>OY970166.1:0-5569666 GCA_963706595.1 uncultured cyanobacterium
ACATAGTTTAATCGATTTTTGCCTATTTATGCACTCATTAGTAAATAAGTACATAAATCACTAAGACGCGATCAATAGAACAGGGCTGCAATCTCCTGAGAAAATACCCAATTCCCTAGTCTATGCTGTCCATTACCCAGCCTTTTTCCAGAAAATAGTGCAAAGTTAATTTTTTTGATGCTAAGGTGGTTTCATATTGGCGAAAATCAGGGTTGTTTGATAAACTTAGTATATTAAGTTGAAAAACTAACAATTTGGTATAAAGTGTACACAGTACGAGTAATCCTAATTGGCTATGTCTAACAATAGGTAATTTTAGATATACGTAGTAAATTTCCTTTGATAAATTTAACCCGTATCCGGTTACAAGTTTAGTGTGTTTCTCAAATTGGTGAATTGCGATACCGCGATTTTTCAAATTGAGATATTAGTTTCTGTCTTAGGGTAGATGCTAATGGTGTTTTTTAAGTATTATAAGTTGTACGTCATCTTTCCCAGCTTTTAAAGTAACGCCTCACTTCTACCGTTATCGGGGTCTGCTCTGTTGTAGCAGGAATCAATAGGGAAACCAAGTGTGCTTTTGCTCATGCCAATTTCAAAAGATCAGTAATTCTGCTCAGCCTACGTACTTGCAGTATATTTAGCCTAAATGATAGGTTGAATACTCTTTAACTAACATCAGTTATTTGATGTAGTCGGGTATTAAGGGCAGAGGCAAAAGTATATTTTATGCAGTAACATTTAGTCAACTGCGTAGTTTTTCGAGCGCAGATTTCCCAGGAAAAACCACAATTTGTCAGCAATGAGGGATGAAAGATGACACTAAAGTTTTGTAAAAATCTGCAAACTTTGAAGAAATTATCTGGTTTTACTGGTTAAATTTAGAAGTTTGTTGTTATACCTGTAATTATCGCCTGCTCCCTTACTGCTTAGGCATTGCTCTTCACACAGCACCCGCCCTCCCTAGAGAGTCTACATATGCTCAAACTCTTATTGCTGTCAGGATGGTTCCGCCTTCAACCATTTGTCAATTATGTTGTTCTAGTGATGCTGATTGCACCCTTAGTCGCAGCATTTCGGGTCACTCTAGCTCCGCCAAACAATCAAGCGTAGTCACAAAAATTGCTTCCGCAAGGACACAATTTGACTCTGCACCATTGGCAGTGGCTAGTATGAATGAACCTTATTTAGTTGAATTATTAACAACATCTCCCATAACTTCCTTCGCCGAAAAATCTGAATCTATGCCATTGTTAATGGCTTCTATTCGGGGAACCGTCAATCCTACAAACGGGCAACATTGAGTCTTTGGTAGCAGATGATTTTTTCTCTAGCAGTGATTTTGATGAGGCTTCACCATTCGGCAGCAGTGGAATTAGCACCAATTCCAGAAACGGCTGGGAGTAAATTCGAACGTGGTAATAGCTTGAAGACCAAGTTGCCAAATGAAATACTGACCGCGAAATCATTGAGAACAACGCCTAGACAGTTACAACCAATCTTAACGCCCGAAACACCTGTTATCGAAGAACTTGATGAAGAGGAAATGTTGGCACAGATTGATCCTATCGGTAGTCCTCATCCTATTCCTTGGAAATGGATCGCGGCGACTCAAGAAGCAATTGGTTCCAAGGGTCGTTCGGGAGTTCGTCACTACCGCAGCGTACCAGTGGTTTCTCCAGATGGTAAGTATGCTGTTTATAGCCGAGTGCAATTAGAAGTAAAACCCGAAATGTACAACAGCCGTGTTACCAGCGTTCTGTTTGTTCAAGATATGCACACCAAGAAGTTGTGGGTAATGGCTTCAACGACTCCTGTTAGCGATCCCTTATTAAAGGTAAAGGCTTTAAAGGCGGCGGCGGCATCAGAAGAAACTGATACTCAGAGTGGTAAAATTGGGGTATTGGTTCCAGTTAGTTGGTCGGGAAAAGGGAATAGCTTTTTGGCACGCAAGTTTGAAGGTATATTTAATGCAGGGGATTCTACAGATGAGTGCAGTGATTTGGGATCGGCAAAAAAATCACGCTAACACAGTGGCTCCGATTAGTCACGAAGATGAGCATGAGAAGATTGCGGTCTTATTAGGTTGGAGCAAAAGCCAGCCCGATAATGTACTTTTCCGTGCAGGAGAAATGGGGGAGGAAACTGGCCACTAGTAAAAGTTGCTAAAGATGGTGCATTTATCACTCCAACAGACACCGATCAGCCTATTACTTTTGGTCAAAAAAGGTTACAGAAGTTTGGGCAGGCACAAAATTTGCTTCTCGATAGTTTATAAAATTTTATATTAACTCCCGTTGTTAAATCCTAAAACAACGGGAATTTTTTAAAACTCGACTTATGAGTGGCGGATGAATAAACGGGTTTAAAACTCTACTGATTTATTCTGATCCTTAATTCTGACTTCTGATATCATGTCCGTTAAATAATTTCATTGCAAACGAGAGGAGCATCCCGTAGAAGCCTTGCTCGATTGCTTCATTCCACTTCGTTCGCACTCGCAATGACATATTACAAGTCATTTGCCGGACATGATATAATCTTTTTCTTCAATAGGATTTTCATTTGAAATTAGGTATACGTGTAAGGTAGCACAGCTAGCTGTAGGAGATAAGCAAAGATTAAAGTTTGTTTTCAAGTGTATATAAGTATTTGAGGAATTAAAATAATTGAAAATAAGTTTAATTCAAAATCAAGACTGTTATATTGCACTACTCGACAATTCACATTTTGCTGATCCAATAGCTTTTAATCAAAATACTTAGATTAAAACTCTAAGATTTATAATCCCCTGTTTTCCCATTCAGGTATGGCTCCTTTGACTCGGCGGATGGGCAAATTCGCAATTAAAGCTGTCGTTCGTTGGTTACTTTCTAGGGAGAACTCCAAGCCCTCCGTCTCAATTTCGACATAGCGACAGACTACATCTAAGATTTCTTTCCGCATTTTTTCCAACGTTTGAGGATCTAAATCAGCGCGATCGTGAGCAATCACCAATTGCAGGCGACGTTTAACTTGAGTTCGACTGCTATCAGGAGTCGCGAAAAAAAAGTCGTTCTAGAAGTTCAAGAATCATTACGAATAGGTGCGCGGAGACTGGAAAATGAGATAATTAAACAATCTTTGTCCTAAACAACCTTCGTATCCGGGCAAAGATGCTGTCTTGGGCGAGTCGAAATCCAGAAAATCGACATTTTCTCCTTCTAATCTACGGGCAATATTATCAAAGGCTGTGGCAGCTAAAGAGGGAATTTCCCCTAACACTAAAGGTTCGCCGCGATTGGTAGATACAATAACACGCTCGTCGTCAGGGATTACCCCGATCAGGGGAATTGCGAGAAGTTCCTGAACATCTTGCACAGACATCATATCATTTGCCTGTACCATTGCGGGTCTGATGCGGTTAATTATTAAATGAACACGTTTGATACCTTGTGCTTCTAGTAACCCCACTACGCGATCAGCATCACGAACTGCAGAAATTTCTGGCGTGCTGACAACTAGTGCTTCTTTTGCCGGGGCGATCGCATTTTTAAACCCATTTTCAATCCCGGCGGGGCTATCAATAATCACGTACTGATACTTTTGCGCTAGGGCATTCACCAGCAACTTCATTTGTTCCGGAGTGACTGCATCTTTGGAGCGATTTTGGGCTGCTGGCAGAAGTACGAGATTGGGTTGTCGCTTATCTTTCACCAAAGCTTGTTCTAATCGGCACTCTCTAGCCAAAACTTCCACCGCAGTATAAACAATGCGGTTTTCTAGTCCCAGCAACAAATCCAAATTTCTCAGCCCAAAATCCGCATCAACTAAAGCAACTTGACGACCCATTTTGGCTAAAGCCATGCCCAGATTTGCCGAAACTGTGGTTTTACCCACTCCTCCTTTACCGGAGGTAATCACAATAATGCGAGTCATGATAGAGTTGCGCTCGATGAGGGTTCAGGAAATATGTAAATACTTATGGTAGCTGATTGATCCTAGTCAATTGGTTTCTGGAAAAATCATTAGCCCTGGCAATACGAATTCCTTGGGCATAATATGTGCCACTTCTGGAGAAAATTGCATCGGTAATTTTTCTGGTGACCTAGCTACAGCATCTGCAATCCGTAATTGGGTAGGTTCCATTTGCAAAGCCATAATTAGACACTCACGATTGCCTCCGGCACCCGCATGAGCAATTCCACGTAGACGACCCCAGATGATGATATCTCCATCTGCAATTACAATACCACCTGGGTTTACATCTCCCAAGATAATTACTGTACCAGGATGACGAATTTCTACTCCAGAGCGGACTGTTATTTCTAGATAGAGGGCATCGCCTGGGGTTGTAGTCGTAGCTTTTGGTTCTGAACTCAGAGAAGTTACAGGCTGGAATTGTTCTACAGAATACCCAGATGTGACAGCTGCGATCGCAGTTTGTCGGCGACTTGTTGAGACAGATTTGAGTCGCAGTTGGACTTCGCTTAAAGCTTCGGCGAATTCTTGTAGTTGTCTGCCATCTAATAGGCGGTCTTGTGCCATCAAATGCACAGGGGTATTGGATGTCCGGAAGCGATCGCCTGCATTCAACCGTTACTTGATTTGTTGCCAAATGCCAGACCAACCCAGTTCTGAGGCAGATACTTGAGATTCTGATGGCAAAATTAATAATAATCTTTCCTCTTTACTTTTTAACTGGACTTGAATATTGTTATTTACCCTATTCCCTGTCTGTTAATCATTGATTTGAAAGTCCGAAATCCAAATCGACAACATTGGCTCTGGGTAACAGATTTGACCATCAGTGGGTAGCAGGATTTGACTCTACATCACCAGGGTCAGTATTTGACTGTAAATAAAGGAGAACAGATTTTAGCTCCGCATCAGGGATAATAGGATCTGATCCTCAGAAATAGTGACATTAGACGACTTATTGTCAGCAAGGGCGGATTTACTTCTAAATCCGAAAGGATAGAGTTGGATTCTGCATCAGGGGAGTGCAGAATTTGACTTTAGATTGGGAATATGAGAATCAGAAGTCATGCATTACTAGCCAAAAGATACACCGAGTAATTTTCGATATTAAATTATTTGCATGATCCAAAAGATTCTTTACTATATCTTTACTATATATTTTTAGTTAATCTTTTGTAAACCGTCCCCAAGGCATCAGCATCGCCAACATTACCTGGAAACAGCACCACTGGCAAATCAGGAAACTGAGGATGTTCCGAAGTGGTGATTACCATTGAACAACCAGCTAAAATTTGTCCAAGTAAGCGGGCTGAATTTAAAGATAGCCCAGTACTCAAGACATCGTTTGAGGTAATTCCACCCTTGCTGATTAAAAATCCGATATCAGATGGTAAACCCCGGACAATATCCATCAATAAACTTGAAACTTTTACCCCAAACTCCAATCGAGTTTTAACATCTTTAAAACTTAGTTCCTGACGACTGGTATAAACTACTGGTGTTTTACCAGCTTCGTGTGCCGCCTTGATACTTTCTTTAATTTCAGTTAGCAGTGTAGTAGATTGATTCACTCCATCATCAAGTAATCGCGCCACATCTACTTCGATTCCCACCGTTCCCTCTACTTGCAATAACGCCTCTAACTGCTGAGTAGTCTTTTTAACATGAGAACCAACAATTACCGCACCCTGGTTTGCCTGCCGCACATATTGCGCCATGTTTTCGGCGGCAATGGGTTGAGGAGGTAAAGCAGCTAAAGCGGTTAAAATACTCGCAGCACTGCGAAACAAAAAGCGTTTTCCTTGACTTGCTGCTGTTAATACATCCACTGCAAAGCGGTTGAGATCCTCTTGAGTTTCACCATCGACAACAGCGCATTGATTATCACTACAGTTTTAATAAGCGTTCTAAACTACCAGTCCGAATATCATCAAGAAAAACCTGGTTACAGATTCGGCACTAATTCGTCCTTGAGTCTTTTCCTCTACATACTTGGGTAAGTAACTGTGATGGTAGCTGAACACTGAATCACGGGCAAATTCAGTTTCATGGACTGGGGTCGGTACACCATCAATAATCAAGTAATGTACGCTGTCGCGGGTGATGCGTCCACCCTCAAAAAATGCTGGGACGAGAAAATGAGCATCAAAGGGCCGAGTTCTTGTGCGATCGCATCAGTTTCAATGGGATAATGTCCCCGTAAGGTAGAATCAGAACGGCTAACAATCAGAAAATCGTCATATTTTCCGCATTTAACGCGAGTTTTAAGTTTTGACAAACTTCTTTGGTGACAGATGCGGCTGACTCTGGCGTTAAGGATCTAGTATTAGTCAGCACAAAGAAAATCGGTGAATCATCTTGCAAACCAAGGCGTAAAGTATCCACATCCCAGTGCATTAACAGCAAGCAACTGTGGACTGTTTGAGAACCTGTAGGGTCATCATCCAGGACAATTATTTTGGTTTGTTACTCATTTAAATATCGGGACGATGTTTTAAACATCCTAGTGGATATTTCCTCAACTCAAATTTTGTATTTTCTGACTTCTGCTTGTACATCCAAGGCAATCTGCAAAGATTGATTAATGTAGCTTCCTTTTATTATTCATAAATAACTCTTGGTTATTTGCCAGTAGTTTTTTATTATCCCGCAAAATTCGTTCACTTTTAAGAGAATTTACTAAATCTTCTCTAATAAGTTGTAAGGCAGTAATCACTTGATCTCGGTCATCGATGCTACTTTGGGAATTGCCAGATGTGGCTAATTGGTCATTAATATCTATTGCTTTGACCACAGTATGATATTTATCGACTTCATCTAAAATTACTGTCAGACTGTGGGGAAAGGTGAAACGTTGCCATAGCGATCGCCCAACTAATATGGAAATTGGGACTAAAATTAGTAACAGGATTCCTACTGTAATTGAAGAACCAATTATCGGCAGAATAATAAACGCATAAACAAAGCCAACAACGATAGGGGTTAAAGCCAATGCTACCAGCATTTCATTAATAAACATTCCTAATCGCTGCTTCCCGTCTTTCCACATAGAAGGTCGAAAAACATCATCTGGCTCGAATCCTGTCAAACGTCTCAGTTCACCTTTGCTAATTTCCAAACCTATTAAGTCCGGCTGCACAGCGAGATACTCCTATGAAAGCGCGATTTGAGTATTTATTTTAGTCGGTTTTTTCAAAAAAACAATAGCATTGGTAATAGGTGAAATCTAATATAGACGAAATATCATCTGTATTCATCAATCTGGCTAAATAGTTTATTCAACTAAGATGTGAACGTTCTTCATCTCCTGCTAAATATTTCATTCCCGTTTGTATATCTTGGCAATTTTTCAAGGATTCATTGAGTAAGCGTGAATATTTTTTGCTGACTGTTGCCTTTGTAAGGCTTGTATAGCAATTAAATTACTTTCTAAAAATTATGGCTACATCAGTCAGATTTCCTGAACTTCAGAAAATTTAAACCTAAAAATAGACCCGCAATACTTCCAGCACCGCAATTTCACCGTTAATAATTTTATCTAAAACTGATTCTACAGGAATTAAAACAACTCTCAATATCTTCTGTAATGTCTAACTTTTGTTCTCCAATTTTTATCACATTTTCAGCCAAAAATAAATGTATTTTGTTAGTATCCTTGACTGGATTATCATATAAAGTAGCTAATTTAGTAAGTTTTTGGGATACATAACCAGTTTCTTCTTTTAGTTCTCTGACTGCTGCTGTTTCAGCATCTTCTTTGGCTGCGTCGAAACTCCCCGCAGGAAGTTCTAACAAAATTTCACCCGCCCCATGCCTATATTGACGCACAAAAACAATTTCTTGATGAATTGTAATAGGTAAAACAAGTGCGATTTCCGGTCTAATAACCACAAAAAAATCATCTATAATTTTACCATTAGGTAATTTTATTTCATCTTGCCTGACTTGACACCAGCGATGATTTATAACCATTTCTGATTTTAGAACATGCCATTTTTTGAAATTATTCATACCTATATATAGGACTAATATTTGATTATTAACAAACAAGTAGGGTGTGTTAACGGAGAGTAACGCACCAAACCTAATAACGGTGCGTTAGGATTTTATCCTAACACACCCTACTATACTTAATTGATTATTTTTATGCAATTAGAAGTAAAGTTATTTACTGTCAATAAACGCTTTCCTTTGACTATTAGTCGCGGGACAACAGCCCAAACCACAAATATATGGGTAAAAATTTTACATGATGGTATTGAAGGCTGGGGTGAAGCTTCACCTTTTGGTGTAGGTACTCATTCCCAATCAACTGATATAATCAAAAGTCATTTGCAACAACTTGCACCAGTTTTAGAAGCATTCAACCCGTTACAACGACAGCAAATTGAAAAAATTCTAACACAACAGCAGGTTCCTTCGTCCGTGAGGGCAGCCCTGGATATGGCAATGTATGACTGGCTAGGTAAACGTGTGGGATTACCTGTTTGGCAAATTTGGGGACTTGACCGTAATGTTACAGTACCAACTTCAGTCACAATTGGGATTAATTCACCAGCAGGAGCAAGAGCTAGGGCGCGGGACTGGTTACAATTTATGGATGTTCGCCTGTTTAAAGTGAAATTAGGAAATCCCGATGGTATAGATGCAGACCAGCAAATGTTATTAGCGGTGCAACAAGAAGCACCCGGTTTAGAATTATTCGTAGACGCAAATGGGGGTTGGAGCTTAGAAAATGCTATTTATATGTGTAATTGGCTAGCTGATTTAGGTATCAAATATGTAGAACAACCATTAGCACGGGGTCAGGAAACAAGTTTAGTTCAACTGAAGGAAAAATCCCCCCTACCAATATTTGTTGATGAAAGTTGCTTTACTAGTAGCGATATTCCCCATTTAGCCAACTATGTGGATGGAATTAATATCAAACTGATGAAATCAGGGGGACTCACCGAAGCCATGCGGATGGTACATACAGCGCGAGCTTATGGGTTACAAGTGATGTTTGGTTGCTATTCTGACAGTACACTAGCGAATACAGCCGCCGCACAGTTAGCACCATTAGCTGATTATTTAGATTTAGACAGTCACCTGAACTTAATTGATGATCCCTTTACGGGTGCATTAGTGCAAGAAGGGAGAATTTTACCAAACGATTTACCTGGCTTGGGGGTACAATACAGTGAGTTTGCCGCTTAACCAAAGAATAGCGATTCTGCTACATGAAGGAATTACTGGGACTCAGGGTAAAACTGGACTATCACTTTTACGTTACAGTCAAGCCCCAATTGTCGCCTTGATTGATCGTGAATCTGCTGGCAAATCTGTGTCAGAATTAACAGGGATCAAGCGTGATGTCCCAATTGTGGCATCATTAACAGCAGCACTGGAGTATAAACCGGAAGTTTTGGTAATTGGTATTGCTCCCAAAGGTGGCATTTTACCGGATGATTACTGGTTAGAAATTAAAAATGCTTTACAAGCTGGGATGTCTTTGGTAAATGGTTTACACACACCATTGGCGAATATACCAGAGTTAAATGCACTGCTCAAACCAGGACAATTAATTTGGGATGTACGCAAAGAACCAGCTAATTTAGATGTTGCTAGTGGTTTGGCTCGGACTCTTCCCTGTCGCCGAGTGCTGACTGTGGGAACTGATATGGCAATTGGTAAAATGTCCACTAGCCTAGAATTACATTGGGAGTCACAGCGACGGGGATGGCGTTCTAAATTTTTGGCTACAGGTCAAACTGGAGTGATGTTAGAAGGAGATGGCGTACCCTTGGATGCTGTGCGGGTAGATTTTGCGGCTGGTGCTATAGAGCAAATGGTGATGCGTCATGGTCAGGATTACGACATCCTGCACATTGAAGGACAAGGTTCGCTGCTGCATCCTGGTTCGACGGCTACTTTACCTTTAATCCGTGGTTCGCAACCAACGCAATTAATTTTAGCACATCGTGCGGGGCAAGTTCACGTGCGTAATCATTCCCATGTCCTGATTCCGTCTTTACTCAAGGTGATTCGGTTGTATGAAACTGTCGCCAGTGGAGAAGGCGCTTTTGGAAATGTGCCTGTAGTGGGTATAGCTTTGAATACAGCTCACTTAGATGAGTTTACAGCCCAGGAGGCGATCGCACAAACTACAGCCGAAACTGGTCTACCTTGCAATGATGTCGTGCGTTTTGGGGCTGGTCTCTTATTAGATGCGATTATGAGTAATTAGGGGAGTGGGGAGTGGGGAGTAGGGAGTAGGGAATATAAACATTGAAAAGAAGCCTTGGGGAGAAAATCAAGACTTCTGGGGGACTTATGCAATTCACAGTTTAAAAATAAGGATTTATACGACGTGGTTGAAAAAAATTGCCCAAATACTTCCTGTGACACCGATAGCGATTAAAGAGTTAGTAAAGAAACGTCCTAACTCGGTTCCTCTTCCTAGCTTATTCTCGTCTTGTCCGCCGCTAAAAAATAATGACCAAGCTTGGTTGACATTAATAATTTCAAAGTTATTGAAATTCGGTCTAAATACAACTGGACCGAGTAAATCTCTTTGGGGAAAATCAAAATCAGTTCTCATATTTTTTCTCGCTTATTGTTCTACTGTTTATTAATTTTGCAAATTTCTGGAATCTTCAATTTACAGGTTAGTCAACCAACCAATTAAACCTTGTCCGGTAATCACTTCTACAGCTATGAGTGAGACAAAACCAATCATCGCCAAACGACCATTGAGTTTCTCTGCATACTGGGTAAAACCTGCTCTTGGAGTTTGGTCTACATAAACTTTTGGCTCAATGGCGACTTTATTCCGTTCACCGAGTTCATTTATCTTGAAACCTTTGCTGGTCATGGGTTTTTTCTTTTTTGTTTTCTTATGTAACCAAATATAACATTATGTAAATATTTTTTGCAAGGGGTTGACAAACGTTAAAGGTGTGGTTAGCCGTAATAAAAAGTTAGAAGCTACCTGAGATTGTGGAATATCGCCTCAAAAGCCACGGAGAAACAGGTATCTATTCTGGGCAAGTGCTATGATTTCCACTGCATACGTTATGTAAATGAAAAGCTGTAGGGGCGTAAACTCTTGCGTCTTTACATAGAACACCGAAAGCTATTTATGCCTACTACCACCTGGAATCGTCATCACGTTCTCTCCCTCGCTGACTTCACAACTGCCGAATACGATACTGTTTTACAAACTGCTGCTAGTTTTCAAGAGGTGCTGTCACGGCGGACAAAGAAAGTACCCAGCCTACAAGGACAGGTGGTGGCGAATTTATTTTTTGAACCTTCTACACGCACCCGCAGCAGTTTTGAACTCGCCGCCAAACGCCTGAGTGCAGATACGCTGAATTTTGCCGCAGCCAGTTCTTCCATGACCAAGGGAGAAACAATTCTTGACACTGCCAAGACTTATTTGGCAATGGGAACTGATATTATGGTGATCCGCCATCGAGAGGCTGGAGTTCCCAATGCGATCGCCCAAGAAATGGATCGTCTAGGGGTGCGAGTCAGTATCCTCAACGCTGGTGACGGTCAACATGAGCATCCTTCCCAAGCATTGCTAGATTTATTTACCATTTGTACTCTCATAGACCGCAGTCATCCCCGACTAGAACTGTTAAAAGATAAAAAAATTGCCATCGTTGGAGATATTCTACATTCCCGCGTCGCGCGATCAAACATTTGGAGTTTAACAGCCAGTGGCGCACAAGTGCATCTAGCAGCACCACCCACCCTGCTACCTCAGTTATTCAAAGACTTTGTTTTAGAAGAAGGTAAAACACCCTCATCCTCCACACTCAACCGCCAACTATTTCTGCATTGGGATTTAGAATCAGCCTTACAGGATGCAGATATAGTCATGACTTTGCGCCTGCAAAAAGAACGCATGACAGCGCACCTACTTCCCAGCTTGCGAGAATATCATCAAACCTTTGGTATTACACGCAAAAAGCTAGAACTGTGCAAACCTAACGTTAAAGTTTTACATCCGGGGCCAGTTAACCGGGGTGTAGAAATTAGCTCAGATTTAATGGATGATCCCGAATTTAGCCTAATTCAGTCGCAAGTTACCAGTGGTATAGCTATTCGCATGGCGCTATTGTACCTCTTAGGTAGTGGCAAAGATTCAGCAACTCTCATCAAATAGGTTCGCACGTTCGTAGTGAGGACTTTAGTCCTCTCCATCTCCTTGAGGGAAAAGGGCTGAAGCCCTTACTACGAGCTTAAGTCATTTCTTGGTAACTCAAGTAGTCATTTTTATTTACTCATCTATTCAGTAAATTCCTCCTATAGCTAGAGGACATAATACTGAGAATGGTGCATAATTTGAATCATAGAAGTGAGTTAAATCAATAACTTCTCAAGAATTATAGAAGGTAAATAAATTATGAAAACCATATTTTTGACCGCAGCAGCGCTACTTAGTACGCTAACTTTAGCTGCGCCTATTTCTGCTAGAGAAATACCTACTCCCAAACAACAGTTATTAGAAACGAGGGAATGTTATGGTTGCGATTTAACCAACGCTAACCTCAAAGGCGCTCACCTGATAGGTGTTGATTTGAGAAACGCGGATTTAACAGGTGCAAACTTAGAACAAGCTAACTTAGAAGGCGCAGATTTAACAGGTGCAAACTTGCACTCTGCTGACCTTACAAATGCCTTTGCCAATGGTACTACCTTTGATTATGCAAATATGACCAATGCCGATTTGAGCGATGCTAATTTATATAATGCTCAAGTCAATGGTGCAGTAATGATTGGGACTAATATCCGTGGTGCTGACGGTTTTGATATCAATCTCGGCATTGGTGGCGAAGAATAAGAGTTAAGAGTTAAATCATAACTCCTAACTCCTAAGTTTTACTCACCAGTAATTGAAAGTTGGTCAACCCAAATTTTAGGACACACTCCACCAGGGGTAAGCTCTGCTTCTTTATCTACATAAACTATCGACTTCAAGAGTTCCAAGAAATCGCCAGCCACAGTTGCTGATTCAATACTCGTTTTCACACCTTTGTTAACTAGCCAACCATCGAAAGGCAGAGAAAACGAACCTTGTAAAGATTTCACTCCTGCATGGAGAGCTTGTAAATCATCAATTAAAATTACATTTTCCGCAGTGTCTAAACTCAAATCCTGTTCAGGTGACGCGGCTGCAAACACATGATAAAAATTAGGACTGACGCTAACTTTTGCACCAATACTTGCATTACCTGTAGGCTGGGTATTCATTCTTTTCGCAGTACCCGCACTGTGAAGAAAGCTTTTTAACACCCCATTTTCAATCAGCGAAATTTGACGAGTCGGAGTTCCTTCACCGTCAAAGCTTTCCGCCCCAACATTAGCTGGGTGCAAAGAATCATCATAAACCGAAAGCAGAGGTGAAGCAATTTGCTTGCCTAGATCATCAGCATTTGATAAACTTTGATTATCCAGAATGCTTTGAGCGTTAAACAAATTAGAAAACGCACCCAACAAACTTAAAAAAGCATCAGGAGAGAAAACAATGCGATATTTACCAGACTTGATTTTTTCATAATTCAAGTGGCTGATAGTTTTCTCTGCGGTTTCCTTGATACAACCATTGATATCAAGATTATTTACACTCCGTTCAATTCTAAAAGCGCTACCACTGCGGGGCTTTTTACCCTCTTCCTCGGTTTTGCTGTAAAGATAAA
Source organism: uncultured cyanobacterium (assembly GCA_963706595.1). Lineage (GTDB taxonomy): Bacteria > Cyanobacteriota > Cyanobacteriia > Cyanobacteriales > Nostocaceae > Nodularia. The sequence continues at coordinate 13,653 of OY970166.1, forward strand.
TTGATGCTAAAGAATGAGATTCAGTTCTGGTTGCACCATCGCTATTGAGATAAAATCTGTCTATATCTCTTTGGGCTAAACCGTTATAAGGTACGCCCTGAATTGCTGGATGTGCTGCTAAAAGTTCTTTTTCCGCTTCTACCAAACTTTTAATTAGTTCAGCCACAGGTGCTTGAGATGCTTTTTCCTGATGTGTGCTGGGAATATTCACAGTTGCTTCGGGGCTAAAATCAGGGACATTTTCTTTCACCCCAAAAAAACTAGCTTCATAAGCAGTTTTTAATGCTAATTCTAGACCCTTGGGGTCTACATCTGTGGTGCTGGTGACACCCATTGTATTGTCTTCATTCCAGACACGCACTGTCACCCCAGAACGATTTGAGGCTTTAACTTGTTTTGGCTCACCTTGGTCTACTTGGACGCTAGTTTCATCTACAGTCGAGCCATAAATGTCAAATTTTTTAATCCCAAGTTTACTAGCATTTTCCTTGGCACTATTAGCAATTTCATTAATATTTGGCATGGTCAATTTTGGATGTTAGATTTTAGATTCGTAGGGTGGGTATAGCCCAAGGGGCATGGCTACGCTAAAGCGATAGCGTAACCCACCGTTAATTATGGCTACAGGTAAATGGTGGTGTTGCTGAGTGAAAATATTAAGTTTCACGCAAAGGCGCAAAGGCGCAAAGAATAAGAATGAAAGAAATGTAATTTGGGCATTTCATATTCAAGTTCACCAACCCCAAATTCTTTATCTGCCGCCGACGGTGATAGAATCGACTTTAATGTGGGGTTGTCCGACTGTGGTGTAGATACTGCCACTAACGGAACCGCAGAAGCCGGGTGCAAGTTCCAAATCTTGGGAACACATAGAAATTTTATTCATAATTTCCTTCGCCTCACCAATGAGGATGGCTCCTTTTAGTGGTTTTGTGATTTTGCCATTTTCAATTAAATAAGCTTCATCTACACCAAAGTTAAATTGACCTGTAGCCCCAACGCTACCGCCACCCATTTTTTTACAGTAAATGCCTTTATCAACTGAGTTAAATAAATCTTCTGTGGTGTATTCGCCAGGTGCAATATAAGTGTTACGCATCCGACTAGCAGCAGCAAAAGTATAACCTTGGCGGCGACCACTTCCGGTTCTGGGGTGTCCGGTGCGGGAAGAACCTGTTCTATCTGCTAAAAAGTTTTTCAGAATACCTTTTTCAATTAATAGGGTTCTTTGCGCCGGCATTCCTTCGTCGTCCATATCAATTGTACCGAAGGCATTTTCTGCCCGACCTTCGTCCCAAGCTGTGAGACTTTCGTGGGCAATTTTTTCGCCTTTTTTGTCGGCAAATGGTGTAGTCTTGCGTTCGATTTGCGTAGTTTCTAAAAGATGTCCGCAAGCTTCGTGGAAGATGACCCCACCGAAGTGATTGGCCATAATAATCGGGTATGTACCGGAATCTACATAATCTGCATAAAGCATTTTTCCGGCTGATTCGGCAATTTTCTCGGATGCATCTCGATAATCCCAAGTTCTCAGGAAGTTAGCATCGCTGGTATTTCCAGCGCGTTCACCGATAGAGGTGCGATTAGCACCATCTGCACATAATAGGTTGAATCCTACGGATTGAGTGAGGCGAATGTCACGGGCAAAAGTGCCGTCACTAGCAGCAACTAGGACTTCTTGCCAATCTCGGAAATAGGAAGCCCGGCGCGATTGTACATGGTTGGCTTTTTTCTGGAGGTAGGTAGTGCCATCAAGAAGGACTTCTCCCATTTCTTTGATTGAACTACACAAAGGTAGCCAGCCATCTTTACCTCTTTTTGTGGCGTAGTCTCTGAGTAATTCTAAGTTGATTTCTGGGATGAAGGCGTTATGAGTCGGTAGTTCTAATCCGAGAATGGAAAGTCCTTTTTCTAAGGCTGCTTTTAAACCCGAAAATGAAAGGTCGTTGGTGCTGACGTAACAATCAGCTTTACCGCGAAATACTCTGACTCCCGCACCTGTGGCTAAACTGGGTGAAATACTGGTAATTGCGTCGTCTTCTGCGAGACAACTGATATAGTTACGACGTTCTAAGAATAATTCGATGAAGTCAGCACCTGCGGCGCGTCCGAGTCCGAGAAGGGTAGCTAGAGGAGCTTCCCAGGTTTCATCGAATCGCTCTGCTGTGGATGAATATTGTAGTGTGGGGATTTGGTTGGAGAGAAGTAGCGTACTTGTAAGCATGAATAGTCCCGTGTGGTGGCGTTATAGTTAGGTTTACTGTATTTTCTTAACTTGTATATCTATCTAGGTTAATAATTTTTTTGATTTATTACAAGATAGTTCTTCCTTATCAAGTTTATCATAACAAAAATCACAGCAATTGTCAACTGCCAATACTCTCTTTTGGCGTGGAACTAAAGAAGGAATTTTAGTATTTCCCTAAGATAAATTGTAAAGTCGGTGGTGCGGGGGAAAATTTAAAGGTGGGTTACGCTGTCGCTAACCCAACGCTACAATTTTTGCATTATTTTAAGCTTGTCGGTCCACTACATTCAGTGGCTTAATGGGAGGTGCGATCGCCTACTGCACTTGATCCATTACATGAATAACGCTATATATGAGTTATGTTGCAAATTTCTCGTAAAATCATTATCCCCGATAGCGAAATTGAAATGAACGCGATTCGCTCTCAAGGGGCAGGTGGTCAAAACGTCAATAAGGTTTCTACTGCTATCCACTTACGCTTTGACATTGAGGCTTCATCATTACCGACTTTCTATAAAGAACAGCTGTTGAAGTTAAATGACAGACGCATTACTCAGGAAGGAGTTATTGTCATCAAGGCTCAAGAATACCGCAGTCAGGAGAAAAACCGGGAAGAGGCTTTGCAACGACTCAAACAACTTATACAAAGCGCAGTTATACTTCCCCAAAAACGCAAACCTACTAAACCAACTCGCAGTTCTCAGAAAAAACGTCTTAATAGCAAAACTAAGCGCGGACAAATTAAGTCGATGAGAGGACAGGTGGTTGATTAAAATGCGATACCCTCATAGATATCCGCTATGCTAATCCTGCGGGTGTGGGAAAATAGGTCAACTGGACTCAGGATTGATTTATGAATTTCTCGTCAGCACGATTATATTTTTACCAAGAAATTCAACAGCCTGACGAGCATATTGATCTGGCAAAGGCTGCTTTGTATATTGCCCAGGAGGAATATCCTGGTCTTGATATTGCGGAATACCTCAACGCTCTGGATACAATGGCTGGGGAAGTTCAAGAATGCTTACCTGCTTCACCATATCCTCTGCGAATTATTCAAACTCTCAATCAGTATCTCTACGCTGATTTGGGATTTGCTGGTAATCAAACAGACTACTATGACCCCTGCAATAGCTTTTTAAATGATGTGATTGACCGCCGCATGGGGATTCCGATTACTTTGGCGCTGGTTTATCTGGAAATTGCCCGTAGGATTGATTTTCCGATGGTGGGTGTAGGAATGCCAGGACATTTCCTAATTCGCCCTAATATTCCAGATATGGAAATCTTTGTGGATGCGTTTAATCGGGGTGAGGTGATGTTTGCAGAAGATTGTGAACACCAATTATCTCAAATGTTTCAGCAACCTGTGAGTTTACGATCTGAGTTTTTAGCCCCGGTAAGTAATCGGCAATTTTTGGCGCGGATGTTGACGAATTTGAAGTACATTTACCTTAAACAACAAAATTTAGCAAAAGCTTTGGCTGCGGTTGAACGCATTTTGCGGTTGTTTCCGGAGATGATTTTAGAGGTGCGCGATCGCGGTTTGCTGTATTATCAACTAGGTGAATATGCACCAGCTGCTGATGACTTGCAAAGTTATCTGGTCAAGGTTCCTGATGCTGAGGATGCAGTGGTAATTCGGCGGTTACTGGCTGAGATGGGAAAGGATTAAACCTCACCCCCAACCCCTCTCCTTGTAAGGCCACTGTGTACACACAAGTAGGGAAATTCTTTTTTGTGTCATAAGACCCCACCCCTAACCCCTCCCCGCAAGCGAGGAGGGGAACTAGACGCTAGTCCTAAACTAATGACTAATGACTAATGACTAATGACTCTGCAACTTGTTTGAGGCGACGGAGTTGGGCTTGCATATCGTTTTGAGTCCAAGATGCGGCGAAGTTATTGAAACCCCAACTGATTATGGGGTTAGGAATATCGTATTCAAAACGGTTGACAAGAAGCGTATTTTGTGATGTGGGTTGGCATTCCCAGCGATCGCGCCCGTGGAAAAATCCTTGAAATTCCCAGACGACAAGACCCGGCTGCCGTTCTACGACGACACTTTTCAGGGTAGGTTTAAGGAGAGGAATTTGAATCACAAACAGACTTTCACTGCCAACCTCTGTACTCCATGTACCCACAGGTTCGCAACATAGAGCCGGATTGAGCCAACGGTGCATGAGTGTTAAATCGGTAATGCAGCGTTCCACTATTGTGGCTGTGGCATTAATTTGAATCGATTGCTCAAAAGCTTGGGACATTCCACATTTCTCATGCTGTTGCTTTACTTAGAATATCGCAAAATTAAGCATTTTTATCAGATTATGTCAACATCCCCCTGCTCCCTGAACCCTGCTCCCCTGCTTCTTTTTCAATGGCTTGAGTGCAGACACAAATATACAACTTATGAATGAATAGGGCGAAATAGGCGATTTTGTGGGGTATTGGTGAATAAAACGAGAATATAAATCACAAAGTCAAAAAAATATCTTTGAGAGCAACTGCATTTATGTGTTTATTGCCCATTTACTGGTAAATTGATAGGCAAAACATGAGTGAACTTACTGGGGCTAAGGATGATTTCATATCCAGCTACTCCATAAGTATTACAAGTGTTTTTTGGAGACATCTTACCTTAATACCGGAAAACCATGAACACAACTTGGCAAAGTATAACCCAGTTGATAGACAGTGGTTTATCGATGAGGGTACAACATTTTTTAGCACAGTCACCAAGTTTACCACTAGATCAACAAAGAGTTAACGAAGGAATCACCGAAGTACAAGGAATTGTTGAACCTTTGGTGGCGTTTACCCCCCGTTTATTGGGCGCGGCGGCAATTTTGTTAGTTGGTTGGTTAATTGCTTTGGCTGTAGCCGCAGTTACAAAAGGGATTCTGGATCGCACGGAGATAGATAACCGCATTGCAGCCGGGATAACTGGTCGTGGGGATGTTCCCCAAATAGAGAAGTTAATCTCTGGCTTAGTCTTCTGGAGTATCATGCTGCTGACAGTAGTAGCTGTTTTACAAACTCTGGAACTAGAGGTAGCCTCTCGACCACTAAATAATTTGCTTGACCAATTGATTGGCTTTTTGCCTAAGTTGGTGGGTGCGGGAATTCTTTTAGGAGTGGCTTGGTTAATCGCGACTATTGTCAAACTGGTTACAGTCAGAGGATTACAAGCGCTGAGGCTGGATGAGCGTTTGAATCAAGAAGTCCAAGATGAGACAGTCAATCTGAAGCAATTATCTTTGAGTGAGACTATTGGTAATGCTTTGTATTGGTTTATTTTCTTACTGTTTCTCGTGCCAATTTTGGATACGTTGGCGCTCAGACAAGCACTATTACCAGTACAATCCTTAATTACGGACATTCTGTCAATTCTGCCTAATATTCTGGCGGCGGCGTTAATTGCGGCTGTGGGCTGGTTTATAGCCAATATTGTGCGGCGGATTGTGACTAATTTACTTGCAACCACAGGGGTTGACCATATAGGAAGTCGGGTGGGACTTTCGGCATCTTCAGGAATGCAACCTCTGTCGAGTATTATTGGCACGATTGTCTATATTTTGATTTTGATTCCTGTGGCGATCGCCTCGCTGAATGCTTTGAGAATTGAGGCGATTTCTTTACCTGCGATCGCGATGTTACAGCAGGTGTTGAATACTCTACCCGCCATCTTTACAGCCCTAGCAATTTTAATTGTGTCCTTTTTCTTAGGGCGGTTTGTCTCGGAGTTAGTAACCAGCATCCTGACTAGCTTAGGTTTTAACAACATTTTCGCCGTATTAGGTCTACCATCACTGAGTAGACAATCTGCAACTTCAGAAGCAGACGCAACCCCAAGATCAGCCAGCCGCACCCCATCAGAAATGGCCGGGATTGTCGCTTTAGTGGGGATTATGCTGTTTGCCACAGTTGCAGCTGTGAATATCCTGAATATCCCCGCCTTGACAGCACTGGTGACAGGCATTTTAATTATCCTGGGACGGATTTTAGCAGGATTGATCGTATTTGCCATTGGTTTGTTCTTAGCAAATCTGGCGTTTCAACTGATTAGCAGTTCCGGCGACCGCCAAGCCCGAATTTTGGCACAGGTAGCACGGATTGCCATTATTACATTAGTCTCAGCAATGGCACTGCAACAGATTGGTGTTGCCAGTGATATTGTGAATTTAGCCTTTGGACTTTTACTAGGTGCGATCGCCGTTGCAATTGCCCTATCCTTTGGTCTGGGTAGCCGTGATATAGCCCGTGAACAAGTTCAAGGTTGGCTTGATTCTTTTAAAACCAAAGAGTAAAAGTATTACTTTCGCCAGATAAGAATCATCAACCCTTTGAGACGTAGGTTGGGTTGAGGCTTTGGGAAACCCAACAAAACCAGGGATTCTTAATATCGGGTTTCGCTCCTTAATCTAACCTACGCCTCAGATGGCAAATTGATAATTTTCATAAAGTGTCTAATTTGTCAAGATATTAATTTTTCAGTTTTACTTTTTGTTGCAATTCCTGCTTAATGCGGTTGAGGATCGATTTTTCATCTAAGTTTGCCAAAATTCGACTAATGACTGCTTTAGGTCCTTCATCACCCCAAGTTGCGCCATTAGCCAAATAAACTTTAGTAACTTGTCCAATACCATAAGAAGAAACCCCAGCCACCCCAGCTTGAGTGATAGCCACTGAGACATAAGGCGCAAAAGTAGCCCCAGCCGTAGCGGATGCAGAGATACCCAGCAGAGTTTTTAATCCACTCAAGCCTAAATTTGCCAGCAGCTCACTAAAACCGATACCGCCCATACTGAGAGCAATTTTTTGTAGCAATTGTACAGCACCGCTTTCGCTCATGGGGATGCCATAGAGTTTAGATAAACCCAAAATTAGAGAAATATCAATGACTATACTACTGAGTATATCGACAACTGTTACCGGATTGAGTGCGATCGCTAAAGCCTTAGTCATCACAGCCTTCCAAATCAACTGATTAGCATTCTGTTCACGAATCGTCAATTTTCGCTCAACCAATTGCTCATTCACATTATCCGCATAAAGCATAGTATTGAGAGCCACCAAAGCTTTACCTTCACGGTGCAGAACCTCCAAAATTTTCAGCTTCAACTCTTCAACTTGAGCTGTACTGTTACGTAACTGCACCCCCCTAGTACCATCAGGGCGCATAATCGCCGTCTTCACCAATGGGGATGCAGCCGCCATCACAATTTCCAGAGGCGTGAGTAATTCCCTCACCCGTTCATCTCGGATTTTGTGATAAATTGCCATCCTGTCAGCTTTAGGATACTGATCAACTTTATTAAAAACCAGAATGATCGGTTTACCAGCTTCTCGCAACTGCGAAAGAGCTTCATGTTCTATCTTTGTCATATCCCCAGCAATTACAAACAAAATTAAATCTGCTTGCTTGGCTACCTGTTCAGCTAAAGCAGCACGAGTGTCACCATCGACTTCATCTAACCCAGGAGTATCAATTAGTTCCACCTGAGATTGACCACCCGCAGGTAAAGTTACCCGTAAAGTGCGTTCATTTTCGCCAATTGTCTCCTCAGTAATACTCCAGTTAACACATTGGGAATCACGGGTAACGCCATGCAGGGGTCCTGTTTCAAACACCGTTTGTCCCACCAGAGCATTGAGTAAAGAGGACTTACCACGTCCCACCATGCCAAAAGCAGCAATTTGTACCACCATGCTGTCCAACTTACCCAGCATAGTTTCCAAATCAGCGAGTTCATTTTCCAATCCGCTTTTTTCCTGGGGAGTCAAGTCAAGATTGGTGACTAAATTTCGCAGCGCCCTTTGTGCTTGTTTATAGTTGAGTTCTGTTTGAATATCGTCAAAACTGAAAATAGCACTATCCAGTTCCTCCTCCCAATTGGGTGAGTCGCTGTGATGAGGTTCAGGTAAAGGCAATTTGGAAGTCATATCAAATGGGGAGTAGGAAGTAGGGAGTGGGGAGTGGGGAGTGGGGAGTGGGGAGTAGGGAGTAGGGAGTGGGAAGTAGGGAGTGGGGAATAACTAATGACTAATGACTAATAACTAACAAAAAGTCCTAAACTGAAAAATGCATCTAGTAGCGTTAGAATCTTGACTAAATCACCTGTGCGGAAAATAGTTATTGCCGGTAACTGGAAAATGTTCAAAACCCAGGCAGAAACCCAGGATTTTTTACAAGGGTTTCTGCCCCACTTGGAAGAAATACCCGAAGACCGAGAAGTGGTCTTGTGTCCTCCTTTCACTAACTTAAACATTTTATCCAAAAGTTTACATGGCAGCCTCATCCAGTTAGGGGCGCAAAATGTTCACTGGGAAGAAAATGGAGCCTATACGGGCGAAATTTCTGCCCCTATGTTGACAGAACTTGAGTGTACGTTTCGTAATTGTCGGTCATAGCGAAAGACGGCAATACTTTGGAGAAACAGACGCAACTGTGAATCTCCGCCTCAAAGCGGCTCAAAAGTACGGTCTGACACCAATTTTATGTGTAGGCGAAACCAAAGAACAACGAGATGCTGGGGAAACTGAATCACTGATTACCACCCAGCTAGATAAAGACCTCATAGATGTAGACCAGAATAATTTGGTGATTGCTTACGAACCAATTTGGGCAATCGGTACTGGTGATACTTGTGAAGCCACAGACGCTAATCGGGTAATCGGCTTAATTCGCAGTCAGTTGAGTAATCCTAATGTTTCGATTCAATACGGTGGCTCAGTGAAACCGAATAATATTGATGAGATCATGGCTCAACCAGAAATTGATGGCGCTCTTGTGGGCGGGGCTAGTCTAGAACCTGCAAGTTTTGCTCGGATTGTCAACTACAAGTAACTTCATTAGGGACTTCCAAGAAATAAATTATCTAAATAAACGTTCGCGTAGCGTGCGCGAAGCGCATACCACAGAGACACAGAGTTATGAGACTTTGAGAAGCTTCGCCGAACGTCGGAACGGTTTTTTGTGTTAGGTGATTTCGTATTTTTTATTTGGAAGTCCCTTATGCAAGGCTGTTTCCCTGTCCGAGCCGGGGAATGGGTGTTTTCAATTTTGGCAAAAATTAAAGACAGCAACTTAAAAACATAAAAATGTCTATATGTCAAGTAAGTTAATAATTCGAGAACGCTGTTTTGAGTGGGGACAGCGAACTTACCTGATGGGGGTTTTAAATGTCACACCCGATAGCTTTAGCGATGGTGGAGTATTTAATAATAGCGCTGCGGCTCTAGCACAGGCACAAGCAATGGTCGCTGCGGGTGCTGACATCATCGATGTGGGTGGTCAATCGACTCGACCAGGAGCAGAGCAAATAACTCTGGCAGAGGAACTGGATCGGGTACTGCCGATATTGCAGATTTTACGACGTGAGTTAACAGTACCAATCTCCGTAGATACTACTAGGGCTGCTGTAGCTAGAGCATCTATAGAGGCTGGAGCGGATATAATTAATGATATTTCTGGTGGCACATTTGACTTAGAAATGCTGCCCACAGTAGCAAGTTTAGATGTGCCGATTGTCTTAATGCACATCCAGGGAACGCCGCAGACAATGCAGCAAATGACTAATTATCAGGATTTAATGGCAGAGATTTCTAGTTTTTTAGCAGGACAAATTATAGCAGCAACTGCTGCGGGCATTGACCAGAGGAAAATAATTATTGATCCGGGGATTGGTTTTGCAAAAAACTATGAGCAGAATTTAGCAATTTTTCCCGAATTGCATGGATTAAAAGCGCTAAATTGTCCTATTTTAGTAGGAGCATCCCGCAAAAGTTTTATTGGTCGCATTTTAAACCAACCAGATCCGAAAGCAAGAGTCTGGGGAACAGCAGCAGCTTGTTGTGCGGCTATTGCTCAGGGCGCTGATATCCTCCGAGTTCACGATGTTGAAGAAATGCATGATGTGTCACGGGTAGCTGATGCTCTATTGCGAAAATAAGTTTAATATCCTAGCCAATTAGGCATGATTTACTTACCGTTTTCAGAGATTTTGCCATTACCGTCTTGAGCTATGGAGTCAGCAATTAACTGGTTATAAACTTCATTAGTTTTACTGGGGTCTAAGAAGACAATTTTGGCATTATTACTCTCTCCAAGTCTTTGGCTAGCCACTACATAATCTTGAGCGACGAGATACCTGAGAATTTCCCGGCTTTCAGGATGAGTACGTAAGGCTTCAGCAATGATCTGCATTGAGGTTTGAGTTCCCTGCGCTCTCTTAATTGCAGCGTCACGTTCTCCTTCGGCTTCAAAAACCAGCGCCCGTTTTTTGATTTCCGCAGCTCGCTCTTCTTCCATTGACTTTCGCACACTCTCAGGCGGTGTAATGCTCTGAATATCCAACCGAATAATCTGAACTCCCCAATCTTCTGTGGTTTGATTCAACTGATCTAAAATAGCTCTGTCCATTTCTGCACGAGAAACATTGGTTTCTTCTACAGTATTCTGGGCGATGATTTCCCGGAGTGTGGTTGTGGCTAGTTGATTGAGAGAACCTTGGAGATCCTCGATTTCGTAAAAACTTTTGACAATATCTCTGATGCGCCAAAACACAACAGCATCAACTTCTAGGTAAATGTTATCTTTGGTGATCACATTTTGAGGTTTGATGTCTAAAAACTGCTCCCGTGTTGTATCCTCCATCACAATCTGATCGATCAAAGGCACAATAAAGTTGAGACCTGGTGGAAGTTTGCGATGATACCGCCCCAAGCGTTCCACCAGGGCTTCGTTACCTTGACTAACCAGTTTGGCAGATCCGAGAGCATAACCGATGAGGGCTAAGACTATAGCAATAATTGGCTCCATATATTCTCCTATTCAGCTTTTGGGCAAATTTAGTCTAAAAGGATATGGTACTACCTTAGACCTATATTTCAGCCTTATGTTTTGAGTCTGTAATTTTATTAACATCAACTATTGAATGAAGCTATTCACTTGATGACAAGATTGAGCCAAGGTTTAATATTCCCTGGTAAATCAGAATTAAAACGTAGGGGTAGTTCTGGTGTAGAAAGAGATTGGGCGTAAGCTGGTGTGAGAAATGGTTGGTAAATCTGGGCGGATGGTGTGTCTTGTTTGATAAATGCTAAGGTGACACCACGAATTAACTGGCGTAAAGAGTTGGTTTCTTCTCCGCGCTTTTCTCTGACGATCGCAGCTGCTGCACTCACCGGATATGCTGGATCGGTAATACTTAAATGAGTAGCACCAATGGCGGTTAACAGATACTTTGAACCCCGCAGTTGGTGAAAGGGTCTGATTTGATGGTTTAAAGCTGGGGTGAGTGCATCTTCAGTTCCCGCTAAGATTAATACAGGTTTGGTAATTTTAGCCAGACCGTTTGTACCAAAGAGTTTACCAACAAGCGGGTTGAGAGCGATCGCACTCTTAACTCGCTGATCTTGCAAATCTGGTTGATTTTCTTTTAAACTAGCGGCTGCACACTGTAACCAATCGCCTGGTGATTCGCCAAAGGAAAGAGAAGTCTTACAGAACGCTCGCAATTCTTTTAAATCTACTTCTCCACCCACTAAAGCTAAAGCAGTATAACCCCCTAAAGAGTGACCAATCACATTTACTTGCTTTGTATTTAGTTTTCCTTGCAGTTGTCCCGATTGAGTATTGAGTTTTTCGAGTTCGTTGAGCAAAAAGCTGACATCTTTTGGTCGATCAATAAATTCACTGGCTGGTAGTAGTTGCGCCAAATTCATTTGATTTGCGGCGTTATTAATCGCGCCTGAGTTACTACCAGGATGTTCAATGGCTGCAACTGTAATTCCGTGAGAAGCTAGATGACGCGCTAAATAGCTAAAAAATCGGCGGTTGGCTCCAAAGCCGTGGGAAATAACCACCAGTGGGGCTGGGGCTTGACTTTGACTCCAATAAATGTCTACAGGAATGGTGCGATTCGCGTTGTCTGTCTTGTAGGGTGAGTGTCTGCTGTTGAACTGTGTTTTTTCCTGTAGCGCCTGGGTCGAAACTGGGCTGAAAAGGTGTAATATTTTTTACTAATAATTCTCGTTCTAGCAAAACACCAAGGGCTTGGCTTTGCAAGTTGTTGGCGTTAAATTCTAAGGCGATTTGCAGTGCTTGAGTTGCATCTACAGTCACATTTTTTTGAGGATAGGCGCGTAAAAAACCAATTGCACTTAAACCGTTGACTTGGCGTAGAGAGAGGTAGAGAGTTGATTGCAGTCCTTCGATGGTGCTATCTGGGATTGCGGCTCCCAAAGAGGAAATTAATTGTCTCCCTTGTGGCGATCGCACTAGCTCATCAACGAATTTATCTGCAAAAGCTGGATCTACTTGTAACTTCCGATTCAGTAATTCCCCTATTTGGGGAGTTAAAACAAAGCTAAAAAGTTGGAGTTGTGCTGGTAGTTTTCCCGTTTTGGCAAATTTTTCCAAATCAGCGATCGCTAGAGACTGCTGAAATGGCCCCAACCGAATTGTAACTGTCTCTGCTGCTGTAGTAGCAGGAATACCCACACCCCAACAGAGGGATAGAGTTAAGCTGCACAGTAACCCTTGTAAGAAGGATGTCTGAGGTCGATTTTTGCCAAGCCGAGAGTGCATAGCGATTAGAGATCAATCATGTGACTCATAGTTCTGACTTCATCGGTGAGAATGTTGTTTCGCAAAAGTTGGAAGGAGGGGACGATTGACCGAAAAATTTTAGATTTTGGATTTTGGATTTGGGATTGGGAATTTTCGTTACAAGCCCCGCCCCTTCAGGGCGGAATTAATCCAAAATCCAAAATCGTAAATCCAAAATTGATTGACCAGCGCCCCCGGTTTGTAGCTGTTTCTTGAATTAGAATCCGATAAGCCTAAAAAGGTTAACTATAAACCCTAGAGGACCTGTGATTGTACCGACAGTATCACCAGTCCTGGCTAAACCAGAACGGTTGACGACGACAACATCATTGTTGCGGAGTATGGGATTAGTCTCCTCATTAATTCCTTCAGAAAAATTAACTTTTACTTCCCGCTTCGTCACAGAACCATTAGGGTTAAGGCGAATTAAATCCACGGTAGTTGTTCTAGCTCTAGCATCGTTGAATCCACCCGCCGCCAACAATGCCTGATTTAAGGAGCTATTAGGCTTAATCTCCACAGATCCCGGTCTTTTAACTTCGCCTACCACACCAACTTGAATTGTTGCAGCAGATAAAGTAGTAGCAGCTAATTGAGTCGCCTCTGCGGTGTTGACCTCAGTCGCAGTAGGAATAATAATCGTATCTCCATCCTGCACCAGAATGTCTTGATTGACATCACCAGTCTGCAATAATTGCCAGAGGTCGATATCTATGCTTTGTTCTGTGCCGGTTCTTGTGGGTCGGCGCAGCTTGAGATTACGAACATCAGCTTGTGATGTAATTCCCCCTGCTAATTGCAGCGATCGCATTACAGTGGGTAAACCACCACCACCTTCAGCTCCGCCACCACCCGCTCCCACCAGATATGAACCGGGACGATTAACTTCACCAATGATGGCGACAGTGCGGGGTGTATTGGGGCTAGCCGCAAAGTTAGCGGCAAAGAGATTACGCGCTTCTGCTACATTAAAAGTAGTTGCAGTTGGCACAACAATGGTGTCGCCATCTCGTAAGGTAATATCCTGATCTATCCGACCTGTCTGCATCAGTTCTTTTAAATTCAGATTCACAACTTGCTCAGAGGAACGTCCAATTTTACGTCTTAATTGGACTTGAGTTACATCTGCGGCCAAGGTTACACCTTGGGCGGTGGTTAGTGCAGCTAATACCGTTGGGTATTGTACGCCGGGATTATCACCCCCGGTTCCTTGTAAGCTTAGAGTATAAGACCCTGGACGTGTGACTTCTCCGGCGACCAAAATATTGATGGGACGAGATGCTAACAAGTTAACTGAAATCAGGGGACGTTTGAGAAAGCGAGCATACCTCCTGGCAATTTCATCAGCCGCCTGTTCGGTTGTTAGACCCTGAACGGGGACACTGCCTATTAAAGGTAAATTGATTGAGCCACCTGGAGGTATTTGGTATTCGCCAGTATATTCTGGTACTTCAAATACGTTTACACGAATGCGATCGCCACCGCCTAATGTATAATTAGTGTCGATTGGTATGGCTGGTGATGCTTGTTGTTGTGTGGGGAGGATTCGTTGTGTATCCGACGATCCTGGTTGTAACGTGGGAAAAGTTTGTTGTGTTGTTTGTGATACTAGTTGTCCCTGAGCTAGGCTGGCAGACGGCGCTGCAACATTGACAGCCGTTAACAATAAAGCCGCACCCAAACATGGCTGGGTGAGGAATTTTAGCAAACCTGTGTTAAGCATATTTACCTGAGACTCTGAGACAGTGATCGGCATAGTTGTCTAAATATCTTAATCTTGACTATACTTAATTATTCAAGTTCCTCAATTCAATTGTTCCAACATTCTTATTTTCCCAGAAAAGGATAATTTTCCGGAGGGATATTATTTTTTATTCTTGAACTTTTCGTAAAGTTAAATTAAAAATAAATCAAGATTTTAATTTGGTATTGATTAGCTGGTATGGTAATTGATTGACCTATAGTCGCAATTTTAAATCCCTGATTTATTTTGTTGTAACTGTTGCATAAAAAAATCTTCTAGGGAATGGCGAGATAAGTTTAGAGAAATTATTTGACCCCTCATCAAACGGAGACTGGCAAGAAAATCATAGTAATTGTCTTGTAGTGTGCCTTGCCAAGAACCATCATGCTCAAAAACTAGACTAGGTATCCACTGTTTGAGAACTTCGCAGTCACCACCTCGACCTTTGATATGGTATGTTTGATTACTGCCTAAAAGTTGATCTAGAGAACCAGAACAAATTACTTCACCTTGAGAGAGAATAGCAACGCGATCGCAAATTTGTTCAACCTCACTGAGAATATGACTATTGAAGAAAATGGTTTTTCCGGCGGCTTTCAGCGATAGAATAATTTCCCGCATTTGGTAGCGTCCTATAGGATCTAAACCAGACATTGGTTCATCCAGAAATATCAACTCCGGATCATTAATCAGTGCCTGTGCCATGCCCACACGCTGTAACATTCCTTTAGAATAGCGACGCATCGGCTTTTTGCGTGCATCGGCTAAGGATAAACCCACTAATTCTAGCAGTTGGGGAATGCGTTGACGTTGCAAACTTTGGGGAATCTGAAATAACCCAGCCGCTAGCTGGAGAAATTCCCAACCAGTGAGATAGTCATATAAATAGGGATTTTCTGGGAGGTAGCCAATAAGTTGCTTCGTAGAGCGATCGCCTAATGGCTTACCCAATAATAAACCCTTTCCCGAAGTAGGGCGGATAATTCCCAACAACAGTTTTAACAAGGTAGTTTTGCCCGCACCATTTGGACCTAACAAGCCAAAGGTTTCGCCTTTGTAGACCTGAACGGAACAACTTTTCAGAGATACCACTTTTTGATTCAGCCAAAAACCCGTGCGATAAACTTTTCGCAAATCAGTAGTTAGGACTACTGGCGGATTATCAATAGTATTCAGTTGATTATCAGAGATTTCTACACCAGACTTCATAGCCAAAATTACCACTAAGCTGATCAATGATCATAAAATTGACTAGCTCAGTGGTTCCTTGAGTTTTACCATTCTATAGGATACCCTTAGAACTGGGAATTGTACCAGCACGACGGGGGTCAATTTCCACAGCCATGCGGGTAGCCCTGGCAAAAGCTTTAAATGTCGCCTCAATAATATGATGGGAGTTAATGCCATCCAGTTGACGAATGTGTAATGTCATTTGGCTATGGTTGACCAATGCGACAAAAAATTCCCGTACTAACTGGGTGTCATAGGTTCCCACGCGCTGAGTAGGAATTGACAAACCATAGCTCAGATGAGGTCTACCAGAAAAGTCCAGCGCCACTTGCACTAAAGCTTCATCCAATGGAGCGAGAAAATTACCAAACCGAACGATACCTTTCCTGTTACCTAGAGCTTGACTAAAAGCTTGTCCCAAAGTGATACCCACATCTTCATTCGTGTGGTGGTCATCAATTTCCCAGTCTCCCTGGGCTTGGACATTTAAATCAATCAGCCCGTGGGAGGAAATCTGATGCAGCATATGATCCAAAAATGGAATGCCGGTGGCTGCCGTACAGATGCCTGTACCATCCAAGTTGACAGTAACTTTGATATCAGTTTCGCCAGTGGTGCGATGAACCGAAGCAATACGAGCAGTTTCAGTTGAATTTAGGCGATCGCTTGTTTGCATAGTTGGGGAGTGGGGAGTAGGGAGTGGAGAAGAGGCAGGGGGGCAGGGGGGAGAAGAGGCAGGGGGGCAGGGGGCAGGGTGCAGGGGGGAGAAGAGGCAGGGGGCAGGGGGCAGGGGGCAGGGGGCAGGGGGGAAAAGACAACTTACTTCCCAATGACCAATGACCAATGACCAATGACCAATGACTAATGACTAATGACTAATGACTACATTCCCATTATTTCATAGCCTGCATCTACGTATAAAACTTGTCCTGTAATACCACTGGCTAAATCGCTAGACAAGAAAGCTGCTGTATTGCCTACTTCTTGCTGCGTCACAGTGCGTCGCAGGGGAGCTACTTCTTCTACATGGTGAATCATATCTAAAATTCCGCCTACTGCCGAAGAGGCTAATGTGCGTATCGGCCCGGCGGAAATGGCATTTACCCGAATATTTTGCGGTCCTAGTTCAGCCGCCAAATAACGTACACTAGATTCTAATCCGGCTTTAGCTACTCCCATAACGTTGTAGTTAGGAATTGCTTTCACGCCACCCAAATATGTCAAAGTGATAATGCTACCGCCTTCTGTCATCAGAGGTGTGGCTGCACCACTTAACTGCACTAAAGAGTAAGTGCTGATTTCTAAAGCGGTTTTGAACCCAGAACGGGAGGTTTGGCTGAAACCACCAGTCAAATCGTCTCTGTTGGCGAAGGCTAAACAGTGAATGAGGATATCTAGTTTACCCCACTTATCCTTAATGGCTGCAAAGGTAGATTCAATCTGTGCGTCATCTTGGACATTACAGGGAACAAATAAGCTGGGGTTAAGAGGTTCTACCAATTCCGCCACTTTTTTCTCCATCTTGCCTCGTTCATCTGGCAAGTAGGTAATACCTAAGTTAGCTCCGGCTTTGTGGAGTTGTTGAGCAATGCCCCAGGCAATGGAACGGTTGTTGGCAATTCCTGTTACTAAGGCATTTTTTCCCGTCAAATTCAGCAGCATATAAATTATGAATGTGATCAATAGTTAGGAGCATATTTACAATACTAGAATCTGAGGCGAGTTTGTCTTGGTTCTGCACATTTTTTGTAAAAATGATGATTAGGGAGACTATTTTTTGAAAAGTTTCTCTAGCTAATCCTGAAGATATTCTCAAGATATCGTGAAAGTTTTGCTAAAAAACCTGATGACTACAAATGTGCAAGAACTTATAACAACTACTCGCTAAAAACATCAGAAATTATGTATCATAATGAACTAATAACTGTGAAGTTATAGGTTTAAGTATAGGAATGTACAGAAAGGTTGACGGTGCTTTATTGATTTTTCAGGTGTATTCTTAGGTAATCAGTTTTTGTTTTTCCGGCATTGGGTAGGGGAAGGGAGATGATCGTGACACAAGATAAAGCCCTAGCAAATGTATTTCGCCAGATGGCAACGGGAGCATTTCCTCCTGTTGTCGAAACGTTTGAACGCAATAAAACAATATTTTTTCCCGGCGATCCTGCTGAACGAGTTTATTTTCTCTTGAAGGGTGCTGTGAAACTTTCCAGGGTGTATGAGGCAGGAGAGGAAATAACGGTAGCACTGCTGCGGGAAAATAGTGTTTTTGGTGTGTTGTCATTACTGACGGGAAATAAGTCTGATAGATTTTACCATGCGGTGGCATTTACGCCTGTAGAGTTGTTGTCAGCGCCAATTGAACAGGTCGAGCAAGCGTTTAAGGAAAATCCAGAATTATCAATGTTGATGCTGCGAGGCCTTTCTTCGCGGATTCTACAAACAGAGATGATGATTGAAACTTTGGCTCACCGTGATATGGGTTCAAGATTGGTGAGTTTTCTGTTAATTCTTTGTCGTGATTTTGGGGTTCCTTGTGCCGATGGGATTACGATTGATCTGAAGCTATCTCATCAGGCGATCGCGGAAGCAATTGGTTCAACTCGTGTAACCGTAACTAGGTTACTAGGAGATTTACGTGAAAAAGAGATGATTTCTATCCATAAAAAGAAGATTACCGTGCATAAACCTGTGACTTTAAGTCGGCAGTTCACTTAAAAGTCATGAAATTTTGCTAAAATGTGGTAAACTCAGGGGGTCTATCATAGACATTAAAGCCTGCCCGTGAACTGCGGGAAAGTAAACGCCCAAGACTTGAATCAACGGTTCACGGAAACAACACTCGGCCTGTTTTGGCAAACAGGGTGTGCCTGAGAACCCAATTAATTGGGATATACGAGGCAAAATCTTTGTAGAATCTCACTATCCCTAGTAGTGGGAGTATCAAAAGGTAATCAATGAAAGTAGTAGGCTGTATCTGGAAGCATTTCGGTAGCTAAAGATGACCACCGGGTACATCCTTATCGCAGCAATGTTAATTTTGGGGGGCGTAATTGCCACCGTGGGCGATCGCATTGGCACACGAGTTGGCAAAGCACGCCTCTCACTGTTTAACCTTCGTCCTAAAAAAACGGCTGTATTGGTAACTATCTTTACAGGTGGATTGATCTCGGCATCAACATTAGGAATTTTATTTGCTGCTGATGAAGGATTGCGGCAAGGGGTATTTGAGTTAGAAGATATTCAAAAAGACCTGAGAAACAAGCGGGAACAGCTAAAAATTGCGGAAACTGAGAAAAGTCAGGTAGAAACTGAATTAAGTACAGCTATTCGTGAACAAAGTAAAGCACAGCAAGACTTGCAGGTAATTAATAAGTCCTTACAAGCAGCTAACGCTAAACAACAAGCAACAGAAACTCAACTTCAACGGACTCAAAAGCAATTAGGTGAAATAGTAAATCAGTATCAACAAGCCTTAACTGAACTGCAAAGCGTTTACAATCAAAGAGAGACATTGCAGGGGGCGATTGAAGAACTGAGGGCAGAACGACAACGACTTTTTGCGGAAGCGAAAACAGCTATTAACCAACGCGATCGCAAAATTGCCCAACTGGATAGAGTGATCAAAAAACGCAATCAAGAAATTGCGGCGCGAGAGCAAGTGATAGCGACAAGGGAATCTCGCCTCAAAGAATTGGAAAGACAACAGAATTATTTAGAAGCAGAAGTCGCAAGGCTGGAAAAATATTATCAGTCATACCGTGACCTCCGTTTAGGTAAGCTGGCATTGGTTCGCAATCAAGTTCTGGCTGCGAACGTGGTTCGCGTTAATCAAGCCAGTGCAGCTCGTGAAGCAGTCACACAACTTTTGCAAGCAGCTAACCAGAATGCCAATATATATTTAACTGAACCAGGAGAAAATCCGACAAATAAAGATTTGCTCCCTATTACCCAGAAAAGAGTAGAGCAAATCAGCCAGCAGATTAAAGATGGTCGAGAGTACGTTGTGCGAATCTTCTCTGCTGGTAATTACGTTAGGGGAGAAAACCAGATCGAATTTTTTGCAGATGCAGCCCGAAATCAACTGGTTTTTTCAAAAGGTGAGGTACTGGCGACAACTACTGCTGATCCCAGAACTATGACATCTTATCAGCTATCGCAAAGACTCGATTTGCTGATTTCTGCTTCGGAATTTCGGGCGCGGAATGCCGGAATTGTCGAGGGTGTGTTAAGAGAAGGGACTCATTTACGCTTTTTCTTACAACTAAGACAGTATAATCAACCGTTAGAAATCAAAGCGATCGCCAGTGAAGATACATATACAGCAGGACCTTTAAGAATAAAGCTATTGGCAATTTTCAACGGGGTAGTTATTTTTAACACCTAAAACTATAAAATAATTCAAAAATGTATTCATAGAATTAAAGTGTATTTTTTATGACTTTTAGTGAATTTTCACCAACCCAACCAGTGATTTTGGGCTTCGACCCCGGTAAAGATAAATGTGGTCTAGCAGTTATGGGACTAGATAGGCAATTGTACTACCACCAAGTTGTGACGGCACAAAAGGCGATCGCCACCATTGAGACATTACGTCAACAGTTTCCTGTTTCCTTACTGGTCATGGGTAATCAAACCACCTCGAAACAGTGGAAACAGCAACTGAGTGAGGTCTTAGTAGAGCAACTAAGTATCATTTTAGTAGATGAGCGCTACAGCACCTTAGAAGCACGCGATCGCTATTGGCAGATGTATCCACCCAAAGGGCTAACGAAACTCTTGCCACAGGGCATGAGACAGCCACCGAGACCCATAGATGACATAGTTGCTCTCCTCTTAATTGAAAGATATTTAAATCGCCTGACTACGAGTGTTGACTGATAACTGATCTAAAGTTCAGCCCTAATAGTAAAAGCATAATCTCCTCCAGGCTCTAACTGATAATCCTGTTGTTCCAAGAAGCGACCAAGGGGTTCTTTAATCAAGGCGCGACCTTGGGAAGGCTTCACAGACAGTTCTCCTCGGCGAAAATGCCATTGGAAATGCCACTCGAAGGAACCCGCACTTACTTCACCCTCAAGAAAGCCGAGTTGCCACGATTGACGGATAATTCTGACATGGGCGGTAGTTTCTGGAAGACGTTTGGCACTCACAATGCTTTGTGTCACGTGTGGGATAACAGCCAAATAAATAGGCTACTTCTTTTATTTACCAAACTTATCTAAAATATACAAATTGACATGGACAAGACCGTAGCTGACCTTCGCAAAGATTACACCTTAGAAGGTTTGAGTGAAACCGAGATTCACCCTAATCCGTTTATTCAATTTAAAAAATGGTTTGAGCAAGCACTAGCAGCCCAACTTCCTGAACCTAATGCCATGACTCTGGCTACTGCTACACCAGATGGTCAGCCTTCAGCAAGAATGGTATTACTGAAAGATTTCGATGAACGAGGCTTTGTTTTGTTCACCAACTACAACAGTCATAAAGGACAAGAACTAGCAGCAAATCCCCAAGCAGCTTTAGTTTTTTGGTGGGCAGAATTAGAACGCCAAGTCAGAATTGTGGGAACAGTTGAGAAAATTTCTTCAGAACAGTCTGATAGTTATTTCGAGATGCGTCCGCCCAATAGTCGCTTGGGTGCGTGGGCTTCTAATCAAAGTGAAGTAATTGTTGGGAGGGAAATTTTAGAACGACAATTGCAAGAATTCCAGCGCCAATATGAAAATCAGGAAGTTCCTCGTCCACCTCATTGGGGAGGCTACAGAGTTATCCCCAGAGAAATTGAGTTTTGGCAAGGTCGCTCCAGTCGTCTGCATGACCGCTTGTTATATACTCATTTGGATAACAATGGCATTTGGAAAATTGAGCGCTTGTCGCCTTGATATCATGTCCGTTTAATTCGTTACGATTACCACAATCATGTCACGCCACCCCCAACCCCTCCCCGCAAGCGAGGAGGGGAGATAAAGCAAAGCTTTGGCAGAGGTTTTCGCGTTTTGTAAGTATTCAACCGGACTTGATATGAAGACTGAGGCAATTAATTTGGAATTTGCAATTTTAAAAGTAGGGTGTGTTGTCGCGTAGCGCAACGCACCATCCTAAATTATCGGTGCGTTAGGACTAACGTCCATAACACACCCTACCTTTTCACCCCTGCTTCCCTGCTTACTCCGTGGCTACTTTGGGATCAGGTGCAAACTGAACCCTGGGATCTGGCATAAAGGTATATCTCAGGTAAATTCCGCCCCAGATGAAGAGGATAATTAACAAACCACCAATACCCAGGGGACTAGGTAGCCAAAATACTACTTCTATGTGGTTGAGTTCACCGGGTTTGAGCTGCCATACTAATTGCTGTCCTTTCTTTTGCGGCTGGATCGCAGTTTCAGTTTGTTGAATATTTTTGGCTCCCCAAGGGGTTTTTAAGCTAAATTCTAGGTCGAGAATTGACCCCGTATCAGATAACACGTTACCTCTGCTGGCAATTAAGGAGAGCGATCGCAAGTCTAAATCATAAATTAATCGATTCCTCACTAACAGCACAAAATTGTTCTGATTGATGAGTAAATTAGATTCAATTTTCGGTAGTTCTGACGCAGATGCTTTCTGCAAAGCCTCAGATTTTTGATTAGTCCGAGAGTTGAAAAAATCATTAAATTTCTCTTGCAACTCTTGACCATTACTGAAGGGAATTTTCACAATAATTTCTTCTGGAGAAATCCGTTGTGTTTTACCTCCTAGTTGACGGGTGCGCCGTTCTATGCTGTGTAACCATTCATATACATAATCACCACTAAAACTGGTGAGTCGTTCTCCCAATTTAATATGCTGTACTATTTCGCCATTATTGGCATTATTGAAGGTAACACCGGCATCGTACTTGACACAACCAGTTAGCAGCAGTGACGATAACAGAACTAGCCACAAAATAGGATTTTTGAGCGGAAAGATCCGACGAATGAGATTCCGACCAATCAGCTTGATCAATAATGCCATTTTGATCAACACAAAACTTAATGCTCTGATGAATCTCACTAAAATCTTTCTGAAAATAGAATAATTCATATATAGGAACCACCAAGGACGTTAAGACATAAACGGATAATCAAACTTAGACACCAAAAGAGTTTTAACCCACTCCCCAGAAGAAGCAGGGGAGCAGGGCGCACCGGAGTAAGGGGGAGTAAGAAATTATTTTAAACTTCCGGTTACTTAACAAGCATTCTTCTTCTCCCCTGCCCCCTGCCCCTTTTCCTCTTCTCCCTACTCCCCAGCTATATCTCCCAAAAACTAAAAACTCAACCAAGCCAAGTACGAGAGTGTTAACACAATAACAATTAGTGCTACCCCAATAAAGCGATTATCTTGGGTATTCACTTGGCTAAGGTCTTCTAATTCTGGTTCAGCAGGTGCTTGACGAGAAGCTTTTGCGTAATTTCCAGATGCCCGAATTTTGGCATCATTATCAGACAATGTGCCTAAATCTGGGATTTCCGTCATCCACTCACTGGGGCGTTGGAGTTTCGGGGCTTTTAAAATATAAAGTAAATCCTTTGCTTGTTTACTCGTTTCTGGAAAAGGATGGCGTTGGAGTTGTTGACAAAGGGCGATCGCTTCTTCTGTGCGCCCGGCTGCTTCATAAGCTGTTACCAGCCAAATTTCAACTTCACCTCCAAGGCGAGAATTTCGAGATAACAAGGCGCTGGCTTTTTCCAGATTTTCCACAGCTTCTCGATATTTCCCATTTTCAAAGTTAAGTTTTCCAGCCTGATAACGACTTCTGGCAATTTCTAAACTTTCTGTACTCACGTTTTACACACCAATCAGCACTACTTTTAATTTGTCGATGTCAGCAATTTTCTGAGAATTTTATGAACATCTGACACAATGGAAGTTAATCAACTTAAAATTTTAACCAAGTAGCTGCGGCTTTTAGGTATCAAATGCAGGTGAGCAAAAATATGCTAAAAATCAAGCATTTACCACTGAATTGGCTGGGAATGGGAATAATTTGCGCTGTAATCAGCGCTACAATTACTCCAGTCGCTGCCCAGAACCTCATCATCATTAATAACTCTGTGAGGATTAATCAGTCGCCTGCTGTTGGTTCTTTTATTTATGGTAGTCCGATTCCTACCCCCATGCCTGTAAATCCAGCGACAGGGTTAGTTCCCAGGTGTAGCAGGAATCGCGAATATTGCTCCTATCCCGTTTTCAGGCAGAATGTGAACAGTAATTTTGGGTTAATTAATCCCACACTAATTAATCCTGTAATTCGTGACTCCACCCTAGTCAATCCAGTGATTTTCAATAATTCACGGCAAACTACACCATTGAGAAGGCGATCGCCAGTGAAGATGAATCGGCATCGTGTCAGATCCACAGGGCGATCTGCTGGTAGCGGTGCTTCGCGATCGCCCTTAATTTTGAACTATCCCAGGTCAAACTCAGAATACTCACCGTTTTAAGTGAACTGAGAACCAAGGATCATCGTGCCAATACCACCATCAGTAAATACCTCTAGTAATAGAGCGTGGGGAATACGACCATCAATGATATGTGCTGCACTTACGCCTTGAGCAAGCGATCGCACACAACAATTCACTTTTGGAATCATCCCACCGCTAACGATACCATTGGTAATCAGTTCACGGGCTTGGCGAATATCTACTTTCGGAATCAAGCTAGATGGATCTTTGTAATCTTTGAGAATACCTGGTGTGTCAGTCAGTAAAATTAACTTTTCCGCACCCAAGGCTGCCGCAATTTCCCCAGCCACAGTATCAGCGTTAATATTGTAAGCTTGTCCCTTCTCGTCTGTGGCTACACTAGACACCACAGGAATATAGCCATTACTAGAGAGAGTTTCCAAAATTTTGATATTTACACCACTGACTTCCCCCACAAACCCGATACCTTCTTGATCCTGGGGACGGGCTGTAATCAAATTACCATCCTTACCACACAGTCCCACCGCCAAGCCCCCAGCCCGGCTAATCAGGGAAACAATTTCTTTATTAACTCGACCCACCAAAACCATCTCCACTACATCCATAGTGGGCGCATCGGTGACACGCAGACCATTTTTAAATTGTGCTTCAATACCCAGTTTAGTTAACCAACTATTAATTTCCGGTCCACCACCATGTACCAGAATGGGACGTAAGCCAACGCAGGATAAAAAGACAATATCCCGCATTACTTTGTCTTTCAGGGTGCTGTCTTTCATGGCTGCACCACCATATTTGACAACAACAGTCCGACCCACAAATTGTTGAATGTAAGGTAGGGCTTCGCTGAGTACACGGACACGAGTAGCTTCCGTTTCCCTGATATATTCCGAATCGTTATCCATCACGAGGAGCTATTGAGATTTAAAACTTATTTAGTCAGTTTAGAAGAATTTGGAACCTGCAACAATCTTTCCGAATTCCTGGTTCTTCTCTGGGGCTTCCTTTGCTGCGAGGACAGTTTTCCATTACAGCATTATCAAAGTTTCCGGCTCCCTCTCCTTAGTAAGGAGAGGGTTGGGGTGAGGTTTTCTAGGGATTTATACAAAATCCAGATGCTCCCAATCCCATCAACCGCCGCCCATATTCATCGCCGCTAACATTGCTTGCTGACTTACCTGTTTATAAACAGTATCTAAATATTTCGTCACCACATCACCAGCCGTGGAACTTACGGTACTTTCTTCAGTTTTGGCTAAAGGAATCGCCCCCAATAAATCTAATACCGTTTCGCTACCCGACGGCGCAATCACAACTAAGGAAGACTCTAGCGGTTCATGATATTGCCAAAAATCATTAAGGTTAACAGAGGTTTGGGGTTGAGTCGTCGGCTGTTTAACATCAGATGTTTCAGGTCCTGTCACTTCCACCTTAGCACCGCGTAATTGACGTAAATCACTGATAATTTGCTCTTTGGTGCGGCCGCGTAATTGAAACAGCACAAACGGATCTTCACTGAAGCGATCGCCTAACTGATAGTATACAGCACCAATGTGTTTACAAGGATTTGCTTTATCAGGACAAGAGCATTTACTGTGAACATCAGACAATGTAAACGGAAACAAAGACAAACCATTGGACGTAAACACTTCCTCAATATTTTGCGGCATTTCCCCAGCTAACAGCTTCGCGGCAAAAATTGCTCTTTGGGACATAGTTTCAATTACATAACCCCATTCTTCCTCACTAAAATTGTCAATAGAAAGAGAAACCTTATAAGGATCAGGTTCACTACCTTGGACTCTAGCTAAAACCTTTGCCCCTTTAAACTCAATATTTAAAACATTACCCTGACGAGAATAATTTCTCGCCCGTTCTAAACGCTTTTTAAACCGATAAGAATCGAGTAACTCCAGCCACTTTTGTGACCACCATTCTCTACTTGCTTGTAAAGTATCGTTATTCATAAATAAATGCAAAACTTTGGCTCAGGTATACAAGCAAAATCCTAGTAATAAAAGGCTTATAGCCTTTACTAATCACATAAGGTACATCATAGCCCCCTCCTCGCTTGCGGGGAGGGGGTTGGGGGTGGGGTTCTTGTACCTAAAAATATACATTATTTGATAACCAATTTCGCAAATCTTCCGCAGTATTTAAATCAAATATTGCCTCTCCTAAAGCCTCAATAACTTCTATATTTAGACTCCTAATTTCAGTGTCTAATTCACTATCAATTTGTCCAATTTTTTTATTAATTTGACGGAGAATTAAATTTTTTTCTCTTTCAATACCTCTTTCAATACCTGTCTCAATTCCCTCTTCCATCCAACTGGTGACAATTTGCATAACTTCCTCCTTCTCTTCCTTGATTAATGTACCTATTTCTGCTTGAAATTTCTCTTCTTCTATTTTATTCAATCTCAAATACGTGTCAATGAACCCTGATATCAATTGCATTTTAGCTGGATTTAATTTTAAGGTAACTAATAACCTTAAACATTCTGCTTTGACTTTTGGCCTATCTTCTGGTGCTATATTCATTTTTGACATCAAAGCCGATGCAACTGGATTTGGACGAATTAAAAAGTCCCGCCAGTTAAGTTGATTCAGTTGCACTACTTGATAATTAAATTTTAGCACTTCAAAATCAGGAAAGTTGATTTGATAGTTATTCACGGCTACGGTTTTGGGTGAGTCGTAGGAAAATATAACTATCGGATATATTGGCAAATCCAATTTTTCATCTAATCTCGCAAAATAACGGAACATTCTTTGATTAAATTTCGGTCTTGCACCTGATTCGGCTTCAATATGAATCACAAAGTAAGAAGGTTGACCGAGAAATTTAACTTTAACTATTAGGT
The DNA here is from genome assembly GCA_963706595.1 of uncultured cyanobacterium. Taxonomy (GTDB): domain Bacteria; phylum Cyanobacteriota; class Cyanobacteriia; order Cyanobacteriales; family Nostocaceae; genus Nodularia. The sequence continues at coordinate 40,810 of OY970166.1, forward strand.
CAGTTTCATATTTGTCGCCTGCGGTGACATCCGTAAATATTTCTTTGTCTAAAAATGTAATCGATGTGGTGTCTATATATTCGATAACTTGAGGAAAGAATAATTCTAGAAACTCTACGAAAAAATTTGATATTAGTTCTTTGAATAAGCGGTCATGGTCTATCTTGTTTGTCATCTTGTTATCTTAGTAAAGAAAATTGAAAAAAAGCTTTAATTGCGCTCCTATTTTCATATAGCTTTTCCTAATCATATAGCCATCCTATTTGATTTATGAATTTATCGAACCGCCTTCGCGCAGCGTATGCCCCCAGGGCTTTAGTCGCCAAGGTCGCCAAGTGAAGAAGTAAAGAGGTTTAGAAATGATTTAGGACGGATATATAAGCTATATCATAACCCCCTCCTCGCTGGCGGGGAGGGGGTTGGGGGTGGGCTTCTTATACTATTTTATTGTTCTTTAAACTTCATCCTCCTCAATTATGGCACTACGATCAAGAATGAGTAAATCACGCAATTGGTTAGTATCCATTTCAGTTAACCATTCCTCACCAGTATTAACTACTTGTTCAGCCAATTGTTTTTTACTTTCAATCATGTCATGAATTTTCTCTTCTAACGTGCCAGTACAGACAAATTTATGCACTTGCACATTCCGAGTTTGACCAATACGAAAAACTCTATCTGTCGCTTGATTTTCCACTGCGGGATTCCACCATCTATCAAAGTGAAATACATGATTAGCCCTAGTTAAATTCAAACCTACCCCACCCGCTTTTAAAGAAAGAATCATAATTGGAGGTCCTTGGGGGTCGTGTTGAAAACGGTCAATCATTTCCTCGCGTTGTTTTTTCGTGCTACTACCATATAAAAAGAATATTTCTTTGCCAAGTGTTTGCTGTAAATGAACTTTTAATAACTTACCCCATTCAGCAAATTGAGTGAAAATTAAAGCCCTATCTCCTTCCTCCAAAGCCACATTTAACATTTCATCTAGTCGTTGCAGTTTGGCAGAAGTATGTTCTTTTAATGTAGCTGCTTTCAAATATTGGGCTGGGTGATTACAGATTTGTTTCAATTTGACAAGTAACGCTAAAATCATCCCTCGACGTTGCAAACCTTCAGCAGATTCAATTTCTGCTAAAGATGCTTCCACTACTTGTTGATACAGCGCAGCTTGTTCAGCAGCCAGACCACAGAAAACCGTCATTTCTTGCTTTTCTGGCAAATCTTGAATAATATCACGATCTGTTTTCAGCCGACGCAGAATAAACGGTTGAACTAAACCCCGCAATTGATTTAAAGATGCAGTATCACCATACTTTTCAATTGGCATAGCAAACCGTCTCTGGAAAAATTGGCGATTTCCCAAATACCCAGGATTAAGGAAATCTAAAATAGACCACAATTCCTGGAGTTTATTTTCTACTGGTGTTCCTGTTAAAGCTATCCGAAATGTAGTTTTTAATTCCCTTACAGCCTTTGATTGTTTCGCTTCAGGATTTTTGACATTCTGGGCTTCATCTAATACAACTGTCTGCCAATCAACACTTTGCAAAGACTTAATATCACGGTGGACGAGTGAGTAACTGGTAATAACTACATCGTGTTTTTGGACTGCTTCTACAAACGCTTTACCTTTGAGACGTTTATCGCCGTGGTGCTGTAAAACTTTCAGAGTAGGCGCAAATTTTTTAATTTCTCTTTCCCAGTTACCTAAAATAGAAGTTGGACAAACAAGTAAGGTGGGATTTTCCAGTGCATCTTGTTCTTTGAGGTGCAGTAAAAAGGCAATTAACTGAATTGTTTTCCCCAGTCCCATATCATCAGCGAGACAAGCACCCAAGCCCCAACGTTCTAAGAAAGCTAGCCAAGCCGCCCCTCTTTCTTGATAAGGTCGTAACTGTCCTTGAAAATTGGCAGGTGTGGGGAGGGGTGCAATGGTTTGATTATTCGTTAACGCCCCTATTAACTCTTGCAATGTACCAGATGCTTCAAAACTGACCACAGGTAACTTTTCAATCGCCTGGGTATCTCCAGAACTCAGACGTAAAGCATCTTCCAAAGAAAGTGTCATTTCGTCTTTGCGAGAAGCAAAAAATGTCTGTGCTGTTTTAATATCCTGGGGTCGCAATTCCACCCATTCACCGTTAATTTCTACCAGTGGGCTATTTAAAGCTACCAGTTTATTAAAGTCAGTTTTAGAAATAGTTTGTCCACCAATAGCCAATTGCCATTGAAAATTTAGTAAACTTTGTAAACCCAACCGACCCTGTTTTTTCTTTTGAGTTTCTGCACTGATTTTTAAACCTAAACGATTCGCCCATCCTTCACGATTTGTCAAACTAGGAGGCAAAATTACCCCCAAACCACTATCTTCAAATCGCCAAGTTACAGACTTGATAAATTCATAAGCTTGTAATGGGTTGAGGCGAGAAGATTGGGGATATTCTGTTTCTAAACTCGGTGTAAGAACTGGATATAATCGGGAAGCTAAACCCAACCCCCGCAATAAAGTTTCTTGGGGTTGATCAATGGTGCGATTTTGATAAACTAATTGTTCAACTGGGTGATGCCAAATAGTTGCCGCATCTACTAAGAAATTTTCATCATCCGCAGCTTGGAGAAAATATGCCAATATCCAGTCTGTCGCGCCAGAGGCAGGGGGAAGCAGTTGAAAACAGGCTCGAAATAATGCTTTTCCTACCAGTTGGTATTGCAACGGCATCGTCCAAGATTTCAGTGCCGCTTCTAATCTTTCTACTTCCATTGCATCTGCATTGACTGTGTGAGATGCACTGGTTAAACCTTGCAACCACTGTCTTACCGCAGATGGTAAAGATGCTAAAATTCTAGTTTCTAATAGAGGTTGAGAAGCTAACATCCCTCGCACTTGGGTATCTATCGTACTGTTGAGAAATCCTAATAATAATTCTTGCGGTTGAGTGGGGAAATCTACATACGTTATGGATGAAGAAGATTCCTCCCCACTCCCCATTTCCTTCCGATAAGTACGACAAGCTAAGGGCATCTTTGCCGCAAATCTTTCTAAGCGAGTTCCGTCCACAGCACTGTCTAAAAGTACTTGCCATCTAGCAACAATAGAACTATCAGCTTGCCTTTGGATAGTTGGCAAAAACTTACATCGGGAAATTAAATCCAAACTCCAACGGGCAATTTGTGACCAAAAACGTAAATCTCCACCGAACAAAGTATCCTCTTCCCTCGCAGCATTCAAAGGAACAGCAGCGAGAAATTTTATTGCTTCAGAGGGGTTGAGACAAAACCCCTCTACTCGCCACGGTTGAAGATATTGGGGTGAATTGATTTCCGAACCCAAAGTAGCAGAATGTAAAGGGGAAATAAATTCTATTTCTTGCTGATTGTTTTCTGAGATATGAGTTGGTAAATCAATGATTTGAGAGTGCGTTGGTAAGCTGATTTTAGTAGCAGTTGTACTTTTACGAGTTCGCCCAGTGGCAGCTACAGCAACTTGGGTTGGCTGCATTAAGCTAGGAATTTTAATATTCTGAGAACTTAACCACTCACTCAACTCAATTGGTGACATTACCAATGGATGTAGTGGTATATCTGGTGATGCACTCAGAGCAAAATCGACTCGTGATGAACGCCAAGTTTCACCCCAGATAAATAAACAACTATTTTGATTTCTTACTAACCAATTACCGTGTAGAATTGCCATGTACTAACTACTCAAAGTTTAATTAAACTAAAATCATTAATTATTGAATTTTACTGTAACATGAATAAACATAATTACTTCTATCTATGTTGTAGACGTTGCCTACTGGAAAAATAAGTAAGTGGGCGACAATAAACCTAAGTTAAATTTTGTATTTTAGCTCGTAGTAATTTCTCTCAACTCTTAATTCAGGACTAAAGTCCTGACTACAAACCTTGAATTATTTACGACGAATTACTTATTGCATATCGGACAAAATACAAGCATTCAAATATTGAATATGATAAATTCAAGTAATAATCAAAATTCATAAAATTTGTTGCTAATGAAATTCCCTTGTAAACAAGTTTTAAAAAATGACTTAGCCATCGAACTAGATTATATGAAGCCCGAAGAACAGGAGGAGGTGAGAACATTACTAAATGTCATAATTAATGAGGGCAAAACTTACCCCCAAAATAAACCTCTGTCGCAGGAGGCATTTGCAGCTTACTGGTTAAGTCAGGATGCCTTCGTGGTGAGGACATCTGCTCAAGATACGACACACAATCCAAAAGAAGTGCTGGGGGCATTTTATCTAAAGCCTAACTTCCCAGGTATGTGTAGCCATATTTGCAACGCTGGTTTTATTGTACAACCTGGGTTGCGCGGTCAGGGTATTGGAAGGTTTATGGGCGAGTCCATGCTAGCGATCGCAGCAAACCTGGACTATGAAGCCGTGATGTTCAATTTGGTCTTTGCAACTAATATACCTTCAGTTCAACTCTGGCAGTCCTTGGGATTTGAGATTATTGGCAATATTCCGCGTGCGGTGAAGCTAGCAGATGGGCAGATAGTAGAGGCACTAATTTTCTATCGGGCTTTGGGTTGAACGACTTGTTTATCTTTGTGTGTACCAGAAGTCAGTCTGAGGGCAGAAATGTTAGGATTGCCACAGAAAGAGAAAAGCAAAAGAGAAGGAAAAAAAACTGAATGGCAGAAGTTGATAAGTCAATATCCTTTGATGGTAGGGATATTAGACTGAAAGTAGGCTTACTGGCTCCCCAAGCTGGTGGGTCGGTTTTAATAGAATCAGGGGATACATCTGTTTTAGTGACGGCTACGCGTTCCAAGGGCAGAGAAGGAATAGATTTTCTTCCCCTGACGGTGGATTATGAAGAAAGATTGTATGCCGCAGGTAGGATTCCCGGAGGAATCATGCGGAGAGAAGGTCGTCCACCAGAAAAAACCATTCTGACTAGCCGGCTGATTGACCGCCCCATGAGACCTTTGTTTCCTTCATGGTTGCGGGATGATCTGCAAATTATCGCCTTTACGCTGTCGATGGATGAGTTAGTACCACCTGACGTTTTAGCAGTGACTGGTGCTTCCATTGCTACTCTGATGGCACAAATTCCGTTTAATGGACCAATGGCGGCAGTGCGGGTGGGTTTAGTGGGTGATGATTTCATTATTAACCCCACCTATGCCGAAACTGAGAACGGCGACTTGGATCTAATTGTGGCTGGTTCACCCCACGGTGTGATCATGGTGGAGGCGGGAGCCAATCAATTGCCAGAGCAAGATATTATTGAAGCAATTGATTTTGGTTATGAAGCGGTAAGAGATTTAATTAAAGCGCAGCAAGATTTGTTAGCGGAAATGGGTCTGAAAATTGTGCAGGAAGCACCACCAGAGGAAGACCCCACTCTGAGCAATTATATCCGCGATCGCGTCAGCGATGATATTAAGAAAATTTTGTCTCAATTTGAATACACCAAAGCCCAACGGGATAACGCTTTGGATATTGTAAAAGAGCAAGTTGCGAGTGCGATCGCCGAATTACCAGAAGAAAATGAAGTTCGACTGGCTGCAACTGCAAATAACAAAGCACTTGGTAACACCTTTAAAGACATCACAAAACACTTCATGCGCCGTCAAATCGTTGACGACAACGTGCGCGTTGATGGTCGCAAACTCGATGAAGTCCGTCCTGTCTCTTGTCAAGTTGGCGTTTTACCCAAGCGAGTCCACGGTAGTGGTTTATTTAATCGCGGTTTAACCCAAGTATTATCCGCCTGTACCCTGGGTACTCCTGGAGATGCTCAAAACCTCAACGATGACTTGCAAACAGACCAATCCAAACGTTACCTGCATCATTACAACTTCCCTCCGTTCTCAGTTGGGGAAACTAAACCGATGCGTTTCCCAGGAAGACGCGAAATTGGTCACGGTGCTTTAGCAGAACGAGCGCTCATCCCTGTGCTACCGTCAAAAGAAGCATTCCCCTACGTGATTCGTGTCGTTTCGGAAGTGCTTTCTTCCAACGGTTCCACTTCTATGGGTTCAGTGTGCGGTTCCACTCTCTCCTTGATGGATGCTGGTGTTCCCATTCTCAAACCCGTAAGCGGCGCAGCAATGGGTTTGATTAAAGAAGGTGACGAAGTGCGAGTCCTGACTGATATTCAGGGCATTGAGGACTTCTTAGGCGATATGGACTTTAAAGTTGCCGGCACAGATACCGGAATTACTGCCTTACAAATGGATATGAAAATATCTGGTCTGTCATTGGATGTAATTGCCCAAGCTGTCCACCAAGCGAAATCAGCCCGGTTGCATATTCTGGATAAAATGCTCCAGACTATCGAAGAACCAAGAGTTGAAACCTCACCCTATGCCCCACGTCTATTGACTATCAAGATTGATTCAGACATGATTGGTCTGGTCATTGGACCCGGAGGTAAAACCATCAAGGGCATCACCGAAGAAACTGGTGCGAAGATTGACATCGAAGACGATGGCACTGTGACGATTTCTGCTGTGGATGAAAGTAGAGCGAAGAAAGCCCGTAACATCATTCAAGGCATGACTCGTAAGTTACACGAAGGTGATGTTTATGCCGGGCGTGTGACTCGGATTATCCCCATTGGTGCATTTGTAGAATTTCTGCCTGGAAAAGAAGGCATGATTCACATTTCTCAATTAGCTGACTATCGCGTTGGCAAAGTTGAAGATGAAGTAGCTGTTGGGGATGAAGTGATTGTCAAAGTGCGCGAAATTGACAATAAAGGACGAATTAATCTCACACGTTTAGGTATCCACCCAGACCAAGCGACTGCGGCACGAGAAGCTGCGGCAGTGAATCGATAAATCGATTGGGGATTTTAGATTTTTATCTAAAATCCGCGATGCCTAGATTCAAGGCATCGCCGTGGGTTTCGGAAGTTTAAAATCAGAGTCGCAGGACTGAAAGTCGCGGCTATAGAAACAAAGCCTGCGTTCGCAGGCTCGCTACATTTAGTCAACCAGAGAACTGACAAATTTCTCTAACCTCTCCATCCCTGTTTCAATAGTTGCCATATCAGTGGCGTAAGACAAACGAATGTTTTGGTCAGCACCAAAGGCAATGCCAGGAATTACTGCTACTTGCTGTGCTTCCAAGAGGGCGTTACAAAATTCTAGGGACTTCAGACCTGTTTTGCTGATATCAGGAAATAGATAAAATGCGCCATCTGGTTTAGCACAACTCAGCCCCGGAATGGCGTTGAGTCTGTCTGACATTACTTGTCGCCGTTTAGCGAAAGCTTGGCGCATGGTTTCTACGCAGTCTTGAGAACTTTCTAAAGCCGCGATCGCACCATATTGAGCAAAGGTACACACATTCGATGTACTGTGTCCTTGAATGGTACTAGCCGCTTTAATAATTTCCACTGGACCAGCTAAATAACCCAGTCGCCAACCAGTCATGGAGTAAGCTTTCGCGAACCCGTTGCTGATTAAGGTGCGGTCAAAAATTTCTTTACCCAGAGAACCAATACTGATGTGCGTAGCACCATCGTAGAGAATCCTTTCGTAAATCTCATCAGATACGACAAAAATATCTGCATCCACTACAACTTGCGCCAGTGCTTTAATTTCATCTGGCGTGTACACCATCCCAGTGGGATTCGATGGGGAATTGAGAATAAATAACTTGGTTTTCGGTGTAATTGCTTGACGTAGTTGCTCCGGAGTAATTTTATAATCCGTCGCCGCATCTGTGGTGACAATGACTGGGTTTCCACCAACTAAAGTCACCATTTCCGGGTAACTTAGCCAATAGGGAGCCGGGATAATGACCTCATCACCCGAATCAATCAGGGCTAACATCAAGTTAAACAGAGAATGTTTACCGCCATTGGTGACAATCACATTCTCTGACTGATAATCAAGACCATTCTCAGTTTTCAGCTTATGGGCGATCGCTTCCCTTAACTTTGGTTCTCCTGCTGCTGGTCCATACTTGGTTTTTCCTGATTCCAAAGCTGTCGCTGCTGCGGCTTTGATGTGGGCTGGAGTGTCAAAATCCGGTTCTCCAGCGCTGAAACTACAAACGTCTATTCCTTCAGCCTTCATGGCCTTAGCTTTAGCTGCGATCGCTAAGGTTAAAGAAGGTGTCACCTTACTTACTCGTGCTGCCAGCTTCATGCTTAATTTATTTGGCAAATCTCTCACTTATCTAAGGATATCTCACAATCCCTACACAGATTTGCCTTTTTTTATTCCTGAGCTAGTTTAAAAGCCAAACATCTGTACAGCGTACATCCGGCCATTCGCCCCAATTACCACTCCATAACCAAATTTGGTGTATTTTTCGGTGAGGAGATTAGCACGGTGTCCATTACTGTACATCCAACCGCGTTGAAACTTTTCTGCTTCTGTGTAAGTTAATCCCCAGCCTTTAGTCTGACTCTGAACAATATTTTCACCAACTCCTTGAAGTGGGCTAGTACCGACTGCAACGTAGCGATCTTGGGGAGTTTTGCCGTCAGGGGAAATATGATCGAAGTATTGGCGGTCAAACATATCCTGTGCGTGGAGTTGTGCGGCGAGGGATAGTGCAGAATCTTCTTCCAAAGGCGGCAAATTATTCACAGTGCGATCGCGATTTACTAGTTCTAATGCAAAACTTCTTAACTCCGGTAGCGATCGCAAATTTTCGGCATTCCAAATTGTTGCTTTTGGCTTGCCTATTTTCCAGTCCGCGCCACCATTCCCGTTGTAAAGACCCGCGCCCAAAAGCCCATAAGGCGAGAGTTCAGTCCAGAAGTAGTTAATATCTAGTGGATAACCTCGTAATGCCTGATTAATGAAATGGGTAGTCGGGCCAGATACCAACACCACTGTAAACAACAGAATGTATTTCCACCAACTTTTGACGGGGCTTTTTGTTTCCATAATCAGAAAACCACTGAATTATTCCTGCATCTGCGTAATTTATACATTACACAAAAATTAGGCACTTGTTATATTTATTGCTATTCAACACCATAGCACATTTTTAACAATGGTTTTCAGTAGTTCGTACTATTCGGCTGTTGATCAAATAGTTATTAGTGAGTAGGTCAGCACAATTATTTCATCGTTACAATATTTGGATTTGGCGAAGTTTTACAATACTTTTTTATTCCCTACCCTTAAGGGTACTAATAGCGAGTATCAACAGAGATCAAAGTTCAGAAGCCGTTATTGATTAGAACCGCCAGTAGCATCACCTGGGGTAGAAGTACTACTATCAGACGGATCATTTTTCGTACTTGGTGTGACGGTATTACTAGAAGTACCGCCTTCGTTTTCTGAAGTAGAAGTATTATTCGTTGGACTGGTTGGGCTTTGTACTGGTTTAGGACTTGGCTGAGTTGGAGAAGGCGTTTTTTCTACCGCAGGCTGTTGGGGTGGAATAGTAATATTAATATCCGGTTGGCGAGGTGTAGATGGGGGTGTAACCGGCTGTTGTGGAACAGGTATAAATACAGGTACTTCCTTCGTTGTTTCAATTATCGTCGTTTGTGGTTGAGGAGATGGAGTAGCTGTGGGACTGCTGTCAGTCGGTACAGGAACCAAAACCGGCACAGTATTAGTATTGTCTTGAACCTCTACCTTATTGCTTTGGTTGAAGTACCAAACTCCACCTACAATCAAACTCAACAGGGAAGTAATGATAATACCTAACAGCAAACCACGAGTAGCATTGTTCTCGTCACGTTCGGCTAAATTGTTTTCAGTGGTTATTGTCCGGCGTGTGTCAGTATTACCATTAATATCAGTATAAGATTCTTGCTTGACTTCACTATTTTTTCAATCTATTCACTCGCGCATCTCAAGATTCTGAGATATGTTCTTGCCGAGTGCCAATTTCTCGTCAGTTTTTCGGAGTTAGCTCTTGTCCCCGCTTGCCACTTTCAATAGAATGATCGACCGCCCCTGGTGTCTTGATAATGACTTTTTCTTTCTTTCTTTCTTTGGTAGAATAGTAGGGTTTAATCGCCTCTGTTTGCACTACAATTTTACGTTCTTGGTTGCCATAATAAGGCTTAGATACAGCTATGTTGTGGTCTTTTTCCTGATAATAGCCCTCAGCTTGGACTGGAGCAGTAGGTAAGCTGATCAACCACATTAAACCAGCCAATAATACTATGGTTAATTGACGATGCAATTTATTAAATATTTTTCGGATATTCAACATGGTAAAAGTCGTCTCCTAAGTCTTTCATAAATGCTTAAATATTAGGAGATTCTTCATTGTTTTAACGTCTTCCTCTAGGATAGTGACGTGTATATAAAAAGTATCATTATTAGTTATTAGGGCGTTGCTGAAACCAACTATGAATTTAAATGTAGAGACGTTCTATATAACGTCTCTATTTTGTCACAGATGTCCGCAGACTCCCCATAATTCCTAAGCTATAGTCACATCTGGTGACAAGTAAACATCCTGAATTGCATGAAACAGTTTCACACCTTCCTCAAAAGGACGCTGGAAAGTTTTCCGCCCAGAAATTAAACCCGTACCGCCAGCCCGCTTATTAATTACTGCTGTCCGCACAGCTTGGGAAAAATCATCTTTACCAGATGCACCACCAGAATTAATTAGCCCTGCACGTCCACAGTAGCAATTAAGCACTTGATAACGAGTTAAATCAATCGGGTGATCACTTGTTAATTCTGTGTAAACTCGGTCATTAGTTTTGCCGTAACTCTGATTAGTCGCTTTCGCTACTGCACTATAACCATGATTACATTCGGGTAACTTTTGTTTAATAATGTCAGCTTCAATGGAGACACCCAAATGATTGGCTTGTCCGGTGAGGTCAGCCGCAAGGTGATAATCTTGTTCTTGTTTGAAAGCGTTATTACGCAGATAGCACCAAAGAATTGTCACTAAACCCAGTTCATGGGCGTATTTAAAAGCTTGGCTGACTTCCTGAATTTGTCTAGCAGATTGTTCTGAACCAAAGTAAATTGTCGCGCCTACCGCCACAGCACCCAAGTTCCAAGCTTGTTCCACATCAGCAAACAATATCTGGTCATATTGATTGGGAAAAGTTAGCAGTTCGTTATGATTAATTTTAGCGATGAAGGGGATTTTATGGGCATATTTACGCGAAACGCTACCTAATACACCTAAAGTCGTCGCAACAGCATTACAGCCCCCTGCTATTGCCAATCTGATAATATTTTCGGGATCAAAATAAATCGGATTAGGCGCAAAAGATGCCCCGGCTGAGTGTTCAATTCCTTGGTCTACTGGTAAGATAGACAAATAACCAGTATTTGCTAACCGACCGTGAGAGTAAAGCTGCTGGAGATTACGCAAGACTTGAGGATGGCGATCGCTATTTATCCAAACTCGATCTATAAAATCTGGGCTTGGTAAATGTAGTAAATTCTGAGAAATTTTCGCTTTGTAGGTGAGTAAGTTTTCTGATTCTTTACCTAAGAAAGATTGGATAGAGTTAGCCTCTAAAAGCGTTGTATTCACTGAATTTTCCCCTAACTTTAGTCCATGACAAAAATAATTACTAATTCATAGTTAGTTAAATTTTCAAGAATAATAGTGAAGAACCACAGATAAATTGACCTGTATTTCCTGTGGGAAAGCAGTCGGTGTTGGAAAATGCGTTTACATTTACGTTTATCTGTGGTTACTAATAATAATTAGGATTCTTGCCATAGTTCTATTTTAAATTTTCATCTGATTAAGTCATATACCAAAAGACACAAATCCCCTCAGCTTTTGTCCTCAGAACAAGCAGCATGGAATATTCACGTGGGGTATATATCTGCAATGGGTTATGGTTCTTGTGGTATAATACCATCTCAGCTTTTGAACTGATGCCAAAAAATGTTTCCCAGTACTTTGCCCAAAAAATAACGTACTCAATACGAAAGTAAATGATCGCTGAAGGCTCTGCATGATTGCAACACAGTCATACACCAGAAGAACACATTTAAAATATTACAACGAAAAGAGTTAAGTATGCTGGGAGCGATCGCAGGAGACATTATCGGCTCTGTATATCAGGGTAAAAATTTTAAAACTAAGGATTTCCCGCTTTTTAATAGACAATGCCGCTTCACTGACGATACAGTTTTGACTGTGGCAGTAGCAGATGTGATTCTCAACGCCGGCAAACCTCCAGTTAGTAGTCAATATATCGACCAATTAAAGTTGTACTATCGCCACTACCCTTATGCTGGTTATGGGCGTAACTTTCGAGAGTGGGCGAACTCTAGCCGACGCGAACCATACAACAGTCTGAGTAATGGTGCAGCTATGCGAGTGAGTCCCATTGGGTTTGCCTTTAATGACTTGGAGACTGTATTACAACAAGCGCAGATTAGTGCGGAAATTACCCATAACCATCCTGAAGGCATTAAGGGCGCTCAAGCTACAGCCGCCGCCATCTTTCTAGGGCGTACAGGTCATGATAAAGGGAAAATTCATTCTTATATTCAAAATACCTTTGAATATGACTTAGAGCGCACTCTGGAGCAAATTCGACCGACTTACCAATATGATCCTACTTGTCAGGGTTCTGTTCCCCAAGCAATCATCGCTTTTTTAGAATCTCAAAATTTTGAAGATGCTCTGCGAAATGCCGTCTCAATCGGTGGTGACAGCGATACCATTGCTTGTATTACAGGTAGTATTGCTCAAGCATATTATGGTGGTGTACCCAAAGCGATCGCCCAATCAACAATATCTCATTTAAATCAACATCTTTCCACTGTTACCGAAACCTTTATGTTTCAGTACTGTAATTGACCAATAGTTCCTTGGTGCTACAAGCCCCCAGATTTATCTGTGGGAGCAATCTAAAACCTAAAATCTAAAATCTAAAATCTAAAAATCTAAAATTAAACAATCCGGTTTCAATCAGCCAAATTTCTACCATAGTTCTCAAGCTGAGTGTGAGAACTATGGAAGCCCTTTGAATTTGGATTATATCTGACCGCTAAAGGCAGGCTTTACTTTGCGGTCAAACCTTTCCCCCAAGTCTTCGGAAATTGTTAAAGTACCTGGTTTACAGCGCTTGACATTCACAAGTATTCCTTGCGCCCCTTCGACCTCCAAATCTTCTATGTAGCCTTTGAGTGCGACATTAGCATCAGTGGAACTCAAAAATGGACCGAAGTAGTAAGTACAACTGGGATTTTGCGTCACAATCTCCACCCACCAAGCTAGGCCCAGGTTGTGGAATGTGTTAATCAATGATTCCTTCAGGTTATGCCAAATTGTTTGCATGGTTGTAGCCGATTTATCAATGTGGTACTGAATATTAAAGGAAAGGATATTGTGTTGTTTTTCTTTTACATTTCTTTATACTCTTTTACTGTCTTTTTTTAAAGAGGTTTTGGTAATTTATCTAGGTACAAAGTGTTTAAAGAGCGTTGGCGATAGATTTCATAAAGCGCCATACCTGCCGCCACTGAGGCGTTGAGACTAGGAGTTTTGCCCAGGAGAGGTATTGAAACCAAGACATCGCAGGAGCGCTGTGTCAGCATACCCAGCCCTTCGCCTTCGGAACCGATGACCAAAACGATCGGGCCACTGAATTTAACTGTATGCAGGGGTTCGCTTCCACCGCTAGCAGTACCATAAATCCAAAAGCCAGCTGCTTTCAATTCTTCTAAGGCGCGACTGAGGTTAACTACTCTAGATACAGAAAAGTTTTCTAAAGCACCTGCTGCCACTTTCATCACGGTAGAAGTAATGCCCGATGCCCTTCTTTGGGGGATGACCAATCCCTGAGCGCCTATGGCTTCAGCCGTACGAATAATTGCTCCCAAATTGTGGGGATCAGTAATTCCATCAGCTACCACAATGACAGGATCAGTCACAGATTTCGCTTGTGCAATTAAATCGGTTAACTCCATGTAGTCATGGGGGGCTACTTGCGCCGCGATACCTTGGTGATTAGCCCTATCAGTAATGTGGTCTAAGCGTTTTGGTTCTACTTCATCAATAACTGTGCCATTTTCCTTCGCTTGCAGGAGCAAATGATGAAAGCGGTGGTCGTAACGCAGACGAGTAGTAATCCAGATGCGGTTTAGTCCCCGTTCACCTTCTAAGGCGCTCAAAACTGGATGCCGACCATAAATGAGATCACTATCTTCTGGTGGTTTTGAGGCTACTGGGGATGCTTGGGGATCAATGCGATGTGGGCTTGGGTTTCTGGATACAGGCTTTTTATCTCGCTCTCCGACGCGGGGACTGCGGATAGAACTAGGAATGATCCGCTTGGCCTTTAACTTCAGAGTTTGCCCACGATTCTGTTCGCTAGGAGTCTGGATTTTCCTGGGTTTACTTGTCATATAAGTTTTGGGTATAGTTTATTGGGTGGACGTTGTGATGCTTTGAATTTACTCAAGCCCAAGTGCTGAGTTTCCTATCCTGAGATTGAGTCGCTTACTATTTCTCTAGATGGAGTTTTTGCAACAATTCAGTTAAGCGTGGGAAATCGGAGAGATACAGGTAGCCAATTAAAGTTTCTAAACTTGTTGCCTGTTGATAGATTTTGGGATCAACCCGCTTAGGTCGTCCTGAAGCGGCGTTACGGCCTCGACGGACAATTTCTAATTCGGCTGGACTCAAATGAGGAGTAAGCGATCGCAAATGAAGCGCTTGTGTTTCGGCTCTTACCTGTGCTACTACCAAACAGTGGTAGGTTTTTGTCTGCTGCATAGGCAACAGATAGAACATCCTAACATATAATTCATAGATTGCGTCACCTATATAGGCTAAAGCCAACGGCGACATTTGTTGTATTTGTGAATGAGTAATCTGTAGTGGTAATGTCCCGGTGGTTGCCAACAATGCTTGATGCCAAGACAAATCCGGTGTAAGGGTTTCATCTTGTCCATCTAATAGCTCTTTTTCCTGTGATGTCACAAATTCATCATTCCTTAACTGGCTGTTGGCAGGGATCTTCACAGAGCTTTAATTGGTCTATGGTTTCTGAAACCAGCCATGTTGGTACACCTAAGATCATCGAGAATGTCAAATATTATTTCTTAATTTTAACCTTTTTTGATTAGTAGTTGATCTTCAGGAGCAATCTATTGTATCAGATAACCAAGCTATTAACCAAGCTATTTGACTAACTTGACTAGTATGTGGATGTTAAATATTACCTAATTTTTAAACCTCTCTCGCCAGGAGAGAGGTTTTTTGTCAGCGGTTTGTAAAAATTAAGCTACCCAGATATAATTTCGTTCAGATGAGTGTATGTCTCTAGATAAAGCGATCAAGACTACTTGATGTTTTCTAAAGCCGCATCAACTGAAGTTTGCAGGGCTAGAAACTTTTCTAAGCGAACAAGCTTGACCGTTTGAGTGACGCGGGCATTTGTGACAATTTGCAAAGTACCACTGGCAGTTTGAGCTTGTTTAGCTAGCTGCACCAGAGCGCCCAGGCCGGAACTATCAACAAAGTCAATTTGTGAGAGATCCAGGATAATATGCTTTGGACCCTCATCAATTTTACTGCCAATTACCTTGCGAAACGTCGGCTCAGAAAATGCGTCTAACAAACCTGTGAGGCGGAATAGCTGACAGTTATCCCGGACTTCGCGAGTACCTCTCAGGCTCACGGTTAGATTTAGTGGTTCAGCAATAATTCCCTCCTCATGGTTAAAGTAAACGCTCAAGTATAGATGGTTTTAGCACAAGTTGTCTACAACCTGCTGGGTTGACACTCACCGAATTAGAAATTCGGGGATTCTACATTCACTGACTCGCCGTTAGACGACAGGCTTGCGCCAACCGCCCAAGAGGGCAAATCTCCTGTAGCGTAAGTTCCGGTATGCCCTACCGTACTGAGTCCTAGTCTCAAAATATTGATTGCGGCATTGGTATCTCTGTCTTCTACATATCCGCAATGTGGGCAAACATGAGTCCTTGTAGACAAAGATTTCTTCACTTTCTGTCCGCAGTTAGAACAATTTTGGCTTGTATTATGGGGTGGCACTGCAACAGTTACCGAACCATATTTATGACCAAAATATTCTAACCAAGCGCGAAAAGTATACCAACCAGCATCACTAATCGATTTAGCTAGATGTCGATTTCTTACTAGCCCTTTCACATTTAAATCTTCATAGGCTACCAAATCATTAGATTGGATGACGGAGTACGCTAATCTCTTGCAATACTCTTTTCGTTGCCTACTTACCCTTAAATGCTTGCGAGCATACCTATTTCTAGCTTTGTGGTAATTGTTTGATTGCCGTTGCTTGGCTTTTTTCTTAGCTGCACTAAACTTCTTGGATTTCTTGCGGTTAGCACGGTTTAACTGTTTTTCTGACTTACGGTAGAACTGGGGAGAAGGTTCTACATTACCTTTGTTATCAGCAATGAAGTATTTCAATCCCAAATCAATGCCAACTATTTGGTTCGTGGGTTGTTTTTCCACTCTCACATCAACATCAACCGCAAATTGAGCATAGTATCCGTCAGCACGACGCACCAAACAGACACGCTTAATTTGCTTGATGTCATAGTAATTAAGGTCGTAAGTCCCTTTTAGCTTGAGAGTGCCAATACCTTTCTTATCTGAGAAGGTTATGGCAATTCTTGTTTCTGAAAGCTTCCATCCGGTTGATTTATATTCAACTGAACGGCAATTTTTCTTGAACTTGGGGAAACCCTTTTTACCCAAAACCTTTTTCTTGCAGTTATCGTAAAACCGAGCTATTGCACTCCAGGAACGTTCAGCAGCAGACTGTCTAGCCATTGAGTTGAGTTCATCAGCAAAGGAAAATTCAGCGGCGAGTACCGCACAATATTTATTGAGGTCATACCTACCAATGTTTTTATGATCCATCCAGTAGCGCAAACACTTATTTTGGATGAACTGGGAAGTACGAATCGCCTCATCAATAGCGCGATACTGCTTGTCTTTTCCTTTGACCTTGAACTCGTAAACAATCATGGTTCGACCAATTGACCACAAATTTATGTTACCACAATTGACATAAGACGGCTAAATGAATTTAGCGCATTCGCTTAGATCCCCCGAATGGAATTCGGGGGTTTTACGCATCACGGCTCATAAGGGAGTAGGGAGTAGGGAGTAGGGAGTAGGGGGAAAGAAATTTACGCAAAACTTTTTTCACTCAAAACTTTCCTCACTCAGCACTCAGCACTCAGCACTTCGATAGCCGGGAAGTTCGCATTGTTTGGACAAATTGCTCAAATAAGTAGTCAGCATCGTGAGGGCCAGGACTAGCTTCTGGGTGATACTGAACGGAGAATATAGGCAGAGACTTATGACGGACCCCAGCCACCGTGCGGTCATTGAGGTTGAGATGGCTAACTTCGATAACTCCCACAGGTAATGAATCTGGGTCAATCGCAAAACTGTGGTTTTGGCTGGTAATTTCTATCTTCTGCTGTAGTCCTGCGGGCTGGTTTAAACCACGATGACCAAATTTGAGTTTATAAGTTTCTGCCCCTAGAGCGTGACCTAAAATTTGGTGTCCCATACAAATACCGAATATGGGTTTTTGACTTTCCAGCAATGCTTTAGCAGTGGTAATGCCTTCAGTGACGGCGGCTGGATCACCAGGGCCATTGGAAAGAAAGATGCCATCTGGGTTGTATTTGAGAATTTCCTCTGCTGATGTATCTATGGGAACCACGATGACTCGACAACCGTAACTGGCTAGGCGACGCAAAATATTCCGTTTTACACCAAAGTCCAGGGCGACAACTGTGAAAGGTTCCCCCGAATTTACTAGAGATTCTGAGTTGAATTCCCAGGCTGGAATTGTCGCCTCTGTCCATTCATAGACAGAAGGGGTGGAGACTTGACGCGCCAAGTTTAAACCAGCCATGCTAGGTGCTGCCTGTACAAGTTCTAACAATTCCACTTCATCGAGAATTGATGTAGAAATACCACCATTCATGGCTCCTAATGTGCGAATTTTGCGTGTGAGGGCGCGGGTATCAATGCCGTAAATACCAGGGATTTGGTGCTGATGGAGGTAATCAGGCAGGGATTGTGTTGAGCGCCAGTTACTGGGACGATGACAAATATTGCGTGCGATCGCTCCTTGCACTTGCGGCCGAGCCGATTCTTCGTCTTCAATATTGATACCAGTATTCCCTAATTCAGGATAGGTAAAAATGACAATTTGACCGCAATAGCTAGGGTCAGTCAGGACTTCTTGATATCCAGTCATGCCAGTGTTGAATACCACTTCCCCGATTTTGGTTCCCGTTGCACCAAAAGACCAACCGCGATAAGTAGTTCCATCGGCTAAGACAAGTAGAGCAGGTATTGAGTCAGTCAGGGGCATAGGTGATTAAGACTTCCATGATAGGTTTAAATATTGGGCATGGGGTGTTACCCCGATTTCCAAAGAGGTAATTCTTCTCTCTACCCCCAAGAAGTGTAGCAAAGCTTGACCTTGGATATAGTGGAAGAATCATGATCTTGATTGTGGAAATTTATTTAGCCGTCAACAGTCAGCAGTTAACAGTCAACAGTTAACAGTAAGCAGTCTTGAGTCCTCAATTTAGCTAATACTGCGAATATCAATTATCTCATCTGGCACTCCCTACACTTGATTTTCTAGGATTTGGTCAGAATCGGTGGCAAAACAAAACTAAATTTGCAGTCCCTTACATTAAGTAAAATTGAAGTTAATTATGCTTCAGTCGTTTTTATCTCGTGCAACCCTGATTTTTATCTCCAGCACTCTCGCAGTTTTGGGTGTTGCTTGTAATCAAAAAAAATACACTTCTGGGACTATTAGCCATCAAAATTCTGTAGTCACTGACAATTTGGCAGTTTCGCCTCCTGTGGAACCTATAGCACCACCAGCATTGCCAGCACCGAAAGCACTACCACCGTCAGCACCCGAAAGAAATTTTTTTGAGCTGGCGCTAGATAAAGCGGTAGGGGCTTGGAGCATCAGTCAATCGGCTCAATCGCCAGATGATTGGCAGTTGGTTGTCAGTCAGTACCAAGATGCGATCGCGCTCATGGAAAAAGTGCCGGAACACAGCTTGGAGTTTGACACAGCCCAAGACAAAATTTTCCAATACCAAGGTCAGGTGAAAACAGCCCGACAAAAAGCTACTCCTCGCCCTGTCCCGTTACCAAAGCCTGAGAATCAGCCCATCGTCGTGGCTGTTCCCCAGCCTCAAACCACTCGTGAGCCTACCCTAAATCCACCTGCATCCAGACCACAGCCACCAGTTAAATCCATTGCGCCGATTTCCGCATTACAAGCCCCAGACAAAGCAGTATTTACTGCCCCCATCAAACGACGCATGGGTGGAACGCCAATTGTAGAAGTCATTTTCAACAATCAGCAGAAATTTGAAATGATTGTGGATACAGGAGCCAGTGGTACAGTGATCACCCAAGAAATGGCTAATGCTTTGGGAGTTGTGCCAGTGGGAACAGCTAAGGCCAATACTGCCAGTGCCAGAACTGTAGAATTTCCCATTGGTTATGTTGATTCAATGGCAATTGCTGGGGTAAAGGTGAATAGAGTTGCAGTGGCGATCGCAGGCGAACAGTTAGAAACTGGATTACTAGGTCACGACTTTTTTGGCAACTATGATGTCACCATTCGACGCGATGTGGTCGAGTTTAGTCCGCAATCACACTTAGAAATTAATGCTGTAGAAACTCAACCAGCTGTGCCAATTTTTCCCAAGCCGAACCAGACCGAAGAATTTCCCTAGATAAACTCACACCTTGAGCATGGTCTAACAACGGAATTGCCCCCGCTACTTGCAGTGCCAAGGAAGCATTTAATGCTACAGCGTCCTGTTGTGCCTGAGTTCCCTTACCTTGTAATACTGCCTTCAGAATCACTGCATTTTCTTGAACATCTCCACCCCGGAGGGCAGCGAGGGTAGCAGTATTTACGCCCACTTCTTGAGGATTGAGAGTAGTTAAATGCACTTCACCCTCTGATAAAACTGCCAAATCCGTGATATCTCCTAACCCAGCCTCATCCAGTCTTTCTCGCCCATGCAGGACAATCGCTTTTTGTTTACCCAAATTATTTAACGCTTGGGCAACAGTTGTTAAAAGTTTGGGAGTGAATAGCCCGACTACTTGCCCACTGGGATGTAATGGATTGACTAATGGTCCAAGTAAATTAAATATTGTTCGGACTTTGAGAGTTCGTCGCAAAGAACCCACAGCTTTGAGTGCAGGATGCCACCCAGGAGCAAATAAGAAAGTTATCCCTACTTCTTGTACTGCCGCTTGCACCTTTTCCGGAGCAGCACCCAGATTGACTCCCAAAGCTTCCAAGACATCCGCGCTACCTGTCAGACTTGACGCGGAACGATTGCCATGTTTAGCAACGGGGACACCGTAGGCAGCAGCAACAAAAGCAACTGCTGTGGAAATATTAAAAGTTGATGACCCATCGCCGCCAGTACCACAGGTATCTATGAGATTGGGAACTAGGGTTTGGGTGGATATTTGCTCAGTCCCCAGTCTTGATTGAGATTGTAATACTTCCGCCATCCCCGTCAATTCTTCGGCGGAAATGCCTTTAAAGTTCAGCGCTGTTAAAATTGCCCCTGATAATTCTGGGGGAACAGCCTCAGTTAACCACCCTTGCATCAATTCCGAGGCTTGAATGCGAGTCAATGATTGACTATCCATTAATTGTTGCAGCAGCAGATGCCAGTTAGCAGAGGATGCTGGAGAAGTTGCCATAGTATTACTTGGTTGTAGGGTGTAGCTCAGTTGAGGATAGGAGCTATCCTACCGAAAAATGGGAACCTACTGAAGAAGAGGCAGGGGGATAGGGAGCAGGGTGCAGGGTGCAATGCATGATTTAAGCCAAATTTAGTTAAGAGAAGGTTATAAAGTACGCAAGTTTTAGGTAAAATCAAATAATTGTCGGATTTTATTCATAGAATTTCATTCTGAAAATGCAGAATTTATAGGAGGAATTATTGTATACCTCAAAGAGTGTTCAAGTCGGGGATAAAGTTTTGATACTACGTCCAGCTTATGTAATCGGAAAAGTTGGCGTAGTTTGTGGGTTCGAGTCAAACTCGGATAGTCAAGCTAGCAGGCGTTGTATTATCCAAATAGAATCGGAAAATATTGTGGTGTCACTCACCCCGGACGAGTTTCAGGGACTTAGCCCGGGATTTAAATAATTTCACAGTGTTGTCGGTGGTTCTATGTCTTGAGCAATGCTCAGTTGTTTTTTGCTGCGTTTCAACTGCTTCCAAAGAGTTTTAATTTTTTTATAAGCTTGTTCGGGAGTCAGTTTCCCAGATGTTTCTAAATTGGAGATGTAGCCCACTCTTTGAGCAAATTCTTGCAGATTGGCATTAAATACTAAATGTTCTGGCCGAAATTGACCATAATAGCGACTGCGAGGGTAAATAAAGTTGTTTTTATCGTCCTGATTAGGCTCTGCCATCAGTTGACCCCCCTATTAATTAGTTTTTCATCAATACTAAACTAATGTAACTATTGGCGTGACTAATTTTCTGCCAATTTGTCAAAAGTTTTTCTCAGGATGGTCGATGAAGCTGAAAAATATGAGAGACACGAAATTCGTGCCTCGAAAAGGTTTGGTAATCTTTCAGAAAAGATTTTCTTCCCCATGACGAGATGTATATGTGGCTACTACAACTTGTTGTGGTGTCAATTGACTAATGGGGGCTGGTTTCATATCCCGGTAGTCTAGCAACTGCACTAAAATTAAGTAGGCGATCGCTAACAGAATAGAAATTGCACCTGTAATCACTGCCACAATTTTCGAGCGATCCATTAATATTTCCTCTCAGTACTTTTTATACATATTATAAAAGTTTACACAAAATATCCCATGAACCTGATCATTTATGATAATTGATATGCACTTCCAGCAAATTTAAATTGGGTAACTCAGCGTATAAATATGGATAAACAACCGATACAAGTAATTGGAGGTGGACTAGCTGGGACAGAAGCAGCTTGGCAAATAGCCCAGGCTGGAGTGCCGGTGATTCTCCATGAAATGCGCCCAAGTCGCTTTAGTCCTGCCCATCATACCGAACATCTGGCAGAATTAGTCTGTAGTAATTCCTTTGGGGCTATGGCAAGCGATCGCGCTACCGGATTATTACATGAAGAACTACGTCAACTCAACTCTATTGTTATTGCCAAAGCCGATGAACACTCGGTTCCGGCTGGTGGGGCGTTAGCCGTAGACAGAGGGCGATTTGGTCAAGACTTGACGGAAACCTTATGTAACCATCCTTTAATTGAATTTCGCCGGGGTGAAGTCCCAGCAATTCCTGAAGGAATCGTAGTTTTAGCCACGGGACCTTTAACCAGTCCTGATTTAGCCGCAGATTTGCATCGCGTGACGGGGATGGAATATCTCAGCTTCTTTGATGCGGCGAGTCCCATTGTTGTGGGAGAATCGATTAACCATGATGTAGCTTTTATGGCATCGCGCTATGACAAAGGTGAGGCGGCTTACCTAAACTGTCCGATGAATAAAGAGCAATATCTGCACTTTTGGTCAGAACTCCGTCAAGCTGAACAAACTGAAATCAAAGACTTTGAACGGGAAACAGCCAAGTTTTTTGAAGCTTGTTTACCCATTGAAGAACAAGCACACCGGGGAGAAGACACCATGCGTTATGGTCCTCTGAAACCAGTGGGATTGTCTGATAGTCGCACAGGGGAACGTTCCTATGCAGTGGTACAACTCCGCCAAGAAGATAAAGCTGGTCAACTTTGGAATATGGTAGGATTCCAAACTAATCTGCGTTGGGGTGAACAAAAGCGAGTTTTCCGGCTGATTCCCGGTTTAGAAAATGCCGAATTTGTGCGGTTAGGAGTCATGCACCGCAACACTTTTTTGAATGCACCGCAATTAATGCACTCGACTTTGCAATTTAAGCAGCGTCCAACTTTGTTAGCAGCTGGACAGTTGATTGGGACTGAAGGTTACAGCGCAGCCGCAGCAGATGGTTGGTTAGCGGGAACTAATGCCGCCCGGATAGCTTTGGGTAAGGAACCATTAACAGCACCACCAACTACAATGATGGGGGCGTTATTAGAATTTATTAGTTCAGCTTCACCGAAGCATTTTCAACCAATGCCGCCAAATTTTGGTATTATGCCGGATTTAGGGGTGAAAATAAAAAGTAAGCCGGAGCGTTATGGACGTTATCGCGATCGCTCTTTGGCTGACTTAGCAAGTTGGAAAAATCAGTTTTAAGAAACCCCTCCCCTAGCCCCTCCCCGCAAGCGAGGAGGGGAATTTAGAATTAAAAATTTCACCTCTAGATAAATTGTCCCTCTCCTTGGTAAGGAGAGGGACAGGTTTTGCATCGCAAAACCAGGGTGAGGTTCTTCGCTGAGTTTAAACCGCAAGCGACGAGAGGAACGTAGAAAAAATTTCACCTGTAGATAAATTTTCCCTCTCCTTACCAAGGAGAGGGACAGGTTTTGCATCGCAAAACCAGGGTGAGGTTCTTCGCCGAGTCTAAACCGCAAGCGGGGAGGGGAATTTTAGATGTTAGATTTTGCTAAATTTTGGGAATAATGCTGTTAATGGTTGCAATTGCCTAAATCAACAGCATGAGATCGCTATTTTTTCCCCAAACAAAATTATTTAATTTATCTATTGCATTATGCTGTGTTTTGTGCATTGCCTTCCTATGGCTGCCAGTATCGGCAAATACCACACCATCAATTGATACTCTCAAACAACAGCAGCAACAAATTAAGCAAGAACGTGAGAAAACGATTCAGGAGCGCGATCGCCTGACTAATTTGCAAGAAGCAGCAGAAAATCGGCTAACTGGTTTAAAGCAAAACTTAGAAACTACAAATACATATATTCAAGATAGTGAGTTACGATTACGCCTAGCTACCGAACACCTGCAAGCATTAGAAGCAGATTTAGTGGTGACAGAAGGTGATTATGAGAAAAGTCGCACAGCAACTGTGGCTAGATTGCGATATCTTCAGCGATCGCCTGCTTCGCAAGGATGGGCGGTTTTGCTACAAAGCCAAAATATCAGCGATTTTATCAGCCGTCGTCGTCAACTGAAGTTAGTTTATCAGGCTGACCAAAAGATTTTAGCGAAACTCAACGCCCAAGCCAACCTGATAAATCAGCAAAAAACGGCTGTAGAAGTGCAAAAAAACGAAATTGCTTTGATTCGTCAACAGTTATTGGTACAAAAAGCCGATTATCAAATTCAGGCGGAATCACAGTCAGAATTAATTGTACGTTTAAATAGCGATCGCCTAGCTTTAGAAGCCGCACAAAACCAGCTTGATAGAGATTCTCAAAATTTATCAGTCTTGATTCAAAACAAAGTTGCAGAAGCGCAAGCCAAAGCCAACAGCCAGAGAAACATCCTAATTCGGGGAACTGGAATACTAGCTTTTCCCAGCAACGCCCGCACTAGCAGCGCCTTTGGGTGGCGCATACATCCGATTTTAGGATATCGTCGCTTTCATTCCGGGTTAGATTTTGCCGCCAGTTATGGTAGTAAAATTAGAGCCGCCGATTCGGGAAACGTGATTTTTGCAGGTTGGTACGGTGGTTATGGCAGAACCGTAATTATCGATCACGGTCAAGACAAGACTACATTGTATGCACACGCCAGCGAGTTGTTTGTTGCTGAAGGACAATCTGTAGAACGAGGACAGGCGATCGCGGCTGTCGGTTCCACAGGTTTATCTACCGGGCCTCACCTGCATTTTGAAGTGCGTCGCAATGGTACACCCGTAAACCCTGCTGATTATTTCTAAAGTCGTGCTATAATCAGGAAATGTTAGGGCGCGTAGCTCAGTGGATAGAGCAACAGATTCCGGTTCTGTGGGTCGGGGGTTCAAATCCCTCCGCGCTCGTTTTTTTTATCAGACTAACAATAAAGCAGAAAGTTGATTTTCTCTCAATTCACCTCATTCTACCCCAGAAAGCACTACTGGGGATAAGTGGTTAATTGAGGGACTTCCTAATAAACTAATATTGCGTTAGCAAATAACCATATATAGCCTTTACTAATCACATAAGGTACATCATAGCCCCCTCCTCGCTTGCGGCTATCCATTACCCACATCTTTCTTAACATGGCTGTAAAGCAGACTGTGTGGGGATGACATAGCTTCCATGAGAGGGGATGGTTGACAAACTAGACAAAACATGAAAATGAATATATCTATATTGGGATGCGATCGTTAACCAGAAACATCAGATGGGGAGTGGGAATGGAGAAGTTTCCAGGTAGCGGCGATATCGTGTAATCGCCGTAAACCCCGCCAAATAGTTTTAACTCCCGGCTCACCATCTCCCTTGCGAGCCAGAAAGCCGCCGAGAGTGGCAATCATTCGCACCGCTTCTCGTAAAGATGGAGGTTTTTTTGGTGGGGTGGGATTTTTGTTGACAGTGGCACATAAAGATTGCCATTCATCAGTTTCTAAAACAGCATCAGAGGATAAATCAGGGTGAACTCGTGAGGAGTAAGTTAGCCATAATAAACGCCAAGCGACAACAGAATAAGTGGCTAGTGCCATATTGATGCGGTCAGCAGTGGACAATTGTAATTGTTCAATTCTACACCCACTCTTTAGAGTGTAATGATAGCGTTCTATCAACCAACGATAGGTGTACCATTGCACACAACGCGCGGCATCTTCTAAGTTATGAATCTCAAGGCTGGTGAGCAATAACCAACTAATAGGATTGACTCCGGGTGGTGGATGATCTTCTGATGCCAGAATTACTTGTAACTTGACAGGTTTTAGCTGTGAACGCCCGATGTGATGTAATGGGACTTGGATATCAACACTAGTGAATCGAATTGTAAGTATCGCTTTTCTAGCACTATGTTCTGGACTGCGTTTGACCTCTGCTGTCAGTGTTCCATTGGGTTCAATTTGGCGGATTGCAAGATGTAGATATTTCGCACAATGGTCAACTTTGCGGTTGTGAGTCCCACGAATTAACAAATGGGAATTTTCTGAACGTTTGAGATTAAATAAGTCAAATATGTCTGCTTCTGAGTCACCTATTGTCACCACTTGAATCTCTGATGGGACTGAGCTTTGTGTGACTTCTAATCCATCTAACCAGCGCTGACTTTCTTTTAAAAGTGTTTCCCTTTGACGACGTTTTTTCGCTATGCCCAAATTTTCAGGTGGTCTAGCCCATACCTGCTGTTCAATAATTCCTAACGGCACTCCATTACTTGTGGCAGCAAATGTTGAATGTACTTTCAATCCTGATGATTGACGATGGTCAAGATAACCCACACCTTTAGTTTTGGGGTGGTCTGTTAAATCTATGTTTGTTGTGTCTTGAATCGCTAAGACTATTTGATGTTCTTTGATTCTTTCGATTGTGCTATTTATATGCCCTTGACGAATTTCACTGGCGGGAAAATATGGTGATTTCCAAAAGTTATATGCCGCTTTGGTTGCTGCCATATTTCCGCTCGCTTGTGGTACGCTGCTATCCGGCTGTGCGGCTAAGTCCTCTACTATCTTGATTAACCGCTTGTTTCGACGAAGGTCTCCTAGGTCTACCCCAGACAGTTCCTTGGCTGCCCACTTTTCCATGATTCCATTACCCGATTCTGTTCTCTCCACACTATACTTAGCAAGCTTTTTCCCTTTATATTAAGTATCTTGTTGGATTGTTAAGAAAGATGCGGGTAATGGATAGCTCGCTTGCGGGGAGGGGGTTGGGGGTGGGGTTCTTGTACCTAAACAGACTAGGAAACGCTATAAGCTAACTACTTACCCTGGAAATACAGGAAAACTTATGAACTCAAGCACCCATGAAAATGACTTTTATGCTTGGACAGCAGAACAAGTAAACCTATTAAAAACCCGGCAACTTGATCAAATTGATTGGCAGAATATCGCCGATGAAATAGAAGATATGGGACGCTCAGAAAAACGACAACTAGAAAACAGATTAGAAATCTTAATTACGCACCTCTTAAAATGGCAATTTCAACCTAACTTGCGCTCTCGAAGTTGGCAATTAACCATCAAAGAGCAACGCCTACGTTTAGAAAAACTTCTCCAAAAAAACCCTAGTCTTCAACCTCATCTAACTGAAGCCATCGAAGATGTTTATCCTCTGGCTAGCATTAGCGCCGAAAAAGAAACTGGATTATCATTATTTCCGGCAATCTGTCCTTACACCCTCACAGAGATTATATCTCCTGAATTTCTACCAGAGTAAATCATCAAACTATCATTTGATGTACTCTGGGAAATCCTGATGAGTGAAACAGTTTTATCAACAACGTAATGCTCAAACCTACTGGTGCGGCAAGAATAAAATATTGATAGCCAATAATTAATTATTGACCTATATTTTTCTTGATTTATCACTTTTTCACTAAAAAATAGGCTGTAGCATACTCAGGTAATTGGCGGATATGCTGCGTAAATTGTTGTCGATTCTTAAAAGTTCCGGCTAAGAAATCCAGTTGATGCAGATTTGGTAAAAATGCGCCACCTGTATCCGCCATTACTCCCATTTGTAACTGTTTGCGCCCATTTCTAGTATGTTCAATTACTACTACTCTACCTAAGCCAATATTCAGGATGTCTCCCGCAAATGTTACCCCTGGCTTGATGGAAATTTTCGCATTTATATTATGTCCATAACCTTTGATAGCGTCTACTTCTCGAAAGTACCAGTAACGCTTTTGTGATGTGGCTTTTAATCCCGGTACAAAAGAAATACCATTATTCCTATCCACATTGAAATATGCTTGAGTACCATCGGTAAAATTAATCAGGATTGTTCCCTGCATTAAGGCTTCTTCTAAACCAGCGCGGGTTAAATAAGCTAAAGGCTTGACTCTACCATATTCTTTACCCCCCGGTTCATAAATACCTGATAAAACATCTTGTTTTGTGTATCTCCTGTAGAATTTATCAGCAATATTGTCTTCTTTTAAACCGTAAAGTGGTACATTATAAGTAGATGTCTTGGTGTGAGAACCTGTATGCTCGAAAACAGCATATTTGGTAATTCTGACTTGGTTCTGCTTCTGATTACTAGGATTATGGGCAGTCCATTTAATAACTCGGAAATTGTTATTAATAAAGTCTGAATTTTCTAATCGATTGGGGCGATTGTTGGCAATATCATCTTTTAATACAGTAATCATGAAATCTAAAGTTTTGATAATATCTTCTACAGTCACTCCTTGAGTACCCAGCAGCCCTTTACGAAAAATGTTTGGGTCTTCAGCCGCGTTGTCTTGAAAATATTCTCTCGTGTTTACCAGAACGCTTAATAAATCTGCTTGATTAACATTAACTTTAGTTGTGGGTAGTTTTCCCGGACTAAAAACTTTATTACCTTGAATGCTAAATTTATACTTTTGCCACTCATCAATGACTGGATAACTGACAGGTATTGATGCTTGAGATATCTCAGATGTAGAGGTATTTTTTGGGCTGATACTTTGATGGGATAGCTGAGGGAGAATAACGGGGTTCTGGAAAATTGTAGCTAGTCTATGAACAGGTAAAATTGTCGGGAGTGAAATCTGGGATTTCGTTAAAAAAGAATTTGCTGACTGAGTAACTAATAAAGGCTTTTCAGCCTGATGTTTTGAAATTTGGGGTTGATTTTTTGACTGCGTATATAAACCACTACTAGCCGCACCCACAAGCAATAGAGTAGCAAAACCTAATGTGAAGCGGAGTTTTTGGGTTGAAAAGATATGCATAAGCTGGAAAATCAAGTTATGATATTAAATAATAATGGCAATTTCTCGATTTTCAACTATATCAAATTGATCAGGCTGGAACTGTTGATCCAATGAGGTCATCATAGCTGTTGAATTTATCAGAGACAATGCAGCTTAAGTGTGTTTAATTATACAGAAATAATTCAATCTAGACTCTGGAAACGTCGGACATGGCTGGAGATTATTTTGTATGATTATAATAATAGTAAAAAAATCTACATCTTCGCCTGCTAACTTAGAGCATAATATTTAATTTTGATCTAGCAACGCCTAAACTTTCTGGAGTTGCGTAAATTGCTGGTCAAGTTGAAAATAAATAGGCGAAGCACACGGGGAAACTGACGTGAGTTATGGATTTGATTACGATTTAGTGATTATCGGCGCGGGTGTAGGCGGACATGGTGCAGCCTTACACGCCGTTAGCTGTGGTTTGAAAACAGCAATTATTGAAGCTGCGGATATGGGAGGAACCTGTGTTAATCGGGGCTGTATCCCTTCTAAGGCTTTGCTGGCAGCATCGGGACGGGTGCGGGAGTTACGTAATGCCCACCACCTGAAATCCCTGGGGATTCAAGTTGATCATGTCACATTTGACCGCCAAGCGATCGCCGATCATGCTGGCAATTTGGTATCGAAAATTCAAGGCGATTTAACTAACAGCCTCAAACGTCTGGGAGTCGATATTATCAGGGGTTGGGGCAAAATTGGCGGCACTCAAAAGGTGACAATCACCGGGGATGGTGTTGAAAAAACTGTCACAGCCAAAGATATCATTCTTTCCCCTGGTTCAGTACCCTTTGTACCACCAGGAATTGAAGTAGACGGCAAAACCGTTTTTACCAGCGACCAAGGCGTAAAATTAGAATCTTTACCAGAATGGGTAGCGATTATTGGTAGTGGTTACATCGGGTTGGAATTTTCTGATGTTTACTCGGCTTTGGGCTGTGAAATCACGATGATTGAAGCCCTAGACCAATTAATGCCAGGATTTGACCGGGATATTGCTAAACTGGCAGAACGAGTTTTAATTACTCCTCGTGATATTGAAACCAAAGTTGGCATATACGCGAAAAAAATTACTCCTGGTTCGCCGGTGGTGATTGAATTGGCAGATTTCAAAACCAAAGAAGATATTGATGTGATTGAAGTGGATGCTTGCTTAGTAGCCACAGGACGCATCCCCGCTACTAAAAATCTGGGTTTAGAAACTTTAGGTATAGAACTAGACCGACGAAACTTTATCCCCGTAGACGATCGCATGGCTGTGCTTTCATCTGGGGAAGTAGTACCTCATGTTTGGGCAATTGGTGACGCTAACGGCAAAATGATGTTGGCACACGCTGCTTCTGCTCAAGGTATCATCGCCGTAGAGAATATTGTGGGGAGAAACCGTGTAGTAGACTATCGCAGCATTCCCGCCGCCGCCTTTACTCACCCAGAAGTCAGCTATGTGGGTTTAACAGAAGTAGCCGCTAAGGAATTAGCCCAAGCTGAAGGCTTTGAAATCGCCACCAGTAAAAGTTACTTCAAAGGAAATTCCAAAGCCTTAGCCGAAAACGAATCTGACGGTATGGCGAAGGTAGTCTATCGCAAAGATACTGGTGAGGTTTTAGGTGTCCATATCTTCGGAATGCACGCCGCCGACCTAATTCACGAAGCCTCAGCTGCGATCGCCCATCGTCAATCAGTCCAAGACCTCGCCCATTTAGTCCACGCCCATCCGACACTTTCCGAAGTGTTAGATGAAGCCTATAAACGAGCCGTAGTTTAGCCCCTTGTAGAGACGCGATTCATCGCGTCTCATTCATCTCATTCATCGCCTCTCATTCATCGCCTCTCATTCATCGCCTCTCATTCATCGCGTCTCATTCTCATCAAAAAATCACATTCCGCACTCAAATTATGCAAATTCGTCGCCGTTCCACGAACACAACAATTAATGTTTCTTTTTTACGTTATCAGTCTACTTTGCCAGATGTAGAACCAAATAATATTTTGGAAGAAATTGTCTGGCATAAAGAAATTGAAATTGGCAAAATGCGGGAAAGGCGACCTTTAGCACAATTGCAAAAACAGGCACTTGCAGCACCGCCAACTCGTGATTTTATTGCCGCCCTCAGACAAGGCAAAACCCAGCCAGCATTAATTGCTGAAGTCAAAAAAGCTTCCCCTAGTAAAGGTGTTTTACGAGAAGATTTTGACCCAGTAGAAATTGCTTCTGCATATCAAAAAGGTGGGGCTAGTTGTCTTTCTGTTTTGACAGATACTAAATTCTTTCAAGGTAGTTTTGAAAACTTATCTAAAGTCCGGGAAACCGTCGATTTACCGCTTTTGTGTAAGGATTTTATTATCTATCCTTATCAAATGTACTTAGCCCGCATTCATGGTGCAGATGCAGTTTTGCTAATTGCAGCTATTCTCAGTGATCAAGATTTACAATACTTTCTCAAAATTGCCAATGCGATGAAAATGAAGGCTTTGATTGAAGTTCATAGTTTGGCAGAACTTGACAGAGTATTAGCATTAAATGGGGAATTTATCGTCGGAATTAATAATCGTAATTTAGAAGATTTTTCTGTTGACCTGCAAACTACCTGCGAATTATTAGCAGCACGAGGTAGTCAATTACAAGAACGGAATCTTCTAGTTGTCAGCGAGTCAGGGCTACATACTCCAGAAGATTTGCAGATAGTCCAACAAGCAGGCGCAGCGGCTGTATTAATCGGTGAATCTTTAGTTAAACAGCCTGATCCAAGTTTAGCGATCGCTCATCTATTTGCGGAATTTTCAACTCCTGAGACATCAATGTAATAAGCAAATATTAGTTTAGTGTGTAACAATTTTGGCATGAGTTCCAACTCTGACTGAGAAAACATCCCATATTTGAAATATTACATCAACTAATGGAGCAAATTCCTTTACCTTCGCCTATTCACTACGAACTTTTACTGCAACTCTTAGAAAGACAAACTATGTCAGCCGTCAGTCAGAACCCTGATTTACGGAATCAAGTCAATCAACTCATTATCACTCTGCGTAAAGCAGCAGCGCAACAGAAGCAGCTAGAAAATATTTGCCAATTTTCCGCTTTGGGAGTAGATCATCGTTGGTCAATCAATCATCATGCATCCCAAGTTATCACACCTGATTGACCCCTATTGTAGAGACGCGATTCATCGCGTCTTTCATCGCGTCTTTCATCGCGTCTTTCATCGCGTCTCCCACTCTATAAAAAATTTGCTCACATCTTGTATTTGTACCCCGATTTGTGAGATTCTAAATAAGCTCCAATCAAGAATTCAGACAAACTGGGTAGAAAATTTGATGTCTCTTAGCCGCTAGCTAATCTCCAAAATTTTAGGTTATTTTAAATATACATAAATGGTTGCAAAAGTCAAGCTAATCATAATTTAGCTTTAATATACTTTTCCTATAGATTTCCTATAGATTTGCAGACTATAGCCAAGTATTTTGGATGTATATGCAGGTAAATCTAAGATTCATCTCCAGAATTTAACTATCCGCCTAGACTTTTAACTTTTATTTAACTTTAGGACAAACACATGGAAAATAAGTTGATGCTAATGATTCCTGGCCCCACACCAGTGCCAGAGGCGGCTTTGCTGGCATTAGCCAAGCACCCCATTGGACACCGCACCAGTCAGTTTAGCAACATCATGGCTGAGGTGACAGAAAACCTCAAATGGTTACATCAAACTCAAAATGATGTGATGATGCTGAATGTTAGCGGTACTGGTGCTGTAGAAGCGGGAATGATTAATTTTCTTTCTCCAGGCGATCGCATTCTAGTTGGCTCCAATGGTAAATTTGGAGAACGCTGGGTAGAAGTCGGCGAAGCTTATGGTTTGAACGTCGAAGCGATTACCGCCGAATGGGGCAAACCTTTAGACACAGCGCTGTTTGCTGAAAAACTGCAAGGTGATACCGAAAAGCAAATCAAAGCCGTAATTATTACCCACAGCGAAACCTCCACAGGTGTGTTGAATGACTTAGAAGCTATCAACCGCCTTGTGAAAGAACATGGTGAAGCTTTAATTATTGTGGATGCAGTTACTAGCTTGGGTGCATTCAATTTGCCCATAGACGCTTGGGGTTTGGATGTGGTCGCTTCTGGTTCTCAGAAAGGCTACATGATTCCTCCCGGACTAGGATTTGTTTCCGTTAGCCCCAAGGCTTGGGAAGCTTACAAAACTGCGAAGTTACCCAAATATTATCTAGATTTAGGTAAATATCGCAAATCCACAGCTAAAAATACGACTCCCTTTACTCCGCCTGTAAACTTGATTGTGGCTTTACACACCACATTAGGCATGATGAAGGCAGAAGGCTTGGAGTCAATTTTTACACGACACCAACGATTAAAAAATGCCACTCGTGCGGCTGTTAAAGGTTTGAATTTACCTTTATTTGGGTCAGATGATTATGCTAGTCCGGCGATTACGGCTGTAGCTACACCAGGAATGGAAGCGGATAAAATTCGCTCATTGATGAATAAGCGTTTTGATATTGCCTTAGCTGGCGGTCAAGACCATCTGAAAAACCAGATTTTCCGCATTGGTCACTTGGGTTTTGTGAGCGATCGCGATATTCTTAGCTGTATAGCCGCCCTAGAAGTTACTCTCACTGAACTTGGACACGAAAACTTTACTCCCGGTGGTGGTGTAGCCGCAGCAGCGAAAGTCTTCACTCAGTCCTAGTCAAAAGAAGCAGGGGAGCAGGGGGCAGGGAGCAAGGGGGAAACCTGAGACGGAGCTTGTACAAGTCCCAGTAAGAGCGCCCTAGAAGGGCGGGGCTTGTACCCATGTTCCGCTCCGCTTCACAGCTACTGGGCAGGGATTTCTCCCCCTGCTCCCTGCTAGAAAGCCCCTCCGCCTCTTCGGTCAGCAAATTCTCCCCCCTAAACCCTTCGGGGATGCGCCTTCGGCGTAGTGCAAGGAGGGATTAAGGGGGGTAAATTCAGTGCGGGACTTACGGCGTAACAGTTAAATTATAAAGAGCGAGTTAAATATTTAACTCGCTCTTTGAATGCGTATGGAAATAAGTAAAAATGGTAACAGTTAATTCTCTGGTCTATCAGCCTTCGGACAAGGCAGAACGGACATGACATACCTCAATTCTCCTGTATGGAACTCATACTTATAATAATTAGAACAACGATTGCCACCAAAATATGATCTGGTCAAACAGATGAAATCAAGGAAAAAGCGGTATTTAAGTTTTGTTCAGAATTATACAAGCTGTATTATGCCGTTTCCAGCCAGTCATAAATTTTTTCTAACTGTTCTAAAGTAATTAACCCATACTGCCACAGAATCATCGGTAGGGGACCTGGATCTTGTTCCCGATGTCGGAGGGCAACGGCAAGGGATGCCGCAGAAATTGACAAATCTTCCTGGAGAAAATGAATCAGTCGCGAATATGTTGATGGTGGCATTTGTAACTCACCTCCTTTAATTGAATGTATTGTCATATAACGATTTACCATTTCTCAGTAGCCCGCAGCTAATATTTCATTGGTAACTGATATTTACCGGATAAACACTTGAAAAAATTTGGTTAAATTGATCAAACAGACCTATCTCACAGATAAAACTAGAAGATTTTCACGTTAGAGCATCACTTATCTGCTCAATTCTCCAGATTAAAATTACTCAGGTCTAATTTTGTCTCATTTTTTTGACTATGATGGTTGATTTCATTACACATTTAGTAGCAAAGATTCCATAGCTAATACTCCCTTATGAGCCTCCGTTGACACTTACGCCAAAAGGAATATTTTTGGCATCCAAAGCGTAGAGATGTGATTTTACCTTGAAACTGCAAATTTGACCATGATTGAAAACATATAAATAGTAGTGCTTCAATCTGCTTTTTTATACCTACGGCATAGTTTTTTAACACAACTAGATCAATTCCAGATTCGCCGCAGCTTACAGCAGAAAGCCGGGGAAAATTTATGGCTGTAGATTTCCCATATCTAAAAACTCAATTTTGATTCGATCTCCATCCCGTAAATTTAATTCAGCAGCTCGTCCAGAACGTAGTTCAATCACCGTATCAATGGGAACATTCGGTCCAATAGGTTGGGCAAGGTTCACTCGTGCAGGGAGGTGCAGAATCTTGAATATACTTAATTACCCCATTTTGTAAAAACACCATATCCAGAGGAACGGGGACATTTTTCATCCAAAATCTGACTGGTTGTGCAGAAGGAAACTGGAATAACATCCCCTGATTATCTGGTAAAGCCGGACGATACATTAAGCCCTTGGCCTGTTGTTCCGGTGTTCGTGCCACTTCCAATTGAATTCTCGTACCATTAGATACAATTGCTTCCGCAGAAATTGGGAGCATTTGACCAGTGAATGCTGTGGTTTGGCTGTTGGGGGTGGGTGTGGTTGATTGTGCTGGTGTTTCCATAGAACAGCCCATTAGTAAAACACTCAGTAGCATCGGGACTAAACTTAGCCAACGCATCATACAATTTTTGATTTTGTAATTTAATTTTCGATTGTACAGAACTTATGCCAAAAAGCACACGGAATTTAGTTGTTTTTTCTGTGTAGGGGTGAATTGTTAAATGGTGATTCTACAGGGATGGATCAGATTAATCTATCTAGCTGGGATCTGTAAGCGGATAGCAGATGATCAGCTAATATACTGATCCAGGTGGGCAGAATGCTCAACGCCACAAAAGATTTGTTTCTCCGCAATATGTAAATTAAATTTGGGTCAGTTGAGTGGATACCAGTGTCTCAAGTGAGATTTCCTCAAAATTCACAGTCTTCAGAAAACGGTTATCCCTGTATTGGAGCTAAATATATGGAATTGTAGCTCTTCAGTTATGAGGTTATTGATGAAACTTAGAAAATTATTGCCGGAACTTTTTAAAACAAGTATAGAGAATGTAGCACATAAAAATATTCTCTCGCAGTTGGAAAAAAAAGTTTTAGCAGAAATGAATCAGGTCAGGATCTATCCTGCGGCATACCTCCCTATGCTGGAACACTGGAAACGGCAATTTCAAGGCACACAGGTGAGGATATCCGATAATATTTATTTGCAAACTCAAGAAGGAGTCAAAGCAGTTGATGAGGCGATCGCATTTCTCAAGTCAACTGATCCTGTGGCAGGATTAAGTATATCTGTGGGAATGTCTTTAGGTGCGAGAGATCACGTCAAAGACCAAGGTGCAAAAGGCATCATAGGTCATGATGGTAGTGATGGTAGTAACCCATTTACCCGCATCAACCGCTATGGGACATGGCAAATTACCGCAGGAGAAAACATCAGCTATGGTTCCAGCACAGCCGAAGATATTATCATGCAGTTAATTATTGATGATGGCGTACCGTCGCGCGGTCATCGCCACAATATTTTTAACCCCGCCTTTAAAGTCGCTGGTGTAGCCTTTGGAATTCACAGCACATACAGGCAGATGTGCGTCATTACCTACGCTGGCGGATATACCGAGAACTAAGGGACTTCCAATTAAAAAAATATTCCATTGCTGAGGTAGGCAGGGGAGAAGAGGCAGGGGGGCAGGGCGCAGGGTGCAGGGGAGAAGAGGCAGGGGGGCAGGGCGCAGGGTGCAGGGGAGAAGAGGCAGGGGGGCAGGGCGCAGGGTGCAGAGGGGAAATTAAGACTTCCCAATTCCCAATTCCCAATTCCCAATTCCCAATTCCCAATTCCCAATTCCCAATTCCCAATTCCCAATTCCCAATTCCCAACTCCCAATTCCCATTCCCCAACTCCCCACTCCCCATTCCCCACTCCCCACTCCCCACTCCCTACTCCCTACTCCCCACTCCCCAGCTATATGTCTGATATTTCCCCAACAGACTGCAAACCTCAACGTCTACATCCAAGGTGAAGGATTCCCCATTCTCGGCTTACATGGTCATCCTGGTTCTGGTCGGAATCTTTCGGTTTTTACCAATCACTTATCCCAGCGTTACCAAACCTTTGCCCCAGATTTACGTGGATACGGCAAAAGTCGCTGCAACGGCAATTTTGAGATGTTAGACCATTTGACCGACTTAGAAGCGCTTCTAGACCGCTATCAAATCGAAAAATGTCTCATATTGGGATGGTCACTGGGTGGGATTTTGGCGATGGAAATGGCCTTGCGACTACCAGAACGGGTAACTGGTTTAATTTTGGTGGCGACAGCAGCTAGACCCCGTGGTAATCATCCCCCCATTAGTTGGCAGGATAATCTCTATACTGGGATTGCGGGGATTGTGAATTATCTGCAACCGAGTTGGCAATGGAATATTGATACTTTTGGCAAGCGATCGCTCTTTCGTTATTTAATTCAACAACATACCCCCACGGCATACAATTATCTTGCCCAGGAAGCAGCACAGGCTTATTTACAGACATCCTCTCCCGCAACTCGCGCCCTGTATACTGCCCTAAGATCCGGTTACAATCGGCTCACAGATTTACAGCAAATTCACTGCCCTAGCTTAGTCCTAGCTGGAGAACAAGACCGTCATATCACAGCCGAATCAAGTTTAGAAACAGCGCGACACCTAAAAAATAACCAATACCATTCTTATCCCAATACCGCACATTTATTTCCGTGGGAGATTCCCCAACAGGTATTGGGTGACATTGATATTTGGCTAGAAGCACATCCCCAGGTTACAAAATCTCTTCAAAGTTCGTAGTTGGGCTTTAGCCCTTCTTTGTGCGTGTCACTTCAGCTACAAGAGATGAGAGGACTAAAGTCCTCACTACAAACTTTTCATTCCGATTCCGCTAACAATTCTAAAATCAATTGCAGAGGAATATCCACATAATCGGGACGATGATTAAGTTCATGTTCAAGCGCCTCAATAGCCTTTTCCAACAGATAGGCAAAAAGCAGTAATTGTAATTCCCCCTGCGTCCTGGGTAAAAACTCATTTTTCCCAGCAGTTTCTAAATAAGAATTGCAAAAAGCAGCACTCACCCAGGTATACCAAAACTGCGCCCATTCTTCCATCAGAGGCAGACTTTCCAGACGAATCATGCCAGTTTCTAGTTCATAGCGCAAAGCTTGAGTCACCGCATAATTAAAGGATACCAGGATTCGGGCAACATCTCTTAAAGGCGATCGCTTGCGGCGGCGTTCACTCAAACTGCGAGCTGCTTTACCTTCAAAATGAGTAATAATAAAGTCTTTGCCAGTGTACAACACTTGCCCCAAATGATAATCACCATGATAACGAGTTCGTTTGGCGATAATTTTTTGATTTACAACTAACTGGAAACGTGCCAAAATCTCTTGTTGCTGATTGAGAACATCTGCTGCTAATTCCTGGATATGAGATGGTAAATATTCTGCCCGTTCTCTTAGCAATCGGAAAACTCGCCCGGTCAGGTTGCGCGCATCTTGATAGATAGAACGTTGATAAAATGATGAAAAAGGTTCTGGGGCAAAATCGGGATTATCTGTATTTGTAGCCAACGCAATATGCAGTTCAGCTGTAGATTTACCCAACATTTCCGCATTGGGGAGGTAGGAATTAATGGTTTGGTTAGCCAAGTCGGGAATATCAGTTCTCTGTAAATCCAGTAGAGAACCTGATGGAATAGGAACTTCGGTAATAGTTGCCTGTTCTGTAGTTACAAGATCAAAATAATGACGCAGGCTATCCAAAGTGTAATCCCAGCCACTGCGAGTATTTAGAATCAACTCTTGTAATATGCCTACAGTCATCGGTAGGGCGGAACTATCGCCAAATCTATCGGGGCGACGGTACTCTAAAGCCCCAGCCACAGGTAGAAAATGTTGCAAGCGTTTTTTCTCGCCCAAGAAACGCCGAATTTCTAAATCCGGGTGCATACCTGCTTCAAATTTACGGAAGAGTTTCAAACACAGATCGCCGGATACTATATAAGTATTGGTTTGTTCTTCTTCTTCAACAATAGTTGGATGATTATCGGTGTCCTCTGAGTATAACTGTGAGCATAAATCAGTGGTTGTGGCAAATAATTCTCCTGTTATTCCTTTATATATACGATGATCTGCTATAGCCTCTAATAATGCAGTCAGAAAATTTTGATCTACTAAAGCATCAAATAAAATTCCCGTTTCTGGAGTTTCCCTTTGTACTTGCAGACGTGAAATTACAGCTTGGGGCATTTCTGACAACAGGTGCATTGCTTGATTATCTGCTGCATAACCCAGAAATAAGAGATACGTTTCGCGGTTTCTGTCGATGTAATCTACCTGCAACCACACCATCTGGGCTAATTGCTGATTGTAGGGTATGGCGATCGCTTCGACAATTTCTACTGATTGCACAGTTTGGTTTTTACCACCAAACCATTTACAGGTATATAGATAATCTCGCAGTGTTGATTCCAGAACACCTTTTAAATCTCGTTGTGAAATCACATTTTGCCACTGTTCATTCACAACTAGTGTGGGTAACTCAGCTTGGGGTTTCGGCGGTTGAGTCAAACTAGGTTTACGTTTGAGGATAAACCAGTAAAATCCGTAGGGACTCAGACTAAGAAAATAAGGCGATTCTCCAATGGGTGGAAACTCCGTGTAACCAAAAATTTCCACTGGGACTAATCCATTGAAGTCTGATAAATCTAATTCTGCTGTCTGCACATAATGAGATAAATTAGCGACTACCACGATATGTTCTTCAGCATAGGTGCGGCTGAAAGCAAAAACTTTGCGGTTATTGGGGTGTAATAATTCAAAGTTGCCTTTACCCAAAGCCTGAAATCGGTTACGAGTCGCAATCAACCGTTTCATCCAATACCAGAGAGAATTAAAGTTAGCCCGTTGTGCTTCCACATTGACTGCTTCATAGTGATATTCTGAGTCAATAATCACGGGTAAATGTAAGCGTTGGGGATTAGTGCGACTAAAACCAGCGTTACGGTCAGAACTCCACTGCATGGGAGTCCTTACACCATTGCGATCGCCTAAATAAACATTATCACCCATGCCAATTTCATCACCATAATAAATTACCGGTGTTCCTGGCAGGGACAATAACAAACTATTGAGTAATTCGATTTGACGGCGGTCATTGCCTAATAATGGTGCTAATCGGCGACGAATACCTAAATTTAACCTCATTACCGGGTCTTGGGCATAAACCCGATACATAAAATCTCGGTCTTCATCTGTAACCATTTCTAAGGTCAATTCATCATGATTACGCAAAAACAAAGCCCATTGACAGTTATCAGGAATATGGGGAGTTTGTTGGAGAATATCCACAATGGGAAAATTGTCTTCCATCTGGAGGGCGATAAATAAGCGCGGCATCAGAGGAAAATGAAAGTTCATGTGACATTCATTACCATCCCCATAATATTGGGCGGCATCCTCTGGCCATTGATTAGCTTCAGCTAAGAGCATTTTTTGCGGATGTTTCGCGTCAATGTGCGATCGCATCTCTTTCAAAAAAGCATGAGTTTCCGGTAGATTTTCGCAGTTCGTTCCTTCCCTTTCATACAAATAAGGCACTGCATCCATGCGTAATCCATCTACGCCCATTTCTAACCAAAAATCTAAGACATCAAATACTGCTTCCCTAACCAGAGGATGATCATAATTTAAATCTGGCTGATGAGAGTAGAAACGATGCCAGTAATAAGCTTTGGCTACTGCATCCCAAGCCCAATTAGAAGTTTCAAAATCTTGAAAAATAATTCGCGCTTCTGCGTATTTTTCCGGCGTATCACTCCACACATAAAAATCACGTTCTTGACTGCCTTTGGGGGCGCGACGTGCGCGTTGAAACCAAGGATGTTGATCAGATGTATGGTTAATAATTAACTCAATAATTACCCTAATACCACGCTGATGAGCAGCAGTCAATAACTTTTTAAAGTCTTCTAATGTGCCATAAATGGGGTTAATACTGGTATAATCAGCAATATCATAACCATCATCTTTCAATGGTGACGGAAAAAATGGTAGTAACCAAATAGCAGTAATACCTAAATCTTGCAAGTAATCTAGTTTTTCTGTCAGTCCCCGCAAGTCACCAATTCCATCACCATTACTGTCAGCATAAGCGCGAATAGGTACTTCGTAAATAATCGCGTTTTTAAACCATAATGGATCATCTTTCAAGATTAAATTTGACATTTGATCTAGTTCGATAAATCTAAAAATAGGTTTTCAGGTGGAATCATTAACCCAAATTCCGGAATAATTTCTGATAATTGCGAGTTAAAACTGTGATTAGAGACTTGATGTACTCACAAAATAGCCAAAATGATCACTTTATCCATCTAGCAGAAGTAAGAACAATCAATCAATCAATAAATTAAATTATGTTAATTTTCGTAAAAATACAGGACTTACGCAAAAACTCTCTCAAACCTTTATTCCTCTGTGTTCTCTGCGTCTCTGTGGTTCGTTATTCCGTAATTTGCGCGTAAGTCCTAAAATATTCTCATCAACATCTCCGAAAAAGAATATAGAGACGTTCTATAGAACGTCTCTACAAGGGTTCACCGCAGACGCATATTTAAATTCGGTCGATGTCTAATGGAGTTTGTAGTAACGGTTGAAGCATCGCTTCCAAATCTGGTTATATAGCTAACTACGTACTAAATAACAACTCAATTACTTCTATGCTTTGTTTATAAATCTTTCAGCAATTCAATCACATGAGATTCAAATCCGGCGGTACGTTTGTGAATTGTTTCAATCACCGGAATTGATAATGTACTAGGAAAATTAATCACGAAATTGCCTATCTGTATACCTAGAGGGCGTAAATGTCCACCGGGTAATTCTTGCCAAAATTCTTGCGGTGGTTTTCTCAAAGTATTGATAAACCAATCACAAGTATCACGAGCAATATTATCTGATTTAAAGCGCAGTATAGCCAGTAAATTAAATAAATTACTATCCTTAATTAAGGCATAGGTTTCTGCCGGTGTTGGTTTGACATCAAAACCAATTTT
The DNA here is from genome assembly GCA_963706595.1 of uncultured cyanobacterium. Taxonomy (GTDB): domain Bacteria; phylum Cyanobacteriota; class Cyanobacteriia; order Cyanobacteriales; family Nostocaceae; genus Nodularia. Next base: position 82,499 of record OY970166.1, read on the forward strand.
AGTAATGAAGTCAGCTAAAAATTTAGGTTTAATCGCACTATCAAGACCTGTATTCACAGGAGCTAATAATACAGATGCTTGTCCTTTAATAAAGATACTGGCAATTGTGACTTTTGGATCATTTGAGGCTATTTTTTGAGAATTTGTATCTGGCTTTAGGTAAAATTTCACCAGTTCAATAGTTTTGTCCCGTTGGTGCTGAATGTCATTAATTAATATCTCTAAATCTGTAACTATGCTTTTGATTTTACGCTCATTTTTTTGACTATTTGATGTATCTGATGTTTCTAACACTAACTGACGAATAAATCTTTCTAGTGCTTCTGACTCAGTAGGTAAAGCAGTAAATCCTTCTAACAGAGAAATATACTTACAGCCAATGCTATGTCCCAGCCATGAAAAGTTAGTATCATTTAGATAAACGTGACAATCATAACCTAACAATTTAGACCTTCTCACAAGTTCGGGGATGATTTCATATTGTTCTCTAATGAGAAAGCCAGCTTCTTCATAGTGGTTAAAAGTGAAGTTAAAGGGAAGAATAATGATTGTATATTGCTGCTCGAATAAAGTTTTCAATAAATGTTGATAAAACAGCATGGGGACAAATGTCCCAAAGAAAGCCCCACCAATAAATTGAATGACTCCTTTCGGTTGGGGATGTAGAGCAACCCAACTGTGAGAAACTGGTTGAAATTTCATTTTTGATTTCATGGTATTTCTAATTTGGTAATCAGATAACTAAATATTTTGGTTATTCTGGCTGATAATTGAACTGGCGGTTTTCGGTTGAGTGAGGTAGAAGAACCTTCTCCCCGCCAGCGAGGCTAAGATGTACATACCAGTAAGAAAGTCTCACCCACATTGCTTTGAAGCTAGTACAAGTCGGCGTAAATAAACAGACCATTCAAAATCCGTGAAAAGCCCATTTTATAAGCTTTTTGACTTTTGACTTTTGACTTCCGCCCTGCGGTACTAGGATGGTGCGTTGCGCTAGGCGACAACACACCCTACAAAACTTTCTCTGCCTTTTCGGTCAGAGGCTTACTCTAGTTTGTCGAGGCGCTCAAACATTAAGTCCAGTAATTCTTGTTGATCATTTGTTGAAGTAGAGTTATCGCCTAATTGAGCGGCTACTAAATCTTTCGGAACAAATAGAGATTTTAAACTCAGGAAACTACCACCACTAGCTGTGGGTAGACTGTAAGCGATTTGATCAAAGTCAGGAAGTATCTGACTAAGATCGTTGGGTAGGAAGGTTCCCCGTTGCTCAGGAGTAACTAGCAGCTCATAAGTTGGTCCTCTCAAAGCCAATCTAGAGATGTTGACATACCCACGAATTTCTAAATCTTTTACTCCTTTTAAAAAGTCTAAATTATTCAGATCAGGTAGTAAGGTAACTAATGCTGTATCGTGAGCCGGAATCCTCAGATCGAAAGTAAATCGTTTAGGATCTGCTGTTGGTTTCAAATCAACAAAGTTATTCACACCAAAAATATCGGCTGCTATCACAGTGTCATCTAGATTTAAATTTGGTGTTGTTGCTATAAATTCTAGTCTTAATCTGGCAACAGCATTAGTAGTATTAGCAATGGTTAAAAAGTAACCTTGAACAACTCTACGAGCAACTTTTTCGATTTGGTCTGCAATCGCTGGGGGTAAGACAACTGTAGGAGCAGGAGCAATTGGCTTCACAAGTAATTCAAATGTTGAAACTAGTGGCATGATTTTTTCTCCAGAAAATGTAGTTTATGTCTCAAAGTTTGTAATAATTACCATTGCTTAAAGAATGGCAATTATTACGAAATTGATGTAATTTGGTAGCTGAAAAATTCTTTTTTAGCTACTAGTTATTCCACAAATTTATATTTTTTATTTACGCAAGATTTGTAATTTTCGTAATATTTCTTTACAAAGACTGGCTGTGGGCGATCGCATTATCCTCAAATGCCCTATTAGTGGCAGCAAGGAGAGCGTTGGCGTAGCCCGTCGTAGACATCGCTCTTTTCAATCTCTATACTTGTGCTTAAATAATCTCGCACCCAGTCACAGCCGGATTTTACCCAACTGTCGGAAGCGATAGATATAAAATGGTGAATTTGGCGCAAGTTGTCCCTTCAGAGGAATTTGGCGCATGAATGCTGCTGTTGCTGTATTTTTCGTCCTCTAAAATAAGTTTCTATTTTGGATAGTTAAGTTGCGGGCTTAAACTTCTATCAATTTTGGCAAGTTATAATTTTTAGTGTAAAAATTAAATCAGTCCCCAATCAGTGCGTAGGCAATAATCAATTCCAGAAATTCAAATATGTTAAGCAATGTAGAAGTATAAAATCCTCACTAAAAGCTCTAGTGCTTTTGCTCAGGGTGCAAGATGAAGCAGCTTTAATGATTGACAAACATTAATACTGATCCCTGCTGTCGTTTGTCAAGTTTGCCTAAAATTTACTGCCAATTATCAAGCTGAATATTTTAAATATGGAAACAGGATCGGAATTATTACATAACTTTTTATCTTCTGAGAACTATATACCGCATGGGCATTGCTATCTTTGGCAAAAGCCTCTGGTGGGATTACATTTGGTGAGTGATGCACTGATCGCGATCGCCTATTTCTCGATTCCAGTCATGCTGATTTACTTTGTCAATAAGCGCGGGGATATGCCCTTCTCCAAAGTATTTGTTTTATTTGGCGGATTTATTATCCTCTGTGGCACAGGACACTTGCTGGATATTTGGACTCTGTGGCATCCAGATTACTGGGTATCAGGCATTGAACGAGCTATCACGGCTTTAGTGTCTTGTTATACTGCATTACAGCTAATGGAACTTTTACCACAATTTCTGTCCATGCGATCGCCAGAACAACTAGAAGCCATTAACCAAGAATTAGAACAGCTAGTCGCCGAACGACAAAGCACAGAAGAAACCCTACAAATGATTGTGGCCGGTACTGCTTCTGTAACTGGCGATGATTTTTTCCCAGCCCTAGTGCAGAATCTGGCAACGGCATTGGATGTGAGTTATGCGTTCGTTTTTAAAACCATTGATGACTCATTACAAAAGGTAGAGAGTATTAATTTTTGGCAGGTAGATCATCTGGGAGAGAACTTTGAATATGAATTGATCAACACTCCCTGTAAGCATGTAATTCAGAATAATATGCTGTGTGCGTATTCTAGTGGATTGCAAGACATTTTTCCCCACAACCCATTGCTAGAGAAATTGGGCGCACAAAGTTACATCGGGGTTCCCTTGCTGGATGTCAATGAAAATGTCATTGGTAATCTGTGTATTGTAGATGTCAAACCCCTGGAAACAAGCGATCGCACCAAAACACTCTTACAAGTCTTCGCCGCACGGGCTTCTACAGAACTACAACGCAAATGGGCAGAAGAAGAAAAACACCGCGCTTATGAAGAACTGGAATTTCGAGTTGAAGAACGCACAGCTGAACTTGTGGAGGTTAATCATACCCTAGAAGTCAGAATTCAAGAACGAATAGCCACAGAAGCCGCAATCAGGGTAATGGCAGAGAGAGAACAAGCCACCACCCATATCATCCAACAAATGCGTCAAAGTCTCAATCTGGAATCGATTTTCCGGGCTACCACTGCGGAATTACGCCAAGGTGTAGAATGCGATCGCGTCTTGATTTATCGCTTTAAACCCGATTGGAGTGGCGAATTAGTAGCCGAATCCGTCTCCCTAAATTGGGATTCTGTGCTTTCCCCACTAAGCCAAAATAGTAAAATCACAGAGGTTTCTGTGGATCAGAACAACTGTGTAATTACGCAACTAACCGATTCAGAAGTATTAATCCGTGATACTTACTTACAAAATAACGCCGGCGGAATATATCACCAAGAACATAGATATTGCTGTGTTAATGACATCTACCAAGCCGGATTTGACACCTGTTATCTTGAGCTTTTAGAACAATTACAGGCACGGGCTTATATTATTGCGCCCATCTTTTGTGGTCATCACCTTTGGGGCTTGTTGGCAGTTTACCAAAACGGCAGCCCCCGACAATGGCAAAACCCAGAAATTCAGATTGTTACCCAAATTAGCAGTCAACTTGGGGTAGCTGTGCAACAGGCAGAATTATTTGCCCAAACCCAGGAACAAGCCGAAGAACTCAAACGAGCTAAAGAAGCTGCTGATGCCGCTAATCTCGCCAAAAGTGAGTTTCTGGCAAATATGAGCCATGAACTGCGGACTCCACTCAACGCCATTTTGGGTTTTACCCAGTTGATGCAGCGAGATCACACCTTGTCCTCTGAACATCAAAGGTATACAGAAATTATTAACCAAAGTGGTGAACATCTGCTGGGGCTAATTAATAGTGTGCTGGAAATGTCCAAGATTGAAGCCGGAAGATTGACTTTATATCTAGGAGAATTTGATCTGCATAACTTGCTGCATAGTTTAGCAGGAATGCTAGAACAGAAAGCCATCTCTAAAGGCTTACAACTAATTTTCGAGTGTGATGCAACTGTACCCCAATACATCAAAGCTGATGAAAACAAACTGCGTCAAGTCCTGATCAATTTGTTGGGTAATGCCATCAAGTTTACTAACAAAGGACAGGTAATTCTGCGAGCTAGGTGTCAAGAGTTAGAAAAAACTGCTAACTCAGGATTTTCCCAGCTATACAATTTATTTTTTGAAATTGAAGACTCTGGAACTGGAATTGCCTCAGAAGAAATTGGCAATTTATTTCAAGCTTTTCAGCAAACACGCTCTGGACGGCAATCGAAAGAAGGAACAGGTTTAGGATTGCGAATTAGTCAAAAATTTGTGCAATTAATGGGAGGCGAAATTACTGTTGAAAGTCAGTTAGGTAAAGGCAGTTGTTTCAGATTTCATCTCCAGGCTGATTTGCCAGAAGCCGTTGTCATTGCCCAATTATCTGCTCCCACTCTTGATGTAGTCAGTATTGCTTCAGGACAAACAAAATATCGCATTTTAATTGCTGAAGATAATTCGGCTAATCGTTTGCTCTTGAGTAACATCTTAAGCCGTTTAGGTTTAGCAGTCCAGGAAGCCGAAAATGGCGAACAAGCCATCGCACTTTGGCAAGAATGGCAACCTCACCTCATTTTTATGGATATGCAAATGCCGATCATCGATGGTTATCAAGCGGCTCGGCAGATTCGTAATTTAGCACAAAATTTAAACAATCAAAATGGGCAAATCACCCCTACAAAAATCATCGCCCTTACAGCCAGCGCTTTTACAGAACAGAAGCAAGAAAGTTTAGACGCAGGTTGTGATGATTTTGTCAGCAAACCATTTCTTTGGGAAGAAATTTTAGAAGTCCTTGCCAAACATCTACAAATAAAATACGTCTATAAAACCACTACGGTCAATAAAATTTCTCCATCCCCAGATTATGTTTTGGATGCTGCTGCTTTAGCTATTATGCCAGTTAGCTGGATTGCCCAATTACACAAGGTTGCCGCCCAAGGCAATGATAGCAGTAGTCTGCATCTTGTTGCTCAAATTCCTGATGAACAAACTGGATTAATTGCATCTCTCACTCAATTAATTGAAACCTATCAGTTTGATAAAATTATCGCCCTCACTCAAACATTTAATTGCTCATAAAAATCATGGATATCTCTGTAGAACATCAAGTATTTGTTGCTGATATTTTAATTGTTGATGACAAATTAGAAAACATTAAATTTTTATCGGAATTTTTATGTAAAAATAACTATCAAGTCCGCAAAGCTATTAATGGACAAGCAGCATTAACATCAGTGAACTCATTACCACCTGACTTAATACTTTTAGACATTAATATGCCAGGGATGGGAGGATATGAAGTTTGTCAACACCTGAAGAATAATCCAGAAACTTCGGCAATTCCTGTGATATTTTTGAGCGCTGGTAATGAAATTAATGATAAAATTTTAGCTTTTGAAGCGGGAGGAATTGACTACATTACTAAACCATTTAATTTGGAAGAGATATTGGTGAGAGTCCAAACTCAGTTAAAGGTGCAACAATTACAAAAAAATTTACAGGCTCGTAATCAGGAGATTCAAAGTATGCTCCTAGAATTACAGAAAACCGAAGCTGCACTCATTCAAAAAGAAAAACTGGTTAACGCTTCTCAAATTACAGCCGGAATTTCTCATGAAATTAACAACCCACTCAGTTTTATTGTTGGTAATCTCAAACCTGCATCTGAATATAGTGAAAACCTAATTACCCTAATTGCACTTTACCAAAATGCCTTTCCAGATGCAACTCCAGAAATTATTAACTTTATTGAAGATATTGATTTAGATTTTTTAATTACAGATTTCAGAAGAATTATTAACTCTATTAATACGGGAGCAGAACGGATTCGTTCCGTTATCAATGCTATGCATATTTTCTCCCGTCTTGATGAATCAGGTATTAAACCCATCAATATTCAAGAAAGTATGGAGAGTGTCCTGACTATACTACGTTATCAACTTGTTTTAAATAACGGAGCAGTCAACATTTCAGTTGTCAAAAATTATCAAGATACACCCAAAATTTTAGGACAAGCAAATTTATTAAATCAAGCTCTGCTAAGTATTTTACAAAATGCTATTCAGGCTTTAGAATCAAAAGTTACTTCAGTTATTGACAGTTCATTTAACCCGACAATCTGGCTCAATATATCCACAACAGAGCAACAGCACATCAGAATTAGTATTAAAGACAATGGTATAGGAGTTGCTTCAGAAAATCAATCTCATTTATTTGAGCCGTTTTTTACGACGAAACAACCAGGAAAAGGAGTGGGATTAGGTTTATTTACCAGCTATCAAATCCTCACTGAATTTCATCAAGGTACTTTAACTTACCATGACTGCGCTGAAGGAGGTTCAGAATTTATTATTGAGATTTCTTAAAATATCCTCATAGTTAGTAGGAAAACAACCCACCGCTAGGCGGAAAAATGGCGGTAAAAAATTAGACTTTTTAAACAACCTCTAAGACAATTTTCCTAAATTATCGGTAATTTAAAAGACAAAAGAGCCATAATTTTTCTTTTGTCTTTTACTTTTGACCTTTATAAACTGGCGTAGCCAAAAGTAGTATTGAATTGGCGACACCATATCGCTACAGATTTGAAATCTGCCAAATTCACATTATCAGGTAAAGCGTAACGTTGAGTACCATTGATCTTTTGTAGCGCCGCAATACTCACATAATCTTTTTCTTGAATACCAGAGACTGGTGGAGTTGCAGAACGATGCAAAATTACAAATAAGTCAGGGCCATTATCAGTTTTGAAATTTTGATCAAACTCCAGGTAAGGTTTACTAGCTTCAGTAATTACACTGACTTTTCCCTGAGTTGGATGTTCCGCAGCCTGAAAATTTCTAGCCTCAGCAACTGGACTGGCTAAGGTTGTTGCAGTTGGCGTTTGAGTATCTGTTTTATTTGAAGTTACCTCTGTTGCACAGCCGACGCTGATTATGGTAACGATACCCAGAATTACTAAATGCTGGAACTTCATAGCTTTCACATCCTCAAATTTATTTATACAGTATTTTCTGTGGCGATCGCACTCGACATTGAATGCCGCAGATTCCCTAAATCGAGTATTTTATTTTAGGTTATCAGTATTTGCAAATCAAATAGGGTTAGCTAATTTCCACAGCAAATAATCATTGTTACTATAAACCACATTGCTTGTAGATTTATATCTAGTTTCTAATTCACCGCGCCAAGTATCTGAAGGATTGAGTAAAAAAATGTCAGTAAAACCAGCAGGGATATCAGGAATATCTTGATTTTTTACTAATTGAAATCGTACTTTTGGCTGTACAAGATAACTCAAAGAAAAAACGTTTCCATAATTAATTCCTTCAGCATCACTAATTAAAAGTGGTTTCTCAGCCTCATTAATAGTCTTAGCAACTTGTGGATTACCATAGCTAATTCCCTTATTCCACCAAGTCTCAGATGCGTAGCTTACCCTAGAAGAAACAAGCCCACAAACAATAATCAATCCCAAAATCACTTGCCAAATTCTGCGGCGTAATCCAATGTGGTTATGTATTTGCGTAGTTAGTAGATAAGCCACAGCAAGTTGAATCCCTAAATAAGCAGATATTAAATTTTGTTGTGAATTTAAAACTATGCTTTCACAAAATAAATTTGGCACTAATTTAGCGATAACTGGTACTATGATCAATGTCATAATAAACAACCAGACTTTATAATTAGTTGTTCGACAGAGAAAATACATTGCATATCCCACTAGGAGTAAGAAAATTGATGAAATTAAATAGCCCAGAAGGTTTTCTAAGCTAAGATTCAAATCAAAAAAAATCCGACTTACCTGCATTAGCCAAGGGGGATTTAAAGGCATCAGGGGTGTCTCGTTTTTGATGACATCTGCTGATATCAGAAATTCCAAGGAATTGGCTATTACAATCATCATCCAAGGCATGAAGGCTAAAAAACCCAAAGATGACGCTATTAAATAAGCTCTAACTGTTTCAGTTAGTTGAAACTTTGTAGCTGTAATTACATAAATTCCCTGAAATACAGCTACAAGAACACTCAATAAACTTGTGTAAAGACTAACCGTCAAAGTTACTACGTAAATTCCCCAGATCGCAAAACGGTCTGGAATTTGCTGTCCTTGTGCTAATTCATGATGCTCTGTTGATTCCATCCGCATAGCGCGCAAAAGTGACGCGCTGCATACTATGATGGTTACTAACCACAGACTATCTGCTTGTGCTTCTTGAGCGTAAAGTATATAGATAGGAGAGATTGCCATCAGAGCGATCGCTAACCAAGGTACTGAGAATGGCACCTGAAATAATTCTCGGCATAGCCAATAAACACACGGAAACACGAACAAGCTGATCACAGCAGATAAACTTCTAATTACGGTGACTGAATTCCCAAATATTTGCACCCATAATCTAGCTATTAAATAATAAAGCGGTGGATGTTGTGGGTTTTCCGTTGCTAGAGACATAATTGTGCCACTAAAGCCTTTTTCTCGATCAGGACTTTGGAACCTAACAAAACCTTCTCTACTAATTACGCCACCATTAAATATCTGCTGTTTTACTTCATCTACTGTGTAGCCAGAAATTCGCAATGATGTATAAGTTTCATCATGAGAGTAAACTTTACCTTCAAGATTGACAAAGCGAAATAATATCCCCATTGCCAACAAAAAGATCAGAGAAAACCGCAACCAACTCGGAACGAAAGCGAAGTTCCGCATAACCTAATCTGATTCAGATAAGAAGAATTAACCGCCGATAAACGCCGATAAATTCAGATGTTTAATTTTTGATAGCCATAACTGCGGAAAAACCCCCGAAAATATCCGGGGGCTGGTATATTTCACAGACAACTTGCAGCAAAAGCGCTCGGTAGACACCCAATAAATCAATTACGGTGATTATTACTGTAGCGAACCCTTGTACCTGCCCAAAGCAGCTTCTCACGCAGCGTCTGATAATATGAATTGTTCTCTCGCAAAATAATAAACTTCGCCCGACAATCAGCCATCCGCACATCAACCCGATGTCCAGGCCAAATCGACGTAGATAAGACCCCATCCATCCACAGCTTTGTACTCAAATCATAGTCTCCCAAAGGCCAGATGCTGACCACAGAACCAGGAGGTAAAACTAGAGGGCGACTAGAAAGACTCATGGGACAAATGGGAGTGATGGTAACCGCCTCCATACCATCGTGGATAATGGGGCCATTAGCAGAAACGGTATAACCAGTAGAACCAGTGGGAGTGGAAATAATCAAACCATCCCCCACATATTGATCGATTACCTCACTATCAATTTCCATTTCCAGAATAGAAGTGATCATGCGGTCAGCAGAAGCGGGTTTCACACAAAATTCGTTCAAAGCCAAGTAGCGCTCAGTCACAGGTTCCAAATTCGTGCGTTGACCCTCATACACCGCCGCTTGTAGCATCATCCGCCTCTGGATGGCATAGCGATCCTCAAATAGTCGATCCCAAACTTTCTCTGTATCTTGAAACTCATCTACAGACTCGGTTAAAAAGCCCAGATGACCGCCAATATTTACACCCAGAATGGGTATACCAGCAGGGGCTAAATGTCTAGCACTGGTTAAAACAGTACCGTCACCACCGAGTACCAAAGCCAAATCAATGGGTTGAGTTGCAGAAGCCAAAAACACCGGGTAAGGGTTATCTTTTGGCCCACTAGGCCCCATCAACACGTGACAATGGCGCTTTTCTAGTTGTTTAGCACAAAGTTCAGCCCAGCGTTTACTCTGGGAATCTCGTGCTTTATAAGCAATGATTACCTGCTTGAGTTGCACGCACAATTACCACTTCAGGAGATTAAACTGCTCCATATCGACGGTATCGCGGTTGCGATAAATGGCCAGCACAATGGCTAAACCCACCGCCGCTTCAGCAGCTGCCACGGTAATCACAAACACTGTGAATACCTGACCCTTAATTAAAGTTGAATCGAGAAAGTTGGAAAATGCCATTAAATTCAGATTAACAGCATTCAGCAGTAACTCAATTGACATCAACACCCGCACGGCATTACGACTGGTAATTAAACCATAAATACCAATACAAAACAAAGCTGCTGCTAGTAATAAAAAATACTGGAGTTGCATGGATTCTCGTATCCCTTCTCAAAACAATCTGGCTTCTGACTTGCGATTCGCATAATATCGCAAATTTTACTCTTTGGTTTCGCTACCCGCCGATACCAAGTCTCTGGGGCGTTCTGGCAAAGTCAAAACAGTTTGTGGCAAATCTGAGGGTGTTGTTGGTTCTGGCAAATACTCGCGACGTGCCAAAATAATCGCTCCCACCATCGCTATCAGCAACAAAATTGAAGCCAGTTCAAAAGGCAGTAAAAAGTCAGTGAAGAAATGCTCACCAATCACAACTATAGAACTTTCTGGAGCTACAAGAGCAGGTGTTGAGTATGCCCAAGGAGTCCCCAATACCATCACACTCAACAGGCCAAATAATCCCAGGCTGACAACCCCTGTGAGGACTTTCCGCAGCCCCGCACTGGGAAATGGCGCAAAATCTTCCCGCTTGTTCACCAACATAATGGCAAACAAAATTAGCACGTTAACTGCCCCAACATAAACCAGCACCTGTGCTGCTGCTACAAAGTCACCATTCAGCAACAGGTAAATTCCCGCCATGCTGATAAACACGCCCCCCAGCATAAAGGCAGAATAGACAACGTTCGAGAACAGCACTACGCCTAAAGCTGCCCCAATCATCATCACGCCTAATATGCCTAACGCAACAAACTGTACTCCTTCGGCTAGATTCACTTTTTCCGATCCTTTTTGATTTCCAATAAATCTTAACTGGTAATCGTTAGTACCGATTACCTACTAGCACCGCAAAGCGGAAGTCAAAAGTCAAAAGTTTACCCTGAGCGAAGTCGAGGGGTCAAAAGTCAAAAGTGTATATAATCGGCTTTTGATGGATTTGAAGTCTAAATTCCGCGTAGCGGCGCTAGGCATTGGTCTTTTCTGTTTGTTCTACCAGGTCTTCTGGACGAGAACCAGCACGAGGTGCATCAGCAGGCAGGTCGTGAGGTTCCATGACACCCTTGGGTAAGTAAGCTAGTTCGCGCAGTGGTGTAACCATTGGGTCATTTGTGACTTTGTAAGGCAGACGACCTAGGGCTACGTTGTCATAGTTCAATTCATGGCGATCATAAGTGGATAGCTCATATTCTTCTGTCATTGATAGACAGTTAGTTGGGCAGTATTCCACACAGTTACCACAGAAGATGCAAACTCCAAAGTCAATGCTGTAGTGTTTGAGCTTTTTCTTTTTGTTGGCTTTCTCAAATTCCCAATCCACTACAGGCAAATTAATCGGACAAACCCGAACACAGACTTCACAGGCGATACATTTATCAAACTCAAAGTGAATCCTGCCGCGAAACCGTTCGCCAGGAATCAGTTTTTCGTAGGGGTACTGTACGGTGACTGGGCGACGCTGCATGTGGTCAAAAGTTACAGCTAACCCTTGACCAATGTAACGTCCAGCTTGTACTGCTTCTTTGGCGTAATCACCAACTTGTTTGAGGAACTTTAGCATTTTTAGTGTTTTTCTCTCTCTTTTCAATTCTGGATCTGGGATTTGAGATTTCAGATTCAATCTAAAATCTCAAATTGGTTTATCCACCAAAGGCGAAGGGAAAGGCAAGTTTCAGGGCTGCGGTGACTAGAAGATTAACCAAAGCCAGTGGCAACAAAAACTTCCATCCTAAATCTAGCAATTGGTCAATCCGCACCCGTGGTACTGTCCAACGCAACAAGATGGCGATAAACACTAGCAAATAGGCTTTGATTAGGGTCATGACGATACCCAAAGAAGCCGTTGCTACCTGCAAGACGGGATTAAATTCACTTACTCCGAACCAATTAGCTATGACGTTAACTGGAATTGGGAAAGTCCCAACCACCCAGGTATAAAACTGCTACTAGTAGAGCAGAAAGCACTAGGTTGACGTAGGAACTGAGGTAAAACAGCGCGAATTTCATGCCTGAATATTCGGTCTGATAACCAGCGACAATTTCTTCTTCCGCTTCCGGGAGGTCAAAGGGTAAGCGTTCACATTCAGCCAGGGCTGCTATCCAAAAAATTAGGAACCCTACTGGTTGCCGCCAAATATTCCAACCGAGAATACCATAGCCAGATTGCTGGTTGACAATATCAATGGTGCTGAGGCTGTTAGACATCATGACGACGGCTAACACGCTCAAGGATAGCGGAATTTCGTAGCTAATAGACTGAGCCGCAGCCCGCAAGCCACCTATGAGGGAATATTTGTTATTGGATGCGTAGCCAGCCATTAACAACCCAATAGGGGCAATGCTAGAAAACGCAATCCACAAGAAAATTCCCATGCCCACGTTTGTAATGACAATATTCTGTCCAAAGGGGACAATCAAATAGGACAGAAATACTGGCAGTACGACTAAAATGGGACCGATGGTAAATAGCCACGCATCAGCTTTTGCTGGTACGATATCTTCTTTAAATACCAGCTTGAGACCATCGGCGACTGGAGCTAGTAAACCAAAAGGTCCAATAAATTCTGGACCAATGCGCTGCTGTACTGATGCCGAAATCTTCCGTTCTAACCAAACACAGACTAGTACCCCCACTGTTGCTCCAATGAGCATCAGTATCATTGGCAAGGGCATCCATAAGGCTTTGGCTGTCCCTGCTGGTATGCCTAAATCCATGACGGATTTAATAAACGTTCCTTGGAGGTCAATTCCTGAGTTCATGTTTCTGCTCTTTAAGTCAACTGAAGTATGAAGTGTGAAGTTATAAAGTATAAAATTCGGCTCCTTCATCCTTCATCATTCATACTTTTATGCTTTGATGAAGACGCTTGATTGATAGCTGGCGTGGCGAAGCCATAGATTTGTGCCAATTCCCATGCCTAGTATATCGTCCAATGGTTTTCAGCCCTTGAAGCTATACAAGAACTTCTACTTATGGTCAGCATTGGGATTTCTGTTGCTTGGCCAGAAGAGGAAGTGAGGGAAGCAGGGGCAATACTTCTTTTGTTAACCTCTCCCCTAGTCCCTCTCCTACAAGGAGCTAGGGGGGTGAGGTTTGCTTTATCCGAGAAGTATTGGGCGCAGGAGGCACATCTTCCTGATTCCTTCAGTCTCGCCTCACAAAGCATGAAAAAACCTCCGCCGACCTTGTGGCAACGGTTATCTAGTTAATAACTGGGGATGAGTGTTACTAACAATCAAGCTGCCAGTTAACGTTGATCGATGGGGAGATAAGTAACCTCATGTTTACCGTTGTAAATCTGGGTGGGTCGGAATATGCGGTTTTCTGCTAGTTGTTCTTTCCAATGAGCTAGCCAACCTGCAACACGAGCGATCGCAAATATTGGTGTAAACAAGTCTGTAGGAATCCCCATTTTCCTATACACCAAACCTGAATAAAAGTCAACATTGGGATAAATCCCTTTGCCAGACAGTTTTTCTGCTACTACCTGTTCCATTTCTAGGGCAATGTCATAATACTTATCATGCCCAAACTTGGCAAACAATTGCTCTGCTAGGTTTTGTAAGACTGTAGCTCGTGGATCTTTGACTTTATAGACACGGTGTCCAAAGCCCATAATCTTGGCTTTGCGTTGCAGCAGGTCTTCTACATAAGGACGCACGTTTGCGACTGTGCCAATTTCTTCCAACATCTGAATCACTTCTTCATTAGCTCCACCGTGCAGGGGACCGCCTAGAGTTCCTACGGCACTAGCAACTACAGCGTAGGGGTCTGTTAAGGTGGAAGCCGTTACCCTCGCACTGAAGGTAGAAGCATTCATTGTATGCTCGACATGAAGAATCAAGCAGATGTCAAAGATTTTGGCAGCCAAAGGATCTGGTTCTTTCTCGTTGAGCATATAGAGAAAGTTGGCTGCGTAGTCTAAGTCATCACGAGGCCTAACGGGGTCGTTGCCTTTTCGCATTAACTGGAATGCCGCTACCATTGTGGGAATGGTCGCTAACAAGCGCACTACGGCATCCCGAATGTAAGCAGGGTTGTGTAAGTCCCGGCGCGAATAAAACAAGCCTAATGCCGCAGCTGAGGCTTGCAGCGCATCCATCGGGTGACCGCTTTCTGGAAAGCATTTCATCATGTCCCGAATGCGGTATTTTATCCGCCTGTGGTAGCGAACCTCATGCTCAAATGCTTCCAATTCTTCTTGACTTGGCAGTTCACCCCAGATTAAGAGATAAGCAGTTTCCAGAAATGAACTTTTTTCTGCTAATTCCTCAATCCGGATGCCACGATATTCTAGAATTCCCTTCTGCCCATCAACATGACTAATACTTGATTGGGCGGCGGGAATGCCTTCTAAACCAGGCTTATATTCGCACACCATCATGGCAACACCATTTACTTTTTGACATATCTGATGACGCTAACTTACCAGAAATTCTTGTCGCTATAACAGTAGCCTACGTCACAACACTTTTTGTCAAAATGTTGAAAAGCTGTCACAGCAGGTACTTGGGCGGTGTCAACCAAAACATTTGACTACGACCCAGAGGTGAACCTATTTCTGGTAGTTTTATCCCGATCATACCTGCTTTTTTCAAGACTAAACTGTTTTTGACCTCTCCCCAAAGCAGAATTTCTGCCCAATTGCTTAGACAAGGTTCATGTCCTACCAGGGCAATTTGGGTATTTTGGGCATAATTTTTCGGTTCTAACCAATATTTTAGCCAAGGCGAAATCTGACCATTAGGGGCAAGATGAGGGGATTCTTCCCATTGTGTACTCAGTCCGGCTGCTACGAAGATTTCCGCCGTTTGGCGGGCGCGGACTAAGGGACTGGTGACAATGACCTCAAACTGCAAACCTAGTTGTTTAATTCTGTGGGCAACTTTTTCGGTTTTTTGTCGTCCTTCTTTTGTAAGCGATCGCTCTTCATCTTTCTTAATGTCTGGTTGCTTCTCTTCGGCTATACCATGACGAATTAAGTATAATTCCATATTTTTAATGTTATTATAAATTGATCATAGGTTTAAATCTTTAATAATTTAGAATTATTCGTCAACACTAGGATAAAAATCTAAGTCTAAAATTTCATCGACACAAAAGGGACAAACCATCGGAAAATTTTCCCCTGATAAAGCTGTTTCTACCATTGCTTCTCGACGCGCTCTTTGATAAGTCGCATTTATCCATTCAGCATCATTTAAAAAACGGCTCAAACTGGGACTTTCTGCTAATACTTCATCTAAATTCAGTCGTTCACGGGTAATAGTCACTTGCCAGCTATGGCTACGCAATTTGGGTTGATGCTTCCACTTTAGCAAATGCGACAATACTAACCGCAATGAACTCTGCAACGCCCTTTGCTGACTTTTCCCCAAGTCCACTACTTCCTCAATTAAGTGTTCTAAATCTAGGGTGTCCCAGTGCTGCGATTTTAAAAGCTCTGCGGTCTGCTCTACCCAAGCATAAAAATCTTGCTCATACAAGCTTTGTAATAGTTCCGGGTGTATAGTTTTCATGGCGTTTTTTCTTCGCATTTTTAGTTAAGAATTCACTGCCAAAGTATGTATTTTTTAGCTGAAAGTCAAACTCATCAGCAGGGGTTTAACATTACTCAACCCCTACTGAATCAAGGTAAAAATTTTAGATTTTGGATTTGGGATTTGGGATTGGGAATTTTCGGTACAAGCTCCGCCCCTTCATGGCGTAATTAATCCAAAATACTCGCTGCGCTGCGTACGCTTCGCTAACGCCAATCTAAAATCCTCAGAGCTATACACTAAAGTGTGGAGTAAATCCAAAATCCAAAATCGTAAATCCAAAATTGATTGACCTAGAATTCTTTGTCCTCAGAAGGCAACGTCTACTCAGACTGAATTGGGTTATCTTTAGGACTGACCAACTTTAGTAGCTTTTGCTTGATTTGAGAATCATAGACTTCCCATTTCATTTTTGCATAGGCGGAATTTTCGTTACTACCAGACAAGAAACCCATCGGAATTTCAAAGCCGCCTGCGCCTGTACGTCCACCACCAAAAAATCGCCCTGTGCTATCTTGCCCAAAGGCTTCTTTGATGAACTCATCAGGGTCAAGGGTGAGTTTAGCGGTGCGGAGGGAGCCAATAACTACTTCTAGCTCGTCTTCGTCATGAACAATACCGTAAACTACTGCTGTATGCACGTTTTCTTCTGTCACCAGGAAATCGGCTGCTTGGGGAATCGCATCCCGGTCTTCGTAGCGGAGATAACCAACGCCAGCAATGGAAAAGTTATTCTGCACGATGCGGTTTTTTAGCGATCGCTCGATCACATCCATCACCCGCTTAGAACGATTTGCCTGTAAAATGGCGTTCAGCAGTTGAGCATCATAAAATCGGCTCAGATATGCAGCCGCCATGAAATCTTCTTCTTGGGCTTGCATCAGCCGATTCGTATCTGACCGCAACCCATGCATCAAAGCCGTAGCACATTTGACGTGTTGGCTGATGCTGCTATCTAAGGTCAGTAACCCTGATTGCAGATACTGAGTAAAAATTGTTGAGGTGGCTCGCACATCAGGACGAACGTCAACAAACTCTGACTTATGTTCCGCCTGTAAGGTATGATGGTCAATGACGGCAATTATGGGTATTCCTGCCTGCTGCACGGCTGTCATTAATTGACTTGTAGTTCCCTGGTTATCAATTAAAATGCAGCCTTGATAAGATGACAAGTCTTTACTTTTGAGGACTTGTGATGTCCAGCGCTGGGCTGGTAGTCCAGTCAGCTTCACTAAGGCAATGTTTTCTTGATGACTCAGCGTACCAGCATAAATAATTTCGCATTTGATATCATATTGCTGCACAATTAACTGGTAAGTCCAAGCGCAAGACAGAGCATCAGGGTCGGGAAAATCCTGTAAAATTACTAGATGTCGCTCATGTCGGTGTGCTAAAAGGGTTTTTTGCAGTTCTTCCGACTTCTGAAAAGCCACGGAATTTCCCCGTTGACCGACATATTTACCATTTTTTCCGCCGCCGTTAGATGATGGTAAGGATGGCTTGGTGAGTGTAATTTCCACTGCTTCTTGATCTATCTCCGCATCCTCTGGGCTAGGTTCTGTGGTTAATAAAAAACTTTCTGATTGCTTCAAGGAAGAATTCAATTGCATAGGGGACATCTTGATAAGTGCGAGCCTCCATTGATTTGTTAAGAATTAATACAATTAACACTGAACTGATTTTGAGACATATTCTGATCTTCGCAAAAATATAGGGTTTTTGGCATACTTATCTGGGTCTATTTTCTGTCAATCAAATTAGTTAGAAATCTGCTAATATCTCCCAATTGCCTCTGCAAAGCGAAGATCAAGATTTCTAGTTTCAAATATGACTTTTAACTAAACTTGCTTGGTATTTTTTACGACCAGAAGGGTTTTGGAGCATATTCCTGATTGTACGGGAATATTTCCCACTGACTTAGTTATTTTACAATATTGTGCGCTAGGATAAAAGGCTTAGGCATCGTTTGGCTCAACAATTTGCCATGATGATCTACCAGATGCCGCCAAACATCCTAGATTATCTGTAGTACAAATTTATTAAAGCCAAAGATGAGCTTTGACGATCAAGATAACCTCCGGCTGATGCCGGGCTATTTGAATCAGCACAAAAATTTAACACCGATCACAGGCGATAATTGCTTTGGCTTTTAATAATTATTCCTTCAGCGTCAAAGACCGATTACATATTTTTGCCACTCGTTATGCAGTCCGCTCTTGAGATGTTTGCTGACCTCAAAATAAAGGCTACTGTAAGGTTGGCGTGGGGGATGACGCAAAGGCATGTGGGCTTCGTAAGGTGTGCGGTTCCCTTTCTTGACATTGCAACGGACGCAAGCTGTAACGATATTTTCCCAGGTATCACCCCCTCGGCGCGATCGCGGTATAACATGGTCTAACGTCAACTCATCCCCGGTATAACCGCAGTATTGACAAGAGTGACTGTCACGGTGCAAGATATTTCGGCGAGTGAGAGGAATTTCTTTGTACGGAACGCGCACATAATGGCGCAACCGAATTACTGTCGGTAACGGAAAATCTGTATACAGAAATTTGCCGTTATGCTCAATGCGTTCTGCTTTGCCTTTAATGAGCAGAATCGCAGCCCGCCGCCAACTGGTGATGTTGAGCGGTTCGTAAGACGCGTTTAGGACTAAAACCTTCCCCATTGGTTAGCGCTCGAGGTATTAGTTTTACATATATTAACACGAATCTACCCTTGTGGGGAGATGAGATTGACACTCCCCGGCGTGAACGCACGGGGATTCTTGGATATAAGACATAACTTGCTCATGCAGGTTTTCACCAACAAGAGTAGAGGTTTCATCTCCCCAAGCGTTGCTTGCATCTAGTGCAAAGGTTCCAGTATGCCCTACCGTACCCAATCCTCGACTAAGGATTATTCTGGCTGCGTTTTCATCTCTATCCATGACACATCCACATTTACAAACGTGGGTTCGAGTGGATAGCGTTTTCTTGACAATTTCACCACAGCTAGAGCATACTCCAGACACAGATTTATGGGACTTGGAGGGGTTTTTGCGTAGGGTGATCAAGGATTTTTTTATTTGAAACCCATAACTCAAAATTCGCACCATTTTGTATGAACGACCGGATCAACGGTAAACTTTGCTGATTAATATTGATATGGCTTTGAGGCTAGCAAAGCAGAATAATTAAATAATCTGGAAGTTTTGCAGTGGTGTGATAGGAGTGAAGTGCAATGTTAAGTCGTAACCAAACCCCTAGTTTTGCTGATAATCAGGATCGTGATACCTATGCTTGGTTCTCGCAACGAGCTTGGGTGGAAATTGATTTAGGGGCGTTATCTCATAATATCCAGCAATTAGTTAGATTTTTATCGCCAAATACCCAGTTAATGGCTGTGGTCAAAGCTGATGCTTATGGACATGGCGCGGTGACAGTTGCTCAAACAGCAGTACAATCGGGAGCAGGTTGGTTGGGAGTCGCTACAGTTCCAGAGGGGATTCAATTACGGGAGGCTGGAATAAAAGCTCCTATTTTGATTTTAGGTGCAACCTACACGCCAGAGCAAATTCAGGCGATCTCTCACTGGAAACTCCAGCCAACTTTGTGCAGTCCCAAACAAGCGCTGATTTTTTCCAATATTTTAGAAACTATCAATAATGGTTCTCCTTTACCCGTACACATTAAATTAGATACGGGAATGTCGAGGTTGGGAACGAACTGGCAAGACGCTGTGGAGTTTGTGCAGTTAGTCCAGAATTTGCCTCATCTTGAAATTGCCAGCATTTATTCCCACTTGGCGACAGCAGATGATCTTGACACCAGTCTCATGCAAGAACAGCATAGACGATTTGAACAGGCGATCGCACAAGTTAAAAGCATAGGCATCAATCCACCATGCTTGCATTTAGCCAACTCTGCCGCCACTCTCACCAATCGCGCCTTACATTACGACATTGTACGCGCCGGTTTGGCTATTTACGGACTTTATCCTGCGACTCATTTACAAAATGCAGTTAGTCTCAAGCCTGTTTTGCAACTGAAAACGCGAGTGACTCAAGTCAAAACCATAGCCGCCGGCACTGGGGTAAGTTACGGTCAACAATTTATTGCACCCCAAGAAATGCGCCTGGCTGTGATTAGTATTGGTTACGCTGATGGGGTTCCGCGTAATCTTTCCCAGAAAATGCAAGTTTTAATTCGTGGTCAGCGCGTGCCACAAGTTGGCACAATTACTATGGATCAGTTGATGCTCGATGTCAGTGCTATTCCAGATTTACAAGAAGGGGAAATAGTCACCCTACTTGGTGAACAAGGCAGAGAAAAAATTTCAGCTAACGATTGGGCAGAAAAATTAAATACGATTTCTTGGGAAATTCTCTGCGGCTTTAAGCATCGTTTGCCTCGTGTGGCGGTAATGTAGGTGAATTGGGTATGGGGAAAGTTATTTTTCCCTTTCCTATTCCCATATAATATTTTCTGTGCTAATATTAAAAACTGATGCGGATGTGGCGAAATTGGCAGACGCGCTAGATTTAGGTTCTAGTTCCGAAAGGAGTGAAGGTTCAAGTCCTTTCATCCGCACTTCTGAAACTATGATTAACCTCCAGGAAAAACGCCTGGGGGTTTAATTTTGCATATTAATTTAAAATCTGTGTTGCTGCGACTTCCATTAGTTTCTCGCTCCTGTCTCGCTATATTTACGTATAAATACAGAGAAAGCTGGCGTTGAATTTTGTTAATTTAGCAGTATTATTTACATAATTATCACTTAAAAGAAAGCGGCTTAATTTGTCCTTGCTTTTTTCTGGGCTGATT
The DNA here is from genome assembly GCA_963706595.1 of uncultured cyanobacterium. Lineage (GTDB taxonomy): Bacteria > Cyanobacteriota > Cyanobacteriia > Cyanobacteriales > Nostocaceae > Nodularia. Next base: position 103,387 of record OY970166.1, read on the forward strand.
CGCCAAATATATCTGGCAATCTCAATACAAGTAAGTAAATTTACGTTGACTTACTAATTCCCGAAATGTGATCATCAGAAAGACCCTATTTTCATTGAATTTAACCACAAATCCCGTCGTGAAACTTTTGTATTTGATACTACAAAAAGCTAACAATGAAAATTTGTTGGAAAATATGGCGCAGCTACTGTATAAATTTAGCTGAAGAAGTAAAAGCAAAATGAGTACAACTCCCCTAACTGGCTACTGGTTACCCCAGAAATTACATCCCTTATCTCTATTAGCACAACTAACTAGCCGCCATGCTACTGGTTGCTTACGCGTATTTACTAAAACGGCTTCTTGGTCAATTAATATAGAAGACGGTAAACTGACTTACGCCTCTTATTCCGATAGACTGTTTGAGCGTCTTGACCATCACTTACAGCGATTAAGTCAAGAAATTCCGACTCTTAACAGCGCCACTCGCGTGCAAATGCGGTTGATGTTTGAACCGAAAAATGAACATCAGTCTATGCAATATGCAGATTATCAAGCAATTTGCTGGTTAATAAATCAGGAACATATTACCCCCGCACAAGCAGAAACCCTGATATATGAATTAGCGAAAGAAGTATTAGAAACATTTCTGGTCTTAAAAGAAGGAAATTATGAATTTTCTCTGGAAACTTCCTGGGATGAATTACCCAAGTTCTGCCATTTAGACTTGCGGTTATTAGTTGAATACTGTCACAAGCAGTTACGACAGCCGCAAAATATCCAGTCACAAGTTCAAGTGGGTCAGAGTGTGTTACCTGCCAAAAATTCACCTCAAATTCAGTCTCAATTTCCAAATTCTCCACCAAACCACTTGAAGACTGCTGAAAATAGGAATACAAAAAAATCTCAGCCGGCATTGAAAAAAAATCACTATACAATTGCCTGTATTGATGATAGTCAAACAGTGTTGAATTCTATCAAACTTTTCTTGGATGGTAAGACATTTGCAGTTGTCACAATCAATGATCCTGTTAAAGCATTAATGCAAACTCTTCGCAGTAAACCAGACCTAATTTTACTCGACGTGGAAATGCCCAATTTGGACGGCTATGAATTGTGTTCTTTATTAAGAAGGCATTCAGCTTTTAAGAATGTACCCATTATTATGGTGACAGGCAGAACAGGATTTATCGACAGAGCCAAAGCCAAAATGGTCAGATCATCAGGGTATTTGACTAAACCTTTTACACAAGCAGATTTACTCAAAATAGTGTTTAAATACCTTGATTAATTTAGCCACATCTAGCAGAATAAATCAGTTTGATGAATAGAGAATTTATTTTTGCAGGAGATTGCAGGATGAGTGTTACCTTGGTTGGCAAAGTTTTAATTGTAGAAGATTCACCCAGCGAATTGGAACTGATGAGCTATTATCTTAAAGATAGTGGTTGCAAGGTAATTAAGGCTGCTAGTGCAAAAGAAGCTTTAGAGAAAGTTGTATCAGAACAGCCTGATGCAATTGTTACTGATGTAGTCATGCCTGGAATGAGTGGATTTGAGTTGTGCCGTTCCCTGAAAAAAAATCCGATAACTCAAAAAGTACCAATAGTTATTTGCAGTTCCAAAAATCAAGAAATCGACAGATTATGGGCAATGAAACAAGGTGCTGATGCCTACCTGACTAAGCCATATACACGCGAACAGCTATTGCGTGCGATTAAATCAGTGGTGTTTTAAACAATGAATAATTTTGAAATTTTAGTTGCTCAACAACCAAGTCAAAAGAATTGTGTAAATAGCTATCTCAAGTTTAGATTAAATCAACAAACTACTGCTATTGTATCCATGAATCATACGCAAGAAGCAGTGATTTTGCCAGTTGAGTCTGTCACTTCGATGCCAAATATGCTGCCTTGTGTATTAGGGTTAATGAATTGGCGGAGTCGGATAATTTGGGCAATTGATTTGCCAAAAATGCTGAATTTAGAATTTTTAGATAGTAGAATTAGGCAATATAATATTATTGTGATTCAGGTAGAGTCTCTGCTTTTAGGCTTAGTTGTTCATGAAATCAAAGGTGTAACTAAATTTATGTCTGATGATATTCAGTCTCCTGTGGGACAAGTAGCATCGAGTTTAGTGCCTTATTTACGCGGCTGTGTTGTTCAGTCAGAAGAAACATTGCTGGTTTTAGATGCACAATCTCTTGTGTATTCTCCTATTTTTCAAAGTAATTAGGTGCTAATAAAAGTGAGATTATTAGTATTTTTATTTACCTATTACATCAAATTACGGTATGTTTAATCGCAGTAATCAAGCTAAGAGTAAGGAATCTCAAAATCCGGCATTTTTGACTTCATCCCCGAAAAATCCTGGTAGTCAGGTAGAACTACCAAGTAAGTATAATATAGAAACGGCTAATAATTATCACTGGAATTATGTGGTGGGATATATTCAACGACTCAGTTTAGGCACGAAAGCGGCAATTTTAGCGATCGCTATCACCACTTTACCAATATTTGGCATGGGTGCGATCGCTTATAGCTTGGCTCATAAATCGATGCGGAAACAAATTAACCAATCTCATGCAACGACAGCGACCAGATTAACAGAGCAAATTAACCGCTTAATGTTGCGGCAATATGAAGATATTCAAATCATCTCCAATTCACCATTGTTTACAAATACCAGAAAAAATACGACTACTGCCGACAAGCAAGTATTTTTAAATAGCTTTGTCAATACTCACAAAGCTTATAACAGGATCGCCATCTTTGATCCTGCTGGAAAATTAATTGTTCAATCTACAGGTGAATCTCTAGATAATGCCGAAAATGCGGTAGATTTTCGGGAGATTCTGCAAAAAGATGCTCCTGTTATTAGTCAGCCAGAAAACTCAGTCATTAAGATTGTTGCACCCATTAAAGATTCAATCACAGGTCAAACTATCGCTGTAGTTAGCGCCACTATGCCTGTACAATCTTTAGCCGAGGTGACTCAGAATTATACAGTTAATGGCAGTCAATATTATTTACTCGACAGTTCCGAAAAAGTTTTTCTCAGTCCAAAAACAGAATTGTTAGGGGCTGAATATCCCGGTTTAGCTAATCTCAAAACAAGCAATAATACAGATAGTTTTACAGCAATTCACAGAATTAATCAAAAGCCAGAGTTAATCAGTTATGTTGCATCCCCAAAACTGGACGGCTTACCTGATTTAAACTGGCAATTACTTTTGACCACGGATACAGCAATTGCTTTTGCACCTCAAAGACAATTATTACAAACAATAGCCATCGCTACATTACTATTAGCATTAATTGCCGCTGCGATCGCACTTTGGATAGCCAAGCTGAGTACGCAACCAATTTTAAATGCGGCTACCGCTTTATCAAAGCTAGCTCAAGGTGAATTTGATACCCGTTGGGAAATAGCAAATTCAGATGAATTAGGGAAAATCAGTGACAATTTCAACCAAATAGCTGTCCAATTACAGGTGTTAGCGAAACAACAAACAGTCAGAAATTCTGGGGAACAAAGTTCTGACCAAACATTGCAAATACAACTCCTAGAACTCCTCAGTCAGGTAGAAGGTGCTGCTAGAGGTGATTTGACAGTCCGCGCAGATGTGACGGCTGGAGAAATTGGCACTGTGGCGGACTTTTTTAATTCCATAGTCGAAAATCTCAGAGATATTGTCACCCAAGTTAAACAAGCTGCTACCCAAGTCAATGGCGCAATTGGTGCTAACGAAGCCGCAATTAGCCAACTAGCTGAGGATGCAATTACTCAAGCTGCTGAAATCAACCGCACCCTAGACGCTGTTGACCAAATGACTAACTTTATGAAAAGTGTCACGGAAAACGCCCAAAAAGCGGCAATTATTGCCAATAATGCTGCCCAAACGGCTACGAAGAGTGGACAAGCAATGGATTTGACAGTGCAGAATATTCTGGGTTTACAGGAAACCGTGGATGACACTACGAAGAAAGTCAAACGGCTAGGAGAATCTTCTCAACAAATTTCGCGTGTGGTGTCCTTAATTAACCAAATCGCCACCCAAACCAACTTACTCGCCATTAACGCCAGTATTGAAGCCGCCCGCGCTGGTGAAGAAGGACAAGGTTTTGCTATTGTTGCGGAAGAAGTGGGTGAATTAGCCCTCCGTAGCGCCTCAGCTACTCAAGAAATTGAGCAAATTGTTGAGAATATTCAACGAGAAACCAGCGAAGTGGTGCAAGCTATGGAAATAGGAACTTCCCAAGTGCTGCAAGGTACTCAGATTGTAGAGGAGGCCAAGCAAAGCCTGAGTGAAATTTTGTACGTATCGCAACAAATAGATTTTTTGGTCCAGTCGATTTCTACTGTAACTGCATCTCAGTTACAAACATCCCAAGCTGTTAGTGAATTGATGCAAGATATCGCGGCTATTTCACAACGTACCAGTGATTCTTCATCTGTGGTTTCCAAATCTCTGCATCAAACGGTGGAGATTTCCCAGCAGTTACAAGAAACTATGGAAACTTTCAAAGTTAGTTAAACAAGTTATTTGTAATTTATTACCCACCAACGAGTAATGACTAAATAATAAACACTATGTCAAAGGATAAAGAACTGGAAATCCAGATGCAATTTCTGGAAGAAGCGAGAGATTACCTAAATGTTCTAGAAGCGGTTTTGCTAGAAATTGATAGCAGTAACCGCATCGATTTAGATAGAATTAACGCTGCACTGCGCGCGGCTCATTCTATCAAAGGCGGCGCTGGGATGATGGGATTTCGGACGCTCAGTGATTTAGCTCACCGTCTGGAAGATTCTTTTAAAGTCTTAAAAACCCGCAAAAATTCTCGCGAGATTGACACGCAGTTACAAAGTTTACTACTTTCTGGTGTTGACTGGTTGCGGCAGATAGTCGAATCACTATCACAAGGAAATGAGATCGAAGAACAGTGGTTGAGTAGCTTTTGTTACCCAGTATTTGATGAACTGCGCGATCGCCTGGGTGAACCCACCCCTGAAGATGCTTCTACTATGTTATCGCCAGAAGATGGGCAAGATATTGTCCCTATGCTGTTTGAGAGCGAAGTGGAAGGATGTTTGCAGCGTCTAGAGTCGGTATTGGCAGATAGCGCCCAGCCTTGTCTACAAGAGGAAGTAGCTATTATGGCGGCTGAATTGGGCGGTTTGGGGGAAATGCTGCAATTACCAGCCTTTACGAGTCTTTGTGAATCTATAGGGCATCATATCGCCAATGTGAGCAGCGATCGCCTGACCGAAGTTGCTCAGTTAGCATTACAATCATGGCGGCGATCGCAAGCTCTGATTTTAACAAATCAACGAGATAGTCTACCGACAAAACTTGATTTAGATGCACCAGTAAATTACATACCTAATCCACCACAGACAACAGCATCTACCATAGCCGAATTTATTGAAGATGCAGAAGTTACTGATGATTTAACATTTGCCAGTATTCCTGAAGTAAGTACAGTAGTTTATCCAGAAATCACCACCACAGATGAGCAAATTACTGTTGGTAAAGACCGGGAAACATCAGAAAATACTGTGCGCGTGCCTAGTCAACAACTTGAGCAAATTAACGATTTGTTTGGGGAACTTACCGTCCAGCGCAATGGCTTAAATTCCCAACTGGAAAAATTACGCAACCTCGTGCGTAGCCTCAATCAGCGAGTGCAAACACTCGACCGAGAAAACCATGAATTACGTACAGCTTATGATAAAATTACTAAGACAAATAGCGGGCGATTCCTACGGAGCGCTTCGCTATCGCTAGAAGCAAACAATGTTGAAAATATCCCAGAATTTGATACATTAGAACTGGAGCGTCATAGCAAATTAAACCTGCGATCGCAAGAAGTTACGGAAACCATTATCCAAGTCCAGGAAGTCTCCACAGACATTCAATTAAGCGTTGACGATACAGATCAAATAGCTCGTAAACTCAATAAAACATCCAAACAATTACAAACAAAACTTACTCACATTCGGATGCGTCCACTATCAGATTTAGTCGAGCGTTTTCCTAGAGCCTTGCGTGACCTAAATGTTGAGTATGGAAAGAATGTTCATTTGCAAGTTGAAGGTGGCAAAACTTTAATTGAACGCAGCATTTTAGAAGCTTTAAATGAGCCGATAATGCACTTATTAAGAAATGCTTTTGATCATGGTATTGAAGACCCTCATACTCGCCGTGAGTTGGGTAAACCAGAACAAGGATTAATTGAAATTACAGCTACCCATCGCAGTAATCGCACCATTATTACTATGCGCGATGATGGTCGGGGAATTTCTGTAGAAAAAATTCGCTCCCGTGCCGTAGCAATGGGTTTAGATGCCGCTTTAGTAGCTAATGCTAGTGAAGAAGAACTATTATCAATAATTTTTGAACCAGGATTTACCACTTCCGACCAAGTAACCGCCTTATCTGGTCGAGGTGTCGGCATGGATATAGTGCGTAATAACCTCAAATCAGTGCGTGGAGATATTACAGTAGACACTGAGTTAGGAGTTGGCACAACCTTTACTTTGTCAGTACCATTTACACTTTCCGTAGCGCGAGTCCTGCTAGTAGAAAGCAATAAAATGTTATTGGCATTTCCCACAGAAGTCATTTCCGAAATATTTTTACTGCCAAACGAGCAAGTATTATCAATAGCAGATAGCGAAGTAATTAATTGGCAAGATGCTACATTACCACTGATTCGCCTCGGTCGATATTTCGAGTTTAATTGTCCCCGCTACGATAACCCAGAATTAGAGACTCGCCCAGCCATAGATGCGAGTAGTGTCTTAATAGTTAAAGGCAATAATCAACAAGTCGCCATCCAAGTAGACCGTTGTTGGGGTGAACAAGAAGTAGCCATCCGCCAAATAGAGGGTAACATACCTTTACCCGCAGGTTTTAGTAACTGCACAATTCTGGGTGATGGGCGAGTATTAGCATTAGTTAATACCAACGATTTACTATATTGGATTGCTACCAATCAGCTTACTCCTAAAAACAATCAATTACCATCAGTTCGGTTAAAAACGCCCTTTCTTTTTTCTGATAACAATAAAATATCAGCGACACCTGTCAATGAGAAAAGCACAATTTTAATCATTGATGACTCAATTAATGTTCGCCGCTTTTTAGCCCTGACTTTGGAAAAAGGAGGATATCAAGTAGAACAAGCTAAAGATGGTCAAGATGCCTTAGAAAAACTGGAAAGTGGTTTAAAAGTTGAAGCTGTAATTTGTGATATTGAAATGCCTCGCCTGGATGGTTATGGCTTCTTAGGTCGCATCAACGCCAGCATGGAAATGAAACATATCCCAGTTGCCATGCTGACTTCTCGTAGTAGTGATAAACATCGACAATTAGCCATGCAATTAGGAGCGCGGGCGTATTTTTCTAAACCTTATAATGAGCAAGAATTATTAAAAACCTTGGAGGAAATTATTGGTAATGTTCCCGAAACAGCAACCTTTAATTAAGCAGAAAGCTGTGGGAGACTAGGGAAAAAATAAAATACCAGCTAATGTTTATATATAGCAGTCCTATTTGTAAAAGTCGCAAGGCTCAGATCCCCGACTTCTTAAAGAAGTCGGGGATCTTTTTTTTATCAATTAGACAAAATTGCTATATTATGCTGAGTTTAAGTGATATTGTGACAAATAATCAAATATTTATAATTGGTGAATTAATAATGATATCTTAGTAAAAATCCTGTTTTTCGCTGCTGATTTTAATCGTTTGGCTTTGACTACCGTGAGTTTTCCCGAAGCAAAGATCATGCAAATTATCAAAGTCGGTTTTATAAATCCTGGGGCTATGCGATTTAGTTAAATTAGAACTAGGAAACACAAAAGTTAAAAGCCAAAATTTTGATACAGCATATTTAATCTGTATCAGGGAGACAGGGGCAGGCAGGATGCCTACCCCACAACAGTTATAAGATTAAAATTCGTTCTGTATTTACTTACAAAATGCTGTATACATTGACTAAAAACTAAGCCTCGACTTTTACACCTTTCCAGAAAGCGACATAGCCTTCAATATTTTTAGCCTTATCCTTTGTACTAGGATAGTACCAAGCCGCATCTTTGTTGGTTTGTCCATCTACTTCAATACTGTAGTAGCTAGCAACACCTTTCCAAGGGCAAGTACTATGGGTGTTACTTTCTTGGAAGTATTCCTTTTTAATAGCGTCGGCGGGAAAATAATGATTATTTTCTACAACAATGGTGTTATCGCTTTCGGCTAACACAGTGCCATTCCAAATTGCTTTCGGCATAAGTGACTTTGCAAATAAACTTTACATCTAATATTTTGACACTCAACAGGCTAAAACCACGGTAACTATTAAAAATTCCACCTGACGGCTTAAGTAATTGTAGATAAACTGAATGAGTTGTGATACATCCTTGATGACATGAAAACTTTAATTTATTGCACTCTTTTATTGGGACTGAGTAGTTGTTTACCAGCTAATAGCACCAATAATGACAAGAATCAAGTGATTTCCAGCAGTCCCACAGCCGAAAATCAAGAATTTCGGGCTTTTGGTACTGAACCATTTTGGGGTGTCGATGTTACCAAAAATGAAATTGTTTATTCTTCATTAGGAACCGAGGAAAAGCAAACTTTTCCTTATGTCACACCATTGGGTGCTGATGGACGCACCCCAGATACAGTGAGAGTTTATCGACTAGGAGACGAAGACAACAGTATGTTGATTATCAGAAAAGCCGATAACTGTAGCGATGGAATGTCAGACAACTTATATCCCTACTCAGCGCTTTTTATCCGTGGAGATATGGTTTTGGAAGGTTGTGCTAACAAGTTAGATAAGTTTAAATAATTAGCGTCCGTTGTTCATCAGCTAGTAACTATTCAGGTGTAACATCTAAGCTGGACTTAAAACTTTGACTCATACCATAACGGACAGTTTTAAACTCTACGTGATTTGTCCCTGGATAATAGAGAGTATAAATTGCTTCCCCTGGCTTTCTGCCGACATTACCCACTCCGATAACTTGACGCGCCGAGATTTCTACAGTTTGGGGAGATGCTGGACTATCTAGGGTTGTGACTTCTGTAGTAATTGAACCGGCTTGGAGTTGATATTGAAAAGCCAAACCAGAACGACCACAAAACAAGTTATTGGCTTGCATTCGTGATAAGCGGTCTAGCATTTGAATTGGGGGCGTGTCTGGGGTCAGTTCCTCGTCAATTGCTACCGTTGTCCCGTGAATTAACAAAGAATCTAGTTCAAAAAAACCAAAGTCTAGTGTCATTAACCATTGTGCTATCGGGCGAGAAACGCATTCCCACAGCAATTTAACTGTTTCTCCCCCATATTTCTCTATCAATTCTGTAGGTTCGCCAGTTCCCCCCAGTCCGTGGAGAATAAAACACTGTTCTTCCCACCAACCTTTACAAATCATTGGTTCCAGTTCTCCACGTCGGGGGTTTAGCACTCGTTTGACTAATTGTTCAGTTTCGCGCCGGGGTCCGACTAAATCGCCCAAAACATACAATGCTTCTACATTATTTTGACGCTTAATATCCGCCATTACAGCTTCGTAAGCTGCCAAGTTACCTTCAATTCCGCTTAAAATTGCCCACTTATTCATAAGAATTTTAGATTTTAGATTTTAGATTTTAGATTTTGGATTAATAATTCCCTACTCCCCACTCCCCACTCCCTACTCCCCACTCCCCATTAACGAGTACAAACATGGGTGGGGTCATCAGCCCTTTCTGCAAATTCCAAGCCTTGGGCTAAACGCCACGCAAATATTTTCGGTAAACCTTTTTCAATGATGGCGGCACAGGTTTTTTGATAGTCGTAAGGTACTTCTCGTAAATTTACTTTTTGGTCTTCTGTGTCGTAAATTACATAGGTGGCATTGGGTCGCCCATGTCGGGGTTCGCCTACAGAACCAACATTCACAATCCGCTTGAGGGAAGCATTAAAGCTTTTTTCTGCTGCTGCTTTTTCTTGCCCTTGGACACGAATTTTTAAACTACCTCCGTCTAAATTACGCACGTAAGGCACATGAGTATGTCCACAAAAAAGCACGTCTGCATCTGTGGAAAGTACGCGCTCTAAGGCGGCAAAGGCATCAAGTTCTGGTAATAAATACTCGTGGTTACTGTGAGGGCTACCATGAACGAAGGCTAAATTTTCCTCTCGTAAACTGTGGGGTAGTTGGGCGAAAAATTCTCGGTGTTCGGGATGTATTTCGTTATTTGTCCACTCGTGAGCAATTTTTCCGCGTTTCTCAGCTAATAAGGACGGATAACTACAATCACACGCATTCAAGCCTTCTACAATATCTTCATCCCAACAACCCATACAGGTGGGAATATCTAAAGCCCGAATTTGTGTAACTACTTCATTGGGATGAGGTCCGTATCCTACTAAGTCACCCAGACAAAAGATTTTATCAGCTTTTTGCTGGTCTATATCTAATAAGACGGCATCTAATGCTTCATAATTGCCATGAATACATGACATGACTGCTATTTTCACTGTATAGTCTCCTCAGTTAGGATTTGTTTTACTTGTTCTTGGTATTGTGCGATCGCACTATCTGACAAATAGCAATCTTGTAATGTTTGTCTAATGGCCGACTCATCCAAATTTTCTCCCCATGTTTCGATACCACTGAAACGCTGCGGTCTTCCTTCTAAGTGGCGTGGTAAATCTAATTCTAGAAAATCTGTTGTCGGTACACCCGCGACAAAATCGGCGTATAGCGCCCTACCATCAGCAACATCAAAAATTCCCTTAGCACGGCTGACTTTACCATAAGCACCGTGAGATAGTTCATACCAAAACTCATTTAAACTATCTTCGTCAATTACTTGACCATTGGTAGGCGATCGCCAAATCTGATTTTGGATGATAATTGTCTCAATATCTAGCCCTTTGACAATTTTCTCAGCCCAGGTGTGATATTCCGAATCTTTCAGCTGTGACGGTAAAACTGCAACAGACTGATATGGGACATTTCCGACAATTTGCTCAATTGATCCTAATTCCAAGTAAAATCCTAGTTCTATATAAATATTCTCCGCCCCTGCTAGCTGGTTGAGAAATTCTACTTCTTGGCCATCACTAAAAACTTTCGCCTCTGGAAACTCCGCACTCAGGCGAATCTGGTCAATGGGGACATTACCAGTTCCAGGACTAAAATAAATTGCATTTTCCGCAGAAGCAGTATTACGTAGCTGTTGGCAAATCCAGGTGGTTTTACCACAGCCAGCAGGGCCAGCAACAACGGTAATCATCGGTATATTCATAATTAAATGATAATCATTTTCATAGAATTTGTAACTATGACTTAATCTAAAATTGAGCCACGAGAAATGCCAAGATAGATTTAGGTATTTCAGGAGGTGGCCTTGCTGAACTAAGAGATGAAATCTCAAAATTACCTTTCTTTTTCTTCCTACCTTTGCGCCTTTGCGCCTTTGCGTGAACCTAATTCATATTTAAAATCAGCAACGCCCAGGAGGTCTTATGTCTCTCACCGTCAAAGACTTAGAGAAAATCCAAGCAGCTCATCCTGACTATCGCATGGAATTGGTAGACGGGAACGTAGTTGTTATGAGTCCATCAGGTTACGAGTCGGAAGAAGTAGGAACCGAGTTTGCAGCGTTGTTGAGAAATTGGGTAAGACCTCGCCAGTTAGGACGTGTAGCTGGTTCCAGTGCTGGCTTTAGATTACCTAACCAAGATTTACGCGCTCCCGATGTATCATTTATCCGAGCAGATAGGCTCAAACGTTCTACAGAAGATTATGCCGAATTGCTGCCTGATTTAGTCGTTGAGGTAAAATCTAAAACCGATTCCCTAGATAAACTTCGCGAACAAAATCCAAGAATTTATCAGCCTGGGAACTCAAATCGGCATTTTGATTGACCCTAAAACCAGAACTATGGAAGTTTACCGTTCTAGTGAGAAAATAGTATTACAAAATGGTGATGTGCTGACCTTACCCGACTTACTCCCCGGCTGGGAAGTAAACATTGCCGAAATTTGGTCGCCAATATTCGAGTAATATTACGCGCACCCGAAACTACGAATTACGAATTACGAATTATGACAAATCAAGCTCTTATCCCAGTTATTGTAAACGGTGCAGCCGGCAAAATGGGTCGCGAAGTAATTAAAGCCGTTGCCCAAGCCCCAGATTTAAACTTAGTGGCTGCAATTGATACCAGTCCAGAACATCAAGACCAAGACGCTGGAGAATTGGCAGGTTTAAGCGAACCTTTAGAAGTGCCAATTACCAACCAATTTGAAGCCATGCTGGGTTATGTAGCTGGCGATAGAAACTCTCCTCCAGGGGTAATGGTAGACTTTACCCACCCTGATGGAGTTTATGATAATGTGCGGAGTGCGATCGCCTATGGAATTCGTCCAGTAGTCGGGACGACAGGCTTAAGTCCAAAACAACTGCAAGAATTAGCCGACTTTGCCGAAAAAGCCAGTACCGGTTGTTTAATTATCCCCAACTTTTCCATTGGGATGGTACTTTTACAACAAGCCGCAGTCACAGCTTCCCAATATTTCGACCATGTAGAAATTATTGAACTCCACCACAACCAAAAAGCCGATGCGCCCAGTGGGACGGCAATTCAAACCGCACAATTACTAGGAGAACTTGGTAAACCTTTTAACACAGCTATTGTCGAAGAAACTGAAAAAATCCCAGGAGCCAGAGGTAGTTTAGCAGAAGAAGGGATTAGAATTCATAGTATCCGCCTGCCGGGACTCATAGCCCATCAAGAAGTGATATTTGGCGCACCCGGTCAAATTTATACATTAAGACATGATACCAGCGATCGCTCCTGTTATATGCCAGGAGTCCTGCTAGCAATTCGCAAAGTCTCGCAACTCAAGTCCTTAGTGTATGGATTAGAAAAAATACTTTAACTGGCAAAATCAGCAATTATAGCAACCGCCAAGGAGGTTAAGACATAAACGGATAATTAAACTTAGACACCAAAAGGGTTTTAACCCACTCCCTCGGTTACTGAGCGACTTGTACTGAGCGAAGTCGAAGTAAGTCGAAGTAACTCCCCACTCCCTACTCCCTACTCCCCAGCTATATGTTAGTTCCACTGACTCGGAAAAAATTTGAACAACTCATCCCCTTCATTGCTACTGGCGCGCAATATAAATACTATGCAGGGAAATTCTCAAATTTTTTGCAGCGACTGTTAATTTCTGTCATCGCCATAGCAATAATTTTGCTGGCGGAAGTTTTGTTGAGACTAGAATTTGGCCCCATTACATTTTTAATTGGAGTCATGGGTGCTTTCTTTTGGCTGTGGTATCCCGTATTTCAAGCAAGTGTACGCAATGTAAAATGCCGCCGTTATAAATACAGTGGCTTTTTTCGGGGTCGAGTTCTAGATTGGTGGATTACAGACCAATTAATGGGAAAACAAGAAACAGTAAACAACAAAGGTGAGTTAGTAATTGTTGAAAACAGAGAAAAACGAATTAACTTAGAGGTTGGTGACAATACAGGATTTACTGTAGAGTTACAAGCGCCACTACGTAACTCCCATAAAGTCATAGTTCGGGGTCAAATTGCCGAAATGATAGTCATGTCCAACCGTTCTGACTTAAGCAGTATCGAAGAATTCAGCGATGTATACATTCCCACCCATGACTTGTGGGTAAACGACTATCCTTATCTGAGAAGAGACTTCTTTAATGAAGTCAGTCGCCGTTTGCGTAAAAAACAACCAGAAAAAACCACCCCGCCGTCGCCAGTAACAGTTATCAGTTATCAGTTATCAGTTATCAGTCAAGAGATATAATTGGATCGGATTCCCTGACTAAATCGGCGTGATAACTGTTCACTGTTCACTGTTAACTGTTCACTCTCTCCTGTCCATAGGCTTGCCAAGCTAAATCCACCAGTCCATCAACAATCGCAGATGCGACAACGGCATTACCTTTGCGACTGTCAATGATAATGTGAGGAACTTGAGAATCTTGCAAACCTTCCTTAGCCTTATCAGCATTCACAAATCCGACTGGAGTCGCAATTATTAAAGCAGGCTGGATTTCTTCAGATGCAATTAACTCCACCAAAGCAGTTAGTGCTGTTTGTGCTTGACCCACCACAAAAATCCCCTCTGGGTAACGCTTGGCTAAAGTTTCAATTCCCCAAGCCGCACGAGATTTTTCTTTTTGGGGACGCGTCACCGTTTCCAGACTGCAATAAACTGGATTAGCAAAAGTATTTTGAATATCCTGGGCAATACCTACCTGTACCATCGGCACATCTACCACAATTGTAGTGCGCGCCGCTAAAGCTGCTGCACCAGCTTGTAAAGCACGTTCAGAAAAGCGAATCAGAGATTTATATTCAAAATCAGCCGTGGCATATATTACCCGCCGGACAATCTCATATTCTGCCGGTGAAAAAACATGATCACCTATTTCACTATCAATGATTGCTAAACTTTGAGCATCAGTTACGTGCCATTCCATTGCCATTCAGCTCTGAGATACCAGCTTTCAGCTTATCAGTTTCAGGAACGCTGAGTGCTGAGTATTTTGATTTTTACTCAGCACTGATAAATTCAGGACTCAGCATTAGAAGAAGGACGAGTCAAAAGTGGAGTCAGAAAGGCGACCAAAGCGCCAATCAGAAAACCAGAGATATTACGAACTAGAGGCAACCAATCGCTGGTGCGCGTCACCACTGGTCCAATACCAAAGGCAATAAACAAAATTCCCCACAAAGGTGAAAAAATTAACGCCCATTGCCAAGCAAAACCCTGTCCTTCTTTTTGGGGGTGAGCTGCAAATCCACAAATTATTCCCCCCACAACTGAGGTAATCAGTGTGAGTATCCATTGTTCCTTGGGTAGTCCAGGAACCACTGAGCAGCCACCTTGAAGCAAACAGCCTTTAACTGAACTTAAAGCTTGCAAAATAGCTTGGTCTTCGCCTTCGTCTCGGACAAAATACAAATTGCCGAAGCGGGTTTGCAATTCTATCCAAAAAGTCCGGGGTAGAAATTCATAAACGGCATCTCCCACACTAAAGCTGAGAATGTTACCGCCACGAGAATCAGCAACTAGCAAAATACTTTTGTCATCTAAACCCCAATAATTAATCACTGCCCGACCTGGGGTGCGGTCATACTGGGTTAATACTCGCAGTTTCCAGCCAGTTTCACCTTCAAATTGCTCTAAATCTGTTACCAGTTCTGCTTCTTGAATATCTGTGAGCGTTTTAGCTAAATCTATAACTGGAGTTTGAAAGTTGGGTAATAAGTCAGGATTATCATAAGCCAGTGCCGGAGGGGAGTGCATTACCCACATTGACCCAGCCAAGAAAAATACAGCAATTGATACCAGAGTTCGTCGCCAAAAACAAGACTGCATGGACGTTCTTATATAAATATAGACAGTAGAAGTGAACAAGTTGTTTTAAAAGAGTATGGGAAAAGTGATACTTCTTTACACTTGTTTACTTTACTCTAATCTAAGGTATTTAAGCAAAGCTTACTTATTAGTCATTAGTCATTAGTCATTAGTCATTAGTCATTAGTCATTGGTCATTGGGAATTTACCGTCTTCTCTCCCCTGCTCCCTGCTCCCTGCTCCCCACTCCCTACTCCCCACTCCCTACTCCCCACTCCCCACTCCCTACTCCCCACTCCCTACTCCCTACTCCCTACTCCCCACTCCCTTCTTAACTTCTCGTTCTCGCAACGTTAGGGGTGGTTTTTCATGAATTGGTAGGCGTTCAACTCTCCGCGCGGGTTTTGGGCGTGTAAAGGACTTCCACGCGGTTTTCACACCTACAACTAGGCTGAGAGTGCTTATCTGCACATTTTTAGCTTGTTTTCTGGCACTATCTAAGCTTTGGTCAACTTGCTTAACGACTTTACCTGCACTTTGTACACCTTCACTGACATCATCGGTTAAATCTGTGATTTCCATCCCAGTTTTGCGGATGGAAATTAAAGTAGGTGGTAACTCCCGCGAGAGAGTATCAAACAGCTTTTCTGCACTGCGGGCAGCACGCGCTAACTCTTGCAAAGCCGGTATAGCCGCTACCAATACAGCAGTTAGACTGGCGGCGACTAATAATAAAGACAGTCCCAACCAAAACAGGGGATCAATCACGGTTATGCCATCATATATGAGCGTTACAATTGCTGGGAAACAGAATCTGAACCTTTTTCAGCCTGTTGCTGCTTCAAGTTTTGGCTTTCGCGTTGACTAGCATCTACACCAGCTGCGATCGCATCTTGCAGTTTCTCTAAGGTATCATCCCAATTTCTCACAGCACTGGCAGAAAGTCGATCTGCCTGAATTTGTACACTTGTTGATAAATCTTCTGCCAAATCGGGGATAGCATTGGCAGACTTTTGCAAAATTTTCCGCGTTTCGCGCCCTGTGCGCGGTGCTACGAGCAAACCAGTTAAAGCACCAATCGTAGCTCCCAGCATGAACCCGCCAAAAAATACTCCAGAACGATTATTAGACATATTAATTGTTTCTCTCCTTACACCCATTTTAGGCGTGATTTTTACCCTACCAAGATTCAAATGATTCTATTTAATTACTGTATCTTGACAATATACCCATCGGAGATGTTGCTTTTATTTACCGACTGTCTTTTTTCTTAATTTCAACCCTTTCCAGCCAAAAGAGCTTCCCCAGAATCGCTTTCCTAACAATAACAGACTGATAATTTGACGTACTTGTTGGATTTGTACCTGTAGCTTTTCGTTTCCCTGGCGCAGGCTATGAATTTTTTGCTGGCTAATAGCAATATTTTCAGGTGCTTTATACAAAACCGCATGAGTATGGCGTTCGTAGGCGTTTAGTTTATCAGCTATGCGCCCTATCCACTGCTTGAGTTTCCACACTCGCCAAGCTATGTAGAATAGTAGCAGTGAAATGAGAGTGTTAATTACGACAACTGTCGTTACCATTATCTATCTTTACCAAGATCAATCTGAGAAAATTATTTTGTATCGCTATGATTTTGTTCTGACTTAATCATAGCGATAGAACCTCAGTGTTAATCTGATTGCACATCTTCAATCTCCCCCTTTTCCTCTTCTCCCCTGCCCCCTGCACCCTGCCCCGTTTCCTCTTCCCCCCTGCACCCTGCCCCCTGCCCCCCTGCCTCTTCTCCCTTGCCTCTTCTCCAAGTTGCCAGAACCGGGTTATCACGCTAGTGTGGAGAGCTGCTATTGCTCTCGGCGTAGTAATTTCTCTTAGGATCTTCAGATAACTGGAACTATGATTGAGCTTGGTTCACTGGTGCAGTCCCAGAACAACTATTTGGGAATAGGAAAAGTTACTGAGATATCTCCACCTGATGTGATGGTCGAGTATTTCTGCTCAGGAGGGCAACGCCTCCAAAAAACTTTACCTTTCGATTCCCTCTCTCAAGTTAAACTTCAACCTCAAACCCGATGCTACATTAGCGCACCCACCCAGGATACATGGTTAATTGGCCGAATTTGTACCTGGGATGAAGATGCAGAAATGTATCAAATTGATTTACCAGATAAGAAAACGACAATTGCCACGGAACAGGAAATTTATGTCCGTTGTAATATACCCATCACAGACCCGATTGAAACTCTGGCGATGAAGGGTCACGAAACACCCTACTTTCATGACAAAAGATTAACTTTTGTGAAATCTCTGATTAAACAACGCGCTATGAGTCGCGGCATGAGAGGGTTGATTTCGGCGAACATTGAACTTTATCCTCACCAAGTGGAAGTTGTTCGGCGGGTACTGGAAGACCCAATTCAGCGCTATTTATTAGCAGATGAGGTGGGACTCGGAAAAACCATCGAAGCGGGTGCGATTCTCCGTCAGTTCCTGATTGATGAACCAAAAAAAGGTGCGGTGGTATTGGTTCCGCAATATTTACTCCCACAATGGCGGGCTGAGTTAGAAAATAAATTCTACATCTCCCATTTTGGTAAACGGGTGGTGGTGCTGGCGCTGGAAGATGTCCACAGAATCAACCAGAAGGCGAATATCGGCTGCTTAATTTTAGATGAAGCCCACCATATTGCAGCGATGGCGACTTCTAGGGATGCAGCAGTGCGTCAGCGTTTTGAGTCTTGTAAAACTCTGGCTCATAAAAGCGATCGCCTACTTTTATTATCTGCTACTCCTGTCCTCAACCACGAGCAAGATTTTCTCGCCATGTTGCATCTGCTCGATCCTGTAACCTATAAATTACATGATTTGGCAGGTTTTCGCGCCAGGGTGAAAAATTGCCAGGAAATTGGTAGATTTCTCCTTTCTTTTCAAGAAGGTGCAAATGACACTGTTCTGAAAACTCATCTCAAGGAACTGCGAAATTTGTTTGCTGAGGATGAGTATTTGCTCAATCAGGCGGACAATTTAGAAAAGTCTTTAAAAGCCAAATCCACTGAGCAAAATCAAATTATCTCAGCAATTCGCAGCCACATTAGCGAAACCTATCGGCTACATCGGCGAATGCTGCGTAACCGTCGCGCTGCGGTGGAAGATGTGATCTTTGATCGGGATGTGACACCAAAAGAAGAATATGATTTAGATGAGCGATCGCTTGATCTTCATGAACTCATAGAAAAATGGCGTACTGTCGCCCCTAAAGAACAGCCCTATCAGCAAATCTTCCTGCTGTTATTCCTCGCTTCTGGGACTTGGTTAGGAATTTTAGAACAAGTAATTAACGCCCGTATCACAGGTAAAACCCCACCTCAACTGATCCCAGAGTTCAAAGAAAATGAGCTTCGCATCTTAACTACAACCCCTAAATTTGCTGGGGAAGAAGAAATTCTGGAATCGGCTTTAAAGATTCTGCGTCAACCTGTCGATGAAGGCGAACGCACAGAAAATTTGACTACAGTGCTACTAAATCAGCTAGCTACATACTTCAAAATTTCCGCCAGTGTTCGCAGAAATAAGCCAGAATTAATCACCAGAATACAGCATAGAATTCGCAGACCCATTCCTGGTGATGTTTTGCCGAAAATTGTCGTATTTACAAGTTTTGTGCAATCTGGTAAACAAATTGTCCAACTTTTAGCCAATACCTTTGGTGCAGAGACAATTGCTAGTCATCAATTGGGAGAACCACGAGAAAAAGTTGCAGAAAGCTTAACGAGATTTCAGAATAATCCTGACTGTTTTATTTTAGTATGCGATCGCTCTGGAGAAGAAGGACTGAACCTGCAATTTGCCGACTGCTTCATTCACTTTGACCTACCTTGGTCTCCCAATAAATTAGAGCAAAGAATCGGCAGATTTGACCGCATTGGTAGTAAAATCGGAGTTCAATCTTATGCCTTGCTTGGTCCTTTCTTAGAAGATAGTCCCCAAAATGCTTGGTATCAAGTTCTCAAAAATGGGTTTGACATCTTTGAAAGATCAATCGCCAGTCTACAATTTTATGTAGATGAGAAACTGCAAGAATTAGAAACAGCTTTGTTTCAATCAGGTGCTGCGGGATTATTGTCCATGATTTCGCCAATTCAGCAACAAATCACCGCCGAAACCTTGAAAATTAGCGAGCAAACTGCACTCGATGAAATTGATATTCTCGACGAAGAGACCAGCCAGTATTTTCAAGACCTCGATGATTACGATGCAAGTCATGTAGAAATTAAACAAGCAGTTGAAGGCTGGATGTGTGACGCACTGGGATTTAAACCAGTTACGAATCCCAATTCTGCCGAAATTAAGCGTTATCAACCCACAACGCGCACTTTGGTTTCTCTTGACGAGTTAAAAACTCACTTTGCGAATAATAATACAGACCAATTTGGGACTTACAATCGCCGGATAGCAAACCAAAATTCTGGTACTAAACTCTTTCGCATTGGTGAAGGATTAATAGAAGCACTTGTTAGCCATATAAATTGGGATGATAGAGGTAAAGCTTTTGCTGTCTGGCGCACCGATGAAAGTTGGGATGCGACCGAAGGTAAAGAATGGTTTGGTTTCCGATTCAATTTTGTAGTGGAAACACATTTAGAAGCCGTCAAGCAAGTTTTAACAACCCATAAACTCGATAATTCCCAACTCAAAACCTTGAAGCGGCGGGTTGATGCTTTATTCCCCCCCATGCTAGAAACTATCTTTGTTGATGGTCGCTCTAATCCCATGAGTTTGGTTGAAGATAAATCCCTGTTAAATATTCTCCAACGACCGTATAAAGATAGAAACAGTGATAGAGCCAGAGATTTTAATCTAGCAAAAGAGCGCTTAGGAATTATTGATGCTTTTGTTGATCCTAGCCAGTGGAAGAATTTCTGTCTTCAAGCCCGTAGTAGTTCTGGGGAATTGCTCTTAAACCATCCTCAATTTATCGAACTGCACGAACAATATGCTCAAATTGCCGAACAGAAATTGAACAAAAAAGTACAGCAATTAAAGCTGCGTCTCAAACGGCAAAACGAGGATTCTGTACTTGCTGAAGAATTGCAAATAGAAAGTGCCTTAAGTACAGCGATTTTAGATGGAATTCGCCAGCCTCAGATTCGACTTGATTCAGTCGGTTTCATCGTCATATCAGGACATAATCCTTTGTAAATCTTCTCATAATGCTACAAGGGACTCAGATCCCCGACTTCTTGAAGAAGTCGGGGATCTTTTCTTTTCTAGTTGTCACTTATTTAAGATTGCTCTATATAAATGAAAGTACAGATTTCGCAAATATCTAATAGTTGAGTAAAATGCGACAAATTAAGAGATAATCATAAATAATTCGTTATTCACTAAAAACTTGATAAAAACA
This sequence comes from uncultured cyanobacterium, assembly GCA_963706595.1. Classification (GTDB taxonomy): domain Bacteria; phylum Cyanobacteriota; class Cyanobacteriia; order Cyanobacteriales; family Nostocaceae; genus Nodularia. Next base: position 124,179 of record OY970166.1, read on the forward strand.
AGTACCAATCACATTTACCATACTAAATAAAGTTGTCAAGTAACTTTTTGTTAATTTTTGAATGTAGTGAAGCAATACTTAATCTTCATAAACTTATAACTCCCTTTATTAAGTTTTTAATAATAGTTGTCTCAGGTTGTATATGCAGACGTAATCTGTCCCCTAAATTGTGTAATCTAAAAACAACTAAGCTAATGATAAACTTGAGGTCGTAATGACTCCTAAAATTCTGCGCCAGCTTTGGTCTGTAGTTGAAAATTCTCAAACCAAGATTCTATTGCAGATGGACGATGCTAGCTTGGTACAATGGCTGGTAAAACAGACTACAAAGCAAGCATTGTTAGATCCCCACGAAACTGATTACCTGAGTGACTACGTTCAATCCCGGCTCACCCTCATCCGTGATCTTGCTTATGAACGCCAGTAATAAAGCCCACAGACATATAGTCAAAACTATTGGCTATGGGCTATCAACTATGAGTTTTTTTGAGGCAAATAACCTTCAACTAAGCAATCAGAACCGACAACACGCCAACGAACCCGTTCCAAGTTCAGAGCGTCGGTCATGATGGTAAAACCTAAATCACCTACAGGCGTAGCAGCATGACTACCACCAATGATTTTAGGCGCAATAAAGGCCAGAATTTTTTGTACTGCACCTTGAGCGATCGCACTGGCGGCCAAAGTCCCGCCACACTCCCATAGCACGCTACAAAAACCGCGCTCATATAAATTGGTCATGACCAACTCTGGTGTCAGGGATGTGAACTCTACCACATCAACCCCCTGTTGGCGTAAGAAACTTTGAAAATCAGGAGAGCTACCCTCCTCGGTAAACACCACAGTCGGAGCCTCCGCAGTTTGCCACAGGCGGGCATCTTCAGGCAAATTCAACTGACGACTCATCACCACCCGTAAAGGATTATGCGCTCCCACCTGATGACTGGTTAAGTAAGGATTGTCTTTTCGGACTGTATTACCACCGACAATTATGGCATCACACCCGGCTCGCAGTTGATGAACTTCACTACGAGCATCTTGGTTTGTTACCCAAGCACTGTGACCAGAGGTAGTAGCAATTTTGCCATCTAAAGTCATGGCGTATTTCAAAATCCCCAAAGGTCGTTTATGGAGAATGCGGTGGATAAAAGCTTCATTGAGTTGATAACAGGCTTCGGCTTCTACACCGACAACTACCTCCACACCAGCCGCACGTAAACGAGCAATACCTCCGCCACCCACCAAGGGATTCGGGTCAACTATACCAACGACTACCTTAGCCACACCAGCTGCAATTAACGCTTCCGAACAAGGGGGAGTGCGTCCGTGATGATTACAAGGTTCCAGATTCACGTAGACTGTCGCACCACGAGCGCGATTTTCTTGAGTTGAGTCTGCGCCCACACCTGCGGCTTTCAAGGCAAAAACCTCTGCATGAGGCTCACCCGCACAGGGATGAAACCCTTCCCCAACTATCTCGCCGTCTTGGACAACCACCGCCCCCACGAGCGGATTAGGCGAAGTGCGTCCCAAAGCACGGCGTGCTAGTGTCAAACACCGTTGCATCATCGCCCGGTCAAAGTCACTGCCTATTTTATCTTTATTTGGTGAATCAGATTCCACAGGCGATCGCGCCTGCGCTGTTTCTTGGATGTCCGGAGGGCTTTTGTCTGTTCGCAACATCAGCCCATTTTCCTGAGTATCATCGGGTAGAGATACAATACGGTAGGTTTCATGCGAATTATCCATAATTTTGGGCCGTACTTTCAATATTTTGCACGCTAGCTGCTGCTGTAGTGATACTTCAACAGTAATATTTAGCAGCTATTATTGGTTATGGAGTATCTTTGGGCAGTGTGATAAATAAATCACCAATTCCCCATTTCCGCTTCCCGATTCCTTAATTCTGCTCTAACAATTTCATCTTTTGCCACCAAAGATTTAAGGGATAATAAACTACAGGGGCCCAAAGACTACTGAGAATAGCAGAAGCCAGCGCCACCCGTTGATAATATGCCCAAATATATTCCACTTGACGATTACCCATCAAAGTTAATTGCAATCCAAAGATAGTTTCTGCCGCAATTGCCATTACAAACACAATTAAAGCAATAGAAATAAAATCTTCTTCGATAAAACGCTGCTTTTGCAGTAAGCTACTCAGAAAACCAACAAAACCCAAAGTAATGGCATGGGTAGGATCAGGAGATGTCATAGCATCTTGAAGTAGTCCCAGAACGATACCCGCTAACATTCCTTCCCAGACAGAGCGCTTCACACTCCAAGCCACCACCCAAATTAACAGCCAATTAGGCCCAATTCCCAATAATTCCATTCCCCAAAAGCGGGTTGGTAACATTAGTACACAAAACAGCACAGAGCCAACAGTTATTGCCCAATCTAGCAGTTTACGTGTACCGGGATGCCAGCGCTCAAGAGGCTTATTTAACATTCTGAATTTTCGCTGTGGCGCTCTAGACTTGCTATGCCTGCTACCCCTAAATGAAGGCATCTTCATTATTTTGAGATATTTTAAATAATCTAACTAAACTTTTGGTTTGCCAATTCTGGGTTTGTGGGATAGGTTCCTAATCAGGACTTTGCTTAAACGGATATACCACTACCCAATCTAATGACAATATCGGCGGAAAAAGCTCAACTTTTGCCACGGATGCCGGAGATTGCTTTAAATCTAAAGATTTAACTCGTCCTACTGGCACACCCGCAGGAAATTTCTGACTATAGGTAGATGTAGAAATTAAATCTCCTACTTTGACATTGGGAACTTTTTCATAAAACTCCAGTACAGCTTCCGCAGAAGCATCTCCCCGCAAAACACCCTTGGCTGAGGTGCGGTTAATTGTTACACCCACTTGACTCTTGAGGTCACTAATTAACAACACGCGACTAGTATTAGGAGTTACATTCTCTACCAAACCCACCAAGCCGCCATCAGTTTTGACAACAAAACCTTCTTCAATGCCTGCATTCGAGCCACGATTCAGGGTCACTTGTTGCCACCAGTGGTCAGCGCTACGTCCCACTACCCGCGCTGGAATTGGGCGCGATGTCAGTGGCGCTTTCTCAAAGTAGCCTAATAAATTTTGGAGCTTTTCATTTTGATTTTCTAAATCAGCTATGCGCGTTTGCAACTCCAAAAAGCGGGCATCATTCAGACGTTCTTCTGGACTTGGACTTGTCTGTAACATTTGCAACGGACGACTGACGACTTGATACATTTCCCACAGTAAATGACCTTGAGTCTGTCTCAACATCCAGGCACTACTCACTAAGACAGTGAGCAAACTGAGTTGTAGTAATTTACGATCCCACCAACGACGTGAAGTAACCATCTATACCTAATTTTATAAATTCACAAGATATTAGATTCTATTTATATGAAACCCAAATCCAACCCAAATAGAACCCAATATCTAATATTTCTAACTACGTATTGCGAAAACGCCCACTGAAAACACGTTCTAGCTGTTTAAAGTTTTCTAACACACGACCTGTTCCCAGTACAACACAACAGAGAGGATCAGCTGCAATGTGGGTAACAATCCCTGTTTCATGGCTAATGAGGGTATCTATGCCTTTAAGCAAAGCACCACCACCAGCTAGCATAATCCCTCGATCAATAATGTCTGAGGCTAATTCTGGAGGCGTGCGTTCCAGTGTCCGCTTCACAGCTTCTATGATCACTGATATCGGTTCCAACATACATTCACGAATTTCTGCCCCTTTGAGTGTGACAGTTCTTGGTAAACCAGAAAGCAAGTGTAAGCCTCTAACTTCCATCATCGCATCATCCTGGTCATTAGTCGGATAAGCCGAACCAATGCGAATCTTGATATCTTCAGCAGTTCGTTCTCCAATCACCAAATTATGCATTTTTTTGAGATAGACAATGATGGCTTCAGTTAGTTCATCACCAGCGATGCGTACTGATTCGCTGATGACAGTACCCTGGAGACTCAGCACGGCCACTTCTGTTGTCCCACCACCAATATCAATAATCATATTGCCTGTTGCCTCAGAAACAGGTAGCCCAGCGCCTATTGCTGCTGCTATTGGCTCATCAATTAAATACACTTCTCTGGCTCCAGCTTGGGCGGCTGCATCCATCACCGCCCTTCTTTCTACCCCTGTAACACCGCTAGGTATACCAATGACAATTCGAGGTAAAATTAGGGATCTACCCTCATTTACCCGCTGAATAAAGTGTTTTAACATCAGCTCGGCTGTATCAAAATCAGCGATTACACCATCACGCAAAGGACGGAGGGCAATCACATTTCCCGGTGTACGTCCGAGCATTTTTTTGGCTTCTTCTCCCACTGCTAGCGCTACTTTTTCGTTTTGATCAATAGCAACTACAGAGGGTTCTTGGAGTACAATACCTTTACCAGACACATAAACTAGGGTGTTGGCAGTACCGAGGTCGATACCCATGTCCCATGATGAGCGAAAGTTCCTAAAAAGCCCCACGCGTCTCTACACCCCTTGTTTGCGATATTTGTTGACTAAAAACTGTTAGACTTAATAGTGCTGGATCTTATTATGTTTTTTACCTGGAGTCTAGCAGATCAGCTATTTTATGAGAACCTTTAGCTATTCTTACTAAAACTTAGGTATCCATGTCATTAATATTCTCTAACTACAATAGACTCATATAGGTTTTGAATTTTTCCCAGGAATTTCTGACAGTTTTATACGCAGCTTTGCTGTTAAGTTTTTAACATATTTTCAATAGCTCCACAATTCGCTATGATACAAATCAAAAGATATAAGTAATTTTGTACTAAAAGGTCATAACCATGAGCATTAACATTGTCACCCTTGTTGGTCGTGTCGGCGGCGATCCAGATATTAAATATTTTGAGTCTGGTACGGTTAAGTGTAGATTAACCTTAGCAGTGAATCGGCGATCGCGTAAAGCGATGAACATACGGACTGGTTCAATTTAGAACTGTGGGGAAAAACAGCAGAGGTAGCCGGGAATTATGTTCGCAAGGGTAAGCAAATTGCTGTTAAAGGTTCCTTAAAGTTTGATACATGGAGCGATCGCCAAACAGGAGCTAACCGTTCTAGTCCAGTTATTCAAGTAGAACAATTAGACTTATTAGGTTCTAAGCGGGATACAGAAAGCGGAATGGGAGATATGTCCTCAGAACACTTTTAATAATGGCATTAATGACTAATAACTAATTTGCAGTGTTACCGATGCTTCTACCTGCTGCTCACTACCAATTACAGGGGTGGAAGCATCGGCACTAGCTAACTTAGCAGCCTCAGCACGCTGTAAAATCATTGGTGGGGGCGCACTTGCACTATTAATTTGAATACCTACCACTTGCTTCGCCTGTAAACCCAGGGTACTGAAAACAGCATTAGCTTGTTGTTGAGCATCTTGGGTGGCTTGTCTGAGTGCTTGTTGTTGAGCAGAGGCGATCGCCTGATCACTCGCAATAAAACTCACCCCGTTGATTTGCGTAGCACCGACTTTCACCGCTTCATCTAAGAGCGTACCAGCTTTATCCGTAGTAATACGAAAACTCACAGTGTTATTAGCAGTATATCCCGTAATGCGTTGCACATTATCAGTGTAACTGTAAACTGGATTGAGGCGGATACCAGTAGTTTGTAATTTTTCCACATTCCGGTTTTTGAGCAAAGCCACCACAGCCGATGACCTGCGAGCCGCGTCTTGTTGTGCTGACTCTGCCGTTTTACCCTGCACCTCTACAGACATACTGACTTCTGTGAGAGTGGTAGGAATAGTTTCCACACCACGACCGCTAACTGTCAGAGTTCGCAGCAAATTTTCTTTTTCTTGGGCTAACCCAGGCGGAATAAAAGTTATACATACTAGTAAAGCTAAAGGTAAAGTTTTCCAACAGTTTCCCGAACGAAACCGAGAACCGAATAAAGCAGCTCCAAACATAAGATTTGCACTCCTCTGAAAACATTTAATATCTGATCACAGCACTGCTTTGTAAAGACATGATTTATCGTGTCTCAGCACTTTCTGATATGTTCTTACTTTGACATTGCCATAGTCTGAAGTAGGAACGGTTACATTTTTGGAAACCAACATTGAACGATGCCAAACGGGTAGTTGTGGATGTTAAGGCACTCAGAAGAGTCTCTGTGCCTCTGGCACTAGTACAAGTTGGCGTAAATAAACAGACCATTCAAAATCTATGAAAAGCCCATTTTATAAGCTTTTTGACTTTTGACTTTTGACTTTTGACTTCCGCCTTGCGGAACTAGCCCAAATTAAGCAGAATGAAAAAGAATTTAAAGACTTTGACTTGCTGCGGCTTTCTAGACTCTCAGTTGTGCCAGTCTCCGAATCTTACTGGCAACACCTGATTTCATTGACTGACAGCACAAAATAATTGAATAAATATCTTAAAATGTATGTTGTTTTTCATAAAGGAGTAAAAATAAAAGCAGGACGCAGCACACATTAGGATTTTTGCACAACATAATGCAGTTTTTAGATGCAATCAACGGATATTTTCCCCTGCTGGCTACAACAGATACAGCAGACAGTTCAATGGTGATAGGCGCGGTACTGCTGAGTTTGGTAGTAATTTATCTGTCTAGTAAACTTGGTGGAGAGTTATCCAACCGAGTAGGTTTACCGCCTGTCTTAGGTGAACTCTTAGGAGGTGTGGTTGTGGGCATCTCTGTTTTGCATTTGTTAGTTTTTCCAGAAGGTGGTACAGACAGTTCTAATTCTTTAATCATGACTTTCCTGCAAATCACTGCGGGTTTAACTCCTGAAGCTACCCCAGCAGTATTTGAGGCACAATCAGAGGTCATTTCCGTATTAGCAGAACTGGGTGTAATCATTCTGCTATTTGAAATTGGTTTGGAGTCCAACTTAAAAGACCTAATATCAGTGGGGGCGCAAGCTGCCATAGTGGCAGTAGTGGGGGTAGTAGTACCTTTTACTGCTGGTACTGTGGGATTAATGGCTTTGTTTGGTGTCGGTGCTGTGCCAGCAATTTTTGCCGGGGCGGCTTTGACTGCAACTAGTATTGGCATTACTTCCAAGGTGCTGTCAGAATTAGGAAAACTCAATTCCAAAGAAGGGCAGATTATTCTAGGTGCTGCTGTTATGGACGATGTATTAGGAATCATCGTTCTGGCAGTAGTTGCCAGCCTAGCCAAAGATGGCGCGGTAGATGTGAGCAACGTCATCTATCTGATTATCAGCGCCACTGGTTTTCTCATTGGTGCAGTCGTACTAGGTAATATTTTCAATAATACCTTTGTGGCGATCGCTGACCAACTCAAAACACGCGGAGAACTGGTGATACCAGCATTCACCTTCGCCTTTGCTATGGCATACCTGGCCTCCGTTATCCATTTAGAAGCAATTTTGGGAGCTTTTGCGGCAGGTTTAGTCTTAGAGGAAACCGATAAACGCAAAGAATTGCAAAAGCAAGTTATACCTATTGCTGATATGCTAGTGCCAATTTTCTTTGTGACTGTGGGGGCAAAAACCGACTTGGGAGTATTGAACCCAGCCATCCCCAGCAATCGCGAAGGCTTAATTATGGCAATTTTCCTGATCGCAGTGGCCATTATCGGTAAAGTAATTACAGGTTTTAGTGTGTTTGGTCAACCCCAAATCAACCGTTTAGCAATTGGTGTGGGGATGATTCCCCGTGGTGAAGTCGGGTTAGTCTTTGCTGGTGTCGGTGCTGCTAGCGGTGTTCTCTCTAAATCATTAGGGGCGGCAATTATCATGATGGTGATCACTACAACCTTTTTAGCTCCCCCACTGTTACGATTCGTATTTCCAGAATCAGACAACTTGGTAGCAGACCAAGACAAACTGATTTTAGACGGTGCGACTGGGACACCGTTGATAGTAGAAAAACCTCCATCAATAGTGCCTACAGTCAATGATGCTATGAATCGGGAAGATAGTCCCAATTATGAGGATAATTCATCAAAAACCTAAGTAAATTAAAGGCATAGTACCGTAAGACGCAATTCAAAATTCCCAAAGCTGATTTTATGAGCTTTCCTATTGATTTAAAATAGTTGTGCTATTTACGCCGTGCTTTACTAGGGCTAGGGACTAGGGAGGAGGAAAGAGTTTTTTCAGATTCAATCTCCAATCCCATATCCCTAGTTTCAGGAAACATAATCTCTAAATCTCCGTCGTTGGAGACTGTCAATCTCAGTTTTTGTCTCACTACTATTAGCATTCAAAATGTTATATTTTGCCAGACTTACTCTGCTTTATAAAGTTAATTTAGATACTTTAAACCAATTAGCGCCCAGTCACTACAAGTTTGATCACATCAAGAAAAAGTAGTTGCGATTTTTTGGTCAAAACATTGATTGCCTGTCAGCCATTACACAACTCAGATCCAATCAAAGGCTAAGTCAAGTCTGACTCACAAATATTGACTAAGTGCAGTTAATTATGGTGATTCTCTGGTTGCATCTGAAATACTTTGCTCTCGTGAATATAATATCCTGATAGGATGGCAAAGTTAGAGGGAATACTAGCAACTTAAGCCATTAATTCTGTCTAATACCAGCACAAAAGTCACAGAAGTATCAAAGAGCAAGATTAGGTTGTAACAGTGTGACGATTAGCCAATATGTTGAGATATTGATGGCTCCCATGAACGCGAATCAGGAGAAAGGATTGTGAAATTACACTGGTTACTACCCAGGACTGTAGGAACTATCGTCTTACTATCGTCGCCGGCTGTAGCAGCAAAACTGGAATCTTGGCGTTTTGATGCCAATCAAAATCGTCTGGAAATTAACACGAACGGTGCTGTTCAACCCCAAGCACAACTGATATTCAACCCTACACGTCTGGTGATTGATTTACCCGGTACGACCTTTGGACGGCCGCAGGCTACACAGCAAGTAGGTGGTGCGATTCGTACTGTCCGTGTGGGGCAGTTTGATCCACAAACAACGCGTTTAGTTGTTGAACTCAGTCCCGGCTATACCTTAGACCCCCAGCAGGTGCAATTTGAAAACGTCAGTGCCAATCGCTGGAGGGTACAATTACCAAAGCCAACAGCAGAACAAACAGAATCTTCTTCCAGAAATATCTACAATCTGGTAAACCTTGACTCTGATGCTAGTACCAAACCAGAGTTTTCTAATCAAGTTGCCAGAGCCACACCTGGAAAAACTCAAATTCAGAACTTACAGGTAACAGGGGATGGGTTATTTTTGCGGACTAATGGTGGTAATCCCCAAGTTAAAATTAATCGGAGCCGCGATCGCAATACCATTTTTATGGATATCGCTGACGCGAGTTTATCACCCAGTCTGACGCAGCGAAATAGTGAAATTAACAGACATGGTGTTAGTCGTGTCGAATTTACTCCCTTAAACAGCCAACCACCTGGTGTCCGCATGACCTTGCGGGTAAATAAAGATAGCCCAGACTGGCGCGCAACTAGTAGTAGCGGTGGCGGTTTGGTAGTTTTACCCTCTCGTGTTGTCAGATTACCAGGAAATAATAATTCCAATAACTCACAGAACAATCAGCCCTCAGCCCCGTCCACTCCCAACATACCAGTTGCCAATAATTCGCCAGCCACAATTGAGTCTGTGGAATTAGGTAATAATGATACGCAGTTATTGATTAGATCCGATAAAACAGTAAATGCTACTAGTGGATGGGATAGATCCTCTGGTTTGTTCCGAATCACTATTCCCAATGCTAAGTTAGCAGCCAATGTCACTGGACCAAATTTTAGTGCCAATAGTCCCATCCTCCGGGTACGCTTGCAACCTCAAAACAATACGGTGGTTGTCTTGGTGCAACCAGCATCGGGAGTGCAAATTGGCGAATTAAACCAAGTCAGCAACCAGATTTTGGCTCTACAGTTACAAGGCTCTCGTCGGGGTACAACTTCACTTCCAGTACCCCCAATAGCGCTACCACCTCTACCACCACCAACTCAAGGGCAACTACCAAGTGCAACGGCTCCTCCCCCACCCAGACCCCAACCTGCGCCACGTCCTGCACCCAAAACCAGAGCAGTAGTGATGATTGACCCCGGACACGGTGGTAGAGACCCAGGCGCAATTGGGATTAGGGGACTCCGGGAGATAGATGTAGCTTTGCCTATTGGTAAAAGGATCGCTGCGATTTTAGAGCAAAATGGTGTACAAGCAGTATTAACGCGTGATTCAGATTATTTTGTCAGTCTGCAAGGACGAGTGGACTTAGCGCAACGAGCTAAGGCTGATTTATTTGTCAGCATCCATGCTAATGCCATCAGTATGAGTCGTCCAGATGTCAATGGTTTGGAAACATATCATTACGGCAGTGGTCAGGCTCTAGCTGGCTCAATTCATCGCACCATTCTTCAAAATGTCACTATTAGAGATAGAAAAGTGCGGCGCGCCAGATTTTACGTCCTCAGAAGAAGCTCTATGCCCTCGGTGCTGGTGGAAGTCGGTTTTGTAACAGGTTCAGAGGATGCGGCTAGGCTCAGAACCACAGCTTACCAAAATCAAATGGCCGATGCGATCGCTCGTGGTATCCTTCAGCATCTACAACGAAGATAAGTGACATTCTCCCCCTTTCTCTCAAGGGGGATTCTATGTTCAAACAGCGCATACAGGCATAGCCAGTTTGATTGCCTCACCTCACAGTTAATTCCCTAACTGTACAAATATTTTTACGAATTTTCTGCTACATTTTGGATTTTATATCTCAAAACCTCAATCAATATCTACCTGTGTATTCATCCTCCATTTTTGACGGCAATCTTGACCATTTTTCTGATAAAGAACCTCAACGCGCCCCAATCGGAGTTTTTGACAGTGGTGTGGGTGGGCTGACAGTCCTGCGACAACTTTATCGCCATCTACCCAATGAATCTATTATTTACTTTGGAGATACCGCGCGGCTGCCTTATGGCATTCGTTCACAAGCAGAAATATTACAGTATGTGCGCGACATCCTCAACTGGATGCAGCAGCAACGTGTAAAAATGGTGATTATGGCTTGCAATACTAGTTCTGCTTTGGCACTAGAAATAGTCCGTAGTGAGTTTAATCTGCCTATTATCGGAGTCATCCTACCAGGAGCTAAAGCAGCAGTTCAGCAAGGCAAACGTATCGGTGTAATTGCTACTCCAGCCACAGCTAAAAGTAATGCCTATCGCCACGCTATTCTCGAAATTGATCCGAATGTTCAAGTTTGGCAAGTTAGTTGTCCTGAGTTCGTGCCACTGATTGAGCAAAATCGTATCCATGATCCTTACACTAATGAAGTAGCACGCTCATATTTAGAGCCGTTAATACAGCAAGAAATTGATACCTTGGTTTACGGCTGTACTCATTATCCTCATCTTGCCCCAGTACTGCGATCGCTTCTCCCTGCTCACGTCAAATTAGTTGACCCAGCAGTTCACGTTGTGACAGCTTGTACTCAAGAGTTAGACCTACTCGGCTTAAGCAATACACATCCCCCACTACCCACTCGCTTTGCTGTCAGTGGTTGTCCACAAGAATTTGCGAAATCCGGTGTGCAGTGGCTAGGCCATACTTTAACGGTTGAGCTTGTGGATTTCACTGATACCGCAGTTTCTCAATTTTAATAGTCATTAGTCATTAGTCATGATTTTGATTTTGACCGAAGAGGCGGAGGGGCTTTCTAGCAGGGAGCAGGGGGAGCAATCCCTGCCCAGTAGCCGTGAAGCCGAGCAGAACATGGGTACAAGCTCCGCCCTTCTAGGGCGCTCTTACTGGGACTTGTACAAGCTCCGTCTCCGTTTTCCCCCTTGCTCCCTGCCCCCTTGCTCCCCTGCTTCTTTTGACTTCTGCATCGCCATCCTAGCCTATTGACTATTGACTACCTCAGTCACCTGATGAGTTACTGACACATCTTGCTGGTGTTTTCCTGTCTTAGTCGCAGGTAAATTTTTCGGAGCAGATTTGCTGCCGGTTCTCTTTGCCAGCGCTAATAATAAGTAGACTGTAAACAAATATCCAGCAGCTAAAATAAAAGTCAACATAGGTATCTTCCCGTAAATCATCGTTCTACCAGCACCCTTCTGAATGGAATATGTAATTTTTTTAATTAGATAAAATGCAACCAACCAAGTTATCCTTGATGGCTGAGTTTTATATACTGAATTTTTCCGTAAATTTAGAATTATCTACGGTTAACTAAATAATTATTGAATTGAGTTTTTTGCAGACCACACACACCACAACAGTTAGATTGATAAACAACAATCTGAACTGCACTCCTCAGCAGTCTACTTAGTCTGCATTATTTGCTGGCATACCTCCACGTCAAGAGCCGCCTTAACGTTCAACAGACGCTAAAAGCTTGCAGCGAATAACCATAAGGATACCGCAAAGCTCCATCTCAGGAGGCTTAATTGCCTGACAAAGAACAAAGAAATAATTTTCTTAATTCTTGGCTTACAGCGACGACTTAGACGACTTATTTTAGAACTTCAGTAACATCAAGGTAAAAATACCTAAAAACGGCTTCCCTTGAGAAAATGAGTTCTGAAAAATTTAAAATCCTTACATTTTAGCGTAACACAATCATTCTGAGTTTTCAGCTAAGTTTGGAGTTAAATTGGAAAATTTTTAGCTAGCTAAAAACAAGGTTGGAAGGACTTAGCGATCGCTTGCTATTATCTAGTACAACACGACGTAAATAGGCCTACCCTACCCCCGGATTTCTCACAAAGAGAGACGCTGCGCTATGCCCTTCAGGGCTTGACGGGTGATACCGACAGCTACTGATATACACAAACCGTAGTTGTATGTAAAAAAACATACAAAAATTAGTAACTAAATTTTATTTATTGACTTTGGAGAATCTAAGCAACAAATATAAAAAAAAATATTTACCGAATGTACAGAAAATTTTTTGAAGAGCAAGAATAGCTGTAGAGCTTGGTGGTAAGGATTCTAGCCAACTGGTAGGTCTCGCAACTCTAAACTATTTGTGCCGAACAGACAGCAAATCAGCAGTTATTCTCTAATCAAAACTTTGCGCTGGCACAGGGTTATCTTAAAATGAGTGTAGGATATGTAAACTTTCGTAACCTAAGCCAGAGTCCGCCCATCCATGACCTCAGCCACCTCCCTGTTTACCCCTGTGGAAGCAGACCTGCGACTATTAGCAGAAAACCTCAAGCAGCTAGTTGGAAATCGCCACCCCATCCTGTTTATGGCAGCCGAACATCTATTCGGAGCTGGGGGAAAGCGTATTAGACCAGCAATTGTTCTGCTGATATCGCGGGCCACAATGTTAGAAAAAGACATAACACTGCGTCACCGCCGCCTAGCAGAAATCACCGAAATGATTCACACGGCAAGCTTAGTGCATGACGATGTGGTAGATGAATCACAAATGCGACGTGGTGTGGAGACTGTTCATAGTCTGTTCGGTAATCGCATTGCTGTCCTAGCAGGAGATTTTCTCTTCGCCCAATCGTCCTGGTATTTAGCCAACTTGGATAATTTGGAGGTGGTGAAACTACTCTCAGAAGTGATTATGGATCTGGCTACCGGTGAAATTCAGCAAGGAATAAATTGTTTTGATAATGGCATCTCTATAGAGACTTACCTCAAAAAGAGCTATTACAAAACAGCCTCGTTAATTGCCAACAGTTCCAAAGCAGCTGGGTTACTTAGTGACGTTTCCCACGAAACTGCCGAACATTTGTACGACTACGGCCGTCATCTAGGTCTAGCATTTCAGATTGTGGATGATATTTTAGATTTCACCAGTACAACAGATGCTTTGGGTAAACCAGCCGGATCTGATCTCAAAAGTGGTAATCTCACTGCACCCGTTTTATTTGCCTTAAAGGAAAATCCAGACCTGGAAGCCCTCATTGAACGGAAGTTTGACCAAGAAGGAGATTTAGAGCAAGCTCTAGAGCTGATTCAAGATAGTCAAGGTATCCAGCAAGCGAGACAATTAGCGGCTTACCATGCCAAGTTGGCAGTTGATCATCTTCAGGTGATCGCACCCTCCGAATCACGCGAGGCATTAATTAATATAGCTGACTACGTACTTAGTCGGCTTTATTAACAAATTTAGGATTTTTAAATTAATTTTTTCAGATATTGCAGTTGGGATTTTAGATGTATCTAATGAGTCCCAACTGCAATATTTATTTATGCAATATCTGGAGGTATTTGTTTACCAGATTGCTGTTTTTTTATCTGTTGCTGCAAGCGATTAAGCAATTCTACACGTTGGATTTCACAGGTATGAGTGGTCTGACCCGGCGTTTCCAAAAAAACTATACTATCTACGGGTTCTAATGCCACCAATTGGAACAAAATATGGGTGACAGGAACAATTTTAGCTAGCATTTGAGGGTCAAGCCCAGCAGGTGAAGTTAGGGAGACATCCTGTATGGTAGGAAAAGCGTAGACAACACGCCTTTCCAATCCTGGATTTGCCCGATTGCTCAATGTAGTTAAAACCCAGCTCTCTTCTGAATTCTGAAGAACATAGTACCTGGGAATGACGTAATCTTTTAGTGATCGAGATCAATACAGGAGCAATTGCTGAAATAAGATGTGGTGTTAAGCCATCGCGGGGTGCATTATTAATCAGCAATTGAATTTGTGATTTTAAATCCATAACGACTTGGAAACGACTCGGTGGGTAATTGGCAAAAGCATCTATCAAATTGTGAACTATCCCATCAATGGGAATAATAAGAATAGGCACATCCTAATTACTGGACTAGCCTGCATTTAGCTTATATGCAAATCTAAACAGCCAGCCAACACCCACAGTCGTCACAGGTTTTACTTAAGTATTTTTAGGGTCTTTTGAAAACCGAGACTATGAATTCAACCGCAACCGCAACAATTCCCACCACAACTGTTCCCACCCCAACCGTTCAGGCAGAAAATTCTATCGGCTTTGAGGGAACATTTCAACTCCTATACAAAGAGCTTCAGGAATCAACTAAAGCTTCAAAGCAGAATTGCCATGATGTCGCCACCAGAATTACCACCGAAGTATACCGGATTTGTCAAGAAAGTAAACGTATCCAGGCTTCGGGTGATGTGCAAAGCTCGGCTATTTCCCTAGCCAGACATCGGCTGCAACAGTGTTTCAGGTACTATCAGTTGGGTTCAAGTCGGGGTAGGGTAGAGTTACACAGTACTCTGAGTGCAATTATTTATCGCTACATTAATCCTCCTCAACGGCAGTTAAGCTATCAAGGACGATTGACCATTATTGAAGATTTCTTACAAGGTTTTTATCTGGAAGCTTTAAATGCTTTCCGACGGGAAAACCAAATGGGTCCGACTTATCGTCCCCAAACTCTGCTGGAATTGGCAGAGTACATGGCCTTTACTGAGCGCTATGGTAAGCGGCGAATTCCTTTACCAGGGCGACAACAGCAACTAATTATCCTGCGGGCGCAAACCTTTTCGCAACAGCAACCCCAGGAAACCAGCGTAGATATAGAACAAGCCGCAGAAGGTAGTTCCAATGACAATGACGGTTCTTGGGAAGAACCAGCAGTACAGCAATTGCGTTCAGCAATGGCGATGCAACCAGAACCAGAACCAGAAGAAGATACTCTGCGTTCGGTTGTGGTGACAGAGTTAATGGATTATCTCGCACAACGGCAACAATCTGATTGTGCTGATTACTTCTCTCTGCGACTTCAGGATTTATCAACTCAGGAAATTGAGTCGATTTTGGGTTTAACTCCCCGTCAGCGCGACTACTTACAGCAACGCTTTAAATATCATCTGATTCGGTTTGCCTTGTTACACCGTTGGGAATTAGTTCACGAGTGGTTGGAAGCCTCACTGCACACTAATTTGGGTTTAACTCCGCAGCAATGGCAAGATTATACAGCGCAATTGGACGACAAGCAGCGCTCGTTACTGGAATTGAAACAAGAAGGACAGCCAGATGAGAAAATTGCCAAAACTTTAGGGTTGTCCACAGCCCAGTTGCAAAAACGGTGGTTTAAAATTCTGGAACAAGCATGGGAAATTCGTAACTCCCTAGTGTCCGGATCAAGTGCATCTACCCATGAATAGTGACTCAGAATCCTTACAAACCGATTTACTCGATTGGTTGTTGGCAAATAAAGCTAACACCAACGAGCCTAAATTGGTAGAGTGTGAGGAAGTTGACGGGGTATACAAACCTTTCAAGGAGGTAGCCGCTTTTACAGGCGGTGAGCCATAATTGGGAGGAATGCCCCAAACCTTTCAATTGGGAGAAATTCCTACTGTGCAAGAACGTTTCCAAGCCGTCCTCAAACGTCGGTTACAAATCGAAGTCGAAAACCAGCCTCCTCTATTTCCTTGGGAGTCTCAATTAGTAGAGTACCCAGAATTTGTGGAAGAGCGATCGCTTGCTTTAAGTCCCAACTGGGGATGGATAGCACAGCAGTCAAAGCTGAATCTGCCCATACCATTACCAGAGAAAGTTTTTCAAGAATTATTGGCTAAATGTCAAGGGTTGATTACATCTTCGCTACCTCTAGGGGCAAAACTAGTTCAGGTAGTTGAGGGCTTTTTCCCCAATGAGTCACAGACAATTAATGATTTAGCTGGATTGGTTCTCAGAAGCACTTATCGGTCTGTGAATACTGCGGATACAATGCCTGAAATTCAGGATGATTACTCAGATTTACAACCACGTCAGCAGATGGCATTGTCATTACTAGCAGCTAAACAACTGTTAGATAATTTGACTTTACCCGTGTCTTCAGCCAATCCGGTGCTAGAAAGACAATGGCTCACTAGTGCTGGCACTCTGACTTTGAGGGTAGAATACCAGTCTCAAGATCAGATGACACACTTGAGTGTTAATTGTAAGCTACCAGCTCCAGGTATTTTGAAATTGCAAGGAAATGGCAACCAAGCAGTAGCAAAGTCGGCAACTCCGGGACATTTAAGTGTAGAATTATACGGTAATCAACAAACTCCCGTTTATACTCTGGAAGTTGATTTTCCAGAAATAGACCAACAGCCTTTGCTGTTTGTCATTAGTCCGACGATTTAGTTGAAATGATCACCGTTAGAGTTTTAGGTTGATTTGCACCGATATACCAGATGGTGATCGTGCTTTAAATCTATCCTTAAATAAAGATGGATCATTAGGGTTTCTACTTTATTCACAAGCGGTAATTATTGCTGCTACGAAAATCGGCATTCAGTTGACACATTTATGAAGATCCTCAAACTCCCAAAGCTTGCTTTCGGGGAGTTACTGTTTTGTTGAGAGGAACTGGCTGACAAAATATAAATGAGCAACCAAAGCAGTCATACCAATTTAGAATTGGAAATTAAGAACGTCAGACTCAATATTGTCTCTGTCGTCTTCTTTTTTTAAATTGGTATCGGTTTGTATCCTAAATTTGTGTCCATAGCATCTACAACATCCTTTGTTTCTATTCTCAATGTTTAAGTTATCTAGGATCAATCAGGTTTGGCTTCTACCTATAGGTCGTTACTGGCGGCAAAATGTTCAGGGATCAACGTCAACGGAAGTAGAAAATGCAATTTCCTTAAGAGTACTAGTCTTAGCGTTGGTAATTGTGGGAATTGTGGCAATGGATATTGCCGCCGAGACTCAATTTAGTCTGTGGGCAGTGCCTTTAAGTATAGTCGGCACGGGCTGGAGTTACTACCGTCGCATTGGTGCTAATATTCCAGTTAAGTTCTGCATCGCCATCGGGATGTTAATTGCGCTAGGTGCTTTCTTTGGGCGGTTGCTGGGAGAGTTGAACGATACGCGATTGGCTTTGGCAGAGTTATTAATTCAACTACAAATACTCCACAGCTTTGATATGCCTCGCCGCAAAAGCTTGGGCTATTCCATAGTTATAGGTTTGATTTTATTAGGTGTGGCAGCAACAGTCAGTCAAACTCTGGCTTTTGCACCAGTGTTGCTGATATTTCTGGCGATCGCCTTGCCGACTTTAGTGTTAAACTATCGCTCACAATTGGGCATTCAGCAATTAAAAGTTAAAAATAAAAAGTTTGATCGGCAGAATTCTCCGATATTAAATCTGAAATTCTTAGTTGTAAATTTTTTGCTAATTGTCGGGCTAGGTCTGGCAATTTTTGCAGTTTTACCGCGATTTCCTGGCTATCAACTGCGGAGTTTTCCGGTCAGCGCCCCGATTAATGTCCAGGATGATTTTACCGGTCGGAGCATTGTGAATCCTGGTTATGTCCGTGAAGGTCGGGACGGCAATCAAGGCAATGGTAACAGTGGCGAGGGACAAGGGGGAACAGGTGAACCGGGCAGCGTAGATAATAATTTTTATTACGGTTTTAATAGCCAGATGAACCAAAACCTGCGGGGAGAGATGAAACCCCAGGTAGTAATGCGGGTGCGATCGCAGATTGAAGGATTTTGGCGCGTCTTAGCATTTGACCGCTATACCGGGAAAGGGTGGGAGATTTCTCGCAATGAGGAAGTTACGACTCATCGGAGATCGTCTTGGTCTTACCAAATTCGTCTACCTTTGCCAATATTTACTGGTCGCACCAGAGAAGTAGTGCAAACTTACACGGTGGTGTCAGATTTGCCTAACTTGATTCCGGCTATGGCTCATCCCAAGGAAATCTATTATCCCACGCCGATCATTGCAGTTGACACCGAAAATGGCTTGCGATCGCCTGTAGGATTATCAGAAGGACTCACCTACACGGTAGTTTCAGAAGTACCATATCGCGATCGCACTTTATTAGGACAGGCTTCTAGTAAATATCCCCCGAATATTCAAAAATTTTATTTACAAACTCCCCCGGAAATTACCGAAAAAGTTCGGCAACGGACTGAAGAAATCCTGAATAATTACAACCAAGAACGCATCGCCAATTCCGCTAAAACCCTAGATTCAAATTATGAAAAAGCACTCTATCTAGCTCAGTATATTAAGCAAAACTACACAATTCCTGAAAATCCTTTAGGACTGCCTTTTTTGAGCGAAGACGAAGACTTAGTAGAAGCTTTTTTGTTCAAACACAAAGGCGGCTATCGCGATCACTTTTCCACAGTTCTCACGGTGATGCTGCGTTCTATTGGTATCCCGGCCAGGTTGGTGGTTGGTTTTAGTGCGGGACAATTTAATCCCTTTACGGGGATGTACGTTGTCAGTAACACAGATGCTTACGCGATGACGGAAGTGTATTTCCCTAGATATGGCTGGTTTGCTTTTGACCCCATTCCCAATCATCCTTTGATTCCTCCTTCCATTGAGGATATTGAAACATTTAGTGTGCTGCGCCAGTTTTGGCAATGGGTAGCTGGCTGGTTGCCCACGCCAGTCACAGGGGTGCTAAATAATGTATTTGGGATCATATTTAGCTGGATCACTAAAGCGATCGCTTGGTTTTTAGCTTTATTTTACCAAGGTTGGGTAGGTGTACTAACTGCCTTACTCCTAGCAACAACAACAGCATTTTTGGGTTGGCTAAGTTGGGGACAGTGGCAACAGTGGCTCAAGCGTCGGTGGTTAAAAAAATTACCCCCAATGGAAAATTTATATCAGCAAATGCTGCAATGGGTAGCTCAAAAAGGTTTGGGTAAGCATCCAGCCCAGACACCCCTAGAGTATGCCAGTGTCTCACACCAGCATCACCCCCCAGCCACGGCTCAGGTAATAGATGAAATTTGCCAAGCTTATGTAGACTGGCGTTATGGTGGTCATTCACCCAACTTGAATCGACTACGAGAAAAATGGCAAGAACTGAAAAAAAGTGCCAAGTGAAGCTTTGTAGAGACTTTGTAGAGACTTTCCATGGAACGTCTCTACATTCTGGGAGTAGCTAAATCAAACCCTGTTTTTTCAGATTAGATAAGGCATTTTCCGCAGCTCGTTTTTCAGCCTCCTTCTTACCACGAGCTGTTTCCAGATCCGTAAAGCTGATCATCAACAAAAACCTGAGCCAGATATTCAGGAGCATGATCCTCGCCTCCGATTCGTTCTGTCTCATACTTAGGTAGTAAAGACCCAGAATTTGCCTGTACCCACTCTTGCAGTCGATTTTTGGAATCGACAGTAGAACGAATTTCCATAATCGCTTCCGGGACTGAGTTAAATAAATCTTCCAGAATTGGGCGGATGAGTGTAATGTTGCGATCGCAATCTAAATAATACGCTCCCACAACCGATTCAAAGGCGCTACTCAATAAATTGGGGCTATCTCTTCCTCCATCCTGAATTGCTCCTCTTCCCAAGCGCATTTTAGAATCTAAACCAACTACAATCGCAAATTTAGCCAGTTGCTTCTCGTCCACTAATGCCGATCTGCGGCGAGTCATTTGATCTTCTGCCATATCTGGATAGCGTCTATAAAGATACTCACCACTGATAAAAGTCAGTAACGCATCGCCTAAAAACTCCAAACGCTCATTATGCTTTTCCCCAGGATGTTCGTTGACATAAGAACGGTGAGTCAATGCCTGGCGCAAAAGTTCTTCGTTCTCAAAATTTAACAACTTATGCATTTCTTTTCTATCTCTTGGCTCTTTTAGATGTAGAGTAATGTTCTTCCATTGCGCTAAAAATTTTGTCAATCCCAACAAATAGCCAGTTGTTATATTTTTGTCAATATCACAGATGCGGTATAGAGTAATTGGGTAATGTATGGGTTAAAGAAACAATATGTGCTGATTACAGTCTATGTACTCAGGAAAATTACTACTATATCCAGATGTCATCTAAATTTTACTGAAAAATAAATTTACTCAGTTAACTAGATTAGATTTTTTAAATTCCGCATACATCTTGGGACATATTTTAGTGATATACAGCTATTTACCTGCTAAAATAACCATTTGTCATTTAAAAACTCAGGATTGCTAAACGTAAAGCGTTGTAACTGCTGTTTTTTGGCTATAACATGGAATAATTACCTTACAAGCTCGTTGCACCATATTTGGTGTCAATTTTTTTATGGAAATACAATTAATCAACATTGGTTTCGGTAACATCGTCTCTGCCAACCGAGTAGTTGCCATCGTTAGTCCAGAATCTGCACCCATTAAACGGATTATCACCGATGCACGGGACAGAGGTCAATTAGTTGATGCAACTTACGGACGGCGGACAAGGGCTGTAATTATCACAGATTCCAGCCACGTAATTCTTTCAGCCATTCAACCGGAAACTGTAGCGAATCGGTTTGTGATTTCCCGCGAGCATCATACTGTCGAAAACTGATTTAATATAGGTCAAACAATTTTGGATTTTAGATGTGCGATCTTCGTAACGTCAGCAGCGCAGCTAATATTTTAGACTGACTGCACCAACAAGGGGATACCACCTTGGGGATTTTAGATAAACGTTAGCGTCAGCAGCGGAGCGAGTATTTTGGATTTGAGAGTAGGCATAGCAGCCTTCCTCAAACCGAAAAAAACCAATCCCAAATCCCAAATCCAAAATTGGTACGGTCGATAACCCTACCCTATTTAGACCACATCAGCAGTACGATGTGAATTAGACAAGTTTTCTGTCACCCGTGCTACAAATTCGTTCTTCAAAAGTTGATCTGATAACGAAAACACAGCGAATGACTCATGAATAATGTCTAATAATTAATTCACAGTTTTAACGGATGATGCAAGTTTTACCTATCCAAAATGATGCTCCCACCAAAGAAAGCCCCTCTCCAGGCAGGTTAATTGTTTTAACTGGCCCCAGTGGGGTCGGTAAAGGCACTTTAATGCAAGAGCTGTTAAAACGTCATCCAGAACTTTACTATTCTGTATCCGTGACAACTCGTTCTCCTCGTCCAGGAGAAATTAACGGCGAAAATTATTACTTTATTAGCCGCAGTAAGTTTGAGCAATTAGTTGCCGAGGGTGAATTCTTGGAGTGGGCGGAATTTGCTGGTAATTATTACGGTACTCCCCGTGAAGCTGTGCTTAACCAAGTTCGATCCGGCAAGTTAGTAATTCTGGAAATTGAACTAGAAGGGGCAAGACAAATCCGTGCTTCCTTCCCAATCGCTCTGAGCATTTTTATTTTACCGCCTTCGCTGAATGAATTGGAGAGCCGCATACGTGGTCGCGCCCAAGATTCTGAAGAAGCGATCGCGCGTCGCCTACACCGCGCCCAAGTAGAAATCCAAGCCGCAGACGAATTTGATGTTCAAATCGTTAATGACGATTTAGAAACCGCGCTCAAAGCCATAGAAGCAACTTTATTCGGATAGCTGGAAACTCTTTAATACTAAGGAACATGAATTAAATAACATCCAAATTCTGGGTTTTGACCTCACCCCGCCTTTAACTTACGTCAAAGTCTCCCCTCTCCTTAGTAAGGAGAGGGGTTGGGGGTGAGGTTGGTGTATTTTATTAAATCCGCATTCCTAAGCATTGCTCACACAAAATTACAAAGGACACAGACGAAGAGCAAAGCTTTTCCTTTGTGTCCTAGTCATAAAAGATAGGGCATCAGGCATCGGTAATACTAAAAAATAACTCACAATTAGCTATTACCAATGCCCAATGCCTAATTATCCAAACATTCAATTAACCAAATAGAGCTTGAATGAGACCTAAATTGCTAGTCAAGAAATAAGCTACTACTGCGCCGCCAATGCCACCAATCAAGAAAGAACTGGCAAAATTGTTCCAGCTTTCTTTGGAATTAAAAGCGTCTACTGGTGGGTTGGGGACAGTTACACTAGCAAGGGCGTTGGCAGGATTGCTATTGGCATACAGAGATAGGCAGGCAGTGAGAATCACAACCAAACCGATTGCTCCCAGTAAACCAGCTAAATTAGCATTAGTTGCATCACGTAGAGGTCCCAATTTAGCGAAAGGCCCAAATAGCAAGTAACCATGAGCCATGCCCACTTCTAAACCACGTCTAGCAGGATTAAGACCTTGACGATAGGCGGGCAAGTTATTAATGAACCACTTAACTAGGGGAGAGGAGTTAATTGGGGTTTCTAGGTTTCCTTGCTGAGGATCACGACCTGCTGGAGAAACAACCTCATTATTTCTGGGATCGCTGGGGCGATTTTTCGATGAATTTACTGCTTGCGCCATATTTTATGTTCGCCTCTAAATTAGAATGGTGGCATTTTTATATTATTAATAATAATTGTAGCCAAAGATGTTTTTTGGCTAAGAAGTTTAGAAAAATTAATTTACCTGCTTTTATTTAAAGTATGAAACTCGCAAGCTATTTACAGCATTACGAGTTTCACAACCTATATTTCCTGCTAATTTGAGTGAGACTTTCGCCTAATTAGACTCAGTAATCCAATTACACAATATTCAGCAGTAAATTCCATTTTCCACTTATGGTAGTGGGTGGAAAAGTAAGTCAGGGAAAAAGCGGTTAAATTCAATTAAAATCCCGGCGGTAATGGTTAGCCAGATAGTAGCTGCCACTGGAGCCGTAGAAAGAAATGTGATGAAATAGGACGATTGAGCGCCTTTTTCTTCTGCCATGAATTTAGTCTCCAAAACAAATGAATTGAGTTAGTCAGAATTAACGCGGAGAAACAGTAATTTCTGAATCTTTAGCGGTTAATTCGCCTGAAAGGAGTTCTTTAATCGCTGCTAGAGGCCAAGCAAAGCCTGATGCGATAATGGGTAGAGCCAAACCAAGATCGATTTGGATTTCTTTGGCTTCGGTATCTGATAACTTTTTGATGGCTTGTAGGTAAGCACGGCCTACCCAGCCAATCCAACCAGCAATATACAAAAAGAGAATGCTGGGAATTAAAAAGTCACCAGCCCGATCTAGGCGACCATCAACAATTAAGTGAGGGTAGCCTTCTGGACCACACAGTGCCTGTGAATAACGCTCAAAACGCTTTCTCCCTGATTCGGGATCGGCGGTGGTGTTACGGGCATTCTTTGCTAGCTCTTGAAAGGCGGGAGAGTCTTTACAGGGGACTAAATTAGCACCAAGCGCTTGGGCTGGGGGGGCAAAATTAGACCAAAGACAAATCGCTAAAATCAAAGCAAACAATCGTCTCATAGATTTGTTTCCTTTTATTACAAAACAAAAAGTTCTTTGTACAAAACGAAGCGGCTTGTACAGTGCTTTATTTGCATAACTAGCTAGTAATCATACTCTTGGCCGGGAACCGAGTAAAGTTGAACTAAATAAAAGTTAAAGCTTCTCAAACATATCGTTACTTAACACAACCTGACAATGGCAACTGTTTTAGCAATAGAAACCAGCTGCGATGAAACTGCCGTCGCAATTGTGAATAATCGTGAAGTTTATAGCAGTATCGTAGCTTCCCAAATTGCAGTTCATAGTCAATATGGCGGAGTAGTGCCAGAGGTGGCATCCCGGCAACATCTAGAAACGATCAATGAGGCGATCGCGCAAGCACTAGAGGAAGCAAAACTGAACTGGGAGCAAATTGATGGTATTGCCGCCACCTGCGCCCCTGGACTTGTAGGAGCGCTGTTAGTGGGGTTAACTGCTGCTAAAACTTTAGCAATGTTACACAACAAGCCATTTTTGGGAGTGCATCATCTCGAAGGTCACATTTACGCAACTTATTTGAGTGAACCAACTTTAAATCCCCCATTTCTTAGCTTACTCGTTTCCGGTGGACACACAAGCTTGATTTATGTAAAGGATTGTGGAGTTTACGAAACTTTGGGTGAAACTCGTGATGATGCGGCGGGTGAAGCCTTTGATAAAGTCGCGCGGTTGTTAAAACTGGGTTATCCTGGGGGACCAGTCATCGATCAACTAGCACAAAAAGGTAATCCCCGTGCTTTTAAGTTGCCAGAAGGGAAAGTTTCTTTACCAGGTGGGGGATATCATCGCTACGACAGCAGTTTTAGTGGGTTAAAGACGGCGGTACTGCGGTTAGTGCAGCAATTAGAGAAAGATGAAAAACCAGTGCCAGTCACTGATTTAGCAGCTAGTTTTCAGGAAACTGTCGCGCGATCGCTGACTAAAAGAGCGATCGCCTGCGCCCTCGATTATAATCTCAACACCATTGCCATAGGTGGAGGGGTAGCAGCTAACAGCAGCCTAAGAAAAATCTTACAGACAACCGCCGCCGAGCATAACCTGCGTGTCCTCTTCCCACCTCTAAAATACTGTACCGATAACGCCGCCATGATTGCCTGCGCCGCCTCTCATCACCTAAAACTTGGTCATACATCACCCTTAACATTAGGAGTTGAGTCTAGATTGCCACTCAGCCAAATAATGAAATTGTATTAATTTGTAATTCGTAATTCGTAATTCGTAATTACAGAAAAAAGCCTATTTTTTTGTAGGGTGTGTTGTCGCGTAGCGCAACGCACCATCCCAGATTCTCAGTGCTTTAGGACTAACGTCTATAACACAGCCTACTCCCCACTCCCCACTCCCTACTCCCCACTCCCTACTCCCCACTCCCCATTCCCCACTCCCCACTCCCCACTCCCCACTCCCCGTTCAACAGTTGACAATTGACCTGATGTGAGTAGCAACAGCATCTGGCTGTTCTAACATTGCCAAATGACCACAATTAGGAATTTCAATCACATTGTCGCCAGTATATTGAAAAAGGCGATGAAAACTAGCTAAATGGCGAACATACTTGGGTTCCATCACCTTGTCATCAGTACCAGCCAAAAAATAAACTGGCTGCTGCAATTGAGACACTAATTGAGGTAAACGATTAATTTCTTCCTCAGTTGTGGAGTCTAGTAATGCTCCTAGTGCAGCTTCCGGGTCAGCCATGACAAAATCAATCACTCGTTGACGCGCCCAATGGCGCTCCAAAGGACGAGCTACACTTGCTCTGGTAAATAACAAATCAATCAAAGGCAGATGAGACAGCCAGCGCGGACGGACTTGCAGAAATTTTTGACCAGCTGAACGAAACTGCTCAAAAGCTTCTTTGAGATAAATACCACCACCTGAGTTGATACATATAACTCCCTTAACACATTCAGGCATTTGAGCAGCTGCCCAAAGTGCGATTGTGCCTCCCAAGGAATGTCCAATCAGCCAAGCACTGGTAATATTCATCTGTTCTAGAAGAGCAGCTAAATCCTGAGCATAGACAGCTGGTGTATAAATAGAATCAAAAGGCACACTAAACTCATCAATTGAGTGAGAAGTTAAGCTGACATTGGTTGGTTCCTGACTAAAATCTGCTTCTGGCTGAGATTTCGACTCACCAAAACCGCGCAAATCATAAGACAGGCACTGTAAATCAACTGACAGGCGGGAAATTACAGGTTGCCAATACCCACGGCTATTTAGCCAACCGTGGATAAACACTAAAGCATGGGTACAGGAAGTAGGA
This sequence comes from uncultured cyanobacterium, assembly GCA_963706595.1. GTDB lineage: Bacteria > Cyanobacteriota > Cyanobacteriia > Cyanobacteriales > Nostocaceae > Nodularia. The sequence continues at coordinate 150,465 of OY970166.1, forward strand.
GCCGTTAGCTCGTATGCGTGTGGAACGCCCAATATTTCAATGATTGCCATAGTTCATATCGTACCCTGAAGAACGGGTGCGACTAAATACGGAATAGAGCCAGGCCATTAATTAATTTTTGATTGTATATTTACTTATCCAACAACCTCAACCTCACCCCTTCCGCAATTTTGTGTCCTAAATATTCAGGAATCAGGCTTTCATTCGGCCCCAACAAGTAGAGAATCAGCCTTGTGCGTCCCCGCCAAACCAGCAAATTGGCATTGACCACTAATAAGTCTTCCTGCCAAATAGTGTGCATGACTTTGTAAAATAATCCTGGTTGATTGTCGGCTTCAATTACCAAAGCTGGAAGATGAAATACTGGATCAACATAAAACTCTGTCTGTACTTGCTCTAGTCCAGTATCGAGATTAAATTCTACCGCCAGCATTTCTTCCACCTCAAAGCGCCCACCCAAAGCCTCACGAATGGCGCGGCAGACATTTTCTGCGGTTTTCTCAGTTAGGGCTTTACTGCCACGAGATACCAGAAGTTTGATAAAAACTAACATCGGTGGTCGGATCTGACCATATAGACTTAAGCCATGAATAGTTAGCCCATAAGCTGCTAGAACACCAAAAATATCACTGAGTAGAAAGGACTGATTGCGGTAAGCAAAATGCAGGGCGCTTTTACTACCTTCGGACTTTAACTCAATCACGGCACGCTTGGTCTTATAAAGACGGTAGGCTAGCCGCAAATTTTGCAGTTGAATCTCACTACTAACAAATTGCTCATAAAACTGGGGAAAGGCTCGGTTAAAGCGCTTTAGAAGTTCCAGTGTCGAAGATTTTAAACCAGAAGCCATTGTGGGGTGTAAGATTCGCTTGCTTTCATCACCAGGGAATTGGGGACTAGGAAACCCCAAACCCAAAAAATATAGCAGGGGGCAGGGAGCAGGGGGCAGGCTTAAAACTCCTTAATTACAAGGGTTTTATGATCTGTTTTTGTCCTAAGCACCTTGGCGGTTGCTATCAATCAAATTCTTTGACTGAGATAATTAATTATGTCTGGTGTGGAGACGCGTAGCGTGCGGCACACAATTTTTTCTTTTCCATATCTTAAAGATAGGGGCTTGCGGCTAATTATTACCCACACTGTCATGCCTAATTTTCAATTCCATACAATTCAACTCATCTTGTGGGTTTTTTGGGAAATTTCTACTAGGCTCCACAACAAAATGCTAAACTTGAAACTGATTGGTGTGAAACACGCCATAAAAAGCGGTAGCCATTGAAGATCCTGAAAACATTTAAAGTAATTTAAGTGAAAGGGGTATTTCAGGTTTCAGCTTTGTATAACGTGAATCAACACTCCCAAAAAGTGGAAACCAATTTAGTTATACTACCCGAACCACGTTGGCATGGGTTTTTGGAAAACTTGGTTTAATAGTCCTGAGTCTGTAGCAACAAGTAAAACAACCTCTTTTGAAGAACGTACAGGGTCTATTTCGGGCGAATCTAGCCCCAATAGCTCTAGCGAAGCTTCTCAGAAGGAGGCTCGCATCGTTTTTAGTACGGAGCGAGATATTGACCTGTATGAATTAGAGGAACTTTGTGATGCAGTTGGTTGGTCACGTCGTCCTTTAAGAAAAGTAAAAAAAGCGATTGAGCATAGTTTTCTCGTAGCCTCTATGTGGCAAGTGCGAGGAAACCAAAAACGGCTGATTGGTTTTGCTCGTGCTACCTCAGACCATGCATTTAATGCCACTATTTGGGATGTGGTAGTTCACCCGGACTTTCAAGGGAAAGGGCTGGGTAAGGCGCTGATGAAATATGTACTCAAAAAACTCAGAAGTGAGGAAATTAGCAATGTGACTCTTTTTGCTGACCCTCATGTTTTAGATTTTTATCGGGGTATGGGTTTCATGTCAGACCCAGAAGGCATTAAAGGTATGTTTTGGTATCCCCATTAATTTCAGTACAAATCTAGCAGCTGGCTCCAAAAAATCGGCTATAATCGCGAAAAGCCCAATATATCTGTGCTTTTGGGGCAAATTAGCTGATTATCTTGTCAAGCCGATTTAGCAGCACAGCCAAAATCTGTGTCGTCAAGCAATTTATTTTGTCTAGAAAAAAAGATCAAATTGGCTAGACAAGATATGTTAAACCTGCTATGATGAATTTGTTGCTGTGGTAAATCATCAATTTGGACAAAGTTCCAAAAGTTTTACCTATGAGGCTATGATTTAATTTTGGTCGCTGTTCGGTAAGTTTAAAACCTCACCATCAGGACTAAGGTTAATATCTCCGGGATGTAGCGCAGCTTGGTAGCGCGCCTGCTTTGGGAGCAGGATGTCGCAGGTTCAAATCCTGTCATCCCGATTTAAGTTAATTTATTCCAAATCTGAGCAGATGTTACAGCTTTGTCTGGAACGATTAATTGTGTCATCTCGTCATCCAGATTATAGATAGGACAATAGGATGGCATTGAGCATCTCAATTTTCCGCTAAACCAAGATTAACAAGCGATCGCCTAACCAGAGAAATTCTCCAAGGTGGGACAATAGCGCTGTTGGGGAATTCATTGTTAATATTGAAGCGCAAAAATAAATTTTTCACATTTTAAAGGTATTGCTATATAACTAAAGCTAGTTAGTATGGTGCTAATCTAACCATTTGTCTGACTTAATTTAAATATTGACGCGAGGAGCAATCATGAAAGCACTAGTTCGCTGGGGAGCTACATTAAGCCTAGTGGGAAGTACTTTACTGGGATCGGTTTTTGTCGGTAATTTCCCAGTGTTGGCTTTGTCAGAACAGCAAATCAAAGAAAAGTTGGATTCTGTCCCTGTATATCTAATTACGAATGAAAAAGGTTTACCCCTGAGTCGTCCCTTACCAAATGCTCAAAAACCCGGCGGTTCAGTCACCGGTGTTTATATGAGTCGTCAGGAAGCTCAAAGTTTTATTAAGGAATTGCAGGGTGTCCCAGGACAAGACCCAAAAATGCAACAAATGGTGAAAAGCCTACAAGTCACAGCAGTGCCTCTAGGCGTTATTTATCAGCAATTGCAACAAAGTAAAAACCAGTCAGAACGCCTTCTATTTGCCTTTAAACCTGTAGAACGGGAAATCAAGGGAGCAATGGAATTACTGAGCAAAGCTGGTCAACAGGTAAATCAGTTTACCAGTGTACCTGTTTTTGCGGTCAGATTTTCACCAGAGCAGGGTTATGTGCCAATTCAATTGACATCTGACAAAGAGCAATTGATTCCTTTGTTTTTAAGTAAGCAAGATGCACAAGGCTTGTTAAGTCAAGTGAAGTCTAAGTTTCCCAAAGCGGATATTCAGGTAATAGATATAGATGGGGTGATTAAAACATTACAGGATAAAAATGATACTTGGCTTAACCAAGTTGTTTTAGTCCCATCCCAAGAATCTAGAGAATATATCAAGACTTTACCCAGAGAAAACGCACCCAACACTGCACCAGCAAGACCACGTTAAGCAATGGCAGAAAAACAGCTACAGGTAGTTTCCGGTTTACAGCTTTGGCGGTGGCGTAATAGTGCGATCGCATCGGCGATCGCCTATAACATTTCACCTGCTGAGGTAGATTGGTTACTTCTGGAAGTAGCTGGGTTAGACCGTTTGTCACTGCGTTTAGAATCTTTTAAACAAAGTCCTCAAATTCAGATGGTCTTAGCTTTAGAAGATTTAGAGCAATTGTGGCAAAGGCGATTAAACGAACGCTTACCAGTACAGTACATTACGGGACTTACGCCTTGGAGACAGTTTAAAATCGCGGTATCAAATGCGGTGTTGATTCCCAGACCAGAAACTGAGTATTTGATTGATTTAGCTGTGGCTGCTGCTACTAATAGTGGCGCAGCCCCATTCCTCAATTCAGGAGATTGGGCTGACTTGGGTACTGGTAGCGGTGCGATCGCCTTGGGTTTAGCAGATGCTTTCCCAAAAGCGACAATTCACGCTGTTGATTACAGCCCCGAAGCTTTAAAAATTGCCCGTGAGAATGCGCGTAATTTAGGTTTTGACAACCAAATCAAATTTTACCAAGGTTCATGGTGGGAACCGCTATTAGCCCGCAAAGGTAAGTTTATTGGTATGGTGTCTAACCCACCTTATATTCCCACCAGTACCGTGACTAGCCTGCAACCAGAAGTAGTCAACCATGAACCACATTTAGCGCTGGATGGGGGTATTGATGGCTTGGATTGTATTCGCCAGTTAATAGAAATTTCTCCTTGCTATTTGCGCCCTGGTAGTGTGTGGCTAATTGAAATGATGGCGGGACAAGCCGATACCGTGCAAACACTCTTACAAAAACAAGGTAGCTACTGTAATATTCAAATTCATGCCGATTTAGCTGGAATTGAACGCTTTGCCTTAGCTTATATAAAATGACTCTAGTTTCTTTAGTTGATTTGATCGCCGGCGCACGGGCTGGTTTATTAGTGAGTTTCCCTACCGATACCGTCCCCGCACTCGCAGCTTTACCAGAAAAAGCCGCATTAATTTTTGAGGCTAAACAGCGTAGTCAAGATAAACCGCTAATTTTGATGGGGGCGAGTGCAGAGGATTTATGGCCTTATGTTCAAGGTAGTGAAAATGAGTTGCAAATTTGGCAAGAAGTAGCACATAGACATTGGCCGGGAGCGTTGACATTGGTCTTACCAGCCAGCCAGAGAGTTCCAAAACAGATGAATCCCACTGATCCTAGTACAATTGGAATTCGAGTTCCTCAGAGTGCGATCGCTCAAAATATTTTGGCACAAACCGGCCCTCTTGCCACCACTAGCGCCAATTTTTCAGGTCAAAAACCCTTACAAAATTTAGCCGAAATTTCAAATCAGTTTCCTGGAGTTTTGACTCTGGAACCGACAGCATTTAACGGTGAAACTTCGGGAATTGGTGTACCTTCCACTGTGGTCAAATGGAACGGAAATTGGGAAATCTTACGCCAAGGTAGTTCAGCATTTTTCTGATTGTATTGTTTTCCTGTTGGAGATTTTCGTCATCAGTGAAACTAATTATGAGGAAATCCGTAAATTTACCTTGCGCCATTGTGGTCAATTAATCAGTTAATTATTGCCAAATTATGAATTGGAGCAACTTCATATATTTAGGAGTAGGACTAATACTAGGGTTGGGTGTTCGGGGAGTATTTACTCGCTCATTAAACAATTCCTCTAGCTTATCTCCAGTCAAAGCGGCAGATCAACCACAACTGTCAGAACTCCAGCAACAAATCAAGCAAACGCAGCTAGCGTACCAAATGGCGCAAGAAATGAGCCTGTTTAAGGCAGGATTTTTGGCGCGAACTACTCACGAATTGCGATCGCCTCTGAATGGTTTAATCGGCTTACATCAGTTAATTCTGGAAGATTTGTGTGAAAATCCCGAAGAAGAGCGAGAATTTATTACTCAAGCTCACGAGAGAGCGCTGAAACTCCTACACCTCATTGATGAAATTCTCAATATCGCCAGAACAGAACACGGTACTCATAAATTAGATATTCAACCCCACTGTCTGACCACAGTTTTACAGGAAGTTAATAATTTAACTTATATGCTGGCAGCAAATCGCAATTTTCCTTTGCGTGTTGTGCTTCCCGATCCAGAAATCTATGTTTTGGCAGATTACCGATGGCTCCGCCAAATATTGGTAAATTTAGTAGACACTACCATTGCTCAAATGCAGTTCGGTAGTATCTGTCTTTCCAGTAATTTCTCACCGACAAATAATACTCTTTACATTTGGCTGGATGTGCCTACCCATGCTTTAACTGCAAGTGAGTCGATTGATCTGATCAAATCAGAATTTTCGAGTTCTCAGTTATATGAAGATCACACGGCTTTTTCGCCAGGAATGAATCTATTACTGAACCAAACTTTACTAGAAGTGATGGGAGGAAAGGTGGAAATTGTGCCATATCCAATCACTGAGCAAACAACTGAGGAGTTGACTCGATTACAAGTTTCTATCCCCCCAGTAATTCCTGAAGTTGGACTTCAGTAACAGTCAGGTTTTCTATGTGAGATTGATTATTTAGCACCATTGTCGTGCTGACATTGGACTGGAAACCAATTTTTTCATAAAACTCCTGCTGATGAGTAGTCATGAGATATACCCGCTCAACTCCTCTGACGCGGGGATGACTTAACACGGTTTCGACTAATTTTCGCCCCAAACCTGTACCGCGATATTCTGGGTGAATCACCACATCCCAGATTGTAGCCCGATAGATGCCATCAGAAGTTGCTCTGGCAAAACCAATTAGTTGCTCTCCATCGCAAATGCTAATCACTGGGTCGCTATTAGCGATCGCTATGCCTAAATCATCTATGCTACGCCCTTTTGCCCAAAAAGCTGCCAGTTCAAATAGTTCTTGGAGTTTGTCAAGGTCTATTTCAGACTGGCGATGTTCGCTAAATTGAATTTGAGGATAGTTCATCTTGTACACCCCAACGTGGCAGGATCATTTTTGTCATATTGTGCTGGCAATTGTTGAATACGTCTATCTATCTGCCACTATATTCAAGTGTAATTGTCATGTTTTAATGACAAATCCACTTCCACAGAGGATGAGTTTGGCCTTGCTGTCTGATTCTAAAAACTTGTTTTTCTAGACGTTCTTGTTCCCGTTGCGGTAATCCCAGCAGAATATTTCGGCTTTGCCAAACTAATGTAGAAACAGTAGTAGCGATACAAACAGCTAAACCGAGGGTAGACAGTGGATGATAGAACAGACCATATCTTACTGCCACCCAGGTAAAATATTGTTGTAATAGAGCAATTTCGCTCCGTAAATTCCACAAAGAGAAAGGTGCAATAGTGAGCCATAAACAGCCAACAAAAAACCACCTACCGTATACAGTTAGCTCATGTAGCTTTTGTACTTGTTGGGTAAAATTTGGATCAATGCTATTGGCTTTTTTGCCATTTACTGATGGTTCTTCTGGTTGATTCATAACCAATTCCGAATCAATGAAACCCTTGGGGTATGGGCATGAAAAATTACGCACAGGTTTGGTTTATATAAACCAGATTTCCCATCGCCTAATATGTGTTTAACCTGATTTTAACTATCTTGAGAACTAGCCGATGTATCAACTGCCTCAGCACTGACTAACACCGGAGATTTTTCTGTGCGTTCTCGCCACCAAGCTAGGAGAGTACTAGCGATAAAAAGACTGGAATAAGCCCCCGCAGTAAAGCCAATAATTAGAGCTAAAGCAAAGTTTTTGAGAGTTTCGCCACCAAGGAAATAGATAGCAAATAATGGCAGCATCGTGGTCAAGCTGGTGTTGATCGACCTTCCTAATGTTTGGTTGACAGCATCATCCACAATCTCAGCAATCGGGCGTTCAGGATTGATTTTAATAGTTTCGCGGATGCGGTCATAAATCACCACTGTATCGTTGACCGAGAAACCGATAATTGTCAGCAGGGCGACAATGAACAGACTATCCACTTCTGTGCCTAGCACTAACCCGAAAATGGAAAAAACGCCTAAAGCTACCAAGACATCATGCAACAGCGCCACAATGGCAAATAAGGCATAATCTAACTGGAAGCGGAAGGTCAAGTAAATAATAATCCCTGCAAAGGAAACAAGCAGGGCGATTATACCAGACCTAAATAATTCGGCTCCCAGGGTAGGACCAACAGTGTCAATTTGGTTTTTATCCGGGTCAAAAGTGCCGATTTCTTCGGTTAAAGCAGCTTGTAAATTGGTGCGCTGATTAACATCTAAGTCTTTGCTGCGAATTGAGATCCCATTCTCACCAACTATTTGGATGCTGCTATCCCCTAAACCCTGCGCCTGGGCTACTTCCCGAACTGCGTTGATGTTTATTGGTTGATCGCAGTTACCTGGTTGTGTACAATCACGTTCAAACTGTAAGCGCGTACCACCAATGAAATCTAAACCGGGGCGTAGAGGTGCGCGAATTTGGGGATTTTGCCAGGAAATGACCATTGAGATCATACTAATGAGAATAATGGCACTAGAAATAGTCCACCATAGCGATCGCGATTTGTTAATACTCAGTTTCATTTGGCTACCTCTGCCTTATTTAATGCTGGCAGGTTTGGACAGAAAAGTTCTCGCTTATTTTTGAAAGCCTGATTGGTAACTACTAAAAACATGAGTGTGCGGCTACAAGTAATTGCCGTAAACATACTGACTGCGACACCCAAAGCCAAGGTGAGCGCAAAGCCTCGGACTAATCCAGAACCAAACCAAAACAGCGCCGCACAAGCAATCCATGTAGTCACGTTGCTATCTAAAATACTGGAAAATGCCCGGTAAAAACCAGATTCTACGGCACGATACAGAGATTTACCTGCTCTTAATTCTTCCCGTGTGCGCTCAAAGATTAGCACATTGGCATCAACTGCCATACCAATACTGAGGATAAAACCAGCGATTCCGGGTAAGGTCAGTGTCACGCCTAATAGGGCAAAACTCGCCCATGTCAGGACAGAGTAAAAGACTAAGGAGAAATCCGCAATCAATCCTGGTACGCGATAGTACACCACCATAAATATTAATACTAAGATGAGACCGCCGATACCAGCATAAATGCTGCTTTGAATACTGTCTCTACCCAAGGAAGCACCTACTGTCCGTCTTTCGGCGATTTCCACTGGTAAAGGTAACGCACCGCCACGTAACTGCACACCCAAGTCGTTGGCTGCTTGCGGGGTAAAATTACCTGTAATCACGGCAGCACCACCAGTAATACCTGTGGCGGCAAATTCTATGCCCACTACAGGGGCGCTGATCAGTTCATTGTCCAAAAACACCCCAATGCTACGTCCCGTACCTGCGAGGTTTTTGGTGAGAGTGGCAAACAGTTCACCACCTTTTTGATCAAAGCGAATAGCAACATTCCAGTTACTACTATTTTGAGTGGGTTCACCGTAGGCATCTTGGAGGTATTTACCATCAAGTGGTGGATCTGTACTTTCAAACAATTCGGCGATCGCTTGATTATTTTGTTGTAATTCTTCTTGATTCTTAACAATTAATGCTTCGTCGTCGGTGGTGCGTAACTCTTCTTGCTTTGCTCTGAGATCATTTCGTGACGCTTGAAAAGCAAAAAGTTGAGTTTCTGTCCCCGGCTTTTGTTGTCGAAATTCTAACTGTGCAGTGCCACCTAGCACACGTTCTGCTTGCTCTGGGTCATTCACCCCTGGCAATTGTACCAGGATTTTATCTTTACCCACAGTTTGAATTACTGGCTCAGAAACTCCCAGACCATTAACTCGACCTTCCAAAACTTTCTGAACGCCTTCCAAATCTCGTTCAGTAATTTCTCTCATTCCCGGTGCTGGTTTCACCTGAATAGTTAACTGTGATCCGCCCCGTAAGTCTAACCCCAAGGGGACTGGAATTGTTGCTATCACCGCAATAGCGGCGATAAGCAGCACAAAAATTAAAGCTAATAGCGATCGCTGTCTTTGCATACCATAACTCGCAACTGACAAAGGCTATAATAGCGTTCTTTTAACGAGTTATGAATGACTCAATGAGGCTGTAGGGAAGAAGCAGGGGAGCAGGGGGAGTTGGAAATTGCTTTACACGGAAGGTTTTAACAACCTTTCCTCTTCCCCACTCCCCACTCCCCACTCCCTACTCCCCACTCCCCACTCCCCACTCCCCACTCCCCACTCCCCCCAATTCTTAAACTCGCATCGCCACCATTTTCTCCACAGCTTCCACAATTTGTTCTGGTTGAATAATTGTTAACCGTTCCAAATTACCGTTGTAAGGTGTGGGGATATCTTGAGAAGAAAGCCGCAGCACTGGCGCATCCAATTCATCAAACAAGCGGTCATTGATAGAGGCGGTTAATTCTGCACCAATACCGCCAGTTCTCATACACTCTTCCACAATAATAACTCGATGGGTTTTGCGTATGGATGCACCAATGGTATCAAAATCTAAAGGTTTGAGTGATATTAAATCAATAACTTCTGGATCAAAACCTTGTTTTTCTAAAGTTTTCACGGCTTGCAATACATGATGGCGCATCCGTGAGTAAGTAAGAATTGTGACATCTTTGCCCTGACGCACAACTTCTGCTTTATCCAAAGGTAGGAAATATTCTTCTTCTGGTAAATCTTCTTTTAAGTTGTAAAGCAGAACGTGTTCAAAAAACAATACTGGATTATTGTCACGAATCGCCGATTTTAGTAAACCTTTAGCGTTGTAAGGTGTAGAACAGGCAACAATTTTTAATCCAGGAACCGCTTGAAAGTAAGCTTCTAAGCGTTGAGAATGTTCTGCACCTAATTGTCTACCCACACCGCCCGGACCACGAATCACCATCGGGATTTTAAAGTTACCGCCGGAAGTATAACGTAGCATTCCCGCGTTGTTGGAGATTTGGTTAAAGGCCAAGAGCAAAAAGCCCATATTCATGCCTTCAATTATCGGACGTAACCCAGTCATAGCTGCGCCCACAGCCATTCCAGTAAAACTGTTTTCAGCAATGGGAGTATCAAGGATGCGGAGTTCGCCATACTTTTTGTATAAGTCCTTAGTAACTTTGTAGGAACCGCCATAGTGTCCTACATCTTCACCCATAACAAATACAGTTGCATCACGCGCCATTTCTTCATCAATGGCTTCCCGCAGAGCGTTAAAAAATAGTGTTTCTGCCATTTAGACCTTATAGTAAAACTATTGTTTTAGAATCTTATCGTGCTACCGTAGCAAATATCGTGAGCGATCGCACTAGATCAGAGATTGATTTTTGCCAGACATTCCTCTAGGCAAGGATACGCGAATTTTAAACAGATTATCGCTGTTTTTTGACTTTTTTCCCAGTCAAAAACAACCTAAATATTTCTAACTCCAGGTCGATGGCTATTACAGGTATTTTCAGGTAAAGGAACACCACGAAATTAATTACCCCATTTCATCAGACCATATTTGTTCTTTATCCCCCCTGCTCCCTGCTCCCTGCTCCCCTGCCTCTTTTGCTCAATTCCTATTCACATCCTCTAAACGCGAAGTTTCCAAACGATTCATCCATTTTTGCAAATAGACATGATTCGCAGTTTGTTCAGATGCATCTTGAGTATCCAGAGGATAAGGCATCAGTCCCAAAATCGTTGCTGTCGTCACACAAAACATTGACTTTTGGAAGCTGATACAAATTTGCACGCGTAAATCATCTTCACCCCGAAGACTGCGACGATAAATGTTGTGTAAATAATCAGGAAGATAATGACGCATATCCTGCATCAGCAAAGTGGGAGGAATACCAGCACCACCGATAGGCAAAGGATCAGCATATAGTGCGCCATACTGAAATCGACTTTGATCTAGGGGAATTTGATATGCTTGGGCATTGTAGGAAACTGTGCCATGAAAAGGAGTTCCCCGAAAGAACACCGCTTCTACATAAGGGATGGCTGTATCTGCAAGAAAAGTTAAACCCTGAGATTTCGGAATGATTTCATAGACTTGATTTTCAATTTTAACAGCGTAGGTAATAGGCTTTACCGCATCTGCTACCAATGCATTTTTAATGTGGTCTACAACTTCAGGTATAGTTTGAATTTCGCCTCGGTCGTAGCGGTCTGATAAATCCAGGAACATATCAGCCATCACCCGCCAAAATTGACCTAAACCAGTGTAATAAGCCGAGACGCGCAGCATTTCCGTTAAAAAGTCAGGAAATAGTTGGTTTAATCCCATGATGATGGGATTATTTTTAAATTTTGCTTGAATAACTGCTTGCGCTCTTTCTTGAAATTCTGGTGTATCTAAATATTGATCTAGTCCTCCACCACCATGCCACATCATGGCCTTCATACAATATTCGGCATATTCAAAGTTAATTCTGTCATGCCACCAATGACGCATTAATTTAGAGAAAGAAATCTCGCCATTAAAGTATTTAAAAAACGGGAAAAATATCAAAAATTGATGTTCAGCAATATAAATAAGATTATTTGAATAGGCATCTAAAACTACACCATAGCTTTTGAGTATGCCGACTACTTCCAATACATTATCTGGACTATCGGGAAGTAATGCACCTCCTTTTTGTAGGCGTTCGATATATTCTGCTAAAGGATGATTAGCAGGTTTTTTGCTTTTAGTTACCATGACCAGTTCTCCACGATTTACAGGTTTTAGGGATGAGGTATTCGGTATTCGGTATTAGGAACACTCTTCCCCAGTCCCCAGTCCCTAGTCCCGATATTAAGTTTTGCTTTTTGCTTTATCTAAAGACACTGTAGCTACTACATTTTGGGTATTAACCATAGCGGTGATTGTCGGTTCAGTCCAGCGCACTAACCAAGCGGGTTGAATGCCTAAAATTACAATTAACACTGCTAAAATTACGGCAGGTATGCGATCGCTCCAAAATACGCGCGGTAAGTTGGTAACTTGTGCCGATAATCGCCCAAAAAAGGCACGATCCATCAGAATTAAGAAGTAAACGGCAGTTAAGCCTGTACCAATCATAGATATCAGGGTCTGCAAGGGAAAAACGGGATAACTACCCCGAAAAACGATAAATTCGGAAATAAAGCCCACCATTCCCGGTACACCAGCGCTGGCCATGACTCCTAAAACCATTAAACTACCAATTACGGGTAAACCCCGTTCTGGGTTCAACAGTCCTTTAATTACATTTAAGTCACGGCTACCAGCTTTTTTGTAAACAACCCCTACCAGCAAAAACAGCAGTGCAGAAATCAAGCCGTGGCTAATCATTTGCATGACAGCGCCCAAGGTGCTTAAAGGTGTAGCCGCAGCCGCCGCTAAGAGGATGTAACCCATGTGTCCAATTGAACTATAGGCTACCATTTTTTTCATATCTGTTTGCGCGATCGCACAGGATGAGCCAAATAGTACACTGATTACAGCCCAAGTTGCTAACCAAGGAGCTAAATAAGTCCAAGCTTCTGGTAACAAGTTCATCCCAAAGCGCAGTAAACCATAGGTTCCTAACTTCAATAACACTCCCGCCAACAGCACAGAAATGGGTGTAGAAGCTTCCACGTGGGCATCTGGTAGCCAGGTGTGAAAGGGAACCAAGGGAATCTTAATCCCAAAACCGATTAAAATTCCTCCTAGTAGTAATAGCTGAGTTGTCAAAGACAAAGTTGAGGTATCTAAACTTTCTAGTGCAAAACTAGCAGAACCACTCAGCCAAACCATACCCAGGAAACTTGCCAAAATTAAGATGCCAGAAACAGCCGTATAAATCAGAAATTTTGTGGCTGCATAACTGCGTCTTGCACCGCCCCAAATGGCAATTAACAGATATAAAGGTATTAGTTCCAGTTCATAAAACAGGAAAAATAATAATAAATCTTGTGCCAAAAATGCTCCTATCACCCCAGCACTTAACAGCAGGATTAAGGAGTAATAAAATCTCGGACGCTGAAGGGTTGCATCACTGCTGTAAATGGCAATACAAGTTAACAGTCCATTCAAAAGCAGTAACGGTAAAGATAAACCATCTATGCCTAAATTATAATTCAAGCCCAAAGAATCAATCCAGGGGATAAACTCGGCAAACTGCTGATTGACTTCTGCCGGATTGAATTTTATTGCTAGTAAAATTGTCCACAAGAAAATCAGAATGGCGAACAGGAAAGCCACTCTGCGAGAAAGTTTCCCACTCATTTGTGTAGGCCAGAAACCGATTAAAGCTGCACCCAATAACGGCAGTAAAATTAATGCACTCAGCATAGGCAGAACGAGGTAATAGGAGACAAGAAAAAAAGCAAAAAAATAATCTTATTGTAGAGACGCGATTCATCGCGTCTTTATTCATCTTTGATCATCGCGTCTTTATTCATCGCTTTGATTAATCGCCTCTTTACTTTTAAAAAGGTAATTTATCTAATAGACCTAACGACCAGCTAATAAAAAAGCCCAAGACGCTAATCACTACGAGTATGGTCAACATATACCCTTGAGATTGACCAGAAATGCTGTATTTTAAACCTTGTCCGCCGAGAATTGTGGCAAATCCTACCAAGTTGACAAAACCATCAACGAGATAGCGATCGCTCCAAGCAGAAAACTTCGATAGCAGGGCAACTGCATTGACTATCGTCAGCTTATAAATTCTATCAATGTAAAAATCATAACCCAATAAGTCTTGCATAAATCTCCAGATCAGGATTCTGGAGCGTGACCATGCTTTATGCAGATACATTGTAGACCCTATAGCTACCCCAATGACAGTAGAAGAAAGCAGTATTAATAAGATGTACCAATCAAGACTTTCCCAATTGGGCAGCAGAAACCATTGCTGTAACATCAGGGGTAACAGTAAAGTTACCACAGTCAGTGAAACCATGGGTAATGCCATCTGCCAGCCAACTTCCGGAGAACGCCGAGTTTTTTGTTGTGGTTTACCCCAAAATATTAATCTGAAGACTCGCGTCAAGTTCAAGGCTGTTAAGCCGTTGACTAATACTAAGATGGCAATTACCCAAGGGCTAGCATGAACTAAGCCGTCAGCCCATGCCAGCATAGACCAGAAGCTTCCCAGTGGTAGCAGTGTTACCATGCCCGCAGAACCAACAATAAAGGCGGTGGTGGTGGCTGGCATCCGTGACCACAATCCACCCATTTCTGTTAAATCTTGGGTGCTAGTGGTGTAAATTACTGAACCGGAACTCATGAATAATAATGCTTTAGCGATCGCATGAGTTAACAGCAACATTAAGGCCACACCACCTTGTTCTAAACCCACGGCTAAAAAGACCAAGCCCATATATGCACTCGTGGAATGCGAGAGGGCGCGCTTAATATCAGTTTGCGCCAGTGCCACCAATGTTGCACCCACTGCCGTCAAAGTCCCTAGCACAACTAAGGTATCTAAAGCAATTGGGGACAGCGCTAATATTGGCTGAAGTTTATACAACACATACGCCCCACCACCGACAACCAAAGAATTCCGCATCACTGAAGCCGGGTTAGGCCCTTCCATCGCTTCATCTAACCACAGGTGTAACGGAAATTGAGCGCATTTACCAGCCGGACCCGCAATCAATGCCAAACCCAGTAAACTCGATGTCAGTGGACTTAACTCAGCCGTTTGCGCCCATTCATATAAGTCAGAAAAATTCAAACTACCTGCTATAGTCGAAAGCGTGACTACGCCCATTAACAGTAGTAAATCTCCCACCCGCTTCGTTAAAAAAGCATCTCGCGCCGCCGTCACCACTAGGGGTTGAGCATACCAGAAACCCACTAATAGGTAAGTAGAAAGAGTGAGAACTTCCAAAAGAGCATAGCTCAAAAACAAAGAATCACTGATGGCTAAACCAGACAGCGCCATTTCAAAAAAGCCCACTAAGGCAAAGAAACGTGCCAGCGACCAGTCCTTTTCCATGTATCCCAGGGCATAAACTTGTGCTAACAGACTTAATCCGGTAATTAAAACTGTAGCCCCGATGCTGACTGGTGACAGTTCCAAGGCAAACGATAAGTTAAAATCCGCAGCTTGGAACCAATTTATCACTAAAATTTCTGGTTCTTGATCCCAAATGTGCTTAAATACCAACAGGCTATGGGCAAAACCCGCAATAGTCGTTAACAAGTTCAAATATGCCGCTGGTCTAGGGCCTGTACGTTGAATAATTCCCATTCCCCAGGGCAAAGTTACAAGTGCGCCAATTAAGCTATAAAATGGCACGCACCAACTTGTTGAAAATAGAAACTGATCCATTGCAATTTTCCTTGACGACTCAGCCTTGATTTCTTTTTAAATATCCTTAAAACAATCATTTACTAAAAAAACAGTTCCTCCCACATAAATCTCTGGTTTTTTTAACTATTTCCTGCTTAAATCTTGAATGAGTATTTTTTATTTAGCTTACCTTATTGTGGTATATTCAATATAACTTTACATATTTAAAAGCATTTACTCCTATTACATCATTTGTGCTTATAAATTCCTATTTCTATTTTCAGCAAATAAATTTATCCGATATATTTAAAAAAGTTATATATTTTTTACGTAATCGTTGTTGCCGTCCTCAAATCGGGCAAACTTAGAGATGGCAGAATGTACAGACATCAATATCCCCTTACCGGAATTGATTGCCCTCGCTATGAATGTCATTTTTTCAATGTCATAAAAAAATTATAAAGCATAAGCGGCTGCGCCAGTAATCGATTAACTTCGATGGAGCAGAACGCGGTATAAATATTTGTTAAGTTTTTTAAAACTATTTTATCATAAACTATTATACTAATTTATATTGCCAGGAAGACCAAGCTTTCCTATGCTTAATATAGAAGTGTTTTTATGGCTCAAGATGGGCCATTCCCGTTAAACATTTCACAACACAGTACTGATCGGATTAAAATTTTAGGAGTTCTGCGATGCCAATTGCAGTGGGAATGATTGAGACTAAAGGCTTTCCAGCAGTAGTAGAAGCTGCTGACGCGATGGTGAAGGCCGCGCGTGTTACGTTAGTAGGATATGAAAAAATTGGTAGCGCTAGGGTAACGGTGATTGTGCGGGGAGATGTATCCGAAGTGCAAGCTTCGGTCTCTGCTGGCGTTGAAGCGGCCAGAAGAGTGAATGGTGGTGAAGTATTATCAACTCACATCATTGCCCGTCCCCACGAAAACCTAGAATACGTCTTGCCGATCCGGTATACGGAAGCTGTAGAACAGTTCCGCACTTAAAAGCTGATTAAACAAACAAAGTAATGAACAGGGTTACTGCCTTGAGCGCAACTTTTGTCAAGGACTAAAAACTTTAAATTCAGGATTAGAACTAATGTCAATCGCAGTAGGAATGGTAGAAACGCTGGGCTTTCCAGCAGTAGTTGAAGCGGCTGATGCGATGGTGAAAGCCGCTCGCGTTACGTTGGTGGGTTATGAAAAAATCGGTAGCGGTCGAGTTACAGTCATCGTTCGCGGTGACGTTTCCGAAGTGCAAGCTTCCGTGGGTGCTGGAGTAGAATCAGTCAAACGAGTCCACGGTGGAGAAGTATTATCTACCCATATCATTGCTCGTCCCCACGAAAACTTGGAATACGTCCTACCAATTCGTTATACCGAAGACGTAGAACAATTCCGGGAAAATGTCAACGCGATTCGTCCTTTTGGTAGAAGACCGTAATTCGTAATGCAAATTGCCAAAGTTCGTGGCACAGTAGTCGGCACGCAAAAAGATCCAAGTCTTCGAGGTGTCAAACTACTGTTGTTGCAATTAGTCGATGAAGAAGGAAATCTCCTGCCCAGCTACGAGGTAGCAGCAGATACCGTAGGTGCAGGAGCAGATGAGTGGGTGCTAGTCACTCGTGGTAGTGCCGCTCGTCAAATTCTCGGTAACGAACAGCGTCCTTTGGATGCAGCAGTAGTGGCGATTATTGATACCATTCATTTGGAAAATCGCCTTATGTACAGCAAAAAAGAGCAGTATCGATAGTCAGTGAACAGTAAACAGTGAGCAGTGAGCAGTAAAAAGACTGATAACTGATAACTGACAAAAAGCTTAATTCAGGAGGAATCTCGCAATGGTAGTCCGCAGCACGGCAGCACCCCCAACCCCGTGGTCGAGGAATTTAGCCGAGCCAAAAATCCATGAAAGCGCATTTGTACATCCGGCTTCCAACATTATTGGAGATGTCCGGATAGGCGCAAATGTAATCGTCGCTCCGGGGACCTCGATTAGAGCGGATGAAGGTACACCTTTTTGTATTGGTGAAAATACTAATATTCAAGATGGTGTAGTAATTCATGGATTGGATCAAGGCCGAGTCATTGGTGATGACCAAAATCAATACTCGGTATGGGTGGGGAAAAATGTTTCTATTACCCACATGGCACTGATTCATGGGCCGGCCTATGTAGGCGATGATGCCTTCATTGGTTTTCGTTCCACGGTATTTAACGCTAGAGTCGGTGCAGGCTGCGTCATCATGATGCACGCTTTAATTAAAGATGTAGAAATTCCTCCAGGTAAGTATGTACCTTCAGGATCAATCATTACTAGTCAGCATCAAGCTGACCGTTTGCCAAATGCTGAAGTTGCGGATCAGCAGTTCGCTCATCATGTGGTTGGGATTAATCAGTCTTTAAGAACTGGTTATTTGTGTGCTGCGGATAGCAAATGTATTGCACCCATTCGGGATGAGATTGCTAAATCTTATACAAATACTGGTATTACTGTTTT
This sequence comes from uncultured cyanobacterium, assembly GCA_963706595.1. GTDB lineage: Bacteria > Cyanobacteriota > Cyanobacteriia > Cyanobacteriales > Nostocaceae > Nodularia. The sequence continues at coordinate 168,656 of OY970166.1, forward strand.
AGAGCTAGAAAGGAGTAGTGAAGTGTCGAGCAATAGCTTGGGTGCAGAAATCGTAGAACAGGTACGTTATCTTTTAAATCAAGGATTTAAAATTGGTACTGAACACGTAGATGAAAGACGTTTCCGGACTGGTTGTTGGCAGAGTTGCCAGCCCATTCAACCTGGATCAATCGGTGAAGCGATCGCAGCTTTAGAAAGCTGTCTGAGAGAGCATAGCGGCGATTATGTCCGGTTGTTTGGCATTGATAATGGTAGACGGCGCGTGTTAGAAACCATTATTCAACGCCCTGATGGTGTAGTGAGTGGGATTAAATCTAGCGGCTTTAAAGCACCGGCTAGTAATGGTAATGGTAACGGTAATGGTCGTTACAGGTACTAATGGCAATGGTCACGTTGCCAGCAGTGGCGCACTGAGTAGCGAAACCATAGACCAAATTCGTAGTTTGCTGTCAAGCGGTTACAAAATTGGTACAGAACACGTAGATGAACGCCGTTTTCGGACTGGTTCTTGGAACAGCTGCAAACCCATTGAATCAACTTCTGCAAATGAAGTGATTGCTGCCTTGGAAGAATGTATAGAATCGCATCAAGGCGACTATGTGCGTTTAATCGGTATTGATGCCAAAGCCAAACGGCGGGTTTTAGAAAGCATTATCCAAAGACCAAACGGACAAGTTGCCCCATCTGATACCAAAAAATCCTTTAGCAGCAGCAGTTATGGCACTGCTACAGCCACAGCCACAGCTACCGCTACCAGTACCAAATTGAGTACTGAAGCAGTAGACCAAATCCGGCAAATTTTGGCTGGTGGATATAAAGTGAGTGCTGAACACGTAGATCAAAGACGGTTCCGTACAGGTTCTTGGGCTAGCTGTGGTCAAATTGACACCAGATCCGACAGAGAAGCGATCGCCGTCTTGGAAGGATACCTCGCTGAATATCCTGAAGAATATGTGCGTTTGATTGGTATCGACACCAAAGCCAAACGCCGCATCTTAGAGACGATTATCCAACGTCCTTAAAGAGAGGGGAGTAGGGAGTAGGAAAAAGAAGCAGGGGAGCAGGGAGCAGGGAGCAGGGGTGAGTTGGAAATTAGTTTACACTCACTCCCGGTTGCTTAACAACCGTTGCCCTTCAGCCTTCTCGCACCCTGCTCCATTCCCCTCTGCCTTTTCCCAGTCCCTCCTCAACACTGATATTTTTCCGGCTTCCGAGGTTAAAATTTCCATGTCTGTGCCGCCACTGCACCTTTGCAACAACTTCGACTCTTACACGAGTGGCGAGGTGACTATTCATCCCAGCGCAGTACTTGCACCTGGAGTGATACTTCAAGCGGCTGTAAACAGCAAGATGATCATCGGGCCAGGGGTCTGTATTGGGATGGGGTCAATTCTCCAAGTGAGTGAAGGAACCCTAGAGGTAGAAGCTGGAGCAAACTTGGGAGCCGGTTTCTTGATGGTTGGCCAAGGTAAAATCGGCGCAAATGCTTGTGTTGGTTCAGCAACCACAGTTTTTAACTGTTCTATTGAGCCGGGAACAGTAATTCCCCCAGGCTCAATTTTGGGAGACACCAGCCGAAAAATTGAGGACACACAACAACTGGAATCATCCACTAATAATGGTGCGAGTACCAGTCATGAAGAACAGCCAGAAGCAAAAAATAGTTTAGATGCAGATGAGGAGACAGTGATATCCTCAACTACCATCTCAGCAAAGACTTACTGGAAATTTAAACACCAATCTACTTCCTCTTCTGAGTCTTCGCCTACATCGTCAAGCCAGCCAGCACCTGTAGAATCTCCACCTGTAGACCCTCCACCTGTAGAACCTCCACCTGTAGAAGAAAATACCAACGCTACTAATCCCATTCCCCAGAAACCAAAATCTAGTCAGCCTCCCACTGAATCGCCTAATAGTTTCGGTCATCAAATTTATGGACAAGTAAGTATAAGTAGATTATTAGTTACATTATTTCCCCATAGGCAAACCTTAAATGACTTCATTTCTGACGATCAGTCTGAGTAAGTGTTAATTGTTAGTTGTCGGTTTCGTGAGTAATTTGGAAAATTCACATGGAAACATCTAATCAACACTCTCTTAGCACAATTCGGAAATCCCGCCGTAGAGATAGTCTGAAAAATACTGCTTTAGGTTTAGTCTCTACCAGCAGCTTTCCCGCCATAGTGGGGACAGCAGATATGATGCTGAAATCGGCTGGTGTTCACCTAGTGGGGTATGAAAAAATTGGTAGTGGCCAGTGTACGGCTATTGTCAGGGGTGGAATTGCTGATGTCCGTCTGGCGGTGGAAGCTGGTGTGCAAACTGCTGAACAGTTTGGTCAATTGGTTTCTAGTTTGGTAATTCCTCGGCCTTATCCTAACCTGGAGATAGTATTACCTATCAATAGCCGCCTGAGTAAATTGATGGAGGAAGGTAATCAAAGCAGTTTAAGTAACTTAGCCATTGGTTTAGTAGAAACGCGCGGTTTTCCGGCGATGGTGGGTGCTTGTGATGCGATGCTCAAAGCGGCTGATGTTCATTTAGCAGCTTATGAGAAAATTGGTGCGGGTTTGTGTACAGCCATTATTCGTGGCACTGTGGCTAATGTCGCCGTAGCAGTGGAAGCGGGAATGTTTGAGGCAGAACGCATTGGGGAATTGAATGCAGTGATGGTGATTCCTCGTCCACTGGATGAAATGGAGAACACTTTGCCTTTAGCCAGTTGCTGGATTGAACACCGCGAACCATTGAATATGCCTGTGAATGTCGAGGAACAGGTGGCCCAAATAGAAGTGCTACAATTGCCTGATTTATCCCAGATACCAGCAAAATTTGCGGAAGAAGTGACCGAAGAAATATGGAATGATGAATGATGAATTACTGAGGATAAATGAGCCATTGTCGGCAATTCTCATTTAACTTTCGGCATTCAACATTCATCTTTTGTTGGAAGGCATCTTACGCTTTGTTTGTTGTTTTGATAATAACTTGTGATTACCATAAGTAAAACAAGTTTATTTTAATAACCTTCATAGAGTTTTATCTATACTTTAATTCAGAACTTCGTATGGGTGATTCGGTATCATTGGCAAGTGTTCAGTGATACTAGATTTATAGATATAAATCGCTATTAGAGGAGAATCACTCTTGAACCAGGCGACGCTACACCAGTTGAAGGTGTTCGAGGCGGCAGCAAGGCACAGTAGCTTTACTCGTGCGGCTGAGGAATTATTTCTGACTCAACCCACCGTGTCCATGCAAATTAAACAACTCACAAAATCAGTAGGGTTGCCATTATTTGAGCAGGTGGGAAAACGTCTCTTTTTGACAGAAGCCGGAAGAGAATTATTTGCAACTTGTCGGCAGATTTTTGAAACCATAGCCCAGTTTGAGATGACTGTGGCGGATTTAAAAGGCTTAAAACAAGGACAATTACGCTTGGCGGTGATTACAACAGCAAAGTATTTTGTCCCCAGGTTATTAGGTCCATTTTGTCAACTGTATCCAGGAATTGAGATTTCCTTACAAGTAACGAACCACGAACGCATCTTGGAACGGATGGTGAATAATATGGATGACTTATACATTATGAGTCAAGTCCCAGAAAGTCTAGATGTCAGCTATGAACCATTTTTAGATAACCCTTTAGTAATGTTTGCACCGGTTAATCATCCTTTAGCAAAAGAGAAAAATATACCGATAGAAAGATTGACAAATGAACCTTTTATTATGCGAGAACCGGGTTCAGGAACTCGCCGGGCTGTGCAGCAACTGTTTGATCAACATGGCGTGAAGGTAAAAGTTAAGCTGGAGTTGGGGAGTAACGAAGCGATTAAACAAGCGATCGCAGGTGGTTTAGGAATTTCGGTTTTATCGCGTCATACTTTAATGCCAGACTCTTCTGAGTTCAGCATTTTGGATGTAGAACACTTTCCCATCAAGCGAACTTGGTTTATCGGGTATCCCTCTGGTAAACAGTTGTCTATCGTCGCTCGTACTTATTATGAGTATCTGCTGGAAGCAGCGAAAAAGTTTGTTGAGGAAACTGGTTTTTCTGCTTACAGTCAAAGTGAGGATGTTCCCACTAGCCTTGGCGATTAAAAGTCGCCGTGAAGTTAAAAGCCCTGGCGACTAGAAGTCGCGGCTATACAGACAAGGCGCGCAGCGGCTTCCCAGAGGGAAGGCCACCTGCGTGGGTTTCAAATCCTCAGATAAACCGCTCTCTTCCTGATTTGTCGGTGTTCTCTGTGCCTGCTGCTTCCGTTTATCTACAAAATGTTATGCACTTTGCTTGCGTAGTTGCTTACAGTTATAAAAACCAAATATCAGCCAAAATGCCAGAAAGAATGAGGTTAATAGCAAAATTGGTATGGGTCCAAAATTAACAATTAAAAGCGGTGCGGCGGCGGTAAATAAGCCTCCACCAACAATAGGTTCAAACAACAATTGTTTATAAGCAAAACTCTCAAACGCACCAGAACGGTTATCTGGATCTACCATTCGCAACAGCAATAATCCCGTGGAAGTCACACCCATCGATTGTCCCATATCACCGATACCACGTTCAAACCAGTAAAAAGGTAGGAGATGGGGACCTAAAAATACAAAGGCACAGACATTCCACGTAATCCCAGCAACGGATATAATCAGGAAAGGAGCAAGATTATCACCCAGTACAGACAGAGAAATACTTGCTAGGGCTGTGACAATTGTAATATCTAATGCCAGTCCGCCAATGTTCTCCATCAGGGGACGGCTAATTAAATAGGTGCGTCTGGTACGCATAAGTATATACTGCACAATCATTCCCCCAATCAGGGCGATGGGGAATAGCGGCACGTAGGAAATCAGTTGTACTCCACCTCTACCCCAGGTGATTGATTCAATAAAACGCAAAGCTTCTAAAATTAGCCAGCCGAAAGCGATCGCTAGTCCGACAAAACCAAAGTTGAGTGATAATGGATCAATTAGTAAGTTACGGACTAAATTCTTTCTGGCAATTGTGACACTCGGTTCTTCTTCTGGTAGCTGATTCTCTGCATTTTCTAAATTATCTGACGCTTCACGACTGACTTGGATTTTTCCAGTTCTCCGTCCCCAGTGGATTAAAATTGTCCCGGAAACTACGCCAGAAACTAGCCCCACTGTGGCTAAAGCTAAAGATAAATCGGGGCCGGCGGCAAAACCTAATTCTGTAAATGTTGCAGCCATTCCGGCTGATGTCCCGTGTCCCCCTTCAAAGGCGACTTCAATTAAACAAGCCGCTATGGGCGGTAAACCAAAAACTGGTGTTAATATGGTGATTGTTAGTATTATTCCTACTACGTATTGACCCCAAGCAATGGATTGACCTAAAGCCACTTGTGGGGCAGCTTTCCGCCAAAATTCACGCAATGTCGGCACATATTGACCGAGAAACAGGGTAGCAAAAACAATGTTAATAAAGATACCCGGAGACTGTGACCAAACCGCCTGGATATTTTCAGTAAATAGGCCTTGAACCAGAGGAGATTCGGGATTTACTGATTTGACAATTGCACCCAAAGCACCTTTACCCAGGAGTAAGGCCAGAATACCAGCAACAATTGAACTAGGTATGTAGAGCGATCGCAATATTCCCAGGCGCTGTCTAATCAACCGCCCCACCAGGATTAATATAGCGATGAGAATATAAGCCCAGAAGACATCTATGAGTTTGAACATATTTGTAACAGTTGCCTTTTGTATCTATTGATTCTCTATGAGTCTGAGCATCTTGGCAATAGCTGAGTATTTAGAGGTGCGATCGCTTATAAGTTTACAATTAGAAAATAGTGCGGTTATCGGGTGAGTGAAATACAAGAACCCCACCCCCAACCCCCTCCCCGCAAGCGAGGAGGGGGCTATGATGTAATTAATTCAAATGCATACCGCTATAGTCAAGAAATGAGTTGATATTAAGTTTGGAGAAACAATTTATGTTAGGTCTAGACAATATTACATTTGACCCTGGCATTATGGGAGGACAAGCTTGCATTCGCGGGATGCGAATCCCGGTGTCTTTAGTGGTTAATTTAATAGCTAATGGGAAAATTGTAGAGGAAATTTTAGAAGAATATCCTGATTTAGAAGCAGAAGATATTCGTCAATCTTTATTGTATGCAGCGTGGTTGACTCAAGAACGGGTTTATCCCTTCAAAATTGCTTAATAAGTAAAATGAGATTTTTGGCAGAATATAATTTAACTCTTATGCAGTCAGGCGATCGCCTTTCTTTGTACATTTTTATAAAAGTATAATTTTATACTTTTGTCAATACCCTGATGCCAAAAAACTCAAATTAAGTTTGAGTAAAATTCAGCTTGAAAAAAGAGCATTATTTTCTATAATTTGGAAATATAATGATAGCGATCGCCACCATCAAAAAAGATCCCCGACTTCTTGAAGAAGTCGGGGATCTGAGCCTCTCGCTAGTGGCAAATCAGAGAGAATAGCTATATTTTTATGAGACAATAATATTAAAGTGATAACTTATAGCGCCTTTGCGTAAGGGTTAAAACATTTTACAACTCTAGGCGTTATTCTGGCGATTGTGTAATATTCTCATCTTGGAATCCTGTAATTTTGGCATATAAACTGGCAACTGTTTCTTCAGCAAAGAGTTTTTCTTTAAGTTGCAAATAATCGCCTTCACTTAATTTACAGGTAGCCCAAAATTTCATTACCTTCGATGGTTCTAAGTGAGTGAGTAAAACCTGCATTACTTCTTGGATATTTTGTTGTTCGTTGATAACTTTAATTGTCATTTCCTACCTCAAGAATAAAATTGTTTGGGTTGATTACTATGAGTGATAAATTATGACATCTGTTGATTAACCTCCTATCACAAGTGATAAGATAATCACTTTCAGAAGTCTCTGCACACGCTACATGAAGTGCATCAATAGGTTTAATTCCTTGTTGTTCTAGTTGTTCTGCTCTGTTTCTGATTTTTTCATCGACTAATACTCTGAATTTAGCTATTTCTAAGTATCTCGCCATTGATTGCTGATTGACACTAAAAGGGTTACGGCTATTTTCATATTCTAGAACTGAAGAGCTAACTAATTCTATTAATTTCGCTTCTACTGTTTGTAAAATTAAGATAACTGCTTGTGTTTCTAGAAAGATTTTTGGCTGTGTTTGGTCGTCAAATGGACGATTATAAATACTGGTATCTAGATAAACCCTGGTCATAAATATAGCTTTTTATAAAACTTTATCTTGAAAAAATCGCTTGCGTATGTATATTTTAAATCGTGCGATCTCTTGTACAATACCATCAATAATTTTTATACTCAATTTTGTTGCCGGCAAGCTTCCCAATTTTTACGAACAGTAATAGTATTGGGATGATTGTCTCCCAGCAGGCGTTTACACAGTTCTAAAGCTTGGAGAAACAGGGGTTCGGCTTGGTCGTAACGTCCTTGGGAAAAGTAGAGATATGCCAAGTTGTTGAGGCTGGTGGCGACATCGGGATGATTCTCACCTAGCAGGCGTTTTCTCAGTTCTAAAGCTTGGAGTAACAGTGATTCGGCTTGGTCGTACCGTCCTTGGTCAGAGTAGAGATTTGCCAAGTTGTTGAGGCTGGTGGCGACATCGGGATGATTGTCTCCCAGTAGGCGTTTTCTTAGTTCTAAAGCTTGGAGTAACAGGGGTTCGGCTTGGTCGTACCGTCCTTGGGATTCGTACAATGATGCCAAGTTGTTGAGGCTTTGAGCGACATCGGGATGATTATCTCCCAGCAGGCGTTGACAGAGTTCTAAAGCTTGAAGATACAGGGGTTCGGCTTGGTCGTACAGTCCTTGGGAATCGTACAGTGATGCCAAGTTGTGGAGGCTGGAGGCGACATCAGGATGATTGTCTCCCAGCAGGCGTTTTCTCAGTTCTAAAGCTTGGAGAAACAGGGGTTCGGCTTGGTCGTACAGTCCTTGGGAATAGTAGAGGAATGCCAAGTTGTTGAGGCTTTGAGCAACATGGGGATGATCTTCTCCCAGCAGGCGTTTTCTGAGTTCTAAAGCCTGGAGAAACAGGGGTTCGGCTTGGTCGTACCGTCCTTGGGAATCGTAGAGTAATGCCAAGTTGTTGAGGCTGCTGGGTAAGTCTTTCTCTAAACCTAACTGTTTTTGCAGTTCCACGGCCTTGCTTAGATACTCAATTGCTAATTCTTGTTCTTTTTGGTAATCCTGACACTCACCCCGTTGCAGCCTTTTTATATAAATATTGCCTAAGCTAAAGTACAAAGTTGCTAAACTTGTATCTTTTTTACTTTGCTGTTCTGCATCTTGAATAAACTTTTTTAAATCTTCTATAGGTAATAAATAAGGATTATCATCATCAAAATCAGGAATTTCATGAGAATTAAAAGCAAAACGAATTGGCTCTAATTCTTTACCAGAAATACTATTTTTCCTTCTTGAGACAAATCGAAAAACACCATTGCGCCAACTCCAAAAATCTGGTGCTTTATTTATCAAATTAATTAATATTTGGTTAGTCACCCACAAAACAATCGCAAAAGGAAATTCTCTTAATGCTTCTCTAGTCCACTGTAAGTAACCGAAAAAGATATCTTGTTCTGAACGCTCCTTCCCCAGTGGAAGAAAATAAAGCTGTTCTGCACCAGTCACAGTAATTACTGCTGGTTTATGTTGACGCAAATACTCTTCATTTTTTACCAATTGAGAAATAGCAGCCGTCAAACTCGGTTCACCCCTCGCCAATGTCACCCTATAAGTAGGAAACAGAGGTTGCAATTCCGCTTCATATTGAGCAATGATTTCATCACGAAAACTAGCATCATCACAAACAGCAATTAACAAATTTAATCGATGTGCTTTAGCTTCGATGGAAACAACTAATTCATCATAAACATCTCTATGGTCGTCATTTACTAATAAATCTTCATTCAGCATTAATTAACCTCCTACGCCTCAAATTTTCTACAAGAATGGGGTGAACATCATACCAAGTTTCATCATTACGATATTCTAAAATATATAGCCCATGCAGTAATTCCAAAAATTCTTGCTGCTTTACGTCATCAGGCTCGAAATTATTATAAGTAGTTTTCAATATCTCAAAATCATCCCTTCCTAAACGGATAGAAAGGTCATTACGAATTTGCTTAATTGCTTGTTCTATAATTTGGTCATCAATTACAATTTTTTCTCCTGGCTTTTGCCTGATGAGTCGCAAACAAATACGACAACATACATTAGCCAGACGAATCAACTCCCTAAGAACTCCACCACTATAAACAACAATCTTCTCTGCGGCTGACCTGTCTATTAATTCATTAGCAATTCGTTTTTGTAACATTCCACATAAAATATCTGCCGCTTCCCTTCGAGGCTCGGCATCAGGTAAGCGATTATTCCCCTTTCCAAAAATTTTGATCACAGGCATTACCAAAGTTTGGTAGTTGGTTTCTGCGTCAATAAGTGGCCAGAGAAAAGTGTCACACATGACCGCAATAGGGATAGTGTAGATAATCCGAAAATTAGGTTGAAACAGAGCTTTAATATTATCTCGATAAATATCGTTAACTCTTACCAAATCTAGTTTATCTAAATCATCAATGATAACTATGCTCTCTTTTTGAGTATGAAGTTTAATCAGTGCAGCAATTTCATTAATCCGAGCCACTAAATCGGATATTTTGCGTTCAAATTCCTGTGTTATTTCCTCCCTAACTTTTGCATTAGCTTTTAATTGAGCTTTCAGGAAAGTGAGCAAATTAAAACCTACCTCAAGTCCGCCCTCTACCTCTTCCTCTATAGTCCTAGTGCGATGTGCAAACCACCCATAAAGTTGATCTTTAGTAGTTTGAGGAATCTTGACTTGGCGTGCTTCTGCCTCATACATTAAATTAAGAGCAATAGCAAATAAAATATTGACATGATTTACAGCCGACATTTCAATAGTGTCAGCAATAGAGAATAAAACTACAAAATATTTGTCCTCAACTTGTCTACTAAACTCAGCTAATAGAGACGACTTTCCACAGCCCCGATGTCCAGTAAATACAAACTTGCCATCACCATTAGGACTGTCTTCAACTAATTGACGTAAATCTGCTATTAAATCATCACCATAATCTACTCGAAATTGCTCCATTTCTCTCTCATTCATCAATGGAAATAATTCGAGATTACTGTAAGCTTCCTGAAAAGATTTTAATAATTCGTTAGACATGGCGTATAACACAATAACATTTTTACTACTTATTTATATTATGAGCTATCCAGCCCCAACTCAAAAAACTTTCCTCCATCTCTCTGCGCCTCTACGTGAAAAAAATACAGCACCCGCCAATTTTGATAAAGATCCCCGACTTCTTCAAGAAGTCGGGGATTTGAGACTCCCGGTGTTGGCACTAAACGTTAACGGGTATACTCGCTCTTGTGACCTGAACTGTGGGTATCATTTGCATCCCCGATGGTGCGGCTAAGGTGAGACCACGGCGCACGGGATACACAGGACGCTTGTTAACCAGAGATAATTGAAATTCTGACAAAATTGTGGCTAAAGCAATTTTCATTTCATACTGAGCAAAAGCCAAGCCTATACAACGCCGATTTCCACCGCCAAAGGGTAAGTATTCATAAGGGGAAAATTGCTTTTCTAAAAAGCGTTCTGGTTTGAATTGCTGTGACTGTGGGTAAACTTCTTCACGATGATGGGCTAAATATATACTGGGAATTATGATAGTTCCTACTGGCAATTGATAGCCCATAATTTCTACTGGGGTTTTCACAACTCTGGGAAATCCATTCCCCACAATTGGATAAATTCTCAACGTTTCTTGGCAAACTGCTGTTAAATATGGCAATTTAGCAATGCTACTCGGTTCAGCATTCACACCCAGGGTTTCTAATTCCCGTTGTAATTTCTCTCGTACTTCTGGTAATTGTCCCAACCAGTAAAAAGCCCATGTTAATGCAGAAGCTGTAGTTTCATGTCCTGCAACTAACATTGTCATTAATTCATCGCGTAATTCAACATCTGACATTCCCTCGCCATCGTCATAACGAGCCGAAATCAATAAACTGAGAATATCTTGGCGATGTTGTCCAGATTCCGCCCGACGTTCTTTAATTAGACTATAAATTACTTGATCGATTTGCTGCAATAGCCGCACAACTCGCCCCCAAGGACTCCACGCACCTAAATCTTTTTGCATAAAACTAAAAAAGAAGGCGCTGGACATTAAAGGGGAACCCATGAAGTCTAGCAGGGATGTGAGTAACCGCCCCAATTCTCGAAAAACTGGCCCTTCATCCACACCAAATACTACTCGTAAAATCACGCGCATAGTGATTTCTTGCATTGAGGCGCGAATATTAAAAGGTTTGCCAATTGTCCATTCGTTACTAACTTGCTGTGTAATTTTGCGGATAGTTTCACCGTAAGCCCGCATCCTTTCCCCATGAAACGGTGGTGTTAATAATTGCCGTTGGCGCTGATGGCGATCGCCATCTAATATAATTACAGAATTATCGCCCAGCAAAAATCCTAAACCCCCGCCTCCTCCACCAGATCGAAAACAATTAACATTACTACTAAAAATCTGTTCTAGTGCTTGAGGATGGCTAAAATATACAATGTGCTTATCCCCTCGATTCCAAATGGTGAAGTTGTCACCATAAACTTGGGCAAAATCTTCTACATATTTCACCGGCTGAGTGATAAATTTAACCATCCGCAGATAGCGTGGTAATTTGGGACCATCAGGTAAGTTGTAAGTTACTGTCATAGGAGTTTGTTTGAAGTGACGGCTGCTGATTTTAATTTTTACGGGTTTTTCTGTGATTGGAGGCTACACAAAGCGGTATATTTAAGTAAGGCAGCCTCGGAAGTAAGCATTGCCAAACATCATCTTTACCCTCAACGCTAAGGGAGGAGTCGGTAAAACGACTATGGCAGTTAATTTAGCTGCATAATTTGGGCAAAAAAACAAGTTTAATCTCATTGATGCAGATATTCAAGTTTCTGCCAGTTCATGGACGGGACAGAATTATAACTGAAGGGTGTCGCCATTGTTCAATGGCGAGGGAAAATGCACCGCAGGCGGAGTTAGTCTAATGCTGCGTGGCTGAGTAATTACAGCGTGATTGGAAAAAATAATGGTTAAGAAACATCTATCTGACTTACTACAAGAAGAAGCGCAAAAGTTGATCCCACTGGAAAATCAATCTGTGATTGAGGTTAAAGCTGAGAAAGTTACCGAAGAAAATACTTTAACAACAGATAAATTACCGACGCTGACACATAAACAGACTCCTCTCAAGGAAGCTATGTCTACTAATAATAATTTAGAAACCACTATCCAAGAATTAAAACAAAATCTTGAAGAATCTCAAGATAAAGGAAAGGGCCTTCAAAAGCAAATTGTCGATTTACAATCAGTTTTGTATGAAAAACAGGTAATAATAGAACGACTGACCAAAGAACTACACGAAGCTAAACAAGACGCTTTACACCTTGCAGAAGCTAATTCTCAACTTATCGAAGAAAGTAAAGCACCAACCCCAGTCAAAAATAATCAGCCTGCAATCCCAGAGAAAGAAAGCAAATCTGCTATCCAAGTCAAAGAAAAATATAACCCAGTTGGCTATAAAAAATCACATCAAGTTCCTGAATATCTGCTAGAACGTCAGAAAGAAGGAGATAATTTTGCCGATAATACTTGGTTGTACGACTAACACCGCTACGCGAAAGTCAAAAGTCAAAAGTCAAAAGTCAAAAATTTGAATTCTTTCTGCTTGTAGAGACGGCGATTTATCGCGTCTCTCCCTTCCCCACATTCAAAATAAATTTAACCATCAAATTCCCGAATATGTTGGGCGGTGACTTCTGGCTGTTCCAAATGTGGAACATGGCCAGCTTCTTGAATCCAGATAAGTTTACTATGGGGAATTGCCTGTTGAAACTTTTTAGCATCAACTGTCCCCAAAATTTTATCTGTATCTCCCCATAAAATCAGTGTTGGTTGGACAATTTCTGCAAGCTGCTTCGCTTTAAAAGCACTGTAACCACCGCTTTTAGTGAAGGCTATTAAAGCTTGCGTCCAATGGGGCATTTCTAAGTGTAATGCACCACATAATTGAGCATCAATTGACGCGAGAAGTGGGTTTTTGTACGCAGTCCGGGAAATGCGATCGCGTATCTTCGGATTCCGCAAAAAGTTAGCTGCAAAAGCATCCAAGGGGGAAACATCAATTTACTTAACGGTGAACCCCCTTTTAAACCAGCGCTATCGATTAACACCAGTTTTTTGACTACTTCTGGATAAGTCAAGGTGAAATCAATAGCCGCAGCACCCCCCATCGACGCACCCACTAAAATCACTGGTTGCTTAATTAAAGTTTTCCAGAAATGATACAAATGGGTTTTGATGGCTATCGGGCTAAATGGTACACCGGGAATTCTGTCTGTAAACCCAAAGCCTAATAAATCCACAGCCCAAGTTTCATTATCCCTTGCTAGCAGTGGCAACAGCCGACGAAATTCTAACACGGAACTGTCGAAGCCGTGAATTAATAAAATCGGTGTACCACCACTACCCTGTTGAACATAAGTAGTAGTAATTGGTTGACTAATTAAAGGAGTTGCGATCGCTTGACTTTGTATACTTTTAGCCAAGGCGATGGAAGTAGATTCTGTCAGTTGCCCAACTGAGGTCGGTAAAAAACTAGAAAACATATATTTTAGTTTACCGTTTAAGAGTACTCCAGTTACTGCCCAATTGTGGATATCTAATGTATTTATGGCACTGACTCGATTCTTAAATTCTGCTCTATGGCTAAAGTGGACTGTAGTCACTTTGCTAGGCTTTGTCGTAGGTAGCATTACAGGCTTAATCGGGGGATTTTTGGCATATATAGCTTTCCCCTATCCATTGGCTTGGGTGATTAAAGGATGTCTGGAACAACAGCCGATCGGATGTGTAGTTATTAGCATCGCATTAGGAGCATCTATAGGATTGGGGCTGGCGGTTGGTATAGCCCAATGGTTTATCCTCCGCAGCATTGTACCGCGTTCCCGATGGTGGATTCTCGCATCGATTTTAGGATGGTGCGGTATCCTCTTCACCCTGACTTTCATGCTGTACACAGCAATACCTGCACCTGGTTCTCCTGAATTTGGGGTAAATATCATAGCACAATTGCCCTTAGCTGGGAGAGCGATCGCCTCCGGCGCGGGTTTGGCGATCGCACCAGTGATTTTAGCGGGTGCGCTGATGGGATTATTTCAGTGGTTGATTCTGCGATCGTCTGTGCGGCAATCATGGTGGTGGATTCCGGCTCATGCCCTAATTATGCTACTGGCAGCATTGGGGGTATTGATTCTAGGGTATAACATCGGTGGTTTACCTGGCATGAGCATATTTATACTAACTTTTTCGCCAATTTATGCCGTATTGAGTGGTAGCCTCTTAAACTGGCTCGTGCAGCGTAGCAGAAATTCTGTCACCACCTAACCTGTAACTGCTTTCACAACAGAAAAATATCTCAAATGTCAAAATTGGTACGAAAGCCTCGTACAATTGATATCACTTCATTTTTAAACTCAGGAGCTAATGCCATGCCAATGGCGGTTGGCGTAATTGAAACCTTGGGCTTTCCTGCTGTACTAGCAGCAGCCGATGCAATGGTTAAATCTGCCGCAGTCACAATTGTGTATTATGGTCAAGCTGAAAGCGCTCGAATGTTAGTCGCTGTTCGGGGACGCGTTTCGGAAGTTAACAGGGCGGTAGAAGCAGGAATATTCGCCGGAGAACAAACGTTTGGTGGTCAAGTAATTACCCACTACATTGTTCCTAACCCTCCAGAAAACGTTGAGACCATTTTACCCATCCACTTCACAGAAGCATCTGAACCGTTCCGGATGTAATCGGCAAATTCGTGATCTGATCTCTTGCACCATGGTCAAGAACTCTAGGGTGAACATTACCAAAAGCAGAAAAATCAAGGTTTGAGCGCACGGTAAACAGTAACCACCCGACAAAAATTGTGATCAAATCAGTGATGTAAGATGTCAGCGCCGAAGAAGCGCGATTACAAGCCCGCAACCCATGAAAAACACATTGAGCAAATTTTTACCCTGTCAGGGTTTTAAAATGTGTTTTGTGAAAATCATCAAACTACCCCACGTTGCTTCCGACAATACATTTATTCATACAGGAGATTACTAATGTCATTACAGGCCGTTGGCGCACTTGAAACGAAGGGTTTTCCTGCTGTACTAGCAGCAGCTGATGCGATGGTGAAAGCTGGTCGCATCACTCTCGTGGGTTATATCAGAGTGGGTAGCGCTCGTTTTACAATCAATATTCGCGGGGATGTTTCTGAAGTCAAAACAGCTATGGCCGCTGGTATTGAAGCCGCAGAAAATGTTCATGGCGGTACACTGGAATCTTGGGTGATTATTGCCCGTCCCCACGAAAACGTGGAAGCGGTTCTGCCCATCGGCTATACAGATGCAGTCCAACAGTATCGCGATTCTGTTGAAAACCCCATTGTGCGCTCATCTAATAGGTTATAAAGTTACCAGGGTCAGTTATTAGTCAAAAGTTAAAAGTTGAAAATTAACCTTTGACTTTTTTTGACAAAACTATGATAAATCAATAACTTTAGCACCTCATTATCTCCCCTATTTCTCCCCTACTCTTAAATCTTGAACCAAGAACAGAAATTGATGGCAGCAGCAACCAATCTTAGGTACATCTAGATTAGACAAAAACTACAATTTAGAAAAATTCACCTAAATTGTGCATAAAGTTAGTAAATCCAGACGTAGTAAGAATAGAACATCTGAGATATCTTGATCAAAAAGATAGACTCATGGGCAACTGCCAGAGCATAAATTAAGTACGAGAAATGGGGGTTGTGATGCCAACTTTAATACAGGGTTTCGAGGAGCGCAATCTCGCTATGACCAAGGAGGCAGAAAAACTAGCTCATGATTGGGGCAAGCGTCTAGCTGCGGAGTGTCCAGAACAAAGTATAGCCAACAGAGAAAGTATTATTCTCTGGCTTTTAGGAAGTGACTTAGAACGCTTTAATCACTTCAATCCTCAAGAACTCAACATTGCTAAACAAGCGATGGAATATCGCTGGAAGATTTTACGTCAACGCTACTTGGGCATCGGGCGAGAACGTGCCTATCGCCAGCTGCTGACTCGTTTAGCAGGTTTAGTCACATTACGCCATAAGATTCAGACTTGGGTTTCTTTGAGTCGCGATCGCCAGCGTACTGTCATGGATGTGTTGCAAGAAGTTTTACAAGAATTGCTGCAAAACGATAAGTATATGCAGCAGCAAATGGCTTGTATCGCTGAATTTACCACCGATAAACGACTGCGGGATACTCTATTATTTGCCAGCATCGAAGAGTATTCTATGCGGCCAGTCCGAAATCAACCCTTGCTCGTATATAGATTTGTCAACTACCTGCGGCGCATTCAGCGTGGTGGTTTAACCCAAGTACCAGGAACTGATGTAGTCAGGCTAGTTTCTGAAGAAATCCTCTCAGATGACAGTGACTATCGGGTGAACTTGGCTGATCATCAAGCCATCGGCGAATATCAAGAAGCACAACAACTAGAAGAACAACAGGCACTCAGGCAGCTAGTACAACAGGAATTTGCTGATTATTTACAAGAAACTCTGGGACAAGATGCAGTAGAGTGGCTGCGATTGTATCTGCAAGGCAAGTCCCAAGATGAAATCGCTAAAAGATTCAATAAGCCCATCAAAGAAATTTACCGCCTGCGAGAAAAAATCAGCTACCATGCAGTGCGCGTCTTTGCCCTCAAGGGTAAACCAGAACTCGTGGATAACTGGTTAGCAATTTCCCTACAAGAAAATAATTTGGGGCTAACTCAAAACCAATGGCAGCAACTATATGAAAACTTAACTCCTTTGGGGCGACAGATTCTAGATTTGCGTAAAGCAGGCCACTCCATAGAAGCAATAGCCCAGAATTTAACTCTCAAAACTCATCAGGTGATGGGCGAATGGACAAAAGTCTATCTTGCAGCCCAATCTTTAAGAACTCAGGAATGACTAATCAGAGTCACTAGTGGCGATGTCTGATCACAAATCTACCGATTCATCAGTTCGTAACTGACGAAAACAGCCAGGACGGCTACTGCTTGGCTACTTTGCGTTTACGTAGAAATTTAAGTATTTAAATATACAGAAAATAAATTCATGGAATTTCGGATTGGGAATGAATCTCAAACTCAAAATTTAATGGTAATTAATTTAACTTTTAACCAGAGAATCAAGCATCTTTATGTACTTCTAACTAATTTGTAGCAAAATAAAATATAAGAATAAATTGAGTAATCAAATTTATGTTGTCTTCAGACGGCAAACAAACTGATACCACAATAATTGGGCAGCAAGTATTACCCAAAATTCCAGCCAATTGGGAGCAAAGACGCAAGGAAATCTTCCATCTAATTGATAGCCTCTTATCCTTTGAAGCTTGCCTGCACTACCAAATTGCGCCCTTGGGAATAGAAGGGAATCAGCTGCTATTAGGTATGGTTTATCCACAAGACAGTGAATCTCTAAATTACGTAAGCCCCATTGTATCTTATATTAATTGCACAACAGTAGTTCAAGAAATCACTACCGAAACACACAGCACCATATTATCGGCTTACCTCAACTATCAAAATACACCCCGCTCAGATACCAAACAAGTAAATCAGCAAGAGGCCAACTTGTCCTCTCAAAAGAGCAAAATTACAATCATCAACGAACTAATCCAATCTGGAACTACCTCCTCTCAATCCCATCAGGAAACATTGATGTCGTTTCCTCAGACAGAAACCCTACAATTTTCTGAGCAACAGCAAGATTTTTCCCCCCAGCCAAATCCAGATAACTTATCTCCAACTAGCACCCCCATTCCTCCCGTCAATGAGAAGCAACAAAAAGACTCTGACAGCTTAAAATTACCCAGCAAATTAACTGTTTTACAAGTAGATTTTCCAGAAGAATTTATTCCTGTTGAGATGCTGGCTACCCTACCACCCAAAAAATTACTCAAAGAATTACTGGCAAGAGTTTTGAGTGGGGGAATTGGGCGCTTGTATTTGGAAAGACAACCTTACCAAGGTAAAATAATTTTGAGTAATAATGGAGTCATGCAGTTTGTATTAGAAAAACTTCCCCTTTCCGTATTCCAAGGAGTGCTGAATCAATTAAAGTGCTTTGCTTCCCTACCTGTTAGCAAACTTGTAGAACCAAAACAAGTAGAAAAAGAATGCCTATATCAACAAAATCGGTTGTTATTGCGCCTGCGGCTGATGCCAGGAACTTACGGTGAAGAGGCGACACTACAGGTATTGAAGGGAACGGCATTAAAGTTTTATCAGCAACAACAGTTAGCCCGCCTGAGTCGCGATGCTTTGGCAATCTCGCAACAACTCAGCTATAAATTACATGAACTGCACCAACGAATTCTTCTCAATCCCAGCCTAAAACCTGAGCAATTGGCAGCCGTCGTGGACTTAAATCAACTAGTAGAAAATTTAGACCAGCAGATAAAAATACTCACAGAAACCACCGAGATTCCCAAAAACAGCTAATAATAACTAATTATATCAGTGAAAGCGCTGATTTTTTGCCCACAGACTTGTTATCTTGTAATGGAATTCGAGACTAAACCTTTTGAAACTTTTAGTGTACTTTCTACAAAAAACGCGGAAAACTCTTGATCAACAGCAACACAGTGGCGCTTAATACCTTTAGCTCTACTACATCCACCAGTAAGCTTAAGCAAGCACCGAAGTATGCGGCAACGAGGGTAAAAGCAGCGACAATAAAAAGCTAGACGATTTAGAAACCTCGTGTTCAAGCGGAGCCAGCTAGAAGTAGCTCGTACTCATTTATTTTAGATAATATATGCAGACTGAAGTTTTTAGTCAACTTTTTCCCTTACTGAGTACAGCCAACCCACAGACTTTGGAATGGCTACTCAACGTGGCAATTGAACACGAATACCCTGTGGGGCGAGCCGTGTTGATGGAAGATGCTTGGGGTAACGCAGTTTACTTCTTAGTTTCCGGGTGGGTGAAAGTCCGACGCACCTCTGGAGATGATTCTGTAGCTCTGGCAATTTTAGGTCAAGGTGATTTTTTCGGCGAAATGGCAATTTTGGATGAATCCCCACGCTCAACTGATGTGATTGCCCTTTCGCCGGTGAAGTTGTTGAGTGTCTCTAGAGAGCGTTTTATTCAAATATTATTTAAAGATCCGCAGCTACATCACCGGATGTTGCAACTAATGGTGCGGCGATTGCGACAAATTAACCAGCGCTTACAAATTCGCTCTTATCCGCCTGCTGTCAAACTGGCTCATACCTTAGTCAATTTGGGCGAAAGCTATGGACAAGAATCAAGCCAAGGGAAGAAAATTTTGAATATTCCTTTTAAGGATTTAGCTGAGGTGACAGAAATTGGTGTCGAAGAAACTACCAAAATTATGCAAAAACTAGACGAAAAGGGTTGGATCATCATTGACAGTGCCAACAATATTATTAATCTAATCAACTTGAAAAAGTTGATTAACCTAGCGGGACAGGTCTAAACTCAAGATTATGTGTTTGCACCAGTAATTCCCACTATCAACGTTAGGGACTTCCAATTAAAAAAATATCCCATTGCTGAGGTAGGCAGGGGAGCAGGGAGCAGGGAGCAGGGGGGATAAAGAACAAAGATGGTCTGATGAAATGGGGTAATTTATTTTCTGGAAATCCGTTAGAACCCCAAAATATTTACGAAATTACCCTTTCGGCATCATGATAAATGTATTGCTTGGGGCTTGACATTTGTTGACATCCTTCCCAACCTATAGACGGATGGGAAATTTCCCGATATTAGTTAAATGTGGGAAACTACTTATATTGGATAAATCTCAGGCTAGTTAAATGTGTTCAGAAGTTGACCGTACTCATATTCGCTCGAATTGCACAGCTGCGGCAAATACTCAAGACGTTATCCTTCCAGAATCTAGCGGTTCCGTAGGTTATACGCTGAAGATGCTTGCCGGGGGTAAATTCTGAGAAATGCCCATGAAGCAGTAATCCTCTGGCTTTTGAGCATGGGAGTGTCAATCAGTCTTAAGTCCACAGTTGTTAACTATTGACCATTAACTATTGACTATTGACCATTAACTATTGACTATTGTCTATTAACTATTGAATCAGAATTTATAACTCTTAATTACAGATGACCGAAGCAACAGCACCTTGTATCGAGATTGGCATCCAGGAAACAGTACCGATGATTCATTACCTGGTGGCAATGCCTCAACCAGAAACGCATCTGTTTGAGGTGACATTGCAGCTAATCAACCACTCATCGAAAATTCTTGACTTGAAAATGCCAGTATGGACTCCAGGCTCATACTTAGTGCGAGAATACGCTAAAAATTTACAATATTTTGCCGCTTTTGCTGGGGATAAGCCTTTGCCTTGGCGAAAAATTAGTAAAAACCACTGGCAGGTGAATACAAGTGGTGTGTCAGAGTTAACTGTGCGTTACCGAATATTTGCTAATGA
The DNA here is from genome assembly GCA_963706595.1 of uncultured cyanobacterium. GTDB lineage: Bacteria > Cyanobacteriota > Cyanobacteriia > Cyanobacteriales > Nostocaceae > Nodularia. The sequence continues at coordinate 189,256 of OY970166.1, forward strand.
GCTATCGGTACGGACGAATCATTTGGATGCTACCCACGGCTATTTCAACGGTGCGGCACTGTTTTTTAGACTCCCTGGTTGGGAGAGTTTACCAATTCAGATTACCGTTGTACCACCGCGCCCAGACTGGCGGGTAACTACTTCTTTAGCACCAGTGGGTGAGCAAGCCTATACTTTCTTGGCTGAGGATTTTGACACTCTTGTGGATAGCCCTGTGGAAATTGGTAGCCACCAGTCATATTACTTTGAGGTTTTGGGTAAGCCCCATGAACTGGCTGTTTGGGGAGAGGGCAATTTACAAACACAGCAAGCAATTGCCGATATCCAAAAAGTTATCCAGGTAGAAGCGCAGATGTTTGGGGGCTTACCCTACGAACGATATATTTTTCTACTGCATTTATTTGCCCAGGCTTATGGCGGTTTGGAGCATAAAAACTGTTGCTCTTTAATTTACCAGCGTTTTGGGTTTCGCTCTCAGGAAAAATACGAGCGCTTTGTGCAATTAGTGGCACATGAATTTTTTCACCTGTGGAATGTGAAGCGCATTCGCCCCAAAGGTTTAGAAGTTTTTGATTATGAGCAGGAAAACTATACTCATTCTTTGTGGTTCTGTGAGGGAACTACAAGTTATTACGATTTACTGATTCCTCTGCGGGCTGGCATTTATGATGCTAAGTCGTATTTAAGTCATTTGAGTAAGGAAATTAGCCGATTTTTGACAACGCCAGGGCGCAAGGTGCAATCACTGGCTGAGTCGAGTTTTGATACTTGGATTAAACTTTATCGTCCAGATGCCAATAGCAACAATTCCCAAATGTCCTACTATTTGAAGGGGGAAATGGTTTCTTTGTTGCTAGATTTGTTGATTAGAGCGCGACATGGAAATCAGCGATCGCTTGATGATGTGATGCGGCAAATGTGGCGCAAATTTGGACAACCAGAAATTGGCTACACCCCCGAACAGTTGCAAGAAGTAATTGAATCGGTGGCGGGTGTAAATTTGGCTGATTTCTTTGAATGCTACATTAATAGCACTGACGAATTACCTTTTAATCATTACCTGGAGCCTTTCGGCTTGCATCTGGTAGCAGAACGAGAGGAAGAACCTTATTTAGGTGTGAAGGTAAAAACTGAACATGGGCGAGAAGTAATTAAATTTGTGGAAGTCGGTTCACCTGCACAACAGGCGGGAATTGATCCAGGCGATGAGTTATTAGCCATTGAGGGTATCCGGTTAACAGCTCATCAACTGAGCGATCGCCTCAAAGATTACCAACCAAACGACACTATTGCCGTCACAGTTTTTCACCAAGATGAATTACGCACCTATTCTGTTACCCTTGGTACACCACATCCGACTAAGTTTCAGATTGTCGCAGTCCATAATCCCGATCCCTCGCAAAAGGAGAATTGTGCAGGGTGGTTAGGCGCACCGATAGTGACTCTTCGTTGATAGTGAACTACCTACACTGTTTTTTCCTGACAGTGTAGGCTTCCCAATTCATTCGGGATAGTGAAATTTTCAACTGTGTGAAGTTGTCCCCGAAAATATAACCGATACAACTCACAAGCAGGAGTACAGCGATCGCCTGACAAGTTCACCAGCCCCATACTATGTAACTTATATGCGATAACTGGCGGTAATTTCACATCATTGACTGCCATAATTACCTCAGAGAAAGCAGTAGCCAATTCAGACTCCCCTTGCAACACCAATACATACTGCTTTAAATACTCGTGATAAATTCCCTCTGTAGTCGCAGCTTGTTTTAGTAGTGACTGTAAGTTCCCTTCTAACCCTCCCCTACTCACAAGGTGATACAAAGCCAATCTGACTAAATAAGGATGTCCCCCCACCATCGCCATCAAACTATCAGTATTCTGACTATCAACCCAATCTAAACCATGACGTTGAGCCAAATCCTCAACCTGCTCCTTTGTAAAACTTGGTAACTTAATTAACAACCCCAGATTAAATGGGGATTTAGTCAATTTTAAAAAAGCAATAATTTCCTGAGAATAAACCAATACTAAGCGGAGTTTTTGCCAAACTTCCAGCATTTTGGATTGTTCATACCAAGAACGCATTAAAGGTAGAAATTCCTCAGCAATCTCAGGATATTCAAATACCCAATCTACTTCATTTAATACCAACACCACAGGACTTTTCACAGCAGTCAGCAAATACTTTTGGAAATAGATAGTACAGCTAACTTTACTACCCATATCCTCATCCCAGTAATCATTAAGTTTTGGTTCTAACTGTAACTCCCGGCTCACATTGGCACATAACCAGCGCAAAAACTTATCCAAACTGCTAAAAACTGCTTTATCCGCTTGCTGAAAATCCAAACTAACGGTAGAAAAACCTGCATTATTAGCCCGTGCAATTACCCGGAGAATCAGAGAACTTTTCCCCATTTTCTTGGGAGATTGGATACAGACAACACTTCCTGGTGTAGATATTTCTTCATAGATAAGTTCTTCTATTGGCGGGCGAGGAATGTATAATCTAGAATTAAGAGATACTGGGCTATTAGGAAATTCTAAGGATATGGCAGTTGCCGCCCGGTTAAACTCCTTAATTAACTGTTGATGGGTTTTATTGAGACGGCGAGATAACAAGTTTTCACGAAAGTTAGATTTATTAATCGGTTCCTGCCAAAAATCGCTTAAAACTTGCCATAAATGAGCAGCAACTTTCCGCACCCGCTCTTCCCCATAGTGAGCTTCAAAAGCTATACTTGTATAAGTTTTTCCCTCCCAAGCACAGCGCAAAATCATCTCTTGGAGTGTCGTCAAACCATTAACTTGGCTAGCTTTTAGTAGCAATACGACTTCATCTATAGTCATTCGTAATCGGCCTTATTTCTGTGTTTTTTGTCCTCAAAATTGATGTCTGAAGATTGCAATTAATGTAGCCTCCCAAATTTGATTTCCAGCCAATTTTTTTGCCAAAAAGCTACAAATACACCTTGACAATATTACTTTTATCTGAAACATCTAACGTATATTAATTTTAGAGTTTTTTAAATCAAAATTCGCAGGTATGTCTGCTAATTAATGCGTGACTTTAGATACTAATTATCTGATGTCTGGGTTTGGTAGATGTACAAAATGTAGCTGATTTTTGGTAAGATATTAAATGAGCGATCGCCACAGAAGTTACAATCATCTGTTTAAGTTTTCCTATATTTAATTCAAATCAAGATCATTAATACTTTGTTGATAGATAGAAATTCTCTATTGAGCGAGGGACAACAAAAAAGAATATCTTCCTCATCCTATCAGCCGCCATGAATATTAAAGAACCCGCTACCTACCCAATGGAAGCTCAAATTTCAGCGCCAAGCTCTCAAAGTTTCCCAGATCAACAGCAACAGACACAAACCCCAGGAGACTTAGAAATGAGCCAGCACTCACAATCAGCCTTACAAATGGCATTAGCTTCCAGTGGTCTAGGTTGGTGGAATTGGAATTTAGTTACCAATAAAACCTATTTTGACCCTCAATGGAAGCAGATTTTAGGGTATCAGCGAGAAGAAATTACCAACCACTATCAATCTTTTGAAAAACTTGTACATCCAGAGGATTTGTGGAAAGTTCAACAGGTATTACAAGAGTATCTTCAAGGATACACACCTAAATTTGAAATTGAATTGAGAATGTTGGCTAAATCTGGCGAGTGGAAGTGGATCTTCTCAGGTGGATGTGTATTTGAGTGGGATAAATTTGGTAAACCGATATGGATGACAGGAACTCATAGGGACATTACCCAGGAGAAATTACTCCAGGAAACTTTGCAACAGGACCAAAAGCAGGAACAGTTGTTAGCAGAAGCACAAATAAAAGAAAAATCAGAACAACTGCAAATTACCCAAGGACAATTATTACAAAATGATCAGATGGCTCATCTCGGTGAAATTGTAGTCGAGATGGCTAACGAAATTTATCATCCTGTTAACTTTATTTATGATAATCTTCATCCCACAAGTCAGTATGCTGAAGACTTAATTAAACTAATTGAACTATATCAATATTATTATCCTCAACCTAAGTCAGAAATTACCTCATATTTGCAACAATTCGACTTGAATTTAATTAAAACAAACCTGGTAAAATTGCTTTGGTCAATGCGTTCTGGCTCTGAACGTATTCAAGAGATTGTTTCAGCACTGCGGAATTTCTCTAATTTAGATGCAGATAAGATGCAAAAATATAACCTACATGAGGGACTAGATAGTGTGATCAGAATCTTACAGCATCGCCTCAAACAAAAACCAGATAGACCAGGAATTGAAGTTATTAAAGAATTTGGAGAAATACCTTTAATTGAGTGTTATCCTGGAGAGCTAAATCAGGTATTTATGAATATTCTCAATAATGCCATTGATGCTTTAGAAGAAAGGATGAAACAAGATTATTCCTTGATTCCTCAGATTTGTATTCGCACAGAAGTTGTCAGTCGTCATTTATCATTAGTGAATAATAATCAAACCCAGATAACTAATTCAGAATTTGGGAAGAAGCAAAAAGTAATAATTCATATTTATGACAATGGTAAAGGTATTCTTCCGCATATTCAAAGGCGGATATTTGAACCTTTCTTTACTACTAAACCGATGGGTAAAGCGAAGGGTTTGGGACTAGCGATTAGTCAACAAATCATTGTGGAAAAACATCAGGGTAAACTGAGATGTAATTCTCAACTAGGTCAAGGTACAGAGTTTGTGATTGAAATGAATACCACCGCCCGACACTATGCTGATATGAGAAGACACGCCAGTTTTTAAGTAATATTGTTGGATCAATCTCCATTAGCACTGATTACCCGATCCGTGTAGAAATCGAGGACACCGTTAATATTAAGGCGAAGTCCGATTGATTATTTGACAGTTTCCGTGAAAAAGGGGCTTCCAGATAACGACAGGATCAACTGGCTCTGGTATTGGGATTATCATATCGGCTTTTCCGCCGTGGGAGCGATCGCTAATCTTGGTTTAACTGTAGCGGACTGTATGTTGAATATTTGTATGCCCCAGGTACGCTTGAATATCTTTGGTTGGCCATCGCCTTTGAAAAAAACTTTGCGATTTACTGACGCTAGTTTTTAGGTAATAAGGTGTGTGGAAGAAAATAAAGAACCTCAGCCCCACCTTATTCAGGAGAGGGGAGATAAGATGTAGGCTTGTATCTGATTATTCTTGGTCGAAAGATTAGGCATTTTGGCATGACAAATCTTTCGGTTCCGGTTTTAATGATATATCAACAGGGATAACGGGAATGCGAAAACTGTCCGCAGTATAGGGTCAAGCCTTGTTTTCAATCCTCCCATCTCTATGCCAGTTGTTGATTTTGTGCTGTAGAACGGCTATAAATGGGTGAATCAGTCAATTCGCCGCACGAAATCATCGCTTCATTACAACTGGCTAAATATGTGACTACATTAAATAGGTTAACTGATATAGCGGTTCTCGGTTGAGTGAGATACAAGAACCCCACCCCCTCCGGTGCAAGCGAGGAGGGGGCTATGTACACACACGTTATCTGATCCCCCTAAATCCCCCTTAAAAAGGGGGACTTTGATTCTAGTTCCCCCCTTCTCAAGGCTACGGTGTACACACAAATGATTAAATTCTCAAAATCCTTTTTTTGTAGGGTGTGTTGTCGCGCAGCGCAACGCACCATCCCAAATTTGCGGTGCGTTAGGACTAACGTCCATAACACACCCTACCTAAATGAAAGGTTTTTGGACTTGTGTGTAGACCGTAGCGCAAGCGAGGAGGGGGCTATGATGTATTTCATTCAAGTGCGTACCACTATAACTGGTAACTGATAACTGATAACTGATAACTATTCTGTGGGTGCTGGTTCTTCTACAGGGCGAATTATGGCTGGGGCTGGTGTGACTTCTGGCTGGAAGATTCCTTGTAATGCTTGTTCTAAAGTTGGAGCCATGACGATGCGGTTTTCAAAGGCGACGATTACCCGGACTAGGGTGGGTAGTCTGTTTTCCGTGGCTTCTAAATAAATTGGCTCAACGTATAATAAGGATTGTTCAATGGGAATAATCAATAGATTACCTTGAACAGCTCTTGAACCTTGGCGATTCCACAGGGAAATTTGCTGGGAAATTACTGGGTCTTGGTTAATTCGGGCTTCTATTTGCTCTGGTCCGAAAATTAAGCGTTCTTTGGGAAATACATATAGTAATAATTTACCGTAATTTTCACCGTCTGACCGTGCTGCTAACCAAGCTATTAAATTGGAGCGTTGTCTGGGTGTGTAGGGCAATAATAAGATAAATTCCTCAAAGGGGACGGTGGGGAGACTGGTGATTAAATAGTAGGGGTCTACTGGACGGGCTTCGCTACCATAGATTTCGTTGGGTATTTGCCATTGGTCTTCTCGGTTATAAAATACCTGGGGGTCTGTCATGTGGTAGGTCATCAATCGCTCTGATTGAATTTTGAAGTAGTCTACCGGATAACGAATATGGCTGAGAAGGCTAGGCGGTAAATCAGTCAGGGGTTTGAAGGTGTTGGGAAATATTTTTGACCAAGTTTTAATTATCGGGTCACGGGTATCGGCGATGTAAAAGTTAACTGTACCGTGGTAAGCATCGATGACTATTTTAACTGAGTTACGAATGTAGTTGATTTCTGCGCTGGTGGTGTCGGAGTAGGGATAGCGATCGCTTGTCGTATAAGCGTCTATAATCCAGTACAGGTAGTTGCCGTTACTAGGAAAATCACCATTACCATTTTCAGGGCTACCATCGGCGGCGACTAAATAAGGGTCACTATCAAATTGTAAGAAAGGTGCGATCGCTTGAATGCGTTCCTTAATATTTCGTCGAAATAATACCTTAGTATCTGGCAAAAAGTCCCGTGTAAATAACATCTGCCAATCTTTCAAATACATGGAAAATAATAACCGTCGCCACCCCGTACCAATGCGAACGCCTCCCAAGCCATCATATATATTGTAAACATTATCACTACCAGTCGGATAATCTAATTCCCGGACTCTTGTCCCAGTCATTACATAAGTATCACTGATTTCACCGAAATAAATTCGGGGTTGTCCAATGGGAACGCTGTCACGAATGGCTTCACTGGAGGTATTCAGGGCGCTTTCATCATTCCCAGCGATATCTTTAACAAAGTATTCTGGTAGCCCTCCTGGACCGACGGTATTCACGGGACTGAGGGTAAACCCGTAGCCATGGGTATAAATTAAATGGCGATTCACCCAAGTCTGAGCTTGTTGTGGCACAGCAGTATAGTCTAATTCTCGCGCCGAAATTAGGACTTGTCGCCGTTCTGTAGGTTGATTCTGTGCTTGGTTAGCTTCTGTAAGTTCTGTTGGTGCTGTGGGTCTTTCTGCGGGTGCTTCTTTAAAAAGTGTGTAGCGGTCTATGTCAGCATCGGGGAAGCGGTAGTAAAGGCGAATTTGTTGCAGTTGACGGTTAGTTTCTAGGAGTGGTTGCTGATCCCAAAGGCGAATATTACGAATTGTTAAATCATTTCTTTGAAGAGCGGTTTCTGTCAAATCTCCTGTGGGGTTGAAGGTTTGAGCATCGATGACTTCTAAATCAAATGCCTGCCGAGTTAAAGCAATGGTACGCTTAATATATGGTTGCTCTCGTTGTAATTCGTTGGGCTGAACAATAAAGGACTGCACTACAACGGGGAGGACAAAATCAGCTGCTATAACTACAACTAAATACAGCCCCAACCCATAAAATACAAATTGGCGATATTGAGACTGGGGTTTCCAAGCAAATGTCCGCCATAGTAGGTAAAAGCCCACGACTAAGGCGAAGATGCACAAAATGGTATAAGCTGGCAACACGGCTATGACATCGGTATAACTAGCACCGTAAGTTACCCCACGTTGAGAATAAACTAGCTCGTAACGACTCAGCCAATAGCTCAGGGCGACAACCAGCATGAATAAGCCACCCAAGCCGTATAAATGACGCTGTTGTGGAGAGGAAAAACCAGGAAAAATTCCCTGACTGACACTATCTGCGGACAGGAGATAAGTCAGGCTAACAGCGACAAAAGCATATAAAAATAATCCCATCAGCCATAGTTCAAACAGTTCCCAAAATGGCAGGGAAAATATATAAAAGCTAATATCTAGACCAAATAAAGGCTCAGAGGCGTTGAAGGTGGTGGGGCTAAAATATTGCAGTACCCTGGCCCAGTTGTGAGATATCACCCAAGCAAATAGGACACTGAAAGCCAGTGCGATCGCTCGTAATAAAATTTGGGGATAGATTATAATAGCGATCGCTGTTCCTGCAACCAAAGCAATATACCAACCCTGAGAGACAATTTGCACGCTCATCAATTGCCAAATTCTCTCAGGTCGAAATAGAGGTGGAACTGGGGGAATAGTCCTGATAATTGGAGAATGCCAATAACTAACGGCTATTTCACCGTAATGAACCAGCATTAATCCCACTAATAGGCTGAATACCAAAGCTATAGGTAGCAACCAGAATAATCTTAATGGTTTAGTCCGAGATTTAGGAGACTGTATTTCCTCCCGTCTGGGATAGTTAGGACTGAGAAAGTTTTTTAAATCACTGTCAATTCCTGCTTCCTCGCGCCGGACTTCCTTAATTTTCAAAGAATCAGGATATTTTAGCTGTTGTGCAAACCTGAGATTTCCCAGGAGAAAAGTAGCCGTAACACCAGCCACAAGTATCCACAAACCGCCCTGGGTAATGATTCGCAGCAGAAATACTTGTACATAGCCCACATTCTCAAACCAGAAAATTTCTGCTCCCAGACGCGAAACTAAATCTAGGAATAGCCAAACTCCCAGAAATATTATTAATAATCTAAAGCACCATTTCCATAACATATAGCGATTCTATTTAATTTATGAATTTATCGAACCGCCAAGTCGCCAAGGTCGCCAAGTGAAGAAGGGAATAGGCAATTATTTCTTCCTTTCCACCTTTGCGCCTTTGCGCCTAACGCACTTCGTGCTTCGCTTCGCTGATGCGCGAAACTAATCCATATTTTCCAACACCAAAGCCAAGAATTACTCCGCAGGATCGATGCGATTAACAAACCAAGCCAAAGGAATCATCGGTAAAGCCGGAACCAGACAAATCAGCCATTGTTCTAAATTCAAAGGAGCAGTTCTAAACAAAGTATTCATCACACCCCATTGACTAAAGATGATTTGCAGGATGACCGTGCAGACTATACCTAAAGCCATCGCCTTGCCATCATTAATTCTAGCAGCTTGACCTCTGAGTTTCCTAAATACCACATTTGCTAACTGGCTGATGCTCAATAAATAAACAATTCGCCCAGCGACTAAAGCTTGAATTGCCATTGTTCGCGCCAAGTCAATATTACCTGTATTTTGACGCACCCATTCAAACATCCCAAAAATCAGAATCCAGTTAAATATGGAAACTGCGGCTATACGCTGAAATAGTGTACCAGAAAGTAATGGCTCCCGTGGGTTGCGGGGTTTGCGTTTCATTACTCGGTCTGATTTCGGTTCAAATGCTAAAGGTACGGTCATGGTGACTGAGTTCACCATGTTTAACCACAGGACTTGCAGTGATAGAATTGGTAAATCTCTGGCGAATAAGGCACTAATCAAAATTGTCATCGATTCGCCACCGTTGACAGGTAAGATAAAGGCGATCGCCTTGCGTAAGTTCTGATAAACTGTGCGCCCTTCTTCCACTGCGGCTTCAATAGAGGCAAAATTATCATCGGTGAGCAACATATCAGAAGCTTCTCTAGCCACATCTGTACCTGCGCCACCCATTGCTATGCCAATATCAGCTTGTTTCAGTGCTGGTGCATCATTGACACCATCCCCAGTCATGGCGACAATTTCGCCTTGAGACTGTAATGATTCTACTAACCGCAGTTTCTGGTCTGGAGCAACTCTAGCAAATACTACACCATGTTCTGCGACTAAGGTGAGGTCGTTATCATCCATTGCGGTGAGTTGTCTACCCTCAAAGGCGCGAACTTTACCGTCTTTTTCTAAACCAATTCGTTCTGCGATCGCCTTAGCTGTGGTGATATGATCACCTGTAATCATCTTAACTTGAATGCCAGCCGTTTTACAGGCACGTACCGCAGCAATCACTTCTGGGCGTGGTGGGTCAATCATTCCCTGTAAACCTAAGAAAATCAAGCCGGTAGCTATATCTTCATGGTCTACCGAATTTTGCTCATCTGGGACAACTTTCTTCGCAAAAGCCAATACCCGCATCCCCTGAGTAGCCAAGATTTCTACTTGTTCTTCTATTAATTCCCGGTTAACTGATTCTAGTTCAGCATTGGCATTGAGCATTTCCTGACAACGGCTCAAAATTGCTTCTACAGAACCTTTCACATAAATAATTTTCCCACCATCACCAGCTTTTTCTACAGAGTCATGGCTATCATGTAGCGTCGCCATGTACTGAAACTGAGATTCAAAGGGAATACCATCGATTCTGGGAATTAACTGCGCCATTTCGGACTGATTCCAACCGGCTTTATTCGCAACTGTAATTAAAGCCCCTTCAGTCGGATCACCCACGACAATCCAATTCCCATTCTTTTGTTCTAAATGAGAATCGGTACAAAGTAACCCAGCCATTAAACAAGCTTTGAGAGTGGGAAAATTGTCTGATTCTAAATCCACAGGGTGCTGTTTAAATAAAATCTCCCCATCAGGATTATAACCTGTACCACTCACAGAAAAATTATTTCCACCGGCAAAAATTCCCTGGACAGTCATCTGATTTTCTGTCAGAGTTCCAGTTTTATCAGAACAAATTACCGTTGCACCGCCTAAAGTTTCCACGGCTGGTAATTTCCGAATAATGGCGTGTCGGCGTGCCATTCGATCTACCCCGATAGCCATTGTGACTGTCACCACAGCCGGTAATCCTTCGGGAATGGCACTAACAGCTAACGCCACAGCCGCTTCAAACATTGCCGCCCAACTCTGTCCTTGACCCAAACCCACGACAAAGGTCATGGCCGCTAGTCCCAAAATAATGTAGAGCAATTGGTGACTAAATTTATCAAACTTGCGAGTTAGGGGTGTACTCAGGTTAGTTTGCCGTTCTAAAGATTGGGATATCCGCCCCATTTCTGTAGCATTGGCGGTGGATACTACAACCCCGCTTCCTTGTCCAAAAGTAACAAAACTCCCTGCATAAGCCATGTTCACCCGTTCTGCTAAGGGAGTATCTGGAGCCAGAGTTGTAGTATCTTTTTCCACAGGTACAGATTCCCCAGTCAAAGCTGACTCATCTACCTGCAAATTCCGGGAATTAAATAACCGCAAATCAGCCGGAACCTTGTCACCAGAAGTCAGCAGCACAATATCCCCCGGAACTAATTCTTGGGAAGGAATGCGTGATTTCTGCCCATTGCGGATGACTGTAGCTTCTGTGGTTACGGCTTTGGCTAAAGCTGCGATCGCGCCTTCAGCTTTTGATTCCTGCACAAAGCCGATAATGGCATTAATCACCGTTACGCCCCAAATTACCCCGGCGTTTGTCCATTGACCCAATAGGGCTTTGATTAGTCCAGCAACCAGTAGAATATAGAGTAAAGCCTGATTGAATTGTAATAAAAATCTCAACCAAGCAGGCTTTCCAGGTTTTCCCTTGAGTTCATTCTTGCCAAATTCTTCCTGTCGAGTCTTTACTTCTCCTGAAGTTAAACCCTTTTCTGGGTCGCTGTTGAGGGTTTGAGCAGCTTCTTGTGCTGCTATGGCGTGATATTCATATAACTGTTGTCCACCCATTGCAGTTGCAGACATAAAATTTCCCGAAGTAATAAAGTGGTCAAAATCTGGTTAGTGCAGAAATCAAGTGTGGGATACCAACACCCAGAAATTCATCACTTGGATGTGGTTTGAATAATCTGTCAACAACTTTGGTCAGTAGGGTTTTTCCGTATATTACTATTTTTATGTTCGCCTTTCTTCTCCCCTAAGCGATAGCTTTTTCCCCGGTGGATACTATTCCTGTTATTTTTATTGTATAACTTGTAACTTTTAATTATGCTCAGTAGCGTTGACCGTTTATTATTTGTCCGACGAGTACCAATTTTTAAGGAGTTGCGAGATGATTTTATTGTGCGCCTGACTTCAGTGATGCACGAGTTACAATTTCCCGCCAATTATACTATTTTTAAGCAGGGAGAAGAAGGGCGATCGCTTTATATTGTGGTGTCAGGTAAAGTTAAAGTCCATATTGACGAGAAAAAACTCGCAGAGGTAGACCAGGGAAAATACTTTGGTGAAATGGCAGTATTTGATACTCAACCCCGTTCGGCTTCGGCGACAACTTTAGAACCTTGCGAATTTTTGGAATTGACGCAAGAGCAACTTTATGATGCCATTGAGGAAACTCCCGAAATTGCGGTGAATATTATTCGTGAGTTATCTCGTTTGGTGCGGAAGTTAAATGAGGATATGAATGTGACTGCTTCTCGGAGTAATTAGTTAAGAGGATGTTTGAAAAATTTTGGGCGAATATAATTCGCTACAACACAGGCAAAGTCCACCTCCGTGGACTAATGAAAAAATGGGATTTTTAACCCGCGCAGGCGGGTTTAGTTTGTATAGCCGCGACTTCTAGTCGCCAGGGCTGTAATAAATTAGACTTTTCAAACAACCTCTAAGAAGTTTCACGCAAAGGCGCATCAGCGAAGCGAAGCACGAAGTGCGTTAGGCGCAAAGGAAGAAAGAAATTGAGAGTTACGTTTTATGGATGATTTTTTTGAGGCATTTTTTGAGAAATTCCTGTGGGATTTCTGGGCTTTGTCCCCAGTGTAGGTGAATGTAAGAGGCGTGGAGGTTTGAGGGTAAAGTCCATCCTTCTGTTCCCATGTTTTCGTCACAGTCGTATCGATACGTTTGAAACAAGGGAGTCTGGGGATTTACACTTAAGCTGGAACGATGAAATTCATGTCCGTAAATGTTTGTATCTGCTGGGATGAGAAGATTATTTTGCAAGGCGACGGCACGACGATATCCTAATGTTAAGCGTCCACCCATGACGGCAGATGTGGGTAATATTCCTACCATTGGCCAGGAGTTATCTTCAAAATCAATAATTTGCTCACACAAGTACATTAAGCCACCACATTCGGCGATTGTGGGCATTCCTGATAAAATTGCCGTTTTTACTGTTTGCAGGGCGCTGGTGTTGACTGCAAGCCTCTCTGCGTAGACTTCTGGGAACCCACCACCAAAGTACATTCCTTGCACATCCGGCGGTAGTTCTGCATCTTCTAAGGGACTCCAGAATACTAATTCTGCGCCTAAGTTTTGCAGTAAGTCGAGATTATCTTGATAGTAAAAATTAAAGGCGCGATCGCGTGCAATGGCAATTTTTATTGGGGAGTGGGGAGTGGGGAGTGGGGAGTGGGGAGTGGGGAGTGGGGAGTGGGGAGTGGGGAGTGTGGAGTGGGGGGATTTTAATAGGGGTAGTAAATATTGCCAATTGAAGCAAGTATCTCCTAAATCAGCCAGACGTTCAATTACAGTATCTAATTCGGGCAGTTCGGCGGTGGGGACTAAACCCAGATGACGGTCAGGGATGGTAATATTATCTTGGCGACGCAATACGCCGAGTATGGGTAATTGTAATGCAGCGAGGGCATCTTTGAGGAGAGATAAATGGCGATCGCTTCCCACCCGATTTAATACAACCCCAGCAATTTTAATTCTAGAATCAAAGGTACAATAACCGTGAGCGATCGCCGCCACAGAACCAGACAGACGACTGCAATCAATCACCAACACCACAGGTAAATCTAAAAGTCTTGCAACGTGTGCAGTACTGGCAAAATCAGTCTTAATTACAGATTCTTCGTTATTTTCAATTTCCTTCACGCCATCAAATAGACCCATCACCCCTTCCACCAGGGAATATTCACACTGTGGGCTATAATTGGCAAAACATTTCTGCACGTAAGCTTCAGAAGTCAATACCGCATCTAAATTGCGACAAGCACGACCAGTTACATAGCCGTGAAACATCGGGTCAATGTAGTCAGGTCCAACCTTAAAAGATTGTACGGCTAAACCACGACGACATAAAGATGCTAAAAGGGTGAGCGTCACAGTTGTCTTACCCACTCCACTCCGTTCTCCGGCAATGACTAAAGCCATAGGCTTGAGGTAATTAATACTTGGTAATTGGGCAGCATTGCTAATTATCTCATTCCCCAGGCGCTATGACTATCTCAGGGACTTTCTGATAAATTTATACTTAGTTTCAGAAACGCGATTTTTTTGACCATTTTGCTCAGTTTCGACAAGTTGAGCTTGAGTAAGACGCAATTCATCTAACGCCAACTCCAAGCTCAGATTTTTCTCATTTAACTCCCGCGTTCGTTCACGGACTTTTTCTTCTAGTATCTGACTGTAGACTTCTAGCTGTTCGTTAGTATTATTTTGAACTTTGATCAGTTGCTGAACTTCCTGGATGAGACGATTCAGGGAAGCAGCCAAGATTCCCACTTCGTCATTAGTTGTGACTGGTGCTTGCAAATCAAAATTAGATTGCTCTATCACCTGTTGGGCAATATGGGTTACTGCTTGAATGGGACGAGCGATATTACGACTGGTGTAAATTGCTAATAATGTGGCGATCGCAATTGATAGTGATAGACTAACGACAATAATGTACAGGCGTAATTTTTCAGCCCTTTGCAATTCCCAATTTGCTTGCTGATACTCCTCAGAGATTATTTCCACCAGGTTTGTGATGTCATCCAAAAAATCATCAATCATAAACACTGATGAACCATGCATAAAATTGAACAGTTGGGTTTGTGCTGTCTTAATCTCCCTTGGTGATAATTGATTGGGATTGTTATCGCTAAACAAAGCCTCTGTACGCTGTAAATAAATATCAAAGTCTTTGTAGTTCTGCAACAAACGATCAACTGCTTTTTGTTCAATTACAGAATCATAGATGATACTGTTCTCAGTGCTGTAGCTAGCTTTGAACTCAAACCAAACTTGTCTAGCTTGCTCAACATACTTCAGTAACAAAGTATATTGTTCTCGCCATCTTGTGGGTTGCTCCATGTATAAAATTAGCTTGTGTTGGTTTGTCCGCACACGAAACACAATGGTTTTTAGTTGATACATCTGATACAACTCTTCAATGGCGGCTTCTTCTCGCTTTTGCGCTTGTCGCTGATAATAATCTGCAATTAGAAACCCAATACTCGTTCCCAGTACAGCAATGCTCAAAAGCAGTCCATATCCCAAGCCAATCTTTTGAGCAACTTTCAAATGGCTGAACCAATATCGAGAATTGCTTGTGTTTGGACTGGAGTTACTTGATTCTAAGGAACTACTGGACTGGCTACAAGCCAGTTCATCGAAGTTGTGATGCTGTTTCATAGTTAACCACGACTCAGATGAACTTAAATGCGTTCCAGTCGGGGAAATGAAAATGAGGTTGATGCAAAAAAAGGCACTTGCTTTCTACTTTCTACTAAGTTCGCAAGCGATAACCCATACCTCTAACTGTCTCAATGACTTGGCTGCCTAATTTCTTGCGAAGATAACCAACATAGACATCAACAATATTAGAACCTGGATTATAGTCATAACCCCAGACGTAATCTAATAATTGTTCTCGACTGATGATTTGTCCTGGATGGCGGCAAAACTTTTCTACCATTGCAAATTCACGGGCTGGTAATTCGATCAGGCGATCGCCTATTTTCACTTGTCGAGTTCGCAAATCAAGGACTATGTTACCAGCTTTAAGGGTAAATTCTGCGGCATCTCTGACAGGTCTAGCACTTCGCAACCGTAACCGTACCCGCGCTAGGAGTTCTTCAAAGCGGAAAGGTTTGGTGACATAATCATCTGCACCGCCTTCGAGTCCAGCCACTTTGTCATGAATGTCACTGCGGGCAGAGAGGATAATCACTGGTATGTCTTCCCCTTGTCCCCGTAGTTCTTCGAGGACTTGAAATCCATCTTTTCCAGGCAATCTCAAATCCAGAATTAACAAGTCAAATGTGCCACTCTGCACTACATCTAGTACGTACTGCCCATCTGCGACAATTGTAGTTGTGAACCCTTGCGATCGCAATCCTTTTTGAATAAATGAAGCAATTCGCGGTTCATCTTCAACGATGAGGATATTGGGCATAGGCACTCACTGTTTGCGGCGGATCGAGTGGTAAAACGATGGTAAACATGGAACCTTTTCCTAATTGACTGCGAAGTAATACTTCTCCATCGTGAGATTCGGCGATCGCGCGCACAATGGACAGCCCCAACCCTGCACCTTCTGAACGACGGCGACTGTTGGAAGTGCGGGCAAAGCGTTCAAAAATCCGTTTTTGATCAACCAGGGGAATGCCTTCGCCTGTATCATGTACCCAAAACCGCACCTTGCCTTTGGCGATCGCAGAACCTATGGAAATAGTATCACTCTCCCCTGTATGCTGAGTAGCATTTTGCGCCAAATTGATCACAGCTTCCGTAATTCTTTGGCGATCAACGACAATCTGACCTTTGGCGACAGCATCCAATTGCCAGTCCCTCTCTGCCAGTGCTTGGGCTTTGACAAATAATTCTTCAGTTAACTGTGCCACATTCACAGTTGTTACCTGTAAAAAATCTGCCCGTTCTGCTTTTGCCAGCAAAATCAGATCATCAACCAAACGGCTCATCCTGTCTAGTTCGCTGATCACTAATGCCAAAGTTTCCTGTTGTTCTAGGGGATCATCTCCCATCAATTCTAAATGTCCGCGAATGATCGTGATCGGCGTTCTCAGTTCGTGTCCAGCATCATTGACAAATTCACGCTGACTGGCAAAAGCTGCTTCTAGCCTGTCCATCATTTCGTTAAATGTCTTGGCTAATTCTCCCAATTCCCCCCTGTCTCGCGTCGGTAAACGCTGAGTTAAATCTGATTCACTGATGGCATGAGCCGTAGTAATAATTATCCCCAGAGGCGCTAGTATGCGCCCCGCAGCTAACCAGGTGAGGATTAAAGACAAGATCAACACTAAGCTAGCCGCTTCCACAAACACAGAAACTGCTTCTAAAGCTTCTTCCCTTTCCCCGGCTGTATTGTGGGCAACTACAAAAATTCCCCGTGTTTCTCCATTGATGGTAACGGGTTGCACCATGTAAAGAATCTGACTAAATTTAGGGGCAAAAAATTCTTTTTCGCCTCGTTCTGGTTGGGTTTGTTTTGCCCATCGTCTCATTAGTAGTGAGTCTCTGGCTAAAAGCTGGGGGCGAGCGCTAGGACTAGATTTGTAAAATTCACCATCGATAAATGTGATCAAGTAGGATTCATCTTCGGGTAGTCGATACAGCAGATAAGCTTGAAATAGTTGTTTTAAGTCTTCTTCAGAGTCTAAACGCTGCAATTGCTTTGACTCGATTACCATCTTTTCAGAGTTATGATCAGTCAGTCCATCCTGGGGAACAAAGCTTTTGCCGTCAATCAATGCCTGGAAAGCCATGATGTCTGCTTCCATATCCTGACGAACTCGCTGATCAATGCGCTGATAGAGCTGGTAACGAAATGCCGGAATTGCTACAAGAAATGTTATTCCTAAAATCAGTAAATACCAGAGCAAAATCCGGGTGCGGGCTTCCCCTAACACTTGCGGCCAAACTGTAAACAACTGAGATATTTTGGTGACTGATAAGCGTTCGGCAAAACCGCGCCGGAGGCGATCGCCAAAACGGTTTATTGACCTGCTCATTTTTATGCCTTTTGATTTAAAGCTATTTAAATTCGGATCTTGTTGATCAACAAGTAATGTTTATTAAATTTACAGTTAATCCATTTAGGTTAACTTCGTTGATCAAAACTTGGCAGTAATTGTATAACTATTTAGGAAATATACATAATTTTTGGTTGAACAAAATTTGCCCATATCATATTTTTTAGCAAGTTTGAAATTTCGGTTTAAATTCTCCAATTCATTGAGTAATCAAACATGAGAAAGTTCTCATGAAATTTTCATGAAACTTGGATCAAAATTTGATATGTTACAGGATAGTGTTTAACTTTTCTTAAAAATTTAATAACCTATTCTTAATGTAGGTTTTCTAGAAAAAGTCTAAAAAAGGAGGAAATATCAAATTTCAGGCAAAATATCAGTAAATTATGCCCAAATAATGCATGATTAATCGCTAAACTTTGATGTGATTTAATTCTATTTAGTGAGTGTCATTTTCCATAATTTATCAGGCTAATTTCCATAAATATAAAGTTATCTTTTTTAATAGTGTTGTTTCAATTGGGGAAATTTTTAGTCCAGCCTGACTAGCAAATTATCCACCTACAGGCTGAAGTCTAAGACTGGTGAACTAAGCCTGCATAGGCAGGCTGATTATGTGGATATTGCCATCAAAATGGGAAGAATTACCGGATTAAACTTTTGTCAGGAGTGCAAATGAACAACTTTTTCCCCCATTCTGGAGAGATCACCGGAGCTTCGGCTAAGGTCGCATCTTCAGAGGTGAATAATTTATCTAGTCATCCTGGTAAGTGGCGCATTGCTTTATATTCTCACGACACAATGGGGCTAGGACACAAACGCCGTAATTTGTTGATTGCTCAAACTTTAGGATGTTCACCCCTAGAAATTGATGTTTTAATGATTAGTGGCATCCCAGATGCGAGCAATGTCCCCACACCTCCAGGTGTAGATTGTTTGATTTTACCTGCTTTGCACAAAAACATTCATGGGCAGTATCAAGCAAGAAAATTAGACCTGTCATTACAGGAAATTATTACATTGCGATCGCAAGTTATTTTAACCACAATCAAAACCTTTAAACCCGATATTTTTATTGTAGATAACGTCCCCAGAGGAGCAGTCAGAGAGTTAGATCCCACCCTAGATTACTTGCGTAACCAAGGAAAAACACGCTGCATTCTAGGTTTACGAGATATTTTAGATGAACCCGCTTCTGTGCGTCGAGATTGGAAGCGAGGAGCTAATGAGGAGGCAATTCAAACCTACTATGATGCAGTTTGGGTGTATGGTGATCCCGCTATTTATGACCTAGCAGCAGAGTATCACTTCCATCCGAAAACTTTGTCAAAAATTCGCTACACGGGCTACCTTGACCAGCGTAGCCGTCTCAAATTCATGGATATCGAAAGCGTGCAGGCATTTAAATCGCTGAATCTGCCATCGGCAAGATTAGCATTGTGCTTGGTAGGTGGTGGACAGGACGGAGCGCTGTTAGCAGCAGCATTTGCTCATGCTGAACTACCACCAGAGATGAACGGTATCATTTTGACAGGGCCGTTTATGCCGCGAAAAGTCAGACAACAACTCCAGAAGTATGCTGCTAAACGTGATAATTTGCGGGTGTTGGAATATTTAGCCGAGCCGACGCTGTTGCTCAATCGCGCCGAACGGGTGATTTCTATGGGCGGTTACAACACAACTTGTGAATTGTTGTCATTTCAAAAGCGATCGCTGATCATACCGCGAACTAAACCCCGACGAGAGCAATTAATTCGTGCCGAACGGTTACAGGCACTTGGTTTAATTGATATGTTGCACCCACGTAACTTAACATCTCAAGCATTAACAAACTGGTTAATGCAAAAAAGCGAGCCACCACAAGTTCGTAATTGTGTTGATCTCAATGGACTCAGCAGTATTGTCCAATTCGTCGATGAAATCCTGATGTCTGCTGATCATTCATCACAACAAGCCTCTTGAATAAAGATATAGAAATTCTATTTGAGTTTTGAACAGGATTTTTTCTAACGCACCACTCCAGACACAGAGATCACAGAGGAAGAGAAAAAAGAGCAATGTTTAGGTCTTATTTAGGATGGCTATAGATGAGATAAGGGTTACTAAAATAGCACCTTCTTAAATTACGAATTACGAATTATGACAAGTGTTGGTTATGTTCTCAAACGTTATCCTCGATATTCTGAAACCTTCGTTGTTAATGAAATTTTAGCTCATGAAGCAGCTGGCTTAAATATAGAAATTTTTGCCCTCAGACCACCGTGTGACACTCACTTTCAAAATATTATTTCTCAGGTACGCGCGCCTGTAACCTACATTCGCAAGCCAATTCAAGGACGGGTGAGCGCATCACTCAATAGTCTGGCTCCTACAGCCGCGAGCTATTTTTGGGCAGAATTACAGGAAGCTAGTCAAGTTATCCCCGATTTTTGGTCAAAATTATCCATTGCTCAAGGTGAACCAGCCGGCACTGTTTACCAGGCTGCATGGTTAGCACGGGAAGCGCAACTCAAAGGTATTAGTCATTTACACGCTCACTTTGGCACTGTGGCTACCAGTGTCGCTCGCCTAGCATCTCACTTTACAGGCATTCCCTACACTTTCACGGCTCATGCTAAAGATATTTTTCATGAAAGTGTGGAATTTGCAGATATGGAGCGCAAGTTAAAGGATGCGGCGACTGTTGTCACTGTCAGTGACTATAATCTCAACTATTTACAAAAGAACTATGGTGTAGCTGCAAAGCAAGTTAAGCGCATTTACAATGGCTTGGATTTACGACAATTACAATATTCTTCTCCGGCTAATCGTCCTCCCTTAATTATCTCAGTCGGTCGGTTAATCGAGAAAAAAGGGTTATCGATTTTGATTGATGCTTGTGCGATTTTGAAGCTGAGAAATTTGGCGTTTCAATGTCAAATTGTGGGTACAGGAACATCAGAAGCTGCACTCAAGCAGCAAATTCAAGATTTAGGATTGCAATCTCTTGTGGAAATTGTGGGGCCGCGTCCTCAAAATGAGGTGTTTCAATTGATGCAGCAAGGGGCTGTGTTTGCAGCGCCTTATGTGATTGGCAAAGATGGTAATCGGGATGGTTTACCTACTGTTTTACTGGAAGCAATGGCTTTGGGAACTCCTTGTGTGAGTACCGATGTGACGGGGATTCCGGAATTGGTACGTGATCGGGAGACTGGGTTAATTGTGCCACAACATGATGCTGTGCAATTAGCGATCGCACTTGAAAAATTCCTGATTAATTCGGCTTTGCGGGTTGAGTTGTCAATTCGGGCTAGGGAGTTAATTGAAGCTGAATTTGATATTTCTCGTAATGCGGCTGTGTTACGAGGTTTATTTCTCACGCAGAGGCGCAGAGGCGCAGAGGAGGTTTGAGAGGTGCGAGTTGCTTATGTTTGTGCTGATGCGGGAATTCCTGTTTTTGGGCAAAAGGGATGCTCTATTCATGTTCAGGAGGTGATACGAGCATTACTTGTGCAAGGTGGACAAGTGGATTTGTTTGCTACTCGGTTTGGGGGTGAGTTACCGGCAGATTTAATTAATGTTGCGGTTCATCAGCTTCCAGCTATTCCGAAACAAGAAAGGGCTGTCAGGGAGCAGGTGGCTTTGGCGATGAATCCTGATTTGGGTTTGGCTTTAGAGAAGGTTGGCTGTTTTGATTTGATTTATGAGCGTTATTCTCTCTGGAGTTATGGCGCAATGGAATTTGCAAAATCTAGGGGAATTCCGGGATTGTTAGAGGTAAATTCACCTCTGATTGTAGAACAGGCAACTCATCGCGGTTTGATTGATCAACAAGGTGCTGAAACTGTTGCTCATCGCGTTTTTAACGCTGCTACTGCACTGATTGCTGTTTCGGAGGAGGTGAAAACTTATCTGATGAATTATGTGGATGAGTCTAAGGTTTATGTAATTCCTAATGGGGTAAATCCTCAGCGTTTTTCTGCTGTTGATTCTGCCGCTAAATTAGAAACCTTTACTGTGGGATTTGTCGGTACTTTGAAACCGTGGCACGGATTACCAATTCTCACTGAGGCTTTTGCTCTTTTGTCTGAACGTGTTCCTAATGCCAAACTTTTGATTGTTGGTGATGGCCCGGAACGAGAAAATCTGTCAGCGCAATTAGCTGCAAAAGGATTAGACACTCATACCCAATTTACAGGGGCGGTGAGTCCTGAGCAAATTCCTCAATTGTTGGCAAAAATGGATGTTGCTGTTGCACCCTATGCGGCGCAGTCTGATTTTTATTTCTCACCGTTGAAGGTGTATGAATATATGGCGGCTGGTTTGCCTGTGGTTGTGAGCGGGGTTGGGCAATTGGTAGATTTAATTGATCCAGGGGTGAATGGTATTCTCTGTCCTCCTGGTGATGCGATCGCCTTGACAAATGCTTTAGAAACATTATGGCGATCGCCTACTCTCCGCTATAGTTTAGGACAAGCTGCCCGCAACACAGTCATCGCACATCATACTTGGGATGCGATCGCTCAAAAAATTCTCCATATAGCTGGACTCACTGTGGAGGTGAGACAATAAATGTCAAAACCTTCTGGTTTATGGTCAGTTCTAGCTTATTTTTGGCCTTACATTCGCCCCCAATCTGGACTAATTTCAATTTCTGCGATCGCTCTAATTGCAGATGTCGCCCTCCGGGTACTGGAACCCTGGCCGCTCAAGTTTGTCTTTGATTATGTTCTGATTCGGGACAATCCACCCACTAATATTCCCATAATTTCTGAACTAGAGCCAGTAACATTACTGACATTTTCAGCAGTTGCCGTTCTCATCCTTACCGGATTACGAGCCTTTGCTGCTTATTGGAGTACTGTCGGACTAGCAACAGTCGGTAGCCGAGTCATGGGTGAAGTGCGAAATCATTTATATCGTCATCTCCAAGATTTGTCTTTGGGTTATCACACTAAGGCTCGTAGCGGTGATTTAATTGTGCGTGTCAGTAGCGATGCTAGCCGTCTCCAAGAAATTATGATCACCGCAGCATTACCGCTAGTAGTCAGCATTCTCACCCTATTTGGCATGATTGGGGTAATGTTTTGGATGAATCCCAGCCTTACCCTACTGGCACTATTCACACTACCCTTATTTTGGTTAGTGACGCATCGACTCAGCCAGCAAATTCGAGAGTCTTCATTAAAGCAACGCAAACAAGAAGGGGCGGTAGCGGCGACGGCGGCTGAGTCTATTGCTGCTATTAAACTAGTTAAAGCCCTTTCGCTGCAAGATGCCTTTGCGCGAGTGTTTGCTCGACAAAATCAGCGCAGTCTCAAAGAAAGCGTCAAAACCCAACGGCTGGCGGCTCATCTAGAACGCACAGTTGATGCGGTGATTGCCCTGGGAACCGCAATTGTTTTATGGTACGGCTCCTGGCTGGCGCTACGCGATGCTTTAACACCTGGGGATGTGCTGGTATTTCTCACCTACCTGAAGAATGCCTTTAAGCCAGTTCAGAACTTCGCTAAGTACACTGCCAGACTGGCTAAAGCTGCTGCTTCTGGTGAGCGAATTTTAGATGTATTACAAGAGCAGCCTGATGTCCGTGATGCGCCTGATGCAATTCCCGCCCCGATTTTTCGAGGTGCGGTGTGTTTTGATCACGTTGACTTTGCCTATGATTCAGGACAAGTTTTACTGCAAGATATTAACTTAAAAATTCAACCGGGACAGCAAGTCGCGATCGTGGGGACTTCCGGTGGTGGTAAATCTACGTTAGTCAGTCTATTATTACGCCTTTATGACCCAACATCGGGACAGGTAATGATTGATGGGCGGGACATCAGAGAGTACACATTAGCATCATTACGTCCGCAAATTAGTGTAGTTTTGCAAGATAGTCTGTTATTTGCCGCTTCTATTCGAGAAAATATCGCCTACGGGATTGCTGGGGTGTCTGATGCGGAAATTGCAGAGGCGGCGCGTTTGGCTAATGTTCATGATTTTATCGCAGGTTTACCGCAAGGATACGACACTCTGGTAGGGGAAAGAGGCGCAACCCTTTCTGGTGGACAACGCCAACGGATTGCGATCGCACGTGCGGCTATTCGTCAAGCTCCTATCTTGATTTTAGATGAACCAACTACGGGGTTAGATAAGGGGAATGAAAAGGCTGTGATTGCTGCGCTGCAAAGGTTGTCAGCAAATCGCACGACTTTTTTAATTACTCATGACCTTTATTTTGCAACTCGCGCAGATATTATTCTTTATTTGGAAAATGGGCGGGTGGTTGAACAAGGTTCTCATGGGGAATTGATGGCACAGAATGGGCGTTATGCGGCTTTGTATCAGGTGCAGAGTGCTATGGGAAATGAGGAATTAACTCACGCAAAGGCGCAAAGGCGCAAAGAGGAGAAGAATAATTATGACTGTTTTGGTGAGTGATCGGTTTAATAGTGTTCTTGATAGTAAGATGCCTTTTTTGTCGGCTGCAATTGATCCGGTGCAGGTGGAAGAATGTTTTGGTGGGTGTTTGGCGATTGCTGAAAATATGCAATTGCAAAAAATTGAAGTTATTCGTCATAAGCCTGGACGGCGTTGTTTGATTGAATATGAATTTATTCATGATTCTGGGGAAATGATTACGCTGATTGGGAAGGTGAGGGCGAAGGGGACGGATTTTTATAGTTATAAGTTACAAAAGTCTTTGTGGGAATCGGGATTTGCTGATGATAGTGATGATGGGATTTCTGTCCCTGAACCTGTAGGGATAATTCCACAATGGCAGATGTGGTTACAGCGTAAAGTTGAAGGTGATATCGCTACTCGATTCCTCACACAAAATAGCAATATTTTACTAGCAAAACGAATTGCTGAAGCTGCTCATAAACTTCATCAAACTAACATTCCTCCTCGCCGTTCTCATACTATGTCAGACGAACTGCGAATTTTACATGAACGCATTTCATTAGTCATACAACAATATCCCGAATGGCAAGCACGTTTAGAAAAAATCTTAGAAAAATGTGATCATTTAGGACAAGACACACCAGAAACAAAACGCTGTGGTATCCATCGTGATTTCTATCCGGATCAAGTGATTATTAATAATTCTCGTTTATATCTCATCGACCTAGATTTATATTGTGAAGGTAATCCGGCGCTAGATATTGGTAACTATATTGGTCACATCAAAGAATACAGCCTTCGCACCTTTGGTAATTCAGAAGCATTACACGAATGCGAAAAAACTCTAACTGAAAGATTTCTGCAACTAACAAACGATAAATTCCGTTTTGCTATTGAAACTTACACCACCCTCACCTTAGTCAGACATATTCAAATCAGCACTCTATTTCCAGAACGCCGTTCTTTTACCGCAGCATTATTAAACCTATGCGAACAGCGCCTGCATATTATTTAAACTCCCAATCTCTGAGACTCTGCGCCTGGTGCGTGACAAAAAATCCATATTATTTTCTCAGCAACAGTAATTATTTTAGTTTCTTACTTTCAGGAGAGAGAATTGAGAGCTTCTAATTATTTCTTAAAAATTGGTTTAATTAGTTCCTTAGCTTTGCACAGCATAACTCTAGCCAATGCCAAAACCGCACTATCAGAACATCAGATAACATCTGTATCTCAATTGTCAGAAATTAGCACTAATAGTTGGGAATTTCAAACATTACGAGCATTAATTGAACAATATAACTGTATTAATGATTTCCCTCAGAATAGCCATAAAACTCTAAACCGCTACCAATTTGCCGCAGAATTAAATACTTGCATTACGCAGATAAATGAGCTAATTAAAAACATAAATTCAAATATTATTAATCAAGAAACTTTAACTACTATCCAACGATTACAAACAGAATTTTCGGCAGAATTAGTAACTCTAAAAAAACGAGTAGATTTATTAGAAAATCAAGTTGCTACACTGCAAACACAACAATTTTCACCCCAAGTTGAACTGGAAGGAGAGATTATTTTTGCTGTGAGTGGATTTGCTGGTGGTAAAAAAGCCAACAGTAGCGATAAGGGAATAAATGAGAATTTGGTATTTAGCGATCGCGTTCGTCTCTCCTTAGAAACTAGTTTTACGGGAAAAGACGAAATGAAACTCCGCCTACAAGCGCGCAACACGCCAGAATTGGCAGATTTTACTGGAACTCAAATGGCAAATTTGGGATTTGATGGTGATGATGACAATGAGGTGGAATTAGATGAACTAGAGTATAAATTTCCCCTCAGTCAGCAAACCCGCATGACTTTGTATGCTGTGGGAGGAGGATTAGGTGACTTTGTTCCCACTGTCAATCCTCTGTTTAGCGGTAGTGGAGACGGATCAATTTCTACATTTGGGAGAGAAAACCCCATTCGCCGGCAAGGTGGTGGCGCAGGTATTGGTATTTCTCATAATTTCAGTGACAATCTCAATTTGTCATTAGGATATGTCACCAGCAATGCAGCTAATCCAGAAAAGGGGATTTTTGCTAGTCCTTACGGTGCGATCGCTCAACTTACCCTGGAACCGACTAAAAACACAGCAATCAGCTTTACCTATCTCCACTCTTACAATAATCTGAATACGGGAACTGGTAGTGAATTAACTGGGAATCCGTTTAATAATCAAGCCGATGCGATCGCTGCTCATTCCTTCGGTGCAGAAGCTGCTTGGCAACTTAACCCCAATTTCACCCTTGGTGGTCGAGTTGGTTTTATTCATGCAACAGCAGAAAATTTACCAGCCAACCCAAATGCCGTAATCTCCACATGGGCAGTACTGCTAGCTCTCACCGATATTGGCAAAGAAGGGAACTTTGTCGGATTTGTAGTGGGACAACCACCTAAAGTGACTTATAATAGTTTCGGTGATACCTTTGAAGATGAAAATACATCTTTACATTTAGAAGTCTTTTACAACTTTCAACTCACAGATGATCTGGCAATAACTCCGGGATTATTTGTCATTACAAATCCAGAACATAATAATAGTAATGACAAAATTTATGTTGGCACGGTTCGTACTACGTTTACCTTCTAAGAATAGGACATCATAATTTTATCGCAGTAGTAAAACTTGCTTTAGTTGTCGTGATAAAAAAATATCTCTGTCACTCTCTCAAAGAATATAGCAACCGCCAAGGAGGTTAAGACATAAACGGATAATCAAACTTAGACACCACTCGGCTTTTAACCCACTCCCCACTCCCCAGCTATATGTGAGCTTAATCGAACTGTGCAAATAGGAAGAAAAAGCAGACAATTGTGAGCAATTGTCTGCTTTTCTGGATCGAATAGCTTGAGCATCCCTACAGTTATTCAGATATTCAGACAAAAAGGGGTCAATTACCCAAATTCAGAGTCTTCGCAATCACTGCCAAACTTTCCTCAAAAAGTGACTCCCGACCCCAACGCTGTACCTGTTGACTCAGCAAAGCTTCAGCTTTTTGTTCCGAAAGCGAACCCACCTGTTGAAACAGACCAGCAGCTTGTGCGCCACCGTGAGTTTCCATTCGCATACAACCGCCAGTTTCCGAACAAATTACCGTACCACAATCAGCTTCCAAATTTGTCGAACTCAGGCGCAGAGCAATTACATCACCCAGAACTTCACCCACATCAGCCACAGGAACACCCGCTAACTCAGCTTCCACTTGACGCTGGTCTTGGGAAACAAAACGAATTTGAGTGATTTCATAATCTCCAGTTTCCTTTTTATAAGAAACTGGCGACCATTCCAAACGACTCGCCAACCAACCCAAAAACAGCAAAGCTTGGGCGGGATTGCCTTTTTCATAATCAATCGTCACCCGGTCAATTTCTTTGAGTGCAGCGCGACGATGGGGTGAGTCATAAGCTTGAGCCGTCAATTCTTGCCATGCTGACAACCGTCTCCAGTTCAAATCAGCTAAGGGGATATTAGCTTTTACCAACTCTTGCAGACTGAGTAAATCAGTTTCAGGCTCGTTAAAGTCGCAAGAATCAACAATCACATTATTGCAGATTCCCGCCAATCTTTTGAATAGATTGTTATTGGGGTCTGGTGTCGCCTTCCACCAGAGAAACTTTGGCAAACCGCCAATTAATAAAGCCGGAATCATACCTCCTACTCGTTCCAAAGCAGCAGCAGTTCCACTCAAAGTAATGTATTCACAACATACAAGTGTACTTGACGATTGCTTTTGAATCGGACAGTAGGCAGAAACTTGAGCTTTTACCCCTTCATCTTCCCCAGCAATGGGGAACAAAGCAATAATCCGGCAGGGATTACGCAGCGCAATTTCATCAGCAATAGTAGGACTAGCGGGACTGAAGTTATAAGAAGCCCCGTCTCCCGCACCCCCCATTCCCTGACGTTTGGCGAATTCTTCCCGCAATACAGCCAGCGTTTCCGGTGAAGCTGTGCCAGTTTCCGGTAGCCCATATTTAACTTGTACTTGCCGTAAAGCCGCCGCCATTTGTGGACCGACAATACCATCAATCGGTCCTTCATAAAACCCCAAAGCCGCTAACAGATATTGAGTTTCTTCTGGTTCGTAAACCACTAGAGTAAAAGTTGTCGCCCTAGTAGCAGCAGGAAGCCCACCGTCATCACCAGTAATACCGTAACTTTGCCAAATTTGATTCAGTTCCGTTTCTATTTCGTTCAGCGAAATATCCTTTGGTGCCTGAAGTGAAAAAATTGTAGGTGCTTGGGAAATCATAGTAGTTTAGTCATTGGTCATTGGTCATTGGTCATCGGTCATCGGTCATCGGTCATTGGTCATCGGTCATTTATTTTTACTAATGACTAATGACTAATAACTAATGACTCATTTCTACAGTCTGCGCCAGTTACGACCGTCTTGGTTAATTAACAATTCCGCTTCTGCGGGTTCCCAAGTACCGGCTTCATACCGAGGAATGGTAGCTGGGTCTGTGGGCGTATCCCAAACAGAAAGCGCCGGAGTTACTATTTGCCAAGCGGCTTCAACTTCATCCGCCCGTGTAAACAAAGTTTGATCGCCCATCATACAATCAAGAAACAGGCGGTCATAGGCATCAGAAGTTGCTTGAATACCAAAGGAACCATAACTAAAGTCCATATCCACAGAACGAGTCCGGAATTCTGCCCCTGGCATTTTCACATCAAAACGCAAAGAAATTCCTTCATTCGGTTGAATCCGCATTGCTAAAATGTTGGCATTTCGCTGTTGAGAAGCAGATTGAAACATCCGAGAAGGAACATCGCGGAAGTGAATGGAAATTTCACTGACTTTTTTCGGCATCCGCTTACCTGTCCGTAGGTAAAAAGGAACACCCTGCCAGCGCCAGTTGTCAACCATAAACTTCATGGCTACATAGGTTGGTGTCCCAGAATTAGGGTCAACTCCCGGCTCATCGTGATAGCCTGGAACTTGCTTACCCTTCATCCAGCCGCCACTATATTGACCGCGCACTGCTGAACGTGACAGATTGGGAACATCAGCCAAACGGGTAGCTTGCAGTACCTTAACTTTTTCCGTGCGGATGCTATCGGCATCCATTGAGTTAGGTGCTTCCATTGCCGTCAAGCAATACAGTTGCATGAGGTGATTTTGCAACATATCCCTGAGTGCGCCGGCTTGTTCATAGTAACCAGCCCGGTCTTCTACCCCTACGGTTTCAGCTACAGTAATTTGTACGTGGTCAACAAATTGACGATTCCACAACGGTTCAAATATGGCATTAGCGAAGCGGAATACGAGCAAATTCTGAACGGTTTCTTTACCTAAGTAGTGGTCAATCCGATAGACTTGATTTTCTTTGCAATATTTCTGCACCACTTGGTTCAGACTTTGAGCTGATGCTAAGTCTCGACCAAAGGGTTTTTCAATTACCAGACGATGCTTGTAGGGGTCGTCTAGCATTCCGCCTCCCCCTAGTTGTCTGATGGCTTCAGGAAAGAAGTTAGGGGCGACGGAGAGGTAGAACATCCGGTTTCCCCGTGTGTTCCGTTTTTCGTCTAATTCGGTTAACAGGGTTTTGAGCTTTTGATAGCTTTCCGGTTTGTCTATGTCTCCAGGACAGTAAAATAAACCTTTAGAGAAGTCTTGCCAAAGTTCTCCTAAAGGGACACTAGCATGAGCTTCTTCCATGCCCTTTTGCATTTGTTCCCGAAAATAGTCGTGAGTCCATTCTCGACGTGCCACGCCGACAATAGTCGTCTCTGGTGGGATGCGTCCTTCACGCCGCAATTTGTAAAGCGCTGGCACTAATTTACGCCAGGTGAGGTCGCCAGAAGCGCCAAAGATGACTATAATTTGGGGTTCGGGCATCCCTTGCTGTTGCAGACCAACGCGCAAGGGATTTTCTAGCAAACTAACCATAGAAGTTTTCAGTGGGGTGTGGTGTGTTAATTAGACGCTTTAAAATTGCGTCTACAAAAGAGTTGTGTGTTTAGGGTCTACACTGGCGACAATAACTTGACTTTGTTTTCTAAAGAGTTCATCAAGGACTCGTAAGGTTTAACGAATTTGTCTATCCCTTCAACTAATAGTTCCTCCATGACCACATTTAGGTCAATGTTAATGTCTGGATCTTTGAGGCTTTCCATCAGTTGGTAAGCTTCTTCAACGCCTGTTTCTAAGCGATTAGCGATATCGCAATGGTCAGCACAAGCGGCAATTGTCGCCGGTGGTAAGGTGTTAACGGTGTCGGGTCCAATTAACTCTTCAACATACATGACATCTTTGTATTTTGGGTCTTTGGTGCTGGTGCTAGCCCAAAGTAACCGTTGTACTTTAGCTCCTTTGGCTGCTAAGGATTGCCATCTCTCGCTTTGAATAATTTTTTTGTATTCCTGGTAGGCAATTTTAGCGTTAGCGATCGCCACTTTCCCCCTCACAGCTTGCAGTTTTGCCTCGTGGGAGATATCATCAATACCACGCTTCAATTTGGCATCAATTTTGGCATCAACGTTACTATCAATGCGACTGAGAAAAAAGCTAGCCACGGCAGCAATTGTGCTAATATCTTTACCCTGTGCTAACCGTTTTTCTAAGCCACACATATAAGCCTCTACTGTGTTGATGTAGCTATCGACTGAAAATAACAGCGTGGTATTAATATTAATACCTTCCGCGATCGCCTGTTCTACTGCTGGTAAACCAGCTGCTGTCCCAGGAATTTTCACCATCAAATTTTCCCGCCCAATTTCTTGGAAATAGCGCCGGGCTTCAGCTATTGATGCTTCAGTATCATGAGCGATGGTGGGTGGTACTTCTATACTAACGTAACCATCCAGTCTATTCGATGCTTCATATACGGGGCGCAGAAGATCACAAGCGTTGCGAATATCTGCAAAAACGAGGGATTCGTAAATTTTGTATGTGGGTAATCCAGCGCGAATACCAGCTTCGATATCGGCATCATACATCGCATTGTTAGATATGGCCTTTTCAAAGATGGCTGGATTAGAAGTAATCCCAGATATACCCTGATTTTCTACCAAGTCTTTGAGTTCACCTGATTGAATAACCTCACGGTTCAAGTTATCCATCCAGATACTTTGACCATGTTGTTTAATTTCTAGTAAATGATTGGTCGCCATAGCTCTAGTTTTACTCCTGTTAATGATGTTTCAAAGTGAAAGAACGCGAAATACATCTTCGTGTTGATGCTTACTGTTGAATTGTGGCGTTACTAATCACTTATGACATCGACCAGCTGAGGTAATCTTTAATTCATCACCAGGGCTATTGTGCATCCCCAATCCCAGATATTATTCAATAACACAGCCAAAATAACTTCTCATTACTGGTAGAGTGTCAACCTATCTCATACAGCACCGTGTCCATAAACAACCCCTTACCAGTCAACGAAACGCTTGTAGTGTCGGAATTACGAATTACGAATTACGAATTACGAATTACGAATTACGAATTACGAATTACGAATTACGAATTACGAATTACGAATTTCGCCCTGCGGCGGGTTAGTGTCCGTTTTGAGTAAAAGACTCCACCTTGGCTACATCTTCTTTACTACCAATAATTAAAGGTGTGCGTTGATGCAATTTCTTGGGTACTACATCCAAAATATCTACCAATCCTGTAGTCGCACGACCACCAGCTTGTTCAATCAACATAGCCAAAGGAGCAGATTCATAAAGCAAGCGCAACTTACCTTCTGGGGTTTGAATTGTGCCTGGATAGAGAAAAACGCCGCCTTGAACTAAAATTCGATGGATATCACTCACCATCGCGCCACTGTAACGAGCCGTATAACCTTCAGTCCGATGGACGTAGCGGATATATTCCCGCATTGATTCTTCCCACTGCCAAAAATTCCCTTCGTTCACGCTGTAAACAGAACCGTGGTTAGGAATTGTGATATTTTCTTCCGAGAGGATAAATTCCCCTAAACTAGGATCAAGGGTAAAAGAATGAACGCCATTACCCATAGTATAGACCAGCATGGTGCTAGGGCCATACAGGATATATCCGGCCGCGATTTGCTTGCGTCCGTTGGTCAGGAGGTCAGTGGCTTTGTGATCAATATCATCACCTTGTTGTTGACGAATAGCGAAAATCGAACCCAAACTCAGATTAGTATCGGTATTCGATGAACCATCAATAGGATCATAGAGCAAGGTATAGCGACCAATGGGGCAGTTTTCCGGGATGTAATATGGTTCTTCCATTTCCTCGGAAGCTAGGCGACACACTAAACCGCTTTGCTTAAACACTGAGATAAATACGTCATTGGCATAGACATCCATCTTTTTGACAGATTCGCCTTGAACATTCACATCTCCAGAAAATCCCAGCACACCTTCCATTAAACCAGCGCGGCTGAGGCGACGAGCCACCAGCTTACCCGCCAAAGCGATGCGATTCATCAGCGCGCTCAAATCCTGTGCATCTGCTCCAAAACTTTGCATTTGCTGGAGTACGTGACGCGATAACGTTGTACAATCACGATCTAAGTTTTTATCTGTGGCATCATTCATAGACAAATCTAGAGATTCTGGCGCTTGAGTCATTTTTGTTATTCCCTAGCTTTTTGCTTATGGGTCAGGTTTATCAATGGCAATTTTTAATTGCTGCCTCTATCTTAGAAAGGTATTTTGATATCTTAAATATGATTTTAGATAAACTAAAGAATTCAAATTTTGGGGCGGCTTTTCCAGTAACCGCAAAGGCGCGACGATTTCCAGTCTTATTGATCATCGGGAAATACTGAGATCGCAGCCATTGCTCGGTGGCAAATGTCTTGTTTGTTTACCATCTGCTGAAGCTCAGATGATTCGTATTGACCTTCATTAATTTCTAAAGATGCTTGGTTAATTGCTTGACGGTATGCGCTTTCTAGAGATTCACGGAGTTCGCAATCATCAAGGTATGTGCCTTTAGATTTGAGACGAGCATTCAAGTCTTGAATTTCTAAAATCGCATTTCGGATCGATACATCCCAAGACCGCGTTGTGCGTTTTTCTATTTCTTGCTTGATCAAGTGCAAAAGCAGGATGATGCCATAACTACGAATTTTATTCAGAATATCCTTTTTGCTCATCTCCTCCATTTCATCAATCATCAATAGCGCACTTGATATGTTGCCTTGTTTTAGTAATTCGCGCAATTCTCTAAGTTCTTCCATCGGGACTTAACCTGCAACGCCAAAAGCTAGATATTACAGACAAATAAAAATGCCCGACTAGCCTCAAAATTTGCTGACTGATGATAACTAGCCGGGTATATATATTATCTATAGCAAATTACAGCAAATTAATTTTGCTTAACTAGAAAACAATCTGCTATGGTTAGGCGCTTAACTTGATTAAAAATCTTGTTTTTTACTCCAACTCCCTCCCCGACTATCTTCCCGTCGGTTATCCTCTCTGGGTTTGGCTTTATTGACTCTAAGTTGACGACCCATCCATTCTGCACCATCTAACTCGGTGATAGCAGCGTCTTCTTGGGCATCTTCGTTCATTTCCACAAATGCAAAGCCACGCATCCGTCCTGTTTCGCGGTCAGTGGGTAAAACTACTCTTTTGACTTCGCCGTAGTCTGCAAATACAGACTTTAAGTCTTCTTCAGTAGCGCGGTAAGAGAGGTTTCCAACGTAAATAGTCATTATGGGTCACGTAATTTTCAACAAAAAGCGATTAGTTCAGCTAGGCAAACAGATATAAACAAACTGCAAATATTGCATAGTCTGCTCTGACTCACCGATGGCGAATGTTGTAGGACAGCGATTTCATGCTGGCTTTTGCTGCAACTAAAGATGCCAAGGGGCTGAACTTAGGCATACGCTCACATAATAACTGATTATGAGATTTTTCAAAGTATGAGATTTTACAATATTTAATAACATTAAATTAAACGTTCTTATATGTTTGCTGTTATACATTTTTTAGATTTATATAACAAGTTAAAATTGTCTCTATAAGTATTTTGCTCAATTAAGACAAGTTGATAGGCAAGAATAGTAAAGGCGTAATAAATGTAGTGGACTGACAAGCCTAAAATAGTGCATAAGCATAAATATTCTGGGGTAAGCTCCTGGTCCCCCCAGAACAGGCAAGACTTGTACTGAGCTTGTCGAAGTATGCCTGTTCCACAAGAAAAACATAATGCATCATTTTAGCCTTGTCACGCCACTACAGTTTTTCTTTGTTAATCTGGGTTAATCTATTTTGAAATGTGCCGAAATTTCAATCAATGGAAATTTGCTGTGGCCCGTTAGCTTTGCCATTGTGGCTATTGCTTGGGGTAGTATAACCAGTTGAGTTGATTTGTTTATCTAGCCAGCTTTTTACGGGGTCATCCTTGAGGTTGAGTCGCAGCACGCCAGAGAAAAATCCCCCCATAAATGAAACTGGGTGCTTGGTCAATTCTTTAAATATTGGCGACAATTCGTCAATGAACATATTTCAGCGTCTCCTGTTGTTTGAATTGATCCTAACCTGGAAAGTTGGAGACGCGATGAATCGCGTCTCTACAAAGAAATGGGGAGAAAAAGAGGCCGGGGAGTTCCAAATCCCCCCTGCTCCCTGCTCCCTGCTCCCCTGCATCTTCCCCTATCTCTAGGACATTGGTCCCTGGTCGGGAAACATACACTTGTCTGAGTCACAGCCACTGGGACCAGCTTCTGTTAACTCGCCGGAATCATAGCGGCTGAGAACTGCACAGAAATCATCTGTGTTGCGTCGCCCTTTCACCTCTTCATTTAAACGCTCATAAGTGAGTTTGTCTATTGGCTCAAATGGTAAGCGGGGGAATGATTGCAAGTCGTCAAACCGAGCTAAAAGTGCGGCGGAAATATAACCCTGATCGTTTTGGATGGTTTCGTAAATCTTCTGTCCCAGTCCTTCCACTTCTTCAGAGCGCAACTCCAATGTTGCTGATGTGTTGTGAGTCACATACCAGCGCTGAACTTGCAGGACAAAATCAAATTGAGCTAGTACAGAGAATTGAGAAACGTCAATTTGGTCGGCTCCGGGGACATCAGCCCAAGATACAGCTACGGGGATTTCTACTAGCCATTCACTAACGCGGGGGTCAAAGGGATCATTTAATAAATTACCCTGTTCATCTTTATCAGATTGAGAGGGGATAACGCTGTAACCGTAGTCAATGCAGGCTAGGGCTACGGGGTCATTTTTGCCAAAAGTGATGCGGCGAATAAATCTTTGCGCCTTGGGGGGATGCCAGCCAGAACTAGCCCCGGTGAGCAATGATTTAGTGCCACTGGGTTGGACTGTAGTACAGCGATTGGGTCGTTTTATTTGATGGCGATCGCAATATTCCCACACAACTCGATGCACGGTATCTTTCCAGAAGGTTAAATATTTTTGTTCCTCCTGCTTAAAGGCTAATCCTTGGGGGGTTTCCGGTCTTCCTTCCTCCCACCAATGCAGCCAGTCCACACCAAAAGCATGAACAAAGAAATCAAATAAACCTGTGAAAGAAACCCCCACAATGGGATCTAATTCCCGGCTTTCTTGGTAGCGGGGTTCTAAAAATTGATGATTTAAAAGTGCTGCTACAGATATAGCCCCAGCTGTGAAAGCTTCCTCTTGTTCTTTAAAGTTCTTTGGGTCAATTTGATTTAAGTGTATCTCCGCAAGATTACAGTTTCCGGTGAGTGTATTACCAAAAACGCCCTTATGATACTCCGGCTCATTAAAGCAGTAAGTATTATGTAATCCTGGCAATTGTTCAACACCCTTGACAACTTGCCATTTACCTTTGCACTTAGCATTTGTACCTTTACTCACATCCAATCGCTGACAAGGAATCTCGCCACAATCAGTTATTTGCAAGTAGTATAAATCTTTGCTTCTAACACCATAGTTAGTCACAGCCCCTTGATGAGCGCAAAGATTCAAAGATGAACGAATACCACACTTAGTTAGTAGTAACTGAACTCGGTATGCTCGTTCATAGTCAGAGATATAAATTCTGATCCCGTTGCTGTTCGTATTGGAGCCATCTGTATCAGCTAAACCAGCCAGAAAATGTAAAATTGCGGCACGATTCCAACTAGCAATGACATTTAGTGCGTCTGGATTTGTTTTCAGGCTTTTGAGAAATTCCCCAGAAAAACCTAAGTTTGTAGCATCTGTAAAACTAGGTAAGTAGTCATACTCTCTGGTTGCAGATTTATTTCCTGCAACAGATAAAGCTGCTTTTTTGCCATATAACCTAATTTTGGCATTGTCATTTTGGTCTGTTGTGCCATCTCCGACAGCTGCGCCCAGAGTGTAAGCATAGCTGACATCAATACTCAATCCATCATCGTACTGAATTGTAAACGGCTCGGTGTGAATACTATATTTGCTAGTATCCATCAAATCTTTTGTTTGTACTTCTTTGTAATTTTTGCCAAACCTATCTTTAACAAAGAAACGGTGATACTCAGTTACATCTAAATATGTACCGTCTCCAAATCGCACACGATACAGGGGAGAATCGCTACTTGTTTGAAATGGTTTGACTTGACTCCATTTTTCACCATTCCAAATTTCAACTTCACAGCCCACAACATCTTCAATTTTGTGGATTCCATCTCTAGTGATCAGTAAGGTATCACCACTGACACAATGGAAGTTAGAGCCGATAATTTCACCACAATTGTGTGCCACAATGCCGTTAGCATCAAATCGAGAAACTCCAGGCACAGTACAGTCATAAACTGCTTCTACACCATCTGGCACAATGTCTGTGATTTTAACTGAGAAACGCTCACGATTTAGCTGTCGTTTGTATTGACCGCATAATTC
The DNA here is from genome assembly GCA_963706595.1 of uncultured cyanobacterium. GTDB lineage: Bacteria > Cyanobacteriota > Cyanobacteriia > Cyanobacteriales > Nostocaceae > Nodularia. The sequence goes on from OY970166.1 coordinate 226,255, forward strand.
TTCTAAGCGTGCAGCTTTTTTCGGCTCCTGAAATCCCACGATTGTTTGGAAAGAAGAGATATTATCATTAGCAATCACCAGTTCATGCTGTGCCTGACAGAGATATAAAGCTGGTTCACGATTACTATCAGGAAGATGGCGATCGCTTTCAGGACGACGTTCTTGATAAATTGTGGAAATAATCCCCAAACGGGACAGCATTCTTTGAACTCTCTTCAAGGTTTCAAGATTGCTTTGTGCCAGTCTGACACTAACACCTTTTTGTTGATTACCTTGAACACTGCCATCAGCATCGAACAAGCCACGCAAAAAGCCACGATAAAACTCATAGCTGGCTTGCTCAATTTTATCTGTGGGTATTTTGTTCTCTAAGGTAACATCATAATCTGCTGCCAATCGAGCCAAGCTTGATGAATTGATGACTCGATGTTTTAGCTGTTGATGGTAGCATCCCGATTCTGTGGAACCTGAAAAATCAACAGTCTTTTTGTTTACCCTGAGCGTAGCCGAAGGGAGTAAAGTTACAGCATATCTGCCCATTTCGTCTTGGGTGTCTTCCCAATATCGGAGATAGGCTGTTTTACCCCATTGTGTTGCAGCAAGGCTACCATCGCCAATCAGATTACCTAGTAACCAACCCTGCTCAAAAGTACCAAAGCTTTCCCAAGGTTGAACTCCACGATGGTTATGAACCAAAATAGCATCGCCAGGGTGCAAATCTTGAGTTTCCACCCACTCGGTGTATTGCTTTTTCTGGGTTTGGGCTGTTACTTTCAGTAGCTGATGATTGCCTGTTAAACGCAATTCATAGCCTTCTTGAGTGATCACTTTAAATACAGGCTTGACTCCTGTCAACCAAAAGCCATCGGTTGTAGTGCTGAATAATTCGCCATTGACATATACACTCAATTGTTTGCCTATCAAGTCTTTGACTTGTCGCGCACCTAATTCAGTGTGAATCCAAGTGTCAGCAGTAATACAAGGATTTAAGCCGTAACGAGCTAAACGATGTTCTAGTTCTTTGGCATCTAAATCAGGATAGTGTGCTTGTAACCACTCTTTTGCTGTTCCTTGTTCATAGGATTTCAAGAAATCAACTTTTAACTCTTGTGTTGGAAGTAAATCACAATTGGATCGAGCTACTGCTTCACCTGCCCATTGAATCGCTCCTTCGCCACTGTAGTATTGTTTACGAACAGCATCTACACATTCTTCTAATGTGGGCTTACGGTGAAATACTCTTGTATGGTTGGCCATCCGTAAAGCATCACGCTCAGGATCAATACGCCAGTTGCCGTTTTCATCCTGTTGCCAGAGGTTATCTTTGGCAGTTCCGCCTTGTTCATCGTCTGCCTTGAACTGCCTCATGCCCGCGCTTCTACGGATATTGCCTGCAACAATTGTAACAGCAGCTTGGTCAATTAACAAACAGCATTCCACTGAATTTAATTGTCGTCCTCTGGCTTTATTGAGGATGGATACACAACGCTGATAGAGTCCTGGCAACTTGACAGGATTAGCCACCCCGCCAAAGCCCTTGAGAGTTTCTCCCGACTGACGAACATCACTCAGATCAACAACTACTTCCACTTCTGAGGTAAACCGTTCATCTGTGGAAAGTTCCAATAAGCTTTTATAGGATTCTACCCAACCTTCACGGCTATCTCCCACATGGATGATAACGCTGTTACCTTCTATCTGGGTTTGGGTGTATTCACGGCGTAATTCTGGAGGTGTGCTACCAATGTCTCCATTTACCGTCACATTTAAGTAATTGCGGATGGGAGGTAATTGATTAATATATTGCGGTTCTATAACGGCTCCCGTACCACAGCCCATCATGGCTAAATCCATCATCAACCCGAAAGCGCTCCAGTCTTGCAGGTTGGTGGAAGTGCAATTGTAAGCCCCAGAAAAGTTTTTGGGTTTGCTAACCCATTCTGTACCACCTACCCATAGCCAGCGTCCACTGGGTAAGGCTTTGAGGTTGCGTTGCATATTCTCTAGGATGGCAATTTCGGCTGGGGTGAGCTTCCCTAACTCAATGATGCCTTGGATCGTGCGATCGCATACCTCATCCCATGTTTCCCTCAGCCCTGCCTTGGTGCGGCGGCTGTAGGTTCTAAAAAATACAGGATTCGCAGCTGGCGCGGTTTCTGGAAATTCTGCACTCTGACGTTTTCTTTCTAACTCTCGAACCATAATCAAGTTTTGTTGCTTGCGAACAGATTATGACTATACGCTAACTAGATTTAGGATTAAAGATTGCCAAATTTTCCACTTTGCGCTACCACTGCTCCTGTACTAATGAGAACTAAAATCTATCATGTATAATGTCTTCTCACTCTGGTAGTAGGTTTTATACTGTGTTATAATTACAACGTATAAATTTGGATTTTCAAATGCGGTTATTCGATAGATAATATAGAAAAATCCTTTGATTTTGCCGTTATGGGCATGATACAACTGTAATAATTCTAGTTAGATACACTATCATCAGCTAGTAATGCTACCTAAGTACAGTAACTAAAATTGAAAATCGGGTTGATTAAATAATGAGTTTTTTGCTGGATATTGAGTGGAATTATGAACCATTGCACTGTAAGATTTCCTAAATTTTTAGCCAGTGCTGGGATAAAAAAACTGGGGCTTGGGACTCATTCAAACTATGTACCTTATAAGCATGGTATGTCAATAATTAAATATTTGTAGAATACCTTCGTTACAGCTAACCCTGAGTTTACCTTTAAACAAATACTTAAATAAATGAGTCCAAGTTGGGTAAATAAGATTAATTTAATGGGGAAAAAATTTCCCTAAGCTGGGAAAAAATTATTGCAGAGAGATGTATGAATTTTAATTTAATTTTTGCCAGTTATCCTCACAGTATATGGCTATATAACCAAAAAAATGGGCAGTTTTTAGATGTTAATGAAGCTGCTGTGATTCAATATGGATATTCTCGCGAAGAGTTTTTGCAAATGCAAATAACTGATATTCATCCTCCAGAAGATGTTGTTTTATTACGAAAATATTTAACTGAAAAGAATTCTGGAACAAATTTATCTGGACAATGGAAACATCGTCAAAAAAATGGCAAGATTATTCATGTTGAAACTGTTACACACGCAATCAAGTATGGTGAATATGATGCCCATTTAGTAGATATTATAGATATTACAGAACGTAAAGAAATAGAGAAAACCCTTCAGGAAAATGAAGCTAGATTTCAAGCGATTTATCAATCTATTCCTGTGCCATTAATTATTTCCCGTTTGTCTGACGGGTTAATTTTATATGCTAATCCAGAATTGCTGCAAATATTTTGTTGTTCGGCAGAGGATTTAGTCAATCGCCCAGTTTCAGATTTATACTATGAGCCGGCGGAGAGAAAAGCGATTTTAGCAGCGCTTACCCAAGATGAGTCAGTTCAAAATTATGAACTGCTACTTAAGAGAGTAGACGGAACTTATTTCTGGGCGATCGCTTCATTTCAATATTTAAGTTTTCATGGTGAATCGGCAATATTAGCTGTGTTCTCGGATATTACAAAAAGAAAGCAAGCTGAACTTGTTTTTAAAGCTCAGGCTGAACGAGAACAATTGATGGGAACTGTGGCTCAACGAATTCGACAATCTTTAAATCTGCAAGATATTCTCAATACTACAGTTGAAGAAGTGCGGGATTTACTCAGGGTTGATCGAGTTGTAGTTTATCAGTTCGCCCCGGATATGAGTGGCACAATTGTGGCGGAATCGGTGGGAGCAGGATGGACAGTGGCTTTAGGGGTAAAAATCGAAGATACGTGTTTTCAAACAGGTGGAGGTGTAGAGTATCGCCAAGGATGCAAACGAGCGATCGCTAATATCTACGAAGCTGGATTGACTGATTGTCATCTGCACTTGTTAGAACAGTTTGAAGTCAAAGCTAATTTAGTCGTGCCGATTCTGCTCAAAATAGACGAAGAAAATACTGGCTCATGTTTGTGGGGTTTATTGGTGGCGCACCAATGCTCTAGTAGCCGTGATTGGGAAGATAACCAACTGGATCTGCTTGATCAACTGACAGTACAGATTGCGATCGCTATTCAACAATCGAGCATATATCAACAAGCGCAGAATGAAATAGCTGAACGACAAAAAGCTGAAATCAACTTAAGAGTACTGCATTACTAGAAAAAGAAGTTTTATTAAAAGAAGTTCATCATCGAGTTAAAAATAACTTACAAATTGTATCGAGTCTGTTACAACTCCAGTCTCAAACACTCAAAGATCCTCAAGTTAGCAGAATTTTTCAAGATAGCCAAAACCGGATTGACTCCATCTCTCTGATTCACAAGAACTTATATATTTCGCCCAATATCGGCAAACTGGATGTTGTTGACTATGTAGAAAATCTGGTAACCAGTATCCTCATTTCTTATCAGGTAGAACCAGACAAAATTTCGCTAGAAACTAATATAGATGCAGTTAACTTGAATGTTGATCAAGCTATTGCCTGTGGGCTGGTGATCAATGAATTATTATCCAATTCCCTCAAACACGCTTTTCCTGGTCAAAAATCGGGTAAAATTACCATAGATTTACGTAATATTGGTAACGACATTGAAATGATTATTCAAGATGATGGCGTTGGTTTACCAGATAACTTAGATTGGAGTAATACTGATTCTTTAGGACTTTCATTAGTTTATGACTTAGTGACAGAACAAATAGAAGGCAGCATTACTGTAGAACGTAATCATGGCACAGCATTTAAAATCCAGTTTCCCAGTTTAACTTGTCAGCAGTAAATTTCTAATGGATCACGTGAGAATTTTAGTCGTTGAAGATGAAGTAATTGTAGCCAGAACCATTGCTAATCAACTTAATCAGTTAGGGTACATGGTTACGGGTAAAGCTTCTTCAGGAGCAGTGGCGATCGCCTTAGCATTGGAGACTAAGCCACAACTGGTGTTAATGGATATTATCCTCAAAGGTGATATGGATGGGATTACAGCTGCTGCTAGGATTCGTGAGCAGTTAGATATTCCCGTAGTTTTCCTCACTGCTTATGCTGACGACAAAACTTTACAACGTGCAAAACTCACTCAACCCTTTGGATATGTTGTTAAACCATTTACTTCTAAAGATTTAAAAATAGCTGTTGAAATCGGTTTATTAAAACACCAACTAGAACAGGATCTGCGGGAAAATCGAGACAGATTAGCCACGCTTTTAAATTCAATGAGCGATGCTGTAATTGCTACTAACGAGCAGGCAAAAGTAACATTCATGAATCCGGCGGCTGAGTTGATAACTGGGTGGAAACAAGTAGATGCTCAGGGAAAAGATATATCGACTATTTTTAATATTGTTGATGAAATTACAGAAGCTGCATTAGAAAACCCAGTCATAAAAGTGCTAAGAGACCAAAAAGTTGTGTATTTGGGGGAATTCACCTCTCTGATTACCAAAAAAGGGAAAAAAATTCCCATTGGGGATAGTGCTTCACCGATTATGCGACGACCTAATCAAATAGATGGTGTGGTAATTGTTTTCTGGGATATCAGTGAACGTCGTCAAACAGAATTGCTAGAGCGAGCATTGAATCAAGAGCGCGAACTCAACCATCTCAAATCCCTATTTATCTCTACAGTTTCTCATGATTTTCGTAATCCCCTAACTGTAATCCAAACAGCAGTAGAACTGATAGAAATCCAAGGAGATAATTTACCAGCCGCCAAAAAAAGCATCTACCTACAACGAATTAAAGGTGCTGTGCAATCCATGAAAGAACTAATGGAAGATGTGCTGTTTATGGGTAAGTCAGATGTGGGAAAACTTGAGTGCCATCCTGATCTAGTCAACTTAGAGCAAGTATGTAGAGAATTTATTGCAGAATTTTCTCTTGTTACTAATGATGGACATCAAATTATGTTTACCTGTCATAATGAATGTACAGATACTTTGATAGATGAAAAGCTTCTACATTACATAGTCATTAATTTACTTTCTAATGCAGTTAAGTATTCTCCTCAAAATAAAAATATTCAGGTTGATTTAACCTGTGATTTCCGAGAAAAAGTAGCCATATTGCAGATTCAAGACCAAGGAATTGGCATTCCTGAAGTTGACCAGAAGCGACTGTTTGAATCATTCTATCGCGCTACCAATGTCCAATCAATTCAGGGTACAGGACTGGGGTTAGTGATCGTCAAAAAGTGTGTTGAAGCTCACCAGGGTAAAATCAGTTTCACTAGTCAAGTTGGTGTTGGTACAACCTTCAAAATAATTTTGCCGCTTAATTTATGAGTGCTGAGTCAGAACAAAAGTGGCAAGATAACCGATAACCTTTCCTCTTCTCCCCTGCACCCTGCACCCTGCACCCTGCACCCCTGCCTTTTCCCAGTCCCCAATTAATTCTCTTGTCGCACACCATCAACAACAGTCTTAACTTGACCGCCAGAAAATGGATCTGTACCACCAGTCCAGTTAAAGTCGCTAATGCGGATGCTGAAACCGCCTAATTCCAGTACTGGGTTATAACGCAAAGAAATTCCATAGGTACGGCGGCTATATTCTAAAATATAATCGGCGCTAGTTTGTTTACCAGTGTCTAAGTTAACTGTTGTTTGAAAGCCTAAACGAAATGGCCCATAAATTTGCTGTGAAATTCCAGCGCCTAGCACTTTGTTATCAACTGAACGGTCAAACAAAAATGGTGATAACCCGCTATTTAAGCCCTGAGAATAAGTTATATTAAAAGCAGTATAGTCTAAATAAGGACGAGAGAAATTACCAAATTGCCCTATTAAGCCGACTGTACCAGTTAGGGTACTTTGATTTTCGTTGTTAGTGTAATAACTAGTAGTACCTCTAATACTAGCAACTGTTTGTATATAAGGAACAATAGGATTTGGTGTATATCTTAATCCCTCAAGGGCGGTAGGTGGTAATGGTTTACCCTGCCATAGTAAAAAGCCTTTACTGAGGTTAGCACTACCTTGTAAACGACCGAGAGAAATTCGATCATTCGTCCGGTCTGCTTCTAGTAAGTCAAGGCGGTCAGTATTAGCATTAATATATTGTATACCTGCCTGATAGTTGAGGTTAATGCCACTATTACCTAGAGGAATGACAGGAGAGCTAATTAGACCACCAATACTACTCTGAACAGTTTGAAAGCCAAGACTGTCATTAAATAGGCGATCGCGGTAGCTATATTCTAGATTTAAGATGTGGGGATTGACATCGCCTAATGCTTGGCGCATTCGGACACTCGCCCGCAAATTGTCTTCTACTTTGTTTAAATCAAAACTTGTCAATTCACCGGAACCTTGAATTGTGGCTCGTGGGCTTAAAACAGCATTTAAACTCCCCCTCACACCAAATAATGAAGCCAAATCATCTGTGCCTTCTTCTAAGGCTTTCTGCACAAAAAATTGGGGCGTGATTCTCAAACGCGTTTGCTCGTTATCCACTGGGTTGAAACCCCGTTCCACAAAAAAACCACCACGCTTACCCCCATCAAAGCCGGGAGAAACTATAAATGGTGAAGCATCCCGTTCAAAACGGTCAAGGGTCTGTCTATCTACAGGAATAGGTATCGTAACTTTTTGGTCAAAAACTAAACGCTGTCCCCGTGTAGTGATGGTTTCTACTAAAGGGGATTCCTGTATGGAAGTAACTTGAGAAGCCCGTAACTCTAATTCTGGGGGTGAAAACGGATCGTTAGTAATTCGCACATCCTCAGCTTGCCAACCTCGCGGATAAAACTCAATGCGTTGAGCTTGAAACCGCAGTCGCCTCACTGTACCCCCGGCTGCTGGCGGGGGGATATTACTCGCTTCTCTACCACCTAATGTAAAATCAATGCCGCCTGAGCTACTGATCCCAGAGAGGGGCTGATTTCTTCGGATGCGATCGCTTAGAGGAGTTTGAAGTTCTCCGCCTGTGATTTCGGTGGGTGAAAAAGCTAAATCTCTTTGGGCTGAGGGTACGAATATTTCCCCACTGCCGTTTTCTATTTCTCCGTTATCTTGGACAAAATTATAGGTAAAACGTTCTCCCCGCAATACTTGATCCCCTCGTGTCAAGGCCACATTACCTGACCCCACGGCGACCAAGTTATCTAAATTTACTTGCAGGCGATCGGCATCCACTACAGCCCCATCAAATCGCACCACTACATTACCTTCCGCCGTGATAATTCGCCGTTCTTGATCATACTCCTGCCGATCTGAGATCACTTCGACAGTCCTCTGTCTCGCTGGCGGCGTAGGTGTAGGCTCTTGAGCTTGTTTAGTAGGTGACTTGAATTCTATAGTTGAGGGAGTAGAGCTTTCGTTGCTGGGGTTGCGAGACTTAAACTCTAGAATATTTTCTACTGGTTGAGAACTCGGCACATCATCCGGTTCATCAACGGAAATATTTATGCTATCGGGAAATTGTTGTACAGGAATATTGCTTTCCTGCTCTTGTGGAGTGGCTTTTTCCGCTACGACTTGCAGCTGGGGTGTAGTTTTGGGCGCATCAAACTGTTGTTTGGAAAAACCAACCGCTTGGGGTTGACCCAAATTTTCAGCATTTTTAGAAGCTGTGAACGGAGAAAATTCTGGCGGGAATGTTTCTGGTGTATTGGGTGTGGCTAAGGTTTTAGCAGATAAATTATCCCTAGTGACCCGAATGGGAGTTGACCAATGCAAAGCAGCATCAGAATCTTCCACATTTGATATTTGTGGAATTTCCTGTAGTGGCGGCGATTCTTCTTTGTCTTCTGGGGTATCAGTTTGAGTGATTACAACCGAGGGAAACTGAGTATCACTAGCATAGAGAATAGAATTTGCTGATGGTACTGGTTCGACAATGGGATGTGTTGCAGGTGGCGGAACTGAATGAAGCATATCTAGGCAAATCAAGCTAATAAATAGCCAATTGATGGTCGGAAGGATGAATTACACCTTTCTCCTCCCGACTTTTGCTTTTGCCTCAACATAGCAAGCTGCCAAGAGAAGGAGATTTGGTGTTTTCCGTCTTCCGGCAGTTGTGGATAGGTTCGTGTAAATCCTACTCTGAATCCCGGCGGCCGGGGTTACGAGCTGGATCGTTGGACAAAAATCCGAAGACGAAAATAGCCACGAAGAAGGCAACAACAATATAAACAGCGATTTTTAAAGTCACCATACAAATATCTCCAAAGGGTGTGAGAAAAAAGTTTCTCTCTCAGTATCTGCTATACAGAAAGGATAACTACCTTATATTACCGAAATCTCGTCCCTTTTTAAGATGAGTCTGGTGAATCGAGACAAAACCCCTCAGATGTTTTGCGCTCGTTACTCTAGAGACGTTTACTCACAGAGGAAGTTTCCAGTTGTTAGACATCGCTATTTTTCCTTTCTACAGTCTGCCATCTCTGATCGCTAAACTGCAACCCCAAGCCTAGTACAGCACGGCGAAAATAGGTATTCAAAAACTTTTTTGCTACCAACCATACTATGAAGATGCTACTAAATCCTTGCTGGTTCGGCTTTTAATTACTCGTGCAGGCGCACCTACGGCCACAGAATAGGGGGGAATATCTTTATTTACAACTGCACCTGAGCCAATAACACTACCTTTACCGATAGTAACGCCATCTAACACCGTTACTCCATGCCCTAGCCAACAGTCATCTTCAATCACGATTCCCTTACGAGTTATCCCTTGGTGTTTTATGAGTTTAGTTGGGTCGGCAAATTTGTGGCTATTGGCATATATTCCCGAATGGGATGCAATCAGGCAATTCTTACCAATTTTGATGTTTCCAGGTCCAGCAATACAGACATCAGGAGCGATAAAAGTTTCATCATCAATGGATATGCAAGTATTATCCAAACAGCCAATATCAACGTAACGCTCAAGCGCCACTCCATTTCCTAAATAAATTTTATTATTTGGGTGTCCTTTGGCATCCATGCGTACACCTTTAAAAATATATACCCCATTCCCCATTTCAATGGCAGCAGTACCCAAAAATTCCACGCCGTTTTGAATATAAACTGATTTACCCAGTCGAGCAAAGATTCTCCGATATACGAGATTTCGCAATTTGGGACCAAGAACAATTGTGGGAATATCTCCTAACAAAGTAATGATTAATAATTCTTGTAATCGCTGAAACTTTGAGGCGTATCGCTTGTCATTCATGATTAAATATCTCGGATATTGAGTGTTCTTGAAACTATTTAAGGCTGATAGAGAATTTATCTTGTCTTTTGGTAGCGGCACTTATACTGATATTTTTAAAGTCATCAAATTGAATGGATTTGCGGGGATAAAAGATATTTTCCCAATGATTAGTTAGTTTCCTACGCAAATAGAAAACTAATTTCTGAGCTTGACTGATTTAAGAATGACCCATTTCAATTAATGTAGAGATATTAATGGAGATGGGTAACAGTTGAGCGATTTTTCTACATATCAATTCCAGTGGCTCATTCAAAATATGTGGTAGTTTTTTGGATCAGTTCCAGCAAAAATGATGCTATTTACTAGACTGATTTATGTAGGACATACTCAGTGAGTTACCGCGCCAAACATCAGAATATTAAATTGGATAATTAGGTGTTGCAAAATGTCCCAACTTTACTTTTTTGGCGAATTTGAATAGATCTACTACTATTGTGTAGTTTTTCGCCTTCAAGTGGCTTTCTGTCAACGACCGAATTCAACAAGCTTTTTTCAATACAATTACATTTTTACTAGTTGATGGGATTATCTCAAATTTTGCAGATAATTTTTCCCACACATTCAAATATAATTAGCATTGAATTATTATTAGTGTTGGTATGCAAGCAAGTCAAACTTAGGGTGGAGTGTCACCAACTTCACTCATCACATTAAAATTCACCATTGGTGCAAACAAATAAGCGCTTCCACGATTGCGATGACGGCTTTCTTGCAACGAATTTTTAGAGTATGCTGCGCTAATCATGTTGCACACCGATGAGTTACAGTCGAACAAAATCACATTTCTAATTACACAAATATTTTTTGTGATAGCTGCTTTTAACATTAGCACATTTTTTGAACTTAAAACACTTTTGATCAATAAGTTTGTTGCAATTTGGCTAATCCAGATTTATTGAAAAGAAAGATAACATTATTAATTGCGTAATCATCACAAATGAATATTTTTATACTTAGACAAAAAATACATTTTTTGAAGTTAATTTGTTGCATATAACGAGATTTACTATATATATTACATCAGCCCTGGTCAGGCATCAAAGAAAATAATACCTTTAATACAAGGGCAAAGAGTTATAACTAAAGTTAGCTATTTTACCCTATTAATAACGGATATATAGGACTACTATTTGATTATTGAACAAACACGTAGGGTTTACCTCAAGTCATGGAAAGTTAAGTGAACAAGCAGAAACAATATTAGATTTCATGCTCTAGATATATATTTCTGGATACTATGCCAATTAAGATGAAATGTTGAGGATGTTATTTGCCGGAAGTCTTGGTCGTAGTTCAGATGATATCTGTGTTCCGTTTGCCAAACTCATCCTTAAGCAGCTACTGAATAATCTAAATTTTTCAAATCCGAACTTACATACTTGCTTTAATTTATGGTTTTCATTAACCAAAATATCCAACAAGCTTTAAGAAGCTATTGTTTGGAACTAGTACAAGTTGGCGTAAATAAACAGACCATTCAAAATCTATGAAAAGCCCATTTTATAAGCTTTTTGACTTTTGACTTTTGACTTTTGACTTCCGCCTTGCGGTACTAGCCCATTCAGGGACTTCTGAAGTAAAAAAAATCTCTAATAATTTTAGGCAATAAAGATCAGGAGAAAGAAGTTGTCTGGGAGAATTGATCAAAAGTATATCTCCAAATACTCCTGAATATAGATATGATTGATACTTATTTATCTAAATTTTATTCCTTCAGCGATCGCCTTTAACAAACTCACTACTTTGTTCATGCTTTTGAGTTGAGAGATGAGAAGCGGATAAATACAGTGATAATTCAACTACTGAGGCAAAAATTGTAGCAGAAACCACAAAGAAGTTGAAGGTAATTAAAAAAAAATTAAAAATTACCAGCAGTCGTACCTGACATAGAATAATTAATTTTTAATATACTAAGTACATAGTTAAGGGTAATCCATAGACTTAAAAATGCCCTTAGTGTAAACTTTATCAGCGATGTCAAGAATAACTCTCAATGCTGAACAAAGTCATCCCCATTTTACAGACACAGTAAAAAGAATTGGCCACATTGGGTAGAGACAGTAATACATACGTAAACAATAGCCAAAATATAACTTGGAGTTTTACCGACCTATGCAGCCAATTCGCACATTTAACGTTTCCCCTTCCTTACCGTCACGACTAGAACCCCTGCGACAACTAGCATATAACTTGCACTGGGATTGGAACGTTGAGAGTAAAGATTTATTTCGGCGTTTAGACACCGATTTGTGGGAATCTAGCCGCCACAACCCCGTGTTAATGCTGGGTACAATCAGTCAAGCACGCTTGTTGGAAGTTGTGGAAGATGAAGGCTTTCTAGCACAAATGGATCGGGCGGCGCGCCAGTTAGAAGACTATTTACAAGAGCGTACTTGGTATCAGAAACAACGCAGTCAAAAGCCCAAAGAATGCTACGCCTATTTTTCGGCTGAATTCGGACTTGTAGATTGTTTACCAGTTTATTCTGGTGGTTTGGGTGTTTTAGCGGGGGATCACCTGAAATCGGCTAGCGACTTGGGTTTACCTCTGGTGGGTGTGGGCTTATTGTATCAGCAAGGGTACTTTGCTCAATACCTGAATGCAGATGGCTGGCAGCAAGAACGCTACCCCATGAACGATTTCTATAATATGCCGTTGCACCTAGAGCGTCATCCTGATGGTTCAGAATTAAGGATTGCGGTAGATTACCCAGGACGCAAGGTTTATGCCAGAGTATGGCGCGTACAGGTGGGAATGGTACCACTTTATATGCTGGATACCAACATTGAACCCAATAACCCTTACGACCACGACATCACAGATCAGCTGTATGGTGGCGACATCGATATGCGGATTCACCAGGAAATTATGCTGGGGATCGGTGGTGTGCAGATGTTGAAAGCATTGGGTTATGATGTGACTGCCTACCACATGAATGAAGGTCATGCTGCATTCTCAGCCTTAGAACGTATCCGCATCCTGATTCAGGAAGCAGGATTGAGCTATGACCAAGCTAGACAGGTAGTAGCTTCTAGTAATATCTTTACCACTCACACCCCAGTTCCGGCGGGAATTGACTTGTTCTCTCCCGATAAGATGGTGTATTACCTGGGGTACTATGCCGAAATCTTTGGTTTGCCGAAAGAGCAATTTTTAGGACTGGGGCGAGAAAATACAGGTGATTTATCTGCACCTTTTAGTATGGCGGTGTTGGCTTTGAAGATGGCGACATTTTCAAACGGCGTGGCTCAGTTACACGGTGTGGTATCACGGGAAATGTTTCAGGGCTTGTGGCAAAAAGTACCAGTGGAAGAAGTACCAATTGCCGCCATTACCAACGGTGTTCATGCTCGGAGTTGTGTGGCTAAATCAACTCAAGAGTTGTACGATCGCTACTTAGGTCCAAATTGGTCATCAGCCGCACCAGAGAGCATATTGTGGGATCGCATTGATACGATCCCCGATGAGGAATTGTGGCGCAATCACGAACGCTGTCGCTTAGACATGGTTGTATATGTCAGAGAACACTTGGTGAAGCATTTGCGCGATCGCGGTGCTTCAGCGTCGGAAATAGACCAAGCCCAAGAAGTCCTCGATCCCAACGTTCTAACCATTGGCTTTGCGCGACGTTTTGCTACCTACAAACGCGCCACCCTCTGGATGCGTGATTTGGACAGGATCAAGCAAATTTTACTGAATAACAAACATCGCAAAGTGCAATTTGTGATCGCTGGTAAAGCTCACCCCAAGGATATCCCAGGGAAAGAACTGATCCGCGATATCAATCACTTTATCCATGAACAAAACTTGGAAAAACAAGTTGTGTTTGTGCCTAATTACGATATTCACATTGCTCGGTTAATGGTAGCTGGTTGTGATGTCTGGTTAAACACACCCCGTCGTCCACGGGAAGCTTCCGGGACTAGCGGGATGAAAGCCGCTATGAATGGATTGCTGAATTTAAGTGTTCTTGATGGCTGGTGGGATGAAGCTGATTATGTCCGCACTGGTTGGTCAATTGGACATGGTGAGGATTACGATGATCCTAATTACCAGGATGAGGTAGAAGCCAATGCTCTCTATGAATTGTTAGAGAAGGAAGTTGTGCCTCTATTCTATGAACATCAGGATGCTGATGGCTTACCCAGGGGTTGGATTGCGAAAATGAAGGATGCAATTCGCTTGAATTGTCCTTTCTTTAATACAGCCCGGATGGTGGGAGAATATGCTCAACGGGCTTATTTTCCGGCAAGCGATCGCTTTACAATTCTAACTGCGGATAATTACGCCCCAGCGAAGGAATTAGCTAGTTGGAAATCTAAACTCGGCGAACACTGGTTTAACATCAAAATCAAAGATATTGATGTATCAGCAGATACAGATATCGAAGTGAATCAAACCGTTGCTGTCAAAGCCAAGGTTGATTTAGCAACTTTGACTAATGATGATGTCCGGGTGGAATTATACCAAGGTACAATTGATGCCAATGGTGACATTGCCAATGCTGTGCCTGTAGTCATGGACTACCAAGGACAAGATGCACAAAACTTGAGTGTTTACACGAGTAATATTACCTATACTAACTCTGGTTTACAAGGCTTGTCTTTGCGTGTTTTACCTCACCATCCACATTTGTCAAGTCCCTATGAGCCAAGATTGATTGCTTGGGCTGAATAAGCGAAGAAGCAGGGGAACAGGGGGGAAGCAATTTCCCCTCCTATTCCCCACTCCCCACTCCCCACTCCCCACTCCCCATTTTTCCTGGAATGACGATGTAGCCTGTGGTGCGATCGCCTAGCACTAAGTTACGTTGTTCTCCCCAATACCACCAATGGGCTGCTACATACGCACAAATTAAGCTGTCTAGTTTGTCTTCGGCTGCTTTGAGGGCTGCGCCTGTGGTCGGAATTTCGGAGAACGAACCGCAGAGGCGCAGAGTACACAGAGAAGGAGTTAGGGTGGGGAGAATATCGAGAATATAATTTTGCAGTTTAATTAGTTCTAAGCGACGCTCATTGATGCGTCCTTTTTTATATTTGAGGATGCGTTCTAAGTTGAATAAGTTAATTGTTGCTGGATGGGGAAAAACTTCTATTTGATATCTGCCCAATTTTTGGGGATCAATTGTGGGAGCATGAACAAATCCACGGTATTCTAGTTCTAAGCCAAAGTTGACTGTGCGTTCGGCAAAGGGTAAATTTTGATTGGCTGGGTAGCATCCGGCGTGATATTTTCCAAAGTATTTGTGTGTGAGTTTATCGGGTAGACGACTCCCTATAGCGTTGGGGATCAAGGTGGGCGCGTCTACGGCAATCATCGCTGGTTCTTTTGGTTCTACAGTTTTATCTATCCAGGTGAGGATATCTGCAATAAATTCTAGCCGATCTATATCTAGGATTTGTAGCTTTCCTTCTATTAATTCTAAGCAGCATAAGCCGCTTGGTTGGGATTTCCAACCTAAATCAATGCCAATAAATTTCATTACTTTTAAGGTTAGAAGAATTAGGAGATCAACGCAAAGGTACGCGGAGGTTAACGCAAAGGTACGCAAAGGTTTTATATCGTAAATGGTGGAATTTCAGGGGTGTGCCATTGTTCGCCGACGCGATCGGCTACTAAGGGTGTGACAATGAATTTGGGGGGATTACCGTCTTTAACGTCAATTCTTACACAAGAGTAAGGTAGATGCTTGTGGGGTTTTTTGCCGTTGCGACCAAAAAATAGTAGGGAATCGGCAACTTTGCGCTGGGGATTTCCAGGAAGTTCTGTAAAGGTTTCTATCAATTCATTGCCTTCTCGACGTTGCCGCCGGGGATAATGACCACTACCACCGGAGATGATACAGTTAATATGAGAATCGGCGTATCCTGTGTTACCTGTGCGAATATGTTCTAAGCAATGGGCGTGTCCGTTGAAGATTAAATCGACTATGGAACGGTCTTTGATTTGGGAACCCAGGGTTTTAGCTACTTGTTCAAATACAAAGCGGAGGCGATGACGCACGGCTAAGGTTTGGGCTTGATTCCATTTTGTGGCTTCTGTAACGTAGGGTGGATGGTGAAAGAAGATAATTCTTCCCCGCACTTCTGAGGTGTGCCAAGATTCTATGAGTCGGTTTTTTAACCAATTCAGTTGTTCAAAATCTATAATGTCTGTGGCGTTGGATGCTAGTTGTTTTTCAATGTCGATTTTAATTTCGTTGATTTGCTCTAATTTGGCATTGAGATAATCAAGTTGTTCCGCTTCGTTGGGTTTTTCGGGGTTGAGTTGGTCGCAGGTTGTTAAAATTTGTTCTTCTTCTCTGTCTATGACTTGGCGACGCTGCTGCAATTCCCGACGGTTCATTTCCCCTTCTAGATTGTCTGGTAAGGGGGATGGTGTATTAAAGGTGTTGGAATCTAAGGCGAAAAAGTCGATACCGCCATAACGAAAGGTGTAATAGCGGTTGGGTAAACGGGTGAATTTTCCGGGTTGATAACGCATACACCGCCCCGCGTCAATTATAGCAGTGTAATGTTGATCTAAATGATGTTGTAATTTTTTTGGGGAGGCGATCGCTCCTATATAGTCAAGAAATGCTCTGGCATAAGCATCACCTTTATTTGATCCATGCCAACCAATTTCCAGGTCTTTGTACCGCAGGAAACGACGTAACGGCCGGGTGCTTCCTGTAAATAAACGATACATCAATGGCACGTCATAATAATCGTGATTACCGGGTACTGCTAAAAATGGCAGATTGAATAACATCCGGTCATAAGCAATATTTTCGGGTTGGTCTCCGCCTACGAGAAATTCCCGATAAGGTTGAATAAAGTTTTTACCATAATACTCGTGGGAACCCACTGCATAAATTACATCGCCTGTATGTAAGACAAAACGACAATCGTCTTTATGGGGAAGCATTAATTCTGCTACTTTCCGTTGGGGATGGTATCCGTAAAGAGATGTTGTACCAGTGTCACCAATTACCATAAAGGAAAATTCCGGATTGTCTTCTTTACCATCATCAATTACCATGCTGGTTTGGTCGATTCCCTGAGAAACTATCTGGGGATGAAGCCACCGCACTCTTTGCTTCATTTTGTGGATTTTCTCGGAAATAGATGGTTCCGTAATTAATTTCATCTGTAATTTTCCTGAACTTTAAGTTTTTTTAATGACAGCAATCTTTGACTTAGCGGATAACTTGCGCGGTTTTGGCAGTTTGCGTAACAATAAGAGTTAGGATGCCTTAATTTATCTTAACAATGGCGCTCACACAGCTACATCAAAATTTTTCCCTTGCACAAACACCGCCAGATCATCGGGGATATGATTATGATTTGGTCATTGTCGGCGGTGGAATTATTGGTTTAACTTTGGCTTCGGCTTTGAAGGATTCTGGTTTAAGTGTTCTACTAATTGAGGCTAGAGTCGCTTCAGCCGCAGTTGCTAAGGGACAAGCCTATGCAGTTCATATGCTTTCGGCTCTCATTTACCAGGGAATTGGTATTTGGGATGAAATATCGCCTCAAATTGCTAAATATTGCCAAGTTCGTCTTTCGGATGCCGATTATCCTGATGTCGTGGAATTCGCTACAGACGATATAGGTACGTCAGAGTTGGGTTATGTGGCGGAACATCAAGCGCTGTTACAGCCTTTGCAGGAGTTTGTGCAAAATTGTCCGAATGTGACTTATCTCTGCCCGGCTGAGGTGGTAAAAACAGAATATCAGCAGGATAGTGTAACTATAGATATTAAAATTGCTGACCAAATTCAGACAGTTCGCAGTAAATTAGTTGTTGCTGCTGATGGTTCAAAATCGCGCATTCGTGAAGCTGCGGGAATTAAAACCAATGGCTGGAAATATTGGCAATCTTGTATTGTAGCATTTGTTAAGCCAGAAAAACCACACAATAATACTGCTTACGAAAGATTTTGGACAAGCGGACCCTTTGCGATTTTACCTCTACCGGGGAACCGTTGCCGCATCGTTTGGACAGCCCCTCACGCAGAAGCCAAGGCTTTGTGCGCCTTAGATGACGAGCAGTTTTTGGCAGAACTCAGCCGCCGCTATGGTAATCAGATGGGTAAGTTGGAATTATTAGGCGATCGCTTTATTTTTCCAGTCCAACTCATGCAAAGCGATCGCTATGTACTCCCTAGATTAGCCTTAATTGGTGACGCGGCACACAATTGTCATCCCGTCGGCGGACAAGGTTTAAATTTGGGGATTCGAGATGCTGCTGCTTTAGCGCAAGTTATCCAAACAGCCTTCGCCGCAGGTGAAGATATTGGGAATGTCAAAATCCTCAAACGCTATGAACGCTGGCGCAAGGTAGAAAATCTGACAATTTTAGGTTTCACCGATTTGTTAGATCGGATGTTTTCTAATAACTTTTTACCACTGGTGTTAGTTCGTCGCCTCGGTTTGGGGATGATGCGGCGCATACCTGTGTTAAAAGTGTTTGCGCTGAAATTGATGATTGGTTTGAAAGGACGTACCCCAGAATTAGCCAGAAGGTAAGAGGCAGGGGGGGAATAAGAGAAGAGGCAGGGGGGCAGGGTGCAGGGGGCAGGGGAGAATAAATTGGAATGATGGGAAAATTCTGCTTCCTTTGTGGTTGGTTCCTGATGATATATGAAGACGCGATGAATCGCGTCTCTACAAGAGTGGAAAATTCTGGAAATTATATTCTTGCCAGCAAATTGGTAAAATATTTAATTCACTTGTACTGGGTGCAATGTATGCGACCTTCAGCTAAAATAGCTAAAAACTTTCATATTCTATACTAAAGATAGATGTCACAGGGTCTAGGGTGTGCAGTAGAATTCATTACTGGCGACAGTTTTTATTCTCTAAGCAATTAAAAATCAAAATAGAAAAAGTGATTACACCTACCGCCAGGAATGCTAGAGTTTCAAGAAATTTATCGGAACTTCTCAGCGAATATTCATGCTGAAGAAACTACAAAAAAAACACATTTCTCTCATTGCTTTTGCCGCACTGTTTGCCTTTTCAGCAGGCGCAATGGTATCAGCGCCTGAAATTGGCAAATTCTTAGGACAAGGTTTTAGTCTGTCTAGAAATCAGCCTGAGCAAATTTCTCCAGCTAATCAAGCCAACTCAGCCGTATTTCCACTAGCATCACAGTCTAGACCAGAACGGGCGGAAAAACTAGAAGCGATCGCCAATGGTTCCAGTTCACCAGACAGGGAACGCGCCCGTTATTTATTGGCCAGTGATTTAATTGACACCAGGGACGCGGAACAGGCTTTAAGTCTTCTCCAAGGACTAGAAAAAAGCTATCCCAGTCTTGGTCCCTACATTTTGCTGAAGCAGGCACAGGCACAAGATATACTGGGTGAACAGGGTAAGGCTTCCGACCTCAGACAAAGAGTGCTGAGAGAGTATCCCGAAGCAGCAGGGAAAGCCAAAGCTTTATATATGATTGCCCTACCAGAGCATCATGATACAGCGATCGCGCAATTTCCTTCTCATCCACTCACCTGGGATATTATTCAGAAGCGATTACAAGAAAATCCCAATCAGCCACAGTTACGCTTAATTCTGGCACAATACGCCTATAATCAAGCTGGAATCGTTGGCGTTTTAGATCAACTAATCAAAGAGCCGAATCTCAAACCCGAAGAATGGGAAATTGTGGGTACAGCTTATTGGGAAAATAATCAATTTGCAAAAGCTGGTGATGCCTATTTTAAAGCAACCCCAACACCCCGCAATCTTTACCGCGCCGCCAGAGGAATACAGATAGGGGGTAAAGAACAGCCAAAAGCTATTGCCACTTATAATCAATTAGTACAAAAATTTCCCGATGCTAGCGAAACGGGACTAGCTTTATTACGTTTGTCAGAATTGGCTAGAACCCGTAAAGATGCTTTACCCTATCTTGACAGAATAATTGCTAATTTTCCGCAACAAGCTAGTAGAGCAGTTGTAGAAAAAGCCAAAGTTTACGAAGGACTCAAAGACCAAAAGTCGGCTCAACAAGCTTGGGAATTACTCTTAAGCAAATATGGTAGTTCTAATCAAGCCGCAGAGTATCGCTGGGAAAAAGCCAACCAGCAAGCCAAGGCGCAAAATTACGCAGGGGCTTGGCAATGGGCGCAACCAATTGCTACCGATAATTCTAATAGTATTTTAGCTCCCAGAGCAGGCTTTTGGGTAGGTAAATGGGCTATTAGATTAGGAAAGCAGCAAGAAGCAAAAGCCGCTTATGAGTATGTATTGAGTCAATATCCTTACTCTTACTATGCTTGGCGATCGGCTGCCAACTTGGGGCTGAATGTCGGCAACTTTGACAACGTGCGGCAATTGCAACCAGAAATAGTTCCTAATACACGTCCAGTACCTCCCGCAGGTTCAGACACTTTCAAAGAACTGTATTTGCTAGGCGAGGAGAATGATGCTTGGTTCCAATGGGAAACAGAATTTCTCAATAAACTCCAGCCGACAGTAGCCGAACAATTTACCGAAGGGTTAATGCGGCTAGTTAGGGGACAAAATCTCTCAGCAATTAGTCTGATTTCTCGATTAGAAGACAGAGAAACACCAGAAGAACAAGCTGAGTATCAAGCTTTGAGCCAGCAGGTAAAATATTGGCAAGCTCGTTATCCTTTTCTCTATCGCCAGGAAATCAAAAAATGGTCTACTGAACGGCAGTTAAATCCTTTGCTAGTTACAGGCTTGATGCGTCAAGAGTCCATGTTTGAGCCAAAAATTAAGTCCGTGGTCGGTGCGACTGGTTTAATGCAGGTGATGCCCGCTACAGGCGAATGGATTGCGCCCCAAATTAATTTGGACAGCAAAACCATTAATTTAGAAGATCCCAATGAAAATATTAATCTGGGGACATGGTATTTAGACTATACCCATCGGCAGTATAACAATAACTCGATGCTGGCGATCGCCAGTTATAATGCCGGACCTGGCAACGTCGCCAAATGGCTGCGAACTATTGGGAAAACCGATCCAGATGATTTTGTGGAAGACATTCCTTTTAATGAAACGAAAAATTACGTGCGACAAGTATTTGGGAATTACTGGAATTATTTGCGACTTTATAACCCTGAGATTTCGGCTAAGGTAGCGAAATATTCAGAGACACATCCAAAATTGCCTCAGAGGTAATTAGAAAAACGTATCGCTAAAGCGAAAGCTCCGCTAACGCGTAGCGTGCGCGCAGCGCATACCACAGAGGACACAGTGAGTCCAGTGCTGCGGGAGGGTTTCCCTCCGCAGGCAACTGGCGAACCCGGAGGGAGGACACGGAGTTATGAGAGTTTGAGTGGTCACTGAGCTTGTCGAAGTGAGGTTTTTGCCTAAGTTTTCAGAATGTTGGCAAAAAAATCCTAAAATCTTCATGCGGCCAAAAATATAGTTTGGTCGCAGCTTCCCCGGATACAATAGTTAACAAATGTTGCCTATTGAGCTGACTCATGACACCATCACAAGATGTAACTACTCCTGATCTCGACCAAGAGGAATACGGCAACTCAAAAATTGATCCTCTCAATGAGTTACCAGATGAAGTGGAAATGTCCCTCTTCGACCACCTCGAAGAGTTACGACAACGGATTTTCTATTCTCTGATTGCTGTCGTCGTTGGTGTAATTGGCTGTTTCATCGCCGTTAAGCCAATTGTCAAGTTATTGGAAGTCCCCGCCCAGGGAGTCAAATTTCTTCAACTTGCGCCTGGAGAATATTTCTTTGTCTCCATTAAAGTCGCAGGTTACACTGGCTTGGTGCTTTCTAGTCCCTTCATTCTCTATCAAATTATCCAGTTTCTGCTTCCAGGACTAACACGCCGGGAACGCCGCTTACTAGGACCAGTCGTTTTAGGTTCAAGTGTACTGTTTGCAGCTGGTTTAGTATTTGCCTATTTGTTGCTTATCCCCGCCGCTTTGAATTTTTTCATTAGCTACGGTGAAGATGTTGTAGATCAACTTTGGTCGATTGACAAATACTTTGAATTTGTGCTGCTACTGTTATTTAGTACTGGTTTAGCATTTCAAATTCCGATTATCCAAGTATTATTAGGTAATTTAGGAATAGTTTCTTCTCAAAGGATGATTGCTGGCTGGCGTTTTGTGATTATGGGAGCAGTAGTTTTAGGTGCTGTCCTCACCCCTTCCACCGACCCCCTCACCCAAAGTCTGTTAGCAGGCGCAGTCTTAGGACTGTACTTTGGTGGTATTGGTCTAGTGAAACTCACAGGTAAATGACACAAATTAACTATGACGACTTTGAGCAAGTAGAAATTCGTGTGGGTAGAATTATCGACGTGAAAGATTTTCCCCAAGCACGAAAACCTGCTTATAAACTATGGATAGACTTTGGTGAATTGGGCGTTAAAAAATCTAGCGCCCAAATTACTAAACTGTATAATTCCGAAGATTTAAAAAACAAATTAATCTTAGCTGTTACCAACTTTCCACCCCGACAAATAGCCGATTTTATGTCAGAAGTTTTAGTCTTAGGCGTAGTTGGGGAAAATGGCGAAGTTGTGTTAATTCAACCAGATAGAGATGTACCATTAGGCAAAAGAATCTCATAAAATATAGAACCTCACCCCGCCTTTGACTTGCTTCAAAGGCGGGGTGAGGTTCTGTATTTCTGTAATCTGGTCTTGAAGTAAACCAAGGCTTATGTAAAACTGATGATCTTTCGCTTCAAAGCCTACATCAGAGGAACTAAAACATGGCGCGTCTAGCACTGCTGAGTGTATCTAACAAAACTGGTATAGTTGATTTAGCCCGTCGCTTGGTCGAAGAATTTAATTTTGATTTAATCAGCAGTGGGGGAACCGCCCAAACCCTCAAGGATGCGGGGCTACCAGTGACAAAGGTTTCTGATTACACTGGTTCACCTGAAATTTTAGGTGGTCGAGTTAAAACCTTACATCCTCGCATTCATGGCGGAATTTTGGCGCGGCGAGATATTCCCCAACATTTGACAGATTTAGAAAATAACCAAATTCGCCCCATTGATTTAGTTGTAGTCAATCTTTATCCCTTTGAGGAAACTATTGCTAAACCTGGGGTGACGTTATCTGAGGCTGTGGAACAAATTGATATCGGTGGACCGGCGATGTTACGGGCTGCATCGAAAAATTTCGCCCATCTCACGGTATTATGCAATCCAGCACAGTATGAGGAATATTTACAGGAATTAGGGCAAAATCAAGGCACTGCATCTCTGGAGTTTCGCCAAAAATGTGCTTTAAAAGGTTTTTCCCATACGGCTAGTTATGATCAAGCCATAGCAGCTTATCTCAGCCAACAATCTCAGGATTCTCTACCCCAGGAATATAACCTTTCTGGGCAGCAATTGCAATCTCTGCGTTACGGTGAAAACCCCCATCAAGCTGCTGCTTGGTATCAAAGCGGAACTACTCCCATGGGTTGGGCTGCGGCGACGAAATTGCAAGGTAAGGAACTGAGTTATAACAACTTGGTGGATTTAGAAGCCGCCCGCCGCATTATTGCCGAGTTTACTGATACTCCCGCCGCTACGGTGATTAAACACACAAACCCCTGTGGTGTGGCTGTGGGAAGTACCCTTGTGGAAGCATATCAAAAAGCTTTTAATGCTGATTCGGTTTCAGCTTTTGGGGGAATTGTGGCACTTAATCGCCCCATTGATGCTGCGACAGCGAATGAGTTAACCAAGACATTTTTAGAATGCGTGGTTGCGCCGAGTTGTGAACCTGAAGCCCAAGAAATTTTGGCGGCGAAATCTAAACTACGCATTTTAACGTTAGCAGATTTGAGTAGTGGCCCCCAGGATACCGTGAAAGCGATCGCCGGTGGTTTTTTAGTCCAAGCTGCTGATGATGCGATCGCTGATACCAGTAAATGGCAAGTAGTCACCGAACGTCAACCCACCCCGGACGAGTTAGCCGAGTTACTGTTCGCTTGGAAGGTCTGTAAACACGTTAAATCGAATGCTATTGTGATTACAAGCGATCGCACTACTTTAGGAGTGGGTGCTGGTCAAATGAATCGCGTTGGTTCAGTTAAAATAGCTTTAGAACAAGCTGGCGCAAAAGCCCAAGGCGCAATTCTCGCCAGCGATGGATTTTTCCCCTTTGATGATTCTGTGAAAACAGCCGCAGCAGCCGGAATTACTGCCATTGTCCAACCAGGCGGAAGTTTGCGCGATCAAGATTCCATCCAGGCTGCAAATGAATTGGGTTTACTCATGGTGTTAACTGGTATCCGCCACTTTTTACATTAAATCTTTGGGAGTTAGCTTGTGCCAGTTTATAAACTGTCACATATTACACTTGTATTCTCAGCAAACAGCAGTATTCTCTAGTTGTGTGTGAGGAGCAAGTTAAAAATAAAAAGCGTTTGGGGTGGAAACACGGCAACACTCCCAGGCGCTTTTTAATTTATAATTCGTAATATTTCTTTCGGAAACCCGTCGCGAAGGTAATTTGTAAATTTTAAATATTGGCAAATGTCCACTCTAGCAGCTTAATAGGGGCTTGCTGGAGGGCTTGAGTGAGTTCTGAGTTGCTATCAAACTTTACCTTGGATAGGTCGCACGCTTCAACGTTGACGGTAAACTGGTCATCTTCAAAAGGCCAGGGTTGAACAGTCACTAAGCCATTGCGATACTGCATAATATCATAACGTTGATGATCAGGCCCTAGACTAATTTCCAGAAAGCGCTCATCAGCAGGTAATTCATGTTGACACAAAATTAGAGACAAGCGATCGCACCATTGCATAAATGCATAAGCTGCATCAACCTTCGCCTTTTCAACACCCAATTCCTCACGCCAACGTTGCTGATTTTGGCGTTGTTCATCCAAAAATTTGTCTAATTCTGGTAACTTCCCCCGTTGTGGCTCATGCAAACGGCTGAGGTGCATAGAAATCAATAGGGAAACCCATCTTCCCCGGTAACGGGCATTTTTTGCTAAATCAGCTAGTGGCTGAATTGACATTTCTTTACCCAGAGTGAAGTCCATTGGCGCACCACCAACAGTTAAATTATCCTCTTCCCATTCTTTCTCTAAATCATCATGATGAGAAATTGCTGCTAGTGTTTCATATAACCGTTCAGGAGCGTTTTTACGTCGCCATTGTCCTGCTAATTGAGCCGCTAGCAAAGCATGAGCGCGATGATAAATAATTTCCCAACCATTTTGTGTAGCATTAACAATCACCAATCGATCTCCCGATTTTCAATGGTAATTTTTAGTAGCGGCAGGTTAACAGATATCATTGTTGATTCACTGAGATATTGGTAGACCCGCCCGTACCCAATACTACTTGGTTAAGCAAATTCCTGATTTGAAAACCCTTGTAGAGACGTGACATGGAACGTCTCTACACTCCTTAACCGAAAAGCATTGCGTCCTTACCAATACACAACATTGTTAATTAACGGGGATATTGGTAAACCCGCCCCTAACAATACACAACATTCTTGTTGATTTAAGATTTGCGTTCTAATGGGTTAGCAATGTAGTTGAATGCTGGCTCAGAATTCCAAGGGCCACGCTGGTCTTTACCATCACCATTTGTAGATAGATTGTAATAAATATCGACAGTTTCATCAGGCTGAATATTACCAAAAAATGGCTCGGTCAATTTGCCCAATGAATCGAGAGCTTTCATAAACATTTGAGTATGAGAAATTTCTCGTGTTAATAGATGAACCAAAGTATTTTTAGTTCCTTGGTCTGTTGCTAGCTTAATCAGTGCTTCGTAAGTCTGACGTGCGCCAGCTTCTGCGGCAATATTTGCTCTCAAATCCCGCACGACATCTCCACCTTCATTCAAATAACTAGCAGTCCAAGCACTTCCTTGACTATCTAGAAAGTGAGGTCCCATACCTCTGACAGCGAACAGAGTGCTTTTGTATGCCTCTGTTTGATCCATATTTTTGGTATGACCTTCAATCAGTTTACCAACCATTTCTAAGTGGCCGAATTCTTCTATCGCAATGTCTTGGAGCATATCTCGAATTCCCGCATTTTCAACGTGAAATGATTGCACCCAATATTGCAAAGCTGCTGATAATTCTCCAGTTGCTCCACCAAACTGCTCCAGCAGTAATTGAGCAAAACGAGGGTTAGCTTCAGTAATATTTACAGCATGAATAGGCTCTTTTTTGTGGTAAAACATCTATAACCTCTTAAAGAATTTTTAACGAAAAAAATAGCTGAATGTGATATGATAAGGTAGCTTTAATATCTGCTACTAAAAAGCTAGAAAGCGCGGGAGATACTACTGTTCGGTAGTATCGGTGCGTTGAATTAAAGAAAGTAGAATTCAGGGTGAGAGAACGTCGCAATTCCCGTTAGCTGTATGGATATTGAGCTTACGACATTATTGTGTAAGCAGGTTTAGCAGGCACGTTCCTCATCGATTGATCAGCTAGTTACTAATTTAAATTAGGCACTAGTACGGCTAGTAAACAGTCCCCACAAATAAATAGCAATTATTGAGCCAATAACTGCTACAAACAGCCCAGGAATACTTAAACTAGTAGCCGTTAATTGCAGCGTTCCCGTTTGGAAGAGGCTGAATAAACTACCTCCAACAAACGCACCAATAATACCCAAAATCATTGTTGAGAGAATACCACCACCTTGGGAACCCGGATAAATCGCTTTACCGATAGCACCAGCCAAAAGTCCTAAAATTGCCCAAGCAATAAGATTCATAATTTTCCTCTAAAATCTCAACTGTGCTTATCTTAGCAATTCTGATTTACAATTGTTTCAGCCAGAGGAAATACTTATTAAAACCAAAAGGTAGAGAAATACTTATGTGAGTTGATATGATCACAATCATATCTGAATTTACTCTCGGTTGAAAGGCTCAAATCCCTAATTTTTGGCATGAATTGGGGATTTTGATATTTACAACTGATGTAGGATTGCTACACCTTAAATTAATGTTAAATATATCAGGATAATTGGTAATAGTTGATGAGCATAATTACCAATTACCAAGGTCTGGAGGAGCAATCAGATGAAAAAATAGCTGCCAATCTTTAGCTCAAATTGCCCGCGAAAATTGTCTATCTTTGGTTTGATGATAGTTATCAAATATAACCGCGATATTTCTCACCAGTAACCTACCGATATCTGTAATCTGAATTTGCTTGGTTGATATGTTCACGAGTTCATCAGCTTGCAGTTGTGCTAATGCTTTTAACTCATGGTCAAAATATTGATCGAAAATGATGTGATATTTATCTTCAATATCTTGCTTATTTAGATGAAAGTGAGACATAATGCTTAAGATTACATCTCGTCTGATGATGTCGTCTTGACTCAGTTTAATTCCTTTACTAATGGGTAAAATATCTGCGGCGATCGCCTGATAATAATCCTTTAATTGTTTGTGGTTCTGCACATAGGCATCATTCAGCATACTGATGGATGTAGCACCAAATCCTAAGAGTTCCGTTCCCGCGTGGGTGGTGTATCCTTGAAAGTTGCGTTGGAGGGTGTGATTTTGTTGCGCGATCGCTAATTCATCGTTATGTTTGGCAAAATGATCCATGCCAATAAATAAATACTTACTACTGGTCAATTCCTCAATAGTCATCTTCAGAATTTCCAACTTTTCCTGGGGTTCTGGCAATGCTGCTTGAGGAATATTTTTTTGCGCTGGCTTCATCCACGGGACGTAGGCGAAGTTAAACACCACAATCCGGTTAGGATCTAATGCAATTGTCTTGTTGACAGTTTCTTGAAATGTCTGGAGAGTTTGATAAGGTAAACCATAAATTAGGTCTACATTCACACTGTCAAACTTGGCAGCTTTAATCCAGTCCATAACATCAAACAACAGTGCTTCTGGCTGGACGCGATTTACAGCTAATTGGACTTGGGGATTAAAATCCTGAATCCCAAAGCTAATGCGGTTAAACCCGACTTCGCGGAGAAAGAAAATATAGTCTTGATCTACGTAGGCGGGATTAATTTCAATGGAAATTTCGGCTTGTGGATCAATATTAAAGTTATCTGTAATGTGTTTCCACAAGAATTTAACTTGATCTTGATTTAAATAGTTAGGTGTACCACCACCCCAGTGAATTTGCAGAACTTTTCTCTGTGGATCAATCAAGGTTGCCATTTTCTTGATTTCTCGCACCAAATGTTCTAAGTAAGGTTTGGCGATATTCTTATTTTGGGAAATTACTGTATTACAGCCGCAGAAATAGCAAGCACTTTCACAAAAGGGAATATGGAAATATAAAGACAGAGGTGATTTTCGGTAGTTGGAGGCGGCGATCGCACCGTGAAAATCAGTTACACTAAATTCTGTGCTTAACTCTGTAGCGGGTGGGTAACTCGTGTATCTGGGTGCAGGATGATCATACTTTTTGATCATCTCTAGATCAAATTTGACACTAGGCAAGACAAAAACCATCAAAACCTCCAAGAAACTGCGATCATTCCGCCTCATGTAGCGCTGCGGAAATTAAACTACCAATAAAATCTGTATACTCTGTTGTCTAGTGTAGAGAGTCGCGGGAGTGCGTGATGTGTTGACTCCCACCAAACAGCCTCAATAATCTGAAATGATCGCATTTGTCGGTTTTGGCGATCATTTTTTCTCCCACCAAATTATTTAACTATCAATATTTGTACAACTAGAAAGCTATTAAGTTTTCTTTATATTTTTTCTGGTTGTAATGGGGGTTTTGTGGAATTTATACGCACTGGCGTTAGGCGAAATTATGGTTAAACGAACCGCAAAGTACGCAAAGGAAGAAGGAAGAATTTTCGCGGATCTCTAGAACCTCACCCCCAACCCCTCTCCTTAGTAAGGAGAGGGGAGAATAAGGAGTGTAGGGTGTGTTCAACGCACCATCTTTAATTCTCGAAGCAGAGGGGATAACTAAGGACTAATGACTCCACGTTGTGGGTTGACTTTTAGATAATTTAACTGATGTGTTGTTTCTATAATTTATGCTTATATAACTATTAAAAGGTAAAACATGAAAGCAGTCTCATGGTTAAGTCTCTCGAAACCCCCGACCCGGAATTACTGAAGCCTGGGATTAAAGCCCCTGTTCAAGAAACGTTGTTAACACCCCGGTTTTACACCACTGACTTTGATGCGGTGGCAAATTTGGATATTTCGGCCAATGAGGCTGAGTTACAGGCGGTGGTGGAGGAGTTGCGGGCTGACTATAATCGCCATCACTTTGTGCGCGATGAGGAGTTTAAGCAATCTTGGGATCACGTTGAGGGAGAAAAACGCCGCGCTTTTATTGACTTTTTGGAGCGTTCATGCACTTCGGAGTTTTCGGGGTTTTTGCTGTTTAAAGAATTATCCCGTCGTCTAAAAGCCAAAAATCCTCTGTTGGCTGATGCTTTTAATTATATGGCACGGGATGAAGCCCGCCATGCCGGATTTCTGAATAAATCAATGGCAGATTTTAATCTGTCTCTGGATTTAAGCTATTTAACTAAACATCGCACATATACTTTTTTCCCGCCAGAGTGGGTAATTTACACTGTCTACCTATCGGAAAAGATTGGTTACTGGCGTTATATTTTAGTTCATCGTCATATCCAGGAAAATCCTGAATATCAATTTTATCCTCTGTTCCGTAAGTTTGAAAGTTGGTGTCAGGACGAAAACCGACACGGCGATTTCTTTAAGGCATTATTGCGATCGCAACCAAAATTATGGAACAATTGGCGAGCGCGGTTGTGGGTACGTTTCTTTTTGCTCACTGTATTTGTCACCCATACCATTACAGTCTTTGAACGGGCGACATTTTATGAAGCCATTGGTATACATCCCCGCAAATACAATAATAGAGTCATTGAGGAGACAAATAATACCTCATCACGGGCATTTCCTCTGATTTTGGATACTAATCACCCGCAGTTTTTCTGGCGGTTAGAACAGTGTTTTCTCAGGTACTCAAAGATTGACGGAAATTAAAGAAAGTCATCGTTCTCCATTTGTCAAGTTCTGGCAAAAAATCCCCCCCATGTTCTCGATTATTTCTAATATGTTGCGGCTGTATCTGATTAAACCCATTGATGCAGAATTAACACGCGCCACAGTTCGTTAAACATCAAATGCGGCAAATATCGAGAGGCTCAGATCCCCGACTTCTTGAAGAAGTCGGGGATCTTTTTGTTTTGTGTGAAAATCATTGCTGATTACCTCCCCGCAGAGATAAAAACTTTGTATCCTAAATTTATATGAGTTAATATTTCTTTGAAAAATTTGTGCAGGAAGATTTTAGACTAATCGTTGATTTAGTTACAGTTCTCGCCGTCGCCGCCTGTGGTGGGCTTTTGGCTTCACTTTTACGCCAACCTGTGCTGTTGGGCTATCTGATCGGCGGGATGATTGTCGGACCAGCCGGTTTGGGAGTGATTAAGGAAGTTATTCAAGTAGAAACACTGGCTCAGTTTGGTGTCGCCTTTTTATTATTTGCTTTGGGTGTGGAATTTTCCTTTGCTGAACTAAAAAAAGTCAAGGCGATCGCATTGGGAGGAGGTGGGCTACAAATTGTCTTAACGATTCTGTTCACCGTGATAGTGTGCGAAATCACCGGTGCTGGGGAAGATTTACCTGCTAAAGGTGTATTTTTAGGATCAATTTTATCTTTATCTTCAACCGCAGTTGTCCTCAAATGCTTAATGGAGCGTAACGAAACAGAAACGCCCCACGGACAAGTGATGCTAGGGATTTTGGTAGTCCAGGATTTAGCACTAGGACTAATGATTGCTGTCTTACCAGCCTTGAACCAACCAGCCGAAACTATTGGAATTGCAGTTCTCACAGCGCTGTTACGTCTGGCTTTATTTGCTGGGGGTGCAGTAGTGGCCGGGATTTGGCTAATTCCGCGTTTGTTGCGAATCCTCGCCCGCACGGAAAGCCGAGAATTATTTTTATTAGGTGTGGTAACGCTGTGTTTAGGGATTGCATTACTAACTGAACATTTGGGACTTTCGATTGAAATGGGGGCGTTTGTCGCTGGTTTAATGATATCAGAGGTGGAATACGCCGACCAAACCTTAACTTATGTCGAACCACTGCGAGATATTTTTGCTAGTTTATTTTTTGTCGCCATTGGGATGTTAATTGACCCAGTGTTTTTATGGAAGAATATCGAATTGATTTTGGTATTGGTAGCACTGGTATTTGTCGGTAAATTTTTAATTATCACGCCATTAGTAAAACTGTTTCGCTATCCGTTGAAAACAGCTTTAATTGCTGGGCTAGGACTGGCGCAAATTGGGGAGTTTTCCTTTGTGTTAGCCAGTGAAGGGCAGGCTTTGGGCTTAGTTTCTCGGCGCATATATTTGCTGATTTTAGGAACCACAGCAGTTACTTTAATGCTGACTCCCTTTGTGTTGCGATTAGTGCCATTTTTATTTAATTTTGCCGAATCAATGCCTTGGTTGCAACCCTATTTAGAAGAAAATTATCCCCGTGATGTTTCGGATAATTTACCTTCAAAAAGTCATGTTGTCGTCTGCGGTTATGGGCGAGTGGGTAAGAATTTGGTGAGGTTGTTACAAAAACACGATTTACCTGTGGTAGTTATCGACCAATCAGAAAGCAGGATACAGCAATTACGCGAGGAGGGAGTACCTTATGTTTATGGTAATTGTGTGAGTCTTCACGTTTTGGAAACTGCGGGGGTAAATAATGCCAAGGGAATGGCGATCGCACTTCCTGATCCTATGAGTACGCGACTGTCTCTGAAACGGGCGTTAGAGTTATGTCCAGAATTAGATTTGGTTGTCCGTGCGACTCAAGATAAAAATATTGAATTGTTGTATCAATTGGGCGCGAAGGAAGTAGTCCAACCAGAATTTGAAGCTAGTTTAGAAATGGCTAGTCATTTATTAACAGGCTTAGGATTTTCATCCTTTGTAGTCCAACAGGAAATGAAGCAAATTCGTAACGATCATTATTTAACATTACGACCAGAGCGATCGCCTGCACAAGTTTCCCGTGATTTGCAGCAAGCTACTCGTGATTTAAATCGCCGTTGGTATACCCTACCAGATGCTTCACCCCTGATTGATATGAGTGTAGGCGAAGCGGATATTCGCTACTTAACAGGCGCAAGTTTGATGGCGATTCGCCGGGCTAACGAAGTCGAAATAGATTATCCCGATGCTAGAACTATTTTAGAAGCAGGCGATCGCTTGTTATTAGTGGGCGCATCTGAGGAATTAGCCGCTTTAGAAGAATTTGCTCAGGGAAAAGTGGCTGTTCCTGGAGAAAATAAAGCTTGTCAGTGGATTATCGTTCATTCTGATTGTCCAGTTTTAGGAATCACCCTTGCAGATTTGGATCTGCATCCACAATCAGGAATCCAAGTACAAGCGATGCGACGAGATGGTAAATTTATCCGTAGTCCTGAGCAAAAAACCGATTTGCGAGTTGGCGATCAATTGCTGTTCTGCGGTAAATTGTCGAGTTTAAATCAACTCCAACCATTTTTTGCTAGCAGCACAACACCTTTAAAATCTTATTCTTGACCACCTTGTAGAGACGCGATTCATCGCGTCTTGATTCATCGCGTCTTGATTCATCGCGTCTTGATTCATCACGTCTCAGGATTACTTCGACTTATGGTAAGCGATCGCCTGTTTCCAAATAGTTGTTTGCCGATTATAATCATCCACAAGACAAACACAGTTGTGATCTTGCCAAGCAACCTTACCTGTCAACAGATCACCCGTTACCAATTTTAACTCGATCACTGTTTTTTGTTTAATGAGTTCTTGTAGTTGGCGAATGCTAGGTAATGACGTATCAAATTCAATTGTAGGCATTTTTAGTTATAAGGGAGTAGGGAGTAGGGAGTAGGGAGTAGGGAGTAGGACTGGGAAAATTATTTGCTCTTATTTAACCCAATATCAGATACTCAATACCCCATCTCTAATCATTCATAATTGATCATCGAAAAAATGGCAATCGAATTTACTAAGTATCACGGTCTGGGAAACGATTTTATTTTAGTTGACAATCGCGCGTCATCCTTGCCACTATTGACTCCTGAGCAAGCAATTCAATTGTGCGATCGCCACTTTGGTATCGGTGCTGATGGTGTAATTTTTGCTTTACCGGGAGAAAACGGTGCAGATTATACCATGCGGATTTTTAATTCCGACGGTTCAGAACCGGAAATGTGTGGGAATGGGATTCGCTGTTTAGGTAGATTTATCGCCGATTTAGAAGGCGAATCTCGAAACAAAGACTCATATCAGATTCATACCTTAGCTGGGATGATTACACCTCAACTGATGGCTGATGGTCAAGTTAAGGTAGATATGGGTTTACCAAGATTACTAGCTGGAGAAATTCCCACTACCTTGGGTACTGCTGAGACAAAAGTAATTAATCAACCCATAGAAGTAGCGGGTCAAACTTGGGAAGTCACCTGTGTGAGTATGGGAAATCCCCACTGTATAACCTTTGTGTCAGACGTTGCTGCTATTCCCTTAGAAAGTATCGGACCCCAATTTGAACATCACCCAGCCTTTCCTCAACGCATAAATACTGAATTTATTCAAGTCGTCAGTCGAGACTATGTAAAAATGCGGGTATGGGAACGAGGAGCAGGTATAACATTAGCCTGTGGTACAGGTGCTTGTGCTGCCTTAGTTGCTGGGGTACTGACTGGAAATTGCGATCGCATCGCCACCGTAGAATTACCTGGTGGACTCTTGCAAATTGAATGGTCAGAAATCGACCAACGAGTTTACATGACAGGTCCCGCCCAACTCGTATTCACAGGAAAACTATAACAGCTTGTAGTGAGGGCTTCAGCCCTCCTCATATATTAGACATCTCCAGAAATTAAATATGCGTATCCTAGAACCCTTGTAGAGACGTTCCATGGAACGTCTCTACATTCTTTTTCGGAGAGGTCTATTTATATTATGTTCAGTTAATCACTGATAATTAAAGTAGGTTGGGTAAAGGAACGTTAACGTAGTTTACCGAAGGCGTAACCCAACATCTTCAGAAATTTGTTGGGTTTCACTTTGTTCAACCCAACCTACAATTTTCTTAACACCAAGCCTATGGCAATATAAAGGTTTCTAATCATAGTCCCCTCCTCGCTTGCGGGGAGGGGGTTGGGGGTGGGGTTCTTGTATCTCACTCAATCAAGAAACGCTCTAATGACTATTTTAACTACACATTAAAGCGGAATAACATTACATCCCCTTCTTGCACAATATACTCTTTTCCTTCACTGCGAACTAAGCCTTTCTCCTTCGCCGCATTCATCGACCCGTGCGTAACTAAAGCCTCATAAGCAACGGTTTCAGCGCGAATAAATCCCCGTTCAAAATCAGAGTGAATCACACCAGCCGCTTGGGGTGCAGACATTCCCGCGTTAATTGTCCAAGCGCGGGTTTCTTTCGGACCACAGGTGAAATATGTCCGCAAACCTAACAGGGTGTAAGTAGCCCGAATTAGAGATTTTAAACCGCCTTCTTTAACACCTAAAGATTCCAGAAAATCCGCCTTATCTTCTTCTGGTAATTCCACTAATTCAGCTTCAACTTGCGCCGAAACAATCACAACTTGGGCATTTTCACTAGCTGCAACTTCCCGGACTTTTTCTACAAAATCATTACCCGTTGCTAATTCCTCTTCAGAAACATTAGCTGCGTAAATAATTGGTTTATTGGTTAGTAATTCGAGTCCCTTAATAATCTCTGCTTCTTCTTCAGATAAACTTACCTGACGGACAGATTGACCTTCATTTAAAGCAGCAACTAATTTTTCCAGAATGGTGATTTCAAACTGTGCATCTTTACTGGTACGCGCTTGTTTACGAGTGCGGTCAATTCGGCGCTCAATTTGCGCTAAATCGGATAAACCCAGTTCTAAATTAATGATTTCAATATCTCGTGCTGGGTCAATAGAACCGGCGACGTGAATAATATCTTCATTTTCAAAACAACGCACCACATGGATAATTGCATCAACTTCACGGATGTGGGACAAAAATTGATTACCTAGTCCTTCTCCTTGACTAGCTCCTTTAACCAAGCCGGCGATATCGACAAACTCAACCCGTGCTGGTATAGTTTGTACGGAACTAGCAATGTTAGCCAGAACATTTAAACGCTCATCCGGTACTGAGACGATGCCCACATTCGGTTCAATCGTGCAGAAGGGAAAGTTAGCTGCTTCGGCTTTGGCGTTCGCCACTACAGCATTAAATAAAGTAGATTTTCCGACGTTGGGAAGTCCGACAATTCCGGCTCTTAGCATTTTCGATTGGATATTTTGTTAACTACAAAGTCAATTTAAACAGGTTCAGGGATGGTTTGGGGGATTGTCCCTGGAACCGTTTGGGGAATAGGTGCTGGTACTGTTTGGGGAATGGGGGTTGGGACTGGTTCTGGAACTGGTTCTGGTATTGGTTGGGGAATGGGGGCTGGTACTGGTTCGGGACTGGGTAATGGGTTCGGTTCAGTGTTGGGTATTTGTGGTTCTGGTACAGAAATAGCGGTGGGATAAATCACGGTAGGTCTAATTTGATTATTTGACTTTTCCACCCTAAATGACAACCCAGACTACCGACATCTCCCAAAATGGCTATCCCAGCTAAATATTAATCTAATAATGGGCGACAGTAACATTACGAGTATTATATGTATTAGCATTTTATTAACGCGAATCTGCAATGATAGCGTCAATTTCATTATTTAATTCATCCAAAGGTATAGTCAGGCGTTGAAAACATAACTGATAATTATAATTTGCATCTTCCTCAGACCATTTCAAACTCGATATGGGATCGTTCATGTTAAAGTAACGAAAACCTTCATAGAATTGACAATCTTCTTCTATAATGGGTAATAGCGCCACACATAATAGATTCAAAAAAGCGATAAGTCCAGATAAAATCCCCACTGGGACAAAAGAACAAATTACTAGAATCAGGCTAGAAAATGAAAATAGTCTTCGTCCCATAGCTTTAAACAGGGAATACACGACCTCGATTAGACGACCATAAAGTAACCACCGTTTAAACTGAGTTTTATTAGTTTAGATAGAATAGGAAGTTTCAACTTTCTCAATAAACGGTTTGTAACATAACTTTTTAAACGCATCTTCAACTTTTTCTTTATTTTGTTCGGAGATTGTCTAATGGTTATGAAAATAAAAACCGAATACCCAAATTTTCTTTATTGGAAAGTTTAAAAGGAGAACCGGGAAATGCGTTTTTGTACCAATTTTCGATTGTATCTCGTCGTTTACCAGTCACTAATCCAGCAAAGGAAATGTTAGTATTTCGTTTGCTAGACCAAAGTTGACGACAGTATTCAAAGGCTCCTCTAGAAAAAATTAAATTTCTTTTGATAGAGCCAATTTGTGTACTAGGTTGAGAATGCCCTATTTTTAGTAAATTCAGTTCTGGCACTTCATCGATACCCACTTGATATTGAAGATTAAAAATTTTCTTCAGAGTCAAGAACATATAATTATTTTCTGGTGGAATATGAACGATATAATCAGATTCCATTAGTGCATGAGTTAGGCGTATAGACTGAATTAAATTAAAGGGAAGGTTAAGACTAAATGATTTTTTCATTAGCTTTCTTGGAGTAAGGTTAATTTGATATTACTGGATAAAAACTTATTTTTAGCTTTGGCTATAAAAATACCCTAATAAATTCTAGATTATATCATTAGCGGTTCGTTTTTACAAAAATGCTCAATCAAGACCAAACCCCCTTATTAGATGCCTTAAAAGCTTGTACAACCCATGCTCACGCGCCTTTTTACACGCCAGGACATAAGCGAGGTGTGGGCATTTCTCAACCCTTGGCTGATTTACTGGGGACAAAAGTCTTTCGGGCTGATTTAACGGAATTGGCAGATTTAGATAATTTGTTTGCGCCCCAAGGCGTGATTTTAGCAGCGCAAGATTTAGCAGCAGAGGCTTTTGGGGCGGAAAAAACTTGGTTTCTGGTGAATGGTTCTACCTGTGGAATTGAAGCGGCAATTTTGGCTACCTGTGGCACTGGGGATAAAATTATTCTGCCGCGAAATGTGCATTTATCTGTAATTTCTGGCTTAATTCTCTCTGGTGCTATCCCGATTTTTGTTAATCCTGAATATGACTCAGTTTTAGATATTGCTCACAGTATCACAGCGCAAGCTGTAAAAACGGCACTGGAAAAGCATCCTGATACTAAGGCAGTGCTGGTAGTTTATCCTACATATTACGGTGTTTGTGGAGATTTGCAAGCGATCGCTCAAATTACTCACCAATATCATATCCCCTTACTGGTAGATGAGGCACACGGCGCACACTTTGCTTTTCATCCTGATTTACCTTTCTCAGCATTAGCCGCAGGTGCAGATTTAACAGTCCAGTCTACTCATAAGGTACTGGGTGCAATGACGCAAGCATCAATGTTACACATCCAAGGGGATAGGATAGACATTGACCGTGTAAATAAAGCTTTACAACTTGTGCAGTCTACCAGTCCGAGTTACATACTTTTAGCGTCTTTAGATGCCGCACGTCAACAAATGGCATTATCTGGAAAAGGGTTGATGTCTCGCACTTTAGAACTTGCAGATATAGCGAGAAGGAGAATTAGCGAAATTCCGGGATTATCGGTTTTGCAAATGCCAAATTTAGATCAAACACGGTTAACTGTCACCGTTTCTGGCTTAGGTTTAACCGGATTTGCAGCCGAAGAAATTTTAGACGAAAAGCTGGGTGTGACGGCTGAGTTTGCATCATTGCAACATCTCACGTTTATTATTAGTTTGGGCAATACCTTATCTGATATTGAGCAATTGGTGCAAGGTTTTATGAGAGTGGGGAGTGGGGAGTGGGGAGTTACTTCGACTTACTTCGACTTCGCTCAGTACAAGTCGCTCAGTAACCGAGGGAGTGGGGAGAGTAAGAGTAATCAGTCAACCAGGAAGGGGTTCGTTTTATGCGATAATTTAGGCAGTGTTTCTCCCCGTGAAGCTTTTTTTGCAGTTAGTGAAATTTTACCTTTGTCACAAACAAGCGATCGCATCTGTACAGAAATCGTCTGTCCTTATCCTCCAGGAATCCCCATTTTAATGCCTGGAGAACTAATTACTCCAGCAGCCTTAGAATATTTACAACAAATTCAATCAATGGGCGGATTTATCTCTGGTTGTGCAGATACCAGCCTGAAAACTTTAAAAGTAGTTCGTAATTCGTAATTCATATAGCAGTCCTAAATCATTTATAAACCTCTTTACTTCTTCACTTGGCGAACTTGGCGACTTGGCGGTTCGATAAATTCATAAATCAAATAGGATAGCTATAGTTTGTAGTTCGTAATTGTTGTATTTTAGTAGTTCATCACATCCCCCCAGTTCCTATTCCCTATGTTGCTTTTTATTCAAGTTATACTATGTTTCCTCGCCGTAATTGCTGTGGGAATGCGGCTTTCACAAAGTGCTGATGTTGTAGCAGAAAAAACTGGGCTGGGGCGTACCTGGGTTGGTGGTTTACTATTATCTGGTGTCACTTCTCTACCAGAATTGGCGACAGGAGTCAGTGCAGTTACTGTATTAAACGCCCCAGACTTAGCCGCAGGAGCAATTTTAGGTAGTTGTCTTTTCAATTTGATGATTCTGGGACTGCTGGATATTTTTAGCGGACGGGAACCATTACTCAAACGCGCACCTGTAGGGCTGGGACTCGCCGCTAGTCTGGGTTGTGCGATGTTGGGCGTAACTGCGGCGGGAATGCTATTGACTCAGCAAGGAATTTCTCTAACTTTAGGATGGGTTGGTGTTCCTAGCTTGTTATTAATTTTGCTTTATATCGTCAGCGCCAAAATGATGACGCAGTTTGAAATGCGACGACTCGCCGCAGCTATTTTAGAAGCAGAACCGGAAGCTTTGCAATACCAGCACGTTAAGCGGGGACAAGCTTATCTGAATTTTACCTTACTTGCTATAGCTACTGTCATCCTGGGTGTGTGGTTGGCGTATTTAGGCGACCAAGTTTCCACAGTCACGGGACTAGGACAAAGCTTTATCGGGGCGTTGCTGTTAGCTGGGGCGACATCATTACCGGAAGTGGTGGTATCTGTGGAAGCTATTCGCATGAATGCGGTAGAAATGGCTGTGTCGAATCTTTTTGGTTCTAATCTCTGGAATTTAGCGATTCTGGGAATTTACGATGTGGTTTACCTGAAAGGGAATTTGTGGTTGGAAATTAGTGATGTGCATTTGTTGACTGCGATTATTGCCATGATTATGACTTCAGTAGCAACTGCTGGACTAATATATCATGCTGTCAGTCGCACCCAAATCTATGTGACTTGGGATGGACTGACTCTCATC
The DNA here is from genome assembly GCA_963706595.1 of uncultured cyanobacterium. Lineage (GTDB taxonomy): Bacteria > Cyanobacteriota > Cyanobacteriia > Cyanobacteriales > Nostocaceae > Nodularia. The sequence goes on from OY970166.1 coordinate 265,807, forward strand.
GCTCTCTACATTGGGGGAATGTATATTATATACCGCAGTTGAGTCGCTAAAGCTCCAGCGATCGCACTCGCAAACAAAGAAGTTACAGCCGTCCCAAATAGCCACCAAGCTGCATTCGCCACAATTCTTTTAGTTTCCTCAGCTTGATGTTTGGCTTGTTCTTGCACTGCTTCTAGGCGTTTTTGCACTTCTTGCTGGATGCGTTCACCTCTTTGCAATACACTATCCCGCGCCGCTTCGATTTGGTTGATAATTCGGTTAGCATCCTCTTCGGTAATATCTTCACGAGAACTGAGGACAGCAACTAGGGTATCACGATCAAATTGGCTCAGGCGATCGCGCAAAGCTTCAAATCCTGCTTGGGGGTCATCAAATAACTTGGCGAAGTCTTGCTGAATCCCTTCATAATTTAGTTCTGGACGCTCCAAGGAGTTGAGGTAATCACGGATTTGGGCAAAAACGCCGTCAATTACAGATTGCAACCTTTCCTGAACCTGCTGAATTTGACTCACAACTGAATCACGCACCGATTCAATTTGATCGACAATCCGGTTAGCTTCCTCTTCCGAAATATCTTCCCTTTCAGATAGTAAAGCCACAATTGTAGAACGGTCAAATTTAGCGAGGCGATCACCTAAATTTCCCACTCCCACTTGTGGGTCTCGCAGCAACAATTGCAAGTCACGTTTGATGCTTTCGGGGTTGAGTTCTTCTTTATCAGTATGACGCAAATAATTTTCTAGATGAGCTTCAAAATCCGTCACTCTTTGAACCGCACGACTAGCATAGCGTCTTGGGGCTTTGATAATACTGTTAATTGCCTTTTGTACCTGATCAATTCTTTGATTAACTTGCTCTTCGCTCAAATCTTGGCTTTGACTGAGGAGTTTAACCAATGTATCACGGTCAATTTGGGATAGGCGATGGCGGAATGCTAAAGCACCCTCTCGCGGATCAGCAAGTAATGTTTCCAAATCTCCTCTAATACTTTCTGGGTTGAGTTCTTCCAAATTAGTCTTACGGAGATATTCAGCTAATTGATTGACTGTGGTTTGGGGTAATTGTAAAATGCGATCGCGTACTGATTGGATTTGATCAAAGATTTTGTTTACTTCTTCCTCGCTCAAATCTTGCCTTTGACTGAGCAATTTTACCACTGTATCACGGTTAAAATGAGATAGGCGATCGCGAATTAAATAAATTCCTACTTCTGGCTGTTCTAGGAGAGTGCTAAATTCACGTTTAATACCTTCAGGATTCAATTCGTCTTTGTTCGTATTCCGCAGATAGTCTTCAATTTTTTGCCATAATTCATTGGCTTTTGCTGTTGTTTCTGCTTGGCGTTCTCGTTCTTCATTCAAAACTTGAGTACAGATACTTTCCAGTTGATTAACAATATGATCAGCTTCTGCTTCACTCAAATCTTGACGATGCAAAAGTAAGCGCACAAAAGTATCATGCTCAAAGGCTTGTAAGCGAATCTCTAAATCCGTAAACTCTTGTAATAAACTGGTGAAATCTCGTTCAATAGCCTCTGCATTCAGTTCCGCTTTACTTGTAGAACGCAAATAATTTTCCACACGCAAACGCAATTCTTCGCCTTTTTCGCGAACTTCCGCCTGTTGAACAATTTCTAAAACTTCCTCACGAACGCTTTCCATCTGGTGAGTAATTTCAGCTACTCTCGCCTCGCTGATATCGCCGCGCTGTTTCAACCAATATCTCAAATCCTCTTGATTAATCTCCGCTAATTCCCGGCGTGTCGTTGTCGGATTTGCTTGTGGATCATAGATAACTTCTTGAAATTCATCTCTAATTGTAGTGCGGTTTAAATGCCAAGGCAAACAATTGAGAATGTAATCTTTTACATCCGCCTTAATAGTATTTTCGGGTTGCTGTGGTAATCTTGCAGCTATTTGTCCAGTAGTTTGATCTCTAATCTCTTCTAACTGGTGTGTAATTTTCTCAACGTCTATATCTTTAACCTGATCTCTGAGCTTTTGGACTTGAGTTGTAATTTTTTCTAGATCAATATCAGCAAAATCTACTCGATTTAATACTGCTGTACCCGCAGCACCCAAGCCATATTGTATCCCTTGTTTAATTAAAGTATTACGACCATTGCCATTTTCTCTAACTCCCACCAATTCCTGAAGCCGTTCACCTAATTTTTCAGACTTCAACTCTTCAGGTGTAGCAGATTTGAGTAAATTAATTACTTGCTCAGTGGGATTTTGACTAGCAATAACTTGTTTCCAAGCAGCTTCTAATTGGTCAGCAATTTGATTAATCTGTTGTTTGGATAAATTTACCTGACTGCTAATTAAATCAATAAATGTTTGGCGGTTGATGTTTTCTAGTAAATCACCATCACCAAGAGATGCTAAATCTACATCACTGAGAATTTGATCAAATTGTTGGCGAACCTCTGCTAAATTCAGTTGCGGTACTTGCAGAGATTTCAAAGAATTTTGTAGAGTATTATTGATACCTTCAGTATCAAACCCCGAAGTTAATTCCCGCCGAACTGCATCTGTAATTTCTTCAGCAGTAGAAACCGCTTGTTTTTTCGCCACATTCGCGCCAATTGTCGCCGATGCAGTTCCCAATATCGCCTGTAATCCCGCATTGGTAGTATTGATAAAAGAACCAACCAAGGAACTCAGAGTTGATGAACCCAGCCAAACCACTAATGTAAAATAGGTAGACCAGATAACCACACCCATAATTGCGCCTAAGAGCATACTTTCAATTAAGCTCAATTTCACGGCGAGAAAACAAGCAACAAATAACGCCATACTAGCGGTTATTAATGCCCAAAATCCTACTTTAGTTTCAACCTTGCGAATTGTCCCACCCCAGCTACTCGACTCAGACCGAGAGAAAGAATCAGTTCCTAAAGATAGAATTCCTACAGCCAGGGAAAAGTTGGTCAATAAAAATTGAAAAGCCAAAGCCATTAAAGTCCCGGCTAATAGTGCGACTAACAACTTAGGTCCAGAAAAAACTAATGATATTTGTTCTGGAGTTAAAACTTCTGACATTTCATTTCCGGGTGCTATTTCCATAGATAGCCAAACACCCGTCAAAATGTTTTCTACACCTTGAAACATAATTTTATTTTCCTATACCGCTCAATTAAAGCCATTTCTTATGAAAAAGGCTGACTTACATAGTTTAAATTGCCAATTATCTAGACCTACACTTTCTTAGGTAAGAAATACTTTTTCCAGAAGTCATAGATTTATCTTTATACTCCGTAAAAAGCCACTCTACTATATAACCCACGAACAAAAAGATCCCCGACTTCTTCAAGAAGTCGGGGATCTAAGCATAGATGTATTTAACAACTACTTATGTCTAATGATAGAGAGTGCAATTATGTCAAGAGATTGATGGAAAAGTTTTCCACAAATGTGTAAATAGAGATGTTGATAGCATTTTGTATAGGAATGCACTTTAATAATTTACTAGCTTACCTTATACAGTCTTTGTCACTGCGGGTGAATTAAAGCGTAAATTTACAAAAAATTGAAATAGAGGAATTTAAAATGGTTACAACCGTGCGTAGACGAGCTGTAGGTACTTTTTCTAATCGTAGAGACGCTGAACAAGCACTGCATGAATTGAAAAATTCCGGCTTTCCAATGGATAGAGTTTCTGTGATTGCCAAAGACGCAGATCATAAAGCTGATGTTGGCGGGAGACCAGTCCAAGAACGGGTAGGTAATAAAGCGGACGAGGGTGCAACAACTGGGGCGATGACTGGCGGTGCGGTGGGCGGTATCACTGGCTTATTAGTTGGTCTGGGAACTTTAGCAATTCCTGGAATTGGTCCAATTATGCTCGCAGGTGCAACAGCAACAACTTTAGCTACCACTCTGGCTGGGGCTGGTATTGGTGCAGCTGCTGGAGGCTTACTTGGGGCATTAATCGGGTTAGGAATACCCGAAGAACGAGCCAAAGTTTATCACCAGCGTGTGGAACAAGGACATTATTTAGTAATGGTAGAAGGCACAGACGCAGAAATTTCGGCAGCCGAAAGAATTTTCAATCGCTACGGTATTGAAGAGTTTGGTGTTTATGACTATCCTAATAATCAAATAGAACATCTCCCAGAACACGATTCAATCAGACGTGAGACTACACCCGTTGTAGATGCAGTTAGTACCAATGATCCAAGCGTAGTGATTATTGATCGTCGTGATGAAAAAGCTTAATTCAATTTGCTGATCATTGACAACACATTCATTTTATTAGGAGTAGGAAGAGCATTAAAATTTGCTTCTCGCTACTCCTAAAAACGTCGATATATTTTTAAACTTTGAATTTGTGAGGAAGACTTACCAAAATGAACAAGCTAACTACTTTATTAATTAGTTGCGTTTTATTATTTGGTGCTGCTGCTTGTGAAGATGCGGCGAGAACAACTCGAACTGCGCCTGAGCCTGGTCAAGTTGGAGAAGTACCAGCCCCACAAGAAACACAAGCTGCTAGAGAAGATGCTCAGAGCGAACTTCGCAGAAGACAACTAGATGCAGATATTCGCGCTCGTGAAGAGCGAAATCTAGCTGCTGGTGGCGATATTACCGATAGAACTACGGAAGACTTAGCCAGTGAGGTTCGTTCTAAATTGGAGGCTAATATCCCAGGTGGTAGACTAACAGTTCAGGCCACAGAAGCAGGTACTGTCACTGTCTCAGGAACTGTAAATAATCAGGATCAGTTATCTAAGATTGAACCATTAGCACAAGAAATTAATGGTGTGAATAATGTGATTGTTAACGCAGTTGTTGCCCCACCACAAGGCTAAATTGGTTAATTTAGGAGAACGAAGTCCACAATTTCAGCGTAGTGAGGGAGAGACTCCCTCATTACGAGTAAATGAAATATACATATTAATATTATAAATCTTGTGGGGAGGGCAAAGATGCCCGCCTTTGTGGAGGTAAAAAACTTTCAGGGAGATCATAAAGCTGATTGTGATCTGTATTCATATCCAGTAATTTAGAATAAATGCTGTAGCTACCAAATTTAAAAAACTATGGAAACTGAACAAAAGCAACTAGAACCAGTGGATGCGATGGTCGCACCTGGTGGAATGCTACCACCAAGCGGCGGAGAAACTGCAAACTTATCTCAGCTACCTCCAGCTTATGAACCGGAAGCTCAATGGCGACGATTTGCGAGCAGAAGCACTCAGTTTTTAGAACAACTACCGGAATATGTAAGTAGCTTTTTTCAGAAAAATCAGCGCTCTTTGATTAGTATTGTGTTAATTTTGAGTGCAATTATGACATTTAAGGTAGTAATCGCCATCTTAGGCGCTATCAATGGTGTTCCTCTCCTATCACCTACTTTTGAGTTGATTGGTATTGGTTATTTTATTTGGTTTAGTCTGCGTTATTTGACTAAATCTGAAAGTCGCCAAGAATTAACTGAGAAATTCCGATTATTGAAACAAGAAATTGTGGGCGAGTAATTTTTCAAATCAAATATAGAACCTCACCCCCAGCCCCTCTCCTTATCAAGGAGAGGGGAGAGAAGCTTAACCCACGATGATCATCGATAAATTGGAATTTTTTTATTTGTCAAGCTCCAATTTTGTAAATCGAATATAGAATCTCACCCCCAGCCCCTCTCCTTATCAAGGCTATGGTGTACACACAAATCATTAAATTACTCCAAATCTTTTTTAGTAGGGTGTGTTGTTGCGTAGCGCAACGCACCATCCTAGATTTTCGGTGCGTTAGGACTAACGTCCATAACACACCCTACCCAAATCAAGGTTTTTAGACTTGTGTGTACACGTTAGCCTTATCAAGGAGAGGGGAGAGAAATTGCTGGGTTGCAAAATTATAATTGCAGTTTACGTCTAAAGGTAGAAAAAAGAAGAGTTATTTTTTATTTAAATTAGTTCTAAAGATAGTAGTTTTATTATTTTAATTAGTTTAATCTAGTTCTCGCAGTGATTTAAAGAAGGCGTGATTATATATGACTAATAAAAAAGTGAATCATCAGACTACAGATTCATCTGAACGTGCAGATGTAGATAATTATGATCGAGGAATAATACCTGCTGAAACCGCAGCTCGTAAAGCAAGAGAAGGCGAAAATTATAAAACTCTTCCCACAGAACAAACACAGGAAGATGCATCTACAAATGACCAAAGTAATTCAGAGAGCATAAATACCACTGATGGCTACACAATAGACCAAGAAGGTTTAGTGAATAACTACGCTGTGGAGCCAGAAATGTATTATGAAACACCGGGAGACGCGCGAAAACAGGCAATACAAGACAGCGCTGACCGGATTGAAGAACTCCACGAAATAAATGAGGATCAAGAAGGTAAGTTGACGGAAAAGAGTGACACCAGGGGTAAAGGACCAGGACGAATTTAGTTATGTTTGTCACAGTCGTTCTACCCCACCCCCAACCCCTCCCCGCAGGCGAGGAGGGGAGCTAGAGGATATGGGTTTTGTCTTTGTTAGATGGTAAAAGATGCCATTTCGTAATTATGCCATTGCCTTTGATGCCATTCTGCGACTAAGGGACGGACGATGAATTTAGGATGGCGATCGCCTGTAACATCTATGCGTAAACTAGAATAAGGTCGTCTTTTTTTAGAACCGTGACCATGACGACCGACATACAAGTGCGATCGCGCGACTATTTTACTGGTATCTTCCACGGTTTCTTTTAAATCTGCGCCTTCGCTTCTTTGACGACGCAAACTATAGCCACTACCGCCACACACAACCCAGTGAATATTTGCATCGGCGTGTCCTGTATCCAAAGTTTGCAGGTGTTCTAAGCAGTGCGCGTGACCATTTAAGACTAAATCTACCAGTGGTCGTCCCTGTGTCAAATCACCGACTTCTGCGGCGACTGCATCCAAGACACCACGCAAGCGATCGCGAACCGCTAAAGTCTGCGCTTGTTGCCATTTTGTCGTCTCAGTCACATAAGGCGGATGGTGAAAATAAAGGATTCTTCCCCGTATATCTGCGGAATTCCAAGATTTAATCAGTCTTTGTTTTAACCACTCCAGTTGTTCGATATCAGTCACGGCGTTTTTATCCGTGTTTAATTGCTTCTCGATATCAACAACCGATTCCTCAATTTGGGATATTTGACCCTGCAAATCATCCAGTTTCTCAGCTTCGCTGGGATTCTCCGGATTTAGCTGGGCTGAAGTTTCCATGATTTGCAGCTTTTCTTCCTCAAACTCCTGACGGCGTTTTTCTAAAACTCGGCGCTGTTCTCTACCTGCGTTTGTTTTCGGTATTGGTGCTGGTTCATTAAATGTATTGGAATCTAAAGCAAAAAAGTCAATCCCGCCGTAACAAAACGTATAATACCGATTTGGTAACCGGGTAAAATGCCCTGGTTGGTAATTCAGACAGCGGCCTGTATCTGTTTGAGCCGTATAGTAATTATCTAAGTGTTGGGCTAACTCACCGGGAAGCTGTAACGCTTTGAGATAGTCTAAAAACGCCTTTGCATAAGCGCTTCCCTTTCTAGAACCATGTAAGCCCACATCCAGGTCTAATTTCGACCGCAATAACCGCCGAAGGGGTAAAGTGGTGAAAGAAAGTAAACTTAAAATAATTGGTAAGTCATAGTAATCATGATTTCCCGGTACTGGTAAAATGGGTAGATTGAAAACCATCTGGTCGTAATCAATCTTTTCTGGATCTTCCCCACCCACAAGAAATTCTCTGTAAGGTCGGATAAAGTTCTGCTGATAATATTCACTCGATCCTACCAAATAGATGACATCACCTGTGTGCAGCATAAAACTACATTCCGGGTGATGAGGTAGCATTTGTTCTGCAACCTGTCGCTGTGGATTATGTCCTCGGTGACTACCAGTACCACTGTCACCCACAACTAAAAAAGAAAAATCACCATCTTTAGCGTGATCATCCGCTAAAACTAGCCGAGTTTGGTCAATACCACGCTCTAAAATGAGCGGGTCTTGCCATTTTACCCTCTCCTGCATCTTGAGAATTTTTTTAGCGATCGCTGGATCAGAAACGAGTTTCAATACAATTTACTCCTAAATCTGAATTCTTCCTTCTAGTACAGCACGGCGTAAATCAAACAACCATTTAAAATTCATCAGCTGTTGTGCTGTCAGAATTACGAATTACGAATTACGAACTACGAATTAATCTTCTTCCAAGTCTTTCATCTCAATAGTCAAATTCGGAAGTCCCTCTAGTTTTTCCGCCGGATCAATTACTTGGTCAAAAGGCACAAAAATTTTCAAGCCTGCTGGTAGACAATGAATTTCAATCGGAGTTGTACCAATCATTTCACCATCTAAAACCACCTTTTGAGGCGGTTCAGCCCTGATTTTAAATCGTTTTCCGCGCAGGTAGCCAATATCGTCTCGCTCGGCGGCGCTACTGGTTGAAGCCGTTTGGAATAGATGAAGTGCAGCTGCGATCGCTCCAGCTTTACTTTCCGGAGCCACGATGGTTATATCTAATAATCCATCATCATAAATAATCCCGGCTGGTCCCTGAGCCAAGACTGAACTAGGAGGAGCAGCATTTGCTACTGTTACAGCTGAGGCTGTCGTTGTAATGATTCTATCCTCAGTTTCAATTTCTACTTCAAAACTCTGTAAATTCCGCAGTTGTTGCACCCCGGCTAAAACATAAGCCATAATCCCAAAGCGTCTTTTTGCGTCCCGGTCTGCCAGTTCTACAGTTTCCGCTTCAAAACCAATACCTGCCAGTAGTACCATTGGCTTACCATTACAATAAGCTGCATCCACATATCGAGTTTGTCCCTGCAAGATTGTCATACAAGCAGCGTCAATGGTATCAGGTATTCTCAAGGCGGCGGCGAAAGCGTTGGCTGTTCCCCGTGAAATAATCCCCAAAGGGATATCAGTATTGACTATAGCCATAGCCGCCGCCGACAAAGTACCATCTCCCCCGGAAGCAATAATCGCTTCTACACCCCGTTCTACAGCAGCTTGCGCCAGTTCATCAGCACCAACTTCTGGCGTTGTTTGATAAATATCTAAGTCAATTTCTGGCTCTAATAATGATCGAATCATTGCCAGTTCTACTTCTGGATCACCTTGACCCGCAACTGGATTAAAAATCAGGCAAGCGGAACGATTCATACTAAATTTTTAATCAATAAGATCCCAGATTATTCGTAACTCTATCGTAAAATTATCTGCTGAGTAAGTCCAAAGAATGTAAACAAATGTAAAAAAAACAATAATAAAGTTTACCTGAATTAGAGAATAACAATCCGGAGACTTACCCTCTGAGGTAGTCTAGATAAGTGTCAATAATTCAGCCCTAAAGGTGCTGAACTTGTCAGAGGCAAATCTAATGTGTTTGACTAGTCTATTAAGACTAATTTTAAACGCTTCGTGAATGAGTTGCCCGCATACCAAGTATTTCTATTAATTTATCGCCTGGTTTGACCTATTGTTTTATGACTTCAGTTGTTTCCAGTCCTACTCGCACCATCCGCATTGGTTCTCGTAAAAGTCAACTCGCCCTAGTTCAGACCTACTGGGTACGAGACCAACTCCAGAAAAGTTTTCCTGATATATCTTTTGAAGTCCATACCATGTCTACTCAAGGCGACAATATCCTAGATGTAGCATTAGCCAAAATTGGCGATAAAGGACTATTTACGAAAGAATTGGAAGTGGGAATGCTGAATCAGGAAATTGATTTTGCAGTTCATTCTTTGAAGGACCTACCCACTAATTTACCATCTGGGTTAACTCTGGCAGTAATTACAGAACGAGAAAACCCAGCCGATGCCCTAGTGGTACATGAAAAGTATAAAGATAAACAAATTGAAACTCTGCCAGCAGGTGCAGTCATTGGCACATCTTCTTTAAGAAGATTAGCGCAGTTACGTAATAAGTTTCCCCATTTTACTTTTAAAGATGTGCGGGGAAATTTAAATACACGCCTGAAGAAACTAGATTCAGGCGAATATGATGCGCTGATTTTAGCAGCCGCAGGTTTAGAGCGCTTGGGAATGAGCGATCGCGTGCATCAAATTCTGCCGCCGGAAATTTCGCTCCACGCAGTCGGACAAGGGGCTTTAGGCATCGAATGCCGGGCTGATGACAAGGAAATCATCAACATCCTCAAAGCGATTGAACACAGCGAAACCCGCGATCGCTGTCTCGCCGAACGATCATTTTTACGGATTCTCGAAGGTGGTTGTCAAGTCCCTATTGGTGTAAATACCGTAATAGACGGTGATAATTTAACCCTCAGTGGCATAGTTGCCAGCGTCGATGGTCAAAAACTTGTCAAAGACACCGTAACTGGTGCGGCGAAAGATGCCGAAAAGCTCGGAGCAGAACTAGCAGCACTCCTAAGAAAACAAGGCGCACAAGAAATCTTAGAAGAAATATTTACCGAGATTCAACGGGGTTCCTAAATTGAGCAAGCCAATGTGATTAGATAAATAATCAGTAAACAGTAAAAAACTGATAACTGATAACTGATAACTGATAAGCAGAACCAGGGAAATAAAAACTACCATGCGGATTCTATTCGTTGCAGCAGAAGCAGCTCCCGTTGCGAAAGTCGGAGGAATGGGGGATGTTGTGGGTGCATTGCCCAAAATTTTGAGAAAAATGGGGCATGATGTCCGCATCTTCTTACCTTATTACGGCTTCCTCCCAGACAAAATGGAGATTCCTGAAACACCCATTTGGACGGGATCTGCCATGTTCCAGAATTTTGACGTTTACGAAAGCGTTTTACCTGGTACTGATGTTCCCTTGTACTTATTTGGACATCCTGCCTTTTTACCCCGTCGGATTTATGGAGGTGAGAGTGAAGACTGGCGGTTCACTTTCTTTGCCAATGGTGCAGCTGAATTTTGCTGGAACTACTGGAAACCAGAAATTATCCACTGTCACGATTGGCATACGGGGATGATTCCGGTGTGGATGCACCAAGACCCTGATATCAGCACTGTTTTTACGATTCACAACTTGGCTTATCAAGGACCGTGGAGTTGGTATTTACAAAAAATTACTTGGTGTCCTTGGTATATGCAGGGACATAACACGATGGCGGCGGCGGTACAGTTTGCTGATCGGGTAAATACCGTTTCTCCCACTTATGCCGAACAAATCAAAACTCCTGCTTACGGTGAAACTCTAGAAGGTTTGCTGTCTTTCATCAGTGGTAAGTTATCGGGGATTATTAACGGCATAGACCTTGAGGTTTATGATCCTGGAAATGATAAAGCCCTGGCTCAAAGCTTTACTATCGATACCCTGGATAAACGCAAGGCGAACAAAATTGCTCTGCAAGAAGAAGTGGGTTTAGAAGTGAACAGCAAAGCCTTTTTAATTGGCATGGTGACACGCTTAGTAGAGCAAAAAGGCATTGATTTGCTGTTGCAAATGCTCGACCGCTTTATGGCTTATACAGATGCTCAATTCGTATTATTGGGAACAGGCGATCGCAACTACGAAACCCAAATGTGGCAGTTAGCATCCCGCTATCCCGGACGCATGGCAACTTATTTGCTGTATAACGATAGTTTGTCTCGCCGGATTTACGCTGGTGCTGATACCTTCTTAATGCCTAGCCGCTTTGAACCCTGCGGTATCAGTCAAATGATGTCTTTGCGTTATGGTTGTCCCCCCATTGTTCGCCGGACAGGTGGATTAGTTGACACTGTATCGCACCACGACCCCATGAACGCTGCCGGGACTGGTTATTGCTTTGACCGCTATGAACCACTAGACCTGTTTACCTGTATGATTCGGGCTTGGGAAGGTTTCCGTTTCCAACCTCAGTGGCAGGAATTACAAAAACGTGGTATGAGCCAGAACTTCAGTTGGTATGAATCAGCCAAGCAGTATGTAAAGTTATATAGATCGATTTTCGGCTTACCAGAAGAAGAAGAACAGCCACAACCTGAGTTAGTGATTACAGAAGCCGTCAGTAAATCCTGATTGTTCGAGATCATGACATAATTTTCTTCACTCATGAACCTGAATGTGCAGGTCATGAGTTTTTTTTTCTCGTTTTTTAACGCAGAGGGGCGCGGAGGTTAGCGCAAAGGTACGCTGAGGTTGAGGAAGTTGAAAAGTTGCCAATTTGACATATTTATTATCCCGATCTTACCTGTTGTATGTTGAAATAACACTTAATCAGAAAGTGTCTAAATGATCATGTTTATGGCAAAAGTTAAGATTATTATTTATGGTCTGATTGCATTAATTAGTTTATTTATTACACTAAGTATCAATACTTCTGCTCTGACTCAATTAGCTCCAGTTCATATTTCGGTTCCATCTAGTCAGTTCATCTGGCCAACTCAAGGCTTTATGTCTCAAGGTTTCCGCAAATATCAACATGAAGGAATTGATATCGCTGGGGCTGCTGGAACTCCGATTTTGGCGGCTGCATCCGGTACTGTTGTCAAAGCAGGTTGGGATAATTGGGGATTAGGCAATGCTATAGAAATTAAACATCTTGATCAAAGTGTCACAGTTTATGGACATAATCGCCGTTTATGGGTGAGCAAGGGTCAAAAGGTCGAACAAGGTCAAATTATTGCCGAAATGGGTTCTACAGGTAATAGTTCAGCCCCTCATCTGCACTTTGAAGTTTATCTCAATGGTAAGGTGGCAACTGACCCCATTCGCTTGTTAGCATCTGCAACCACAGCAAAAAAACCACCGTCTCCGAATCAAGCAGTTTCGACACCCCCAACTGCACCGGAAGTTTCACCGTCGCAACTAATCCCCATAATTCTTTTACCTGTGAACTTTGAGAATGAATGCCGTGGTATCACAATTCTTAAAGGTGAAACGGCAAATAATGTGATCAAAATTTGTCAAGAAAATGCTCAGTTATTTTATATTGGGCAGTTAAAGCAAAATTTAAGTGAACCAATTAAGATCCCAGCTTGGAATATTGGCAAAGATAGATATCGAGCAGATAACGGCACTTATTCTTACTTAGTCAACGCTGAAAGTGTGGAAGTCTGGCGCAATGGTCTAGAAATTCGTACTGATATTTTTTCTACTTCCAATTGATTGGAGAATTGAACTTCTTTTACCGCTTGAAATCAACTGATTTCTGTAATTTAACATACACTAAAATTAAATATAGAGTAAAATCTAGTCAATTCTTGGTAAATTCTCAAGTTATCGCATAAAGGGGGCATTATGGACTATATGGCTTATTCTCATATCTCTATGGCCAATGAGGAAGGGAATGAAAACATTGAATATAATCTTCCTAATTTTCGGTTGGAGTGGAAAAAACTCTTTCAGCCTGGGGCGATAGTTGCAGCGAAAGCAGAACATCAGCCGAAATTGAAATTCCACTGGCTAAATTTTCTCAAGTCTTCTGCTTGGTTAGCTTTAGCTGGCATTAGTTTACTTTTTGCTACTGTCACCCACGCTCAGTCGGCTTCAACATCTTATGTAATCACTAACGGTAGTTGTCTACGTGTCCGCGAAGATGCCAACCTCAACTCCCGAATTGTGGACTGTCTTCCTAATCGTACCCAAATACAGACTACGGAAATTATCAATGGTTTCGCTCGGCTGTCCCCCAATAGATTCGTTTCTGCGAGATGGGTTGGCAGTACACCAAATAATCGCCCTGTCACAAGAATTACTCCTATCGGTACAGGTGGAACAGTTAATCTGAGTTTAGGATCTCGCAGTTCGGCGGTGACGGAAGTTCAAAGAGCTTTGGGTGTGCAACCAACTGGATATTATGGACCTACCACTACCCGCGTAGTCCGACAATTTCAGGCGCGGAATAATTTACTTGTTGATGGTATTGTTGGCCCCCAAACTCGCAGTGCAATTTTTAGAAATGGCAACCAAAGTGGTACGGGTGGTCCAGTTATTCTGAGTTCGGGATCTCGTGGTTCGGCGGTGACGGAAGTTCAAAGAGCTTTAAATATCCAACCAACTGGGTATTATGGCCCTACTACTACTCGCATAGTCCGAGAATTTCAGGCGCGGAATCATTTACGCGTTGATGGCATTGTTGGACCCCAAACTCGCAGTGCAATTTTTAGAACTTAAAAATAATTTTGCACAATTTCTAAGATCCGTTCGGCTGCATGACCATCTCCATAAGGATTTATGGCGTTTGCCATTGCTTGATAGGCGTTGGGGTTACTGAGCAACTCACCCGCAGCTTGAACAATGTTTTGGGTTGTAGTTCCCACAAGTTTAGCTGTACCCGCAGTCACAGCCTCTGGCCTTTCTGTAGTATCTCTGAGAACCAATACTGGTTTTCCCAGGCTAGGGGCTTCTTCTTGCAAACCACCTGAATCAGTTAATAAGAAATGCGATCGCTCAATGGCTCCCACTAGTTCGCTATAATCTAACGGCTCAATCAAAAAGATACGCGGATGATTTCCTAACAACGCCTGTAATGGTTGTCTGACTGTGGGGTTACGGTGTAATGGTAACAGTAAAGCTGTATCAGAAAACTTATCTAATATCTGTAAAAATGCTTGAGCGATCGCTTGCAGTGGTTCTCCCCAATTTTCCCGCCGATGGACTGTGGCTAACAATGTGCGAGATGAATTCCAATCTAACCCGGGTACATTACAGGCGGGTTTACTTGCAGCTACATTTAATAGTGCATCAATGACGGTGTTACCTGTGATGTGAATTTCTCCCAAAACCCCAGAACGTTGTAAGTTCTCCGCCGCCCAAGGCGTTGGCGCAAAATGTAACTGCGTCAGTTGAGAAATCAACCGCCGATTGGCTTCTTCTGGATAGGGATTAAATAAGTCATCAGTTCTTAACCCCGCTTCTACATGACCAACAGGAATTTTTTGATAAAAAGCTGCCAAAGCTGCGGCAAAAGCTGTGGTAGTGTCTCCCTGGACTATGACTAAATCCGGCTGACTTTTTTGGAATAATGCTTCTAATCCCTGTAAGCTGCGGCAAGTAATATCATTTAAACTTTGCTGAGGCTGCATAATTTCTAGATCATCATCAGCCTTGAGGTGGAACAACTGCATCACTTGCTCAACCATCTCCCGATGCTGTCCAGTTAAAATTACCTGTAAATCAAATTTGGGCGACTGTTGAAATATTTGAATGACTGGAGCCAGTTTAATTGCTTCCGGTCGTGTCCCCAAAATAATGCAAATTTTCTTTTTAATAGTCATTTCTTTTAAAAATATAAATACACAAAACTATGTAATAGGTCGATGTTGCTTGGCAAACTCTAAACCTGAGCGCTAAAGCACTCACTACAAACTATATTAATCCTATTTAATTAAGTTGGAAAAGTTGCCAATTTTAAAATCCCGGTATCTTGAAGATAGCGGGATTCTGATTACCAAAAATCAAAATATGAAAAAACCCGGCTTAACCGGGCAGATGCTCTGTTTGTCGGATGAAGCAGGATGAACTATACCTCAATGTCACAAGTTAAAGGACAAGCAGCATATACAGAAGTCTGCATTTGTTCAGCTTCTCCATTTAACCAGCTCAACCACTTAACTTCGTTCGGGTGTATGCCCTTGAAAGTCAACACGCCAGCAGCGATCATTACTGCCAGAACGTTAAACATGATTAAACCGCCTGAAACAAGCAAAACTGCACTAACAGGCATTACAGATTGCAACACAATTGACAACAAGCATCCGACCGTAGCCATTACAAAGACTAATGGAAAACCGACAACCAGCAAGCACACTGCCAATGTGAAAGTCCAAATCAAAAAACTTTTGATCATCATCAAGGAGTAGGTCTTTCCTAGATTAGAGCTTTGAGCCGAAACCATGACTTTTCCTCCCAAAAATATACAGCAAGGTTTTTATCTCAGTCATATATCGCTTCTAACGAGTTAACTGAATCTTTCAATCGAAGTTTCAGTATATAAAACCCTTTTCATAAAATGAGCATTTCTTTACTAAAGTTTACACTTGATTTTTTGTACCTGTGAATGTAACGTCAACTTCACATTTAATTTGCGAGCTAGTTTATGGCATCTATCTTTAGGGATAGAGGGTAATAGGGCGTTGCTCTACAAGTGCGTTTCCCACTCTAAAATTCAGATTTGCTTAACACTTCTTATAAAAACTGCCCCCTATTCTCATAATTCTCATAAAAGTCTGAAAAATTTGTCTTTGTTAATCTTGCTATCTATTTATGTATGTGCTTGATACCAAAAAATTTTATTCAGTAAATTTAGTGTAAAAATTTACTTGCAATTATAGCTATATATACTGTAGGACTTGAATGGACTTAGTGTGTTAAACAAGTCTATATGAGCAGAAATTGAAAATCTTATTTTGAGGCGAAAAAAATCCCAGTATGAAAAATATAATTTAACCCGATTGTGGGCTGGAAATTTTTAGTCCACTTGTCACGCCATTCAGAGCAACCAACCACAAGAGATTTTCCCCTGATTTCAGTTGATAAATTCCACATTTTAAAGTTATATGACAGAATCACAGTTGCCAACAGATTCAAATCCTGCTGCTTCCCGGAACGTGCCGCCAATGCCGCCCCCGCCGCCATCCTTCGTGACACAACGCCAGTCTACACAAACCTTGGATATGTCACCACATAGGAGTTCCAGCCATCGTCCAGGTAGTCCCCCACCGATGACTAATTCTCTAACTGTCAAAGCTAGCCCTAGCACTCCGTCGCTGACATTAGCGCAGATTATTAGAGAAGCCTATGATTTGGAATATTCTGATCTTCATTTGGGAGTAGGTGAAATCCCCCGTTTCCGCAACCGAGGAGAAATTCAGGTGACGGATTATCCAGAAACAGATTTAGAGACATTTATGAGTTGGCTGCGGGAGGTGTTGACAGAGGCAGAAATTAAGCATTTTCAAGAACATCTAGAATTTGATGGTGCAACTCAGTACGACTTTGCCCGCGTCAGGATTAATGTTTTTGGCTCCCTCAAAGGCTATGCAATGGTGCTGCGGTTAATTCCCCTGAGAATCTTGTCTATGGAACAGTTGAGATTACCGACAATTCTTCGGGATATTTGCCACTACCACAAAGGGTTGATTTTAGTGACTGGGCCAACTGGTTCTGGTAAATCAACGACAATGGCGGCCATGATTGACTATATCAATAGAGAGATGGCGAAACATATCATCACTATTGAAGACCCGATTGAATTTGTCCACCAAAGCCGCAAATCCTTAGTCAAGCAACGGGAAGTGGGAATGCACACCCGGAAATTTGACAACGCTTTAAAAGCAGCTTTACGTGAAGACCCAGATTTGATTCTGGTGGGGGAAATGCGCGATAAAGAAACAGTCAATACTGCCCTGAAAGCGGCTCAAACTGGTCACTTGGTCATGGGAACCCTACACACCAATAGTGCGGTGAAAACTATTGAGCGGATTCTCAATCTTTACTCAGGCGAAGAACAAGATCCCATAAGGGTGGCAATTTCTGAGTCTTTAGTGGCAGTCATTGCTCAAGGTTTGTGCCGCACCACGGATAATAAACGGGCAGCATTCCACGACATCCTGATCAATACTGAGGCGATCAAAGAATGGATCAAAGATGGTAAGTATGATGAAATTACTGAGTCTGATGAAGCAAGCCGGCTTTGACGGAATGATTACGATGAATCAGTCTTTGCTTAATCTCTACCACGAAGGTCGGATTACAGAAGAAACGGCTTTGGAAATGTCGCCAACTCCTAACGAAATGGCACAGTTTCTTCGAGGACGAGTTTAGGTACAATAGGGGGTAAAAACCGATTTTTTTAACTTTTATTTTCCCTCAACCCTGTAACTGCCTTGATCACAGATAAACTATCTAAGCCCCAGTTGTTCAAAGGTATTGCCCTTTTTACACCAGGAGGAGATTTAATTTACTGCATCGACCCTAATAAACAGGGTCGATGGCATTTACATTTGTGTGCTGCTTTACAGGAAATCTTAGATTTACCAGAACCGCCACACTTTTTAGTTCCTTGTTATACGGCAACTATTGATCATTGGTTAGATCCACATACGCATCAAGTCCGAACTTTTGCGGAAGCATATCCAGCTGTAATCCGCCATCAGGCTGTACTTAATGCTATTTTTGGCACTGAGTTAGTTTGGCAACCCGCACCTTGGCAAGAGGGTTTGTGCGATCGCATGGTATTAACTACTTATCGCTCGACTTTTCCCCAACTTTGGGAAGACCATGATTTAATTGTGGATTTGGACTGTTCCCAATCGAAACCTCAGTATTATCCCCCCGTTATACCTACGCAAAAGTTACAGCTAAAAACTGATTGTTATGTTTTACGGCTGTTTGTGGCTGGACATAGTGCAAACACGGAAAGAATTCTTCAGAATCTGCATGGACTTTTAGAGCGATCGCTGGGGTATCCTTACACAATGAAAGTTATTGATGTGTTAACAAATCCCGAACAGGCGGAAATTGACCAAGTTTCGGCAACTCCGACTCTGGTTAAGGTTTGGCCGCAACCGATTCGGCGCATTGTTGGGGATATTGATAATGTCGATAAACTTTTACAGATGTTGGGCGCGACGGAAAAAATTTAATCTTTGTGATCAAGGTTGTTTCTGTTCGCGGTAGTGTGATTGATGCGCGATTTTTTCACCTATTTTCAGCATTAATCCGCCAATATTTGTTCATAGCTTGATACCGGGCTTTTGCCGAATCCCTAGCTAGTGAAAACGCCAGTCGCCTGTCCTCAATGCAAGCTGCGGAAAAAAATATCGCAGAACGCTTATTAGACCTGAACGCCGACTATCGCCGCCCACTCCAAAGTTTTATTACCGCAGAACTCCTCGATATAGTCTCAGGTTTTGCAGCCCTAACTCAACCACAGCCTTAAAAAATCCACAATGCGTAGGCGATAACGAGTTGATATCTCACCAAACCTAGATTTGATCAATTGTTTCGCCATGCGATCGCGTCTGCAAAACAGTCAGTACCTGCTGTCAACAGGTTGCTAAGGCTAAAACCTAAGTGGAGCCGTAGTTTGAGATTTTTGGTTTTACCAAGATTCACTAAAAAGCTAGGGTTTTTGCCATATACAAAAAACTGAGTTATTAATTTTAGATAAAGTCGAGCTAAGTCAGAAGTGGGTTAATGCCTAAATTAAGCAGCTTCGAGAACGTTGGTCTAATCCCTTAATAGAGATAAATATAGGACTCCTACTTGATTTCTGAACATCAATACAACTCAAAATGGCTTTTTCCCACTCCCCACTCCCCACTCCCCACTCCCCACCTACGCAAGTAAGTTTAAAAATCAAAGCGGATTACTATATGTTTTCAGAACCTAATTCGGTCGTGATCTCTGTTGTTATTCCTTGTTATAACGAGGAACTCAACCTTGACTCTCTGTTTGAACGATTAGTAACGGTACTTGATCCCCTCAATTTAAAATATGAAATTGTTTGTGTAAATGATGGTAGTCGAGATCATACACTCAAGCATTTAATTGAACATCATCATCGTAATCCAGCGATTAAAGTTGTCAACTTTTCCCGCAATTTTGGCAAAGAAATTGCTTTAACTGCGGGAATTGAATATGCCACAGGTGAGGCTGTGATTCCGATTGATGCTGATTTACAAGACCCACCTGAATTAATTCAAGAATTGATTGAAAAGTGGCGTGAAGGTTATGATGTAGTTTATTGTAAACGGCGATCGCGCCAAGGTGAAAGTTGGCTAAAAAAAATCACCGCTAATGCTTTTTACCGAGTGATTGAAAAGATGACATCAGTAGAAATTCCTCGCGATACAGGTGATTTTCGATTAATGGATCGACGAGTGGTAGAAGCATTAAAACAAATTCCAGAAACTCATCGTTTTATGAAGGGTTTATTTGCTTGGGTGGGATTTAAACAAACTTTAATAGAATATGATCGTCTTCCCCGTTTTCAAGGTATAACCAAATGGAATTATTGGAAACTGTGGAATTTGGCATTAGAAGGAATTACCTCTTTTAGTTCTGTTCCGTTAAAAATCTGGAGTTACCTGGGATTTTTTATCTCTTTGCTGGCTTTTATATACGGTTTTTTTCTGATTGTTCGCACTCTGCGTTTCGGGATTGATGTTCCAGGATATGCCTCTTTGATGGTTGCTGTTTTATTTCTAGGAGGAATTCAACTTTTAACATTAGGAATTATTGGTGAATATCTTGGTCGGGTTCATGATGAAGTCAAAAGACGACCTCTTTACCTAGTGCGAGATTGTTATGGCTTTGATGCGGTTTCTCAACAAAGTTCATCCCCAGAAGCCGAGGCAAAAGTAGTCAATTCTAAATAAATTAAATTATGCAATTTTATCAAGTTGTAATTTTCAATAAAAATCTGATTTATTTTAAAATAAAGGATTAAAAATTAATTAATGTTTAAATTTAAAAAAGGCATCATTTTTCTAACTCTAATTTGCATTTTTGCTACAGCCATAGCCGTTTATGTCCTGGGAGGTCTTGGCCCTGAACAAATACAAATATGGTTACAAAAAGCTGGCATTTTGGCTCCAATTATTTATATCTTTGTTTATATATTAGCCACAATTCTCATCCTCCCCTCAACGGCTTTAAATTTGACCGGAGGGGCAATTTTTGGTCCATGGTTAGGAACAATTTGGACGAGTATTGCCGCAATTATAGCAGCCGCGATCGCCTTTACTTTTACTCGCACAATTGGTCGAAATTGGGTCGCCAAAAAACTAACTGGACGATGGCAAGCGATGGATGCAGAAATGCGACAAGGGGGAATATTTTATATGTTTGCTATTCGCCTATTACCGATTATTCCCTATGGCTTAGTTAATTTTTCTGCGGGTTTAACTTCAATTAGTTTCAAAGATTATCTCATCGGTACAATTTTAGGCACAATTCCTGGCGTTTTACCCTTTGTGATGCTAGGAAGCACCGGATTAAAAGCTTTGAGAACTGGAGACATCCTACCTCTTATTGGTGCTTTAACTTTAACAGGAATGCTAGTCAGTGGGGCGACTTGGTATCGTAGGCATCGCAGCCTCCCTGCCAAAGTTATACCAGAAATAGAGCGATCGCAATCTTCTCAGGCATCAAATCAGGATTAAAAAAATTTTCAATGAATACACAGTTTAACTTCTTTTGTCCCTTAACTAGTGTTTTTTGATTTAAAAGTCCCTTAAGCAGTGACTAATTTTTCGCCTGACAGCATTCGCACTGCGGCTTCGAGTAAAGCTTCTTCGAGATAGGGCTTGGTAAAGTAGCCACTAGCACCGAGTTGAATAGCCATTTGTCGGTGTTTGTCTGCACCTCGTGAGGTGAGCATGGCAATGGGTAGGTGGTTGAGGTTGGAATCTTTTTGGATGCGGGAGAGCAACTCCAGTCCGTCGCAACGGGGCATTTCAATGTCGCAAAAGACGATATCGCAAGGTAGACCAGAACGAAGTTTGTCCCAAGCTTCCTGTCCATCACGTGCCTGTTCAACGCGATAACCAGCTTTGTTAAATGTCAGCGAGAGTAACTCTCTCACTGTAATTGAGTCATCAACAATCAGCACTGTGGGGTCAATTTTTTCTACTGTGCTTTCTGGTAGATTGGGGTCTTGTTGCTGCCAAAGTTTACTACCATTGTGTTTAGAAATCCGTCCTTGGAAGATGTCGATAATTTCTAGAACATCAGCGATGGGCATAATCCGGCCATCACCCAAGACGGTAGCACCAGCCACACCTATCGGTTTGGGTGCGGGGCTTTCAAATTGCTTGATCACAATTTCTTGCTCACTCAGCACTAGGTCAATTTGTAAGGCAATTAAGGTATTTCCCGATCGCACTACCACAACTGAGACCATATCATCATCGCGGTTCCCACCATAAACATTACCGCAACTCAGCTGACGATTGAAGGTTAACAGTTCTTTCAACGGTCGGAAGGGCAGTAATTTATCGCGCCAAGAAATATATGATTGTCCATCGGCGTGATGTTGGATACTTTTTAGCGGGATATCTAGGGTATCTTCCACCCCGTCCATCGGGAAAGCAATCCGGGCTTTATCGGAGACACAGCATAGAGCCTTGCAAATACTCAATGTCAATGGTAAACGAATAGTAAAGGTAGTTCCTTCACTGATAGTCGAATTTGTGTTGACTATGCCGCGAATTTCGCTAATTTCGGAACGTACTACATCCATTCCTACGCCACGGCCGGAAATCTCATCTGCTTTGTCTTTGATACTAAAACCCGGTTGAAATAGCAAGTCATAGACTTCCAGACGCGAAATTGATTTTGCTTGCTCGGCTGTCAGCATACCCAGCTGAACTGCTTTTGTCTTGATTCGTTCTGGGTCGATTCCAGCACCATCATCACCGACGGAAATCACCGTTTGGTTCCCTTGGTAGAAGGCACGAATCGTAATGTATCCTACGGGTGGTTTACCAGCTGCTTTCCTGATATCTGGCGTTTCAATCCCGTGAGCGATCGCATTGTTGAGCATGTGAGTCAACGGATCGGTGAGATGATCTAAAATCATCTTGTCAATCAAAGTATCTCCGCCTTCAATCACCAAATTGACTTGTTTACCATATTTGATCGCGTTGTCGCGCACTCCTCGCCGCAAGCGATCAATTGTTTGGGAAAAAGGCACCATTCGCGCTCGTGTGAGTCCCTCTTGTAGCTGGGTTGTCACTTGGCGGAACTGTCGCGCTACTCTTTCGCTTTCTTCAGTTACAAAGTCAATATCACTCGCCGACTCACGCACCCGCACAATAAATTCAATCATTTCTTGGGATAGCGTGTGAAAAGGAGTGAAGCGATCCATTTCTAACTCACTGAAACCCATATCTGTATGAGAATCATAATTGTTCGCGTTAGTTTCTTTAATTTCTTTAGGTTCTTTGGCTGTGCGACTGGCCAGAAGAGAAGCTTCTAATAGCGATCGCTCATACAATTCCTGCATCCTGGCTCCTACATCTGACAGATGTTGTACCTGAACCAGCAAATTATCTAAAGATTGCCGCAGCCGTTCATGATCCTGTTCTAAAGTGTTGCGATTAACCACCAACTCCCCAACTAAATTGCTCATATCGTCCAGCTGCTTCACTGGCACTTTCATTGTTTCTTCAAATCTAGCAGTCAGACGATCTGAAGAACGGGAGATTTTGCTGATCAGCGATTTTGGTTTGACCGGTGGTGAGTGGGATATCGTTTGATCTGCTTCTGCAAGCAATTTCTCCAAATCGCTAAATTCATCATCCACATCTGCTGATGCAATGGAATTGCTGGCAATTTGGCGAGTGGTTAGTTCAAATTGTGGTGTGTAGGATGGCTGTTCATTAGATACTGTTACTTCTTCATCGTCGCTAGGATTCAGCAAAGCTTCCAGAGAGGCAAAATCTTCTTCTGGCATTGAACTAGCAGGGGAACTGACTGTTGTTTCCTCTTCTAACAATGCTTCTAACTCAGAAAATTCATCTTGGAGATAAGTCTCATTTTCTGAAATAGCCTCTGTTGGGGAAGTTACTGATATTACCTCCTCTGCCGACAAAACAAAATTAGCATTTTCGCTTTGGGCTAATTCTTGGTTTGGTAACATTGAATCTGTGTTCCACAGATCATCTGATAAATCTGCTGTCTCCCCGAATATTTCCCCATCTTCTAGATGCAACTCGTTTGGACGATCATCTAGGGCTACTACTAAACTTTCGGCAATATCATTTACTAATAATTCTTCGGGATTTACTGCTGGCTGCTCAGTTGCGGCGGCGAATAAATCATCAACTAAATCAGTGGCTGGCGTAATATCAACATCAACCGCCAACCCAGAGTTAATATCAACATCTGCAAACTCTAATTCAGCTTCAAACTGTTGTAATTCTAAATCTTCTGGAGAAATTCTATCTAAACTTGTTTCTGAAGCGAATAAGTCGTCATCCTCAACCAAACTATCAGCATCATCAAGTTGAACATAAGTTAAATCTAATTCATCTGTCTGGGCTATTTCTAAGCCGATGACTTGCGGACTTTCAGCAAATAAGTCGTCATCCTCAACCAGATTATCAGCATCATCAAGTTGAACATAAGTTAAATCTAATTCATCTGTCTGGGCTATTTCTGAGCCGATGACTTGCGGACTTTCAGCGAATAAGTCGTCATCCTCAACCAGATTATCAGCATCATCAAGTTGAACATCAGTTAAATCTAATTCATCTGTCTGGGCTATTTCTAAGCCGATGACTTGCGGACTTTCAGCAAATAAGTCGTCATCCTCAACCAGATTATCAGCATCATCAAGTTGAACATAAGTTAAATCTAATTCATCTGTCTGGGCTATTTCTGAGCCGATAACTTGCGGACTTTCAGCGAATAAGTCGTCATCCTCAACCAAACTATCAGCATCATCAAGTTGAACATCAGTTAAATCTAATTCATCTGTCTGGGCTATTTCTGAGCCGATAACTTGCGGACTTTCAGCGAATAAGTCGTCATCCTCAACCAGATTATCAGCATCATCAAGTTGAACATCAGTTAAATCTAATTCATCTGTCTGGGTTATTTCTGAGCCGATAACTTGCGGACTTTCAGCGAATAAGTCGTCATCCTCAACCAAACTATCAGCATCATCAAGTTGAACATCAGTTAAATCTAATTCATCTGTCTGGGCTATTTCTGAGCCGATAACTTGCGGACTTTCAGCGAATAAGTCGTCATCCTCAACCAAACTATCAGCATCATCAAGTTGAACATCAGTTAAATCTAATTCATCTGTCTGGGCTATTTCTGAGCCGATAACTTGCGGACTTTCAGCGAGATTATCAAATAAACCAACTGCCAAATCAGCAAATACTGGGGGAGAATCTACAGAAGCTGGCGGGGGCGGCTCTTTTGTAAATTCTGGGGTAATATCTAACGCCTCTGGCTCTTGAGAAAAGCCACCAATTTCCTGTAGAGTCAATTCCTCATCGTCATCATCAGTCGGAGATATGGAATTGAATGCTGCTAAATCTGCAAATAAATCATATCCATCAGCAGTATCTGATGGCAAGATTAAATCTTGCTCATAAAAGGTGAGATCATCATCTTCTATACTTGTTGAGATTGTGGGTATAAACTCTTCAATGTTGCCAAAAATATCACCAGAAGCCGCCGCCAACAAACTCTCCTCTAAAGCTTTAGCCACATCCTGCTCAAGTAACGGCATAGTTTCCGCTGCTTCTGTTGTTGCTGTTTCTTGGTTCCAAAAGTCGTTTAAATTCTCTTCTGTCTGAGTAAATTCTATTTGTGTCGCAGGTGTGATATCAAATAAGTCACTAACTTCTGACTGATTGTTAGACAGTTGTTGATCATCATTAAAATCATCAAACAAACCATCTAAAGTTAAAGATTCTGGCTGGATGTTATTCGGTTTTGATTCTACATAATTATCTGGTAAAATCTCCTCTATATCTCCATTATCTGTTGCTGAGAACAAGTCATCAAAGCTGCTTTCTTGGTTAGAAGATATTTGTTTTGGTTGAGTTACTTCGCCTGTGGTTAGTAATTCCTGATCATCTATTGTTAGTGCTGATGAATCATCTATAAAATCATTTACCACAGAATCCTGTGCTTCGCTGGAAGTAGCCGCCAATATTGGTTGCTCTTGCTGGTCTTGATGCTCTGTTTCGGCAAAATTGCTGCCAAATAATATGTTTAAATCTTCTGTTTTAGTGAGACTGATTTGCTGTGCATTGTCGCTGTTGTCTGCATCAAAAGATAGAAAATCAGCTAAATCGTGATCAACATCTTCTGTATCGTTGTCACCAAAATCTATCCCTAATTCACTGGCGGCGCTAACGTCTAAAACTTCTTCTTGTTGCCAAGTTTCATCTAGTTCGGGAGTGTCACCTGCAAATAAGTCAGCTAGGGTATTTAACTCAGCTAATCCTACTTCAGGGCCATTTTGTCCAAAATTACTCATATATGTGTCTTCTTCACTACCTAAGAAGAACATCTGAGTCCGAGCGGTTGTAGGAACAGGGTTTTCTGCTGCTACTGAAATATCTTGACTTGGTTGAAGTTGCTCGGATAGTTCAGTGAGGCTACTTATGCTATCTGTTGACTGTAGAATAGTCGGCTGCTGACTGAGCAAATTATCTGGACTCGAAAACAATTCCTCATCTGCTACAGATGCAGGCTGGTGAGCCAGCAAATCTTGAGACTGTAACAACTCAAGTTCTGGCAAGTTCAAGAGCGCTGCTAATTGCTGACTAGTTGCAATCTCGGTGTCTCTGTTTTGCAGAACCAATTCTTGGGCTTGTTTAATTTCGGTAATGATAATTTTGGCTAGGGTGAGATAGGAATTTTCTGGATTAGCGATCGCATTTGCTGCGGCTTGACATAATCTACACCAATGAGGCAAATTCCAAGTCTGGCCAAGTTGGACTAACTGCTGACAACATCGCTGAAGATTTTGCCGAGATTCAGGTGTTGTCTTTTGCTTAAACAGTTGCAACATTTCCCGCAGTGCTTGTAACACCTGGGTTTGAAATTCATCCCAATGGTCACGTACTGGGGCGGTTAAGAACGAATGTGCTTCTGAAGATACTACAGACAGGGGTAATTGTGTCGATGTCCTGGCGGTGTCTTCTTCCTCGTCAGGAATATCTCGGAGCAAGAATAAGTCAGTGAGTGTGCTAACTCTATCCTCCTGATGGGGTTCTATTTCTGTTGTGGTATTGTTATTGACTACTCCACTATTGTTTTGTTGTACTAGTAGTTCCAAATGTTCATATAGCCATTTAAACACCGGCTCAGTTTCTAGCATCAGAGTATTAGCAGCATCTTCTGACAGACCGAATGGCCCACTCAAATGTTCTAATAGCACCTTGAGGGTATCAGATACACCGAGAAATAAAGATTCTAACTTTTGATCAACCTGAACCGGATGTTCTTTAAGAACTTTAAAACAATCTTCCAGACGGTGAGAGGTGTGCTGAATACTATTCAGCCCCAACATAGCTGCGCTTCCTTTGATTGAATGAGCCGCCCGGAAAACTTCATTGACCATTTCCGGGTCGTTCAGGGTCCTTTGAAGATTCATTAACCCCTGCTCAATCGTATTCAGATGGTCTCTGGCTTCTTCTATGAAATAACCTAAAATCCGCTGTTGTTGTTCCGGCAGCATAATAAAAGTTCTGAGTGCTGAGTTCTGAGTACTGAGTGGTCATCGACCAATGTCTAATGACTAATTAATTACTTGGATTCGAGGGTTTCCACGCGGAAACGTTCTACGGAGGAGATCAAGTCACGGGAAACACCGACTAGAAGCTGTAGTGCGCCTGAAACGCGCTGGGCTTCCTGGGAAGTTTCTTGGGCTGTGAGTTCCACCGATTGCATAACGTGGGCGACGGCACGGGAAGTTTCTGTTTGTTCTACTGTGTCGCTGGTAATGGAGCGCACTAGAGTATCAATACGATTCGCTACTTGAATGATATTTTCCAGCGATCGCTTGGCTTCTTCTGCCAATTTAGTACCTTTAATTACCTGTTGTGTACCTTCTTCCATTGCGGTCATAACTGAGCCGGTTTCGCTCTGGATTTGCATGACAATCTGTTCAATTTCCTTTAAGGATTTGGCAGATTTATCTGCTAGTTGACGGACTTCATCTGCCACAATGGCAAACCCACGTCCGGCTTCACCAGCTCTTGCCGCCTCAATACTGGCGTTGAGTGCGAGTAAATTGGTACGAGAGGCAATCTGAGAAATTAAGGCCACAATTTTAGAAATTTCTTGAGAAGATTCCGCTAATCGCTTCACCTTGCGGGTAGTTTCCGCTACAGTTTCGCGAATTTCTAAAATCCCTGCTACGGTATTTTCCACTGCTTCGCCACCTTTGAGTGCGATCGCACTGGCATCACCAGCCACAATTTCCGCTTCTCGTGCTGCTTCTGCTACCCGTTGAATCGAGTCAGTCATTACCTGTACCGAATTTAAAGTTATTCCTAACTCTTCTGCTTGTCGCAAAGCATCACTCGATAAGGCTCTGGCAAATGTTTCGGAATTAGTTGCACCTTGTGTTACCTCCTTTGCTGCCACTTTTACTTGTTGAACAATATCCCGGAGGTTTTGAATTGTCAGATTAAAGGCATCGGCAACGGCTCCTAGCACGTCTGCTGTCACTTCGGCTTGAACTGTCAAATCACCTCTAGCAGCGCCTTCTACATCGTCTAACAGGCGAATCACTTGGCGTTGCAGGTTTTCTTTAGCTTCTTCTTGTTCATCAGCTTTGCGTTGGGCATCGGATGTAGTTCTAAAAATTACCCGCGCCATTTCATTAAAGCCCGTAGACAAGCGCCCTAATTCATCTTCGGAATACACCGTGGCTTGCACATTCAGATTACCTTGGCGGACTGCATCAAACTGAGCTTGCAGATCCTGGGTAGTGCGGCGAACTTGCTTGAGTGTCAGATTGCCCATAAAGGCTGCTGTACCGAAACCTGCAATACCCGCAGCCAGTGACATCGCCCAGCCTGTATTCCTGACTGATTCCCGTTGTTCAGGTGGCGAAAAGTTGGTAGTTGTGAAGCTAACTGTAGCTACAACTAAAGCGGAGAAAATGCCAACTGTGCCAGCAACAAACCAAGGTTTCACATCTAGAGAGGCATTCTCTAAAGGTGCTAGCCAACCTTGCTCAACGCTAACATTGGGTTCTAGCTTCGAGACATTTTTTTCAGTAAAAATCGGCACTGCTTCTTGTTCACCATTACCTGAGCCGGTAATAGAAAACAGTTCATCGTCCCGTTCTTGAGGTTCTTGTTTAGGGTTAGATCCCGTGTTTTTACCTTGTAAGTTCCCACTACTGTCTAATGAACCCGAAAGCATAGTCACATCATCAAAGCCAGAATTTGCTTCTGTTAAGTCAAATCCGGGAATTTTACCTAAATCATCAAATTCATCAAAGTTATCTAAAAACTCGATATTAGTCTGAGAATTTTCGCCCTTTAGTAAACTATTTGTATCTTCATCAGAGCCAAAAGCAGATTTAAAGGCCTCAAAATCAAAACTATCATCATCAAAGTTACTGATATCTACCGTACCATTACTAGCAATATGCTGGTCTCTTGGCGAGTAACTACCATTTAAACTTGAGGATGTTTCTTCATCTGCTATTTTTTCTAACCAATTATTAGAGTCTGATTGAGAAAAATCATCTGAAAAATTATGACTCAAATCATTGGTTTCGCGCGCATCCAGTTTGAGATTCTCCTGCCTCATCAGTAAAGTTTCGTCTTCCTGGCTATTTGTTTCGGGGTCAAATTTTTCCAAATTTGACTCTTTATCAGGGTCTTCAGTCGAAATTTCCGGAGTAGTTTCCAAACTATTGCTCATGGAAAAATTAACTTCTGCAAAAGTTGTATCTTTTACATTTTCATCATAAATTAACGGATTTTCATGAGAGTATTCTGTGGCAGGATCTGCTAAATTACTACTATTTTCTGGCGCATCTACGCTTTCTACTGCAATCTCTTGTTGCCAGAAAACGGGTAAATCTAGTTCGACTTGCTCATTTTCCCTATTGGCATGAGATTCTGTCCCGCTTTGATTTGGATTCAAAGCAAAAGGATCGGCGCTCAAAGATGCGCTTGAATCTGATGTTTGATTGAATGAAATACTGTCCGAGGGCATCTCAAATGGATTGCTTGAGGATAGTTCTGGCACATCTATAGATGACTGAAGCTCTTCCAAGGCATCCAATTCCAAGCTGTTGCTATCCAAGTCAGCGAACATCCCCAAATCTTCTAATTCTGGGATATCAGACTTGAGATGATCAGAAATTTCTGTAATATTTATTGTCTCTAGCTGATGAATTGCTTCAGTACCAATGCCTGACTCTGATGCTTGTTGGTATTGATTGATACTTTCTAAGCCATTATTGGCAAAACCAACAATTTCTTGATCATCAGACAGCTGTAAAACTTTTTCGTACTCTTGTTGTGCAACGTCGTACTGCTGCAAAACGTAGTAGATATGACCCCGTAACAAATGGCAATTAGCGTCATCTGGTACGTTCTGCACCACTTCGTCAACTAAAGTGGCGGCAACTTCATACTTTTGTTGTGCATAGGCTGTACAAGCCTGATTATATGAATCTAGATAATCGTTTAAACTAGCTGCCATTTGCTCCCTCCCAATTTCATCCTGCCCACCTCGCACTCCGCAAAATTGCCATTTGATCAAGCAGTCTTAACGCTCTTTTATTACTACCATTTATTAACCACTCTCCACGTAAAAACGGAGTCATAGTATCTGGTAAATTAGTTGGTGGCATTAAA
Source organism: uncultured cyanobacterium (assembly GCA_963706595.1). Taxonomy (GTDB): domain Bacteria; phylum Cyanobacteriota; class Cyanobacteriia; order Cyanobacteriales; family Nostocaceae; genus Nodularia. Next base: position 296,075 of record OY970166.1, read on the forward strand.
TGCTGGATATCCAGCCAGTCCATACCACCAATTTTTTCTACCGCTAAACCCACGATGGTGTCTTGCTCTTCAATCGCAATCACCGGAATTTCGGCTCTATCTGTGTTTAATGCGGTTACCTCACCCAGGAATTGTCCCAAGTCAGCCACCCAAATTACTCGACCTCGTAAATTTAGAGTACCCAAAAGTAAAGGAGAAGCATTAGGAATCGGGGTAATTCGATCTGGACTTAGTTCCATGACCTCTCGGATACCAGTGGCTGGTAGTGCAAATTCCTGATCTGAAGGAATATAAAACCGCAAATGTAATTCACCTTCAGGACTTTCTACTTGCAGTTCTGGCCGAAACTGATCTTGACCACTACCACTTAAAAAGTCCGGTTTGCTGACCATATCGTTTTCATCCTCGCAGCAGTTGTTTGACTGTTCCCACCAATTCGGTTGGTTGAAACGGTTTGGCGATGTAAGCATCCGCACCTTGCTTCATACCCCAGTAGCGATCAAATTCTTCACCTTTAGAAGAACACATCACCACAGGGACATTTTGGGTTTTCGGGTTGGATTTTAATCGACGACACAGTTCATAGCCGTTCATCCGGGGCATCACAATATCCAACACCACTAAATCAGGAGGGGCAGTTTGAATCGCCTCCAATGCTTCTACTCCGTCATTGGCATGGGTAACTATTAAACCACTTGCTTTCAGGAGGTCTGTAATCATCTCCCGTTGTGCGATACTGTCTTCCACAATCAGAACTATACTCATAAATGCCTATCTACCTCTTGATGTAGACGTTCCTTGTTGGAACATTCCCTGATCCCCCGCAAATATTTAGTGTATAAATTAATTTTATTGTTTCACTAATGTATTAGATAGTAACTTGGTACTTGAGTCAGATGATTCTGTGATAACATCTTTTGCCTCAGATTTTATGGAATCAATAAGTATGACATTTTGTTGGTGTCCTTAGATAAGACTGTACGTTTATATATTTTTCTACGAGCATGAGTAACTCCGTATCCCCAAAGGGCTTGGTTAAATAATCCGTCGCTCCCACCATTGTTGCCCTGACTCGATCTATAAATTGGTCTTTACCAGTTAGCATGATAATCGGGATATTTTGAAAGGCGCTACTGTGCCGCAACATGGCACAAATCTCGTAACCATCCAATTTCGGCATGGCAATGTCACATAAGATTAAATCTGGCTGGAGTTGAAATATCAGACTGATCGCCTCTAGGGGATTGGTCAAAGCGATCGCTTCATATCCCTGTTGTTTTAAAATATGCTCTACAGTCTCACAGATCGTTTTGGTATCATCAATACATATTACTCGCACTTTGTACTTGTCATCGACTCCTGAAGGTTCACTGTGTGACGAAAAATTATTCGTATTTGAATATACGAGTTGTAGCCAACCCTGTTGTACGTATGGGTATATAGCCTTGGCCACTGTCAAAATGTCTCGGTTAAGATGGCGAGCTAGTTGACGCAGGGTTGTCTTACCATCGGCCCAATGCTGGAGCTTATTTATGGTTGTGCCTGGAAGTGAAGATTGTAGTTGCACTAAATCAGCTAGGATTGGTAATTGTTCAGAAGACTGAATGTGTGGATAAAGCTGTTTCCATATCGGTATTTGCTGTGTGGCTTTGTGTACTAAAGGGGCAACTTCTAAGCTGGTTAATTGCGGGGTAAGCGTCGCACCCTGCCGAAAAATAAAACTCCCCTGGTGTAAACTCAGCAGGTCAAATATTGTCTCATACACCAAGCTGTGGATAATACTATGCCCTACTTTGGGTTCGATGATATTCCGTTCTAACAATGCCCAGAGATAGCCATACTCTGGTGCATTCTGTGAACCTAGAGAGGCCAGATGCTGTTCATCAAGTCGCGTCTCGACACGGTAATGACGTAAGTAATCATCAATCCGTGACAAATTAGTATCACCTTGTTGAGAGTAGATAATTTGACCGTTGAGGAAGAAGACGAACCAAAATTTTTTTTCACTGTTCGACGAATGGTGATGTCTGGCTGTCTCGTGATTTGTGAGTTTGTCGCTATTGTGAAAGCAGGCTTCCACCAAAAGTTGTCCAGTTCGCTGTCCTAACGAAATCAATTGCAGGATACTGCGAATATCAATTTCAATTAAATTTCCCTGCATTTAAGTTGAAGGCTCTCCTGATGATTCCATTCATATTTTCTGTTAGATTTGCTCATTAAGTTTCTACTTTTTAGCCAATGAATCAGGTATTATTACATAAAATCTTATTTCCTTTAGAACCAGTCCCATGGAGAGAATACATTTAGATACAAAGTGTAAACTTTTGTAATCTTTTTTGTTAAACCTAGTGGTAACACGGAAGTCATCACCACTGACATCAGTACAAAATATAAGGGCATACCCAAATTGTTTCTACAAATATCAAGACATTTATTTTACGTCTAAAAATAGTTTTCTCTGTCTTTATTTCCGAAAGTTAGGTAAAATAAAGGCAATTAACAGTATTATCTCAGGTATATACCCTAAGACGGACATCAAGTACACAAGAGGACAAGCGGTGTGCTGTATTTAGCAGAAGTACAAAAACAGAAAGGCGGCTTACTCGGTGGTGGAGCTAAAACCGAACTGAAACTGCTAGCGTGTCAGCGAACCGACCAGAATTGGAGTACTGTGTCGGAAGAAGCAATTAGCGCTGAGGACGCTAGTAAATTAAATGATGGCGCACTAGGTACTAGTGGAAATGAATCCGAATCGTCAAGTGCAGAGGATTCAAGAGGCTGGAAGGCCATTGGTCAACATTTTGCAAAATTTTTCCCGTCAGTTGGAAAAATTTAAGCTCAAGGAAGATGAAATTGATCAGTGGAAAGAGTCACTAACGTTTCAGGCGCAGGAGATGAATCGCCGTGAAATGGATATGGAGGCTCGCTTAGAACATTTACAAGAAATGGAGTCAGAGTTTCAGCGTCTGGAGTCACAGCAACAAGAAGTTGAGACTAACCGCGAGCAGATTTCACAGTTACAGGCAGAAGTTGAACGTAACCGTCAGGAACTAGAAGGAGCTTGGGAACATTTGCGAGGCGAGCAACGCCGCCTAGAGGAGTTTCAAGCAGATTCCCTCCAGGGAAAGGTTGTAGATGCGGAGCAAAGTCGGGTGATGAGCGAGTTACTGGAGCGCTTGTCTAATAGAGTTGCATCCACGGAAACTGTTAGGGAACACCTAAATCTAGCTTTGCAACTAGTCGAAAGCCAGCAAGCTATTTTAAATCCACATTGGGAAAAACTAGAGCAGCAAAGAACTGTAGCGGCTCAACAGCAAGAACAAATTGATCAATTATCGCAAAGTTTAAGCGATCGCCAAAACGCATGGCAACAAGCACGCGATTTTTTGGAACAGCAAAAAGCTCAATTAAAAGTGAACACTGCAACTCTTGCCAGCAAGCAATATTATGTTCAAATAATCCAGGAACAGTTACAACAACAGGATCTGTTACATCAACAAATTCGCTCTTTGGCCGCAACTTCTGGTGATGCTGGTCTGAGCCAGCAAGTTGATGTAGAAGCTTTGGAACGCATGTCTTTAGACGAACTCACAAAAGTCATCCAAGACTTGAATTATAAATTGGAAATGGATTCTAGCTTTGTTCATGATCAGGAGCAAGAACTGACATACAAGCAGGAAACCATAGACCAACTGCAAAATCAGATTCAGGAAGCAGCCGAGAAAGATCAAGTCAATTTGGAAACGGAACTGGCGGATGAAAAAGACCTATATCAGATGTTAAACGAAACTTTGGTAGGGCAACGCCGGAATTTGCTACAACGGCAGAAGTTGATTAAGCAACATGAAAATGTCCTTTTGCGACGACAAGGGCAGACTGTTACTCAGATTGAAGAAGGTAATCAAATAGATTTTGCGCCGATATTATTACAGATGAAAACCCAGCGACAACAACAGTCGCAAGAACTACAAAAGTTGGAATATGACATCGAGCAGATACGCGCTGCTATTGAGATGGATCAAGGAATGATTGACAATCAAACCCAAGAGCAAAATGAAAAGCAGCAAGAATCCCAGGAAATAGAAACAAATTTGCTATCGCTGCGACTAGCAACCTCTGAATGTTGGGGTCGTGTGAATCTTTATCAAGAGGCTTTACAACCCATTCAGGATTATCTCGACGGATTACGACATAAGCTGCAAGAAACTTCCGAGTCTTTGGCTCAAGTGGAAGAAACTGGTGAGCATCAACTCCAGACGATTAATGAAATGCGCCACACTCTCCAAAGTTTGGTGTCTCAGCCAGAGTTGTTAGCTTCTTAGACAGATCCAATCGCCTTGGACTTGGGCGATCGCACCACCAGGAAATGGATCAGTTTGTGAACGGTTTGGTGCTATAATTAATGCCGTCAATTTTTCGATGTGTTCAAAACTCGGTGCGTCAGTTAGTATCTGTTGTAATATTTGCCTCATGACGCGACGTTGTAGCGCTAAAGGTGCTTTTTGTAATACCCGACGATTTAACCTCAATGCAGCCCAATTTACTTCGGTCTCAGCGATGAATCTTTCAGACTCAGACGCGATGAATCGCGTCTCTACAAGTTCTGTCGCTGTTTCCCTCAATTCTTGGGCGGCTTGCTCTAAATATTCCACTTCGGCTTGCAGTAGTTCTGCTGTTTGGGCTAAGGCGGATTCTACTTTGGGGTTGAAATTTGTTTGTAAATATGGGATTAACTCTTGGCGAATCCGGTTGCGGGCATATTTGACATCTTGATTGGTGGAATCTTCCCAAATTGGGAGATTAAATTCTTGACAAAATTGCTTTGTTTGTGGGCGAGTAATTTCTAAAAGCGGACGCACTAAAAAAATATCCGCAGTTAGTGGCCTTTGCCAAGTTAATGCTTGTAACCCATCAGCACCAGTACCACGCATTAAGTTGTAAAGCAAAGTTTCAGCGCGATCGCTGGCTGTATGTCCTGTGACTATATACTGATAATTATTTACTTGAGCGATCGCACTCAAAGCTGCATACCGCCAATTACGTGCCGCCGCTTCACTATTTAAAGGTTGTGTTGCTGTTTCTAAATAAAAAGATACACCCCAACTTTGAGCTAATTTTTCCACATAATCAGCATTAGCTTCAGAATCAGTACGCCAACGATGATCACAATGAGCGATACCTAAATCCCATTGCCATTTAGGTTGTAAATCTAACAGCAATTTAATTAAACACAAAGAATCTTGACCACCAGAAACAGCGACTAATAGCCTTTGCTGACGCTCAAATAAGTGGCGCGAGCGCATGGTACGATGTATTTTTGCGTGTAAGGCAGTCCATACCATTTTTGTTAATTAACCGCATACAAAACCAGATATTTTTTATTATCTATGATTGGCTTTGCATTTTTTCAAGTTGTTGATAAATTTCCTCCAAGGGAAATTCTGGCTCATCAGGACAAAATTCTAAAGAAAGTCTCACTTTTCCTTTCGTCCAGCCCTCGGCACTAAATTTTAAAACTTCACAATCTAATCCTTGGCTATACAAACTTTCTTCAGTTGTCCCTTCTGCTCCCAGATATTGTTTAATTGCTGAAATCAAATCATGAACTTTAAATGTGCCTGAAACATCTAAATTATTAAAAATATCTGGTTCCACATACACAACTTCATCATGATTTAGTCGCTCAAATCCATTTTCCATATATATCTCCTCTCACTACGTCTATAGTTGCCATAGAGATAAAAGTTAAGCTCAAATAGAATAATAGTGAATTAGAATAGATGCTTGCTAATTAAATGTATTTTTCAACACATTCACGCTATAAAATGTGGCGTTTCTCAGAGCTTAACTCACCCTAAATATGCAATGATTATATTTTATCCACATTCTTTGATTATGCAAATTATCCGTTAAATTAAAATTAACAATAACTTATCAATAGTTAGGCATACCAAGGGCTAAAGATTATACACTTGCTCAATATGAATTGTATTTTATGTAAAAATTAGTATCATATTTTACGAAATTTATAGAAAATATCTCAACTTAGCCCCCTTTCCTGGTAAATAGCAGATTTGGGGGTTAGGTGTTTGTAATTTTGTCCGGGTAAACTAATTTTCAAATTGTTTAAGTTGCTGACGGATATCATCTAATCCAGATTCTGGTTCATCAGGACAAAATTCTAAAGAGAGTCGAATTTTTCCTGTTTGCCATTTCATAGCACCTAATTTCAAAACTTCACAATTTAATCCACTACCATACAAAGGTGCTTCATTTGTGTTATCAGCTTCGACACATTCCATAAGAGCTTTCAGTAAATCACTGACTTTAAAAGTTCGAGCAACGTCTAAATTATTAAAAGTATCTGGTTTTACCGAGACAACTTCATTATGATTGAGATGTTCAAATGTATTTCCCATATATATTTATTTCCTGTAACTCAACTTATAATTCCCAAAAAATATTAATAAATTTACATTGATGTTTTCCCCTCCTGGCTTGCTCTACCGTGTACACACAAATAATTAAATGACTTCTAATCCTTGTGTGTCGTGTGTAGGGTGTGTTGTCGCGTAGCGCAACGCACCATCTTCAATTCTCTTGTTCCCCTCCTCGCTGGCGGGGAGGGGCTAGGGGTGGGGTGATTAGAAAAACCAACCGTAAGAATGCAAACCTTTACCCAAAAGATTTACACCCAGATAGCAAACCCAAACGACAACAAAGCCACTGGCGGCTAAAATTGCAGGGCGACGACCTTGCCAACCGCGAGTAATTCGGGCGTGGAGATAGGCTGCAAAAACTAACCAAGTAATTAACGCCCAGGTTTCTTTCGGGTCCCAACTCCAGTAAGAACCCCAAGCTTCATTCGCCCAAACTGCACCAGCAATAATGCCAATAGTAATCAGGGGAAATCCTAGTCCAATGACGCGATAACTGATATTGTCGAGGGTTTCAGCTAGGCTCAGGCGCTGTGGAGAAAGTAGCTCTTCGGCAGTTACTACAGTGGGTAACTCAGTAGCTGTGACTAAATTTAAAACAGCAGTATTACCCTTACCATTGTTATTACTTTCAACGCGAGAAAAGCCATTATTTTCAAATGGGGGTGTGGCTGGTTGAGAAATTAGCTCCCCGGCTTTATGTAAGCGGTAGCCGTTACTGCGATAACCGCCAGTACCCACAGAACTGCCTTGGAGTTGGATGTTTTGACCACGAGTGACAATTAAAAAGGCGATCGCTAGTAATGATCCCACCATCAAAGCGGCGTAACTCAACATCATTACACTAACGTGCATCATCAGCCAATTAGACTTCAGCGCAGGTACTAAGGGTTCTGCTGATTGCATTTCTGATGGCAGAGTGAGAGCAGCAAAAGCAGTAATCCCCATTGCTACAGGCGCGGTAACAACTCCTACTAAACGGCTACGGCTAGTGTTCTCAGCAAACAGATGTACAGCCGTAATTCCCCAAACTAGGAAAAATAGAGATTCATAGAGATTACTCAGGGGAAAATAACCAGCTTCGATCCATCGCGCCCCTAATAAGGTAGCTATGCACAAATTGGCGATCGCCATTCCCGCAGTTCCCAAAGTCCCCAGTGTCGGTAGATTGGGAAAAGCTGCCCCGCCCCAATACACCAACATTGTGAGAAATAATACAGCAAACGTGGCATTGTCCAGCCAGTTCTGGAGTTCAACCAGATTCATAAAGTGTTCTCCCCAGTCGATTCGTTAAAATACTGATTCTGACTGTTCTGATCCTATCCGTTTACAGACTCATAACACACAGTTTTTAGACTTTCTTTCTTGTAGAGACGCGATTTATCGCGTCTCTGATTTACCGCGTCTCATTAGGATTTATCGCGTCTCATTAGAATTTATCGCGTCTTAAATTTATCGCGTCTCAGCACTCATATCTGAACTAGGAGAAATGGCTGAAGTATCCTCTTTTTTCAGGACTATAAAAATGTCATAGCGAGTACTGCGATTATCGCTAACAGCAGATGTCACCCCAATTGAGCTTGTAGCATCTAGAAAAATTTGTTGATTAGGAAATAAAGTATTAGAGTAAAGTTTTTCACAGCCACTTCCATATCCAAGAAAAATTGACCATTTGTCGGATTGGGTTCTGTGGGAACAGTTTGTTGAAATGGCGACGTATTAGCTAAAGTCTGATCAGGTTTAGGGACAATTTTATCTGTGATGGGAGCGCCCACGACCAAAAAAGCAATATCATCATCTAACCAACCACGGCTGGCGGTTAAGGTGTCAAAAGGTGTAATCCAGTTAACAACCGGTTGACCTGCAACTGTACTTGGTTGAATCTGGAACTGATATTGGGTTTTCATCACCTCATCCAGCTTTTTCAAAGATGCTTCAGCCGAATCACGTAGGCTTTGCCCGTTAGAAACATCCTTTGCTTGTACCATGAATAACAAACCTGCTCGGAAATCCTGAGAATCATCATCATTTGAGCTATTGGGAATTACAGACACAGAAAACTCACCCTGCATCCAACTGAGAAAATCTTTATCTAAATCCATCTCGGTGAGTGACTTGACACCACCTCGTAACTGTTCTGGTGAGATGGGCGAGAGAGGATTCTTTTGTGATGTTAAAACGTAATCTTCCCAAAACCGTTGTAAGTTTCCCCCAGAAAGCATCATTAAGGTTTCAGCTGGTACACGGTTTTGCATTGTCCCGGCTTTGTTTTCCACTTTCAGCACACGCTGACTATTGGGATTAAGCCAGGAAATGCCCTTGAAGCGGATTCCTTCCGGTTCCAAGGTCATAGAGCCTGCTAAACCTTGGTTATTTTGCAATTGAGCTAAAACCTGAGCAGGTAAAGCCCGATTGGGAGCCGCAGCAGCTATTTTGGCAGCTATGGGTACATTTAAATAAAACTGAGCAAAGGGGCGAGAACTGGAGATTTTGGGAAAATTCTCCCCAAAGCCTCCGACTGTTGCCAGGGACGCTTTACCTTGATATGCATCAATTGCTTGTTCTGTGGCTTGGGGATGGTCAGTAATCACTAAAAACCGTTCATCTAGTAATGCGGCTGAAAGCTTTTCCCCTGATTCACCATCAGTTTGTTTAATGGTGATTCCTTGATAAGTGCGCTCAATCCATTTACCTTGTTTGAGGGTTTTGGGTGCAGACAAAATGCTTTTAGCTGCTTCTAGGTTGTTAATGGGTAATACCATGACCATCGACTGTTGAGCGCTAGCAGCATCTTTATCGTTGTCCACTGGTTTGAGTGCAGGTTGAGTCGGTGGGGATAAAATCGCTAAGGTGACTTCATCGCCTACCCAAGGAGCGATATCTTTCTCGAAGTTATAACCATTATTAGTCAGAAAGCGATCGCGCAACTGGACTAAATTTTTATTTATTTCGGCTTGGGTTTCTGTTGTTCCCAATTCTTGCAATTTTTGCCATTGTTTGGGATCTGTGGTTAAAGAAACCGTCAACAGCGCATCTTGAGGGATAATATTTACACCTACTGGCAAGCCTCTAGAAGATGTTTGCCTCTGAGTTAAAAACCAGTATGCCGCACTCCCCAGCACCAATCAATAATCCAGCAGCCAATAATGTCAGCAGCAGAGAGGGTTTCTTTGTTTTCTTTTTTATAACAGACACAACAGGCAGAGCCATCTAAACCAATACCTCATCCTTTGTTAAATTGAGCAGACAAGTTTTCTGGGATAGTTACTTTACGAATAAATTCCTTCAATATACATCCACGACTCCCAGCACTTTGAGAGTATAACTAACTTTAAAAACCTGCAAGCCATGACCGAAAGAGGCAGGGGAGCAGGGAGCAGGGAGCAAGGGGGAGTTAAGACGCAGGGGAGTGAGGAGCAGGGAGCAAGGGGGAGTAATAAATTACTTTAAACTTCCGGTTACTTAACAACCATTCCTCTTCTTTGACGATGGTAGTTTTTGCACTCTACTGACACGATTTTTAGGTGTTGTTGTCTTTAACTAAGACTCAGTAGCTTGATCTTTTCCATTAGCGGAAGTCAACTTTGTAGCACCCAAATATTTAGTTAAATAAGGCGAAAAAACTTCATATATTAAAGTTAAAGGCTTTCCATGATGCCAAAACAAGTAATGACGACCCCAAAAAGGTCCAGACACCTCAAAACCTGACTCTAGTGCATCTGAGTAGCCGTAATAAATTCCTTGAATATCCCGATATAACTCTGTACGAATACGAGCTAAACTCGCCCAAATTGGTAATGACCGATTTTGCAAAAATTCATCTACATGACTAGCTTCCCACCATGACGTGGCGTAACCTAATCGCTGTCCTGAAGCAGTACGTAACCATACCTGTCGCCGCAGTCGTGGCCCTGGTACAGCTTGAATTAAGTCGGGGGCATGATCTGAGTTCATGCCAATCAAAGACATATCAATTACATCTACTTCGGTTGGTTCACCCGTGAGTAATTGTAAATGCCTTGTGGGCGAGCCGTCACCTAAAAGTAACAATTGCCACGGTGGTGCTAGCTGTGAGTGAGGCAAACTTTTTTGGATAACTTCCTCCCCACCTTGCCAAATCGGAGCGAGGCGATGCCATGCTGTTGGCAATGTTGAATTGTTTGTGCCTGTAAAAGTTGCAGTCAATGTTCTTTACAAAAGTTCACCTATTTATATCAAAGCACAAAAATTTTGCTTTGATTAGCAAGTTGAAAAGTATAGAGATAACTTTTGACCCATAAATTGTAAAAGGACGCATCGCTGCGTCCTTTCCACTCAAAATAAGCACATAAAAATGCGGATGGCGAGACTCGAACTCGCAAGGCAAAGCCACACGCACCTCAAGCGTGCGCGTATACCAATTCCGCCACATCCGCGCTGATTGTCCAGAAATAAAGCATAGCACAAAAAAATAAAAATAGTGAGCAAATACTGAGATTTAGCAAAAAATCCTAAAAATTTAAGTGGAAGTGCAAACAAATCCTTGAAATAAGGATATATTACCGACAAAAATCTAGTGGCTTTACAAGTCAAATGCAAACCACCCTCAAAAAAGCCTAATTCGGCAAACTGGCTCCAGACTAGCAGATGCAATATTGTTAATCTAGTTAAGATCCGTCATTGCCGGAGGCAGGGGAGCAGGGAGCAGGGGGCAGGGGAGAGACTAGGATAAAGCTTGTACTCCAACCCCAGATTAAGCATCCTAGAAGCGATGCACTGAGCAGTTCGGTAAGTGGACGGCGCTTGATACCCCAGATCCCAGTCGCCTTCCCCCTGCTTCTTCGGTCAAGGCACCAAAGCCAAATCCTCTCTAAACTCTGCTCAGAATAAGGCTAGAAAAACTCCTGTGATAATTTGAGATAAAGCGAAAGCATTGTGGCAAATGGGATGAGAGACAATAACTATCTACTGGTACTAATATCAAAGCTAAAAAATGAAGTTTGACAAAATATTAATTGCCAATCGGGGAGAAATCGCCCTTCGCATTCTCCGAGCCTGTGAAGAAATGGGCATTGCGACCGTTGCGGTTCACTCCACCGTTGACCGGAATGCTCTCCACGTCCAACTTGCCGATGAAGCCGTTTGCATTGGCGAGCCTGCTAGCAGTAAAAGTTATTTGAATATTCCTAATATTATTGCTGCTGCTTTAACTCGTAACGCCACCGCCATTCATCCTGGTTATGGATTTTTATCAGAAAATGCCCGATTTGCCGAAATCTGTGCCGACCATCATATTGCCTTTATTGGTCCCACACCCGAAGCTATCCGGCTGATGGGGGATAAATCCACAGCCAAAGAAACGATGCAAAAAGCTTTGGTTCCCACAGTACCCGGTAGTGATGGCTTGGTAGAATCCGAACAAGAAGGATTATTAATCGCCAAGGATATGGATTATCCGGTGATGATTAAAGCCACAGCTGGCGGCGGCGGCAGGGGAATGCGTTTAGTGCGTTCTGAAAGCGAATTTGTGAAACTTTTCTTAGCAGCCCAAGGTGAAGCGGGAGCAGCCTTTGGCAATTCTGGCGTTTATGTAGAAAAATTTATTGAACGTCCCCGCCATATTGAATTTCAAATTTTGGCTGATAATTACGGTAACGTGATCCACTTGGGTGAACGGGACTGCTCAATTCAGCGCCGCAACCAAAAGTTACTAGAAGAAGCACCTAGTCCGGCACTTGACCCAGAACTACGGGAGAAAATGGGACAAGCTGCTGTGAGAGCGGCTCAGTTTATTAACTTTACTGGGGCTGGGACAGTGGAGTTTCTGCTCGATATGTCTGGTAAGTTCTATTTTATGGAAATGAACACCAGGATTCAAGTTGAGCATCCGGTGACAGAGATGGTTACGGGAATAGATTTAGTTGTAGAACAAATCCGTATTGCCCAAGGGGAAAGACTGAAGATTACCCAGGATCAAGTAGTCTTGCGGGGTCATGCTATCGAATGCCGGATTAATGCTGAAGACCCCGACCATGATTTTCGACCCGCACCAGGACGTATTAGTGGCTATCTTCCCCCTGGTGGACCTGGTGTCCGCATTGATTCCCATGTTTACACCGATTACCAAATCCCCCCTTATTATGATTCCCTGATTGGTAAATTAATTGTTTGGGGACCAGACCGCGCCACTGCAATTAACCGCATGAAACGCGCACTGCGAGAGTGTGCTATTACTGGACTTCCTACTACCATTGGATTTCACCAAAAAATTATGGAAAACCCCCAATTTTTAAAAGGTAATGTCTACACCAATTTTGTGCAGGAAATGAAACTTTAGGGAGTAAGGAGTGGGGAGTTACTTCGACTACGCTCAGTAACCGGGGGAGTGGGGAGTAGGGAGTGGGGAGTAGGGAGTGGGGAGTAGGAAGTGGGGAATGTGGGAATTGGGGAATGTGGGATATAAGCCCACCTCTTCCCCCCTGCACCCGTTCGGCTACGCTCACGGCAAGCCTGCACCCTGCTCCCCTGCACCCTGCTCCCCTGCTTCTTCCATTTCTCTAATTCAAACGACTGATCATGGTGAGTAGTCCTTGCTGACCAAGGAGAATTTCTCTGATCAGGCTGAAAATGCCCACCCAAATAATGGGGGTAATATCTACCCCTCCTATGGGTTGTACTAGCTTTCGCATCGGCACTAAAAAGGGTTCAGTCGGCCAAGCTATGAGGTTAAAGGGCAAACGATTCAGGTCTACTTGTGGATACCAAGTCAGAATTATGCGGAAAATAAACAAAAATATCATCAGTCCCAACGCAGGGCCGAGAATCCAGACAGTCAGGTTAACACCAGTCATCGGTTTGAGCTACTATTTGTGAACTTAGAAAGAATTTAGGCGATCGCCAGCAAATTGGCAGCTTTTTTAAATCTTCTTTCTTTCATTTTAACCAATTGAACCAACCACACCTTCTTGTAGAGACGCGATTCATCGCGTCTTCTTATTGCATTTTTTGCGAGACACCATATTAGAATTATGATGAAGTGTGTAAAAAAAGGTTTAGAAATATGACCCCTTCATTAGCAAATTTTCTTTGGAGTCTACTCTGGGGTGGTTTGATTGTAGTCGTCCCCGCTACAGTTGGGCTGATTTTCATTAGCCAAAAAGATAAAATCCAGCGTTTATAATGCTTTTGAGAGTCCAAAGGACTCTCATTTCTCACCGATTGTCTGTCAGCTATTTTAGTTAAAACTGATTTAAAGTAGTTTATCTAATTGCACTAAATGCAGAAAGTCCTCCCACTGAGGACAAGGTATACTTAGTTGACAGACATCGGCTTTTCTGCTGGCGGTGAATAGCTTGAGAAGCTCTCTTTACCAAAGGCTTTACAGCTTAAATATATTGTGCATATTGTCTCTGATTAGAGTAGTGATTTTAATTCTGACTCGCTAACATAGATTTGATATTTGGAAAAGAACAATGGTAAATTTTGGGCTGAACTCAGCCAGCGTTCTGGCTCAAGTCAATTTTGGGACGAACTCAGCCAGTATTCTAGGAATTTTCCTGGCTGTGTCTGGGGCAGCACTGTATTTTCTCCGCACTGTGCGTCCAGAACTGTCACGAGATCAAGATATCTTTTTTGCAGCTGTGGGCTTACTCTGCGGCTTCATTCTCATTTTCCAAGGATGGCGTTTAGACCCGATTTTGCAATTTAATCAGCTGCTGTTAGTTGGTTCAACTGTGTTTTTTGCGGTTGAAAGTATTCGTTTGCGAGGTATCGCTACTCAACAAGCTAAACGTAATACTCCCATTGTGGACGACGAGCGAGAGGTCAGCAGAAACTATTCTTACAATCGCAGGGGATATGAGGCTGAGGTAGAGGATGATCTAGAACCACTACCTTATGAAGAGGAAGAACCACCTGTACGTCCTCGGATTCGAGGTAGTAGGGATACTCGTTCTTCTCGTGATGACTACTACGAGGAGCAACCCCCACGTCGTCCAGAACGCCGCAGTAGTAGGGAAAGACCAGAAACAGGAGCAACAAGCCGTCGTCCTAGTTCTAGCCGTCCTGTGAGCCGTAATCCTGAGAGTTTTGAGCAAGAAGATTGGAGTGCTTCTAGTAGACCAGTTGATGATTGGGAAAATCCAGAAGGGGAAGTGAGAAAATCTTCTCGTCGTAGCAGTAATAGACCACCACGCCCAGATACTCCAGACCAGGATATCCCGCCCAGAACCAGAAAGCGCCGCCCACCGGCTGACTCAAGTTCTCGGAGACCGCGTGAGGATGATGATGCTATACCAACTGAATACGTACCATATAACCCGATCGAAAAACCCAGTCAGGAGCCAGATAATTCGACTGACTTTGATGATGGTATGATTTAGAACTTTTGGGTGAGAATTAGGTCTGAAGGCGATGGAAAACAATTGAGGTGAAAAGACTTACGCCTAGATGTTGGCTCCAAAAACCAATTCATTGGAGCCTGGTTTTTAGCTTTGCTAGTTTATTGTTATCTTGTAGTTCTAACGAAATACCCATAGGGTCTATTTCTCTCAACAGTCGCTACACTGAAGAGCAACCAGCGTTAAGTGGAAATGGGCGCTTTTTAGCGTTTATATCGAATCGCAATGGTAGTCACCAATTGTTGATCTATGATTTGACAGAACAACGATTGGTTCGCACCCCAGGTTTAAATAGACCCCGAACAATTACTGAAAGTCCGAGTTTGAGTTATACGGGGCGTTATATTGCTTATCTTACAAGTGAGCAAGGTAGACCTGTGGTGGCACTTTATGATCGCGCTACGCAAAAGTCACAAATTATTACTCCTACTTATCGCGGTTGGGTGAGAAATCCGGGAATTAGCCCAGATGGACGTTTTGTTGTGTTTGAAACCGCTAGCCGTGGTCAGTGGGATATTGAAGTTTTAGACCGGGGACCGAATATTGAGTTAGATATTCCCAGTGGTGCAAGTGTCAATTAATTTTTTCGTTTTGTAGAGACGCGATTTATCGCTGCTGCGATTTATCGCGTCTGCTATTTAAGAGGCACTACACCATGCAAGCGATCGCCAAGAAATGGTATTAGTTATAAGCTGTTGGTCTTATGACCATTGACTAATGACTAATGACTAATGACCATTGACTAATGACTAATAAAACTATTTTTATACCTATATTTGTTGCGAGCTTGGCTTTATTAGGTGGTTGTGTTGGTTATCCTCGCCTAGCAAATTATCCTTTTGATCCTGGTGGTCGGAGTCTTAACAGTCCAGCTTCGGAACTAAACCCCCAAATTTCTGGAAGATATATTGTTTTTACAAGCGATCGCCGGGGTAGTCAAGATGTATATATGTTTGATACACTGACTCGCAGTTTGGTAGATTTACCCGGTTTAAATGCTTTAGATACCATCGCCTCTCATCCTAGTGTGGCTGAAAATGGTCGCTATGTTGTTTTTGCGGCTAGTCGTCAGGGGCGATCTACTATTTTTCTCTATGACCGAGAAACCAGACAATCCAGAAATTTAACGAATAATTTGCAAGCGGAAGTCCGCAACCCCACTATTAGCGCTGATGGTCGGAGGATTGCGTTTGAGTATAGTAACAATGGGCAATGGGATGTTTTAGTTTATGAACAATCTGGACAAAGGTTGAATATAGCTCAAGATCCGCGTTAGAGCTTAGAGGCTATTACTCTTATTTCTTCTCCCCACTCCCCACTCCCTACTCCCTACTCCCTACTCCCTACTCCCCACTCCCCACTTCTTGCTGTACAGATTCGATGAGCGATCGCACTTGTTGAGTACCTTGGGAAGGTTCAAAGGAGAGTGGGAACTTACCCCTAACGATCATCCGCAAACCCAGAGGTGCAAGACTGAGTAATCCTTTGAGGTCTTTAAAATAGTTACCCACAACTTGGATACCAAATTGACGTTCATCGATCCAACCACCTTCTTTGACTAAATCTACTAATACTTTGCGGTGGCGAATTGAACGACTGTCTTTGGCCTCTTTGCGTTGGAGAATTTCTTGTTTAATTTTCGTGATTTGCTCTAATGGTGCTACTTCCATTGGACAAACTGAATCACAGTAAAAACAACGAGTACAACCCCACACTCCTTTAGTTCCTTCGTTATAACTTTCTAAGCGATTTTCAGTTTCACTATCACGAGAGTCGGCGACCATGCGAAAGGCTTTAGCCAAAGCATGAGGGCCAACAAAATCTGGATTAACTTCACGAGCATTACATTCAGAGTAGCAAGCACCACACATAATACAATTGCCAGTCTGATCAAGACGCGATCGCTCCTGTGGTGTTTGTAAAAATTCCCTTTCTGGAACCTGTCGCGCTGCTGTACTGACATAGGGAGCAACTGCATCGAGATGATTCCAGAAACTACTCATGTCTACAACCAAATCTTTAATCACGGGCATATTACCCAGAGGAGCTACTGTAATTTCCCGAATAGGGTTGGCGTTATTCTCCAAAGCATTAATTTGTGGTAATCTAGCTAGTTCACTACCCACATTTTCCTTACAAGCTAAAGCTGAACGCCCATTTATTCGCATAGCACAGCTACCACAAATTGTATTGCGACAATTTTTGCGGAAAGCGAGTGTTCCATCTTGTTCCCACTTAATTTGATTGAGGCAATCTAAGATTGTATTGCCAGAATCCACCTCTAAAAGGTAAGTTTGTACAACAGGAGAAGAATTTTGTTGCTGCCGAATGATCTTAAATATAACTTCCATTATCACTAACCTAAATCTTAAAATTAGATCACCAGCCTCAGAAATCGTGAGTAAAGGCTGCTGGTTGCACAAATTGAGCTATACTCTTGTAGCCCTGCATTCCCAGCCAAGTGTTAATAGGCTGATGATCACAGAGCAACTGATTCTAGTTTAAGGATAACCATTAAAATTTAATTTGAAGAAGTGCTACAAGTGATATTATTGTCAAGCTCCAAAACCAAAGTCAAATCAGCTAATGGTAGCTGGAGCGTTTAACTGACTTGTTTGGCAGTACAACCGCAAGTAGGTTGAGCAGGAGAAAGACCTACGTTCATTTCCTCCATAGTCAAGATATCCAAAGGAAATACAGTAATGTTTCTCAATATATCTTGATGCTAAGAGCAATGGGAGCCATTGGTGGTAAAAATCCCTGTTCTAGTCGAAAAGGGGGAATTTTTTGTGGAGATAGAAGTGCTAAACCTGTTGATAAACATCTGGTGACAATCAAGCATTTGGAAAATATGGGAAAATTTATTCTTCCCAAAGACAGACGTATATAATGGTCGCCCGCTTTTTGTCTCATGACCATAAACCAGCAGAACAAACCTCAGTTAGTTTTGTCTGTAGGAAATCCAGGAAATCTGGAATTTAACTCATTTGTCAAAACTGCTCGTCTAAATCTAGATTAATTTTTATAAAAGCCATGCTGCAATACTCACTAGGGCAATAAAGCATGAGGAAAATCTTTACCGCTTTTTGCCTCCCCAAGGTTAGATATTTAGATTAAAGTCTATCTGCAAGTTAAATTCAAAACTAAACAATTATTTTGCTATTATTAGTTCATGCTAGTATTTAATATAAAATTACGAAGTAACAAATCCAGTACCAATAGCTGCATAAGCATGGTTAATGCTGCTTTGTTAATTCGTAATGTGGAGACAAGAAAATTCATGTCTCTACAGGCAGGACAAAGGTGTATGTCCGGAAGAGCCTATTCAAATACTATGCTGTCCTGGGCTGGAGAGTTAGAGTAGGAAAAACCTAACAACTCAAGGGCAATAAAGGCCAGCACTGAAAGTTGAAAGCCTGCAATTTATTGGGTCTACGACTTATTTGTAGTAGAACTCAAACCCATTGTGAAGGTGGCTGAAATTTACACCGCTACAGTCACGTCAAAAGAGAAAATCAATTGATTTTCAATGGCGAGTAATGGTTAGAAGTGCCGTAAAATCACCTAAATTAATGTTGGTGGCCACCATGACCTCTAATTTGTTGCGGTTGACCATAATATAGGCGCTTGTAACTCAACCTATCAGCAGGAATTTATCCCCCATAGTAGGGTCATGAGTAGTCAAATACTGGCATGAAACAACTTCGTTTATCAGTTTGGAGAGAGTAAGGAAAATTTGAGCGTAATGACTGAAACTGCAACCGCACCATTAACTGGAAAAGCATTGCTTGCTAAGGTAAAAGAACTTTCTAATTTACCTCGTAGAGAAAGAGCCAAGCAGTGCGGCTACTACACCGTTACTAAGAATAATCAAGTTCGCGTTAATCTCACAGATTTTTATGATGCTTTGCTATCGGCTAGAGGTATTCCCCTTAGTCCAGAGGCTCCTAAAGATGGTCGTGGAAGAGAACCGACATATCGAGTCAGCGTTCACCAAAACGGTCAAATTGTAATTGGTGCTACCTACACTAAGGCAATGAACTTAAAGCCAGGAGATGAGTTTGAAATCAGACTGGGATATAAGCATATTCACTTGATTCAACTTGGTGAAACCGATAAAAAAGCCACCTCTGAAGATATCGACGCTGAAGAATCAGATGAAGATGTAGATGAATAAGAGTAAGTTTGCTGATGGTGAAGGCTTGATAACTCATTGCTAGCACTACAGCTAACAGCTAATTTTCTTGGCTGAAATTTTGTAAGATTGTAAAAATACGATTAGACCCCTTGCAGAAGTCACAGATTCTAGTAGAGTCTTGATTAATAAGCAAGCAGTCTATCGTGTTTTTTTATGTCTATTTTGATAAATATAGTCAATACGTTACGAATATTTATAGAAAACGCATCAGTTCCGGTTGTCGTGATCACATTTTTTATTGGCTGGATAGGATGCTGGTTGCCAATAGCAGCAGTAATAGTAATTAACCTGAATTGGCAACCTACCAAACCTTTACAGCCAGAACAAAAATTACCCTTATTAGTGCCACTTTATCTATTAGCCCCCTTGCTTCTCTGGGGCTTTATTTGGCTATCCCATAAATCTTTCTCAGATTACGGCTTTGTGGGTAATGTTTCCCTGCTGGGTTCTTTAGCACTTGGTTTTGGTTTGGGAGTATTCAGCCTAGCAATTATGTTTATCTGCCAATTTTGGCTAGGCTGGTGCTATTTGGAGAAGTCAAATATCAAGTTGATACCATCCATTCTGCCAACTATTTTATTGGTAGCGTTGTTAGTTGGGGGTATAGAAGAGTTAGTTTTTCGGGGTTTCTTATTGACTGAATTAGAGCGTGATTACCCAGTATGGTTAGCTGCGGCAATTTCTAGCTTAATTTTTGCCCTGCTGCATTTAGTCTGGGAGCAACGGGAAACTAAACCCCAAATCCCTGGATTGTGGCTGATGGGAATGATGCTGGTGTTGGCTAGGATTGCTGATGGTGGTAGTTTGGGTATGGCTTGGGGATTACACGCGGCTTTAGTGTGGGCGATCGCTACTGTAGATACAGCAGGATTGATTACTTATACTGGTAAAGCTGGGGAATGGTGGACTGGTAAAAACAAAAAACCCCTAGCTGGGGCGGCGGGAATTATTTGTGTGTTGGGAACTGGGTTAATTCTTTGGTTGCTTTCTAAGTATTTTTTAACTTAAATACCAGATATTTCCGGTTTGTAGCAAAATCAACATCAAAAAACCAAGCAAACTTTTTACTGGCATAGTATAAATAGTAAAAGCTTAATTAAGCAAGTTCACTAGCATAAGTAGAAAAAATGTAATAATTCTGGCTTGAACTTATGTAAAAATTAACTTAGTAAAAAATAAAGCCTGGGGTTAGTTGTCTAAATGAACAACAATGAGCAAATCAAGATTTTGTTTCTGACAGCTGATCCTAGCGATGCGGCGCGATTACGCTTGGGACAAGAGTTGCGAGATATTCGTGAGAGGCTGCAACTAGCAAAAGAGCGAGATAGATTTGTTCTAGAATCCCGTGAGTCTGTACGTCCAGGGGATATCACTCCATTTTTCTGGACACGGGAAAAGTAAGTCAGAACAGTTGAAATACAGAGTTCACCCGCAGCTAATTTAAATCCTGGACAAAGGCGGCGATTAGTAAATCAGTTAAACAAAAGCCTTACAGCGTTCAATTAATAAGTTACGAAATACCTATCGCAATATAGTTTCTGTTCATGAATGGCAAGCACTGGCAATAGTGCATCATTCTAAGCAGATAGAAAACCATCCAATATATCGGGGTCTATTATTTAAACTTTGTATTTTGGAATATTGCTATCTTGATAAAGAGGGAAGAAGTCAAGTTTGGTACGATATTCATCCCCTTATTAAAGAAATTAAACAATTTCAGGCTGTTTTGAATCCATTATACCCGTTATAAATATGTAATTTACTTTCTGGTATGAATACTTGTTACCTAGAAATAAACACATTAAGACCAGGACAGCGACAGGTAGATATAAAAACATTTTGAATATTTGTAAGTGCGATCGCGCCATTAAAGCCAACGCGATCGCTAAATCATCCATTCTTTAACTAATGAAATGCAGATGGCTGATGACCGTACTAATCAGATTATGGGTGATAGGGAGGCTATCTATCACCATACCCAAACACAACAGCATCATGTAAGAGATGGAATAGAGAAACAACTCTCTAGCTACAATGCGATCCTCTGGGTTGTGTAACAAACGCCAAGATTTGTGAACAAATAATCCTCCCAGACTCACAGCGATCGCTCCATAGACAAATCCACTGGCGTGCAAGGGATAAACTAGTAACACCGTAGCTGCGACTGTCACCAGTGTGTAATACCAAATCTGCTTGACGGTTGCTATATCACCCTCAACTACAGGTAACATGGGGATGCCAACTTTGGCGTAATCATCCCGAATCATCAGCGCTAACGCCCAGAAATGGGGAGGTGTCCAGAGAAAGACTATGGCAAAAATTAACCATGCTGCCCAGCTTAAAGTCCCTGTGACAGCAGCCCAACCCACTAACGCCGGAATTGCTCCTGCGGCTCCACCAATAACAATATTTTGAGTGCTGTGGCGTTTCAACCAGTGGGTGTAGATCAAAATATAGAAGACAATACCGGAGAATGCTAGACAAGCAGCTAGTAAATTTGCGAATACTGCTAGTAGTGTAAAAGACATCACAGCTAAAGCGATCGCAAAAATTAAGGCATCACGAGGCTGCACCTTACCCGAAGGGATTGGACGATGACGCGTCCGTTCCATATCATAGTCAATATCCCGATCATAAATACAGTTAATTGTCTGGGCGCTAGCAGCAGCCAAAGTACCACCAGTAAGAGTTACTAGCAGTAACAATGGGTCTACTTGTCCGTGTGCAGCAATCCACATACTTCCAGCCGTAGTAATCAACAGCAACGGAATAATCCGGGGCTTTGTGAGTTGATAGTAGCTTTGGATAACTTGGAGAAGTGTTTGGTGGTGGCGAGAGACATTAGTCTCAATCATTTTGGCTCTTGTTCCTTATTTTTCAACAACTTTTATGCGGCGGCGGCTCATACTGAGTTGACATTAAAAATAGTTACTGAGACTAAGGGAGGATGAGGAAGATGAGGAGAATGGAGAAGATGAGGAAGATTTAGACTTCGGCGTAAGCGCAGTCGATAGCTTGCGTGATGTAACCATACTTTCCCTGATCTTCCCTTGCTCCCTCATATCCCCCGACTCAGACTGACTGGTGAAAGTCGAAACTTTTTTAGGGGCGCACGCGGTTTTGGTTTTTATGGTTTTACCACTTCTAGACGTTCGGGTTTGTTGCTAGATTTGATGTCAAGTTCCTTTGACCACTAAATAACTCATAGCTAATTGCCATTAGTCATCAGTAACCTAGAAAAAACAAACCTGAATTAATTTAGGCATTCGATCCATTTGCTGGTGTACTGCTAACAGTTGCTGTTGAACCAACAGGGAAAGCGTTTATTTCACGGGTCATAGCCCAGTCACGCAGCGCTAGAACTGTAAAAGCGACTAAAGTACCCAGCAAAACTGCCCCGACAGTCTGGTGAGAAACTGTCAAAAGCTCGACTTGAAGATGTAACCGGAAGGTGGCAATTCCCAAAACTATTTGTAACAGCAATAACCCACCAGCCAGATTTGCCAGTCGCCGCAAAGTTGGATGCAGTGCTGGTGTCCGTCGGGAGATGAATACCACTGCCAAAGTAGCCACAGTTGGCGGTACTAAGCCAAAAATATGGCTATACATCACATTACAAAGCTGAGAATCTCCAAAGCATTGGTGTAAAGCCCAACGAGACCCTACTAAAGCACCGAGTATACTTTGCAGGTAAACAAAAATCACGGCACTTAAACCCAACCAAGGTAACTTACCAACAGTACCAGTTCCTTGATAGGGTGTGAGGGCGATGCCGACAATCAGTAGGGTAGTGAAAAACAACAGCGCCGTTCCCAAATGGGCGGTAACAATATCAAACCGCAACAGTTGAGTGACGGTGAGTCCTCCCAAAATACCTTGGAAGACGATTAAAAACAGGGCAAATGTGGATGCCCAAGGTAGCCAAGTGGGTAAAAAACGCCGATGCCACCAGGATAAACCAGCTAAGGCGATCGCGCTTAAACCAATTAACCCGGCATCCAATCTGTGAAACCACTCCAAGAAAACTTGAAGATTCATTTGCTTGGCTGGTACCAGTTCCCCGTAGCATAATGGCCAATCTGGGCAAGCCAGCCCAGCATTCATCACACGGGTGGCACTGCCTATGGCCATCAAAATCAAGGTGGCTATGCATATTTTCCACACCAAGCGACGAATTACTTCCTTGGGCTTTCGCTGCTCAGTTGCCGCTTCATTTTGTTGTTCTAGGACAAATTCATTCATGAACAGTACCTTCCACCCGTTCTTAGTGGTAGCTCTCTTAAAATTTTCAATTTTTAGTAACGACCCATCTACACCCTAACGTATGAGCCAGAGTTTAAAAGATTGGCTTGCACTTATACTTTGGATCACTCCAGCTACTTTTAGCCGGAGCTTTAGGTATTTTTTAAGTTATCAGCAATTGATAAATGAGAATTAATTTTGCTAACCTCAAATTTTTGGCAATTATTCTCCGCATTTATGTTGACTTTTGGCAGTATCCAATAAATCTCTTGTACCCAAAATTAGTAAACTAGCTGGAAAAATTAATAAAATCTTAAAACCATGAGACTCCAGATTTTATTACCTGCACTACCTTAGTAAGTGAGTAGCATAGAGATAACGTAGTAAATTCATTTAAGTAAACCGTGAAGATTCCAAGTTCCATCTGGACACTACTAATTGGTGTCGTACTAACGCTATTAAGCCTTTGGTACGGTCAAAATCACGGTCTGTTACCAGTAGCCGCCACAGACGAAGCCGTTCTAGTGGATGGTCTGTTTAACACGATGATGATCGTTTCCACAGGTATATTCTTACTTGTCGAAGGTATTTTGATTTACTCTGCAATTAAATATCGTCGGCGAGCAGGTGATAACGACGATGGGCCAGCAATTGAGGGCAACGTACCTTTAGAAATTCTCTGGACGGCGATCCCAGCAATTATCGTTCTCGGTATTTCTGTTTATAGCTTTGAAGTGTACAACGACATCGGCGGCTTTGATCCTCACTCTGTTCATGAAGCCCCGATGACTCAGGAATCCATGACAATGCCGGGATCTGCGATCGCCGCAACTTTAAGCGATACCCCTCCCAGCACAGGCTCCAACCTGAATCAGGAAAAGTCTGATCAGGCAATGGAAGACCCAGCCACCGCAGCAGTCCGCAATGCTGACCAAATTCCCCAAAAACGCAATGCGCCTGGGGTGGGTAGTGTGGCTCCCACAATTGGGGGTAGTCCCGAAAGAGCAGGTTTACCACCAGAATTACGAGTTAATATCACTGGTTTACAATATGCGTGGATTTTCACCTATCCTGATACAGGCATAACTACAGGTGAGATGCACGTTCCCGTGGGTCGGGAAGTCCAAATTAACATGACCGCCAATGATGTTATCCATGCTTTTTGGGTTCCAGAATTCCGCTTGAAGCAAGATGCTATCCCCGGTAGACAAAGCGAAATTAGATTCACCCCCAGAATAGCTGGTACTTACGACCTGATTTGTGCTGAACTTTGTGGCCCTTACCACGGAGCGATGAGAAGCCAAATAGTGGTAGAAACCCAAGAAGCTTATGACGCTTGGATGACAGAACAATTAGTTGCTAGCGGCGAAACACTAAATCAAGCCGTGGCTGTAAATTCTGCGGATTTATCCCCAGATGAATTTCTAACTCATTACACTAAGGACATGGGGATTAAACCAGAAATGCTACATCATATGCACCAAATGAGTGTGGAGTAAAAAGTGCTGCTAGCTGAGTTAGGGGTTAATCTCTGACCGAAAAAATGGGATACAAGCCCCGTCTTTTTAAGACGGCTTTCTGGTCAAATATGTATAGTCGCCATAGGGCATTGGGAGACTTTAAACGAACGTCGAGGGATGGTAAGACTATTTCGATAGCACAACCCAATGAAGCGTTAAGGAATCCTCTCTCCTTCAGGAAGAGGAGGTATGTCACTACGCTGACAATACCAAGCAAAAAATTCATGGTCATTCAGTCCTGAGAAACAACTAGGGAACACCAAAAAATTAATTTCCCGAATGACTAATGACCAATGACTAATGACTAATGACTAATTAACTTATGACACAAACTCAGTTAGAAAAAACTGCCAATATCCCGCCTCATATAGAAGAAC
The DNA here is from genome assembly GCA_963706595.1 of uncultured cyanobacterium. Lineage (GTDB taxonomy): Bacteria > Cyanobacteriota > Cyanobacteriia > Cyanobacteriales > Nostocaceae > Nodularia. The sequence continues at coordinate 321,227 of OY970166.1, forward strand.
CAGAAGAAAGACATTGGCTAGACTTCTTTGGTTTCAGCACCGATCACAAGGTAATTGGAATTCAATACCTAGTTACTTCTTTTGTTTTCTACTGCATTGGCGGCGTAATGGCTGACTTGGTGCGAACAGAACTACGCACCCCGGAAGTAGATTTTGTTACCCCAGAAATTTATAACAGTCTATTTACACTGCACGCCACAATCATGATTTTTTTGTGGATTGTGCCAGCCGGGGCTGGATTTGCTAATTATCTGATTCCCCTGATGATTGGGGCGAGAGATATGGCATTTCCGCGCTTGAATGCTGTGGCTTTTTGGATGATCCCCCCGGCTGGTGTGTTGCTCATCGCTAGTTTAGCTCTGGGTGATGCGCCTGATGCTGGTTGGACTTCCTACCCTCCTTTGAGCTTGGTAACAGGTCAAGTGGGTGAGGGCATTTGGATTATGAGTGTCCTGCTGTTGGGTACATCGTCGATTTTGGGAGCGATTAACTTTCTAGTTACGATTCTCAAAATGCGTGTTCCTAGCATGGGCGTTCATCAAATGCCTTTGTTTTGCTGGTCGATGTTGGCAACTTCGGCTTTAGTGTTGCTATCTACACCAGTTTTAGCAGGGGCGCTGATTCTGCTGGGCTTTGATTTGTTAGCAGGGACAACATTTTTTAACCCCACTGGCGGGGGTGATCCGGTGGTTTACCAGCATATGTTCTGGTTCTATTCTCATCCGGCGGTATATATCATGATTTTGCCGTTCTTTGGGGCAATTTCGGAAATTCTGCCAGTTCATGCCCGTAAGCCGATTTTTGGCTATAAGGCGATCGCCTATTCATCTCTAGCAATTAGTTTCTTAGGGCTAATCGTCTGGGCGCACCACATGTTTACCAGTGGTGTCCCCGGTTGGTTACGAATGTTTTTTATGATCACCACCATGATCATTGCTGTACCCACTGGAATTAAAATTTTTGGTTGGTTAGCAACTATCTGGGGTGGCAAAATCAGTCTGAATAGTCCGATGATCTTTGCGATGGGCTTTTTAAGTACCTTCGTAATTGGCGGGATCAGTGGTGTAATGTTAGCCGCAGTTCCCTTTGATATTCACGTTCATGATACATATTTTGTAGTCGCACACTTGCACTACGTCCTGTTTGGTGGTAGCGTCTTAGGAATTTTTGCTGCTATTTACCACTGGTTCCCGAAAATGACGGGACGGATGATGAACGAATTTTGGGGTAAAGTTCATGCTGTATTAACCATTGTTGGTCTGAATATGACCTTCTTACCCATGCACAAGCTAGGGCTGATGGGAATGAACCGCCGAATTGCCCAATATGACCCGAAATTCACCTCATTGAATGAAATCTGCACCTACGGATCATATCTTTTGGCGATTTCGACATTACCCTTTATCATCAATGCTGTTTGGAGTTGGTGGTATGGCGAAAAAGCTGGTGATAATCCTTGGCGGGGACTCACCCTAGAATGGATGACTACCTCACCACCAGCCATTGAGAATTTTGATCCACTCCCGGTATTAGCTACTGGCCCTTACGACTATGGCGTAAGTAACAAAGAAGTGGATATTCAGGAGGTTTTAAATATCGAACCTGGCGAACCATACCCAACTATTGAGTCTGGCGCTTAAGAAGAAGCAGGGGAGCGGGGAGCAGGGAGCAGGGGGGAATAAGAGGCAGGGGGGCAGGGTGCAGGGTGCAGGGGGGAAGAGGTGGCCTTATACCCACAATCCCCAGTCCCCAGTCCCAGTCCCCAGTCCCAGTCCCCAGTCCTCAGTCCCCAATTCCCAATTCCCAATTCCCAATTCCAATTACAATACATTTTTAAAGATTCATGCAAAGTCAAATAATTGACCCAGCGAAAACTGAACTGAATCATCATGCTGCAACAGCAGATGCTCATCACGAAGCACATCCAGATCATCGTCTGTTTGGGCTAGTGGTATTTCTCATCGCTGAAGGAATGCTTTTTTTGGGGATGTTCGGAGCTTATTTAGCTTTCCGTGCTACTTTACCTGCATGGCCTCCAGAAGGCACGCCGGAATTAGAACTATTGCTACCCGGAATTAATACTATCAATCTGATTGCTAGTAGTTTTGTGATGCACAATGCTGATACCGCCATCAAAAAAAATGATGCCAAGGGTATGCAGATTTGGTTGACAATTACAGCCTTAATGGGTGCTACTTTCTTGGTGGGTCAGGTTTATGAATATGCTCACCTGGAATTTGGTCTGACTACCAATTTGTTTGCTAGTTCATTTTATGTGTTAACTGGCTTTCACGGTCTGCACGTTACTATCGGTGTTTTGGCCATTGTGGCTGTGTTGTGGCGATCGCGCGTTCCCGGTCACTACAGTAACGAAAAGCACTTCGGTATCGAAGCGGCGGAAATCTATTGGCACTTTGTTGACGTAATTTGGATTATTTTGTTCGGATTACTGTACTTACTGTGAGTATTAATTATAAGTTATTCACTCCACGCGAATAACTCCCTAAGCTCCCATCCGGGGGCTTTTCTCATGGCTTTTAGTCTCAAGTCTAGCGTGAAAGCCTTACAAACACTAAGTAAACTGACATTTCATACTTCCGAGCAAAGACCTTTCTCTGTCATGTTGCAGAAATCGATCAAGTTGTATTAAGCTATGCGGGAGCTGATGTAGATGAAGTACATAAAGCTATTCATACATCAGTAATACTGGGTGTTCCATGTCATATCAACGGCTCATGCATCTTGGAAAAAGAATCCCACAAGCTTGATTTCTTGAAACCAGTTCCCTTGCGAAGGCAAGGTAAATAATTCCACGGAGGAAGTCTGTATGTTAAAGCAACTTTTGAAAGGTAGCTCTGTTTTGGCTTTTTTGTTCGCAGGAAATCTTTCAGTTCTCGCCCAAGCTCCAGAATCAAAACCTCAAATTCAACCGTCTCAATTGCTACAGGGACAACTTCAACTATCTCAAGCACAAACGACTGTGAGCCAGGAAGAATTGCAACAATTTGCCAGCGTTATCCCAACGTTGCAGGAAATTGGTCAAACATCTCAACAGAGGTCTGCACAACTTATTGAGCAATCAGGCCTGAGCGTAGAGCGATTTCAAGAGCTTTCCGAAGCACAGTCCCCTGGAGCTACACCATCTTCACCAGCAACTCCAGAGGAACAACAATCTTTTAATCAAGTAGCCCCTGAAATCCAGTCAATCCGAGAGGAAACACTGGCACAACAGCAGGAAGTCGTGCGGGCTGGGGGTTTAGAACCAAACCGCTTCGATGAGATATTGGTCGCCATTCAGCAAGACCCAGCTTTGCAACAGCAGATACAGCAGCTGATGCAGAACAATTAGCGAAGTTTAGCTAAAAATTGTAGGTTGGGTTGACGTAACCAAACCCAACATCATTGGCAGCGTTGGGTTGCGCTACGCTTAACCCAACCTACTTGATATTTCGTTTATATACCGAGATTTTTCTGTATTTTAGGCATATTTCATTAAAATAAAGAATATCATAGTGAAGGTAACTATATTTACCAAGTAGCTCAAACTTAAAAAACGTAATACCCAGATCCCCGACTTCTTTGAGAAGTCGGGGATCTAAACCTCGTCTAGGTTGACCTACGTACTTAAATAGCGGTAGCTTTTAACTATGCCTCTTACCTTCACTTTTACTCTCAGCCAAAACCAAACCTTTGAGCTGCGCTGTGACTACGGTACGCGCCGTCTCGATACTAATGAATTAGGTAGTCTGATTAATCTGTGTGAAGAAAGATACTATTCTCAAGAAGAAGATGACACCGCACAGTTACGGAGTATCGGCTGTCAGTTGTATTCGTGGTTGGATGGTAAAGAAGGATGGTTACGCCAAGCTTTAAATGCAGAAAATCACGGCACAATATATTTAGATTTAATTCAAACCAGTGAAGCTCAAGGTTTAAACCCCCAAACTCAAAAAGTGGCGTTGGGTTTAGCACATTTGCCTTGGGAATTATTACACAACGGCACAGTATTTTTACATAAAGTTTTACCAGTCAGAGCAGTCCAGCAACAAAATAACCCAGTTATTTCCCAGCAAAATCGCCCGTTGCGGCTGTTGTTTATGGCGACTTCACCAGAACACCCAGGAATTGCATCTCTACAATTTGAGCAGGAAGAAGCGAATATTCTCAAAGCCACACAAGAGCAGCCTTTGGCGTTGATTGTGGAGGAAAGCGGCTCGGTGGCTGAGTTGGGCAATTTAGTTCAGTCCTATCCCCCAGATTATTTTGATGTGTTCCATTTGACTGGGCATGGTGTTATTTATACAGTTAGGCAGTTTGGGGGCTATCTGCCGCCAGGTCGGAAAATTCACGATTATACTCCCTGCTTCATTACCGAGGATGAAGTGGGAGGTGTACAATTTACTACCGTTGATGATTTAGCGAAAGCCTTTCGGGGACGCTTTCCCCGTGTGGTGTTTCTCTCTGGCTGTCACACTGGGCAACTTGCTAATAAAGGCACAGTTCCCTCAATGGCGCAGGCTTTGGTGAAAGCGGGTGTGGGTGTGGTTTTGGGCTGGGCGCGTCCGGTGTTTGACAGGACAGGTATTATTGCTGCACAAGCGCTGTATCAAGCTTTGGCTACGGGGGCGACGGTGGAAGATGCGGTAAAAACGGCACAGCAGGAAATGATTACTCAGGAATGTTCCGACTGGCATTTATTGCGGATTTATCGGGATACTCGCCAGATTCAGGAGTTAGTCACACCACAGAATACGATAAAACGCGAAAGGCTGAGATTTACACCACCTGAAAGTGAATTTCTCGATGAAAACAATATTGTCAAAGTTGCCAGTCAGGGGGAATTTTTCGGACGCAGAAGAGCTTTGCAGCGTGGGATGTTGGCTTTGCGGGCAACTAGCGACCATATCGGCGTGTTTTTGGCGGGAATGGGCGGTTTGGGTAAAAGTTCTCTGGCGGCGCGGTTATGTACACGGGTGCAGTCGCAACGCCCCAATTTTCAGCGCGTGGTGTTGATTGGGCCTGTAAACGAGGTGGGTTTAATTAACAAGCTGGCGAGTAAGTATGAACGGTTTGCAGGTGTGCCGGCTTTGTTAAATCAGCCGGGAATTTCTTTTAAAGGGCGATTGCAAAACTTTTTTGAGGCCATAGAAGAGACACAGGATCAGCCTTTGTTGTTGGTTTTGGATGATTTTGAGCAAAATATCCCCCAAGGGAATATAGCAGATGGTAGTCTGCGGATGACTGCGGAAGCTTACGAGGTTTTAGCAGCTTTGTGTGCAGCTTTGGCTGAGAATCAAGCGGAAAGTCGGTTAATTGTTACCTGTCGCCATCTGAAGGAAGATACTCTTCCACCCCATCGCTTACATTTGGAAAGTTTGAATAAAATGGGTGAGGCGGATATTAATAAAATATTTTGGCAATTGGATCAGGATGTGAGGTTGCAAGTGAAAAAGCAGCGCCTCCTGACAATTGCTGATGGAAATCCGCGCTTGTTGAAGTGGCTGGTGGAAATTGTGCAGTTACCAGATTTGGCTACAGATGAGTTGCTGACAAAGTTGGAGGGTGTGCAACTCAAGTTTCGGGAAGATATTTTGGCGGAAGTTTTGTTAAATGCTTTGGAGGATGAGGAAAAAAAGTTTCTGGCTAGGTTGAGTGTGTTTCGTCTCCCGGTGACGGAGGAAATAATTAAGAACCTCTCCCCAACCCCTCTCCTACGAGGAGAGGGGCTTCAAACTTCCACTTTAGGGGTTGGGGGGTTAGGTTTCCTGCCCAAATTAATTAGTCTCAGTTTAGTGGAGTCAGCGACAACTTACGCCCAGCAAATTGCCGAATATCGGGTGACGACGATTTTAGAACCGTTGTTGGAATCGATATTAACTGAGGAAGAATGGCAAACTACGCGCCAAGCTGCTACACGTAAAATTTATCAAACTTGGTGGGAAGCAACGGATAAGCGCTACACAGAAGAACAAGGGCGAGAAATTGTCAGATTGGCGGTGTTGGGACAGGAAAAAGAAATCGCCGTCACTTTGGGCGATAGCATTGCAATTCATTGGCTGGATAACAGCCGATATGTGGAAGCACGGGAAATATGCCGAGAAATTCTGCAATTGGGTGAAGATTATCGAATTTTGGGGACTATCGCTAGTGCGGAACATACTTTGGGTTTTGTTAAGGAAGCGTTGACGCATTATGAACAAGCTTTAAAACTTTGCCCACTAGACGATTTAATAAAAAAAGCCGCCACGCTACACAATATGGCTCGATTAAAAGCTCAACAGGGAGATATCGCTGCTGCAAGCGTTCTGTTCCAGCAATCTTTAGATATCAATGAAAGCATCAACAATTTTAGAGATAGAGCTGCGACGCTACAAGAAATAGCTCATTTAAAAGCCCAACAGGAAGATTTACCAGATGCGATCGCACTTTTACGGCAATCTTTGGATATCTATGAAAGCATCAACTATGTCAAAGGCATAGCTACCACGCTACATAACATGGCTTATTTAAAAGACCAACAGGGGGATATATCTGGTGCAAGCGTTCTGTTCCAGCAATCTTTAGATATCTATGAAAGCATCAACGATGTCCGAGGTAAAGCCGCCACGCTACACCAAATGGCTCGATTACAAGCTCAACAGGGGGATATATCTGGTGCAAGCGTTCTGTTCCAGCAAACTTTGGATATTGAAGACAGCATCAACAATGTCCGAGGTAAAGCCGCCACCCTACACGAAATGGCTGTATTAAAAGCCCAACAGGGAGACATAGCCGGAGCGATCGCACTTTTCCAGCAAACTTTGGATATTGAAGACAGCATCAACAATGTCCGAGGTAAAGCCGCCACCCTACACGAAATGGCTGGATTAAAAGCCCAACAGGGAGACATAGCCGGAGCGATCGCACTTTTCCAGCAAACTTTGGATATTGAAGACAGCATCAACAATGTCCGAGGTAAAGCCACCACCCTACACGCAATGGGGGGATTAAAAGCGCAACAGGGAGACATAGCCGGGGCGATCGCACTTTTCCAGCAATCTTTGGATATTGAAGACAGCATCAACGATGTCGGAGGTAAAGCCGTCACATTGGCAAATTTGGCTTATTGTGAAGGAGAAAGGGGAAATAAAACCAAGCAGTTAGAATTCTACCTGCTAGCAGCCCAACTACTCGGACAAGTCCGCGCTTACGTATATTTACAGCAAGTTTTAAAGAATTTAGGCGTTACTGATGAAACGAAGGGAATCATCTACCTTGCTCAAGCTGTATGGCTGTGTATGCGAATTGAAGTACCTTTAATTAATATGATAAATACCCTTGAAGCTATGTACAATTGCATACCCCAAGGGGATGAAATGGAAGCTTTACTGGGTACAGTTGCTGTGTATTTCTGCCAAATTCGCGGCACAGGACATCCCCAGTTAGAGGATTTACAACAGCGCAGTTTGAATATTTTATCCGGTTCTGCTGCTGCACAGGGGATTGAAAACCAGAAAGCATCTGCTACTTGGTTTGTGCAGCAACGGTTGAATGACCCTGAATATTTTATACCGCAACTCAAGCAACGGTTAGAGGCGATTGTTGGGGATGAGTGGCTATTTGAGCGATTTTAAGTTTTTTCTGTTCCCTAGCGAGGGTTCAGATCCCCGACTTCTCAAAGAAGTCGGGGATCTAAAGGGATATGGGAGCATGGAAGCTATTTGAGCGATTTTAAGCTGTTTCTGTTCCCTAGCGAGGGTTCAGATCCCCGACTTCTCAAAGAAGTCGGGGATCTAAAGGGATATGGGAGCATGGAAGCTATTTGAGCGATTTTAAGCTGTTTCTGTTCCCTAGCGAGGGTTCAGATCCCCGACTTCTCAAAGAAGTCGGGGATCTATGCTTAAGCTAATCATCTAGCAGTAGTGGCTGTAAGTCTCTGCTAATTTGTAAATTAGGATCTACTAAAAATTGCTGATATGCTGATTCTCCGTCAATGTGCATCTTGATATATTGTGTATTGGGTAATTTTCCTGCTCTTAATCCTGCATATTCCAAATAACTGGAAAACTCCCATTCTTCTGGTTGCTTTACCAGTCCTGCTTTGACGGGATTGAGATGAATATAACGAGAGAGATTTATCAGATAATCAGTGTGTGAAATGTGGATACTTTGAAACCTTCCCTGAAACAAGACTCCAGAACGATTAAACCGTTTATTAATTGCTTTTGTATAGGCGAGTGAGAGAGATTTCATGGCATCAGAGAGGGTTTCATCTCTGAGATATACTAAAAAATGATAATGATTGGGCATTAAACAGTAAGCAACGATATCTACTGCTTTAGTGATGAGATGTTCTTTTACTAACCTCAAAAAATAAATATAATTCTCACGCTCAAAGAAAATATTTTGCCGATTGTTCCCTCGATTGTAGACGTGATAAAAGTTTCCAGTATACAACGGAACTGCTCGTCGCGGCATAGGTGAGAATATAATGTGTTGCTTTTAGTATTCCCTAAAAAAGTGCGATTTATTCAGATCCCCGACTTCTCAAAGAAGTCGGGGATCTAATCCTGTGAGCTATTTGCTGGTTGGTGGAATTCCCCAAATAGTCACTTTGCCGTCAAAACTACCACTGGCGAGGGTTTGACCATCTGGACTAAAGGCGATCGCACTTACCCAGTCTGAAGTCCCTAATAGTGTATTTTGTAACTCCCCTGTAGTTAAATTCCACATTTTTACGCCATCTCTGCCGGCACTGGCTAGGGTTTGTCCATTGGGATTGATGGCGATCGCATTCACCCAATTATTATGTCCTGTGAGAGTACGTACTGGCTCGTTAGAATTTTGACTCCAAATTTTAATAGTGCGATCGCGGCTAGCAGTGATCACATTTGACCCGTCTGGCGTGAAAGCCAGAGTAGTCACTATCTGGGAATGTGCCGTAAATTCACGGATTAATTCCCCAGTCTTCAAGTTCCACAGCTTAACTACACCCTTGTTATCACCACTAGCTAAAGTCTGACCATCAGAACTCATTGCCAGTGTATATATAGAATTATCAAAGCGGACTAAAGTACTCAGTGGACGCTGTTGTAACAAATCCCACGTCCGAATTCCATCTAAAGCACCACTGACTAGAACTCGACTATCGGGAGACACAGCCAAAGACATCACATTACTGCTATGTCCCACAAAAGAACGACGAAACCGATTATTTTTCAGATTCCAAAGATTAATTCTATTATCGCTGCTACAGCTAATTAAAGTTTGACCGTCTGGTGAAATTGCTAAAGACTGCACCCCAGTTTTGTGTGCTTTCTTGATCTGCCCTGATCTTTGCCCTGTGACGGGATTCCACAATTGGATGATGCCATCATTATTACCACCACCACTGACCAAAAGTTTGCTATTGGGACTAAAGGCTAAAGATTTAACGCTTCCTCTATGTCCTAAGAGGGTGTGAAGCAGTTGGGGGTTGGTAATCGCAGTTTTAACTTGAGAGTTTGGTCTTAATTCCACAGCAGCGTGAACAGCCGGAATATTTGACCCTTGCCAGACAGTTATCGGCAGAGCGATCGCTGCCATAAATGCCATAATAATATACGGGCGCAGTACACATTTGTTTCCAGGGCTTACCTCACTCCGCACTGTTTTGCCTCACTTTTTAGGATAGATTTCGTCTTCAGCACTGCGAACTTCTCATCGGCGTGGTTTTTTCTTAGCAATAGTCAGAATTGGCAGAGTCGGACTAGATGATTGGGAAGGCAAATAATGTTGTACGACAGGCTGTTCTGGGAGGGTTTGCCGTTGCTGGATGCGCCACAACTTAAAAGCTAAACTTATCCCTGCTGTCCCCAACCCGACAGCAAATAATGACCAACTATCATTCAGTCCCCCAATCAGGGAATCTACCATGCCTACCGTCATCAAGACACTGATTATCGGGTCTCTTCTGTAGGCTGACTTTAAAAAACGAGGTAATACAGCATTCATCACGGCTTGGTTTGTCCAGATTACCTTATGTTTGACACTCCCCCACTTTTTGACTGCGGTTTTTGCAAGGGAGTTCGCAATTAGTAGATATTGCTCTGTCAAAACCAGCTAGTTGTTCCAGCTGGTTCAAACACTTCTAATTACTAGCTTACAACTTCAAATTTTATGCTTATTAGCAGGACTATTTCAGGCCTAGCCATGATAGCACACCTTGATTAGTGAAATACTCGATCACCACCATCAGTAAAAAGCCAACCATTGCAGCTCTACCGTTTAAGCGTTCAGCATATTCATTAAAGCCAAATTTAGGATCTTCTAATTTGGGGGTAATTGTTGGTTGTGATTGTGTCATTTTCCTAGAACCTCTTTTTGGCAAACGGGAGTTAAAACAGTGAACAGGTAACAATTATCAGGGTTTCAGATGGCATTGAGAACCAGACCAAAACCAACTTCTTTCACAAGTGAGAGAGTGTGACTTTCCATTTGATGATTGCTAACTGATGGGGGAGATGGAGGTGCTTGAATGCCAGCATCTCTGAGAGAATCGGCTACAGCGTCCCAAAAAAATCCTACCAATACTATTTTAACAATTTGTAATGATTTTTTATATATTGTAGAAATACTGCGGCAATAGTCAAGGGTAGGAGTTTCATCGCTTGTGAGTGGGGTTGAAAAAACTAGGTTAGTAGTTAGTTATCCCTAATACGGAAGTGCAAGCCGGATACTGGCAGGCTAAAGTTGAATAAAAAATCATTAGAGGCGGAACATGGAAATCGGCGTTCCTAGAGAGTCTAAGGATCAAGAATTTCGGGTAGGGTTGAGTCCTTCTAGTGTGCGAGTCCTGCGGGAAAATGGTCATGCCATTTTTGTTGAGACTCAAGCAGGTAGTGGCGCGGGATTTACAGACGATGACTATCAAGAAGCTGGTGCTGAAATTGTTTCCACACCCGAAAAAACTTGGAATCGGGAGTTAGTTGTCAAAGTTAAAGAGCCTCTAATTAGTGAGTATAACTTTTTACAAAAAGGTCAAATATTATTTACTTATCTGCATTTAGCGGCTGATCGGAAATTGACCGAGCATTTAATTGATTGTGGCACTTGTGCAATCGCCTACGAAACCGTAGAACAACCCGGTGCTAACAAACTACCACTGCTGAGTCCCATGAGCATCATTGCAGGTAGGCTAGCAGTACAATTTGGAGCCAGATTTCTAGAACGCCAACAAGGTGGTAGAGGAGTTCTTTTAGGTGGTGTCCCCGGAGTCAAAGCCGGAAAAGTCGTAATTTTAGGCGGCGGCGTTGTTGGTACAGAAGCCGCTAAAATTGCCGTAGGTATGGGTGCGGCTGTGCAAATCTTAGATGTGAGCGTTGAGCGCTTATCTTACTTAGAAACCCTATTTGGTTCTAGAGTTGAATTGGTGTACAGTAACTCTGCTCACATCCAAGCCGCTATCACAGAAGCCGACTTACTGATTGGTGCAGTTTTAGTCCCAGGACGCAGAGCGCCCATATTAGTATCGCGTGAATTGGTCAAACAAATGCATCCCGGCTCAGTCATTGTAGATGTTGCAGTTGATCAAGGCGGTTGTGTGGAAACACTACACGTCACATCACATACTAATCCTGTCTATGTTGAAGAAGGTGTAGTGCATTATGGTGTTCCTAATATGCCAGGTGCAGTACCTTGGACAGCAACACAAGCACTAAATAACAGTACATTACCTTACGTTGTGCAGTTAGCCAATCTAGGCATTAAAGCATTAGATGTTAACCCAGCATTAGCTAAAGGCTTGAATGTCCAAAATCATCGCTTAGTACATCCGGCTGTACAAGAGGTTTTCCCAGATTTAGTAAATTAATAATTTCGTGATTCCTTCAGACTGAAATCTGAAAACACATAAAAAAAGCCTGCTTATGCAGGCTCAATTTTTTCTAGTTAATTAACCACAATTCATCTAATTTTAAGGTATAATTAATTGTCATAAAAAATAATTTTATCTTGATAGCTAGTTAGTAGCATCGACTAACAAAAATGAAACCTGTATGTTCGCAAATACCAAAACAAATAGACAAAGACAATTTTATGGGTATAATTTTCCAATGCTTCGGAATATCACCCAACCACTCAACACCAGAATCTTTATACTTTTGATAACCCTGATACTTACCCATTATTCCCCTTCCCAATCTTCTATTTTTAACCCCTCAACTCGGCTAAATTCTCTAACATTATGAGTCACTAATATCAAATCAGTTGCTAAAGCAATAGAAGCAATTTGGATGTCATTTGAGCCAATAGGAGTTCCAGCTTTTTCTAAATCAGCCCGAATTTTACCATAAATTTCAGCACAGTAATCATCAAATGATAGAGATACAAATTGCCTGACAAACATCTTTTGAACAGTTAGAGCTTTTTGAGGATTGTTACTACGCATAGACCCATAAAATAACTCAGCCTTGACTACAGAACAAACCGCAATTTTTTCAGGTTCTAGGTTATCAAGATGATTATTAATGCTCAGTGAACGACCCTTTAGATACATAATACAAACATTTGTATCTAGTAAATAAATTAAAGAAGTATTACTCATCAAAAACCCCAATCAAATCATCGTCTATTTCAGGAGACATACCTAAATCATCCATTGCAAAATCAATATCAGCACAAGCACCATATAAATTTATTAACCCCCTAGAATGAAGTATATTTTTTTGTTTCAAAAATTCCCTGAGTTCAGCATCAGAAGCAAAATTTAGTAAATCCTTTAGTTCATCAAAATCAATTAACTGTTCTCGGAAAGCCTCTAAGACAATATTATTTAGGATTTTTTCTGGTAAATTACCCCATTTTCTTTGGATCTTTTCTGTCAATTTATCTGGTAAATCAATTGTTACTTGCATAATTTGAAAATCTCCTAACTCTATATTTATATATTAGTCCTTAGAGGATGTTTTAAAAGTCTTATTGTCGTATGATGTTTGTGATTTTCCTCTTCCTGTAAATATACGGAAAAATTTCGGTAATTTTTCCAAGGCTCAAGACAAAAATAAACTTTTTCTTACATTTTGGCAACATTGCCGAAAAATCAATTATAAAGATTTTGTGTATCGACATTAGCCTTTATCCTCAAGATGATGGCTAACTCAAGGAGAACATTTGTGGAATTTTTATCCAATTCAGTGGTGTTATCACGGATGCAGTTTGCATTCACTGCACTATTTCACATGATATGGCCTGTCCTGACTACAGGGATGGGGATTTATCTAGTGATAGTTGAAGGAGTATGGCTAAAAACTCGTAACCCTGATTACTACCTTCATGCTCGTTTTTGGTCAAAGTTTTACGTCCTCAATTTTGGGATTGGTGTAGCAACTGGTATCCCGATGGAATTTCAATTTGGTACGAATTGGGGACCTTTCTCGGAAGCTGTAGGTAACTTTTTTGGTAGCGTTATCGGTTTTGAGGCTTCTTGGGCATTTATGCTAGAAGCAGCATTTTTAGGTATTATGTTATTCGGCTGGGAACGTGTTAATCCCGCCATTCATTATCTTTCAACAATTTTGGTAGCTTTTGGCGCGAACCTATCAACTCTCTGGATTTTGACAGCAAATTCTTGGATGCAAACTCCTGCGGGTGGAGCAATGGTTGATGGTAAATTTGTTGTCAGTGATTACTTTCAGGCAATTTTAAATCCCTTCATGGTCAATAGTGTGCTGCATATGTTTTTTGCCACACTGGAAACTTCTTTATTTGTGATTGGTGGAATTAGTGCTTGGTATATTTTGAAGCAACGCCACCAAGCTTTTTTTACTCGGTCTTTAAAGATTGCTTTAGCAGCTGCGATCGCAGTCGCACCATTACAGATATATATTGGACACTTAAGCGGCGAACAAGTTTATCACTATCAACCTACCAAACTCGCAGCAATGGAAGCCCAATGGGAATCTTCCCCAGCTGGACAACCTGCTGATTGGAGTTTGCTAGCTATACCCAACGAAAAAGCCCAAAAAAATGACTGGGAAATCACCGTTCCCAATGCGCTGGGCTACATTCTGGAATTTAAGCAAAACCTTTCGGAACCGTTACGCGGTTTAAAAGAGTGGAAACCAGAAGATCGTCCTCACATGGTGGGTTTAATTTATTACGCCTTCCGCACAATGATCGCCATTGGCTTTTTCTTAGCCGGCTTAATGCTGTTAAGTACATTGCAATGGTTGCGCGGTAAGCTTTCAGCCGAAAATATTATACAGCAACGTTGGCTGATGCGAGCTTGGATCTTAGCCGCACCACTAGGATATCTAGCCATAGAATCAGGCTGGATTGTGCGCTGTGTAGGTAGACAACCCTGGACACTTTACGGACAAATCCGCACAGTTGATTCTGCTTCTAATGTACCTGCTAGCAATGTTTTAGTTTCACTCAGTAGCTTTGTCATAGTCTACAGTTTGTTATTTATTGCAGCTATATATTTCGGTAGTCGCATTATTCGTCAAGGGCCAAATCTTGACTTACCAATCCCCGGAGTAGAAATTACTAAACCAGCAATAGAAACTTCCCCTGGAGAGTTTATACCCGATGAACGTCCTGTAGAAGCACAACAATAAGAAAATTCTCAACCTCACCCCAACCCTCTCCTTGGTAAGGAGAGGGAGCAGGAATATTTTTTGCGTGTTCATCTGTGGTTTTAAATATCTTGCAACAGATGAATTGGGAAAAGTCTTAACCTCACCCCAACCCTCTCCTTAGTAAGGAGAGGGAGCAGGAATATTTTTTTGTGAGTTCATCTGTGGTTGTAAATATTTTGCAACAGATGAATTGGGAAAAGTCTCAACCTCACCCCAACCCTCTCCTTAGTAAGGAGAGGGAGCAGGAATATTTTTTTGTGAGTTCATCTGTGGTTGTAAATATTTTGAATCTGTATTTTGGTAAAAAATCTCAACAGGAAATTCTATGGAGACACTTGAATATTTTCTTCCCCAAGTATGGTTTGTAATTTTGGCTCTGTTCCTCTTACTCTATGTAATGCTAGACGGATTTGATTTAGGGGTAGGGATATTATCTCTCACTTCTACTGATGAGGAACGCCGGGGAATTTTAATGACCAGTTTGAGTAACATTTGGGATGCGAATGAAACATGGCTTGTTCTCTTAGGAGGCGGGCTTTTTGGTGCATTTCCCTTAGCTTATGGCACAATTTTTACTGCGTTATATATTCCCCTACTCACAATGGTGTTTGGGTTTATTTTTCGGGGTGTAGCCTTTGAATTTAGGGAGTTATCCAACCGCAAAATTTTCTGGAATTTCGCCTTTGGGGCGGGGAGTTTTACCGCCGCACTCGGTCAAGGTTTCGCTTTGGGTGCTGTACTCAAGGGTATTAAAGTTGATCAAGCCGGACACTTTATTGGTACAACTTGGGATTGGCTGAGTATTCCCTCTGTGTTGGTGGCTTTAACTTTGATTCAAGGATACGTGTTGATTGGTTCCACTTATCTTATCTGGAAAACTACGGGAGAATTACAAGCTACTCACTTTAAAACTGCTAAAATCGCAGCTTGGACAACTTTAATCGGTGCGGTTTTCATTACCGTTACCACACCAATCATTTATGAAACTGCTAGATCCCGCTTATTTCAACAACCCCTAGTTTATATCTTTGCCGTCATTCCTGTGTTAGGAGTGCTGCTAATTTGGCAACTTCTCAGAAGTCTTAACCGCAGAGAAGAAAGAGCGCCTTTTGTGTGGACGATTCTTTTGTTTGTGCTGACTTTTCTAGGTTTAGGATTAATTGTTTTTCCGTATATTATTCCTAATCAAATCACCATTTATCAAGCTGCTGCTGATCCGAGTTCGCTGGTAATCATGATTATTTTTATCGGCTTTCTGATTCCAGTGATGTTGTTTTACAACCTTTACCAATACATTGTGTTTAGAGGTAAGGTGACTGGTGAGCAGTATGGGGAATAATTGAGTTTTTGTTGGTAGTAAACATTTCTAGATCCCCCTAAATCCCCCTAAACCCCTTCGGGGATGCGCTTTCGGCGTAGAAAAAGGGGGATTTTAATCTATGTTCTTTTGGTGTCCCCTTGTGGGGAATTAGTTATAGGTAACAAGGTTCTATCTCACTTTGGAAGAATCAATCCGATAACGAAAACGCGTTTCCGTCCCCTTGCGGGGAATTGGTTATAGGTAATGACAATTCACCACACGCCACGCTACATTTAATTCATGTTTCCGTCCCCTTGCGGGGAAGTGGTTATAGGTAACTTGCAGAGGCACAGCTTACTATCCAAGAACAGATTGCACAGTTTCCATCTACAGCTTGCTCTAGCTTGCAGCGACAAAATCAAAGCTAGCTTTACAATCCGTTACAATTTGCCCAGCTACCGCCCAATCTTGATTTAACCGTGTTTTGTCTGCTGTGATTCCTAGCTGTGGGATAAATTGTGTGTACGTCGTAGCGTACCAAGGAGGGAAACCGAAAATTAAGGATAAAGTGACGGAAGGTAGCCAAGCGATCGCCTGACTTCCACACTACTCATCTACAATAGAAATAGAATTGTTGAGATTTGTATAGTTAGAGTTTAAGCTGTCATGGCTCCTGCCGTTTTAATTGAAAAGCTACAAAAGAGCTACGGTAAAGTAGTCGCTGTCAAAGATGTCTCCTTTCAGGTAGAACAGGGAGAAATCTTTGGTTTACTCGGTCCTAACGGGGCTGGGAAAACTACGACTCTGCGTGCTTTATGTACTCTCACTACACCGGATGCTGGCAAAATTGAAGTATCTGGTATCTCCGTTATCGATAACCCCAGAATCGCCCGCCAAAAACTGGGCTATGTAGCGCAAGAAGTCGCATTAGATAAGGTGCTGACTGGGAAAGAACTACTGCAATTGCAAGCCGCCCTTTATCATATCCCCCGTGCTGTAGCTAAACAGCGTATTGATATGGTACTAGATTTGCTCGGTTTACAGGAATACGCTAATAAAAAATCTGGAACCTACTCCGGCGGTTTACGCAAGCGTTTAGACTTAGCAGCTGGTTTACTCCACGCCCCAGATGTTTTGGTGTTGGATGAGCCTACTGTGGGGCTTGACATAGATAGCCGCTTTGTGGTATGGGAATTTCTGCGACAACTACGCGCCTCTGGGACAACAGTATTAATTACCAGCCATTATTTAGAAGAAATTGATGCCTTAGCGGATCGTGTGGCAATTATTGACCGTGGTGTGGTGATTGCGGCTGGTACACCTTCTCAATTAAAGGATAAAGTTGGAGGCGATCGCATCACTTTACGAATCCGCGAATTTTCCCCCATTGAAGAAGCCGAAAAAGCCAAGCACCTCTTGCAAGATTTACCTTTTGTGCAAGAAATAATTATCAATAACGCTCAAGGTAATTCCCTCAATTTAGTAGTCACACCCCAAAGTGATGCCCTCATTACCATCCAGCAATCCCTAAACACCGTCGGCTTACCCACCTTTGGCATTGCCCAATCTCGCCCCAGCCTCGATGACGTTTACCTCGCCGCCACCGGACGCACCTTACTGGATGCAGAACTCGCCGCAGTCAGCACCCGCGATCCCAAAGCCGAGAAAAAGCAAAACATGAGATAGTCATTGGTCATTAGTCATTAGGAAGTTACCATCTTCTCCCCACACCTCCCACACTCCCCACTCCCTACTCCCTACTCCCTACTCCCTACTCCCTAAATTCCTATGAGTGTTAGTCCTAAAGTGAAATGAATTGGCAGCAATTAGCATCACCAGAAGCTAGATGTGAATGCAGCCCCCAATTTTTTCGGTGACTTAGTACAAGAGACGCTGGCTTTAACTCGTCGCTTGTTTATTCAATTACAACGCCGTCCCTCGACGTTAGTCGCCGGAATTATTCAGCCGGTAATGTGGTTAGTGCTATTTGGCGCTTTATTCCAAAATGCCCCCAAAGGTTTGTTTGGAACTAGTGGAAACTACGGTCAATTTTTAGCGGCTGGCGTAATTGTTTTTACAGCCTTTGCCGGGGCGCTAAATGCCGGTTTACCTGTGATGTTTGACCGGGAATTCGGCTTTTTAAATCGTTTGCTGGTAGCACCTTTAGCATCGCGGTTTTCCATTGTCTTCGCTTCCGCCATCTTTATTATTAGCCAAAGTTTGTTGCAAGCAGCCGTGATTGTAGCAGCAGCAGCCTTTCTAGGGGCGGGGCTACCGGATGCAGCAGGTTTAGGTGCGATCGCCTTAATCGTCTTTTTACTGGCATTGGGTGTAACCGCCATTTCTCTTGGTTTGGCTTTTACCTTACCCGGTCATATCGAATTAATTGCAGTCATCTTTGTTACCAACCTGCCCCTGCTGTTTGCAAGTACCGCCTTGGCTCCTTTATCCTTCATGCCTCAGTGGTTACAAGTTGTCGCTACCCTCAATCCTCTCAGCTTTGCCATTGAACCAATACGCTATCTTTATCTTCACAGCGATTGGGGACTAGATAGCGTAGTGATGACAGCGCCTTGGGGTAATGTTACCTTTGGTGGAGCGCTGCTGGTGTTGTTTGGCTTTGCCCTTGTCGCTTTATTGAGCATTCAACCCCGACTGCGGCGAACTCTGGCGTAAGATCACAACTGAATTCGTTACAGCAATTTAAGGGTTAAAACTCTATGAAAAAACCATTTTTATCAGTTACTAAACTTTCAGCGATAACTGTCGCAGGAATTGGCTTCGCTTCCTTATTTATGGCTGAACCCAGTTTGGCTCAATTCAACTCAGTGGATCGTGGTACAAACCAGAATACTGATCCCTTTGCTGCCCCAAACTCAGGTGATTTAAATATGATGGATATGATTCATCGGGCAAATATGGGAAGTATCAACTGGAATGCTAATCAGCAACAAGAACAACTAGAATCAACCGCAGCCGACTTTAGAGCTAGGCAACAAAAAGCTTTTCAAGAACAGCAACAGTCAAATACAGAGTCACCCACAGAACCTCAAGAAACTCAATTGCCGTAAATTTTATCTCAAAACCTCAACCCCGAAACCCATAAGAGTCGGAGTTGAAAAAGAGGCAAGGGAGCAGGCTTGCCCTGAGCGCAGTCGAAGGGGAGCAGGGAGCAGGGGGGAAAGTCCAGATGGGGACTCAGACCCATGTTCTGCTCCGCTTCACGGCAGGAGGAAGGGGTCATTTCCCCCTGCTAGAAAGCCCACTTACCCCTGCCTCTTCGTTGAGGTTAAATTTAAAATCTCAAAACTACAGACCAAGTGCAGCTAAAACATCACTGGCATGAGTAGTAGTATTTACACTAGCGTCAACATGAACGATTTTGCCGCTAGGGTCAATTACGTAAGTGACACGCTTGGCATAACCACCGCCATCGACATCATAAGCTTTGATTAAACTTTGGTTAGTGTCAGCTAGTAGTGGAAAGTTCAGATTATATTTTTGGGTGAACGCCTGATGAGAAGCTTCATCATCCGCGCTGACTCCCAACACGACTACATCTTTACCTAAATATTGAGGTTGGGCATCCCGAAAGCTACAAGCTTGTTTGGTGCAGCCTGGAGTGTCATCTTTGGGGTAAAAATACAAAACAACTGTTTTTCCAGCAAAACTAGATAATGAAACGGTGTTGCCGTTAGTATCTTTGACGGTAAATGCAGGTGCATCTGTACCAACTGCTAGAGGCATAATGAACCTTTCCTGTTTTAAATCGTGACTTTGAAATTTTACAATAATTTACAATATTTAAGTGATTAACTAGAGAAAGTATTACTTGGGAGTGAGGAGAAGAAGCAGGGGAGCAGGGTGCAGGGTGCAGGGGGGAGAAGAGGCAGGGGAGCAGGGTGCAGGGTGCAGGGGGGAGAAGAGGCAGGGGAGCAGGGTGCAGGGTGCAGGGGGGAGAAGAAGCAGGGGAGCAGGGAGAAGGGTGCAGGGGGGAGAAGAGGGTAACTTCCCAATGACTAATGACTAATGACCAATAACTAATGACAAAAATGCCTACTATTAATTTCCCAAAACGGAAAACCTTTTTCTATACTCGTAGCACAGAAGAAAGGGCGAAGCGATCGCTCGTATGTTCTCCCTTCAATCTTGTTTTATTTGAAGCCATGCGTCAGCAGAGTGTAGCATTAGGTGCGATCGCCATGGAAAATGGTGTCAAGCATAGTTATACCAAACGCCCTTTGTCAGAATTGGCGTGCGATAATGATTTGGGCTGGCTGATTCAAGTCGGTGTTTTGCGGCGAGAAGTCGATGGTCAAGGAATTACCGATGGTTTTCGCCTAACTCCTTTAGGACATCAGTTGGTAGAAAAATTTCAGGGCGAAAATTGGCCTAGTCCTTCGTGGAGCGATCGCCTGTACAATGCACTAATTTACTGGTTTAGGCTACCTTTTTAATGATGAATTACTATCGCCAAAGATCCGCTAACCCGCCGTAGCGTGCAGTGGTCTAATATTACTCTGGCTAGCCTGCGGTCGGCTAAATTACGAATTACGAATTACGAATTACGAATTATAAATTATGAAAGCAATTATGGTAGTGGGAACAACATCCCACGCAGGGAAATCACTGATAAGTACAGCTATCTGTCGCATTTTATCGCGCCGTGGTTGGCGAGTGGCTCCCTTTAAAGGTCAAAATATGGCTTTGAATGCTTATGTCACTGCTAATGGGGGAGAAATTGGTTATGCTCAAGCAGTGCAAGCTTGGGCGGCTGGAGTGATTCCTTCGGTAGAAATGAACCCGATTTTACTCAAACCCCAAGGAGATATGACATCCCAAGTCATTATCAAAGGTAGAGCTGTAGGCAGAGTCAAAGCTTCTGATTATTACGAACAATACTTTGATATTGGTTGGCAGGCAATACAAGAATCTCTCAAACATTTATCCACAGAGTATGATTTGCTAGTTTGTGAAGGCGCAGGTAGTCCGGCGGAGATTAACCTCAAGCACCGCGACTTGACCAATATGCGGATAGCAAAATATTTGAATGCACCAACTATATTAGTAGTTGATATTGACCGTGGTGGCGCTTTTGCCCATGTCGTCGGGACTCTAGAGTTACTAGAACCAGAAGAACGCGAATTAATTAAAGGTATAGTAATTAACAAATTCCGGGGACAGCGATCGCTCTTAGAACCGGGAATCAAATGGTTGGAAGAACGGATTGGTATCCCTGTTGTTGGTGTTATTCCTTATTTTCAAGAAGTATTTCCCGCAGAAGACTCTCTTGACTTGCTAGAACAGTAAGTCATCAAAAACCAATAGTGAACTCAATATCACCGTCATTCGCTTACCAAGAATTGCCAACTTTACTGATTTTGACCCCTTGGAATCAGAACCAACTGTCTCAGTCAAATATATTAGTCCCAAACAAGATTTAGGACATCCTGATGCCGTGATTATTCCAGGGTCAAAAACCACAATTAATGACTTGCTATTGATGCAAAAAACTGGGATGGCAGAAGCGATTCAAAATTATGCAGCTTCTGGTGGTACAGTCTTGGGTATTTGCGGTGGCTACCAAATGCTGGGGCAAATTATCGCTGATCCCGAAGGGGTAGAAGGACAAGCCGGGAGATTTCAGGGATTAAATCTCTTACCCATTAGAACCGTAATTACCGGCCAAAAAATCGCCCGCCAGCGCCAAGTTAGCTCAAATTTTCCCCAGATGGGCTTACCAGTGAATGGGTTTGAAATCCACCAAGGGCGATCGCGTCTAGAACAACAAGAAAATACCCAAGCTTTCCAACCTTTATTTGATGATGCTAATTTAGGGTTAGTCGATAGCTGTCAATCTATTTGGGGTACATATCTCCACGGACTTTTTGATAACGGACCTTGGCGACGTGCTTGGTTAAATCGCTTACGTCAACAACGAGGCTTGAAATCTTTACCCACTGGTGTTGCTAACTATCGGGAACAGCGAGAACAAATTTTAGACCACCTCGCCACAGAAGTTGAAACCCATTTAGACTTAAAGCCCTTTTTACCTTAGTTAGATAGACTATTATTCATGACTATTCGCGTCCGCTTTTTACCCGATGATGTTACTGTTGATGCCGAAGTGGGAGAACCCCTGTTAGATGTAGCAGAACGGGCTGGGGTGTTTATTCCCACCGGTTGTCTCATGGGTTCTTGTCACGCTTGCACAGTAGAACTGCAAAATGGAGATGTCATTCGCGCTTGTCTTTCATCAGTATCACCAGGGCGCGAAGAAATCACAATTAATTTGTATAGTGACCCAACTTGGTAATGTTTTAATATCTGTTTACGTTTGGATAAATATCTATCCAAATTATTAAAACAATGGCCAAGAAAATTCGAGAACTTAAGCAAATGCTTCGCCAAGGTGGTTTTACAGAAATCCCAGGCAAAGGAAGTCATACTAACTGGGTGCATCCCTTATATACTGGAAAAATCACGATTTCAGGCAAAGACGGAGCCGATGCTAAACGCTACCAAGAGAAGGAAGTAAAACAAGCAATTGAGAAAGTCGAAGGGAAAAAACAAGATGAATAATCTCAAATACCAAATGGTTATTCAATGGTCAGAGTCAGATAATTGCTTTTTGGTAGCATTCCCAGATTTTCCCGGACAAGAATGGCGAACTCATGGGGAAACTTACCAAGAAGCAGTAGCCAACGGCATTGAAGCCTTAGAATCTCTGATTATTGCTTATGAAGCTACGGGCGATACACTACCAGAACCAACAGTGTGTAACGCCGCATAGCTGCAAATTGCAAAAGGTAGTTAGATAACAGTCTTAACTATTAGACTTGACATTCAAAGCATATTCTTTGAACCTTTCTAAGTCAGCTTGAATAGTAGACTCTACTACCCGACCCAAAAACAAATTATCCATAATTTTGCCAATCAGCCCAGGAATAGCATAGGAAATAGTCATTTTAACAATGCTACTACCGTGGCGATCGTAAAAGCGAATTGCTCCCTGATTCGGCAAACCATCAACCGATTCCCATTGAATAATTTGCTGTTTGACAACTTTCAACATCCGGGATTTCCACTTAAATTCCAGACCATTAGTGCTGAGTTTCCATAAAGATATATCTGGATTCTCTGGCGAAATCTTCACCGAATCAATCCACTTCATCCAACGGGGCATTTGCTCTAAATCAGACCACAGACCCCATACTAATTCTATGGGAGCTTCTACTTCAATCTGCACACTATGCTCTAACCACTCTGCCATTTTATTTTCCTTTGCTTGGTGTGTGTGCCTAGTGCGGTTGGTTATTTCTTCACCCTTCGACTACGCTCAGGGTCAACGTTCTCTAAAATCACTTTTGCCGCACGTCGTCCAGATATAGTTGCTCCTTCCATGCTGTCGATGTAATCTTGCTGAGTATAACTACCTGCTAAAAAGAAATTATCCACTGGCGTTTTTTGGTCAGGGCGGAAAAGGTCCATCCCTGGCGCTTCCCGGTAGAGAGATTTCGCCAGTTTTACGACACTATACCAAGTCATGTTCAGTTCTCGCGATGAAGGGAACAGTTCATGAACTTGTTTAAGGACGTGTTGCGCGATCGCCTCATTACTTTGTTTAATAAAAGGATCTCCCGGTGTGAGTACCAGCTGTAACAACGATCCTTCGCCGGGGCGATAATAATCACTGGGACTAGCCAAAGCCAAATCAGCAAAACAAGAAAAATCAGCATCGGCGGTATAAAGCAAATTATCTATCCCCGCCGCATGATTTAACTGTTTGCGTTGCGCTTCATCTTGCAGTTCCGTCACCCAGCCATCAAATCGCAGTTGTACTGTGGCGACTGGAACGGCATCCAATTTATAAATATTGTCAAATTCTGACCATTTACGCCACTCTTGGGGTAATATGCGCTGAATCCCTGGGACATCACAAGCAAAGACGTAAGCATCAGCCGTAATAATTTCTGTGGTGTCACCTTGGGCAACTGCTATGCCAGTGACGTGAGTTTGTTCGCCTGATTCGGTGAATTGAATTTCCCGGACTTGGCGACGCGTATAAACTTGAGCGCCTCTAGCTTCTAAATATTTGAGAATAGGCTGGTGCAAATACTCATTCGGGGAACCCTCCAGCATTCGCATAATTGAGGCTTCAGTTTTACACGCAAAAAACTGGAAGATTGTCAACATACAACGGGCAGAAATATGATCACAATCAATAAATCCCAAAGCATAAGCAATGGGATTCCACATTCGTTTAATGCTGCCTTCACTACCGCCGTGACTGCGGAACCATTGGGCAAAACTAACGTTATCTAAGGTGCGGATAATTTTCATTGCCCCGTTGAAGTCTACTAACCCCCGAACTATGGGGCTAGTACCCAAGGCGATCGCATTTTGTAGTTTATCTTGTAATGACAGTTGAGAAGTTGTAAAAAATGCCTTTAATCCATTGAAAGGCGCACCGGTAAAGAAGCGAAAATCTAATGTCCCGGTGCGTCCTCCTTTATTAATAAAGGTGTGGGTATGTTCTTTCAGGCGTAAATTTGACAACGCCCCCACTTTTTCCATTAACTCAAATAGCTGGTAGTAGCACCCAAAAAATACGTGCAACCCCATTTCAATATGGTTGCCATCATCATCCACCCAACTACTGACTTTACCACCAACAAATGGACGGGACTCAAAAATTTGGACTTCACAGCCAGCATCAGCCAAATCTACTGCGGTTGCTAGCCCAGCCAGTCCCGCACCCACTATTGCAACACGCATTATTCCATCTTACCTTTTCAGTTTCTTTACAGATTGTAACTGGGTTAGCGTCGGAATTGGCTATTGATATCAAGTTCACTATTGCGTCAAGCCACAACAGCGTCATGCCATCTGGTGATAGGTTTACCTTTATTCATCCTGGGAATTTTGGCAACTCACTAGATAAACTTGTGCCAAAGCGTTTTTACTTGGAATACAAACTTTAGTCAGTGAATATTGACTAAAGAAACATAACAAGTCTATTTTGCTGATCAATTGATCATCTACGAAGCAGTAAAACTAGATCCCTACTTGTTTGCTTCCTTACTGTCATCTGATACATTTAGCCCTCTAATTAGTTCGCGAATTACATCTGTAGCCGGTCTACCTGTTTGCTGACAATATTTTTCTAGTTTTTCTGCTTCCTGTGTTGCTAAATTAACAGTTATACGTTTTACGGCCCATTTTTTATTAGTCATTATCATGCAATCTGCTGTATGTTGACACCATCAAAAAGAACAATTAACTCAAGATTAAGACGATAAGATTATCAGAGTTTGTGTCAAGAAACAAGCAATGCCATTAGCACTAAAAAAGTCATCTTTGTTAAATGTCTTGATCATTGCCTAATGAAATATAGTAATCCGATTTGATTTCTGTTCGCGTAGCGTGGCGTAGCCATATTTATTTGCGTAGGTGGGGAGTGGGGAGTGGCGAGTGGGGAGTGGGGAATAACCTTTTTGTGTTATGCCGAGATTGTTTAAAAATCACATAGGAGTCCTATATAAGATTAGAATTAGCATGGTGACAGCAGAGATATCTCAAACTCTGTGATCAACACACAAGGTCTTCATCAAAACCTGACTAAATAGTTCCACACGCTTATGTAATCCGTCATTAACAGGATACAAGGCAGCCCCAACTGATCACAACTACCGAATTACGTAAAGCCTGCTACATATTTCGGCTGAAAGCTAAAGCTCCGCTAACACTTAGTGTGCTGGAGGCATAAGCTCCTCGCTCTTCGGAGCTTTCCGCAGAAAAAGGAACATTATCAATTACAAATTACTGTAGCTATTATCCTGACGTTTTTGATAAATTCGCTGAGTGTTTTTTATTTTTAGCTGCGGATAATAGCTTGTTTAATCCCAGCATTCTGTCGCTTCATCATCTTAATTACATTGGATTGATTACCCATAATATTATCTTTCATACTTAATCGTTACATAAACTTGATCAATTTCCTAAAACTTTATGCTTACCACAAGTGGAACAAGTGTAAATTTATGATCAAAGTCCTCCTTAAGTAGGACGAAGCTTTTTTGTGAATAAGTTCCCTTTTAAAAGAATGTTGGCTGTATTTTTTGTATGGTACGGCTATTATAACCATGAATTTTATACTTTCAATAAACTTTATCGCCAGATGATTAAAGTAAATTTTTAGGGTTTATAAAAAAAACATGAAGAAAAAGTATGATATCTAAATTTTTACTTAATTCTGTTGACTGATTATGCTCGGTAATTGCTAAAAAATCAGCCAAAACAACTTTTTGGTTGAGCATTCAACGGTTTTTACGCAACTTAATTTGCTGATAAATCAACCAAAAGATATAACAAGATACGTAGTTTATGAAATTATGATAAAGTAACAAATTATATATGCCCCAAGCTTTGGACGTATCTGGTTACAGCATCTAAAAATTAGCTGGGAATATGTACTCTAGTGATCATGAAAAACCACAGATAAATCACAAATAACCGCGATTGAGAGAAAATTTATTTTTATCTGTGGTGATGGCTGCATTTAAAGTTGTGGCATGAGTTGGAGAGTGCCGAGACCTAAATCTTGAGGTGAAAGCGATCGCACTTCAAATAAAGCCATCATATCTCGCAATTGGGGATTACCACGGTACGCTCCTGTTAGTCCTTTGGCAATAATCAAACCACAGTAGCCCTTGGTATTTTTACAGCGCTGATTCCATTTTTTGCGGGCTTCTCGATGAGTCGGATCATCATCCGAAAATTCACCGAACAAGAACAACTCATCATCTTCAGTTTGCAACAAACCCAAATCGTAGCGATCGCCATCAAAAGGATCAGCACCTGGATTAAAACAAATTGCCTTGAGTCCGCCGGCTGCGGCAATATTTTCAATCACTGTTTTCGCCTTCGGTCGCGAGGTTTGAATTAAAATTACTGGTAATCCGTCACCAACTTTTGCTATTTCACCAGCTTGATGAGTTTGCACACTCTGACGCAAGGAATCTAGCATTTCCCAAGATATTACTCCCAAACTGAGAAACGCATCTTCTGGGATTAAGTCGTCTCGCAAGGAAGAAAAATCAGATGAGTCTTCCTCTCCCATTTCTAGCTCTTCGAGATCAAAACCTGCCATTTCCTCTAATTCTGCTGCTAAATCCGGCATAGTAGAGACAGTCACAGACAAAGGTTTAATTGATTCTGACTCTGATTTAGGAGGAGAAATGCGATAGCGACGGCTCAAATGAGGAAAAGTCTCACTATCCAACTGGCTGTGGTAATCGCGGATAAAGCGGTTCAGACTCTCTAAAGCCACAAAGACTGCAAGTGCCTCTTCCTCATATAAAACAGAGCGCAAACCTTCTAAAGGGTGGATATTACCGAAACTTGGCTCAATCTCCGATATGGGCAGATCGGTTAAATCTTCATCTTCATCCATTTCATCCTCGTCCATTTCATCTTCACTTTCAAAAGTCAGAAACAGACAATCTTGTTTGAGAAAAGCTTCTTCTAAATTTCCTTGTAATTCATCGTCCTGTAAAACTGCTGCCCGAAACTGCTTCAGTGAATCTTCTGAGCGATAAAATAAAATCCCATACTCCATGCCTAGCATCCCCATTACCGAGGCGTAGAGTGTACCCACATCCCAATTGTTAATTTCTATTGATAAGATTTGCTGTTCTTCTAAAAATTCCCAAGGAGCAGTCTGCCAAAGAGCCAAGGCTTTATCATGCAAAGCTTGTGCATACTGGGGAGGTAAATCGGGAACTTGGTTTTCCAAGATTTCCGTAAACCCCCGAAATAGTTCATCAATTAAGGGCAGTTCGGGAACGTAATCAATGGCAATATCCAAATCTTGCAGCACACCGCGCAGGTAAAACTGAATTTCCCGGTCTTTGACGACAATCTTTTGGGGTCTGGCGGGTTTACCAGGACTGTGGGGATGCTCCATTGCGCGCATTAAGGTGCGAACAATTGCTTCTGGGCCTGTTTCAGGAGATACCACGTCCATGCTGCGGACAACCCCCTGTGAACCATCTACCCAAAGGATACATTCACCCTGGGAGTCCGAGTCTGTATCCTGGGTGGGTGATGATGACATTGGACGGCGATCGCCCTCCCATACAGAAGGAATTTGAGTTAATGTCTTCAACCGACGACTGGTAGAGCGATTAAAACTTGTCATAGAGTAGGTTAATCAAAAAGAAGCAATTTGGCAGTAAACTAGGAGGAATAACTAGCACAGATCGGCGTAAAATCTTCTTGGCTACACCTGAAGAGTGATTGCAACTGGTGCTTGCCACAAGGCTTAAACTCCAAAAATACCGAATCCCTAAATACACCGAATCTCTCAATTCTAGAATAAAAAGTCTTGGCTGCTTTTGACCAAGTATTTACAATTTGGCAACTAACGATCTCAATATCGCTAGAATTAAAACAAAAACTAAAGGGTGCAGCAACGATAATCAAAAACCTCACCCAGACACCGGTTAGACCACTTAAGGAGTTGAAACAGCAAAATGACACAAGTAACTCAGTCCCAAAAACGTGGAATTCAACTTAGCCAATCAGCTTTGCTCCAGGTAAAATCCTTGCAACAAAAGCAAGGTAACGAACTATGCTTACGAGTCGGAGTCCGTCAAGGTGGTTGTTCGGGAATGTCTTACATGATGGACTTTGAGGATACCAGCAAGATCACTCCCCAGGATGAAGTTTTCGATTACGATGGCTTCAAAATTGTTTGTGATGGCAAAAGCTTATTATACCTCTATGGTTTAATGCTCGATTATAGCGATGCCATGATTGGCGGTGGTTTCCAATTCACTAACCCCAATGCTGCCCAAACCTGTGGTTGCGGCAAGTCCTTTGGAGTGTAATATGATCAGTGGTCGGTTGTCAGTTGTGAATTACTCTTGATGACTGACTGCTAACTATTGACCGAGAATAACGGGATACAAGCCCCGTCACTTCGACAAGCTCAGTACAAGCCTTTTAGGACGGCTTTCTGGTAAAATTGGAATATAGTCGCCATAGGGCATTGGGAGACTTTAAACGAACGTCGAGGGATGGTAAGACTATTTCGAGAGCATCGACCCAATGAAGCGTTAAGGAATCCTCTCTCCTTCAGGAAGAGGAGGTATGTCAATATATAACTATTAACTGATTTGCTATGGCTCAAACAGTAGAATTCCTGTTTGATACAGGTTTGGAACGCTATAAAGCTGGCGAAGCCACCGAAACTTTGATACCTGTATTTAAAGAAGTGTGCGATCGCGCCCCCAAAACAAGTTCAGCTTGGATTTGTTTATCTTGGTTGTATTTACTAGAAGACAAACCCAACTTGGCTTACAAAGCGGCACAGAAGGCTGTAAAGTTAAATCCACAAGACCCACAAGCCAGAATTAATTTGGCTATGTCTATGTTGGAAACAGGTCAAAAAGGTTTGCGAGAACATATTGAATTCGCCAAACAGTTAATTTTTGTCAACGAAGAATGGGAAAAAGACATAAAAGATAGCATTGCCGATGGTTTCAGCCGAAAACCAGATTGGCAGAGTTTGGCAAAAGTCAAAACCTGGCTATTTGAATAACTAAACCCAGGAGTTAGGAGCTACTCCCTACTCCCCAGAAGAAGCAGGGGCGCACCGGAGCAGGGAGCAAGGGGGAGTAAGAAATTACTTTAAACTTCCGGTTACTTAACAACCGTTCCTCTTCTCCCCTGCTCCCTCCCCCTGCACCCGTTCCTCTTCTCCCCACTCCCCACTCCCCACTCCCTGATGAAAGAAAAATTATTAAACTGGCTAAACCTAGTTTTAGTGGCTGATGTATTTTTAGTTTTATTTGGCTTTATCTGGCTGGCGATCGCGGCCATTGGCGATGCTGCGGGAGTAAACTTAGGTTTAGATTTATGGCATCAACTTTGGATGCCTGTGTTTAACCCCGCAATTGGCATCCTCATGGGTGGCGCTCTTCTTAGCGGTTTAGTCAGTTGGGTTTCTCGCAAATTCCAAGCTGAGTGACATACTCCTACACTGATGCAAGCATACAGTGTAGGCTTCTCAGCGACTCTTCTATGAAGACATTGACTGAGCTTTGTTTTAAGTCCACGAGAAGCCCCTCCGCAGACTATGCAATTTCTTACCTTGTACCCTACAAATTTTACTGTCCTGGATGAGATGCTGGCTTATTCGCGCTATAGGACAAACCCGGAGGTGATCTGTATTAATCAAGATGTGCCTACTTGCTTCTATGCTGTGCAACGGAGTCGCTTACCAATAATCGTAATGCTATTGGACAGAGGCTTATCAGACACCAATATGGGTGAAGTCAACCAAATCGATTATACCAAATTTAAAATATTTTGCTCGTTTCCTCCGTGTCTCCCTTCCTCGCTGTCGCATTGGTCGGGAGACTGTCGTCAATTCACGCGCAATTCATCTCATCACTTCCGCTATCGTGTTAAGTGAGAGGCTTCTTGCTGTTTAAGCTAAAAGTTTGTAGTGAGGACTTTAGTCCTCTGTTCTTCTGTATTTAAAGCCACAGCTTCAGCACATAAATATCCGCAGAACTTCACCTAATAATTTGTGACAACGCTGGCAGTAAATCAGTGTATTCATACTTAAACCCGGCCTCTAAAGTCCGCTTAGGCATGACCTGTTGACCTTCTAAAACTACCATCGCTCCATCTCCTAACAGCGCTTCCAGAGCAAACCCAGGAACAGGTAACCAAGAAGGACGCTGCATTACTTGTCCCAAAGTTTGGCTTAACTCTGCCATGGGGACAGGATGAGGGGCAGTAGCATTATATACGCCTTCCATTTTTGGGTTAGTTAAAGCCTGTAAAATTAAGTTTACTAAGTCATCTAAGTGAATCCACGATAACCACTGCCGACCACTACCAAGGGGTCCACCTGCAAAAAGTTTGAAAGGTGTAATCATTTTGCCCAAAGCGCCACCATTTCCCAGGACAATACCCAAACGCAGAATCACCAGACGCACACCAGCATCTTTGACTTTTTGGGCTTCTGCTTCCCAGGCTTGACAGACTTGAGCTAGAAAATCGTTTCCAGATGAACTTGTTTCATCAAAGGTAGCTGTTTCACTGGTTCCATAATAACCAACAGCTGAAGCATTGACTAACACAGAAGGCTTAGGATCAGCTTTGGCTATTGCTTCGACTATTTTCTGTGTACCTAACTGGCGGCTATTGAGGATTTTCTGCTTTTGTTCTGGTGTCCAGCGTTCTTCGGCGATGGGTTCTCCGGCGAGATTAACGACACCATCACAACCAGCGATCGCATCTTGCCAAGAACCAGATATTGTGGGTGTATAGTCCTGAATTTCTACATTAGGAAAAGCCCCGGCTGGAAAAACTTTTTGAGCAGAGGAAGTGTTACGAGTTAACACTAATATTCTATGACCATCTTTGTGCAGTCTTTGCACCAGACGACTGCCGACAAATCCTGTGGCCCCAGTAATGGCTACTTTCATAATGCAAATGCACCTCAAGCAAACCCCTATTTTAACTTGGTTAATCTTCTATATCTTCATCTTCCGCCATTCCCGGATTTATTAGCGTAATATCATACTCGCTATCATCCGTTTGTCTGGATACGTGAGTATCTTGTAATAAATAATAAATAGCACGTATCTGAGGACCAAAGACTATCTCATCTTCATTTTTGAGATCGTGAGATGGCATTTTACGTCCATTAACTATCATACCGTTAGCACTAGGCTTTCCTTTAGCATCACCATCGACAATCCGATAATAATAACTATTACGACTATGCTCTCGTGGCATTCTCACTAATGTGGCATGGCGACGGGAGACAAACTGAGACATTAAACGAATATCACACTCTCGGTCTCTGCCAATAGAGTAGATAGTTTGTTCGAGAGGAATTTCCTTGCGGCCTTGGTCATCCTCAATAATCAGTAGATGGCTTTGATTATTTTCCGTTACCATTGATATATCTTTATTACAATCGGTTAAAGTTTAAGTAATTAAAATTAACGTAGTATATTATTTCTGACTCTTTGTGAAGTAGTCTGAAAAAAACTGTTAAGTTTGTACCTCAGCAGATAAGAAAATGTTACATCGTTTTCTGCCATTCTTACCCATTAAAGTTTTGGAGTAATGAGTTTGATCAGCATGGCATTTTACTTGAAAGTGTTCTACAGACTCAGTGGTACTGTTGCTCCAAAAGGAGCTGCAATCAGTCTTGGTTACACTTAAGTATCGATACTTAAGTGTAACCTGAGATGGATAAAAAACAGTATTTGATTGACAATATGGATTGTTTTCAATAGCAGTTTTTACAGGCGATGAGCTAGTCTCCTCAATAAAATCGAGTTGGTAACAACACTAACAGAGCTAAAAGCCATTAATGCTGCTGCTCCAGAAGGACTGAGGACAAAACCAAAATTTGGTAACAATACGCCTGCTGCTAAAGGAATGCCGGTGGTATTATACGCAAATGCCCAGAACAAATTTTGGCGAATTTTGTTGAAGGTGGCACGACTAAGCTGAATTGATGCCACAACATCATTTAAGCGATCGCGCATCAAGACAATTTCCGCAGTTTCCATGGCCACATCTGTTCCGGAATACAAAGCAATTCCCACATCAGCTTGGGATAAAGCTGGCGCATCATTAATTCCATCGCCAACCATGGCGACAACTGAGTGGGAAGTGGGGAGTGGGGAGTGGGGAGTGGGGAGTGGGGAGTGGGGAGTGGGGAGTGGGGAGTGGGGAGTGGGGGATTGTGATCTTCCTTGTAGCTGGAGAGATTTGATCACATCTGCTTTTTTGGCTGGGAGAACTCCGGCCATCACATCAGCGCTATCTAGTCCTAATTGTTTAGCTATAGCGTGAGCTGCTTCTAATCTATCGCCACTAAGTAGTATTACCCGTAAACCCATCTCACGTAACTGGTTGACTGTCGCCTCAGCATCCGGTCTGAGGGTATCTTGAACAGCAATTAGTCCGGCTAAATTCCCCTCAACGGCTACACCCACCACCGTTTTACCATCTTCTGCCAGATGTTGAGCCATTTGTTGTGCAGCGTCATCAGCAAAAACTCCGTGCTTACTCAACCAGTCCCAGTTACCTAAAAGTACAGACAAACCCTCAACAATGGCAGATACGCCTAATCCAGGTTCTGTGTGAAAGTCCACAGCATCAGGAATAAATAACTTTTGCTCCTGCGCGGCTTGTTGAATGGCTTTAGCTAGGGGGTGATAAGTACCGCTTTCTACGGCTGCTGCTAGTTGCAGGAGAGAGTAAGGTTGATGATCATCCCATTCCGCAAAGGGTAGACAATCAGTAACGGTGGGATTGCCTGTAGTCAGAGTGCCTGTTTTATCAAATACAACTGTATCTAACTGGTGTACTCTTTCCAAGACATCGCCACCTTTGATTAACAAACCTCGTTCAGCACCGATGGCGGTTCCCACGAGAATTGCTGTGGGTGTAGCCAGTCCTAAAGCACAGGGACAAGCCACAACCATGACGGCGATCGCCAGTTTTAAGCTCGTCAGCACGGGGCTTGCCGTGAGCGTAGCCGAATGGGAATGGGTCGAAACGCCATCCATCGCCTCTGGAGTAGAAAGTGGCGCGTGACTCATCATATCCATGCCACCAGATACAGTGATATCAGTCCAGATATGAGTGCCAAAAAAGAACCAAAAAACAAATGTCAACACAGAAGCCGTCAACACACCATAAGTAAAGTAACCGGCGACTGTATCGGCTAATTTTTGGACTGGGGCTTTCCGGGTTTGGGCTGTTTCTACTAAAGTTACGATTTGTGCCAAAGTAGTATCGCTACCAGTTCGAGTTGCGACTATCGCGATCGCACCTGACTGATTCAGAGTTCCTGCGGCTACCAAATCCCCTGGCTGCTTCATCACTGGTACTGCTTC
The DNA here is from genome assembly GCA_963706595.1 of uncultured cyanobacterium. Lineage (GTDB taxonomy): Bacteria > Cyanobacteriota > Cyanobacteriia > Cyanobacteriales > Nostocaceae > Nodularia. Next base: position 355,066 of record OY970166.1, read on the forward strand.
CCCAGTCAGCATCGACTCATTCACCGTGGTTTGCCCAAACCGCACCTCACCATCAACGGGAATTTTATCTCCTGGTAGTACCTGCAACCATTCGCCAACGCGTACCTTTTCCGCAGGAATCTCCACAATATTTGTTCCCAAACCTAATTTTTCCGGGTTTGGATTGGGAATCAAGCGGGCTATTTGTGGTTGGAGTGACAGCAATTCCCTAAAAGCGGCTGAGGCTCGACCTCTAGCTTGTTGCTCTAAAGTCCTACCCAAGAGAATAAAACCCAGCATCATCACCGGTTCATCAAAGAAACATTCCCAACCCATTTGCGGGAACAGTAATGCGATTAAACTCGCAGTGTAAGCTGTCAGCGTTCCCAATCCCACGAGGGTATTCATATTAGGCGCATTGCGTCGCCATCCCCGCCAACCATCGACTAAAATTGGACGACCAGGAATTAATATTGCCACTGTTGCCAATCCACAGTGAAACCAGATGTTATTCAAAATTGGCAGGATTTGACCACCCATGCTGCCAAAATGTCCAATTCCCGACAACACCAGCAATACCCCAGCAATAATTAACTGCCTAAATGAAGAACGCATTTCTCGGCGCTTGCGTTCTTCGGCATCTGGGAGGGTAGATTCGCCTGCTACTTTTTGGCTAGCTTGACGCGGTTGAGCAGGAAATCCAGCTGATGTCAATCGCTGTGCTAGTGCATCTTGGTCTACCTCACCAGGTTCTGTGTCTACCACTGCTACCTCCGTAGCCAGATTCACACAGGCGCTTTTGACTCCTGGATATTGCATTAGCTGTCGTTCTACAGCGCTTACACATCCAGCACATTTCATCCCCCCAACATCTAGGATAATTTTTTCGGAAGTCGGGGCTGGTTCTGGAGTAAGCTGAGTTTTCGGGGCAAGTTGCATGACAAGTGTTGGGTTCGCTACGAAACTTCAACGCTTCAATAAAAGCGTCTCTCATTTGAGCGTAGGCGAAATTCGGAACTATGACAGAACGTCAATGATATTAATTTTATAAATTTATGGCCTTGGGTTGAGTTTTACTGCGGCTGCCTCTGAGATAAGTCATGTAAATCACAGATCCAACTTGTATGGGCGCGATCGCAATCAGACTTTTGACAAAATAATTAATGTCTAAAATAGACACTGTGTGGAAATAACCCATACCCACCAGCAGGAAAAACACCCAAATAAGATATTTTCGTTTAATTTTTAGCATAGCCGTCAAAATGAATTACCAGCACGCATTCAGGAATCATCCTATGAAATAAATTTCTAGAACCAGCCCTGCTTATTCACAAAGTAGGTATTAACAAACTCTTCAGGGGACTTGTTCAAGTAGATCATGCCTTCAATTAACCCCACAAGTTGCATAATTAACAAACTAATGCCGTAGGTAAAAAACCCGCCAACTAAAGCAATAAGCAGCATGATAAAGCCTTCTGGGGCATATCCTAGAATAAATTTATGCGCTCCAATTCCTCCGAAAATAATGCCGCAGTAACCAGCAAGAAGTTGTTTGGTTGGTTGACTAGAATTTAAATTAGCCATATTAGTTTTACTCCTCGGAAAATGGTGATAAAATTTTAATTTTAGTGACAACAAAAATTGTCAAATATATTTGTTTCGTAAATATATTTTGAATTTTCTGTTATGAGAATTTCGCCCCAATATCTATAGATAAAGCAGTCTGTATACTTTAAAAGCAAAATCAACAATATAATACAGAGGAACTATTACTCAGTATCTTTGAAAATATTGTGCTATTTGCTAACTCCTTTAAACTATAAAAAGGCTACTTTAACTAGGTTTTGTCCAGATTTTCAGCTAAGGTATATTTTCCACTTAGCCCTGATAATTAAAAATCGCACATTTGTTGCTGCTAACTAAAACACTGTTTAATTAAAATTACTTGTATTATTTGTAGATGCATTTCCTTTTTGGTGAGGAAACAAATTTTACAAGCACAGCAGTAGTTCAGAATTAGAGGAGAATTGCATGGAGTCACAATAGGATTTGTAACACAATGATTACTGCCAAAATGGCAAATAAATACAATAGGTATCTCAGCGATTGCTGAAGTTACCCAGATAATACTCGATGTTTAGCTAAACATTTTGTAATTGATTTGACAATATTGCTGGACTGATATTTGCCAGCAGAATTTTTCTGCTCAACACAATATTTATAATCTATAAAGATGTAAGCAAATAATTTTAATATTCGCAACCGTATTATGAAATTATATTAATTACCACTACCTAAAATGAATAGACTGAGTAGGGTTCCACTATTCCAGAGACTATGAAGCAGCATGGGAGCCAAGAGATTGCGCGATCGCGTGTAAACTACACCTAAAACCATCCCCAACGCTGTCAGGGGCAGGATTTCCGATAAACTCAGGTGAGCGATCGCAAACAACAAACTACTCAAAATAATTGCAGGCCAAACAGGGACATAACGAGTCAGAGAGGGCAGTAAAAAGCCCCGAAATAGCAGTTCTTCAAAAATAGGAGCTGCGATCGCCGCAGTAAAGAAAAACAGCCCCAGAGCCACAGTATCTTGGCTTTCCAGCGCCAACTGTAACAAAGGATTACTACCACCCTGACCTTGCCATAATTGTTGATTAACCAACGACACCACCACCACTATTGGTAAAGCAGCGCAATAACCCCCGAATCCCCATAAAATCCAGCGATCCTGCAAACGGAAGCGAAACCAGTTTTCTGGTAGCGGAAAAAAGCGCTTGAGCGATAAATAAAGCACCAACAGCGCCCCTGAAGCCACCATCATGTAACTCACTAAAACAGACAAAGCCTGAAGTCGGACATTCACAATAGGGCGAGGGATGGGAAGCAGCATCACCAAAACAGGTACAAACAGTTGCCCCATAAAGAAAAAGCCGACCACAAAAACCTGTAAAATCGTTTCTGCACCCCAAGGCGTTGACCAAGGCAAATCACCATTTTGAGCCAAGATAGCTGATTTCCCCTTGATCAAACGCTGACCAATCAAGACAACCAGTAATATCAGACCAGTTAATGCCGTAACAGTGGGAATTGTGGCAATTAAAGCTAATTTCACCACAGCTTGGGTCGCAGCTTCTTGTTGTTCCGCCTTAACTGTTGATAAAGCTTCTTCTCGTTGCTGGAGTTGGTAAAGTTGAATTAAAGAAGTATAGCGAAACCAGCCATCTAAATTTTTATTAATCAGCTGTTGGGAATTAGGTAAAAGTCGAGCAGGATCACGCCATATTCCACTCAACACAGCCGCAGTTTCCCGAAATTCGGGATTAATTTGAGAGCCTTGCGCTAATTCACCCCAAATCTTGATAGCTGTATCGGTTTTTTCTTGCTTTGCTTGTAAAATTCCTAGACGTAAATCTAAATCAGCCTGTAATTTTTGCAGTTGTTGGAGAGATTTCTGCAACTTTCCCTGCTGTTCCTGACGCGAAGCTTTAGTGTCAGGAGGCGCATCTGGCAAAGGTTTTGGGGGTATGGGAAGAGCCTGAAATTGAGTCAGTTGTTTTTGAGCTTTGTCCAAATTAGTTTCAACTGACTGACGCACCTGCTGATATTGCTTTGTAGCACTTTCTAGGGGTTTCTCTCCCAGAATCGCAGCTTGAATTACTGATAGATTTTCGTCATTACTATCTTCTGGCTGCCAAGCTTGCGCTTGTAGAGCAATATTAGTTTGGTACAATTCCAACGTCGTCTGGAACTGCGGCTCTTGCAAAGTACCAAATAAAGACGAAACTGACAACAGGATTGCTATCGGCGTTAGGACAAAAAATAAAATCAACCGCTTAATCGTCATCTATTCCCCTTAAAAAATTCACCAGAGTAACGCGTACCCTTTAGAAATTATCTCAATAAAAAGCCAAAGCTTGATCAATATCTTAATATAGCGGTATGCACTTGAATCAAGTACATCATAGCCCCCTCCTCGCTTCCACCGGAGGGGGTTGGGGGTGGGGTTGTATCTCACTTAGGGACTTCCAAGGAATAAAATCCCCAACTACTAATAATGATAATCATTGTAGAGGGGAGAAGTCAGGGCTACCGTTCGGTAGCCCTGACTTCCCTTTTTGTAGTAAATTCAATGATGTTAGGTACAATTTTTCGAGGAGCTAAGAGTGTCAATTGAATTAACTGATTCGCTCTCAAGTTTGCTTAAAGAAACAGCAACTCAATTGAAAAGTGCAGCCAGACGGCGTTTCCAAGCGCAAACTGTGATGTCTTTAGGCTACGGAGGACAACTACTAGCTCAAAAAGAATTAGGATGGGATAGAAAAACTATTCGCAAAGGTATTAAAGAATTAACTAGTGGGATGACCTGTATCGATAATTATTCGGCGAAAGGGCGTTACAAAGCAGAAGAACATTTACCAAACCTTTTAGAGGATATCAAAAAATTAGTTGATTCCCAAAGCCAAACTGACCCAAGTTTTAAAAGCCAAAGACTATATACACGCCTCACAGCAAGTCAAGTAAGAAAGCTGTTGATAGAGAAATTTAGTTATAGTGATGAAGAATTACCCACATCAGAAACAATTCGCATCAAATTGAATTATTTAGGTTATCGACTTAAACGGGTAGCAAAAGTACTTCCTCAAAAAAAATCCCCGAAACGGATGCAATTTTTGAGCAATTAGCAATAGTTAATCAATCGGCTTTGAATGACAAGAGCATTTTACGTTTAAGTCTTGATGCCAAAGCTCGTGTCAATATTGGCGCTTTTGACCGAGGTGGTAAAAACAGGACTCCAACTGAAACTGAAGACCATGATTATCATCCGAAAACAACTGTGACTCCTTATGGGATATTCCTTCCAGAACTAGATGAGCTATTTTTATATTTTACCGAATCCAAAGTAACGAGTGATTTTATTGTTGATGTATTAGTAGACTTTTGGAAAACACAGAGTAAGCGATTTCCTCTAATTAAAACACTTATTCTTAATCAAGATAACGGTGGAGAGAACAGTTCTCGACGTACCCAGTTCATGAAACGTATAATTGAGTTTGCTCAGGAATATCAGTTAAACATACGTTTAGCTTATTATCCACCCTATCATAGTAAGTACAATCCAATTGAAAGAACTTGGGCAGTCCTAGAGAACTATTGGAATGGTAGTATTTTGGATGAAGTAGAAACGGCGTTAAATTTTGCTCAAAATATGACATGGAAAGGTAAGCATCCTCTTGTTAAATTAGTAACTCGAACTTACGAAAACGGAGTTAAGCTTACTAAACAAGCTATGTCAGAAATTGAGAAACAAATCGAGCGACTCACCAATTCTAACTCTGAACACTTCCCGAATTTAGGTAAGTGGTTTATTGATATCTGTTGCGCGCCAACTTAATGTTGGTCAAGGAATAGTTAAATTATTACTTTGATAAATTGATTTTCACTGCACCCTACAGCCCTTAGAGTGTAGATATTTTTCATGCTGATTTTTTCAGAGAAAGTGCTTGCCGACGGCAAGCACTTTCTCTTCCCCTAGCAATGATTATCATTCTCCAAAAAACATTTTCTCTTAAGTTTTTTGGGTAATTTATTATTTGGAAGTCCCTTAACTGATTAACCGCTATATTTTGAGTCTGTTAGTTGTGAATCAGAATATGCCGGGGTCATGGTTAGCGATCGCCACTGGAATCGATACAATGGTAATATCATGACTCAGTAAGCAATAGCGCCATCTGGGGCTAACCCTAAAATTCTGGTTTTAATGAGCAGCGATATTCAACTCAACCTCTTCGATGACACCAACTCGAACCCACGAGATTTAATCCCCACAAACGCAAAAATCCCTATTAAACCCGGAACATACAACAATATGACCGAGTTGACACAGGATTGTAATCAGTGCCATCGTTGTGGCTTGGGAGACAATCGGACTCATGCTGTTGTCGGGCGCGGTCATCTCCAAGCACCAATTATGCTCATTGGAGAAGCACCCGGTCAAAACGAAGATGAAACCGGTTTACCATTTGTAGGTAGATCAGGACAATTGCTAGAGAACATATTAGCATCTGTGAATCTGAGTACCGAACACGATATATATATTGCCAATATTAATAAATGTCGCCCACCAAAAAACCGAGCGCCCAACCCTGATGAAATGGCGGCTTGCATACCCTACTTACTAGAACAAATTCGCCTTGTTGACCCGAAAATCATCTTACTCACAGGTGCAACTGCGGTCAAAGGTATCACTGGCGACAAGCGAGGAATTACAAAAATTCGCGGTCAGTGGTTAGAGTGGGAAGGGCGTTTATGTATGGCAATTTTTCACCCCTCTTACCTGTTGCGTAATCCTTCTAAAGAAGTTGGTAAGCCTAAATGGTTGATGTGGCAAGATATCCAAGCAGTGCGTGCCAAGTTGGACGAAATCACTATGAACTAGGAAAAGTAAAGAATGTACACAGAAGATCGGTTAAAACAAAAGCTATAGGAAAAAATTAGCCGGTTGTCTCCTGAACACATTTTGCTAGTTACCGACTTTATAGACTCTTTAGATCAGCCAAATTCAGACCGAATTTTTACTTTAGCAGACTGCAAAGCTTTCTGAGCCAGCTTTGCAAAAAGTCGAGGATAACCCTGATGATGCTGAATATGATCAACTATGAATTTGGCGATGTTGTTTTAGTTATTCTTCAGTTGCAAATACAACATTTTCATAGAGAAGTTTAATGGGAAACTCAAATTCGATACTTGATAGAGTGATAATTTCAGACTGGCTTCAATTTAGCCAAATGATCAAATCTGGAATAGCGGCTGAAAGAACTGTAGTTAATACAGGGAATCGGTTAGCACAGGAGAAAAAATATGTGGGACTTAATTATATTTTTAGTATGTGTTTTCGGAGCTTTGTTCGGCGCAATATATCTTTATATTAATTCTGCTTCATCTGCTAAAAAGAAAAAACGTCATCGTTATCGAGAAATTACTCGCCACAATACTCGCAACAATAATAGTGTTTGGAGTAGCTCAAATATCCCCGATTATGGTAGCTATAACTCTAGTAGCAGCAGTGGTTATGGCGACAGCAGTAATTGCGATAGTAGTGGATATAGTAGCAGCAGTAATTGCGATAGTAGTGGTTATGGTAGCAGCAGTAGTTGCGATAGTGGTGGTTCTGACGGCGGTAGTAGTTGTGATTGACGCATCCGCACACTACCCGCCTGACAATCTCGCAACCAAGTTTTAACTGCTTGGGCAATTACACCCTTGCTACTATCCCTGGGGGGCGATACTACTTGTTGTTGTTGAGGATAAGCACCAATTTGGGTAAACATCATTACTAAACGCCACCCAGAGTTTGTTTTTGTTAATAGAAGCCAGTGAAACTGTTGCGATTCAACGATTTTACCAGCTATATACTGCCGTTCTAAAGTAGTAAAGAAAACTTGCTCTATTCCTGTTGCTTTACTTTTCTGCTCATCGGCGTTGTATCCACCAGAGTTAATGGGTAGGGGCTGAAACTCTGGTTTTCCTGCTAGTATCACATAACTGTAAATATCACTGCTACGACTGCGACGGCGGGCGCGTTGAGTAACACGGTTTGCATAACTTGGTAAATCTTGCAATAGCTGAGTAGTTAATAATTCTAAACTTTGTTCAGAACAAGTCGAACTTAAGCCATTTTTAACTGCTTGACTCTGAGTTAGGAAAACAGGTGTATTGGCCTCACTGTTCACGGGATATGGAAAAACCAACGCGAAACCTAACCCCCTAGCCCCCTTCCCTACCAGGGAAGGGGGAAAAGTCAAAGCCTCTCCCCTTGTAGGGGAGAGGTTTGGAGAGAGGTTTTCTAGATGCCGTGAAAAGTCAGGTGTATTGGCAAATGCTGAGTTATTGATGCTATTTGCCGCTACTAGCCACAAGCCGAAAGCGCAAAGCCATAAGCCATAATTTTTGTTTTTGACAAATCCAAAATCCAAAATCCTCAAGCCCCTAGATTTATCTGTGGAATCAATCAAAATCCAAAATCCAAAATCCAAAATCTAAAATCTAAAATTGTGTAGTTAACTGATACTTTTAACCGAGACATTCTCCGACATTTGAGATATCGTGAACATCCAGTACAACATCACCAACTGAGTCAGTGAAGGTGGTATCCCACATTGCCTTGAGGAAAATCCCCACGGCTCCATTAAAATCACGCGGTATTTCATAACCACAATTAGGGCAAAAAAAGTTCTTAGAACTACCAAGTTTTCTATGAGTGTTACCGCATTTAGTGCAAGTCTTCGATGTATATTCTTCAGTTATCCTTACCAATTTGGAACCGTAGCGGTTACACAAATGCTCAAGGGTTTGAGAGAACTGATAGAATGCCCAAGTCATCATCGCACGGGAAGTCTTATTTCTTAACTTCCGCTTCTTTTTAACAACCATTTGGGAAGTTTCAAAGGTGGGAAGTACAATCACATCGTAGTTTTTAGCTAGATATGACCCGACTTGTTTATGGCACTCAGAGCGTAGATTCTTGATTCTGGTTCTGAGTCTTTCCATCCCAAGTCTTATTTTGTATCTCAGACGCTTAAACTTATTTCCAACGCTACTATCATGTCTTGATTTTAGTTTATCCAGGTGTGAGCAAAGTTTAGCTATTTTGCTGAAATCCCCATTGCCAAACTCCAAGAAATCGCTACCGTCAAAACCAGTCATAAAAGTTCTAATGCCGGGATCAAGTGCGATTACTTTATTTGTCACACTTACCGTTTGCTCCAATTCTACGGGGAAGTGAGCGAACCAACGACCTTTGTTATAGGTCAATTCTGTTGACCCATCAGTTAGAATGCAAAAGTCTTGTCCTCTAAATTCAGGTGGTGGTAGATGTTTGGTAGTTGACACCATCCACCTACCATTTTTGTAAGCAGTAGGGTCAAACTGAATGGTTAATTTCTGGTCACGAATACTTCGGAATTTGGCAATTTTTAGTCCGGCTTGAGGATGTGGTTTTTTATCTTGACCCTTACCAATAGTCTTTGGATTCTTAGCCGTTTCTGACCATGCTTTGTACGCTTCCATTGAAGCGTTGTCTAGTATCTTAGAAACGTTTAAGTCTAAACACCATTGGGGTATTAATCCAGAACCTTTAAGCATGGTTCTAAACCCCATCTTTCCACCTTTCTTGCCTACTTTACTAAAACCTTGATTTTCGTTCAGATAGGCGATTGAGATGTTATAAACTTTACGAACAGCAGCAACCCATTTCTTCCAAATAATCTCAAGTTCCTTTACTGGGTATACTCGGTAGCTCACTGTCTTCAGCAACTTGTTTTTTGTACTTTCTAAGCCCGTACAATCGACAACTGAAGACATGGATAATGGCAAGGATATCTTCGACCATTTCCCGTTCTGGGCTGAGGTTCGTTTGGTTGAGAACCAATATCTCAGTCTGCTGCCTAGCACAATCCATGAGATAAGATCGAACCCAAAGCGACAAAGCCGATCTTTGTGGGCAATGACAACAAGTTTGCAAGTGTTTGTGAGAACTCTGTCCAGTAAGGTTTGAAGACCTTTTCGTTTGAAATTGAGTCCGCTTCCGATGTCGGTGATGATTTCTGCGTCGGGGTAACGAGCAGCAAGAAACTCAATTTGTTGAGAGAGGTCGTTTTTCTGACCGCGACTTGAAACCCTGGCATATAAAAGGGTAGCTCGTTCATCTGCGGGATTACCGCGTCGAACAGGGATAACTGAATCGAGGTTATATCTTCTTTGCCCCCCCTGAGTGAAGATACCTTCAATTTTCCCGTCTTCAAGCCACCTTTCGAGCGTTTTGGTGCTGACTCCCAGTCTGGTAGCAGCGACTCTTGGAGGTACATAGTTTATTGGCATGGACTAAGTTTGTTACTTGTCCTACTATACCACAAAATGTCTGGGTATGTCTGACTATGTTAGGGTAAATTAAGTCCTATTTTTAACTCCTCAATAATCTTATTCCAGGCTAACTCAGGTTCAGCCGCCGCAGTGATGGGACGACCAATTACGAGGTAGTCTGCACCGGCTTTGATAGCTTGGGCGGGGGTAAGCGATCGCCTTTGATCTCCCTTATCTGCCCATGAGGGGCGCACACCTGGACAAACGAGCAAAAAGTCATCTCCACAAGTTTGGCGTAACTGTGCAACCTCCTGGGGTGAGCAAACAGCCCCATTCAACCCGCATTCCTGCGCCATCAGGGCCATTTCTAAAGCATATTCTGGTAATTCCAGAGGAACTTTCAAATCAAAAGCCAGTTGTCTCGAAGAAATACTCGTCAGCAGGGTAATGGCAATTAATTGCGGTGGTTTAACGCCCGCTTGGGTTGCCCCTACCTGTACCGCTTCAGTTGCCGCTTTCAGGGCATCTTTGCCAGCCGTGGCGTGAATCGTGAGTAAATCCACCCCGTAACTAGCAGCACTACGACAAGCCCCCGCTACAGTATTGGGAATATCGTGAAACTTTAAGTCTAAAAATATCCGTTTTTGCCGGGATTTTAAAACTTCCAGGATTGTGGGACCAGAACTAGTAAATAATTCTAAACCCACTTTCCAGAAACTTACTTGCGGCAATTGATCTACAAGCGCGATCGCACTTTGTAGATCCGGTACATCTAAAGGCACAATTATTTGGTCATTAGCCCTTCGGCTACGCTCAGGGTAAATCATTGGTCATTAGTTATTAGTTCTTTACCAGTCGGACAAACTTATTTTTACCAACTTGCAGCACACGCCCGTGTAATTCACTAGACTGCTCAAAAGTGGTATCAAGATCAGTGATGCGATCGCCATCGAGACGCACCCCACCTTCTTGAATTTTGCGTTTACCTTCCCCTGTACTTTTGCACAAACCAGTGACATTGAGAAGATACGCTAACTTCACAGGAAACTCTGACACTTCAGTTAGGGAAAACTCTGGAACTGCGCCTTCCTTCCCGCCGCTTTTTGCAGCTTCCTTAGCCTCATTAGCGGCTGTCTCACCGTTGTAATGTTTAACGACCTCATAAGCTAAAAGCATTTGGCGATCGCGGGGATTTTCTGGCAATTTTTCCAAAGGTAAATCCGTCAACAATTCAAAATACTGAGACAGCAAATTATCAGGAACACCTTGTAACTTCTGATATTTTTGGGCAGGGTGTTCTGACAAGCCCACATAATTACCCAGGGACTTAGACATTTTTTGCACACCATCTGTACCGATTAAAATCGGTAGCAGCAGCCCAAACTGGGGCTTTTGTCCAAAATGGCGTTGCAAATCTCGCCCCACAGCGATGTTAAACTTCTGATCAGTTCCCCCTAATTCCACATCTGCCTCGACAGCCACAGAATCATAGCCCTGCATCAATGGATATAGGAACTCATGGATAAAAATAGGATTCTCTTTTTTATAACGTTCAGCAAATCCCTCCTTAGCCAACATCTGCCCCACCGTCATCGTCGAGAGTAACTCCAGAATCTTCCCTAAATTCAGCCCGGAAAGCCATTCAGAGTTATAACGCACCTCCAAACGTCCTGGTGTGTCAAAATCCAGAATAGGGCGCACTTGGTCAAGATAAGTTTGAGCATTTTGTGCCACATCTGCCTCTGTTAGCTGACGGCGTACCTCAGATTTACCTGTAGGATCGCCAATACGAGCTGTAAAATCACCAATAATGAGAACTGCTGTATGACCAGCATCTTGAAACGCGCGCAGTTTGCGTACTGGTATGCTATGACCAAGATGAATATCAGATCCTGTCGGGTCAATTCCCAATTTGATCCTTAAAGGTCGGTTCGTAGTTACCAAGCGCTTCTCTAAACTGTCAGTTTCACTATCAGCATCAATTGGTTGGGGAAAAATTTCTACTATTCCACGATGTAGCCAAGAAAAATTTTGCGTCATACTCAGAGATTCGCTATTAACTACGCTTTTTACTTTATAAGTTGGGTTGGTTATATTCACTGGCAATTTGTCCGTACTCTAATCTACCGAATTAATATAATTGCCAAAAACTAACCGCCTGACTTCATTGAATTAATTACAGTTATATTTACCAGTGAGGAAGTAAGAACGCCGTGTCGTCTTCTAGGACTTTTACAAATAAGCAGCCACAACGTCAGGCTTCATCGGGTTTTGAGTTTTTGAAAGGAGTAGGCCAAGTAACGGGCGGTACTCTGCTATCAATCACAATGCTGACAAGCTCTATTGTAGCCGGAGGGCTGGTTGGTCTGGCTATTAGTTTCCGTAATTTACCAGATGTCAGACAGCTACGTAACTTTTTGCCATCAGAAACAACTTACATTTATGACATTAATGGCAAACTGTTAACAAGTCTTCACGGTGAAGCCAACCGAGAAGTCATACCCCTAGATAGAATTTCCCCAAATCTGAAACGGGCAGTATTAGCCAGCGAAGATAGTCATTTTTACGACCATCACGGCATCAATCCCAGTGGTGTCGGACGGGCTTTAATCGTTAACTTGGTAGCAGGTAGGGTGCGAGAGGGCGGCTCTACCATCACCATGCAGTTGGTGAAAAATTTGTTTTTATCTCAAAAACGTGCCTTTACTCGGAAGTTAGCGGAAGGAGTACTGGCAATTCGATTAGAGCAAATTCTCAGCAAAGACCAAATTTTAGAAATGTACCTCAATCAAGTTTATTGGGGTCATAATAATTATGGTGTACAAACGGCAGCACGCAGCTATTTTGACAAATCAGCAGAAATATTAACCTTGGCTGAGTCAGCAATGATGGCGGGTTTAATCCAAGCGCCAGAAGAATTCAGTCCCTTTGCGAGTATGGAATTGGCAAGACGCAAACAAAGGGAAGTTTTGGGGCGGATGCTGGAATTGAAGTGGATCAGCCAGCAAGAACATGATGATGCTCTCAAACAAGAGATCAAATTTGGTCGCATCAGGTCATTCCAAGGTAGTGCCTTACCTTATGTCACTAATACTGTGTCTCAAGAATTAGTCCAAAAATTTGGGCGTGAGGCGTTGATTAAAGGTGGAATGCGTGTGCAAACCACTGTTGATGCGGAATTCCAAACGATGGCGGAAAAAACTGTCACTAAGTGGCAGTAACAACTTGAGCCGTCAAGGGTTGCGTGATAATCAAATTGCTCTGGTAGCCATTGACCCCCGCACACATTTTATCAAAGCACTGGTAGGCGGTGTAGACTCTAAAACTAGCGAATTCAACCGTGCCACCCAAGCCCAGCGTCAACCCGGTTCTGCTTTTAAACCCTTAGTATATTATGCTGCTTTTGCTACTGGTAAATATACACCAGACAGCACAGTACAAGATTCGCCAGTCAGTTATCGAGATGGTAGCGGTTGGTACAGTCCGAGAAACTACGACGGTGGCTTTCAAGGAGCAATATCAATACGGTCAGCCTTAGCCCAGTCTCGCAATATCCCGGTGATTAGGTTGGGTAGAGCTATAGGCATGAATAAAGTCGTAGAAACCTCCCGTACCTTGGGAATCATGAGTCCGATGGCACCTGTAACTTCCTTACCACTGGGAGCTATAGGCATTACACCCCTGGAACTAGCTAGTGCTTACGCTACCTTTGCTAATTATGGCTGGCAATCACCAGCCACAGTGATTGCTCGTGTTACCGATAGTAGTGGTAATGTCTTGCTAGATAATACACCCAAACCCCAGTTAGTTCTAGATCAATGGGCATCAGCAGCAACTATCGATGTGATGCGTTCCGTAGTCACTTCGGGGACTGGTAAAGGTGCAGATATTGGTCGTCCCAGAGCGGGTAAGACAGGCACAACTTCATCGGAAAAAGATATTTGGTATGTCGGTACTGTGCCACAGTTGACAACTGCTGTCTGGATAGGTAGAGACGACAACAGACCATTATCTAGAGGTGCAACAGGTGGCGGTATGGTAGCTCCCATCTGGAAAGATTTTATGCAGCAAGCTCTCAAAGGTGTACCTTCAGAGAACTTTAAACCACCTTCTGGGTTTGCGCCCCAAACCCTAAATAAGAAGGGATTTTGGATTAACTGCCCATCCAAAATCCCTCACATAAAATTCATAATTCACTATTGCTGTTTTTCTAGTTCGGTTTTCATCCGCTGTAGGGTAAGATTCATTTGCTCAAACATCTGTTGCGGAGTCACACCGAATTGACCTAATTGTGTCTTGAGTTGCTGCACAGTCATCTGCGCCATAAAATCTTCTGACAGCTCGAATCGCTTCATAAAGACGCGATAGCGATCCATCATAGTTTCCATTTGCTCAATAAACAGCTTTTTGCCCTCGCGATCAAACTTGCCGTAGTTATTGCCAAGATTGATTAGGGCTTGATAATCTTCAAACAGCTGTTTTGCTTCTTGCTGAACTATATCAGAGTCAAAGAATCCCATTTTACTTATATTCAACTGAGTATTGAGACTCAGCAGCTTAATATTTTTGCCTCTGTCACTATTTTAGTCTAGGGAATTCATCTAGGGAACAAGTTTCGGTTTCAGTACGGTTTTTTACCGGAATTTCAACACTTGACTGGGGGAGAAGAAGCAGGGGAGCAGGGAGCAGGGAGCAGGGGGGAGGAAGCAGGGGAGCAAGGGGAGGAAAGATTTTGACTTCCTATTTCCAATAATTAATGACTAATGATTAATGAAATCCAACATGATGCGCTGATGTATAGTACCTAAAGGTCGGATTTCATCGGCGATGGGTGAATAACACTTACCTTGGCGAATGTCTTCGGGCGTTAATAATCCCATGTCCCAGCCTTCGTTTAAAACAAGTTGGTTTAATTCTAGTAGGAGTGGTGCATGAAAGACATGACGAACAACAGCATCATCTTCATAACAAGCGAATTTTACAAATGATGGTAGGGTGTAGCCGATTTCTTCGATAACTTCTCGCTTCACTGCTACATCGGGCGTTTCACCAAGTTCGATATGTCCACCGAATAGCCCCCAGTAACCAGGGTAGAGAATACCAGGGATATTGTCTCGCAGTTGCATGAGAAACTTGTCTTCTTGGTAAAGAATTGCGATCGCCACATGGACTGGTTGCTCATTCATCAATTTATACTAGTAATTTATCTTTAAAATCTTAACTTTCCTCTATGTAGGCTTCCCCAAACTCTTGGTCAGCTAAGGGAATACTTTTGTAGCGAACTTTACCCTTAATTACTACTTGCTCCCCCTCTTTGAGATTGGGTTGGTTAGTAATCACCCAAATTTTACCAGTAGAGTCATTAATTTGATATGCCCATTGCTTAACTAAGGGAACTTGTTTTTCTACCTTACCTTGGACGTAAACTATAGTTTCCTGGTCTGTTTCTGGTTTAATTTCCTGTATCAGGGTGACATTACTACCAATAGTGAATTTACCGACGTTTAAGCTCGGTGTTTTCCAGGAACTACAACTATAAAGTCCCGCTACAAGTAACAAAGCCATCCCTACGCGGTAAGGAATAATACTGTCAAGGTGAAATCTTTTTGTTGGTTTCATGAAGTCAGTTCCCTTTCGTAAATTTAAGGGGGATTATTCCCCATTCCCCATTACCCTTTATATTTCATTCCTTCGCTGTTCAGATGAGGCTGTTGATCTGAGAAGATAAACAATATGAGTATAGTCTTGTGAATAGAACGACGCTAAGGCACTAAGCAGCAAGGCCTTCATAGTCAATAGGCAAAAGTTATTTACGACTGTTGACTCGGCTGCAAAGACAGCAAATGTGAATTAAAGGCGAGTCTTGTAGGGATTCTCATGGAAACAAAAACTGCCAAACTTCTCGATGGTAAAGCTTTAGCTGAAAAAATTCATCAGGAACTTTCAGCTATGACTACCCAAACACAAGCAAAAATTGGGCGATCGCCTGGTTTAGCTGTATTAATGGTGGGGGATAACCCAGCCTCAGCTGCTTATGTACGCAACAAAGAACGAGCTTGCGCTAAAGTCGGTATTACTTCTTTTGGCCAGCATTTTCCCACAGAAACCACCCAAGGGGAACTAGAATCAGTCATTGCGGCACTCAACCAAGATGAACGTGTGGATGGTATTCTCGTCCAGTTACCTCTCCCTAGCCACTTGGATGCGGTAGCCCTGTTGAATAAAATCGACCCAGACAAAGATGCTGATGGACTGCATCCAGTTAACTTGGGGCGCTTAGTGCGGGGAGAGGCTGGTTTACGCAGTTGTACACCCTATGGTGTCATGCGGCTATTGCAGGAATATGAAATTTCTTTGCCGGGAAAACACGCTGTGGTGGTGGGACGCAGTATTTTAGTAGGCAAACCAATGGCATTGATGCTACTGGAAGCTGATGCGACTGTTACCATTGCTCACTCGCGATCGCTCAACCTTGGTAAGATCACGAAGAATGCTGATCTGATCATTGCAGCTGTCGGTCGCCCAGGATTAATTACTGGCGAGATGGTAAAATCAGGCTCCGTTGTGGTAGATGTGGGGATGAATCGTGTAACAGATGCCAGTGGCAAAAGTCGCTTAGTCGGTGATGTTGACTGGGAATCAACGGCTGGTGTAGCGGAATATATCACTCCAGTTCCTGGTGGTGTTGGTCCGATGACTGTTGCCATTTTATTGCAAAATACCGTCGCCAGCTATTTGAAAAAGGCGAAGTAGTTGTGAGTTGTGAGTTATGAATTCTAAATTTTTAACTCCTCACCCCTCACTCATGACCAATAATGGCTTAATGGTACAAGCCACCAGATTTATGTGTGGAATCAATCGAAAATCCTCAAGCCCCTAGATTCTAAATCCAAAATCCAAAATCTAAAATCTAAAATTGTTTGACTTTTTCTGTGCCAGAGCATCTTAAAATTGTGACGGATCAGATAAACAGCCAAACGTCCCTAGAAATTGAAGGAATTTTAAGAATGGTAGCAGCTGATAACCTCCAGAAACTCAAAGAGGAAGCCACCTTTAACCTAGCCGCCTATCTCAAAGAGCGGCAAAAGCTTTGTGAAACTGCTCTGGATCAGGCTATTCCGGTCATTTATCCAGAAAAGATTTATGAATCCATGCGCTACTCGCTATTAGCTGGAGGTAAGCGTCTGCGCCCCATTCTCTGCCTTGCTACCTGTGAAATGATCGGCGGCACAATTGAAATGGCCATGCCCACAGCCTGTGCAATGGAGATGCTCCATACAATGTCGTTAATTCACGACGACCTGCCAGCGATGGATAATGATGATTACCGTCGTGGGAGGTTGACAAATCACAAGGTTTATGGTGACGATATTGCAATTTTAGCTGGAGATGGCTTGTTGGCTTATGCTTTTGAATTTGTTGCCACTCAAACCCCTGAAAACGTTTCTAGAGAGCGAGTGTTGCAGGTGATAGCTCGTCTCGGCAAAGCCTTGGGGGCTGCTGGCTTGGTGGGCGGTCAAGTGGTTGACTTAGACTCAGAAGGTAAGACAGATATTCCTCTAGAAACCCTGAATTTTATTCATAACCACAAAACGGCGGCTCTTTTAGAGGCTAGTGTTGTTTGTGGGGGCGTAATCGCCGGAGCATCTTCAGAAGATGTGCAACGACTTTCTCGCTATTCTCAAAACATTGGTCTGGCATTTCAGATCATAGATGATATTCTGGATATCACTGCTACACAGGAGCAATTAGGTAAAACTGCTGGTAAAGACCTCATCGCTAAAAAAGTTACCTACCCCAGCCTTTGGGGAATTGAACAATCACGCTCCAAAGCTCAACAGCTAGTGGAAGCAGCCTGTAAAGAATTAGAAACATTTGGTAAATTAGCACAGCCACTCAAAGCGCTGGCTCACTTTATTACCAGTCGCAATCACTAAATCAAACCTGGATTTGGGATTTTGGGTTGCATTGAAATATTTCCTCAGAAAATAATTGCTGCTAAATTTACTCACCGAACCAAAACACCATGCAGGACATAGGCCACATTTTAGATAACCGGGTGCTGTTGGTTGCTCTGGTAGCTTGTTTAATTGCTCAAGTATTGAAACTTGTAGTTGAGGTAGTCAAAAATCGGAAACTGAATGTCCGTGTTTTAGTGACAACTGGAGGTATGCCCAGCGCCCATTCAGCTTTGGTGACAGCTCTAGCAGCTGGTGTAGGACAAAGTCTTGGTTGGGCATCGCCTGAGTTTGCTTTGGCTACAGTTTTTGCCATCATCGTCATGTACGATGCCGCCGGAGTCCGTCAAGCTGCTGGTAAACAAGCGCGAATTCTCAATCAAATGATTGATGAATTATTCCATGAAAAACCAGACTTTAGCCAAGACCGTCTCAAGGAATTATTGGGACATACACCAGTGCAGGTGATAGCTGGTTCAGCTTTGGGTATAACCATCTATTGGTTAGCTCGGTCTGCGTACTAGTACAGTTCAGCCTAAATAGCACAACCGTTTGAAACCAATGAAAAGTCTATAGAATCAGCTGTTTGACTTTTGACTTCCGCCCTGCGGTGCTAGTCTATAAACGCACAGATGACCGCAGTAAAACTACCCTACTGCCATCTACTAGAACCGCAAAAAAACCGCGTTCGGTCAGCCTTTGTAGGGTTTTGTATGCTTCTTGTTGGTTGCCAGTATAAACTGCCAATAAGTAAGGGCGTTGTCCGTAGGAAGCAAAACCTATGTTACCTCCTACTACTTGTTGGACACTATTGACCAACTCTGGTTTGTTAAAATACTCTACCAATACAGCATAACCATCTCCTAGTACTTGGGGATTAAAGCTGATTGTCTGAGATGGATTTGGTGCTTGTGTGACATTACCTGCCGTTGGTCTTGTCGTGATGATGGCAGATAAACCGACAATATTATTGACATATCTCGCCCAACGATTAGCATCGTCAATGCTGTTAAATCCTCCTATCCGCGTCACTGTATCAGTGAGATATTGGCAAGTTGTAGCTTGAATTTGGTTGGGTAAGGCACTACGTAGCTGTTTCTGACTATTGGCTGTGGGACTAACTACCAGCAAAAGATATTCCCCAGGGCGGGGTTGTTGACAAACGGGAATATTTTGTTGGGCAGTGACATTGGTCATGCTACCTATCAAGCCTGCTGCTGTAAGTGCTAATGCACTAGATAAAGTATCAAATTTCTGCACAGAATTGGGACGCATAAATTGGATTTTTTCCAAAGATTTTAAAAATGCCTTTTTTGTTCCCCTACTTTCAGGACAGGTTAAAAACCTGCCCCAAATTGTCCTCGCTGGCGAAGTTGATGATTTCTGACTTCGTGTTGAGGGTTTGTAGTCAGCACTTTAGTGCTTAACACAAAGAAAGAAACGGTAAGCTGTTGAACATTCAAATTGCACAATTTGCAGGGGACAGATGCCCATCCCACAAGAGTTTTATTTAAAATGTTGTGCAAAATCAGGTTTTTCAGCCTATGAGAAGATCAGGACTAAAGTCCTGACTAGGAAGTAGTATATTAAGAGACTGAGGTCAGAGATGCTAAAGGATCTGAGATTGTCTGGGAAGGAGCCTGAAATTCTCCTGTAATCACATACTCTAATCGCAGTTTAAGCCAGGTAATAAATTGGGAATTGGTGGAAATAATAGCGGCGGCTGGTTTAGGACACTGCGCTTTTACCTCTGACATCTCAGGTGATTCTAAAAAAGCTGGCTGCTTCACTAACCAAAAATCAATTTCTTTTTCTTGTTCATGGTAGTGACGAGTGCGTTCTTTGAGGATTTCTGCGGTTGGTTCTTCTTGTATCAGGAATTTTTGACTTGCCAAAGCGTAATAGTATGTTTTCATTTTTTTAACCTTTGTTTACTATTCAATAATTTAAGGGTACAGAGCTACATCATGTACCCCTAAAAAATAATTAAACCAGAATTACCTGATCAAAGCACTGAAAGGACAAGCACTGGTTTTTGCTTCGCCCGTGCTAGGTTTTTCTTGCCAATGCCATAATTGTGCGAAAAAACTCCAAAAATTTGGTTGTTTCTGCTTTTGTTCAGCAGTTTCTTGTTTTCCGCTTGCTGTCAGCTTCTCTAAGAACTTGGTGTTGTCATAGTAGTGTTCCAAGGAAAGGATTTTCAAGTCCTCGGTAACGTGGGCAACGCTCATGCCAATCACTTCTATTGTCTCTCCTGTGGGGGCGTTGTTTTTGTATGCGCCCTTAAAATGTCCCCAATGCCGCCACTTAAAGGCTACGGTGGGAGGGGCTGAGAACACTTCTAGAACTTCCCACAGAAATCCGTCAGGAAATGCTGTATGGAAGAGGCTTGTGGATGTTTCAAAGTTTTCTTCAGCAGCTTTGTAATGTTGGGTATTGCCAATTAAGAGTTTGTAAGTCCCTGACTCGACTACATCTGATATTGTGTAGCTAGGACCTCCATTGGTACTCATGCGGAACTTTTCATTTACAACTGATATCCACTGCTGGGGGTTGGTTTTGAAGTTCGCTTCTACATCGAAGGTTCTCACCAAGTTCTGAACTATGGCTTCTAGTGAGTCTTGGGGATGATTACGTGTACTTTCTTTGGCTAGGTTTTCGTTGGAACGGGTATAATCGGGAAATTTGCCATAGCGCCATTCGATATCGGTACTCTGTTCTAGTACTTTATCTCTGTGCTGTACCCAAAGGGGTAGGTTGTTAGACTCTGTTGAGGTCATAGCAGTTTTTACTGAAAGATTTAACTCCAAATTTCTGGATTTCGCAGTTACAACCCCTCTGTTTTGAAAGTCTTTAGACGCGATAAATCGCGTCTCTACAAGAGTTTTTAGACGCGATGAATCGCGTCTCTACAAGTGTATGGCTTGTTTCATTTCGCGGACGGCTCTTTCTATGCCTACTAATGCGGCGCGACTGATTATGGTATGACCAATGTTCAGTTCTTCCATTCCTGGTAGTGCAGCTACGGGATAAACGTTCCAGTAGGTGAGTCCATGACCTGCGTTGACGCGTAAGCCTGCTTTTATTGCTTGTTCACATCCTTGAGCTAATACGGCTAATTCTTGCTGGCGATGGGTTTCGTTTTTAGCCTCAGCGTACTGTCCGGTGTGCAGTTCAATAAATTGCGCTTTTACCTTGACAGATGCTTCAATTTGTGCTGGCTGTGCGTCGATAAATAAACTAACGGGAATACCAACGCTCTGCAATTTATCTACTATCTCACCTATTCTAGCAATTTGTCCGACAATATCTAATCCGCCTTCTGTGGTGACTTCTTCGCGCTTTTCGGGGACTAAGGTCACATAATCTGGTTTAATATCGAGAGCGATCGCTAACATTTCGTCTGTAGCGGCCATTTCTAAATTGAGATGCGATCGCACTGTCTGACGCAAGAGTTGCACATCTCTGTCTTGAATATGTCGCCGATCTTCCCGCAGATGCACTGTAATACCATCTGCACCCGCTAATTCTGCTAGTACCGCCGCCGCTACGGGGTCTGGTTCCACTGTCCGCCGCGCTTGGCGAATGGTGGCGATGTGGTCAATGTTAACGCCAAGTGTAGGCACCCTTGTATCTCCCTATCTATAATCCCTAAGTTTTGATTTTAAAGGATTTTAGAGACTGCTTCAGCAAATTTGAATCGATGCAATTTATAGTGGTGCGATCGCCAATAGTAATTAAGTCACTTAACCTTAACTCGAAGCACTGGTATAAAAACGTAGGGCAAACCGCCAAAAACCACTGGAAACCCAGAACAGCACCACAGCTAAAACTCCAGCACCTATTGTCCAATTAATTTGACCCCGACCCAGCATCGCTTCTGCTGGTATAGTTGTTAAAAATGCCACTGGGACTACAAAAGTGAAGAAAAAACGGTAAGCCGTCGGATAGGCTACCATGGGATATCTGCCAGCTTCTAACAAACCCCGTAAAACTTCAGTGGCGTTGTATATTTTGACAAACCAAATGCTAGTTGCACCCAGCATAAACCACAAGCTATAAAGAATTACCAAGCCGAATAATAACGGCAATGCACTCATGAGGTAATTATTGATTGCCAAACCCAGGTTTGTACCTGCATAGCCGATGATTATACTGCCAAAAACTAAATCTGGCAGTCCCCAAGGTGACAAGGTATGAGTGGAAAGCCAAAATTGACTGCGGATAGGTTTAAGTAAGACGAAATCTAATGTACCTTCTTGGACGTGGCGAACAATGCGATTTAAGTTGGGGGCGAGAAAGGTAGCTGCAAAGCCTTGTAACAATGTAAAAATTCCCAGAACCAACAAAGCGGCTGACCATGACCAGCCGGTAAAGGTGTAACCAGTACGGTAAAATAAGAATAATCCAAAAAGACTGCCTGCGAGATTACCCACACTGCTGAGGGTAGCTATGAGAAAATTGAGGCGATACTCCATCTCAGCTGCGATCGCAGTACTCCAGAATAGCTTTAAGACTTGCCAATATCTTCTCATCTTGCACCCTGAACCCAATATATTGTCAGCATAGCTAATCACCGGCAATCTTGGCCATACGATCAACTATTCAACCTAAAATGAAAGTATCGTGCATAAAGTGAATTCCCAAGTTTAAATGATCAAACTCGACCAGTTTTTAAAGTTTATGGGTGTAGCCTCAACTGGAGGACAAGCCAAACTGATAATTATTGATGGTGGCGTAAAAGTCAATGGTGAAGTTGAAACCCGACGCGGACGAAAATTAGTATTAGGTGACAAAGTAACAGTAGAAGGAAAAACTTTCGAGGTCGATCTATAATCTAAAGCTTCCCTCCACAAATATATCCTTAACACCCTACCCGGCTTTTGGCTAGCGCCAAGCTTACCTTTTCCACTAACGGGTAGGGTTCGGAGTATGATAATTAATGCACCGAATATGATCAGCGAAAAACATCTGGTTTGCAGCTTTAAATTACATTAAACTGTTATGGAAAGGGCAAAGATGCCCGCCTATATTATGCCAATCAAATGGCGATTAGCTTATGAATTATTTAACATTTACTTTTAAATTGAAAATTAAAAACTATATTTGTTTGTAACTGATATTACAAAATCATAATTTACGAATGTTCCATGTTGGACATTCAAAGCTTTTCATGTATGCAATATATGATAAATGCAAGCTAGTTTACATTATGAAAATATTTTTTTGAATTTTATAAGCATTTTTAAAAGTTTATCTTAATTTTTTTGACAATTCGTAAAAAAATCTTTAAGCTAAAAGATAGGTTACACAAATCCAACAGAATATAGCAATTTTGTTAGATAAATTAAAAATTGCTGTTGTAGATGATCGACATGAACAAATGAATTGAACTAAATCATTGATGATAAATAGTAACTGCATCGTGTTGATCTACAAGTAAAGACCTAGCAGTGCTATATCTTGACATTGACCGGATTTCGCCACATATATCTGATAGCCTGCGTGGCGTAGCCATACAAATTCCGGTCAAGTGCAAATAATTGTAGTGGTGTGAGGGCTGTCAATATTGACGATTGAGGTGCAATAGATATGTCCAGGAGAACACAATGCTTGAGTATCTGACATCATTGAATGACCATAATTTGCCGTATCCAGATACGATGCACCCCATCGTTGTCCACTTCGTAATTGCGATGGTATTGTTTGCATTCTTCTGCGATATACTAGGGTATTTTACTGGTAGAACTCATCTTTATGAGGTGAGTTGGTGGAATATGTTTGTGGCGACAATCGCTATCTTCGTGGCGATTATTTTTGGTCAATTTGAAGCAGGTTTAGCACAACCTTACGACTTAGTTAAATCAGTGTTGAATGTACATACATTAGTGGGTTGGTCTCTGTCTGGAATTATCGCTTCAATTACAGCTTGGCGCTATGTGATTCGTAGCCGCAACCCTTACAAATTGTCGATTCATTATATGTTAGCTGGGTTGTTTTTAACCGTGATTGTGGGCGTGCAAGTATATCTCGGAGATCAACTGGTTTGGGTATATGGACTGCACACAGTACCAGTTGTTGAAGCAGTCAAGGAAGGTATCTTGCCATGAACTCTGAACTCATTGATCAATTAAGCGGACAATTGGGCGCAAATGGATTACCTTACTCCATTCCCATTCATCCCAACTTAGTCCATCTGACTTTGGGTTTGTTCATCATTGGAATTACCTTTGATATTGTCGGGATGCTGTTCCCCTCCCAAAAATGGATCTTCAAGTTTTTGGCGATTCCTGTAGAACGTGCCAACTTCTTTGATGTGGGTTGGTACAACATGATAGGCGCGACTATCATTACTATTTTCACAGTAGCCGCAGGTTTTTATGAAATGCTGCTGGCCACCCCACCAGCCGACGTGAAAAGTGCCTGGGGAATGCAGGCAATGGAAACGATGCTTTGGCATGGTGTTGGTGGCGTATTCTTACTAGCGCTGATTTCTGGCATGACCATTTGGAGAGGATGGCAGCGCTTCGTTTGGAGTGAAGACGCAGACCAACAAGTGCAGTGGAGTTATCTCGCCACAGGTATCGCAGTGATGTTAATCCTGTACGTCCACGGCACACTAGGGGCGCAAATGGCGGCTGAGTTTGGCATCCATAATACAGCAGATAGCTTGTTGCGCTTGGGCGAAGACCTCAACACAATGCTGAAATAACCAATGTTGGTCATTTTCGATGAATGACTCATGACTAACAACTAAATGACGAACAATTATGGAAGTGCGGAAGATTTTAAATATTTTCACCGTGTTTGTGGGTGCAATCATCGTGACTGTCATCAGTCTCTGGATAGGACATCAGGCTTATACCTGGCTTCCACCCCAAGCAGCAGCAGAGTCAGTGCTAATTGATGATTTGATTAGCTTCTTAGTTACCCTGGGGGCGTTCATTTTCTTGGGCGTAACCAGCACTCTGATGTATTCCCTGATTTTCCATCGGGCGGAAAAAGGCGACCTCACAGATGGCCCCCACATTGAGGGTAATATCGCCTTAGAAGTTGTCTGGACAGCCATTCCGATTATGTTGGTGTTGTGGATTGCTAGCTATAGCTACCAAGTCTACGAACAAATGGGAATTCAAGGGCCGATGGAATTGGTACATTTGCATAATCCTGTGGGCATGGAATCGGCTTATGCAGCCCCAAAAGATGAACCAGTACCAGCCTTGGGCGAACCTGTAGAAAAAATTGACGTATTGGCTAAACAATGGGCGTGGGTGTTTCACTACCCTGAAAGAAACGTTACCAGTACCGAATTGCATTTACCAAGCGATCGCCGGGTACGTTTAGCACTAACATCAGAAGATGTGCTGCATGGCTTCTATATTCCTGCATTCCGCCTCAAGCAGGATATAATTCCCAACCACACCATAGACTTTGAATTTACCCCCATCCGTGCGGGACAGTATCGGTTAACCGACTCCCAATATAGCGGTACATACTTTGCGACCATGCAAGCCAATGTAGTCGTGGAATCTCCCGAAGATTACCACCAATGGCTATCCCACGCTGCAACCCAACAACCCACAGCAGCACACAATCAAGCAGCCTCCGAGTATGCCCAAGCAGCTAGTCAGTCAGTCAAAACTGGTTGGACTACCGTAGCACCTGCGGCATCTCCTGTAGTCAATTATCCTGGTTAATAGGAAACTCACCGATGACAAATATCCCTCTCGCAGGCATCAGTCACCCTGGTGAGAAGCCAGGCGGCTGGAAAACATACTTCAGCTTTAGCACCGACCATAAGGTAATAGGTATACAGTACCTTGTCACCTCATTCATCTTCTTTCTCGTCGGCGGTATCTTCGCAATGGTAATTCGGGGAGAACTAATTACACCCGAATCAGACTTAATTGACCGCACCGTATACAACGGAATGTTCACCATGCACGGCACTATCATGCTGTTTTTGTGGACATTTCCCTCCCTAGTCGGCTTTGCTAACTATCTAGTACCCCTAATGATTGGGGCGCGAGATATGGCATTTCCCCGACTTAACGCCGTTGCTTTTTGGATGGTGCCGGTAGTCGGAACACTGTTAATGGCCAGTTTCTTAGTTCCTGGTGGCCCCGCCCAAGCAGGTTGGTGGTCTTATCCCCCAGTTAGTCTGCAAAACCCCACAGGTAACTTAATTAATGGACAAGTGCTGTGGTTGCTAGCAGTAGCCATATCCGGCGTATCCTCAATTATGGGGGCAGTTAACTTTGTCACCACCATTGTGAAAATGCGCGCCCCAGGTATGGGCTTCTTTCGGATGCCTTTATTTGTCTGGGCAGTATTTAGCGCCCAAATTATCCAATTATTTGGACTACCTGCACTGACAGCCGGTGCAGTCATGCTGTTACTAGACCTCACAGCTGGCACAGCCTTTTTCAACCCCAGTCAAGGGGGTAATCCAGTCATGTTTCAGCATTACTTCTGGTTTTACTCCCACCCAGCCGTTTACGTGATTATTCTGCCCATCTTTGGTATTTTCTCAGAAATCTTCCCTGTCTACTCCCGTAAACCATTGTTTGGCTACAAAGTAGTTGCCATTTCCTCAATGTTAATTGCCGTAGTCAGTGGTATTGTCTGGGTACACCACATGTATGTCAGTGGTACACCAGGCTGGATGCGGTTGATATTCATGCTAACCACCATGTTTGTTTCCGTACCCACAGGCATTAAAGTATTTGCTTGGGTAGCCACCATTTGGGGCGGAAAACTGCGGTTAGATACAGCCATGCTGTTTTCCCTCGGTGCTTTGGTGATGTTCGTCTTTGCAGGCATCACAGGCATTATGCTGTCCTCCGTACCTGTAGACGTTCACGTAAACAATACATACTTTGTAGTCGGTCACTTTCACTACGTTCTCTTTGGCACAGTGACAATGGGCTTATATTCTGCCATCTACCACTGGTTCCCCAAAATGACCGGCAGAATGTACTACGAAGGCTGGGGTAAACTACACTTTTGGTTAACATTTATTGGCACTAACCTCAACTTTTTGCCCATGCACCCATTAGGGTTGCAAGGAATGTTACGCCGAGTTTCCTCCTACGCCCCAGAATACGAATTTTGGAACATTATCGCTAGCTTAGGCGCTTTCCTCTTAGGAATGTCTACCCTACCCTTCATTTTCAATATGGTAGTTTCCTGGATGCAAGGCGAAAAAGCCCCCGATAATCCTTGGCGCGCCATTGGACTAGAGTGGATGGTTTCTTCACCACCCCCAGTAGAAAACTTTGAACAAATTCCCATCATCATCTCTGAACCCTACGGCTACGGCAAAACAGAACCCTTAACAGCCAACAACCCCGCATTAAAAAACGCAGACTAAACTCCCTCCGCGCACCTTTGCGCTTCCCTTCGCGTTCCTCTGCGTTTAAAAAAGGAGAATTCCCCTCAATGGACAGTTCCATCAACCCAGACGAATTACAACTACCTCATCACACAGGGGTTGAACACGAACACGACGAAGAAGGCAACAAAATGTTTGGCTTCATCGTGTTCCTCCTCTCAGAAAGCGTCATCTTTCTCAGCTTCTTCGCCGGCTATATCGTCTACAAAACCACAAGTACCAATTGGCTACCAGCCGGAGTTTCCGGACTAGAAATCAGAGAACCTGCAATCAACACAGTCATACTGGTTTCCAGTAGCTTTGTAATTTATTTGGCAGAACGCGCCCTGCAAAACCACAACTTAAAGGGTTTTCGCATATATCTTGCCGCCACAATGGCAATGGGTAGCTACTTTTTAGTAGGACAAGGAATTGAATGGAGTAACCTAGAATTTGGCTTTACTTCCGGGGTATACGGTGGAATGTTTTACCTGCTAACTGGTTTTCACGGTTTGCACGTTTTCACCGGTATTCTGTTGCAGTCAATTATTTTTGTCCGTTCTTTTTTCCCTGGGAACTACGATTCCGGTCACTTTGGCGTAAATGCCACCTCGTTATTTTGGCACTTTGTCGATGTGATTTGGATTGTTTTGTTTATCCTAATTTATCTTTGGCAATAAATTTTTGGGGATGCTTCGATGGTGTCCCCAATTCTTTAACTTAGATTAATCACTGATAATTAAAGTAGGTTGGGTAGAGGAACGTTAACGTAGTTTGCCGAAGGCGTAACCCAACATTTTCACGAATTTGTTGGGTTTCACTTTGTTCAACCCAACCTACAAAAATATATTTTATGATCAGAAAATTAACCAGTAGTGGCGTGGCAAGCTTAAATTATTGACGGTGCGTTGCGCTGCGCGACAACACACCCTACACTCATTTGTCTTTACATGAGTATTATTATTCACCCCAACGATGCCATTGGCGAAAATTAGATCCAGCACTTACTGCCAAACCAATCTGATGCTGTGATGATAGTTCATCGTGACCGCCTTCGTTAGCGCCAATGTAATACATTCGGAAACTACCATCATCCATTGGCACTACACAAGGCGTACCGACTGCCCGTGCATCCCAATAACCAGAACCTTTTTCAGCATGGGAAAAGACGGGGACATCTGTATCTTTTTGCCAATGAATACCATCCTCAGAAATGGCTAAACCAATGGAGTGATAACCACTGTTATTCACACCTTCATAAAACATTAAATATTGTCCTTTGATTTTTAAGACATGGCGAGTACCAATACCTCTCTCATCAAAACTCCCAGACTCGCCCGCCCCTAAAATCTGACCAACTTTTTCCCAACGCAAACCATCGGTTGATACTGCTAAACCGACTAAAAAACCTTTTTCTGGGTTGAGGGTGTGGTAGTATAATTTCCAAGTTCCATCATCATCGTGCAATACTTGCGGCCAAGCACAGAATAGGGCATCAAATTCACCATCTTTCCCTACATCGAGAATTGCCCCTTGGTAAGCACCTTCCAGCCGCACCCAATTTATGCCATCACGGGAAATAGCACAGCCAGGGCGCATCTGTAAACCTTTAGCTGAAAATTTACCGATATCGACAACGGTGTGGTTCCCGCCAAAGTACCACATCCAATAAAGACCGTCGTGAAAGTTGACGTTACTGACACCAACATGGGCAGAATCAAAGCGGTGAGTATCCGGGTGAGGTTCCAACACAGAACCCATTGTCAATTGTCCTTTGACTCGTTGCCAATTTACCCCGTCTGGGGAAATCGCTAAACCACAGCGCCCAGTTGGTAAGTTAATTTGTCGGTCAAAAGCAGCATCTCGACCGTAGTACCACATCTTCCAGCTTCCATCGGGACAGCGCATAACCTGTGGTGCGGACACTCTCTCGGAGTCCCACCAGCCTTCTGTTCCTGGTGTTAAGACTAGACCGGGTTGATTTATTTGTGTTGTTTTTTCGCTCATGAAGTTGGAAGATAAATTAAATCGTTGCTGATTTCAAATATTAATTTTTCTCACGCACCAGCGTTCGCGCAGGGTGCCGGAGGCTCTAGCGCAGCACGGAGTGCGTTAGGCGCAAAGGCGCAAAGAAAAAGAAGGTAGTTTTGGCATTTTATACTCTGATTCAGCAACGCCAATTAAACGAACCACAGAGGCACAGAGAACACAGAGAATTGAGGAAGAAAGAGTTTTCTGTTATTGAGTGAATTTCTGCTTTCTATATAGCGGTTCTCGGTTGAGTGAGATACAAGAACCCCACCCCCAACCCCCTCCGGTGCAAGCGAGGAGGGGGCTATGATGTATTTCATTCAAGTGCATACCGCTATATTATTTGTTGTTAATTTTTAAGAGTAATTTACCACAGAAGGTTTGTAGTTGTACAGCCACTGTTCAAATTCAGCATCACTCACCTGTGCTTGCTGCATCATTTTACTCAGATAGGTTTCGCTATCAGCCTCATAAGCGCGCTTCGCTCCAACTGCGTTACGAATTTGGATAATTTGGGTGCGGGGTTTACGACTATTTTCATAATTAGCTAAAGCTGCGCCAATGTTGGGTGCATTATTAAGATATTGGGCTAGTTCCCAGGCATCTTCAAAGGCTGTATTGGCTCCCTGTCCTAGTAAGGGTACCATTGGATGGGCGGCATCGCCTAAGAGTGTGACTCTGCCTTGACTCCAATTTTGTAGGGGTGGTCTGTCACATATCGGGCGTTCTACAATGTCTTCGGCGTTCGTTGCTGCTAATATTTCCTGTACTGGTTCTGCCCAACCAGAAAAGTTTTCTTGGATACGAGACTTAATATCAGCAGGACTTTGGGCAATAAATCCATCTGGACAGAGAGAAGCTGCACTCCAAAATACATATCCGCGACCCAAGTCGAAGAATCCGAAAATTTTGCCGTCGGATGCTGTCATGGACATGACTTCATGAGGAAGCAGTTTTGGGTGACTGTATTTGAGAACAGATCGCCAAGACATCCGACCAGCATAATCAGGCTCTCCGTCTCCAATCAATGTCTGCCTAACTACTGAGTTTATCCCATCAGCGCCAATTAACACATCTGCCTGCACGGTTTTTCCACCTTCAAAGCAGATTTGGACTTCTTGCTCATTTTGCTCAAAATTGATGCACCTATGGTCAAGGTGGATGGCTTCAGGTGGTAGTTGAGAGGCGAGGATTTCTTGGAGACGCGACCACCGAATTTGTAACATTGGTTGACCGTATTTTTCTAGGAGTGTGACGGATTTCTGCCCAATCAATTCGCCGTTGCTTTTGTGTAAATTCAGCTTTTGAGTTTGGCTACCCGCAGCTTTTAATAACTCAGTGATTCCCGGTGCAATAGCTTCAAGGCTATGTAAGCCATTTGGCACAAGGCTCAAACCAGCACCCACTGGTCGCAAAAAACGCGCTTTTTCGTAGATGTGGGCATTTATGCCTTGTTTTCGGAGTGCGATCGCCACAGATAAACCACCAAGTCCTGCCCCGATAATTGCTACTTTATTAACCATGCTTTAAGTATTATTTTTATCAAGTATTCAGCAATTTCTCGTTTGATTTTTTCACTTTTGATATCCAACTTTGATATAAATTCAAAATTTCTGAGTAGGAAACGGTGGTTTCAAATATTAAGTTAATTAGTGAAGGTGGGAAAAATTTTGGCAACAGTCTGTGCATAGTTTTGGCAATATTTTCTCTCAAAATCAACTCAATAAATAATCCGGTAGATGTGGGAAAAGCATAGTCTCCTAGTTCTACTAAGGCGTAGCCGTCTGGTTGACGGCGAATAGTAAATTGTTTGAGAGATTCAGCTAAATTGTCAGCATATTCATTCAAAATATGATCAAAAACTTTTGCATCTTCTAGCGCTGCGTTACAGCCTTGACCAATGGAAGATGATACCGCATGAGCCGCATCTCCCATAATTAGTACACTATCACCTTGATGATAATGGCTACAGCGAATCGTTAAAATTTTAGCAATTGGTCTTTCGAGGAAAGCTTGCGCTTCTTCTTCTGTCATCATTTTAGCAATTTCTGGAAAATTCTCTTGAAAGTATGTAACTACTTCTGCTGTGCTAGAAAGACCAGCTATCTGATTGTTTTCGCGGGGAAAATTAATGGCTCCACTCATCGTCCCATCGGCTTGATGCAGTGCTACCATGAGTGTACCGTCTTTTAGTCTCCAAGTGTGAATGTTGTCTGATTTGAGGTGAGGACTGGAGTTTTGGCTATTTTCTAAGAAAATTGATTTGTAGTCAGTGGGGTAATATTTTTTTTCACATTCAAAATTTTCTGTACTCTGGAAACCTTCTCTGACCGCAGAATTAGCTCCATCCGTACCAATTAACAAGTCATAATCAACCGTAAAATCCTGTTTTTCTGCAACTCCTGAAGCTTCTGCGATATTTTTTAAATTGACAGTTTTTGCTGCAAAATCTACGGAAGTACATTGACAATTGAAGTGTATTTTTAGCCGACTTTCGTCATAATTTCGGGTTAACTCTTTTAATAGCACAATTACTAAATTAGTCCGGTCTAGAGTAACTAGAGGATTTTTTCTCGGTGTCAATCTCGACTTACCATTTTTTTGGTGAAAAAGCGTTCCTGTCATTTCCACACTGACTGCTTTGACTGCTGCTTCTAAACCCTCAATTTTCCTCAAAGCACTCATTCCCCTTTCGTTAAGAGATATGGGGAAGGTTCGGGATTTTGAAAAGGAGATAATTCGAGGATCGCTGCGACCCTCATAAATGTTAATCTGGTATTTGTCGCCACGACGTAAAAGATAGTGAGCAAGGAGAATTCCGCTAGGACCAGCACCGATAATTGCTACTTTTTTGACCATGTTTCTAGGTCTTACGCATTGATGGACAGACTAGAATATTTAATCCTGATTCTGAATTTTAAATTCAAATATAAAAGCTTGTCATGAATCTTCAGAAGGATTTAGTCGCAACCGCAAAATATCTGAGACACCGCAACCCTATGATGTATTGAATTTAACTAAAAGGAACTCATTCTGAATAGCATTTTTGTACTAATAAAGCTTGCACACGGAGCAGCAAATAAAACTTCAGTAGATGTTACAATCTGGGGCGTAATTTTGGGTAACAACAAAGGCTAATGGGTTAAATATAACTTTGATGTCTACTGAATTAATTGCTGAACTTTAGTACCACTTTCTGTGCAAGAACGGAAATAGGCTATTTTGGGATGCGATCGCTACGCCCCTCGCAGGTATCGCAACGAAAAAACTTAGCTTTATTGAGAATTTATGGATGTAAATGTATAATAATTTTCTTCTCGAAGCTTGATTTAGCGTAGCTTCATAAAGAATTAAGATGATACTTAAAAATCTCTATGAATATGAGAAAAAAATCTGTTTTAGCTCTACTGTGTGTAATAACGCTGTCTATTACGGTTTTTGGTTTTCATTCACTTAATGCCCAAGAAAAATCTATGCACAAAGGATTAATTAGAACAGAAATTGAACGGTATTTACAACAAAGAAGATTCAGTAAGACGGGTGAAATTGTTAGACACATTGAGGTTCAAAATGTACGCCGTAGTTACAATTTATATATTCCTGCATCGTACAATCCCAATAAACTAATGCCAGTAGTATTAGGTTTTCATGGAGGAACAACTACTGCACGGAGATTTGCACGAACGACAGGATTTAACAAACTAGCTCATGAGAAAGGATTTATTATTGTCTATCCCGAAGGAATTAAAAGAAACTGGAATGATGGACGTGATGCTCAGGGTTTACCAACTCAAGATGATGTCAGATTCGTTACAACTATAATTGAAGATTTAAATAAAAATATCAATATTGATAGGCGCAGAATTTATGCTGTAGGCATTTCTAATGGTGGTTTTTTGACGCAAAGATTAGCATGTCAATTATCAGATAAAATAGCAGCTTTTGCTTCAGTCGGATCAACACTAGCCGAACCACTGCAATATAATTGTCAAACGAAAAGACCAGTATCTATTATGATGATTAATAGTAAAGAAGATAAAATTGTACCTTGGACAGGAGGCAGGATGAGTAAAGGTAAAGGAGGAAATATTCTATCTGTGCGTTCGACTATCGAGTTTTGGCGAGATAAAAATCGCTGTAATTCCAAGAACCCAAAAATTCAGAGAATTGGTGATAATGAACCAGATGATGGAACTAGTGTAGAAGTGACTAGTTACTATCAGAAATGTAGTAATTCTGAGGTTGTTTTAGTAGCAATTAGCGGGGGTGGTCACACTTGGCCTAGTGGTTCTGATCAACCTCAGTGGGTTGTAGGCAGAACTAGCCGTAAGATCAACGGCAGTCAATTTATTTGGAACTTCTTTGCGCGTCACGCTCTAGCTGAAAATTAAATTAGGTGAAAACAATACTGAAATAAAAAAGTAGGGCGTAATAAAATGCTTCATACAAAGCCAAAGTACTAGGCGAAAATCCAGCTTGACTGTAAGCACGGTTTAAGGCTCGCATCTGTCCAACGCTGCGAGGGGCGGTCATGCCCAAAGCTTTACTATCACTAGATCCAGCTACTGTTTTCATGACTGCATAAATGCGATCGCCATCTCGTTCGGCATCAGCTAATCGCTTCACTAATAGCCCACAGATCCTGGGCTGTTAACCAATTTAATTAATTTATCCAAATTCTGGAGCGACTGATCTAACGCACTATCGCTACAAAACTCTCTATCTAAAATACCAATACCACCTGCACGAATTACAGCAGCTGCAATACCAGGATGCTGTAGTTCAAATTAATTAAGTTTTCAAACCCCCTCCAACCCGGCAAAGTTCCCTTGGTGGATTACTAGAACGATGAAAAAAAGATACTTTTAAAGGTTTATTAATTATTCAATAATAATTCCTTAACTTTTGAATTGCATTATATACCAGTGGTTATAAAAATTTCCCAGGATTTATGAACAACTGTAAGGTAGGCGTTTCACTTGCACAGACAAGCTCCTTGGGGGCGGGGTTTGGGGATTGAAAAAGAAGCAGGGGAGCAGGTAGCACCGGAGCAAGGGGGAGTAAGAAATTACTTTAAACTTTCGATTACTTAACAACCATTCCTCTTCTCTCCTGTCCCCTGCACCCTTCCCCCTGCCTTTTGTTGATTACACCTTACCCCCTAAACCTTTTCGATATGTTCGCACGACGTTTCTCTACAATCGCAACCGATTCACCGTAGTTTTTCTAGGGCAATTAAACGGTTTTCTCAATAGACAACTGGTGGAAAAGAATGTAGAGACGTGACATATCACGTCTTTACAAGGGTTCTAAGAAACGCACATTTAATTTTTTCCACCAGTTGTTGAATAAAGGCATTCTGGGGGGAATCCCTAGAATGGCTGATTGATACTTTACCTGCTAGTCAAGGCCACACCTACATTTGACCAGGTAATACCCAAACATTAGATCGTATTTTAGTAACTTCCAATCTCTCCCAGTCGGACAAAGTTGAGGCGGTTCACTCAATAGTGAATTTGCCGAAACTATCCAGAATTCCAATGATCATCACCCTGTTTTTACCACTTTTGATTTTTCTAAACCTACTATGTCTAAAATTCAACTGAATCCCATTGGAACCTACGAAACTGGCATCTTTGACGCTAGCGCTGCCGAAATAGTCGTCCATGATCCACAAACTCAACGCCTATTTGTAGTCAATGCCAGCACTCCGGCAGTAGATGTACTAGATATTAGCGATCCTACTAATCCTACCAAGCTGTTTTCCCTTGATCCATCTGCCTATGGGGCGACCGCGAACAGTGTTGCGGTATTAAACGGCATCGTGGCAGTAGCTATTGATAATGTTGTGGCTACAGATCCCGGCAGCGTGGTATTCTTCGACACTGATGGTAATTTCCTGAATGCTGTCACCGTGGGAGCCTTACCTGATATGTTGCTGTTTACCCCCGACGGCAGCAAAATACTGGTAGGTAACGAAGGAGAACCCAACAGTGCTTACACCATTGATCCAGAGGGTTCTGTCAGCATTATTGATATTTCCGGTGGCGTTGCTAACCTGACTCAAGCCAATGTAAGCACCGCCGACTTCAGAGGCTTTAATGACCAGAAAGAAGCTTTAATTGCCTCTGGAGTTCGCATTTTTGGCGATAACGCTACTGTAGCTCAGGATGTAGAGCCAGAATACATTGTAGTTTCTAGTGATTCTCGTACAGCCTATGTAGCCCTGCAAGAGAATAACGCCATTGCGGTAGTAGATATTGAGTCTGGCACAGTCACTGATATTTTACCCCTTGGTTATAAGTCCCACGGTGTGGAGTTATTTACCTTTGACCGCACAACCCTACCTGCCTTTGATGGTACTACTAGCGTAGAACCTGCTATCAGTGGGGAGATTTTGCTGGGTGGCTTGTCTGGGATGTTCTTTGAACGGATCACCGATTCGGGAAATCTGCAATTTATTGGTGTACCCGATCGCAATCCCTCCAGCACCCGCGATACTACAGGAGATGGTAGCAATGATGCGCGGGTGTTTCCCTTTGCCGATGCACCCACAGAAATCGTCCGCTTTGAGCTAGACCGCAATACTCGCCAAATTACTGTTACCGAGCGTGTGCAACTGTTCCGTGAAGATGGTACAACCCCTGTCACCCGCTTACCTAACATACAGGGCGATGATGATGGTTTAACCCCCATTGCTCCCGATGGAACTGTGTTGGACTTCGACCCCTACGGCGCTGATTTTGAAGGGGTGTTGCGTACAGAAGATGGCAGTTATTGGTTAGTAGACGAATATCGCCCCGCCATTTACCACTTCAACGCTCAAGGCATTTTGGTTAATCGCTTTGTAGCTGAGGGTACTGCTGCAAGTGCTGGGCAACCTGTAGGCACATTTGGTTCAGAAGTTCTACCTCCCGAATACGCCCTCAGCAGAGATAATCGAGGCTTTGAGGGACTAGCCTACCAAGATGGTAAGGTTTTTGCCTTTGTGCAAAGTCCCCTGAATAACCCCAGTTCTCGCAACTCAGAAGTAATTCGCATTGTAGAATTAGATGTAGCTACCTCCACCGCCACAGGTGAATACCTCTACGTACTAGAAGGTGGCGACAGCGATAAAATTGGCGATGCAGTTTCCCTGGGAGCAGGTACCGGCGAATTTTTAGTAATTGAGCGAGACTCAATAGCAGGTCGTGATTCCATTAAAAATGTCTTCCGCATTAACTTAGCAGAAGCCACCAATTTGATGACTGTGGATGCCGACACCTTGCCTGCTGGAGCTACCTTTGATAGCTTATCTGCCAGAGAACTACGAGCCTTGGGCATTAATCCCGTGGGTAAAACTCTAGAAGTGGATTTAGCCAAGATTGGCTATGACTTTGTGGATAAACCCGAAGGATTGGCTTTAATTGATGCCAATACCATTGCTGTCCTCAACGATAATGACTTTGAGGCTGGCCCTTTAGCATTGGGATTGATTGATCTACGCAGTCTAAATAATCCTCTAGATGTGAGCGATCGCGATGGGGCTATCAACCTCACCAACTATCCTAATCTGTATGGTACATACCACCCAGATGGAATTGCGATCACCGAAATTAACGGTCAGACCTACATCGTCACTGCCAACGAAGGGGATGCGCGCGACTACGACGGATTCAGCGAAGAAGCTAGGGTAAAGGACTTGATACTCGACCGCGATGCCTTCCCCCACGCGCGTGAACTGCAAGCTGATGAAAATTTGGGTCGTCTGACAGTCACCACCGCTAATGGTATGAGTGATGGGGTCTTCTTCAAGTCCAACCTCACCGGCGCTCAAGAAGCGGTTCCTGTCACCACTGAAGCTAGTGGTAGTGCCGTCCTGAAACTGAACGAAGACC
The DNA here is from genome assembly GCA_963706595.1 of uncultured cyanobacterium. Taxonomy (GTDB): domain Bacteria; phylum Cyanobacteriota; class Cyanobacteriia; order Cyanobacteriales; family Nostocaceae; genus Nodularia. Next base: position 392,147 of record OY970166.1, read on the forward strand.
GCACCGCTCTGAGCTACGAGTTGACCGTGGAGGGTCTGGACTTTGGCTCCATTTTAGGATTAAGTCCCCAAACCCCTGATACCGCCGATGATGTGACAATGCTGCATTTACATGAAGCAGCAGCAGGGGCAAATGGACCAGTGGTATTTGGAATTTTAAGCCCTGACCAAGACCCGGAACTGAGCTTTACTACTAATCAAGATGGTTCCACTACCCTTAAAGGCATCTGGCGGGAAAGTGACCCAGCTAACAAGTCTTTGAGTGAATTTATCCCTACCTTAGTCGATGCCAGCATTGATGATCAGGTGAATTTGTACTTCAATGTCCACACTGAGGGCAACCCTGGTGGTGAAATTCGCGGACAATTGACCTCAACCCTAGCTTACAATGAGCTATACGCCTTTGGTGGACGCTCCTTTGCGATTTGGGATACTCAGGGAAATCTGGTGTATGACAGTGGATCTGACTTTGAGCGGATCACAGCCGTGCAGTTCCCTGACAACTTCAACTCCGACCACAGCGAAACCAACTTTGATAACCGCAGCGATAATAAAGGCCCCGAACCAGAAGGGGTAGCCATTGGTGAAATCGACGGACGCACCTATGCCTTTGTGGGTCTGGAGCGCCTGGGCGGCGTAATGACTTACGACATTACCAATCCGGCTGAGGCGTTCTTTGTAGACTACTCCAACAACCGCGACTTTAGTGAAGCTTCTGATTCAGGAATGGTTGGGGATTTGGGTGCTGAGGGTGTGATTTTTATTGATGCCGCAGATAGCCCTAATGGTGAACCTCTGCTAGTGGTGGGCAATGAAGTCAGTGGCACTACAACCCTGTTTGAAATTGCTCCTGCTCCCTTCACTCTGCAATTGTTCCATTTTGCTGACCAAGAAGCAGGTACTCCCGCTTTTGAAGACGCGCCTCGCTTCTCGGCGGTACTGAATGCCCTCAAAGCAGAGGATATTGATCAAGATGGTGTGTCTGGCTTCGACAATACCCTGATTCTTTCTTCTGGCGATGCTTACATTCCGGGTCTGTTTCTGAATGCTTCTGAATCCGTTTATGGTGGTGTAGGCCGGGGTGATATTCTGATTCAGAATGCCTTGGGAGTACAGGCGATCGCCTTTGGAAACCACGAGTTTAACCTCGGTACGGCGGTGGTTAGAGATTTGATTGCTGGTGATGCAGCAGATAATTTCCCTGGAACTGCTTTCCCTTACCTGAGTTCTAACCTGGACTTCAGCACCGATAGTAATTTGGCTGACTTAGTTGTTCCCGATGCCCAAGCTCCTGAACCTAACAGCATTGCCGCCAGCGTGGTGATTGATGTCAATGGCGAGAAGATTGGGGTTGTTGGTGCTACCACGCCAACTCTGCCCGTGATCTCTAGTCCGGGAGATGTCACTGTTAACCCAGAATCATTTAATGTCAATCCTACCTCTGCCCAACTCGATGCCCTAGCAGCTGAGATTCAAGCTGATGTCGATGCCCTGTTAGCGGCTAACCCCGATGTTAATAAGGTGGTTGTACTGGCTCATATGCAGCAGTTAGCTATTGAGCAGCAGTTGGCAACCCGGTTGAGCAATGTCGATATTATTGTGGCTGGTGGTTCCAACACCCGCTTAGTGGATGAAAGCGATCGCCTCCGGGCTGGGGATACAAATCAAGGAACCTATCCCATATTCACCACCGATGCTGATGGTAAACCAGTAGCGATTGTCAATACCGACGGTAACTACAAATACCTGGGTCGTTTAGTTATCGACTTTGATGACAACGGTGTAATTATCCCAGACAGCTATGACTCAGCCATTAGTGGGGCTTACGCTACCGATGCTCAGGGAGTGGCAGATTTGGGGGCTGAGGCTCTGGTTGATCCGCAAATTCAAGCCATTGTCGATAACCTGCGTGATGTGGTTGTGCAGCAGGAAAGCAATGTCTTCGGAATTAGCGAGGTATATTTGACTGGCGATCGCAACAGTGTACGACGGCAGGAAACCAACTTGGGCAACCTCACCGCCGATGCTAATTTGGCATTAGCCAAGGAAGTAGAATCCGAAGTGGTGATTTCCTTGAAGAACGGCGGCGGTATTCGCAACAATATTGGTCGAGTAGTTGTACCTACAGGCAGCACCGGGGAATCTGAAACTCTACCCAACGAAGCCGTAACAGATGCTGACGGTAATATTGTCAAGCCCGAAGGTGGCATTTCGGAAAACGATATCGCCAACGCCCTCAGTTTCAATAATGGCTTGACATTGGTAACTGTTACTGCTGAGGAACTCTTAGCTTTGGTAGAACACGCTGTAGCTTCTAGCACTTCAGATGATTCCGCAACTCCGGGAAGTTTCCCTCAAATTGCTGGCTTCTCCTTTAGCTTCGACCTCTCCCGTGAACCAGGTAATCGCGTTCTCTCTCTAGCCATTGAAGACGAAACAGGCAAAGACCTGGATGTAGTGGTGGAAGCAGGGGCAATCGTCGGCGACCCCAACCGCACCTTCCGCATGGTTACTCTTAACTTCCTAGCTGGCGGCGGTGACGGCTATCCTTTCCCTCAAGGCGAAAGTGCCAACCAAGTAGATTTAGCTCAAGCCATCGATGCCCCCCGCACGGGTAACGCGACCTTTGCTCCTGATGGCAGTGAGCAAGATGCTTTGGCAGAGTACCTATTCCAAAACTTCCTAGATACACCCTTTAGTGAAGCAGATACACCTCGTGAGCTTGATCAACGACTGCAAAATCTAGCCTTCCGAGCTGATACAGTTATCGATCCCCTCACAGTGTTTAGCGGCACTCCTGGTACTGATGACTTGATGTTAACCAGCGCCCAATCTGGATTCACAGTCTTTACAGGTGATGGCGATGACGATGTAGACGCAAGTCAGGCTTCTCCAGCGCAGATATACGGCGGTAGAGGCAACGATACAATCTTAGTCGGTAGCGAAACTTACGCCAGTGGTGGAGACGGTGATGATACTTTGCTCCTTGGCGCAGAAGGTGCAGCTGGTGGCAGTGTGTTAGATGGCGGTAAGGGTAATGATACTATTCGAGTCATCGAAGCGGCTGAGTCTAACATCCTGCTAGGGGGTGCTGATAACGACAACCTACAGGTTGCTGAAGGCAGTGGACAAATGCTCTTTGGTGGTTCTGATAGTGATGTGTTGCGTTCTAGTCCCGACGGTAACAATCGCCTCTACGGTGGTTCTGGTGATGACACATTGTACTCCACAGTAGGCGATCGCCTGTTTGGTGGCGATGGCGATGATAGCCTCTACGCCGGACAAGGAGGTAACAATTTACTCTGGGGTGGTGCTGGCGCGGATAACTTCTGGCTAGTAGTTGGTGGTTCCTTACCCGATGCTGCCAATGTCGTCAAGGATTTTGAAATCGGAATAGACCGCATCGGTATGAGTGGCATTACTTCTAACCAAGTAAGTTTCCTTGGTCAGAACGGCGATACCTTAATTCAAATTGGCGGTGCTGATGTCGCTCTACTCGAAGGAATCAGCCAGAACCAACTGAATATCAACGATTCTAATCAGTTCATCTTTGCTTAAGCGTTAGACAGATAGCTGTGGAAGTTCAGCCAATCAAGCTGGACTTCTCCTACCGAGTAATTGTGCTGATAATGACAACCTCCAGGTTGCTGAAGGACGTGGGCAAATGCTCTTTGCTGGTTCAAGTAGTGATGTACTGCGTTCTAGCCCCGACGGTCATAATCGCCTCTACGGTGGCTCTGGTGATCACCAATTGTACTCCAAAGTAGGCGATCGCCTACTTTGGTGGTGATGGCAATGATAGCCTCTACGCCGGACAAGGCGGTAACAATTTACTTTGGGGTGGTGCAGGCGCAGATAATTTCTGGTTAGTAGATGCTGGTTCAACACCAGATGCTGCCAATGTAGTCAAGGATTTTGAAATAGGAATAGACCGCATCGATATGAGTGGCATTACTTCTAACCAAGTTAATTTACTTGCTCAAAACGGCGATACCTTAATTCAAATTGGTGGTGCTGATGTCGCTCTACTCGAAGGCGTGAACCAAACTCAGCTTGATCTCAATAATGAGCAGCAGTTTGTCTTTATCTAACAAGTTTTAGGAAACAGCAGCCAACAAACAGCACTTCTAAGCACAGTCAGTCAACAAATATTTAACCTCACCCATATTTTCTCTACTCCTGGGAAAACAGCTACTTCCCGAACACAGGTTTGCATTTCCAAACCATGCAACTGAACTTGAATTTTTCAGGTAATTACAAATCACAAGCGACTGAAATGAATCTAATAAATACAGAAGCAGAAAACATCCTCAAGACAATAGAAGCTCAAGCTATTCAAGAAGCCGCAGAAGGTATAGTCAATGAGTCCAGAATATTTGGTACTGATGGTGAAGATGAAATATTAGCTCCCAGCACAGGAGATATTCAAGTATTTGGCTTGGCTGGTAATGACATTCTCGACGCTACAACCTCCCAAGGAGAGGTGATGTTATTTGGGGGACTAAATAATGACACGCTGATTGGTGATCATAACCATACGCTCTACGGTGGTGAAGGGGATGATAGGTTATTGGCCGCAGGTAGTATTGGCCGAAATAAATTATACGGTGGTGCTGATAATGATACTCTGATTGTGGTTGAAGGCAGCCATAATGAGCTTTACGGCGGAGACGGTAACGATAGGCTGACTATCTCAGATGGCGGTGGATTCAATCGTCTGTACGGGGACGAGGGGAACGATGTTCTTGATGCCTCTAGCGGTACTGGGAATAATCAACTGTTTGGCGGATCTGGTCATAACCGCTTGATTGCAGGCGCAGCAACCGATGAACTGTTTGGTGGTGAAGGAGATGATCAGCTATTTGCGGCTAACGGTGGTATTCTCACCGGGGGCGGGGGAGAGAATACTTTTTACCTCGCCAATGCCTCAATTCCCACTGAATATGCTGTAATTACAGATTTTAAACCAGGAAGCGATAGCGAAGCGCTGCGAAGCGATCGCCTTGTGGTTGCTGGTCTACCCGATCTCACCGGGGTAAAGGTGGTATTGGAAGATGCAGACACCCTTGTAATTGGTCTGTTGTCTGACAGAGAAGTACCCTTAGCCCGGCTCGTAGGTATCCAGCCGAATGCCTTGGTAGCAGGTCGTGATATCTTTTCTCAGCAGCAGGACGGTCCTCTAGTACCTGTCAATATTCTGATACCTGACCCAATAGACCCTGACCCGGTAGACCCTGACCCAGTAGACCCTGACCCAGTAGACCCCGACCCAGTAGACCCCGACCCAGTAGACCCAGTTGAACCTAACTCCATTAACCTGCTCCCCGGTGATTTTGAAATTACCGAGATTGCTTTCATTGATATTCTCAATGATACCAATCTTCTAGAGAGATTCACACAGGACATTCCAGATAGTGAGTTATATACACAACTGTTGTCATTCACCATTGCCCCCACTCCTGGCTCTGATCCAGACATCTTCTCTGGTAAAATTCAGAGGGCAGAACTGATCTTTAATGAAAGACCGTCAAACGCTCCCGACTACAACGCCTTGGTGAAGCTGATTGACGGTCAGTTATTCCTCTCTGACTTCAATCCCAACGCTGGCTTAGGTACAGTCCTGCGAGACCGGGATGGTAATGGTAGTTTTGATGGGGCGACACTGTTCTTAAAAGACAATGCCCAAGGAGATTTAAATCCAACTCTTGAGTTGATCAGTGACCTTGGTGTGCCAGTGGTAATCAGGGTTAATCAAAATAGTCCCCTAACGGTGACTATCACAAACGGTCAAAGCGACCCATTAACAGCAATCTTTGGTACTACCTTTAAATTTTCTGTAGAAGGCTCAACTGCTTCCTCTCAGGTGCTGGAGGCGATTTTCCGAGATGGTACAACTCAAACGCTTCTCACCACTTTAGGCGATGCTTCTGGTCTACCTACCAATATCAACGAAATCCTGACTAATCTCCAGTCATCCCTGGGTACTAAGGACAGCGACGGCAGAACGGTGCGGTTTCAACTGCGGGAGATTGGAACTAATGCCATTACCGAGTTAACTATTGGAGACGTTACTCCCAGTAGCTTTGGGCTATCAGGTGGTGAGTTCAACATTGGGGCAGAGATTATTGGCGCAACTGACGTTGAAATTTATACCCAAGAACTTGAAGTGAATGGTGAAGGCTTTCAAGCCATTAGCCTGAGAGACCTCACTCCTATTGCTGCTCCTGGGGACGACACAATCACTATTCAGGTCGAAGCTACCCTGCACCGGGAAGCGGACTTTAATAATCTGGTGGGTTTTTACTTAGCCCAAAGAACTACAGGCGCAGTGGTCGATCCCCTGACGGGTCTCAGTGTAGCTGACCTTGGTAATGGTCAGGAATATCTCAGCGCGGTACGTGACAACTCGGTGCTGACTGGTAGGGTTGCTAATAACCAAACCGGGGCGCTTGCTAACAATGGTAGATTTGAAATGCTTACCAGTATTGACCTATCTGCTCATGTCCTGCTACCCTTCTTGGTGGCAAATGGCGATATCAACTCAATAAAATCTGACTTTAGTAACCTCTATGTAGCCAGTATCGGTACTAACTTTGACCGCAGCAACCATGTACAATTGCTGGGGAACAACATCTTCGGCTTTGAGGATTTATTCGGGGGTGGTGACCAGGACTTTGATGACATGATTGTTGAGGTAAAAGGACTAAGCTTGGTATGACCTGAAGAGGCAGGGGAGCAGGGAGCAGGGAGAAGGATTTTTAATTCCCCAGCCAACAGGGATACAAGCCCCTGCATTTATGTATGCCAAACATAAAAATATTTATTATGCCTACGGCACGCTGCGCGAACGAGACACGCAAGTGCGAAAAATAATGCGTCCTTTTCCCAAGCCCCTGTATTTACGCATGGGGTTCTCCCCCCTGCACCCCGCCCCCTGCCCCTTGTCCTCTTGCTTGACCTGATGCAATGATGGATACTCAGGAACCCTAGTGATAGAGATCATCTGTTGCGCCTACAATTTGCAGACAATAGATAGCTACGTTAATGCTCCAGGTGAACCATGCGATCGCCTGGAGTATTGTTATAATGTCAGTCATGACTAATCACAAAGAACTGATATTGTCAACTTTATATTTAACTCAAAGCCTGAACAGACTTTATGGTAACAATTATGTTGCAATCAATTGAAGGGGTTTATAAACAAGGTAAAGTAGAACTTACGGAATTACCGTCGGGTATTTCAGAAAGTCGTGTGATTGTCACTTTTTTAGAGTCTAAAAAAAATCCCGTCAAAAAGCAAATAATGCAATTTGGGCTATTTTCTGGAAATCAACAGTCAACGGAAGCAGATTTTGAAATTGTTGAATTTCATGGAGATAGCGAAGACAATTTAGATTGGTCATAAGTAATTGTGAAATACGTCATAGATACTCATGCTCTAATCTGGTTTCTCGAAGGTAATTTACGGTTAGGTGCAAAGGCTAAAGTTATCCTTTCGCAACCTGATGCTCAATTAGTTATTCCTGCAACTACCTTAGCCGAAGCTGTTTGGATTGTGGAAAGAGGTAAAACATCTATTCCTGATCCTAAAGATGTCATTTCAGTAGTAGAAACTGACCCCCGTGTGGTAATTTATCCACTTGATAAAGAGGTCATTCAAATGACTATGAGCTTATCTGTGATTAATGAAATGCACTATAGGCAAATTGTAGCAACTGCGCTAGTTTTAGCCAGTAAAGGTGAAGTTGTGCAGTTATTGACCTGTGACCAAAATATAACTGCGTCGGGCTTAATTGCTATTGTTTGGTAATTCGTAGATGAAGGCGATCGCACTCCATTATTCTCATCTCCTACTCTCTGCGCCTGGTGCGCCTGGTGCGTGATACAAATTCATACTTGTAATCAGCAAAGGCTAAACTTTCAAAAACATGATCCGCTAAAATCCAAAAGCTAAAGTATCCAACATATATTTACTTTTTTCCCGTCCAACCTCTAGATAAATCTCTAGCAGTTCTTCATAAGCAGTAGTTCCTCCTACAACACTCCAAAAGTCATTTCCGATAACTACAGCTTCATCAAAAGGTAAATAACTTTTTGCTTGCGTCCATTTATAATCAGATTTATTTACACCATAAGGATTATACGGCATTGCATAGTAAGCTTGTACTTGAGGACGGTTGACTCCGCGCAGTAGATGAAATCTCAATAAACGTTGGAGAACTTCTAAACATTGTCCTTTGTTGGGTTTAGGAGCTTTAATTTCAAAGAAAAATTCTGTCCCATCTTTTGCAAGAATATAAAGGTCTACGCGAACAATCTTTGTTTCTAAATCATCACTGCGACGAGCATTAAGCACTGCTGTAATCATCTGCTCAAAAGATGGTTTTCCTTGCTCCCTTTTTGCAGCAGATTCATAATTTTGTTTTTGCAGTTCAGCTTCTGCAAAAGCTGCAATACTTACTTCAGTTTTAATATCATAACCTCGACGTACATCTTGATGATGTTCGAGAGCGATTAAGCGAGCGCATTCTTCAAAAGAATTACCTAACTTTGTACTCAGCCCTCTTTCAAATTGATTTATCCGGATTAATTCTGGGGGAATAAGTGCAGCTTGAAATGGCTTTAATTCTCCATTAGATGAGTGTCTTGATAAATACTCTGTTGCTGTGGTAGGTTTTAAAATATTACGTCCTTTATATTCATCTATAAGACCTTGAATAAAACCCTCTAAATAACCTTTAATTGCTGCACGAGTATTTGCACTAATAGCTACCATATTTAAAATTAAACCTATAAAATGATTTTTAACAAAGCATTTGCTAAATGATAGACTACAGGAACTGAAACAGCATTCCCAAACTGATGCTTGGCTGTAGTTTCATTCTCTGCAATTTGGAAACTTTCTGGAAATCCTTGCAATCTGGCGTAATCTTGTGCAGTTAAAGGTTTATATTTATTCTGGTTATAAATTTGTTGAATAAATTTTTGCTTATACACTTCTGGTTGTTCACATTCTATAGATATAGTAGCTACATAATCTCTGGTTCCAGTTGCGGTTAAAGTTGCAATTGCATCAGCATGAGGTAGAAATATTTTAGAAATCCCGTTAATTCCTGAAGAAATTTTAGAATTTACAAATTCATAACCTTTCTCTTCTACAAGGCGCAGAATTTTTTTGTCCACTAAAGTATTGATTTCTTCTATCTCTAAACTAGGAATCAAAGATTTTAAAATTTCAAATCTTAAAGGATTACCATCTTTTTCCCCATAAATTTTCTTTCTCCTATTTTTTAAGATAGTTTGGCAAATTAGCTTTTCTCTAGGATTGGTTTCTATTAATTCCCAAGAATGGATTGTAGTATGTCCATCTCTAATATCAGCAAAAGTAAAAAAATCGTTTAATTCGTCTATTTTTTGAAATCTTCCTCTAGAAGCAGGAATTTTACCATCAGTAAATAAGATTTCTGGAGAAAATTTCTTTTTAGGTAAATTACTCTGTTGAATTCCAGGAATGAGAATCATAAAGCTTGAGACGTTGATTTAATGCTTTAGGAAACGTAAACCCCCAACAATTCGCAATGTCATTTCTAATTCCCACAATAAATACTCTGTCTCTATCTTGAGGTAAACCAAAATCGTAGGAGTTTAGTACCTGATATTTAACTACATAGTCAGATGATGTTAAGTTATTAAGTATGTATTCTAAACTTACTCTATTTCTTGGCTCAGTTAAACCTTTGACATTCTCAAATATAAATGCTTTGGGTTTATTTAGTTGTACAATTCTAAAAACATCAAGCCATAGTTGACCTCTGGGGTCTTGTAAACCTTGCATTTTACCCGCTATAGACCAAGGTTGACAAGGAACACCACCGACTATCATATCTATTTCAAAAGGCAGTTGATGTAAATTAGTAATATCTCCTAAATAGGCTTCTTCGGCATTGATACCACGAATAAAGTTTTTTTGATAAACTTTAATAGCTTCTTTATTAATTTCTGAATATCCTAAACAATTTCCGCCTAATTCTTCCAGGGGAATTCTAAAACCACCTATACCAGAGAATAGGTCTACAAATGTAAATTTTGTTGTGCATTTGACGGTGTTGGTAGGTTGGAATAATTGAAATAATTCTAGTTGTTGTCCATAAATACCTGTTTGCATTGGCGTGGTCAAATAGAAAATTTAACAAATATATTCTAATTTTAGTATAAACCCTGTTAGCACATTCCCATCGGACATTGCCAAAGCGATCGCCTCTGGTATGCTTGGCTAATGCACTCTTTGCAAATTTGCCAAAAGCGTAGATACTCACAGGATGATAGTCTGTGTATATTTAAATTAGGGTAACAGCAATATAAACAGAAAATGTATGTCTAATTATCAAGATGTGCTTGAGCAAGCTAAAAGCCTTACTCCTGAAGAACAACTAAAGCTAGTTGAAGATTTATCAAGTTCAATTCGTCAACTGGTGACGATGACACCTAAGCCAAAACGCAGCATTCTAGAGTTACGTGGTTTGGGTAAAGACATCTGGAGTGGAATTGACGCTCAGGAATATGTCAATCAGGAACGTGATTCATGGAATGGTTAAATGATATTAAATAAATAATAGATATTACCAAATCATCTCCAAATTCAAAACAAAACTATTTAACACGTCTTCCCCTGACACCGTAGCAGGAGACTCCAAAACCTCAACCTCTTTTCCTTGTCTATAAATCTCAACTTGCCGAGATTTACGATTAATTAATAAACCTAAACGCACACCATTATCTATATATTCCCTCATCTTTTCCTGTGCAACCTTCAAACTATCACTTGGGGAAAGTAATTCAACCACAAAATCAGGACAGATTGGGGGAAACTTTTCTTTTTGCTCCTCACTTAAACTATCCCATCTTGCTAACTTTATCCAAGAAGCACTAGGAGAACGTATCGCATTATTTGGTAAAATAAAACCGACATCAGAACCAAAAGCTACACCTAGCGATTCATGATCATTCCAATTCGCTAACTGAGCAGTTAAACCAGCATTAATATTGCTAGATATACCACCCAATAAAGGCTTTAATATCAGACTACCATCAGCATTACGTTCAAATCTAATTAATTCATTGATTTGACATAATTCAAAAAATTGATTATCTGCTATTTGAATTGATGGAGGTAGATAGAGAGTGATAAAATCCATATTTGTCCTACACCAATGTCATAACTTTATTATATTCTTCCTTATGACTTTGTAAAGCATCCCAAACATCAATCTTTTGCTGAAGATTTAACCACAATCTCGGTCCATTACCTAAAGCTTTACCAAGACGAATTGCCATATCTACAGTAATTGATTTCTCCCCATTAATAATTTCCTGAATTGTTTGATTAGATACTCCTAACATTTCGGCAAAATTGTTAGGATTAATCTCTAAATCATCTAAAATATCTGCTATTACTTCACCTGGATGTATTGGTCTTACTAATCTATTTTGAGTAATATCTTGTAAATTATTCATAATCAATACTACTTAAGTATTTTAACTCACAGCATATTCTGTAAACTGCCTCATAAAAGGAGACTGAAAACCTAACACAATATCCTCCTTGGAAACTCCAGCAGCTACCAAATTAGCAGCAATATCATCCTCTGTACCATTCCATTGCAGCCAAATTTTTCCACCTTTAATATCAATATGAATGATACAACTATGTACCCAATCTTGACCTTCCCAACCGACATGAACTATTTGATAATGATCACGTTCTGTATCAAAAATTGTCTCAACTTCTATATTGCCGTAAGCTGGTTTTTGCTCACTATATTCCTGTAATATTTGTTGTACAAGCTGGCGATACCTAGTTAATTTATCCATTTAAAAATCACCTCTTTCTCTACATCGTAAACAAGCATTTTTAACCGATTCTCTGATATCATATCTTTGGGAAAATCAAGTTGAAAAAATGTTTTGTAAGTTGTTAAAGGGACTGCTAAATATAAAACACGCTCCGGTTGTAATCTTCTCAATGCACCTCGATAATTAATAAATTGTCCTAATGCTGTATGAAATTCCGAAATAGCAGACGATTTTTCTAAAAAACTTTTGACTTCGACTGCAATTTTTTGTCCTTCCCGTTCTGCGGCTATCAGCTTTTCTGCGGCCAAATCAATAGAAAGATTAACTCCTCCTACACTAATTGTAAGTGGGTCATTAGTAACTTGCCAACCATCTTTTTGTAAAGCTATTTTGACAACTCCATGAAAAATATCTTTAGCTGACATACATATCTATAATTATATTGCTTATTCTATAATTACAGTACCAGGAAGCGATACCTTCGGTCAGCTTCCCTATCACATTCCCCACATCCCCAAAACAGCGATCGCACATCTTTACATTCCCAATATCTAATACAACTTCATATCATGAATCAATAGGTTTTTCCACAGCATTAGTTAGCACTTCATTTATCCAACTCTTAATATCCATACCAGATTTTTCCGCAGCAATATAAATTTTATGATGATTTTCAGGGGTTGTTTTAATCTGTATATTACCTGTAAATTTAGTTTTTACTTTTCCTTCATTTGCTTTAGCTGCACTGAACAATACTCCAATGTTTGACAATTTTGAAAGCTTTCTATCTATTTCTCCCCATTTTTTAAGTGTATCATGAATGTTTTGCTCATATAGTAATTTTTTTGCTTGAACCTTCCAGTTGTCTATTTGTTTTTTTGATATATTTCCCATGCCATATTCATCTTTGATATATTGAAGAAAATTGTCTATATCTTCTTCACTAATAGGTGTATCATCTCTTTGATTAATTGGCTCATCATTAAGTAATTTTTCTAGTTCTTCGTAAAATATTTTAGATGAACTCAAGGAATTAATTACATAGATAATCATCTTATTTAAGATATGTATTCTTCTTATTAAATCATTAGATAATATTTGATTAATGTTTTGGAAATATATCTTATCTGCTTCTAATTCATATTGACTCAGCACCTTTTCTATTAATTCATAATAGGTGATACAGTCATGTTCTAAAAACTTATTTAACAAACCTTTCGATTCTATATATTTAAGCAGTTTTTGCTCTTCCCAATGGTTGAGATTTTCATGATGAACAATTAGATCATATTCATAGTCTGCTGGATATAACGTAGCTGCTTTTAGAATCTCTATTATTATTTGATAATAAATTTTAACTAAGCAAATTATCACTTCATCTTCTCTCAACTTAGCCTCGTGAAAAGTGTCATTTCTTAACCGACGCATTTCTACTATGAATTGATATTGTTGTTCATCTACAACCCAACCAAATTCTTTTTTTATAAACTTTACTCTTTCGTTGAAATGCTCTCTTATCTCAATCATTACTCGATCATTTATTTCTAACTGATACTCATGTCGAGATTGACTAATAAAGTGACCTGTGATTATATCTGCTGAACTATCTAGTAAAAAAAGGGCTATTCTAGCTCCGAGTATATTATTCTGTTTTAGTTGAAATTGAACAGCTTCAATTTGTTCAAGATGTTTAATAAGCTCTAAATCGGAAAAGTTTCTAGGGTATGCCATTTTAGTATTCAGTAAATGATAAATATTGTTTAACTTCAACAAAAAACCAATCAAAACTTTCTTTGATTGGTTACTTACACCTTAAAAAGCACCTTTTGTTATACATAATAAGCTACCAAATTATCCCTAAATTCAAAACAAACCCCTTTAAAACATCTTCCCCCGAAACCGTAGCAGGAGAATCTAAAACCTCAACCTCTTTTCCTCGTCTATAAATCTCAACTTGCCGAGATTTACGATTAATTAATAAACCTAAACGCACACCATTATCTATATATTCCCTCATCTTGTCCTGTGTAGTCTTCAAACTATCACTAGGAGAAAGTAACTCAATTACAAAATCTGGACAAATGGGAGGAAACTTTTGTTTTTCTTCATCACTTAAAGCATTCCATCTTTCTAACTTTATCCAAGAAGCATCAGGAGAACGATCTGCACCATTAGGCAATTTAAAACAGGTAGAAGAATCAAAAGCTATTCCCTTACCATCAGCATCAGTCCAATTAAATAATTGTTGATTTAGTCTACCATTACGATTTCCCGTTTCTCCTCCCGTTGGTGGCATAATTATTAAATCACCATTTGCTGTTCTTTCAAATCTCAATTCCCGGTTGTTTTGACATAGCTGAAAAAACTGCTCATCAGTCATATCTATCACTGATTTTAAATTGACAGTTAAAGCATTCATAGCCATATCCTACAATTACAAAAATTGTTATTTCGCCCAAATCATGAACTAATCTCTCTCTTCCTTTGCTCCTTAGCACCTTTGCGCGAAACCCACAACAATTATATCAAATTCCCAACACCTCTCTGCGCCTCTGCGCCTCTGCGTGAAAAAAAATCAACTCATTTAAAAATAGGCAGGTATAAAACCTGCCCATGTAATCCTATTCTATGCCTTCAATCCGGTCTTCAACCTCTTGGTACAACTCGCGCAGACAATCTAAATTATCGTCGCTAGTCTCCCAATAACCGCGACCATTCATTTCCAACAACGTGGAAACAATCTTGCGGAAAGAATGGGGGTTGAGATTCATCAACCGTTTCTGCATTTCTTCATCTTTGATGAAGGTTTCGTTGGTATCCTCATAAATCCAGTTATCCACAGCGCCGGCGGTCGCACTCCAACCAGTGGTATTTACTAACCGCTTGGAAAGTTCGCGTACACCTTCGTAACCGTGAGATAACATCCCCTCGTACCATTTGGGATTTAACAACTTGGTACGCGCATCTAAACGCACGGTTTCGGTTAACGATCGCACTTGTGCATTCGCTGTGGTAGTGTCTGCAATGTATGATGCTGGTGTCTTACCATCTTTACGCAGACTTGCGACTAACTTAGTAGGATCTGAGTCAAAGTAGTGGGAAACGTCCGTTAAGCTAATCTCCGAAGAGTCCAGGTTTTGGAATGTAGCATCAGCAGTTTTCAAAGAGGTTTCAAACATCTGCCGTGACTCATCCATCACACCGGGGTTATCGGAATTGAAGGAGAATGATTTCCGTCTCAGGTACATTTCCTGCAACTCGGCTTCACTATCCCAAGTGCTGTTTTCTACCGCCAAGTTGATATTTGACGAGTAAGAACCAGAAGCATTGGAGAATACGCGAGTCGCTGCTTGTCTGAGGTTAATTCCCATTTCCTCAGCTTGTTTCAAAGCGTGTTGGCGAACAAAGTTCATTTCTAAGGGTTCATCAGCCTCAGCAGCCATTTTCACGCCTTGGTCTAGGAGGTTCATTTGGTTAATGAACAAGTCGCGGAATACACCAGAACAGTTGATAACTACATCAATTCTGGGTCGTCCCAACTCTTCCAAAGATATTAACTCTAACTTGTTCACCCGTCCCAAAGCATCGGGAACCGGACGCACACCAATCATCCACATGATTTGTGCCAGGGATTCACCGTAAGTTTTGATGTTATCGGTTCCCCAGAGAACACAGGCGATGGTTTCTGGCCATTTACCCTCATTTTCTGCCTTGTTACGTTCCAAGAGCCGATCTACAACGATTTTGGCTGATTGGACTGCGGCGGCTGTGGGAATTGATTGGGGGTCTAGGGCGTGGATATTCTTACCTGTAGGCAATACATCCGGGTTGCGGATGGGATCTCCACCAGGGCCAGGTAGAACATATTCGCCTTCTAAGCCTTGGAGTAATGCGCCGAGTTCGTTATCTGCACAAACTTGTTTTAAGCAGAATTCCAAATACTCAAACACTGGTTTTAAGGCTTCTGGGTCAACTTTGGGATAGCCGGCTTTATGTAAAGCTTCTACCCAAGGTTCTTTTTTACCCATGTTGAAGAAGTTCAACCGGGAAACCAAAGAAACTCTGCCTTCAGCGTCGGTTTGCGCTTTTACCAGTGCGCCCACTGCGTCACGGGTGGCTAGGGTGATGTCTTGTAATAATTGGACATCTTCTAAGTTGCCGAGGTCGCTGTTTTTGTAAATGTCGTCTATGTCACGCCCGATGCTGCTGGCAATTATCCGGGGTAAGCTGAGAAGTTCTTCTTCTTGACGATCTAAACTACCAATGTTAACTAGGGTAGCTACTGCTTCTTCCGCACTTGGTGGTTTACCAATGACGTGCAACCCACAAGGTAACAACCTAGATTCAATTTCCATTAACTTCCGGTAGACGCTACCAACGATATGATCTCGCTCATCGGCGGTCATGTCTTTGGCATCGGTTTCTGGTAAGTTAATATCTTTATCCAGGTTGACGATCCGGCATTTATCCATGATCGTGTTGACAATGGGAATACCGCGCCCACTATCTTTTAAGGTTTGGTATGAAGCGATTAATTCGCTGAGTTCTTTCAAACCTTTGTATAACCCGGCGTTTTCTGCGGGTGGTGTCAGGTAGGAAATTGTTTCAGCGTAACTGCGGCGTTTGGCAATTGTCGCTTCACTGGGGTTATTGGCTGCGTAGTAATACAGGTTGGGAATTGAACCAATTAAGTTGTCTGGGTAACAGTCTCCAGACATCCCCATTTGCTTACCGGGCATGAATTCCAAGGAACCATGTGTACCAAAGTGCAGTACGGCATCCGCGCCCCAAATTTGCTCTAGGTAGGTGTAATAAGCTGCAAACCCGTGGTGAGGACTGGCTGAACGGGAGAACAATAGCCGCATCGGATCGCCTTCGTAACCAAATGTGGGCTGTACGCCGATGAAGACGTTACCAAATTGTTTTCCGTAAATCAGCAGGTTCTGCCCATCGCTGTTGAGGTTTCCGGGAGGTGGTCCCCAGTTTTCTTCTAGGCGTTGGGAGTAGGGGGTGAGTGCTTCATACTCTGGGACTGACATCTTGTAAGCGATGTTCAGTTCTGGGCTGGAATACTGTGCCTGTGCATCGTGGATGACTTGTTCCATTAACGCTTGAGCGCTTTCGGGAACGTCTTGCACGTCGTAGCCGTTGTTTCTTAGCCCTTTTAATACTTCAAATATGGAACCGAATACATCTAAGTAAGCTGCGGTTCCCACGTTGCCTTTATCTGGAGGGAAGCTAAAAACGGTGATGGCAACTTTTTTGTCGAGTTTGGGCTTGCGGCGCAGGTTAGCCCATTTTAAGGCTCTTTGGGCTATGGCTTCTACTCGATCTTGGAGAGCGTGTGCTTTTCCTGTCGCCCCATCTCTACCTGATAAAATTATCGGCTCAATGGCTCCATCTAATTCAGGAATAGCAATTTGTAAAGCTACTTGAATGGGATGTAAACCCAAGTCGCTATCCATCCACTCTTCTGTGGTTTGGAAGACTAAGGGCAACGCTACCATATAAGGACGATTCAGGCGTTTGAGTGATTCAATGGCTTTGGGATGGTCTTGTCTAGCTGGACCACCAACTAAGGCAAACCCAGTCAAGGAAATCACTGCATCAATCAGCGTTGTGTTGGTAGTTGGTTCATAAAAGTAAGCATCCACGGGTTTGGAGAAATCCAATCCCCCAGCAAATACAGGAATTACTCTGGCTCCAAGTGATTCCAATTCCTGGACAATGGCTACATAATGGGCATCATCACCTGTGACTAGGTGCGTGCGTTGTAATACTAAACCCACACAAGGAGCTAAGGGATCTTTTAAATCACTAGAAATATCTTTGCGGGCGCTGTACCAATTCAGGTATTCTCTTATATCCTCAAACATCGTAGTCGCCAAAGGATGCCAAATTCCCATATCGGGATACACAACTGGCGCTTCATACTTAGCAGCAGCAAAGCTTTCTTTTTCTGCGCCTTTTAACACGTATTTATCAGCCAACATCAGCAGGAAGTTTTCCAGGTTTTCGGCTGAACCACCTAACCAATACTGAAAACTCAGCATGAAGTTACGCGCGTCTTGTGCTTTTTCCATTGGTAGGAATTTCAGCACTTGGGGGAGAGTTCGCAGCAACTTCAGCATTCCATCTTGGAAGCCAGCGCCGGATTTTTCTTTGCGCTTCTTCATGAAGTTGGCGATAACGCTCTTAGATTGCCCTAATTGCGCCAAAGAGAAGCTACCCATTTTATTCAGGCGCATTACTTCTGGCATGGAGGGGAAGACAACCGATACATCTAGATTATCACGATGTGGTTCAACCGCCGCAACTACTTTTTGTGCTAGGTCTTCAATAAAAATTAGAGAAGCAATGAATATATTAGCGCTGGCTATATCGCGCTTGAAATCCTCATAATTGTCTGAGTTGCGTAGTTCTTCAATCAAGTAACCACTAATTTCAATGGCGACGCTGGGATGATTGGCGTTAATTTCCCGCACTGCTTGAGATAAGGAACTTTGATATTGGGACTCAAGAACAATGTAAACGACCTTGATTAACTTACGTCCCCGTAAATCGTCAGGTGCAATATGTCGAATTGTGGACTTGACCTGGGTGAACATTCAGATAGGCTCCTTTGAGGCGTGTTCTCATGAAGTTCATCATGGCTGATATGGCCGTTTGTAACTTCAATTATTTTCGGCAATAAGAGTTTTTTAGCAGAAAACTCCTATTCTGTGGGGATTTTGTCCCCTACATGACACAAAATGATATAAAAAACGTCATTTTATTTAACAAATCTTAATAAAGAATAAAGTATTTGCTGTTTATTTGTAAATTCTGTTGACATAAAGAATCTTTCATGTAATAAAAGATTCACACTGTCAGTATTGTGGTATTCTGGTTTTGAGTTTGAGGGCGATCGCTCTTGCTTTATCTAGCAGTGAGTGTTCGAGATGAGTTGAAAAGTTTATGTCGTTAATTTATGCCCTTAGTAAGAGTCCCTATTGGTAGGAAATATACAGTCACAGCTACTGGATCGCTAATAAAACAAGTCTGTTGTGAAAAATGTAATTATGAATATCAATATAAAGTTCAAAGGATTGGAACAGGTTATGGAACGAGTTTATTATGGCTAGATAATGATGGGGCTAGTCAACGAGCTAATAGAAATGCTAGTTCTGATCTTGATAAAAAACTTGCCAGAGCAATAGAGCCAATTCCCTGCCCGTCTTGTCGCTGGTATCAGCGTAATATGATTAGCATCGTAAAGTTAAGGGAGGCAAAAAATACCTTACTCTTTGGTTTACTGACAGCATTTGTCATTTTTTTAGTATCGTCGCTTGGAGCTTCAGTATTTAAGAAATTGGCCCCATTATTTTCAATTTTAATTCAGATTTCTGTTTTGTTGGTGCCGTTCTCATTTATAACCGCATCTGTTTGGTATATATTGTTTAATCCTAATAAGGATATTCCTTTGGGAAAATTAATTAGATATAAATTTATCAGTTTTAAAAATAAATTTAAGTATAAAAACTCGATTGTAGTTAACTGTAGTAGTTGTGGTCAAAAAATCAGATTTCCTAATAAAGAAAATATAAAAATATCCTGTCCGAAGTGTAAATCAACATTTATTAATACGTTATAGAAGTTGCTGTGTGATCGCTTTTGGGGATGTTGGGTGCGATAGCGCAAGCGCTGACTTGTCAGTTCGTTTTTGGGGATGTTGGAGTGCGATCATTTTTTGGGATGTTGAAGTGCGATCGTTTTTGGGAATGTGGGAGAGCGATCGCTTTTTGGGGATGTGGGAGGGCGATAGCGCAAGCGCTGACTTGTCAGTTCGTTTTTTGGGATGTTGGGGTGCGATCGTTTTTGGGATGTTGAGGTGCTATCACTGTTTGGGTTTGTGGGGTGCGATCGTTTTTGGGGTGTTGGGAGTGCGATAGCGCAAGCGCTGACTTGTCAGTTCGTTTTTGGGGTGTTGGGAGTGCGATAGCGCAAGCGCTGACTTGTCAGTTCGTTTTTGAGATGTTGGGGTGCGATCGTTTTTGGGATGTTGAGGTGCTATCACTGTTTGGGTTTGTGGGGTGCGATCGCTGTTTAGGATGTTGGAGTGCGATCGCCTAAAATTAGAGTAGTGCGATCGCGAAGCGCTCCGTAGGAATCGCCTGAATAATCTATAACTTGTGGCATAATCATAATGTAAATTTTAGGAATAGAAATTTAAAATTTAGTATAATAATGAATAAGTTGGAATTTACTTGGGATTCACAAAAAGCCGAGAGTAATATTCAAAAACATGGAATTTCTTTTGAAGAAGCAAAATCTGCCTTTGTTGATGATAATGCTCGTTTAATTTATGATCCCGATCATTCTCAAGGTGAAGATAGATTTATTTTATTAGGAATCAGTGTTTATTATCGCCTTTTAGTTGTTTGTCATTGTTATCGAGAAAATGATACAATAATTCGGATTATTTCAGCTAGAAAAGCAAATAAACTAGAACAAAAACAATATCAGGAGTTCCTATGAGAGAAAATTATGATTTTTCTAAATCCGTCAAAAATCCCTATTCTAAACAATTAAAAGAACAAGTTACAATTGATTTAGAAAAGGAGATTATTCAATACTTTGAAGAAATAGCTCAAGAAACAGGTATTTCTTATTTGAATTTAATTAATCTTTATCTGCGTGAATGTATGGAAAATAAACGCAAATTATCGTTAATGGAAAGCAACAATTAATCGCCATTTAGGAATAAGTTGGGAGTGCGATCGCCCCTCTTGCTAAGGTGCGTTAAATTTCATTAATGAACTTTTTGTAGGCGTTGCTGATTTCATGTATGAAAATGATATTACGTGATTTCAAAACCCAATGACTAATGACTAAACCAGTTGATATTCTGATTCTCTCGAATGGACCCGGTGAGGTGACAACCTGGGTGCGTCCTGTTGTTAAGGCTTTACGGCAAGAACTGGGGGATGATCCTACTGTGGTGAGGATTTCTGTGGTTTTGTCTCCTTGTCCCAATGCTACGGGTAAGGAAGGGGCGATCGCTCTTTCATATCCAGAAGTTGACAGGGTACAATCAGCAGAGCATTTTTGGCAGTTTCTCCTGTGGGGTAAGACTTTTGAGAATTGGGAATGGCGCGATCGCGGTGTGGTAGTCTTCTTAGGTGGTGATCAAATTTTTCCCGTAGTCATTGGCAAAAAACTGGGATATCGCACAGTGGTTTACGCTGAATGGGATGCTCGTTGGCATAATTTGATTGACCGTTTTGGCGTAATGCAGGCTAAAGTTGCAGAAAAGGTTTCTCCAAAGTTTGCTCACAAATTTACGGTTGTGGGGGATTTGATGCTTGAGGTTTCAGAGGTTTCAGACGCTATGGATAAAGACGCGATGAATCGCGTCTCTACAAGTGAAATAATTGGTTTACTTCCGGGGTCGAAAGCTGCAAAATTATCCCAAGGTGTACCATTATCTTTGGCTATTGCTGAATATATTCACGCAAAAAGACCCGAAATCAGATTTGTGATTCCCGTTGCGCCGACGTTGGATTTACAAACTTTAGCGAGTTTTGCCGATGCACAGAAAAACCCTTTTGTCAATATATTTGGAGGGGTGTCGGCGACTTTAGTTGAATCTGAGTATCCAATGCTGAAAACTGAAACGGGTTTGTGTTTGGAATTGTGCAGAGAAAATCCCGCCCACGAATTATTATCTCAATGTACTATCTGTTTAACCACCGTAGGCGCAAACACGGCTGAACTCGGTGCTTTAGCTGTGCCGATGATTGTTTTAATACCTACTCAACAACTTGATGCGATGCGTTCTTGGGATGGTTTACCGGGATTATTAGCTAATTTACCTGGGGTGGGTTCTAGCTTTGCTAAGGTAATTAACTCGCTGGTGTTGAGTCGCAAAGGTTTATTAGCATGGCCGAATATCTGGGCGAAGGAGGAGATTGTACCAGAATTAGTGGGCAAACTACAGCCGCAAGAGGTTGCAGAAATGGTTTTGGACTTTTTGGATCATCCAGAAAAATTAGCAGCAATTAGGGCGAAATTACGCAGTGTTAGGGGTGAAAGCGGTGCATCTCAAAAGTTAGCAGGTTTAGTGCGTGATGTTTTGTAAATTAGCCCTGGCGACTAGAAGTCGCGGCTACACAGACAAAACCCACCTCCGTGGGTTGAAAAGCGAATTATATTCGCCTAAAACTTTCTATTTTTTATCAGCCCTGGCGACTAGAAGTCGCGGCTACACAGACGAAACCCACCTACGTGGGTTGAAAAGCCTTAGTTTGTATTTAGTCCGCGCAGGCGGACTTTGTTTGTGTAGTAGCGAATTCATTCGCCTAATTTCTATTAGCTACACTAAACCCACCTACGTGGGTTGAAAAGCGAATTCATTCGCCTAAAATTGTTAAATCTTTTAATATCGGGTTTAATCGGGAAAACTGGCGTTTTGTCGTCCCAGTTCGTAAATCCCGGAAATAATACAAGCCATGATCCCGAAGCTGATTCCCCAGCTACGCCCTAAGCTAATTTCTATCAGCCAGTTGGATAAAGCGCCAATTACCAGAAAAGGCACAATACTAAATAGGGAAGCATAAAAAGCGTTTTGGGATTCTCTGGCTTCCCGTGTCTTTTCAAATTCGGTTTGGCTGGTGTAAAGCGATCGCTCGGCAAAATTAAACCACCGATTTAGCTGCTCAATGATTTTCTCACGGAGTGACGAAAAAGCGAAGTATAGCGCCAATGACCACACACTCGCACCAGCGATCGCTACTGTGTTTACCTCAAAACGGAAAGGAAAAATTTCAGTGATCATAGCTTGGGGATGTTCTGCAAATGGTCTTATAAGCAATTTTAAGCATAAACGCTCACGGAATTTCCTTGTCTTGCCAATTCTCTCGGTCATAGAGTATGGAACCTCACGGAAGAGGCGGGGGAGCAGGGAGCAGGGAGCAGGGGAGAATAGCCAGGGGAGGGGATTTAGGATAGATGAGGGGCGTGCCACTGCAATCATTTAGCGCATAACAGAATTACAATTTTGGTGATTAGTCCCTGTGGCTAGGGATAAATCAATTAGGCGATCGCTGTACGGAACTGCGATCGCTTCCCTCACCAAAATTTATTCTTCTTGACCGTTGGTTGGGGCTGATGATTTGCTGAACAGAAACCACCATAGTTCTAGTCCAATTAACGCTATACCACCTATAGTTACACCAACTTTTAATCCTAAAGGTTGGTCTATGGCTTCCTGACTTTTCACGTTATGAGAAAAAGCTAACGCAAAACCTAACCCCCTAACCCCCTTCCCTACAAGGGAAGGGGGAAAATTTAAAGCCTCTCTCCTTGCAGGGGAGAGGTTTGGAGAGGGGTTTTCCAGATCCAGTGAAAAGTCAGCTATGGCTTGAAATTGCCTAGTTTCCCCTGATGAATGGGTGGGTATTGCTGCTGATGCGGTTCCCATAGACAAACCGAAAGCAGTCAGGCTAGCCCACAGCAGATTTTTGCTGAACATTGGTTAAATTATTGTACGATTCAAGATATGACTTTTGGTTGAAATTTACGCAATCTCAGGGCATTCGTGACTACAGAAACCGAAGACAAAGCCATTGCAGCACCGGCAAGAATCGGATTTAGCAACCAGCCAAAGAACGGAAACAGAATTCCCGCAGCGATAGGAATGCCAATAACGTTGTAGATAAAGGCAAAGAACAGGTTTTGGCGGATATTGCGAATGGTCGCCCGGCTGAGTTGAATGGCTGTGATGATTCCTTGTAAGTCTCCCGAAATCAGTGTAATATCGCTAGCGGCGATCGCCACGTCTGTTCCTGTACCAATAGCAATTCCCACATCTGCTTGTGCGAGTGCAGGCGCATCATTAATCCCATCGCCTACCATGGCCACAATTTTAGCTTGACCCTTTTCACTTTGCAGAGATTGAATCATCGCCGCTTTTTGGTCTGGGCGCACCTCTGCAAATATTCGCTGGATGCCAACTTGTTGCGCGATCGCTTCCGCAGTTTTGCGATTGTCTCCAGTCAACATTACTACTTCTAATCCTAGCTTTTGCAGTATTTTTACTGCTGCTGCTGACGATGATTTCAGGGCATCAGCAATCCCCATAACTCCTTGGATTTCGCCATCTACAGCCATGAAAATCACTGTTTTAGCCGCAGTTTCCCAAGTATCTTTATATTCGTGGAGACTGTCAGTATTGATTCCCAGTTCTGACATCCAGCGTTGTGTCCCAATCTGCACCA
This sequence comes from uncultured cyanobacterium, assembly GCA_963706595.1. Lineage (GTDB taxonomy): Bacteria > Cyanobacteriota > Cyanobacteriia > Cyanobacteriales > Nostocaceae > Nodularia. Next base: position 416,256 of record OY970166.1, read on the forward strand.
AGCAATCTGAAACCACAGCTTGCACACCACTACCTGCGATCGCTGCAAAATTATCAGCTTCAGTTAAACTCACCTCTTGAGATTGGGCATATCTTACCACAGCTTCAGCCAAGGGATGCTCAGAATTGCGTTCCACAGTAGCAGCCAACTGTAAAAGCTGGAGTTCATTATGATTAGCCGTACCTTTGACAGAAACAAAATCTGTCACTGTGGGTTTTCCTTGAGTTAAAGTCCCAGTTTTATCGAGAACAATAATTTGAATTTTGTGTGCTAGTTCTAAGCTTTGGGCATCTTTAATTAAAATACCATTTTCCGCCCCTTTGCCAGTGCCAACCATAATTGAAGTCGGAGTAGCTAGACCTAAAGCACAAGGACAGGCGATAATTAATACACCCACCGTGGTCATGATGGCTAGGGTAAAGTTACCCATAAAATTAAACCAAATCACAAAAGTGGCGATCGCGATCGCAATTACAACAGGTACAAACCATCCCGTAACCTGATCTGCTAATCGTTGAATTGGCGCTTTAGAACCTTGGGCTTGCTGCACAAGTTTGACAATTTGCGCCAAAAACGTATCATTTCCCACTCTTGTCGCCCGAAACTGAAAACTACCAGTTTTGTTAATCGTCGCCCCAATCACCTCATCCCCAGGATGCTTCTGCACAGGTAAACTTTCACCAGTTACCATCGCCTCATCAACCGTAGAAGTACCAGTAATCACCTCACCATCTACCGGAATCTTTTCCCCAGGGCGCACCAAAATCACATCATTGATTCTGACTTCCGTAATCGGAATATCCATTTCCACGCCATCACGGATGACTCTAGCATTTCTCGGTTGTAGTCCCATGAGTTTGTGAATAGCTTCAGAAGTTTTTCCCCTGGCGCGATGTTCTAACAACCGCCCCAGCAAAATTAAAGCAATCACAATCACTGAAACTTCATAATACACATGAGGTATCAAACCCTGAGCCATAAAAAATCCAGGGAAGAGAGTCACAAATACAGAATAGAGAAATGCTGCACTTGTACCCACAGCCATCAAAGTATCCATTGTTGCTGTATGGTGTTTCAGGGCTTTCCAACCATTCACATAAAAACTCCATCCACACCAGAATTGTACAGGTATAGTCAACACTAACTGCACCCAATAATTATGGAGAAATGCGGGAATAAACGGCACATTTAACCCAGTCATCATGGGTATGGAACCGACAAACATGATCATCCCAATCACACCCCCCACAATCACCTTGCGGGTAATTTCTCGGTCTTGGGCTAACTTACTGGCTTTCTCAGTTTCATCTTCTCCAGCCAGAATGTCTTTTTGCGGTAAATAAGAAGAGTATCCCGCAGCATCGATAGCGGCTTGAATTGTCTTTAAATCAGTACGTTTTCGGTCATAATTAATTGTGGCTTGCTCAAAACCAAAGTTAACGTTACAGTCAGTCACCCCTGGAACCGAGCGAATTGCTTGGTCGATATTATTCGCACAGGAGGCGCAACTCATACCTTTGAGTTTGAGTGTGAGAGTATCCATATTAAGTAAACCACTGTGACTGATGTCGGGTGTTGAAGCAGCAGTTGCATCCATCAGATGAATGCAACATAAACGTTAGCGTAGCTTGCCGAAGGCTACCACAGAGGCGCAGAGGAAACGGAGTTAAGAGGGTTTGAGAGGTTTTTGGCGTTTAGTGGTTGAGTATTTTTTTATTTGTCAGTCCCTGTTCAGCTTTAAGCCACTGGATAGCCAGCAGCCGCTAACGCCTCCTTAATTGCTGTTTCTGACGCTTGAGTTTCTACGCTCACAAATTTGGTTTGTGGATCAGCCTGAATGGTAGCATTGGCATCAACTGTTTTCACTGCATTGGTAATGTTGGTTGCACAAGCAGAACAAGCCATATTGGGAACTGTCAGTTTGAGTATCATAAATTTACGGTATGGAATAAAAGAACGATCAAAACCAAGCTTGTATCTGCCCAATTGCAGCCTGCAAAGCTAACTCAGCCATGCAATTTGGCTTTTACTGATGACTAGCGGAGATTTACCTTATATTCATCCTAAACTCTCTAGCCAACTAGAGAGTCTATCAGAATTTACAAATCTTCAAAATTAAGATCATGTTCATGCGAACTAGAGATAAAACCTGAAAAAGGCTTTGCAGCGTGAGGGAGTTAACAAAGCACAATTTGGTCATAAATTCACAAATTTCAGCAGATCAAGTATATGTCAATACGCTTGGTGTTAAGAAAATTGTAGGTTGGGTAGAACGAAGTGAAACCCAACAAAGTCATGCAAATGTTGGGTTTCGTTCCTCAACCCAACCTACTTAGACGTTGACTTTTAGGCTTAACTGAACTGTATTGAAGTATATGTATAGCAACCGCCAAGGAAGGTTAAGACATAAACGGATAATCAAATTTAGAGGATATTTGAAAAGTTTTGGGCGAATATAATTCGCTACTACACAAGCAAAGTCCACCTGCGTGGACTAATGAAAAATTCAGGTTTTTAACCCGCGCAGGCGGGTTTTGTTTGTATAGCCGCGACTTCTAGTCGCCAGGGCTGTAATAAATTAGACTTTTCAAACAACCTCTAAAGAGGTTTTGACTTCAAATCAGCAACGCCTGATTTCTGATAGCTTGTGTATTTCATCAACATCAAGAACTCCGAAGAATGCAATTCAACGGGGATCTAAGACTCTCGGTGTTGGCAAAGTATGAAGGATTAGATACATTCAAAAAGTCTACTACTGCTCATCAAAATTGCAGTCTTCGCCATAGCTAAACTTGTATGGACATATCTGAAAGTTGAGAGAAATTGACCCAAACTTTCAAGAAAAAAGGCTTGGATAAACCAAGCCCTTATGTATACCAAGCATTTACTACACCAATAATAATTTAATCTTTCTATGCCTTTAGTTCATCCTCCTATAGGATGTGTGCAAATAGCCGAAAACCTGATAAGTCAATAAATGGTTTATTTAACCATAAAAAAAGGTTTGGCTATGAACCAAACCCTGATTATTGCTGTGCTTAACAACGTACTAAATTATAATTGTAAATTACTCTTTTTAAAATTCATCTTCCTTTAGTCAGTGGTCAAATATTATTAAGAGGTTGTTTTAAAAGTAGTTGGCTGTAATGTTAAGCACGATTTGATCCCCCCTAGCCCCCCTTTTTAAGGGGGGAACTAGAATCAAAGTCCCCCTTTTCAAGGGGGATTTAGGGGGATCTATAATATTTTGCTACCGACAATAAGACTTTTAAAACATCCTCTAAGACTAATATGTGATTTTCTCTTGTGTTAATTCCATTCATCTATCAAAAGTATGAAAAAGGCTTGAACAAGAGCCAAGCCTTTATATACCAGGTGTTTACCATATTCAGCTAATTTATAGATAAACTTATCTCATTTCATCTGTCTTAAAGTTGTGTACAAATACTCTTAAATGTGATACTAAGCCTTGTATAGCTATAAACAAAATTTTACAAAAAATCTATACATATTGCTAATAAATTTATTCATCCTCTGGTAATATGTCATCTGATTTTAATCAAAATCTCATGAAAATTAGTTTTTCTCACAAAGAAAACCCTGGCGTTGATTCCAGGGTAGATATATGTTTTTCAGGCATTAATGAACTGAATACTAACACGAACAAAAAGTTATTTACCCTACCTATCGATATACAGGAAATGAATCTTATCTATGATAGGGTGACAAGATATTTTTTTTCCATTAACTAAAAACTTGAGTAAGGCTCTCAGTTAAAACACACAAAATAGGCTTGACTTTCGAGCCAAGCCTATATATACCAAGAGTTTACCATATTGTATTAGTTTAATTATGATTATACTAAATTTCATCTATCTATAGGTCATATCTAAATTTCTGGAAATATGATAATAATTTAGATTTATACAAGAAATTATTTTGGTATTATTTAAACATCCATGATACTAATGGCAATTCATCAATTAGTGATTACATAGATTATATATAGGACTCATATTTGATTTATGAAACACACGTAGGATGTGTTATCGAGGAGATTACGACACCAAGACTCAGAAGACGGTGCGTTAGGTTAAAGCCATAACACACCCTACATATACTACATATACTTAGATTTTTTCAATAATCAAATCGGAGTCCTATACATACGAAATTTTATCTTGATGAAGAAATACATTTTATTATAAGTATTCATGCGAACATGATATGATTTTATATAAGAAAGGCTTGGTTTACTGCCAAGCCTCAGTAGAAGTAGAATCTATCAAAATAATTTAGCTATTTGAATGGCATTATTCATCATCCAATAGGAAGTTTACAAATATTTTACAAGGTGATATGGCTCGAATCTGTGAGCATAAAAAGGTTTAGCATTTAGCTAAACCTCCATAGAAAGCAGTTATTCGACACACCAAGATTAATTTAAACCTACCGTTTATTAGGGTCATCTTGCTACGGGATGTGTTTAACTATGTTGTAATATGATATGACGTTACTTGAACAAAGCTTATAGCCCATAAATCCTCTGGTAATTTTCTTAATACCAAGTTAAAATTACTTTTGAATTGCGTCCATAAAACCCCAGTTCATCCTCACCAAGATGGTAAATTATACACAACTACACTAACTTGCAGGAACTAAATCAGTTAATATGAGCCTAAATGTTGTCCATCCCTCACTGCTTTCAACTTGAATAGTTCCTTGGAGTTTTTCAACTAACTTCTGCACTATAGATAACCCTAATCCTGTACCACCTTGATTCCAAATGTCAGCATTAGGGAGGCGATAAAATTTATCAAAAATTCGCGATAATTCGGCTGTGGGAATTTCTAAGGAATTACTAATAGTAATGATAGTTTTGGCGGGTATTTCCGAGGAATTATGATCTATACTCAGGATGATTTCGCCACCAGCCGGAGTATATTTGCAGGCGTTATTGAGTAATTCTGCTAAAATTCTCTCTAAGCTAGTACCGTCTGAGAACAGCGATGGCAGATTTGAGGGCAGATTTAATTGTAAAATTTGCTGATGTTCTTGAACACGGACTTGAAACGGCTCAATTACCCAAGGTATCCATTGTTCTAAGAGTAAGACATCTGGAGTAATCAACGGACGGACTTCAGATTCTAAGCGTTGTAAGTCTAGTAAATCATTAATTAGTGCCATTTCGCGATCGCACTCAATTTCCAACATTTCCAAATAGCGCTGATTTTCTTCAGGTGTGATAGACAGTTGTAACATTTGAATCATCACCTTCATATTGCTCAGAGGCGATCGCAACTCGTGAGACAATAAATTCAAGAACTCATTTTTGAGTTCATTGATTTCTGCCAATTGTTCTAAAAGTTGCTCTTGCTCAACTTGCTTTTGACGAGCCTCCATCGCCTGTTTGCGCTCAGTCACATCTCGGAAAATTAATACAGCACCCGTAATCCGATCTTGATCATCTTTAATGGGTGCAGCACTGTCATCAATGGGAATCTCTGCACCATTTCGCGAAATCAGAATTGTTTCTGCTGGTAAACCAACGACAGTCCCCTGTTGCAGGACTTTTGTGATCGGACTTTCTATAGGCTCGTGAGTTTCTCCATGAGCAATATTGAATACTTCTGATGAATTTTTCCCACAAGCTTCTTCCTGTTTCCAACCAGTGAGACTTTCAGCCACAGGATTCATAAAAGTGATCAATTCCTCAAAGTCGCTAGAAATTACTCCATCACTGATACTATTCAAAAGTGTAGTTAACCATTTTTGATGCGTTTTTAATTGTTTTTCTAAGTGATGTTTAGTCAGCGCTATTTCAATATTTATTTGTAGCTCTCTTTCTTTAAAAGGTTTTAGTAAATAGCCAAAAGGCTCAGTTACTTTGGCTCGATCTAAAGTTTTATCATCAGCATAAGCCGTGAGATAAATTATGGGAATATCCAAATATTTGTGAATTTCATGAGCTGCTTCTATCCCATCCATTATCCCTTTTAATCTAATATCCATTAGCACTAAATCTGGACAAAATTCTAGAGATTTATTAATTGCTTCTTGTCCTGAAGAAGCAATACCAGAAACTATGTAACCAAATTTTTGTAGCCGATTACGTAAATCTTTAGCAACAATAGCCTCATCTTCTACTATGACAATTTTTACGTTTTTCATGATGCAACCAGTATTTATACTAGGGGAAAATCGATTTGAAATTCTACTCCGATATCGCTATTAATAGTGATATCTCCTGAGAGTTGACTACTTAAAGCATCGATTAGTTGCCAGCCTAATGATGCTATATTGTTAAAATCAAACTTGGGTGGTAAACCAATGCCATTGTCCCTAACTATAAGTGAAATCTCATTCAGCGAAATATTTTGGATTTCAATGTTAATTTTACCCGACCTACCTCCAGGAAAAGCATATTTTAGAGCATTAGAGACAAGTTCATGAATAATTAAACTACAAGGAATTGCTGTATCTAAACCCAGCGAAATGCCATCATCAACCTGAATATATACATCAATCAAATCTGTATTTAATTCGTAGGAAGTGCATAAACTTGAGACTAAATCTTGGACATATTCATTTAAATTGATTTTGGCTAAATCTGGTGATTGATACATCTTTTCATGAACTAAAGCCATTGAGGCGATGCGCTGCTGACTTTGCTGAAATATTGCCATATCTTTGGCATCTTCGATATATGCAGATTGCAAGTTTAGTAGGCTAGAAATAACTTGTAAATTGTTTTTAACTCGATGGTAAATCTCTTTTAACAGCACTTCTTTTTCTAGAAGTGATGCTTGAATTTGCTCATTTGACTGCTTGCGATCGCTAATATCTTCGACAACAGAAATAAAGTAATTTGGCTTACCAGAAGGTTCGCGCATTAAAGACACTGTGAGATTAATCCAGACGATGGAACCGTTTTTACGGAAATAGCGTTTTTCCAGAGAATAATTTGAAATCTCACCTGCTAACATCTGATTAATATGATCAATATCAATCTCCAGATCATCTGGGTGGGTAATATCCTGGAAAGTGAGAAACTGTAGTTCTTGGGATGTGTACCCAACAATATCACAAAGCTTCTGGTTAACCAATTGCCACTGTCCATTCGTGCCTACATGAGCAATCCCAACAGCCGCTTGATGAAATGCTGCGCGAAATTGCTGTTCGCTTTCTCTTAATGCATTCTCAATTCGCTGGCGTTCGGTGATTTCTATTTGTAGTGAATCGTTGATTTTTGTTAACTCAACTGTTCGTTGTTCAACTATATTTTCTAGTTGATCTAGTAGATTACTTAAAGCCACCTCTGCTTGCTTGCGCTCAGTAATATCAGTATGTGAACCTACCATCCGAACTACATTACCATTTTCATCCCACAGCCCTTGACCCCGATCCAAAATCCATTTGTAAGTCCCGTCTTTACATAAAACTCGATGCTCGTTAGTGTAAAACGGTGTGATCTTAGAAAAATGATTTTGAACTGCTGTCAGCACCATGTCACGGTCATCTGGATGCACCCGCGTCATACGTTCATTTAAGTAATTGGCAATCTCATGTTCTTCATAACCGAGCATTTCTTTCCAGCGCGTCGAAAAGAAAACCTCACTGGTCTTCACATTCCAATCCCAAATACCATCATTATTACCACGTAAAGCTAACTGCCAGCGTTGCTCAGTTTCTCTTAGCACCTCTTCTGTGCGTTTGCGTTCAGCAATCTCCTTTGCTAGTTGGGCATGACTGGGAAGGCTCAGGGCTTTAGGTATTAATGGGAACAATTCTATAGCTGTCAAAACAGACACAAAAGCCGTGATAGCTTTGATTAACCCAGATAGCCAATAAGTAGGATGCCAAAGCGTCCACACATCCATAACATGGGTTGTACCGCAAGCAACAATAAATGTGCTAAACATGAGCAATATCCCCCGAAAAGGAATATCTCTTCGTTTGCGGACAAAATAGACCAGCATGACTGGAATAGAATAGTAAGCAAGGGCAGTTAAGGAATCAGAAATAACGTGTAACCAGACTAATCCCGGTTTCCAGAGATAGCAATGTCCGTGAGGAATAAACTGGGTAGGAAAAAAAAATTATCTAGAAGTTCCATGAAAAAACCTACTTACGGTGAGCATTCGCTGAAAAACGAAATTTAAACAGAGCTTATGGTGGAGTTCTCTGATGATGCTGATATTCCTTAATTCTGGGTACTTTTTAGTTTTCGACTAATTGTGTCATATTTATTGTGATTAATATGACTTGTTACCATAATTGTGATTATGCTAATTTACTTTGTTAATTGTTCTAAAAAATACGGAATTTTTCAATAGTGAATTTACTTAATTTTTCAGCACAGCATATTTTCGATTATTAATATTTTTTATGTTTTTTTAAGTTTTAAAATGTCTGGCTAACATATTCAATAGAATTTTGCGTGGTACTAATCGAGCCAATGTACTTCTAATTTGAGTTTTAATATCACCCATAACAAGTGTTGGTTGAGAGTTTGCTAAAGCCTTTAATGATTCACGCACAACTTCCTCAGAAGAATAAGCCTTATCTGTATTTCCTGCTAAAGTTGTCGGAAAGTTAGCTTCTACAAAAAAGTTGGTTTCTATGGGACCTGGACAAGTAGCTAGAACCCGAACACCATAGGGACGATTTTCTGCCCAAAGTGCTTCACTAAAACTGAGAATAAAAGCTTTACTAGCAGCATACACAGAAAGATAGGGTATTGGTTGAAATGCTGTAATCGAAGATACGTTAATAATGCCTCCTGAATGACGTTGCCGCATGAGAGGCAGAAATTTATGGGTTAAATCTACCAACGCCAAAACGTTAAGTTGAATAATTTTTATTTGCCGTTCTCTGTCACTTGCGGCAAAATCACCATAGTCACCAAAACCAGCATTATTGATTAATAAATCAATCGTTAATCCTTGACTTTTAGTAGCATCAAACACAGCCGCAGGTGCATCAAGCTCTGTTAAATCTTTAACTATAACATCTACTTGAATTTGGTATTGGTCTTGTAATTGTTTTGCTAGTTGATTAAGCTTTTCTGCGGAACGAGAAACTAAAACTAGGTTTGTCTGCCGTGCGGCTAATTCCTCAGCAAAGGCTTTACCTATCCCACTAGATGCACCTGTTATTAAAGCAGTTAGCATTCTCAATATTGAAGAATTTATTATTAATATTATAATTTTTTAAAATAGTTTCTACAAGTTTTAACTATTCAAATTTATTGAAGAATGAAGATAAAAAATAGACTCAGTATTCAGTTGGGGCTGACACACACGTAACAAAATAACGCACAGCAAAAAAGAACGCATACACCAAAAAATCGGAGTTTATGAAAGTTTTTGAGTCAGTCTTGCTAGTGTATTTTTTGGGGAAGGCTGGGAAATCCTCACCTCAGCAGAGGTACAAATAATACTTTTAGCACCACAGAACAGCCCGCCGTGCATCTATGGACTGACGGCATGAAAATTAATATTTGCTTTCCTGTGAAATATATGTTATCTTAGGTTTTCGTGTGGTTAAGGACGTATAGCTCAGTTGGTTAGAGCGCTACGTTGACATCGTAGAGGTTCCTCGGTTCGAGTCCGAGTACGTCCATTAATAACCCTCTAGTACACAGCTTGGGGGTCTTACTTTTCCCTGTATTGGCTTAGGTTTAACTCTAGGTTAACCCTGCTGTATGATGCCATAATCACTCATCAGAGAACCAATGAAAACCGGGATATATTTAATATCAAACTCAGACAGAGGCATGGGTTACATTGGTAGTAGCCAGAACATAGATAAACGCTGGGGTCAGCACAAAAGCTTTTTAAACCTGGATAAACACCACTGCAAGGCACTACAGGCGGCTTGGAACTATTATGGTAGGTCTGCGTTTCAGTTGGTAGTTCTAGAACTCTGCGAGGTTACAGAGTTGGCAGGGTTAGAGCAGATATATCTCAATACTGCGAACTGGGCAACTCTGTACAATACCTCCCGATGTACAGATTCACCTATGAGAGGGTTAAAAGGGCATAAATGGACTGAGGAAGAGAAAAAGCGACTTTCAGAGATGTTTAGAGGTGAACTTAACCCCATGTACGGCATAAAGGGCGATTTACACCCCTCGTCCAAAATACGGGGTCAACTACATCCCGGATATGGCAAACCTAGACCGCCTGAATCCGTCGCCAAAAGACATCGCAAATATGTCGTAACTTCCCCAGGTGGCGAGGTGTTCCAAGTATCTGGCTTACGTCCTTTCTGTGTTACCCACGCCCTAAACCAAGGAAATTTAACTAAAGTTGCACAGGGTAAACGCAAGACATACAAAGGCTGGAATTGCCAATATTTAGACTAGGTTGACATCATCGTTAAAGGTGCTAGAGTATTGCAAATATCTGAAAGTCAAGTCATTATTTTGTAACCAGATAAAAACCTTGATATTTTGAATACTGCCATAAATTGCGCGATCGCCAAAAGCAAGGCGTAGCTAATCATATTTTATACTTAATGTCTCAGTAAAAATCTATCCGTACTGACGAGAACCACAATTAATATCACTAGCTGAAATTGCCAAGGGGCTAATACTAAACTCAAAATTAAACTGATAATTGTAAATAAACTAATCAGATAAGCTATTTCCCCATCACATTTTTTCGATACATAGTCGGTAGCTAAAGCGGTACAGAGGGGAATCAAAAAAGACAAATGCATTTTTCCTATCCTCGTAACTAAAATTTCAAAATAGATCAAAGCAGATGAACACTGTGTTTATTTATAATTGTGGTTGATTCTAGCAAAAAACTGGGGCATCACGACTCACACCGAATAGCGATCGCCACATCATCGAATTTATTAACTATCTTTTTTCTTGCTTCGCTTTTTCTTCTCAACTTTGAGCAATGGCGTACTCAGTGCTTCATAGAGGCTAAATAAATATTCGATGCGATTTAGTTCGCTAACAAAAGGCTGGGGACGATAGCAAAGGTCTACGGCTTTGTCTAGGGCTTTATGTGCTTTTACCAAGTCGGGCGGCATGGTGAGAGGATCGTAAAGATCAGCGAGACTGCTATCGGGATATTTTGCTCTTGTGTCTAATACTGCTTGTGCGGCGGTTTCGATTTTTTGCTTTTGTTTGTCGCTGACATTTTCAGGGAATGGATAATTGTTGTAAACGATTGTGTTTGAATAGCGAAAACGACTTTCTAATCTTCCACAAACATACTTAACCCAAGTCATGTGCATTTCTGAAGTGAGAATACCAAATAGATATAGAGTTGCATTAGGTAAACCAAATGCAAGATTACTAACGATTGTATCTTTACTCAGAAACCCTATTGGAATATATTTTCGATTTTCAGAAGAAACACTTGGAATTAATAAGTAATCAGAATTAGGCTGTCTATTCTCAGTAAATAATGTTGGAAATTCTGCCCATTTTATTGTTGAGGTCTTTGTACTAGCTAACCTCATTTTTTTTACTAATTCTACTTTTTTTAATAAGTGAGGAAGTTTCTTAAGTTCTTCTGGTTTAATAGTTATTAGCCAGAAGCACCAACGATAGACGTTATTGATAAATTCCTCTGAACCAACAAATCTTCTAATAAACTTTTCTGCTTTTGGCTCTTTTTGCAAAAAAAGATTCTTTTCTTCATCTGAAAGCAGTAAATTTCCTCCATCTGTAGGTTGGCTACCTTTGACCATTTCAGGCACATTAGAAATTGGCTTAACTCTTTTTAAAATGATTAGATCATTTCCTTCGGTCAAGTATGGATTAATATTTTTCGCTTTTCTCTCTGTTGATTCACCTTTAATATTTATATACTCAAAGAGCCTCTTATTTTCAATATCTTGCAACCCAAAGCCAATAATCACACAATGTACAGCCGCATTACCTTTTGCCTCATTACTCCAACTAAAAGTACGATGGGCAAAATGAATCTTGATTTTATATTTACTATAAAGTTCTTGCCAAAGAATCCCAACTTGCTCACCTTGAGAAATTGAACTTGTACTAACAAAAGCACAACGAATATCAGTATTTTGAATAGTCTGACTTGCTCTAATATACCAAGCAGTTACATAGTCTAATAAACCTGAACTTTTTACATTCCCAAAAACACTTTGCATATCAGACTTCTGTTGTGAATCTTGGTATGTTTTACCGACAAATGGAGGATTACCCAAAATAAAATTTAACTTCTCTTTTGCAACAACAGACTCCCAATCAATCCGCAACGAATTACCATGCACAATCTTCGCGGATTTCTTCAAAGGCAACCGCACAAAATACTGTCCAAACTCATTACTCACCTTCACATTCATCTGATGATCAATTAACCACATCGCCACTTCAGCCACCCGCACCGCAAACTCATCATACTCAATCCCCGCAAACTGATCGACATCCACCTGAATAAACAACCGGACATCAAGGAAACTTTTGTGCTTCCTATACAATTCTTTTAAAATTTCAAGCTCTAAATCTCGCAACTCTCGATAAGTGATAATTAAGAAATTGCCACAACCACAAGCAGGATCGAGAAAATGTAAATTTGCAATCTTTTTATGTAATGCTTCTAATTTTCCCTTACTACCCTTAGCCTTCTCAAATTCAATATAAAGATCATCCAAAAAAAGCGGCTTAATCAACTTTTGAATATTCTTCTCAGAGGTGTAATGCGCCCCTAAATTGCGCCGTTCCGTCTGATTCATCACCGCCTGAAACATTGATCCAAAAATTGCAGGAGAAATTTTACCCCAATCAAAGGCACAAGCCTTTAACAACATTTCACGCATCTGCTTATCAAAAGCAGCAGGTTGTACAGTCTCTTCAAATAACTTCCCATTTACATAGGGAAACTGTACTGAATTCTCATCTAAATTTTTGAACCGCTTCTCGTTTGGGGTATTTAAAGTATGGAAAATCCAAGCAATGTGCATCGCCAAATCACTGCCATCTTCCTTCGTATGCAAATCAATATATTCCCAAAAAATCCCCTTATTAAAAATGCCTGTATCATCAGCAAACATACAGAACAATAGCCGCACTAGATATACTTCTAGATCATGCCCTATGTAACCAATTTCTTTGAGGCGATCATGCAGATCCCCCATCAATTCAGCCGCCGCAATATTGACAGGATCTTCATCCTTATAAACCCTTTTTTCATATCCCGCTATAAAGCCGAATAGATGCACATGATTTACAAAATCTTGTAGCTCAAACTCTTTGGTTTCGTTCGTATCTAAATCATAAAGCCTGAATTTTTGGAAATCCGACACCAAAATATATTTCGGTAACTCATGCTCCTTTAAATTTGGAAAATAATCTTTTGCTTGTTGTGTAGCCTTATCTAAGTCCTTGCCCCTAGACTTATGCTCCACCAAAATCATTCCTTTCCACAAAAGATCGATAAAACCCTGTTTATTGTCCGCCTTTTTGATTGGTAACTCAAAACTCCCCACTCGCCGCCGTGAAATGCCAAACACATTAAAAAAGTCATTCCAGAAGGATTGCGACTCTGACTTCTCTGAAGTTTCACTTTCCCATTCCTTAGAAAAAGCGATCGCCCTTTGCTTAATTTCATTCCAACTTAGAGGCATATCTGTAAATATTAAGGTATAATTTTAGACAATCTTTATAATATCATTCAGTTCCTAAAAGTAGTGCGATCTTGTAGGGTGCGTTCCCTAGTGCAACTTCTTCTACTCAGACAATAGATTATTGGGAACGCAGATAAATATCTTGGAGTAAAATACTGAGCAGACGATCTAGCATATTACATTTAGAAGGAACTTTTTTAAATTAAACACCCGATGCTGAATATTCCTCAACTACTGGCGACTGAATTAAACCTCAAACCTCATCAAATCGAAAACGCGTTAGAACTTTTAGCCGAAGGTGCGACGGTTCCCTTTATTGCACGTTACCGCAAAGAGCGCACTGGCGAAATGAATGAAGTCCAACTGCGTGACTTGTTTGAGCGCTATGCTTATTTAACAGAGTTGCAAGAACGGAAAACGGTAATTTTAAATGCGATCGCGGAACAAGGTAAACTCACAGATGAACTCAAAGCCAAAATTACCGCCTGTTTACAAAAAACTGAACTCGAAGATTTATATCTCCCCTATCGACCAAAACGCCGTACCCGCGCCACCATAGCCAGAGAAAAAGGTTTGGAACCCTTAGCAAATTTCATCAAGTCGCTAAATGTCCCAAATGCTGCAACAGCCTCGCTGGAAGAGGAAGCAGCAAAGTATGTTTCTGAGAATCAGGGAGTTAAAACAGCACAAGAAGCGCTCAAAGGTGCTGGGGATATTTTAGCAGAAGAAGTAGCAGAAAAAGCCGAATTGCGTGCATATCTGCGTGATTACTTCCTAGCTGAGGGGGTATTTGTCTCTGATATCAAAAAGGAGCATCCCGAAGGTACAACCAAGTTTGAGATGTACCGCAACTATCAAATTCGGGTGAGAAATATTGCACCTCATAATCTGCTGGCGTTGTGTCGCGGTGAAGCGGAGGGAGTGTTAAACTATGAAGTTACTTTTGATGAAGATTTGGTACTTGATTATTTAGAATCAAAGGTAATTAAGGCGAAAGTGCGGATAATTCGTGATTTTTATCAGGGGATGCTCAAAGACGCATTTAATCGGCTGATGAAAACTTCCATTATCGGTGAGGTGATTTCTCAGAAAAAAACCTACGCTGATATGGAATCTATTAAAACCTTTGAAGCAAATCTGCGAGAATTACTCTTATCTGCACCAGCCGGAATGAAACCGACATTAGCTATAGACCCAGGGTTTAGAACTGGGTGTAAAGTGGCGGTACTCGACCAAACAGGACAATTTTTAGAATATCAGGCGGTGTTTCCTCACCAAGCGGCTGAACAACGCGCCAAAGCTGCACAAACTATCAAAAATTTGATTGAGAAATATCAGATTTCCTTAATTGCAATTGGTAACGGTACAGCTTCCCGTGAGACAGATGAGTTTGTAACGCAGATATTACAAGCCATCGACCGCAAACCGGTTAAAGTCATGGTAAATGAGTCTGGCGCATCGATATATTCTGCGAGTAAAGTGGCGTTAGAAGAGTTTCCCCACTTAGATATTACCGTGCGTGGTGCGATTAGTATCGGTCGCCGTTTACAAGATCCTCTAGCGGAATTGGTGAAAATTGACCCGAAATCTATCGGTGTGGGACAATATCAGCATGACGTTGACCAAAAGTTGCTGAAAAAGAAGCTAGATGAGACTGTAGAAAGTTGCGTGAATTACGTCGGTGTGGACTTAAACACGGCTTCTAAGGAACTTTTGACCTTTGTTTCGGGAATTACGGCTACGGTGGCTAATAACATTGTTGCTTATCGGAATGAGCATGGAGTTTTTAAGAACCGCCGACAATTGTTAAAAGTGGCTAAATTGGGGCCGAAGGCGTTTGAACAAGCGGCGGGTTTTCTGCGAATTCGTGGCGGTGATAACCCTTTAGATAATACAGCAGTGCATCCCGAAAGTTATGCTCTCGTGCAGGCGATCGCAGCTGATTTAGATGTATCCTTAAATCAAGTCACCGAAATAGCCGAAAAACTCAAAAAAACCAACCTCAAAAAATACGTCACCGATAGCATAGGCGAACCCACACTGCGCGACATCATCAGCGAACTAGACAAACCAGGAAGAGACCCCCGTGCAGAATTTAAATATGCCACATTTAGAGAAGGAATCAAAGAAATTAGAGATTTAGAAGTAGGAATGGAATTAGAAGGAATTGTCACAAACGTAGCTAACTTTGGTGCATTTGTAGATATTGGCGTACATCAAGATGGCTTAGTACATATATCCCAACTAGCTGATAGATTCGTAGATGATCCTCAAAAAATTGTTAAAGTTGGACAAGTTGTAAAAATCCGAGTGTTAGAAATTAACGAAAAATTGAAACGAATTAGTTTATCAATGAAAGCCGTAAAACAATAACAGAACTTTTCTATCTGAGTGGTAATATATAGCGTTTCCTAGTTTAGTGAGGTATAAGAACCCCACCCCCAACCCCCTCCGGTGCAAGCGAGGAGGGGGCTATGATATTTATATGATTAGGAAAGGCTATAGCAATCCTCAATCAGAGATAAACAATTCTCTGTTTTCTCTTCCTCTGTGGTCTCTGCGCCTCTGTGGTTCGTTAAAGATCCGGAATACCTTAAGCAAGGAGAGCGAACACAAATTAAATAAGATTACCATAGCATGAATTTAATTAACCACCAAGACAGCAAGAAATAAATATTAAACCCAAAAACAAACCAAACCTGTGCTTTATCGCAACCGCCGAAGTCGTTAGGGTATGGGAACAGCAAGTCTTTTATTTTTGACTTTTGCTATATCTCCCCTCCTCGCTTGCGGGGAGGGGCTGGGGGTGGGGTCTAATTATTTGAGTAATCGTAATTACAGACTGGAAACAATCAGCCCAATGGTATAACCAAAATCTATCTTTCAAGAGATGTAAAATCCCAGGATTTATTTAAAAATAGTAAAAGACTCGTAAAGAATCTATTTGTTATTTTTAGTAGGTGAACACCATGTTAGGAACATTTTTAACTGCCATAGCTACAGCTTTGAGCTTGTTAATTGTCGATTTAGTTGTACCTGGTGTCAACATTGCTAATTTTCCAGCAGCCATGATTGCGGCTTTAGTAATTGGGTTGATTAACGGTTCAGTGAAACCAGTGCTTTCTGCTCTTTCTTTACCGCTTAACTTCGTGACATTAGGGGCATTTTCGCTAATAATTAACGGTTTTTGTTTTTGGTTAGCAGCAGTACTGGTTCCTGGGTTCGCAGTTCGTGGACTTATAGCATTTCTATTGGGTCCAGTGATTCTATCTTTTGCTAGCACCTTCATTAACAATTATTTTGCCGAAAAAAACCCTGCTTTAAACAGCAGTGGTGACGTAAATACCCAAGGTGAATTACCTTCCAGATAGATATTAAGTAGCTGAATTATCTTAATTCAGCATTCTCACAAAAACGTAATTAAACAAAATCACAAAATCATGAAAATAGTGCGTTTACTTTTAGGTTTAGTTTTGCCTCCTTTAGGTGTATTTCTCACCGTGGGCGCTGGTCCAACTTTGTTGATTAACATTTTACTGACACTTTTAGGTTGGCTTCCCGGTAGCATCCACGCAGTTTGGGTAATTGCTAAACATGAAGAACAAATGAATACAGAAAGAGGTAGTTACTAAAATTGTCTAGGTAAATAAAGTTTGTAGTGAGGACTTTAGTCCTCTAAAAAAAAGGTAAAACCCTTACTACAAGCTTATTTAACTTTTCCCTAGAACACACCTACTTCTTAGTAAGTTCCTGATGTTTATCAGCAGGTTCTTTCTCTTTGAACATATCAGCCGTTGATAGCAGCAACTCCCGTAAAGTTTGTTTAATTTGACGCTCTTTTCTAGCTATAGCCGAACCAGCTTCACCTAGTTTATCTTCTAGTTGCGATCGCTTCTCGTCTACTTGTGTCGCCACAGCTTCAGCTTGTGGACGAGCTTGATCATACCAGTGTTTTGCCTCATCGATATAATCCTTCACTTCACCGTCCCGTCCGCCGTAACGCGCCGCCAAATTCGCTCTGACAATAGAGAGTTGCGCTTGTAATTGAGCGTAACGTTTCTTTAACAAAGAAACCTCTTCACTATCCCTAATAGCATTAATCGCAGAGGCGATCGCATTTTTAGTCGCATCAGTTTCGCCCTTGCCAGTATCTTCAATTTCTGCTAAAATACCATCAACTTCCTGCTGAATTTGTTCCTCTTCATTATCCAATTGAGCTTGTAGCTTTTTCAGTTCCGCCTGAGTTTGGACTATAGAGTTGTGTCTTTTACTGTTAACACCTTCCAGCGCCCCTTCAATTGAAGCAGTCACCTCTTCTCTGATTTCCGCACCCTTGTCTTGAAAGTTTTCAATCACAGCAGAAACCGCATCTTTTACCAGATAACGAATATCACTAGAACCTGCTTTCAACTCCGAACTTAGCTGGGAAACAGCAGACTTAACAATTTCGCGAATGCGCTCAGTTCTTAACTGTCCAGTTTCTTTAACCTGTTGCAAGTCAGTTTGAATTTGCTCTTTAATATTGTTAGGCATTTTTAACCTTTCCTATTTAGCTAATGGGATAAAATTTTCCAGACATTATCTTCCATCTACATTATGATAGAGGGTTTGAGAAATAGACACCTCCTATAGATAGAAAAGCGAGATAATTCCCTATTACAGCAGATGACTTCTTTCATTTGAGTTAAATAGACAAAGGCGGGCAGGATGCTCACCCCACAAGATTTACAATTTAAAACATAGGACTCCTATTTGATTTCTGTTGGCGTAGCCTGCGCTTTGCGCTTACAACTCAATACAACTCAAAATGGCTTTTTCCCACTCCCCACCTACGCAAGCTATCAAAAATCAAAGCGGATTACTATATCTAAAAACTTGGTGTACCCTTTGTGAGATAATCAGTATTAATAGCTAGTAAACGAGATCAATTATGTGGCGGGTTAATGTGACTTGTTCCGGTGATGCTTGGAAACAACACGGTGCTAACTTCAAATCGATGTCAGACAAGTATCAAGGCGAGTGTATTTCTTCCAAGAAAATGCCAGATGGCACGCGGATTATGGGATATAAAATCGAAGATGTCAGCGATGCTGAGGCTTTTCAAGAAGACTGTGCAAACTTGTCTGGATTTACCGCCGACTTTGAAGCTTTGTAACTTAGCTGTCACATTAGTATCAAGAGTTATTAACTGGGATAATTCACAGGGTTTGAACCTACCCACAGGAAATATTGTTTTTGATCAACTCAATACAGTATCTAGCATCTACAATATGTAAGCAGACACGATTACAGTCCCGTAGGAGAATTTTTGGTGGATTCCCGATATAACCCAGCAGACATTGAGGAAAAATGGCAACAAACATGGGCAGAACTTGGCTTAGATAAGACACCTGCAAATAGTCACAAGCCCAAATTCTACGCTCTTTCCATGTTCCCTTACCCATCGGGCAGCCTCCACATGGGTCACGTCCGTAATTACACAATTACCGATGTGATTGCACGCCTCAAGCGAATGCAAGGGTATAAAGTGCTGCATCCAATGGGTTGGGATGCCTTTGGTTTACCAGCAGAAAACGCCGCCATTGACCGAGGAGTTCCCCCAGCCAAGTGGACTTATCAAAATATCGCTCAAATGCGGCAGCAATTAAAACGTTTGGGTTTGGCTATCGACTGGGAAAGCGAACTTGCGACTTGTTCACCAGATTATTATAAGTGGACACAATGGATTTTCTTGCAATTCTGGCAAGCCGGATTAGCTTATCAAAAAGAAGCCGCAGTCAACTGGGACCCCATCGACCAAACTGTAATCGCCAATGAACAAGTTGATAACGAAGGACGTTCTTGGCGCAGTGGCGCAAAAGTTGAACGCAAACTGTTACGGCAGTGGTTTTTAAAGATTACCGACTACGCCGAAGAATTACTGAATGATTTAGATAAATTAACAGGTTGGCCGGAACGGGTCAAATTAATGCAGGCTAATTGGATTGGTAAATCCACAGGCGCTTATTTAGAATTTCCTGTAGTGGGGATGGATGAAAAAATCGCTGTTTACACCACCCGCCCAGATACAGTATATGGTGTCAGCTATTTGGTACTAGCACCAGAACATCCTTTAACCCAAGTTGTCACTACCCCAGAACAAAAAGCCGCCGTAGCCGCATTTATTCAAGAAGTTTCTCAGCAAAGCGAATTAGAACGTACAGCCGAAGACAAACCCAAGCGGGGTATCCCCACCGGTGGTAAAGTTTTCAACCCCTTTACAGGGGAAGAAGTACCCATCTGGATTGCCGATTATGTACTGTATGAATATGGTACGGGTGCAGTCATGGGTGTACCTGCTCATGATGTGCGAGATTTTAAATTTGCCCGCGTTTATAATTTACCTATTGAGTTTGTGATTGCTGCGCCTGAAGATGTAGCAGATTTTGACTTAACGCCAACATCAGAAACAGAAGAAATCACAAAACTGATTAAAATTGAATATAACGAAGCATATACAGAACCAGGAATTTTAATTAATTCTGGCTCTTTTACAGGCATGAATTCCCCAGATGCCAAAGCTGCAATTATTAAATATGCTGAAGAACAAAATTTTGGCAAACTACGAATTCAGTACCGCTTGCGCGATTGGTTAATTTCCCGACAACGGTATTGGGGCGCACCCATCCCAGTCATTCACTGCCCAAATTGTGGCATAGTTCCAGTCCCAGATGAGGATTTGCCAGTTAAATTACCCGAAGAAGTGGAATTAACTGGACGTGGTGGTTCACCTTTGACTCAGTTAGAAAGCTGGGTAAATGTCCCTTGTCCCACTTGCGGCACTCCAGCCAAGCGAGAAACCGATACAATGGATACCTTCATTGATTCCTCGTGGTATTTCTTGCGCTATCCTGATGCACAAAATGAACAACAGGTATTTGACCCTGCTAAAACTAATGAGTGGATGCCTGTAGACCAGTATGTGGGTGGCATTGAACACGCCATTTTACATTTATTATATTCCAGATTCTTTACTAAGGTACTGCGCGATCGCGGCTTATTAAACTTTGATGAACCCTTTCAACGCCTGTTAACTCAAGGTATGGTACAGGGTTTAACTTACATGAATCCGAATAAGGGCGGTAAAGATAAATGGGTTCCTTCTAATTTGGTGAATGCAGCCGACCCCCGCGACCCCCAGACAGGTGAACCATTGCAACGCCTGTATGCCACCATGTCTAAGTCTAAGGGTAATGGTGTAGCACCAGAAGACGTAATTAGTAAGTATGGTGTTGATACGGCGCGGATGTTTATTTTATTCAAAGCACCCCCAGAAAAAGACCTAGAATGGGATGAAGCCGATGTCGAAGGGCAATTTCGCTTTTTAAATCGGGTATGGCGCTTGGTGACAGATTATGCTGCGCCTGGGGTATCACGGAAGAAAGCCGATATTGCTAATTTAAGTAAGCCAGAAAAGGAATTACGGCGAGCAATTCATACGGCTATTCAAGCTGTCACAGAAGATTTGGAAGACGACTATCAATTCAATACAGCCGTTTCGGAATTGATGAAGTTAAGTAATGCCCTAAGTGATGCCGACTGCAAAAATTCACCAATTTATGCTGAAGGTATTCAGACTTTAGTGATTATGTTAGCGCCTTTTGCCCCACACATTGCTGATGAATTGTGGCAGTCATTGGGTAATACTAATTCCATCCACACTCAAACTTGGCCATCTTTTGACCCGGCGGCTTTGGTAGCTGACGAAATTACTTTGGTAATTCAAATTAACGGTAAAAAACGTGCTGATATTGAAGTTCCTGCACAAGCTGATAAAGCAGAGTTGGAGAAGTACGCCCGTGAATCGGAATTAGTTCAGCGCTACATTGAAGGGAAGGAAATTAAAAAGGTGATTGTGGTTCCTGGAAGGTTGGTGAATTTTGTAGTCGTTTAAACAGAATAGGGATTTAATAAAAGAACCTCACCCCCAACCCCTCTCCTTAGCAAGGAGAGGGGAGATTAAGTGAAAATAAATCAAATAAAACAATTCAACATCCTAATTTATTGGCGTTTATTGGCGGTTAATTATTCTGACCTACAGCAGTTTTTATGTATTTGAACCACAATTATTAGACCTAACCCCCAGCCCCTTCCCTACAAGGGAAGGGGGGTCAATCAAAGCCTCTCTCCTTGCAGGAGAGAGGTTTGGAGAGAGGTCGGTTTGTGGTCTATTTACCTGAAAATAGCTGTAAACGAAGGAAATATAAATTTTAAGCATGAAGGTTCCAGAAGATAAGGCACGAAAGATAGCAAGTAAAGAGCATAATAGTTATCTTTCTGAAATAATTGCACCGCACAAAGCTACCCAGTCGGCTCCATCTTCACTATTACAAACTTTTTCGGAAGATTTAAAATATAATCTCTCTGTTAAACAAAAAGTTTTAGAAACAGAATTATTTAAAGTTTTAGGTAATCCATTTTATGCTGACAATGGATTTATTCTTTATCACGGTGATTCAACGGATTTTTTACATAAACTAAGTTCAACAAATATAAATATTGATTTAACTGTTACGTCTCCGCCCTATAACATTGGCAAAGAATATGAAGCACGAATTTCTGTAGATGAGTATGTTGAAAGTTGTTCACAATGGATGTCTCAAATTTATAAAATTACCAAACCTGATGGGGCATTTTGGTTAAATGTGGGGCATTTTGAAGTTCCCGACAAAGGTTTATGTGTACCTATACCTTATTTATTATGGGATAAGTCACTGTTCTATTTACTCCAAGAGGTGGTTTGGCAATATGGCGCTGGTGTTTCCACAAAATATCGTCTCAGTCCACGTAATGAAAAATGGCTTTTTTATATTAAGAACTCTCAGAAGTATACTTTCAATTTAGATGAAATTCGTGACCCAAATGTGAAATATCCTAATCAGAAAAAAAAAGGTAAATTTAGATGTAATCCTCTGGGTAAAAATCCCTCTGATGTTTGGGAGTTTCCTAAAATAACTACGGGTGAAAAACGCAGTTCTAAGGAGCGCACTGGACATCCGGCACAGTTTCCTTTAGGTATTGTGGAAAGAGTTGTCAAAGCTTCTTCAAATCAACTGGAAGTGGTGCTTGACCCTTTTGCTGGTTCTGGTTCTACTGGGATTGCAGCAGCAGGTTTAGGACGGATATTTTTAGGTTTTGAAATTAAGTCTGATTACTGCAAAATGGCGGTGGATAGATTTAAGGCTTTTCAGGTTGAAAGGGAGAGTTTTTCTGAATAGAAATAACTATAAAGATATGAATTTGTATCACTCAGAGGCGCAGAGGCGCAGAGAGGAGGAATTAGAGAAATGTAATTTTAATTTTTTTATACTTATAACATGATTATGACAAGTTTTAACTTAATTTTACAATTTTTATTCATCTATTTCGTTTTCGGTGGTTTCGGGTTCAAACTGCACTTGTCGGTACAAATGAGCGATCGCTATTTCTACATCTACTGATTCTAGTCGCAATCTATCGTTTAAATTATACTCTGATAGTACCCATTGCCCCTGTTGGTTGCGCCGAAATACTTCTACTAATGGTGGCGCTACTTGGACTAAGACATATTCTTCTAAGGTGGGCGATTGGCGATATTTGGCAAACTTCTTTCCCCTATCGGCTGCTTCGGTGGAAGGTGATAGCACTTCGATGATTAAGCAGGGAAATTGTATCAATTGTGGATCGCGATCGCGCTGATCGCAAGTCACCACCACATCGGGATAAAAATACTTCTGCCCTGGTTCTACCTGCACCTTCACATCTACAATGTAGACTTCACAGGAACGCTCTGCTAAGGCATCATCTAGAAGCTTTGAGAAATTAAGAGAAACCCGATTATGGTTGCGTGTACCACCACTCATGGCCACAACTTCGCCATCCCAATACTCGTAGCGTTGCTCTTGGGTGGGTTCCCACAGCAGATATTCTTCTGCGCTCATTGAAATATAATCGGGTAAAGCAACCATCGGCGTGATTGGGGAATGATTTACTTTTCTAGGATAGCGAAAACGGGGCAGTATCTACGGTAAGCTACGCTAACACAACACAAGTCTTTCGTGAAATGGTTGATCGGATAAATTATGTTTAAGGTTTTGTTACTAAAAATACTCCCATAGCAATCATTACACAGCCAGCAGCAATAGTTTCTACTAAAAACTAAAAATGGGTAGTTATAGAATACACACCCACTTTTTTCAAAACTTTTGTAAATTAAAGTCTAGTGTACTCCAGCAATTGCAGTTACACCTGCTACACCGCTAACTCCACCAAGTGTAGCTCCGATAGCAGGACACATTGGAGCCAAATAAGCTTATCTTAGCTGAGTGTGACTACTCCAAATTTTTCTCCGTCAACCCAGCATCCTTCAAGATGCTTTTTAAAGTCCCTTTCGGCAAATCACGATTACTATGAACTGGAATAGAAAGGATGACCTCAACACCCGTTTTTGCATAAATGTGATGGCTGCCAGTAATTCGTTTTACCTCCCAGCCATGTCTTTCCACAATCTTGCAAAGTTCCTTACCAGAAACAGCTTTCATAGAGATAGCTCAACCAATTGTTTTTCTGGTTCACTCGTCTCTCGCTCACTGGCAACATCCAACCAACCTTGAACAGCATCTTGCAGCATTTCCAATAGATGTTCGTAGCTGTCTCCCCAAGTGTGACAACCTGGTAAAGCAGGCACAGAACCACACCAAACACCATCTTCCTGCCAAATCAAAGCTTTGATTTTCATAACTGATGCTCAAAATATTGTCATGTCTACATTTTAATAGATTTGACAGGTTTACAATATTGAAAACACTAACGTCCTAGCATTTTATCTCGCAGATGCTTGATGCGATCGCGCAATTTTCCCGCCTCTTCAAATTCTAATTTCTTCGCTGCATCTTTCATCTGTGCTTCTAACTTGCCAATCAACCCTGGAATTTCTTCTAAAGGCAGTTCATCTATATGTTCATCAACCACTTTTAAATCAGTTGCATTTAATCGCCGAGAAACATCTAAAAAAGATAAAATGGCATTACTTGATCTTTTAATAATCGGTTGTGGTGTAATCCCATGCGTCCGGTTATATGCCATCTGAATGCCCCGCCTTCGATCGGTTTCATCAATGGCTCTAATCATGCTGCCTGTCATATTATCAGCATACATAATTGCTTGTCCCCGGATGTGCCGCGCAGCTCTCCCAATAGTTTGAATTAAAGAACGCTCGGCGCGTAAAAAGCCTTCTTTATCTGCATCCATAATTACGACTAAGGAAACCTCCGGTAAATCTAAGCCTTCCCGTAACAAGTTCACACCCACCAAAACATCAAATTTACCCGCACGTAAATCTTGCAAAATCTCAATGCGCTCAATGGAATTAATCTCTGAATGCAAATAACGGACTTTTATACTATGGTCTTGCAGATACTCAGTCAAATCTTCCGCCATGCGCTTGGTTAATGTGGTAATTAACACTCGTTCTTGACGGTCAACTCTATCTTTAATTTCCCCTAATAAATCATCAATTTGTCCTTCTGTGGGACGCACGGAAATTTCTGGATCAATTACTCCAGTTGGTCGAATTATTTGGTCAGCAATATGACCTTCAGATATTTCTAATTCCCAATTTCCTGGTGTGGCGGAAACAAAAATGCACTGATTTACTTTTTGCCAAAATTCTTCTGCTTGTAACGGTCTGTTATCAGCAGCACTGGGAAGGCGAAATCCATGCTCAATTAAAACTCTTTTTCTGGCTTGGTCGCCGTTATACATCCCGCGAATTTGGGGTACGGTAACGTGAGATTCATCGATAACTAACAGCCAATCTTTGGGGAAATAATCAATTAAACACTCTGGTGGTGCGCCGGCTTGTCTTCCTGCTAAGTGGCGAGAATAGTTCTCTACACCGTTACAGAAACCAACTTCGCGCAACATTTCCAAGTCATAACGTGTGCGTTGGTCGATGCGTTGTGCTTCTAATAATTTCCCCGCTTGTTCTAGTTGTGCTTGTTGTTGCTTTAATTCGGCGGCAATTTCATCACAAGCTATCTCTAAGCGTTCCTGTGGGGTGACAAAGTGACGCGCTGGGTAAACGTTGACAGCTTCTAAACTGCGGATAATTTCCCCTGTCACCGGGTCAATATAGCGAATCGCGTCTATTTCATCGCCAAAGAATTCTACACGGATAATTCGGTCTTCGTAGGCAGGACCAATTTCTAAAACATCACCCCGGACGCGAAAACGTCCCCGACCCATTTCTATGTCGTTGCGGCTATACTGCACTGATGCCAAATCTCGTAAAATTTGGCGCTGGTTGACTTCCATCCCGATTTGGAAAGGAATGGCGGCTTTGAGATATTCTGAGGGAATCCCCAAACCGTAGATGCAGCTAATGGAAGCAACTACAATTACGTCACGGCGTTCAAAGAGCGATCGCGTCGCTGAATGCCGTAACATATCTATTTCATCATTAATCGAAGATGTTTTTTCAATATAAGTATCGCTCACCGGAATATAGGCTTCTGGCTGATAGTAATCGTAATAGCTGACAAAATACTCAACGGCGTTATGAGGGAAGAATTCCCGTAATTCATTACACAGTTGTGCCGCCAAAGTTTTATTATGGGCTAGTACCAAAGTCGGTCTACCCACTTTTTCAATGACTGCGGCGATGGAAAATGTTTTACCGGTTCCCGTCGCGCCGAGTAAAGTTTGGTAACGATTGCCAGATTGGATACTGCTGGTTAGCTGTGCGATCGCCTGTGGTTGGTCGCCTGTGGGAATAAAGGGAGCTTGAAGACAAAATCCTGTCATACAGTTGTTTTCAATCTGTTGAAAATACCATATCTCATGGTAACGATACTGTTGCGCCCCTGCTGAAGTTAGGTAATCAAACTAATAAATAGCAATATTATTTTACAAAATTTTACAATTTAAATTTACTTATGTATCAGTTTTAAATATACTTATATATTTACAAGCTTTTTTCAGGTTACACTCTTGATGCATGGAAAAAAAATTAATTTTTCCTTCATTATTGTAAAATTCAGTTAATAAACCAGAGGTATCGGTTTATGAGTATCAGCAGTACTGGCAAAGAAATCGATCCTCAACAACAGGATACCAAGCTAAAGGGAGAAAATACAGTGGAAGTTGAAAATAAGCAGGATAATAGTTTGAATCCAGATAAAACCGAAAAAAGCTCTGATCTCCCAGTGAAGAAAGACGAAGGGAAGCTAGCCGTTGCAGGAGTTCGTCCCATAGGTAGCAGTGGTCTGCAAATTGCTGGGACAGTTCAAATTTCTGGAATCCGCCCTATTGGTGTCAGTACTTTGGTAGTAGCGGATACAGTTAATATTATGGGAATTCGCCCCATTGGCGGTCATACATTTGACATTGTTGACACGATGAACTTATCTGGTATTCGTCCCATTGGTTCGAGTACACTAGCAATTTCTGATAGCTATTCCTCCTTCGGGAACCGTCCCACAGCACCCAATGATGTTGATGAGTCGGAAGTTCTGATGGGTTTTCTCGATTAGTCTCTCAAAATACTATAGCTACCATTACCCGGTTTGATAACATGACCGGGTTTTTTAATCAAATAAAATATGCAACTTACTTTTGTAATCATCCTTTTTATATAGATAACTAATGTACCCTATGGCGGAAGATAGTCATGCAAAATTTAACTACAGTATAAAGGTAAGAAAAAACAGTTTTTCAAGCTAAATCATAGTTGAAAAGCTAGTTGTTGATCTAATTAGGAGTGCAACATGAGCATAGAAGATCGCGCTAAAGCTACTGGCAAAAATATTGAAGGGAAAGCTCAAGAAGCACTGGGCAATGTTACTGGAGATCCAGAAGATAAAGCCAAAGGTAAAGCCAAACAAGCCGAAAGTCAAGTGCGTCACGGAATAGAAGACGCGAAAGATAATGTCAAAGAAAAACTAAATTAGATATTGTATCTTTTGGCAAATATCTAGCGATATTACCGGGTTAAATCTGATTCTGCCAAGATGAAAATAGTGGAAAAATCTTGGCTAAATCATTTTTCTTGGTGATTAAAGAGAATTTAGAAGTTATTAATCGTTACCTTGCTTTTTTACTGGCGCAGAGAATGTAGTAGTAACGAGTTTTTTGTAATTCAGCGACAAAATATTTTTTATAGTTATATCTACACCAAACCCCGTTAATCAATTAAGTTTTTTTTGGTTCGTTGGAATCAAATTGCATAGTTGCTAATTATTTTACTATGAGAGGTAAGAAATGAATCTGCTTGAGCAAGGTCGTAAAATTGCTACGGCTTTCATATTAGTTTTAGTGTTAACAATCACTACTGCTTGTGGTGGTGGGACTATAACCGAAGTTGACCGCACAGCTACCCCACCCATTGGCCGTGATGTCACTTATGCACAGCTAGAGCGAGGTAATACCCCATCCGGGCAAAATTTTGGTGACTGGGTTGTAGAAACATCTGGCGGATTAATTAAGGATGCTTATGTCCGCGATAACAATAAGCTAGGTGTGGTCATTTCTCCTGAAGTTAGCCCTAAAGAGGTGCGACCTCTAGCAAAATCTTTAGTTCAAGGTTTTGAAAAAAACTTTCCAGGGCAGAATTTAAGTGTTTTGGTATATAGTCCAGACAAAAAGTTAATTTTAACTACTCAGTATGACAGGGCGACTAATCAAATTCAGTATAGCTAATTTGATTCGGACTCAATCTTTCAGGTGATGGAAAAAAAAGGAGTTAAGTAAAGTGACAAGTAGTGAAGAGTACAGACGACAAGTTATGCAAGACTTGTCTGGGGGGAATGTAGAATCTCTTGATGATGCTTCCTATGACAACTTTGATGATTTTGCTCAGAGAACAACACCTGATCAACGTCGTCAGTTATTTGGTAAGTCTGCAAGTCCTGAACGGATACCTGCTAGCCAAATGGAGCCAGAATTACAAAAAGCGATCGCGCAAATCAAACCCAATGAACGGGATGATGTCGCCAAGGCTTTTTTCAAAGAATTTAAATCTAGAAATTTAGACGACAAACGCTTAGAACAACAATTAAATCTTTCCACTCGCAACCCTAACCGCATGACTGCTGATGATGTGAGTAAACTTGCATCTTTTGCTTATCACAATCACCCTGATATTTTCCGGGATGTACTGGCGGAACAACCAGCAATTATGAAGTTTCTCAGCAATCCCATTGTCGCCGGCTTGATTGGAGTTGCAGCAGCGAAGTGGTTCGGTAGTCGCAAGTAAGTGGGAAAGGTGGGTTACGCTGCGCTTTAGCAGAGCCAACCCCCCACACCCTTGTTTTTGACAATACCGATAGAGTTGTGCTGATTCCAATGATAGAAACTGGTTATCCTGCAATCTAGTTGAATCTGATATTCTGGAATTATTAAGCAATTCTTCACACTTCTCAGAATTAAGGAGTTAAATCATGAAATTA
This sequence comes from uncultured cyanobacterium, assembly GCA_963706595.1. Taxonomy (GTDB): domain Bacteria; phylum Cyanobacteriota; class Cyanobacteriia; order Cyanobacteriales; family Nostocaceae; genus Nodularia. Next base: position 445,337 of record OY970166.1, read on the forward strand.
ACTGCCACAAGATTCCTATTTGTCGGTGTTGTCATTTTGGCATCTGTACCAGCAATTGCTCAAAATCAAGGTAACTCCTTTTCTGGTAGAGTTCAGCGAGTTTGGGAAGATGGATTTCGCTTAAACACCAGTGGTCGTTCCATCACAGTTGATACTTATGATATCTGTGGAGATAATACTACCCAGTCCATATCGGCTGGTGATCAAGTAACCGTGACCGGCGAATTTGAGGTAGGCGAATTTGATGCCTTCTCTGTTACTAAAGCTAATGGTAAAAGTGTTTGCCAGTAGTTCAAATTACAATTTATGTTAGCCTTACACACCTGTTTTAGCTTAACGGGTGACAACATAGCTAGACAGCTTGTTGAATAATAGATTTTTGAGAAAATTGAGATAAATCAATGTTTTCTTCTTTTCTCTAATGCGCTACTTTAAGCTTGCTACACTACTACTGCACTGACAAGCCTAAAACAGTGCATAAGCATAAATATTGTGGGGTGGGCTTCTAGCCCGCCCAGAACAGGCAAGATGCCTATTCCACAAGAGAAACATTTTGGATAAAATAATAGAACCTCCCGAATTTAATTGGGGAGGTTTTCAAGGTACTTATTTAGATGGCGAAACAATTAAACCTTTGCCAATTCTGGTGCAGGACGCTTACTGTTACGAATAGATGAAACAGCTTCAGCGTAATCTGGGGCTTTAAATACAGCCTGAACCAGCCACAATCGCATTAGCGCCCGCTTCCAAAACCTGCCAAGTATTATTAGCCTTCAGTCCCCCATCCACTTCAATCCAGGGGTCTAAACCGCGTTCATCACACATTTGGCGCAATTGACGAATTTTTGGCAACACACCGGGGATAAAGCTTTGACCGCCAAAACCGGGGTTAACGCTCATAATCAGGATTAAATCGCACAATTCTAAAACGTGTTCAATTAGGACTAAAGGAGTACCAGGGTTAAGCACAACGCCAGCTTGCTTCCCTAGTTCCTTGATTTGTCCCAATGTCCGGTGCAGGTGGGGTGAAGCGTTATGCTCGCAATGTACAGAGATAATATCAGCACCCGCCTTGGCAAAATCTTCTACATACTTTTCTGGTTCCACAATCATTAAGTGGACATCCAGTAGTTTGGTTGTCACTGGGCGAATCGCCTCCACAACCAGAGGACCGATTGTAATGTTAGGTACGAAGCGGCCATCCATTACATCAACATGAATCCAATCTGCTCCTGCGGTATCTACAGCCCGAATCTCGTCGCCTAGACGACTAAAATCGGCTGATAAGATAGATGGAGAGATCACAATGGGCTTTTGAGATGGTTTTTGGGTCATGGTTAGTGGGTTTTAAAGCGTTCTCGTCTGTAAGCATTGTAACAAAATATTGACCAAATGCTGATAACTTTGATCCCGTCCTGTTTAGGCTGCAAGAGAAATACTCCTGAACAGAGAAGCAAAAAAAATTATCTTGATAAACAATAAGTAATAACAACTAATTACTACAAACTCAACAATGGGCAAAAAACTAAGCTGGATAGTTTGGGGGTTGAGTGCTTCTTGTTTAAGTGCGCCTGTATTGGCTTCAGCTTTACAAAGTTCTTTAGGCACTAATGGTATTGATGCTCTGAGATTACACCAACCTCCTTATAATTTACTGGGACGCAAGATTGCTATTGGTCAGGTGGAAATGGGTCGTCCGGCGATGTTTGGGTGGGATAAAGCCGTATCTAAAAACCGTGCCATATCATTAGCTGCTGTGTTTATGCGCGATGGTCCAGCTAAATCCAATACTGGTGTTGACTCCCACGCTTACAATGTTGCTGGTGTGATGGTTAGTCAAGACAAAGCTCTACCAGGAGTTGCGCCCAAGGCGCGATTGTATTCGTCTGCGGTGGGTTCTACCAAAAATATGGGACAGCCAGAAGAGTGTTTGACGGCACAACACATAGCTTTACAAAATGGTCATGATGTCCGTGCGATTAATTTTAGCTTTGGTGAACCTCTGGGTCGTGATCCGCGTCCGAATCCTGTTTTAGACGGTAATGCTTTACTAACTTTATGTCTTGACTGGTCTAGTCGCGTTCATGATGTTTTGTATGTGATCGCGGGCAACCAAGGTAGGGGAGGTATTCCTATTCCTACAGACAATTATAACGGACTCAACGTTGCTTTTTCATCCCCCAGAGGAGGTGTTTTTAATAAAGTTGACGTTGCTAATCTGGCGGCGACTAACCAGGGAGCTACGGCTCGGTTAGCTGGTAAGGAGTTTAATATTGATGGTCGTCCTTCCATCGGTTTGGTTGCACCGGGAAGTAATATTCCCATGCTGAATCCTGATGGTAAGTTGAATAAGGTGACAGGGACAAGTTTTGCGGCTCCTCAAGTGACGGCGACTGTGGCCTTGTTGCAAGAGTTTGGGGACCGACAACTACAGAATCAACCACAAAATTGGAGTATTGATGCTCGCCGTCATCAAGTGACGAAGGCTGTATTGTTGAATTCCGCCGACAAGCTGCAAGATAGTGGTGATGGCTTGCGCCTGGGAATGACTCGGACGCTGATTGATAAACAAAATCAAAACTGGCTGAAATCTGATGCTTATCAAGACCCCCAAATTCCTTTGGATGCTCAAATGGGAACGGGTCATTTAAATGCTTTTCGGGCTTATCAGCAATTGAGCGCTGGTCAATGGCGACCATCAACTACAGTCCCTGCTATTGGTTGGGATTATGGCACAGTGAATGTGGGATCTACTGTGGACTATGCTTTAGATAAACCTTTAAAACAAGGAAGTTATGCGAGTATTACTTTGAGTTGGAATCGGTTGGTTGAGCTAAATGATGCTAATAAAAACCAACTATATGATGTGAGTGAAACTTTTAGCGATCGCGGATTGAATAACCTCGATTTATACTTAATGAAGACAGACGCTCAAAATTCCGATGCTGGTGTTGCTTGTGCCTCATTCAGTGACATTGACAGTGTAGAGCATATATTCTGTCCCGTTCCGGCTTCTGGCAATTATAAAATCCGTGTCCAATTTCGCCAACAGGTCAACGAAGCCACTCAGCCTTATGCTTTAGCTTGGTGGAGTGTAGCCACATCTGCCTCACATTAAAATGGGACTAATGTCAGTAGTGGACTGACACAGCTAATTTTGTGCATGATTGCGGGATTCTAGGCAGCCCAGCACTGGGAACATCTTTATGTACTATTTTAGTCTGGTCAGACTACTACTGACTACCGGGTAAGGTTTGGCGTGATGAGATCATTTGTGTCTACAGGGTAGCTCTGACACAAGCAGAGTACAGTTTTAATGGCTACTAAGCACAGTGCATTATTTATAACTAAGGTCAGTTCATAAACTGTCACGAAGAAAATGTTCGATTTTATCCTAGAGGAGCTACTATTGATATAGTGCAAGGAGTGTCTACCACTTCATACACTGTTTGTTACAAGTAATTCTGGCAATGCTGATCGTCAAAAAATCTTGCCGTTTTCCAATGTGGCATCAAACAAGTGAAGTGGTATATACTTTTACAAGAAAGTACTTGAGCAATTCAAATTCTCAAGTGCTTTTTTGTGTATAAAAACTCAAATAAAAACATTTGTTATTGTTTGTAGGTGGCTTTTATATCCACTGTTTCAACGCAAACCAAGTATTGCGAAAAAACCCATTTGACCGGGAATAATGGGATACAAGCCCCGTCCTTCTAGGACGGCTTTTCTTGATTTCTGATATATTCTTTCAAAACATCTAATGGCGCACCTCCAACAGATACAGCGAAATAACTGGGACTCCACAAAGATTCCTTATGGGGCTTTTTGTATCCAGCTTGCCCATATCGACGACTAGAAACACCTTTCAAGATATTAACAATTTGGGAAATGGACAACTTAGGAGGATATTCAATAAGTGCGTGAACATGATTATTCTCGCCATTGAATTCAATTATTTCAAAATCCATTTTTCTGGCTACTTCTCTAAAGGTTTTATCAACCAGTTCAAGGCTCTCCTTTGTGAATACAGACCTGCGGTATTTGGTAACGCAGACCAAATGAATTTTTAAGTCTGTAACACTATGTCTCTGTTTGCGAAACTGGCTTGTCATTTTCTGTAGACCAATGTATAGTTTTAATTACAGACCAATTATACATTGTCGATGAAAGCTAGGTATCAATTTCGTTTCTACCCAACAGACCAGCAGCAACAGCTTTTAGCTCAATTGTTTGGCTGTGTGCGAGTAGTTTGGAATGATGCACTCGCTATTTGCAAGCAATCTGTTAGCGTAGCGGGCGAGGGTACCCGCTCGACGAAACTGCCAAGTAATAATGACTTGCAAAAGTTAGTGATTACACAAGCTAAAAAGACTGATGAGCGTTCATGGTTGTCTGATGTTTCCAATATTCCATTGCAACAATCTGTTGCTGATTTAGGAGTTGCCTATAAAAACTTTTTTGATTCTCTCAAGGGTAAGCGAAAAGGTAAGAAGGTAAATAGTCCTAAGTTTAAGAGAAAGACTTCTCGACAATCAGCACGGTTTAGAATCGGCGGATTTTCAATCAAAGGAGATGAGGTATATCTAGCTAAAATAGGCAATGTTAAGCCCATTTGGTCTAGAGGTTTACCGTCATCTCCGTCAAGTGTAACGGTCATCAAAGACTGTGCTAATCGTTATTCCCTCAGCTTTGTTGTGGAAATTGAACCTATCCAAATTGATGCGAAAAACCAAAGCATCGGTATTGATATGGGGTTAAAAACTTTTGCTGTAATGAGTAATGGTGATCAAGCTATTAGTCCTAATTACTCAATATTAGCTCAACGAATTCGGCGAAAACAGCGCCAACTGGCTCGACAGCAGAAGGAATCAAAGCGTAGAGATAAAACACGTCTTCAAATTGCTAAACTGCATAACCAAATCGCAGATACTCGGAAAGACTTTCTGCACAAACTATCAACTAAAGTAGTTAGCGAAAACCAAGTAATTGTTTTAGAAGATTTGAATGTCTCCGGCATGGTCAAAAATCGTAAACTAGCAAGAGCAATTAGTTTGCAGGGATGGCGAGAATTCCGGGTATTTTGCGAGGCTAAATCTGAAAAACTTCATCGTGATTTCAGAGTCATTAGCCGATGGGAACCCACAAGCCAAGTTTGTTCCTGTTGTGGGTATAGGTGGGGCAAGGTGGATCTTTCTATTCGTTCAGTGCTGTGTCTAAATTGCAATACTGAACACGACAGAGATCAAAATGCTTCTAAGAATATAGAAATGGTCGGCATGGGGCATCGGCACGACCTTAAACGGACGAGGAGCGACTGTCAGACTACCCCGGTAGCTAGTTGCAGTGAGTCGTCAAGAATCACCGACGTTCTACGTCGGTGAGTATGTCAAATCCAATATCATTCCAACGTCAGCGTACTAATATATTTAAACTAATTTAAAAAACATGGGTGGCAAATTAATTGTATTTGAAGGGGTGGAAGGCTGCGGAAAAACTAGCCAAATGCAGCTTTGTTGTGAATGGTTGCAAAATTTAGGTGTCTCCGTGGTGATGACGCGTGAACCGGGGGGAACAGAGTTAGGCTTACATCTGCGCCGTCTTTTATTAGATAAGGTCGAAAATGAACCAATTGCTGAGGTGACAGAATTATTATTGTATGCTGCTGACCGGGCGCACCACGTGGAACAAGAACTTAAACCCAATTTAGCAGATGGAAAATATATATTGTGCGATCGCTACACTGATTCTACCACTGCCTACCAAGGTTACGGTCGGGGTTTGAACATGAACTTAATCGAACAACTCAATTATATTGCCACGGCTGGGTTAGAAAGCGACTTAACCATTTGGCTAGATGTGGATGTGGAAGTGGGACTAGCCAGAAAACAAGGCGATGGAGTAGGATTTGACCGCATTGAGCAAGAAACAATCGCTTTTCATCGGCGTGTTCAGCAAGGTTACTCAGAGTTAGCCACATCTTACCCATCTCGAATTGTGCGGGTAGATGGTAGCTTCACTCAAGCAGCAGTGCAAGAAATTATTCAGGAAATTCTGCGGGAAAAGTTGGAATTATGAGTTGATATCACGCACCAGGCGCAGAGGCGCACCAGAGGAAGAGGTGAGGAGATTTAACAGCGCTGTAATTGTGTTAGTAAAACGACAATTTCATCCATTGATTGGCGGATAACTCTCGCGGGTTGTTCAGAATAATTGACAATTATACTAAAAGCTAAGGGCTGATAATTAGGGGAATTTACATATCCTGAGAGGGAAACTACACCTGTCATCGTGCCTGTTTTTGCTTGGACAATTCCCTCCGCAGACGTATCACGCAAGCGATTTCTGAGAGTTCCACTTACACCCGCAACAGGTAAAGAAGCCCGAAAAAGTTGAGCTTGTGGTGATTTTGTCATGGCTTCTAAAGTTTGTACCAAAGCTTGGGGACTAATTAAGTTTTTGCGAGATAACCCAGAAGCATCTACTAATATGTAACTCGTGGGATCTACTCCTAATTGAGTTAAAGTAGTCTTGACAACTTCTAAACCTGCATCAGCTGTAGTTTGATGATTTTTTACTGGTTGTTTAATCGCTAAACTTCTCAATAAAGCTTCAGCATACAAATTATTACTATTAATATTTGTCTCTTTTAACAACTCAGATAAAGGCGGTGATTCAATTGCTGCAAGTTCTGTTTCATTTTTTTCACTAGCACCGTATGACATCTGACTCACAGAAATTCCTGATTTCACCAAAGTTTGGCGGAAGTGACGCAAGAAATTTTGAACGGGGTCAAAAACAGCTATGGCGGTAATATTAGGGGTGGAATTTACAGCCATCTGTCCTTGAATTTGCAGCACTGGCCCTTTTAAACCACGGCTAACTCCAACAAAACCCGATTCATCTTTTTGAGTAGTTACAGAATTATTTTCCACTAGCCACTGATAGGCTTCCACCGGTTCATTCCATGTCAGTTGTAATGGTTTTCCTATAGTTTGGGGGGAAACTGTAAATAGAGAAGCATTTTCATTGACAATTAAACTGTTAACTGGTGCGCCATAATAAGCGGCTAAGTCTTCCCATTCCCAACTGGGATGAACAATATCTCCTTGAAAATAACTATCATCCGCAATTAACTGGTTAATTTGCGTAATTCCTTGTTGCTGTAATTGCTGGGCTAATTCTTGCAGTTGTGGTACTTTTAAACTGGGGTCTCCCCTACCGACTACCCGCAAAACACCATCACCATCTTGATAAACAGAAGTACGAATGCGAAAATCTGCACCCAATTGTTGTAAAGCTGCGGCTGTTGTCAATAATTTGGTGTTAGAAGCTGGATTAAAGTATTTTTCAGCATCTCTATCATAAAGAGTTTGTTCATCAGCCAGATTTTTGACTAAAATCCCCCAACGCATCCGACTAAATTCCGGACTATTTGTGATGCTGTCCACTGCTGACTTGAGTTGGGCGGGACAAATTGTTTTTGTGGTGGTTGTCGGTGTGACTGGTGTTTGTATTTGTGCTTTGGCTGTTTGTTGAGTGACCGCAATTTGAGTACTCAGAAATAGCGACAATAAGCCAATGGTAATTTTTTTAGACATTAATTTAATTCGTAATTCGTAATATGATGTCAGGTTAATTAGTGGCGATTACTATAATCATTGAACCCCACCCCCAACCCCTCCCCGCAAGCGAGGAGGGGAGTAAAGTACAGGTTTCGCAGGTCTCCGGGTTTAATAAATTGTAATTTTTTCCTATGACAAAAAAGTAGAATATTTGTTCCTATGCTGATATCTTTATAGATAGATCCCCGACTTCTCTAAGAAGTCGGGGATCTGAACCTCTGCTCAATTATTTTCTGGAAATCCCCTACAACTTAGTTCCACACTCAGAACAGAAGTTGTGTGTAGGAGGGTTTGTTGTCCCGCAATGGCTGCAAGAAACTGGTTCGACTACGGCTTTTGGTGGCTGTATCGGCAAACCAATCATTTGAGCATTGCTTTTGCCTGGGGCTACCATTGGGTAACAGTTTTCGTCTTTGGTGACTCGGACATCAACCACAACTGGTCCATTATGTGCTAGCATTTCGGCGATCGCACCTTGTAATTCCTCACGAGTCCGAACTACCATGCCCTTAATGCCGTAGGCTTTTGTCAAATGCTCAATGTCTGGCATCCCTACTTCCATATTTGAGGATGAATAACGCTCACCATAAAAGGCTTGTTGCCACTGGCGCACCATTCCCTGCCAGCCGTTATTCATAATTACGGTCTTGACATTAATGCCATATTGTGCAAGCGTTCCCAATTCTTGCAAACACATCTGGAAACTAGCATCACCACTGATACAGATAACTTCCTCATCAGGGAAGGCTACTTTTGCACCCATCGCCGCCGGGACACCAAAACCCATTGTTCCTAAACCAGCACTAGAAATCCAGCGTCTGGGTCCATTTTTCAGGAATTGTGCCGCCCACATTTGATGTTGACCCACGTCTGTAGTGTAAAAAGCGTGGGGGGCTTGGCGACCAACTTCCACAATTACCTCTTGGGGTGAAATGCTGTCAGCATAGTGAGGCACTTCTAAGGGGTAGTCTTGTCGCCAACGGTTAATTAAATGCAACCACTCTTGATTTTTGTGTGGGATGTTTTTAATGCCTGTTTCCTGACAGCGACGCAACAAGTCAACTAACACCTGACGCACATCACCAACGATGGGAACTTCAGGAACTCGGTTTTTACCAACTTCTGCGGGGTCGATGTCGATGTGAATTACTTTAGCATGAGAAGCGAATTCATCTAATTTACCAGTTACGCGATCGTCAAATCTCGCCCCAACGCAGATTAATAAATCGCAATCTGTCACCGCAAAGTTAGCGTAAGCAGTACCGTGCATTCCCAACATTCCTACAGACAGGGGATGATGTTCGTCGAATGCACCGATACCCATTAAGGTTGTGGTGACGGGGATATTAAATAACTCAGCTAGTTCTTTAACTTCTGCGTGGGCGTTAGATGCGATCGCCCCACCACCGACATACAATAAAGGACGGCTACTGTTACGAATTAACTTCATTGCGGCGTTGATTTGCCGAGGATTTCCCTTAACAGTGGGACGATAACCCCTTAATTTCACACTTCCCGGTGCAACCGGTACATAGTCACATTCTTCTAAAGCCACATCTTTAGGCACATCAATCAAAACTGGCCCTGGTCGTCCAGTGCTGGCAATGTGGAAAGCTTCAGCCACAATGCGCGCCATGTCTTTGGGGTCGCGCACTACATAAGAGTGTTTGACTATTGGTAGGGTAATTCCGTAAATATCGGTTTCTTGAAACGCATCCGTACCAATCGAAGCCCGTGGCACTTGTCCTGTCACCACAATCATGGGAATTGAGTCCATGTAGGCTGTAGCGATGCCTGTGACTAAATTCGTTGCCCCAGGGCCGGAAGTGCCAAAGCACACTCCTACCTTGCCAGTAGCACGAGCATAGCCATCGGCGGCGTGAGCTGCGCCTTGTTCGTGCCGGACTAAAATGTGTTTAATAGCACCAGTTGATTCTACCTTGTAGAGGTCATCGTAAATTGGCAGGATTGCCCCACCAGGATAACCAAAAATATATTCAACTTCATGGCGTACAAGACTGTCAAGCAGGGCAAAACCACCAGTTTCACGCTTGGGCGCGACGACTGGCGATTGAGTGACACCAGACTGATTGTGATTCTCGGTATGTGGGGGACTAGTTATGGATGGCAAGCGCACGGTCACGGTCAAACCTCAGACGATAGCTAAGTTAACGCGTCAATTCTGTATTTAGTATTCCATTTTAATGGAAAAATTGAATTTAATTCCGCTATTAAAATATAAAGTTTGACATAAACAAAGAATTGCTGTGATTTCGCAATGCAATTGCCTAAGAAAACCAAGTTACAGCACTTTTCATGTATTTGAAGCACATCTGTCGTAGGGGCGCAAGGCCTTGCGCCCCTACAGCGTGGTCTATTTGCCTGAAAATAGCTGTAATCCAATCATAGCTAATTATCATCCATGTCTTTCGACAATCTTTGCAAGCTGCTATCAGAAAAACATCCTGAAACATTTGCCAGTTGGGTATTAGGGACACCGCAAACAGGTGCTACAGCCCTGAAAACCGAATTGAGTATTGAACCCATCCGCGCCGATTACGTCACCTTTTTACAACTAGAAGGCAGGATTTTACACTTAGAATTTCAAACCAAATTAGAATCCACACCACCCCTACCTCTGCGAATGTTAGATTATTGGGTGCGGTTGTATCGGTTGTATCGTTTACCAATCACACAAGTGGTAGTTTTACTACTCCCACCCAAAGATGACATTGAAATTGCTACAGCCTTTACAGTGGAAAACACTAGACACGAATATCGGGTAATTAAGATGTGGGAGGAAAACCCCGAACCGTTTCTCCAGGATTCAGCATTATTACCTCTAGCATCGTTAACAGCCACCAATCAACCCCCAGTCTTGCTAGAACAAATTGTGCAGCGAGTCAACCAAGTGGAGACAACACAACGACCGGAAATTTCCGCTTACACCCAAATCTTGGCAGGGTTAAAATTTAAGAAGGATTTAATTAGAAGATTATTTCGGGAGGGTATGATGCGCGAGTCAGTAATTTACCAAGAAATTCTCGAAGAAGGCGAACAGCGAGGGGAACAACGAGGACGACAAGAAGGGCGACAAGAAGGGCGACAAGAAGGGGAACGAAGTCTGGTTTTGCGTCTACTCACTCGCAAAGTAGGAGAATTACCCCCAGGGATGCGTGAACAATTGGAAACTCTGTCGTTGGAACAATTAGAAAATCTGGGTGAGGCTTTATTGGACTTTAACACTTTGTTGGATTTGGAGGCATGGTTAACCAATAAGTAGAAATCCAACCCCAGGAGAAGCAAGGATTCTTGGGGTTCAAACAGTAATTGAGCATAAAATTTTGTATAAAGGACGACAATAAGGTTATAAAGCCAGCGCGCTGCTCCCTTGCTTATATATTAAAGATGTACCCAAAAAAGGTAAGATAAAGTAACTAAAATGTACCTATCATGCCAAAACGTCTTTTAGTAGTTGAATCCCCCGGTAAAGTCAAGAAACTCAGTCAGATTTTGGGTACGGATTGGATTGTTCGTGCTAGTTGCGGTCACATCCGCGAACTGAGTAATGAGGGTGATGATTCTCTGGGATTCAATATTGATGGCGGCGTGGTAAAGTGTCATTATGTGCCGCGTGATCAACGGGCAAAAGAAACTATCCAAAAACTTAAGTCTGCGGTCAAACAGGTTGATGAGGTGATTCTAGCAACTGACCCAGATAGAGAGGGAGAAACCATTGCTTGGCATCTCAAAGAAGTGCTGGGATTGAAAGAACCCAAACGTGTGGTTTATACAGAGATTACGGCATCGGCGGTGAAAAGTGCGATCGCTCATTCTAGAAAACTTGATTTGAACTTGATAGGTGCGGGATTATGCAGAGATTGTCTAGATAAATTGGTGGGTTACAAAGGCAGTCCTCTGGTTTGGGCATTAAATAACGGTGCTAAAAGTGTTGGGAGAGTCCAAAGCGCTACATTACATTTAATTTGTCAACGAGAAAGGGAAATTCAAGCTTTTGTTCCCCAGGACTACTGGAATGTTTGGGTAGATTACGCAGAAGGATTTCGGGCTTTTTACAAAGGTACGGCTAATTCTCCCTCAGAGGTTCCACAGCCAGAAACAGAAACTAATGATGATGCAGCTACGGCTAATAGCAAAGAAAAACCAGAATCTAAACGTGTTTTATCGGAAGCTGAAGCGACACGATTAGTTGAAGAAGCCCGGCTTTATCCGCACAAAATTATTCAGGTGGAAGGAAAAACCGTCAATCGTCAACCACCTCCCCCTTTTATTACTTCCACACTCCAACAAGCTGCCGGTTCCAAGCTGCGGTTGTCTCCAGATAAAACGATGCAGGTTGCCCAAAAGCTTTATGAAGCTGGGTTAATCACATATATGCGAACCGATTCGGTGATGTTGAGTCCGGAATTTTGCGCTAGTGCGCGTCAATGGTTAGAGCAAAATGACCCGCAGAATGTCCCGCAGCAACTAGCCAAACATCGGAGTAGTAAATCGGCTCAAGAAGCCCATGAAGCTATCCGTCCTACAGATGTTTTTCGCCCCTCAGTGGAATTGCGCGCAGAATTGCCATCTGATGAGTTTAACTTGTATGTGATGATTTGGAAACGGGCGATCGCATCTCAATGTAAAGCCGCCCAACTCCGCAAAACTCAAATCATTACCCAGTCAGGAAACCTGTTATGGCAAGCTAGAGGACAGGTAATTGAGTTCTACGGTTACGCTCGTTACTGGAACAATCTCAGTAAAGATTCAGATTTACCTGCGGTAAAACAGGGACAGGTGCTGACGCTAGAAAATGCTGGACATGAGCAAAAGCAAACTCAGCCACCACCACGCTACAGCGAACCCAAGCTAGTACAGGTAATGGAACGCAAAGGTATTGGTCGCCCCAGTACCTACGCCCCCACTGTCGCCACGCTCAAAAAACGGGATTATGTGCAGTTAATCAAAGACAACCTACAGCCGACAGCTTTGGGGTTAGAGGTTGATGATTTTTTACAAAAGGCTTTACCCGATTTACTAGAGGCAGAATTTACAGCTAAGATGGAAGATGCTTTAGATGCGATCGCTGATGGAAAACAAGGTTGGCAGCAATATCTCAGTGGTTGGAATCAGGATTATTTTATACCCGCATTATCCAAAGCCAAGACTCTGATTACAGGTGCATCAAATAATAAAGCGTTTCCCCAGCGTCAGTTTGAAGTTTCTAGAACTCGTTGCCCTGAGTGCAACAATTGTATGTCGAAAATTCCTAGCACTAAGGTAAAGAAGAAATATTTTCTTAAGTGTACCAGTGGCTGTGAAAATGTGGTCATGTTTTGGAGCGATCGCTCTAAATCTTGGTCAGCACCCTGCAATCAAGATAGTGAACAAAAGCCGCCAGCCAAGATAAGTTCACATCCCTGCCCTGTATGTAAAAAGCCTTTGGAAGAATACAGTTATACAAAGGATGGACAACAGAAAACAATGCTGCGATGTTCAAATCCTCAATCTCGCCAGGATAACAAACATAAGGATGTAGCTTACTTTAACACAGCCAAAGGGTGGTGGAGTCCAAAGTTCGGCGACTTAAAAAGCTAGATATATAGAAAATAGTTGCTGAGAGTAATTATATTTATGACTCTCTACGAGATAATAACAATGCTTAATGAAATAGCGATGTATTATCCATGTCCTTCGACAATCTCTGCAAGCTGCTATCAGAAAAACACCCTGAAAAATTCGCCAGTTGGGTATTAGGGACACCCCAAACAAGTGCTACAGTCCTAAAAACCGAATTGAGTATTGAACCCATCCGCGCCGATTACGTCACCTTTTTACAACTAGAAGGCAGGATTTTACATTTAGAATTTCAAACCAAATTGGAATCTACACCACCCCTTCCTCTGCGAATGTTAGATTATTGGGTGCGGTTGTATCGGTTGTATCGCTTACCAATCACACAAGTGGTAGTCTTATTACTGCCCCCCAAAGATGATATTGAAATTCCTACAGCCTTTACAGTGGAAAATACTCGTCACGAATATCGGGTAATTAAGATGTGGGAGGAAAACCCGGAACCGTTTCTTCAAGACTCAGCCTTGTTACCTCTAGCATCGTTAACAGCCACAAATCAACCCCAAACCTTGCTAGAACAAATTGTGCAACGAGTCAACCAAGTGGAGACAACACAACGACCGGAAATTTCCGCTTACACCCAAATCTTGGCAGGGTTAAAATTTAAGAAGGATTTAATTAGAAGATTATTTCGGGAGGGTATGATGCGCGAGTCAGTAATTTACCAAGAAATTCTCGAAGAAGGCGAACAGCGTGGGGAACAGCGAGGACGAAATCTGGTTTTGCGTCAACTCACTCGCAAAGTGGGAGAATTACCCCCAGGGATGCGTAAACAATTTGAAACTCTGACTTTGGAACAATTGGAAAATCTGGGTGAGGCTTTATTGGACTTTACCAGTTTGTTAGATTTGGAGGCATGGTTAGTCAATAAATAATTTGGTGTTGCTGAATTAAGTGATGAATTTACCGATTCAAAAAAATTCAGCAACGCTGATAATTTTGGCTAAATCAGGTCTTGGAGAACTCCGCGAGTGTTTTTCCAAGCCCAAATACCAACAGTTGCTACTACTATACTCATTCCTACCAAAACAGTTCGTAAGCCGAGAACATCTGTTAAAGGACCAGTAATCGCCAAGGGTGCAGATAAGGCAATATTGACGATATGATTTTGAAAGCCAAATACTTTCCCGTGCATGGCGGGTGGTGTGTGCTGTTGAATTAAAGTTTGCATGGGTACGCCAATTAAAGCCGCACCTATGCCTAAAAAGGCACTTAGTCCTAAAGCTAGAATGAGATTATGGGTGAAAGTGAACACTCCTAAAACTAGGGACATAATTAAAAATCCCATCAGGGGTAAAGGCTTGTGATGCAATTTATCTCCCCAGTGTCCCAAAATTGCTGCCCCAAATACCATCCCTACTCCAGCTGCGGCTAAGAAAAAGCCAAATTGTTTTTCTTTTAAACCAAAGTCTGCGGCTAATCTAATCGTCAACACCATCAAGGCGGCAAACACACAGTATAAAGTGGTGAGTTGCAACATGGCATTTAATATCAAACGATTTTTAGTGAGGTAGCGCAAGCCTGCTTTAAAGTCAATCCAAGGATTAATTCTTGGACAGGAATCATCGCCAGATAATTTGTTTTCAGTACCGAAGTTAATCGGCTGTACGGCTAATCCAGAGAATAGGTATAGTACACCAACCACCACTTCTTGACCATAACCTGCTCCTAACCAAGATTTTGCTAAACTTAATATTGGCTCTCCAATGGCAAAACCGACAATTAACGCGCCCATCATTGTACTGCTATACACCGCATTAGCTGCCATAAAATTCTCTCGTTTCACTAAAACGGGAATAGCAGCCTGTTGAGCCGGAGTAAAAAACTGGGCTAAGGTGGAAATACCAAAAGTCAGCACCAATAACATGAAAAAATCCCTGGGTAAAAATGCCAGCAAGAGCATTAATACAGTTTGAATGTAGTTGGAAACAGTTAAAACCAACTTTTTAGAGAAGCGGTCAACAAATATACCACCCGCAGAACCGAACAAAATTGCCGGTAATGTGAAAGACAGCATCAAAATTGAGTACATGGAGTTTTGAGCTAACCCCGCAGGCGGTTGATAATTCTCCAGTAGAGCAACCATTAACACAAAGAAAATTTTATCTCCCAACTGGGAGAACAGCTGCCCAATCCACAGGAGCATAAAGCCACGATTTTTTAGCAGGGCGCTAAATCCGTTATTGACAGCAGCTGGTTCAGTGGGAAACATTTAGATACTGGGGATTGGGCATTGGGGAGTAGGGAGTGGGGAGTGGGGAGTGGGGAGTGGGGAGTGGGGAGTGGGGAGTAGGGAGTGGGGAGTGGGGAGTAGGGAGTGGGGAGTGGGGAGTGGGGAATAAGGAAATTAATATTTTCTCTGATCCTCCTCATCTTCTGATGTTCATAATTTGGAATTTGGAATTTTGAATTGTTTAATCTTCACTCCTGCTGACTGATTCTGTTTTCCGGACTAATTTTGTTCATAACGTTTTAGTAGTAGATGCAAAAATTCGGTTGCAGTCAGGCGAACTGGAGGTTGAGAAACTTCTACAGATGGATCTACCCACCAACCTTTGACTGTTTGGGGCGATCGCCATATTGATAAATGCTCAACTGCTGGTTCTGCGTAAAAATTATCATCTCCACCACCCAACAAGGAAGAACTCCAATGGGTGAAATAATCATGACTCATGCGATGTATGGGAAAGTTTCCCGCCAGTGGTACTCCCCAGCCATCGATCGCAATAAAGGCTTTAATATTACCTCCTAAAAGTTGCCAGGAACAGGCTGCACCGATTGCGCCGACGACACCAGCACTAAAGCTAATGAATATCACTGGCGATTTTAGATCATTTTGCAAGCGATCGCTTAAAAACTGCAAAATATGAAGTGATGATAAAGCCAATAAACTGTCACCGGGAAAAATCAGGATTTCGCCCCAACTGTGGGCATTTAAGTTCTCAAACCCTGGAGATAAGCATTCTGATCTAAAGCTTTCAGTTAGCGCTGACTCATGAATTCCAGGACAAATAATTATACTCATTAGTTTTCAGGACTAACAGTTTTCCCTTGTTCTATAACAACTTTTGTATTTAATCAGACATGGTTAACAGTAATTTAGAGTAAATACAGTGCCAACATAAATTTACTCAATTACTCAACCCTGCCTTATAGGATATATGAAAATTTCCCCGCAACACAAATTAAGATGTAAAATCCAAATTACTCTCCAATTAATTTTTCAATACTCAGTAGCGAGTAATAACCCCAGTATGCCTTTTGATATATTATTGTTAATTTCGTAACGAACCTATCCCCCTGGATGGGATAATAAACTACGAGTTAGCAGACAAATTGAGTTATTCCTTAACTTAATTAGTTCTCAACTCTGGTTTATATAGATTTATATTGAGGAAATCATTGTGGTTGCCACCCCAGAAAAACAGCAACACACTCACGAGCAGTTATCAGGTAAAGACAGAGTTGCCGTCTTGCTGATGGGCTACGGTGAAGTCGAAAGCTATGAAGATTTTGCTAACTATAACGAACAGGCTTTAAATTTACTGACTGCCAAATTCGCACCAGTACCAACCTGGATTTATCCCCCTTTAGCAAAGCTATTGGCGTTATTTGACCGCCATGAATGGGGACATACGCACCATGATTTTATTTCCCCACACAATGCCATCTTTGAACAGCAACGCGCTGGTATAGAAAAGAACTTGCAAGCCAAATGGGGCGATCGCATCCAAGTATTCAAAGCCTTTAACTTCTGTGCGCCTTACCTACCGGATCAAGTTTTAGCAGAAATTAAAAACCAAGGCTTCGAGAAAATCCTGATTTACCCCTTATTGGTAGTTGATTCCATCTTTACCAGTGGAATTGCCGTTGAGCAAGTTAATAATGCTTTAGCTGAGATTCCTGATGGAGAAGAACATTGGGTAAAAGCACAGCGTTACATCCCCTCGTTCTATAACGAACCAGCCTACATTAATTTGATGGCTAATCTCGTTGAGGAGAAGATTAGCGCCGAGATAGGTGCAGCATACCTACCTTCTCAAATCGGCATTATCTTGATGAATCATGGCTGTCCCCACAAAGCCAAAGGATTCACCTCTGGAATTACCGAAAGTCAGACACTATATGATTTAGTCCGGGATAAGTTAATTAATCGTTATCCTTTAATTTCCGTGGGTTGGCTGAACCACGACACACCTTTAATTGAATGGACATTGCCAAACGCCGAACAAGCTGCTAATAACTTGATTCAATTGGGTGCAAAAGCCATCATCTTTATGCCCATTGGCTTTGCGACAGAAAACCACGAAACTCTATTAGATGTACACCACATCATTCATGATTTGGCGAAAAAGCATCCCAATGTGAGTTATGTGCAAATGGCTTGTGTTAACGACAATCCAGAATTTCTGGAAATGGCTGCTGAATGGGCAAATGATCATATTGCTAAGTTAATGAATCAGGAAGCTATGGCGGTTAATCCCCAGTTGGCGGGACATCACCATCACCATCACCATCATTAGGGAACACCAGAAAATAAATTATTCCATCTAGTGGGATGGGCATTCTGCCCGTCCTTGCTAAACTGTGTAGAGACGTTGTAACGCCGCTACATTTTTTTTCACCAGATGTCTATTAGCTAACTTTCGTTTAGTGATCAGAAACCATTTTTTGATAAAGTGATGCTTTGTCGATCGCTGTTCATCTCTATGTCCCTGGTATCACTGCCTCAATCGCTGCAAAAAGACCTACCCCTCACCGCTCTTGCGCCCATGCAGGATGTGACAAATCTCTGGTTTATGAAGGTTATTGCCCACTACGGCAGTCCTGACTACTTTTTCACGGAGTATTTCCGCGTCAATGATACCTCACGGCTCAATCGTAGCATTCTGTCAGCAATCACCGAAAACGACACTGGTCGCCCCGTTTTTGCTCAAATGATTGGCGAAAGCATTCCAGATTTAGTCAGAACAGCACAGGAACTCTGCGGCTATAATATTGCTGGAGTTGACTTGAACATGGGGTGTCCAGCACCGAGAATCTATCGCAAAAATGTTGGGGGTGGATTGCTGCTTTCACCAGAAAAAGTAGATCGGATTTTGGCAGAACTGCGACAGGTAGTCAATGATCGACCTTTGACTGTTAAGATGCGCTTAGGCTTTGAAAATACAGATACCTTTTACGAAATTCTAGATGTGATCAATCGCCACAGTATTGATTTGCTGAGTGTGCATGGTCGCACGGTCAAAGATATGTACCACGGGACAGTGAAATATGATTTGATTGCTCAAGCAGTCAGACGGGTCGATTGTCCAGTGCTGGCCAATGGCAATATCTACTCAGCGAAAACTGCTCTAGAAGTGCTTTCTCAAACGGGCGCGGCGGGTGTGATGGTGGGACGCTGGGCGATTGGGAATCCTTGGCTTTTTCATCAAATTCGGCAAGCTTTGCGCTTCGAGCCGATTACGCCGGTTCCTTTAGTGGAGGTACGCAACTATATTGATCGTTTATGGCAAACCCCAGCTGCCGCAACTATGCCTTCGCGAGCGCGCATCGGCTACCTCAAAAGATTCCTCAACTACATTGCTCTGAGTGTGGACGCTGAAGGTGAGTTTCTGCGACAGATGCGACAGACGCAAACCGAGGTAGAGCTGCTTAACCTGTGCGATCGCGTTCTCCTTGCTGAAGAAACAAAAACTTTAGCCCTCACACCCTACTCAGGCGTATAACTAGCTTCTGGCTTGACATCAGGTTTTCAGTCTGAGCGTAACTATCTCTACGATTGCTGATCAAACCTGACTGGATTTCCTGGGACGCATTCTCAAGGTGAGACTTTGGATGAATTGCAGCAAAATTTACGTGAAGTTATTTAAATATTGCTTGAAGATACGGGATCTATTTTTGAGACAGAGTTTAGAGAAGTTGCTGAATTTTATTGACTGCATTGATAATCAGAGAAGATGTCTTTTCTATTTCTGCTTTGCTTGTAAATTTACCAATACCAATTCTTAACGATCCTTCAATCAGATTTTGAGAAAGATTCATCGCTTGTAAAACGTGAGATGGCTCCCAAAAATCAAAACAAGACTATCCATGAGAGTTACACTACATAGGTCTGTACCAAAAGCATTACTTGTTTTTTAACTTACGCTTCATTTCTAAGTATTGCTGGAACGTGGAATCAGAAATGCACTCATCAATAAACTTCTCCAGTTCATTCCTCATTGTGCTGTCAATAAATTGACAGTAATCCTTAAACAGTTCCCTCTTACCCTCTGGAAGATAGAAACCAAGATATTCTTGTCCTTGACGCTTCTCTGTCACAAACAAATTTTGCACATCATCAATACCCATCATAAAACGTGAAGTTTCACTATACATATTGTACCGTACATAATTGCGTATGGTACAATGGGATATAAAATGAATTAATCCGACTTGACAATATTGAATTAGGTGAATTATGAATGACACGCTTTATACATGACAAATTTGCTAAAGACTATCTCGAAGAAATACTCAAAGATTATGGAGAAGTCAAGTCATCAGAAAAAGTCTCAGGAGAGATTAAGGAAATAGATGTTTTATTCACTCCTGACAAACAGGAAAATTCTAATTTACAAATACTGGGTTTACTAGGAAGATTTGCTCAAAATCCTGCAATATTGGAACCATTTCGCAATCCAGCCTCTAACGATGAAATCTGCGACTGTATTCTCAAATTATTAGAAATCAAGGCTTGTTTGCGGCGAGAAGCTAAAGCAAATAAAACCAAACTTCAAGACTCAGAAATTCCCCAATTGTGGGTTCTGACACCTACCGTATCTGAAACTAGATTGTCTAGCTTTGGAACAAGGCAAAAAGAAGGTTGGTTAGGGACTTCCAAATAATAAATTACCCAAAAAACTTAAGAGAAAATGTTTTTTGGAGAATGATAATCATTGCTAGGGGAAGAGAAAGTGCTTGCCGTCGGCAAGCACTTTCTCTGAAAAAATCAGCATGAAAAATATCTACACTCTAAGGGCTGTAGGGTGCAGTGAAAATCAATTTATCAAAGTAATAATTTAACTATTCCTTGACCAACATTAAGTTGGCGCGCAACAGATATCAATAAACCACTTACCTAAATTCGGGAAGTGTTCAGAGTTAGAATTGGTGAGTCGCTCGATTTGTTTCTCAATTTCTGACATAGCTTGTTTAGTAAGCTTAACTCCGTTTTCGTAAGTTCGAGTTACTAATTTAACAAGAGGATGCTTACCTTTCCATGTCATATTTTGAGCAAAATTTAACGCCGTTTCTACTTCATCCAAAATACTACCATTCCAATAGTTCTCTAGGACTGCCCAAGTTCTTTCAATTGGATTGTACTTACTATGATAGGGTGGATAATAAGCTAAACGTATGTTTAACTGATATTCCTGAGCAAACTCAATTATACGTTTCATGAACTGGGTACGTCGAGAACTGTTCTCTCCACCGTTATCTTGATTAAGAATAAGTGTTTTAATTAGAGGAAATCGCTTACTCTGTGTTTTCCAAAAGTCTACTAATACATCAACAATAAAATCACTCGTTACTTTGGATTCGGTAAAATATAAAAATAGCTCATCTAGTTCTGGAAGGAATATCCCATAAGGAGTCACAGTTGTTTTCGGATGATAATCATGGTCTTCAGTTTCAGTTGGAGTCCTGTTTTTACCACCTCGGTCAAAAGCGCCAATATTGACACGAGCTTTGGCATCAAGACTTAAACGTAAAATGCTCTTGTCATTCAAAGCCGATTGATTAACTATTGCTAATTGCTCAAAAATTGCATCCGTTTCGGGGATTTTTTTTGAGGAAGTACTTTTGCTACCCGTTTAAGTCGATAACCTAAATAATTCAATTTGATGCGAATTGTTTCTGATGTGGGTAATTCTTCATCACTATAACTAAATTTCTCTATCAACAGCTTTCTTACTTGACTTGCTGTGAGGCGTGTATATAGTCTTTGGCTTTTAAAACTTGGGTCAGTTTGGCTTTGGGAATCAACTAATTTTTTGATATCCTCTAAAAGGTTTGGTAAATGTTCTTCTGCTTTGTAACGCCCTTTCGCCGAATAATTATCGATACAGGTCATCCCACTAGTTAATTCTTTAATACCTTTGCGAATAGTTTTTCTATCCCATCCTAATTCTTTTTGAGCTAGTAGTTGTCCTCCGTAGCCTAAAGACATCACAGTTTGCGCTTGGAAACGCCGTCTGGCTGCACCTTTCAATTGAGTTGCTGTTTCTTTAAGCAAACTTGAGAGCGAATCAGTTAATTCAATTGACACTCTTAGCTCCTCGAAAAATTGTACCTAACATCATTGAATTTACTACAAAAAGGGAAGTCAGGGCTACCGAACGGTAGCCCTGACTTCTCCCCTCTACAATGATTATCATTATTAGTAGTTGGGGATTTTATTCCTTGGAAGTCCCTTATCGGGAGTACATTTTCTACCAGATGCTTTGCGAACAGCAATTGTGGCGATACATCAACTACCGCAAACGCCGGAAACATTATGGTTAAGACTTTTGGGTAGAGGAAATGTACAATCACAAGCGATTATAGAGTTGCAGGCGTTACCATTAAATCATCCATACCAGAAAGCAACTTTAGAATTAGTTTACAACTTGCGTGAAAACTTGAAAGTAAATCAAGAATTAGAAGCAGATGATAGGGAGTTAGTTATGCGATTAGAACCACTGTATCAAAGAGACAGAGAACAAGCTGTACAGTCAGGAGAACAACGTTTAGTTCTACGCTTACTCAATCGCCGTATTGGGGAAATTAATGAATCATTAATCGAGAAAATTAAAGGATTATCCATTGAACAATTAGAAAATCTAGGAGAAGCTTTACTAGATTTTTCTAGTGTGGGTGATTTAGAAACTTGGTTAAACCAACAACAAAGATAAAACTTAATCAGGAGAGTAATTCATAACCTAGTCGGGGATCAATTCTCCGACTATTTTAAACAAATTGTGTTAGTATGATTTTGTTGTTAATCATACCAAAATAATCTAAATGCTAGTTTGTTATCACAGCATTTCTATGGACTAAAATAATTCAACCCGATTAAAGCAGTAATAAGATTTATTCTTAGAGGAAAATTACCATAATGAATCCCCAAAATTCTCATAGTCAAGAATTAATTCATCAGCTAGAAAAACTTCGACAAGATTCTAGATTAACTAGAGTTATCAGTAATGATACAAATAATCATTGTTCTCTTAATTTATGGCTTCTTGAAATAACACAATCCAATTTAACAGAATATAGATTGCTATACGGATTGATTATTGCTTCTACTTATTATGATCCCGATAAATGGTCTTGTGCTGATGGAAGTAAAACAACAAAGCCATTCGGAAAAGGAGAGAAACAAAATCCCTACAAAGTTCGTATAGCTAAATTAACTCTTTACCATAACAGTGATGTGATTTTTTGTCTTATTAAAGAATTGTGTCAAGGTTTAACCTTAGCACAAGCTTGTCAAAAGATTAATATAGTTACTCCCACACATAAAAATGATTATGGGAGACTAGAACTTGCTTTAAACCAACAAATTTTAAGTAAGAATTTTGCTATTCGACCTACAATTTTATTAGAAACTCGAAATAGCAATATAAAGCTATTTCAAGAATTAAAACCTATCACCAGTCCTCTTGATCAAATATCGGGATTTTCAGCTTCTCTATGGAATTGTGATAAGCTATCTTTATTTAACCAGCAAAATCAAAATGCTTATTTATCTGATACTGAATTAATTAAACATTGCTTATCTCATTTAACACAAGAAACTGGATTAGACTTTTGTCAGGTAGATAGTAAGCGTTTAGGAAATATTGAATGGTTGTGCTTTCCTCTTACAGATGATTATGAACAAGAAAAAGTTAGCTTTGAGCTAGTA
This sequence comes from uncultured cyanobacterium, assembly GCA_963706595.1. Lineage (GTDB taxonomy): Bacteria > Cyanobacteriota > Cyanobacteriia > Cyanobacteriales > Nostocaceae > Nodularia. The sequence goes on from OY970166.1 coordinate 468,530, forward strand.
GATAATCATACTATTAAGTTAAAGATATTAACAGATACTTTTAACCCTAATACTGATTTATTAATACGTTGTCGCTGCTGGAATCAAGAAGAGGTTATTTTAGATAAGTGTAAAAATAGTCATGTTGATACTCAGCAATTAATAGAATTAGACTTTACTAGTAATCAAAAATTAGAAGCAGTTATGATAATTGTTTGGGTTAGAGTAGAAGAAAAAGAATTGTGGGAAATTGTTTATGAAAATTTCATCAGTTTAGTAAATGAAATAAATACAAGTATAGGTGTAGAAAATCCTAAGATTCAATTACCATTTCCTTCGTTAAAAAGATGGAAGACGGGTAATGTAAAAGCAATCATTGAGAAGAATGAATTGATTCAACCAGTATATTATGAAAATGTAACTATTAATCAAAACCAACTTTCTCCTTGGAAATCAGCCAATCAAGATATTCGTCAATTAACCAGTAAACTTTATCCTCAGTCTTCTGGAGGTCAATTTTTTCAAAAAGGTTGGAAAGGAAAAGATTCAAATAGTGATCCAGGTCGGTTAAGCTTTTTAGAATGGCTTAAATCTATCACTAAAAATCCTCAATTCAGCAAAGTGTTATTTCTTGATCCTTATTTCGATGCTACTGATATTTTTGAAGTAATCGCCAGAGCAGAAGCCATTCAAACAGAATATGTAGTTGTTACGAATACACAACATATCTCACAAGACAAATCTTTAGAATTAAAAGCAGCTTGTGAAAAAAATTCACTTTTATTAAAAAATTTGAAATTTAAATTATTGGATATCAGAAGTAAGAAAGGAGAAACAGGAAAAAGCAAACAACTATTCCATGATCGTTATATTTTAATTTTTGATCAACAAGGTAAAGTCAAAACGGGTTATCATCTATCCAACTCTCTTCAAGGTGCAACCAAGGATCATCCTTTACTGATTACTCCAATACCTGATGACATTATCAATAATGTTGAATTATATGTTGCTGATTTACTTGAAGAGAATGACCAGCGAGAGGTGAAAACTCTTTTTTCATCTGTTGAACATCAACAAATATCTCGTTCAGCACCAAGATCAACTGGACTATCTGCTATTCCTTACAATAATTTATTCTTTGCCGCATTACTGAATGAACATAGTTTGGTTTATCTTAGTCAATCAGATTTAATGAATCAACTTCAAAGCAAAGGCATTTTAAAAGAAGATGATAGTTTTATAACTACCCAAGAGATTAATAGTAATATTAATTATTTTAGTCAGTTTATCAATCAAGCTAGTCACGAGAATTTCACAAAATTATGGATATCTTTATCATCATTTTTATCAACATTTGATAATGTAGAATACTTGAATGATTTAGTAAGTCAACTCAATACAAATCTTTATGTAAAAATTAAAGATTTTTTATTATATTCCTCAAGTTTAGCTCATGAAGAAGTAATTAATACATTAGAATTATCTCAAAATGGATATGTGAGAGAAGCTATAAATTTAGTTGACAAAGATTTTAAAGATGTACTTAAATATACAAAAATATTTATACAACAATGTGGAACTAACAAGTACAGTTCTCCTAATAATTGGAGTATCCAATATGGGGGTAAAGTTTTAATTGAAAATTCTCCTCAAGATTTTCTAGACGTGATATCTCATCTATATACGAATTTAAAAGCTGATCATGAAATCAATTGGCTGAATGCAAGTATTTTATTTTATCTCATCAAACAGTTAGTACAAGAGATTACATACATTTCTATTGGAAATAATAGAAATGAAAGATTATTAAATTTATTACCTACCAGCAACATTCCCTTAATTAGAGCAATGGGTACACAAAGCTTATGGTTTTCTTTAAACTATAAAAAGATTAATTTAAAATTCGCATTGTCTATTGTTAGTCAATTACGGAGTATAGAAGAACAAGTATATTCTTTAGCTGAATGGGTTTACGATTTAAGAATTCAACTTAATCAAAATTACCCTTTGGAAAAATCTGCCCCAGAAATACTAGGAAAACAGATTTTTGCTCATATTTGTCAATTATGGCAATCTGATTTTTCGCAAACAACTTTGCGTAATATTATTGCTCGGTTAAGTGGTCCTATAGACGGTAGTTCGGCTGTTTCTAATAACCGGGACTTCTTATTACCTTTACTCAATGCAGAAAAATTAAATCTCGATAATATTTTGGAATTGTGGTTTGAAATATTATTAGAGCGTTTAAAAATTAATCTAGGTCAAAAAAGCTCAATAGATATTCAACCCTTGATTTATCCATACGATTTAGAAATGATAGAAGTTTGTAGTTGGGCGCTTATAAATACCAATGCTGAGAATAGAGATAAATATTTAAAAAATATAACTAAAATTTTTAAAGAATGTAAGCATATTTTACAAAAACCTTTTTCCCGTTCTCATAATTATGGTGCTTGGTTTGACGCTTTTGTGCTTATATTGTGGCTTGGTATTTTTTATAAATTATGTTTAAAAAATAGTGATTTTGGAGCAGATAATGAATTAAAACAAAATATTCAATATATTGACAACTCAATTGAAAAGATAAATCCTCATGCAATTAATCCTAACGATTTAACTCAAGATATCCAAAATTATTATTTAATGATGTAGGCACGAATAGACCTAACAATGACGAAACTACAGTTCGATATGAGTTTGATAATTGGACATATTTCCTTAAATTCGTAAAAAACTGTAGGCTAAGTACGCGAAATATCTAAATTTAAATATAGTGATACTAAATTGAGTTACGAACCCAAATAAAGATCCCCGACTTCTTCAAGAAATCGGGGATTTGAGTCTCTCGGTGTTGACAGTATCTAATCAACTCCGCGCAATTTACGAGTATTGTCTACTAAACTCTGAGCAAAATTATCAAACCTTTCCGAGAGCTTTTCATCTAGCAACTTCCCTTCAGGACTAAAAGCACTCCAGGCTTTTCCAATAGCAATTTGCTCTGGTATGACCCAGCCATGTACCGCTCTGACAATGATCCGCAGGTCATTGAGTGCATTACTATTAGACTGACCTCCCAATATACTAATCAGTCCGGTGACTTTATCAGAGAGTTCATCAAAACTCATCAAATCCAAAGTATTTTTTAAAACACCACTCACACCGCCATGATATTCTGGTGTCGCTAAAATTAACCCATCAGCATTACTCACGGTATCACGCAACCGTTGAACGTCTGGGTATGCTGAATAATCTTTTCCACCATGACACAATGGTAAATTCAATTGGCGCAAATCTAAAATTTCTACTTCTGCACCCAGGGCTTCTACCCGTTGTGCTGCTACTTTTAAAGCTATTTGGGTGTAGGAATCAGGTCTTAAACTACCACCAAGTCCAACAATTTTTACCATAATTCACCCATCAACTCAATATTTTGTTACACCACCAGGATATTTAAAAGGCGGAGTCATTACGATTTTATATTAGCGAGTTATATTTTTATCGTCAATCAAGATTATTATCTGTAGTTGTGTATCTTAGCACTTAATCTCCCCATCTCCCCTCTCTCTTGGCGATCTACGGTGTACACACAAGTTGGAAAATATGACCTGCACTCATTTTCTTTTGGTAGGGTGCGTTATGGACTTTAGTCCTAACGCACCGAAAATCTGGGATGGTGCGTTAGCCTTTGGCATAACACACCCTACTAGCGTGGCAAGCTTAAAATAGTGCATTAGGAAAAAGCCGAAAACATTGATTTATCTGAATTTTCTCAAAAATCTATTGCAACATTTTAGCCTTGCCACGCTACTACTGGACTGACAAGCTTAAAATAGTGCATTAGATAAAAGCAGAAAACATTGATTTATCTCAATTTTGTCAAAAATCTATTGCAACATTTTAGCCTTGTCACCCCACTACTGGCATGGCAAGCTTAAAATAGTGCATTAGAATGGAGGAAAAAAAAGGAGAAATTGATGGGGAGAGGTCGTAGAGATAAAGTCATATTAGATACAGAGAAAAGAAAAAGATTAGAAGCGATCGCTCGCAACGGACAGGCCCCAGCCAAAAAAATATTGCACGCACAGGTGTTGTTAATGTGCGATGAGGGAGAGGGTGCAAGGAAAAAATGGACAGATGAAGAAATAAGTATAGGGTTAAGGGTTCATCGCAATACGGTGGCAAGAATCAGGAAGAGGTTCCTCGAACAGGGAGAAGAACCTGCCTTAAATCGTCATCAGAGGTTAAAACCACCAAATGTCAGCAAGATAGATGGTCAGACTGAAGCCCAAATCATTGCATTATGTTGTTCTGAACCTCCCACGGGGCAAGCACACTGGAGTCTCAGATTACTGACGCAAGAAATTCAAAACCGAAAAATTATCATAGAAATTTCTAGGGAGACGATTAGAAAGACATTAAAAAAAACAAATTACGCCCCTGGAAAACAGAAAGATTTTGTATTCCCGAACGGGATATAGCACGTTTTGTCTCTCAAATGGAAGTAGTTTTAGACCTCTACAGCCAAGAACATAGTGATTTGGAACCTTTAATCTGTATGGATGAAGCTTCTAGACAATTAACAGGGCATCTTTATGAGCCAAAACCAATGGAACCGGGTGAAGATGCAAAAGAAGATTATCACTATACTCGCGAAGGAGTCCAAGCTTTGTTCATGTTTTTTGACCCGATCAGAGGTTGGCGACGTGTCAGCAATCGCGCTCATCGGACTCGTGTTGATTGGGCCGAAGAAGTCCGTCAACTATTAGATGAAGACTATCCCCAAGCCACCAAGGTCAAATTGCTATGTGACAACCTCAACACTCATAGCATTACATCACTTTACGAAGCTTTTCCCGCACCAGAAGCTCACCGCTTGGCTAGGAGACTGGAGATTTATTACACTCCTCGCAATGGAAGCTGGCTCAACGTTGCCGAAATTGAATTAAGCGTTTTAAGCCAACAGTGCCTAGACCGACGAATTCCTAGTATTTGTCAACTATCTAGAGAATTGACCGCTTGGCAAAACGAACGTAACCGCACCGCAGGTAAAGTTATTTGGCGTTTTACTACTGATGATGCTCGTATCAAACTTAAACATCTTTACCCAGTGTTTGAAACTCACAAAATCGTTGATTCTAATGCAACATTTTAAGCTTGTCACGCCACTACTGGCGTGACAAGCTTAAAATGTTGCAAAAAATTGTAGGTTGGGTTGACGTAAGGAAACCCAACATCATTGGTCGCGTTGGGTTGCGCTACGCTTAACCCAACCTACGTTTAATGCACTACGTTTAATGCACTATTTTAGCCTTGCCACGCTACGGATATTTGATTTTTTCAGAGTGAGTTAAGTAAACAAATGCGTATCCCGAAATACAAGGATAATTTTGAGGTAAAAAATTCATCTTAAATTCATATTTTTAGGCAAATTGTTATTATTTAGTAAAGGACATTCCCTTGATACAGTAATATTACAGTCACTGTGATATTTGTTGATTGCTATCTCGCAATCATCATGGGTTGAATGTTTCACCGTTTATTAATTACCTCTTCTTTGCTCTTCACCAGTACCTTCAGTTTTCTCCCATCTGCATTAGCTCAAAGCGTTGATATTATCTTCAGTGGTGTTGTTCAAGATTACGCTGTTTTCAGTCCTCCCAGTTGGGGAAAAATAGAAGAATTTGCCTCTACTAGTCACAAAAGTACAAGAGATTCTAGGACAGTAATTACCGCAGGTTTAAGTATCCAGTCAAGTACATCTACTAATATCACAGTTTCCTCTCTTCAGCCCATCTCTGAATCTAAAACTCAAACTAAGTCTTTGGGGACTAGAGATACAGCAGCTTTCAGATTAGGTTCGACTGTAGACAGGAGTGAGTATATCAGCTTAACTGCGGGTAAATCTAATTTAGAGATGGATATGTTGATAGAAAAATTAGACGAGTTAAAGGTTGGGGTTGAAACTTATTTAGTCACCGTCACCATCACTGCTGAATAACATAAACATTCTGGCATTGCTGAAACCAAGTATAAATTTAAATGTAGAGACGTTCCATGGAACGTCTCTACAGGGGTTTTGACATCATCATAAATCGTGTTCATACTTCAAATCAGCAACGCCAACATTCGTAATTTGTCCTTTGAACTACAAATTACGAATTACAAACTCGTGAAAAACCTTATGGTTATCATTGTATATATTAATATACGGTTTTTTTATCCGTAGGATCAAGTGTTTTATCATATAAGTGCAATTGGACTATCAGAAATTACTAACGCTTTTATCGGGTTTTTAGTCATACGGCTAGCATTGTAAGTAGCTTTTATTACGAAAAAATCTTTTTCCCCTAGCTTCCAGCACTTTTCATTAGCCTAAAATAGTTAAGTGTTGATACTGAGGTAATTGTATTTTTTGCTGGTTATTGTGTATGGAGGTTAGTCGTTCAACCAGTGTGTGTCGCTGATTATTTGGTAATTCAAACTAATTCAACACATTGCATAGATTAATTTCATTGATTACTCAATCTGAGAAATTAATTGAAAATGCACATTTGCTGTTTTGGCAACAGCAAATGCACGTATAAAATACAGGTTGCGTGTAGAAGTGGATAGCTACACGTTGATCTCAATTTGGCTATTGAAACCTAACCTGTTTACTTTTTCGGTTTTTACTACAAAACCATCTACTTTGTAAGGATATCACTATGTTGCGTCGTTCTTTGTGCGTTTCTGCTTTGATTTTGGCTGGTACTTTGGGTTTTGCTTCTAGCGCTAAAGCACAAACTGCTGATGTCCCCTTTGCTGGGATTGTCGGTACTTCATGTATTTTAATTCCTACGCCAGGTGTTTTGGTTCCTAATGCAGGCGACACTGCTCTCAGCTCTAGTGAAGGTACTGGTGCTACTAGTGGTACAGTCACTATTAATTGCAGTGGTAATACTGATGTTAGTGTTGCTCAACCTGTTATCGTTACTGTTCCCACAGACGCAGATAGTGCAGTATTAGCGTCAACATTAACAGTTGGCGGTAACAGTATTTCCGGTATTGCTGCTGACATTCTGACATTAGTCTTTCCTGGCTTACCAGTAGTCGCTGATGTAGATATGACAGCAACTCTTGCAGGCGGCTTGCCAGCTGGTGCTTACAGTTATTCTGTGACTGTAACTGCTGTACCCGATTAGAATCTTACTCTGAGGTAAGTTCAAGAATATTCCCTGATCTCTTGCCGCTATCATATCTCATCTGGCGGCAAGAAATTTTCCCCCTGTGGTAATAGAGAAGATTAATTACCAGATACCCCACCTACACTTCTTTATCTGGGCAATATTGAAAATTTTGCATGGGAGTATCCCAAATGTGCAAGTTTAATTTATGGGATTTTGGCTGACAGAAGAATGAAAAAACGAACCGCCAAGACGCAAAGAACGCCAAGGAAAGAGGATTTAATCGGTTTTTTGCCTCGGTTTTCTATATTTTTACCAAATTGGAATGCCCCCGATAGCAGTAATCTATTTAGCAAAAACATTAATAATGGTCATGTCTTGCACAGATTAGGCAAAATGCTATTAGTTACCGGGGGAATTTTAGCAGCTAATCTGATTTTAGCTCCCCGTGCGTTAGCAGCTTGCACTTTTGAAGAATTTAACTCTGGTCAATTAGTCAGCGTCGGCTCACCTCTAGCAACAAGTTTAGTCAGTTCTGGGGAGTCTGGAAGTTCTTCTGTGGAGGTTGCTGTTAACTGTGATATTTTGGGCGGTCAATTAACCGTTTTACCTCCAATTCAAAATGAAGGAATTACCACTGTACCTGCTTTAGCAACTGTCACAAATTTATCTAATGGTCAATCTACTACTAATCTCGTTCCTTTGATTTTGTCTCCTGGTAAAACGGTGCTTAAGGTTGATATGTCTGTAAATAACGTTGTTCCTTTGAGAGCAGGTACTTATAAATATACTGTTCGACTACAAATACTTTAGTTCACTAAAAATGAATTTATTAAAGAAGAGAGTTAATCAAGTTTCTGGCGTTTCACAAGCTGCTTTTGGCTTGGCTTTATCGGCGTTGTTGTTATTTCCTAGTGTTGCAAAAGCACAAGTAAAGGTTTCACCGTTAGTCATTGAAACTCAAGCACAACGGGGACAAGCTCAAGGTATGGTTTCTATTACTAATATGAGTGATAGTCCATCTCGTGTTCGTGTTTATGCTGAACCTTTCACTTACAACCCTAATACAGGTTTTGAAACTTTACCTGCTGATACTCCCAATAACCTCACGCCATATCTGCAATTCTCGCCTCGTGAGTTAACTATTCAACCCAGACAAACTCGACGGGTGCGGATAATTTCTCGCTTGGCTCCTAATTTACCCGATGGTGAATATCGGGCAGCTGTATTTAATGAAACTTTAACTGAACAAAAAGATAGTAGTGGCGCAACGGTTACTTTAGCAACTCGTGTGGGTGTAACTGTTTACGTAACTAAAGGTAATGCGTCTCCTAAGTTAACGGTGGATAATGCTAGTTTTGACTCGAAGCAAGAGATGGTGACACTCAATATTCGTAATACTGGTAAAGCATCGGCTCGTCCTAGTGTTTCTTGGAAGTTGCAGCGTGGAAATACGGTGGTGAAAACGGGAGAAATAGAATCTATTTCTATTATTGCAGAAAATGAACGTAATTTGTCATTAGATTATCGCAGTAAAGATGATGCATCTCTGATTCCTGGTAATTATCAACTGAGTGGTGAATTGGTTTGGGATGAAGGTAAAAGTAGAAGTCAATTGCCTTTTAAGTTAAATTTTACCGTTCCTCGATAAATGGTCTAAATAAAGTTTAGAACCCCACCCCCAACCCCTCCCCGCAGGCGAGGAGGGGGTATGATATGGCTGATAGAATTAGAAAATTTATAGTAACCGTCAATCAGTTGCTAATCCCAAAATACTTTAATTTTACCAGGAATTAGGAATATACATTTATCAATTTTTAGAGTCAATGTTATTAATATAATTTTTGTTTTAAAAATTGTATTTTTATAGTTATTTAGAAAAAATAGATATTTAAATTTTTGCACCTTTGTAGCAATATGAAAAACAAAATATGCCAAATCGGCGGCTATTTTCTAATAGCGATCGCCTACATTTGTCCAATTAGCATAAACCCAGTCAATGCTAATAGTAACCCAACAGACATTACTGCCCAATTGCCTGAGAAATTTGAGGAATTTACGACATTTCCTGTGGGGATAAATGTCGGTAATCGTAATGTTATTTCTGGGGTTTTAGTTCGGGGCAAAGAAGATGGTTCTCAGGCGATTAATTTTGAAAATTGGCTATTACCTTACGATACAGTTATTCAGGTTTTAAGATTAAATGTTACGACTTTAGCTGATGGTCAATTAGAAGTGCGATCGCCTGGAATTGTTACGCGCATAAATCCCCAAACATTGCTGAATGATCCTGAATTAGGTTTAGTCTTTTCTGTTGCTGATTTACGAAATTTATTTGGGGTAGATGCCACTTTTGATATTGTTGAATATGCGGTTGTTTTAGAAGTTCCCTGGTTAAACTTCTCTAGGCGGAATATTGGCGACTCAGAACTACCTTTAATCTTCGATGGGTTAACAGAAATCAACCCAGAAAAATTCAATATTGCAGCAGCAGAACAAAGAATATTTGCTAGTGGTTCCGCCAACACATCCACAGATTTTTCCGGGGATTTTTTGGCTGTGGGGACGATTTTTGATGGTTCTTGGTTTATTCGCACAAATCAACCACAACTTGGTAGTTTTGAGCAATGGAGCATTTCCGAGGCGCAGTTTCTCCGACAAACTAATCAAGCTGATTTATTTCTGGGTTCACAACCGACTTTTTGGCAAAGTTCAGGAACCAGTGACTATTGGGGATTCACCTACATTCAACGCCAAGGTTTTACACCACCACAAAACTTTTATGCTGGAAGTTCTGACCCGCGCCAAAGGTTACAATCATCCCAAATTGGGCGGACAATTACCGGGAGAACTGAACCAGGTAGTTTAGTACAATTACTCCAAGGTTTTGGTAATAGAATTCTTGGCGAAATTTTTGTTGATTCTTCGGGAATTTACCGCTTTGAAGATGTTAAAAATAATGACATTTCTTTTAACTCTAATTACCAAGTTTTGATTTATCCTGAAGGCAGATTGACAGCAGCACCAGAAATTCGTGATGCTAGTTTTTCCACAGTACCGGGACAAATTCCGGCTGGTGCTTCTGCTTGGATTGTTTCTGGTGGTTTGCGGCGCGAAGTTACTAGTGCTTTAAATACCAGTTTATTGGGTGATTTTTCGGAATTTCGCGGTGGTGTAGCCGGACGTTGGGGTTTATCAGAAAACCTGACATTGGGTTTGGGTGGTGTGTATGATGAATCGTTTCAAGGTTTAGCAGAATTATTCTATCGTCCCGATAATTTTCCCTTAGAGGTTGCTGTTTCCGCCCTCGGTGGTGAGGATTTAGATTTAATTGCTAATATTCGTTATGAACCCACTAAAAATTTAAGAGCGACATTTAGCAGTGACCGCTTTTCTAATCGTTTTAATGTTAACTGGAATGTTGTCCGTGGTTTGAGCTTATTTGCAACTACTGACAGTCGTAACCCCACATCTGCGGGTTTTCAAGCTAATTATAGTCGGAGAAATTTCTTTGCCTTCGTTCGTGCTAGTCTAGATACTGAAAGTAATTTTCGCTGGAATTTACTGCAACGTTTCGGTCAACTGGAACTGAACCAGCGAGGTAATGAGGTTGGGACTTTTTCCGAACTGAGTTATAACTTGTCTCGGAGCAGGTTCTTTAATTTGGGACATTCGTTGTTGTTAAATTACGAAACCCGCGCTCAAAATAGCGGTGACAATTTATTAACTATGGGTTGGCGATATCGTTCTGATGATAGAGCTAGTGATGGTAACTATTTCTGGGAAGCACAAGCAGGTTACGGTATGGGTTCACAGGGTAACGGCTTAGTGGCTTCTTTGGGAACGACAGTCATACCGGGTGTGTTATTACGGGGACGTTATCAGGGCGTATCGTTAACTTCTGATGAATCCAGTTTCAGTATTGATTTGGTTTCTAGTTTAAACTTTCAAGGGGGTATTAGTCCAGGCGATCGCCGTTCTAATTATTTACGTACCCAAGGCGGTTTATTAATTAAGACATTTCTGGATAAAAATAACAACGGTAAACAGGACCCAGGGGAAGAATATTATACAGACCCAGAAGGGGCAATGGTGTCAGTCAATAACCAACCTGTTAAAAGTTTACGGGCAGAAGTGGGAAGCGATCGCACTAAATTACGCCTGACCCCAGGAAAATATCGTATTGACATTGACCCGGCTGGTTTTCCTCCCGACTGGCGCGCCGAAACTGATGCTTTTGCAGTCAATGTAGTGGCTGGTAGTTATACTCGTGTAATGATACCCTTAACTCAGTCTTACAGTTTTTCTGGTGTAGCGACAGATGCTGAAGGTAAGGCTCTAGCAGGAGCAAGAGTAGAAGCCATATCAACAGGTACAGGCAAACGCAGTTTTTCTGTAACCAACACCGCCGGGGTATATTATTTAGAAGGCTTGCAACAAGGTGAATACACGTTGCTGGTCAATGGCAAATCCATTCAGATGATTCAACTAGATACAAACTCGCCACCTTATCAAGAAATGCAAATTCAGCAGCCTAGTAACTAAACCATACAAAATAGCGTCTAGAGATTTTGCTAGTTCAAACTATTTTTTATGTCCCAGTCTACGCTTACGGTTAAAATCAAGTTATTTGCTGCGTACCAAGAAGCATATCAGGTGTCAGAACTGATACGGGAATTTCCTCATGGTACGCCAGTAAAGGCAGTGTGCGATCGCTTGATTACAGAACACCCAGAACTCAGCCAATGGCGTGACATCACCCGTTTCGGCATTAATTTAATATTTGTTGAACCAGATAGCCTACTGCAAAACGGCGATGAAGTTGTGCTAATTCCGCCGGTGAGTGGCGGCTAAAAAAGTTCGTAGTCGGGCTAAAGCCCTGAAAAACTGGTAACAGAGCAATTAATAGCCCACTACGAACAAAATGCTATTTTTCATTTAAAGCCTTACCCAGACGAGTTAAACCTTGAGAACAATCAAACCTGTCAAAGTGAATTTCAATAAAAGAAACACAGTGAATATTAGCTTTTGCTTGGGATAAAGCTGCTTCTAATTCGCCTTCTGTCGCCACTTCACAACTCCAACTTTCCCCAAAAATTTGGGGAAGTTGATGATATTTCCAAGGTTGAATATCATTATAAGGTCCATCTTGAATCACCCGCTCAATGGTATAGCCATCATTATTAATTAAGAAAATAATCGGGTTCAATTTGTATTTGATAATGGTGGATAATTCTTGAGCAGTCATTTGAAAAGCGCCATCTCCCACAAAAATCATCAGGCGGCGATGGCTATCAGCCATGGCTGCACCCAAACAGGCGGGAATAGAATAACCAATGGATAAGTAAAAAGCTTGTCCAATAAAATCGGTTTTTTGAGGCATTAATAAATCCATTGTGGAGATAATTGCATCTCCAGTATCAGCAATCACAATAAAACCATCTTCTAGAAAATGGTTCATGCGTTCATAAAAGCGCCGATTTGTCAATTTGTTTTCAGGTTGGGGAATAAAACTTTTATAAAGTACATCCGAAGCCGGGGTAATTTGCAAAGTTTCCGCCTCTTTTTTCCGCAACTTGGCAATTAAACCATCAATGAAATCTCCCAAATAAACAGGTTGATAAAAATGATGTTTAATCTTGACTTTCTCTGAGTTAGCATTAATTAACTTGCGCTCATCCAGGTTAGCGGTATATCCTCCCAAATTCATATCAGACATAATCGCACCCAGACACAAAATACAGTCAGCCGTTTCGATGCGTTGACAGACATCATCTCGACTCAAAGCCCCTACATAGTTACCAATAAATTGCGGGTGCATCTCGGAAATACAAGATTTACCCAGCATCGTTGTAGCTAGGGGATAACCAGTAGTTTCTAAAAGTTGCAACAGTTTATTTTGTAACCGAAAGCGATTAAATTCAACCCCGGCTAAAATGACGGGACGCTGTGCTTTTTCTAATAATTCAACTGCTTCTTCTACAGCTTCTTCTAAGGCTTCTGGTAATGTTTCTGGATTTGTTAATTTGAATGGCGAAGGTAATTGAGTTTCAGGCAGAGTGCAAGATTGATGCACCAAATCTAAGGGAATTTCAATATAAACAGGTCGTTTGTAATGCAGACAAGCCGCCAGAGTTTGATCAATTTGGCTCGCTGCTTGACTGGCTTTAGTCAGGTTGACGGCAGCAACTGTAATTTTTTCCATAATGGCAAGCTGGAGGTTATAGTCTCCTGTGGTGTGGTGTAGCAGCAAGTTACTTTTTCTCACCGAACTGTTAGGCGCACCACTAATTACTACCAGGGGAACTCGTTCTGCATAAGCTCCAACTACAGCATTAACTAAACTAAAGCCACCCACACCATAGGTAATACAAACAGCACCTAAACCCCTGACCCGTGCATAGGCATCTGCTGCATAGCCAGCATTCAATTCATTACAATTACAAATTAAATTAATGGCAGTTTTGTTTAAAACATCCATTAAATCTAGTACATAATCTCCGGGGACACCAAATATATGTTGGACACCTAAGCTTTCTAATCGGTGAAATAAATATTCGCTAACTGTAGTCATGAGAGTTAGAGTGAGTTGACAAATTATATCCACAATTTTAGCGACATTAAAAAGCAGTTGGTTCAATGTACCAACCGCTTTTTTACCAATTTAGCTCTAAGTATTAAGCTGAAGTGGCAGGTTTTTCATACAAGCGTAGGAGACTACTATTCACCATAGATGCTGCGTCAGAAGCCAGCCAAGCTGTAAATTCGCCAATATCATCAGCAGTAATCCAGGTAGGTTGACTGCGGTCTTTGCTGGTGCGAGTTGCGACCCAGCTATGAACAATAACTTCGTTAATTCGCACAGCTTTACCCTTATTTTCCGCCATCAACACCTGAGCCAGCATCAGCTGTCCAGCCGCAGGAATGCTCACAGGGCTGACATTGGCAATGGGGACTTCGGCTGCGGCTCCTCCAATCAAGGTGTAGCTAGCACCCTGACGTTCTTGAAGCATAGGTAGAAATGTTCGGGCGGCGATGAAGTGACTGGTTAAATTACTATCTAAATATTGTTGCCATTCTGCGATTGAGACTTCAGTTATGGGTTTGTTGCCAAACCACCAACCACCAAGGGACGCAACTACAGCATCAATCTGACCAAATTGTTTCAGCAGTTGATCGCGAATGCTCTCGGCACTATTAATTTGCCCAATTTCTCCGACAATGGGAATAAAGCGCTCTCCATCAGCCAGTTTACCTAAATAACTGCGTAGTTCTTCGAGTTTTTCGGCTTGGCGCGACGGTACTACTACGATGGCTCCTGCTTTCAGAAATGCCCTCACAATCCCTTCTCCCACATTGCCGGCACCACCAATAATTAATGCAACTTTGTTCTCTAGTTGATTCATGATTGCTCCCGAATTTATTTTTTTACGAAAACCCAGATTGAGAAAAAAAAGCAGTGATCACGCCGCCAGTACCCCGCCATCGACAGCTAGGGTATGTCCGTTGACAAAATCGGTAGCATCAGAACACAACCAAATCACAGCATTAGCAATGTCATCAGGTTTGCCCAAACGTCCGGCGGGAACAAAATTCTCAAAAGCTTTGGTATTACCGCCAGTTGCTTGACTGAGCATTTCCGTTTCAATTGGCCCTGGTGCGATCGCATTTATCCGAATTTTTTGGGAGGCATATTCTAGTGCGGCGGCTTTTGTCAGCATCACTACAGCAGTTTTTGAGGCATCGTAAATCGATAAGCCAGGTGCTAAAGGACGAAAACCATTAATAGAAGATGTGTTGACAATTGCGCCGCCATTGCCTTGAGCCAACATCTGGGAAATTTCGTGCTTCATGCAAAGAAAAACTCCCTTGACATTGACTCCAAAAACTCTGTCATAAGTTTGCTCTGTTTGCTCTGCCAGCAAGGCATTTTCACCCAGCATCCCGGCATTATTAAAGGCGATATCCAGCCTACCAAACTTATTGACAACGGCAGCAATGGTTGCTTTTATGTCGGCTTCTTGAGAGACATCGGCTTTCACAAAGAAACCTTCACTTCCTACCTGATGAATCAAGTTGACGGTTTCACTGCCTTCTTCTTCCCGCCGTCCGACTACAACAACTTTGGCCCCAGCATCAGCTAAAGCGATCGCAGTAGTACGCCCAATGCCAGAAGTACCACCAGTCACCAGGGCAACTTTGTTTTCTAACGGTTTCATCCAAATCGCTCCATTTTCACTAACTAGAGCAGTGTGCCTGATTTGGATTCTTCTTTACAAGAAGGAACTTCCAGGTGATATAGTTACCTCATGGTTCCTAACAATCGGCAAATACTCCTAAGCGCAGACTGCCCTGTGCGGCAAATGCTTGATTTAGTCGGAGATAAATGGACACCGCCAGTACTGTATCTCCTATCTTCTGGTACTAAGCGATATACTGAGTTTCAACGTCAAATTCCTAAAATATCCAAAAAAATGCTGACACAAACCCTGAGAAGGTTGGAGTCAGCTGGTGTTGTTAATCGCACCGTATACCCGATTGTGCCGCCCAAGGTGGAATATGACCTCACGCCCTTTGGGGAAAAATTGATTGAACCAATTGCTGGGTTGGCAGCATGGGCTTGGCAGCACCAAGAAGAATTAAAACTGGTATCCGAACGTCAGCAGAAATCAGAAGTTTAAGCTCGGACTTCTTCAGGCCAGAGTTCTCGCAACGCCGGCGGTAACATATTAATCACATCATCAATTTCTCCTCTGGTAACCCGTTGGGCCAGTAGCTGGAATACCGCACGCACAACCCGCTCGGCATCAACTTCGGGGTCAATGTTGCGAAAATAATCACGGATATGCTGTAAAAATGCTTCTTTATTCCTTTCCTTGGTAGGGGTAGCTCCAGGTCGCCAGTTTTCGTAATAAAATCCCCCTAAGAGAATGGGTAATTGCGCTCCTAAATGTGCGGCTTCTGCGACCGTCAGGCGATCGCGCAGGGCGTGTAATGTGGCACGTAATGCCTGAAAGACTTGGTGCTTACTTTCCCAGCCCAGCTGATTACACAAGTCATTTACCCAAGGAATTGTCGTCTGAATTGTGGTATCAAAAATATCCAGTCCTGTCATGGTCATAGCGATCGCTCCTGTCAAGTGCCTTGAATTAGCAAGGTTGAGACGCACCGAATCAGTCCCGACTCTTAAGGTTTCAAGGCTTTTCATGTCCTCAAGTCCATCCTAAGAACTCAGAAGTCGCTTCTCCTCTGACTAATGGTGTGTGATACCTGATTTACGGCTCTGTCTAAGGGATTGAGTCCCTGTTAAACCTAACTGTGAGATTAATTACACCCCAATACCCGACAAAAATAGTCGGGTATGTTTGACGAGTATTTTGACTCATGTTAGTATCAGGCGATAGTTGACTGACAAAACAGGGAAGGCTTCATTTATGACTCAGGCAATCACCAAAGATACCCAATCAACAACTTCGACTTTAAAAGCTTTAAAGTGTAAAGAATGTGGTACTGAATACGAACTTAAAGCCAGTCATGTCTGTGAGTTATGCTTTGGTCCACTGGAAGTTAAATATGATTTCAGTGAGTTACGCCTGACGATTACGCGTGAAAAAATTGCCGCCGGTCCCAATTCAATTTGGCGCTACCGTCCCTTTCTGCCCGTCGCAACTGATAATGTAATTGATGTGGGAACAGGGATGACTCCCCTAGTCCGTTCTCATCGCCTGGCTCGTCGCCTGGGTTTAAATAAGCTTTATATTAAAAATGATGCTGTAAATATGCCCACCCTGAGCTTTAAAGATCGGGTGGTGTCAGTGGCTCTCAGCCGAGCGCGTGAATTAGGTTTTACCACTGTTTCCTGTGCTAGCACTGGTAACTTGGCAAATTCTACAGTCTGCGATCGCAGCTCATGCCGGTTTAGATTGTTGTGTATTCATCCCCGCAGATTTAGAAGCAGGTAAAATCCTGGGTAGCTTAATCTACAGTCCTACACTGATGGCAGTTAAGGGCAACTACGACCAGGTAAATCGTCTCTGCTCGGAAGTCGCTAATACACACGGCTGGGGTTTTGTCAATATTAATTTACGCCCTTATTATTCTGAAGGTTCCAAAACTCTAGGCTTTGAAGTTGCAGAACAACTCGGTTGGGAACTACCAGATCATGTAGTTGCTCCTCTCGCCTCTGGTTCACTATTCACCAAAATTTATAAAGGTTTCCAAGAATTTGTGGAAGTCGGTTTGGTGGAAGGTAAAGATGTCCGCTTCAGTGGCGCTCAACCCGAAGGTTGTTCACCCATCGCCCAAGCATTTAAAGAAGGGCGTGACTTTATTAAACCAGTGAAACCGAATACAATTGCTAAATCACTGGCAATTGGCAATCCCGCAGATGGTATTTATGCTGTTGAGCTAGCCAAGAAAACTGGCGGTAATATTGAATCAGTCAATGATGCTGAAATTATTGACGGCATCAAGCTACTAGCAGAAACCGAAGGCATTTTCACAGAAACAGCAGGTGGTACAACCATTGCTGTGCTGAAAAAATTAGTCGAAGCCGGCAAGATTGACCCAGATGAAACTACAGTAGTTTACATCACTGGTAATGGTTTAAAAACCCAAGAAGCAGTCCAAGGCTACGTCGGCGAACCTTTGACAATTGATGCTAAACTAGATAGCTTTGAACGTGCCTTAGAGCGCTCTCGTACACTTGACCGCTTGGAATGGCAACAAGTTCTCGTTTAGTTAGAAGTTGTGAGTTAAGAGATTTATTCCTAACTTTCAACTCCTAACTGTACTCTTAACTCTCCCCTTTCACTCTTAAATTTCTACTTCTATGGCTGTTAAAGTTTTAGTTCCCACTGCACTGCAAAAATTTACAAATAACCAAGCTACCCTGACCTGTAGTGGTAGTAATGTTTCTGAATTATTCGATTCTCTAGAGCAAAACTGCCCTGGAATCAAAGCCCGGTTATGTGACGAAAAAGGACAAGCCCGGCGATTTTTAAACTTCTATGTGAATAGTGAAGATATCCGCTTTTTAGATGGGATAGAGACACCATTAAAAGATGGTGATGAAGTCAGTATTGTCCCAGCTGTAGCTGGTGGTTGATACAGAATAAGGGTTTTGTAGCACGAAGCAGTTTTGACTTGAGATTCAGGCGATCGCACTCTTTGATTTAGGGGTGCATCGCATACAGTATTTATCGGAGTTGGTTAAACTCTTCCTCAGTAATACCCAACTGTTTAAGAATTTCATAAAACAACCATTTACCAATTTCAGCATTGCCATGAATAGGAATTGTGGTTGATCTTCCATCTGGATGTTGCCAACGAGCATGACTGCCTTTCTGTCGCACTTTTTCAAAACCGAGTTTGCGTGCCGTCCGTTCTAATTCACTGGCTTTAGCTGGCATTTGCAATCACCAGTTCAACATCTTGAGGCAAAGAACGCCCTTGTTCTTCGTATTCTTCCTGAATCATTTCAAACACATAAACGAGTTCAGTACGGGCGGCCTCTGGTGTTTGTCCCCAAGCGTGACAACCAACAATCGCTGGCACATAAGCCACAAATGTGCCATTGTCATCGGGACGAATCACAATGGTGTAGTCTTGCAAAGGCTTCATGGGATCGAAGTTTTAGTTACACTTTATAGTTTACAGCGATCGCCAAGCTCTCCTATGTCAAAATGAAGGTAAAATCGCTCCCAAAGCTAGACAAAGGATTGACCTGAGCATGGCAGAAGAAAAAAATCACAATCAAGCCGGAGAAGTGGCTCCCAGCACTGTTGACAAACAGGCTCCCACTGTCGCCGAAGAAAATGCTCCCAGCACTGACGAACCAGTAGCAACAAACCTCCCTACTGCCAACACGCCAGATCCCAAAGCAGCGAACCCAGAAGTTAACCCCAACGCCGCTACAACAAAAACAGCCCCACCCAAGGCAGAAAAGCCCCCAGCCGCAGCTAAAGCCGCAAAAAAGGAAAAACCGCCAGCGTTGGAAGATAAGCCCTTTGTAGAGTTTATGGAGCAATATTACCTGCCAACTTTACAAAAGGCGATCGCGGATCAAGGTGTAGAAGATTTGCAGCTGGCTTTTGCGAAACAGAAACTTCCCATATCGGGGTTTCAGTCAGCCGAAGAATGCTGGCAAGTTATTGGCAGTTGGCAAAATGGTCAGCGCCAGTTTAACGTGTATTTCCCAGACGAAAGTATTACCGGGCAGAAGGGCTTTTCTTGTAACGAAGGTAAAAAACCTAGCACACTTGAGTCATTCTTAATTGATGAGCGCAAAATTACACTAGACCTTTTAGTATTTGGTATAGTGCAGCGTTTGAATGGTCAAAAGTGGCTAGGTAGAAATTAGTTAAGTTCGTCAAAGCAGTAAATAACGGCTCCAGTAATGGGGTCGTTATCTATTCTGACATAGCCTGATTTCAACATTTCTTTGAGTATAGCTTCCACTTCTGCAAAGCCTGCGCCTGTGGCACTCACACCTTGAGTCACCGTCAAACTCCCGCCCTTCCTTTCTGCCGCTTGCAGCAGTTCCATCATCAATTTGTTACCAGTTGGGCGGTAGACTTGAGAAGCGATCGCCTGTTGATTCACAGGTACACCCAAAGGAGATAAACCAGCTTTAATTCTGAGGTTTTCTTCGTAGTCATTAACCATATTTGGGATCAGCAACAAATCCACACACTGCCCTATACCAAACATACCAAAAGTAAATAACCACAAAAGACCAGTTCCGATTTTGCCATTATATAAACGATGTAGCCCTCCTAATCCGACGAAAAAAAACGCTCCACTCAAAATATAAGAAACAAGAAGACGGTCTTTGTGCTGCTTGTTGTCAGGATTCATCTTGTTTTCAACCCTTTGGATTTTCTCTTGTTGTTGAAGATGGATTGTTGATGCTATTTTCTTGTAAATCAGCGTCATCAGCTAGAGCAATTTAATTATGAAAAATCACTTGCTTCTATTGTAATAAAAACCACAATTGATGACATAAATAGGCGTATTTTGTGAATATTGACCAAAAGAGGCAGGGGAGCATCGGAGCAAGGGGAAGTTAGAAATTACTTTAGGGACTTCCAAGAAATAAATTATCCAAATAAACGTTAGCGTAGCTTGCCGAAGGCTACCACTCCAAACACAGAGGACACAGAGTTATGAGACTTTGAGAGGTTTTTTGCGTTAGGTGATTGAGTATTTTTTTATTTGGAAGTCCCTTAAACTTCCTTACTTAACAACCGTTTCTCTTCTCCCCTGCACCCGGCCCCCTGCCCCCTTTCCTCTTCTTTGACCGCTAACCAGACTCTAACAAACTTATTCACCAAAATCCTCGCGTGATTCTTGATCTGACTAGCGATTCTGGATTTTTGGTTCCTTCCAGGTTGAGATATTGTTGCAACTCTTAACTTTTTCTATACTAAATTCTAGGCTGCATATTGGTAGACTGAGTTTTATACAAATCAATTATTCTCGTCTGCCGCGCCTTGTCAGAGCATTACCCTCATACTCGTGGGGAAACAGAATGGCACAGAGACAATCAGGGCGAAACCTTGATGGAATCTGACTTTGTGAACTACGAATTGGTATTAGCTCTGTTGGTGTAATCAAGATCATAAAGACAAAAGAGCAATTAAGACATGGTAGATTCCCTCAAAAAACCAGGCTTTGAAGAAATGCGGCCAGGTGTGAAAACCCCGGCTAAAGAAACCCTGTTAACACCCCGGTTCTACACCACCGATTTTGACGAAATGGCACGGATGGATATATCCGTCAACGAAGAAGAGTTGCAAGCCATTCTCGAAGAGTTCCGTGTTGACTACAACCGCCATCACTTCGTGAGAGATGCCGAGTTTGAGCAATCCTGGGATCACATTGATGGAGAAACTCGCCAGTTATTTGTAGAATTCCTCGAACGTTCTTGCACAGCCGAATTTTCCGGATTTTTGCTGTATAAAGAACTGGGTCGTCGTTTGAAGGGAAACAGCCCATTATTAGCTGAATGCTTCAACCTCATGTCACGAGATGAAGCTCGTCATGCAGGCTTTTTGAACAAAGCGATGTCAGACTTCAATCTGTCGCTAGATTTAGGCTTTTTGACCAAGAGTCGCTCCTATACCTTCTTTAAGCCAAAATTCATCTTCTACGCTACTTATCTTTCAGAAAAAATTGGTTATTGGCGCTACATCACCATTTATCGTCATTTAGAAGCACATCCTGAAGATAGAATTTACCCAATTTTCCGGTTCTTTGAAAACTGGTGTCAAGATGAAAACCGTCATGGAGATTTCTTTGACGCGATTATGAGATCCCAGCCACAAATGTTGAATGATTGGAAGGCAAAACTTTGGAGTCGCTTCTTCCTGTTGTCAGTATTTGCCACAATGTATCTCAATGACATCCAGCGTAAAGATTTTTATGCTTCCCTGGGATTAGATGCGCGAGAATACGACATCCATGTAATTAAAAAGACTAATGAAAATGCGGGTAGAGTCTTTCCTTTGATGCTGGATGTAGAAAATCCTGAATTTTATCAGCGTTTAGATACTTGTATTCAGAATAACGAAAAATTGGCTGCGATCGCCAACTCTAAAACTCCCAAATTCCTGCAATTCTTCCAAAAAGCGCCAATTTATCTCTCTCATGCTTGGCAGTTCCTGCGGTTGTACTTAATGAAACCCATTGATACTGTTGCTACTCATGGCGGAGTGCGCTAACACCGCAAGGCGGAAGTCAAAAAGTTTATTCTATAAGCTTTTTATTGACTGGAAATAATGGACTTATTTACGCCGTGCTGTGCTAAGTTAGACAAATAATTTTTTGTAAGCGTGAGTGGTTCTGTATATAACAGAGCCACTTTTTTTATCTCATCCCGCCTTTGAGTTGTGCCAAAATCTCCCCTCTCCTTGCTTTCGCGTAGCGTCTCCCTTTGGGAGAAGGAGAGGGGCTGGGGGTGAGGTTCTATATTTTATTAAATCCCCATTTCTAAGTATAAATTGGGAGCAAATTTGGGAACATCAGCGTCAAGACTGATGGAAGCAATTGAGGTTTACCCTGATGCACAGAAGTTTTAGGCGTAAGCTGACACTTTTACTCACATTCAGCCTATTTACTACCTTGTTACCTGCCGTTCATAATTTACTAACGTTTGCTAACAAACTGAAATCTTCTTGCTTCATCCTGGCAGTGTCGGCACTCACCAGTCCACAAGCTGACACGGCGTGACTCGCCGCGTTTTTGAGATTAATTGCCGCGTTTAGATCCCTGTCACATTCAAACCCGCAATGTTCACACTTGAATACACGTTCTTTGAGTGATAGAGATTCTTTCTTGACTCCACAGTGGGAGCAAGTTTTGCTGCTGGGATACCATCTATCAACTACTACCAACTCACTGCCATAGAGTTTAGTTTTGTACTCTAACTGATGACGAAACTCATAAAATCCCATGTCAGCGATGGCCTTAGCTAGTTTCCTGTTCGCCATCATCCCAGACACATTTAGATCCTCAATTACTACAGTGCCGTGGTTCTTGGCTAGATAAGTAGTGAGTTTATGTAATGTATCTTTGCGGATATTAGCAATGCGTTGGTGTAGTCGTGCAATTTTAGATTGCGCTTTTTTCCAGTTAGCGGAACCTTTAACCTTATGGCGGTTTATCCATTGCAGTCTAGATAGTTTGGTCTCTAAAGTGCGGTATGATTTCGCGCCTTCAAACACTTCTCCAGTCGATAACGTAGCAAGATATTTAACACCCAAGTCAACGCCTACAACGTCAACTAGCGAATGCGTGTCTGTCGGCTCTACCTCAATCCGAAACGAGATATACCAACGGTCAGCAGTGCGACTAATGGTCACGGACTTAGGCTGAACCTGGGGCAATCTCTCGTATGTTTTCAGTACGCCTAACTTGGGAACTTGGATTTTGTGAGTACCACGAATTTTAATTGTTCCGTCTAACTCAAATGAGTCAGATTTTCCTTTCTTCTTGAACTTGGGAGCGCCTGATACTTTTTTAAAGCATCTATCCCAGGCTGTTTTGAGCCTACGCAGTGCATATTGCGGCGCACACTTTGATACTTCAAAGTACCAAGGGTTCTCAGGCTTTACCAATGCTACCAACCACTTATGCAAGTCAATCGCAGAGGGAAATTTAATTTTCTCCTCTGGATTGGCTTTATTGTGGTCGAGTATTTGCTTGGTTAAAGCTAGTCCCCAGTTCCAAGCGTGACGAGCTACGCCACAGTGTTTCAATAGTTCAGTGCGGTGATTATTGTTTAATTTGAGTTCTGTCTTAAATCCTAGTATCATCTACTTATTGTACAGCATATTAGCAGACGATGAAAGACGAAAGACGAATAACAATCAGGATTCCACAACAAGAACTAGATTGGCTGGAGGCGTACTGTGAGCAGGTGGCAAGAACTAAAACTGATGTAATGCGTGAGCTTATTCGCGGCTTGTCAAGGAAAGTGAGGAAAAGTGAGTAATTGTTAGCTTATTGAGTGCTATTGATTAACCCTTAGCAGCCGATAATCCAACTGTGAAATTACCAATTTCTCAACTGGTAGGTCAACAATTCAACCTTTCCAAAAACAAGTGGAACCTCCGCCGGGGGGCAAATTCTCTACTAGCTCCAGGTTCTGTAATTGCCGATGAGTACCGAGAATTTGCACAACGCCTGGAAAAAACCTTTCAATTAGTTTGGCAAGAACAACAACCCATTGCTAGTTTTAACAATCAATCTGTAAGCGCAAGTTTAACTGACAGTGAACGAGTAGAAGTTACCTTTGCTGATGATTTATGGGTTGAAGGTAGTTCTAACACTGAAGCTAACTTCACCACATTTACTGTTAATCATGCCATTTCCCAAAAAGATGTAACGCGATTAGCAGTAGCAGAGTTTGCCGAGGCTGGGGAAAACCTCAAATTAAATATTGTCGATTTGGCAGCGAAATCAGCAACAATTCAAACTCAATTCCAGGTAAAATTCCGGGCGCAAGATAGATTTGGTGAATATTACAAAACCGTATACGAAGGAAATATTCCCAATCAACTTGTCACCCGTGACCATAACCGTTTTATCTTAGCTTTGGGGCAGCTAAAAATTCCTAATGATGCCCTACGCCCTGGGGTAAAAGTTGATATTGAGGTGGTAGCTACCCGCACTTTGGGAGAACGTTCCGCAAAACAAACAATTAACTGGCGGGGTGCTATCCGCAATCCTAGATGATATCTACCAAAAATTTAGGAAGGTTTTTTGCCATCTGAAACAATCTGCGACAGTAGATTTCCTGTAAAATCTAGTAACTGATCCAGCAACAAACCAATAATCCCAATGTAAAGTACCACTTCAATGAGGGAATTAGCATTGCCAGCTTTATAAGCACTCCAAATTACAAATCCTAATCCTTTGGGTCCGATCAACATTTCGGTAGCAATTACTGTAAACCATGCGATCCAAATGCCAACTTTCCAAGCATGAAATAGATGAAATATAGCGGCTCGAAAATTGTTTCTTTGTCTGCGAAAATGTTGCATACCTATGGCGGTATGAATAATCATCGACCAGAGAGTGCCAAAAAAAACGATAACTATAGTTGCTGGTTCAGTGTTATCTTCAAAGATTACGAGGGCAATAGGTAGCAAGGCTATAGGAGGGATACTATGGGGTATCTGAAATAACCGCTTTAATATTTGATAAATTGGGGTATTTATCCCTATCAAATATCCCAATAAACTACCTAAAACTGCGGCGGGAATGTAACCTACAAACAATTTTTGCAGGCTGGCTAAAACATCTAAAAATATACTAGATTCCATGCCTCAGTGCTTATTTGTAACGTCTAGAAAATACTGCGGCAATCACAAAAAATAGCGGGTAGACAAACAGAAAGAAGATATTAAAGTCTACTTATATAGGACTCCTATTTGAGTTATGAATTTATCCAACCGCCAAGTCGCCAAGCTCGCCAAGAGAAGAAGGAAAGAAGTTCACAAGTGAATTAGGACTGCTATAGTAAGTTTATCAGTAAACAAAAGCTGAGTTAAGAAATTAAATAAAATTTCTATAATTTATATGTGAGATTTTCTTAATGTGAAATGCCAAAAAATAATCTTAAAAATAGGTTAAATATAATTTAATTCGATTGTGTAATAGCTCATCAGTGAACTGATTAATGTTCACTGATAACGACACCCAAATCATTTTCCCAAATTACGCTTCATTTGTTCCAACTCATCTTGAGTTTCCCAACGGCGAAATTTTTCTTCCAAATCGTCCAATCCACTGGTATAACTGCTAGTGGGATTCCACCAGCCATCTGTTTCTATGCGCTGCTGAGTTTGGGCTTGAGTGCGGGCTGTCTGGGCTTCTGTGGCTTTGGCTTGCACTTCTTGTCGCCGCACTTGAATTTTTCGCAGCAGTTCTTGAGATTGGGCTATGCGTTCTTTTAAGCCCTGCATTTGTCCCCAACGCTTGTTTCCTTCGCGCAATAGGGCGGCTTCTCTATCCTGTGCGGCGGCGGCTAAATCCTGTCTACCAGCATTTTGGGCTTTTTGAACCCGAATATGCCAAAGCTGAATCTCTTGCGCCGTAGAGAGAATTTCGTCTTGCGATCGCTTCTCCTGTAATTTTAACTCTGCAATCAATTTTAAAGTATCTTCTTCTTGCTGCCGCAGCTGTTCTAAGAGCGCTTCTAACTCCAAATGTGGATTATTACGCAAGAATTCTTCTAAACGATTTTCTAGAAACCGACTTAAATCATCAAATAATCCCACGAATAGAACTCCAGAAGTTGAGTATTTAACTATTGTATTGTAATAAACTTATCGGTGTACACTTGGCATTCTCATCGATTAGCTACTAAAGTGTCTAAATCAATGTTTATCTGTGGTGCCTGATTTTTTTGTCTCAACCCAATTGTAAAATGTTATTTTTTTAAGTCTAGTCGGCAAACAAAAGTTCAGGTAAGTTAATTAAGTAATTTATGGCTAGACTATCCCACGAGTTACAACGCTATTTTTTTGACGAAGAACGCACCGCACACGTAACTTTAGCAGAGATTCTCCTCCTAGCCCAGGAACGAGTTTTTGGGTTTTTGCTGGTGATTTTGTCTCTTCCCTCAGCTTTACCGGTTCCTGCGCCTGGTTACTCGACTCCTTTCGGTGTGCTGATTTTTTTGCTGGCTATACAGATGATTTTCGGGGCAAAAATCCCCTGGCTACCCCAAAAAATGCTTAATCATCCCATTAAACTGGAAACAGTCCAGAAGTTTTTGCAGGCGGGAAATCCTTGGTTGCAAAAGATTGAAGCGATCGCTCGGCCGCGTTTGACCTATATTTGTACTACTTTACCAGGTAAAGTCACCATTGGCATGGCGATCGCCTTAATGGCCATTTCCATGATTATTCCCATTCCCGGAACCAATACCCTCCCAGCCATCGGAGTTTTCGTGACTAGCTTTGGTTTACTTGAAGATGATGGTGCGATTAGCTTAGGAGGTTTAGTTATCTGTCTCATCGGGGGAATTTCCAGCATTTCAATTTTGATTGCAGTGGTTTGGGGTGGTTCTAGTCTTCTAGATATCATCAAAACTTGGTTGGGGCGTTAATCTGCGAAAATACCACTAGAGGGGTATGGCATCAGATTACTAAACGTAGATAATATTGCCATGACTGCCTTAAACATTAACCTCCACTTATTTCTGGAAAACCTGTTGTTTTTCCTCTGTGCGACCTCTTTTTTGATTGTTGTGGGTTGGGCGTGGAAACACGCAAAACCCTACAGAATTCCCGAACCGCTTCCGAGATGGTTTCAAGTCTGGTTTAGCACAGTACAAATACTGGGAGTATTGCTACCTTTGGTGGTAATGGTATTATGGGGTGTATTGTGGGGCTATACTTCCTTATTATCAGTAATTACTTGGTATTTTGTGATGTTAGGGTTACAAATCCTCTCGGAAAGCATCTCATTAAAACTGTTTCACAACGTAGTTTGGGTAATGGTTCCCTACTTGTATGTGCCTTACCGCATCTGGCAAATGTACGAAGGTTGCACACTATTGGGTTCTGCAAGTCAACTCTGGTGGATACAAAGTTTGTTAATTTTAGAAATTCTACTCTGGACTGGTAACTATGCGTTAAATGTGTCACAACTCCCAAGATTGTTGGGCTGGGAATTCAAGCAAAACTCAGACCTTAGCCTCAATTAACCGGAAAAAACTCGCTCAGTATTGCTGATATAGTCATAAATTTATGAAGTGAAATTGTATTCCAATTATCCAAATTTGAACATCCCTATATATAACATTGGAACTTTCGATACTTGTGATCATAAATCTGACCTTAACTCAATGCTAATTAACCTAAAACTGCCCCAAAATTGCAGAAAAAACAAAAATTAACCAAAGTGGTAAAAATGAAAAAATACTTGCATTTTGCATTTAATTCAGTTACAGTAAATTTATTAGTCTAAGAAACCTTTGCATATATCTAAGTGTCAGCGCTTTAGATGAGGTAAAAGGGCAAAATCAGCCTTATAAACGAGAACAATGCTGGTCATGTTTTGTTACTCAACCTGCTGATAACATTCATCTGCCGGAAGTAATCATACTTTTAGCTTGGTGTCTTATTTTTTTCCTTATTAATTGAGAATTATTTGCAATATGTATTTCTTTTTTGATATATTAAAAATAAGTAGTGTCATAGAAACCTGGAACAGCCATTGGACTAACAAAGCCATTTTCGTAGATGGTCATCGGCAAAAACAAACAATCTCTCTGATGAAGCACTTGCTGCATTTAAGATTAGTCATTTATTTCTATGAAAATAAGTTCAGACAAACTAAATCTCAGCAAGTACAATTTTTTGTCCTCCTAGATAAAAAACAATACAAAACTCTGTTTCAAGTCACTGTAATATCTCTCTTAAGGTTAGTGAACTCTAATCTGGAGATTTTATTAATGAGAAAGAAATTTACTAAAAATGATGTTATAACGTGGCTACTTATTTTCACAGGTAAATGCAGATTATTCTCGTTTATTTCTCTCTGTCCATAAAATTCACTAATGAGTAAATTTCAATGAATACTTTTTTTTGTTCTGACCATGCACGAGAAGCAGGAGAAGATATTATTAGTAGTGCGACCAATTACGACACATATATTTTGGTTGAATGTCCTCAACCCTGGGCTTATGATGCTTTGCAATCTAAATGGGTCCCAAATAATTTACAACTGCTAGTAGAGGAAGTCCGCCGGGCTAAATTATCCGTGAGATTTCTGTTAATTGCTAACAATTATTCACACAAAGTAGACTACACAACCCTGCTGATATATCAAAAACGAGAGGGGTTGAGTCATGGATACCAAAAACATGAGTTCAAGTTACCACACATTGAACAAGTAGCGGGGGTGGTAAGAAAATGTTTATCGAACAAAATCCCCGACCATAAAATAGAGACAGATATCACCAGAGATATTTTAGTATGTACCCACGGTAGCCATGATCAGTGTTGTGCGAGATATGGTAGTCCGTTTTATTTCCAAGCTAGTGCGATTATTGCTGACTTAGAATTGGATAATGTGCGAATTTGGAAATCAACCCATTTTGGTGGACATAGATTTGCACCAACAGCAATAGATTTGCCAGATGGCAGATATTATGGTGTTCTCAATCAAGAATCATTTCGGTCAATTTTGACCCGGACAGGTGATATCCAAAGCCTGAGAAAAGTGTATAGAGGCTGGGGAATTCTCCCAACTTGCGTGCAAATATTAGAAAGAGAACTAATGCTGCACCACGGCTGGAACTGGTTTAATTACAAAGTGTCGGGAAAAATTCTTCAGCAAAGTTTAGATAACAATACAATATTAGCTGAATTAAGTGTGGAAGAACCCTGTGGTTCTCTGTCTATTTATCAAGCAAAACTCGTTAAAGATACCACCAAGACACTAGAAATCAAAGGTTCTTGTAGTTCCAAAGAAAATTCCGTATTTGTCAAATATGCTGTAGAGAGTATCGGGCTTGTCTGTAAGAAAGTAGCAACTTGCAGTAACTAAAAAGCCATTACAAAACAAGCCCAAAATCATGCCAAACTTTACTCAAAAAACCTCAGCGTTACTTAGCGTTACCTCAGCGCCCCTCTGGGTTTAAGAACCCAACATTTGCAAATTGTGTAAAGTTGCATATAGTCCCCCTTTTTCTAACAATTGTTCATGACTTCCTGCTTCGATTAATTCACCTCGTTTCAACACAAAAATTCGATTTACATTGCGAATTGTAGACAAGCGGTGAGCGATAATAATGGCAGTACGTTTCACTAAAAGTTGATTTAATGCTTCTTGTACTAAAGTTTCTGTACTCACATCTAAACTAGCAGTAGCTTCATCTAGCACTAAAATTTGCGGATTGCGAATTGCGGCACGGGCAAAGGCTAAAAGTTGCTTTTGTCCACTAGAAATATTTGTACCTCGTTGTCGCAGTTGAGTATCATAGCCTTGGGGTAAATTTTCAATAAACTCACCCACATTTGTTTTATTAGCAGCTTGTTGAATTTCCTCAAGGGTGTAATGGTCGCCTAAAGTAATATTGCTTTTGACATCACCAGCAAACAAAAAGCCTTCTTGCAAAATTACTGCCATATAGCGGCGTAAGTCTGCTTGTGGTAACTCCCGGATATCTATACCATCTACTAAAATGCGTCCTTGAGTGGGTTCATAAAGACGACATAAAAGCCGAATAATCGAACTTTTTCCCGCACCTGTGGGACCGACTAAGGCGATTTTTTCCCCAGGATGAATCACGAAGTCTAAGTCTTTAATCACATAATCATCGTCTTTGTAGGCAAACCAGACGTGTTCAAACCGAATTTCTCCTAATTCTGGAGTCGGATCGAAATCTTGGGATTCCATACTATTAACTATTTCGTCTATGTAGCCGAAATTGGAATCAAAGATGGAAAAGCGAGGATTAGTACCATCACGGATTTCTATGGGTTCATCGAGAATGTCGGTAATCCGTTCAATGGCAGTAAAACCAGCTTGAATGACGGTGAATTTTTCGGCAAAATCCCTTAAAGGGTCAAATAATCGCTGGGCATATAAAATAAATGCAGCTAATACCCCAAAGGTGAGGGCTTGATCTAAAAGTAACCAACCACCTAGTAAAAGTACGCCGGCGATCGCCACTAGCCCGATCCATTCCAGAGTGGCTGAAACAGCCGAATCATAAACAATAGTTTGATCTACTTGCTTGGTGTAACGTTCGTTAGCGTGGCGAAACAAGTTAGCATTAAAACTTTCTCGTCGGAATAACTGTACGATGTTCATCCCCACGACATTTTCTTGTAACTGTGAATTTAAGCCAGAAAGTTCTTCCCGTGCTTTGTAATTGGCTTTGCGGTACTGTTGCTGAAAGTAAATAATCAACCAAGTAATTGGCAGCAGCATCACTAGCAGCAAGCAAGCGAGTTTCCATTCAATGGAAAGCATGATCCCGATGATCACCAGCATGGTCAAGACATTGGAAATAATGCCAATCGCCCCAGTAGAAAATACATCTCCCAAGACTTCCACATCGCTGGTGAGTCGAGTAATTAATTTACCTATGGGTGTGCGGTCAAAAAAACGCACCGCTAAAGATGTGACATGATGAAATAAATCCTGGCGAATTGCTGCTGTGATTTTCTGCCCTAGCTTCTGTAGTAGATAACCCTGAACACCAGTTAATATCAGTCGGATCACAATGGCAATCAAGATTAATACTTGCAGGATATTTAACCCTTGCCATAAGGGACGATTCCTGAGAAATTCATAAGTGTTGGGTTCATTGCGAATCAGAGAAATCGCCTGTCCAATCAGCAATGGTTGGATGGCGTTGGCTAATGCTATCGGTATAAGTAGCACTAATGCCATTGTCAGCAGTTTGCCACTGCGACGGGCGTAAGGCAGTAGACGTAAAAATAACCGCCAGTCGCTGCTATTCGCGCGGTTGTTGGTATCGGATTTGTTTAAAGATTGGTAGCTGCTCATAATAAGAGCATTATATTAATTTTTTCAACAGGAGAAACACGTTTTTTAATGTAGCAAAGTGGGGAGTAGGGAGTAGGGAATGGGGAGTGGGGAGTGGGGAATGGGGAGTGGTGAGTAGGGAGTAGGGAATGGGGAATATTAAAGGCTACAACCTAAACTATCGCTAATTTCTGCAAAACTGATGAGTTTTAAATGGTCAGGGTTAGCCATGAACTCTTTGGCGGCGATTAATCCGGCGATACTCCAAGTTTGATACAGTCGGGCTTCTCTGCCAATCAGACGACCATTTTTACCATCGTAATATTCGGGGAATTTATCGTTAATTAACCTTTTTTCCACAATAGCGATCGCCTTTTCGGCCAGTTCTGGGCGACCGATTTTTTGAGCCGCTGCCACAAATAACCACAGCAAAACCGGCCAGTTACCGCCATTATGATAAGACCAAGCGGTATTTTTGGGGTCACAGCCGGTAGTCATGCGCCACTCTAAACCTTCTAAAGCCGGATAACAGATTTTAACAGGCATATAACCCATTAAATCGTGCCAGCGTTCAGCAAATAAATTCATGATGCTTTCAGATTCAGCATCGCTGGCTAAGGAAGACAAAATGGCCATGAGATTTCCTAAAGCAAAAAAGCGAAAATCCATCCTTCCAGGTCCAAGATTCCCCGCTAAATAGCCTCCTTCTTCAGGTAGCCACTCGGTTAACCAATGGGGAATTGATTCTGGGTAAATATTGAACTTGTTGGCGACTTCTTTACCAAACTCGTCACCTTTATAGCGATAAATTTCGCTCAATCGCTGGAGGTCGATCCAATAATAGTTGCGGACGTGATATTTCAATGCGCCTAATCGCCCATTCACCTTAGTGATGTAAGTAGCACTATCTTCATTTGGTAACAACAATTCACGGGAGGCAATGAGAGCAGCATAAAATAGTACTTGTATTTCTAGTGGATGTTCGTAGACTCCCATGCGGCGATCAATCATAAACGCGCCATCGGGAACCAAGATTGTCGGGTACATGGAAAACCGATGCACCAAACAAAGATCCAGAATTAACTTGATTCCCACTTGAAATTCTGGCTGACGCGCCAGTTCCACATCGCCTGTAGCTTTTTCATAAGCCCGGAGGAGGATAATCCACCACATACAAGAGTCTATAGGAGGAACGCGAGCGATCGCCTGTTCTCCAAAATCAGCTACTAAAAATTCTTCATCGCCATTGTGTTCTACTTTAAAACTAGCAGGCATTAATCCTGCACCGGGTTCAAAGCAGTCCATTTGCTTTTCATGACTTTGTAATTTCAGTGTTTCTACTAAGAAGTTACGGACGATATCTGGTTTACCCGCGATCAGAAACACCAAAGCCGAAGGCACAAAATCACGGAAAAAGCACTGATCATAATTGAGTGCGTCTAATTCTGGATCATGGGCGGCTATTGTACCAATGGGTTGACCTTGGTAATAAATTATGGATTCTTCCAGCAGCTTCCAGGCTTGTGTATCTAGCTGGCCGTTCTTGTCAATTGCGCGAGTCATACAATTTTGGATTTGGGATGTTAGATTTTGGATTGACCCGACGGATAAATCCATACATCAGCAGTCGAGGAAACGCTATCAAGAGCGATCGCAGTTCCTATCCAGGATATCACTACAAAAATTCCTAGAGATTTGAGCAGAAAGCAAATTCTGTTTTGATATTCCAACGCTGACCGTCATGTAGCAGCAGCGTTAACTTCTCAGCAGTAAAATCAAAATTTAACGAACGTTGGACAAATTCCGGCCAAGCAAGTCTAAAATTCTGCTTTGTTAAATCCCGAAAAGCCACAGTTAAATGGGGTGTAAAAGGGCGAGTTTGAGATGTTTTATCGACAATTTCTAAGTGATTTTCTACATAACCCATTAAATCAGCTTGCAAGGTCAAAAGTGCTTGACTTTTAACAACATTTATGTATATAACACGGGGAGGAAAGGCTGCATAACCGTTGAGTGTAATTGGTATTGGCTGTTGTGTGCTAGCAAACTCTTTCAGGGATGCTTCTAGCTGTGGAACATGAGCATCTGACCATTCAAAAGGGGGTTGCAAGGTAATATGAGGCGGTGACTTTTGCGCCCCACGACTGGCATAATGGTCAGCGAAGTGCTGTTTAATCTCGTTAGCGTAGTCCTGAATCTGCTGTGGTGGTAAAAGGGCGATAAAAAAACGGCTCATCTGAGTTTATGTTGAACAGCGAAACCTCAAGAGTATTACAAATATATATGTATAGTTAAGTAGCTCAAACTTAAAAAACGTAATATCCAGATCCCCGACTTCTCAAAGAAGTCGGGGATCTATAGCGTCAAGGTTTTATGTTTAATTAGGTTGACCTACTTAGTGACATACTCCTACACTGATGCAAGCATACAGTGTAGGCTTCTCAGCGACTCTTCTATGAAGACATTGACTGAGCTTTGTTTTAAGTCCACGAGAAGCCCCTCCGCAGACTATGCAATTTCTTACCTTGTACCCTACAAATTTTACTGTCCTGGATGAGATGCTGGCTTATTCGCGCTATAGGACAAACCCGGAGGTGATCTGTATTAATCAAGATGTGCCTACTTGCTTCTATGCTGTGCAACGGAGTCGCTTACCAATAATCGTAATGCTATTGGACAGAGGCTTATCAGACACCAATATGGGTGAAGTCAACCAAATCTATTATACCAAATTTAAAATATTTTGCTCGTTTCCTCCGTGTCTCCCTTCCTCGCTGTCGCATTGGTCGGGAGACTGTCGTCAATTCACGCGCAATTCATCTCATCACTTCCGCTATCGTGTTAAGTGAGAGGCTTCTTGCTGTTTAAGCTAAAAATTGAGAGGTTGCGAGGAAATGCCCTTATTTGTGAAAATTGAAGCAGGTAAAGTCGATAAACCGATTTTTGACCAATACGTACCCGCCCACAAAGCCTATGTGGAAGATTTGATTGCCAAAGGACACAAAGCCAGAACAGGCTATTGGGCAGGAGATATGGGCGGAATGTTGATATTTGAGGCGGCTTCTATGGATGAAGCCCAAGCAATTGTGGCTCTTGATCCATTGGTACAGAACGATTGTGTGAGTTATCAGCTTTATGAATGGAAAATTGTTGTGGAGTAACACACACTTACCGAGTTTTCATGTTATACTGATTTTTAGACCTGGATCTACGCGGCTGTAACGCCCAAATCTTGTCAGAACCGGAAGGTGGCAGCAATACGGGATGCTTATAGTAGGCGTAGTCTCCGGGTCGCCCTATTTTGTTAGGAGCGGTCAGCAGCAATGCCTGGTTTAGGAGATTTTGTTCAAAAAGCTTTTTACCTCGGTGTCGGGTTAGCTTCTTACGCAGGTGAGAAAGCAGGAGGGAAGTTGGGCGAACTGCGATCGCAAGTCCAAAAACTAGCGGATGAAATGGTGGCAAAGGGCGAAATGAACACAGAAGAAGCCCGCCGTTTCGTCGAGGATATGATGAAGCAAGCTCAACAGCCGCCAAAACCCAGTGAAACCCCAGAGAAATCACCAACTTCTGAACCTCGCCGCATTGAAATTTTAGAAGAAGATGAAACGGGAACTGTCAAAGATTCCCCCAAGTCACAAGATTCATCAAAAGATAATGTTGATCACTTGCGCGAACAAGTGCTACAACTGCAAAAAGAGTTACAAGACCTGCAACACGATAAGTAAAAAGTAAATTTTCACCTTGTGTTTGTGCATTCAGCCGCATATAGGTATACTGTTATGTGCAGAAAGTTGATAAAATACATTGCCTGGGATGTAGTATAGTGCTGCAAGCCTGATAGCACTAAGCGTCCTGTTTATATCCAGTAAGGGCGTAGGTTTATGGAACAATGGCAAAAAGATTTAGCGGAAATGGTCGAAACCGTAGCTGATGAAGTAGAACGCTTTTTCTTAGGAATGAGTGAAATGGTAGATGTATTTTTTGAACTAACGGAAGAATTTTCCGATCAAGTCCAAAATTCTATAGTCACTGAAATTGACCAGTATTTACAGGAACTAACCGACGACACAATTTTGGAAGTTTACTGGGAACTGGAAGATTTTGTGGGAGATTCAGATCCTGGTTTTCCTTACGGGGTTGAACCGACTTTAGAAAAAAATGCTGCTTGTGTAGGTTGTCATCACTACCACGGTCAAGTGTATGGTGGTAATCTGTTAGTCTGTGGTATGCATCCTCATGGGTGGGATGATAAAAATTGTCCTGATTGGGAACAGGAAGAAGAGGAGAGGTTTTAAACGCAGAGGGGCGCTAAGGTTAACGCCAAGGTACGCAGAGTTTTTTGGATTTAAAAAGTTATATATTTAAGTAAGTATGAGCGATTCTTCTCCTGAGATGAAGTATGGTGAACGTGAGATTACAGAGGGTAAGTTAATTACTTTTCCTAATCCGCGTGTGGGTAGGCGATATGATGTGAGTATTTCTTTACCGGAATTTACTTGTAAGTGTCCATTTTCTGGTTATCCTGATTTTGCGACGATTTATATTACCTATATGCCTGATCAGCGTGTGGTAGAATTGAAGGCTTTGAAGCTGTATATTAATAGTTATCGCGATCGCTATATTTCTCATGAAGAATCTGCAAATCAAATTTTAGATGATTTTGTGGCTGCTTGTGACCCCTTAGAAGTCACAGTCAAGGCAGATTTTACTCCCCGTGGTAATGTCCATACTGTAGTAGAAGTGCGTCATCAGAAATAGATGTAGACGCAGAGGAAAAACTCTCTGCGTACCTCTGCGCTAACCTTCGCGTTAAACTCCAGATTCAGAACTCAGGTTATCTAATATCTCTAATACTTCTTGTTCAAATGCGACTTGGGCGCGGTTAGTCTTACCACCAATATACAAGCGATCGCCTGTTTTTAACGCCCAAATTTGGGAGTGAGAGAAATAACTCATGGTTGCGCCTAACATTAATAAGGCGAATCCTGTGTAAACTAGGGGGATACCTGGGTCAGATTTGATTTGTAAGCCAGTGCTTCCCAGAACATCGACAATTTTCAGATTTACGCCATTGACTTTGGCTGACATTCCCGTGCGTACTGTGTCTACTAATTTCCCGGTGGAATCATATATTAATACCATTCCTTGCAAATCTTTGGCAATCACAGAAACGCCATCACTCAAATCTGGTTTAGTGGGTATCCAACTTCCCCAAAGTCGTCCTTTACCGTTGGTGTCTAATGCCGCCATTGGTAACTGAAATATGGGACTATTATTAAATTGAATCTGAACTGCGGAAATTCCCCAATCAGTTTGATAGAAAGTTACGCCATGATAACGCAGGGGTTGGTTAACGAAAATCTTTTTATGGTCAACTTCTTCTCCCTGTTTATCCAAGACTGACATATCTGAATAAAATTGGTCAATTTCACCAGTGGGAGTGTAATCAATCCAAAAACGATTCACACGCACAGACCAATCTTTGAGAATTTGGAAATTTGCCCAGGGACCAGCATCTATAATATTCTTGACTTGAAATGTATTACCACTTGATATCATTTCTTGAGCCATAAATCCAGTCATCGCGCCGAGAATTCCCCCCAGGAGGATAGTCACAATCCCCACATGGACAACAATCGGTCCGATACGTCCAATTATTCCCTTACGCGCGTAGAGAATATTGTCTTTTTCTGGTTCTTGAAATATCTGATAACGGCGATTTTTTAAGATTTCATTTAAAGAATTGAGGGAACCAGTATCTAGTTCTGCACTCAAAGCTAATTTTTGGAATTTCCGGGGTTCTTCGTAATATTTCCAGCGTTGGGCGGTTTTTAAAGCTGGTAACTGACGGGTAAATGTACAAGCTGTGAGACTCGTACCAAATAAAATTAATAAACCAAGAAACCACCAAGTCCGATATACATGGTCTAACCCAATTACTTGAATTACCTTCCAAGTTAGGAAACCAAATAATGCTGGACTTTCGGGGTAGTTCGACTGATAATATGCAGGTGACTGACCTTGCTCAATCACTGTGCCACTGATGCTAAAAAGAGCGATAATTAATAAGAGTGCGATCGCTAGTCGTAAATTAGTCAGTACAGGTAAAATCTCCCTGCGTAAGAATCGCCCAGGTACTAACCACCAATTTAATTCTGTGGACGCTGAATTTTCTACAGTCATACAATTTTGGATTTTAGATTTTAGATTTTAGATTTTAGATTTATTTCACAGATGAATCTAGGGACTTGTAACACTAAGGAAGTATAGGACTTACCCACAAATTACGGAATAACGAACCACAGAGACGCAGAGGACACAGAGGAATAAGGGTTTGAGAGGATTTTTGCGTAAGTCCTGAAGTATTGTTAAAAACTTCCCAAAGGGAATCGAGAAATTAAGGAAAATACACCAAATGCTACTAATAGCACACCGCTAACTGGATTAATCCAACCAGACCAGCGTCGCAGTTCTAGCAGCTTTTTAATCGAAGCGGTAAAAGTACCTGCTAAAATCAACGGTGCTACATAACCTGCCGTATAGGATAGTAACAAAATAGCGCCCAGAATTAAATCTTGTGTACTCGCAACCCAACCCAGTAAGCTGGCTAAAACCGGTGTACTACAAGGAGACGCGACCAAGCCGAAAGTTAACCCCAGGGAATAAGAACGCACACCCGGCGGTAAATCTTGGGAAATCCAATTGGTTTCGCCCAGGGAAGGAAATTGTATCGGTAGGGCTTCTAGCAAGTTCAACCCCATAAGAATAGCGATAATACTCACGATAATTGGTAAGCCGATTCCCACTTGACCATAGACTTTTCCCACAAAAGCTGCTATGATTCCCAGCCCCGCTAGAGTCGTTGCTAAACCTAAAGCAAACCATGTCGATTGTGCGGCTGCTTGGAGGCGACCTTTGGCTTCATAACCCCCGATGTACCCAATAGTAATTGGTAGCATGGACAGCATACAAGGGGTAAGACTGGTGAGTAAGCCGGCTGTGAAAATAATGCCAATACTGAGTAAGCTGAGGTGCGTTAGTTGGTTAGATACTAAGGTGTTGGCAAATTGTTCTAGTTCGTAAAGTCGTGTTTGTAGTGTCTCCAGCATGGGAATTTTTAAGCGGCAAATGCTTGTTATATTTAAAATTCTAACGTATTTTTGGGAGATATTTAAACAGGATGGGAATACAATATCAAGCATAATTGAACGCAGATGGACGCAGATTAACGCAGATGAAGATGGATTAATCAATAAATTTCAGGATTATGTGCAGCCTCACATATAATTGCTATTATATGGAAAGTCTCTACAACATAAATTCTTTTTCATTTGCTTGAATCACTCTTGTAACCAATCCTCTAATTTTAAATCTGGTATTCTTAATAAATCCGAATCATGAGAAACTAAAATAAGATTATTAATAATAGCTGTAGCTGCTATAAATACATCTGCATCTTGGATTGGTAAACCTCTGATTTTCAAATCAGCATGAATTTCGGTGGCTTTTTGGAAAATTGCCATATCATCTAATAGTAAAACAGGGTATTCATCGCATAACTTCTCGAAATCAATTAACTTTCTACTAGCTTTTATCGCTAAATATCCCCTTTTGATTTCATAGTAAGTCATTCCGCTTATGAAAAATTTTTTACCTTGAACACGTATTCTATCTAGCGGTTTAATGACTTTGGGATTGTTTTTTAAAATAGCCGACACAATGTTAGTATCTAGGAGATAATTCATCTTTTATCTACCTACGGCTTCATCAAATATTGCCATTTCTTCCGGTGTTAAATCATTTAGAGTTCCGGCTAAAGCATGGAGAACTAAAATACCATTAATTCTCTTAGTCAACTCCTCCTGATTAATTTTGTCTATATCTGGTGATGTATCGGCTTGACTAAACAAGTCAAAAATATAATTAATCATCTGCTGTTTATCTAATCTTTCCTGATACAAATCGTCATGAGCAATCAAATCTTCTATAATTGCTGAAATACGTTTAAAGGCTGGTTCTTTTGGCAAAGACATGAAATTTATGTAGTTTTTATTCATATTTTTACTTCCATATTTTTTGAGGGTATATACCATTTTAGCAAAAATCGGTATTTTTGAGGTTTATGCTAATTTGACTATTGTCCTGAAACTGCTGTTTAATTATGAGTAGAATCCCCAAAATTGACCGTCAACGCGAACATCAAGCCAACGAGAGAACTTTTTTAGCATGGCTACGGACATCCATCTCATTGATTGGTTTTGGGTTTGCGATCGCGCGATTCGGTTTATTTATGCGACAATTAAATGTTGCCCTTACACAACAAGAGCCTTCCGTCAACCCCATATTTAACTCAGAAAACCTGGGAATTGTGTTTGTAATATTTGGAATTGTAGCGATCGCCTTAGCTGCATGGCGGTACAATCAAGTATTCTGGGAAATTGAACGCGCCGATTATCGACCGCACCGTTTACCAGTGTGGATTATGACCGGAGTAGTGATAATTCTCGGTATTCTCAGCCTACCCTTACTCTTATTACGAAATTCAATATCTCCACCTCCCTCCTCAGCACCCAGTCAGCCACAATCGCGCCATCTTCGTTAAAGCCTAAAAGTTTATTAATACAATTGATATAATTACAACTAATCAATAAGCCTCTCTTGATTTAACTGTTAGTCATTGTCAGAAAATACAACAATTTATTTGTATGACTCTTAGCCAATTTCAATCCTATCTTTCACCAGAAGAATATCTAGAAATTGAAAAATCTAGCCCAATTAAACATGAATATATCCAAGGGCAGATTTATGCAATGGCAGGCGCAAGTGATGCTCATGTAACAATTACTGCTAACTTAGTCACCCTGCTGAGAAATCACATTCGCGGGACTGGGTGTCGTCTTTATGTTGCTGACATGAAAGTACGCATCGAATCTCTGAATATTTTTTACTATCCAGATATCATGGTGACTTGTGACCAACGAGATACAAGTTTTGAATATTTTAAACGCTATCCCAGCTTAATAATTGAAGTTTTATCACCCTCCACTGAAGCTTTAGACAGAGGTGATAAATTTAGTGACTATCAAGAATTAGAAACATTGCAAGAATATGTTTTAATCAGTCAAAACCGTCGGCGTGTTGATTGTTTTCGGCGTAATACAGAAGGTAGATGGGAGCTTTATAGCTACAGAGGAAATCAAGAATTACAGTTAAACACCCTGAATTTTTCTGGTTCCTTAACTGATGTTTATGAAGATGTCTCCCTCCCCGGAACTTTTAACCCTACTTCTGGCTAATGAATCTTTAACTATCGTTCAAAAAATCGTAAATTATGACAACTTCCTCCCTCCTTAAGTAGGTGGGTAGGAAAACTTATACCTCAAACAACTCAAAAATCCTCCGCGTATCTTTGCGCTTACCTTAGCGAACCTCTGCGTTTAAAAAACACTCATCCCCCCACCCCATAAACCAGAAAAAAACAGCTCAAACCCGCATCAACAAAAGCCCAAAAATACTGAGTACATAACTAATATTAAATAGATAGAAAAACCCCTCAGACATAAAATATAAAAACTGCCTACTAACTAATATATTTAATTTTATTGTAACCAAGCGACCGCTACAAACAAAAACCCCAAAAACATGAACAAAACCTTTGCAACCATTGACGGAAACGAAGCTGTAGCCCGTGTTGCTTACAAATTAAACGAAGTAATTGCCATATATCCTATCACCCCCTCCTCAGCAATGGGTGAATGGGCAGATACTTGGTCAGCCGCAAACCAGCCCAACCTGTGGAATACTATACCCAGCGTGGTGCAGATGCAGAGTGAAGGAGGCGCTGCTGCTGCGGTACATGGCGCATTACAAACCGGTTCCCTGAGTACGACCTTCACAGCGTCCCAGGGGTTGTTATTAATGATTCCCAACCTCTACAAAATCGCCGGTGAACTAACTAGCGCTGTGGTTCATGTCGCCGCCCGTTCCCTCGCCACTCACGCCTTATCTATTTTCGGTGATCATAGTGATGTTATGGCATCCCGTGCTACAGGGTTCGCCTTGCTGTGTTCCGCTTCAGTCCAGGAAAGCCATGATTTTGCGCTGATTTCTCAAGCTGCTACCTTAGAAACGCGTGTATCATTTATGCACTTCTTTGATGGTTTCCGCACATCACATGAAGTCCAAAAAATCAAGTTATTGTCAGATGAGCAATTGCGATCGCTTATCGATGAGAATCTAATTTTAGCTCATCGCGATCGCGCCCTCACCCCAGACCGTCCCCTATTGCGAGGAACAGCCCAAAATCCTGATGTATTTTTCCAAGGACGTGAAGCTGCAAACCCCTACTACAAAGCCACTCCCGCCATCGTCCAACGCCTCATGGATGAATTTGCAGAAGTCACAGGGAGACATTACCAAATCTATGAATACCACGGCGCGAGTGATGCGGAAAGGGTAATTATTCTCATGGGTTCCGGTTGTGAAACAGTCCATGAAACAGTCGATTATCTCAACACCCAAGGGGAAAAAGTGGGCGTGGTGAAAGTGCGACTTTATCGCCCCTTTGATGTAGACAGATTTATTGCAGTATTACCAAACAGTGTACAGGCGATCGCAGTCCTTGACCGCACCAAAGAACCAGGTAGCATCGGCGAACCCTTGTATTTAGATGTAGTCGCTGCTATTCATGAAGCAAATCCCAAATCCCAAATCCCAAATCTAAAATCGATTATTGGTGGGCGTTATGGTCTTTCCTCCAAGGAATTTACCCCAGCAATGGTAAAAAGCATCTTTGATCATCTTGCCGAACCACAACCGCGAAATCACTTAACTGTGGGTATTAATGACGACATTACTCACACATCCCTCAAATTTGACCCCAACTTTTCCACCGAACCAGATAACGTAATTCGCGCCATGTTCTATGGCTTAGGTTCCGATGGGACAGTGGGTGCTAATAAAAACTCTATCAAAATTATAGGGGAAGAAACAGACAACTACGCCCAAGGTTATTTTGTCTACGACTCCAAAAAATCCGGTTCAATGACAGTTTCTCACCTGCGTTTTGGTCCCCAGCCAATTCGCTCAACTTACCTCATAAATCAAGCTAACTTCATTGGTTGTCATCACTGGGGATTCCTAGAACGCATAGATATTTTGAAATCGGCGATTTCTGGGGCAACTTTGCTGTTAAATAGTCCTCATGATGCGGATACTGTTTGGGAATATTTACCACCAAAAGTACAGCAGCAAATTATTGATAAACAGCTAAAATTCTTTGTAATTAATGCTAACCAAGTCGCCCGTGAAAGTGGTATGGGTGGCAGAATTAACACTATTATGCAGGTGTGCTTTTTTGCCTTAGCAGGTGTTTTACCCGAAGCCGAAGCCATTAGCAAAATTAAAAAAGCCATTGAAAAGACTTATGGTAAAAAAGGTGCAGAAGTTGTCCAGAAAAACTTGCAAGCAGTAGACAACACCCTGACTAACTTACATAAAGTAGATATCCGTCATTCTTCCCCCACTCCCCACTCCCCACTCCCCACTCCCCACCTCTTAGATAGTGCGCCGGAATTTGTGCGGGATGTTCTAGGTGAAATTATGACATGGCATGGTGATGATTTACCAGTCAGTGCATTACCAGCCGATGGGACATTTCCCACAGGTACAGCGAAATGGGAAAAACGTAATGTTGCAGAAGAGATACCTGTGTGGGAACCGGATGTCTGCGTTCAGTGTGGTAAGTGCGTTATGGTTTGTCCCCACGCTGCTATCCGCGCTAAGGCTTATCAACCCGATGAGTTAATTAATGCACCGAGTAGCTTTAAATCAATTAATGCTAAAGACAAGAGTTTTAGCAATCAAAAATTTACGATTCAAGTCGCCCCAGAAGATTGTACAGGATGCGCCATCTGTGTAGATATTTGCCCGGCTAAAAATAAATCTCAGCCATCCCAGAAAGCGATTAATATGGCGCAGCAACTACCTTTGCGGGAACAAGAACGCCACAACTGGGATTTCTTCTTAAGTTTACCCAATCCTGACCGCAGACAGCTAAAAGTTAACCAAATTCGCCAACAACAACTGCAAGAACCTTTATTTGAATTTTCCGGTGCTTGTGCTGGTTGTGGAGAAACACCTTATTTAAAATTATTAACACAATTGTTTGGCGATCGCTCTGTAATTGCCAATGCTACAGGTTGTTCTTCAATTTACGGCGGAAACCTCCCCACCACTCCTTGGAC
Organism: uncultured cyanobacterium; assembly: GCA_963706595.1. Classification (GTDB taxonomy): domain Bacteria; phylum Cyanobacteriota; class Cyanobacteriia; order Cyanobacteriales; family Nostocaceae; genus Nodularia. The sequence continues at coordinate 511,932 of OY970166.1, forward strand.
AACCAACGCCGAAGGACGTGGCCCCGCATGGTCAAATAGCTTATTTGAAGATAACGCCGAATTTGGTTTTGGCTATCGTTTATCGCTGGATAAACAAGCTGAATTTGCGGCGGAATTATTGCAAACATTGGGGAGTAGGGAGTGGGGAGTAGGGAGTGGGGATATTTCCAATGATTTAGTCCAATCTATCCTGACTGCTGAACAAAAATCTGAAGCCGACATCTGGGAACAACGGGAAAGGGTAAAATTACTTAAACAACAGTTAGATGAAATACTCACTTCTGAACCCAATCTAAAATCCCAAATTCAAAACCTCAAATCCTTGGCTGATTATTTAGTGAGAAAAAGCGTCTGGATTGTCGGTGGTGACGGCTGGGCGTATGATATTGACTTTCATGGTATTGACCATTTGTTAGCCAGTGGGCGCAACGTGAATATCTTAGTCATGGATACAGAAGTATATTCTAATACAGGCGGTCAATCATCCAAAGCCACACCAAAAGCCGCAGTAGCAAAATTCGCCGCCAGTGGTAAACCAGCACCCAAGAAAGATTTAGGTTTAATGGCTATGACCTACGGAAATGTTTACGTAGCCAGTGTAGCTTTAGGTGCAAAAGATGAACATACCCTGAAGGCATTTTTGGAAGCAGAGGCGTTTGATGGACCTTCATTGATTATTGCTTATAGCCATTGCATCGCCCACGGCATTAACATGACTACAGGGATGAAACATCAACAATCTCTGGTAGAATCAGGACGTTGGTTGTTGTATCGCCACAATCCAGAGTTGCAAAATCAAGGTAAAAATCCTTTGCAATTAGATATGCGATCGCCTACTCAATCAGTAGAACAATCAATGTATCAAGAAAATCGCTTTAAGATGTTGACTAAGAGTAAGCCCGAAGTTGCTAAACATCTGTTAGCACAAGCCCAAGCCGAAGTTAACGCACGTTGGCAGATGTATCAATATTTGGCACAAAAGTAATATTTAATGGGTGATGAGTTCTGATTTATTACCCAACAATTGATACCCTAACCCGCAAGCGGAGAGGAGAGTTTTTCTATCATCTCTCAAACTCTTATAACTCCGTGTCCTCTGTGCCTCTGTGGTATGCCTCCGGCACGCTCCGCGAACGTTTTTCCTTATTTATCCCCACAGGTCAGCGTGATAAATTCGAGTCATGAGAAAACCTCAAAAAGATAACGGGGCAATCCTGATTGGCGAATAATAGATTGCAATGTTCCAATTTTTAGTTCTGCATAATTAGGCACAGGAACGGTAACGGTTGTTTCTTCCGTTTTAAGTTGCATGATAATATGGCTACCACGTTGCCGCACTTCTAAAAAGTTATGTGCTGCTAGAATTTGGCAGACTTCTCTACCTGATAAAACTCGCAGCTTACCCAATTGCTACCTCCAATCGGGTTACAAAAACTTCTGTATGTAAGCGATTTTCTATTTCTGAGGGATCTGCCACTTCAAAAAATAGTTGCAACGCTTCCAGCAAATTATTTTTTGCTTCCTCTACCGAATCTCCTTGACTGGCAATGTCTAATTCTGGACACAACGATACATAACCATCGCCTTCACGCTCAATAATTGCAGTAAATTGCTGAACCCGTGTCATGCTGCTTTCTCCTTGGGATATTTCACCATAATAGTTCATCTGACGGATATAATGGTTTCTATAAAAACTGGTTAATTTTGGTCTACAGATTATAAATTGTGAGGAAGTTATTTACCTAAATTTCCAACTTTTTCTCTCTATCAGAAACATCTATCTACTAATTAAACAAACTTCTTTCAATTGGAACTCCTAATTTTTCAGATAGGTCTAATACATTATTGCTAAAGTCAGCCGCTCCAGCAACAACATTAAAAAGCATACCACCTATGGTTAATAAACTCATTATTCTGGCCTTAATTCTTTGGGGTTTTAGCCTCTCTGGTTTTGTAATGTCTTCCTCTAAGTCTTCTAAATGTACCATAATCTCTTCGCGCTTGTCTTCTGGAAACTCTTGAGCCATTTCGCGCAAAGAAGTTATTATCCTAATAATTTCATCACTGTTTTGACCAATATTTTGTGAAAAATTAGAAGATACTTGGCGTGCATTATCTTTAACTTGATTCGCAAAGTTTGCTATGCTTGATCCACGCAGATCGTTATTAAAAGTGTCAGAATTGGATTTACTTTCTGATGATGAATTTTGCATCTGTGACTGAACTAAGTTAATTTGAATCAAACTACTATAATCATGTCTACCAGCAATCTGCTTTTCTTGCTGTGTAAAATTGATTCCTTCACCAATAATACCATCTTCTTCTAGTTTCAATGACCAGCGAAGGATTACATCTCTAACAGATTCCAAAATTCTTTTTATACTTGCACTACTTATGATAATTTTAATTCGTGCATCCACAGTTGCAATTAATATTGATTCTACTTCAGATGACAGTTGTAAGTGCAGCACATTTTCTCCACTATCAATTAAAGCAACTAACTCACTAATAGCTTGACGAATTGAACGACTGCAAGCTGTTTTATAAAGTTCGAGAGTGTATTCGTCATGTACCACTATTGGCTGCCATCCATGATATGGATTCCACGCCCTTATTGTTCCTTCAACTTTTCGGTAATCAGGTATTAGCTGATCTTGATAACCTTTAAGTTCCCATTCAATCCATTCCTGAAACTCTGTAATATTCAATTTTGTCGCAACAATTAAGGCTTTGCGAAGTAAATCCAGAACAGATACACAAGGATTATAAGCTTCCTGCTGTAACTCTTGAATTAGTGAACTCATAAATATTTAAGTGTCTTATTAAATTTTGACATAATCATAATATAATGGAATTTACTTAGAATGTATAAAAGCTCAACCCTCACTGTTTAATCATGAGTCTCCATCCCCTCTTAAAGTTTGACATATCTGAACTTAGCATTGCAGAGCGTATCCAACTGCCTGAAGATTTATGGGATAGCATTGTGCAACAGCAAGAGAAAATACCCTTGAGTCAAGCACAACAGCAAGAGCTAGATAGACGGTTAGAAAATTACAAACAAAACCCTACAAATGGTTCTAGTTGGGAAGATGTTAAAAAACGGTTAAAATTTTCCCAATGAACTATAACCTAATTATTAAGCCAGAAGCATTTTACTTTGATTAATTACACCCAATCAAAAGTTTTAGTAACCGCCTTCTTCCAAAGCCGATAACAACCTTCCCTCTGTACAGCATCCATCTTCGGCTTCCAAGTCTGATCTAAAAGCCAATTATCAGATAATTCCTCCAGACTACTCCAAAAACCAGTCGCCAACCCAGCAGCATAAGCCGCCCCTAAAGCAGTAGTTTCTGCTACTTGGGGACGAATCACTGGTACACCTAAGACATCACTTTGAAATTGCATCAGCAGGTTGTTATAAACCATACCGCCATCTACTTTCAAAGCCGTTAAATTTACCTGCGCGTCTTCTCGCATCGCATCTAAAACTTCACGAGTCTGCCATGCTGTTGCTTCTAACACAGCCCGCGCAATATGACCTTTGTTTGTGTAACGAGTCATCCCCACAATTGCACCTCTAGCATCATTACGCCAATAGGGAGCAAATAACCCAGAAAACGCAGGGACAAAATAAATACCACCGTTATCTGTAACTGTACTGGCTAAGGCTTCTACCTCTGCACTGGTTTGAATTAATCCCAAATTGTCACGCAACCATTGCACTAAAGCCCCAGCGATCGCAATACTACCCTCCAAAGCATAAACTGTAGGAGCATCCCCCAACTTGTAAGCTACCGTCGTCAATAAACCATGTTGGGAAATCACCTTTTGCTGTCCTGTATTCAGCAGCATAAAGCAACCTGTACCATAAGTATTTTTCGCTTCACCTACCTGAAAACAGGTTTGTCCAATTAATGCAGCTTGTTGATCACCTAAGTCAGCAGCAATGGGAACTCCTGCTAAAATACCTGTAGCCTGTCCATAAATAGCTGATGAAGGACGAATTTCTGGCAGCATTTGCCTGGGAATACCCATAATCTGCAAAATTTCCGGTTCCCAGTCCAGAGAGTCCAAATTCATCAGTAAGGTACGACTAGCATTAGTCACATCGGTGATATGCAAACCACCTGTTAAATGCCAAATTAAAAAAGTGTCAATTGTGCCAAAAAGAGCCTGACCATTTTCTGCTGCGGCTTTTAATCCGGGGATGTTTTCCAGCAACCATTTAATTCTCGGTGCGCTGAAGTAAGTAGCGATTGGTAAACCTGTTGTGGCGCGAAAACGGTCTATCCCACCATCTTCTGCGAGTTGATTACAGATATAATCAGTTCTGGTATCTTGCCAAACAATAGCGTTGTAATAAGGTTCGCCTGTTTTCTGATCCCAAACTACAATTGTTTCACGCTGATTAGTAATGCCAACAGATGTAATCTCAGCAACACTAATATTGCTCTGCTCTAAAGCATCTTTAATGACAGTTTGAGTACATGACCAAATTTCCTTGGGGTCGTGTTCTACCCAACCTGGCTGAGGATAAATCTGTTGATGTTCCTTTTGTGCATAGCCAACAACCTTACCCTGCTTGTTAAAGATCATGAAGCGGGTGCTAGTTGTTCCTTGGTCGATGGCAGCTACGTATTTAGTCATGATTCAAATGAGGCTCACGCATCAGCGAAGCAAAGTATGTTAGGCGCAAAGAGTAACGTAACTAAAATAACACTCTGCGTAACTCTGCGTTACCTTAGCGCCCCTCTGCGTTGAAAAATCTACCCCACCCCAGGTAGAGTATAGGTTATACCTTATGGATTGTGAATTACTAATAATCAATACTTATATTTAGGTGATTAGGCGATCGCGCAAGCGCTGCTGCAAGCAGATCGCCTAATGTTGTAAGTGAGGTAAAAAACTATGTCAGCACAAGCAATCCAACCTGAGTTGCTCGTCGAATTATCTACAGAAGAACAACAACTTCTCTCCGGGGGACGACGGGGAGGAAGAAGGCGTTGTCCTCGGCGTATCTTCGTCCCCCGTTGTGGTCCCTACTTCCGTGGCCGCAGAGGAGGTGGATTTGATGATTTTGACGATGATTTTTAATTTTGATCGGGGTTAATTTGAAGTTAGCCAATGGGAAGGGATATCCCTAATGGTGAAAATATAATCAGGTGTAGAGATGTAGCATTTCTACGTCTCTACAATTTAATCCAAATATTTCACCGTTTTTGCCTTAATCCGTCCAGCCAGACCTTGTTTGGGTGGTTCCGCGAATTCCATTCGCCAGGACTTCTATATTAATATGCGATCGCATCTTCCTAACAGCAGATGGATTCACATCATAGAGTTAGACAGTATTAGAGTTACATCCACGCTGTCAGCACTATGACATTAGAGACTCAGATTCCCCAGCCAGAAACGATGCACGAGGCGGAAGAGGAATTTAATTGGCGAGAATGCTGGTATCCTGTCTGCTTTCTGCAAGACATACCACAAAATCGCCCTTATAGTTTTTCTCTGTATGACGAACCTTTTGTGTTATTCAGGAATCAAAATGGCATACTTGTTTGTTTAACAGACCGTTGTCCCCATCGCGCGGCTAGACTCTCTGATGGACAGATTATTGATGGTAAAATTGAATGTTCATATCATGGTTGGCAGTTTGGTATTCATGGTGAATGTTTACACATTCCTCAGCTACCAGATGATACTAAAATTCCTTTAAATGCTTGTGTAAAAGCGTTTACAGTTGTAGAACGTCAAGGATTAATCTGGGTTTGGGCAGGAAAAACTGCAACTGCAATTGACCAACTTATCCCCACTATAGCGGATTTGGAAAAACCCGAATTTGTCCACACAGATTATATGAGAGATTTGCCTTATGACCAAAGCTATTTAATAGAAAACTTTGTTGATCCGGCTCATGTTTATATCAGCCATGATGGTACTGAAGGCAATCGAGCCAGCGCCCAACCATTAGAAATGGAAGTCAGCGATTTTTCTGTGAAAGGATTTTTTGGAAAAATCCGCCAAAGCCGAAATATTGATGCACCTTGGCAAAATTTAGATTTTATTGCGCCCAATTTAGTACATTACAAATTAAACGTCATTAAACCTGGCTGGTATGCTGGCATTGCTTTATATTCCATACCTATTGGTAAGGGTAAATGCCGTCTTTTACTCCGCAGATATCGCAATTTTATGACTGAAAAATTGCAGTCTAAACCTCGTTGGTTGGAACACTGGCGGCAAAATAAAGTTTTAGAACAGGATTTGCCTCAAATTTTAGGACAACAAGCAGAAATAGCGAGGTTAGGAGAACACTTAAATAAAATTTATTTGCCACTAAAAACATCAGATTTATTGGTGATTAATTACCGCAAATGGTTAGATGAATTTGGGTCGTCTTTACCATATTATCAAGGCTATTCTACTGCTAAAAATTTCGGCAGCCATGATTGCTCTCCAACTTCAACTGATGCAGACAGATTTTTACACCATACACTAATTTGTAGTTCATGTAATCAGGCATATCGGGTCACAAATCAATTAAAACAAGCCTTTATTGGTGCTGGTATTGCTCTGGCAGCTTTGGCAATTATCACGGATGGGTTGAGTAGTTCTATCCTCGTTTTTGCGGCTCTGCTATCGGTGGCGCTGGCAGTTGTGACCGAAAAGTTAAAAACTCACTTTCAATACTCTTATACTCACTTTGAGCAGTGAATAGTGATGGATTTTGGGCTGTATCTCACGCAGAGGCGCAGAGAATAAGCAGGAGTAATATTAAGAGGGGTTAGAAAATGCAATTTAAAATGGTGCAGGAACATTCTCGACTTGGCACAGAATTATTACAAGAATGCCAGCTTACAGAAGTTACAAACCAACAGATAACTAAATTTAAACAAGCTCTTTGGGAGCATGGAGTGGTGGTTGTAAAAAATCAACATTTAACGGCTTCACAATTAAAGGAATTTGCCTACAAAACTTTTGGTGAGTCTAATATTAATTATCCACCTAAAACCCTTGATCCAAATATTGATCCAGATTTACAAAGTATTGGCGTATCTATTTTAGGCAATCCTCAATCGCATACCCAGGAAATTGTCGGGAAGTTTGCTTGGCAATGGCATCATGACAAAGATTTCCTGCCCAAAACAGTAGGTCTGGATATGAATGCTCTCTATGTAGTGATGCTTTATGGAGTAGAAATACCGCCAGAGGGAATCGATGGTCAGCCCCACACAACGGCTTTTCTCGACATGATAGAAGCTTACAACAATCTCGATCCTGAGCATCAGCAGCAATTAGAGCAAATGTCTCTGTATCATCTGCCACCAAGAAACCATCAGCCAGGACATGATGTGCCAATGAAAAGACATCCCATTGTTTCCATACATCAGGTAACTGGGAAGAAAGGATTATATCTCGGTTCAGACACATCAATTCCTGTAGGTATGGAGGATCAATTAGATTTGGCAAAACAGTTTTGGCAGGAATTGTTTCAAACTGTTCTGGAGCGCACACCAGTTTATACTCATGTTTGGCAACCAGGTGATCTTGTTGTTTGGGACAATTCGCAAGTGATGCACGCTGGTATTCCTTACGATGCTAGCAAGTACAAGCGTGTTGCTTTACGTGTGGGATTGGTGGACAACAGATAATATATTCCATTCTTTGGCAGCAGCATCAAAAATATTAATAGTGTTTTGTCCGGAGTAACCAAGAAACCAATGAATAATAATTCATATCAAATCTCCCCGCCTAAAACTTATGGACATGCCCCAGCGCGTATCAATTCGCTACAAAGACACGTCCTACAACACTAATGAGATCCGCTTAAAAACCTTCAGACTGGGTTTTCAAATATGGGACGAACAAACCAAAGCAAGAAAGACTGAACTTTATGATTTTATCTTCTCTGGCTTAAAACAAGTTGACCGCCAAGACCGTTATATGTTTTCACTGCTGTTTATAGAGTTAGCAGAACTAATCCGTAACTCTCGGCTGGAAAGAAGTATGAAAGAGGTTTTAATTAAAACAGCCTTTAGTGAGTTTGGTTATGCACTAGCAGACCTTGAAGACGCTACCAAATAGAAATCACAAACTCTGATGTTTTATCATACCAATTTAATATGAAGCTGCATAGAAAGAACCTCAACCCCTGCGGCTCCTCTCCTTCTCACTACAGCCCTATCGTGTACACACAAGTCTTATCAAGTTGCCTCATCACGTTTTGATCCCCCCTAGCCTGCCTTGAGAAGGGGGGAAATTTTCTTAAAGTCCCCCTTTTTCTACGCCGAAGGCGCATCCCCGAAGGGGTTTAGGGGGATTTAGGGGAATCAGATCACTTGTGTGTACACCGTAGCTTTGGGAGAAGAGGGAGAGGCTACGCGGGTTTCGCCTGGATGGTTCCGTGACTTCCAATCGCTTGGTGCAAGATCAGAGTATTGGCATTGGCAATCGATGACTACAGCAGGGAAAATTTTGAAGAATAGGCGCAGCACCGTCAGGAATTGAGATGTGCATAGAGCTTATAATACAGATGCTGAAAGGGTTTTAAGCATTACGCTAAACTAGTCTAATTTTTACTCTTGTTAAATAGTTGCCAAGTATGTCATCTTAGACTAGGAGAATTAATTCGGTGAGCGTCTTTGTTTTTAGTATTGACAGGCTTTTTCCTTTTGGTATTTACAGACTTTTCTCCGAAATTTAAATCTCTACACAGTGATAAATTAGGAGATAATCCATGTCAATTTATGTAGGCAATCTTTCTTACGAAGTTACCCAAGATACCTTGAGTGCTGTTTTCGCAGAATACGGCACTGTAAGGCGCGTTCAACTACCAACTGACCGCGAAACCGGACAACTAAGGGGTTTCGGATTTGTGGAAATGGGAACTGAAGCTGAAGAAGCGGCTGCAATAGAAGCCCTTGATGGTGCTGAATGGATGGGTCGTGACCTCAAAGTTAACAAAGCCAAGCCCAGGGAAGACAGAGGTTCCTCTGGTGGTAACCGGGGAGGATACGGTGGCGGCGGCTCTCGTAACCGTTACTAAGCTTTAAAACCTGAAATTTTACCAGCGAATTTTCAGTCAAAAGAGCAGCTTACCATTATGAGCTATTAAGTAAGTCAAATTAGCAGGAGAGATAATGACGCAAATAATAGTGGGTGACAATGAACACATTGAGTCAGCCTTACGCCGATTTAAGCGCGAAGTTTCCAAGGCAGGGATTTTCCCAGATATGAGGAAGCATCGTCACTTTGAAACGCCTATTGAAAAACGCAAGCGTAAAGAAGTTGCCAAGCATAGGCAAGGTAAAAGACGTTTCCGCACTTGATCAGATAGTTATGAATGAATGCCCTCAGATATTTAATGAGGGCTTTCTTATGACCACTCTCCCGCTACACCGCAAGCTGTTAGTGGGAGTATCTCAAATTTACAGGCTGACGAATGTCTAAGCCTCCACAGCCAGGAATCGGTAGTCTAACCGACCCAAGTTTGAAAATAGGAAAGGGAACAGGTTTCTTTGAGCATAAATAAATTTGGCGTTGCTGATTTGAAGTATGAACACGATTTGTGATGATATCAAAACCCCTGTAGAGACGTGACATGGAACGTCTCTACATTTAAATTCATACTTGGTTTCAACAACGCCATAAATTTAATTGCTCAGAACCCCTTTGGCAGGGAAGAAGAGGAAAGGTTGTTAAGCAGTCGGGAGTGTCAAGTAATCAACTCCCCCTACTCCCTGCACCCCTGCCTCTTAACTCCCCCCTGCTCCCTGCTCCCTGCACCCCTGCTCCCTTCTGAGGTCAATGAGATACAGCTAGTGTTTCATCAGTAACCTGGGTATATTGTGTGACGATTTCGCGGAATCGTTCACCCTCAATTGTTTCTTGGTCTGCTAACAAATCGACTAAATACTCCAAGGCGGCGCGGTTGTTTTGTAATAGTTCTTTTGCTTCTAGGTAGCAATTGTTGATAATTTCCCGGACTTGGGAATCAATTTTGGCGGCAATTTTTTCAGAATAGTCTGATTTATTCATCCAGTCGCGTCCCAAAAATACTTCGCTACTTTGATTTTCTAGGGACAATAGACCTAACTCAGACATCCCGAATCGTGTAACCATTTGCCGTGCCATGCTCGTAACCTGTTGCAAATCGTTACTAGCACCTGTTGTGACTTCCGGCTTACCGAAAACGATTTCCTCGGCGGCGCGACCACCCAAAGTTGAAGTAATTTTGGCTCTGATTTGAGAACGAGAGATTAAGCCCTGTTCTTCGTTGGGTGTAAACCAAGTTAATCCTAGTGCTTGACCCCGTGGAATGAGTGTAACTTTCTGCACTGGGTCATGGCCTTTGAGTAATGTGCCGACTAAGGCGTGTCCGACTTCATGGTAGGCAATTAAGCGCTTGTTCTTGCTATCTACTAAGGCTGTGCCTTCCATACCCGCTACGACTCGATCTATGGCATGATCTATTTCCAGGATGGTGATTGCTTCTTTGCGTCTTCTGGCTGTGAGAATTGCCGCTTCGTTGAGTAAGTTGGCTAAATCTGCACCAGTAAAACCAGGAGTTCGACGGGCGATCGCCTCTAAAGATATACTAGAGTCAATTTTCTTATTGCGTGCGTGAACTGACAGAATTTCGGCTCGTCCTTTGAGGTCTGGAGCATCGACCATCACTTGTCTGTCAAAGCGTCCTGGTCTGAGCAATGCCGAATCTAACACATCTGGGCGGTTAGTAGCAGCAATAATAATAATCCCTGTATTACCTTCAAAACCATCCATTTCGGTGAGTAATTGGTTGAGAGTTTGTTCTCTCTCATCATTACCGCCACCGATACCAGTCCCACGTTGTCGTCCCACTGCATCGATTTCATCGATAAATATTAAGCATGGCGCACTGTCTTTGGCTTTTTTAAACAAATCGCGCACACGGGATGCACCCACACCCACAAACATTTCCACAAATTCCGAGCCGGAAATGCTAAAGAAAGGTACACCGGCTTCCCCTGCGATCGCTTTTGCCAGTAAAGTTTTACCAGTCCCAGGCGGTCCAATTAACAAAACACCTTTGGGAATGCGTGCGCCCACAGCCGTGAATCTTTCAGGCTGCTTCAGGAAAGTAACGACTTCTCCTAATTCCTCCTTTGCTTCTTCCACCCCAGCTACATCGTCAAACTTCACACCAGTTTTCGCCTCCATTTGAAAACGAGCGCGAGACTTACCAAAATTCATCGCTTGGTTAGAAGCATTGGTAGAGCGTCGGAGGAACAATAACATTAAAGCTACCAGTGGTAAAATCCATAACAGGTTAATCAACAGCCCCACAGCCACTGTACTGTTAGCAGAGGAAACCCGACCAAAATCCACCTTTTGGTCTTTGAGTATGTTAATTAACTCAGTGTTTTGTGCCAAAAGCCTGACTTCTATTGGTGGTGCATCTGGGTCTTGTCCCTTGAGATAAACCTTGGCTATCTGTTGAGTCTCATCCAGCTCTACTTTTTCTACTTGTCCTGCCTTCGATTTATTGAGTAACTGACCATAAGTAAGGGAGTCGTCGCGCTCTGCTTTTTGCGCCAAAGCAGGACTACCAATGAAAATACCCGGCAATATGAGTAGACTTGCGGCTAAGGCGGCTGTACGCTGTTTGATCAATGCTTTTTTCCCAAAATTTTGCATAATAATTACCTTTTGTCTAGTGGCATTAGCTGAGGGCTAGTTTTATGCCTATTCTTCTAGCAAAAATTACTCTAACTGGAAATCACTATTTTCTCATCTAGTCTAACTTCTAGACAAAGCTATTCTCCAGTTTCTCTCCTTTGCTATTCAATATTTCCCTAATTATTACTCTACCAACCAGGGAAAAATGAGAAAAAGTTAGCTCATTGCCAAGAGCTACCGTGTACACACAAGTGATTGAATCACCCCAAATCCTTTAAAAGTAGTGGCGTGACAAGCTTAAAATGTTGCATTAGAATCAACGATTTTGTGAGTTTCAAACACTGGGTAAAGATGTTTAAGTTTGATACGAGCATCATCAGTAGTAAAACGCCAAATAACTTTACCTGCGGTGCGGTTACGTTCGTTTTGCCAAGCGGTCAATTCTCTAGATAGTTGACAAATACTAGGAATTCGTCGGTCTAGGCACTGTTGGCTTAAAACGCTTAATTCAATTTCGGCAACGTTGAGCCAGCTTCCATTGCGAGGAGTGTAATAAATCTCCAGTCTCCTAGCCAAGCGGTGAGCTTCTGGTGCGGGAAAAGCTTCGTAAAGTGATGTAATGCTATGAGTGTTGAGGTTGTCACATAGCAATTTGACCTTGGTGGCTTGGGGATAGTCTTCATCTAATAGTTGACGGACTTCTTCGGCCCAATCAACACGAGTCCGATGAGCGCGATTGCTGACACGTCGCCAACCTCTGATCGGGTCAAAAAACATGAACAAAGCTTGGACTCCTTCGCGAGTATAGTGATAATCTTCTTTTGCATCTTCACCCGGTTCCATTGGTTTTGGCTCATAAAGATGCCCTGTTAATTGTCTAGAAGCTTCATCCATACAGATTAAAGGTTCCAAATCACTATGTTCTTGGCTGTAGAGGTCTAAAACTACTTCCATTTGAGAGACAAAACGTGCTATATCCCGTTCGGGAATACAAAATCTTTCTGTTTTCCAGGGGCGTAATTTGTTTTTTTTAATGTCTTTCTAATCGTCTCCCTAGAAATTTCTATGATAATTTTTCGGTTTTGAATTTCTTGCGTCAGTAATCTGAGACTCCAGTGTGCTTGCCCCGTGGGAGGTTCAGAACAACATAATGCAATGATTTGGGCTTCAGTCTGACCATCTATCTTGCTGACATTTGGTGGTTTTAACCTCTGATGACGATTTAAGGCAGGTTCTTCTCCCTGTTCGAGGAACCTCTTCCTGATTCTTGCCACCGTATTGCGATGAACCCTTAACCCTATACTTATTTCTTCATCTGTCCATTTTTTCCTTGCACCCTCTCCCTCATCGCACATTAACAACACCTGTGCGTGCAATATTTTTTTGGCTGGGGCCTGTCCGTTGCGAGCGATCGCTTCTAATCTTTTTCTTTTCTCTGTATCTAATATGACTTTATCTCTACGACCTCTCCCCATCAATTTCTCCTTTTTTTTCCTCCATTCTAATGCACTATTTTAAGCTTGCCATGCCAGTAGTAGCGTGGCAAGCTTAAAATAGTGCATTAGGTAAAAAGCAGAAAACATTGATTTATCTCGATTTTCTCAAAAATCTATTGCAACATTTTAGCCTTGTCACGCCAGTAGTGGCGTGGCAAGCTTAAAATAGTGCATTAGGAAAAAGCCGAAAACATTGATTTATCTCAATTTTCTCAAAAATCTATTGCAACATTTTAGCCTTGCCACGCCAGTAGGGTGTGTTATGCCGAAGGCTAACGCGCCATCCCAGATTTTCGGTGATTAAATTATTTCTACTTGTCAGTTGTGTTGATTAACACCGGATTCGACTAATGGGGATACACATTGGTGTCCCAGCAACGGGGTCTGTAACAATTTGGGAATCTAGCCCAAAGACTTCTTGCACAGTAGTTTTATTCATCACTTCTTCTGGCGTACCATAACTATGAACCCTACCCTGTTTTACCGCCACTAAATAATCTGCATAACGACAAGCTTGGTTTAAATCATGTAATACCATTACTAAAGTTCTGCCATGATTTTGGTTTAATTCCCATAGCAAATCTAAAACTTCAATTTGATGTGCTAAATCTAAAAAAGTTGTGGGTTCATCTAATAGTAATATATCCGTATTCTGCGCCAATGCCATCGCAATCCAAGCCCGTTGTCGCTGTCCACCAGAAAGAGTATCTAACTCCCGTTCAGCTAGTTCTTTCATTCTAGTGGTTTCTAAGGCTATCTCTACAAACCTTTCATCTTCTTTAGTCCACTGCTGCATCCAATTTTGATAAGGAAATCGCCCACAAGCCACTAAGTCACGTACTGTTAAACCTTCTGGTGCAACTGGACCTTGAGCCAAAATGCCTAATTTTCTAGCGACATCTTTTGTGGATAACTTAAATAAATCTGCCGCATCTAAATAAACTGTGCCTCCATGCGGTTTTAATAACCTAGCTAACCCTCGTAGAAGTGTAGATTTACCGCAACCATTAGCACCAACTAAGGCAGTAATTTTTCCTTGGGAGATAGTCAAATCTAAATTTTTGACTATGGTTATGCCATCATAACCTAGAGTTAAGTTGTTGGCTGATAGTTGATGAGAAAGCTGAGTATCTAATTTCATTTTTTCCGGGTTTTTACTAATAGATATATAAAGTAAGGAGCGCCAATTACCGCAGTCACAATTCCACAAGGAAGTTCCACGGGAGCGAAAACAATTCTGCCCAACAAATCAGCAATAACTACAAGCATTGCTCCCCATATTGCTGATACAGGAATTAACCCTTGATGATTACCACCAACTAACTGACGGGCAATGTGAGGCGCAATTAATCCGACAAAACCAATGGTTCCAGCCGTGGCGACTGCTGCACCAGAAAGTGCGGCACTAATTAATATTAAAAAACTGCGTTGCCACTCTACCCGACTCCCTAAACCTTTTGCTAATTCATCGCCTAAAGCTAAAGCGTTTAATTGTGGGGCGCTAACTAAAGCTAAGGGGATAAATACTATCAACCAAGGTAATAAAGCTACTAGCTGTTCCCAACTACGTCCATAAACACTACCAGCTAGCCAAACTAAGGCTTGACTAACATTGTTAATCTCGCCAAATGTCACCAATAGGCTAGTAAAAGCACCAGTGACAGCAGAAATTCCGACACCAATTAAAATTAGGCGAATGGGATGAGTCCCACTATCCCAAGCTAGTAGGTAAATGATTATAGAAGCAGCTAAAGCACCAGCAAAGGCGGCCAGAGGCAAACTTCCCGCCGGTAAGCTGGGAAACAGCACAATTAAAGCTACCGCAGCTAAACCAGCACCTGCATTAATGCCAATAATACCTGGATCTGCTAAAGGATTTCTGGTGATACCTTGCATAATTGTGCCGGAAATTGCTAAGGCCATGCCCACAAGTCCGGCTGTTAAAGTTCGCGGTAATCTCAGGGTTTTGATGACAAAAGCATATTCTGGATTTCCTGTATCTATGCCTAAAACTGTTTGAATTACGGCGAGGGGTGGTGTGGGATATTCGCCGATGGAAGTGCTAATTACCATTGTTACCAAAGTAATGATGACTAAAAGTAGTAAAACAATGGGAACACGTTTTTGGAGGCGGAAAGAAATCGGAAATGTTTTAGACCGGAAAATTAAGCTGTTATTCCTCATTTTTTGATTTTATTTTTGGCTAAATAAATGAAGAATGGCGCACCGACTAAGGCTGTCATAATCCCTACGGGGATTTCTTGGGGTCGAATTACCAATCTGGCAATGATATCTGAACTTAGGAGGAGAATTGAGCCAAAAAGGGCGCTATAAGGTAGAATCCATCGGTAATCTACTCCAACGAAGAAGCGAACTATATGGGGAACCACTAAACCAATAAATCCAATCCCACCAGCAACTGCGACTGCACTACCTTGCAGTAGAAAAACACTAATGGCGGCGGCGATTTTTATCCATAGGGTTTGTTGACCTAATCCTTGGGCAATATCTTCTCCCAGACTGAGAATGGTGATTTGTCTTCCCAGGAGGAATGCCAAGATTAAGCCAATACAAATGTAAGGCAATACTTGACTAATGAGATTCGCATCAGCACCGGCTAAGGAACCTGCTAGCCAAAAGCGAATTTCTTCTAATGTGCGTTGACTGACAATTAAAATGGTAGTAATTAGTGATGCAAGTAAGGCGCTAATAGCTGCACCAGCAATAGTCAGATTGAGAGGTGTGATGCCACTGCGACCCAAGGAAGCTAAAAAATAAACACTTATAGCTGTAATTCCAGCACCTGTGAAGGCATACCAAATATAAACACTGGGTGCAGATGTGCCAAAGATAAAAATAGCGATGACAACGGCGAAGGATGCACCGGCGTTAATTCCTAAAATGCCTGGGTCGGCTAAGGGGTTGCGGGTTATACCTTGCATGAGTGCGCCTGATACGGAAATTGCTGCACCTACCATGACAGCGAGGAGCGATCGCGGTAGTCTGACTGTACGAATAATTAAATGGTCTTTTGAGCCATCAAAGTCAGTCAAAGCTGTATAAACTGTATGCCAGGATATATCTGCTGCGCCGAGAGTAACGCTAAAAATTAGGCAGATTACGAGAATTAGCAATCCTAAAACTAAACCCGCAACGGGTTTAGTTAGGGACTGTACAAATCCTCTATTTAAGGAGGAAGTTGATTTACTCATCCATCTGATATTATTCTCAATAAATTTGAAAATGATTGATAATTTATATCAAGTACATATAAAACTAAATAGCATAAATTCTTATTTATTTAAATAGTTTCATCGAATTAATCCGCTAAAAGCAGACATCTCATCACAATTTTTTATTTGCCGTGAGATAGAATTTACCCCTACCTGATATTTAGAAACTGAGAATAAAGCCTAATAATGCCTGAAAATTAGCAATTTACAGCTATTTTGCTGAGTTCAAGCCCAGATTAGGAGCAGATTTCACCAGACCTGCTTTTAGACAGAGATAGGTTTATGTCTGGAGAATTATGAATAATGCCTAGATGCTGCTTATAGTTCAACTTAAGTAGGTAACTACTTAATACGTAAGTGAGGTAAAGAATTATGTCAATACAAACCATCAAAACTGATCTGATTGATTTATCGCTAGAAGAGCAGGAACTTTTATCTGGAGGACGAAAACAAGACAAAGGTGAAAACGGAGGCGGCACAATCCGAGTTGATGATGCCGTATTTAAATATGGGGGCGAAGAATACCCTGCACAGATTTTTGTTCGTGTTCAAGATTTGCCCACTCCCGATAGCTCTTCAGAAGAAGAAGAGGAAGAAGAAAGTGGCGACTAATGCAAGGGTTTTGTCTAGCTATTTTCTGTAAAATATAGCACCTCATTCTCACTCCTCTCCTGACCGAAAAAATGGTAGGTTGGGTAGAACGAAGTGAAACCCAACATTTGTGAGACTTTGTTGGGTTTCATCATATCTTGCGCCAGGGGATATTTTTTGTATTTGCGCGATGCTTTATTTCTGACCAATACTTCCTTGCTGGTAAAACCTCCCAGATTTATCTGTGGAATCAAAATAAACAGGAGATTTGATTAATAAAGCTGCTCTAATTTCTCGAAGTCTTGCTGCACTTCTATGGCCAGAGCTTTATTCTGAGGATTTGTCTTGAGGGCTTTTTTGAGATAAATTCTGGCTTTTAAGAGTTGATTATCTGAAATTAACGCCCGTCCCCAGATTTGATAGGCAACGGCCTGCCATTGGCTAACTTCTGTATCTGTGGGTAAACGTGCGGCTAAAGCTTCCACCAGAGCGATCGCTTGGGGAAATTTCCTTTCTTTTAAAAATCGTTGCAGTTGTTCATAAGTCTTCCACTTCAGCCGATGTTCTATTTCCGCCAGATGAGGCGGCTTTGGTATCGGCGGTTTTTCCACTGTGACTGTGGTTGTTGGTGCTTTTTCTGAGCGTGTGGACTGGCTAGCATTACGCCTAAACGTAGAGGAATGACTCGACGGTTGGGCGATCTCCTCGGCAGGTACTACCGTTAAAAGGAGTTTGTAAGCCTCTGTCAAAGCAATAAATTTATCTTTAGCCTTGATGTCATTTGGGTTAATATCCGGATGATATTGCTGCGCCAATCGTCTGTAAGACGCTTTGATGTCAGCAAAGGAGGCTCCTGACCTTAAACCCAACAAACGGTAGCAATCTCCAAGATCCATCTTGATCTATCAGCTATTAGCTTCCAGCTTTAAATTACTAATTATAAAGAATAATCATCTTATTTATAGTTCACATTTAAATGTTTTTGGGGAATTTTACCTGGGGCTATTAGTTTCCGATCAACAAGCCTGAGCTAATGCGGATGAGTATCTACTCAATTAAGCAGACAATTTGGCTGAAATACCCCAGATTTCCCCAGGGTATGGGATCAGGGTAAAGCTAGGGTAATTCCTGAGTTTTGAGCATAAATTTGTGGGGATTTAACCATTTTCTGATCTGGTGAGTTATGCGAAGCGACCCGGTTGATGGGACAATGAAAACGAGAAATCACCCTTGTCTGATTTTGTTTCCAGCCCAAAGGAACCTTGAGAAATGTGTAAAAAAATTGTATTTATTTTGTTATTGGTGTTTAGCCTCAGTATAAGTAATCCTGGTGTAGCTGCTGCGGCTGGATTCAACAGCTTTGTAGACTCTTATGATGGCTATGAGTTTTTATACCCTAACGGCTGGGTACAAGTTAAAGTTGCCGATGGACCTGATGTAGTCTTTCACGATTTGATTGAAATATCGGAAAATGTCTCTGTGGTCATTAGCCCAGTTCCTGATGACAAAAGCTTGACGGAACTGGGAACACCCACAGAAGTAGGCTATAAGCTAGGAAAGGCGGCTCTGGCTCCTCCTGATTCTGGTCGTTCGGCGGAATTGATCAATGCTTTTGAGAGAGAATCAAAGGGGAAAACATACTATATCTTAGAGTATGAGGTGAAATTGCCTAATCGGGAAGACAGACATAATGTGACTAGTGTTGCTGTCAGCCGTGGTAAGTTATATACTTTCAATGCTTCAATTCCCGAAAGACGTTGGTCGAGAGTTCAAAGCTTGATGGACAATGTTGTAAGTTCTTTCTCGGTGTATTAATAAGAAACGGGGGAATCAAGGGAAATTTCTAGATTCTTCCCTAATGCCTAATTGAAAATTGCCATTTTTATGAAAACACCTCAATTTGTACTTGCTTCAGCTTCGCCGGCGCGCCACCGCTTGCTACAAACTGTTGGGATTACACCGATAGTTAAGCCTAGTGATTTTGATGAGTCGCAAATTCAACTGAATGAACCTGCACAGTTAGTACAAATTCTGGCACAACGCAAGGCAGAAACTGTAGTTCCCCAGTTTGAATCAGCTTTGATTATGGGTTGTGATTCGGTTTTGGCTGTGAATGGTGAGATTTATGGTAAGCCAGCCGATGCTACGGAAGCGATCGCACGTTGGCATTTAATGCAAGGTAAGTTTGGTGAGTTGTATACTGGTCATGTGTTGATTGACCTTTGCCAAAACCGCACTTTAGTTAGGTGTCAGGTAACAAGAGTATACTTTGCCAAAATGAGCGATCGCACTATTCAAGCCTACGTTGCTACAGGCGAACCCCTCAAGTGTGCTGGTGCTTTCGCCCTTGAGGGTTTTGGTAGTTTATTTGTGGAAAAAATCGAAGGTTGTCACAGCAATGTCATTGGATTGAGTTTACCCCTGCTGCGACAGATGTTAGAAGATTTGGAATATGATGTGACTGATTTCTGGCAATAGTTAATTTTGCGTCAGCCAGTAGGTGTTTAAAAAGCAATTTGGATTTTAACGTCGCAAATGCTTACGCTGTATGGTTTTGAACCCTCTAAATCTGATATTGAGGTTGACGCAAAGGCACGAAACTATTGCTGTAGTTGCTTTTGAGGATATTTGTTCAAGTGTTAGTCTTGACACCTTTGTGCCTGAAACGTTATTGTTGTTTTAGATTGACGCAACTGTACCTTGAAAACTACATATTTAAAGGCTTTCAGCCCTGTGCTGTTAAAATCACCCATAATCCCTATCAGGGATTGAAACGAATCTTTTTATATTAATGGTTCTGAGAATCAATAGTTAAAATCACCCATAATCCCTATCAGGGATTGAAACTGAGAAAATCCCCACCAAGGATTAGATTGCAATTGTTAAAATCACCCATAATCCCTATCAGGGATTGAAACCGATAATTCTGATATAATTGTTTAGGAGGTTTTTAGTTAAAATCACCCATAATCCCTATCAGGGATTGAAACCCATCTGATTGGACTTGGGGGTACAGGCAAGGGGTTAAAATCACCCATAATCCCTATCAGGGATTGAAACATACAAGGTCACTAGGTTGCGGAAGTATTGCTATATATGTTAAAATCACCCATAATCCCTATCAGGGATTGAAACTGGTTTTAAATGAAAATATTATCTGATATTTTTAAGTTAAAATCACCCATAATCCCTATCAGGGATTGAAACCTTGACACCCTTAGATAAAATAGGATAGCGGGGAGTTAAAATCACCCATAATCCCTATCAGGGATTGAAACATACTTGAATTTAAAAGCCGTTTTATTTTTCTCCTCAGGTTAAAATCACCCATAATCCCTATCAGGGATTGAAACCATCAACGTGCTTTTGACTTGGCTATGAGCAAGAGCGTTAAAATCACCCATAATCCCTATCAGGGATTGAAACTACTGCTCATTTTCAGATTAATATTATCGGAGCTAAGTTAAAATCACCCATAATACCTATCAGGGATTGAAACAGTCAACCCCAAGTTTTAACTGCTGTACCGTAGTGTTAAAATCACCCATAATCCCTATCAGGGATTGAAACGTTAAATTTTAATTGGTGTATTATGGTAGCTATAAGTTAAAATCACCCATAATCCCTATCAGGGATTGAAACCCCAAAAGCGCATAAATTTTGTGATTGGGAATGTTAAAATCACCCATAATCCCTATCAGGGATTGAAACTGAATCCAATTAGTTTTAAGTGGGCAGATTTGATGTTGTTAAAATCACCCATAATCCCTATCAGGGATTGAAACGTTCACAGATCAATTCTTCTAGTAGGGAATACTCACCCGAAAGAGTTAAAATCACCCATAATCCCTATTAGGGATTGAAACTAATATAGATATAATGTGAAGTTAAGGAAATAAGCAATCGCCAAAGAAGTATGCCAGCTAAAACTATTACAGGTATAGCTTGGGGTTCAACTTTGAATTTTGACTTATCAGAGGTACTCAAAATGAGCGATAACAAATTGCTACAAAGGATTAAGTTTGACAAAAATATTTTGGCTGGTAAACCAATTATTCGGGGATTAAGAATACCAGTAGCAATGATTTTAGAATTACTAGCTAAAGGTGCTAGTAATCAAGAAATTATGGAAGATTACCCGGAATTAGAACTAGAAGATATCCAAGCAGCGTTATTTTACGCTTATTATCTGGTTTCTCAAGAAGAGGTTGTAGACAGGGCAACTGCATCCTAAACCATATACGAAATTTTTAATAGATGTCAATGCTAGTCGCACTTTGGGTAATTGGTTGCAACAATTAGGTCATGATGTAGTTTTTGTAAGTGACACCAACCCCGAAATGATAGACGAGCATATTTTAGAATGGGCAGTTGCGGAAAAAAGAGTTATTGTCACTACAGATAATGATTTTGAACAGATGATTTGGCAGCAACGAAAGCGTCATTGTGGAGTTTTACGTTTAGAAAATTTACCTCGTGAAGCTAGGAATGAGTTATTAATAGATACTTTAAACTTATATAGTGAAGATTTGCTTAATGGCAGAATTGTGATTGCTATGAAAAATAAGTTTCGGATTCGTCAGGCTAATTTTGAATAGGTTGATTTGAGATTATGTCAAGTTTATTTACCCAAAAGTTGGAGAGACGCGATAAATCGCCGTCTCTACAGAAAATATATCCGTCAATTATTTTTTGACAAAATACTACCCACCACTGACCTCTTGCGGTCTTCTTTGCGCCTTTGCGCCTAACGCACTCCGTGCTAGAGCTTACAGCACGCTACGCGAACGCTAGAGCCTCCGGCACGCTGCGCGAACGCTGGTGCGCGAGAAAAAAATATTTTCTTATATTACCGCCAAAACAGAAGTGACACAGTAGCAGGTAGACTGACAACTAGATAGAATCTGCAAGAAAAAGATGTCAAACACTCCTAAAACCTCGCTGCGAGAACAACAACATCCCTTAATTCATCAACTAGCTGATACCATTGAAGCAGTTTGGCATGAACACTTAGAACTATCCCCTTACCATTTACCGGCTGAACTGGGGTATGTAGAAGGAAGACTAGAAGGCGAAAAACTGGTTATCGAAAATCGCTGCTATCAAACACCCCAATTTCGCAAAATGCACTTAGAACTGGCAAAAGTGGGGAATATGTTGGATATTTTGCATTGTGTGATGTTTCCTCACCCAGAATATGACTTACCCATGTTTGGTTGTGACTTAGTGGGAGGTAGAGGTCAAATTAGTGCAGCGATCGCAGACCTATCTCCTGTAGACTTAAATCGCACCTTACCAGAATTATATAACACCGAACTCACCGCCCTTAAAGAGATGGAATTTTCCCAACCCCGTGATTTACCGGAATGGGGTCATATATTCTCAGAATTTTGCCTGTTTGTGCGTCCTGGTTCCCCAGAAGAAGAGACAATGTTTCTGTCTCGCGTCAAAGAAATGTTAGACATTCATTGTACTCAAGCGATCGCCTCCAGTCCAGTTTCCCCAGAAAAATCGCTGCAAATTATAGCTGGACAACGCAACTACTGTACCAAACAGCAACAAAACGACAAAACCCGCCGAGTATTAGAAAAAGCCTTTGGTCAAGACTGGGCAGAAAATTACATGACCACAGTATTATTTGATCTCCCAGACTAAAAAGTGCTTTCTTCTTGAGTCAAAACTAATTAACTCTCCCCCTATTCCCCTCATCTATCCCATCTGTAGGTTCTGTTACGTTTTCCTGTAACTGATGAATGTAGAATTTATTTATTCAATGAGAGTTTAATGGAGTTAGACAACAGTAGAAAGGTCTGAGAGTAAATATTCTCAATATAAAGGACTACAAACAGACTGACTAATTGGTTCACCAAAAAGTTAAGGAAACTGTAATGTTAGGAATCCTCTCTTTGACATATATTTGTAGTAGGTCGTTGACTAATACCATTTCTAAATTATAGCTTGTGTGGTATAGCCATAAATGTGCCTAATTAGCCTGTGCAGGCTTTATTTGCGAGTCTGTGGCATTGGTTATGATAGGCAATAAAGCGCATCTATCGGCATTCTACTGAGCGCAAACACCCAATTGGTATGACTAAATACCCAATTTTGTAGCAGAAAATTTTTTATTGAAGCTGTTGGTATAGCTTCTAAAAAATTAGCAGAATTGGTCTAAGTTTGAAAAAACACTTGTGAGATTTTTCTCGCAAATAACGGTTAGCGTGATTATATTTACTAAATTTATACCAGGTTGCCATCAGAAAACCACTGTTGTTTGTTTTTGTTGTTATCAGCGTGCGAGTTACTAAAAATTGTTTGAATCAATCTAACACCAATTAAAAAAAAGAGTGCAATGGATACAAACCGAGAAAACCAGATAAAATCTAACGCCTCTTAATTACGAATTACGAATTACGAATTACGTTAGCGTAGCTCCTCTGAAAGAGGCATTACGAATTCACCTTTTTACTTCCATAAGCAAAATTCAACAAACGGGCAACAACCATGTCAAGGGTGACTGAGAAACCAAGCTCAAAAGAGCTGGTACTTAATCCGGAACAACCTAAGATTTGGTGGGGTATCGCTGTAGCCCTACCAATTGTCATTGCTGCTGGACTTTTAACTACGGCTAAAGTCGAGCAACTGAAAAAAATAGGCTTGTCTGTACCTGTAAAACCACTTGCCAATAGCATTAGTTCCGTGGGGCGTTTGGAACCAAAAGGGGAAGTGTTGAGACTTTCGGCTCCCGCAGCTGGATTGCAATCTTCGTCACGACTTCAGCAACTTTTCGTGCGTGAAGGTGAGCGAGTCAGAAAAGGTCAAGTGGTGGCGATTTTAGACAACCATGATACCCAACTAGCAGCCCTAGAAGAAGCAAAAGCCAGACTGCAAGAAGCACGGGCAAATTTAGCTCAAGTCAGAGTCGCCTCACCTAGAGATATTGAAGCACAAACCGCAGTCATTGCTCGCTTACAAGCCCAGTTAAACGGAGAAAGGGATGCTCAACAAGCGGCAATTGCGCGGATAGCTGCCCAGTTAAGTGGAGAAAAAGTTGCTCAACAAGCAGGTGTTGAACGTTTAGAGGCTGAACTCAGAGGACAACAAGAAAACTTAAGAGCAACTGTGGCTCGCATCCAAGCCGAACAGCGTGATGCTCAAGTTGATGCTGGACGGTATGATTTTTTATACGGTGAGGGTGCGATTTCCCAGCAAGAACGGGATACCAGAAGACTCAGAGCGCAAACTGCTAATCAGCAAGTTCGAGAAACTCAAGCTAGCCTGCGAAAGGCGCAGGAGACTATACGACAACAACTAGCCGAGGCTAGAGCTACTCAGGTACAAACTATTGCCACTTTGCAACAACAGCTAGTTGAAGCTAGAGTGACTCGTGATCAAACTATCAGGACTTTGCAAAGTCAAATTAACGAAGAACAAGCTAGATTGAGCCGAATTCAAGACTTTCGTCCGACTGATATTCAGAGGGGACAAGCTCAAGTTAGTAATGCGATCGCTAATGTGAAAAGAGCCGAAGCCGAACTAAAATTAAGCTACGTTCAAGCGCCAATTGCTGGAGAAATTCTGGCAGTTCACACCAAATCAGGAGAATCTATCAGTGCAAGTGGCATTGCTGAGATTGGCGAAACCAATCAAATGACCGTTGTCGCTGAAGTCCCCGAAGATACTATTTCTCAAGTCCGTATAGGTCAAACTGCGACTGTCACCAGTGAAAATGGCGCATTTACCGGGGAATTAACCGGAACTGTCACTGAAATTGGCAGAAAAATTGGCAAAAAAGATGTCTTGAGTACAGATCCTGTAGCAGATGTAGACGCTAGAGTTGTGGAAGTCAAAATTACCTTAACTCCAGAAGATAGTCAGAAAGTTTCTGGTTTTACTAATGCTAAGGTACTGGCTCAAATTAATAAAGGATCAAATTCTGATTGAGCATCAATACCAATCGGAAAAAAGAATTTGACTAAAACCAAATTTTAGATTTTGGATGAAATATTCCCATCCAAAATTTAAACTTGAATTGCTTTCTTAATTACGAATTACGCCTAAATAATGACTCGTAAAATACCCTTATCTTGGCTACAACTGACCAGGGACAAAAGTCGCCTAGCCGTGGCGCTGGCAGGAATTGCCTTTGCCGATATTCTGATGTTTATGCAAATTGGTTTTCGGGATGCACTCTATTATAGTAACGTGCGGTTACATGGTAGCTTAAAAGGTGACATCGTTTTAATTAATCAGCAATCTAATGCGTTGCTAGCAATGCAAACCTTTTCTCAAAGAAGGTTGTATAAAGCTTTAGAATTAGAAGCAATAGAATCGGTACATCCAATATATTTAGATTATACAACGTGGAGAAATCCGGTAACAGGTCGTCCTCGGAGTATTCTGATATTTGGCATGAATCCAGAAACTAATTTATTTGATTTGCCGGGTATGGAGGAGAACTTAGATAAGTTAAGACTACCTGATGTGGTTTTATTTGATAGTTCTTCTAGAGAAGAATATGGACCAATTGCTTCTGAGGTAGGGAAAGGAAATACTTTAACAGCAGAGGTACAAAGAAGACGAGTTAAAATAGATGGCCTCTTTACTTTAGGTGCATCTTTTGGCGCTGATGGTAACTTAATTACCAGTGATGTTAATTTTTTGAGGATATTCGCCAACCGTCAGCGAGGTTTAATTGATATTGGTTTAATTCGATTAAAACCCGGACAAAATGCTGAGATTGTTGCCCAACAATTGCGGGAATATTTACCTCAAGATATCAATGTTTTAACCAAACAAGAGTTTATTGATTTTGAGCGCAATTACTGGGCAAGTAGTACAGCGATTGGATTTATCTTCACTTTAGGCACAATCATGGGTTTTATTGTGGGGACTGTGATTGTTTATCAAATCCTTTATACAGAAGTTTCTGATCACTTATCAGAGTATGCTACTTTGAAGGCAATAGGTTACACACAAAACTACTTATTGACTGTTATACTCCAAGAAGCATTGCTATTAGCTTGCTTAGGATATATTCCAGGATGGATTGTGGCGATGTTTATGTACTCCAGTGCTAGAGATGCTACACTACTACCAATCTTCATGAGCTATGAACGGGCAATCACTGTGTTAATTTTAACTATAATTATGTGTTTTGTTTCGGCGCGATCGCAGTACGTAAATTACGTTCCGCCGATCCAGCAGATATCTTCTAACAGTCAACAATTACAAATTAAATCGGAATTTTAAATGTTGATCGAGAAGTTGGATTTACAATTTATGAATGATATATATTTATGATTTACAGGCACTGCTACAGCATGGCGTAGAGGATACTATTTGCCAAAATTCAAAATTGCCAAATCCAAGATTTTTGATTTTTGATTTGGGACAAACGCCTAGCGGTACTACTAACACCTAATTACCCACTTGAATATGAAACAAGAACCTGTAATTGCCATAAAACATCTTAACCACTACTATGGCAAAGGCGCACTCAAGAAACAGATATTATTTGACATTAATCTAGAAGTTTATCCTGGAGAAATTGTCATTATGACTGGTCCATCAGGTTCAGGTAAAACAACATTACTCAGCTTGATTGGTGGGTTGCGGTCTGTACAAGAGGGCAGTCTCAAGTTTTTAGGTGTAGAAATGTTTGGTGCTAGTCAGAATAGACTAGTGCAAATTCGGCGGAATATTGGTTATATTTTTCAAGCTCACAATTTGTTGGGTTTCTTAAGTGCCACCCAAAATGTGCAGATGGCGGTGGAATTAAATAACAACATGACGGCAAATGAAGCCATTGCTAAGTCACAAGCCATGCTGGGGGCGGTTGGTTTACAGGACAAAGTGACTTACTACCCAGAAAGCCTTTCTGGCGGACAAAAACAAAGAATTGCGATCGCCCGCGCCCTAGTAAATAGTCCCCCACTGGTACTAGCTGATGAACCAACAGCAGCTTTAGACAAACAATCAGGACGCGATGTTGTGGAAATCATGCAGGGACTTGCTAAAGAACAAGGAACTTCTATCTTGCTAGTGACTCACGATAACCGCATCTTGGACATAGCTGATCGCATCGTTGAAATGGA
Organism: uncultured cyanobacterium; assembly: GCA_963706595.1. Taxonomy (GTDB): domain Bacteria; phylum Cyanobacteriota; class Cyanobacteriia; order Cyanobacteriales; family Nostocaceae; genus Nodularia. The sequence continues at coordinate 539,007 of OY970166.1, forward strand.
AGATGGTCTGTTAACCCGTGATTCCCAAAGTGCAGCCATCGGCGAAAAACCATAATTCGTCACTCATAACCATATTGCAGCTGCCTGAACTTAAAACTACTATCTAGCAGAACCGGATCTTTTCACATCAGAAGGCTTCGGTGGTACAGCTATATTTGGTTGGCGATTTGTGCGAAAAGTTACATTCACGCCTTCATTCGATTGTTCTAGCACTAATAGAGGCGTAGGTTTAGCCTTTTGATCCCAATGCATCGAGGCAATCCGTCCTTGAATTGTCGGTTGCCAACTATCCTCACCTTCTACGGGGCTAAGATAAGTTTCAATACAGTCAATAATTTGGCTAATAGTGGCAGAAGTCGCTTGTGTTGGTAACTTGACTAACCGGATTTGAATCCGAAACAGCACTCGTTTCGCTATCTTTGCACCAACACCAGCCTCATATTCCACATCAAAAATTTCATCTATTTGCCGTCCAGTGGTACTAGCAATACCGACAATTCCTTGGTGGGCTTGATTTGGACGTAGTGCTTGAGATATTTTATCCTTGACCTGGATTTTAATTTGATTCAAAATCGCAAAGTGAAACACCTCTTCTGACATCCGCATTCGCAGATAATCTAAGTTAAAATCCCGTGAATTCACTAAGTCGGGATTAGTTTCCATTTTGCGAATAGTTTCCAGCGCTAGTTTAAACTTTTTTTCTAATTCTTGCGCCCGGAATTTCTCAAATTTGACTCTTTTCTCTAACTTATCTACCTGAAGTTTGCCATAAACGCTCAAAGCAACCACCGCTAAAGCCAGTCCAGTAGAGGTGATCACTGAAAATGGTGGTGCTTGGATTTGACTTGTTACTATTTCTTGGGAAACGTTAGTGGTGTTTGTTACAGAAGATTGGGCAATCAACGTTGAAGTTAGCATGATGGGGAATTATAAACAAAGAACTACTTGACTGATTATTTTTAGGATGCCCAAATCCTGAATCCTATTTAGCTGTATGATTACTATTTTTTACAGCTGACCTAAAATTGTATATGTACAGTCATCCAAACTTCCCTGTTGGACATCCACTCAGTCTAAAACAACTTTCTGAGGCTTCATTCCGGAATATTCGCCTAATTGCCACAGATATGGATGGTACGCTGACTAAAAGCGGCAAATTTTCAGCTACATTGCTGCAAGCTTTAGAAGATTTAGCAACTGCTGGGATAAAAGTATTAATTGTTACTGGACGTTCGGCTGGGTGGATGAGTGGATTGAGTAACTTGATGCCTGTGGTTGGGGCGATCGCTGAAAACGGTGGTCTGTTCTATCCATCAGGGTATGATCAACCAATCACTTTAACACCCATACCTGACCTAGAAGCCCATCGCCAGAGTTTAGGTGTGGCTTTTGAAGAATTAAAAACCAAATTTCCTCAAATCCAGGAATCAGCCGACAATCGTTTTCGTGTCACCGATTGGACATTTGATGTCGCGGCTTTGAATCCCAAGGAATTACAAATACTGAGTCATCTTTGTGAAGAAATGGGTTGGGGATTTACTTACAGTAATGTGCAGTGTCACATTAAACCCCAAGGGCAAGATAAGGCTGTAGGGTTATTACAAGTGTTGCGAGAATACTTCCCTGAATTTTCACCAGCACAAGTCCTGACGGTGGGTGATAGTCCCAATGATGAAAGTTTATTTAATCAAGATCATTTTTCGCTCTCTGTAGGTGTAGCGAATGTCTTGAAATATGCCAATCAGTTGCAACATCAACCCACTTATCTGACTACGGCGGCTGAAGGAGAAGGATTTTGTGAGTTATGCAATTATATTTTGCAAGGAGAGAAAATACAGCAAAAAATTTAATCTGTCGCGCAAGTCCCCACTTTCAATGTACTTATTCGGTGTAAGCATCCATTTCTACCCTTTCCTTACACCTTAGTTTTCGGAATTTATGATCTTTTTTACTTAAATTTGCTGGAGTTTGAAGAATTTTTTGACATTTAATTAAGTTTATAATAGTTAACAACAGTCTTAAGAAAGATGTAACTCATAAATAGTTGCCAGCGAGGACGCATTGGGGGTAGGTTAGTAAAAGTGTTAGATTAGCCCGATTTTGGGGAACTATATATCGAAGAGTATCATCACTCAAGTAGGTAACATCATATTTTGTACCTAATGATTAAAATTATGGTTACCCGAACAACACCTGCCCACCCAGGGTACGAAATCCTTGATTTCTGGTAGTCCGTACCTGTTGACTTTGTTTATTTAACCAAACTTGTGCAATGAGTGAGTCCAGTCTTTTGCCCAGGGGAGAGCCTAGCGCCAAGGAAATTTCTTCCACCAGGAGTAACTTCCGGCATCTGTAATTACTACTTGAATGGTGAAGGGGATTTCCCCTGTAAGCTGAATCAATACGACTTCCAGTCATTTGAGCTTAGTGCCATAGTTGAGTAATGCCTGAATAGTTAGGCAATATCTGTAATGTTGATTATTCCTAAAATCTAATCTAGATTAAAAGTTATTTATGTCAGTCCATGAAAGTAGTTTTGGGGAGAACGCAGATTTAATTATTGGTATTAGTAACCAAGACAATTACTATTTGCCACCAAATTCTACTCCTGTAGGTAATTTGGTGAGAAAAAAAGGAACCATTTCGAGATTTCTCGCTCCCTTGACTCAGGACACCTTTAAACAAGTTGTTACCGAAGTCGAGCAAAAATTGCAGATTGTGCATCAAACCCTATCAATGCTAGATTCTCAAGGGTTTGAAACAATTCTCCAAGAAATGTTGCATTCGATTACCTTCAAAACAGGAGAGTTACTAGGAGCAGACCGGACAACGATATTCCTATTAGATGAAGATAAACAAGAACTTTGGTCAACTTTAGCTGAGGGAGAAGGAGAAGCATCTCTAGAAATTCGGATTCCAGCCGATAAAGGTATTGCAGGCGAAGTCGCTACGTTCAAAAAAGTCATAAATATTCCGTTTGATTTTTATCAAGATCCGCGTTCGGTATTTGCTCAAGAACAAGAAAAAAAAACCGGCTATCGTACTTACACAATGCTGGCGTTGCCACTCTTGAATGAAGACGGAAAATTAGTGGCCGTAGTACAATTACTGAATAAATTAAAATCGTCAAATAATGCCAATGATCCGCTTGGTGAACGTGTTGATACTGAAGGTTTTAGCAAGGCTGACGAACAATTATTTCAAGAATTTGCGCCTTCAATTCGATTAATTTTAGAGTCGTCGCGTTCGTTTTATATGGCGACTCAAAAACAGAGAGCCTTAGCGGCGTTGATGAAAGCGATCAAGTCTCTGAGTCAAAGCAGTCTGGACTTAGAAGATACCCTGAAGCGGGTGATGGCAGAAGCGAAGGAACTGATGAATGCTGATCGCAGTACCCTATGGCTGATAGATCGCGATCGCCATGAATTATGGACTAAGATTACCCAGGATGATGGTTCGATCAGGGAGTTGCGAGTCCCCATAGGTAAAGGTTTTGCGGGGATGGTAGCTGCATCTGGGCAAAAACTAAATATTCCCTTTGACTTATATAACCATGCTGACTCAGATACAGCCAAACAAATGGATCAGCAAAATGGCTATCGGACTTGCAGTTTACTCTGTATGCCAGTATTTAATGCTGATCAGGAATTGATTGGGGTGACTCAATTAGTCAATAAAAAGAAATCAGGGGATTTTCCGCCATACAATCCGGCTATTTGGCCCAAAGCGCCTGAATGCTTCCAAGCTAGTTTTGACCGCAACGATGAAGAGTTTATGGAAGCTTTTAATATTCAAGCCGGTGTGGCGCTGCAAAATGCTCAGTTGTTTGCCACAGTCAAGCAACAAGAACAAATGCAACGGGATATTTTGCGTAGTCTTTCTAATGGTGTAATTTCTACAGATAAAGCTGGGTTAATTATTACTGCCAATGAAAGTGCCAAACACTTGTTAGGCTTAGAACCCGATGACCGTTTAGAAGGTCAATTAATTACTGAAGCGATCGCCATTAAAGAAGGTGATTTTAGCAAATGGTATCAAGACGCTTTAGAAGCCAATGATGTCAAGATTACTCAGCAATATTACCCTGATCGGACACTGGTGAGTGATGGCGTAGAACTACACAGTATTAATTTGTCCATCAACACCATTGCTGATGTTAGCGACCCACAGCAAGTCCGGGGGGCGCTGGTGGTCATGGAAGATATCAGCGATGAAAAGCGCCTCAAGAGTACGATGTACCGCTACATGACTCAGGAATTAGCCGAAGAATTACTGAAACTGGATGATGCTAAACTAGGAGGCGATCGCAAAGAAGTTTCCATTTTATTTTCCGATATTCGCGGTTACACCACTTTGACAGAAAATTTGGAAGCAGAAGAAGTGGTGAATATGCTCAACGACTATTTTGAATCAATGGTAGAAGCGGTGTTTAAGCATAAAGGCACTCTCGATAAATATATCGGGGATGCGATTATGGCTGTCTTTGGTTCCCCTCTACCTTTGGAAAACCACGCTTGGATGGCTGTGCAAACAGCAGTAGAAATGCGTCATCGCTTACTGGAATTTAATCAACGTCGCCACGCTGCTGGTCAGCCCAGAATTAAGATCGGCATTGGGGTCAATTCTGATACTGTGATCAGTGGCAATATCGGTTCCAGTAAGCGAATGGAATTTACAGCCATTGGTGATGGCGTTAACCTTGGTTCCCGATTAGAAAGCATTAGTAAACAGTACGGTTGTGACATTATTCTCAGTGATAATACCTTTCAACCTTGTCGAGACCAAATTTGGGCTAGAGAATTAGACTACATTCGCGTCAAAGGCAGAAATGAGCCAGTAGCTATTTACGAATTAGTAGGTTTGCGTTCTGATCCCGTTAATAGCGAAAAATTACAAGTAATTGAGTATTATCACAAAGGACGCGAGTATTACCTCAATCGCCAGTTTTCCTATGCTAGAGCGGAGTTTGCCAAAGTTTTGGGAGTTGACAACCAAGATAAAGCTGCGATGTTGCATCTCCTCCGTTGTCAGCACTGGTTACAATCACCACCAACAGATTTTGAATGGGATCAAGGAGTTTGGACTTTTCAAGAAAAATAAAAAATGCATCTGTACAATTTTGGATGTGATATTTTGGTAAAGCAGCGCGGTCTATGGGGTTTCCCCAATCAGCGATTGCTGTAGACGTGCTTTGCACTATTTCTCGTAGAGTACTACTCTTTAGCGCCGCCATGCCCCTTGGCCTATACACACCCTACTTGCCTGTAAGCACAAAGCGCAGGCTACGCCAACAAAAATCAAATAGTAGTCTTAGGGATTTCCAGAAAATAAATTGCCCCATTTCATCAGACCATATTTGTTCTTTATCCCCCCTGCTCCCGTTCGGCTACGCTCACGGCAAGCCTGCTCCCCTGCCTACCTCAGCAATGGAATATTTTTTTAATTGGAAGTCTCTTATAGATGGGGACTTCCGCGAGGCGTTAAATATTCTCAAATAATCTTAATATTACTTATAAAAAAATCATAAATATAACTATCATGTCTGGTTTTTTGAAGTTATAAATCAATTTGTAAAAGATAATTGATATGTGTTGTGAAAACTATTCTTTCAGTTAGACTCTAAAAATACAACACAAGCAATTATTTTTTTATGAATGCAATTTCTACAGTTGAATTCAAGAGACCAAATTGGCAAACAGCCATCATGTTCGCCTTGGGCTTTTGGTTGAGTGCTAGCCTAGTTTTAGACTGGGTAATTATGCCTAGCCTTTACCTTTCTGGCATGATGAGTCAAGCAGATTTTACGACAGCAGGCTATGTGATTTTTTGGAATTTTAATCGCATGGAATTGTTATCTGCGGCTGTAGTTTTGACTGGCGTACTGGCTTTGAGTAAAACAAAAGCTAGCTGGAATCCTCAAGTTATTATGGTTTCAATCATACTGCTGGCGATTACTTTGCTCGATACCTTTTTTCTGACTCCGCAAATGTGCGCTGTCGGCACTCATCTGAACTTATTTACCACAGCATCTGACATTCCCACGCAGATGAATTTACTACACAGTGGTTATTTTGTACTAGAAGCAGTGAAACTATTGTCAGGCGGAACACTTTTAAGCTGGTGCTGGCGAGAACAAGTTTAGCTAAAATATGTCTAATCTTCAATTGCATCCAAAAACACAAACAGGCTAAGTATATTTGAGCTTTTTTGTGTTTTTTCAATTATTCCGCATCGGGTGAGGCTTCATTGTTAAAAAATAGCAAACGTGCAGCCAGGATAGCAAACCCGACAGCCGCGATCGCCTTTAATAAACGCGTCGGTAATAATTCCGCCACAGCACCCCCAGCTAATGATCCCAAAAGACTAGTTAGCAATAATGCGCCAGCCGTACCGAAGAATACTGCTTTCCGAGATTGAGAACGTCCCGAAAGTGCGATCGCAGCTAATTGGCTTTTGTCGCCTAATTCTGAGAGAAAAACTGTAACAAAGCTGAGTCCTAAAAGATGCCAGTCCATATTTTTGGGTTAGTGGGGAGTGGGGAGTGGGGAGTGGGGAATGGGTAGTTTATTAATTACGAATTACGAATTATGAATTACGAATTATGAATTACGAATTACGAATTACGAATTACGAATTACATCCCAAAACAACATCAGGGAAATGAACAGTAACATTATTCCTGCTGATTTTTCTAAAGTTTTGGGACTGAGGCGATTAGCCATCCAACCACCTAGAAGCACGCCTAACAAGCTGGTGGTAATTAGCGCTGCACCAGATCCGATAAACACTACCCACGGTGCATGAGATTCTGCACTCATTAATAAAGTGGATAGCTGAGTTTTATCGCCAATTTCTGCAAGAAATATTGTAATGAAAGTGGTAGCGAAAATTGCTAATACTGATTCCTGCTTTTTTTGACTATCAGTAACTACAGGCTTAACTGGTTCAATGATTGCAGTCGTTAAGTTCGATTCGTTACAGTCTTTGATTTCTGGTTGGTTTTCCGTCTCAGATGTGACAGAAAAAGTTACAGGTACAGAGTCAAGTTTCACAGGCAGTAGTTCTAGTTGCTAAATGGCTTTCATATTGTTCTCATTTTCTCAGATGGTGGCTATAAATTGCAACCCCATTGCCCAAAATGCCATAGGTAAGGACTTGTAACTGATAACTGTTAACTGTGTGATGGTTTGGAGATGAGAAGCCAAAGAAAATAAGGTGTCCCGATGAGGGCTGTAACTAAGCCAGAAGGAATTTCTTGAGGAGCTAGGACAACACGACCCACGATATCAGCTAAAGTTACTAAAATTGCGCCTAAAATCGCCGCTATTGGTAATAATTGGCGGTGGCGATCGCCTATTAATATTCTGGCAGTATGGGGAGCAATTAACCCCACAAAGCTGATAGTTCCCACTGTCGATACTGCCGCAGCTGCCAAAGCAACAGCGATCGCTAATATTACACCACGAGATGCCTGTAAACGCATCCCTAAAATTCGGGGTAAGTCTTCCCCTAACGCCATTAAATCGAGTTTGCGGGCAAATAACCACCCCAAAGGCAGTAAAATCACCGGAAAAGCCAACAATTGCCACACCTCATCCCACTGACGAGCGTAGGTGCTACCAGCTAGCCACACTAAAGCCTGGGCTACCTGCAATTTTGACTTCACCACTAATAGGTTAATTCCAGCCGCACAAAAGGCAGACACCGCAATTCCGACTAATGCTAGCCTCGCTGGTGCGACACCGTTTTGCCAAGCTGCTACATAAACTACCCCAAAGGCAACAACTGCACCGATAAAAGCCCCCATTGGGATAAATGTCACAGGCGTATTAGGTATCATTACTATTACCAGCAAAGCACCAAATCCTGCTCCCGAAGTAATACCCATAATTTCCGGGCCAGCTAGGGGATTTCTCACTACTCCCTGCAACAATAAGCCACTGATAGCTAAAGCTGCCCCTGCTAATAATGCTACTAGTAGGCGGGGTAGGCGTAAGTACAAGACAATTCTTTCTGTGAGAGCGTCACTGTCACCAGCAATGACTTGAATGAGTTGATTAATATTTAAATTAATATTGCCGAGGGATACTCCCAAAACCAGCACAAATAATAGGCAAAATAACCCAGCTAAAACTAAAACAGGATACGGAAAACGGGGTTTTAGAGGTATTTTTAAACCATGATTTCCCCCAGATTTACTCAATAAACGAGGCGATGAACGCACTAGCCAGACTAAAAACGGTGCGCCCAGTAAAGCTGTGATTCCACCCGCAGGTAATTCACTAGATATCTGTTGTGCAACTGTATCAGCAGCTAGTAAAACCACTGCTCCCCAAATTGCGGCAGATGGTAATAAAATCAGGTGTCGCCGACATCCCATTAATTTGACTATATGGGGTGCAACTAAACCGACAAAGCCAATTGTCCCGACCACACTCACGGCTACAGAGGCTAAAAATACAGCTAGGAGGATACTGCATAAGCGTGTCCACTGCACTTTTGAACCCAAGGAACGAGCTAAATCTTCGCCTAGCAGTAGGACATCTAAGGGTTTGGCAATTGTGAAAACTGCGATCGCTCCTAATAATACTCTAGGTGCAGCATAAATACTTCCCTCCCAATTGGTTTGCACAAGGGAACCCGCACCCCAAAAAAATAAATCACTGGTTTCGTTTTCGTACAACAATTGTAAAGCGGAAGTGAACGCCGCTAAAGCCAAGGAAACCGCCATTCCTGAGAGGGTGAGCCTGATGGGGGTGATGTCTTTACCGACAGCAGCTATGGTGTATACAAGTAACGCCGCTAATAAACCACCCATAAATGCGATTAACAAAGGCGACCAAGCAAATATTTCTGGTGCAAATATGGTGGTGGCGGTGACGGCTAAATAAGCGCCAGCATTTACTCCTAATGTTGCGGGTGAGGCTAGGGGGTTACGGGTGACTGTCTGGAATAATGCGCCGGCTATTCCCAAGGCTGCACCTGCTAATATGCCAATTACGGTGCGGGGTAGTTTGATGTAACGCACGATGTTATGTAAGGCGCTATCATCTGGGGTGAATATGGCTGTGATAACGGTGGTGGGATGTTGGTTGATGTGGAGGAAGAGGAGGGTTAGTAGTATTAGGGTTCCTGTGATTAGGGGGCGAGTTTTGAGCATGGATTTATATCACGCAGAGGCGCAGAGACGCAGAGAATGAGAGTTTGAGAGTTTTATATTCTATTTGGTTAGGGATTTGATGACTTTTTCTATTAATATTTGGGCTGATAGGTGTCCGCCAAATAGCCAGGTGTCTGGTGCGATCGCATATAATCTTTTTTGTTGGACAAATTCTAGTCCTTTCCATACGGGGTTGTTTTGTAGTTGTTTTTGGTAGGTACTGTTGGGTGCTGGTATGTAGATGAAGTTGGCGTTTTCTACTTTTGGTAGTGCTTCTACCCAAACTGTATTGAAGCCAAAACGGTCAAAGTCTCCTTTCCAGGTGTTGTTTAAGCCGATGGCGGTTAGTATTTGTGCAGCCATTGAGTTATCTGTAAACAGGCGCATTTGAGGGGTGTTTTCACTGAATTGTGCTAGGATAAAATCAAGTTTTTCAGTATTTTTGATGGCAGTGGCTGCTTTTTGGATGGTGGTTTGTGTTTGTTGTATTACTGTCTCAGCTACATCTTGACGGTTGACACGTTCAGCAATTTGTCGGAATGTTTGCTGCATTTCATCTAGTTGACTCAATTCTCCCGCCGATGGATAGGGGTTAAAGAGTAGAGTGGGTGCGATCGCTGATAGGGTATCGTAGATGGTTTGATGTCTTAACTCTACACCTAGTATTAAATCAGGTTTTAATTGCGCGATCGCTTCTAAACTCGGTTCTTGGCGTGTCCCTACATCAACTACACTTTCAGCTAGGGATGGTTGTACGTTCACATATTTTTGATAGCCCCGGATATCTGCAACTCCTACAGGCTGGATTCCCAAGGCTAGGAGGTTTTCTGCATACACCCATTCGAGAGCAACTACTTTAGTGGCAATTTTGCTAAAATTTTGGGGACGGGGAGAACGATTACAAGCTACTGTTAAGGCGGAAGCTGTCGCCGCAGTTAAAAAGTCACGTCTGGTAAATTTGCTCATTTTGCTATAGCTATCCTATTTGAATTTATCGAACCGCCAAGTCGCCAAGGTCGCCAAGTGAAGAAGTAAAGATGCTATAAATTAATTTGTAATTCGTAATTCGTAATCCCTAATACCCAATCCCCATTTGAGAAGGTAAACAGGTAGGATAGCCATTGATTGGATGAGGAATCACTGTCATTTCTACATCGAATACTTGCTGAATTGTACTGGCTGTGATCACTTCTTTTGGTGTGCCAACGGCTACTACTTTTCCTTGCTTGAGCATGATTAGGCGATCGCTATAAGCTGCGGCTTGATTTAAATCATGTAACACCCAACCAACGGTTATTCCATGTTCTTGGTTGAGTCGTCGCACTAAGCCTAAGACTTCTATTTGATGGCGAATATCTAAAAATGTTGTGGGTTCATCCAGTAATAATACTTGGGTTTGCTGTGCTAAAGCCATCGCTATCCAAGCCCTTTGACGTTCACCACCAGAAAGGCTATCTACTATTCTGTCTGCTAGGGGTTCTAGTCCGGTTACAGCTAACGCCCATTCCATCGCTGCAATATCTTTTGGAGAAAAACCACCTAATAGATTCTGATGGGGATAGCGACCATAACCGATTAATTCCCACACAGTCACACTGGGCGGTGCTTCTGAGGATTGGGGTAATATTGTCAGTTTGCGTGCTAACTCTTTTGTGGGTATCTGGGTAATATTGCGACCGTTCAAATAAATAGCACCCTTATTTGCGGGAATAAGTCTTGCTAGGGTGCGTAACACAGTACTTTTCCCAGAACCATTCGGCCCCAGTAATGCAGTGATTTCTCCCAGCAGAAACGTTACTGAGAGGTCAGCAACGATGATTTTGCCATCATAAGCAATTTGCAGATTTTGAGATGCGATCGCCGCAGGCGGGGCGTAGTCCATCGCCGACAATTCCTGACCTCCTGATATTTAACAGCTTTTGACACCAAGCGCCTAGAAGTCGCAGCTACACAGATACAATTCTCTGTATTTTTACTCCTAACTCAGCACTGTTTGTTGAAAGCCATAACAACTATATAGCTAATCTAATTGTGAATATCTTTGTCAAGTATTTGCTTTCATCTTGATAATATTTACCAGTTTTATAGCATTATCTACTGTATACAATAATTTGCTCCTGTTTTTGCTCAACAGGCGATTGCCCTTATTTAGCCTATCAGAAAGGGGGAGCTAAAAAATTTTCCATAAATACTTGTGTAAATTCTGGAATAGAGATATTTTGATAAAGCCAGCAGCTACTGCCAATACAAATCAATAACTATCTGCGATAGATTATCACTAAGCATAATCCAGTTGCAAATTTCAGGTGTGAAGTGAACATGAAACCCGCAAAAATCCTTTTTATTCTCTTATTTACAGGCTCTGTTTGGTCATTAATCAACCATCCTGGTAAAAGTCAGGAAGCAGAGAAAATCAAAACCTCATCCCTTGACACCCATTTACTGACACAATCACCTAACCCTCAGAAATTGATTCAAGTGACTGGCGTGAGGGTTGTGCCTACAGATCAAGGTGTAGAGGTAATATTAGAAACTAACGCCGCCGAAGAATTACAGGTATCAACGGAAAATCAAGGTAATAGTTTAATTGCTGATATCACTAACGCTCAATTGAATCTGTCTTCAGGAAATACATTCAGCCAGGAAAATCCAGCCACAGGTGTCACTGCTGTAACCGTTGTTAATCAAGATGACAATACTATCCGGGTGACGGTGACTGGTGAGCAAACCATTCCCAAGGTTGTATTATTTGATAGTGATACAGGTTTAATTTTAGCCTTCACACCTACAGAAGTAGTCGCCGCCCCAACACCGCCAGAAACACCACCAGAAACGCTACCAGAACCTCAAACCCAATCAGAAGCGGATCAACCGATTGAATTAGTAGTAACAGCAACGCGTACAGCAGCACCGATCCAAAATGTACCGCGTTCAATCACGGTAATTAACCGCGAACAAATTGAGGAACAAACCAGCCTTTCCCGCAACTTAATCGAAACTTTGGGTAAAACGGTTCCTGGTTTAGCACCTCCAGCACAAGGCGCGAGTAATTTTGGATTGACTTTACGGGGAAGAAATCCCCAAGTTTTGATTGATGGTGTTCCCCAATCGACTACTCGAAATGCGGCGCGTGATTTGAGAACCATTGACTCTGCGGCGATTGAACGAATTGAAGTAGTGCGTGGTCCTAGTGCAATTTATGGCGATGGTGCGACAGGGGGTGTGATTAACATCATCACACGACGACCAACTACAGAAAGTTTGATTTCGCGGACAGAATTAGGTGTGAGTGCAGCTTTAGGTAATCTGGAAGAGGAAAGTTTTAGCACCAATTTACAGCATTTTCTCTCGGTGAGACAGGATAATCTCGATTTTACCTTTAACTTTGGACTGGCGAAAACCGGCGGATTTTTTGATGCTGAAGGCGATCGCATTCCTTCTGATCCTAATGGTCAAGGTGGCTTTTCGGATGCTTCGAGTTTTAACTTATTTGGAAAGTTCGGTATTGATTTAGATGCGAATCAACGTGTACAACTAACTTTTAATCACTTCGACGAAAAGCAAGATACAAATATTGCTAGTGACCCCAGTGTTAATACTACCCCTGGAAGACAAAAGGCGCGTGCTTTGACAGGGTTGAGTTTGGATGAAAAACCAGGACACGAAAACACTTTGTTCAACTTGCATTACAGTCATGAGGACTTATTTAATAGTAAGTTGCAAGCACAGTTATATTACCGGGATTACCTGACACGCTTCTATCCCTTTGATGCTCGTAATTTTGCCAGTTTAGGTAACGAAATCTTTCAATCACGGGTAGAGTCAGAAAAGTATGGCGGACGCTTGCAGATTGAAACGCCTCTATTTGACCAGGGTGCAGCTAAAATACTTTGGGGTGTGGATTACTCCAAAGAAAATACATCCCAACCTGTATCTGTATTTGATCAAGCTGCGTTTGTGTCCAGTGGGGGGTTAGCATTTCGTAAAACAGGCGATCGCTCTTGGACTCCGCCTTTAGAATTAAGAAGCCTGGGATTGTTTGCTCAGTTGAATTGGGAGCTAGGCGATCGCATAGTATTAAATGGTGGTGTCCGCTACGAAAATGCTGATGTGAGTGTGGATGATTTCAGCACCTTAGCCAATCCCAACTCAACTATTCCCGGTGGTGATTTAAATTTTGATGCGACTTTGTTCAATATCGGTGCAGTGTACGCCCTTAACCCAGAACTAAGCATCTTTGCTAACTATGCTCAAGGTTTCTCATTATCAGATATTGGTTTAGTCCTCCGCAATGCCCAACCAGGATTTTCTGTAGAATCTCTGAATCCAGAACCACAAAAAGTAGATAACTATGAAATTGGGATTCGGGGACAATGGGATTCTGTCCAAGCATCTCTGGCGGCATTTTATCAAATAATTGGGTTAAAAACCCCGTGCTTGCAGCACGGCTTTAATTTACTAGACAAAATAGTGTTAGTAAATATCTTGTAGAATAGTCAAATGCTAACCATGAATTACCGCTATCGAATCTACCCGACTATCACCCAAGAACAAACACTTCTTGAGTGGATGGATATTTGTCGCGTTGCCTACAACTATGGGTTGCGAGAAATTAAGGACTGGTGCAATAGTCGTAAGTGCATGGTTGACAGATGTTCGATTAGTCATGAATATATCATAGCTGCGGACGCTCCTTTCCCTGGTGAAGTGCGCCAACTTAATGCTTTGCCAAAAGCTAAAAAAGTATTTCCCCGATTAAGCGAAGTACCAAGTCAGGTTTTGCAGCAAGCACTCAAACAATTACACCGAGCATGGGAGGGATTTCAGAAAATTGGGCATGGGTTTCCCAGATTTAAAAAGTTTGGGCAGTTCAAGTCTTTGCTGTTCCCTCAGTTTAAACAGAACCCAGTGCAAGGAATACATATTGCGCTGCCTAAACTGGGATTGATTCAGATTAACTGGCATCGCCCAATTCCAAATGGATTTGTGGTTAAGCAAGTTCGGATAATTAACAAAGCCAATGTTTGGTACGCTTCTATCAACATTCAATGTGATGTTAATGTTCCTAGTCCCATGCCGCATGGTCATCCCATTGGGGTAGATGTAGGACTGGAAAAGTTTTTAGCAACCAGTGATGGTGTTCTCGTCAAATCGCCCAAATTCCTGAAAGTGATGCAAAGCCAGCTGAAATTGCTGCAACGCAGGCTGTCTCGGAAAAAGAAGCGTTCTAAAAATTACGAGAAACAACGCATCAAGGTTGCTAGACTTCACCACAGGATTGATAACACCCGCAAAGATTACCATTTCAAACAAGCTCATGCTCTTTGTGATGCTGGTGATATGGTCTTCATGGAAGACTTGGATTACCGGACTTTAGCAAAAGGAATGCTTGGGTTACAGATGCTTGATGCTGGGTTTGGACAATTCCGAACCATCACCAAGTACGTGTGTTGGAAACGTGGTAAATTCTTTGCTGAAGTTAGCGCTAGGGGAACTTCTCAAGAGTGTCCCGAATGTGGTGCAGAAGTTAGAAAAGACTTGAGCGTTAGAGTGCATCATTGCCCTAGTTGTAATTACACGACTGATAGAGATGTTGCTAGTGGTCAAGTAATTAGAAACAGAGGAATTCAATTAATTAGTACCGATGGGCAGTCGGGAATCCAAAACGCCTATGCAGACGGTTTTCCGGGGATTGAAGAAATTCAGTCTAGGTCAAAGTCGAAAACCCGTAAGACTCGCTTTGAGCGCAGTCCCAAGGAAGCAACTAGGAAAACTAAGAAGTGATTCTTAGAAGCTCCGTACCTTTAGGTCGGAGTCATGTCACAACGAGTCGGACTTAGGTACAACCTTCACCGCACCGGGGACTATAATTCGCGCCCCAGAAAGAATCTATGGTTTAGAAGCCGCAATTGACGCACAAGCTAGCCCTACATGGCAATTTGGCGGGACATTCACCCTAATTGGCGGGGAAATTGACAGGAATAATAATGGCGATTACGAATCTTTAGATGGGTTTAGAATTCCCCCCTTAAAACTGACTGCGTATGTAGAAAATGAGACTTTACCTGGTTGGCGAAATCGTCTACAAGCTTTGTTCTCTGGTGATCGAGAAGTGTTTGCTAATAACAATACCGCCTTTGGTAGAAGACCTGTAGAAAGTTACTTGACAGTGGACTATATTAGCAGCGTGAAACTTGGCACAGGGACATTACAAATAGGGTTAGAAAACCTATTTAATAGTCAATATTTTCCTGTAGTTTCACAACTGCAACCCAATGATAGTGCCTACGCTGCGGCTAGGGGTAGAACTGTGAGTATTAAATATTCTGTTGATTGGTAAAGTTGCATCATGAGGACAAGCAAGATGTGCATCCCACAAGAAATTACTACCATGTACACACAAATCGGGAAATTCTGTGCTGTGTCATAAGACCCCACCCCTAACCCCTCCCCGCAAGCGAGGAGGGGAACTGGATTTCCGGTTAAATTCTGTTTTTAGGACTGACAAATCAAAAAACATTCCAAATTTTCTTGTGGGATGGGTGTCCCCACCCGTCCCCTAAAAACCAACGGCTTTATCAAAGCGGAGAATTTCCAAACTGCGATCGCCATAAACGCCCTCTATTTGCTGACGACAGCAGTCAATGGCAAAATCGTCAAGTTCTTCTGGCTCAATTTCGTACATATCCTGAAATATTTCTGGTTCAACACGGCAGAACCGGGGGCGATTTGCATAGATACTGCATTCTCGGTTGGTATGGTCGAAATTAACGCACCATCCGCCTTCGCCCACCATACTCAGGTATAGTTCCAATTCGGCTGGTGAGAGATATTCTTCTAAGTCTGGACGTTCTGCGGGGTCAAGATTACAACAAGCCCCACATTGTTTAACACATTGCCAGTTTGCCATTTTATTTATTTTCCTATAATTTTGTTAAGTAAATTAAATCTAACAGCCCACGGCCAGATATGATTAATGGCGAGTTTTACAACTGTGTTACTGTATTTTGAAAAATTAAGAGGACAAGGGAAAAATGTTTGATACTTTAAGCAATCTCAATTGGGAAGTCATCTTCCAGCTAGTTTCCGTGGGACTAATCCTCATTTCTGGTCCAGTAGTCATATTTGTACTGGCGTTTCGCAACGGCAATATGTAGGAGTGCTGAGTGCTGAGTGTTGAGTACATGAAAAACTCATAACTCAGGACTCAGCGGACACTGAGCGTAGTCGAAGTGTGCTGATAATGCCTGAAGGGCAGCTTGGATAATGTTGTCATACTGTGGTTGAGATATATCAATCTCTTTGGAGTCTTGACGATTTTTGCCTATTAGACCAATTGTATGTCCTGGTTGCATGACTAAAACTTTGCCTTCAGGATTTTTAATTCTTAATTCTCCTAAAGTATCGTTTTTATATATACCACAAGTATAATTTCGCTGTTTGTACTGAAAGTTAGCTTTTAATGGACTAGCAGACGACTGATTAAATAGATGAGATAGCGTTAGCTGTTGGGAATTAATGGCTTGATCGCTAAAATGCTCATTTGCGAGTCTGACACCGAGTAATTCTAACTCAATGGTAGTATTACCATTAAAGTGATTCTCTCGCAGCTTGTAAGCGATATCGACTCGCGGGGGTAAGGGAAAATAGTCTTGCCAACGCCAGGCGATCGCTTTAATTTTATACTGTTGATCATGAATAGTTTGGCTCAGTGTCAATTTAATGTGACCTTTACCTACGATTTTTTGCTCAATCACTTGCACCCCAGATGTCCAGAATAAGGGATCGGGGTTCTCCATACCGCAGGGATGCAGAGCATTAATTTGTTGGTATAGCTGCTGATTGAGTTGATTTAAATCAGCTTCAGCATCAATTCTGAGTAGTGGTTTCAGATGTTGTAGTTCTAGACACTGATTCGCAAATTCAGATAAACGCGATCGCAATATCTCCAAATTCTCGGCTGGGAAAGAAAAACCGCCGGCGGCTTTGTGTCCACCAAATTTACCTAATAAATTGTGACAATATTGTAACGCTTCAAATACATTAAACTCAGGAATTCCACGGGCAGAACCGCGAATGTGTCCTTCATCCTCATAAGTGCCAATAAACACAGGTACACCGTAGCGCTCCACTAAGCGAGAGGCGACAATCCCAATTACACCATGATGCCAATCAGGTTGGATAACTACTAATACGCGGTCTTTTGGCAGATTAGATGCAAACTCGGCTTCTACATAGGCGATCGCCTCCTGTTCAATTTCCTCGCACATTTGCTGACGGCTGATGTTCGTTAACTCACATTGTGTCGCCAGTTCGAGTGCGATCGCCATATCATCAGTAGTTAATAATTCAATCACTGTCTGAGGATCACCAATGCGACCAATAGCATTAATCCGTGGTCCCAAACGAAAACCAATATCTTCAGGCTTTAAAGACTTAGCAGACGAGACTGAGGGACTCTTTCCCCCTGCTCCCTGCTCCCTGCTCCCCTGCATCTTTTCCCCTTGTCCCTCTTCCCTCGCTTGTAACCCAGCTACTTGAATTAACGCCTTAATTCCTGGTAAATCAGATTTAGGTAAATGCTTTAAACCACGTTTTACCCAGCGACGGTTTACACCTGTTAAAGGAGCTAAGTCTGCAATGGTTCCCAGTGTAAATAAAGCTAACATTGGCTGAACTAAGCCTTTAATCTCTCCTAACTGTTGCGCTAGACATACCGCTAAAATGTAAGCTACACCCACACCCGCAACACTCCGATAAGGTGACGATTCAGCGATTAGTTTGGGGTTGAGAATGGCGTTAGCTGGGGGAAGTTTTGGGGGGATGTCGTGGTGGTCTGTGACAATCACATTTAGACCAAGTTCTCTGGCTCTAGCAATGGGTTCATAAGCCGAAATCCCATTATCTACAGTCAGAATCAGTTCTACACCTTCACTGTGAAATTCTTCCACAATGCGCTTGTTAATTCCATAACCATCGTGCATTCGGCTGGGGATAGCGTAATCCACTTGAGCGCCTAAACTGCGAAGACTACGCAACAATAAAGCCGTGCTAGTCATACCATCAGCATCATAATCACCACAGATCGCAATTTTAGCTTTCGTTGCGATCGCCTGTTGCAATAACTCTACACTCGCCGCTAAATCGGGAAATTCTTCTAAGGGTGAAGGTAAGACTAAAGACTCTGGATTTAAAAAGCCTTGTGCTGCTTCTGCTGTTGTAATACCACGATTAATCAATAACTGACCAATAATAGGAGAAACATTGGTCATCATCGCCAAATTTTGGGCAAATTCTGGTTGCTGGGGATAAATTTCCCAGCGCTGATTAGGTAAATGCTTATCAGGTGTGATCGGTTTTGGGAAAGCTTGATCTAACATCAATTATCAGTTGTGAGCAAGTCTAGGTAGGCGCGGGTTTAGCAATATCCCCGTTAATCATCAAGGATATCTGTGAACCCGCCCCTACTCATAACATTTTTTGCTCACTTAAAATACATCTACCCGACCATCATTCAGGATATACACAGAGCGATCGCCTGGGAAACTCTCATTAGGACGTAATTCTACCTGCAATGTGCCAAAGTTAGGTTTCGAGACATTCGCCTTTATCGATAACCCCGTATCATCCCAGAAAACCAGAGAAATATTTGGTGTTGTCCCGTGTCCATGCTCCAATATTAATTCCTCTCCTGATTGTAGGGAAATAGTATCAGTGGTGGCAGGTTTTTGTAACTTCAGCAAGCGGGGAGTACGATTTACCACTTGAATGCGGATACGTTGACCAGGCGTAAACTGCATGGGACGCGCGCCACAATTAGAAGCACAAGTTCCAGCTAGGGTAACTTGCGAAGCATTTGTTGATGTCAATAAAAAAGCTGTAGCGATTAAAGTTGCTGCTATTAACTTAACCATATATAGGACTCCTATCTGATTTTTGTTAGCTTACCCTACTCCCTACTCCCTACTCCCTACTCCCATTTCCCCATTTCCCCATTCCCCACTCCCTACTCCCTACTCCCCATTCCCCATTCCCCACTCCCCACTCCCCACTCCCTACTCCCCACTCCCTATTTCCAAGAAAAAATTTCCAAATGAACAGATGCTTCATTCCCCAACACTTTTTTCCCTCGTTCAGGTAAGACGATATCAGCTATAAAACCATCTGCATTAGGATTAGGATTGATGGGAATGTGCGGCTCTTCATTTTCATAATTCCAGGCGTACTTAGCCGTGTAGAAACCATCTAGGACTGTGACATCGACGATCAGATAGTCAGACCAAAGGGGTAATTGATCAATATGGCTACCAAACAACCAGTCTCGCTCTTTTTTGACAAAAGAATGCAACGCTAATCTAATGGCATATCTACAGGTAGAATCACCACTAGCTGAGTAGCTGGGAACCATGAAAGCTGTAAATAGTGGTATGGGTATTCCCCTAGTTAATTCCAGTGTGATGGGACAATAATGAGCGATACTTTGTTCATGTATAGCCACAGGAAGACCACGCAGGGCAGATCGGACTTCCATCTGATAAAAAGTATCGTTGCGATCGCCTAATTCAACATGATTAAGGGATAGTTTCACCTTAATATCACCAAATAAAAAGCGTTGCAGATTTTGATAAGCTTCTTCCGAGTTGACCATTCCATAACGCCCACCATGAGTCCGATAAATATAGGCGCGATGCGATCCTCTGACATAGGCTTTCTCAGTCTGAACTAGACCATCACTTTGAAGACCTACCATCTTCTGTGCAGCACCAAAAGCTACATCGTAATCACGGGCATTTGTACCAATAATACAAAAAACTCGGTCTGTTGGAAAAGCGTCATCAAGGCTTTGAGCATCAAAATCGTCAGGTAATAAATCTTTTTGCTGTGTTTGAGGTGTTAAATATTCATACATCCTCTGGGGTCCAAAATCATCACTATTATTTAATTTGAGTGAATCTCTAATTTTTTCAATTACGCCATTGCCAATTTCAAAATGAATGCCACCATGAGGTGTACCATAAGTAAATAACTTATCAATATGATCAATAGCTTGCTCGTTCTGCTCTGGATAAATCTTCTGTATGAGACTGCGACAAACAAGACCTCCCATAGAGTGGGCAATTAAGTAAACTTGATTTGCACCTGTGTGAGATTTAACAGTATTAATCAAGTCTCTCAAACGCGCTGCTACTTGCTCTATTGTCAGTCTGATAGCTGTCTGGGAACCCCAACTTTGGGTGGTTTCATCATAAAATCGGTAAATCCAAATAGATTTCGGGTTTTTGCTCAACTGTTGATCGTGCTGATGGTCAAAAACAGGTCGATAACCGTGATCAGTTATGAGTCGCAGCAGTGGACTCTCGAAAAAAAACTGCTCCGGGTTTCCTTGCACACCCACCCGAATATGTGCCGAGCCATGATTAAATCCATAAAATGGATCTTCCACCGTTTGCTCAACGTCTTTATCTGAGCCGGCATATCCACGGACATAGATGATGGGTAAATATTTCATTATTTATTGTTTTAAAGTTAAATTTAGCTTTTAGCC
This sequence comes from uncultured cyanobacterium, assembly GCA_963706595.1. Lineage (GTDB taxonomy): Bacteria > Cyanobacteriota > Cyanobacteriia > Cyanobacteriales > Nostocaceae > Nodularia. The sequence goes on from OY970166.1 coordinate 559,712, forward strand.
GCAGTTGCAATTAAAAGCTACCAGAAGATATATTTTTTGAGATGAATTTGTAAGAATTTGTATTATTTGGACTAAAGTTAGCGAATTTAGCATTTGTGTCCATCACCCAAATTTTTCACATCCTAATCAACCGTTGCTCCTTCCAACCAAATCTCTGCATCATCTGCGAGTAACTTTTCTGCTGCTTCCAACATAGATGCGGCGATATCTTTTAAATCTTCACGATTATTCAAGTAAGTTTTGAGCGCTGACCTGGGGTCAATACTGCTACTGGCGGTCAATTCCGGGATTCTGGGGCGAGCCAATTGGCTGACTAATTCGGCTTGAATCGTATAGTTGTGAGCCGGAGTTAAGGCTGTATGGATGGAAGCGCCATCAATTATATCCATCTGTTCCGAACGGAGTTTATAAATTAACCGCACGACAGCATCTTCAATATTATGTTTAGCGATCGCCTTCATTAAAGCAGCTTGTGGATCATCCGCTTTAGATATATCCACCTCTATAGTGCGGAAAGTCCGAACAGGTAAAGGACAAAATTCCCAATGAGCGCTTCCTCGCTCCAGTTCAATCATCACATAGCCTTTATCTTCTTTTTCTTCGCTAAAATCAACCCGTTCAATACTTCCTGGATAAATCACCGGCGGGTTATTAGATTTATTCAAATTCTGGTGACGGTGGACGTGTCCTAATGCCACATAATCAAAACAAGGTCGCGTCAGCAAAGATAGCGGTAAAGTAAAACCCTTACCCACAGCTAAAAAACGCTCGGCTCCTAAAGTCGCATTGTCAGCCATTAAGTGAGCCAACAGCACAGTGGGAACTTCAGGGTCAAGACGGCGAATCTCTCCTTCTAAAACCACTTTTAAACGTTCTGTTAACAGTTCATTCACCTCAGCCAAAGAAGACTTTTCCGTTTCTTGACGAGTCATCAAAGTTGAACGGGTGAGCCAAGGTAAGGTAATTACTTGGACTTTGCCATGACGAGTTTGAATACTGTGAGTGGTGACAGTATCACCCACAACAAAACCCCTCACTCCCAAAGTGCGGTAAATATTTAAACTCGCTCCTCCTACTCCTTGGGAATGTTGGTCATGGTTCCCGACTAACAACACCGTGGGAATATCTGCATCCACAAGCCGGCGAAACTGATTAGCAAAAGCTTCTTGCACATAAGGCGCTGGTGTAGCATCTGGGAAGGCATCACCGCCAAATATCACCAAATCCACCGTATCTTCTAGCGCTCGGTCAATACATCGAGATAATGTCTTGACAAAATCCTCTAATCGTGTATTTAGTCCTGTGGCGGGATTCATGCGTCCGTGGGAGAAACCGCTTCCTATATGGATGTCGGAAAGATGCAGGATCTTAATCATATTTCTCAGGTGTTAGTTGACTTTTGTCTAACATATTAATGACTATTTAACTGGAAATTACTTACCTAGACTCGCCAGCATCCGGCGTTTTTATCTTCTTTGCAACATTGATTTTTGCAGTAATTTATATGATTTATACAAAATTTTGCCGTAAACAAGAAATTTCACTTAAAATATATAGTATAAAAAAACCCTATTTTGATTAACTGCTAGAAATCGGAAACCAATGAGTAACAGCATGAATCTGGCAATTCAGGAGAAGATCAAGGTTTGGAAGGATAAACTTGCAGATTTCAGTAGCAGTAACCCTCTGCTTAATTTTAGTGAAAAGAGCAAAAAACCAAGGGTTAATATTTCTACACCACCTCTAATCCTATTTCAAAAATTTGTAGAAAGCGACTCTGGCGAATTTCCTGTCAAAGATTTGGAAACTGAACAAACAGATAGTGACCGCATCAAGCTTCTTGATAAACTGCGTAGTGAAGCAAAGAAAACATTAGAGGAAAAGGGTTTTGTTAGTTTATTCTTAGTCCTTGGTACTTTAAATTGGTTTGATACGGCAAATCATCAGGACAGGAAGGAAAAGCTAGTCTCCCCTCTGTTGCTGATTCCATTAGAACTACACAAAAAAGGGAAAAAACCACCAGAATATAAACTTTATCTTGCTGATCAGGAAATTTCTGTTAACTTTATTTTAGCAAATAAGTTACAAGATGAATTTAATATCAAATTACCTGAGTCTGAAACAATTCAAGAATTGGGATACGAAGGATTTATGAATACGGTACGTGATGCTATAGCTGAAAAACAGAATTGGAACCTAGAAGAAATTGCTTATATTACCTCGTTTGAGTCCTTCAAAACAGCGATGATAAAGGACTTAGAACAACATCAAGAACTAATTGCTACTCATCCGATTCTGCAAGGAATTGCTCTGAAAGAACAACTAGAGAATCAGGTTGGTAGTTTCAAGACCATCATAGACAAGGAACTGGATACAATTAATCCTAAATTAGTATATCAAATATGTGATGCTGATTTTAGCCAGCAAGTAGTAATAGAAGCTGCCAAAGCAGGATTTAGTTTTGTAGTACAAGGACCGCCAGGAACAGGTAAAAGTCAAACTATTGCTAACATCGTTGCTGAATTAATTGGAAAAGATAAAAAAATTTTATTAGTTGCTGAAAAGCAAACTGCTCTTGATGCTGTATATAAAAAATTACTGGAATCTCAGCCTTCTCTTAAAGAGGTATGTTTAAATTTGCATCATAGAGGTACAAACAAGATACAGAATTTGCTAGAAGAATTATATAAAACTAAAAGTCTGCTATTGCAAAGAAATGAATCAAAATCACAAGAGTCTAAATGGGACATCTTTTTTCAAGAATTGCAAGACTGCCGAGCAACTATAAATAAACACAACGAAATGTTACATAAAACATATCAGCCGATTAATAAATCTGCTTTTGAGATATATGGGAAAATTCTTAAGCTAGAAAATGAAAAAGTTCCAACATTAGATTTTAATATTTATAACTTAAAAGATTGGTCAGAAGATGTTTTACTGAAAGCAAGTCAATTAGTTGAAGAGCTTCAAAAATTTGAGGCTATTTTTATGGGAACACAAAACACTATCTGGTCAAATAGTCCTGTAAAAGTGTGGGATGCCTATAACAACAGTAACTTACGTCAAAATATTAATGATTTGCGTGAGGGAATTGAACTTGCCATAAACACAATAAATCGTTTAGGCGAATTATTAGCAATAGAACCTAATCATAAATTAGTAATTTTAAATTTACTAAGTTTAGATATGCTTTATTCAGCAGTAGGATATCTTGTTGCAGTGCCTCCCAAGTTTCCGCTAGTCTGGCTACAACACACAAATTTAAGTAGTTTGCAAAAGTATTTTTCTGAGCTTAAAAATGATATTTCTTATATTGAATGTGTAAATAGCGATTTCCAGAAAAATTATATTAACGATTTTTTAAGTTTAAATTTATCTGAATTACGAAAATTTCAGCAAAAACTAGAGACTCATAGAAGTATTTGGCGTTATTTTCAATGTAGTTATTGGCGCAGCCGCAAGAAAATAATAAAATTTCTAAAACTAAAAAAAGGGGTTACAAACAAACAAATAATTGGTGATATTAATAAAGCAATAAAACGTCAAGAATTTTTGTACAAGTTGAAAAATTTAAATCATGAATATAATCAAGAATTTCGGGCGTATTTTGACGAAAAACTCCCAGAAAAAATTCCAGATTCAAATGCTATTGAACAACATTTAAATTGGTTGAAATTACTACAAAAGTATGAGTTACCTTCTCAGGGAGTAGCAGCAGCTATTTCTTCATCAGAAAATTTACAAGAACTGAGCAGTTTACTAAAGGATTTAGAAAATTCTCAAAACTTAATCAAAGAAGGTTTCAAATTCATCAGGAAACACTTTCCACAGCATCCAATGACGAAAGTGGGCGAATTGGAAGAAAAACTTTTGCCAGAAGTAGAAGATTTTATTAATAAATCCGAAAGTGAACTAAGTAGTTTTCAACAATATTTAGATTGTCAGCAAATAATAGAAAAACTTGAGTATTTTGGAGCTAAAGATTTTTTATCAAAACTGAAAAATACTAGCATAGCACCAGATTTTTGGGTTTCAATATTACGGAAAGGTGTTTATCATAACTGGCGACAATACATATATGATAGTTGTGAACTGCGAAACTTTAATCCAAAAATGTATGAAGAGAAAATACAAAAATTTTGCAAACTTGATGTTCAACAATACCAAGTAGCAATAGAGCGATTACAACAACTCCATGCTAAACGTTGGCAGGAATGGTCTACGCAGCCAGAGGCGAAGAAACAGATTCAATTGCTTGAAAGCCAACGTAAATTAAAAACAGGTCATCAAAAAATTCGTCAATTCATCAAAAATGCCCCTCAACTTGTTACTACCCTCAAGCCTTTTTGGCTAATGAGTCCACTAGCAGTTAGCCAGTATATAGACCCAGATGCGGTAAAGTTTGATGTTGTAATCTTTGATGAAGCTTCCCAGATATGTACTGAAGATGCTGTAACCGCAATTATGCGAGCAAAGCAGGTAATTGTGGTTGGTGATGATAAACAACTACCACCAACATTTAATCCTGGTAACGCTTCTGGTAAGTCAGATGACGAACAAGAAGTATATGAAAGTTTGCTCAATGAATCTTCAATTGTTCTAGAAAAATTTACTTTAAAGTGGCATTATCGTAGCAGACATGAAAGTTTAATTGCTTTTTCAAACCAAAAATTTTATGATTCAGAGCTTTTAACTTTCCCAAACCCGCTCAAAGATTCTAATCTTGGTGTTCATTTCCATTATGTTGAAGATGGTATATATACACCTGGTGATAATGGGCAAAATAATATCCGTGAAGCTCAAACTGTAGCCGAAATTGCACTAAAGCATTTGCACGAAAATAAACAAAACCCCAATTTTTCTCTAGGAATTGTTACTTTAAATGAGCTACAGGCAGAAACTATACAGGACAAATTAAAGGAACTTATTTTAAGACATCCAGAAATTGAAGAAGAATCTGATAAATATTTTATTAAACCACTGGAACGGGTTCAAGGTGATGAACAAGAAGTAATTCTTTTCAGCTTCGGATATGGATTTAATGCTGAAAAGAAGTTAAGTTTCAATTTTGGTCCTTTAACTAGAGCAGGAGGGAGGCGGCGCTTAAATGTAGCAATAACTCGCGCTCGAACTAAGTTTGTGTTAGTAGCTTCCTTACAAGCAGCCGATTTGCAACCGACAAAAGAAAACGCAGAAATAACACTGGTGAAAGAGTATTTTGAATACGCTTATAGTGGGGGTAAAAAATTAGACAATCAGGATCATTTTTATTTTTCAGAGTCTGATTTTCTTTTTGAAGAATATATATATCAAGCTTTAACTAAACAAGGATACAAAGTAAAAAAACGGGTAGGTCGTTCAGCCTTTCCTATTGATTTAGCAGTGATAGATCCCCGAAATACAGAGACAGAAGAATTTATTTTGGGTATTGTCTGTGATGGGAAAATTTACCATAAATATTCTACAGCAAGAGATCGAGATCGCCTACGTATTAAAATTCTCAAAGATTTGAAATGGAATATTTACAGAGTCTGGTCTAGTGAATGGTTTCGTGACCGAAATGGTCAAATAGAAAAGCTTGTGGAACATATAGAAAATCTATTGAATCCGAAATAGCTACAGATGTTAGTCTAATCCTTAAATACAAAGTTGCCAGGATACAATTTTTGAAATGGAATCTACAGAATTAGAAGAATTTTTAATAACTATACAAAAACTCCAATCGATAATGATTGGAGTTGCTACTAATCAACAGGAATATCGGATTCAAGATTATGAAGAGGAATACAAAGAACTTTATAGAGAAATAGTATCGCAAATAGAAGACTTTCAATCTGAGGGACTATCTATCGAAAATCCTAACAATTTTCAGTCACTCTGGGATTGGTATAAACATTGGAAAGCTAATTTAAGCACATTAGCTTGGCGAGGAGCGTATATTCACAACCTTTATCAAAATATTTATCATCAAATCAACATTATTATATGCAAAAACTATATCAAACGAACTTCGCTAGAAATGTTAGATCATGAAATAGAACCTTCACAAATAGAAGAACTAAAAGTCCAAATAAAGACTATACAATCTATGATGATAGAGGTTGCTAGCGAAGGAAATGCTATTTCTTTAATTCAGGATCATGAAGAAAACTATAATCAAATATATAGAGCAATTTATTTTAAGATAGAAATTCTTAAAGCAAAAGGAATATCAGTTTGTAATCCCAATCAATTTTGGTCACTTTGGCAATGGTACAGTTTTTATTCAGAACAGTTAGAGAATGTAATATCTGTCCGCCAAGAATACATAGATAACCTTTATGCAAATGTTCTCAAACCGATAGAGAGAGCATTAAAACAACACCGGAAAAAAACAACTTCTATTCAAGAATTTACTCAAGATTTACAGCGTCGATTTAACCAACTAAATGCTAGTCAACTTAACGATTTCACAGAAATAAGTACAAATTCTAGCAAAATTGTAGAAACATTTAGCCAGAGCATCGATACTTGCTTGCAGGAAGAAGGTTCAAAACAGATTCTCAATACATTCTCTGTTGCACCTACTCAATCTGTAGAAAATGTGTTACTTCAAACCGTAAATTATACTTCAGCTTGGACAGATAAAAATATTATGAATCCAGAAATATTTTTAGATCAAAAAGATATTAAACCATTAATTACGGCACTAAATTATTTTGCTCTTAAAGTGAATGTAGGCAGTGACCGCCAAAATATTTTAAAAAATTCTGATCTTGATACTGCGTTTTTAAGTAATTTAAGATATGATACTGAACCTAGTATATTTTCTCAAGCATTAGTATCAGGATTCAAAACTTATCAAATCTCTTATAATCAGTTTAATTATCATCCATTAGTAAATTTACTTAAATACCTAAGTGATGTCGCAGATATTTATGGATTCTCAGACCAAGCGGTAGAATTATTTATGAGATTAGTCGAAAAAGGTCAGGAAAACTTAAAAGCCTTGGCTGCTCGAAATACAGTTGCTAGAATCGAATCCCCTATAGGAAATGCGATAGGGACAGGCGTATTAATTACAAATAATTTCTTATTAAGTTGTAATCATATTTTCACCAAGAACCAAGTAACAAAAGCATGGGTACGTCTTGGCTACCAAGCTAGTAATTACGAATCAGAAAAAGATGTATTAGAATTAGAAATTATGAGGAGAAATTCTCGTCCTGATTATGCTTTACTCAAAATCAACACTCCAACACAACATAAAGCTATTTCTATTAATGAAACTTCGATATTAGATAGCGGACAAGAAATTCGTATTATTCATCATCCGCAGGGAAATCCTGTAGTAATTTCGGACTTGGGACAGATTATGCAAGTAGGAGATGATTACATTGACCATAATCTGAAAACAGATCACGGCTCCTCTGGCGCACCAATTTTGAATCGCCAATGGGAACTGATTGCAATTCATCAAGGAAATCCGGGTATAGGACGTGCCGTGACTCCAGGTTCAACAGGAGGTATTCCCATTCGTGCTATTTGGAATGAAATTTCAACGTATTTAGGTTAATTGAACAGAGAAATAAATTTATGAATTTTTACCAGAGTTTATTTGACACTTTCAGCCGTGAGGCTCCAAAATATAAAACCCTTTTCCTGCCAAAATATCGAGTTGATGTGGATTATGATGACAACCCCATCGTTGCAGGTGAAGCCTATTGTCGGATTTTGCTAGTGGAGATGCGCTTGGCGAAAGATATGGAATGGCTCAAGCAACGGTATCCCCTTGTTCATGTGGCTGTTCGATTCAATCATGCTGGTGAATGCGTAACAATTCCTTACCTAGCTGCACCTGGGCAATTGGAAAAATCAATAAAAGATAATTTGGATAGAGTCATTCAGTGCAACTATCCTGTGACATCCTTATTTCCTTTCAATAGTGGCTTAGTCGAGTTACAGGCAGGCTTATTTAGTGTAGCTAGTGATGACTCCATCGGAAAATTTATTAAGGCGATGGGGAGATTTTCTGAATTGCTACCTGTGCCAGAACTTTCAAACGTTATCAAGCTAGCAGAACCAGTATATAGAGGTATTGAGGATTTACTCAATATCGGTGAGCGTCGCCTAGAACTAGGCTATCAACAAACTTTTTCTGAAGCTAATGGAGGTGGTAGCAATTCCCTGAAAGCAGGTTATTTTGCAGCAATTTTAGCACAGGAACACAAAATTAATAATGATAATCTTTGTATTGTCAATGATAGCCTTTGTCTTGGTTCACCTGGCACTACAAAAACTTTTTTACGTGACGGCAAACCCCTAGAAGGTTACAGCTATATGTTATTTCGTATAGAAAAGCGCAAACACCAAGATTGGAACTTATTAAACAGTATAAAAGAGCTAGTAATTAAAGCTCAAAATGCTATTTGTTCAGGAGAATATGAGAAAGTAAATAAATTTATTTTACCGGCTATTAAAATAAGTGTTCTCCAAAGTCCTGATGTAACCAAAGCAGACCGACGCAATATGATACTAAAAATTGAAGAAGAATTGAAAGAACTTGGTTTGCAGTCTACAACAGTCCAAAAGCGATCGCTTTATTCAATTATGCAGCGACCCTTGCCAGAAATTGATCCAGCAACAGAAGCCGAATTAGCTTCCTTAGAGCAGCTTTTTAAGTAAAAGTGGATGATACTTGTCCACCGTAATTAGACAAAGGCTATAGTCGGCTTTTCCCACTCAGGCAGATTTTCTAGCCAATACTATGAGAGTTTGTTAAGCAACTTTACAATATTTTAATTTTTATAGTGCTTTTATATATATTTATGCGGTTACTGATAAATTAAGAGAATCATAAAAAATAACTGATTTTACAAAAAATGAATAATTCAAATCTGCCTAATCAATTGGGTCAATCTATGATTATGGGTGCTTTCATCATCTTGACTAGCGTTGCGGTCATCGCCATCATGAATGTTTTTTAAGCATAAATAACGATAAATCCTAGCAAACAACATTTATTAAGCCCCTCTCAATACTGAGTGGGGTTTTACATTTCTTCACAAAAAGACTTTACAAAAGAATATCATGAGGCGATCGCTAATTGAATTCATCCTAGCTTTTAATCGTCTAGTAAACTCATCAACGAGTGAATTTCTGGGTCATTTGACTCTGATAATTGATGCTGTAATTCTAATAGTTGGTTTTTCAACACTTCCGAGGTGTAAACCATATTAGATGTTTGGGCTAGTTTTAATTGACTTTCTTTTATTCTAATCTTTCTTAATAGTTCATCTACCGCATCAATTGAGTCGTAATCTTGAGAAAACATCAGAACCTCCGCACCGAAGAAACTCCTGGATTTAGACATGAGTTAAGGCGTAGTGTTTCTAACAGCCTCACACCCATTCAGATATAAAAATGAACTTGCGAAATTCCACATATCATATATATGATCTCGCCTAGTTTAAATTCTAAAATAAACTATACACTTTATTGAATCGAATTTGATAAAAATTATCCTCCAACTATGCGTTGGCGCTACACCTCCAATTGTAAAATCTCAAGTTTTGCTACTATCGCGTAAATGAGGCAAAATCAAGGTTGGGCTTGGCAAATTTTGGTGATTTTCAGCACTTATCTGCCATTAATAAAAGTTCGGAATCGGTTAAAATAAGCAATAACTCTCAACTTGCTCGTCCTGTAAGTATGACCATGCACAATTCCGTTGAATTTCAAGACGCTTTTGATGTCATTGTCGTCGGTGCAGGTCACTCCGGTTGCGAAGCAGCCCTTGCTGCTGCCCGCCTCGGCTGTCGGACTTTGCTACTGACGCTCAACTTAGATAAAATCGCTTGGCAACCCTGTAACCCCGCAGTGGGCGGCCCGGCTAAATCACAGTTAACTCATGAGGTGGATGCACTCGGAGGAGAAATTGGCAAGGTTGCAGACCGGACTTACCTGCAAAAGCGCATCCTCAACTCTTCACGAGGTCCGGCGGTGTGGGCATTACGCGCTCAAAGTGATAAGCGCGAATATGCGGCTGTGATGAAAACCATTGTGGAAAACCAAGAAAATCTGAGCATTCGTGAAGCAATGGCTACAGACTTGGTGCTGGGTGCTAATGATGACGTAATTGGTGTTGAGACTTATTTTGGTGTGGCTTTTGGCTGCAAAGCATTAATTTTGACCACCGGCACATTTTTGGGTGGTAAAATTTGGGTGGGTAACAAATCTATGCCAGCCGGACGGGCTGGGGAATTTGCGGCTGAGGGTTTGACACAAACTTTAAACCGCTTGGGCTTTGAAACCGGAAGGTTAAAAACTGGTACGCCCGCACGGGTAGATAAGCGGTCAGTTGACTACAGCAAAATGACTATCCAGCCAGGGGATGAAGAAGTACGCTGGTTTAGTTTTGACCCGGATGTGTGGATAGAAAAAGAACAAATTCCTTGCTACATTACCCGCACGACGGCGGAAACTCATCGGCTAATTCGGGAGAATTTACATTTATCACCGGTTTATGGTGGTTGGGTGGAAGCTAAAGGACCTCGCTATTGTCCCAGCATTGAAGATAAAATTGTGCGCTTTGCTGATAAAGAAAGTCACCAAATATTTATTGAACCGGAAGGAAGAGATATTCCGGAATTATATATCCAAGGTTTTTCGACAGGGTTGCCGGAAACTTTGCAATTGCAAATGTTACGCAGTCTCCCCGGTTTAGAAAATTGTACGATGCTGCGTCCAGCTTATGCTGTGGAATATGACTATTTACCAGCAACTCAGTGTTATCCCACACTGATGACTAAGAAAATTGCTGGTTTATTCTGTGCTGGACAGATTAACGGGACAACAGGCTATGAAGAAGCCGCAGCTCAAGGAATTGTGGCGGGAATTAATGCGGCGCGGTTGGTTCGTGGTGAAGAAATGATTGTTTTTCCCCGTGAACACAGTTATCTTGGCACGCTGGTTGATGATTTGTGTACTAAAGATTTACGGGAACCTTACCGAATGCTGACTAGCCGTTCGGAATATCGGTTACTGCTGCGTTCTGATAATGCTGACCAACGGCTGACTCCTCTGGGACGAGAAATCGGCTTAATTGATGACCGCCGATGGAATTTGTATACTGCTAAACAAGCAGAGATTACCACAGAAAAAGCCCGACTATATGCTACCAGAATTAAAGAACATGATGAAATTGGTCAGGCGATCGCATCTATATCCCAACAAACAATTAAAGGTTCAATTACTCTAGCTGAATTATTGCGCCGTCCAGGATTTCATTACGTTGACCTCGATAGCTACGGACTGGGAAATCCCAACCTCAAGCAAGCAGAAAAAGAAGGCGCAGAAATTGACATCAAGTATTCTGGCTATCTCGCTAGACAACAAAATCAAATAGAACAAATTGCCCGTCAAGCACACCGCCAGCTACCTGCGGACTTGGATTACAACACAATTGATACCCTTTCTAAAGAAGCACGGGAAAAACTCACGAAGGTCAAACCCCTGACTCTCGGTCAAGCAGCACGCACTGGTGGAGTGAATCCGGCAGATATTAACGCTTTGTTAATCTATTTAGAATTGCGTAAAACCAAGAGCCAATCAGAGTTTCCGGCATTAGCGTAATTTAAAGTTGATCAAGGTTGGGTATAGTAAAGGTGAAGGAAGTAGTATGATAGATGACATGAATTAAGTAATGCCATCATCAGCAGTTTCCTGATTTAAATTGAATTTAATACTACCAAGCCATCAAGTCGTCTAATTTTGACGAGGGCTTGGAGGCTTAATGCAAAAATCTTGATTTCCAGGCATAGGGGCGGCTCTGCCCCGTCCTGGCAGCCACAACCCAAAATGCCTTATGTTACAAGCATCCAGAACCCATCTGATTATTCCAGAACCATCAGAAGACTTGATTACCAACGAGCCGTGGTCGATAGATTTCTATGCTGATGGTTTGATGGATGAACTCTTTGCCGATATTGACGAAATTTTGGATGTGAGTGGGAATTTGCCTGACCATACTTTAAGGCATGGCAGTCATACACCACGTTCCATAAAACAAACTTCTTCCAGCGACGACTTGGAAAATTTGGGTGAGTCTGCCACACCAGTGGCTTCAGAATATGAACATCTGCAAACAATTAATGTGCCGCAGATTGTTTCATCAAACTCCCTCACCCGCACCAGAAAAACAGTTTCGCAAGGGAAGAAGGAGCCAGTTGGTAAAGTTGTAGTTAATCCTCCAGGGGCAATTACTCAGCACCAGAAAACGAGGCTAAATCTGGGACAGCTGCTAATTGCCGGCGTGGCGATCGCAGGTACAATATATATTGTGCAGTCTGGATTGCTGACTCTTCTGACTGCCAAATTGTCTCAACCAGATGTCTATCAACCACAGACGCAGTTATCTCCCAAAGTAGATGTTCAAGCAGAATTGGTTGACTATATGCTGGGAGCGCTGGCAATTATAGACAAGCAAGGAGCAAGCAATAATAATCGCACGTCTGTTTATCCTAAAATAGGCAATCGGGGAGTTTCTAACTTTTCATCTGTAGCTGGTAATTTAGCACCACCTCTAGCTGCTAACAACACACCACCTGTTCCTAATCGTTCGACAAATGTTGTCGAACGCATTTATATTCCTGTTTATCAAGCGCCGTCACCAATGCGCTATGCGCCACCACCTACTCCCGGCGCTACCGCAGGTCAAGCACAGGTAGCAAATAATTTGAAACCCCCTTTCAACGCGGTGCAACCACCAGCCAAGCCGGGGAATGCCAATATAGTAGCTGCTGTGCGCCCAGAACTTAAACCAGTACCTACGCAAAAAGCACCAATTACCGTGCGACAGCCATCTGTACCTCTGCCGGGATTACCTGTTGCACCAGTCCGAACAACATCAGCGCCCACAAATGCCCAACAACCAGCATATTTAGAAACCTCATCTGCAACAATAGCTGCTCATACCTTAGCGGGATTACTAGAATTAGGTGAAAAATCTGCGGCTTTATTTGAATTTGAAGGCGTAACCCGCCGCATTAATATGGGAGAAAGCATTGGAGCTAGTGGTTGGACTTTAGTCGGTGTTGCCAACGGCGAAGCTATCGTTCGTCGCAATGGCGAAGTGCGGTCAATTTTTGCAGGACAGAAGTTGTAAAACTGGTCATGCTTTTGTGCTATCTCAATTTATAGCTAAGTGGCGATTTTAAAACCAATACAAATTTACGATTAACCTGCTTAAGCGGGTTAATTATTTTTATTCCTACAATATTTAATACTGTAGCATGAATTTTGGTTATTTAGTCAAATTTACATAAACTAAAAAAAAATATTCGTAGATTGGGTAGAACAAAGTGAAACCAGTCCTTACACGGTTGAGTTTTTCGGTTTTCTAGAAACAGGTGCGGATCAGAGTTGCTTTTCTGAAATCTGTACTTTTAAGTGTGGCTGCTGTGAAATTAGCATCAGTTAAATCAGCACCACGAAAGCTTGTACCACGAAAAGCAGCAAACGCAACAGCACTTTTTTGAATCAAAGAGTACTTTTCATCGCCTTTCATAGCTCGCCAAGCAATGTAAGCACTAAATAAAGTTCCGGCAAAGGCGATGGCTGCCGTGATGGGAAAGGCTCCCGTGATGGCAATGGCTCCCTCGAAGGCGAAGGCGAAGGCGAAGGCGATCGCTCCCATGATGGCAAATACAAAGGCTCCCACAAAGGCGATGTCTCCCACGATGGCGATGGCTAAGGCGATGGCAAAGCCGATGGCAAAGCCGATGGCTAAGGCGATGGCAAAGCCGATGGCAAAAGCGATGGCTAAGGCGATGGCAAAGCCGATGGCGATATATAGGGTTCCGGCGATGCTAAAAGCAATGGCGATGGCTCCCGCGATGGCGATGGCTAAGGCGATCGCGGAGTTTAATCTTTGCACAACCATAACGATGAAAACCATAATGACTACTATTAAGGCAGTCCAACCTGTAACCTGACTTTCTATGGTTGAACTGTCAAATATCAAAGAGATTAAGTATCCAGTGAAGGCGGAGAAAAATCCGGAAATTGCAGAGAATAACCACGAAACACTGACTAGAAAAATCGCCCAACGTTTTTGTAGTCCGCATTGAGCATGGCTAAAGTTGGCATTCTGAAGATTAGCCCCAGTAAAGTTTGCTCCTCTGATATCTGCATAGCTAAAGTTTGCACCCTCAAGGTTTTGACCTTTAAAGGAACGTCCACGGAGATTTTGACTGGAGAAATCCTGGTACATAGATTAATAATTAATAATTTGTAATTCGTATTTGAAGGAGCGCCCACGGAGATTTTACAGGTGAATTTTTGATACATTCTGATAATCATTTTTAGTATGTATTTCGTTTCGGTCTTTTAGGGCAATATTTTGTTTTTTATTTGTTGTTTGTGTGCTTAAAACCAGAAATATCAGGATGATGCCATAATTCAGCAATACGGAGATCAAAAAGTTTCTATGCTGGATACACTGGATTTAACACTTTCCTTAGATAAAGCTACCTATAAATCAGAAATTGACAGGCTGATGCATCAACTGCGAGAACTGCAAAATGCCTGTTGGGAGAAAAAATTACCTGTAATTGTGGTCTTGGAAGGATGGGCTGCTTCTGGTAAAGGCGCACTGGTGAAGCAAATGGTTTCCTACATGGACCCGCGCGGCTTTAAAGTTCATCCTATCTGGCCACCGAGCGAAGAAGAACGCAAATATCCCTTCCTCTGGCGATTCTGGGAAAAAATCCCCGCCCAAGGTAACATTAGCTTTTTCTATCACAGTTGGTATACTCATGTTTTAGAAGAACGCTTATTTGAGCGAGTTGGAACCGACCAAGTTCCCACTGTGATGAAATTAATGGGGCAAATTAATTCCTTTGAGCGCCAAATGGTGGATGATGGAGTCGCGATCGCTAAATTCTGGTTACATCTAAGTCGTAAAGAATTAAAAAATCGCCTCAAAGACTACGCCAAAGATGAATTAACCGCTTGGCGGGTGAGAAAAGCAGACTGGAAACAAGCCAAACACTATGACCGCTACGCCACCTTTGCGGAAGAAATGCTCGTACAAACTAGTACCGGCTTTGCTCCTTGGACTTTAGTCGAGGCTGACTCGGAACGGTGGGCGCAGGTGAAGGTTCTCACCCACCTTCGTACTACCTTAACTGCTGCTTTAGATAGACTGAAAATTCAGCTTCCGGCTCCCGCTTTACCTCCACAGACGGAATTAGAAACCACCGAGTCAGACTTACTGGCGCAAACTGATTTGAGCTTGAGTCTTTCGGAAAACGACTATGAAGAGCAATTAGCCAACGCACAGTTAAAACTACGCAAATTGCAATTAAGCATCCACAAGCATCAAATTCCTGTCCTGGTGATGTTTGAGGGTTGGGATGCAGCAGGTAAAGGCGGGGCGATTAAGCGGCTAACGGATATTCTTGATCCTCGCAGTTACTTTGTTCATCCCTTTGCAGCGCCCACAGATGAAGAAAAAGTTCATCATTACCTCTGGCGATTTTGGCGAAGATTACCCACGGCTGGGATAATTGGGATTTTTGACCGTTCCTGGTATGGACGGGTGTTAGTGGAGCGTGTGGAAGGCTTTGCTTCGGAAATCGAGTGGCGTAGAGCCTACCGAGAAATTAATGAATTTGAGGCTCAGTTAACCAGTGCAGGCTATGTTGTAGTCAAGTTTTGGCTCCACATTAGCCCAGAGGAACAACTTCAGCGTTTTACAGACCGTCAAAATGACCCCTTTAAGCAGTACAAGCTGACGGATGAAGACTGGCGTAATCGGGAAAAGTGGAATCATTACGATGTCGCCGTCAATCAAGCAATTCAGCGCACCACTACCCCCACGGCTCCTTGGACAATTGTGGCTGCTAATGACAAATACTATGCCAGAGTCAAGGTAATTGAAACGGTTGTGGAAGCTATTGAAGCGGAATTAAAACGCCGTGATTAATATCTTTTAATAGAGATAGGACTCATATAGTAATCCGGTTTGATTTCTGTTCGCGTAGGTAGGGAGTGGGGAGTGGGGAGTGGGGAGTAGGGAAAAAGAAATAATGTGTACGGAGTTTTATTCAAAAATCAAATCGGAGTCCTATATTTGATTGTTGAAACACACGTAGTGGCGTGACAAGCTTAAAATTTTGCAAAAAATTGTAGCGTTGGGTTGCGCTGCGCTTGACAATCAAGACAGTCGCTACGTCTACGTCCCGAAGACGGTGTGAGTGACGCAGATATTTAGGCAAAGCCGTGAATTTTCCCAGCTATTTATCTATAATAGAGATAGATTTAGATAAGATATTACTTCCAAAAAATTTACTTTAGAAAATACATCTGTTTGACGTTAGGAATATATTCCTTAATTGCTCTCCTTATGAATTGAGTTGCCTTTTCTAAAGTGCCTATATAAAGGATACTCCTAATGTCAATGGATAATCATAAACTAGAGGCGACAAAAAATCGTCTGCTTGCTGCTTTGCCTAATGCTGAATATGAGCGACTTATTCCTCACTTAAATCCTATTGAACTACCATTTGGGAAGGTTCTGATCGAGCCAGGAGAAGCAATTACAGATGTTTATTTCCCCCATAAGGCAGTAGTTTCTTTAATAACGATTATGGAAAACGGGTCTTCTGTGGAAGTCGGTATAGTGAGTAATGAAGGTATGGTGGGCATCCCTGTAATTTTGGGAGGCAACCAATCAACTACCAAAGCGATTGTGCAAGTTCCTGACGGTGGTTTGCAAATGAAAGCAGATGTATTGAAAAGTGAGTTTGATCGGGGTGGAATACTGCAAAACATCCTACTGCGCTACTTCCAAACTTTATATACCCAAGTTTCACAAGGAGCCGCCTGCAATCGTCTTCATAGCCTAGAGCAGCGCCTCGCTCGTTGGCTACTAACTGTCTCTGACCGGATGGAATCAGATGATTTTCCACTCACTCAAGAATTTATTGGTCAGATGCTAGGTGTCCGCCGTTCTGGTGTGACTGTGGCAGCTAGAACTCTTAGCCAAGAAGGAATTATTCACTATAGCCGTGGTAATATTAGCATCCAGAATCGCCAGGCTTTAGAAGCTACTTCTTGTGAATGTTATCAGGTGATGAAAAACGAGTTTGATCAACTCTTGGGCAAAGGATCTGATCGACGGGGGACATAAATATTTTGCAGTTTCTATGTGCGAAACCGGACAGACACCTAAAGTTGAGTTTGTGTAACCTATAAATTGTGGGAAAATTCGATGTCGTTTCTACTCAGGGTGTTATAACTACACGAGGGTAAGATTTAATGTATACTCAATCCATGTCAGTTCAAGGTCTACGCTTGCTCGTTGTTGATGATGATGCTGACACCAGACAAATTTTAAATATCCTCTTTGAATTGGAAGGAGCGAAGGTAATAGCTGTCGCTTCGGCAAATGAGGCTCTAGAAGTAATATCTCAATTTAAACCTGACATTTTAATTAGTGATATATATCTACCGGATGAAGATGGCTACTCTTTGCTACCAAAACTTAGAAATTTGATGGCAGCACAAGGAAAAGAGATTGCCGCCATTGCTTTAACCGGATTTGCTAGGGAAGAAGACCGCATATATGCATTTGCTTCCGGTTTTCAGACACACTTATGCAAGCCGATAAATTTAGATGAATTAGTCTATGCGGTTGCTAGTCTGGCTAGCTGTAACCAAGCAGTTTCTTTGTCAGGCGAACTGATAAGTCAGTGCTGGCGCGATCGCTCTTTAGCCAAATCGTAATTTTTCTATTTAATATTTGTGGGGTAGGTGTCTTCTTACTCCCGGAATTTTTGACGTGTGTTAGCGTCACTGTACGCAGTTTGATACCATCTCACAAGCCAATTTGGCATTTTTCTTGATTAGACATCTCCGATAAAGTAGAGACGTTCCATGGAACGTCTCTAAAACTGTGATCACGCATATTTTATTTTCACCAGATGTCTATTTGTCTGTCCCTGAATCAGTATATCCGGTGTTGTATTTTGCTCGCGGTTCAAAACACTTTCGTAATTTAAATATTTATGAGTTATTGTAAACAAAGTTACATTCTTAGTGTAATGCAGTCAATTAGAAAATATTAATTAATCTAAAGGAATTATATTGGTGTTATGAATTACTAATATGATTTTTAAGAAATTTATGGTAGTGTAAATATCATAAGTAGATTTTCTAGTCTGTTAAGTAAGAATTTATCTGCGTCTATCCTCTTCTATGGACGGTTAATTATTTCTTAGTACCTACTAATGTGGAAATCGCTATATATCAATTAAACAAATTAGTTACTCTTTGAAGCTTCAAAAGGATTAGTATTTTTTGAGACATGATTTAATGGTGACTATGTTTACAGGAGCTACTTATATGCGGTGCTAGAAGTAGCCAAAATGCAACCCTGGTTATAAATTAATTTTTATTCTTTGCATAGTTTGCGAATTAAAGCTTTGAGGTTCATAGCGAATAAAAAATTGCAACTTAGCTGGTCTAAAATGCTGCGAACCGTATTGACAATCTAGGAATAATGGAATAACAAGGTGGCAGCACATAAAAAAATACCTTAACTCACCCCTGCCACAAAACTCAGTCAAGCTCTTAACAAAAAATCACGTAATTAAGATAAATCATGCCACAAAATACTGACCACAAAGCTGCCAATTCAGCTACTCAAGCAATCGCCTACAAAGCACGTCTGAATTCTTGGGCGATCGCTCGTTTACTTCCTGATGCACAACGGGAGATTGTGGCTCATTTCCGGACTCGTTCTGATGCCGATGGTTATATGCAACATTTAATGCAAACAACACCTGATGCTTCGTTCATGGTGGTTTTTGATTGCCAACGCGAGGAAGCTGTGATTTAAGGTTCTGATCAAGGCGATCGCACCTGAAGGGGAATTAATCAGGCGATCGCTTTTCAAATCGCACAATTAAGAGAACTTAACGCGATTCAGTTCCCTGATTGGGACTACCAGCCACAGTATCTTCTCCTGGTGCTTCAGGTTTAGCACTGTTTTTAGCCTCACTTTCAACAGCATTGCCAGTCTTACGGATTCCAGGTTCCACAGGAGTTTGATAACCACCCGCAGCAGTGGGTGTAGTTTCTTTAGAGTCAGATTTTTGTTTTTGCTCTTCCGGCATAATTGCAGTCCTATGATTTAATTATTGAAATTATTTTAAGCAACTCATAAGTATAAATTCATCTATCAAAAATATGATCATCCCTGATTGATTCCTCTCTCAAAAGGATTATTCAGTCTTACCTATTTAGAATCATATAGGACTCCTATCTGATTTTTGTTGGCGTAGCCTGCGCTATGCGCTTACAATCTCGACATAACGCAAAAAGGTTATTCCCCACTCCCCACTCCCTACTCCCTACTCCCCACTCCCCACTCCCCACTCCCTACTCCCTACTCCCCACTCCCCACTCCCTACTCCCTACTCCCCACTCCCCACTCCCCACTCCCCAGCTATATCAGTAGAATTACTGTTATCTTTATGAAGATAAGATGAAGAACCCATAATTGCTGATGTGTTGTTGATAGCGACCGTTCAGATTCCCAATCTAGTTACAAACCTTTTCAATTGTGAACTACTACATCTACCTGCACGGTTTTGCCTCCAGCCCAAAATCTGCCAAAGCACAGGATCTAAGCGATCGCTTTGCCCAAATTCAGACAAAGCTGAAAATTCCCGATTTAAATGCTGGGGATTTTTCCCAATTAACTATGACTCGGCAAATCACTCAAGTTGCCGCCGAATTTCCTGATAATTCAACGCCTGTCACCCTCATTGGTTCTAGTTTAGGCGGTTTAACATCTGCCCATTTAGGACAGCAATATCCACAAGTGCAACGCCTGGTTTTACTCGCACCAGCTTTTGGGTTTTTATCCCATTGGTTAACCAAGCTGGGAGATGAACAAATCCAGCGTTGGCAACAAGAACAATATTTGATGATTCACCACTATGAGCAAGGGCGATCGCTTCCCCTCAGTTATAATTTCGTCACAGATGCAGCGCCATATCAAGAAGAAATATTACAACGCCCCATACCCACCCTGATATTGCATGGCAAACAGGACGAAGTGATTCCCATTACAGCTAGTCGGGAATTTGCGCGATCGCGTCCTTGGGTAGAATTACTCGAACTCGACAGCGATCACAGCTTAGGTAACGTCATGGCAGAAATTTGGCCAGCAATTCACCGATTCTGCCAGTTCCCGCAAACAAGCTAAAATAACTAACACCTTAGTCACGTGTTACTTTTCTCTGACTAATAACCAAAATTATGCTTCCTTTTATCCGGTCAGACTTAGCCGAATTTACAGCTTATAAACCCCACCCCAGCAGTGATACAGCCGCAGCGATTCCTGTACAGTTGGATCGGCTAGATACGAACGAAAGTCCTTATGATTTGCCACCAGAATTAAAAGAAAAACTGGCTTGGACATATCAGCAAGTAATTGAAACAAATCGTTATCCTGACGGTGGACATGAGACACTTAAGGATGCGATCGCTCAATATGTCAATGAGTCCGCATCCCTCACCTCATCTGTATTTACGGCTGCCAATATTTCTCTAGGCAATGGTTCAGATGAACTAATCCGTTCATTATTAATCGCCACCTGTCTGGGGGGAGAAGGCTCAATTTTAGTCGCCAATCCCACTTTCTCCATGTATGGAATTTTAGCCAAAACCTTGGGAATTCCCGTGGTGACGGTGGACAGAAATCCAGATAATTTTGAAATTGACTTAAAATCTGCCCAATCTGCCATCGAACAAACTCAAAATCCGCCAATTCGAGTAGTTTTTGTGGTGCATCCTAATTCTCCCACAGGTAACTGTTTAACTGCGGCGGAATTGTCATGGTTAAGAAGTTTGGGTGAGCAAATTTTGGTGGTAATAGATGAAGCTTACTTTGAATTTAGCCAGACTACCCTAGTTAGTGAATTAGCACAGCGTCCTAACTGGGTAGTGCTAAGAACTTTTTCTAAAGCCTTCCGGTTAGCAGCACTCAGAGTGGGTTATTGTGTCGCTCATCCACAGGCGATCGCGATCTTAGAAAAAGTCCGCTTACCTTATAATCTTCCTAGCTTCTCCATCGCTGCGTCCTTAGCTGCTATGCAAAATAGCCAACTTCTACTCAAAGCAATTTCCCCCACCTTGGATGAACGAGACAAACTGATAGAAATTTTATCCCCACATCCAGCCTTACAAGTGACAAAAAGTGCTGCTAACTTTGTTTTCCTGCGTCTCCAAGCCAATCTCTCTGACACACAAAATGCTAGTTTAAAAATTCTTCACCAAAAACTTAAGATGAATGGCACTCTTGTCCGCGAAATTAGCGGCGGATTGCGAATTACCATCGGCACATCAGACGAAAACACCCGTACCATCAATAGAATACAAGCTGCATTGGCAAATCTAAAATTTTAACTAACTGCCCAAACGGCGGACTATACCTACCGTTTGTGGCAACACCCCAACTAAAAGGGCAAAGACAATATCAGGCATTTCAGCCACCACTGGTAGTGGAAAATATTGTTCAAATTGGTCTAAAATTTTCTGGACTCGTTGCTGTGGAAGCGGGTGTTCTGTAATTTGCTTGACTAACCGAATCCACTGTCGCCTAATTAAATAAGCCTTCTGACGCTCCTCATTAGATTCGGGAGTTAATAAAGACAAATTGCCTATAGGCATTACCCTTTGACAATCACTATCATAATTCCCGCCCACGGCTGCACCCGGCCCTGCAAATTCTGCATGATAGCGTTTAAAGATGATTAAACCATTGCGCTTACGACTATTAACAACAAAAACCTTTCCACTTTGCAGTAGTGTGAGGATATCCGAGCTGTATAATTGCTCAGTTCCATCTGTCATCACAAGATGGTCTAGAAGAATAGTGTCAGGGTGGTAAATTGATACCATAGCAGCTTGATAGCGTCGGTAGCTTTCGCTATCCATGTTTTCTCGAACTTACAGATAATTTGGTAGTTTTATGCACTTCAAGCGGGTACTTAGATGAGATTAAATCAGATTTTAATGTTTCTTTAGAACTTCTTGATAAAAAAAGTTACTGGTTTCTGTAACTAAGATAGCAAAAAACAGAATTTCTTTATTATTAATTAATCATATTTTATGAGATTTAGTGGAATTTGTCGTCGAAAATCAGTGATACTTTTTTAAAGTTTTTATAAAGATAAATTCCTAAATAAAAAGTTAGTATGAGTTTTGGGAAGTTGATTCAGCGTAGTTTTACGGTTGTTCCATTACCATTTATCTTTTAAATTCTCACTCATTTGCTATTTAGCTACGCCATCAAATCTACATAATATATTAGGCATACAGTAGTTTTCCTTTAAATGAAGTACAGATTTATCTGTGTTCATCTGTACTTCATTATTTAACTTGTACCTCACAAACCTGCAATAAGCGGTAATTAGAATCCGCATAATTGGGTGATTTTTTATTGATATCAAATTACGAGCGTAAATTTTTGCTCAAAATAATGATCATTTGTTTGAGCAAAAATAAAGTTTTTTGTCATCTTTATTCGCCTTACTCAACTTAAAACCACACCGCCAGTGTTATTACGTAAGTAGAAACTCTGGTAATTCTTTAGCTCTTTATGTAAATTTGAGAGAATTACTCAGATGATCATCTAGCAGATGAGTATTATTATAGCGGTATGCACTTGAATGAAATACATCATAGCCCCCTCCTTGCTTGCGGGGAGGGGGTTGGGGGTAGGGTTCTTGTATCTCACTCAACCGAGAACCGCTATAGCTAGATTGAAAAGTGACCAAATCACTAATTTATGCTTGCATAAAAGCTAATCCACCAAATTTTGCCCCAATGTAGCCCATATATTAAAAATCACACATTTAGCTATAAAGTTTATAAAATTTCATCAATTTTAACACTCAGGTGTTTACGCAATAAAATTTGCCGGGAGCTTCTGAGGAAAAATGTATTCCAATTAGATTCTAATTTATACGCCTTATATCCCAGCTTGAAATAAAGTTGCCGTGCCTGATGGTTATTTTCCAAGACGTGGAGGTATAAGTCTTGAAATCCCCACTCATGAGAGAATTTTTCACAGCTAATCAGTAGCTCTGAAGCGACACCGTGCCGACGATACTTGGGGTGAACAGCTAAATTAGACAGATAAGGAAAACTCTTATCCCCCTGTATCCAAGAATCATTGAAACGCACACCCAATTCTACAGTTCCCACTAAGTGATGAGTTGCAGCAGTAGTAGTGTCAATAGCAACCAAACAAACATGATGGGGAGCAGGTAATGAGAAGCGATGTTTGAGGTCTTCGTAAATACCCAAACGTAGTAGCGGAAAAGCCCATCCCCAGAAACCATCATGTCCGTGAAAACTTTCAGCAATAATGTGGGCAATACCAGTCAAATCATCAGGTGTAGCCGCACGAATTTGGAATTGCCAGGAAGCTTGTTCGGCGGCAGATATGACTGGCTCTTGGTGGTAAGGATCAAAAAACCAGGATGTCAAGGCTAGTTTAGTATTGATTTAATTAAAGGAAAATTGCTCAAATATCTGAAAACACTGTAGAAGCTGGATGAAAATTCAAATTTAACCTAGATAACTGAGTTGGCATTGAAATTCTAACTTAATACGGATTATTTAACTAATTCACTTCATCCAAAATAACCTGTGGAGGTAGCTTTTTTTGGTAAATTCGCGACTTCTAAGCTTACTTGCGTAGGTGGGGAGTGGGGAGTGGGGAGTGGGGAGTGGAGTGGGGAGTGGGGAGTGGGGAGTGGGGAGTGGGGAGTGGGGAGTGGGGAGTGGGAAGTGGGAAGTGGGGAGTGGGGAGTGGGGAGTGGGGAGTGGGGAGTGGGGAGTGGGGAGTGGGGAGTGGGGGGAAGAGGAAGGTTGTTAAGTAAAGAAGTTTAAAGTAATTTCTATTTCTAACTCCCCCTTGCACCCTGCACCCTGCTCCCCTGCTTCTTCTGGGGAGTGGGAAACACCTTTTTGAGTTGTAAGCGCAAAGCGCAGGCTACGCCAACAGAAATCAAATAGGAGTCCTATTCCTATATGTGTCCTCCTGAGTCGGTCAAATCCTCATGGGCTGTCTGCTCCCGACGCTGTAAAAAATAAAAAGCCATACAACATCATATTGCATGGCTTTTGGTGTAGTGTGAGGAGCTTAACTAAGTACCATCATAAAGTAATGCCAAACTGGCAGAACACTCGTAACAATTTTGGTAACGAAATTTTTTTTTATGCAATTACGCTAGCATAGCTTGTAGTTAAAACAGCCGCCTCGCGCATCTCCCCAGAGGTAAGGGTAATAAAGTAGAAGACTGGCAAAAATATTTTGTAATTTTACCTCACCAGGTACTTAATCACTAATCCCTGGTGAGATTATTGTAATAATCTATAAATGATGCCACTAATAATTGTGGCCATAGGTAAAGTTAAAATCCACGAAAATAAAATCTGATAAAAAACACGCGCCTTGGCTTGGTTCTCCATCAGTCCTACACCAAAAATAGAACTGACTGAAACTTGAGTCATGGAAACAGGAAGGCCAAAATAACTAGACGCAATGACCAAAATTCCAGTTACCATGTTTGCAGATAATCCCTGATGATGATTCATCGCGGTAATTTTTTCGCTCATCGTTTGGGCGATTTTTTGGGAGTTGAGTAAACCACCTAAGCCCATTGCCATTGCTATTGTTAGCATTCCTCCCTGAACTGAAAAATAATCAATAATTAAAACAAGTGAAACAATTTTAGGAGTATCATTAAACCCTCTACTAAAACTGATCATACCCGCACTGATAAAGTGGCAAGTATCAATTATTCTAGGATTGGCTTGCCACTTTAATTTAGAATTGATATAGTGCAGTGATCTATGGGTTACTACTGCTAAAAAAATAGCAATAATCGGACTGAGAAGTAGGGGTAAAAGAAATAATCTTTCCAAAGCTGCAAAATTAACTTTCAGTCCAATAGCTACTAAACCAGTTCCAAGTAGCGCACCTGTGATAGTGTGAGTTGTAGAAATGGGGAATCCTGTTAGGGCAGCAACTAGCACGGTTAAGCCGGTGGTGATAGCTACTGCTAAATGAATTTCTGGGACATTAGCGATCGCATCTGGAAATATACCTTGACCAGTAAAATTTTTTACCAAGTTTCCTGCCCAGAAAACCGCAGCTACTCCACCAGCAAAAGTTGTAAAACTTGCCCACAAAATTGCTGTTTGATAACTAGTTGTCCGGCTACCAAATAGTGTCGCTACACCTTTAAAGTTGTCGTTGGCTCCATTGGAATAAGCTAAAAAAAGCGTAGCCAGAAATAAACTGATTATTAACATTTTGGGGGCGTTAAAAGTTAACAGCAACCACCACCGCTAGAGTGACAGGTTGAATGGGTAATCATAATTTCGTCCGGCTGTAAAGTGGCAAGTTTAGCCGCAGTTTGATCATACGCTGCTGCGGGAATACCACGCTGAAGCCGATGTCCTACTGCATGATCACAGAAAGATTCTACACCAGCATAAATTGCCGTCTTGCCTGTGAATATACAAGCGCAATCTGCGGGAATATCAACTTTGAAAGCAACAGAATCAAGGCTTTCTCACAGGAGATTTTTGCCAAGATGTAAGTATGGTAATCTAGTAGACGGTAAGGGCGACGGGCGCGAATTTCAATTTGACCAAAACCAGCTTTAATGATAATTTGAGTATACTCCTCATAAATGAGTTTTTTTGTTGTTGGTTTCGAGTTTTCGGCGCAACTAACGGATGTAAACTTCAATAATATGGGAATCACCCATGAAGTCATCACCCCAAACTGACTTTAAAATGCGATCGCGTGTAATTATCGCAGATGAGTGAGTAAATATTCCAGTCAGTTAACCTCTATCTCCGGAATATTTCTCCTCTGCGACGATTTAAACTCAGGTTTTCCAATTATAAAATATCTGCTGGGTCTGCTTCCTGATGTTTTCGTAGGTGGGCGCGGACTCTGGCTAATAATTCCTCAACACTAAAGGGTTTAACTACGTAGTCATCAGCACCAGCATCTAGACCGGCGATGCGATCATCGCTCATTTCATCTTTAGCAGTTAATAAAATTATCGGCACTTGATCACCTGTACTTCGCAGGCGGCGGCAAATCTCCAAGCCCGATAAACCAGGTAGCATCCAATCTAAAATTACTAAATCTAAATCTAACTCTCTCGCTGCGGTGAGTGCAGTCAGTCCATCGTAGGCCACACTAACTTGATAGCCTTCATAACTTAGTTCCAATTCGATAAAACGCGCCAGTTTTACTTCATCTTCAACTAGCAAGATGTGCGTCATAGATGATGTTGAGGATTTGGGCAGGGTAGTTAAGCAATAATACAGACTAGTAACACTTGAGAGAGGTGCTAGGCTACTAAATAGCCAGACATCTCAGTTGAGTTGACTTAGCTTAGTATAGATTTAAGCAAGTAACAACAGTAAGCCTGTAATTACCGATGGCTGGTGCGCCAAATACATCCAACTTTAGCAATAGACTGTTACATCTTCACCACATTCATCAGCAAGATAACAAAGCGCCTTGAAACGCAGACTTACTAATTGCTCGTAGAAGGGATTTAATTTACACATTGCCGGAATGTGAAACAGCTGATGACCAAACAGTTTAAAGTTTAAAGTCACTGCATTCCAGACCTTTGGCTAAACGCTAGGCTAGATATAGGGTTTCTCGATTGTGTCCATTGCCATAACTTTCAGTAAAGGGCGAAATTTACGCTTTAAGTTTTACCCAGACAACAAGAGATGTTAATTTATGACTTGGAATTTTCTCAGCAACAAAAAACTCCTGTTTGACCAATGGGCATTTAGCTACGATTGGCTTTTTCCTTCAGTAATTTACCAAGCTATCCATAAGCGGTTGCTAGAGTATGTGGATTTAGTAGAAGGAGCCAATATACTTGATATGGGTTGTGGTACTGGACGATTACTTGATCGCTTGGCAGCTAAATTTCCTGATGTACGTGGCACTGGATTAGATTTATCATCTAATATGTTGCGGATAGCCAGACAAAGCAATTCTCACCATCCACGTTTAATTTATATTCAAGGTCAAGCAGAATCTTTGCCCTTTGGTGAATGTCAGTTTGATGCCGTTTTTAGTAGTATCAGCTTCTTACACTATTTGGAACCTCAACAAGTGCTGAGTGAAGTAGCACGGGTACTTTCTCCTGGCGGGCGCTTCTACTTAGTTGACATCACCACGAAAAAAGAAACAGCACCGCAAGTTTTACCTATTTCTCCTCTTGGGATTCGACTCTACAGCCCTAAACAACGTGAACTTTTAGGCTCATCGGCTGGATTATTATGTTTGAGTCACCATTATTTACTAGGGCCAGTTTTGCTGACAATTTTTGTGAAACCATCCTCATGTTAATGGCAAATATCAGTTGATTTTCATCAAATACCCAGGGACTTATGCTAATCATAAGTCCCTGGGACATTTATGGTAGTTCTAGCCCGCTATACTTTGGGTACTAAAGCTAGAATAGTAGTCAATTAGATTTTTAATCAAGCTAGCTTTACTACTTATACAGAAGCTGGCTTTTTCTTTAGGTATCCAGTCAGTGAACCAATTGCTAATAAGCCTAATATTACTCCAGGTTCAGGAATCACAGTTGCTGTCAACTCACCGCCAAGATCCAATCTACAATTGGGAAATGTGCTGCATACTTCTGGTGAAAGGTCATCCTTCAAGAATATTGTAGCCGTTGGTAATCCTTGAGTAGCATCTTGGAAAGTGTAGAAGAATAACCCTGCTACATCTGTATTGAAATTACTTCCTAAGTCAAAACCAGTAGGCGTATCAAAACTGCCGCTTTGCAGAACAGTCTTTGTAACTGTGTCAAAATTAAAATTGAAACTGCTGCTGGGATTGGGAAAATTGTAACTGAAGTTTTGCAACAAATTTCCCTCTGGATTGAAGAAGGAAATATTAAAACTATTCAACTGATCACTAGTAACAACGCTTCCCAGAAAACTATCATCAAAGCTGAAGCGCCCTAATGCAGAATAACCTTGATCGCCTTTCCAGTCAATTTGAAATACAGCCGCATCAGCACTAGAAATATTAACTAAAGTCGCCATTGAGGTGACAGTAGCAACAGCGACAGTAGCTGTGATTTTGTTGTAAATGCTTTTCATTGTTTTGATAACAGCAGTAGTTTGGGTATTGTTTGTTATTGCTGACAGAATTTATATCAGTGTTGCTGACAACAGTGATTAGTTCTGCAAAAGGTGGACTCTGGTAAATAAATTAATTTTCCCAATTAGATGCGTAAAAACATAACAAAGCTGATATTAACAGGATTGCTATCTACAACCAGATGCTTTAGCCTCTGAGCATTACGATCAAAAAGGGTGTTTTTGAATTGAATTAATTTCCCAAGCACCTTTGGGGAGATTTTATCATTAGATTCAATATATTTTCGAGATTTAATGTTTAATTTTTCAAAGAGCTTTAATTAAAGTTTCTAATTTTTTGAAAAATCTGATTATTTTCATTTAATTAAACAAAGCTTTAATTTTTCTTAACCAAAATGTATTTCATTAGTATGACCGATCTTTCTATATTTAATTAGTGATAGAAGATATAAGCGCCCTTTGGACGCGATTACACGCCTACAATAAATGAAATAAACACATTCAGATTAACAACCTCAAATCCTTAGCCTACAAGCGTTAAAAAATGTGCTTTTTAGGAGTTGGATGCTGCTTTAAATAAAAATTTTCCACCTATTATTGAGAATATAGATTCCATCAGGTTCAGGTCAGCATGATTATCATTTGTTTCGCGCTTCCTTATATGCCATCTGCGTAAATGTTGAATTTTGATTGTTTATATTTTAAATTCATGACAAATGGTGACTGATACATTAATTCTTTTTCTACCAAAAGATAATAAATTTCAATAAAATGGCAAAAAGTGAAGATATAATTTTGTGTATTTTATTGATATATGTAGAAAATTTAAT
Organism: uncultured cyanobacterium; assembly: GCA_963706595.1. Taxonomy (GTDB): domain Bacteria; phylum Cyanobacteriota; class Cyanobacteriia; order Cyanobacteriales; family Nostocaceae; genus Nodularia. The sequence goes on from OY970166.1 coordinate 588,775, forward strand.
TTATAGGCTTAATTTAGCCATATTTTTCCCATAAACTCGCTTCTTAATTAGAATTTAATTTCAATAAATAATCATTTATCAAGTCGCTAAACATTAAATTAACCATTACCTCAACTTAATCAAAGCCACCTAATGTTTACTTGTCATTTTATGCGAGCCAAATATTCTCATGGGATATTCAAGACGTAAATTTTTTGGATTAGCAGGTGCAACAGCAGCTGGCACTTTAGCTATGTCTCCTTTAGAAGGTCTTCTTGCTAGAGCGGCTTTCGGTCAGGTTACAACCACCACAGGATATGGACCCTTTCCCCGACTCCTGGCGGGCTTATAGCACTACCAACTGGATTCCAGTATCGGGAGATATCTCGCACAGGTGATTCTCATGGCCGATGGCAATCCAGTGCCTAACTTGCATGATGGGATGGGAGCCTTCCAAGGACCTAGAGGTACAACAATTTTGATTTGCAACCACGAAATTGGCGGCGTTGGCAGTACTGGAAAAGTACAAGTACCCAGCGACTTAGCCTATGATCCTGTTTGCAGAGGTGGTACTACAACCATAGTAGTAAATTCCACTACTCGTCAGTTAGTTAAACAGTTTGCCTCTCTTGGTGGAACCATTCGTAACTGTGCAGGTGGTATAACTCCTTGGGGTTCATGGATTACCAGTGAAGAAAATGTAGACACACCTGCTAACGGTGGCGGACGGCAACAGTTCCACGGTTATAATTTTGAAGTTCCCGCAAGTGCCACTGGGCCTGTTGAAGCAGTTCCTCTTAAAGCTATGGGACGCTTTAATCACGAAGCTGTGGCTGTAGACCCGGAAACTGGATATGTTTATGAAACTGAGGATAGAGGAGATGGTCTCTTCTACCGTTTTATACCTAACGTACTCGGTAAGTTAGCAGAAGGTGGTAAACTCCAAGCTCTCAGAATAGGTACTACTAGTAGTAGTGCTGGTAGCATTAACACTTCTAGTGGTTTCAGTACAGGACAAACATGGACTAATATCAGTTGGGTAGACATTCCTAACCCCGACCCAACTACAGATAATGTCCGAACACAAGGTCGTAACTTAGGTGCAGCCCGGTTTGCCCGTGGGGAAGGTATTTGGTACGGTAACGGTGAAATTTACTTCTGTTGTACCAGTGGTGGACCTGGCAGCCGTGGTCAAGTCTTCCGTTACGTTCCTGCTACTAATACACTTGATCTGTTTGTACAGTCTCCAAGTGCAACTACTCTTCGTGCGCCGGACAACATTTGTGTAGCACCTTTTGGCGATCTGATTATCTGCGAAGATGGGGCTGCTCCCAATTTCTTGAGAGGTGTCACTCCCGACGGACAACTCTATGATTTAGCGCGTAACACTTTGGGTAGTGGTTCTAGTGAGTTTGCTGGAGCCTGTTTCTCTCCTGATGGTCAAACTCTGTTTGTTAACATGCAAAGTCCTGGTATTACTTTGGCCATCTGGGGTCCTTGGGAAAGTAGAATTTAATGAGTCAGGATAGTTTTTAGGAAAAAAGCGATCGCTTGACCTGGAAGTAGCGAATGGCGATCGCTTTCAACTAAGATTTTGCATAGCTTGTCTAGCAAATGTGAAAATCGTGGGTATTCATATCCTAGCATTTTACCTTGACATATTAATGAATATATGCTAACAAAATGCCGTAGGGGGGAACACAGTATGTACCCCAAACCACCAATGACTAATGACCAATGACAATTTCATCTAGTTGATTAATTACCACATCCGCGCCTTGTACATGATCTGATTTACCCACCCAGGTAATACCAATACAACCTGCGGCTTTAGCATTACGTGCCATTTGCATATCACCAACAGCATCTCCTACCATCAATGTATTACCTGGTTCTACACCCAAAGCTGCACAAGCCTGTAAAAATAACACTGGATCTGGTTTACCGGGGCCGTCATCTACTCCTTTTTGCACCTGGATGTAATCAGTTAACTCGTGTCTTGCTACAAAATCTCTGACTTCGGCTGTGGTTGCTGCGGAAATGATACCGAGTTTAATTCCGGCTGCTGACAAGGACTGTAATAGCTCCAAAGTACCGGGAAATAGTGGTGCGGGAGTTGTACCCAGATATTTTTCAGCTTCGTCTAAGGATTGACGCGCTATTTTTAAAGACTCAAACCAGCCTCTTCCAGTTTCGGCAATATATGCAGCTGCGGCAATTTCGGTTTCCCGGCGACTGGCTACGGATATTAAACCTGCTGGATCTAGGGTATCGCTATTGATGCCAAAGGCCATTAATAAAGGTTCGCCAATTCCAGGAATTTGAGCGTCTATCATCCGCGCACCTTTTTGTCCAAGCGATCGCAAGTACGCTTCCGAATCTTCCAATGTACCATTTTTGTCAAAAAAAATGGCTTGGATATTGGAAAAGCTGATGTTTCTACATTTAATAGTTACCAAAATATTTCACCCTATTTATTCAATTCATCACAAAAAAAGAGGGGTTTTCCCTCTTTAATTAATAGTTTAATAACTACAAGCTTATTAGCGTTCATTTAAGGCTTGTCAATCGCTGTTATTAAATGTAGCGAAGCATTACCCTACCTATAACAGAGTTTAAATCGAGACTTTGCTCAACCTTCCTGTTCAATAGTCGCTGGAATCTCTTTTTCAGCCTCGGTTGCTGCTGGAACTTCTTCTTCAACCGCAACTACAGCTGATACTTCTTCGGTTGCTGCTGGAGCTTCTTCTTCAACCGCAACTACAGCCGATACTTCTTCGGTTGCTGCTGGAGCTTCTTCTTCAACCGCAACTACAGCCGATACTTCTTCTTGAGTTTCAGTTGCGACTGGGGTTTCTTCCTCAGTTGTAGCTTCTACCGCTTCTTCAGCACCCACAACCTCTTCAGCTTCCGCAGGCGCAGCAGTAATACCTTGCTGTTTAGCTAGCATCTGTTCACGATACTTAGCTGCCATTTCTTCCGCTTTATCATAAACCAAATCACGGTTCTTAATCATATCACCGGGTTCGGGTTCCAACTGCTTGGTAGACAAGGAAATCCGACCCCTTTCTGCGTCCAAATCAATGATCATGACTTTAACTTCGTCATTGACATTGAACACGCTGTGAGGTGTATCAATATGCTCGTGAGAAATTTCTGAAATGTGCAGCAGTCCGCTAACACCACCGATATCAATAAATGCACCGTAAGGTTTGATACCACGAACTGTACCGATTACCACTTCTCCCACTTCTAGGCGGTTCATCTTACGCTCAACCAGCGCTCGACGGTGGGATAGAACTAGGCGGTTACGTTCTTCGTCTACTTCTAAGAATTTCAATGGCAGTTCTTCGCCTACCAATTCTTCCTTCGGTTTGCGGGTGCTGATGTGAGAACCGGGGATGAAGCCGCGTAATCCTTCAATGCGTACCAATGCACCACCACGGTTAGTAGCAAACACACCCGAACGAACAGTAGCATCTTCTGCTTGTAACTGCCGCACACGTTCCCAAGCCCGCATATATTCGATGCGACGAATGGAAAGGGTAAGCTGACCATCTTCGTTTTCATCGGTAAGGATGAAAAATTCTCTGGTTTCGTTTGATTGTAAAACTTCTTCCGGGGCATCGACCCGGTTAATAGACATTTCTTGTATAGGAATGTAGGCTGCTGTTTTAGCCCCTATGTCAATCAGAGCGCCGCGCGGCTCTATACTGAAAACTGTTCCTGGTACAATATCTCCAGGGCTAAAGTGATAATCATACTTGTCAAGTAGAGCAGCGAAATCTTCGTGAGTGAATCCAATTTCTGTAGCGGTTAAGTTCTGATTGACCATGCTAATTTGTTCCTGGTTCTAGTCTCCGTAAGGGTTGTGGCATAGGCGTGATGTATATGCGAAGGCACTAGGCGGGAGGTACACCTACATCTTTTTTTTATCCTAGCGCAGAAAAGCTAGTATTAACACATATTAACTTCTAGATAGAATATTCTATCACATATTCTAGAAATTTTTTATTTATTCACTCATCAATTTATATTGGGAATTTCATCTTCAAAGGTATGGACAAAAGTAGATATCCGCCGCTACCACCATTGGTAACAACGGATAACAGGTTCAGATGCTCTTAAATCTCTGGTAAGAGCAGTCTATTTTTCTTCTTTCTTTTCGATGCGGGGTGGTTCGCGGAATGCGATCGCAAAGAAAAGAACACCTATGGCCAGAGCCAAAATCAAGATATATGCAACGCTTTCCATATTAAAAGCTCCTGCCTAACCAGCCAGTAATGATACTTTATCAGTCTATGAGATAGGTGGTAAGGATTGGGTAATTACAAAAGTATTCCCCAATCCCTAATCCCCAAAAATTAAAGAGCTTCTTTCCGGCGGGTAGATTTGTCACCCACTTTCTGGAATAGACCCCATTCAACTTGCTCTTCTAGATCCGCTTCAACACCAGCAAAAACGTCTCGGTAAATTGTCCGAGAACCGTGCCACAAGTGACCAAAGAAGAATAGCAGAGCAAACACAGCGTGTCCAAAGGTAAACCAACCTCTGGGGCTAGTGCGGAATACACCGTCAGAGTTCAAGGTTTCGCGGTCAAAATCAAAGATTTCGCCACCTTGAGCCTTACGGGCAAATTTCTTCACGTCTGCTGGATCTGTAAAGGTTTGACCATTGAGATCACCGCCATAGAAGCTGACTGTGACACCAGTTTGTTCAAAACTGTACTTCGATTCTGCCCGACGGAAAGGAATATCAGCGCGGATAACTCCATCAGCATCGGTCAAGATAACTGGGAAGGTTTCAAAGAAGTTAGGGAGACGACGCACGGTCAATTCTCTACCCTTAGCATCTGTGAATACGGCGTGACCTTGCCAAGATTGGGCGATGCCATCACCCTGAACCATAGGACCAGTCCGGAATAAACCACCTTTAGCGGGGCTATTGCCGACATAATCATAGAAAGCCAGTTTTTCAGGAATTGCTGCCCAAGCTTCTGCACGGGTTGCACCGTCAGCGATGCTAGTTTGGACGCGACGCTCAATTTCCTGAGTGAAGTAGTTTTGATCCCACTGATAACGAGTCGGACCAAAGAGTTCAATCGGGGTGGTAGCGTTACCGTACCACATCGTACCAGCAACAATGAAAGCTGCGAAGAATACCGCAGCAATACTGCTAGAAAGTACGGTTTCAATGTTCCCCATCCGCAGGGCTTTGTATAGCCTTTCGGGGGGTCTAACTGTGAGGTGGAATAAACCAGCAATAATGCCAACAACGCCTGCGGCGATATGGTGAGCAACAACGCCACCAGGATTAAATGGGTCGAACCCAGCCGGACCCCATTCTGGTGCTACTGCCTGGATGCTACCAGTGACTCCGTAGGCATCAGAAACCCACATACCTGGGCCAAATAGTCCGGTGAGGTGAAAAGCACCAAAGCCAAAACAAAGTAAACCAGATAAGAACAGGTGAATGCCAAACATTTTTGGCAAGTCTAGAGCAGGTTCACCGGTGCGAGGATCTCTAAAAAGTTCCAAATCCCAGTAAACCCAGTGCCATACAGCAGCTAGAAATAATAAACCAGAAAGCACGATGTGAGCCGCAGCTACACCTTCAAATGACCAGAAACCAGGATCACTTGCGGCGCTACCAGTCACGACGCTCCAGCCACCCCATGATTCGGTAACACCTAAACGTGACATGAAAGGCAGGACGAACATTCCTTGCCGCCACATCGGGTTAAGAACCGGATCACTGGGGTCATAAATAGCTAGTTCGTACAGTGCCATTGAACCAGCCCAGCCTGCTACTAAGGCTGTGTGCATCAAGTGTACAGAAATCAACCGACCTGGGTCATTCAGAACGACTGTGTGTACTCGGTACCAGGGTAGTCCCATCGACTACGCGCCTCCTCGATGAATTAATTATGTTTACAAAGCAATTTTATGACTGAGATGCTGAGTCCGGGAACAGTGGCTTAGGTGGGGTTAATCCTCCTATTGCGCTGCTTTACCGCCTTTCAGTGAACTCTCTGAGTTTTTTTATTGCCAGGAGTTTGAATTTAACCACAAATGAGTCTTGATAAATCAGACGGTGTGGCTAGTTTGGCAATATTTGGAGACGCTGGGTAGCTTTACTTTATAGGGTAGCGATCGCCTGTGTAACTGCCGAGAGATTTTCGCAATGAAAATTTCTCTCTGGTTCTGTGGGAACCTGACAAACGCCTGTAAGACGCTTGGACATTAGGAAATTCCACCCTTGAGTCAGCCACATTTTAAGCGTCTACGCCATTGCCAAGCAAAAATGAGAATGTTTTAAAAAGTGTAACTATATTGTGGACTGCTTTGCAAGCGTGTAATTAGATGCGATCGCATAGAATTTCTGTATCGTATCTATACAAATCGCCCTCAGATTTTCTTTTGCGTATGTCTGGGCTGATATCAAAGCAAAAGTTTTGCTGGCTTTTTCACCCGTTCATTAGCGGGCAAGATGCCCGCCCCACAAGAATTTTTGGAAGATTTTTTATTTGTAAATCCCTGAGTCCGAAATCTATTGCCCTAGCTCAGATGCCCCGTTTTGGATATCACGAGCGGTTTTTTTAGCCCCTTCTACATATCCTGAACCAAATTCTTTAAAAGCTTCTGCTGACTCTTCGCCAATTTTTTGCAGTCGCTTACCAGGAGAACCTTCTGTTTCACGAGCCTCCTGATTCCATTCCCTGATGGTTTTTGGTCTTTGGGAATCATCTTGCTGTATCTCTTGACGGACTTTCTCTTTTAAAACTTGATTATTTTCCCCAAAAGCGACATTTGTCGTTAGCGTCATCAAACCCATTAGGACAACAGCCAAGAAACGTTTTACTTGAACTCCCTGAAATAGAAAGTTAATGTAATTAATCGTCCTAGAAATCAAATTCATCATGTCAATGCTCTATGTTTGTGCTGTTTACAGTTTCAGATTATATTTTGCTCATTCCCAATTCAGCTATTTTATTGAAAAAAATGAACTGAATTGCCATTGAGATAGATTACGAAAAATCTCAATAAATAGAATTATTAATTAGTGATGAAATTTGCCAAAATTTTTACTTATTTGAGCCATTTTAGATTACAAATTTATTGTAAATAATAAAACAAAATAATCCTTCTAACGAAAGAGATATATCGGTTATAAACAATCTATGTCGCAGGTATCATTAATAATTACCTTGCCTCCAGCACGTTTCGCTACAGGCAAGGCAAGGCGAAAGTTGTTATACGTTATTTTTAAAATTTATGTGTCCGTACTTGAATTAAGTAATGGCACTTATGATCTTGAAGAATGGCAATCAAGTAATTACATAGGCTTTTTTTTGCGTTGTCTGGGTTTATATAGAGACGGTAAGATATAAATTGAGACTTTTGGATAGAATTAATCAGGATTTTTTGCGCCTTTGGGCTGCAACTGGTTATAAGTGAAAAAGCTCAAACCGCTTTCACTGCCTTGCTTTTGGTGGCATGAGGCTCATTGGTACTTCAAATCAGCAAAGCCCTATATTTGATATTTCAGCTACTGAGCAACATAATATGTTTCAATATAAATACGGAAATGCTTTCGGATACCGAACCGTAGATTTAGTTAGATAATAGAAGTTAATTAGTCCTCATTTATCCTCATTTATAATGAGGCGCAAATCACTAGAAATTAGTCATAATAAGGTATTAAGATTTACCAATTTTGCTATCTAAATTTTTACCATTCATCTCACCTATATCTATATGCACACCATTCTGATTATTGAAGATGAGCCTCAAATACGAAAAAATATTGAGCAAATTCTGAATCTAGCGGGATTTTCTACCATTACCGCAGAAGATGGATGTCAGGGATTACAGATGGCTGAAGAACATCGGCCAGATATGATTATTTGCGATGTCATGATGCCACACTTAGATGGCTATGGACTAATTAAGATATTGCGTCAACAGCCAGCTACTGCGGAAATTCCGTTTATTTTTCTAACTGCTAAAACCGAACACTCTAATGTGCGTGAAGGGATGGGATTGGGTGCAGATGACTATTTAACTAAGCCCTTTCAAGTGGATGAACTCCTTCAAGTAGTTTCGACTCAACTGGAAAAACGCCAAAAAATTATCCAACGCTACAAAGGTCAGATTGAGGAGATGAAAGCTCAAATGCATTATCTGGTTCGCCATGATAGCGTAACCGATTTGTCCAATCAATTCTTTTTAGAAGAGTATTTCCATCAAATCCGTCTTCAAGCTGACAATCAGGGTCAACTTTTGCCCTTGTTACTGATTGATATAGACATCCTCTACCATACTAAATCATTTTTGGAAGCAAGTGTAAGGCACTTATTACTGAAATCTGTAGCTGAACGATTAAATCAGCTAAACTCCCAAAATCAGATTATTAAGTTTATAGCTTACTTCAAAATAGACCAACTGGTGTTGTTGTTAAACCCAGTAACAAACAATAAAGTGGCTGCTGAGATTTCTGAACAAATTTTAGATAGCCTATCACAACCTTTAAGTTTTAATAATCAGGAAATATCTGTTCAAACGAAAATTAGTATTGTTTTTTATCCAGAAGATGCCTTACAACTCAGTCAACTCTTGAATTATGCAGAAGTCACTTTAGAACATCATAAACAAGACAATACAATTGCCTATCATTTTTATAATCAAGAAATACGTAACATTGTTTTTAAGAAATCTATTTTAGAAGCTGACTTTTTGCAAGCTATCAATAACAATCAATTTGAAGTTTACTATCAACCTCAAATCAATGTCAATACTGGCAAGCTTGTTTGTGTAGAAGCATTAATTCGGTGGAATCACCCGGTGTATGGCATGATTTCGCCAGCAGAATTTATTCCAATGGCTGAAGACTCTGGCTTGATTATGCCCTTGGGAGAATGGGTATTAAAAACTGCTTGCTCACAAATAAAAGACTTACAAGCAGAAGGATTGGGAAATTTTAATGTGGCTGTAAATATATCCGCTTGTCAGTTTAGACAAGAAAATTTTATTCGTCGCATTAATGAGATTATTGCCAACACAAATTTTAACCCAGCGCTATTAGAGCTAGAACTGACTGAAACTATATTTATTCAAGATATTGAAGTAATGAGGAGCAGATTAAATGAACTCATGAATCATGAAATTAAACTTTCAATTGATGATTTTGGTACAGGTTACTCATCGTTTAAATATATCCAAGAATTTTCTTTTGGCAATTTAAAGATAGATCAATATTTTATTAGAAATATTGATGCCTTGGAAAATAAGCAGTCAATTGTTAAAAGTATAATTCTGATGGCAAATAGTTTGAATATGAATATCGTTGCTGAAGGTGTAGAAACCAAGGAAGAACTCAATTGGCTAACACAAAACGATTGTACTGTCATCCAAGGATATTTTTTCAGTCGTCCTTTAGCATTAAAAGACTTAAAGAATTTTTTACTAGCCCATAAGTAAAAGTATGGCGATGTTGTCAATTGGGATGGCAAAACTAAAAAACGAAGGAGAATCATTATGATTACTGTTAATTCATCAATTCTAGATATAGAAGAAGCCATTATTTCTTCTCCTTTAATTCTGACTGCTACAACTCTAGTAGTTGAAGCAATTCGCTTAATGAGTCAGGTACGTGATAGTTGTCAACTAGCGAATTCTGGGTTGATTCCATCTATTAACAAGTTAAATCTCGAAAAAGCCAGTTGCGTTCTGGTGGTTGATAATCAAAAGTTAATTGGAACATTTACCGAAAGAGATATTGTCCGTTGTACAGCAATGGAGATGAGTCTGGAGCAAGTAACGCTCGCAGAGGTAATGTCTCCAAATCCAGTCACTCTCAAAAAATCAGAATTTCACAATATTTTCGTTGTCCTGAATTTGTTCCGCCAATACAAAATTCGCCATTTGTCAATTGTTGATAATCAAGGGGATCTGATTGGGTTAGTGACTCCCACAACGTTACGTCAATTAATCAAAGTAGCTGATTTCTTAAAAATCCGTTGTGTTAAAGAGGTAATGGCTCCAGAGGTTATTCAAGCTGCTCCCACTGCATCAATATTAGATTTAGCGCAATTAATGACCCAGCATTCTGTCAGTTGCGTAGTCATTACCCAATCTGACACAGAATTTGATTCCCAACCTATTGGGATTGTTACAGAGCGAGATATTGTTCAATTCCGGGCATTAGCATTAGATCCTGTGCAAATCAAAGCTCATTTAGTTATGAGTTCACCCCTGTTTTATCTGCGTCCACAGCAGTCATTATGGGAAGCTCATCAACAAATGCAAAAGCTACGAGTTAGACGCTTAGTTGTAGTTGGCGATCGCGACCAACTGTTGGGAATTGTCACCCAAACCAGTGTACTTCATACTCTTGACCCATTAGAGATGTATGAGACAGTCAATTTTTTACAGCAAAAAGTTTGTCAATTAGAATCGGAAAAAATCGATATTTTGCACCAGCAAAATTTAGAACTGGAGACAAAAGTTCAAGAACGTACCACAAGATTAATCGCACAAGCAAATTCAGATCGACTCCTGGCTATACTTTCCCAACGGATTCGTCAATCTTTTGATATCAAAGTTATTCTCCAAACTGCTGTTTCTGAAATTCAACAGTATCTGCAAACGGATCGGGTAATAATCTACCAATTTGAAGCGGAATGGAGTGGCAGAATTATTGCAGAATTCCTGGCTCCAAACCAAATTTCCCTACTGGGTGATGTGATTCACGATTCTTGCTTTGCGCCTACTTGGGTTGAACCTTATACGAATGGTAGAGTGCGAGCAATTGATGATATTTATACTTCTGGGCTAGCAGATTGCCATCTTCGCCTATTAGAAGAAAAGCAAATTCGCGCTAACTTGGTAGTACCTATTGTTTACAATAATCAGCTTTGGGGACTTATTTGCGCCCATCAATGCTCCGAAGCCAGATATTGGGAATCTACAGAAATTGAGTTACTGCAAAAATTATCTACCCAAATTGCGATCGCTATTCAACAGTGTCAACTTTATGAACAAGCACAACAGGAAATAAAAGAACGCACTCAAGCCGAAGTCGCATTGCAAAAACTCAATCAAGAATTAGAAACAAGAGTAGTTGAACGCACTGCCGAATTACAGCAGAGTAATCAGAATTTGCTCTTAGAAATTCAAGAGCGCCAGCGAGTTGAGCAGGAGTTACGCCATAGTCAACAGCGTCTACATAATATTCTGAATAGTCTATTTAGTTTTGTTGGTGTAATCAGTACCGAGGGTATTATCATCGAAGCCAATGAGGCATGGCTCAAAATTCCTAGCCTGACAGATAGTAGTGTAATTGGTCAACCGTTTGCTCAAACTTCTTGGTGGTCTTATTCTGCAAAAATCCAAAATAAAATTCAATCCGCTATTAGCCAAGCAGCACAAGGTAACAGCATTCGCTACGATATTCCAGTACGATTCACAGAAGAAAAATTTATTACAATCGATTTTTCCATCCAACCAGTTTTTGATGAATCTGGAGAGGTTAGCTATCTGGTAGTGTCAGGGATTGATATTACTGAACGCAAACAGGCAGAAGACACTATGAAAAAACAGTTAGCTGCTATTGAATCTACTATTGATGGCATCGCTATTCTTCAAGGTGATAGATATCTTTACGTAAACAAAGCCCACGTCCAACTATTTGGATATGATACAGATAAAGAATTAATCGGTAAAACTTGGCAAGAACTGTATACACCAGCAGAAATCGCTCGTTTTAAAAGTGATGTTTTTCCCATTTTGATAGAAAAAGGTCATTGGGGAGGTGAAGCAATAGCCCAGCGACGTGATGGTAGCACCTTTGATGAAGAGATATCACTGACCATGACTAACGATGGAGAATTGATTTGTGTTGGCCGTGACATCACCAACCGCAAACTAGCTCAACAAGAAATCTGCAAAATCTTAGAGCAAGAGAAGGAACTCAATGAACTAAAATCTCGTTTTATCTCAATGACTTCCCACGAATTTCGCACCCCTTTAGCAGTAATTTCTTCTTCAGCCGGGATTTTGAAAGAATTTAGTCACAAATTAGACGAACAAAAGAAACAAAAACATTTAGAATGTATTATCACGTATGTTAAACATACAACACAGTTGTTAGATGAGATATTACTAATTAGTAAAGCAGAAGCAGGTAAGTTAGCTTTTGAGCCTAAGCCGTTGGATTTAGTTGAATTTTGCCAAAAGCTAACGTCAGAAATGCAACTTAGTATGCCAAATAACACGATTCTTTTTTCTACTAATACCAAAACTGAAGTAATTGCCCTGGTTGACAAAAAACTGCTACGACAAATTTTAATTAACTTACTGTCCAATGCAGTTAAATATTCACAAAATAATAGTTCAGTCAAGTTCGATTTGCAGATTACAGAACAAAGCATTATTTTTAGTATTGAAGACCAAGGAATTGGTATTCCGCAAGCAATCAGACCCAATTATTTGAAGCATTTCATCGTGCGACCAATGTTGGTTCCATTTCGGGGACAGGTTTAGGACTAACAATTGTAAAAAACTGTGTAGATTTACATGGGGGTAAAGTTACTGTAGTTAGCCAAGAGGGAATTGGGACTAAATTTACTGTGATAATTCCTTTGCAGTCTGTTAGTTCTGTGCAAAAACTGTGAATAATATAAATACATCGACATAGTGATATTTATTGAGTGAGATGAAGACTTATGACTCTGCGAGAATTACTGACTGATGATAATACAAAGTTACTGAAAAAATTTAAGTTGCTAAACTCCTTAAATTCAAAGAATGGTTAATATTTAATTGTCCCTGATTTTGTTGGGTTTCTCGGTCCTCAACCCAACCTACGAATATTTGATTTTGGCAGAGTGATAAAAGAGGGATAATTACCTATTGGATGCGCCTACACAGTTCAGGTTAGGCGATCGCATCTCAATTCATCGGCAATTTTTAAGTATTATAGCTAAATAACATAGTATGATAGCTGACTGCTAAATTAAAAAATCTGAATACTATGACCTGGTTTTCCTTGAGTGCAAGACGATGGAGTGGAATTCCACAATTTTTATCATTGTTTTGTCTTTGTGTACTTTTGGTTGTGAGTTGCGCTCCTCGCCAGCAGACAACGACTTTATCACCTAGTACGGGTGATGGTAGAATTACTGTCGGTACAACACTCAAACCTCGAACCCTCGATCCGGCTGATACCTACGAGTTGGCTTCTTTGAGTTTAGTGTTAAATATGAGCGATCGCCTGTACACTTATGAACCAGGTAGCACAGAAATTAAACCCCAATTGGCGACAGCATTACCCCAAGTCAGTGCTGATGGTTTAACTTACACCATCCCTTTGCGTCAGGGAGTGGTATTCCACGATGAAACTCCCTTCAACGCCAAAGCAATGGAGTTTAGCATTCAGCGATTTATTGAGAATAAGGGTAAACCCTCTTTCCTATTATCGGACACAGTGGCTTCAGTCAAAGCCACTGATGAGTATGAATTAACAATCCAGTTAAAAAAACCATTTGCGGCGTTTCCCGCACTGTTAGCATTTTCTGGAGCCTGTGCGGTGTCGCCAACAGCTTACGAAATTGGGGCGGGTAAATTTCAGCCTAACACTTTTGTGGGGACTGGCCCTTATAAGTTGGCGCAGTATGGCACAGATTCCCTGAGATTGGATGTATTTGATCAATATTGGGGAGAAAAACCAGCTAATCAGGGCGTAAACGTGCAGATTCAAACTAGCCCGGTGAATTTGTTTAATGCTTTCAGTACAGGTACAGTGGATGTGGCTTATCTCTCCCTACAACCTGATCAAATTCGCAGCTTACAAGCAGGAGCGAAAAAAGGGGATTGGCAAACAATTAGTGCTGAGGGTAGTGTAGTTAGTTATATGGTATTGAACCGGAATCAGAAGCCTTTAGATCAGCCAGAAGTTCGAGCTGCGATCGCCTCCATGATTGACCGTCCACTAATAAATGAACGAGTTTTACTTGGTCAAGCTGATCCACTATATAGCATGATTCCCACCACTTTCAATGTTTCTCAACCAGTATTTAAAGATAAATATGGTGATGCTAACTTTGCTCAAGCTAAAGAATTATTAACTAAAGCTGGCTTCTCCAAAGAAAATCCCGCGAAAGTGCAAATTTGGTATCCTTCTAGTTCAGCTAGTCGCAGTTTAGCAGCACAAACCCTGAAATCTCTGGCTGCTCAAGAAATGGAAGGAATGTTGCAAATAGAAATTAGTAATGTTGAAAGTGCTACCTTCTTTAAAGACATTTCCAGGGGTATATATCCAGCCGCTTTGGTTGATTGGTATCCAGACTTTTTAGATCCAGATAATTATGTCCAGCCATTCTTGTCTTGTGAAAAAGGCTCGAATGCTCAAGGTTGTGAAGATGGTGGTAGTAAAACCCAAGGTTCATTTTACTATAGCGAAGCCATTAATAAACTCATTGCTCAACAACGCCAAGAGCAAAACCCCGCAGCGCGTCAGCAAATTTTTACAGACATCCAAACACAAGTAGCTGATGATCTTCCTTACATTCCTTTATGGCAAACCAAAGACTATATATTTGCTCAAAACGGTGTTGATAATGTGCAACTTGATCCGACCCAGAATTTAATTTATAAGTCTATCAAGAAAACCGTTACACCAAAATCTTGAAAAACCTCACCCTTGCTTTATCCTGTGGGTAAATCTTTCCCTCTCCTGACTCAGGACACGGTATACACACAAGTTATCGAATTACCCCACCCTAACCCAGACCTTGGAAAGGGGAGGGAACTAGATTTTCCGGTTTCCCCCCTTTACAAGGGGGGATTAAGGGGGGTAAAACCCCGATCTCAAAGTAACTCCGATTTGTGTGTACACAGTGGACTGACTAAGAAGAGGGATGTCTACTAGGACAGGGTGAGGTTTTAACTTTTGGGTTGTCGAATTTATTTGAATACTTTGAAAATATGTCTCGATCTAAAGCTTTACAATATTACATTGCTTCTCGGTTAGTTCTGGCTCCACTGCAATTGTTGACTATTATTACCATTGTATTTTTATTACTAAGAGCCACACCAGGAGATCCAGCAGATGCGATTCTGGGGGGACGTGCGCCAGAAGCAGCGAAGGAGGAGTTACGCCAACAATTAGGTTTAAATCTTCCTCTGTGGTTACAGTATTTGAATTATCTGGGAAACTTACTACGCTTTGATTTGGGGACTTCTTTAACCAGTCGGGGACAGTCTGTTTGGGACATTATTGGGCAGTATTTCCCCGCTACGGTAGAGTTAGCAGTATCAAGTATGGCAGTAGCGCTGATTGTCGGTATTATCGCTGGTACTCTTTCGGCTTCTCGTCCCGGTACTTATTTTGATATTGGGGGGCGATTATTTGGTATTATTACTTACGCACTGCCAATGTTTTGGGCTGGAATGCTTTTACAGTTAATTTTCTCAGTGCAACTGGGTTGGTTTCCTAGTTCTAACCGTTTTCCGCCTAACCTTCCGGCTCCTACTGCGATGACTGGACTATATACCATTGATAGCTTACTGACGGGAAATTTCAGTCAGTTTTTTATATCTTTACACCATTTAGCCCTGCCTAGTCTGACTTTAGGAATTTTACTCAGTGGAATTTTTGAGCGCATTGTGCGCGTTAATTTAAAGGAAACTCTCAAAGCAGATTACGTAGAAGCCGCTAGAGCCAGAGGAATTGCTGAAAATAAGATTTTAGTCTCCCATGCTTTAAAAAATGCCTTAATTCCAGTAATTACAGTCTTAGGATTAACTTTTGCATCTCTGCTGGGTGGGGCGATTTTAACTGAAGTCACATTTTCTTGGCCTGGTTTAGCAAATCGCCTATATCAAGCCATTTCTGATCGTGATTATCCCACTGTCCAAGGAGTATTAGTATTTTTTGGGGCGATCGTTGTCACCGCCAGCATTTTAATTGATATTCTCAATGCTTATGTAGATCCACGTATTCGCTATTAATTGTCACCACAGGTGTAAACTACAAACAAACACCAATAGACATCTGGTGACAAAGGAGAAACGTTCCATGAAACGTCTCTAAAAGGGTTCACCGAAAACGCATATTTGAATTCGGTCGATGACCAATGAATTATCTGTGTTCATCTGTGTTTATCTGTGGTTTTTTTTCTTAAAGAATGTCATCGCCCTTACCCTAGTTTAAATTACCAAAGCAACTTTTTATCTATGTGCCGTTTACTTGCCTATCTGGGTGCGCCTGTAACCTTAGAGGATATTCTGTATAAACCTGAGCATTCTTTGATAGTTCAGAGTTACCAACCCCGTGAAATGACTTCTGGAGTTGTGAATGCAGATGGGTTTGGTGTGGGTTGGTATCATAGTCAAAAACATACAGATCCATTTACGTACCGAAATACCCAACCTATTTGGAATGATTTAAATCTGCCTCATCTTAGCCGTTATGTGGAATCCAAGTGTGTACTTGCTTATGTTCGCAGTGCTACACCTGGACAAGCTTTAGATTTTGCTAATTGTCAGCCGTTTAATTATCAACAACAGCTATTTATTCACAATGGATATATTGAGAATTTTCGCAAAACATTACACAGAAAAATCCGCAGTATATTAACTCCTGATTTTTACGAACAAATTAATGGTAATACAGATTCGGAGCATATATTTGCGCTGCTACTTTCTCAAACTCAAATTAATAAACATCGACCTCCAGAGTCTGCTTTACGCAATACTTTAGTAACTTTATTAGAAATGGCAAAACGCCATCAAGTCAAAGTTTCCGCCAATATCGTCTTCAGTGATGGAAATCGTTTAATTGCTTCGCGTTTTTCTACCAATGCGCCGGCTCCATCGCTATATTGTCTAAAAAATCATCAAAATTTTCCTAAATCTGTGATTATTGCGTCTGAACCGTTATTTACTGGTAATTGGACTGCTTGTCCAGAAAATAGCATTATCAGTGTGGGAGAAGACTGTGATATCCAGATTAAACCAATCTAGTTTGAAAGAGGCTCTGTTTTGCGATTTGCTTGAATGTCGTCTGAAAACTTTGAAGTTGTTTGAGGGGATAGATGAATCTACATTTTGTAGTCAGGCTCATCCTGAGTTTAGTCCGGTTGGTTGGCATTTAGGACATATTGCTTTTACTGAGTCTTTATGGTTACTAGAAACGAGTGGGGGTTTGCCCTGTTCGTTCCCCCAATACCGGAAACTATTTGCGGCTGATGGTTTACCTAAATCACAACGTGTGATGTTACCTCATCTACAGGAAACGCTTGATTATTTGGAAACGGTGAGAAAACAGGTTTTACAACGCCTAGAAGTTGTTGATATTGAGAAAGAAGAACGACTTTGGCGCTTTTTAATTCAGCACGAAAGCCAACACTGCGAAATTATGAGCTTTGTGCTGGAATTGATGAAGTGGGAAAAGAGGAAGATCAAAGAGATTGGAGAAAATATTAGTTATACTTCTCCCATCAATAATATTACGGAGATGATTTCCATCCCGGCTGGTGAATTTGAACAGGGAAGTGATGATATCTATGCTTTGGATAATGAGCGCCCTGCACATAAGGTATATTTAGATACTTATTATATTGACCGATATCCGGTGACTTGTGGACAGTATCGGCTGTTTATGGAGGCGGGAGGCTACCAAAATTCTCAATGGTGGTCAGAAGCTGGATGGGAATGGCGACAAACTGAGCAGGTGATGAAACCACTTTACTGGTCTGGGGAAGCCTCTTGGGATAATCACCCTGTTTGTGGTGTGAGTTGGTATGAGGCCGAAGCATATTCGCGATTTGTGGGGAAGCGGCTACCGACGGAAGCTGAGTGGGAAAAAGCGGTTAGTTGGGATGCAAAAGCTGGTTGTCAACGCATCTATCCTTGGGGGGATGAATCACCAAGTTCGGAAAATTGTAATTGCGATCGCCTCATTGGTCATACTACACCAGTGGATGCCTATCCAGCCGGACAAAGTGCATACGGTTTATACGATACTCTCGGTAATGTCTGGGAGTGGACTGGTTCCTGGTTTGATGGTTACGCAGGTTTCCAGAGTTACCCTTACATCGGTTATTCTCAAGTTTATTTTGACCACAAGCACCGGGTTTTAAAGGGTGGGAGTTGGGCGACACGTCATTGGGGACTGCGTGCTAGTTTTCGCAATTGGTATTATCCCGGCGTGTACCAAATTTTCGCCGGCTTTCGTTGTGCTGCTAGTGAAGTGTTGACTGCTGACTAAAAAATCAATCGTATCCGTTTTTATGAGAAAATCCTTAAAGATGGCTTAAAAGCTCGATTAATCTGGCTCAGGCGTGATGCTATGGGCTATGGCTATGTGTTTCACTTGCTTGAGTCCAGGTTTGCTTTCAAAAGGAATCTAATATACCAATTCGTAATTCGTAATTCGTAATTCGTAATTAAGAAAGAATTGGTATCTTACACAATGGAGGTTGAATGTCAATATCTAAAGCTGCTAGCAGCAATGTTGCTTCCCCAAAAAGCATTGAAGAGCGCTTGCAGATCCAAGGTTTGGTTCCAGGAACGGAAGTAGTTACATCTAGTGCTGGAACTGATGTGATTCAGGGATTAAGTCAAAAACCCAAAACTCTTCCCACTCACTACTTTTATGATGATCGTGGATCGGAGCTATTTGAGCAAATCTGTGAATTACCAGAATATTACCTGACACGCACAGAAACGAAAATTTTACAACAGTATGCTGGTGAAATTGCCAGAATAACTGGCCCTTGTGAATTGGTGGAACTTGGTAGTGGTAGCTCTACTAAAACTAGAATTATCCTAGATGCTTACCAGCAGCTAGGCTACCCCATCCTATATGTACCGATTGATGTGAGTGCCGGGATGTTAGAAAGTAGTGCTAGGCAGTTATTGGCAGATTATCCTACTTTACAAGTTCATGCACTTGCAGGAACTTATGAGTTAGCTTTGGCAAAAATCTTGCCCTCAGAATTACCGAGTCGGATAATTGGTTTTATTGGCAGTAGTTTAGGTAATCTCACTCCCCAAGAGTGTGATATTTTTCTGTCTCAAATTACCAATGCTCTGGAAGTAGGGGAGTATTTCTTGTTGGGGGTAGATTTACAAAAGCCAAAACATATCTTGGAACCTGCTTATGACGATAGCCAAGGGGTGACGGCGGCGTTTAACTTAAATATGTTGGAGCATTTAAATCGGCGATTTGAGGGTAATTTTGACACGACGCAGTTTGAACACTGGTCGTTTTATAACGAAACTGAAAATCAAATTGAGTCGTATTTACGCAGTTTGCGATCGCAATCTGTAGAATTACGCGCTCTCAATCTGACTGTTAATTTTGATCCGGGGGAAACTATCCACACGGAAATTTCCCGCAAATTTGACCTCAAAATTATTCAAGAGCAACTCACCGCCAGGGGTTTAGTACCTCTGAATGTGTGGACTGATCCTAATCAGTGGTTTGGTTTGTTGCTCTGTCAACGGCAAGCATAAAGAGGCAGAGGGGCAGGGGGCAGGGTGCAGGGGAGAAGAGGAACTGTTGTTAAGTAACCGGAAGTTTAAAGTAATTTTTAACTCCCCCTTGCTCCCTGCTCCCCGCTCCCCTGCCTCTTTTTCTGTAACTTTGCCAAACGATACAAAAAAATGTCCCAATTTTTGCCAAGATAATAGTATTATTTTTCCAAAAATTCAATTGGCAATAATCGGCATGAGTGAAAAACTAATAGAAAGCAACGGGAAAGGTTTCCTCGTTTTACTTTTGCCAATCTCGTTTTTGATTATTTTCCTGGTTGCTACCTGGAGAATTTTACTGGCAATTCTGATGTTGGCCATTGGTTTCCAAGTTTGGCAACAATATCAATGGCAACAGTGGTCTGGGAAAGTTAATCCAGTTTTCCATGAAATGATTCGGGAAACTCAAGGCAAGATTACGCCAATGGATTTGGCAATGAGGGGAAATTTTTCGGGGACAACGGCAAAACGCTATTTGGATAGTAAGGCTAATGAATTCGGTGCCAGTATCCAAAATTCACAAGACGGGGGTGAGGTTTATTACTTTATCAATGCCAGTATTCTGGGCGATATCCTTGATAGTAGTGAACCAACTCAAGAGCTTTTAGCTCAACCAGTGACTAAAACTGCGCGCTCGCTTTTAGCTGCACCAGAACCCCAGTCAGTGGAGTCAGAACCGGAAACTGAAGCACCACCCCCAGAAACCCATCAAGAAGTTAAGCGATCGCTCGAACAACAGTTAATTTTTGGTTCTCTGATCCAATCAGAGCTGGCCAAGCGGCTGAATGTTTACTCCAGCACAGTTTACAAACGCCGCAATGATCCAGAGTTTCCAGAATGGTGTCGTAATAAAGACCCTGATGGTATCGCCTGGACATACTCAGAAAAAACGAAGGAGTTTTTCCCATTGGAGGAAGAGGAAGGTTAACCAAGAGCAAAGGGAGTTATTTTGTTTCCAACTCTCCCTTGCTCCCTGCTCCCTGCGCCCCTGCCTCTTAACTGCTCCCTGCTCCCTTGCCTTTTATTCGCCTCTACCTACGGCTTCGCTGATGGAATTTAACTGATTTTTTTGCAGTTGTAAAAGCAAACCCTCTAAAATCCGGCGTACCATCATCGGTCCTTCGTAAATCCAGCCTGTATAGACTTGAATTAAACTTGCACCAGCCGTGATTTTTTCCCAAGCGTCTTCCGGGGTAAAAATGCCACCAACGCCGATAATGGGGATTTGTCCTTGGGTTTGCTGCCAAATAAACCGGATGACTTCAGTGGAGCGATCGCGTACTGGCGCACCGCTAATTCCCCCGGCTTCATCCTGGGGTGATGTACCTGTTTGTTTAATTACTTGAGTTTTCAAGCCATCACGGCGGATGGTGGTGTTGGTGGCAATAATTCCGGCTAGTTGGTAAGTTTTGGCTAAATCAATAATGTCAGCGATCGCCTCCCATTCTAAATCCGGCGCAATCTTCACAAATATTGGCTTTTGTGTATTATTTTCTTGCTGTAATAAATCCAAGATAGAACCGAGCATGGCAGCATCTTGGAGCGATCGCAACCCAGGAGTATTGGGAGAAGAGACATTCACTACAAAATAGTCACCCAAATCTTGCAGTGTGCGAAAACTGTTAAGATAATCTTCTCCAGCTGCCTCCAATGGTGTCACCTTAGATTTACCCAAATTTATCCCTATGGGAATTGGCCAGGCTAACTTTTGCTTTTCTTGTGCTAACCTTGTAGCCATTGCTGCGGCTCCGCTATTATTAAAACCCATGCGATTGAGAGCAGCGTGATCCAATGGCAAGCGAAATAAACGGGGGCGGGGGTTTCCTGGTTGTGCTACAAAGGTGACAGTTCCTAATTCAGCAAAGCCAAAACCCAGACTAGACCAAATATTGGCAGCAAGTCCATCTTTATCAAAACCAGCTGCTAATCCTAAAGGATTGGGAAAATTAAGCCCAAACAAATTTTGTTCCAGGCGTGGATCTTTCAGACACAAAGACTGTTGTAGACGTTGATTTAACCAATAAGCCGAAGGGTTGCTACTCTGTGAGAGCCAGCTTAAACTCCGAATTGTCTGCTGATGTAACCACTCTGGATCTGCTTTGACCAGATTAAACAATAGTGGACGAATTGCAACTTGATAAATATCCATGTAAATTTACCCAGAATTTACGGTAATCATCCGTAGTTATATTGAGTCAGGATGTTTTTCTGGGCATCTTAATATATTACAAGCTAAGTTGATCAATAACTCAGATGAGGCAGCCACAAAAATCTTCCCCCGACGAACAACAGATCCTTGCCTTGTGCCGCGTCCTCCAAAGCTTGAGAGAAGAGGATGATGTTGACGTTCTGATTGCAACTACTATTTCCTATATTCAACAACAGTTTGACTACAGTCTGATTTGGATCGCTCTTTATGATCGCCACCAGCACACATTATCTGGCAAAGGCGGCGTTACACCTGACCAGGACACGAGTTTTTTACACAAACGGGTGGTTCTGCATCCAGGCGACATCTTAGAGCAAGTAGTTATTGAACAAGGACCATTAGGTGTAGTAGATTTACGTAACGAAACCCGTGCCAAAACATGGCAAGAAGTCGGCAAAAAGTTTAACATTCAGGGAACAATTTTTTGGCCAATTCGCCATAAAAAGCGGTTTTTAGGGTTATTATTACTCGGTTCAGAACGTTGGGGTTACTTAATTCCAGGAGACTCAAAAACACGATTGACCATCGTTTTAGGGCAACTAGCAGCAGTCCTCTATCAAAAAGAGATAGATTTGCAGCAACAGCAAACTAAACGCCCTGATGAACCATTATTACAATTACTAGAAAATATCCGCGTCCTCAGTAATCTCGATCAAAGGCTGAAAGCAGTAGTAGAAGCAACTCATCAATTTGTCTCTCCCAGTCGGACAAATATTTATTGGTTTGACCGACAAGGGCGTTATTTTTGGTGTCGGATGAGCGATCATCTGGTGAATATCGGTCGTGATTATGGTGATCAACAACCAGCACCAGGAATGACAGTGCAAGAGTTGAGCGAGTTATATTATGCTTTGTCAGTGAATGAAATTGTCTGGATTGGCGATGCACGTAGTTCTCTCAAAAGCCACTTTACGGCGAAATTGTTAAAACGCTTGCAGGTGCGATCGCTATTGGCAGCTCCTATTTTATGGCAAAAGGATCTACTAGGTTTTTTGGCGGTGGAAGATCATCAACCGCGCATTTGGGCGGAGGCAGATAAAAGTTTTGTCCAAGGCGCTGCGGGGCTAATCTCTTTAGTTGCTCCCATTGACAGCATGGAAAGCACCATCAAACAAATTCAAGATGATACTCAGACTGACTAGCCAAGTTGCCCAAGCTATCTATCACAAGCATGAATTTCACGAAACTCTCCGCGCCTGTGCAAAAAAAGTTCTGGCTCGACTAGCTGCTACCCGCCTTTTACTATTACAATACGACGCTGACCAAAATAATTATCAAATTATCTACCAAAGTCAACCTCATAATCGCCGACCTTTGACATCTGCTTTCCATAATCTCGTAGAAGTAGATAGTTCTTTATTAAACTATGCTACTACCGCCGTCGAGGTAGAGAAATTAGACGAAGATTTTCGGTTTTTTAACTGGCGAAATCAACTGGTAGAAAATGGTGTGCGATCGCTGTTAATTTGTAATTGTACTCAGGGTCATAGAGCAAAAGTGCTGCTGCTGATTGCTCACGAAACCCATCGCACTTGGTCAACCTTGGAAAAAGAACTGCTGTGGGTCGTTAGTCAACAAGTTGGCGTGATTGTCCAGCAATGGCAACTCAAAACTGATAATGAGCAACAGCAGAAGGTGTTGCACAGCATTCAGCAATGCCTACGGATTCTGGAACAGAGTGAGCAAAGTCAAACCACTGAAACCGGGGCAAAGCATCTAGAACGGACTGTACTCGCACAAATAGCATCTGTTCTCGGCTGCCCCTTGGTATTCATGTTATCTTGGTCCTCTGGTCAAACTTATGCAGAAATTATCGAATCCACTAATAATGAATTTGAAATTGTTGCGAATGCAAAAATAACTGTTAAGTCTGAAGCTCTGATCCAGTGGGCGCTTTCCCAAAATGGTTACTTGAGTTTAACCGTAGATGATTTACCACTGGAAACCAGAAAATGGTTTAATTTTTCAGGAATTGGTCAAATTTTAATCATCGCATTACGTACTGCTGCTGCTTATCAACCCACAGGCGTGGTAGTGATAGCAGACAGTATGCAGCGTAAATGGTCCGAGCTAAGTCTTGACGCTACAGAAACACTAGTTATTCAATTAGCTTGGTCCCTTCGTCAACAGCAAATAACCCAACTGTTAGAGTCTACTAACCAGGAATTACAACAACTCAATTGGTATAAACATAGTCGGCTGGAGGAAATTCAAAGAACAACAGCCCTGTTACTGGGACAAATACATGATTTGGGTATTCCCAGTAATGATCTGACGCGGACACGTTACCAGTTACTATTGCAGCAGTTAGACCAGACCACAGCCTCTATAACTGGATTAATCAAGCTGGAAAAATGGCAGTTACATAAGAGTGGGGAAACTATGCCCATCTCCAGTTTACTTAAGCGATCGCTCGAACGAGTAGAAACTTTATTTCAGCAACACAAGTTATGGGTGGGTGTGCATGGTTTGGGACAATCGGGTGCAGAACCGGAAGCAGTAACTAGTTCTTTATTCCTACCAGGGATTCAGACCCCAACCTATCCCTCCTCAATGGCGATCACTGGTGATATTGTCAAAATTGAATTAGTTCTGCACGAATTATTAGTATTTGCCTGTCAGCGTTCTCAACAAGGTGGCAGAATTGATATCTGGTGTCGCCGTTTAGATGAGCAATTACTGGAGTTATCAATTACAGATAATGGCATCATTGAAGCCAAGCTACTCGAAGAGCTACATCACAATACACCCAAGGATGTGCTAGCAGTTTCTCTCCTCAAGCAACCTCCAGGCTTACACCTGCTGATTTGTCAAAACCTCATGCAGGAACTAGGAGGAGAATTGTATATCTATCAATTACCAGATAACCGGGTAGTCAGCCGCTTACTATTGCCATTAGCTGCCAAAAATTATTAGAAAATTTATCCCCCCTTTGTAGCAAACTCGTATAATAACTCTCCATCGCTCTCAAAATTCACACTCAAATCTGTACAGTATTGATCATGGGACGAGTTCGTTCTAAATCCGACCTACCTAGCAAAATCTGTCCGGTATGTCAACGCCCCTTTACTTGGCGAAAGAAATGGCAAGATTGCTGGGATGAAGTGAAATACTGCTCAGAACGTTGCCGTCGTCGCCGTTCGGAAACCAAAAATTAAAGCGACTGGGGAGACTGGGAAAAAGGTTTCCTAATCACCAATACCCCATTTATAGTTAAACCAACTGAAACAACAGACGCAAATAGCGCAAGGGTTATAAATAGATGAATTTACAGGTGCAACCTAAAGTAATTATTCATGGAGGAGCTGGTAGTTCTCTCCACGGTAAAGGAGGATTAGAGTCGGTACGCCGATCACTCTATACAGTAGTAGAGGCAGTCTATTCTCTTCTACTGTCAGGCGCAACTGCATCTGAGGCGGTGTTACTGGGTTGCCAAATGTTAGAAGATGACCCCCGCTTTAATGCTGGTACTGGTTCGGTACTACAATCTGATGGTCAAATCCGCATGAGTGCTTCTTTGATGGATGGCACATCAGGGCGTTTTAGTGGTGTAATTAATATTTCGCGGGTGAAAAATCCGATTGAGTTGGTACACTTTTTGCAAAGTTCGCCAGATCGGGTACTTTCAGATTACGGTGCGGCTGAATTGGCACGGGAGTTACAAGTTCCCGTATTCAATGGTTTAACTGATTTAAGACTAAATGAATGGATGCAGGAACGCCGGGATAATTTTAAAAGCACTATGGCTGGTGTGGTTGCAGAACCGGAATTAGTAGAAAGCAGTAATGCTGGACGTGGCACTATTGGTGTCGTCGTTTTAGATTCATCCGGTGGGTTGGCTGTTGGCACTTCTACTGGTGGTAAAGGCTTTGAGCGCATTGGTAGAGTCAGTGATTCTGCTATGCCCGCAGGTAATTATGCGACTAGTCATGCGGCAGTTAGCTGTACTGGTATTGGGGAAGATATCATTGATGAATGTTTAGCCGCTAAGATTGTGGTGCGGGTAACTGATGGTATGTCTCTTCAGGATGCTATGCAGCGCTCGTTTACGGAAGCGAGTAAAAATCAGCGCGATTTGGGTGCGATCGCCATCGAAGCCACTGGCGCGATATCATGGGGTAAAACTAGCGAGGTGTTACTTGCTGCCTACCATGATGGAGAAAAAATTGGCGATACTTTGGAATGGAATAATGGAGAATTAGTTGGCTTTTGTTAAGTGTTTTTTTAACGCATTCGCCGTTAGGCGTTCCCGGAGGGTAGGTTCGCTAAGGTTAACGCAGAGGTTCGCGGAGGGAATTACTCATTTTTGGATTAATTCCAGTGCTTGAGTGAGAATTTCTGGTTTGTTAACTATTGCGGCTAGTTCTTCGGTTTCATAACGTCCTTCTAGTGTTTCAAGCGCCGCTTTTTTGAGGGCTATTTGATATGCTTGTTGCAGAATATCTATTAATTCTGTCTGATTTAAGTAATTACCACCAGATTTGCGGCGCTTGTTTGTTTTGTTGATTTCCCGCACTGCATTTTCTATGGAAATCTCCCAAGAGCGAGTGGAACGGTTTTCAGCTTGTTGTTTAATTAAATGGATGAGTAGAATTACGCCATAACTATCAATTTTATTGATTTTGTCACTGAGGCTCATTTCTTCTAACTCATCCACTAATAACAAAGCCTCTGGAATTTTACCTTGTTCTAGAAGTTCTCTGAGTTCTAGTAGTTCTTCCATATTGAATTCAGAATCTTGGCTTTACTTTTTCGTCGTTAATCATTAAGTGGTTTGATTGTCAAGTTTTTTCTTTTGCCAACCTTTTTTAACGACTTGACGACTACGGGCAATTACTAAAGAATCATTAGGTACATCTTCTGTCACAGTTGAACCTGCGGCTACATAAACATCATCGCCTAAAGTGACTGGTGCGACTAACACACTATTAGAACCGGTTTTAGTGCGATCGCCTATGTGAGTGGGATGTTTTTTCACGCCGTCGTAGTTAGCAGTAATTGTACCTGCTCCAATATTTACTTTAGTACCTGTGGTAGTATCACCTAAGTATGATAAATGTGCGGCGTTAGTGCGATCGCCTAACTGAGTATTTTTCAATTCCACAAAGTTACCCACACGGCAATTAGCACCTACTACCGCATGACCACGTAAATGAGCATAAGGACCAATTTTGCTGCCTGTCTGCACGACGCTATCTGTAACTACAGAATACTGCACAGTCACATTTTCACCCAATTGGCTATTTTCAATTAAACTCCCAGGACCAATGCAACTCCCGGTTTGAATTGTTGTATTTCCCCGCAGGTGAGTTTGAGGTTCAATAATCACATCTGGCTGTAATTCTACGGTGTCATCAATGGTAATGCTCTGAGGGTCGATGAGAGTAACACCAGCCGCCATCCATTTTTCCTTGACACGTTTTTGGATAATTTCGTAAGCCGTTGCTAGTTGCAGACGATCATTAATCCCCAGAATTTCTTGGTAATCTTCCACATCAACAGCCATCACTTTGCCGACTTGAGTCACAGCATCGGTGAGGTAGTATTCTTTCTGGGCATTATTGGCCTGTAAGTGCGGCAAAACCTCAGCTAAATCCGGCCAATTAAAACAGTAAACCCCAGCGTTAATCCGACGATTTTGTTTTTGAGCCGCATTACAATCCTTCTCTTCCACAATTTGCTGCACAATATTTTCACTATCACAAAAAACGCGCCCGTAGCCTTGAGGTTCACTTAGGTGTGAGGTGAGGATGGTGGCGGCGTTACCATTTTCTTCGTGAATTTGTAATAGCTGTTGCAGAGTTTGGGTGCGTAATAACGGGATATCGCCATTTAACACCAGTAAATCTCCCGTGTAACCCTCAAGGTGAGGTAGTAATTGCTGGATGGCATGACCTGTACCCAGCTGTTGAGTCTGTTCGACAAACTCCAAGTTGGGGTACTGCATGGCTGCTTTAACTTGTTGCGCTTGATACCCCACAATCACCATCCGTCGTGAAGGTGAAAGCGGTTCTACACTGTCGAGAACTCTTTCAACGAGCGATCGCCTACCCAAAGAATGTAAAACTTTGGGTAGGTGTGATTTCATCCTGGTGCCGCGTCCCGCCGCTAAAATTGCTACAACTACCATAATTTAGCTATCAGCTATCAGTGAAGTACGTTTTCGCGCTTTATATCTTAATATATTTAGCTATTGTTTCTTTTATTCTGTGGAATGGGGAATCCCACACCGTAAACCGACAGGGGTAACTCTGTGGTAGTCAACTCACGTTCAAATCATACCAGTTAATCTAGCCCATACCAAAAGCTCCCAAGCAAGGAACATCCACAGGAGACTTAGGGAAAATTATCTTTACCTACCTCATCCCCACTTCTGAAATGAATAAACTCTGTAAACTGCTGCACTAATTTGGGATTACGCCAACCTAAGTCAGTTTCTTGCTGCATGATAGATATTGCTTCTTCGGAGGTAAACGCTTTTTTATAAGGTCTTTCGCTAGTTAAAGCATCGTAAATATCAATTATTTGAAATATTTGCGCCAGTAAGGGAATCTCATCCTCTTTTAGTGCATCCGGGTAACCTGATCCATCCCAACGCTCATGGTGATGACGAATAATGGGAATTACACCTTGCATACTACGGAGTGGTAAGCAGATTTTTTCCCCAATTAAAACATGTTGCTTCATAATTTCCCAATCTTCGGGGGTGAGGTGGCCTTTTTTCAGTAGCACCGCATCGGGAATACCCACCTTACCAATATCGTGAAGATAACCACCCCACATTAAATCTCTAATTTTGTAGCGTGATAGATTCAGGTATTCCCCAAAAGCCTGTCCTAGTTTGACTAACCGTTCGCAGTGATCGCCTGTATTGGGATCACGACTTTCAATAGCCCTGGCCACAGAAAACAGCACTTTCTCAGCATGGTCTAAGTCTTCATTCAAACGCTTTTGCCGCACCAAAGACTTCACACGTGCTGCTAGTTCTACACGGTCAAAAGGTTTGCAGAGAAAATCATCCGCCCCGACTTCTATTCCCCGGATGCGCGATCGCCTGTCATTTAAAGCTGTAATAAAAATTATTGGTATGAGCCTAGTCTGTTCATCTTGCTTGAGCCGCTGACAAACTTCAAACCCATCCATTACTGGCATCATTACATCCAGCAAAATTAAATCTAGTTGTTTCTGTTTTACTAATGCCAAAGCACTAATACCACTATCAGCCTCAATGACTTTGTACCCTTCCATCGATAAGAGAGCAACAGCAGTCATCCTACTGGCAGTGTTATCATCAACAATTAAAACTGTTGGTAATTCTGAATCAAAACCGTTCACTAGTTTAGTATCTGTGGTTTGTGGAGTTATAGAAATTAATAAATTGTCACCATAATTAACATCAGTTTTCATCCCAACAGCAACTACTTGTGTTTGTTCAAGCAAGAAATCATCTTGAGATAAGTCTAAGGTATAACCTGTTAAATTTTGCAGTTCTAATGGATGATTGGAATCGATATTATGTACTTTGTTTAAGGGGCTTGACCCTCTAACATTTTTTTCAGTAGAGTCTGTAAACTTGTAACTACATGAAATCACAAAAGCACCCCACTCTTAAAAAAAATTAACAGTGTCCGACTGCAAAAACAAATTTATGACTTCACCATATTACACTTAAAAATCAGGCAATTTATAGACATTCCTTTAGGCTAGTACCGCAAGGCGTTTGTGAGGAGGGGCATATTGCAATACGCCCGTACAAAAAGCCCATGAAATCAGCTTTTCGTTGATTTCCAATGGTTGTCCTATTTACGCCGTGTTGTACTAGTTATCTAAACGGTTTCTTAAAAAAAAATTTGTATCTTATTTTAAGATCACAACCGTGTTTCGGTTTTTGCAAATTATTAAAAACTGCTATTTACATAGCAATATAAATATTTGCTATGTAAATTACTCAACTTTTTATCTCAGAAGAAAAATTGCTCAAATTACGCGTAACTGCAATCAGATTTTTTACCGACATTGCTTTATATAGAAGCATCAAGAAAATATCATCATCTTTTGAACCAGATTAAAATTCTGTATTTAGAGGTGATTGTTTGGCATTATTCAGATCAAAATGTATGTAAATCAGTCGGCGTGAAAATTTTAATGTATTTCATTGCTAGTGTAACGTATCGCTAAAGCGAAAGCTCCGCTAACGCGGGGCTTGGCGTTAACCATAGTGGAACTTGCAATCGCAAAAGTCTTAGGGATTTTACATTCTGTTACATAGTTACGTTTATTTGTGCCGACTTACTTAGCTTAAAATACAAGGGTGAGATTGAGTAAAGTTTTCTAAATCTGATATTGCACTTTTATTTAGTATATCTTGAGTAATTTATGACTGACACCCAATTTGTTGTTTCCCCAACTTGGCTTTTTGAACATCTTAACGATCAACACATCGTCATTGTGGATTGTCGCTTTTCTCTTGCTGATCCTCAACTAGGAAAACAACAATACCAAGCAAGTCACATTAAAAATTCCTATTATCTAGATTTGAATCAGGATCTTTCCAGTCCTGTAGGTAAGCATGGCGGTAGACATCCTTTACCTGATGTCAATGATCTAGCTCACAAATTATCAGCAATGGGGGTGGATTCCCAAAAAACTTTAGTTGTTGCTTATGATGATTCGCGCTTGGCCTTTGCATCTCGCCTTTGGTGGTTATTACGCTACTTAGGACATGAGTCAGTAGTTGTATTAGATGGAGGATTTACAGCATGGCAAAAAGCTGGTTATGTAGTCACAGATGTAATTTCGCTCCCCAAAAAAGGTAATTTCATCCCCAAAGTCACACCAGAACTGTTAATAGATATTGAAACTGTGAAAATTCGCAAAGATTTACCAGGAGTAGCTTTGGTAGATTCTAGAGAAAGCGATCGCTACAGAGGAGAACGAGAACCAATAGATAAAATTGCTGGTCATATTCCCGGTGCAGTTAACTATCCTTGGCAGGAAATCACAAACTCTTCTGGTTATCTTCTTTCCCCATCAGAACAACGCCAACGCTGGGAGCAACTAGCAAAAGCTGAGGAAATTTTAGTTTATTGTGGTTCTGGTGTAACTGCTTGTGTGAATTTACTTTCTTTAAAAATAGCCAATATTCACACAGGAAAACTTTACGCTGGTAGTTGGAGTGACTGGATTAGTTATGAGTAGGGATTATTACTTTAAATATTCCTGATTTCCGCCGTGAATATCAGATAGTAAAAAATTTCATCCTGATTACAAGTAAAGTTATCTGCTGGGATAACGATATTATTTCAGCGTATAGAAAGATAGCTAAATCAAAAGCGCCCTCCCATTTGGAAGAGCGCTTTGAACTTGCAGAGAAGTTATTGTTTATGTCTCAAAGAATTAACCGTTGATTGCAGGTGCTGTTAAAGCAACAGGAGCAACATCAGCAGCAGCCAAATCTAAGGGGAAGTTGTGAGCGTTACGCTCGTGCATTACTTCCATACCCAAGTTAGCGCGGTTGATTACGTCAGCCCAGGTAGCGATAACGCGACCTTGAGAATCAATTACTGATTGGTTGAAGTTGAAACCGTTCAAGTTGAAAGCCATGGTGCTGATACCCAAAGCGGTAAACCAGATACCGATTACAGGCCACGCAGCCAAGAAGAAGTGAAGTGAACGGCTGTTGTTGAAGGAAGCGTATTGGAAGATTAACCGACCGAAGTAGCCGTGGGCTGCAACGATGTTGTAGGTTTCTTCTTCTTGTCCGAACTTGTAACCGTAGTTTTGTGATTCGGTTTCGGTTGTTTCACGTACCAAGGATGATGTCACCAAGGAACCGTGCATTGCGGAGAATAATGAACCACCGAAGACACCAGCCACACCCAACATGTGGAAGGGGTGCATCAGGATGTTGTGTTCTGCTTGGAACACAATCATGAAGTTGAAGGTTCCAGAGATACCCAAAGGCATACCGTCAGAGAATGAACCTTGACCAATTGGGTAGATTAAGAATACTGCTGTAGCAGAAGCCAAAGGCGCAGAGTAAGCTACACAAATCCAAGGACGCATACCCAAGCGGTAAGATAGTTCCCACTGACGACCAAGGTAGCAAGCGCAACCGATCAAGAAGTGGAAAATTACCAATTGGTAAGGTACCGCCGTTGTACAACCACTCATCTAAGGAAGCAGCTTCCCAGATTGGGTAGAAGTGCAAGCCGATAGCGTTAGAAGAAGGAACAACTGCACCAGAGATGATGTTGTTACCGTAAATCAAGGAACCAGCTACTGGTTCGCGGATACCGTCAATGTCTACTGGAGGTGCTGCAACGAAAGCGATAATGAAGCAAGTTGTAGCAGCTAGTAGGGTTGGGATCATGAGAACGCCGAACCAACCGATGTAAATTCGGTTATCGGTGCTGGTGATCCATTCGCAGAAGCGATCCCATACGTTGGCGCTTTGGCGCTGTTGTAAGGTTGTGGTCATGTTTTTATGATTGCGGTTATTTATGTATGAATGAGACAGAGGCGTTTGCTTTTCTGTCTATGAAATTACTTTACACTACTTTACAAATGTTAAGCAAGTAAATTAATATGAGTAAAAATTATACATATAGTTAGTTTTACTTATCCAAAGATAAAAGTTATCGGCGTAGTTAAATAGGTGAGGACAGTGTTGATTGCTCAAAGCCTTAAAGAAACAGGGTTTGTCTTTAGCACTCAGTACATCAGCACTTTGCCGTACTAGTACAGCACGGCGTAAACAGCACCACCACAAGAAATCAATGAAAAGCCTATAGCATCAGCTTTTCGACTTTTGGCGATCGCCTAGCGGTACTAGTGCAGCGCAACCACATTATATAAACTCGTGATTTCGGAGCTATAGCAACCGCCAAGGAGGTTAAGACATCAACGGATAATCAAACTTAAACACCAAAAGGGTTTTAACCCACTCCCCACTCCCCACTCCCTACTCCCCAGCTATATCTGCCTAGAACTAGCTCCCACTATTCAGAAGGTATTGGTAGCACTGAATTGATCAGCGATCATTGCGTTTAGTCCCACGGCGTGATGAAGAGGGACGAGCATCGGACTTTTTACCACCTGTCACGGTTCGCGGTGTTGATTGTTTAGCTGATTTTTGTGGCACCGGTTTAGCAGTAGAGCCAGATGGACCTTTACTAGCGTTGGATCTGTGCTTGCGTCCATCTGGAATTGATTCCGACTTGGTGGGAAAATTGGTTCCAAAGCCAGCAACCACTTCAAAAGGCAAGCGCTGTTCAATCAATTTTTCGATATCTGCCAGGAGATGGTATTCATCGGCGCACACCAGCGAGATAGCTTCACCTGACGCACCAGCGCGACCAGTACGACCAATGCGATGAACATAATCTTCTGGTACATTGGGCAGATCGAAATTGACCACATGGGGCAGTTCGCTGATGTCGAGACCCCGTGCCGCAATGTCGGTGGCCACTAATACCTGTAAAGTGCCGTTTTTAAACTTCGCCAGAGAGTTGGTACGCGCCGCCTGGCTTTTATTACCGTGGATAGCCAGTGCTTGAATACGCTCCTCACCCAACTGCTTAACCAGACGATCAGCACCGTGCTTAGTACGAGTAAACACTAGCACTTGATACCAATTATCTTGTCGAATCAACTGAGCAAGCAATTGGCGCTTCCGGTCACGGTCTACTTTATAGACTTTCTGTGCCACCGTGTCGGCCGTAACGTTGCGGCGTGCCACCTCAATCATCTTCGGTCGATCTAGCAGCCCAGTGGCAAGTGCCTTGATTTTATCGGAGAAGGTGGCAAAAAATAGCAAGTTTTGGCGTTTTTTGGGTAGAAGCGAGAGAATACGACGGATATCTCGAATAAAACCCATGTCTAACATCCGATCTGCTTCATCCAGCACCAAAACCTCAATATGTGAAAGGTTTACCGTGCCTTGCTGCACATGGTCTAGCAATCGCCCTGGAGTGGCAACCAGAATATCCACTCGACCCTTCAGAAGCCGTTTTTGTGGATTAATACTGACACCGCCGAACATCGCCATCGTGTTCAACTTCAGATACTTGCCGTAATCACGCACGCTTGATTCCACCTGTGCGGCCAATTCACGAGTCGGGGTGAGAATCAGCGCCCGGATCGCTGGGCATCCATTAGAAGTGCTTTTAGCGCTCTGGGATGACAAACGATGCAGAAGCGGCAGGGTGAAGCTGGCAGTCTTTCCAGTACCAGTTTGAGCGCCAGCTAGTAAGTCGCTACCTGACAAGACGGCAGGGATCGCCTGTATCTGGATTGGCGTGGGTTTGGTATACCCTAACTCTGTGACAGCACGGATAATTTCATTGGACAAGCCGAGATTAGAAAAAGACATAGAACTCCGAAAATAACATCGGCCTGTCGCCAGTGGCGACATCAGTCTTAGGCAGACGGACAAAAGTTTGAAAGGCTGGATCGGCAGTAGCGCCAAGACTAAGAGCGAATGCCGCAGCTCTGCATTGTAACAGAGTGTAGTCTAAATGTTGTCATGTTTGGAGACATTACCACTCTACGCGAGCGAAACTCATACTGGAAAAAGAAATTCTCTGAGGTGTTCATGTTTATCATGAGCATCCTTCTGGGGTATGTAAATCAAAGTTTTATACTCATATCTGAAGAAAGAGGAAAGCAAAATCAGATTAATAGCAAAATAGAATATATCATGTAGCCTTGATTGCTAGATTAAGCCCCCATAAAACAACTCCGTTTTAACTCCCCTCCCCTTACACCTACCGTGTACACACAAGTGATTGAATTACCTCAAATCCTTTAAAAGTAAGGTGTGTTATGCAGAAGGCTAACGCACCATCCCAGATTTTCGGTGCGTTAGGACTAAAGTCCATAACGCACCCTACCGAAAGAAATAGACAACGTAACTTTAATTTTCGGCTATTTTAGTGAGCATAGATACAAAAGGGCTTGTCATCAGAAATCGCGCGCGCAAATTTTCAGAAAAATTCGGGTAATGCAAAGTTATTTAGGCCAAGCCTTGGGGGTGGGTGCAATGACTGTGGCAAACATAACTAATGATCCGAAGCTGATATTATCGTTCCTGCAAAGATGAGAGAAGAACAACCACACAGGTGTAATTATGACTATAGCGACAGACGAAGAACTCCAAGCTAAAGTTGTAGATAAACTTCACTGGGATGACCGTGTAAATGCAGCAAATATTGGTGTAACTGTTGATGATGCCAAGGTAACATTGCGGGGAACAGTACCTAGCTATCGAGCCAAAAGCATAGCAGAAGAAGATACTAAAGACATAGAAGGAATTATTGAGGTAATTAATCACTTACAGGTGCAGTATCCTGCCTCAATCCCTGTGCCTATAGATGACGAAATCGCCTCAAATGTCGCAAATGCCCTGACTTGGGACCCAGATATTGATGCCAACAAAATTGATGTTAGCGTTATCGGTGGATTGCTGACTTTACGAGGTACAGTAGACGCTTATTGGAAGAAATTTCAGGTAGAAGATATAGGTTATGGCATTACTGGTGTAATTGATATTATCAATGAATTAGCAGTTGTGCCTACTAAGAGACCTGAAGATGAGGAAATTGCCAGAAGCATTGAGAATGCTTTGGAACATAATACTTTTGTGGAAGCTGAAGATGTCAACGTTGTAGTAGAAAATGGCAGAGTCACCCTCACAGGCTTTGTTCCTAATTGGGCAGCATGGAGAGCAGCACATAATGCAGCTACTTATACCAAAGGAGTGATTAAGGTAGTTGATGGATTAGCTATTCGTTACCTAGAGGAACAAGAATTTTTAACTGAAGAATAACTGTATTTTGATAATTTTTATAGCCCGCGTAGGCGGGCTGAGTTCGTGCATCCGCCCTATTGAAGCTATTATGCGGATATTTATTGATAGCATGACCTGAAACCCATGTAGAGACGTGAGATGTTACGTCTCTACATTCTTTTTGATTAGATGTCTATTGGATAATCGGGCAGATTGTATCCTCTTTCTGACTAGATTTATTGTTCCAGCCGTCGAGTAATTCCCCGATTTGTGAGCGTAAGGTCAGCAATTGAGTAATTTGGCTATCAATCTGTGAAAGTTTTTCTTCTAACTTTTCTCTAATTTCGTCACAGGGGGGTTGTCCTTGGTCATAGACCTGAAGAATATCTCGAATCTCTTCCAAACTCAGGCCTAAACTTTGCGCCCTTTTAATGAAAGCTAACCGAGTCAGCACATCTATTGAGAATTGGCGAAAACCTCCCTCTGTGCGCCCTGATGATTCTACTAAACCTAAACTTTCGTAATAGCGAATTGTCCTGATCGGAATTCCGCTCAGATTTGTTACCTGACCAATTAAAAACAGTTTTTTATCCTGAGTTAACACGGCAGACTTCCCTAACTCTTGTATTTATTATGACATATTTTGGTGGGGAGTGGGGAGTGGGGAATAAACTTTTTGTGTGATGCCGAGATTGTAAGCGCACAGCGCAGGCTACGCCAACAAAAATCAGATAGGAGTCCTATAGAATTTTTATTTGTTTAGAGATTATACTCAGGTTTTATGATTCAAATATCTATTATGAGGGAATAACGGCATATATTAAACATTATTTAATTGACAAAAAACTCTGATATTGGGTTGATTGAATATTCAATCAGAAGATTTTTATTAATTAGTTGTGCAACTATCTTTCCCAGTAATAAAAGTAACCGTTTCTTGGCGATTATCATGTTACTTCTAGATTAACCGCTTCACTTCAAGTGAAACTCTGAAAATGAATGTTAATTTGCAGAACGTTAGCTCAAACCATAAACCGAGAATTTTTAATAATCCTGAACGTTTTGTTGAGGGATGGTACTGGGTTATCCCATCAAAACATCTACGGGTCGGGAAGGTAAAGGCTGTCACAGTTTTGGGTAGGGAATTAGCGATTTACCGTGGTAAAGATAAAGGTGTCGTTATTGTTGATGCCTATTGTCCGCATATGGGCGCTCATCTGGCGGAAGGCAAAGTTGAGGGTAACGAATTACGTTGTTTTTTCCATCATTGGAAGTTTGATGACCAAGGATTTTGTGTTGATATCCCATGTTTAAGTCAGCCTGTTACTGTCAGGTTAAAAACTTGGCCTACGGCTGAGAAGTATGGGATGATTTGGGTTTGGACTGGAGAAATACCCAAACAACCCCTACCCTTTGTTCTGGAGTTAGAAAACCAGGAATGCGATGCTGTTTTTGGTTCTTATTTCTTGGTGAACTCTCACCCGAATGCGGTGATGATTAATCCCATTGATGCTCAACACTTGAATACAGTTCACAAATTAACATCAGAAATTCATTTTGAAAAACAGGAACTCAATCAGAATGCTATTGTGTTCACGAATACTTCACCTAACACTGGAAATTCATTTTTAGAGAAGCTGATACGTCCCTTCAGCAAAAATAGCACTTACAATATTTGCTATTGGTATGGTAGCACTAACATCGTAACCTTTGGGACTGATTGCTTCCATGTTCACGTTATGTTTGCCGCGCGCCTCCTGGAAGGGGGCAAATCTGAAGTTCAGGTGATGCTGATTAGTAAGAAACGTCGGAGAATTTTTGGTTGGTTATATAATCGAGTCGTGTTGTGGCTGATTAAAATTATGGGGATAAATTTTGTTCAGGATGACCTGAAGGTTTTTGAGACAATTAAGTTTGATTTGAAAACTCCAATCAAGGCAGACTACTCAATTATGCAGTTTGTCAATCATCTGGAAAGACAAAAACCCCTGATGTTAAAAAGTTGGCAGTTAGCGCGATCGCAAAATGTGGAAGTTAAGGAAACTCGCGAAAAATGGCAGGATACAAAGTCTAATGATTGATAGACATCTGCGGCAAAAGAATGTAGAGATTTGTGATGCTTAGTCTCTACAATGGTTATGGATAAGGCATATTCGAGATAAAAAAAGATAAAAATGAAGTGGCAATGCCACTTCATAATTCCCAGGTAGAACCTAAAAATGAGTATAACGACTATCCCAAATATAAATAGTATAAACTAACACTTATTTTTTTAATTTTTCTGTTTTCTTGACCGTCTGGGTGAGAGCATTGTCATTTATTTCAGGCAATCACCAGATGCTAAATAGATTTCATCGCCCAAAAAAAGCAAATATACCAACCCCCAAAGAGGTTAAGACATAAACGGATTATCAAGTTAACCCACTCCCCACTCCCTACTCCCTACTCCCTACTCCCCACTCCCCACTCCCCACTCCCTACTCCCTACTCCCCACTCCCTACTCCCCACTCCCCACTCCCCACTCCCTACTCCCCAGCTATAAGCCTTAAAATCGCCGTTGAAATTCCACTACGACCCGACTATCGTCTTCTAAATTAGTGGAAGCACGCAAACGAATTTCCTCATTGATGCGGTAATTTACACCCCACTGAAATGGATCATTTGCTGTCAATATTTTGATGCTGGAAACAGAAACTTTGGGAGAAACATCAATTCCAGCCTCCGCAGCTAATTCCAAACTGGAACTGCTCCTTCCGGCTTCGGGACTATTTGAAACAATTGTCGGAAATATCCGCAGTTCACTTAACCCGACAGCGCTACCAATTTGATTAAAGGCTGACTGAAAGTTGCTGAATACAGCTGAACCTGCAATGTTAATCAGACCCAAAGTGCTATCTCCACCTTCCTGTCCGCCTGCAAACCCACCGCCCAACAAGGCGACAATTTCGGTTTCTGAACGGGCGGGACTGCTTTTTAGTTCTAGTGTTTCATTGAGTTGACTGGCAAAACCTTGGATATTGGCTTCAACTTGCACACTTTCTAAGGCTGCTAACCCAGCAGTATTTGCCCGTGTGAAATCACTACTTTGAAGTACGTCTAGTACCTTGGCGACTAAGCGAACATCTAATTCGGGGTCACGAGGTTGGCTGGCTCTGAAGGTGGCTGTATGTTTGTAACCACGAGCGAGGTTAAACTGTGTGGTAAACAAATTCACTCCACCTTGCTCTAGTCTGATAGTACCATCGGGTATTGGTTCAGCAAAGGAGCCGTTAACTATGAGATTACCTGTACCTCGAAAGCTCAGAATAGGTGGATTATTGATTTCTACGTTTTTACCGAGTTCTATATCTAAATTATTAAACGTCGCGATCGCATCGTCGCTATCAGCTTGAATCTGTTTGTTGACTTTAGAGGATGATAAGCTACTAGGATTGGCAGGTTGCTCTGGATTGGCAGTACCTGCAAGTAAAACTTGACCATTGAATAAATTCACTTTACCGCCAATTTCTGGATTCAGAGCCGAACCTGTAATTTGTAAATTGCCACTAGCGCCTCCTTGGTACAAGCCTTTCAGATTTAAAGCTAGTTCATCGACATCAATAATGAGGGGATTTTCCAGATTCGCTGGTCCGTTGTTAAAGATGGGAATTTCTCCAGATGCTACTACATTACCTCGGCTAAACTTACCTGCCAGGCTGTCTACTAAAATGCGGTCAAAATCAAACAGGACTTTTCCTGTGACACCTCGGATTTGTTCTGGTAAAGCCTGGGCGCTAAAGGTGGCATTATTAAGAGTCGCAATGCCATTCACTCTCGGTTTTTCTCTTGTCCCGCGCACTTCAATGTCTACGTCTCCTTCACCGTTCTCAAAGGCTACCTGATTGGTCAAGAGATTTAATATTGCTAATCCCTCATTTTTGACTTTGATATCCAAATTAATTTGATTGTTTTCTGGGGCTACAGAAGCAAAAGGTAACTGATAGGGAATGCTACCAGTAATGTTCACTGGTTCTGTTTCCACAACTGAGACAGTGCTGCCAAAGTTTAAGCGTCCATTCGCATAACTGAAACTGGCGATCGCTGACTCAACTGGCTGCTGATTCAAGGTTCCTTCTGTAATTGTCAAATCACCTTTGCTTTGAGGATTGGCAATGCTACCGGCTATTGCGGCTGTACCATTGAGATTACCTGAGATCCCAATTGGTAGGTTGACAAAATTATTTAGTAATGCTATTGGGAAATCCTTGACCCGCAACTGACCAGATTGATCATCACCGCCAATATTACCTGCAAACACGAGACTGCTATTTTCTAACTCAATTCGGAATGGTCGTAATTGCAAAATTCCATTTTCAAACCTGCCTTGGGCAACTATGTTATTAGCACTATAGAAACGATTGGGTTCTGTTTCTTTACCCCAGGTAAAATCTTGACCTCTCAAATCAAATCCTACTGATAAGCCCTTCGCTGTGGCAGTATCTACGGCAATTTCGCCGTTAAAAGATCCTTGTAAATCTGCTAATGCTGGGATGGGATTGGATTCGAGCCGTTGTTGTGCTTGTGCCGCTAGCAGGGCATCAATTTCGTAAAAGCGTTTGAGTTGGGTTAATAAAGGCTGTTCGGGTAATCCACGAGATGTAGTTGCTAGATCCGCAGCTGTGCCGTAGGTGGGTTCTGCTGCACCACGTTGAAAATCTGGTAATTCAAATATCTGCGCTACTGTTAGCACATCTTGGATATTACCCTGATTGACATTCAATTTCCCCTGTAGTTGCTGTCCTTGGGAAGTTTGACCAAAATTGCCAGCGAAAGCATAACGACTGTTGCCTTTGACAAATTCGCTGCTGGTGAGTGTGGTTTTACCATCACTATAGCGGAACTGAGCGGCCAAGCGATCGCCTGTAATTCTACCAATTTGTGGAGAGGCGATCGCTAAATCTCCTCTTGCTGCCAATGTCTGCTGATTCACCTGCACATCCCCAGTTAACAGCCCAGCCACAGTCCCAGCACCTAAACGCAGATCCGGCGGTGGTGTTAAATTTAAAATTTGTAAAGGAAAGTTTGCCACCTTAATAGCCAAATCATCCCCTTGTGCTTGACCTGTAGCGTAAGCTTCTTGGCGCTGCACAAGGAACGACTGCGGGCGATTTTGGGCATCAAGATTTAAAGCAATTCTATCTATATCACCCCTCAAATCTAAATTGAAACCTTGACCTGTTGCCGAGCGGATATTTCCCGTTAACAAAGGCTCAAAAGCAATATCTTGTACAACCAAATCTCTTAACCCAATCTTCCCTGTGAGATTCGGTAAAGGCAGATTACCAGTGATTTGCCCGTCAAAATCGATATTTCCCGCCACATCAAACTGATTGGGCAGATTGATTGGTAACTGTTTTAAATTATAATTCTGCGCTTGGACGTTGAGATTTAACTGGGTAATTTCCGGAATAGCTGCGGTCTTCGCATTAGTTAATATGTCACCACTGATATTTAAGCCATTCGCTACAGCTTGTTCAATAGCTATTTTTTCACCAGTCCAAGTGAGTGCAGCAATTAACGGTTGTTCAATGCCGGGAATACCTTGAGATAATTGTACTTGTCCCGCCGCCCGCACATCAGCTAAATTAGCAGATCCCAGAATCCCAGCCACCTGCAAATTACCGCCCAAATTACCCCGTAACTGCTGATTTAACCGATTTAATTCCACACCTTCAGCATCAACTACAGCCTGATAGCGACCCTTAGCCAGTTGAATATTAGCAGGCTGTAATGGTTCCCCCGGCAACATTCAACCGTCCTTGACCACTGGCTTGGATAGTTTCTGGACCGAAAGACTCAACCGACCCCGCTACATTTAACTGACCAGTTAACTCTCCCCGAAATTGTGGAGGTACTGCTATCAACTGTTGTAAAGGAAGATTATTCGTTTCAACTTGCGCTTGATATAGACCGTTAGCCAATTGAATATTAGAGGCTGCAATCGTTCCCCCAGGGACGTTAAGCCGTGCTTTACCACTAGCTTGGATGGCTGCTAAACTAAAAGATTCCACAGTTCCGGCGACGTTAAATTGACCAGTTAACCCGCCTTTCAACTGTTCTGGAACTGCTGCCAATTGCTGGACAGCCACATTATTGGCTTGTACCTGTGCTTGATATACACCATCAGCTAATTGGATATTAGTAGCTGTAATAATTCCATCTCCCAGACTCAGACGCGCTTCACCAGTGCCGCGTAAGGTGTTGATGGCAAAATTTTCTGTGTTCCCTGCGATTTGAAACGTACCCGCTAAGGGACTACCCAAAGCTGGGGGGGATTCTTTCAAAATCCGCCCTAGCCTCACATTATTAGCCACCAGCTGCGCCGAAAAGTTTTGATCTTGCAACTGGATACGAGAAACTGCAACTGTGCCACCACCAATGTTTACTCCTGCGCCTTCAGTGCGAATGCTGGCAATTTCAAAGGGTTCCGCCCTACCTTCCAAGATGACACGACCATTGAATTCTGCCCCTGCTAAAGAGATATTTTGCAGTTGATTTTCGTCTACAAAAGTTGTCAACCCGACACCAGAAGCTTGGGTAACGGCTCGCCAACGCCCTTGAGCAAAACTCCCAGAACCTCTTACCATCCCACCTGCGACATTCAACGCCACATTGCGGAAGGCGAGGGTACGGTCTGCGGCGATAACAGTTTCACCAGTACCGGGATAGGTGGCTTCCGGGGCTTGCCATTTGACTACAGTTTGGACATTATTGGCCGCACCAATCAATTGAGCTGTAGCGGAAACAGTACCGATTTGGATTGGGGGTGTGGTTTCATAAATTTTAGCTACGGCATCCCCAGAAATATTCTTAGCTGCGAAATTAAAATCTAATTGGGGAGTTTGCCCTAGTTTAATATTACCAACACCTGTAATTTCTCCACCAACTGCGGCTTGTCCCTGAATATCTCTGAAGCTAATTAAATCAGCATGAGGAGCAAATTCAAATTTACTAGTAATATTTTTAAAATCAATTTTATCAATCTGGGCAGTTTTAATAGTGGCAATTGCACCTGAGAGAACGGGTTTGGTGATGGGTCCAAGCATTTGTAAATTAGCTTGTAAATTCCCTGTTACAGGTACTGGCAATGTGAGATTGAGACTTTCTTGAGTATGAGCCACACTGACTGCATCAACACGACCTGCCAATTTATAGCCTGTTTTCGGGTCGATAATGCCTGTAGCCACCAGAGGAATTTTGCCGTAACTGCCAGTAACATTATCTAGCTGTACTTCTGTCCCACCGAAGCGAATAGCCCCTTGAGTATTGAGAAAAGCTTGGGGTAAGTTGGGAATTTGCAGCGTTACTCCTTGTAAATCTGCATTGCCAAATAATAGGGTCGGCTGTTTTGGTGTGAGTTGAATCTGCACGTTGCCATTAACTCTACCCGCCTGAAAATCGAAGGGTAACTTAATCACTTGGGTAATTTTAGCAGCTAATAAATCTTGCGATCGCAATTGCAACTTAGCTGCTAATGTTTGAGGAATCACCTCTCCTTGAATAGCAAGATTACCCCCACTACCTGCTTCACCCCTGACATCAAACTTAATCAGCTTGTTTTTTTGGAGCAGTTGAGCCGTGCCATTGATTTGTGAAAATTCTACAGGTGTGACAGTGGATATTACTTTTTGATCTCTGACTTGCGGTATCAATAGCAGCTTGCCATTGCGAAACCGGAGTTTGTCTAAATCAGTTTTAATCAGTGCTGTTTCACCTGGAGGGGCAATTTTAGTAGTAATCCAGCGCCCTTGATTATCTTGTTCAATGTAAATATCTGGGTTAACTAAGGTAACATCCAGCTTCAGTTGACGGTTAAAAATTAATTGCCACGGGTCAAAACCCACTTCTACAGCATCCACCACTGCCCGATCTCGATCTGTGGGTGTGGCGGGAATGGTTGAAGCCCCAAATTGTACTCCTGTCAAGGAAAAGCCGGTGACTGCTCCCAAGTTTACCGGACGGTTGAGTGTGTTTGTGATCCCGTTTTGGGCTAGGGGCGTTAATTCTTTCTGGACAAAACTCCACAACCGCCAGATACCCCCGGCCATTCCCACTAGCAAAATTCCGCCCAGGGTAATGCCACCGCGTCTCAACAACAGCAACCACAAACCCTTGTGAGTCCGGTCATGGGAATCATGGTTTTCATTAGGAGATTTAGTCATAAAGGTTTCGCTTATAGGCCAGTGTAGTTAACCGACTACTAACATTAAATAACAACTATTATGGTCATAATTATTCCAGGATACAGACCTATTTTAAACGTTGGTGTACTTATTACTGATGTTCACAATTCAATGTACTGCCCCTTTCTAGCTCAATATTGATTGATTATGGGCAAAATCAGCAATAA
Source organism: uncultured cyanobacterium (assembly GCA_963706595.1). Lineage (GTDB taxonomy): Bacteria > Cyanobacteriota > Cyanobacteriia > Cyanobacteriales > Nostocaceae > Nodularia. The sequence continues at coordinate 632,680 of OY970166.1, forward strand.
AATAAATGTTTCATGTTTCTATTGTTATTCCAACTTTAAATGAACAAACCAGCTTGGGAAATTTTAGTGGTGGATGGTGGTAGCTGTGATCAAACCTTGGCGATCGCTCACAACAGCTTAGAATTATTCAATGGGACGGTAAATGTACAAATCCTCTCCTGTGCAGAACCTGGGCGTTCTATTCAAATGAATTACGGCGCATTAGCCGCAAACTGTGGCGAATTGTGGAAAGACGATGAGCGGTAAGCGAAGCTATGCCGTTAGGCTTGTCGCAATTGTCGTTCGATTTTGGGTAATTATAGCTAAAGATGTCTGAATAGCTGCTTCCGTCTCATTATCCACCGCAGAGGTAGCTTCATCTAAAATCAAAATTGCTGGGTCTTTGAGAATAGCACGAGCGATCGCTCTTGGCTAAAAGTCATTTATTACTACCTTATCATCAACTTTTACGTTAAAATACAAGTTTTTTACTCAATATTTACACATATAAAATAAGACTACTTTTTATTAAACTAAGAAAGGCGATCGCCTCCCCCAATAGTATGCGATCGCCTGTCAGCGAATGACCGAATTAATTCGGTCATGATAAAATTTCATCTCTCACAACAATCCGCGATAATGAATAAAAACTAACATCACCGACCAGGAACCCAACGCCACCTTGACTGCAACCAGGATATTCAGCAAAGGAATCACCCCGCCACTGACAAGTGCGCCCAACTCTCCGTGGGGTAACTCAAATCCTGCCAAAGTTATCACCGCCAGTACAATAAAAATCAGGTACTGAAACCTTTTCCCATCTAGCTGCATTCCAGCGCGTGTAAATCGCCTGCATCCACTCCGATGATGAGGTAATTGCAATCAGACCAATAGCCGTACCACCCGCTACCCCAGCCGCAAAACCACCGCCCGGACTCAAATGACCCCTAATCGCCAGCTCAATCCCCACCAATGAGCAAATAGTCGCTCCCAGTCGCGCCAAAATCATGGATGGTTCATCTGTAAACTGATAAATAGTGCAGAACGGTCTTTCATCAGCCAGTAGAAAACGCGCACCCATGACCGCGATGGTAAATACTACTACTTCAAAGATAGTGTCATACAGCCGATTCCTGAGAATGATACCCGTAACTGCATTAGGTACTCCACTATCTTCTACAACCGATTTGACGATAGAGACATCCGATAAATCCGGTGTTCGATTGGGCATGATCAGAAATATCATGTAAAGCGCTATTCCGGCTGCAATGTAGACCCATTTCATTAATGCTTCTCCCCTGATTCTGGTACATTTACATAGGTCAGTATTGTATCTGGTAATAAAAGGTCGGTTTGCATGATGTCATAAATGCGTCGAACCCTAGTCTCGGTGTGATAGAGTTGCTTTTCCTCTCCACTGGTTGCGAGGTCTTGATCATTGTGTTCTGGCGATCGCCGGACACAAGTTGCATGGACTTCTTTATCCATCAGCGCCCGGTGCAAAGCCTGCATATTTGTGTAAGGGACTAACTCAAGACGCATATAGTATTTGCTAAAAATTGTGCGGAAATTATCCATCAGTTTCCCAAGATTGCCTGTGGCTATATCGTCTGGTAGAGAATTTTCATCTGCTTCCTCTAACTCAGAGGACTCATCTTGAAGCACACCCAGACGCATCACCAGAGAAGAACGCACTGCGATCGCATAAAGCGTAATCCCCAGCAAAGTCCCCATTAATGCTTGAGTCAAAGCCACATCCGCCGCCCCCAAAACGGCAAATACCAATGTCGCCACAGCTCCCAGTATTCCCTGAACTACCAGGGCATTGTATGGATTGACCTGAATTACCAGCATTAATGCGGATAACGGCAACAAGGCGGTGATTATATACACATAACTATTATCATTCATGGCGATCATTGGGACTAGAACAATATGCCAAAACATAACCCAGCACTGTATTCCAGATAGCCAAAGAGATGATGCCCAGAAGGAGTAGCGGCCATTCACTGGGTATCTTCAGGAGTAACCCGATAACGATACTCATGGAGCCGAGGGTATCTGCAACCGAAAGACTATGTAGTTTAAATAATACCGAGCGATGACCGAGTAGGGGTAAAGTTCCCCAAAACCAGAAGAAAAGACCTAAGCATAAGCAGGTATAACTCAACAAGTCAATCATAAATCACTCATGCGTTTAAGTAGATGTGCCAATAACATTAATCCGGCATTACCCACACTGAGAATAATAATCCCGACAACACCAATCATCCAATCATCACGTAAGACAGATACCATCAGAATCATGATTGATGTTTTGGTGGCAATACTGGCAAAAGCCAACATTTTTTGCCAAATATCATCATCTTGCCAAGCTTCATACATGGGTATGAGCAGGGCTAAAATCATGGCAAACAAGATCAGATTCACACTTTCCTCCTCCGTCTCACCAGGTGTACTTCATACAAGCCCCTTTCGTGGTATTTCAAGACAATCGTTTTGGGCGTAAAGGTAATCAGGAATATATCTAGGAATATGAGTCCAGGTGTACGTTGAGGTTTGACTCGTTCCATGATCACATCTTCGTGGTTATGGGGACGAAAGATGATTTCAAATGCCTCAATATAGGCCTGGGGAATGGCTACTATCACCTCTCCTAGTACACGTAACCAATCTCTTAATGCTTCCGGCACTTTTTGACGACCAGGTAATAGGAGGGCGACACTAACACCAATGATGATATTTGCCCAACTCAAATCAGAGGTAAGCAAAAACCAAATAGTCAGTCGCAATATCAGATTTAGATGTCCAATCATGCTAATACCATCCCCAATAACAGGAGCAACATCAAACTCATCACCCCAATCAGATGCTCAAGTTGCTCAAGTACACGTGGTAATTTGACAACTAACCGTTGAAAAATTAAAAAATGTACCAACCAGCCAATACCGATGATTGCTAATGCTTTTATGATATTTGCCACAGTGTAAGCCTCATAGTAAAGACTACTTGCAGCAATCAGCGCCCCTAGTAATAGGATCAGTGGTGGCCAAAAACCAGGTTTGACATCCCTTCCTTGTCCATGAGGTAGAAAGATGAATTTGGCATAGACAATTGCAGTTCCTACAGCCCCAATATTCATTAACATAACTTGCCAAGGAAGAACATTTTTCAGCGTCAGCATCTTAGCCCCAAAGCCAACCAGTAAGGGAAAACCCGATATTGAAAGACTACCCATGACAAGGGCAATCCACAGCGCATTATTAATTGGTTGATTTTGCAATTCCTTGAAGTCTCGACTGGGTAAGTTACCTGCAATCAGGAAAAGCGTTGATTTTGCCAGTCCGTGTCCCAAGGCATAAAAACCTGCTACCTCTGGTGCAATGAGTAGCCAGCCTAGCTGAGAAATAGTACTCAAGGCCAGCATTCGCTTAGTATCCTTTTCAAATAAGGCATAAATTACGCCCAGAAACGCTGTGGCTACTCCAAATATCCTGACAATGGGATCAATCTCTGGCACTAGCAAAGCACAGCGCACCAAGGGAAATACACCAGTTTTGACAACAACTCCTGATAGCATGGCCGACACAGGCGTTTCTGATTCGGAGTGAGTTAAGGGTAGCCACAATCCTGATACAAAGATTCCCCCTTTTGTCAAGAGTCCGACAAAGATTAAGGCGATCGCCTCAGTAGGTGCTTTACTTAACCCAGAAAAAGCAAAAGAACCATTGGCCTGATAGACCAAAACCGCGCCCACCAGATAAAACAGCATTGCTGTATTACTGACAAACATATAGCGCAAAGCTACCCAAATCGACCGATTGGTTCGGGTATAGGCAATCAAGAGAAACGCCGCAATCCCAATTACCTCTAACGCCACATATAAACTGATGAAATCCGCAGAGACAAAAGCGGCGTTAACGCTGCCATGCAAAATAGCAATCTGTGTATAAAAGAAAGCCGTTTTATCAGTGCGCCAACAGTAGAGGATCACCGCAGTAGTTACCACTGCATTTGTGAATATAAAGTAACCACTTAATTGATCAACTACCAAGGTGACACCGAAACTATCCAATAAATTTAGTGTCAACTGGGACTGGTTAAAAAATAACGACAACGCATATCCAGCCGAAACCAGCGCTACACCCAAGGCGAGGTATCGGTCAAGTTTGGGAAGCAGATAAATAACGAATCCCAAAAACAACGGTAATGTGATCCATGCAATAGTAATGTTATTCATGGCGTGTTATTTTTCTCAATCTCGTTGCTTTCCAAAGTGGGATTATCCCGTGCTAGCTTCATTACACCCACCAGCATTATGGCCTGAATCGAAAATCCGATCACAATTGCCGTCAATATGACCGCTTGGGGAACTGGGTCAGCATACGCAGGATTTTCTCCATTGACAACAATCGGTGTAAAAAAGCCATTTCGTGATGCAATCAGTACGTAATAGGCGATAACCCCTGTACTCATCACATCCATAGAGATGATCTTCATCACAAGGTTCTTTTTCAGGATGATGCCAAAAAATCCGCACAATATTGTCGCGAATATATATGCTTCTAACACGGGAATGACCTGTTGGGTAGTGGGATAAAATTAGCTATTAAAGCACGCTGGAAATAAACAGATTATTTAAAAGTCAAAAAGCCGATATGATCAGCTTTTTGACTTTTGATTTTTGACCCTTTGGCTAAACTCAGGGTAAACTTTTGACGAACGCCCTGCGGTGCTAGCCTATTAAATTGGCTTTCTCTAAAGATTCTTTTTCTCCTGGCGATTGTTTAAATGCAAACCGTAATAAAGGCGGTGCTAAGAAGGTTGTCAAAATCACCATAATAATGATCGCCGCTTGCAATGGTTTATCAAGAGTACCACTAGCTGCACCAATTCCTGCAAAGACTAAGCCAACTTCACCACGGGGAATCATCCCTGCACCAACTGCTAATCGGTTAATTTTAACTGGTCCGAAAACTGACCAACCTGTGACGACTTTACCGATAATCGCTACCACAATTAAGAAGGTAGCAATAATTAAGCCTTCTCGATTTTCTGGAATGAAAGGATTCAGAACACCTAAATCAACTTTCGCGCCCACTGTCACAAAGAAAACTGGAACTAAAATATCAGCGATGGGTTTCACCTGCTCATCTAGTTCTTTGCGTTTATCCGTTTCATCCAAAACCAAGCCAGCCGCAAATGCGCCTAAAATAGCTTCTAAATGAATGGCATTACCCAAAAATGCCATGAAAAAGGCAAAGATTAAAGCTGGGATAATTAAGTTTCCTCGCGTTTGCAATTTATTCGCAATGGCGACAAAACTCTGATTGAAATATTTACCTAATAAAATCGCACCAACGAGAAAAACTGTAGCGCTGACAATTAGATAAATGACGTTTAAAATATCAACCTCACCAGTTTTAGCTAGACTCGCAACTACTGCCAAGACAATGATGCCTAAGATGTCATCAATCACTGCTGCACCGACAATAATTTGCCCTTCGCGAGATTTCAATTGCCCAATTTCTGACAGAACTTTGGAGGTAATCCCAATACTAGTAGCTGTCAAGGCCGCACCTGCAAAAATCGCTGGAATTACTGGGACATGAAAGAGCAACATTAATCCTGTAGTCCCAGCCGCAAAAGGAACAGCAACCCCCACACAAGCAACAACTACCGCTTGTGAACCGACTTTCTGCAATTCTTTTAAGTCTGATTCTAGACCAATTTCAAATAACAGAATAATCACACCTAGTTCAGCGAGAACAGAAACGATTTCACTCTGGCTTTGAAAAATTGATGTTACTGCTTCGGGACTGATGTTGTTAATAAATTGCAGGATTGTCATAATGATGGAGTCTGAAGCGGCTGCACCACTTTCAGAAAAGACAACCAAATTTAGTGCCGAAGCACCTACTAACACGCCACCAAGTAACTCGCCTAAAACGGGAGGCAAGTCGATCATTTTAGACAATTCACCACCAATTTTACTGGCAAGATAAATGACTATTAAACTAAGTAATACACCAGCTAAGACAATAGGGGCATTTTCGGCTTCGTTTGTAGTTGCGAGTAAAGGATTCTGCCACACGGAGTTAACTATTAATTCGGAGAAAATCATGTTATCTGTCTGTTGTGTTGATGAATTCTGCGGTTAGATCAAGTCCTTGGAGAAATACAAAAGTAATTGTGAAATAGTGGGTAGTTACAGCAAGGATTTCAATTTTGACTTTTGACTTTTGCTATGCCTACCCTGCTTAATTAAGTTTGATATCCGTAGGTATCAGGGTCACTGGCTGTGGAGCCATATTCACTAGTAGCAGCAACATTTCTACTGTGGGCAGAAAGATCAACTAAAGCCAAAGCTTGCGTAAGTGCCTCTGAACGATTCATAAAGAAATGATGTGAAGGTACGAATTTGTTAATGCCAAATTTTTCTAAGCGGCGTTTAACTTTGCCAGCTGCACCAACAACTAATATTTGACGACCTTGCTCATAAGCATCTTGGATAGCATTTTCAATTGCTAAAGAAGCCGTCACACCCAACATGGGGACATCGCTAATATCTAAAATCAGCACATCAGAGTCTGCCATTGCTGCATGTTCACGCGCGATCGCTTTGGAAACTCCAAAGATCATTGGTCCACTCAAGTAGAATAGTAGGACACGTCCATTAGCTTGATCAAGTAATTGCTTCTCTTCATCGTTCAAGATAATGGCATCATCCGCATCAGTAATCGTCTTCACATCCTGAGACTGTAATTGAGAAAGACGTTCGATAGTTAAGATGTTGGCAATGAAAACTCCCACGCCGACAGCAACAATCAAGTCAACGAATACGGTTAAGAACATTACACCGTACATAATCAGCGCACCCTTCAGGGATACCTTATGAGCGCGTTGCAAAAAGCTCCAGTCGAGAATGTCAATCCCCACCTTAAGCGCAATACCAGCCAATACTGCCATTGGGATCGGTTGAGTTAAAACAGCAGCCCACAAAACTACAACCAGTAAAATCAAAGCCCGAGTCAGACCAGATACAGCCGTTCTCGCACCAGTCTGGATGTTAACTACGGTTCCCATAGTTGCACCAGCACCAGGGAGTCCACCACATAAACCAGATATGACGTTACCGATACCTTGACCAATTAATTCCTTGTCAGATTTGTGTTCAGTACGAGTTAAACTATCTGCAATGACTGCTGTTAACAAGGTATCAATACAACCCAACATTCCCAACATTGCTGCATTAACGAGCATCACCGTGATTTGTGATGCATTGAAGGTAGGTATTTGTAATGTTGGCAGTCCCATTGGGATTTCGCCAATCCGTCTGATGTCAACATCCTGGAAAAATAGCAGGGAAACTATTGTTACTAATACTAATGCTACTAATTGTGGTGGGACAAGACGCTTGATTTTAGATGGCATTAAGAAAATAATTGCCAAGGTCATCACTCCCAAAGCTGTTTCCACAGGATTAATATTGGCGAACAGCTGGGGTAAATTTTGCACCGTTCCTAATACGCCACCTTTAGGACTGGATTGACCCAGAAAAGGAGCAATTTGCAACAAGACCAGGATGACTCCAATCCCAGACATGAAACCGGAAATTACGCTGTAGGGCATGAGGGTAATATATTTACCCAGCTTGAATACTCCCAATAAGATTTGGAACACCCCGGCCAGCATCACTACTGTAAATGCCATTGCCAAGCCGTTTTCTGGGTTATTGGCGATCATGGAACTGACAATAGCAGTCATGACTACGGTCATCGGCCCGGTAGGTTCAGAAATCAGGGTTGGTGTCCCACCAAATAAGGCAGCGAAAAAGCCAACGCAAACTGCACCATAAAGACCAGCCGCAGGCCCAGCACCAGAGGCTGCTCCGAACGCTAACGCTAGGGGTAAGGAAACGATCGCGGCAGTTAAACCACCGAATAAATCGCCTCGTAAGTTTCTAAAATGGATTGTATTAATTAATGTCATCCTTGGGTTGTGCTTAGGAAAATAGTAAAATTCGGATTGATGAAAATTGCCAACTACTTTAAAGAAGTTTCATGTTTTATGGGCATAATAAATTCAGCAAAAAAAGTTTAGTTCTTTGCAAAGTAGCAGAATACAGTGGATTTATAGATGGAGATTCGCTGAATACGAATTAAAGAGCTACGCGGAATCATTAGTCCTTAGCTAACCACACCCACGGGGGATATAGTTGGAAGAACAGTTTTTCGTCCTCAGTTTTTCCGCCCACTAGGGCCGGGGTATGCAGCCTCGACAAATGACTAGTGACTACTGAATCACTAATATACAAGGCTTAGGTGAAGACAAAAATGTTGACTAACAAAATTTACATAAACTGCCAGTTTTATTGATCGCCAATTTTCGTGACGTTAAAAATAGTTTACAGCCTAGTGGGTCAATATAATTCATAGACTAATTTAAATATAAAAGAAATATTAAATTGCTTTCATAGACAAAAGCTTATGGATGTTAAATAAATTTAATGTAAATAATACATTATATAAATAAAAATTATATGAAATTTGAAATGAAGGTTTTTTGCCCAAAATATAGTGGTTGTTTCTTAAGTGCGAAACAATCAAATGTACTACACGGGGATCGAGGGATTACTCACTGTAATCCATGAAATCTTAAGGTTCACATGAACTGGACAAGCTATAAAAACAATAAATTAGACCAGAATAAATATCAATGGTAAAATGCACCCAAATAACTAATACTGTGGATAATTACCCAGATTGTCGCCAATTGACTGGAGCTTCCAAATAATCAGGTAGACGAGTTGTGCGATCGCCTAGTGCCATTCTAATCTGTTGTAACTGGACATTTTTTGCTCCTGTCAAAATAGCCCCTTCCAGTTTGACCTCACAGAGGTTAGCATCCGAAAGGTTAGCGCCCATGAGGTTAGTCCCCGAAAGGTTAGCTTGAAAAAGACTAGCCCTATTCAAGTCTGAACCCATCAAATTGGCTCTATCTAAGTCAGCTTCAGCAAAACTGGCTTCGCTGAGGTCAGCAAAAAAGATTTCTGTTTGTTGCAATTTAGCCGCATTCAGGTTGGCCCCATTCAGGTTAGCCCCATTCAGGTTAGCTCCATTCAGGTTAGCTCCAATTAGACCAGCAAATTGCAGATTGGCTTTACCCAGCTTCGCCCATTGCAAGTTAGCTAGAAACAACTTTGCGCCAGAGAGGTTAGCAACTTTCAATGTCGCTTGTTGCAAATTGGCTTTATAAAGGTTAGCCCCAGAGAGATTAGCCGCACGCAGACTTGCTCCCAAAAGGTTTGCACCTCGTAAATTCGTCCCACAAAGGTTAGCGTTGTTCAGGTTAGCCCAACAGAGGTTGGCTCGATTCAGGTTCGCTTTCAGCAGGTTGGCTGCATAAAGAATAGCGCCAGTCAGTAAAGCACCATCAAGATTGGCCTCACACAGGTAAGAACCTCGCAAGTTGGCTCCACAAAGATTAGCACCGCGCAAATCGGCTCTTTCTAGGTTCGCTTCAAGCAAATCGGCTCGCCGGATATCAGTATTACGTAAATCCAGTTTTTGATCTTCCTCTTCTAGCAGAGAATTACGCCGTCCAATTACAGTCAAGGCTGCTTGAATATCCCGACGCATTTTTGGTATTACTTCGCCAGTATTCTGTTCTTCCTTTTGTGTCCGATGCGCCCCGCTTTTGTATCTACCCAAGTAGATGGGTTTTAAGTTTTCTAACCTTTGTTGTTCTTCCTCTGTTTGAATGGGAGCATTTTCCCGCACAAAAGCTGTGAGGATTTCCATGATTGTCCAGTGTTCTTTGGGAAAATCTTGTGCAACTCTTTCTAAAACATAAATTGCACCTGTCCGGGTTTCAATTTTTTCATGCCCAAGCTGGGTAATTGCCCCCATAAAGCGTTCTACAATCAGCTTGTCTTGACTGCATTGGGAATTTTGAATGCTAATTTCGTTGCTTTTTTCAGCCGCCAAAGCATTTTTGTGCATAGCTTCTGCACGCTTTGCCGCATAGTAAGCATTAATCAAAACTGCCAATCCGAGAAAAACTATGGATGTGGTTGTTAATACCTGATTTCGAGATTGTATTCTTTGGTCAACTGTCAATTCCTCAAGGTAGGACGATGCAAAAACAATCAGAGTTAGTGAAAGCACAAATATAACTGTTATGGCTATCAACCAACGCCAGAATTTGTCTGTTTTATAAGCAGACATAGCAGTAATATTCCTCACAATACAGAATTATTACTTAGAGTTTAGGAAAAATTAGTATATCATTTAGCTGAAAATTTGAATATGCCCCACAACTAAGAATTTTTGAACATATACCATAAGAATGAAGTCAGACTATTTTTTTGGATTCAATGGCATTAAATATAACAGTAATTTAATTTATTAGGTAGATTAATCACGCGATCGCCTCTGGTGGGGCTTTGCCCATGGCCTGTATAAGGGTAAAGTGATGATCCCACACCCTTGAAGTGTGGACGGTGATCCGAATTTAACAGTCTAGAGATGATTTTTCTCATCCCAATTTGGCTTCTCGGAGATTTGCTCCTTTGAGTATGGCATCACCGAGAGTAGCTCCCTGTAGATTTGCTAGATATAAGTTAGCCTGTTCCAAATTAGCGCCCGCCAGATTAGCCCCAGAGAGGTTAGCAGCACTGAGAATTGCTCCAGAGAGGTTAGCGCCCGTCAGGTTAGCCCCAGAGAGGTTAGCAGCACTAAGAATTGCTCCAGAGAGGTTAGCCCCACAAAGGTTAGCTTGAGAAAGATTAACTTGATAGAGATTTGTCAGTTCTAGGTTGGCTTGATCAAGATTAGCCCCTCTCATATCCGTGTGGCTCAAATCCAGTAGTCCGTCTGACTCGTCTTGATCAGTATTTCTTCTCCCAATTACCGTCAGGGCTAATTGAATATCTCTAGGAATTGTTGGTGATGGATAACTGTGAAACTGATTTCGATTCAGATCAGCAGCATAATTTTGCACAAAATTCGAGAGAATACCCATTATTTCCTGATGATATTGCGGATAATTTTGAGAAAATTCCTCTAAATCATAAATTACTGCTAGTCTGTTATCCAGATTTTCATGATTTAAATTTTTTGCAACTAGAAATAAAGGTGTTTGTCGCGTAGGAAATGTAATATCTACTACATTATTTTCGTTAACAACTATCCCCAGAATGATTTTTTGTAATGGTATCTGATTATTTATAAAATGCCGTTTTAATTGCTCTAATGCCTTGTAAGTATTAATAATTGCCATCAACATACAGATACTTCTGGAACTTTTAGTAATGTACCTATTGTGGTTGGTGAGAAAAATTTAAACATTAGTAAAATTAAGGATTTTTGCTGTTAAAAAACACAGAAAATATCACAGACTTCTTTGGCAATATAACTAAAATGAAGTTACTCATATATCTTAATTAGTATAAATTCATTCGATAAAGTATTGTCTTCTTAAGACTAAGCTGATTTTGTCTAACCCTCTTTTATGACTCTGATGAAGGAAAAAAGAGTAGGTTGGGTTGAAGCCTTGTGAAACCCAACGAAACCAAGGATTATGGGTGTTGGTTTACGCCTTCGGCAAACTACGTTAACGTTCCTCTACCCAACCTACGTCTAAATTGATCAAAGTCATAAAAAATAAGGGTTCATGATTTTTATATGACGAGAATAATAAAACAGCGCTAATGATTTTGTAACAATAGAAATTTCACTAAATAGACAATTTTTTATTTTAAAAAATACATAATAAAATTAGCCCTAATCAGGACATAGTAATATAAAAATGAAAGAGTTACTGAATGAGCAAAATTCTTATTAGTGTACCAATTCAAAAAGTATATGGCTTATGAACAAAGATTTGGTGTTAATTGGTGGCGGGCATAGCCATGCGATTGTCTTGGAAATGTTTGGCAGGAACCCTTTACCAGGAGTACGTTTGACTTTGATTAGCCCAGCCTCAGATACACCCTACTCTGGGATGCTACCAGGACACATTGCGGGATTTTATGGATACGATGAATGCCACATTAATTTAGGAAAATTGGCTAATTTTGCTCAAGCACAGTTCTATCTTGATAAAGCAGTGGGACTGGATTTGAAGAACCACAAAGTGATTTGTGCTAACCGTGCAGCCGTAAACTTTGATGTCTTGTCTGTTGATATTGGCAGTACTCCAGCCACGATATCTGTATCGGGAGCCACAGAATATGCAATTGCGGCTAAACCAGTGCCAAGATTATTGAAATATTGGTATCAGCTAGTAGAAAGTGTAGCCAAAAATCCCCAACAGCTTATTAGCATAGCGATTGTGGGTGGTGGCGCTGGTGGTGTGGAGTTAGCGCTATCGATGCAAACTCATTTACATGGGATTTTGCAACAAAATCAGCAACCAATTCAAAATCTGGAAGTTCATTTATTCCAGCGTCAAGAAACACTGTTGCCTAATTACCATCATTCAGTGCAACGTCAATTTCAGCAGATTTTAATTAAGCGCGGTATCAATTTGCATTTAGGGGAAACTGTATGCCAAATTGCACCACTGTCTAGCACATTAGCTAATAGAGAAACTAAAGAAATCTTTGAGATTAAATGTGAATCTGGGTTATTGGTAGAATGTCATAAAATTTTTTGGGTAACGCAAGCATCAGCACCCCAATGGTTAAAAACCACAGGACTTGGTACTGATGACCAAGGATTTATTTTGGTAGAAGATACATTACAATCTCAAACTCACCCAGAAGTATTTGCGGCGGGTGATATTGCGACAATGGTCAATCATCCTCGTCCTAAAGCTGGGGTGTTTGCTGTGCGCCAAGGTAAACCATTGTTTGAGAATTTACAAAGGACTTTATTAGGTAAGCCACTCAAACCTTATAAACCACAGCAACAATATCTCAGTTTAATTGGTACTGGTGACAAACGCGCGATCGCTTCCAAAGGAGCTTTAACTTCACCACCGCATAAACTCTTGTGGTGCTGGAAAGATTGGATTGACCGCCGCTTTATGGCGCGTTTTGGGGAGAAAATAGGGGAGTAGAAAACTACTTTTTTGAGTTAAAAAATTCGAGTCGCCTTCAGGTAACAAAAGGAGAGAAAAAAAGAACAAGTGCAAAGTGCAAAAGAGGAAAAGTATAAAGGGCTACTGAAGAATCCTCCCAACAGCGCAAACAACACGAAAACCAATATAGTTGTGGTGGTTGTCGCGAGTATTGGGGCTGCGAAACGCGGAACGGCAGTAGTTAGGATAGTTGAACCAGGACCCGCCCCGCAGTATGGCTCTTACTTTTTTTTGGGAAAGATTATCATTATCATCAAACCAAGGACTGCCATCTATTGGCGCTCTCTTATAGTTATAGTGCCAGTCATCAAGACACCATTCCCATACATTTCCGTGCATATCGTATAACCCAAAAGCATTTGCTACCCCAAAACTGTTCACTTCTGTTGTTTCGCCTCGATATTCTCCTTCTATACCTGCGCCATAAGTGAGTTGAGCTAAATAGTTTGCAAGTTCTGATGTGATTGTTTCACCAAAGTGAAATGGGGTTGTAGTTCCGGCTCTACAGGCATACTCCCATTCCGCTTCACTGGGTAAACGATAGGTTTTGCCAGTATGCTGGGATAGGCGATCGCAAAACTCCAGCGCATCGTACCAAGAGACTTTCTCTACAGGTCGATTCCCATCCTTAAACTTAGATGGGTCAGGTTCAAGTCTTCGGTTAACTTGCGGCAAAGATGCTACTGCTTGCCATTGCGCCTGTGTTATGGGGTATTTGCCCATGAAAAACGCTGGGACAGTTACTTGGTGTTGTGGACTTTCATTACTTGAACGCTCCGGTTCCTCTTTTGGCGACCCCATGATAAAACTACCTTCAGGAATAGCAACCATTTCTAAGGTGACGTTGTTACCAAGATTTTCTGTGTCGTATTCGGCGAATTTGGTGTCTCGCTTGATAATTTTGCCTTGACGGTTAACAGTGACAGTTTCAAACTCAAAGGACTTTAGCTCATCACTTTCTTTTGCCAAAGATTGAACATCTTTAAATTCTTCTTTAGAATCAAAAGCAGCGATGGTATTTCTCACTAAATTTTCGCCCTCTCCATCCTGATTTCTTTGGGCTGCTTTTAAAGCTAAATCCAATCTCACCAAAGGATCTTGATTCGCTTCAATCCAACGCCAATACTGAATTAATGTAACTGTGATTCTAGCACTGCGACAGATTTGATCTGAACTCAATTCGTTGTCATAACCCCATTCAAGAAACAAAATTAAATTTGAGTTTTCTTGCAGAAGTAACTGCCGTCCCTTATTATTATCTCCATTGCCAAAAAGCTTGAGAATTGTGTCACAGAAATTATCCTGATAAAAATCCAACACTTTAGGAGCTAGATAATCTATCCCTCTTGCTTTCTGTAATTTACTTTCTGCATAAGTACGGGCAGGTTCGGGCAAAGTTACTCTCCAATCAGATGCAGTAGAAGATTTTTCTGCCATAGAAAACTTGAGCAATTCCATTAAAGCTTTCTGACCACTCCTACCTTCAATAGCCCTAGCCAAATCCCGACTTAAGCCACTAGGAAAGAAAGCCAACAAAGGAAATATATCTTGCCCTTCTACCGATAACATTTCAAAAGAACGCTCTAAAGTTATCTGCAAACTTCTTTCTCTTCTTTGTTCAGGAGAATAAGAACCCAGAACTTCCAGTGGTTCAATTTCCAAGTCTTCACACAGCATCTTCAGAGTACTTTGAGTTTCTGCCATATAAGATGCTGCTAGTTTAATGGGTAAGGGATAGCCATCAAGAAACTTGACTAAAAGATTAAAATCTTCCTCCAAATCATCACTATCTCCCCATTGTGCTTGTGATGGAGCATACTTTCTAAATATTTCTCTGGTTTCTAACACTCCCATGCTGCAAACTTCTTCTTGATGACAATAAAGAATATCCCTTACTAAAGAATTACGAGAAGTTAGCAACAGTCTTAAATTAGGACACTGTTCTAAAAGCGAGTTTAAAAATTCAATTAGTTCATTATATTCTTTCTCAATCAATCTATCTAAATCATCGAAAATTAGAAATACTCGACTATTCCTTAACTCTTTCTCTAAAGCGAAACTCTTTAATTCCAGATTCTGTTGAACTTTGGTAATCAAGGTTCCTACAGAATCAGTATCACGCAAACTAATAAACCAAACTCCATCCTGATAGCGATTGCGCTCATGTAACCACTGACCAATGGCATAAGCTAATGCAGTTTTACCTATTCCTCCCATACCATGTAGAGCAATACAACGTTTATCTGACTCTACCAGGACTTTAATTACCTGATGTATTTCTTGTCTGCGCCCGACAAAGTTAGGATTGTCACGGGTAATATTAGTATTTGACCACTGGGGATAGATAACCTGGTGAGAATTAGCTGGTTCTATAATCAGCGATTCATTATGGGAAACTTGGGGGAGTAATCGAAATTTAAAGGCTTCATCAAAATTAACCCCTGCCTCAAAAGTCTGAGAGTTAAACTGCTTTTTTAAGTTATCATCAAGTTTAACAGCTTTACGACTCGATAAAAATCCATCACCAACTGAATCTTCATTGAATAATGCTTGATAAAGTCTTCGAGAAAAACATCGGGCTGCAATATCTAAGATTGTATCTTCAGCGTTAACAGCAATTACATGAGACACTCCTACTTTGACAAAAGCTTGAGCTAATTTCTCTGAATGACAGGCATTCAATAATGCTAATTGACAAGGTGGTTGCTTCAGATTTGATAAAGCGATGGCAAGTTCTTCTTCACTAAAAGCACGAGTCATTCCTACTGAATCTTCTAGCACCAAAGCTGTGCTATCCTCATCTTTCATTCCATGACCAATAAAATGAATAATCAATGGTTTGGAACGATTGGAAAACACATCTTGTAGCGTCTGAGAGGTGGCGACTTTCACCACTATTTCCACTGATATAGGATGAGATATATCTTCTAAAACTGAAGCGACCGCATCAATTTCTTTCTGGATTGATAAATTCTCGACTGGTAATGATTTTTCATCGAGTAGAGGTGCTGAAAATAATATCAGAATTTGATTATTGAAGGCATGATCTTTTTTAATATCTTCTTCTACCCCTGGATTCAGGGGAACCCGTTGACCCACTTTTGAGACAACCATTCCTCTATTTCCTCTTCAGTAGCTCTATTATTGAGTTCAACCATTCCTCTAACTCCTCATCACTAGCATTATCGAGGTCTAGGGGAGGAAGTTTTGGGTGTGTTAACTTACCTTCTGGTTTTATTCCTTTTTCTCGAAGTTTTCGCCGCCAATTATTAATCGCTTTAGCGACTTTTATAGAGTACTCTATCAAATTGGCTGCTGCGGCTGCCCCTCCAATTACTGTAGCCACAAAAACTATGTCATCTGCACCAAAGACACGATTTAATGACTTCTGCACATTTATTGAACTCATCGTTAGTGATGTTTCCAATGAGTCGATTTCATCTGGTGGCAGTTGGGATGAAATAATTATGCTACAGATAGGAATTTCGCTCATTTGACTACACCCCTAATTTTGGTATAATTTGAAGCTACCGTAAAATAATATCATTTTTTCCTAGCTTTTAGGCAATTTTCAGTTAATTATAGGTCAAATAAATGGGTTTTCAACTCGAAAGCATCATTCCTTGGGGACGTTCAATGCTGGAATATACCCAGATGTTTGATTTAACTCCTGAAGAATTCAATTTAAATATACTCGATTGTGCTGGTGGTCCTGCTAGTTTCAATGCAGAAATGACACTTCAAGGCTACAAAGTTATTTCTTGTGACCCAGTTTATCAATTTACAGCCGATGAAATTGCTCAACGCATTCAAGACACTTATGAAATAGTTATTCAAGGTGTGAAAGCCAATCGAGAATGCTATGTTTGGCGGAATGTTCAGTCACCAGAAATGATGGGTGAAATTAGGATGTCAGCAATGCGTCAATTTTTGGTAGATTTCCCTAACGGAATCAATCAAGGGCGTTATCTAAAAGATGAATTACCTGTTTTACCTTTTGCAGCGAATCAATTTGATTTGGCTTTGTGTTCCCACCTATTATTTACCTATTCTGAGCAACTTTCAGCAGAGTTTCATTTAGCATCGATTATGGAAATGTGCCGAGTTGCCAAGGAAGTACGCATTTTTCCATTGTTACAATTATCTGGGGAATTATCTCCCTGGCTGCAACCAGTGATAAATGAATTACAACAACGGGGATATGCGGTAAAAATCAAACAAGTTGCTTATGAGTTTCAGAAGAATGGGAACCAAATGCTGTGTGTCAACTCAGATATAGGAATCCGGTTTGATTTATGAAAAAAATTAAGTATTGTAGTAGCGTGGCAAGCTTAAAGTAGTGCATTAGGAAAAAGCAGAAAACATTGATTTATCTCAATTTTCCCAAAAATCTATTGCAACATTTTAGCGTTGTCAGTCCAGTAGTGGCGTGGCAAGCTTAAAGTAGTGCATTAGGCAAAAGCAGAAAACATTGATTTATCTCAATTTTCTCAAAAATCTATTGCAACATTTTAGCCTTGCCACGCCAGTAGGGTGCGTTAGGATGAAATCCGTAACGCACCATTCATTATTAAGGCTTTGGTGCGTTACGCTACCGCTAACACACCCTACTGGACTGACAAGCTTAAAATAGTGCATTAGGTAAAAGCAGAAAACATTGATTTATCTCAATTTTCTCAAAAATCTATTGCAACATTTTAGCCTTGTCCCGCCACTACTTGTTTGTTCAATAATCAAATAGTATTCCTATATTTGAAGCCCAGGATTTTCTACAGGCGATAATTGGGGCGTTGCTGATGTCAAAACCACTGTATTACTAGAGACGTTCAATCGAACGTCTCTACACCTAAATTTATACTTATACCAATTCTGTATGATAGCTTGCGTGGCGTAGCCATAGATGCGCTGAATGTAAGAGAAACGCACCGCAGAGACACAGAGGACACAGAGAGAAAAAAGGTTAAAAAATTCGGCGCAACCTCACAAAGAGATGGTATTAGTTTCAGCAACGCCGATAATTGGCTTGGCGCTAGACAAAGTTACTCAACATCAGAGTATATTAAATTGGAAGCCCGCTCAGGCGTGGTTCGATTTCGTGTAGCCCCAGGCTTTAGCCTGCGGGAAATATATCAAATTTTCTCATGAATCAAATAGTTTGGATCGCAAGACACGCTAACCGCCTAGATTTCGTCAACCCTGATTGGTTTCTCACCGCCCAAAGACGTTATGATCCACCCTTGTCTGATGATGGTATGGTGCAAACACAGCAGTTAGCGAAACGCTTGCAAGCAGAAAATATTGCTCATATTTTCGCCTCCCCATTTCTGCGAACTGTACAAACAGCCAACGCCGTTGCAGAAGTTTTAGATTTACCTATTAAACTAGAAACAGGTTTGAGTGAGTGGCTAAATCCAGACTGGATGACGGAAGAACCAGAAAGATTGTCAATTCCCGCCTTAGCAGAATTATTCCCCAGAATTGATACTACCTACACACCGCGTATCACCGCGCAATATCCGGAAACTCACGAACAAGTGCGGGAACGTTCTGGACAAACTGCTAGATGCTTGGCGACTGAATGCTATCCCCAGGATATTTTGCTGGTAGGACATGGTGCATCTGTTCTGGGGGCAGCAATGGGGCTAGTAGGGGAGATTGCGAAAACAGAAGTCAAGGCTTCTTTATGTTCCTTAGTCAAAGTCCTGCGCCAAGGCCCGGAATGGTTGCTAGAACTAAAGGGAGATACTTCCCATTTGACAGAGATAGAGTCAGTGATTCGATTTGTTTAAGTCCTTGATATGGATTTTAAATAATAACTCGCTCCATTATGGGTTTACGCTACAGAAAATAGGCTTTTGATTGATTTTGAATGGTCTGTTTATTTATGACGACTTGTACTAAATTTATCTGTGAGTCTAACCAAAATCCAAAATCCAAAATCTAAAATCTAAAATTGTATGACTTTGTTACTAGCGGGAGACATCGGCGGCACGAAAACTATTTTGCGGTTAGTGGAAGCATCAGATTCACTAGAGTTACAGACTATTTATGAGGAAACTTACCGCAGTGGGGATTTTGCGGATTTAGTCCCGTTGGTGCAGCAGTTTCTCACCAAGGCTAATACGCCCCCACCACAAAAGGCTTGTTTTGCGATCGCAGGGCCAGTTGTAGATAATACAGCCAAGCTGACCAATTTAACTTGGTTTCTCGATACTGACCGTTTAAAACAAGAATTAGGCATTGATTCTATGTGCCTAATTAATGACTTTGCGGCTGTGGGTTACGGCATTTTCGGGTTAAGTAAAAAAGATTTGCTGACTTTGCAAGTTGGTAAACACAAATTAGAAGCACCCATTGCCATTATTGGGGCGGGGACTGGCTTAGGACAAGGATTTTTGATTAAACAGGGCAATTACTATCAAGTCTTTCCCTCAGAGGGCGGACACGCTGATTTTGCTCCCCGCAGCGAGTTGGAATTTCAGCTATTGAAATATTTACTGGATAAACATGATATCCAGCGTGTTTCTGTAGAAAGGGTAGTCTCTGGACAGGGAGTTGTGGCAATTTACCAATTTTTGCGCGATCGCAAAATATCGGCCGAATCACCAGAAATCGCCCAAATTGTCAGAACCTGGGAACAAGAAGCCGGACAGCAGGAAAAAAGCGTTGATCCAGGTGCGGTAATTGGTATAGCTGCACTCCAAGGAAGCGATCGCCTGTCAGTACAAACCTTACAATTATTTGTAGACATTTACGGTGCAGAAGCCGGCAATCTTGCCCTAAAATTCTTACCTTACGGCGGCTTATATATTGCTGGTGGGATTGCGCCCAAAATCCAAACCCTGATGCAAAAAGGCAATTTTCTCTTAAACTTTAGCCAAAAAGGCAGGATGCGTTCCCTCCTTGAAGATATACCCGTGTATATTATTCTCAATCAACAAGTGGGGCTAATTGGTGCGGCTTTACGTGCAGCTAGGTTATAACAACTAGCATCGGTAATATCTGCATACGTGATGGCTAGAATTATGACTTTTAGAGTTTTGTTACCACTCATCACCGCCACTGTTATCTGTGGTGGATCTGCCTTAGTAGAAGCAAATCAACCCCAACAACCTCCAGTTGTACAGCCACAATGGAGGGTATTTACTGCCCCAGACAGGGGCTTTACTGTTTTGATGCCGGGAAAACCAGAGAGGGATACCCAAATCCAAAAAACCTACATGGGGGAAATTAACTTAGAAATGTTTGTTGCCGAACCTCCCAAGCAGGAAGTGGCATACTTGGTTGTTTATAATGATTTTCCTTACAGTTATGCTCAAATGACTAGTCCCCAAACAATACTGAATAATGCCAGGGATGTGGCTTTAAAAACTACACAAAGTAGTTTAGTTAGTCAGCGTAACATTCGTAGTTCTAATGGTCATCCTGGCAAGGAAATTGAGTATGTTAACGTTGGCGGCAAAATCACCAGAAGCAGAATGTATGTTGCTGAGGGTCGTTTGTATCAAGTTATAGCCATTACCAGTAAAAAACAGCAGCCAACTTTAGCTAGAACCATTACGGGGTATTTAAATTCCTTCCATCTGGTTTTGCAAAAGTGAGATTAATTGCTGGCAGAGGCGGTGCTTGCTGTCTGTAAGCACTTTCTCTGATGTTTATGCCAGACAATCTGCGATCGCATTGGATAAGATGATCTAACCGCCAAGCCGCCAAGAACGCCAAGAGGAGAAAGACGTTCATAGGGGCGGTGTTTTTTTGATTATCAGTATCAACAAATTGCAAAAAACTGGTAAATTACCGTATGACTCACAAAAATTAGTGCCAAGCATTATGAAACGTCGAAAAATTCTGAACACAGGTGCGATCGCCACTGCAACTGCTGTAACATTAGGCTCTTGTGCGCGGACCCAAACCGCCGCTAACGTGCAAACTGGACAGCCCAATGTCCGGTGGCGAATGGCAACCAGCTGGCCGAAATCTCTAGGAATTTTTAGCGGTGCAGATATACTTGCCAAACGAGTCAAAGAAATGACCAACGGACGTTTCACCATTACACCCTTTGCGGCGGGGGAGTTAGTTCCGGGGTTGCAAGTCATGGACGCTGTGCAAGCGGGAACAGTGGAATGCGGACACACAGCCGGTTATTATTACATCGGTAAAAACTTAGCCTTAGCCTTCGCCACCTCCGTACCCTTTGGCTTCAATGCCCAACAGCAAAACTCTTGGCTATATCATGGTGGCGGATTAGAAGCCATGCAAAAAATCTATAGTGACTTCAATATCATTAACTTTCCGGCTGGTAACACCGGGGCGCAGATGGGAGGATGGTTTAAAAAAGAAATTAACACTGTTGCTGACCTCCAAGGTTTAAAAATGCGTATCCCCGGCATAGGGGGACAAGTCATATCTCGTATGGGTGTGCAAGTGCAAGTGATTCCTGGAGGCGAAATTTTCTTAGCACTAGATCGGGGCGCAATTGATGCGGCTGAGTGGGTCGGTCCTTACGATGATGAGAAACTGGGTTTAAACAAAGCCGCCCAATTTTATTATTACCCAGGCTGGTGGGAACCAGGACCCACATTAGAAGTGCTGGTTAACCGTAGTGCTTGGGACAAATTACCCCCAGAATACCAAGCCATATTCAAGGCAGCGACTCATGAAGCCAATATGAATATGCTCACTGAATACGATGCCTTAAATGGTCAAGCACTGGCGAGATTGACCGCCGGTGGGACTAAATTAGTTGCCTTCAGCCCAGAAATTATGCAAGCATCTCAAAAAGCCTCCTTTGAATTTTTAGAGGAAAATGCTAGTAAAGACGCAACTTTCAAAGAAGTTTATGAACAGTGGAAAGGCTTCCGTAAACAAGTTTTCGACTGGAATCGTGTCAATGAATTGAGTTATGCAAATTTCGCCCTCTCTAATAGTTAGGAAATGGGGAGTGGGGAGAAGTAAGAGGCAGGGGAGCAGGGAGCAGGGAGCAGGGGGGAAGACGGTAACTTCCCAATGACTAATGACTAATCCTCATTTTCCTAAATTAGGTAAAAAGCTCACTATACCTGGGAAAGCAATGATTAAGACCAAAACTAATAATTGCAGCAAAATAAACGGGATTACACCGCGATATATGTCAGATGTAGTGACTTCTGGCGGTGCGACACCACGTAGGTAAAACAACGCAAAACCAAAGGGAGGTGTGAGGAAGGAAGTTTGCAAATTTGCTCCCAAAATCACACCATACCAAACCAAGTCAATGCCTAATTCTTGGGCTACTGGCACAAACAAGGGTATGACAATAAAGGCAATCTCGAAAAAGTCGATAAAAAAGCCGAGAAAAAATACCGTTGCCATGCTGACAGTCAAAAAGCCGATAGTGCCGCCGGGAAGATTGGCGAGGACATCGAACATAAATTGATCGCCATTCACTCCCCGGAATACTAAACTAAAGGCTGTGGAACCCAACAGAATAAACAGCACCATGCTGGTGATTTTTAAAGTGGTATCACAAACCCGACGCAGAGATTCTAAGGTAAGTTGACCGTTTGCCGCAGCCAAGGCGATCGCACCCGCACAACCCACAGCCCCCGCTTCTGTCGGTGTAGCAAAGCCAAAAAAGATACTTCCCAAAACCAATAAAATCAGAATCAACGGCGGTAGCATCACCTGAACTATCCGTTTTCCCAAAGCTTTACCACCAATTTCTCGTACCTCAGCAGGTAAAGCCGGCGCTAAATCTGGCTTTAAAAATGCCACAATCAACACATGAAGGGCAAACGCACCCGACATCATCAAACCAGGAATCAGGGAACCAATAAATAAATCACCAACCGAAATCCCCAACTGATCACCCAATACCACTAACACAACACTCGGCGGGATAATTTGCCCCAGAGTCCCCGAAGCAGCAATGACACCAGTAGCTAATTGTTTGTTATATCCATAGCGCAGCATAATTGGCAGAGAAATTAAACCCATCGCCACTACTGTTGCCGCTACCACCCCAGTAGTTGCTGCCAACAGCGCCCCCACTAACACCACAGCTAAAGCTAGGCCGCCACGTAAGCGTCCCAACACAATCCCCATTGTTTCTAGCAAATTCTCAGCTATGCCGGATTTCTCCAGCATAGACCCCATAAAGATAAAATAAGGGATAGCTAACAGCGTATAATTAGCCATAATGCCAAAAATGCGCTGTGGCATAGCAGTGAGAAATATTGGGTCAAATACACCCAGAGAAATTCCCACAATGCCAAATAAAATTGCCACCCCACCCAAAGAAAAAGCTACAGGATATCCCAGGGATAGCAGCACTAACGCCCCAGCAAACATCACTGGCCCCAACCATTCATAATCCAGCGTCATGATTTTCCTCCTGGGGTTCGAGTCTGCCTAGAAGAATAGCCAAATTTTTGATTAACTGAGAAATTCCCTGGAAAATCAACAACACAAAGGAGACAATAATCATAGTTTTGATGGGGTAGCGCGGTAAACCATCAGGATCTGGTGATGTTTCCAGAATTTGCCACGAAGCCAAGATTGTATCCCAAGAAAAAAATATGACCATCATACAAAATGGAATCAGAAATAACACTGTCCCCAGTAAATCTGCCAGTGCTTTTCGCCGAGGCGGCCAATTGCTGTAAAACACATCAACGCGGACGTGTTCATTGTGCTTTAAGGTGTAGCCAGCACCCAACAAAAAAACTAAATCAAAAACATACCATTGCGCTTCTATGTAAGCGTTAGAAGTTAAATTAATGCCAATAAACCGCCCCAGGTATCGTCCTGAAACATTCCATACACCAATGATGACCATGACTAGCACCAGCCAACCGGTCAATTTGCCAATACGTTCAGTACAGAAATCAATTATTTTGGCTATCTTTAATAGTCTTTCCAAAGATTATCTCACCCTTTTCAATTGCTGTAAGTGTAGTTTACAACTGAAGATTGCCAAAAAATCGTCTTTGTTGATTCAAACTTGGTGTCTTAGAAGTCCCGATTTCATTAATCCAACCCCTCCCTTTTGGAAAGGAAGCACGGTGTACCCACAAATCTTCGTGGCTTTCACATCCGGGTTTTACCCCCCTTAATCCCCCCTTGGAAAGGGGGGAGATTGGAAAATTTAGTTTCCTCCCCTTGGAAAGGCGGAAAACCGGAAAATCTAGTTCCCTCCCCTTTCCAAGGGGAGGGTTAGGGTGGGGTAATTCGATAACTTGTGTGTACACCGTGTTTACTTAGTAAGGAGAGGGGAGACTTGAAAAACCAGATTTGCAACTGAAGCGTAGGATGAGAAAATCAAGATATACCAATTTAATATTTAATTAATCAATGATCAATACTTCCCTATTGCTACAAGCCCGCAAATTCAATCTAAAATCCAAAATCTAAAATCCAAAATTGTATGACTTCAAACGTTCCCACTCCCAAAGGAAAATTACATAATCAAGCCATAGGGGCGAAGATATTCCACTCTGTTAATATTATCAGCCTGTTTCTCATGCTTACTAGTGGGCTACAAATTTACAATGCCAACCCTGTCTTTGGTGGACGTGCTGGTTTACACATTCCCCCCATATTTACATTAGGAGGTTGGTTAGCGGGAGGTAGACACTGGCACTTTGCCGCTATGTGGTTATTCTCATTAAATCTCTTGTGGTATGGAATTTATGTTTTAATTACCCGACGCTGGCGACGTAGATTTGTTGGTGTTAATGACCTGAAAGCATTACAAAAAACTCAAAATTCTCGGCGTTTAGCTTATGCGTGGCATCGCATCATCTATACAGCAATTATTCCTATTTTACTGTTAGCATTACTTACAGGGATAGGTATGTATAAACCCGCCCAATTTCCTTGGATTGTCGATATGTTTGGCGATTGGCAAGCATTACGTATCGTACATTTTTCATCAGTGCCAATGGTAGTTATATTTACAGTCATTCACTCATTACTAGGAAGAAAAGCCGGAGGATCTCAACTTACCGAATCCATGTTTTGGTAAATTACGTTCATGAATATTCTCTCACGTTTTTATAAACCATAAGAACCTCACCCCAGCCCTCTCCTTACTAAGGAGAGGGGGCATGATTTTTTTACTAAATTAGCAAAAAATATATGAATTTACATTACATACAGCGTCGTCAATTTCTCAAAATTTCGGGATTATCTAGCATCAGTTTACTTCTTGGTGGCTGTGGTACACAAGCATTTGAAGATATAGTCGGACCACTATCTGAACCACTAAATCGGAAAGTGGGAGAATTAATATTTCAACCCCAAAAGCCTGTCCCAGAGTTTGCACTGAGTCAAGTTAAACCAGAAGAATTGATAGTTAATACTTTTAGAAGTACGCCAATTATTGATCCAAATAAATATCGTTTAGTTATTGATGGCGAAGTTAACAACCCTCTTAGCCTCACCTTGGCTGAAATACAGGCTTTACCCCTAAGTTCTATGATTATTCGCCATGTTTGTGTAGAAGGTTGGGCGGCTATAGTGCAGTGGGGTGGTGTCTGTCTCCGAGAAATTATCGCTCTTGCTGAACCTCAAGCTAATGTCCGGTTTGCTTATTTTAAATCGGCTGATGGTTATTATGAAAGTTGGGATATAGCTTCAGCTTTACATCCTCAGACTTTGTTAGCTTATGAAAAAAACGGTGCGGCTTTACCTGTTGAGAATGGTGCGCCTTTACGTTTAGCTTCGCCGGTTAAACTTGGTTATAAGCAGAGTAAATGGGTGACTAAAATCTCGCTTTTAAGTAGTTTATCACCGTTTAAGGGTTACTGGGAAGATCAGGGTTATGATTGGTTTGCTGGACTTTAGGGAGTTTCAAAGCATCGCAGGGGGATAAGGTGCAAATAGAGATGGAAAGGACTAAAGTCCTGACTCCGAACCTTTAATTATTTACTTTGTCTTAATTAGGTAATAAGAAAAATGAACTTCTTTGATAAGTTACAGGGTAGTATATTACGAAATCAAAGCTTACTTTTTGTAGGACTTGACCCAAATCCCGAAATGATGCCAGCGCATTATAAATCTCAGGATGTCATCTCTGATTTGCATAATTGGTTACAATTCATTATTACCGAAACGGCTGATTTTGTCTGTGCCTATAAGCCAACATTAGGATTTTATGAAGCTTTGGGATCTCCGGGTTTAGAACTACTACAAAAAACTTTAGCGGCTATTCCCAGTCATATCCCAATTATTTTAGATGCTAAACATAGTGACTTAAATACTAGTACAGTTTTTGCTCGCGCGGTATTTACAGAATGGAATATAGATGCCATTACTCTTAGTCCTTATACAGGGCAAGACCATGTAGCACCGTTTTTATTTTACCCTGAGAAAGCAGTATTTATTTTATGTTGTACTTCCAATCCAGGAGCAGAAGCTTTACAACAATATCCCACAAATGAATCGCCTCTTTATTTACAGGTAGTCAAGGAGTCAAAAAATTGGGGAACTCCTGAACAATTGGGTTTGGAAGTCGGTACGATAAATCCGGAAGTTTTGGCGCTAATTCGGGCAATTGCACCTGAGAGGATGATTATGGCGCGGAGTATTTGGGCGGAGGGAAGTAATCTCAAAGAAATTTTAGCAGCTGGCTTAAGTGCTAATGGTGATGGGTTATTGATTCCTGTTCCTCAAGATATGTTGAGTCAACCAAATTTAGCTGAAAATATTCAGGCTTTACGTGCAGAAATTCATCAAGCGAAAACTGAAATTGTTCTAGATGGTTCTACTTGTGCTGTGTGGCTACCTGATGTTGCTGTTTCGAGTCAACATCCCCAACAAGATTTGATTTTACAACTTTATGATATTGGTTGTATTATGTTTGGCAGCTTTGTGCAAGCATCGGGGGCGACTTTTCCTTATTACATTGATTTACGAAAAATCATTTCTAATCCCCAAGTTTTTAATCAGGTTCTCAGTGCTTATGAGGAGATTTTGAACTCTCTCAATTTTGATAGGTTAGCGGGTATTCCCTACGGTTCTTTACCTACTGCTACTGGTTTATCTTTGCGTCTCCATTGTCCGATGATTTATCCCCGCAAGGAGGTAAAGGCACACGGAAGTCGGAGGTTAATTGAGGGTAATTTTTATCCTGGTGAAACTGTGGTGGTGGTTGATGATATTTTAATCACTGGCAAAAGTGTGATGGAAGGTGCTGAAAAGTTAAAATCGGCTGGTTTGAAGATTCAGGATATTGTAGTTTTGATTGACCATGAAAATGGTGTGCAATCTAGATTACTAGATAATGGTTATCGAGGTCATGCTGTTTTCACTCTTTCGGAAATTACAGAAACCCTTTATCAGGTAGGTAGAATTAGTCAGGAGCAGTTTTTAGCTTTTCAGGAAAGTGAAGGTTAGCTGGAATCATGATATTCATAAAGTGTCTAAAGATCCCCGACTTCTTCAAGAAGTCGGGGATCTGAACCTCTCGGTGGAGAGCAAATCAGATAGGATTACTATATTAAGTTGATTTATCATATTGGTTATGTCTATTTCACTGAAAGAATTACTTAAATGGTTAATATTAACGTTGCTATTTCCGTTAGTATTTCTGAATTTTTGGCTAATATTTCTATTTTTAAAGTCATTTCAAGAACTGGTAACAATTTTTATATTGGCTATGCTGCTGGCTTTTATTTTGAATTATCCTGTGAAGTTTTTTGAAAAAGCTGGTGTTAACCGGAACTATGCAGTTGCCTTAGTATTGATATCTGCCTTGGTAATTTTCGCGGTTTTTGGTATAGTGTTATTACCTATCATTTTGCCGCAATTCAATGAAATGGTTAAATTACTGCCTCAATGGATTGATGCAAGTGGTGAAAAATTTCAACTTCTGAATAACTGGGCTATTAGCCACGGTTTAAATATTAATTTTAGTGAGATTATCAGTGATTTAACAGAGCGTTTACCAAATGAATTGGAGAATATCACAGATAACCTTTTCAGTATTTTTATAGAAGCTGTTGATAGTGTTTCTGATATTTTAATTACAGTAGTATTGACTTTTTATATTTTATTAGATGGGCGAAGGATTTGGTCAGGGATATTTAAAAAATTGCCTTGGAGTTTCACTGAGAAAGTACAACAATCGCTTCAGCAAAATTTTCAAAATTATTTGATTGGTCAGGTAACTTTGGCCACGCTGATGGGATGTTTATTAACAGTTATATTTTTAGTTTTCCAAGTTAAGTTCGGTTTAATATTCGGTTTGGGTGTGGGAATATTCAGCTTAATTCCCTTTGGTGATGTTGCTAGTATTAGTTTAATTGCTTTAATTATAGCGACACAGAATTTTTGGTTGGCGGTGAAAATTTTAGCTGTGGCTGTGGTGACTGACCAATTTATTGACCAGGCGATCGCACCTCGGCTTTTAGGTAGATTTACAGGACTGAGGCCAATATGGGTGTTGGTTGCTTTGTTGCTAGGAACCTATATTGGCGGGTTGTTGGGATTGTTAATTGCTGTACCCATTGCTGGGTTTATCAAAGATGCCTTAGATGGCTTTTCTCAGTCTGATGATAACGATTTAAAGGCAGAAATACCAGAAGTGCTAAATCAGGAAGCAACGTCTTCATAGAAAATAACTAAATTATTGGTGGGTGAGGTTTCTAGTCTGCCTGATCCTCGGTCTGAGCAGTCAGTAGCAGAAATCAGCAGCGACAGAATTGAATAATCACTCAGCATAATGGATACAAGTTATGAAAAGATAGTCAGCCGAAAATTCCAGCCTACATTACTTCTCAAAAACTCGATTCAGTCTTAGGTCTGAATCTGTCTGCCAAAATGTTAAATTCCTTTAAATCCAATTTCTGCTTCTATTTCTTGTTGTGCTGGGGCAGATTTTATGCTGTCGGGTGTAGGTCTGCGATTATGTTTTTGCCGAATACCAAATTGGCTGATAAATATACCAATTAAAATGACGCTACCGCCTATGTATTGGGCTAGAGTAGGGGTTTCGCCGAGGACTAAATAAGCTGCTAAAATTCCGGCAATGGGGGTAAATGAGGCGACTAAGGAGGCTACAGAGACAGAGGACTTTCGCAAACCCTGCACCCAACAGGACTGACCTAAAACTATAATGACTATGCCATATAACAACATCCACTGCCATAGAAAAGGTGAGAATATATCCATAAAATGATCGCTACCATAAAGCACTATGGCACTTAAGAAAAAGATCGCCGTTCCCAAGGCAGTGCGAAAGATGCTATAGATTCCTATGGGAATCTGAGAGAGATAGTTTTTACTAATGATGGTAGATATGGCTAGGGCTACTGATGCGATCGCCGTTAAAATTTCCCCTAATCCTAAATTAAAACCACCAATGTTCATCATGTCCTGTGCTGGTGGCTGAAGAAAGATAGCCAGGATTACACCCATAAAGGCGGCGATCGCACCCACAACTTCCCAAATATTTACCCGTTCCCGCAACAACCAAAAGGATAAAGCTAAAATCAATGGGGGTTCCAATCTCCCCACCAAAATAATATTATTCACCTCAGTTAACTCCAAGGCTTGGAAAATTAAACTGGGAGCAATAGCACCCGCAAGAATGGCTACCACAATCAAAATTAACCAATTCTTCCGGGATATTTGCCTCAAAATTGCTTTGTTCCACTGTCGCCCATAGATCAACATCAGAACCATTAAACCGCAGAAGTTCCCCACAAATAAAACGTTACACAATGAAATCGGATTGCGACCATCTATTAAGTTTTGAGAACCAATTTCTGTCAGCTTGCGAGTAACTGTACCAGATCCGCCAAAAATCAAGATTGCTAGCCAGAGATAGGCTGCTCCGGGAATATTGGAGATGGAACCGTACCACTTTTTTTGATTAGCCACAATCACACCACGGTAATGAAAACGCTGCTAATCATACTAGAGTTTGCAAATTACGTCTAGGTGAGTACGGATAAAGGTTAGCATTAACTAGAGGAGTCCAGATGCCCAGCCCAAAAAAGCTATTTATTCTGAATTAAGCTGCTGTAATCGTTGTAGAATTAGTCCTTTAGATATAGGAGGGCAAAACAGATGACTCGTGTCATCATCGTGCGCCACGGACAAAGCAGCTATAATACCGAGCGGCGAATCCAAGGACGCACCGACGTGTCAAGATTAACAGAGAAAGGTTGTGCTGATGCTAGTAAAGTAGGAAAAGTTCTCAGCAATATTTCATTTAATGCTATTTATAGCAGTCCTCTCCAGCGAGCCAAAAAAACCGCCGAGATTATCTATAGTGAGTTAGCACCTGATTCTAAACAGTCTGTTGCGCCGCAAATTTCCGAGCAGTTGATGGAAATTGATTTGCCTTTGTGGGCAGAAATGCTCAGTGCTGATGTCAAGGAAAAGTTTACCGAAGACTACCGCACCTGGAAAGAACGTCCCCATGAACTGCAAATGTTGGTGAAGGATGGAGAAGGGACAAAAGAACATTTTCCTGTGCTGGCTATCTATCAACAGGCTCGGTCATTTTGGCAAGAAATTTTGTCACGTCATCAAGGAGAAACTATCCTGATTGTGGGGCATAACGGCATTAATCGCGCCCTAATCAGTACAGCCTTGGGCATTCCCCCTAGTCGCTACCATTGCATACAGCAATCTAACTGTTGCATTAGTGTATTGAATTTTGCTGGTGGTTTGGGGGAACCAGTGCAACTAGAATCAATGAATCAGACGCAACATCTGGGAGAGACTTTTCCTTCCTTGCGACCGAATCATCAAGGAGTAAGATTGTTGTTGGTACGTCATGGTGAAACTGAATGGAATCGCCAAACCAGATTTCAAGGACAAATTGATATCCCCTTGAATGATAATGGTAGAAAACAGGCGCAAACTGCCGGCGAATTTCTGCAAGATGTGGAAATTGACTTTGCTGTTAGTAGTTCTATGTTGCGCCCAAAAGAAACAGCAGAACTGATATTAAGTCACCATCCTAGTGTAAATTTAGAATTACAAGATGGTTTAAGAGAAATCAGTCACGGACTTTGGGAAGGAAAATTAGAAAAAGAGATAGAGCAAGAATATCCCGGAGATTTGCAGCGCTGGCGAGTTGTACCAGCAGAAGTACAAATGCCGGAAGGGGAAAATTTGCAGCAGGTTTGGGAGCGTAGTGTAGCAGCTTGGCAATCAATTGTACAAGCGGCGTTAACAAGTCAACTCAAAATTGGATTAATCGTGGCTCACGATGCGACTAACAAAACTTTGTTGTGTCACGTTCTGGGTTTATCAACAGAAAACTTCTGGAATTTCCGCCAAGGTAATGGTGCAGTTAGCGTTATCGATTACCCCTCTGGACTAAATGGTTTACCAGTGCTACAAGCAATGAACATTACCAGTCATTTGAGTGGAGGCGTACTAGATAAAACTGCTGCTGGAGCTTTGTAAAAAAGCAAAAATGAAAATCAAACCACAGATACACATAAATAAATATTGATAATTTATCTGTGTCCATCTGTGGTCATAAATCAATCCGGTTCAGTTAAGGGTAGATGAGGTAAAAAACCCAAATCAAAGAATTAAACATCTGGATTTATCGGCGGTTAATTATTCTGATCTGAACCATATTGGGTTACAAATAATAAGTTCAAATTTTATGGCGGAACTGCTACAACAAGTAAGGGTAATTAATCCAGGTTTAGAAACTGACCAAATAGCTGATGTCCTCATAGCTGATGGTAAAATACAAGCTGTTGCCACACAGATTTCTGATATTAGTGCTGATACTCAAATTAAAGATTGTCGGGGATTAATTCTCGGTACTGGGTTAGTAGATTTGTATAGTCATTCCAGCGAACCAGGATTTGAAGAACGAGAAACTTTATCATCTCTATTAGAAGGTGCTGCTGCTGGCGGTTTTACGAGGGTGAATATTTTACCTGATACGTCTCCAGTTATTGATCATCCGGCGATTGTGGCACAGTTGCAGCAGAAGGCTGGGACAATGGGGAATATACCCCATGTTCATGTTTGGGGTGCGATGACTCTGGATTTGGCTGGAAAGCAATTGACGGAATTAGCAGATTTAGCGACTGCTGGTGTGGTGGGTTTTACAGATGGTAAGCCTTGGGAAAATTTAGGGTTTGTGCGGCGGGTTCTGGAGTATCTGCAACCTTTTGGGAAACCTGTAGCATTTTGGCCATGCGATCGCCTATTATCAGCCAATGGAGTCATGCGTGAAGGTACAGAAGCCCTGCGTTTGGGTTTACCACCAATTCCAGCCAGTGCCGAAACCAGTGCGATCGCTTCTTTGCTAGAATTAGTCGCAGCCACGGGTACGCCAGTCCATATCATGCGTGTCTCTACAGCTCGCAGTGTGGAACTCATCGCCTCAGCTAAGGCTGCGGGTTTACCCATCACCGCCAGCACGACTTGGATGCATTTGTTGCTTGACACTACAGCAATTAAGAGTTATAATACCAGCCTGCATTTAGATCCACCTTTAGGTAATGCCAGTGATGTTGAGGCTTTGCGTGCAGGAGTAAAAGCAGGTGTGATCGATGCGATCGCCATAGATCATGCAGCTTATAGCTATGAGGAGAAAGTGCAAGCTTTTGCGGAATCGCCTCCTGGAGCAATTGGTTTTGAGTTAGCATTGCCCTTGTTATGGCAGAATTTAGTAGAAACTGGGAAATTTACAGCTTTGGAATTATGGCAAGCTTTAAGCACTGAACCAGCAAGATGTTTGCAACAGCAACCGAGTACAATTACTCCTGAGCAAAAAGCCGAACTTACTTTATTTAACCCCCAGGAAATATGGAAGGTGGAAAAGAAAAATCTTTGTACACTTTCTCATAATACCCCTTGGCTAGGACAAGAAATCAAAGGTCGGGTTATGCAAATTTGGAATTAATCAGAAATTTTGTAGAGACGTTTTATAGTGGTTATTTGTTAAATGAGAGACAAGAACCCCACCCCCAACCCCCTCCCCGCAAGCGAGGAGGGGGATATGATGCAATTCATTGAAGTGCATACCGCTATATTGAAGAACCCTTGTAGAGACGTTCCATGGAACGTCTCTACATTCTACTAATAACTATTTACTCTTCTACTCGATAGCCTAACTCAGCTAAAGTCAGGCGCGATTGTCGCCATTTGGGTTGGACTTTTACGAACAATTCTAGGTAAACTTTACCAGCAATCAGCTTTTGAATTTGTTCGCGGGCTTCGCTACCGATGGCTTTAAGCATTGAACCACCTTTACCAATGAGAATACCTTTTTGGGAATCTCTTTCTACGTGGATGGTTGCAAGTATACGGGTAATGGTGGGTGCTTCATCGACTCTATCAATCGCGATCGCCACTGAATGCGGAACTTCTTCGCGTGTCAAGAATAAAATCTGTTCGCGAATCAATTCACCCATGATAAAACGTTCCGGTTGGTCAGTTACCAAGTCGGGGGGATAGTAAAACGGCCCGGTTTCTAAATCTTCAATTAATAACTCTTGCAGTTCTGGTAATCCTGCACTCGTCTGGGCGGAAAATTTGACTATCGGCCATTTATGAGCTTCAGCTACAGTTCGGTAACTATAATCAATTACCTCAAAATTTGGGGGTTGTTGGTCAATTTTATTCAAACCCAAAATTACTGGAGTTTTAGTCCGAGTCAGCAAATCGACAATAAAGCGATCGCCT
Source organism: uncultured cyanobacterium (assembly GCA_963706595.1). Classification (GTDB taxonomy): domain Bacteria; phylum Cyanobacteriota; class Cyanobacteriia; order Cyanobacteriales; family Nostocaceae; genus Nodularia. The sequence goes on from OY970166.1 coordinate 666,397, forward strand.
GCACCACAAGCTACTGACCCATCTACCACAAACAGGATCACATCTACTGCATCAATGGCATTTTTAGCATTTCTTACCAGTACTTCTCCCAATTGATGATGGGGTTTGTGAATTCCTGGTGTATCTACAAAAATTAACTGCGCCTCTGGCGTAGTTAAAATCCCTCGCAAACGATTGCGTGTAGTTTGTGCTACGGAAGATGTGATCGCAATTTTTTGCCCTACTAATTGATTCATCAAAGTAGATTTACCGACATTTGGGCGACCAATAATGCCGACAAAACCTGATTTAAATTCAGGAGGAGCCTGGGGGATAGATGCTTCTCCTGAAAAAGAGAAGATGTTATGATCAATACTAGTCACCTTTAGCTCCACCGTCATATATTACAGATCAGATCAGTTGATTCTTGTCTCAGATACGCAACAAACATAATTTAACCCTGGCACTTTGAGGGACTGCCCTTATTTAAGTTTAATCTACTAGTGACGTACTTAGAAATATCCTCTAGTATAAGATGTAGATTGCGGCGCTGCCATGATCATTTATTATTTAAAATTTTTGGGCATTTTTTTCTAAGTATAAAAAACAATTTACTGAATAATTGCCAAGACAAACTCACCTTGATTTACAGCTTCATTGGTGGAAACATTGTACACAAATCCATTTTCTTCCGCACAGATATCAATTACAGTTGGTAATTTTGTCTCTTTATTAAAGCTGATAATTTGATATAATATATCTCCAGTCTGGATATTACTACCTAATTCAACTCTAGATTGAATCATCCCACCTGCGATCGCATAATATTTTTTTCTTTTGCTACTAGCTGCAAACTTCATTTTCTGGGATTTTGCAACTAAAGACAAATCTGAAATTTGCAACACATTTTTTTGAATTAAATAGTTTTTCACACCCTGAACACCTTTGGCGACTGAATCCGGCTTCATCTGCATTCCTGCGCCTAATTCCAATGTCCAAGCTTCTAGATCAAATTGGATGTTTCTTCCAAGTTGTTGAAAACAAGCTGATAAAGCTAACCAAGGTTTGATAAAAGCTTCATCAAAAGCATCACCATCATATTTGTCGAGTAAAATCCCGAAGTCGAAGAGAAAGTATTTAGCACTTTCTGACTGATTAAGAAAGTAATAAAGGTAGTTTAAGCCTTGATCTGTCGAACTGTGTAAATCAATTAAGTAGTCTGCATCTAAACTCAGAGATTGTAGTTGATAGCGAAACCGTTCTGTGTAAGGTACACTACTAGAAGAATTAATCTTTGTGGAAATTGCCGTAAATTTTTGCTGGATTTTCGTCAGATAATTTTGGCGCACGTTTTCTTGATTAACATAAAGTTGCGATTTCGCAAAAGCCAGTAAATCATCAGCCTCTTTCTCATAGTCCCAAAAAATCCGGTTCCAGTCTTTAGCTTCATAAACACAAAATCGCCCAGGGGAAAAAGTATGAGAACGTTCATTAGTTCCCATCGGATTACAAACAGGAACCAGCCAGATTTCCCCCTTTAAATCAGTATCATTGATGGTGAGCAAAAATTCTATGAGTTGATGAATAACTGCATTACCAGCAATTTCTGCGCCATGTAAGTTAGATTGAATGTAAACCTTTTTACCGGAATTAGCGCCAATGAATTTGTAAACTTGCAGAAACAGGCGATCGCCTGAAGCCATTTGACGCAGAAAAATTGTTTCAATCACAGGAAGCATAAAAAAATGGCTGATGATTTAATTAGATATTATACAAATCTCAATCATCCCCAGCAAAACCAGATCGTGTTAAATTAAACTCCAAAAGTTAACCTGTATTAGGAAGCATAATTAAGGCGATATCCACTTCAATGAAGTACATCATAGCCCCCTCCTCGCTTGCGGGGAGGGGGTTGGGGGTGGGGTTCTTGTATCTCACTTAACTGATAACCGCTATAAGGCGATCGCTCATATTATTGAATCACTTACTCACACACTCAAAACAATGACAATCACAGCCATCAATCCCTATCTCAATCACAACTTTGCGCCCATCCGGGAAGAAATCACCACCGATCCCCTCAAAGTCATAGGTGAATTACCCGCCAACCTATCGGGGATGTTTGTCCGCAATGGTCCCAATCCCCAATGGTCGCCGATTGGACAGTATCACTGGTTTGACGGCGATGGGATGTTACACGGTGTGAGGATTAGCAACGGCCAAGCCACTTACAGCAATCGCTATGTGCAAACCAGAGGATGGAAAATCGAACAAGCCGCAGGTAAAGCCCTCTGGTCTGGGATATTTGAACCACCGCAGATAGATAATCCTCATGGTGGATCTAAAAACACTGCTAATACAGCCCTAATTTGGCACGCTGGTCAGATGTTAGCACTCAATGAAGGCGGTGCGCCTCACGCGATCAAACTTCCTGATTTACAGACTATTGGTGAATATACTTATAATAATCAGCTAGCTTCTGCCTTTACCGCCCATCCCAAGGTAGACCCCAAGACTGGTGAAATGAGATTCTTTGGTTACTCATTTACCCCACCATACCTGCAATACAGCATAGTTTCAGCCACAGGTGAAATAGTGCAGACAGTGCCAATTGACCTGCCAATGGGAGTGATGATGCATGATTTTGCCATCACGGAAAATTTTACAATCTTTATGGATTTACCCCTGACATTCAGTCCAGAAAGACTACAACGGGGAGAACCGCCGATGATGTTTGAGTGCGATCGCCCCAGTAGATTTGGGATTATCCCCCGTCATGGCGACAACAGTAATATCCGATGGTTTGAAAGTCCTCCTTGCTACGTCTTCCATACCCTCAACGCCTACGAAGAGCAAGATGAAATAGTCCTCATCGCCTGTCGCATGAGTTCCACCACAGTCTTGAAAGCTGATGATTCCCAAATCGACCCAGACGCAGATATTCCCCGTTTACATCGCTGGCGATTTAACCTCAGCACGGGGAACGTGCGCGAAGAAATGTTAGACGATGTACCGGCGGAATTTCCCCGGATTAACGAAAACCTCTTGGGGCAACGAACACAATACGGTTATGCTGGGAGAATGAGCAAAGGTTCCTTACCTCTATTCGACGGTTTAATTAAATACGACCTGAATAATCACAAATCCCAAACCCATGAGTTTGGACAGGGACGTTATGGCGGCGAAGCTGTATTTGCCCCCAGTCTTGGTGGTACAACTGAAGATGATGGTTGGTTAGTGACTTTTGTCTACGATGAGAATACAGAAACTTCCGAACTGGTAGTGGTAAATGCCCAAGATGTCAGCGCCGAACCTGTAGCGCGGGTACTAATTCCGCAAAGAGTACCCTATGGCTTCCACGGGAGTTGGGTTTCTGAACAACAGTTGAATAGTTGTATATAATATTGCTAACCTTGCTGTAAATATTCAGTAGATTCACTCCTACTGCATGGGGATAAGTAGCTTGATAATTGCTGCTTACTTATCTCCCATATCTGTTCCTATCATCGGCGGTTACATACCTCTAAAATCCCAAGTTTCTCAAATTATTATTATTTTGAAATCTACCTCTATTCTGTGCTGGTGTTTGAGGAGAATTTGGGGAATTAGGCTGCATCTGTTCAGTAGGCGATCGCCAGATTAAATTACCATTCTGATCAGCGACAACTGGGGAGATTGGTCTAGCATTATTTGGACTTGGAGGCTCCAGAGAATAGGGCGCAGCATTAGTTTCGATACCAGTTTGTATCCCAGAGGTAACAGGTGAGATCACGGGTGTGGGCTGTACAGGGCTAGGTAATGACTGGATGCTATTGACATTATTAAAAGAGTTTAGCGGTTGGCTATTTGGTATAGCTACAGTTGGTGGAATACCAGTCGCAGCATTGAACCCAGTTTTAGGAGGAGTCTGCATTATTCCACCAGCAGAAGTTTGACCTAAAGAATTGATTTGATTTGCAGTCTCACCATTTAAAACAGACAAATTTTGCTGACTTGATGGGTTAAGTGGTGATTGAGAAAAACCCATTGAGTCAGTATTTTGACTATTGTCGGTTTGATTAACGCCAATACCCGATATTCCTGTTGCTGTTGGTTGAGAAGAAGCTGTCAAAGAGCTGATACCTAACGACTGATTACCAATATTAAACGTCCCCGACTGCAATAAATTTTCAGCTTCGGAAACAAAAGGATTCTTCACCGGATTTGGGGAAGTAATATTCAATGTGCTGAGTTCGGAACTGGATGCTGCACTGTTAGCAGACTGTTGTTTGTTAACTTCCTTGGGTGAATTGTCTTGATTATTAGCCTGAAAAGTTACAGGCGGAATAGTCGCGGTGATCGGCAAATTTCCCTGTTCCAAATCCTCAAACAAAGCTGGTAAATTGTCAATATCTGCAACAATAGCTCTATCTTCTGCCGAAAGATCAGAATTATCAGACTGGACAGCAGTAACTTCTTCGTTTTGGTTGTAAGTCAAAATATTTGGGTTAAACCAGTATTCCCGAATTACCAGCCCAATCACAGATAAAAAAATTGCTGTCACCCAAAAACTAGGTTTGGCTAAATTCAGCAATCTGGCTTTGAAATAACGTAAATAGGCGGGGGGGTAATGACGATTTGGCATAAATAAATATCTATGATCAAGGACTACAATTTACAAGACCTTAGAGCATTTTACCCTGACGGGAGATTTCAATCCTGATCTTGATCAATTCCCCCAACTTACTCAACGTTCAGCTACGCGCATTAATAAGAATAAGCCAATTCCTAAAAACAGGAAATTGGGTAGCCAAGCGCCCAAGAAGGGAGAGACAACACCAGCTTGTCCCATTGCGCCACTAATAAAGAAAATTAAATAATAAGTAAAAATTACTATGACACTTATCCCAAAACTTGTGCCTCTGCCGCTACGCTGAGGTCTGCTACCCATAGCTGCACCTACCAAGCCAAAGACTACACAAACAAATGGCAAAGAAAATTTTTGTTGGATACGTACTTGCAGTTTCCGAATTTTTTGCCTATCGCCACCGATACGTTCTATTTCTAATTGTTCTAAAGATTCGCTAATATTCATTTCGCCGTAATCTCGGCTTCTTTCTACCAAATTTAATGGTGTGCGAGGCAGTTGCAGTTGTTGGTGTTCAAACCGTAAAATGTTGCGATATGAACGGTCAGGAGCTACTAAATAAACTGTCCCGTTGTAAAAATCCCAAACGTTGTCAGAAGCATTCCACTCAGCAGATTCTGATACCACAATTTGATTTAAACCTTCCGTGGTGCGGTCTATGATTGTTAAACCATTCATTTGTTTACCATCAAACTTGTCAGCATAAAATAAGCGTGACAATATCCTGTCTTTGCTACCATCTGGCTGTTCAATATCTCGGTATTCGGGATAAAAGATATTTGACTGTTGAAAAGTGGGTTTATTTGACTTGAGGGCTTTATCCAGGGTCATTGTTGCTTGGTAATTTGCGGCTGGTGCTATTTGTTCATTAAAGACAAATGTCATCGTTGTCACCACCAAACTCAACATCACAGCCGTTAGCACCATGCGATAGACACTTACCCCACAGCCACGCATCGCAATTAGTTCGCTCTCGCCCGAAAGACGACTATAAGTCATCAAAGTAGCCAACAGCGTAGACATGGGAAAGGCTAAGACAATAAAATTAGGAAACTTTAATAAAAAAACCTGAATGGCAATGCTGATTGGCAATCCAGACTCGACAATTCGCCTCACTAGCTCAAACACAGCATCAATAGTGACACCCAGTGATGAAAATGCTCCCACACCAAATAAAAATGGTGCTACCAATTCTTTAGTCAGGTAGCGGTCCATGAGGGTAAAAGGCAACAGCCCATTGAGGCTGTATAAAGAATTGAGCTTCTTTGAGATCATAAGTAGTAAAAAATCAATTACGCCTGAAAATTATCCCCTAAATAGTATTGCCGTACCAGGGGATTATTATAAAGTTCTTCAGGATTACCAAAAGCGAGAATTTGTCCCTCACGCATAATATAGGCGCGGTCTGTAATGGCTAAGGTTTCGCGGACATTGTGATCTGTAATTAAGATTCCCATGCCGCGATCGCTTAACTGTGCGACAATTTGCTGAATCTCGGAAACTGCAATGGGGTCAACTCCCGCAAATGGTTCATCCAAAAACAAAAACTTCGGACCATCTCTACCCGCAGCTAAAGCCCTAGCTAATTCTGTCCGTCGTCGTTCCCCACCTGAAAGTTGAATTCCTTTGCTTTTCGCTACTTTTTCCAACCGAAACTCGTGCAGTAAATCTTGCGTTCGTCTTGACCACTCCCGGCGCGGTACATGAGTTTGCTCTAGCACCAAGAGAATATTCTCCTGTACTGACAGTTGGCGAAAAATGCTTGCTTCCTGAGCTAAATAACCAATGCCTAATTGCGCTCTTTTGTGCATAGGCATTCCAGTTATTTCCATACTATCAAGCCAGACTTTTCCTTGATTGGGTTTTTCTAAGCCTGTCGCAATGTAAAAAGTCGTCGTTTTACCTGCACCATTGGGGCCAAGTAACCCGACGACTTCACCTTGAGAAATGGAAAGGTTGACGCGATTGACGATATTTCGCTTACCGTAAGATTTGTGAATGTTCTCTAAAACAATTTTCACGATTCGCGCCTGTTCTGGTAATTAATTAAATAGTCATTAGTCATTTTTAATGAGGTTTAGGTTGGGTAGAGGACCGTTAACGTAGTTTGCCGAAGGCATAAGGGACTTCCCAGAAATAAATTATCCAAATAAACGTATCGCTAAAGCTCCACTTTAAGCGTAGCTTGCCGAAGGCTAACACTCCAGACACAGGGGACACAGGCGCAGCTATGCCGTAGGCTTTACGACTGCGCTCAGGGCAAGCCTGCTCCCCTGCTTCTTTTGACCCAACCTAAGTATATTTTATTTTTCAGGAGACCGTGTAGCGAATTGATCCTAATTAGATTGTCCGCGAACTTCAGTATCATTTATCATGTAGGTAGACTCTACTTGACGGTTGGATTGTGGTAAAGCGACAAAACGTCCTTCGTCAATCAGATAACTCACTTTTTCCGCACGGATACTATTGATTCCCTGTTGCAAAATATAGACATTACCACTCAAATCAATCCGGCGTTCCTTGCTAAAAAATTGTGCTTGAGCAGCTGTAGCCTTAATTTGACGAGCCGGATACAACATCTGCACGTTACCGCGAGCCGTTGCTACTTGAGTGTTGGCGTTATATTCTTGCACATCAGCGCTAATTGTCAGGGGAGTATTTTCCCCAGATGCTTGTGCAGTGGCAGTTTGCATCCGAGTCGGAAATGTGAATGTACCCAAGATTGCAGCTGGTAGCATCAAGGCTAATCCAATCCGACGCATTTGTGATACTGGTAATTGATAGCAGGACATGATATTTTAATTACGAATTTAGGATATCAGCTTGTATACTAATTATCTCAATTTTTTTATCCAGATATAAAATCTACATTCTGGAGTAACTTGGGATAATCGCTGGGAATATTGACGCTTTGTCCAGCCTCAAGGTTTCGCCAAGAGCCAGATTAATCTGTCCCAGGGGAATACCAAAAAATAGTGTACATCTTCTGTCACCGAAGTAGAGACGTTGTATCCAACGTCTCTAAAATTTTTGAGACATCAGATTTGCAACCTGCATTCTCAGCTTGATGGAAACAAGTCTATGAGGGAATACAGTTCAGTTAAGCCTAAAAGTCAACGTCTACGTAGGTTGGGTTGTTCGCGTCAGCGTTGCGGAGCAATGGAACGTTAACGTAGTTTGCCGTAGGCGTAACCCAACATTTGCATGACTTTGTTGGGTTTCACTTCGTTCTACCCAACCTACAATTTTCTGAACACCAAGCGTATTGGTCTATGAGGAGGTGTTCTCCGGTAAACTTTACGCGTTTATTAACACAATTTTAGGCGCAGGCAAAGCCTGACTATCACCCCAGTCCCCAACACTAAACTTTTCTGCTCCCATTTGTTGTAATGCTGACAACAATGCTGCACTCTGACTCAATAACTCGTCTACATCAATCCTGCTATAAACAGATGGGTAACGTCGCAGGCGATTGCTGCCTTCTCCCAGTAAAATTACTGCACCTCGCCAGTTACTATTACCCAAATGATACAGTGCAACAGCAATTTGGAGAACGCCTTGATAAAAGGTTTTTTCTGGTTCGCTGGCTTCTATCCACAAAGCTTCTAAAGTGTCATGACAGGCGTAGAACTGTCCAGAGTTAAACTGTTCTACTCCTTGCCAAAACTCTGGGGGGATAATCTCACTCATGCCATACTTTCTCGGACTTCTTTGATGGCTTCTAGACTAATCTCTTGTTTGTCTCCCGCAAACTCGTTATCTGGGGTGAGAAACAGCATACAGTGGCATTCTTTGCGTTCTCTCATGGGTACGCAGGGACAATTCCAATAGGTGGCATGAACTTCCGCTTCTTTGTCTTCGTAGTGGCGACAGGGACACAATGGCGCACCTAAATCGTCTTTATGTTTTGCGAGTCCTTCAATCACGACTGCGGTTACAGAAGGTTCAGAACAAAAGTATGTCCCAGTCCTTTTAGCGTACTGTTCGGAAAAATGCCGCATTGCCTCTAGGCTTTTATCGGTGGATGTTGTGTTATTTTCTGATGAGATCATATTGGATCGGCGCTCGTAATTAAAATATTTCTTTGCATTATTGTACCTCAGCCTCACGGGGCTATTACTGGGGAGATTTCCCCAATCTGAGCAATTTGTCTGATGAGGACGGGCAAGATGCCCATCCCACAAGAGATTTATGGAAATTTGGAATATGTCGGACTTACGCAGGGTACAAATTAATCATGGTATAATATTGCCAAAAATAGCCAATTTCCGGCTTTGAACAATGATTATGTTGATAGTAAATATACCCGTGTGGTAGGGGTTTAGCATTGCTAAACCCCTACGAAATATGTGCTTTTTAGTCTAATACATATTGGGGATTTATTGTCAATGCCTAAGTCATAATATACAGCACTTCCCGGTGTTATGAGGTACAAAAACCCCACCCCCAACCCCCTCCCCGCAAGCGATGAGGGGGCTAAGATGTACCTTATATAATTGGAAATCGCTGTAATATGTTTGAAGTTGACCGGGAATAATGGGATACAAGCCCCGTCCTTCTAGGACGGCTTTTCTTGATTTCTGATATATTCTTTCAAAACATCTAATGGCGCACCTCCAACAGATACAGCGAAATAACTGGGACTCCACAAAGATTCCTTATGGGGCTTTTTGTATCCAGCTTGCCCATATCGACGACTAGAAACACCTTTCAAGATATTAACAATTTGAGAGATAGATAACTTAGGAGGATATTCAATAAGTGCGTGAACATGATTATTCTCGCCATTGAATTCAATTATTTCAAAATCCATTTTTCTGGCTACTTCTCTAAAGGTTTTATCAACCAGTTCAAGGCTCTCCTTTGTGAATACAGACCTGCGGTATTTGGTAACGCAGACCAAATGAATCTTTAAGTCTGTAACACTATGTCTCTGTTTGCGAAACTGGCTTGTCATTTTCTGTAGACCAATGTATAGTTTTAATTACAGACCAATTATACATTGTCGATGAAAGCTAGGTATCAATTTCGTTTCTACCCAACAGACCAGCAGCAACAGCTTTTAGCTCAATTGTTTGGCTGTGTGCGAGTAGTTTGGAATGATGCACTCGCTATTTGCAAGCAATCTGTTAGCGTAGCGGGCGAGGGTACCCGCTCGACGAAACTGCCAAGTAATAATGACTTGCAAAAGTTAGTGATTACACAAGCTAAAAAAACTGATGAGCGTTCATGGTTGTCTGATGTTTCCAATATTCCATTGCAACAATCTGTTGCTGATTTAGGAGTTGCCTATAAAAACTTTTTTGATTCTCTCAATGGTAAGCGAAAAGGTAAGAAGGTAAATAGTCCTAAGTTTAAGAGAAAGACTTCTCGACAATCAGCACGGTTTAGAATCGGCGGATTTTCAATCAAAGGAGATGAGGTATATCTAGCTAAAATAGGCAATGTTAAGCCCATTTGGTCTAGAGGTTTACCGTCATCTCCGTCAAGTGTAACGGTCATCAAAGACTGTGCTAATCGTTATTCCCTCAGCTTTGTTGTGGAAATTGAACCTATCCAAATTGATGCGAAAAACCAAAGCATCGGTATTGATATGGGGTTAAAAACTTTTGCTGTAATGAGTAATGGTGATCAAGCTATTAGTCCTAATTACTCAATATTAGCTCAACGAATTCGGCGAACACAGCGCCAACTGGCTCGACAGCAGAAGGAATCAAAGCGTAGAGATAAAACACGTCTTCAAATTGCTAAACTGCATAACCAAATCGCAGATACTCGGAAAGACTTTCTACACAAACTATCAACTAAAGTAGTTAGCGAAAACCAAGTAATTGTTTTAGAAGATTTGAATGTCTCCGGCATGGTCAAAAATCGTAAACTAGCAAGAGCAATTAGTTTGCAGGGATGGCGAGAATTCCGGGTATTTTGCGAGGCTAAATCTGAAAAACTTCATCGTGATTTCAGAGTCATTAGCCGATGGGAACCCACAAGCCAAGTTTGTTCCTGTTGTGGGTATAGGTGGGGCAAGGTGGATCTTTCTATTCGTTCAGTGCTGTGTCTAAATTGCAATACTGAACACGACAGAGATCAAAATGCTTCTAAGAATATAGAAATGGTCGGCATGGGGCATCGGCACGACCTTAAACGGACGAGGAGCGACTGTCAGACTACCCCGGTAGCTAGTTGCAGTGAGTCGTCAAGAATCACCGACGTAGAACGTCGGTGAGTATGTCAATATTAACGCATTGATTTTTGCAGTTGCGGTTGTAAGTCTTGTTCGTTCTGCACCAGAATACCAGGATAATCCCCATTAATTATGGTGTCTTCGGCTGGTGAAGTGAGATTTGGCCACAATACCCAACGACTGCCTTTTGGTAGGGAAGTTAGGCTTGAGGGGTTTTGAGTCAGCCAAATTAAGGCGTTGCTGTGGTCATTCCTGGTACTAATGTCTTCTTGATATCTGGTTGCGGCTAAGGCTTCCAAAACTACACGTTCACCTTTAACTAAACCTGTGGATGCTGTCCATAATTGCACTTGCATTTGCTGGCGTTGTGCATAAAAGTACAATGATGCTGCGGCAATTACTGCTTGCTCAAAGTGATCTGCTTCCCAATTCCCGGCACTGTCTAGGGCAATAATGATCTCTTGTCCACCTGTAACTATTTCTAATTCTCTCACCCGTAATTCCCCGTAGCGGGCGCTGGTCCGCCAATGAATCAGACGAGTGGGATCACCGACGCGATATGGACGCAGCGATCGCACTAACCCGGAAGTGGCTGTCTGCAAAGGTCTACCACGGGGATCGCCTCTTTTGCTCTCTTCTTGCCCCATTTCATCCACTAGGGGGCAGGTAGCTAAAGGTAACACGGTGGGATAGACAATGGCGGTGGCTGCACTCTGACGTTGACGACGACACCAAAACAATCCTAAAGGCGCACCAGTACCCAATTCTACTGTCTGCCAGCGATAAATTCCCCGTTGCGGCGTTGGTTGATCATATACCCAACGGTAACTGCTTTGGCTGTTAATTGTCTCAATTGCGGTTTTTACTGGTTTCCCTAAGACATAAGGTAATATATCTTCCACTTGCAACAAGCTGACAGGGTGCTGTGTTTGATTGCAGATTTCTAATTCTATGGTCAATTCATCGCCTGCTGATACGGGTTGGATGGGGCGACGTTTGACTACTAAACCGACAAGCGATCGCGGTGGTAAAAAAGCTGCTATACCTAAAAGGGCAAAACTAACGCCGCTAATAGCATACAGCCAGCCAGCCATGGTATTAACTGCGGCTCCAAAAAAACAAATCGCAATTCCTGCTAATACCCAGCCAGCATAAGCAGGGGCAATAAAACGGGTTTCTAACCAGTTGGTGATCGGTTTGATTATCTTCATTTTTCTTAATTAATTCAATCCAGTCCCCGCCACCAGGACATCATGTATGGAGTTTAATAATTGATCGGCGGTAAAAGGTTTTGCTAAAAATCCTTGAATCCCGGTGACAGTGGCTTGTGCTAAGGCTTCAGCCGCCGCTAGTCCACTCATAGCTATAATTTTTACCTGGGGGTTCATAATTTGCAAGGTGCGAATCGTAGTTCCCCCAGCCCTTGACGACATCATCATATCGATCAACACCAGTTTAATATCCTGCTGATGTTGGGTATAAAGTGTGAGGGCTTCAATTGCATTGTCAGCAATTAATACTTTGTAGTTGTAAATCTCTAATGTGGTTTTAGTTATTTGCGTAATTGCCGCTTCTTCGTCTACAACTAAGATTAATTCTCCTTTGCCTGTGGGCAGTTTGGTCTGCTCTACTATGGAAGGAGTGCTGCTTTTGCTAGTGGGCAGGTAAACTTGGAATTGGCTACCAATTCCTACTTGACTGGATACTTCCACAAAACCGCCGTAGCTGTTGATGATCCCCAGCACTGTGGATAAACCTAAACCAGTAAATTTACCATTTTCTTTGGTAGTAAAAAATGGTTCAAAAATCTGCTCAATGACTTCTGGAGTCATGCCAATTCCGGTATCACTAACTGTAATCACTACGTAGTTACCAACTTTGGCGCTGAGACGCGTTTTTGTAAAGCTTTCATCAATGAAGGCGTTATTCCCAGAGATTCGCAGTTTACCACCTTGGGGCATGGCATCACGAGCATTCATTAATATGTTGATCAATACTTGATGCAGTTGGGTTTGATTTCCCAAAACCATTTCTATATCTGAAGGTATATCTGTATCAATTTCGATAGATTGCGGAAATATGCCTTTGATTGTCTGCTCAACATCTTTGAGGAGATGTGAAACTGAAACAGTTGCGCCTTTTTCGGGAAATTTGTTGGTGAATGACTGAATTTGTTGGACTAAATCAGTTCCCTTTTTAGTATTAGTTTCCAATAACTTGAGCATTTCTAAGGAACTTTCACTCAACTGGGGATGTTTGAGTGGCAAAAGTTGCGCCACGATCATCATCGGCGAAAAGATATTGTTCAGGTCATGAGCGATCGCATTCGTCAGAGTACCGAGGCTTTCCCATTGTTGGGCGCGCTGAAGCTGGGTTTCTAGTTGTTTTTTCTCCGTGATATCAGTATCAACACTCATGATAGATTTGGGTAAACCTGCGGCATCATACATAATTGTCCAACGGCTATGAATGATGATCGGCTTACCATTCCTAGTGATTTTTTGTAACTCTCCCAACCATGAACCATGCTCTAAAACAGTTTTTAATGCTACTGTCAGTTGAGGTGAATTTTCTGGATACAAAATTTCCCAAACATTCCTTCCTAGAACTTCCCCAGCGCGCCAGCCATAAATCTTTTCCGCGCCTTTATTCCAATATAAAATTTGATTGTGTAAATCTCTCACCAGAATGGCATCTGTAGTAATATCTAAGAGTGCCGCTTGTTCAGAGATTTTTCGCTGTGCTTCGAGGCGATCGCTAATATCCCGAAATAGCCATCGCAAGCTCTCTTTTTTGCCCTCAGAATTACCTTCAGTCAGAGCAACCGTCACTTCAGATGGAAAGTCTGTGTCACCTTCATTGTGAGATATACGTAACTCTTTTGTCAGTTTCTGTTTTTGCAGCCGCAATTCCAAGATCAAGGCGCGAAATTTTGGCAATTCTGTCTGCTCGATAAACACAGCTAAGGGTTTACCGATTAAGTAAGACTGGCGGACATTCAGTAACTTGGCCGCAGCAAAATTAGCTTCTTGAATTACCCCAGTCACATCAGTAACTAAATATCCATCGGGGGCAAAATTGAATAAATTTTGGTAAGACTGGCGTTCTGCTTCTACAAGATGGCGGGTATTGACTAATTCCCGGTTTTGTTGTGTTAGCTCTTCAGCCAAGACGTGGAGTTCTTCTAAAGAAATTGCAGTTTCAGTAATCGCTTCTTGTACTAGTTCCATAGAAGCATCCGGCTCTCCTATTTGACTAGCACGCCCAGATAAATTTTCTAGTCGCTGATGCGCCCCGGCGATCGCCTTTTCTAAATTATCCCTAAGCATTGTTTTCTCCTATTCCTGTTGTTGTCGCCTTTGGGCTATTTCCTTACTGGAGATCATACTTTTGACTCGCTCTACATCCGTCATCATCAACACTGCGCCTTCCATTTCTGTACCAAACAACGGAGTAATAGCGACATAACATTTTATTTGTCTCCCCCGGCGATTAGTAGCATCTAAAATCATTTCTTGGAACTTTTCTTTCCCAGAGAGAGAATCGCGGATAGGCGCTCGCAGTTGCTCCAGGGGTAGACCCACATCTAGACTAAATAAGGGTTTTCCTAATACTTCTTCTGTTCTTAACCCCCATAAATCCTCCACCATGTAATTCCAAACTAAGATATTAAAGCTTTTATCAATCACGATGATTCCCGTTTGGAGACTTTTGAGAATGCTCACTAAAAAAAGATTAGTGCGGTTGAGTTCTGTGGTGCGTTCGCTGAGTTCGTGATTAATTGTTTGCAATTCTTCATTGGTAGATTGCAGTTCTTCGTTCATTGTCTCCAATTCTTCATTGGTAGACTGAAGTTCTTCGTTAGTAGTCTCCAATTCTTCATTAGTAGATTGCAGTTCTTCGTTGGTAGTCTCTAATTCCTCATTAGTAGATTGCAGTTCCTCGTTAGTCGTTTCTAAATCTTGTCGAGAGCGTTGTAACGCTTCTTGGAGTTGAATAAACCGGGTGACATCATGAAAAGCAATACTTACACCTAGAAGAGAATTGTCAACATCTATCAAAGGTATAATTCGCACATCCAAATATTGCATTTCTGCATTGGATAAATAGCGCTCAACATTTGTCAAGGTGATAGTACGGCGTTCTGCATAAGCTCGTTCGATGAGCGATCGCAGTTCTAATGGTCGATAAGAAAGTTCTAAATCCTGAAAAGGACGAGCTAAATCTTTGGGTGAAAGCGCAAACACAGTCCGAGCTTGTCCATTCATTAGTACCAGTGTACCATTGATATCCACTACTACTTGGGCGATGGATGCCGAATCAAAAGCCATCTCTCGCAGCCGGGTATGCCGAGATAATCGATGGTTAGATTCTTCCTCGACTGTATTTGCCATAATTAGCAGGCGATCGCGTAAATTCGCTACTGATACTTTGCTAAATATGCGATTTTTTAAATCTACGGGAGTGAATAAATTAGAATGTATTAATAGCATCTCTGCTTTCCCTAAGAAAAGATACCCGGTATCATTGAGCGCAAAATGAAACCGCGCCATAATTCGCCCCTGAGTCTCAGAGTTAAAATACATCAGTGTATTGCGACATACTAGCAAGTCTAAACGAGAAATTGGCGCATCTTGCAGCAAATCATGACGACCAAAAATCACTGAACGGCGCAAATCTTGGCGAAAAACATAGTTATTTCCTATAGGCTCAAAATATTTCTCTCTCAGTTCCTGTGGTACTAGGTGGACATCCTTGGCTGAATACACAGCTTGACGGGCTTGATTCAGAGCTTCTTCATCTACATCTGTGGCATAAATTTTTACCCGTTGGCGAAATTCTTCGGCTCCCAAAATTTCCGCCATCAGCATGGCTAAAGTGTAAGCTTCCTCTCCAGAGGCACAACCAGCACTCCAAATCCGAATTTGGTCAGAGTGATTTTTTCGCGACACAATATTGGGTAACACTTGCTCTGCTAAGTATTCCCAGGCTGAAGTATCTCGAAAAAAGGCAGTAACATTGATCAGAATCGTGTTAAACAGTTGATTAAATTCGTCTTGATAAACTTCTAAGTAGTCTAAGTAATCCTCAAAATTTTCAATACTCAAAGATTGCATTCGCTTGCGTACCCGACGCATCAACGTTGAACGCTTATATCCTGTAAAATCAAAGCCCCGGCTTTGTCTGAGATAAGTAAGTAAATTTTCAAACTCAGGATTGTTTTCTGCGGAAGTCATAGATAGGAGTGGGAGTGGGGGACACAGGAATAAGGGGAAAGCTTTTTGCCCCCCATGCTCCTGATTTTTTTCTGCCTAATGTGCGTTAATTCATCACTAAAGATACCAAAGTGGCTGATATCTCATCCAAAGGTAAAATAAAATCTACATTACCAGTATTAATGGTCGCATTTGGCATCCCAGAAAATTCGCTGCTTTTTTTGTCTTGAGCAATGACAGTACCGCCCATTTTATGGATAGCCTCTACTCCCCTGGCTCCGTCTTTACCTGTTCCCGTCAAGACAATAGCGATCGCGCGGTTTTTGTAACTAGCTGCCACTGATTCAAATAACACATCAGCCGAGGGGCGGAGATAATGTATTGGTTTTGACTGGGATAAAGACAGTGTGCCATCGCTGTTGACCAATAAATGATAATCAGGTGGCGCAATGTAAACTGTTCCGGGGGTCAGACAGTCTCCTTCTTGTGCCTGCTTGACTTTAAGGGCAGTGTGTCGAGTTAAAATCTCTGACATTAGTGAACGATGCTGGGGAGCCAGATGTTGCACCAGTGCGATCGCGGCAGTAAAATTTTTTGGTAATGTTGATAGTAATGTCGTCAAGGCAGTCAACCCACCAGCCGAAGATGCTATGGCCACAATATCGAAGCTAGCATTAGCAAAGCGAGGTGGATAATTTTGGGCATTCTCTAGCCTCTGTGTCATAGTTTCTTTGCCGATAGCGATCGCCAAATTTTCTCAAATGAATTTAATATATTTATTGATGATATAAATATATTCTATATAATTTTATCACTCCCTGTCTTTTTCCATTGAGATATTCAAATAAATAGTTCATTTTTCCGATTTAGCAAATATTTGAATTCACCGCTTAGTGCGATATTTCCCTTGAAATCCCAGGATTTTAAATATTCTCTTTTTTTTCTTTTTCAACAACAGATTTTTGCTGCTTTTATCCTATTAGCAGAAACATTTACAAATGGGAACAATAGAAAATAAATTTTAATGTTTTTTAACTTTATGGGTTTTGGCAATGGGACGCATCGCTTCTCTACCCAGAATAAACATTCCTGTTACACCCAAGCTGACAAACCAAACGTAGGCATACCAATATTGGCGCATTTGCTCAATAGTATTGAGTGGTGGATGCAAAGTGTTCAAATAAAGCAGCAGCACAAGTATCATCAACGCCCCAAAACCCACAAAGCTTAAACCAATATAAATCCGGGCTGGACGCAGTTCAAAGTCGCTAATTTCCTCTAGATTAATTTCTGCCAGTTCCTGCAAAGATTCATCAGCTACAGTGGAAGCTACTTGCAATTTCTGACTGAGTTTTGGCGGTAATATAGGTGTCAATGCCGCTACAGTAGGGCGACGTAACACAGCCTCAGTAAATCGCAGCCATTCCAGTGGCTGACGAGTCGGACTCGGTTGAGCAAATTCCAGATTTTCCGTAGGAATTGGGGCGGTGGCTTTGCCTTCAAAATCCATAGCACAGCTAAGAATAAATAGGATAGTTATAGCCTAGCGAATCAGTTAGCACTCCGGCAAATACCAAAACTCACATCTTGCACCTAGCCCTGGCGATTAGAATATTGCTAACGCAACGCCAAGGGCGAACGCGGCTATACAAACATGACGCGGAGCGTCTTCCCAGAGGGAAGTCCGCCTACGCGGACTAACAGCAAGGTTTTCAACCCACGTAGGTGGGTTTTGCCTGTGTAGCCGCGACTTCTAGTCGCCTGGTGCAAGATATGCCAAAAGTTAAATTAAAACTCGTTCAAAAGCTTCAATTAAGTGGTCAACTTCCTCAAGGGTGTTGTAATGTACCATACTGACACGGATGATTCCACCTTGAGAGGCTAAACCCAAATATTCAATCAGGCGTTTAGCATAAAAATCGCCGTAGCGAATGCCAATATAAGCAGAATCAACTTTGGGGGGAATAGTTGAACTATGAATGCCGTCAACGGCAAAAGATATCGTCGGCACACGCGATTGACGATGCGCTGTTGATTTACCAATGATGCGAATTTTAGGCTGACTGTTCAGGTATTGTAGCAGGCGATCGCTCAAATTCTCCTCATGTACACTCATCAAATCAAATACCTGCGCCATTTGACTTCTAAGTGCAGGTGCAGTTTCATCACCATAATGTAATTGTGCTAATTCACTCAGATAATCACATAAACCCAACATTCCATAAGTTAATTCAAAATTCAGATTTCCTAACTGAAATTTATAAGGAATATCAGACTGCTCAATAAAATAATGGTTCAGTCCCGGCATTCTCAATAAATGTGCTTCTTTTCCATAAAGCAAAGCACAGTGAGAACCATAGACTTTATAACAACTCAGAACATAAAAATCTACATCTAAATCTTGAACATCAATTAATCTATGTGGTGCATAAGCCACACCATCCACACAAACCATCGCCCCCCGTTCATGGACAAAGGCAGTAATTTCCTTAATCGGGTTGATAGTTCCCAAAACATTAGAAGCATGAGTCAAAGCCACTAATTTTGTGCGCTGATTCATTAATACTTCTAAGTCCTCTAAATGCAATTCTAAAGTATCCGGGCGAATTAACCAAACCTTAACTTTAATTCCTTGCTTTTCCAGCGCCACCCAAGCCCCAATATTAGCTTCATGGTCACAATTAGTCACAATAACCTCATCCCCAGGTGTAAAAGTTTGGCTCAAACACAGTGACAGTATTTTTAACATCATGGTAGTGGATGAACCCATCACCACTTCATTTGCTGATTTGGCGTTAATTAACGTCGCCATTCCCTGATTAGCCAAAGCCACCCTTGCGCCAGCTAGTTGAGAAACTTCATAAGAAGCCCCTAATTGGACATTAGTATTCAAGAGAAATTCACTAATTCTATCTACTACTTTTTTCAGAGTTTGTGACCCCCCAGCATTATCAAAAAAAGTCCAATTTCCAGCCAGGGCAGGAAAATATGAGCGAACCTTGTCAATATCCAGAAACATATAGGACTCCTATCTAATTTTTGTTGGTGTAGCCTGCGCTATGCGCTGACAATCTCGACATAACACAAAAAGGTTATTCCCCACTCCCCACCTACGCAAATAAATGCAGAAATCAAACCGGATTAGTATAGTCTAATTTTTTTCTAATTGGCTTTCTAAATCGAAGATACACCACAAACTCAGCATGACGACTCAAATGTGTCCTTTATTCTTGACTTAGCCAAGAGGTACATCACCCAGTAGGCAATATACATCCTCTTGTGGTAATAATATTTTTCGGGAAAAAACCGCGTCGATTTTTTTCTTTATTCTTTTCGAGGGGTCTACCTAAAGACTGATACCAATTCGTGTTTAAATATGCGATTCTGAGCAAAGTGTATAAACATAGAGTTTATCTCAGCTAGACTCATCAAGGCATGGCCTTTGCAACTGCAACTTAGTATTAGAGAAGAACATGGCTCTCAGAAGTTGAAATGTTTTGATTCTTCACAATTTCCCCGATTTTTTTTGATAAGTTAAAGACAGAGCCAAAAAAAATATTGTGTTACATATCAATTCCTTGAGCAAAAGCAAAATAATGAGCTATGGATACTGCTGTTAGATATGATATTGGGGTGATTAGGGAAGAAGCTCGTGAACTGGTCAAAAAGGGACTTCTTGACCGTCAACAGCCAATTTACTCCCTATGTAGATACGTTCCCAATCGTGACTGGATATTGTTTGAGACAGAGCTAGAAAAGCATGAATTCTTGCTCAGAGATAGGATTATTGACCTATTGAGTAGTGAAACATGGGAAGAAGATTGATCATGTAATTATTAATTTGGTTGAAGCCAGTTACACAAACAATTCCGAGAAAAAACCCACGAATTAATTCGGGGGTTTTAAATATGAGTCGCTTTTTTTATTAATTTGGTAAATCCAAGATTCTATATATCAATTCCTAATCATATCAGCTATATCATAGCCCCCTCCTCGCTTGCACCGGAGGGGCTTGGGGTTCAAGTACCTACTAAAGTAGAAAACGCTATATAGGACTCATCTTTGATTTATGAAACACACGTAGGGTGTGTTATCACGAAGTGTAACGCACCGTCTTCCAGGTCTTGGTGCGTTAGGCTAAAGCCATAACACACCCTACTGGCGTGGCAACATTTTAGCCTTGCCACGCCACTACACATACTTAGATTTTTTCACTAATCAAATCGGATGACTATAATAGTCTACCTAACTTGAGATAATTGCAAGTTTTCAGAGCCTGGTATCCTCCAAATATTGGGATGTTGGCTAATAGGGATAATTTATGAATTGTCCCTACAAGCGTTCACCGCAGACGCATAGTCAATGTCTATTAAACTGGCACATCTTTTACTCCAATCCAGCCAGTAATAGTTTTACCTTTACTGGCATAAATGATCTGATTATTTTCTCTATGCTGAATTTTTTCAGCTAACTGTTCAGCAAAAGCCTTTTCCAGAGAACTAGGATTTTCCAGATAAAATACGGGCATATCTTGCCAACAATGACGGCAAAACCAAGCAAATCCCGAAACACGTATATGCGGCAAAAGTAATCCTGAACAACAAGGACAGTAATTCATAATATTCTACAATCCTCATAACCAAAAGCTGTGGGTTGAAAATCAGGGCTATGAATTAATCAGCCCATCGGCATTAAAAAAACTATTTATATCTCAAGTGTAATGAAGAATTATGAGGAGCTTGCAAAAAACGTGACATTACGCAATTTATATTAATATATAAACATAAAGTATTGTATATTAAACTCAATTTTGCTTACTAATACTTGACATTCATTTAATTGGCGATATAGCGGTATTCACTTCAATGAAGTACATCATAGCCCCCTCCTCGCTTGCGGGGAGGGGGTTGGGGGTGGGGTTCTTGTATCTCACTTAACTGATAACCGCTATATCATTCTCAACTAGCTTGCTACCTGCTTTGTACACCTGCCAATTTTTATAAATAAAAAAAATATGCCAAAACTTCTTGTGAAGCGGGCATCTTTGCCCGCTCATCATCGATGACTGGAAATCACAAAATTGTAGTGACATGACACATCTAAAACAGTGCTTTCATCAAAAACATTGATTGTCCTTAATGGCGCGTTTATCGGCAGTTTATTACTTTTAAACTCAAGTACTATTTTCAGATGGTCACGCCACTAAATCTGACCTTTAATGAGGTTGAGCTACTGAACAGCAGCCAATACTCAAACGGCTTCTGTATTCTTCTCCCCAGTCCGAATACGCACAACTTGCTCTACAGGCGAGATGAAAATTTTGCCATCGCCAATTTCGCCTGTGCGCGCCGCAGCAATAATTTTGTCCACCACCATATCAACCTGGCTATCCTCAATCACGATTTCCACTTTCAGTTTTTGCAGAAACTCAACGGTGTACTCAGAACCCCGATAGCGTTCTGTTTGCCCTTTCTGCCGTCCAAACCCCCGGACTTCAGAAACGGTCATGCCGACAACACCAGCGTTGACTAAAGCAATTTTTACTTCATCAAGCTTAAAAGGGCGAATAATTGCTTCTACTTTTTTCATGATCTTGACTCCTTAACTTCTCATAGCTTCGTTTATCAATTTAAGCAGATATAATGTCAGACACCTTCACCATTAACGCTATTTTCAAAAAATATGTAAAAATTGTCACTTTTTTTAAACTGTATGCGCCCTACCGAAATATATCTGATTCGGCGCAGAGATTTTGGTGAAGTTTTTGGATGTAATTTTTGTAACTCAAAAATAAATGATTAGAAAAAGCTAAGTTATGGCCGCAGTCAGATATGTGAGGTCAACTAACGATTTTGATCTGCCAACAAGGGACGCACAATCAAATACCCAGCCCCAAAAGCAGTTAGCATGATTAACAAGATAGTGATAGCTAACCACCAGCCACTAAATTCTTTGACTTCTTTTTTCGTCTGGGGATAATAATTGACCTCTTGCTCTTCTATAAAAAATGTTTCTGGCATCGGGGGACTCATTTCCACAGGTGCAGAGAACTCAGAATAATGGCTTGTTTCCTGAACGACGGGCGGACGCTGATGAAAAACCTGCTGACGTGGACGGGCTGCTGTGGCTGGACTTTTCACTTCACCAGCAGCATGGGTGGCTTGGGGATGACGCGGTTGAGGACTAGAATCTACAAATTTTTGCAAGTGTGAAAAAGACTGAACAACTTTGGTAATTTCTTGGCGGAGTAATTGATTTTCTTGCTCTAGTTGGTGATTTTGGCTAGTAACTGTATCTAATTTTGCTTGTGTTGACTGTAATTCTGTTGCTAATTCCCGGTATACATACAGTGGTACGGACGTTGGGTAGGGTTGAGAATTTGGTAATTTGGCTGAATTGTGGTGAACAGAATTTGGGGTTGTTTGCATAGATAAGTTGGTATCAAAAATTTAATTTATGAGTTCGTACAGAGATATTATCAAAGTATAGTCCCCCCTGAAACTAGCCCAAGAATAATAGAAAAATGCCCAGAGAGCAAAGATTTTTGATTTATAGCTGGGGAGTGGGGAGTAGGGAGTAGGGAGTGGGTTAAAACCCTTGGATAAGGATGTGTGTACACCGTAGGGTGAGGTTTTATATCTGATTAAATCTGCATTTCTCAGAGTTAATTTTGTAACAGTGGAAAAAAGTGTCCCACAGGCCCTTGTCCTTTGCCAATATTGAGGGCGTAACTGAGTGCAGTCGTAACATACTCCTTTGCCTGTTGTACGGCTGGCCACAAGTCCATATCCATCGCCAAATTTGCCGCGATCGCGACTGATAGTGTACAACCAGTACCGTGGGTATTTTTCGTCTCCACTTGCTTCGTAATCAAAGTTTCCAGTTTTTCCCCATCAAACCAGATATCAATCCCACGCAAACTACCCTGCATCCCGCCACCCTTGACTAAGACGGCTTTTACCTTGAGATTTCGGTGTATGACTTGAGCCGCCGCCCGCATCTCATCTAAACTATTAATCGGTAAACCGCTTAAAATCTGCGCCTCGTAACGATTTGGTGTAACAATAACCGCTTTAGGTAAAAGGGCATAACGCAGAGTTTTCACCGCATCATCATCAATGAGTTGCGCCCCTGTGCGTGATACCATCACCGGGTCAACAACTAAGTTATTAATTTGCAATGCTTCCACTTGCTGGGCGACAGCAGAGATAATTTCCTGGTTCAGCAACATTCCAGTTTTCGCAGCTTGCACACCAATATCTTCCACCACAGCTTGAATTTGGGCTATCACCGCCTCTGTGGACATAGCATCAACCCGCGCCACCCCTAAAGTATTTTGTGCCGTCACACAGGTAATAGCGCTCGTACCGTGGACACAGTGAAAAGCAAAGGTACGTAAATCTGCTTGAATACCCGCACCGCCACCGCTATCTGAACCAGCAATGGTTAAAGCCACAGGTACTTTAGAGGTGATGTCAGCGTTCATAGAAATTATGGTTGAGGTGATATTTGCTTGACTTTTGCTGCCAAAGGATTGGGTTTGGGATTTGGCGGTAGTTCTTGGGGGACTACTGTTAAGTAAGGTTGAAGCTTGGTTTCATCAACCCAACCAGAGTAATATTTTAACCTAGTAGATTCGCTAGAAAGCTCAAGTAACTCTAAATCGCCACGCATGGCATTCCAATTCATGGGAGCATCGGGTGAAAATTCTCCAGAACCAACGCCTTGGGGACCACCACCGACGAAATTCCCAGATACTTCATCCCATCCTCGCACAAAGTCTTCTCCATTCCAATGCCAAAGAAAACCAGGCCAACTAACGGGGGGTTTTCCTGGTGGCAAAGAGATGGGAAACTCATAAAGACTTGCACCCTCATTCAGATTTGCTGTAAAACCTTGAGGATATCTCACCTCATAACGTCCTTTACGAGTCTGAAAATCAACCAGACTCCACCACAAAACTTCTAAAGTTTCTTCCCCATTTTTTGCAGATAAAGAAACAGCCGGAGTTTTATTAATCGATGTACTGTAAAGCGGTAATTCCTCGGTGGGTAGTTTAGCCATTGCTGCAAATCGCCAACAATTCCAACTATCAGAATTATCAGCAGTTTGCCATTTTACTTGACAAATACCGTTAGCTGTACTCACCCAAAGTAGCTCATTTTCTAACCGCAGTTTGTCAGGAATTGCCCCCACTAAAGGGCTATTATGAACAGTATATGCAGTCAAAGAACCAGAATTAGGGTTTTGCAAATCAGGACGATAAGCAACTAGTCCTTTTGCAGGAAGGTAGGGATTTCCTTCGCCACTAAGTTGAGTCCCCATCCACAAAGTCGGACTCTTGACATCTCCTGTAATAGACAAATCAGTAATTTGTGTAAACTCCAATTCTTTTGGTTGAATTAAAGTAAACTTATTCGTCTGCGGATCATAATTAAGAATAGTAGGAAGGCCATTATTACCTTCACCTTGCTCGAAAGAAATTGTCCACCAAATTCTTTCTCCATAAGTTATAGAACTGGTAATGCGAGGGAAACCTAATTGACTTCCCGATGCTGCTGCTTGTAAATCCTCAAGAGTATATAGTGTTTGTTTTTGAGAGCTTTGATTATCTGGAGTAATTAACTCAAATACCACTTTATCCTCTGCTGGTTTTGGTTCCTTCTCTCTGGTAATCAGATTATTTTCATCCAAGGAAAATGGCGGCTCTCTCAAAACTCGATATTGATAAGTTTTACCCTGAAAATCAATATTTTTTAATCTGGGATTTACTAACTCTGCGGCTAATTTTACATAGTCACTTGGTGGCAGCAAATTCTTGGCTAAAGTTCCAGGTTGTACCGTCAAGGTATTATTACCCCGACAAAAAACAAAATCCTGTTTTAAAGATTGAAACTTGAGAGTATCAGCATCTGCTAAAATATTGTAAATATGGAAATCAAACCTATCAGAGAAATTTTCATCCGGCTGGGTAACAGGTAAAGCCACAACTGTTTCCTGGGGACAACTTTGGACTTGCGGTTTAACAACATTATTTGTCTGAGCAGAATTATTAGATACGGAAGCGCAGGAATTGAGTAATAAAAAAGTACCGAAAAATGGGATGAAAAGTTTCATGATTAAAATTACTGATTGGAGAGATTCAAATCCCCGACTTCTTCAAGAAGTCGGGAATCTTTCTAGATTTCTAGCGTACTTGGTGGTATGCGCTATGCAAACGTTAAAAAATCTAAATTTCCCTAAAGACTACTGATTTTGTTCCGTATTTAAACCTTGCCATACGCCCTGCAAATACTTACCCCATTTTGCAGCTAGAGGAACTTCTGTAAATGGAATGCGTACAAACTGGGATTCAGACAAGAGAAATTCCAACTCAATGACGCGACCTTTTTGGGGATAATTTTCTACTTCTACTACTTTTTCATCTACCAAAAGACGTATATCTTTAACATCTAGCAAAGAAAAAGTTTCTAATTTAATCGGACCTTTAGTTGTGGGTTTTCCCCAACTTATATTGTAATCTTTTAGACCCAATACAGCATAAATATCATATTTGGATTTATCAAATTGCTCCGCCCAAACACGATATGCTTCCAGCTTCTGGTACTCCCTTGAGCCTTGCCAAGCCAACCAGAAAAACGCAAATAGCAAAGGCAACCATAATAGACCACGTTCCATTGTTTAAACAGTCCTCAATCTTGAGTAAAAATTGTCCAAAGTCACCAATCAGGCATGAAGATAAGTTATGGTAGTGGGAAAACTGGCAAAAAGCGGTGATCAGTTAATATGAAAAGACTTATATTATTGTGCTTGTTTGTCATCGGGCTGGGGGCTGCTGTATTTGGATTCCTGAATTTTCAGGGTTTAGCAGCTAAAGGCGAGTTTGAGACGATTGTGCTAGATTTTCGCCAAGATATTCCCGCAGAGGTAATACAGCAGAATTTACAAGCGATCGCTCAAGAATACAACGTTACACCCCGATTAGACAATCAATTTTCAGCGTCAGATAATGTGTATATTATTGAAGGCGATCGCCAGCGACTGAAAAAACTGAAAAAATCTCCATTCGCCGAATTTATCCAATTAATCGAGCCAAATTACATCTATAGAAAGATTCCTCTACCAGCTGAAGCAATTTGGTTTGAAGAGATTTTGCAATCTCCAGATAATCAAGCAAATCCGGCATTAATTGGCCCCAACGACCAATATTACAGCAAACAGTGGAACCTACACAACATCGGCATAGAAGGCGCATGGACTCAAACCAAAGGTAGCGGCGTAACAGTAGCTGTCATTGACACCGGGATAACACGCGTCCGTGACTTGGTAGACACGAAATTTGTGAAAGGGTATGATTTTGTGAGCGATCGCGAAGAAGCCACAGACGATAACGGACACGGTACTCACGTCGCCGGCACCATAGCCCAAGCCACCAATAATACCTACGGCGTAGCCGGCATTGCCTACGAAGCCAGTCTTATGCCCTTAAAAGTCCTCAGCGCCTACGGTGGCGGAACCGTCGCCGACATAGCCGAAGCAATTAAATTCGCTGCCGACAACGGTGCAGACGTAATTAATATGAGCTTAGGCGGCGGTGGTGAAAGCCAATTAATGAAGCAAGCCATCGACTACGCCCATAACAAAGGCGTAACAATTGTAGCAGCAGCCGGCAACGAAAATGCCAATGGCGCAAGTTATCCCGCACGTTACCCCCACGTCATTGGCGTTTCTGCATTTGGTCCAGACGGAGAAAAAGCCGCCTATTCCAACTTTGGCGCAGGCGTAGATATTTCAGCCCCTGGTGGTAGTGAAGCCGGGACAATTCTCCAAGAAACCATCGACCCCGACAACAACAACGAAGGAGTATTTCTGGGACTCCAGGGAACCAGCATGGCTTCCCCCCACGTTGCAGGTGTAGCAGCATTAATTAAAGCATCTGGAGTCACAGAACCAGACGAAATATTAAAAGTCCTCAAGCAGTCAGCACGAGTTATCCAAGAAGATAGCTTCAACTATTATGGTGCGGGACAACTTAACGCCGAAGCAGCAGTAAAACTCGCCACACAAGGACAAATCAGTTTCCAAGACTTCTTCCGGTGGTTAAGAGATAACGGCTATCTCAACCCCCGCTTTTGGATTGATGGCGGTGCAGTAGCACTCATACCGAAGCTAATGATGGTATTCGGTTCCTATCTCCTGGCTTGGTTTTTGCGAGTTTACTTCCCCTTCGCCTGGAGTTGGTCTTTATCCAGTGGCTTAATAGCCGGTAGTTCTGGTTTATTCTTCCTGCGCGGATTATATATCTTTGACCTACCCCAATGGCCATTCCGAATTTTAGGCAGTTCCATTCCCGAACTAGGAAACACCCTCCAAGGAACGAACGCCTTAAATCCCATATTTGCCAGCGTCTTAATTCCCGTAGTCTTAATAGCATTATTCTTAGGACATCCTAGCTGGAAATGGTTTGCCATTGGTTCGAGCTTAGGCTTTGCCGCATTTTTAACAGTTAGTGCCATTTACGACCCAACAGTTTGGGGCTTAGGAAGTAGCTACCTAGCGCGGAGTTTCCTCATCACCAACGCCGTACTCTGTTATGGACTAGCGCGTTTAGCATTAAAAACCGAAACTCAAACAACATAAGAAGGAATGAAAATAGGAAAGGGGGCAGGGTACAGGGTGCAGAGGAGAAGAAGAGCGGTTGTTAAGTAACCGGAAGTTTAAAGTAACTTCTAACTCCCCCCTGCTCCCTGCTCCCTGCTCCCCTGCCTCTTCCCCCACTCCCTACTCCCCACTCCCTAAAATATGAGCATTACAGTTACAGGTAAAATCGAACGCCGAGATATTGGTACTGGCGCTTGGGCGTTAGTCACAGACGAGGGTAATACTTACGAAATCCTCAGAGGTGCTGACAAAAACTTGCTCAAAGCCGGACAAACGGCAAAAATTACCGGACAGGTACGTGAAGATGTCATGACCATGGCCATGATAGGCACCTGTCCTGGAAGTCAAATCATTTGAGTTAGTGTAGGACTTTTAACTATCCGCCGAATTGAGAACGTCTTGTAGACGAGTTCTAAACTCACCTTTAGGATGACCGCCTTTGACTTCACCTTTAATCTGAAATTCTCCTTCTGGAGATTCACAGATAATGTAAGTCGGCCATCCCATTTCTGATTTATCTGGATACTGAGACAACAAAACTTTTCGATACTTACGGTAACTAGCCGTATCTTGCATTTTTACATCGATAAATTGCAAACCCAGTTCTTCAGCCACCTTTTGGTCATAAAAAGACATTTTGTGGCAGATACCGCACTCTTCGGAAGAAAATTTAATAACAGCTAAACTCATGAGGCTATGTGCATATAAGCTTTAGGGAGGCTACCATATTTTCAATAACCCACAATCAAATTCTAGAAAAAATTAATGCTTTGAGCAAACATCGGCGGAAATATTTCTGTAGTTAAGCGATCGCAATTATTTGTAGGATAGTTATACCCATTTAATATGAAGCTGCATAGAAATAACCTCACCGCCTGCAACTCCTCCCCTTCTCCCAAAGGGCTACGGTGTACACACATCCTGAACCAAAGAGAGTTTCCAGCCCTAAAAATCAGATTTAAGCGAAAATCTTGTTCCCCTCCTCGCTTGCGGGGAGGGGCTAGGGGTGGGGTTTCATGTGATCCCCCAGCTTGTGAAAGGGTCAAAGCTAGCCAAAAAAAATCTGGATATTTACTTGAAAATTATGATATTATTTATAAAACTACAATTAATACATCTACAAAATGTAGTTTTGCATAATAGCTAGGCGATAACTAAGGCAACTCCAAAAAGTAATGCAAAAATGCAGTACTGGTAAGCTTTAAGGCTAAAGGTATCAGGGTAAAGTAACCTAGAAAGTGTGATAGACACTCAGAGTATTTTGACAACCTTATCAGTGCGGAGGTTGCTAACGAAGTAGGGAATTAGCACAATTTGTAAACATATCTAGACAGTCATTTCTGTTTAGGCATATTATAGAAACAGCTAATCGTGCTACTATCAGCCGAAGTCTGAGACAGGATGCAAAAGCTAAATTAGTGTCAGCAACCCCACGCATAAATGCGGCGGCTTGAAAAAGCCCTAATCTGATCACCTCAAGTCTTAACTGATTACATTTAAGGCAAGAGTGAGACATACCAGGGTATACGAAGCTCGTTTCCGGCTCTAAAACTCAACTATTAAACATCGGTTAGGTAGTTTTGTCCAGATTTTTAGAAATTGCTTAAACTAAGGTTTTGTCAACAAACTATGATAATTATAGAAATAAAAAACTATTTACAGTAGAATGTTTTTATAAAATTGCGTTATAATATTTACCTAAGCATCTACAAATGAGATAAGGCTGTCGGCAGAAGACTTTAAAAAAAACTCCATCAAATCTTTGCCCGTTATGGGAGTTAGTTATCAGGGTGCATCTACTAATTAAATGTTCTAAGGTTAAGCCCATCTCTCCGGATAAATCTTTCCCAAGATTTGTTATTATTCTACTTGAATAAAAAAATCCCCTAGTGGTGGCAGCCAGCCAGGGGAGTTAGTTATCAGGGTGTATCTACCAATCAACTTTTCTAGGACAAAATAGTATGTTCCGGATAGAATTGTCACAATTGGGAATGTTGGTTATACCCAACATAAAAAAATCCCTCAGTGGTGGCGGTCTAGGGGAGTTAAGTATCAGGACGCATTTATCAAGAACCCGTTTTTAGCTTAAAGAGTAGAGTTTATTCTGAACACTGGACAAAATTATCATTAATGATATGATAGTTGCTATTCGCAGAATAAAAAAATCCCCCAGTGAGTGTTAGTCAGGCAGGGGAATTAATTATCAGGGTGCATCTACCAATTTAATCTTCGCGCTGCAACTACCATTTTC
Source organism: uncultured cyanobacterium (assembly GCA_963706595.1). Classification (GTDB taxonomy): domain Bacteria; phylum Cyanobacteriota; class Cyanobacteriia; order Cyanobacteriales; family Nostocaceae; genus Nodularia. The sequence goes on from OY970166.1 coordinate 696,315, forward strand.
CGGAAAAGACATCTGAATGATCATGGTTACTGTTAACTGAACAAAAAAATCCCCCAACAGGTGTTAGACAGTCAGGGGAGTTAGTTATCAGGGTGCATCTACTAATTTAATCTTCGTAGCATCTCTACCATTCACCGGAAATTTATCAAAAACTGTGAATTGCATAAAAAAATCCCCCAACGGGTGTTAGACAGTCAGGGGAGTTAGTTATCAGGGTGCATCTACTAATTTAATCTTCGTAGCATCTCTACCATTGACCGGAAATTTATCAGAATTGCATAAAAAAATCCCCCAACGGGTGTTAGCCAGTCAGGGGAGTTAGTTATCAGGGTGCATCTACTAATTTAATCTTCGTGCTATATCTACCATTGACCGGAAATTTATCAGAATTGCATAAAAAAATCCCCCAACGGGTGTTAGCCAGTCAGGGGAGTTAGTTATCAGGGTGCATCTACTAATTTAATCTTCGTAGCATCTCTACCATTGACCGGAAATTTATCAGAATTGCATAAAAAAATCCCCCAACGGGTGTTAGCCAGTCAGGGGAGTTAGTTATCAGGGTGCATCTACTAATTTAATCTTCGTAGCATCTCTACCATTGACCGGAAATTTATCAAAAACTGTCAATTGCATAAAAAAATCCCCCAACGGGTGTTAGCCAGTCAGGGGAGTTAGTTATCAGGGTGCATCTACCAATTTAATCTTCGTGCTTCATCTACCATTGACCGGAAATTTATCAAAAACTGTCAATTGCATAAAAAAATCCCCCAACGGGTGTTAGCCAGTCAGGGGAGTTAGTTATCAGGGTGCATCTACTAATTTAATCTTCGTAGCATCTCTACCATTGACCGGAAATTTATCAAAAACTGTCAATTGCATAAAAAAATCCCCCAACGGGTGTTAGCCAGTCAGGGGAGTTAGTTATCAGGGTGCATCTACTAATTTAATCTTCGTGCTATATCTACCATTGACCGGAAATTTATCAGAATTGCATAAAAAAATCCCCCAACGGGTGTTAGCCAGTCAGGGGAGTTAGTTATCAGGGTGCATCTACCAATTTAATCTTCGTGCTTCATCTACCATTGACCGGAAATTTATCAGAATTGCATAAAAAAATCCCCCAACGGGTGTTAGCCAGTCAGGGGAGTTAGTTATCAGGGTGCATCTACCAATTTAATCTTCGTGCTATATCTACCATTGACCGGAAATTTATCAGAATTGCATAAAAAAATCCCCCAACGGGTGTTAGCCAGTCAGGGGAGTTAGTTATCAGGGTGCATCTACTAATTTAATCTTCGTGCTATATCTACTATTTCCCGGAAATTTATCAAAAACTGTGAATTGCATAAAAAAATCCCCCAACGGGTGTTAGACAGTCAGGGGAGTTAGTTATCAGGGTGCATCTACCAATTTAATCTTCGTGCTTCATCTACCATTGACCGGAAATTTAGCAAAAACTGTGAATTGCATAAAAAAATCCCCCAACGGGTGTTAGACAGTCAGGGGAGTTAGTTATCAGGGTGCATCTACCAATTTAATCTTCGTGCTTCATCTACCATTGACCGGAAATTTATCAGAATTGCATAAAAAAATCCCCCAACGGGTGTTAGCCAGTCAGGGGAGTTAGTTATCAGGGTGCATCTACCAATTTAATCTTCGCGCTTCATCTACCATTTCCCGGAAAAATTTATCACAATTATGGTTGTTGTTTACCAAAGATGCAAAAACCTGAATAGGCATTAGCCGACTAAAGGAGTGGAAGAATAAGGTGCATTTACCAATAAATTTTTCTAGGCCAGTGCGAGCTAATGCAGATAAAATTAGAGCCGAGGCAACAAAATAACTTGGTTTGGAAACATTCAGCAACAGGATGCATCTAAAGTATCAGAAGGAGCGAAAAATCGAATTGAAACTTTCGCGTTTCAAACTAGATTTAGGAGGCGAACAGGAAAAGTTGTGACCCAGGAATTTCACATTTCCGTAACCCCAGTAGGGCAGAATGACTACTTGGTGCGGACGGAACAAGTCGCGCCTGGGGTGCCATTGGCAGAAGAACTGGTAACTTGGCCTGTAGCTGAGTGGTTGGCATCTGCTGGAAATCTCATGAATGACCCACTAAAATCAGTGTTGCAGGGAGAAGCTGTTGCGAGAAACTCTGTTAATCTGGTGGCGTTGGGACAGCAATTTTACAATGCACTTTTTCAAGGCACTCTCAGAGACAGTTGGATCACTGCCCAAGGTATTGCCCAGAACCACCAACAATTACTGCGCCTACGTTTAGGGCTAAAAGATATCAGGTTAGCACGTCTGCCGTGGGAAGTGATGCACGCAGGCGATCGCCCTCTGGCTACTGGCCCTTATATTGCTTTTTCTCGCTACCAAAGCGGAATCATGCCAACATCTCGTTTACCATCGAGAAACAGACCAACACTACCAGACACTGGTGGAGTGAAAGTCTTGATGGTGTTGGCTTCCCCTCCTGACCAAGTTCGCCTCGATTTGCTCAAACAAGAAGCTATTAACCTCCAAGCTGAACTTCAGCGTCAAACCTCACAAACTGACGAAAGTGGCAATCATTCTCCAGATATTGAACTCACCCTGCTAGATCAACCAGGGCGCGAAGAATTAACGCAAGCTTTAGAACAAGGAAGATACCAAGTTCTACACTACTCCGGTCATAGTAACTTAGGTCCAAATGGCGGACAGATTTATCTTGTCAGTAGAAGAACTGGCTTGACGGAAACTCTGAGTGGTGATGATTTAGCCGGCTTGCTGGTTAATAATAATATTCAAATGGCTGTGTTTAATTCTTGTTGGGGAGCATACACGGCTACATCTGACCCCGTGGGAGATATGACGGGTGAACGTAACTTAACAGAAAGCCTAGTCAGACGCGGCATTAGGGGCGTTTTGGCTATGTCAGAACGAATTCCCGATGAAGTAGCGCTCACATTGACACAATTGTTTTACCGCAACCTCAGCCAGGGATATCCGGTGGATTTGTGTGTCAGTCGGGTACGTCAGGGACTAATTTCTGCTTATGGTTCTCACCAGAGTTACTGGGCGTTACCGATTCTATATCTCCAACAAGATTTTGACGGTCTGTTATTTCCAGAAATATCTTTAAGTGCAGACTCACTCAATGGGTATAGTCATCATCGCCCTTTGAGGGCAAATCCTACTGCGATGTATTTTGCCATGGCAGATGATACCGATACATCTTTACCCATTGATGACATGATTCCTTCTGGCTTCGGTCATGATTCTTCAGGGCTAGACTGGTTAGGTGAAGAAACCTGGGGCGATTTAGTTGATGAAATTGAGTCTGATGATGACCCTCACTATGCAGAAGATTCGGCTTTAGTTTCGGATCTGTTTCGTCAGCTAGATAGCCAAAAAGCAGCAAATGAGCAACTAGCGCTGCATCGGGGAGTTGTGCAACCGATTAGAGATAACCAACTTCTTGAAGATCCGGTTGCGGAAGATATTGCTGCCTTGGATCAACAAGTAGAATTATGGGGAGAAATACCAGAAATCTTAACTGAAGCTACTCGAAGTTTTACCGAGAATAGAAGTAATTACCCTTTAGGCAAATCATCGCCACCAGCCCCATCAAGTCCTCGGCCTCGTACCCGTGAACAACTGCGACCCCTTGTCGGTCTGATCTCCAGTGCGTTAACGTTCGCGCAGCGTTCCGCCGGAAAGCTTACCGTAGGTTTCGCGATTATTTTTGGCTTGGCTTGGTGGTGGCAAAATCGACAAGGATTATCTTTACCTGACATACCGCCAATTCCTACCCAGTCTCGAATCCAGAAAAGTCAACCAGAAACGGATATTACACAGGCTGCTACTGGAATTGTGGCCGCTAAGGCTACAGAAAAAATCAGCCAGGGCGACTTACAAGCAGGTCTGGTAGCGGTAGAAGAACTGCTCAATCGTGGTGCGCTATCGGCTGCTGAAGCTTCACTGAATTTAGTTCCGCAAAACCAACTCAATGATCCATCTGTTAACTTTTTTAAAGGGCGATTAGCGTGGCAGTTCGTCTCAACTGAAGATAAAAAATACAGCATTGATGATGCTCGCCGTTATTGGGAAAGTGCTGTGAAATCTCAGCCGGATTCGCTGTTATATAATAATGCGTTGGGATTTGCCTACTATGCAGAAAATAATTTAAATCGAGCTAATAACTCTTGGTTTAAGGCTTTGGATTTAGCTCTCAAACAGCAAAATACAGCTTCTACTGAAGTAGTAGCGATCAATTCGCAACTGTCTCAGGAAGCTTTAATTTCTTATGCTGGTTTAGCTTTAGGGCTGTATACATCTGCATCTAGTCAACCTGCTAGTGATAAACAAAGGCAATATCTGAATGAAGCTATCAAGTTGAGACAAACGGTAATCACTAATGAGCCGGTAAATTTCCAGGTCAATCAATTGAGTAAGAATTGGTTGTGGTCAGAAAAGGCAATTGAAAACTGGCGATCGCTGCTTCAGGAAAAAGTTGAGAAAAAATGAGGGAGAACTATGATATAATCTCCCTCATCCTTAAGTGACTGAAGTTTAAGAGGCTGAGGACGACTGCAATTTTTCAAGTTGCGCCAGCACTTCTGCACTGTGGACTGATGGGTTAACTTTCACAAAAGTTTCACGCAAAATTCCTTCGGGATCGATGATAAAACTATGGCGCATCGAGACCACACCGATCCAAGAACCATAAGCTTTACTCACCGCGCCAGTGGTATCAGCTAATAGGGGAAATTTTAGCCCCTCTGAATCACAAAATTCGGCGTGGGAATCAATATCATCAGCACTCACACCAATAATCTGCACGTTTTTGTCGATGTATTTGGGTAAGTCTTGCTGAAAACGACGAGCTTCAATTGTACAGCCAGAGGTAAAGTCTTTGGGATAAAAGTAGAGAACTACCCACTTACCGCGCCAGTCAGAGAGAGAACTCTGTCCATCACCTGTGTTGGTGGGTAATGTAAACTCTGGTGCAGGCTGATTGATTGCCGGCAGTTTACCACCCATAGCATGAGCAGCAGGGGTGAGATGCAACCAACTGATGACAGCAAAACAGCTGACAAGTAATATATTTAAAAAATTGCGCCGAGAAATCATGGTGAAAACCAAAATTATAACTTTACACAAGTTTACAATTTTTGGTCGCCCTCTTGTCCTTCCAAATCAGATTCGGGGGGTGTATCTGTGCTTTCAATATATTGACTATCCAAAAGAAATTTGCCTTTCGCAAAGTGTATACCCCAATATCCTCCAGGGCGGCGATCAAGGACTGTTCCTTCTTCCCCTAAGCAAATCACATCTGGGGGGCGGAGCATGGGCATAGGATCTGCGGTTTTGACGTAGGGTGGTAGTGCTACAAGTTTGACTTTACTACCAATGGTGAATTCTTGAGACATCTTAATTAAGCTAGGAGTTTTAATTAACTCATAACTCATAATTCCTCATTTTTACTAGCTATTGATCTAATTTTTGATTCGATGTGCTGGAAATATTAAAGGGAAAAGGGTTGGTATAATTCCCCCTAATCCCTGATTCTGCAAGCAGTCTGATCAAAATTATTGCGGATGAACAGTGAAATTTGGGATTATTGGGAATTGCGTTACTGACGGCGCGATTTCATATTTTCCTGCATTTCCTCTACTTGTTGACGTTGAGCAGGGGTAAGAATTGCCAGCATCTGTTGTTTAGATGATTCCCGGATTTGGCGCATTTGAGTTTTTTGTTGTTCAGTCAAATTTAAGTTAGCCCAACCCTTTGGTCCTCGTTGCCCTTGTCCTGGTTGTCCTGCTTGTCTTTGTGCTTGACGTGCTTCCTTTGCAGCTGCCAATGTTGCTTTTTGTTCTGGGGTAAGAATTGCCTCGATTTGGGCGCGGGTATTACTTTTAATGGTCTGCATTTGAGCTTTTTGGGCTTCTGTTAAATTCAAGCGTTGCCAAGGACCCCTTTCACCTTTTCCTCTTCCGGGCATTTGTGCCACTTGTAGCGGTGAAGAGGATCTCATTTGTGCTTGAACAGCAAAAGGTATGGCAGTTACAGTTAAGGCGATCGCTCCAGCTAACAATGATAATGGTTTGAGTTTCATAGCGGCGCTCGTGTAGTTTCTTGGTTAGATGTCACTATCATAGGAAATCTCCAATTACAGTGACATGAGGATAAAGTCACGATTACACCCGTGACTAAAGTCATGAACAATGATGCCAAATGTGACTGGTAATTGCCTATAAACTACAGTAAACATATAAATTATTTGCACCCTAATAATATAATTATAAATCCTATGAGTCGTCCTATTCAAATTAACAATCATCCTTTTCGGTTTTTGCTGTATTTGGAATGGGTATTACTAGCGATCGCGGTTTTGACGGCTGCACTACCATCTCCTTCTCCACGGTTTAATGCTAGGTTCCCTGAACTGACTATTTGTAGTCTGATTATCTTTGGGTTAATGGGTTTACGATTACCTACCAATAACTACTTTAATAAATTATTTTATACAGCTTGCCAAATTTTATTGATTGTCACCACTGGATTTTTTGGGGGGAGAATTGCCAGACTTTTCCCGTTTCTCTACATAATTTTAGTAACTCGTAGTTGCCTAATTTTTCAATTGCCTGGGCGGTTGTTAGTAACAATGATATCTTTTAGTTTATTTTTGCTCACACTCAGATATCGCCTATTTAAATCGCCTCTCTCGTTATCGTCTCACGCACAAGAACGCTTTCGGTTTTTTCCCCTCAGCTTGGCGTTGATATTCGGCTTAAGTTTAATTTTCATCTTACTATTAATGAATGCCGTGATATCTGAACGTCAAAGTCGAGAAAAATTAGCTGTTGCTAATGAAAAACTGCGCCAATATACTTTGAGGATTGAAAATCAGGCTACTTTAGAAGAACGCAACCGGATTGCTAGAGAAATACATGATTCATTAGGACACTCTTTAACAGCTTTAAATTTGCAATTGGAAACTGCTTTAAAGTTATGGCAATCTAACCCAGCTAAAGCCCAAGTATTTTTAGCCAGAGCGAAAGAACTTGGTTCAAAATCGCTGAATGATGTTCGCCATTCTGTTTCTACTATGCGTTATAATCCTTTGCAAGGACAGACTTTAGAACAAGCGATCGCTATTCTTTTAAAAGATTTTCAACGCTCAAATAGCATTTCAGCAATTTGCCGCATTAATCTAGAATATTCTCTAGCATCTGACGTGATTATATCTATTTACAGAATTGTCCAAGAATCATTGACAAATATTTCTAAATATGCTGAAGCGTCAGAAGTAAAAATAGAAATCACGACAACTAAAGGAAGTTTCTGCTTAACAATTCAAGACAATGGCAAGGGTTTTGATATCATGCAAAACACCACTGGTTTTGGACTTCAAAGTATGCGCGATCGCACCTTAGCATTGGGAGGCGAATTTAAGATTAATAGTCATCCCGGTTCTGGTTGCCAAATTATAGTTGATATTCCCTTATTGAGCTTGAGTAGATGATTAAAGTTTTATTAGTAGATGACCAAAACTTAATTCGTCAAGGATTAAAAGCATTATTAGAACTAGAAGCAGATTTAGAAATCATAGGTGAAGCAGAAAATGGCGAACAAGCAATTAAGTTGAGTGAACAACTACAACCTGATGTCATTCTCATGGATATCAGGATGCCGATCATGGATGGGGTAGCCGCTACACGAGAAATTCAAAAGCGTTGTCCAGGAATTAAAATTTTAGTCTTGACAACTTTTGACGATGATGAATATATAAAAGCCGCCTTGCAGAATGGAGCAATGGGTTATTTGCTCAAAGATACACCATCAGAAGAGTTAGCTGTGGCTATTCGTGCAGTTTATAAGGGATATACACAACTAGGCCCTGGAATAGTCAAAAAACTGGTAACTCAGTTTTCTACCCTGACATCAACCCAGTCATTACCAGTACCACCTAGTTTAGCTGAACTGACTCCCAGGGAAAAAGAGGTTTTGCAGTTAATTGCTATCGGTGCTAATAACCGAGAAATTGCCCAGCAACTTTATATATCTGAGGGGACTGTCAAGAATCATGTCACAAATATTCTAAATCGCTTGAATTTGCGCGATCGCACACAAGCAGCCATTGTAGCCAACACATTTTTAGGTTATTTAGAGCAAAATAGCTCCAAAGATTAAAAATTAAAATATATGAAATTAAGCAAATGATTATAAAACTTAATCTTTCGTAATTATGGGACAGTATCCTCTTAGCAAAAATTATATATAATCGCCTTTAACATACTAGGCATACTCCCATTCTTTGAGTTTTCTAGAATAAAACTTCGGCTAGTGAATAGCCATTTACGGAATATACTTAATTAACATTTGCAATATTTAAAATAAATACGTAATTACTCGGTTTGAGTAAAGTATCTACCTAAGCATAATTGAATCAGCTAGGAAACTGATTTCAAAAACTATTTAACCACAGATGAACACAGGAAAAAGTTTGTGCGTTCGGGTTGAGCGGGGCAGAACTTTTCAAGACAAATATTACTAATTTTTAAAACACCGGAGAGTAAAAAAATGGCAATTAATGCGGAAAAGCTGAACATGATTTTGCAGAATTTTGTAACTGGAACAACTGACGTTCAGGGTGCAGCCCTAGTTACACCTGACGGTTTACCTTTAGGGGCAAGCTTACCCGGTGGTATGGACGAAGAAAGGGTATCGGCAATGTCAGCTTCTATGCTTTCTTTGGGCGAACGCATTGGGCTGGAGTTATCTAGAGGGAATATTGACCGCATATTTGTGGAGGGTAACAAGGGTTTTGGCATTCTCACTGGTTGTGGTGAAGAAGCTGTCTTGCTGGTTTTAGCTCGTGAAACTGCTAAACAGGGATTATTGATGTTAGAAATAAAGCGTGTTCTCTCAGAACTTAAGTTAATTTTGATGTAATTAGCATTGGAGTTAATCAAGTAGCTAAATATGATTAAGAAACCAATAAAATTCTAAATCCTAATTGGAGATTTATCACTGAGAGCTAGGGTGTTGATTGCTTGAGTCGTTACTACCAAATTTGATTTATTTACGCCTAACTTAGTGATGGTCATTCTGTGCATTTATTAGCCTGTTTGTGTACCTCTTATTCATCAGGAATTAGCAAATCATAACTTTAAATGCAGTCAGTAGTGATTAATCATTTTTTGTTTGTTTATGGGTTGAAAAAGCATGGAAACCATGCGCTTGATTGTCACAGGAACTGTAGGTGCTGGTAAGTCTACTTTCATCCGTTCCATCAGTGAAATTGAAGTTGTAGATACAGATACTCTGGCAACTGATGAAACAGCTTTACTGAAGAAAAGAACTACTGTTGCTCTTGACTTTGGGCGGTTACAATTTAGTCCTGATATGGCGTTGCATCTTTATGGTACACCTGGTCAGTCTCGCTTTGATTTTATGTGGGACATTTTGATTCGTAAGGCTCACGCTTATATCTTACTAGTAGCAGCACATCGACCTAGAGATTTCCGTCAGGCACGTAAAATTATTAACTTTATGAATCAACGGGTGCAGATTCCGATGATTATTGGTCTCACCCATAGTGATTGTCCCGAAGCTTGGTCTGAGGAAGATGTATTTCTTTCGCTGGGATATATGGATGAGAATAATCTACCCCCAATTGTGAAGGTTAACCCAATGGAAAGAGACTCTGTAGCTCAGGCGGTAATTGTTTTAGTACATCATTTGATGCAAAGTTTTGTAGCTTAATTCAAGTTTTCAACGAGAAGGCAGAAATTTTATGGCTATTACTGGTAATTTTGCAGATTTTTCTTTACCAGAACTACTTCACTTTTTAGATCACGGCAAAAAGACAGGACTACTTGCTATTGAGTTCTTATCTGAAAGTATTAAAAAACAACAACATTACTATATCTGGCTACATCAAGGTCGTGTAATTGCTGCATCTGATCGCTTGGATGAAAAAGGGCTGACACTAATGATTGCTCAACGGGGCTGGATCAGCGAACGCGTTATTTCTAGAGTGACTCATATCTGTCCCAGTTTCATCAACACACCTTTGGGACTATGCCTCAAGGAGAAAGGATTGTTACAACCAGAACAATTGAAACTGCTATTTAATACCCAAGTAATACGGCAAATATCTATCTTATTTCAAGCCGAGGAAGGTTTGTTTACATTTAAACCAACCACAAATTTGCCGATAGCAGAGATGACAGGTCTGAGTATGACAGCCACTGAGGTTATACTCCTGAGCTTGCGATCGCTGAAAAACTGGACAGCTTTTGCAGACAAACTACCAGATCCAACTTCAGCTTTATCAAGCTTAATTGCAAAACAGCCTCAGATACCACTTAATCCCCAGGAATGGCAAATGTGGGAATTTGTCAACGGTCAAGTTTCCCTACATAACATTGCTACTCATCTGAGAATATCTGTAGAAACTGTGCAACAAATTGCCTTCCGGCTGATTGTCGTTGGTTTAGCAGAGGAACATTTTATGGTTGCTACTTCATCACCTAATTTGGTGAATTCGGCTCCCGCAGTCGCCTTAACAGCCGTACAAGAACCTCCCCAAAAACCAAATTTGAGTCAGTCATTTTTCAAAAGCTTAGTGAATTTTCTGCGAAATAAATAGTTCAATTTCCAGTATTAGTTTACCATTTGGTAACTCAATTTTGGATTTTAAATCTTAAATTGAGTGCATGAGCAATCTAAAAAGTTTAACTAAATTCCATTTACCAATTAATTAGGATTAATTATGACAACTATCGATACTCTCTCTTTCTTGAAAACTCTTGAACAACGAGTTGGTTTAACCTCCGAAGATAAATCTATTTTGAAATCAAATGCAGAATGGGGGTTGGAGATTGCGCCAGCGATGGCAGATCATTTTTATGCTTATCTAGGGCGTGATGCCGAAATGAATGCCATCTTAAATAAGGTTGAGGGACGTGTTCACCGTCTACATGAAACATTTATTCAATGGTTTCATCAAATGTTTACAGGGATGGATGATTGGGGGACTGAATATGCTCAATGTCGCTGGCATATTGGAGTGATTCATGTGAAAATTGGGATTGTTCCTCAGTATGTGGTTCCAGCTATGGGAGTTGTGGTTCATGAAGTCGGCAGAGCTTTGAAAAGCAGTGCTAAACCAGAGCAACTACAAGAATCCCTGGGCAGAATGTGTATGATCGATCTAGCTTTTATAGAGCAAGCTTATGTAGAAGTTGCTACATCTGCTGTATTGAGAGAAACTGGTTGGTCAGAAGCTTTATTTAAACGTTTAGTAGCCACTGGTGCAGCATCTTTGTAAGTGGGATTGCTAACTGTAACCAACACAAATCAGTTAAATAATTATCTGTCTGAGTAAGGTGTGTTGTCGCGCGGCGCAACGCACCTTTAACAATTCAAGCCTAAAATAGTGCATTAAAAGTAGGTTGGATTAAGCGCAGCGCAACCCGACGCTGCCAATGATGTTGGGTTTTCTTACGTCAAACGCCAGTTGCTCATGGGGGAAACCCCCAAGATCGCACTGGCTCCCCAACCTACAATTTTTTGCAACATTTTAAGCTTGCCACCCCACTACGAGTAATTTATATGTCTTCATTTACATGGAATTTTTCTCCCCTACTTACAACTTTAAGAGCAATCAAATAATTCCAAACATTCATGTTTTAAAATCCCTCGTGTTACTTTGATATTTCTAAATGACTTAGCAATCACCTCCTCACAAGAAATATCAATTTGTGATTGATTAACCGAGACTAAATCTTGAATTGAAGCACCATAGATAATTTCAGATATACCTGTCCACACGCAAGCCGTAGCACACATCGGACAGGGTTCGCCAGTTGTATATATGCTATAACCTTCTAAGGAGGGGTTTTTAAGTTGAGTTGTTAAACTACGAATAACGTTGATTTCTGCATGGGCGGATGGATCACTATCTCGCTTGACAGTATTATGGGCTACAGCTACAACTTTTTGATCTTTGACAATCACAGCACCATAAGGCGCATCTCCTTTTTTAGCTTCTTCTATTGCGAGGCGCATAAAATATTCTGGATTCATCTAAATGTGGATTTCCCAAGGATAAATGAAGATAGGACTATATTGTACTGTGATTTATAGGTAATGTATTAAACTGATGAATATGTTACTAAGCAGAGAACAAACAGAATTTTATTTAAAAGACCTGGAAACACCAACAGGTAAACTTATTAATTTAACACTTGCCACTTTGGTGCTACTATCATCGGGCATTTTTGTAGCAGAAACTTATAATATTACTGATACCATTCGCTTCTATTTGGATGTATTTGACACTGCTATAGTGATCATTTTTGCTGGAGAATATGCACTGCGTCTGTGGAGTGCAGAAAATAAAACTAAGTATATTTTTAGCTTTCACTCGATTAGTAAACGATGTGGGACTAAGTTGACTCATACCACAGTTAAATAATTACTAATTTTTCGGGAATGTATGATGCCACTGTGGTAGTTAATGTGGCAATTTAAGTTTTAGCGTCGGCGTAGCCCGCCGTCAGCATCGCTAGCTATTTTTACGGTTAGCGCTAAGATTATTCTGTATTTTTTGGCAGTATAAATATGGTAAACAGATTTTACGTAAATCCAGCATCAGGCAGCGATATCAATCCTGGTAGCCAACAAGCCCCTTTCAAAACCCTGACTCAAGCTTTGAAGTTAGCTACTCCTGAAACCAAAATTCAATTAGCAGATGGTAATTACAACGCCGCTAGTGGTGAAGTTTTTCCCCTGACAGTTGCAGTGGGCGTAATAGTGGTAGGGAATGAAGGTAACAAAGGTAGCAGCGTATTAATTGAAGGCAGTGGTAACTATCTCAGCCGCACTTTTGCCGGTCAAAACGTCACCTTTGTGATGCTGAATAATGCCGAACTGCGGGGGGTGACTGTAACTAATCTAGCTAGTCGGGGTAGTGGAGTTTGGGCTGAGTCAAGTACCCCTACTATTGTTAATAGCACTTTTACCAACTGCAAACGTGAGGGAGTATTTGCGACTGGCGATGCTAATCCAGTGATTCAAGGTAATGTGTTTACTGAGAATGCAGCTAATGGAATTGCGATCGCCAAAAATTCTCAAGGTAAGATTCAAGGTAATACCTGCCATAATACAGGTTTTGGCATTGCGATTAGTGATACTGCATCACCGACACTTCTAGATAATAAAATTTACGAAAACCGTTCTGGGGTTCTTGTCTCTGGTAGTGCGCTTCCCATACTACGTAACAATCTGATTGAAAATAATACTGACGATGGTTTGACAATCATTGGTAGCGCCCTACTGGATATGGGCAATACTAATAACCCAGGTGGCAATATTATCCGCAATAACGGTAAATTTGATGTGCAGAATGCCGGTTCCAACAGGCTGCTTTCTGTAGGAAATCAAATAGATCCCAATAAGGTGACAGGAAATGTAGCGTTTGCAAATATTTCTACACCGACACCGACACCAACTCCAACTCCAATTCCAACACCAACTCCAATTCCAACACCAACACCAACTCCAATTCCAACACCGACACCGACACCAACACCAATTCCAACACCAATTCCAACACCAATTCCAACACCAATTCCAACACCAACACCAACACCAACACCAATCGATTTAACCGATATTGCTAATCATTGGGCGGCGGCGTTTATTCGAGAATTAGTCAAAAGGGAAATAGTAAGCGGTTTTCCCGATCGCACATTTAAACCTGATGCGACAATGACACGGGCGCAATATGCAGCCTTAATGGTAAAAGCGTTCAACCCACCAGTTAAACGTGCTGCGATCAAATTTAAGGATGTACAAGAGAATTTTTGGGCATTCAAAGTAATTCAGCAAGCCTATCAGGGGGAACTTTTATCTGGTTATCCCAATAATATCTTTGGACCTAACCAGAATATTCAGCGTGTCCAAGTGCTAGTATCTCTAGTGAATGGATTGGGCTTATCTGCTGATCAGACAACTGCTATTAAAACTTTCAATGACCAAGTAAAGATTCCTGGCTATGCTAGAAATGCAGTAGCAACAGCAACCCAAAAGCAACTTATTGTTAATTATCCCAACCTTAATTTACTAAACCCCACCCGCGATGCTACAAGGGCAGAGGTTGCAGTTATGGTATATCAAGCTTTAGTAGATGCTGGACGTGTAGAGGCGATTAACTCACCTTATATCGTGACGGCTTAGTTTACACAATTATCTGCGTTTATCTGCGTCCATCTGCGTTTAATTATTACTTATCAGCCGTCTCTGATCTAGTAGGGGATGTCAGAGCAAAGCTGGGACGAAAGTCCCTCTGGGTGTTCTCCCTTGCTCTATCCTCCCCTGCTTCTTTTAACAGGGGAAATTGCACCCATCTTGTTCGGTTCTACCACTGTCGCTGGTACACAAAAGAATATAACCTCTTATGTAGTAGTGAAATAGCTAATTTAAACGCTGCCGTCGCTCTTCAATCTAGGGGTGAATACCTGTGTATCAATGGATATTACCAAGTCTGAGTGAAATTTTAGCCGAAAGTGAAGCAACTGTGGCTGAATGCTCACCAACCAAAGCAGAGCGACAGTGGCGTGTCAGTTTAGCAGCGACAGAACAACTGCTAATCAAAACTTTAGCAACGGCTTCACCTGATGTGACTCAAGGATTAGTGTTAGCTGCACCTGCACCTCTATTTAGTCAGCCAACACTAACTCAAAGCTTGCAAACTGTCACTTTTACAGCCAAACCATTTAACCCCTTGGCACTAATGCCATTTCAAATGCCGAGTGCGATCGCCGCAGCAAATCCAGAAATGGTTCCCCACGAATCCGTGTTGCCTTTACTACCAGCCGATCCATTGGCAACAGAGCGTTTTTGCTTGGTATTCACAGACAAATTTAGATTAGTGCTGGTTTTAAAAGAAGACAAAAGCGGTGATCAAGCATTTAGATTTTCCTTTGATCCAGAAGTAGTACAGCAAGCCTGGCGATCGCTTGGTGCAAGAGTGATGCTGACTAATCCCGAATTTTTTGCAGAACTGGATACATTAGTACAACAGTATGAGCCAGTCGCCCCAGATTACCGCACCGTAATTCACTTTAGCCAGTTATTACTTCAAGAATTGACAGAGCCAGAAGCCCATAAGGAAGCATCAGAAAACATTGGCGACTGCGGACAAAAGACCGAGCCTCAGACGCAAACCCCAGTCCCAGATGTCGAATTACTTCAAGCTTTTGCTCACGAAGTTCGCACACCTTTAACCACCATTCGCACCCTGACTCGCCTACTACTCAAACGCAAAGATTTACCTGCTAACGTCACTAATCGCCTAGAAATTATTGATCACGAGTGTACCGAGCAAATTGACCGGATGGAGTTACTGTTTAAAGCAGCAGAATTAGAAACTTCTACTTCTGTGAAATCTCCAAAGACTCAACTTACTGCCATGTCCTTAGATCAAGTGTTGCGGCAGAGTGTCCCCCGTTGGCAACAAGCGGCTCATCGGCGAAATTTGACCTTGGATGTCGTTTTACCGCAACAACTGCCGACAGTGGTCAGTAACCCCAATATGCTGGATCAGATTCTCACTGGTTTGATGGAGAATTTTACCCGCAGCTTACCCCCAGGGAGTCATATTCAAGTGCAGGTAATTCCGGCTGGCGACCAACTAAAGTTACAATTATCACCTCAATTCCATTGCCAAGGCAGCAGCCCAGCCACCGCGAATGTCACACCACCAATTCGCAAAGCCCTTGGTCAACTGCTGATGTTTCAACCAGAAACAGGTACGATTAGTTTAAATATTGCGGCGACGAAGCATCTATTTCAAGCTATTGGCGGCAAACTAATTGTGCGTCAACGCCAACACTATGGGGAAGTGTTAACTATTTTCTTACCTTTGGAAGTTAGTAGTAAGCAAAAGATCAAATGCACCAACCTCACCCCCAACCCCTCTCCTTAGTAAGGAGAGGGGGGAATGTCAAAGGCGGGATGTGTTAAATTTGGTTGAGTTTTGTTTGTAAAGCGTCTCGTGCGTGTTCTCGGTCGTCAAAGTGGATTTTTTCTGTGCCGAGAATTTGGTAATCTTCATGACCTTTACCAGCTAGTAACACCCCATCACCGGGTTGTGCTTGTAAAATTGCCGTCCGAATAGCGATCGCGCGATCGCATATCACTGTAGTGTTAGCAGTATCAGGGATTCCCGCCAAAACATCTTGTAAAATCCGTTCTGGTTCTTCAGTCCGGGGATTGTCTGAAGTTAGCACCGCCACATCAGCTAACTCAGCCGCAATTTTACCCATTTTGGGGCGCTTAGTGCGATCGCGATCGCCTCCACAGCCAAACACACAAATCATTTTTCCCCGAATAAACGGCCGTGCGGCTTTGAGCAAATTCTCCAAACTATCAGGAGTGTGGGCATAATCCACAATCACACTAATTTCTTGCTCAGGGCTAATCTGTACACGTTCCATCCGTCCCGGAACCCCAGGAAACTCAGGTATCGCCGCAGCCACCAACTGCAAATCTAGTCCTAAGTGTAAAACTGCACCCACAGCCGCCAAGAGATTTTCTAAATTGTACTGCCCAACCAGAGGAGAACTAAAAGCCACATTCCCCTTGGGTGTGTGCAATATGCCACTCACACCATTCGGCTCGTAATTTAAATTACTCATCCACAAATCAGCGCTGTGATTATTAACGCTGTAACTCCAAACCCGGTCTGAACTTAAGGATGCAATCAAACGCTGACCGTAGGCATCATCAGCATTAATAATCGCCCGTCCCTTGAGATATTCAGGACTAAATAACAACGCCTTCGCTGCAAAATAATCCTCCATATCGCTGTGATAGTCCAGATGGTCTTGGGTGAGATTGCTAAACACCGCCACCTCAAACTCACACCCCAAAACTCGACCTTGCGCCAAAGCATGGGAACTGACTTCCATCGCCCCAAACTCACAACCAGCATCCACAGCTTCAGCTAACTGCTGTTGTAATTCCACCGCAAACGGCGTAGTGTGGACAGCCGTTTGCTCAAAACCAGGCCAACGAGTGTAGAGAGTTCCCATCAAAGCCGTAGATAGATTGGCTTTCGTCAGTAGAAATTCAATTAAATGAGTAGTCGTAGTTTTACCATTAGTACCAGTCACACCCACCAGCTTGAGTTTTTGTCCTGGATAACCGTAAAAAGCACCAGCTAATTGGGCGCAAGCTTGGTTCATATCTGCCGCACTCAAGACAACAGCCTCACCAGTGGGAGGATTTTTTTGGATAGCTGCGGGTGAAACAATCGCCGCCACAGCACCAGATGCGATCGCACTCGGCCAAAAATCCCCCCCATCTACACGCGTTCCCGGCATACCAATAAACAAATCACCCACACCGCAAGCATGAGAATTCGTCTTCAAACCCTGAATTTCCGCATCCCCCAAAGCTTGATAATCAACACCATCTACAGCCGCTAATAATTCCCGCAATTTCATTGAGTGAACCTCGCCACAAAAATCTCTTGCGATTATTCTGCATTATTTTTTCCTAATTAGAAAAATACTTCCCCAACAATTGCGTCAACTGCTGCACACTAGCACGAGGAGAAGGACGCGGTAAACGTTCCTCAATCCCCTCCCCCTCTGCGTCCTCTGCGCCTGGGTGGTTCGATAAACAAATTACCGGCACCTCATACTGATAAGCCAAAAACCAATCTTCACGAGTCGTAATATCCCGAACTTCCAACTCAAAACTCAGATTTTCGACTTGTTCCAACTTCTCCTGTAAACCCTCACACAAATGACATCCCGGCTTACTGTATAAAATTAAGCGCATTTTCTCAATAAATCGATAGCTTAGTTCAACTTTTTGAACCTCGCATGACTAGAAGTCACGCGATTCCTGCTTCAACGATCTCTGCCTGGATGACTCCAGGTCTTACAAGTTCTCCACAGGCGTTTAAAGCATCCGGCGCACCGACGGCTGCTGTTGGCACTGAGCGAAGTCGAAGTGTTAATATGTTCAACCCTTCACTTAATATGTTCCTAGCCGCATTCTCGTCTGTGTAATTGTAATTATGACAATGAGGACAAGACCATTCACGCAACTTTAAATCCTTGACTACTGGGTTGATAAAACCACAATGATGACAAGTTTGAGACGAGGGGTAAAATGTACCAACTTTCTGCACAATTCTATCGTGCCATAAAGCTTTATATTCCAACATGGTAACAAATTTAGACCAACTAGCATCTGAAATGCTCAATGCTAGCTTGTGATTCTTCACCATATTGGCAACTCGCAAATCTTCAATACAGATAATGCTGTTTTCTTTGATTATATGAAAATGAACACATTCCTCAGTTAGAGGAAATTGTCTAACTTTACTAGATGGGGATGGTGCGTTGCGCTGGGCGACAACACACCCTACTGTGCGGAATTCGTGGAAGTCGGCTATTTGTCAATATAAACCGGCACGTAACCAGGAATTCTCTGAATCCGGACATTACCTGTAGTAGTTGGATTTTCGGTAAAAGTAGCCGTTTGAGTGGCTGGACGCTGTTGTTCGATCATTTGGGCAATTTGCTGCATTAATTGCTCCATTTTTTGGGATTCCTCAAGGTTGCCTTGTTCCTGGTATGCTTTGTGGGCGCGTTTCAATAATCCGTTGGCTAGATTGAGTTCACCCTGATTGTATAAAATAACTCCTAAGTTATAGTAGGCTGTGGCATTCTGGCGATTTTGGCGAATGGCTTGCCGATATACAGCAATAGCTTCTGAGGTTTGACCTTCAAGTGCCATCAGACTTCCCATGTTATTGTAAGCTCTGGCATTATCAGGATCAAGCTCTACGGCTTTTTTATAGGCGGCGATCGCCAGTTCTGTTTTTCCTTCTCTTTGCTGGGCGATCGCTAAGTTAAAATAAGCTTTGGCATTGCTTCTATCTAAATTAATCGCTTCTTCATAAGCGGCGATCGCTTCATCTACTTGTTCTGATTCATACAATGCTAATCCCAAGTTATACTGCCAACTCGACCTTCTAGGATCGATCACCAAAGCTTGTCTATAAGCAGTAATCGCAGCTTCTTTTTGTCCTTGTCGGTGCAGTGCTAACCCCATATTATAGTAGGCTTCACCCAGATTAGGATTAATTCTTACCGCCTCTCCATATTCTTGCACTGCTACATCCAGGCGATTTTGCATCAGCATAATATTACCCAAATATTTCCGTGCCATACCGAGGTTAGGATCTCGCTGTAAGGCTAGACGAAAGGCAGATTCCGCAGCCTCTAAGTCATTCCGGTTATAGCGTGTAACTCCTTGCTGGTAAAGGCTAGCTGTTTCCAGATCCTGAGAAACTGATTTTTGTGCCAGCAGCTTACTAACTGGTAATTCCATCATTGTCGGTGCTGCTAACACCAAAAATGTAGATGCAGCACAGAGAAGTCCTAGATGCGGCCGCCGCCAATTGATCACCGGGTAAAACCAGTAAAACCACTGACAAACTTTATGCTGTTTATACATAAGTAGTAACTCTGTACTTTTTTTGAACCCTATAATTCAGAGTACCCACCGCGAGAGCAAAAATTAATAATTCAAAATTAATAATTCAAAACTTGTAGAGACGCGATTCATCGCGTCTTCTTCACTTATAGCGATTCATCGCGTCTTCTTCACTTATAGCGATTCATCGCGTCTCCTTCACTTATAGCGATTCATCGCGTCTTCTTCACTTCACCGCAGAATCAGCATCGCATCACCAAAAGAATAAAAGCGATATTTCCAGGCGATCGCCTCTTGATATATACTTAATAAACGTTCCCTACCAATCAACGCACTCACCAGCATCAGCAAACTAGAGCGTGGGAGATGAAAATTGGTAATTAATCCATCTACTACCCGCCATTCATAACCGGGATAGATAAATAAGTCTGTTTTGCCACAAAATGTTTGTAATTCCCCTGATTTTGCTGCCCCTTCTAAGGCGCGGACTGCTGTTGTCCCCACGGCAATAATTCGACCGCCAGCCGCTTTGGTGGCGCGGATTTGTTCTACTGTGTCTGGGGGAACTGAAATCCATTCTTCGTGCATCTGGTGATTAGTTACATCTTCGATTTCTACGGGGCGAAATGTGCCTACGCCAACGTGTAAGGTAATAAAAGCTTGATTAATGCCGCGATCGCGTAACTTTTCTAGCAACTCTGGGGTAAAATGTAATCCTGCCGTAGGCGCGGCGATCGCTCCTGGCTTTTGAGCATAAACTGTTTGATATTGCTCATCAGCAGCAGTCGAGGTCGTAATATAAGGCGGTAGAGGTATCTCACCGAATTGATCTAAAACTTCTACCAAAGGTTTTCCTTCCGGTACATCAAAACGCAATAAACGCCCTCCCGTGGCTGGGTCTGTTTCTAACACTGTAGCGGTGAGTTCAGACGCGATTGATTGATTTTCTACAAGTTGAGACGCGATTGATTGCTTGTCTACAAGTTCAGACGCGATTGATTGGTTTTCTACAAGAGGAGAATCTTTTTTCTCTCTATTTTTTAATCCCCTGGGTGCAAAAGTAATCTTGGTTCCTAATTTGAAGCGTTTTCCTGGTTTCACTAAAGCTAACCAACAGTTATATTCTCTTTCTTCTAAGAGCAAAACCTCAATTTCTGCCCCAGTAGATTTACGACCATACAGCCGCGCCGGAATAACTTTTGTGTCATTGACTATCAATAAATCACCAGTCCGTAATAGGTCTGGTAAATCTCGAAAAATATGATGTAGCGGTGCGGATTCTTTGCCTGTTGTGGGAGAATTGACCACTAATAAACGGGAACTATCTCGAGGAAATACGGGATTTTGGGCAATCAGTTCATTTGGTAATGTGTAATTATACCCTGCCAATGAACAATCTAAATTTACTGCTTGTGCCTCTGTTTGAGTATGTGCTATTTCTGGCTCCATTGCATTCATCAAATTTCAAATCACTAACACTAAGAACGGCGCACATTCAAGCAGCACCATTCTTTCTTTTTCCACAGGGTAGCAACAATCCAACCGTTTTGTTCTAAGGCATCAGCTACAGCTTTCGATTGTTCCAGTAAGATACCACTAAAAATTGCCCAAGTAGTTGGTTTAGCGATCGCACTCATTTCTGGAAGCAACTGAATAATCACATCAGCCAAAATATTGCAAACAATGCCATCTACTGGTTTATCCACCAGTTTCAAGATCGTGTCTACACTACCTTCTGCTGATACCAAGCGTTCTGGGCTAATGTCATTCAAAGCACGATTGCTGAAAGTTGATTGTACCGCCAAGGGATCAGTATCCACGGCATAGACTTTTTCCGCACCCAATAACAATGCTCCAATGGAAAGTATACCAGAACCACAGCCGATATCCGCAATTACCAACGATGCGTTTTTACTATTTTGATCCATGAAAGACGGAGGTAATTCACTTAAGCGCATTTCTAGGGATTCCAAACACAATTGAGTTGTCGCATGATTTCCAGTCCCAAATGCTACACCAGGATCAAGCCGAATCACTAAGCGTTCTGTGGTTTCTGGTAAAGGTAGCCAGGCGGGATTAATCAAAAAGCGATCGCCTATTTCTTCCGGTTTCCAATATTGTTTCCAGCTAGTAGCCCAATCTTCCTCATCAATTAACTCCCAATTCAGGCTAGGAACAGACAATCCTACACAAAGAGCATCTTGACGCAACCACAGCGACAGCGCCGCCAAATCCAGTAACTGTGCTTGAAATCTCGGTAGATAAGCTTTGACTAGACAGGAATTACCTTTAATTTCACTCGCTGTACCACGACTGCTAAAATTCTCCAGTCGCCAAGAGACTGACTCTTCTAGCGCCGGATCACATAAAATCTGTAGTTCCCACCAAGTGTTTGCCATTTTTTTCTACCAAGACGCGATAAATCTCGTCTGTACAAGAGAGTGCTTCCTTCCTGAGTTTAAGACAGTTAAGAGCTATCAGTTACTCAAAACATTTTTCTTCACGCAGCACCTTTAACTCAGGAAGGAAGTACCTTATAAAGTTACTGTGTATGCGTCCCTAATACCAGATACTTTGACAATTTCTGCCAAAATGCCATCGGGTAAGGGATCATCGATACTCAGAGCCATCACAGCATCACCACGGACAATTTTCCGCCCTACCTGCATACTGGCAATATTGACATTAAAACTACCGAGTAAGGAACCGAGTTTGCCGATAATTCCTGGCATATCACGGTGTAAGGTAAACAGCATATATTTGCTGGGTGGAACATTAATGGGGAAACCATCAACGTCGGTGAGATGAATTTCTTTGTCGCCTAATAAAGCGCCTGTTACCGAATGAGTTCCTAAAGTACCTGTAGCTTCCAGGTGCAATGAGCCAGCGTAGTCACGAGCTGAAGCATCACGGGTTTCAATCACCCGGATTCCTCGCTCTTTAGCTTCTATACTGGCATTGACATAGTTTACCCGTTCCCGCAGGGCTTGGTAAAGTAGACCTTTGAGGGAGGCGACAACTAAAGGTTGACTCTTGTTACTAGCGAGTTCTCCTTGGAGTCGGACAGTGAGTGATTCCACCCGTCCACCAGCTAGCTGTCCCACCAAGTTACCCAGGGTTTCCGCTAGCTGCATATAAGGCTTGAGTTCTTCTAGCACATCGGGGCCAAATCCGGGGATATTGACTGCGGAACGTGCTGGTAGTCCTAAGAGAACATCACGAATTTGTTCAGCGACATCAATGGCCACATTTACTTGAGCTTCGGTGGTGGAGGCTCCTAAATGGGGGGTAAGGATGATTTCTTTACCAAGCGATCGCAAATCAGATTCACCCAGTGGTTCTGACTCGAACACATCCAAGGCCGCACCTTTAATTTGACCTTCTTTAATCGCTACCGCTAAAGCTGCTTCGTCAATGATCCCACCACGAGCGCAGTTGATAATTCTGGCTGTGGGTTTCATTTTAGCCAGAGTTTGGGCGTTAATTAAATGAGTAGTTTCTGGGGTTTTGGGGATGTGCAGCGTAATATAATCTGCTTGCTGCATCAGTAAATCGATTTCCACCAACTGACAGCCAAGTTGCTCGGCTCGTTCTGTGGAAATAAACGGATCGTAAGCTAGCAGTTTCATTCCCATTGCTCTGGCTACAGTCGCAACGTGGGAACCAATTTTACCTAAGCCGACAACGCCGAGAGTTTTTTTATAAACTTCCGCGCCCACAAAGGTTTTGCGATCCCACTCACCGCTTTTAACGGAAGCGTTCGCATCGGGGATGTGACGAGATAAGGATAACATCATCGCTAGGGCGTGTTCGGCGGCGGCGATTGTGTTACCTTCTGGGGAATTGACAACGACAATTCCTCGGCGGGTAGCTGCGGGAACATCGACATTATCCACACCCACACCGGCGCGACCGATGATTTTTAACCCAGTTCCAGCTTCAATAATTTCTTGTGTAACGCGCGTACCAGAGCGAATCATCAGCGCGTCATATTCACCAATAATTTCGATCAGTTCTGCTGGTTTAAGACCTGTTTTGACATCTACAGTCGCAACTTGGGTGAGAATGTCAATTCCAGCTTGGTCAATGGGATCGGATACGAGAACCTTGGACATGATTACTTCATTACTTTTAAAGTTACAGGTTTTGCTGCACAAGACTTTTTAGTTTAGTCTTTATCTGTGGCAATTCAGCAAAAATTAGGCATTTTAAGATCAACCTCGTCCTCACTCACCTTTTATGGTGAAGGTTTAACGTATCAATTGCAGAGATAGTCTGGTGATGCCTCCTGGTATCTGAAGACGAGTGGTTATTTTGTGCCACCCTACGGTAATATAAACCATGACTAGGGTAAAAAACCTAATATTTTTATGAATAAAACGCTCAAGTTTTTTCTAATAGTTTGACATTAGCATAGACTGTATCCATGTATGGTGTAGAAATGTGGGTAAGTTTGCCCAGTTCAATCACTGCTCCTAAAATTGCTTCTACCTCTGTAGTCCGACCAGCTTCGATATCTTGGAGCATAGAAGTTTTATGAGCGCCGACTTTTTCCGCTCCCTGGATACGCTGCTCTAAACTGATACCGAATTCAATACCGAGTTTTTCAGCTATGGTTTGGGCTTCCATCATCATCTGCCTTGCCAATTCACGGGTCAAGGGGTATTGGCAAATTTGCTCTAGAGTGGCGCGAGTTAAGGCACTAATGGGATTAAAGGCTAAGTTCCCCCATAATTTTACCCAGATTTCTGTCCTAATATTAGACCGGACTGGGGCTTTTATTCCGGCTTTTTTGAAGCTTTGGGCTAGTTTTTGGATGCGTTCGGTTTTAGTGTTGTCGATTTCTCCGAGGCTGAAGCGATCGCCTTCAATGTGACGAATTACTCCCGGTGACTGTAGCTCTACGGCTGGATAAACTACAGAACCAATTACCCGATCTATATCAATATTGGCAGCAATTATCCCATCTGGGTCAACGGCGTGAATTTGTTGTCCTTCATATTCACCGCCATGCTTGTAGAAGTACCACCAAGGTATCCCATTTTGGGCAGTAACCACCATTGTATCAGGATTGTAGAGGGATGATAGCGCCGGGGCGATCGCGGGTAAACTTTGAGCTTTTACCGCCAGGATAACTACATCTTGAGTTCCTGCGTGATTTAGATCATTTGTGGCTAGAGATGGATGTACTACATAACTTGACCCATCGGACATAATTACTTCTAATCCCTGGTTTTGAATCGCTTCTAGATGCTGTCCACGAGCAATTAAGGTGACATCTTCGCCTGCTAGAGTTAGTTTCGCTCCTAAATACCCGCCAATAGCACCCGCACCGACAATACAGATTTTCATCAACCTTTCCCCTATTCCTGTGACACGTTTGATCGCGTCTGTGCATAATTTTAAGGGATTTTTGAAAGGTTCAGATCCCCGACTTCTTGAAGAAGTCGGGGATCTTGTTTCGTAAGGGACTAGACTAATTTCAGGAATTTAGACATATTCAACCTTTGCAGTTTGCCGGTTGCGCCACGGGGTAAGGCTTCGAGAATATGAATTTGCTTCGGTATTTTGAATTCTGCTAAGTGTTGGGAACAATGAGATTTTAATTCCTGTTCACTGGTATCACTCTTAAGGACAACCGCAGCATGAATTTCTTCTCCCAAGGTTTTGTGAGGAACTGCAAAAGCTAAGGCTTCAGCTACCGCAGGATGACGCAGCAATATATCATCTATTTCTAAGGGCGAAATTTTTTCCCCACCTCTGTTAATTAATTCTTTGATTCTACCAGTCAGGTAAAGGTAGCCGTCTGGGTCGAGTTTACCTTGATCTCCTGTCCGAAACCAGCCGTTAACAAAAGCGGTGGCGTTGGCTTGGGGGTTATTTTCATAACCATCGATAACATTGGCTCCTTTTACGACTACTTCACCGAGGCTACCTTGGGCAAGCAATTTACCATCTTCATCCATAATCCCGACTTCTACACCATGTCCATAACCGACGCTTCCCGGTTTGCGGACTTTAGGCGGTAAGGGGTTGGATGTCATCTGATGTGCTGCTTCTGTCATGCTATATGACTCTACCACTGGCACATTCAGCACTGCTTCCATTTGTTCGATAATTACTGGCGGTAAAGGTGCGCTACTAGAACGAATAAACCGGAAGCTATGGGATTTAACAATATCTTCGTTGCGACTGGCTCGCGCTAAGATCATTTGATGTATGGTGGGTGCAGCAGAATACCAAGTGGGTTTGTAACGCTCAACCAGTTTCCAAAATTCTAAAGCATTAAACCCTGTGGGACAAATAAATGTCCCTCCTGATGCCAAAGTTGCTAAAAGACATCCCACTAATCCGTGAATGTGAAATAGTGGCATGAGACATAAATTAATGTCGTTAGGTGTAAGGCTATAAACACCGATGATATTCTGGGCTGAGGCGATAAGATTACGGTGTCGAATGGGAACCCGCTTGGGACGGCTAGTAGTTCCACTGGTGTGCAGAATCATCGCTACATCATCACCTTGGGGAAGGTCAGAGTGAGAAGATTCTCTTTGTGGTTGTATAATTTCTCTACTTAATTCTAAACTCAATGTACCGTTAGCGTTTGTTATGGCCTGGATGAGTAGCATATCGGGATTAATGGCAGTTATAGCCGCCTCTGGTGTCCCAGGTAAGGTAATTAATGCTTTGGCTTGGAGGTCTTCGTAGTAAAAGGCAAATTCTTCTGGTTTGTATTTGGGATTCAAGGGGGCAGCAGTTCCACATAGACTCGCTGCAAGAAATATACACGCCATCGAAGAACCGTTTGTCATCGCAATGGCAATGCGATCGCCTTTACCTAAGCCAAAACTGTGCAACTGGGTAACTAAATCAGCTACATTTGTCCGTAGTTGCTGATATGTCAGAGTCAGTTCATCGGGTGTTAATAAGGCTGGATGCTCGTCTTTTCCCGTTAAAATATCAAATATGTGCATATAAATAAATTATATTTTTAAGCTATCTCTTCAGGGTCAATACCTAATTCACGCAACTTAGCTGCTAACTTTTCTGCACGTTGATGTTCTTGTTGGGCTTGTTCGCTACTCCACAGCAGCAAATTGCCTTCTTTATCCCACCACCGCAGCCAATTCATAGTTTGGCATAATCTTTCACCTTGCCAAATTCCGAGGAATAATTCTAACTCAGGAATCCAGTAACGTTCATTGGCATCTGCTGACACTAAAGTATACTGTCCATTTTGTAAACATCGTACTTCTAAAATTACTTCATAAGGATCATAGGTGACGTAAGTGGGAACCTTGAGAATATGTTCGTAAAAATATAGTTTTCCGTAGGGTGGAGTAGAACGAATAGATAATTCGCCATTTTCCGTGTCTGAGAGAAATTCCATGACTACAGCCACAGATGCGCCTTCTAAATTGGGGGTATAACTACGACGAATCACACCAGGGGCGACAGGCTGCACTTGCGGGACATAAAACCAATCAGGTGCTTTAACAACAATTTTTTTCTGGACTGTGGCTACCAGCCCAAAATTAGAGCCAATCAGCATCTGGGGTTGTATGCGTTGTGTAGAGCCTAAAGCATCTGTCAGCGCTGATGCTAGAGCCGGTTGCTGAATATTTTCCACTGGGTCATCAGGTAAAATAAAATCTGCGGGAAGTGCTTCCCAAGTAATATTTAATTCTTTTTGAGTTTTTTGAATAGGACGAATTTGTAGAACCATAAGACTACTCCTAATATTTCAGTATATGCAGTTAAGGAAACTGGCGATCGCGCACTTCTGAGGCATAATCTTGGACAGCTTTGGTAATTGTCTCGCGCAAATTTGTGTAAACTTTAGCAAAGGGTGGCTGCTTCTCTGATAAACCCAGGACATCTGAGGTAACTAAAACCTGTCCATCACAATGAACTCCCGCACCGATACCAATGGTGGGAATGTTTAACTTTTGTGTAATCTGCATTGCCAAATCTGCGGGAATATGCTCTAACACTATAGAGAATACACCGGCTTGTTCGAGTGCGATCGCTTCGTGGAAAATTCTCTCACCAGCCTCTTGGGTTTTCCCCTGTTGTCGCAGTCCCAGTTGATGAACTGATTGGGGTGTTAAACCTACATGACCCATCACCGGGATTCCGGCTTGTACCAACCGGGCGATAGTTTCCAACATCGCAGGATAACCACCTTCTAGTTTAACAGCTTGAGCGCCTGTTTCCTTCAGCACTAACCCAGCCGAGTGCATCGCTTGGGGGATACTTTCTTGGTAAGTCAAAAATGGTAAATCAACCACAAGCAAAGCCTGTTTTACACCACGACGCACAGCTTTAGCATGATGCAGCATTTCTTCTAAAGTAATTGGTAGCGTGGTTTTATATCCCAAAACAGCCGCCATCGAGTCACCCACTAGGATTAAGTCTACCCCAGCCGCATCCAGAAGTTGAGCGATCGCACAATCCCAGGCAGTCAAAGCTACAATTGACCGCCCCTGTTGTTTCCATTGAATTAATTGCCCAGTAGTAATTGCCATGTTTTTAAGTGGGGAGAGTAGGGAAAAGAAGCAGGAGAGCGGTGAGCAAGGGGGAGTTTGAAACAAAATAGCACTTATTCACTATGCTAAGGAATATGAATTAAAGAACATCCAAATTCTGGTTTTTCACCTCACCTCACCTAAAAAGTTGCGTCAAAGGGAAACACTTTCAAAAGAAAGTCAGCGCTGGTTAGATGGATTAGAAGTGACACAAAGCTCAGTTCCATCAAAGATTCAAGTGTCCATAAAAATCCTACCCCACCAAAAAAACCTCCATCTTTACGAGAAGCTGTGCGAATGATTGCCACTCTCGGCGGCTTTTTGGCTCGCAAGGGAGATGGTGAGCCGGGAGTTAAAACTATTTGGCGGGATTTACGGCGATTACACGATATCGCCGCTACCTGGAAACTTCTCCATTCCCACTCCCCATCTGATGTTTCTGGTTAACGATCACATCCCAATATATAGATATTCATCCTTATGTTTTGTCTAGTTTGTCAACCATCCCCTCTCATGGAAGCTCTGTCATCCCCATACAGTCTGCTTTACAGCAATGTTAAGAAAGATGTGGGTAATGGATAGCAATGGATAGCCCGCAAGCGAGGAGGGGGCTATGATGTACTTCATTGAAGTGTATACTGCTATATGCTTTTTGGAACTATTTTGTCTATCTTCAAATGTGCCGATTTTTTGATAAAGTGATGCTTTCCCGAAGGCTGGAATCTTTATGTCCCAGGTATCACTCCCCCAATCGCTGCATCCAGATATACCCTTCACTGCTCTTGCGCCCATGCAGGATGTGACAAACCTCTGGTTTATGAAGGTGATTGCCCACTACGGCAGTCCTGACTACTTTTTCACCGAGTATTTCCGCGTCAATGATACCTCACGGCTCAGTCGGAGTATTTTGGCAGCCATCACCGAAAACGATACGGGTCGCCCCGTTTTTGCTCAAATGATTGGCGAAAGCATTCCAGACTTGGTAAGAACAGCACAGGAACTCTGCGGCTATAATATCGCTGGAGTTGACTTGAATATGGGCTGTCCCGCACCTCGAATCTATCGCAAAAATGTTGGGGGTGGATTGCTGCTGTCACCAGAAAAAGTGGATCGGATTTTGGCAGAACTGCGACAAGCCGTGAATGATCGACCTTTGACGGTTAAGATGCGCTTAGGCTTTGAAAATACAGATACCTTTTATGAAATTCTAGATATAGTAAATCGCCACAGCATTGATTTGCTGAGTGTGCATGGTCGCACGGTGAAAGATATGTACCACGGGGCAGTGAAATATGATTTGATTGCTGAAGCGGTGAGACGGGTGGATTGTCCTGTGCTGGCTAATGGCAATATCCACTCGGCAAAAACTGCCCTGGAAGTGCTTGCTCAAACGGGCGCGGCTGGTTTGATGGTGGGACGCTGGGCGATTGGGAATCCTTGGCTTTTTGCTCAAATTCGGCAGGCTTTGCGCTGCGAGCCGATTACGCCGGTTCCTTTAGTAGAGGTACGCAAATATATTGATCGTTTATGGCAAACCCCAGCCGCCGCAACTATGCCAGCGCGATCGCGTGTTGGCTACCTCAAAAGGTTCCTCAACTACATTGCTCTGAATGTTGACGCTGAAGGTGATTTCCTGCGGCTGATGCGACAGACACAGACCGAGGTAGAACTACTTAACCTTTGCGATCGCGTTTTCCTGGCTGAAGGAACGAAAACTTTAGCCCTCACACCCTACTCAGGCGTGTAATTACCGGATAACAGGTTTACCGTTCAAAGTGATCACAGGAGTGCGATCGCCTCCAGGGGAGCGCAGCCCATCGCAAAGACTAATATCAGCTTGCCAACGAGAGGGAAAATTTGGATCAATGAAAGTGATTTCAAATCTGCCCCAATGATAAGTAGGTTTACCATCAGCCCCTTCTCTATAGGTATCGCAACGTACTGATGAAGAATTTTGTACCCAGTAGCCACTGTACGAACCTCGGTTAGTGTACACTCCTGCCAAACCATGAATGAAGATCACTCCATCTTGACCATAGCTCCACACGGCAGTTTTATTGCGATCTTCTTCATAGACCACATCATATTCTTCCGTTGTCCAAACCTCATCTGCTAGAGCTGCTTGGGGTGCAACAGTGCCAGTCAATAAGGCTAAGGTCAGAAAAAAATAGTTCTTTTTCATAAAGTTGACTTTGATTAATTCAAATTTTGGTATAAATTTACTGAGTCGATTTTCTCACAATCTTATGCGCCTATTGCAAAACTCAACGAAAATATAAGCATATAGACGAAATTCGTGGTGATTCGTTTTGTCTATGCTCAGGGTAGTTTGCAGCTACAATCTGTCAAGGTGTTTGACCTATTCGGCACTGAGACACCAGGACAGAATCTCAATAGTTCCACTTCCAGAAATAGTTATGACTGAAGAAGATAGCAATACCCCGCAATTTCTGCGCGATTTACCGCCGCAGTTTGAGCCACTGCGATCGTTTTTGTCTGCAAACTTGCAGCCCTACATCAAAATTAGCGAAGAAGATGTTGGTTGCAGGGTTAGCGCATCTCAAACCCTATTGACAGTCGGATTCTAGGAGAGGATTGAATTTGGGAGAGATGCGGCCAAAACAGAAAGCATATACTGATCATTCATAGCGGCTCGCCGTGACTTTTGGCGAATACTGCGGCGGAAAGATGATTCTCGCTCTAAAGCATTAAGAGCAATGCGACGTAGCAAAGAAAAATTCTGTGGACTGTGCAGAGAACGAATTCGACATTCATCCTCATTGAAAGTGACATCTAATGTCCAATGAACAGAATTTTCAATCCCCCAATGCTGTCGAATTGCACTACCAATTTTTTGGGCATCACTGGTAAGACTAGTAATGTAAAATTGCACCTCCTGGGTAGTTTTATTCCAATGCTGAATCGAACGCACTATCATCACAACTGTTGTGAGTCCTGTCCACAAATCTTGTTCATAAAGAGCAGGAAGTTGTGACACTGGTACGGTGTAAATCTGACGCTTCTCGATGCGGTGATGTCCTTTTTCGATCCGTTGATTCCTACTCACATCAACATCTTTAAATCCATTGGATTGGGCTGTTTCAAACCAAGCTTTAACTTGCTGGTGCAGTGTAGGATGATTGTCTTTCAGGCTCAGAATATAATCCGCATCAGCCGCAATAATTTTCTGGGCAATCGATTTTTGAGTCCCCATCGCATCAATAGTAATGATGCAGCCAGAGATGTCTAGCATTTCTAACAGTGCTGGAATTGCGGTGATTTCATTAGATTTATCACTGACTTTTGTTTGTCCCAAGACCAAACGGTGTTCACTTGACCATGCACTGACTGTGTGTAAAGCTTTTAGCTGAGATTCCCTGTCATATGAGCCTCTATGAGTTTTGCCATCTATGGCTACTACTTCTACTCGCAATTTCTCAACTAATGATTGTACCCATTGCCGAAAACATTGCTCAAATTCTCTTGGGTTAATTCTCTCAAACACTCTCCTAAAAGTATCGGGACTGGGTATTCCGAATGGTAGTTGCAAAAATGTTTTTAACCACTCCTGTTTACTGATTCCGTACTCCTCAATATCTTCCCAACCTTGCGCTCCTGCTATTACTGCCAAAATCGCTATGCTGATGATATCTGTGAGCAAATGATATCTTGTCCTTTGCACTCTGGGGTCTTTTATTTGTGTAAAGTATTCCTGAAACTTTGTGGTAATGTCTTTGCTATTTACACTGGGTGTAGAAGATGCTTTGCTTTTGCTTTTCTTGTGCTCAAATCCCTTTACCATGACTCGAACCTTGCACCTAGATGAATTAAATCTTACCCTACCTCGGATAGTGCCACTTTGTTTTCCACTTGATTGCCGATCAGGCAAGTCCTCTTGTCAATAGGGTTTGAGATGCGCTGACCCTGCTAGGAAACCCACCCTTAACTCCTCCAGGAAGGGGAATACTAATCGGCTCACTAAAACTATTCCCACTCTGATTAAACCAAATCTCCACCCGGTCGGAATGGACATAAATTAAATCAGCCGTACCAGAACCATCCAAATCTGCCAAAAATAGCCTTTTCGCATCCAGCCTTGCTCCAAAACGGGGAGCATTATCCAACATCACCCTCTGACCAAACTTACCATAACCCAGATGAGGCCAGCACTCCACCATGCCATTAGTAACGCGCACCAAGTGCTGCATCCCAGTGCCAAATATATCTTCAAACTGCCAAATTTCTTCCTCTGACCCCTTCCTCGGCAAAGGAATGTCATTTTTCTGATTTCGACTTAACGGGCTGCCAAAGCCATCCTTACCCTTGCCGGGATAAATCCAAATGCGATCGCCATCCATCCGCAAAATATCCACCAAGCCATCCCCTGTCATATCCAACAGTTGATTATCTGGGTGGCTAAAGTTTGTGGGGAAAGAAGGGAAGGTCTGGAAACTCTGCCAAGAGCGATCGCTATCTGCCTCATAATAGCCATTAGTAGTTCCCTTACTAACCACCAAATTTACTTGACCATTCCCCGTCAAATCCATCAATCGCTGAGTAGCACCCTGAACATTGCGTTCAATGGGGAAAGCTTGGGGAGTTTGGGGGGGACTATAACTGACTGCGGCTCCATCTTTTCCATTTTCGTTCCCTTCCGGCTCCCAATAAAGAGTTGTTTTACCGTCACTGTAGAGAATACCGGGAATACCTTCCCCATATAAATCAATTAGGGAATAATGGGGCGGTAAATCTAAACCAGGTAAAAACTGACCTTTTTCTGATAGCAGAGGCTCAAAGGCATGGTTTGTTGGTTTAAACTCAGTATATTTAAACTCCAAAGGCAGCAAATTTTTCTGCTGATATTTGCCATTTTCATAGCTATAGCCAACGGATTCAACCCCAGTCATGAGGCTAACTATGGGCGTTTCATCATAAGAAAAACGAGTCCCATTAACCAGGATAGGTTCACTACCAAATTCTGTTTCAAAGCGATGGAACATCAAAATGCTCCGACATAGCCGATGGGTGCGGATTTCAAACCCAGCATGGTAAGTTGAAAAAGCATCTTGGCGATTAGTCCAGGACTGAACTGGTCTATAGGGGTTGTCGGATTCAAGATTATACTCGCCATAATCAAAGACTACTTCAAAAAGCCATTGTTCTACCTGATCTTGCCCCTTCTGAAAGGGTAGAACATTCCCGTATTTAATTTTTTCAATATATTTATTCGCCGTTTGGCTGCGGTTTACCTCATGAAGCGCATTTGGTACATTATCAGTATTTTCTGACTTGTATTTATAGACAATGCGATCGCCTTTAGCGTTAAAAGTTTCTGATAGCAGCCATTCAAAAATATGGCTGGGATTTTCTAGGTCAAAGATTCTGGAGTTCTCAGTGTTGCCAAAAATACTGGTAACATTATCTCCACTGACTATCCGCCAAAAACAATTCCCTTCCGGTGCAATCCACCGTTCGATTTGGGCAAATAATCCTGCCGTGCGGGGACGATAAGAGATCACAGTGTAATTGATATTGTTAGCGATCGCCTCACGTCTCACGCCTGCAATAGGAATTAAATCATCTCCATTAAAAAGCAGAAAAGTATCAGAGCCATCATATTTAGGCAATCCTTTTGACTGGAGTTTAGACTAAATAGCCGAATTCAAAGGAAAAAATAAGGGGTGTGATTGAACACAGTCCCCCTATTAGCAGAAACTGAGAGCAGAACTACCAACTCTCATCTGCCAATATGAAATGTGCCAAACTAAAAGAATTCCGTCAAGCCGCGTACAACCACTTAGGTAGAGCGCATGACGTAACTTTTGAACTAATGGATGCAATATTGCTGACTCGTAACGCTTACAGTTTGGCAGATTTATCGCTATCGCCAGTATTTAGACGCAAGTGGCCAAGTATTTATGAGGCATTACAAGATAGCAGACCACAGCGACAAAAGTTGATGCAGTTATACATCAAACAGGTGACAACGCAGGAACGTCTGTTGTTAGTAGGTGACCATACGGCCTGGTCGCGCCCGGACGCGGTAACCCTACAGGAAAGGACAATTGAACATAGCAGTGTCACAGTAGCGGGAAACAAACCAATTACCATTGGTCACGGATATAGCACCATTGCTTGGATACCAGAAGATTCGGGTAGTTGGGCGTTACCCTTGAGACATGAGCGAATTACGAGTTGGGAAAACCCGATACAGAAGGCAACTTGGCAACTACAACAAGTGTGTGAAAATTTACCAACTAGACCAATTTCGGTTTGGGACAGTGAGTATGGCTGCGCCCCTTTTCTGTTGAAGACGGCCAACATCAAAGCAGACATTCTTGTCCGTTTGCGTTCAAATCTTTGTTTATGGAATGCACCGCCACCATATTCTGGAAAGGGAAGACCCAGAAAGCACGGTGAGAAATTTAAACTGAATGAATCCTCTACATGGAACGAAGTCACTCAAAGTTTAGAGGTGAACCATCCCAAGCTAGGAAGAGTCAAGGTGAGGTTATGGTCAAATTTACATTTCCGTAAAACTGCTACACGCCCCATGTCTCTTATCAGGGTTGAACGTCTAGATGAGCAAGGCAATTTGAAGGTATCAAAACCTTTGTGGTTGGCTTGGGTTGGGGAACAAATGCCGACCTTAGAAAAAGTTTGGCAACTTTACTTGCGTCGCTTTACTGTTGAACATTGGTATCGTTTTTTAAAGCAACGCCTACACTGGACATTGCCCAAGCTTAGTACGCCTAAGCAATGTGACCGTTGGAGTGACCTTATGCCTCTGATGACTTGGGAATTATGGTTGGCTCGTGATAACGTTATTGACAACCCCCTACCTTGGCAGAAGTCATTAGACAAAATGACCCCTGGAATGGTTGCCCAGGCGATGGGGAGTATTTTTGCAGTGATTGGTACTCCTGCCCGTTCACCCAAACCTCGTGGAAAGTCTCCAGGCTGGAAGACCGGACAACCACGCCAACGTAGAATTCGCTATCCCATAGTCAAAAAGACTACAACCAAGCCCCGCAAAAAGCAGCCAGAACCTGTTTAGGGTTGTAGATTTTCATGCCAGAAGCCTGTTTCTTTTCAACTCAGCGTTGCTGGGTCGTTTCTTGTTGCTTAGTCTAAACTCCAGTTCACCAGTACCTGCCGAATATCACTAACTGCTTGGGGCAATAGTTGCAATTGCTCGGCTCGATATGCGATCTGCTAAAGCAGATCGCAAGTCAATCGTTCTCTCCAGTGCCTGTTTTACCTGCTTATTTAAGACTTTAGTTGCTTGTTTGTTGAAAGTGTTCCCCCACTGCTGACTTGGATGTTCCTGTACGGCGTGTTCCAATTCCTCAATGCGTTGCTGAAGTTGCTGGTTTTCAAACTCCAGTTGGCGCAGGTTTTCCATCTCGTCCAACCGTTGCTGCAACTGAATGTTCTGCTCTTTCTGTTGTTGTAATAATTTCTGGTATGCCTCCAGTTGTTCTTGAATTTGTGCTTCTGCTCTGGCTGATACTTCAGCTTGCAAGCCAATTCTCAATTCCTGTTCTAGTCGCTCTAATTCCTGTTTGTGCTGTTGTTCGAGTGCGGCAATGACTTCGGTGTATTCTGCGGGGTATCTGCGCTCTCTAGGGAAGGATACGCTGAAAGTATCTAAATCAGCATTGTTGATTAGTAATCTTTCGCCATCAGGGAATGTCACAATCTGCTGATAATTGTTGGGTGGATCTGCCTCAATTATTCCCGATTCACCATATTTAAAATGCGATTGTGATGAAACTGTGACTTTAGCCATTTCCGGAACCATTGGTTCCTGAACAGGATGTTTTTTTCTGACAGTCGGAGGAACCACTTTCTTGGCCGCAGCAGCAAAGTCTGATTCACTGGGGGATGGATTGTCTTCGAGTGCGATAGCGAAGCGCTGCTGCAAAGCAGATCGCTAAAGCTTGTTTAAGTTTTTCTGGTTCCTTGACCAAACGCAATAAGGGACGGGACTGACGCTCGTTTTTGATATGTCCACCAAATTCACCGGCAGCTTCAATCACCATTTTCGCTCCCAGAAGTTGGTTTATTCGTCGGTAGCCAC
The DNA here is from genome assembly GCA_963706595.1 of uncultured cyanobacterium. Classification (GTDB taxonomy): domain Bacteria; phylum Cyanobacteriota; class Cyanobacteriia; order Cyanobacteriales; family Nostocaceae; genus Nodularia. The sequence continues at coordinate 732,444 of OY970166.1, forward strand.
CCCAAGCAGACAATTCACGCTGGCAGTATTCTTCAAAGTTTTTGTAGCCACCCTCAAGGTAAATCTGTTGTTCCCGCATTTGCAGGATTTTATCGACCGCTTGCCACTCGAATCGGTCGATGGCGGCGAAGGTTTCTTTGATGCTGTTGTTAAGATCAGTAGACATCTCCGAAAACTATCAAACCCTTGCAGTTAGGATGTTTTTGGGGAGCGATCGCTAACTGCAAAGATCCTGAGATTCTACGGTAGAATAAGTGTTAGAAATGCGTGTTGTTGGTAATTAGCCAAAAGTAGGATCTCTTTGAGGTAATTTCATTATAGATAAATTCAAGTTTTTATAGTTACAAAATCAATGTGCCAATGCGTAATCTAACGAGTCCACAAATAGTCATAATTATCTGCTCGTGTTTAGAGGAATTTAATCTAAATCTTTCTTGAGCTACTCGAAATATCTTCACTAACCGAATTAAATGTTCTACAAATATGCGCTCTGATGCCAGTTCTTTATTTTTAATTTTTTGTTCAGGACTTAATTCTTGTTTTCTAGGCTTTTTTTCAGGTGTTTTAATTGATTTCTCTCCTTGGTAAGCTTTGTCACCGGAAAATTTTTGTTTCTCTTCAAACCCATTTTTATTTTCCCGAAATAAATTTATGTCACTTTTTCGTCCTGGCTCACCAGCTACTACATAAACAATATCTTTACCATTAGGCAGAACAATTAATTGACTTTTTCTAGTGTGCGTTTTCTTCTTACCTGAGTAATATTTTTCCTGCTGTTGATGCTCTGAAGGTCTTTCTATCGGCTGTTCATAGCTATCTACGATTAGTTCAAAGTCTGTTAAAACTTCTTTAACAATTTCATAGTCACTGGAGTTTTTTTTTACCTGTTCTACTAAACTAGGTGGTAATAATTCTCCCAATAATGGCAACCAATAGTTAAACGTAAGTAAGTCGGCGTGAAAAAACCAAACTATGTAAAGATAAATAAATACGTAGAATAGATATACCGAGGTGACTAAGATATGGGCGCTCGTTTGAGGGTGTTTCTGACACGTGAGCAAGATAAAACCCTGTTAAATCTAAGAATTGCGGATGTACCACAGAAAGTCAAAGACCGAGCAGAGGTCATTAGGTTAAATGCACATGGCTGGTACGTGGAAAAAATAGCCGCTCATTTTAACTGGACTTCACAAACAGTTAGAGAGGTTTTACATAAATGGGACAAGCTTGGTCTACAAGGACTCTGGGAAAAATCTGGTCGAGGAGGAAAACGGAAATACAAGGAGTCAGACATAGTATTTTTGGAGGAATGCCTTAAAAGAGAACCACGCACATACAACAGTGTTCAATTAGCTCAAAAATTAGAAAGCGATAAGCCTTCGGCATAGCTTCGCTTACCGCTCTATTAAACTGAGTCCCGATAGGTTAAGACGGGTACTCAAAAAAAGGGGATCATTTGGAAACGAGCCAGAAAGAGCCACAAAGGAAAACAAGACCCAAAAACTAGACAAATCAAGCAAGCAGACCTAGATATGTTGGAATTGTCTGCTGCTGCGGGAGAAATAGACCTGAAATATTTGGATGAATCAGGTTTCTGTATGTGGAGTGAGCCGAGTTATACATATTACCAACGAGGTGAGCAAAAACATTTAGAGCAAACAAAAGGCCGTGGACGCAGATTAAGTATTATTGGTCTTCTTCAACCTTTAATCAGCTTTGTTTACGGTTTAGTAATTGGCGGGGTGAATCGCAAATCTTATATCCAAATGATGGAGCATGAAGCCCAAGAGGCGGAAAAATTGGGACGTATAAGAGTAATAGTACAGGATAACGGTCCAATACACCGATGCAAAGAAGTGCAACAGTTATGGTCAAAGTGGGAGAGTCAGAATTTATACATTTTCTTTTTACCTAAATATTGCTCTGAGATGAATCCAATTGAATTGGAGTGGCAGCATCTTAAAAAAGATGAGCTATCGGGACAAATGTTTGACGACGAGTTAGACCTTGCTTATGCCGTCATGAATGGAGTAAACGCTAGGGGAGAAAGAAGAAAGCATAGTACAGAACGTATTAAATTTAACAATTCTTGCCTTTGTTAACTTTTCGTTACATAGTTATAAATTTCCCCGCCGACTTACTTACTTCATTGTTGATATACAGAGTTCGGCTAGGGTCAGTTGCTTGAAAGAAGTTCAGTAAATCTATAGTCATAAGATTAGTAATCTATTTATCCTACATAATAAATATCTCTGACCTCTAAAATAAACTTATTTAAAACCTGAGACAACACATCGGCGATAATAATTTAAGATTACGGGTGTACAGCAACAGTGAAAATCGACCGTCACGGCATCGCCGCAGTGCTGGAGAAAAATCAGCAGGTTCATCAAACACAGAGGTAGATTTGCTGCTGCATCGTGTCAACCATGCCCAAAATCGTAGTCAAAAAGTGGAGGAAAACGTTTTCCTCCAACTGCCTCTTCAGTCCTAGTTGGTAATGGTTGTGTGACTGTGAAATCCTTTCCTACCAGTCGTTGACCATTGCTGAATCTGCCTGCTGAGATTTAACAAGCACTACGATTCGGTCAGATTGAGTTTACTAAAGCTAAAACTATGCCTTTGGCGATCGCAGCGATAGCGAAGCGCTGCTGCAAGCAGATCGCGCCGCAGTGCCGGAGAAAATTCAGCAGGATCATCTAACACAGAGATAGATTTTCTGCTGCATCGTGTCAACCATGCCCAAAATTGTGGTCAAAAAGTGGAGGAAAACGTTTTCCTCCAAGGTCAAAATATCGCATCAGTCCTAGTTACTTTTTGACAGATTACTAGTATGCGTAAGTAATCATAGCCGTGCTGGATAGGACTACAAAGAGACATCATCTGTGGTGCTATTAAGAACATTTTTTCAGAAACCTTTCCGGTATTTCATCAGTCTGATGTTCCAACTTATGTAAAAACCCCTAAATGTCTGACTCCACTCAGGGTATTCCCGGTTTACCTGATTTGACACATCCTACAGAGCTAATTCAGTTTGGCTCTCAGGTACTGCAAGCTTCATTGTTATTGGTATTTTTGGTCATAGCTTTAGGAATAGCGATCGCTCTGGTGAGTTTTTCTCTCCGTCGCCATGAATCGGAACAAGTCATTTTCGTTGGTGAGTGGTCTGTTCGTTACTCCCAAATTTTGGGGGGATTGCAACATCTAACTGTAGTCTTGGTGCTATTAGTAGTAGGATTTTTTCTCTGTTCCACTTTGAGCAATCGATATCACCACTGGGAACAAGCAAAGGTGGCTCAAGTAGCTCAAAGTGTGGCTGGCGACAAGTTAGAGCAAATTGCGCCCCGGATTCGCTATGTTACTCAACAACCATTTACTTATACCACCCAAGTTGATGTTAGCACCAGCGTTATTTCTGTGGTGGATCTTGTTGCTGTATTGGTCATTACCAATGAGTATCAAAAATGTCGCGATCGCAGCTGGTATTTTCTTTGCTTGTCTGCTGACTTTAACTTATCTCAGCCGCTTCATGAATGCACAGTTAGCTTGGACAATCATTTCCCTAGTATTATTAGCGCTGACTTATGGTTTAGGTTACAACCGCAATGCTTCTCTTGCTGCCATTATTTGCACCATAGCAGGAGCAGTATTGCCAGTTTTCGGATTATTAGTACCATTCAGTGGTCTAACTCTCAGTGTTGCAGGCTTGCTTTCAGTTATTTGGTTAGCAGCGCGTCACTGGTATGGCTGGTATAGTTTGCAGCTATAAGATACAGTAAAATAACATAAATTTTTTTGGCTCTAGTAGTCTGTCAAAAAGTAATTGACGGATTAGACCCGCATTTCTCACAAGTACAGAGTTCGCATTCCCCATAATCTTTACCCAGAATATGTTTCGGGCATTTTTGACAAGTTATTTTTTGATGCAGTCTGAAAAACCGCAATCTAGATTTTACAAGGGTTTGAGAAATATCAATCAATAAATTACATCGAAATTCAGAAGGCAGAAGTACGAGGGCAGAGGGCAGAAGGAACCCACTCTTAAAAGAGTGGGATTGAAGCAAGGACGCTGTTTTTCCTCTACGCGCTGTGCATCTCGTAAAACATCTTCTTTTAAACTGGGCTTTAAACCCAGAACTAAAGTTTTTAAGAGGGCAGGAAACAGAAACCTTCAGCTCCCGCTGCCTCCTGCCCTCTGCCTTTCTTGGTAAGGTTTATGACTTGATGTTAAGATTACTTTTGTATTTTAAAAAAAAATAGACTTGTCCGAAAGCTGCAAAGCCAAATGATTCATAATTTATCAGGTAACTGTTCACACTCCCCCCACCTTTCAACGATAAATCAGGGGTTACGAGCATTTTGTAGGGGGGGAGTGAATAACTACTTTATAAGTTATTCTTGAGTAGATTTTAGCAGTGTTTAAAGGATTTAGAGAGTGAAAAAAATTAACTTATTTTTCAAAAAAGAGCTTAATCTTATTCAGTCATATTACGAAATTAGAAAAGAATGTAAATTTCAAATTTTTTTTTCGGGGATTCTTTTAATCAATTTTTTTGTTTTGCAGTATTCAGTACCAATATCTCTGGTATTACTCGGTAGTCTAACAACGTCAAGAGAGCAACTTGCTTTATTTTTACAAAGAGCTTCTATTTCATCTAAAGATCCTCAACAAGCAGAATTAGATGAGGCTTTAGCTAAGAAAGAATCTGAAATATTATTGGGAAAAATAATATTTATATTTGGAATAATATCTATATTATTAGGAGTAATAAATAATACTGTGCGTCCGGCGGAAAATTATGATACTTGTGCTAAATTTAATAGTAAGTTTTCCCACTTTCATCGAGATTTAGACTTACAAATTTTAAATAAAGGAGGCTTAGAAAATAAGTCAATCGATACTCCGGAATTCAAGATTATGTGTTTATTTTTGATTGAAAAAAGTGATGAGCTTACCCATCTAATAAATGAATATAACGAAGCTAGATCCCTTAGTCCACGACAAGCTAATATTCAGGCTTTAAAAAATCAAGAGAATAAAGATGAATTAGAAAGTAATTAGTCTGCTATGGGTTGCAATGGTTAGCTGATAAAGGTAAACGCTTTGATTATAAGGAAGACCCGGAACGGGTAAATTTGACCATAACCTCACCTTGACTCTTCCTAGCTTGGGATGCTTCACCTCTAAACTTTGAGTGACTTCGGTTTGAGAATTGTGGTGATAAATTCGGGTTAGAGACGCTTCAACATTACCAGAAGCACTGGCTGCTGTCCAACAGATTCAGGATCAGGACTATCGCGCCGATGCCCTAAGTGCCTTAGCTCTTCCTGTGTCTAAAGATGCCAACAACTCTACTTTTCCTTACTTCATTGTTAGTCCATCTCCCCGGAAGAAAAAAATCGCTCTCCGTATATGATTGCGTTCTCTAAGGTTTTTATTTTGTCATAAGTAGTAAGTGCAGCTATATTCGTAGCTTTAATCACTCAATAAAAATTCTTCAACTTATTTCTTTGTACACATATACTGGATAAGATATTACAGCAGGAAGCGTAAAACGATAAATTTAGCATCTATCAATAGTAGGAGTTAGCATATAAATATATTTCTTAAAAAAAGATTATTTTTCTGTCCTTTGGAGGTTTTAACAGTCAAAGCACCTCTTAGAGAAGTATATACTTAGAATCAAGTTGTTGTAACAGAGTTGACTTGGCGACATAAAACACCATCCAAAATGGTGAAACTCACCTTGTCCATAATCACAGCGATTTAATATCCAATACTTACGTATGATGAGAAATTTTCACAAAAAATTTGTAGTAGTTGCGATTATTGCAACTTTCGCAAGTGGCTGTAGGTCTACAGATGAGTACAAAAAATTCGCTGAAGCAGGAAATAATTTTGCTGAAGCTACTAATTCTCTATTGATGGATGCTGAAAAAATTACAATCGATACAACATCTGAGAGAATACTAAGTGTTAGAAAAACTAGCGGAGAATTTCAGCCTAGTGATGAAGCCGCTAAAAAGTTCGTTGATCGCTACACTGAATTATCAGAAGGAGACAAAAAACGGCTTGAACTTATCAAAGAGCTTCGTAGGCATAACCAATTTTTGCAAGCTTATTTTAATAAACTTATAGAGCTAACTGGTTCTGACTCTCCTGAGAGAAGTAAAGCCGCAGTGGAGAGTATAGCTAACAATTTACAAAATAGTGGTAGCAAACTTGTAAGCCGAAGTCCCATCAAAATTGATAGGCTACCATCGGTAACTAAGATAGTTCTTGACGCTCGGATTCGTGGCGCACTTAGAGAAGAATTAGAAAAGCGCAAATATACTATCTATCAAGAAATAACTACCCAGGAAAAAGTGCTGAAACACATCAGCGATTCAGTTGAAACAGACATCCAAAGGCTACGAGGGTTCCAAGAATCTCGTTTGGTGTTAAAACCACTCACTCAGTCAGCAGAAGTTAATGACGATACATGGATAGCAACAAGATATCAGGTTCTGACACGGGAGGCTGAAGTAGTCACAAAAATCAACGATGCAAGTGATAAATTAACAAAATTTAAAGAGTTGTTTATTGCTTCCATAGAGGGAGATTTAACCAGTAAACGTCTTGATAATTTCATCCAAGAAACTAATTCATTTTCAGCACTTGTTTCCAGCCAACAATAATCGTTATTCAGGAAAAATTTAAGTATGCCTATTAATTCTGAAGCTGAAGCTCAAGCAATTTTGGAGAAATTAAGACAAGTTGATGCGAAACTTAACTCTCCACAAGTTTTATTCACCATTGATAATGAAAGCGATCAACGTAAAAAAGATGCTTTTAACGAAGCGAGAAATAAAATCGTTGCTCAAATTCGACAACTAGAAGATCAGAGCCTTTCTTTATTATTAGCAAGTCTACAATCAAATGAAGCTTCGTTCCAACAAGGAATAGATAACTTAAACCGCGAAATTGAAACAGCTAATAGTATAGCTAGAATCACAGAGGCAATTGATAGAGTCCTGAGTGTTGTCACTGCGATAGTGATTCCCACGCGAGGAATCAGAAGCCGGAAAATATACGTTTTACTGGTGGGAATCGATAACTATCCCAATCCCAATCATTGCCTCCAAGGTTGTATAAACGACATTACAGCTATAGAAGAGTATGTAAACGAACGGTTTGACCCGCAAGAATATGAACTGCATTTACTCAAGCTTCAAGATGAACAAGCAACCCGTGAGGCAATTATTAATGGCTTCCGCAACCATCTTTGTCAAGCTCAAAAAGATGATGTAGTTTTGTTCTACTACAGTGGTCATGGTTCCCAAGAACTAGCACCCAAGGAATTTTGGCACATAGAACCAGACCATTTGGATGAAACTTTAGTCTGCTACGACAGTCGTACCGAGAACGGTTGGGATTTAGCAGATAAGGAGTTGGCGAAACTAATTGCAGAAGTCGCAGAAAAAGAACCACACATAACCATCATTATGGATTGTTGTCACTCTGGTTCTGGTACTAAAGACCCCACGCAAGCAGCCAAAGAACGTCGTTTTCCCGCCGACAAGCGAGAACGTCCTTTAGATAGCTTTATTTTTACACTGGAAGATTTAGAGAAACTGACAGATTCCTGTGAACGTGATCCCGAAAAACACCCCACAGGTTGGAAGATCCCCAAAGGTCGTCATGTGCTGCTAGCGGCTTGTCGAGACTACGAAACAGCCAAGGAATACCCAGGTAAGTTTAGGGGTTATTTCTCATATTATTTGTTGGATACACTCACCAAGACAAACGGAAAGCTGACATATCGGGATTTATTTGCCCGCACAAATGCTATTGTCCGCAGTGAAAGTAGAGAACAGTCTCCGCAATTGGAAGTGAATGATCCCCAAGATGGTGATAAGTTCTTTCTTGATGGTGCCATAGCAGAAGTTGAACCATACTTCATTGTGACCCATGACAAAACCTCTGGCTGGGTGATTGAAGGTGGTGCTGTCCACGGAGTACAACCACCGAAAAATGGTGAAACTACTTTATTTGCATTGTTTAAATTTGATGCTAATAATGACGATTTGCGCGACCCCTCAAAGTCTGTAGGTACAGCCAAAGTCACTCAGATATGGCCAACTAAGAGCAAAATCGAGATCGAAGGAGTAGAAAACCTAGCTACTGATAGCACTTTTAAAGCAGTTGTCACCAGTTTACCCCTACCACCTTTAAGTGTTTCCTTTGAAGGAGACGAAGCGGGTATAAATTTAGTGCGTGAACAGCTAAACAAAGCTGGACTCAATGGTAAACCTTCCGCCTATGTCCGCGAGTCCCAAGAAAAGGGCAATGCAGAGTTGCGCCTGTTATGTCGCAATAACCAGTATGTAATAGCCCAACCCACAGATGAACGCCCCCTAGTGGCTCAAATTGATGGTTACACCCCAGACAACGCAGAGAAGGCAATTAAACGCTTAGAACATATTGCCCGATGGAAAACAATTGCTCAACTTGCAAATACTGCGGCGACTCAGATTAAAGCTGCTGATGTGAAGATGGAACTCATCTTTAAAGACGAGGATTTATCACAATCACAGCAGATGCGTTTGCAGTACAAGTATAAAGACGGTAAGTGGCAACAACCAGAATTTAAACTCAGACTTACCAATACAACTAAAAAGCCTCTTTACTGTGCTTTAGTCAACCTTTCAGACAGTTTTTCCATTAGCGCCCCATTTTTTGAATCTGGTAGTATCAGGTTGCAAGCAGGAGAATCAGCTTATGCTTTAGATGGAGAAGAATTAATACTTGAAGTCCCTAATGAATATTGGCAACAGGGAATTACCGAGTACAAAGACATTATTAAGTTGATTGTCAGCAATGACGAATTTGATGCCAGATTACTAAATCAAGATAAACTAGATGCTCCTCGACCTGTATCTAGAAATATAGAATCTGCAAATCAAAGTAGTCTTGAGCGTTTAATGGATCGGACACAAAATCGTGAAATCAGAGCTAAAAGTAGTGCAGTTAGTTTTGACGATTGGTATGCAGAGGAAATCACAATTACCACAGTCCGTCCCTTGGAATCTACCCCAGTTTCCCCAGAACAAGAACAACAATTAGGAGTAGGGGTGAAATTACAACCCCATCCCACCTTAAAGGCAAATGTTCGCCTCACAACTACACCACAAGTCAGCCGAGATTTGGGTAATAACATTGTGCCTCCCATTCTGCGGGAAGATCCAGAAGTAACTCAACCTTTCCAATTTACTACGAGTCGGGGTACAGACCCAGGATTAAGTGTACTGGAACTGAATGACGTTACAGATTACGAAGTTGTCACCTCAGATGCACCTCTGAAGCTGTTAGTTGATGCACCCCTAGCAGATAATGAATATCTACTTCCTATAGGTTATGACGGTGAATTTTTCTTACCTCTAGGGCGTGGTCAAACAACTAAAGACGGTAAAACAGAAATTATCCTCGAAAGATTACCAGCCCCCGTGAGTGAGGGAGAACGCAGTCTGCAAGGTGCTATTCGCATCTTCTTTCAAAAAGTAATCAGCCAGGGTTTGGGACGGGAATTTAAGTATCCGATATTAGCAGTGGCGGAAATAACAGAGAACCCGAAAAAGAAAGTCATCTATCATCAGGATGTAGCTTATGTCAGGGAGCAGGTAAAAAACGCTAAACGAATTGCTCTCTACATCCACGGTATTATCGGCGATACCGAAAGTTTAGTTTCCACCATCAAACAGCCTGTATTGCAGCCAGATGGGCAAAAGATTTCCATCAGCGAACTTTACGACCTCGTTCTTACCTTTGATTATGAAAATTTAAATACTTCTATTGAGCAGAATGCCCAACATTTGAAACGACGGCTAACAGATGTAGGTTTAGGAGAAAACCATGATAAAGAACTACACATTATTGCTCACTCAATGGGTGGTTTAGTATCTCGTTGGTTTATTGAACAGGAAAGTGGGCATAAATTTGTCCAACACCTAATTATGTTGGGTACACCAAACGCCGGTTCTCCTTGGTCTGTGGTGGAAGATTGGGTAAAACTGACTCTGGGTATTGCACTCAACAGTCTTGCTACAGTTGCTCCCCCGGCAAAAGTAGTAGGTACGTTGCTTGGTACATTAGAAAAAAATATCCGGGTATCTCTAGCCCAAATGAACCCAGCTTCGGAATTTCTCAATTCTCTGGCCGCTAGTGATGACCCTGGTATTCCTTACTCAATTATTGCTGGTAATACCTCTATTATTGCCGCAGCATTAGAGGAACAACCACAGAAAAAGTCCAGTATCTTGAAACGGCTACAACAACGTTTATTTAATAAAGTGGTAGACTTACCGTTCTTCGGGGTGCCAAATGATATAGCTGTGAAGGTGGATAGTATCAAGAGTGTTCCTACAGGGCGATCGCATCCTCCCCACATTCAAGAAGTACCTTGCGACCACATGAGTTATTTCCTAAATGAACCTACTGAAGTTGGGTTACAAGCTTTGATTGCAGCTATTAGAAGGCAGAAATAAAAAATACCCAAAAGGCAAAAGTAGGCATTCTAAATGTCTATCTTTTGCCTTACTCATTTTTCCATTTATTAGGCTGAGGGAATACGTAAATGTCTAAACATGATTTTCATCGTAATTTTGCTATTATTATCGGTATTAATAATTATCAAAATAGTATTAGAGAGTTAAAAAGCGCAGTTCCAGATGCTCTCAAATTAGCTGAAATTATTCAAAAGCAACATGAAAATCTAAAACCGCAATATCAGGGAGAAAATAAGTATGAAGTGCAATTATTATTGAATCAACGTGCTAGTCTTAGCCAGCTAAAACAATTAATTGCAGATTTCAAACAAGGAGAAATAACGCTTGACAAGAAAAAAGTTACAATTACAGAAAGCGATCGCCTCCTCTTCTATTTTGCTGGACATGGGATTGCTTTAGATGCTCTAGAAAATCAAGAAGGGCCTGTAGGTTATCTGATTCCTCAAGATGCTATATCCGGTGATAGTAGTACCTACTTGCCGATGCAGGAATTGCATGATGCTTTGAACGCACTTCCTTGTAGGCATATGTTAGCAATTCTTGATTGCTGCTTTGCCGGAGCTTTCCGTTGGGCAAGCGTGAAGCGGGAAGTTGTACGCAAAGTTCAGATATATAAAGAACGCTACGACAGATTTATAAGCGATCGCGCTTGGCAAGTTATTACTTCCGCATCTGACGACCAAAAAGCTTTAGATTCCTTGGTGGGATCGCGCGGGAGAGTCACAGACGGAAATGAAGTTCATTCTCCCTTTGCCCAAGCTCTGTTTGACGCTTTGCTGGGGAAAGGTGCAGATTCAAATCAAGATGGTATGGTCACTGCAACTGAGCTTTACTCATATTTGCGCGATCAAGTAGAAATCGCCTCAGAAAATTACTACCAGCGACAAACTCCTAGTTTATGTCCACTCAGGAAACATGATAAAGGGGAATTTATCTTTTTGTTGCCTGATTTTGACCGAGATAAATTGGAAGATGCGCCACCACTAAACGTAAAAAATAATCCGTATCGAGGATTATCTTCCTATGATGAAAAAGACAGTAATTTGTTTTTTGGTAGAGAAGATCAAATTCAAAAGCTTTACCAGAAAGTAGTTGATAACAAACAACAATTAACATTAGTCTTGGGTGCTTCGGGAACGGGTAAATCTAGTTTGGTGAAAGCTGGACTTATTCCTAAACTCAGGAAGGATGACAAAACTTGGCGTATCTTGCCGCCTTTTCGACCAGGGGAGTCTCCTTTGAAGTCATTGAATAACGTACTAGAATCGGTCAAGCAGCCTTTAATCCAAGCAGGAACATCTTCCCATTTATTCACCCCAGCCGAAGAAAGCTTGGGAAATTGGTTCAAGAATAATCCTCAAGCAAAGCTACTGGTGATTATCGATCAGTTTGAAGAATTGATAACTTTATCTAAGAGTGAAGAAGCAGAGAAATTTCAGATATTTATTAAAAATATAGTTGCTAAATACCCTAACAACATCCATGTAGTTATTACCTTGCGACTCGATTTTGAAGCGCAGTTTCAAACCTCGGTACTCAAAGACTTTTGGAATGATGATGCTCGGTTTGTTGTTTCACCAATGAGCCAAAATGAATTCCGGGAAGCAATTGAGAAACCTGCATCACAAAAAGTTATATATTTCGACCCTCCCAGCTTGGTAGACGAACTAATTAACGAAGTCGTACAAATGCCGGGAGCTTTACCTTTGCTTTCTTTCACCCTGAGTGAATTGTACTTGAAGTATTTAGGCGATCGCACTAGGGATAACCGGGCTTTAACCAAGAAAGATTATGAAGAGTTGGGAAGGGTGGTTGGTTCTTTAACCAAGCGTGCCAACCAGGAATATGAGAAGTTAGTTGCAGAAGACAGTGCTTATCAAGATACAGTGCGGCGAGTAATGTTACGGATGATTTCATTGCAGGGTGGCGAGTTAGCACGGCGACAAGTTCCTAAATCGGAACTTATATATACTGACGAGAAGGAAACTGAGCGGGTGAACACAGTCATCAAAAGCTTTTCTGAAGCCCGCTTAATCATAGAAGGTTCCAATCCTCAAAGTGAACCTTATGTGGAGCCTGCTCATGATGCTTTAGTAATGGGATGGGGCAGGATTAGGAACTGGCTGAATGAGAGACAAGCAAAGGTTAAGACAGTAAGTCAATGGCATCAACTCAAAACATGGTTTAACGTAAGGTTGCTTGAAGGAGATAGCAATAAAGTCACTCGCCCTGAAGCAGAACAAGCATTAAAGGTCAATCTCTCTTTACAAAGGGAGGTGACTAATGCTGCTAATAATTGGAGTAGGAAAAGAGAAAGTGACAGGGATAAACAGGCTGTTGGTTTTCTCTGGGATAGAGATCCCCGCTTACCCCAATTGGAACAAATTCAGCAATCTGATGATAACTGGTTTAACAAAACTGAGACTCAGTTTGTTGAGCATAGTATCACTCAGAAACGACGGAACATTCGCAACTTTTGGATCGCAGTCGTTCTTGCATTCGCTGGAGTAACCAGTTTTGCCCTTTACTTTTGGTGGCAACTTCAACAGAGCCAACTGCGGGAGAAAATTACTAGATCGGAAAATTTACTAGCGACAGATCCTTTAGCAAGTTTAGTAATAGCAATAGATGCTATTGGGCGGAATCGCAATACTCCTATTGTTAACGTGAATATATTACCTGAAGTCCGATACAGTTTACTCAGTGCAGTACAAACTTCTAGAGAACGTAATCGATTCTCTGACAATGTTCAGGGAAAAGCCATTGCCTTAAGTCCAGATGGTGAAAAAATTGCTAGTGCAGATGGGAATGGTAATGTTTACTTATGGGATTTGCAAGGCAAACAGCAATGGAAAAGAAATGTAACAACACCTCTTGGGAATATAAAATTTTTAGAGTTTAGTCCTGATGGAAAGATTTTGATTGCTACAAGTGATCAGTATAACTCTAGTGCTGAAAATAATACACCCAATCCAGTACAATTTTGGGACTTGCAAGGCAACCAAATTCAACCACTTGGCGCTTCTGGTACTGCAATTATTACTGCTACGTTTAGTCCCAATGGTAGGTTGATTGTTGGTGGTGGTAGTGATGGTGCTATTTATTGGCGGGACTTACAAGGCGATTCAAGTGTGAAATCTCGGCAAGTCAGTAGTGATAGGAGTGCAATTCATGCTGTTGCCTTCAGTCCTGATGGAAGAACTATTGTGAGTGCAGATGAAAAAGGTTGTATTTATCTATGGCAATTGCAGGGTAATCAATTAAACAAAGTAGCTTGTGATGATTCTCTAAAAAACATTCGATCTATTGCTTTGAACAAAAACGGAAACCGGATTCTCATTAATCTTGTTCCAGACTATTCTGAATCTGGCTTCAGTTATGAGAGCTTTGCTATTCTCTGGAATTTAGATAATCAGGAGCAGCAATGGAAGCGTTCATTCCTGAAAGTTGCGAATCCGGGTTTTTCATCAAGAGTCTTATTTGCTGCCTTTAGTCCTGACAGCAGCACTATAGTCACTGGTGGCGAAGATGGCAGCGTCCGTCTTTGGGATAGTGAATGTAAGGAAATCAGTCAGCCTTTATTAGGTCATAGCAGCAACGTCGAATCTGTAGCTTTTAGCTCTGACGGAAAGAGGATTATCAGTAATAGCTCGGATGGCAGCATTCGTCTGTGGGATGCAGAGCAGAACTTATCGGAACAACGCATTAGTAGGTATGGAGAAAGTCGTTCTACCATTCTTAGCCCCGATGGCCAGAAAGTAGCTATCGGCGGCGAAATAATTAATGATCAAGGAAAATCTGAATTAAAAGGATCAGTTACATTATTGGACATTATTGCAGGTAACCGACAAATTTTTGCAGGCACGAATATGCAAGAGCAAAGTAGTGGTCAAGACCAAAATGGTGAGCCTCTTGCTGTTAGCTCTAAGGGTTATGTTCTTGTTAAAACCGTTGATAACCTTGATGACGGCAAATCTCGCCTAATTTTGTGGCATCCTGGGGCTACTTCAGAAAAGCAAACCATCGGCACTCCTGAAACTAACTTTGGACACATTGCTGCTATTAGTCCTGATAGTCAAATGATTGCCAGTACCGTGGATGAGGGCGGCGTAACTGATGCCATTGGTCTATGGGACATTCAGGGTAATCCAATTGGACAGCCAATGAAAAATGATGAAAACTTTTCTGTACAATCTATTGCCTTTAGCCCTGATGGTCAGCAGATAGTTAGTGGTAGCAGTAACTATGCTTTAAATGGTGCTTCAAGTCAATCTTCTGTATGCTTATTGCATTTAAAAGTAGATGGTTTAGAGAAAAAACCTTGCCAATTGGTTACTGGTGAGTTAAATAAAGTGGCTTTTAGCCCCGATAGCAAAACTGTTGCTATTGGACAAAGCGATGGCGGGCTATATTTGTGGAATTTGCAAACTAATGTAATAGGTAAACGCTTTGGTGGAAATGGACAGCCTGTTTTATCTATTGCCTTTAGCCCCGACAGCAAAATCCTTGCTAGTGGTAGTAGAGACGGTAGTATGCGTTTGTGGAACTTAAATGGAAATCCAATCGGCAGAGCCTTTCAAAGTTACACAAGTCCAAATAAAGCTGTTTCCTCCATAGCTTTTAGTCAGGATGGCAAAACCGTGATTGTTGCTTACATAGATGGAAGTGTGAGGTTTTGGCAGGCTGACTTAGAACTTTTACTCCAAGTCGCGTGCAACAGATTGCGTGACCATTCTATCTTGAAAAATCCAAGTAATGAAGAAGAGAGAGGAGCTAAAAAGACTTGTGAGACATATGTTTGGAATACAAAAATTTAATAAAATAGGAAAATCAGTATGAAAAAAAATTCTGCTGCTAATTACCGTAAATGCAGACAAATGGTTTTGAAGAGAAGCAAACCCTAGGCTTTGAAAGTTATGAATTTCTTGCAACTAAAACTCTCTCAATAATGCTTTCTCCATGTCCAAATCAAAGTACGATTTTCACCGCAACTTTGCAATAATTATTGGTATTAATAACTACTTAAATGGCATTCCAGAGCTAGAGACACCAGTTGCTGACGCTGAAAAATTCGCCAAAATTCTCCAAGAAAACTATCAATATGAGGTGCAGATATTACTAAATGAAAAAGCTACACTATTACAGTTAACTTCTCTATTAGCAGACCTTAAACAAAAAACACTACATTTACCTGAGAAAACATTACAGATAGAACAAAGTGACCGTTTAATATTTTACTTTGCCGGACATGGAATAGTCCCCGCAGATGGGCTAGAAAACAGGGATAATCTGGCAGGCTATCTTGTCCCCCAGGATGCCAGAGGAGATATTCTTCTGCAAAAGCAAATAGAAATTAACAAAATTCTCCTGCCCATGCAAGACTTGCATGATGCCCTTGTAGAACTACCTTGCCGTCATTTACTAGTTATACTAGATTGCTGTTTTGCTGGGGCATTTCGTTCGAGTTTATATCGAGAAATTCTCCCGGCGCGAAAAGTTTATAAACAAAGGTACGATCGCTTTATTAGAGATAGAGCATGGCAAGCGATCGCATCTGCGGCTCATGACCAAAAGGCGATCGATTATCTCGGTTGTTTCGGACAGAGGGGAAGCACAGGAAAACACTCGCCTTTTGCAGAAGCCTTGTTTGATGGTTTAGTGGGTGCTGCCGACACAACGCTACGAGAAGGTGATGGTATTATCACAGCAACAGAACTTTACTGCTATTTACGCGATCGAGTTGAAGAACTTACCGACGAACTTGATAAACGCCAAACTCCCGGCTTGTTTCCCCTGAAAAAGCATGACAAAGGCGAGTATATATTCTTACTACCAAATTTTGACCAAAACAAGTTAGAAGATGCACCAGCACTCAACGAAGAAAACAACCCTTATCGGGGTTTAAAAAGCTATGAAGAACAGCATTCTCAGTTGTTTTTTGGCAGAGATGAACTAATCAAACAACTATATGAACGTGTTCTTCACCCTAAAAACCCACTAACTGTAGTTTTAGGCGTTTCCGGTTCTGGCAAGTCTAGTTTAGTCAAAGCGGGGTTAATCCCTTATATAAAGGCTAACCATAACGAAGATTGGTACATTATACCTACATTCCGTCCTGGTGAATCTCCCTTCGCCGCACTGGCTGAGGTAATAGCAATCAATACTGAGGTTAGTGAAAGTAAAATAGAGGTAATTAAGTCTCTCAGCGAGACGCTTATACAAGCACCAAAGCAATTCATTGAAATTGTAGCCAATGGCAGACAAATCCCTGCAAATGCAAAGCTTTTATTGGTGATTGACCAATTTGAAGAACTAATTACCATCTGCAAGCAACAAGAGCGAGAGCAGTTCTTAAATTTTCTGGCACAAGTATTAGAGGTTAATGCTCAAAAGTTGCACATAATCATCACCTTGCGCTCTGACTTTGAACCGCGTTTTTTAGATTCTGCACTCAAACCCTATTGGAGTGGCGATCGCTTTCCAGTACGCGCCATGAGGTCTGATGAATTACGGCAGGCCATTGAAAGACCAGCTAATGAAAAAATGTTGGATTTCAACCCACCAAATCTAGTTGACCTGCTCATTGACGAAGTAGGGCAAATGCCCGGCTCTCTATCACTATTATCTTTTACTTTAAGTGAACTTTATACTAAATGTATTGAGCGGGAAAGTAGAACTTTAACTCAGGCAGATTATCAGGAGTTAGGCGGAGTTGCAGGTTCCTTAACACATCGAGCAACGGAAATATACAACAAACTGGACAAAGCCCAGCAAATCACAATGCAACGGGTGATGTTGCGGATGGTGACAATTGAAGGCGGGGAGTCAGCAAGGCGAAGAGTGCCTTTATTTGAGTTGATATATATAAGTAATGCAGAAAATACGCGAGTAGAGGAAATCCGTCAACTGCTGGATAAATCGCGTTTGATTGTGGGTGGACAGGAACCAGGGGGTGAACCCTATGTAGAACCAGCCCATGATGCCTTGGTACGAGGGTGGAGTAAGTTACAGGAGTGGAAAAATGAGGAGCAGGAAAACTTGTTACTGCAACAGCGTTTAACTCCTGCGGCTAATGATTGGGACAGAAATAATCGACCTATTGGCTTATTGTTACCTGATGGCGATCGCCTCAATCAGTTGGAGAAAATTCAGGCATTACCTGATAACTGGTTGAATCAGCAAGAGGTAGACTTTGTTCAAGCAAGCATTAATTATAGAAATATTCAACAAAGGCTCTCTAGAGAACAACAAACAAGAACAGAACTACTACGGAAAGTAAATAGAGTAGAAGATTTACTTACTTCTCAACCGTTGAACGGTTTAATCTTAGCAATTCAAGCCATAGGGGAAAATTTAGAAAAAATTCCCCATACAATTTTAATGGCTGCTCAGTCTAGTTTACATAAAATGGTTTCTCGCTCCAGAGAGTGTAATTTTTTTTGTAGTGGAAGCTTTTGTGTAGATTTCAGTCCTGATGGAGAAATGATTGTTAGTGGTGGCGGAGAAGGCGTTTTCCAACTATGGGATCTAAAAGGAAATTTAATCAGTGAATCTTTATCTCACAATGGCTCTAGCATTAGTACAGTAGTTTTCAGCCCTGATGGTCATAATATTGCTAGTGGTGGTGGCAGTGGATTTTACTTATGGGCTATAGACAGTACAAATAAATCCTTTCATCTTGTAACATCAAATTCTGATTTCTCTATTAAATTTATAACTTTTAGCCCTTCGGGAAACTACATTATTAGTGGTAGTAATGATGAGAAACTGCAAGTTTGGGATAGTCAAGGAAATTTACTTGCTCATCAATTTTCTGCTGAGAACGGATGGTCAAGAGATAATCGAGAGGCTATTAATGTAGCTTTTGGTTCTTCAGACAACGATTTTGTTAATGCTTGTGGTGAAATCTTAAAGCTTTGGGATACTTTTGTTAACCGAAAAAGGAACAGCATCCACATACTTTGTAAAGTAAATTCTGTAGCCTTGAGTCCAGATAATCAAATAATAGCTATTGCTTCTAATAATAGTCATATTCGTCTATGGAATATAGAAGAGCAATCTCTGGGCGAACCTTTTAGCGGATACGAATCTTCATATCCAATCCAATCAGTGAAATTTAGCCCTAATGGAGAATACATTGTTAGCGGGAGTTTTGACCAAACAGTACGTTTATGGGACTTAAACGGAAAGCTAATTAATACGCCTTTTATTGGTCACGATCAATTTGTCTATTCTGTAGCTTTTAGTCCTGATGGTACAGGTATTGTCAGTGGCGGTTTAGATGGCATCAGAATTTGGGATACTCATGGCTACAAAGCTACCCAAGTTATTAAAGATCACCAAGGAGAGGTGAATGTGGCAGTTTTTAGCCCAGACGGAAATTATATATTTAGTGGTGGTGATGACGGTAATTTAAGACTTTGGGACATCAAGGGGAATCTTATTGACAAAACCTCCATAAATAGTCAGGATGCTATTACTTGCCTCTCTATAAGTCTTGATGGAAAATATATAGTCAGTGGCAGCTATGAAGGTGATTTAAGACTTTGGAGCATTCAAAATCAACGTCTACATCAGCTCTTCATTGTTCATCAAGATGGTATAAATGCTGTAGCTTTTAGTCTCAGTGACAACTTAATTTCTAGTGGTGGTGAGTCTGGAATTGTAAAACTTTGGAATTTGGAAGGTAATTCTGTTGGTGAACCCTTCATTGAACATCAGTCACGGATTACTTCTATCGCATTTAGTCCCGATGGAGCAATGCTGGCCAGTGGAAGTTCTGATGGTAGTCTTGGACTATGGAACATTAATGGTCAATCTATCATTCAACCCTCTAGAGTTGATGGTTGTTGGGTTGATTGTCTAGCCTTTAGTCCAGATGGAAAATACATCATAAGTGGTATCAATAATGATCCTCTGAGTGGTCGTGGTTTTGGTGGTGTACTGAAACTTTGGGATTTATAAGGTAACATTATCGGTAATCCCTTCACTGGTCATGAAGACAGTGTTACTTGCGTAGCTTTTAGTCCTGATGGGACGCTAATAGTTAGTAGCAGTGTTGATGGCACTGTTAGACTTTGGGATCAACAAGGGAATGCTGTTGGTTCTCCCTTTATTGGTCACAAATTTCGTGTTACATCTGTAGATTTTGATCCAACTGGAAAGCAGGTTGTCAGTAGCGGTGTGGATGGCACAGTGCGTTTGTGGCCAGTTGATTGGGTATATTGGTTGCAAGTAGGTTGCGATCGCCTCCGCTACCATTCTGTTCTCAAGAATCCTCAAACTGAAGTAGAGAGACAAGCCTGGGAAACTTGTCAAAATTATGTCTGGGAACCAGAAAAAGGTACTCAAAAGTTATATGAGCAAGCACTACAAAGGATTAAGGACAAAGAAAACTTTCCCGCAGCAGAAGAAAAAAATTTTTCAGAAGCGATCTCAATCTTGAATCTAGTGATTCAGTTTAATCCAGCTCATGCTGATGCTTACTACCATCGGGGCAAGTGCTATGCTGATTTTCAGAATAAGCACATAACAACAGTAGATTTTAACACGGCTGCGACTCTATATCGGCAGCAAGGAAAAACTGAAACTGAGGAGTACCAGGAGGTTATGAAATTCCTCAATCAGCTTTAATTCTAAATCCCACATTCCGCACCCTCGACTGTCACACATCAAGAAAAGAGCCTCCAAGTAGTACATGGGAACTAAAGCAAATTAAAAGTAAAGGGGCTTAATCAGAATTAGTCTTACAAAACCAAACAACTGCCAATTAGCAAAGCTTTCAGGTAAAAACGAGGATTGCAGGCGGAATATGAAAATCTAGAAAAAGTTTAGAAAAATTAATTGTTAACCAAAATAGAAATGAGAAAATTACTACAGAATTCATGGAGAATCCTGTAGTGATGTTGAATCTAAAAGAAATCCAAATCCAAAATATAGAAAAGTTTAGGCATAGTAGCAGGAATGGTAGATGCCATTGGATTGGTAGAAATAATTAATGATTTAATAGGTGAAGAAAAAGGAGAAAAGGTCAGCCCTGGTCATGCTGTTAAAGCCATGATTTTAAATGGCTTAGGATTTGTATCTCAACCATTACAGCGTTTCCGGCTGTTATGAGGTACAGTAGCAGCAATTAGCAAACCAGTTTCTTAAATGTTGAGGATTTATTAAGTCAAGTGCAACTGAAATTATTCGATCTACCATTTCTGTTGTAGTTGGTGAAAACATCCGTAAGAAAGATTTAAGTTGTTACCACCATAACTCAATGGGGTTGAAATCTGGTGAGTATGGTGATAAACATATAACTGAAGCCCCGACAGATTCAATCATTGGCACAATTGAATCTAGTTTATGTGCGGATAAGTTATCCTAAACCCCACCAGAGTCGCTACTGGTTAACCCCCCCCTGTAGATGAAGAGTTTGACGCAAAAGTGGATGATATTACTGGTTTATATATCACTGGGATTGAACGTCATCAAAGCGGAGAGCGGACAATATCGATTGATGAAATGACCGGGATTCAAGCTACTGAGCGTCTAGAAAAAGACTTACCAATCAGACCAGGTAAAGTTGAAAGAAGAGAGTTTGAGTATATCCGTCATGGTACGCAAAGTTTAATCGCTAGTTTTGATATCGCAACTGGTCAAATTATTGAACCAAGTTGCGGAGATTCCAGAACCGAAGAGGATTTCGTTCAACATATTCGTCGAGTTATTGAAAGGGTCTTTCCTGGGGTCGGGGATTGTTCACGATGCACTGCCCCAACTGCCGCATCGTCGTGACTTAAATTTGCTGGTAGTAGGCATTGCAACAATGTTAGGATGTCGAACATGGGCTGTGTGTGGCTTTCGAGTTGTTGTTTTGGAAGACTATAACTCTACTACATCAACCCTCTTTTTATACTCTTTTTTTGGCTACAGTATTGTACATAGTTATAAATTTCCCCGCCGACTTACTTACTCTTTTCTTGAATGTTGAAAGAGGGTTAATTAGAGCTAAATTTAGGATTTGCTTTAAAGCTAGCCACATAAAAACTGGGATAGTTGTACTGTATCGACTAAATAGTCTCAATGGTTCCTGAATTAGACGATATAACCACTCGACCCCTAAATGACGTATCCAATAGGGCGCTCTTTTGTGACTTTCTGCAAAGACAGGAAATGCTCCCCCTAAACCAATCATCACAGCCTGAATTTTGTCTTTGTGTTGGTTCATCCAGTACTCTTGTTTTGGACATCCTAGAGCAACTAAAACTATTCCAGCACCACTATCATGAATTTTTTTTATAATAGCTTCATCCTCTGCCCATGTGAGTGGACGGAATGGTAAAGGCTCCATTCCAGCAATTTTCAAATTCGGAAAATCACACTCTAAGTTCTTTCTCATCTTCGCTAGAATTACTTCATCAGAACCCAAAAAGAAAAGATGAATGTCTCTGAGTGGAGCTAATTTACACAAAGATAACAGAATATCCATACCAGCAACGCGGTTTTGAGTACCTGCACCCATTAGTTTCAACATCCAAACCAGCGGCATCCCGTCAGGAGTAACAATATCTGCACTTTTTAAAACAGCAGAAAACTCTGGATGCCAATAAGCTTCTACGAGCATATGAGTATTAGCTACGCAAATAACTTTGCTAACTTTATTCATCGCCCATTCTAATATGAAATTTATTTGTACTTCAAAGTGTAAAGCAGTAACAGAAGAGCCAATTATATTTAGTTTTGCAGCTATTCTTGAAGCTTCAAATTCCGAAGTTAGCTTTAAAGATTGAAGTTGAATTTGGTTATTTGTAGTTAGCATCTTTTTT
This sequence comes from uncultured cyanobacterium, assembly GCA_963706595.1. GTDB lineage: Bacteria > Cyanobacteriota > Cyanobacteriia > Cyanobacteriales > Nostocaceae > Nodularia. The sequence continues at coordinate 754,802 of OY970166.1, forward strand.
GTATATTGTTGATTATTGTGTTAGAAAAAGTTTTAAAATACTGTTTTAAGAACAACAAATAGGTTCACTCTCTCGTGAGAAGATAAATAAGCTATCTGTTATTTGATCAGACTGGAAACCGAAACCTAAGATTTTTCCTTATATGTTGACAGCGACCACACCCAAAATAGGAGTAGAAGAAAAATTCAATTGCTCTAATGCTTTGGCTAAAATAGAACAGTTTGTTTTACCTACTCCTATAGCCAAAATACTTGCATCTGTGTGCCTAGTTAGGAGACTAGTATCTGCAAAACCTAATAGATGTGATGTGTCATATATAATTAAATCGAAAGTTTGCTTAAAGTGTTCTGTCAAGCTTTGCATCTGAGGATCTGAAAGCAAAATTGTGGGATTTGTAGTAATTTGACCAGTAGTTAAGATATACAAGTTATGTTCTCCAGATAATTCTCCTGTATCCTTTGAAGTTGTTTTTCGTGAATTATAATTTTGTTCTCTGATGCAGCTATTGGGTTTTTGTATAACATTTTCAAAATTTAGCCCTTTAACAATGAGGTTACTTAAACCTTGTGTGTTGGGTAAATGCAACATTTTATGCATAGTGGGATTACGTAGGTTTCCATCTACTAATAGTACACGTTTGCCCATCACTGCGGCTGTCTGAGCTATGTAAAAAGCAATTGTCGATTTTCCATCTCCAGGAGCGGCTGAAATGACTGATAGAGAGCGGATAGCATTATCACTATTAAGAAGGCAAATATTTGTATAAACAGAACGGAAGGATTCCCAAAAATTTGAGATGTCATGTTTTTGAGAAGGCTTACCATCCTTTCCAAATTTAATATGAGGAATGTTCCCCAATATTGGTATTTTAATTTTATTTTTAACTTCTTCAAGGTTATAAAATACGTTGTTTAGCTTGTCTATAAGCAAAGCAAATCCCATGCTTAATAATAACCCTAAAATTGAGCCTAAAATTAAATTACGTCTAATACTCGGTGTAATATTTTTAGGTTTACTAGGAGGAGTAAGTATTTGCCAAGGTACCTGCTTTTGAGCTGAATCTATTCGTAATTTTTCGCGTTCGGTTAAAAAGTGATTTAGGTTTTCAACAGTAATTTTTAATTGCCGCTCTAAATCGTCTTTCTGACGTATGAGAGCCGGAAACTGTTTTACCTGCTGCCGCAAATAAATTTCAGCTTGACCAAGAGCTTGAATTTGGGTTTTTAATACCTGAATTTGCTTATTTGCATCAATAAATTTTTGGATTTCTCGCAGGCGAGCAGAATTTGGGGCAGCTGAATCTAAGGAATTTATAGTTGTGTTTGACAATGTTATTCCCAAAATTCGTAATTTTTCTTTGCGTTCTAAATCCAGTAAATTTTGTTTTTGAATAAGCAGGGTTTGAATATTGGGGCTATTTTCTGTATATTGAGCTGAATTTACCGCGAGTTTAGCTTCTACATCTTGGAGTTGGCTCAATAGTTTTTGGTAACCAGGAGATTCACTCAAATCTGAAATAGCCTCTGCTTGAGAAACTTCCAGTCTCAACTGTTTTTGCAAAATAGTGTAAAGTGTTTCAGTTCTAGCCAATTGAATTTCGTTATCTAGCCGTTTCTGCACAATTTGATCAAGTTGATTAGCAAGCTGCTGGCTTTGAATTTCAGCATTAATAATGCCATGTATTTGACGAAAACTTTGTAGTTGTGACTGGAGGGTTTCAACTCTCTTTATCAGTTGTGGCAGTTGCTCTTCAACAAATTTAATTGCTAATTTAGTGTCTGTTTGGCGTTCCTCTAAACTATAATTTAAGTAGGATTCGGATGCTGTATTTAATACAAATAAAACTTTTTCCGGGTTGGTATCTTGGTAACTAACTTCTAAGATTTGAGTATTTGGTAGGAGTTTTATATCTAGCTGAAGTGCGCTGCTGTCTGGATAATTCTTCTGAACTTCTTGAGTAATGGGAAGCAGCAGCTTAGGACTTTGTAAAATCTTTAATTTAGTTTCATCAATTTTGTTAGAATCATCGCTTCTGTATCTGTCGTCTCGCGCTACTTTATCTTCAGCAGTTACCAGCTCAGTTAAAAGTTCAAATTTAGCAACATAAGTTGAAGTACTATTTCGAGCCAACCCTATACCGACAAAAGCAACAGTAGTTGTTCCAATTACAATTACAAGTATTCTGCGACGAATAATGGTCAATAATCCGCCTAAATTTAATCCTCCCTCATTACCATCTTCAGGCTGAACTGTGTAGATGGGAGGCATAGATTGATGCTGTTGTTCATTTATTTCAGATAAATTCTTTTGAAAATAGAGTTTGTTTATCATTTCAAACCTTGTATATTTTGTAATGTGAGCGCAAAATCACACTCAATCCTGATAATTGGTGTACTTGTACTCATAAAAAAATAAACATATTCACCCTAATTAGAGAGATAAAAGCTAGCGAGTTTAAACTAATCATCGCTACCCGTTATGAGAAACTTGCTGCCAATTAGACGGCTTTGATCGCGTTAGCGAAGCTTACCGAAGGTATCGCCTGTATTTTGTTGTGGTTGTAGTTTGAGAACACGCCCTAGTCTACAGTCAGAGATTAAACTATAAAATTCATCTAATACCAAATTAAAAGGTCAATTTTTTCGTTGTTGATTAGACTAGGTTGTGATAAACAGTAATTTAGATGGGGTTGCATAGAAAGTATATCTATCATTAGATAGAGATAATATATTTTTCTAATCACTACATAGCCTTTTAAGAAGTACTAAGTAAATTAATAAACAACGATAAGTAAGTGGGGGAAATAAAGTTAACTAGTAGGGGTCGTCATTGGTGATTGGTAAGGATTTCCGGCGTGTTTACCTTTCGTAATATAGTTGGGTTTTTTCCTGCTTACCTACTTAGATGCCGATTTTTCCTTTGGTTATTAACCTCGGTTGTAATAAACAGTAATTTAGATACAGTTGCATATAAAATATATCTACCATTAGATAGAGATATATATTTTTCTAATCGCTGTATAGTTTTTGAAGAAGTATTGAGCAAACTAACAAACACGGCTACAGGCATTTCATAACTTTTAAATCAACTGATACGTTTTTAATAAGAATTTCCCCTGCTATATCTTAAATTCGTATCTGATTTTGCAAAGTATAGGTTGCTGTAAATTGTAGTAGCTTGCTTTTCACTTTCAGCAATGTTTTAGAAGTAAGCTCAGTCATACATGAGACAAAATAAGGCCGCTTCTTGGGTTGTTTCTCTGGTATGGGTTTAAAATCGAATGCTGATAGGAAAGCTCAAAAGTTCTGAACCCAATCATGGCAAGAATAACAACTCAGGAGGGAGTTTTGTTATTGGATTTCATAAAGGGATCGATAGAGCTAAAGGACCAGAGTAAACATATTTAAATTGGGATAAACGCAATTTTATGAGGTGTTAAAACCTGGGACTTATATAGCCTATTTCAGGATGGGATCACAGTTAAGAAGCCAGATTTTATTGAGAATATAGAGGTGTAATTGATAAATAAACCCTGATCTCACTTTTTCACTTTGCTCCCTCTAACTTCGTCTTTATGACAACCGAGGTTAAGAACTAAAATAAATTTGGGGAAATTCACTAATTATTGGGGAAACAAATACTTCTATAAGTTAATTTCATAAATATCAATATTTTTGTTGGTATCTAACAGCCGAATTCAAATATCAGTTTCCCCAATAATTTTCTCTAATTAAATCTTAAATTTAAGAGGACACTAAGATGAAAGATACAGCAACAGTTAGCATAATTATTAATAATTACAACTATGAAATCTTTCTGCAAGAATGCATCGATAGTGCGCTTAACCAAACCTATCCTTTCGTAGAGGTTATTGTTGTAGATGATGGCTCAACTGATCACTCACGTGACATTATCTCTAGTTATGGAAGCAAGATTGTGTCTGTCCTAAAAAGTAATGGTGGACAGACTTCTTCTCTAAATGAAGGTTTTAAAGTTTGCAAAGGTGAAATTATATGTTTTCTTGATTCTGATGATTTATTTCATCATGACAAAGTTGAAAAAATAGTTAATCTCTTTGTTCAAAATAATCTAATAGATTTGCCTGTCGCTTTACATAATAGGTTTGAATATATTGATGAAAAAGGTCTTTTAATCGAGACTGATATGGTTAGCGATATACTAGATTTACAAAACCTAGAATGGCGGTTACTATCTAAAATAATCAAAGGCTGTTTTTGCTTTTTCAATGAAGAGTTAACAAAACTTTCTACGCCCGATCCGGTATATAAATTTGCTGCTAAATACCGTTATATACCTTATATTGGAATGCCCACAAGTTCTATTTCAATTTCTCGTGCTATGGCTGAAAGAGTTTTTCCTTTACCCATAGACAAGAATAGGTTTATGAATCATCAGGCAGATAATTTCATTACCAAAGCTGCATCTATCATAGGCTTAGTTTATTCAACAAACTTAACTTTTACACAGTATCGGTTTCACGGAGACAGCTGGTCTAACAATATGAAAAAAGTAACGCAAGAGAAAGAAGAGTGGATAAATAAGCTACAAGATGATTTTCTCAACTTAAAATTAAAATCCATAGGTAAAAAGCCTGTTTTCTCTTTTTTACAATCCTTACAGGCAAGTGGTTTCTATAGGTGTCATTTTGGCTACAAGTCTGGTGATCACTTATTAAGACTCGCATTTGATTTAATAAAATGGAACTTGGATTTTACAACTTTAACTTTTTTTGTTGTAACGGTAAGTCGAGGTTTTTATTATAAACTCAGGATGTTTTATCATAATTTTTGGTCTAATAAATATCAACCCAAATCTTAGAAATGTAGTTAAAGGTTTATTTTTTAATCAAATTTGATGAAAATTAATTGATGACTTGCAACTTGTATTGGAACTTAATTGTTTTTTATTAAGAAATCAAATGCTACTATGTTACACTTAAGTGATTGGTTTTTAAGAATTTGCTCTCCTGCGGATAATCAATTAAATAAATTGCCCCCAATTTATTTTTATATCCCTTCAGGTAAAATACCCAGTGAAAACTTACCGCAAAATGCACATTCCTACTGGCAGTGGCAGTGTGCTGAAAATTCAATATCTCCCATGCAAGGTGGTGGTTGCATTTGGACATTACAAACCTATCTTTATCTCAATGACTATGGCTTTTCTTGCAAGCTAGTAGAAACTATGCCTGATGAAGGTATTGTTTTATCTCACCGTGACTTTCTTAATAATTTTATAAAGCCAGGTCCGAGGTTACTGCTGGTTTGTCTTCGGGCAGATGTAGACAGGCATCCCTACGCACAACTCCATGTGGTTCAAAATCCTTATCAAGCAATACCTAGCCGTTTTATGACGCTGTGGGAAAGCCATTTTATTCCGCATTGGCCACAACCTTCAATTATCCCTCGCAATCCAAAACGGGGCAACACCTTTGAGAATGTGACTTTCGTGGGTAATGAAATTAACTTAGTGCCTGAATTTAGCGATTGCTCTTGGTACAACCATCTTAAAAGTTTAGGCTTAAAATTCCAGAAAAAGTTAAACCATGATGAATGGCATGATTACAGTGACGTTGATGTAATTTTAGCCATACGAAGCTTTGGTTGCGAAAACGATTGGCGCGGAAAACCTGCCTCAAAACTTTATAACGCATGGCACGCAGGTGTACCAACAATTCTAGGTTATGAATCGGCATTTCGCAGAGAACAAAAAAGCAAATTAGATTACCTAGAGGCGACTTCACTTAAGGAGGTTATTTCATCTCTCAAACGGCTTCAAGATAATCAGGAACTGCGCCATGCAATCATTGAAAATGGTTGGCTGCGTGCTAAAGAAACACAGCCAGATTATATGGTGCAAAATTGGCAATATTTTCTGACAAGGGTTGCAGCACCAGCTTACCAAAAGTGGTGTTCGATGCCTCGTTGGAAACAGCAGTTTTTCTTTGATGCGCGAAGATCATTTATGGAATTTCGTCCAGCTTATTACAATTTGAAGACGAAATTATCTAACTTGGCAAAAAAAACTTAATAATAGCCTTGGTTTATGTTTTGTTTGTGGAGGTAAAAAAATTAAGATAAGCACAAAAAATTAGATGCAATTTATTACTACATTTTCATAAATCCAATTCATCTGAGATTAAGCACTGATGACTCACTTTCTACCTAAACTTTTATATATTACAAAAGGAAATCACAAGTCGCTTATAGCGATGCTTTTTCTATTCATTCTTATATCTGGCTTAGAAGTTTTTGGAACCGGAATGATTTCTCCATTCATTGCGGTCGCTATCAACCCTGATGCAATCAAAAATATTTCCTGGTTAGATTTAATTTATAGCCAGATGAATTTTAACTCAGAACAGCAATTTTTTATTGTTTTAGGCTTGCTGGTTATTATTGCCTTTTACCTAAAATCTTTTTTGGCTTTTCATGCTCAGAAAGCAGTATTTAAATTTAGCTTTGGCTTAAAAAGAGAACTATCTTGTAAGCTCCTAAAAGCATATATTAAAGCTCCTTACAGCTATCATTTACAAATTAATTCAGCAACACTTGTTCAAAATCTTATTAACACAACAGATGATGTATCTATTGGTATATTCTCTACGTTTTTGACGTTTATTTCTAATACTGTAATTCTCCTGGCATTAATGCTCCTTTTGATTAATACCAATGCGATCGCCTTAATTCTCATTGCAATCTTGCTACTTATTTCCTTTGGGTTGTTGCATCCAATGAAAGATCGTTTAGCTCGTTGGAAAAAAAAGCAATTTCATGCTTATGGCGAGATGATTCGCATTACAAATCATGGACTAGGTAGCTTGAAAGAAACCCGTGTAATCGGTTGCGAATCCTATTTTGAACATCAGATGGAAGAGCAGTCAGCAATTTACGCGAAAACTACCACTTTAGCTTCAGCCTATAGTAATCTTCCCCGCTTTGTGCTTGAACCGTTAATGATGAGCTTCTTGATTAGCTTTACATTTTTATTTATTAGCTTAAATCGAGATGAGACGCAAAGTCTTACTGGGGTTTTAGGAATTTTTGCACTCGCCTCAGTTCGTCTGTTACCGACGGTTGGAAATTTAATTTCTGGCATTAATGTGATTAGAAGTAACAGTTATTCTCTTGACAGACTATTTTTTGATCTAAAGGAGTTGGAAAAAGAAAACCTGATAACTGAAGTTGATTTTACTATTCATTCTCACAGCTTATTGCCCAACAAAAATCAGCAAACATTTCAGTTTTTGGAACAAGTTGTTTTAGATAATCTCACTTTTCAATATCCAAACACTGCAAAAAATGTACTAGAAGAAATTTCCTTATCTATTCGCAAGGGAGAGTCTATTGGACTAATTGGTAAATCTGGTTCTGGTAAAACTACCTTGGTTGATGTTATTCTCGGTCTTTTTAACCCTCAAGTTGGAGATATCAAGGTTGATGGGGTTTCAGTTTATAGCAATTTACGCGCCTGGCAGAATATGCTTGGCTATGTTCCCCAGTCTATATTTTTGATTGATGATACCCTGGAACGGAATATTGCATTTGGGGTTCCCGATCACTTAATTGACCAGAATAGATTAAAGAAAGCGATTGAGATGGCTCAACTCAGCGAAGTGGTAGAGCAGCTTCCAGAAGGTGTGAACACTATTGTTGGCGAACAGGGAGTTCTTTTATCGGGAGGACAACGCCAAAGAGTTGGAATTGCGCGAGTGCTTTATCACGAAAGAGAAATACTGATTTTTGACGAAGCAACTGCCGCTCTAGATACTGAAACAGAACATCTAATTACTGAAGCGACAAAAGCTTTAGCTGGTAGTAAGACAATCATTATTATTGCTCATCGCCTTTCGACAATTGAGCATTGCGATTGTATTTACCAACTTGAACAGGGTCGAATTCTCAAATCAGGTAGTTACCAAGAAGTGATTGCAGGAAGATAATCGCAGCAATAACGCTCAAAATCGTGTTGATCAAAAATTTCAATCATAGCTTTTTTGTCTAGGTAGGATTGGGTTAATAAAAGGAAATCATTTATGAAACTAGCTTACGTTACCACTTTCGATGCAAAAAGTTTAGCTATTCGGAATAATTGGTCTGGAATTGGCTACTATATTGCCCAGTCTCTTAAAAATCAATGCATGACTGTAGAATACATGGGTCCTTTAAAAGATCCTGTTAATCTACAAGTTATTCGTAAGCTTAAAAGTCGCTACTATAAGCTATTTCATCAAAAAAATTATCAGAAAGATGCTGACCCTTTGATTCTGAAAAATTATGCCAGCCAGGTAGCGAAAAAACTGAATAGTATAAAATCAGATATTGTTTTCAGTGCCACAGTTAATTCAATTGCCTACCTTGAATGTATGCAACCAATTGTATTTTGGGCAGATGGAACTTTTGCAAATATCCAAAATTTCTACCCTCTGTATAGTAATTTGCCAAAAGAAGTTATTAAAGACTGGCATCGGATGGAAGAGCTTGCTATACATAAATCTGATCTTGCTATTTATTCATCTGATTGGGCAGCTAAATCCGCAATTCACGATTATGGAGCTGATCCTGCTAAGGTCAAGGTGGTTCCCTTTGGTGCCAATATCGCAAGTGAACTTACATTTGAGATGGTTAAGAAGGCAATAGAATCTAGGCCTACTGATTGCTGCAAGTTGTTGTTCCTGAGTGTGGATTGGGTCAGAAAGGGGGGGGATGTTGCTTATCAGATAGCTCAAAAGTTGAATCAGTCTGGACTAAAAACTGAGTTAACCATCGTTGGTTGTCAACCAGTTGTGAATGCACCTTTACCAAAGTTTGTTAAATCTTTTGGTTTCATTAACAAATCTACTATCGAAGGCGAAAAGCAGATTCAAGACTTAATTTCGGAATCTCACTTTCTGATCCTGCCAACACTAGCAGATTGTACGCCAATTGTTCTAGCTGAAGCAAATTCTTTAGGCGTTCCCTGCTTATCAACTACAGTTGGTGGTGTTCCAAGCATAATCCATAATGATATGAATGGTCGGTTATTTGATAAAGATGCCAATTTTGATGAATATTGTGATTACATCACAGATATATTTGCTGATTACTCAAAATACAAAGACTTGGCCTTATCTGCTTTCAATGAATATGAATCACGGCTCAATTGGAAAATTGCAGGTCAGACAATAAAGGAACTACTTATGACGATCATATAAGTTAAACCCCTATTCAAACTTAATTCAATCAGTTTTTATTAAATGAAAAAGAGAAGATGTTAATAACTTTTCATAAAAAGGTTTTCTTTTACACAACTTCGCAAGAAGGTTCACTAGAAGGTGCTTATTTTCAGGATTTGATTGTCAATTTAGCAGAAGGCTTTCGACATCTCGGAGTAGAGTACTATGCAAGTAATAACTACTGGAAATTATCTCCAGAAGATGACCAATATCTTCTTCAATTTGATCCTCATGTTACACATCAAGATTGTGATATCGTAGTTTTAGAACGGCAATGGTTTGAGGAAAATGGCTCATTACCTGAAGATTTATTTAATTCTTCTCGTAAATATATTACTGTATACTTAGATTGTTCAGATGGATTAAAAACATTTTCATGGTTGCCTGAATTTAGACAGTTCGATTTTATCTTTAAAACTCACTACAACAGAAATATCAGATGCCCTAATAATATACATCCCTGGGCATTTGGCTTATCCAGTAGAATTCTTAAGGAACTTAGGACTGATATCCCTTCTGCACAAAGGAAGAGAAATCTACTTGTTAATTTTAGACATCAAAAGTTTAGCCATTCTCTGAGACGATTCGTTGAAAAAAGTTTTATTCCTCAAATTCAAGACTTTTTACAAATTGATGACTCTAAAGATGATTTAACGATTCCTCCTGATAATCCATACCACTTACTTCGATGGACTCAAACTGGTAGACGACATTATCCTAATTATTACAAAAGACTAACAGAATCAGTTGCTTGTGCTTGCTTCGGAGGCTATTTTCTGGCTTCAGATTTCACTGACTATAATCCTGGAATAAGTTATTATTCGGCTAAACTTATTAGTGAATTTGGTTTAAAAACAAATAGAATTTCCCAGTGGGATAGTTGGCGATTTTGGGAATCTTTAGCAGACTGGTTGTGTTACTTTTCATGTGGATTTTGAAAAGTATGGTTTTGAGCTTCCAGTCCAACCGAAAAATTGGGAGCATTACATCGGTATCGATCTAGATAATATTCCAGCATCGATTGATAGGATAGCTGAAAATCCTGAAATTTTTGAAAAAATTGCACTTCAGGGTAGAGCATGGGCTATTGAAAACTATTCTCCAAAAGCTGTAGCCTTACGTTTTATGGAAAAAATTTTAAAGGCAGAGATAACATTATGAATGAGAGTGTACTTGTTAGCATTATTATTAACAACTATAACTATGATCGGTTTCTAGTAGATGCGATCAACAGTGCCTTAGAGCAAACCTACCCTCATATTGAAGTAATTGTTGTTGATGATGGTTCAACTGACAATTCTCGTGATATTATTTCTGGGTATGGCGATCGCATCATCCCCATTCTGCAACCTAATGGCAAACAAGCTGCGGCTTTTAATAGCGGTTTTGCAAAAAGTAAGGGTGACATAATTATATTTCTAGACTCTGACGACTACCTATTTCCCCAGGCAGTTGAACAGATTTTAGGTGTGTGGAAGCCGACTCTAGCAAAAGTGCATTATCACTTGCAGGTTGTGGGTACTAATAGAAATCCTCTAGGCTATTCCTTCCCTCAAGGAACAAAATCTCTTTCTACTGGAAAAGTCTGGAAAACTTTACTGGAGTCGGGAGGCTATGCACGAGTTCCCACCAGCGGCAACGCCATCAACCGTAATGCTCTTGTGCCACTGTTTCCGATTCCTGATAAATACAAACTTACTGCTGATGATTATCTGTCAGTTCTTGTGCCTTTTTATGGAGAAGTGGAGGCTGTTGAAGAACCACTTGGGGCTTACCGAATTCATGACAGCAATCAATGGGCAATGGTGACAGTGACTGGCGATCGCTTCCATCGCTTCATTCAACATGATTTGGTAGTCTATAAACTATTGCTAAATAAAGCCAAAGAACTTGGTTACGAATTGTATCAAGACTTTGAATTACGTTCTTTGGGAAGGTTTCAAGTTCGCCTTGCATCTCTGCGTTTAACCCGCGAAAAGCATCCAATTCCAGAAGATCGAGTCGTGTGTTTGGTTAATTCTGGCATCCAGTCTATCTGGAAATACTCAAGTTTTAGCTGGCAGAAACGTTTAATCTACACAATCTGGTTTTTTTGGATTGGGTTGCTGCCACTACCTTTAGCTAAACCTGCTATTACCTGGTTCTTCACCCCTCATTTTCGACCTAAGCTGCTGCAAAGAATTCATGCCTTCGTAAGCTAAGAGGTAGCTATGACTCATTCACCATTTCAAAGACTTCTAAATCGTTCAGATTTTCAGCAAAATCCATTAAAGGCCTTAATAAAGCGGCTTTGGTGGAGAGTGCGCTGGCAACTGACTGATCAACCCTACATAATTCCCTTTGCCGAAACTCTGAAAATTGTAATTCCTAAAACTGGTTCTGGGGCTGCGATTTATTACCAGGAATTTTCAGAACCACAAACGGCTGATTTTTTCCTTCGGTTTCTTCGACCTGGCATGGTAATTTTCGACATAGGTTCTCATATAGGTGAATACACCCTATTAGCAGCAAAAGTAGTTGGATCATCTGGTCAGATACATACCTTTGAACCTCAATCCCATTTGTTTCCAATTCTCAGTAAAAGTGTAGAGATGAATGGCTTTACTCAAGTTATTCTAAATTGTACTGCTGTCAGTGATCATGTTGGTGAAATTGAGTTTCAGGTTCTCAACGAACCCTCATTGTCATCAATTCGGAAACAGCTATTATCCGATCAATCAGCGAAAATTGTTTCTGTTGCCTGTACCTCTTTAGATGCTTACTGGCTAAATCAACAGCGTAAAATTGATCTGATTAAAGTAGATGTTGAAGGTGCTGAAAAATTTGTCTTTCAGGGAGGTATAAGGCTAATAAATTTACCTCCGCAGGAAGCACCAGTCTGGATTTTTGAGTACGCTCCAAACAGCTACGCGGACTTTGGTTATCAACCGGATGAAATTTTGCAATTACTCCAACAGCATGACTACGAGGTTTATCAGTATTGTGGTGCAGGACAACTACATAGATTCAATCCAAATTCTAAGTTGCCAGATATTGTTAATTTAGTTGCCACTAAAGATCAGCCCTATCTACTTTCATTGTTAAAAAATACTAGCCAAAGTTTGCTGCCTGTTATATAACCTGATGGCAAATCCAAAGAGATTTAGCACTGTAATTTTTAATTACTATTCTCAACCAGAGGAGAAAAGAAATTGTGACAATCTCTTCCTTGCGCGTCTTATTTGTCAGTCACACCTATATTGTTGGTGTCAACCAGGGTAAGTTGAATGCGATAGCACAGATCAACAACATTGAAGTTGGTCTTTTGGCTCCAAGTAACTGGAAGGCTTTGGAATGGAATCGTCTCATTCCACTGGAAACACCCTACTCACATATCCGAACCTATTCTGCTCCCGTATTATTTAGCGGGCGTGGAGGCGCACATATCTATGCTCCTTGGACACTGTGGCAGGTACTCAATGATTTTCGTCCTGATATTGTCCAGGTGGAGGAAGAAGTCTTTTCCCTATGTGCATTTGAGTTGGCCATCTGGAGCCGAATGACAGGTAAACCCCTGACTATTTTTGGTTGGGAAAATATTGACCGCCGCCTGTCCTTCCTCCGTCGCTGGACTTGTCAGTTTGTCCTCAATACTGCCAGTCTTGTGCTTCCAGGGAATCAGGATGGGGCAGAAATTATGCGCCGTTGGGGTTACATGGGTTTGTTGGAAGTAATGCCGCAAATGGGCGTTGATCCTCAATTGTTCGCACCCCGTCCACAAAAAGCAGGCGATAGCGTTCGCGTAAGCGTGTCCCCTTGGGACTCAGCGCTGCTGCAAGCAGTTCGCCCGTTTCAAATTGGGTTTCTGGGACGGTTAATCCACAGTAAGGGAATTGATCTGATTTTTGCAGCTGCTCACCAGTTGCGCGAACAGGGCTTCAACTTCCGCATCTTCATTTGCGGCTCTGGTTCAAGAGAAGCAGAACTCAGACAGATATCCCAGGAGCAAGGAGTAGCAGATTGGGTGATCTGGCGAGGAGCAGTTCCTCATCACCAAGTCCCCGCAGAACTCAGGCAATTTGATGTATTGGTATTACCTTCTCGCTCAACCCCAACTTGGAAGGAACAGTTTGGTCATGTGCTGATAGAAGCTATGTCTATGGGAACTCCTGTAATAGGCTCAAATTCAGGTGAGATTCCCAATGTAATTGGTCGTTCTGATTTGATATTCCCAGAAGAAGATCACAGTGCCTTAGCTGATATCCTGGCAAGACTAATCAACGACGCTGAATCGAGACAAGAAACTGCACTCTATGGTATGGCGCGAGTACACCAACTTTACACCCATGAAAAAATTTCCCATAGATTAATCTCTTTATGGCACACGATTCTCCTCCAATCTTCTTAATAAGGTAATGAAGAATTAATAGGAATTCATAAGTTTCAGAGAAATCTTAGTTTATAAAATTAGAAAATATATGCTTTGCGAACAAAAATGCAACAGTCAAGATGTGGCCGCCGTCATCACCGCAATGACTGATCGTGAACAACCCTTTCTGCGCGATACTGTGGAAGCGGTAATTTCAGATTTTAGTATTGCTCAAGTCATTCTTTGCATTGAAGAGAAGAATAATTGGTTAGAGACAACACTGGGTTCTTTAATCGCAGATCCACGATTAGAAATTGCTCGGATGCCACTAGCCCCTCCAGGAGCAGTTCGCAATCAAGCTTTAAAGTATGTACAAATGAAATGGGTAGCATACTGTGACGGTGACGATGTTTGGTGTCAGGAAAAAACACTGATTCAACGTACGTATGCAAATAACTTAGGATGCGATTTCGTCGGTGCTGACCACTACCTGACAAACGAAAAAGGCAGCATACGGGCATTTGCTATGGCACGCTATCTTCCCATGCCCTCATCGTGGATGGTACGAACTGAAACTATGAAACAGCATCCATTCAACGAATCGCTTGATCAAGGGTCAGATGGTGAGTGGTGGGTTCGTACCACTGGTATCGTTCACAAAGTAAGATGCCCAGAAATGCTTTTACGTTATCGTATTCGCTCAAATAGTGTCAGTGCAAATACCCCATCCATGAGAGGAAAGGCAAAAATTGTCACTTTAGCAAACATACCTGGACTTGGGGCAATAATTTTCTTTGTCACTTGGTTTATTTGGCTATTCACTCGGAAGAAGACATACATCTGGTATAGAGGCTGGGGTCAGCAACCTTACAACAACACCGATCAGGAAATGAGAAATCAATGCGGGTAATGATTGTGCGACGAGTACCAGAATCTACGTTTAGTCTAGAAGTCTATGCTGACAATCTAGTGGCAGGATTAAGGAAGGTGCGACCAAATTGGGAAATTGCCGAAATTGCTCCTATTCCCTGGAATAGCTCGGATAAACTCTATCTATCAGGCTTGGGTATTAAAAAATACTATGAAACTTTTTGGAGGCATCCTCGCGCTGTGTCTCGATTAGAGGCAGATATTTTTCATGTGCTTGACCAAAGCGATGCTCATATCGTTTATGGATTATATAGAGCTAATAAGCCCGTAGTTGTCACATGTCATGACTTGGTGCAGTTCATCTATCCAGAAATTCTGCAAGATCAGTCACGGATTCCGGCATTGAGTATGGCTATGTGGAAATACTCAGTAGGTGGTATGGAAAAAGCAAATCATGTAATTGCTGTTTCTAGCAATACGGCTGAAGATGTCACCCGTATTTTAGAGATTAAGCCAGGGCAAACCACTGTTGTCCCCAATGGGATAAATTCAGAATTTCGAGTGCTACCTACTTCAGAGGTGGCCGAGATTCGTAAGCAATATACGCTATCTCCTGACACTTTTTGCTTGCTGAATGTGGGTAGCACCCACCAACGCAAAAACCTTTTGGCAGTCCTGCAAGTATTAAAAAATTTAAAAGGTCAGGGATTTCCAATATGTCTATGGCGAATAGGAGATAAATTTACGCGGGAGCAGAAAGCTTTTATTCAAGCGCACGATCTGGAATCATATATCTTCGATTTCGGTAATCCTGACAAAGCTCGTCTAGTGCAAATTTACAATGCTGCTGACGTACTTTTAGCTCCCTCTTTATATGAAGGATTCGGATTGACAATTGTGGAAGCAATGGCGTGTGGCACTCCTGTAATTACTTCTAATGTTTCATCTTTGCCAGAAGTGGTAGGAGATGCGGGGATACTGATCGATCCCAATTCTTGGCAAGCGATCGCGGATGCAGTTATTGAGCTTTATAAAAACCCCACTCTTTATAACAACTTAATTGAGAAAGGACTTGCCAGAGTCCAGTTTTTTTCCTGGGAAAATACAGCAGAACAGGTGGCAACTATTTATGAAAAACTTTTGTAACCTCTAGGAATTATAAATAATTTCTGTTCTCTATCCCATTCAGATTTTTGTCTTGTATCAAACTGAAAAACGCTATATACATTCTCCAATCATGCAATAGGTAAATTATGTATTTGCATAAACCTACAAGGAAGAAACCGAATAAGAAGGGATGGATTGATAGCACAACCTTAATTATCTTTGCCTTTTCTGGAGTTTTTTACTCCCGAATCTTTTGTTCAATTACTCGTGCGCCCTCCATCCTTAACCTTGCTCACTTCGCAATTGTCCCATTTGTTTTGGGGGTTGTATTATTGACAACTCGATCCAAAGATCGCAAACAGATTGCAATTGCATATTCTTTTTTGTTGGGACTTTTCATTTTTCTAGTAACCGTGTTGGCTAGTGCATTATGGAATAACACAGGCTTGATTAATGCAATTGTCTCTTTCATAATGCTGGGGGAACCCTTCATATTCCTGCTAGCCATAGTCTGTATTCCTATGTCTTCTGAATCTATTACACGAATTAAAAAATGGCTGTTCTGGTCTGCTTTGATTAATTTTGTCCTCGCTGCTTTCCAGAAACCTTTAATTGATGCAGGCAAACTTTATGCTAACGGCTTCGATGGAACCGATGGATGCGGCGGAGTCTTTTTCGTATCAGGAGCTGGCAATTATTTATCAGCTTCGGTATCAGTTGCCTTTGCTCTATACTTTTTCACTAATGAAAAGACTTTTCCCCTATGGAGTAGAATTTTGGCACTTATCGCCGCTTTCTGGCACGTTCTATTTTCTGATTCCAAACAACTTCTGCTGGCGTATCTGATTGCTTGGGGTCTTCTAATCATAGTCAATTCAAAGGATATTGGTAAAACTATCAAATTTTTGAGTGCGATCGCTATCTTCGGATACGGATTTTATTGGTGTGCATATAACCTGGAAGCGTTTATCGCATTTACAGCCTGGGCGCGACCGGAACTTTACGGACCAGATGGTGCAGCTTGGTATACCAAATTTTACTCCGTGCGTGCGATCGCATCTTATTATGAATCCTCTCTCAATTGGTTGTTTGGTCTCGGTCCAGGACATACTGTCAGCCGCTTAGGAGCGTGGTTTCTGAAAGATTATTGGTCTATCCTCGGACCACTAGGCGCTACCACCACTTCCATTGGTCAAGAAGCAATGGACTTTGTGAATAGTTTTTGGCTTGCTTATAGTTCGAGTCTCTTCAGCCCTATTTTTGGCTGGGCTGGAATCTGGGGAGATTTAGGACTTGTGGGTTTAGGAGCATACTTATTTCTATGCTATTTAACCTGGCAAAACTTTGGTCTAGATGATTCCTTGAAAATCACCATGCTAACTGTTCTCGTCCTCGGTTTCATATTTACTCAAATGGAAGAACCGGGCTTCATGCTTTTCATCGTCTTTATGCTAGGGATACCTTGGCAAGAACGACGACTGAAGAAACAGATACAAGAAGCTACTAGAACAGCACACCGACAATTGGGAAGAGTCTAAAAGCGATCGCAAAAACTCAATATTCCACAAGATAACTTTAACAACTGAGCTAATGTCCAAAACTACGGTACTAATCTCAACAACGGACTAAACGGCACCGCAAGCATATTGTTTACTTAACTCCAATACCTACTTACTACAAATATAGCGATCCGACATAAGATGCGAACATTTCTCTTTTTTCTCTTCCTCTGTGATCTCCGTGTCTGGAGTGGTATGGCTAACGCCACGCTCCGCGTTAGCGGAGCGCTTTAGCGATACGTTACAAAAAATCCCGTTCAAAACTCAAATAGGAGTCCTATATGAAAATTTTAATGTCTGCTTACTCCTGCGAACCAGGTATGGGTTCTGAACCTGGTGTGGGTTGGAATATTGCCAGAGAAGCCGCTAAATACCATGAAGTCTGGGTACTTACCCGACCCGATGAGAGTCAAGATATCATCAAGACAGAACTGGCACGCAACCCCATCCCAAATCTTCACTTCGTTTATTTTACCCTTCCCTTTTGGGCGGATAGCAGACGATGGGGACAGTCTGGGGGAATGCAACTTCACTATTACCTCTGGCAAATTCAGGCATACTTTGTCGCCCGTAGCTTGCATCAAAAAATTGACTTTGACTTGATGCACCATGTCACTTTTGTCAAGTATTCCAATCCTTGCTTCCTGTCACTGCTACCAATTCCCCTAGTTTGGGGTCCAGTAGGCGGTGGAGAATCTGCACCAGCAAGCTTTTGGCAAGATTTTAGCGTCAAGGGCAAAATTTACGAAATAGCCCGTAGCGGCGCTCGCTGGTTGGGAGAGCAAGACCCATTTGTACGTATTACTGCTCAAAGAAGTGCTGTAGTCCGAGCCACAACTAAAGATACAGCTCAGTGCCTCTATAAGATGGGCGCGAATCATGTGCAGATTTTGCCTGAATCCGGGTTATCAGCAGAAGATATAGAGGAGCTAGAACAATATGAACTACCTAATGAGCCAATAGTGAGATTTATCAGCATGGGTAGACTTTTGCACTGGAAAGGCTTTCACTTAGGATTGCGTGCCTTCGCTCAAGCGAATCTACCTAATACAGATTACTGGGTAGTAGGAGATGGACCTGAATTGCAACAACTTCAAACTTTGACATCGGATTTAGGAATTGCTGAGAAAGTTAAATTTTGGGGCAAGTTACCTCGTGAGAAAGCTTTAAATTTATTGAGGAATTGCCATGTCCTAGTTCATCCCAGTTTACATGATTCTGGAGGGTGGGTGTGCATGGAAGCTATGGCAGCAGGTCGTCCCATCATCTGTCTAGATTTAGGAGGACCTGCTATTCAAGTTACAGACGAAACTGGCTTTAAAATTACCGCTCATGAACCATATCAAGCTGTACGTGACCTAGCGGCCGCAATGATTCATTTAGTTAAAAACCCAGAACTGAAAATCAGTATGGGTCAAGCCGGTCGGAAATTAGTAAATGAAAACTACAGTTGGCAAATAGTAGGAGAGCGTCTCAACAAACTGTATCTAGAGATTGCTAGTAGGAAAGTCTCGGAGACTGACGTTATATCTCAAATTTTGTGAACCTGCTTTCAACTCATTAGTTTTTGCACGTTTCATCATCTGTAACACATAAGAACAGTAACCAATATGCATATACTAATTGCTGCTTTACACAGACCTGCAAAACCTACTGGTGTTTGCCGACACGCTGCAAATCTTGCTCAATGTCTGGCTGATACTCAAGAGGTAAGCAAAGTGACCTTAATTGTCGGAGCATGGCAGACGCATTACTTTGAACAATTTTTTTATTCAAAAAAAATTCAGTTAATTAGTGTAGATATTAAAAATAGTTCGTTAGCAAGAA
This sequence comes from uncultured cyanobacterium, assembly GCA_963706595.1. Classification (GTDB taxonomy): domain Bacteria; phylum Cyanobacteriota; class Cyanobacteriia; order Cyanobacteriales; family Nostocaceae; genus Nodularia. The sequence continues at coordinate 773,748 of OY970166.1, forward strand.
ATATCTGGTTTTTATTTGGCTTACCAAAATTGGTAAAGCGTCTTAGTCCTGATATAGTTCATATGTCTTTTCCTTTTCCTTTCCTACGATCGCTTTTTTCATCTCCTGTTGTTTCTACAATCCATGATTTGTATCCCTATGAAAAACCAGAGGTTTTTGGATATCCAAATGTGATCTTTAATCGTTTGTTTTTAAAACAATGTATAGAAAATAGTGACGGTCTTACCTGTGTTTCTCAATCTACACTAAGTAGCCTGAATTCATACTTTCCAAATCTTAAATCATGCAAAGAAATTACAGCTATTTATAATTATGTCGATTTTAGTCATATTGCTCCTCAGCTACCAGTTGGTTTAAATATTGGCGACAATGATTCTTTTTTGTTATGTGTCGCCCAACACCGTAAAAACAAAAACATAGATTTGTTGCTTCACACATTTTCTTCTCTCAAGAAAAATGGGTGTTTGCCAGATGCCACTAAGCTAATTATTGTGGGTAATACAGGACCAGAAACAGAGCTTTTATTCAATCTAATTCATAATCTTTTTCTTCAGGATCAAGTCCTGCTAATTCATACCATCCAGGACAATGAATTATGTTGGTTATATCAAAAATGTGAACTTTTTATTGCTGCTTCATCTCAGGAAGGATTTTGTTTACCATTAGCAGAGGCTATATATTTTTCATGTCAGGTAGTTTGTTCTGATATTCCGATATTTAGAGAAATTGCTGGTTCTAGCTGTTGTTATTTTGATCTTCAATATGATGCTGTCAAAAATCTCTCAGAATCCATTGTTTTTGCTTTAGAACAACCCCTGAATAAAACTACTGATGATTTTCGTTTTTCAAAATTAGAAGTAGCACATCAATATCTAAAATTTTACTCTACATTCACCTGTATCAGTCAGTCAAGCGCAGAAATATTATAACTGATGCAAAGTAGCTTTCAGAAGCCAGAAGTTTGAAATCAAAGTAGCCTTGTATCAAATTACGGTATTGACTCATGGATAAAATTGTGAATAAGCAAAGGTTTTTAGGTGTTGATTTATGCCGGGGAATTGCAGCTTTTGCAGTTATTCTTGTGCATTCAGGTGATGAAACTTGGGGTATTCCTGTAAGTGACGGAGCATTACAGTTTAGATTATTATTTTATTTCGCTGTCCCATTCTTTCTGGCGACATCTTTCTTCTTTATTACCCGCAATCTTAGTGGAAATGTTAATTTAGATTTTTTAATAGTAAAACTTAAACGTATCTTTATACCCTACAGTTTTTGGAGCATATTTTATCTATTTCTTGGAACATTTTTTTTCTCTTTTACTAATCAATATGATAGGCTAAATCAGTTGTTTCAAGATCCACTCTCAATTGTTTTTTTCGGTGGTGCATCGTATCATCTCTATTTCTTACCCCTTTTATTTTCAGGAAGTTTATTTTTTTTATTACTAAATAATTTAGTAAAATACAGAACTAAAATTAAAATGATAATGGCTTTATTTGTTATTAGTATTATTATTAATGAGGTAATGGCATTATCGGGAAATTTATTCCAGTTAAATCCTAATCTGGCATTTTCTAGCTTATTAAACTTGCTCGATGCTAATGTAATATACTATCCATTAGTTAGATTTTTACTTGTTCAGCTTGCATGGATTTTGAATTGTCTCCCTTACTTTTGTCTGGCTATAATTTTGAACCATCTGCTCTTAAGAACCAAACCATCTGTATTCAAAAATAGGGGTATATTTCTCTTGTTTTTATCTATATTTATTTCGGTTAATTTTTTGAGGGAAACACTGATTTTTACTGAATTAACCAATATCGTTATTGCTTTCTCTTTGTTGCTTGCCGGTATCTGTTTGTCAAGTCATTTAAAAGAAAGTAAAATCATTAAAAATTTAGGTAATTGTTCATTTGGAATTTACTTAATTCATCCTATTGTCAAAAAAACAACTGGAATTATTTTGGCTTTTGCTGTTCCTCAAGTGACCTCTCAAATCACCGTTGTTTCTATGCTATGCCTTTCTATACCAAGTTTTTTAGCAAGTTGGTTAGTTGTATCGCTGTTGATGAAAAACAAACAGCTTGCTAAGTATATCTTTGGTAACAATACTGTAGCCAAGAAAAGAATATAAAAAGAGGGCTGATGTAGTAGATTTATAGTCTTCTGTTCTTCATTAAAAGTTGGTTTTCTTCCCCTGGCTGTTTGATTATATAATCCTAATAATCTTTGCTCTTCCCAATTATTCATCCAGTTATATATGGTTCTCCTACTGAATTGAAAGAAATCAATCAGTTCAGAAAATTTTACTCCTTCATAGCTTAACAAAATACAATGCGCTCTTTGTCTAACTTGATAATGTCTACTTTGCTTGTAACCCACATTCCGCACCTTCAACTGTCACAAGCGGTAATTACTGAAAGAAAAATGTAAATAAAGAATAAAATCAGACATTTGTAGGGAGAAAAGATTTTGACCAGTCATTAATCTGACAAAATAGCATCAGAATGTATTGTCAATAAGGAGCAATAAAAATGAGAACTAAATTTATGATGATTTGATAGATAAATATCTATGCTAAATCTCTAAATTCGCAATTTTACTAATATATACAAGCGACAAACCTAGATTTTAAACATATTAATTGACAACTAACTGTTACATCAATTAGCCCGGTAATCAAAACTCAAATAACTAAGCCCCCACAGCATACCCCAGTCATTATTAGAAAACACCAATCAAACCTTTCTCACTCCCCATATTGGGTCTGCCGTTGATGAATCTACGGCGGAACATTGCCCTAGAAGCCGCCCAAAATATTCTGCAAGCCCTGCAAGGTCAAAAGCCACAGGGAGCAGTTAATTGTCTTAAGGACTAGTACCGCCGTAAAGTAAAAAATCAAAAAGCTGATTATAGCGGTTTTTCATTGATTTTGAATAGTCTATATATTTACGCCGACTTGTACTAGTCTGCCAAATCTTCAATAAACTTTATGTCTCTATATATGCCGATGGGGAATTAAGCAATTCTTCAAGGATTGTAAAACCAGTGGTTATAATCTAGAAGATACTAAAGTAAATAAGACTCGATTTTTAGCTTTAGATAAGGGGATGGGGAATTCCGCAAAAGAGGTTAAACATGAATTTATCCTTTGCTTAATTATTTCTTAACCAAATAATGCTAATTTTATAAATTGAGCAGGTGTTAAAGAACAACAAGTACAGTGACTATAAAAATTAGTAATCTTTCCAAGAGTTTTAAAGGTAAGACAGCACTAAAACACATATCATGCAAAATTAATGAAGGAGAAATGGTTACCCTTATAGGTGCATCTGGCTCAGGCAAATCTACACTTTTGCGGCACATAAATGGTTTACAGATTGGAGATGCCGGCACGGTTCATATTTTTGACACCGTTTTACAAAGCAAAGGAAAACCATCTTCTAAAATTAGGTTTCTACGAAGCTACATAGGCTGTATATTTCAACAGTTTAATTTAGTCAATCGGCTGACAGTTCTCGAAAACGTTCTTATTGGTAACTTAGCAAGATTGTCTATTTTACGCTCAACATTACACTTATTTACTAAAGAAGAAAAACTTCGCGCTCTTGCTGTACTAGAACGAGTAGGCATTATTGAACACGCTTATAAACGGGCATCTCTGCTTTCTGGAGGACAACAGCAAAGAGTGGCGATCGCTCGCTGTTTAGTGCAAGGAGCGAAAATTATCCTGGCTGATGAACCCATTGCTTCCCTAGATCCTGAGTCGGCGCGTAAAGTCATGGAGTTACTTGTGCAGCTAAATCGCCAAAGCGGAATCACCGTAGTAACTTCCTTACATCAGATTCAAGTGTTGCGTAGTTACTTTAATCGGGCAATCGCTCTCAGAGATGGAGAAATAATATTTGATGGTGCAACTTTAGAACTAGATGACAACAAACTCAATCAAATTTACGGTACAGCAGTAGAAGAACTGGTGATGCGAGGACATGGCGAACTACTTCTATAATTCCCATGAAAATATGATAAAACTTATTAAAAGCTGTTTCAAAAATGGTGGCTATACTTTGTCAAATCGATGAACTATTAACTGTCAATGCTCAATAGATACTACCCAGTATTGGCAATAATAAATCAGATTTCCCATGTTTTTATTTCTATCCTATAACTGACACTTAACTAATGAACAGAAGATTATTTATTCAGCAAGCTTCTTTGTTTACTATGACTTTGGCAACTGCCAAGTTACTTTCAGCCTGTACTTCTAATACTGATAATAGTGCCGCAACTAGTGCCGCAACTATTAAAGAAATTAACTTTGGTGTTCTGTCTACAGAGTCTCAATCCAATCAAAGACCTCTATGGGAACCCTTTGCTGCTGCTATGTCTGGGGAAGTTGGGATTCCCATTAAACCCTTCTACGTTACACAGTATGCAGCAGTGATAGAAGCCATGCGTTTTGGTAAAGTTCAAGCTGCTTGGTTAGGCGGTAAATCTTATATTCAAGCGTCAAAAGTCGCTGATGCAGAAGCTTTTGCTCAGGTTGTGAGTGCAGATGGTAGTAAAGGCTACTATTCGCATTTAATTACTAATAAAGATAATCCCATTCTTGCGTCAGCTAAAGCAGCAGGTGCGGATAAATACATCATTAACAATGCAGGTAAGCTGACTTTTGCTTTTAATGATCCTAATTCTACTTCTGGGTTTTTAGTTCCCAGTTACTATATTTTTACAAAAAATAATGTTGACCCTAAGAAGGCTTTTAAACGGTTAATCTTTGCTGGTAATCATGAAGCCTCAGCTTTGGCTGTAGCTAATAACCAGATAGATGTCGCTACTATCAGTAATGAAGCATTAAGTCGTTTAGAAAGAACCAACCCTACAGCCAGACAAAAAATTGCAATTATTTGGCAATCACCACTAATTCCCAGTGATCCAATTGTTTATCGTCGGGATTTACCAGCAGATATTAAAGAGAAATTACGCAACTTTTTCTATAATTATCAAGATGCTGAAGTGTTAGCACCATTTGAAATTTCTAGGTTTGTACAGGCTGACGATAAAACTTGGCACACAATTCGAGAATTAGATATTGCTAAAAATATCCAAGAAATTCAAGCTCAAACAAATCTGAATGAATCAGAAAAACAGCAAAAGATAACAGAACTCAATCAGCAACTCCAAGAAATTCAATAAAATTAGATGGGAATTAGAACAAAGTGCCGTCACGAAATAAGATAATTACTAATGCATCTCCTACCGTAATAGCAATGTTGGAAAAAGAGGCAAAACTTCTGAACACCAAAAGAGTTTTGTTTCTTTTAGTAGTTGGTGCTGCATTGATTTTTTCTTCTCGTCAAAGTGAGTTAAATTTCCCTGTACTGCTACAACAAGGAGAGAATATGGTGGAATATGTAAATGCATATTTTCCGCCAGATTTTAGCGATTGGGATTATTATTTCTCAGAAACTGTCATTACTATCTCTATGGGAGTTTGGGGAACTTTAATGGCGGCGATTACAGCTGTTCCTCTATCTATCCTAGCATCTAATAATATGTGTCCAATCTGGGTTGTACAACCGACACGTCGCGTCTTAGATGCTATGCGTGCGATTAATGAAATCGTCTTTGCACTAATATTTGTAGTAGCTGTAGGTTTAGGGCCTTTTGCTGGTGTATTAGCCTTATTTGTGAATACTACCGGCGTTTTAGGTAAACTGTTTTCAGAAGCTGTAGAATCAATTGAGCCAGGCCCTGTAGAAGGAATTAGAGCCACTGGTGCAAGTCACATTCAAGAAGTTATTTATGGAGTGATTCCTCAAGTAATGCCTTTATGGACTTCTTTTACTCTCTATAGATTTGAGTCTAATGTCCGTTCTGCTTCTGTCTTGGGAATTGTCGGTGCTGGTGGTATTGGTGTTTCATTATACCAAAGTTTTGGTTCTTTTCAATACCAAAAAGTCTGTGCAATTTTGATTATTTTGGTCATTGCTACAGGTCTGATTGATTTACTTTCTGCCAAGGTGAGAAGGTGGCTCATCTAGATATTACCTATTCCTTGTCCCAGGGGTTTTCTTCAGTCATTTTCAAAAAATAACTCCATGCGATCGCCCCGCAGTCGAGTTACACCATACTCAATGATATTACCTGTGTCATCAACGTTCACAGACTCCGCTAACAAGATGGGTTGATTGAGGGGTAATTGTAGCCATTTTGCATCTTGAGGCTGGACTAGACGAGCAGAAACACAGGTACTGCGGCGTATGTGGTCACATCCATATACCTGTTGTAAAAACTGAGATATTGATTGCTGTTCTTGCAAAATCTTGATGTTTTCCGGCTCTAAGAAATCTGGGAAGCGTTTCAGGGGAAAATATCCAGTACCCACGCTAATGGGTTCTTCATCTGCTAAACCTAAACGTTCAATTAACGCTACTGGCTGACCATAAGGAATCTCTAATCCTTTAGCGATCGCATTGTCAGCAGGTACATCTAAGACGCGTAATAGTTGAAACCTAGCTTGCCAACCTTGAGCTTTTAACGTTTGATTGTAACGCACTCGCTTACCAATAGCGTAGCGAATGGTTTTCCCCGCGACAAAAGTTCCCCTTCCCCGGTCAATTCGTAACAATCCCTCGTTTTTTAGTAAGGCGATCGCCTGTCTGAGGGTATGACGATTGACAGCAAATTGTTCTGCTAACTTGGTTTCTGTTGGTAGTTGTTCCCCAATCTGATAAACCCCTTGATGAATATTTTGTCGCAGTTGGTCGGCAATCTGGATATAAATCGGCATTATTTCTTTCATGTATCAATATTTAGATTGTCAAGTTGTCAGAATTACGCTAATCTACTTTTATCTAGATGTCTAGACAAGTTAAGAATAGTTTAAAACAAAATACCACAAAGCTGATACAGGACTTACGCAAAATTATGAAAAAACGTATAGCCTTCGGCATAGCTTCCGCTTAACGCGTAGCGCATACCGCATATCGCTTTAGCGATACGCTTACCGCGTTAGCGTCTCCCCTTCTCCCAAAGGGAGAGGCTAGCGCCAAGGGAGAAGTCAAGAGGTTTCAGAGAGTTTTTGCCTAAGTCCTATTATAAAATCGATTTCTTCACAGATGATTGCTCACTAACCCGTGTCTGAAGGCGATGGGTTTGCACACATTCTACAGCGATTTTTATGTCAAATATAGTTACTCATTTACCTGGCTTTCAAGACTCAATTCATGATAGCCAACAGACATTTCGGGCGCTGCTTGATGCTAATGCTCGACCAGGGATACCTAAGAATATAACTGTCCAGATGAGCGTACCTTTGGGTTTAACGCCTGCTTGTGGGGCTGCTTGTTTGACATTGCTAGATTTGGATGTTGTGGTATGGTTACAGCCAAGTTTTGCTACTCCAGTTAGAGAGTGGTTGTTGTTCCAGACTGGCTGTCGCTTAACTCAGTATCCAGATAAAGCTGACTTTGCCTTAATTCAAGATTTGGCAGCCTTGCCAGAATTATCTATTTTTAACATGGGGACAGGAGAAAAACCCGAAGCTTCAACAACCTTGTTGGTACAGATAGAAAATTTTGAAATGGGACAACCTGTGATGTTGACAGGTCCAGGAATTTTAGAGCAACAAGCGATTACTCCCCTAGTTCCCCGCCATTTTTGGGATTTCTGCATGGAGAATCATCAAGCCTATCCACAAGGGGTAGATGTATTTTTATTTACGGAAAATTCAGTAATGGGTCTACCACGCACAGCCAAAAGTGAGTTAAATCAGTGAAAACAAACCAAACTATTCTAGATTCATCAACACGAAGTAACACAAAAATTGCTATCCAAGGAGTAAATGTACTAGCTCCCAATGGGTGGTTAAAAGATGCCACGGTTCTCATTGAAAATGGGCAATTTACTAGCATTGATCAGGCAATTACTCCTGATGGATTTCATCTGGTAAATGCTCAAGGACTCCAGATGTTACCAGGGATTATTGACTTACACGGTGATGCTTTTGAAAGAATGATTTGTCCCCGCCCCGGAGTCAACTTTCCTCTACCAATAGCGATCGCAGATAATGACCGCAACCTCTTAGCATCAGGGATCACAACTTTTTATTGCTCCATCACCGACTCCTACGAACCAGGTTTACGTAGCCGAGAATCTGCTCGTAAGTTAATTGACTTCATCTTAGGGACAGGAAAACAAGTTTTAAATTGCAACCATCGCATTCATATCAGACATGAAGAAGCGAATATCGCCGGACATCAAGAGTTGTGTGATTGGCTAGGATCTGGGTGCGTGCAGATTTTGTCGATCAACGACCACTTACCACCTCCAGGAAATCAAAAAAGATTTAGCCGATATCTCAACAGTGTGAAGCAAAGATCATCTATGTCCATAGAAGAAATCGAACAATTAATCACACAAGTAACAGAACGGCGACATGAAGGATACGCTCAACTAGAACAACTGGTGGATTTAGCCCACACCTACGGTATTTCTCTCGCTTCCCACGATGATGACACCCCAGAAAAGGTAGCACTCAGTAAACAACGCCAAGTAGCGATCGCCGAATTTCCTGCTAATGTATCCTTGGCTGCGAAATCTCGTGAATATGGTGCATCTGTTCTCATGGGTGCGCCTAATTTAGTGCGTGGTGGCTCTCACCTGGGTTTGATGAGTGTAGCTGAAGCAGTTAAACATAATGTTCTTGATTGTCTTTGTTCGGATTACCATTATCCTTCCTTATTTTATGCGCCCTTCAAGTTAAAAGAATTAGGGTTAATGTCCTTTGAACAAGCATGGTCATTAGTTTCCAGCCGACCAGCAGCATCTGTCAAAATTAGCGATCGCAAAGGTAAAATTGCTCCAGGTTTAGATGCTGATTTTCTGTTAGTAGCTCCTGACCATCCTTTACCATCTGCGATCGCATCTGTTTATGTAGTAGGAAAAGAAGTTGCTCGATATCATATCAGATAATTATGCAACCAACCATTGACCATTTTTTGAATTGTTTTGACGCATTATTGATCTGTTCACTCAAAAGGGTTCTCAATTGTATGGTGCGGAAGCCGTTAGCTAGCTAGTACCGTACGGCGGAAGTCAAAAATCTTATCCTCTAGGCTTTTTATTGATTTTGAATGGTCTGTTTATTTACGCCGACTTGTACTAGAACAAGCTTTGCAATTATTCAATTGATTGCATTTGTGTGAAAATCTTGATGTTTTTTGGCTCAAAAAAATGATGTCTATTGTCAATTAACTGAAATTGAGTTAATGTATTTTTATCTAGATGTCTAGATGAATTTAAGATTAGTTTAAAGTAACTTCAGTTGGTAAACACAATTGGGAAAAGAATAATTGCTACACTCTGGAGGAAAATGGCTACCATAAGGCAAAGACAAGCTTGGATGGCAACATTAGCTAAAGCCGAACCAAAACCATTAGAAGTATTAATCAGCAAATTAGATACATTACCCGGCTATAGTTTTTTACGTTCTCCAGAGACTGGTTTAGTGATGGTTCAAGGACGTGCTGGGGGTACGGGAAAACCATTTAACCTGGGAGACATGACGATAACTCGCTGTGTAGTACAGCTAGAAAGCTTAGGAACAGAGGAATCCATAACTGGATTTGGTTATGTTGGCGGGCGATCGCACCGACACGCTGAATTAGCAGCTTTTTGTGATGCCTTACTGCAAAGTCCCAAATGGCATGATCAGATTCAAGCTGAAGTAATTCAACCACTCCAAGCAGAAAGCCAGCAACAGCAAGAACTTAAACAACGCCAAACTGCTGCCACTCAGGTTAACTTTTTTACAATGATGAGGGGACAAGGGTAAATTGTCAAAAGTCTAAACTCCAATTAATTAACCAAGTTAAAAAAAGAGTAAAAATCATGCCATACGTTGCAGTCAAAGGTGGTGAACAAGCAATCCAAAATGCCGAGACATTACTGCAAAGCAAACGCCGGGGTAAACCGAATATTCCCGAACTGACTCTAGACCAGATTGAACAACAGTTGACCCTAGCAGTAGAGAGGGTGATGTGCGAAGGCAATTTATATGACCGAGGATTAGCAGCTTTAGCTATCAAACAATCCTGGGGAGATTTAGTAGAAGCAATTTTTTTAATTCGAGCCTATCGAACAACACTGCCATGCTTATACTACAGCCAGCCCTTAGACACCAGCAAAATACAGATTCAACGGCGAATTTCCTCCATCTTTAAAGATGTTCCAGGAGGGCAAAATTTAGGGCCGACCTTTGACTACATCCACCGCTTGCTAGATTTCAAACTGATGGCAGAAAGCGAAGTTTCCCCTGCACCAGAAGCAGAGGCGACCAATGAACCTGTTCCCTATGTGATTGACACATTAGATCAAGAAGGATTGGTGCAGGCGGAAGTAGGAGAAATAGAAGGAGAAGAACCATTTGACTTAACTCGCCAACCCCTGACCTTTCCCGCCGAAAGGGATGCGAGACTTCAGAATTTAGCGCGTGCAGATGAGGGCTTTTTGCTATCGCTGGCATACTCTACTCAACGAGGCTACGGCAGAAATCATCCATTTGCGGGGGAAATTCGCATGGGAGAAGTAGAAGTAGTAATTTGTCCTGAAGAATTGGGATTTGAAATCGCGATCGCGGATATAACAATCACTGAAGTGCAGATGGTGAATCAGTTTCAAGGTAGTAAAGAATTACCCGCCCAATTCACTCGCGGTTATGGGCTAACCTTTGGCTACAATGAGCGCAAAGCTATGTCAATGGCCTTAGTAGATAGGGCAATGCGAGCTGAAGAATTGGGTGAAACGGTAGATAGTCCGGCTCAAAATATTGAATTTGTACTTTCTCACTCTGACAACGTAGAAGCACAGGGATTTGTCCAACACTTGAAATTGCCTCACTACATTGACTTTCAGGCAGAGTTAAATTTAGTACGCAAAATGCGACAGAATCAACAGCCAGAGAAAAATCATGATGTGCCTCACGCAGAGACGCAGAGACGCAGAGAGGAAGTGAGAAAAGCCAAATGATTACAGGAATTAACCATATAACTTTATCAGTTGCCGATATAGAAGAATCTTTTAATTTCTACACCCAAGTTTTAGGTTGTCAAGCGATCGCTAAATGGCAACAAGGAGCTTATTTAATAGCAGGTAATCTATGGCTGTGCCTATCCTGGGATTCCCACACCCGCACCAGTCCGGCAACCGAATACACACATATTGCTTTTACTATTTCTGAACATGATTTTCCAGAATATAGCGATCGCTTGCTCAAACTTGGCATCCAACAATGGAAACAAAACACCAGTGAAGGAGATTCTATATATATTCTCGACCCAGACCACCACAAATTAGAACTACACGTAGGGAACCTATCAACCAGAATCGCCGCCACGAAACAATCCCCCTACGAAAACATGGAATTTTTTGTCTAAAAATCTCTGCGTGACTCTGCGTTTAAAAAAATGCCCCAATCACAAACCCAAACCCAAACCGGCTTCAACTTTGCTTACCTCGACGAACAAACCAAACGCTCAATTCGTCGCGCCTTACTCAAAGCCATTGCTATCCCAGGACATCAAATTCCCTTTTCTTCCAGAGAAATGCCCATGTCATACGGCTGGGGAACTGGAGGAATGCAAGTCACAGCAGCTGTAATTGGTCAAACTGATGTTCTTAAAGTCATCGACCAAGGTGCAGACGACACCACCAACGCCGTGAATATTCGCCGCTTTTTCAAAAAAGTGTGCGGGATAGAAACAACAGAACAAACAGAAAAAGCCACCCTGATCCAGACCCGCCACCGCATACCTGAAACACCACTGAGGGAAGGACAAATTTTAGTTTACCAAGTGCCAATTCCCGAACCTTTACGCTGGCTCGAACCCTCATCTGTAGAAACGGGCAAAATGCACGCCCTAGAAGAGTACGGGCCAATGTACGTCAAGCTGTATGAAGATATTACCAAGCACGGACACATTGCCACATCCTACGATTACCCCGTAATGGTGCATGACCGTTATTTAATGAGTCCTAGTCCCATACCACGTTTCGATAATCCCAAAATGCAGATGAATCCAGCACTCCAATTATTTGGTGCTGGAAGAGAAAAGCGCATCTATGCCGTACCACCTTATACCAAAGTTAAAAGCCTCGACTTTGAAGACCACCCCTTTACTGTCGAACGATGGCATCAAGCCTGTGAGTTATGTGGTTCTACTGAGAGCTACCTAGACGAAGTATTAATTAACGACAAAGGAGGCAGGCTGTGGATTTGTTCAGATACAGACTATTGCCGCCAGCAACAGCAGCAAAGAATGTCTTAATTACGAATTACGAATTAACATGAAGCCTATTTTACAGATACAAGAACTAAGTAAATCTTACAATCAAATCCAGGCTTGTGATCGCATCTCTTTTGATTTGTATCCTGGACAAGTTCTCGGTATTGTCGGTGAATCAGGGTCGGGTAAGTCTACTTTGCTCAAAGCGATCGCCAATAATATTACTATCGATAAAGGTAACGTTATTTACAAAAGTCGCCAAGAAAAATATTTAGAGATCACCCAACTTCCAGAACATCAACGCCGTTGGTTGATGCGAACCGAGTGGGGTTTTGTCCAACAAAATCCTCGTGACGGCTTACGAATGCAAGTAAGTGCAGGAGCAAACATTGGTGAACGATTACTAGATATTGGAGTCCGACACTATGGCAAAATTCGGGATGAAGCGGCGCACTGGTTACAACAAGTAGAAATTGATCCAAAGCGAATGGATGACTTGCCAACAACTTTCTCTGGAGGGATGCAGCAAAGGCTACAGCTTGCCCGTGTGTTGGTAACGCAACCACAGTTGATATTAATGGATGAACCCACAGGTGGACTAGACGTATCAGTCCAAGCCCGCTTATTAGACTTATTGCGATCGCTAGTCAGAAACTTTAACTTAAGTGTAATTTTAGTCACCCATGACATCGGCGTTGTCCGACTCCTAGCCCATCGCTTACTAGTAATGCAACAAGGACAAGTCGTGGAATCAGGACTAACCGACCAAGTACTAGACAATCCACAACATCCCTACACCCAACTCCTAGTCAGCGCCGCCCTCACACCATAATTCCTCCTTCTTTCCTTCTTTCCTCCTTTGCGCCTTTGCGCCTTTGCGTGAGATAAAAAAATGCTAACCCTCAACCACCATCACCCACCAATTAACATCCATCCTCACACCCTCCTACACATTGAAAACCTACATAAAAGCTTCATCCTCCATCAACAAGGAGGAGTACGCTTACCAGTCCTCAAAAAAATTTCCCTCACCTTAAATCCTGGAGAATGCGTAGCCCTATCAGGTGCATCTGGTTCCGGTAAATCTACATTTATGCGCTGTATATACGGCAACTATCGTGCTGATAGCGGCTCAGTGTGGGTCAAACATGAAGGACATTGGCTCGACTTATGTCAACTTCTGCCCCATGAACTTTTAGCCGTGAGGCAAAAAACCATTGGATATGTCAGCCAGTTTTTACGAGTAATTCCCAGAGTACCAGCCCTAGAAGTTGCCGCAGAACTGTTGTTGGACTTAGGCGAAGATCCAAAAGTTGCTTTGGTCAAAGTTCAAGACTTATTTCATCGACTGCAACTACCAGAACGCTTGTGGCATCTTTCCCCCACAACCTTTTCTGGCGGCGAAAAACAACGAGTAAATTTAGCTCGCGCCCTTGTAGTTAACTTCCCAATTTTGCTACTAGATGAACCCACCTCAGCCCTAGATGCAACCAATCGCCAAGTAGTGATGGAAATTCTAGAAGAACGTAAAAGTATGGGCTGTGCCTTAATTGGCATTTTTCATGATCAAGAAGTGCGATCGCGACTGTGTAACCGGGAGTTAACCTGCAATGAATGAGCAAATATATACCAACTATCGTCTCCAACTTCCAGATCAAGAAATCCTCGGTACTCTTTTAGTTCGAGATGGAATTATTGTCGATATTCAACCAGGGGTAGTTAATAGTGGACAGAATGGCCAAGGAGACTATCTCCTACCAGGATTGATTGAACTCCATACAGACAATTTAGAACGCTGTATGTCTCCCCGTCCAGGAATTCGGTGGCCTTTAGAAGCAGCAGCCGTTTATCATGACCGAGACTTAGCCAGTGCTGGAGTCACAACAGTATGTGATGCGATCGCTATTGGCGATATAGCTGCCAGTTCCCCCCGTTTAACTAACTTTGCTCCCATGATTGATGTCATCTGTCAGGGACAAGCAACAGGACGCTTTTCTGTCGAACATCGAATACACCTGCGCTGTGAACTAGCTTATGAAGAGGTTTATCAAATTACCGAAAATTATGCCAATAATTCCCTCTTGTCAATGATTTCCCTGATGGATCATACCCCTGGACAAAGACAGTTTATCAATCTAGATAAGTTCAAAGAATATTACATGGGCAAACATGGAGTGACAGCCACAGAAATTGAAAACCTCATCATAACTCGGCAACAAAAACAACAAATGTATGGACAAAAAAACCGGAAAGCTTTAGTAGAATTGGCTCAAGCTCAAGGTATTTCTTTAGCTAGTCATGATGATGCTACCGTTGATCATGTGCAGGAAGCTGTACAAAATGGAGTAGTGTTAGCGGAATTTCCCACCACCATAGAAGCAGCAAAATCCGCCCATAGTTCAGGTTTACAAGTTTTGATGGGTGCGCCTAATTTAGTCTTGGGTGGTTCCCACTCTGGAAATGTTTCGGCACTGGAATTAGTTTTGTTAGATTTAGTAGATGTGATTTCCTCTGATTATGTTCCGCAAAGTTTGTTGCAATCTATTTTTATCATTGCCCACAAAACTGGGAAACCTATTTATGAAGCCATGAGATTATTTACCAGTAATCCAGCCAAATCTATTGATTTATTTCATAATCGTGGCAGTCTAGAAATTGGTAAACGGGCTGATTTTATCACTGTTCATGATGATGGCATTGTACCGTGTTTAATTTCCACTATCTGTCGAGGTCGTCGTGTTAGCTGATGCCGAGTTCTAGTAATTGTATTTAAATTGTGAGGTAAAACATGGATTCAATTACAGTGTTACCAAATACCACGATTGAAAATCGAGGATTAGTATCTGAAAAATTTCTCAATCACGGAATTAGTAACTTTCACCAAGCTTGCAACTGGGTAAAAAACCTCCCCTATGGATTTAACTCCAATACCGAAAACTCTTTAATTATTTTTGCCGAAAATTGTGGAACTTGCACGACAAAACACGGCATAATAGCTAGATTAGCTGAAGAGTTAGGATTAGACATATATAAAACTCTAGGTTTTTATCGACTGAATGACGAAATCATCACTGGTGTTAACAAAATCATTCAGCCCTATGGTCTAGATTTTATTCCTCAAGTACACTGCTTTTTAGCATATCAAAATTTCAGAGTAGATTTAACAGCAGGAAATTGCAACGGTAAAAATAAACCAATAGAGAAATATGATTTTTTTGTAAAAATAAATCCAGATTTAACAATCGAGCAAAGCGAGAAATATTATATAGAACACTTAGAAAAATATTATTTAATTGAGCCAAAACTTCAAGAAATTGGTTTTTTTCAAATATTACGAATTCTAGAAGAATGTGATCGACAATTAAAATATCAATGCTCATTAATGTTTGAGAGTGCTTAATTCCTCTGAAACGCTATACTTTCGCGTAAAGTTTTTTTCAGGAGAAGGATACAAATTATATTAGACTACTAGTGCCGCAGGGCGGAAGTCAAAAATAAAAAATTTATTTACGTCGTACTGTACTAATTAGTTAAAAATGAAAGTTGGTGTTGCCCTAATTCCTAGCCCTGATACTATCGAATTAATTATAGAATTACAACAAAAAATCATAACTATCTGCCCGCTTTATCCAAATTGGGGCAAGACATTTAATCTTCCTCATCTTACACTTTTACAAGGAAGATTTGATAATTCTATTAACTGGCTAAACTTAATTCTCAATTTGCAAGATTACTGGCAAAAGCAACAATATTTGCAAAAACATCAATTAATTAAATTAGAATATCAATCACCAGGATGGTATTTTTTAATACCTCACCAGCAACTTATATTTTTGGAATTACATAATTTTGTATTTTCAGCTTTAAAAAACAATCTCATCGTTAGTGAAGAAGATTTAAAGAAAGATATTTCATTATATGATAATTTAGAAAACAATAATTATATCAAGTACGGCTATCGATATATTGGCAATGCCTTTTATCCCCATATTACTTTAGGACAAACTATAGATAAATCTAGAGATCCTAACCAAGATGATTGGATACATCTAGTAGAGTCATTTACAACCAAACATATCATCAAACTTGAAAGAATAACTATTTATCAAGTTGGTGAACACGGAAGTCATGCTCAAATTTTATACTCTGTAAATATTTAGATACAAGATTATTTTAATAATCTATAGGAATCCGATTTGATTATTGAAAAAATCTAAGTATATGTAGGGTGTGTTATGGCTTTAGCCTAACGCACCGTCTTCCAGGTCTTGGTGCGTTACACTTCGTGATAACACACACTACTGGACTGACAAGCTTAAAATAGTGCATTAGATAAAAGCAGAAAACATTGATTTATCTCAATTTTGTCAAAAATCTATTGCAACATTTTAGCCTTGTCACCCCACTACTAGCGTGGCAAGCTTAAAATAGTGCATTAGGAAAAAGCCGAAAACATTGATTTATCTGAATTTTCTCAAAAATCTATTGCAACATTTTAGCCTTGCCACGCTACTACGTGTATTTCATAAATCAAATATGAATCCTATACAAATATTTTGCATATCAAGTTTAATGAGAATCTCAGTATTTTAGAGGTACTGGGATTTTGGGCTTTTTAAGTTTCAGGATATATGTCAATTTAGTTATTACTTAAAACAAAATTTTTAAACTTCCGTTAATCATTCATTAATGAACATTTTACCAAGTTCTAGTATTGTGTAAGTGAGATTAAAATTAAATACTCGTAAATGTTACTAAACTTGTTTAGTAGTACGTTTAGAAAAAAATATCTGAGCAGCTAATAACAAACTAGAAGACATAAACTACAAGTATCGAATGTTCAAAAAACTTATCCAGGTAGATGTATGTGAAATCAGAATAATATTTACTACTTGCATTTGCCTTAAAACTTGAGCATAGGAGTATTGGGCTTTATTTATAGATGCCAAAACTCCAAAAATCAAGTATCTAAAAACAAATAGATTTTGTAATCTTCAACAGTTCAGTATTCGTTGGTTAAGCTTTGAAAAAACCTCTGGAACTGATGTCACTTAAATATATTAAGGAGCCAAAATTAATGGTTGTATCTCGTCGTACACCACTGCTTTTAGGTCTAGCAGTTGTGCTAATAGGAGCTATAAGTTCATGCAGGGTTAGCGCATCTCAAACCCTATTGACAGTCGGATTCTAGGAGAGGATTGAATTTGGGAGAGATGCGGCCAAAACAGAAAGCATATACTGATCATTCATAGCGGCTCGCCGTGACTTTTGGCGAATACTGCGGCGGAAAGATGATTCTCGCTCTAAAGCATTAAGAGCAATGCGACGTAGCAAAGAAAAATTCTGTGGACTGTGCAGAGAACGAATTCGACATTCATCCTCATTGAAAGTGACATCTAATGTCCAATGAACAGAATTTTCAATCCCCCAATGCTGTCGAATTGCACTACCAATTTTTTGGGCATCACTGGTAAGACTAGTAATGTAAAATTGCACCTCCTGGGTAGTTTTATTCCAATGCTGAATCGAACGCACTACCATCACAACTGTTGTGAGTCCTGTCCACAAATCTTGTTCATAAAGAGCAGGAAGTTGTGACACTGGTACGGTGTAAATCTGACGCTTCTCGATGCGGTGATGTCCTTTTTCGATCCGTTGATTCCTACTCACATCAACATCTTTAAATCCATTGGATTGGGCTGTTTCAAACCAAGCTTTAACTTGCTGGTGCAGTGTAGGATGATTATCTTTCAGGCTCAGAATATAATCCGCATCAGCCGCAATAATTTTCTGGGCAATCGATTTTTGAGTCCCCATCGCATCAATAGTAATGATGCAGCCAGAGATGTCTAGCATTTCTAACAGTGCTGGAATTGCGGTGATTTCATTAGATTTATCACTGACTTTTGTTTGTCCCAAGACCAAACGGTGTTCACTTGACCATGCACTGACTGTGTGTAACCCACATTCCGCACCCTCGACTGTCACACATCAAGAAAAGAGCCTCCAAGTAGTACATGGGAACTAAAGCAAATTAAAAGTAAAGGGGCTTAATCAGAATTAGTCTTACAAAACCAAACAACTGCCAATTAGCAAAGCTTTCAGGTAAAAACGAGGATTGCAGGCGGAATATGAAAATCTAGAAAAAGTTTAGAAAAATTAATTGTTAACCAAAATAGAAATGAGAAAATTACTACAGAATTCATGGAGAATCCTGTAGTGATGTTGAATCTAAAAGAAATCCAAATCCAAAATATAGAAAAGTTTAGGCATAGTAGCAGGAATGGTAGATGCCATTGGATTGGTAGAAATAATTAATGATTTAATAGGTGAAGAAAAAGGAGAAAAGGTCAGCCCTGGTCATGCTGTCAAAGCCATGATTTTAAATGGCTTAGGATTTGTATCTCAACCATTATATATGTTTCCCAAATTTTTTGAAACAATACCTTGTGAACATTTGATAGGAGCAGGAGTAAAACCAGAGTACCTAAACGATGATAAATTGGGTAGAGTCATGGATAAACTCTTCATTAAAGGACTAGATACAATATTTTTGAAATCAGCATCTGGAAATCAAGTAGATTCATCATGCTTTGGACAGATAGCGGTTGATTATCAAAAACAAATAGAAGTTGATAGCCTAATAGTTGCAGACTGCGCTTTATATACAGAATCAAATATCAAATTAATGTCTGACTTAAAGTGGCTCTCTAGAGTACCTTTAAGTATAAAAATAGCACAATCATTGGTATCGACTTTAGCAGATTCGGAATTTGTCGAAAGTGAATTATCAGGATATTCATTTAAAGAAAATCAAATAACTTACGGAAACATAGAGCAAAGATGGTTGGTCGTGCAGAGCCAAGTGAGAAAAGAATCAGACCTGCGTAAGCTGTCACAAAAAATTATCAAGGCTGAAGAAAAAGCTGTTAAGGAATTGAAAAAGTTATCACAAGATAAATTTGCTTGTGAGGCTGATGCTATCAAGGCGTTATCAAAAATATCAAAACAATTTAAATATCACCAAATTGAGGAGAGTAACGTCAGTGAAATCACATCAAATAAACAAGACAACCAACCAGAGAAATTCTACCAAATCTTCGGGACGGTATCCAGGAATGAAAATCAAATTAACAAGGAAGTACAGAGTGCAGGTAGATTTGTAATTGCCACGAATATTTTAGAGTCTACTATACTCAGTAACGACTCAATGTTAAAAGAATATAAAGCACAGCAATCATGTGAACGGGGATTTGGGGGCTAATTGATGTAACAGTTAGTTGTCAATTAATATGTTTAAAATCTAGGTTTGTCGCTTGTATATATTAGTAAAATTGCGAATTTAGAGGTTTAGCATAGATATTTATCTATCAAATTATCATAAATTTAGTTCTCATTTTTATTGCTCCTTATTGACAATACATTCTGATGCTATTTTGTCAGATTAATGACTGGTCAAAATCTTTTCTCCCTACAAATGTCTGATTTTATTTTTTATTTACATTTTTCTTTCAGTAATTACCGATTGTGACAGTTGAAGGTGCGGAATGTGGGTTACACACTATTTAATGCAATTATTGGAGTTGGATATTAAAAATATGAGGCGATCGCCACATAACCCGAATTTGTGAATACAATTCTCAAACCCTTGTAAAATCTAGATTCCGGTTCTTCAGACTGCATCGAACAATAACCTGTCAAAAATCCCCAAAATATCTCCTGGGTAAAGATTCTGGGTAATTCCAACTCTGTAGTTGTAAGAAATGCGGGATAACACATAAATAAATCGCTTATGGTTCGCCTACGATTTCAACTGTTCAACAAGAAATATCTCAAATATTCTGTCGCCCAGCCACAAGTTCAAAAATTGCCGAGGCTTTATCTCACTATAGGTTCAGCCTTTTCAACTGAATTATCATTCACGCCCAAAGTCAATTCCAAAGGTGTTCGAGACGGGTATGCTTTCACCACCTGTCGGTAAACTTCATAGTTGGTGGGTAGTGTTCTTTGTTGCTCACCCTCTTTATAGGTCAGTTGATAATTGACATCTTTCAATAATTCAGGTTTACCTACCTCTTCTTGAGGTTTTTTGCGTTGTTCTACTTCATCGACACTTGGTTTTTGTGGCACAGTTGGCCACCACAGACCCAAGTCATCTGGCCCAACAACTGCTGCTGATGGTTTTAATCCATTTTGATTTAACACTGAAGCATTTGCAAAAGTTTCAATCCGTGGCTGTGGTGCATTCGTTAAGTTATTGGCATATTTTACTTGCCAGGTATAACTGGTAAGCGCTGTAGCTTCATACTCTTCAGTAGTAACGATGCTACAACTGGTAAGTGTGAGCGCTGTTAGTGCAGTTATTAAAGATGGTAAAAATGTCAGCTTTTGCATTATTCCTAAATTGTTGATATTTTTTCAAAAATTATTAAGCTAGGCGATCTGCTTTGCAGCAGCGCTGAGTGCAAAGCAAACGCTCCGAGGTAAGCGCAGCTATGCCCGTCAGGGCTTTACGCTATCGCGCAGCGCACCGAAAGGAATCGCAATCAGGGCATTAAACTTTAATTTGGATTATTGAAGTGAAGGCTGGTGCTGAAATTTTTTTCCTCGTAAACTAAAGCAGCATTCTCTAAAACATTGGCAGCACACAAATACAATGTGGCTGATGGGCTTGTCAATTACCAAAGAAAATACACCCTATCAGGTTGATTTGGCAACCAATTAAATTATTTACCATTCAGTTACGGCAATAACTTTATCAACTTCTGCTAATTTCTGCTGTAACAGAGAGCGCATTTCTTGGAGTTGTTTACTACTGGCTCTGGTGAGTAAATCTTCAGAAATTCCATTAACTTTTTGAAGTATGGTTTTTATTTCCTTTAACTCTTGTTTCTGTGACTTCAAATACTTGGTCTTAATTTTTCTAATGAGTTCACGAGTTTCTGCTACTGTGAGATTTTTCTTTAAGACTTCATCAGTGGCCGCCATCCGTTCAGAGGCTGCTTGATTTTCTGATATGTCTAGTGTCTTAGCAGAGAGAGTTGCCAACGCTAAAGCATGAGCGCCTTTTAGTCCCTGTTCTCGAATTGCCTGTTTTACAGCAATTTTCAGGTAAATAGACCACAGTGGTTGAACCAACCGAAGGCATCATCTTCGGTAATATAATTTACAGCTTCATCCATTGCTTGGTCTAGTGATTCCGGGGTACGTGCCTCACAGGACCGAAGAAATTGCTTCAGTTTTGACCAACAAAGTTCGATAGGTGATAAATCAGGAGAATAAGGGGGTAAAAACTTGACTTTGGCACCGACGGACTCGATAGCAACTCTGACACGTTCGCCATGATGAACCTTAAGATTATCCATGACTACAATTGCCCCTTTCCACAACTGAGGCAGTAAGACCTGGGTAATATAAGTGAGAAATACTTCAGTATTTGTACTCCCTGGTACAGTCATCGATGCAATCAGCCCATCGAGGTTCAAAGCACCAATCAAAGAAACATTTCCACCCTTATTTCCAGGAATACTACCAACGGCACGTTCACCATTTACGGCTCTGGCAAACAAGCGTGACATTGATAAATTTATTCGGTGCTTCATCGACGAACACTAAATTTTTAACATCAATCTGATCTAACCAACGTCGATAGTCATGTCTTAACTCTTGCACTCTTGGAGTATCTTGCTCACTGGCATAAAGACTTTTTTTTTACACCGTAAGCCTAATTTTTCGATGGCGCGATGCATTGTCGGAATACTCACCCTAATTCCTGTTTTTTCTTGATAGCGATGGGCAAAGCCCCGCCGTAGGCGATCGCATAATTCTCTAAGCAACAAATCATTTTTCTCCTCCACCAAAGATTGGATGATGCTCAATTGCTCGTTTTGAATTGTTGGTTGTTGGTATCCTCCACGTGGTTTGGCCTCAATTTGTCCGTTTTGACGATAATGACGCAACAGATTTCGCACAAAAGACAAGCTGACCTTAAACCTTTGAGCCAACTGACGTTGAGAGCCTTCCTTTCCTTCCCAAGCTACAATCACACGACGACGCAAATCACCTGAGTACGATACTGGCATCGAATCTAACAATCACTACTTTCATACCTTACCGCACTTTGTGGTTCAATTACCTGAAAATTGCTGTAAATTGCTGTACAGTCTTGTGGTTATGCCTGCACTGAAAGCAGAGGGTGAGTAGCAGAGGAATTTAGCTGTTGCTGCAAGGCTTTGAAGTATCCATCTCTGTTTTGAATGTACGATGCTTTGATGTCGGATTTTAAAATACTACATCTGTGATGATCAAGAAAACTACTATGATGATTAGAACACAATTTATAGCAAATTGCTGTAAAGCTCTAAGGTCATAACTGTGGTTAGAGCGCTTGTGGTTTCGCTCGTAGAAATATTTATTCACATCTTGCACCCGTCGCAATAACCCGCCGGAGGTTGAAAACGAGCTTGTTTATGATGATTAATCACTCTGATTATTTCCAAATTTCATGATGATAAATAACTGGTTTGATGCAGCTAGGCTAGGAATGTTTATTCATTGGGGACACAGTTCCCAACAAGGATGTGAGTTATCTTGGCCGTTAGTGGGGGGTGTCTTCAGTCTTCCTTTTTGCCAAGATATTCCAGTTGAAAAATATCACCGCACATCTGATACTTTTAATCCCCAGGAATACAAACCTCAAGAATGGGCAAATTTAGCAAAAAGTTTAGGGATGCAATATGCCGTATTAACAGCCAAGCATCATGATGGGTTTGCGCTCTTCCACACCCAGGAATCAGAATTTTCCATTGCATCTGCACCCTATAAAAAAGATATTGTCCGTGAATTTATTGATGCCATGCGCTCTGAGGGATTGCGTATAGGGCTTTATTTTTCCCTTAGTGACTGGCATCATCCTGACTATCCGGCTTTTACAGAAGCGGATAAACCTTATCGTTTTGACCAACTCCCTCAACCCACACCGGAACAATGGGAGCGATATATTCAGTTTTTGTTTAATCAGATCAGAGAATTATTGACTAACTATGGTCAGATTGACATTATTTGGTTTGATGGTAGTTGGGAAAGGACTCCAGAGCAATGGCAAACTGAAGAATTAGCGAAATTGATTCGTGATTTACAACCTAATATTCTGATTAACGATCGCCTGCCAAATTATGGAGACTTTGCAACTCCTGAGCAATTTATCCCTCCCCAACCTCCTAAGCATCTTTGGGAAACCTGTCTAACTATTAACGAGAGTTGGGGATATAACCCTGATGATTGCCAGTTCAAATCCTCTCGTCAATTAATCCATACGTTGTGTGAAGTAGCAGCAAAAGGCGGTAAACTTTTACTGAATATCAGTCCAATGGGCAATGGCAAAATCCCACATGAGCAGTTGGAGTGTCTGCAAGATATCGCTGAATGGATGTCTAAGAATTCTGAAAGTATCCTCGATACAATCCCAGGATTAGAACCCTGGCAATTTTATGGCCCTTCAACTCGTAAAGGCGTTCGCGCTTCGCGTGCCGAAGGCGATCGCATTTATCTACACCTGTTAATGAAACCTTATGAAAGCATATCGATTAGAGGTGTACCAATTAAACAAATAAAATCGGTGTATCTTCTTGCTGATAGTACACCACTAGATTTTACCAGTCGCTGTGCAATTATGGATTCTATTCTCAATCCCAATCCTTTGGGAGAATTAACAATTGATGTCCCGGAATCAGTAATTGATCCCTTTGTGACAGTGATTTGTATTGATATTGAATCTTGAGCCAAAAATATTTGTGTTGCTGATTGATAATACAATACAGTTCAGTTAAGCATTTCTTCCTTATACTTGAGGATAAAATGTGATGAGGCGCTGCTTACTTTGTTACTTGCACTCTACCGATAAGAAAAACACAACATGATCTCAGGGGAAATTAAAAGTCAAATCGATAAAATCTGGGATGCTTTCTGGTCGGGTGGTATCTCTAATCCCCTGGAAGTGATTGAGCAAATTACTTACCTGCTGTTTCTGCGTCGCCTCGACGATTTACATACTCTGGAAGAAAACAAAGCCAACCGACTCAAGCGCCCGATGGAACGGCGGATTTTTCCAGAGGGTGAAGATATTAAAAAGCGTGCTTATGATGACTTGCGGTGGTCGAGGTTTAAGCACTTGGCAGCACCGGAAATGTTTGCGGTAGTTAAGCTCTTCTAAGGCACATAAGGAACTGCGGCGTTTGTTGGTGGAGGAGCAGAAGTTAGGTGCTGTCCCGACGGCGGAGGTGTTGAGTCGTTGGCGATCTGCTTTGCAGCAGCGCTTCGCTATCGCGCAATAGTACAGAACAAGAGCGATCTGCTTTGCAGCAGCGCTTCGCTATCGCGCACGGCTCAGAGTTTTTGCGTACCCAAGGTTGATATTGCTTCTCAGGGGTATGACTTGAGCCTGAATCGTTACAAGGAAGTGGTGCATGAAGAGGTGGAACATCGCGCACCTCAAGACATTCTGGCTGATTTGGCCAAGCTAGAAACCGAGATTCAGCAGGGGATGAAGGATTTGGAGGCATTGTTAAAATAGTTAATACAAGCTAACTATGGGAGAAAAAGCAATGACAGTTGCAGCCGCTAAAAAGATGTCTTTTGAAGAATTCCTTAATTATGACGATGGGACGGATACTTTATATGAATTAGAAAATGGAGAATTAATTCCGATGCCTTCGGAAAGTGATATTAATCAAAGGATAGCGATGTTTTTGGTTGCTTGTTTCTTGCGATTAGGAATTCCATCTTATCAGCTGCGGATGAAGGCAGAGGTAGCTGTTCATAGCCGACAGGTAGGGGTACGTGTGCCTGATGTGGTGGTTTATTCTGAGGAGTTAGCCAAAGTAATGCAAGAGGCTACGCGATCGCTGATTTTGATGGATATGCCGCCGCCTTTGTTGGTGGTTGAGGTGGTGAGTCCGAATCAGGAAAATCGGGATTATCGTTATAAGCGTTCTGAGTATGCAGCGCGGGGAATTGCTGAGTATTGGATTGTTGATCCGATGGGGCAGAAGGTGACGATGTTGGAGTGGGTGGAGGGTTTTTATGATGAGCGAGTTTATACAGGGAGTGAGGTAATTTGTTCGCCGTTGTTTGCTGATTTGAAGTTAACTGTGGCTGAGGTTTTACAGGGATGAAATATGATGAAAACTATTAATGAAATTCGACAAGTTTTATCACTACAAAAGCAATCGCTCTGTGAAATTTATCAAATTACAGAAATTGGCATCTTTGGTTCTTATGCTAGGGGTGAGGAAACAGAAGCAAGTGATATAGATATTTTGGTTGATTATCAAACAGCACCGACTTTTATTATGTTGGTGGAACTTAGGGATTATTTAAGTCAGCTTTTTGGCTTGAAGGTAGATATTGTTACTAAAAATGGGTTAAAGCCTCGAATGCGCGATCGCGTATTGTCTGAGGCTATCTATATATGAAACGAAGGTATCCCCTCAATATTTCGGGGTTAAGAGTTATTGGGGCATCAATGAATAACCAAAGGAATGAAGAGAAGACTGCTCACGAATAATAGTTGCCAAAGAGGGAATATTCCCAAGATGAGAAATACGGTCACGCACATACTCAAAAAAGCTAATTCCTAACTTACGAGTAGTAGCAACAAGGGACATAAAAGTATCCCAAGCCTGAGTACCTTCTAGAGTTTGAGTAGCATAACTAATATTACGTCGCTGCACCATCGTCCTGGCAGCTAACTCCGCTGGATTATTATGCAAAGGTAACTCAGGATGCTCTAAAACCCACATTCCGCACCTTCAACTGTCACAAGCGGTAATTACTGAAAGAAAAATGTAAATAAAGAATAAAATCAGACATTTGTAGGGAGAAAAGATTTTGACCAGTCATTAATCTGACAAAATAGCATCAGAATGTATTGTCAATAAGGAGGAATAAAAATGAGAACTAAATTTATGATGATTTGATAGATAAATATCTATGCTAAATCTCTAAATTCGCAATTTTACTAATATATACAAGCGACAAACCTAGATTTTAAACATATTAATTGACAACTAACTGTTACATCAATTAGCCCGGTAATCAAAACTCAAATAACTAATTAAATACGCAATTTCGAGAATAGTTAGGTAACGAATTTATAGTAACGATGACAATCTGATGGTAACAATGTCAGAATAAACTCTCTATCCTTATTCTGATTAGAGATTTGATTTTAAATCATTAATTATTTCTACCAATCCAATGGCATCTACCATTCCTGCTACTATGCCTAAACTTTTCTATATTTTGGATTTGGATTTCTTTTAGATTCAACATCACTACAGGATTCTCCATGAATTCTGTAGTAATTTTCTCATTTCTATTTTGGTTAACAATTAATTTTTCTAAACTTTTTCTAGATTTTCATATTCCGCCTGCAATCCTCGTTTTTACCTGAAAGCTTTGCTAATTGGCAGTTGTTTGGTTTTGTAAGACTAATTCTGATTAAGCCCCTTTACTTTTAATTTGCTTTAGTTCCCATGTACTACTTGGAGGCTCTTTTCTTGATGTGTGACAGTCGAGGGTGCGGAATGTGGGTTACACACAGTCAGTGCATGGTCAAGTGAACACCGTTTGGTCTTGGGACAAACAAAAGTCAGTGATAAATCTAATGAAATCACCGCAATTCCAGCACTGTTAGAAATGCTAGACATCTCTGGCTGCATCATTACTATTGATGCGATGGGGACTCAAAAATCGATTGCCCAGAAAATTATTGCGGCTGATGCGGATTATATTCTGAGCCTGAAAGATAATCATCCTACACTGCACCAGCAAGTTAAAGCTTGGTTTGAAACAGCCCAATCCAATGGATTTAAAGATGTTGATGTGAGTAGGAATCAACGGATCGAAAAAGGACATCACCGCATCGAGAAGCGTCAGATTTACACCGTACCAGTGTCACAACTTCCTGCTCTTTATGAACAAGATTTGTGGACAGGACTCACAACAGTTGTGATGGTAGTGCGTTCGATTCAGCATTGGAATAAAACTACCCAGGAGGTGCAATTTTACATTACTAGTCTTACTAGTGATGCCCAAAAAATTGGTAGTGCAATTCGACAGCATTGGGGGATTGAAAATTCTGTTCATTGGACATTAGATGTCACTTTCAATGAGGATGAATGTCGAATTCGTTCTCTGCACAGTCCACAGAATTTTTCTTTGCTACGTCGCATTGCTCTTAATGCTTTAGAGCGAGAATCATCTTTCCGCCGCAGTATTCGCCAAAAGTCACGGCGAGCCGCTATGAATGATCAGTATATGCTTTCTGTTTTGGCCGCATCTCTCCCAAATTCAATCCTCTCCTAGAATCCGACTGTCAATAGGGTTTGAGATGCGCTAACCCTGGTTATATTAATTTATCAGGTGAATTAATAATCAATCCCCAGTTTGATGCTGCTGAGATATTTGAGCAAGGTATAGCAAAAGTTAGAATTGGTAACAAGCATGAGTATATTAACTGCAAAGGTAAAAAAATTAATAATGTAGACTCTAACATCATGGTTAAAGAATTACCAAAAACACCAGTAATATATAATCCTTCACCACTGACTCCCACCAAAGAAGACACCCAAAATTCACACTTATTACATACAAGAAGACGCAAAAGAAAAAATACATCGTCAGGCTGATCATCCCTTGTTACTTCCCCTAAAGCGCTATTCTTGTCACAATGGTGATATATCTACCTCTAACTATAAAAAACTATGCTTATCCAAGAGAAAAAGCAATACAACTGGAAACCTATTATTAAAGCATTTGAGGCTGTAGTTGGGAAAAATGGTGTGGTGCAACGGCGGGAAGAACTCATCACCTATGAGTGCGATGGCTTAACCAGTTATCGTCAACGTCCGGCTGTGGTAGTTTTGCCCAGAACAACAGAACAAATTGCCGAACTGGTGAAAATATGCAATAAATACTCTGTAACCTTTATCGCCCGTGGTTCTGGGACTGGTTTATCTGGTGGCGCTTTACCTTCGGAAGATTCGGTTTTGATTGTCACTTCCTTAATGCGGCAAATTCTCAATGTGGATTTAGATAATCAGCGCATTGTCGTACAGCCAGGAGTGATTAATAGCTGGGTAACGCAAACCGTCAGTGGGGCGGGATTTTATTATGCACCAGACCCTTCTAGCCAAATTATCTGCTCAATTGGGGGTAATGTGGCGGAAAACTCTGGGGGGGTGCATTGCTTAAAGTACGGTGTGACTACTAACCACGTTTTGGGATTAAAAATTGTCACGCCTGAAGGAGACATTCTGGATTTAGGTGGACAAGTGCCGGAAATGCCTGGTTATGATTTAACAGGTGTATTTGTGGGTTCTGAAGGTACTTTAGGCATCGCTACAGAAATTACTCTGCGAATCCTCAAAAGTGCTGAATCAATTTGTGTTTTATTAGCAGATTTTACTAGTGTAGAAGCGGCTGCGGCTAGTGTTTCTGATATTATCAGCGCCGGAATTATTCCCGGTGGGATGGAAATGATGGACAACATTAGCATCAATGCTGTTGAGGATGTTGTGGCGACAAATTGTTATCCTCGTGATGCTACGGCAATTTTATTAGTAGAAATCGATGGTTTGGATGTGGAAGTTGAGGTAAATAAACAACGGGTGGCGGAAATTTGTAAAAAGAATGGGGCGCGGAATGTAACTTCTGCTAGTGATTTAGAAACTCGCTTAAAACTTTGGAAAGGTCGGAAGGCGGCTTTCGCTGCGGCTGGACATTTAAGCCCAGATTATTATGTTCAAGATGGGGTGATTCCTCGGACGCAATTAACTTATGTTTTGCAGGAAATTGAGGCGTTAAGTCAAAAGTTTGGTTATAAAATTGCTAATGTGTTTCACGCTGGTGATGGCAATCTCCATCCTTTAATTCTATTCGATAATGCTGTGCCGGGAGCGTTGGAAAAAGTTGAGGAAGTGGGCGGAGAAATTCTCAAGCTTTGTGTAAAGGTAGGCGGTAGTATTTCTGGTGAACATGGCATTGGTGCAGATAAAAAATGCTATATGCCTGATATGTTTAGTCCGGCTGATTTGGAAAGTATGCAATGGGTCAGGCAAGTTTTTAATCCCCAGGGTTTGGCAAATCCTAATAAGATTTTCCCCACGCCTCGCACTTGTGGTGAAGCGGCAAATGCTGTCAGTATGAAGCAGTTTGCGGGGGTGGAACAATTTTAATTTTGTGAGGTTTTTTTAAACGCAGAGGGGCGCTGAGTTTTGTTTAACGAAAAACCTGGATTGTGTTGTATACTATCGCTGGCGGATGGTATTGCAAAAAATATGGTGCGGTTTTTGGTGACGGTGATTTTGGTGGTGTTTTTGGTGGGGTGTGGTAGTGTTGGACTGTTACCAAGTACTCAGTTAGTCCAAAAGGCGATCGCACTCCAGGTTGAACAAACTCGGCAGCAACTCAATGAAAAACTGGATCTGGATTTTCAAGGTTTTGAAGTCAAAGGCTTAAAAATCCGCCAGGAACAACCTCTGACGATTGAAAGTTTACCGGCGTTTCAGGTGCGGGGAACTTACGATTTGATTTTAAATCTCCCCAAAAGACAGTTGAAACAACTGCAACAACCTTTTGAGGTTTATCTGCAAATTCAGCAAGAAGGTAAAAGTTGGCGCTTGCTAGTTCCGGCACTGGATAGCAAAGATTCTCAGAAAAGTTGGCGCAGCTATTTAATTCTCTAAGGTGATGTGCAGATCATCAAACTATCATACGCTTGACAGTAGAATTTTCAGCCATAGCCATGATGGAGGTAATAGTTTCTCCAGGGATTAGGCAAATGAATTTCCGATTTGTGATCAATTCTATCGTGGTAATTGTCCTAGCAGTACTTCTAGGTTTTAGCGGACTGCAATGGTTCCAAATACCTGCGGGTAGCTTCCTTGATTGGGTAATTGGTGGTGCAAGTTTTTGGTGGTTATTAGTAATTGTGACTGTACCTTGGAGTGTACATTTTCAGGCTAAGGAAGTTTTAGCAGCAGCAGCACAATCTCAGGAAAAAGAAATTCCTGTAGATGATAAACAAGTTAATTATGTCAAAGTTTTAGCCAAGCGATCGCTCTGGATAGCCATTGGTTTACACTTAATTTCAGCCGTGGGTCTTTACACTCTTGCAGCCACTGGTATCAGCGCTGTGGGATATATCAGTTCTGGTGCGGCTTTATTATTAACCGTCCTGCGTCCAGCTATCCGCGCCTATGAATATTTATATGCAAGGCTGATGATGATTCGCCAAGAATTTCAATATCCCCGTGAGGATGTGATGGAACTCCGCAATCGTTTTTATCAACTAGAGGATATAGTTAGACGCTTAGAAGAACAACTCAACCCACAGCTAGATTATTCACTACCTGCAAATCAACAACGCTTTACTGAACAAACGCGCACAGATTTAGCCACTTTAAATGCTAGTTTAGCAGAATTACGCGCTACAAATCAAGTAGAACATGAACGTTTGGCTAGAGAAGCCAGAAGTGCGATCGCTCAACTTTCCACCGATGGACAATTTCTCGATCATGTCCGCGAAATCATCCGTTTTTTTAAAACAGCATGATCTTCGGTACAATCTTAGAGATTGTTTGAAAAGTCTAATTTATGACAGCCCTGGCGACTAGAAGTCGCGGCTATACAAACTAAACCCGCCTGCGCGGGTTAAAAATTCCACTTTTTCATTAGTCCAGGTCGGTGGACTTCCCTACGGAAAGCCGCTACGCGTCATGCCTGTGTAGTCGCGAATTATATTCGCCCAAAACTTTTCAAACATCCTCTTAGTCGCTAGATTGTCCCAAACGTTCCGGATTTTCTACACCCCGCAACCGATTCCAAAGCTGATAGTCTATCTGCTATATAAATACTAGACAAAGCTAGACATTTACTTCTTACGTCAAAGGGAGCATGGGAGCGGTTATCCCTCGGTAAGCTTTCAAGGTTTAGCCAACCTCGATAAAACTATTGCTGCGTTTAAATCTCTGTCCATTGAATGCGCACAATTTTGGCAATTGTAAACTCTTTCTGAAAGTGGCATATCTTGAATATGTCCACAATTGGAACAGGTTTTGGTCGATGGAAACCAACGGTCAGCAATGATTATTTCACAACCAAACTTCTTAGCTTTGTATTCTAGCTGACGCTTGAATTCATAAAATCCGCAATCAGCAATTACTTGAGCTAATTTATGATTGGATAGCATCCCTGAAACATTCAAATTCTCTACTACTATCTTTGCGTGGTTTTTGCATAAGTAAGTAGTGATTTGGTGAAGGGTGTTTTTTCTCAAGTTAGCTATCTTGGCATGGTGTCTAGCTAATGTAATTTTAGCTTTATACCTATTGTTGGAACCCTTGACCTTTCTGGCGAGTTTCCTAGAAAGTCTTTTAAGTTTTCTCAGGTTAGTTTTGTAGTGTTTGGGGTTAGGAAATACTACACCTGTAGAAAGAGTAGCTAATTCTTTTACCCCAATATCCACACCTACAACTTCATACTTTTTCAGGGTTGGTTCATGCTCTTGTTCATAAGCAAAGGCGATAAACCAACTGTCAGCAGTACGAGATATAGTGATTGATTTACAAGTGGTATGCGGTAAACCTTCGTAGGTCTTTATCCATCCAATTGTAGGCAATTTTATCGACTTGCCACCTACAGGTATAGGTTTTCCACCTGCATCAATAGTGAAAGAATCATTGTGTCCTTTCTTTTTAAAGTTAGGATAATCACTCTTGGCACTAAAAAATCTAGAGAAAGCATCCCCCAAATTGTCAAAAGAATATTGAGTTATCTTTTGACAAATACCTTTTTCTTTAATCCAATCAAACTCTGGCTTTACATGATTGTTAAAGAACTTTTTTAATATGTATTTATTGGGCTTAAATCCATCTTCGTAAAGTTGTTTCCAAGTAGCAAGACCCCAATTGTAAGTAAACCTCGCTATTCCTGCGTGTTTACTCATGATTATCTCTTGATTCTTGGTTAGTTTCAACTTTGTTTTGATGGACAAAAGCATTGTTCGACCCTCAAAACTGTATTTCTTGATTAGCTACAATAAACGATGTTTTTACGATGTTGCTCTGTGGGTTTTAATCCCTGAATAATCAATAAGTCGTTCTCGGTATAAAACCGATGCCCCGATGGTGTTCTTTTTGCTGGTAATTTTCCATAATTCCTTGTTTTTGAGTTTGTGCCATGATTAATTACTCCTTCTCTTTCTAACAGTAGGCCTGACCTAAATTGAAATGCCGACTGTCAGGAGAAATAGTTGGAAAATGATTTTTTAATCACACCAGACGCAGAGGACACAGAGTTAGGAAATTATTGAGTATTTTTTAATCAAAACTCAGCACTCAGCACTCGGTGTAAGGGCGGGTTTACTAAGGATTTTGACAAACCACAGATTGACTGCTTAAACCCGCCCCTACCCACTCAGCACTTTGCAATACTTTGGGTAGAGGTTACTGCTGAACAATACAGGGAAACTGAATTTAATGTGAGTTTGATTGTGGAGTTTGTTTGTGGAGCCTATCTATGATCAATCATTCGAGGTCAGACTCCAGGATGTTGTACTTGAACCACAGGAAGAATCATATTATCCTGTCAAGTTGGTAACAGGTCTGGGTGCAACTTATTGCCGTTACTATCCGGTAAAAGATGCGGAAAAGGCGGTGATTTGGGTGGGAGGTGCTGGTGGTGGCTGGGATACACCGGCGCGCGGACTTTATCCCCGATTATGTGAGGATTTGAAAAGTGAAGCGATCGCTTCTTTAAGAATACGCTACCGTTACCCCACACAATTGGCAGATTCTGTCCTAGATGTGCTGACAGGGCTAACTTATTTACGAGATCAGGGTATCAAATATTTAGCCCTAGTTGGTCACTCATTCGGTGGTGCGGTAGTCATTCAAGCGGCTGCACAATCACCTCATGTTTACACTGTTGTAGCACTTGCTACTCAAACAAATGGTATAAATGCTGCACCAGAATTAGCCACACGCTGCTCATTACTGCTACTGCATGGCATAGTTGACCAAGTACTTCCTCCTAGTTGTTCACAACAAGTTTATCAGGCAGCTTTACAACCCAAGCACATAATTCTATATCCTGATGCCAATCATGGACTAGACGAAGTAGCCGATGAAGTTTACCACGTAGTCCGAGACTGGATTATTCAAAAGTTAAATCGCTCTTCAGTCACATTAATCTAACCCATTAAAAACTACGTTAGCGAAGCTCTTCCGAACTACGAATTACGAATTACGAATTACGAATTACGAATTACGAATTATAAAAGCCTTGCTGACTCATATAATCTTTTCATCATTGCTAAAATTTTCGTACCATAGTCTAAATCAACTGACCAGCGCCCAGAAAGCTGATAAATTGATGGCGCAACCCCACGGGTAATAAAACGAAATCGTGGATCTACAACTTCGTTTACCAAAGGTTCTAAACTAGCGTAAGCTTTTAAATGTTGAATATGCGCTCTCACACCAATTCTAGCACTAGAAAAAGATGCAACTTCTGCACCACCACCGATAGAACCTAAACCAGCAAAGTTATTTTGCTCAGGTCTAACATCGCTACCAAAGCGTAAAAATCCTGTTTCTAAACACATTTGACAGAAAGCAATATCATAGTTAACACCTTCGGCAGTACCTTCTTCTCTGTACAATTTAGGGATGTCAAGAAAAGTATTTAAAGCATTTTGATTATTGTTTCTCAGGAATAATTGTAACTCTATTTCAGAAGTATTTCCCCGTGACATAATTCTGTCAAGTTGGTCAGCACACACTAATAAATTTGAGCGTAAACTAACTGTACGAGTTGCCGCTTCCCAACCGATAGCAACATTAAAATCTCTCAAATCTACGGCTTTGATATAAACAATTCTTTGATAACTAATCCGGTTAACATTGGGTAACTTGGATAAATCAATTCGTAGCTGATCTACTAAATCAATAGGAATGTAAGAATTACCATTAACCAATATTCCTTGTTCAGCGTATTTCTGCCCATTAATATTAATATTAACTGCTGGATAAGTTGGTTCCACAGGAGTTACAGAAGTTGGGTCAATTACCCGACTCCAAGATGCTAGACCATCGGCAATTCCCACCGCAAAATCACGGCGACGATTTTGCAGCAAAGAACGATCTTCGGGATTGCTAATAAAGCCTACTTGCATTAATAAAGAAGGAATCGTGATTTGGCGACAAAATGCCAAACTCCCCAAACCGCTATCTGTATCTGGCTTAACTCCCCGATTTGGTAACTGAGTTACACGACGCAAAAGCCCCATTAAAACCAATTCGCCATTAGTTTTACGCTCCTGGTTGTTGGCGATATGGTAGACCCCCGCACCTCGCACAGATGGACTGCTAGCAGTATCTGCATGAATTTCTATGGCGACATCCACCCGACGACCACGGGAATTAATCCAAGCGATAGTTTGGGCGGCGCTGAGGTCATCAGGAACTGCCAAAACATCAAAACTTCTCGCCCGTAATTCTGTTACAATCAAATCCCGCAGCAAAATCATTTCTCTGGCTTCGCTTGTACCACCTGCGATGGAGCCAGGATCAATCCCTCTGGCTTCTCTACCTCCGTGAGCTGCTGAAATAAAAATACGTCCCATCCTCAGTATTTCCTCGAAAAATTAGGCTGAAGCAATTTCATACATGATTGTTGGCTTGGCAACAAGAATATAATAGCTATGAGTGGGTAGACTCACAGCATTTATGACTACGAAGTAATGGACTAAAATGCAAATTCCCCGCTTGCACCCAGATACAATTGACGAAATTAAACAACGTGCTGATATTGTTGATGTCGTTTCAGACCACGTAGTTTTACGCAAGCGCGGTAAGGATTTTGTCGGTTTGTGTCCTTTCCATGATGAAAAAACTCCCAGTTTTACAGTCAGTCAAACTAAGCAAATGTACTATTGCTTTGGCTGTCAAGCCGGGGGAAATGCGATTAAGTTTTTAATGGATGTGGGAAAACACTCTTTTGCAGAAGTAGTGTTAGATTTAGCCCGACGTTATCAAGTTCCTGTGCAAACTCTCGCACCAGAACAACGCCAAGAATTACAGCGTCAAATTTCTCTGCGGGAACAGTTATATGAGGTTCTGGCTTCTACTGGACAGTTTTATCAACACGCCCTCAGACAAAGCCAAGGACAAAAAGCATATCAGTATTTGCAATCTGAACGCCAACTGAAGGAAGAAACAATTCAGCAGTTTGGCTTAGGTTATGCACCAGCCGGTTGGGAAACTCTGCATCGCTATCTGGTGGAAGATAAACGTTACCCAGTGCAATTGGTGGAAAAAGCCGGGTTAATTAAGCCCAGGAAAGAGGGAGGCGGTTATTATGATGTTTTTCGCGATCGCCTGATGATTCCCATCCGCGATCTCCAAGGGCGGGTAATTGCTTTTGGGGGGAGAACTTTATCTGAAGAACAACCAAAGTATTTAAATTCACCAGAAACCGAACTTTTTAGTAAGGGAAAAACTTTATTCGCCCTAGATCACGCCAAAGACGGCATTTCTCAACTAGATCAAGCTGTGGTGGTAGAAGGATATTTTGATGCGATCGCTCTCCATGCTGCGGGTATTAATAACGCCGTGGCTTCTCTGGGTACAGCTTTAAGCATTGAACAAGTTAGATTAATCTTACGCTACACCGAATCAAAACAATTAGTCCTCAACTTTGATGCTGACAAAGCCGGGAACATCGCCGCCGAAAGAGCGATTGGAGAAATTGCCGCATTAGCGTATAAAGGCGAAGTGCAACTAAAAATCGTCAATATTCCTGATGGTAAAGATGCTGATGAATACCTACATACTCATACACCACAAGACTATGAGCAACTGTTAGCAAACGCCCCACTGTGGCTGAATTGGCAAATTGACCAAATTATTCAAAACCGCGACTTAAAACAAGCTACCGACTTTCAGCAAGTCAGCCAGCAAATAGTAAAAATACTGCAAAACATAGATAACAGTGATACGCGAAATTATTACGTTTCCCACTGTGCGGAAATCCTCAGTTTGGGTGATACGCGACTGATACCTCTACGAGTCGAAAATCTGTTAACTCAAATTTCACCCACCACGACAAGAAAACCTTCATCCGGTCAGAAAAAATGGAGTGGCGGAAAACCTCCCCACTCCCCACTCCCCACTCCCCACTCCCCTCTTT
Source organism: uncultured cyanobacterium (assembly GCA_963706595.1). Classification (GTDB taxonomy): domain Bacteria; phylum Cyanobacteriota; class Cyanobacteriia; order Cyanobacteriales; family Nostocaceae; genus Nodularia. The sequence goes on from OY970166.1 coordinate 810,287, forward strand.
CAAACGATCGCAGTCTTTTAGAATTAGCCGAAGCTTTACTATTACGAATTTATCTACACTGTCCCGAACAGCGCCAAGCTATTTTTAACACCTTAGAAGAACGCAATTTAGAATTTAGCTTTTCTCACCATCGATTATTGTGGCAGAAAATTTTAGAATCCACAGGAGAAGAAGTAGAAATTATCTCCACTTTGCAAGATAGATATTTAGAAATATCAGAACAAATAGAATCAGTTTCCCATTTATTTCACCTCAACGAGAAAAGTCAGAAAGAAATACTGCGAACACCCCAAGCCGTTCAAGCTGCTGTTGCTTGTATGGAGAGAGTATTAATAGAAAAGCGCTATCGTTACTTTTTAGAACTTTGGGAACAAACCGATCCCGAAGCCGAACCAGAAAAATGGCAATCATATTATCAGTCTTTCTACAATGAAAAAATGCGCCTGAAAGAACTAGACCGCCAACGCCAATTTTCCATTACAGATTTACTTTAATATTTCCCCCCAATCATTATTAGTAATAATATAGCATTTCCTAGTCTGCTGAAAGAACCCCACCCCCAACCCCCTCCCCGCAAGCGAGGAGGGGGCTATGATGTACTTCATTGAAGTGGATACCGCTATAATACTAAAATAATTTCACTTTTACAAATGTACCCTAACTCTTACTCCCTCTCCTTAGTAAGGAGAGGGTTGGGGTGAGGTTCTTCCCGTTAATAATCTTGCCAAAGCATAATTTCTAAGTTAAACTTTATACAAATTTAAAACTAAAAAATATACACAATCCCTTGAGTGATTATGTGTAAATTTTCCATAATAATATTAATTTTCTAAAAAATGTCATTATTTACCAACTTACTAAATTTGCATTCAGAGAATAAACCGCTTGAAGACTTTTTTACAGAAATTATTGCTTATTTTCTAGATATCAATCACGATATTTTAATCGCTTGGCTCAAACATGAATCAATTATTGGTGATGAAAATGAAATAAATATCAACATTTTCACACAAGAATCCTATCAGCCATTAAAACATCATCATAGCGGTAGTAAACCTGATATTGTGATTAAATTAGAACATGATACTCAGACAGATATCATATTTATTGAATCGAAAATTGCCTCTACTGAAGGATGGGAACAATTAAAAAGATATGCTGAGATTTTGAGCAGTTTATCATATCCTCAACAGCGAACTCTAATTTACATCACTCGTGATTACGAACCAAAGGAAGAAATTCAAAAATTACTTCCACAATTAACCCCAAACGTAAAATTTTTTCAATTGAGATGGTATCAGTTTTATAGCTTCTTGAAGAAGTACGAAACGGATACTTTGGCTAAAGAAATATTAAAATTTATGGAGTTTTACAGAATGTCTCATACTAATCAGCTTTCGTCTGTTGATTTATTGACAATGGTCAATTTCAAAAAAACCTTTAATTTTATGAAAGCTACTCTCAGCGAAGAAGTAGAAAAAGAATTTAATATAGTTTTTGATAATGTAATCAGAGCCACACAAAATATAACTCTCTGGATAAGGGATAGCAATTATATGATCTACACTAACCTGTATCCTAGTTCTAATTTTTGGTGTGGTCTGGGATATTTTAATTTAAATCCAGATAATTTGACTGATTATCCACATTTGGGGATATATTTAGGAGTTTCTGATAAATTTAAAGAACGTTTAAAATTTATTCAAACAATGCAGGAAATAGTGAAAGAATACCCTGACAAATGGACTCCTTATAATTTAACTATTACTCCAGCATGGTCTAACATTTCTTATCGCAAAAGCCTACAAGAGTTTTTATCTCAAGAAGACCAAATATCTGTTATTAAATCGTTTTTTATAGAATCTATCCATGAACTGCAAAAGATTCAACCTTATTTTGATTTTCCTTGGAAGGTTGTCAGTACAGAACAAGCATTGTTAGAAGAAAAATAGGCATTTCTACTATGTAAAAATCAGAACCGAAAAAATCCGAGTATGAGATATATTTTTCCAAACATATTTCTTTAGGTAGTAGAGCGATCGCCTGAAAACACAAGATAGTGAGCTATGGGAGGTGAAAATGCGTCAACTCATTATCCAAGTGCCACGGGGAAACGGAAAAGCAGTGATTGATATCGCCAAATCTCATAACGGTTCAAACCTTGCACGTTTTGAAGGGAATGCAGACGAACCGATTGATGTGGTGATTGTTCACGTTTCTAATCGAGAAGTTGGGAAAGTCCTAGAAGAATTGCAAGATTTGCCCAAAGTACAGATCACTATAATACCAACTGGTGTGATGGCTCTGCAACCACCTGTATCGGAAACGCCGCAGCAGGTGATAGATGTGGAAGAACGCAGTCCAATTGAGATTTTTCTCTCTGGTTTGCAAAGTGTTGGCTCATGGCGAGGCTTTCTTGGTTATGCAGTCCTCGCAGGTTTTGTGGTCTGGATTGGCTTGTATACTAATACAACTTACTTATTAGTGGCGGCGATGCTAATTGCACCGTTTGCAGGCCCAGCGATGAATACAGCCATTGGTACTGCATGGGGCGATCGCAAACTCTTAGGAAGAAGTATTCTACGCTATTTTGCAGCTTTAGCCGTCACCATAATTACTACTTGCTTACTTAGCCTCATTCTACAGCAAGAAATTCCGACGAGTTTAATGGTAGAAAACAGTCAAATTTCAGCAGTAGCAGTAATTTTACCACTAGCAGCCGGCGCAGCAGGGGCGCTGAACTTGGTTCAGTCAGAACGGAGTAGTTTAGTATCTGGGGCAGCAACAGGAATGTTAGTTGCCGCTTCTTTAGCTCCACCTGCGGGAATTATCGGTATGGCTAGTGCAGTAGGCAGATGGGATATGGTAATTTCTGGGCTGTTCTTACTGCTTTTACAACTATGTGGCATTAATTTTTCAGCAGCCCTCTTGTTTCGAGTGTTCGGGTTGTCTCCTCAAGGAACTCGCTATCAGCGTGGTAAAAAACGGGTATTCTTTTCTGCCTTGGTGATCACTGTCATCGGCTTGGGCGGTTTGCTAAGTTGGCAATTTATTAATTCTCCCAATCTCCAACGCTCTAGCCTAGCCCAACGTGCTAACGCTGAAGTCCAAAAAACTGTAGAAGAAGTTGGGTTAGCAGAATTAGTCGAATCCAATGTACGCTTTACCAGAGCTAATATTGCTGGTCAGGATACTCTACTTTGTGTGATTTATGTGCAGCGTCAACCGCAAATTACAGCATCTAGTGAAGAAATTCGCGATCGCCTCACCCAATCCATTCAAACTCAATTATTAAAACAAAATTTTAACGCTACACCTTTAGTTAATGTAAACGTGCTAGAAACTCCTTTAAGATCACAATAATCCTGTATGCCTTAGCTGTTATGAGCCTAACTACTGCTAAACGCTTCACCATAGATGAATATCACCGTCTGGCAGAACTCGGCTTCTTCACAGAAGATGACCGAGTTGAACTAATTGAAGGGGAAATAGTCCAGATGGTTGCTAAAGGTACACCACACTCTGTTTGTGAAACACTTTTATTTAGGGAGTTAATCAAGCTTGTAGCAGATAGTGCTTTAGTACGAGGTCAACAACCAATTATCATCTCCCAACACAGTGAACCTGAACCAGATTTAGCCATTGTGCATAATGTTGATGATAATTATCTTTCTACTCATCCTCAGCCATCTGATGTATTGTTGGTAATTGAGGTTGCTGATTCCTCTTTAAAATATGACCAAGAGATAAAATTACCGCTTTATGCAAAAGCGAGTATTAATAATTATTGGATATTTAATTTAGTAGATAATTATCTAGAGTGCTATAGTGAACCTTATCAAGATTTGCAAGACAAATTTGGCTATCGCCGCAAGTTAATTTTCTTGCCTAATGAGACAGTTAATCTACCCGTTTTTTCTAATTTAGTTTTGAATTTATCTCAAGTATTTCCTAAAAAGTAAATGATAAAAATTCAATGTATATGAAGAAATATAAATTAAACTTAGGGTGTGTTATGCCGTAGGCTAACGCACCTGAAATTTTTTATACTGAGTGTAGCCGGAGTCAAGAGGACTAAAGTCTTCACGACAAACCTTAACTAAAGAGTGTAGGGACAATTCATGAATTATCCCTACACCCTACAAAGTTTCTGGAAAACGCATATTCAGTGGTGGCTTAATTTATGCCAATCCCACCAACTTAGCGCTCAACTCCCACATCCGTTCAGCCTTATCATCATCGCTGGCTTCATTGGAAACCTCTTGCAGAAAAGACTTACCATTTTTCTTTTGTCTATTTCCCCAACTCCAATAAGCACCAGATTGATTATACTGAGGATCGCTGACAACTTCCGCCACGCGATCGCCTGATTCTTCCTCAGTCACAAAGCCCCCAGTAATATACCGTTGGAAAAGAGGGAAAATCTTCTGAAACAAAGGATAGTGATTTCTAAATAAAGCAGTTGTCGCCACACAACCAGGATAAAGAGAGCTAAAAGTAATCCCGTGTGACTCGTGATAGCGCCGATGTAGCTCCCTCATCGTCAACACATTACAAACCTTACTATCCTTATAAGCCTTGACGGGTTCAAACTTCTTACCGTCAATCATCGTAATCGGCTCTTTAAAACCCTCTGCAAAACCCTGTAAATTTCCCAAATCTGGACGTGGTGGAATCTTCCCGCCCAACTCCTTGGGATTGTGGGTAACAGTTCCCAAAATCACCAGCCTCGGCTCAGAAGAGGGTGAACTTTTCAAATCTTCCAAAAGCAGGTTACACAGCAGGAAATGACCGAGGTGATTTGTCGCCACACTCAACTCAAATCCTTCCGGGCTTCGCAATGGTTCCTTGATTAAAGGCATATAAATAGCCGCATTGCACACCAAAGCATTCAAGGACTTACCACTGGCTCTAAAATCCTTGACAAACTGCCGAACACTCTCCAAAGAACCTAAGTCAATATGCATGACTGTGTAGCTATCCGGCTCCATCCCCAAAGATTTAGCAGCGTCTTCCGCCTTGGATAAATTCCGACAAGCCATCACCACGTGCCACCCCTTTTGGGAAAGCGCTCTCGCGGCTTGCAAACCCACCCCAGAGGAAGCGCCCGTGATTACGACTGTTGACTTCTGATCTTGTGCCATTTTCTTAAAATTGCATGAATCGTCTTGTGACATATTTGATGCTCTAATGATCTCATATCACAGAGCCATCAACTTTTAAGTTTTAAAAATCCAATGATCAGCATAGGGAGAACCCTTGTAGAGACGCGATTCATCGCGTCTTCATTGCTCTCTTCCTACGTCACAGGATTAGTCCAGTAGTCGGGGTTAGGCGCACGAAATCATATCTTCAAGATGAAGATGTCTAATTTTGCGCCGTAACTCACCATCTAAACTACGGACAAAATAACGTATCCCTTGTATCTCGCCCAGTCACAGGATTTGTACCCTTAGCCAGTTGACACAATTTTTTTTCCTCATCCTGACGCAGCAGAATATCAGTAAAATCTGCGCCATCAATAATCGCACCATCAAACCGAGCGTTAGAAGCAAACGCACCTTCTAAAACCGCATTTGTCAAATTAGCTTTAATCAATCGAGCTGAATCTAAAGTAGCGAATGAGAGGTCAGCACTCTCCAAATTTGCCGATTCTAAATTTGCCGCAAAAAAACTGACCCCGCGCAAATTAGCATGATTAAAGTCACTCTGGCGGAGATTAGCTTTGGTAAAACTAGAGTCTGTTAAATCACGTCCTGAAAAATCAGCCTCGATCAAAATCTCTTTGTTATATTCCAGAGCCAAAGCTGTGGGCGTATACCCAACAATTGCTGTGATGCCAACTACTACCCAAAGCAATACACTGAGTATAGTGGCTTCAATTCGATTACTTAATCTAGAATTCATCATATTTTTAACCAATGGCGAAACCTCCTCCCTCTCATTATCCCGATATTGGTGAATTAGGAGAAGACCTCGTAGCACAATGGTTACAGTCTATAGGCTGGAGTATCCTGCATCGGCGCTTTTCCAGCCGTTGGGGAGAAATAGACATTATCGCCCAGCTTGACGAAAAACAGCCCTGCGGTGCAAAAAATCTCTTTGTTAACCGATTACCCCAAGTAGCATTTGTGGAAGTGAAAACCCGTAGTCAAGGAAATTGGGATACAGGGGGTAAAAGTGCTATCACACGACAAAAGCAGGCAAAAATTGGGCGGACAGCCACAATATTTTTAGCTGAGTATCCTGAAAAAGCTGACTACCCATGTCGCTTTGATGTTGCTATTGTCTACTGTCAGCGAATCTCAAAACAGCCTAATGATTTGACCTTGACTTCAGAAGCTCTAGCTAGTTTATCAGCAGATGGATATCAATTGTATCTGCAAGAATATCTACCAGCAGCTTTTGACTTTGCCATTGATGGTTAATTAGTCAAAATGCTCCAACTTAGAAATTAAGCGAGTGTTTCTGGACAATAACCCAGTCCCCGCACGAATTGTTGTCGGAACGCTTCAATTTCTTCTCTCTCTGGGCTACCATGAGAAACGATCGCAACTTGGTAGCGACGCATTACGTCTACAGGGCTTTGTCCTGCTTCCAAACTCCAAAGTGCCATTTGCACCCGCATTGGTGGCTTGTAGCTAATTCCTAATTCATTGAGAAAAGCTCGAAAGTCGCCATCTTCTTGAGACGAAAGTTGTTCTTTGAATTTTACCCTCACCACCCAGCCATCAATTTGATGAATCACGGTAACGAAAGAAACGGGCATCTGGGGTCTGGCGTGCAGATGTTGTACAATTCTCAGAGTTAGACTGGCATTTGCCAAGTAATATAAATATTCCATAGTTGCTGCTTGGGATCAAAGCCCATCCTACATTTCTATCTTCCTAAATAGATCGCTATTCCCGATAGGGTAAAAGCCCCCGTTTTTGTATGGGGAGGTTTACCCAATTTTTATGCAACTTCATTGTGAATTGTAAAGTAACGGCACACTTGGCTAACAGGTAATATCCTCTCTTTATGATCCGGCGCTAAATTTCTGCCTTTTTTCTTTCTGACTTTGTGTGCTGATTTCAAGGGGAGACGCGACGCGTTTCTAAAAGGCCAATTTTTTAACTGACCTGAAATCACAAACCCATCGAATACAACATTACACGGTCATACAGTTGATCTGGCAAAAGATACTTAAGTAGGAGGGCAATTTTAGCATCTTGTCCCACAACATAGCGTGTCTTTGGTCGTTTTGCAGTCAGCGCCTGAACAACAGCCTGAGCGACAATCTCCGCAGAAATTCCCCCAGATGCTATGGTTCCAACTTTTTGACGGACAGCACTCATGGCTTCACCATAAAGTGTTTCTGCTGATTCTGGTAGGTTCTTCCGGGCTGTGTCCACTTGCAGAAACGACTTTTCCCAAATTGGGGTAGCGATCGCACCTGGTTCTATAATTGAAACTGAAATTCCCCAGGGGCGCAACTCCATACGCATGACATCGGTTAGAGCTTCCAGGGCAAATTTTGAAGCATTATAAGCTCCCAGAAACGGTGCGGCACTTCTACCACTAATGGAACCCATATTCACAATTCTACCCTGACCCAGGCGTAATAAACCCAGAAATTCTTGTGTAACTGCTAATTGTCCAGTGACATTAATATCCATCTGCTGTTGAAATTCAGCAATTGGTAGTAATTCTAAGGGGCCGGGAACGGCAATACCGGCGTTATTTACTAAACCTAAAATTCCCCGCTCACCAACGACATTTGTTACCGTTGTAACTGCACATTTAATTGATTCGCAGTCAGTCACATCTAAAAAGATTGATTTGAGCTTTGGTGACGCTTGTGCTTGCAGTTTTTGAGCATCCTCATCTTTACGCACACCAGCAAACACAAAATATCCCAACTTGTCTAAAAGTAAAGCACAAGCTGCACCAATCCCTGTGGATGCGCCTGTGATCACAACTGTATTTTTATTTCCTGGAAGCATGACTTTCCTCAGCAGTATTCATCTGTCAGAGTTGATATTAGACCCTGATAACATTTGAGATTTGAAAGTCCCAGAATCCCGGTATTTTGAACCGAGATGCTCATTTCTCGTCCATAATTTAAGAATGCTATAATACTTTAACTATAAAGTCACTAGCTGAGAACAAATGTAGCAAAGCTATCTTTTGCCGGAATCTCAAAGTGCTTTAGTTTTTGATTATAAATGAAATTCTTTAACAAATTATTTAATTATTCTTAACATTAAATTTCTGAGAATTAATCTTTTTTCATCTCTAGAGACGCAAAATTTCGCGTCTCTATACTTAATATTTCTTAAATGAAATTTTTGAGATGTTGCACCAATTGTTCTGCTTGCATCACGCCCTCAATTTTTTCCACTGGCTGACCCTGCTTAAATAGTACCAGTGTGGGTAAGGCATTAATTTGGTACTGAGTTGCTAGGGCTGCATACTTTTCAGTGTCAATTTTGACAATCCGCAAACTATTTTGTAGTTGGGCGTTAACTTGTTCTAAAATCGGCACCATCATCTGACAAGGGCCACACCAATCAGCATAAAAATCTACCAACACTGGTACATCAGAACCAGTTAACATCTCTTCAAAACTGTTGAATTGTTTTTTTGTAGCCATGTGACACACACCAAATCTTTATTGATTGCTTTCAATGTTAATGTGTCCTTCAACGAATCGGTATATCATCATTTTGTTTTTATTGTTGCTCAATTTCGCACTGTTCCCAAAGATAGATGTCTAATTCAGAAAGCATCTGATTCTAAATTCCTGAGATTATCGGCACAAATCACCATAAGATCATGAGCGCGGTTATTTGAAAAGCAACAGGATTAATTTATGGAACTTTTACAGGGGCAAGTCGCCATTGTTACAGGTGCTTCACGAGGAATTGGACGAGCGATCGCCTTAGAATTAGCAACCCAGGGAGCGACTATAATAGTTAATTACGCCAGTTCTAGCGGTGCTGCTGAGAGTGTAGTTGCAGACATTACTGCTGCTGGTGGTCAGGCGATCGCACTCCAAGCAGACGTATCCAAAGCCGAGCAAGTAGATACACTAATTAGCACCGTCATGGAGAAATTCAAGCGCATTGATATCTTCGTCAATAACGCCGGAATTACCCGTGACACCCTACTATTACGCATGAAACCAGAAGATTGGCAAGCCGTAATAGACCTTAACTTAACTGGTGTATTCTTATGTACACGCGCTGCCAGTAAAATCATGCTTAAACAGCGTTCAGGAAGGATTATAAATATTGCCTCCGTCGCTGGACAAATGGGAAATCCTGGTCAAGCCAACTACAGCGCCGCCAAAGCCGGAGTCATCGGCTTTACAAAAACCGTCGCCAAAGAACTGGCTTCTCGCGGAATCACAGTTAACGCCGTCGCCCCTGGTTTCATCGCCACAGACATGACCAGCAACCTCAGCAACACCGAAGATATTTTGAAATATATCCCTCTAGGTCGCTACGGTCAACCAGAAGAAATAGCCGGCATGGTGCGCTTCCTCGCCGCCGATCCTGCTGCTGCTTATATTACTGGACAAGTCTTTAACGTTGATGGCGGTATGGTCATGGCCTAATCAGTGAACAGTGAACAGTTAACAGGCGTATTTAAAGATCCCCGACTTCTTGAAGAAGTCGGGGATCTGAGCCTCTCGCGGTTGCAAATCAAATAGAAGCATTACTAATAACAACTTAACAATTTAGCCCACGCAGGTGGGCTTTGTTTGTGTAGCCGCGACTTGCATCCGCCAGGGCTAATTTAAAGCACTTAACAAGATTTACCGATTCATGGATACTATATAGATTTTGGTATAAAAATATATACTTACCTCTTTCTGCATAAGTTAGGGAAAAAAGCGTAGCGCGCTAAAGCGGAAAAGTTTAGAGAATTAAGTCCTCTCGGCAGAAACTACAACCCGAAAACCGATGAGGTCGTAGCTGTAGCCCGGCTCGTTCCTGTACCGAAAAGCAGATCGATAATAGCTCGGATCGAAGCCCCAGGAACCACCGCACCGCGTAGCAGCAAAAATTGATTACCATTATTATTTTTTATACCCCATCTACTACCATTAGTAGGAGCATTTTTATAGTTTTTGTGCCAGAAATCGCCGCACCATTCCAAAACATTTCCGTGCATATCATACAACCCAAAAGCATTCGCTAGTTTAAAGCTACCAACTTGTGTTGTCTCTTCACGGGATTCTGCGTTGGGTGCAGAAGCATAAGTGTATCTGCAATTATAATTTACTAACTCTGGCCCCATAACAGGCTAAATCTAAATGCGCCTCACCAAAGCGATTTGCAAAATATTCCAGCCGCTTATGTTTAAATTTATCCTGTTTTTGAGACTTAATCATCATCCTGATAAATATAAAAACTTTTTGAATACTCTGGCGAGGTTCAGATCCCCGACTTCTCAAAGAAGTCGGGGATCTTTTTCTTTTTTTCGTTCACGATTACCTGATAATTATTTTATCCTTTGCCTGAACGAATAGCAGCCTTCAAACCAGAAGAATTGAGTTCAAACATTTGCACAAATTGCAGAATTTCCGCAGCAGTAGTATATTTCCAACGTTCCTGCGAGATAGGATTAAGCCAAGCAATATGACGGACACAACGGGCAAACTTTTTAATAAACTCCTCCGTAAATTCAATTCTACTAGGACTTACGCCCCCACGAGCCGCCCCCCCATCACTAACAATTAACACCACAGTCCACTTACTATGCAATTTCGGCAATAAATCATCAATAGATTTTACTTGCGAACCCTGGGGATGTAAGTATAAATAATCGCCAGGACAGTTAAGAAAGTAAATGATATTGGTCAATAGTCAGAGGTAAACCAGCTTCCTCTCGCATGACCATAAATAAATTAAATAAAAGGTAAGTCTTTGCTGAATAATGCCAATATTTTCACCACAAGAACTAGTAGGGGCGTAAAACATTTTCCCCTACACTGTGGTTTTTATTAAGTAAAATTCCTGACGCTACAAGTGTTTACACAGACATAAAATAACTCAAGATGGTTGGCTAGTTTTTTGCCAGACAGTAAAGCCCAACAAGAAAATAATACTAATGGCGGTAGAAATTATCACCACAAAATTTACACCTTGTATTCTCATCGCCAGCAAATTAAAAACTAGAGTGATAGACCAAAGAGTGAACGCCGCATTTGGCTGGGAGAATCCCAAGTCCAACAAACGGTGGTGTATGTGGTCTTTACCTGGGGTACTGAGAGGGTTTTTTCCTGCCAATAACCTGCGGATAAACACTTGTGTAGTATCCATGACTGGCAACAGCAGAAATAACACTGTCGGGCCAAGGGCAAAAATGGTATTTTGTTGCAGATTGCCTAAAATACTAGTTGCACCTAGCACATAACCAAAAAAGTATGCCCCCGCGTCACCCATGATAATCCGTGAGGGGTGGAAATTATGGCGCAAAAAGCCCAAGGCTCCACCCCCTAAAGCTGCTAGCACTAAAATAGCTGCGGCGCGATTGGGAAATTGGGCGGCAACCCCTAATAAACTCATCGCGGTGATAAAACTAACACCCCCCGCTAATCCATCCATCCCATCCATCAAGTTGATCGCGTTAGTGATCCCCACTACCCAAAGTACCGTCACAGCCATGGAAAGCAGCGAGTCAATGGGCGTATTGAAACCAACCTGGATGCTGATGCCGTTGGCATAAAGCAACAATGCCGTCACAATCTGCGCCCACAAGCGCACAGAGGGCGGTAAACCGAACTGATCATCAATAAAACCCACCAGCACTAGGATTGAACCTCCTAGTAGAATAGTTAACACTTGAGCCAAGACGTTTTGCAGGGCAATCGGTCGTAACAGGGTAGCTAGTACCATGGCGGCAATCACTCCCGCATAAATAGCTAAACCCCCGGCATTGGGCAAAGGCTGCTGGTTAAGTCGGCGAGCATTTGGTTGGTCAGCCCAACCTACCCGCAGGGCAAATTTGCGGACTGTGGGAATCAAACGCCATGTTACCAGCCAAGCCAAAAGAAATGTAAATACTACTGCCAACCAGCCGGAGCCGCGAGGGTCGGCAATGCCGAGGGACTCAAGAAAATTGTATAGATTCATCCCCCAATTCAAGCATTACTGCCAGTGTCCTATATGAGTATCAACTGTAATATTAATCAATTTTTTTTATTTGCATTTATAATCTGAGCTACTTGGCTGATTAGCACTCTGCTCTTGTGAGTGCTAAATTGTGTAATGGAACCGCTAGAGATAGATATTCAACAACATGGCAAAAATTATTTCCTTTGATGAAGATTCACGGCGGGCTTTAGAACGGGGAGTCAATGCCCTGGCTGATGCCGTGAAAATTACCTTGGGGCCAAGAGGTCGCAACGTCCTTTTAGAGAAAAAATTTGGCGTACCTCAAATCGTCAATGATGGGATCACTGTCGCCCAAGAAATTGAATTAGAAGACCCTTTAGAAAACACTGGTGCGAGACTGATCCAAGAAGTGGCATCCAGAACCAAGGATATCGCTGGTGATGGCACTACTACGGCTACAGTCTTAGCACAGGCAATCATTAGAGAAGGTTTGAAGAACGTTGCAGCTGGTACTAACCCCATCAGCTTGAAACGGGGCATCGACAAAACTATTGAAGCCCTGGTGGCAGAAATTGCCCAGATAGCCAAGCCAGTAGAAGGCAGTGCGATCGCTCAAGTTGCCACTGTTTCCGCCGGTAATGATGAAGAAGTCGGCGCGATGATTGCCGAAGCAATGGAAAGAGTCACCAAAGACGGTGTAATCACTGTTGAAGAATCCAAATCCCTAACCACAGAAATGGAAGTAGTGGAAGGGATGCAGATTGACAGGGGTTATATTTCTCCCTACTTCATCACCAATAGCGACAGGCAAATCGTAGAGTTTGAAAACGCTCGTATCCTGATTACCGACAAAAAAATCAGCAGCATCCAGGATTTAGTTCCTGTGTTGGAAAAAGTTGCCCGTTTGGGTCAACCTTTGCTGATTATTGCTGAAGACGTAGAAGGAGACGCTTTGGCAACTTTGGTAGTCAACAAGGCGCGGGGTGTGCTGGCTGTGGCTGCGATTAAAGCACCGGGATTTGGCGATCGCCGCAAAGCATTGTTACAAGACATTGCTATCCTCACCGATGGACAGATGATTTCCGAAGAAATCGGTTTAAGCCTAGACACCGCTACTTTGGAAATGCTGGGAACAGCCCGCAAAATCACCATTGACAAAGAAAGCACCACAATTGTTGCGGCTGGTGAAACCAAGCCAGAAGTACAAATCCGCATTGGTCAAATTCGTCAGCAATTAGCAGAAACTGATTCTGACTACGATAAAGAAAAACTCCAAGAACGCATTGCTAAACTAGCTGGCGGTGTCGCAGTTATTAAAGTGGGTGCGGCTACAGAAACCGAACTCAAAGACCGCAAACTGCGGATTGAAGACGCACTTAACGCCACTAAAGCTGCTGTAGAAGAAGGGATAGTTCCCGGTGGTGGCACAACCCTGATTAACTTGATTCCGAAAATAGACGCAATCAAAGCCAACCTGACCGAAGAAGAAAAAATTGGCGCAGATATTGTCAAACGAGCCTTAGAAGCTCCCTTACGTCAAATAGCAGATAATGCTGGTGACGAAGGTTCTGTAATTGTCTCTCAAGTCAAAGAAAGCGCTGGCAATATTGGTTACAACGCCGCTACTGGGAAATTTGAGGATTTGATTGCTGCTGGCATCATCGATCCTGCGAAAGTAGTGCGTTCAGCTTTGCAAAATGCCGGTTCTATTGCTGGGATGGTGATTACCACTGAAGCCATTGTCGTCGAAAAACCAGAGCCAAAATCTGCGGCTCCAGCCCCTGATATGGGCGGTATGGGCGGTATGGGCGGCATGGGCGGCATGGGCGGTATGGGCGGCATGGGCGGCATGGGTATGTTCTAATCTCTGTCACCTCATGTAAATATTTGGTTAGCAGTTTGTCTTTTTACGGCAAACTGTTTTTTTTGCCCTTACCGAAGAAGCAGAGGAGAAGAGGAACGGGGGCAGGGTGCAGGGGGCAGGGGAGAAGAGGAATCGTTGTTAAGTAACCGGAAGTTTAAAGTAATTTCTTACTCCCCCTTGCTCCCTGCTCCCTGCTCCCCTGCCTCTTAACTCCCCCTTGCTCGCTGCTCCCTGCTCCCCTGCCTCTTCTCCTCTGCTTCTTTTGACCAATTCCAAGGCAATGAAGTGATATGATCACCCTTTACTACTGATGTTATTTTTGACAAAACTAGGTGATCTATCAATGACATCTTGATATTCAAACTGGTAAAATTTCTGACAAGTATTAAATCAAACTTTATGGTAAAAAAACGTCGCCGTATACCCAAAGCCGTGAAAAAGTTCTATGAAAAGGAATTTTATCACCAACCAGGGACTCTGCCTGGGACTATCATCGTTGACGAAGATGCTCAAGCTCCCACAATTTTTTTGTTTGACTATAACCAAAATAACTTTATTCGCAAACAAATAGAAATTCCTGAAGAATGTAGCACTTATCTAGATCAAGAATCTGTCTCTTGGGTAGATGTCCAAGGATTAGGAAATCACGACATATTACAACGATTGGGTCAAGTTTTTGATTTACATCCTCTAGTTTTAGAAGATGTAGTCAATATGGGAGAACGTCCCAAAATAGAAGATTATCAAGACCAATTACTCATCATTGCCCAGATGGTAGTTCCAATGGAAAAAGACTGTGGTTTTTACAGCGAACAAGTGAGTTTTGTTTTGGGGAAACATTATCTGCTCACAGTGCAGGAAGAACCAGAACATGATTGCTTTGAAGGAGTGCGGTTACGAATTGATCGAGATAAAGGGATCATTCGCAAACAGGGGGCTGATTATTTAGCTTATGCTCTATTAGATGCAATTATTGATGGCTTTTTTCCGGTTCTGGAAATGTACGGGGAGCGAATGGAAGAATTAGAGGAGGAAGTCATACTCAATCCTACCCGCAAAACATTACAACAAATTTATCAAGTTAGGCGAGAACTTCTGCAACTACGTCGTGCAATCTGGCCTCAGCGAAATGCCATTAATTCTTTAATTCGAGATGGCAGTAAACTCATAGGAGTGGAAGTGCAAATCTATCTGCGAGATTGTTACGACCATGCCGTACAAGTAATGGATATGGTGGAAAATTACCGGGAACTAGCATCGGGATTAATGGATGTTTATTTGTCGTCAGTTAGTAACAAAATGAATGAAATCATGAAGCTACTAACGGTGATTTCTTCTATCTTTATTCCCTTAACTTTTGTGGCGGGGATATATGGAATGAATTTTAATACTGAAACATCTCCATACAATATGCCTGAACTGAATTGGTATTGGGGCTACCCGATTTGCTTGGCAGTGATGGCGGCGATCGCTTTGAGTTTGCTATTCTTCTTCTGGCGACGAGGTTGGCTCCATAATTCTTCAACAATTAAGTAAGATGGGAAATAGCTAATGAGTCAATCGATTTGAGATTTTGGATTTTGGATTAAAATTATTACCGGGAGTTAATATTCAGATTTATGGGGAGTAGTGACCAAAATTTAGTGATTTTGACCCTTTATATTATTGGCGTTTCCTACGTCTTTAACCGCATGGTCGAGTCCATCGACGATCAAGTTAAATTTGAATTTAAAAAAGCAGTCGTTGATGAACAACTCAAAGCACAAAATCTCCAAGATAAAATAGGGATTTCTTTTAAATTCAAATCCTCATATCCTGTAGATGATGTCAAGGAATTAGCGCTGAGTATCGATAATAAATCTGAGAATATTGCTATATATGTTGATTGGGATAATAGCTCTTTAGTTGTGGAACATAGCAAACAATCGCGCCGAGTTATTCGCAAATCACCAGATTTAACCCGTGACTTAGCTGTTCCCCAAAGTCCTAGTCTCATTGTTCCTCAGAAAACACTTTCGGAAACAGTCACAGCAGAAGATGTTTTTGTACGTGATAAAGATACCGGAACCTACTCGGCCACAAAACCCATAATTAACATTACTGGACTGAGCAAAGCTGGACCACCGCAAAAAAAGTTATATAACGACTTTATACAAGAAAGAAAGGAGTTGGAATTTTCACTACAACTGGTGTTACGCATCTCTGAAGTCCGTGTAGGTCTAGCTCCAGGTGTGAATATCCCACCAATGTGCATTATCAACTGTCCCTTCACTATTAGAAAATTACCCTGGACTTATGCTCTGCCTTGGAAAAAGAAGTAATCCCAATCGGACATATCACACCATCCCGGATTACACTGGACTTAGGGAGAGAGTAGGCGCAGGCGGTTGCAGGTCAGTCAGATTGACTGGTTTGAGGAAAGTCCGGGCTCCCGAAAGACCAAACTTGCTGGATAACGCCCAGTGCGAGCGATCGTGAGGATAGTGCCACAGAAAGATACCGCCATTTTCAGTGAACAGTGAACAGTGAACAGTAAAAACCTGATAACTGATAACTGATAACTGAGAATGGTAAGGGTGCAAAGGTGCGGTAAGAGCGCACCAGCACAACCGAGAGGTTGTGGCTCGGTAAACCCCGGTTGGGAGCAAGGCGATGGAGACTACGGTTGGTCTTTTACCAGTTTCCAAAAGTAGAGCCGCTAGAGGCGTTTGGTAACAAGCGTCCCAGATAGATAACTGCCCTCAATGGTGTTTTTAAACACTGGCGAGAACAGAACCCGGCTTATGTCCGACTCTCTCCCCCTTTTTTAACTGCTGAGTGCTGAGTGCTGACTCAAGAAAGTTTTGAAATCCCTTTCTCCCCTGCTCCCTTTCTCCCCTGCTCCCTGCTCCCTGCTCCCTGCTCCCTGCTCCCTGCTCCCTGCTCCCTGCTCCCTGCTCCCTGCCCCCTTTTGCCCCATACTCCTTGATGACACTTGTTTATCCACGCCGTCAGCGACAGCTCGAAAGTTTAGTCAGAAAGTTAGGTCTACCACCAGGTTTACCTATTAAGTGGGATCTGTTGGATTTGGCGCTGACTCATCCGACTGTTTCTGACTCGGCAAATTATGAACAATTGGAGTTTGTGGGTGATGCGGTGGTGCGACTAGCGGCGGCCATAGTGTTGTGGGAAACATATCCTGATTGTCCAGTGGGGGATTTTGCCGCCATTCGTTCAGTTTTGGTAAGCGATCGCATCCTCGCTCAACTGGCTAGAGAATATGGTTTGGAGTTATACTTACTTGTCGCTGGTAGTGCTACAAGCGATAAAGTTGGTCAAGAATCACGCCTAGCAGATGCTTTTGAAGCTGTTCTGGGTGCGCTTTATCTCAGCACCAACAATTTAGAATTAATTCATCCTTGGCTAGATTTTAATTTTAAAAAGTTAGCAACGGAAATTCGCCTCGATCCCGCTAGACTTAACTACAAAGCCGCCCTGCAAGAATGGACACAGGCTGAATTTAAAGTTTTGCCTGAGTATCGCGTCACAGAAGTTAATCAAGCTAACCAAAATCAAGAACGGTTTGCGGCTGAGGTTTGGCTCTATGACAACAAATTAGGTGAAGGTAAAGGACGCTCAATCAAAGCAGCTGAACAAGCCGCAGCTAAAGTAGCTTTCTTAGCAATTCCTCAGCCCGAAAAACCCTAAACCAAAAAATATGATTTAATGGAAAGTTTACTTAATTATAGCAAGCGTGATTATACTGAATAATCTATATTAGATTAATATAACCAAAATTATTGTTTTTCCTACACTGCAACTATGCTAAGTGAATAAACGGAATTAGCAGCTAATGCAAAATTCGTGAGTTCAAGAAATAACAGAAATTTTACTTAATCGGCTTTATTAATAGTAACTTAACTGCTTTTTTGGGAAAATAAAAGCTAAATGTCTTGTCACTAATGGATATTTATGGTTATACTGCACTTGTAACAATTTTACACGAATGGTAAGCAATTTATTCTGGCAAATACCATTAATTATGTAAAAACATGGCATGAAATTTGTAGGAAGAAAGGAAAACTACACAAGCCAAAGAAGTATTTTAGAGGATGTTTGAATTCCTGTATTTGGAGAGAAACCATTGATGGGAAAGCATTAAAGAATCACCTCAACAGAGGGTTGTATTGCTTCGCCAATAAATTCTGATGTCAATAGTACAGTTAACTTTACTTGCAAAAGTAAATATAACAATGGGGTTTAACTCTCAGTAAACTTAGTAGATAAACTTTAACTAATCGCTTAAAAGTCAGCTTTTGGGCTACTTTAAGCATTCCCTATCTACTAAACTTTACCTGAAAACCTTGAGGGTTGGGAAGTGTCAAAATAAGTTATTTTGGCACGTCATCAACTATCTGATTCGGCAACATATTTTTGACTTCATCCAGATGTTCAGCCAGTCCATTTTTGTTAACTCACAATAAGTGTGTTTTCGTTCAAACAGGTTATTAGAGGAGCAATTTGTTAATGAAAGTCAATTCACCAGCAGTAAAATTTGGTTTGAAAGTTGCAAGCAGTAGCTTTTTAGCCACAACTATTATTGGTTTCAGTAGCGCCAGTGCTTTTGCGGCTCAATTAATCTCAATCTCAGTTCAAAGTACTGTCGAATTATCAGGCACAATCGAGCTTCCTCGCATCAATCCCAATTTCAATAATAGAGTTACTCGTGTTGATACAGATAGCGAAGGGAAATATTACCGCAATGGTGTTCTTGTGTACGATTCAAATCATGTAAAGGAGAAAGTAGATGAGAATGGTAATAAGAGTTACTATGTGGATTTTAAAGGTATTCCTTTTGTATCCTTAGATGGGGTTCTCACTTCACCAATTCTTTCTGGTGGTGAGTTGACACCTTATAATTATCAGGGTAATCCAGGTTTGCCAGGAGTAAAATTTCAAGGCGTAGTTCAGGACGAATTTGTTCTCGGCAAAGCCTTTTATCAGGGTATTCTCACTGACCCTACCACAGGTAAGCGGTATGAAGGTGAGTTTGAAATTAGTGGATTTAGTCCGCGATATAGCAACACTAACGGTGGTAACTTTCCCACAGTTTTTGATTTCGAGTCTGATATTCCAGGAGATTCAACCATAAAAAAATTATCTTTAGATGATTTCTTGGTGAGTTTTAATGTCACAGTGGAAGGAAACGGCGTGGAAATTCTTTCAGAACCACCCAGCGATGTCACTTCTGTACCAGAACCTGCTACTGTTGGTGGTCTGTTTTTAGCCAGTATTATGGGTTTGTTCGTGAAACGTAAATCAGCCTGATTCCCCAGATATTAAGGAATTGCCAATAAATAAACCACCCAGAAAAACCAGCCAATTGCCCGAAAGATGATAATTTTTGAGTGCTGGAAGGAAGTGATTACTCAAGATAACCACTTCCCTTATTTTTTTTATAACTCTCTGACCTTTAAACTATTATTTAAATAATTAATAATTAATATTATGAACATCGCTGTTATTGGTGTGGGACGTTGGGGAGTACATTTACTGCGAAATTTTTTAGCACATCCTCAAGTGAGTGTGGTGGCTGTGGTAGACCCCCAACCAGAAAGGTTGGCAGCAGTAAAGCAACAGTTTAATTTAGATGAAAATATATGCTTGACTACTGAGTGGTCAGATTTACAGCAATTAGCGGGACTGACAGCAGTTGCGATCGCCACTCCAGCCACTACCCACTATACTTTAATTAAACAAGCGCTGAATCTGGGATACCATGTTTTAGCAGAAAAACCCTTAACTCTAGACCCAGTAGAATGTCTGGAACTTTGTCAACTGGCAGAACAACAGCATTTAATCCTGATGGTTGACCATACTTATTTATTTCATCCAGCTGTTGAACAAGGGCAAACTGTCGTTAAAGCAGGTACATTAGGTGACTTACGCTATGGCTATGCTACACGTACCCATTTAGGGCCAGTCCGCCAAGATGTAGACGCTTTGTGGGACTTGGCTATTCATGATATTGCCATTTTTAACAACTGGCTGGGTGAGATACCTGTGAAAGTACAGGCTACGGGTACGGTGTGGTTACAGGGAGTAGAGAATGGAGAATTGAACCAATCTGTATCAGGGTTAGCAGATTTAGTCTGGGTAACGCTGACATACCCGGATGGCTTTCAGGTATATATTCACCTGTGTTGGGGAAATCCTGATAAACAGCGACGGTTGGCGGTTGTGGGTAGCCGTGGTTGCTTGGTTTTTGATGAAATGTCAACTTCATCGCCTTTAACTCTGTTACATGGTGAGTTTGAACGTCAGGGAAATCAGTTTTTACCTGTGAATCAAAAAACAGAGGTGCTGGAATTAAAAACAGGTGAACCATTGCAGCGAGTGTGCGATCGCTTTATTGTCAGTATGAGCCAAAATACTGTCCCAGACATTTCATCTGGTTGGGTAGGCACAGAATTAGTACAAATTCTCTCTGGTCTCACAGCATCTCTAAACCAAGGCGGACAGCCTATTATTTTAAACATCTAGGACTTACGCATAAATTAATCATGGTATTTTGTCAACAAAATAGCTAATTTCCGGCTTTCAACAATGATTATCTTGATAGTAAATATATCCGTGTGGTAGGGGTTTAGCAATGCTAAACCCCTACGAAATATGTGCTTTTTAGTGTTATACATATTTGGTATTTATAGGACTTACGCATAATCTACGTTTTCTTGGCGTTCTTCTCCCAAGGGGAGACGCTACGCGGTAAGCGTAGCTATGCCGAAGGCTTTAGGCGACTTGGCGGTATGCGCTTCGCGCACGCTACGCGAACGATAAATCAAGATTTTTGGCAATTGTTGCGTAAGTCCTGATTTATTGTCAATGCGTAAGTCCTAACATCAACCGTTCCTGATTTCTCCCAATAGCTCACCTAATTGCAAAACTTTGTAACTATCCTCTACAAGTGGTAGTTCGCAACTTTCAGGCTCTAGTTCTGGTTTTTGAGATCCATTCATCCCATGAGAATCATCCCCAGAAGCAATCCCGCGATTATGTAAATTTCCCTCTGTGGTGGAAACCGTTAATAAGGTGCTATCAATCATCCGCAATCTAATTTTCACGGTCGTGCCTTGGTTGATACCCGCACTTTCCAGAGTAATACTACCTCCCATCAGTTCAATTAAGTTGCGGGAAATCGCTAGTCCTAGTCCAGTCCCTTCAACCTTGCGTGTTGCGCCGCCATCCAGCATGACAAAGGGGCGAAATAGTTTGTGCTGCTGAGTAGGTTCGATGCCTAAACCTGTATCTGTGACGCTCACAATCACCTGAGATTCTTTAGCAGTTGCTGTAGCAATTGTGATGCTTCCCTCGTCAGTAAACTTAGTCGCATTACCAATGATATTAATTAAGACTTGCTTTAACTTGGCTGCGTCTGCTTCTACGGGAATCAAGTCAGTACCTAAATCGGTTTTTAACTGCAAGCCCTTTTTTTGAACATTTACTGATTGTAAATTAATCACTTCCAGCAGCACTTGTCGGAGGTCAATAGGTGCTGTAACTACGGAAAGTTTACCTGCTTCTATTTTGGAAATATCCAGTAACTCATTGATAATTCCTAATAAGTGAATAGCTGTTTCGTCGGCACGTTTAAGAAACTCTATTTCTTCTTCCCGATTATCGCACAAGCCATCGTGAACCACCCGCACACAGTTAATAATCACATTCAGAGGATTTCTCAATTCGTGGGAAGTTGTAGCCAAAAACTGACTTTTGATTTGGTTGGCGGTTTTCGACTCTTTCCAAGCAATTTCTAGTTCTTCCGCCCAGGCTTTGAGTCTATCCACCATTTGCTCCATTGCTTGTGCGAGTTGGTTGAACTCCCGGATTTTGAAGTTGTGTGGTACTGGTTGTGCGGCGTGGTGGCTGTGAAGGTTCAGGGCGTAGTCTCGCAATTCTTCTAAAGGACTGGCTAGGTAAGGGGCAAGATATAAAGATGCTAACAAACTTGCACCAATTAAACCAACTGTTAAAACTATTAAAATCAGTTTTATTTCTTCTAAACCTAGCAGCGCATTATCCACTGTTGTTACAGCTAGGACTATCCATTTTTGCCCTTGCTCTTTTGTAATGGGATTGTCAATAGCTGTGTAACCAACTATTAATTCTTTGCCTTGTTGATTCGGTAAATTTATGGAGTTACTTTCTCCAGCAACGCCATTTTTAATAATGTGTTTTATTTGGGAAATATCTGGGTATTCTCGAATATTTCTACCAACTAACTCTGCGGATGGGTGCGCTAAAATCATCCCGTTTTCAGCAATTACTAGGGTAGAACCAGTTAAAGATCCTGGCTGATTTTTGGTTTGTTTGTATAGTGCTGATTGAATACTCAATGCATATAGCGCTTGGCCATTGCGACTGTACACGGGGATAGATAGCAACAATTGCAGTTGATTATGGGGATTTTTTTGCCCTGTGGTTCCTGCTTTTGGAGGTAAGATTTTTTTGATATTAATTTTTTCTCCTTGATCAGGAAAAGATAATCTCAATTCGCTAATTTCTTGATTACCACAGCTACTGGCAATAATTTTACTGCTTTGCAGATTGGTTAATTGCAAGCACTCAACGTGGGTTGGTAATTGTTTGGCTAGCTGAATGAAATATTGTTCTACTTCTTGAGACGAAGCAGACTGAATAACGGCTGTTTGACTGACAGTTAGCAAGTGAGTTTTGAGGGTGGCGATCGCATTGGCCATTTTCTCACCTTTGGAGATAGCGCTTTCTGTGAGATTTTGACGGGCGGTTTTCAACAAGCTACCCCTGGCTTTATTCAAAGCCACAATTTCTCCCAGCAGTAAAACTGGGACAACCAAAAGCAAAATTCTTGTTACTAAAATACGTCGAAAGGATGATTCACGAGCCTTAACCATCGACTATCTCACTTCGCATCTGTAAACCACAAAAGTAACGATGTGCAATTAGAACAGCTCAAGGAGACATTCTTATAGGTTATGAGATTTGTTTTGTCAACTCCCAAAAGTGTTAAATATTGAAGATATAACCACTAAATCAGCCATACCAAAATTTATATATTGTAGATGTGAACTTGACTGATGTTGCATATAGATCCAGTGATGAAATTGTACTCAAACTAACTTGCGGGTAAATATTTTTGTCAAATCAATTCACTAACAAGCAAAATTTCCAGACTATTAAACCAATGATGCACAATCGTCCTTATACCACAGTAGTTTTAGCAATGAGTGCAGACGGCAAGATAGCAGATTTTAAGCGATCGCCTGCTCGCTTTGGCTCAGAGGCGGATAAAGCGCACCTGGAAAAACAAATTGCTGCCTCTGATGCTGTTTTAATAGGTGCTGGTACTCTTCGTGCTTACGGTACAACACTCACCGTATCACAATCAACTTTGCTACAACATCGCCTAAAACAGGGTAAGCCAGCCCAGCCTCTTCATATAATCCTTACACAATCTGCTGACCTCAATCCGGGAATTAAGTTTTTTCAACAGCCGATCAAACGCTGGTTGCTGACCACAACAATGGGCGCATCTTCTTGGCAAAGACGAGAACAGACATTTAATTCCACAGGGTTATCACCCCTAGAAGAGTGTCCTCCCAAGTTTGATCAGATTATAGTTTTTGACACACCAACGGGAAAGGTTGACACGTCTGCTGCTTTGCAACACCTGGCATCTCTACATATAACACGGTTAGCCGTCTTGGGAGGAGGTGAATTAGTATCTTCTATGTTGCAATCAGATTTAATCGATGAACTCTGGCTGACGGTCTGTCCATTGCTTTTAGGCGGTGCATCTGCACCAACACCAGTAGAAGGTGTCGGATTTTTATCTCAATTAGCTCCTAAATTAGAACTCTTAGAAGTTGATCAAGTTGAGCAAGAGGTGTTTCTGCACTATCGCCTGCAACGTTGAGCAAATTAGATTACCCTAGTAATCATTGGTCATTAGCCCTTCGGCTACGCTCAGGGTAAATCATTGGTCATTGGGTATTAGTGGAAGTTCTTATCCAAAATAAAAGCCTTTTGACTTTTGACTTTTGACTTTTGACTTCCGCGTAGCGGTTCCCTTACCCTAGAAAAGCCCCACAATGGTGGAAAAAATCAAGCCTCGCTACTCTAGCCTTTGGATTAACAAAATCGCGGAAGTACCCCAAGATGCCTGGGATGCTTTAGCAATGCCACTGAAAACGCCGTTTTTAGAATGGGATTGGCTGAATAATTTAGAAATTTCCCAGAGTGCTACTGCTAAAACTGGCTGGTTACCCAATCATTTAACTCTTTGGCGAGACAGGACTTTGATTGCGGTTGCGCCACTTTACCTGAAAGGTCATAGTTATGGCGAATTTGTCTTTGATCACCAATGGGCAGAATTAGCTGATCGTCTTGGAGTCCAGTATTATCCTAAATTACTGGGAATGACTCCATTTACTCCGGCTGAAGGTTATCGGTTTTTAATCGCCCCAGGGGAAGATGAGGATGAAATTACAGCCCTGATGGTGCATGAGATTGATTCTTTCTGCACTAAACATCAGATTTCTGGTTGTCATTTTCTCTATGTTGATCCCCAATGGCGGGCTGTGCTGGAACGTCAAGGTTTTACAACTTGGTTACACCACAGCTATATTTGGGAAAATGTCGAGTTTAAAAATTTTGATGATTATTTAAAATTATTCAACGCTAATCAGCGCCGCAATATCAAGCGAGAACGCAAGGCTGTGGAAAAGGTGGGTTTACGACTACAAGCAGTGACCGGTGATGCAATTCCTCAGTCTTTATTTCCTTTGATGTACGATTTCTATGCTGATACTTGTGATAAGTTCGGCTGGTGGGGTAGTAAATACCTGACAAAGCAGTTTTTTGAGCAGCTACACACAAATTATCGCCATCGAGTGGTGTTTTTTCCGGCGTATGATCAGGAAAATCAGGGTCAACCTGTGGGAATGTCTTTTTGTTTGTTTAAAGGCGATCGCTTATATGGACGTTATTGGGGTAGTCTTCAAGATATAGATTGTTTACATTTTGATGCTTGTTACTATACACCGATTGAGTGGGCGATCGCTCACAATATCCAAAGCTTCGATCCCGGTGCTGGCGGACGACACAAAAAACGCCGTGGTTTTCCCGCTATGCCTAATTACAGTTTGCACCGCTTTTACAATAGTCGTTTAGACCAAATTCTTCGCCCTTATATTCGGGAAGTTAATCAATTAGAACAGCAGGAGATGGAAGCGATTAATCAGGATTTACCTTTTGGTCAAGACACAAAAAAAATCAACTGATGCGCTTCCTTAATCAAACCATCAGTGCTTGGTCATTCATTGCTGAAAATGTTTTTGTTCCTCACAAATGTTTTAGTCCGTCGGGGACTCAGTGGCATCAGGGAATTTTTCTTAGGTAGTGTCAGCAATTATGTATTACACCATGCACCCTGTTCTGTATTGACAGTCCAAGGTGTAAGAGCTAATTTGTAACCAGGATGTGAAAAATTTTTGGCTTCTCAGATATCTGCTTAACTATGCATCATTAAATATTGTCCATTGCCATTATATTCACCATTGCAACTAGCAAAATTGCTAATAAACCATATCAAATAAAATCTCCATATTCGGCGAAATTTGGCATAATCAATGCCATAATTCAAGTATTTTATGGTTTCTTGATTACTGTCAAAATTACTGAGCCATGTAGCAAATGTTTGCGAGTAATTAGAACCATTGAGATACCATCTTTTTACGGTTTTAAGATTTTTGTTATGGCTAGGAATTGCATCATAATTCCAGTATCTACCGTGGGGAAAAATATATTTGTGAGTGTAAGCACTAGAGATATTATTAGGGGTACGAACTGTAATAATATGAATAAAGACCTTGCCATTCTCCTTGAGAAAAGAAGCTAATTTTTCAAAAGAGTTAGTTAAATTACCTACATGGGAAAAAACACCAATAGACAGGATTTTGTCAAATTTTGTGTCAAATTCAACATCATTTAAATCTCCTTCAGATAATCCGAATCTGCCTGAACTGAGGTAGCTTTCAGGGTCTTGCATCTTCTGACGCATATATTCACATTGTTCGTGACTCAAATTCAGCCCAGTCACTTTGACATGAGGAAATTTAGAAAGAATGTAATTGGGAACGCACCCCCAGCCACAGCCAAAATCTAATATATGGTCTCCATCCTGGATGTCTAATTTCTCAATCACATCATCAATCATATCTATCTGTGATTGTTCCAGGTTTAATGCTCCTTTTTCCCATAATCCCATACTGTATTTAGGGTAAATGAGTTTTCCTTCACCCAACATTTTATTCAGCATGGCTTGAGGCAAATCATACTGAATTTTCATTAAATCTCGTGACCCTTCAGCAATATGATCGGTTTCTTTTAATACCCATTCATAAGGTGCTAAAAGTGAAGGAAAATATTGGAAGAAAACAGGCATACAAGTATCAAAAAGTGTTTGCAGACTTGAGTCAGGAATTTCTAATCCGTTAATGTAAGCCTCTGCTATGGCCATTTGGATTGTATTCACTACTTCAACGGCTCCACGGGTTGCTTGATATGCCAATGGATTTTTGTAATTTATATCTCCTATGAGAGGTATATGTTTTTGAATTTCTTGTAATTGATTGCTATTAATCATGTTTATACTCCTTGTATAAAGCTGGATAATTTTCTCGTAAATTACCACCGATCATAGTAATCAATTACTTGCTTATTCACCTACATTTAGGGAGATGTAAAATCTCTAAAATCCTCTAAATACTAAGTATTAAATCAAAAAATATTCAGCCAGAATATATATAGCGGTTATCAGTTAAGTGAGATACAAGAACCCCACCCCCAACCCCCTCCGGTGCAAGCGAGGAGGGGGCTATGATGTACTTCATGGAAGTGGATACCGCTATATGTAAAATTATTATTAATAATGGCTAGTGGTTAATTGATTGCTAGGCAATTAACCATTAGCAGGGCTTAAAAATTCTTAAAGTTCTTTGTCATTTTTGTAACTGGCAACAGCTACTCTGAGATTGCCTTGGTGTTGTGCAAGCAAGCGATCGCCTGCGGCTTTGTCTAAACCAGTCCAGTGCATCAGCAACGCTAGCTTTACCCACTTCCCACTGCGTTCTAGTAAAAAACCAGCAGCTTCCCGACTCAACCCTGTTAAGTCTTGCAGCATCTGTAAAGCGCGATCGCGTAACTTTTGATTAGTCACCGCCACATCCACCATGCGATTACCGTAAACTTTGCCCAGCTTCACCATTACCCCAGTCGAAAGGATATTTAAAGCTAGCTTTGTGGCTGTACCAGCTTTTAAGCGAGTGGAACCAGCGAGGATTTCTGGACCAGTTAATAAGCGAATATCAACGTCAGCATCAAACCGCACTTGCTCTGTAGGTACACAGGCAATAAAAATAGTCCTCGCACCCCGTTGACGGGCGGCGTTGAGCGCTCCGTGGACAAAAGGAGTTGTCCCACCGGCAGTAATCCCCACTACCACATCTAATTGAGTAATGTGTCGTTGAGCGATCGCCCCTTCACCATCTTCGCTCCGATCTTCTAAATCTTCCGAACTGCGTACCAATGCACCAGCACCACCAGCAATAATTCCCTGTACCAACTCTGGGGGTGTGCAGAAAGTAGGTGGACATTCAGACGCGTCTAGCACCCCTAACCTGCCACTTGTCCCCGCACCAACATAAAATAAACGTCCTCCCTGGCTCAAACGTTCTGCGGCCACATCAATGGCTTGCGCCAACTGTAATTGAGCCGCCGCCACCGCCGCCACTGCTTTTTCGTCTTCGCGATTAAACAAATCCACCAACTCAACAGAACTGAGTTGGTCTAAATTAAGACTATCAGGATTGACCTGCTCAGTTAAAAGATAGCCCCGTTCATGCAAATTTGGCATAGTCTACATCTTGATTAATGGCTTTCATGCGTATAGAAATCTTTCTGCCTCCACTCCCCACTCCCCACTCAGTTCACAACAAACCTTCCAATTTGCGCCGCATATTTTCTAATTCAGAATCAGACATTTCTGATGCAGCTGGTGGCACTTCGTTAGAGCGGTAGCTATCTTCATCAGTATCCTCCGCTTCGGCATCAGCTTGCCAGTCAGTATTTTCCAAGTTCATTTCTGGAGGTAAGATTAAATCGCTGTTGGCTGGAACAATTTCCCATTCATAGCCAGCACTTTCACAAAATCCCTTAATTTCCTCAGCATCGAGCATTTCCACTGTAGGCGTAGGGAAATCCTGAGCTTCCAGTAACAGGGCAAAGCGGAGAGCGTCGTCTTCTGACTCGAACATCAAAATTTTATTGCGTACAGCCCCTGGCTGCGATGCTGAAGCATCAGCCACTCGAATTGAATGAATTCCCTCATTTTCTGTGTGAGCATTGAAAATTAGCACAAAAACACGCATTGGTGTAATCATCTGTCCTTTGGTTTTGCGATCTACTTATACTATTAAAGTCTGAGGCTGTGCAAAGAAGGAGAACAGATTGAAGAGGCAGGGGAGCAGGGTGCAGGGTGCAAGGGTGAGTAAGAAATTACTTTAAACTTCCGGTACTTAACAACCATTCCTCTTCTCCCCTGCGCCCTGCCCCTTTTCCTCTTCTTTGACCAATATTCTGGAAAAGTTAGGTGTTATATAGCAGTGTTGTTAGACTCCCGCCCGATCTACACTGGAGAAGATGATCCACAATTAAATTCCGAACGTCGTAAACCCCAATTGCCATTGCAATTTAGTGTGACAGCAAGAAGCCTCTCACTTAACACGATAGCGGAAGTGATGAGATGAATTGCGCGTGAATTGACGACAGTCTCCCGACCAATGCGACAGCGAGGAAGGGAGACACGGAGGAAACGAGCAAAATATTTTAAATTTGGTATAATCGATTTGGTTGACTTCACCCATATTGGTGTCTGATAAGCCTCTGTCCAATAGCATTACGATTATTGGTAAGCGACTCCGTTGCACAGCATAGAAGCAAGTAGGCACATCTTGATTAATACAGATCACCTCCGGGTTTGTCCTATAGCGCGAATAAGCCAGCATCTCATCCAGGACAGTAAAATTTGTAGGGTACAAGGTAAGAAATTGCATAGTCTGCGGAGGGGCTTCTCGTGGACTTAAAACAAAGCTCAGTCAATGTCTTCATAGAAGAGTCGCTGAGAAGCCTACACTGTATGCTTGCATCAGTGTAGGAGTATGTCACTGTGACAGCCCCTTTCATTCTGATTCGGTTTATTTCTCACCCAAATTTATCAACGAATCAGCCTTTTATGGAAGAGTGGGTGACACAAATTCAACAATGGTTACAGGCGGGAAAACGAATTTATTTCTTTGTTCATTGTCCTCTAGAAGAGCGATGATGCTCCGCCCCGCCTTTGGCGATCGCCTGGGACAGCGCGTTACTTCCAAAAGCTATTGTCACAACATGGCACAGAAATTCCGCCTTTACCTGGGAATAATCTCGATTATCCTCCCAATCAATTGAGTTTATGGTAGTTTTGGCAAAATATCATTTCCTCTTGTTTCCAAAAGAGTGATAATGGTTATTACAATGATTTTGTGACCAAACTCGACACACTTCCCCCTGATCAAAAAAAGGGGCAATACCCCTCTTTGCAAAAGTAGCAAGAGGTGAACTACAACACCTAAATTTCATTACCCAAAAATATTAAATTGTTGATGTGTAATTGAGGCGATTGTGGTGAAATCAGCAGTTATATTAAAGGAGGTTAAGATGAGTCGTCTTATTTATGAAAAATCAGTTTCATATAAAGGATATCTCATCATTCCATTTGTTTTTGGCAAAGCGGATAATTACGAAATTTATTCGTATAAACTCTTGTCAGAAATTGGACGTGGAAGCAAATTTCATAAAGCCGAGAATCCCGCCGAAATCTATGGTAATAGTAGCAATAATATCGTTGATATTGCCAAAGAACATATTGACCAACATTCCGAGTTTGTCAATCAAGGAGATAGTTTTAAATCTCGGTATGTATACGGCAATAACTTGATTATCATCTTTCAAGAGGGAGGTAAGTATTTTTACGACCATTATGCTCCAGAATTACTGAATAATATTGCCGCCCCCAAATTATTCACCTCTGAATATGAGTGCTTAAATTGGATTCAGCAAGGACTCAGTGGACAATATATGCGCGACAGAGCAAATTGACTTTTTTTTGGAGTTGTTTGTCGTAGAGGCGGCTAAGGCAACCAAAACTCAGGTAAGACAGATTTACCCAAGTCGCGCACAGTTTGATTGAGCGATCGCGCCATTTGAATGTGCGCTTCGTCCTCTTCTACAGGTATAATATGGGCAGGCTGACCCTGACCTAAGTAGGACATCGCTAAATTTGCGGCTTCTAAACCTGTGACATAAGCCTTTTCCTGAGACCAAGAACCGTGACGATTCACAATCCAATCACCACTCATAAAGACATTCTCAAAACTAGTCTTGGCTGGCAACATATAGCGATAGCTACCAGGGGCAAAGTGAGTCACTGCATTGGGTAAGCGAATTACACTGCTATCAATTACTTCAGCTTCGCCAAAGGCTGGGACACAAGTTGTTAAATAATCCTTGACTTTAGTAATGATGTCTGCATCACTCATATTCAGAAACTGATTGGCATGATAGAAATCAACTTCAATCACCGTTCCCGGCTCATTTTTATACTCATCATGTAGGGCATTTAAATCAAAAAATGTCCATCCTGTGGTGGCATCAAAGCCAAAGCAAGCATTAGAAGGACGAGGAACATTAATTTTGCGGTCAAACCATAAACGGGTGGCTAAAACGTCAATTGCCCCTAAATTACTTAAATTTCGGAACTCTTCCCGGCTTTGTAAACTGGGACTATTGGCGACAATTTTCTTCATCCCGGTGACACCAACTGCAAAAATTACCGCATCGGCATCAAATACCTCATCACCGCAAACCACACCCTTGGCTTGATTCTGACTATCCACAATTACATCAGTCACTCGGCGTTGGGGTAAGACTTTCGCACCAGCTTTTTCTATTTTTTCCACCCAAGGACGAAATATTTTTTCTCCCACTGTGCCGCGACACCAAACCACATCAAAATCAGCTTGATGCGCCAGAATAAAAAAGTACAACATTCCTAACGTGGCGGCGGCTGAACATTGTTCACCTGGGGCAAATAAGCCCACTAACAACATAGGTTCAAAAGCTTCTTTGTAAAGTCGGGCAGAAACGCCAAAATCTTTGAATAATTCACGGGCTGTGACAAAATCATAACGCCGCCAAGCTTCATCAGAATTGTCAAAATCCACAACCGAATAAAGCAAAGGCAAGGCGCTGATGCGATCTATTAAGGGTAATCGCTGAAATTGAGTGTAAACAAAAGTGCCTATAGGTGCGGGAAGTCGCGGTAAATCTTGGAAAATTGGTGATTCAACTTCTAATCCCGCAGGCGAATATTGGGCGGAACGAGTCCAGGTGGTAAAGGGATTAATTTCTAATTCATTAATCAGGGCAAAAATATTTCTGTAAGGATACCAAAAGCCGTGAATTCCCGCTTCTACAGATTTTCCCTCTGTGGTTTTCCAACCGGCGACTAATCCACCAGGGTAGGAACCAGCTTCTAAAAGTGTGACATCATACCCTTGTTTTGCCAAATGGTAAGTTGCGCCTAAACCCGCCCAACCAGCACCGACAACTACCACCCGTTTTGCTTGTAACCCGACTGTCATACAATTTTAGATTTTAGATTTTAGATTTTAGATTTCGGATTTTAGATTAGATTTCGGATTTTCAACCACTCCCCACTCTCTTGTACAGACGCGATTCATCGCGTCTCAGCCCTCAGCACTCACAATTGGGTATCCATACCGTGAAAATTGAACCAATAGCTACAGTAGATTCTACTTCAATTCGACCCCGATGGAGTTCTACAAGTTGTTTGGTTAAAGCTAAACCGAGTCCTGTACCTTCGTAGCGGCGGCGATAGGGTGTATCGAGTTGCTGGAATTTCTCAAACAGTAGTGGTAATTGTGCTTCAGGAATGCCAATTCCAGTGTCTTCGATTTGAAAGATAGCGGTATTATCTTCTACCCAAATCCGCAAAGTGACACTGCCACCTTCTGGGGTAAACTTAATGGCATTAGTTAACAGATTCCACAGAATTTGTCCGACTCGTCCCACGTCAGCTTTAAAGCGATCGCGTTGGGGGTCAATTTGTAAATCCAGTTGCAGATGGACTTGTTTGCTGTCGGCTTTTTTTAATAGTGACTCTAGGGAACTTTTGGCTGTACCGCTCAAAGAAAATTCTGTAATATTTAATACTGTTTTCCCAGCTTCAATTTGTGATACATCGAGGATGTCATTAATTAATTCTAATAAATGTTCTCCACTATCGTGGATTGTTTGTAAATAATGGCGTTGGCGTTGACTCAACTCGCCCAAAGGCCAACGTAACAAGGTGGAAGACATCCCGATTACGTAAGTTAAAGGCGTAAGCAATTCATGACTGATGGTAGCGAGAAATTCATTTCTGAGGCGACTAGCAGCTTCAGCCGCCAGTAAAGCTTCCCGCAAAGCCATTGTGCGTTCAATAACGCGTTTTTCTAGAGTTTGTTTTTCTGCGGTGAGGGTGCGTGTCACGTCTTGCAGAGATTGTATTAACTCCGATTGATGAATAGCGATCGCTAATTGTTCAGCTATAGAAGTTAGTAAACTCTTCTCATCCTCAGTCCATTGTCGGGGAGTGTGACATTGATGAGCAATCAGTAACCCCCACAGCTTTTGTTCAAATATAATTGGTGCTACCAACTTTGCTCTGACTTGGCTGTTTCTTAAAAAATTTAACAAACATTCTTCCAGAGCATAAGTTTTTTCCACATCATCAACAACTAAAGTAAATCCTTGGCGATACTTTTCCCAACAGGGAGAATTACGGTTCAAGCAAGCTTCTTCCTGAGCATACAACACCGATGGAATGGCATTTTCAGCGCGGGCTTCGTGAACAATGCAACCCCCAAGAGGTTGAGGTGGGTTTTGTGGAGTATTGACTCTGGAATGCTCAAATTTATAGACTACCAGTCTGTCTAGTGCCAAAAATTCTTGGACTAAAGCCATTGCTGTCGCCATAATTACTGGCAAATCCAAGTTTTTGCAGATTTGGGTTGTCACCTGATTTAACAGATGCTCTCGCTGTAATCTGTGTTTCCAGGCATCTTCCACAGGCTGACAGGAAGAACCTTGAGGTTCTGTCATCTCCTCTGTTGGCTGTGGCAAAAGATACTCCAATAATAACAGCGTAAATTGAGTTTGGATCTGGGTATCATTCGGTCTAAGAGCTTGACGATAGCGTTCCAGATTTTGATGCGTGTAGGAATCATCCTCAAACAAATCTCGTACCTGGGAGACAAATAAGGCGATCGCTTCCGAATTAAATGTCAAGCTAGTATTTAACTCTGGTTCCCCTTGCTCCTGCTTACCCAGCAAAAGTGCGCTAAACTGCTCAGAAATCACCAGCGTAAATCTTTGATTTTGCCACTGTAGTGGTGTATCAATCCTTGCCAATACAGCTTCTGTAATTACCAGTGCAGTAGTTCCTACTACTTGAGTTATCTGTTGTAATAATTCCCCAAGCTGATTAAAAACAACTAAAGGCAAATTTCGAGAAAAACTCAAATCAGGAGAACTAAGCATTTTCAATAGTCTAGTAATAAATTGCTCAATGCTAATGTTTTCTAACCAACAGTTTAAGACAGTAATACAAGATTATGCATCGTATCAGTGCCACACCGGGCGGATGGAATCAATCAGATGAGTTAGTTTTTTTAGAACAAACTCCAGCCCCTTTTGTCTTTATTACTGCTGCGGATACTGACATTCAAACCTTAGCAGCAGCCGTCCCTAAATTACCTGCAACATTTCCCACCATCAGAGTTGCTAGTTTATTGCAGTTACAACAACAAATCACTATAGATTCTTATGGCGAGGACGTTTTAGAATCTGCCCAAGTAATCATTTTGCGACTATTAGGAGGACGTTCCTATTGGGCTTATGGTTTAGAAGTAGTGCAAGAAATTGTACAACGTCAGGGGACAACCCTGATAGTAATGCCTGGGGACGATGGTCTTGATCCTGAATTAATTTCTCAATCTACTTTACCTTTAAGTGCTGTTAATCAAGTTTTACAGTATTTCAGAGAAGGCGGAGTGGAAAACATTGTTAACGCTTTGCAATTTATCTCTGATACTTGCTTGGATACGTCGTTTCAACCCCTACCACCGCAAGGGATTCCCCGTGTCGGCTTGTATGAGTGGGAAATTCGCCACTCCCCACTCCCCACTCCCCACTCCCCACTCCCCACTCCCCATTCCCCATTCCCTAAAGTGGGGATTCTTTTTTACCGCGCGCATTATTTATCTGGGAATACGAAGGTAATTGATGCTTTGTGTACGGCTTTAATAAAGCGTAATTTACAACCTGTACCCGTGTTTGTTTCGTCGTTACGCGATCCCGATGTTCAAGCAGAGTTGAGTGAGTTTTTCCAGCCGAAAGATTCAGAGCAAATTGGCGTATTGCTGAATACTACGAGTTTTTCTCTGGCGCGTTTGGAAACTGAAGCACCGCAACTTGATTTGTGGCAAAAATTAGATGTGCCGGTGTTCCAAGTTATTCTCAGTGGCGGTGGTGTGGAACAGTGGGAGTCACAGTTACAAGGGCTTTCGCCTCGTGATATGGCGATGAATGTGGCGTTACCAGAGGTAGATGGACGGATTATTACTCGCGCTGTGTCTTTTAAAACTGTACAAACGCGAAATCCTGATTTGGAAACAGATGTGATGGTTTATGAACCGGTGAGCGATCGCATTGAGTTTGTAGCTGAACTCGCAGCCAATTGGGTAAAACTCCGCTCTAAGCCACCTGAAGAGCGCCGCATTGCCCTGATTTTGGCAAATTACCCAAATCGCAACGGCAGGTTAGCCAATGGCGTAGGATTGGACACGCCAGCCAGTTGTGTGGAAATTATTAAAGCTTTACAATCTTCTGGGTATGTGGTGGAAAATCCGCCGATTCACGGAGATGATTTAATTCAACGTCTCACCACTGGGGTAACTAATGATCCTGAAGGTAGAGAGTTGCGTCCTGTGCTGCAAGGTGTTTCTGGTGCAGATTATCAAGCTTATTTTGCCACTTTACCAGCAACTGTACAGCAAGAAATCACTGACAGATGGGGAGCCGCATCTGAAAACTCAGAATCCTCTTCCTCCCCCCTGCCCCCTGCCCCCTGCCCCCCTGCCTCTTCCCTCCCTGTTTCTGGTATGCAACTGGGTAACATATTTGTGGGGATTCAGCCGTCACGGGGTTATGATCTTGACCCTAGTTTGAATTATCATGCACCGGATTTGGTGCCAACTCACGCTTATTTGGCTTTTTATTATTGGGTGCGGGAATGTTTTAATGCTGATGCGGTGGTTCATGTGGGGAAACATGGCAATCTGGAATGGCTACCGGGTAAAAGTGTGGCTTTGTCTAGTAGTTGTTATCCAGAGGTGGCTTTTGGCGCACTTCCCCACCTTTATCCGTTTATTGTCAATGACCCTGGTGAGGGTTCACAAGCCAAGCGACGCGCCCAAGCGGTGATTTTAGATCATCTCACTCCTCCGATGACGCGGGCGGAGCTTTATGGGGCTTTGCAACAGTTAGAAAATTTAGTTGATGAATATTACGAGGCGGAAAGTTTAGATCCGACGCGTTTACCTTTAATTCGCGATCGCATTCGGGAATTAGTCATCCAAGAGAATCTTCACAAAGATTTAGGGATCGAACATGAAACGGATATTTTAAAGTTTGAATCTGTAATTTTAAATTTCATCGGCGGCTATCTTTGTGAATTGAAGGAAGCGCAAA
Organism: uncultured cyanobacterium; assembly: GCA_963706595.1. Taxonomy (GTDB): domain Bacteria; phylum Cyanobacteriota; class Cyanobacteriia; order Cyanobacteriales; family Nostocaceae; genus Nodularia. The sequence goes on from OY970166.1 coordinate 846,188, forward strand.
TACGAGATGGTTTACACATTTTTGGTCAATGTCCCCAAGGGCGACAACTACGAGATTTAATTGTGGCGATCGCACGCATCCCTAACCGCTATTCTGAAGGTATTACGCGCGTTATAGCTGAAGATTGGGGTTTGGATTTTGACCCTCTGACAACAGATTTCAACACGCCGTTATCAGCAGGCGATCGGGAGGTTTTAGACGCGAAAATTTCTCTAGAAATTTCTCTAGACGCGATGAATCCTGAAATTTCAGACGCGATGAATCGCGTCTCTACAAGTCGGACGGTTGGCGATGCGGTAGAAATCTTGGAAAATCACGCCGCCCAATTAGTAGAACAACTCCTCTCTTCATCTTGTACAGACGCGATTCATCGCGTCTCCTCTTCTTCTTCTTCGCCGATTGATCGCGTCTCTTCCTGGATTAGCAACAAACTTCTCCCGGCTTTACAACAAACCAATGAGGAAATTACCAATTTACTCCACGGACTTGACGGTAAATACATTCCCAGCGCCCCTTCTGGCGCACCTACACGCGGCCGCCCAGAGGTCTTACCCACTGGAAGAAACTTTTATTCCGTTGATATTCGGGCTATTCCTACAGAAACGGCTTGGGATGTCGGTAGAAAAGCGGCGGAAAATTTGATTGAATGCTACACCCAAGAAAACGGTGAGTATCCCCAAACACTGGGGTTATCGTTGTGGGGAACTGCAACTATGCGGACTGGTGGTGATGACATCGCTGAGGCTTTAGCTTTACTGGGTGTGCGTCCGGTTTGGGATGGTGCAGCCCGGCGCGTTGTAGACTTTGAAATCTTACCCCTGAGTATATTGGGTCGTCCTCGTGTCGATGTCACTTTAAGAATTTCAGGATTTTTTAGGGACGCTTTTCCCAATTTAATTGATTTATTCGAGCAAGCTGTAGCAGCAGTAGCAGCACTGAATGAATCTTCAGAGTATAATCCCCTAGCGGCACAAGTTAACCAAGATACTGATTTTTGGATGCAGCAAGGTTTGACTCCAGAAGCAGCAGCAGCGCGATCGCAATATCGCATTTTTGGTTCTCAACCGGGTGCTTATGGTGCGGGACTCCAAGGCTTAATGGCTTCGCAAAATTGGACAGATGACCAGGATTTAGCTCGCGCTTATATTAATTGGAGTTGTTACGCTTACACCAGTGCTAGTTCCCCCGATGCAAAAGGCGAATTAGTCGGAATTTCTGCCCCAGAAGCCTTTGAACAACGTTTGGCACAAATGCAAATTGTGCTACACAACCAAGATAACCGAGAACACGACATCCTCGATTCTGATGACTATTATCAGTTTCAGGGCGGTTTAACAGCCGCAGTCAGATCACTGCAAGGGAAAAATCCTCAAACCTATTTTGGTGACAATTCTAATCCAGATCAACCACGGGTTCGCGAACTCAAATCAGAAATTGCACGGGTGTATCGTTCTCGTGTAGTTAACCCCAAATGGATTGAGGGGATGATGCGCCACGGTTACAAAGGTGCATTTGAAATGGCCGCCACAGTCGATTATTTATTTGCCTACGATGCTACAGCCCAATGTGTGGAAGACTATATGTATGAGGGCATAACACAAGCGTATTTACTAGATCCCGTCGTCTGTGAATTTATCCAAGATAAAAATCCGTATGCTCTGCGTGATATTGCTGAAAAATTATTAGAAGCACACCAGCGTAATTTATGGCAGGATGTAAGTATCCAGACATTAGACAACTTGCGAAATTTAGTACATCAAGCTGAAGCGACCATCGAAGAAAAATAATTGGTGTAGGAATACAAATATGGATAACTTGGCTTATTTTCATTTAGCTGATGCCTATGAAAACAGCGACTCCAGTGATTTGGTGTCTATGAGTGCTTTATTGAATAAAGCAGCTGCACCAGACTGGAAACGCCTTTCTAGTAAAGCGTGGAAGCATTTGTTGCCCCTAGCGATCGCCTTGTCTATTCTGAGTTCGGTCAGCAGCGTTTTGGCACTAGAACGAGGTGATCAAGGTCCTTCGGTGAGGAATCTCCAAGAACAGTTACAGCAAGCAGGCTTTTATGGCGGTAGCATCACAGAAGTCTACGATTTCCCCACAGAAGATGCTGTGCGGCGTTTTCAACAAGCTCATGGTTTAGCAGTTGATGGCATTGTGGGAGTCAGTACCCGGCAAAAATTATCAAACTGGCAGACACAACAAGCGAGTTATGGGAGTACAACAGTTTCGACAATCAGTGCGAACAATTTCACACTGCCCACACTCACTACTGCCAGTACACCATTTGCCACAATCAATACTAGCAATCCCCAACTTCCCAGAGCCACCACTGCCAGCATGACCACCACAACAATTACTGCTGTGAGAACGCCCAATATCATCCAGCATTCTAACTTGCTGGTGAAAGGAGATGAGGGTGAGCCAGTTAGGCTTTTACAAGAACGGCTGCGAGTTGCAGGCTTCTATTCCGGTAACGCCACAGGGGTATTTGGCCCTATTACCGAAGAAGCTGTCAAGCGGTTTCAAGCAGCTTATAACTTAGAAGTTGATGGCATTGTCGGCCCATCAACAGCAAGCAAATTGCCTCCTGTTGGGGTTGGTGGAGCCGAAACTTCTCCCACACAGACAGTGAATACAAAAAATCTCACAATGGGACATCGCGGTGAAGCAGTCAGACTGCTTCAAAAACAATTGATTCAAGCCGGATATCTGAATGGAACACCAAATGGATACTTTGGTTCTTCTACTGCGGATGCTGTGCGTCGCTTTCAAGCAGCTAATTACTTAGCTGCCAGTGGTATCGCTGGACCCACCACTAGAGCTAAGTTATATAGCGTAATTGGGACTGCTCCCCAAGGCGAATTTAGTGTCTTGGAAATCCAAAGGCGACTACGAGATAAGGGTTTCTATCAAGGAAATCTCAACGGTGTGATGGCAGATGATACCAAAAGAGCCATTAAGCAAGCCCAAGAATTTTACGGAATCAGTCTCAGTGATATCAGAAGCGGACGCTTTTAGCATCCGCTCTCGATGTTGACAGAGATGATTTTTCAACTAATTACTGACCTTTTTGAGTGACTACAAAGGCATGAGCGCCCGTTGACACTTAGGACAGACTGCGTGGATTGTCATTTGACAGTCCAGCAGGTGAAACCCTTCTTTTTGGGCAGTTTTTGAACCTATTTTTAAAATCGAGTCGTTTTTAAACTCAATAGTCGCGTTGCATTTTACACAAATTAAATGGTGGTGATGATGGGGGTAGGGCTGGTTGATTTCATAATGTTTATGTCCTTCTCCCAGTTCTAACTCCCGCAAAATCCCCATGCGTGCCATCAATTTCAACGTCCGATAGATAGTGGAAAGACTAATGCCTTCCCCATCACTTTCTAGCCGATGATAAAGATCCTCAGCACTGAGATGTTCCCCTTGCGGAAGTTCTTGAAAAATGTGTAGAATTGTTTCGCGCTGGGGAGTTAAACGCCAGCCTCGATCATTCAGTTCTGCCTTGAGTGAAGTAGATGTGTAAACAGTCATACTAATTTTTCTCAACAAAGCCTATTAGTTGAGAATATAACAAATTTTGGGGGAAATTTGCAACAATCCTCTCTTATTGCGAACATTTATTAAATAAATAATTCCAAATAATTCTTCAAGATCAACTAGGTTGATTCCAGAAACCATAGATAGTTCGACAGTCGGATATCTAAGAGATATGGGTAAACCTCTTAGATATTCTGCTTAACTTGAGACTGTCGAGTGCCAATAACAACCGAGACATGACTAACTGAGAGATTCTAAATAATCGCGGATCAGGTTGCGTCGTTTGGGTTGGCGGAGCTTTTGCAAAGCTTTGGATTCGATTTGACGAACTCGTTCTCTGGATAAATCAAGAGCGCGGCCAATTTCGGCTAAGGAATAAGGATGACCATCTGACAAACCAAAACGCATGAGAATCACATCACGCTCACGGCTGGTTAAATCTGCCAACAGGCTATGCAAGTCTTTTTGTAAAGATTCTCGCATTAACATCTCTTCTGGGGTTACACAGTCGGTTTCCAGTAATTCCCCCAGTTCAGTGTCCTTATCTTTACCAACTTTGGTTTCCAGAGAAACAGAACGTGGGACTCTGAGCAACACTTCCCGGACTGCGGCTGGTGTCATTTCCAACTCAACTGCTAAATCTTCTAAGGTGGGAGTGCGACCTTTTTCTTGAGCAATTTTGCGTTGAGCTTTTTTGATTTTGTTCAGCTTTTCTGTAATATGAACAGGTAAGCGAATTGTACGACTAGAAGTCGCGATCGCTCGCGTAATTCCCTGACGAATCCACCAATAAGCATAAGTGCTAAAGCGATAGCCCTTAGTCGGGTCAAATTTTTCGACAGCTCTTTCTAAGCCTAAAGTTCCTTCTTGAACTAAATCTAATAATTCTAAACCGCGATTTTGATACTTTTTCGCAACGGACACTACCAAGCGCAAATTTGCCTTGATCATGTGTTCTTTGGCGTGAAGTCCTTGGGTCTGCACTTGCTCTAGTTCTGCGACTGTTAATTTAGCAATTTCCGCCCAGCGACGCTTGCCATTTGCTAAAGTGGGTTTGAGATCCGCCAGTTCTATACCAGCAGTAGTCGCCCACCTTTCCAAAGAAGGGCGATGTCCCAGTTCAGATGTCAGACGCTCCTGAACCTGAACTAACTTCAGAAATGGGGCAATGACTTCATCACCTTGCTTGGCTGCGTCGGCAAGTACAGTCCGCATCCGCAAGTAGCGTTGGACTTTTTGGGCTTCGGAAACTTCTTCATCGCGCCCTAGAAGCCTAACTCGTCCAATTTCCTGAAGGTATAGACGTACTAAGTCTGTACTCCGACGGTTATTGTTCGCCGCCAAGTAAGCAGGGTCAACAGCAGCTACTTCCAATTCCTGAATCTCATCTGCCGACAACTCACCATCATCAATAATGAGTTCTTCTTCCATTGCCTGGTGGGACTTTTTGGTATTGGAAGCGGCATCTGCATAAAAAGATGTTGCTGGCATAAGGATCGTCTCAATGGCTCCAGGTAACAATAGATTACGGTCAGCTAATTAACTGTTGCTATTGTTCCCGTGATTCCAGATGAAATAACACGGTTGAGGTTTTCAGTAATTTTTCTTTAAGAAAACATACTGAAATTTTCCGACACTAATACCGAATTGTATCGGTTAAGCGTCTGAATTGAACCAATAGCTATTCAAATCTACATTTAGTCTTTAGATTACACACTACTTAGTGTGTATTTCCACGATGATAAATATTTATGATTACGTTGGTAACTGGTATAAACATCGTCAGTAAAAAATATGTTTATCATTGGTATAGTCATATATACATGGGAGGAAAGTAATATCCTGATGATTTATGATTTTTTTTCTAGGGATGATTGAGGAATAACTACAAGTGACAGGTTGTCATAGATTAGCCAGTATATACTGAGAAAGACCCATTAAACTGCTCTGATGAAGTTTAATAGTTAGTTATACTCTGGCTTGGTATCTCTTACCATCAGTTCTAACAGTGCTTGTCGGGGTGTGACTTCACTGTGAAGCAAGCGGTAAACTTGCTCAGTAATCGGGATCACAATATTGTGGTGCTTGGCTCGTTGTACTAACACTTGGCAAGTGTTGACACCTTCAGCTGTTCCGGGTAAGTTGTCCAGAATTTCTGGAAGTGTTTGACCAAGAGCCATCTGATAACCAACTTGGTAATTGCGACTCAGAGGACTGTTGCAAGTTGCTAACAAGTCTCCTAGACCTGATAAACCATAAAATGTTTCCGTTTTTGCACCCCAACTCTGGCCAATGCGAACCATTTCTGTGAGTCCACGGGTGACTAAGGCGGCTTTAGCATTGGTTCCCAGATGTAACCCATCACATACACCTGCTGCGATCGCCATAATATTTTTTAATGTCCCTCCTAGCTCTACACCTAGAGGATCAGGATTAGTATATACCCGAAACCGAGGCGAAGAAAATACCAGTTGCACAAGTTCAGCCGCAGTACTATCATTGCTGGCTGCTACCGTTGCAGCTGGTAATGATTGTTGAATTTCTTTCGATAAATTTGGCCCCGATAACACAACTACTGAATGATGTGGAAATGCTGTTTGCCAAATTTGCGACGGTGTACAGGTCGTTTTGGGATCTAAGCCTTTTGTGGCTGTGACAAAAATTGTTTTTGGGGAAAGGGGGAATGATTTGACTTGAGAGACGACATCACTCACCCCTTTCATGGCGATCGCCGATAAAATAATTTGGGCATCTTGTAGAACTGCTTCCAGATTTGCTGTTCCTCTACGTGACCACACACGCACCTGATGGCCGTTTGCACTCGCCAAATCTGCTAAAGCCATACCCCACGCACCTGCACCCAGAATCGCTATGGTAGTTTTTTGCACCGCTATCATTACCATTTCCAACTACTTAAATCTCAGACGCGAGCAATTGCGTCTCTACCTGACGGGGGTAGCGTTGCATTAATTCCCTGACTTGCTCTGCATGATATGAGCTTCTTGTCAAGGGTGAGGAAACAACTTGTAAAAATCCGATTTCCGTACCGAATACCTGCCAAGCTGCAAATTGTTCGGGGGTAATAAAGTCATTAACTTGCAAGTGTTTTTGACTGGGTTGGAGGTACTGCCCAATGGTCAAAATGTCACAATCTACAGAGCGTAAGTCTTGCATAGCTTGGCGAATTTCGGTATCAGTTTCACCTAGTCCGACCATGATACCGGATTTAGTGTATACCCAAGGGGCAATTTGGCGAGAGCGTTGCAATAATTCCAAAGTGCGCGCATAGTTTCCTTGGGGACGCACCCGACGATACAAGCGCTCAATTGTTTCTGTATTATGGTTAAGTACCTCTGGCGCAGCTTGTAAAATTATTTCTAAAGCATTCCAATTACCGCACAAATCAGGAATCAGCACCTCAATTGTGGTTTGAGGCGAGACACTCCGCACGGCTGCAATACACCGGACAAACTGAGAAGCCCCACCATCAGGTAAATCATCCCGGTTTACAGAAGTAATCACCACATGATTAAGTTTCATCCGGCGCACAGCCTCAGCCAGTCGTGCTGGTTCTGTAGGGTCTAGGGGTTGGGGTTTTTTCTCAAAATCAATATCACAGTAAGGACAAGCACGAGTACAAGCAGGCCCCATAATCAAAAATGTGGCAGTACCGGCTTGAAAGCACTCACCAATATTCGGACAGGAAGCTTCCTCGCAAACTGTATTGAGTGCTAAATCCCGCAAAATTTCTTTGACGTTACCAACGCGCTCCCACTGAGGCGCTTTTACTCGCAACCAGTCTGGTTTAACAGTCACAATCTACTTTTATGAAGTTATACAAATCTCATCCTAGCAAGCAAAGCTCTAAATAATCAGCACATTTTGATATTTTATGATTGCTTATGATATAATCAGATGGTATTTATTGTGGCGGGATGTGGCGCAGCTTGGTAGCGCACTTCGTTCGGGACGAAGGGGCCGCTGGTTCGAATCCAGTCATCCCGATTTTTTGTTGTTGGTTTACCTGAAGCAATAGTTCATTAACCCTATTGTATTACTCTCGTCAGATAAAAATTAGTACCCGTTATTTTAAGGACTTTGATGAATTTTGACGTAGGTTGGGTTGAACAAAATGAAACCCAACACCAAGAAGACCTGGTTTAGTTGGGCAAAGCATTATCTCAACCCAAGCGATTGCTTTTTCTTTCATCAGAGTCATAAAAGAGCGTTAATTAGTGGCGTATTTTTCTCTTCCATCAACTGCCATAATTGTTGAAGGGTAGATTTACTTGCTACGAAAGGACACTGAATAGTAATTTTGCTGATTGCCTTATACTGGCTAATTTTGCTAAGTATTATACATTACATTTATAACTTGAGAGCCTACAATGAATTATTCAAATAATGAAATGAAATTTATCGCTTTAAGCCATTTTCAATCAAGAATATTTATATTATTAAAAATAATAATTAATAAACAATATTATAAGTCTGAAAATAAAAAGAAATTTTTCAAAAACCTATTAGGAAACATACAAACTATTTCGAGTGAAATTAATGACGAACATAATAATATAATTGAATTACAGTATAAGTATAATGATTTATCATTTAATTTAATAATAAATATTATAGATAATTTGTTAAATTGTATTACGCAAGATTCAGAATTTGTCATTGAAAAATATTTGATAGCAGCATCACATTTTGAAAGTACACAAGTAAATGTTGCATTACTAAATAATTTCATAAAAGAAGATGAAATTTTAGAATTTTATCAAAATAAAATATCAGAAATTTATAAAGAACTTGAGAAGATGAATGATTCAATTGATTCTAATGTTACTATAACTATTGAAAATTCAATTTCCCCTATATGGATTCTACCAACTTCAACTTTTGAATGCACAAATATTGTGCAAATTCTCAATGATGGGTGTGAAGAAAGTCTAACAGTAAATGAAATTTTTATGAATAGATTAATGGTGTCATCCAGGATTGAAGAAACTTTAAATAGTTGGATAAGTAAAAATAATAGCAAGGTAAAAAAAAGAATTTTTATATTAAAGGAAGCTGTTACAGCCCATTTAGAAGAAAAATATTATTTAAGCGTATCTGCATTAATACCACAAATAGAAGGATTATTAAAAGATGCAATAGATGAGGCTAATATTACAGGAGTTAACTTGGAGTCGCTAAAGGAAGGATGTATCAAAAATGCAGCAGATAAGTTAGCAATAGAATGGAAAAAACGAACGAAAACAATACAGAGAAATTTAGTGGATTTACTCAGTGAAAATTTTCCAAAGGTAATTGCTGATCTATATAAAGACTATAATTCAGAAGATGATCAGGAAAATAAACTTAATCGTCATGGAATATGCCACGGGTTACAAACAAATTTTGGTATTGCCACAAGTTCTTTACGTTTAATTTTAATAATTGATAGAATCATCTTCTTTATGGCCGATGATGAAAATAATAAGTAATTATAGATACCAATGAAGCGAAAAAATAGATTTAACCAACCATTGAAACGCCTGATCGCTGGCTAAATTGGGCTGCTAATGAAAATTTTACAGGCGATCAAAATGTCTGGCAAGGTGTTATTGATGTTTCATCGCTGACCCATAACACTGAAGAATGCACTCAATGTAGGGGTAGTTTGCAGTGCATTGGTGTCAACTTAAGCCCCGGCGACTGGAAGTCGCGGCTACACAAACAAAGTCCGCCTGCGCGGACTCAGGAAAAATCGAGGATCTGAAACCCACGGAGGTGGGTTTTGCCTGTGTAGATGCGGTTTTTAACCGCCGATTTAATCTTAAGTTGACACTTAAGTTGACACGTATGTTCGCAGTGACGCAAATCACGGCTAAAAAAATTCGTAGCACTTAGAATAGGCATTGTTATCTTTTAAACATAAGAGTAATCAAACTTAATCAAGCTTGGTAAATTTATGACTGTGAGCGATGATCGCTTAACAGAAAATTCTTCAGGTAGCACATAGCTAATTACTATGCCTTTAGACTGATTAAGAGTGCTAGAACCCTCATTTTTACGTTAATTTTCCAAAAATACTGGTTCAATGATTTACAAATATTATGATTTGTATTAGAGTTATGTTATGTTTTGTATAGTGCTTCTAAGTTACTGACCAACAAATTATTTGTTGGTTTAAGCTCAAACAGCTTAAATTAATACTAGAAAGCCAATTCAAGCGGATTTGGTATTTTTAACACAAAACCGATTCTTAAAAAACTTATAGTTTCGTTACAATAACCTCAGATATCTTGAAATCCTGAATTCTCAGGAACTACTCAGGTAGTTATTTTGAATACTGAGCAGTAACTAAACGAAGTAAAACAGTAATTATACTGTTACCGTCCATAGAATCGTAGTCAATCATCTTGGTCTTGAGCCATGTTATGTTTTCACAGTCATGCTAAAAAACAGCTTTCTGAGGATTGATCACGGCGATAATTTTAAATATCAGTAGTTGAGAAACATAGGAGTTTCGCCAATTTCAACGATGGGAAAGTTGCTAGAGTCAAACATAGTGGAATTAATTAAAATCACGGGAAACTTCCCAAATGTCCACTGTCATTCTCAGCCAAATAGAATGTAGCGAGTTTAGCAATATAAGGTTTAATAGTCATGGTTAGAAACAGCGAATTAAGAGTTAATCAGGGTTCTCACCTCAAATTAAAGATTGGAGATAAACGATACGAACAGTTCTCCAGGATAGGATTTTTACGAAATCTCACAGTGGGAAAACCACTAAAATAATACATAGTGGAATACATCCAAATTCAGATGAATCTTGATAAACTATAGCCAAGAACCCCGAAAGCGGGAATACAAGTAATTGGCAGAATATTACTACTAGGAATATTTGAATAGTTTAAGAAAGCATCTGGAATTAGAGGTGAACCCACCTACAGAATTTTCTCAAATGAATGGTGTTATTTAATAACATTGCTAGTTAGGAATAAAATTCAGCTTTTGTTTTGAAAGCCTGTTTTGTTGTGCCTTGAATCTCTACGGATAAAGAGCATAATTTTCTACTGGCTGGTATCAGGATAAGCGGTGATTAATACCGTTAGCTCACAATTTTTTTACTGGGAATAAGGTGAATCATGAATAAAGTGCAAGCATCCTTTGAAGCTACAGAAACCGCATTTCACGTCGAAGGTTACGAAAAAATAGATTTTAGTCTTGTTTATGTGAACGGGGCTTTTGATGTCAAAAACCGCGAAATTGCCGATAGTTACGCGAAATTTGGTCGCTGTCTAACTGTGATTGATGCCAATGTTTATGAACTTTATGGTAAGCAAATCAGGTCATATTTTAAGCACTATGATATTGATTTGACAGTATTTCCCATCATCATTTCTGAGACAGATAAAAGCCTGAGCAGTTTTGAAAAAATTGTTGATGCTTTTTCCGACTTTGGCTTAGTTCGCAAAGAACCAGTTTTAGTCGTCGGTGGTGGTTTAGTTACTGATGTGGCTGGGTTTGCTTGCGCTGCTTACCGTCGCAAGAGCAATTACATTCGCGTTCCCACAACCTTGATTGGTTTAATTGATGCAGGTGTAGCAATTAAGGTCGCAGTTAATCATCGTAAGTTGAAAAATCGCTTGGGAGCATATCATGCACCTTTGAAAGTGATTCTGGATTTCTCATTTTTGCAGACTTTGCCAACTTCTCAAGTTCGCAATGGTATGGCAGAGTTAGTAAAAATCGCTGTAGTGTCTAATTCACAAGTGTTTGAACTGCTATACGAATATGGCGAACAACTGCTTGCGACTCATTTTGGACAGGTGAATGGGACACCGGAAATCAAAGAAATTGCTCATACAGTCAACTACGAAGCCATCAAAACCATGCTGGAGTTAGAGACTCCTAATTTGCATGAGTTAGACTTGGATCGAGTGATTGCTTATGGACACAGTTGGAGTCCGACTTTAGAATTAGCACCTCGTGTACCCCTGTATCATGGTCATGCGGTGAATATAGATATGGCTTTGTCTGCAACCATTGCGGCTAAACGGGGTTATATTCCGACTGGAGAGCGCGATCGCATTCTAGAATTAATGAATCGTATCGGCTTATCTCTGGATCATCCTCTACTAGATGGCGATTTACTTTGGGATGCTACCGAGTCTATTAGTTTAACACGAGATGGCAAACAACGCGCCGCTATGCCTCGTCCCATTGGTGAGTGCTTCTTTGTCAATGATTTGACCCGTGAAGAACTTGATGCGGCTTTAGCTGAACACAAAAATCTTTGTGCTAAATACCCTCGTGGTGGCGCAGGCGTTGACGCATACATTGACAGTCAAGCAGCCAAGCTATTGGGAGTGTAAAGATATGACCAGTCTTTTAGGAAAAGAAACAGCTAGACCAATCACGCCACACAGCATTTTAGTAGCCCAGCTACAGAAAACTCTCAAATTAGCCCAAGAGGGTAACATTTCCCCAGAAATCTTAGAATCTCTGCGCCAGGGAGTGGAATTAGCCGCAGGTTTAGATCCCTATTTGGATGATTACACTACCCCGGAATCGAGCGCATTAAAAGCATTGGCGCAAAAAACCAGTCAAGAAGACTGGGGAAAACGCTTTAGTAATCAAGAAACGGTGCGTCAACTAGAGCAAGAAATGCTCTCAGGACATCTGGAAGGACAGACATTAAAAATGTTTGTTCGCATGACCAAAGCCAAGCGCATTCTGGAAGTGGGAATGTTCACAGGATATTCAGCTTTGGCTATGGCAGAAGCACTGCCTAGTGATGGGGTACTAATAGGTTGTGAAGTAGACCCCTATGTGGCTCAATTTGCTCAGGATTGCTTTAATGAGTCTCCTCACGGCAAAAAAATCATTGTCGAGGTTGCACCAGCCTTAGAGACAATTCACAAGTTAGCAGCCGAAAAAGAATCTTTTGATTTGATTTTCATCGATGCTGATAAAAAGGAGTATGTCGAATACTTCCAGATGATTTTAGAGCATCAGTTACTGACTCCCGACGGGTTAATCTGCGTGGATAATACTTTGCTGCAAGGACAAGTATACCTCCCCGCCGAACAACGTACCGCCAACGGTGAAGCGATCGCCCAATTCAATCGTGTTGTCGCCGCAGATCCTCGTGTGGAACAAGTTTTGTTACCCATTCGAGATGGTGTCACCCTAATTAGACGCGTCGCGTAATCAAGGGATGAGGGAGATAAATTTGCTCCCTTCTCTCCCCCTGTAAGAACAGTTAACAGTTATCACACCGATATAGTGGGGGATTTAGACCCAATTATGTCTCTTAATTGGTAACTGTTAACTGATAACTGATAACTGACAAAGACTTATGGCACAATCAATTTCTTTATCTTTGGGGAAATCTCCCACTTCTTCAACGGGTGTTTGGGTAAAGTTAGTGACTTTATTCCAGACTCTCGGTACTTTGACATTATTACTCATAGCTTTGCCGTTTAATGCTTTAATAGTATTGATATCTTTGCTGTGGGGTTTTGTGCGATCGCCTTTTAAACAAAAAGCTGTGGTCGCATATCATCCTCAGACTATCTTGGTAAGTGGAGCCAAGATGACCAAAGCATTGCAATTGGCTCGTTGTTTTCACGCAGATGGACACCGAGTTATTTTAATTGAAGGTCACAAATATTGGTTATCTGGGCATCGATTCTCTAAAGCAGTCAGTGGTTTTTATACAGTTCCTGCTCCGCAATTAGACCCAGAAGGCTATATCCAGGCGCTGATAGAAATCGTGAAAAAAGAGCAGGTTGACGTTTATGTACCTGTATGCAGTCCTGTAGCTAGTTACTACGACTCTTTAGCAAAACCGGCATTATCGGAATACTGCGAAGTTTTCCACTTTGATGCAGATATTACCAAGATGTTGGATGATAAATTTGCTTTTACTGAGCAGGCGCGATCGCTTGGTTTATCTGTCCCCAAATCCTTTAAAATCACAGATGCTCAACAAGTGATAAATTTTGATTTTAGTCAAGAAACCCATAAATATATCTTAAAAAATATTGCTTACGATTCCGTTCGCCGCTTAAACTTAACCAAACTTCCCTGCGACACCCCAGAACAAACAGCAGCCTTTGTCAACAGTTTACCCATCAGCGAAGCAAACCCTTGGATTATGCAAGAGTTTATTCCTGGGAAGGAGTTATGCACACATAGCACAGTGCGAGACGGAGAATTAAGATTGCATTGCTGTTCAGACTCATCAGCATTTCAAATCAACTATGAAAACGTAGAAAATACCCAAATTCGGGAATGGGTGCAACACTTCGTTAAAAGTTTAGCACTAACTGGGCAAATTTCCTTCGACTTTATTCAAGCCGAATCCGGGACAGTGTACGCCATTGAATGCAATCCCCGTACCCATTCAGCCATCACCATGTTCTACAATCATCCTGGTGTAGCAGAAGCCTATCTAAGTAAAACTCCCCTAGATGCACCCTTAGAACCCCTAACAAACAGCAAACCTACCTACTGGATATATCACGAAATCTGGAGATTAACAGGTATCCGTTCCTGGAAACAATTGCAAACATCAGTAAATACCCTCTTGCGAGGCACAGATGCTATTTTCCAGCTTGATGACCCCGTACCATTCCTTACCCTACATCACTGGCAGATTCCCCTACTACTGCTAAAAAACCTGCAAAAACTCACAGGCTGGGTAAAAATAGACTTCAACATCGGTAAACTCGTAGAACTAGACGGCGACTAAATCAGTTAACAGTTAACAGTTAACAGTTATCACGCCGATTTAATCAGAGGTTTCGACTCAATTAACTGTTAAAAAAACCTCTTCACCTCTTCACCTCTGCGCCTCTGCGCCTTTGCGTGACACTAATCCATATTAATAAACTATGCCATTACTGAATATCCTGCACTTAGTCGGTTCCGCGCAAAACGAATTTTACTGTGATTTGTCACGCCTTTACGCCCAAGATTGCTTGAATGCAACAGCAGAGCGATCGCGCTATAATTTTCAGATTGCATACATTACACCTGATGGCCAGTGGCGATTTCCCCCCTCCCTCAGTCGAGAAGATATCGCGGACACCAAACCGATTTCCCTCGTTGAAGCCATACAATTTATCACCGCGCAAAACATTGACCTCGTGTTACCACAAATGTTTTGTATTCCGGGAATGACTTATTACCGCGCCCTCTTCGACCTGCTCAAAATACCCTACGTAGGTAATACTGCGGACGTAATGGCAATAGCCAGCCACAAAGCCAGAACTAAAGCAATTGTCGCCGCCGCCGGGGTGAAAGTGCCTGAAGGAGAACTGCTTCGTCCTGGAGATGTGCCAACAATTACACCTCCAGTAGTCATCAAACCCGTAAGTTCTGATAACTCATTAGGGGTAGCTTTAGTTAAAGATGCGGCTGACTATGACGCTGCGTTAAAGACAGCATTTGAGTATGCAGATGAAGTGATTGTCGAAAAATTCATCGAACTCGGACGAGAAGTCAGATGTGGTATCATTGTCAAAGATGGGGACTTAGTGGGTTTACCCCTAGAAGAATATAAATTAGACCCTGACAAGAAACCTATCCGCAGTTATGCTGATAAACTCCAAAAAACCGATGATGGTGACTTGAATTTCAGCGCTAAGGATAACAAAAAGTCTTGGATTGTAGACCCTAGCGACCCCATTACCCAAAGGGTTCAGGAAGTGGCGAAAAAATGTCATCAGGCTTTGGGTTGTCGCCACTACAGTTTATTTGATTTCCGCATCGACCCAGAGGGAGAACCTTGGTTTTTAGAAGCCGGTTTATATTGTTCTTTTGCTCCCAAAAGTGTAATTTCCTGTATGGCGAAAGCAGTAGAAATTCCTCTCAATGACTTATTCATGACCGTTATTCATGAAACCTTGAGCAATGAACCCAAAAAAAATTATGATAATTACTAAAACTATTATTTGATCACGAATTAGAATAGTAGTCTATGACTATATGCCTAAACTAAAAATATGCAAGAATATGATGTTGTTATTATTGGCGCAGGACATAACGGGCTAGTTTGTGCTGGTTATTTGCTGCAAGCTGGCTACAGCGTCCTACTATTAGAGAAACGTCCGGTTCCTGGTGGTGCAGCCACAACCGAAGAATGCATACCTAAAGAAGCGCCTGGATTTAAATTTAATTTGTGTGCAATTGACCACGAGTTTATTCATTTGGGGCCAGTTGTAGAAGAATTAGAATTAGAAAAATATGGTTTAGAATATTTAGATTGTGACCCTGTTGTTTTTTGTCCCCATCCTGATGGAAAATATTTCTTAGCTCACAAATCAGTGGAAAAGACTTGTGCAGAAATCGCTCGTTACAATGAACGCGATGCTAAAAAATATGCCGAATTTATAGATTACTGGCAAAGGGCAATTAGTGCAATGGTTCCCATGTTTAACGCCCCACCAAAATCATTTATAGATATTTTTGGTAACTACAATGTGCAAAAATTTAAAGATTTATTTTCGGTAGTCGGTTCGCCAGCCAAAAGCTTGGACTTTATTCGCACGATGTTAAACAGTGCTGAAGATATTTTAGAGGAATGGTTTGATGAGGAATTCTTAAAAGCCCCACTTTCTCGACTAGCTTCAGAACTCGGTGCGCCGCCTTCACAAAAAAATTTAGCTATTGGTGTGATGATGATGGCTATGCGTCACAACCCCGGTATGACCAGACCTCGTGGGGGAACTGGGGCGTTAGTCCAAGCATTAGTTAAATTAGTTACTACTAAAGGTGGGACAATTTTAACAGACCAACAGGTAGAAAAAGTATTAATTGATAACGGTAAAGCTGTTGGTGTTAGGGTTGCCGGTGGTGAAGAATATCGCGCTAAATATGGCGTTATTTCCAACATTGATGCTAAACGTCTATTTTTACAGCTAATAGATACCAGTGAAGTTGATGATGCTGATCCTGATTTACGAGAAAGGTTAGAACGTCGCATCATTAATAATAACGAAACTATCCTAAAAATAGACTTGGCTTTAGACGAACCTCTGCATTTTCCGCACCACGACCACAAAGATGATTATCTCATTGGATCTATTTTAATTGCAGATTCAATGGCTCATGTGGAACAGGCTCATAGTAAATGTACCATAGGCGAGATTCCCGATGCTAACCCTTCCATGTATGCGGTGATGCCTAGCGCCCTTGACCCCACATTAGCACCACCCGGTAAACATACTTTATGGATTGAATTTTTTGCGCCTTATCAAATAGCCGGTGCTGAAGGTACTGGTTTAAAAGGTACTGGTTGGACAGATGAATTAAAAAATCAAGTTGCAGACAAAGTAATTGATAAGTTAGCTAATTATGCCCCAAATGTTAAAGCCGCAACTATCGCCCGGCGTGTGGAAAGTCCAGCCGAATTGGGTGAAAGATTAGGCGCTTACAAAGGGAATTATTATCATATTGATATGACTTTAGATCAAATGGTGTTTTTCCGTCCTTTACCAGAATTAGCTAACTACAAAACACCAATTGAAAATCTATTTTTAACTGGTGCGGGAACTCATCCAGGTGGGTCAATTTCCGGAATGCCAGGACGTAATTGTGCGCGGGTATTTTTGCAAGCAAAACATCCTTTAGGTCAAAGTTTAAGGGATGCGAAGGATTCATTTAAATCAGCTGTAGGTTCGATATTTGGACTTGGTTGAGAATTCTCTATAGCAACTATAGCAACCACCAAGGACGTTAAGACATAAACGGATAATCAAACTTAGACACCAAAAGGGTTTTAACCCACTCCCCAGAAGAGGCAGGGGAGCAGGGAGAAGGGTGCAAGGGGGAGTAAGAAATTATTTTAAACTTCCGGTTACTTAACCACCATTCTTCTTCTCCCCTTCTCCCCACTCCCTACTCCCCACTCCCTACTCCCCAGCAAAAAACCCCGGCGAAACTAACCGAGGTTGATAGGAGAAGTCCGAATGACGATGAGAAATACCGATACCGAAATCTATAAATATTAGCTAACGCTCAAGGCTACCAAAACTAAAGTGGTGACGATTAATGTAGCAAATGCACCTTGTACAGCATATTGACGTTGCTGCTCTTGGTTGGGGTAGCCAGCATAGTACATTTTAGGTTCGTTGGCGTAGTTATTTAAAATGCCTGCTTCGTTAACGGTGGTATACATAATGTTTTCCTGTAGTTGTTACCTTATGTAAACTAATATAACAAGATTGTTACAAAAGGTCAATAGAGGTTGACAAATAATAGTGGATGACTGTAATCACAACTACTTATAGCTGGGGAGTAGGGAGTGAGGAGAAGAGGAAAAGGGGCAGGGGGCAGGGGAGAAGAATACTCGTCAGCATAAATATTGTGGGGTGGGCTACTGGTCTCCCCAGAACAGGCATCTTGCCTGTTCCACAAGAGAAACGTGTGTTTCATAAATAAAATAGGAGTCCTATATAGGAATCCGGTTTGATATCTAAATTTATTTGCGTAGGTAGGGAGTGGGGAGTGGGGAGTGGGGAGTAGGGAAAAAGAAATAATGTGTATGGAGTTTTATTCAAAAATCAAATAGGAGTCCTATATATATCCAAAGTAATAAACTTAGTGAAAATAAAATAATACCTAAGTCTCAATAAGAACCCCATAAAGGTGTGAGGTTTTTATTGACTAACGGATAGAGAATGAAAAGGTGGAAAAAAATGCTATGGACATTCTCAAACTTTAACCATGCCATTATGTTCACTGTTGGAGATTATCTCATAAATCCACAAACAGGACACTAGGAAAAATTATTGCTGCCGGTCATCAATCGATTAATCATATCCCCAACCGGATTCTTATATAAGCTTTGAATGTTCAATAAAGTATGATTGTTCACCAACTCAATAAATTTTATCTAGTTATATTTATGGTACAAGATATAATTTTTTGTTTAAAAGAAGCGACTTCCTATTATATATTTAAAAAATACTCTACACCCAGAAATGCTGCTGATTGTTTTGTTAATCCTCCCTGTGGTTGTGCAAATCCTGGCAAGGAACTCAAGTGTGAAAACTGTACTCATTTAGAAGGTTGTTTATCTCACTTTAAACTCGGTCATAAACCAATGCCATAGTAGCTCACCCCAACCCTCTCCTTAGTAAGGAGAGGGAGCCAGAAAGGGAGATTAAGGGAGGGCTAAACTGGCAGAATTTACATCGTGGTTGTGCAAATCCTGGCAAGGAACTCAAGTGTGAAAACTGTACTCATTTAGAAGGTTGTTTATCTCACTTTAAACTCGGTCATAAACCAATGCCATAGAACCTCACCCCAACCCTCTCCTTAGTAAGGAGAGGGAGCCGGAAAGGGAGATTAAGGGAGGGCTAAACTGGCAGAATTTACATCGTGGTTGTGCAAATCCTGGCAAGGAACTCAAGTGTGAAAACTGTACTCATTTAGAAGCTTGTTTATCTCACTTTAAACTCAGTCATAAACCAATGCCATAGTACCTCACCCCAACCCTCTCCTTAGTAAGGAGAGGGAGCCGGAAAGGGAGACTAAGGGAGGGCTAAACTGGCAGAATTTACATCTAAAAATAAGGTAGCTTGCGATTGTTGACGTAAAATTGATGCCGGGCAGTTTATGTTAATTGACCCTTGTAGGATCTGTTTTACTACCTGGGCTTTGCGTTTTTCTGGTGCTAGACAAATAATTTTTTTGGCTGCACAAATCAAGGGCAAAGTAACAGTAAAAGCGTACTGGGGAACATTATCAATATTAGGAAAATGACCTGTGTTAACTTGTTGCTGGCGATTGACTTTATCTAGTTTTACCAGTTTGACGCTGTAAGCATCTTGGAAATTGGCTACTGCGGGGTCGTTAAAAGCCAAATGTCCGTTTTCACCCACACCAAGACAACATAAATCAATGGGTTGGGCTTGCAATAGTTTGGTGTAGCGATCGCACTCTGCAAGAGGTTGCAGCGCATCACCTTGTATATAATGAAATTGTCGGGGAGAAACCCGCGTCTCTACACGTTCTCGCATATATCGCCGGAAACTGGCCGGATGGTCGGCTGTAATTCCTAAATATTCATCTAAATGAAATAAGGTAATCCGCGACCAATCTACACCACCCAACTTGATTAAAGCATCAAGAAATTTGAGTTGGGAATTTCCTGTGGCTAACAGTACCTGCTGCGGTTTCCTGTTGCTGGAGAACTTGCTGTAAATAATTTTGGGCGATTTCGGCAACTTTCTCTGCCATTTCAACTTCAGAGTTGTAAATCTGCACCAATAAATCATCAACGCGAAAAAAGTTTGTAGCGGCGAGCATTTGCTTACAGGGAATATTGACAATAATGCACTTATATCCTGTCTTTAGTATAGATTTCCGAATTTAAGACAGTTTTATTCCTGTATTAACCCCAGTACAATGATTGAGGACAAAAAACCATGTAAACTATGTAAATTAAGTTAACAATTATTTACGTTCACCAAAAACCATGCTGGCTGCAATTCTCTTTGACTTAGACGGTACTATCGTCAATACTGACCCCATACACTACCAAGCTTGGCAGAAAATGCTGCTGAATTACGATATTCAAATTGATGATAAATTCTATAAATCTCGGATTAGTGGCCGAATAAACCCAGAAATTGTTAAAGATATTTTGCCACAATTATCAGTAGCTGAAGGTGAAAAGTTGGCCGATGAAAAAGAGGTGCTGTTCCGACAACTGTCCCCCAATCTTCAACCATTGAGTGGATTTGCCGAACTCATAGCATGGACAAAAACACATCAGCTAAAAAGAGCTTTGGTAACTAATGCTCCTAGACAAAATGCAAAATTCATGCTAGAAGTTTTAGGCATCACTGAAGTTTTTCACACAATTGTTTTAGCTGATGATTGTATAGCAGGTAAGCCCAATCCTGAACCTTATCAAGTGGCTTTGCAAAAATTGGGAATTGCCGCAGAACAAGCGATCGCTTTGGAAGATTCTCCCTCTGGCATTCAGGCCGCAGTCGGGGCTGGTATTCGTACCATTGGCATTGCTTCCACCCATGAACCGCTAGCCTTGCAGCAGGTTGGCACATTTATGGCCATTTCAGATTTTACTGATTTACAGTTGTGGAAATTTCTTAACTCTTTGATATAGCCAGTTTAAAAAGTTTCTGGCGGGGCAATATCTGTACCAAAACTATTAGACTTTAACCCTGGTTTCACATTGACTTCAGACGAATTGGATGATTGCGAAACAGACGAAGACGGGGAAATTACTATATCTGGATTCAGCACCCTGCCAGTCTTTGTTTGCTGAGAAATCAAGGATACCCCTCCCACAGCCCCTGCCACAAGGGCTGTATAGCCTACATACAAATGTATGGGACGAATATCTATTCCTAATCCCCCAGAAGGCTTCGTAGAATTATACCAAGAAGGTAAAATTGATTGCACTGTATCGGCTGCTGGTAAAGAAGCGGCTAAATTTGTGCCATTTAGTCCTAAAGTGTTGCCCATAACTCGAATAAATCCACGTAACAAAGTATCTTCTGGCAATAAATCGAAGTTGCTATTTTCGATTGCTTCCATCCGATAAATTGGAATATGAGTGTAAATATTAAGTTGGCACAGAGAAAAGGCCTTGAGACTGACGCGCTTGTTTAAGTTGTTCGCCAATTTGAGACATGATTTCTCTACGTTGTGCAGCTAGGGTTTGTTTGGCTAGTTCAGCTTGGTAAGATTTTTTATTTGGCTTTAACCAGTTCATCAGTGCTGCACCTGGAGAGTTTATTTCCGTGCTTTTCTCTGAAGTTACAGTTGCTTTTGGTGCTGCGTCACCTTCGCTAATCTGTCTGGTGCTGGTTGACGCAGCTACTTTTATACTTGGGGAATCACTAGCTGTTTTGGCTTCAACACTTGATGAAACACTATTAGCCTCTCTAACTTTTTCTGGTTGTGCGAATTGCTGAAATGCCAAACTAATAGCTTCTCTACCCACAGCTTTCAACAAAACCTTGATTGGTTCTCCTGAAGCACCCAGCAAGGTTTGTAATGTAGCGATCGCACGAAGATAGACTTTACTGCTATGAAGTTCAGCTTCAATTTCACCTAATAGCGATCGCAATTCATCTTGAGAAATTTTGATGCTAGGATTTCCAGGAATAGTAAACAAATACACAGGTGTCATAGTCATGGTTAAAGTTGCTCCTGATATACAAACAAAAAGTAGTTGATCTGTATGATTTGTCGCTTTATCGGCTTTAAAATCCGGATTAATCTGGATCAATTATCTGGTCTTTTCGGAAAACTAGTAAAATTACGGTGTTATTAGTGAATTTACTGATGTTCTCATATTATTAAGATAAAAATTGCTGTTCAAGCCGATATTTGTTCTGCGATCGCCTCGTTCAAGTCCTGAGATTCATGGATAACAATGGATTAAAAGTAATTACTCCACAGAAAAGTTTTAATTTTTACCTCTAGTAAAGTTGTCAGTTCTCACTCGTTCCACAAAAGACTTGATCCATTGCACATACTCCTCACCAGCAACAGTAGCTGTATTATTATGGTCTGCGGCTGGGATCAAAAGCAGTTTTTTCGGTTCGGGCGCAGCGTGATAAAGCTTTTGGCTCATAAAAGATGGCACAGTTGTATCAGCAGTCCCATGAATAAATAACACTGGCATTTTTAACTGCGGTACTTTTTTAATCGACTCAAAGCGCTGCGTCAAAATTAAATTGACTGGGAAAATCCGAAACAAGTTTCTGTAGTCCACCATATCCGCAATCGAGGTAAAGGAACTTTCTACAATCAATGCGGCAGCTTCTGGGTGTTTGATAGCCAAATCAATCGCGATCGCTCCCCCCATAGAATGGCCATAAATAAAAATTCTGCCCGGCGGAATCTGCTGCTCTTGTACTAAGTAATTCCACGCGACAACTGCATCCTGATAAACCCGGTTTTCGCTAGGAAAGTCACCTTGACTGCGACCATACCCGCGATAATCAATCAGCAGCACAGAAAATCCTAGTTGATGAAGTCGATTAGCATGACCAACATTGGCGCTCACATTCATGGCGTTACCATGCAGATACAGCAACACATCAGCATTTGGTTGCGGGGCTTTAATCCACCAACCATGAATAAGTTTCGCTTGACCATTGGCTGTTACAGGTAGCCATACATCCTCGTATAGGAGATTAAAAAACTCTGGTGTTCTTTCAATGACGCTAGAGGGAAAGAAAATGAACCGAGGCTGCTTCACAAACAGAACTAGACAAATCGCAATGTAGGCAATGACAACAACGATTTCTACAGTTAGTAGCAGCTTGAAACACAATTGCATTGAAAACTGCGGTTTGTTTAAATTTAAGTCCTAAGATATATATTTTAACAAATAGTTATGAATAAAATAAATTTTTGTTAAGAAAACGAGGTTAAGAACTTTCCCATTTAAATTAAATTTATATAAACATTTTTTATGGTAAAACTATTTACGTAATTAAGTGATTTTAGTTTACATAGTCAATATTAGTCATTACTAGGAGTAGGTTGTGAAGCCCTTAAATGAAGCGCAAAAAGAGCAGTTACAGGAAATAACTCAATATTTACTTCGACTCAGACAAGAAAAATCCATAAGTATAGAAGAAATAGCTATTCAAACAAATATCAGACTACATATATTGAATGCTTTAGATGCAGGTAACTTTGAAATATTACCTGAACCTATTTATGTTCAAGGATTTATCCGTCGTTATGCAGAAGCCATGGGATTGGATGGTCAAACTTTGGCAAATACCTGGATAATTAATGATTTTCCTAAATACTCTCAGCCTGAGAGTCAAAATTTAAACAAACGACCAGAGATACACATACCTGTTTTTTTACCTTATGCGCTTTTTTTAATACTTGCTGCTGTCGGACTGATTTATGTCTTTAATTCCCAATTAACCCCCAAATCTCCACCAAAACAACAAAACACGACAACTATCACCCCATTATCTGCACCTTTCAGCACTTATAGCTGGGGAGTGGGGAGTGGGGAGTAGGGAGTGGGGAGTAGGGAGTAGGGAGTAGGGAGTAGGGAGTAGGGAGTAGGGAGTGGGGAGTTACTTCGACTACGCTCAGTAACCGAGGGAGTGGGGAGTGGGGAGTGGGGAGTGGGTTAAAACCCTTTTTGTGTCTAAGTTTGAGGCGTTGCTGAAACCAAGTATGAATTTAAATGTAGAGACGTTCCATGGAACGTCTCTACAGGGGTTTTGACTAAAAATAACTCAGCACTTATATTTGTGGCTGATTCAGCAGCCAACTAGTGGATTGCTCATAAGCATAAGCTACCTGAAATAGTTGGTCTTCTCGCAGCACTTGACCAATTAGCTGTAATCCAATGGGTAATCCCTGTGCATCAAAGCCACAAGGGACACTTAAGCCGGGTAAACCTGCCAGATTTACGGGAATAGTCATCAAGTCATTTAAGTACATACTTAAAGGATCACTAATTTTTTCCCCGGCTTTAAATGCTGTGCTGGGAGCAGTAGGACAAACTAAAACATCGACCATCTTAAACGCTTTTTCAAAGTCTTGTTTAATCAGGGTGCGGATTTTTTGAGCTTTCAGATAGTATGCGTCATAATAGCCAGCCGAAAGGGCGTAAGTACCAATCATAATTCGGCGTTTAACTTCTGTACCAAAACCAGTGGAACGGGTACGAGTGTACATAGATAGCAGATTATCTGCATCCTCAGCCCGGAATCCGTATTTTACACCGTCGTAACGAGCCAAATTTGCTGATGCTTCCGATGGTGCAATGATGTAGTAACTGGGTACGCCGTAGCGGAAATTGGGACAGGAAATAATATGAACCTCGGCTCCCAAACTTTGTAATTGAGCTATGGCTTTAGTTACAGCTTCTTCCACAACAGAGTCTAAACCATTCCCAAAGGTTTCTTTAATCACCCCAATTCGCAGCTTTCCTCTAGCTTTGAAATCTGGTTTTAAGCTGGCGACGTAGTTGGGGATTTCCACTTTCAGGCTAGTAGAGTCTTTGGGATCGTAACCTGCGATCGCATTCAATACTATAGCGGTATCTTCCACTGTGCGTCCCAATGGTCCAATTTGATCCAAAGATGAAGCATAAGCAATCAAACCATAGCGAGAAACCAGTCCATAAGTTGGTTTCATCCCCACCACACCACAAAAAGCCGCAGGTTGTCGAATAGAACCCCCAGTATCAGTCCCCAGAGACACAACACATTCATTAGCCGCCACCGCCGCCGCCGAACCTCCAGAAGAACCACCGGGAACCCGTGATATGTCCCAAGGATTAGCTGTCATTTGGTAGGCAGAGTTTTCTGTAGAACTACCCATGCCAAATTCATCTAAATTGGTTTTGCCGATGATTATCGCCCCAGCATCAATCAATTTTTGGGTGACGGTTGATTCATAAGGCGGCACAAAATTTTCTAAAATTCGAGAAGCGCAAGTAGTTGGAATCCCCTGAGTACACAAATTATCTTTAATGCCAACTGGAATCCCCGCCAGTAGTCCGATTTCTTCACCAGCAGCGATTTTGGCATCCACAGCACGAGCCTGCTCTAATGCCTTCTCTGTCGTTACGTGTAAGAAACTGTGTAATTTCGGTTCTAATGCTTGAATACGGTCTAAAGCTTCTTGGGTAATTTCAACAGCAGAACATTCTTTTTTAATTAGTTGTTCGTGCAACTCGCGGATGGATGCCATGATTGCTCTCTTTATGACTCAAGTCATCGATTCTAGTACATTTTCCAGGGTAATGGGTATTGGGTCTGAGGGCTGAGAGAAACTCTTTAATCTGTCCGAAAAAATTTTGCTATTTTTCCGGAATTGTTTGGGCTGTGGTGGTATTACTTATCAGTACGGCGATTTATACAGAACTTCTATAACTTTTCGGGGAACATATCCCCACCTCCTTGAACAAAAGCCCGGTTATTATGACCGGGTTTTTGTATGGGATGCTTTCTCTAGACAGAAACATTACGCTCAAAGTATTGGCTAGATTAGCATTAACTATCTTAAATTCAGTTTATGACTAATGTAACAGCCTCAGTTGAAGATTTAGTCCTAATTGCTGGTGCTACTGGTGGCGTAGGTCAACTTGTCACAGCTAACTTGCTAGAAAAGGGGATGAAAGTTCGTATCCTCACCCGCAACGCCGCCAAAGCCGCAAAAATGTTTAATCAAAAAGTAGAAATTGCAGTGGGTGATATTCGCGATATCAGCACACTGCCCCCAGCCATGCAGGATATTAACTATATTATCTGTTGTACTGGGACTACTGCCTTTCCTTCTGAACGATGGGAATTTGAACCCAAACCCAACTTACTCGAATGGGGAAGAATTTTAATTGATTCAGAATATCGCGATCGCACAGCGAAGAATAACCCCCCAAAAGTAGATGCGGAAGGAGTCAGCAACTTAGTATCAGTCGCACCTCCCCAGCTAAAACGCTTTGTTTTCGTCTCTTCAGTGGGAATTCACCGCAAAGACCAACCACCTTTTAATATTCTCAACGCCTTTGGTGTCCTTGATGCCAAAGAAAAAGGAGAGCAAGCCATCATCAACTCTGGAATACCCTATACAATTATTCGTCCAGGACGCTTAATTGATGGTCCTTACACATCCTACGACCTCAACACCTTACTCAAAGCCAAGACAGGCGGAAAGCAAGGCGTAGTAGTAGAAAATGGCGACCAATTAGCCGGAGATGCAAGCCGCATAGACGTAGCTGCTGCGTGTGTAGAGTCTATTTTTTACTCATCCACAGCCAACAAAGCCTTTAACTTAGTCAACAAAGGAGCAAGACCACCTGTCATACACTGGGAAACCCTTTTTTCCCAACTAACTAAATAATTAGAAGTTGGTAGTGAGGACTTTAGTCCTCCTTTCTGCTCTAAATTCCTCATACATCCAACTGGGAAGAATATCATCCAATGGAAGTTGAAGAAGAGGCAAAAGCAGTGAATCAATTACTTGATTCATGCGATTGAAATCATGTCTTCTCATCTTAAATTAAAACCCTTTAATTTAGTGATAAATTATCCTAATATTAACACTCCTAACGACATATCCACCGCCACATCTCCCGTGCGAGTTAGGTCTAAATTTTTTTACAGAAAAATGATTATCAAAAAGTATATATAGCAATAGTTTCAGTCTATCTAGGTCCTGATTTAACCCTCTTGAGACTTTACCCAATATAGGGAAATTATCTCTAATTTTCTACTACAATTCTGTCATTACCATAACATGAGGAGCCAACTTTAATGAAGTCAGATAAAAAAATAATAATCGACGAACTCTCTGATTCGCGCTCGGTGTGGATTGAACTAACGGATGAAGAAAGCAAGAAGACAATTGGGGGTTTTCAAGAAAGTAAGAATAACTTGAGCCAGAGTTTAGTTGAGGTTGTAACAACTGCGGAAATTCAACTTTCTCATAAATGGGCTGCAACGCGACTTGGTGATATCGAATTTTCTATCACAATTAGCAACGAATATTCTCACTAAACAGAGGACTTAGTTTTCTATTTTTACTTTTTGTAAGTAGGGGTTGCTGAAAATACAAGTAGGTTATATTACCAAGTTTTACCACATCACAAATTCACGTTGATTCCTATCAAAAAGTGCATCTACTGATATTTTTAATCTGTCAGCAGTTATCAACTCTGTTGCAAAAAATAATTCATCCTCATCACCAAATTTGCCCAAAATCATATCCTACCGCACGCCCCAGTTTCATTAATGCGGAAAATTTGCAGCCTCATATTCGGGTATTTTTGATGTGCTTTCTGTGCAACTACTAAGATATCTTCGTCAATAAAATATTCTCCACTTTCAGGTTCAACTGCCATGTACCAGTTATGGTAAGTTTTGATTAATTCTGGTTGTATTTGAGCAAAAATTGACTGACAACGCTCTTTAAATGCTTGGCGTTCAGCTTTCCATTGGGCTTTCTGGTGTTCTGTCCACTGAATTTCTGGAAAAATTCTTCCCCGGTATACTGTACGCGTTGACTTGGCTTCAGTCATGGTTAATTATCTGTTGAATCCAATATCTATATTTTGCGGCATTTCTCATTTGGATGAGCGATCGCTATCAACTACCACGCAGCCTAATTTATACATAATTATTATGCTTGTTGCAGAACTACCATGATTGTTCCGATTCGAGGGTATCTATCGGAAAACGCGCCGTTGGTGTGGTGGCTCAAGGTCTTGTCAAACATTACAATTAACGATACTATACGACTCTAACGACAAAAGCGACAAATGCTCGAAGATGTACAACACAACAATAATGAAGATGAAATCTCATTTCTGACAACTAATGAAGTGGCTAATCTTCTTCGTGTTCACCAAAGGACTGTACAACGATGGATATCATCAAATCGTCTTAAAGCTACAAAAATAGGACCAAGAGTTTGGCGGATTAAAAAACAAGATTTAGATGATTTTATGGGAATTGACCACAATTAAAATTAATTAAAGTAAAAATAGGAGTTAAAATGGCAACAGGCATAACAAAAAAAAATGGTACTAAAAGTAAAAAACAAAATACAATATCATTCCGCCTAGAATATGAAGGAAAAATCCCTGTAGAAGAGATACTCAAGACTCAACCTGCGAGACTTCGGCGTATAATTCGCGTAGATAAAAACCCAATAAATCAATTAATTTATGGTGAAAATTTAAGGGTTCTTAGTTCATTAATAAAGAATGAAGCTCTTGCTGGTAAAGTAGGGTTAATTTATATTGATCCCCCTTACGCAACTGGGAGTAGTTTTGAGTCACGAAAAAGAGACCATGCTTATCATGACATAATGGAAGGTGCAGAATATTTAGAATTTATCCGCCAACGCCTTATTTTATTAAGAGAACTTTTATCTGAAGAAGGTTCAATATATGTGCATCTAGATGAAAATATGGCTTGTGCTGTAAAAATTATAATGGATGAAATTTTTGGAACCAAAAATTTTCGCAATTGGATTACTAGAAAAAAATGTAATCCTAAAAACTATACACGTAACCAGTATGGAAACATTGCAGACTATATTCTATTTTATACAAAAACAGAAAATTATGTATGGAATCAGCAATTTGATCCTTGGACTGAAAATACTGCAAAAAAGGAGTATCAATATGTTGAAGAACACACAGGAAGAATTTATAAAAAAGTTCCTATTCATGCTCCAGGTGTAAGAAAAGGCGCAACAGGTCAATCTTGGAGAGGAATGCTACCACCACCTGGTAAACACTGGCAGTATACTCCTCAAACTTTAGATGAAATGGATACACGAGGAGAAATTTACTGGTCTTCTACAGGAAATCCCAGAAGAAAAGTTTATTTAGATAATAGTCAAGGTATTTCCGTTCAAGATATCTGGCTGAATTTTAAGGATGCTCACAATCAAAATATAAAAATTACTGGTTATCCCACAGAAAAAAATTTAGATTTGATCAAAAGAATCATTCTAGCCTCATCTAACCCAGGAGACCTTGTTCTAGATGCCTTTGCTGGAAGTGGAACTACTGCCGCCGTAGCGGAAGAGCTAGGTAGAAAATGGATAGCCATTGATAACTCATCACTAGCTATAACTACAATAGTTCAACGTTTAGTTAAAGGAACCGAAGCAATGGGCGATTTCGTTAATGGAAATAATTCTATTAAATATGAACAACAAAGCTTAATAAATACAAATCGAATTTTACAGACTGGTCTGGATTTGTATTTTGAGGAAACACCTGAGTTAGAGTTAATCTCTGATACTGCGATAAAAGATTGGAATAATCAACTTAACTTTCAAGCCAATCTTTTGTAAATCTCTCGTCAAGCATTTTCAGGGTACACACCATTACTCTACCGTTACCATTGTTTTCCATGCTAGCGTAATCATTCCACATAGAACCTAGAAGTAATCCTGGTCCATCATTCAGAAAAAACACTTTTAAAGGGACTTCATAGGTATCAGCATATTTAAAAATATCTGTTATTTTATCTCGATTACCACCTGTTCGATCATCTTCTTGCGAGCCTCCTCTGTCAGAGTCATAACGAGAAAATCCAACTACCAATGGGGTTCCATCTAATCGAGATATCAGAATATCAGCTGGAGTTTTACTTTCCCAATTATCTAAAACCTCATTAAGCATTACATCTCTTCCACCCCGAATCGGTCCTTGAATTAGGTAATGTTCTCCAAATGTTTTACGAAAATGTGAGAAAAAAGCTTCTGTCAAGTCATAACCTTTTTGTCCTCGTGTCTTCTGTTCTAAAAGAATTGCCATCAGAGCTTCATCAGGGATTGGGCGAGCTTTTAATTTTTTCCTAACCTCATCTAAATTACGGAATCTATCACCAAAATCATCAATTATACTCAATATTTTTGTCTTCCTCTTAATCATTTCAACTGAAGTATCAGGTGATACGTACCTGCGAAATATTCTAAGAAGTTGAATTCGTAGCGGATCAGGATCTTGTGTAATAAGTTCAAGTAAGTTTGCAGAACTTTCCGCTTGATTTACCAATTCTGTAAAGCGTTCCAAAACTTTTTCATAGAGCATTTTAGCTTCATCTAAAGAATCTGGGTAGAATGCTGAGTCAAATATAGTAATCCATTTAGATGCGGTTGCTTTGTAACTACTGAATCAATTAAACACAACCATAAATCTTCCTTGCCATAATGAATACAATTAATCCAGTATAAATTGCATTGAGTCCATCCGAGCTAAAACCTGCCTGCAATATAGTTTGAACATCCCTATCTATTTTGATTAGGTTTTCTTATTTGAATTAAGAGGAAAACAAATGATGACACCAATTGAGTTGAGAAATAAAGGTTATCAGGTTTTAGTAGAAAATTTGGGTCAAGTAGATGCTATTCGCTTTTTACAACAAGATGGATGGGGAAGCGGTGACTATACACAGGAAAGAAAGGAAACTTTAGCTAAAGTAACGAGAGAAGAGTTTTGGGAAGACCTGAAGCGAATTAGAAATAAAGGGTGAGTTAAGAGGGTTATTCAATAGGGATTGGTTTTTTTGCTAGATGAAACAAATGATGGTGCGTTGCGCTACGCGACAACACACCCTACAAATAAGGATTTTGAGTAAATTTAATCATTTGTGTGTACACCGTAGCTTAAACCACAGGAGAAGCAAACGGCGCGATCGCTCATCGCCAAGACTAGCTGTAAGATATATGATCACAGGAAAAATAGACTGCTGAATACAGCCAAAATTGAATAGATGTGTAAATCAGGTGATTTTGACCTTGGTTCTGTAGTATTTTTGGTGCAAGCCTGTCTTAAAGAGATCATCTGATGAAACAGATCCTTAACGAAATACTTAGCATTAAAAAATACCTACTTCGGCTAATTGTACCCTTACTGATGGTAGTTCTGGGTGCTTCAGTGTTTGTCTCACCTGCATTAGCTACAGGTGTATATCAAATCCCCAACCTCACCGAAAGCAATTGGGTTTTAGATCAAAGTGACATTATTAGTCGCGTCAACGAAGGTAAAATCAACAGTACCTTTGAGGATTTAGCCAAAAAAACAGGTAACGAAGTCAGATTTGTGACGATTCGTCGCCTCGATTATGGTGAAACCCCAGCAAGTTTTACTCAAGAACTGTTTGAAAAATGGTTTCCGACACCAGCAGCACAAGCTAATCAAACATTGGTGGTACTGGACACTGTGACTAACGGTACTGCTATTGTGACTGGTGAATCAGTTAAGCCCTTGTTGACTGACTCTATCGCCGAAAGTGTGGTTTCAGAAACTCTGGGTATACCAATAAGGGACGGTAATAAATACAACCAAGCGTTTGTGGATGCAAGCGATCGCTTGGTCGCCGTCCTCTCTGGGGAACCCGATCCAGGTCCACCGATAGTTATTGACACTGTACAGGTAGAAGGTACATTTACCAAAGCCGAAGATACGGATCAAGGTAACGCTACTGCTTGGGTAGTAGGACTTTTAATCGCCGCTACCGTGATCCCGATGGCTACTTACTTTGTTTACCAGATCAACCAACGATCATCTGAGGGTTAACTGTAACAGTTATCAGTTATCAGTGAACAGTTATCAACTAATTGTTCACTGATTCAATCTTGAATATACTCTTGCCCTGACACTAAAGCCACCTCAGCCCGGACAAATTCGCGCCCTAAATAAGCCGCATGGTCTAACTGAGTGACTGGACAGGGCTGAGTTTCTTCAAAAATCTTGATTCCCAGTTCCTTAGCCGTCCTTCCACTAAAAACCGTTGTGTGAGTTCGTTCCACTTTCCCCCTAGCCGGAATTACCTTACCGGTTTCGGGATCGACGGCTAAACCTTGTTCATCAATGATATTAGTGAAATGCTTGGCGTAAATTAACCCCGCGCTTCGATCTAAATAGATAATAAAATATCCGCCGGGGTCAAGCTCAATATAACGTTGCGAAAGTTTATTATCAATTGCTGCCAAATCTTCAAGTATTAAATCCATAAACATTCAAAAAAGCAAACTTGTTTCAACTGGTTTTTTACACCCATATATAAGTGTAATTCCTATCTTCCATTGATCTGATTCAAATTGGCAACCGATTAATATCTTTGTTATGGCCAATAACTACCATTGCTGAACCCCGTTCTAGACGTTTAGTGGGTTCGGGATTGATTTTAAATTTGCCATCCTGACTCACGGCTAGTAAATTCAAGCCATAGCGGTTACGCAGTTGCAGTTCGGAGATTGTTCGACCGTGGAATTCATCCGGGACAATCATCTCGACAATACTGTTCTCTGGGTCGAGATCAAATCGGTCTAAAATAGATGGTTGAGTAAGCGATCGCGCTAAGGCACAACCTGCTTCATATTCCGGAAAAACTACATGATCTGCACCCACTCGTTTCAACAGCTTACGGTGAACTTCACTAGAAGCTTTAGCCACTACATGAGGTACACCACCCTCTTTGACATTTAAAGTAGTAATGATACTTTCTTGAATGTAGTTCCCAATGGCAATGATTACCGTATCAAATTCAAATATTCCTGCTTCTTTAAGTGCGGCTGGTTCAGTTGAGTCTAGCTGTAAAGCATGACCAACCATTTCTTCATGTAATGCATCTGATACTAGCTTTTCATCTACATCTGTTGCTAGTACTTGATAACCCAATTTGTGTAACGTTGAACATACTGATCTACCAAAACGACCTAACCCAATTACCGCAAATTGGTGGTTATCTCGACGCAAACTGCGAAAAAAGCCTATTGATGACAGATTCACATTTGTTATCCTTATTTTCACTGCCTAATTTTAGCGTAAAAATGATTACACTAAAATTTGGTAAAAGTGTTAGTTTTTTGCCTACTCATTCATATTTTATCAGTTGATGTTACTGGGATCGAAGGATTAATTAGCCATTAATTAACACCTATCCCACAAGTAAACTTTCTTCAGGATAGTGTACCCGACTGGGGCGGGGGTCTCCTAGTACAGCAGCCATTAGCAGTAAAACCCCGACTCTTCCCACATACATTGTGACTATTAAAATTAGCTTGGCTGGTACTGACACGCTACTCGTGATTCCGGTGGAAAGCCCTACAGTCGCAAAGGCTGAGACCACTTCAAACAGCAGTTGAATAAAATTTAATTCTGGATCTGTGAGAGAAATTAAAATTGTAGACAACAGTACCATAGCCACAGAACCAACTAAAACCGCAACAGCTTTTAAAATTAAAGATATGGCGATTTTGCGTTCATATAATAAAACGTCTTCTTTGCCTTGAAGAATTGATTTGGTACAGCTGGTGAGAACTCTCAAGGTTGTAGTTTTTATCCCTCCTCCTGTGCCACTGGGACTAGCCCCAATAAACATGAAAGCAATGGTAATAAATAACCCAGCCGTTGTCATTTTACCGACATCAATGCTATTAAAACCAGCCGTTCTGGTTGTAACCGATTGAAACCAAGCTGCTAGTAACTGAGTAGGTAAATTCAGTAAGCCGAATGTCTCTTGGTTTTTTGTCTCTATGAAAAAAAATGCGATTGTGCCGACGAAGAGAAGGATTAAAGTTGTGCTAGATGCGACTTTAAAATCTAAAGAAAATACGAAATTAGTGGTTTTTTTGAGCAGGCGATCGCGCACCCAAAGATACACTTCTAATATTACCTGATAACCAATACCACCAAAAATGATCAACATGGTAATCGTGAAAACTACTAACCCAGATGACTGATATCCCACTAAACTATCTGAGAACAAACTAAACCCAGCATTATTCCAAGCCGAAATACTATGAAAAGTCGCAAACCAAAGTCCTTGACTCCAGCCAAAATCGGGAATAAATGCCGGGAGAAGTAACAAAATGCCTGTTATTTCAAAGATAATAGTTGTGGCAATAATTGAGCGAATAATTTGAGAACTACCACTCATTCCCGGTCGGTCTAAAGTTTGCTGAATGGCGATTTTTTGCCGCAGGTTAAATTTCCGCCCCACGAGCATAATCAAAAAGGTGGTGGTTGTCATGTACCCCAAGCCGCCAATTTGAGCTAACAGCAAAATACACAACTGACCCCAAAAAGAAAAATCAGTCCCAGTATCAGCGACAGCTAACCCCGTCACACAAACGGCGGAGGTGGCTGTAAATAGCGCCACAATGGGGTCATTCCAAGTCCCACTGCTAGTAGAGAAAGGCATCATCAGCAGGATAGTCCCCACGGTGATCACAGCTAAAAATCCCAAGCAAACTGTGCGAGAAACGGTCATAACAAGATAAATACTTACAAGTTATTCCAGGTACGATACATCAGTTATCAGTTATCAGTTATCAGTCAAGAAACATAATTGGGTTGAAATCCCACACCTGATGCCTTGATCACTGTTCACTGTTCACTGTTCACTGATTTAACACCCCTAAAAGCAAAAACACTCTTCTATTCAATTAAAAACACACATGGTAGCCTACCAGTATGTTTATTTAAATTCGGCATTGTTTTAACACTGCTTTCTTCATGAGTGAAACACTATACCAGCAAATACAGCAATTTTATGACGCTTCCTCTGGTCTGTGGGAACAGATTTGGGGTGAACACATGCACCACGGCTATTACGGCGCAGATGGTAGCCAAAAAAAAGAGCGGCGACTGGCTCAAATTGATTTAATCGAAGAATTACTCAAATGGGCTGAGGTAGAAACAGCAGAAAACATTCTGGATGTGGGTTGTGGTATCGGCGGTAGTTCTCTTTATTTAGCAGGTAAATTTAAGGCTGAAGCCACAGGAATTACTTTAAGTCCAGTACAAGCCGCTAGAGCCAACGAACGCGCCCAATATGCCGGTTTGAGTGGTAGATGTCGGTTTCAAGTTGCAGATGCTCAAGCAATGCCTTTTGCTGACGATTCTTTTGATTTGGTGTGGTCACTGGAAAGTGGTGAACACATGCCAGATAAAACGAAGTTTTTGCAAGAGTGCTATCGAGTTTTAAAGCCTGGTGGAAAGCTGATTGTGGTGACTTGGTGTCATCGTCCCACGGATAATTCACCATTGACGGCTGATGAACAAAAGCATTTGCAAGAGATTTATCGGGTATATTGTCTACCCTACGTGATTTCGTTACCTGAATATGAGGCGATCGCTCGTCAACTTCCTTTAAATAATCTTCGCACGGCTGATTGGTCAACTGCTGTGGCTCCTTTTTGGGATTTTGTGATTGATTCGGCTTTTACTCCCCAGGCGCTTTTCGGGTTACTCACTTCTGGTTGGGAAACTATTCAAGGTGCATTGTCTCTGGGATTAATGAGTGACGGTTATAAACGTGGGTTGATTCGGTTTGCTTTGTTGTCGGGGACTAAATAGAGGAACGGGGGCAGGGGGCAGGGTGCAGGGGAGAAGAGGAACGGAACGATTGTTGAGTCACCGGAAGTTTAAAGTAATTTCTCACTCCCCCTTGCTCCCTGCACCCTGCTCCCCTGCCTCTTCTCCCCATTCCCTATTCCTTCATCTACAATTTTTATGAATCAAATTTCTGGTCAATCTTCTAATTTTCAAAGTAATTGGCTTTATGCTTTTTGGAAGTTTTCCCGCCCACACACGATTATTGGTACGAGTTTGAGTGTGTGGAGTTTGTATTTAATTGCTGTTGCTATCTCCGCGACTGGTTTCTCTAATGAGCAACTAATTCCTGTTCTGGGTGCTTTGACTGCCTGTTTATGTGGCAATGTTTATATTGTGGGTTTGAATCAATTAGAGGATGTTGCGATTGATAAGATTAATAAACCTCACTTACCTCTAGCATCAGGGGAATTTTCGCAGAAGCAAGGGCAGTTAATTGTCATAATTATGGGCGTTTTGGCGCTGGTTGTGGCTTGGCTAACTGGTCCTTTTTTGTTAGGCTTGGTGGCTTCGAGTTTGGCTATTGGTACTGCTTATTCTTTACCACCGATTCGTTTGAAGCAATTTCCCTTTTGGGCGGCACTTTGTATCTTTTCAGTGCGGGGAACTATTGTAAATTTGGGGCTATTTTTACATTTTAATTGGGCATTAGGACAAACTCCCGCAATTCCCCCGGCGGTTTGGGTACTGACAATATTTGTTTTAGTGTTTACCTTTGCGATCGCTATCTTTAAAGATATCCCCGATATGGAAGGCGATCGCCTTTACAATATCACGACTTTCACGCTCCAACTCGGACCACAAGCAGTATTTAATTTGGCGCTGTGGGTGCTAACTGTTTGCTATTTGGGAATCATGTTAGTGGGTGTGCTGAACTTTCCAGACATTAATCCAGCATTTTTAGTCATTACTCATCTAATTGTGTTGGCTGGAATGTGGATGCGAAGTTTAGGCGTAGACTTAGAAGATAAAAGTGCGATCGCTGATTTCTACCAATTTATCTGGAAACTTTTTTACCTCGAATATATTATGTTCCCTATCGCCTGTCTTTTAGCCTAAATCTATGTTAGAAACTTTTAAAACCACAGATATTTTTGCCATAATTCCAGTGGCGATCGCTTTGACAATTCTCGGTTATTTCTCGTGGAAAACTTTGGTAACTTTAAACTCTTTCCAAAAAGGAGTAAAACTTTATGAACAAAAAGATTACCCTGCGGCTGAAGTAGCTTTTCGCAAAGTAATTTCCAACAACTCGACTAATGACGTAGTTCGCTTATTATTGGGAGACATTTTAAAAGAAAAAGGTAATGTCAAAGAAGCAACAGAATTATACCAAGAAGTAATTCGCAGCAGTCCCAAAAATCCTGATGCTTATCTGCGGATAGCAAATATATTCATGGAGGAAAATCAACCAGAAAAAGCCAAAGAAAATCTAGAACAAGCCAAATCCTTATTACAAAAACAGCGACAACCTGAAAGGGCGCAAAAAGTCAGTCATCTGTTAGCTAAAATTACCGCTAAAACTGGCAATCAAGCCTAGATAGAAAAAACTCCCCCTCCGGCTCCCTCTCCTTACTAAGGAGAGGGTTGGGGTAAGGTTTCATGTATTACAAAAATGTGTAATAATAAGCCGATCGCACTCCGAGCAGTGCCAAAGAAAATCGCATACACTAGTTAGCTATCAATTGTGCAAGATACCGAATCCATCAACGACCTAGCTGCGGCTTTGCAACAACCAGCCGACCTCAGCTTTGAACTTCCAGATCCAGAAGATGAAGAGATTTTAGAGTCAGATTTTCAAGAACAACTGGATGTAGCATGGCAGGTATGCGATCGCTTTGACCTGCAAACTGAAATCTGGCGGGGGCGAATATTACGGGCTATCCGTGACCGCGAAAAAAGAGGTGGTGACGGCAGAGGTACGGGATTTCTGCGATGGCTCAAAGAACACGAAATTAGTAAAAGTCAAGCTTACGCCTGGATTCAACTAGCTAATAGCGCTGATACTCTCCTCGAAGAAGGCAAACTTGACCCAACTTCAGTGAATAACTTTAGCAAACGGGCATTTATTGAAACCTCCAAAGCCGTCCCAGAAGTCCAACAGATGGTGAGTGAAGCCGCCCAAAAAGGCGACCAGATTACCAGAAGAGAAGTGCGCCAACTCACAGACGAATGGACGGCTATGTCCTCAGAGTTATTACCAGAATCAGTCAAGGTAAAAGCAGCCGACAACTCCCTTCCCTCGCGCTACATTGCCCCTCTGGTGAAGGAAATGGAAAAACTGCCAGAATCACACCAGAAGATCATTCACACCGAAATAGCAGCTAATCCTGACGTTGATACTCTCAAACAAGCAACTTCAGAGGCGCGTCATTTAGCTAAATATCTCAAATCAGCCGCCCAAGTCCAAGCACTGACACAGGCGGATATTGACATTGAAACAGCGTTAGAAGAAGCGCAAAGGATTGGCTGTTTGAGTATAGCCGCCGATTTAGTCAATCAAGCCTCACAGATAGAACAAACCATTGCCAAGTTGTACATGACTTGGAAACGCATCGGTAATTTAGCAGATCGATTATATGTCGATACTGGTGCAAGTACACCCAACCTGCGATCGCTCCTGACTTGCATCGAACCCCTCGGTGGTGAAATCATGGAATTACAACTGAGTGGCGGTACTGAACACACAATCCGCCTACAAATTCAGGAAACGAATTAGTCATTAGTCATTGGTCATTAGTCATTGGTCATTGGGGGGTCTTAATTTTCCCCCCTGCACCCTGCCTCTTTCCCCCACTCCCCACTCCCCACTCCCCACTCCCCACTCCCCACTCCCCACTCCCCACTCCCCACTCCCTATTCCCTATTCAATTCTTAATCCCTGTGGCGGCTATACCGCGTATAAACTGACGTTGACCGATAAGGAATAGCACCATCACCGGCACAGTCGCTATGGTGACAGCAGCCATCATCAGCGGCCAATTATTCGTGAATTGTTCTTGAAATTCTGCTAAAGCCAATTGCACAGTTCTTAATTCCGGTCGTGTCGTAAATACCAAAGGCTTAAACAAATCGTTCCATTCAGCAATAAAGGTAAACAGGAATAGCGTCACCAGGGCGGGACGTGCTAAAGGTAACATGACTCGCCACAGAATTTGCAGCCGGTTCGCCCCATCGATAGTTGCTGCTTCTTCCAACTCTACGGGAATTGTCTGGAAATACTGACGTAACAAGAAAATCCCAAAGCCATTGACAGCAGTTGGTAAAATCAGCGCCCCGTAAGTGTTTATCAGGTGTCCCCACTTTAAAACTAGGAAGATGGGAATCACCAATAATTGAAAGGGAATGACCAAAGTAGCCAAGACAATTAATAACAGCGCTTGTTTACCGCGAAACTTCAATCTGGCTAGGGCGTAACCAGCTAATGCAGATGTTACCATTTGAAAACCCGTCACAGCGATCGCGACTAAGGTAGAATTAGCAAACGCGAGTAAAAATTTACCTCGCTCCCAAGCATCACGGTAATTAGCTAAAGACCACTTAGTTTTAGGTGAAACTTCTAAAATAGCCCCTGGAGGTGCAAAAGAGGTGATAAAGACCACGAGCAACGGTAATAAGACAATAAATGCCCCCAATACCAGCACTCCTAATCTCAAGAAATTGGTAGATTTTAGATTCCAGTTGGTTTTGGACATGAGTTGAGCGTTAAAGCATTTGTGTTCTATTACTAGAGCATTGCCCCCAGCAAAAGCTAATCTATAACATAGTGACTTGTTAAGTTAAATTAAACCATAGCGATGATTAACCTTAATAAATAGGTAAAATCGAATTTTTGTATCAAATGATTCAAGTTTACAGGAGTAAACATACCATGCAACAACTTGCAGCCGAATTAAAAATTGATTTTCAGACCGAAGAATACAAAGATGCCTACAGCCGCATTAATGCGATTGTGATTGAAGGCGAACAAGAAGCTCATGACAATTACATCACATTGGGAGAAATGCTCCCAGAGCTTAAAGATGAACTGATTCGGTTATCGAAAATGGAAAGTCGCCACAAAAAGGGTTTTGAAGCTTGTGGGCGGAATCTGTCGGTAACACCAGATATGCCCTTTGCTCAGAAGTTTTTCAGTGGACTACACGAAAATTTCCAGAAAGCGGCGGCTGAAGGTCAAGTAGTGACTTGCTTACTGATTCAATCTTTGATTATTGAATGCTTTGCGATCGCAGCATACAACATCTACATTCCCGTAGCCGATGATTTTGCCCGTAAAATCACAGAGGGAGTAGTAAAAGATGAATACAGTCACCTCAACTTTGGGGAAGTTTGGTTAAAAGAAAACTTTGCAGAATCCAAAGAGGAATTAGAAGCAGCTAATCGCCAAAACCTGCCCATTGTTTGGAGAATGCTCAACGAAGTCGCAGATGATGCTCACGTCTTAGCAATGGAAAAAGAAGCTTTGGTCGAAGACTTCATGATTCAGTACGGTGAAACTTTGAATAACATTGGCTTCACTACCAGAGACATCATGAAAATGTCAGCCTACGGACTCACCGCCGCTTAATTAAGTGCTGAGTCATTAAAACCTGCAATTGAGCATTGCCTGTCACCCTGATGCATCTTACGCTTTGTTTCCTCTTTTTCAGGATTTGATCAATTTGAAATGATAATCCGACAGATACCATCTGGGAAACTAGGATAGAGTCGGATTTTCTTAATTACGAATTACGAATTACGAATTACGAATTACGAATTACGAATTACAAATTACGAATTACAAATTACGAATTACGAATTACGAATTACGAATTGGTATTTAATTCTTGCCCACTTATTCAACGCTTTCGACAAAGCACACGCCTAATACATCAATACATGTTTGGTCTAATTGGACATTTGACTAGTTTAGAACACGCTCAATCGGTAGCCAAAGAATTGGGTTATCCAGAATATGCCGATCAAGGGCTAGATTTTTGGTGCAGCGCCCCGCCGCAAATTGTCGATGAAATCACAGTTACCAGTATAACTGGGCAGACAATTGAAGGACGGTATGTAGAATCTTGTTTTTTGCCGGAAATGTTGGCTAATCGCCGCATCAAGGCCGCAACACGCAAAATTCTCAACGCTATGGCTCATGCTCAAAAACATGGCATAAATATCACTGCTTTAGGGGGATTTTCCTCAATTATTTTTGAGAACTTTAAATTAGAGCAGTTTAGCCAAGTCCGCAATATCAAACTAGAGTTTGAACGCTTCACCACCGGAAATACTCACACGGCTTACATTATTTGTCGCCAAGTGGAACAAGCGTCGAAACAAATAGGAATTGATTTGTCGAAAGCGACTGTTGCTATATGTGGCGCAACGGGAGATATTGGCAGCGCCGTTACACGCTGGCTAGATGCCAGAACAGATGTTAAGGAACTTTTGCTCATCGCCCGCAATCATGAACGTCTCAAAGACCTACAAGACGAACTGGGGCGAGGAAAAATCATGGCTTTGGATGAAGCATTACCTGAAGCTGATATTGTAGTTTGGGTTGCTAGTATGCCCAAAAGCATGGAAATTGATTTTCAAGTCTTGAAGCGGCCTTCTTTGCTGATTGATGGCGGCTATCCGAAAAACTTAGCGACTAAAATTCAATATCCTGGTGTCCACGTTCTAAACGGTGGGATTGTCGAACATTCTCTTGATATTGACTGGAAGATTATGAAAATAGTCAATATGGATGTGCCAGCCCGCCAGTTGTTTGCTTGTTTTGCCGAATCGATGCTGCTGGAATTTGAGAAGTTATACACGAACTTTTCTTGGGGGCGGAATCAGATTACCGTAGACAAAATGGAGCAGATTGGTCAAGCATCAATCAAACACGGTTTTAGACCACTGCTAGTTGAGTCCTTAGTCGTTAACTAGGACTTCTAAGTAAATCACAGCCTATAGTCCATGCCCTACATCCCCACCTTAAATAACTCCACACTCAACACTCTTAACTTGTACGATGGCAACTACCGAGCGCAAACCACTACTGTTAGATTTTGAAAAGCCACTAGCAGAACTGGCAAACCGAATTGATCAAATTCGGCAACTTGCAGAAGAAAATGGCGTTGATGTTTCTGGTGAAATTCGCAAACTAGAAGCACGGGCTATGGAACTACGGGAGGAAATTTTTAGTAATTTATCACCGTCTCAGCGCCTGCAAGTAGCTCGTCATCCTCGTCGCCCTAGTACTCTTGATTACATTCAGGCCATTAGTGATGAATGGATGGAGTTACATGGCGATCGCTGCGGTGGTGACGATCCAGCCTTAGTTGGTGGTGTAGGTCGTTTGGGCGGGCAACCAGTGGTAATGTTAGGTCATCAAAAAGGCCGCGATACTAAAGATAATGTCGCCCGTAACTTCGGTATGGCTTCCCCTGGTGGTTATCGTAAAGCGCTGCGCTTGATGGAACACGCCAATAAATTTGGAATGCCAATTATCACTTTTATCGACACCCCCGGCGCTTGGGCAGGCATCGAAGCCGAACACCAAGGACAAGGGGAAGCGATCGCCTATAATTTACGGGAAATGTTTTGCTTTGATGTGCCAATTATCTGCACAGTCATTGGCGAAGGTGGTTCTGGTGGTGCTTTAGGTATTGGCGTAGGCGATCGCCTGATGATGTTTGAACACGCCGTTTATACCGTTGCTACCCCCGAAGCCTGTGCCGCCATTCTGTGGAAAGATTCTAGCAAATCTCCCCAAGCAGCTGTGGCTCTCAAAATTATTTCCCATGACCTAAAAAACTTGGGCATCATCGACGAAATATTACCTGAACCCACTGGTGGCGCTCATTCTGACCCACTCAAAGCCGCCACAACCCTCAAGCAAAGCTTATTAGACAACTTAGACCAACTCAATCGGTTAACATCTCCAGAACGTCGGCAACTACGCTATGAAAAATTCCGCAAAATTGGTGTTTTTACTGAAGTTGCCCACTAATCCTGCGAGAAAATAACCGCTTTACTCATCAGCAATGCTATAATGCCTATGGCTACTTAAAGATTTTTAACAATCTCAATAGCCATAGGTTTTTGTATTTTAAGCAAATCAACTTGATTTGATTCAGTGATTTGCCTGTTATTCAGTAATCACATTTAAATCTATGACATAATTTCCCAGTTAAACATTTGTTATCCTGACTGGGAAAATACCTGACGGGAAAAAATACCCACGCTGACGGAAAAAATTAGTAGTTAGTTATCAACCGGAAATCATCGGAAATTCAGGTTAGTTAAATTTAACCAATCCGCAAGATTTGGATAATTGGCTGGTGGAAAAAAGCTTTCAGAACTGCCAAAAAATTTGGAGACAGCATGAGTCTTGAGAAACGACGCGCCCTGATTACTGGGGCTAGTAGTGGAATTGGCAAAGCAACGGCTTTAGCATTTGCCAAGGCGGGAATTGATGTCGCCTTAGTCAGCCGTTCTTTGGATAAGTTGGAGACAGTAGCCCAAGCAGCTAGGCATACCGGAGTAACAGCCAAAGCTTACGCTGTTGATCTTGCTAATGTCACTCAAGTCAAAGCCAAAATCGAGGCGATCGCCCTTGACTTTGGGGGCATAGATATCTTGGTAAACAATGCGGGCATAGCATACACAGCCAACTTAAGTGAAACCCCCTTAGAAGATTGGCAGCAAGTAATCAACTTGAACCTCACCAGCGTATTTCAATGCATGATGGGAATTCTGCCCGGAATGCGCGATCGCCACACAGGCACAATCATTAACGTAGCCTCAATTGCCGCCAAGCAACCCTTTCCCGGTTGGGGAGCATACAGCGTCAGCAAAGCAAGTATCATGGTACTTTCGCAAACCTTGGCACAAGAAGAACGCGCCCACGGCATTCGTGTCACAGCCATTTGTCCTGGTGCTGTCAACACCGAACTGTGGGACACAAAAACCGTCCAGTCCAATTTTGACCGTTCAAAAATGTTAACGCCAGAAGTTGTTGCTCAATCAATTCTCTACGCAGCTTTACTACCACAGCAAGCCGTCATTGACGAATTGACCCTAATGCCCAGTGCTGGCGCTCTTTAACTCTTTGCGCCTAGTGCGTGAGAAACATAGCTATTCTCAATCAACAACGCTAATAATTCAAACCTTAGCCAAGTAATCACATCATGACTATTGCGAGTTCCAACGGTTCCAATCGCTCCAAATCTCCTCTCAGCCCCGACTTAGTAGAAGCCATCAGCCCCAAACCCGACCGCAACACCCATAACGGACGACAACCGAATTTGCACCCACCGTCAGCGGAAGAAATGGAGTCAATGATGGAGGGCGTAAGAGCAATCATAGTAGGCGTGGGAGAAGACCCCGAAAGAGAAGGACTGCTAAAAACACCCAAACGTGTAGCAGAAGCCATGCAGTTTCTCACCAGTGGCTACAACCAATCTCTAGAAGAACTCCTTAACGATGCCATCTTTGATGAAGGTCATAACGAGATGGTATTAGTCCGGGATATTAACTTCTTTAGCCTCTGCGAACACCACATGCTGCCTTTTATGGGTAAAGCCCACGTTGCTTATATCCCCAACCAAAAAGTTGTCGGGTTAAGTAAACTGGCTCGGATTGTCGAGATGTATTCTCGACGTTTACAAGTGCAAGAAAGATTAACCCGTCAAATAGCCGAAGCAATTCAGACTATTCTCGAACCTCAAGGTGTAGCAGTTGTCATGGAAGCTACCCATATGTGCATGGCAATGCGCGGTGTGCAAAAACCCGGTTCTTGGACTGTCACCAGCTCAATGGTTGGGGCATTTGAAGAAGATCAAAAAACTCGTGAAGAATTCTTTAACTTGATTCGTCACCAACCCTCATTTTACTAGTGATTAGGGAGTGGGGAGTGGGGAGTGGGGAATTTAAGAGGCAGGGGAGCAGGGAGCAGGGAGCGGGGGTGAGTTAGAAATTACTTGACATTCTAGGCTGGCTGCTTAATAACTTTTCCTCTTCTCCCCTGCACCCTGCCCCCTTTCCTCTTCTCCCCTGCCCCCTGCCCCCTTTCCTCTTCTCCCCTACTCCCTACTCCCTACTCCCTACTCCCTAAATTCTCAAACAACAGTGCTACTTTATCTAAATCCTTATCACCGGGTTTAAGTTCTACACCGCTAGATAAATCTATCCCGTCGGGTTTGACTTGATTTAAGGCAGTCACTACATTATCTGGCGTTAGTCCCCCAGCTAATAACCAAGGACAACTGGGTTGAAATTGTTCTAACATCTGCCAGTCTAGAGTTTGTCCTGTACCTCCCAACTGTTGGGGATGATAAGCATCAAGTAGTAAGGTGTCTATATATTTGGTGTAATTCGAGGCTTGAGCCAAATGTTCAAGACTGCGAACTCTAAAAGCCTTAAGAATTTCTACATTTGGGAGACTTTGACGTAACAGTGAGCAAAATTCTGGGGATTCGTCTCCGTGTAACTGAACACCAGTCAATCCAGAATCGATCACTATTTGGCTAATTTCCGAAATGCTCGTATTGGCAAAAACTCCGATTTTGTCAATATTTGACGGTAATTGCG
The DNA here is from genome assembly GCA_963706595.1 of uncultured cyanobacterium. Lineage (GTDB taxonomy): Bacteria > Cyanobacteriota > Cyanobacteriia > Cyanobacteriales > Nostocaceae > Nodularia. The sequence goes on from OY970166.1 coordinate 891,186, forward strand.
CCACCAACTCCCGAATTTGCTGTGAGGTAACGTAGCGGGGTGAGGTGGGTACACAAATAAATCCTAGTGCAGTTGCGCCCAGATTGGCGATCGCTACAGACTGTTGAAGTTGAGTAATGCCGCAAATTTTAACCCGCATATAAATTTTAGATATTGGTAACTGAAAATAAAGGTCGAAAATTCACGAATAATTTTCGGTTGTTTGCTGTGGAACTTTATAATTTTGGAGGACTACATTAATTTTGTCATTTAGGAGATACCAGTTTGTTTTTATCAACCTTACTAGCCGCCGCATCTGTTCCCGTGACACCCGAATGGACTCCCACGGTAGGAATCATTATTAGCGCTAGCAGCTTTGTAGTTCTTTTGCTAACTCTCAAAATTCAGTATCCTTTGGTAGGCCCCAAGTTGCCTATCCTGCCTATCAGCATTCCCGCATTTATCGGCGCAATGGCTTTCGGTCATGTGGTCGGCATTGGTATTGTCTTAGGGCTGACTAATATCGGTCGTCTGTAGATTTAGCAGTTAGGGACTGGGGGGAAGAGGCAGGGGTGCAGGGGGCAGGGTGCAGGGGGAAGAGGCAGGGGTGCAGGGGGCAGGGGGCAGAGGAGAAGAGGCAGGGGGGCAGGGGGTAGGGGGCAGGGGGGAAAATTAAGACTTCCCAATTCCCAATTCCCAATTCCCAATTCCCAATTCCCAATTCCCAATTCCCAATTCCCAATTCCCAATTTCCAATTTCCCTACTCCCCTACTCCCCACTCCCTACTCCCCACTCCCCACTCCCTATTCCCCACTCATGGAACTATTGAATTTAGCATGGTCAGATTTTTTGTAATCACTCCCACAGAAGAGGGAGAAACTAACCTTCCCTTTGAGGGAGGATTCGGTAACTTCATCCGGCGGAGTATTTACATGGCTGAGAACTGACAGCTAAATCAGTCTGTTCATGCAGGAGAAAGAACCATGATCTCATTCTCATCAATGTTATTCGCAGTCCAAGTTACTGTTCCCAATACCGGCACTACATGGAATTGGATTGGCACTCCCATTATTATTGGCAGTTGTCTATTATGCCTTCTGATTATTCCCCGCACTATTAGCTACCCTCACGTTGGGAATAAAATGCCTTTACCTTTTCCAGGACTTTTCAACAATCCCAGCGTCGGTTCCTTCCTGGCGGCTATGAGTGCTGGCCATCTGATTGGTATCGGTGCTGTTTTGGGCTTGACCAATCTCGGCATTATTTGACGGCGGAAATCCCCACCCTCAGCTATTTGTCCTGGGGGTCGGGAATATGTCAACCTAGAAGTTAGGACATCTCAGACTATTTTGGATTTGAGATTTGGAATTAAATTTTATGTATAAAAAAACTGCACATTTTTAGGATTAATTTCGGCAAATATTTAGTTTTAGGAGAATATAGTGCAAACAAATTGGCGCATCGGGTCATTACTTGGCATCCCGTTATTTTTAGACCCACTGTGGTTTGTAATTTTAGGGCTGGCTACGCTTAATTTTGGTATAGCTTACCAGGAATGGGGTACTGCTATCGGTTGGAGTGCTGGAATGGTGATGGCATTGCTGCTGTTTGCTTCGGTATTATTACACGAGTTGGGTCACAGTTTGGCGGCGCGATCGCAAGGTATTAGAGTAAACTCAATTACTCTGTTTATGTTTGGTGGGGTGGCGGCTATTGAAGAAGAATCAAAAACCCCAGGAAAAGCCTTTCAAGTCGCCATCGCCGGACCTTTAGTAAGTATTGCCCTCTTTTTGCTATTTAGCCTAGCTACTAACATTACGCCCGCATCTACCCCCCTTTCGGCAATGGTGACAGATTTGGCGAGAATTAATTTAGTTGTCGCCTTATTTAACCTGATTCCCGGTTTACCTCTAGATGGGGGACAAGTTTTAAAAGCCGCCCTGTGGAAAATCTCAGGGAACCGCTTTCAAGCTGTACATTGGGCTGCGAGGTCTGGGCAGATTTTAGGTTATAGTGCGATCGCTCTAGGATTAGCTGTAGACTTCTTCACCAGAGAGTTAATTACTGGTTTGTGGATTGCTTTAATCGGTTGGTTTGCTGTGCGGAATGCTAACAGCTATGATCGCGTCACCACATTACAAGAAACTCTACTCAAGGTAATCGCCAGCGATGTGATGACTCGTGATTTTCGCGTAGTCGATGCTGACCAAACTTTACGTGCTTTTGCCGATTCCTACCTATTGGACAGCAACGCCCCAAGTATTTATTTTGCTGTATCTGATGGACGTTACCGGGGTATGGTTTCCATTGACGATTTACGCTTAGTAGAAAGAAGCGAGTGGGAAAACCGCACTGTGCAAAGTATTGTCCATCCTTTAACAGAAATTCCCTCTGTAACTGAATCGATTTCTTTAGCTGAGGTGATAAATAAGTTGGAAAATGAGCAGTTACCGCGAATTACTGTGCTTTCGCCTGCTGGTACAGTAGCCGGTGTCATTGACCGGGGTGATGTTGTGCGGGAATTAGCGCAAAAGTTAAGTTTACGCATTACCGATGAGGAAATTAAGCGGATTAAAGAAGAAGGTAGTTATCCGCCAGGGTTGCAATTGGGGGCGATTGCGAAATCAGCGACAAATTAATAGAATACAGAACCTCACCCCCAACCCCTCTCCTTACTAAGGAGAGGGGAGACTGTCAAGTTTTCCCGTTGAATAATTGTTTTAAGGTTTCTGGGAGGTTGGTGATTTCTTGGATGAGGTCGTCGGGACTAAAGCCAAACATATTCAGAATAACAAGAATTACAAAAATAGCGATCGCACTACTCAAAAATGTCTTGAATACTTTGAGAAAAGCTCGAAAAATGATCAACGCGACAATTAAGGCCGCAATGAGAATTATTATATTAGTGGGCATAAGTAATTAAGTCTGTATAAATCTAATTTTTTTAGCTTTGGATAGAAGCGATCGCGATCGCGACATCCTCACGAGTTCCCCCTACAGCTAAAATTGTTTTTACCATCAAATCTAGAGAAACTGAAGGATCTCCCGCTTCCATCTTGGCTACACGCGATTGACTGGAATTAATTTTCTTAGCCAAATTCGCCTGAGAAAGCTGGTTTTTTAAGCGCAGTTCCTTCAAATATCTACTTAAAGATAGCTTCATTTCGATAAAAGCTACTTCTTCGGGTAAAAGTTCTAGAAAGTCAGCCGCATCTCCGACACACCAACCAGCTGCTTCCAAACGTTGACGCTTTACTATATCCATATATGTTCTCGAATAAATTAACTCTCCTGCTTGTATTTTTGTTTTTATGTCAAATCTGATATAAAAATACTATAGCAGCAATATGATGGCGATCGCACAAAAAGAAACTCAAGTTGCGTTACGCTTCTTCAGAGGTTGTTTAAAAAGTTTAATTTATTACAGCCCTGGCGACTAGAAGTCGCGGCTATACAAACTAAACCCGCACTTCGACAAGCTCAGTGACCACCTGCGCGGGTTAAAAAACCATTTTTTCATTAGTCCACGCAGGTGGACTTTGCCTGTGTAGTAGCGAATTCTATTCGCCCAAAACTTTTAAAACTCTCAAACTTTTGCCAAAATTTCATCCCATTCAGACTGGGAGAGGGGTTGTACTTGTATCTGCATCGCAAAACAATCACAAGCTGCTGTGATTAAAGCGGTAATAATTTTATCTAAACTTAAATTTTGGGGTAGTTGTATTTTCGTAAAAGATTCTGCACCAAACACCTCAGCAAATAATTCTGCATCTGGCTGTAAACGGATGGAACCATGTTGCAAAATTACTTCACCCCGTCGCAGTTGGGCGCTACCAATGAGTTTACCTCCATCTGGTAAGACTAAATCTGCACTTGTAGCTGTACCAAAACAATTGGGGTTGTGGATATAGCCCCGCCCAGCTGTACCGTAGCGCAATTCTACACCAAGCGATCGCCATCCTTGAATTAAAAACTCACAAATCTTTTCATATATCTGGAAACGGCTACCAGGTATTTTAGACGTAATCACCGCATAAGTTAAATCACCTTGATGTAGAACCGCCCTACCGCCAGTAGGACGACGCACCAAATCTAGTTTTTGTCCTCTCCAAGTCAAATTTTGCCAAAATTCCGGGTATTGGCGTTGATGATAGCCGAGAGAAATTGCAGGTGGCGACCAAGTATAAAATCGCAGAGTTGGGGGATGCTTTCCAGATTTGTGCTGTTCTAACAACCATCTGTCAATCGCCATCTGCACATCGCCAGAAGCTTCTAGCAAAGGAATCAGTCGCCAAACCTGCTTACCATCAAAGTTTTCAATTGGGTTCAACACTAATATTTAGAGGAGTGCAAGCAATACAATTTGGAACAGTTCAAAGGACAAAGCCTGGGTCAAGGCATTTAAGCAGCGCCAAACTGAGATTGTAAGATTTCATCATTTTCATCAGCAATGGTCGCCACAATTGTAACCAGCCGTGAAACTTCCGCCGGAGATAAATCTTCTAGAGTGCGTGTTGATATCACAACTACCCGATTCTCAATAATACCAAAACGGGCTTCTAAGGTGTTGGAGCAGTTCATTTCCAAAAGATGACGCATCAACTTGAGTTCATCTTTGACTGGTAAGTTTAGCACCGCCGACCAAACTGTGATGGTATCCTCATCACTTTCTCCAGTGAGTTGGATAAAAACTTCCACACTCCCGTATTTAAATTTCCAGAGATAACCATCCTTTGGGTTGTGGCTCACCATTGCGCTATCATCTTGTTCTAGAGTACCGATGACGTTTTCAATTACTTCCACATGGTTAACGCTCACCGTATCTTCGTTGAATTCACTGCTGGGTAGGGTTTCTTGGTAGTTTGTCATACAGATTTTTTCCCGATTTTGTTACTGTTTCTCTACACATACTTTATCGCCTGTGAGGAAGGTTAGTTATAGCTGGTTCGCAGAATATTTTAAACTAGGCGATCGCAGTCATACAATTTTAGATTTTAGATTTTAGATTTTGGATTGATTTCACAGATCAATCTGAGGGCTTATACAACTCAGGAAGTATTGGTCATAAATATGACATTTTATTTTGGCGAAAATTACCTGTAAGATAATTCTTACTGCACCTAAATTAAACAAATAGTGCAGCACCGCAAAAGTTTCAGGATGTGCTATAATATGTCCTCTTTATCCCAAACTGTACAAAATCGTGATGTCCGTCAATTGGGTATTAACCCCAATCACTGGTATGTGGTTGCACGTAGTAGCGAAGTAACCAATAAGCCGATAAATGTGGTAATTTGGCAACAGGCGATGGCACTTTATCGAGACAGTGCAGGTACAATTCACGCCCTGGAAGACCGTTGTCCCCATCGCCAAGTTAAACTCAGTCACGGGCAAGTAATTGGCAACGAATTAGAATGTGCATATCACGGTTGGCGCTTCAATTCCGCCGGTGAATGTGCGGCGGTTCCCTACTTAGCAGAAAATCAGAAATTACCCACTTGTCAGATTCGCCATTACCCAGTTAAAGAACAAGATGGATTTATTTGGTTATTTCCTGGAGATACTGAACCATCTGTAGAACCTCTGGGTTTACCAGAATGGGAACATCTCAATTATATTGCCACAGTTTCAGTGATTAATACTCAAGCCCATTATTCTTATTTAATTGAGAATTTAATGGATATGTATCATGGGCATTTACATCAAGATTTGCAAGCATGGGCAGAAGCTTCTTTACAAGATATTGATGAAGATGGTCATCGTGTAGATGCTCATTATATAGCTCAAAGTTATTACAAAATTGATAAAATTTGGTCAATATCGCAGTTATTTTTTCCCGCACTGAGAAAATTACATCCTGAACCATTAGATGTGAGTTATGTTTATCCTCACTGGGTTTCCACCTTGGGTCAAGACTTTAAAATTTATTGTTTATTATGTCCGATAAGTGAAACCGAAACCAAGGCGTATTTAATTCATTTTACATCATTAAATTCCTTTTGGAGATTGCATAAATTGCCTGTGTGGTTTCGGCGATTTATTAAAGATAGTTTATTTGGTGCAGCGCAAAAGTTACTTGATGGTTTGGTAGTTCAAGATGTAGAAATGATTGAAGAAGAACAGCAGGCGTATTTGCAGAATCCCCAAAGGCGAAATTATGAGTTAAATCGGGCGTTGGTAAGTGTGCAGCGTTTGATGCGGAATCAGGTAGAGCAGGGGTAATTACTCATGAAATTATGGAAGCAAAACCAAGAGAGATTCGGCGTTACATTACAGCTAACGGCAAAATTACTTTCGCAGAATGGCTAGATGGGCTGCGAGATAGGAGAGCTAAAGCTAAAATTAAAGAGAGGCTAAAACGAGTTAGTCTTCGTAATCTGGGAGATTATAAGTCAGTAGGAGAGGGTGTTTTTGAACTCAGGATTAATTATGGTTCTGGCTACCGAGTCTACTTTGGACAAATAGGAACAACAATTGTGCTTCTGCTGTTGGGTGGAGATAAAAGCAGTCAAGAAAAAGATATTTGTAAGGCACAGGAGTATTGGACAGAATATGAAGAACGTGAAAATGCCGACCAGTGATAGCTACCAGGATTATCTAATTGAATCACTTCAAGACCCTGAAGAGGCGGCTGCTTATATCGAAGCAATATTAGAAGTGGAAAATCCTGAGACTGAACTGTTAACCTCAGCCTTAAAAGATGTCATTGATGCACAGTTGAGAATTAATCATCTTTCTGCACAAGCAAACCTAAAGTGGGAAGAATTAAATCAAATGCTGTTAAAGAGTGGTGGTGCTGAAATATACAGTTTGCTAGGATTATTAGATGCTTTAGGATTTAAACTAGAGGTCAGAGAAAAATCATGAGGCTGAAGGTTCATCTCTATAAACTATTTACTGATAAGCAAACATTTAAACTACCTCAAAATCAGGAGTATTCATGATGACAATAACTCCAAGTATTGAAGAAATCAAAACTATGATTTTTCAGCTACCAGTTGAAGAACTCATAACACTGATTTCTGAAATTGAAGAAAGGCTGGAAACCGTGACAATAATGCAACTGGCAGAAACTGGATTTCAGGAATGGAACGACCCAGAAGAAGATATTTACAATGACTAAGCCTAAAATATTAGAAATCTGGCTAGTCCGGTTTCCTTTTAGTGATTTAACTTCTACAAAGCTGAGACCAGCCCTTGTGTTGGCTGAACATCGAGAAGATTTAATTATATTAGGTATTTTTTCCAAAATTCCTGTTGGCGAAATACGAGAAACTTGGGTTTTGATTTCAGATACACATCCTGATTTTTCACAAACAGGGCTGAAAAAAATATCTTTAATTAGGGCTGATAAAATTGCCACGGTCAATGAATCGGTATTTCAAAGGCAGTTAGGAAGTTTACCATCAAATTTGTTGACTGTAGTACAAGCAGCTTTAAAGCGTTCGCTTAACATTTCAGTCTGAAACTAGGGGCAAAATTCCTTATTTGATATTAATCATCACTTTTCAAACACCCTCTTAAACCAGCGCGTTGAAAGATATTATGGGGAGTAATTTCTAATTCTGGTAATGCTTCATGACTAATGATTTGATTATCTCGAAAGGTGAGAGGAAGAGAAGAAGCTGTAAAGAGAGTAATAGTTTGAGATATTGTATCTACTATCCAAACTAGAAAAATTCCAGCTTGAAGATAATAAGTAGCTTTTTCAATCATGTCTCCAAAAGTTTGACCAGGAGAAATAATTTCGATAACTAATTCTGGGATAACAGGACAAGCTTCATCTTTCAGCCAGTCAGCAGGAAGACGATTATAGGAAATGTATGTTAAATCAGGTACAGGTATCCAATTTTCTTGATTTCTTGTTAATTTTATCCCCCATTCCACGACAACACGACCTTTTTCTTGCGCCCATGTGGATAATAGGATAAATAATGCTCCTGTGGTTGCGCCATGAAAAAATTTAGGAGACATTTGCTCATTTTTATATTTCGGTACAGCTTCACCGTCAACAAACTCATAAGCAAGTTCACTTTCGGGAAGTGCAAGAAATTCTTCGAGAGTGAGTTTGGTTTTTAGTTGAGTCATGCTTAGTTTTGGTGGGTTTAATATTCCCGACTTCTATGATAACTAAAGTTCGGTTTAGACCCGGATTTCTCACGGTTTCCATCCCCGTTAGGGGAAGAGGTTATGGAAAGTAAAGCTAGTTTTATAGCGAGGAAGTTATGAAAAAGGTTTCCATCCCCGTTAGGGGAAGAGGTTATGGAAAGAAACCGATAAGGAATACCAGGTGCGTGCGGAGAAATATCGTTTCCATCCCCGTTAGGGGAAGAGGTTATGGAAAGTCACAGGCAATCAAGTAGACTGCTTTGCCTTCTCACCGTTTCCATCCCCGTTAGGGGAAGAGGTTATGGAAAGTACCAACACTAGAGGAGATGGAGTGTTTGAATGAAGTGAAAGTTTCCATCCCCGTTAGGGGAAGAGGTTATGGAAAGTCTACTGTTTGGACATATTACAGCAGTAGCTTACTGTGGTTTCCATCCCCGTTAGGGGAAGAGGTTATGGAAAGACGGTGGAAACGCAACGGCCAACCCCACCGCTAACGTTTCCATCCCCGTTAGGGGAAGAGGTTATGGAAAGTTGAACAAGCGCATACATTCGCCAAAAAACTAAAGTTTCCATACCCGTTAGGGGAAGAGGTTATGGAAAGTCGGCTTTAAGCGCTGAAAAGATTCTTGAGGGTGTGAAGTTTCCATCCCCGTTAGGGGAAGAGGTTATGGAAAGAGTTCACTTCTGGAAGCCTTGCTAGGAAGGAGTTTCAACCCCCCTAATCGACACCAGTTTTTGCAGTGTCAATAACTCCCAACAAATTCTCAATAGCTCGTGAACTTTACAGGCTGGAAAGCTTACTGTGCAAGCAATCGACACCAGTTAACGAAATTATGCGGTTTTCAAGGTTCGGGGGAGTGGTGTCGATGAGTTTTAACTCACCTCATAAAATGTAAAATATATAACCGGAAATTGTCAAGAAATTATAGCAATTTCTATTCAGGTGAGGTAGAAGCAGTAATAATTAAACGCAGATGGACGCAGATAAACGCGGATAGTGTTGTACTTTATTTTTCTTCCTACCTTTGCGCCTTTGCGTGAGACAAATTCATATTTAAAATCAGCAACGCCAGATAATTAACCCATATCATCACGCTTCTGCCTCAGACAAGGCAAAATAAAGATAGTAAGAGTGCCAAACTTCCATGAGTTATTGCCTAAATTCCCATTGTCCCCAACCCGAAAATGCTGATGATGTCAAGTTTTGCTTGAGTTGTGGTTCCAAATTACTGCTGAAAGACCGCTACCGCGCCATTAAACCTATCGGACAAGGTGGTTTTGGTAAAACATTCTTGGCTGTGGATGAGGATAAACCTTCTAAACCGCCCTGCGTAATTAAGCAATTTTACCCCCAAGCCCAAGGTACTAACACTGTGCAGAAGGCTGTGGAGTTATTTACTCTAGAAGCTGTACAGTTAGATGATTTGGGTCAACATCCCCAAATTCCCGCACTTCTGGCGTATTTTACTCAAGATGACAGACAGTATTTGGTACAGGAATTTATCGATGGGCAGAATTTAGCTGAGGAATTGGCACAAAATGGGGCTTTTAGTGAATCGCAGATATGGCAATTACTTAAAGATTTATTACCAGTTTTACAATTTTGCCATTCTAGAGGTGTGATTCACCGGGATATTAAGCCGGAAAATATTTTACGCGATCGCAATGCTAAATTAGTCTTGGTCGATTTTGGTGCTTCTAAATCTGCCACGGCTACGGCTTTAAATCAAACAGGTACGAGTATTGGTACTCCTGAATATGTCGCCCCGGAACAAATGAGAGGTAGGGCGCTTTTTGCCAGCGATATTTACAGTTTAGGTGCTACTTGTATTCGTTTATTAACTGCGCGATCGCCTTTCGATTCTTATGATATTAATCATGATACTTGGATTTGGCAGAAATTTCTCAAAAATCCTCTGAGTCTTCAATTACATCGCATCCTGGAAAAGATGCTAGTCAGTATCCCCATGCGGCGTTATCAAACAGCAGATGAAGTCCTCAAAGATTTAAATCAATCGCCAGCAGTCGCTACTCCATCGCCTACAGCAAAACCTAAATCAACACCCACTTCTGTGAATAAATCTTCTAGTCAAATTGATTTGGAACTGGAAGAAATGAAAAGTCAATTTTTGGGTGGTGGTAAACCTCAAGCAAATCCAGCACAACCAGCAAAACCGATTTCTCCGCCTGCTAATAACAGCGTCATAGATAATGAGTTAGAAGAGTTAAAAGCTCAATTTCTGGGGAATAATAATTTACCAAATCAATAGTTACACGAATTTTTATCTCACGCAGAGGCGCAGAGGCGCAAGAGAAGAAATATGAGGAATAACCTAGTAAAATTAAGGAAGGTTTCTTCAGCGTCTATTGCAATTGTAAATTTTAGTTCTGCTGATAGAAGTCCGATTCGCATAAAAGCGAGTAATCTGGGAAAATCAAGTCTGTCTATCTGCTAGGTAATTTGCAATCAGGATAATGATACAAAGTCAGTCGGAAGTCAAGCGTGTAGAAGAACTACGCCAGTTGTTGCAACAAGCTAGCTATGCTTATTATGTCCTAGATGCTCCAGTCATGGAAGATGCCGTCTATGACCAGCTTTATCGCGAATTACAAGAGTTAGAAACTCGGTATTCAGAATTAATTACACCGGATAGTCCTACTCAGCGCGTGGGTGAGAAACCAGCTACACATTTTACTTCGGTACGGCATAATATTCCTCTCTACAGTCTGGAGAATGCTTTTAATATCGATGAATTGCAAGCATGGGATCAGCGTTGGCGGCGACAAACACCGAAAATAGAAGCGGTGGAATATGTTTCGGAACTCAAAATTGATGGTTCGGCTTTGGCTTTAACTTATGAAAATGGCTTTCTAGTTAGAGGTGTAACTAGGGGTGATGGGGAAGTTGGTGAAGATATTACCCAAAATGTGCGGACAATTCGTTCGATTCCCTTGCGTTTGAATTTTGCTGGTTCACAAAGTTTAGGAAAGGTAGAAGTCCGTGGTGAGGTGTTTTTACCTTTGGAAGTGTTTAAACAAATTAACGCCGAACGACAAAAAAACGGTGAAAATTTATTTGCTAATCCCCGCAATGCCGCATCTGGTACACTCAGACAATTAGACCCCCGCATTGTCGCCCGGCGACGGTTGGATTTCTTTGCTTACACACTGCACATTTCTGGTCTGGATGACGCGAGTATTGCTAATACTCAATGGGAAGCTTTGGAATTATTGTCAAAAATGGGTTTTCCAGTTAACCCCAATCATAAGCTGTGTGGTTCCATCGCCGAAGTCGCAGAATATTATCAATCCTGGGATACAAAACGGCTGAATTTACCCTACATGACTGATGGGGTGGTGGTAAAGTTAAATCGTTTCAAGTTACAAGAACAGCTAGGTTTTACCCAGAAGTTCCCCCGATGGGCTATAGCCTTAAAGTACGCAGCTGAGGAAGCGCCGACACGGGTAGAAAATATTTCTGTGAATGTGGGACGCACTGGGGCTTTAACTCCTTTGGCTGAGATGCGCCCTGTACAATTAGCTGGAACCACTGTTTCTCGTGCTACTTTACATAATAGCGATCGCATCCAGCAATTAGATATCCGCATCGGTGATACTGTGATTGTGCGGAAAGCTGGGGAAATTATTCCCGAAGTAGTGCGGGTATTAAAAGAACTCCGTCCCGATGATACCGTACCTTTTGAAATGCCGACTCATTGCCCAGTCTGCGGTCAGCCAGTGGTGAGAGAATCAGGTGAGGCGGTAACTCGCTGCGTAAATGCTTCCTGTCCAGCGATTCTCAAAGGCGAAATTGAACATTGGGTAAGTCGGGATGCTTTAGATATTAAAGGTATGGGCGAAAAGCTGGTACACCAACTGGTAGATAGACATTTGGTGCATTCTGTGGCTGATTTATATGACTTGACAACAGAAAGATTATGTGAATTGGAAAGAATGGGGCAGAAATCAGCCCAAAAATTAATTGATGCGATCGCCCAATCAAAAAACCAACCTTGGTCTAGGGTATTATACGGTTTAGGGATCCGTCACGTTGGCAGTGTGAATGCTCAATTATTAACTCAGAAATATCCCACAGTTGCAGAATTAGCCACCGCCAAGCAATCAGATATTGCCGGAATTTACGGTATTGGCGCGGAAATTGCCCAATCTGTCTATCAGTGGTTCCGCATTGACGCGAATCAAGTTTTGATTGAACGTCTCAAAGCCGCAGAATTACAATTAGCTGCTACTGAGGAAACAACAACAGCTACTGATGGTAATCAAGTTTTAGCTGGTAAAACTTTTGTGATTACTGGGACTCTGCCAAGTTTATCACGGGATGAGGCGAAGGCTTTAATTCAAAAAGCCGGCGGTAAGGTAACTAATTCGGTGAGTAAAAAAACTGATTATTTGCTTGTAGGTGAAGATGCTGGTTCTAAGTTAGAGAAGGCGCAAGGTTTGGGAATTACTCAGTTGAGTGAGGCGCAGCTTTTGGAGATGTTGTCAGAGTAAGGAATCGTGAGTAAATAGAATTTATCCAGAGGTAATGGTATTATTTCCACAGCCTTTTGTTTCAGTAGTTATGAGTAAATCCAGTCGTTTTCTTGTTTCCCTATTAGCTGTAATTATTGGATGGTGTCTCAACTTGACTCATCCTGCCATGGCCGCACCTTTATACCCAGTTGTCAGTAATACCCCCTTCACCCTGGCATACCTTGACCCTTCTCTGTTAGAAACATTACTTAAACGCAGTTATGTGATAGCAGTTGAAGATGCAAAAACTGCGGATGAGTCAGAAATTTATCCAAAACTGCAAGCTATTGCCATCAACAATCCCAATTTAAAATGGAGAGATTACCAGGGTGAACAACAAGTATTAATGGTAACTTGGACATCCTGGAATGGCTATGATACTCAAGTGGGCTTACCTATCGAATTAAGTCGAGAAACTTGGGTAACGGCGGCTCCTGAATTGAAAAACTTTGCCCAAACCTTAAACCTTGACTCAGAAAACCTGACCTTACGCCTAGAACAATATCTCGGTTTACCACCGCACAACGGTAAAACGAAATTTGTGCAAATGTGGGTGAATGCTGCGGATTTATTTCGCCCTTGTCCTGATGCAGAAATTAACGATACCAGCTGTGATGTCAACTTTGGTGACACTGTTGACCTGCAACATCAAAGTTGGATCAATAATTTACAGTTAGCCTCCTATGGTGAGAGGGGTTATCCTTGGACAAGATTAGGCTATGCCTATGATTGGGGCAGTCTGGAGGGTGAATTTGGCCCTAGTGAATTTGTGGTGAGAAAAGGAGCAAAAGTGATGATTGAATCTGTGAAAAACACTGTAGACTACATCAAATCTTAGAGGCTGTTTGAAAAGGTTTTAATTGTGATCTTATACACTGATTAATTCCTCAAATTTAGAAGTTACGCATTGACAATTAACATTAAATATGTGTTGTCAAAACCATGTCTTTCGTAGGGGTTTAGCAATGCTAAAACCCTACAATTCTGGTCTATTTACAATCAAAATAATCGGGGATAAAAGTTTGACCCGACGTATTTTATTGAAAGCATACCCTGATTAATTTGTAAAGTGCGTAAGTTCTATAATTGAAGTATACCAATGGCGGGCATCTTTGCTTGCACAACAAGAGTTTTATGATTTGTGTCTGTATACAAATTACAAATTTATGCATCAAAGTTCCGGTCGCTGGCGTTTGGGTTTAGGATTATCGTTGTTGACGGTGTTTTTGTGGGGAATTTTACCCATTGCACTGGCGGTAACTTTACAAGTTCTGGATGTCTACACAATTATTTGGTTCCGCTTTTTAGTGTCATTTTTGCTACTGGCTGTGTTTTTAGGGGTGCGGGGTAAATTACCCAACTCTCAACAATTGCGCTCTAGTTCTGGTAAATTATTAGCGATCGCCACTTTATTTTTAGCATTAAATTACTTCCTATTTATGCAAGGTCTAGCGTTAACATCACCCGCTAACGCTCAAGTTCTGATTCAATTAGCCCCCCTGTTATTAAGTTTTGGTGGTTTAGTAATTTTTCAAGAACGTTATACACTGTATCAATGGATTGGTGTCAGTATTCTCACCTCCGGTTATATTGTCTTTTTTCGTGAACAACTCACAAATTTAATCACATCACAGGGGACTTATATTTTCGGTAGTGGTTTGATTTTTTTGGGCGCGGTGGCTTGGGCGATTTATGCTTTGTCTCAAAAGCAGTTATTGCAATCTTTATCTTCCGCTAACATCATGCTAATTATTTACGGCGGATGTGCTTTGTTATTCACTCCATTTGCTAAACCAGAAACAATTCTTTCTTTGAATAGTTTCTCTTTCCTGATTTTGCTATTTTGTGCTTTAAATACTTTAGTTGCTTATGGGGCTTTTGCAGAATCATTAGAACATTGGGAAGCATCAAGAGTCAGTGCTGTTTTAACTTCCGTTCCCATTGTTACTCTCAGTTCAGTTGCTCTTGTCTCAAGCTTTTTACCTGATTTAATTCCCACAGAAAGCCTCACTTTAATTGGCATATTTGGCGCATTTTTAGTAGTAACTGGTTCTATAGCGATCGCATTGGGAAAAAACGATTGACCTTTTTTTGAATTGTTTTGAAGACAACAATTTAAATGATAATTAGAGCCGGAAGGTGTGGAAATAACATCAAAGCCAACATATTGATATTCATTTGTTAAAATAGAGTTTTAAAAGATACTTTTTTTCATCAACTTATTTAACGTGAGTTCGACGGAACCTAACCCCAACCCCTTCCCTTGTAGGGAAGGGGCAAAAATCTCTAACGTGGTACGAAATAATAGGCTTTTTAAGCCTCTCTCCTTGCCGGGGAGAGGTTTGGAGAGGGGTCATATCCAGCTTATCGAACTCACGTTTATTTAAAACTCCTACAACTTTGGTGAGGTTCGCCCTGGTGCTAACCCCCCACAGAAGCATTTAGATTCTAGGGAAGAAGATAGTGAGGGTGCTTTTTAGCTTTGTACACCTGGATTCTTTTGTGAGAGCGCCAACTTTTACAATTACCATGAAAGACGGCAGCACAGTCGAAGCCGGAGTAATTGGGAACCGCGAGATGGTGGGAATCAATGCTTTCATGGGCGGGACTGAGACCACGCAGACCGAGTATATTGTACAGCTTGCCGGTGATGCAATCAAAATGAAGGCGGAACCTCTGCGAAAAGAATTCGACCAAAACAAGCAACTGCGGGATGTGATGTTAAAATACACCCAAGCTTTTATCGCGCAGATTTCGCAGAACGTCGCTTGTAACCGCCTCCATACTATAGAAAAACGCTTTGCTCGTTGGCTGCTGGAGTCCAGTGACCGTATCCAATCAAATGAACTCGACCTGTCCCAAGAGTTTATCTCCCACATGCTGGGTGTGCGTCGCTCTGGCGTTACCGAAACTGCTCGCCACGTGCAAGAGAAAAGCCCCATCACATACAGCCGCAAGAAAATCAAAATCGTTGACCGCCAAGGCTTAGAACATATTTCCTGTGAGTGTTATGAGACACTCAAAGATGAATACAACCGCTTGCTCAAGTTTAATCTCAGAGAAAATCGCTGATTTTTTCAGAGAAAAATTTTAGGTAAGGGTTAAAACGTTAGATTCATGACTTTTATTCTCAGTAATCTCATGGATGAGCCACCGCCAAGCTGTGAACTGGCCTTTAACGTCGCAAAGAGGTGCGACAGTTAGAGCCGCATCAAAAGGCTGACTATGACGGGGCTGTATGCTTAATCTCCACTCCTGTAGGTACTTCAATTCACTATTTACCATCTGGATGAGTTTTAAACGAAATTTCTGGCGGTCTTCTATTTGTATAAAACAGACTAACAATTTGTTAACTAAAAATGCTCGTTGAAGATTGAAGAGTTTGCTAGCAGCACTATTGGCTTCCTGAATTTTTCCCTGTGTATTAGTTACTAGGTAAGCATTGGGGATAAACTCAAACAGTTCTTGGTAGCGATGATATTCGGCTCTGACTCGTGCTTGAGCGATCGCCAACTTTTGAGTTTGCTGGTATAGTTTGTTTGTAGCTATTTCTCGGTTCATCGTCAATAAATAGTGGAATCTGAACTTAAACCCCCGAATAAAAGTAGTGCATGGGTGAAAAATTACCCTGGATTAATTTGCTCAAACTTTCTCAGACATCGGAGGTTAACTAAATTTGAGTAGTATTTAAATCCTAAAAAACTCAGCCAAACACTTCAGTACGATTCCGGACAAACTTATTGTGTGGGGAATGACTTAATTTTGGGACATCCTTAATTGTTAAAGTTAAATTATCTGTTAGAATAAAATATTTTACTGTGCTAGGTTTTCTTAACTTAAACAAACCCTTTGACTGGACATCTCACGACTGCGTGGCGCGGGTGCGAAAACTCTTGCGCCTCAAACGTGTAGGACACGCCGGAACCTTAGACCCAGCCGCCACCGGAGTCTTACCCATCGCCCTGGGGAGAGCTACCAGATTATTACAATATCTGCCAGAAACCAAAGCCTATAAAGCCACCATCCGCTTAGGTGTGCGAACTACAACCGACGATTTGCAAGGTGAAATCATTACTTCTCAACCTTGTCCGGGATTGAATTTTGCCGACGTGAAAACTGCAATGTCGCAATTTCAAGGTAAAATTGAGCAAATTCCTCCAATATACAGCGCCATTCAAGTAGATGGAAAACGCTTGTACGACTTAGCGCGTAAAGGCGAAATCGTGGAAGTACCTAAACGCACAGTAGAAATTTTTCACACAGAAATTTTAGATTGGCGAGACGGAGATTTTCCCGAATTAGATGTGGCGATCGCCTGTGGAAGTGGTACATATATTAGAGCGATCGCACGTGACTTAGGTGCAACCTTAGAAACTGGCGGAACCCTCGCCGCTTTAGTCCGTACAGCCAGTAGTGGTTTTAACCTCACAGATAGTCTCACCTTAAATGACTTAGAAATCCAATTACAAACAGAGACATTTCAACCTAGTATTCCTGATATCGCCTTGCAACATATACCATCTGTAACATTACCCGCCATCTCAGCCCAAAAATGGTGTCAGGGGCAAAAAATACCTCTTACCCTCGATTTATCCGGTATAGTCAGAGTCTATGACCCAGAGACCTGCTTACTGGGAATAGGTAAACTACAGGACGGCGTGCTAATCCCAACCACAGTAATAAAAACTTAATTAACAAAGTTAACAAACTAACTATGCGTAAAACTCCAAAAGCTTCTAAGCTAATTGCATATATTTGACATGAATGCAATCAGGATTAGGAGTAGCTACTATGCCCACAATTCATTTAGTCGATGGTGAAAAAGGTGGAGTAGGAAAATCCCTGCTCACCAGGACAATGATTCAGTATTGTCTTGACAAGAGAATACCCTTCGTACCCGTAGAAACTGATAGGTCTAATCCTGACGTAGCTGGCGTATACAAAGGAATATGTCAATATGCAGTATTTACTGAAGATGAACGTCATGCTGATAAAGCCGATAAAATCTTCGAGATGGCCATGTCTAAACCAGTAATCGTCAATTTGGCGGCGCAATCTCATAGAGCCGTCAAAGCTTGGATTGAGAAAAATCTATTAATCGAATTGGGGCGTTCAGAGGGAGTAAGTTTTTGCAAATGGTTTGTGTCAACCGGAGGATATGACAGCCTGAACTTGTTTACTCAGTCAGTCAATAGTTACGGTAATAATATTCCCCATATTTTAGTCAGAAACTTAGGACTTTGCGACGATTGGGAACACGTTGAATCTGATACATCCATTCAAAATTTAGTCAGACAACACAACATTAGAGTCATAGATTTTCCCAAATTGGCATACAAAGAAAGAAATATCATTGACCAACATCGCTTAACCTTTGCCGAAGCGCGAGAATATAAAGAATTTGGGGTACTTGGTAAACAGCGAGTTGTCCAATTTCTCAAACTAGCTTATTCATCCTTTGAAAAAGTAGGTATTTGGTATGAAGAAGTAAAGTAAATATTGCTCATGTAGAGACGCGATTTATCGCGTCTAAAAAATTATCGCGTCTAAAAGACTGTCTAAAAGACTTACTCCCAAGTGGAAGCATCTCTTAGTACAGCCGGAATTTCCCCTTGTGATAAGGGAAACTCCAACAAAGTTTCTCTATAACCCAAATATCCCGACTCAGCGAAAGACAACAGCATTCGCGTCAGCGCCAGCCACACCTCTGGTTCATATTCCCAATCACGACCACGGGAAGCTCTACCAGCAATTGAACGTAGCGCCCAGAAATATGAATTTCTTACTACCGAGCCACCTTTTTTAAAGGCTGGTAAGTCCTCGTGGTTGACAAAAAGGATTGTATCTTGAATTCTGGCTCTCATTCAGCCATTATAATTCATTGGGGTTAAATAACGGCATACCGATTTTACAGGCTACGGTGTACACAGAAGTCGAAAAAGCTTACCCACATTGGCTTGAACCTCGTAGGGTGCGTTATGGACGCTAGTCCTAACACACCGGGAATTGAAGATGGTGCGTTGCGCTACGCAACAACACACCCTACACCTGAAGTCCTCACTACGAACCATTAAAAGTTTGAGGTTAAACCCACACGAAAAGTTAAGCCAGGACTGTAGATGCGATTAACTCGTTCATATTGTTCGCCGAGTAAATTCTCTAGATAAACTGTCAGTCCCAAATTACGGGTGACAGGAATACGACCACTCAAATCTAAATTTAAGAAAGCAGGTGCAAAATCTCTATTTGTATCACCAGGAAAATTAAACAAGGCTCGGCGAGTGCCACTGTTATAGGTAACATACAAATTAGCGTTCCAGCCTAAATTTTGATAACCTACACCAGCTTGAGCCACAGAATAAGGAATCAAACCTAATTGTAAACCTGCTTCTGTGCCTGTTTTGATTTGAGCATCTGTATAAGTATAGTTAAGAAAAGTTGACCAGCCATTGGCAATTTGTAATCGTAATGCGGCTTCTAAACCATTAGTATTTACTAACCCAATATTTTCCCATCTACCAGCGATAATTCCCAAACGATTATCTAAACTACTGCCGAAATAAGTAAACTGTCCAATCAAATTATTTGTCAGTTTGATATCTACTCCCGCAGTCCAAGATGAACCTGTTTCTGGGATTAAATCGGCGTTAGGTTCCCAACCGTGAACTGTATCATAAACATATAATTGATCTAACCCAGGATTACGCTGTCCCCCAGCCCAACTTCCGCGCATTACTACTGTTGGTGAGAGAGCATAACGTAAGCCAGCACTAGGGTTGAGATAATTACCAAACTGTCCATCAAAACTTTGTCTTAGCCCTAAATCTATCTGAAAATTATCGCTCAGGTTTAAAGTGTTCACAGCAAATAAAGCTGTATTTAACACGTCTCTATTTTCAGTCTCATTATTAACAATTCTATCAGGTCTGGTACTAAAAGTATCTCCATTTAAATTAGTATTTTTCAAATCTAATCCCCAGCGTAACTGATAACTGGGCGTTAACTTCCAAGCATGATCGACTCTAGCTGTAAGTTGTTGTGTATCTAAAACACCTCTACGGTTAAATTCTTGTCCTGCAAATGCAGTCGGACCATAAGTGCTGAAGTAATCTTTGTTGTAACCGAGTGTGGTGGTGAGATTGGAACTTTCGCCTTCACCCAAGCGAGTTTTCCAAGATAAACCCACATTTAAACCATCATGGTCTAATCTATCTCTTTGCAGTGGAAAACCGAAATAAATTAAGCCACGACGACTGCTGAGTGTTTTAACATCTAAATTTAAAGAGTTTTTACTATCTAAATCTAGACCAATACTGCCAAAGTAAGCACTAGTAGCTGTGTCTGCATTTGATAAAAATCCTTCAGGATCACGATTGGCTGCACCAACGGGAACGCGATAACGATTATCTATAAAATACCTTTCAAAGCTGAAATTATACCGAGCATCACTAACTGAGCCACCATAGCTTACTTGTTGATTATTTAAATTTAATGAGCCAAATTCTGCACTACCGGTTAATCTTGGTTGACTATAACCTTCTTTGGTGATGATATTAACTACACCGCCAAAGGCTGATGAACCATACAAAGCAGAGGTGACACCACTATATAGTTCTACTCGTTCAATCGCCTCTACAGGAATGCTATTTAAATCTGTTCCACCATGATAAGTGTTGACATTATTATTAATTGGTCTGCCATTAATTAAAAATACAGACTGTTCAATTGAAGCTCCCCGATAGTATGTACCTGTGTGAATATCTGCACCATGTCCGACATTATTGATGGTGAAACCAGGCATTCTTTTTAATACATCTGCTACACTTGTCGCCCCCTGTTGTTGAATTTCTTCTTTATCGATGACGTAAACAGGGGTAGACTCAGGCAAAGGGTCTTTTTCCCCGATGACTTCTATGGAAATATCTGCATCGTCGTTGGAATTTGATTCTATTTCTGGCTGAGTTTCTGGTGTTACTTCAATCGGTATAGATTCTTGAGTTAATAATTCAGCATTGGTAACAGGTAACTCAATTTCACTCAAGTTAAAAATAGTTGAATTTACCTGTTCTGCATCAGTAGCAAGTGCCGGTAAAGCCATTAATAAATTCGGTAAAGCAACTGGTAGGAGAAAAAAATACTTGTTCACTTTGTGTTCTTACATTTAGTAAAAATTACTCAGTAGTATTTTTGCTCCTACAGTAAAACTATGTCAAAAGACATCCTGTCATAGTTCCTTTGATTTTCACTTTTAACGAAAAGAGATAGAGAGGACTTAAGTCCTCACTACGAACTATGACAAATTTGACTAAGCAACTTTTGAGGGGTTGAGGAAGGAATAGTCAATATAGCCCTTCTCGTCGCCTCCGTAGAAGCTGCTGCGGTCAGGTTCATTCAAGGCTGTATCTAGGCGAAAACGTTCTAGTAAGTCTGGATTGGCTATATATAATGTGCCGAAAGAAACCAAGTCAGCATTACCAGAGGCGATCGCACTATTAGCTTTTTCTTTGTCATAACCACCATTGGTAATCAGTGTTCCCTGATAAATAGCCCGGAAGTAATCAACTGGAATCGCTGTACCACCATGCCGGATATCTGCTGGTGTGGGTTCCATTACGTGAATATACCCTAGCCCAAATTGGTTGAGTGCATCAATCACATAGCTAAATGTGGCTTTGGGATTTGAGTCACGGATATCGTTATAAGTGTTGCTGGGCGAAAGCTTAATTCCCACACGATTGCCACCCCAAACGCTACATACAGCGTCGGTAACTTCCAGGAGGAAGCGGGCGCGATTTTCGATAGATCCACCATAGCGATCGCCTCGTTGATTTGCACCATCTTGAAGAAACTGATCGAGCAAATATCCAAAGGCTCCATGAATCTCCACACCATCAAAGCCCGCAGCTAGGGCATTTTTGGCTCCCTGGCGAAATTGGTCAACTACATCGGCAATTTCCTCTGTTTCTAAAGCACGAGGGGTAACAAAGGGTTGAGAACCAGTATAAGTCATGGCATCACCTACAGGTGCGATCGCCGAAGGAGCCACTGGTAACGCACCATCTGGTTGCAAAGAAGGGTGAGAAATTCGTCCTACGTGCCACAGTTGCAAAAATATCCGCCCACCTAAATTATGTACAGCATCTGTTACCTGCCGCCATCCCTCAATCTGTTCTGGGGAATGAATCCCAGGCGTTGCGGGATAGCCCACGCCTTGGGGTGATACTTGTGTCGCTTCACTCACAATCAATCCCGCCGTGGCTCGTTGAGCGTAATACTTGGCATTGATTGCTGTAGGAACGTTCCCATCTCCGGCACGATTGCGAGTCATTGGAGCCATCACAATGCGATTGGGCAGTGTGTAGGGGCCTAGTTGGACGGAAGCGAATAAATCGGTGCTAGTTAGATTAGTCATGACAGTATTTAATGTTGATGGGTAGTATGAAAAAACTGGCGATTACAAAGAAAGACCAAGTGCTTCAGCAACACCTTTACCGTAAGCTGGATCGGCTTTGGCAAATAGGGCTAGTTGGCGTTCGATAATAAATTTCGGGACATCTTCTAAAGAAGCGGCAATGTTGGTAAATAGCCTTTCTTGTTGATCTGGGGATAGTAAGCGGAACAATTCACCAGCTTGGGTGTAATCATCAGTGCCATCACGATAGTCATAGCGATCGCCAAAGGCGGGGCTTTGCCCATCGCCATCACCAGAAATTTTCACAGGTGGTTCTGTATACTGCGAATCTGCCACAGGTCCATTAAAGCTATTGGGTTCGTAGTTCACAGAACCTTTGCCGTTATCGTCGTGGCGCATTAAGCCATCTCGATGATAGGTGTGTGCCTTGGTTGCATGGGGACAGTTGACGGGGAGACTTTCATAATTCACACCCAAACGATAGCGATGGGCATCGGGATAAGATATAATCCGCGCCTGAAGCATTTTATCTGGACTCAAAGAAATTCCTGGCACGACATTTGAGGGAGCAAAGGCAGACTGTTCCATTTCCGCAAAGTAATTTTCGGGATTGCGGTTTAGTTCCAGAATCCCCACCTCGATTAACGGATAATCTTTGTGAGGCCAGACTTTAGTTAAATCAAAAGGATTGTAAGGAGTTTTTTCGGCATCGGCTTCTGGCATAATCTGTACCATAAAGCGCCATTGCGGATAATCACCCCATTCGATGGCGTAGAATAAATCACGCTGGGCGCTTTCGCGGTCTTCACCGACAACTTGGGTTGCTTCTTCGTTGGTGAAATTCTGAATGCCCTGTTTGGTTTTAAAATGAAATTTCACCCAAAAGCGTTCATTGGCGGCATTGATGAAGCTGTAAGTATGACTACCGTAACCATTCATGTAACGATGACTTTGGGGTAAACCGCGATCGCTAAATAAAATTGTGACTTGATGCAAACTTTCCGGTGTTAGTGACCAAAAATCCCACATAGCAGTAGGATTACGTAGATTAGTTTTGGGATCGCGTTTTTGGGTGTGGATAAAATCACTAAATTTTAATGGATCGCGGACAAAGAACACGGGTGTATTATTACCTACCATGTCCCAATTACCTTCTGCGGTGTAGAACTTGACAGCAAAGCCCCGCACATCTCGTTCAGCATCAGCAGCCCCCCGTTCACCCGCAACTGTGGAAAAACGGGCTAGTATCTCAGTTTGCTGCCCTATTTGGGAGAAGAGTTTGGCTTTTGTATATTGGGTGATGTCATTTGTGACTGTGAATGTACCATAAGCACCTGTACCTTTGGCATGAACGACTCTTTCAGGAATTCTTTCCCGATTAAAGTGCGCCATTTTCTCTATCAGGTGAAAGTCTTGCATTAATAGGGTTCGCGCTGTCCCGCCGTCAAGGAGTTTTGGTTATCACTGACGGGTATTCCAGCATCAGTGGTGAGAATTTTTTTCTCGGATTCGGGATTCATGGTTTTGTGTGGGTGAATTTTTTTTAAACGTTCGCGTAGCGTGCGCGCAGCGCATACCGCAGAGGCGCAGAGGACGCAGAGAGTTAAGAATGGGATGATTTGTATTGGGGAGGAAGGGGGATAATTTTAGGAGTTTCCAGAAAATAAATTGCCCCATTTCATCAGACCATATTTGTTCTTTATCCCCCCTGCTCCCTGCTCCCTGCTCCCCTGCCTACGTCACCAATGGAATATTTTTTAATTGGAAGTCCCTTAGATGGGGATTCCAGTTTTTATTGCTTTGCTAGATAGTCTAAATGGGCGGCTATGTAGCCAAAGTTGGGCAGACGATTCATGTAAAGTCCGCCAATTGCTGCTGCTGTGGGTTTGGTCCAATCTGCCTGGAGTTCTGCTAGTACCATGTTGGTGTTAGCAATTTTTACCCCAGCTTGACTCATGCGGAACATTGACGCATACATGGCGTGTTGGTTGACTGTGCCTGAAGCATCCATGACGGCATAAACGTCAAAACCTGCACCGACTGCGCTGATGGCGGGAAAGGTTAGGCATACATCGGCTGTGACTCCGGCCATAATCAGTTTTTGGCGGTTGGTTTTCTTGACTGCATCCACAAATGCGGGGTCATTCCAAGCGTTAATGATTACGCGGTTAATAATTGGTGCGTCGGGTAAGGTAGCAATTAATTCTGGAAATAGCGGACCGTTAGCACCATTAGGATTGCTAGTTGTGAGAATGGTGGGTAAATTAAATACTTGAGCGGCTTCTGCTAACCAAAGGGTATTATTTTTTAAGTTAACTGCATCAATGTCGGTGAGTCCAAATGCCATTGTGCCGACTTGATGATCAATTAACAACATGGCAGCATTATCAGGGGTGAGTTGCTCAAACAAAACCTTGTTGTCAATGGCAATATTGGTCATACGATTTTAGATTTTAGATTTTAGATTTTGGATTTACCCCACAGATAAATATCGGGACTTGTACCATTACAAAGTCATGCTTTTCTGTGGGTAGATTGTTCAGTTTGCTTTCAGTACTTCCAAAAGTGTCTTGAGTAGGTTCTGAAAATTGCAGGCATTTTCGTAGCGATAACCATTAATAAAAAATGCAGGTGTATCAGTGACACCGTTATGCACGCCGCTTTGCCAGTCTTGATTTACCCGGTCAGCATAGGCATGATTTGTCATATCCCGGAGAAATTTGGGAATATTCAGTCTTAATTGCTGGGCGTACTCTACTAAGTAACCATTATTTAGTTCGTTTTGGCACTTAAATAAAGTTTCGTGCATTTGCCAGAATTTACCCTGATAGCCTGCTATTTCAGCAGCTTCGGCGGCTTTTTGTGATTGGGGATAAATTTGAGCTTGGGGAAAATGACGGTATACAAAACAAATTTTGTTACCAAGTTCTTGCTGAATTTTTGGGATTATCCTGTGAGCTTCTCCACTATGAGGGCATTGATAATTGCCATACTTAACCAGCACTATAGGCGCATCTATGGTTCCTTGAGTGCGGCGATCACACTCAGAAATTTGCACGCTCAACCTGTTATGATCATTTGTCTGGCTCATGAAAAACCTTAGTGAAAGACAACGCTTAAAAGTCTGTGAAAATCAGTCCACAGGTTCAGCATCGTCTAGGGTTTAATATATAAAATTAGTAAAAGTTTGTCCCTATGCCAAGGTTGAAGTTTTTAGCATATATAAAGGTGAAGCATAATTTGACCAGGAGAGTAGGAGATTACCCTAACTTGAGGCTAGGTTTAATCCGTAGTTCGTAATTAAGAAACTTTAAAGGCTTTTGAACTGATGGATGTAATATTATTAATTCGTAATGCTTACAGTTTGGGCAATTTATCGCTATCCCATAGTCAAAAAGATTACAACTCAGAACTTACGCAAAATCATGAAAAAACGAACCGCAAAGGACACAAAGAACACAAAGAAAAGAAGGTTTCAGGAGTTATTGCGTAAGTCCTACAACTAAACCAGAATTTAACAACCATCCTCTAACCCCAGAAGGAAGCATGACTCAAAAGACCTATCAACTACCTCTGACCTTTGAACAAATTCTTAATCTTGTACTACAACTTCCAGTACCAGAACAAGAAAAACTCATTCAAGAAATAAAGAAAAAATCTCCAACAAATAAAAATGAAGATTTACTGAGTGTTTTTGACAGAATCGGCAGAAATGCTCAAGCTAAAGGATTAACAGCAGAAATTCTAGAAGAATTACTTGCCGATGAATCATAAACTAATTGTCATTGACACAAATGTTTTACTTAGTGCTACCCTGAGTCCAGAAGGAACAGCCCGTAAAGCCTTAGATAAAGCCTATCAAAAATTCAAACTAGCTCAAAGTGATGCAACTTATCAAGAATTAAAGACACGAATTTACAAACGTAAGTTCGATAAATATATCTCAGATGAAGACCGACAAGATTTTTTGAATATAGTAAAAAAATACAGTCAATTTATAAAAATAAAATCTCAGGTAAACACCTGTAGAGATCCAGACGATAACAAATTTTTAGAACTATTTAAAGATTCCAATGCAGAGTTTCTGATTACAGGAGATCAAGACCTTTTATCACTCAAAACCTTGGCTGAATATCAAAACCAGATCATTACTCCCAGAGACTTTGTAGACGTGGATTAGCGTGAACAAGTTTCTGAGGATTTCTACTGAAGGCTAACAATTCCTCGCTTTAAGGCTGTAATTACTGCCTGAATGCGATCGCTTACTCCCAATTTACTGTAAATATTATTAACATGGTACTTGACAGTTCCCTCTGATATCTGCAATGCAAAACCAATTTCTTGATTGCTTTTACCAGTCGTAATCAGTCGCATGACTTCTAATTCTCTTTTGCTCAGTTGCAGACTACCAACTCGCTCTGCTAGTTTACTGCCGACGGAAGCGGGAATATATTTTTTGCCAGAGTTAACAATCCGAATGGCTGCTAGTAGTTCGTCAGGTTCGGCATCTTTGAGTAAATAGCCTTTAGCCCCAGCTTTTAATCCCCGATAGATATCTTCGTCACCGTCGTAGGTAGTCAGCACAATAATTTGGGCGTTGGTAAACTCCGCATCAATGGCAGTAATGGCAGCAACACCATCCATTTTTGGCATTCGTAAATCCATTAAAGTCACATCAGGTTGATGTTGGCGAAATGCTAAAACTGCCTCATGTCCGTTATCCACCAGGGCGACAACTACCATATCTGATTCCCTGTTAATCATCGCCGCTAAACCCTGGCGGACTACAGGATGATCATCAACAATTAAGATGCGAATCGAGATTTTTTGCGTCATTATCGATTAATATCATAATTTCTGTTCCCTGTCCTGGGATACTTTGGATAGTGAGGTTTGCACTAATGCGATCGCAACGTTCTTTCATACTGATCAATCCAAAACCCTGCACCATAGACAAACTATCCATCTCAAAACCCTGCCCATTGTCTTTGACCCGCAGGATAAATTCAGTGGGTTGATACACTAACTCAATCTGAATCTCACTGGCTTGTGCATATTTAACTGCATTTGTCAATGCCTCTTGTCCAATACGCAGCAAGTTATTTTCTCTGTCTATGGATAACCGGTATACTTCCCCGATGACTGTGCAGATGATCTGCGTATCAATAGCAGACATTTGTGCTGCTAGACGGTTAAAAGCTTTACGTAGATTGCTAGTTTCTAATATTTGTGGACGCAGGGCGTTAACAGACCGCCTAGCCTCAGCCAGTCCTTCACGCGCCAAATCCCGTGCTTGATTGATATGCGCCTGAACATCTGCTGATTCATCCGTGATGATTCTGGAAGCCGCACCCAACTGGATAATTACACCTGTGAAGGCTTGAGCTAGAGTATCATGGATTTCTCTAGCCATACGGTTACGTTCTTCTAAAATCGCAGCTTGGCGACCTTGCTCGGCTAAGTTGGTTAACTGAATTGCTAAGGTGGCTTGCTGTGCCAACGCCATAATTAATTCCATATTTTCAGGTAAGCTAGTTCTGGCTTCCCGGAAGCAAAACCCGATAAATCCCAAGGGACGATCGCCCAAAATCAATGGTACACGCAAAATAGAACGATGCCCTTGATTTTGATGCCATTTCATCCGGGGGGATACCCTTTCATCCCAGTTATCCAAGTTAAACAATACAGGTTCTCCTTGAAAAAGTGCTTTCTCCCAAAACGAAGCGATATCTCCGGGAATAGCTTTTTTAAATTGAGATAGTTCAGGAGTTGTTTTGATGGGAAGTACCTTTCCTTCTCGCACATATCGTTTCATTACTCGTGTATTTGATGACTGATCGTAGAGGAATAAAGCCGCAGCATAGGAATTAATTTGAGCCGAGGCTTCTAAAAGAATATGTTCCCAAAATGTTTCGCAGTCTGGTTGATCTGCCAGTCGATTCACACAGCCTCGTAATGATTCATTGGCTTTCGCCAGTTCCGCAACTCTTTTTTCGGCTATTCTGGCGCGTTCTGTAATTAGACACTCTACTAATTGTTTACGGTGTAATGCGGCTCCAATACTTTCAGCCGCAGCAGTGAGTACGTCTATTTCCTGTTGGTTCCACTGGCGAGGAGTGACACAATCATCAAAGCCGACACAACCGATGTAGCTTCCCTCAATAAATATGGGGACAACACCTGTAGATTTGATTTGCAGTTTATCAAATTGCTGTCGTGTAATTACAGGTAATTCATCTATGACCCGCCACATAGACTGACCTTGATAAAGTGGTTGAATCATGACTTGGAAATTATCATTGTCCATAATAGACATCCCCACAGAATCATGGTCTGCGATTCCGGCTGCAACCCATTCATAGATGACGCAGTGCTTTAGACGTTGAGTGGATGGATCTTGATGTTCTAAAATCAGGACAGCACGACTCATATTCACTAGTTTTCCCACAGTTTCCAGAGCCGTGGGAATTGCCACATCAATATCTTCAGTTTTCAACAAATCTTTGGTAATTTGGGCAACTACAGAAAGTAAGCTGTCTCTCTGTTGTAAAGATAGATTAGCTGTTGCTAGTTCTGCGACTCGTTTTTGTTCAGCTTGGAGTAAGGCTTGTTGAGCTGCAAGTAATTGGGTTTCCCTCTGGACAATTCCTTCGTTAGCTAAAATATTCGCCACGGCGATCGCCACTAAATCACTAATCCCTTTGAATAAGGAAATGTGTTGCTCACTATAAAAGTTACGCTGTTGGGAGTTGAATGATAACATCCCAATTTTTTTACCCCCGCAGTAGAGAGAACCGCCAATCATCTGCTGTAAACCTGCGTTTATGCCGATTTCAAACTGACCTCGACATGATTTGAGAAAATATTCTGCTTGTTCTGGTAATGAACAAATCACTGGTGATTCAGCATAGATCCATGCTTGGGGTTTATGCCCTAAAAATGGGAAAAAACCTAATAGTCCCGCTTGAGTAAGTTGGGTTTGAATGGCATCGGGTAGGACTTGATCATCTAAAATTTCATATATATGTTCACCAGTTTGATCCAAGACAAACAAACCTGCATTATCGTAGGGAAAAACAGGTTTAATTTGTTCATAGATGACTTTGAGTAATTGTTTGTGATTTTGGACTTTGGCGATCGCTTGGCTGATACTGAATAAAACTTCTTGTTGTGTTTTGCGTTCTAAAAGTTCTTGGTTGAGTTGGGTAAGCTGGGCATTCACCCTTGCTAATTCTGCTACTCTGGCTTGTTCAGCTTGCAGTAAGGCTTGTTCCCTACGTTTTCGCTGAATGGCACTACCAATACAAGTGGCTGCGGTTTTGAGTACATCCAGTTCCGCCAAATTGCGCCTCTTGGCTGCACGACAGTCATCAAAACCCACTACTCCCCAATACTGATTTTCGACAAAAATCGGCACACCATATAATGCTTTTACACCAATTGCTGCTTGTCCACTGCGAAATGGTTCCGGCATTTCCTCCAGTAAATAGCTAATGCTGTCACCTTGGCGACAACGCTCATACCATGCTTCTATTCCCTCCCAAGTTCCTTGGGCTACATCAGGATCAGAGATTTGAGACACAGTATCACAGGAAGTCCATTCGTATAAAAGTCTCCAGTGCGCCACTGTTGGATTAGATGGAAACTGAAAATTTTCAATCACTGTGACGCGATCGCAATCCAAACTTTCTCCCATAATTTGCAGTGCTGTATTAACTGCTGCATCAAAGTTGTCTATTGTCAATAATGCTGTGGTTGCTGCGGCTGTGGCTGACAACAGGCGAGCCGGAGGTGTTTGTTCCAGAACGGCTTTTTTTTGCTCAAGGGCGATGGCGATCGCCGTTTGCATCCCCATATTCTCTTGTTGTAGAGTGTTGATGTCTTCTTGCAGCATAAGTCACTCGGTAAACAGTAGAATCTTTCCTTACTGTCACCTGAGATAGCTCGTTTTGACAACCAAATCAAAGATATCGTCCAAAGCAACCAGTAATTTGCTAAATTTTGCTAAATTAAAAACAGTTTGAGTTAAAAGCTAATTAACCCAATTCGGGAATTTTTTCCGAGTTGGCAACATTTACCAAATTTAGGCTACTGCCGCAACGCCGTGATTAGTGGAATCTTAAAAAAACTTCGAGCTGCGTTTGCTAAAGACAAGACTTACCGCGATACCTCTCCCCACAAGCCCTGGTTACAAGTGATTTTGTTCACCAGCCTGGGAGTGACAGCTTTGGTATGGGGAGTTAGGGAATTGAAATGGTTACAGCCTTGGGAATTAAAAGCTTATGATCAAATGCTGCGATCGCGTCCTCTGGAACCACACGATCCCCGCATCTTATTAGTGGAAATTACTCAAGAAGATTTAGCACAAGAGCAATGGCCTTTATCAAATGAGACAGTCAATCAACTGTTGCTCAAACTAGAATCTCATCAACCCAGTGTTATTGGTCTCCATTTTAACCGACCAAATCAGGAAATTTTCACGGACAATCTTAAAAATCACAAAAATATTATTAGCACTTGCTTATTTAGTAGCATAGACAGACTCGAAATTCCCCCACCACCGAATTTTCCTGAAGATAATTTAGGCTTTAAAGACTTAATTACTGACTACGAATCAGACCAAATTATCCGCCGCAGTTTATTATTTGCCCATTCTCAAGACAGCAAATGTACAACTTCTTTCTCCTTTGCTGCTAGATTGGCGGTTAATTATCTAGAAAAATTGGGTTTTCCCATTGAGTTTCTTGATCAATATAATTTCTCTATCGGTGAAACTCGCTTTTCTACCCTCAAAGCCAATTCCGGTAGTTATAAAAAACTGGATGCAGCAGGTTACCAAATACTATTAAATTATCGCCATAATGATCGCATAGCGCCGAAAGTCACTCTGACACAAGTGCTTAATAATCAATTCGACCCGGATTTAGTCAAAGATAAGGTAGTAATTATCGGCACAACTGCGCCCAGTGTTAACCCTGGCTTAAATACACCTTATAATGCTGCACCAGATCAACCATCTAGAACCCCTACCGTCTTAATTCATGCACAAATAGCCAGTCAAATTCTCAGTACAGTGCTGGATGGACGACCTCTGATTTGGTACTGGTCGGAAGGGGTGGAAATCCTCTGGCTGTGTAGCTGGTCAACCATAGGTACTATTGTCGGGTGGCGACTACGAAATCCTTTGTTGTTGCTAGTGACGGGAGGTGCAAGTTTAGCTGGCTTGGTGGTAATCTGCATCTTCGTATTTTTCCAAGCTGGTTGGATACCTGTGATCCCCCCAGCGATCGCTTTAATTGTGAGCAGTGTGAGTACAATGATTTATACCACCTACAAAAATCAGCAGCAAACAAAGATTATACTGTTACAAATTGCACAACAACAGTCAGCAATTGAACAGTTGAATATGCTTTTACAAGACACCACAACTACGGCAATTCATGACTTACATATTCACACCAAATCTACACCCATCATCCCAGAACACAGCACTGGTGATTTGCTTTTGGGTGGACGTTACCAAATTTCCAAAATTTTAGGATCTGGGGGATTTGGTCGGACTTACATAGCACAAGATACTCAGCGACCGGGTAATCCTGTTTGTGTCGTTAAACAATTAATGCCAGCACGCCAAGATTCAAAATTTTTGGAAGTTGCTAGAAGGTTATTTAATACTGAAGCGGAAATTTTAGAAATCTTGGGAAAACATCAGCAAATCCCCGAACTACTAGCTTATTTTGAAGATAATCAAGAATTTTATTTAATCCAAGAATACATTCCTGGGCATACCCTGAATGAGGAATTACCACCTGTGCAGGTTGTACAGAATGAAGCTTTTGTGATTGATATGCTCAAGGGTGTTTTAGAAGTCCTAATATTTATGCATCAGCGTCGGATAATTCACCGAGATATCAAACCAACTAATATTATTAGATGTTCTGAAGATCATCGACTGGTGTTAATTGACTTTGGTGCAGTCAAGTTGATGCAACCCCCAAATAGCGAGGAAACAGAGTTAGCAACTGTCGCCATTGGGACAAGGGGCTATACTCCACCAGAGCAATTTGCAGGTCATCCCCGCTTGTGTAGTGATATTTACGCCTTGGGAATTATCGGTATTCAAGCTATGACTGGAATACCACCCCAAGAACTCAAGCCAGATTTAGATACAGGTAATATTCAGTGGCGACAAACAGCCCAAGTTAGTGACGAATTAGCAGCAATCTTAGATAAAATGGTACGTTATCATTTTAGCGATCGCTATCAAACCGCAGCCGAGGTTATGCAAGATTTAAATCACCTGACTAATTCCACATCTGTCACCTCTTATAAAGTTTCTTCAATCCTCAAATCCTAGAGGAATTTACACTATTTAAAACCGCAAATCCCAAATTTCTATGACTGATGGTAAAGAAACTGCAATTGCAGGTATATATGAAGTATGTATTGGCGTTCCCGACCCAATTTTTGCAATTCAATATTGGGAGCAATTTGGCTATCGCATCGGACAAGTGGGAGAATTACCCGCAGATGCAGCCTATCCATTATATGGGGTGAATTCTTCCTTACGTTCAATTCGCCTCTATCACCAAAATGCCGATCATGGTTTGATTAGGTTGATGGTTTGGCAAAAGCCCACAAATCAGGGATTAGGGTTAGCTTCAATGAAAGTGAAGGGAAATCGCTGGGCGACAACTTTAACTGCTGATATTTTAACCATTTTAAATCATGCGGAGGATGCAAAAGCCGGACGTTGGGCGATTAAATATACCCATCCTCACTGGGAAGTCATCTACAACAAAGAGCGAAAAAGCCGACCTTTTACAGACCCGTCGGTGGGAGTGCGAGAAATGCTCTTACTGCAACCCTTAACTAGACAAGTTTTATTTCAAAGGTTTGGTTATACATTGCCAGATTACGGTGAAATTAACCATAATGCTGCTTTCAAAACTAGCCAGTGTACCCATGCGGGCTTGATTGTGCAGGATGATAGTAAGCGAATCTTGAAATTTTATGAAGAAGTTTTAGGCTTGCTGCGTGTACGTGATGATGTGGAAACCAGCTATGAATCTTCACCAGCCGGGCGAGAAATGTTTGACCTCAAACCAGGTGAAAAGTTTATTGTCACAGCCTTTGATGACCCTCGTTCCTCCCAGACTGATTTAATGGCGGCGCGGAGTGGGAGACTTTACATCATTCGATTTCCAGAAGCGATGAATTTAGAATCCCGCTTTGAGTCATCGCAACCGGGCTGTTTAGGAATTTCACTTTATACATACCGGATACAGGGAATAGAAGAATATTGCGATCGCATCCAAGCCAGTTCAGTCCTGAAGTATACTAACATCATCGAAAATGAGTTTAGAGAGAAAAGTTTTTCCTTTGTCGCACCAGATGGCTATTTCTGGAATTTAGTAGAAGCTTGAGAGTAGCATAAATTTTTGTCATGAATGAAGTAACTGCTAATTATGATGAATCTTGGAAAGAAGCATTAACCGAATATTTTGAAAGCTTCTTGACATTCTTTTTTCCTGAAGTCCATCAATTAATTGATTGGACACAAACTCCTCAGTCCTTAGATAAAGAACTACAGGAGATTACGGCTTCATCAGAAACAGAAAAACGGATTGCTGACCAACTTTATCAAGTTTGGTTACTTGACAAACGAGAAGTTTGGATATTAATTCATGTGGAAATTCAAAGTCAATATGAAGTAGATTTTGGGCAACGGATGTACATTTATAATTATCGTTCCTTTGATCTGTATCACAAACCTGTAGTTAGTTTAGCTGTTTTAGGTGATGAAAGGAATAATTGGCGACCCAGTGCTTATGCTTATTCCCTTGGGGGGTGTGAAGTTAGTCTCAAATTCCCCATTGCTAAACTGCTTGACTATGAATCACGTTGGCAGGAATTAGAATCTAGTGACAATCCCTTTGCTATCATAGTAATGGCGCATTTAAAAACTAAAGCAACCACTGGGAATTTATCAGAACGGGAGCAATGGAAATGGACATTAATTCGCGGACTTTATGATCGAGGCTTAACAAAACCACAAATTGTTAAACTCTTTAAAATCATTGACAAAATGATGAGTTTACCTGAGCAATTGCAGCAAAATTTATTAAACCAACTTAACAGCTTAGAGGAGGAAAGAAAAATGCCTTTTATCAGTCCTACAGAAGAAATGGCAATAGAACGAGGTAAAGAAATTGGCAAGGAAATAGGGGCTTTACAAAATGCTCGTGATAATGTCAAAACTGTTTTGCAAACTCGACTAGGTGAGGTTTCTTTAGAGATTATAGTATCTCTATCTCACATTTCTAATCTATCTATTTTGGATGAAATGTTGAAATTGGCAGTAACAGTTAATTCTTTAGACGATTTTAAACAGGCTTTGGCATCGGTAATATCGAAATAATCCACAGCATTCTACAGCAAGTTTTAGGGATAGCCGCCTGCCGCTTGCTGTGACTGTTGTTACCGAGAGAATATGATTTTTTACGGTTTTCCTCCCTTGTCTGTCCCTCACGAGAATGTAAAATACTTCCCACCCTACAATTTTTGGGTAATTTATTTTTTGGTGTTCCCTAATAATACAAGCCCCCAGATTTATCAGTGGAATCAATCCAAAATCCAAAATCCAAAATCTAAAATCTAAAATCTAAAATTTTTCTCCTTCTCTCTCAGCCCGGAAAGCAGGTCGAGATTATGGAATATGTACCAGTAACCGACCAAAACATTTTGCTGTGCTAATGAGAAATTGGACTGCTACGATTATCATAAGTTCTTCTTTGCTGATATCTGGATTCATAGCTTCTCAAGCCTTGTCTTCTTTAGCAAATCATAGCGTAGCGTCTTCTGGGTCAATCTCTCAATCAAGCTACACTAAACCGATTACCGCCAGTAAAGCTGAATTTGGAGTGCTGAGAGTTAATGCCAAAAATCAAGGCAAATTTACTCCTACCAACAGAGTACTGTTGTATCAGGGTGGTAAATACGGGTGGCGGATTCAACTGAAGAACTACAAAGGCAAAGTAACATGGAAAGAAATTCTGCGATTGCCGAAACCTCCAGAAACCTGGGCTACAGATGATGGTCAAAGTTTGTCGTTATCAGCTAATGGCGTTGAAGCTGTAACAAACCGGACAGTATTCACGAATGATGGCAAAATTGAGAATTTCTGGACAATGGTTCCCGGAGACCCTGGTGGTAAGCATCAAATCCAGGTTTACATTGATAACCGTCTCATTAGTTCCTTCGATTTTGAAGTGATTTCACTGAGAAAGTAAACCTCCTCGACCCTCTTTTAATACCATTGCAGACTGTTCTAAAAATAGAGATTTCATTACCGAAACTCATGGATGCTAACGAATTAATCCGACTGTATAACGCCGGCCAGAGATATTTTCCCGCCGTCAACCTCTGTAGAGTCAAGCTGATTGCCGCCTACTTGCCTGGAATCAATTTGTGGGGAGCAGACTTGAGTGGAGCTAACCTAGCTAAAGCCAAACTTTGGGGAGCAGATTTAAGTCAAGCTAACCTAGCCAATGCGAACTTAACTAAAGCTAACTTGTCTGGCGTTAAACTGAATGAGGCCAATCTCCGAGGGGCGAAACTCAATTTAGCCAAGTTTTATGGTGCTGATTTGAGTGGGGCTTATTATGATGACAGCACCCGGTTTTCTCGAGGCTTTGACCCCAAAAGTCAAAATATGCAGAAATTTTAACAGTTAACAGTTATCAGTTACCAGTTATCAGTCAAGAGAGATAATTGGGTTTTAACTATACGCCGTGTTTACTGTTCCTCTGCTTCCGGAAGGGGGAAAATTTCGCCAGCTAAGTACGCTTGAAAGTGTTTTTGAAAGTACAGCCAAGAGGTCATGTCTTCACCATCTAATAAGGCCTTTGGGGCTTGCTTGTACAGGGGAACACGGGTATTAATTTCATTTTGAAGCAACTGGGGTAATTCTGTCAAACCATTTACTTTACTTCCCGAAGCACTGTAAATCAGATAACCAGAGCTATTGCCCATTTTCATCCAGGGCAACCATTGACCTATTCTATCCCAACCGAGTCTAAGTTGAGACACAGAATCTAGTTCTGAGTTCAATAAATCTACTGTTGGTACAGCTAATTTAAATAGTTCCGTGGCTTGATAAATTGGATATGGGCTGTATGCAGCAAACTTGGGGTCTTCTGCCAGTAAATTAGGATATGTGGGAAAAATATCAAAAACAAAAGTTGTCGTATCTCCCTCAACTTGGGCGGGAAATTTGCCTTCAAACTGCCCCTGCACGGGATTATTAGCAACGTGGAGTACAGGTACTGTTTCACCTGTCCAGGGGTTCTCCCAGTACCGCAGAATCTCGCCTGTTTGTGGGTCTAGGTAGTAAGTCAGTTCCCTAGAAGTAAAATCCCAGCTACCCTCTGCTATGGGAATGCATCTACTGACACTGACTCCCAACATTTTAAACAGCAGTTTTCTTTTTTCACCAGGAATAAAACTGTAAATCTTACCTGTCCAGGTGAGGAATGTAGATTTCGTCGAGTCAAGGGAAGAACGAGTCTTTACCCATTGCTGGGCATCAAATTCTTGAACTTGGGCAACCATATATTGTCTCCTTATGAATGCGGATTTAATAAAATACATAACCTCACCCCCAACCCCTCTCCTTACTAAGGAGAGGGGAGACTTTGACGCAACTTTTTAGGCGAGGTGAGGTCAAAAACCAGAATTTGGATGTTATTTAATTCATATTCCTTAGTCATTGGTCATTGGTGATTAGTTTATTAAACTGACTCTGATAGCTTTCCATCAAGACGGCGAAACAAAAATATCCACAATGGTAGGGAACTATTAATAGCAATAAGTCGCACTAAATGACCAGTTGTGACAATTTCTACATTATGATTTAATGTTAGTGATACTAGGATCATTTCTGCCGCGCCTCCTGGTGCTGTGACTAACAAACAAGTTAACCAGTCCCAAGAGGTTAATTGCATGGCCAGCATAGCAGCGATCGCACCAGCAAATAAGGTCATGGCTACAGACATAAAAGCATAACCTACAGCCCTTTTGCCAATATTGGGTTTATCTCCCCAATACTCACCAATGGTAATTCCCAGTAGCAGTTGACCTAATAATTTGATGAATGCTGGCGGAGTAAAATTTGCATCCCCGAAAACAGGTAGCAAGTGCAGCAAAGAATTAAAAGCTAGACCAACTACTAATGCACCAAAAAACTCGGCGGCTGGCATTTTACACAATCCAGCTAGAGAAACTACCAATGTGGTAATTACTAATGCTAAAGAGAGTAATCCCAGTTGGGATGGTTCAAAACCCAGTAATCTCACGGTGACAGGTAAGGTTTGGGGGCTGAGAACATGATCAACTGATGTCCGAGCAATTAAGGGAATCAGTAATACTACGGTAGTGACGCGAATTGCCTGAACTAAAGCCACAAGGGTGACATTTCTATTGTAATCGGCGGCAATAGATGACATGACTCCCACACCGCCCGGAACCGTCGCCAGCATTGACGTTAATAAATTGGTTTGACTCCAGCGTGAGTACAAGTAGCCAATGCAGCCACCAGACAGCAGTAAAAATAAAGTCAGAAAAATAAATATAGGAATACCAGAAGCCAGACTGGTTAAATCGCTATTGCTACTTGATGCACCGACCGTCAAGCCGACAAGTGCCATTCCCACCTTTCTCGCATTTCGATTAGGCTGGGGATAATATTGATATAAAATCCGACATCCCTGTAAAACTACTGCACCAGAGCCAAGTCCGCCAAAGATCCAAGCAATTCCGCCTACGTGTAATTTGACTAAAAGTAAACCCAAAGGTACTGCCAGCAGCAGTTCTAAGCTGAGGATGACTAGCTTCACATATAAATGTGGTTTGGTAACATTTTGTTTTTCATGAGTGGGTAACTCTTGGGTGGGAGTAACACTGAGGTTTTGATTCATCGAAAAGGGCTGTTTAAATTAATTCACTATGCACTCAAACTAGCGTAATTGCCTAGAACGCACATCTGCTTGCCCGTTCTTTCACCCCCTAACTGTGGCACAATAAGGAATTGTAATAAGAAAAATATTGTTAAGGTAATTTAGTGACTCCAACTGCTCAATCCACGGCAAGTGCGCGTCGCGTGGTATTTCCATTTACGGCAATTGTGGGCCAGGAAGAAATGAAACTGGCGCTGCTGTTGAACGTGATTGATCCCAAAATCGGTGGTGTAATGATTATGGGCGATCGCGGTACTGGCAAATCCACGACTATCCGGGCGCTGGCTGATTTGTTGCCAGAAATCCCCGTGGTTGCCAATGACCCCTTCAACAGTGACCCCAACGACCCCGACGTGATGAGTGATGAAGTTCGCCAAATGGTAGAACAAGGGATGGAAATTCCCATAGATCACAAAAAAGTTCAAATGGTAGACTTGCCATTGGGGGCTACAGAAGACCGAGTTTGTGGCACTATCGACATTGAGAAAGCTTTATCTGAAGGTGTAAAAGCTTTTGAGCCGGGATTGCTGGCTAAGGCTAAC
The DNA here is from genome assembly GCA_963706595.1 of uncultured cyanobacterium. Taxonomy (GTDB): domain Bacteria; phylum Cyanobacteriota; class Cyanobacteriia; order Cyanobacteriales; family Nostocaceae; genus Nodularia. The sequence goes on from OY970166.1 coordinate 929,778, forward strand.
CGAGGCATTCTTTATGTGGATGAAGTCAATTTGCTCGACGACCACCTAGTAGACGTGCTACTGGACTCCGCAGCCAGTGGTTGGAATACTGTAGAACGCGAAGGTATTTCCATTCGTCACCCAGCCCGTTTTGTACTTGTAGGTTCTGGGAACCCAGAAGAAGGTGAACTGCGTCCCCAACTGCTAGACCGTTTTGGGATGCACGCAGAAATCCACACTGTCAAAGAACCACCTTTGCGGGTACAGATTGTGGAACAAAGGGCGGAGTTTGATCAAAATCCTCCTGTATTTCTAGAAAAATGCCAAGCTGAACAAGAAGCATTACAACAAAAAATTGTCAATGCTCAAAATTTGTTACCATCCGTAACACTTGACTACGACCAACGGGTAAAAATTTCGGAAATTTGTTCAGAACTAGATGTAGATGGTTTGCGTGGTGATATTGTTAGCAACCGCGCCGCCAAAGCATTAACAGCATTTGAAGGTCGTACCGAAGTCACGGTTGATGATATCAAACGTGTAATTACTCTATGTCTGCGTCACAGATTGCGAAAAGACCCCTTAGAGTCAATTGATACTGGCTACAAAGTACAAAAAGCTTTTGCGCGAGTTTTTGGTTTGGAACCACCAGAAGATGATGCTACACAAAAAAATGGCGTAGGTCAAAAAATAGGGGCGAAAAATTAAAAGCTTTGTAGAGACGCGATTCATCGCGTCTTTTATTTATCATTGATTCATCGCGTCTTTTATTTATCATTGATTCATCGCGTCTTTTATTTATCATTGATTCATCGCGTCATTGATTCATCGCCTCTCCAATCAATATTAATTATGAGATTGTGGAACTCTTGCTTAAACAGCTTTATTTTAGCTAGCCAATACAACCCACCTGGGTTTGTAGAGTTATTGATGCTGATGCTAGCGATCGCTATGTTAATCATAGCGGCAATTTTACCAGCTATGCCTTATTTAATATTGGGTTTGAGCTTGGTAGTGGGAGCATCTATTTCTATCTTAGTACGGGAAGCGATCGCACCTTCACCCCAAGCACGAGTCACCCAATTCACCGCATTATTATTGCTTTTCATTAGTATCTACGGCTTTGCTGATTTGCTGTAAATTCTTTAATTCTCGGTGCGTTAGGACTAGTGTCCATAACGCACCCTACTAGCGTGGCAAGCTTAAAATAGTGCATTAGGTAAAAAGCAGAAAACATTGATTTATCCCAATTTTCTCAAAAATCTATTGCAACATTTTAGCCTTGCCACGCCACTACGAGGTTCAAGCCGATGTGGGCAAGTTTTTTCTCCCCTGCCCCCTGCACCCTGCCCCCCTGCCTCTTCTCCCCTGCTCCCCTGCTTCTTCATTCCCACCCTTGCATCTCTACCAATTCCATACACAATTCATTAATTTGCTCCAAATCAGGTCGCGCAGGTAAACTTGATTTCTCGTAAATAATTTCCATTTGGCTAACCAAATCCTCTGCCATTTTCATCACTTGTTCATAGGAATAATCACCACTCAAAATAGCTTTAAAATCTTCTACATCACCAGCAATTCTTCTATCTACAATTATTTCCCCTCGCTGTAATATTTCTAATCCACTGCGTAATAATCTAATGCAGTGCATTCCATGCTTCAGGTCAAAACCCGACTTTCTTTCCATTTCCGCCCTAGCAGGATTTCTGTTTTCCTGCCAAGATATGTAAGCTTTCCATTCTCTTAAAGCTATTTGATAATTTTGGCTTTTTTGCAGTAAACGAATAAAATCTTTGCGGCTATTGGTGAATTTTTGGGTATATTCCAAAGTTTCATCAGGTAAAGTATATTGTTTCAATACTCCTTTAAAATCAATATCTGCCGTCAGCAACTTATATAATTCTTCGGCTTCTTCTAAAAATTCAATTCTGCCTCTAATTAAATGATAAAGATACTCCAGAAAAGCGTTTAACTCATCTTTAATCAGTGGCGCTTCGTCTTCTATGCCAAAATCAGATGGAAGTGGCTTCTTTTGTGGTGGATTTAATAACCATTTGCGATGAGTCTCCATCTTTTTGATTTGAGCAAAAGCATAACCAGAATAAGTATGCTTAACTTTTTTAGTTAAAAAGATTCTTTTGTGCTTAATTAACTGTTGACCAACTGATGTTAACACAGGATAATTTTGCAACCACAGCAATTCTAAAATATTGGGGTTCGCCCCTGCTAATAACTGAATTATCTTTTTTAACTCATAAATAACTGTGTCTTCATTGCCATCAATAAAGGGAAATATCCCAGGTTCATCCCAACCGGTGTCTTTTTGTTCTATGCGGTCAAATCCCAAATAATATCTTTTGGGTGCAATAAATACTCCCCGAAAATCAAAGTCTGACTCAGGACGATTTAACCCATATCCGTGGCTACCAGATAAACCAATCAAAATTGTTCTTTGTTCAACTTCTATTCTTTTCATATTTATTGGTTAATCAAAAAAATTATCAGTTTGTAGTAAACACTTTAGTGTTTTATATATAAAAATATAAGGACTAAAGTCCTGACTACGAACAAGCCCTTCTACTTAAAATCATCACTCATCCAAATTTCTCCCTTGTTTAAGTCTGGGATACGTTTCTCAGGTGGTTGGGTTTGAGTATATTTTTGTGCTAAAAATTCCACAAAATCTAATACTTGCTGTTGCTGTTCTGGTGCTAGGGTTTCCAACTTGGCAATTAATTCTGAGGTGGTATCTACAACTTGAGAAGTCATCTTAGCCTCTCCTGATCAGTGTCTGATTTTATGGTACTTGTTTATTTGAGGCGATCGCATCGCATAGTGTAGCTATAGCAATCCTAAATAAGTGATATTGACTTAACCCCAGTTAATCAAGTAAGATAGTAGATTGTCTGTCTCATTCCTGCTCGGATCAGGTGGACATATAACAAAAGCTAGCAACAGCGATCGCTCAAAACCAGAGAAATCGCCTTTAAAGCCAGCTACCTGTACGGCAAACTCAAGGACCATTCCATGACCTACGCAATTATTGAAACTGGCGGTAAGCAACTAAAAGTTGAGCCAGGTCGCTTTTACGATATTGAACTGCTCCATATCGAAGCGGATGAAAAAGTTACAATAGATTCAGTATTACTAGTACAGCACAACGGCGAAGTCACCATTGGACAGCCGTTAGTAGCAGGGGCGACTGTAGAAGGGACAGTAGTGCGGAACTTTAGAGGCCGCAAAGTCCTGGTATATAAAATGAAGCCTAAAAAGAAAACCCGCAAAAAACGGGGACACCGCCAGGAAATCACAAGACTGATGATTGATTCCATTAACTTTAATGGTGAAGTCTTTGGTCCCGAAAACGGTGTAGCTGTTGAACTTCCCGTTCTCGAAGAATCCCCTGCGGAAGCTGTAGCTGAATAATAAATACAAAAAACACAAGAGGTAATTATGGCTCATAAGAAAGGTACAGGTAGTACTCGTAACGGTCGCGACTCTAATGCTCAACGCCTGGGTGTAAAGCGCTTTGGTGGTCAAAATGTGATTGCGGGAAATATTCTCGTGCGTCAGCGTGGCACTAAATTTCACCCCGGTAACAACGTCGGTATTGGTAGCGATGACACTTTGTTTGCTTTGATTGAAGGTGTAGTAACCTTTGAAAGAAAAGGCAAATCCCGCAAAAAAGTTAGTGTTTATCCAGTCGCTGCACCAGTTGAAGCAGTAGCCGTTTAGATGAAATCTGGTGGGAAAAAATGTAGGGACGTTCCATGGAACTTCTCTATCAGGGTTTTGTAATCACGCATATTTTATTTTCACCAGATGTCTCTTTGACGGGGTGGGTACTCCCCACCCTGATAACTGAATGGGGGGAGCAGAGTAATTACAACTGCGGGAAAAATCCCAGATGTACGACTTTACCCAAGGCTAAACCTGCTAATGAAAATATCAACGTCATCAAAAAAGCTTGTCCTTGCTTAAAGCCAGCAGTTTGAAAGTCTATTCTGGCTAAGATACCAGCAGAAATAATCAGCAAGGTATCCAGAAATATTCGGAACCAAGCCAGCATTAAAAAAAATAAAAATGCTCCAAAAGTGGCAACAGCAAAAGACCTGATATTTGATTGCAGTAATAGATGAGAGTATTTTGATATTGCCGACCAAGGAATAGTCAAGCTACCCACTAAAACAAAAACAGCAAGTATAAAAGTTATCCACACATACAAAGGGGCTTGTGTCTCGGATAATGCCCAACCTAATGTACCGTAGCTCAGGAGTAACAGCACTAAGGAAATCCAAGGAAGTGTTTTCACAATTGACATGGGTCTGTATAACCTTAGCGGCTCAAGCTGTGATTTAACAAAATATTGGGGTCACAAAAACCTTGGTTTTACTTTAATTATTATCTCCCCTAAAATATATTTTGGATGCTAAACACCTAACAGCCTATGGGTCAAATCACCAACACTAACTACAAAAAGCTGTAGTTAGAGAGATTTTGGCGGCAATGTCTTAGACTATAGTTTTATCATCATATTTTTTGTAGATGAAATCAATAGGCTGTTATGCTCTTGCCAAGAAAACTAAACCACTTGCACCAGATAATGCCATAAACTAGTTAAATATTTGCGTAAACATTTGTAAACTATTAACAGCCGAGTTGCCACACGTCACATTTTGTTAAGGACTTATTTATGAAACAACTTGTAATTGCGGAGCGCGTATGCCTGATTGGTCATATCGTGTCCATGGTGTTTGGATTAGTAGGCATACTACTAGTTGTACCGAATGCCGAAGTAATTTTCCATTTATCTGAATTTGGACAAACCGCCATGCAGTGGAGTATGGCAGGGGGTGGTGTGGTCTATATGATATTGGGAACAGCAGCTGTATTTTTATATGGTTTGCGGACTTTGGGCTTGGGTAGAATTTTGGCCTTTATGCTCCCCGCAATCTTTATTTCTTTGGGTAGTGAATTATTAGGAACCAGTACAGGCTTTCCTTTCGGTCACTACAGCTATCTCAGTGGCTTGGGCTATAAAATCGCTGGTTTAGTACCGTTCACAATTCCCCTGTCATGGTTTTATGTGGGATGCGCTTCTTACCTGCTGGCGCGCGCTGGTTTAGAAGTGGATACAAAACCTAGCTTATGGCGACATATCTGTGCTATCGGTTTGGGTTCTTTGCTATTGACTTCTTGGGATTTTGTGCTAGACCCAGCAATGAGCCAAACTTCTCTGCCTTTCTGGTATTGGCAACAACCAGGGCCTTTCTTTGGAATGCCTTATCAAAACTTTGTGGGCTGGTTGGGTACTGGTGCTGTGTTTATGACTGTGGCTGCTGTGCTATGGAACAACAACCCCATTAAATTTGAGCGATCGCAACTCAATGTACCCTTAGTAGTATATTTAGCTAACTTTGGCTTTGCTACAGTCATGAGTTTGGCTGCTGGATTCTCCATTCCTGTAGGATTAGGCTTTGTACTAGGTGTAGGTCCTTCTCTCGCACTGTGGTTAAAAGGATCAGCCGTATCTACCCAAGCTGATACCGAATCAACAACTAACACAGTTTCCGTGGCAAATATCAAAGTTGCTTTGAAATAAAATTAGGGGACAGCAAGATATCCAATACCGCAACCGCAAAAGCGGTTAGGACAAGACAAAATTCCAAAACCAAGTCACAGCAAGTATTTTATTTTTGACCCTTCTCTGCGAGACACTACGTGGTAAGCGCAGCTATGCCGTAGGCTTTACGACTAAGCTCAGGGTAAACTTTTGACTTTTAACTTTTGACTTTTGACTTTTGCTATATGTCCCCTAACCCATTCTTTGTGTAATCACCATTCCTATTGCAAAATATTTTTACTGTGGAAAACGCTTTAACAGTAGAAAGCGTCATAACTTTTCTATTGCTACTTATCCAAATACCAGCAACAGCCATTCTGCTTTCACGTCTGGTCAAGGGGCCAAGAAGACATCCGCCCCTTCAAGCCCAACAGCCGACACCTGAGCTTTTGGGTACTGTCAGCGTTGTTGTTCCTACGCTCAACGAGGCGCTTCGTATTAGTCCTCTGTTATCTGGCTTGAGTCGGCAAAGTTACGAAGTTCGGGAAATTATTGTAGTCGATAGTAATTCCCAGGATGGTACGCCGGATTTAGTCAAAACTGCACAGCAGCAAGACCCCCGTTTTCGCCTAATGACCGATGACCCCTTACCTGCTAATTGGGTGGGTCGTCCTTGGGCATTACATAACGGCTTTTTGCATAGTTCCGAAGCCAGTCAGTGGTTTCTAGGGATGGATGCTGATACTCAACCAGATCCCGGTTTAGTTGCTAGTTTGGTGAAGACCGCAGCAGCCCAAGAATACGATTTAGTTTCCCTTTCACCGCAGTTTATCCTTCAGTATCCCGGTGAATGCTTGCTGCAACCGGCGTTATTAATGACTCTGCTGTATCGATTTGACCCGGCGGGAATTACCACCGAACAGCCAGAACGGGTAATGGCAAATGGACAATGCTTTTTGTGTCGCCGTTCGGTTTTAGCCGCAGTCGGTGGTTATACCAGTGCTAGGAGTTCTTTTTGTGATGATGTCACATTAGCGCGATATATTGCGGCTCAAGGTTTTAAGGTGGGCTTCTTGGATGGCGCAAAGGTGCTGAAGGTGCGGATGTATGAGGGCGCGATAGAAACTTGGAAGGAATGGGGGCGCAGTCTGGATTTGAAAGACGCATCTCCATCTGCTCAAGTTTGGGGGGATTTATGGTTACTTTCAGCAGTTCAGGGTTTACCTCTGTTGGTTGTGCTGAGTTCCTTTTTGATTTCTTTGAATCCTCTGTTATTGGGCTTAAATGTATTTCTCTTGGTGATTCGTTTTGCTATGCTATTCGCGATCGCACCTTCCTACGACCGCAAAAATGCTCAAGGTGGTTGGTTATTTTGGCTTTCTCCTTTAGCAGATCCCATAGCTGTACTGCGAATCTTTCTATCAGCGTTGCACACCCCAAAGGAGTGGCGAGGCAGGAAGTATAGCTGATTGCTGAAGACGCGATAAAAAGACGCGATAAATCGCGTCTCTACAAGGGAAATTACGAATTACGAATTACGAATTACGAATTACGAATTACGAATTACGAATCCTCGTCGGTTTCGAGGCGATCGCCTCTTTCCAGTTCCCAAAGAATTTGATTTCCTTCGCGTCTTACCCGTGACACAATCCAGTTCCGCCAGCGCCATTCGTCTCCCCGACTGGTGACAGCGCTGGCGTGGACATCCATTAAGTCTGCTAGTTCCGAACTACTAATTAAGTAGCCTTTTTCCGAAATTTCATCAGCTATACGTAGAGTTTCCAGCAAGTTTTTGAGTTGCTTTACCCTGGTTGTAGACACTTTTTCTTCATTTACTGCCGCAGTTTGTGCGGTGGATGTTTCCATAATGTTTATATCTGATATAAAAGTACCGTCATCTTGTGTACTTTTGTTAAGTCTTGTAGAATTAGATGCATAATCTACTACTTCTTCTACATTGTCTTCACTTAAAGAATGTAAAGATTTGTAGGAATCAGTAGCGGATAATTCTTGTAGAGAAGGGATTTGACCGCTAGCGAATGAGCGAGCAATCACATCACAGCGCTCGTTACCTATGTTACCAGAATGTCCCCTGACGTGTTGCCAATTTACTTGGGGAGTATTGAGTTGATCCAAAAGTTCTAAAAGTTCTTGGTTTTGGACAGGTTTACCATCGGCCTTTTTCCAGCCTCTTTTTTTCCATCCTGGTAACCACTTAGTCACGCAGTTGATCAGGTATTCGCTATCGGTATATAGGGTTATGGGTTCAGCTTGTGCTGATGCGTGGAAGAAATTTAAAGCTGCGATCGCCGCTTGCATTTCCATCTTATTATTAGTCGTATAGCTGGCAGCATCACCCATTTCATGGATTTTGCCATCGTTGAAATAAGCGACCACACCCCAACCCCCAGGGCCAGGGTTCCCAGTACAAGCGCCATCGGTGTAGATACTTTGAATTTTGCGTTGATTAGACATAGTGAAGATATCGCACTGCATTAATACGCAGGGAAAATTTAGGACTTAGATTGTCAATTTACCTGAACTCTAGACACCATTGTTATATTTTGATACACTTGCATCCAAAGCTATTTGAGAAAATATATCTATAGTATTGTAAATTAATTGGTATTAATTGTTTTTTAGAATAGCGTATGGCAAAGATTATTTCACTAGCAGAGTACCAAGAATTATGAAGAGAACGTAACCAAAACACCAAATAAGTAGCCCGTGCTGTTGGCTATGTAAATCAAAGCCGTTTTGCAGCAGCTTTTCGTAAGCAATTTAATACTAATCCTAAATCCTATGATTTGTTACTGAGAGGAGTTTGAAAAGTAACTAATATATATAGTCATCCTATCTAATTTCTAAACACAAAATAAGCTTTTAGATACCCGACTTCTGGTAGAAGTCGGGTATCTTTGGGTTCGTAGAATAAAAACTGGGATGCACCCCACAAGATTTATCCTAAACCCAGCATCTGAGAAATCAACGGCAAAAGCTTACTACATTCTTCAACTAATTTAGTCGCACTGGGTAAATTAGCAACAGTCCCCTTCAAAATCTTCACAGCCGTTTTCGCCGCCTTTTGCATCGCCCCCTCTTGCGGACTTTTCCCCGCTTCCGCCAAAGTCTTCACCTGTTCCAACGCCTCAGCTTTATCTTCTTCAGGTAAATCTTTCTCAGTCTCAATTGCTGCTTGTAATTGCGCCAACAATTCCTTAACTCCTGGTTTATCAGGTTCAGGTGAACTTGGCAGCTCATTAATAGTATTTGTGACAGTACCACTAATATCACCTAAATTCAAGGCTTGTCCACTAGCATTAAAATCACCGCCAATATTACCAATGGTAATATTACGGCTGGCATCATTACTGTTAGTCATAGGTTTATTCTCAAATTTATTCTCAAATTGAAAATTCGTAGGTTTATTTGCCAACAAACTCACAATATCTTTCATATCTGCACTTTGTTGGCGATAGATGACTATCTCATTATCTTTAGCCTGTAATTGTGCTTTATATTTTTCTTCTACGGCTTGCAGTGCAAATTGATAATTTTGTGTAAAATCACTATGAATCTTTTCTTTATCAGCACCGTCAGGGACACCGACCTTAACGACAACTACCCCATCACCTTTATTTTCAATACTTTGTAAGGCTAATTCTGTGTCTTCATTTTGGTGCTGCACATTTTGAAAAGCATTAACAAAAGCCTTCCAATCAATGCCATTACGGAAAATCAAATCAACCGTATTTAAAACCTCTTCAAATAGCTTGCTAAATTCTCCTGGTTGAAAGTCGCCACTACTGGGACGGCGTTCGCGGTCATCGGTTTCAGGTTTGGGGTTTTCTAGAAGATAGACAAAGCGACAATCTACATTATTTAATTGAGTTGTACTTTCAATGTTCCAGGCTTCTACACAAGCACCAGTCATTTGGGCGCTGGTGAAATTAGTACCCACAGCTTGAGCCAGAGTTAAATTTGCCCGCTCTAAACAAGCTCCTTGGAAAGTAGCTTCCGTAATATTAGTATCTTTGAGATTAGCCTCTTTTAAGTCTGCTCCTATAAGGTTAGCGCCTTTGAGGTTAGCACCAAGATATGATTTATTTCTACCATTGCAGCTGACGAGTAAATTAAGAATATCTCGTTTAGCTAATATTGAATCTCCAACTCTGGCAAGGTCGAGTTTTTTGACTTCATAAAACCGAGTGCGTGTGAGGTTGGCTTTTCTAAAATCTGTATTTCTGAGAATTGCACCAGTAAAATCAGCATCAGTTAAATCAGCATCACGAAAGCTAGTTCCACCTGTCGCAGCAAAAGCTACAGCAAATGAGCGAACCCAAGCGTCTTTTCCATTTCCAGTGAGACTACGCCAGCCAACATAAGCACTAAATAATGTAAACGCTACGGCTACGGCTACGGCTACGGCTACGGCTACGGCTACGGCTACGGCTACGGCTACGGCTACGGCTACGGCTACGGCTACGGCTACGGCTACGGCTACGGCTACGGCTCCGGCTCCGGCTACGGCTCCGGCTCCGGCTACGGCTACGGCTACGGCTACGGCTCCGGCTCCGGCTACGGCTACGGCTACGGCTACGGCTCCGACTCCGGCTCCGACTCCGGCTCCGGCTACGGCTCCGGCTACGGCTCCGGCTACGGCTACGGCTACGGCTACGGCTACGGCTCCGGCTACGGCTACTAAACCTGCTGTTAAACCCTTACGAAGGGTAATAAAACAAAAAGCCAGCAGCATAATTAGGCAGACTATCCCAATGATGAAGTTTTCAGTCTCATTGGGGTCAAAAACATATGCTACTAATAAACCGAGGAAAATTGAGAAAAGCCCTGCAACTGCCGAGAGCAGCCATGAGACTATGACTAAGCCAATTGTCCAACGTCGCTGTAGTCCGGCTTTAGCACCTGTAAAATCAGCACCTTTAAGAGTCGCGTTGGTAAAATCTACCCCGCGAATATCCGCCTTGCTAAAGTTGGCTCCAGTCAGGTTTTGACCTTTAAAAGAGCGACCACGGAGTGTTTGACCGGCGTAGTCTGGCGGCATAATCGCGTCAGTATGAGGTTATTACTGAGATTATATACAACTTTGCTCTGTAATATTCCAGATTTTGTGCATATTTGCTGAAATCAACCAGATCCCCGACTTCTTTAAGTTAATCCAAAATCATCCAAAAATATCTTGTGGTGCGGGCATCTTGCCCGCTACCCTACGGAAAAACCGGGTTATTGGACATAAAAACCCAGTTTTTTAACGTTTTATTCAATTTGGAATTGATGTTTGAGGATTATTAAAGAGAACCCTTTTACACAAAATATTCTATTTCTCTTTCTAATTCTGTGGTATCTATTTCATGGTTTCGGCGTTTCATTTGAAGATACACTAGCTAAAAATTGACTAGGTGTAACAATCAAGATATCTCTAAAAGGATGCAGTTCTAATAAGTCTTTGTCTCCTGTGATAATATGAGTGGCATTTCCAGAAATGGCTAATTCTAAAAACTTATTATCTTTAGGATCTCGACAAATATCAATTGTTTCGTTAATTGTTATTAATTCCGTCTCTCTGGCTAAACTGGCTAAAAAGTCTTCCCGAATTTCTCTCGATAGATAGCGGTCAAATTTTTGACGACTGAGTACATCAATTAATTCTGATAAAATTTCCGCAGAAATTAATATTAATCCGTTTTGTTTTGCTTCTCTAAAAGCTTGCATTGTGGTAGATTTAGAGAATATTAACGCACTTACAATTACATTTGTATCAATTACGATACGGTTATTTTTCATCATTGAGAATTGATTCTAAAATCTCTGGAGTCATTCCGTTAGAAATTGCTTGTTGACTCGCTTCTTCCATGATATCTAAGAGGGGTTTTTGACTAACTGCTTTTTTCAGCATTATGTTAATAAACATTTGGATTTGTTGCTGTTTTTCTGGTGCTGCTTCTCGGTACACTTTAGCAATTTCAGAGTCAACTTTAATGGTAATATTTTCCATGATAAATTAAATGTTAATTAATCTATTTCTATTATAGCAATTGAAAGTTATTTATGTTTTACACTCTCCTCAATTATTCTAATTTCTTCTTCTATTAACCCATACAATTGATACACTATAAGACTACTATTTGATTATGGAAAAAATCTAAGTATATGTAGTGGCGTGACAAGGCTAAAATGTTGCAATAGATTTTTGAGAAAATTGAGATAAATCAATGTTTTCTGCTTTTGCCTAATGCACTACTTTAAGCTTGCCACGCCAGTAGGGTGTGTTATGGCTTTAGCCTAACGCACCGTCTTCTGGGTCTTGGTCCCGTACTCTGCTGGATAACACACCCTACCTGTGTTTCATAAATCAAAATTCATCCCATTATGATTTGATTTCTCGCTGGTTCTCTAGCCACTGTAAAGTCCGATTCCAAGCCCACCAGATGTCAGGGTCTTCGGCTTGACGCTGACCTGCTTTGCTACTTAAATAACCTACATGACCACCATGAGGGGTCAGCCACAAATCTAGGGACCGATTACTAGCACAAGCAGCTTGTAACTCAGGGATGATTTCTGGGTGAAATAAGGGGTCATCGGCAGCATATAAAATTAAGGTGGGTTTGGAAATCTGCGGCAATAATTGTAAAGCACTGCTGGCTTGATAATATGCTTCTACCGAGTCAAAACCCAATCTGCTAATTACCAGCTCGTGGTCAAAAGCCCAGATACTATTGGCTCGTTCAATGGCGGCTGGGTCAATTGTGCCAGGATGAAAATCATGTATTTGCCATGCCAGTTTTTTTAAGTTACGGGCGATCGCCTTTTCTAAGTATTTTCCTATAGGTTGCTGTACTAAATAGTCGAGCGATCGCCATGAATCCAAACTGGGACAAATCACCGCCCCACCACCAATATCACTATCTCGTAAGCCTAAAAATTCATTACCTTGAATCAGGTCAGTAGCAGTTTTTATGCCCCATAATGCCAATTGTCCCCCCAAGGAAAACCCTGTAAACCAAAACTTACTAGGGCATCCCATCGCAGCTGCTCCGGCCGCAATGCGAACAAAATCTTCCCCCTCATACAAACCATCAGAGGTCAAAGTCGGAGACAACTCGGCGGTTTTACCGTGGGCGCGCCAATCAAATAACACTACCGCGTATCCTAAAGCATAAGCTTTACGCCCTAAAAGTTTCAAAAACCATTGTTGATCTAGACTACCTGTAATCCCATAAGTAGCAATAATAGTACTATGAGCGTTTTTTGGTATCGCCACCCAAGTAAAAATCGGCACACCCTGCCCACCAATCAATACAGTTGTTTGATATGGCGGCTCTGAAAGTGCAGTAGTTTGTTCCCAATAACGCTCTCCCCACAAAGCAGTGTAAACAGTCATTGCCACACCATTTTTGAGAAACCGGGGCGGATTGTAGGCAGAATAACACAACATATCTGGAATTTAGAGTACCTTAGTTCTGATTCCACCATCCTTTAGTTTTAAACTTTATGCTAGATTTGAATGTTTTTTATAATCAAGATAAAAATCTTTGTATCTATCAAAGGTTCTTATTTATCCTTAATTAAGTAGTAATAATTTTTTAAATAATGCCCAGGATTCTTGTTATAGACGATGACGCGGCAATTTCAGAACTCGTTGCCGTCAACTTGGAAATGGCTGGCTACGATGTCAGCCAAGCTGAAGATGGCATTAAAGGTCAGGCGCTGGCGCTTCAGCTACAACCTGACTTGATTATGCTTGACCTGATGTTGCCCAGAGTAGACGGATTTACAGTTTGCCAACGCCTACGGCGAGATGACCGCACAGCCGAGATTCCCGTGTTGATGCTCACCGCTTTAAGCCAAACTCAGAATAAAGTCGAAGGCTTCAATGCTGGCGCTGATGATTACCTCACCAAGCCCTTTGAAGTTGAAGAACTGTTAGCACGGGTGCGGGCGTTATTGCGGCGGACTGACCGCATTCCCCAAGCCGCAAAACACAGCGAAATTCTCAACTATGGGAATTTGACCTTGGTTCCAGAAAGATTTGAGGCAATATGGTTCAATGAAACGGTAAAATTGACTCACCTGGAATTTGAGCTACTCCACTGTTTACTGCAACGCCACGGTCAGACAGTTTCCCCCAGCGAAATTCTGCGGGAAGTTTGGGGCTATGATCCAGATGATGACATTGAAACCATTCGAGTGCATATCCGCCACTTGAGAACGAAACTAGAACCAGACCCCCGTCACCCCCGCTATATCAAAACAGTGTATGGTGCGGGATATTGTCTAGAATTGCCTAGCTTGCCTCAATCTCATGAGGGGGCTTCTGCATCAGTTTTGGAGTAAAATTTCTCCAAAATTTCAGACATCAGTCAGGTCATCTAGCCTTTTTTAGGAAAAACTGTCCTCAGTTCGTTTAAGCATCTGTACTTGGATTCGCCACGTACACTAGGGTGAGGCCTCTACTCTACGAGCAGCCACCCTCCAGAGTACAGTACGTTAAAAGTCACTATGTTGCTAAGAAAATTCGCAAGGAGGAGCCAGCGTTGCATCAGCCTTTTCCACTCTCAGGAATGGGGCTGGTGTTCCTCCAGGCGAACTTCTGAATGGCTATCTCAACTCAGATGCTTCAAAAGTTCTATCAGTGTGCATTCCCAAACTAGGCGCGGTTGGGCGTAACACAGTAAGGATTTGCGAGCTTGTTCTAGCTTTTTAATAATTTCTGGTTGATGCCACTGTTGCCAGTAGGATTGTTGGAGATAATCGACTAACCACAGTTGTGCTTCTGTATCTAAGTCTTGAGCAATTATCTTGGCTAAGGCTAAAGCATGGCGGTGAGATGAAGGCACTTTCGTGACATCTTGGAGTAAAGTATCGGGAATTATTTGTAATTGCTCATAAGATGCGATCGCACTGCCTGGGCTACCAGCCGCTATACTCAATACTGCCGAATGCTGCAAAATTTCCTCATGCCCTGTTTGGGTGAGTACCTGAGTTAAAGACTGGGTATCTAAGCGATAAAAAGGAATGCGTTGACAGCGTGACACCAAGGTAGGCAAAACCGACTCAGGAGATGGTGCAATTAAAATCAGCGTCGCTTGTCCTGGTTCTTCCAAAGTTTTCAGCAAAGCATTAGCTGCTGATTCTGCCATTGTTTGGGCTGACTCCAGCACTACCATATTTCTTGGTGCTTCCAGGGGGGACGGCCGAGAAACTCTGTAATTTCCCGAATCTGCTCTAGCCTAATTACAGGTGGTGCTTTGCGCTTGAGTTTTTTCTCGGCTGCTTCTGCCACTGTGAGGCGTTTTCCCTCATGTTGGTACGTCGGCTGTACCCACCACAAATCTGGATGATTGCCTTGACGCAAACGATTCTGTAAACCAGCGACATGACGCGTCTGTGCAGAAAATAGCAATTCTACAAAACACCGGGCTGCGAGAGTTTTACCCACACCATCTATCCCTACAAATAGATAGGCGGGGGCTACCCGGTTTTGTTTAACAGCCTGAGTGAGTAATTCTTTGGCTTGTTGCTGCCCTAAAAGTGGCGCAAATGAATCAATAGTCATTAGTCAATTGTAGATTGACTTGTGAGTTTTATTACTAACCAACTTGTACGATTTTCTCCGGCGCTACGCTTCACCTCGGTAATTACGAACTGCCGACCTGTAGTGTGTCTGAGCCTCTACAGTAACTTGCAAATTGTTTTGGTTATTTCATCTGCTTTTTACACTTAAATTCAGTATTTTCCACTTGCCTACATTTAACCAAAGTATATGTAAAAAATCAGCGACCAGAAAATAATTATGCGGAGATTAATTGTGAAATAAGGCTGATGACATGATCATTGTCCGCACGGTTGTTTGCCCAGCTTCAGTACAGATATGTCGGTTTAAAAAAGCAATTATCTCTACTGAATTATCTTTTAAAGATTTGTATGTTTTTGGACTGATTCGTGTTACTTAATTCAGTATTGTCAGGAAATATTCATACTTCTGACAATAGTCACTTATACAAATTTTTCTAGAAAAGACATAATTGATAACCTATATTGAAATATTTTTTAATACTCTAATTTGCTTGTTGTATTTCAATAATTCAGCATAAATCTGAGGCTTAATGCCTACTAATGAAGGATAAAGCGTATTTCTTAGAACAGACAACACAGTAAGAAATGAGACAAATAATTGTGCAAACTATGAGTATTTAAAACATTTATAGGATTAGCAAATGCTATTTATTGTCTCGACACTTTTGCACGAGCTTTTGCGCCAATAAATGTTCAATATTTTGATCATTATTTTTTAATTGAATTGAATAAATACAAAAAGTAACCGGATATTTTTGCTGTCTTCATGATTTCTTTAGGTGTAAATACAGAATTTAATTGTTGATAGATGCGGTCAAAAGCCTTCTGAAATGATGTTTTGGATTTTCAGTTCAGAGATGAACAGATTTGTTTGACTTTGATCTTTCTGTAAAGTAGCTGAAAAAAGCTTCTCAAACCTTAAAAACAACTCTTACCATCAGCAGCGTAGACAACAAAAACCACAAAGTTCATTTCTCAGAGGAACTCATAAAATGGCTAACGTAAATCTATTGACAAAGTTATCACTAGCTACAGCCGGAGCAGCAGTAGTTGCACTATCAGTATCAGGAACTGCTCAAGCTGCTTCTGGATTTGCAGGAAGCTATGCTCCAAGTGAATGGACTGTAGAGAATTTCACTGATTTGTCTTTCGGAGGAGTAGTTGAAGGATCTGTAGATACAAGTGGCGCTCCCGGATCAATTACTATCATAGGTAGTAATGGGGGTGTATCTGATATCGCAATTGGTCGAACTCTTTACAGCACAATTGCAGACTGCTAGTGGTGACGTTATGTTTGATTGGAGCTATATTACTACTGATACTTTGGGTCCGCTCTTCGATCCTTTAGTCTACACTGTCAATGGTACGCCTACACAACTAACTAATATCTTTAATACTGCACAAAGTGGTCTTGCTACTTTTGCAGTTAACGCCGGAGATACATTTGGCTTTGGAATTAATACTTTGGGCAACACATTCGGTGGTGCGACTGCTGTGATTTCAAACTTCCACGCTCCCGAACCTGTTGTACCCACACCTGTATCCGAACCTGCTTCTCTAGTTGGGATCTTAGGCTTAGGTGCTTTTGGTATCACCTCTCTTCGTAAGCGCAAACAACAAGGGACAGTTAAAGCCTAAATTGACGACTTTGGACGAAAACTGCGACATCTCCCGTGCTGCTAGTTGGGAGAGTCAGCAACGATACTCTGATTTTAATCTAGATTAAATGAACTCTTGCCGTGTCAGACCTAAGCTGGCATGGCAATTTTGATTTTTAGTGTTACAGAACATAGCCGAAAAATGTTGGTTAGAAATGGAAAATGTGGGTGTTGCTGTAACCAACTATGAATTTAAATGTAGAGATGTTCCATGGAACGTCTCTACATTGTGGTGTAAGCATTTAGGGCGGTTTTAAATCCCCCACGATAAATTTCGATAACTGATAACTGATAACTGTTCACTGATTTAAGCGATGCTGCCGCGTTTTTTGGCTTCTTTGTAAGAAGTTCCCACATTTCTCAAACCTGCTTTAATCATTTGTCTTTCTAACAGGGCGAAGAAACGAGTTCTATCCCCACCTCTTACCACAGCTTGATTATGGGCTTCGGCGATCGCAATTGGGTAGCCATAGCCTTTATGCACTTGTGCCAGCATTAATCCCAATGCTTGGTTCAACATGGCGGTATTTTCAGCTACCCATGCAGGTACTTCGATTCGCGCAATTTCACTACCTACGTGGACATGGCAAAAGTAAACTATTTGCTGTTCATAGAGTTCTAAAATCCGGTTATTACTACGCCACAGTGGTCCCCGTTGTCCTGGTTGCAGTTTGGTTCCCCACAGGGTAGTATCTCGCAAAGTGTCAAAAAGTTTACAAGGTACTTTTTCGAGTTGGTCGGGACAATAACTTTTACAATCGGGGACGGCATGGGGACAAGCTAACAACCGTAGGAAGTTGGTACAATCAATGTTGCGAGAGGCGCTGAGATATCCCATGATCGGAATTTGAGCCTGATGCAACTGTTGCCAAGCTTCCAGAATGGGGGGTAAGATGCGATCGCGTGCATCCATTGGTAATTGTTCTAAAAACCAGTAAATTAAGGAACCATCAACCATTGCTAAAGCTGGTGCTTCCCCTTTCGACGCACAAGCCAATTCTGCCAAAACTGTAGTTTCAGAAGCAGTGCGGCGATAACCCATCCATTCTTCGGTTTTAATTCCCCATTGCCGAGATATATATAAATCTTCTGGGCGATAAAATACCTCTGGGATACTATCCAGTAATGGTTGGCGATTTTGTCCGTAGTGTAAAACGACTCTGCCAATATTCAACAGATAGCAATAAGCAATTTCATGATGGTTGGGCGCAATTTGGGAACCGTCGGTAGAGATGACTGTATGCACTTTCGGCGGGACGGGAATATCAATGCAGGTTTCTAGTGGCTCAATGGGTGTAGCATTAGCAAAGATAATGCGATCGCGCCATTTTTCCTGACGATCAATTAAATCTTCTTGGCACTCATAAGCTTTTTGGAGATATTGTTGCGCTAATTCTAATCGCTGGCGACTGGCGGTAGCTTCTAAAGTCAGATGGTCACTTAAACCCTGCATTTGTCGCGCCAATTTTGTTAAATCAAGCATAATTAAATCTCTGAGTTTTTTGGTGATTTTTGGTATATGGGATTTGCAAATAATAAAATGTGATATGAAGGTAATTAACCGCCGATTAACGCCGATGCAGATCATGGATGGTGGGTTAGGCTGTCGCTTTAGCGCAGCCATGCCCCTTGGGCTATACCCACCCTACGTTTTGTGTGAGAGATGTCTAATATGTTGCAGTGGGTGAAATTACCGCCACCCAGTAAAATCTTTAGTAAACTGAGGTAGAGTTAATAACTGAATTCGCGGATCATCTTGGGCGGCTTTCCTTTCTGTTTGCGTATTATAGCCCCAGTCTGCCAAGAAAAGTTTTACATCTTCCAGGTCTGTTTGCTGTTGAACTAACTGCAATGTCTTGATTCTGTCTTCTACAAACCACAGACTAACTGGTGTTTTCTCGGCTTTCTGAATTAATTCTCGCAGAATTTCGTATTTAGGGCGCTTGACTTCTTTACCAAAAATCGCTGAGGATGGTAGATTTACGCCTTCTCGTTGTAATAACTGCTGCACGAAGCGCCCTTCTTTCGTGGTGACAATGTATAATCTGGTTTCACTAGCAATGGTGAGTTTAATTTTTTCGACTACACCCGGATAAAATTTATGCAGACTTAGCCAACCGTCTAAATCTGTGGTAATCCATTCATCCCGCAAATTGTCTAGTTTTGCACCAATTGTTTGGGACTGGAGATTATGCTCTAATAAAATTTGTGGTGTAATCGTCACCCACTCCTGAAGAATTTTTGACTCAGAAATTTTATCTACCAAGGCTTTGATTAATACTGGCATTTCCCAACCTGTTTCAATTACAGGTCTGAGGCGATAAAATCTTAAGGCTAAATCATCTGGTGGTGTATCGTCTACGGGCGACCAAATTTGACAGTAGGTGCGCCATGCGACTTCAAAATATTCAATTAGTCCATCGCAAATTACTCCATCAAAGTCTAAGGCTAAAATTGTGGGACTACTGGCGGTCATTGTGTTGCGGAATAAACTGCTGTTGTTAGATTAGCTGAGAAATTCAAACTAAGCAGTATTTTTTGTGAGGATTTTATAATTAATATTAAGTCAGGTTAATTAGTTATATTTGCCACAGTCATTCCACCCCACCCCCAACCCCTCCCTGCAAGCGAGGAGGGGAGACCAAGCTTAGAGGTTTCATCAGTAGTCAAGCAGATATCTCGTCATTATTCGTAAATGTGATCACGGCAAACATCGAGAGGCTTAGATCCCCGACTTCTTGAAGAAGTCGGGGATCTTTGGGTTCGTAACTTATTGAGGATGGCGCTATTTCTGATTTATTCTGGGGGTAAAAATTCCGTGTCTGGGACTAAAGAGTAATGCTAACAGAAATAATCCTGATACTACTAAGACGATGGCGGGACCGGAGGGTAAATTGTAAAAGTAGCTGAGGTACATCCCGCTAATACTGGAAATTACCCCAATGAATGCGCCTAAAATCATGACTTGATGTAGGCGTTTAACTAAGAGATAGGCGGTTGCTCCGGGTGTGATTAACAGTGATAATACTAATATGACTCCTACGGTTTTCATGCTGGCAACTATTGTTAAGGCAATGAGCAACATGAGTCCAAAGTTTAGCCGATTGACTGGCAAACCTGCGGCTTGTGCGCCTAACGGATCAAAGGTGTAAAATAACAGTTCTTTATATAATAAGAAAATAACTATTAAAACTATAGCTGCAATAATGGCAGTGTCTCGTACTTCGTCAGATGTCACGCCGAGAATGTTGCCAAAAAGAAAGTGATTGAGGTCGATTTTTTGACTTTTTTGAATGACTGTAATTAGGGTGATACCCAAGGCAAAAAATGCCGAAAGGACTATCCCCATTGCTGCGTCTTCTTTGATAGGCGATCGCGTTTGAATCCAGGCGATCGCCATTGTACTCACAACTCCGGCTATAAATGCGCCAAAATAGATATTTCCCCCTAACATAAAGGCGATCGCTAGTCCTGGTAAAACTGAATGGCTGATAGCATCACCCAATAATGCTAGTCTTTGCACCATCAAGTAACTACCCACAACTGCACACAGCAAGCCGACTATAATTGCGATTATGAGCGATCGCTGCATAAAGCTGTATTGCAATGGTTCAATTAATGCTTCTAACATAAATATTTATTACAAAGACAAAATAATTGCAACTAATCTTTGCTCAACTTCTTGAAGATAATCTGTTAAACCTGTATTTACACCTCTTTCACGTAAAATTTCTAAACTCGTATCTTCCCAACATTGTTTTTCCCGTTCTATATCTTCTTGTGTTAGTTTTTTAAGTACCACTTTTGTATTTCTGTTTCGTTCAGGTTCTTTCATTAAATTAGCGCGTAATCTGTGAGACTCTGTACAAGGATCAAAAGTCAAATTACTTTTAATTTCTTCTAGAAGTTTCTGTTCTTTTTGATTAGATGGAATAAACCCATTTAAAACCCATGCTTCACGGTTTCTATCAGGTATACCAATCACAATTTCTAATTTCGGTATTTGATTAATATTTTCTAAACGTGCTTGCTCAATATCTATTTTACTATGTTCTAAACGTGCTTGCTCAAGTCCTATTTTACGCTCTGGTTCATGATCTATATCACGGATAAAGATAACGGCTTTAATCTGTATTCGTAGTTTTTTTTGAAGAGAAAGTACAAGTTTCAGAACCTTCCTAGCTGATGCTCCATCGGCTTCTAAGGGTACACCATGACTATGATGGCCTCGATATCTTGGGACATTTAAGCCTGATGACTTAAATGATTCCACAATTTTATTAATGTTCGTCCATTCTGAATATTCTGTTCCTTCCTCTAAACCAGTCCACTGAAAATAATATTGCAGAGTATCATCATCTAACCAATCAATTTTTTCTATCAACACGCGCTCTGCTAATTTAGTAGCAATTCTGGCATCTGCACCACTTTCACCTATAACAATAAACTCACTCATTGACTTCTCCTTCTACCACCCAATCTTCCCCTTCTGCATCCCAAAATTCACCAGTTGTTAAGGTTTGTTTCGCCCATTCTACATCCGGATGTTCATCCAAACGTTTGGAAATTGTGAAACCTGAATCACTATTATTTAATATATGGACTTGATAAGGACTAATTTCATCAATAATATAAGGAGAGTGGGTAGAAAAGATAATTTGTAAATTACGATTTTGGTCAATAATTTCTTTAAAAACAGTCATTAACTCACGTTGTGCTTGGGGATGAAGTCCTTGTTCGATATCATCTAATAACACTAAATTAGGTTGAGTAGGATTCATCAGCACAGTTAACAACCCCAAAGTTAGCATTGTTCCTTCACTAATTGCATGGGCTGGAATCCGCTCACCTGTGTTCATATCTAACACAACTTCTTGACCTGTCATTTCCTGAGTGTCATCATAGGAAATAGACTTACCATCAACTTCAATTAAACGTTTGCGAATGACTGCAACTTTTGCTCTCCTTATGCCAACTTTGCGTACATTTGGCACAATTCGACTTAACATTTCTTCTATTAATTGAAATTTATCTGGAGCTTCATCACGCAAAAAATCTAAAGTGGGTGCTAATCCTGAACCGTCAAACTCAACTCTAGGTGTTACATGATCACTATAAGCTGGTTTAGCAAGATTACTTGCAACTAACTTCAGGTAAACAGCATATTTTAAAGAATTCCGGATTGCATCTGGAGAATTACTTAATGATTCGTTCCATCCTTCGTCACTATATTCTTGCTCATTTATATTATATGATGCTGTTGGATACCATCGATCATTAATGTCCTGCTTCCAAGTATAAGAAGCTTGCCAATTCTGCCGATTGGTATAACCCCAAAAACCACTTGCAGTTACAGACATATCTGTTTCCCCAACTGTTGTAATGAAGTTAGGTGATCTTTCATATTGAAATATCCTAGCAAATGATGAATTTTCACCAGTCAACCTACTGAGATTATGCAATGCTTGTAGCACGCTTGTTTTACCAGCACTGTTTTTTCCTACGAGTGCATGTAATCGGGAACTATCGAAATCAAGTTCTGTAGATTTATGGCTTTTGAAATTATGAAGTATTAGTTTTTCTAGCATATCTCTAAATATAAACATACTTAATATACCTGACGATGAAATCAGGTATCTGTGTGTTTTTGACTTATACAATCATAAGTATTTATAGTAACCGCAGATATAAGAAAAATTCAAGCAGCGTCATCAAAGTACATGACCTGACCATTATAGGCACGATAGAGGTTTTGCTTTGTCAGAACTTGCTGCCGTAAACCTGTAGCGATTAATTCCCGATTTAGTAAAATTAAATCATCAAAGTGGGTGATGGATTCGCCTAAGTCGTGATTAACTACCAGGACAATTTTACCAGCCTCCGCCAGTTCATGGAAGACTTCAAAAATCACTGCTTGGGTTTTTTGGTCAATACCTACCAATGGTTCATCAAAGCAGTATATATCGGCTTGCTGTGCCAAAGCACGGGCTAAAAATACTCTTTGTTGTTGTCCCCCTGATAATTCTCCTATGGGGCGATCGCAATGTGCAAACATTTCCACACGTTTGAGGGCATTTTTAGTTTCCTGGCGGCTAACT
Organism: uncultured cyanobacterium; assembly: GCA_963706595.1. GTDB lineage: Bacteria > Cyanobacteriota > Cyanobacteriia > Cyanobacteriales > Nostocaceae > Nodularia. Next base: position 952,670 of record OY970166.1, read on the forward strand.
GCGGAAAAACTCCGTAACCAACCTGTCTTTTTTACCCTTCCCATCATCGCCACATCCCAAACTGTCGCCGGATAAGTCCAGTCAATTTGGCTACGCTGTGGGATATATGCAACTTTCTCTAATTGCTGCATTAAAGGTTTGGTTTGATACAGGACTGTACCACTACTCAGAGGAACTAAGCCCAGCATCGCCTTCATTAAGGTACTTTTTCCCGCCCCATTCGGTCCAAAAATCCCCGTAATTCTGCCCGGTTTGACAATACAGTTAACGTCTCTTAAAGCTTCGTCTGTCCGGTAATGCACCCCGACATGGGCAATATTAATACTTGCAGTGGTGGCTGTGAGGGTGTCTTGCATGGGGTAGACAGCGTTTAAGGGAAAATTAACAGTTCTCATTTTGGGGAATACCAATAAAAATGAAAAGAATATGAGAATAGTGTAACCTGAAAAATGAGAAAAATATGATAACCAGTGTAACAAGTATATGAAAGCAATTACTCAGTCAAAAGCTATATCATACTGGCAAGCTGTGGTAGGAGTTTTGTTAGGAATTTCTATCGGAGGGTGTAATCAAGTAGACTCTAGCCGTATTTCTATGGAAGTAAATGACCAGCCGCAAGTAGTTGCAACTAGCACCATTATTGCTGATTTGACGGAGAAAGTTGGGGGAGAGGAAATACAGTTAACTGGTATTCTCCAACCAGGAGTTGATCCTCATGTTTATGAACCGACACCAGCAGATAGCCGGGTTTTAGAAACAGCCGATTTGATTTTGTATAACGGCTACAACTTAGAACCAGGACTGATTAATTTAATGAATGCGGCTGGTGAGAAGGTGCGGAAGGTAGCGGTGGGGGAAGTTGTCAAACCTTTACAGTTAGATGGATATGAAGGCAAAGTTGTCCCAGATCCTCATGTTTGGGGTAATGCAGAGAATGCGATCGCCATGACAAATGTCATCCGAGATGAGTTAATTAAATTATCCCCCGCAGACGAAGCAGAATTTACTCAAAGAGCGTCACAATTAACTCAGGAATTACAGCAGTTACATAACTGGATTAATCAACAGATTCAAACTATTCCCGCAGACAAACGCCAACTTGTGACAACTCATGATGCTTTTCAATATTATGGTAACGCTTATGGGATTGCGATCGCCGGCACATTAATTGGAATTAGCACAGAAGAACAACCCAGCGCCCAAACAGTAACGCGGTTGGTAGAGTCAATCAAAAAAAACAGTGTCCCAGCAATTTTTGCGGAAACGACAATTAACCCAGCTTTAATTACTACCGTTGCTCAAGAAGCAGGTGTAAAATTAGCACCACGAGAACTATACGCTGATTCCATTGGCGCAAAGGGCAGCGATGGCGATTCTTACATTAAAATGATGGAGGCTAATACCCGCACTATTGTAGAAGCATTGGGAGGCAAATATACACCATTTCAGCCTAATAATTAATTCAGCGTTGCTGAATTAAAATCCCAAAAATACATCTCCTCAACTCTTCCTCTCTGCGACTCTGCGCCTCTGCGTGAGATAAATTCATAACTAACAGTATGGCAGATAACACTGATCAAATTGAATCATTTCGAGCCTTAGCGCTGCAAGTTAAATGTGATGCAGTTAATTTAGCAGGCGATCGCCAAGCAACTCGGCTATTGATGCTAAACTCGATTAATCGGTTAGAGCAACAAATCGCTGCTAGTATTGCCTTCATTGGCTTTGACTGTCGTTTAATCGTCTTACCAGAATATTTCCTCACAGGTTTTCCGATGGGGGAACCTTTGGCTGTGTGGGGAGAAAAAGCCTGTCTAGAAATGGCGGGTGCTGAGTATGAAGCACTGGGTAGAATTGCTCAGAAACATCAGATATTTTTAGCTGGTAACGCCTACGAACTCGACCCAAATTTTCCGGGGTTGTACTTTCAAACCAGCTTTGTGATTGATCCCTCTGGGTCTATTATTTTACGCTATCGACGGCTAAATTCTTTATTTGCTCCCACACCCCATGATGTTTGGGATAAATATCTAGATTGCTATGGTTTAGAGGGAGTGTTTCCCGTGGCGAAGACAGCAATTGGTAATTTAGCAGCGATCGCATCAGAAGAAATTTTATATCCAGAAGTAGCCCGTTGTCTAGCAATGCGAGGCGCAGAAATCTTTTTACATTCCACATCAGAAGTGTATGACAATACATTTACGCCTAAAGATGCAGCCAAAATTTCTCGTGCAGTGGAAAATATGGCTTATGTAGTCTCAGCCAATACGGCAGGTATAAGTAATATTCCCATTCCCGTGGCTTCGGCTGATGGTGGTTCTAAAATCATTGATTATCGGGGAAAAGTCCTAGCACAGGCAGCTACAGGCGAGAGTATGGCAGCTTTTGCCGAAATTGACTTGGCAGCATTACGACGCGATCGCCGCCGTCCAGGGTTAAATAATTTACCTTCACGCCAGCGATTTGAACTCTACGCCCAAAGTTACAGCCAGTCACACTTTTACCCAGCCAACACCATGCTAAAGGGAGAAGTAGACCGCAAACACTTTATAGAAACGCAACAAAAAACCATTGAACGTTTAGCCACATTAGGCATAATTTAACTTGTAATAGGGGGATGAAACATCAAAACTAACGACTAATGAATAAACCAATCGAAATCCGTAACCCCCGAACAGGAAAATTCGACTATGTAATTCTCCCGCCACCTCCCAGGCTGTTGATACACAAATGTAATCGCGCCCGGAGAGCGCAAATTCATTGGCAACAGATAGGTATAGAAGCGAGAATTGACGCTTTACTAGAATGGAAGCAAGCTATAGTATTTCGGCGTGAACAGTTGACAGAAGCTTTAGTATGTGATACCGGGAGACTGTCAACTTCAATATTAGAAATAGACTCTTTCCTCGCTAGCATTGACCGTTGGTGTAGGTTAGCCCCAGAATTACTAGAACCCTCAGCCAAAAATACAGCCATCCCCTTCATTACCCTGCAACAAGCATCAGTACCTTACCCCCTAGTAGGAGTAATTAGCCCGTGGAATTTTCCCCTGTTATTGTCTACAATTGATACTATTCCGGCATTATTGGCAGGTTGCGCCGTCATCGTCAAACCCAGTGAAATTGCCCCCCGCTTCGTCGCCCCACTAATTACAGCCCTGAATACCGTTCCAGATTTGCGTGACGTATTAAGTTTTGCTGAAGGAGCCGGTGAAACAGGTGCTACCCTGATAGAAAATGTAGATTTAGTCTGCTTTACAGGCAGTGTCGCCACAGGCAGAAAAGTAGCAGAAGCCGCAGCGAGAAGGTTTATTCCCGCCTTTTTAGAATTAGGTGGAAAAGACCCCGCCATTGTTTTAGAATCAGCCGATTTAGAATTAGCCACCTCAGCAATTTTGTGGGGTTCAGTCGTCAATACTGGACAATCGTGCCTTTCAATTGAGAGAATTTACGTCGCCGAATCGATATTTGAAGAATTTTATCATCAACTCGTAGCCAAAGCCCATCGTTTGCAGTTAGCCCATCCCAGAGTTGACAGTGGAGACATTGGCCCCATCATTGCCGAAAAACAAGCCGCAATTATTCACGACCATCTTCTAGATGCAGTCGAAAAGGGCGCATTAATCCATTGTGGCGGTAAAGTAGAACAATTAGGTGGGGGTTGGTGGTGTCGTCCCACAGTTATCACCCAAGTCAACCATTCCATGAAAGTGATGACAGAAGAAACTTTTGGTCCCATCATGCCAGTCATGCCATTTCCCACAGTAGAGGAAGCGGTATACTTAGCAAATGACTCTATATATGGACTGAGTGCTGCGGTGTTTGCCGAAACAGAAGCAGAAGCCCTAGCAGTGGCTGACCAAATCGATGCAGGTGCTATCAGTATCAACGATGCCGCGTTGACTGCCATCATGTACGAAGGAGAAAAGAATTCCTTTAAATTCTCCGGTCTTGGTGGGTCACGCATGGGACCAGCGTCAATCAAACGCTTCCTGCGAAAAAAAGCATTTTTGATTAAGAATAACTATAGTAATGACCCTTGGTGGTTTAATAACCAGTGAAATAAATCCCTAGTCAAGCCCACAATAGAGGAAATGTCAAATGTCTATCATTAAAGTAGAAATGCCCGTAATGGCACGTCATGAAGGAGAATGGTCAGGTGCTTATACATTGGTGGATACAGAAGGAAAAATTTTAGATAAATACACTTCTCATTTAAGCTGCAAATTTATCGAAAACCCTCCCTTTTCCTACTACCAAACAAATCGCTATCAATGGCCTGATGGTAGACAAGAAGAACATCTTTTTCCGGGAATATATCGGGATAAAAAAGTATGGTTTGACACCGAACGCCTTGATGGTTATGCCTGGGAAGTAGACGATACCACAATTATGTTCCGTTTCGCATTTAAAGGAATGCCCGACGCATATTTATATGAAACAATTTTTCTAAGTCCTTGTAATAACTTTCGCTTCCGCACCTGGCATTGGTTCAAAAATCATCAAGTCTACCAACGCACCTTAGTACAAGAACAGCGAATATGATTTTTATATAAATTATTGTGTTTATGGTGCATTAAACTTCGTGAATGTGCCGTTACAAGTAAATTAAAATTGCATATTTCTACCTCTTTCCTCCACCTTCATCCTCCTTCCTACTTCTTCTCTTGGCGCACTTGGCGACTTGGCGGTTCGTTCCTCATAAATTTTCTTATTCATCCCAGAAGCGCTATAATTTAAACTCTCAAACTCATAATTAACAAATTAAAAACATGGCAAAAAGTGACAAAATCAACTTTTCAACACCCAGTGGATTTCCCGAATTTCTCCCCAGTGAAAAACGCTTAGAAGTATACTTATTAGATAATATTCGCAGAGTATTTGAAAGCTACGGATTTACACCCATAGAAACCCCGGCAGTCGAACGCTTAGAAGTTCTCCAAGCCAAGGGAAATCAAGGCGATAATATCATTTATGGTATTGAACCAATATTACCACCAAATCGGCTAGCAGAAAAAGAAAAAGCAGGCGAAACAGGTTCAGAAGCGAGAGCATTAAAATTTGATCAAACTGTGCCTTTAGCAGCTTATATTGCGCGTCATTTAAATGAATTAACTTTTCCTTTTGCGCGTTACCAAACCGATGTAGTTTTTCGGGGAGAACGGGCAAAAGATGGGCGTTTTCGTCAGTTCCGTCAGTGCGACATTGATGTAGTGGCTCGTCGTGAACTCAGTTTACTCTATGATGCTCAAATGCCAGCAATCATCACCGAAATCTTTGAAGCTGTAAATATTGGGGATTTTCTGATTCGGATAAATAATCGTAAGATTCTCACAGGGTTTTTCCAATCTGTGGGAATTGCAGAAACTAAAATTAAAGCTTGTATTGGTATTATTGATAATTTGGAAAAAATTGGGGAAGCTAAAGTTAAGCAAGCGTTAGAATTAGAAGGTATTATCGCTGAACAAACTCAAAAAATTATTGATTTTATTAGCATAAATGGTACAGTTGATCATGTCTTAGATAAACTCAAACATTTGGCTGAAAACCTCCCAGAGGCGGAACAATTCAATCTGGGAGTAACTGAGTTAGCAACTGTGATTACAGGTGTTCGTGATTTGGGAGTATCTGAAAATCGGTTTTGTATTGATTTATCTATTGCTCGTGGTTTGGATTATTATACGGGTACAGTTTACGAAACAACTTTATTAGGACATGAAGCTTTAGGAAGCATTTGTTCTGGGGGCAGATATGAAGAATTGGTTGGGACTTTTTTAGGCGAGAAAATGCCAGGTGTGGGTATTTCTATTGGCTTAACTCGGTTAATTAGCCGCTTGCTAAAAGCTGGTATTCTTAATACTTTGTCTGCGACACCAGCGCAGGTGATGGTGGTGAATATGCAAGCAGATTTGATGCCTATTTATTTAAATGTATCTCAAAATTTGCGTCGGGCTGGACTTAATGTTGTGACTAATTTTGATAAACGCCCTTTGGGTAAGCAATTCCAACTGGCTGATAAACAAGGAATTCAATTCTGCGTAATTATTGGTTCTGATGAAGCAGCAGCACAAAAGTCATCTCTTAAAGATTTAAAGTCAGGTGAGCAAATTGAAGTTACATTGGAAGACTTGGCTGGGGAAATTAAAAATAGGCTTGGGTAAATGAAATCTTTTTTGTTTCACGCAAAGGCGCAAAGGCGCAAAGGAAGAATAAGGAATGCGGATTTAGTAAAATACATAACCTCACCCCCAACCCCTCTCCTTACTAAGGAGAGGGGAGATTTTGACGCAAGTTAAAGGCGTGGTTTTTTACAAGGATATTGTATTAAGTTTTATGGAAGCCAAAATTTACAAGAAACTAATTGCTAAACGGTTGAGTGCAGATTTTAAATCATCTGTGGAAATTGTGGAGGTTCCTATTCCTGAACCTACAGCTAACGAAGTTTTAATTCGGAACCAATTTGCGGGTGTTAATGGCGGTTTTGATACTTTGCTTTGTCGTGGTGAAGTTCCTTTTGCTAACTTAACTCCCCCTTTTGATGTGGGTGTGGAAGCGGTGGGAGAAGTGGTAGCTGTGGGCGAAAATGTCTCAGATTTTACTGTTGGTGATACAGTTCAAACTATTGCTCGTGGTGGTGGTTATCGTGAATATCAGGCTGTAGATTCTAAATTAGCATTTAAGGTGCGTGAATCCAGACCAGAGGTGTTAACTTTAATGCCTACAGGTGTATCAGCTTTGGTTGCACTGGAACAAGTCGGTGAGATGAAAAGTAACGAAGTTGTTTTGGTGACGGCTGCGGCTGGTGGTACTGGTCATATTGCTGTACAGTTAGCGAAGCTAGCCGGTAATCATGTGATTGGTACTTGTGGTTCTGAGACTAAGGCACAGTTACTGAGAAATTTAGGGTGCGATCGCATTATCAACTATCGCCAAGAAAATCTCAACCAAGTCCTCAAACAAGAATACCCCAATGGCATTAATTTGATTTTTGAGTGTGTGGGGAAAGAGGTTTTTGATACCTGCGTTGATAACTTAGCCGTGGGGGGACGTTTAGTTGTGGTGGGTTTTATCTCTGAATATGCGAAGCAGCCAGAACAAGTTACCCAACCCCGCATTTATCAGCAGTTATTTTGGAAAGGTGCTTCTGTGCGTGGCTTTTTCATGCCTCATTATAGTCAATATTTGGCCGAGGCAAGCGATCGCCTGTCAAATCTCTTCTACACAGATAAATTAAAAGTTGCTGTTGACCCGACGCAATTCTTAGGTATAGAGTCTATCCCTTCTGCTGTAGAATATTTACTTAGTGGTCAAAACTGTGGCAAAGTAGTTGTGAGATTTTATTAGACGTAAATATGTCAGAAAATTCGGAAAAAACTTTAAAAGTTGCTCAACAAGCATTTGACCATTTTACCCACGGTTTAGCCACTGGGGAGTGGGAAGTATTTCTAGATATGCTGACAGAAGATTTTACCTTTTGGTTCCCAATGGGCAAATTTCACGGTTTAAATGAGGGTAAAGACCGCGCCAGAGAGTTTTTTCAATATGTCTCACAATCTTTTAATTCAGGAATTCAGATAACTTCTCTAGACCGCATTACCAGTAATGACACAACGGTTGTTTTTGAGTTTCGTGACGAAGGGTTATTATCGCATCAGCCTTACAAAAATCGGGTAGCAGTTTCTTTTGATGTGCGTGGAGAGCAAATTTCTGGCTATCGGGAATATTTTGGTAGTGATGGTAAATCTTATTAGCCGGTTTTGCTGAGTTAAAATCTCAAGAGAAAAGAAAATAGAGCTTTCGCGTAACGCACCTTGAATCGTTGACGGTGCGTTAGCCTACGGCATAACACACCCTACATTTAAATTTTATTTACATAAATATAAATCTTTTGGCTTACCTACTTATTTATGAATAATTATCCAAATACGACTGTTCTATTAGTATATACCAAGACGCGATTTTGTAAATGTAACCTCACGGCTCTTGCTAATACAACGCGTTCTAAATCTTTCCCTTTTCTAATTAAATCATCAATTTCATCGCGGTGACTGACTCGCACTACATCTTGTTCTATAATTGGACCAGCATCTAAATCAGCAGTGGCATAATGGGCTGTGGCTCCAATAATTTTCACACCACGTTCAAATGCTCGATGATAGGGATTTGCGCCTACAAAAGCTGGTAAAAATGAATGATGAATATTAATTATTTGGGGAAATTTGGCAATGAAATCTGCACTGACAATTTGCATATATTTGGCTAAAACTACTAAATCAATTTGATATTTTTGCAGTAATTCTAGTTGTTGAGCTTCTTGTTCGGCTTTGTGATCTTTGGTGATAGGAATATGGTGAAAATCAATGCCAAATTGCTCTGCTACTTCCTTTAAGTTAGCATGATTACTCATGATGAGGGGAATCTCTGCTGCAAATTCTTTGGCGCGTTGTCGCCAAATTAAATCAAATAAACAATGGTCTTGCCGACTCACCCAAATGGCAATCCGTGGTATACTATCAGAAAAATGTAGTTGCCATGTCGCATCTAAAGGTTGCGCGATCGCACTAAATGCTGGAGCAATAAATTCTCGTGGCAAATTAAATCCATCTAACTGCCATTCAATCCGCGTCAGAAATAATCCAGCCGCAAAATCTGTATGCTGGTCTGCATGAATAATATTTCCCCCATTAGCATAGATAAAATTGGCAAATTTGGCAACTAATCCTCTGCGGTCAGGACAGGAAATCAGCAAGGTGGCGGTAGGATTTGTCATTTAACCTGAATTAATTGTTAATTGTTAGTTGTTTCATTTTCTGGAGTTGTTCGATCCTCACTTGTGTCTTCAGGTTTTTTCCATTCTGAAAGTTCCCGATTTACGGCATTTTCAAAATCTGTAGAGACTAGGAGAATATTTACATTACCATTTCCTGGGGTCGGAGAATCAGTTTTGGCATACAAGAAACTATCGTTAAAGTTAGGTTTACCCAAAATTAGTTGATGATTTGTCTGATTTTTCAGGTTAATATTAATAGTGGCTAGTGGTTGATCTAAACCAAATTCACCTAATTGATTAGCTGGAGTTGATAACGTGCGATCGCTTTGACCTTGAACTAACAAATTCGTTAAATAAGCAACAATAGCATCATTTGCTGGTTCTGTGATTGGAGATATTAGTAACCATCGAGAATTTCCCGCTTCAGGGTTACGTTTAAAATTCAGAGTAATATCTTTGGTTTTGACTGCTAAAGATTGGATATCATCTTCTGTAAAAGAGAAAATTTGCTGCTTTTGTGTCTTGATTTCTTCTCGCTGCGGTTCACCTCTAATTTCATAGAAATAAACAAAACCACCCAAACCCAGCGCTAGAAATACTAAAATTAATGTTGTTTTCGGTAATTTCATGTTTAATGAATCCTAAATTAAATGAAAGTAAAAAGTAGAAACTTTTACTTTTTACTTTTCACTTTTTAATTATCTCCGTTTCCACCAAATAATAGCCGCAGCTATTAACCCCATTCCAGGTAATAATAACAGAGACGACAAGGTTAAAAGATTAGCTTGTCGGATGTTCAAATTAATTCGCCGGTTTCTTTGTTCTTTGGGGCGAATTGAAAGGGGTTGCTGATCCTGTTGACTCAACCAAGCAACTGAGTTAAGAAACACATCGCCATTAAGTTGCTGTTCAAATAAGCCATCGGTGGCGAAATCTGAATCACCTATTACTACTAAGCGTGACTCAATCGCAGCTTCTGCGGGCTTTTCTGCGGTTGGTGAAGCTTCCGGTGTTGGCGAAGCTTCCGGTGTTGGTGTAGGAGTTGGTGAAGCTTCCGGTGTTGGCGAAGTTTCCGGTGATGGTGTGGGAGTTGGTGAAGCTTCCGGTGTTGGCGAAGCTTCCGGTGATGGTGTAGGAGTTGGTGAAGCTTCCGGTGTTGGCGAAGCTTCCGGTGATGGTGTGGGAGTTGGTGAAGCTTCCGGTGATGGTGTGGGAGTTGGCGAAGCTTCTGGAGTCGGCTGAGTTTCCGGTGACGGTGATGGTGTTGGTGTGGGCGAAGCTTCGGGAGTCGGCTGATTTTCGGCTGCGATTGTTTTCGTTAAAGCCACACCCAAAGTTAGAGGACCTGGAATGTCTGTTTCTGGGTTAAATACTAACTTTTCGCTTTGCTGGTCGCTTTCACCCCAACTGTCGGGATAAGATTTGGTTTGCAGTAAGGGAGTCGCCTCAATACCAGCTACGGGGGTAATTTCTAAAGGTCTTGCTAATCGATAAAAGGAAATGCTATTACCAAACTCTTTTGTAATCGGATGTTGTCCGTAATCTGTGACAATTGGAACAGCCGGTCCAAGTCCCACACCTGTCCCAGAAACATCCACGGTTAAACGATTATCTAAAATAACGCCCCATTCTTGTAGCAAGCTATTAAGATTGGTTTCAGTATTCGGGTCAATCATTAATAGTGCATTACCACCGCGATTGAGATAATTTTGTAAGGCTTTCACCTCATTATCAAATAATTCTCGTTTCGGTCCTGCAACTACAACAACATCTGCATCTTCTGGAACTTGGGATTTTTCTACTAAATTCAGTGGAGATGCAGTGTAATTTCTATCACCTAATCCCTGAATGGCTTGTGAAATTCCCCCCTGACCAGATGTTATCGCTTGTTCGCCATGACCTTGAAGAAAGTAAACAGAAGTTGTGGTTGCACTGCTAATTTGTTGTAGTCGATTTGTGAGTCTAATTTCCGACAAGCGTTCATTGACATTTACCGTTTGCACTAATTGGCGGTTATCTCCAGATTCTAGGTAAACTTCCCCATAATCTTTAACACCAAATTTGTTTGCTAAGGTCGGTCTCGCTTGGGGGTCAATATACTCAAACTGAAAATTTTTACTTTGTCGGCGATAGTTTTCTAGTAATTCCTTGTCTTGGGGATTCCGATTAACATCAAATATCCACAATTTAACTGATTGCTGTAAACCCCGGACTAAATTTTGCGATTGAGGGGCTAGGGTAAATAACTGGGCTTCAGTTAAGTCTTGACGCAGGTTGTAGCGAGTACCCAAAAAGTTAACTAACCCTAAAATCACGAATACAGCCACAATGGAAACTAAAGCATTAGTACTAACTTGAGTAGAACGACGATTCCACCATTTAGTTTGATAGCTTTGTAATCCTATCCACAAACCAATAATCACAGTTCCCGTAATCAGAAATACTAAGGGAATAATTCCCCAGTTTCCCGAAACTAATCCAGATGTTAAGCCCACAGCTATTGAAAATGGACCTAGCCAAAATAAATATTTTCCCAATTTGTTTTTTTTGATCATCTTCATGTTATTTGTCATTAGTCATTTGTCATTAGTTATTAGTCGATTAACTATTAACTACCGACGTTGAAAGCGCAGCGCATCAATTGACTGGGCTGTGAGAAAGATGCCTAAAAAAATGTAACTGGTAAATAATATCAAGGCGCTGGTGTCAAAAATACCTTGGATCAGGGTATTGTAATGTTTTAATAATGAGAAATGACCTAAGATTTCTCCTACTGGTCCGCCGATACTTTTGGCAATCACATCCACAAATAATAACAATAAAACGAGGGCGAAGGTGAGGACAGCAGACAGAATTGTGCTGTCGGTGAGGGAGGAAATAAACATTCCTAATGATAAGATTGCGGCTGCTAGCAAGATTAAGCCCAAATGCCCCAGTAAGGGAATTGTCGGCGACATGGGAGGATTTGAGGCACTAATGGCGATCGCCTGAAATCCAAACAAGGGTACAATCAGCGTGGTAAAAAATGTCAGCACCCCTAATAATTTACCTACAGCTACCGCCCAGTTAGTGACTGGTGACGTGGCTAAAAGTTCCAAAGTGCCGCGCTTGCGTTCTTCGGCATAAAGTCCCATTGAGAGAATTGGTAAAATAAATAACAATAGCCAACCCAATCTATCCAAAAATGCCCGGACAAATTCATAAGGAACATCGATGGGCGGAACTGGTACGCCTAATTGTTGTCCTTGTGAATCGAATTGTGCCACTGCTGACAAAATCCCATCTGGCCCTAGTAAAATTGTCACAAAGAATAAGCCGCCGATGAACCAAAATATGCTGGCGATCGCATAAGCTAAGGGCGAGATAAAATAACTCTGTAACTCTCGGCGATAAATGGCAATAATATTACTCAGTACTATACCCATTTATGCTGCTTCTCCTTCGGTGGTTTCTGAGTCTGCAAAACATGCTACATTTTTTTCTTCTGTAGTCAATTGCAAAAAGACATCTTCTAGGGTAGCGCTGACACGGCGCATTTCACATAATCCAAATCCGGCATTTAGCAACGTAGCCGCAATCGCTGTTCCCGGTTCAATTCCTAGTTGTGATATTACCCGCAGGTGGGCGCGGTTGTCAGTAGCTGGGTGATGACTAGACACAGATTCTACCAGACTTACACCTGGAACATTTTGCAAAACTTGTTTGGCTAAACCACTATCTCCCTCAATTTCTAATTCATATCCTGAGCCACCTGCCAACTGTGTCATCAGGTTTTCTGGTGTATTAGTTGCTACTAATTTTCCCTTGTTGATAATGGCGACCCGGCTACAAGTCATACTCACCTCCGGCAAAATGTGAGTAGACAGAATAATTGTGTGCGTCCCAGCCAAGCTTTTAATTAAATTGCGGACTTCAATAATTTGCCTGGGGTCGAGTCCAACTGTGGGTTCATCTAAAATAATCGCTGGGGGATCATGAACAATTGCTTGAGCAATGCCGACTCTTTGGCGATATCCTTTGGATAGTTTGCGGATAATGACTTGGCGCTTCTCTTCCAAGTTGCAGCGTGTGATGGCGGCTGTTACCTTGTTGGCGCGATCGCCTGCTGATATACCTTTAATTCGGGCTACAAAATGTAAAAACCCTTCCACCGTCATTTCTGGATATAACGGCGGTGTTTCCGGTAAATAGCCAATGCGTTGGCGGACTGCGAGAGAATCATCATTGACATCAAACCCAGCAATTCTCGCTTTACCCTCCGTAGCGGGGAGATAACCGGCTAAAATTCGCATGGTTGTAGTTTTACCAGCCCCATTCGGCCCTAAAAACCCTAAAATTTCCCCAGGTTCGACGCTAAAGGTAACATCATTAATAGCTGGGGTAGAACCGTAGGTTTTACTGAGATGTTCTACTTCAATCATCTTTATCAGGCGATCGTCAGATATAACAATACCCAACAATCTTAGATCACCTGGGCAATTATCCTCATCTCAAGTGCAGGAACCGGGGACTATTCATTAGGAAAACCTGAACCCCTGTTTCTTCCGTCACACTTGCCCTAACAAATACTTAAATAAATCATCCAGTATGGCATTAGCTGAGAGAATATTGCCAAAAATCCAGTAACTAGAATCAACACTATAAACACGCTGCTTCTGCACTACATTCAGACTTTGCCAAATACGACTATTTTGATATTGCTTAAATACTTCTTTAGCGCCAGGGTCAACCGCTACAAATAAAACATCAGCATCCAGTAAATCTATTCGTTCTAAGCTCAGTATTACCAAAGTATCATCAGCAGTCTTAATCAATTCACGTTGATTAACTGGCATATTAATTCCGATATCTGCCAAAATACTGCCAGGAAAAGAATATTGAGAACGAAACTCAGGAAGTTTAGCCCCACCGTGGAAACGGCTAACGGAAACCTCTAATTCATTGATTTGCTCACCCAATCCATTGCGTAATTCTTCTAGGCGTTGTTCATATTCAGTTAATAATGTCTTTGCTTTTGTAGTTTTATTTACGATTTTAGCAATACTGAGCAAATTTTCCTTCCATTGATTATGTACATTTTTCAATTTAACTGTAGGCGCTATTTGCGAAAACAAGTTATAATTTTCTGCATCAATACCGTATGTGCTAAGAATTAAATCTGGATTTAGTTTCAATATTGTTTCTAAATTAAACTGATTCTCTTTCCCTATAGAAACTATACCTGAAATCTCACTTTTAAGAAAACTACTTTTGCTAGCGACAAAAGTAGTATCTACTGTCCCTATTGGTTTTAAACCTAATGCAAGCAAAGTTTCTAAAGATACTTGTTCTGTAACAATAATTCGTTGTGGATTAAGAGGAACACAAGTTTCACCCAATTCATGCTTAATTAATCGACATTCTGAACTTGATAATTTTGGTTCTGGTAAATCAGGATGTGAATAGTTATGGCAAGCAGTAAATATAAATAGCGAAACAGCTATTAATATAGATATCTTCAAATAATTAAATAAACGCTTAGTCATTTTAAGAATATTATTCATTGCTGTACACCAGCATATTTTTAACGCAGAATTGAGGCACTAATTCTTTTTCTGTACCATCACAATAACCAATCAAATAGCGGGCTTTACTGTTATTAACCACCACATCTGCTAGCACACGACCACCACTATCATCTGGGTTCATAAAATTTAGTTCAACGCGATAAAAATCTTCATTATTACTTTGTTCTAATATTTTAGCTGTAACTTTGTAATTAAACCATTCCCAGCCATACATGAAAATCATTTCTCTTTCTAAAACTTGTGCTGCTGCTGGAAATATTCCCTAACCACGATATATAGGTTTTATTAATTCAATATTGCCTGTTCTTGTTAAAATTACAGTGAATGAATCTGCATCTAGCCTGGCGTAATATCTTCCATCGGGAAAGTCAATAGCAGTTGGTGCAAAGCGATGACCACCAAAATGGCTAACTTGCCAAATACGAACATAATTCAGCGATAAATCATTAACTATACTCTTTGCTTGACGATAGAAAGAATTGCCGTATTTAGCACAACATTTATCACGGCTACCGTGAGTACATATAAGAATATCTCTGGTTGGCGATTCTGTATATTCAATATCTAGTTTATCGTGCAGTAAATATTTTTTTATAATCAATGCTAAATCATTAATATTGCATATAGTAAACTCGTATTTACGATATCCTGGAGATAAATCAAAGTTTTGACGATAAATTATCACCCTTGTTGTATCTGTTTGCTTAATTTGTTCGTTATAAATTAATAAAAAAACAACTGAGTCATCTGTTGATTCAATTTCTTGCTGTAGAACTTGTAATTCTGAAGGTATCAGTTTAGAATTAAAGGCATTTTTCACCCAAGGTGGAGGACATTCTATCAGGATATAAATTTGGGAATTTTCTGCGTTACCAATTGGATCTTCACCAGCGTCACGCGATTCTTCGGCACAAAAAAAAGTTTGCATACTACATCTAGCCTAAATTGTAATGATTACCCTATTCCTAGAATAGGGTAATTTAAATGTTGGCTATCTTCTCTGAACAAAATTTCGATAGTATTGTACATTGCCAACATTAAAAATCGAAAGAAACGGTTCCTAAAACAGTAAAAGGTGCTGCTGGAGCAATGAAGAAACCTTGAGACTCATAATATTTGGTATCAAGCAAATTTTTAAAGTTGACAGCAGCTCGCCAATTATTTTGCCTATAGAAAATGCTGGCATCTGTTCTCACATAGGAAGGAATTTTTACATCATTTGGTAAACCTGCCTCACGTTCACCAACGTAGACAACTCCTAACCCTAATCCTAAACCTTGCAAGTTTCCCTGTTGCAATTCATAGGTAGTCCATAAACTCGCACTGTTGTATGGTACACCTACTAACCTATTATTAACTAAATCTAGGTCATTATCTTCACTGACAAAAGCATCTGTATAGGTATAGGTGGCAATTACTTTCCATCCAGGTGAAATTTCTCCTACGATATCTAGTTCCACACCTCGGCTTTTTTGTTCACCCGTTTGCACACTAAAATCAGTATCAACTGGGTCGGGAGTTAGAACATTTTTCTTTGTGATATCAAAGTAAGCTAAAGTTGTGGAAAGGCGTTTATTAAAAAATTCTTGCTTAATGCCGACTTCAAATTGTTGCGATGTTTCCGGTTGAAAGGTTTCGTCATTGCGAGTTCTGCCAAATATGACCGGATTAAAAGAATTTGTCCAACTAGCATACAGTGATGTGCTATCAGTCCGTTGATAAACAATACCTAGTCTGGGAGAAAACTCAGAAGTTGAGGTTTCAGTGTCAGTGACACCAGTTTCTAAATTTTTGTCAAAGGAATCAACCCAATCAAAACGTCCCCCAGCCAAAAATTTGATCTGAGGTGTCAGTTCCAGCAAATTTTGAAAATACAGTGCTACGTTATCTGCACCATAGCTGAAAAAGCCTGTCCTGCGGATATTTTCTGGTTGTGCGCCGTAAATGGGATTAAATATATCTAGATTGGCAATGCTACCTCGAAAAAATTCATCAGTGAATTGGTAACGAGCTAATTCCAATCCTACCAAGACATTGTGGCGAATAGAACCTGTGTTGAAAGAGCCACTAACTTCGTTTTGGAAGGCAATATTTTCCTGCTCATCATCGCTGACTCGATATCTACGACGGACTGTGCCATCTTCTTGTATGGCATCAGCTTGAACTCCTTTGGCAATACCATTGACATTTAGAATGTTGAAACCTTGACGAAATTTCCAGGCGTTGCTGTTGCCAAATTTGCTCTCTAAAGTATAGGTGAAGTTATTGGATGTAAATTCGGCATCGTTGAGGTCTGGTTCGCCTAAGAAGCGACTGACAGGAAGATTAAAAACTGCTGGGTCAGCAGGAAAACCGCGATCAAATGTGTAGTCATATTTTTGGTATTCATAGGCAAAAGTGAGGGTAGTATTTTCTCCGGCTTTCAAACTAATTACGGGATTAATAAAAATACTCTCGTTCTTTACGAAGTCTCGAAAACTATTGGCGTTTTCGTAAGCTGCATTTAGACGGTAAAGTGCCGAACGGTCTTCTGAAAGTGGCCCAGTTAAATCAATTGATGTCCGGTAAAAATCGTAGCTACCGATAGTGCCATTGATTTGATAGAATGGGTCTGATAAAGGTTTTTTGGTAATGGTATTAACGACTCCACCCGGACTTGTGACGCTACCATACAAAATTGATGCTGGTCCTTTGAGAAATTCAACTTGCTCAATATTTGCTACATCACGCGGACTAGTAAAGCCGAAGTCTTTGAAGCCATCACGCAAAGTTTCAAACCCTGTACTAAACCCACGAATGAAGTAACCTTGGGATGCAAGTCCACCGAAGGTTTCTTGACGGCGCACACCGCTAACATTGTCTGCTAGCTCATTGAGTCTAACTACTTGGCGGTCTCGAATAATTTCTTTAGGTATTACTTGTACAGATGCAGGAATATCGCGCAGTGGAACATCTAGTTTAGCCGCAGTAGATGCTTCTGGTATAAAGTAGCTGTTTTGTTGACCTGTAACCAAGAGTTCAATTGGCTTATCAGTCTCAGCCGTTGGTTGTTCTCTGGGAGTTTCAGTAGTGGGTTTATCGTTTGGTTGAGATACGGAAGATGTTGCAGGTGTGACGCTGAAAATTAAACCTTCATCACTATCAAATAATGTATAACTGGGTTTTCCCGCTTCACCTATAATACTTACCCTGATAGTGTTATCATTTTGATTAATAACTATAACTTCGGTAATACCGGGAAAAGGTTGTAGTTGACGAAATATATTTCCCGATGGTAAACGTAGTTGCGCGTTGGTAATATCCGCAATGAAACTATTCCCAGAACTGCTATCTACTATTTGCAACTCTTGTCCTTGCTGAGTCTCCAAAATTACTTCTATACTTTGATCTATAGTATCAATCCGCACGCTGTTGACAAGAATTAGAGATTTTTCTGTGGATGCTTGAGAGAGTAATTGTTTGAGATTTTCAGAGGTTTTACTTTTTTCCAGGCTGTTCTCACTTCCCCAAGCTGGTTGTGCAGCAACTACTACCCCTGTTAAGCATATACCGATAAATAATTGCGGTTGTCTTTTCATAATTTCTATACAAGCCAGAGGCTCTTTTTAGTGTATCTAAGAATCTTTATCAAAAAGCTTAATCTATAATGTTGTGATTTTAAAGACAATATTGAACCTCAAACGGATTTTTTTGAGCCTCAAACGGATTTTTACTTTACTAACCCAAAGATCCCCGACTTCTACTAGAAGTCGGGGATCTGAGTCCAGGAAATGCTAGATGTTAGTTAGTTTTAAAATACTGCTTTAGTAATAAATCATAAGATTTAGGATTAGTATTAAATTGCTTACGGAAAGCTGCTGCAAAACGGCTTTGATTTGCATAACAGCACGCGCTACTTGTTTAACATTCATTTGACCTTCTAAAAGCAATTGCCGGGCTTTTTCCATGCGTTGTTGGTGTAAGTAGCCAAATGCAGTTGTACCTAATACTTGGCGAAAGCCTAACTTGAGTTTATAGTCGTTTAATCCTACTTTCCTGGCTAGTTCCAGTAATGACGGTGGATTGTCTAAATTTTGAGTTAAAATTTCTTTGGCATTATAAATTCTGTCGATATCATCTCGTTTTAAAGCAGTGGCTTTTGTAGAAATATTTTCACTTTTGGCTAATTGTTCTAGTTTCAAAGCAATCAATTCTAAACATTTACTTTCTAAATAAATTTTCTTAGTTAAACTTGTAAAGGGACAATTAATAATTTGCTCCAGAGCAATTCGCATTTCTGGAGTGGTCTGATCAATTTGAATATATGACTCTTGGTTAGGTTCGATGAGCTTTTGGATAATTTGCGGCGGTATGGGATTTAATCCACCGTCCATAAAGCTATCGATTAATTCAGGGGATTCTGGATGTATATCAACTTTTAAAAGTCGTTGATGTTGCAAAATTTCTGTTTGACCAGGTTGGTAGACACCGCCAGTATGAAGAAAGTTTTGTCCGGCATTAGTGTTATTCCAATAGCCTAATAGATGAAAGCCAAATTCCAGACCGTTACTATAACTTTGTTCTGGTGCTTTCTCAATAATTAAATTATGATCAAATTTGGCATCTATAATTAGTAAACTAATGTCTCGCAGTTGAATCCAACGTTCATATCCACTACCAAATTCTTGAGGACATACATTAATAATATCAGATGCGTCTGATGGGTCTGGTTGTTTGGTGTTTTGGTTGCGTTCTCTCCATAATTCTTGGTACTCTGCTAGTGAAATAAGCTTTGCCATGCGCTATTCTAAAAAACAATTAATACTAATTAATTTACAATACTATAGCTATATTTTCTCAAATAGTTTGGGATTAAAGCGTATCAAAATATAACAATGGTGTCTAGAGTTCAGGTAAATTGACAATCTAAGTCCTAAATTTTCCCTGCTTACCAATGCAGTGCGATATCTTCACTATGTCTAATCAACGCAAAATTCAAAGCATCTACACCGATGGCGCTTGTACTGGGAACCCTGTCCCTGGCAGGGCTATTTTGTTCCCTAAAAGGGTTGAAATTGCAAGGGTCAAACAGATAAAAATTGAGGGCAAATCCACAATTAGGACAAAAAATTTTGGTGTCTTCAGACCGAAATACCTGATTTTTCTTTGCGTCTAACGCACTTCGTGCTAGAGCTTACAGCACGCTACGCGAACGCTAGAGCCTCCGGCACACTTCGTGAACGCTGATGCGCCTTTGCGTGAGATTATCCTATTGACAAAAATTGGGATTAGCACAGAAGAACAACCAAGCGCCCAAACAGTCACGCTTTTGGTAGAATCTATCAAAAAAACCAATGTCCCCGCAATTTTTGCCGAAACCACAATTAACCCAGCTTTAATTACCACCGTAGCTCAAGAAGCAGGTGTAAAGTTAGCACCCAGAGAATTATACTCTGATTCTATTGGTGCAAAGGGCAGTGATGGCGATTGTTATATTAACATGATGGTAGCAAATACCCGCACCATTGTAGAAGCATTGGGGGGTAAATATACGCCATTTCAACCGAGTAAATAAATTAAGAACACAAAGATACTCGAATTATTCGTATTTGAAGAAGACGCGATTCATCGCGTCTCTACAATGTGGGTATTTCGTTGATTATTTATCCAATTTTACGCCCCGAATTGAATAATCTAATAACTCCATTGGGTGCATGACAGAAATTGTTTTACCTTGCAATTGCAGATGTTTAGTAATTTGCAACGTACAACCAGGATTAGCCGAAGCAATTAACTCAGCACCAGTATTTAATAAATTTTGTACTTTTTGCTGTCCTAATTCCTCAGCAACTTCTGGTTGCAACATATTATAAACACCAGCACTACCACAACACAAAGCTGCGTCTATGGGTTCGCTTAACTTTACTCCGGGAATTTGGCGTAACATTTGACGCGGTTGCACACTAATCTTTTGTCCATGTAATAAATGACAAGCATCTTGATAAACTAAATTTAAAGGTTTATCAGTTAACGGTGATAGTTTAGCTGTCATGCCCACATTGACTAAAAACTCTTGAGCATCTTTCACTTTAGCCGCAAAAGCCTGAGCCTTTTCTTTATATTCTGGGTCATCTTGTAAAATGTGACCGTATTCTTTTAAAGTATGACCGCAACCAGCAGCATTGATAATTACAAAATCGACATTGGTATTAGCAAAACTATCAATCATTTGTCTAGCTAAAGTCTTCGCCTGTTCCGTTTGTCCTTGGTGTTCCGGAAGCGCCGCACAACAACCTTGAGATTGCGGAATTACAACCTCACAACCATTAGCAGTTAAAACCCGGACAGTTGCTTCATTAATAGGAGAGAAAAACAGCCGTTGCACACATCCCAAAATCACCCCAACTCGGTAACGCTTCTCACCTTGGGCGGGAATAACATCGGGTAAATTATCTTGAAAAGATTGAAGAGTAATTTTTGGTAAAATTGATTCCATTGCAGCCAAACGGGGAGATACTTTTTTCAGTAACCCTGTAGCCCGCATCAACTTTGGTAAACCTAATTTCTGATAAACCAGCAAAGGAAACAAAAACAAGCGTAATAAATCAGGATTAGGAAACAAAGAAAATATCAGTTTACGAATTAAAGTATCTGGTAAACTGCGGGAATAATTGCGTTCAACTTGGTGACGAGTCGCAGAAATCAACTTGTCATACTGCACACCAGAAGGACAAGTACTCACACAAGCCAGACAACCCAAACAAGAATCAAAATGTTCCACAGTTGCCGTATTCAGAGCAATTTCACCCTTATTAATAGCATCCATTAAATAGATGCGACCCCTGGGAGAATCCATCTCCTTACCAATCACCCGATAACTGGGACAAGTAGCCAGACAAAAACCACAATGTACACAACTATCAATCAACTTCGGATCAGGTGGCTGACTAACATCAAAACCCTTTAAATTCTTAATCTTAGCAGTATCATTCACAGAATTATCAGAAACTTGCATTTTATCCTATTCCCCTCTTCCTTGGCGACCTTGGCGACTTGGCGGTTCGTTAATCAAATTCCACCCACAAACCGACCAGGACTTAAAATATTCTTGCTATCAAACTGAGCCTTAACTTGACGCATTACCTGTAAAGAATTACCAGAATAACCCCAAACATCCATTGATTCCTTAACCGTATTTGGTCCCGTTAAAATACTCAAAAAACCTCTATTAAACTCACACTGCTGACGCATTTTTAAAACCTGGTTTTCATCCTCAAATTGCAACCAACCCAAACCACTAGCCAGATGAATCAAACCCATTTCCGCCTGATTTAAAACCTCCACAGCCGCAGTCGGTAATACTCCTATTTTGCAGGTAATTGTAGAATCCGTAACCGAATCATCCATTATTTCTCGCAATCTTTGCCATAGAGAGCCTTCATGTTCATTCACATAAATTGTCCCAACTAAACCCAACTTTTCCCCCACGGCTAACAATCGATTTGACTGTTCCTTCACACTTTCAGTAATACTTTGAAAACGTGCAATTAATCCCAACCCCTGATTCAAGCCTAACTTAGAAGTTAGTTCAGTGGAGAGCAAATCAGCCTGGGTGGGTGTCAACGCCGAACTGCGGAGAGTATTTGCGGCTTGAGATATAGCTTCTGCTGTGCCAGTTAGCACCACCGTACCAGAGGTTTCCGCCAGTGGATATACGCGAAAAGTTACTTGACTAATTATTCCTAATGTGCCGTAAGACCCAGTAAATAACTTCATCAAATCGTATCCGGCCACATTTTTCACAACTCGCCCTCCGGCTTTGGCAATTTGTCCATCAGCACGGATAAAAGTAATACCTAGTAGCTGGTCGCGGACACTACCATAACGTTGTCTAAGGGAATTGGTATCTGCTGTAGCGACAATACCGCCAATTGTGGCTGATTCTGGTCTGCTGGGGTCAAGGGCGATGAATTGCCGCGATTTTGCCAAAATTGCCTGGAGATGGGAAAACTGCATCCCAGCTTCGACTGTGACGGTTAAATCACCAACGGCGTGTTGAATTAGTTGATTGATGTGTTCTGTACTAACTACGATATCAGCGCTTTTGACTAAACCACCCCAGTTGATTTTACTGCTTTTGCCACAGGGGAGGACGCGCCAGTTCTGACGGTGCGCCTCGGCGATGACGGCTGCTAGTTGGTCTTGGGTGCGGGGATAGACGATACAATTGGGCGGTTTTGCCGATGCGATCGCCTGTTGGATTTGTTTTTGCTGGCTGGGTTCGAGGTTTGACCAAGGATAGATAGCGTTTTCTTCGATGATAGATGCAAGAGCAGAGGCGATCGCGTTCATCAGTTTCTTTTTGTAGTCCCTAATTCTAATTTACTGGATGAACGAACCGCATTGCCGCTAGCCTCTCCCTTTGGGATCAGGACGCATTCGCGAAGCGTCTCCCCAAGGGAAGAAGGACACCAAGAAAGGAAAGAAAGGATTTTCAAAAAAAAAGTGATCGCGCGATCGCTAGATATGTCATACTTAATTATGAATTGCTTGTGTGACTTTTCATAACAATTTTTATGCATTCTCCCCGACACTTGTTCTTTGTGTCATAGTGGGAGGGTGAGAATTTATTCGGCGATCAGCTTTTGTTTTTAGTATTGACAGGCTCCTTCCTTTTGGTATTTACAGACTTTTCCCCGAAATCGAAATCTCTACACTCTTACGATTTTGGAGAAAATCTATGTCAGTTTACGTAGGCAATTTATCTTACGAAGTTACACAAGACACTCTTAGTGCTGTGTTTGCAGAATATGGTTCTGTAAAGCGCGTACAGCTACCTACTAACCGTGAAACAGGACAACTGCGCGGTTTTGGCTTTGTAGAAATGGGTACAGATGAAGAAGAAACAGCAGCTATCGAAGCTCTCGATGGTGCTGAATGGATGGGACGCGACTTGAAAGTAAACAAGGCGAAACCCAGAGAAGATAATAGAAGTTCAGGTTCCTTTGGTGGTGGAAACCGTGGTGGTGGAAACCGTTACTAAATAATCTAGATTAGACCTTTTCATCTCCTAAATACTGGAAGTAAAAAAGGTCATAATCTCAAAACCTCAAACCGAATCGGTTTGAGGTTTTTTAATGAGCGTAGGGCTAAGTTGTAATAGCGGTTTCTCCGCAGTTCGCATAATTTGCTGTTGTTGATGACGCTGTTGTAATTTGTACATATGATCAAACAAATTCCAGCAATATTCCTCTGGTAGTCCACAGGTAACAGCACCCCGCAGGACAACATTAAAATACCAGTCATTGGGCGCGAGTTCTTCTGTGAGCTTGTTAACTACTATATAGGTACGAGCGTTTGTGTATACTTGATTTTGGCAATGAATATCTACTGTTTCTTGACGATAGAAACTTTCGGAAACACCTTCGCGTTTATCCAGATATGCACTCAATCGCCAGGGTAGTTGATACAGTACACCTTTAACGCTGGCGTTGGGATCTGGTAACACATCCAAAACACCACAGTGACGTGTTGGAGAATAGGAATAAAACCCTAAGCGATAATTCTTTAAAATTGCCGGTCCGATAATATAAGAATGAGTATTTTCACCAAGCGATCGCTTTAAATCTACAGGACACATACAAGAGCCATAAGCAAAATAGTAAAACGTCGGCTCTTGCTGTGGCTGTTGTTGCCGTTTTAGCTCTGGCTGTGGGGGATGATGACATTTTACCCAACTATGGTGTGAGCGATCGCTTTGATGACTCATCTATCTTTGGAAGTATATTATTTATATATCTAGAAGATATTTTATCATTAATTTCCGAAAAATACAACTATATTCCGATTGACAAAGTGTAGTTTAAAATTTGAGCATTCCAGACTCTTCCCTAAGAACCTTGATTTAACCTGATTGCGGAACCAGTTTGATTACTGTGATACACCAAAGTTTGATTACCCGCACCGACAGTGACGCGCCAACCTGGAACTAAAGCTTGAGTACAGAATTCATCAGCAGCAGCTAAATTCAAACAGCCATCATTCCAAGTCTGCTGTTCAGCTGCAATAATGCTGAGTTGAGAAGTTGATAGTTGTAAACGTTGAGAAGCCGCTTGGAAAACTGCATCTTTTACAGATTTCGGCAGATTTGCTGATGGATTTGTGGGAGTATTTGCTGAAACTAACCGTAAAGAACGCCCATTCGCATTGGTGTGATATATCCAGCTTTGTTTGTTATTAGACACAACAACTCGCCAACCAGAAACTAAGGCTTGAGTACAAAGCTCATTAGGTTGAGGCAATTCCAAACAACCATTATTCCAAGTTTGTTGCTGATAATCAACAATTTTGATATTTTGAGTTGAAATTCCCTGTTTACGATCTAAATCGCGTAGTACCGCATGAGCTATATTAGGTGGTAAGCGGGTTTGCTGATTTTTAGCTAATACTTCATTAGTCATTGTTGGTGTAAAGCTGATCGAATCAGCATAGGCAGTTTTGAAGATTGTCAACCCTCCAGCAACAGATAAAATAGCAGTTAAAATTAAAGCTGAGATAATTCGGGTTTGATAGGCAATATAATACTTTTTTAGAGTAAAAATCATTAGAAAAACTCCATATTTATAAGTAATTAGATAGACGTTAATATTCTAATCATTTGTTCCTCGTGTGGTAGGGGTTTAGCATTGCTAAACCCCTACGAAATATGTGCTTTTTAGTGTTTTACATATTTGGTATTTATTGTCAACGCGTAAGTCCTAAATTTTAACTTGCAGACAAGAATGCAACTTATGTCTAAATGGAGTAGTCATGATGTTTTAGACTAACCGTAGCAAATAATGAAAAAATATCATCAGTGGTGTGTAGAGTTAATCGGCGGGAAATTTTTTCACCGTCAAAAGCAGGCGTTATTTGCCGTGATAGTTGCCTTGAGTATGATCGCTACATTCATGATATCATCGCCTCTGAATGCTCAAACCACAGTCAAGTCAGAATTAAGAGGCGTGTGGTTAACAAATATTGATAGTAATGTACTGTTTGAACGCGATCGCCTAAAAAATGCCTTAGAACGCTTAGATAACTTAAACTTTAATACAGTTTACCCCGTAGTCTGGAATTGGGGATATACATTATATCCTAGCAAAGTAGCAGCCAAAGTCATTGGGCGATCGCTCGATCCCGAACCCGGACTACAAGGACGAGATATGCTCCAAGAAATTGTCACCGAGGGACATAAAAAAGGCTTAAAAGTGATTCCCTGGTTTGAATTTGGCTTCATGGCTCCGGCTGATTCCCTTCTCGCTAAAAATCGTCCCCAATGGCTCACCAGTCGCCGAGATGGTAGTAAAATAGTCAAAGAAGGCATACATGAACGAGTTTGGCTAAATCCCTTCCATCCAGAAGCACAGAAATTCATCCAAGATTTAATCGTTGAAATCGTCAGCAACTACGACATTGACGGCATTCAATTTGATGACCATTTCGGTTTACCATCAGAATTGGGCTATGATGCCTACACAGTAGCCTTATACAAAAAAGAACACCGTGGACAAGCACCCCCACGAGACCCCAAAAATCCCGCATGGGTGAGATGGAGAGCTAACAAAATTACCGACTTCATGAAGCGAGTATTTGCAGCCATCAAAGCCAATCAAAAAGATTGTATAGTTTCCGTCGCCCCTAACCCGCAGCGTTTTTCCTACGAATATTATCTCGCAGATTGGCAGAGATGGGAAAGAATGGGACTGGTAGAAGACTTAGTATTGCAGATATATCGAGATGATTTGAACGTATTTATCAAAGAACTAGAGTATCCAGAAGTCAAAGCCGCCCGCAGCCATATTCCTGTGAGTATCGGTATTTTATCCGGCTTAAAAAATCGCACAGTCCCTATAGAACAAATTAAAACACAAGTACAAACAGTGCGCGATCGCAAATTTGCCGGAGTTTCCTTCTTCTTCTACGAAACCCTGTGGAACCTCAGCCAAGAACAAACCTTAAAACGTCAAACAGGCTTAAAAAACATCTTCCCCACACCAACAACTTATCCAAACTTACTCACAGGTTGGAAAGAGGGGAGTAGGGAGTAGAGAGTGGGGAGTGGGGAGTGGGGAGTAGGGAGTGGGGAGTAGGGAGTAGGGAGTAGGACTAAAACTCACGGAAGTATTTCCTCCTTCTCTTTCTTCACTTGGCGTACTTGGCGTACTTGGCGGTTCGTTAAAAAAACACAACTTAATTTCAGTAATTAAGACATCGAAACATCATCCCCCCCAGCGCCCTAATTATCCGCCAATTCCCAACCTTCCCGCCACACCCGGAGTTAAAGGTAAAAGAGTAGTAATCATTAAAAACAGCGCCAATAGAGCTAAAGCCGCTCTAGCATCATCAGGTTCGCTGATTTCATTTAAAGTCGGGCGTTCCAAATCTCTTTGTAAAAAGAAAATCACCACCGCCCAATAAATAGCCAGAGAATTACCCAGAGAAATTAGCCCCAGGAGAATCAAAGTAGCCGCAGTTGCTCGTCCTGCGGTTTTGCGTCCATAAATTGCCTGTATAATCCGACCACCATCTAACTGTCCAGCAGGCATTAAATTCAAAGCATTGATCACTAAACCTAGCCAACCAATCACTACCAGAGGATGGACACTCACAACAGACGATTGTAACGCTGAACCCAAGACAACCCGCGCCAAGCTACCGACTAAAATTGAACCTTGGAAAAACTGATTAGGTAATTGAAATAAACTACCAGGGTGGGAAAGTAGCAAACCCACAATTAACATTAACAAAGACAGGATACCACCTGCGGCTGGCCCTGCCAAAGCAATATCAAAAAGTACCTTACGATTGGGTAACAGAGACTCAAAGCGAGTAATTGCCCCAAAAGAACCGATTTGCACCGCCGGTAAAAAGAAAGGCCAGCTGAGGCGGATTTCGTGACGACGAGCCAGCAACCAATGACCAATTTCATGAGTCGCCAAAATTGCCAAGATCCCAGTAGCTATGGGTAAAGCCTCTGCATATCGTTCTGGATTGGCAAATAAATCAAAATTCAGCAATAATCCCGCAGTTTCTACACAAGTGAAGATTGTTGCTATCAATAAAATTACCGCAAAGGATTTTTGCTGTAACGACATCGGACGAGGATCATTCCGACTAGGTAAAACAATCACCACAGGTTTACCCTCTGTGCTATCCACTAAAAATAGCCGATATTTATCACCGACTTTTTCTTGTAAACTGGCAGTGAGACGGTTGTGAATTTCTTCTGGTTCCCCCCGCATATTACCTTTGAAAATCGCCCCTTCTTGATAGGAGATAGTTTCTGTAGTAAAAAACGTATCAATTCCAAAAATGCTTCTAATAGCACTCAAATCCTCATCAGGAATTGGTAAGGGTTCGATTTTCAATTCTGCTACTATGACCTGGGGAGTATTTTCGGCTGCTGGTGAAGAATTAGCCGCTAACCTCTCCGTTGCTTTTTGCTGAATAATTGCATCTTGTCCAGCAGCGCGTAACTGTCTACCCAAAAACACATAAAACCCAGCCGAAGTCACCACTAAAATCAATATCCCCAGTATATTAATGTAAATACCAGCCGCAAACAAACCAAAAAACAGTAGCCAGGGAGTCATCAATACCACCGACTGTAACCAGGCTAAGATTCCCAGTTTTCCAAAAGGTCTAGCGCGATAAAAGCCCCAACCTAAAATACCCAAAGCAATTAACAAAATTATCCCAATAACGGGAATCTCTGATGAGGTAAACATTTCCAAACCCTTAGCTGTGAAAAACAAAGCCCGAATTAGTCCGGTATTACAGACATTATCCCCTAATCCTTGACACTCCGTCGCCCAAAACCCCTCCCTTGACATCCCAAACTCTTATTCTTTGCGTCTTTGCGCCTCTGCGTGAGCTAAACCCACAAAATCAAATAAATAATGCGCCATTTGCAACTTAGAACAAGGTAGAATTTCTCGCTGATTTCCTTGTTTATCTAAAAATATCGCCTGATTATTGTCACTACCAAAACCACTATCAGGTTTATCAATGGGATTAGCAACAATCATATCCAAATGCTTATTTTGCAACTTGTCCATAGCTGGGGTGATAATATTTCCAGTCTGTGCAGCAAAGCCAACTAAAAACTGATGCGGTTGCTTGAGTTGTGCTAACTGAGCAATGATATCTGGTACTGGTTCTAGAGGTAAAGATTGGGGAAGCGATCGCTTGGGTAATTTCTCTGTACTATAGTCTCTAGGCTTCACATCAGCCACTGCCGCAGACATAATAATTATATCAGAATTGTGTAAGTATGACTGCATGACCTGCTGCATTTGGGCGGCATTAACTACAGGTACAGCTTCCACTCCCAATGGTACAGCCCAAGAAGCTGGACTATGCACCAGCGTTATATTTGCGCCTCGATGCAATGCAGCTTGTGCTAAAGCTAATCCCATTTTACCTGTAGAAGGATTGCCAATAAACCGCACTGGATCAAAATATTCTCTGGTTCCCCCAGCGCTAATTAATACACGCTTACCCGTTAAATCTCTCTGTCCGCCAGTGTGTAAAAGTGATTGGATATAAGTCAAAATTTCTGGGGGTTCTGCCATTCTTCCCGCACCGATGCGATCGCACGCCAATAACCCCGATGCTGTCATCATACCATGATATCTGCTATCTATTAACAGTTGTTGCCAATTGCGCTGCACTGCTAACTGTAACCACATATCTGTATTCATAGCTGGTGCTAACAACACCGGACAAGTAGAAGCCAGCACCGTATTTGTGAGTAAGTTGTCAGCCATCCCATAAGCTAACTTTGCTAATGTATGAGCCGTCAAAGGGGCAATCACCAACAAATCTGCCCATTCGCCCAACTCAATATGCAACGGACGGGAATGAGTTGCTTGCCAAAAATCATCATCTGTGTATGCAGTATGGCGAGAGAGGGTAGCTAAAGTTAAAGGCGTAATAAATTGTTGCGCTGACTGGGTAAGAATGACGCGAATTTCTACCCCAGTTTTAAACAGCGTCGAAACTAATTCACAAACTTTGTAGGCGGCGATACCACCACATACAGCAATGATCACCCTTTTTTTGCGGTTTGGGGTTTGGGGTTGGAGATGCAACATAGAGAAGAATTAGGAGTAAATAGTTAAAAATAATAACTTTTTACTCCTAATGTTAAAATTAAACTTTGTTATGCTTCGTCGTAGGCTTCTAAATCCAAGAGATGGATATAAGGTTCAACTAACTCAGGACGTTGAAAAGCGATCGCCCGCAACAGATGCCAATCATTTAAACCCTCAAAAGCATTGCTATAATCATCTTCCTCTAGACGATTAGCCAAATCTTGGACATCTGCCGTAGTCATAGCAGAAATATCTTTCTTAGAAATGCTTAAAGTTGTCATAATCCTTGCCCCTCCCTTATGCAGAATTCTCACCCAGCACGAATTTGAGTTGCGCTTGACGCTGCTACCCAATCTATCTTACTCATTAGAAGGCGTACATTTGCGAAAAACTTGGATTTTTTTTACCATATTTTGCAAAAAATTTCTACTTCAGACTAGAATCGCCAGGCAGAAGTAGGGGCTGGTTAACAGATATCATTCATCATGAACAGGGATATTGTTAAACCCGCCCCTACTAGTACCGCAAGGCGGAAGTCAAAAGTCAAAAGTCAAAAGTCAAAAGTCAAAAGTCAAAAAGCTTATAAAATGGGCTTTTCATAGATTTTGAATGGTCTGTTTATTTACGCCAACTTGTACTAGCCAATGATCTTCACAACAAAATTGCGTAGCACATCTAACATTTCTGGGCGAATTTCATGCCCCGTATCAAATTCATGATATTCCACCGCAATTCCCAGAGACTCTGCTGCCTCCCGTGCTTTTAAAGCAGCTTGCAGTGGCACAACTTCATCGTATCTACCATGCATAATTAAAGTCGGGGGAAAATCACCTTTAGCGGTTGTGACGATATCAGGATGCAAATACCCACTCATGACAACTAATCCGGCCAGAGGCAATTTTAGCCCCACATCCAAAGTCATCGCCCCACCTTGAGAAAATCCACTCAAAATAGTCCGCGATAACGGTACACCAGTGGTACTTTCCAAAGATTGCAACCAATTTATTAACAATTGCTGACTTTCTGGCAAACCTTCATACATATTTTCCATTCTCAGGTCATACCATGCCCTACCTTTAGGAGAATGGGGAAAAGGAAAAGGTGCATTGGGAAATAAAAACTGGTGATTAGGTAAATTGAAAAACGGTAATAAAGATGCTGCATCTTCAGCATTAGCTCCCCAACCATGTAAGCAGACAATTAAACCTGCGGGTGGTTGAGAACTAGAAGGGGGAAGGGAAATAAATTGCAAAGACAGGGTTCTACTCCTAAAATTAAGCTCTTTGAGTAGATTCTACCTCGACCAACCAATCTCAAGTTTTCTTTGTGTGTTTGTGTCTTGGCGTGGCTGTAGCAATGAGTTCATTAACTCGGTCTAAACAAGCATTCAACCCAGCTGCAAACTCATAGCATCGCGATATGTCCCATGAGGATCACCCGCAATACAACCGTAACGTTCCACCAGAGACGTAAGGGACTTCCAATTAAAAAAATATCCCATTGCTGACGTAGGCAGGGGAGCAGGGAGCAGGCTTGCCGTGAGCGTAGTGGCGTGACAAGGCTAAAATGTTGCAATAGATTTTTGATAAAATTGGGATAAATCAATGTTTTCTGCTTTTTTCCTAATGCACTACTTTAAGCTTGCCACGCTAGTAGCCGAACGGGAGCAGGGGGGATAAAGAACAAAGATGGTCTGATGAAATGGGGCAATTTATTTTCTGGAAGTCCCTAACTTGCCCTATGTATGTTTCTTGAGAATTTACTTGGCTATCTATAACTTCATTCACTTCAGTAGCATTTGCTGCTTGCCCAAAGAACGCCTGTACTGTCAGGCTTGCAGACATTAACAGCCATAAAGAAATTTTATTAGCCATTTTACACCTCACACCAGACGATTACACAAGAATAATTTCCATTTGGAGCTTATTGCTTTTAGACAAAAATTCTGATTTAATAGAAACTAATGTCATGTATACATTGGAACGTAATTTATAATAGTTATCAATACCGTGAGCTAAAAAATTGCCCCAATAGCCAAAAATAAGTGCTTTTAAATCTAATTGGCAAAAAAGTCAGAACTTGTGATGATGCCAGTTTATTTTTTCATGAAAATCTATTTTTTCAATAGCTAATGTCAGAGTTTTTTGTTTGGAGAAAGGTATGAAGCGTCGCCAATTTGTTTATTTAGTCGGAATAGCAACTGCTAGCGGTGGATTAGCCGTTGCTTGTGATGCTAATTCTAATCAAACCGCCACAGATTTAGGACAAGCCGCTACAGAATTAGAGCAAGAGTTAGTCATTTACTCAGGACGTAATGAGAAACTCATAGGTGAACTAATTAAGCAGTTTGAAACCCAAACTAATGCTAAAATTCAAGTCCGTTATGGTGATACGGCCGAATTAGCATCAGCAATTTTGGAAGAAGGCACAAATAGTCCCGCAGATGTATTTTTTGGTCAAGATGCAGGCGCTCTGGGAGCTTTGCAAAAAGCAGGTAGAACCGCACAGTTACCAAGTTCTCTGGTGAATAAGGTAGATAGTGCTTACCGTTCTCCAGAAGGACAATGGGTAGGTGTTACAGGTAGAGTGCGTACAGTAGATTACAACACAAATTTAGTCAAAGCAGAGGAATTACCCTCATCTATTTTTGGTTTTACTGACCCGAAATGGAAAGGTAAAATTGGTTGGGCCCCTACAAATGGCTCGTTTCAATCCTTTGTTACAGGCTTGCGAGTTGCTGAGGGAGAGGAGAGAGCCAAAGAATGGTTAGAAGGTATCAAAGCTAATGATGCCAAGGTTTATCCTAACAATACATCAATAGTAGAAGCTTTAAGTCGTGGCGAAATAGCTGTAGGATTTGTTAACCATTACTACCTGGAACGAATCAAAAAAGATAATCCTGAAGTTCCAGTGGCGCATCATTTCACTGAAGATATTGGGTCTTTAGTTAATGTCGCAGGCGTAGCAATTCTCGACAGTGCCAAGCATCCTAATATTGCTCAAAGGTTTACCGAATTTTTGCTCAATGAAGATGCTCAAAACTACTTTGCTAGTGAAACCTTTGAGTATCCTCTCGCTTCTGGAGTTGCTCCCCAAGGGAATTTGAAATCACTCAATGAAATTCGCAAACAAGACAAAAAAATTGATTTGAGTAACCTCAATGATTTGGATAATACACTAAAATTGTTGCAGCAAGTAGCAATCATTTAAGCTGATATCAGCAAGACTAAATGGGCTGGGTAAGGTAGGAAAGATTTGGAATCCTAGAAAAAGTTTGAGAAGTTTTCTTGCTTACCAGTGCCACTTAGTGATAATAATTAGAAGGAGCAAAAAGTATCGCTAAATATTCCTGTTAAATAAAAATGCAGACTGTGAAATTGAACCCATTGTCATTAATGAAAGTTACAGCCGGAGCTTTAGCTTTCATGCTCAGTTCGGGAGTAGGTGTAAGTGTAAATGCACAAACTAAAACTGTCACTATTTATTCAGGTAGATCGGAAAAACTGATTTCGCCGTTGCTGGAAAAAGCCAAAAAGGACTTGGGGATGAATATCCAAGTGCGTTATGGTGATACGGCTGAGTTAGCGATCGCGCTCTTGGAAGAAGGCAAAAATAGCCGCGCCGATTTATTTTTTGCTCAAGATGCGGGTGCTTTAGGAACTCTGGAAAGACGAAATCTCACCCTACCAATTTCATCTAACTTGGTGAATCGAGTAGATCCTCGCTTTCGCTCTCCCAAAGCACATTGGGTAGGTATTTCTGGTCGGGCGCGTGTACTTAACTACAACACCAATTTAGTCAAAAAGGATCAACTGCCAAAGTCAGTTTGGGATTTAGTCAGACCACAATGGCGTGGTAAAGTAGCTTGGGCCCCAACTAACGGCTCATTTCAGTCATTTGTCACCGCCATGCGGGTACTAGAGGGAGAACCCAGAACTCTGCAATGGCTCAAAGCCATGAAAGCTAATGGAGTCAAAGATTACCGCAACAACACCACAATTGTAGAAGCACTAGGACGCGGAGAAACTCAAATCGGGCTGGTAAATAACTATTATTTAGCCAACTTCAAAAAAACTAATGCTAATCTCCCTGTAGCTGCTCACTACACCAATCAAGATGCAGCATCAATGATCAACATCGCTGGTGTGGCAATTATGAACTCCACTAAGCAAAAACCGGAAGTAGAAAAACTGATTGGCTACCTGCTCAGTCCAAGTTCACAAACATACTTTGCTAAAGAAACTAATGAATATCCCCTAGTTTCAGGAGTAGCAGGACCGGCTAATCAAGTACCATTGAACCAGATTAAGACACCCAAAGTTAACCTGACAAACTTGAATGATTTGCCAGGAACGTTAGAATTGCTACAAGAAGCGGGAGTTTTGTAAGCGTTGAAATCATCGGTTCGCCCTCCATTATTTCTAATTTTAGCGGCGGCGGTAGTAGCAGTGGCTATTACCCTGCCATTAGTATACTTAGTTATCCGGGCCGCAGGGATCGGTGCGGATGAGTTTTGGGCATTAATTTCTCGTCCCCGCAATATCACTGTTTTCTTGAATAGTGCGGCGATGGCGGCCACAGTGACTTTATTTTCCACACTGATTGCTGTACCATTAGCATTTTTAACTGTGCGGACAGACTTACCCGGACGCAAGTTTTGGTTAATAGCCACCACATTACCCTTAGCAGTTCCTAGTTATGTGGGCAGTTTTGCGTTAATTGCCGCTTTAGCACCAAGGGGAAGTTTTTTACAATTATTGTTACAACCTCTGGGGGTAGAAGAATTACCTTCTATTTATGGTTTTCCGGGGGCAGTTTTAGCCATCACCTTGTTTACTTACCCTTATCTATTACTCAGTGTCCGTTCTGGGTTACAAGGTATAGATCCTTCGATAGAGGAAGCTGGCCGCAGTTTGGGTTATAGCAGTAAGGAGACCTTCTTTAAGGTAGTTTTACCCCAACTGAAACCATCCATGATTGCCGGGGGATTATTGGTAGCTTTGTATTCATTGCGCGATTTTGGCACACCTTCGCTGATGCGGTTTGATGCCTTTACACGGGTAATTTTTACACAATATAAAGCTAGTTTTAATCGCAACACAGCTGCGGTGTTATCTTTAATGTTGGTGACACTGGTACTGTTAATTTTATGGCTAGAGTATCGAGTGCGATCGCGTGCTGCATATTATAGTCGTGGTTCCGCCTCATTACGTCCGCCGAAAATTGTCAAATTGGGAATTTGGAAATGGCCAGCGCTGGGCTTTTGCTTACTGATTACTAGCTTCGGTGTAGTGTTACCAGTGGGGATTACCTTATTTTGGCTAATTCGGGGACTGAATACAGGGTACAGTTTCCCCAACTTATTACCTAGCATTTTTAACTCAGTTTCAGCAGCTGGATTAGCTGCGATCGCCGCGACAATATTTGCATTACCTGTAGCCATATTATCAGTCAGATTCCCCACTAAAATCACCGCTATAATTGAACGCTGCTCTTATATAGGTTTTGGTGTCCCAGGAATTGTCGTAGCTTTATCATTGGTCTTTTTTGGTGCAAACTACTTGCCATTTCTGTATCAAACATTGCCAATGCTCATATTTGCGTATTTAGTCTTATTTCTGCCCCAATCACTCGGAGCAATACGCACCAGCCTTTTACAAGTCAATCCCCAGCTAGAAGAATCAGCCCGCAGCTTAGGCAGAAATCCTTGGCAAGCCCTAAGAGAAATCACTTTACCCCTCGTCAGACCTGGAGTGTTGAGTGGTGCAGTCTTGGTCTTTCTCACAGCCATTAAAGAACTACCAGCAACGATGTTGTTAGCACCCATAGGCTTCAACACCTTAGCAACACAAATTTGGCAAGCCACAGAAAACGTCGATTTTGCCGACGCTGCGGCCTCCTCCCTCACAATGCTGCTCGTTTCAATGGGTTCAACTTTATTGGTGCTATCTCAAGAAAACGTGAAAAAAGAGAAAGTCACACCTGACGCAGAAATCCAACCCAAATTTTAATTTTCTCATCGCCTTATTTCCCCGATTATTTACTATGCAACAAGCAATTGTCAAATTACAGAATGTCACCAAGCAGTTTTCCCAAAATGTCGCGCCAGCCGTCGATAACGTCTCCCTAACGCTGCAACAAGGGGATATATTGGGATTGCTCGGCCCATCTGGTTGTGGTAAAACTACGCTGTTGCGAATGATCGCGGGCTTTGAGAACGTGCAATCAGGAAAAATTGAAATTGGCGGTAAAATAGTTGGCGAGGGTTCTCTTTGTGTGCCAGCCGAACAGCGTGACATCGGCATTGTTTTTCAAGATTATGCCCTGTTTCCCCATTTAAACGTCGCCGAAAATGTCGCCTTTGGGTTGAAACATTCCACAAAACAGCAAATCCAAAAACGTATCGCCGAAGTCATTGAATTAGTAAACCTGCAAGGCTTAGAGAAACGTTACCCTTACGAACTATCAGGTGGACAGCAGCAAAGAGTCGCCCTCGCCCGCGCCTTAGCACCCCAACCGCAACTGATGCTTTTGGATGAACCTTTAAGCAATCTGGATATTCAAGTGCGGTTACGATTGCGCGAGGAAATCCGAGACATCCTGAAAGCGGCGGGTACTTCAGCTATTTTTGTTACCCATGACCAAGAAGAAGCACTAGCCATTTCAGATATTGTGGGTGTCATGAAACAAGGACACTTAGAGCAACTAGGCACACCAGAAGAAATTTACACTCATCCAGCATCGAGGTTTGTCGCGGAATTTGTCACTCAGGCTAACTTCCTTCCCGCCCGCCGTCAAGGTAATATCTGGGAAACCGAAGTAGGTAATTTTGAGTTACCAGTTAACTACACAAACGACACAGGCGAAATCATGATCCGCCAGGAAGGTTTAAGATTAGAAGCAGCGACTGATTCGCCTGTATTTATCCACAGCCGCAGATTTTTAGGACGCGAATATCTCTATTGTTTAAAAACCGCCTCCGGGAAAGAAATTCACGCTCGAACCATAGCTGATATCCCTCTACCCATAGGCGCACGAGTGCAAGTATCTGTCCCAGGTAACACCGTCAAGGTTTTCCCCCAATAAGTAGGTAGGCGGAAAAATTTCAAGGTATGTCATTGCGAACGGAGCGTAGTGGAGTGAAGCAATCGCAAGGGTTTTGAGGATTTTACATTTTGTTGCATGGTTAGGTTTATTTGTGCCTACCTACTTAGTTTCTGGGAATAAAAGTTTGTAGTCAGGGCTTCAGCCCTACTTTGATTCTGAAAACCTTTCTGCAAGCAACAAATTACAACCAATTTATCCTATATACTAGTGATTTGAGATTTTGAAACAGATAATTAATCGTCTCCTTGGGAGAAGGACACAAAGGAAGAGAGTTGAGAGATATTTGCGTAGGTAGTGAGAGTGTTAGTCAACATTTTTCACTAGAGAAAAGTACGATTAAAAGTTCTTTTCCTGCATCTTCAATATTTCCATTTAGAAGAGAGAAAGCAAGACTTCGCACTCTAATTTTTCCTCTATGTTCTCCAATATATTCATCAAGATGATGTTAACACTTGATAAACGAAGCTTGAAATTTAGACAGCCTTACCTAGGCTATATATTTTTGGAAATATTGTGTACGCAATTTCTATATTTAGTATCCAGAATGTATTGAGGAGTTAAAGTTTGAGTGTCGTATATAATCAAATCAGTTTGAAAATATATGTTTTTTTCTATGTTGATTCTTTCTTGAGTCTTCAGAGTTAAATTGGGGGGTAAATTTTCATTTAAGCCATTCTGCAACAAAAAGTTCATATAAATGTGCCATATCGACGAGAAAGGGTAGAGGTTTTGTAATTTCCCCATTCAAGACTGGAGCTACAATTATCTAAAAAGAATCGAAAATTATGTAATAGTTATAGTCTGGATTGAGGCGATTATATGTCTGGCTGATACAATCTTCTGCAGTACAAGGTTGCAGCGTTACTAATCCTTGTAGAGCGTGATAAGCTTTTCGTACTATCTGGTGATACTCTTTCTGAACATAAACTGCTACGACCAATTATATAAAGTGTCCAAACCAGTATTTGATTTTCTTTAACATCAGCCGTATGTTCTTCGTAATTGCATTGTAAGTTTAACATTCCACGGCTTTTGAATTACCTGTTGCATATCTAGCCTTCCCCGCACATAAGAAATCTGCTGGGTTTATGGCAAATAAGTACGATATAATCCTTTACGGCATCGTCTAAAACTTTAGTTGAGCTAAGATATGAGCCAGATTATTATAAAAATCTTCTAGTGATTCACAATGTCAACCCTTCGAGAAAGCGAAACCCTTTTAAAGGTAGGCATATTCCAGCATTTAAAAGAGGTTTTGATGGCACTTTCCGATTTATTCTTAGCTGCAATTCAGGAGTTACAGGAATGTAACCTACCCAACCTTTAGCTTTGAGTTTCCAAATGATCTCTCGTTGTATAGATAGGAAATTCTATATCTACTTGTGTTTTGTATTTTTCATATAACTCGACTGCGAGTGAATCGGGCTATTTCATAACGCTTAAAATAATATATTTTCGATATTCTATATCTTCAATAATTATTGGTTTTGCTGAGTTTATATCCATAGTTAACTTTGCTTTATTTCATCCCAGCGAAACTCATCTACTTTTTCTAGCTGATTAAAAAAGTATTCTTCTAAATATGGTTCAATTTCCATGCGCCATATATCTTCTATATCTTCCCGTAGGTTGTCTGTTAAAAAGAATGAAATGCCAATTTCGTAGTTTTTGTCTGCAATGGCCAGATTTAATTGCTCTAAAATATTAATTAATTCCCTCTACTGCAAAACCTGTTTTTAGGTGATAACGTTGCTAGAACATCATAATTTGGGCGAAGTTCAATAAATGCAAAGCGACGGCGTAACGCATGGTCTATATTAGCAATAGACCTATCTGCTGTATTCATCGTGCCAATAATGCGGACATTTTCTGGAATGCGAAAAATGTTACCACCAGCTAGTGGAATTTCTCTGATCACGGTACTCAAGTAAATACATTAGTTCACCAAAAACTTGTGTAAGATTTGCGCGGTTTATTTCATCAATGATCAAAACACAAGTGTCTTGGCAAGACTCTGCTTTTTTACAGAACTCTAAAAAGCGACCTGGAACAAGCGGATATGTTAATTTCCCATCTTGACTTTGAGGACGGATACCTTGAATGAAGTCTTCATAAGTGTAGCTGGATGAAATTGAACTAATTCATAAAAACCATAATCACCAATTAATTGTTTAGCAAATTTTTCAGCAATGAAGGTTTTTCCTGTTCCAGGTGAACCATATATAATTGCTTGTCTTTTACGATTAATAGCGCGTAACCAACATTCTAGTTCTTTTTCACTAAAGCCTGTTTCTGTCTGTCCAAGATTCAAACAATCAGATGGATTCCTCTTTGGCTGATAAATAATGATTAATAACTGGGATAGGCTCATCAGTAGTAGCAAGTAAAATTAAGAGGAAGATATTGTTTAAACCAATTTACACATTTAAATACCGTTGCTTGAAATCCCAAGTAATATGAGAAATTGATCTTAGTCCAAAATGCAATTCTTATCAGTAATTAATAACTTAGGATTTTGAATGGATAATATTTGTAATTGATTCTGGATTTTTATTTCCAGCTTTTTGTAATAACTTATAATAAGTTAAATCACACGCATTCAGTTTTATACCCGATTGGTTAATTTGTATCCTCATTAGGTTACAATGACCAAATCTTGCTTCTAAGCATAACTCATGATCTTCATCATTGAGATTAGCCTCCACTATATTTTTTTTAACTAGGTCATGATGATTAGCGTTAATATCATTTACTGGATGTAGGGACAGAAATATTGGTAAATAACTGGAAACTTTCTGTGCAAAGCTCTATAAAAGGATATTCTACATAGGTTCGAAATTCATGATATCTAAAAGAATGAGGCATTCATTAAGATCTTCTGCATATGCTTCGTTCCAGTCATCTATTAAGCAAAGGCTTTGGCTCATTCTGTAAAAAATTATTTGACTCTATGGTTCATCATTTCTATGACTGGTATCGAATAAATAGCATTATGAATTATTTATGGAATTATGATTTTGGTAATGTTGACGTGTTGGAAGGAAGAATTAACGAACCACGAAGGCACTAGATTCTAAATTTGGAAGAAGGCAAGTTAGCAGAGTATAAAATGGGAGAAGGAAACGAAGGAAGAGGAGGAAAAAGAGATCAACAAATTTCATCTATTTTTCATCTAATGCAACATTTTAAGCTTGCCACACTACTACCTGTCTGTAAGCACAAAGCGCAGGCTACGCCAACAGTAATCAAATATTAGTCCTATATCTAGTTGCTGACTCTCTTAATTGCTCAATATCTTGTCGTAATATGCTGCTTTAATACGAGGATTAGTTTCGTAGCGTAGTGCATCCTCGAACTCCTTAAGCAGTTTGAGGTCTTGGTCAACGTTGTTGGCTAAGTCTTGGAGTCTTTTATTGAGAACGGAAGAAATTACAATCTGGATTTTGGTTTGCAGTTTAGTGGCTTATGTTACCTTAACATTTTTTACTTCTGAAGTGATTAGCATGGCAATGAAATACATTAAATTTTCAGGATTATTATTTCACGATGGGATGTCTGCGGGGGCGTAGCAATTATCACTAAAATACCTAGTTTCATTGAAAATTAAGTTATTTAATTGACAATTTAATCCTGATTTCACAAAATTGCGTTGCTACCAAGTTCACTTATGTGGTAATTTTTTTACCAACCGAAGCAAAGTTAAAACCTTTAGGGATGAGAAATTTCTTTGGTATTCAAAAATGCTATGAGAACTTGATACGTAAGTGAATAGATATCTAATTATAGGAATTATCGTAACTTTTTTAGGGGAAGCTTTCATCGGCAAAACTTGGGCGCAGCCTCCCAATTGCATTGCCAACAGTTTACCCGCATTTACCAAACCCGCCAATAGTGTCAACCAGGGCAATGTGATTGTGATTGGCAGAGTTGCAGCCCGTCCTTATGTAGTTGTTGTTCCCAACAATTCAGACACAGCCTTAGATACTGTCAAGAGATATATTGGCGATGCCTTTTTAGCACAGCACAAACTGGGTCCTTACATACACGCTGGAGGATTTGCACAAAGGAAGCAAGCACAGTGCTGGTCTAATTTGTTGAGATATCACGGACTAGATGCACGAGTTGTTTATTTTCGTTGAAACTCACATCTTCCACCTAGCCCTGGAACCCTGGGAAATCACAGCTATACAAACTAAGTCCGCACTATGGCTAACGCCACGCTACGCTAACGACAAGCTCAGTGACCGCCTGCGCGGACTAACAGAAAATCAAGGTTTTCAACCCACGTAGGTGGGTTTCGCCTGTGTAGCCGCGACTTCTAGTCGCCTGGTGCAAGATATGAGGAAAGCTATTGTTGCTGAGAATCTATTTTTTAAATTGGTCCAAACATGATGAAACCTTGGTGGATTGGTAAATTTATTCTGCTGCAAGTGCTGTTAGTTGGTACTCTTCATGCTTCCGCCGCAGATCGTCGTTTACAGGTGACAGTAAAACGCTGGTTAGAGGTGCGCCAGCCCATTGGACAGGTGCTGTATTCCCGTGGAAAGACTTCTCAACCAGCTCGCAGCGGCCTC
This sequence comes from uncultured cyanobacterium, assembly GCA_963706595.1. Lineage (GTDB taxonomy): Bacteria > Cyanobacteriota > Cyanobacteriia > Cyanobacteriales > Nostocaceae > Nodularia. Next base: position 993,803 of record OY970166.1, read on the forward strand.
AGACTCCAAGCGGTGGGAGATACAATTATTACCAAGCAAAACTCCAGTGCAGTTCTGTCCATAGATATAGGCACGGGCTTGATTAAAATCTCAGAAAATACAAATGTCAATATCCAAAAACTAGATAGGGGAAGGGGAGGAGAACAGATTACACAACTCCAGGTCAAGGCTGGGCAAGTTCGTCTCCAGATTCGTCCATTTACTAATCCAGCCTCCCGTTTAGATATTAAATCACCGGCTGGGGTGGCTGGGGTGCGGGGTACTGATTTTGGTGTAAACGTACAGCAGAATGGCAAAATGGGCGTGGCAACTTTGTCGGGTAGTGTAGCGACAAATGCCCAAGGGAAGACGGTTCTAGTTAAGGCTGGTTTCCAAAATGTGACGATTCCCGGTGAACCGCCTTCAAAACCCGTGCCTCTACAGGAAAATACTCGTCTGAATATCCGTGAACTCTCCGCTAGTGGTAATCAGGTGAGAATTGTCGGTAGTGTTGATCCGGTAAACCTGCTGATAATTGCCAAGCAGGATCGAAAAACAGATTTTAGTGGCAAATTTGATATTACTGTTCCTTTACTGCCTAACCGCAAAGTAGAAGCTGTTGTGGTGACTCCTTTAGGAACAAGACAATTGTATGAGTTGGCGGTTCCTTAGTTTAATGTGATGACATGATCATTCCCGAATGGAGAAAATCTCTGAGAGATATTCCCAAGTGCCTCCGACGTTCCATTTTAGAAAACCATTTACTGTTTCCTGGTATATTAACTACGCTGTTGTCTTTGGGTTTATGGCAAATAGGCGCTTGGCAACCCTTAGAGCTATTAGGATTTAATTTATTGTTTAATGTGCGTCATTCTTTAGTCCCTACTGATTGGGATTCGCGCCTGGCTGTAATTGGCATTGACGATGCTACATTGCGTCAGTATGGAGAGTTTCCACTTGCACGCGATCGCTATACTCAATTATTAACTACTTTAGAAGCTGCTTCCCCCGCCGCTATTGGCTTTGATATTCTGTTTATCGAACCCAGTCATCACGATGCGGGACTAGCTGAAGCAATGGAAATCAATGGTCAAGTTGTTTTGGCGATCGCACCCAGTTTGCAGAGACAGACGCTTCGCCCAGTGCCAGTTTTAGATCGTGTGACTAGCAAAGGGCATATTGTCAGTAATGCCGATTTGGATGGGGTAACACGTCAATTCTCCCTCTACATCGATCAAGTCCCCAGCCTGAGTATGACGTTGCTACAAGCATACAATCACAGTTTGCAGTATACCTTTACCTCAGATACCACTAACTCTAAGCAATCACTGATTCCTTTACCATCTCTGCAATCAGGAGTAACAACAGTATCGATTAATTGGGTAGCACCAACACAGGGTAAGCAAGGAATCCCCACCTATTCCCTGGCTGATGTGATTCAGAGAAAAGTAGATACAACCAAACTAAAAAACAAAATTTTGTTAGTGGGATTGACTGCTACAGGTACACATGATCCCTTAAAAACTCCCTTCGAGCAAATATCGCCCACATTTGGGGTCTACCTCCATGCGGCTGTAATTGATAATCTCCTCAACCAGCGATTTCTGCAAACTTTACCCCGAAAATTTGAACGTTGGCTATTATTTAGTGTGGTGATCAGTTCAACTTTGATACTAACACCTTTGAAGTTTCCTCAAAGAATTTTTATTTTGGGATTGTTGCCGATTCTTTGGTTCAGTATATCCCTACTAGCTTTAACAAGATTTAATTTCTGGTTGCCGACATCTGCGCCCATTGGCACAATTATTTTGAGTGGCTTAAGTGTTCAGTGGCAAGAACAAAAAGAAAAACAACAATTGATGAATTTATTTGCTCGTCATGTTTCCCAAGAAACAGCGACATTAATTTGGCAGCATCGCAACGAAATTTTTCAAAATGGTCAATTAGATGCTAAAGAAATGGTAGCAACGGTTTTATTTACTGATATTCGCAAGTTTACTACTATTTCTGAGGGGATGAAACCACGAGATTTACTCGACTGGTTAAACTCTTATTTAGGTGCTATGGCTGAGTGCATTCAACAGCATCACGGAGTGGTTGATAAATACATTGGCGATGCTATTATGGCTGTTTTTGGTATTCCCTTCCCCCACACTCTTCCCGGAGAAATCCAACAGGATGCTATTCAGGCTGTCTCTGCTGCAATTGCTATGCAGGAACGATTAGTATTGTTGAACAAGGAATTAGCAAAACTGGGAAAACCTACTATTAGTATTGGCATTGGCATTCATACTGGTCTAGTGGTTGCTGGCAGTATTGGGGGATATCAAAGATTGAATTATTCTGTATTGGGAGATGCGGTAAATATTGCCGCTCGTTTGGAACAACTCAACAAAAATGTCAAAGAGGAAAATTCTTATAATATTTTAGTCAGCGAAACAACATATCAGCTAATTAAGCAGCATTTTTCTACTCAAAAAGTGCAGCAGATGCAACTGCGTGGGCGGCAACAATTAACAATGATTTATTCTATTACCAGTCGTAGTGCCTAAATTACCCGAATAGAATTCGGGGGAGTATGTCAATGAGTAATTTTAAATTCTAAGACTTTGCTTTTACCAGGATTCATTAATCCATAAGGATCAACCATTTCTTTAAATTTTAACTGCTCAGGGTCAATGACCTTTCTGCCGCCATCTTCAATAATATATGTGTGGGGATTGGCAATAGAGACACCCTTGGCTTCGTGATAGCGAATAATTTCATTCAGGCGTTCTTCTGTGCTGTAACGCACAAGTTGTAAAGCACCAGGAATTACTTTACCATTGACTCGAAAAAATTCTAAATGCATCATCACTTCATCACCAAAATAATGAGACAGATGCTCTATCAGTTCTAAGTTAGCATCAGATGGAAACATACTTTGTAAATAAGTAATGGAAGTATCTACACTTCGGGCGTGAAGAGTGGTGTGATTCCAAGTAAATTCTCCCAAGTTGATACTTTTTTCTGTGGTTAGTTTTTGATATGTAATCTCTCCACCGTATTGCTGCACTAAACCGGGTAATAATTCTAAGCTGGATTCAGCCAGCATTAACAAGACTGAGTGAGTACCTTCAGGAATATACTGTTGCAGAGGATGAAAGTATTGGGAAATAGGCGATGCAAATACCGAAATCAGTTTTTTAATCATGCCATCAGCATTACCCAGGGCTTGCCCAAACTTGGCTGCTGCCATAAAATCGTCAAATGTGACAATCACTTCTGCCCAAGGGTAAGCAGGTCCTAAAGGAATTTCGGCTTCGGTGATTATGCCATTAATTCCCCAAGCATGAGTCACTTTCTGCACATCGTCGCCACGTAATTCGATCACGCGAGGCTGATCTTCTAAAGTTACCACTCGCAGGGCTAAAATATTACCGCGATCGCCTAATAACCCATATTGTATTGACCCAATACCGCCACTCCCACCAGCAATAAATCCCCCAATAGTCGCTGTGCGGTATGTAGAAGGAGCCATGCGAATTTCCCAGCCAATTTCTCGCGCTTTTTTATCGATAGCAGCCAACTTCACCCCAGCTTCTACCCGCGCCACCCCAGGCTTTACCCAAGGTATCCCCTGCATCTTCGACATATCTAAAATTACGCCGCCATGTAAAGGCACACACTGTCCATAATTACCAGTTCCTGCGCCTCTGACCGTCACAGGTATTTGGCATTGGACACAAGCGGCTGCAACCTTGATTACTTCTTCCTCATTAGCCGGACGCACCACAATATCCCCAACTTTCCCCGCCAGCTTGGGGACTAAAACCGGACTAAAAGTGTGATAATCCTGGGATAACTTAGCCACCTGAGTGGGTTCGGTAACAATTTCTATACCTTCGAGAGAATTAATCAAATTATCTAAAGTTTTCGTCATAGTTCATATCCTCTTTTTTTAAACCCAGACCTAACTCCGCGTCCCTTTGCGGTTGGAATTTTCCCACTCCTACTTACTCAATATAAACTGGCAGCGACTGATGCGATCGCGAGTCGCAAGAGACAAAAAATCAAACTTTGAGCCAAAAAAAGCTAAACACTTTTTCAGTCATTCTGCTAATCTGAGTAAATTTCCTTAAAATCTATCAAGTGAGCGCGCGAGGCTACGAAGATTGGACGACAACTATCAAACTTACCTAAATCGGGTAGCAAGAATGACGCTACCAGAAGCTTACAGATCCCAAATTCAGCACATTCAGGAATCTGCTAAGTTTCATTTGCATTCTGGCTCCAGACAAGCCGCACCTTTTCCTGGGTATTCACTCATTACCCCACCGGCGGCAGAACAACCAAAAAACGCGGCTTTCCATGCCAAATTAGAATCTTACCAGCAGGAACTTTTACAGTTACCTGTGGGCTGTGATTTGATTGTCCCTCTACCCCCTGCTAGCTTTCATTTGACTTTAGCTGACTTGATTTGGGACAGTGCTTATGTTCATGCGTGTGAAAAAGACCCTGAATTTGACCAACATTTACGTTCTTGTTGTGCTGAAATATTGCAGCAGTATCAACAATCCTTGACAAATGGAACTGAGCCGATTCAATGGCAAATGTTGGGATTAATCGTGATGCCGAGAGCCGTCGGTGTTTGTTTAGTCCCGAAGGATGAACGCTGCTATGAGCAGATTATTCAATTTCGCCGCAAAATCTATCAAAATCCGAAGTTAATGGCTTTGGGTATTGAACAGCATTATCACCATTTTACAGCCCACGTCACATTAGGCTATTTTGGGGAGGTTTCACCAGACTTAGACCGTAAAAATCTCGGTACTATGCTTTGGGAGTTGAATCAGCAATGGCAACTCAATTCTCCAGAATTTTTAATCCACCGTGTGGAACTACGAAAATTTGACGATATGACACACTACTATCGTGAAGCAGACTGGCCGAGTTTAAATTTTTAGTCTCATCAAATAAATACCAGAATCTTTATTTTTAAAGGTTTTGGTAAACTAGGCGTAAGTTGGCTGAAGCGTTGGTCAAGCCAACTTACAAATTTTTTGGCATCAATCTTGCTTGAAGAGGAGAATTTTCCACGAGTCAGATATTTCTAATTGTGTTGATTGATTAATCTTGATACACAAACTCAGCACAAATGGCTAAAGTGTGCGATTATAAAGAAAATATTAAGAAAGGCAAAAATCATGATCACTACTAAAATGATGCAACAGATTTGGGCTGTAATCGAGTCTACTCAAGTCACTACTTTGCTCCAGTTTGATGATGCTGCTTTAGTACAATTACTCATGAACAAGTTCAAATCTCAGCAAGTGCTTGACATCCAGACAGATACTAGCCTCAATACCTACATCGAATCTAAACTGCCCTTAATTCGTGATACAGCTGAAGGACGACTATCCTTTGGAAAAGGCAATCATTAGTGCAATAAACAAAATAATTACACATAATTAATATATATGGTCAATTATTATCTCAGAATTTAACGACAAAATTATGAATCACTGGCTAGGAATTGCCCTGGTAGCTTATCTCATTGGAGCAGCAATTGAAGGGGTGAGTACAGTCAGTCAGCTATCTCGTTCAGTTCAACAGCTAGCTCAAGGCACGCAAAACCAATCATCAGAATCAGATCCTCCGCCTAGCTTAAATTGGCAACTTTTGACCACCATTGCCTCGGTCAGTATCTGTGGAGCTTTTTGCTGGCCTTGCCGACTGTTCCACCGTTCAATTAAAGGGTGCATTTCATCTAAAAAATTGTAAATTATATAACTTATTATGAATTTTTTTGGCAATCTTATATTTGCGTAATATTGGGTTTGGTGTGCAACTTGTAGGCGCAACAGCTTATTTAGGCTTATTTATGCCGTATGTATGGTTCGCTCATCTGTGTAGCACTCTAGGTCTAATCTTGCTAAATAACTGGCGAATTCACTTGCATCATCCCAACTGGTAAATCGAGCATATAGTACGGAATTACCTTCTTTTTCGTCGAAACAGCACTCAGTCTTATAAACTTTACCCGATAAATACGCTTTAATTTCTTTGACACTTTCTGGGCTGAAGATATATTTATTTTCCCGGAAACCTTCTACACAATCGCCAGTCACAACAAATCTATACTTACCCCTGAATTTGATAAATATGTCAATCCATTTATGGGTCGTTAGCTATCAGCAGTTTTTACCCGGATTTGTGTTTGATGTTTTTTGGTCTTTTATACTCAATATGCTAACGCTAAATAAATGCTCATACTACTCCTAATAGGTAGTATGGAAAAACTAACCCATACTTCATAAGGATGTAAAATAAAAGTACACAAAGATATAAGTTATTGAATTATCCTATGCAAAACTCCACATCTGGAAATGACGGAGATTTTATCCGGCAGATTGCGACATTGACTGCAATTATTGGCGCTTTTCTTGTCAATGTAATATCAAATATTTTTCCGCTTAATGGATCTCGTATAGGTGATATTTCTAATACTTTGTTCGCTAATGTTCTGATTATCCCGGCTAATTATGCTTTTGCAATTTGGGGATTGATTTATCTAGGATTGTTCGCATTGGCAATTTACCAAGTTCTCCCCAACCAAAGACATGATCTAGATTTACGCAAAACTGGATATTTATTGGTAATTGCCTCTGTTGCTCAAAGTGTCTGGGTATATCTTTTCCTTTCTAGACTTTTTGCACTTTCTGTTGTGGCGATGTTGTTAATTCTCCTCCCATTAATTGCTGCTTATTTGCGTTTAGGGATTGGGAAAAAGCGTGTGTCTCAGAGTAAGAAGTGGTGCGTTCATTTTCCTATCAGTATTTATCTGGGCTGGATTAGTGTGGCGACGATTGTGAATGTGGCTTCTTGGTTGTATTTCGTGGGGTGGAATGGATGGGGAATTTCTGCCCAATTATGGACTGCTATGATGTTATTGGTGGCTTTTTGTGTTGCAGCAGTCATTGTGAACCAGCGTCGAGACTTTGCTTATCCAGGAGTTAGTGTGTGGGCTTTGGTAGCGATCGCACTCAAGCAGTGGAACAACTCTTTACTCAGGAATGTAGCATTAATTTTGGCCATTGCCTTAATTGTGATGATCACGGTGAAAAGTCTACAAAATCAACGTACAGGGGCATAAATGGATGGAACCAAGTACTCATCCACAAGATTGGTCATGGCACTTTTGGCCGGCTGTACCACTCTATCCCTACGGTAGGCGACGGACAATTTGCGCGGAAATAGTCAAGGATACGATCTGGACATTCGACCAGCTTCAAGGCATTCTCTACACTGTTGTGCCGATTCGGATGACTGTAATTAAACTCGCAGCCGGAGGTCTTCTGGTTTATGCACCAGTTGCTCCCACTGTTGAATGTGTGCGTCTAGTTAATGAGTTAGTCACCAAGCACGGTGATGTTAAGTACATCATTTTGCCAACGAGTTCTGGTCTAGAACATAAAGTTTTTGTTGGACCTTTTGCTAGATGCTTTCCACAAGCGCAGGTTTTTGTGGCTCCCAATCAATGGAGTTTCCCACTCAATTTACCCCTGAGTTGGCTGGGTTTTCCCCAAAAACGCACTCAGGTACTTCCATTCGATAGTAGCCAAAGTCCTTTTGCTGATGAGTTTGATTATCAGGTGCTGGATATCGATTTGGGACGGGGTTCCTTTGCAGAAGTGGCATTTTTTCACAGGCGATCGCACACTCTGCTGCTGACTGATTCTATACTGTCTATACCAGAGGAACCACCTGCTATTACCCAATTAGATCCCTATCCCTTGCTGTTTCATGCTAGAGATCATGCTGGGGAAGCGATCGCAGATTATCCAGAAAATCGCCGCAAGGGATGGCAACGAATTTCACTGTTTGCCGTTTATTTTCGTCCTCATGCCCTGGAAATCACTGGATTCGGGCAAATGTTTCGCGACGCATTCAAAGCACCACAGCATTCACCACAGGCTTATTTTGGTTTATTTCCCTTTCGCTGGCGAGAGGACTGGCGACAGTCATTCCATATCCTACGAGGTAATGGACGTTTATTTGTAGCGCCGATCCTGCAAATTCTGATTCTCCCCCAAGCACCAAAACAAGTCCTGATCTGGGCTGATCAAGTTGCAACTTGGGATTTTCGCCAAATTATCGCCTGTCATTTTGATTCGCCTATTCAGGCCAGTCCCGCTCAATTCCGCCAAGCATTTAATTTTCTAGAAAAGCCACCCGCCTTAAATAAGGACTTATCTGAAAACAGAAACCAGCCTCTGTCACCGTCAGATATGCAATTCATTCGAGAAATTGAGGCGACTCTAACTAAGCAGGGGATCGCAAAGCCACCTAAAATCTAATTGGTAAAATATCAATTATGAATCAGCAACTGTAGATAAGCATTAAATCTGGCATTTTGCAAATCTTGAACTGCTATCCGAGAATCTTTCACGCAATATTGCCAACCCAAGCGCACCAATTGGCGAGAATTTTCTGATTGTATAATTCCAATCACTGGCGTTTTGGCATTTTCCTTATCCCCTGAGTGTTGTTGTAAAATTGTTTTTAAATTATGTTGTGTTTGGATGTCACCTGCTTGTTGAGGATTGAGTTCCACCATTAACATTTGGACTGATTCAACTGGTTCTACATCTTCAACAATCAGTTGAGTTTGGTCATCTCGCCTGTCTACTTTACCCCAGAGAATTAACCGCTTATCAACTATGAGTTGTTCACTGATGCGTTCATAAGTTTTGGGAAAAACAATGGCTTCCGATTGTGTAGTTAAATCTTCTATTTGCAAAATTGCCATTTGCTCGCCTTTTTTGGTCATCACTTTTTTGACATTATTCAGCATGATGACCGCACAAACTTTTGTATCTTCTTTTTCGCCATTAAGTTGGGAAAGGTTAATAGGAGTCAGCACTGATGCGGCTTTCCTTAAAGATTTTAATGGATGCTCTGACACATAAAAACCCAGCAATTCTTTTTCCTTACGTAACTTTTCCTGCGGGGGAATATCCGCCACAGGAGCAGCTTTAGGAACGGCTTCAAAAGCATTACTTGCTGTTTTATTATCCGTAAAACTACCACCTAAACCTGAAAAATCAAAGAGATTTCCCTGACCGCTAGCCCGATCTTTATCGCGGGATTGCGCCCAATCGTAAACCAGTCCTAAATCATTAATCAACTGTTGCCGATTTGATTCAATTTTGTCAAAGGCTCCACAGTAAATTAAGGATTCCACAGTGCGGCGGTTAACAGCACGCAGATCAACGCGATCGCAAAAATCAGCAAGGGTTTGAAATTCGCCGCCCTCATCTCTGGCTGACAAAATCGAGGCGATCGCATTTTGTCCCACATTCCGCACTGCTGTAAATCCAAATAAAATCTTCCCGGCGGCTGGTGTAAAATCTAACCCCGAACGATTAACGTCTGGTGGGTCTATGACAATACCCATATTCGCGCAGTTATTAATATATTTCTGCACTTTATCGGTATCGCCACTGTTCGCCGTCAACAGCGCCGCCATATACTCTAAAGGATAATTAGCTTTTAAATATGCAGTTTGATAAGTGACATATCCATAAGCAGTTGAATGGGATTTATTGAAACAATTGGAGGCGATTAAACCATTTTTAATCGTAAAATTATGGTAACGCTCAACCCCAATATCATAGACATTCTCTCTGCCTACAAATTTACGAGCCGTGATTTTGACCATTTTTCTTAACCTGCAAAAAAAATAAGTAAAAGGGAGTAGGGAGTGGGGAGTGGGGAGTGGGGAGTGGGGGAGAAGAAGAATGGTTGTTAAGTAACCGGAAGTTAGTTTAAAATAATTTCTTACTCTCCCTTGCTCCCTGCTCCCTGCTCCCCTGCCTCTTCTGGGGAGTGGGGAATGACCCCTGTGTTCGGCGCTCCTGCTTCTTGTTGGACTCGCTCAAAATAATTCTAGACCTCAATAGGACTTACGCATAATCTACGTTTTCTTGGCGTTCTTCTCCCAAGGGGAGACGCTACGCGAAGGCGACTTGGCGGTTCGATAAATCAAGATTTTTGGAAATTGTGGCGTAAGTCCTGCTCAATAGGCGTTTTCACTTCATCAAGAGTAACGGATGCTGGAGCAAACCCTGTATTACCAATGATTTTTGGCAAGGGGATTGATGGTGAAGCGAATGGTGCTAGTATAGTCAAAATATAAGATAAGTAGACAACGTAAAAGGTATTTCCGAGTTGAAATACTAATTAAGCCAATCTAGCGATTTCGTAGTCTACCAACTAAATAAACACACAAAACCGGTTTGTTATAGTACGGCAGGACAGTCCGGATTTTAGGCTTGGGGAGAAAATGCCTCTACTTTGATATGCTGTGTCAAAGCAAGCAGCTTCGTAGAACCAAGAATTTCCTGATTTATAATCAGGGAAGTGTCAAAATTGAATGTCTGGGTAAAGTTAACAGGATTAGATTAAGGAAACTCATGTCCCGATATAGAGGGCCACGCCTCAGAATTGTCCGTCGCTTAGGCGAATTGCCAGGATTAAGTCGCAAAACTGCTAGACGAGCCTATCCACCAGGCCAACATGGTCAGAACCGCAAAAAACGTTCTGAGTATGCAGTCCGTCTCGAAGAAAAGCAAAAAATTCGGATGAACTACGGTTTGACCGAAAAGCAACTGCTGCGCTATGTGCGTAAAGCTAGACGCGTCACTGGTTCTACCGGACAAGTGCTGCTACAAATGCTAGAAATGCGCTTGGATAATACCGTTTTTCGCTTGGGTATGGCTCCCACGATTCCAGCTGCTCGTCAACTGGTAAATCACGGTCATGTCACAGTTAACGGTAAGCGAGTTGATATTGCTAGTTACCAGTGCCGTCCCGGTGAAGTAGTTGCAATTAGAGACAGGGAAGCTTCACGGAAGTTGGTAGAAGCCAATTTGCAATATCCCGGTTTAGCCAATCTCCCCAGTCATCTGGAATTTGATAAAGCTAAATTGACTGGTAAAGTTAACAGCGTCATTGAACGAGAATGGGTGGCGTTACAAGTTAATGAACTGCTTGTTGTGGAATACTACTCACGTCAAGCTTAGTTATTAGTCTTTGGTCATTGGAGTGTGGATTTAATAAAATATAGAACCTCACCCCCAGCCCCTCTCCTTAGTAAGGAGAGGGGAGTCTTTGATGGAAGTTAAAGATGGAGTGCAGTAATAAAACAAGATTTGCACGTGATTTCATTCACAAATGACAAATGACCAATGACCAATGACTAACCCCCAATTTGCGACATGGTACGGCTGTAAAGACCGACTGTACCAGAGTCGCGCTCTTTAAAGTTAATTTCTGGTTTGATTGCTAATAGCTGTTTGACTTGTTCTTGAAGTTTGTCAGTGCTAGTTCCAGCACGTAGCGCCGTTTTTAAATCAATTTGCCCAGTTTCATTGAGTAGACAGGGACGCAGCCAACCATCGGCAGAAAAGCGCATTCGGTTACAGCGATCGCAAAAACATTCTGACATTTGACTAATAAATCCCAGGGTTCCCTTCGCGCCTGGAATTTGAAAGACATCAGCCGGACCCGCACCACAAACTTGGGATGTTGTCAAGCCCCAGCGATCGCGGATACGTTGGCGTAAGTCCTCTGAAGATACCCAACCGCGATCGCCAAATAAATCGCCATTACCAATAGGCATAAACTCAATAAATCTGACGTGCCATTGCTTATCAATGGTTAACGCCGCTAAATCCAGAATTTCATGGTCATTGACACCAGGAATCACCACCACATTCAGCTTCAAAGGGTTAAATCCTACACTGTATGCAGCTTGAATCCCGCGCCAAACTTGTTGCCAACGAGAACGACCACGATTGCCGATAATTTGGTCAAAGGTGTCTGAGTCAAGGGAATCTAGGCTAATATTTATCCGCCGGAGACCAGCATCATAGAGGTTTTGGGCTTGGGAGGCTAATAGAAACCCGTTGGTAGTCATAGAGAGGTCTTGGGTTTGGGGTAAAGATGCGATCGCCTGGATTAAATCTGCCACACGAGGGCGCAGCAAAGGTTCCCCACCCGTCAACCGAAACCGGGTAAAACCCACAGGAATAAATACCTCTTGAATCAGCGTCAGCAATTCCTCATCAGTTAATAATTCTTGCTTAAGCAGATAATCTAATTCTGCCCCCTCTGGCATACAGTACTGACAACGAAAATTACAGCGATCAATAAGGCTAATTCGGAGATAGTCTACCTGGTTCATGGTTTCGTGTTTATTCTCTATCCTACAAAGTGCTGAGTGGGGAGTGGGGAATAGGGAATGGGGAGTGGGGAGTGGGGAATGGGGAGTGGGGAATAGGGAATGGGGAATAGGATTCAGACTTGTCCCCTGCCCCCTGCCTCTTCTCCCCTGCCCCCTGCACCCTGCCCCCCTGCCTCTTCTGCCCCCTGCCCCCTGCCCCCCTGCCTCTTCTCCCCTGCCCCCTGCCCCCCTGCCTCTTCGCTCACTGGCGGTTAATATCTTGCAGGTCAAGAGCATAATTCAATCGCAGCACATTCACTCCCGGCTCACCAAAAATCCAGAGAAATCTTCTATCAGTAAATCTATTAATTAAAGGTAATATTTCATCTTCTCTGATATCACGGGAGCCAGCAACTCGCCTCAACTGCTGCCTTGCTGCGCTCAAAGAAATATGTGGATCTAAACCAGAACCAGAAGTATAAATTAAATCAGCAAGGGGTTGAATATTATCATCTCGAAATTGATTTGCCTTGGCGACAATTCGATCTAGCAGGGCTGGATTGCTAGGAGCAAAATTGCTAGCACCAGATATGCCAGTTGGACTTGCCTGTTCTCCTTGGCTATATCTCACACTACTGGGACGACTGTGAAAATAACCATCGGATGTGAATGTCTGACCAATTAAAGCCGAACCAATTGCTTGTGCTTCTACATTCGCCATAATGCTGCCATTAGCTTGAAATGGAAACAAAGTTTGACCCATGATCAAGATTGCCAGAGGATAGATAATTGCCGTGAGTAACCAAAGCACAAGAGTCATGCGAACAGCTTTGATAATTTCTCGAATAAAAGTCATACAATTTGGGATTTTAGATTTTAGATTTGGGATTTTGGTGAAGCAGGGCTTTACAACTACGCTCAGGGTCAAAGTTATTGATGTTATTTATATTTTTTATTCACCCGCCCAATACTCTGTTTTTTTACCCCAATCCAGTTGTGGCAATTAGCGTATCTATAAACTTAATAGCGATAAACGGTGCAATTAAGCCACCCAAACCATAAATCAAGAAATGGCGTTGTAGCAATTGATTTGCTGTCAGGTATTTTAACTGCACACCTCTCAAAGCCAAAGGAATTAAAGCAGGAATAATCAAAGCATTATAAATTAGTGTCGATAATACAGCAGAATTAGCGCTGGACAAATTCATAATATTCAAACTTTGCAGATTAGCGGCGGTAAAGATGAATGGGATAATTGCCAAGTATTTAGCAAGATTATTCGCCAGGGAAAATGTAGTCAAAACTCCACGGGTAATCAGTAATTCCTTACCAATATTCACGATATCAATCAGCTTTGTGGGATCAGAGTCCAAATCTATAATGTCGGCTGCTTCTTTAGCAGCTTGAGTACCTGTATTCATGACAACACCAACATTTGCCTTTACTAGGGCGGGAGCATCGTTAGTGCCGTCTCCTGTCATGGCTACGACTTTACCTGCTACTTGTTCTCTGTGAATAACCCTAACTTTCTCCTCTGGCGTAGCTTCAGCAATAAAGTCATTTACTCCGGCTTCGTGGGCAATCACAGATGCGGTAATCAGGTTGTCACCAGTGATCATGATCGTGCTGATGCCCATGCGGCGTAACTGCTCAAAACGTTCCCGGATACCAGGTTTAATGATGTCTTTGAGATAAATCACCCCATAAATCTCCTGATCTAGACAAACTGCTAGGGGTGTACCACCTTGTTGAGAAATTCTTTCGTAGACAGCATTCAGTTCTGAGGGTGCTTGTCCATTACGCTGACGGATAAATTCTCTAATTGCTCCTACTGCTCCCTTACGGGCTTCACGCCCCCCAGGCAAGTTTGTGCCACTCATCAGGGTTACGTCAGAAAATTCCACTCCTACAGCTTGGTTGGTGTCAAAATCAAATTGAGCGCCAAGGCTTTGTGCCAGTCGGATAATTGATTTGCCTTCAGGTGTATCGTCAAATACACTAGCTGCCCAAGCAACATGAGCCATTTCCTGTAATGAGTGGCCATTAATCGGGGTAAACTCTTCTGCCAAACGATTGCCAAGGGTAATTGTGCCTGTTTTGTCAAGAATGAGGGTGTTGACATCGCCACAGGCTTCTACGGCTCTTCCAGAGGTGGCTATGATGTTAAATTGAGCAACCCGATCCATGCCAGCAATACCAATGGCGCTTAATAATCCGCCGATGGTAGTGGGAATCAGCGCTACCAACAGGGCGATCAAAATTGGGACGCTGACTGGACTTTCGATATAGTATGCGTAAGCGGGCAATGTGGCCACGGACAAGAGACAGACTAAGCTCAGAACGGCTAGTAAGATTGTTAAGGTAATTTCATTTGGTGTTTTGCTGCGGTTTTTTCCTTCTAATAAAGTAATCATCTGGTCAATAAACCCTTGATCAGGGTCAGATGTGATGCGGACAATCAGTTCATCAGAGATGATCCGCGTACCACCGATTACCGAACTGGCAACATCCGAGCCTGATTCTTTGAGGATTGGTACTGATTCCCCCATAATTACTGATTCATCCACCGAGGCCACACCCATGATGACTTTGCCATCAGCAGGAATGATATCACCTGCGACCAAATAGATGGTGTCACTTTGTCTGAGGGTAGTGGAAGGCACTTCAAAAATTGTGCCATCGGCGGCAAGTTTTTTGGCGATGGTCTCTGATTTGACGGATCGCAAGGCATCGGCTTGGGCTTTACCCCGTCCTTCAGCGAATGCTTCGGCAAAATTAGCCAGCCAAACCGTGAGAAACAAAATTCCTGTCAATAAGCCGTTAAAAAGTTGAGAGTTATTCTCTTGGGCTGTGCCAAATAAGTTAGGTTCAATGGTGAATACTAGGGTGACAAGTGTTCCCAACCAAACCAAAAACATGACGGGATTTTTAATGGCATATTTAGGATTAAGCTTGACAAAAGCATCCTTGATGGCTCTGAAATACAGTTTTTTGGGATTTAACTTGGTTTTTTTGAGGGCTTGGCGGCAATTGCCAGAACGAAATCTTGATTTAGAAGTAGGTGCAACGTTCATTTTATGTAGGGAGTGGGGAATAGGGAGTGGGGAGTGGGGAGTGGAGAGTTGGGAGTGGGGAGTGGAGAGTTGGGAGTGGGGAATTGGGAGTGGGGAGTTGGGAGTGGGGAATAGGGAGTGGGGAGTGGGGAGTGGGGAGTGGGGAATTGGGAGTGGGGAGTGGAGAGTGGGGAGTGGGGAATTGGGAGTGGGGAGTGGAGAGTGGAGAGTGGGGAATTGGGAGTGGGATGGAAAAGTTTCTTCCCCCCTGCACCCTGCCCCCTGCACCCCTGCCTCTTCTCCCCCTGCACCCTGCCCCCTGCCCCCCTGCCTCTTTCCCCCCTGCACCCTGCCCCCTGCTCCCCTGCCTCTTCTCCCCCTGCACCCTGCCCCCTGCCCCCCTGCCTTTTCCCCCTGCGCCCTGCCCCCTGCCCCCCTGCCCCCCTGCCTCTTCTAACTGCCTCTTCTAACTGCCAGAAGCTAGTTTAAAACCTTCGGCAATGGGGCCTAAAGCCAATAGGGGAAAGAAAGCCAAGATTCCCAAAATCACCACTAATCCAGCCGTGGCGGTGGTAAATAACAGTGAGTCTGTTTTCAGGGTATTAGGGGTTTCTGGTATTGTTGGTTTACGAGACATACCATCGGCTAAGAGCAAAATGGTAATCATCGGAATGTAGCGCCCGGCAAACATACTGAAACAGGTGCTTAAATTCCACCAGAGGGTGTTATTTTCCAATCCCTGTAAACTAGAGCCATTATTTGCAGAGGCTGAAGCATATTCATAAACTACTTGGGAAATGCCGTGAAATCCAGGGTTAGTAATTCCAGAAAGGGAAACAGGATAAGCCAATGTAATGGCACTGGGAATTAAAACTAGAATGGGATGAATCAGCAGCACTACACTGGCAAGGATGACTTCTCGCCGTTCAATTTTGCGTCCTAAAAATTCTGGGGTGCGTCCCACGAGTAACCCGGTCAAGAATACAGTCAGAATCAGGTAAACAAACAGGTATGCTGTCCCTGTTCCCTGTCCTCCCCAGATGATGCGAAGGAATAAGTTTGATAAGCTCGAAAATAATCCTTGTGGCGTTAAGGAATCATGCATCCCGTTGACTGCACCGCAGGCGGTGGCGGTAGTTATGACTGCCCAAAGTGCTGTTTGTGTCCAACCCAATCGAATTTCTTTGCCCTCTAAATTAGGCAGTTCTAATCCCAATGTGCTATTCACGAGGAAATTACCTTGTTGTTCTCCGCCCACTGCTACCGAAATTAAAATCACGAATACTGCAAATACCATCCAGAATAGTTGCCAAGCTTGTTTAAGATTTTGAGCAAATATACCGTAGGTATAGATTAAGGATGCTGGAATGGCAATCATGGCGATGATTTCGATTAAATTAGCAGCGCCGTTGGGATTTTCAAAGGGGTGGGCTGAGTTAACGCCAAAAAAACCGCCGCCGTTATCACCCAACATTTTAATCATCTCAAAGGATGCTACTGGACCTCTGGCAATATATTGGGTTCTGCCTTCTAAGGTTTGCACAACTAAGGTGGGATCTAATGTTTGCGGTACGCCGCAGAAAACTAAGGCGATCGCACCAATCACTGAGATAGGTAGTAATATTCTCGTGATGGCACGAGTCAAATCAACGTAAAAGTTACCTAGTTTTTTGCCTGTCAAGCCGCGAATAAAAGCAATTCCTACCGCTAAACCTGTGGCTGCTGAGGTGAACATCAAAAAGCCTAAAGCTGCTACTTGGCTAAAATAGCTTAATGTGGTTTCCCCAGTGTAGTGCTGCTGGTCGGTATTGGTGACAAATGAAACAACTGTGTGCAGCAATATATCCCAGCTAGGCGCACCAAAACCATTGGGATTCCAGGGTAGTAATCGCTGAAAAAATATTATTGCGTATACAAAAATACCCATAACTAAGTTGGTAGACAGTAATGCCCGAATATACTGCCAACCCGTCTGTAGCTTGCCACCGTAGGCATCACCTTGACTCCGAACACCTGCTAAAACGAAGCAGTAGCGCTCTATAGGATTCATTAACGGATCAAGCAGTGTTCTTTCTCCCAAGAAAACACGCGCCATGTATCTTCCCAAAACCGGAACGATTGCTATAACAATACACAGCGTTAAGCCGATTTGCAAAAAACCTTGTCCCATTTATTTCGTACTCAGTTCAAGTTCAATGATAGAAAGCTAATTATTTACATATATCAAATGAATTACTCTGCTATTAAATCACGAGCAGTTTGGTAATGTCTCTTATATATAACCTCAATCTATTTTGTTTTTTTAGTTACTACTATGTTTCAGATTGTTTTTTGCAAATTTCCGTCAAAAATACCTAAATTTTACTCTTATATAACTTGTCAATATGACTTGGTTATACAATAAATTACTGAAATTTGCTATTTTCAAATATATGCTTAAGTAAGATACATTTATCACATCATAGCTCTGTATTTGTATATATTTACACTAAATATTCTCTATGTCCGTAAACTAAAGTCAAAGTTAGCAAAAAATTATATTGCATATTTATTTCGAGATGCAAGACACTCTCAATAATGCATCCTTTTTTCCAGCCCCTAAAATGTATGAGGGTATTCTTCGCTGCTGCCTTTCCTATTCTTTGTCCGACTGGTAGCAATTGTGGTTGAGTGGCGTAGAAACCACCTCCAGGGGGGACTAAACCAAGCTAGCTATGCAGGCTAATTAGACATCTTCAGATAAAAATGGTATTAGTAGGCAAAATATTAAGTTATGTGGATTAATTCCGAAAGAAATATGAGGAAAATTAGCAAGAAGAGATTGTAGATTATATAAAGTTTATCAAGGGGTGAACGGAGGTTAAATTAAAATGTCATGTACTCTTGCTTCACTTATAGGCTAAATTTTATGGCTAGGTAATTATCCCCAAGTCATAACAGCTTACTTGAGTTTTTTACCCTTTTGAATAATCCGAGAGTTGCTATGTATCAACCATATTTATCTCCCGATGATTTACCATCCAATAAAACAACGCTTCTGAGTGGGATTTGGCTCACCCAATTAGAAGAAGCCACCAAAAACAGCTTTTTCTTAGCGTGTAAGGGTACAGTACGGGTTTTGTTATCCAGTTGTCATTGGTATTTCAAAGTCAATAGCGGGATTTTGATCTTAATTTTAGTCTGTCATGATCTCAAAAGCTATCAGCATCTAATGACGAATATTCCTTATTTAGCTAATAAGTTAAAACGATTTGCTAACCAAGCTAAAATTAGTGTCAGTTCTCCTGTTAATGGAGGTATACCCTGGATGGTTAATATCAATGAAGTTTGGACTGGGGAAGATTCATTCTAGTATTTAAATTCAAACCGCTACCAGATATATGACTTGTGTAGCACTTGTGAATCATTGAACATGGACCTAAGAGGTTGTTTAGAAGTCTAATTTATTACAGCCCAGGCGACTAGAAGTTGCGGCTATACAAACTAAACCCACCTTCGTGGGTTCAAAAAGTTCAATTTACATTTAGTCCGCGCAGGCGAGACGACCTTTGTGTAGTAGCGAATTATATTCGCCCAAAACTTTTCAAACATCCTCTAAATTAAATATGCTTGTTATAAAACCCTTGTAGAGACGTTCTGTAGAACGGCTCTACATTCTTTATTACATGATGTTTAATGGGTCTACATCTATAGTTAAACTGACAGAACTAGGACAAAGCGATCGCACTGACTCCCAATCAGGTAAATTTGGTAAAGCATCGGGATCAAACTTGAGCATAATTTGCCAACGAAAACGGTTAGCTACCCGCGCAACACTGGCTGGGGCTGGACCGAGAATATCAAAGCCCTCGCTAGAACTCAAAGCTGTGGCGATGATTTGGGCTGTGTTCTGGACTTGAATCGGATCTAAACCACTCAAGCGTAATAAAATTAACCGTCCATAAGGAGGATAATTCAGCGCTTGGCGTTCTTCTATTTCTGTTTGGGAAAAAGACTGATAATCATGTTGTTTTACCGCCCCAATTACCGGATGTTCTGGGGTGTAAGTCTGCACAATTACTCGACCGGGATCATCGCCTCTACCAGCCCTTCCGGCTACTTGCGTCAGGGTTTGAAATGCTCGCTCACTGGCGCGATAATCTGATAAATGCAGCAAACCATCAGCAGAGACAACACCTACTAATGTCACCTGGGGTAAATCTAAACCTTTGGTAATCATTTGTGTTCCTATTAATAAATGGGCTTCACCGTTAGCAAATCGAGTCAATAAGTTACGGTGTGCGCCTTTATTGCGGGTGGTATCACTATCAAAACGAATATAACTCAACTGCGGAAATTGTTTTGCTAATTCTTGGGCGACGCGCTGAGTTCCGCTACCAAAGAATTTCAGGTAAGGTGAACCACATTCGGGGCATTGGGGAGGATGCGATCGCGTATAGTTACAGTAATGACAGCGTAGTATTTGCGGCGCTCCTTCTTCTGTCTGGTGATAGGCTAGCGATACATCACAATGGGGACATTCCATTACATAACCACAGCTGCGACAAGAGACAAAGGTACTGTGTCCCCGACGATGGATAAATAAAATTCCCTGTTGTTGCTTCTCTTCTAGTTGCTGTAAAGCTGTTTGTAACGACCTACTAAATATAGAACGATTTCCCTGCTGTAACTCTAGCCGCATATCGACTAATTCTACCGGTGGTAATGGGCGGGAGTTAATGCGTTCGGGAAGGGATAGGTAATAGGAGTGGGTTGACCTCTCCCCCAACCCCTCTCCTACAAGGAGAGGGGAGTGAATTTCCCCCATTCCCTTGTAGGGAAGGGGGGTTAGGGGGGTTAGGTCTGAGGCGTTGCTGAGATTTACCCAACTTTCTAATGAAGGGGTGGCGGAACCGAGAATTAAAGGACAATTTTCTATTTGGGCGCGCCATTGGGCGACGGTGCGGGCGTGGTAGGTGGGAATGGGAGAATCTTGTTTAAAGCTGCTGTCGTGTTCTTCGTCTAAGATGATTAAACCTAAATTGGGTAATGGGGCGAAAATGGCGCTGCGAGTCCCGATGACAATTTGGGGTTCTCCTGTCAGCATTTGTCGCCAAGTATCGTAACGTTCGCCGGCGGAAAGGGCGCTGTGATAAACGCTGACTTTACCGCCGAAACGAGCGCGGAATCGGTCTGTTAGCTGGGGTGTGAGGCCAATTTCGGGAACTAAAACTAGGGCGGATTTTCCTTGATTGATTAGCGGTGCGATCGCTTGTAAATATACCTCTGTTTTGCCTGAACCTGTAATCCCATGCAACAACACTTGAGCAAACCCATTCAGGGCTTGTATAGTCGTTAAGGCATTTGCTTGATGAGGATTTAAAGTTTTGGGGACATCTGGCGCTAATGCTAGTCCCTGTTCTGTTCGCAATACTTCTTTGTCTTCGATGACGATGTAACCCTTTTGTGCCATCGTCTTCAGGATAGAGGAACTAGCATGACAAATTTGTAATAGTTCACTCTGCCACAATTCTCCGCCACTCCGCCGCAATACTTCCAAAATTTCTCGTTGGCGAGTTGTTAAATCACCATCAACGCACCAATCAAGGTGACGGCTTTTTGTCTCTTTGGTCGATTTAGTCGCGGTGGTTCTAAATAACTTTCTACTAACCCAAATCGTAACAACTCCCGCACACCTTTATAGGCTGTTTTGACTTTCTGTTGCAGGTAGGTGAAACTATAGTCTCCGGCTGGTTGAGATTGCAAAAGGTTTAACACTTGCTGGGCTGCGGGAGTAAGGAAAGTCAAAGATGAGGCAATTTGTCTGTTTATTTCTTCGTTGGAGATCAAGCGAATCCGACGTTGCGATCGCCCCAGTAACCCCGGCGGTAATGCCACCCGGATCACCTGAATTAAAGGCGTATAGTAATATGCAGCGACTCGATTTAATAATTCCCAATAGCTCGGAGGGAAGAAACCTTCGCTGACTATATCCTCTACTTCTTTGATTTTTTCAGGTGGTAGATCGATATTTAGTTCTGTCAATAAACGAATGGCGATCGCTCCTACTTTTTGAGTGCGAAATGGTACACTTAAAATATCACCGGGTTTGATTTTTAACTGACTTGGTAATCGATAGGTAAATAATCCTGTAGTCTCCTGGACAATCCACCAGCACTTCAATCCATCGATTTACATTTTCAGCTTCGTAAGTTTCTCCAGGTTCAGCAACCACCAAATTCAGTAAATTTATGCCAGTTTTATACATAGTTTTGCATTTTTATAGACAAAGGTTTCTCTTACTTTCATTTATTTATTTAGAGTTCACTTAGCTTTATCAAAACTTTTTCTTTTTTGGATGTAAAATGTATTTGATAATACTTTTGTTTCACATAATACTTGATAAGTTTCACCTTATGTAATTTACTAGACAATTTTGTCTTCACAATACATGGCATAAATATTTAAAGTCCGCTATGAAAAATTAAATTCTCTTTCCAGACGATTCTGGAAATAGTCTGACTAACTACTAAATAGGACATATCCTTTTTCAGCCCCTTGATAGATATTCAATCCTTTGTGTATATGAGATGCTTTTATACAAATAAATTATTTCAGAAAATTAGACTAGTCAAACCGTGTCCTTAAGGAAGCTTTATGTAAATAAGCACCAAACCCAAAGCAAGACTGTAATTTCTGTAATAATTTCTTACCTGATCAAGCTTAAAAACTTATGTAACTTATAAAAGATTTAAGCTAGGGGGTATTTACTTGAGTTTTTTATATTTGTTAAGGTGGATAAAGGTTGAGGGGATTTGACATATTTGGGTATTAAGAAAAAAATAAGGAATATCTCTGTTGGAACCTGAGAAGATAGTTTTTGGGTGCAAAAACCAGTATTTGTTAGAGGTTCTATCTAGCAGGAGCCAAGAAATGACAGCGAGGGGCTGATTTTCACTAATGAATAAGCAATTAGCAAGAAGATGTATTTTTCTGACAAAGGGGTGCATTTGTTTGTTAGGGAAAACTACCAAAGCTTCAAGCAAGCGGCTGTCACTAAATTATGTACCAAACAAAGCAACAATCCCTAAAGGAAACTATGAACATTGCTGAATTGGGAACAATGGAAATACTGGAAACTACTGTCGAACATGAAGATCACACACTCGAACTTCTAGAACCAGTGGTGGAGTCAGAACCTCCAATCATGGAACATCTGGAATCAGACGAACGTGATGGAGATGACATGGCGGCGGCTCGGCCTTCAGGATACAATAAAACCGAGCATGATGATGCTGTAGGCGCGTTTTTTAAAGAAATGGCGCGTTATCCGTTGTTAAAACCCGACGAAGAGGTAGAGTTAGCACGGCGAGTTAGGTTTCTAGAGGAAGTTAGGGAAATACAAGCTGCTTTGGAATTAAAGCTGGAAGAGCCACCTAGTAAGGTACAAGTAGCCGCACAGCTAGAAATGACCGAAAAGCAACTAGAAAGTCGCTTGTATCAAGGGCGAGTCGCGAAACGCAAAATGATTCGCTCTAACCTGAGATTGGTGGTGTCAATCGCCAAGCGATACCTGAATCGGGGCGTACCTTTTCTGGATTTAATTCAGGAAGGCGCAATGGGTTTAAACCGGGCGACTGAAAAATTTGATCCCGATAAAGGATATAAGTTTTCCACCTACGCTTACTGGTGGATTAGACAAGCAATTACGCGGGCGATCGCCAATGATGCGCGAACTATCCGTTTACCTATCCACATTGTTGAAAAACTTAACAAGCTCAAAAAAGCTCAACGGGAACTCAAGCAAAAACTCTGTCGCAATCCCAACGAAGCCGAAATGGCAGAAGCTTTGGAAATTAGCGTCCAACAACTGCGCCAATTACAACAGCTACGGCGACAAGCCCTTTCTCTGAATCACCGTGTAGGTAAAGAGGAAGATACAGAACTGATGGATTTGCTAGAAGATGAGGATAACTTATCTCCCGAAGCAAAAATGAATGAAAACATGATGCGTCAGGAGATTTGGGATGTCTTGGGTGATGTGCTAACTCCACGGGAAAAAGACGTGATTTCTTTGCGCTACGGTTTGACCACCAGCGAACCCTGTACCTTAGAAGAAGTGGGCAATATGTTCAATTTATCTCGTGAACGAGTCCGCCAAATTCAAAGCAAAGCGATGCGGAAACTGCGTCGTCCTCATATCGCCAAGCGCTTAAAAGGATGGTTAATTTAAGCTCAAGGTGGGTGGCGCTACTTGTTTCTGGTGAAGGTGGGTTACGCGATCGCTTTAGCGGAGCCATGCCCCTTGGGCTATACCCACCCTACAGTTTTGGGTAATTTATATTTTGGTGTTACCTGAGTTCGGAATTCTGTCTGTAGTTATTAATTATTAGTCAAAAATTTTACACAATTGACTATAAACTATGGACTATGGATTATGGATGATGGACTAATGAATTCTCGTAGTGATTTGATTTTGCGTTTGGCTGAACCAGCTGATAGCAACGTACTGTTTGATTTAATTAAGGGGCTGGCTGAGTACGAAAAATTATCTCACGCCGTCACTGGGAATGCTTTGGATCTCCAGGAGCATTTATTTGGCTCCCCAAAGTATGTTGAGGCAATATTAGCAGAATATGCAGGGCAAGCTGTTGGTTTTGCCCTGTTTTTTTCTAATTATTCTACTTTTCTGACTAAGCCAGGCATTTATTTAGAAGATTTGTTTGTCTTGCCAGAATATCGCCGTCAAGGTATTGGTAAAGCGCTTTTGTCTAAATTAGCCCAAATAGCTGTAGACCGCAATTGTGGACGCTTAGAGTGGAGTGTATTGGATTGGAATGAGTCGGCGCAGGCATTCTATCGCAGTATGGGCGCTACTATTTTAGATGATTGGCGAATTTGTCGCGTCACGGAAGAAGCGATGCAAGAGTTAGCAAATAAAGTTTGAAGCGGGAAATTACAATATCTTTCATCCAGGTGAAGTTTGACAGCTTGTCTTTTGACACAGGCAATTCATTCAACTGAAAATTATGAAAGGTATTGTACCGAATCAGCCGTTTTGCAGAGAGAACACGAGATGAAAAGAATAATTTCCTTGCTACTTTTAGGCATCACTATCTTCACCTTTGCCTTTAGTAGTCCAGCTTTAGCAGCAGATACTGTCAATGGAGCTAAAATATTTAGTGCTAATTGTGCTTCTTGTCATGCGGGTGGTAGAAACTTGGTTAAAGCTGATAAAAGTTTGAAAAAGGATGATTTAGAAAAGTACGGTATGTACTCAGCAGAGGCAATTATTAGTCAAGTTACAAATGGTAAAGATGCTATGCCTGCCTTCAGAGGTCGTTTAAAAGCAAACCAGATTGAAGATGTAGCTGCTTATGTGCTGGAACAAGCAGATAAAGGCTGGTAGTTAGATCGAGTTTGGTTAATTAGTTATAATTCCCACAGTCATTCCACCCCTCCCCGCCAGCGGAGAGGGGAGAAATATCAATCTAAAATACTCGCTCTTGCTGCCTATACTCTGGTTAAGCAAATCTAAAATTAAAAATATTAGTTAAATGTTAATAGTGGGCGGAGCTTTTTTTGGTTAAGTTTACTGCTGCTGAAATTGTCAAATAGGATGCTTATGACTTATTTGTGGCGATTATTTCTCAGTTTAGTGCTGGCTTTTTTGCTCAATTGTTCTACAACGAGCGCATATTCATTACCGATTGTCAAGACTCAAATTACAGCCAGTGATTTGTTAAGTTTGGGTGTCAGTAATATGCAAAGTGGTAATTATCGAGAGGCGATAGAGAATTTTAACCAAGCGCTGGAACTGCAATCAGATTCTGCTGTGGCTTATACCGATCGCTGTCAGGCTCATCTGCAATTACAAGATTACCACCAAGCCGTCACAGATTGTAATCAAGCTCTAAATTTAGCACCAAATAGTCTGGAAGCGTATTTGAGCCGAGGATTAGCACAATATAGACAAGGAAATGATTCTGCTGCCATTGCTGATTATAACCAAGCGATCGCACTTCATCCAGTCGATTTTCGTGCTTATTATAACCGAGGTTTAGCCCGTGTCGGTGAGGGAAATTACACCGAGGCGATCGCTGATTACAATTTAGCCCTCACTCAAATTTCCCCAAACACAAGTTCATCCCTCGCCGATATCTACAATGACAGAGGTTTAGCTCACTTACTCTTGCAAAATTCCCCAGCCGCTATCCTGGACTTTAATCGAGCAATTCGCCTGAATCATCAGGATTTTAGAGCTTACTTTAATCTCGGCTGTGCTGATGGCAGAAATAGCGATAATGTGAGTGCAATCGGCAATTTTTCCCAAGTTATCAAACTTAACCCTAGCAATGCCTCAGCTTACCTGAATCGGGGAATAGCTCAATATCGTTTAGGGTATCATCAAGGCGCGATCGCAGACCTAAAAAAGGCATCCGATTACTTTGAAAACCAAGGAAACAGCATCGCCTATGAAAAAACCTTAGATTTACTCGATAAATTGCGGCAACAACTCCAATTTGTCACCGAAATCGCTCTATTGTAAAACTATTAACTCTTTGAGCGTCCAAAAAATTTCTGCCTCTGGAAACAGATATATAACTACCATCAAATTTAGTGATTATACTCGTTATCATTGATTTAGTGAGAAGGTTAGTCAATAGCTAATTATTTGCTAACAATAGATGATATATGCTAACAAATGCTAATGTAGGGGTATGGCTTATGTACCACTACGAGAAGCAGTCAAAAAACTGGGACTGCACCCAAACACTTTAAGGAAGTACGCAGACAATGGCAAGATTGAAAGCATCAAAAACGAAGCAGGACAAAGACTTTTTAACGTTGAATCCTACCTCCGTGGTGCAACTAGAACTTCCCTTGTTTGCTACTGCCGAGTTAGTTCAACCAAACAACGAGACGACCTTGGTAGACAAATTGCCTATATGCAATCACTCTACCCAGATGCCGAAATCATCAAAGACATCGGCAGTGGAATCAACTTTAAAAGAAAGGGACTGCAAGCCTTACTGGACAGACTTATGCGGGGAGATAAGCTCACGCTTGTTGTTGCCTGTCGTGACCGACTCGCAAGGTTTGGATTCGAGCTTATTCAGTACATGGTCGAGCAAAACGGTGGACAGCTCGTGGTTCTCGACAACACTGTACACTGCCCAGAGTCAGAGCTTACCTCGGATCTTCTCTCCATCCTCCACGTCTTCTCTTGTCGGATGCACGGACTCAGGAAGTACAGTAAAAAAATCAAGGAAGATCCGGATCTTCCTCACAACGGCGCAGAGGCGGATCGTTAAACAGTGGTTTGGTGTGTCCAGGTTTGTTTACAACACTACCGTTAAACTGCTGCAAGACTCTAACGTTAAGGCTAACTGGAAAGCGATTAAGACTGACATATTGAATGGACTACCAGAATGGAGTAAATCAGTTCCCTATCAAATTAAATCAATCGCCATCAAAGATGCCTGTAAGTCTGTCAGCAATGCCAAGAAAAAGTTTAAAAACGGTGGTGGTATTAGCAAGATTAGATTTAGATCAAGAAAAGACACTGTGCAATCTTGCTACATTCCCAAATCTGCGGTAAAAGATTTGGGAATTTAC
Source organism: uncultured cyanobacterium (assembly GCA_963706595.1). GTDB lineage: Bacteria > Cyanobacteriota > Cyanobacteriia > Cyanobacteriales > Nostocaceae > Nodularia. The sequence continues at coordinate 1,020,641 of OY970166.1, forward strand.
CACACTATATTAGGTGAGGCAACCTTTAAAGAAGCCTTACCACAAAGCTTTGGCGACTGTCGTTTGGTGTTTGCGTACCGTGATTACTATTTGACAGTTCCAGAGGATGTGCCACAACAGAAGTCTGATAACCAAGGACGTGTTGTAGCACTTGACCCCGGCATCAGAACATTTATCACCTTCTTTTCTGAATGTAGTTTTGGTGAAATTGGAACATCTGCTAATTTGCAAATTCAGAAGCTATGTTTTCGTTTGGATAAGTTAATTTCTAAATTCACTAAAGCCAAGTGCAAACAAAGAAGAAGGATGAAGCTTGCCGCCAGTAGACTGCGAGGTAAAATCAAAAACCTTGTAGACGAATTGCACAAGAAAACTGCTCGATTTTTGGCTGATAACTTTGACATGATTTTACTGCCAACCTTTGAAACATCTCAAATGTCTAAGAAGGCGAAGCGACGGATTAGGTCAAAGTCAGTGCGCCAAATGTTAACACTCTCTCACTACCGATTTAAGCAGTTTCTTAAGCATAAGGCTTTTGAGACTAATAAAGTAGTTATGGATGTCAACGAAGCGTACACATCAAAAACAGTCAGTTGGACTGGTGAAATCATCCCCAACCTTGGTGGTGCTAAATTCGTTAAGTCTCCATCTGACGGGCAGGTGATGAGCCGGGACATGAATGGTGCGCGAGGGATTTTCCTTCGTGCATTGGTTGATACGCCCTCTCTTAAGGAGTGTATTTGTTAATGAATGTTAGCAAAAAAGTATCGGAAAACGAGTATCGATAGACTTCTGTGAAGGAATTGTAACAGGCGCAGAACCTCCGCCGTGAAAATGCAGGAGACTAAAGACATATAATGCTTTCTGCTTTATTATTAATGCCACATTTTAAGCTTGTCACGCCAGTAGGGTGCGTTATGGACGCTAGTCCTAACGCGCTGAGAATTGAAGATGGTGCGTTGCGCTACGCGACAACACACCCTACACACACTAAAGTCTCCCCTTTCCTTAGCAAGGAGAGGGGTTGGGGGTGAGGTTCTATATTTTATTAAATCCACATTCCTTCGTGAGGTAATTTTAGGAAGATTCCCCTCAGTTTTGAATTGAAGTATCGCTTTTTAGGAAGCGGTATTTTTTTGATGAGCGATTATTTTTCGCTTAGGTAATAATTGGAGAGGAGCAAATTTTTAATAACATTAATTGTTCATTAACAAAAATTTACAGCTATGTCAGAATTATGGACTAATTTATTTACATCAGGGCAATTTATACCACACGGACATTGCTATTTATGGAAACCAAATTTAGTCTGGTTACACTTAATATCTGATTTGGTAACAGGACTAGCCTATTACTCCATTCCAGCGACACTTTTTTACTTTGTCCGCAAACGGCTGGATTTACCCTTTCATGGGATGTTTCTGCTGTTTATTGGATTTATCTTAGCTTGCGGCACAACTCACTTCATGGCAGTTTGGACACTTTGGTATCCCACTTATTGGCTGTCGGGGTTGATTAAAGCAATAACGGCAATCGTATCTTTAATTACAGCCGTAGAACTTGTACCCTTAGTTCCCCTAGCTCTTGCACTTCCCAGTCCGGCTCAACTAGAACAAGCCAATCAAGAACTACAAACACAAATCGTCGAGCGATTACGGGTAGAACAAGAATTGAGAAAACACCAAAATCATCTAGAAGAGTTAGTCGCTATTCGCACTGAGGAAATTACCAAGTCTAACGAGCAATTAAAGCTAGAAATTGCTGAACGCCAGCGCATTCTATCAGTTCTCAGACACAGTGAACAGCGTTACCGTTATTTAGCTGAGTCAATTCCCCAACTTGTATGGACTGCTGATGTCGATGGCAGTACTGACTATTTTAACAGCAATTGGTGTAAATACACGGGACTAGAAATGGAGCAGTCTGTGGGTTTTGGTTGGTTAACAGCGTTGCATCCTGACGATGTAGAAAGAGCAGGTCAAGTGTGGTTAAATGCCGTATCTAATGGGACTGTATATGAAACTGAATACCGCTTCCAACGAGGTGATGATGGTTGCTATCGCTGGCACTTAGGGCGAGGCTTACCAGTTAAAGATGAGGAAGGTAATGTAGTGAAGTGGTTCGGTACTTGTACAGATATCCATGAACACAAGCAAATACTTGAAGAACGAGCGCACCTGCTGGAATTAGAACAAATTGCCAGAGAAAAAGCCGAAACAGCTAATCGCATTAAAGATGAATTTCTGGCTGTACTTTCTCATGAGTTACGCACTCCATTAAATGCGATTTTGGGGTGGTCGAAGTTATTGCAAACTCGGAATTTTGATCAAGAAAAAAGATTACAAGCACTAGCTACAATCGAGCGCAATGGCAAATTACTGGTTCAACTAATTGAGGATTTGTTGGATACTTCGAGAATTTTACAAGGCAAATTGACGCTGCAAATTACGAAAATCAATTTGGCATCTACAATATTGTCTGCATTAGATACCATGCGGTTAGCATTAGAAACTAAATCGATTCGGGTGACGACAATTTTTGAACCGAATATGGGCATGATTATGGGTGATTCTACTCGCTTGCAGCAAGTTGTCTGGAATCTTCTTTCTAATGCGATTAAATTTACACCCAATCAGGGAAAAATAGCAGTGGAATTAAGGCAGGCTGATGGTTATGCTCAAGTTATAGTGAGTGATACAGGTCAGGGAATTAATTCAGAGTTTCTGCCCTATGCTTTTGATTATTTCCAACAAGCAGATAGCAGTTCTGTGCGAAAATTTGGCGGGTTAGGACTGGGATTAGCCATTGTGCGGAATATTGTGGATATGCATGGCGGTATGGTGAAAGCAGAAAGTCTGGGTGAGGGACAAGGAGCAACTTTTACTATTAGTTTACCCCTTCGTCAAGATAATAGCCCCAGTCTCCTAGATGCTGCTAATTTACCCACAAATTTAGCAGTTAATTCTTTACTTCTGGCGGGGATAAAAGTTTTAATTGTTGAGGATGATGATGATGCGCGAGATTTTCTGCTGTTTGTATTAGAGGAAGAGGGGGCTGAGGCGATCGCCGTATCTTCGGCTTTTGCAGCTTTGGAAGTATTAATTCAGGTAAAGCCAGATATTTTAGTCAGCGATATTAGTATGCCGGATATGGATGGCTATATGCTCATACATCAAGTCAGAACTTTGACTCCAGAAGCCGGGGGACAAATTCCCGCGATCGCCTTAACAGCCTATGCTAGAGATGAGGACCAGCAACAAGCACTAAAAGCAGGGTATCAAATGCACTTATCTAAGCCTGTGAACACAGAAAAATTAATTGCCGCAATTCTCAAACTGGTGGCAACAGCAGTGTAATATCATGTCTATGTTGATCAGGAGTAATTGAGTGCAAAAACTACTAATATTGTTAACGGTGACAATTTTTTTATTATTCAATAATTTTAGTTCTCCTGCAATCGCCGCACAAACAAATCATGGCGCAGAACTTTTTAGTATTCATTGTGCAGGTTGTCATATCAACGGTGGTAACATCATCCGTCGGGGGAAAAACTTAAAAAAACCAGCCCTAAAAAAATATGGCATGGACACCATAGAGGCAGTTACAGGTATAATTACTAATGGTAAAAATAATATGTCAGCCTACAAAGACCGCCTGACAACACCGGAAATTCAAGAAGTTGCGGCTTATGTCCTTGAACAAGCCGAAATAGGTTGGCGTTAGATACAGCACTTGGCGACGAATATCGGCGATCACCAAAACTAACAGGAGTTTCTCGTATGCAATCTAGCACTACCCCCCAAACTAGCCTTGTACCCGGAAACCTGCGTTGTGTGCATCATATTGCTCTCAATGTCCAAGATATGCAAGCTTCACGGTATTTTTACGGTACTGTTTTAGGTTTGCATGAACTGACAGGCGATGAAGTACCAGCCACCTTGATAGAACTTGTGGCTACAGGGAAAGTTGCCAATTTTGTTACCCCCGATGGCACAATTTTGGATTTATTTTGGGAACCGGAATTATCACCACCAGATCCCAATCCCGAAAAGACATTTACCAGAGCATATCATCTGGCCTTTGATATAGATCCGCGATTATTTGAGTCAGCCGTGGCAGTCCTGAGAGAAAATGAGATTGCGATCGCACACGGTCCAGTAACTCGTCCGACCGGGAGAGGTGTGTACTTTTATGATCCCGATGGCTTAATGCTGGAAATTCGTTGCAATCCAGAATAACATCCAAATTCTCCCCTCTCCTTAGCAAGGAGAGGGGCTGGGGGTGAGGTTATCTATTTTATTGGGAAGATGTATTTGGATTTAACATCGTAGTTGGTGGAGAAGTGAGATTCAAGAAAGTGATCAGTTTGAGAGTACGACTTTTAATTTTCCAATGCCCATTGACTTTGACGACTTCATCCTCATAAGTACCATTAGCTATATCAATGCTGGTGTCCGAACGTTTGTGAGTTGCATGGAGGTAAGAAGACATATTTCCTTCGTTCCCTTGAACTGAGATATTTATCGTCCCAATCAGATGTTGAGTAGCCTGATAGCCATTATTTTGAAATACGGAAGCCACGAAATCCGCCCATGCATCCGTTCCGATCAGAGTTTGACTAACGCCATCAGGAAAAACTGCTGTAATAACTGCATTCTGAGTAAAACAATCTCGATAAATATTCTTTCCTTCTAAAACATTTCCGCTACCAATAGCGTCAGTTCCCAGGGCGTAACAAGTTGTTAATTTTTGAAGTTCCAATTGCGCGTTCGGTTGAGTTGCATTTGCTGGCTCAAACCTACCCCCAATCAACAACACAAAAGTAATTGCTAGGGCGATTAAGGTGACACGATGCAACAAAAGTGAGATAAATTTTGAAAATGTGCGCCTGTTTTCTCTTCTGATTTCCATGAAATGACTTCCTGATTTTTGCTATGCTTGGATCTTGACTTTGAGGTAAACTAAAACATCAAAAAGTTTTAGCTCATAAAAATGGGTTAATCAGATTAACCTCAATCCGGTATTTTACTTTTACAGAAAATAATTCTGCGAGTACAAGACTTGTACACTGACTTGTTTATAACAGGTATAGAGATAATTTGTAACTGTTAAATAAAACTAATTTAAGATAAATTTTTAATTTTGCTCGCCTGATTTATAGATATAGCGGTATGCACTTCAATAAAGTACATTATAGCCCTCTCCTCGCTTGCACCGGAGGGGGTTGGGGGTGGGGTTCTTGTATCTCACATAACTGATAACCGCTATAGAATATAAACTTATATAGGAATAGAAATAATAAATTCCGTGCCTTCTCCTAAAACTGATTCACAGGTAAAACTACCATCGTGCTTTTCTTCTATAATTTTTTGACTGATAGATAATCCTAATCCTGTACCTTGTCCGACAGCTTTAGTAGTAAATAAATGATCAAAAATACATGATTTTACTTCTTCTGTCATTCCTTTACCATTATCTTTGATCTTAATAATTAAATTTTTATGATTGTGAGATAATTTAGTATGAATTGTGATCATTTGAGCAGGTTTAGCTTGGTTCTCTGCATAAGTACAACCATTAGCTACTTCATCTAAAGCGTCAATAGCATTTGCTAATATATTCATAAATACCTGATTTAATTGTCCTAAATAGCATTTTACTTTGGGAATATTTCCGTATTCTTTAATAATTTGAATAGCCGGACGATGTTGATTCGCTTTGAGGCGATGTTGTAAAATCAACAAAGTGCTATCAAGTCCTTCGTGGATATTGGCTAATAATTTAGATGTAGTATCAGCACGGGAAAAAGTACGCAGAGAAGTGCTGATGTTGCGGATACGTTGTGTACTCAATTTCATACTATCAATCATCTTTGGTAAATCTGCTATCAGGTAATTTATATCTATTTCTTCGGCTTTTTCGGCAATTTCTGCCCCAGGATTCGGAAATTTTTCTTGGTACATTTCTAGATAACTGATTAAATCAGTTACAGCATCTTTGGCTTGTACGATACTACCTGAAATAAACCCCACGGGGTTATTAATTTCGTGTGCTACCCCAGCAACTAAATTTCCCAGAGAAGACATTTTTTCACTTTGCATCAGTTGGATTTGTGTTGCTTGTAAATCTTTGAGCGATTGTTCTAATTGTCGAGATTTATCTTGTTCTCTAGTATATAAGCGGGCATTTTCTATAGCACTCGCCATTTGAAAAACTAAAATTTTTAATACTTCTACCCTTTCTGGAAGAAAAGCTCCTACTGTTAACTGATTTTCTAAGTAAATAATGCCTGTAAGCTGTGATTGATAAATAATCGGTAAACAAAAAATTGATTTAGATTGAAATTTCTCAACATAGCTATCAACATTAAATGGTTCAGCCACTGTCGCGTCATTTAAGACAAGACTTTTCTGCGTTCTCAAAACGTAATTCACAACAGAAAGAGGTAAATATTGGGAGTTTTCAATAGGAATAGATTGTAAAACAATTACCTCATGATTAAACGCAGCACCAGAGGCTTCTATGTAAAGTTGATTATCTTTATATAGCAATAGCAATACTTTCTGTGCGGCGGCATTTTGGAGTAAAATTTTGATTAACTTCGTCAGGAGATTTTCTAAGACGATTTCATTAGTAATCGCTTGAGAAAACTTGATAAATGTCTTAAAATCTAGGACAGCACTAAAACCACTGCTGGTAGTAGTTTTAGTAGCAATGTGAGTCAAATCTGACTTGAAGGTAGAAGTTTCGGTATTGCTTGTTTGTTTAACTAGGAAATCATACTTTGATTCTAAGTGTTTAACTTTAGCGATCGCACCCCAACGAATATATGTATAATAGGCTTTAGTTATATAAGTTTGTTTAATTAATTCCTTGCCTAAAGCTTGATAAAAAACTCCAGCTAACTCATAGGCTAAGGCTTCTTCTTGGAGATAACCATTTTCCTGTGCTTGAGCAATAGCATTGTCATAGTATTCCATTGCTGCCAGTTTTTCACCCAAAACTCGATATCTTTCAGCCTCCACCAGATAAAATTTGTGTAAGTGATTCATGGGGGCGTGAGTAGCCCAGAGTTTCATTTTTTGCTGATTAGCTGCTACTTTTTCCAGAATAGAATTTTGCTCAGACTCTTGAGCAGTACCATAAATAGCTAGTTGGGCTAAAGAATCGTAAAAATAAAATAGAGGGACAACAAATAACCCTGTGACTCCACCTAAAGATTGTTCTGCCATTGCTGCATTTTCCACAGATTGATAGTACTCTCCAAACAGATAAGAGAGCATCAGCTTATTAATAAATAAATGATTAATTGTGTAAAGGTCGTTAAATTTCTGATGAATTGGGAGCATATTTTGCTCATTGTATGCTTCTCCTAATAAACAGGTGACATTTTCGGGATTAGTTTTCAAATTTATCACTGTTTGTAAATAGATGTGATTCCAAGTTAAAGCTACTTGTTGCTTAATTCTTTTGAGTGAATCACAGTAAGCAACCAGTTCCTTCTCTAACCCCCAAATTTCTTTACCTAGCCAAAATGAATGACAAGGATAAATATAACCACAATAGCCAGCGTATTCTAAATCTCCAGTTTCCAAACCGCAAACATAGCCAGTTTTAGATGTTGAAAATGTTTCTCTAATATGTTCTTTCCAATGCAAAACATGGGCGCTAATAACTGTGAGAATCTTCGCTTTGAGTTCTGTGGCGTTAAATTGTGATACCAGACTGAAAGCCAATTTCCCAAAATCATAGCCAGAATCAATTTTTCCTTGAACTCCGCACAGAATTAAGCCATAAAGACTATAACCATAAGCAGATACGGCTGTATTACCATATTTTAAAGATAAATTCACCATTTCACAGGCAATAATTGGCATGATTGCTGGAGCAGTTTGAAAAGCCGCAGGGAGAACTCCCATTAAAATTTTCATTGCGGCTATCTGGTTAGGGTCAGTCATTAATGGTAAATTAATTAAATCTGCGATTGCTTGACCTTCTAAATCATTAGCAGTTCCATCCATTCTTTGCTGAATATCAGTAGCAGTAGGCTGATTAGGCAGATATATCCCCAATAATTGCAGAACTAATAGTGCAGTCTGGATAGCCTCTAATTGTTTGTTCTGGACTGTAGAAGCGACAATTTTAACTTCGTAAACTTTGACTTTATCTAATAAAGTTTTGGCTTGTTGCAACACCAATTCAGCCCATTGCTGCATCTGCTCAAAGTTACCACTGAGATAGGCTAACTCTGCTGCGCCATTATATAAACCAAGAGTTAATTTGTATTCAGTTTGCCAAGCATCTTCACTTAAAAGTTTGATCCCAGTTTCCAAGTATTTCAGCGCCGCTTCGTAAGCTGTAGAAGCTTTGGCTTTACATCCAGCCATTAAATTTAGTCGGGCTAATTCAGTTTTTTCAGATTTATTAACTAGGTAAACAATACCGATATTTAACTGATTTACAAGATCAAAAATATGGGTTTCTATTTCCTCTTTAGGTGTATTTTTTAAAAGTAACTCACCTATTTTGAAATGAGTCAGTTTTTTTTGAGATTCAGGAATTAAGGAATAAGCAGCTTGTTGCACTCTGTCATGTAAAAATTTATAACCTACCCGCGAACTATCAAAATTTAAATTAACTGCTTCTGCTTGATTAAATACTAAAGGAATGCGGTAAGCCTCATTTAAAGGCAAGATTAATCCTGCTTGCAAAGCTGAGTACAAATTATTTGCAGTCAAAGAAGACGATTTTTCATAAATAATTGATAAAACATCTAAATTAAAACTGTCACCCACACAGGCTGCTAATTTCAAAACATCTTGGGTAACTTTTGGTAGCTTCTTCAACCGACTAGCAACCAGTTCAACTACATTTTTATCGGTAATGCCAATTGCTTGAATTTCTGCTAAACTCCATTGCCATTGAGCAGCTTTAAAGTCAAAGTGTAAGAGCTTTTCTTGATAAAGTACCTGAAGTAGTTGGGTAATAAAGAATGGGTTCCCGCCTGTTTTATTACAAATTAATTCAGCTAATTCAATCAGGTTTTTATGATTTTCTTGACCAGTATTAACAATTAAGTCCCTTTCTTGTGTGGTTTCAGCAATTAACTGAGTCACATTCTCTAAATCCAAAGGCTGCAAGACAATAGTATTAACGACTGCGCCAGCATCTTTAATTTCTGCTATAGTTTGAATTAATGGATGTGCCGAACTGACTTCATTATCCCGATAGGCTCCAATTAATAATAAATGTTTACTGTTAGCATCGTTCATTAATATTTGGACTAAATTTAATGTAGCAGCATCTGCCCATTGCAAATCATCTAAAAATATCACTAAAGGGTGTTCTTTTTCAGTAAAGACTTTAATAAATTTCTCAAAAACACGATGGAAACGATTTTGCGATTCCGTTGCGCCAAGTTGAGGAAGTTCCGGCTGTTTATCGATAATTAATTCCACTTCCGGAATGACATCAATAATTACTTGTCCATTACTTCCTAGCGCTGCCAAAATTTTATTGCGCCATGCTTCTATTTTCTGATTATTCTCTGTTAATAAGCAACGGATTAAGTCAGTAAAAGCCTGAATTAAAGCAGCATAGGGAACATTGCGCTTTAATTGGTCAAATTTCCCTGAAATAAAATAACCTTGCTGGCGGGTAATTGGTTTACTAACTTCATTAACCAGTGCCGATTTACCAATACCGGAATAACCAGACACTAGCATGATTTCGCTAGTTCCAAATGTAACGTTTTCAAATGCGGCTAAAAGTTGTTTAACTTGTTGCTCACGTCCATATAATTTTTGTGGAATTAATAGCTGACTTAATACATCTAAGTGTCCGGGAACAAAGTTAATAATTTCACCAGCATTTTTCAAATGATGAAGACATAACTCTAAATCTGCTAATAATCCTGTTGCACTTTGATATCTATCTTCCGCATTTTTCGCCATCAACTTCATCACAATAGCTGAGATGTTGGTAGGTATTTGTGGATTTAATGACTGTGGGTTTATGGCTGTAACAGCAATATGACTGTAAACTATTTCTAAGGGGTCTTCGCTAAAAAATGGAATTTTCCCAGTGAGCATTTCATATAAGGTAACACCCAGAGAATAAAAATCACTACGATAATCAAGAACTCGGTTCATTCTCCCGGTTTGTTCAGGAGACATATAGGCAAGTGTACCTTCAACACAATTGGGGTTAGTAAATTGGGGATTTTCTTGATTAAGGCGGGAAGCTATACCAAAATCAGTGAGTTTAACCAGATATGTTTGCGAATTAATAATAATATTACTGGGCTTAATATCCTTATGAATAATCTGATTTTTATGTAAATAATCTAAAGCTTGAGTTATTTGAATAGCTATATTTAAATGGTTAACTAAAGTGAGTTTTTTGACTTGGAGGATTTGTGCTAAAGACTGACCCCCAAAGTCTTCTAACAATAATCCCATGCGATGCTCGAATGTTTCCAGGCTGATGGCTTTAACTATATGGGGATGTTCTAAACCTTGCTGAATTTGATACTCATTTTTCAGGTGGGTAAAGGCTTCTAGGGTGGGGTATTCATTTTTCAGAACTTTGAGAATAACTGGCTGTTGCGTGTTGGGTATTTGTGTTTGATAGATAATAGTCTGACTTCCTTCGTGGAGAGTGGAGTTGATTTGGTATCCAGTAAGGTTTAACATTGCTGTTTAACTATAAACTTACAAAAATCCCCCTACCTCAATGGGAAAGGGGTGATGGTTTCATTATTCCCAATATCAAGGGATTATTATCATTTTATAGCGATCGCACTCAGCCCAGGGATCAATACGGTTCAGTTCAGGGTCAATTCGCTCAAAAAAACCCAAATCAAAGAATTAAACATCTTGACTTCTCGGCGGTTAATTCTTCAAATTTCACCGTATTAGCTCTAAAATTAGAAATATCATTGCCTGACCGCAGGATAATTAGCCGACCTGTACGAGACTGAAATTAACCAAAGATTGCGCCATTCCCACCCCACATTGTACATTTAGCATCGGTAAATTCTCTATCTCTATAAATCCGATTTTCTGGTACACCCAAATTTTGGTTAATTTGTTGACAAAAGTCCTTTCAAGGTGAATAAAAATCATCCCCATCATAGATTCCGCCATAACCTATTACTGTGTTAAACAGCTAACCGTTAACTGCTCTGTACCTCAACGCTTGCTTCCGGCTCAATCTTCTCAGGGATTTGACTGAGAACCAGCGCTACTAACACCAGAATCGCGCCAATTACACCGCGTATTCCCAGATGTTCTCCAAGTAGCCAAAAGGAGAAAATGGTCGCAAACAATGGCTCAAGTGTATAGAGTAAGGCAGTTTCCTCAGATGAAACCCATTGCTGTGCTAATGTTTGCAGCCAGATGACAGCAGCAGTCGCCAATAGCCCTAAGTAGAGAATCGCGCCCCAGTGTTGTTGAATCACCTCAAATTGGTCAATGATTTGCGTATTATTCCAGAGTAACCCTAGCCCGGCGATGAACAAAAGTTGAACACTGGTGAGTGTTAAAGTCGGGTGACGGGAAGCGACGCGTTCTAAGAAAAGTATGTAGACTGCATAGACAAAAGCATCAATGAACATCAAAACATCGCCAATTCCTAGTTCTCCCCCTTCCCAAAACATCACCCCAATACCCAGAACAGCTACACCAGAGGCGAGGAAAGTTCTCAATAGTACGCGCTGACCACTCAGCCATCCTAGTAGAGGGACGATGAGTGCGTTCAAACTGCCAATGAATGCCGCCCGGTTTGCTGGTATAGTTTTGAGTGCAATTGTTTCTAAAGCTAAGAAAAAGAACAGCAAAAGCCCTAAGACTGTACCATCACGACATAAAAGTGCGTTAATATTACGTAAATTTAGGCTAAAAACGCCAGCAGCGATCACAAAGCGTGTAGCAATTAATGCGCTTGGTGCAAGGCTACCAACGAGGTCTTTAGTCAATGGAAAAGTTGTAGCGCTAATTACATTCACAAAGATAAGCAGCATGATTCCTTTGAAATGCAGCGTATTTTTAATTTCCATTAAACTAATTGATTGACTAATGTTTCTTTACATCCATTGAGAATGCGAAAAAGAGATAAAAAATGTTGGTTTTTTTCAGTCGAATCAGTGGCTTTTGAATTAAGCATTTTGATCAGAGGATGTGGAAAAAGTCAAACAATTTTAGATTTTAGATTTTAGATTTTAGATTTTAGAGGATGTTTCAAAAGTCGTAAAGTATACTAAAAACCTCACTTCCATTCCTCTCTCCTACAAGGAGAGAGGCTTTGAAACCCCCATTCCCTTGTAGGGTAGGGGGTAGGGGGGTTAGGTTTATAAAATTTTTGAGTAATAAACAATACTTTTCAAACAACCTCTTAGATTTTAGTTCAACCCACAAATAAATCTAGTAGGACTTACGCACAAATTACGGAATAACGAACCACTCCAGACGCAGAGAAAACAGAGGAATAAAGGTTTGAGAGAGTTTTTGCGTAAGTCCTGTTTAGTACAGGTCGGCGGAAATATAGGAATCCGATTTAATTTATGAAACAACCTAAGTACAGGTAGGGTGTGTTAGGCGTAAGCCGTAACGCACCGAAGGCCTTGGGGAAGGTGCGTTACGGATTTCATCCTAACGCACCCTACTGGGGTGACAAGGCTAAAATGTTGCAATAGATTTTTGACAAAATTGAGATAAATCAATGTTTTCTGCTTTTATCTAATGCACTATTTTAAGCTTGTCAGTCCACTACTGGCGTGGCAAGGCTAAAATGTTGCAATAGATTTTTGAGAAAATTGAGATAAATCAATGTTTTCTGCTTTTTCCTAATGCACTATTTTAAGCTTGCCACGCCACTACAATACCTAATCCTGTTCAAAAATCAAATAGTAATCCTATAGGACAACAATTTTAAATCAATAAAAAGCCTATTTATTGTATAGCAACCGCCAAGGCAATTAGGAGATGACAAAATTACAAACCCCAGTCACAGCCAGCATTTCACTTTTGACTTTTGACTTTTGACTTTTGACTTCCGCCTTGCGGTACTAGGGGCTAGATGATTGACACCCGAATTAATTAACCAAAAGTTGCGCCATTCCAACCCCACATTGTAGCTTTAGCATCGGCAAATTCTATATAAATCCGATTTTCTGGTACGCCTAAACTTTGCTTAATCTCTTGACAAAAGTCTTGACTCATGGATTTAGTTTGGTCTGGTTTCATTGTGCCGATACTCTTAATTTCAATATAGCAAACTGGGTCTGTAGTTCCGGCAAAGGTCATCGCCATACCCGGTTCAAAAGCTGTCATTACATAAGATTCAGGTTTACCCAGATGTTTCGCTAATTTGCTAGATAAGTTTTTCAGCATGGTCTCAACATCAGCTTTTTGGGGCGCAGATACAGAAGTTTGGACTTTAATTAAAGGCATTGTCTAAAATTTAAATTGTGGTTTTTGTTGCTATTTTTCAGTTTATCGAATTCATTCCCCACTCCCCACTCCCCACTCCCCACTCCCCACTCCCCATTCCCCATTCCCCACTCCCCACTCCCTAATTATGGGATGAGCGAAATATATGGTTGTGTTCTGGATGATATAATCGCGATCGCCCTGTGGTTGCAGAAAGTGCTGGACTAATTAGGTAAAGTGTGGTACGAATTAAATTTTCTTCATTGGTACATTTTGCCATTTGGTTCAGAGGGACAACCATGATTTTTTCATCAGGCCATCCGATGCGATAGCAAATGGCTATGGGGGTTTCGGCTGGGTAATGTTCTAAAAGTTTGGCTTGGGCGTTTTCAATGTGACGCGCACTCAGATAAAGACAAAGACTCGCCTGATGTGCGGCGAGGGTGGCTAATTCTTCTGTTGGTGGGACTTGTGTCCGTCCACTGATGCGGGTGAGAATAATAGTTTGAACTAAACCGGGGACAGTTAATTCTATTTTAAGTTTAGCGGCTGCGGCTTGAAAGGCGCTAATTCCTGGGATGACTTCAAAGGGTATATTTGCCTCCGCTAAGAGTTGCATTTGCTCATGGACGGCGCTGTAAAGACTGGGATCTCCAGAATGAAGACGAACTACAGATTGATGCGATCGCACCCGTTCCACCATTAGCCCGATAATTTCCTCTAAAGTCTTATTTGCCGTGGGAATAATTTCTGCATCTTCTCGGCATAAATCTAAAATCTCTTCTGGTATTAAAGAGTCAGCAAATAAAATCACATCCGCAACAGCCAGCAGTTTCTGGGCTTTGACTGTCAATAAATCCGGGTCTCCAGGACCTGCTCCCACAATATAAACGGCTGAATCCATAATATTTAGATTGTTTTTTATACAGAATTGTGTCAATTTTTTTCAGTAATTTTCCATAAAGAGCAATTCTCAAACCATGTTTTTTGAGATTCTTTTGAGTAACGTTCCGGATTAGCCTTTTATTTCTCGTAGAGATGAATGGTAGATGCACCCTGGTTAAGCCCTAGAGAATACTCTGGGGCATTTTTTTATTTTTAGTCTATCCCCTTCATTCCCTCATTCCCTGACTCCCTCTCTGTGGCGAAACCACATCAGGTAAAGGGCGTTTAAGCAAGTAAAGCCAAGCTAACCCAGCTAATCCCACAAGAATACCCGTTAAACTCACAACTTGTGCAATGCGAAGCGGTCCGAGCATTAAGCTATCAATGCGAAAACCTTCAATCCACAGGCGACCGCAGCTGTAAGCTATTAAATAAGTTAAAAATAACGTACCTAAGCGCAAGGATGGCTTGCCAGATAAACTCCGAAAAAATAAAGTGATCAGCAAGGAGAATACGATCAAATTCCACAGCGATTCGTAGAGGAATGTGGGATGAAAGTATTCAAAATTAGCTAAATCTGGAGGACGATTTTGCAGGGGAATATATAGCTTCCAAGGTAAATCGGTGGGACGACCAAAAGCTTCTGAGTTAAAGAAATTTCCCCAACGTCCCAGGGCTTGCCCTAAAATCACTGAAGGAGCGATTAAATCAGCCAGTTGCCAAAAAGACACCTGATTGATTCTGGCAAAGATTAATGCGGCTAAAGTACCGCCAATAATCGCCCCGTGAATAGCAATACCTCCTTGCCAAATCGCAATTATGCGTTCTGGGTGCTGGGAGTATTCTGACCATTGAAAGAAAACATAATAAAGTCTGGCTGCGGGAATCGCCCCAATCACTAGCCAAATTGATAAATCACTAATCAACTCTGGGTCAACATTACGGCGCTTTGCCAGATACTGAGAAAGACTAACACCGATTAACACGGCGATCGCAATCAATAAGCCATACCAACGGATACTTATTGGTCCTATCTCCACGATAACTGGGCCTGGAGAAGTGAATTGAAACGCTAAAGGCAAAGTGGAAATATCCAGAACCATGCAAAACTACCTATTTAATTACATTTTTAAGCGTTACAGCAATTAAAGCAAATTTTGCTTCGAGTGGGTTATGAAACTTGATGCCTGATGCAGCACGTAGTAAATAAAACACCCCTGACAATTCAGTGAAAAGCCTATAAAATCAACTGTTTGACTTTTGACTTGTGGTACTAATGCCCTATACTTACTTAAGTAGCTTTGGTACATTTAATAAAATTTTGTGATTGCTATTTACCCTGGCAGCTTTGACCCTATTACTTTAGGTCACCTTGATATCATTCAGCGTGGTAGTCGGCTGTTTGACCAGGTGATTGTTGCTGTACTGCGAAATCCTCACAAAATCCCTCTGTTTACTGTGCAGGAAAGATTAGATCAGATTCGCCGCACTACTCAACATCTCTCGAATGTGGAAGTTGACGGTTTTGACGGTCTGACTGTGAACTACGCCCAGAAACGACAAGCACAGGTTTTATTGCGAGGTTTACGGGCAATTTCTGACTTTGAAGTTGAGCTGCAAATGGCTCATACTAATAACACTCTTTCAACTGAAATAGAAACCGTTTTTTTAGCCACATCAAATGAGTATAGTTTTTTAAGTAGTAGTGTGGTAAAAGAGATTGCAAGGTTTGGTGGATCTGTTGATCATCTTGTTCCCCAACAAATTGCCCTAGATATATACAAATGCTACAACCACACCTCTCTAATGGACAACCCAATGACAACGGAAGTTATCCCTCCTCGGAAGAATATCCCAACGGAACGGGAAGCGTAGACATTCTGGAAGAACTCAATCGTTTAGAGGATTTAATTCTCTATGGTTTTCGTGTTCCTCTGACTGGGCGCACTTTAGTAGATGAAGATAAGCTGATTGAACAGATTGATTTTATTCGCATCTCTTTACCAGAGATTTTCCAGCAAGCAACTATTGTCCTCCAACAGAAGGATGCGGTTTTGCTCGAAGCTGAAGAATATGGACAGCAAGTTATTGAGGCGGCTCAAGCTAAACGAGCGCAAATTTTAGCGGAAAGCGATATCATCAGACATGCAGAACAGGAAGCTGAACAGTTGCGGCGACAAGTACAGCAGGAGTGTGAGGCAATGATGCAAGCAACTCTGATAGAAATTGAGCAAAAGCGACATACCTGCCAAAATGAGTTGGAGGAACTGCGACAAACTGCGATCGCACAAGCTCAAAATATTGAAAATGGCGCTGATGAATACGCTGATAGTGTGCTAGATGGTATCGAGCAAGACCTGAAGGATATGCTGCGTATTATTACGAATGGGCGGCAACAATTACGACATGATGTGCCGCCACAGCGTAATTCTCCACCTCCTAAGAAGAAGTAGTTTTGAGAAGCGAAGAAATTGGTCATCCATTAGCCTAGTCATTTGTTCGTAGTGAGTGCTTTAGCGCTCAATTTCATCTTTTAAAAGGTAAGGAAACATTTTTTGTTTGTTTACTTCTATTTACTAATATTTAGACTAAACGGTTTAGTTCAAAATCTTGATTACATAATTTTATCCGGTTATTTAGTCGTGATTTCTACAGTCGTTTCACCCCACCCCCAGCCCCTCCCCGCAAGCGAGGAGGGGAGTAAGAAGGATTTTTCAATACTTCATAGGGATTAAGTGGTTTTTCAACTAGGGAATTAATTAGGAAGAAGAGGATTTTTATAGTTTCAATCCCTGATAGGGATTAAGTGGTTTTTCAACTACTAATTTCATCGCTAAAATTCCCGGTGGTTTTAGGTTTCAATCCCTGATAGGGATTAAGTGGTTTTTCAACGAATGCGAGTATCAGCCGCTTTCTGATTTTCTACTGTTTCAATCCCTGATAGGGATTAAGTGGTTTTTCAACCTACTCCGCCACTTGTCCGTTTTTTTATTTCAACCGTTTCAATCCCTGATAGGGATTAAGTGGTTTTTCAACTAGCTCAGACATTTTTATCTCCCTTGAATTGCGTTGTTTCAATCCCTGATAGGGATTAAGTGGTTTTTCAACCTTGATTGTCACCTTCTGCATTTCCTTCTTAGTTTCAATCCCTGATAGGGATTAAGTGGTTTTTCAACCGTAGTCGGTCATTTGTACCAGTCATAATCTGGGCTGTTTCAATCCCTGATAGGGATTAAGTGGTTTTTCAACTGACCGATTTTAGAAGCCTTAATATATTTAGTTTTCAAGGTTCAGTTCCGTCAACCTAAAGCGATAGTAGCATTCCAGCCACAGGAGTTGTCAAGAGGGGTAGTCAGATTTGGGCAAAAATCACCTAATAGCAAGCGTTACAGCGATCGCGTCAACCTATTTTGATCACATAATGCTCCAAACCTTTGTACAGCAAGCAATACAGCCGATATTTTACACACCCCTGATTTTACACCTACTGGTTGACGCAAAATACCACCAGATTACAAGGTGTAGGTGAAATCATTTACCAACATCCCCGGAACCAAACTACCTCCCAAGTTGCGACTGTCATAAGTTCCGACTTCGGGGATAAATTCCTGAAAATCGGTCAATTCTACGAGATTATCTCCCCAGAAGCGATAAAGGCTTTCATCAAAGCGTAAGTTTTCTATGGGGGCGACGATTTCACCGTTTTCTACCCAAAAGCAAGCATAACGGGTCATACCTGTAATTCTACCAGTGGGGCGATCGCTCCAGTTCAAGTAATGCAAGTTCGATATATATAGTCCTGTATCTAAACTCTGCAAAATCTCGTCAAAACCTAAATTCCCCAGACTGATTTCCGGCGCACGTAAAGTTTCAGAACTATTCGCACCGTTAGCTGTTTTGCCATATTCCTTGGCTGTGCGAGAATTAACCAGAGTATTAACTAAAATCCCTTGTGTAATTAAAGGTAATTCCGGGGCTACCATTTCCCCCAATTGGTTAAATCGTGGTACAAACCCTTGTTGAAAGTTTTCCTTTAAACTAAACTTGGGCGAAAGTTGTTTTTCTCGGCGTGATAGCATCGCCAAAGCACTGTTTCCCTGTTGTAAATCAGCTTCACTCACAGCAGACCAAGAAAGCATCCCCAATAAATCTGCCACAGCCGCCGGTGCAAAATAAGTTTTATACTGTCCTCGTGTTAATTGTTTAGCAGGACGGGAAAGTAATTGCAGTTGGGTTTTAGCTTCATTAATCTTGGCAATATAAGCGGTTTCATCCCAATTACTTCCGGCAAATATACCTTTAACGGCTTGTCCACAGTGATCAAATAAAGAATAATCTAAGGTAAAAGTATCAGTTGCAAACCAGTGTTTTTGACCCTGAGAATCACCATAAGCTTTAATTACGACTCCGCCAGCATACATCCCAGTGAAATCTAATTCAGCTACCAGTTCTAATAATGTTGGTACGACTGATTCTGCTGCTAATAATTGCCCAGAGTTGATTTCTCGACTGGTATTATTTCCTGATGGTAAAACTAAATAGGGGTCAATTGGTAATAGTGTCAGTTCTTCGCGCAGTTCGAGTAAAGCTGTGTATGCGGTTTGCCAATCTTTATCCCAGTTTCCAGTGAAGGGAAAGGAGCGAAAACTGCTGCGCTGATTTTCCATTAATGTTAGTTCTATGGAACCATCTGCAACTAAACCTGTTTGTCGCACTTTCGCATGATTAAAACGGGTAAATTGGCTTTGTTCACTGCTGAGTCTGACGGTGAATTCTTCAGTTGCGGTTTTTTTAATTAGTAGGGTTTCAATTAGTTGATTAAAGCTAGTTTCTAAGGTAGATGATTCGGCAAGTTTCATAATGGAGAATGGGGATAAATAATTATATCTCTTGTAGAGACGCGATTCATCGCGTCTTCTTCTTGTCGATTGTTGTAGAATCATCGCGTCTTCTTCTTGTCGATTGTTGTAGAATCATCGCGTCTTCCTTCCTTTCAACACAAAAGCGAGAAATTCAACGCGATGATTTGGATAAATTCAACATGATAATTTGGATAAATTTAACGCGATGATTTGGATAAATTCAACGCGATGATTTGGATAAATTTAACGCGATGATTTGGATAAATTTAACGCGATGATTTGGATAAATTTAACGCGATGATTAGACGCGATAAATCGCGTCTCTACAAGCCGCCAAAGACTTCGACATTGGCAAATACGCATACTGGTGAACCGTGTCCTACCCAAATGGCTTGGTTGGGTTCTCCTTTTCCACACATCGCTGTACCATACATTTGCCAGTTGTCTGTGTTTCCTACTTGGGTGAGGCTGTGCCAAAATTCTGGGGTTGTGGCTCGATAGTTGGGATTTTTCAGGGTTTTGGTGAGTTTACCTTTTTCGATTAATTTGGCGTATTCGCAACCAAATTGGAATTTATAACGCTGGTCGTCTATTGACCAAGAGCGATTTGATTCCATATAAACGCCGTGTTCAATTCCGCCAATCATTTCTTCGACGCTGGCGTTTCCTGGTTCTAAGTTTAAATTCGCCATGCGGTCGATGGGGGGACGATTCCATGAGGATGCACGGGCGCAAGCTACACCGGATATCCCGGCTCTGGCTTGGCTTTCTAGGCTGCCTAATCCTCTTTGTAAGACTCCTCCTTTAATGACATATTCTCGTGTCGCCACTGCCCCTGTATCATCAAATCCATAGCTGGCAAATTGACCTGCTACGGTGGGGTCAAAGGTAATGTTCATCAGGGGGGAACCATAAGCTAGGTTGCCAAAGTCACTCTTTTTGACGAAGCTACCGCCGGCGTAGTTGCGCTCATCTCCTAAAATTCGGTCGATTTCTAGGGGATGTCCGACACTTTCGTGAATTTGCAGCATCATTTGGTCTGGTGCTAAGACTAAATCTGTGCGGGTGTTGGGACATTCCTCGGCTGTTAACAGTTCTATGGCTTGTTCTCCAACTTGCTGGACTCGCGGCCATAATTCATCTTGTTTTAATAGTTCCCAACCGCCTTGATAACAGTGGGCTTGCCAACCATTATTACTGCGTTGTTGGACTATTGCACCATCTTGAGCGATCGCGCCATAATGTGTTCCTAATGAGACAATCTTTTGATATACTTCTGAGCCGTTGCTGCTGACAAACCAAGTTTCTCTTTCGGTGGTGCTGGCGCTGGCTGAGGTCTGCACTATTTTGTCATCAACTTTCAGCGTTTGACAGACACGCACCAGCAAGTTGTTGATTTCTCCGGGGCTGAGTGTATCTAATGGCTGTGAAATTGGAGATTTATATTCACCTACGACTTTGGGGCGTTGACTTTCTTGAAAGGGATATATCCACCATTTGCTAGCGGCTAAGGCTTGTTGATAAGCTGTTTGGGCTGCTGCTTGTAGTGATGACAATTCTAGGGAATTTGTGGCTGCATAACCAAGACAGCCATTCACTAAAACTTCTAGCATTGCCCCCATTGTGGAGGATTTACCGTTAATTTGGGGTAAACCATCCCGAACATGACGAGTTGAGGAATTTTTCTTAACGGCTCTAATTCCAACCCAATCAGCCGGAATATCGAGATTAGCGATTGCTTGTGTAAGTTCAGACCACATATTTATTTATAATGAAATTCTTGATAACAGCAATGGTAAATTATTATCTTTACTACAGAATTACATATTTGTAAAGTTATTGCATTGATTGCAAACACCGAGAAGCCCAGATCCCCGACTTCTCTAAGAAGTCGGGGATCTATTTGTGTCAGTATAAAAATTAACTTATTTTTCCACAGTTTGAGACACACCATCGGCTAGATTATCTGAGTTTGATGTTGGTTGATTATCGGAATTTAGCGCCAGTTTGTAAATAGCGGATTTTTCTTCATTCAAAAACTTCGGCTGTAAATAAAGGTTTTCCACCAGAACACCGACACCAGCTACCCAAGGCGGGACAATGACAGCGCCAATAATGCCTAAAACTTGTGTTCCTCCCAATACGGCTAAAAGTTGATATAAAGGACGGACTCGCACGGAAGAACCTACCAGCAAGGGGTCAAGTACATAGGTTTCTAGATTTTGAATGATCACAAATAAGAGCAATACCCAGAGAAAAGTCAAGCCACTTTGGGGAATTGCCACAATTAACGCCGGAATTGCCCCTAATACTGGACCGACAAAGGGAATTAAGTTGGTAAACCCAGCAATTACACCGAGGGCTAAGGAAAATTCTGATAGTCCCAAAATGCTCAATCCTACGGTAATCACAACGCCTAAAATGGCGGAAACTAAAACTCGCCCTTGAATATATCCCCCCATGCGGCGAGAAATAGGTATAACTTGTTCGGCTAGGCGTTCGTCCCACGGTTGGGGAAACAGACTGACTAGACCTTTGACTATGCTTTTGCTTCCAGCGACCATATAGGCGGACATGACTAGGGCTAAAATCAAATTGACTACGCCGCCAATAAAGCCACGCGTAAAGCCGAAGGAACGGACGAGTAACTGCTGACTGGAACGAAATAACCAATTCGTGAGTGATTGGAGGTCAAAAAATTCTTCTACTGACTCAATTTGAGTGATTCCCAATCTCAAAGCGAGATTTTCTACTGCAATCACCAAATTATCTAAATAAATTGGCAATTTACTAGCTAATCGCTGAATTTGTTCGGAAACAGATGGTCCAATGATTAAACCTGCGCCAATTAATCCAAAAATTAGGCTAACGTAGACGATAATTACGCCTAGCCAACGGGGAAAACGCAATTTTTCGGCGGCGTTTACTAATGGCGCAATCGCAGCTGCCAATACTACCGCTATCATTAAAGTTAAGATTAAACTCCGTAATTGCCACAGTAAGACGACGACAAAGAAAACGGCGACAATTAGCAAGAGGTCAGCTAAGGAAACAGACTTACGCTGGTTATTAGTCATTTGTCATTAGTCATTGGTTATTAGTCATTAGTCATTAGGAAGTTACCGTCTTCTCCCCCCTGCACCCTGCACCCTGCACCCCTGCCTCTTCCCCCCCCTACTCCCCACTCCCCACTCCCCACTCCCTCTTCTAACGATGCCAGCGAGTACCATCACGGCTATCAATTAATGTAATACCTTCTGCTTGTAGTTGGTCACGAATGCGATCGCTTTCGGCAAAATCTTTAGCTTGACGCGCTGCTTGTCGTTGTTGAATTAAGTTCTCAATATCGGCATCACTTAAACCTGCAACTGTGGGAGTTTCCGCTTCTGGCTGGGCGACTAAACCAAAGACTTCTGCTAACATCACCAAAGTTCGCCACTGTTTTTGTAACTCTTCTGGAGATGTTTCGGTTTTCCCTTGATGCACAATAATATTTCCTTGGCGGCGCAGTTCCTTGGCTAATTCAAATAAGACTGCTAAACCACCGGGAAAATTAAAGTCATCATTTACAGCTTCCTGGAAACGCTGGATGTGAATTTCCGAAGTTAGCTTTTCCCCACTCCCTACTCCCCACTCCCCACTCCCCACTCCCCCGTATTCATAACCAAATAGCAAACCTTCTTTGAGGGTATGCCAGCCGTTAGTTGCAGCTGCGATCGCATCATCAGTAAAATCAATAGGTTTGCGATATTGTGCCATTAGAACAAATAACCGCACCGCCATTGGCTCAATATCTCGATTCAGCAAGTCCCGAATGGTGGTAAAATTACCCAAGGATTTGGACATTTTCTCACCATCAACTTTCACCATGCCGTTATGTAGCCAGTAAGTTGCGAGGGGTTTACCTGTGACGGCTTCTGATTGGGCGATTTCGTTTTCATGGTGGGGAAAAATTAAGTCAGCACCACCAGCATGAATATCTATTGTCTCACCCAGGCGATCGCGCACCATTGCCGAACATTCAATATGCCATCCCGGACGACCTGCGCCCCAAGGTGATTCCCAAGCCGGTTCTCCTGGTTTGGCGGCTTTCCACAGGGCAAAATCAAAGGGGTCTTTCTTTTTCTGATATTCTGGATCTGCTATCTGTACGCGATCGCTTGCTCCGGCTTGCATATCTTCTAATTTGCGCCCAGAAAGCTTACCATATTCATTAAACTGCCGGACTGCATAGTAAACGTCACCGTCAGCCGGATAAGCAAAACCTTTATTTTCCAACTCATGAATTAAGCGCTGAATCCCATTCATGGCGTGAGTCGCACGGGGATATTCATCAGCTTCCTTAATTCCCAGCCGTCCCATATCTTCAAAGTAGGCGTTGATATAACGTTCTGCAACAGCTTCCATCGATGAATGTTCTTCGCGCGATCGCTTGAGAATTTTGTCATCAATATCGGTAAAATTTTGGATATAACGCACCTCATAACCGATAAACTGGAGGTATCGACGCACTACATCCCACACTATACAAGCTCTGGCATGACCCAAATGGCAGTAATCATACACCGTCACACCGCAATAGTACATTTTAACCTTGCCTGGTTCCACTGTTGCAAATGCTTCTTGACGACGGGTGAGAGTATTGTAAAGGGTTAGGGTCATACGATTTTAGATTTTAGATTTTAGATTAAGGGGCTTGAGAATTTTAGACTGGGGTTAGCCAAGGGTATGCAGCGCAGCGATGTAGTTTCGAGTAATAATAGGGTAAAACAGCTGCAATCACAGCCCATCATCCCTATGCTAGTACGGCAAGGCAGAAATCAACCATCCCCTCCCGAAAAATTAACCCCTCATACTAGCGTAATTACCAATTACGAATTACTTAACTTTTTGATATTTGATAACAGCACTATGCAATCAGTAGTTAGTTCCGAATATACAGCAATGGATGCACCCAAGCAAGGAATGCCAGTTACAATTATTACTGGTTTTCTGGGTAGTGGGAAAACAACTTTATTAAATCATATCCTCAGTAATCAACAAGGGTTAAAAACTGCGGTATTAGTGAATGAATTTGGAGAAATTGGCATTGATAATGAGCTAATTGTCTCCACAGAAGATAATATGGTTGCTCTCAGCAACGGTTGTATTTGCTGCACTATTAATAATGATTTAGTAGATGCAGTTTACCAAGTTTTAGAACGCCAAGAAAATCTTGATTATTTGGTGGTAGAAACCACAGGATTAGCTGACCCGTTACCAGTGGCTTTAACCTTTCTCGGTACAGAACTAAGAGATTTAACTCGTCTCGATTCCATTATTACTGTCGTAGATGCAGCTAACTACAGTCTGGATTTATTTAACTCTGAGGCGGCATATAGTCAAATCGCCTATGGTGATATAATTATCCTGAATAAAGCAGATTTGGTTGATGAGGCGGCCTTGAATGATTTGGAACGCAAAATCAATGATGTCAAAGAAGGTGCTAGAATTATCCGCACAGAGCGATCGCAAGTTCCATTACCTTTAATTCTCAGCGTGGGTCTGTTTGCCTCTGAAAAGTATTTTGATGAACCAGATAAGCATGACCACGACCATGAACACCATGATCATGATCACTCAAAATGTGAACACGATGAGCATGATCATGAACACCATCACCATGATCATTCCCACCATTTAGAAAATGATGGTTTTACTTCCATCTCTTTCCAAACTGACCAACCTTTGGGGATTAGGAAATTTCAATATTTCTTAGATAATCAATTACCCGCAAACATTTTCCGGGCTAAAGGAATTATCTGGTTTGAAGAAAGTCCCAACCGTCATATTTTCCACCTTTGCGGTAAACGCTTTACTTTGGATGATGACCAATGGAAGGGTAAGCCGAAAACTCAGTTAGTATTCATTGGTCAAGATTTAGATCGTGAAACTCTGATGTCGCAGTTGGAAAATTGCCTTTGTGTTCCTTCTGCAAGCTGAGGTTTGAAATCAGTTATGGCGGTTCTGAGATCAAAGAACCCCACCCCCAACCCCCTCCCCGCAAGCGAGGAGGGGGCTATGAAACAGTTAACAAATCATGAGGTTAATTATATCTCTTGACTGATAACTGATAACTGATAACTGATTACCTTGGTCTTCCCAGTGTTGTCACATATATCACAGCTTCCTCTGAGGGAATGCCTAAAATCTCGTTTACTTGGTCGTCGAAGAAGCCACCGATACCACTGACACCTACACCCAGGTTAGTTGCGGCTAAGTTCAACCTTTGTCCTAAATGTCCCGCATCTGTATGTAAATAACGGTAAACGCGATCGCCATATTGTGCGATCGCAGTTTTAAGATCAGCTGTATGAAACAACACGGCGGCTGCATCTCTGCCTAAATCTTGCCCCAAGCAAAGAAAGTGTAACTCTCGTCGGAAGTTTTTGAAGCGAATTTGTCTTAATTCTTGGGCTTTAGGTGCGTAATAATAACAGCCTGACTCCAAACCTTTCACCCCACTCACAGCAATAAATGTTTCAATTAAATTCAGGTCAAAATAGTCTGGAGAACTATCTAAACCTTGGTCGATGTAATTTTGTGGTTGATAGGTGAAATCGAGTAAACTTTTGAGTTCATCGAAGCTTAAATCATCACCACTGTAGGCGCGGGTAGAACGTCGCTTGTACATGGTGGTTTCCAAATCTGCCAGTTTTGTTCCCCAGGAAATCGGTGTGGTAGCTGTGGGAATTTTTAGACAGAAAGGAAAATTGTATTTATCTTCCAAGATTTTCTCTGACTTAACTCTTGGTAAATTCACCTTACCAGTTACACTTGGTTGAATTTGAGTGCGACGATGAAAATATTTCAGCAGTTCACCATCGGGAATGGGTGGATAATTAGTTTCGCTGGCTGAGGGTAAGGCTGTACATCCCACTGGTAAATTTTGTTGCACATCTAATAAGTCTGCCAGAGGTAGGACAGCGATCGCACCTTCTTGTTGCGAATCTATATATAGTAAATCATTGATAGCTTCATCCACAAAACCACCAATCAAGTGTGGGCGATAGTCATTCATCGCCGCAGCTAGCTCTATATTGCCCAGCAGATGCCCTGTATCTAAAAATATGCGACGATAGGCTCTATCTTCATATCGCCAGGCTGAACGATAAAAAACCCCAGTTATGACAATTGCCAATTGGGTATTTTCAACGGCTGGATGCCAAAAACAAGCTTCTTGCAAAGCTGGCCAAACATCGCTTTCCCAATAGTGCATTAAAGAATGAGTCCGACATTGGTAGTTATATAATCCCGGTGGTAATAACGGCGTACCACGGGAAACTAGATACACTTCCGCCGGATATAACCCCCCTGCACTGGGCGCAGCGCGTAAATATACCGCACTCCCCATTGAAGGCATTCTTGCCGTTAGTCCGTAACTGCGGAATAATAACCTTGAAAGTCTTTGCCACCATTGTGCATCTGGGTTATTAGCAAATGTCTCTGATGTGTCTTGGATGTAGGGTTTGAGGTCGAAAGTTGTCCCAATTTTGTACTCTTTAAACGGGACTGGCTGTTTAGCCCAGTCTAACCCCTGAGATTTAGAGGCTAGAGTCTCAGGATCGTATTTAGTCCGTTCGTGGTAGTGTTGAGCGATGGATTCGCGTAGTTCTGGCATATTAATTTCAATACTCTTGGCTTCCTCCTTTTGATCTTGACATTCATCAGCCTCATTGTTTCGTGTTAATTAGTACAAACTGTAAACTCATTATGTGATTTCAGGAAATTCGTTAATCGGAATGAGTTGATTCTGGGATATCTGCCAAAATTGACCTCTGGGTTCGTCGCCAACGAATAACGCCATAGATACCCGCAGCTAAAATGAACCACACGGGACTGTAAACCATGAACCAAATACCCAATTTCAACAAGCCTACACTCAATTTACCTAATGAATCAGTGGAGTTATTCCAGGTTTCTTGAATTTGGGATGCTAAGGTAATCTGGGGACTGCTGCTAGATATCGCTGCTTCTAGGTTCAGGGTAATGGTGGAGTATGCAACTTGATTTTTTAAGCTTTTTAATTGAGCATCAATTTGTTCTATGGATTGTCGGACGTTATTCAATTGTTGAGCAACACTTAGCACATCTCTAATGGAACCCGCCCGATCCATAATTTTTTGCAAATTGGCTTCAGTTCGTTGCAGGTTATTTAATCTGGCTTGGAAATCCACCAAGCGATCGCCCACATCTTCTGCGGTAATATTACGATTACTCACAGTGCCTAATTTAGCTAATTCTTTGATGGTAGGTTCTAGAAGGTTTTGGGGAACTCGCAGCGTCATTGATGCAGTATGGCGAGAAGTTTCCCGTGTCGGCTGACGTTCGTTTAAACTGATTAAATCCCCTTGTTGTTGATTAATAATTTGGGAGACAGCATCGATACTCTGACTAACAGAGTCAACAATTACAGTCATTGCAGCCTTTTTAATCAGTTGAGGCCGGGCGCGGGGTACTGGTGCAGCTTCCGCCTGTTGGGGCATACTTTCACTAATTGTAGGTGGTGCTGCGGCTGAATTCTCAAGGCGAGCGCTCGAAGACAAAGCCGAATCCAAAGATGGCTGCACAGAAGAAGCACAACTACTAAATATCACCCCACCCAATAAAGCACTCACCAACACAACAGATTTTTGTGGCGATTTCGTCGAGACTTGCATAATCAACCCCCAGATAGGTGAAACTAATTTCAGTATGGCTGGGGAAACAACTCAAACTTGGTATGGTTGCGATTTATGTAACACAAAAGAGGCTCAGATCCCCGACTTCTTGAAGAAGTCGGGGATCTTTCTTGCTATTCGATAAACCACCCCATAGATGAATTGTCAAAAATCCCTAAGTAATTACTAAATTAGGTAATGGTATTGCAAACTAAAACGAAAAACATGGAAACTAAACAACTAGGAAACACAGGTGTATATGTGAGTACAATCGGCTTGGGTGGAATGCCCATGTCAATTTATGACCGTCCTCCTGAATCCCAATCAATTGCAGTCATTCATCGCGCCTTAGATTTAGGTATTACATTTATTGATACTGCCGATTCTTACTGCAAAGATGAATCAGATAAGCACCACAATGAGCGACTAATTCACCAAGCCCTGACAACTTACAAAGGTGATATTAGTCAAGTCATTGTCGCTACCAAAGGCGGTTTAATGCGACCTGATGGTAGTTGGGGACGTAACGGCAATCCAGACCATTTACGCCAAACAATTCGCGAAAGCTTTGAAATTTTCGGAGGAGATAAACCCATTGATTTGTGGCAATACCATTCTCCAGATCCTAATTTTACCATAGAAGCATCCCTCGCACCAGCCAAAGAAGCCGTAGAAGCGGGTTTAATTCGATTTGTGGGAGTTTCTAACTTTTCTGTAGAGCAAATCAAACAAGCACGGGATGTAGTAGATATTGTCTCTGTGCAGAATCAATACAGTCCTTGGCACAGAGAGCCAGAAACCGATGGCGTATTGCAATATTGTGAACAGGAAAAAATCACCTTTTTGCCTTGGAGTCCCTTTGGGGGAATGCGTCGTCATGCCAACTTGCCAGATATTCAGGCGATCGCGCAATTAGCCCAAGAAAAAAAAGTATCATTATACTGTATCGTCTTAGCATGGTTGCGTTCCAAATCCCCATGTATATTGCCCATTCCTGGCGCTAGCAAAGTTTCCAGCATTGAAGACACAGTAACTGCTGTCAATGTAAAACTATCAGAAGCCGAAGTGCAAAAAATCGATCAAGCCACTTCTTAATCAGTTATCAGTTATCAGTTATCAGTTAAGAGACATAATCTGCGTGATAACTGTTCACTGTTCACTGTCCACTGATTTAAGGTACAATCGAAAGCTGCTAATTAATGACAATGCTGCTGACAGGAGATGCACTATGGCCCGGATGTATTATGACGAAGATGCCAATTTAGACCTTTTGGCTGGAAAAACGATTGCCATTATTGGCTATGGTTCCCAAGGTCATGCTCACGCCCTTAATCTCAAAGATAGTGGTTTGAACGTAATTGTGGGACTATATCCGGGTAGTAAGTCAGCAGCAAAAGCCGAAGCCTCTGGTTTAACTGTGAAATCTGTCGGCGATGCTGCGAAAGCTGCTGATTTCATCATGATTTTATTACCTGATGAAGTCCAAAAGACAGTTTACAAAGAAGAAATTGAACCAAATCTGGAAGCAGGAAACGTTGTCGCCTTCGCCCACGGTTTTAATATTCACTTTGGACAAGTTGTACCACCTGCTAACGTAGACGTGGTAATGGTAGCACCCAAAGGACCAGGACATTTGGTGCGCCGGACTTATGAACAAGGACAAGGCGTACCAGCCCTGTTTGCAGTTTATCAAAATGCTAGTGGTCAGGCACGCGATCGCGCCATGGCTTACGCTAGAGGTATTGGTGGTACACGCGCCGGTATTCTGGAAACCACATTCCGCGAAGAAACCGAAACCGATTTGTTTGGTGAACAAGCAGTATTGTGTGGTGGTTTAAGCGCCTTAATTAAAGCTGGGTTTGAAACCTTAGTAGAAGCTGGATATCAACCAGAATTGGCTTACTTTGAATGTCTCCACGAAGTCAAACTAATAGTAGACTTAGTTGTAGAAGGCGGACTAGCCGAAATGCGCGATAGCATTTCTAACACAGCCGAGTATGGCGACTACACCCGTGGACCCCGTGTTGTCAACGCCAACACCAAAGCTGAAATGAAGAAAATTCTCAGCGAAATTCAATCTGGGCAATTTGCACGAGAATTTGTCTTAGAAAATCAATCTGGTAAACCAGGATTTACCGCCATGCGTCGCCAAGAAGCCGAACATCCCATTGAAGAAGTCGGCAAAGACCTACGCGCCATGTTTAGCTGGTTAAAGAAAGTTTAAATAAGGTACATCTTAGCCCCCTCATCGCTTGCGGGGAGGGGGTTGGGGGTGGGGTTCTTATACCTCATAACACCGGGAAGTGCTGTACAGATATCATTCATCATTTACGGGGATATTGGTAAACCCGCCCCTACGAATAACCCAAAAAAGAATTTATCCTAGCTACAGCATAGCGGACGCTTTTTTCATCAGTATATTCGGGATTAATGGGAATCTCATCGAAAGATTGCAGCACAATCACAATGCGATAACGTTTACCATATTTAAATTGCTTATCTCGAATCTCCAAACGCAGAATATTTTCTAGTGGTTCCTCAATAACTTGCTGAACACGTAAACTTTTTCGCTCTATAAATACCTGATTCAGACTTTTGTAGAAAATACAATTAGTCATAGGTGTTGTTAATGCAACAGCACTAATAGCTATTCCAATTAACATACTTACATTTTTAACAAACAGTAGTTGACGTTGATTTTGTGCTACCAATAAAGACATTTGTCCAGAATTAATAAAGGTGTTAATTTGCTGGGAATCTCGCTGATTGTTTCCATAGTTCCGACTAGATATCAGTTCCCGTTCTCCCACAGGAGTCACAATGACGACGCGATAAATTTTACTCCTGCTACTTCTGGTGGTTTTTACGTATGCGCTATGAATATCAAAAATTCTTAGCCTCTGTCTCCTTCCCAGCAAACTAGACCGCCTCAATTCACAGTTAATTTCATTAGATAAAGGGCGTTGACAAGTAAGACTAGCGGCTGCAAATTCAAACCACAAGAAGTAAATTAAAAAAACCAAACAGCCAATAAAAAATGACCCTCCAAACAACCATACACGAATCGGTCGGTGCTTGAGTCGTAATCTAGTACGCGTTTCTTCGACAATTTCCATGAATATTGGTATATAAAAGACTTAACTTATAATTTGAGTATTCCCTTCCAAGTCAGTTTACCAATCAATAAATATGCCAAAAACACACCTTAACCCGGCAAAGCAGCAACATCACAGGCTGATAAGTCTATTATTCCTGGCTTGCTTCCTGGGGATGCAAAATACAGCACAAGCACAGTCTCAGCCACCAGCTAAACTGTTGCCATTTTTCGATAATATCAATAACCCGATTCCTGTAAGATTCCCCAGAGGGCAGAGATTAGACATAACACCACCCGCACCACTGCTAAATCCCTTTGACAAAGCTGTTCTCAATATCTGTGGTCCCATAGGAACAAGAGTTAACCGGAATAAATTTAAACAGTTGTTGTCCTCTTACCCAGGTGTATTACAGAAACTTCAAACAGTTAGCGGCGGCGAAATTCGTCCAGGACGCAGGAATAAAACCCAATTTATCGCAGATTTAACCGATGTTTGGTTTAAAAATCGGGGGTTTGAACATATTTTTTGTGGCGAACTTAAGAGCGATAATAAAATTGGTGGCTTGCATTTTTATGGGAGATATTTACAGTTACAAAATCAAGGAATTGGCGGACGCTTACCGAATAATCAGAGGCGTGAGGAAGTTGTTCCTGGTGTCATTTATACAATGGGTGTGGTAATTAACCAAGGAAACCGCACATTTACAGATGTGATTAAAGGCTATAGTTATCTGAGTAATGCTCAAGAATTGCTTGTAGATGCTACCCAAATTTTTAAGCTCCAAGGAAATTCTGAAGGAGCGTGTATTTTTAATCTCCGAGACCAAGATACTGGCAAAACTTTTCCTAAAGTTTTTGTGCGGAGACAACAGGCTATAGTTACCTTCTATCCTGATGCTACTCCCCAAGGTGCAAACTGTAAAAGATAATTTCCTTCTTTGAGCTACCTCAAAGACAGCAGCATAAATTTATGACAAATTGAGGATATAAGCAGTTCGGAGGGTTACAGAGATGACCAACGCTATCCTCAATTTCCAAACAGCTTCGGGACACCAAGTTTTAGCCGCAGCAGGTAAAAAATATCTGCGTCCTGGTGGAAGAATAGCAACAGAAAAATTATGCCAATGGGCGAATTTTCAGCCCGGTGAAACAGTTTTAGAATTAGCTTCTAGCTTTGGATACAGTGCAATATCTCTAGCGCAACGCTACCATGTGAAAGTAGTAGGGATAGAAAAAAATCCTGAGAGTGTAGTTCGTGCGCGTGAAAACGTCTGCGCTGCTGGTTTAGAAAACCAAATTGAAATCATTGAAGGTGATATTTTTCATCTGGATGTCATACCAGAAAAGTTTGATTATGTTTTAGCTGAAGCCATTCTCACAATGCAGTCTCCAGCCGGAAAAGCCAAGATTTTGCAGGGAATTCACAACCGACTGAAAGCAGGAGGTAAGTTTCTCTCCCATGAATTATTAGCAACTGACAAAGAAGAAAAAATTAGTGCAGATTTAGCAAAAGTAATTCGAGTTAATTCTACACCACTTTCAGCCGATAACTGGATTGGGGCTTGTGCAGAAGCAGGATTAGAAGTAGATAAACATCAAACTGGAAAGATGAGTTTATTGGACTTAAGGAAGATGTTTCAAGATGAAGGTATTTTTAACACCATCCAGATTTTGTGGAATATTCTGACGCAAAAATCTATCCGCAGAAGAGTATTAGAAATGCGCCATATTTTCCAAAAATACCATCAAGAATTAGGCTATATCATTCTGTGCGCTGTTGCTCAATAGCTAGCCATACCATTTCCTTAATTCCTTCCTTCATTTCTTCTTTGTGTACTTTGCGGTATGCGCTGCGCGCACGCTACGCGAACATTCCTCCAAACTACACCACACCAGCTATCATGCAGATTTGATATTAATCCTGAAAATACCTCAAATCAAAACCTAAAAAATATGACTAATCAAATAACAAAAAACCAATCTCTAATTACCCAATTGCGAGAACAAATTGAATATCCTCATTCTGGCGTTCTCAGCAAGGTGATAACTCAAGATAAAGCTTGTCAATATACTTTATTTTGTTTAGCAGCTACAACTGATATTTCTGAGCATACTTCTACTCGCAATGCAACTGTTAATGTCTTGGAAGGTAGAGGTGTACTCACCTTATTAGGCGAAGATATTACCCTTGAACCTGGGGTTTTTGTATTTATGCCTGCTCATGCACCTCACGCTTTAAAAGCAGAGGAAAATTTAGCTTTTTTACTCACACTTTCTGAAAAAGTAGATAAATAATAGGAACTTTACCAAATGTCAATGTTAATTTCAACTTTCACCCAGCACTTAGATATTTCTCCAATTCAATTAGAAGCTATCTTCACAAAATCCCTAATTGAGTTACTTAATTCACCTGAAGTACAAGCAAAACTAAATAGTTTAGATACCAATTTGCTCAGAGAAACTTTACCTACAGCCGGGGCAGTTTTAGCGAAAGAATTACCGCCTTTTTACCACTGGCTGAAAAGCGAGTTAGGTGTCAACCGCGTTCCTGATAGCCCAGATCATACGACAAAATGGGTAATTGATTTTGTAAATAATCAAGAAAGTTTAACTCGTTTAGTTGAGTTGCATCGTCCAGTTCCCGGACAGGCTTTAGAAGCTGCTATTCCTCGGTTGGTGGGCGTGTTTGCAGGTGTGGAAGATGAGTGCATTAGACAAGAATGGCAAAAGGCTGTGGCTGCACTTTGTTTAGTTTTAGTTGTCGCATCTCGTGAACAAGAGAGGTTAAATTTAGCAGTTGGTTGAAGTAGGATAAAAGTTAGTTGTGATGAGCCGGTTCATTACAACTAGATTTAATTAAATGTGAATAATTATGACTATTGGGAACAATACAAGAACCCCACCCCCAACCCCCTCCCCGCAAGCGAGGAGGGGGCTATGATAGATATATATTGTATATAGTTTGTATTATTAGGAAAGGCTACAACGTGGTAGACTGACACAGCGAAAATAATGTATTAGACGTAGGTTGGGTTAAGCGCAGCGCAACCCAACGCTGCCAATGATGTTGGGTTTGGTTACGTCAGCCCAACCTACAATTATGATTTAATCATCTATATTTCCAGATGCGATCGCCTCTAATTTCTCCCTATCCAATATAATAATTTTACCACCCCGACTATAGGCAACTACGGAATTTAAACTTTTAATTAATCGCAGACATTCTTCGTAAGTAATCCCAATACTCCGCGCCATCCGATAGTAAGTTAATTTAACTTTTAAAATCTCACCTTGGGAACTAGTTTCGGTTCC
This sequence comes from uncultured cyanobacterium, assembly GCA_963706595.1. GTDB lineage: Bacteria > Cyanobacteriota > Cyanobacteriia > Cyanobacteriales > Nostocaceae > Nodularia. The sequence continues at coordinate 1,054,926 of OY970166.1, forward strand.
TGATGTGTCAGCAAAATATTGGATTAATCTAGTCAGGCGAATAATTGCTCTTTCGGAAACTAATCCATGTACTGTTTCATGTAGTTGCTGAATCCGAGTGTTAAAAACCATCAACATCCGTAAGGCAATTTCTGGTTGATTTTGGATGGCTTGGAGTAAAGCATCACGTTGGACGGTGAGAATTTCACAATCGCATTCAGCAGTTACGGTTGCTGGTGAAATCCCATTTCCTAAAAGTGCAGGTGCGGCGAAAATTTCCCCAGCATTTAGTCCCCGCAAAATGGTTTCTTTGCCTGTGGTTGCTGTTTTGGTGACTTGAATTGCACCACTGACTACAGCATATAACTTTGCGGGTAGGCGATCGCCTTCATGCAGAATAATCTCTCCTTTGCTGTAACTTTGCACCAAGGTGTCAGGTTGCAGTTTTAACTTGTCTGCGGTTTCTAATCCAGCAAACACGATAATTTCTGAGAGTTGTGCTAAAGATGCCTGCATAATTAAGCTACAGTTGCCAAGGCGGGACGATGTTGAATCCAGGGATTTGCGGCTTCTAGTTGCGCCGCCAGACTGATTAAAGTCGCCTCTGCCGCAGGTTTGCCAATCAGCTGTACACTCATGGGTAAGCCATGACTATCAAATCCTACCGGAAGTGCGATCGCAGGTTGTCCGGTAGCGTTAAAGGCTGGACAAGGTGCAACCCAGTGGATAATTTTTTGGAATGTCTCTTCTGGACTCAAATTAGCCCATTCTCCCACCCGAATCGGGGAATGCAGATAAACGGGTAATATTAGTACATCTACGGTATCGAAAAACGCCACAATTTGCCTAGCAACAATTTGCATTTGGGAAACAGCCCGGAGGTATTCACCCACGGAACCTGTGCGCGAGAACAGCAACTGATTCACTGGCTGTAACGCCTCAATGGGGATTCCAGAAGCCGCTACCGCACCTTGCCAGACGGTTTGAAAAGGTTCGACTAAATCAGTCAAATCAGGGCATTTCTCTACTATTGTGTGACCAAATTCTGCTAATAATTTGACTGTTTGCAGTACCCCTTGCTGACAATTAGCATCAGCCTCGCCCAAGGGAGGGATATTTGTACTAAAGGCAATTCGCAATTTACCGAGTTTTTCGGTAGTAGCAGCGAGAAATGAGGGTTCAGGGTTAGGCAACCAGTAAGGATCACCGGTGAAGTAGCCAGACATGACATCTAAAAGGGCAGCAGCATCAGCCACAGTCCGGGCAATTGGTCCATTGGTAGCAATTCCCGCTAGGCGATTGCCTACGGGCGCATGAGTGACTCTACCGCGTGATGGTTTGATGCCTACCAAACCACAGCAAGCCGCAGGCCCCCGCACTGAACCGCCACCATCGGAACCCTGCGCGATCGCACATAATCCTGCTGCTACGGCTGCTGCTGCGCCGCCACTGGAACCGCCGGGAGTGTATTCTAAATTCCAAGGATTTCTAGCTGGGGGAAAACCTGTAGGCTCAGTGTAAGGAAAAGAACCTAACTCTGAGGTGGCAGTTTTACCGAGAATAGTAAATCCAGCTTGCTTAATCCGAGTTACTACCCCATCATCGTAGTTAGGAATATTTTCTATTAATGCTGGATGACCGTAATTACACGGTATCCCTGCCACGGCATTGAGGTCTTTAATGGAAATCGGCACACCAAAAAATGGCGGTAGTTCTGAGGTAGTTGTCAGTGTCTCTGTTTTGACTTTAGCATCTGCGATCGCCAATTCTGCTGCCACCGTAAAGTAACTTCCCAGTTGGGGGTTCAATTGCGAAATCCTGTCTAAATATAATTCCACCAACTCTAACGGCGACACTTCCCGGCGACGAATCAAGTTGGCTAATTCTAGGGCTGGGGTAAAAGCTAAATCAATTTCATTCATAAGTTAGTTGATGGGCTATTTTGTCAATTGCTGAAATTTTTCCCGGAAAATCGTTACTTTTATCCCATGTCCGGGAATCATGTAATATATAGATCCTCAAATTTGTCAATCAATCACAAGGCATAACTTGAATAGGCAGGGTGACATTCTTATTACTGCATAGTTATTTTAATTGTTTCGGATCAAATTTCGACAAATCGCCAAGGGATATTTATGGCTAACTTAGAAAAAATTTTTGATGAATTACCCCAACTTGTTCTTCATCTGAAGTTGAATCTTGGGAATTCACACGAAATTATGGAACAAATTATCCTGATTAATAATATTCAGGATCAACTACGTCTCCAGCAAAAAACCATTATTGAAGAACTCAGCTTTGTCAAACTTAATAATTATTCAATTCATACCCTCCCTCGTATTGGTACAATAGCAAGTCTGTTTCTGACTCATATTTGTGTATTAGAGACAGATACTAATGCTAGAACAAAATATATTACCGCAAAATTTGGCAATCCTTACACAGAAATATCACTTAATGACTTACAATCAAAAATTGATTATTGGATTGAATGGGGTGATCTTCTTCATGTTATATCTGCCGATATTTTAAATAAACCTGAATTAGTCAGTCAACTAAATTCTGATAGTCATTATGCCAATTTACCTGTTCAAGTGCAAAAAGTTAGTCAAAACTTAAAATTTAACTTAGCATTTACCAACCCTGAGATTTTACAGCAGCAACTCCAGCAACTTAACAATACTCAAGCAGAAGCTTTGCAGGTAAAAGAGAAATTAAATTATATTTTTAATACAATTAAGAGTAGCCCTGATTTGTTAACAATTTTGTTAGGTGTATCATCTTTTTGTGGTAAATCTGGCTTGAGCTTAGAATGGTGGGATGATGATCAAGAATTAATTATATCTAGTGATGGTAAATTTCATGAATTAACAGATATTCTCAATGAATCTGAAAAATTACAGGAAACTATTAATACTTTAATTATCAAGATTAATACTTTAACACAACAGGCAGAACATTCACTGAGACAGTTTACACCAGAAACTCCGCCAGAACCAGAAACTCCGCCAAAAGCAATCATTCATCATCCAAAAAAAGTCATACCAAAAAATAGATCATCAAAAGTATTTCCTCTGAATTTAACCATAGTTTCAAGTTTACTATTCTTGGTTTTTAGTGGCTGGATAATTAATCACAAAGTTCCATTTTTTCAGCAAACAATATTGATTTCCAGTCAGGAAACCACAGCAGCTACTAACTTTAAATCTGCCCTCAGACTTGGTTTAGAAGCTTCCAATTTGGTAAAAAATCCGCCGCATTCTTTAAGCCTATGGGAACAAGCAGAAACCAAATGGGAACAAGCAATAGAATTGTTAACCACTATCCCTGAAGGTACATCTGTGTATACTCCCGCAACTGAGAGATTAGTTGTCTATCGCCTTAACCGAACTGCTATCAATAAAAGAGCATTAAGCGAAAAACAAGCCCAAGAAAATTTCCAACAAGCCCAAAAGTTGGCAACAGAAGCTACTTTTTTTGTAAAAAGTTCACCTCAATCATTGTCAAATTTAACCGAAGCAAAAAATAAATTACAGCAAGCAATCAATATTTTAGAAAATATTCCCAAAAGTGTCTCTATTTATCAACAAGCTCAAGAAATGCTTCCTACTTATAAAACTAGCTATGCAAGTATTAAGATTATCATTAAAGATTAAGTTTTTATCCAACTCAACATGAAAACTGCTTGCAGAAAAGATTACAAATTACTTCCTACTTGAAAAATTTGATCCACAGTCAAATTTAACTCTGGGAACACTGGCGATTGAATGCAATCGCTTCCCCGAAACTGGCTAACTTGATACTCACCTTCAATGAGTTGGTATACAGAAATAGTCGGTTGTTTGGGATTACCGATAAATTTTCTTCCCCCTAAAGCTAGATAATCCACTACCCAATATTCAGGAATACCCATTTCCTCGTAATCAGCTAACTTTTTGTAGTAATCATCTCGCCAATTACTACTAACCACTTCAATCACCAATGGCGCTGATGCACCTTGAGTAACAGTTGATTGTTTTTTCCACAACTCTTCATTTACCAAATTAGCCCGGTTCAATATCAAAACATCTGGTAAATAAGCTGATTCGCTTTCAGGTGGTTTAACTAATGCTTGTTTAGGGATAGTATAGGGAAGATCCAATCTGTCAAATTCTACAGTGATTTTTCTGGCTAAAAACCCTGTAACTTCTTCATGTTCTCCTAATGGTTGTGGCATTTCAAAAATTACTCCATCATGTAATTCATAGCGTCTACCTTCAGGTTTCCACTCGACAAACTCTGCATAAGTTACTACTTTGGGTTTGGTTATGGCTTGAGTCATAAAACCTCATCTATCAGTTAACAGTTAACAGTTATCAGTTAAGTGAGATACAAGAACCCCACCCCCAACCCCCTCCCCGCAAGCGAGGAGGGGGCTATGATGTACTTCATTGAAGTCGATACCGCTATATCAGTGAACAGTGAACAGTTATCAAGTATATGTAGGGTGTGTTTCATAAATCCAATATGAGTCCTATAACTGATAACTGATAACTGATTTAAACTTTTGTGCGGTCTGTCAAAATTTCGTAACCTGTTTCTGTCACCAAGACTGTATGCTCAAACTGGGCGGATAGGGAATTATCTACAGTTACAGCCGTCCATCTGTCAGATAATATTCTGGTGTGCTTAGAACCTGCATTCAAAATTGGTTCAATTGCTAAGGTCATCCCGGCGCGAAGTTTCACATTGGGCATTTCGCGGGTGCGGAAGTTGAAAACTGATGGTTCTTCGTGTAAATTCCGACCAACACCATGTCCGGTAAATTCTTCAACTACACTGAAACCATTACCTTTTACATGGTCTTCTATTGCTCCTGCCAAGTCCAGCAAATAAGCGCCTGCTTTGACTTGTTCAATACCTTTAAAAAGAGCTTCTTCAGCTATGCGAATTAATTTAGCAGCATCTGGTGTTACTTCACCCACGGCAATTGTAATGCAGGAATCACCATGAAAACCTTGATAATAAGCACCTGTATCTACTTTTAATACATCCCCAGTGCGAATTACTTTCTTAGCATTGGGAATGCCATGCACGACTTCATTATTAATACTAGAGCAAATAGAACCCTTAAAACCGTGATATCCCTTAAAGCTGGGTGTAGCATCCATTTCGCGGATACGTTTTTCTGCATAAGCATCTAAATCTGCTGTACTCATTCCTGGTTTTACCATTTCAGAAATTTCTTTGAGTACAGTAGCGACAATTTTTCCTGATTGCCGCATAATGTCAATTTCACGCGGCGATTTAATTTCAATACCCCGACGTTGTTTTTGTGCAGGTTTAGGCTGGGTTTTTTGAGCAAGCAAATTAGTGAGAATGTTCATGGGGAGTGAATAATTACTGATGTTTTACTACTACAATCGCCGGATTTTTTCTTAATTGAAAAACAATATCTATAATTTAAGTTAACGTATTTTTGCTCCAGGCTCTGCTAATTCTGGGGACGGTTGACGATTGACTGGGCTTTTCCCCACTCCCCCGGTTACTGAGCGACTTGTACTGAGCGAAGTCGAAGTAAGTCGAAGTAACTCCCCACTCATCGGATAGCAATTTCACCAATCATACCTGCTTCTGTATGTCCTGGGATGGAACAGTGCAATTTATAGCTTCCTGGTTTCATGGGTACAAACACCCATTCTGCTTCACCACCTGGCTTGAGTTCTAGTTCATGAATTGCGCCTTTAACTTCTACTTTGCCTGCTTGGACTTTTTGTGTCCAGATACCATCGGCAAAGTCTTTGGCGGTGAAATAATGCTTCAATTGGCTGGGATTATTCAGGCGCAGTAGATAGCGTTTACCGGGGACAAATTCTAAATAATCGGGTTCAAACTTGAGTTCGTTAGCAGAATTACCTAAACTAATTGTAATTTCTGTGGCTGGTTGTTTGAGTAAATTGTCTGGAGAATTAGCGGCGATCGCCTGCTCATTACTCCCAAAACCCAGGCACAGTAACAAAAATACTACAGTTAATCGCCGAATTGTTTGCAGCCTAGCCAGAATAAACGGGTATAAAATTTTTTGAATTTCTTTAAATAACCAAGTCATTATTATTCAGTAGTCCTCAATTACGAATTATTAATTGTAGCCATACACCTAATAAATTCTAAAGGTAAACCATCAGTATCAGCAATAAAAGCTACCTCCCAGATGCGATCGCCTATTTGCTGCTGCGTCGGTTCTAATAGTATTTTCAGGGGTGGTAAATCTGCCACCGCATCTACACATAATTGTAAATTTGTCAACCAGCTAGGTAAATCTGATGTAATATCAGTTAAATCAAAAGACAGATGATAATAGCCCACATAATGTTCATCTGTAAACGCATCCGGGGCTGGTTTCGGTTCAGGAATTTGGATTAATTCAATTCTGCCATTTAGCCCTTCCATCCAGCAAGCCAGAGTATAACCTGTGGTGAAGCGTTCACAAACTGTAAAGCCTAATTGTTCATAAAAGGCGATCGCGCGATGAATATTCGCAGTCCGAATCGAAGCATGGTGCATAATTTAGTCATTAGTCATTAGTCACTAGTCATTAGTCATTATTGCTCCCCTCCTCGCTTGCGGGGAGGGGCTGGGGGTGGGGTGATTGATTTAATAGCCACTGGGTTTATACTCAGCACTCAGCACTTCCCACCTTACTCAAACAAGCGAAAATAAGGATAACGTACAGGGACACCAGGCTCTTTTTCCAAATCAAAATTAATCACATCCCAACAAGGATCTTCCCCACCATCTGGACTAAAATCCACAGGCAGTCCGTATAATCTTGCATAGGTAGTTTCCGGCTGTCCAGAACGCCAAGGAGTGCTGCGTTCTAAATAGCCACTCATCATTTCCTGATAACGTGCAGCAATAATTACTCGTGTTGCTCTGTAACCTTGAGTGTATAGCTTATCCAGTGCCTCGTGGATTTCAAAGCGAATCCCATCAGGATGGGTATGCTGTCTATACCAATCATTATTCCAACGTCGCCAATGACGACCCGACTGTAGATGAACTAACTCTTCAGTTTTAGGGTCAGCCTCAAAAGCACCGTGTCGGGGACACAAATAGGTATCTGTTAGTGTCAACGCCGGAATAGTCTGACGACAGTGGGGACACTGAATGTCAGGGCCAAATATAGGGTACTGCAAGCCTGGATTCATCATGAAGTGCGTACAAACATAGTTTCGTCTTCACCAGCACCAGTGAGTTGAATTTTACAATTCGGCTTCTCTATTTTCAAGGCTGGCTCGTTGCTGCAAAGAAACGGAGTTACAGCATGAGCAATTTTCACTAGCATCAGACTCAGTTGAGAGACCTGACACCGTGATATCCTGGTTGTGCAACCAGCCTCAAACGTGAGAGTTTCAAAGAGTTTCCTGGGTACCATATTCATATTCTATCGTGTCTACAGTTTCTTACTGGCCATCTCCCGATTTTTCTCAAGCAGTCTTCATTGCAGCCAACGCTGTCATCATCGGTTCGGTAAACATTCAAGCCGGGGCGAGCATCTGGTATGGTGCAGTCGTGAGGGGAGATGTAGAACGAATTGATCTTGGCGAATGTACAAACATTCAGGATGGGGCAGTTTTACATGGTGATCCAGGTTTGCCCACAATTTTAGAAGATCATGTCACCGTCGGGCATCGTGCTGTCATTCATTCCGCCTACATTGAACGTGGCTGCTTAATTGGCATTGGGGCGATTATTTTAGATGGGGTCAGAGTCGGTCATGGTAGTATTATTGGAGCTGGCTCAGTCGTCACTAAAAACATTCCCCCCCACTCGCTGGTTGTGGGTGTTCCCGGTAAAGTATTGCGCCAAATTTCCGCAGAGGAAGCCGCAGAATTGATCGAACACGCCGAACGTTACAAAAAGTTAGCTTTGGTTCATGCGGGAAAAGGAAATGATCTCGGCTTTCACCCAAAGAAATAGCTCAAAACATTGTAATATAACTATATATTGGTCAGGTAACACCAGACAATAAATAAGACTTTTATTTTCACTTAAAAGAGGGGTTCTAGAAATGGATATCGATTACCGTATTGCCATCGTTGTTGCACCAATTGCCATTGCTGGTGCTTGGGCTGCTTTTAACATTGGAGCCGCAGCTTTAAGACAAGTGCAAAACTTTTTGAACAAAGAAGCATAAGCTTAATCACAATCATCCATCTAAAACCGGCTGTTTCTCTAATCAAGGGAAGCCGGTTTTATTGCAAAGTGCTGAGTGCTTATTCCTAACTAAGCCTCTTCTCCCCTGCCCCCTGCCCCCTGCCCCCCTGCTTCTTCTCCCCTGCCCCCCTGCCTCTTCTGCTTGTGGATATCAACTCTTTACTCCAACCCTTTGGGCGTTTCGGCGTTAATTTAGGACTGTCGCGCATTATCAAACTGTTGGCAAATCTCGGCAACCCTCACCAGCAAGTTCCAGTCATTCATGTTGCCGGCACTAACGGCAAAGGTTCGGTTTGTGCTTATCTTGACTCTATACTGACTGAGGCTGGTTATCGTACAGGATGTTATACCTCTCCTCATTTAGTCCATTGGACAGAACGCATTAGCATCAACAAACAGCCAATTTCCTCTGAGGAATTTAGCCAATTAATCTTACAAGTTCAAGACGCTATTCAACCTGATGATGAGTACCCGACTCAGTTTGAAGTGATTACCGCAGCTGCTTGGTTGTATTTTGCTCAAGCTCAAGTTGATGTGGCTGTGGTAGAGGTGGGTTTAGGCGGGCGCTTGGATGCGACTAATGTTTGTGAGCAGCCGTTAGTGACAATAGTTACATCAATTAGCCGTGAACACTGGCAGCAATTAGGACCGACTGTAGCTGATATTGCTAGAGAAAAAGCTGGTATTCTGAAATCAGGATGTCCGGTGATAGTTGGGCAGTTGCCACCAGAGGCGGAAAATGTGGTGCGATCGCGCGCCCAAGAATTACAATGCTCATATATTAAGCCTCAACCTGCCCATCAAATATCTCCCAGATGGGCTGAGTATAAAACTATTAAAAATTCTCACATCCTTAAATATCCTCTACCATTACATGGGCAAATACAATTAACTAATTCTGCCTTGGCTTTAGCTGCTGTAGAAATTCTCCAAAACACAGGTTGGGAGATTTGTCAAGAGTCCATTGTGAATGGTATGAGCAAAACTCAATGGCCGGGGCGAATGCAATGGGTGAGTTGGAAACAACAAAAATTATTAATTGATGGCGCTCATAACCCAGCCGCAGCCCACGCACTGCGAGATTATATAGATAGCTTAGACACCCCTAAAATAACTTGGGTGATGGGAATGCTTTCTACTAAAGAGCATAAAGATATTTTTCAAGCTTTGTTGCGCTCATCGCATGACCAATTATATCTCGTCCCAGTACCAGATCACAGTTCAGCCAATCCTCTGGAATTAGCCAAAATAGCTCGTGAAACCTGTCCAGAATTATCAGTGTGTGAAACTCATCCAGATTTATCATCAGCCCTAGAAGCAGCATTCACTTCCACAAATCATCAAGTTGTTTTGTGTGGTTCCCTTTACCTAATCGGGCATTTTTTCACAACTTTGCCCTCAAAGTAACTTTGAACTCCGGGTTTTACCCCCCTTAATCCCCCCTTGCAAAGGCTACGGTGTACACACAAGTCTTGAATTGTCTGTTGTGTCATAAGACCCCACCCCTAGCCCCTCCCCGCAAGCGAGGAGGGGAACAAGATTTTTGATTAAATCTGGTTTTTAGGGCTGGAAACTCTCTTTGGGTCAGGATTTGTGTACACTGTAGCTTGGAAAGGGGGGAGACCGGAAAATCTAGTTACCTCCCCTTTCCAAGGAACCACCGTGTACGTGTGTAGGGTGTGTTGTCGCGTAGCGCAACGCACCATCTTCAATTACTGGTGCGTTATGGACGTTAGTCCTAACGCACCCTACTAGCGTGGCAAGGCTAAAATGTTGCAATAGATTTTTGAGAAAATTCAGATAAATCAATGTTTTCGGCTTTTTCCTAATGCACTACTTTAAGCTTGTCACGCCACTACTGGTGTGACAAGCTTAAAATGTTGCATTAGAATGGAGGAAAAAAAAGGAGAAATTGATGGGGAGAGGTCGGAGAGATAAAGTAATATTAGATACAGAAAAAAGACAAAGATTAGAAGCGATCGCGCGCAACGGATATGCCCCAGCCAAAAAAATATTGCACGCACAGGTGTTGTTAATGTGCGATGAGGGAGAGGGTGCAACGAAGAAATGGACAGATGAAGAAATAAGTATAGCCTTAAGGGTTCATCGCAATACGGTGGCAAGAATTAGGAAGAGGTTCCTTGAAAATGGAGAAGAACCTGCCTTAAATCGTTATCAGAGGTTAAAACCACCAAATCCCAGCAAAATAGATGGTTATACTGAAGCCCAAATCATCGCATTATGTTGTTCTGAACCTCCCACGGGGCAAGCACACTGGAGTCTAAGATTACTGACGCAAGAAATTCAAAACCGAAAAATTGTCATAGAAATTTCTAGGGAGACGATTAGAAAGACATTAAAAAAAACAAATTACGCCCCTGGAAAACAGAAAGATTTTGTATTCCCGAACGGGATATAGCACGTTTTGTCTCTCAAATGGAAGTAGTTTTAGACCTCTACAGCCAAGAACATAGTGATTTGGAACCTTTAATCTGTATGGATGAAGCTTCTAGACAATTAACAGGGCATCTTTATGAGCCAAAACCAATGGAACCGGGTGAAGATGCAAAAGAAGATTATCACTATACTCGCGAAGGAGTCCAAGCTTTGTTCATGTTTTTTGACCCAATCAGAGGTTGGCGACGTGTCAGCAATCGCGCTCATCGGACTCGTGTTGATTGGGCCGAAGAAGTCCGTCAACTATTAGATGAAGACTATCCCCAAGCCACCAAGGTCAAATTGCTATGTGACAACCTCAACACTCATAGCATTGCATCGCTTTACGAAACTTTTCCCGCACCAGAAGCTCACCGCTTGGCTAGAAGACTTGAGATTTATTACACTCCTCGCAATGGAAGCTGGCTCAATGTTGCCGAGATTGAATTAAGCGTTTTAAGCCAACAGTGCCTAGACCGACGAATTCCTAGTATTTGTCAACTATCTACAGAATTGACCGCTTGGCAAAACGAACGTAACCGCACCGCAGGTAAAGTTATTTGGCGTTTTACTACTGATGATGCTCGTATCAAACTTAAACATCTTTACCCAGTGTTTGAAACTCACAAAATCGTTGATTCTAATGCACTATTTTAAGCTTGCCACGCTACTACTGGCGTGACAAGGCTAAAATGTTGCAATAGATTTTTGAGAAAATTGAGATAAATCAATGTTTTCTGCTTTTGCCTAATGCACTACTTTAAGCTTGCCACGCCACTAGACTAAAAACTACTGGACTAAAAACAGAATTTAACCGGAAATCCAGTTCCCCTCCTCGCTTGCGGCTATCCATTACCCGCATCTTTCTTAACAATCCAACAAGATACTTAATATAAAGGGAAAAAGCTTGCTAAGTATAGTGTGGAGAGAACAGAATCGGGTAATGGAATCATGGAAAAGTGGGCAGCCAAGGAACTGTCTGGGGTAGACCTAGGAGACCTTCGTCGAAACAAGCGGTTAATCAAGATAGTAGAGGACTTAGCCGCACAGCCGGATAGCAGCGTACCACAAGCGAGCGGAAATATGGCAGCAACCAAAGCGGCATATAACTTTTGGAAATCACCATATTTTCCCGCCAGTGAAATTCGTCAAGGGCATATAAATAGCACAATCGAAAGAATCAAAGAACATCAAATAGTCTTAGCGATTCAAGACACAACAAACATAGATTTAACAGACCACCCCAAAACTAAAGGTGTGGGTTATCTTGACCATCGTCAATCATCAGGATTGAAAGTACATTCAACATTTGCTGCCACAAGTAATGGAGTGCCGTTAGGAATTATTGAACAGCAGGTATGGGCTAGACCACCTGAAAATTTGGGCATAGCGAAAAAACGTCGTCAAAGGGAAACACTTTTAAAAGAAAGTCAGCGCTGGTTAGATGGATTAGAAGTCACACAAAGCTCAGTCCCATCAGAGATTCAAGTGGTGACAATAGGTGACTCAGAAGCAGACATATTTGACTTATTTAATCTCAAACGTTCAGAAAATTCCCATTTGTTAATTCGTGGGACTCACAACCGCAAAGTTGACCATTGTGCGAAATATCTACATCTTGCAATCCGCCAAATTGAACCCAATGGAACACTGACAGCAGAGGTCAAACGCAGTCCAGAACATAGTGCTAGAAAAGCGATACTTACAATTCGATTCACTAGTGTTGATATCCAAGTCCCATTACATCACATCGGGCGTTCACAGCTAAAACCTGTCAAGTTACAAGTAATTCTGGCATCAGAAGATCATCCACCACCCGGAGTCAATCCTATTAGTTGGTTATTGCTCACCAGCCTTGAGATTCATAACTTAGAAGATGCCGCGCGTTGTGTGCAATGGTACACCTATCGTTGGTTGATAGAACGCTATCATTACACTCTAAAGAGTGGGTGTAGAATTGAACAATTACAATTGTCCACTGCTGACCGCATCAATATGGCACTAGCCACTTATTCTGTTGTCGCTTGGCGTTTATTATGGCTAACTTACTCCTCACGAGTTCACCCTGATTTATCCTCTGATGCTGTTTTAGAAACTGATGAATGGCAATCTTTATGTGCCACTGTCAACAAAAATCCCACCCCACCAAAAAAACCTCCATCTTTACGAGAAGCGGTGCGAATGATTGCCACTCTCGGCGGCTTTCTGGCTCGCAAGGGAGATGGTGAGCCGGGAGTTAAAACTATTTGGCGGGGTTTACGGCGATTACACGATATCGCCGCTACCTGGAAACTTCTCCATTCCCACTCCCCATCTGATGTTTCTGGTTAACGATCGCATCCCAATATAGATATATTCATTTTCATGTTTTGTCTAGTTTGTCAACCATCCCCTCTCATGGAAGCTATGTCATCCCCACACAGTCTGCTTTACAGCCATGTTAAGAAAGATGTGGGTAATGGATAGTCGCTTGCGGGGAGGGGTTAGGGGTGGGGTCTTATTTACGCCCGATTATCCCATTCTTGAGCCGCATCTGACAAGGCTTTATCTACAGTTTTTTGATCTAACATTGCTGCTTGCAAATTCTCATAAATTGCCTTTTGCAGACGTTTAGAATCTTTCAAAGTGGGAGTTAAAATCTCCGCTTGTTGTAATTGTTCAGCACTAATAACTCGCGCTTTGTCCACAGTGGAAGCAGTATCAGGGACACTTTTAAAGTAACTATCTCCCAATGCTTTGATTGTAGAGGGTAAGACATTAGCCTCTTTCGCAAAGGCTAATTGATTTTCGTCATTGGTGAGAAATAAAGCAAACTTTACAGCCGCGTCCGGGTGTTTGCTAGCACGGGGAACAACTACATTCATCACAGCCACATTTTTTTTGCCAGTATTACCGGTCATTTGGGGCGCAATAGCTGAAGCTTTGGCAACTTGGGGCGCATTAGTCGCAATTGTGCGGAGAAACTCTGGTCCAGAAGCTAAAAATGCCGTTTGTCCCGATTGGTATAAATCAATTGCATGGCGATGTCCTTGGGTTAAAACTTCCCTGGGAAGTAGCCCTTTTTTATATAAATCTACCCAGTATTGAAACGCTGCTTTACCTTCTGGAGAATTAAAAGCCGCTTTACCTTCGGTATTTACTAGGGTTACTCCCATTTGCACCAATGATTCCAACACTTCTCCGGAATCTTGCGGTGCAAAAGTCACAAAAAAAGCATATTTCCCCGTCTTATCTTTAATTTGCTGGGCTACATCTGCTAATTCTCCGAAGGTAGTCGGTACTTGAGTGATACCTGCCTGTTTTAATAAATCAGTGTTATAAATAGTTAACCTTGTTGTGAGGTACCAGGGAACACCAAAACTCTTACCATTCAGGGTGCTGGCTTTCCAGATATTCGGTAAATAGGAGGAACGTTCTTCATTCGAGATTTTTGGATCTAAGTCTAACCATGCATTTCTTCCCGCCAGTTGGGAAGCAAAAACTGGGTTGAGATTGACAACATCAGGAGGCGTATTTGCTGAAACAGCTGTTAAAATTTTGTTCTCCATCGCTGACCAGGGTACATCCACCCAGTTAACCTTTATACTAGAATTCTGAGCTTCAAAATTTGTAATCAGATTTTGGAAGTATTCAGTAAATTGCGGTTGGAGTTGCATTGTCCAAAACTCAACAGTGGCCTCTCCTGAAGCAGACTGTTGTGTATTTGTACCAACATTTGCAGCACTACAACTGACCATCCAACTGGTAAATAAGCCAATTAATGCCCAAGTAGCCAGTTGTTTGAATTTTTTAAATTGCATCATTTTAGCAGTATTTTTACGCTTGCTCAGGGTGACAAAGTTATGCAGAATTGTCGAGATTATAGGCTAAATCAGTTACCTAGTCTTCAGAGAATTCTTTAGTATCATGTAAAGTTTCCATTTAGCAGTCTACTGGCATAAGTGTGGTGAAAAGCTTTAATAATCTGTTTGGCAAATCTAATCGAGGGGTGGGTATCGAACTTGCACCTGAACGGGTGAATGTAGTTCAGCTACGCAAGCAACGCCAAGGCTTGAAATTAGAATCCCTGACTTCAGTACCGGTTCCCGAAGGGGTAATTGTCGATGGTCAAATTATCGACATCTCAACAATGGCTGAATTAATTCAGCAAGCACTAGCCCAGAGTAATATCAAGGCTTCTCGTGTGGCTACTGGTGTACCAGGGAGAGATTCCATCGTTCGTCTGATACCTATACCAGCTGAGTTGGACGACAAAGAACTAAGGGAGATGGTGTTAAACCATGAAGCCGGGTTGTATTTGCCCTATCCCCGTGAAGAAGCTGATGTAGATTATCAAAAACTTGGGTACTTTGTAGATGAGGATGGCATTGAAAAAGTACAGGTATTGTTAGTTGCCACCCGTAAGGAGGTGACAGATACCTATCTTAATACTTTTGAACAGGCAGGATTGCAAATCGATATTTTAGAGATTAACAGTTTTGCTCTGATTCGGACTATTCGTGAGCAACTGCGACGATTTGGGATGCAGGAAGCGGCGGTATTGGTTGATATAGAGTTCGACAGTACAGAGATAGCTATTGTGATTAATGGCGTGCCGCAATTTTCGCGCAGTGTGCCGATTGGTACTTATCAAATGCAAATGGCTCTCTGTAGGGCGATGAGTTTACCGACATCACGGGATATGGATTTGTTACAGGGTATGGTGATTCCCGCAAATCCTTTAGATGGCGGACAAACTGGGGTGACAGAGGCTAATCCTGGGATGGCGGCTTTGTTGAGAGTTTTGGGAGAACTCACCGATGAACTGCGCCGTTCTATCGATTTTTACCTAAATCAAAGTGAAAACCTGGAAGTGGCACAGATTTTCTTGGCAGGGCCAGGAGGCGGACTGCAACAGCTAGATGAGTTTTTCACTCAAAGATTAGGACTGCCAACTAGTCAAATTGACCCCATTGTGTCTTTGTCTTTACAAGTTGATGAGGAACAGTATCCCATAGCACAACGTTCTGGCTTGGGAATCATACTTGGTCTTGGAATGCGGGAGGTATAACAGAATGTACAGTTTAGATGTTAATTTTCTTAAAGATCGGGTCCTTGAGCAGAACACGCCTAACAACAGACCAGGATTTCAAATGCCCACGGGCGATTTCACACCAGTGTTTGTGGGATTGGCTATTGGTGTGTGTTTGCCGGCTTTTGTTGGGGCAGGTTTGTGGTTTTTGCAGTCGAAAAATAGTCAATTAGATCAGCAGATAGCAGAATTAACTCAGGAAAATGCGAGATTAGAAACGGAAATTGGGAATATTAATAAAATCCGGGAGGAGACAAAAAGAGTTAAAGCGGAAACACAGGGTTTAGTGACTGTGTTTGATCAGATTCGCCCTTGGTCTGCCATGTTACAAGATTTGCGCGATCGCATACCAGCAACAGTGCAAATTGAAACCGTTAAACAAATTGAACCCGCCGCCCCAGCCCAAGGACAGCCACCCAGCAGTCGGGCTGGAGGATTGGAAGTTACCGGTATAGCTCGTTCTTTCAATGATGTCAATGACTTTCTCTTGACTCTGCAACAGTCTCAATTCTTGAAATCATCATCAAGCAGAATTACCACAGCCACCTTAGTAGATGCACCAATTCCACCAGGGAGTAATCAATCTGGTGGTGTCCAAATTAAACTACCCCAAGTAGTGAGATACACAATTCAATCCAGTGTGAGTGATGTTCCAGCTTCTGAGTTAATTCGGGAATTAGAGAAAAAAGGCACCGTGGGATTAGTAAGTAGAATTCGCAGTATGCAAGAATTAGGAGTCATTTCCAAATGACAATGAGTCAAGGTTTTAATTTTGATGAGCAAGGTGGGGAATTCGGTTCAGAAACTTCAAACTACCCCGTTGCTTTTGGTATTACTTTCACACCCAAAGTTCTTGGCATTTTGGTGGGTGTATTGGGATTTGCGGGAGCAGCGTATATGCTGCTTAACGTAGTAATGCCAGCATGGGAATCTTTTCAGGAAAAACAAACACAAGCTAATGATTTGCAAAGTCAAGTTGAGCAAAAAAAAGCCAGCATTCAACAAATTGGCCAAGTAAAAGCTGATTTAGCCGCAGCCAAGCAGGAAACAATCCAGGTTTTAAGTTTATTTGCTGATGAAAACACCTTAGATACTCTATTGCTGGATATAAATCGTTTAGTTGAGTCTAGTAATGCTGAAGTTTCGGCTAATGCAGTTAGAGCCAAACTACAAAGATTTGTCCCAGCTTCAGAGGCAGCAGAACCAATTAAAGATGGCTCTCTTGGCCCTACTGTCGATGGCAAATTGAAACGCAGTAGTATTACTGTGGAAATTCAGGGAACATTTGAACAAACCCAATCAATTGTTCGTAATATTGAACGTTTGCAGCCATTGTTAATAGTTAAAGATTATCAAGCAAGATTGTCTCCTGAACAAGCCAGAGACTCATCAGGCGAAGAAGTGATTCGGGTGGGACCAGCGCCCATTACTACGTCTTTTGAAATTCAGGCATTAATGCCACTTAATTCAGAAGAAGTTGCTGCTGCGGCTAAGGCGGCTGAAGCTGCAACTACACAATAAACTTTTGAGTAGAAACACAAATATAGAACTTACGCACTTTACAAATTAATCAGGGTATGCTTTGAATAAAATACATTGTTTCAGACTTTTATCCACGATTATTTTGATTGTAAATAAACCAGCATTGTGGGGTTTTAGCAATGCTAAACCCCTACGAAAGATATGGTTTTTGACAACACATATTTAATGTTAATTGTCAATGCGTAACTTCTAGAATACTACTACTCAAAAATTTTTGGTTAACAGGTGTTTTCTATATAGTGAGGAATGAACGGTGAAACAATTTCACGGTAATGGTGTTATTTTAGGCGCTGCTGCTTTTGCATTTATCGCAGCTCAACCAGCATCAGCCCAGGTAGCTCAAGTAACTGGGGTGAAGCTCAACCCAGCTAATGGTGGAGTTAGCGTTGTTTTGCAAACTTCTTCAGGGTCGCGTCCCCAAGTTTTCACAACGAAAAGAAATAACGCTTTAGTCTCAGATATTATTAATACTCAATTGCGTTTACCGCAAGGAAATAATTTTCGCCAAGATAACCCGGCTGAGGGAATTGCCTCAGTGGAAGTTGTACAACTTGATTCCAATAGTATTCGAGTCATCGTGACTGGTAATAATAATATCCCCACAAATCAACCTGTGGTGCGAAAGGCAAATGAATTAACTCTCAGCTTTACGCCATCTTCCAGCACAGCATCAACAGCAGCACCGTCTGCTGGGACTCCAGCCCAAACTAGCCCAAGTGTTCTGGTTCCTAACCCACAAATCTCAATTGATGGCAGACCTGCGCTACCTGCTAGCCCTAGTCAACCTGTGAGTCAAGCGCCGCCTTTTTTACCCAGAGCCGTCGCCCCACCAGTGGGAGATATCTCTGTTTCTAATACAGATGCGTCTCCCACAACTATTGACTTAGGCACTCAGGAACGTGTCCCCCGGTTGGTATTGAGAGATGCATCAGTGCGCGAGGTTTTGTCATTGCTGGCTCGTGCGGCTGGGATGAATTTGGCTTATATCGGAGAAGATGATGATAAGCAAGGTTCTACTTCTACCAGTCAGATTAATCGTGGTGCTACTGATGCAGCGCCAATATATCAAAGAATATCCTTAGATATAGAAAATGAGCCAGTGCAAGATGTGTTTAACTACGTTTTGCGATTGAGTGGTTTAGAAGCTAACCGCAGTGGACGCACGATTTTTGTAGCTCCTAAACTCCCTAATACTACTCGTGATGTAGTAGTACGTAACCTGAGACTTAACCAAGCAACAGTACCAGAGATTTTAAGGGTTTTAGTTAACTTGGGAGCAGAAAGTGCTGTCAATGCTGAACCTAAGACTACTAGGGTAACAACAGATGTGATAGGTACAGAAGAGGGATCGCGAAGAGAACTTGCTGAAGATACAAATCTTCAGGCTCAACGAATTACGTTTATTGACTCAATACCTATATTGCGAGGTTTACAAGTATCAGGAGACGTGCGAACCAATACTATTACCTTAATTGGTATGCCTAAGCTAGTTGAAATTGCCATGTCTCAAATTGTTCCGCTTGATCTCCGCCGTCGTCAAGTGGCAGTTAACGTCAGGATTATCGATGTTAACCTCTTAAATACTAAAGACCAGAATGCCAGTTTTTCCTTTGGTATTGGTAATAACTTCTTTAGCAGTGATGGTGGTGCAGCATCTGTGAATTTTGGCGGTGTTAATCCGCCTTCCTCTAATGATGTGCGTAACAGTCTACAAAGTCCAACTATCATCCCTAATCCCTATTCAGGTGCTAATACTTTCGTAGATTTAAGTGGCTCCACGCCTATTCCAGGCACTGGAATAGGTAACAGATTAATTGATAATGGGCGTTTACGAGAAGATATACCAGGAGGGACTGAATCATTCTTCAACCGTCAAGCAGGGGTTTCAGAAAATCCATTTCAAGCGGGTATCACAGACTTTACAAGGGGAACACCAAATGTAACCCGGATTACAGATATTCCTGCTACTCCTGGTACTCCTGCTACGCCTGCTATTCCTGCTGTGGTTGAAAATGGTATTATTATTGTTCCAGCAGTTCCTGCTACTCCTGGTACGCCTGGTACTCCAGCGCGTAGAGAGTTTACGTTTGCACCAGGGACTTTGGGAACAGCAACATCTGCTCTTCCATCCCTTTACCAGTACCCTAGACGACTTCTTGCGAGTTTGCAAGCTCAAGTCCAAAATGGCAATGCCAAGATTTTGACCGACCCTACCTTAATTGTGCAAGAAGGTCAAACAGCTGACGTTAAATTAACTCAAGAAGTTGTGGGTAACATTATCAGGGAAATAACTCGTGGTGATGGCACTTCTTCAGAATCAGTCACAGCTGAGAAAACAAACGTAGGTTTAGAACTGGCTGTGAGAGTTGATCGAATCGATGATAATGGTTTTGTATCTCTTTCTGTGTCTCCAAGTGTTTCAACTCCTCAAGCTCCAGCCGACATTAGTTTGGGTGGTGGTGGTAGCCAAAGAATATTTTTGGTTTCGACACGTTCCCTTACTTCTGGTACTGTTCGCCTGCGAGATGGTCAGACTTTAATTCTCTCAGGTATCATTCAAGAGTCAGATAGAGTAAGTGTTTCTAAGCTTCCTATTTTGGGTGATCTTCCTCTGATTGGTTCTCTGTTTAGAAGAACAAACAGAGAGAATCAACGTCAAGAGGTGATTGTGCTGCTAACTCCTCAAATTATGGATGACTCTGAGAACTCGGCTTATGGCTATAATTACAGCCCCAGCCCAGAGGTACGGCAAATGATTGAGCGTCGTGGGTTGAGTGCGCCGAGACGATAAGAAGCCCTGGAACCCTTAAAAATCCCGGAATCAACCACCCAAACAAAGTCCGCACTATGGCTAACGCCACGCTCAGTGAGCGCCAGCGCGGACTAATAGAAAATTCAGAATTTGAAACCCGCGTTGGCGGCCTTCCCGACCGAATGCCGCTACGCGTCTTGTCTGTGTAAATGTGGGTTATGACTGCCGATTTTGCTGATGTGATTTCTGGTTTTTGAATTTTAAATTTGAATTTTGAATTTCACAGTCAGGAGCTTTTATCAGTACTTTTGCAATTTTATGTATAATTTATCGAAAAAAATCACTGAAAAATCACAAAAAATCCTGAAATCTATATAAATTAATGGTTTCATCTATCCACTTCAGGCTACAACACCTTAGAATGATTCATTGAAAAGTCGAGCCGATGGGATGTACAGCCATTTTTTATGTAAATATTCCCAAAGGACGACTTTTGTAATTCTCTGTTTGGAGAATTAAATAAATATGCCGCCGGGTGTAACAGTAAAGAATCTGAAGTAAACATCAAGGAGTTTGATATGAACAAGGGTGAATTAGTTGATGCTGTGTCTGAAAAGGCTAGTGTTACCAAAAAACAAGCTGATGCTGTTTTAACTGCTGCTTTGGAAACGATTGTTGAAGCTGTTTCTTCTGGCGATAAGGTCACGCTAGTAGGATTTGGCTCTTTTGAATCACGCGAACGCAAGGCGCGTGAAGGTCGTAACCCCAAAACTAATGAAAAGATGGAAATCCCTGCCACTAGGGTTCCAGCTTTCTCTGCTGGTAAGCTGTTTAGAGAAAAGGTTGCACCCCCAAAAGAACCAAAAGAAGTAAAAGAATAGCTCACGTTTTAGGAGACCTCTTTTTGATGCGGCAACCAGTTCACGGCGGAAATTTAGTTTGGGCAGCAGCACTAGCTGGTTGTCCACCTGAAGCTATTGTGGATTTTTCTGCCAGCATCAGTCCCTTGGGTCCACCTAATAGTGCGATCGCAGCTATTTATTCTCAAGTTGGTAATCTTAAACACTATCCTGACCCAGCTTACAGTGACCTAAGACTAGCTCTGGGTCGCTTTCATCAACTACCTCCTGAGTGGATTCTGCCGGGGAATGGTTCAGCAGAATTACTGACTTTAGCAGGTAGAGAATTAGCAAATTTAACCGCAACAACCTTAATTACTCCAGCCTTTAGCGATTATTACCGCACCCTCACGGCATATAACGCTAAAATTCTGGAGTTTCCCCTTTCTTTGGAATGGGGAGTGGGGAGTGGGGAGTGGGGAGAAGAGGAACGGGTGCAGGGGGCAGGGGGCAGGGGAGAAGAAGAATGGTTGTTAAGTAACCAGAACTTTAAAATAATTTCTAACTCCCCCTTACTCCCTGCTCCCTGCTCCCCTGCTTCTTCTGGGGTGGGGAGAAATTCTTCTTCTTCTTCCTCATCTGCGTTATCTGCATTTGCCAGTTCGGGATTATTGCTGAATAATCCCCACAACCCCACGGGGAAGTTATTCTCACGAGAGGCAATTTTGCCTTATTTGGAGCAGTACGCCTTGGTGGTGGTGGATGAGGCGTTTATGGATTTTGTGCCTCCTGATGCGGAACAAAGCCTGATAGGGGTGGTGCAGGAATATCCAAATTTAGTAGTATTGCGATCGCTCACCAAATTTTACAGTCTACCAGGACTGAGATTAGGATATGCGATCGCACACCCTGAGCGTCTTTCTCTATGGCAATCATGGCGTGACCCCTGGCCTGTCAACACCCTGGCGGCGGCCGCAGCAGTTGCAGCCGTCCAAGACCAAGAGTTTCAAGAACTCACCTGGAAATGGCTCCCACTGGCAAGAAACCAACTTTTCCAAGGTTTAGCCTCAATTCCCGGTTTACAGCCTCTAGAAGGCGCTGCTAACTTCTTACTGGTGAAATCACAGCAATCGGTTTTGCAGTTACAAAAAAAATTACTCCAGCATCACCAAATTTTAATTCGTGATTGCCTGAGTTTTCAAGAATTAGGCGATCGCTTTTTCCGGGTTGCTGTCCGTTCCCAGTCAGATAATGAACGCTTATTAACAGCATTATCTTCAACCTTGATTGATGACGAGTAAAAACTTCAGCCCTTTCGAGAGGACTAAAGTCCTCACTACAAACTTGGACTAATGACGATTGATTACGACTTAGTAATTATTGGTGGTACTCTAGCCGGACGTTATGCAGCCCTAGTTGCAACCCAACTCAAAGCTACTGTGGCTTTAGTAGAGTCTCAAGTAAATTATGAATTTAGTCAACAGCAAGCATTGAGCGAAATCGCCAAAATCGTTCATAACATGAATGATGTCGCTGGTTTGGGAATTCACACCAGACAAGCTGATACTGCCGACAAATGTCAAGCATCCGTGACATGGACAGAAGCCAAGCGGTATACTCAAGGCGTTGTGTCCAATATCCAAGAACAGCACTCTCTCGCTAATTTAGCTGCCCTTGGTGTCGATGTGATTCTTGGCAGTGGTCAATTTCAATCTTTACCCCATTTAGTCTTTGCTGTCAATCAACGCCTGCTACGGGGGCGGACTTATTTATTAGCTAGTGGTTCTGTGCGAGGCGTTCCAGATATTGAAGGATTACAAACCACAGGCTACTTAACTTTATCTGATATTTGGCGATCGCTCAAGCAAGCAACTTTACCCCAAAATTGGGTAATTATTGGCGGTGTTCCCCAAAGTATTGAAGTAGCTCAAACCTTGGCGCGGTTGGGTTGTAATGTAACTTTAGCAGTCAAATCTGCATCTATTCTGCCCTATGCTGACCCAGAAATCGCCCATTTGCTGCAAGCACAGTTAGAAGTGGATGGTGTGCGTGTTCTCACTCAGAAACCAGTAACTCAAGTAAAATTAATTGAGGGTAAAAAGTGGGTTCAAGCCGGAGATAAGGCCATTGAAACTGATGAGATTTTAGTAGCAACTGACCAACAACCAAACGTTGAGTTTCTCAATTTGGCGGCTGTGGGCGTAAAATGGCGGCAGCGTCGCTTACTTGTCAATGATAAATTACAAACCACAAACCACCGCATTTATGCCTGTGGTGATGTGATTGGTGGTTATGATTTTACCAATGTTGCTAATTATGAAGCTAGAATTGCTGTGAAAAATGCCCTGTTTTTTCCCAGATTAAGGGTAAATTATCAATGTATACCTTGGGGGCTAAATTCTCATCCCAGGTTGGCGGAAGTGGGTTTGACTGAAGCGCAAGCAAAACGCCAATTTAAACCAAATGAAGTTTTAGTTTTGCGACAATATTATAAATCAGTTACAGCCGCGCAATTGCGGGACGAAACGACAGGTATATGTAAGTTAATTGTACTCCGCAATGGGGAAATTTTGGGTGCTTCTATATTGGGGGCAGAAGCCGGGGAATTAATTAATTTAATTGCTTTGGCGATGGCTGAAAAAATTTCGGTTAAACAGTTAGCAAATTTAGCTGCTGTCTATCCCAGTTTTTCAGAAATTATCGAAAATACAGCTAGAGAGTGGGGTCAGCAAAAGTTAAATAGCAATTCTGCTTTACAAGATTTTCTGGAAGGATTTTTTCATTTTCGCCGTGACTGGAATTTGTAATAAAAGAACGCTAGAACTGTTTACTAAATGCTAACGCATATTTTTTACAAGTAATAATTTTCTAGCTTTGTACATCCAAAAAAACATCGACAAAAATAGAATCAATGCAAATATAGCCGTATAAATTACAGGCAATGTGAGAGGAACCAGTAAAAGTGAACTCACCAACTCTACAAAGATTAAACTGACGAGTACCAAAATAACTGTTGTGCGATTTAATAAAGTGCATAAAATTGCACCCAATGGCGCACCAACCACAACTACTGGGACTGCTGCCAACCAATAATTACTAACAGGTTCGACAAAATTTCCTAAAATAAATTTGTGCAGGAAAAAACCTACAGCAGTGTTGATTGCCATTAAAATTACTGAGTTGGGAGTACTCACTTTTTCACAAACCCCAAACAATAATACCATTACAGAAAAAGCAAAAATATCCATTCCACTCCCTACTAAACCGCTAATCATTCCCCCGATTATTCCCACACAAAAAGAAACATTTCGTTCCCATTTTCCCCATGATTTTATAACTAAGTTGGGCTGACTTATACTACGATTTAAAAGTAATAAAATTATCGCAAAACTGCTAATCATAATTGTAAAACAAATCTTGATTACATTCGAGGGGATCATGGGAGCTAAAAAAACTGAGCTAATAATAATTCCTGGAACACCTCCCAGACTTACCCAACGAATAAATTTCCATTCTAAGGGAGTACCCATTGCCACAATAGTTAAGGATGCAGACCCCATACCAATAGTTTGAATAGCAAGGGAAAAAACTCTAGCTTCATGTGCAGGAACTTGCAACACTTTAGTCAGAACTGGAAAGGCTACTGCCCCCCCACCCATACTTGTACCACCAGCAATCATTGAACCAAAGACCATAGTTACAGCGATTTTCCAGTGTTCAATCATATTAGATATTGCTGAACTAGGACCAACACCGATTAACCAGACTGTCCATACAGTGAAAGCGACTAGAGTACTCACACGAATCAAAGGACGAGAACACCAAATCTTAGTAACTAAAGAAAAAAAGTTGTGGCTCTTCATACAGTTGTAAATTTGTACTTATATGAATTTACTCGTTTTTTCTATAAATTCAATACAGCAATTTCCAATTATATAAGGTACTCTTAGCCCCCTCATCGCTTGCGGGGAGGGGGTTGGGGGTGGGGTTCTTGTACCTCATAACACCGGGAAGTGCTATAAAATAACCCTCTTTTATAACTCTGAAAAAATAAAATATTCGTAGGTTGGGTTGACGTAAGGAAACCCAACATCATTGGTCGCGTTGGGTTGCGCTGCGCTTAACCCAACCTACGTCTAATACACTACTTTAAGTTTGCCACGCCAGTAGAGTAAC
Source organism: uncultured cyanobacterium (assembly GCA_963706595.1). GTDB lineage: Bacteria > Cyanobacteriota > Cyanobacteriia > Cyanobacteriales > Nostocaceae > Nodularia. The sequence continues at coordinate 1,079,917 of OY970166.1, forward strand.
GCCACAATCCCTGGTTGTGTTGCAATACTACTTCGGTTAAGGGACTTCCAAGAAATAAGATACCCAAGTTTAATGCCTTTTATTTAGGTCGCTCACCATTGCGTTTAAAATTCTTTTCTGTTAGGGATACACTGCCAATTCCTTGCAGGATACCACGACCGATTAAACCTAAACCTCGACCAACTATTTTTGTGAGTAGGAAAACAATACCGCTACCGACAATAGCTAATAAAGATTTTAACCGGGGTGCGATCGCATCACGAAATTCTAGTGTTAATGTGACTAATAGGGGAATACCAGAAAGTTTTGCTAATTCCTGACCACGGGGAGCATAAAGTGAAGTTTTGGCAATACCGCGCGGTGCTAATACAAATAGCTCATAGCTACTTTCAAACATAGCTTTCGGCTCATTAATATACTTGTTTAAACGATATTTCCATGACAACTCATTACGAAAGCGTTCTATTTCTCTTGTGGAAATTAATCTGCGGTCATAATAATTTTGTTTGATTTCTTCCACATCTGCTAAAGAGTTGAGTAATGGTTGCACTACACCATTGGCTACTTGAATTAATAGATTTTCTAAAATTATTAATGCTTGAGATTTAGCCTCAGAACTCCCGGCTGAGTAGCAAGTATTATCAATGTGTAAATCTGTCTGAAATACCAAATAAGCAAATAATTCTACAACTAAGGGAATTTTATTAAAAATCTCTGTTTGGATAACTCGATAATTTTGCAGCAGTAAATTAACGACTTCTATATTCTGGTTAGCTATTTGTACTCGATAAAATTTACCGAAGAAATCTGTAATTACTGCTTGCCATATATCATATAATATGCTGTCTTTAATGTCTTGCAGTTGAGCAATTGTCACTTGAGGAACAGGCAATTCATCAAGTTTTTGAGCCAGTTTTTGCAGCGTTAAATACAGTAATTCCCGTTTTTTATCTTCACGAAAAATGTCAATTTCTAAAGCTACATCTGTGACATTTTGTAAAGATAATTGCAATTTGGTAACACATAAAGAGAATAATTCAGATTGAAGCGATCGCGGGCTAAGTAGAGGCGGCGAAGTTGGTTGTTGTTCTAACTCGAATGGCACAATAGCACTACTTAAAGACGGCTTTACAGAGAGTTGCTGAGGCGCAGAAATTGTCTGTTCCTGTTGTCTTTCCTGTGGTGAAACTAACAACCGAGTCAATAACGAACGAGCTGCTAACAGTTCCCGTCGTTGTCCAGCGAAAACGGCTCGATCTATTAATGGTAATCCAGGGATTTGTAATTGTGTCGTAACTTCGGCTAAACTCGCTTCAATGTAACCAATTCCTGACAAATACCAATTTTTCCGCAGCCTAGCTAAGGGTAGACTAGGTAATGGGGTGATGGGCTGATGAGTAGTTGCTTCTACACTTCGCTGTTCAGGAAACCAATAAAAACCACCATCTGCGACTGCTTCCATAGCAGCAACTAATTGGGAAATCGGAGTACCCTTAGCACAGTAGCCATTCACACCAGCCGCCTGAACTGCTAACAGTAATCCTGGTTCTTGCACAGAACTAAGTAGCAACACTGGTAATTGCGGGTATTGGATTTTTAGTTGTTGACAGAGTTGTAAACCTTGCTGCTGGCTGGAAATTGAGCGACCATTGCCTAATTCTAAAACTACCAAATTTACTTGGTTCGGGTCTTGTTGAGCCAATTCTGCTAATATCTGCAAAGCCGTTGTCTCTGTTTCAGCTTCCGATACCACCTCAATGTCAGGTAATGCTGACAATGCTACCCTTAGTCCTAACCGAAATATGGGATCTTGGTCAATTAACAATAATTTTAGGGGTCTATTGCTCATAGTATTAAGAAATACATAAGGTCTGTTTTTTTACAGTCACAAAGACTTTTGATGCTAAACTTAGTCCCCCTCATTGTCACTTGTTTTCGCCAATTGCAAAACTTCTGTATTCAGCATTTATTTATGTTTATGTACCAAATTAGTTAGTAGTGCATTAGACGTAGTGGCGTGGCAAGCTTAAAATGATGCATTATATTTCTCTTGTGGAACAGGCATCTTGCCTGTTCTGGGCGGGCTAGAAGCCCACCCCACAATATTTATGCTTATGCACTATTTTAGGCTTGTCAGTCCAGTAGGTTGGGTTAAGCGCAACACAACCCAACGCGACCAATGATGTTGGGTTTCCTAACGTCAACCCAACCTACAATTTTTCGCCTCATTTTAAGCTTGTCACGTCAGTAGAATATTAATATTGATATGGATGATGAGGACTAAAGTCCTCACTACAAACTTTTAAACTTATGGTTTTTCTGGGGAATTGCGATAACCATAAAAGTTAATACTGTATTCTGTAATCCGTACTCCTGTTTTTTGTTCCACTTCACGGAGTAATTCTTCTGGCAGTTCTATGTGAATATCCATAAGTTGATTAGTATCAATACAGTTGACGTGACTATGGGAATCACTGATGTTGCCGTATAAACGCCCGTCACAGCGTTCGATACACTCAATGATGCCTTGAGTTGATAAGGCTTCTAAATTTTGATAGACAGAAGTGTGTCCAATATCTTTACCTTGCTGGCTAAGGCGGTCATAAATTTCTCTAGCAGAAAGATGTTCATTGGCTGACCACAGCAATTCTAAAATAAAGCGACGCTGGCGGCTGACGCGCATACCTAGCTGTTGACACCGTTCTAAGGCATCTTCTAGGGAACGAATGGATTTTGTCGATAGCGATTGATTTTGCATAGTTAAATTTGTTAACTATTAAGGGGTTTTTCCCGTTTCAATGTTGATTAATTGTTCTGATATGCAAGGATATTACATGAGTGATTTTGCCTCTACCTGTGCGGCTGTGTAATTTACAGTTTTAGGTGATTGTTAGCGTTTGCTTGATTCTACTTTCACCTTAAACAAACTCATTACAACTTTAACTTAAAATTGTGGCCAATGTCCATCTTTAGGCAGGTGTTATGTCTGCACAATTAGGCGGATACAGATATATTAGGGAGTTATATGGGGTAAATGTCGCATCAAACCCAGAAAGCTGGTAGTCTGTATTCTCGATCCTACTGTTAAGCATAAAGAAAGTACCTGCCGAATCAATGACTATCACGATTACACTCGATACTGACTGCGTTAACAATCTAGATATTTCACCTGCCTTAAAGGTGATTTCGCCACTGCTGGATGAGAACGCGACCATTGCATCTCACGAACAGCAACTAAGTTTTGATATAAAATATACCTTAGAACCTGGAGACCCCCGCGAACTTTCCGAAATTCCAGAGTTAAGGCTGTGGTTTGTGCGTTTGGATGCCAAATATCCCTGGTTGCCATTTTTACTGGATTGGAAATCTGGCGAATTTGCTCGTTATACGGCTATGCTTGTACCACACCAATTTAGTGCTAAAGAAGGTATTCAATATAACCCGGAAGCTTTAGAAATATTTCTGATGCACAAAATCTTTATTTTAGGTGATTGGTTCAAGGAACAAGGTATCCCCAGTCAGTCGCGCTTAAAGTCTATGGCGCAAATGCTCGGCTATGACTTAGATGATACCTTCTTTGAGATTTTTTCTTAAGAACCTCAGCCTTAAGAACCTCACCCCCAGCCCCTCTCCTTAGTAAGGAGAGGGGAGATTTTGATGCAAGTTATACCAATTCCGGTTGAATACTTACGAAACGCGAAAACCTGCCAAATCTTTGCTTTATCTCCCCTCCTCGCTTGCGGGGAGGGGTTGGGGGTGGGGTAATTCGATAACTTGTGTATACACGGTGTTTCCTGAGCAAGGAGAGGGGAGAGTTTGATAGAAGTTAAAAATCCTGCCATGTATATACATAATTATTTTTCTGAGTTTTGATCATCTAAAGTACCTTTACGGGCAAAAATTTCGATAGCCTCACTTCTAGTTAAATTATTTTCAGATGCTAATTCTGCCAGTTTTTCCCAAGCTGTATCTGTGAGTCGCATTGACCTGAGATGTTTGGGTTCACGACCATAATCCATTTTAAATTTACCCGACGCAGTACGCTTGCGCCTGGGCGATTTCTGAAGAGTACCGGAATACTGATTGACGGTTGGCGGGTGGGGTGTTTGATTACTGGTGAGTAAGTTAATTAGATGATCAATCAGGCGATCGCGCTCCATTGGTAACAACTGGTGACTATGTAGCATATTCTGAATAATGGTGAAATGTACTAATGTCCCCATAAAAATCCGCGCCGCTACTGCTGCGTCAGTTAGTTGCAGTTCTGGATGCTCTGTAAAATATTGCGTTAGCATTTCCAAAGCAGGTTTGTGTATATTACGGACAAACTCTTGCGCCAGCAACGGGAAACGTCCAGACTCACCGATAATCACTCTGACTAAATTCAATACTTCCTGTTGTTCGGTCATCCGCACCAAAATGTTGGTTGCTAAACGGCGCAACACAGTTTGAGGTTCTCCTTCCAGGAAATGCGGGTCTTGGGGATTAAATACAGCCCGAAAATTTTCCTGGGCTAGTCGCTCAATCAGTGCAATAAATAATCTCTCTTTGTCTTGAAAGTAGCTGTAGACGGTTGTTTTGGATACTCCGGCTGCTGCTGTCACTTTATCCATTGTGGTGGCTGCATAGCCATTTGCTAAAAATTCTTGCATAGCACCAGCGAGAATCGCTTCAACTTTTTCTGGTGACAGCAAACGCTCTACCTGATTACTTTCTGTCTGTTTCTTTTTCATATTCAGATTTCTGGACTCTTGACATTATTAGAATGTACAGTTTAGTTTAGTGAGATAACAACTGAACTAAATAGTTTACTTATACGTAAAAGAGGGGGCTTATGCTACCTGATAGCACAGCTAAAGGTTCCGCATTCTTTAAGCCTAGCTCTCGCCAACTGATTATGTTGGCAGTAGCTACAAGTTTGGCGATCGCTGGTACAACAGGTTACAAATTTTGGCAATCACAAGCAACTCAAACGACTCCCACCACCCAGGTGAGCATACCTGAGATTAAAACAGTGACAGCCTTGGGAAGATTAGAACCCAAAGGAACAGTAATTAAACTTTCCGCACCGTCATTGAGTCAAGGTAGCCGGGTAGAACAGCTATTAGTCAAGGAAGGAGATCAGGTTAAAGCTGGGGAGGCGATCGCAATTTTAGATAATCGCGATCGCTTACAAGCCGCATTACAAGAAGCCGAAGCTGGCGTGAAAATAGCACAGATAAATTTGGCAAAAATCCAGGAAGGTGCAAAAGTCGGCGAAATCCAAGCCCAAAAAGCCGAAATGGGGCGTATTCAAGCACAGACTCTAGGAGATGAAAGGCAGCAAACAGAGACAGTCACCCGATTAGAGGTACAGTGGCAAGGAGAGAAAACAGCACAACAAGCCACAATTAACAAGCTAGAAGCAGAACTGAAAAATTCCGAAGTAGAATTTCAACGCTATCAGCAGTTGTACTCAGAAGGAGCAATTTCTCAGTCTTTATTTGACAGTAAGCGCCTGAGTGTAGATATCATCACCCAGCAGTTGAGTGAAGCCAGAGCTATTCTCAAACGCATTGATGGCACTGGTCGCCAGCAAATTACTGAAGCTCAGACAGTGCTAACTCGACTTCAAGCAACTGGCAATCAACAAGCTAATGTGGCATCTGCTACCTTAGACCGGATCGCCGAAGTCCGACCGATAGATGTCGCCGGCGCAAAAGCAGAAGTTACTCGTGCGATCGCAGTCACAAAACAGGCAAAGGCAAACTTAGCTCAGGCTTATGTCATATCGCCCCAAGACGGCGTGATCTTTGACATTCTGACCCGCCCAGGCGAAATGGTATCTAATGACGGCATTATCGAGATTGGGCAAACCAAGCAGATGTATGCAGTTGTCGAAATTTATCAAAGCGACGTGAGCAAAGTCCAACCACAGCAACGGGTGCGGATATCCAGTAATTCTCTATCAGGTGAATTAGTCGGAACAGTAGATTGGGTAGCCTCGAAAGTGCAACGGCAAAATATTATTAACAGTGACCCCACCGAAAATATTGACTCCAGAGTGGTGGAAGCTTATGTAAAACTTGATGCAGCATCCAGCCAAAAAGCCGCTAAATTTACCAATTTACAAGTAAAGGCGGTGATTGAACTATGAAAAATTTGATTAAAGAACTACAACGGCGAACACCACTAGGATGGCTACAACTCAGCCATCATAAAAGTCGTTTGGTTGTCGCTATAGCCGGTATTGCCTTTGCAGATGTCCTGATGTTTATGCAGCTAGGCTTTCAGAATGCCCTCTACGACAGCAACACTACCATAAATCGGGCTGTGCTGGCAGACATTATATTAATGAGTCCGCAAAGTCGGAATATGCAAAGTATGTCTACCTTTTCACGGCGGCGATTATTGCAGGCTGCTGATGTTCCGGGTGTGCAATCAGCTACAGCCATGTATATCGGTTTAATCACTTGGAAGAATCCCCAAACACGCCGCAAAACCCCAGTCCAAGCCATTGGTGTCACTCATGAACAGCCTGTTTTAGACTTACCAGAACTAAATGCTCAATTAGACAAGATTAAACTACCTGATTCCTTTATTTTTGACCGTGGAGCCAGAGGTGAATACCAAGAGGTATTTCGCCAAATTGACGCAGGTAAAACCGTATCCACAGAAGTAGATAAACGTACCATTAACATTACTGGCGCATTTAAATTAGGCGCATCCTTTGGCGCTGACGGCACATTGATTTCTAACGATGACAATTTTTTACGGCTATTTCCCCGACGACAAGTAGGGAGTATCAGCCTGGGCTTGATAGATATTGAACCAGGCTATGATTCCCAGCAGGTAGCAACAGCCTTAAAATTCCACCTCCAAAATAATGAAGATGTGAAAGTGCTAACACGGGAGGAATATATCAAATTTGAGGAAGACTACTGGAAAAGTGAAAGCCCCATTGGATTTATCTTCAGTTTGGGCGTAGCTATGGGATTTCTGGTAGGTGTGATTATTGTCTATCAAGTTCTTTCTACTGACGTGAATGCCCATTTAAAAGAATACGCCACCTTCAAAGCCATGGGTTATCCCAATTCATACCTATTAGGGGTGATTTTTGAAGAAGCGATTATTTTAGCTTTCCTGGGTTTTATTCCCGGATTTGTTGTGCCTTTGGGACTTTACCACTTGGCTCGCAATGCGACAAATTTACCGATATATATGACTTTATTCAGGGGAGTGATTGTATTATTACTCACAATTATTATGTGTACTATTTCGGGAATTATCGCCACTCAGAGATTACAATCTGCGGACCCGGCGGATATGTTTTAGGGAATGGGGAGTGGGGAGTAGGGAGTGGGGAGTGGGGGGAAAGAAAAGAGGCAGGGGGGCAGGGAGCAGGGGGGAGAAGACGGTAACTTCCTAATGACCAATGACTAATGACCAATGACTAATGTTATCTCTATTGAAAATCTAGATCATTACTTTGGTAGTGGTCAACTGAGTAAGCAGGTTTTATTCAATATCAATCTGACAATTAATGCTGGTGAGATTGTGATTATGACAGGTCCTTCTGGTTCTGGTAAAACGACACTGCTAACTTTAGTGGGAGGGTTGCGTTCTGTCCAGTCTGGTAGTATGCGAGTTTTAGACAGAGAACTTTCTGGTGCTAGTAGCAAAGATTTAACAAAAGCCCGGCGAAGTAACGGTTATATCTTTCAAGCGCACAACTTGCATGGTAGTTTAACAGCACTTCAGAATGTGCGGATGGGTTTGGAAGTGCAACCGCAAATTTCGCCCCAAGAAATGCTTCACCAATCACAAGAAATGCTCAAAGCAGTGGGTTTGGGCGAACGACTCAATTACTATCCCGATAATTTGTCTGGTGGACAAAAACAACGGGTTGCGATCGCACGAGCGTTGGTAAGTCAGCCTAAAATTGTCTTAGCAGATGAACCCACCGCCGCACTGGATAAACAATCGGGGCGCGATGTGGTGGAAATTATGCAAAAATTAGCCAAAGAGCAAGGCTGTACAATTTTGCTCGTCACCCACGATAACCGCATTTTAGATATCGCTGACCGGATTATTTATATGGAAGATGGTCATCTCGTCAGAAATGATGTCAATACTCTCAGTAGTGCTTAATGCTGAGTGGAAGGTTTGTTCTCAGCACTCAGCACTGGTTTAACCAGCCCAAATTTTATCCAAAACGGTTTGGGGTGAAATATCCGCCATTTCACCTGTTGGTGATTTAATCGCCAGAAATTTATCGCTTTTTGGCAACAACTGCGCTGGATCTGTGGGTCCAAATAGAGCGATAGTATAAGTTTGCACTGCCACACTGAGGTGAAGTAGTGGATCATCAGTTGATAACATCAAACTCGCGCCGCCAATCATGGCAGCTATTTTGCCAATATTATCAGGAGAAGTCACTTTAATACCTGGAGTTCTTTCCAGAAGCGATCGCCTAATTTCCTCATTTTCAGATCCTTGAATTACCACCACAGGCAAATCTGGCTGCTTTTGCTGACATTCCTGAATAATTTGCTGCCAATTTTTCACAGGGTAGAGTTTATCCACACCTGTGGGAGATACCTCACTAGAACCAGCATTAATCAATATGTAGCCTGTTTCATTTACCCCCAAGCGTTTTTGTTCATTTTGTGACCACTCAATGTCTGGTTTCGGTACATTCACTGCTAACTCTGGGCAAGGGGTTTTAATTCCAAACGGTTGCAGCAAATCGTGGTAAACTGCCGCCACGTACTTGTTTGGTTGGTATGGTACAGAATCAGTGAGAAAACCTGCTCCTTTACCTTGGTAGCCAACGCGGGTAGGAATTCCCGTTAACCAGAGCAAAAGACCCATTAACCAGCTTTGTCCCACAGTGATGACGGCATCATACTCGCGATCGCGAATCGTGCCAACCAGATTGCTCCAATCCGCCAGACTGTTGCGGTCTTGATAATCAAAGGCCAGAACATCATTAACTGACTTGCTCACCCGATAGGCAGCCTTTGACCGGGGTTCCACAACGACATCTAACTGAGCGTTAGGGTAGGAACGCTTCAGATCATCTAGTGTCGGGAAGAAAAGAATTTGGTCACCAATTCCACCAGGAACAAGGGCTACTACTCGCATAATATTTATTGACGCGTACTCGCTCTTAATTTTAGGTGAATATAGTCAATCAATTTTGGATTTAAGATTTAAGATTTTAGATTTAAGATTGACCCCCATATTCAATTTTAGATTTAAGATTTAGGATTTTAGATTGACCGCCTGATCAAGTAGCACAACAAAATTCCGGCTCCCTCTCCTTACTAAGGAGAGGGTTGGGGTGAGGTTCTATATTATTGGTTATTAGTCGTTAATGTCTTGAGGTTTTCTGTGTATTTACTCATTCCATCGGCGGGTATTGGCAAAAGAATGGGAGGAACCCGGAATAAACTCCTCCTGGAAGTGCGATCGCAAGCAATCATTGCTTGGACGCTCAAAGCGGCAGCAGCAGCCAGTAAAATCAAGTGGATCGGGATTATTTCTCAACCTTGTGATTGGCCTGAATTTAAAGAAATTATCGCTGATTTAAATCTGACTAAACCAGTGGAGTTTATTGTCGGGGGGGACACCCGTCAAGAATCGGTTTACAACGGCTTGCAGGCGCTCCCAGCCACCGCAGAACAAGTATTAATTCACGATGGCGCTCGATGTTTAGCCACACCAGATTTACTCGACTCCTGCGCCGAAGCTATCCGCCAATGTTCTGGTTTAATTGCGGCTGTACCCGTGAAAGATACAATCAAAGTTGTGGATGAGCATGGCATTATTCTAAGCACACCCGACCGACGGCAATTATGGGCAGCACAAACACCCCAAGGGTTTAATGTCAAGTTATTGAAAGAATGTCATGCCCAAGGTGTGCGTCAGGGTTGGGAAGTTACCGATGATGCGGCTTTATTTGAAAAATGCGGTATTGAAGTCCAAATTGTCCCCGGAGAAGAGACTAATTTAAAAATTACCACTCCTCAAGATTTAGCGATCGCTGAATTTATCCTCAGTAACAGAGAATAGGGATAGAACCTCACCCCAACCCTCTCCTTGCTAAGGAGAGGGAGCCGGAATTTTGTTGTCCTACTGAATATGGGGGTCAATCCAAAATCTAAAATCTAAAATCTAAAATCTAAAATTGTATGACTACAGCAACAAAGATAGAAGCGATTCTGTATTTAAAAGGTAAGCCCTTGTCCCTGAGCGAAATCGCCGAGTATGCAGGGTGCGATCGCGCCACAGTCGAAGAAGGCATAATGGAACTAATGGATAATTATGCTCATAGAGAAACTGCTTTAGAAGTCGTAGAAACTCCCACTGGTTATAGTTTGCAACTGCGGTCTGATTTTCATGACTTGGTACAAACGCTGATTCCTGTAGAATTAGGCTTGGGAGCATTAAGGACATTAGCTGCGATCGCACTGCATAATCCCATACTCCAAACTGATTTAATTGAACTGCGTGGTTCAGGAGTCTATCAACACGTCCCGGAACTGGTCGAACTTGGTTTTGTGCGGAAACGTCGAGACAATGAGTCTCGCTCCTACTCGCTACAAGTCACACCGAAATTTCATCAGTATTTTCAACTTGAACAACTGCCCCAAATCCTAGAATACAGCCACAAAGAAGAACAACTAGAATTAGACCTCACACCCAAAGAAGAAGTAAAACCTGCTAGTTAAACAAAATCTCATCCACAAAAGTTTTTTAGGCAAAATTTCTCTGTTGTAGACATAGACAGGGCTTTCCTAGATTAAAGTCCAACCTATACCAATAGAGAATGCAATAGGCTTGTACTATGGTTTAGAGTAGAATCAGCAACTAAGCTAAAATTTGCCAATGGTGTTTGACCCTGACTTTTTGAATGATAACTCCGAGGAAAATCCCAATCAGCTTCTGAACGACCATTTTGAGGAAAATCCGAATCAGTTACTCAAATATTTACAGCATCAGCCTCCTGAAGTTCTAGCCCGTGTCGCCCAGTCCGTCAGCCCGGAAATTAAGCATATAATTTCGCAAAACGTCCAAGGGCTAGTGGGAATGCTTCCCGCAGAGAATTTCAACGTGCAGATTACCACAGATAGGGATAACTTAGCTGGGCTTCTAGCATCGGCGATGATGACAGGATACTTCCTCCGCCAGATGGAACAAAGAATGCAGTTGGAGCATTTGTCTAATAATCAATAGTCAACAGCACAACTACTTTTTGTCAGGATAGGAGCCTGATTGCACTTTCAAAGTTTGGACTTTACCATTGCGGTTAACTTCAATTTCCAGGATATCCCCAACCGTGCTAGACTCTACCAGCTTCTGGACTAGGGCTGCGATTTTGACTGGTTTACCGTTGATTTTTTGAATCACGTCTCCAGGAAGCAGCCCCGATTCTTCTGCTGGTGAATTTTCCATGACTCCCAAAATCACAACACCCGTTTTCGGCTGAATGTTGAGATTTTTTGCTTGATTCATCTCTCGTCTTTTAGTGGGAGATAAATCTGTCATTTGAATCCCCAAAAAAGGATGTTCTGCGCGTCCTTTGGTAAATAGTTCATTAGCAATACGAGCAGCCGTTTCAATCGGAATAGCAAAGCCCAAGCCTTGAGCATCGGCGCGGATAGCAGTGTTAATCCCAATAACTTCACCTTGGGCGTTTAACAAAGGACCGCCAGAGTTACCAGGATTAATTGCTGCATCAGTTTGAATAAAACTGACTCGCTTATCTGGGACACCAACTTGAGCGCTGGTGCGACCAGTAGCGCTAATAATACCGATAGTGACAGTATTATCTAAACCTAAAGGATTGCCAATAGCGATCGCCCATTGTCCGGGAATTAAATTTTGCGAATTGCCTAACTTCACTACGGGCAATTTATTTTCGGAAATTTTCACCACGGCGACATCGGTAATCGGATCAACTCCCACCACTCTCCCCTTAAAAGTCCGACCATCTTTGAGAGTGACTTGTACAGTATCTGTATCCGCCACCACATGGGCATTAGTCAGCAATAGACCATTTTCCCTCAAAATAAATCCTGACCCCGTACCACGCTCAATTCGTTCTCTAGGAATGGGTTGCTCATCATCCCCAAAAAAGCGCCGCAAGAGGGGATTTTTCAAAGCGTCTGAAATGGGATTGGGAACCTTGCGGGTAGCATTAATGCGTACTACTGCCGGGCCGACTTTCTGCACTGCTGAAGCAATAAAATTCAGGTTATCACCCCCAGTAGCGCCAATAGCTCCGCCCACAGGATTAGGAACCACAGAGTCTGGAGAAGATGACACCGTAACATTTCTTAATTCTTTAAATGAGCGATTGTATGGCAAAAGATAATGACTGCCCAGCACACCTGCACCACTACCAATCGCCAGTAGAGATAGATAAATAGCTAATTGCTTTAAGGGTAAGTTCATAATCATCAGGTTTAGACAGCAGTGCAGTTGCTAATTCCTAAGTGTAGTCAAGCCAACGGCGAGTGAACAGATAAATTTACATAAAACTAGACAATATTTTTGGTAAAAACGGGGATCAGAGTCCAGACAAAGGTAGAAAGGAGAAGAGGCAGGGGAGCAGGGCGCACCGGAGTAAGGGGGGGGGGTTAAGAGGCAGGGGTGCAGGGAGCAGGGGGCAAGGGGGAGTAAGAAATTACTTTAAACTTCCAGGACTTACTTAAACAAAATTTGTCATTGCGACCGGAACGCAGAGTAGGGAAGCAATCCCAGAGTTTTAGGCGATTACGTCGCTATCGCTTGTAATGACTAATTACGTTAATTTTGCGTAAGTCCTAACTTCCGGTTACTTAACAACCATTCCTCTTCTCCCCTGCACCCTGCCCCCTGCCCCCCTGCCTCTTCTCCCCCCTGCACCCTGCCCCCTGCCCCCCTGCCTCTTCTCCCCTGCACCCTGCCCCCTGCCCCCCTGCCTCTTCTCTCCCCTGCACCCTGCACCCTGCCCCCCTGCCTCTTCTCCCCTGCACCCTGCCCCCTGCCCCCGTTCCTCTTCTCCCCTGCCTCTTAACTCCCCACAAATCGATTCGCCAACTAAAATCTAAAGTTAGCGCTCTGTTGACTTTTGATATATGAATTTTCCCTATCGTCTACTTTTGCTCTGTAGCCTAGTTGGTACTGTCGGGTTAACATCCACACCCCTGAACTCGAACAGCGCCCATGCAGCCCCTAGTTGTCCAACTCCGGCGTTATCTCGCTTCCAGCGCCATCAAGTTAATCGTGGCGAAACTTTGGAGAGCATAGCACAGCGTTACAATCTCACGCCTACAACGCTAATCAATATGAATCCTGCTGTCAGAAACGGTAGCGTGACTGTTGGTAGCGAGCTACAAATTCCTCCCTTTAATGGGTTTGTGGTAGAAGTGCCTCGTGGACAAACTTGGCGAGATATGGCAAAAAAATATGAAGTTCGTGCTGATACGCTGTTTGAAATCAATGGTTGTCAACAAAATCTCAGGGTTGCTTTTATTCCAGTAGGAAATGTCTCTCCCAGTCGCCCCATAACTGCGTCTCCCGCCCCTGCTGATAGTCAGCCTATATCCATTTCTGGCTATCCTTTGCAGAAAATGGCCTCTGTGTTACTTCCTTATGGCTGGCAGATTAATCCTACTACTGGTGCGGTGTTTTTCCATAGTGGTGTAGATTTGTTGGCTGCTGTGGGTAATCCTGTACAAGCGATCGCACCTGGAACTATAGTCTTTGCTAATGACCAAGGGACTTATGGCCAGTTGGTGATTATTAATCATGCTGGCAATCTGCAAAGCCGTTACGCCCATCTGGGGGAAATTAAGGTTTCTGTAGGTCAAAAAGTGAATGCAGGTGACTTACTAGGAACTGTAGGCACGACTGGAGAGCCTACCGGAGGTCGGACACACCTCCATTTTGAAATGCGTTCTAGCTCTGATTTGGGTTGGGTGGCTGAAGATCCTAAAGGTTATTTACAGCAGTGAGGATTTTAACGCAAAGGGGCGCAGAGGTGAGCGCAAAGGTACGCGGAGGAATTTTAAAGGGTTTGAGTCGATTTGATTATTTGCATTCCGGCTTCTGCAAATTTTCTAAATGCTCTATCTGCTTGTTCTGTGTAGTCCACTACACCAGGGACGACCACAGGGGATGTGCAGTCTTCTAGTAAATAAATTTTTTGGCTCAGGGTGCTATCTATCTGTTTAATTTCTGTGAGTAAATCGTCAATTGTCCAGGCTACGCAGTGGCTTTTGGCTTGACCTGCAATTATTACAGCATCAAATTCTAACAGTTGTTTAATTAGGCGGGTGTTTTTTTGGGCGAGTGGGTTTTGCTTAAAATCTGTTAAAACTTCTGGGCTTAAAACGGAGTAGTTTTCTGTTAAGGGGTTATCTCCTTTAATTTCAAATTGCGTCTGAGTTTGACGCGCAATGCTATGGAAAAATATTGCTGATTCAACTGATGAAACTAAGGCATGACCAATTCCGCCTAACATGGAATGATAAGGCCAAACTGTGAGGGGATATTTACCATTTTGGCTGAGTTGTTTAACGTAATGGTAAGCGTGTTTTTCTAATAGTTCATAATTGCCATTAGTAATACTGTTAGCCACTGCTGGGTTAACTTTCCAAATACCGTTTTCTATATCGGCTGGGGTAATGTTAGTTGCGGCTGGGGTCGGGTGTTCACCTGCATCATTTATCCAAAATATGGGATGAAAAATTTGGGTTGCGGTGTGGGTGTCTAATGTGGGAATAATTTTGGTAATTAGTCCTAAGTTATGATAAATAAACTCACATATCCGCCGATTATCATCAACTGCCCCAGTCCCAGATTTTCCGCCGACAAATAATTCAAATCCAGGGATACAGAATGTGTTCTGCACATCAATTAAAAGTAAGCAAATATTGGTTTTATCTAAAGCTGCTGGTTGAATATTATATTGTTCTGCCCAAGCTTCGGCTGCTGCGGCTATTTCTTGATAGGGTACACGCCAAACTTCGCCAACTTTTTCAGCGTTGAAGTAAGGAGGAATTGGTAGTTGAGTTTTTATGAAATTATTCATTTTAAATATTTAATTTAATTTAAAATCTTAGCAAAAAACATCATCATTTGAACATTCTCACAGAAGCGATTTGAGATTTCTGTTCATTTAATCCAAAATCCAAAATCTAAAATTATTTGACTTGGCGTTCTTGGCTTCTTGGCGGTTCGTTATTCAAACCCAGTGCGATCGCCTCCCAGTTCGATTTTAAAGTATTTTTCATAACTCAGTAAACAGGCGATCGCTACTCCAATCTAATTTTTATCTACTCTTTTGTCCTCTCATCGCCCAAAAATACTCTGAATGTGGCAATCTGAGAGACAGAGACTTTCAATCTGATATTTTAACTACAGCAAATTTACCTAATTAGGTTATGCAAACTCTGCCAACTCCTACAACCATTGACACCACAGCAGATCAACCCATCTTTGACACCAAAATTCAGAGGCGTAAAACCCGACCTGTAAAAGTGGGAAATGTCACTATTGGGGGTAACTACCCAGTGGTAGTGC
Source organism: uncultured cyanobacterium (assembly GCA_963706595.1). GTDB lineage: Bacteria > Cyanobacteriota > Cyanobacteriia > Cyanobacteriales > Nostocaceae > Nodularia. The sequence continues at coordinate 1,095,472 of OY970166.1, forward strand.
AGTCGATGATTAACGAGGATACACTTGATATTGATGGTTCCGTAGCAGCGATTCGTCGTTTACACGAAATAGGCTGTGAAATTGTCCGCGTCACAGTCCCAAGTATGGCTCATGCTAGAGTCATGGCGGAAATTAAACAAAGATTAATTAAAACTTACCAAGATGTGCCAATTGTAGCCGATGTGCATCACAATGGCCTGAAAATCGCCTTGGAAGTCGCCAAGCACATCGAAAAAGTGCGAATTAATCCGGGGTTGTATGTGTTTGAGAAACCCAACTCCAATAGAAGCGAATACACTAAAACCGAATTTGATGAAATTGGCGACAAAATTCGCGAAACTCTAGCACCTTTAGTAGTTTCCTTACGAGATCAAGGTAAAGCCATGCGAATTGGCGTAAATCATGGTTCTCTCGCCGAAAGAATGCTATTTACCTACGGCGACACCCCAGAAGGAATGGTGGAATCTGCCTTAGAATTTATTCGCATTTGTGAATCTTTAGATTTCCGTAACTTGGTAATTTCCATGAAAGCCTCACGAGTGCCGGTGATGATAGCCGCTTATCGAATGATGGCTAAACGCTTGGATGAACTGGGTATGGATTATCCCTTGCATTTAGGGGTAACAGAAGCTGGCGACGGTGAATATGGACGCATTAAATCCACAGCCGGAATTGCCACATTACTAACTGATGGCATTGGTGATACAATTCGCGTCTCACTTACAGAAGCCCCAGAAAAAGAAATTCCCGTCTGTTACAGCATTCTGCAAGCTTTGGGATTGCGGAAAACAATGGTTGAGTATGTTGCTTGTCCTTCTTGTGGGCGGACTTTATTTAATTTAGAGGAAGTTTTACACAAAGTTAGGGAAGCCACCAAGCACTTAACTGGGTTGGATGTAGCCGTAATGGGTTGCATTGTCAACGGACCGGGAGAAATGGCAGATGCCGACTACGGTTATGTTGGTAAAACACCAGGTTACATTTCTTTATATCGTGGCCGAGAAGAAATAAAAAAAGTCCCAGAAGCCCAAGGTGTTGAGGAATTGATTAACCTGATTAAGGCAGATGGACGCTGGCTAGAACCATAAAAGGGGAGTGGGGAGAAGAGGAACGGGGGCAGGGGGCAGGGTGCAGGGGAGAAGAGGAAAGGTTGTTAAGTAACCGGAAGTTTAAAGTAATTTCTAACTCCCCCTTGCTCCCTGCTCCCCGCTCCCCTGCCTCTTCTCCCCGGATTGTCAAGTATTTTAATGAAATTAGTAACATGAGCTTGGTCTGTACAGTGTAACCCTGTGTTAGATTGGGCATACTGACGATATATTCCTCCCTCTGACGCAGTCTGTCATTATGGTGATTACAAAGAGTAGACTTGTTTTGGGTGCTACGGCGGTGACGCTTTCCACGATTGCTGTTACTAGCTTGGGCATTCACTCGCGAGGTCAAGCTTTATTTAAAGCAAGTCCCAAAGAATTGGTAGATGAGGTTTGGCAAATTGTTCAGCGCCAATATGTAGACGGTACTTTTAATCAAGTGGATTGGCTGGCTGTGCGGAAGGAGTACTTAGGCAAGTCCTACAGTAGTCAGCAAGATGCCTATACATCCATCCGGGAAATGCTGAAGAAGCTGGATGATCCTTATACCCGGTTTATGGACCCAGAAGAGTTCAAGAATATGCAGGTGGATACTTCTGGGGAACTCACTGGTATTGGCATCACCATCAGTCAAGATGAAGAAACCAAGAAGATTGTGGTGATTTCGCCTATTGATGATACACCCGCATTTAAGGCGGGCATTTTGGCGAAGGATATCATTACAAAAATTAATGGTAAAAGCACTGAGGGGATGGATACTAACCAAGCCGTATCCCTGATTCGTGGTGAGCCAGGAACGAAAATAAACTTGACAGTTGAACGTGACGGTCAACCTAAAGAGTTTGAAATCACACGCGCCCGCATTGAAATTCATCCAGTTAAATATTCCACACAGCCAACTCCAGCAGGTAAACTCGGTTACATTCGCTTGAATCAGTTCAGCGCCAATGCTAGCCGGGAAATGCAAAGCGCGATCAGAGATTTAGAAAGGCAACGGGTAGACGGATATATTCTGGATTTACGTGGGAATCCAGGTGGTTTACTCTTCTCTAGTGTGGAAATTGCTCGCATGTGGCTGGATAAAGGGACAATTGTTTCTACGATTGACCGCCAGGGTGAACAAGAACGGGAAGTGGCTAGGGGTCGGGCTTTGACGAATAAACCTCTGGTGGTTTTAGTTGATAAAGGATCAGCCAGCGCCAGTGAAATTCTTTCTGGAGCTTTGCAGGATAATAAACGTGCCGTTTTGGTGGGTTCTCAAACTTTCGGTAAAGGTTTAGTGCAGTCTGTGCGTCCTTTAGAAGATGGTTCGGGTTTAGCGGTGACAATTGCTAAATATATTACTCCCAATGGTACAGATATCAATAAACACGGCGTTGACCCTGATGTGACTGTGGACTTGTCTGATGAGCAACGTGAGGAATTATGGCTGAAACAGCGTGAAAAACTGGCTACTCTAGCAGACCCTCAATTTGCTAAAGCTGTAGAAGTTTTGGGTAAACAAATTGCTGGTAGAGGTCTAACGAGTTCAGAGAAATAGTGAATTTATGGCTGATGCTAAAGGGGTGTAAGGTTTTGCGCCCCTTCGTATCAGGGTTTTCCTAGAAATAAATTAGAGATCGACTTAATTTAAATATGCTTTTTCCAAAACCCTTGTAGAAACGTTTCATGGAACGTCTCTACTTTGTGGAATATTTGACATACCTCCTCTTCCTGAAGGAGAGAGGATTCCTTAACGCTTCATTGGGTTGTGCTATCGAAATAGTCTTACCATCCCTCGACGTTCGTTTAAAGTCTCCCAATGCCCTATGGCGACTATATTCCCATTTTACCAGAAAGCCGTCCTCAAAGGCTTGTACTGAGCTTGTCGAAGTGACGGGGCTTGTATCCCGTTATTCTCGGTCAATCTGTCCTCCCGATTGCGGTAAAGTGGCAAATATAGCAATGGATAAGGGCGTTAGGATATACACTGATAATAAAACTTAGACACCAAGATGCTGTGAGTATCGGTAGGGGCGGGTTCATAGATATCATTCAACATCAACGAGGATATTAGTAAACCCGCCCCTACTGTGAATTTGTTTTGGAATTTTGTCATGTCCTAAGCGCCCTGTCCGTTGCACATAACGGTGCATCTAGGAGGAAAATTTTGTGAAAGCAGTTTTAATGACAGCAGCTGGTAGTCCTGAAGTTCTGCAATTACAGGATGTGCCAAAACCTACTTTACCTTTAGGAAATAGTGAGCTTTTAGTCCGTTTAGTAGCGGCTGGTGTTAACCCCATTGATATAAAACTCCGTCAGCGAGGCACTTTTTATCCTGAGCAAATGCCGGCGATTTTAGGCTGTGATGGTGCTGGAATTGTTGAGGCTGTGGGTGTTGGTGTTGAAAGATTTCGCGTAGGTGATGAGGTGTTTTTTTGCTATGGTGGCTTGGGCGCACATCAGGGTAATTACGCTGAATATACTGTAGTTGATGAAAGGTTTGTGGCACGTAAACCGGCTTCAGTCTCTTTTGCAGAAGCCGCCGCAGCGCCTCTGGTATTAATTACTGCGTGGGAAGCTTTGTATGAACGGGGGAGGTTAGCACCTGGAGAACGGGTGTTAATTCATGCGGGTGCTGGTGGTGTTGGTCATGTAGCGATACAATTAGCAAAACTGAAGGGTGCTTCTGTCTGCACTACTGTGAGTTCTCAGGAAAAGGCTAATTTTGTGAAAGCACTCGGTGCTGATGAGGTAATTTTTTACAAAGAAACAGATTTTGTCAATGCGGTGTTAAGTTGGACTGGTGGTGAAGGTGTAGATTTAGCTTTTGATACTGTGGGCGGTGAAACTTTTCACAAAACTTTTCCGGCTGTGCGGGTATATGGGGATATTGTGACGATTCTGGAACCAAAGGCTGATACTGTTTGGAAGGCTGCTAGATTACGTAATCTCCGCGTTGGGTTGGAATTAATGCTGACTCCGATGTTGGAAGGTTTGGAGGAGTGTCTGAAGCATCATGGGGAAATTTTGGCGCAGTGTGCTACTTGGATGGATGAAGGGAAGTTGAAAGTTGAGGTGAGTCATCGCTTTCCTTTGGCGGAAGCGGCTCAGGCTCATCAAGTTCTTGAGTCTGGTGCGATGATTGGTAAGGTTGTTCTGTTAATGAGTGATGAGTGATTGAATTTTTTTTTAAACGCAAAGGGGCGCGGAGGGAACCGCAAAGGGGCGCAGAGATGAAATTATATTTATCTCTGCGTTGGGTTTGTATGTATGTCTGCGTTATATTAGTTCTACTTTTCTTTTCTTTACCTGCTGGGGCGATCGCAAGTCAACCAGAACGCACTTCTTTAAGTCTGGAGTTGTTGCAGGAACGATTGCAAGCTCCGGTAATTCGTGAGGGTAATTTGACTGTGGATTTACGGGATATGGTGATTGATTTGCGACCAGAAAATAGGGAATTTCGGGATGAGTTTTACCAGTTGCTACGAAAGGAGTTACAAAAGTCGGGGACGAAACCTTTGGGTTTAGACTTGAGTAATTCTCTGATTCAGGGGAATTTTGTGGGTAGCGATTTGGGTTTGAGAACTCCTCTCTATGCTCCTATTTTGACGAGTGGTGAACAAGCCCAATTGTCACGTTTGCGTTTTGTTTGTTTGCAGTCTTTAGGAATCGCTTTACCTAATTCTAAGGACTGTCGCGCCCTTTTGGGAAGTCAGCCGACAGCATCTAGTGAAATCAACATCTTTCGTGGTTCTTTAATTCTAGTAAAAACTCGCTTTAATGGGGAAGTACAGTTTCCTAATACTTTCTTTTTTCAGCCTGTGAATGCCAAAAATGCTATTTTTTTACAAGCTACTAACTGGGCTGAAACTAGGTTTAGCCGTTCGGTACGTTTCACTGGGGCTAATTTTCGGCAATTAAGTAATTTTCAAACGAGTGTTTTTTTTGAGAAGGTTAATTTTGAGCAGGTGCAATTTCAGGAAAGGGCTGATTTCCAAGATAGCACTTTTGAAGAGTCTACTAAATTTAATGAGGCTAGTTTTCAGCAATCAGCTAAATTTAATCGGGCGCAATGGCGAGGGAATATTGATTTTTCTGGTGTGCAATTTGCTGATACTGCACAGTTTACTCAGGCGAATTTTTATCAGGATGTTTCGCTCACGGAAGCTATTTTTGAGCAAGCTGTAATTTTTCAAGAAGCTATTTTTAAGCAAGCTGTAAATTTACGTGGGGCTAGTATTTTTAACCAAGCCGATTTTAGCGATGCGCGGTTTGCTAAAGAGGCTTTTTTAAATGTCCCTGGTTTAACTTTTAATTCTAACCAAGGCAAGATTTTAGGAAATCCCGGCGAAATTGGCAAGATGTTTCGTGTTCCGACTTCCCAAGGGAATCAAAGTATTTTGCGGAATTTGGGGCAGAATTTCCGTCAGCAGCAGCAAATAGCGGATGCTAATCAGTTGGAGTATACAAAACAAAAACTGCAATTGCGGGAGTTAAGCCATCGTTTGGTGGATTGGAATATTAATAATGTTACGCAAAAAAGTTTGATTAATTTGGGTTTTAGTGTGGCTCAGGCGGATGCGATCGCACATCGTCGGATGATTGAACCATTTCGCAATAGCAGCGACTTATTAAGTTTACCAGATATCGATTTAGAAACATACAATCAATTGAGCGATCGCCTCGTAATTGCTGAACCTCTTTCCCCTGGTAGTTGGTTCTTACAAGCTGCAAGATGGTTGGCTTTGAGTGTACTATTGTTGCTTAGTGGCTATGGTACCAGCTTTTGGTTAGTCTTTGGCGTGGGCGGAGTCGCGATCGCTTACTTCGGCGGTTTATTTTGGCTTGTTGATCGCTATCGCCGTTTACATCCAGTAGCAATTATTCCTACATACCATGAAACTATGTGGATGTTCACTGGTTTCAGTATTTTAACCCTCTTGAGTTTATTAGCTATCTTTCGTAATGCTGAACAACCTTGGCTGACTCTCGCTTGTCTTTTAATAATTATTGTCCCCTTACCGATAACTTTATTAATCCGACTTTACCAACAAGGCCGCTATCACGATTTAATGGATATTTCTTATTTCACAGAAGACGGTACTTTCCGGCAATTACGCTTATTAATTGGACGATTACCAGTCATCCCAAGATATCAAATGTTTCGGGAACGATATATGCATTTGTTATGGAATCGCCGTTGGAACTGGCTGAATTATTACGATTTTAGTTTGAACAATTTAGTCAGGCTAGGATTTAACGATATTCGCCTGCGAGATGAACATTTACCGGGTATCATCGCCACACTTGCTTGGTATCAGTGGAGTTTGGGTATACTTTACATTACCCTAGTCTTGTGGACTCTTTCTCGCACTATTCCCGGATTAAATTTACTAATTTATCTCAAGTAATGTGCAACATCAAACTAAGATAAATTACTTCATGCAGAGACATAAGATAAATCCCATACTAGGGGTAGTGTTACGCAATCTGCGATAGATGCAAACTTAATAGTATAGTTTAGCTGTGTTCTACTCCAGAAGACATTTATGATTGACCATATTGGGATTAACGTTAGTGACTTTGAGCATAGCAAGAATTTTTATGCCGTTGCCTTAGCTCCATTGGGATATGAGTTAGTCAAAGAGTACGATCATACCGCAACTGGGATTAAATATGCAGCTGGTTTTGGCAGAGATGGAAAAGCTGACTTTTGGATTGTTGATGGGGAAGTCAACATTCCACAAATTCATGTAGCTTTCACAGTTGAATCCTGCGAGAAGGTTAACGCTTTTTACACAAATGCGATCAATGAGGGTGGTAGAGATAATGGCGCACCAAGTTGGCGATCGCATTATTACCATTCCCAATACTATGGAGCGTTGGTTTTAGATCCAGATGGTCACAACATTGAAGCAGTATGTTATGCACTGTCATAATCAGTAATGTAAAGGTAGCACTCAAACGGAAGCGATCGCCTCGTAATTGCTGATTATATAAGGTACTCTTAGCCCCCTCATCGCTTGCGGGGAGGGGGTTGGGGGTGGGGTTCTTGTACCTCATAACACCGGGAAGTGCTGTATTGTCTGGTTTTAGCTTTTTAACACTCTTTAGCTTATTAGCCATCTTCCGTAATGCTGAACAACCTTGGCGGACACTAGTACAAGTCGGCGTAAATAAACACACCATTCAAAATCCATGAAAAGCCCATTTTATAAGCTTTTTGACTTTTGACTTTTGACTTTTGACTTTTGACTTTTGACTTCCGCCTTGCGGTACTAGGGTGTCTTTTAATAATTATTGTTCCCTTACCTGTAATTTTATTAATGCGACTTTATCAACAAGGCCGCTATCACAATTTAATTGATGTTTCTTATTTCACAGAAGATGGTACTTTTCGACAATTAAGATGATTAATTGGGCGATTACCAGTCATACCTAGAAATCAGACATTCCGCGAACGATATATGCCTCTTTGATGGAATAGTCGTTGGAATTGGTTAAATTACTACGACTTTAGCCTGAACAACTTAGTCAAATTAGGATTTAATGATATTTGCCTGCGAGATGAACACTTATCCGGTATCATCTCCACACTTGCGTGGTATCAGTGGAGTTTGGGAGTAATTTAGATCACCCTAGTCTTGTGGACTCTTTCTCGCACTATACCCGGATTGAATTTACTGATGTATCTCAAGTAATATCTGCGCTATTCTTGCCTATAGATCCAAATTTATTGTGCCATCACAGTATTCAGTTACTAGTGTAATTAGTCACAATAATTGCAGTATAAGTATTAAAACTAAAGGAGCGAGATGTTTCGTTATCAGTTCTGGCGAAGGATTTAGCTCGTGCAGATGCTACGCCAATAGTCAGGTTTGGGAAATCTCTCACCGTTGATCGAGTGTAAGTATCAGTAGCAGTCTGACGACCTCTAGCAGATGCTATAGCAGTATAGCCCAAAGATTCAGGCTCTCTGGAGATAGAGGTTTCAGCATAGGTATTACCACCTTTTACAGTATTAGTCTCAGCAACTAGCTGTATATAACTTAAGTCTGCAATGATTAGTCGCTTTTTCACAACTTCCTTAATTTAGTAAATTGGGGTCATTTTTTCCAACTGGATCGGCGATTTTCTGCCCACTAATGATTTGTGAATATGGGTAAATTCTCGCCGCCAACCAGTTGCTGTGTTGAATGCTTCGTAGTTGTTAGCCTAACTATGAATTACAACTTAATTAGATAGACTACGAAGCAAATCAACAAGTTGTTATTTATAAGCTAATCAAAGCAGCAGAACTACTAGATGAGAAGGAATTACCGTAGTAATCTGTAACAGCCAATGTGTCTGCCTTAGTGTAGCTATAAGCATGATATTCACCAACATCTGCTACACCTTTAGCACCAGCAGAAGCACTGATGTTATGAACATCTTCAGGTGCTTTGATGATTGTTGTAAATTTATTTGTGGTATCGAATGTAGTTTCTACTTTGTCATTTTGATAGTAGGATAAATTCCGATTGCCCCTATCTCTTTTCCCTTTTTTCTCACCACCACCTTGAATTTTAGATGCTTCTTGAATATTTTCTAAAATGCTTAAATCAGAAATGTTCATGATTTATTCTTAGTAATTTTCTAGTTGGTTTAGGGATTTTATTATAACCAATTCGCTTTGATTGGCTATGTTTATATAATAGCTAATTACCTCAAGAAAGTAACTGATTTATTTTTTGTTTTTACCGAAAAATAATTCAAATAATTATTTTTATATACTCAATTTATAGGCAAATCTTTGCAGTTTAGTTTAGTAAGTTTCGATATTTTGAATGAAAATAAAAAAATATTGCTGGAACGCTTTTTAGCTATTCCAACAATATTTGTACTGCCTGATTACAATATGAAATTGACGGGCTTAATCTCAATCATAGGAGAACTACAAGCAAAGATTAAGTTAAAAATCCAGACAAAACCCAACCAAAAATGGTTTTATTTATTCTGAGAATCGGGATCAATTTCAAATTGCTGACAGTTTTTTTTGCCAATTGTACTATTTCTTGCAGTCCATTAAGAGATACTAATCTTTGGCACTACTGTAACTTTAACCTCAGTTTCTTGTGTGATTTTGAAGGTATCATTATCATTTGTGTTGCTAGTATATTTCTTACTTTCATCATTATCTTTAGTGTATTTTCTGTCGCCATTATTCTTCTTAGTGTATTTTTCTTCTTCCTGACGTTTATTATTTTTCCAACCACAACCACCAATAACATTTGCTGCTGTAACGGTTTCTAAGATGTTTAAATCAGAAATGAACATTGAGTTTCTCCTGGGTTATTTACTGTTTTCTAGCCGTCTTTTGTGTTTGGCTATGTTTTTAATATATCCGATTATTCAACTAAGTCAATATCTCATGCAACATCTTTTTTTTGAAAAATAATATTAATAGATGGTGCAATTTAATATATTTCTAATAACCTATTCACGCCAAATTTAGGCAATATAATATATTGCCTAAAAACAGGAGTTTTTAAATAAATTAATTTTTATCCGGGATTAAACAGTGTACAAGCACTATTTATTAGCCATCAGCCAATACACTTTGGTTAAGGCTAACTTTTTTTAAGCGAACCTCAGAGCCGAGAGGCCACAGAGTGTTACATACTTATACCAATTCTGTATGAAGATGCGCTGAATTATATGAGTAACGTTAGCGTAGCCTGCGCGTAGCGCATACCGCAAAGGATACAAAGAAAGAAATTCAGCGCAGCTTTACATAGAAAGGGTATTAGGTTTATTTGTGCCTACTTACTTAACTATAAATTAGGTCTGCGTCAGCAATTCTTTCGGTGACTGTATCGTATCTGCATCTAGCTGAGTAATTATTTCTATAGCATCAATTTGTTGCTTTAACCAACCAGTAAATAATTCTGTAATGATTTTTTCGCGTAAGGATTCATCTAATTGGGGTTGACTAATTTCTTCTACCCAAATTAAGTACACTTCTTTTGTAGTCGCAATTGGCTTGAGAATCTGCGGTGGAGTTGCAGCAAATACAGCAGCAGCAATTTCTGGGCGAAAATCTTTACGGTGTCGCCGTCCCTGATATCCATAAGTACCCCGATGTTCTGATTCGGGGATATATAGACGAGCAATTTCTGGAAAACTAATTTCTCCTTCTTCCACCGCATAAAACATTTCTAAAGCCAAGTCTTGATCATCAAAAATCACTTGATATGTTATGGCGGTGATATAATCTAGTTGATGTTCATAAAAGAATCGTTCCACTTGGGAATTAAATAGAAAATTTGCTAACTTTTTGGCAAGAATTTGGTTGTGGACTAATTCTTCAAACTCATTCACAGAAAGATAGTTTTTCTCTAGCCATGTTAATGTATCTTGGGCTTTTACAAGCTTCTTAGCTAAACGTAATTTATCTCCTTCTTCCTGTATTTCTTCTGGTGTGACTGTAATTCCTGAGCGCTGGGCTACTTCTGCAATAATCTTTTGTGATGCGATCGCCTCTAAAAGAACAGGAACCTGCGATGATAGTTTCAGGCTGTGAATGATGTCTGAACTAGAAATAGACAAAATTTGAGTCATGATTCAATCCTTGTAGTAATTTTGCTATTTTTTGATGGCTCTACAAGCAATGACTAAAGCTCTAAACCGTTTTTGTGCAATTTCTTAAACGGATCTAAAACAAAATCAATCACGCGTCGCTGACGCAAAATCACTTCAGCATTTGCTGTTTGTCCTGGGTTTAATGGAATACGTTTTGCACCACTTTGGACATAGTTCTGTTCTAAAACGATTTCTAACTCATAGGTTTCTATATTTCCTTGGGGTGTTTGATTAATTTTAGAGTCAGGAGAAATCCAAGCCACTTTACCTTCCACAATGCCATATTCCTGGAAAGGAAAGGCATCAAACTTGACTTTCACCGACATTCCCACATTTAAGAAGCCGCTATCCTGGATTGGTATATTCGCTTTGAGTACGATGGGACTATTTTGAGGTGCAATGTGAGCAATCCTTTGACCGACTTGTACCACCTCTCCCGGCTTCGTGACTGGTAACTCAAAAATTGTGCCATCAATAGGCGATCGCACCACACGTTGCTGCATTTGTAGATTTAAGGATGTAATTTTGCTCTGAGTTTGAGCAATTTCAGATTGTAAATTAGTAACCTGCGTCTCTAAACTTTTAAGTTGTTCTTGATATTTAAGCACAGCCAATTTACCAGATTTTAGTAAACTTTGATGACTGTTTTTCTCGGCTTGAAGTTGATATTTTGCTTGTTCAATATCAGATTCCAACTGATTCATTGTCACCTGATAGCGGCTCGTTTCTTCAGCCAAGCGTAATTGTGCTTGTTTGACATCAGATTGCGCTCTGGAGTAAAGTCTTTTACTTTCTTGTTCTTCTTTTTTGAGTTGGTCAACTTGATTCGCCGAAACCGCACCATTGTTCACAAGTTGCTGAAAACGTTGGACTTGCCGGGAATCTATACTCAAACGACCTTGAGCCGACTGCTGGTCATTTTTAGCCGTTTGAATCTGCTGCTGTACCTGATTAACTAATGCTTGTATTTCTAACTTTTGCAGGTTATAAGTACTTTGTTTTAACCCTAGGTTTTGCTCTGCCTGGTTCACTTGAGACATTTTTTCTAAAGCTTGAAATTGGTTTTGTTGTTTCTGAATACTTAGTGTCAACTGAAGTTGGTTTTTTAGCACATCAAACTGCGCTTCTTGATTTAGCAGTGCGGAAAGTTTAGCTTCGGCTTGCTGAAGTTCCGTTTGCAAAATCTCAGTATCAAGTTCCATCAACACCTGTCCCATGGTTACAGTGTCGCCTGCTGTCACCTTCACAGCTTTGACACTTCCTCCGGCTTGTGAGTCCAATTTTTGTGTTGCACCTTGAGGTTCTATGCGTCCTCTGGCGCTACCAGTTTCATCTACTTTTGAGAAAGTTGCCCAAGGTAAAGCTAGAGATGCAAAGCCTACCAGCACATAAAACACACCACGAGTCCAGACTTTTGGTAAAGCATCTAGCAGTTCTTCAGTACCGTAATATAAATCTTCGGTATTACCTTCTGGAATGGTCTTGTTAAATTTAGTAGTTTCTTCGCTGGGTTGAATATAAACTTTATAGTCTTCTTGCTCTTTTTTGAGAAGTAGAGATGAGGCATTAGGAAAGGTATTAGGCATGATTTTATGGGGAGTGGGGAGTGGGGGGAAGAGGCAGGGGTGCAGGGTGCAGGGTGCAGGGGGGAAAGAGGCAGAGATGCAATTGTCTGAGTGAAATTAAACTACTTGAGCTAATTGTTGTTGATTGAGATAGTAGTAATGTCCTTGTTTAGCAATTAGTTCTTCGTGAGTACCGCTTTCTACTAATACGCCTCGATCTAAAACTAAAATTAGATCGGCATTACGGACTGTGGAAAGGCGATGGGCAATAATGACGCTGGTACGCCCTTGAAGAATTGTTTTGAGGTTGTTCTGAATAATTCTTTCTGATTCTGAGTCTAGGTGACTGGTGGCTTCATCAAAGAGTAATAGCCGGGGGTTGCCGAGTAAGGCTCTAGCAATGGCGAGGCGTTGGCGTTGTCCACCAGAAAGCATTCCGCCACTTTCGCCAATTTGGGATTCATAACCCATTGGCATTTGCTGAATAAATTCATCTGCACCAGCCCATCGTGCGGCTTGTGCAATTTCTTCTAAGGTGGCTTCTGGGTGGGCGATGCCAATGTTTTCTCGAACTGTGCCACCAAATAGAAAGGTATCTTGATCAACTACACCTATTTGACATCGCAGCGATCGCAAGGCAATATTATTCACATCAAAGCCATCAATTAAAACTTTGCCATCTGTTGGTGGGTATAAACCTAAAATCAATTTGCTCAAGGTGGTTTTTCCCGAACCACTCCGCCCCACCACCGCTACCATTTGCTCTGGCTGGATTTCAAAGTTGATATTTTCCAGCACGTTAGTCTCACTTTCAGCATGATAACGAAATGTGACATTTTTAAAGCAAATCCGGCCATTTAGTCTCTCTAGAGGCTTGCGGGGTTTCTTCTGCAAGTCTTCTTCTGGTTCGGCTTCTAAAACATCATTAATCCGTTCTGTAGAAATAATAATTTCCTGTAATCCATTCCACAGCATCGATAACCTTTGAAAAGGACTCAAGACGTTACCCACCAACATATTGAAAGCTACTAACTGCCCCATTGTCAGTTCCCCTTGAATGACTTGCCATGCGCCAAACCACATTAAGGAAGCATTGACAAATGTTTGAATAACGCCACTAAGGATTTGTAGGCGATTACCTATCACTTGGGCATGAAAGCCTTTTTTTACCAAATCATTCAGCAACTCTTCCCAATGCCAGCGTACCGTCTGTTCAATGGCTAATGAACGCACTGTGCGAATGCCTGACAGAGATTCAATCAGATAACTGTTTTCTTTGGCTCCAGCATTAAAAATCTCTCTGGAAATGCGACGCAAAATATTTGTGCTAGCCAGTGCGAGAATAAAAAATGGCGGCACTGTTAATAGTACGAATAAGGTCATGCGCCAGCTATACCAAAACATCATGCTCAGATAAATCACTAATGTCAGCAGATCCAGGATGATTGATAAAGTCTCGCCGGTCAGGAAGCGCTGAATTTTTTGATTTTCTTGAATGCGAGAAACAATATCACCCACATAACGCGACTCGAAATAAGCCAGGGGTAAGCGGAAGGTATGTTTAATAAAACCCACAAGTAGGGAGATGCTGACGCGATTGGCTGTGTGATCTAGCAGATATTGCCGCACGGCGTTCATGGCGATCCCAAATAAACCAAAAACGATCATCCCTATACCTACGGCGTTTAAAGTAGGAATGCTGCCTTGCACCAGGACTCGATCTAGTAATAGTTGGGTGAAGACTGGCGTTACTAGTCCGAATATTTGCATCAGCACACTGGCGATGAAGACTTCTATCAGGACTGCATAGTGAGGTTTAATTAACTCAAAGAATTTCCAAAAGTTGGCTTTCTCGTTCTTAGTTTGTTTGAGTAACTCTGTCGGTTGCAGTAATAAGGCATAACCAGTCCAACCTGCATTAAATTGGCTTCTGGTAAGGCTAACTTGACCGATAGCGGGGTCTCCGACGATTACACGCTTTTTGGTGATTTGATAAACGACAATGAAGTGGTTGCCTTCCCAGTGTGCGATCGCAGGTAAAGCTTGTTCGGCAAACTTATCGAAGGTAGCTTTCACAGGACGGGTGGCAAAACCGAGGTTTTCTCCCACTGTGGCTAAGGCACGTAGAGATGCACCACTGCGGCTAACGTTGGTCATATCCCGCAAGCGATTCACACTAAACTGCTTACCCCAATATTTACCAATCATCACTAAGCAAGCAGAGCCACAATCTGCGGCACTTTGTTGAGCATAAAAGGGATAGCGTTTGCTCAGGCGTTTCCACCAATGCCCCATTTGCACTTTCGGGCTGGGAAAGTAAGGAAGTGGTTTATTTTGCTGTTCTTGTGATTTTGCTTCTCGTTGGGGAAAGGGGATAACTTTGGCTATGGGGTATGGGCTTGGTTTTTTGGATGGGGAAGAGTCCTTTCTATGGGTCTGATTTCCAGTCTCCGAAGTCGGGTATTGTCTAGACTCAGGGACAAATGCCGCTAAGGCTGGGCAGTGTTCCAGTACATTTTGCCAGTTGGAATCTTTGAGAATGTAAGCAATTGTCGGTTGTATGGCCTGCCAATGACCCTGTTTTGGTTCCGCAGAGATTTGGGCTGGTGTCAGGGATTTACCCTCAGAATGCAGTAGTTGACCTTTGTACAACAACCATAATTGGGAATCGGGGAATTGTGTATTTACAGAGCCAATTTCTAGTTGGTGTCGCTCAAACAGGGATAAAGCCTTGAGCATGGAATGAAATTGACTGGGATGTGCAGGAAATTGTGAGTTTTGGCGACATGAAAGCAGTAAATCCCATATTTCTGCACGAGAGAACAAGCGATCGCGAATTTGAGGATATTTGTCCATCAATCCTTGCAATACCTCTTGTCTGAGATACCCAAGTTCTAAATTTGTCGAGGCTCTGGCGGTGTAATCACTAAAGTTTGACTCTGGGAACAAAGTCATTTCACCAAATGAAGACCATGCTGATAAAGTCGTGATTAAATCATCAGAACTATCTGATAATCTGACTTTACCGGCAAGAATGACATAAATACCAGCCTTCATTTCTGCGGATTGCCAGAACTGCTTTGTTACTGGTGGCTCCACAAGTTCCATAGATGCCAAACAGTTTTGCAGTTCTTGTTTTAAAAGCGTCTCTCCCAAAACGTAAGTTAGTTTTTCACCTAGATGTTGCGGGGAAAATACCGTTGTCATAACCTAACCTCCAAAACAGAATTAGTTACTGGTCTACATCAGACTGAATAACTAATCAAAACTGGGTGAATGGCAAAAACCTGATTGCGGCTAAAATTTGTGTGTAAATCACAACTATTGAGTTATTCTGATTGATCCTGATCATCTCAACTATTGTCCATTCCGGGATTTCGCAATCACAAACATCCTCAATTTCCTTATGGGATGGGTGTTATATCGTGTTCGGGGAAAGACTTATCATTAAGGCCGCAGGGGTGCAGGGTGCAGGGAGCAGGGGGAAAGAGGATTTTACGTTTTTTGCACAGAGGTGGGAATTAGAACTAATTAGGCGAACATGATATTACTACCCGTCCCATTTTTCAGGTTGGCAAGATGCTCAACGCCACCAAATGGACAATTTATTTGTGAAAAATCCCTAATTCAACAACGATGTTAAGTAAGTGGATAAAAATAAATCAAACTTTGTTACGAAGGATTTAATCCGGACAATATTAGAAATAACTGTTAAAGCACCCATGACCAGCGATTAGTAAATTTAAGGTTTGTTTTCACCTACTTAGTTAGTTGATCAAATGAGTATCTCGTCGTTGTATCAGCCTAAAAATTAGATTTCAGTAATTGTAAATTGGATGCTTTTTGCAACCCATAATTGCTAGTAATATTGTCCTCGACTATCAATTGTTTAACAGGTTTTTAGTCTTTGTGTCATGCCACACTGGCACAACTTTGGTGAATCACCATATTTTTCTTTTTATATAAAATATTTATATCTGTTATAGTCTATTTAGAAAAATTTTTATTCAAAATGTTAATAAATCAATTGAAAAAACGTAGAAATATGAATTGAGGGCTACCGTGTACACACAAGTCGGGAAATATTACCTGCACTCATTTTCTTTTGCTAGGGTGCGTTATGGACTTTAGTCCTAACGCACCGAAAATCTGGGACTTTCAACCCAATTTTTCGGTAATATTTTTACTTGAAGTGTCGCCGTGGTAGTTGAAGAGAAAAATTCTGAAAACCCTGCCTCAAAATAAGCAGGGGAGCAGGGAGCAGGGGGGAGTTAAGAGGCAGGGGAGCGGGGAGCGGGGAGCAAGGGGGAGTAATAAATTACTTTAAACTTCCGGTTACTTAACAACCATTCCTCTTCTCCCCTGCCCCCTGCACCCTGCCCCCGTTCCCCCTGAACCCTGCACCCTTCCCCTCTGCCTCTTCGGTAACTGTTAAACTTTGACTTCTAAAGACTTCAGCAACTCAGTATTTACACCCGATTCACGGGTCAGGGCAATTTTGCCAGTGCGGGCGATTTCCCTCAGACCAAATTTTTGTAACACTTGGACGATGGCTACCATCTTACCAGGATCTCCCACAACTTCGAGAGTGACAGAATCTTCGGATACATCTACCACTCGCGCCCTGAAAATTTGCGCTAATTCGACTACTTCTGAGCGATTGCTACTAGTAGCATTCACTTTTAAAAGCATCAATTCTCGCTCTACACAAGGAGTTTCGGTGATGTCTTGGACTTTGAGAACGTTGACCAATTTATACAGTTGCTTGGTGAGTTGCTCAATCACGCGATCGTCTCCGGGTACAATCATCGTAATGCGGGAAACTCCTCCTTGCTCTGCTGGACCAACGGCGAGGCTTTCTATATTAAAGCCACGACGCGCAAATAAACTAGAGATACGGGACAGAACACCCGCCTCATCTTCTACCAAAACGGAAAGGGTATGTTTCATCTTCGCCAAAACAAGCTCAGGCAAGCATTCTCAGCTTTGCCATCTATGTATCATAGTAATCCAAAACAAATTTAAACTCAATAGTTCGACTCATGGCATTTTTGTAAAAATCACACCCAAAGCCGATACCTTTGGGGCTGCATATCTTTTCGCGGGCAGATGTGGATGATTTGTCAAGCTTTTATCCTGGGGATATCATGGGTATTTAACTGAAAGTGGGAGAAAAGTTGTTATGGCTTGGTTAAAAAGACTTTTTGGATTAGAGAAACCGCAAAATGCTCAAGTAAATCCTACACCGCAGCAAGTACCGCCAAGTTCTACTACTAGCGCGGCTCCTGCTACTACCAAATCAATTCCGCCAGAACGTTTAGGATTGAATGGAGAATATGACCAAAGTGGTTTAGCCAAGCGGGTGGCGTTGGCGTTTGATCAAGATTCGCAACTGGGGGATATTGATACTCTCTGGGTGGCTCAGACAAGCAGCACTGTGGTCCTAAAAGGTAAAGTTCCCAGCCAGGAAATGCTCAATAAGATGGTTGCTGCGGCGCGTTCAGTTGCTGGTGCTACAGGTGTGAACACCGATGAAGTCACTGTGGGATAATTCGTAATTCGTAATGCTCCCTTTGGGAGAGCTACGCTAACGTAATTCGTAATGTCTCTTTTCCTGCGGAGTGTCAAGCTAAAGTAATTACGGTTTTATTCATGGGGAATGAGTGGCTTGTCGGGGCTGTGCTGCGCTGGTGGCTGGGTGTTGTTATGTCTGTTGATCCAGTCTAGAATCACCTGATTAACTTTTTCTGGGCATTCATCATGGGGACAATGGCCGACATCTTCTAAGCTGAGTAGTTCGAGTTTGTCGTTGTATTGAGTAAATCTCTGTGCAAGTACAGGTGGAACGAATTTGTCCTTTTGTCCCCAAATCAACAGCATTGGCACTGTTAAGGTTGGTAGTATGGCTTTAACACTAGGACTAAAGTTAACAGCGATCGCAGCTCTAAACAAGGCACTAAAAGCCCGCGCCGAACCTCTATCTTGGGGAGGTCCTGCTAAAATGTCCACCAGTTCATCGGTGATGGCTTCAGGATTAGCATAAGCCAGACTAGCCCAGCGACGCACAAATCCCGGTCGGCGCACGATGTTAAATATCGGTTTGAGTATCAACGGAGAAGCAACCATCTTTTTAATTCCCATGACCACAGGTCGCAGGAAAGGCGGAATAGCTTCTTGTTCTAAAGATGGGTCGGGTAAACTCATCATCACTATCCCCTTCACCATTTCTGGATGAGCGGCGGCGGCGGCTAAAGAAATTAGTGAGCCGTTGGAGTTACCGATTAATATGACAGGTTGACGGATAAATGCTTGCCAAAATTCGTAGACCTGCTCTACCCACAGTTCTATACTGTAATTAGCTGGCGCTTTTTGGGAAGCCCCAAAACCCAGCATATCGAGGGCGTAAACGGTATGGTGTTCGCCTAAGACTGCTAAATTATGTCGCCAATGACCAATAGAAGCACCAAAACCGTGTAGCAGGATTAAGGGCGTTGTTGATTTATTTTGGCTCGGTCGGATATAGGTGTAACGCGTTTGCCAGCCTCGCCAAACCCAATCTCTTTGATTACCAACCCTTTGTTGCCAGTGTACCGTAGTGGTCACGTTTGCCTCCGATTTATGAACCCCACCCCCAGCCCCTCCCCGCAAGCGAGGAGGGGGGTTTGAATGAATTTAATTTGGCGGGTGTGATGAAGTGAGTATGTTACCTATATCTTTAAGATACTGGGATTTTGAGGCTTTTGTTGGGAAAGGTTGCTATTAGTTCGATTCCTGCAAAGATAAGGGACACTTAGGGACTTCTAAGAAATAAATTATCCGGATTAATGTTCGCGAAGCGCATACCGCAGAGGCGCAGAGGACACAGAGGAGTAAGGGTTTGAGAGATTTTTTACGTTAGGTGGTTGAGTGTTTTTTTATTTGGAAGTCCCTTATTAGAAATCTTCTCTGGTTCCTATCGGAAATGCTGGGTTGTGCCGTCGCTAACCTACATTTTTTGGTAAAAGTCTATGGCTTAAGTATATTTGCTGCAATATTTGGAATATGAAGATTTTCAAACTCAATTATAACATTTCATGAGAAATTTTAATAAAAATTAATATTTTTTGTGATGTAATTTACATAAACGATCGCAGAGAAATTGGGGCAGAGTGATTAGAATAAAAAATACGGTGACGACTAGTTCATGAATTAGTTATCCTATAAAAACAGACTCAAGCTTAAGTCCTTAGTTAAATTCAGTCTTGTGCTTCTGAGGCATCCCAAAGAAGACCAAGCCAACCAAGTCCAATCCACGTCTGAACTACTAAAGAGCTTCCATAATCATAATGCCTGTGATTGAGAAAAAACGAACTCGCGATCTGCCCCAAATCAACGAGCGCATCCGCTTTCCCAAGATTCGGGTCATTGATAATGATGGCACGCAATTAGGAATTATGCCTCCACAAGAAGCATTGCAACTAGCTGACGAGAAAGAGCTAGACCTAGTATTGCTAAGTGACAAGGCTGACCCACCGTTTGTCGAATCATGGATTACGGGAAGTATAAGTTTGAGCAGGAAAAGAAGGCACGGGAAGCCCGGAAAAAGCAGCACACGGCTGATGTGAAAGAAGTGAAGATGCGTTATAAAATAGAAGAACATGATTATAATGTGCGTGTTAAGCAAGCCGAGCGCTTCCTCAAAGATGGTGATAAAGTGAAGGCGACTGTGATGTTCCGGGGTCGAGAGATTCAACACAGTGACTTAGCAGAGCATTTGCTCAAGCGCATGGCTAAGGATTTGGAGCCGCTTGGTGAACTCCAGCAAGCACCCAAAAGAGAAGGGAGAAATATGATGATGCTGATTTCACCCAAAAAATAATTCGCCAATTTTTTCAGATAGCAAGTATAATCTATAACAGAAATTTTCAGTTGACTCCAAGTCATGGAAATTTCTAGAAAATTGATAGTCCTGAGCGCTGAGTGGGAAAGATAATACTCAGTTGCTCAGGATTTTTGCCGTTTATGGGGAATAGAGAGGTGGAGGAATAATCGTTTATTTGATTGTTGATCTGATTTTGAATTCAACTTAGTGTAACTTTCAGTGCATGGAACTCAAAAAAAACTCGTTGTCTGTAAATAAAGCCGCTTTAACACAACTGTTACAGTGGTTGAATCTTCGACCAGAAGAAGGCGAACGGACTTGGTTGATGTTTGCTTTTTACACGACTGTATCAGTGGGTTTGCGCTGGGCAGAAGACAGTACAGTGGCACTGTTTTTGGATGAATATGGGGTTGGTCCCCTGCCTTGGATGTATATTGCTAGTGCTGTGATGAGTATAGCGCTGGTTGTTGTTTATTCTTGGCTACAAAAGATTTTCCCGTTGCGTTGGGTGATTGTGGCGATCGCACCTTGTATGGTGTTGCCATTAATCTTAATAGTATCCTTACGGGAGGGAATACAGATTTCCTTCCTGACAGTAGCGCTAGTGTTTCTGCTGCGGCTGTGGGTAGATGCTATTTATGTGATTAATGACCTCAATACCTCTATTGTTGCTAATCAATTATTTAATATCCGTGAAATTAAACGTACCTATCCTTTAGTCAGCAGTGGTTTGTTAGTAGCAGATGTAATCAGTGGCTTTAGTTTGCCGTGGATGCTGCAATTTATCAAGCTAGAGCAAGTGATTCTCATCGCCTGTGCGGTGATTGTCTTAGGTACGGGTATTTTATTTTATTTAAGTCATCACTATCGAGCCGCTTTTCCCGAAGCTCCCCAACGAGTAATTCCCCACGAACAAGCTAACCGACATCGCCGCCTGGAAGCTCCATTAAAGCGCTATACATGGCAGTTATTCGCTTTTGTGGGTCTTTTGCAAATCATTGGCTTATTAGTGGATTTTCAATACCTCCGCGAACTGAATGTGACTTTAAACAGCCGCGAACTGGCTAGCTTTTTAGGTCTATTTGGTGGCATTGTGGGACTGTTTGAGTTAATCACTCAGTGGTTTGTTTCCAGCCGAGTCACTGAACGCTTTGGGGTATTTATCACGGCGGCTATGCTACCCATTGCTGTAGGCTTTATCTTACCAGGTGCGATCGCTTTAGTGAATTTAGTCCCAGCATTGCAAGCCCAAGGCTTCTTTTGGGGATTAGTGGGGCTGAAGTTCTCTGATGAATTGTTACGCTACACCTTTGTCGTCAGTAGTGGACCCGTGCTGTACCAACCGATACCCGAACGTATTCGCAGCCGCACGCAGACATTATCCGGGGGAACAGCTGAGGCGATCGCCACAGGTTTGGCAGGTATAATTATTCTGGTAACATTGTTTGTTTGCAATCTGTTTATACCCCTAGAACTGCAAAAGTGGGTATTGATTGCAGAAACCGTGATGATTGCGGCTGCTTGTTTAAAGGTAGTTTTGGTATTGCGATCGCGTTATGTTGACCTGCTAGTATTGAGTGCAGAACGGGGAGAACTGAGTGCAGCAAACGTGGGTCTGCGTTTCTTCCAGCAGGGAGTAATCAAAGCTTTATCCGAAAAAGGCAACACAGCTGATAAAAGCGCTTGCATTGAACTATTGGCACAAATTGATCCCCAAGGAGCCGCGCAAGTTTTAGCGCCCTTACTGCTGAAATTACCCCCAGATTTGCAACGCCAAAGTTTGGAAGTCATGCTGATTGCAGATGTCAATCCTATTTATGCTCTGGAAGTGCGCTCCTTGTTAGAACAGCCCCCAGGAAAAGTTGATCACGAAGTTTTTGCCCTGGCGCTGCGTTACGTTTGGCTAGCTGAAACCAACCCTAATTTAACCCTATTAGAAGAATACCTCCAACCGCGTCATCATTCACTGATCCGCGCTACCGCCGCCGCCTTAATCTTGCGTCAGGGAACACCTCGGCAAAAAATCGCCGCTACTAAAACTATGCGCCGAATGCTGACTCATCCGCAAGAACGAGAACGAGTTAATGGCGTGAGAGCGCTCAGAGAAGCTGTATATTTACAGGCCTTGCGGATTTACATTCCCAAGTTGTTGCAAGATGAATCCTTACGGGTACGCTGTGCAGTTTTGGAAATGATTGCTGCAACTCGTTTAGAGGAATATTATTCCGCATTATTAGGGGCGCTGTACTATAAATCAACCCGCCGTACCGCCATGCGGGCTTTGATTAAACTCGAAAATGAATCTCTAGAAATGTTGTTGGAGTTGGCTACTAATATTTATAAACCAGAAGTAGTCAGGATGTATGCTTGGCGCACCATTGCCCAAATTTCCACTCTCGAAGCAATGGAAACTTTATGGCTGCATTTAGAAATATCTTGGGGCGCTACCAGATATCATATTCTCCGCAGTTTACTGAAAATCAATAAACAACCAGAAATCTCCAGTGTCGATACTTTTCATCACAGTCAGGTGGAAGGTTTAATTGAGCAGGAATTGCAGTTTTTAGGGGAAATCTACGCCGCCTATTTAGACTTTCAACAACCACAAATGCTTGAAAATCAGCAATCAAACCGGATTTTAGTGATTGGTAAGTTATTGCAAGATGCACTCGAAGAGTTAGAAATGGATGTCAAGGAGCGATTGCTGCTACTACTGAGACTACTTTATTCGCCAGAAAAGATGCAAGCAGCTGCATTCAATCTCAAATCACAATCAGGGGCAAATTTAGCCCAGGGGTTAGAGATTTTAGACCATACGATTAATTTGCCGAGCAAGGCTATATTGTTGAATATCTTAGACAAGCGATCGCCTGAAGATAAACTGAATTGTTTAGTGGAAGCTGGGTTAGGAAAATATCAAGAAATGCCCGTGAGCGATCGCCTGAGCCGGTTGCTGACCCTAAGTCGCTTGCTTTCTGATTGGAGTTTAGCCTGCTGTTTTCACTTTGCTCAAGTTAGCCGTATCCGATTGAACATTCAGGAAATTGTCGTTGCTCTCCGCCATCCTACAGGCTTTGTCCGGGAAGCGGCGATCGCTTATCTGAGTGTCGCCTCACACCGCATCCTTCTAGAACTCCTACCCAAATTACAACAAGACACACATCCCCTCGTAGTAGCTCAAGTTAAGGAGTTTATGAAAAAATATCCTGTCAAAAGTCTGTAGGGAGTGGGGAGTGGGGAGTAGGGAGTGGGGAGTAGGGAGTGGGGAGTAGGACTTTGCTATATTAAGGGGATCTAGAAACCCCATCTTCAACGAAGTAAGATGGGGTAGTTCATGAAAGTCTCTCAAAGCAGAATTACTATGTATGTCCTCATAGGTGGAGCCGGTTTAGTGGGGCTAAATTTGGCACAGAAATTAGTGGAATTGGGGCATACAGTCGCCATAATAGATAAAGATCCTAACGCTTGCCGTTATGCCCGTGAACAAGTGGGAGTCATGGCTTTTGAAGGCAGCGCTGTGAGTACAGAAACCTTATTAGAAGCCGGGATTCGCAAAGCTGATGCTTTAGCAGTCTGTCCTCAGAAGTGATGCTTTGAATTTAGCAATGGTCACTCTGGCCAAACACTATGGTGCGCCTCTGATTTTATCGCGGATGCGCCACCGTGATTTTGCTGAACCTCTGCGGATATCTGGAGCCAATCATATTATCAGCACGATTGAATTGGCAGTTTCGACAATGGTGAATGCCATTGAGTATCCCCAAGTAGAATCAATGATGCATTTTGAACAAGGGCAAATCGAAGTGCTGAAAATGCTCATTCCCAATAATTGCTATGTTGTGGGTCGGAGTGTGGCGGAAATTGCTCAAAATCCTAACTTTCCCAGTGGTTCTTTAATTATTGGTTATCAATCTCATCCCCATACTGATTTAATTATTCCTAATGGCAGCACTGTGATTGAACCTAGTTCAACAGTGTTAATTGTGACAAAACCGGGAGTTTTACACCAAGTTATTGATTTTATTGAAGGTTGTAAGTAAGTTGTAATTAATGCGATCGCTTACAAGCAACAAGATCCCCGACTTCTTCAAGAAGTCGGGGATCTGAACCTTTGAACCTTTCAATCATCATCTAATTGTAGTAATTGTTGGTCAATAATTTTGATGCGATCGCGGGCAATTTCTTCTGAGAGAATACGCTTACGCATAGCTTCAGTCAGTGCGCCTTTTTCAGCCAGCAGTAAACGGCGACGGATGGCTTCAAGTTTACTGCTGTCGCTTCTTTTCGTGCCAAACTCCTCTGGGCGACGATTATGATATTCTCGGAGTGCTTTTTCTGCGCCGGCAATTCGCACCTGATAAGCTGAACGCATCTCTTCATAGATGGCTTTGGGTAATATCCCCGATTTCAACAAACTATCTAACTCATCCTGTGCCGCCTTACCAGTAATTAATTGTGCTTGCATTTCTTCCACTCGGTGGCGAGATGCAGAGAAGTGAGACAGATTTAAACGTTTAACCAACCACGGTAAACTCACACCCTGTCCCACCAGAGACAGCAACACCGTACCAAATACAATGGCAATTATGGTTTCTCGTCCTACCAGTCCAATGGGTAAACTTAACGCCAACACCATCGACAGCGAACCCTTAATATTACCAAGAAACAAAACGTGCTGCCAACGCCACGGTATAGTCCGGTCAAACCAACCCACCATTGCTAACAATGGATACACAGAAACCATCCGTCCCGTTTGGTAAGCCAGAATTGCTAACAACACCGCAGGCAAAGTATACCAAAGAGTTGTGAGGTTAACTTCTAAACCAATTAACAAAAAAATCAAGCTATTAACACCAAAACCCAGAGATTCCCAAAAAGTCAGTAATGTCAAACGAGTCGAAGCCGAGACATTACCCCCAATACCTTTTGTACCCACAATTAAGCCAGCCACCACCACTGCGACCACACCGGATACACCCAGCAACTGCCCAGCTTGAAAAGCTCCCAAAGCTACCGCCATTGTCAGTAAAATACTACTAAGCGGCTCATCAGACCGCACAAATAAACCCGTACTCAAATAGCCCAGAATCAAGCCCACCAAAGTACCACCCACAATCACCACCAAAAATTCTCGGAATCCATCCAGGATTGTGAGTGAACCAGCCGCATTAAATTGTAAAATTAAGCTAAATAAAACCAACGCCACACCATCGTTAAATAAGCTTTCTCCTTCCACAATGGTAGAAAGACGCGAAGGAACCGGCACTTCTTTGAACACAGCAATCATGGAAACAGTATCAGTGATTGCTAAAATCACCCCAGCTAATAGTGCTTGTATCCAATCGATTCCCAGTCCCCACTTTAAAAGTATTGCTGTCACCCCAGAAGAAATCACAACTCCCGGACCCGCTAATAAAGCAATGGGTTTAACGGTGCTACGCAGACGACTGATATCAGTATTAATAGCTGCTTCAAACACCAAAATTGGTAAACACAAATTTAAAATGAGAGAATCATTTAAACCAATGCGGAGTGGTAGGAATTCAGTAATTGCCAATCCCGCCAGCACTAAACCCGCGACATAAGGAACTTTTAACCGCCGGGATAGCAGCGCCACAGCTGTAGCAACCAACAGGAGAATAATTGAAACCTTGACTAATTCGGTAACATTCACGTAAATTTTGACAAGTTATTTGACTGTGCTGATAAATTCTAATCTGAAGCGTAGGTTCACAAAGGCAGTTTTTTCCATCTGACTGAAGAGGCAGGGGAGCAGGGAGCAGGGAGCAAGGGGGAGTTAGAAATTATTTTAAACTTCCGGTTACTTAACAACCATTCTTCTTCTCCCCTGCCCCCTGCCCCCTGCCCCCGTTCCTCTTCTCCCCCATTCCCTCTCAAACAAAGTTAAATGCAAAAATATACCAAGTTTTACTTATGAACATGGAATCAGCCATTGGTGAAGAAATTATCACCACTAATCTCAAGCAGTTTCTGTTGGTACTTTCGGTATCTTTAGGGGTAGCGACGTTACCGCAGATATTTAGTTGGTTTCGCCACATACCTTATACATTACTCCTGGTGATTGTCGGCTTAGGGCTGGCCTTTGTTGATGTCCGCCTTGTCACCCTGTCCCCGGAATTAATTTTGTTCATTTTTTTACCGCCGTTGTTGTTTGAAGCTGCCTGGAATTTGCGCTGGGCGGAGTTAAAGCGCAATTTGGTGACAATTTGTCTGTATGCAGTTTTGGGGGTAGTAATTTCTATTGCAGGCATCGCGATTGGTCTAAATCAACTAGCGGGGATATCTTTAACTACAGCTTTGCTGATTGGTGCGAGTTTATCTGCCACTGACCCGGTTTCTGTGACTGCTTTATTCCGCGAATTGGGCGTGGGTAAAAGTCTCACCACCATGATGGAAGGCGAAAGCTTGTTTAATGATGGCATGGCGGTGGTGGCTTTTGGTTTTTTGGTGGCGTTGTCTTTGGGAAATGCCGAATTGGGTTTCCAGCCAATTTTGTTGCAGCTGGTGATGGTGATTGGTATTGGCGTAGCCGTGGGAGGATTAATTGGCTTTGGCATTTCTTATCTGACCCAACGCTTTGATTTACCAATGGTGGAACAGTCTTTAACTCTGGTTTCTGCTTACGGTACTTACTTGGTTATTGAAGAGTTGGGTGGTTCGGGTGTAATTGGAGTTGTCACCACAGGGTTGATTTTAGGTAACTTTGGTTCTCGCGTCGGTATGAATCCCCGAACTAGGGTGATTGTTTCGGAATTTTGGGAATTTTTAGCTTATTTTGTCAACTCGATTGTCTTTTTGTTGATTGGTGACCAAATTCGCTTTGCTGTTTTGGGCGAAAACTTGCAAATCATTGGTATCACAGTAGCGGCCATGATTTTGATGCGGGCTGTGGCTATTTATCTTCTCAGTAAATTGAGTGCTGCGATTACGCAATATCAAATTCCTTTTCCTGAACAAACCGTTTTATGGTGGGGTGGGGTACGCGGTTCTGTTTCTATCGCCTTAGCTTTAAGTGTACCCATAGGACTACCAGAGCGAGAAACAATCATTGCGACGGTGTTTGGAGTAGTTTTATTTACTCTCCTTGTCCAAGGATTGACGATTAAACCTTTGTTACAGAAGCTGAATCTTTTGGGTGATGCACCTCTACGTGAGCGATATTCTGAACTGGCTACCCGTCATGTCGCTTTAGAACGGGTTTTGCAACACCTCCAGTCAGATAACCGTCCAGGTATTGACCCTGAGTTTTACCGTTATCAAGAGACGCTGATTAAAGGGGAGATGGAAAATCTGCAAACGAAAATTGATAAGTTACAGGTTGAGTATCCTAATCTCCGCACCTTTATAACTGAACAGTTTCGGGAGGAACTTTTGGCTATTGAGGCTGATACTTATGCAGAGTTTGTCAAGGCTGGTCGCTTAAATACGGAATTAGCCCCGATGCTTGAAGATGTTTGGGAAAATGGGGATAGTCATTAATCAGAGGAGTTTGGCGATCGCATTATCATCTTGACATCCAATATGGACTCCAACTGCAACAAAATTTCTTTTGAGCAAACTCCTAGTAATGTGCTGTTAGTTAAAGTTTGCCCATTGTTGATCTAGAGTGTGGGTTTTTAGTTGTTTGAGGGTGCGAGTTAGAAAGAATTTGTTTTCACCAAAGTACAAGTATGTTGGCATGGTAGTACGGCAATTGTATTGTCGTACATGAGCGTTAGCTATTAGACAAAATCTATGGTATTCCTATAATGTTCGCGTAATTCCTTTACATTAGTCTAAATTTGACATTATTTTGAATTTCACGTATTATCACTGTAGATTTACTTACAGCTATTTTCAGGTAAATAGACCACGCGGTAGGGGCGCAAGGCCTTGCGCCCCTACTACAGATGTGGTTCAAATAGATGAAAACTGCTGTAAATAAAACTTGTTCACCGAAATTTGCATTAGTAAAAATACTGTAGCACGTATGAAATCAAATTTAGTAAAAGTTTCTGCTTTGATTGCTGGTTTATCAATAGCAACAGCGACAGTTAGCGTAACTAAAGTTGCTGAAGCTGTACCCCAGGATAGCAAGCTACAGTTTGTCCAAGATACGCAATCTGAGACTCAACCTGAAGTAATAAAAGAACAAATAGGCAAACTGAAGATTGTTAATAATACCCCTTTTATTGCCATAGTGCAACTGTATCAGCCTAACGCAGACCAACCTGATAGATATGCTTACATTCCGCCTTGCTACGAAAGAAGTCTTCTCAATACATATAGTAATTTGTGGCAAGTCAGTTTTAATAGTCAGGGGAAAAAAGCTATCGGCGATGTTTCGGAGAAGAAAGGAAACACTTTTGTCGTTAGAACATCTAACCTGAATCAGGATACAAATCGGACTTGCCTATATAAACTCACAGCAGAACCTGTTGTTGAAATACCATGGCAAGAGTTCTTGGCATTAGGGAAGACTGCATTTAAGAATATCGAGAAGTTACCAATTCCAGATTGGTTAAAGATGGACAATTTAGCAAGAATAAAAGCAAAATTAGACTTGCATTTCTTCAATTCTTTGCCAATAGAAATACAAATTTTAGGACAACCTAAAGTTCAGGAAATTCAAGAATTATTATCATCATTATCACCAAATATTAGTGGAGGCAAAAAGACATTTTATAAAAGCAAAAAGGTATTTGATGAATTGTGGCAAAAGAATGGATTACCTCCTACTACAGATGAAGAGTTCACAAAAATTTCTAATTTTGCCTCTACAATCAATGACCAAAATCAAACAATAATGGCTATGTTACCAAAAAATACAGTTTTTAATGGAAACCCTATTCAACAAGCACAAGGTGGTACAGGTGTTACCAACGTGTCTGCTAAGGAAGCATTAAGTTTCGCGTCAGTTATTTATAAAAACGATTTATTTCGAGTTTCTTCGATAATAGACTTTTCAAAATGGTATGCCTCTTCTGAATCTCAATCAAAACCCGCATCAGGAGCGTATAATGTAGCGGCATTAAATAATTAATCACTTACTTAATTCAATGCAATAGATATCTCCAAAACTTAGAAGGAGTCCTTGTTTTATAGTATTTCATCAGCTTTTTTGAAGATATCTATATTTTTAGTTCCAGGAAAAATAATTAAAAAGGATAGCCAAACATGACGAGTTATATTCAATTTACAACCGAAGATAATGAAACTATTTTAGTTGAGATTGATGCAGCAGAAATTTCTTCTAAAAAAGGAACAACAGTAAAAGTTGGACTAAAAGACAACCTTCAAGGTACTGTTGCAATGGCTCAAAGCGTATTCTCAACGGCTATTAAAAGTGCAATTAAATACAATGTTCAAGGCTTGATTGAAGCTGTTCATAGCTTACCAAAACCTCCCAGTGAAGTTGAGATTACGTTTGGGTTAAAAGTAACAGCGGAAGTTGGGAACGTTGCTGTTGGCAAAATAAATGGCGATACAAATTACGCCGTCAAGTTAGTGTGGAAGGCAGCTTCAAATGAGTCTAAGTAAAACACAAAACGAGCTTCAAGCTGGTATTGTTCGCATTTTAGATTCAGATTCAGATTCAGATACTGCTGGCACGGGCTTTATTGTCTCTGATAAATTAGTTGTTACCTGCGCCCATGTAATTAGTCAAGAAGAAACACCACCAGAAACTGTAGATTTAGTTTTCCTCGTAGATGATCAGAAAATGTTTACAGCGGTGGTAGTGGCAGAGTATTGGCGTGATCAAGAACACGAAGATTTAGCTATCCTGCGGTTACAAGAACCCTTGCCTGCAAAAGCTATTCCTTTGAAGTTGGGGACTTCGATACAAATTGAAGGTCATCAATTTAAAGCCTACGGCTTTCCCCAGAGTAAACAAAATAATGGAGTGTGGGGTAAAGGAGAGATTGTTGGTCAAACTAAACATGAAAAAAATAATTGTGATTTAATTCAATTGAATAGCAATGAAATTACAAAGGGTTTCAGTGGCGGGCCAGTTTTAGATCAAAACACTAATCGCGTTGTAGGCGTAATAGTAGAGCGGACATCGCCAGATAAAGGTTACGAAGAGATAAGCACCAAAACAGAAAAAATATCGTTTCCAGTTTTAACAGGACGAGGAATTGATACCGCGTTTGCTATTCCCACTTCTGTTTTATGCGAAGTTTGCCCCGAATTAAAAATCGCAGATATTTGTCCCTATGTAGGATTATCTGCATTCACCGAGGCAGATAAAGATTATTTTCATGGACGAAACAAATTAATTACAAATTTAGCCAAGAACTTGCGAGATTATCCCTACTTTTTGGCTGTTGTTGGATCTTCTGGTAGTGGGAAGTCCTCAGTTGTTCGGGCAGGATTGTTTGCGGAACTAAAACAAAACTCAATTTTGGGTTTTGAAAATAGTAGAATTATTCAATTTCGTCCTGGGAATGACCCCAAAGAATCACTGGTAAAGGCTTTACAATCCGAAATTGAAACAAATAACTTTTGGGAAGAATTTGCAAAATATTTGGACTTACCACACTTACAAAATCGCACTATTATTTTTATCGATCAATTTGAAGAATTATTTGCCCTCTGTTCTCCACCTGTTCAAAAAGATTTTACAGAAGGATTGTTCAATCAGATAAAAAAATCTTCGTTTATTACCCTGATTATCACAATTCGTGCAGATTTCTATGAACCTTTGCAAAATTCATGTTTTGGGGATTGGCTCAAAGGTGGTCAAGTAAATGTAAAATCTATGACTGATGAGGAAGTTAAGTCTGCTATCACCAACCCTGCAAGAAAAGTAGGATTACAAATACAACCTGGATTAGTAGGGATAATTGCTAGAGATATTAAAAATATAAGGCATTTTTTACCATTATTAGAGTTTACATTAACAGAACTATGGAAGAAGGAGCATAAAAATAATTGCTTAACTTATGAAGGTTATTCAAGCATAGGAGGAGTAACAGGATCACTTGTCCAAAAAGCAGAAGAAACTTTTCATAAATTGAATCAATTAGAGCGACAATTAACTCGTCAGATTTTTACGCGACTGATTAACTATGGTTCAGCAAATATTCCAGATACCCGACTTCCTCCTTTGTCTATAGAAGAGCTAGAAGTCAAGAGTAAAGAAAATCAAGACATTCGTAACCTAGTTACAAAGTTTGCAGATGCACGTTTATTAGTTACAAGTTTTGATGAGGGGAGTCGTAAAGAAACTGTAGAAATTATTCATGAGGCTTTAATTCTTTACTGGAAACGCTTAGACGATTGGGTGAAAGAAGACCGTGAGAACTTGCTACTGCGTCAGACTATTGATCAACAAGCTTTAGAATGGGACGATAATAACAGAAACAAAGGAGATTTAGCGTTATCAGAGAAACGCTTAAAATCTGCTGAGGCTTTATTGGAACAGGAAAACTTTTTAAGTGAAGTTCAGGTTGATTATGTAAAAGCTTGTTTGGATAGGCGCAAGAAAGAGGAAGAACGCCAAGCCCGTGAAAAGTCTCTGACGCAAGAGAATTTAGAAGAAAAGATTTCTAAACTTGCTGAAGCCGCACGGAATGATTCAAAGGATAACAAAAAGCTGGCTGCGCTTACCAAACTAATAAAAGCAGGAAACTTACTTCAAGAATCACCCAATCCTGAAATTTGTGCGGACGTAAAATTGCATTTTCTCATAACTTTTGGGCAAATCTTTGACGAAATTGCAGAAAAGAATAGTTTTGATGGACATATAAGTTGGATAACCGGAGTAGGCTTCAGTCCAGACAGTCAAACAATTGCTTCTTCTAGTAGTGATAAAACTGTTAAGCTCTGGAGTTTTGATGGGAATTTGTTGCAAACTTTAGAGGGACATGAAGATGAGGTGATGGATGTTAGTTTCAGCCCTGACGGCGAAATGATCGCCTCTGTAAGTCAGGATAAAACTATTAGACTTTGGAAAAAATCTACAGACACTAAAATTCAGTGGATACTAGATAAGACTCTAGAAGGTCATAGTGGTTGGATTGTTGGTGTTAGTTTCAGTCCAGACAGTCAAATAATTGCTTCTGCTAGTGAAGATAAAACCGTCAAGCTTTGGCACAAAAATGGAAACCTGTTACATACTTTTAGTGATCATACAGATGGTGTGATCAATGTGGCGTTTAGTCCAGACGGTAAGCTGATTGCTTCTGCTAGTAAAGACCATACTATTAAACTTTGGGACTTGGAAAAAAAAGAGCTAAAAAGCAGTTCTGAAGAGCATTGGGCGGAAGTTTCAGCAGTAAGTTTTGGACTTGATAGCAAAACTTTTATCTCAAGTGGTTGGGATAAACTTGTCATGTTCTGGAAAATCGACGAAAATGTTCCATCAGTCATACGCAGTGAAGGGCATGAAGCAAAAGTTTACTATGTTACGTTCAGTCCAGATGGTGAAACAATCGCCGCAGTTAGCCAAGATAGTCTGATTACTCTCTGGAATAAAAATGGTGATTCTAAAAGAACTTTTAAGGGACATAAAGACAGCGTTACAAAAGTCAGTTTTAGTGCTGATAGCAAAACTCTTGTTTCTGGTAGTCTTGATGGAACTATAAAAATTTGGGATTGCACTAGGAAGTTTAATGGACATTCTAGTGAAATTTTAAAGATTGATTTCAGCTTGGATGGTGAGACAATTGCTACAGTCAGTGAAGACGGAACTGTCAAAATTTGGCATCGTAATGGTGAACTGCTAAGTAGCTTTCAAGGTAATGATGGCGCGGTTTTTGATATTAAATTTAATCCAGACGGAAAAACTATTGCTACTGCTAGTCAAAATAAAGTAAAAATTTGGAATTTTAAAGGCAAGAAGAAAGAAAGCTTTTCAGAATATAACAGCTTTGTTAGTAGCATTAACTTTAATCCAGAAGGAACAGAGATTGCAATAGGCTATGATGATGGAACGGTAATACTTTGGAATATTGATGATGAAGAAAGTAGAATTTTAACAAACGATACTGAAACAAAGCATATTGAGAAAGTCTATATGCTCACTTTCAGCCCTCAAGGAACAATGATTGCTACAGCTAGTGCTGACAAGACTGTGAAGCTATGGGATCTTAACGGTGAGTTACTTGCCCATAGAGAGTATGAAAGTTCTGCTTATTATGTCAGTTTTAGTCACGATGGCAGACTAATTGCTACAGCTAGTATGACAGAAAATTATGCTCACCAAATTGAACTTTGGCATCCTAATAATAACTATCAACAAATACTTAAAGGAAATTTTAACAGTCTGGTAATGGGACTCGGTTTTATTGCTGAGGGTAAAATTGTTGCTGCAATTAGCGATGATCAAACTATAACACTCTGGAATACTGCTGATGGAAAATTGCTACAGACTATTGAGGGAAATCATAATTCCTCCATTAGTGCTGCTTGTATTTTTAGTTCACAGAATGAAAAAAGTGCGATCACTGTAGCTAATTCTGAAAATAGGATTAGTTTGTGGAGCTTAAGCTTAGATGAATTATTAAGTAATAGCAACAACCAGATTCAAGATTATCTCTCTCGTGTCTCTCATTAAAATCCCCAGTCTTGAAGTACGTGTATCTACCGTATCCGCGTTGCATTTGATTGAAGCGTAACAAGTTAATACGTTAATGTTTTACTTACTTATGTTCCGTACACAATCGCTCTCATTATCAGTATAATCCCCCATTCAAAACAGACTCAACTGCGCTTTAGCAAGGATTTCCAAATCAATTTTGATAAGCGATCGCCTAAGTGTAAAAATGAATAAAGTCGAGCTAAGAAGATGTTTGTTTCCATTTATCTAAGACATCTTTAAAGACGAGTTCTTCTATCCAAGTTTTCGCAACTACCGCTAAGGGTAGCGCCATGACTAATCCCAAAGCGCCAAAAAAGCTGGCGAAAAAGAGTTGGGCTGTGAGGGTAAAGGCTGGTAACAGCGATACTTGTTTGGCCATGACTGTGGGTGTTAGCCAGTAGCTTTCTATGTTCTGAATGATTAGGTATAGAATTAAGACTGCGATCGCCTTCCAAGGTGCATCCAGAAAGCCGATGGTCATTGGTAAAATGACGCTTAAGGTGGGACCAATGTTGGGAATAAAGTTGAGTAATCCTGCTAACACAGCATGAGCTAATGCTAAGGGTACTCGTAAAATTAGCAATCCTAACAGACTCAAAAAGCCAATAAATGCCATTGTAATCAAAGCCCCAACTGTCCAGTGTCCCAAACCCTCGCCGCACAAAGTGAGAATTTCTTCCACCCGATGGCGGTAAAATGATGGAAAACAGCGTACAAAGACTTTACGGTAGGGTTGGGGATTAACTAACAGCATTAAAGTTAAAACTATTACTAGTAACAATTCTAAGACCGCAGTAAATCCAGTGGAAAAGAAAGCGATCGCTTGTCTGAAGAGATTTTCAGTTAATGGCTGAACTTGTTGAATTAAATTGTTAATATCTGGTAAATTTGTGACATAAGGTCCGATAATCGTACCTTCTAACCAAGTGATCATCTGCTGAATTTGAGCTACTCCACTGGGAAACAACTTCACTAATTCCTGAAACTGGGCGATAAAAGGTGGCACGATTAACACGAAACAACCAACTAACAGCGAGAGAACAATCACTACACTTAGCCACACAGCCCAAATTCGCTGCATCCCAGATTGTTGAAACCTTCGCACTAGTTGGTTAATTGCTGTTGCTAGCACGATGGCTGTAAATAAGAGTAACAATAACTGGCGAATTTGCCAGAGTATATACAGTGAAATAACCAGCGCCAAAAATCCCAGCAATTGCCCAATGTTCATATTTGAATTTCCTCTGATATAGGACTCATATTTGATTTATGAAACACACGTAGGGTGTGTTATCCAGGAGATTACGGCACCAAGACCCAGAAGACGGTGCGTTAGGCTAAAGCCATAACACACCCTACATATACTTAGATTTTTTCAATAATCAAATCGGATTCCTATATCTATTTAATAAATATAAGTTCTTCCAGACTGATAATCATGGTATATATTTTCTTAGGATATCAGGTGATCCAAAATAACTTGAAAACCAAGCAAGATTAAAAGCCCAAAATATTGCTAAAATACCTCAAAAGATAGATGCTTAATTAATTTAATTAACTACTAATCATTTATAAAATCAATTGCGTTTTTTGTTTATAAAATTATCTGAGATTATTCTCACTTATGCGAATTAACCTAAAAGCCTGATAAATCAAGTATGAAAAATCAATTATCCCAGATTTTATGGGTTGTAGGGGCAGCGATGACGGTTGTTTTAACTGGGTGTGAACAGGTAGTTGAATATTTGCCACCCTTACCTAGAATCGAGATTCCATCAAATCAGCCGCCACAACCGCCACAACCTAAGCAATCTAGCACAACTAACCAAATGGAGATTGCTGTTCGGCAAAGCATTAATGAGGTGCGTCAAGAAAAAGAACTCCAGCCCCTAGAGCATAATGAGAATTTAGCACAGGTTGCTCGTAATTACAGCCGACAAATGGCAGAGAATAACTTTTTTAGTCACACCGGCAATGATGGCAGCACTCTCGAAGAAAGAGTAAGGGCGGGTGGTATCGTCTACTGGGTAGTAGGTGAAAATCTCTTCAAAAGCACGAATGTTCCTCAACCTGTAAAAGTAGCGGTTGACGGTTGGATGGAAAGCCCCGGACATCGTGAGAATATTCTCCGTCCGGTGTTTACAGAAACGGGTGTAGGAGTGTGGCAAGTTAACAATACTTATTACATCACTCAGTTGTTTTTGCGGCGTTAAGACAAGGGAGTGGGGAGTGGGGAGTGGGGAGTGGGGAGTAGGGAGTGGGGAGTAGGGAGTAGGGAGTGGGGAGTGGGAATTTATCAGTTAAGTGAGATACAAGAACCCCACCCCCAACCCCCTCCCCGCAAGCGAGGAGGGGGCTATGATGTACTTCATTCAACTGCATACTGCCATACACCCTTCTGAGGTATAAGGTTTTGGTGTGTGTCTTGGCTGCTAGGCTGATTTTTTAGGTGGTGAAACTTCCGATTAATTCTGTCTGAGGGTGGTAATAAGACTATTTCCTTAAGTGTAAAAAAGTAAGGTAGAAATTAAATTTAAATTTTTAATATTTATAATTTTATTTTGGTCTATTTAATCTGTCCCTTTGTGAGCAAAATACGGTTACAAAACCCTGGATTTTGTCTATTTTCTTTGGAAGAATTAACTTATTAGATAGATAAAATTAAGTTTGACATTAGCGACATCAATTATTTACGAAGTTAGCAATTTTGTATTGCTTAAATTTACTCTCCATTGCACTTTAAACATGAGATTGGAATTAAGGCTATGGCATTTTTTGGCTATCACGCTTCTCACGAACAATTTAAGCCGAGCGCTCTTTTAGAATACGTACAAGCAGCGCATCAAGCTGGATTTAGTCGCATATCTTGTTCTGATCACTTTCATCCGTGGAGCGATCGCCAGGGCGAAAGCGGTTATGCTTGGTCTTGGCTAGGTGCAGCGATGCAGGCGACACCGTTGAATTTTGGTGTAGTTTGCGCCCCCGGACAGCGCTATCACCCGGCGATTATTGCCCAAGCTGCGGCTACTTTGAGTGAAATGTTTCCCGAACGGTTTTGGCTAGCATTGGGCAGTGGACAGGCTTTAAATGAGCAAATTACAGGGGATTTTTGGCCAGCCAAAGCTGTGCGGAATATGCGGCTGAAGGAGTGCGCTGAGGTGATCCGCGCCCTGTGGACAGGTGAAACGATTACTCACTACGGTCTGGTAAATGTGGAACAAGCAAAGCTTTATACCATACCAGCAATAGCACCCTTAATTATTGGGGCTGCAATTACCCCAGCCACTGCGGAATGGTTAGGAAGTTGGGCGGATGGATTGATTACTATTTCGCACCCTTATGAAAAGCTCAAGGAAGTTGTGGAAGCATTCCGGCGGGGTGGTGGCGCAGGAAAACCAATGTATTTGAAAGTACAGCTTTCCTATGCAGCCAATGAAACTCTAGCCCTAGAGGGAGCGTATGATCAATGGCGGACAAATATCTTCCCAAGTTATATATTGACAGACTTGCGTCACCCCCAGCAATTTGAGGCGATCGCACAATTTGTCAAACCAGAAGATATGTATAAATATGTCCGCATATCAGCAGATCCGCAACAGCATATTGATTGGTTGCAGAAAGATATTGAACTTGGTTTTAACGAAATTTATCTCCATAACGTTAACCGCCAACAGCAGAGTTTTATTGAAGTTTTTGGTAAACAAGTAATCCCAGCCCTTCAAGGTACTAACTAAGGAGTAAATATTCAATTATGCGAGTAACAGTTGGTCCACCCATTCTGATGATTAATCATGGTAGTACCTTTATGGCCACTGACTTGGGGGGAGAAATTAATCCCCATAGCCATCTGGGAATTTTTTCCGATGATACGCGGTTTTTAAGTCACTATGCTTGTTACGTTGATGGTAAACCCTGGATTCGCTTAACTTCCGCCACCACAACATATTATGCCGCTAGGATTTATCTGATCAATCCTCAATTCACTTCTAGAGCAGGTAAAGTTAATCAAGGTGATTTATCCTTAATTATTAGCCGGACAGTAGAAGAGGGAATACATGAGGATTTGGACATTACAAATAATGCCTCCCACCCTGTCAACTTTAATCTAGAAATTGCTTTGGGTTCCGACTTTGCCGATATTTTTGAAGTGGAATCACAGAAATGTGTGCGTCGGGGACATATTGAAACTAGATGGCGAGAAGCAGAAAATAAGTTAGAAACCAGTTATAAAAATGGTAGTTTTTACCGTTGTTTGACTTACCAACCTTGTAACTTTTCATCCCCACCTCATTATGCAAACGGTCGGCTTATTTTTGAGATATCACTAAAACCGAGTCAAACTTGGCACGCCTGCTGTAAATATAATTTAATTGATCATCAACACGTGCGGGAAGCTGTTGATTTGTGTTATGGAGCAATGCTAGATCCTAGCAACATTAATACAGAAATTGAAAGGCTACATTGTCAATGGCGAGACTCGGTAACTGGTATTGTCTGCGGTAATGAGGATGTGGTGCGACTTTATCGCCAGTCAATTGAAGATTTAGGTTCATTGCGATTATATGACTATGATTTTGAACCTGATATTTGGCTACCAGCCGCAGGTGTCCCCAAGTTTGTGACTTTATTTGGCCGTGACAGCTTAATTATTAGTCTGCAAAATATGATTGTTCATCCCGGTTTTGCTCGTGGGGCGCTGCAAAAATTAGGACAATTACAAGCGATTGAATTAGACGATTGGCGCGACGCTCAACCGGGTAAAATTCTGCATGAAGTCCGCCAAGGTGAATTAGCATATTTTGCCAAAGTTCCCCATACTCCTTACTACGGTACTGCCGATGCGACACCTTTATTTCTGATTACTTTGCATGAAACTTGGAAGTGGTTGGGAGATGATTTATTATTGCAGAATAACCGGGATAAAGCGCTGCGTTGTCTGGAATGGATTGATAATTATGGAGATTTAGACGGTGATGGTTTTCAAGAATATCAAACGCAATCATCTGGGGGAATTGAAAATCAAGGTTGGAAAGACTCAGGTGATGCGGTTGTCTATCCCGATGGAAGTCAAGTAAAAGCACCAAAGGCATTATGTGAGTTACAAGGCTATGTCTTTGATGCTTGGATGCGAATGGCGGAGGTGTTTGATGTTCTGGGGGAAGGGAATTTTGCGAGAGAATTACGCACGAAAGCTGCTAAACTACAAGTAAGATTTGAAGAGCATTTCTGGAGTGAAGATTTAGACTGTTATGTTTTTTGTCTAGATCCAGAGAAGAAACCAGTGCGATCGCTCACTTCAAATGCAGGTCATTGTCTGTGGAGTGGTATCGCCAGCCCTGAACGTGCAGCCCGTGTGGTAAAGCGGCTAATGCAACCAGATATGTACAGTGGTTGGGGAATTCGCACCTTAAGCACCAAAAATGAAGCTTATAATCCTTATTCCTATCACTTAGGTTCCGTATGGCCTCATGACAACGGTATCATTGCCATGGGATTTAAGCGTTATGGTTTTACTGCGGAAGTAGCCGAAGTTGCTCACGGTATTTTTGATGCTGGAAAGTATTTTGCTAGCTATCGTTTACCAGAACTTTTTGCGGGAATTAAGCGGGAACCGGGAACTTTTCCAGTTCCTTACATTGAAGCCAATGTGCCTCAAGGCTGGGCTGCTGCGTCAGTTTTTCATCTAATGCAAGCTATGCTGGGTTTAGAAGCCGATGCGCCCAATGGGTTGCTTTACGTTGATCCACATTTACCAAAATGGCTACCGGAAATCGAACTCCAGCACGTGGAAATTGGTAATTCTCGTGTAGATTTGCAGTTTTGGCTTGAAGGTGATGTTACCCATTGGGATGCTGTGGTTAAATCTGGGGAGGTTGACGTGAAACAGCAATGTTGGCAACCTTGGAGAAAATAGACATCTCCAGAAATTATAGCAGGGGGCAGGCAGCAGGGAGCAGGGGGCAGGCTTAAAACTCCTTAATTACAAGGGTTTTATGATCTGTTTTTGTCCTAACCATCTTGGCGGTTGCTATAAATATGCGTATTCTAGAACCCTTGTAGAGACGTTACATGGAACGTCTCTACATTCTTTTTCACCAGAGGTCTAATGATCACACCAGTGAATTATCAGGTAAAATTGCTACCTATCCATAATAGTGTGTAAGTGTGTGTATATAGCGGTTATCAGTTAAGTGAGATACAAGAACCCCACCCCGCAAGCGAGGAGGGGGCTATGATGTACTTCATTGAAGTGGATACCGCTATACTGCCTTTGTGTGCATAAACCGATGACGAGCAATTTCTTTGTTTGTTGTGGCGTGAAAGTATCCCATATTGTCACCTTATTTAGGCTCAAGCAAATTAGGAAAAAAATGAAAAAAATTTTAATTATTGAAGATGAAACTCACATCAGAAACAATATCCAAGAAATCTTGGAACTATCAGACTTTGGGACAGTAGTTGCAGAAAATGGGTTACATGGTTTGCGGTTGGCTAAAGAGACACTTCCTGATTTGATTATCTGTGATTTGATGATGCCTGAGTTAGATGGTTATGGTGTTTTAACTCAACTCCGTCAGAATCATGCTACTGCAACAATTCCTTTGATTTTCTTAACTGCTAAATCGGAATGGTCAGATTTACGTCGAGGGATGGAACTTGGTGCTGATGATTACCTAACTAAGCCTTTTCAACCTGATCAATTATTGCAAGCAATTGCTACTAGGCTGGATAAACAATCTATATCTGAGCAACAAACTCAGCAAAAATTAAATACTCTTAGTAGTGCTATAAGTCATTCACTACCCCATGAAATAAATACTCCTCTTAATCATATTTTGGGAATGTCACAATTATTGATGGAAGAGGAGGGAATAGTTGACAATGCAGAAAACTTAGAAATGCTAGAATCTATTCATCAAGCTGCTCTCAGGCTGCATAGACTTACTATCAATTTCCTGATGTATGCCGACCTGGAATTATTAGCATTTAACCCGGAAAAAGCTGAACTTTTACGCAACAATTGTCTGCAAAATTCCGTGGAAACAGTAATTAAAAATATAGCTGTAAAAATCGCCAAAGAGGCAAATAGGTCGGCAGATTTAAGTATAGAAATATCGGATGCTATGGTCAAAATTTCTCCAGACCAAATGAATAAAATTGCTGAGGAAATTATTGATAATGCTTTTAAATTCTCCCAGCCCAATACACCAGTAAAAATTATTGGGCATAGCAGTAATAATTCTTTTAATTTATATATAATTGACTTTGGTCGGGGGATGACCAATGAGCAAATTGCTAATGTTGGGGCTTATGTCCAGTTTGAACGCAAAATGTATGAACAACAAGGTTCTGGTTTAGGACTATTAATTGCTAAGAGGTTGGTGGAATTCTCTGGAGGGGAATTGACAATTGAGAGTTTGGCTGGGAAGCAAACTACAATTAAGATTGTTCTGCCCCAGTAAATTGGCGAAGTTATCAGCATCTCACCTATTTTTACCCTTATGAACCAGGAATACTAACTGTAAATGTTGTTCCTTCTCCTACTCGACTATCTACGCTAATTTCTCCTTGGTGCAAATCCAGGCATTTTTTGACTATAGCCAATCCTAAACCTATTCCCGGAATCGTGCCGACGTTAGATCCTCTGGAAAAAGATGTAAATAAGTTACCTTGATCTGCTTCAGGAATACCGATACCGCGATCGCTAATTTCAAAGATCAGTTGATTATTCTCTCTCACCATACCAAAGTTAACGACATTGTGATCAGCAGAGTAATTAATCGCATTAATCAGGAGATTAGTCAAAATTTGCCGCAACAGTTTCTGGTCGCACTGAACAATCAGAGAAGCATTTGGTATTTGCTCATCTAAATCTAAAGAAAAATTAATTGTATGTGTAGGATTGGTAGTTTCTATTTCCTCTTTGAGATGGCGACAGAAGGCGATTATATCTAATGCTTCTGGTTTAAATTCCATGTTTTCAGCTTCAGCGCGGTTGATGGTCAATACGCCATCCAGAAGTTGAGTCATGCGCTTGATAGTTTCTTGGATTGTTTGTAGGTGTCCTTGTTTTCTTTCTTCGCTCAGGCGATCGCCAAAATTTTGTAAAATGCCTGTAGATGAGGAAATAATGGCTAAAGGTGTGCGAAATTCGTGGGATGCTCTAGAAATAAATTGCGATTTTAATTGGTATAATTCCTTTTCCTTTTCCAGCGCCTGACTTAATTCTGCTGTGCGTTCAGCAAAGATATTTTCTAACTCCTGTGTCAATTTTAGGAGTTGCTGGTTCTTAATTTCTAAACTTTTATTTAACTGCTGTAAATACACATGGGTACGTACACGAGCCAGCAGTTCTTCTTTTTGAAATGGCTTGGTTATATAGTCTACAGCACCTATATTCAAACCTTTAACCTTATCAATGGTATCAACCAGAGCCGTCATAAAAATTATCGGGATCGACTGAGTGAGAGGATCGGCTTTCAGCTGCTGACAAACTTCAAATCCATTGATATCAGGTAACATAATATCTAGCAGTATTAAATCAGGAATAATGCTATGCACTTGTTTAAGGACATTTAGCCCCTGTCCCTCAGTGCGGACGTTGTAACCTGCGATGCTCAAGAAATGATTAACAATTTTTAAATTGTTGGGGTCGTCATCAACTACTAAAATTTTGGCGCAACCAGGTGAAGTTTCCAACATCTTTTAATTTAGGCATTAATTGAACGCTGACAGGATGTTTTAAAAGTATCCGGCTGTGATTTTATGCACTTAGCGATCCCCCAGAATAGTGATCAAATTCCCCCTTGCTCAGGGGGATGGAGGGGGGTCTAGAATGTTTTGCTACCGACAATAATACTTTTAAAACATCATCTAAGGATTCTGTCTATTTTTAGCTTGCGGCACACCTGAATAGCAAACAAAATTATCTACAACCTACCGCATCAGTAACTTACCTTAAAGTTTGTATAGCAGGAGTAAACTGTGATATTTTCTATGTGGTAATACTGGATCTAAGCCGAGTTTACTTTCTGGTATTTTCACTCATAGGCTACAAACTTTATTATTGT
The DNA here is from genome assembly GCA_963706595.1 of uncultured cyanobacterium. Lineage (GTDB taxonomy): Bacteria > Cyanobacteriota > Cyanobacteriia > Cyanobacteriales > Nostocaceae > Nodularia. The sequence continues at coordinate 1,138,245 of OY970166.1, forward strand.
TATGATCTGCTTGAATGTAAAACAGTAGCAATTTCCATTGCATCCGTCATCATATCCTCAAAAACTGCTAAACAATGTGCAATTAAATCCTAATTTCTGTGTTTGATCAGCATAACCATGACAGCAGCCTAAAAACAGTATCGTTGTTGACCATAAATTAGTCATATATCAAACCCCTATCATTGCCGAATTCAGAAAATAAAATGCCAAAATTACGTTTGTTTTTCTTTGAACCTTTGCGCCTAACGCACTTTCAGCTTCCCTATGGCTAGTCCACGCCAACTATCGCTGCGGGGTGTAGTCCGGTTAATTCATATTTTATACCAGAAACACAAGCCCCCTATTATAGCATTTTTGTAAATGATTAAGAAGTATGTCTACAAAGTTTTTTTCGGACTCAGATATAGAAAAAAGTATTTTACCTTGTCCTTTGACACTTAGTGGTGAAACTCTGGCAATTGAAGCAGTCAGGTTAATGAGTCAAGTTCGTGACACTTGTGATCTCACTTCAACATTGGTGGAATCAGATGTTAATCGGCTGAATCATGCAGAACAAGCCAGTTGTGTTCTAGTATTTGAAAAGAAAAAATTAGTTGGCATCTTCACAGAAAGAGATATTGTTAAATATACAGCACTGGGGCTGAATCTGGAGCAAGCAACCCTCGCAGAGGTTATGACCCAAATTCCAGTAACTCTGAAAAAATCACAATTTACGAATATTTTTATTGCTCTAAATCTATTCCGTCAATACAAAATTCGCCATCTGGTTGTGGTTGATGATCAACATGATGTTGTGGGTTTGGTAACACCTACAACAGCACGTCAATTAATACAGGCGGCTGATATGTTAAAAATCCGCTCTGTGAATGAGGCCAAGACTTGTGAAGTCATCCAAGCACCACCAACAGCATCTGTATTAAACTTAGCGCAATTAATGGCAAAGTATTCTGTGAGTTCTGTGGTGATTACAACGTCCGATTCCCAACCCATAGGAATAATCACAGAACGAGATATTGTGCAAATACAGGCGTTGGAGTTAGATATCCGCAACATTGAAGCTCATATTGTGATGAGTTCACCTTTGTTTTCTCTACATCCTCAGCAGTCTTTATGGGAAGCTCATCAACAAATGCAAGCCCAGCGAATCAGACGTTTGGTGGTGGTAGGCGATCGCAATGAATTACTAGGAATAGTCACCCAAAACAGTATACTTTATTGCATAGACCCACGGGAGATGTCTGGGACGGTGAGTTTTTTGCAGGAACAAGTCTATCAATTAGAATCAGAAAAATTGCAGATCCTGAAAAAGCAAAATATAGAATTAGAAATACAAGTTCAGGAACGTACTGCACAATTAATCCAACAGGCAAATTCCGACCGACTTCTGGCTACCCTCTCTCAACAGATTCGCAAATCCTTGGATCTCAAGTCTATTCTGCACACTACTGTCTCAGAAATTCGGGGATATCTGCAAACAGAACGAGTAGTAATTTACCAATTTGAACCAGAATGGACGGGAAGAATTGTGGCTGAGTCCTTAGCACCAAAAACAACTTCTCTCCTCGGTCGTGCCATTGATGATCCATGCTTTGGAAGCAATTGGTTAGAAGCCTACGCCAAGGGGCGAGTGCGAAAGATAGAAGATATTTATACTTCTGGGTTTGCTGATTGTCAGATCCAGCTTTTAGAAACAGCTGAAATCCGCGCCAATTTAATTATCCCGATTGTCTATAATCAGCAGCTTTGGGGTTTGTTGTGCGCTCATCAATCCTCCCAACCACGAGCTTGGGACACTTTAGAAGTTGAATTACTAGAAAAATTATCCAACCAAATAGCGATCGCTATTCAACAATCTCAACTCTATGAACAAGCCCAACAGCAATGGACAGAACGTAAGCGCATGGAAGAAGCCTTACGAAATATTGCATTAGGAGTTTCGGCACAAACAGGAGAAGTTTTTTTCCAATCCTTGGTGCAGTATTTAGCCAAAGCCTTAACAGTTGATTATGCCCTTGTTGGTCGGTTGGTAAATGAAGGAACTGATTACATTCAAACTATAGCAATTTGTGCAGATGGGGAAATTCGGGAAAATTTTAATTATTCTTTGCAGGACAGTCCTTGTTACCAAGCAATTAACAACAATGTTAAAGGTGTTTATTTTCAGCCCTCGCAGGTACAGCAACAATTTCCCTTGAATAGAAATATGGCAGAGATGGAAGCAGAAGGTTATATGGGAATAACTATTTATGATTCTACAGGTAAAGTATTAGGAATATTGGCTGTAGTTAGTCGGCAACCTCTCCATGATATCGAGTTCATAAGTGAAATTCTGCAAATTTTCTCTGTACGAATTGCCTCAGAACTAGAACGTACTCAAGCAGAAAGAAACCTAAAAAAGCTCAATGAGGAATTAGAAATCCGTATAGCGGAACGTACAGCAGAATTACAGAAAATTAATCAAAATTTGCTACTAGAAGTTAAAGAGCGTAAACAAGCAGAAAAAACACTGCAAAAACAGTTAACAGCTATTGAAGCAACTATTGACGGCATCGCCATTCTTGATAGTGAAAAATATGTATATTTAAATAAATCTCACGTCCAAATGTTTGGATATGACACAGCCGAAGAATTAATCAGTAAATCCTGGAAAAAATTCTATAACCCAGACGAAATAGCACGTTTTGAACGTGAAATTATTCCTATTGCGACCCAAGCAAAAAACTGGCGAGGTGAGGCTATAGCAAAGCGACGTGATGGTAGTACCTTCCATCAAGAAGTCTCACTCACCTTAACTAAAGATGGCGAGTTAATTTGTGTTTCTCGGGACATGACTGAAAGTAAACAAGCACAAGCCCAACTACAAAAGTTACTTCTGGAATTGTCAAACTTCAAATACGCTTTAGATCAATCTGCTATTGTGGCTATTACAAATCCCCAAGGACAGATTACCTATGCCAATGATAAGTTCTGTGAAATCTCCCAATATTCGAGAGCAGAACTCATTGGTAGCAGCCATCGCATCATTAATTCTGGTTATCACTCCCACAAATATTTTCAACAGCTTTGGTCAACTATTACGAAAGGCCAAGTTTGGCGGGGAGAAATTAAAAACCGGGCTAAGGATGGAACTTACTATTGGGTGGATACAACCATCGTTCCTTTTTTGGATAATAATCGTAAACCTTGGCAGTATTTAGCCATTCGTAATGATATTACTAATCGCAAACAGGCAAAATCTGACCTCCAACATAGTGAGCAGAAGTTCCGTCAATTTGCAGAAAATCTGCATCAAGTTTTCTGGATGACTGACCCAGAACAATTTGAAATGCTCTATATCAGTCCTGCTTACGAAGAAATTTGGGGTCGTTCCTGTGAAAGTCTTTATGAAAATCCCAGGTCTTTTATGGATTCTGTCTATGCTGACGATAGACAGCAAGTTACCATTGCAATGCAGAATAAAAAACAAGGGTTTGATCTCGAATATCGCATTATTCGACCTGACGGTTCAATGCGTTGGATTCGGGATCGAGCTTTCCCCGTCAAGGATCAAACTGGGGAAGTATATCGAGTGATTGGTATTGCTGAAGACTTCACCCAGAGCAAAGAAGCCGCAGTCGCCCTTGAGCAAAGTCAAAATTTTCTCCGCCAGGTGATTGAGACCAATCCCAATCTCATTTTTGTCAAAGATTTGCAGGGAAGATATGTTCTAGCTAATCAAAATTTAGCAGCCATTTATGGGACAACAGTTAAAGAATTAATTGGTAAAACTGATGCAGATTTCCATCTTGATCCCGTTGAGTTGGCATACTTAGAATCAATAAATCAGCAGGTGATAACGACGTTGCAACCTCATACCATACCCGAAAGAATAATCATTTCTGCTACCGGAGAAGTTCGCTATTTCCAAATTATTAAATCTCCTTTGATAGCTGCTGATGGTAAAGCCTATAGAATTCTCGGAGTATTCACTGATATCACCGAACGGAAGCGAGCCGAACTAGAAATTTGCAAAGCTTTAGAACGAGAAAAAGAACTCGGTGAACTGAAGTCGCGTTTTGTATCTATGACTTCCCATGAGTTCCGCACCCCTTTAGCTGTAATTTCTTCTTCAGCCGGCATTTTGAAAGATTTTGGTCACAAAATCGACGACGAGAGAAAGAAAAAACACTTGGATTGTATCCAAACCTATGTCAAACACACGACGCAACTATTAGATGATATTTTATTAATTAATAAAGCAGAGAATGGTAAGCTAGCTTTTGAGCCTGCTCCCTTAGATTTAATTCCTTTCTGCCAAAAGTTAACTGAGGAAATACAATTGAGTTCGCCCAATCACACCATTATTTTTTCTAGTAATCTCCAGGCTGCTGTTAATAGGAATTTGGATAAAAAACTACTCCGGCAAATTTTAATCAATTTACTTTCCAATGCTATTAAATATTCACCCGACTGTGCTACAGTAAAATTTGACCTGAATATTACAGATTCCAATGTGGTTTTTAGTATTCAAGACCAAGGTATTGGTATTCCGGAAGTAGACAAAGTTAAATTATTTGAATCTTTTCACCGTGCAAGCAATGTAGGTAATATTCCCGGTACAGGCTTAGGGTTATCAATTGTGGTCAAATGTGTTGAATTACACAACGGAACAATTTCGATTAATAGCACAGTGGGTAGGGGGACGACTTTTATTGTGGCAATTTCCTGAGTATATCTAACTTTTTTGCCCAAGTTTATCAACAATACTCTTAGATAGGTCTATATGAGGTTACTTTTCAGTTATGAGCTTAATTCTAGTAATTGAAGACGAAACTCAAATTCTGTTAAATCTGCAAGAAATTTTAGAACTAGGAGATTTCTCCGTTATTACCGCCGCAGACGGCACAATCGGCTTACAGTTAGCTAAAAGCCAAAATCCTGATTTGATTATCTGTGACATTATGATGCCAGGGTTAAATGGCTATGAAGTGTTACAAGAATTGCGACGAGATCCTACGGTTGCTGATATCCCTCTGATTTTTCTCACCGCTAAAGCAGAACGTAATGATTTGCTTCAAGGTATGGATTTAGGGGCTGATGCTTATATTACCAAACCTTTTGAGCCGTTGGAAATCTTAGAAGCGGTAAAAGCAAGTTTAGAAAGACATGAAAATTAAGCACCTTTGAAAGAGGCTCATATTTAGGCGATGCGCTTTCTCAAAGGTAACTTGACAGTAAAATTACTACCTGTTGCTAATTCACTGTGTACATCTATACTGCCATTGTGGGCATGAACAATTGCTTGAGCGATCGCCAATCCTAATCCAGAACCGCCAGTTTTACGAGAGCGATCGCTATTAACTCGATAGAAGCGATCAAAAATTCTGGGAATCTCCGACTGGGGAATCCCAATACCTGTATCCTGCACCTGAATTACAGCATAATGGTCATTGCGACCTAAATCAATAGTAACTTTTCCCCCTGCTGGTGTGTATTGAATAGCATTAACAATTAAATTAGAAAATAGCCGATAAAGCTGATCTTCATTACCCATAACATTTAGAGATGCAGACATTCCGACCTGAGAAATTAATTTTATATCAGAGGCGATCGCTAATGCTGCAAATTCCTCAATCAAGTCACTAATAATATCATTCAAACAACACAAATTATATTGTATAGATACAGCTTGACGGTCTAAACGAGTCAGTAATAATAAATCTGTCACCAAAGTAGTAAGTCGTTGATTCTGACGTTGTATAGTTTTGAGAATCTCCCGCGCCTCCATCTCATCAAGTTGGGACATAAACAGCGTTGATTCCACCGTCGCCTGTGTTGCGGCTAAAGGTGTGCGTAACTCGTGCGCTGCGTCGGCTGTAAATTGCTGAACTTGTTGGTATGAAAGATAAATTGGCTGCATAGCTAAACCAGCTAACCACCAACTAGCAAAACCCACCAAACCCAAAGCTATTGGTAAACCCAAAGCCAAAGTTAATTTTATAGTTTCCAAATATGTATTAAAATCTTCAAGACTTCGCCCAACTTGAATATAACCCCAATCGAGATTATCTTGAGTGTGCAGAACAAAAGAAATTTGTTGATAAATAACACCTTGATTGTCCTTCAAAGTTTGCCAATTTTCCTGATTAAACTCTGAAGATAAACCCTTTGGATAAGCGCCAGCAATAGCAATCAAACGTTTAGAATTATCAAAAAACCGCACATAATAATTACTTTGATTAATAGCACTCAAAACATGACGCTGAGAACGTGACTCTACTTGAATACAACCTTCACCAACTGCACAAATATTAGGTAAAAGCTGCTCCATTACAGGTGACAACTTCCCTGGTTCCTGTAACTTCAGTTCAATACTATCATGTAGAGTTCCCGCAACAGATTCCAACTCACGATTTAAAGTTACCCATTGAGTATGAGAAACCACCCTATAAACCCCATACTCGCACAGGCTAAAAATCACAGCCATCACCAGCGCATACCACAAACTCAAACGTAACCGCGTCTGCCAAAACAGCTTATTCTCATTCATAAAACCATGCAATAAGCCCTTCTCTAACTCTTATCTTTGCGCCTAACGCACTTCGTGCTTCGCTTCGCTGATGCGCCTTTGCGTGAAACCAATCCATATTCATCAATTAAAATTAAACCGATAACCCAAACCATGTAAAGTTTCAATCATATTTTCACACCCACCATTAACCAACTTCCGCCGCAACAAACGCATTTGAGCCGCCACCACATTACTAACAGGTTCAGCACTCACCTCCCAAAGCTGATGACGAATTTGTTCAGTAGTCAGAATTTGGTTTGGGTGCTTCATAAAATACTCTAATAACTGAAACTCCTTATAAGTCAGAATAATTTCCTGAAAATTCCCCACAGCATCTTGACTACAAACTACATTATTACCGTAATCTAAAGTCAGATTACCCACAGTTAATTTCTGGGGCTGAAATTGAGGAGACCTTCTTTGCAAAGCGCGTAACCGTGCTAACAATTCCGCCATCCCAAAAGGCTTAACTAAATAATCATCAGCCCCTGCATCTAACCCAGTAACTTTATCCTCCATACTGTCCTTAGCAGTCAGCATCAATACAGGTAGAGAATTCTGATGTTTACGCAACCTTTTACACAATTCCAAACCAGAAATTTTAGGTAACATCCAATCAAAAATAGCTAAAGTATACTCAGTCCAGCTATCTTCTAAATATACCCATGCTGCATCTCCATCAATTACCCAATCAACTAAATACTTGTGTTGAGTAAGAGTCCGTTTAATAGCAGCACCTAAATCTGGTTCATCCTCGACAAGTAAAACCCTCATTAGCCTTTTATTTATGTAAAAATCGGTTGTCCATTTAAAGTTATTGTAGGTTGGGTAGAACAAAGTGAAACCCAACAAATCCGCATTATAGCAATTCCCCTTCAAGTGAGGTACAAGCAGTAATAATTAAACGCAGATGGACGCAGATAAACGCAGATAATTTTGTACTTTATTAGACTAGGAAATGCTATAGGGAATAAAGGACTAAAGTCCTTACTACGAACAAATGCTTTTTATGCCAAAATTTGTTGTAAATTTAAGGTGAAATCGGGAAGTACATCTTCACCTGATAAACTTGTAGGAGATTGTAAAACTTCTGGTGGTTGATGAGGACGATAAACTTCTACTTGTTGGTCATGGGGATTAATTAACCAACCAAGTTGTAAACCATTGGCTAAATATTCACGCATTTTGGCTTGAGTGTCTGCTAAATCATCAGTTTCAGAAACCAATTCCACAGCAAAATCAGGACACAGAGGCAGAAATTTCTTTCTTTGTTGAGGTGTGAGACTATCCCATTTTTCCATCCTTATCCAAGCAGCATCAGGAGAACGAGTTGCACCATTAGGAAGTTTAAAGCCAGTGGAAGAATCAAAAGCTTTACCCAAATTATATTGACGGTTCCAAAACCATACTTGACCTAATAAATCAAAATTCCGGTTTCCCGTTTCTCCCCCAGTTGGTGACATGATAACTAATTCCCCTTCAGCAGATAATTCCAAACGTAAATCCTTGTTAGCAGCAACAACCTGAGCAAATTCGTCATCAGTAAATTGGAGATTAGCAGGTAATTGTAAAGTTAAAGCGCTCATAATTACTTCCTCCAGCCTCTAAAACATAGGAACTGCATCTTCTAACCATTATCGGTTAAAACTAAAACGCCCGTTGAGCTTTTCACCTTGAACATCTGCAAATAATTGGTAAAATATTCCTCCTCTTTTCTTGGCGTTCTTGGCGACTTGGCGGTTCGTTCATCTTTCTAACTCATTTAAACTTGCCATACATACAAATGAAGATTTACGTAACTTACCACTCCCAAACTGCGCCCACAGCCTTACCATTTTCCACATTCCCAGAAAGCTGTATTTCCTGCGGAATTAGGAACCTACCAAATTGAGCATATAAAGCAGGTAAAACCAACAAAGTTAAAGCTGTAGAAGTAAACAAACCACCCAAGACAACCACAGCCAAAGGCTGCAAAATTTCCTTACCAGCACCCGTTCCAACCACCAAAGGAACCATTCCTAAAGCCGAAGTTAAAGCCGTCATTAAAATAGCAACTAAACGCTCCATTGAACCCTGAAAAATCACCTCCTTTAAAGGCATTCCCTCCGCCAACTTGTGATTATAATTATCTACTAACAACAAACCGTTACGTGTCGCCACCCCAAACAAAGTAATAAACCCCACCAACGAAGCCACAGAAATAATTCCCCCTCCCAGCGCAATAGAAAAGATACCCCCCACCAGTGCTAGAGGTAAATTAACCATAATCATCAACATAGCCGCAACAGACTTAACAGCAAAATACATTAAAACTGCAATAATTAAAAATGCTATGCCCCCAAATAACAGTAGATTTGCGGTGGCGCGTTGTTCTGATTCAAACTGTCCGCCGTATTGGATAAAGTAACCTGTGGGTAACTGTATTGACTGACTAATTTTGGTTTGAATTTCATCTACCACAGAACCTAAATCTCGACCAGATACGTTTGCAGATATGACTATCAAACGTGAAACATTTTCGCGGTTAATCGTATTCGGTCCAGTCCCATAGTTTATACTGGCGACTTGAGCGAGGGGGATTTTTTGACCTGTGGGAGTATCTACTAATAAGTTACGAATAATGTCTAAATTATTGCGTGATTCCGGCTGTAACCACACCACCAAATCAAATAATTGTTGTCCTTCCAGCACTTGAGACACAACTCGCCCATTCAGTGCTGTTTCTAACGTATGACTCAAATTTCCCACAGTTAAGCCATAACGGGCGGCGGCTTCTCTGCTAAATTTAATTTGCACCTGTCTAATGGGGACTTGGGGTTCGAGTTGTAAATCTACCAGTCCGGGAACATCCCCCATGACAGCTTCAATTTCTGACCCCAAACGGCGCAATTCTGGTAAATCATGGCCAAATATTTTGACTGCGATCGCACTTCTTACTCCTGATAATACCTCATCCATGCGATGGGAAATAAAACCGCCAATACTCGGCGCAACTCCGGGAATCTTAGCAAACTCAGCGCGTAGCTTCTCAATACTGGCTTCCCGATTCTGCAAACCCTCATCACTGAGTTCCACATCTAAATGACCCAAATTCACCCCTCCTGCATCTGCATCACCAGGGGCGCGTCCAGACCTTAACTGCACAGTTTTAAATCGTTTGTCGTCCTTGAGTGCATCCTGTAAAGCAAATCCCACTTGATTAGTCGCTTCCAGGGAACTTCCAGGATAAAGCACCATCGCATTCACTAAAGATGATTCCTGAAACTCAGGTAAAAACACCCGTCCCAGAGTCGGCAAAATTACCAAGGAGGCTATTAAGGAAGCTGTAGCTACAACTAAAATCACTTTGGGAAAACCCGTAGCAAAACTGAGGAGAGGTCGATAAAAGCGCTGTGCTAAAGCACTCACCCAAGTATCATCTGTGGGTAGTTGTCGATTTGCTAATAAAATCGCGCAAAGTGCCGGGGATAGAGTCATAGCCACGAAAGTTGAAGCAAAAATTGATACCAAATAGGCGACTCCCATCGGTGCAAAGATTCGACCTTCTACACCTGTGAAGGTGAAAATAGGGGCAAAGACAACGGCAATAATTACTGTAGAAAAAATTACGCTGACTCTCACAGCCACAGAGGTATCATAAACCACCTTAAAAGGATGCACCGGATTTTTGGCTACTTGGTTCTGGCGTAAACCCCGGTAACAATTTTCCATGTCCACAATGGAGTCATCCACCACCGAACCAATAGCCACGGCTAAACCTCCCAGAGTCATAGTATTGATACCTTGACCAAACCAGCCAAGAATCATCATCCCAATTAATACTGATAGAGGAATGGCGCTTAGAGTAATGATGGCGGTACGCCAGTTCATTAAAAACATTAACAGGATAATGCAAACGATAATTATCCCATCTCTGAGGGAACTGGTAACATTTTGAATCGCAGCTGTAATAAAGTTTTCTTGGCGAAAGGTTTCTGTAACTGTGATATCTGCGGGTAAGCCAGCTTTGACTTCTGTCATCGCTTGTTCGATGGCTTTCGTGACTGTCGGCGTGTCATTCTGCGGTTGCTTATTAATTAACACTACAACGGCTGGCTGACCATCCAAACTACCATCCCCACGCTTTAAACCTGCACCAATACGGACATCTGCCACATCTTGCAGTAACACAGGTGTATTATTACGAGAGGTTATGGCTGATTTCCCTAGTTCCTCAATAGACTCAATGCGCCCCAATCCCCGAATAATTAGCTCTTGGTCGGGATTTATCAAAAAACCACCCGCAGCGTTAACGTTAGCTTCCCTAGTGGCTGCTGTGACTTCATCCAAGGTGACATTAAAGGCTTGCAGTTTGTCCGGATTTACTAAAACCTGATATTGGCGCACATCTCCACCATAAGCAATGACTTGGGATACTCCAGGTACAGCTAACAGCCGATTGGTAATATCTCTGTCTACTAAGCGCCGCACTTCCATGAGTGGGAGAGTTTTGGAGGTGAAGGCGTATTGTAGAACTGTGGCGATGGGGGAAGTGATGGGGGAAATTTGCGGGTTTTCTACACCTTCTGGTAGTTTTTGTTGTGCTTGTTGTAACCTTTCTGTGACTAGTTGTCGAGCTTGATAAACGTCTGTGTTCCAGTTGAAGATGACTTTGACGACGGATATTCCTACGGCTGAGGCGGAACGGACGGTTTCTACTCCTGGTGTGCCATTGACGGCGCTTTCTATGGGTAGGGTGATTAAGGTTTCTATTTCTTCTGGTGCTAGTCCTGGGGCTTCTGTTTGAATTTCTACTTGGGGTGGGGCGAAGTCGGGGAGGACATCTAGGGGCATCTGGGTGAGGTTATATACTCCTAAGCAGGTGATTATGATGGCGCTGAGGACTACTAGCCAGCGTTGGATTATTGACCATTTGAGGATTGTGTTGAGCATGGAGGTGGAGGAGGATTTTTAACGCAAAGGGGCGCGGAGGTTAGCGCAAAGGTACGCGGAGAGTTATTTGGTGTTTTATTTGGAGGAGTAACGTTCGCGTAGCGTGCGCGAAGCGCATACCGCAGAGGCACAGAGGACTTAGAGGAATGAGGTTTTAGAGAGTTTTTGCGTTATTTCTGTATTTCTTGGTCTAGGTGGGGGTTGGCTGCTGGTAGTAAATGCGACTGGCGGCGGTGTGTCCAGATGGCTCCTGTGATGAAGGCTAAACAGGCGATCGCACTTCCTCCAATTCCTATCAGCCACAGTGGTAAACTTGATGTTGTGATCACAGGTGTGTGTTCATGTTCTGCGGTTGTGGTTGGACTTCCACCCCGCAAGGTTTGAGCATACAGTTGGGGCGCACGTTGAGTAACTATTAAGTCTCCTTCAAATAAGCCTGTTTTGATTTCTACCATGTCGCCGGAGGTTTGACCCAAGGTGACTTCTACTGGTTGATAGGCGTTACCATTTTGTATATATACTTGTTTGATATTATTGGCTTCTACTACAGCTGAACTGGGTATGACTAAGATGGGTGCAGATGTTTGGTCTGTGAGAACTTCTAATTCTGCAAACATCCCTGGTTTCAGGATTCCCCCTGGGTTACTAATTTCAGCTTTCACAGGGATAACTCGCGTTTCACCTTTGACTACAAAATCAATCACGGTAATGCGTCCAGTAAATGTCCGGTCAGGTAAAGATGCAATTCTGACTAATATCTGTTGTCCGTTTCTGACTCGCTCTAAATCTTTTTCATATATATTCGCTGTGGCAAATACCCGACTGTCGTTGACAATGGTCATGAGTGTGTCCCCTGCATCTTGGAATGATTGACCAAGGGTAACTTCTCGGTTTGCCACTGTACCAGAAATTGGGGCTGTAATTGTGACTAATCCTTTAGCATTACCACGAATACCTAATTGTTGCAGCCGAGTTTCATAGATATTATTACTGAGACTCACTCGTGATTTAGCTACTTCCACAGCAGCTTGGGCGCGTTGGACTTGATTTTGAGCCGCAATTACATCACGACTGCTGTTAGCTGTAGCTAGTTGTGATTTAGCTTGAGCGAGTTGAGTTTGGGACTCTAAAGCATTACGCTGTGGTAAAGCCCCCGCATCAGCTAATTCTTGGTCTTTGCTGTACTTTTCTTGAGCAAAGGCGATTTGAGTTTGGGCTTCGGCGATTTCGGCGGCGGAAATTTCTTGCAAGCGAATATAATTTTGTTGAGCCAATTTTAAATCAGCTTGGGCTTGTTGTAACTCCGCCCGACCTTGTGCCAACTTTTCCTCAGACTCCACCCGCAGCGATACCAACTCAGGACTAGACACCACAGCCACCGGTTGACCACGTTTAACCACAGTCCCAGGTTCAACCAATAACTCTACCACTTTCGCCCCAGCAATAGGAGTCGTCACTTGAGCTTCTTGACTAGGTAAAGTTTCTATCTGTCCAGTGGATTTCATACTCACAGCTAATGGCTGGCGTTTCACTGGTTCAACTTTAATACCTAGCCGTTGAGAAGTTTGAGCATCAACTTGAATTGGAGTCACAGAAGGAGTAGCATCACCTCCACTATGAAACTCATCACCATGTCCAGGATGAGCCACAACTACTACAGGATTAGCCAATAACAACAAACTCAGCACCGCTAAAAATGCTGGGGAACGCAGAGAATTAGGCATCGCAATCAAAAATCCTTACACCACGTCTTACTTACTTCTTCCTTCCTCACTTGGCGCTCTTGGCGGCTTGGCGGTATGCGCTTCGCGCACGCTACGCGAACGATAATAAAATCCAAAACTTCATACACAACAGGTATTACTGGTTATACCAAGCTTGTCGCCACTGCTTCATTTGGTTAATTTCCGTTTCTTGCGCCTTGATAATTTCTTGAGCCAATTTCTTCATTTCCGGGCGCTGAGACTTCTCCAAAGCATCTTGAGCCATAACTAAAGCCCCTTCATGGTGAGGAATCATCCCATTAATAAAGCGCAAATCAAACTCAGCATCAGCCGCACCCAAATCCATGCTCATCATCATGGCTTGCTTTTGCTCAGGAGTCATCTCCATCGCATGACCCATTTCGGCATGATAAGCCATTGCTTTATCCCCAGCATTAGGATACCAAGCTGAACGCCACTGCTGCATCTGAGCAATTTCCTGATTTTGGGCTTTAATGATTTCGTCTGCTAGCTCCTTAATTTCAGGACGTTGTGATTTTTCCTGTGCATCCTGAGCCATAACCACCGCCCCTTGATGGTGAACAATCATCCCATCAATGAACCGTAAATCATAGCTAGCATCGGCTGGCCCCAAATCCATTGCATGATCCATACCACCGTGCTGCATTTGCTGCTGGGCGCTTGTTTCGGTTACAGTCGTATTGGGGTTGTTAGCATTTTCGGAACTCGTTGTGGAACAAGCCGTCAAAACTCCGCCCGATAAAGATGTCAACACTACAAAGCTCAACGCCAGAAACTTATTTTTCCCAGATAAAATTTGCATAACTCTCATCCATAAGACATAACTCCGATTATATGATCAACTCTCCAGTTAACTAGAGAGTCAAGCTGTGCAGGAATTTTTACCCCACTATTGAGCATGGCAGACAAAGATGAAACCAGGATGAAATGCTGCTATTCCCTGACTACAATAGAAAGTAAAGTATCCCCTCCAGGTGATTGGGCATTTATTCCCCAGTCCCAGAGCATGGCTTATGAAACGATTTTTCCAGCAATCGGCTTTTTGCTTAGTTATACTTCTGAATGGATGTAGTATACCTACCAGAGATGTCAGAAATATTCAACAACCACTAGACATAAACCTGCTAGCGAAATCAACCGCCAATTCTGATATAAATTATATAACGCGTGTTGTTCAACAGGTCGGTCCCGCAGTGGTGCGAATTGACTCCACGCGCACTGTAGCAATATCTCCTGACCCTGTACTAGAAAGATTTTTTCCGGGACAGTTGCCCACGAGAGAAGAAGAGCAACAAGGACTTGGCTCAGGGTTTATTACTACTGCTGATGGTTTAATTTTTACTAATGCTCATGTGGTGGCAGATGCAGATAAGGTAACAGTTCTATTGAAAGATGGTCGCAGTTTTCAAGGCGAAGTGGTGGGTGCTGACTCTGTTACCGATGTTGCTGTTGTCAAAATTGCAGCTACGGAATTACCAATAGTAACGTTGGGTAACTCAGATAAATTAATGCCGGGAGAACCTGCGATCGCGATCGGTAATCCTTTAGGATTAGATAATACCGTCACCCAAGGAATTATCAGCGCCACACAGCGTTCTGTAGCGGCGTTGGGTGTACCAACCGAGCGAGTAGACTTTATCCAAACCGATGCAGCCATTAACCCTGGTAACTCTGGCGGTCCTTTACTCAATGCTCAAGGAGAGGTAATTGGGATGAACACCGCCATCATCCAGGGAGCGCAAGGATTAGGTTTTGCCATTCCCATCAATACTGCTCAACGAATTGCAGCACAATTAATCGAAAAAGGACGAGTAGACCACCCCTACATCGGTATCCAAATGGCTCAGTTAAGTCCTGAATTGCGTCAGAAAATTAATCAAAGTGATGTTGGGATTACCATTACTCAGGATAGAGGTATCATTATTCTAGGAGTCGCCCGCAACTCACCTGCTTTCCGGGCTGGAATCCGTCCCGGTGATATTATTGAAACTATTAATAATGTAGCCATTCAAGATGTCAAGCAAGTGCAGCAACAAGTAGAAGCCACCAATATTGGTGAACCGATGCAAATTACTATCAATCGTGATGGTAGCAGACAACAAATCACAGTGCAACCAGAAGCTTTACCCACAAAATAGCAAGAATCAAAAGATATATTCACTCTCTCTATCCTTTGCTAGAGGCAGAAGAAACTACTTTTTATTACACTGCTAATGACATTTATCAACCAATACAGTTCAGTTAAACTTAGATGAGGTAAAAACAAACCAAACAAAATAATTAAACAGCTTGATTTATCGGCGTTTATCGGCGTTTATCGGCGTTCAAGTAATCTTATCTGAACTATATGGATTTATCACTCATTATACCATTTCTTGATGAAGAAGCGAGCTAAGAAGATAAATTCGTACCTTATTTAAAGAGGCTATTTGGAGAAAACTTTCCATTTTTAGGTGAATATTCGGGGCAATCCTGCGCTTCTTCGGTGAGAACAATAGAAGGTTGTACTGCACATTTGAGATAATGATTATTTGCATAAAAGCGACAATTTTTACACGGAACTTTATGTAAACCTTTGACAGGAAAAACCATCTTATTGTCTAAAAAAGTCCGAATTTTTTGCAATATCAGGAAAAAAAGTACCCAACTGAATAGCAAGGCTATGGGAGATAAAGTTAAAGCTATCTCAGGGATATCTAAGCCATCTGCTTGCATTTGCTCTTGTTTAACTTCACTACGAGTAACCTGAGAAAAATTTTTAGTTTCAGCTATTGTTTTTAACAGAATTGGCTCAACAGACATCTTCTTTAACCTCAACTATATACAATACGTTGATTTTTGATCCCCAGTTAATTGGTGCTTTGAGAATAGCCATAAAATTTCATCGGCTTTGGTCGGCGGTTAATTATTGATTTATGGGAATTTGCCCAGATTTTAATTAGCAACCGCCAAAGAGGTTAAGACATAAACGGATAATCAAACTTAGACACCAAAAGGGTTTTAACCCACTCCCCACTCCCCAGCTAGAATTAGCAAATAAGGATAAACTTTAAGAATGATCACTTTCCCAATTAAACCCAAGTTTTGGCAGGCTGAACAGTTAGTATTGTTTCTTTCCTTGATTAACTAAATTTTAGATATCGGTGATGTTTTAATTATATATTTAGCAAAATAAAATTTATCCTATATCTGTCGATAGTTTTGTTGATAAAAGTTGATAGTATACCTAAAGAAATATCTTAATAAATTGTCTTAAAAGCCGACCATTTTATGTTAAAATCGAGCAGAATAAAAGCTTTATTTCGCTGAGATAGCCAATTCAAATTATTATCTATGTATTTTATCCAGACAAAAGGAGAATATATTTTTTATAAATTCAGTATACTGAGGAATCATTAATGTTGAACCTTCTTCTGACTTGGTTAGTTACCACAATCAGTTTTTTAATTATTTCTAGAATACCTATAGGTATTGAAATTGATAGTTTTGGCAAAGCAGCGATTTCGGCGGCTGTTTTCGGAGTATTAAATGCAATTTTGCTACCAATTCTGAGTTTAGTGACATTACCGGCGATTATTCTGAGCTTTGGATTATTTTTCTTTGTGTTGAATGCGATAATTTTTGCGTTGGCGGCTGCTTTAGTTCCGGGTTTTACTCTCAGATGGGGCTTTTGGAGTGCATTTATTGGCTCGATTACTTTAGCAGTTGTTAATTCTATTCTTTTGGCTATTGTCAGAACATGGGTTTAAAATAATGGTTAAATCACAGTAAAAGTTAACTTTTTAGTCGTCCAAATATTCATCGTGGTGTGAAGAGTTATGTCCAAATTTATCAAAGAAAAAATTGCATTTGTACTCACATTAGGACTGGTGGCTATTATCCTAATTTCTTGTCAAGCAGTACCCCTGGCTGAATCACAATCTCCTCCAGCAACTCCCACTACTGTAACTTTTCCCCCTGTAGCTTCTCCTGATGGAGAACTGAGTGCTAGTCCAGCAAAATTACCACTATTACCCTATGATTATTCGGCATTAGGAAAAGCTATTGATGCAGAAACTATGAAACTACATCATGATGGACACCATGCTAGTTATGTGAATAATCTTAATGATGCTCTCAAACAAGAGCCAGATTTGCAAAAAAGCAGTGTGGAAGATTTGCTGCGAGACTTAAATAAGGTTCCGGAAAATATTCGGACAAAAGTCCGCAATAACGGTGGTGGACATCTTAACCACACGATTTTTTGGCAAATTATGAGTCCTGAAGGTGGTGGGGAACCAACAGACGAAATTGCTGCGGAAATTAACCAAACTTTTGGCAGTTTTGATGAGTTTAAAAAACAGTTTAACGCAGCTGGAGGCGATCGCTTCGGTAGTGGTTGGGTTTGGCTAGTGCGTAACCCCGCCGGAGAACTGCAAATCCTGACTACAGCTAATCAAGATAACCCGATTATGGATGGTGCATATCCAATTATGGGTAACGATGTCTGGGAACACGCATATTACTTGAGATATCGCAACCGTCGGGCGGAGTATTTAACTAATTGGTGGAATGTGGTGAATTGGCCGGAAATTAACAAGCGATCGCTTGTTTCATTGCAGTCAGGTAGATAAAATTGGTGAGGCAACATTTTGATTTTGTTTAAACGCAGAGGGGCGCGGAGGTAGCGCAGAGGTACGCGGAGTTTTTGCGGAGGTTTTTAAGCAAGGTTCGTAGTAGTGAGTATTTTACAACGGATATCTATATTTGTTCTGGCAATACTGGCTTTAATTTCACTGGTTTTGATTGCCTCTCCCGCAGTTATTATACCTCCAGTTAACCCAGTGGAGCCAGTGACTATTTATGTGGTTGATTTAGGTTTACATTCGCGGTTGGTTTTGCCTGATGGTGATGATGGTTTCATTCAGTATGCTTATGGTGATTGGCGTTATTTTGCGTTAAATCATGACGATTTGGGTAGTGGCTTTGCAGCGTTGCTGTTTCCGACTCAGGGAACTTTGGGTAGACGAAAATATGAGAATATTGCCCAGTTGCAGCAGGCTATAGATGGTAATATTAATATCCTGAATTTTGCGGTAGCAAGGGCTAAGGCTATAGGACTACGAAATTTGTTGGATAAACGCTTTAATCGAAATATTGCAACGCAGATTTTTAATCCAGTGAATCAAATGAATTTTGTTCAAGATGATTTGGATTATACTTTGTATCACAATAGTAATCATGAGTTGGTTCTGTGGTTACAAAGTTTAGATTGTCGGGTTGAGGGTTTTGTGTTGTTGGCTGATTTTCAAGTGCAATATTGGCGTTAATTAGACTATGTTGGGTGGTTAGTGGTTAGTGTAATTTGGCTATATTTATAGCGGTTATCAGTTAAGTGAGATACAAGAACCCCACCCCCAACCCCCTCCCCCGAAGTTCACCCGGAGGGAAACCCTCCTTGTGACTTCTCTCCGCCGCGAGGAGGGGGCTATGATGTACTTCATTCAAATGTAAGTATTAAGCGATCGCGCAGTTTGCACTAAGAAGTTATCCGGATCTACAAGACATGGACTGGAAGCTAAAACTGCTGCTAAAGGAACTGCAACAACTTGTCCATTTTGCCAAGCTACCATCTGTGCAGATTGACCATCTGCTAACAAATCTACCGCAGCTTTACCAAAGGCTGTGGCGATTAAACGGTCTAAAGCTGAGGGTATACCACCGCGTTGAATGTGTCCTAAAACGGAAACCCGAATGTCAATTTGATGTTGAGTGCAATAACGAATCTCATCGGCGATATATTGACCCATACCACAGGATGGCCGTTCACAGGATGAATAGGTGGATGAATCTACGGCGATTTGAGCGCCTTCTGCGACAACGACAATTGCAAATCTGCGTCCCCAGCGATCGCGCAATTCTGCCAAATGCTCACACACACCTCTAATTGAATAGGGAATTTCGGGAATTAAAATCACATCTGCACCCCCAGCTATACCGGATTGTAGTGCTAAATGACCGGCTTTGCGTCCCATGACTTCCACAATCATTACCCGGTCATGACTAGCAGCTGTAAATGTCAAACGATTCAGCGCATCAACAATGGTATTTACAGCAGTATCAAACCCCACAACTCTTTCTGTCTGACCGACATCATTATCAATCGTTTTGGGAATCGCCACAAACTGCCAATTTCCTAAACTTTGCAGTTGGGTAAGAATTGCTAAACTCCCATCGCCACCAATCCCAATCAAAGCATCTAATTCTAAAGCATGATAACCTGCAATAATTTCCTCCGCATGAGCCAGAGTATCCCCTTTATTAATACTACCAAGAATCGTGCCTCCCATATTCAGTAAAGGGTCAATACCACGTAAATCTAGACCATGTATGTTTAGAGGAGTTGCCTTTCTTTCTAAAAGTCCTCTCGTCGCATAGGGAATACCCAATACCTGCCAGTTATAGGTGAGAGTAGCATGACTCACAACTGCCCGAATTACAGCATTAAGTCCTGGACAATCGCCACCACTGGTAAGAATACCCAGTCGTTTTTGCATAGTCATGACACCTCAATCTAAAACTTTGTTCTGTCAATTGCAAACGAAAAAATCTACCTAAATGGTGAAGACAACTAAAATATAACAAGACTTACGCAAAATTATGAAAAAACGAACCGCCAAGACGCAAAGAACGCCAAGGTAAGAGGGTTTAATAGGTTTTTTGCATCAATTTTCTATGTTTTGACTAAATTGGGATGTTCCCGTATCTATGGCTGTTTTTTCTTGATATTAGTTAACTAAAACCCATGAAGAAATTAAGTTTAACTTTCGTCACAAGTTTCTCAAATTGTTCTTCTATCATCTTAATGGATTGTTAGACTTGGAGCATCGCAACTAAGAGGCGAGAGCGATGGATTTAGCATCTGCTGTTAAAAATAACAACCTAGCAAAAGCTCCCTCAGCAACAGATACTCAAGGGGATAAGCGTTTAAAAATGCTGTCAGCAACTATCAAACGCTACCAGTATCAACAGGATGCACTGATTGAGATATTGCATAAAGCGCAGGAACTTTTTGGCTATTTAGAAAAGGATATATTAGTTTATATCGCGCACCAATTAAAATTACCACCTAGTACAGTTTATGGCGTTGCGACGTTCTACCATTTTTTTTCACTTGCACCTATTGGTGTGCATAGTTGCATGGTGTGTACAGGTACAGCTTGTTATGTCAAAGGCTCTGAAGAAATCCTGAACAGTCTGGAAAAGTCTATACATATCCGCCCTGGTGAAACTTCAGCAGATGGTCAAATTTCACTGCTCACAGCCAGGTGTCTCGGTCCTTGTGGAATTGCGCCTGTTGTAGTATTTGATCATACCGTTTTAGGCGACCAAACTCCGGAATCAGTTGGCGAGTGCATCAAAGGATGGCTGCAAAATGGATCTAGCTGAATTAAAGGAAATTGCCCGCAAAGAATCTGATTCACACAAACCTGTGCAAATTCGCTGTTGTATTGCAGCTGCTTGTCTAGCTACTAATTCACAAGCAGTTAAACAGCGTCTAGAAGAGGCTGTGACAGCAGAAAATTTGGCGGAAGAAGTGGAAGTTTATGGCGTTGGCTGTATGCGTTTGTGCTGTCAAGGACCATTAGTACAAGTAGAAAAAAACACTGAACCAGAAAGTACAAGTACGCTCTACGAAAAAGTTACACCTGATGATGCACCTTCAATTATTACTGCTCTGAATGGGGGAGAAACAACAGTTTCACAGAGTGATTTAACTCATCCATTTTTTACTTCTCAGATGTCCATTGTGTTAGAAAACAGTGGCAAAGTTGAGCCAGAACGCATTCAATCTTATATTGCGGCTCAAGGTTATCAAGTGCTTTACCATGTCTTGCGAGAAATGACTCCTACCGAGGTGGTAGATACGATTACCAGCAGTGGTTTACGAGGACGTGGTGGTGCTGGTTATCCGACAGGTTTGAAATGGGCGACTGTGGCGAAAGCTGAGGGAGAACGGAAGTTTGTGATTTGTAACGCCGATGAAGGAGATCCGGGGGCGTTTATGGATCGTAGTGTTCTCGAAAGTGACCCGCATCGGGTTTTAGAAGGAATGGCGATCGCAGCTTATGCTGTAGGTGCAAATCACGGCTACATCTACATTAGAGCCGAATATCCCATAGCGATCCATCGTCTGCAAACTGCAATTAGTCAAGCCCAAAGCTTTGGTATTTTAGGAAGTCAAATTTTTGACTCTCGCTTTGATTTTAAAATTGATATTCGCATCGGTGCGGGGGCTTATGTCTGTGGTGAAGAAACGGCTTTAATGGCTTCAATTGAGGGTAAACGCGGTACACCTCATCCCCGTCCGCCTTACCCGGCTGAGTCCGGTTTATGGGGCTATCCGACGTTAATTAATAATGTCGAAACCTACGCCAATGTTGCACCGATTATTCGTAAAGGTGCGGAATGGTTCGCCAGTATTGGGACTGAAAAAAGCAAGGGTACAAAAGTTTTCGCTTTAGCAGGTAAAATCACTAACACTGGTTTGATTGAAGTGCCAATGGGAACTTCTTTACAGCAAATTGTGGAAGTCATGGGCGGTGGTGTACCTGAGAATGGTGTGGTGAAAGCTGTGCAAACTGGTGGACCTTCTGGGGGATGTATTCCCGCATCGGCTTTTGATAGTCCGGTGGATTATGAATCTCTCACCCAACTTGGTTCGATTATGGGTTCGGGCGGGATGATTGTCATGGATGAGAGTACGAATATGGTGGATGTCGCCCGCTATTTTATGGAATTTTGCATGGATGAGTCTTGTGGTAAGTGTATTCCTTGTCGGGTGGGGACGGTGCAGTTATATAACTTGTTGACGAGGATTAGTGAGGGTGAGGCTTGTCTTGCTGATTTGGAGTTGCTGGAGGAGTTATGCGACATGGTGAAGCATACGAGTTTGTGTGGTTTGGGTCAGTCTGCGCCTAATCCGGTTTTTAGGTACTTTGCGGTATTTTCGGGATGAGTATTTGGAGTTGTGTCACGCAAAGGCGCAAAGGCGCAAAGGTTGAAAGAAGAGTTATAAAGGTGAGTGAGATATGGTTGTTAAGACTTTAACTATTAATGAGCGGTTGGTTAGTGGTCGGGAGGAGGAAACTGTTCTGCAAGCGGCGCAGGATGCGGGGATTTATATTCCGACTTTATGTCATTTGCAAGGGGTGACGGATGTGGGGGCTTGTCGGTTGTGTTTGGTGGAAGTTGCTGGTAGTAATAAGCTTCAGCCTGCTTGTGTGACTAAGGTGACTGAGGGGATGGAGGTTAGGACAGATAGCGATCGCCTACACAAATATCGGCGTACAATTATTGAGATGCTGTTTGCTGAAGGTAATCACATTTGCTCGGTATGTGTCGCTAATGGTAATTGTGAATTGCAAGATTTAGCAATTGAGATGGGTATGGATCATGTGCGTTTAGATTACCATTTCCCTGATCGTAAGGTCGATGTCTCTCATGATCGTTTTGGTGTTGACCATAACCGTTGTATTCTTTGCACTCGTTGCATCCGTGTTTGTGATGAAATCGAAGGAGCGCACACTTGGGATATGGCGGGTAGGGGGACAAATTCCCACGTTATCACCGATTTAAATCAGCCTTGGGGAACTTCAGATACTTGTACTTCTTGCGGTAAATGCGTTGATGCTTGTCCTACAGGTGCATTGTTTGACAAAGGTTCCAGCGTCGCAGAAATGAAACGCGATCGCACCAAACTAGATTTTCTCGTCACCGCCAGAGATAAACACCAATGGAACCTTTAAACAATAACTGTTAACTCCCCCACTCCCCAACTACGAACTAGGGAGCATACCAATTTGGTAAAAATATGGAGACTGATGCAAAAACCCTCTGAAATCCTCTTCCCTTGGCGTTCTTTGCGTCTAAAGCCCTGGGGGCATACGCTGCGCGAAGGCGGTTCGTTTTCCATTCTTCTCTAAGGCAAAATCCCATAAATAAATTGAACTTGCACATTTGGGATGCTCCCATGAACTACGAACTACGAATTACGAACTACGAATTACGAATTACGAATTATTATGTCTCGTTTAAAATTAGCAACAGTTTGGTTAGGCGGCTGTTCCGGCTGTCATATGTCCTTTCTCGACTTAGACGAATGGCTAATAGATTTAGCTGCACAAGCAGACTTAGTTTATAGTCCCTTCGCTGATACCAAAGAATATCCCCAAGGAGTAGATGTAGTGTTAGTTGAAGGTGCAGTAGCCAACGAAGATCATTTGCAAATGATTCAGATAGTTAGAGAGCGATCGCACATTCTAGTTTCCTTTGGTGATTGTGCAGTTACTGGCAATGTTACCGCCTTACGTAACCCTTTAGGCAGTGCCGAACCAGTCCTCCAGCGTTGTTACATAGAAACAGCAGATATTCACCGACAAATTCCCCATGAACCTGGAATTGTCCCCACCTTACTAGACCGAGTAGTTCCAGTACATAAAATAGTCCCAGTTGATATTTATATGCCAGGATGTCCACCCTCAGCAACTAGAATAAAAGCCACATTAGAACCACTATTAAGAGGAGAAAACCCAAAACTAGAAGGACGAGACATGATTAAATTTGGCTAACTTAAACACTCCAGAAAAATGTATCTTCAAGCACAAAAATAATGTTCCCCCTCCTGCTCCCTCTCCTTACTAAGGAGAGGGCTGGGGTGAGGTTCCATCATACTCTACTGCGTGAATAATTCCTATCATTAAAAACCCCAAAAATATTATGCCTAAAAAAATCATTATAGACCCAGTTACCCGCATAGAAGGACACGCCAAAATCAGCATTTATTTAGATGATACAGGACAAGTCAGGGATGCCCAATTTCATGTTACAGAATTTCGTGGTTTTGAGAAATTTTGTGAAGGTCGTCCCCTGTGGGAAATGCCAGGAATTACAGCCAGAATTTGCGGAATTTGCCCAGTCAGCCATTTATTAGCCTCTGCCAAAGCAGGCGATCGCATCCTATCTGTTACAATTCCTCAAGCAGCCGAAAAACTGCGGCGGTTAATGAATTTAGCCCAAATTATTCAATCCCATTCCTTGAGTTTCTTCCACCTCAGCGCCCCAGATTTATTATTAGGAATGGATAGCGACCCCGCAAAACGCAATATATTTGGCTTAATTGCAGCCGAACCAGAACTAGCCCGTGGCGGAATCCGCTTGCGTCAATTTGGACAAGAGATTATTGAACAATTGGGAGGACAAAAAATACACCCATCATGGGCGGTTCCTGGTGGTGTGCGCGAAGCCTTATCCCCAGAAGGACGCACCCATATTCAGAACCGCATCCCGGAAGCACGCACCACAATCTTAAATGCACTGAGTAGATTTAAAGAATTACTCAATAATTATCAACAAGAAGCCCAAACCTTCGGGAATTTTCCGAGTTTATTTATGGGGTTAGTAACTCCTGAAGGTTTATGGGAAAACTACGACGGACATATTCGTTTTGTAGATAGTGCGGGTAATATTATCACTGACCAACTTGACCCTACTAATTATCAAGAATTCATTGGTGAAGCAGTTGAATCCCATTCTTATTTAAAATTTCCTTACTATCGCCCTTTGGGTTATCCTGACCAGAGCGACCATTGTAATTTAAATAGTGGAATTTATCGAGTTGGTCCCCTAGCCCGGCTGAATATTTGTAGTCACATTGGTACACCTTTAGCTGATGTAGAATTACGGGAATATAGAGACAGAGGTAAAGGCACAGTTAATTCATCATTTTTCTATCATTACGCCCGGTTAATTGAAATTTTAGCATCAATTGAGCATATAGAGATTTTATTAGATGACCCAGATTTACTACTTGGGCAGAGAGTAGCCGAAGCCTCAAATAGATTGCGGGCTGAAGCAGGGATTAATCAGTTATCAGGAGTGGGAGTAAGTGAAGCCCCCAGAGGAACATTATTTCATCATTATCAAGTAGATGAAAATGGTTTAATGCAGAAAGTAAACTTAATAATTGCCACAGGTCAAAATAATCTAGGAATGAATCGCACAGTGGCGCAAATTGCCCGACATTTTATTAATGGTGCAGAAATTGCTGAAGGAATGTTAAACCGAGTAGAAGCCGGAATTCGGGCTTTTGACCCATGTTTAAGTTGTTCAACTCATGCAGCCGGACAAATGCCTTTACATATTCAATTAATTGATACAGAGGGGAGTATAGTTAACGAAGTTTGGCGAGAATAATTTGTAATTCGTAATTCGTAATTCGTAATTCGTAGTTCGTGGAATGGAATGGAATGGAAAAACGAACCGCCTTCGCGCAGCGTATGCCCCCAGGGCTTTAGACGCAAAGAACGCCAAGGTAAGAGGTTTAATAGGTTTTTTACGTCAGTCTTCTATGTTTTTACCAAATTGAAATGCTCCTTTCTTAAACCCTCGTTCTCTCTGCGCCTCTGCGCCTCTGCGTGACATAAATCAACCCAAATAATATGAACGCTCATGCGATGCCTGCGGCGAGCAAAGCTATCGCTATAGGATATGGTAATGAATTGCGTAGTGATGATGGTATTGGTCAAAAAGTAGCTAAAACCTTGCAGTTATCACAGGTGAAATCTCTTGCGGTTCACCAACTCACCCCGGAACTGGCTGAGGTTTTAGCCCATGCTGATTTAGCAATATTTATTGATGCTTGTTTAATATCCGAAAGTTCTCAAGTACAAATACAATCCCTTTCACCTGCATCTTGTAACATCATCGCCGGACATACAGCCGATCCGCGATCGCTCTTAGCCCTAACTCAAGCCCTGTATAATTATAGTCCGCCGGCTTGGTGGATTAAAGTCCCAGGAGTTAATTTTGAATTAGGGTATAGTTTATCACCAATAGCGGAAATTGGAGTAGCGATCGCTTTACAAAAAATTACCCAAATTATAGACGCAAATTCCAGTTAGCTAATTTAAAATATTCTTTACCACCACAGGTAGTAGCAACTCATGGAAAAGCCCATACATGATATTTTGCGAACTCAGAAGCAAAATCCTCTGGATGCTATCTTTGCGCCTAAAAGTGTGGCGGTAATTGGTGCTAGTGAAAAAGCTAATAGTGTGGGGCGTACATTACTATGGAACTTAATTAGTAACCCTTTCGGTGGAACCGTTTTCCCTGTCAATCCTCAACGACACAGCATACTGGGAATTAAAGCTTACCCGAATATTTTTGATGTCCCCGAAGCAGTGGATTTAGCAGTTATTGCTACCCCAGCCTCAACAGTTCCAACTATTATTGCTGAGTGCGTTGATGCAGGTGTCAAAGGTGCAATTATTCTCAGTGCTGGTTTTAAAGAAACTGGTGCTGAGGGTGTCATCTTAGAACAGCAAATACTAGAACAAGCCCATCGGGGTAAAATGCGGATTATTGGCCCTAACTGCTTGGGTGCAATGAGTCCGCGCACAGGTTTAAATGCGACTTTTGCCAGTGCAATGGCACGTCCTGGAAATGTGGGCTTTATTAGTCAAAGTGGAGCGCTCTGCACCGCTATTCTTGATTGGAGTTTCCGAGAAAACGTTGGCTTTAGCGCCTTTGTTTCCCTTGGCTCCATGCTTGATGTTGGTTGGGGAGATTTAATTGACTATCTTGGTGATGATCGGCACACCAAAAGTATTGTTATTTACATGGAATCAATTGGAAATGCCAGATCATTTCTCTCAGCAGCGCGAGAAGTTGCTTTAACTAAGCCAATTATTGTGATTAAAGCCGGACGTACCGCAGCCGCAGCTAAAGCCGCAGCTTCCCATACTGGCGCATTAACCGGAAGTGATGAAGTTCTGGACGCAGCTTTTCGGCGTTGTGGAGTGTTGCGGGTTAACAGTATTTCTGACTTGTTCGATATGGCGGAAGTATTAGCAAAACAACCCCGTCCCCAAGGTTCACGCCTGACAATTTTGACTAACGCCGGTGGTCCCGGAGTGCTGGCTACTGATGCTCTAATTGCTTCTGGTGGAGAAGTTGCACCAATTTCTCAGGAAACTATCGCCTCTCTTAACCAACTATTACCCACACATTGGAGTCATGGTAATCCCATTGACATTCTCGGCGATGCTGACCCCCAGAGATATACTCAAGCCTTAGAAATTGCGGCTCAAGATCCCAATAGTGATGGCTTATTGGTGATTCTCACACCCCAAGCCATGACTGACCCCACCCAAACAGCCGAACAATTAAAACCCTACGCGCAGATACCCAATAAACCTATCCTGGCGAGTTGGATGGGAGGCGCAGATATCGCCGCAGGGGAGATGATTCTGAATCGCAACCATATTCCCACATATCCTTATCCTGATACTGCGGCACGAATATTTAGTTATATGTGGCAGTCTAGTTATAATTTGCGTGGTATCTACGAAACTCCTGTAATGTCTGCGCTTGATTCTGCGTTAGGGATACCAGACCGTAACTGTGTGGAGAAAATTATCCAAGCAGCGCGACAGGCACAGCGAAACATTCTTACAGAGTTTGAATCCAAGCAGATTTTAGCAGCTTATGGTTTGCCGGTGGTAACTACTGGTGTTGCGAAAAGTGAAGATGAAGCAGTTCAATGTGCTGACAATATTGGTTATCCAGTTGTTTTAAAGCTTTTTTCCCACACAATTACCCATAAAACCGATGTTGGCGGTGTGCAGTTAAATCTGCGAGATGCTGAAGCCGTCAGACGAGCTTACAATGCTATTGCCGAATCAGTGAGTGAGAAAGTCGGTGTTCAGCATTTTTTAGGTGTCACTGTGCAGCCGATGGTCAAAATCGCTGGTTATGAATTGATTATTGGTAGTAGTATTGATGCCCAATTTGGCCCGGTGTTGCTTTTTGGTACAGGAGGACAACTTGTAGAGATTTTTTGCGATCGCACGATGCCTGCGGCGAGCGTAGCTATCGCACTTCCACCACTAAATACCACTTTAGCACGACGCATGATCGAGCAAACACAAATTTACAAAGCCCTCAAAGGAGTCAGGGGACGTAAAAGTGTTGATATGGCAGCCCTGGAAAAATTAATGGTGGTATTTAGTCAATTAGTGGTAGAACAACGCGCAATTAAGGAAATTGATATTAACCCGTTGCTAGCTTCATCTGAGCAATTAATTATCC
Organism: uncultured cyanobacterium; assembly: GCA_963706595.1. Classification (GTDB taxonomy): domain Bacteria; phylum Cyanobacteriota; class Cyanobacteriia; order Cyanobacteriales; family Nostocaceae; genus Nodularia. The sequence continues at coordinate 1,166,604 of OY970166.1, forward strand.
TCGATGCCCGAATTATCCTGCACGAAGCAGATGTTAAAGAAGAGCAACTACCAAAGTTAGCAATTCGCCCCTATCCCATACAATATGTCAGCCAGTGGACGATGAGCAATGGCACTGCTGTGACTATTCGTCCGATTCGTCCAGAAGATGAGCCGTTGATGGTAAAATTTCATCAGACACTCTCAGAACAAAGCGTTTATTTTCGTTATTTTCACTTAATTAAGCTGCAATCGAGAGTAGCCCATGAACGATTAACACGGATTTGTTTTATTGATTATGACCGGGAAATCGCCTTAGTTGTAGAATATCAAAATCCCGAAACACAGACACGGGAAATTTTGGCAGTTGGTCGGTTAAGTAAAATACATGGTACGAATGCAGCAGAATTTGCTATTGTGGTATGCGATCGCTTTCAATCTCAAGGCATAGGAACCGAGTTACTGCGACGGTTACTAAAAGTTAGTCAAGATGAGCAACTCACCAGAATCACTGCTGATATCTTGAGTGATAATTATGCAATGCAAAAAATCTGTGAAAACCTGGGTTTTCAAATTGAGCGTACAGATTATCCTACTGTAGTACAAGCCCAAATCGAGATCAATTAGATATAAGATATAGCGTTTCCTAATCATATAAAGTATATAATAGCCCCCTCCTCGCTTGCGGGGAGGGGGTTGGGGGTGGGGTTCAAAACTAATTATCCTGAAGCAAACAATGATACCTAAAAAACTTGACAGCAATAGCTCAAATACTTTAAATCGTCTAGTAGAGCCAAGTTCTGAATTATACGCTATTTTTTCTCAGACAGAAGTTGTCGAGTTAATCCAGGCATTAGAACTGAGAAGAGAAATTCCTGTAAAATTCGCTTACAAAGGCGGAGGTGCGAAAATATGGAATGATTTTTATGAAAAATATGTTATCCCTAAATGGTATGAACCATCCAACGTAGAAGTTGAGTTATTAAAGCAAAACTTTGAATATATTAATAGTTATCAAAATTGTGATCAAATTAATATTGTCGATGTCGGTGCAGGTAATTCGTACCCAGTTAAAAAATTTGTTTCTCAACTGCATAAATTAGGAAGAATTAATAAATATATCGCTTTGGATATTAGTAGTGAACTGCTGAGTTTATCAAAAGTAAACTTTACTAAATGGTTTCCATCAATTGAGTTTAAAAATCATACAGTTGATATAGAAGCTAATGCTATTCCCGCTAATATTCTGCAAAACTCAACTTCTGGTCAAATGAAAGATATAGCCAATGTATTTTTACATTTAGGTGTAACAATTGGCAATCATCAAGATAGAGTGAGAGTCTTTCAAAACTTTAAAAACAGCATGAATCCAAATGATTTGCTTGTGTTCACCAACGAAATAGGTTCTCACTCCCAATGGGATGGAAAAGTTCGAGGTGGTTGTAAATATCATGTAGAAGGAATATATGCATGGATTACCAACAAGATGGGGATTAATTCTGAAGATTGCGAACTTGTGAGAAAGTATGATGTCAAAACAGATAGTATCACTGCCAATATAAAATTGTTGCAAAATTACACGTTCAGTTTTAGCCAATGGGGAATAAATGAGAATTTGGAAATTTTAAAAGATGAAGAAATTACCATTTGGAAACATCACAAGTATGAAATGCCTGAACTTACACAAGAGTTAGCAAAAGCTGGGTTAAAAATTGTTCACTCTAGTTGCGATAAATATAAATCACATATTATGGTTTTTTGTCAAGTTGCTGATAGGTAGATTTTCAGCACTTTAAAAAATCTAACTCTAGTACCTTCATTTTCTGAATTGATTATATTAAAATGTGTACTGGATTTACTGACCAAGTGCTGCATATAATTATCAAGCGCCTTGTCTTTATGTGCAGTGCTGATGGCATTTATTTCAGAAAACTAGGATAATACCAATTCTGTGTAAGGATACGCTGAAATATTAGGAGGAACTAACCACAAAGGACACAAAGGACACAAAGTAAGAAGGAAAGAAGGAAAGAAATTTAGCCCAACTTTATAAAAAAATGGATAAACTTCCCGAATTCAATGATGACAATGAGATCCATTAAAAAAAAACTGCTGTCCCTCGCAATCTTTTACGAGAACGCTTAATTGCTATTCTGGCTTTAATTAATTTGGGGCTGGTGTTTTTTGATATCAGTTATCTGTATGCACGAGATTTTTATCTACAAGCTATCCCCAGCTTAACCCAATTATACGACCCGATTAAAGGTATTAAACCCCATCCATCGACAAGGAATTATCTTCAGCAGGTGGAAAATCTAGAAGCTCAAGTTGTAGCCTCTGGATTAAAATCGCCGGAAGTAGAAAATCAACTAGCACAATTAAGCCGCCTCAGTACACAAATCATCGAAGATAATCCCTTTGCGGTAGCGGATAAAAGCAGTTCCTTGGAAAAGATTCAAGAGGAAATGCGCCAAAGGACGGGTATGAACTCGGCGCGTGATGCTTTGACTGAGTTTTGGAATCCAGATTACCTCGAAAAAGCTGGTTGGCGTGAAGAAATAGGGTTTTGGAATAGTGAGATTCTCCCTTTAATTCAAGCCAATTATTATCGAGATATTAATAAATACGGTAAATTTATCGACTATTTTTGGTTAATTGATTTACCTTTTGTGCTGATATTTGCGTTGAATTTTTTATCGCGGACATTTCAAACCAGTCGCCGGAATCCGCAGTTAAATTGGTTAGAAGCAATGCTGCGACGCTGGTATGATATTTTCTTGCTGCTACCTTTTGCGCGATGGTTGCGAGTGTTTCCGGTAACTGTTCGGCTTTACCAAGCTGAATTATTAAATCTTGACCCATTCAAAGCCCAAATTAACCGTGATTTTGCTGTAGGATTTGCCCAGGAAATTACAGAGATGGTAGGAATTCAGGTGATAGAGCAAATGCAAAATTCCATTCAAAAAGGAGATGTTGCTCGTTGGTTATTTCAACCAGAATCCCGTCGTCCTTATGTGCAGATAAATAACCAAAGTGAGCTACAAGTGATTACCGCCCGCTTGGTAAAAGTGAGTATTTATGATGTCTTACCCCAAATTAAACCTGATATCACAGCTTTAATCCAGCACACAATTCAAAGTACTTTATATGAAACTCCAGTTATCGGCCAATTACAGCAGTTTCCTGGACTAAATAAATTACCTCATCAGTTAGTCGAACAATTAGCCGCTAACTTAACCAAATCGGCTTACGCAACTTTGGTGAAAGCACTAGAAGACCCTGTGGGTGGAGAGGTAACAACCCGGTTGCTCAAAAACTTTCGAGAGGCTTTAGAAAATGAGTTACAAAAAAGACATAATTTACAGGAGTTAGAACAATTGTTTGTTGATATGTTAGAAGAAATCAAGATTAATTATGTGAAAAATATTGCTGAAGGAGGGATAGAAAAAACTGTAGAGGAAGTAGAAAATATTCAAAGGCAATTTAGGCGTTACTAGAGTGAGCATCCCCATTTGGTAGAAATATAGGATGCTGAAATCTAAACTCTCTGGAATTCCCTCGTAGCGTTTTAGCGCTAAAGCGCAACTACAAACATAGGACTCCTATTTGATTTTGTGAACATCAATACAACTCAAAATGGCTTTTTCCCACTCCCCAGAAGAAGCAGGGGAGCAGGGAGCAGGGAGTAAGGGGGAGTAAGAAATTATTTTAAACTTTCGGTTACTTAACAACCATTCTTCTTCTCCCCTGCCCCCTGCCCCTTTTCCTCTTCTCCCCACCTACGCAAGTAAGTTAAAAAATCAAAGCGGATTACTATAGATGAGAGGGTTTGTGAACAAAAATAAAGGTGAAAATAAGCGGAGTTATTTTTATTAAAATTAAGATGGGTTATTGTTGATTCTTGAAACCTGGGGGAAGAAAATCATGAATGTGGGATTTTTTCAGAGAATTCCTGTAATGCCCCTGGTACTACTCTGGATAGCTTATGCTTTATTGGGGTGGTATCTTGCTGCTCATCACATTGTTTGGTTGGCGGGAGCGTTTGTGGTCGCTGTGACTTTAGCTATTGTCAGAAAAACTATTGTTTGGTTAGAGCAGTTAGTGGCATTTGGCTCTAGAATCTTGGTTGTGGTTTTATTTTTAAGTCTGTCTGTGGCTTTGGTCGAAACTTGGTCGCTTTTCTTCAGCCTGTTTCTTATACCGATAGCAACTACGTTTTTAGCTGATTTAGAAATGCGTTTTGCTGGTTTCAACAGAACTGATTCATTTTGGGTTTTAACTATTTTAGCCCTCTGCGGTTTGGTTTCGGGTGAATTGATAGATATTTTACTTTTTCCTAGCAGCAGGTTTTAATCTTAATATTCATATACTACGATAAAATAGTTCTTCCTTATCAAGTTTATGATAACACAATTTCCCGCGCGTGTCAACTCCCAATACTCTCTTTATGCGTTGAACTAGAACAAAAAAATAGAGCAAAAATTAGTTTGGATGCTGAAACTTGGGGTATTGAAATTACTTATGCAGTCAGTGCGTCAAGGAGTAAAATATGAAGTTGCTCTGGATAAGTGGCGAAAAACTGGTATTACTATTCTTTATAGAGTGGGAAGATGTCACACTTGGTCACAGTAAAAGCAAATGAGCTTTAAAGAACACTGCGTTTATCATTAGTTCCGATATGCAAAGCAGATCCCGACAAGAGTTACAAGACCTAGTGCGCGAGCAGTTGCAAGTGCTACTTGAACAAAAAAACTTTCAGGGTGCTAAAGCTTTGTTAGTTCCAGTTCAGGTTGCAGATATTGCGGAATCCATTGGAGGTTTACCAGAGGCTACCCAGGCGATCGCATTTCGGTTACTTTCTAAAGAAGAAGCCATAGAAGTCTTTGAATACCTCGATCCCAGTGTACAGCAAACGTTACTAGAAGATTTTAAGCGTCAGGATGTACAGGAAATTGTCGATAATATGTCGCCTGATGATCGGGCGCGGCTGTTTGACGAACTCCCGGCGAAAGTTGTCCGGCGACTATTAGAACAACTGAGTCCGACGGAACGGGATGCAACGGCTTTGCTTTTAGGTTATGCGCCTAATACTGCTGGGCGGATTATGACTCCTGAGTATCTGTCACTGAGGGAAAATATTACGATTACTCAGGCGCTAACGCAGATTCGTTCTCTGGCTAACTTGAGAGAAACTATTTACTATATATATGTGACTGATGATGCTCGTCGCTTGACTGGGATTCTCTCGCTGCGAGGTCTAATTTTGGCGCAACCAGAGCAAACTATTGGCAGTATCATGACCCGTGATGTGGTATTTGTGAATACTGGGACTGACCAAGAAGAAGTAGCTCGAACAATTCAGCATTATGACTTTGTAGCCATTCCTGTGGTAGATGCCGAACAGCGTCTGGTGGGGATCGTGACGGTGGATGATGTGCTGGATATTTTAGAACAAGAAACCACAGAAGATATCTATACATTGGGTGGTGTCGAATCTGGTGGTGATAATTATTTTCAAACTAATTTATTTACTGTTGCCCGTAGACGGGTAGTATGGTTATTTGTGCTGTTGATAACTAATAGTGCGACGGCGGCGGTAATTACGAACCAAGAAGATATTTTAGAAAAATTCGTGGCGTTAACTGCCTTTATCCCCTTATTGATTGGTACAGGGGGAAACGTGGGAGCGCAGTCTTCCACTGTGGTGATTCGGGGCTTGAATACAGAAGATGTTCACCCCGACGAAGCTTTCAATATCATCAAACGGGAAGCGATCGCTGGACTATTGCTCGGAGGTATGTTAGGTGCTGTAGTTATAGTATGGGCATATTTCTTGCAAGGGAATTTAGCAGTTGCTCTGGCTGTAGGTATTAGTCTATTATCTATCTGCGTTTTAGCCTCAGTTTCTGGTTCCGCACTGCCATTTTTATTCCGTGCTATGAAGCTAGATCCGGCTTTGATGTCTGCACCCTTTATTACCACTGCGGTGGATGTGTTGGGAGTTTTAATTTACCTCAACTTAGCGCGATGGATTTTAGGCTAACAGCATAAGTTGCAACCAAAGCATCTCACCAGTTTAAAGTCTTGGGTATACTGATGATAGTTCTTCGCTCGGTATGCTCAACACGAATGAGGTATGAATGTGAGTAGTCAGGAAAACTACAATTTAGTTGAGTCGGGAGCGACGAATGAAGCCGCAGATCCCAAGTCATTGTTGACATTATCCGACGCAGTAGCGCTGATTGTCGGTATTGTGATCGGGGCGGGAATTTTTCAAACCCCCGCATTAGTAGCAGTTCAAGCAGGTAGCGATGTTGCTGTACTGCTGTTGTGGTTCGCTGGTGGCTTAATATCTCTGGTGGGTGCGTTGTGTTATGCAGAGTTAGCCACGGCTTATCCCAATGTGGGCGGTGTTTACTATTATCTCAAGCGTTCGTTTGGGCGAGGAGTGGCCTTTTTATTTGCTTGGGCGCGCATGACTGTGATCCAAACAGGTTCGATTGTGCTGCTGGCTTTTGTATTTGGTGACTATGCGAGTCAAATATGGCGCTTAGGTACGTTTTCGTCTTCTATTTATGCAGCCGGGGCGATCGCACTCTTAACTGCTTTAAATATCATCGGTTTAAGACTAGGTAAGTGGACACAAAACTGGCTGTCTCTGGCGAAGGTTCTGGGTTTGTTATTGGTAGTAATTTTGGGACTAACTACTCTCCCTAATTCTACAGTGACAACAGAACCTGCATCGTCAGGAAATTGGGGCTTGGCGATGGTGTTTGTACTTCTGTCTTATGGTGGCTGGAATGAAGCGGCGTATATTTCAGCAGAAATGCAGAATAAACAACGCAACATTCTGCGATCGCTGCTGTGGAGTATTGGTATCATTACTGGTATTTACCTGTTAATCAATCTAGCCTACCTGCAAGGCTTGGGCTTATCAAACATGGCTGAATCCAAAGCAGTCGCCGCCGATTTAATGCGTGCTATTGCGGGTGAACCAGGAGCCTTATTTATCAGCTTGTTGATAGCAGTTTCCACCTTGGGAGCTATTAACGCCACAATTTTCACCGGTGCGCGACTAATTACGCTTTAGCTCAGGATTTTTCCCTATTTAGTTTTATGGGGCGTTGGCAAAAAAGCCACAGCACTCCCGTTGAAGCTTTTTTATTGCAAGTGGCGATCGCCTTAGCCTTGGTTGTATTAGGCACGATTACGCGCGGAGGCTTTGAAACGATGGTGGATTATACCGCCCCCGTTTTTTGGTTATTCTTTCTGCTTTCGGGTATATCGCTGTTTGTACTGCGAATCCGGGAACCGGAAATATCACGCCCCTTTCGTGTCCCATTCTACCCCTTGACACCGTTAGCTTTTTGTGCATCTTGTGGTTATTTGCTTTACTCTAGCTTGGCTTATACGGGTGTGGGAGCAGTTATCGGTGTTTTAGTGGTAGCAGCCGGAATCCCTCTGTTATTCTGGAATCGCCGTCGTCAAAGGAGGGAGTAGGGAGTGGGGAGTGGGGAGTGGGGAGTAGGGAGTAGGGAGTGGGGAGTGGGGAGTAGGGAGTAGGGAGTGGGGAGTGGGGAGTGGGGAATGGGGAGTGGGGAGGAATGAGTTAAGACTGATCACTGATTATCACACGCTATAGGAAAGGAAAAAATTGATGCGTTACAAAAAAGTCCTGTTTTTAGTGGCTACAGGAGTAAGTCTGACAAGCTGGGGATTTGTCGGATGCACACCGCAAGAAGCCCCGAAGGTGGAAGCAGAAGCGCCAGAAACGTCAACTTTAGCAGGACAGACTGAGACAGCTACAACTAAACCCCAAGAACGTCCGGGTGATGTGCCTTATGTGCCTACACCACAGGCAGTAGTAGATGCTATGTTAGAAGTAGCAAAAGTAGGTAAAGATGATGTACTTTATGACCTTGGTAGTGGTGATGGTCGCATTGTGACTACAGCCGCCCAAAAGTATGGTGTCAAAAAAGGTGTTGGTGTAGAAATCAACCCCGAACTGGTACAGGAAGCTACTGCAAATGCACAGAAAGCCGGAGTCAGCGATCGCGTAAAATTTGTACAGCAAGATTTGTTTAAATCTGATTTTAGTGAAGCTACGGTAGTTACACTTTATTTATTACCTGATATTAACCTCAAACTCCGTCCCCAGCTATTACAGCAACTCAAACCGGGAACGCGCATTGTCTCCCATGCTTTTGATATGGGCGAATGGAAACCAGAACAGACATTGAATGTAGATGGACGGACAATTTACTACTGGGTTGTTCCTGAAGAAATTCCACCTAATTTGAAGTAAAAGTAGTCCCCAGCGCAGAAGTCAAAAAGTTAGGTATTGGGGACAATAGGTAAAAATCATGGTGGGTGACGGCGCAAAATCAAAGATGTTCATTTTTATCCTGTGATTTGGTGCGCTTCACCTACCCTACACAATTTGCAGATTATGAAAGGATTACAAGGAAAAAATGCGTTAGTGACAGGCGCAACTTCAGGAATTGGTCAGGCGATCGCCATCAAACTTGCCCAATTAGGGTGTAATATAGGGATAAACTACCGCAGAACTCCAGAATCAGCAGCCGATACCGAAGCAATGGCAGTAGAGAAAGCCTGTAAAGATATCGAAAATTGCGGAATGCGTTCGCTGTTAGTAAAAGGTGATGTTTCCCAAGAAACAGATATTGTGAAAATGGTCAACAGTGTAGTTGACAACTTTGGTAGTTTAGATATTCTCATCAATAATGCCGGAATTCAAACAGAATGCCCATCCCACGAACTGACTACCGCAGACTTCGATCAAGTCCTTGCAGTTAACCTCCGGGGTGCTTTCCTCTGCGCCCGTGAAACCATCAAACATCTTTTATCCCAGAACCGTTCGGGAGTCATCATCAATATTTCCAGTGTTCACGAAATAATTCCCAGACCTACATATCTGAGTTATTCCATCAGCAAAGGAGGAATGAAAAATCTCACTAAAACCCTAGCATTAGAATACGCTAATCGAGGTATTCGTGTCAATGCTGTCGCACCGGGAGCGACAGTGACACCAATCAATCAAGCTTGGATAGATGACCCAGAAAAAAAGGCAACTGTGGAAAGTCATATCCCCATGTGTCGTGCGGGAACTACTGAAGAAATGGCAGCCGCAGTAGCTTTTTTAGCTTCAGATGATGCCGGCTACATTACCGGTCAAACCCTATTTGTAGACGGGGGACTGAGTTTGTACGCTGATTTCCGCGAAAACTGGTCAGCTTGAGTAGGTGTTTGGGAGAATAGCGGTTCTCCCAATACGCTACGTAATTTGTAAAAGCTTTTCTAGACCTTCCTGAGATGTCTTCGATTCATTGACAATAAACTTTTCTGGTCTTTGATATTCACGATAAATATGCTCAATTCGTTCTAAGGATAATGGCTCCATAAAGGCTGCTATTCTTTCTTTAGGGAGAATTTCTGTTTTCTCAATGTAGTTACTAACTTTTGAAGGATAATCACCAATACCAATATTAGGAACTCCTAGTATGTCAGCCATGATCACAGAGTGGAGACGATTTCCGAAGTGAAAATCCATTTTGCTGAGGATTTCAAAAAAACCTTCGGAGTGGTCCCAAGAATGAATCTGACAGTGATCTTCAGGTAAATATTTTTGGAGTAATTCATGAAATCGGTTGTCATTTCTCTCATCTCCCTGGTGTGCTGGTAGTAGGTGAATGACCGAGTTAAACTTTTCAATTAATGGTATTAATTGTTGTGCATAAAATTCTGCTCTGCCTTCACCCCACCAAAACTTACCAGAAAAAGATATATGATTCAGATTATCGGAAGATGGCTTTGCCTTTAAATATTTTTCGTATAAATCTAAGTCCAAAAAGGCTAAATCACCACCTAAATGAAGAGATTTACTATATTTAATTTTTTCAGTGACTAATATATAAGAATTATTGTCTCTGACGTATAAAAAATCTGCATTCTCAAATATTTGAGCTATGTTTTTTTCTGTTCCTGGTTTGATGCTTTCTAAACCTACACCTAAAAAACAAAAACGTTTACCCGTTAATTTGGCAAAAGTTTGCATCATCACTAAATTCTTCGGCTTGCTGCTGAAATTTAAAGTACCTCCGCCCCAAACAATATAATCACTTTTTAACATCAGCCACAGTTTGTGGATTTTCGTTAATTTATTATTGCTAAAAAATTCTATTTTTTCCCCTGAGTTACGATAGTAGCTATCTTGGCAAAGTACAAAAACTTTTTCTATTCCTGGCTGGGATTCCCAATACTTTGTTAATTGCTGTACAAATATATCATCGCCTACATTGTTGTAACCATAATAGCCCATCAGTAGAATTTTCATATTAATCACAGTATTTATACTATTAGTATTGTCTTTTACATTTTATTTTGGCAAACCTGAACAGTATATGTCAATTGTATATAATCCAACCACCCTGGTGCGGCGTTGAAAGCAAGTAAACTCCAATCATAGTAGCCTCTTTGCTTCGCAACGCGCGTCTAAGAGATGCAAAAAACTCTAAATGGCGATGGGCGAAGCCGCGCCGTAGGGAATCCGCACGCACCTGAGATTAATTCTTACCATGAGGACGCTGAATAATTGTTTCTACTACTCGCCGTTTAGCTTTGGGATCAATTCCTACCAAGCGCACGTACTCACCCTCATATTCAGCGAGATAACCTTCTAAAGCTGATATTGCATCCCACTCAGCATTGATCTGAGTTGTACCGCAGCTTTGCCAAGAACCCATGCGGAAGCGCCGTTCATCTACGTGTTCAAAGTTAATTCTGTGACCTTGAGCTAAAATTTGCCGAATTTGTTCTTGTGTCTCTAGGCTTAAATGGGTATTTGATACTTCTTGTTTCTGGAAACCATTACTGTTTTTGGGTTGCTGGGAACCATTGCTAGGTGTTACAGATGCTGCTGGTGCTGGTTGATAATTTTTACTACCTCGATTCAGTCGATTGTATTCATCAACCAATTGGGAATTTTCCACTCGTTGTTGTTCACCCACGATCAAGTTACCAGCCGAAATTAGGTGAGACAAGCTGAAATCAGGCTTTTTAAACTCTGGTGGCTTCTCAGCACTGTTTACTACACGCAATGATACACGCTCGAAACCGACTTGATGGATAAATTCACGGACTTGTTGATCATAAATGCGCGATCGCAACGCACTATAAAAGTCAATAGATTGATGAGGAAAAGTATCAACTAGCTGTGCAACTTCTCGTTGTGAAAGTCCATCTTCTTCAAAAATTCCGCCAACAATTCCCACCTTATCGTCTCTATCGGGTTCCCAGTAGAATTTCTCCATCCGTCCATCCCGAATTAACGGCGCGTAGAGAGTGGAAAAATCATTCCCTGTGACAATAATCGGGACACGATGTAAGGGTGTAGAATCGTAGCTTCCAGGTAACTGCACATCTGTAGGATTATCAGCAATATTCATCAGTGTGGCATTTACCAACTGAGTATTTACAGTATACTGAGTACCCTCATCAAAGCGTCCCGCACCTGCATCTAAATCATTAATCATCAGCACGCACATTTTACCACGCACCTTGATTAATTCTGCGGTTTCCCGATAGCGCAAACGAATCAACCGCGCCGGATCTCCCGCATCGGGACTTTCCAATTCTCCACCGGATATGTTAGTCACTTCGATACCCATTTTCTCGAAGACTAACTGACACTGAAACGTCTTTCCCTCGCCCTTGCGTCCATGAATCCCTAAAATCACGGGAACTCTGACACCAGGAAGATTCAAGAAATTTTTAGTGATGTGAACGCCAAGTTTGTCTAGAAAGCGGGGAGCAATGTAATAACTCATAAAATTATTATTGATTAGGACTTATTAAAATCATGCTAAGTTTTTTTGGTGCATCTTGTTCATTTATCTTCTGGGATAAATTAAGTGCTACCTACCACAAACGCTGAATTGGATACGCATCAAAAATCTGATCTGCACTCAGTAATGGTATATTTTCCACTATAGACTGTGCAATTAACAATCTATCAAACGGATCACGATGATCTAACGGTAGTGATGAGATCACAGCAACATGGTCTATTCTGATTGGTAATAATTCAATTCCATTCATAATTATTTGCTGTTCGATAAACTCGTTAAAGGTAGGCTCAAATTTGAGTTTACCGATACTATGCTTAATTGCCATTTCCCAAACACTGGCAATACTGAGGAGATTATCATTATTTTCAATCTGCGATCGCATACTAGCGCTAATTCTGGGATCACCCGACACAAACCAAATCAAAATATGAGTGTCCAGTATTTGTCTCATTCCATATATTCCTTAAAATCTTCTAATGGTTCATCAAAGTCATCAGATATTGTAATCATTCCCTTAGCACTACCAAATTTAGGACGGCGTTTTACAGGAACTACAGGAGTTAACTTGATAACTGGTAAATTTTCCTTCATGATGATGATCTCTTCACCAGAAAGCGCTGCTTCAATCAATTCTGGTAAATTTTGAGATGCTTCAGACAAAGTAATTTGAGTCATGATTTTTCCCTCAATATAGCCCTAATTAGATAATTATACGAATTGAATGATGGATGTATTAAGAATTTTCTGATAATCGGGTCATAAATTCTTGATATTCTGGGGAGTTTAACCCTTGATGTAACACTGCTAAAACCTGTGTCATTTCCCCTGTTAACAATGCAGCTACATCCAACCATAAACCAGGATAAACACGACTTTTAATAATACCGTTAGCATCAGTAACTAATGATATATATTCACCATTTTCTAGAAAAAACCAATCAAGTTTATGATCGTAAATCTGCCAAACTAAATATTCTTTAACACCATTACGGCGATATACCCGTTTTTTATCATATAAATCATTAGCAGCACTACTAGCAGCAACTTCCGCCACTAATTCCGGTGCGCCTTCAATGTAATCATCATCACTAATATGTGCTTGTCCACCCAGTTGCTCGTCAACTATCAGCACAACATCAGGTTGTGGTTCATTATCTAAATCCAGACGGACTGTAACATTATCACCTAACTCTACCCCAGGAGTAGCAACTTTATAAGTTCCCAACCAAATAATCAAGTCTCCATGAGGTTTCCCATGACTTCTAAAACGCAAAGGTGAGGCCACGTATACAATTCCTTCTATGAGTTCAGCTTTCTTAATATTTGGCATTGCTGTGTATCGCCGTTCAAATTCTTGACGTGTCAGGCGATCGCCACTTTCTAAAGGTAAAATTGGGATATTCTTACTCAAGCTTGGCTCTACCGATGCTTTCATAACAAATTCCTCAAAATCGGATATTTACATCTAGTATAGGCAATTCTTATTTAAACCAATTTAACCAAGCATCCCAATTATCTACAATTTCGGCAAATTCTGCGTAACCTGCGCTTCTAGGATGAGCGCCATCATAATTTTTTGCCTCATTTATCCAAATATTTGATTTTTCTAATCTGGGAAATACATTTAAATAAGGCACATTTAATTCATCACAAACCAAAGCAAATCCTTGAGATAAATTAAGAATTCTTTCATTTCTCCCATCTTGTTCGCTATCAAAACATGGTGGTGGACTCACCATCAACACAGGATATAACTGTTTAGCCTCACTTAAAATATTATGAATATTTTCCAGTGATTCTGTAATTGAAACACGAGTTTTGCCATTTTCTATAGTTGTATCATTAACACCAAAAGAAAACACAACTCTGCCTTCATATTCCTTTGGTAAGCGATAAGAAACTTCCTTTCGCCAACGATTTCTGAGTTCGGTACTTGTTTCTCGCCGCACCCCTAAATTATAGTAGGTAATATCATGACCTTTTTTATTCGCATTCACACATATTCGACCTGTCCAACCCAGACACTCAGGATCGCCCGCACCATTAACAAACGATTCACCCAAAAAACAAATTCTAATTTGCTTGGGATGCTCAAAGCTCATCAAAACTCTTCCTCTATTAAGTTGGTGCTAATCTTTTCAGCTACGTTAATAAATTTCAATGTAGGGTGTGTTGTCGCGTAGCGCAACGCACCGTCAAAACTTCGGCTGCGCTCATATTCATAGGTAAGAGCAGTTATGTCCGTCAAGGCTTTACGTTTTCGCTATGCTTTAACAGTTCAAGGTGCGTTAGCCTCCGGCATAACACACCCTACTGGGGTGACAAGGCTAAAATGTTGCAATAGATTTTTGACAAAATTGAGATAAATCAATGTTTTCTGCTTTTATCTAATGCACTATTTTAAGCTTGTCAGTCCACTACTAGCGTGGCAAGGCTAAAATGTTGCAATAGATTTTTGAGAAAATTCAGATAAATCAATGTTTTCGGCTTTTTCCTAATGCACTATTTTAAGCTTGCCACGCTACTACTAGACTACAATTTTTTGCAACATTTTAAGCTTGTCACGCCACTACTTTAATTAATAAAAAAAAGAGGCAGAAAACTCTACCTCTCTTCTAACGGGGAAAAACTAATTCAATTTCCCCAAAATTAATTCAAAAATCCAACTCTTAGTATCTGCTGGTGCTGGGCTTGTGAACAATAAAGCTAAGAACTTGACACTGCTTGATGTTGTCAAAACCCACAACGCGGATAAAGCAGTTGCTGTATTGAGAACGGCAAGATTGAACTTCGCTCAATACTTCTTGAGTGGACTTAGCGCCGAACAAAGGCAACTTCCACATTGTCCAGTAAAATTCTTTTGGTTCAGCAATTTCGTTAAACTCAATAGCTGGAATGTAACCTTGAGTCAAGATGTACTGAACCTGCTTGGCAATTTGAGCATCAGAAAGAGGTGGAAGGTAAGAAAGGGTTTCGTAACGACGCTCTTTTGGTAAAGTTTGCATAGCTTTTGATAATGGGTTGCGATTGATATTAGATTGCAGTTATCAGTTAACAGTTATCAGTTATCAGTTATCAGTTAACAATGACTACTGTTTACTGTTCACCGTAAGGATCTGAACTTGTCTGCTGTTCCGGTTGTGGACTGGGGTTAAATGTATCTATTCGTGTCATGCGTTCTAGATGCTGGCGACGTTGTTCCATATTGGCTTGCTGAAAGCCAGTGCGAACCATTTCGGGAAGAAAGTCGGCGACTTCCTCCGCTATGTGTTCTCTGACAGTCATAATCCGTAATGCCAAATCTGGCTTTTCGAGAAACAGTTGCTGAATATACGCTTCTCCGTCCTGGATTTTGCCAGCAGAAAAGTTATGTAGCCAAAGTTCCAACGGTGGATTCGTTTCGCCTAACTGTGCCAATACTGTTTTCAGCGCCTGATAAGTCAGGTAGCTTTGCAAAGTCTTGGCTGTATCCTTGGCAATTTGCTTAAGATTCATGTTTGTCCCCAGCCCATAAAAAGTAAAAAGCTAAAGTAAAAAGTAAAAAGAAAGAATATTATTTTCTTTTACTCTTTAACTTTTTACTAGTTACTTGAGGATCAGACAGTATCCATGGCCTCGAACTCGAACTTGATTTCTTTCCACAGTTCGCAAGCCACAGCTAGTTCAGGACTCCACTTAGCAGCTTCACGGATAACGTCGTTACCTTCACGAGCCAAGTTGCGGCCTTCGTTACGAGCTTGGATACAAGCTTCCAAAGCTACACGGTTAGCGGTTGCACCAGGTGCGTTACCCCAGGGGTGTCCAAGAGTACCACCACCAAATTGTAGTACGGAGTCATCACCGAAGATTTCTACAAGTGCGGGCATGTGCCATACGTGGATACCACCGGAAGCAACTGCCATTACGCCAGGTAAAGAAGCCCAGTCTTGGGTAAAGTAAATACCGCGAGACTTATCTTGCTCAATATAGTTTTCACGCAACAGGTCAACAAAGCCCATTGTGATCCCACGTTCGCCTTCTAACTTACCAACTACAGTACCTGTGTGGATGTGGTCTCCACCAGACAAGCGTAGGGCTTTAGCCAATACACGGAAGTGGATACCGTGGTTCTTTTGACGGTCGATAACTGCGTGCATAGCACGGTGAATGTGCAGCAAGATACCGTTAGCGCGACACCAATGTGACAATGTGGTGTTAGCGGTGAAACCTGCTGTCAGGTAGTCGTGCATGATGATAGGCTGTTTGAGTTCTTTAGCAAACTCAGCCCGTTCCAACATTTGTTCACAGGTGGGGGCGGTGACATTCAGGTAGTGACCTTTGATTTCACCGGTTTCAGCTTGGGCTTTGGTGATAGCTTCAGAAACGAACAAGAAGCGATCGCGCCATCTTTGGAATGGTGCTGAGTTGATGTTTTCGTCGTCTTTGGTGAAGTCCAAACCACCGCGCAAGCATTCGTATACAGCACGTCCGTAGTTCTTAGCGGACAAACCTAATTTGGGCTTAATGGTACAACCCAGCAAAGGACGACCGTATTTGTTTAATTTGTCACGCTCAACTTGGATACCGTGGGGAGGACCTTGGAAGGTCTTGATGTAAGCTACAGGAAAGCGGATGTCTTCCAAACGCAATGCGCGCAAGGCTTTAAAACCAAATACGTTTCCTACGATAGAGGTCAATACGTTGGTTACAGAACCTTCCTCGAACAAATCTAGAGGATAGGCAACGTAGCAGATGTACTGGTTATCTTCGCCGGGAACTGGTTCGATATCGTAGCAACGACCTTTGTAGCGGTCGAGGTCGGTGAGCAAGTCTGTCCATACAGTTGTCCAAGTACCGGTGGAGGACTCAGCCGCCACAGCAGCACCAGCTTCTTCGGGAGGAACTCCAGGTTGGGGAGTCATCCGGAATGCTGCAAGAAGGTCTGTATCTTTAGGTGTGTAGTCTGGGGTGTAATAAGTTAGTCTGTAATCTTTAACACCGGCTTGATACCCTGATTTGCTCTGGGTCTTGGTTTGAGCGTAAGACATAAATTCCCTTCCAAGAAGTCACTCTTTAATTACTTCATCAAATCACGTTCTGTGCAACTTTCTCTCACTCCCGCTTTTTACCCTCACTAATTGGGGGAAAAATTAGGAAAATTTTTGTGTTAGAGGTTGGCTTTAGTGGGTAGATTTTCTAGCAACGAACATTTAGTAACATTTATTAACAAATGTTCTCCCCAAATTGGGGTGCGTGAACTTCGCACTTGGAGCTTTTTCCTCATCCCGTGAATAAAAATTCTTTTTTATCTCTTTCTCTTGCCCCGCTAAATTTGTGTATTTCCTGCAAAAACTCCATGTTTTGCGGGAAGTATTAAATTATTCCCCTACATATCGGGGTTTTTAAGGAATTGGGCTGGTTGATACCCATTCCCTGCGACACACTCCTAATATGTCCCCTAATAATGGGAAACAGACCAAGAGAGAATTTGCTTGACATAAACTCAGCAGAGTGATAAGTGAAAGAAAAAGAAATTGCACACCACGTAATTTGTAGCTTGTCTCACAATATATCAAGAATTTGATAAGTTATTCTTTGAAAGTTTTTAACTTATATATTTAATTTTGTTATTACGTAAAGTTTAAAACTTTTTGTTAAGTTTAATTTACAAAAGTAAATATTAGCTGTATGGAACTGGGGAGCAGGGGGGAAAAATTGTAACTTCCCAATGACCAATGACTCATGACTCATTTGCAAAAATTTGTTACTGAAGTTTAAAAAATGCCGACCGGGGGAACACTGAAGTTAACTGCTAGCTAGTTTAGGTAGTGGCTGTGGGTACTGTCTTCAAAGGAAATGTCATGGTGAAATCACTTCACAAAACTTATAAATTATTGCTGACTTCTATATTTCTGGGGTTGATAGCTTTGCCCAGCATTGGTCTTGTAACGATGACAAATGCGGCCAGGGCAGACAAAATTGGTACTAATGCGCCGCCACAAAAAACCCCTGATGTTGATTCATCTGAGTTAACTCCTGCTTATCCGGCTACTCCACCACCGCCGAGAAGAGACGCTTTACCTGATGAACGGGTGATCCAAGAGCGATCGCTCGAAACAGATTATCGTGTCAATAACCTGCTAGGAGATTTTACAGGTAATCTCTGGGTAGGTTCATGGCGGGGATTATCGCGCATTGACCCGAACACAGGCAGAATTTTAGCGCGTGTGAGTTTACCGAATGTAGCCATTGGGGCATTAGCACAAGATAAAGTGGGTCGGTTATGGGTAGGAACTTATGAAGGACTGAAACGAGTCGATCCCCGCACGAGCGAAATTACTGCCCAGAATTTATTTTTGCCTTCCAAAAGAGTTTTGTCGTTGTTGGTTGACAAGCGGGGTTATTTGTGGGCGGGAACCGATAATGGTTTGGCATTAGTTAGCCCTGACCAAGGCTTAATTATGACAACATTAAAAAATTTACCCGGTGTCAGCGCCAACGCCATGACTTTAGATGCTGAAGGTCAACTGTGGGTTGGGACTTTGGATGGACTGGTGCGGGTAAATACGGCCAGCGCTTTAATTATGAAGCGGATTAACCAGTTACCTGGGTCAAACGTGCAAACCTTAGCGATTAGTCCATCCGGTTTAATTTGGGCGGGAATGCCGAATAATTTGCTCGTGATTAATCCTAAGACTGGTGTAGTTTTGCGGTCTGTAACTCGACTGCGGGGGCGAAATGTGACAGCAGTGCGCTTTGCCCAAGATGGGAGTGTGTGGGTAGGAACTCACGATGGTTTGTTACGATTAAATCCACATACAGGGGCTGTATTAGACGAAGTGGCGGGACTTCCTTCTAGTCGAGTTCTTGCCCTTGCGCCCGATATCGGGAATAAATTATGGATTGGTACGAGTGAAGGTCTAGGTTGGTTAATGCCTACGAGGGGGAAGGCAAAACCTCATCTGGCTTTTAGTCGGGCGGTGGAGTAGGGAGTGGGGAGTGGGGAGTGGGGAGTGGGGAGTGGGGAGTGGGGAGTAGGGAATGGAGAAGTTTCCAGGTAGCGGTGATATCGTGTAATCGCCGTAAACCCCGCCAAATAGTTTTAACTCCCGGCTCATCATCTCCCTGGCGAGCCAAAAAGCCGCCGAGAGTGGCAAGAAAGATCCGGGTAATGGATAGCCTTACTAAGGAGAGGGGTTGGGGGTGGGGTTCTTGTATCTCATTTAACTGATAACCGCTATAGACAAATATCTCATGCCATTTGTTTGCCGGGAATAACCCCGACTTTCTGGGACTACAACACCCCCGGAAATGTCTCTACACATTGTTGGTAAATTCTGCCACTCGCCGCCAAACCTTCTCTAACAAATCAGGATCATCTGCATCAAACCATTCAATTTGCGGATATGCCTTAAACCAAGTGCGCTGACGCTTGGCAAATTGTCGCGTATGCAAAACAGTTAATTCTTTGGCTGATTCCAAAGAAATTTCGCCAGCTAAATATTGCCGGATTTCTTGATATCCCAAAGTATTTAATAAAGGTAAATCAGCACCGTATTTTTGACCAAGATATTCTACCTCAGCCACTAAACCATCGGCGATCATTTGTTCAGTCCGCTTGTGAATGCGTAGCCTTAACTTTTCGACTTCGCAATCTAAACCTATTTGCAAAATTGGATAATCTGGAGGGTTCTCTCCTTGCTGCTGGGAAATTGGGCAACCAGTAATGTAAAATACTTCTAATGCTCGTAAAGTCCGCACAGTATCATGAGCATGAATCTTCTGGGCGGCGATCGCATCAACTTGTTGCAATATTCCATATAGAGTCGTTTGTCCTAAAGATTGCAGTTGCGATCGCAATTCCTGATTTGGTGCAACCCTGGGAATTTTCATCCCTTGCACAATAGAGCGTATGTATAAACCTGTACCACCAACTAAAAACAATGGCGCAACCCCAAGATCCGTAATTAAGCTTTGTGCTTGTTCCTGATAGTCTGCTAGCGTCATCATATCTGTGGGATGGCAGATATCTATTAAATAATGTGGGACTAATTTTTGTTCCGCCAATGTTGGTTTAGCCGTACCAATATCAAACTCTCGATACACCTGACGAGAATCAGCACTAAGAATTACAGAACTTAGCTGCGTAGCTAAATTCAATCCCAAGCCTGATTTACCAGTCGCCGTCGCCCCACAAATTACAATCAATTTAGTCATTGGTCATTGGTCATTTGTCATTGGTCATTGGTCATTGGTCATTTGTCATTTGTCATTGGTCATTAGTCAACAGTTCCCATACTCCTGACTCTCCAGTAAAGCTTTTGTGATATAATCTTAAGGTTTTTATCAGATTTTTGCTGTCTTCGGTTCTGGTTCAGAAGCAATCTCAGAAATTTGAAATTTTCAGGCGAACAACTCAAAAATCTTATAGGGTTACATCCCCTATATAAACTTCTCATAAAATTGCTCTACAGTCGCCAGTAAGCCTTTTGTGTTAGAATCTTGGTGTGTTTTAACTTTTTTGTTTTTGGGCGACTTTAAACCCACGCATCAGGAGAATTTTCATGACGAGCAGTTACAGTGCCGATCAGATTCAAGTTCTGGAAGGTCTGGAAGCCGTCCGCAAACGGCCAGGGATGTACATCGGTACTACCGGGCCGCGAGGACTCCACCATTTAGTATATGAGGTAGTAGATAACTCAATTGATGAAGCTTTGGCGGGTCACTGTACCCACATAGAAGTGGATATCAATGCTGATGGTTCCGTGACTGTCACAGATGATGGTCGGGGTATTCCTATCGATACTCACTCACGAACTGGTAAATCCGCTTTAGAAACCGTGTTAACTGTACTCCACGCCGGAGGTAAGTTTGGTGGTGGTGGCTACAAGGTTTCTGGGGGATTGCACGGAGTCGGTCTTTCTGTAGTTAACGCCCTGTCAGATGTGCTGGAAGTCACAGTTTGGCGAGATAACAAAGTTCATGTCCAGCGCTATGAACGAGGTGTACCAGTGACTGAACTGGTAGCCAAGCCGGATAAAGAGGGAAAAACGGGAACTTCTATTAAGTTCAATCCTGATAGCCAAATTTTTATCAATAGCGTTGAGTTTGATTACATCACCATCGCCGGTCGCCTGCGGGAGTTGGCTTATCTGAATGCAGGTGTCAAAATTATCTTTGGCGACCACCGTTTAGAACTACTAAAAAGCGATACCCCCAGGATCGAAACTTACGAATACAAGGGTGGTATTAAAGAGTATATCGCTTACATGAACCGCGATAAGCAACCACTGCACGAAGAAATTATTTATGTGCATGGGGAACGCAATAACGTCCAAGTGGAAGTTTCTTTACAATGGTGTACTGACGCTTACACAGACAACGTGCTGGGTTTTGCTAATAATATTCGCACCATTGATGGTGGTACTCACCTCGAAGGTTTGAAGGCGGTTCTGACTCGGACTTTAAATGCGATCGCCCGTAAGCGCAATAAAATTAAAGAAAATGAATCTAACCTCAGTGGCGAACACGTCCGGGAAGGTTTAACAGCAGTAATTTCCGTTAAAGTCCCAGACCCAGAATTTGAAGGACAAACCAAAACGAAACTCGGTAATACTGAAGTTCGCGGTATTGTTGATTCCTTAGTGGGAGAAGTTCTCAGTGAATACTTAGAATTTCATCCGGGAATCGCCGACTCGATTTTAGATAAAGCCATTCAAGCATTTAAAGCCGCAGAAGCCGCCCGTCATGCGCGGGAATTAGTCCGACGCAAATCTGTATTGGAATCTTCGCCATTACCCGGTAAATTAGCAGATTGCAGTTCTCGTGACCCCAGCGAGTCAGAAATCTTTATCGTGGAAGGTGACTCTGCGGGTGGAAGTGCGAAACAAGGACGCGATCGCCGCACCCAAGCTATTCTCCCCCTGCGTGGTAAAATTCTCAACATCGAGAAAACAGACGACGCGAAAATCTACAAAAATAATGAAGTCCAATCTTTAATTACAGCCCTCGGTTTAGGCGTGAAAGGAGACGAATTCGACTCCACCCAACTGCGCTATCACCGCATCGTGATTATGACAGATGCTGACGTAGATGGCGCGCATATTCGCACACTGTTGTTAACTTTCTTCTATAGATATCAGCGCGCGCTGATTGAACAGGGTTTCATATATATTGCTTGTCCTCCACTATTTAAAGTAGAACGAGGAAAGAATCATGAATACTGCTATAGCGAACGTGAACTACAACAGTATTTGGGAACACTTCCCAGCAACGCCAACTACAACATCCAACGCTTCAAAGGTTTAGGTGAAATGATGCCTCAACAACTCTGGGATACTACAATGAACCCAGAATCTCGGAAAATGAAGCAAGTAGAAATTGAAGATGCTGCCGAAGCTGATCGTATTTTTACCATTTTAATGGGCGATCGCGTTGCACCCAGACGGGAATTTATCGAAACCTATGGTTCCAAACTCAATTTCACAGATTTAGACATCTAAATATCAAGTAAATAAGTAGCCCTATTATACCAATATCAGCTGCATAGACAGAACCCCCTCCCCTTCTCCCAAAGGGCTACGGTGTACACACATCCCGAACCAAAGAGAGTTTCCAGCCCTAAAAACCAGATTTAAGCGGAAATCTGGCGTTGCTCAAACAAAGTATAAATTTAAATGTAGAGACGTAACATATCACGTCTCTACAGAGGTTTTGACATCATCACAAATCGTGTTCATACTTCAAATCAGCAACGCCGGAAATCTTGTTCCCCTCCTCGCTTGCGGGGAGGGGCTAGGGGTGGGGTTTCATAACACAAAAGAAAATTTCCCGACTTGTACACCGCAGCCAATTCATTAATAATGAATACACTGTTTTTGAGATTCGGCGAGATTTTGCGATAACACAAGCAAATCCTGCTGCGGCAGAGAATTTGCCATATAATATCTTTTTTTCTGCCGTCTAGAACTATAGTCAAAAAATATAGCCAATCTATCCGAATTTATCGGTAACTTTCCACGATGGAAAATGCTACCAGTCGCAGCAAAAATCACAGTGCCGACTGAACCAGTACATGATTTATAATTCTCTGGAGAGACAAACTCTCTCATCCTTGGCTCTTGAATGTAACCAGACGTATATTTTAAAGCTTTGACTATTTCTAAAGTTAAATTTGGGGAAATATATTGAAAAGGTCCGGTATATTCATTCGTATCATTTAAATAAATGATAATTTTCAAGATTTTTCGATCTTCTCTATCTATATGCCATATCCTGGAACCTTGCTCAATTTTATTAGCAATATCTTTGCGAAAATATACACCGTTGTAGGCGACTGGTAAACCCAGATAATTCTCCACAATATTGAGTAACCGTTGTTCAAGACCCCAGAAAAATAATTCTGGATACTCCATTATTTGCTGGGAAGTAGCGTGAATCACAAACTCATGTTTCTGTGCAGAAATATTTGCAGGTATTTTTGGGATAAGTTTTTCTGCTGCTGCGAGTATATCAGGCGTAGATGGAATTCCCAATTTTTCTAATGAAGTAATTACTACTCCTTCCTCTTTTATCTGTTCTACTAACTCCAAGTCAGCTTTGTCTAGAATAGGTAGATGTCTAATGTGGTTTTTAACTGCGGCTTGATAAGCGAGATCCTCTTGATATTGTATAAATGGTATGGTATCAATTTTTCTCAAAATTTTATTCCGAGTTTTTTTCAGCAAACTATACATCTTTCTGCTCCTCAACTTGATTTAATTTCCCCAAAAAAACTCTAACTAAAGTAATTTTTTGGCGTTGCTGATTTGAAGTCAAAACCCCTGTAGAGACGCGATATGTCATGTCTCTACATTTAAATTCATACTTGGTTTGGGCAACGCCGATGTTTTGATACTGGATTTTATATTTGTGGTTATTGGCACAGGTAAATGTTAACCTATCCTAATTCAAAATACCTGTCGCTGGTAAGATTAACTATCCTACTTTAGTCATAAATTCATCAAATCTTTTTAATTGGTGAATATGAATACCAATTTATACACCATGAAATTTCCGCATTTTTGATCCACCCAAAGGTAGTAGATAAAACTTGAGCTAAATAACTATAAAAGATGATATATAGGACTCCTATTTAATTTCTGTTGGCGTAGCCTGCGCTTTGCGCTTACAACTCAAAAAGTTGTTTCCCACTCCCCAGAAGAAGCAGGGGCGCACCGGAGCAGGGAGCAAGGGGGAGTGAGAAATTACTTTAAACTTCCGGTTACTTAACAACCGTTCCTCTTCTCCCCTGCCCCCTGCCCCCTGCACCCATTCCTCTTCTCCCCACTCCCCACCTACGCAAGCTATCAAAAATCAAAGCAGATTACTATAGCTCTGCTTTTCAAACAGTTACAAAGGAACAGATTTTTATGACATTTGATTACAACTTGTTTGTCATTGGTACTGGACCTGGGGGATTAGCAGCAGCAAAAAAAGCCGCTAGCTATGGTGTGCGTGTCGCTATGGCTGAACAAGAAACCATTGGCGGTACTTGTGTAAATCGGGGTTGTGTTCCTAAAAAACTGATTGTCTACGCAGCTGACTTTGCTAAAGAAAACCAAATGGCACACAGCTACGGGTGGAGTAAGTGTAACAGGTACTTTGATTGGACACTATTCATGAAGTCCGTACACCGACATATCGAACACATTAACTACTCCTATTGTCAACAGTTGCGAACAGCAGAAATTGAAATTATTAAAGAACGTGCTACTTTTGTTGATGCCCATACTCTAGATTTAAATGGGCATCAAGTTACAGCCGATAAAATTTTAATTGCTGTGGGAGGAAGACCCAATAAGCCCAATATTCCAGGGATAGAATACGCCATTACATCTCGTGAGCTATTTCATTTACCCTATTTACCCAAACGGTTGGCAATTATTGGCGGTGGTTATATTGGCGCTGAATTTTCCAGCATGATGCACGCTTTAGGGTGCGAAGTCACAGTGATTGAAACAGATGAGATGATCTTGTCAGGGTTTGATGACGATATTCGCTCTGGCGTACAACAGGGTTTAAGCAAACGCGGAATTAAAATTCTGACTAACAGCACTGCTGAAGAAATCACTCACTTAGATGACGGTTGGTTGTTAAAAACTACTGGCGACTATGCTCAAACCATTGCCACAGATACTATCCTTGTGGCTACAGGTTGGAGTCCCAATACCAAAAACCTGGGTTTAGAAAAGGCTCAAGTCGAAGTTGGTAAACAAGGTGAAATTAAAGTAGATAAATACTTCTGTACTACCCAAGCAAATATTTTTGCTGTGGGTGACTGCATCAACCGCATCCAATTAACTCCAGTAGCTAAAGCAGAAGGTATAGCTTTTGCCAATACAGTTTTCGGTAATCATCCGCAAACAGTGAATTACGATTATGTGCCTTCTGCTGTTTTTTCTCGCCCAGAGGGGTCTGGTGTGGGGATGACGGAAGCTCAAGCACGGGAAAAATTTGGGGAATCTGTAAAATGCTACTCTACCCAGTTCCAACCCCTGCTGCATCAATTACTCGAAGCAGAAGAGCCAGTTATGATCAAGTTAGTTGTACACGAAAATTCTCAACAAGTTTTGGGCGCTCATATGTTGGGTGAAAATGCCGCCGAAATTATTCAAACTCTAGGGGTGGCAATTCGTCAAGGAATTACTAAGCAAGATTTGCATGAAACAATAGGTATTCATCCCACTACAGCAGAAGATTTTTTATCCTGGGATTAATATAGTTGTATTTGAAATTTATCCCGCACCTGTGCCAAATATAGCTAGGCAGTAGGGAGTGGGGAGTGGGGAGTGGGGAGTGGGTTAAAACCCTATTGGTATCTAAGTTTGATTATTTGTTTATGTCTTAACCTCCTTGGCGGTTGCTATAATTACTACGATTTAAATCACAATAATTTTACATTGCTTCACATAATTAAATTTATTCCCACCAACTTACTGACTTAGCATCTCAAAAACTACATCTAGGGGCATAATTCCGACACACGAGCCTTTTCAATGGTCTCAGGGTATGCAGAGCATTTAAAAGCAAAACACTACAGTGGTTATAACTAGGCATAGTGTTACAGTTATGTTTTATAGTATTGTTCGGGATATGAACTATCCCCCTAACTCCGATGCTCCCTGCGCCCCTGCTTCTTTTTCAATGTGCCGTTTGCTGAGACTGGCTTCATGCTGTCTGAGTTACTTGTATCGGTTTATTGGAGGTTATATTGGCAGCAGAGACATATTTTTTAGTTAAAGTAGATGTAGTTTCTTTTGCCATATCGTGTTAATAGTTGATTTGCGTACGTACTACTTTATTTATTTATTCAGGACTGGGTTGACGACAAAGACGTTGAAATAAGATTTAAATGAGAAACTTATACTTTTGTAATGAATTTTTTATATTTCCCCAAATTTGGGTTAATAAATTTTGCTTTAGTCAAATATTAACCCAGTTTCTGCCCAACCTATTCTCTGATTGAGACCAAAACTGTGATTGTGCCACAGATGGAAGTTGGAAATGCGCCGCTTCAGCTCTTCGTTGGGGTAAGATTTGATTTTCTCAACCCAACGGGTAAGCCTCGTAGAATTGATCTATGGGGAGTTTATTGTGGTGCGACTAGCAGATATTGTGCAAGTCTGATACATACCATAAACCTTATACTTTTGTTGACTTAAAAATTTATAGATGGTGATTATGCCATATCCTAAACCAAGACCTATGCTTTACCTCTTTAGAAGTAAACTTAAAGGTTATATAACCAAGAATGCTGTTAATCAGT
Source organism: uncultured cyanobacterium (assembly GCA_963706595.1). Lineage (GTDB taxonomy): Bacteria > Cyanobacteriota > Cyanobacteriia > Cyanobacteriales > Nostocaceae > Nodularia. Next base: position 1,193,234 of record OY970166.1, read on the forward strand.
CAATTTTATTGATAAATTTTACTCAGGAGGTGTCTCTTAAACTGTTAAAGTTCAAAAAGTTCCAGTCTCACTACCTTAAGTCCAATAATTCGGTCAGTTTTATGCGGTGCAAGAGGTAAGATAAAAGCTATACATAAAACTCTGTTATGGGGATTTTAGCAAATTTATCATTTGAGAATTGCTATAATCTATTGTCCAATCTAATTACTTTTCTATTTATTAGGTGTATTTTTCTATGGGTTCCCCAATGAATCGTCTGTCTATTTTTGTAGACGGAAACAATATGTTCTATGCTCAACAAAAAAATGGCTGGTTTTTTGACCCAAGACGAGTCTTAGACTATTTCAAACACGAGCAGTCAGATACAACATTAATCAATGCTTTCTGGTACACTGGCTTAAAAGACCCGCAAGATCAGCGAGGCTTCAGAGATGCGCTAATTAGCTTAGGATATACAGTCAGAACTAAAATTCTTAAAGAATATTATGATGACTCCTCCGGGCGCTATTCCCAAAAAGCTAATTTAGATATTGAAATTGTCGTAGATATGTTTAATACAGTAGATCAATATGACCGAGTAGTTTTATTCAGTGGTGATGGTGATTTTGAAAGAGCCATCGAATTATTACGCTCAAAAAATACGCATATTACTGTAGTGTCAACGGAAGGGATGATAGCCAGAGAGCTACGTAATGCTACTGACAGGTATATTGATTTAAACGATATCAGAGACAGTATAGAAAAAGTCGAAGGTTAGTAATCTTAGCAAATATTTACAAATCTTAAAAGTAAAAAAACTAAGGTTCAAGATATTTTAAGCAAACAGTAAAAACTAAACAACGAGGAAGAATGACCAGCAAAGCCGAGAAAATTATCATTTTTGATACGACTCTCAGAGATGGGGAACAATGTCCTGGCGCAACTCTAAATATAGATGAAAAGCTGGCGATCGCCAAACAATTATCCCGCTTAGGGGTAGATGTCATTGAGGCGGGTTTTGCCTTTGCGAGTCCGGGAGATTTTCAAGCTGTGCAGAAAATTGCCCAACTGGTGGGGACAGAAGATGGCCCAGTAATTTGTAGTTTAGCTAGAGCCATTAAAGCGGATATTGAAGCCGCAGCCGAGGCGTTAAAACCAGCAGTTCACGGACGGATTCACACATTTATTTCGACATCTGATATTCATTTAGAGTATCAGTTGCGGAAATCACGGGCTGAAGTTGTAGCGATCGCCGAAGAAATGGTAGCTTATGCGAAGTCATTCATGGCAGATGTGGAATTTTCGCCAATGGATGCGGCGCGTTCTGACCCGCAATTTCTTTATGAAGTATTAGAGCGCGCGATCGCAGCTGGCGCAACAACAGTTAACATTCCTGACACTGTAGGTTACATGACCCCCAGTGAATTTGGGGCAATGATTAAAGGCATTAAAGATCATGTCCCGAATATTGATCAAGCAATTATTTCCGTACATGGACATAACGATTTAGGTTTAGCAGTTGCCAACTTCCTAGAAGCTGTCAAAAATGGTGCAACCCAATTAGAATGTACCATCAACGGCATTGGTGAACGCGCCGGCAATGCCTCCTTAGAAGAATTGGTCATGGCCTTGCACGTCCGGCGACAATACTTCAATCCCTTCTTAGGAAGACCAGAAGATTCTGAAGAACCACTAACTAACATTGACACGCGTCAAATTTATAAAACCTCCCGTTTAGTTTCTAATTTGACGGGAATGTTAGTGCAACCAAACAAAGCTATCGTAGGCGCAAACGCTTTTGCTCATGAGTCTGGTATTCACCAAGATGGGGTGTTGAAAAACAAGCTCACCTACGAAATCATGGATGCTCAATTGATTGGTTTAACAGACAATCAAATCGTATTGGGCAAACATTCCGGCAGAAATGCTTTCCGTAGCCGGTTGACAGAATTGGGCTTTGAACTATCAGAAACCGAACTGAATAAAGCATTCGTCAGGTTCAAAGATGTAGCCGACAAAAAGAAAGAAATTTCTGATCGGGATTTGGAAGCTATTGTTAATGATGAAATTCAACAAACTCCTGATTTGTTCCGCGTCGAGTTGGTGCAAATTTCCTGCGGTAATAATGCTTGTCCCACAGCTACAGTCACCCTCCGCACCCCAGCCGGTGAAGAATTGACTGATGCGGCTATTGGTACGGGACCAGTAGACGCTGTTTACAAAGCAATTAATCGTGTCGTGAACGTACCTAATGAGTTAATTGAGTTTTCTGTACAGTCAGTGACAGAAGGAATTGATGCTTTAGGGGAAGTTACTATTCGACTACGACATGATTCTAGAGTGTTTTCTGGTCATGCGGCTAACACAGATATTATCGTTGCTTCCGCGCAAGCTTATGTGAATGCGTTGAATCGTCTTTATGCATCTTTGCAACCTCAAGAAAAGCAAGAAGAAGTAACTGCATAGAACATCTAGTCAGATATCTGGTTTCAGGGTGGGTTTTTCCCGCCCTATTTTTTGGTCTAAGAAATGCGGATTTAATAAAATATAGAACCTCACCCCCAGCCCCTCTCCTTGGTAAGGAGAGGGGAGATTTTAAAGCAAATCAAACCCAGAATTCGTCTGTTATTTAATTCATATTCCTAACTTCAGAACGGCTAATCTGTTTAATCACATATTTTGCATTAAGTATAAATATTTGTTGCTGTTTTATCTGTTGAGATTTACCTACGAATAAAAAATTTTATGCTGAAAATTGATACTTGTATCAAGCCAAATTTATGAGTAGCGAGCAAATGACAGAATTACCACTTTGGGTGCAAGATAGAGAAGCCGTACTAGCTCATGACGAAGGTGTAGAATGGCGGGAAGGACAACGCCCTGATTATTCTTACACAAATGAATTTCTGCACAAAGAAAGTCAATTTAACCATCCCGAAGGTTCTTTAGAAGCGATCGCTCAAAATTTAGTCCGTACCTTTGAAATGGAAGCTTCTCATAAAATCAATCCGCAACAATGGCTGTCAATTGTCGCTGACCAATTTAGAATGAGTAGCAACGGCGGCGAAAAATATACTGCTGAAGAGGTAGTGAAAGAAGGTACTTATAACTTATTTATCAGTGAGACTGAGCATTATAGTTCTAAAAATGAAACTTTTGAAAGTTCATTTGAATTGTTTCACAATGCTTTTCCCAACGGCTTTTTGTGGGAATTAACAGAAGTTCTAGCTGGTCCACCGAATGTTACCTTTAAGTGGCGGCATTGGGGAACATTTACTGGTAGTTACAAAGATTATAAACCCACTGGGGAAACAATAGAAATTACTGGCATGAGTATTGCTCGTGTGACTGAAGATTTAAAGATTTTGTCTTTAGAACATTATTTTGATAACAATACCTTCCTAGACAAATTAACTGCTGGTGGTTGTCCTTTCCATTCCTAAAATCACCAAAGTAAACTACGACATGACTCTAGTAGCGCAAGGCAGAAGCCAAAAATCAAAAAGTTTATTCTATAGGCTTTTCATGGATTTTAAATGGTTGTCATATTTCCGCCGACCTGTACTAGAGTCTTTTCTGAATCATGCGGCAAATACAGATATCAGGCTTTTTTTACCAAATAGTTTTGATAGTTGTTAAAGCTTGAATTCGCAAATCACGAGTAACTAAAGGAATACCCAAAGAGAAAGCTGTAGCGGCAATAATTCTATCAGGCATATCAGGAACAGTTACCCTGTCAATTTGTCGAATTGCTCCTGAAACATTCCTATCTAGAGGTACAAGTATAATACCTATATTGGGGTCATCCAAAGCGTTTAAAATTCGTGTTAATACTTCTTCTGCAAAACGTCCTTTCTCAACTAAATAAGCAATTTCTATGATTGTGATAGCTGATACGTAAATAGGATTACCTGTATTAACTGCTTGTTCTAACGCTGTTAATGCGGTTGATGACAACCTCTGCAAGTCAAAAACGTACCAAATTAAAGTGTGTGTATCTGCTACTACTGATGTCATGAAACAATATCCCTGGGGAAATTACCCCACATTTCTTGACGTGCTTGAGCAAGCTCCTCTTCAGTAATATCTACTTTTAAATCAGCACATAATCCTCTAATAGTCCGTAAAGGTTTCTTAATAGTAGCTTTTTGAGCCAAAAATTCGGCAAAATCTAATAGTTGCTGCTGTTTATCCACAGGTAAATGGCGTAATCTTTCTAAGACTGCTTCCTCAAGATTCATCTAACGTTCTCCTGATTTAACTTCCCAAAAGGGCTTTAATCTCTGTACTAATTTCAGCTACTCGTCTATCTTTCTCTAAGATATCAGCTTATAAAAAAACTTGCCCTACTAGCTTAACTAGCAAAGATTTGAGCGAATCTACGAATCCCCTCAGCTAGCTGTTGTTCTGTCAATTCACCATAGCCAAAAATAAATTCACCTGTATGATCAGGTTTAAGATACTGGGATTTAGCAGACATGATTCCCAAACCCATTTGGGCTGCACGATATATGATTTCTGCGTCACTAAGATGGCTGTCTATTTTCACCATTAAATGAATTCCCGCCTTTTCTCCTAAAATAGTGACTTTCTCCCCCAGGTGAACATTTAACGCTTTAACCAGAATTTGACAACGCTGTTCATAAAGCGATCGCATCTTTCTAATATGACGTTCTAAATGTCCTTCAGTAATCAAGTCTGCAAGTGCTTGCTGTTCTAGGATTGGTAAATGGCGATCGCTTAACCACTTAGCACGGGCGAATATAGCCACTAAATTCTTTGGTAATACTAAATAACCAATCCGCAATCCCGGAAACAGCACTTTTGAGAAAGTCCCAATGTACAGGACTGAATCACTACGATCCAAACCTTGTAAAGCTGGAATTGGTCTGTCACCATAGCGATATTCACTATCATAGTCATCTTCAATAATTAATCCCCCAGTTTGTTGCGCCCAAGCTAATAGTTCTAAACGCCGAGGTAAAGATAAAATTGCTCCGGTGGGGAATTGGTGGGAAGGTGTGACATAGACAAGCGCAATGGGTTTGCTGGTATAGTTGACCAGTTCTTTGACAATTAAGCCGGAATCATCCACAGGAATCGGTAAAAGTTCAGCGCCTTGAGTCTGAAAAATCAAACGTGCGCTCATATAACCTGGATCTTCCAGTGCAATCATATCTCCAGGCTCAATTAATAGCCGCATAATTAAATCCAGTCCTTGCTGAGTCCCATTGACAATCAGCACTTGATCTGTGTCACATTTAACAGCACGGGAACGGGATAAATAAGAAGCGATCGCCTCCCGCAAAGGTTTGTAACCCAAGGGTTCTGTAGAATAATCCAACCAACTCAAATTACTGTAAAAGTAACGCGATAGTAATCTGCGCCACAGCTTGAGGGGAAATTGGTCTATAGCTGGTTGTCCGTAGCGAAAGTTAATCTCGGTATCAGGTGCGGCGATTCTCGGCAGATTTTCAGTGTCAGCTAAAATCATCCCGTACCGATTTAATTTAACTGGTAAACGCGTAATTGTTTGGCTCGATTCTATCGGTGTGGAATGCAGCAAATCATCGGGAAGTTGAGCGCAAACAAAGGTTCCAGAACCCGAAATTGTGGTTAAATAACCTTCACTCAAAAGTTGTTCATAGCTTTGAGTCACAGTAGTACGAGATATATTCAAAGATTTGGCTAGCGATCGCGTCGAAGGAATACGGACTCCTGGCGACAATCGCCCGTTGAGTATGGCTTGACGCAGTTCTTGATATAGCTGCTGATGCAGAGGTAGAGGGGAATTACTATTCAAGGCGATCGCTAAATCCATAATCCAACAATGAAAGTGGACTGCTATTAAATCACAAAAGTGGCTCTTGTCTCAGACCACTTGGGAAATTACGCTAACGGTAGTTGAAATCAACGCCCCTAATGATCATGAATGAAATTAATCACGAACAGTTAAGCCCTACACAACGCAGTCAAATCAAGCGCGTACCTCAAAGGGGAAATTATGAGCGTCAGGCGATTTATGACATTTTAGATGAAGGGTTAATTTGTCATCTGGGATTTACTGTAGATAATCAGCCTTATGTGATTCCTACTGCTTATGGTCGGGTAGAAGACCAATTATATATTCATGGTTCACCAGCTAGTCGAATGTTGCGATCGCTGCAAACTGGTATTGAAGTTTGCTTGACTGTGACTCTACTAGATGGTCTAGTCCTAGCGCGTTCGGCGTTCCATCATTCCATGAATTACCGTTCAGTAGTAGTATTTGGTACAGCAACTATCGTCAAAGACCCTAATGCTAAATTAGCCGCCCTCAGAGCATTTACTGACCATGTGATGCCCAAACGATGGGAGAATGTGCGCCCACCCCACCGCCAGGAAATGCAGGGAACTCTGGTGCTTTCCTTACCTCTAACCGAAGCATCTGCCAAAGTGCGGACAGGACCACCCCTAGATGATGAAGCCGATTATGCTTTACCTGTATGGGCTGGAGTTTTGCCATTAAAATTAGTGGCTGGGGAAGCGATCGCTGATTCTCGTGTACCGTCAACCATTAATATACCTGTAGAGGTAGAAAACTATACTCGTTGACAGAAAAAGGGATAATCTCTCAAAACTTTAAACTCATGAATCCACCTGTAGCAACGTCTTGGCAAGCCGTCCGTAATGCCTTTCAACAAATTTGGGGTTACGATGATTTCCGTCCACCACAAGGCGAAATAGTCAGCAGTTTATTAGCCAAAAAAGACGCATTGATTATTATGCCTACAGGTGGCGGAAAATCAATTTGTTTTCAACTTCCCGCACTTCTACAAACAGGATTAACTTTAGTAGTTTCGCCCTTGGTAGCACTGATGGAAAACCAAGTCCAAGAACTACTTCAGAAAAAACAAAAAGCAGCACTTTTGCATAGTGAATTGCCGACCTATCAACGCCGTGCTACACTCCAAGCCTTAGAAAGACAACAACTCAGATTACTGTATTTATCCCCAGAGACTTTATTGAGTCCGCCAGTCTGGGAAAAATTATGTCATCCCAACTTACAAATTAATGGTTTGATATTAGATGAAGCCCATTGTTTAGTCCAGTGGGGAGATACATTTCGCCCAGCTTATCGCAGATTAGGCGCAGTCAGACCTGCATTACTCAAAACAAAACCACCAGGAACAAAAATTAGTATTGCTGCTTTTACTGCTACTGCTGACCCCGCAGCCCAAAAAACTATTCAAACAGTTTTACAATTACAGCAACCAGAAATTTTTCGCTTGAATCCTTACCGCCCGAATTTGCATCTCACTGTTCGCATAGCTTGGACACCACGCAGTCGGAAACAGCAATTATTAAAGTTTATTCAAAATCGCCCCAAACAATCGGGATTAATTTATGTTCGGACTAGAAAAGATAGCGAAAATTTAGCTGCATGGTTAGCAGAAATGGGTTACACTACAGCTAGTTATCATGCTGGATTGGGTGCAGCAGAACGCCGTGATGTAGAAGCTCAATGGCTAAGTGGTAAAATTCCCTTTGTTATTTGTACCTGTGCCTTTGGGATGGGGATAAATAAATCAGATGTACGTTGGGTAATCCACTTTCAAGCCCCATACCTGATATCTGAATATGTGCAAGAAATTGGTCGCGCTGGAAGAGATGGAAAACCAGCCGAAGCATTAACTTTAATTAGTGAACCTACCGGATTGTTAGATCCAGAGGATAAGCAAAGACAGCAGTTCTTTGATGAACAAATGCGATCGCAACAACAAACAGCGCAGCAATTGGTCAAAAAACTACCCAAACAGGGAGAAGTGAATGCAGTAACCCGTGAATTTCGTAATGCTGCGATCGCCTTGGCTTTACTTCACAGCAGTGGTCAATTAAAATGGGTTGACCCTTTTCATTACACTATTGATTCAGGGGTAAAAAATCAGCCAATGACACAATCACAAGCTGCTAAACAAATGCAGCAATATTTGCATACTAAAAAATGTCGTTGGCAATTTTTACTAAATGCTTTTGGTTTTGACAAAGAAGCTGCTAACTGGCGTTGTGGACATTGTGATAATTGTCGAAATAGCCATTAGTTATGATCAAAAATTCGCTGGTATCACTGAATTGTTTAGCTTGCGTGGCGACTTAGCCATAAACCTGATGAAACTTCACCCCAACCCTCTCCTTAGTAAGGAGAGGGAGCAGGAATGTTGTTTTTTCGTTTTGCTTAACGAGGGAGATTTAGATAGATTTATAAATCTGAAGTATCCCTTTTAACAGTTATTAAAACTGCCGCAAAAATCGTAAATCGCTAGAGTACAAACGGCGGATATCATCAATTTGATGTAAAACCATCGCAAAACGTTCTACACCAAAACCAGCAGCAAATCCAGTGTAAATTTCTGGGTCATAACCTACAGATTTCATTACATTTGGATCAACCATTCCGCAACCCATCACTTCTAACCAGCGCCCATTCCACTGCAAATCTACTTCCGCAGAAGGTTCTGTAAAGGGGAAGTAACTAGCACGGAAACGAATGGGTAAATCACCAAATATGGCTTGTAAAAACAGCTTGACAGTACCTTTGAGGTCTGTAAAAGTTAAACCTTCATCGATGGCTAAAAGTTCGATTTGATGGAAAACCGCCGAGTGCGTAGCATCGACATTATCTCGCCGATAAACTCGCCCTGGGGCTACAACCCGGATGGGTGGTTCCTCTTTTTCCATGTAGCGAATTTGTACTGATGAGGTATGAGTCCGCAGAAGATTTCCATCTGGGAGGTAGAAGGTATCCTGCATATCACGGGCGGGGTGGTCAGGTGGAGTATTTAAGGCTTCAAAATTATAATAATCTGTTTCCATCTCCGGCCCTTCAGCTACGGTGTAGCCCATGCCCACAAAAATATCCAGCGCCCGGTCAATAATCCCATTGAGTGGATGAATCCGACCTTGGGGGCTGTAAATTCCCGGCATAGTCACATCGAGGGTTTCCGCTTCTAGCTGTGCCTGAATTTTAGCGGATTCTAAAGCGGTGCGTTGCTGGTCTAGACTATTTTGTAGGGACTCTTTGACTGTATTGGCGATCGCTCCAATTTTGGGTCTTTCCTCCGCACTCATTTGCCCCATACTTCGCAATAACGCCCCCAGTTGCCCTTTTTTACCCAAATAGCTAATTCTGAGTTCTTCTAGACGTTCTAGGGTGTCTGCGGCGGCGATCGCTTGTTCTCCTTCCTGCCGCAGTGCTAAAAGTTGAGCCTCTAAATTGGTAGTCATTAGTTCTTAGTCATGAGTCATGAGTCATTGCTTATTAGTCTACGACTTTGGACTGCTAACCAATCACTTTAATCAGAGTCCAAGGTCAAAACCCAACCTCTGTTTACCAGTTTACAGACGATTAGCTGTGTGGGAGTGTCTTTTTGCCTCATACTGGAGGGAGATATCTAAATATTGACAAACGACTCCTAAAAAATCACCACTAACCATAAACCCATAATTCCTTCATAGTACAAACCCCCAGATAAATCTGGGGGTAGAACCAAAATCTAAAATCTAAAATCTAAAATCTAAAATCTAAAATCCAAAATTGTTTGATCCATGAAATTACTCATTAGTAATGATGACGGAGTTTCTGCCTTGGGGATTCGCACCCTAGCGGACTCCTTGGCAGAAGCAGGCCATGATGTCAGTGTAGTTTGCCCGGATCGGGAACGTTCAGCCACTGGACATGGACTCACTATGCAGCAACCCATTCGTGCCGAAGTCATCGAATCAGTGTTTCATCCGACTGTCAATGCTTGGGCTTGTGATGGTACTCCCTCAGACTGCGTAAAATTGGCACTGTGGGCTTTGCTAGATTCTCCCCCTGATTTAGTTCTCTCTGGCATTAATCAAGGCGCAAATTTGGGAACGGAAATTCTTTATTCCGGTACGGTTGCGGCGGCTATGGAAGGCGTAATTGAAGGCATCCCCAGCATCGCCTTCAGTCTAACCAGCCACACATCCAAAGACTTTAAACCTGCTGCTAAGTTTGCCCAACTTCTGGTGGAAAAAATAGCGGTAAATCCCCTACCAGAATTAATGTTGCTGAATGTCAACGTTCCCGCAGTCAACTGGGAAAAAATTGCTGGAGTGACTTTTACCCGTCAAGGAGTGCGGCGTTACGTTGATGTTTTTGATAAGCGAGTTGATCCTCGTGGCAAAATTTACTACTGGTTAACTGGAGAAATTTTGGAAGAAGTCGAACCACCTCCAGGTTTAAATCTATCTGATAACGTACCTATAGATGTTCATGTTATTCGCAACAACTACATCAGCGTCACGCCATTACAATATAATCTCACCTATCCGACAGGGCTAGATAGCTTGTCTGAGTGGGAATTCTCACTGCCAAGCTGAAACAAGGTATACTGCTTTAGCTAAAAAATATACCTTTACCAAATACTTTAAGACAGCATAAACTGAATAAAACAAGTATCATTTTATTTATCGCCCGCGAAATCCAGATAAGCAATACTCATGTCCAGGATAGAGAACCAATTTACCGTACAATTTTGGGGCGTTCGCGGGAGCATCCCTAGTCCAGGTCCACACACTGTTCGTTATGGCGGTAATACCCCTTGCGTTGAGATGCAAGTGGGTGGTCAACGCTTGATTTTTGACTGTGGTACAGGACTACACGTTTTAGGGCAATCATTATTGTGTCAAATGCCCACAGAAGGTCATATATTTTTCACCCACTCCCACTGGGATCATATTCAAGGATTTCCCTTTTTTGTCCCAGGGTTTGTCCAAGGTAATAAATTTAATATTTATGGCGCGATCGCTCCTGATGGTTCCACAATAGAACAGCGTCTGAATGACCAGATGCTCCATCCCAATTTTCCTGTCCCCTTACAAATCATGCAGGCAAATTTGACCTTCCATGATGTGAAAGCAGGGGAAGCATTACATATTAATGACATTACCGTAGAAACAGCACCTCTGAACCATCCAGGGGAGGCAGTAGGATATCGAGTTAACTGGCGTGGCGGTGCTGCCGTTTACTTAACTGATACTGAACATTTTCCGGACAAGCTGGATGAAAATGTCCTGTGGCTATCTCGGAATGCGGATATCTTAATTTATGATTCCACTTATACCGATGAGGAATACCATTCACCAAAATCACCGAAAATTGGCTGGGGACATTCAACTTGGCAAGAAGCTGTGAAAGTAGCCAAAGCCGCTAATGTCAAAAAATTGGTGATTTATCACCATGATCCTGCCCACAACGATGATTTTTTGGATCGTGTAGGGGAAGAAGCATCTGAGGAATTTCCCGGTGCAATCATGGCACGAGAAGGAATGGTTCTCCAGGTTCCCACCTCAGTTCCCTTATCAGAATCTTTTCCTGCGAGCAAGTTCTCTGTGTGAATGTCGCAATCGAAGCAATTGTAGATTTTAGATTAGATTGGTGATCAAGAGCTATTAGCGCGATCGCGAACCTTGCGAGTCCGCCGCGACCACTGGAGGATCAGCTATGCGGTTTGTTAGCCAAACACAGACCCTTGTAAACCCCTTCTTTTGGGGCTGACACTTCATTAGAGTCTACTGCTTGCAGAAGTAGGCTAAAGGAGCAGCGAGGAGGTGTAAAGGAATTAAATTTTCTTTTTCTCCTGAAGCTTTTGTGTGTGGAGTCATCTGGACTCAGCAACTAGCGCCACTAGCATAAGATACCCTATTTGTCAACTGAGTCTGGGGTATTTTTGGCTGATAGAGACAAAGCTTTGACTCTAGGCGGCTGAACGTAAGGTAGCTTGTGGCTGATGGCTAAATAAACCTAAAATCCCAGAATCCGGATGCTCAATTTGTCTAAAAATGGACGTTCTATGTGGGTGACTTCCTCAATGGAACAGATGCTCAAGCCAACTGCTGTGGCCCTTGGCAAATTTGATGGAGTACATCTTGGTCATCACAGAGTTATTCAACCAATTTTGTCCCCAGTCAAGGATGAGCCAAGACGAGGAGATGAGGAGAACTTATCAAACTACTCACCCACCTCATCCACCCCACCACCAGAACAGACATACTCGACAGTTGTCACCTTTGATCCTCATCCATTGGAATTTTTTACAGGTCAACCCAGGCCTTTATTAACACCACTGGATGAAAAAGTCCAACAATTGCGATCGCTAGGAGTAGAACAACTTGTACTGCTACCCTTTGACAAACAACTATCGGCATTATCTCCCCAAGAGTTTGTCGAACAGATTTTAGTCAAACAACTCCAATGTCGGCGAATAAGTGTTGGGCAAGATTTTTGTTTTGGCAAACAGCGTCGTGGTACTGCCAAAGACTTGCAATTACTAGCCGCCAAGCATCATATCCCCGTCACCATCGTTTCCTTACAAACTTATACAGACAAAACTCCCACCCAGGAGGCTCCCATTAGCACTTCACTGATCCGTCACTACTTAGAAAGTGGCGACATCAAAAATGCCAACCTCCTGCTGGGAAGACCTTACAGCCTCATTGGTACTGTGATCCCAGGGCAACAAATGGGGCGAACCATTGGTTTTCCTACCGCCAACCTGCAATTACCAAAGGAAAAATTTGTCCCCCGCCAAGGTGTTTATGCTGTCCGCGCTGCTATTTTGAGTCAGACACCAGAGACAACTATTGCATATCAGAACTTGGGTGTAATGAACATTGGGAACCGCCCCACAGTCAATGGTAGTAACTTATCAGTGGAAGTGCATCTGTTCGATTGGTCTGGTGATTTATATGGTCAGACAATTGGCTGTACATCTAGTGGAATTTTTGCGCCCCGAACAGAAATTTTCTTCTCTAGAAGACCTAAAAACACAAATTCAACTTGACTGTACTGTTGCTAGAGAACATTTGAGCGCTGAATGCTGACTTTTCATAACTGAATGGGAATACTCTAGATTAGGGAATGGAGAATCTAGGATATGTAATTTTCCATTCCCATTGTTTACCCAATTACCAACCCTTTACTCTGTGGTGCATGAGAGAAAAAATTGATACCCTCACCCAAAATCTGGCTCGTACCATCGTCGGCAAAAACGAAGCCATCCGCTTAGTCTTAGTCGCCCTGTTAGGTGGTGGTCATGCACTGCTAGAAGATGTCCCTGGAGTTGGTAAAACGCTCCTCGCTAAATCCCTAGCCCGTTCACTGGATGGCAAATTTCAACGGCTACAATGTACCCCCGACTTACTACCAACAGACATCACTGGGACTAATATTTGGAACCCCAAAAGCGGCGAATTTACCTTTCTCCCAGGGCCAGTATTTGCCAATATCCTCCTAGCTGACGAAATCAACCGCGCCACACCCCGCACCCAGTCGGCTTTACTGGAAGTAATGGAAGAACATCAAGTCACAGTTGATGGTATCTCTCGTGTAGTTCCTCAACCGTTCTTTGTCATTGCCACCCAGAACCCCATAGAATATCAAGGCACTTTTCCTTTACCAGAAGCCCAGATGGATCGGTTTATGTTGTCCTTAAGTTTGGGCTATCCTGGGGCTACAGAAGAATTAGAGATGCTGCAAAACCTGCAACAAGGTCGGAGTTTTACTGATTTGCAGCCTTGTCTAACCTTGGCAGAAGTAGCTGAATTGCGTCAAGTCTGTTCCCAGGTAAGAGTAGAAACCTCTCTGCAACAATACATTCTCGAATTAGTCCGCGCCACAAGACAAGATGAAGAAATTACCTTGGGTGTAAGTCCCCGTGGTACTGTGGCATTACAAAAGGCTACCCAAGCCCTAGCTTTTCTGTTAGGGCGTGATTATGCTATTCCCGATGATGTCAAATTTCTCGTCCCTCACGTCCTCTGTCATCGCCTCATTCCCAGGGGAGGACGCAATCCTAGAACTGTCGTTGAGCGATTATTAAGGTCAGTTCCGATTCCTTAATATCTCTGTCCTGCTAAGATTTGGGCGTGTTAGGATCTTCTGCAAAATAAGGTAGATAAAACATGAAAGCTATTGAAGTTACTGGCAAAATTGACGCTGAGGGCAATTTAGTTCTAGACCAGCCGATTCAGGGAACAACTTATCCTCATCAGGTGCGAGTAATTGTGTTAGTTCCAGAACAGCTAGAAATAGAAGCAATTGACCCTGACGATACACCCGTTGAAGAAATTAAAGCCAGCTTGAAAAGAGCTTTAAAACAAGCCAAAGCAGGACAAACTCAACCATTATCCCAGATGTGGGAGGGAATTGATGCAGAGTGATAGCGCGAGAGTTCGCAACAGTAATATCGAAAAAGGTAAAAGTGCTGGATACCGCTTAATTATCCAGTTGAATCACCTAAAAGTATTTTGCTACTAACAATTTATTTTAAGTCTGAGCGAGAAGATATTGGTGTAAATCAAATTCATGCTTTGTGACTAAATTTTCTACTTAAAACCTAAATATGCTTGATTAATATATAGGACTCACATTTAATTTATGAAACACAAGTAGTAGCGTGGCAAGCTTAAAATAGTGCATTAGGAAAAAAGCAGAAAACATAGATTTATCTCGATTTTCTCAAAAATCTATTGCAACATTTTAGCCTTGTCACGCCAGTAGTGGCATGGCAAGCTTAAAATAGTGCATTAGAATGGAGGAAAAAAAAGGAGAAATTGATGGGGAGAGGTCGTAGAGATAAAGTCATATTAGATACAGAGAAAAGAAAAAGATTAGAAGCGATCGCTCGCAACGGACAGGCCCCAGCCAAAAAAATATTGCACGCACAGGTGTTGTTAATGTGCGATGAGGGAGAGGGTGCAAGGAAAAAATGGACAGATGAAGAAATAAGTATAGGGTTAAGGGTTCATCGCAATACGGTGGCAAGAATCAGGAAGAGGTTCCTCGAACAGGGAGAAGAACCTGCCTTAAATCGTCATCAGAGGTTAAAACCACCAAATGTCAGCAAGATAGATGGTCAGACTGAAGCCCAAATCATTGCATTATGTTGTTCTGAACCTCCCACGGGGCAAGCACACTGGAGTCTCAGATTACTGACGCAAGAAATTCAAAACCGAAAAATTATCATAGAAATTTCTAGGGAGACGATTAGAAAGACATTAAAAAAAACAAATTACGCCCCTGGAAAACAGAAAGATTTTGTATTCCCGAACGGGATATAGCACGTTTTGTCTCTCAAATGGAAGTAGTTTTAGACCTCTACAGCCAAGAACATAGTGATTTGGAACCTTTAATCTGTATGGATGAAGCTTCTAGACAATTAACAGGGCATCTTTATGAGCCAAAACCAATGGAACCGGGTGAAGATGCAAAAGAAGATTATCACTATACTCGCGAAGGAGTCCAAGCTTTGTTCATGTTTTTTGACCCGATCAGAGGTTGGCGACGTGTCAGCAATCGCGCTCATCGGACTCGTGTTGATTGGGCCGAAGAAGTCCGTCAACTATTAGATGAAGACTATCCCCAAGCCACCAAGGTCAAATTGCTATGTGACAACCTCAACACTCATAGCATTACATCACTTTACGAAGCTTTTCCCGCACCAGAAGCTCACCGCTTGGCTAGGAGACTGGAGATTTATTACACTCCTCGCAATGGAAGCTGGCTCAACGTTGCCGAAATTGAATTAAGCGTTTTAAGCCAACAGTGCCTAGACCGACGAATTCCTAGTATTTGTCAACTATCTACAGAATTGACCGCTTGGCAAAACGAACGTAACCGCACCGCAGGTAAAGTTATTTGGCGTTTTACTACTGATGATGCTCGTATCAAACTTAAACATCTTTACCCAGTGTTTGAAACTCACAAAATCGTTGATTCTAATGCAACATTTTAAGCTTGTCACGCCAGTAGTGGCGTGACAAGCTTAAAATAGTGCATTAGAATGGAGGAAAAAAAAGGAGAAATTGATGGGGAGAGGTCGTAGAGATAAAGTCATATTAGATACAGAGAAAAGAAAAAGATTAGAAGCGATCGCTCGCAACGGACAGGCCCCAGCCAAAAAAATATTGCACGCACAGGTGTTGTTAATGTGCGATGAGGGAGAGGGTGCAAGGAAAAAATGGACAGATGAAGAAATAAGTATAGGGTTAAGGGTTCATCGCAATACGGTGGCAAGAATCAGGAAGAGGTTCCTCGAACAGGGAGAAGAACCTGCCTTAAATCGTCATCAGAGGTTAAAACCACCAAATGTCAGCAAGATAGATGGTCAG
This sequence comes from uncultured cyanobacterium, assembly GCA_963706595.1. Classification (GTDB taxonomy): domain Bacteria; phylum Cyanobacteriota; class Cyanobacteriia; order Cyanobacteriales; family Nostocaceae; genus Nodularia. The sequence goes on from OY970166.1 coordinate 1,209,389, forward strand.
ACTGAAGCCCAAATCATTGCATTATGTTGTTCTGAACCTCCCACGGGGCAAGCACACTGGAGTCTCAGATTACTGACGCAAGAAATTCAAAACCGAAAAATTATCATAGAAATTTCTAGGGAGACGATTAGAAAGACATTAAAAAAAACAAATTACGCCCCTGGAAAACAGAAAGATTTTGTATTCCCGAACGGGATATAGCACGTTTTGTCTCTCAAATGGAAGTAGTTTTAGACCTCTACAGCCAAGAACATAGTGATTTGGAACCTTTAATCTGTATGGATGAAGCTTCTAGACAATTAACAGGGCATCTTTATGAGCCAAAACCAATGGAACCGGGTGAAGATGCAAAAGAAGATTATCACTATACTCGCGAAGGAGTCCAAGCTTTGTTCATGTTTTTTGACCCAATCAGAGGTTGGCGACGTGTCAGCAATCGCGCTCATCGGACTCGTGTTGATTGGGCCGAAGAAGTCCGTCAACTATTAGATGAAGACTATCCCCAAGCCACCAAGGTCAAATTGCTATGTGACAACCTCAACACTCATAGCATTACATCACTTTACGAAGCTTTTCCCGCACCAGAAGCTCACCGCTTGGCTAGGAGACTGGAGATTTATTACACTCCTCGCAATGGAAGCTGGCTCAACGTTGCCGAAATTGAATTAAGCATTTTAAGCCAACAGTGCCTAGACCGACGAATTCCTAGTATTTGTCAACTATCTAGAGAATTGACCGCTTGGCAAAACGAACGTAACCGCACCGCAGGTAAAGTTATTTGGCGTTTTACTACTGATGATGCTCGTATAAAACTTAAACATCTTTACCCAGTGTTTGAAACTCACAAAATCGTTAATTCTAATGCAACATTTTAAGCTTGCCACGCCAGTAGTAGCGTGGCAAGCTTAAAATGGGGCATTAGGAAAAAGCAGACAACATTGATTTATCTCGATTTTCTCAAAAATCTATTGCAACATTTTAGCCTTGTCACGCCAGTAGTAGCGTGGCAAGCTTAAAATAGTGCATTAGGAAAAAGCAGAAAACATTGATTTATCTCAATTTTCTCAAAAATCTATTGCAACATTTTAGCCTTGCCACGCCAGTAGTGGCATGGCAAGCTTAAAATAGTGCATTAGAATGGAGGAAAAAAAAGGAGAAATTGATGGGGAGAGGTCGTAGAGATAAAGTCATATTAGATACAGAGAAAAGAAAAAGATTAGAAGCGATCGCTCGCAACGGACAGGCCCCAGCCAAAAAAATATTGCACGCACAGGTGTTGTTAATGTGCGATGAGGGAGAGGGTGCAAGGAAAAAATGGACAGATGAAGAAATAAGTATAGGGTTAAGGGTTCATCGCAATACGGTGGCAAGAATCAGGAAGAGGTTCCTCGAACAGGGAGAAGAACCTGCCTTAAATCGTCATCAGAGGTTAAAACCACCAAATGTCAGCAAGATAGATGGTCAGACTGAAGCCCAAATCATTGCATTATGTTGTTCTGAACCTCCCACGGGGCAAGCACACTGGAGTCTCAGATTACTGACGCAAGAAATTCAAAACCGAAAAATTATCATAGAAATTTCTAGGGAGACGATTAGAAAGACATTAAAAAAAACAAATTACGCCCCTGGAAAACAGAAAGATTTTGTATTCCCGAACGGGATATAGCACGTTTTGTCTCTCAAATGGAAGTAGTTTTAGACCTCTACAGCCAAGAACATAGTGATTTGGAACCTTTAATCTGTATGGATGAAGCTTCTAGACAATTAACAGGGCATCTTTATGAGCCAAAACCAATGGAACCGGGTGAAGATGCAAAAGAAGATTATCACTATACTCGCGAAGGAGTCCAAGCTTTGTTCATGTTTTTTGACCCAATCAGAGGTTGGCGACGTGTCAGCAATCGCGCTCATCGGACTCGTGTTGATTGGGCCGAAGAAGTCCGTCAACTATTAGATGAAGACTATCCCCAAGCCACCAAGGTCAAATTGCTATGTGACAACCTCAACACTCATAGCATTACATCACTTTACGAAGCTTTTCCCGCACCAGAAGCTCACCGCTTGGCTAGGAGACTGGAGATTTATTACACTCCTCGCAATGGAAGCTGGCTCAACGTTGCCGAAATTGAATTAAGCGTTTTAAGCCAACAGTGCCTAGACCGACGAATTCCTAGTATTTGTCAACTATCTACAGAATTGACCGCTTGGCAAAACGAACGTAACCGCACCGCAGGTAAAGTTATTTGGCGTTTTACTACTGATGATGCTCGTATCAAACTTAAACATCTTTACCCAGTGTTTGAAACTCACAAAATCGTTGATTCTAATGCAACATTTTAAGCTTGTCACGCCACTACGTGTTTGTTCAATAATGAAAAAATCGATTGTAACGGCTAAAGGAAAGCTAGATAAATAAACTTTTGACTTTTGACTTTTGACTTTTGACTTCCCCGAAGGGGTTGGCATCCGGCGTTTTTGCTACTGGGTAGGACTTTGGAAGAATGTGCTGCTAAATATCGTCAGTTTTGTAAGAAATATCGACCGAAGCCAAAGTCTGAAAAAAGGAATCATTGGGGTAGTCGTTTTTTACCTTCTTTGAAGAATAAGGGTAAGAAGAAGTCACCGGGACAGATGAGTTTACCTTGGGATAAGCAACGAGTCACTGAAGATACTGAGGTGCATGAGGTAGCAGAAAAATTTATTCAGGCTAACTGTTATAACCCCGCAGGTCCAGGTATCGGAATTCTGAAATGTTGATTCTACCGTGCTTTTGGGGCTTGTAATAAATCTTTATAAATGTCTAAAAGCCTTAGATGTTACAGTTTACAAGTCTCGATGCGAGAGAAGAGACACCCCCCACCCACAACCCAACACCCCACCCACAACCCAAACCGGGAGGTGTCCCTTATGGGAGGAAGTGTCAAAAGTTACATCAGTGTAGTCAATCCAGCTACTCTTCACTCTCCATCCTACGCGATCGCCTAATTTTTCCCAGGCTTCTTGGTAATACTTGCCGTCAGCTTTACCGCCAACGCTCAAGTAAATTTCCTTCTGGACGCTGAAGCCAAAGTGTCCATTACTGTATTTTACCCACAAGCGGTCAATTGTGCGTAAATCAGTGCAAGGAAAATTTAAGAATTCGTCTGTACTGAAATATTTGCCTTCTTTCTTACCTACTGCTTTAATCATCACCAGATAGGTTTCTTGGTCGGCTTCTTTCCAGTTTTTTGCTGCTAGTAAGTCGCGCAGTCTGGTGTAATCTATGCCTTTTTCAGAGTCCAGGTTATCTGTAGCAGTTGGTGGCTGAATAACAGGATGCGAGTTAAGAATCTCTCTAGCCTGAACTGCTGAGGTGTCTGGCTGAACGCCGAGATGTGAGTTTAGAAGGTCTAAAGCATTTTTATTAGGTTGAGACGGCGTTGTGAGAGACGAATGCTGAATTATTGCTTGTGATGCTGGCTTTATTCCAGTAATACCCCAAATCAACTGTCCCATCGGTTCAGGATACTCTAAACGGAAATCAACCCACGTGAAATTCCGGAGAAATAGAGGCAATTTTGGCTCTGTTAGAGCATCCGGCAAAAGTACCGGAATAACTGGACATTTCCTATTCACAAATTCTCGTAGGAACGCATTGATTTCTTGATTTTGCCAAGGGCCAATTCCTGATCCCCCTACAAAAACGGCTGCTGCTGCAATCTGTTCTATCTGTTCCTCTAAAGAATCTTGCGAAGAAAGACCAGGGCGTAAATCCAAAATATCCAACCAGGGTACAATTCCGCGTTGCTTTAGTTGTTCAGCAACTTGGATAACCGCAGGTCTATCTTTACTATTGTGACAAAGAAAAACATCAAACTTTTCCACTGGTTACTCCTCAACGCCAGTAATTTTGCCAACGCCATTCCAAAAAATGGAACCAATGCCAAAAGGCAGACTGACAGATACAGGTTTTAAGACAATGCGATCCCAAAACATATTATTTATAGTCAGTAAATTTAATTAATTTAGTGTTTATTATAGTATTTAATGGAAATTATTAGGCGTACTGTTTTAATAAAGTAAAGAACCTCACCCCCAACCCCTCTCCTTATCAAGGAGAGGGGAGAATTTGACGCTGGTTTTGTCAACCAAAAATATTGCGCTGCTTCGTTTTTTCAGTTGTCTTGAGAACTGTTCACTGTTCACTGATTTAATTTTTCAGCGCTTCTAACCAGGATTGTAAATCAGTCAAACTCGTAAAATCTAAAAATGCTTCGCTCAAATCTTCCAGAATAGGCAAAGATAAACCATAAATCGAAGAGCGCATTTCCTCAGACAGTTCTCCAAATCGCTTAGTCAACTGTCGGGTAATTAAGTTAGCAGCCTCTTCTTGTCGTCCTTCGTCTTTAATTTCTCGGTAAACTCTTGTTTCTTTGAGTGTTATTCCCAGCATAGTCTCAACCTCCATTCTATTTAAGTGTTCAAATTTATACACCATAATCGTGTCGGGTAGGGCGGGGGCATTGCTACCCCTTTCCCCCCTAAGAACCGGACAAGCAAGTTTCCAAGCATCCGGCTCAAGCAAAGTCACTCCTGTTGGTAATGTACCTTTTGATGGCAATATTGATGTAACCAAACTAGGTTTTTAGTTTCGCTTTTTCCACCATGACACCGAGGAATTATATGGTGTAGGTGTAGCGGTTCACCATTAAACAGTGACTCTCCACAGATAGGACATTTATAGTCTTGTTTTTTGGCTACATTTTGTTGGATGCGGCTGAGTTTTTCGGCAGTTGATTTATCCCTGATTCGTTGTCTTTTTTCCCAGTATTCCCTTAATTTTGGGTCGTCTGGGGAAGATTTATGTTGAACCAAAGGGTGTCTTTTAATGTTAAACCACCTAAACTTCAGCATATAAGCCCCAGAAGGTTTATCTCCAAATACCCATTTGTCGTTAGGTCTATGGAAGTTTAACCTGCCCCAATATTTTTGTTTTTTCCATGCCTTTGATTTTTGAGGATGGGTGCGATTGACAAATCTAACTTGTCTACGGAATAAATGGTCATCTAGTTTAGAGAAAGCTTTTGATGACACTACAGTTTTTAGATAATTAGCTTTGCCTCTAATTATGGGGTTGATGGCGGCAATTAATAATCCAACGTGTTTTCCCTTGTGTTCTAGGAAGACATTTTTGATATCATTTCGGGTTTGTTGCAAGAATTGCTTGCTGGGCTTGATGAGTAATTTGTATCCGGTTTTTGTATTGCTGACAGGGTAATGTCGGATATTGAAACCCAGAAAATCAAAGCCTTGTGTAAGATGAACTATTTTGGTTTTTTCCGGTGAGAGTTCTAAACCTCTAGTTGTTAACCAGTTGTTGATTTCATCTTGGGCTTTTTGTGCATCTGTAAGGGTTTGACAAAGAATCACAAAGTCGTCGGCGTATCTTACCAGTGTTCTGTTACTTTTGATTATTCCTCGGTTATCGTATTTGATTCCCAAGGCATCTTCCATGCCATGTAAGGCAATGTTAGCTAGTAAAGGGCTGATAATACCGCCTTGCGGTGTTCCAATTTCTTGGTCGTGGAAGACATTATTGTCTATGTATCCCGCCTTTAACCACTGCCAGATTAATTTTCTACCTGGGAAATTGCCGATGGTAGTCATTAATTGGTTGTGGTTGATATTGTCAAAACACCCTTTGATATCCGCATCTACTGCCCATTTTTTTGTGCCATTTGGTCGGGTTGATAGATATATTTTCCCGATAGCATCATGGGGGCTTCTGCCAGAACGGAAACCGTAACTTATTCCTTCAAATTGTGCTTCCCAACATGGTTCTAAGGCATTTTTGACGATTGCCTGTAAGCATCTATCCCGAATTGTGGGTATTCCTAGTGGGCGTTTTTTGCCATTGCTTTTGGGTATGTAGATTCTTCTGACGGGTAATACTTGCCAGTCTTGGTTTTTGGCGAGGTCGTCCACCAATTTCCCCCTTTGTTGTGGGGTTTTGACTAGTATTTTGTCCACTCCTGCGGTTTTGTTGCCTTTGTTTTGTTGTGTGGCTTTCCTGATGGATTGCTGCACGTTTGAGTAACTTTTTAGCATCAGCCTTTGGAGATTACGGACTTTTCGCCAGTTACCTTCACGAGTTGCTTTAAATATGCGTCGTCTGAGATTCCTAACTCTCCGATTGACTTGATACCAGTTGATACTGTGCCAGTCGGAAGTCCTGTTGGTTACGTTTGCAGTATTTTGCATCTAACTTTTCCCAAATCAGTTCGGTTTCTTAACTTGGTCAATTCTGCTGACTTCACCTGCCAAAGTCTGCACCCTTTCGGGTTGGGTATTGCCCTATTCGTCCAGTTATGAACCAATTAGTTTTGTTTCCTGTTCCCTTGCGGGTGACGACATTCGCTTGTTTGGCATCCTCTCCCCTCTGCGGTTTTCGGCTTTCCTTGCGGTTGGCTTACTCAAGTTTTCGACCTGGGCTTGAGACCTCATAGGGGTTATCCCGTTCCACACTTTTGAGATGCGATATCTTTAGGTTTGTGCTATACTCCGGGAGATTTTTTGGTAGCCTAGGTAATTGATCACGGGAATTACCTCTTTGACTATCTCATCATCGGCGATAGCCCTATTCTCCGCACTATCCCCAACCATCTTTATCGGAATAGCCTAGATTATCGAAGCCTACACAACAAACCTTGGATTTCTTACCCTAGCCCTTTCTTATCCAGATGGTTTAGATTCAGTCAGGACATTTCACCCTCTAGCTGTGAGACATCCCCGTTACCAGTGATGCCCCTTCGGGCGGATACTACCTGGCTACTAGGTAGGAGTCTTTCATGGAGACTCACTCAGAAAGTACGACTTTCGGTTCGCACCGTGATTATTTCTATTATGGCGCGACTTGATGGCGACCGCACATCTTCACGGGTTTTGGTTAACAAATATCTTGCTGCTTCTGGTGCTTGTTCTTCCTCTACCGTAGTTAGTACCATCAACGCTACCCATAATGGTAATTCACGGATATCTCCCAATTCATCCAAATAAACCCGATGTACTTGGTCTCCACTCAGTAAGGTGCGATGAGGATAAATATCGCTTTGTTCAATACTGCGAGAAGGATAAATAATCACTGCTTGCCAATCACTAAATCTAGCACGGTTGCGGTAGAAATAGAGTGAAGTTTCAGCAAATATTCTTTCGTAAAGCTGCTCGTCTTTTTGGAATTGTACCTCACAGAAATATACAACTCCTGCGCCTGCATTTTCTGGGGGGAGAAATACGCCATCAATTTCAAATTTTGGTTCTTTGACAGCTACTGAATCAAATCGATAAGCATCTGCATTTTCTGGGGGATTTGTCAATAATTCAAATAATAGGGTGGGAGATTGTTGAAATAGTTTGTAAAAGATTGAATCACGACGCATAATTTCAATATTCGGCTCCAAATTAAAGTTTTTGATTTACTGTTTTAGTCTGATAAATCTTGACTAATCTATCAATACCTTTAAAACGATAATGTCCCATTTCGTAAAAGTCTGAGGGTTTTGAAAGCATGAAATAGGTAACTTCCGTAATCACGCATTCACCGGGGGGACAAACTGCTTCCATCCGAGCTGCCAGATTAATCGCTGCCCCTAATGCGGTATAATCTACTCTTTGAGAACTACCAACATCCCCCACTACAGCTTTACCACTATTAATAGCAATGCGTAACTGTAGCGGTTCCTGCCAAAAACCACTGGCGTTGAGACGTTTCAGACGAGACAGCATTCCCTTAGCCGCAGCCGTGGCGCGCTCGGCATGATCGGGTTGGGGTTCTGGTGCGCCAAAAAATGCCATAATACAATCGCCTATGTATTTATCCAAAGTGCCACCGTAGGCAAACACTTCTTGCAACATCTCTTCAAATAAATTATTCAATAATTGCGCGATCGCAGTTGGTGTTAAACGTTCCGAAATTGCCGTAAACCCAACTAAGTCTGCAAACACAACACTGATTTCGCTCTCTGCGGGGGCTAACCGACCATCAGGTAAACCGCCGACTGCGATTAATTGTTGTACAACGGCTGGAGAATGATAACGCTCTAATCGATGACGAATCACCTCTTCAGCCTTTAATTTATCTGCCAACAGCCAACGTTGTACACTAGAAGCAACAATATTTGCTAAAGCTGAAAAAAAGCTTAATTCTTCCTCTCCTTCATTTGCCCAATGGGAAGAAGAAAGACGAGCATCGGCATAAAGAACGCCCACAACTTTATTTTCATTCCACAAAGGTACAGCCATAGCGCTACGGATACCTTTAACCAAAATGCTGTCTTCTCCCGAAAAGCGTTCATCCTCATGGGTATCAGCAGTTTGAATGGCAATTTTTTTCTCAAATACTTTTTGGCAGATACTCCGACTAATCCAGTCGCTATCACCTGCGAGATATTGTTGTTGGGAAATGTCTCTAGTACCAGCATTCACTAACTTCAATTGACCGCACCCATTGACATCAATTAATAGTGCCAAGCGGTCAATACTATCGAGGTAACGAAAAACAACTTGTTGCACTTGAGAAAAAATCTCTTCTATGGAGGTTGCTGCACAGAGATTTTTGGCTATATCTACCAAGTCTTTGAGCCGGGCAATAGTTTTGTCTTTGTTGCTGTGTTGCCCATCTGGGCTATCAGCTGCTATCCATTGCTGTTGTAGTTGTTTGACGTTATGAACAATCGTTCTCGGCTCAGAGGCGATCGCTACTGCACTATGCTGATGCGGAGAACGTACAGCAGTATTAGCAAGCATCACTTCCAAATTTGCATTTCCTAGCCAAATTATATCGCCGTGATGCAACTCTTGGATATGATTAATGATATTTTGATTCACCTGCGTCCCATTTTTGCTGCCCAAATCTTCAATAGTCCATGCACCATGAACAGTTTTTACCAGTCGGGCGTGTCTACGGGAAACTCCGCCAAAAGGTAAGTACAAGTCACATTCCGGCAAACGCCCAATTGTGAATACATTTTGATTCACTGTCAACGTTTTTTCTGTCTCCCCCTGTTGTAGCCGTAATGTGATTTCAGTCATAAGTGTAATGTATCTATCCTGGAAGCTGGGAACGCAAACATCTTCAATATAAAGAATACCCAGGCTGAATCCTTTACCTTCTCTTTATGACACTGTTTATGTCATTACAGCAAGTATCCGTATTAAACATTACAAGTATATTTTGTTGGTCACTGGATTTACTAGGTATAGCATTTGGCGGGCAACTGAGCTGCGATCGCTGACGCAATACTGAGGTAAGTTGGCTGATAATTCAACAGTAAAAACCGCAAACTATGAGAAAATATATATCCTTCCTTACTATAGCTGGGGAGTAGGGAGTGGGGAGTGGGGAGTGGGGAGTGGGAGTAGGGGGGGAGTAGGGAGTGGGGGTGGAAACCGAATTGCACTAAGTTAATCGCAAAGCCCTGATATAACTGACTTTTTGAGTGTGGGAAGAGAGGGGAGAGGGGGAAGAGGAGGAGAAGTTCCATGGAACGTCTCTACAGGGGTTTTGACTTCAAATCAGCAACGCCAATTTTCACTAGGTGTCTATTGCATACTTAGCGCCAAGTCCTCAAAAATCATCAAAAAATAGAGGTCAAAAATTGCCAAAAATTATACTGAGTATGTATTTCCGCAGTTTCAGGATCAACCCAAATAAAACCCCAAATCAACAGCTAACAATACGTAATTTAGTAAAAAGACATTGTATCCTGAGATCATCTGTTTCTATCTGCACTGACTCAGCTTAAAAGGAATATTTTATGCCTGTTAATCCCACCTATCCAGGTGTTTACATTCAAGAAATTCCCAGTGGTGTCCGCACCATTACCGGAGTTTCCACCTCAATCACAGCATTTGTTGGCTACACACCACGAGGCGAATTAAATAAAGCTGTCCGCATCTTCAATTTTGGCGATTTTGAACGTGGATTCGGTGGATTACACCCAGATAGCGAAATCAGCTATTCCATACAACAATTCTTTTTGAATGGTGGTACTGATGCTTATGTCGTACGTGTAGCCTACAATCCTAGTGCAGCCACCCAAACACTTAAATATGGATCGGCTGAGAATGAAAATGCGTTGATAGTCAAAGCCGCTAACGCCGGCAAGTGGGGCGAAGACCTATTTGTAACAGTAGATTATGGTACTTCTCCTCTAACTTTAACCAGTACCTTTAACCTCACTGTCACCCGTCAGGTACAGCAAGGTAACAGTCCCAATCCTGTTGCTGTAGAAACGGAAAAGTTTCTCAACCTGAGTATGAACAGCAAGTCGGCTAAATATGCACCAGATGTAGTTAATAGTGGTTCCAAGCTAATTCGGTTAGAAGTTCCCACAGGATTATTTAGCGGTGATAACGAGGCTGGTTTTACGCTCAGTGGTGATTTGTCTACCTTCCCGGTTTTAACTGACAAACAAATCAAAATTTCTGGCGTAATTGATGGCGAAGATACCTTCACGCTGATCTTAAATAATCAGTCAACACCAGAGTTCCCCTTCCCACCAACTAATATCAATGAGTTAGTAATATCTCTCAATAACGCGATTATCGCAGCTAACTTCGCCTCTCGTCTGGTTGCTTCCCGTGCCAATGCCCAGGGTGTGGAAGACTCTGATGCTGGAAATTTCATTAAACTGGCTTCGACCTCCACAAATGCGGAAACTGCCGCAGTACAGGTGACAATCGCTGCCGACAATGACGCATCTTCAGCTTTGCAATTAGGAATTACTAATGGTGGGCAAGAATTTCAAGGTGCAAGAACACGTCGTCCATTGGCTGTCACTAATACAAGGTTGACTGGAGGTGCAGATGGGAGTCCGCCTCAAAATGCCAATGATATTCTCGGTGGATTTGATGCCAAAACCGGGATATATGCATTGCGGGATGTGGATTTGTTTAACCTGTTAGTGATTCCAGAAACTACCAAACTCAGTGACTCAGCTAGTAAAGCTGTGATTCAGTCAGCCGTGCAGTTTTGTGCAGATCGGCGGGCATTTTATATTATTGATCCCCCACCGTCTAAAGGTTTTACCGAGATTGGGGAATGGGCTGTAGGCGCTAGTAAAGATAAAAATGCGGCTATCTTCTTTCCGCGAATTTTGGCGGCTGATCCTCAAAAAGATTTCCGTCTGCGAGATTTTGCGGCTTCAGGTGCGATCGCAGGCATATTTTCTCGCACAGATAGCGATCGCGGCGTATGGAAAGCACCAGCAGGGATTGAAGCTGTGATCCGTGGCGCGCAAGGTCTGAGCTACACCTTAACAGATTCTGAAAATGGCGTTCTCAATCCTTTGGGGATTAATTGCTTACGCACATTTCCCGCTTATGGAACCATAGTTTGGGGAGCGCGGACTCGTCAAGGGGCTGATCAAGATGCTTCAGAATGGAAATACATCCCCGTCAGACGGTTGGCGTTGTTCTTAGAAGAAAGTCTTTATCGTGGGACTCAATGGGTGGTATTTGAACCTAACGATGAACCATTATGGGCGCAGATTCGCTTGAATCTCGGCGCGTTTATGAATAATTTATTTCGCCAAGGAGCTTTTCAGGGTAAGTCACCTAAAGAAGCATATTTTGTGAAATGTGACAGTGAAACAACTACCCAGAATGATATCAATTTGGGTATTGTTAATATCGTTGTCGGTTATGCACCCTTAAAACCAGCAGAATTTGTCATCCTCAAATTTCAGCAGATGGCTGGACAAATTGCCGTTTAACCTGTAGCAATTCTCTCTCATTGGTTAAAATTAATTTTTTTTAATCTAACCACAGAGACGCAGAGGACGCAGAGAGATAGAAAAGAGCGTTTTTCACGAATGTTTGAGGGCGGCTGTATTCTCCGCACAAATAAATTAACCATATTTCATTGAGGTTATCATGGCTCAGTTTAGTGTCAATGCCCAGCGTTTCGACCCTTATAAAAATTTCAAATTCCGTGTTAAGTGGGATGGTAAATATGTCGCTGGAGTCAGCAAAGTTGGAGCTTTGAAACGCACTACAGAAGTAGTCACCCATCGCGAAGGCGGCGACCCCAGTAGCTCTCGTGTTTCACCAGGACAAACTAAATATGAAGCGATTACTTTAGAAAGGGGTGTGACTCACGATAAAGAATTTGAACAGTGGGCGAATAAGGTTTGGAATTATGGTTCTGGTTTGGGTTCTGAAGTTTCCCTGAAAGACTTTCGTAAAGACATCATTATAGAGGTGATGAATGAAGCGGGACAAGTGGCGATCGCTTATAAAGTCTTTCGTTGCTGGGTATCAGAATTCCAATCCTTACCTGAACTTGATGCTAGTGCTAATGCTATAGCCATTCAAACCATTCAACTCCAAAACGAAGGCTGGGAACGTGACTATGATGTTACCGAACCCACAGAACCAAGTTTCTTAGAACCAGCGTAACTGGAAGTAGGGAGCAGGGAGCAGGGAGCAGGGGGAAATACTTTTCCCGATCTCTCTCCTTCTCGCCTTCTCCTCTATTCAATTTATGGTATAAATTATGCATTCATTGTCCGCCCAAAACATGATCACAATTTGGGAAACTGGTCAGAGTCAGCATCCTATTGACAGAGCCATTACCCTGCTGCATTTTGGTTATCCAGACAAATCGCTGGATGAGTTAGCATCACTGACTATTGGACAACGAGACACATCTTTATTAACACTCAGAGAAATCACCCTTGGCTCCAAAATGGCAAGTTATGCTGAGTGTCCTCAATGTACAGAACGCTTGGAATTTACAATTAATGTCGCCGATATCCGTGTTACTCCACCAATACCAGCAATTAACCAGGAATATCTGCTCACCTCTGGGAATTTACAACTGCGGTTTCGTTTACCTAACAGTAAAGATTTAGCTGCTGTCGTTGGCTATGAGGACGTGAACCAAGCACGCTCTTTAATTGGACAGCGTTGTGTATTAGCCGTTCATCGTGATGGAGTCGCCCTTGATAACAGACAATTATCTCCTGATTTGATGACTGTTTTAGCACAGCAGATGGCTGAATGTGACCCCCAAGCCGAAATATTATTAAATCTCACTTGTCCAGCTTGTAATCATCACTGGCAAATTTTATTTGATATAGTCGCATTTTTTTGGAGTGAAATTAGCGTTCAAGCCAAGCGCTTGCTGCGTGAAGTTCATACATTGGCACGTTTTTATGGTTGGAGGGAAGCAGATATCCTCGCTATGAGCGCAATTAGAAGACAGTTTTATTTAGATTTAGCTAGCTGATTTTTGGCAGTACAATGACTGACTTTCTCACGACATTGGCTACACGCACTCTAGGTTTAACACCAGTGATGCAACCCATGATTGCTTCCATATTTACTGCGGGGGAAATTTATTCTGCTTTTGACGGTGAGTATGAGTCGAATGGTGTAGAGTGGGAGCGATCGCTCGAAATACCAAAGACTGATAAAATATCTATTCCACAAACAAATCCTGTATTCAAGTCTATTGATGAACAGCCTTTAATTAGTAATCAACAGAATTCTAAATTTGAAGTTAAATCAACTTTAATTAACTCAGAAAAAATCGCACCTTTTCAAGTTAAACAGTTAGATTCAATTCCCGAAATCAATGAAATTAAACCTGCATTCCCTCAAGATTCTCCAGAAAGATCACAAAATACCTTAGCGGAAATCGCAGTTAATCCTGTTACACCATCTGCGATAAATCAAATACCTGAAATTGAGTCTACACAGTTGCAACAAAATTCTGAATTTCAGGTAAAATCAACTTTAGTCAGGTCAGAAAAAATCACACCAATTCAAGTTGAACCTATATTTAAAAAGTTAGATTTAATTCCCGAAATCAATGAAATTAAAACTGCATTCCCTCAAGATTCTTCAGAAAAGTCACAAAATACCTTAGCGGAAATATCCGTTAATCCTGTTACACCATCTGCGATAAATCAAATACCTGAAATTGAGTCTACACAGTTGCAACAAAATTCCGACTTTCAGGTAAAATCAACTTTAGTAAATCCTGAACAAGCCGCACCCATTCAAGTTGAACCCAGCGTTAAACAGTTAGATTTAATTCCCGAAATCAATGAAATTAAACCTGCATTCCCTCAAGATTCTCCAGAAAGATTACAAAATACCTTAGCGGAAATATCCGTTAATCCTGTTACACCATCTTCAATAAATCAAATACCTGAAATTGAGTCTACACAGTTGCAACAAAATTCCGACTTTCAGGTAAAATCAACTTTAGTAAATCCTGAACAAGCCGCACCGATTCGAGTTGAACCCGTAGTTAAACAGTTAGATTCAATTCCCGAAATCAATGAAATTAAAACTGTATTTCCTATAGATTTACCAGCCAGACCACAAAACACCTTGGTAAAAATATCAGAAATTGATTCTGCACAGTTTCAACCGACTTCAAAATTCGAGATAAAATCAACTTTAGTAAATTTGCAAAAAACTGTATCCAGTCGAGTTGAATCTTTAAAAAACCAAGATAAAATTAGGGAAAATGATTATATACAAAATAATCTAACTATGGTAGAAAATACCTCTATATCTCCTGATTCTACATTGACTCAACCTCAGAAATCACAGGATTTGAATACAATTATAGTTAAATCTTTACCTGATAGTCTGATCACCCAAAATATTCACCCTTCAGATGTTGTAATATCTCAAAATAGCTTGCCGTCTGCTAGCCTATCACAAAAAACTGCATCAACAATTAAACCTGTTGTTATGACTCACCCATCTTCTGTTTATCCCCAAATCGAATTAGAATCTAGGCAATCTGAACGAGTAAATCAGCGTCAATCTGTAGCAGAAACACAAACACCAACGCCGACAATTACAGTTAGTATTGGTCGTATTGAAGTCAAGGCGAATCCTCAAAGTACACCGCCGAAAACTCATAAATCGACTCGCAAAGAACCAGGACTTTCTCTACAAGATTATTTAAAACAACGCCAAGGAGGGAAATAATGAGTAACTCTTTAGCGATCGCAGCTGTTACTACTACTATACGCAATTTAGTAGCACGCAGCATTACAGAAGAACTAGGAAGCGGTATTGTTACCACTCGTCCCCCAGATAAAGCCCGTGATAACGGAGATAACACTAATCAAGTTAATATTTTCTTGTATCAAACTTTTCCCAATACAGCTTGGCGGAATATGGATTTACCCAGCCGTGTTAGACCAGGCGAAACGGGACATTTTCCCCTAGCATTAAATTTATACTATCTAATTACAGTTTACGCTCAGGATAACGAAGATATAATTAGTCACCGCATTTTAGGTGAAGTAATGCGTATTCTCCACGACTACGCCATTCTCAACCCGGCTGATATTCGCAACGCTTTACCAGAAAGCGATTTGCACAATCAAATAGAACGGGTGAAAATTACACCCCAGACTCTCAATTTAGAAGAAATTTCTAAACTTTGGGCAACTTTTCAAACTCAATATCGCATTTCTGTTGCTTATGAAGTGTCAGTCATCTTAATTGATAGTAGTCTTCCTGTCAGGACTCCTTTACCTGTGTTAACACGGGGATTTGATGACCAAGGAATTTTGGCGCAAGCTAGTTTGTTACCACCTTTTCCTACCCTCCAAGCAGTACAACCACCCCATCAACAGCCTAGTGTACGATTAGGCGAAACCCTAACTTTAACTGGTCATCATCTCCAAAGTGAAGGTAATACTATTGTGAGATTTGTGCATTCCCGTTTACCATTTTCCCTTGATGTAATTCCCCAGTTAGGAGCTAATAATACACAAATAACAGTAGAAATACCATCACAAAATCAAGATTTCCCAGCCGGATTTTACACTGTGATGGTACTGCTGCAACAAGATGGACAGCAACGAGTCACAAATGCACTTTCCTTTTCTTTAGCCCCGAAAATTCAGCAATTTGAGATTAATAACAGCATATTAACTCTTATATGTCAACCTCAAATATTACCAGAACAAAAAGTATTTTTACTGATAGGAGATAGAGAACTTTTACCCCAAAATATCACTCAAAAAACTGATATTTTAGGGTTTAATATCAGCAA
Source organism: uncultured cyanobacterium (assembly GCA_963706595.1). GTDB lineage: Bacteria > Cyanobacteriota > Cyanobacteriia > Cyanobacteriales > Nostocaceae > Nodularia. The sequence goes on from OY970166.1 coordinate 1,225,458, forward strand.
CATTCCCCCTGGTGAATACTTTCTCCGGTTGCGAGTCGATGGGGTGGATAGCTTATTGATTAATCGATCTGTGCAACCGCCAGTATTTGATGTCAGTCAACGGGTGCAAGTATCATGACAGAGTATAGTTCCTGGCAAGAGCGAAATGCGGAATACTTGGCAGTGTCTTTAACTTGGTTGCGATCGCGGCTGAAATTTCTGATACAGTCAGGTAATGAGGAGGAAATTGACAAAGCCGCTCAAATCATGGCGGAATTAGCAGAGATAGAACCGCCCCCAGCGTTAATTATACTCAGTCAAATATTCGGATTATCAGATTTTGAGCGATCGCTCCTGTTACTCTGTGCAGCAATGGAATTTGCCACCGACATCGCTCAACTATGTGCAGCAGCTCAAGATAATCCTCAGCGTCCCTATCCTACCTTTGCCCTAGCTCTGTCTTGCTTTGATCATGTAACTTGGGATGTAGTCTTACCAAATCGTCCCCTGCGTTACTGGCAATTATTAGAAATTCATCAGTCAAATATACAACCCCTGACTACCAGTCCCCTAAGAGCAGATGAGAGGATTGTTAACTATATTAAGGGAGTTAATTATCTTGATGACCGCCTAGCTAAAATAGTTTTCCCCCTCAATCCTTGGTCAGGACAAGATGAGATTTTGTCGCTACCGCCATCTCAACAAAGAATAGCAGATGCGATCGCTCTCCAAATCAACCAAAGCATACAACAGCAGCAATTCCCCATCTTCCAATTATCAGGTATTGACACCCAGAGCAAACAAACTGTAATTTGGGAAATTTGTCAAGCATTAGAACTGCAACTATATCGTCTCCCTGTAGAACAACTACCCACCCAAACCACAGAATTGGCAAATTTAGCCCGTTTGTGGCAGAGAGAAAGCAGATTATTACCACTGGCTTTATATATTGATGTGCAAGGGTTAGATGAGAAGGCGGGAAGTTCGGCACTGCGGCAATTTTTGACTCACAACGAAGGCATCATTTTTTTAGATATCCGCGATATGGGGTTTTCTCTAGAACTAGCCACAGTCACATTTGACATTGCCAAACCTACCCCAACAGAACAGCAACAAGCGTGGGAATTAACTTTAGAAAACCAATCCGGATATGCAGCCCAATTAGCAAATCAATTTCACCTGAATTTTGTAGAAATATCCAAAATAGCCAAATCTGCTCAAAACTCAAATGAACAACTGTGGAATGATTGCCTAGCCAGCACACGTCCCCGTTTAGATACCCTTGCCCAACGCTTAGAAATCAAAGCCAGTTGGAAAGATATTGTCCTCCCCAGTGAAGAATTAGATTTACTGCACCAAATAGCCGACCAAGTGCAACAGAGGAGTATAGTTTATGACCAATGGGGCTTTCGGCAAAGGATGAATCGGGGAATGGGAGTAAGTGTGATGTTTGCCGGAGAAAGTGGTACAGGAAAGACAATGGCCGCCGAAGTCATAGCCAATGATTTGCAGTTGAATCTTTACCGCATCGACCTTTCAGCAGTAGTCAGTAAGTATATTGGGGAAACAGAAAAAAACCTCCGCAAGTTATTTGATGCCGCCGAAGACGGGGGAGCAATTCTGTTTTTTGATGAAGCAGATGCTTTATTTGGTAAACGCAGCGAAGTTAAAGATAGTCATGACAGATATGCGAATATAGAAATTAACTACTTATTACAAAGATTAGAAGCTTATCGCGGTTTAGCTATTTTAGCGACCAATATCAAGAGTGCTTTAGATGCGGCATTTATGCGGCGGTTGCGGTTTATTGTTAACTTCTCCTTTCCCGGAGTCATGGAACGAAAAGCAATGTGGGAGAAGGTTTTTCCCCCAGAGACACCAATAGAAGAGTTGGATTTTCACAAGTTAGCTAAATACAATTTAACTGGGGGAAACATCCACAATATCGCTGTGAATGCAGCTTTTTTAGCAGCCAAAGCGGGAACACCTGTAAATATGGACTTGCTAATAGCAGCAACAAAGACTGAATTTCGCAAAATGGATAAACCTTTTATATGAATATAAATCTCCAAATTGACCGCCTAATTTTAGAGGGAGTAGACCTTTCACTCCGTCAACGTCGTCAACTACAAGCCGCAGTAGAAACAGAATTATCTCGGCTGATGACAGTGAACGGCGTACCTGCGAGTTTGCAAAATGGGGGTAATATTCCCAAATTACCTGCAAGTTTAAATATTACAAATAATTCCCAACCCACTTTGATGGGAGAGCAAATTGCCCAATCTATATATACAGGACTTAATCAATGAAACGCCAACAAGTTACACCGAATCATCAGCAGTCGAAGAAAGAGACACCTTTAGTTAGGGGTATTTTACAGCGTGCTGCGGTGCATTTTCCAGAAGAGGAATCATCACACTACACCGAGTCACGTTTCCATCAAGACTTTAGCCGAATCCCAGTTACCAGTACAGCCCCCATAGTGCAGGCGAAATCAGTCGTATCTGAGGAAGAGAAATCAAACAAAACAGGACTACCCAATGAGCTTAAAGCCGGAATTGAAAACCTTTCCGGTATAGCAATGGATGATGTGAGGGTACATTACAATTCGCCTAAACCGTCACAGTTACAGGCGTTGGCATATACCCAAGGCACAGATATTCATGTAGCACCACAACAAGAAAAGCATTTACCCCATGAAGCTTGGCACGTAGTACAGCAGAAACAGGGACGGGTAAAGCCGACAATGCAGATGAAGGGGGTAGAGATTAATGATGATCTGGGTTTGGAACGCGAAGCGGATGTGATGGGGGAGAAAGGATTCATGTCTTTGCCAGTATCGCTCACACCCCTTAGACAACAGACCCATGTACTTTCGGGATACCAATTGCCACATCTTACGAACGGTAATATGTCAATAAGTCCAACTTTCTCAGCCGATAAGGACCAATCGGTAATCCAGAGGACGGAAAGAGATGCGCTTAAATATGGTCTAGGAGGTATCGTGGCAGGTGGTGGTCTCGGCGCTGCAATTGGATCTGTAGTACCAGGACTGGGAACAGCAGTAGGAGCGGGGATAGGCGGTGTCATCGGTGGCATCTATGGAGCGGTCAAGGGAGCGCGACTCGGAACTGAGAAAGAATTAGTCAGAGCAGCAAACAGAGGCAAAGTGAATAGCAGTTGGAGTCTGTCACAATACCGTTCATAAATGGTTAGTTGAAGCAGGATATGCAAATAGTGGTAAGTTTCCGGCCTCCGATCCGCAGCATTATCAAAATGCTTTTTATCTAGGAGCAAAAACCCCTGCGAGGGTAGGAGGCAATTTGACGGATACACCAGGAAAAATAATAGTAATGTATGACGTAGATACAGGGCAAATAATGCATTCAATGGTGTCTCTAGGAGCTGGTCTATGGACAGGGCATAATAATTTAGGTACGTTTGGTACTGCAGCCCCCTTCACAGGAACGATAAATGTGGCAAATTTGCCTGCTAATTGGTGGGTTGATGGCACTAATACCCTTTATAACCAAAAAGGTGATTTTCCATTGAGAACGGATGCAAAATTAACAATAGTATGGATGAATCCATCAGACATTGGTGCCGCATATAAGTAGATGTGCGATCGCTCTCATAGCAGAAAGCGCAGATAAAAAATACTGATTGATATTCAGCGAAAGCAAATCTGGGTTTGGGAAAACCAAGAGTTACTACTGGTTTATGCCAACACTGATACACTCTCCACCCTGGGTAACATCTCAGAATTGACTGTGAAAACTGCGATCGCAATGACTCAGCAACGATAATTTATGCACAAGTGCGATCGTTCTTCCTGTATTGCCCTGCGATCGCTCTTTCAATTAAACAACTGCATAGTCGGTATATTCGCGCATTTCAGGAGCTTGAAACCCCAGCACAATACAGCGCTTCGCAACCCCTAGATCCACAAGTTCCTGAGCAACTCTCATTTCCGTCATATTTTGCTGTATCCAAATCTTTCCCTCCTGAATATCTAAATGTAAAACACAACCATAAACCCGCCAATGGCCATCCCATCCCACATTCATGACTTGGTAATGGTCTTGTTTCGTATCAAAAACCGTGTAGCAATCAATCGATCCATTGGCAATTGGGATGGCAGCATAAGCCGTCAACAACGACTGAATTATATTGCGATAAGACTCTATGGTATCCATTGCACAATTACCTCTTGAATCGGGTCATAAATGATGAGTTTAATCTGATATCTTGCTAACGAAATTTGTGCAAATTCCCGCTTAAAAAAAGCTTCATAAGCACCCACAGGCACTGCCAAATAGAGAATACGAGTTAGATCAATGATTTCTAAGGCAAGCCGATAATTCAAAAACTGTCCTAACGCAGCATGGTAATCCGTCAGTGGCGAATCACTTAGGAAGGTTTTAATCTCAACAGCGATTTTTTCTTGGCCTCGCTCTGCTGCTAACAGTTGCTCCGCACCTAGATCAATTTCAAGTTTAGTTCCGCCAACTTCTAATCGCAGTGGATCATCGGTTATCTTCCACTGCTCCTTTTCTAGAGCGATTCTAACCACAGCATGAAATTTATCTTTAGCGGCCATCGTGAGCTTTTTCGGGTTTACTTACAATCATAGAACAATTGAAAACCCAGTGGTGAGATCATCTTTTATCGCTTACTACTGCGTTGGCAGCAGCCCCGCCCTTCTTGTATCGACTGAGCGTTCCATAGTGTGATCTGCTTGCAGCAGCGCTCAGTGCAAAGCACAAGCTTTCCAAGTCTTGAGTGCAGCTTGTTTGAAAGTGCGATCGCCGATCTTGTAGGGTGTGTTAATGAAATGTAACGCATCACCTTTATACTATTTCTCAGTGTGTTAGCGTAACACACCCTTGCTTTTAGCCCATGTTCACATTTTATCTGATTATCAAGTAGTTTAACTGACAAACAGGAAATTATTGAGTAATTTTACATAAACTTAAATGGTAATAGTAAATAGTCGTCATCAAGACACTGTTAATTATTGAGCTTTAATTCTTTCATGGTTAAGAATATGTATTCTTTCCATCCCAGCAAAATATTTTTCTAACTTCTAAATTCAATAAATTATACAGTAACTCTGTAATGATTGAGTACATAAATTTCCTCTAATGCTGACAATAACGACCAATATCTCATTAATTCCAGCTAATATACAGGTAATTCGATTTATATAATGAGTATTTTTAAGTTCCTTGTGTTCTCATAGTTAATTCTGATTAACAGTATTATTTATGATTATTAGAATTACTTTATTCTTGTAGCAAAATTAGCAGAAGATTTTTTTGTACAAACTCTTCATGATTAAAGTCAGAAACATTTAGTATTATGTTTGGTCTATAGATTGAGAAAAAATCATTGTCTAGCAATATTCTCATAATCTTCCATATATAGTGTTTTGGGATTTCGATATTAGAGGGATTTGATAGTGGCTAATACAAGTCTGAATCAAGAGCAACTGGTTCATCACTCTTCAATAAGCACAGTTGATATTAGACGAATACCTAAAATTTTGCTTCGCCGACGCTTTTTATGTTTAGGTGTTTCCTGTGTTTTTATGTCAATTGCTGGCTTTTTAGCTGTCAATACCAAACCAGATTACCAAAGCTCGATGCAGATACTGGTCAATTCAAATTTATATGAAGGTTTGAGGTCAAATAATCTCCATTTAGGTGTAAATAATGAGTTAACAGAACCAAATATGCCAGTATTTGACTACAGCGCTCAGACAAAACTGATGATGAGTTCTAAGTTGTTAAAGAAAGCTGTGGATATTCTTCGTCCTCATTATCCAGATATGACTGTAGAAGATATCAAAGGTAACAATGAGAACGGCAAAAACTCAGCTTTGGTAGTGAACCAATTAGCAGGTAGGGCTGGAGTTAATCAAGTTCCTAGTCAAGTATTTCAAGTTTCCTTTCGTGATGATGATCCCGTTAAAACACAAAGAGTGCTAGAAGCTCTACGAAAAGTTTATCAAGACTACAATTTAGAGCAACGACAAGAACGACTGCATAAAGGACTTAATTTTGTTAGTACTCGCTTACCCCAGATTAAAAAAGAAGTTGAGCAAGCAGAAAAAAACCTAGAAGACTTTCGCCGTCAGCATAATATAGTCGATCCTCAAGTGCAAAGTAAAATCCTCTTAGCATCTCTGTCCAACATTAAAGAACAGCGAGAAACTACCCGCGCACAGATGAAGGATGTACAAGCTCGGTACAATAACTTAGAAGAAAAAGTAGCTACTTTATCCCAGAACTCACAAATTGCTTCTCGTTTCAATCAGTCAACTCGTTATCAATCGCTATTGAATGAAGTTAAAAAGACTGAATTAGCGATCGCTAGGGAAGAAATGCGCTACACAGAAGAGTCTCCCATCTTAGCAAGTCTGAAGCAACAACACCAGAGTCAACAAACGTTGTTACAGCAAGAGGTGAAAAAATTACTAGGTGGTCAGTCTCTAAATACTGACAATACCCAAAAATTACTCTTGATACAAGGGCAAACCACAGAAGTTGACCCAATTCTGGTGCAAGAGTTTATTCAGGTGGAAACAATCCTCAAAGGACTGATTGCTCATGAAAATAGTCTATCTGAGTCAGAAAAACGACTCAGTTCGCAACTGAGCAAATATCCTAGCCTCATAGCTGAGTACAATCGCTTACTACCAGCAGTAGAAACTCAACGCAAAATCTTTGAGCAATTACTCCAGACGCAACAGTATTTGGGATTAAAGATTTCTCAGGGAGGATTTGATTGGCAAGTATTAGAGGAACCAGGTTTAGGAACTTCTACCAGTAACCGCAGATCAATGCTTTTACTTGGGGGAGTTGTAGTCAGCCCCATTTTAGGTATAGCAGTCGCCCTCTTATGGGGAATGTTTAATTACACTATTTATTCCGTACAAGAATTACAGAAGCTGACGAAACTCCGATTACTGGGTTCAGTACCAAAACTAGCGCCACGAGGTTTAAAGAAGCGTTTACCCATTTTGTTTTGGCAAAAACCGCAAAATTTAACACCTTCTTTGGTAGAAACTAGCACTTGGCTACCTTGTCACGAAAGCTTGGATATGGTTTACCAAAATATCCAAATAATCCAGCATCCTTACCCCTTCAAGTCTGTGATGTTAACTTCGGCACTATCGAGAGAAGGTAAGACAACCTTGGCGCTGGGGCTGGCGGCTAGCGCGGCTCGGATGCATCGGCGCATCCTATTGATTGATGCTAACCTGCGGTCTCCTCATCTACACAAAAACTTGCAACTATCTAATGACTGGGGACTATCTCTGTTATTAATCGATGAAGCCAATACCCAAGTTCAAGATTATATCCAACCAATTCATCCTGCCATTGATATTTTGACTGCTGGCCCGACACCGGAAGATACAATCAACCTGCTCAGTCAAGAGCGAATGCAAGAACTAATCAAGTTGTTTGAGCAGACTTATGATTTAGTGCTAATAGATGCTCCGCCCATTTTAGGCACAGTCGATGCCAGAATTTTGGCCTCATTCTGCGATGGAATTGTCATGGTAGGGCGCATTGGTCAAATCACTCCCAATGAATTGACGCAAAGTACAGAAATTTTAAGCAATTTGAATTTAGTAGGAATTATTGCCAACGATGTGAGTAGGGAGTAGGGAGTAGGGAGTAGGGAGTAGGGAGTAGGGAGTGGGGGGAAGAAGAAGCAGGGGAGCAGGGAGCAGGGAGCAGGGGGAAGAAGAAGCAGGGGAGCAGGGAGCAGGGGGGAGAAGACGGTAACTTCCCAATGACCAATGACTAATGACTAATGACCAATGACTAAGAGTCTGATTTTCCATACTGACTGCATAATTATGAGGAAGGGGCAACTTCCCAGGTTAGAGAACTGTCTCATCTTAAGTGGTAGACACTAACACTATAGTCCAGAGCGTCAAACAGATACTTGCTTAAATGTGATTTAAATGGTCAGTATGAAATTTCAACTGTTATTAGGCTCTTTATTTTCCCAGATCAAAGTACGTCATTGGTGGATAGGTATCTTCTTGTGGTTGGCTTTAGTGGCCCCTGCTCAAGCATCTGTAATTCTCCGGGTGGCGATTGAGAGGGGAGTTAAACAGGTGAACGTTGGTAGTTCCACAACTGCGGTTGTTAAGGATAGTACGGGTCGTACCCTCGGACAATTGCCGGCAATGAGTTCCTTTAATGCCCAAACTATCCCAGGTGGTGTAGCTTTGGATAGGTGGCAATCTGGTTTATTTTGGATTGAACCAACAGGTGATGGATTTGTTTATATTGGCGATCGCTGGTATCGTGGCAGAACGCTGGTTGTGCCTACAGATAAAGGTTTAGATGTCGTTAACTGGGTTGATTTAGAAGAATATCTTTACAGCGTCATCGGTGGCGAAATGGATGCTGGATGGCCCCAGGAGGCTCTCAAAGCCCAGGCGATCGCAGCTCGTACCTATGCCCTCTACAAGCGCAACGAACAGCGTAACAACCCCACCTATGACTTAGGCGATAGTCCCGACCGTTGGCAAATTTATAAAGGAGTTATGAGTGAATCACCCACTATTTACGCCGCAGTTGATGGCACAGCCGGGAAAGTATTAACACATAACAACGAAATTATTCTCTCAGTTTTCCACGCTTGTTCGGGGGGACATACTGAAAATGTCGAAGATGTTTGGGGAAATCCCCTCGCTTACCTGCGTGCTGTTCAAGATTACGATCAAAATATCAGCGCCTGTAATTGGGAGAGAACCTTTACCTCTAGTGAAATTAGCTCCAGAATCTCTGGTGTCGGCAATGTCAAAGAGATGGTTGCAGAAGTTCTCTCGCCTTTCCGTAGTGTGAAAGCCTTAAGAATTGTGGGCGACAAGGGTACAAGGGTGTTAAAAGGCGAAGAAGTCCGGACTGCACTCAGACTCAGAAGCACTCGCTTTAATATCACTAAGGGCGCAAATGGGAGTTTTGTCCTACAAGGTTTAGGCTTCGGTCATGGCTTAGGAATGAGCCAGTGGGGAGCGTACAATCTAGCTCGACAAGGAGCCAACCACCTGCAAATTTTAGGACATTACTATCAAGGAGTAGCCCTCACACCAATTAAAACCAAATAATTAGAGATTGGGGATTGGGGACTGGGTATTAGGAAGATCAAGGGTAAAGATTGTGGTACTAGCCTAAAGTATTCCCCCCTGCTCCCTGCTCCCTGCTCCCCTGCTTCTTCTTCCCCCTGCTCCCTGCTCCCCTTCGACTGCGCTCAGGGCAAGCCTGCTCCCCTACCTGTTTTCCCCACTCCCTACTCCCTACTCCCCTCTTCCAAACGTCTTTGCCATTCGGCATCAATTTGTGCAGAACGCTGAATTTCTTGGTCGATTAAGTCGGTTTCGCTGGAATATACTAAATCTTCACTGCCGATGACTTTTTCTGTAGCAAACTGCTGTGCGTAGTCGATTTTTTGCAGTAAAGCGTTATCTGGGTTGGTTAATAGTCTAGATCGGGACAGGCGATCGCGGTTACGTGCAGCAATCTTTTTATTCCGCCATTGAATCCAAAAATAACGCACTAACGGTACACCTAAGAAACCTGCGCCATAACCCAACAACAGCCAATAAATCCCTTCGACAAAAGCGACTAATCCGCCTAATTGAGCAGCTGCTGTACCATCGGCTATCAAGCCTCCTAATATTAAAGCCGCCACAAAGTTGAATACACCTAAACCAGCCGACAACATAATCTTGCCGGAACTCGCCGCACTAAAACGCCAAGGATATTCTTCTAGGTGCGTTGAAACTGACTGATGACGAGTCTTAGTTGCTTTGACTTGCAACTCTGGGAAATAATAGACAATCTGCCCTTCCGGACTTACTTCTGGTTGCCCATTAAATCGAATTAGCACCGGCAGCATATAATCTTCGTAGTCTTGTGTATAACTTTCCCCAAGATTATCCAGATAGGGCGCAATTTGTTCTGCTACTACCGCACCCTGATTATTCCGAATCACAGCCCCAATTTCTTGCCATCGGCGTTCTTCTAAATTGGCATTAGGATTACCATCACCAAACAGAAACGAAAATACAGCCTCAAAGAAATTCAGATCGCTTTCTTGGCTGGTTTGTTGGTGTCTTTGGTATTGCCGTTCTTGCTGGCGATCGCGATAATTAGGGCTAAAGTACCAGAATAAATCCGGGAAAGGAAAAAAGAATAACCCCCCACCCCTAGAACTGCTACCTCTACTGTCGCCGTCCCGGTCTGAGTTGGAGGCAGTCACAATGATAAAAATAGTAACGGTTATTAGGAAAATAGAAAGAATTAAGAAAATAGCAAAAGAAATCCGAATCAGGTAAAAAAGGACTTCCCAGACCTTTTTCCACCATTCCCGTAACCGCATCTGAAAGTATTTATTACGTAAGACATCGCGGAAATTTCGCGGAAATTGGTAAACAATATCGCCTGTTTCCGCTACTTGTAAATGTCCGCCAGCATCAGAAGCCAGAGCCAATAAACCTTGTCCAGCCTCGGCGAGATTCAAGCCAGCCTGACTTGACACATCACCAACGGTAACTCGGTAGCCCAGTTTCTCTACAGCTTGCATGATGGTGGGATTGGGAGTCACTACTCTTCCCTCCTGTTAAAATTTAGTTTAATCTTTCTTAAGTATAAAGTTTTATTTTAGTTGGAGATTGGGGAGTGGGGGGAAAGAGGCAGGGGAGCAGGGAGCAGGGAGCAGGGGGGAGAAAAGACAGTAACTTCCCAATGACCAATGACTAATGACTGTAGCTTTCGTGCCACTTCCTTCATGTTATGATCATCACGCTTGGCTTGGTTAATCAGCAATTTTTCAGTTTTAAATATGGTTCAGTATACTCTCGTTCAAAGTCCAGAAATTCTGCTCACTGTTTCTGGAAAAGATTCAGCCAAAGCCCGTGAGAAAGCGATGGATCAGCTGATGGAATTGATGGATGCTGGGAAGCTTCCCACAGAACTAGAAGAGGGATTTGGCCCTCAACAATTAATTGAAGTCAAAGAACCGACTAATGATTCTGCTAGTGGTGAGGACAGCATTACACAAGCTGTTCAGATTTTGAATAATCTCGCCACACTCAAGCTGAAGGTGCAGGAATCACGCGCTGATGCATTAGAAATTCGTCAGGCTGTGGATGTTCTGTTTTCAGATAATTCAGTCACCGAAGAGGAAATTGCTCGTCTTAAGGAAGGTTTTAAAGTTCTGAAAAACTTTGCTCAGGCTAATTTGCGTTACCAGGAAGCCCGATCTAAAGCCGAACACGCACGGGAAGTTTTGGATCAAGCTTTGAAATCTCCTGAAAATTGACAATTTCTTGGACTAAAGGCGATCGCAACAGCGTCTCGCGCTAGATAGGCTATTCTCCAGCCATTAGACAGCCGACTACAGAATAAACAAAAAAAAGAAGGAGCAGATTACTCTACTCCTTAATATGCTGGGGCGCTAGGATTCGAACCTAGGGATGGCGGGACCAAAACCCGCTGCCGTACCACTTGGCTACGCCCCATTGACTTGAATCACTATAACATCTTCTCCCGGTATAATGTCAAGTACCTTGAGCGTAAATTTAGGAAAAATAATTTAAATGCTGATTTGCATTTGCTGTTTGTGGCTGGAAACTCGCTTTTGGTCAACTTCTCTGTATATCGGCAACAAAAAAGAGGGAAGAAAAAATTCTTCCCCCTGTCCATAGTTTTTGTTGTTATTTGGTTTGTCAGCTTGTTTTAGCTTTTGGCGCAACATCTGTCTTTGTTTTTTGAGTTGCCGCTTTCTGGCTGAACCACCTCTGCCTTTATCGTTTCTCCCTTCTCGACGGGGAGATTCCCATCTTTTCAGTTGCATGGTTTTAGTTTTTTCTTAGTTTCATTAAAGTGGGCAGGAGGAGAATCGAACTCCTATGACCGCAAGGCCGCCACATTTTGAGTGTGGTGCGTCTACCAATTTCGCCACCCGCCCTTGGGTGCAGTTTTTATTGTATAGCCTATTTATTGAAATTGCAACAACTAAATAATATTTATTTTTTTTGAGCTATCTAATTTTATCGGTGAAATGTGGGAAATGGGGTGTGTTTGGCTCTCAGAATCTTGCCAGACCAAGGAATGTGGATTTAATAAAAGATAGAACCTCACCCCCAGCCCCTCTCCTTAGTAAGGAGAGGGGAGTTCAATTAATTATTGCTGTGGGTTGGGTGTTCTGCCGTAATGCAAGCTACTAGAGAAGCAAAGGCCAAGCTACCAATTGCGCCACCTACCTTGAGAGGCAATTTCATTTGTAGACTTGAGGGCATCACCTTGCAGTAAAGATTGATATTCTGTGCTGCTAGACCAACGGTCAATTTCTCTAGCGCGTAGGACTGGGACTGGATGACTTAATTGGGCTGTGCGAGCTTCTTTGACCATTTCGCCTAGTTCGGTTTTACTAATATCATCGTAAGCACGAGCTTGGTCAACAAAGGCATCTAAGTTCAGTTGCGGGGCGAGGAGAGGTGAACCACCGGCTAACTTCATTAATACCGACATCACCACTTTGGGGTCTTGGGTGGCTAGCAATGCGGCGCGATCGCAGGTAAACTCAGCACAGCGGACCCATTCTAATAGTTGTGACTGTATGGCTTGAGCCAGAAATGTGCCAACATTGGGTACAATTGCGGCGGCTAACACCAAAATATTTACAGGCGTTAAATAAACGCTGTGGTCACATTTCAGATGTCCTAATTCATGGGCAATTACTGCCTGTATTTCCTGTGGTGTGAGCATATCAACCAAGGAGGTATGCATGACAATAAAAGGTTGCTTACCCCGCATCGCAAAGGTATAGGCATTAGGAGCCGGATGTTGGCGAATATATAACTGGGGAGGCTCTATATCCAGGATTTTGCAGGCTTCTAACAATAATTTGTATAAATCAGGCAGTTGTTTTTCACCAACTAGCACACTGGCGGCAATATTTTCTACATAAAAAACCTGTTCTGCCATTGGACCGAGCCAATTTCGCACCATCATATCCAGACCTGGGATCTGCTTGAGAGATGTGGTGGCTTGTAGGTCTAATGGATGACGAAAGGAGTCAGCTTTTAAACCGATGAGCGGAGTTTTAAACAAGGACATGATATAGCAAGCTGGAAAAACAAAATATCAACAGCCTCCCATATTTCAGTATAACGAGTGCTGAGTCATGAGGAGAGACGCGATCTATCGCGTCTGTACAAGAGAGTGCTGAGTAGAAAATCTTAGTCCCTACTCCCCACTCCCCAGAAGAAGCAGGGGCGCAACGGAGCAGGGAGCAAGGGGGAGTTAGTTAAGAGACAGGGGAGCAGGGAGCATCGGAGCAAGGGGGAGTAAGAAATTATTTTTAACTTCCGGTTACGTAACAACCATTCTTCTTCTCCCCTGCCCCCTGCACCCTGCCCCCTGCCCCTATTCCTCTTCTCCCCTGCCCCCTGCACCCTGCACCCGTTCCTCTTCTCCCTACTCCCCTATCTAAGTCGAAATCGACGTTGGAGGAATACTGCTACTAGAATCTAATTCTGTATCTTGTGGTACATCGCCCACGCGCAGAATTTTCGCTCCTAGTTGCTGTAATTTCAGATCAATCCGATCATAGCCGCGATCAAGATGGTGTAATCCCTGAAATGTGGTTTGTCCTTCAGCTGCCAGTCCTGCTAAAACTAAGGATGCTGATGCCCGTAAATCTGTGCCTATAACTGGTGCGCCCGATAACATCGGCACTCCCCTAATGAAGGCAGCATTGCCTTTAACGCGAATGTCTGCTCCCAAGCGATTCAACTCGGAGGCATGACGCAGGCGATTTTCAAAGACGGATTCGTTAATCAGGCTGTCACCGTCTGCCACACTCAACAAAGCCATAAATGGGGCTTGCATATCTGTGGGAAAACCTGGATGAGGTAAGGTTTCAATATCCCTAGCTCTAAGAGTTTCTGCTGGTAGGATACGTAAGCAGTCTGGTGCATCCTCGATGATGGTTAAACCAATTTCTCGCAGTTTAGCAATGACTGGAATTAAATGGTTTGGTAACACTGGCGACAGACTAATTTCAGAACGAGTGATGGCTCCAGCAACTAAGAAGGTTCCCGCCTCAATGCGGTCAGGAATAATGCTGTAGTCAAGAGAGTGCAACTTGGGTACACCGACGATTGTAATCTGACTGCTGCCTGCACCCTGAATCTTGGCTCCCATCGCGTTACAGAAATTTGCCAGGTCAACGACTTCCGGCTCCCGTGCGGCGTTTTCGAGAATGGTTTCGCCATCTGCAAGGGTGGCGGCCATCATTAAAGTTTCTGTGGCTCCCACACTGGGGCTATCTAGGTAGATTTTGGCTCCTTGTAGTCTGCCACTACTACCTGGAACATAAGCATTACAAATGCCATGTTCAATCTGCACTTCAGCGCCCATTGCTTGCAGTCCTCGGACGTGCAAATCAACTGGTCTGGCTCCAATGGCACAACCACCGGGTAATGGCATTTGTGCCGTTCCTAACCGGGCTAATATTGCCCCAATGGCAAAAAAACTAGCCCGGAGTTGGGTAACTAGTTCGTAGGGAGCTTTTGATGTGGTAATTTCGCTGGCGTTGATATCTAAAATGTCGCCTTGTCTGGTGAGGCGAACACCTAAAGCTGACAAAACCTGACTCATCCGCTCTACATCCGCCAATAAGGGGACATTGCGGATACGACAGTCGCCTGAACACAGCAAGGAACCAGCCATGATTACCAGGGCTGAATTTTTAGCACCACTGATTTTTACATGACCTCGCAAAGGATGCCCACCCCAGATTTGCAAGACTGAGGAGTCTGCTTCGGGAGAAAGCTTGGCATCTGGTAAGCCGCTAGAAGGATTAATAAGCCTACCTCCAAAAACAATAGGTAATTTTATAGGTTAGAAGTTGGTTTTGATTCTACAGTAAAGAGTTGGTTAGTCTACATTTTGTCAGATATCTTGTATAAATAAATTGGGTTTTGACTATTAATTAAAGGCTGTAAGCAAGCTGTAGCAAGCTTTATGAGGATTTTACAATTTTAGCCATCCCAGAAGGCAAGAAATATAACAGAATCATTTAGCGATCAGCAAAGCCCCACCGTAGGCGATCGCGATTTCGCACTTGACAAAAATAAATATTTGCGTAAGAATAAGAAATTGTCGATAGAAATAGATGCCAGCGGAACTGGCGGAATGGCAGACGCGCTAGATTCAGGTTCTAGTGCCGCAAGGCTTCCGGGTTCAAGTCCCGGGTTCCGCATTCTAATTTGGGTTTAATCCCAAATCTTCATTAGACATCTCCGACCCAGAATGTAGAGACGTTTCATGGAACGTCTCTACAAGGGTTCTGTGATAACGCATATTTTATTTTCACTATTGTGTTAACTAGTCTACAAAACTCTTTAGTCAAACAAATCCGCAAGCTGCACTCTACTAAAGAGCGTCACAAGCAAGAATTATGTTTACTCGAAGGTACACACCTGTTACAAGAAGCCTGTGTGATGAATTATCCCCTAGTAACAGTGTGTTGCACCCCAGAATGGCAAATAGCCCACCCGGAACTCTGGGAAGCAGCTTGTAGCCACAGTGACAGGGTGGAAATCGTTAGTCAAGAAATTTTAGCAGCGATCGCCACCACAGTTCAACCAGATGGTGTAATTGCTACAGCCCAACGGTTGATTAATCAAACTCAAATACCCTTTAGCGGTTTAGTTCTAGCCTTAGAAACTATCCAAGATCCTGGTAATCTAGGGACAATAATTCGCACGGCGGCGGCTACTGGTGCAACGGGGTTGTGGCTGAGTGATGATAGTGTAGATGTAGATAGCCCCAAAGTTTTACGGGCTTCTGCTGGACAGTGGTTTCGCGTCGCTACAGCAGTGAGTGAGGATTTGAAAGCGACAGTAGCACAAAGTCAGCAAGCCGGAATGCAGGTAGTAGCAACTTTACCCACGGCAAATTTAACTTACTGGGATGTAGACTGGCGTAAACCCAGTTTAATTTTATTAGGTAATGAAGGGGCGGGTTTGTCGCCTGATTTAGCCAGTATGGCTGACCAGCAAGTGAAAATACCCCTGAGTCCAGGAGTAGAATCTTTGAATGTGGCGATCGCAGCTGCTTTAATGATGTATGAAGCTCAAAGACAAAAAATTCGTAATTCGTAGATCCTATTTTTGGTGTTTTTTGTCAAGATATGCTTCAATATCAGCAACAGCATCCTCCAACTCGGCTAAATCAATATCGATTAAATCTTCAATTAGTTCCACTTCATCTATTCTGGCATGAGCAAGTTTTGGTTTCGCTTCACCTTCAGTGGAACTTTCTCGCAAGATATCCTCTAAATACGCTAGAGATTTCTTTAACTCTTGATCTGCGGCGTGGCTCTGTTTGTGCTGATTTTGCTCCATAATGATCATTATTGTTGTGTAAAAATCAGGAATTTAGTAGCGTAATCTTGATGGCTATTTTTACAGATGCAAATGTTGTATTATATATAACTTTGAATTAGTGTCTAACTGCAAAAAGCCCATCATACTGTATTAAATCTATACATTAAATATTTAGACTGCAAGTTTAGTCGCAATAAACCGCCGGGGTTTCAAGTCCCTAATTATAGCGAACGTCGTTTTGAGAGGACTGGTGACAGATTTCAGTCTATTTTTTGTTAATTGATTTCTGATATTATCTACCAAACAAAATACCACCAAATGTTATCCCCATTTACCGTTATCAGCAGCACTTATGAGGCTGGGGTTTTCAAATGTTACCGAATAGGAATTTCAATCACAAATTTTGTTCCTTTTCCTACTTCAGAATAGCAAGTGAGTTTACCACCATGTTTTTCTACAACTATCTGATAACTAATAGATAATCCCAAACCTGTACCTTTACCTATTGGTTTAGTAGTAAAAAATGGCTCGAATAAACTAGAGTGAATTTCTTCTTTAATCCCTATACCATTATCTATAATATTAATTGCTACCCATTCACTGTCAATTTGGTTAGTGCAAATAGTAATCGTAGGAGTAAATAGTGAATCTGTCGTATTTTTTTCCTGAAGAGCATCAATGGCGTTACTAATAATATTCATAAATACTTGATTAACTTGACCGGAATAGCATTTTAATAAAGGCAAATCTCCATACTGTTTAATTAGCTGAATGGACATTTTTTGTGTCTTGAACTTATGACTAAGAATCAATAGTGTGCTTTCAATTCCTTCATGTAAATTCACTTCTTTATACTCGTATTCATCTAATCTAGAAAAATTTCGTAAAGATTTAACTATTTGGCTAATTCGTTTGGTTCCCATAAGCATAGAAGTGATGATTTTTTGCACGTCTTCTACCAAAAAATCTAGGTCTATATTTTTTATGCTTTCTTGAATATATAATGGTGGTTGACTATACTCTTGCTGATATTGAGCCAAAAGTTCCAATAAATCATTAACATATTGTTCTAAATAATTAATGTTGCCATAAATAAAATTAATAGGATTATTTATTTCATGGGCAATTCCAGCCACCATTTGTCCTAAACTGGACATTTTTTCAGTTTGAACCAATTGGGTTTGGTTTTCTTTTAACTTTTGTAATGTATCCTGGAGTTGTTGCATTTGCTGATGAATAGTTTCTTCTCTTTGTACAAGTTCGTCAGCCATTAAATTAAAACTTGTGGCTAAGTCTCCTATCTCATCATTTGCAATTATCTTGGCGCGTTCATGGATATTACCTGCGGAAAATGCCTGAGTCGTTTTTCGTAAAAGTTTAATTGGATAAGCGATTGCTCTCCCTAAAAGAATTACTAATCCCACATCTATAACTAAAGCCAAAATAGCAATCACGCTTTGGATAAGCAAACTTTGCTGAAGTAAAGCATTTAAATCTGTCTCTGGAGTACCCCTGACTAATATGGCGATTGGTTTACCAGAGAAATTAGAGACTGTGGTTGCAGCCATAGTATAGGTTTTACCCTGTAATTTTATCCGTTGAGCTACCTTTTTACCTGGGACTGCAATTGCAGTTTGAAGTAATGAATTGTCGGGTAAAGGGGTATCCAATAAAATTTCATCTGCATGAGAAGAAATAGTAGAATAACTTGTGTTGTTATCCTTAGCTAATGAAGCTGTAGCTAATTGAAAATCTCCCTCCCCTGGGAGCAAATAAATTGCACTATAACCGCCACCATAAGTTAATACAGTTTCCTTGACTATGGGCAGTTTTTGGTTGACAATATCTCCAGACACTAAAACCCCAATAACTTCCTGAGTTTCTGGCTCTTTTACTGGTGTAATTGTATAGCGAATCAATAGTTGCTGCGATTTTATTTTGGGAAGTAGTGTTGGTGATTCCTGAGTTAATTCTTCCCAACTGATAATTTCACTAGACTTGATTTGTTGAGGATGACGTAATACTTGGTTAACTAAATTATTGGGGTTAAAAATCTCACCAGTGCGATCTCTATTAGCATTGACAATAATTCTTAAATCCCTACCTACTAATGTCGCATATTCAATATTTCTAGCTTGGATTTCATTCTGAAGAATCTGCTGGACTTGTTGCTTTAAATCTGGGTCTAATTTTGGTTCTCTCGCAGCAGCAATAATGGCAATGTTATCAGATTGTCCCCGAAACCCAAACCCCATTTGATCGATTTTGATATTATAATTAATCTCAGTTACAGCTAGCTCAGATTGAGATTGATTAACTAATACACTCCGTCCTCCATTGATAATTAAAACTGCTCCAACCCCCAAGAGTCCTACAATTGAAATTACTTCAGAAGAGAATAAACCAATTAATTGTTTACGGCGAATTGGTAAATTATAAAACCACTTTAACCCAGTGAAGTTTTTACCCATATTAATAAATGTGTAGCAATTGCCAAGGTAATTTAAGCATAAACAATAAATAGCCTCTTAACTGTGGAGAAAGATGACTTTAGTCTCTTTCGGAATAACAGTTTTAATCCCTGTGCATTTATGCCAGAGATAGTCAAAGACTATGAGATGTAGTGATAATTTTACTTTAAATCTGGTTTTATGGTTTGTCCAATGTAATAGACTTATCCGAAAATTAGGTTTTTACCCTGGCTGTACAAGGCTTTGATACTGATTTGCGGATATGTCTACTGGTAATTTACGTCTTGGACAAAACCCTTTTTTTGTGATGGTATCAACTACAGGCAACGACAAAAAAAGCTTATTTATTTGTTGTGGAAATATGATTCTGAAGTCGTTGTCTAATTACCATTAGTTGCTCTTGGTTACTAACGGGGGAGCGTGGCGCTGGTAATTCAGTATTAGGCCAATCGGGTAAATCATTACAAGGACATGACTTGGAGGGCATCCCCAGGCTTCGTATGGGGACCGGCATTTCACAACGGCCACAAGCCGTTACTTCCCAAGCTGGTGTGAGTAGTTCGCGAATGGTTTCATTAGTACCTTCTAGGTAACAGTCGCCTGTGGTTTGGGAGAGGATTGTTTGCCAACATTCTTCAAATTCTTGACTGTAGCGATCGCCTTTCAGAACTGGTGTGGGCAAAAAGGTTGCCTGACCATTGCTAACTACGACTTTCTTACCCAACTGAAACCAGTAGGCAAGATACTCTTTAACTTCTTGTGTGGTTGCCATATCGAAATTTTAAAGTTTTTACCGGAGATTTTTCAGTTGGAATACCTAATTTTAAATTAAATTTTGAGAACTTGCTAATGGTGTCCCCAAAACGCTGAGATTGAGAACATGACCGCCAGTGACTAAATAAACAGGTTCACAAATAGCACCTAACAAGCGGATGAGAGAACCCAGGCGATCGCGAAATAAGCGACCCAGGGGATAAGCTGGAATTACGCCCCAACCTGTTTCTTCGGCGACAAATATCATATCAGCCGCCACCAGTTGCACAGTTTCTAATAACTCAGCTTGGGTATTTTTCCAAGTATCCTCATCTTGTTCTAAAAGATTAGCCACCCAAGTACCCAAAGAATCAACCAAAAGGCAGGTATTTGGCTTGGCATCAGCCAGAGTAGCCGATAATTCCACCGGGACTAAAAGCGTCATCCAATCAGAAGGACGGCGATTTTGGTGTTTTTGAATGCGCTTTTGCCATTCGGCATCCTCTGGGTTTTCAGTCGCTGTGGCTACATAAACCACAGTTTTTGCTGACTGTATGGCCAAATTTTCTGCCCATTCACTTTTTCCCGATCTTGCCTGGCCCTGTAACTAAGATAACTTTGCTCAAAACCGTATCCTATAAAAACTAAAATTAGCAACATTATGATTATTTATGCCAAAATTGGCGAAAGCGATTAACCCAACAACAGTAACTGAGTTTCCCGCATACCGTGAGGTCTTATGAAAACTGGTTTAAAACGTATTGAGGCAACTTTACATGATTTAGGGAATCGGAGCAGCGTCCCCACAGAAGCGGGTGATTCTTTAAAATCGTCTTTTTCCTTTAGAATTAGCGTGGGAGCTACGGAATCTTCAGCCAGTGCAGATGAATCATCGGCAAAACAGATAGATGAACTTGGGACAAAATCCCCAAGTGATTATTCTACCGAGCAGAATTTATTTCCTCAGCATAACTCTGTACAAACCTTTCCCGCCCAAGAAATTGGTGGCAAAACACCCAGCCTTCCTAAATTCAAAAATCCCAGCTTCAGTAGCCATCGCCACGGTGCTAATCCGGCATTAGCGATGAATATATTGCAAGAAATTCAGCAACATATCGCCGGTTGGCAGATAGAACTGCAAACCATCTTGCAGCAAATTCAAGATATTTACTTAGAAGGACCGATTGTGAATGGTTGGTTAGAATCCAATCTCCAAGAACCGGAACAAAAAGGAACTACGACACTTCGACATGGGGAAGTTAGCCAATTGATGGACTACGTAGAAGAAATTTGTACAACTACTGGGAAGGTATCTGATCAATCTGCCCGTACTGGTTATAGCCTCTGTGGTTTGGATGATGCTGGTAAACTCTGGTCACGTCCGTGTCCATCTGAGCAATTACCGATGGTGAGTATGGCGATCGCGCGTCACCAAAAATTACGCCAACTCTTGGGACGCAAGCAGTATCTAGAAACTCGTTTGAGTCAATTGGCCGAAACTCTGGTAGTTCTACACAGTAATATTCAACAGGCTTAAGTTGACAAATAATTAAATTTAACATCCGTTCTATGCCAGATTACCAAATTTCTGCGATCATCTGCACTCACAATCGCGATACCTACTTAGGGGCGGCGATTGATAGTTTGTTGGCACAGGATTTTACTGCTGAGTTTGAAGTTATCGTTGTGGATAATGGCTCTAGCGATCGCACTCGTGAAGTGGTAGAACAAAGACTGGGTGATTCCCGTGTGAAGTATGTCTTTGAACCTACCATTGGTTTATCTGTAGCTCGGAATACGGGAGCTAGAGTTGCTAGTGCAGACATTATCGCTTATTTAGATGACGATGCCGAAGCTAGTGTTTCCTGGCTGCAAGTTTTGTCTGCTGCCTATCAGAATAACTCTAAACTGGCGATCGCTGGCGGCAAAGTCACGCTCTTATGGCCGCCCAACATCGAACCGCCAAGCTGGCTATCTCCGGGATTAGCGGGAAATTTAGGCGCATACGATTTAGGCGATCGCATGATTTATATTGAGCAGCCAGGCTTAACCCCTAGAGGCTTAAATTACTCCCTCCGCCGCAGTTTTCTGGAAGAAATCGGTGGTTTTGATCCTCAACTTGGGCGAGTCGGAAAAAACTTATTATCCAACGAAGAACTGCAAATGACAGAATTTGCCCTCCAGCGAGGTTGGCAAGTTGCATACCTTCCCGAAGCTCTAGTGGCTCACAATGTCGCTCCTGAACGTCTCAACCGCGCCTGGTTTTTAAATCGAGGCTGGTGGCAAGGTATCAGTGAGTGCTATCGTGAACAACTAGCTGGTAAAGCCGATATTGGTCAATTACAACGAGGTAGCGAGCGATTTTTGCGGGGTTTATACAAAGCATTAAAATATTTTGCCGATCCAGCCGAACGTTTTGACAAACTTGTGTATGCTTATGGACAAATAGGTTACTTAAATGCTGCTATTCAAGGCTTACTATCCATAAATAAAAAACAATAAATTTTAGGTCAGTAATCACTAATAACCAATGACAAATGACCAATGACTAATGACTAATAAACCTTTTGTAGACTTAAGTAAATATGACCAATCCTGGTTTGATCGGGGGCGGTCTGGTTGGTATATTTTATTCTGGTGGTTTGTGCAGGCGATCGCCTTTCCCCTCACTCCTCATTTTGCCAGTAGTTGGCGTTGTAGTATACTGCGACTATTTGGCGCTAAAATTGGCAAAAATGTCTTAATTCGACCTACCGCCCGTTTTACTTACCCTTGGAAAATTACCATTGGCGACTACAGTTGGATTGGTGATGATGTAGTTTTATACAGTCTCGATGAGATTTGCATCGGTGAACACTGCGTAATTTCCCAGAAAAGTTATCTATGTACTGGTAGCCATGACATTCAAGATCCTGCCTTTGGTTTGAAAACAAAAAGCATTACCATTGAGAATGGGGTTTGGGTAGCAGCAGATTGTTTTGTCGCGCCAGGAGTGCAAATTGGGGCTAATGCTGTCATTGGCGCTCGTAGTAGTGTTTTGACTGCTATGCCGAATGGACAGGTGTGTTGGGGAAATCCTTGTCGTCCTCAGTATCCCAGGGAAATTACTTCTGAGTTGGAGTCAAAATCGGCAAAGTGACCACTGAGTGTAGAATAATATTTTTCTACCATAATTTAAAGAGCGATCGCCAGTCCTCATCCTCTTCCTTAATTAAAATCTGTAGTGCTTGTCCAGGTTGCTGATCAGTCCGACATTTTCCAGTGAAATAGCAGCTTGAGTATAGCATTTCCTAATCATATAAGGTATCTCATAGCCTCCTCCTCGCTTGCGGGGAGGGGGTTGGGGGTGGGGTTCTTATATCTACTAAAATAGGAAACGCTATAGAAAGGAAATTAAAGATGAGAATGCGATCGCTACTAAACTAAATCCTTTTTAGCCTTTAGCTTCGGATTAATTTATTGAAACAAGATTGACTCAATTTACTTTTAGTCATAAATACTAATATCATGCTTTAAATATTGTGTCAATATTTGGGTTCTAAATGATGTTATCTAATCAGACAGATACCGAAGTATTTCAGGCTTTGCGTTCGGGAAACCTGTCAGCTTTAGGTATCTTTTATGAACGCTATGGAGAGATAGTTTACCGAGTGGCGCTACGAATGTTAAAAAACGCCCAAGAAGCTGAAGACCTGACACAAGAGGTTTTTCTCAGCCTTTGGCGTAGTGGTAAGTATGACTCTAAACGAGGCTCTATGCAGGCTTTTCTCACCATCCTCACCAGATCGAAAGCCATAGACCGCCTCCGTCAAATACAAGCAAGATGGCAACGTTTGCAAAGATGGAATCATAGCTTTTCCGAAGAAAATAGGAATAGTTTGATGGATAAAGCTTCAATCAAAGAAACCTCAAATCGTATCCGTGAAGCATTATCTGACTTACCTCCTCAGCAGCGACAAGTTTTAGAAATGGCTTACTACGACGGTTTGAGTCAATCAGAGATTTCTGAGGACTTAAAAATGCCTTTAGGAACAGTGAAAACTTATAAACGCAAGGCTTTATTAAAACTAAGACAAATATTACAAGATTTGGTGGAATAATCATGACAAACTTTCAAAATTTTGACGAATTACAAGAACTCTTAGCAGGTTATGTCCTGGGCGACCTAACTCCAGAAGAAATTGCTATGGTTAAACAGCTATTAGAAACCTGTCCAGAATTAAAAGATGAGATCAACAGATTAGAGAATAGTTTAGCTCTACTTTCTTGGGCTTTGCCGGAAACTTCACCTCCTGAATCTCTTGGTTCTAAAATATTACAGGCTGCGGCTGCATCTCCTGCTAATTCTGTAGTTTCCACATCAAACCGAATTTGGAAAAGACCTCAAGTTTGGGTTGGTGTTCTGGGAAGTATTGCGGCCTCTGTTGTCATTAGCTTGAGCCTATATAGTTATCGTCTACAACAACAAGTTACTGTTGCTCAAGCTGAACTATCCCGTTATCAGGAAACAATAGCCTTACTGCGTCAACCTAATAACCGTTTGCTAACACTAACAGGAACGAATGTAACTCCTGTAGCTTCTGGTAGTTTAGTAATTGCACCTAAGTCTGATGTGGCGTTACTTAGCCTGCAAAATTTAGATCAATTGCCCAAAGGTCAAATTTATCGCTTGTGGGCTGTAGTTGATAGTGAAAAAATATATTGTGGAGAGTTTAACCCTGATTCTCAAGGTAAAGTATTAATGCAACTCCCTCTAGATGAGTTTATGTCTGATTCTTCTCAGGCTTTGATCACTATTGAGCCATTAACAAAAAATTCCCAACCAACTGGAAAAACTGTCATGACAGGCAGTATTTCATTATAAATAGGACTTACGCAAAAACCTCTCAAACTCTTATTTCTCTGTGTACTCTGCGCCTCTGTGGTTCGTTTTTCCCTGACTTATGCGTAAGTCCTAATAAATAAAACTTTGATAATTAAAGTAGGTTGGGTAGAGGAACGTTAACCTAGTTTACCGAAGGCGTAACCCAACAAATTATTGAAAATGTTGGATATCACCTTGTTTAAACCCTGACTTTTCACGGGATGTGGAAAAGAAAAAGCTGAGATATTGTTGTCTTCATCTTTCTGGTAAATAAATTACATCTTTTTTTTGTTTCGCGCATTCGCCGGAGGCGTTCCCGAAGGGTAGGCGCAAAGTCGCAAAGGAAGAAATACTGAAAGTCGGAGTATAATATACATATATGAAAGCTGCTGTTATGATTAATTCATGGTGGAGATAATTGCTGTTTTTATAATCATTGGGCTGATTGTGATTGGTATTTTAGCCAGTCCGATTCTAATCAAACAGCGCCGCAATCGTATTAAACGCCGTCCTTTCCCTCCATTGTGGAATGCTATCATTGAAAACCATCTGCCGATTTATCTTCAGCTTTCACCTGATGAACGTCGCAGACTTCAGGGACATATTCAAGTATTTTTAGCAGAAAAGCAATTTATTGGTTGTGGGGGTTTGCAAGTAACAGCAGAAATGAAGGTAACTATTGCTGCTGTGGCTTGTTTACTTTTACTCAATGAACGCGGAAAATATTTTCCGCAACTGCGTTCTATTTTAATTTACCCCAGGACATATTTTGTGAATCAAACTGTAGCAACGGGAAATTATGTAGTCGAAGAAAGACGGGAGGCGAGATTGGGCGAATCTTGGACTCAAGACCAAGTAATATTATCTTGGGAACAGGTTGAACAAGATACTGGTAACTGGAAGGATGGACATAATGTTGTCCTACACGAATTTGCTCATCAGTTAGACCAAGAGGGTAGAATAGCTAACGGTGTGCCTATTTTACAGCGAAACTCAGATTATCCTGTGTGGGCGCAGGTGATGACAGCAGAATATCAACAACTTTGTCATGATATTACCAGAAACGTCAAAACTGTCATGGATGGCTATGGTACGATTAATCCGGCTGAGTTTTTTGCTGTGGCTACGGAAACATTCTATGAAAAACCACGCCAGTTAAAGCGAAAGCATCCAGCACTGTATGAGCAATTACAACGGTATTATCAATTAGACCCCGTGCAGTGGACTTAAGGATAAATCCATTAAATTCGCTAGTTTGTAAACAATTCGCGCCCCGACGTTACCATCCCACTCAGCATCACCGACTTCGCAGATATCAAAACCGATAATTTTGCGATTACTTTTAATCAATTCCCGGAATAAACAAAAAGTTTGCTCTAATTCTAACCCACCAGGAACAGGAGTACCCGTACTGGGGCAGAGTTTGGGATCAAGTCCATCCACATCAAAGCTAAGATAAACGTACTCTGGTAAATGACTGATAATTTCTCGGCAGATATCAATCCAAGTGCTGCCAGCGTAGAGCTTTTGTTTGATAATTGGGTCATAATAAGCGATAATTCGACCATCTGATTGATCAATCATTTTCACTTCATCATGAGAAATATCACGCAAGCCTACCTGGACTAATTTGGAAATCTGCGGAATTTTCAGCCCATTAAACATAATCGAAGCATGAGAAAACTCAAACCCCTCATAAGCATCGCGTAAATCTGCGTGGGCATCAATATGTAAAATGCCATAGTTGGGATACTTAGCGGCTAATGCTTGGAAGTAACCTAATGGTACACTGTGATCTCCACCAATGACTGCAACACGCTTTCCCTGATTCATTGCGGCTTGACATTGGGTAAATAACCATTGATTCACCTGTTCACCAGCTTGATTAATTTCTGTCAGCACAGGGGTTAAATCGGGTGTAGCGGTCAGTTGTTCACCTTGTGCTAGTCGTTCAATAATTTTGGCTGCTAAGGTGCGATAATATTCATTTTTTTCTAAAATATCTTGGGGAATTTCCATCATGAAAATTCCTTGTTTCCAGCCATTAGGATGATCGAAATCGAATAAATCTAGTTGTATCGAAGCATCGAGTATTTGCTGTGGTGCTTTGGCTGTACCAGCACCATAAGATACTGTGACTTCCCAAGGTACAGGAATGACAATCAAGTTTGCAGACTCATAATCGCATGGTAAACCGAAGATGTTACCATTGATTTCACCTACGCCACTGGGATTGTAGTCTGGTTGTTGAATAGTCATGGTTTTGGATTTACACGCAGGGGTAAGCTCTCACTATTTTAACTAAAAAATGGTGCTGGTGATTTCAAGGATAAATTTATCTACCTCACTCAGATGAAATTTGCTGTCATGATGACAATGCGGCAATTATTTCGTCAAAATTGCGGTGATATACCTGTTGTCCATAGTTGTTCCATGCTTCGTCTGACGAGTGGGGAAACCTTGTTAATGTTGCTTGTTGAATATATTTCATCATGGGGCGACGCAGATTTTCGTATTTCTCAAAGGCTGTAGCGATCGCCTCCCCATTATCCCACTTATTTGTCTCGGCAATCTGAGCAATTAACGTTGTCACTGCTAGCGCATCTTCAAATCCTTGATTAACCCCTTGTGCCATAAAAGGAGGCATACCATGAGCTGCATCACCCACTAATACCACACGTCCTCTACTCCAGCTTGGTTGACTTTTGCTCTCAGATGTGGTCGCGTGGTGAATGTAGTATGGGCGTTGCTGCATATTAGCAGGGGGAGATAGTCGAACTAATTCCTGAAGTATATCGGGATAGCCAGCTTTCTCTAACTGCTGCATTGCTAATTCCAGCAAAGAACTTTCAGATTTATCTTCTAAGGATTCCAAAGAGACAGCCAGATGTAAAATGTATCCCATGAGCATACCTGGTCTGCGAAATAACATCATCCTTAGCTCATCCAGAGAATCGGTAATTTCGGAAGCATTACTGATAGTGACAATGGGTGAATCTTGAAAAAACTTATCTTCAAGTTGTGTCTGTAGTTCCTGGGGAATTTCGGTGATTTCCCGACAAGATATAGCTGCAAATCCCGAATATTTAGGTTGTGCAGAATCACTATAGGGAGTATCTTTGTAAAGTACTTTCCGAATTGTCGAATTAATACCATCTGCTGCTACAATTAGTTTAGCTCGGAATGATTTTGTTACTGATTCTTGAGAATTATTATCTAAAATTTCCGGCTGGCTATTCTCAACTTTTTGTCCATCAGCCCAATAAGCATAGGGGTTGGCTTCTGTTCCTAGATTAGAAACGCAATCTATCCGAACACACCCATTTTCTGGCTCATCTACAACATTGATACAACGATGATTGATTTTAACTCTGTCTTCAGGAATGAGATTTCTGAGGGTGGTTTGCAAATTATACCAAGCAATTGATACTCGACCCTCGCCATAATTTTGAAACCAATGATCAAACCCCAGAGGAGTTGACCGAATAGTTTCCCCCTGCAAATTCTTATAAACCCATTCAGGTGAATTTTTCGCAGGTTTTTCTCCCTGAGTTTTTTCGCCATTAGACTGAGGGGAATTCATGAACCCCATCCCAGTTTTCTTAACAGCTTCGTAAGCTTGAGTATCTAAATGTTTGAGAGATTTTAAACCATTGGGAAGAATATCTAATACCTGACCAACTTGACGAAAAGCGCGAGTTTGATCAACAATCAGAATATTTTCTATCCCACATTTACGTAAGCCAATAGCTGTTGCTAATCCGATAGGTCCAGCGCCAACTATCACAACATCATAGATTTCCATAGATCCGTCCAGGCTTAAATTCTCTGTATTTATACGCTGACTTGGTTGCATAGTAGGCATATTTATATACATTGATAGTGATGAGAGGTTAGTGAAGACAGGAAGTAATAGCTATCAATTAACATACCATCAGCAAGGATGATTAAAAGCCGTCATAATATTTATTATCCCAAACTCTTACTCCCGAACGGGTGCGGAATGTGAGATTTAACAAAATCTATTGTTTTAATTATGTCTTTAGCCAATCAACAAGTTAACTATTCCGATCAAGTTGCTGCACCTACATGGAAAATTAAGCTGCTATATGACGGTGAATGCCCTTTGTGTGTGCGTGAAGTCAACTTTTTGCGAAAACGGGATGCTGGTCGCGGTTTGGTGGCTTTTGTGGATATTGCCGATGATGATTATACGCCTGAAGAACATGGTGGGGTTGACTTTGAAACGGCGATGGGGCGCATTCATGCGGTTTTACCAGATGGGACGCTGGTGAAAAATGTTGAGGTTTTTCGTCGCATTTATGAAACCCTGGGAATGGGTTGGATTTATGCCATTACTAAGTTACCAATTTTTGGGGCGATCGCAGATTTTATTTATGGCATTTGGGCTGACTGGCGACTCTCTCTCACCGGAAGACCGAATTTAACAACTATTATTTCTCAACGTCAGCAGAAGGTTGAGTGTAACACCGAGGGGCGCTGTCGTACTGACTAGAATGGCGTTTCTGCTTGTAGATGCAGGGTTTTGCCTAACTGGGGATGTTCAAAGCGCAGTTCTCTGGCGTGTAAATGTAAGCGACTGGCTACAGCATTGCATCCATACAGGCGATCGCCTAAAATAGTAATCCCCAATCCTCTTGTATCAGCAGCATGAACTCTCAATTGGTGGGTGCGTCCTGTTAAGGGGATAAACTCGACACGCGGATAATTTCCTTCTCTCCCGATCACCCGGAATTTAGTTAAGCTGGCTTTACCATGTTGCCAATTCACTTGTTGATAAGGGCGATTTTCCGGATTTCCCCATAACGGTAGTTCAATTACACCTTGTTCAACTGTCAGAGAACCGGAAAGTATAGCCTCATAAACCTTGTGAATTTGCCGTTGCTGAAATTGCTGGCTCAGTTGTCGATGAATTTCCCTAACCCGCGTTAGTAGTAAAATACCAGAAGTTTCCTGATCTAGTCGATGCACCGTCATAATTTCCGCATCATCTGGAAACCAATAACGCCAGCGACTCAGCACACTATCTTGAGTCTCCCGATAACGACCAGGAACCGAAAGTAACCCTGGGGGTTTGTTCACAGCAATCAGCCATTCATCTTCATAAATAATCGGGAAATTTATCTGACTTTTCACGTTATGTGGAAAAGCTAACGCGAAACCTAACCCCCTAACCCCCTTCCCTAGCAGGGAAGGGGGAAAATTTAAAGCCTCTCTCCTTGCAGGGGAGAGGTTTGGAGAGGGGTTTTCCAGATTCCGTGAATCGCTTTTATTTGTCCTTGCTGGGGCTGGGGAATCAGATTTTAACCCCGAAAGCAAAAACCCCATTAACGGCTGACAACGCTCAACACAGGCTGCGATAAAATTCTCCCTGTACTTTGTCCTGATTTTCTGAAGTTTCTCCCCACCAAAATTCCGCCATTGCTAGAGGTTTAAATCCATGATTAGCTGCATAGTGCAGCAGCTTCGGCGCACAACAATCTCCCGTACCCGTAGGTATAGACCCGGCTGGCATTAATTTTTGTAAAGATGCCGATTGCCCTAAAAAATTCATTAGGGAATAAGCCTCGTGCATTTGCGCCTGTAATTGGCGAGATAATGCTTTACGCCGTTGTTTTAGATGACTGTATCTGTTTGTCTGCGGCTGCAATCAACTGCTTGTAAAGGTTGCAACACAGCATTTCGTTGGGCTTTGAGTTTGCGGCGTTCAATTCCTTGCTGACGGCTTTCTTCTTCCAGTTTTGCCAAAGCAGTAGTCAGTGCTTCCCCGGTGAGTTCTTGGTTATATTGCTGACGTTTTGTGTCGCGTTCTTGCTTCGAGTTACGATGGAAATTACTCATCTGTTGCAACTGCTGCTCAAACTCATAAGATAGAATTTCATACTGCTGTCTTTCTCTGAGTTCCTTGAGAGTAATTAATTCCTGCTTGATATTCTCTAATTCAGCTAAAGTCTGTCCTTCCTCTACAGCTACTTCATCTCGTCCCGGAATTGGTGGAACCCAACCTGCAATTACACTGCAACCATTGAGAAGACCAGAAAATGCTTTTAAAACTTGCGTTTCGCCTGTAGGAAGTTCAACCAGCAAAACACCATACATCTTCCCCTCCTGATTATAAACCGCATCGGTCGCTAAATCTTGCATTAAATTACGAGCGATCGCCTCCACAAAAACCGTCCGGGGTAATCTCAAGCATTCCCCACTGACAGGACAAAACCCCTCATACCAATAACTAACCCTGAAATCACCCACCATATTACTAAAAACTTCCTCCTCTCTTGGCGAACTTGGCGACTTGGCGGTTCGTTAAATCCAACCAACCATGCCAATATAGAAACAATAAGCATAAAACTCAGCAAGAGGAAGGCCAAAAAACGCGGTGCAGATAACATTTTTAGGGACAAGTTCTGGAGTACCCACGCGATCGCGCAATGTTTCCAGCATAGCGCTGAGATTACCCCAAAGAGCAGAACTGTGGCTATTAGACTGTGGCGAAGGTACTCAGCATCAACTTTTGCGGAGTGACCTAAAAATGAGTCAACTATCCCGAATATTCATCACCCATCTGCACGGCGACCATATTTTTGGCTTAATGGGACTGCTTGCGAGTTGTGGGTTAGCTGGTAATGTGCAACGAGTGGATCTCTATGGACCACCGGGATTAAACGAATACATCCAAGCCGCCACACGTTACTCACACACACATTTTTCCTATCCGGTGAAAGTTCATGTCGTCCAACCCGGAATCATTTATGAAGATGATGAATTTACCGTTAGCTGTAGTCCTTTACATCACCGCATTACAGCATTTGGTTATCGCATAGCCGAAAAAGATCGCCCAGGACGCTTTGATATCGAAAAAGCCAAAGCCTTAGAAATTCCCCCTGGTAGAGTTTACGGTCAACTCAAGCGGGGTGAAACAGTAACACTCACAGATGGACGAGTAATTAAGGGTACTGAATTATGTGGACCAACAGAAATTGGCCGCAAAATAGCTTATTGTACAGATACGATTTATTCCGATGGTGCAGTAGAATTGGCGCAAGATGCCGATGTCTTAATTCATGAAGCTACCTTTGCCCATCAAGACGCAGATTTAGCTTTTCAGCGACTGCATTCTACAACCACAATGGCAGCGCAAACAGCCTTAGTAGCTGGGGCGCATAAATTAATTATGACACATTTCAGTCCCCGCTATGCGCCGGGAAACATTATAGAACTCAAAGATTTACTTCATGAAGCCAGAGCAATTTTTCCCAAAACAGATATGGCTTATGATTTCATGGCTTATAGTGTACCCAGGCGACGGGAAGCAGAGTTAACTCCAATAAATAATTAATATTCTGTCTTTTTTTCTATCTTTGTATACTTTGCGTCCTTTGATTAAATCACCCCAAATCCTTTAAAAGTAGTAGCGTGGCAAGCTTAAAATGGGGCATTAGGAAAAAGCAGACAACATTGATTTATCTCGATTTTCTCAAAAATCTATTGCAACATTTTAGCCTTGTCACGCCAGTAGGGTGTGTTATGCCGAAGGCTAACGCACCATCCCAGATTTTCGGTGCGTTAGGACTAAAGTCCATAACGCACCCTACCGAAAGAAAATGAGTGCAGGTAATATTTTCCGACTTGTGTGTACACGGTAGCCCTTTGGGAGAAGGTGAGACGCTACGCTGAACCGTATTCGCGTAACGTTATATAGAATTGGGATCACACCGTCGATGGCCATCCCATCTCACATTCAATACCACCCTGAATTTATTTTGGTTTAGTGTTGGATATCAATCCTTTTACTTCTGGAGTTCTCAGTAATTCTTTACGTTTAGCCTCAGACCAATTTACCAACCATGCGATTGGTCGTTCCACCAAAATGTCAAGGGTTGTAGAAAAAAGTTTTTCAGGTGATACCTGAGCAGTTTCTAACCAGTGGCGAAAGTCTTTACCACTGCGGTAAGCTACACTCCACAACCAGACGACAATTACCACAAAGAACAGAGTCACTAAAAAAACTAGTCTCCCGGCTTGCTGGAGCAACTTCCAAGTCTTGAGTGCAGCTTGTTTGAAAGTCAAAGTTGTATCTTTATCAGACAAGGTTTGCCATAATTCAATGGCTTGATAGTTAATCGGGTTAGGGTTCATGGGTTTTGTAAGTGCTGAGTGGGGGATAATTTTAATTTATACTCTGGTCTGCCCTTGTGACCTTGAGCGCGTAGGGTGAGGGTTTGAGTAATTTTTTATAACAAAACTTCTGACAAGATTTTACTCATAAATGGGACTATTTGCAGCAAAGTACCAAATTGAGGACACAATTTGTATCAGTCTATCAAAATCACAGATTCATTGTGTTCTCAGAAGCTGATAGCATAAAATATTACATGATTTTGATAAATCTAGATATGATGTAATGAATTAACGTTAACTATCTAGTCAAGATGTTTACAAATCTGGGTTAATTGCTAGCAAAGCGTTATTGTGAGTCGTAAAATAATTCGTAATTCGTAATTAAGTAAAGTGTCCGAAATATGGGGGGAATATTTTTCTTTCTTCTCCCCCCTGCCCCCTGCTCCCTGCCCCCCTGCCCCCTGCACCCTGCCCCCCTGCCTCCTTTAAAATAATGACGACTTTCCCCGGTTCTCCTCGGCTGCTGAAAGGGGCGATTATTGCCCTGTCTCCAACTACCAATATGGTGGTGAATACAGTCTCCTTCCAATACAATCCAGAATCGCTCTCACGCACTCTCCAAGTGCAAGCATTGGAAAATGAAGGGGGCGCTCAAAGTGAGTCTTTGCGTCTGAAAGGAGCGCCAGTTGAAACTATTAAATTAGATGTAGAAATTGATGCCACTGACCAGTTAGAAAAGCAAGATCCTAATGCTATCCTTTTTGGTATTTACCCCCAACTTTCGGCGTTGGAAGTGCTGATTTACCCTAGAAGTAGTCAGGTACAGAGTAATATGACCCGCGCTGGACAGGGACAAATTGAAATTATTCCCCTAGAAGGATTTGTGACTTTGCTGGTTTGGGGATTCAATCGGGTTTTACCAGTACGCTTAACGGATTTCAATATTACTGAAGAAGCCTATGATGTGAATCTGAACCCGATTCGAGCTAAAGTCTCTTTGGGGTTACGTGTCCTCAGCTATGATGATTTGCCTTGGGGTCAAAGAAGTTCTCGGTTATTTATGAGTTACCAGAAAAATAAGGAACGTATGGCTATGTTAGGTAGCATTGGTAACGTACGTAATATAGTTTAGATGTCTTGTTTATTATCTATTCCAGTAAATTATGTTTGATCATACTAGTCGTTATTACAATTTAGATACATCCCAATTTACTACTGCTGATGGGCGTAAAATTGCTTATACACGTCGGCGTTTTTTGCCCCAGGGTAATAGTTTACCAGTTTTAGAGGAGGTGGTGGTGAAACAGGGCGATCGCTTGGATTTAATTACAGCCCAAACCCTTGGTGTTCCCGAACAATTTTGGCAGGTGTGTGATGCCAATAATGCCATGAATCCAGAGAGTCTGACGGCTGAATTGGGTCAAAGAATCCGTGTACCAGTTCCCCAAGTTTAGGAGACTGTGATGCCACTTGGTATTAATTTGACTGTATTAATTGGTGCAAATATCCCCAAACCGGCTCCGAGAATGCTCATAGAGGCGTTTGTGCAGGTGGAAGTGACTCACAGTGATGAAAAACCCTCTGGATTTCAGATTAACTTTCAGGTGGGAAGGTCTGGTAAAAGTGACCAACAAGACTATCAATTGATCAATAATCCCTTGCTTAAACCTGGGAATCGTCTCATTTTAATTGTGACTTTAAATGCTTCCGCCCATGTACTGATGGATGGGATTATTACTCATCAACAATTCTCTCCCAGTATGGAACTCGGTGGTTCGACATTTACGATCACTGGTGAAGATGTCAGTGTGATGATGGATTTGGAGGAAAAATCCGTAGAACATCCGGCTCAAGATGAAGCAATTATTGTCAATCAAATTATCTCTAGTTATGCCAAATATGGTTTAATACCCAAAGTCATTAAACCGCCGTTAATTGATCGCCCTGCTATTAATGAACGGATACCAGTACAACAAAGTACTGATTTGGAATATCTGCAAAAGTTGGCGCAGCGTTTTGATTATGTCTTCTATGTGACACCGGGTCCAGCTTCTGGGAAAAATACCGCCTATTGGGGACCGCCGATGCGGAAAACCAGCCCACAAAAGGCGTTAACTGTGAATATGGGGACATACACTAACGTTGAATCAGTTAATTTTCAGCATAATGCTTTATCTCCTAGCACCGTAGCTGGTCGAGTTCAAGACCGCAAAAGTAATCAAGTTCAGTCAGTACAGGCTAAAAGTAGCGATCGCATTAATTTATCACAACAACCTGCACTGAATAACCAGAAACTCCTACGTAAAACCCAATTTAGGGAAACTGGAAGGCAAACTTTACAAGCTGGGGCTAAGGCTCAAGCAATAGTTGATAATTCGACAAATCAGGTAGTAGAGGTTACAGGTAAACTCAATACAATCCGCTACGGCGATTTATTAGAGTTGCGGGGTGTGGTGGGCTTGCGGGGGGTTGGTCAAACCTATGATGGTCTTTATTATGTGAAGTCTGTAACTCATACTTTGAAAAAGGGAGAATATCAGCAAAGTTTTACTATTATTCGTGAGGGTTTGGGGACGACTAAACGGGTTTTGAAGGTTTAGTTGGTTCGCGCAGAGTCGCGTACTTCGACTTCGCTCAGTAAACAGAGGCGCAGAGAGTTTTGAGGAGTTTTTTTTAGTAATTAGTTATGCCACAATTTTTTGGGAAGTATCGGGGTCAGGTTACTGCTAATCAAGATCCTTTGTTTTTAGGTCGGGTTCAGGTGAGTGTTCCGGCTATTTTTGGGGAGGGTCGGCAAAGTTGGGCTATGCCTTGTACTCCTTATGCAGGTAAGGATATCGGCTTTTTTACGATTCCACCTGTAGGTACAAATGTTTGGGTGGAGTTTGAAGGGGGCGATCCTGATTATCCCATTTGGACTGGTTGCTTTTGGGGAGAAAATGAACTTCCTCAAAATGCTAAGGTTAATGATCCTGCTAAAGTTCAGGTGTTTAGAACTGCGGGAATTACTTTTACTTTAAGTAATTTGGGTGATAATAAAGGTTTGACTATTGAGGTGGAAAAACCGATTGTAGACAGACCTTTGAAGATGGTTTTTAATGCTGAAGGAATAGAAATTAATAATCAGGATGAGACTACTATAAAGTTAGCAGCAAATATGATTGAAGTTAAAAATCGTGATGCTTCTACTATTACGGTTAACCAAAATGATATTCAGTTAAAAGAAAGTTCTATTGAAATTAAGTTGACCAACAATAGTATTGATTTAACTTGCTCTCCCGCAACTGTGAAGTTAACAACTTCTTCAGGAATTGAGTTAAGTAACTCGCCTGCTAAGGCCAAGATTACCGCCTCTGGAGTTGAACTTAGTAGCACTCCTGCAAGCGTCAAGGTATCACCGGGTGCTATTGAATTAAGTAATGGTGCGGCTAATGTGAAGCTTTCACCTGTGAGTGTGAATGTCAACAATGGTGCTTTGGAGGTGATTTGATGCCAGGATTTTTATTGAATGTCAACAGTGTAGTCTTATGCGCCCACGGTGGACAAGCTAAACCCACGGTTCCTAACCCCCGTGTCCGGGTGATGGGTGCGCCGGTCTGTACTCAGGGACCGCCTTATGTGGTTGCAGGTTGTGCTAATCCACCTCCCCCGGCTAATGTTGGCCCTTGTATAGTAGGCAACTGGATTTTAGCGGCTTTGCGTGTCAAGGTGATGGGTTTGCCTGTATTGTTATTAGATAGCAAGGCTATCTGTGTTCCTACGGGTACTCCTCTGACGGTTGTCTTGTCTCAACCCCGTGTTAAAGGTATGTAATTATGGATATTGCTTATCCTTTTCGCATTGATCAACGTGGACGTGTCGCCGCAGCGACTGAGAATGAGCATATTTTGCAGATGATTGAACAGCTGCTGTTTACTAGTCCTGGTGAACGGGTCAATCGTCCTGATTTTGGGAGTAATTTACAACAACTGATTTTTTCACCTAATAGTGATGAGTTGGGTGTTGCTACTGAGTTTATTGTGAAGGGGGCTTTGGAACAATGGTTGGGTGATGTGATTGAGGTTGAGGCGGTGGTAATTTCTACGGTGGAATCTACTCTGCAATTGAAGGTTCAGTATGTGGTTTTACGTACTCAGCAGCGACAGATAGGGGAGTTTTCGCGATAGCTAATTATCTATTTTTAATTATTGCAGTTATCGAACCGCCAAGTCGCCAAGAGCGCCAAGGGAAGAAAGAATTAAGTTCACACATAAATAAACCTAGTTGCTAAGTGCAAGTATGAGTTTGGATGACCACTAGGCGCGGAGAGTTAGAGTTGAGAAGTGTATGAATACTCGATACCACAGTTTGATTAATCAGGCGGGAATTGAACAACGACGGGAAAAGGTTCGGACGACAAAGGGTGCAGATGGTCAACCTGTTGTTAATGGTATTGATTATGTGGAGGTTTCAAAGGACAGACAAACTCTGAGTGTCCATTTTATCTATAATTTGCCTGGTGAGGAGGATGGTGTCTCACTTGCGGGAAGTGTGCCTTTGAATCGGGAAAATGTGGTGATTCCAGGGAATGAACGACGACAAACTTTGTCTGTGGAGTCTGTATCTACTTTTGCGAATGTTCTGGTTGTGAAGGTGAGTGAGCCTAGTATATCTACTTATAGATTATATTTAGTCAATAATTTAAGTGATATATCTCAGCCTCCTCCTGGTTTTGATCCTCTGTTGTCACAAATTGAATTTTCTTTTCAAGTTAATGAGTTAAGTGAATTTGACCAAAAAATTCCAGCAGATTTACCACCAGCAGCGACACCAACGCCTCCAGTGATAGATTATTTGGCGAAGGATTATGCTAGTTTTCGTCAGTTGATGCTAGACCGTCTCACGGTGACGATGCCGAAGTGGCGAGAGCGTAATCCGGCGGATTTGGGGGTTATGCTGGTGGAGTTATTGGCTTATGCAGGCGATCGCCTGAGTTATTATCAAGATGCTGTGGCGACAGAGGCCTATTTGGGTACAGCCCGCAAACGGGTATCAATTCGCCGTCATGCGCGGTTACTTGATTATCTCATGCACGATGGTTGCAATGCCAGGGCTTGGGTAACTTTACAAGTTAGTTCTCAAGGTAATGGTAAGGTTTTACTCGGTTCCGGTGCGAATCGTCCTGGGATGAGATTTTTAACTAGGACAGAACAATTATCTGTAGATAATCATCAAGCTTTAATTCAACAACAAGTGCAGGTATTTGAAACCATGCACGATATTACTTTATATGAGGCTCATAACGAAATTGAGTTTTATACTTGGGGTAATGCAGAAGAATTTTTACCTTATTATTTAGCGGTCGGAACAACTCAAACAACGTTAAAAAATCATCAACTCAAACTTCAATCTGGGGATGTATTGATTTTTGAAGAAGTGCTGGGGAAAGAAAGTGGTATTAAAGCGGATGCTAATCCTGAACATCGTCATGCAGTGCGGTTAACTGCGGTGAAATTCAGCAGAGATGAATTATTAAATCAGGAGATTGTGGAAATTCAATGGCATCAAGAAGATGCTTTACCTTTTCCTTTGTGGATTTGCAATATTGTTAACGGTAAACGCTACACTAATATTAGCGTAGCACGGGGTAATGTGGTTTTAGTAGATCATGGCTGTACGGTGCAAGAAGAACTTCCAGAAGTGACAGCCAAAAATCGCTATCATCCCAGATTAGAATTTGGACCTTTGACACATCAAGGTTTTGTGCGTTTCAATGTTCGCGAAGTTGACACCAAAGATATTACTATTAATAATCATCGTCAATCTGCTTTTGACCCCACTGCACCAGCGAGGGAAGCACTAAGTTGGGAACTAGGAGATGTGCGTCCTCAAATTTGGTTAGCAGAACAAGACGATTTGGATACAATATATTATTGGCAACCTCAAAGAGATTTACTCAATAGTGATAGTTTTGCGCGGGAATTTGTCGTGGAAACAGAAGACGATGAACGGGCTTATCTGCGATTTGGAGATAACAAATTAGGAAAAAAACCACAACCAGAAACTGATTTTTCGGCTATTTATCGCATTGGTAACGGTACTATTGGGAATGTGGGTGCAGAAGCCATAGCGTTACTTGATCCGCAAATCCCTGATTTAGCCAATTTGATTACTCAGGTACGCAACCCTTTACCAGCTACCGGAGGTATTGATCCTGAACCGATTGAAAAAGTCCGGCTGTATGCACCGCAAGCATTTCGGAACCAAAAACGGGCTGTAACTGCATCCGATTATGCTGATGTGGCTCAATTATATCCAGGAGTTCGTAAAGCCGTAGCCACGAGGCGGTGGACAGGTAATTGGTACACCATATTTATCACTGTAGATCGACAAGCTAATTTACCTGTTGATGATAGTTTCAAAGAGAAATTAGGGGCTTTTTTAGAACGCTTCCGTTTAGCAGCCCAAGACGTAGCTATTGAAGCTCCGATTTTTGTCCCTTTAGATATTATCTTAGATGTACAAGTAGCAGAGGATTATTTTGCCAACAATGTACAGCAAGAATTACAAACATTTACCTTTAGTAATAAAATTTTACCTGATGGGAAATTAGGATTTTTTCACCCAGATAACTTTTCATTTGGTCAACCTGTATACTTAAGTCAAGTGATTACAGCAGCCATGCAAGTTCCTGGTGTAGTTTCTGTGAATCCTCAACGTTTTCAGCGTTGGGGAAAACCGCCACAGAACGAACTGGAAACAGGTGAAATTAATTTTGGGCGTTTGGAAATTGGTATTTTAGATAATCACCCCAGCGCACCACAAAATGGCAGAATTTCTTTTGAAATGTCGGGAGGATTTTAGTATTTTGCATTTATAGGGATTCCCAGGTTAATAGGTATATAAAGATTAGTCGAACGCAGATGAACGCAGATGAACGCAGATAAGTATAGATAAAAATTCGTCTACTTGGTTTTATAATGAATCCCACCGATAAACCGCCACAAATTTATAATCGTCCTGGTTTACCAACACTGGCTTACCGTATTGGTGATTGGGCTAGTTTCCTCGATCGCCTATTAGCTAATTTACCGCGATATGCAAATAATGTCACTAATACTGCCCCCTTGGCAAAGTTGACAACTCGTGCTGTTGATGATCCGGCGATCGCCATTTTAGATGCTTGGGCGGTAATGGCTGATGTCCTGACTTTTTACCAAGAACGCATTGCCAATGAGGGTTTTATCGAGACTGCTACCGAACTGAGGTCTGTATTAGAATTAGCTAGGGCGATTGGTTATGAACTTGATCCCGGTGTAGCTGCGAGTACCTATTTAGCCTTTACCGTCGATGATGCGCCCGGTAGTTTGGGAATGGCTACAGTCCCTGCTGGTACACAAATTGTCAGTATTCCGGGGGAAGATGAACTTCCGCAAACCTTTGAAACCAGTGCTGAAATTATCGCTCGTGTACAGTGGAATCTACTTAAACCTAGACAGACAAGACCTCAAGAAGTTAATAGTGATACTAAACTTTTATATTTGCAGGGTATAAATACGCAACTGCAAGCAGGCGATCGCATCTTATTAATTGACAATATTCCTCAAGAAAATGTTTGGTATCTTCTCACCTTAGCAACAGTAGAGACAAATGCAGGTATGGGTTATACGCAAATTACCTGGGAACAGCAGTTACCATCGGAAATTTCTAGTCCCCTCCAAAATCCCCAAGTTTTCGCCTTTCGCCAACTAGTCGCTTTATTTGGTTATAATGCCCCCAAATGGCAAGATATGCCCAATGAAATTAAACGTGATTATCAAGGTACAATTAAAGGCGGCATTTTTCGCGGTAGTAATAATAGTAATTGGACAGCGATTAACGCAGGTTTACCAACAATTGATATTCGTTGTTTAGCCGTAAATCCAACTAATAATTACTTGTTTGTCGGGACATCAGGCGCAGGTATTTTTCGCTCTACAGATAACGGTAATAACTGGAAATCTGTCAATATTGGGATTACAAATCTAACTATTCAAACCCTATATATTGATGCACGGGGATATATTTTAGCCGGAACTCCTGGCGGTGGTGTATATAGTTCTAAAGATTATGGTGAAAATTGGACTCCCATTAATTTGGGCAGCGTGCGGGTAGAATATACAGGTGAGAATAATACAAATGTCAATACTATTAATACAGCTTTACCTAACACCGTTATTCGTTCTTTAGTCAGTTATTATATTACTTCCACTAATAATTCAACAGAAATACCAGATAATTCAGATACGACAGAAATACCAGATAATTCAGATACAACAGAAATACCAGATAATTCAGATACAACAGAAACTATAAATTATATATTTGCTGGGACAGATGATGGGATTTATTTATCCTCAGATCAAGGAAAAAACTGGACGGCTAAAGGCTTAATTGGTAAAGTGGTAATGTCTCTACTGATTTATCAAACTGAAAATAATTACTATATATTCGCTGGAACTGATGATAGAATTTATCGCTCTTCAGATAACGGAGATAATTGGGAACCTCAAAAATTAAACTATCAAGTTAATTCCCTAATTAATTTTACCATTCAAAATGTAATATATATAATTGCTGGTACAGAAAATGGTATTTTCTCTTCTATCAATCACGGTAAAAAATGGGTGGAAATTAGCTCAAATACCCAGACAAAGACTTTAGCCTATAATTCAGATAGCCAATACTTATTATCAGGAAGTAAAAACGGGATTTTTCGCCATGAGAAAAATCAAAATACTGATACATGGACTACAGTTAAAATTGACATTGGCGTAGATGTAAATATTACCACAATTATTGGTACAGCTAACAACTTCTTTGCTGGTAGTACCTTTGCTGGATTTGTAGAAGATGCACAACAAGAATGGCCTGACTTTGAAATTTCCAATCAGGGAATAGATTTAGACAATATTTATCTTAAAATTCTGCCCAAAAGCTGGATAGTCTTATTAACAGAAGATGGACAAAGCGCAAAGCCTTGTCTAGTTGAAAGTTCATTAAATGTCACACGTCGAGACTTTGGATTAAATAATAAAATTACTCGGATTGTATCAGCAGATAGTGTAAATTCCAGTGATTTTAACCTGCGTCAAACGATAGTTTTATCTCGAAGTGAAATTTTAAATTTAGCCGATGAAACCTTGAGTATTGAAATTCAACAACAAAAAATATTCAATGATCCGATTCGAGAAAATCAGATTTATTTGAGTGAGTATGTATCAGGGTTAGAACCTGACAAAACAATCATCGTTAGTGGTAAGCGCATACGTGCCAAAATGGAGAAAGCTGGCATTTTAATCTCACCTGACGGCTTGTCATGCGTTAAATTGAAAATTGGCGACTTACTACAATTGCTGTCACCACCAAAATCCCAAATATGGAACTTACGGGATAGAAACGGATTTGAAGGATTTGTAGAAGTATTTCCACCAGAAGATAATATTAGTTTACAACCAGCCGCAATAGATGATGAAATCGTTAGTGAAGTTTGTGTAATCAAAACACCACCAAATGACCAATTACAACCGATTCTGACTTTAACTAAAGCATTACAAAACAGCTATGATCCTGCAACAACTGTGATTTACGCCAATGTGACTTCTGCAACTCATGGTGAGACAATTGAGGAAGTTTTAGGAAGCGGTGATGGTACTTTAACTAATCAGACTTTTATATTAAATAAACCACCACTTACTTACATTTCCGCAACTACTCCTAGTGGTGCTAAGACTACTTTAGAATTATTTATTGATGGTGTACGTTGGCAAGAAGTCCCTTCATTATATGGACTGAATCACCTGGATCAAAATTATATTACTCGCATTGATGACGATGGCACAACTACCATTACCTTTGGAGATGGTGAAAAAGGCGCACGTTTACCCAGTGGTTTAGAAAACATCATGGCGCGTTATCGTAGCGGTATTGGGTTAGCCGGAGAAGTTGCACAGGATAGTTTGAGTTTGCTGAAAACTCGACCTTTGGGAATTCGGGAAGTGACAAATCCCGTACCTGCAACAGGCGCAGCTGCCAGAGAAGCATTGAATGAAGCCCGAACCAGCGCACCGTTGACTGTTCGTACCTTGGATAGAATTGTTTCTCTGCAAGACTTTGAAGATTTTAGCCGGGCTTTTTCTGGTATTGGTAAAGCCAAGGCGGAAGTGATACCTAATCAGTCCATTCCCATTATTTATATTACCATTGCGGCTGTGAATGGGAAAGCAGTAACGCCAGATTCTCAACTTTACACCAATTTAGTGCAAGCGATCGCCGATAGTCGCGCCCCGGAACAAATAGATGTGCAAATCGGTAGCTATCAACCATTGCTGTTTAATTTGGAGGCTAAAATTTTGATAGATTCTCGACGGGAAGTCAAACCAGTATTAGCAGAAATTCGCACCGCATTACAGGAAACATTCTCCTTTGAAAGGCGGAGTTTTGGACAATCTGTGACTACTTCAGAGGCTATCGCTGCTATCCAGAATATCACAGGTGTGGTTGCAGTTGATTTAGATGCACTTTATCTCTCCTCTCGCGCCAAAACTTTGGAATCATCCCTAGCAGCAGCTACAGCAACTTGGGATGAACGACAGACTAAAATTTTACCAGCACAGTTATTATTACTCAATCCTCAAGGTATCATTTTAGTTAATCAATTTTAAATCTCACGCAAAGGCGCAAAGGAAGAAAGAAATCAGTACAAATCTTCTTCCCCACTCCCCACTCCCCACTCCCCACTCACCAACATGAACAACCCCAACCCAGAACGCCTATACAACCTAATACCAGCAATTTACCGTATCCGAGATGAAACCCAAGGCGGTTCTTTACGCGCCTTACTCGGTGTCATTGAACAGGAACTAGAAATTGTTGAAACCGATATTGCCAATTTATATGAAAACTGGTTTATTGAAACCTGCGACGAGTGGGTAGTACCTTATATTGGTGACTTGTTAGCTGTTACTTTATATACTGAGCAAAGCCGCACCTATGGACAAGAACGACGTGCTTATGTAGCGAATACCTTAGCATATCGTAACCGCAAAGGTACTGCACCAGTGCTAGAACAATTGATTGCAGATATCACTGGCTGGCGATCGCGTGTGGTAGAGTTCTTTAAGTTAGTCAGCACCAGCCAAAATTTAAATAATCTCCAGACGAATAACGTTTTTGCAGACATCCGCCAATCTCGCAAAATTGACGCTATCGGAACTCCCTTTGAAGAATCGGTAGCGCATACCGTAGAAATTCGTAACATCAGCAATCAAGGCGGTAAATATAATATTGCCAACATTGGCATATTTTTATGGCGACTCAAAAGCTATCCCATTCAGAGGGTAACTGCACGTCCAATTAAATTCGCAGACACTAAAAGTCAAGGACGCTACTATACTTTTAATGCATTAGGTATTGATATTCCCCTGTTTAACCAACCGCAAACAGAAACAGAAATTACCAGTCTCGCCTCCGAAATCAATTTACCCACGTCCTTACGTCGTTTAACCCTAGTTGCAGAATTAGAAGCCCGTCGTCAGTTAATCACTGATGGAAAAATCCCATCAAGTAATAGCTATTTTGGCAATAACCCAGTTTTACAAGTTTTTCTCAATCATCAATCAATTTCCCCCGAATATATTCTCATTGATGACTTAAATAAATGGGATAAACACAATTGGCAACTTTATCCTCATACTAAAACTTATAAAACTAGTGATAACCAAACAGAAAAAACATTTGAAATTCAAGCCATTGTAGATCCCGAATTAGGACGGTTAGCTGTAATTACCAAATCAGCCCCTCAAACCGTAGAAGTCAGTTATTC
Source organism: uncultured cyanobacterium (assembly GCA_963706595.1). Taxonomy (GTDB): domain Bacteria; phylum Cyanobacteriota; class Cyanobacteriia; order Cyanobacteriales; family Nostocaceae; genus Nodularia. The sequence continues at coordinate 1,269,935 of OY970166.1, forward strand.
CTACGCTTTTAGTGGTGATATTGGTGGTGGTACTTATGATCGTAGCTCAAGTTTAAGCATCTCCCAATCTATCTCTTTTCTCCAGTGGGATGTTAAACAACAAATTTTAAATAACAGTAGAGAACGAGTAGAAAATCATGTTTTCGCCTCTACTCCCATTCAACTAATTTCTCCGGCGGCTATCAACAAAAAATCTCAACCTGCAAAACCTACCTTTCCCAGCCTAGCAACAGCCATCCAAGAATGGAATAAAAATGTCAAAACTTGGGAATACTGCGAAGAACAGATTTATTTAGAATTGCAATCAATTTATAGCAATAATCAATCCCAGACTACTTTATTAAATAACGAAAATCTGGCAAATTTTCAACCAGGTGTAGTTAACGGTTTAACTATCACAGCCAAGAAAAAAGCTGATACAATCAATATCGCATCTGGTACGGCTGTAGACAATCAAGGAAATCGGATTTATCTGGGTATTAACTACCCGGTAAGTTTGAGAAAATACCCTAACCAAACAGTATATTTAGTTATTTTCTATAAAGTAGCCACAGAAGAACCAAAATGGCAACTTAAATTTATTCCTCCAGCCGAAATTTCTACAACAACAGGTATATTATTAGCCAAATTAGTCATTAACCCCATAGGAGAAATTGCCGAAGCTGATACAACAATTGCACCACAGTTTCAGCCAGGAATCATTCATGGCTTAGAAGTAAAATTAGTCAATCCTCTTGCCAAACAATTACAAATATCTCCTGGTAAAGCCGTAAATAGCAAAGCTAAACTTATTCAAATAGATAAATCATCTACTTTAGATTTTAACATTAATCCTAACCAAAAAGCAATTATATATATTACCCCCCAAGGCAAAATAGATATTATTCCAGATGTAGAAATGGGAGTAATTACCCTCAGAGACAACCACACTTATCAGGGTAACTTTACTGTAGCAATTCCCGCCGATAAAACGTTAAAAATTGTAGCTGCTAATGAACGCCAACCGCATTTACAAGGTAAATTATTAGTCAAGGGTACTGCTAACAAAAATACTAACCCCGGTGAAATTATTCTCGATGGTTTGCTAGTAGAAGGTAAAATTACTATTTTGCCGGGAAATCTCAAAAAATTACACATAGTCAATTGTACATTGTTATCTAAAACAGCAGCATTGACTGTAGAACAAGCTGAACGTAAATTAGAATCAGATATAGAGTCAGAGAACGATTTTTCACTACTAGCAATCATCATTTATTTTCTCAGCTTTATTCAGCAGATTCTCATCTTAGGAATAGGTGATGATAGCGCTGATTCTCCCAACAATCTCACTAAACTGTTTCAATTTGCTTTCCAAAAATTAGCTCGTGGCTTCTCTTTTTTACAAGAATTTACTCAAAAATGGCAATATCTAAACATACCAGAAACAGATGAACAGCACTTATGGAATTTAGAAGCCAGCGACGAAGAAACAGATAATATCAAATTAAAAGTTTTCATTGCTAACAGTATTTCTGGCAGTATCCTCTTAGCTGATACAGTACCACAGTTAAAAATCATCGATAGTATTATAGATAAAACTGGGTACACGAATAATCAAACCTATCAAGGTAATCATAGTGCAATTACTGCTTTAGGAACCAAAGTTGATATTAATCGCACTACAGTTTTTGGCAGAATCAATGTTAGCAGCTTAGAAGCTAGCAACAGTATTTTTAATGAAACAGTAACTGTCCTTCGTACGCAGATTGGTTGCATCAGATTTTGTTATTTACCCTATGGTTCCCGCACACCCAGTCGCTATCGCTGTCAACCAGATTTAGCTTTACAAAAAGTTGCTAATTTACCCGCAAATATTACCTCTTTAGCTATTAATCACACTACCGGAAAGGTTTTTGCTGGCACTGCTGGTAAGGGGATATATTATTTAAATAATCATCATATCTGGCAACAGATTAATCCTAATTTAACTAACCAAAATGTTACTAAACTGCTGGCTAATATTCCCACTGACATCGCAGGTACAGATTTAATCTTAGCTGGTACAACTGATGGTGGTATTTTTAAATCTCTAGATAATGGTGAAACTTGGAATTTGAGTAATACAGTTACAATTAATGGACAAGATATCCCCACTCGTAGCTACTAATATTACTGCCTTAGTTGCCTATAATCAATCTGTTACAGGTGTCATTACCAGTGCAGGTATGCAAATCACAGGAGAGGGGACAAAATTCACCAAACAACTGAGAAAAGATAGTCTAATTATTGCCGCAGGTGAAACGAGAATTATCACGAAAATTAGCTCTGATACTGTTCTGGAAATCAATGCACCATTCAGTAGTGATTTACCTGCTGAAACAACCTTGAAAACCCAGTATATTTTGGTCGGAACTGGTAGCGGAGTTTTTCGTTCTCAAGATAATAGCCAGAATTGGCAACCCATAAATTTTGGTTTACAAAATCGCCAGATTCAAGACTTAATAGTTAATCATCATAACGGCGAGATTTTTGCTGGAACAGAGGCTGGTTTTTATCGTTCAAAGAATAATGGTAATCTTTGGACTGCACTCAATCGCAATTTACCCAATCGTCATGTTACAGCTTTAGCCATTAATCAATATAATGGACAAATTTTTATCGGAACAAGAGATGGTATTTTTCGTTCTCAGAATGATTGTCAAAAATGGCAACTAGTTAATCATGGCTTAACTGATACAGATATTACCGTCTTGACAACATATACCAAACCGGGAACAGGGACTATTTCTAGCAATGGCACAAAAATCACGGGTATTCATACCGCCTTCAACACAGAATTAGCCAAAGGTAGCGTGATTAATATTAATAATCAAACTAGAACAATCATCGCTATTGAGGAAAATAACATTCTGACAATTGATGCGGCTTTTAGTGATAATTTACCTCCAGAAACCACATTTAGTATCAACTATCTCTTAACAGGCACGATGGGAGGTAATATATTTATATCTAAAGATCATGGTAATACTTGGCAACAAATTACCACAAACTTGACTGCAATTACCACCTTTGCCATAAATCCTCATAATAATTACATTTATGCAGGAACATTTGCGGGGAATGTTTTATATTCCCAAGATAATGGCAATAATTGGCTAGAAATCAATCATGGCTTTGATGGATTTGATGAACAAAGTATTATTTTGATGAATTATAAACCCAGTTTTACATCTGAAGAATATGGTCAACCTAATTATGCTCAACTTCAAGAAGTTTCTATCCCAGAGATAAGTACTGGTGCAGAAGACAATTCCGAAATGGGTGTGTTTAACTATCTACAACAACCGCAACGGGAAACAAATTTACGTGCTAGTCTCAATGAATATCTCAGGTTTGGACTAGAAGCAGGAATTTTTTATCAAAGTTAAGGAAATAATCAATTATGAAAGGTGATATTACTCGGTTGACATTTCGTCCTGAAAAACATTATCAAGCCGTGCGGATGCAACAGGGACGACTACAATTAGATGCTGATTGGAATGAACAAGTTGATATTCAAAATTATCTCACCCAATCTCTAGCCAAATATGTGATTGGTGATAGTGGTGTCCTTAAAAATAGTGACAGTTTTAGAATTGATGTCTCTGAGTCAGCATCAGATTTTCAGATAAATGCTGGCAAAATGTATGTGAATGGGATTATTTGCGAATTAGAACAAAATACAACTTACAAAACACAATTAGACTATCCCAACCCCAACTCACCCGAATTAATTCAAGATAAATTTTATCTAGCTTATATAGATGTCTGGGAACGTGATATTACTGCATTGGAAGACCCAGAAATTCGTGAATCGGCACTCAAAGGACTTGACACTGCTACCCGCACTAAAACCATTTGGCAGGTAAAATTGATGCGAGTACCTGATGAAGATGTACAGAATAATGAGATTACAAACTGGCAATTTTTTGCAAATGATTTAAATATAGACCGCCAAGTTTATTTAAATGCTGCTACTGCTAATAGTGTTTCAAAAGGAGAATTAGTTAAACCCAAAAATGGTTATCTAGGTTCAGAGAATCAATTATATCGGGTGGAAATTCATCAATCTGGTGATATTAAGTCAGCAACATTTAAGTGGGCGCGGAATAATGGTGTAACGGTTAGTGGTATTGAAAGCATTGCCGGAAATACTATTGATATTAGTAATGTTGGTAGAGATGATTTGCAGTCATTTAAGCCTAATCAATGGGTAGAAATTATTGATGAAGAACAGGAATTAAAAAATGAGCCAGGTAAGTTATTCCGGTTAATAAAAGTATTAAATAAACAGCTTGATGTAGTTGGTGATCCTATAGAATCACAATTTTCTGGTAAAAAAAATCTGAAGGTGATAGGTTGGCAAGAAGACCAAGTTACAAAAGAAGCTGAAATTAAAGTTTCCCCTAATTGGATTGAGTTAGAACAGGGAATTTATATCCAATTTGATTCAGAATCTACATATAAAACTGGTGATTATTGGCTAATTCCGGCACGTGCTTATATCAAAGATATTGATTGGCCCTATGCAGCAGAACCAATTAAACAGCGATCGCTTGGAATCAAACACCACTATTCTCCTCTAGCATTGCTGAAGTACAATAACGGTACTTTTACCCTTCCCCGTGACTATCGTCCTACTTTCCCCTCTTTGGTAAATTGCTTGGATAAAACTGGTGATACCATGACTGGTGATCTGGAAATTCAAGCTAATCTTTACGTTACTAACGGTGGTAAAGTCGGCATTGGGACAAAAGAACCTGAAGCAACACTGCATATTGATGGGAATGTCTGTATTAGTAATGGTACAAAGTCAGTGAATATTGCACCACAGATAGACCAATGGATGCAATTTACCACTAATTTAGATGGTTACTACTTTGATAAAGGCATTCGTATTCAAAATGGAGTAATTAGTGATGGTCAAACTGCAAATTTTCTGGATATCACTACGGAAAATGATAAATCTCACTTCAAAACTAACCTGAATGGTTACTACTTTGATAAAGGTATTCAAATCCAATCGGGAGTCATTAGTAGTGATGTCAATTTATCATTACAAACAAATGGTAAAACTCACCTTTCTATTTTAAACTTAGATGGAAATGTCGGCATTGGAATAGATGATCCTGACCAGAAGCTACAAGTTGATGGTGTTGTGAGAATTGGTAAAACTGCTCGTTTTCTAGATATCAGTGCAGGAGAGGATAATTTATCTCACTTCAAAACTAACCTGAATGGTTACTATTTCGATCAAGGTATTCAAATCCAATCTGGAGTCATTAGTAGTGATGTCAATTTATCATTACAAACAAATGGTAAAACTCACCTTTCTATTTTAAACTTAGATGGAAATGTCGGCATTGGAATAGATGAGCCTGACCAGAAGCTACAAGTTGATGGTGTTGTGAGAATTGGTAAAACTGCTAGTTTTCTAGATATCAGTGCAGGAGAGGATAATTTATCTCACTTCCAAACTAACCTGAATGGTTACTATTTCGATCAAGGTATTCAAATCCAATCTGGAGTCATTAGTAGTGATGCCAATTTATCATTACAAACAAATGGTAAAACTCACCTTTCTATTTTAAACTTAGATGGAAATGTCGGCATTGGAATAGATGAGCCTGACCAGAAACTACAAGTTGATGGTGTTGTAAGAATTGGTAAAACTGCTAGTTTTCTAGATATCAGTGCAGGAGAGGATAATTTATCTCACTTCCAAACTAACCTGAATGGTTATTACTTCGATAAAAGTATTCAAATCCAATCTGGAGTCATTAGTAGTGATACCAATTTATCATTACAAACAAATGGTAAAACTCACCTTTCTATTTTAAACTTAGATGGAAATGTCGGCATTGGAATAGATGAGCCTGACCAGAAACTACAAGTTGATGGTGTTGTGAGAATTGGTAAAACTGCTCGTTTTCTAGATATCAGTGCAGGAGAGGATAATTTATCTCACTTCCAAACTAACCTGAATGGTTACTATTTCGATCAAGGTATTCAAATCCAATCTGGAGTCATTAGCAGTGATGTCAATTTATCATTACAAACAAATGGTAAAACTCACCTTTCTATTTTAAACTTAGATGGAAATGTCGGCATTGGAATAGATGAGCCTGACCAGAAACTACAAGTTGATGGTGTTGTGAGAATTGGTAAAACTGCTAGTTTTCTAGATATCAGTGCAGGAGAGGATAATTTATCTCACTTCCAAACTAACCTGAATGGTTACTATTTCGATCAAGGTATTCAAATCCAATCTGGAGTCATTAGTAGTGATGTCAATTTATCATTACAAACAAATGGTAAAACTCACCTTTCTATTTTAAACTTAGATGGAAATGTCGGCATTGGAATAGATGAGCCTGACCAGAAGTTACAAGTTGATGGTGTTGTAAGAATTGGTAAAACTGCTCGTTTTCTAGATATCAGTGCAGGAGAGGATAATTTATCTCACTTCCAAACTAACCTGAATGGTTATTACTTCGATAAAAGTATTCAAATCCAATCTGGAGTCATTAGTAGTGATACCAATTTATCATTACAAACAAATGGCAAAACTCAGATGCTTTTGACCACAAAAGGTAATGTGAGTATAGGCGATTCGGTCTCTGCTTCAGATGCTAAATTATATATAGATGGCAATCTGAGAGTGAATGGCAGAATTTTCCAAGATTCATCAAGGGAATTGAAGGAGAATATTACCGAGTTATCTAGTCAAGAGGTAACGGAAATACTAAAAACTATAAAACCAATCAAATTCAATTACAAAAACAGCGTAGATAAAGAGATTCAGGCTGGATTTTTGTCGGAAAATGTTCCCAGTTTGCTGACATCAAGTGATAATACGGCAATTAGTCCTGTTGATATTGTGGCTGTATTAACTAAAGCTGTTAAAGACCAACAGATACAAACATCACTATTACTCATTGCTTTAAGAGATCAGCGCATCCAAATTGCAACACTGATTGAGAAAGTCAGAGTGCTAGAATCCAAAAACCAATAACATAGGACTTACGCACTGTACAAATTAATCATGGTATGATGTTACTAAAATAGCCAATTTCCGGCTTTGAACAATGATTATGTTGATAGTAAATATACCCGTGTGGTAGGGGTTTAGCATTGCTAAACCCCTACGAAATGTGTTCTTTTTAGTGTTACACATATTTGGGATTTATTGTCAATGCGTAAGTCCTATAAACTAAAGGCGCAGAGAACTCTCTCTGCGCCTTGTGCATCTGGTGGGTGAAAAAAAACTTTTTTTTTACACCATCTCAGATGATGGTTGCACCACAGGAGCCGACTGCTGAGGCTGGAACATAAACAACGAGTAAACTACATCTCGGCGGATGTTGACCATCATATCCAAGAACAGTTCATAACCCTCGCTCTTGTACTCAATCAACGGGTCTTTCTGCCCATAACCACGCAAACCTACTGATTCGCGCAAAGCATCCATTTGTTGCAGGTGTTCGCGCCACAGAGTATCAATGCGCTGCAAGATAAAGAACCTTTCAGCTTGTCGCATGAGTCCCGGTTGAATTTGGTCAATTTGTGCTTCTTTGAGGTCATAGGCAATTCGCACTTGTTCATGGAGAAAAGCCTTAATCTCGCTCATGCTCATATCCTCTAACTGACTTGGTTCCATGTCCGCTAGCAGATAGACAAATTCCTTGACTTTATCCACCAACTTTTGTAACTCCCACTCTTCCGAGGGTAAGTCTGGGTTGATGTAGAAATCAACGATTTCATCCATCGTTTTTTCGGCGTACTTGATTACCTGTTCTTTCAAGTCCTGACCTTCCAACACCCGACGACGTTCGGCGTAGATGGCGCGACGTTGGTTATTCATTACCTCGTCGTACTCAAACACCTGTTTACGGATGTCGTAGTAGTAGGTTTCGACTTTTTTCTGTGCGCCTTCCAAACTGCGAGTCAGCATCCCGGATTCAATGGGCATATCTTCCTCTACTTGGAAAGCATTCATTAATCCAGCGACGCGATCGCCTCCAAAGATCCGCAGTAAGTTATCCTCTAAACTCAGGAAGAATCGTGTCGAACCGGGGTCTCCTTGTCGTCCCGCCCGTCCCCGCAATTGGTTATCAATCCGCCGTGATTCGTGGCGTTCTGTACCAATTACGTGCAAACCACCTAACTCAACTACCTCATTGTGTTCAGTTTCGGTAAATTGTTCGTATTCTTCCTTCACACGCTTGTAAGCTTCCCGCAACCTCAGAATTACAGGGTCGTCAATGGGAGCTTTTTCAGCTGCTACAGCCACCTTATCTTCGGCTTCCAGTTCCGGTAAACTGCGATCGCCATACTCCCGCACAGCGACTTCCACCGCATCTTTTAATAACTGTTCAGTTTCCTTTGTCAGTTCAGTGGGGAAAATTTCTGGTGAAGCTCGCCAAGTTTTGATTTTCTTCCCAGGAACAAAACCTTGACCACCACCGTGTCCTGTAGGCAAGCCAGCAGCTTTTTGTACACCAAAAACATCTTCATCTTCTGGCCTGACAATTCGCGGCATAAAGTATTCTCGCAGCTTCAGACGTGCCATGTATTCGGAGTTACCACCCAAAATGATGTCTGTACCTCTACCAGCCATGTTGGTGGCGATGGTTACAGCACCTCTGCGTCCGGCTTGGGCGACAATTTCCGCTTCCCGTTCCACGTTTTCTGGTCGAGCGTTGAGCAGTTCGTGGGGAATCTCCATCTGTTTGAGCAACTGACTGAGATATTCCGATTTTTCCACACTGGTGGTTCCTACCAGGACAGGTCTGCCGAGTTCGTGCATTTCCGCACATTCTCCCGCGATCGCCCGCCATTTCCCCGGTTCGGTTTTAAACACCATATCCGGCCAATCTTGCCGTCTTCTGATTCTATTGGTAGGAATTACCGCAACTTCTAATTTGTAGATTTTTTCAAATTCCGGCTCTTCAGTTTTTGCCGTTCCTGTCATCCCACCTAACTTAGGATAAAGCAAGAACAAATTTTGATAAGTAATTGTCGCCAGGGTTTGAGTTTCCGGTTGAATCTCTACGTGTTCTTTCGCTTCAATTGCTTGGTGTAAACCATCACTCCAACGCCTTCCAGGCAACACCCTCCCGGTAAATTCATCGACAATTACCACTTCCTTGTTCCCAACGATGTAGTGTTTGTCCTTCAGGAAAAGTTCCTTAGCTTTAATAGCATTGAACATGAAATGCGCCCAAGGATCTTCCGGGTCAAATAAATCTGTAACTCCCAAAAGATTTTCTGATTCCGCGAAACCTTCATCAGTTAACAGCACGTTACGAGCTTTTTCATCAACCTCGTAATGCTCATCTACTTGCAGTCTGGAAGCAATTTCAGCAGCTTGGAGGTATTTTTCTGTAGGTCTTTCTACCTGTCCAGAAATAATTAGCGGTGTCCGCGCCTCATCAACTAAAATCGAGTCTACCTCGTCAATCACACAATAGTTAAACGGGCGTTGTACCACATCAGCCATTGATGTAGCCATATTGTCCCGCAGGTAGTCAAAACCGATCTCACTATTGGTGACATAAGTGATATCGCACTCATAGTTTTTTTGGCGTTCACTGGGAATCATGCTCGACTGAATCAGCCCCACACTCAAACCCAGAAACCGATGCACCTGTCCCATCCATTCAGCATCCCGACGAGCCAGGTAATCGTTAACGGTAATTACGTGTACACCTTTACCAGTTAGAGCATTTAAATAACTCGGTAAAGTAGCCACCAGAGTTTTACCTTCTCCGGTTTTCATTTCCGCAATTTGCCCAGAGTGTAGGATGACACCGCCCAACATCTGGACATCAAAATGCCGCAATCCCAAGACTCGCCTTCCGGCTTCTCTGACCACAGCAAAAGCTTCCGGCAGAATATCATCCAGCGTTTCGCCTTTGGCAAGTCGCTCTTTAAATTCTCCGGTTTTGCCTTTTAAATCCTCATCAGAAAGGGCTGCAATGTCTTCCTCTAAGAGGTTAATTTCACTAATGTAAGGTTGGTATTTTTTAAGCTTACGAGCGTTGGGATCGCCCAACAAAAGTTTTAGCATGGCAGATTATGGAAATAAGTCAAGGGTTACGGTGAATAAAGTTTTTGTATTGATTATAAGAATTTAACCCAATCCAGCCATTTAGGTTTTAGACGGGTAGAAAGTCAGAATTAACTCAAAAACAGCAAAAGGTAGATCCAATCATTTATGAAACCGATTGGTTTAATTTTTCAGTTTAAATTTCAAACTAATCTAATAGTATCATTTTGCCCACAACTGAGTCAGGCAGTCTGGTCATTGGTCATTGGTCATTGGTCATTGGGAAGTTACCGTCTTCTCCCCCCTGCGCCCTGCGCCCTGCACCCCTGCCTCTTCCCCCCTGCTCCCTGCTCCCTGCGCCCCTGCCTCTTCCCACTCCCCACTCAATCGGCGAAAATTAAAATCCCTCGCGCCCGGATGACAACTCACACAACTGCTGAGTTCAACAGGACGGGGTAAATCAACTTGGGGATGCAAAGCCTTAAAATAACGTGAAGAATTGACGCGATAGGGTGTAGCTTCGTCTTGTCGCTGTGTACGTGAAAAAGTAGAAAGATATTGCCAAACGAGGATACGGGGAGGATCGATTAAAGGTGTAAGTTGTGCGCCGTAGTGCTGTGAGTCTTGTAAAAGATTTCTCCAGGTTTGGGAGGGTAAAACTTCTGGTGGGACAGCTATGTGACAAGTAGAGCAGTTATCTAGATATAGCTGTTTCCCTAATTGATACTGTGCGGGTATTACGTCAACTGTACCAATTTCTGATGTGGGAGTAGCACTGTGAGCGCTAGTGGCAAGGGAAAGCAGCCAGCCCATAGCCAGACTCCAAGCTAAAATTACCACAATTAAGCCCAAGGGACGGCGTTTGAGTTGACGTTTTCGGAATTTACGTTTAACAAGATTTGACATTCCTCACACTCCCCAATACTTAGATGTGGCACTTTTAACCAATCATAGAGCTTACACAGACCTAATATAGGAATCCGATTTGATTATTGAAAAAATCTCAGTATATGTAGTGGACTGACAAGCCTAAAATAGTGCAATAGACAAAACTATTGTGGGGTGGGCATCCTGCCCGCCCAGAACAGGCAAGATGCCTGTTCCACAAGAGAAATATAATGCAACATTTTAAGCTTGCCACGCCAGTAGTAGCGTGGCAAGCTTAAAATGTTGCATTAGAATCAACGATTTTGTGAGTTTCAAACACTGGGTAAAGATGTTTAAGTTTGATACGAGCATCATCAGTAGTAAAACGCCAAATAACTTTACCTGCGGTGCGGTTACGTTCGTTTTGCCAAGCGGTCAATTCTCTAGATAGTTGACAAATACTAGGAATTCGTCGGTCTAGGCACTGTTGGCTTAAAACGCTTAATTCAATCTCGGCAACATTGAGCCAGCTTCCATTGCGAGGAGTGTAATAAATCTCCAGTCTCCTAGCCAAGCGGTGAGCTTCTGGTGCGGGAAAAGCTTCGTAAAGTGATGTAATGCTATGAGTATTCAGGTTGTCACATAGCAATTTGACCTTGGTGGCTTGGGGATAGTCTTCATCTAATAGTTGACGGACTTCTTCAGCCCAATCAACACGAGTCCGATGAGCGCGATTGCTGACACGTCGCCAACCTCTGATGGGGTCGAAAAACATGAACAAAGCTTGGACTCCTTCACGAGTATAGTGATAATCTTCTTTTGCATCTTTACCAGGTTCCATTGGTTTTGGCTCATAAAGATGCCCGGTTAATTGTCTAGAAGCTTCATCCATACAGACTAAAGGTTCCAAATCACTATGTTCTTGGCTATAAAGGTCTAAAACTACTTCCATTTGAGACACAAAACGTGCTAAATCCCGTTCGGGAATACAAAATCTTTCTGTTTTCCAGGGGCGTAATTTGTTTTTTTTAATGTCTTTCTAATCGTCTCCCTAGAAATTTCTATGACAATTTTTCGGTTTTGAATTTCTTGCGTCAGTAATCTTAGACTCCAGTGTGCTTGCCCCGTGGGAGGTTCAGAACAACATAATGCGATGATTTGGGCTTCAGTATAACCATCTATCTTGCTGGGATTTGGTGGTTTTAACCTCTGATAACGATTTAAGGCAGGTTCTTCTCCATTTTCAAGGAACCTCTTCCTAATTCTTGCCACCGTATTGCGATGAACCCTTAAGGCTATACTTATTTCTTCATCTGTCCATTTTTTCCTTGCACCCTCTCCCTCGTCGCACATTAACAACACCTGTGCGTGCAATATTTTTTTGGCTGGGGCCTGTCCGTTGCGAGCGATCGCTTCTAATCTTTGTCTTTTTTCTGTATATAATATTACTTTATCTCTCCGACCTCTCCCCATCAATTTCTCCTTTTTTTTCCTCCATTCTATTGCAACATTTTAAGCTTGTCACGCCACTACTGGCGTGACAAGCTTAAAATAGTGCATTAGGAAAAATCAGAAAACATTGATTTATCTCAATTTTCTCAAAAATCTATTGCAACATTTTAGCCTTGTCAGTCCACTACGATACTTAATTTTTTCATAAATCAAACCGGATTCCTATATCTTATTATAATCAATACATAATTTACATTTTCGAGACGCGATAAATCGCCGTCTCTACAAGGTGCTGTCATGGGTGAAAACTAATTACTATTTACCATTTTCACAGACTTGATTTGTTGAAACACATAGAGGGACTGAGCCACACATTCATCCATATTGTAATATTTATAAGTCGCTAACCGTCCCACAAAATACACCCCTGACATCGAATCTGCCAACGCCTTGTATTTCTTGTAAATTTCATGATTCTCAGGACGGGGTATAGGATAATAGGGTTCACCTTCCGCCTGGGGAAACTCATAAACAATGCTAGTTTTATTGTGTTCCTGTCCAGTTAAATACTTAAACTCTGTCACACGAGTATACAAATGTTCATTGGGATAGTTAATTACTGGCGCTGGTTGAAACACAGGGGTATTATGTGTCTCGTGCTGGAAATGAATTGACCTATAAGGTAATTTGCCATAGCGATAATCGAAAAATTTATCAATCGCCCCGGTATAAACCATCTCACGCCAAGGGATTACCTGCTCAATTTCCCGGTAATCGGTGTTCAGCATCACCTTAATATTGGGATGGTCTAACATCTTCTCGAACATCCGAGTATAGCCTTGCAGAGGCATTGCTTGATAGGTGTCAGTGAAATATCGGTTGTCGCGGTTGTTACGGGTGGGAATCTTAGGAATGACTGATTTATCTAACTCTGAAGGGTCGAGTCCCCATTGCTTGCGAATGTAGCCTTGGAAGAATTTTTTATACAGTTCTTTACCAACTTTGCTGACTATGGCATCTTCTGATGTGCGGATGTATTCTTTTGGTTCCGCAATACATTTAAAGAACTCATCCACCTCAAATGAATTCAGGTTCATTCCATAAAGTTGGTTAATGCTGTCCAAATTGATGGGGAGAGGCAACATTTGCCCATCAACGCTACTCAAAACGCGATGTTGGTAAGGTCGCCACTGAGTAAACTGTGAAAGGTATTCAAAGACTTCTTGGGAGTTGGTGTGAAAGATGTGGGGACCGTATTTATGGATGAGAATGCCATAATTATCATAATAATCGTAAGCATTACCACCAATGTGATTGCGCTTGTCCACAACTAGCACCTTTTTACCACACTGACGCGCCAAACGTTCGGCAATCACGCTTCCAGAAAATCCCGCGCCCACAATTAAGTAATCAAATTGCCAATCTGTTTTCAAGGTTTCTGGTGCTTTGTAACTCTGTATTGCCTTCTGGGTATGGCTTGTGTCTTGTTTCTGACGCGCTGCAATGGCAAAATCTATCAGCTTCATCATTGTATGCCAAGTGCGATCGCAATCACCGCTAATAGGAAACGCATAGATATTCGGGTGTTGATGTACCTGAATGGCTTGGCTACTTTGTTCGCCGATAATAAACACCAAGTCTGCAATCAAGAACATTTCACTCTCGTATTCCTGGAGTGCCGGAGGTATGCTTTTAATTGTGGGTAACTCATCCATGCAATCGTATATCACTGCCTGGGGTTGTAGGTTCCGAGTAAAGGCGATCGCTTTGGATGTACAATACCAGAAAATGTAATTGTCAAGATGATTCTCTGAAAAAAAAGCATTGAGCAATTTCTGTAACTCTGCGTTTATCTCCTCCTCACTCAGTCCTTTTGGCAGAGATGGAATCACCACCACTAAACCACTCTTGTCTTGTCTAACATCTAACCGCCCCAGCCGTTGGTCAGTAAAAATTACCTGCTCGATAAAAAATACTCGCCGTTGTGAAGTACAGCGACTTAAAATATGTTTTAATCTGGGGTGAACAGAATTCCAACGCCAATTAGACAAGCAAACTATCTCAGGTGTTTCTGAAGTAAAGGTCGTAAAACTACAATCAATTGCCATATTTTCCTGAAAATACTTGGTATGTTTTTAAATGCAGTAGTCACGCTGAAATTGGCTCAGTTATATCTGGGTGATGATTGACTGCAAAGCCTAATTGTGCAGTTATACCGAAAGCATTTGCCAGCATATCTACCACATCTGTTTGATATAGCAACCGCCAAAGAGGTTAAGACATAAAGGGATACAGCAAAAGGGTTTTAACCCACTCCCTACTCCCTACTCCCTACTCCCCAGCCATACTTGATAAAACTGCCTATTGCTATAAAATATCTGGCCTGTACTTTTGCCAATAATAAAGATTACATTCATTGTAATAATCAATCCAGGGACAAAATTCCCAATCAGGTAAATTTTCCCAAATAATTGAACTAGGATTAACAGCAATAATCCAACCAGCTTTTTTAACTTGTAAAGACAAGTCTAGATCATCAAAGTAAATACAAGAATTTTTAAACACTCCAATATACTGCACAACTTGATGGCGCAATAGCAGTGATTTAGCTGCACAAGCCTCTACCCTAATATAAGGTTGACTATATAGTAATTCCTCACTCAAAGTATGATTTTGCCTACCAAATTTTGTTTTTGATTGTGGATGTTCACCATTAATCAAGTTACCAAATTCTTGAATAGTTTGAGGTTCTTGTCGGCGATAAAATTGAGAACCCACTAAGCCCACTTCATCATGATCTTGTAAGGTCGTAATCAATGCGTTGAGAGCTAAAGGGTCTAGACGCACATTATCGTCAAGCAGCCAGATGTAATCATATTTAAGTTGACTCACAAATTGTAACCCATAATAAAAAGTGCCAGAATCTCCTAAGTTTTTACTGGGTTGGAGAACCTTAATGTCAGCAAAATTAAATTTTCCTAAATAAGCTTGAATTTTGTGATCTAAAGCATGATCTACAATATATATATCAATTTTAATCTGATATAATTTCAGCCTGCCAATATCTTCCAGCACTGAAAATAGAGAATTGAAATTATGATCAGTCTCAATAATAATTGCAACTTTCTTGATGTGCTTCCGAGAGATGTGGGTTTGTACCTCTGGTTGAGCTAAATATCCTGAAAAGTAAGATTCCACTTTTGCAAATCTCCAAAACACTTATTTTGATTTTCGATAATTTTCCCGCGAATAATGAACTTAAATAAGCATTTTTCCAATGCATAATAAAAGCGCACATAGCTCAAAAATGTAACCTGTAGGTTTTTTTTACTCGTCTGTCTAAAGGGTGAACAGTTGGAACCCATTCAGGTGTAAAATGTAAATTATGCTACAAAAAATTAATTTCTGAAAATAGTTTGAATAGTAAATTTGCTGTCAAATTGCCTACAAGATAAGCATTACAGCCCTAATTCTGACTAACTCACATCTTGCACCTAGCCCAGGCGATTGGAAATCGCGGCTATACAAACAAAGTCCGCCTACGCGGACTAACAGAAAATCAAGGTTTTTAACCCGCGTAGGCGGTGAAGGAGTCGCAGTCTTGGCGGTTCCCGTCGATTGCGAACTCCCGAACCCGAAGGGGTTTCGCCTGTGTAGCCGCGACTTCTAGTCGCTTGGTGCAAGATATCAGTGATAACTGTTCATTGATTCGATAACTCTGGAAATTTTGCAAATTAAAAATCGGCGCAATTCATAGTTTTTGGCAGAATTACCCCGAATTTAGGATTTGAGAAAGCATAGACGCACTCTTCGGCGCACTCCCAATTTTAAATTACGTTTTAATTACTTAAACCCTTGTGGGTTTCAAAAATAACCATGCTGTAAAGAAGGTAGCAGCAGTAAATAGTTGCGTCAAATCCAAAGCAGATAGATAGCCATCCGCAAAGGAAGCGATACTACGGTCTGTGATTCCAAATACCCAAGATGAAAGGCCAAATAGCCAAATTCCGTTTTTGAGATTACCTACAAATTGCTGCGAGTCTGATGGTTGCTTGTCTTTCATCATCTTTTGCTCCGTCGATGAAGAATCTGGTGCTTGATTAGTCAAAACTTATGGGGACTCCTAATTTTGAAGTTACACTTATATATATTAATAAATATTTCAGATACTTGACTTAACCACCTAAAGGCACATCTGCTGATTTTGAAATTCCTTCTTTAGTTCTCTCGCTTCCGAAGGAGTGTAATCTTTGATAGAGTAGTTGTGAAAAAACTCAGTCAACGCATTGATACATTTATCGGCGTTGCTGATTTGAAGTATGAACACGATTTGTGATCATGTCAAAACCCCTGTAGAGACGTTCCATGGAACGTCTCTACATTTAAATTCATACTTGGTTTGGGCAACGCCCATTTATCGATAAGTTTTTGGGCGATGCTGATTGATTGTCACTGTCTTACCGCTTTACCACCCTTTTCGGTAGAATGACTTGGAAACTCAGTCAAGAAGAACTTAAAGATCATGGTACTAGCTCGTATTGGAATTATTGGTGGTAGTGGTCTATACAAAATGGCAGACCTGAAGGATGTGGAAGAGGTACAAATTGCAACTCCTTTTGGTTCGCCTTCTGATGCTTTGATTTTGGGAACACTGTCAGGCACAAAAGTCGCTTTTTTAGCTCGTCATGGACGTAATCATACTCTATTGCCTTCTGAGTTGCCGTTTCGCGCCAATATTTATGCGATGAAGCAAGTGGGTGTGGAGTATTTAATTTCGGCTAGTGCGGTGGGTTCCTTAAAGGCTGAGGTTAAACCACTGGATATGGTGATTCCAAATCAGTTTATTGACAGAACCAAAAATCGGGCTTCGACGTTTTTCGGTGAGGGTATTGTGGCTCACATTGCTTTTGCTGACCCCATTTGTCAAAATTTAGCTGGGGTGTTGGCAGATGCGATCGCTTCTCTAAATTTACCAGATGTGGGTCTACATCGTGGCGGCACTTATGTGTGCATGGAAGGTCCTGCATTTTCCACTCAGGCGGAATCCCATCTTTACCGCAGTTGGGATGCAACAGTGATTGGAATGACGAACTTACCAGAAGCGAAGTTAGCCAGGGAAGCGGAAATTGCCTATGCAACTTTAGCGCTGGTAACAGATTATGATTGCTGGCATCCAGATCATGATAGTGTGACGGTAGAAATGATCATTGGTAATTTACAGCGCAATGCAGTTAATGCTCAAAAGGTAATTCAAGAAACTGTGCGGCGCTTGAGTGAAAATCCCCCGGTTAGTGACGCTCATTCGGCGTTGAAGTATGCGATTTTAACTCAGTTGGATCAAGCCCCGGCGGCGACTAAAGAAAAATTGGAGTTATTGTTGCGGAAGTATTTGTAGTAGACTTCACGGAATTATAGCTGGGGAGTAGGGAGTTACTTCGACTACGCTCAGTAACCGGGGGAGTAGGGAGTGGGTGAAAAACCGAGTGGTGTCTAAGTTTGATTATCCGTTTATGTGTTAACCTCCTTGGCGGTTGCTATAAATATACTTTTTCCATAACTTTTGTAGAGACGTTGTATAGCGGTTCTTGGTTGAGTGAGATACAAGAACCCCACCCCCAACCCCCTCCCCGCAAGCGAGGAGGGGGCTATGATGTATTTCATTCAAGTGCATACCGCTATATACAACGTCTCTACATTTTCTGTCCCCAAATGTCTGATTAACCCCACAGATGCGGAGTGTTTGAGGAGTCGGGGAGCGATAATTTACGCTACTTGAAAATCAAAGTTGAAACTAGCCCAATTTTTGACATCTAATACATAAGAGTCAGTGGATGTACTGCTGCTTTCCCATTTAACTGCACTCGTATTATGCAAATCTTGCAACAATGCTTGGGCAATTTCTAACGGTTTCAATAATGCCCCGAAGGGTCTTTGATCTGTGATCGGATACTTAGATTTTTCGAGATATCCTAGTGTTTCCCGAAAGGGGGCGGTACTCAGAACCATTTGATGTTCACATTCATCAGATGGGCCGGGGAACATCCATTCCGAAGCAGTCACATTTTTTGGTAATAAGAGGGTTTCACTTGGGGCAATAACTACTTGTTGAAACAGGGGTTTGGAGTTAATCAAGGTAGTTTCTTCAGGAGATTGCCAAGGATAAAAGGCGATCGCATTTCTATTGTTTGTTAACCCCAGCAGCATTAAATAAATCGGGCGATCGCTCTGATTCTGCAATCTATACTGCATTCGACTACCAATAGGCACAGTAGTATTACTTAAACCAGTGAGCAGTGATTTGTTTTGCAGTTGTTCTCTGCTCAGGGTGCGTGTGGTTTCGCGTTGCATAACGACGCGAGGTGACAAGTTATTAATGATCTCTAGGGTGGCTTTCACTGGTAGGCGGGAAGAACCTTCATTTTCTGTGAGTCGCCATAACTTTGCGGCTAACAAAGTTGGTAATATCGGCATTAACCTTTGCACTACCAATTTCACAGCTTCCCCAGGTTCCCCAGATGTGTTGGGAATGAGTTTGCCTCCCGGAGTAAATAAACCATAGCGGCTGGGAGATTCTGATAGTTTACCAAATACACAATCGGCTGGTTGTTCTCCGGCGATCACAGTAGAAATATGGTCAATGGCCGCAAAAGCACTTGTGGCATCTACGCGCTCAATTCGTTCTAATCCAGTATCTAAACCAACTATTAAATTCACACTCCGAGGTAATACCCGCACTGCTTCTTGGCATAGTTGCCCGACTTGTAGGGGGGTTTCTGGTTTAATTTTAGAGATTTGGGCTTTTGCTGTTAACCCAATGCGCGATCGCAATATTAACTGCTCTCCTGTTAATAGAGTAAATCGGGAATTAGCTCCATAGTTTTCTAATACTTGTGGAGGTAATCCGGCTAAAAATAGTTGGGCTGTTCTACCATCATCTTCAATAACTCTAATTACTCCTTCGGCCCCTACTGTGCGTTTTGGCAACAGTAAATTCTCAACAGTTAAGGCTTTGAGTTGATTTGTCTCGCCACTAAACAATCCTGGTTGCTGATTGCTCCCCAGTTTATGCATATAGCTGCCCAGATGGGAAAGACTGAACTGAATTGTTGTTGCTGGTGTAGTTTCCCACAAGTATTGTGTCAAAGCGTAGGTAAATAACCCCGCACTAAAACCAGAAAATAGAATTTCCCTCGCCAACTGTTGGGTATCTGAGGTAGCAGACAACACAATTGCATTATTGGGGTTGGAGTTTTGAGTTCGGAGTTGTTGTAAAAACTCCAGTTCCTCGATTGCTAGTTGTGCCTGTGCTGATTCTGGGCGGACGCGAACACGCCAACCCGTGGGCTGGACTTTGCTCGGAGCATTATAGCTCGTATCCAATACAGCTGTTACCCGGTCTGTGGGGAGCGATCGCAACAATAGCCGTACTGTTTCTTCTAATATATAGTTGACTATTTCATCTTTTTGTGCATCTTGAGCATTAGCTGGAACTAAAGCATTCTGCACCGTATCGATAAATCTGCCCGATTTGATGCGCGTACCATAGCCACTAAAGTGGAATAATGCCACATCACCAGCTTTAACTTGCTGTCCCAGGTGTGCCAAAAAAGCCTCTTCAATAGATTTCCTGGTAGCTTTTTCTTCAGTTAAAGTCAAAATATCCGAGGACAAAAAGCCAAATCGATGAATTAACAGTTCTTTTTGCAGTTCTACATCAGTGAGACAACCACCCAATGCAGGACCTTTTTGATATTGATTAATGCCAATCAATAATGCTAATTTACGTTGACTAGGCTGTGCCAAAGCTTGAGAGTAGCGATCGCTTAAAGTCAACCACTCAGCTTCAGTCACACCCAATACCGCGAGAATGGAACCAATCCGTTGTAAAAAAGTCCGACGCTTCATAATTAGCCATCAGTCCTCAGCCCGTCAGCTAACAGCTTATAGGGCTGAAGTCTGTAGTGTAAAGTTAAAGTTTATACGGTTCGTTGATTAACAAATGCCTTAAGCCGATGCTTGGGCTTGCATTGCCCGCGCCAACTCAGCCGCCACTTCCGGACGGGTAAATTCTGGTGGTGGCAATTCACCCCGACGCAGCATTTCTCTGACTTTGGTTCCTGAAAGGTGAACGCGTTCTTCTGGCTTGCTGGGGCTAGTTTTAGTTGTCGCCATTTGTTTGCTGCGTGTGCAGTAGAAAGCGTGTTCAAACTTCATTGGCACGATTCCCAATTCACCAGGCTCAAACTCGTCAAAGATGTATTGAGCATCATAAGTGCCGTAATAATCACCCACACCAGCATGATCCCGTCCCACAATAAAGTGAGTACAACCGTAGTTTTTCCGGACTAAAGCATGGAAAATCGCCTCTCTTGGACCAGCATAACGCATGGCGGCCGGATTAATTGCCAAAATCACTCGGTCTTCGGGATAGTGATGTTCTAGCAAAATTTCATAGCAGCGCATCCGCACATCGGCAGGAATATCATCTTCTTTTGTCGCTCCCACCAACGGGTGCAAGAATAAACCATCCACGGTTTCCATAGCACACTTTTGGATATATTCGTGGGCGCGATGGATGGGGTTACGAGTTTGGAAACCGACGATAGTTTTCCAACCCTTGTCCCTAAACATCTGTCGGGAAGCTGCGGGATCGATTTGGTAGGCGGGAAACTGGGAATGGGGATCGCGTTGTAATAACCAAATGTCACCTGCAAGATTTACAGAACCCTGATTGTAGACTACTTGCACACCTGGATGTTTAGCGTCATCAGTACGGTAAACATTAATCGCCTCTTGGGTTTTATCGTAAACATACTTTTGCGTCAGTTGCAAAACTCCGATAAACTCACCATTGGCGTTATCCAAACGAATCAGGCCGCCTTCGGGGAGTCGAGAGGCTACTTCTTCTGTTACTGACAGTGTAATTGGTATTGACCATGCCAGTCCATTAGCAAGCCGCATTTCTGTGACGACGCGGGTGTAGTCTGACTGGTTCATAAAACCCGTGAGTGGACTAAAACCGCCGATAGCAATCATCTCTAAATCAGAAACCGCCCGCGCATCAAGTTGCACTCGTGGCAAAAAGTCGGCTTTTGAGAGAAATTCTGCCTTTTGTTCTGGTGTAGCGATACGGTTTACCAATTGTCCACCGTGAGGTGCAATGGCATCTGGATATTGACTCAACGTAATCCCCTCTTTGACTTAACTGCAATTGTTTCAAACTATGTACTAACTTATCAAAATGCTGGTACGCAGTTGCAAAGAGTTTGAGAATGGGGAGATGAGGGGAGAGATGAGGAGAGACGCGATGAATCGCGTCTGTACAAGAGAGGGTCTTGGCAAGTGGGAACTGTGCAAGCATTAGAAGAGTTTGTGGATCAAGTTAATAGTCTCTAGAGGTAGTGTGAATTACTGGATTGATTAAAATATAAGCTACCATAACTCTTATAAGTATGGAAACAAGCTAATTCTGTATATATACTTAACTGTAATGCATTCAAAATATCATAAATTATCTAAAAATTCACAGTATCTTTTTACACTATTAATCACATAAATAGTATTTTGGTATTGTAGCTATTTGATCATCTAAAATCTATGTGGCAAAAACTCAAAAGTACATTGGCATTGATTCCTCTATCCTTGGGAACAATAGCCATAACCAGTTTTATTCAACCAGCGATTGCGGCTGATTTAGGAATCGCGCAAGACTATAATGTTTTTGTCTTTGGAGATATGAACCAAAGTTCAGATTCCGAAGGTCGTGTGGCTGTTGGTGGTAATGCCACATTCACTAATTTTGGTATTGCTGACCGTTTATCGAATTCTAATGGTACAGATACTCGACTTGTGGTGGGTGGTAATTTAAATTATAATGGCGGTCAGATTTTTGGTGGTAATGCTGTTGTTGGCGGTACAGTTAACACCCCTGTCTATTTCAATTGCTCTCCTAACTGTGGTGTCACATCAGGTAATCCCATTGATTTTAATGCTGCACGCCAAGAGTTGAATAATCTCTCCAATCACTTAGGTGAATTAGCTGCTAAAGCTACTACAGAGTATAAATGGGGCGGGATTCACCTCCAGGGAAACAATGATGCTTTAAATGTTTTTACAATTGATGGTTCCCAATTTTCCAATAGTAGTTACCTGGATTTAAGAGGAGTTGGGAGTGATTCTACTGTATTGCTGAACATTTTAGGTGATAGCGTCAATATCCAAAATTTTGGATTAAATTATTTTGATGGCGTTAAGAAAGAAAATGTGTTGTTTAACTTTGTGGATGCAACTGAATTAACAACTACTAGTTTTTCATTCAAGGGCAGTGTACTTGCAACCAAAGCTAATGTTAGTTTTTCTAATGGTAATGTAGAAGGGACTATGGTTGCTTCTTCATTATCTGGTAGCGGCGAATTTCACAATATACAATTCACTGGTAATCTCCCACCTGTCAGCAATCAGTGGCTTCCTCCGGTTGATGAACCTATTACTACACCACCAGCCAGTGTACCAGAACCAGGTACGATTTTAGGGATGTTTCTCGTAGGAACTTTAGTGGGATTTTCCCGCCGTTCTCAAATGTTTTCCAAATCGGCAACTATGGCTAATATCATCCAATAATACAAAAAACCCCTCCTTTCTTGCTTGCAGGTAGGGGTAGATTTTTTTAACTAAATTGTTCAATAACCCCGCCACCCAAAACTTTATCGCCGTCGTACCAGACAGCAGCTTGTCCGGGGGTGATGCTGACTTGGGGTTCATCAAACACCAAACGCACACGGGAATTTTCCAGAGGAATCACTGTCACTGGTGTGGGGTGAGAACGATAACGAATTTGCACTTCAGCGCGAATGGGTGTGGATGGTTCAGCGATAGAAACCCAATTTACCTGATTTACAGTGCATTCTGGTTGAGTTACCTTGGTGCGATCGCCTACTACCACTTTATTATTTTCTGCATCTAATTCAATTACATACAGAGGTTCAGCCGCCGCAATTCCCAAACCTTTACGCTGTCCAATGGTGTAATGATGGACACCATCATGTTGTCCCAAAATTTTCCCAGCGACATCCACAATATCCCCTGGTTTGGGTGCAAGATATTTATCCAGAAATGCCCGCATGGAACCGTTGCTTTCCACTAAACACAAATCTTGACTTTCTGGCTTATTCGCAGTGGTTAACCCGTATTCTGCGGCAATGCGGCGGGTGTCGGCTTTCTCTAATTGTCCTAGAGGAAATACTGTAGCTCCTAGTAAATCTTGAGACAAATCATACAGAAAATAAGATTGGTCTTTGTTACGGTCAACAGCCCTTAATAACTGGTAGCGGCCAGTTGCTTCGTCATAGTTAATTTGAGCATAGTGACCAGTGGCAATGCGATCGCAGTCTAACTTTTCACGAGCATACTGCACCATTGGCCCAAACTTCACAGTTTTATTACACTGAGAACAAGGCAGAGGTGTGATTCCAGCGCTGTAACCAGTCACCAGGAAATCGACAATCTGAGTTTGAAACACCTCACGAATATCCACAACCTCATGGGGAACCCCCAACTGTTCACAGATATCAGCCGCGTCGATCATTCCTTCAGAGCAACATTGACCCTTACCTTTCATCAACCAAAGGGTCAAACCAACGACTTCATAGCCCTGATGATGCAGAATAGCTGCGGCGGTGGAACTGTCAACACCACCCGAAAGACCAACGACGACTTTTTTCATATACTTAAATCTTCTTAAGCTGTTAGCTGTCAGTGAGAGAGATCAAAATCCATCCTCAACAGCTTGATGACAAAATATTAATTTTACTTTTTACCTAGAGTTTACTGCAATTCCAGCCACACTACACCTGCGGAACTGTCCAATTATAGCACATACATCTTCAAAGCCTTGCTAGTCAAGCCCTGGAGTTTCCTGATTAAGCAAAAGTAGATTTTATAATTTTTTTTACAGGTAAATTAGCTCTTAGTAAGGGCTTTAGCCCTTCATTCCGGACTAAAGTCCCGACTACAAACCTTGAATTATTAACGAATACTTAACTTATTGCTGAAGTTTTCTTATTGTTTCCAGTGCCTTTTGAGACCATTCCTGATTTCCACCTTGTTGCTGATAGAGTTTGACAACTTGCTGTAAATCTGAATTGGAATTATTACAATCAAGTTCCTGTGAATATGCTACCAAAACAAATTGTGGTGGCTGACCCTATTCCCGCCTCAGAATGTTTCTCTTGTGGAACAGGCAAGATGCCTGTTGTGGGGGGACTAGAAGCCCACCCCACAATATTTATGCTTATGCACTAATTTAGGCTGGCCACGCCACTACTAGCGTGGCAAGGCTAAAATGTTGCAATAGATTTTTGAGAAAATTCAGATAAATCAATGTTTTCGGCTTTTTCCTAATGCACTATTTTAAGCTTGCCACGCTACTACAAAACTGAATTAAATCAGATGAAATCCCGTGATTTTGCGATTAGACCTTAGTATATTTATCTACTATCTTGGCTAAGTCTGGTACGGCTTCTTCTACGTGTTTCTTGGCGGAACCACGGAATTTTTCATAGGTTCCTTTGATAATTTGACGCGTTGTGTTCTTGATCCTCGCATCGGTAACGCCCAGCATGGCATCTGCTGTATCAGAACGACTGGCGACGAGGTGGGCGGCGGGATCACCTTTTTCTAAGCCTTCACTCCAGAGAGGATCAAGGGCTGTCAAGAACTGCGGTAGTAGCTGTTCGACAACGTAGGGGATGTATCCGGGTTTTACTCCTTTTAAGGCTGTGAAGGCGGTTTTGATGGCTATACCACTCATACCTGACTTGGAAGCCAGCTGCTGGTCGATCATGTTGCAGCAATCATCTACAACCATCGCCTTTTTGTTTGGACTTAATAGCTGATCACTCAATCCCATTTTATTCCTCCTGAATATGAATGCAGTTAATTGTCCTAGCTAATCAAATTTTTAGCTAATTTTAGTAGCTTATATCATGTCCGCATGATTGCTGATCAAACCCGGAATGCTATTCAATTTAATTTTTCAGTAATCTCAGTCCACTGAGTGTAACTAATACGGTGGAACCTTCATGTCCAATTACGCCGATGGGGAGGTTAATGTTGCCTAAAAAGTTACCGATTAATAACAAGAGAATAAAGCCTAGTGCTACAACTATATTCTGTTTGACCACAGAGTGCGATCGCCTGCCCAATTCTATGGCTGTGGCGAGTTTGTCTAACTTATCTGCCATTAAAACTATATCTGCTGTTTCCAAAGCCACATCACTGCCGGCGATGCCCATAGCAATGCCTACAGAAGCCTGTGCCAGGGCTGGAGCATCATTAATGCCATCCCCCACCATTGCCACGGTTTGATATTCTTCCTGGAGCTTACGGATAACATCCAGCTTATCTTCAGGGAGGAGTTCGGCATAAACTCGGTCAATGCCCACAGTTTGCGCTACACTGTCAGCCGTGCGTTGATTATCGCCGGTAATCATGACAATTTGCTCAACTCCCAATTTTCGCAACCGGCTAATCATGGCTGCTGCTTCTATTCTGAGCATATCGGAAATGGCGATCGCACCCATAACAAATATTCCCCTCTCTGCTTGCGGGGAGGGGCTAGGGGTGGGGTTCTTCGCTACCCAAACCACCGTTTTACCTTGATTTTCCAGAGATTGCGCTGATTTTTGTAATTCCTCTGGGAACTGGGTAACGTATTGCTTGATAAAAGCGGTATTCCCGACAAACACCTGTGCGTTATTCACAAAGCCGACAATTCCCTGTCCGGGTATAGCTTGGACATCAACCCCACGCACCCACTCTGTACCAGAGGCCTGGACAATAGCTTTAGCAATGGGATGTTCTGAGCAAGATTCCAAAGCGGCTGCGGCTTTTAATACCTCATCTTCCGAATATTCACTACTAGTAATTACTTGAGATACTTGGACATTGCCTGTAGTTAGAGTACCAGTTTTATCAAAGGCGATCGCGCGAACTTTACCAATCTTTTCCAACTGCACCCCATTCTTAAACAAAATCCCCTGTCGCGCCCCATTCGCAATTCCTGATAACAGTGTAGGCATAATTGCCGCCATTAGCGCACAGGGAGAAGCCACCACCAAAAAAGTCAACGCGCGGTAAATCGTCACTTCCCAACTCCAACCCCAAATAAACGGTGGTAAAAATACTAACAATAAACCAGCCACGACAATTACCCGCGCATATATTCGTTCAAATCGTTCAATAAACTGTTGAGAAGGGGGTGCTTCCGTCTGTGCTTGTTCCACCAAGCGAATCACGCGCTGAATCAAACTACTAGAAGCTGGTTTGTGAACCTGAAGTTTTAAAGCCCCAAAACCGTTGAGAGTCCCTGCAAAAACTTCATCTCCTACCGACTTTTCTATAGGTAGAGACTCCCCTGTAATTGCGGCTTGATTTAGAGTACTATAACCAGAAACAATCAACCCATCAGTAGGAATCAACTCACCGGGTTTGACAATAATTTCATCACCCACCTTCAGCTGAGTAATGGGAAGCATTTCTTCCTCTCCCCCCAGTAAAACCCTAGCTGTATCTGGAGTCAGACTCATTAAACCCTTGATACTGCGTTCAGTACGGCGCATCGCGTAACCTTCCAAAGCGCCACTAATAGCAAAGATGAGAATCAAAATCGCCCCATCAATAATCAGATAATATTCCTTACGCCATAAACCCAGACTAGCAGCACCAAGCGCCGCCACAATCATCAGCAAATCAACATCCAACTCCCTTTCCTTCACTAGAGTAGTCAAACCCTCACGGGCGCTGTCATAACCACCAATCACATAAGCAGCAGGTAACAACAACAAAGCCCATCCCAACCAACCAATATGTAAAGCCAACCAACCCAGAAACAACAGCATTCCACAAACCAAAGCTGCTAAAGTATCCGAATGTTCCTGAGTAAACCGCCTCAAACCCTGAGAATAAACCATGAAAATTGCATAAATCACAACCCCCTCACCCTAAACCTTGACATTACTGTTAATGTCAACCCCACAAAAAACCTCTCCGCGTACCTCTGCGTTAACCTCAGCGTACCTACCCTCCGGGAACGCCTAACGGCGAATGCGTTAAAAAATATTTCCCAAAAAAACTTTTTTCCCCGATAATTAACCTTAATCAAACACTTTGAAATAACAATGCTAGTAAAAAAAGCAATCACTCGAATTTCGAGTTTGTCTTTGCAATCACCTTGGTTGATTATCATTATTTTTTCTAGTCTCGGTTTAATCGGTATTTTCAACCATTCAATGTGGAGAGATGAACTCAACCCCTGGCTAATTGTCAGAGATAGTGAATCTTTTGGAGATTTAATTGCCAATATTCATTACGAAGGACATCCAGTGCTGTGGTATTTTTGTCTAGCAGTTCTCAGAAGAATTGCGGAAAATCCCCTGATTATGCAACTTTTTCATTTAGCTATAGCAATTGGTTCAGTGACTATTTTTTGTTTATATAGTCCCTTTAATTATCAACAAAAATTTCTATTCTCCTTTGGTTTCTTTCCTTTTTATGAATATCTGCTGATATCGCGAAATTATGCGTTTAGTATGCTGTTCATTTTTGGATTTTGTCAAGTATTTTCATCCAGAAAAAAAACTTATATTTACTTGGCAATTTTATTAGCTTTGCTGGCAAATAGTAGTGCTTATGCCTTATTTGTCTCATTTTCTTTATTCTTAACTTTGCTAGTAGAATTTTGGTTTGATATTGAACATCGAAATCAGTATTTAAGTCAGAGCAAAAAATACGATTTATTTGTAAGTTTGGGAATTGTGATATTTTCTTTGATTTTATCGATTTATATTATTAGTCCTCCAGCAGATAGTTATCTTCATGGTGGGTTAGATAATGGATGGATGAATCAATTAGATTTGCGCCATTTCTTCAGAAGTCTAGGTAGATTATTTGGGAGTTATTTCTTGATAATTCCCACGCACAAAAGATGGCTGGATTTAATTGTCTGTGGTGGCATTATTTTATTTATCGTAGCATTATCGGTAATTAAGTTATCTAAAAAGCCCTTGGCGTTGTTTTTCTACATCACAGGTAATTCTGTAATACTGACATTTACCTACTTGAGATTTTTAGGTGTGCCTCGACATTTTGGACATCTTTATTTAATTCTGATAGCCGGGTTATGGCTAGGAAGTTACTACCAAGAATCTACATTGTTAATCAATAAATTTCCTTTGCCAGTAAAAACAATTAAATTGGCTGAAAAATGGCATCAAATAGTCTTTATGCTGATTCTCTATGTGCAGTTTATCGGCGGAATTGGCAGTTTTACCAAAAACTTAGTTGTCCCATATTCAGCCAGTCGTGAAACGGCTAATTATATGCAAAAATCTCAGTTAAATAAGGAATTTATTGTTGCCAGTAGAGATGCTAATATGGCGGCATTATCGGGTTATCTAGACAGAAAATTTTACTATCCTGAAAGGCAAGAAATGGGAAGTTTTACCCTGTTTAAAGCAGGTCGTAAAGGTGTAGAACAACCTGAAATATTAGCACAAATTACTTCTCTGTTAACAAAGCAACCAGATAACAGCAAAATTTTGCTAATTTTAACTAAAGAACTGAATGTAAATCGCGAGGATTTAAAGATTGTTTCTATCAAAAATTTCGAGAAGGCTTGGGTAGATGATGAACGATTTTACCTTTATTGGGTAAATAAACTATAAAGTAGATAAACACTGATAAAGCGAATATGCTGCCGATGAATACTGGTTGCTTAACAATCAAAGAACTGACTGATGCAGTCGGAGAAGGTATAACCCCCCGCATGGTCAGACATTACCATCAATTAGGACTACTACCACAACCAGAGCGATCGCCTAGTAACTACCGCCTTTACACAGATAGAGATATAATCAGATTGCAGCGCATCGTCGCCTTAAAAAATCAAGGTTTCCAACTCAACCATATTCGCCACATTTTAGAAACCGAACCACAGACAGACAACCTGATAGAACAACTCCAGCAGCAATATCGGGCTGTGATGCAGCAAATAACCCAACTGCGACAAACAGCCTCAGCATTAGAGAATTTACTGGGACGCGATCGCCATTGTCAAATCATGCAAGCCGAAGTCCTATCCCAACTCAAACATTTAGAAGTAGAAACCCAAATTGGCATAGGAGAACTCAATCAATTGTGGAGTGGCTTAGATGCAGAAGTACATCATCATCCAGAAGCATTCACCGAATCATTGCAGAGAATTTTACCCGACTTATCCCAGCGTTCGGAAATCGAACAAGATTTAATTGCCCAATTAGTCATAGCCTGCGGTGATGTTAGTTTAGTATCTTTTGTGAAAATCAGTCAAGGTGCGATCGCTGCCAGTAGAGAAAGCCTCAAAACAGGGTGTAAAATCGTCGTAGATATCCCCACCGTCGCCGCAGCCTTAGATCAAACCAGACTCACCCATTTAGGTTGTGAAACCATCACCTTAATAGACAACCCCCATATTACCACCGCCCCAGAAGCCGAAACAGAATTTTGGCAACAGCAGAAATGGCGAAAAAAACTCACCCAAATCACTAACAACAGTATATTAGTCATAGGATACGCCCCATCAGTCCTTTTAGAAATCTGCGAAGCCATAGACCAGAAAAAAATCCAACCCGCCCTCATCATCGGCTTACCCATAGGCTTCAGTCACGCCCCCGCAGCCAAACGCAGACTTATGCAACAACCAATACCATACATAACCATAGAAGGAACCCTTGGCGGAGGACTCCTAGCCGCCACAACCCTCAACTCCCTGCTAGAAACCCTAATAAACAAACCCCATTGCCACTGCCATCTTACCTCCTAACCTCCGCGCCTCTGCTTACTGAGCGAAGTCGAAGTATGCGCCTGGTGCGTGACACTACCCCCTCCGCCGCAAAACCAACCAAGTAACAACCGGAGTCCCAATTAAAGCCGTCACCGAATTCAGAGGTAAAACCAACTGATTTCCAGGTAACTGAGACACCAAATCTGCAACCAAAGCCAAAATACCCCCCATCATCGTCACCGCAGGAACCAAAACCCGATGGTCAGAAGTATTAAACAAACTCCGACACAAATGAGGAACCGAAACCCCCAAAAAAGCGATCGGACCACAAAAAGCCGTAATTGCCCCTGCTAAAATAGAAGCACTCGTAATCAACCAAAACCGAGTCCGTTGCACAGCCAAACCCAGAGTACTAGCATAAGACTCACCCAGCAGCAGCGCATTTAAAGGTTTCGACAACAGAATAGCCACAGCTAACCCCAAAACCACCACAGGCGCTAAAACTAAAATTTGCCTCCAAGTCACACCGCCAAAACTGCCAAAAGTCCATTGTAAATAAGTTTGAATATTATTAGTTTCGCTAAATTGCAGCAAAATACTCACTAAAGCACTGGTAGCATAGCCAAACAATAAACCTAAAATCAGCAGTTGCATTGTATCTTGAACCCGACGCGCCACTAGTAAAACTAAACCTAAAGCTAAACCTGCGCCTAAACTAGCTGCTATAACTAAACTTAAATCACCAATTATTCCTAAACCTTTAAACATAGCACCAGCACCAGTAGCACTTGTTGTGAGAACAACCAAAGCTACACCTAAACTTGCACCAGAACTAATTCCTAATACAAAAGGTCCCGCTAAAGCATTTCTAAATAAAGTTTGCATTTGTAAACCACTGACTCCCAAAGCTGCACCGGCTAGAGTGGCTGTTAAGGCTTTAGGTAAACGAAACTTGAGGATAATATTAGTCCAAGTGGCTTTTTCTGGTTCTCCTCCTAGTAAGATGGTCAGGACTTCGTTGATGGGTATATTGACTGAACCGAAACCTAAATCTAGTAAAAAGGCGAAGATTAAGGCTGATAGTAAGGTGAGGAAAATTAGATGTTGACGGGTTGATTTTTTATGAGTTAGGAATTTAACGAACCGCCAAGTACGCCAAGTACGCCAAGAGAAGAGAGAGAGAATTTCACGCATTGTTTAAAATTCGTAGTAAGGACTTTAGTCCTTATATTAATTTGCGATAATAAACGAGTTGATGATTGGGTAACAATTCAGGATGAAATATTTTAATTAAATCAGCCAATACTACATCGGGGTTACTAATACCACCTTCCCAATAATCGTTACCTTGATTTTCGTTTAATCTGGCATCATTATTATAAAGGTTGCCGATTTTTACAGCCTGAAAATCACCATAACGATTATCTGCGTTCAAAATATCTGGTACATTCCGCCAAGATTGACTAAAATTCAGCCAGTAGTCAGCATTAGCAGCACGTTCTAAGATAACCTCAAAGGATAGGGGAAGACTTCCAGATGTGTTATCATCATTCCACAGATAATTTGCGCCAGCGTCATTGAGATATTTAGCGACATAACTATTACCTCCTGGCATATACCAAGTCCCTTTAAAGTTAAATCCTACAAATACGCTAGGACGTTTATTTATAAACTGAGTTTTTTGGGAAATTTCTTCATATTTACGCGCAATTTCACTAAATACTTTTTCGGCTATTTCTTCTTGATTAAAAAACAAAGCGGTAAATTTCATCCACTCGGTTCTTCCCAGGGGGGAATTTTCCATATATTCTGCATTGATAGCGACTTTTAAGCCAGCATCTACTAATTGCGGATAACTATCTGTTTGTGAATTACCCACAGCATAAGTTGTAATTAACTCTGGATTTAAATCTAATATCTGCTCAATATTAACATTATTATTTCTCCCGACCTCTGTGATTCTTCCGGTTTTAATTCGGGAAATTACCTCAGCCGTATTGACTTGTTTAAAATCACTCACCCCGATAAGTTTATCCAATACCCCCAACTTCGCTAAATGGGGTAAATGAGTAGTCGAAAGAGTGACAACCGAATTTACAGGTACTGTGATTACTTGCGTTTCTAAAAAATCCGGCGGTACTGGTGCGCCACACTGCACTAAAACATATTTAAAACCCGTATTAGCATTACGCCAAGGATTTTTAACCGTGACAATTTTATAGTGTTTATGATATTCTACATTAAAACCTGTGGCATAATTAACGCTAACTTTTGCCGGAAAATAATCAATATTAGGATCATATTCTTGAGTACAGGTGCTGCTACCCTGGGGAATTGTATGATTACAAGAGATAATTAAAGTAGCAACTAAGAATATTAAACAGACAAAAAAGTTTATTTTCCATTGACGAGTTTTTATTAATATCATATTCAAGTGCTGTTTTTATGGTTCGTAGTTAGGACTTTGGGGAACATCCCATTTAGTAAAAACATAGAAGACTGATGTAAAAACCCTATTAAACCCTCTTATCTTGGCGTTCTTTGCGTCTTGGCGGTTCGTTCTTCCATGCTTCCATAAGCCAAAATTTGGGATGCTCCCGGACTTTGGTGGTTTAAGGAAGGACTAAAGTCCTTACTACAAACAAATATTTACTCTGGGGGATAGGAATATTCTTTGACTTTATTACCCTTTACCAAATGTTCCTCAACAATAATTTCCGCCACATCAGGAGTAATGCGAGTATACCAACTCCTATCCTCAGAATTAAATACCACAGGTCCTAATTTGCAAACCTCCAAACAGCCAGAAGTTCTCACTTCAATATCTAAACCAGCTTTTTCCACTGCTGATTTTAAAGCTGCAAAAGTAGGTTCCCACTTCCGAGAAGGAAGACAACGCCCAGAAGTACAAACCGATATATAAGAATTTTTTAAAGGATTTCGAGTAAATGGTATCGGCTGCTTTCCTAACACATATATTTCCCGCAATTGTTGATAAAGCACTAACTTAGATAAATTAGGTTTACCCTCTGGTAATAAATTCTCATCCTCCACAAAAGGATTAGGTAAAAATATAGTCATCACCTCTACATTTGCACCATTCCAAAATTTAATCCCCCAACTTCTGGGATTTCCTTCTGCATTAAAGCGGCGATAAAAAGCAGCCCGACTAACTTGACGCTGTTTTCTTAATTCCAATGGAGTTTTACACTCTGGTCCCCCTAAACTAGCCTCAATACATAAGTGTAAATGCCAACCTTCAGCCGCTACTGTTAAATAACCATCATAAAGAATACACAATTTAGGTGCAGCAGTAAATTCTAATTCTAATACACCACCTTCGGCAACATGACCGACTCCGACTTGATGCCAATTTTCCTGAAATAAAGTGTACAGCAATGACGATAAAACATTGCTATCGGCTGAAAAATCTTCATACTCAACTCTACCTCCTGAAAGCAGAGGTTCCGTTGTCATCAGATTTAATGGGTTTACCCAAGAATTAAATTGAGTCATGGTATTTACCAATTTTTACTAAATTTTTAGAATGTCGATTTCAAACCAACTTGAAAAACTCTACCTGCGTCAGGGAAACCAGGAAATAGCTGATAGCGTTGGTTGAAAATATTATCTACACTACCACTAAGTACAAGGTTATCACTCAAAGAAATTCGCAGTTTAGTATCAAAGGTAGTATAACCAGATAAAAATTCTGTGTTGATGTTATTCGTCGGATATCCACTCAGGGAATGCATGAGAAATCCTAAATATACACCTTGAGCATTTTCATAAGAAATTCCCGCATTTAAACTATTTGCACCTGCAAAACGCAACTCTTTACCTATTTCTGCCGGATTACTACTTTCTAAAATCTGCGGGTCATTCAGGGTATAATTAGCAAAGGCAAAAATATTCTTTCCTAGTTGCACATTCAAAGCTGCTTCAATTCCTCTAGTACGCACTAAGCCGATATTTTCCCAAGTTCCTGTATTCCCATTTACCGGGGGTGTCAGTCGTTTGAAAGCGATGGTATCAGATACTCGATTCTGAAAAAATGTTAATCTTAATAAACCAATATTACCTAATTTTTGGTCAATTCCAATATCATAACTATCGCCTTTTTCTGGTTCAAGTTCTGGATTACCAATATTACTAGGACTATTGTTAAATAAGTTAACTATGGTTGGCGCTCGAAAGTTTCTGATATAGTTAGCCCGGAGTGTGGTAGAATCAGATAATGCTAGTTTTGTGCCTACAGATGGTGATGTAAATGAACCATTTACTAAACTACTAAAATCTTGCCTGACTCCTAAATTGAGGCTGAGGCTAGGAGTTAAGTTAGTTTCGTATTTAGCAAAAACTGCCCCTTGATTAATACCATCATTATAATTTTCGGTATTGACATTTGTGGCAAATTGCAAGCTGTTATTAACTACATTTACGGTGCGGTAATCAAAGCCATAAACTAATATTTGATTTTCGGCTAATTGCCAACTGTGGGTGGCTTGAAAACCGTAAGACCTTTGATTTGTTTCAAATCTTCTATGAGATGTAATTGCGCCACTACGATTATCAAAGCGAGTGTTGAGAAAGTCTGTGTAAATCTTCGCTGTTAATAAAGAATCATTTCCTTGTCCTAGCTGAGAGTTCCAAGTTAAGTCAGCTAAAACCTGGTCTGTATATTTACGATTGTTATCAGTTAAAGAATTGAAAAACCCTTGACCAAATTCAGGTTCAGGAATGGGTACTCCTCCTGGTACGCCTTGATTTTTAGCTAAGTATAAAGTTGAAAGAGTTAAGGTATTTCTCGTCCCTAAATCTGCTTCTAATTTGACGTTAAAATTATTGAACAGAACATCATCGTTTTCTCTGTTTCCCTGAAAATTAGCTTCGGGAATGGAAAAAGGAAAATTATTTTGCGCCTGGGTACGGTTATAACCCACAACCCAAGATATATCTCCTTGTCTCCCGCTATTTTGAATGGTTTGCTGATTTAATCCATACGCGCCTAGAGTTACCCCGGTTTCGGTGGTGATTCTCTCTGTGGGACGACGAGTAATAATGTTAATTACTCCCCCAATAGCATCGGAACCATACAAAGTAGAACCACCACCGGGTAAAACTTCTACTCTTTCTACATTATTGGTGGTAATTTCGGAAAGGTCAAAACCCCCAGAACCTAAGTTATTAATTGGTCTACCATCTAATAATATTAAAACTTGTCCAGAGTTAGAACCGCGAATAAATTGACCACTTAAAGCACCCACTCCTGTCCCCACAGTTCCATCACCTAAGACACCGGGGAGAAATCGTAGCGCTTCTTTAACTGTTCGCGCCCCTCTAGCTTCAATTTCTTCTTGGGTAATTACATACACAGGGCGTGTAGAATCTTCAACTGTGCCATCACGTCGCAATGGTGAAGAGACTCTTTGATTTAAGAGTTTCTCAATTACAGTCAGTTCAATATCGGGTTCTGATTCTGAAGCTATGACATATCCTGATGATAAACTACTATAAGTTGTGTGCAGAATCAGTAAATTGATCCAGCATTGCCAATGAACTTTAGGCATCTAGTTTCTCTGTTTAAGTATGGGTGTGATTTAGACTGGTTGTAGAGTCTAGGACATGAGTTTTTAACCGCCGATAAACGCCGATAAACGCCGATAAATTTCAGGTTGATTAGTTAATTGTTGGCAAATATGCTGGCTGTATTGAGTTACACGAGGACAGGATACCTGCTTGGTTTACTTGCAAGGCGCTGTATATCCAAATTCAGTTACAGAAAATCTCCCGTTAAGGTAATACCTGAACGCAGCAAAAATTTATGTGCTGGTGCGTTGCTTTGCACGAAAACGCATCCTACAAAAATTGTGGGTTTAATTCAGTTTTAATAAATACCTGTGCTGACCAAATTTTTTCAATCTATGCATTATATGCATTATCTGTGCCTCGCAGATAGGTGTTTGCTTTGGAATCTTGTCAGTGGGCATTCTGGCTGAGAGACAATAAGTTTTTATGTCTGATTACAGCTGCGGGACAGCGCCGGATTTACACCGAACTTTCCCCCGTGTGCAGGTTTTACCTGTTACGTCTAATGGATGTTTGCCATGAGAACTGACTTTTTTTCACAAAATTATCATACTATAAAGGTGCGGATTTTTACAAAAAAAACATTGTTGTCGCCAAAATTAGCTGCAAGGCTTTGTTACCAATTAAGTGAATGATAATGATTATTATTCTAATTCATTTTTTTGTCAACTGCTCGTAGCGGGAATTTCGCCATAAATAATGAATTTTTATAACTTTTTCAGACTCAATAGGGTGTGTATATCCTGTTTTTGTTAATTTACAGTTTTTGGAAGCAGAAAATTAGAAGAAATGTAACACCAGATGTATAATTAGCGCGTCTCCTCTTTCATGAAAAGATAAAATTTAAGACTGTCCAGCTTTCTGTACCTAGATAAAGAGCATTATGTGGCAACAAGAAAAAAAAGATAGTGCAATAGTCAGTCTGGCATTATTACTGTCCTTAGCTACTACCCCTATGGCAGTACCTTTGTTCGTGCCGACATCAGTGCTGGCACAATCTGCCACTGATGCTGAATCTTTTCTGCTCCCGGAAACGGCGGCAGATGGGACTACGGTGCGGATTGATGGTTCTATGAGTTTGGCTGCAATCAACCAAAGTTTAAAACAACTTTTTGAGCAAGAGTTTTCTGGTAGGAATGTAGAGGTGGCGGCGAATGGTGCGGGTGTGGCAATATCAGCTTTAATAGATGGTAAAATTGATCTAGTAGCGATCGCTCGTGGTTTGACTCCAGAAGAAAAAGCACAAGGTCTGGCACAAGTCCCGTTTTACCGAGAAAATATTGCCATCATAGTCAGTACAGATAATCCTTTTCAGGGTGGTTTGACTGATCAACAATTCGCCGATATCTTCCGGGGAAATATCACAAATTGGTCAGAACTGGGCGCACCGGCAGGTAATATTCGCTTCATTGATCGCCCTGATACCAGCGATACCCGCAATACCTTTCGCACCTATCCAGGTTTCAAAGGCGCTGAATTTGCCACAGGTTCTAATGCTACCCAAATCAATGAAGATAACACTGCCAAAATTGTCGAACAACTAGGTCGTGACGGTATTAGCTATGCAATGGCTCATCATGTGTCACAACTGCCAAATGTCCGCGTGATTCCGTTAAATGAAAGTTTGCCAGATAATCCTAACTATCTCTATTCCCAGCCTTTAGTTTATGTTTATCGGCCTAATCCCAACGCCAATGTCGCCAGTTTTCTCAGCTTTATCCTAGCATCACCAGAACAGCAAACGATAGCAGCGGCCAGAGCTACAGCAGCAGATGCGATCGCTCAAGGGCAAGCAAGTGTTAGCCTAAATGCTAGAAATGTATCAGATGAACAGCAATCTCCAGAAACTCGGTTTAGTCCCGATCAAGTACAGCCGTGGTGGTTTTTGTTGCCTACTGCTGTTCTGGTTTGCTTGCTCATCTGGATTTTCCGGTCACGCCTGTGGGCAACTGATGCTAAAAATAATACCCAAGATCCTCACCCCAATGCTGCTGCGGAGAATAACATGGACACAAATAATACTGATGTTTCTTGGAGTGGGGATGAATTTCTAGCAGCAGCACCGGATAACGATGCCGCTTTAGCAGAAGCCACAACTGCCATCGGGTCTGTTGTTTCCGGCGGAAAAGTCGATCATCCCGAATCTCTTGAAACTAATAATTCAAGTAATAATCCGGAAGCAAGTTTTTTTGATGATCAAGAATCGCCCTGGGATATAGAAGCACCAGCCGCCGTGGTAAATACTCCATACCCGCAATTACCAGATGTACCTAAAGTTACCTCTGAAGAGTCGCAGGTGGGGGAAAATTGGGAAATCACGGACTCTTGTGCGGAAATATCAGCACAAACCCAGGTAAAACCGGATTTAATTGATGATGATATCATCTCAGATGAAATTACGGATTTAGCTGGCGATTTAGCGACGGAAGCCAATACCTGGGAGCAGGGATTAGATACATTTGATACAATAGACTCTAGTGATTTTGACGAAACAATTTTATCTGCGTCAGATGAGAAAACCTCAGAACAGGTCACAAATTTACAACCCACACTCCCAAGTATTACTGAAGAAGACGATATATTTAATCTCGTGGCGGATGCAGCTGAACCAAGGGACTATGAGATAGACTCTAATCTGTCTGAGGAAATAGATATTTTTGCAGATAGTGCGACTTTTGTCGGCACAGGTATGGGGGCATCGGTCGGCAGTGGGGGTAATTCCGAATCTGAAGGTCAAATGCCGAATAATAGCAGCATAAACCCTTGGCTTGATTTAGATGGTGAACAAAGTATTGTCCTCAAGCCCCGAAATGCACAATGGGCTTATGCGACTTGGTACATTAGTGAAATTTGCCAGCAAGCATTAGCAAATAATCACATCTCTCGATTATATCTGCGGCTTTACAATGTCACGGATTTAGACTTGAGTTATCAGACTCCAGAGTTGGTCCAGCAATATGAACTGGAGTCAGGGATGGAACTTTACATCGCCATTCCTCAAAGTAGTAACGATTATATTGCCGAAATTGGCTATGTGGCAGAAGGCGATCGCTGGGTAACAATTACCCGTTCCGAAAGGGTTCGCGTTTTTGATACCCCTGTGCAAGATCCTACAGACGATTCAGTGCTGAATTTAGATGGGGAGCAAAGTCTTGTTCTCAAGCCTCGGAATTCGGAATGGGCTTATGCAACTTGGTACATTGGTGAAACTAACCAGCAAGCATTAGCAAATCATGGGATCTCGGAATTATTTCTGCGGCTGTATGATGTCACAGGTTTAGACTTGAGTTATCAGACTCCAGAGTTTGTCAAGCAGTATGAACTAAAGTCAGGCATAGAACTTTACATCGCCATTCCTCAAAGTAGTAACGATTATATTGCCGAAATTGGGTATGTCGCAGCAGGCGATCGCTGGGTAACAATTACCCGTTCTGAGAGGGTTCGCGTCTTTGATACACCTGTGCAAGATCCCACAGATGACTCAGTTCTCAATCTCGATGGGGAGCAAAGTCTTGTTCTCAAGCCCCGGAATCCTGAATGGGCTTATGCGAGTTGGTACATTGGTGAAACTAACCAGCAAGCA
The DNA here is from genome assembly GCA_963706595.1 of uncultured cyanobacterium. Taxonomy (GTDB): domain Bacteria; phylum Cyanobacteriota; class Cyanobacteriia; order Cyanobacteriales; family Nostocaceae; genus Nodularia. The sequence goes on from OY970166.1 coordinate 1,309,313, forward strand.
TTAGAGAAAAACGGCATTTCCCAATTATATCTGCGGCTGTATGATGTCACAGGTTTAGACTTAAGTTATCAGACTCCAGAGTTTGTAGAGCAATATGAACTAACGTCAGGGATAGAACTTTATATCGCCATTCCTCAAAGCGATCGCGATTATATTGCCGAAATTGGGTATGTCACAGAAGGCGATCGCTGGGTGACAATTACCCGTTCTGCAAGGGTTCGCGTCTTTGATACACCCCTCCCAGAGACTACAGAAAACCCAGTGCTGAATTTAGATGGGGAACAACGTCTTGTCCTCGAACCCCGGAATTCGGAATGGGCTTGTGCGAGTTGGTATATTGGTGAAACTGGTCAGCAAACATTAGCAAATAATGGTATTTCTGAATTAGCACTGCGGCTGTATGATGCCACAGATTTAGACTTGAGTTATCAGACTCCAGAGTTTGTCCAGCAATATGAACTAGAGTCAGAAATAGCACAAAAATATATCGCCATTCCCCGAAGCGATCGCGATTATATTACCGAAATTGGGTATGTTACAGAAGGCGATCGCTGGGTAACAATTGCTCGTTCTGCCAGAATTCGCGTCTTTGGTATCCCTTTGACAGATACCACAGAGGAACATTTACCAACAGCAGAGACCACATTAGTAGATTTACCCCAGACAAATAATCAGAGTAGTCTTCTCCTGAAGTCCCGGACTCCCAAGTGGGCTTATGCACGTTGGTATATTTCCCCAACTCATAAACAAACACTGCAAGACCACAACATCTCTAAATTATATTTGCGGCTGTATAATGTCACAGATTTGGATTTGAGTTATCAGACTCCCCAGCTTGTGCAGCAGTATGAATGCGACGATATCATTTGCGATCGCTATGTGGCAATTTCCGCAACAGACCAGGATTATATGACCGAAATAGGTTATTTTACTCAAGGCGATCGCTGGGAAATCATCGCCCGTTCCGAAAGGATTCGTGTCTTCAGTCGTCCTCAAGCAGATTTTTGGTTTGTCGCCGATGCCGAATTAATTATCCACGGATCAACAGAACCAGGTGCAACAGTAAATATTGCTGGTAAACCCATCACACTCAAATCAGATGGGACTTTCCACCTGCGGATTCCTTTCTCCGATAATTCAATTAACTATCTGATGACAGCAATTGCTGCTAATGGGGAACACAGTACAACTATCCGTAAAAAGTTCTCTCAAGAAAATTCAGAAGGCTAGAGAAGAAGCAGGGGGGCAGAGTGCAGGGTGCAGGGGGGAGTTAAGAGGCAGGGGAGCAGGGAGCAAGGGGGAGTTAGAAATTATTTTAAACTTCCGGTTACTTAACAACCATTCTTCTTCTCCCCTGCCCCCTGCCCCCTGCACCCGTTCCTCTTCTCCCCACTCCCCACTCCCCACTCCCTACTCCCTACTATTAAGCAGGTTCAAAATTCATCGACACACCGTTCATACAGTAGCGCTTACCAGTGGGCGCAGGTCCATCATTAAACACATGGCCTAGATGTCCACCACAGTTGCTACAATGCACTTCGGTTCTAGTCATGAAAAATGACCGATCTACAGTCACAGCGATCGCGCCTTCAATTGGTTGAAAAAAGCTCGGCCAGCCAGTACCACTGTTAAACTTAGTGTCAGATGTAAACAGTGGTTGTCCACAGCCAGCACAGACAAAAGTCCCCTGATCATATTCCTTATCCAGTGGACTGGTGAAGGCGGGTTCAGTACCATGTTTTCTTAAGACGCGAAACTGTTCCGGCGTTAAAATTGTCCGCCACTCTTCTTCAGGTTTAGTAATTGCAAATTGGCTTTTAGAAGTTGTCATGTTCTCCGAACCCCGGTTAATATTGCTTGCTAAGAATGTTGTGCCGATTACTGCACCCACATTTAAAAAATAGCGTCTGTTCATCATCTATATTTTATCGCGTCGCGCTCAGGACACTCCTGTTATGAAGGTAACGGCAGCACCCCAAATGTGCAACTTCAAAAAAAGTTTTTGGGTTTGGGTCAGTTCTTCAGGGCGTTATATCGTGTTCGGTGAAAGACTTATCATTAAGGCCGCAGGGGAGCAGGGAGCAGGGAGCAGGGGGAAAGAGGATTTTACGTTTTTTGCACAGAGGTGGGAATTAGAACTAATTAAGCGAACATGATGTTAATCATCCATTAGCCACCAAAACACAGTTCATAGTCTTCTGTGGTAATATCAGGGCTGGTTTTGAGATAATCCCCCAGGCGATCGCAAGCATGGTTCAGCAGCTGATCCAAGTTTAATGTTTGCAGTTCGATCTCCTCTAGGTTCCACAGTTTAATAGTGGCATCGTGACCCCCAGAAACTAGCATTTTACCGTCAGGACTGAAACTAACGCTTTTGACACCGCCATTATGCCCAGAAAAGGTTTTCAGCAAAATCCCACTGCTAATATTCCAGAGTTTAATGGTATCATCCTCACTAGCCGAAGCGATCATTTTACCGTCCGGCGAGAAGCTAAGATTAGTCACCAAATCACTATGTCCCTGGAAAGTATGCAGCAGTGAACCATCTAAACCCCAGAGTTTCACAGTTTTGTCCTGACTCGCCGAAGCAATAGTTTGACCATCGGGAGCAAAATTAATATTCCAGACACTAGCACTGTGTCCTGAGAAAGTTTTCAGCAGCCGACCATCTCGGTTCCAGAATTTGATAGTTTTGTCCGCACTAGCCGAGGCGATAGTTTTACCATCCGGGCTAAACTTGATGTTAGTCACCCAACCGTTATGACCTGAAAGAGTTTTCAACAAACGCCCGTTTCGACTCCAGAGTTTGATAGTTTTGTCCGCACTAGCAGAAGCCAGAACTTGATCATCAGGGCTGAAACTCAGACTCGTAACCCAATCCTTGTGTCCTTTGAGAGTATGCAGCAAAGTCCCATCTCGTTGACGAATCTGAATACCCTCCTTTGCACTTGCCAAAGCAACTGTATTTCCATCATGGGTAAAACCAATACTGGTAACATCTTCCATGGGGGAAGGCAAAGTTTCGAGTAACTGACCATTCAAATTCCAGAGTTTCATGGTTTTGTCTGAACTCAAAGAGGCAATAGTACCACCATCAGCCGTGAAGCTAACATCATTAACACTACCTTGATGTCCGTAAAAACTCTTGGGTAAATTTCTTTCTAGTTGCCATAATCGGATAGTATTGTCATCACTAGCCGAGGCGAGTCTATTGCTATCAGGGCTAAAACTCAGACTATTAACCTCATGGCTATGTCCTTGCAAAGTACCTAACAAATTACCTGCACGAGTCCAAAGTTTGATCGTTTTATCAGCACTGGCTGAAGCAATTATCTGACCATCTGGAGAAAACTTGACTTGCCAAACACCACCAATATGCCCTTCGATAGTTCTGAGCAAATTACCGTCACGACTCCAGAGTTTAATGCTATGGTCAGCACTAGCTGAAGCAATTGTCTGTCCATCAGGGCTAAAACTGACATCCAAAATTTCTCTCGTACTGGCTGGCAAAGTGGATAACAAACGACCGTCCAAACTCCAAAGTTTCACTGTGCCATCATCACTAGCCGAGGCAATGGTATCACCTTCTGGTGAGAACTTGACACTATTTACACTGCGGCTATGCCCAATGAAATTTGCCAGTAACTGGCCATCCCGATTCCATAGTTTAACTGAATTGTCACTACTAGCAGAAGCCAATATTTGACCATTTGGCGAGAAACTGACGCTATTCACACCATGAAGATGTCCGGTGAAGGTTGTGAGTAACTTACCATCACGACTCCACAATTTAATGGTATTGTCACTACTAGCAGAAGCCAATATTGAATCAGTTGGTGAGAAACTCACACTATTGACACTATCTTGATGATCTGTGAGACTTGCCAGTAAGCTACCATCACGATTCCAAAGTTGGATACTGTTATCCGCATAACCCGAAGCTAAAATTTGACCATCCGGTGAAAAACTGATGCTCGTTACCCAAGAATTATGAGTTAAACGGTTACGTTCTTGAGTTCCATAAACTGCCTGTTGGAGGATAGTTGCAGTTTGAGATTGGATATTGCTAGGGAGTCCCGGAGTAATTTCTTGTACTTCCCTCCCGGCTTTGAGACTAGTTAATAATGCTTCTAACTGCTGATTGGAGAAGAGAAAGTTTTCTGATAAGGAATTTAAAGCTTGGATCTCTCGCAACTGGGCTTTTTGAGTTTGTTGATAAGCTAAAACAGCTAAACCAAAAGCAGTAAGTCCCAGAATACTCATAATTCCCACAGTTCTTTGCGCTTTTCTGAGTCTATTTTGTTCTGTTTGTTGTTGGCGTTGTCTTTGAATTAAACAAGCTTGAATAAAACGTTGGACATCAGAAGATACTTCGTCAGTGTAATTAATATAAATTTCTTCAGCTTCTGCGAGGCGAACACCTTGCAAGAGAAAATCTGGTTGTTCATTGCTATGAATCCACAAAGCTGCTGATTGGGCAATTTGACGATGCGATCGCAACCTCGCCCGATTTTCCTCCAACCACCAGCGCAAAGTAGACCAATAGCGAATCAGAACCTCGTGAGCTACTTCTATAGTTACAGGCGAAAATGAGACCGATGGGAAAGAAGATTGTGTTACCAGCCCAACATCTTCCCCTCTGCTCCCTGCTCCCTGCTCCCCTGCCTTTTTTCCCACATCTTCCCCTCTGCTCCCTGCTCCCTGCTCCCCTGCCTTTTTTCCCACATCTTCCCCTCTGCTCCCTGCTCCCTGCTCCCCTGCCTTTTTTCCCACCGCCTCCGCATCTTCTTCTAAATTCACCACCACCAACTTGGCAGCAATTAACACTTGTAATGTTCTTTCTACCAAAGCCACCGGATATTTTTTGACAATTAACTCCGATTTGAGTACCCTTCGCCGAGTATCTTCTGTACCCTCACCCAACTGAGTCAGCGACAGAAAAATCCACCGGGCGCACTCTTGAGCTTCTGGATCTAAACCGTTGTAAACTGTTTGGGCTTTACTTTCCAGCGCTCCTTTAATACCGCCCAAATGCTGTTGGTAGGCTTGTAAAGTAATTGCCCCATTTTCGCGATATTCCCACAACTGTTCCAGAACAAATTCTAATAGCGGTAACTCTCCAGGAGATTGGTGTAACTCTTGCAGCAGAACTTCTACCAATTCCGCCTCTACAGTTAAACCAACTTTTTCAGCCGGGTTAATAATCATCCGGCGATACTCTTCTTCAGTCAAGCAGGGAGGTAACAGCAGACTCGACTGCTGCAACAACTTCACCAATTTTGGTACTTCTAAACAAGGAGCGATAAAATCTGCCCGCAAAGTAATGATTAATTTAAACTTTTCTGGTATATATTCCAGCGCCCCTAAAACAACTTCTAAAAAACGCTGTCTATCCTCACTAGGTGCGATGGTAAATAATTCTTCAAACTGATCTACCACCAAAACTACCATTGCTTCTGGACGATTACGCACCCAATGAGCAAACCCTTCTACCCCCTGGTACAACATCCCTTCTAACTGCAATTGCTGGTAAGCTTTTTCTTTTTCAGTCCCGCTATCTACTAAGCGGCGTGATAAAGCTTGTAAAGGATTTACACCAGGGCGAAAACTTCTCATCCACCAGTCTTCGCTCCCTAGCAAGAGTTTTCCCCTTCGCAGTTGAGCAATTAATCCCGCCTGTACCACAGAAGACTTACCGCTACCAGAAGCCCCCACAACCGCAATAAATGACCTTTGTTCTAAGTCACTAATTAGTTGCTGAACAACAACTTCTCTGCCGTAAAAATACTGAGCATCTTCTTCCCCAAAAGCCCGCAATCCCCGGTAAGGACAAAGCCCTAAATCAATAGCTGCTGTTGACTCAATGCCTCTATATCCAGAATTAGCGGGTATAACTTCAATTACGCCTTGTGTCCCAGATAGCCAGATATGCAGAGGCAATTCATGGTTACAGGATAATTGCAATTGGGTAATCCAAGCGGCTGCTGATAGGCTACCTAGCGGCTGGGCTGCTTGTAAGGTAGAGTGTAACGCTTGAGCAAATTGTTCGGGATGACTTTTCGGTGCAGCCGCAGCAATTATACATTGCCCTTGCTCAAATCCTAGTTGCAAATCTTCTACCCAATCTTGTAGAACTGCATAGCCATTTGCCACCGGGCAGTCTAAAATAATGATTTGTTGGGCATAAGTTGAACGCCTGAGCTGTTGCCTTAACCAGGAACGACTGAGGCGAATATTTTCTGCTAAAACTAAAGCAGGTTCCCCAGATTCAGTTTCCTCAAGTCGTCCACGTAAATATAACAGGACTGTGGCAAAAATTTTGGGATGGTTTGGCGGTGCTGATTCTGTAGTTTGTAAACAAGTTTGAATAGTCGAGTGTAAATCCTGAGTGGTAACTTCTAGCGATTGCGGCCAATACTCTAACTCAAAACCACCCACACCCCGCAATAATTTACTCACAGCCAAGGTAGTCTGATTAGTCGCCAGCCCCTCTAATATCAATGCTTGTCTGGAAGAAGACGATTCTACAAGGGCTGGTTTTAATCCCAGAATCACTTCCCCCACTCCTTCGACAATCCGCTTGGGTGTTTGCTGCGGATATTCTGAATAAAGATTGGTGTCGCCTCTACTTTTATTCTGCTGATTAATCAGTCGTAATTGCTGATTAGTTTGCTCAATGTATTGGCGCGTTTGATGATAAACATATCTGTAAAGTCCATCAGCATCAATCAAACCCTGGGAATCAGCCGCTTCACCACGCAAACCCCGCATTAAGTAATAAGTAAATACGCCATGTCCCAATTCGGGGAATTCCCAAGATTGTTGATTAGTATCACAGGAAAGCAAAGCATAGAATCCTTTACTCTGTTTTGCCCGTTGGCGTAACAATTCCACCATCTGAAATGTCGGGTTAGGCAAAGATGGTGTAGTGATCTCACTTCTAGCACCTCGGAATGTCAAGCTACCACTATGACAAGCATCCAGCCACACCAACTGAGTCTGCGCCTGACTATTTCCCAACACCTGCAACATTTCCTGTAAACCTAAACCAGTGTTGAGTAAGTCGTCTGTTTGAGTATCTGCTAGACACAAAAATGCTTGTTGAGAATTTGACTCTAGCATCCCATGTCCAGAGAAATAAAATAAAATCGTATCCTGTGGTTGAGCCGCCGCCGTAATTTCGTGTAAGCTGGCACGGACTGTGGAGAGAGTCGGTTGCCCAGAAGCTAAATCATGGTGAACTCTCTGTTTAGTTTGGGGAAATCCTTGAGTTGCGTCGGCTAAAGCTGCTGCCAAACCTTGACAATCCACAGCCGAGTAGCGTAGTGAGGGCAGTCTCTTGTCTTGGTATTGGTTAACACCCACCAACAACAGCCAAAATTGTGCCTCTCCTAGTTCTAGGACGTGGGTTAAATGACTGGTTGCTATACCGAGTGGAGACATTTTAAAGTTGATGGGTAATTAGTAAGTTAAATCTAGATAAATTAAGATTTGCGGCACTGTAATCCAAAGGGGATGCCGTTCCAACTAGTATAACCACTAGCAATGTTACGATTCATGGTGTGCATGATTAGCAACCAGTTGTCTGTATTTTTATACCGCAAGGGCAATATATGGTCTCGCCGTGAAGACTGGGGATCGCCAGCAGCAAAGGCTCTCTGTTCAATCGATACCCACGCACCGCCATTATCGCTGACACGTCCAGCAATTCTTGTGTCGGCAGTTGTCGTACATACACCATTTTTACATACTCTGGTATCTGCTAAATTAAGTTCTAACACAGCTTGACGACCATCTAAATTGCAATTCCATTTTCCCGCCCAGTCAGGGAGAATTACATCCGTGGGGTTGCGCCGTCCGTAGGTGGTGGCGTTAACACCTTGCACTAAAATTACAGAACCAGCAGTTATTCCTAAAAGCACACTTGTCAGTATTTTATTTATTTTCATACTTATGGCGTAATCATGAAAGTTTTTTGGGATCATTTTCTGTATAGGTTTGTTGATATTAATTTATGCAGTTTTGTGCTTAGAAAAACTCGTAATATTTATATTTTTATACATTAATTGCGTAAAAATCACAAGATAATATTACTTGTATAAACGAATCAATAAAAAAACACGCCAATTTGGCGAGATTTATCGAATTATCTTTGTTAAAGTATTGATTGTAAAAGACTTGTGGGCTTAGTAGTCCAAGGTTTACTACACTTCAAGAGCATCGACTGCGGTACTAATTCCAATAGTTCTGTTTTTTATGCTCTATGAATTGAAGATTGCTGCTAGATTTTCTGTAGTGATCTCAACCAATCCCTTCTTCTCGCAAAAGGGACAAGTAGAATCATAAGTCCTTGTTGATTTACTCCTATCCTTACCTCGTTCAACCATGATATGAACGGGGTATTTTTCATGGTTTCTCTAACAACAATTTACGTCTAATCAACTCTAATCAACAGTTTGTAGTAGGGACTTCAGTCCCTCCAGCCATGACTAAAATCCTGACGAAGAGCAACTATTTTTTACCCATATCGTTTGCTCTGTGTCTAGTAGGTTTGGGATTTCTATCTATTAGTGTAGGATAAAGTTGGAAAAGATAAATTTTAGTTTTTTGGCAAGTTTGAGTAACTTTCACACAGTGCGATCGCATGATGGCGAATATGGTCTTCAATAAAACTAGCGATAAAATAATAACTGTGGTCGTAGCCTGATTGATAACGTAAATTAAGCGGCTGATTCACAGAATTACAAGCTTGTTCAAATACCTCTGGGAATAATTGTGCAGCTAAAAATTTATCCGCAGTTCCTTGATCAATCAAAATGGAACTGTGATATCCTAGTTTCTGCACTAATTCACTAGCATCATAATTGCGCCACGCTTCTTGATTATCACCTAGATAACCACTGAATGCCTTTTGACCCCAAGGACAACCCATTGGGGCAGCAATAGGTGCAAAAGCTGAGACTGATTTATATAGTTGCGGGTTTCGCATGGCACATACTAGCGCCCCATGTCCGCCCATTGAATGACCAAAAATACCTTGTTTATCAGGTAGGATGGGGAAATTTGCGGCAATTATCCCAGGTAATTCTTGCACTATATAACTATACATTTGGTAATTTTGATGCCAAGGTTCCTCCGTAGCATCCACATAAAAGCCCGCACCTGTACCAAAATCCCATGCGTCATCTTCACCTGCAATACCAGTGTTGCGGGGGCTTGTATCTGGTGCGACTAATATCAAACCGGACTCAGATGCATAACGCTGCGCCCCAGCCTTAGCCATAAAATTCTCTTCAGTACAAGTTAAGCCAGAAAGGAAATAGAGTCCGGGTACTGGCTGTTGAGTGGCTTGTGGTGGCTGATAGACGGCGAAGCGCATTTCACCGTAACAGGTCGAGGAAACATGAGAATAAAAGCCAAGTTTGCCGCCAAAGCTTTGATATTCTGAGATCAAATTAAGATTGGTCATGAATTAAATCATCATTTGCAGCTTCAGACGGATAAAAGCGATCGCTCATAACTTCTGCCAAAGTATACAAACATTCCTGGGGAAAAGTCGAGAGTGGCAAGTTGGTTTCACCTGATGCTAAATCTTTAGCATTTTGATATGCTTCTGGGAGTGCTTCTTCGAGGTCAGCTTTCAAACGAGAATTTTCGCTGAGTAACTTCAGAATCTCCCGCCGTTGAAGTCGAATAGTTACCAACCAATTACGACTGCGTTTTGCTGACTCAAATTCCCACTTGAGTAAATGTCCAATTAATATGCTGAGGCGATTTCGTAATTCTCGGCGTTCTATTCTCCCCAAGGATTCAATTTCCTCGATTAAATTGGGTATATCAAGCTGGTTCCATTGCTGATGACGCAGTAACTGAGATTGTTGCTGTGTCCAAGCGTAAAAGTTTTTTTTATAGAGGTTGGCTTTCAGATTCAGTGCTGTTGCTTCTGTTTTTGGTGTCTGCATTTTGTGAGTGCTGATTAATTTTTACCATGCAGCAATTTTTTTGGTGAATATTCGCAATTTTAATCTGATTTGAGCAGCGATGTCTACGCCTAAACTATAGTATCTTAAAATGTTACCACGCTGCGAATTGATTCACCTTTGTGCATTAAATCAAAAGCATCATTAATTTGCTCAATAGGCATCACATGAGTAATTAAATCATCAATATTTATTTTCCCATCCATATACCAATCAACAATTTTCGGCACATCGGTACGTCCCCTAGCGCCACCAAATGCCGAACCTTTCCAAACGCGTCCAGTTACTAATTGAAACGGACGAGTTCTAATTTCTTGTCCAGCACCAGCAACACCAATAACCACACTTACGCCCCAACCTTTATGACAGCATTCTAAGGCTTGACGCATCACATTCACATTGCCAATACATTCAAAACTATAATCAGCACCACCTTTGGTTAAATCCACCAAATAAGGCACTAAATCACCCTCAACTTCTTGGGGGTTGACAAAATGCGTCATGCCAAACTTTTCGGCTAAAGCGCGTTTACTGGGATTAATATCTACCCCGATAATCATATTCGCTCCTACCATCCGCGCCCCTTGGATGACATTTAAGCCAATACCGCCTAAGCCAAAAACTACGACATTTGCGCCTGGTTCTACTTTGGCTGTATGAATAACTGCACCCACACCAGTAGTTACACCGCAGCCAATATAACAAACTTTATCAAAGGGGGCATCTGGGCGAATTTTGGCGACGGCAATTTCAGGTAAAACTGTGTAATTAGCAAAGGTAGATGTCCCCATGTAGTGATGCAACATTTCTCCACCAATACTAAAGCGACTCGTACCATCAGGCATAACACCGCGCCCTTGAGTTACGCGAATTGCTTGACAAAGATTGGTTTTCATGCTTAGACAATATTCACACTGTCGGCATTCGGGAGTATATAGAGGAATGACATGATCTCCTGGTTTAAGGCTAGTGACACCAGCACCAACTTCAATCACTACACCTGCGCCTTCATGTCCTAAAATTGCGGGAAATAAACCTTCGGGGTCATTACCGGAAAGGGTGTAAGCATCGGTATGGCAAACCCCAGAGGCTTTAATCTCAATTAAAACTTCCCCGGCTCGTGGTGGGGATAATTCCACAGTTTCAATAGTTAACGGCTTACCCGCGCCGTAAGCGACTGCTGCTTTAACTTCCAAAATGAGCCTTCCTGATATAGCAGTTTGATGAATGGGCTGTTTCGAGTTTATACCGAGGAATGATGAGAGAAACTTTTTGTTACTTTTTTATAAATTAACTATAAAATTGCACAATTGCTTTTTCCGATGATATTGGTACATTAGTTACAGGCGGCAAACCTGGACGATGATATCGATCCGCCATCATTGACTGATCATTTTGTTAACTTTGACCTTATCTTTATTTTTACAACGCTTATGAACCCTGCCCTAACGAAAATTGGCGCTCAAATGTCTAACTTGACTGGCGTAAGAGCGATTATGAAGGACATTATCGAAACGTTAAAAGCTGGGGCGGGGCAAGAATTTATTAATTTAAGCGCTGGAAACCCGTTGATTTTGCCGGAGGTAGAACAGTTATGGCGCGACTGCACGGCGGAATTACTGGCTAGTTCGGAATACGGCGAGGTGGTTTGTCGTTACGGTTCGAGTCAGGGTTATGGACCTTTAATTGAGGCGATCGCCAATGACTTCAACAAACGCTATGGTTTAAACTTAAGCGATCGCAATATCTTAATTACACCCGGTAGTCAAAGCCTCTACTTCTACGCTGCCAATGCTTTCGGTGGTTACACAAATAACGGTGAACTCAAACAAATCGTTTTACCTCTCAGTCCCGACTATACGGGTTATGGCGGTGTTTGTTTAGAGCAAGATGCCTTAATTGCATATAAACCCACTTTAGATATTGATGCTGCGGCTCACAGGTTTAAATATCGTCCAGACTTCAGCCAACTATCGATTACAGAAAGCACCGGTTGCGTCATCTTCTCTCGTCCCTGTAACCCCACTGGTAATGTTCTCAGCGACGATGAAGTGAAAAAAATTGCGGCTTTGGCTGCACCTCATGATGTACCTGTGTTGATTGACTCAGCTTATGCGCCGCCTTTCCCAGCTTTAAACTTCACTGAAATGACACCAGTGTTCGGTGACAATATCTTGCACTGTATGAGTTTATCGAAAGCGGGATTACCCGGTGAACGTATCGGTGTGGCTATTGGTGATCAAGGTATCATCCAAGCATTGGAGTGCTTTCAGACAAATTTGTGTATTCATCCTTCACGCTATGGGCAAGCGATCGCCGCTAGTGCTATTAATTCTGGTGCTTTAGCTAAAATCGCTGAAGAGGTGATTCGTCCTTTCTACCAGAAAAAGTTCACTGTGCTAGAAGATACTTTGGATCAGGCATTGTCCAAGGATTTACCTTGGTTCCTCCATCGCGGTGAAGGAGCTATTTTTGCTTGGTTATGGCTACAGGATTTACCTATGACTGATTGGGAATTCTACCAGGAATTAAAGCAGGTGGGTGTGATTGTTGTGCCTGGTAGTAGCTTTTTCCCTGGTTTGCGCGAAGAATGGCCGCATAAGCACCAATGTTTACGCATTAGTCTGACTGGTAGTGATGAAGAAATTGTTACGGGTATGCAACGTTTGGCACAGGTGGCTGAACGAGTTTACCAGCGTGCTGTTGTGAGTGTAAAATAATGAAAACGAACCACGAAGGCGCAAAGAGCGCCAAGAAGAAGCAGGGGAGCAGGGAGCAGGGAGCAGGGGGGAAGTTTCTCAACCCACTCCCCAATCTTGATGAATGGTTGGAAATTGGGAAGATTGTCGCCCCTCAAGGTTTGGCTGGGGAGTTACGGGTTTATCCGGAGTCGGATTTTCCGGAGCGGTTTGAGGTTCCGGGGACTCGTTGGTTATGGCATCCTGGGGATAAGGAACCGCAACCTGTGGAGTTGTTGTCGGGACGTTATGTGGAAGGGAAAAATTTGTGTGTGATTTCTTTGGCTGGGGTGAAAAATCGCGATGATGCTGAGGCGTTGCGCGATTATAAGTTGATGGTTCCGGCAAGCGATCGCCCCCAATTAGGCGAAGATGAATATCATGTTACCGATTTGATCGGAATGTTGGTATTTATGCAAGAATCGGCGGAACTTGTGGGTGAGGTGGTAGATGTCATTCCGGCTGGTAATTTTTTATTGGAAGTCAAACTGCATCAGCAAAATGAAGCTGTTGAACCAGAAAATTCACAGCCGCAATCACCGAAGAAACTTTTGATACCATTTGTTAAGGCGATCGCCCCCGTAGTAGATATCGAATCTCGTCGGATTGAAATTACTCCCCCCCCTGGGTTGCTAGAACTAGCCATTGGTTAAAAAATAGCAAGTCCGATTCATTAGCTTCATCCCCCCACTCCCCAGAAGAGGCAAGGGAGCAGGGAGAAGGGAGCAAGGGGGAGTAAGAAATTATTTTAAACTTCTGGTTACTTAACAACCATTCTTCTTCTCCCCTGCCCCCTGCCCCCTGCCCCCTGCACCTTTTCCTCTACTCCCTACTCCCCACTCCCCACTCCCTACTCCCCACTTTTAAGCAGGTGCTGTTTTACGTCACTTGGCTGAGAAAGTATCAAAGTTGTTGCTGCTACTGCCATCATGCCCATCATAGCTAGGCATAGCACAGCTGTTCTTTGTCTCAATTTTATGGACGCAACTAAAGTATCTATGGCATTATAAGTACCAGTAACTTGAATGGGAATCAGTGCTTTTAACGCCAAAAATGCATTAGCATAGCGATGTTTACACTGACATTCGAGCAACTTCATCAACCATAATCTAAACCAGGGATTAAGTTGGGGAACTAATTTCTGGAAATTCAACCGATACTTATGATCTATCAACTTACAAATATCAATAGAACGAGTATCAGTAAGTAAGCAAATCAGTGTCACTCCTAAACTATACAAGTCGGAAGCTAAGGTGAGGGGATGACCAAGGTGTTCCTCCGGAGGCATAAAACCTGGGGTTCCAGAAGCCAAACTGCTAATAGCCATTTTCACCCCCTCTAACCTAGCCAAGTCAAAATCGACTAAGTAAGCGTTTAGTTGCTCATCCACTAAAATGTTTTCTGGTTTAATATCCCGATGAATAATTGGCTCGGCTCGTTGTTGCAGATAAACTAAAATCTCTAAAATTGATACCGCTATTTGTTTGATTTCTTCGGGGTTGAAATTGCGTCTTAACCCCAGGGATGGAGCGTTTTTATACTCCTGTACCAAATAAAAATTATTTGGCATTTCAAAGGAGTCTATGTAGCGGGGGATACGAGGATGATGCAGTTGTCGTAAGATTTCAATTTCATGTTCATAAGTTTTCAAACCTGACCAGTCAGAACTTGTACTGGCACAATTGAACTCTTTAATCACTACCTGTTGATGAGATTTACAGACCTGAGCTAGGTAAGTAATGCGCCCCTCTACCTGATTCCGTCCTAATTCTCGAATAACTTCATAGCCTAGCTGAGAAAAATCAGGATAATGACTTAGGCAATTCGCCTCTCGATTATTTACATCAAGCTCCATCACACATACCATTTGAGGCTAATTTTGTCAAGAGGCAATTAAAAATGGGGAGTAGGGAGTGGGGAGTGGGGAGTGGGGAGTAGAGGAAAAGGTGCAGGGGGAGGGGGCAGGGGAGAAGAAGAATGGTTGTTAAGTAACCAGAAGTTTAAAATAATTTCTTACTCCCCCTTGCTCCCTTCTCCCTGCTCCCTTGCCTCTTCTGGGGAGTGGGTTAAAACCCTTTTGGTGTCTAAGTTTGATTATCCCTTTATGTCTTAACCTCGTTGGCGGTTGCTATATCTACACGATAGATGCCCAGAGGGCATCTGTATGCTCAACTATGAATTTTGCGCCAACCAAGCGACAATCTGGGCGTTAACAACCTCTGGAACTTCATCGTGGGGACAATGACCAGCGTTAGGAATAGGAACAATTTTGATGTCTTTGCCATTCTCACAAGCCTGTTCATAAATCTTCGCCCCGGTAATTGGTGTCCAGGGATCATCAGCACCCCAAATTACTAATAAAGGACGTGTGATTTTGGGCAATAGTTCCTCTGGACTAGGGCCAGGAGGGGCTGTGAGAATGGAGGCGAAAACTTGCTGCGCTCCCGGATCACAAGATGGAGTATAAAGGATATCGACTAATTCATCTGTGACGGCTTCACGGTTGTGGTAAACTTGGTATAGGGTGCGACGAATTTGGGATTTTTGACGAATGCGGTTGTAGACAAATGTACCTGTAATAGGCGATCGCACAAATCTGTTAAAAGCTCCCATCACCATCCGTAAAGGTGGATTTAACTCATGGGGACGATGGCTTAAACCACCAGCCGAGTTAATTAAAACACCACCAGCACTAATTTCTGGATATTCTGCCAACACCATCAAACTGATCAGTGCGCCAATAGAATTACCGATAAATACCGCAGGTTCTTGGATGTGTGCGTCCCAAAAATCTTTCAGCAGTTCTACCCACACGTCTACAGTGTAATTAATTGGGGCTTTATCAGAACCACCAAAACCCAAAAGATCCACAGCAAAAACCCGGTAGCCTGCGTCGGCTAACACCGGGATATTTTTCCGCCAGTGTCCAATGGAAGCCCCAAAGCCGTGAACCAGCACCAAGGGGCGACCTGTACCCATGACGGTATATTGAATTTTGTGTCCTTGCCAAGTCCAAACAAATTTTTCTAATGTGACTGAAGGTAGCTGCTGTGTAGTTCCGGTCATTATTAAAATTCATAAAGTATTGTTCTATATCATATTGTCCCTGACTATGAAAAATTTGGGCAAAAATAGCATTTGCGCTTACTGAGGATTTAATTATTTGTTTTCCGAGTTCATCACTTGCTAGTTCGGTACTTTCAAAAGTTTGTGGTTGATTGACTTTTTTGGTTGATGACTTTGTTGTGGTGTCACACACTCGATTGCAAGATTGATGATAGTTTATTTTTACACAAACTCCTTTATCCTAATCGCGATATAAGCTATGACACTCAATTTATATTTACTGCGACATGGAGAAACTACTTTTAGTCAAAGTGGTAATTTCTGCGGTGGAACTGATGCGGAGTTGACTTCTGAAGGGATGCAGATGGCATCCAGTTTTGCCGATGTTTATCAAAAATTGAAGTGGGAGGCTGTTTATGCTAGCCCGATGAAGCGCACAATTGCAACTGCCAAGCCATTTTGTGATGCTATCGGTATGGATATGCAGTTGCGTGACGGACTCAGAGAAGGTAGTTACGGACAATGGGAAACTAAGAGTAAATCCTTTGCCCAAGAGAATTACGCAGAAAACTATCTAAAATGGGTGACAGAACCTGCTTGGAATGCACCACTAGGTGGAGAAACTGCGGTAGATAT
Source organism: uncultured cyanobacterium (assembly GCA_963706595.1). GTDB lineage: Bacteria > Cyanobacteriota > Cyanobacteriia > Cyanobacteriales > Nostocaceae > Nodularia. The sequence goes on from OY970166.1 coordinate 1,325,733, forward strand.
TGCTAACCGTTCTATGCCTGTAATTGCGGAAATTCAAGAAAAGCATCCCGAAGGTAATGTTTTAGTGGTTTCCCATAAAGCTACGATTCGGATTATGCTTTGCAGTTTACTGGGAATTGATTTGGGACGCTATCGCTATCGGGTGAATATTTTGGTCGCCTCAGTAAGTATGGTTAAATTTGATGTGAATGGTCCTTTGTTAGAAATATTAGGCGATCGCCATCATATACCCGATCGTCTTCGCTTTCGTACAGGAACATAAATAGTCCCGACTAATTGCCCGACTGAAATATTCCCCTTCCCACCCTGGTAGTAGCTTAATCCTAGTTTGACCTCAGAAGTAGGCAGGGTCCAGGGGAGAAGAGGCAGGGGAGCAGGGCGCAGGGCGCAAGGGGGAGTTAGAAATAGAAATTAGTTTAAACTTCCTTACTTAACAACCTTTCCTATTCTCCTCTGCACCCTGCCCCCTGCCCCCGTTCCTCTTCTCCCCTGCCTCTTAACTCCTAAAGGGCTTAGGAACTATCAGACTCTTGACTATAGACTAATAATAAGTATTAAGCTATTAACAGTAAACCAGCGAGGGTAAACATCATGATTCTACCTGGATCAACAGTTCGCGTCAAAAATCCCGCAGACACCTATTACCGCTACGAAGGACTTGTACAGCGTATTAGTGATGGCAAGGTAGCTGTACTCTTTGAAGGTGGCAACTGGGATAAATTAATTACCTTTCGCTTATCAGAATTAGAAGCCGTAGAACTGACAGCCGGACGAAAAGGGAAGTAGATTAATAGTCATTTAGTTAGGGACTTCCAAATAAAAAAACATGACAAATTTTATTGTGGGATGGGTGTCCCCACCCGTCCTTTAATCAGGGCGGGCATCTTTGCCCTCCCCACAATATGGATAATTTATTTCTTGGAAGCCCCTTATCAGTCATCAGTCATTAGTAAAAGACTGGTGACTAATTACTCAAGACTAATGACCAAGGACTAATAACTAAGATGCGTCTACCTTTACCACAGTTTGCCACAGGCAATAACGAAGCGCTGCTGCAAGCAGTTCGCCACCCCAACCACATTGCGGAGGTAATTGAAACTACTTCCACCGAATTTCTCTCACAGTGTTTGGAACCAGAAGACTTAAGTTTTCCCCCCATGCCTCCTTTCGGTAGTTGGGTTTGTGCGGCGGATGAAGAGTCAGGCAATCAAATTTATGGTGTGCTGTATCACGCTACGACCATGCCCATAGATTCGGTACATCGGGCGGTGGCGCTGGGGTTGTCATTGCAAGATTTACGCGAGGAACAACCCCAAATTTTTGCCATGCTTAAAACTGAATTTCGGGCAGCGATTGTAGGGTTTGAGCATTCGTCCTCTCAGACTCTAGGGACAAACCCAGGGGTATATCAGTATTTACCACCACGTCCTCCGCAAATTCATCAAGCTGTTTATCGGTGTGAACCAGAAGCCATAATTAAATTCACTGAGTCAGTAGATTTTTTGCGGACATTGCTCTCTGTAAGTGGTGCGCCAGTAGAGGCATTAACGGCAGCCGCTATCCGCGAAGTCTACCAGTTACGCAAAGCTGACCGAGAATGGCTGATCAAAGCTGGACGTACTCTCAGCGTTTTATTAAAAGACGACTACGATCGCTTGCGGTTTATTTTAAGTCAAATCCATGCTTAGGTAATTAGTTCTGAGATAATTACTTAGGTAGTATGAAGATTTTTTAATTTTTTGTCAGGGTGGCTTTTACGTTGATTGATCATTTTTTAATCGATTTCCTTCTAGGTCATCGCCACCTCACCGTCGCCCCTTAAAGTCCAACATAATGGAACTAATATCACAAGTTCTGCTCACCGAACCAACTTCTCAAGTTCTCGGAGAGGAACCAATTGTGACCTTTGCTGTTTTGCTGGTGGTCATCTTAGTTGTACCTATCCTATTTGAGCGGCTGAGACTACCAGGATTAATAGGCTTAGTCTTCTCTGGGGTAGTAATGGGTCCATCAGGCTGGAATCTCTTCCGCACAGAATCATCGGTAATTAGCCTGCTATCAGATATGGGCTTATTTTATTTGATGTTTGTCGCAGGTTTAGAAGTGGAAATTCAGCATTTCCGCCGTTGCAAAAAACGCTCCTTGGGATTTGGCATCCTGACCTTTAGTTTCCCCCTGGTCATAGGAACCTTAATAGGACAGTTTTTTCATTGGGAATGGAACGCGGCGATTTTAACAGGCTCTTTGTTGGCTTCCTACAACCTTTTGGCATATCCCGTCATTAGTCGTCTGGGAGTGCTAAATAATGAAGCTGTGACTATCACAATGGGAGCCACCATTTTTACCAACCTTAGCGCTGTGCTGGTATTAGCGGTTTGTTTAGCTACTACTAACACTGGACCATTCAACTTAACTCAACTACTTCCCCTCTTGATTTGGTTGGCTGTTTACACCCTGATCATTTTGCTGGGATTTAATTGGGCTGGCAAAGAATTTTTCCGGCGATGTGGAGACGATGAGGGCAATCAGATTTTATTTGTGTTACTCACCGTATTTCTGGCTGCGGTGGGCGCTCAATTCATTGGGCTAGAAACCATTGTCGGAGCCTTTTTAGCAGGTTTGGTAGTCAATGAAACTGTGGGTGAAGGGCCAGTCAAGGAAAAAGTGATATTTATTGGCAGTGTCCTATTTATTCCCATTTTCTTAGTTAAATTTGGCTCAATGCTGAATCTGCCGACATTAATTACCAGCATTGACACCCTGCAATTAACGATTTTTATTGTAGTCGGTTTAATTACCAGCAAATTCATTGCCGCTTTCTTCACAAAACTGCTTTACCGCTACAATTGGCGGGAAATGCTGGCTATGTGGTCACTATCAATACCTCAAACGGGTATGACTTTAGCCGCAGCTTTAGTGGGATATCGGGCTGGATTGCTGCCAGAGACAGTATTAAACAGTGTCTTTGTTTTAATGTTCGTGACTTCACTCTTAAGTCTATGGCTCACTAGTCAGACAGCCGTGACTTTGGTTTCCACAGCAGTTCTAGAAGCACGTTCTCCTACTTTATTTGAGCAGCAGACAGAAGCAAAACCCAGTCGGGTGACGATAGTTGTACCTGTGTATAATCCTCAGACTCAGCAGTATTTGATTGAAATGGCAGCCTTATTAGCAACTCAAGCCAAGGGTAGAATTGTACCATTAGCGATCGCCACTGCTGCGGCTCAGATGGATGCACCACAGTTAGAAACTTCTCTGCGTCGAAGTGAGCGCTTACTAGCAAAAGCTGCCGCCCAAAGTCGATTATTGGGAGTAGAAGCAGAACCATTACTGCGAATTGATGATGCTTTTGCTCTAGGTATTAGTAGAGCAGCTCGTGAACAAAAGGCGAGTTTAACGATTATGGGTTGGGGTAAACGCACTGGGTTGAGAGCGCGTTTATTTGGGAATGTGATTGATGACGTACTTTGGGCATCTCATTGTCCAGTGGCGGTGACACGTCTGATGGACTCACCCAAAAAAATTCAACGCATCTTAGTACCCTTAGAAAATTTAACAGCATCATCATTGCAACCTGTACAATTTGCCCAGATGTTGGCTGAGGCTAATCAAGCCCAAGTGACTGTACTCCATGTGTGCATGGGTGAAGCTCGTCATTCTCATAAAATCGCCGCCAAGCGATCGCATCTGGCTGTGTTAATGTCTCAATTGGATGTGCCTCATCCTCCAGAAATTCAAATCATCGCTCATGAAAATGTTGCCCAAGCAATTTTACAGGCAGCAAGATTATATGATTTAGTCGTCTTACCTTTTATCCGTAATCGTTCAAATTCTGGTGGTTTAGCTATTAGCGATGTCACAACCCAGTTAGCTGGTCAACTTACCTGCTCTATCGTCATGCTGGGAGAACAACAGCACACTGAAACAAAAATGTCAACACCAGAGATTTCCCATTCTAAATCTGCTGTTTAAGAACGAAAATATTGCCTTTTTCAGCCGCTCTCCAATGTGAAGAGAGGTGGAAGTGGACTCAAAAAATGCCCAATTGTCATTGCGATCGCCACATAGTTAAGGGCAGCAATCACAAAAACATGGGATCATTTAGGGATTTCCAGAAAATAAATTGCCCCATTTCATCAGACTATATTTGTTCTTTATCCCCCCTGCTCCCTGCTCCCTGCTCCCTGCTCCCTGCTCCCCTGCCTACCTCAGCGATGGAATGTTTTTTTAATTGTCAGTCCCTTATTTTGGGAAATAGTCATGCTAAGATTCAGAACAAAATTATCACAGTATTGTGAACAAAACTTGATCTGGATAAAGATTTGATAAATTATTAGCCAAACCAGACAATTTTCCGAGGATGTTTGGTAACTTGCTATATAAATTGTCTAACTATTGAGTCTCAACTGGACAAAAATACGTATATACTGCATTAAAATGTTGCTTTCAAATTCACTCTGTTTGTTCTATATTTTTGTATCCCAAGTGGGTACTCTAATCAATAGGCGAGAGAGCAACTAGAAGTACTTATAAAATAACTCGGAAACTATGAGAATTTTAGTTACAGGCGGTGCTGGATTTATTGGTTCTCATCTCATTGACAGATTAATCCCCGCAGGACATGAGGTTATTTGCTTAGATAACTTTTACACAGGTGATAAACGCAATATCCTCAAATGGATGAATAATCCATATTTTGAACTCATCCGCCATGACATCACAGAACCGATTCGCTTAGAAGTGGATCAAATTTATCATCTAGCTTGTCCAGCTTCTCCTGTACATTACCAGTACAACCCCGTTAAAACCGTTAAAACTAACGTCATGGGGACAATGAATATGTTGGGGCTGGCTAAACGGGTTAAGGCTAGGTTCTTTTTAGCCTCAACCAGCGAAGTTTATGGTGATCCGGAAGTTCATCCCCAACCAGAAGAGTATCGGGGTAGCGTTAATCCTATCGGTATCCGTTCCTGTTACGACGAAGGCAAACGCATTGCAGAAACTTTGTCATTTGATTATTACAGACAAAATAAAGTCGAAATTCGGGTGGCGCGGATTTTCAATACCTACGGACCGAGAATGTTAGAAAACGACGGTCGGGTGGTGAGTAACTTCATCGTTCAAGCTTTAAAGGGTAATCCTTTAACTGTGTACGGAGATGGTTCACAAACTCGCAGTTTTTGTTACGTTTCTGACTTAGTAGATGGGTTTATCCGCCTGATGAATGGCGACTATGTGGGACCTGTGAATTTGGGTAATCCTGGGGAATACACAATTTTGGAATTGGCGCAAGCTGTGCAGAACATGGTCAACCCGGATGCAGAAATTAAGTTTGAGCCACTACCTTCTGATGATCCTCGTCGTCGCCAGCCTGATATTACCAAAGCTAAAACCTTGTTAAATTGGGAACCTACCATACCGCTACAAGAGGGGCTAAAGCTCACAGTGGATGATTTCCGCAATCGCATCCAAAGCGATACCTAAGTTTTAGGTTCGGTGACAGCACGAAATACTGTCATCGAACCTGCGTGCAGGCTCAACGTCTCAGTAGCCTGGACTTCAGTTACTGGTTTTACCAGTGGTATAAAAGTGTCATCTTTGACAATTTTTTTGAAGGTTAATCCCAAAAAAGCGAGGAGTTAAACTAAATGCGTGTTTGCGTAATTGGTACGGGTTACGTTGGTTTGGTTACAGGTGCTTGTTTGGCTCATATCGGCCATGATGTCATTTGCGTAGATAATAATGAAGAAAAAGTTAAATTAATGAAGTCTGGGCAGTCCCCAATTTTTGAGCCGGGACTTTCAGACATTATGCAGTCTGCCATTAAAACAGAGAAAATCCACTTTACTACAGATATTGCCGCCGGAGTTGCCCACGGAGAAGTTTTATTTATTGCTGTGGGAACACCACCTTTACCTACTGGCGAAAGTGATACCCGCTACGTTGAAGCTGTAGCCCGTGGGATTGGTGAAAACCTCAACGGTGGTTATAAGGTAATTGTGAATAAATCTACAGTCCCCATTGGTTCTGGTGACTGGGTACGAATGATTGTTTTGGATGGGATTGCGGAACGTCAGAAAACACTTGTCCCCGCAGGTGGAGTAGCAAGTGATGAAAAATCACTTGAAGATTTAGCCCAATTTGATGTGGTCAGCAATCCAGAGTTTTTGCGTGAAGGTTCGGCGGTGTATGACACTTTTAACCCTGATCGAATCGTTTTAGGCGGGAATAGTCAAAGAGCGATCGCTTTGATGAAAGAACTGTATACGCCCATTGTCGAACGCCAGTATGCTGCTGATAAATCTTTACCACAAGTGCCTGTACTAGCTACAGACCTCAGTTCCGCCGAAATGATCAAATACGCTGCTAATGCCTTTTTAGCCACCAAAATTAGCTTTATTAACGAAGTTGCGAATATTTGCGATCGCGTCGGTGCTGATGTTACCCAAGTAGCAAAAGGCATTGGTTTAGATTCCCGCATTGGTAACAAATTTTTAAACGCTGGGATTGGTTGGGGTGGTTCCTGCTTCCCGAAAGATGTCTCAGCACTGATTCACACGGCTGAAGACTATGGTTATGAAGCCCAGATTATGAAAGCTGCTGTCAGTGTCAACGAGCGCCAGCGCTTGATTGCTTTAGAAAAACTCCAGCAAGTTCTCAAAATTCTCAAAGGTAAAACTGTCGGACTTCTAGGTTTAACCTTCAAGCCAGATACAGATGATATGCGAGATGCGCCAGCACTGAATTTGATTGAACAGCTTAACCGACTAGGAGCGAAAGTCAAAGCCTACGACCCCATTGTTTCCCAAACAGGTTTACGTCATGGTCTAACTGGCGTGTTAGTGGAAACCGATGCGGAAAGGCTAGCCGATGGCTGCGACGCTTTGGTATTAGTCACCGAATGGCAGCAGTTCAGCAGTCTAGATTACGCTAAGATGGCAAAATTAATGATCCATCCTGTAATCATTGATGGTCGAAACTTCCTTGACCCTGAAACTATGGTTAGGGCTGGTTTCCAATATGTCGGTGTGGGAAGATAGAAAAACCTCACCCCCAACCCCTCTCCTTAGTAAGGAGAGGGGAGACTTTGACGCAAGTTAAAGGCGGGGTGAGGTTCTGTATTTTAAGGGTTACATAGAAGTTAAAAATAGAGAATAAAAAACCTCACCCCCAACCCCTCTCCTTGGTAAGGAGAGGGGAGACTTTGACGCAAGTTAAAGGCGGGGTGAGGTTCTGTCTTTTAAGGGTTGCTGGGAATACGTTCTATTTCCGCATAACCACTGAAAATTAAATTTTTACCTTCAGTTTCTAAACGATTCAGTCGCATTTTCACACCATCAAGGTCAAAGCGATCCAAATCAACCATATTATCTAAAATTTCCGCCAGCGCCATACTCAATGTTTGGGAGATTTCCCGTTGGGCTTCTGGTATTGAGTCAAGCTCAATTTGGGGGTTTTTAAAGGAAATCCGTCGCCGTCTTTCCACAGCTACACTCATTACCATGCTTAGTGGGATGATTTCGCCATTATTTAAATCTGCTTTAGCTAAAATCCGCAGATGATTTGCTGCTAAAAGTTCTACTTGAATATCGGTAAAGGAAACTGGTGTACCTCCAGAGATTTCTGTCAAGGAGGGTACTGTGAGGTTAACCAGGTGCTGTGTCACCAGTTTGGCGTTGAAGGCTTGGTTAATGCCCGCTTCTGATAGAATTACGTTAGCGATCGCCTGGGTGGGTTGCTTGAGGTTGAGCTTACCACTCAGAACCGCACCGAAGTCAATGGCAACCGCATCGGTTTCAAAGGACATTTCCTCGACCAAAAAATCTTTACGAATCACCAAGCCAGTACCGCTCATTTTGAAGCTATCAATGCTGCCTTGCAACAGTTTGCTGGAGGGATAGCAGCGCACAAAGACTTCTACTGACTTGCTTTGGGTAAACAAGTGGCGAATCGTTTGGCTGGCGACTGTGTTTAGCATTCGCTCTCCCCAATCTGTGCTTTGAGAATCTTTTAAACCAGTAAGTCCGCCGAACATGAAGTTTTGGATCTCTAGAAGTTCTTTATACTTTTGTAACAAATCGTGAAGAATAGAGCAAGCGATCCCCACATTCATTTTGCTGATGGTGGGGTGAGTGATCGCTGATGATTGCTAGTTCAATGTATTATATATTACATTTTCCGATATTATAAACCCAAATTACCCGAAACCAAAGATCCCCGACTTCTTGAAGAAGTCGGGGATCTGAGCCTCTCGCTAGGGAGTAAATCCGATAGGATTGCTATATTCAAGTGCAGATTTCAGAATTGAAGAGAGTGAAACTCAACCCTAAACCGCAAACGGTACGGAGGAACAACGGTGGTTACACTACAACTGCGCCAAATTGATGTTCAACCAGGACAATGTTTGATATTACGCGAGATTAATTGGGCAGAATTTGAAGCAATTTTAGAAGAATTAGGAGAACATCGCGGTGCGCGAGTTGCTTACTATCAGGGAGTGTTAGAAATTCGGATGCCGTTGCCAGAACATGAAAAAGCTAAGATCCTAATTGGCGAATTTGTGAAAATTTTGCTTGATGAATTAGAAATAGACTGGGAACCTTATGGTTCGACCACATTTAAGCGTCAAGAAATGGCAGCAGGTTTAGAACCAGATGATTGTTTTTATATTCAAAATGCAGCCCGAATGATCGGTAAAAATCGACTGAATTTATCAGTTGATCCGCCTCCAGATTTAGCAATTGAAATAGACGTAACCTCAAAGACTCAACTTTCAGCTTATGTGGCGTTGGGTGTTCCTGAACTTTGGTGTTATGCGGATAGTCAATTGCAGACTTTTCTGTTACGTGAAGGTGAGTATGTGCAGGTAGAAAACAGCCCCACGTTTGGACATTTGCCTGTAGTTGAGGGTATTTTGCAATTTTTGAAGTTGAGCGAGATAGAGGGTGCTAGTGCAGCGCGGCGAGCTTTTCGGCAGTGGCTGCGTTCTCTTTTAGCGGGATGAGAGGTAGGTTTACTCACTATTTACCTGTTAAGCCATCTTGCAAAATTGACTTGTTGTTTAGGGACAAATCCGTTTCTGCTTCACTACAGCCAATAAAACCATTTTGTGTGAGCGAATCTAGAGGTTTTTGCTACTGAAGTTGCTGGTATTGCAAATTAATAGTAATCCTAATGGCATCGGTAAATGAATGTCTGATGAGTCTGCTGTTGAATGTAACTGAGTTTGTAACCATCTTCCTAATCTAATCATGCATTGATATGCATAATTTTAGAAATTTGTCATCAGCTTATATGAAGATTTTAACATTTGATGTCAGAGGAGCAAATCCTTGTTATTCACAAATATATAGTCGTTCTCGTCTAAGTAGTTACTATAAGTTACGCATTGACAATAAATACGAAATATGTATGGCGCTAAAAAGCACATATTTCGTAGGGGTTTAGCATTGCTAAACCCCTACCACACGGGTATATTTACTATCAACATGATCATTGTTAAAAGCCGGAAATTGGCTATTTTCGGTGACAGCATACCATGATTAATTTGTACAGTGCGTAAGTCCTAGTTACGTGTTCCCTGTGAGAAGCTTCTCTGGGCTACCATTGACATACAATCGTCGTCTGTATCTGGGCTGTTGGCTCACTACGGGAAGCCCGTCATTGCGAGGAGGAACGACGCAGCAATCGCAAAAACCACGGAATTATGCGATTACTTCGTTCCGCTATGGCTGCACTCGTAATGACAATTTAAAGGGTTTAGAAAGCTTGAAATCCTTGCATATAGGACTTGTGTGTACACCGCATCTCCCTTTGGGAGAAGGTGAGAAGAGTTAATTAACCAGAAAATTCTAGTTTTAAAGAGTAATTAAATTAAAGTGACTGTAATTTCAAACTAAAAAACAGTTTTAGTAAGCCAACGCCGTACTCTGGCAATTTTAATTGGGAAAATTCAATTATATATAATGCAAGTATAGGAAAGGTGCATCAAATATAATGCAACCATAGTAAAGGTGCATCAAACATAATGCAAATATAGGAAATTGCATCAAATATAATACAATTCTCATCAGCTTAAAAAAATATCACCTAACAATATACTTTGCATATAAATAGCCGAAACCTTTGTCTGACAAGCAATACAGGCTATAAATTTTTTGAGTATAGTCATTTTATAGAGTTTTTTGCAAAAATATTTATATGAAGGAAATCTTTTTTATTTTCCTGTCAAAAAGAAATTTCAGTGATACAATGGTCAATGATAGTAAGAATTAACGGCGTGGCTGATTTGAAGTATGAACACAATTTTTGATGATGTCAAAACCACTGTAAAGAAGTTCCATTAAACGTCTCTACTAAATTCATGCTTGGTTTCAGCAATGCCGAATTAACGAAAAAGGGGTATAGGTTATTTACAACCTACCCCCTGTTCCGTAGACAATCAGACTCTAACTGATACTACGTGTTTTTTAATTCTTAAGTCAAAACTTCTATTACGTAGACAATCAGCTCTAACTGATACTACGTGTTTTTTAATTCTTAAGGAAAAAAAGTAATGCTACAAACCCATTCTAGCGCAACAACGCCTAAGAGTCAGTCTTTTAAGCAGAGTGTGAGAGGACATCTAATGCCAGTTTTTTTTATTTTGGCATTAACGACAGTTAAGCTTGAGGTCGATACCCCAAGTTTAAAAGTGCGACTAAATCTTGTCCCACCGGAAGTAACTAGAACGTTAATTCAATTGATACAAGGTCAATAATTGTAAGTTAAAAAATAATGGGGTGTGGGTTACGTCCACACCCCAGGTCACACCAATCATGAGGCTTTATAATAAATTGCAGGGCGGTATCTCGGTTCTGGTATTGGTTTACCTTCGATTTTGGCAGCTTCTAACCATACTGCTTTTGCTTGTAATACTTCATTAAGTGCTTCTTCTTCAGTCGAACCAAATGCCGAACAATATTTTAGATCAGGAATATCAGCTATATAGCCGTTATCTTCTTCACTGTAGAAAATATTAATGTGATAGTGTTTCATTATTCATCCTCCAAGGTGAGTGCGTATTCTTCAACTAAAATCATCAATTGACGGACTTGATACGGAACAGATTTGCCGTTTCGATTTTGGAGATTAACAAGCTCAGGGATATCAGGATGAGTAAAAATGTGATGACTCCCATTAACTCGTGATAGAGTAAATCCAAAAGCTTCAACCAAAGCAACTAATTCATTAAAATGAATATTTTTAGAACCAGAAAGAACTTTTTCTAGTAATTTACGCTTTTTCGACATTGATTAATCCTGTGTGTGGCGTTCCTGGATGAGTTCATCTACCAAGTTTCTCTCTGGGGATTTATCTTTTAATAAACCTCTTAACTTTTTAACTTGTTGTTTAAGGCTGACTAATTGGATCTTGCCACTATCTTGAAGTGTTAAAATTAAGCGATCGCCTGATTCTAAATTTAGTTTTTCTTGTACTTATTTAGGTAAAGTTAAACGTCCTTCCGGTTCAATATCAAGTGTAAATTGTTGAGGAATTGATGAATTAGCAATTGTCATAGCTGAATCTTCCCTTGTGTTACACGTATTTATATTTTAGCAAAACTCTCAAAAATTCTTTCTCTGTACTCTAGTCTGCTATATATTTGCTGTATGCTTCAGAGGAATCTCAATCAAAAATTCTGTTCCTTTTCCAGGTTCAGAAACACACTCGATTTTGCCCCTATGCTTCTCTACAATAATTTGGTAACTAATAGATAAACCTAAACCAGTACCTTTCCCTACAGGCTTAGTAGTAAAGAACGGTTCAAACAACTTATTTTTAAATTTTTCTCTTATTCCTGTGCCGTTATCTTTAATACTAATAATTACGTTCTCTGCATTTTTTAGTTGAGTATGAATAATAATTGAACTGGAGTGTTGTTTCATATCTTTATAAGCATTAATTTCCTGTTGGCGTAAAGCATCAATAGCATTAATAAAAATATTCATAAATACCTGATTTAATCCTCCTGCATAACATTCAACAAGAGGCAAATTTTCATAATTTTTAATAACTACAATTTCCTGCTGTTTGTTCTGACCTTTAAGATTATCTTGCAAAATTAACAGCGTACTATCAATCCCTTCGTGAATATTCACTGGTTTCATTTCTGCTTCATCAAGACGCGAAAAATTCCGTAAACTTAAAACAATCTCACGGATACGTTCAGCGCCAATGGTCATTGAATCTAATATTTTTGGCAAATCATCAATAATAAAATCTAAATCCATCTCCTCAATTAAAATATTTATTTCGGGATTGTAATCAGAATATTCTTGTTGATATGCGTTAATCAAAATTAATAATCTTTGAGTGTATTCCCTAACGTGTATCAAGTTCCCATAAATGAAATTAACAGGATTATTAATTTCATGAGCAACACCAGCGACTAACTGACCAAGTGAAGACATCTTTTCAGTTTGAATCAGTTGAACTTGAGCTTGCTGCAAAAATTCCAGTGTTTGTTGTAATTGAATATTTTTATGGTTTAATTTTTTTGTTCTGGCCGCAACTTGTATTTCTAATATGGAATTAGTTTCTTCTAAGGCAACTTGAGCATTTTTTTTAGCTTTTAAGTATTCTTGCAATAAACGTAATACTAAAAGCCACGCTGGAATAAGTACCATTAAACTGATAGTAGAGACTAAAATAGCCCAAATCATTCTTTGGCGATACGCAGCAACTTTTTCTTGCAAACCAAGTGAAATATTACTGTTCCTTTGAGCAACACCATCGGCATAAATTTGTTTCTGAGTTTCGTATTTACGGCTGGATAATAGTAGCTGTGCAGCCTGTTTTTGATTGCTATTAACTAAATTAAAAGATTCATATTCCATTGCAACTAACTGCTGATTAGCCACATCAATCTTTTGGGAATTCTCATCTTCATATCTTTCAGGAGCCAGTTTAATAGCTTCTTGAATCGCCAGATCAAGTTTTGGTTCAAATTGGCGATATCGTTTTTCCCACATAACATTCCCTGTCGCTGCATTCATTTTGGCAGACATGGTTAATACTTCATCAAAATAAGTAATTTGATCACTGAGTTTTTGTAGTTTGAATTCCTGTTTATTCATACTATTGAAGTTATAATATGCTTGCCAGTTGAGCCAAACTTGAGGGAGAAACAATAGTAATGTCAGCAATACTGTCACACTTACTAGCTGAGAAGGAGTAAATTTCAGCTTATAAAATAAATGCATTTTCCTACCTTGATATATCGTATATTTGGAGATAAAGCAATTTTTAAGACGGTAATAAACTGTTGATTTGTCAAAGCTTGGAAGCGACTGGGTTTATACAAGCTAAATACCATGCTACTACTCTAAGCGCAGCCAACCAGCACGGCTTTACAGGACTTTGATTTCTGCAAGCCGCACACTGGCGTTAGCCATAGTGAAACGAAGCATCAGACCGAAGCAGTCACCTTTGCTTTAGCGAAACGCAAGGGTCTGAGGAATTTAACACGTTGTTACATAGTTTAGATGTATTTGTGCAAACTTACTGACAAGCTCATGACAAGTGTAACATTTTTGTTTCTGAGTATGAATTAAGTCAAAATCGCCCCACCCATTAACCGTTCATAGCGGTATTTCAACTCAGCTTTCATCAAAGCCCAACGTTCCAAAGTTGCATCCATCTCGATTACCTTCTCCGCAACTTGTCTGGCTAACAGCAAAATTTCCTCATCTTCCACCAAACTGGCTAAAGTAAAATCGGCTACACCAGATTGACGAGTTCCCAGCACTTCCCCAGGACCACGAAACCGCATATCCATTTCCGAGATAAAAAAGCCATCCTGGGATTGTTCCAAAACCTTCAGCCGTTGTTGAGCATCAGCACTCTTAGAACTACTCATCAATAAACAGTAAGATTGAGCCGCACCACGACCAACACGCCCACGTAATTGATGTAGTTGTGATAAGCCAAATCTTTCAGCATTTTCAATCAGCATCACTGTTGCATTGGGTACATCTACACCGACTTCTACCACCGTAGTAGAAACCAATATTTGCGTTTGATTATCGCGGAATTTGGTAATCGCTTCGTCCTTATCTGCGGAACTCATCCGACCATGCAGCAACCCTACTTGAAAGTCAGGGAAAATACTTTCTTGTAACTTCTGATGCTCTTCTACGGCTGACCGCAAGTCCAATTTTTCTGATTCTTCCACTAGAGGTAAAACTACATAAACTTGCCTTCCTTGGGCAATTTCTCGGCGGATTAAGTCGTAAGCTTCGGTGCGTTGTTTACCTGTTAATAAAGTTGTTTGAATTTTTTGCCGTCCTGGTGGTAACTCATCAATCTGGCTAACATTCATATCCCCATGTATTGTTAATGCCAATGTCCGAGGAATAGGTGTGGCGGTCATAGTTAATACATGGGGTTGGTCGCCTTTTTGCTGTAACAACGCCCTTTGTTTCACGCCAAAACGATGTTGTTCATCAATCACCACTAAGCCCAATTGCTGAAAGTTTACAGAGTCTTGAATTAAGGCGTGAGTTCCCACTAATAGGGGTAATTCACCGGTTCCTAACTGAGAGTGAATTTCTCGCCGCTTGGCAACTTTGGTAGAACCTGTCAGTAATTCCACGGGTAAATGCAACAGGTTAAACCAACTCACTAACTTGCGGTAATGCTGTTCTGCTAAAACTTCCGTGGGAGCCATTAACGCTGCTTGATATCCCGATTGAATGGCGGCGAGGATCGCAATTACCGCCACTACTGTTTTACCCGAACCCACATCGCCTTGTATCAGCCGATTCATCGGGGTGGATTTTTCTAAGTCGTTGAGAATATCGTTGAGGACTCGTTGCTGTGCGCCGGTGAGTTGAAAAGGCAGAATTTCGGAGAATTTTTCGACTAGCTGACCTTTGGGGGCGAGAATAGCGCTGGTTTGGATTTGGCGGGCTTGGTGCTGACGTTGTAATAAGCCCAGTTGCAGGTAAAAGAATTCATCAAAGACGAGGCGACGACGAGCAGCTTGCAGAGTCATGCTGTCATCTGGAAAATGGATGTTCGCGATCGCATCCTTCAATTCCATCAAATTATACTTTGTCCTTAACCCTTTCGGCAAAGGATCTTTGAGGTGAACCGTAGCTGGTAAAGCCGCCGTTATCGCCTGTCTCACCATAGTTGCCATCACACCCTCAGTCAGAGCATAAATTGGCACTACCCGACCAATCGTCAACGAATCAATGGCATCTCCTGGATGTGCTAATACCTCAAGTTCCGGGTTATCCAGCGTCAAACCATATTTACTTTCCTTCACCAACCCACAAGCCGCCAAAATACTCCCCACTGGGTAACGGCGTTTTAAACCTTCTTGCCAACCGCGACTAGCAAAACGCGCCCCCGCAGAAAAGCGCGTAATTTTAATTTCACCAGTATTATCTTTGAGAACTAATTCTAAAATCGATAATTTCTTATTTCTAGGGCTAGTAAAACAGTTACAACGCTTGACATTAGCAATAATTGTCACCGTTTCACCCCCCTGCAATTCCCCGATATTCACCTGACGCGCATAGTCAATATGATCACGGGGATAGTAGTAAAGTAAATCACGCACAGTCAGCAAATTCAGCGCCGCTAATTTATCCGCCTGACGAGGCCCTATTTCTGGTAAATCGCTGAGTTTTTGGTCAATGTTTGGCGCTAACCTCCGACTCACTTCTGCCACAATGGGCGATTTCGGTTGAGACTTCTGACGTTGGTATATCTGGTTTTTCTCTGTGCTACTTTCTTTTGGTTCTTGCTGTAGTTGGTAGAGATACCTCCGAGTTTCAGCTATTAAGTGTTGTCTTTCTGACTCTTCCAGATCGGGATAGTTAGCAAATTTCGCCGCTAGTTCTTGCCAACGGCCACGTTCTACAGAGGGCAAAGCTGTGGGGAATTTCCCAAAAGTCAAGCAGAGAAATTCACTGAAGCGGTATTGTTTGCCCATCAAGTCTGTAAAGCCTTTGTCAGCTTCTATTGCCAAGGCTTTCTGCAATCTTACCCAATCTGGTGTGTCATTAGTCATTGGTCATTGGTCATTAGTCATTAGTCATTAGTCATTAGTCATTAGTCATTAGTCATTAGTCATTAGTCATTAGTCATTAGTCATTAGTCATTAGTCATTAGTCATTGGTCATTGGGAAGTTACCGTCTTCTCCCCCCTGCTCCCTGCTCCCTGCTCCCCTGCTTCTTCCCCCACTCCCTACTCATACCAACTCGCACGCCATGCAGATTCAGCTTCAGAAACTGAGCGTTCCCGTTGCTTTTTTTGATAATCTCGCCCTACCTTGTTTAGCTGAACTAATATCTGGCGAATTTGCCTGCGGTCAAATGAGAGTTTGGTGTCGGCAAATTCAATTTCCCCCAATCTTAAATTAATCGCCATAATCTGTGTGAGTCTGGAGTCTTCTGGATCTTGCTCATTTTCAATTTCCACTATCAAGTTTAAGAGGTTGGGTGGTCCTGGCATCACCTCGGCAGATGCTTCTGAAACAGCCGCAGCCGCTTCTAAAATTGGTTCTGGTAATTTCTTGGGTAAAATACTAGCTTTTTGTAATAAAAGATTTGCGTCGTGGGAAACCTTTTTTAGCACCTGTTGGATTAAATCTTCCAGCTTTTGTTGCCATTTTGCTAGTTCTATGGGATTGGTAGAATCAGGGTTGAAACTTTTCAGGGCTGAAGTTATCCGAGGCAAAGCAGATGATTCAGCTAACATATATGTTACTACCTCATCTATGTCAAATCCCTTATCGCTCTCATCCTTCTCATTCTCCTCATTCTCCTCATTCTCCTCATTCTCCTCATTCTCCTCATCCGCCTCATCCGCCTCATCTGCGTCACTCTGGAGATAAGAAAGTAATAACTCAGCCGCCTCTTGACCCAAATTGCGGATACCTTGCTGCAATTTTTGGCGCTGATTTAGAGATAACTTGAGAAAGTTTTCGGCATATCCTTGGGTGCATAGATGGTAACTTGCTAGAATCAACTGTTTCCGTACAGCTTGCCCCAAGGTAGTTAAATAACTGGCATAAGCATTGTGGAGTTCTGCCGCGATCGCGCGGATTGCTTCTTGCAAAGCTGCAATATCCCGTTCAATTAGCTCAATTGCTCTAGCCATATCTTCTCTAATTAATTACCCATACTTTATTATGGTACAAACGTACCTATTTTTATTTATCTGTGTTTATCTGAGTTGATCTGTGGTTCTTAACTCAATACCTTTCGGTTAAGGGATGTAGAGACGTTCCGTAGAAGTTCTCTACAAGGGTTTTCGGTTCACGAATTTGCTTAACCGAACAGTATTGGTTTTTAACTTCTTTGTACCCACTACAAGACTCACTCACTTTGCTCAAAATCTCCCCTCTCCTTAGTAAGGAGAGGGGTTGGGGGTGAGGTTCTGCTCTCACTAACTAATAAAACACAGGCCAGTTAATTATGACTGACCTGTGATTATACAAGTGATGAGTTACAAAGGCAACTCCCAACTTCTAACTTAAGTTACTTGCTACCCATTTGTGCAGCCACTTCTTCAGCAAAACTCATTTCTTGCTTCTCAATGCCTTCACCCAGGATATAGCGCACAAAGCGATTAACTTTGATTTCTTCGCCGACTTTGGCTTTAACTTGTTTTACCAAGTCTTCCACAGAAATGCTCTGATCACGAATGAAAGGCTGATCCAACAAAGTCAATTCTTTCAGGCGTTTTTCAATCCGTCCCTGAACAATTTTTTCTTTGATGTTTTGCGGTTTGTTACCTAAATCATCCCGCCCCATTTCAATTTCTGTTTCTTTTTGAGCAAATTCGGCGGGGATTTCGTCTACGCTGACATACTCGACATTGGGACAAGCTGCAACTTGCATCGCCGCATTCTTAGCCAGAGTTTGAAACTCTTCATTCTGAGCTGCTGACTCAGTTTGGGCGTTCAGTTCCACCAAAACACCAACTCGACCACCAGTGTGAATGTAGCTGTCTACAACACCTTGTTGGCTTTCTGGGAGGGCAAAATTGATAAAGCGACGTACCTGAATATTTTCACCTAGCTGGGCAATGGTTTGCTTGATGAATTGGTCTACAGTTACGCTGGTTTCTTCAATATAGGGTTGAGCCAACAAAGACTCAACACTATCAGCAGTTGCTGCTTGCTGGGCTAAGTTCTTAACTAGAACTTTAAAAGCTTCGTTACGGGCAACAAAATCGGTTTGACAGTTAACTTCTATTAGCACACCCACTCGACCACCGGGTTGAATGTAGGTGTCTACTAGACCTTCTGCCGCAACGCGATCGCTTTTTTTACCTGCCGAAGCGATACCCTTTTGTCGCAGCCACTCTATACCTTTTTCGATGTCGCCGTCATTTTCTTTCAGCGCTTTTTTGCAGTCCATCATGCCAGCACCAGTTTTTTGGCGTAGCTCTTGGACGAGTTTTGCAGATATTTCCGCCATGTTGCCTCAATTCCTAACTTGACCTTGAGTTGTAATCGCTCACGGATGTTGAGTATTTCTATCTTACTCAGGGCTGTTGACACTCTGCGGTCTGAAGACGCGCAGATTCTCTAAGACTTGGCTTAAAAGGGATAGTCAAATATCCCCCTAGACGCTCAAAACAACTACCATTACGAAAGGTATTGCAATTGCGCTTACTTGAGATTTTAATTAATGCTTTCCGAGTTCATCACTTGCCAGTTTGGTACGCTCCATGTTTTCCCATTACTTGTTTATCTAGGGCTACAACTTGTGTCGGTACGAGATAAATCAGGGGTTACTCCTTACAAAACACTTCAAAACGTAGATGATTATTCCTACTCACAATTTAATTTTATCATTCTTGACCCTTCGACTACGGTCAGGGTTAAAACCACTCGTGGCGTGTTTCCTCCACTGCCTGAAAGTCAAGTGGCTTCCACACGTTCCGCAATTTTCTTGTGAAGAAAAAGCGATGAAGTATGAACTATGAACAATTGAGTATGAAGCGTGAGCTGTTTTTAGTCTCCATACTCAATTCTTCAACTACTTAATTATGCTTGTGCTTCTTGAGCAGAAGGGGAGTCACCAGTAGACGCTTGGGCGTATTCGCCGTCGTCGTAGTCGTCGTCATACTCCGAACCGTCATAATCTTCGTAATCTTCTTCACCTTCGAGCTTACCGCCACGACCTTCAAAAATCGCATCCGCCAATTTACCCACGATCAACTTAATTGATCTGATGGCATCATCATTGGCTGGAATGGGGATATCTACTACATCTGGATCACAGTTTGTATCTAGCATAGATACAATTGGCAGTCCTAGTTTTTGGCATTCTTGAACTGCGTTATATTCCCGCCGTTGGTCTACAATTACCACCACATCGGGGACTTTCCGCATATTCTTAATACCACCCAGGTATTTTTGCAGCTTCGTCATCTCTCGACGCAACATCGAAGCTTCTTTTTTAGGCAGTAAATCCAGTGCGCCGTTTTCTTCGCGGCGTTCCAAATCTTTGAGACGGTCGGCTCTAGTTTTGATGGTCGCCCAGTTGGTGAGCATTCCACCCAACCAACGTTGGTTAATGTAGTGAGAGCCACAACGAGCCGCTTCTTGGGCAATAATTCCAGCAGCTTGGCGCTTAGTACCAACGAAGAGGAATTTTTTACCTTGCTCAGACTGCGATCGCATATAGTTGTAGGCATTATCCATCAACTGGGCAGTCTGCACCAAGTCGATAATATGTACGCCATTGCGGGAAGTATAAATGTACGGAGACATTTTTGGGTTCCAACGCCGGGTTTGATGCCCGAAATGTACCCCAGACTCCATCATCTGAGCCAATGAAACTACTGGCATATTTTTTGAACTCCTATTCGGGTTAAACCTCCATCCAGTTGTATTTCCAATAATGGAAACACCCGAATGACTGAATGTGCGAGATTAGACAACCCTTCTAGGGTATCACAATAGGTTTAATATTTCAACTAAATATTTTTTTTCCAGCTATTTTTTTTTAATTTTGTTTAATTTTTTGAGCTAGCAATTAACACGGTGCTATTTTATCGTACTATTTTTTGATGTCCTAAAAAAATATATTTATAAATATATTTTACATGAAATGGCACACTCACCAATCCCGCAAAATGAGCAAGATAGACTCAAAGCGCTACTTAAATATCAGGTTCTTGATACCGAGTCTGAACGGGCATTCGATGATTTAACTGCTCTAGCTGCCTATATTTGTGGTACTCCCATTGCTTTAGTCAGTCTTGTAGATCATAGTCGGCAATGGTTTAAATCAAAAGTTGGGATAGAAGTCACAGAAACACCCAGAGAACTGGCATTTTGCGCCCATACTATATGTCAGCCCACAGACTTACTGATTGTGCCAAACGCGTTACACGATCCGCGATTTGCTACTAACCCCTTAGTGACATCCGACCCTAATATTCGGTTTTATGCTGGCGCACCTCTAGTTACACCTGATGGTTTTGCCGTTGGCTCTTTATGCGTCATTGACCGTGTAGCACGAGAATTGAGTTTAGAACAAATACAAGCATTGGCAGCCTTGAGTCGTCAAGTAATTAGCCAATTAGAACTGAGAATTAATGTAGCTAAATTAAAACAACATATTAGCCATCGTCAACAAGTAGAAAACACTCTCCGCAGCACTAATCTCAATTTAAATCAAGTTGTGAGTAAGTTACGACAAACCCAAGTCCAACTCATTCTCAATGAAAAAATGTCTAGCTTGGGTCAATTGGTAGCAGGCATAGCTCACGAAATCAATAATCCCATTAACTTTATTCATGCTAATCTCGGTCATTTAAAGACTGGTTTTCAAGACATTGTTCACTTACTATCTCTTTACCAACAGCACTATCCCCAGCCGCAGCCAGAAATTCAAACTCAAGCAGATGCCATAGATGTAAACTTTTTGATTCAAGATATACCAAGCATTTTCGCCTCTATGGAAACAGGTAGTAAGCGGATCGAAGATATTATTTTATCTTTACGTAATTTTGCTCGCTTAGATGAATCCGAAAGAAAACTTGTTGATCTCCACGAAGGAATTGATAATACACTGTTAATTTTGCGGCATAGACTGAATGGTACAACAGCATATCCAGAAATTGAAATTATCAAAGAATATGGTAATCTTCCACAGATTGAATGCTATGCAGCACAACTCAATCAAACATTTATGAATATTTTATCTAATGCTATCGATGCTATAGAATATTTATGGGTAACAAAAACAAAGAAGAGCAAATCTAACCAAGAGAACATTAATACTCTCAATTTAGAAACAACAACCCCAAAAATTACAATTCGTACCGAAATTTCTGCTGCAAATTATGCAGTTGTGCGAATTTCGGATAATGGAGCCGGTATTCCAGAAGCAATTCAAAAACGGATGTTTGACCTATTTTTTACTACCAAAAATGTAGGGAAAGGTACAGGATTAGGATTATCAATAAGCTATCAAATTGTGGTTAAAAAGCATGGAGGTAATCTCAAATATAAAACCCAATTAGGCAAGGGGACTGAGTTTTTTATTGAGATTCCTATAAAAAAATTAAGACATTGATGGGCTAATCGGTTTTAAATTGGCTCGAAGCCCATGGCTGAAGCAACTAATCATTAGTAATAATCAATTTAAATAGGACTTACGCAGATTCTGCGTTTTCTTGGCGTTCTTGGCGGCTAAAGCCCTGGGGGCATACGCTACGCGAAGGCGGTTAGATAAATCAGAATTTTTGGCAATTTTTGCGTAAGTCCTGTTAAATTTTCAGCCATTCAATATTAAATCTCAATGTTCTTGGTATTGAGATTCCGCATAAGCAGCATAAACGCCTTTGACGTTATACCAATTGAGAAAAATTCGGGCAATTTCTAAAGCTAACTGGGGTTTACCTAAATTAATTAGCCATTGCAAGAAAGGAGCCATTGTGCGCTCATTCAATGTGCCATTAAATGAGAGAATGCCCCAAAGTAAACGATGAAACCAAGTCATTTGGATCATCATTCGCACTTCCCAAGATGGATGCTTTTGATAAAATAAAACTCCCATACGTCCGCGTTGAATTTCTTGGTCAATTAAACGGGGAATTTGCGCTAAGTTAAATGGTGGATGCCAATGATAGCCAACTGCTGCTGGACATTTAATCAGTTGTAGTCCCAGTTTTTTCAGTCTGACACCTAATTCTAAATCTTCCCAACCATAGAGTTGGAAGCTGTTATCAAAAAGTCCTGCTTTCTCTAGCCAATGTTTGGGAATGGCTACGTTACCTGTGGCAAAAAAAGCTGCGGAAAAATCTGTGATTTTATAAGGTTCGGCTGTGGGGTGATCGAAATTGCAGGTATTAATTACTGCACCGTAAGTGAAGAAGCGATCGCTCCCTAGTTTTTCCCGTCCTTGCATCAGCGCGTCTGCATGAGCTTGTAGGAAATTGGGCAGCACCACCAAATCACTATCAATAAAGATAATTATGTCTCCCAATGCTTTCTCTACCCCCAAATTACGAGCAGCAGCAGGCCCGGCGTGGTCTTGTTCAAACCATCGCACATGGGGAAATTCTTCTTTGTGTGCTGCCAACCATTCTAAGGTGCGATCGCTAGAACCATCATCGACTAGGACGATTTCGTAATCATTCACTGCACTAGATGCACTTAACTCCTGTACCTCCAAAGCGCGGAGGCATTTTTCTAAAATCGGCTGGCGATTATAAGTCGGTATCACAACGCTGAAAAACACAGTCTCACCCAAAACAGTATTACCCATCTCCAGGATAGGACAGCAGGTGACTAAACACTGTTCCTTAGTGCCTCAAATGCTCAAGAATAATTTTAGCGACCATATTCTCTCATCTGTAAATTAAACTAGTTTTTCGGTAAATCTGTATAACTTAATACTATAGAAGTATTTTTGTGGTTTTTCTAATGCCAAGAATAACAAGGAGTAAAAAATAGAATAATTGGATATCATATATTTAATATTAAATCAAGCATAATTTCAACATTTCATACTACAAGTTAATGAAAAATTATTTATACTTAGAATATCGTTGTGCAAAAGGATTTACCTGTCATAACAACACCTAAATCAATATTCATCTATAAAAATACTTATATTAAATAATCGAAATTTTTTAATAAAAATAATTTGCAATAGCTTAGGGCTAATAGCAAGGTCGAATACGCACATCAATAACTCATGATGGTTGCTGTATAAAGATTTAAGTTATATTGCCGTTTAAAGTTTTCTCCCAAATGGCAGCAATTTATTACTTGTATAAAATATGATTTTTAGCAAAAAAATTGTCTAATAAATTTAAATTAAACAATAGATAACCTGTTATTAATCATTGTTACTTAAATTGAAACAAGAATAATAATGCTAATTATTCAGTAAGCAAAGCAGCCAGTATTTATAGGTAATTAACTAAGAGTAGTTGGCTGTAAACCTTTTATGAAAATTCCACGAATACTCTAATTATTTCCATGATTTGTGTGAATTTGTCGGGTTTTTTAATTGCTGCTGATATCTAAAAATCAAACCGAATAGCAAAGTTGTAAACCTTAAATAGCAATACCTAACCATGAAAGGTCAATTTCATCCTAAGAACGATATAACCATCAACCCATCCGGTAACGAGTCAATTCGTGACGTGATGGGACGCTTAAGTATGAAGCGTCGCCGCTTTGTCATGACAGCTGTAGGAGCTTCAGCTGTAACCGTCTTAGGTGATATGACACTCGGTGGTTTTCTCCAAACTGTTTCAGCAGCACCAGTTCCAGCCGGACTTGGATTTGGTGGTATTGGCTTCGAGAGCATTGAGCCAAATCTCCGCAACCCAGCAACCGGACTATTAGAGAAGGATCTGGTAACAGTTCCTAAAGGTTACACAGCCAGAATATTATCTGCTTGGGGTGACCCCATCATGCCTGGTGCGCCAAACTGGCTACCCAATGCCTCCCAAGATGCTGCGGCACAAGAAAAGCAAGTCGGAATGAATCATGATGGTATGCACTTCTTCCCTCTCCCAGGACGAAGCTATCTCAACCGGACAGCAGGATTATCAGTACCTGTAGAAGGTCGTGCATACAATAATCGTGGGATCATGTGCGTTAACCATGAGTATACCCAAGAACACTTCCTGCATCCCGACGGTATTGCCGTGATGACAATTGAGAAAGCCCGGAAATCTCAAGCTGCTCACGGTGTGTCTATTCAAGAGATATCCAAAGACAGATTCGGTAATAGCTGGAGTGTTGATCGCAATTCCCGTTATGGTCGCCGCATCACTGCTAATACAGAAATGCGAGTTTCTGGTCCTGCTGCGGGTGATGCGCTGATGAAATCCAAGAAATTTTCAATTCAACCTACTGGCTCGGTTGAAATTGGCACTAACGACGGCTACACCGCTTACGGTACAGTCAACAACTGCGCCCACGGCATAACACCCTGGGGTACTTACCTCACCTGTGAAGAGAACTTTCAAAACTACTTTGCCAACCCTAATAACGATGTAGTTGCGACTCCAGGTCTGGAGGACAAAACAGCTGATATCCGCAATGGACAAAAGCGATATGGTATCTCCAGTGATGCTGAAGATTATCGCTGGCCTGAAGTTGATCCACGCTGGGATGCTTATACCAATCCCCTGGAAACCCATTTGTTCGGCTGGGTAGTGGAGATTGATCCTTACGATCCCCAAAGCAAACCAGTCAAACGCACCTCTATGGGTCGATTCAGACACGAAAGCGCTCAATATGTTGTTGATGACAACAACGTTTTAGCTTTCTATATGGGTGACGA
Organism: uncultured cyanobacterium; assembly: GCA_963706595.1. Classification (GTDB taxonomy): domain Bacteria; phylum Cyanobacteriota; class Cyanobacteriia; order Cyanobacteriales; family Nostocaceae; genus Nodularia. Next base: position 1,350,558 of record OY970166.1, read on the forward strand.
CAACAGAAACGAGTATATCTATAAGTTCGTTTGCTCTCGACAATACAATCCACGAGTTCGTAGTGCTAATAGCGACATTCTTGACCACGGTACTCTATTCGTTGCCAAATTTAACGATGATGGTACAGGCCAATGGTTGCCTCTAGTCTACGGTCAGGGCGGACTAACACCAGCTAACGGATTTAATAGCCAAGCTGAGGTTCTGATTAAAACCAGACAGGCTGCGGACAGAGTTGGCGCGACCATGATGGACCGCCCAGAGTGGGTTGGTGTACGTCCCCGGATTGGCGGATACAATGAAGTTGAAATCTACTGTACTTTGACCAACAACAGTCGTCGTGGTACAGAACCAGCCTCTGTCAACAATCCAGACGGTACAACTTCTGGCGGTAGTGCGCGTCCTCCAGTTGATGCTGCTAACCCACGTCCTGACAACGATTATGGTCACATTATCCGTTGGCGTGAAGCTGGACGCAGCGTTACAGCTACGACCTTCGATTGGGATATTTATGTTTTGAATGGCGACAAACAAAACCCCGACCCAATTCGTCAAGGTAACATTAATGGTGACGACTTCGGCTCACCAGATGGTCTGTGGTTCGATTACTACGGTCGTCTCTGGATTCAAACTGACCAATCGGGTGATGGTACAGGTGACTATGCCAACATCGGCAGTAACTCAATGGTTTGTGCCAATCCTAATGATCCTAAAGAAATTAAGCTGTTCTTGACCAGTCCCACAGACTGTGAAGTAACTGGTGTAACTACTACACCCGATCACAGAACCATGTTTATCTGCATTCAGCACCCAGGCGATAATGGAACTATTGCTAACCCTACCAGCAGGAGCAATTGGCCACATAGTCAAGGTTATGGCCCACAAGGTCGCCCTCGTTCTGCAACGGTGGTAATCACCCGTGATGACGGTGGTATTATTGGTGCTTAAATCTTTGATGCAGTACTAGTTACAAACAATAGTTTTTAGCTATTAATTGAGTTGAAATTAAAGGACTGCGATCGCGCCTACTGGTGTGACAAGCCTAAAATGTTGCAAAAAATTGTAGGTTGGGTTGACGTAAGGAAACCCAACATCCTGGGCAGCGTTGGGTTGCGCTGCGCTTAACCCAACCTACGTCTAATGCACTACTTTAAGCTTGTCAGTCCACTACATACATTCATTACTTTCGTCAATTTTAAATATTAGGGTGTATTAATAAAAATGCACCCTATTTTATAATATCCGTGACTTGCTTTGCCAAAAATTGCAACATATAAAAACTAAAACTTTCTTTTTTATTAATGTTTACTTAATCTAAGTCATTAATAAAAAAATATTGCCGACAAAAAATGCTTTAATCACACATTTTTTGCTGTCTCTTATTAAATCAAATTAAATTAAAATAAATGCTTTTAAATGAATAGCACTTATAAGATCTAAATTGGTGTGAATACTAAGATATGCAGCTTATTTATTCTTTAAGCTTAGATTAACGTTAGTTAAACAATTACTTACTTATGCAATTATTTAATTTGAAGTTTTAAATACTTGACTAAGCAATTAGATTTAAGTAATATAACCTTGTTAAAAGATTTACGCACCATATTTTTTCACCCAAGCTTAACCTAATGTGTGCGAAAATATAACGTTTTTTCACTTCAGATACTGACGAGTAAGCACACCTTAAATTCAACAGGTTGTGTTGATAAAATCACTTGCACTAACAGTAACTGAAATAGTGAAATTTCCCACAGCACATTTTTAAGATGCGTAGATTGCAAGCACATTGAAGTTTCAATAACAGGAATAGAAGTCGATGAAATTCAACAAAAAAGTAGCGATCGCGTTAGTTGCTGTTTCCGCTAGTATATTTGGCTTCGGTTCTGTAGCCTCTGCTGGTGAAGGCGGCGCGGCTGGAGCTGTAGCAGCTACACTTGATGCTGATGGTTTAGTAACTGAAATGGCTGCTGCTGGAGCCGTAGGTAAAAATGATGCAGCTGCTACAGCCACAGGTAACTTTGGTGTTGTCTCAGCTTCCGCTTTGGGTAGCGCTGGGGTAATCGAATTACTCAGCGATAGCGGATATTTTTCCTTTGAAGATGCAGAGAGTGCTGAGACCGAAACTTACAACAATATCACTCTCAAAGGTAGTGCAGACGCTGATTTAGAAACTAGCCAAGCCAACTCTATTACTACCTTCACCGAAACCCCCATCGGATCTATTGAAACTGGGTTTTAGTTTGTAAAATTCCTCATCATTTACTTGATTGAGAGTATTACAACTCTGGTGAAAATAAAATATGCGTTATCACCGAACCGTTGTAGAGATTTTCCATGGAATGTCTCTACAATCTTTGTCGGAGATGTCTATTGTTTGTTAACCACTCAATGTCAGTAGTGTTGAGCTAAGTTCTCTAGAATTTATCCACTTCTCTAAACAGTTCAAAAAATGATTAGGGTTTTAAGAATTAAGAAGAAGCAATGTCAGGAGTCAGACTGATATTGTCCTCAAATTCTCTCAACCCTAAACTCTTTGTGTTTATCTGTTAGAGGCACGATTGCCGCGTGTCTCTAGCTTATTCTATCAACGAATAAATCACAGCTAAATTAGCATAATTTTCGCAGAGATTTTTGCCAATTAAACAGAATAGTCAAATTTCCGAAAAAAGCAAAAAAATTGATGTTGCCAGGTGTTTATTGCAGGTCTGTTATCAATGTTTATGATGATTTTGCAGCACAAAAACTTAAAGCTGGCATTTGCATTATTATTTAGTTCAGCAACAATATTCTTTGCTAAAACGGCTAGTGCTGAGATATCTGCAAACACTTTGGCACTGGAAAACCTCAATAATAGCAAATTAGAATTATCCGCACCCCCGGAAGAAGATACTTCTGCATTAACTGCTAATCTGGAATCTTTGAGAATTTTGTCAGCCTCTGTCTCTAGTTTTATTCAGCAAACACAAGTAGCAGATTTAGCAAAAACTAATTTCCAGTTCCTGTCTTGTCCTCCCAGCAATACTGGAAAACCAGAATTTACCACAGTCACGGATTTAGCAAAAACTAATTCTCAAGTTCAGTCTTGTACTCCCAATAGAATTAGTCAGGCTGGATTTAATAAACAACTAGATCCACTAAACCCCCCACCATATCCACAACCTAGAGTTGATGAATTGGATTTTGACCAAAAATTACCAGCAGAAAAACTACCTCAAGCTGAACAAGAATATATTATTTCCCCTAGAGTTGCTGATGAGCAAAAAATTCATCCACGCACAACTACCATCCCATTAAATAGTGTATTCATTAATCATTTAACTGCCAGGCAATTAAGTGTAGGTTCTAGCTTTAGTAATAACCAAAATACTACTTTTGATATTAATACACTTGTGAAGCTAAACGGACAAGTCAAAGAAAATTTGACCACAAATAATATTTTTACTGTAGACCAAACAGGAGAATATTTGCAACTGCAAACCCTGAGAAAAAACAGAGAAGTTACTGTTGATTTTCGAGAACCCCGAACTATGCTGGGTACACAACTCCAATTCAGCATGACTGCTTCATGTAACTTGCTTGGTGGGAATGCAGATCAAACCTGCACATATATTCCTGGTTTAAATTCTGCTGATATTAATCCTGATACCTTGACACCCACTCGGTTTATTCAAACTTCAAAAGTAGGTGATGTAGTAGAACCAGAAACATTAGCTACAATTCGCAAACCGGGTTTTCAATCAGGGGCTAATGGTCAAGAAATTGGTATAGACTTATTTTTACCCAACACAGGTTCATTTGTTGGTAATAGCACTGGAAATCTATTATCTATCACCAGAAGCGAAGAGATAGATAATACACCCGCAGCAATTTATTCTAGAGTGAGGCAAATTGTCAAAGTTAATGACCGCGAAGCTGTCATGGGTCGGACAGTCAGGGGCGTTAGCTTCATTTTAAATGATGATAATACTTTACTGAATACAGCGTTGCAACTGGGATATAATTTCTTGCCTGATATTGTACCTAATATTGCTAGTTCAGAAAACAAAGTTAACTCAAATGTTAACAATAATTTGTTTTTGGCTGCTAATAATGTCAGACTTCCTGCTAATAGTTTAACTGCTTATCATGGGGGAATTGCGAGAGCGCAAAGTGTCCCGCGAACAGCAGCAAATTTGAGCCAAGTACCTGCTGCTACGTTCAATGGTATTTGGTTGGGTGCGTCACCCATCATCACACGTAGGTCTGATATTACTACTCGTTTTGAAGAAATTAGCCCCCAGACAATCTCTGCTGCTGGTGGTGGAGAAGGGGGATACGATTCTAATGTGAGTTTTGTTTCTAATATTAATAATCAAACTTTTTCTCCAGTCAACTTACAAAATTTTTACACTCAGGTTTACGTGACAGCCTTAAATCAAGAAGTTAATAATGTGACAACTAATAGATATAGAGAAGAAACAAAATATGCACCACATCTAAGTTTTACAGGAAATATCACAGGGACAGAGGAAGCTTTGAGATATTACACAGGTGTAATTGGTGCAGAGGAAATTAAAGCTTATGGTGGCGTAGATTTTACTAAAAATACCGCTAATGGATGGAATTTTTCGGGAGGGGTAATTGGCTATATTAATCCAGATATTGATTACTATAGTCAAATAACAGGCAGTGTTGGTAAACGTATTCGCTTTAGTCGCAATAGTAATTTAGTCATATCCACTGGAGTTAATTATGCTTTGGATAGAGAAACTCGCTCTAATGACTTTGTGAATTCAATTACAGTTAGAGCCAGAGCAAATTTGGGTAATATTTGGTTTGGTTTAACTAACTATTTTGGGGATGTTTTACCAGATTCAGTGAAGAATACGCTGGTAACAAGTGTTGGTATTGATTTTAACAATAATTTTTCGTTATCAGCATATTTGAATCCGATCAATGAAAATGCAGCACGTTCTGTCTATGGTGCAGGAGCGAGATTTCGACTCGGCACAAATCAGAATAGTCCCACACTCAACCTATCCTGGCAAAATAATGAGTATGACTATGGCAGAGATATCGCTGACAATGAATTGAAGATAAACGAAAATATATTTACTGTGTTTTTGAGGGGTAATTTTTGAAGCTGGTTTTTCACCTACATATCTTATAATAATGACTCATTCTTTGTTTTTCTAACTGGAGAAACCAATGGGTCGCGCTAAAAAGGTTGTCTTGGCATATTCTGGGGGAGTAGATACTTCCGTTTGTATCCCCTATCTGAAAAATGAATGGGGTGTAGAAGAAGTAATTACCCTCGCAGCAGATTTGGGTCAGGGAGATGAATTAGAGCCAATTCGAGAAAAAGCGCTGAAATCGGGTGCAAGTGAGTCTCTAGTGGTTGACGTTAAAGATAGTTTCGTTAAAGATTATGCTTTTGCCGCGATTCAAGCAAATGCTCTATACGAAAATCGATATCCTTTGGGGACAGCTCTGGCTCGTCCGTTAATTGCTAAAATATTAGTAGAAGCTGCCCATAAATATGGTGCTGATGCGATCGCTCACGGTTGCACAGGTAAAGGTAATGATCAGGTTCGCTTTGATGTGGCTTGCGCTGCTCTCAATCCTAATCTGAAGATCCTCGCACCGGCAAGAGAATGGGGTATGAGCCGTGAGGAAACCATCGCTTATGGTGAGAAATGTGGTATTCCCTCACCTGTGAAAAAATCTTCTCCTTACAGCATTGATAAAAATTTACTCGGTCGTAGTATTGAAGCTGGCATACTGGAAGATCCAGCCGTTGAGCCACTAGAAGAAATCTATGAAATGACCAAGGCGATCGCTGATACGCCGAATGAACCAGAGTATATTGAAATTGGTTTTACACGCGGTATTCCTACCAGCCTCAACGGTACACCTAAAAACCCAGTTGAGCTAATTGAACAACTCAATCAGGTGGTAGGAAATCACGGTATTGGGCGGATTGACATGATGGAAAACCGCTTAGTCGGGATTAAATCTAGGGAAATTTACGAATCACCCGCGATGTTAGTGCTAATTCAGGCACACCGGGATTTAGAAAGCCTGACTTTGACAGCAGATGTCAGCCACTACAAGCGAGGTATTGAAGAGACTTATACTCAAATCGTTTATAACGGTCTTTGGTACAGTCCACTCAAAGGCGCACTAGATGCGTTTATTCAAAAGACACAAGAACGTGTTTTAGGAACTGTACGAGTCAAACTTTTTAAAGGTAATGCCACTGTAGTCGGGCGTTGGAGTGACAATTCACTTTACAGCCCAGACTTGGCAACCTATGGATCTGAAGACCAATTTGATCACAAAGCAGCTGAAGGCTTTATTTACGTTTGGGGATTACCCACTCGTATTTGGGCGCAGCAAGGTAACAGTTAGGGAATAGGGAATAGGGAGTGGGGAGTGGGGAGTGGGGAGTGGGGATTGAGATGGACAATTTTCTTCCCCCCTGCTCCCTGCCCCCTGCTCCCCTGCTTCTTCCCCCTGCTCCCCTGCTTCTTCCCCCTGCCTTACTCGCCTGCTGCCCGCTTGACTTGGCGGGACTCTAACCAGATGGGTATAGCAATCAAAGCAACCAGAATTAGTAAAGCTGCGATCGCAAATTGACTTACCCAGGCCACTAATTGTTCTAGGGAGACAACTTTGCCAGCAAAAAACGCTAACGTTACCATCACACTAGCCCAGGTGGTTGCTCCGGCTAAGTTGTACAAAAAGAATTTTCTGAACGGCATTTCAGCTATACCAGCTAGTGGTGCTGCAAATATTCGCAATAATGCAAAAAAGCGCCCAAAGAATACAGCTTTAGTCGCATTTTCACTAAATTGATTTTTAATATTCAACAAGCGCTCATCGGAAATCCGAAAGAGCTTACCTATTTGTACCAGGAAAGGCCAACCCCCTATTTTACCAATCCAATAACCGCAAGCACCCCCAATTACTGCACCTGCAACGGCATCACTAAGAACTAACCAATAGTTTAATTCCTCACTCCCAGCTAGAAATCCGCCGACTATGGTCACGGTTTCACCAGGAAGGGGAATGCCCAAATTTTCTAGCAAAATGCCCAAAAAAATTGCCCAGTAACCATACTGGTGGGCAAATTCCTGGATGTTTTCTAGTGAAATCAGCTCAAGAGACATCCCGCACCGCCGCCTTTACAATTTTTTACCTTTCATATATCTTGGCTCTTCTATGGCTGGGGTGTCAATCAATCCGCTTCAGAGTGGGGAGTGGGGAGTGGGGAATGGGGAATGGGGAGTGGGGAGTGGGGAGTGGGGAGTGGGGAATGGGGAATGGGGAGTGGGGAATATGGAGTGGGCGGCACTAATTCATATTCTGTGCTGCCTTGTCAAGCCTTTTTATGGAAATTTTATAAAAATCCTGGTAAAATGTGAAAATCTGGTAAAAGATACGGTTGATACCGAAATTGTGATGCCATTATGCCTATAGTTAAGAAAGTTAACATAAATTATACGACATAAATACTGAAGTAAAATGTATCAACAGAACTACTGTAATTGCCTGAATATGAAAATAAAACAGTAATTTTGTCGTTGAAACTGAATCAGTATTGATGTAATATTTCTGTTCTGTTACGTTTTGCAAATAGGTTGTTAAATTTATGACTATCTCACAAAATCAAGTGGTTTTATTTAAGCCCCAAGGCAGCATAGACTTGCAGGGTGGAATGGCTTTTAGCGAAAAAATGTTGGAAGTAACACCCCAGTCTAATCAACTCTGGGTTATTGATTTGTCAGAAGTAGAATTCATGGACAGTTCAGGATTAGTCCCCCTAATCAATGGACTAACATCAGCACGCGAAAGTGGTTGTCGTCTAGTTTTGTGCAACGTGCAAACTCCGGTCAGATTAATTTTGGAACTAACACAACTGGACTCAGTGTTTGAAATCTTCGACACTTACGAGGATATTTTCACCAATGCTAATGATAGGAATGCTCAGCGATTGCCTAATTTACTGCATTCTGCTATTCTAAATTTCACCAGGGGACTCCCACTACAGGCGCAAGCCTGCTGTATTTACTGTGAAAAAAAATACTAAAGTTAGGTAAAATCTCATATTGTGACTAAAAGTCGCATGAATCGACCACTTCCACAAAGGCAAGTGGTTTATTATTGTGGCAATTGCCTATATTATTCCCAAAAGGTCTAAAGTTGTAATTTAGACCTTCTAAATGGCTATCAGGCATTCTGCACTGGAGAAATATTATTTTGATTTTGGCTAGATCCTGGGCGGGCAAAATTCGGTAAATCAATGCCACTGTGACTAGCCGTGCGGGTTTTGATCGCCAAACGGTAACTCACACTTTGCAGTTCTGCCTGAAGTTTGCGGTTTTCTCGTTGTAGAATTGCCACTTTTTCTCTGACTGGAGCCATACGTTCCTCGAATTTACGACGGTAAATTTGAGGTAATTCTTGTACAACCTGCTCCAACATCCGACTACGATCAGTTAGTTCTTGCACTGACTGCCGCAGTTGGTAAATTTCGGTGTCACGAGTGGTAATTTGTTCTTGATAGAACGTTACCTGCTGCTCAACCGCTTGCAATTGTTCTTGCAATGCTTGTAACTGACTCGGATCATATTCCGGTTCAGAGCGCTGGGGCATAAAGTTAGTATTGCCCTTGACCAGCCGGAAGAGTTCTTGAGATAGCTGCTGCACTAATTGATCACGAAGCTGCAACTCTTGGCGCAACTGCGATACCTCGGTAGAGAGAGCTTGGATGTTGGGTGTGTCAGTTTGGCTCACAGTGGCTTACAGCTCCCATTGACGAATGCTTGTCGAATCTTAGGTAAGTATAACTGCGGTGGTACTGCCTTTAGGAGGTACTTGTTGATTTAGCATTCCCAACTAAAGCCAGAAATAAGCAAATGGTAAAAATTTTCTGAGATTAAATTTTTTTAGTGCTGAGTACTGAATTGGAAAAACTCAATACTCAGCACTGCTTACTCAAAAGTTTTCTTAAGCAGAAACAGCAACTGCTTCTTCAGCTTCTTCTGCTGTTTCTTCTGGTACATCCTGCTTAATTGTCAAGTAGCGAATCACTTCTTCACTCAAACGCATAGCACGTTCCATCGGAGCGATCGCAGTTCCAGGACCAGTGTAATCCATTTGAACGTAGATGCCATCCCGATGCTTGTTAATTTCATAAGCTAGGCGACGTTTCCCACGATTTTGAATTTTTATATTCTCAGCACCTTGTTCAGTGAGCAAGTTCTGGTATTTAGCAATTGCTTGCTCTACCTGTTCTTCTCCTATATCGGGACGCAGAATGTAAATTGTTTCGTAAACTATGGACATAATTTTAAGTCACCTTATGGACGTAGGGGCTGCTGATGTGATTTTATACTTAAATACCACAAAGGATCTGAGTAATAATCAACATCTAAGCAACAAGGAACTATAATCTTACCAGTTTTCAATTTGAATCATCAGCCAAATTCGCCAAATTCGCATTTTTCACCAGAAGTTGCCTTCAGGGCGATGAGGGAGTCAGCCCACCCACAGGGCAAAAAGCCCTGATCCCTCCGGTCAAGGCTACGTGGCAGGTGAAGCTCTCAACTGAGATAAGGGTACAGGCATACTTCCTAAATTGAGACTGTATGGCAACCGCCAAGGAGGTTAAGACATAAACGGATAATCAAACTTAGACACCAAAAGGGTTTTAACCCACTCCCCACTCCCTACTCCCCAGCTATAGTTATCAGTCTGAGGCTACAGCCTCTACCACAGACTGAATATTTGCTCCTCGCTAACAGCTTTTAATCGCAGACAAAAGGATATTAATCAAGGTTATGGCGCAGCGCTATGTGCGAGTTCAAAATCTAGAAGGCAAGGTCTACTATGGATTGCTACAACTATCCCTCAACGTGCAGGTGCTAGATGCTCCACCCTGGTTAGAAGGGCAACCCACAGATTTAATTCTAGAACCCGAAAAATACCAAATTCTGACTCCCTGCGCTCCTTCAAAAGTTGTGGCAGTAGGCAAGAATTATGCAGATCATGCCGCAGAAATGGGAACTACAGTTCCCAATGAACCATTAATATTTCTCAAGCCATCAACATCTCTTATTGCTACGGAAACAGAAATTATGTATCCGTCCCAGTCGCAACGGGTAGATTACGAAGGTGAGTTAGCACTAGTGATTGGCGATCGCACCTGTGACTGCACAATAGAAGAAGCCCAAACCAAAATTTGGGGCTATACCATTGCTAACGATGTGACGGCGAGGGATTTACAACAAAAGGATAGCCAATGGACTCGCGCCAAAGGTTTTGATACGTTTTGTCCTTTAGGCCCTTGGATTGTCCGAGAATTAAATCCTGGGGCGAGATTACAGACCTTTTTGAATGACGATGCTATCCCTGTGCAATCTGCCTGTATTGATCAGATGGTATTTGCTCCTGATGTTCTCGTGTCGTACATTAGTCAGGTGATGACACTACTACCAGGAGACGTAGTGCTAACTGGTACACCATTGGGTGTAGGTCCACTGCACATAGGCGATCGCATCCGAGTGGAAATTGAAGGTATTGGTCGCCTAGAAAACAAAGTAGCTAGGCGTTAACTCTTAGCGCACTTGCATATGCACCGCATCAGAAATTGCCGGAATTTCTGCATAACGCCCAAACAGGGATTGAGCAACAGAATAAACCACTGCTGCAACTATACCGAGAAAGATGGTATTGGAGATGGTTTCTGAAGCAAAGCCAGCACCAGGAATCGAACCTAAAACTTGCAGCACTATTTCACACAAAAATAAAACAATGTTCAAAAGAATTGCCTGCATCGTGTTGAAGCGAATGAAGTGACTAATTTTTTCGTTTCTGACCACTAAGAGGAACAAAGCAAAGAAAATAATCAAGCTGGCAAAGGGGAGTTGATAAATTCCGATGATGGGACTCAAAGGGATAAACAACAACCCGATGACTGGAAACTGACTGAACAAAAATCTACCAAAGGCTAGACCTTCAACTAAGGGTAGCAAATAAGGTAAACAAGCAAAAATCCGGTCGGAAACCGTTATAGACCCACGCCAAGTCATTGTGCGTTCTCCTATGGCTAAAATTTCAGAGTTACTTGAGCTTAGGATAACGCAGTTGCTTGGTTGTGCTGACAAATGGGATTATTTTATATCCGCAATTCGGAAACCCATCAGACATTTATACTGCGCTGGCTGCTGGGCATTTAGTTGGCGAATTGCTTGAGCGCATCGCAGTTCACCTCCACCCCAACGGGGTTGACCGCTATGGTCAGCAAGTAAGCAAGATTGGCAAACTTGCGCCGGGGCAAGGATTTGATTATCCATTAAAATGACTAACATCACATCCCTCCTGTAAATTTTTATTAATTATGGGTGTTCAAATTGCGCCTGAAGTGATTTAGCGGAAATCGTCTCAGAGAAGAGGTCAAAAGAAGCAGAGGAGCAGGGAGCACCGGAGCAAGGGAGAAGAGGAAAGGTAGTTAAGCAAAGTGAATCAGTGCTGTTGTAAAAAATTCCCAGTCAACTTTAGTTTATTTTATGTTATCTATCGAAAATATTGACTTTTTTGTAACAAATCATACAGAAATACTGCCTCTTAAGTAGAGCAGAGATATTCCACAGTATCCAATCAAAGGGTAAAATTTGAAATTCAGGAAAAAGGTTGATGATAATTAAGAAGTCAGTAGTGAAAAACTATTGACTGAGGTGCTACACCAAGCCCAAGTCCACCGTTGTGCAAAATTCCACCAAGGATAAATTTAAGTGACTAAAACGAATTCCGAATTTTTGGCTAACTCCGACCCCGCGATCGCTGAATTAATTAACCAAGAACTACAACGCCAACGCGACCACCTAGAGTTAATTGCTAGTGAAAACTTTACTTCAGCTGCTGTACTAGCAGCCCAAGGTTCAGTATTAACCAATAAATACGCCGAAGGATTGCCAGGAAAACGTTACTATGGCGGTTGTGAATTTGTCGATCAAGTCGAACAAATCGCCATCGACCGAGCTAAACAGCTATTTGGTGCGGCTCATGCGAATGTTCAACCCCATTCTGGCGCTCAGGCAAATTTTGCAGTTTTCCTGACATTACTGCAACCCGGCGATAAAATCATGGGAATGGATTTGTCTCATGGCGGACATCTCACCCACGGTTCACCTGTAAATGTTTCGGGTAAATGGTTTGAAGTTTGCCACTACGGTGTCAGCCAACAAACAGAACAGCTAGACTACGAACAAATTCGGGAGCAGGCGCTGAGGGAGCGTCCCAAGCTCTTAATTTGTGGATATTCAGCTTATCCTCGTGTAATTGATTTTGAAAAGTTCCGCAGTATCGCTGATGAAGTGGGCGCTTACTTGCTGGCAGATATTGCCCATATCGCTGGTTTAGTTGCTACCGGTTTGCATCCTAACCCGATTCCCTTCTGTGATGTCGTCACTACAACAACTCATAAAACCCTGCGTGGACCTCGTGGTGGTTTGATTTTGACCCGCGATGCAGAATTAGGTAAAAAGTTCGATAAAGCTGTTTTCCCTGGCACTCAAGGTGGTCCCCTAGAACACGTCATTGCCGGAAAAGCAGTGGCTTTTGGGGAAGCACTGAAGCCAGATTTTAAAGAGTATTCGGCGCAAGTAATTGACAATGCTCGTGCTTTGGCAAGTCAATTGCAAAACCGTGGTTTAAAGCTAGTGTCAAATGGAACAGATAATCATTTGATGTTAGTAGATTTACAGAATATTGGACTTACCGGAAAGCAAGCCGATCAACTGGTGAGTGGCGTAAATATTACTGCTAACAAAAATACAGTTCCCTTTGACCCGCAATCACCATTTGTTACCAGTGGTTTGAGGTTAGGTTCTCCAGCCATGACTACACGGGGCATGGGTGTTACAGAATTTACCGAGATTGGGAATATTATCGCTGACAGACTGCTGTCGCCTGATTCTGAGACAGTAGCACAAGATTGTCGCCAACGGGTAGCCGCATTGTGCGATCGCTTCCCCTTGTACCCACATCTACAGATTCCCGTACCAGCCTTAGCTTAAATCAGTTGACAGTGAACAGTTATCAGTGATCAACGCTGAAAAACATCTAGTTTGCATATTTGAATTAGATTAAACTCTTGTGGGGTGGGCATCTTGCCCGCCCATGTTCCAGCGATGATGATGAAGGTTTCTTAATTTTTACTTTTGACTTCCTCAAAGATGTTGCCAGGTATCTGATTTATGAAATGTTGATTACTGCGTGGGAAAGGAGGCTGTGAAAAGGTTTACAAACTTCGGAAAGCCTTAGATGTTACAATCTACAAGTCTCGATGAGAGAGAAGAGAACCGCCGCCGAAGAGACCCCCGCGATAGCGCACCGACCTGATACCAGGCAAGTACCGGGAGGTGTCCCTTTCCTGCTGAGATATGATAGGTTACTTCAACTTCGTCACTTGAAATCCATCTCAACCGATTGTCCACTTTCCATCCAACATGATCGCCAAAATTTTCCCAAGCTTCTTTGTTATAGCTGCCGTCTAGCTTACCACCAACGCTCAAGTAAATTTCTTTTTGAACGCTGAAGCCAAATTTTCCAGAGCTATATTTTACCCACAGGTCGTCAATTGTGTGGAGGTCGGTACAGGGAAAGTTTAATAATTCTTCACTCCTCAACCAGTCGCCTTCCTTACGTCCTACAGCCTGAAGCATTACCAGATAGGTTTCGCTGTCCGCTTCTTGCCATTGTTGGTATTTTAAGTAGTCCCGCAGTTTGGTATAGTCTATACCTCTCTCTGAACTGAGGTCATCTTGTGTTCCAGGGGAAACTTGTAGGAGTTTATCTACATCAACTTCTGCCAAACTATATTTATCGTCTAGAGGCACAAATTCAAGTGTATCTGTTATCCATAGTGCAGGATAACGCAGCAGTTCAACTAATTTTTGATACTCACCCCAGTATTTTGTCGTTTCATTATATGAGCTAAAATCAGCAGGCTTTTTGAGCGCACCATGCTGTAAATTTTTCAGTAGCTGACGGTCAGTATTTAAATCAATAATCAATCTAGGAAATTTTAAACTGATAGCTGTAAACTTGCCTAACTGCTCTAATGTTAAAGGTTCATTTATAACCTTGTTCGATTCATCAGTTAATTCATCAAAGCTACCTGTATTACTAGCTATATAAGTTTTCAGTCTAAACAAATTAATAAACTGCTTTAAACGCCGGGGATTATAATCTAAAACTGGCGCAATCATTAAGATGATATCGCGCACATTTTGGGAATCTTCTGTAACTGCAAGCTTTAATCCTTCACGACGAGCTAATATTATTTTTTGTTTTGGGGTTGATTTGGGTTGAGTTCGTTGTCTCGGCGTTTTTCCTCCTGGTTGTTTTTTTCGTTGTATATTTATAAGCTGAGAAATAAATTTTAAGGAATTAACGATTTTCTGCCAGCAGGAATCCCAAAAGCTGTATGTCTTTTTTTGTGGTTGAGAAATCTTTACTAAAAAACGCTGAAATTCAGATTGAGTAGGTTGTGGAACTTGAAAAGGTATTTGAATAAACTTTTCCAGAAAACCATAACCGTATTCCAGACCTTTCTTATATGAAATAGAGGTATTGTGATGGTCAGCATTATCTGATAAATAAGGAATTAAATCTTTATCCTTAACAGCAATCCCCGCCGCTACTTTTTCTCGATCCATACCTAAAATAAAAATTAACTGTGGATCGTTAGCTATCATCATATTAATAGCCTGCATCAGTTCCGCAGACTTAGGAACCTCACAACGGTCTAGGTCATCAATAAAGACATAAACTTTGCTTTTACCAGCGTAGGCTTGAACAATTTTCTTAAAATCTTCGTGGAATCTCTCAATAAAAGCAACTTGGTTTTCATAATCGGGAGTTTTAAGATATTTAGCCAGTTCATTTTTAGGATCACCACCATTGAGAATTTTCAGTAATAAGGAAATATAGCCTATAACTGAAACCAGAGCGACTACACCCCTAAAAAGCAACCGGGGAATGTTGAATGGTGGTTGAAATATTTGCTTAATGGGAATATTGAATGGCTGTTGAAATACTTGAACAAGGATTTTCTGAATTTCACCCCCTTGCTGCAATAACTCATCTCCTTTGTATACCGCTAAAACTGCAAAAGTGAAGAAAATACCAAGACCAAGCAGCGCTAAAGATATAAACCGAAACCCATTTTTTAAGTCAAAGCGCAGCCTGAACAAATTGATATTTACTATTAAAATATATAAAATATATAAGACATTACAGCTAAGTCGAGATATAGAAATTTGGCGGAGAAACTCTAGGGCGAAAGCTGCCCATAAGGCTTCTGCTTTATCGTGTTTCCAAGCATTGAACCAGATTGTTTTAGGCTTGAGTTGCAGCTTGTTAAGATTTAAACGTATCCACTTGTATATATTAATTAATAGAGATAAAGATTTTTGTAAAATAAATGCGAGCAATGCACTAATTACTTTATGCAGGTTATTTGTTTCTATGATTTTTCTAATACTAGTCTCGGCTTGTCTTTGCAGTCTTCCTAAATGTACTTGTAACTCTTTTTCAAACTTTTTCTGCTCAAACTCCTCAATAGTTTTCTGGAGTTGCTTCATAAAAGAAGATTTGCCACTACCCCATTCACCTTCTATAGAAATGGTCAATGGAGGTTGAGTTACAGGATTGATTAAGAACTCTGCAATGGCTTCTACATAAGGTTTAAAACCAAGTTCATCTTCTGCTGCGGCTTGATCACTTACACTAGCGTTAAGAATAGACTCTTGTTGAAAACCGGAATTATCAGCACTGACCATAACTATTTAAGTAAACTTAACTATATAATACAGATTTAACCGTAATTAAATCTACCATATTTCAGAGAGTAGTTAAAAACTAGGGAATATAGAATTTTTTGCTCCCGATATTACTTTTCACACATCCCCTTAAAACCAAAAAAAACAACTCCTCAAATCCTCCTCTCTGCGACTCTGCGCCTCTGCGTGAGATTCATATCTTAATCATCAACAGTGACAAAATCGGGTTACTGTAAAATACAGGCCTTTCTCCGTTCCCTTTCACGTCAATGAGTGCAGAAATTATTTGTGTTGGTACAGAACTCTTACTAGGGGATATCCTCAACAGTAACTCGCAATATTTAGCCCAACAACTAGCCCAACTAGGGATACCCCACTACAATCAAACAGTCGTTGGCGATAACCCAGAAAGATTAAAGCAAGTTATAGAAATTGCTATATCAAGAGCGCAAATTCTTATTTTTACAGGTGGTCTTGGTCCCACACCCGACGACCTCACCTGCGAAACCATAGCAGATTTTTTTGGCGTTCCCTTGATAGAACGTCCAGAAATCATCGAAGACATCACTCAGAAATTCGCCCAACGTGGTCGGGTAATGTCACCCAGTAACCGCAAACAAGCATTAATTCCCCAAGGTGCAGACATTTTACCCAATCCCACTGGGACAGCACCCGGTATTATTTGGCAACCGCGCCCCGAAATCACGATTTTTACCTTTCCTGGTGTCCCGTCAGAAATGCACCGGATGTGGACAGATACCGCAGTCCCTTATCTCAAAAATCAAGGCTGGGGAAAGGAGATTATTTACAGTCGGAGTTTAAGGTTTTGGGGTATTGGTGAATCTGCTTTAGCCGAAAAAGTTGCTCCCTACTTTAACTTACCTAATCCCACAGTCGCCCCTTATGCGGGTAAAGGTGAAGTCAGATTACGCATTTCCGCCAAGGCTGATTCCGAAGCGGCGGCTGAGGCTTTAATTTCACCTGTGGAAAAACAGCTAAAAGATATTGCTGGCTTAGATTATTACGGGGCTGATGATGAAACTTTAGCTTCTGTAGTTGGTAATTTGTTACGTTTATCAGGCGAAACCCTATCAGTAGCCGAATCCTGTACTGGTGGCGGTTTAGGACAAATGTTAACCGATATTTCTGGGAGTTCTGATTATTTTTGGGGTGGGGTAATTTCTTATGATAATTCGGTGAAGGTGGGGTTACTGGGAGTTAACCCAGAGGATTTAGATAAATTTGGGGCGGTGAGTGGTACTGTTGCAGAACAAATGGCGATGGGGGTAAAAACTCGCCTTTCCACTTCTTGGGGTTTAAGTGTCACTGGTATTGCTGGCCCAACTGGTGGAACGGATACGAAGCCGGTGGGTTTAGTTTACATCGGTTTAGCCAGTCCAAAAAATGAAGTGGCAAGTTTTGAGTATCGCTTTGGCGCGATGCGGGGACGTGATTTAATTCGTTATGTGAGTGGTTGCACGGCTTTGGATTTGCTGCGGCGCAAATTGATTAAGTAGTCATTTGTCATTAGCGGATTTAATAAAATACAGAACCTCACCCCCAACCCCTCTCCTTAGTAAGGAGAGGGGAGTCTTTGACGCAACTTTTTAGGCGGGGTGATTTCAAAAACCCGAATTTGGATGTTATTTAATTCATATTCCTAAGAGGTTGTTTTAAAAGTGTCTATCTGTGATTTTAGGCACTTATTGACCCCCTAGCCCGGTGATCAAAGTCCCCCTTGAAAAGGAGGATTTAGGGGTATCTAGAATGTTTTGCTCCCGAAAATATGACTTTTAAAACAACCTCTCATGACCAATGACTAATGACTAATAACCAATGACCAATTTATTCCGTTTCTATGAACTCTATAGTTTCTACAAAGTCTAAAATATTTTCCTGAATGTCTTGGGCTTCTTCTTTAATTGAACTTGGTTTTTCACCGTTAAAAAAGCTGTGCTGGCTGCTAACTATATACAAATAGTTAGAATGCATAAATGCTAGCAGCCCTCTGTATGCATCTAGTCTGGTGGCTGTGCCGTTATTTTTGGACTGGGAAATTGTTGAACCTTGGGGCATATCAATGAGGGCAAAGAAAGAACCTTCAACCGCATCTTTCAAATATTCAGTATATCTGACCTCAGCCTTGGGCAAATTAGTAAAAATGGCTTCTGGTACATACTTGTTTAGTAGAATTGATTGCAAATATTCTTCTTGTCCAATAGATTCTACTTCTTCTAATTGTTCTGAGGAAATGGGATAGTGATCAATTCTCAGCATAGTACCGAAGTTATCAAAAAAGCCGACTACCCCCTCTTCACTTTCTACTTTACCTCCCTGCTGTGGATCAACAGGAATCGGGACTGAAAAATTACCGGAGGGCGATTCATATATCTCGTCGCCATAATCTTTGACTATTACTGTGTCTTCTTCGTCATCTAGGTAAATTTCGTTTTCTGCTTCTTGATAAGCGGCGATTACTTCCTGTGTAATTTCATGGGCTTCTTCATCTTCCAGGTCTAAGGCTTGCTGTAACTGTTTGAGATAGGGCTGTTTCTGTTGGGGGATAATTAAATCGTCTTCATCTATCGTCACCATTACCCCGACAGCAAAAGCATCCAGAACTAGTTCATCTGAAAGGCTTTTACTAGCGACATTAAATAGGGTTCCTATGCCCTCATCTTCTGCAATCCCGATGAGTCTATCGACTATTTGGGCAATTTCCTCTTCTGAGTATTCCTCAAAAACCTCAAAGTCCCAAAGGATACTCGCTAAAACTTCTGCATCTACGTCCTCTACGGACAAATCAGCCATTTCCGTGACAACTGCGATCGCGGCTACGGCTTCTTCTGGACTCAGTGATTCTTCTGTGGTCTTTGTTGAATTAAAAATCTTGTCATATTTAGTCATAATTACTACCTCCTATGTTGGCTATTACTCACAGCTTAAAAGTAACAATGGTCAATTCAATGAGAACAGGGGATTGATTTAGTCAGCTTGGTGTATTGTGTAACCTTAAGATGCTTGAATATTTTATCCTTTATACTTACTTTACAATTCAATTCTCATAGCGGTAATCATCTTTTGCTTTAATCTGGTGGCAAATGAATTTTATCTATGGGTAGAAATATCAACTACCTAGCGATAGATTTATATACCAAGGGTAGGATGCCATAATACCGTTGTTTGTAGTGACACATGGTAATACCAATACTGTATTCATGGTTCTGCAAACTTTACTTTCAGAAAATTTTGCATCTTCTATGGTTAACTCGCCATCTCAGTTCTCACCGGATCAATATAAAGTAGATTCTGCCAGTCTAGAAGTAGAATCTCTGATAGCAACACCCTCATCAGATACTGAAATTGATTTAGAGTTTCTTTACACCAGAGATATTGAATTTCGACAAGAAACTATTTACTTTCTGGTGGTAGACCGCTTTTATGAAGGTGATCCAGAGAACAGCAAAGGTACCAATTCAGACCTTTACGATGGTACTGCACAAGATTGGGGTAAATACTGGGGTGGTGACTTGCAAGGTGTGATCGATAAATTGGACTACCTGAAAAATATGGGAGTGACGGCTGTTTGGTTAACTCCCCTGTTTGAACAAGTGGACGATTTATTTATCAGCAATGCAGCCATGCATGGTTATTGGACAAAAGACTTTAAACGCATCAATCCGCGCTACATTGCTAAGGGGGAAAACCCTTCTTTAAATGAAACCCAAGAAGCTAAAAATACGACATTTGATCGGTTAGTTACCGAACTGCACCAGCGCCGGATGAAGCTGGTGCTGGATATTGTCTGCAATCACAGTACCCCGGATACTAACGGTAGTAAGGGTGAATTATATGATGATGGCGTGAAAATTGCTGACTTCAATGATGATGTCAATCACTGGTATCATCATTATGGGGAAGTGCAAAACTGGGAAGATGATTGGCAAGTGCAAAATTGTGAACTAGCTGGTTTGGCTACGTTCAATGAAAATAATACTGAATATCGCCAGTATATCAAGTCAGCAATTAAACAATGGCTAGACCGGGGTGTTGATGCACTACGGGTGGATACTGTCAAGCACATGCCTATCTGGTTTTGGCAAGAGTTCACCGGTGATCTGAGCAATCACAAACCAGATGTATTTATTTTTGGTGAATGGATTTATAATCATCCAAGTGATGATTTATCGGTGGAATTTGCCAATAACTCCGGCATGACTACGCTAGATTTTGCGCTGTGTATGGCGATTCGTTCGGCATTAGCACAGGGCGCAGAAAACGGATTTCAAGGTATTCAAGAGATTTTTGACCAGGATTATCGTTACAATGGGGCGACTGAGTTAATCACCTTCATTGATAACCACGATATGTGCCGCTTCCAGTCGCTGAACCCTGATCCAGCGATGTTGAAGGTGGCGATCGCACTGATTATGACAGTTCGTGGTATTCCCTGTATATATTATGGTACAGAACAGTATCTCCATGATGATACTAACGGCGGTAACGACCCCTACAACCGCCCGATGATGGACAAGTGGGATACTGAAACTGAAATTTACCGTGTCCTGCGATTGCTGTCTGGCTTACGGCGGCTCAATCCTGCCATCTCAATGGGTAGTCAGTGGCAAAAATACCTCACCCCCGATGTTTACTGCTATATACGCCGCTATCGTGACTCTGTATGCTTTGTAGCACTGAACCGGGGAGGAGAGGTGACTTTACCAGAAGTGGTAACAGAATTACCTGATGGCGAACATACCTGCGTAATTACGCGTAATAAGTATGAAGTCAAAGATGGTAAGGTTTATAACTTGCCACTGGAAGAACGGGGCGTAATTGTTTTCAGCCACGTGGGAGAACGGATCAAAGCGCAAACTATCGTGCGGGTACAACTGAATGGGGTGTATACCCAACCCGGTGAAAGCATTGTAGTCACAGGAGACTGTCCAGAGTTAGGTAACTGGGATATCAGCAAGGCTTATCCCTTAGAGTATATTAACTCCAACACTTGGTTTGCAGAGATTCCCTTTGATGAAAGTGTCGGTAACTTGATTAGTTACAAGTATGCTATGTGGCGGGAAGGGCGATCGCCTCTGCGAGAAAATCTCGTCAATCGCCGTTGGGTAATAGCCAAGGAAGGCACTGTCAAATGGCGTGATACTTGGGCTTCAGGGAGGGAATCTTAGCGGGAGTGGGGAGTGGGGAGTGGGGAGTAGGAGTGGGGACTATTTACTGGGTTGGGATATGCGGGCTTCAATATCTTCCAAGGTTTGTAACAATAAACGCTTCGCTTGTAATTTCCAACCCCACTTTTGGATTCGGAAAGCGGCGACTGTCCCCACCCCACCTACTAATAAAAGCACGGGCTGATTTAGAGAAATTCCGAATAATAAGCCCAAGCCGGCAATTCCCCAAAATGGTAAAGCTGCGGCTTGCCTTTGTTCTTCGACAATATTAGTAAATATACTAGGTTTCATAGTAGTTAATAATTCAGCTTTAATTTGCCGTTGTTCTGCTAGTGATACAGACAAACTGATTTTACGGCGCATTTTTTCGATTTTGCGGGCATCACTGCTGTATTCAGTTAGCTCATCTTCTGCCATTTGTAGTAGTCGTTCTAGTTGCGCCATTTTGCCAGAAATTTTGGATTTTAATATTGCTATTATCGCGGAAAATGTTAAACTTTCCTCACTTATCCGGTTGCATCTCATAGCACGATACCAAATCTTAAAACTAAAATTAAATATAGGGAAAATATCCTAGTTATCAGTTTCTGACAACCAGAGCGTCTACTTGAGAGGTAATACAGATGGTTACGGTATCTCAAAACACATTGACTCAAACTAATAAAGCGCGATCGCTGATTCTCTGGTTTGATGAAGTTGGTATTACTGATATCCCGCTAGTGGGGGGAAAAAATGCCTCACTAGGGGAAATGATTCAACAATTGACACCTCAAGGCGTGAACGTTCCCACAGGATTTGCTACCACGGCTTATGCTTATCGGTATTTCATTGAGTCGGCTGGGTTAGAAGCACAGTTACGCGAACTCTTTGCGGATCTCGATGTTGAGGATGTGAAAAATTTGCAGGTCCGGGGCAAACAAGCGCGATCGCTACTCATGCACACACCGTTTCCTGTAGACTTAAGGGATGCGATCGCCTCAGCATATCTGAAACTCTGCGAACAATACAACACAGATACAGATGTCGCCGTCCGTTCTAGCGCCACAGCAGAAGACCTCCCCGACGCAAGTTTTGCGGGACAGCAAGAAAGTTACTTAAACGTCGTCGGAGTCCAAGGAGTTTTAGCAGCTTGTCATCGCTGCTTTGCGTCCATATTCACCGACCGCGCCATTTCCTATCGCCACACCAAAGGATTTAATCACTTTAGCATTGCCCTCGCCGTCGGCGTACAAAAAATGGTACGTTCTGACTTAGCCACATCTGGAGTCATGTTCTCCATAGACACCGAAACCGGATTTAAAGATGCAGCACTAATTACCGCCGCCTACGGTTTAGGCGAAAACGTAGTTCAAGGAACCATTAACCCCGATGAATACTATGTTTTCAAGCCCACATTAAAAACAGGTTTCCGCCCCATCATCAATAAAAAATTGGGCAGCAAAGAACTGAAAATGATCTATGATGATGGCTCAAAATTCACTAAAAATGTCGCCGTCTCCCCCACAGAACAAAGTAAATTTGCTCTCAGTGACGCAGAAATTTTACAACTAGCACATTGGGCTTGTTTAATAGAAGACCATTATTCTCAAACCCACGGACATTACTCCCCAATGGATATCGAGTGGGCGAAAGACGGAATTACCAATCAACTTTTTGTAGTCCAAGCGCGACCCGAAACAGTCCAGTCGCAGAAAACAGGAAACGTCTTGCGGAGTTATCGTTTCCTGAACACAGATAAAGAAGTAAAATTCCCCCATTCCCTAGTCACCGGTTGCGCTGTGGGAGAAGCAATTAGTCAAGGTAAAGTACATCTAATTTTAGATGTGAATAAAATCGACCAATTCCAAGCCGGCGATGTGTTGGTAACAGAAAGAACAGACCCCGACTGGGAACCGATAATGAAACGCGCTAGTGCTATTGTCACCAACTCCGGGGGGCGCACCTGTCACGCGGCGATTATTGCGCGAGAATTGGGAGTCCCCGCCATTGTTGGCTGTAGCAATGGGACAGAAGTCTTAAAAACTGGTCAAGAGGTAACAATTTCTTGCGCCGAGGGGGAAGAAGGCAAAGTTTATCCTGGTTTATTACCCTTTGAAATTAAAGAAGTTCTCCTAGAAAACTTACCCCGCACCCGTACCCAAATTTTAATGAATGTGGGAAATCCTCAAGAAGCATTGAGTTTATCTGCAATTCCCAATGATGGCGTAGGTTTAGCCCGCACAGAATTTATCATCGCCAACCAAATCCAAATTCATCCCATGGCGTTGATTCATTATGACAAGTTAGAAGATAAATTTGTCAAAGCCAAAATTCATCAAATTACTGCCCTTTACGACGATAAACCCCAGTATTTTGTTGATAAATTATCCCAAGGTATCGGCAGAATTGCGGCGGCTTTTTATCCTAAGCCAGTAATTGTGAGAATGTCAGATTTCAAAAGTAATGAATATGCTAATCTTTTAGGTGGTCAGCAATTTGAACCCAAAGAAGAAAACCCCATGCTGGGTTGGCGGGGTGCAGCGCGCTACTATGACACAGGATATCAAGAAGCTTTTGCCTTAGAGTGTGAATCTATCAAACGAGTTCGTGAGGAAATGGGTTTAACTAACGTGATCCCGATGATTCCCTTCTGTCGCACACCCGATGAAGGGCGGATGGTGTTAGCAGAAATGGCAAAAAATGATTTAAAACAGGGTGTAAACGACTTGCAAGTGTATGTAATGTGCGAGTTACCCAATAATGTCATTATGGCTGAAGAATTTGCCGAAGTTTTTGATGGCTTCTCCATTGGTTCCAATGACTTAACTCAGCTAACATTAGGCATAGATCGAGATTCAGCATTAGTGGCGCGGTTATTTGATGAACGCAGTCAGGGTGTGAAGCGCATGGTAAAAATGGCTATAGAAGCGGCGAAAAAACATCACCGCAAAATCGGTATTTGTGGACAAGCACCCAGCGATTACCCAGAATTTGCCCAGTTTTTAGTAGAACAGGGAATTGATTCTATCAGTCTGAATCCAGATTCGGTGTTAAAAACAATGTTGGAAATTGCCAAAGTGGAGAAAAATATCTAGATAATTAGAGGTTTGTAGTTAAGGCTTTAGCCTTCTCTTCAGGACTAAAGTCCTGACTACTAACAATTCAGCCTGCCGCAAGTGGTAGGCTGTGTTTTTAGATTAGATTTAGATATTCTGTTCTCAAAGAAATTACTAATGAATACAACAACAACTCCGCCCAAACGATTAGACCCTGAATTGTGGCAGAAATTTCTCAAAGTTGCCAAACCCTACTGGTTTTCTGAACAAAAATGGAAAGCGAGGGGATTACTAGGACTTTTGCTACTCTTGGCATTAGCCGTTAATGCGATTAATGTGGGTATTAGCTTTATTTTCCGTAATATTGATACTTCTCTGGCAACTTTTCCCCAAACTAAAGATGCGTCAATTTTTTGGCGCTTCATTGCTATTTATGCTGGGTTGTTAGTCATTGGTACTCCCATTGTCGTCATGTATGGTTATCTACAAGACAAATTGGGATTGCAATGGCGGGAGTGGTTGACAAATCATTTTCTCGATAAATATTTCCAAAATCGGGCTTATTACCAGATTAATTTTAATCAAAAAATTGATAACCCAGACCAACGAATTGCTGAAGATATCAGGTCATTTACTCGCACCAGTTTATCTTTTACACTGCTGATTTTGACTTCAATTATTACTTTAATCTCTTTCACTGGGGTTTTATTATCGATCTCAGTTTCTTTATCAGTGGCGCTGGTCATTTATGCAATTCTGGGGACATTTGTCACGGCTTGGATTGGTCAACGATTAATTGGCATTAACTTCAATCAACTTAAACGCGAAGCTGATTTTCGGTATGGACTCATTCATGTGCGAGATAATGCCGAATCTATTGCTTTTTATCAAGGTGAAACTGAAGAAATACTTCAGCTAAAACAGCGTTTTATCCGCGCCATTGTCAATTTTGATTTATTGATAAATTGGCAACGTAATTTAGGTTTCTTTACGACTAGCTATAACTATTTTGTTTCTGCGTTACCTTATTTGGTGATTGCACCTATTTACTTTGCGGGTCAGACTGATTTTGGGACATTCACTCAAGCGGCGATCGCCTTCAATCAAATTTTTCGAGCTTTATCTGTGGTAGTGGGTCAATTTGAAAGCTTAACAGCTTTTGCAGCCGGTATTGAACGGATGGGCGACTTAGACGAGGTTCTGGATGCCACAGACCAACACCAGCCAGGAAAGAGGACTATTGATGTCACAGAAGCTGCTGAGATTGAATTGCGTAGCGTCACCTTATTGACTCCCAACTATGAACGCACTTTGGTTCGGGATCTACCATTCAGGTTACAGTCAGGAGAGGGTTTAGTCATTGTCGGCAATAGTGGTAGTGGTAAGAGTTCTTTGTTAAGAGCGATCGCCGGATTATGGAATGCGGGTACTGGTCAAATTCTTCGCCCTGCTTTGTCAGAAATGATGTTTTTACCCCAACGTCCTTATATGGTCTTGGGTTCGCTGCGAAGTCAGTTACTCTACCCCAATCCTGACAATGATATCCTCGAAAGCAAAATGCGCCATGTCTTAGAAGAGGTAAACTTGGCAGAGTTACCAGAACGAGTTGGTGGCTTTGAAATCGAGTTAGACTGGGCAAATGTTCTCTCTTTAGGGGAACAACAGCGCTTGGCTTTTGCGCGACTGCTGCTGAGTATGCCTAGCTATGTCATCTTAGATGAAGCTACAAGTGCGCTGGATTTAGCTAATGAAAAGAATCTGTATCAACAACTAAAAGCTAAAGGCACTACATTAATTAGTGTGGGACACCGCCCTAGTTTGTTACAGTACCATGAGTACGTGTTAGAACTCGATGGTAGCTCTAATTGGCGGTTGTTACCAATGGAGGAATATACTGTGAATTTGAATGCTTTTAGCTAATTTTACCCCATAAGTGCAGAGAAAATAACCCAAAGCCGATTAGTGGTAGGCGTTGATGGCGGGTCTAAATCCCCCACCATAAGCCTTGATAACTGTTCACTGATTTAACCACCACTGCATAAAAACAGCACGACATTGTAAACAATAAAGATGGTTAAGTAAATCATTAACACCAGTGATATTGATTGGGTAAATTGCACCAATATATTCTGGATCAATTTCCAGATTAGGTTCAATTTCAGCTACACAACCATAAAGTTTCTGATTAGAGAAAGAACTATTCACCAACCACCCTTGAGTATTCAAGGCTGAAATTTTGGTAATATGATTTTCCCTAATTCCCAGTTCCCGCAACAGAATAGCTGAAACTGCAACTTCTGGAGATTCACCATCGCCCACACGACCACCAGGAAAGTCCAGGGTTAATTCCCCGACTCCAGGACGATAACTAGGCGGTGGGAGAATCATATAATTATTCTGAATAGGTAATATTACAACTGAATCAGCTTTTTCAACCCGCCAATATTCTAATATTTGACCCTGATTATCTTGTAGATGTTCACCAATTACAGTCAGCCATTTTGAGCGTAACTCCAAAAAGCGATTCTGAACTTGCCACGGCTCTGATTGTTTCATAAAGTTGATAGCGATGGGTAAAGCCCCTCCTCCGGCGATAGCGTTCGCGGAGCGTGTGCTTTGCACTCAGCGCTGCTGCAAGCAGATCGCATCCACATTGCTACTCTCTCCATTTGCTGACAAACTAAACTTTATTGCTTCTTCAGTATTTTCTCACAATTAGTTAGGATTGTTATATATAGGCAGGTAGAGTATTGACAAATGACTAAAAAGTGGTTTCAAATTGGGCTATTAAGTGTCTTTATCCTCTCAATAGGCTTACGGTTTTGGGGATTAGAGCGATTTAACACTCTAGTATTTGATGAAGCTTACTTTGCTAAATTTGGTAATAACTATCTCACCAATACACCATTTTTTAATGCTCATCCGCCTCTGAGTCAATATATCATTGGCATTGGTATGTGGATTGGTAGTCATCTGCCTTTTGGACAAGATACGGTAAATGAACTCACAGGTTCAGTGCGATCGCCTTGGAGTTATCGTTGGTTAAATGCCCTCACTGGCTCATTTATTCCTATAGTTGTCGCTGCTATTGCCTATCAATTAAATCATCGTTATCGTTTTGCTTTACTAGCAGGTTTATTTACAGCTTGTGATGGTTTCTTTTTAGTTGAATCGCGATATGCTTTAAATAATATTTATATTGTCATCTTTGGTTTATTAGGGCAATGGTTTTTACTATTAGCATTAAATAACCCAAATAATCAACGTTATTGGTGGTTAGTTCTGGCTGGTATAAGTTTTGGTGCATCAGCCGCCACTAAATGGAATGGCTTATGGTTTTTGTTAGGTGCTTATTTGATTTGGATAGCAGCTTATCTAATTCGGGGAATCCAGTCTTTTCCTAATACCCCAATTCGGCTGACATCTCCGGCAAAACTCATTAGACAAAGCCAGACTTTTTTGAGTGAGTGGTATCGTAAATGGATTGATATCAATAAAACATCTCCAGAAATTGCCGTTCAGACACCACTACAAAATCTGACACAAATTAATATTGTGCAAATGCTGTTTTATCTGGGAATTATCCCAGCAATAGTCTACAGCGTCATCTGGATTCCTCATCTCCAGCTAGATAGAAGATATGGATTTATAGCAGTACATCAGAAAATTTTGAGTTTTCACCTCCAAATGGGTGGAAATAATGCCAATGTGCATCCTTACTGTGCCGCATGGTATAAATGGCCGTTAATGACTCGACCAATGGCTTATTATTATCAAACGGCTGAGAGTATTAATCAACCATTGTCTATATTGCAGCCTCCTTTACCTGCGGGGACAGGAAAAGTTATTTATGATGTCCACGCAATGGGAAATCCTTTTTTGTGGTGGTTTGGTGTCACCGCTATTTTGTTTTTAGGAGTGATGCTAGTGTTAAAAGTGGTGATTCCTTGGTGGCAACAAAAGCATTTTTCTCTGCCTGCAAATCTTGCTGTTGATACTTGGATTGCTTTATATTTAGTTTTGAATTATGCTGCTAACTTATTACCTTGGGTAAAAGTAACAAGATGCGTTTTTATTTACCACTATATGTGTGCTGTGGTATTTGTATTTTTAGCGATCGCTTGGTTTGTAGACCAGTGTCTTAGCAGTTATTACCGAACAATTCGGGCAGTCGGAGTCACCATAACATTCCTAATTTTAGCAGCCTTCATTTTTTGGATGCCGCTATATTTAGGTTTACCCCTATCCCCAGAAGGTTTCAAAATCAGAATGTGGTTTAACACTTGGATTTAAATTCAGGCATCATCATTAATAGACATATAGCAGTATCCACTTCAATGAAGTACATCATAGCCCCCTCATCGCTTGCGGGGAGGGGGTTGGGGGTGGGGTTATTATATTTCAAACAAAGAATGTAGAGACATTGCAGACAACATCTCTACAAAGGCACACTGAAAATGCTTATTTAAATTCGGTCGATGACAAATAAAAATTTATAACCAGCATCATTTAATCCTCTGGTAAATTGGCAAATGTCTGTGCCACTAAATCCCTAGTCTTATTTTCTAAACATTGCCAATCCACCTCACCAGCCTGATCAATTAAACTAGGATCAATATTTGCGGCTTCACTCACAGGAGAGTAATTTATAAAACACACTTGATAACAAATTTCCCACAAATCTATACTCACCTGATGCTGTTGACGTTGCAAACGCAGATGATATCCTGGATGGGGCATGGGCAGGTCAGTAAGAGTTGCGCGAATTTCATCTGCCTGTTCTAAGGTCGCAGTTTCCATTTCTGCCAACAACTGAGTTACCAAAGCTTTAATTTCATCAGTGATGTTAGCTGGCCAAATCAGGACATCATGGTAAGTTCCCTTCCAAGTAGAAGTATCAAGATGCTTGCGAATATTATCGACAACACGAATAAAAGCCGGCTGCATGAGGAGTTCAGCCTGCTGCCATGTGACTGGATTAGTTATTTTAGGTGGCATTGGTAGTACACTGGGACACTAAATGACAAATAAACAGTCTAAGTTGATTAAAAAGCTAATTTTTTAGTTTAAATCTTTATCCCAAGATAGCGGATTTCATTCAAGAAAATTTGGAGATACTTATTAGCAGTCAGAAAATTAAGTAATAACTCTGAGGGGAAAATATGATTGGCAAGCTTCTAGACCATCGTTACCAAGTGATTCAAGTCCTGGCTCAAGGGGGATTTGGTCAAACCTATATAGCCCAAGATACTAGGCGGCCAGGCAACCCTATCTGCGTTGTTAAGCATCTCAAGCCTGCAACTTCTGACCCCAGGGTTTTTGAGACAGCCAAGCGTTTATTTAACAGCGAAGCTGAAACCTTAGAAAATTTAGGCAATCATGACCAAATACCCCGGCTACTGGCTTACTTTGATGAAAACCAAGAATTTTATTTAGTCCAAGAATATATTGCCGGACAAACCTTAGCTGAGGAACTCATACCCGGTCAGCCTTGGAATGAAAGCCAAGTCTTGCAACTTTTGCAAGGAGTTCTGGAAATCCTAGTTTTTGTTCACGGACAAGGCGTAATTCACCGCGATATTAAGCCAGATAACATTATCCGTCGCGCCTGTGATCAGAAATTAGTGTTAGTAGATTTTGGGGCAGTCAAGCAGTTAAGATTACCAATGGTCAGTGTTGGCGGGCAACCTACAGCTACAGTTGCCATTGGGACTCCCGGCTATATGCCTACGGAACAAGGACAAGGTAAACCCCGCCCCAACAGTGATATTTATTCTTTGGGTATTATTGCGATTCAAGCGCTCACAGGAGTCCCCGCAGCTGAATTACCAGAAGACCCCAATACTGGAGAACTTCTTTGGCAGCATTTAGCATCAGTAAATGATCGGTTGGCATCTGTGCTGACCAAAATGGTGCGTTATCACTTTAAAGACCGCTATCAAAGTGCAACAGAAGCCCTGCAAGCTTGTATCAGCACGACTCATCCGGTAGTTACACCTGCCACACCTCCAGAATCATTTCAAAATCAGCAATACCAACCTACTAAGTCTTTATCTCAAGTATCCCCACAAAAAACTGTTGCAGTAGCGCCAGCAAATCCTGTTCCTGTCAAACCAGTTAGTCAAGAATCTTACAAACTCGACCCGTGGCCGTTCTTAATTGGTTTATTTTTGGCTGGTGGGGCTGCGGCTGTGGCTACAAATGTCTATCCAAATGTGAGGAATTTAGCTGCTAATTTTACGGGTAACAATACTGCAACGGACAATTGCTTGGCTGTAGTGGCTGGTAATTCTAATGTTCGTTCTGAACCTAGCTCGATTAATTCTGATAATGTGGTGCAAAAGGTTGGTGAAAATACTGGGTTTGAAGTGACTGGTAAGCGCACAAAACGGGGTTGGGTAGAAGTTAAAATCAACTCTGGTGGTTTGGCTTGGGCGCACCTAGATGTAATTACTAATAATGAACAGTGGGTTTCTTGCCTAAGAGACAAAGGCATTGCTATTAATACAGTCGATGATCGTAATTTGATTGCAACTCGACCGATTCCTCAACCTAAACCACAACCTACGCCAGAAGCGGCAGAGACACCAAATCAGTCAGAGTCCATTGAAGATAGTGAAAAAATTATCGCAGAAGCTAAACAGAAATATGAATCAGGAGATTTGCGAGGTGCGATCGCACTACTCCGGTCTATTCCTGGTCATGCTTCTTCTGGCTTGAGAGAGACAGTTGCCATGATTAATCAATGGCAAAAAGATTGGGCGAAAGCGGAGGAGTTATTTAATGACATCAATCAGGCAATAGACAAGGGTGAATGGGACAAAGTTCTAGATTATAAAAATCATGCCGAAAAGTTGCCTGATACTCAATATTGGCGCAACAAAATACAACCGTTATTTCAACAAGCCGATGAAAATTTGACAAAACAGGCATCACCTGGGGTAGATAATCAGCACCAGTCCCAACCAGAAATTCCCAATCCTGAAAAAGCATCAGCAACAGAAGAGGCAGGGGAGCAGGGTGCAGGGAGCAAGGGGGAGTGAAGAGGCAGGGGAGCAGGGTGCAAGGGGGAGTAAGAAATTACTTTAAACTTCCGCTTACTTCACAACCATTCCTCTTCTCCCCTGCCCCCTGCACCCTGCCCCCGTTCCTCTTCTCCCCTGCCCCTTGTCCTCTTCCTGGACACAAAATTAATATTCTATTTTGGCGTTAGTGCATTTCGTCATATTCTGGGGCTTCAACTCGTCTGGCTTCCATCCGCGAAGAAGGCAAAAATTCAGCGCGACGTACAGGAGCTAAGGGGGGTGTGGCACCGTGATAAGGATGCATTACTTGTACTGTCCGTGTAGGACGCTGCCGTGGTGAAAATAAAGCCAATACACCAGCGACTACAACACCACCGCCAATGGTGAGAGTTGCACCTCCTACAGCCCAAAGCATGGGCGAAGACCACCAAGAATCTTCAGTTTGAGGCTTGAGTACTTCTGCTACAGTTCTTTGGCTATTTTGTTGGGCTAATTGCATCTGCTGGTTATTCCAATTTTGGAATTGGAACTGGAGTTGTTGGTTTTGCGCTCTTAACTGCTCGTTATCGCTTTTTAGCCGTTCTAACTGCATATTTAGCCGTTCCATTTCCACACGCTGCTCTGGATTAGCCTGGGCAGAGGGTTGATTGGGATTAGGATAATATGGATTCACCCCGTAAGGCGGATACATTGGGGTTTGCGGCATCATCGGCAGCGCTAGATTAGCCGGCATCTGCGGCGAAGAAACAGCGAAATTACTTTGCAAGGGACTATCTGCGCCCCTGAGCATTACAAGCGCAGCCAGCCCAGCTACGGCGACTCCGCCGATAAATGCCATACTCTCACTCATCGCCTTTGCTCCTCTTTCACTTGTGACTGACTCACTCTCACACTCATTATTATTCGCCTACTCAACGTCACATAATACTCAACTATAAGCGACCGGACGAGCTAGTTTTTTTACAGCCTACTATGTGCTGTTAATATTCAAAACTATATTCGCTAAATTGTCCACCAAATCATGGTAAAAAAACAACGCTGTGATCTTTTTTAATCTACTTTCTCTTTTTGGGCAAGTCAAGTGTTTTTACTGTTGCCAGTAGTCTGAATAGCAGCTTTGAGACTTTGACAAAATTCAGCGATCGCCTTGAGTCCCTGCTCTGGTGTCCCCTCTGCTAAACGTTTGACAAAGGCACTACCCACAATGGCCGCATCTGCTCCCCATTCTCTGACTTGACGAGCTTGTGCAGGTTCGGAGATGCCAAAGCCGACTCCGATAGGTTTGTCAGTAAAACTACGAATTTCTTTCAGTAAATCTGAGACTCGTGATTCCATTTGAGTTCGCATCCCGGTGACACCGGTGACACTGACCAAATAAATAAATCCTTGGGAAGAACGAGCGATCGCTTCTATCCGGTCAGCCGAACTGGTAGGAGCCACCAACAAAGTTAAATCGATTCCCATCTCACCGGCTGGTTTGAGCAAGCCTGCTGCCTCTTCTAAGGGCAAATCTGGAACAACTAAGCCTGATACCCCAGCCGCAGCAATTTGTTCGAGGAACTTGTCAACGCCCCGGTACAAAATGGGATTGTAGTAAGTAAACAGGATTATAGGCGATCGCAAACTCGGAGTAGTAGCTTGCAACATTTCCAACACCTGTTCTAACTTTGTCCCTCGTTGCAAAGCGCGGGTAGCAGCCGCTTGAATCACCGGACCATCTGCAAGCGGATCGGAGTAAGGCACACCCAGTTCAATAATATCGGCTCCATGAGTATCCAGAACCTTCAAAGCTGCTGCTGTTGTAGCTAAATCTGGATCTCCAGCAGTAATAAACGGAATCAGAGCGCACTCTCGATTTCGTCCCAAGGTATTAAAGCAATCAGAAATCGCGGTCATGAGTCAAAAATTAGGAATCAGTGGTCAATGGTCAGTTATTTGTTGTTTGTTAACTGACCAATGATAACTTTACACTTGAGTTTGTGATTCTTGTGCGATTTCGGCTTGAATTTTTGCTAGTTCTTCGGGAGTCAGTTCATCCAGCCGTTTTTGGAGAAAAGCTTTTTCATACTGTTCGCGTTGTTCATGGTAGGTCATTTTATTTCCCACCGCGCGGAATATGTAAGAAGCTAACCAGCCAAGCAAACCACTAACCAGTAAGACTTGGCTCCAGATTCCAGCTTGTTGACCATCTAAACCCACTAGCTGTAAACCTACATATCCCAAACCACCAGCAATAAAAACACCCAAGCCAATTCCAATAGCGTCAATGCGTCGCATGAGAGTTATGACCTACCAATCTATTTACACTTCAATTTGTCGTGGCCGGGGTCGAAGATTCACAAAAGGTGATAAAACTAACATCCCAGGCAAAAAGAAAAACACCATAAAATACATCACCGTCCGCTCGATGGAGCTAGCGACATACCAACGCTGTTTCAGGTACAGCATAACAACAGCAGGGATTGCTAACAGATAAGCTCCAGCCAGAGCCAGATACAGCAGGGCTACAATCATAGATTTTCTCTTTAAAGTGGACAAGAGCATTCAGTGCATCTATTTTCCATCATAGGCTGAACCACTCTGCAAGGCAGAAGTCAAAAGTCAAAAGTTTACCCTGAGCGCAGCCGAAGGGTCAAAAGTCAAAAAACTTCTTTTATTCATAAAAACGCAATATTTGATTTTTACCAGATGTGGAAAATTTTTTTGGATATTTCTGATATGTGTGCTACAGTTACAAAGGCACTAAAAAAGAATTGCTTAAGTAAAGCAAGATTGAAGATCCTAAAACCAGATAAATTCAGAAGAAACAGCAGAAACTTCTAAATCTGGAAAAAACTTTTCAATTTAGTTGTACAAAACACGCAATTAATGCTAAATTAGGCAGGAGTTATTTGCTGCCTAAAGCAAAAGTGACTCCCAATAAACGGGGGTGTGGCGGAATGGTAGACGCTACGGACTTAGAAAACTGGGCCTTGATTGAGAAATCTTTCAAGTGTAAGCTCTCAAATTCAGGGAAACCTAAATCTGTTTACAGATACGGCAATCCTGAGCCAAGCCGAAACAAGTGCTGAGTGTTGAAACTCATAACTCATCGGAAGGTGCAGAGACTCGACGGGAGCTACCCTAACGTCAAGACGAGGGTAAAGAGAGAGTCCAATTCTCAAAGCCGAAGGTTGTTAAAACCTGGCAGCAGTGAAAGCTGCGGGAGAATGAAAATCCGTTGACCGTAATAGGTCGTGTGGGTTCAAGTCCCTCCACCCCCACTAAAAAGTTAACATACAAGCTAACCTGCCTAGATGAATATAGGCAGGTTTAATTGTTTATAGAACTTTTCCCCGGCGTTCATCTAGGGAAGCTAGGGCTGCACCAGCAGTTTCAGCGATAATACTAATGAGACGATAGGAAGCGATCGCACTAATGATAACCGCAGATGGAAACCTGTGCTGCAAAAGTGCGATCGCAGTCACTTCAAATACACCCAAACCACCAGGCGCACCCGGAACCACAAAACCTAACAACCAAGCAAAGCTAAAAGCCCCTAATAATAGAGGTAATTGGCTGATATGCAATGGCGTTAGGGCAAACACAGTTAAAATAAAGCCAGCACTACGCAGTCCTAAAAAGCCTAATTCCCCCAACAAAGGTATGAGAGGATAGCGTTTAACCTTGAAAGGAATCGTAAGCTCAGTAGTAGTAGCAGATTTTTTTGCCTTTAATTTGTAGACAAAGCGAATCGCTGGATTCAAAAATCGGGGATGAACCGTACACAGCAGCACAGCCAAACACAAAAATTGTAATATTTGTACAGACAGAGAATTATCAGTAGCGGCAAATTGACTGCCTAAAACAACAATAATCATTAAAGCCGCAGCCGCCATCAGTAGAGGTTCTAGCAACACACTTAAAGTAGCAGCCCCAGCCGGGATATTAGCATTTTTCGCTGCCACAATGCGCCCATAATGATGCCAGACATTACCCGGTAAATACTTGGCAATATTTGTTTTTAGATAGACTTGAATAAATTCCGAACATGGCACAGATTGATCTAATTCGTGAAGAATCCAAGTCCATATCCAACCACCCCAAATATGTGCCAGTAAAGTTACGCCTGTAGCTATGCACAGAATTGCCCATCCGACTGCATCAATTTGGATTGCTATCACTTGGGACCAGTTATCCTTAAGGGCTTTCCCTAAAAAAAATAGCGTTCCGCCTAAAATTAGCCAGCGTAAAAATTGCTTCATCTTTTGAAAAAATAAAAATCTTATAAATCACCACAACCGCGTTCATTATCGCCGTAAATCTCTCTACAGTTAGATAAAAGTTTGATTTTAGTATCAGCAATATTGTTACCTACGCTAGAGGCAAACTTTTAAAAAAATTCGTAATCTTAGTAAGGGTTATCAAACATTTGCCATGTCTAACACCAAGCAAGAATTTGCTGATTATCCAAACTACTAAACTAAGCAAATCAATAACCTATTTTTCTGTATGTAAAAGGAGGGCTAGATGAACAGTGTGATAGCTTTCTGGAAAAAGTTAAAACTACGCCAGATTTTAACTATCTTTGTAGCTGGGCTATTGCTAATAGTTACCACTGCTTGTAGTGGCGCAAATCCTCAAGGCGCAAATCCTCAAAATCCCGCCGTTCAGGCTGGGGGTGCTAACAATCCTTATAAAGGTGGTGGAGACAAATATACCAAATATAGAATGACTACAGATCCCAAAGCCATTGAAAGGGAAGAGAAAAAAGAAAAAGAGCAAGCTAGTTTACAGTCAGATTTACAAGTTTTGATTGCCATAAATAGAGACTCTGAAATACTTTATCCCGGCGCTGAAACACCAAAAGGTAGAGTTGAAAAAGAAAGAGAATTGCCAATCATCACTGACAAAAACTTTCAAAGACCTGCTCCTGGTGGTTTAATTCAACGAGAACCAGATGTAGGAACTCGCATTCAAGAACGCATTGAAACAGTGCAGGATTCAGTTAAACAAGCTTCTAGTTTTTTGCAAGACAAAGCAGAAGAAGCAAGTTCCCGACCTGAGTTACAAAAAAATCCAGCCGTAGGTAAATAGAACTTTCTTATACAGACGAGATTCATCGCGTCTCCACAAGGGCAATTCTGATCATAAGCATTTCAGGAGTGAAATTATGAAAAAAGTCATGACTTGGCTAAAAAATATCCGTCCCGTTAGAATTTTAACAGTGTTTTTGGCAGCAACATTTTTGTTGATGACACAGGCGTGCAATCCAGGAATAGCGCAACAGCCACCACAACCAAATGCTCAACCACCTAATGTTGAGCGATATGATCCGACAAAAAGCTATGAACTTAACGCCCCAGAAGGGGGGATGAATAACTTTAGTGATGTAGATCCTAGAGCCAAAGCAGTCTGAAAGAGCCGCAAATGCTAGAGCTAAAGAACTAGCAAAAAATGCGCGGAGAAACGTTGAGCAGAAGGGTATTGACAGTTCAGAGCAATATATCCGCAATTATCAAGAAGGTACACCCTTGGATGAACGAGTCAAGCGCCTGGGTGAGGATGTTGGTAGTTCTGCTGAGGAATTAGGTGAAGGTTTCACTAAGGGAACTCAGCGCGGAGTGGAAAATCTCCAGAAAAATACTGGACGCGCTGCTGAGAACTTGAGTAAAAGTGTCAAACGCGGTGCGGAGGATACTACAACTAATCTTCAACGCCAAGCTGAGGATACAGCTGACGCAGTGAAAAGAAGCATGAGAGCAGTTGATTTAAATTAGTTTGAAGTTAAAGAACCCTGGTTTATGCAATAAATCGGGGTTCTCTCAATATACAAAGTTGGGTTGAGGCTTTGCAAAACCCAACGCCAAAAAACCTCAATTTGGTTGGGTTTCATTGCATTCAACCCAACCTACGAATATTTTATGTTTTCAAAGTCATGGAAGAGCGCTAATGACTTTTCGTAGCGGATTGATTTTGTAGATACCAAGTTTGTAATGCCAATCTTTGAATTTCACGCCAGGGAATATTGTGGTTGCGAGCTAACTCTGCACAGTCTTCATATTCTGGCTGGATGTTAATAATAGATTTATCTTTTTCTTGTCCGTTCCATGCAACTTTAACGCGAACTTGGCCATATTCAATTTCTACTGATTGAATTTCCCGTTGTAAGATGGCGCGCTGTTGGGTACTCCGGCGAATTCCTAAAGTTGTGGTTTCGCGAAATAAAACTGCTTCACAAGCCTGTAAATTCTCCTGATGACAGATTACGGTTAATAAAATTCCGGGACGGGACTTTTTCATTCCTATGGGCTGGGTGAAGACATCCACTGCACCAACAGCAAATAAGGCTTCAAAAACATAGCCAATAGCCTGGGGATTTAAGTCATCAATTTGGGTTTCAAGTACGGTGATGGTTTCTAAATTTGGACTGGTATCTTCAGAATTATTAGCGCGATCGCCCAGCCAAAGACGTAATATATTAGAAATAGGTAAATTGATCGTTCCGGCTCCTAGTCCCACCTGTTTAATAGCCATTGGTGGTGGTGAACCAAATTCTGTAGCTAGGGTAGTAGCGATCGCCGCCCCTGTTGGTGTCACGAGTTCCCGATCAATGCCATTACTAAAAACCGGACAACCCCGCATTTCCCACAACTTCAATACTGCTGGTACTGGTACAGCCATCTCACCGTGGGCGGCTCGCACTGTTCCCCCACCTGTCGGCAACGCTGAACAGTATAGTAAAGGTAATCCCTCATGATTACTGCAAATCCCTAACCAATCCAACCCCAAACACGTACCCACAATATCAACAATGGCATCAACAGCGCCCACTTCATGAAAATGAACCTTTTCTGGCGCAATGCCATGTACTGCCCCTTCTGCCACGGCTAGCTGTCGAAATACTGCCAAACTCCAAGCTTCTGCCCGTGATGGCAATTGAGCTTTGAGGATCATTTTTTCTATTTCTGGCAGGTGGCGACCGTGATGGTGATCATGTTTGTGGTCGTGGTGGTGATGGTGGACTAAATCTACATGAACTTTCGTCGCCTCCTGACCATTACGTTGCACAAGTTCGACTCTGAGCTGATACTCCTGAGCAATTCCCAATTGATTGAGTTTTTCACTTAAATATTCCACCGGAACACCCAGACTGACTAATGCTCCTAGACACATATCACCAGAAATTCCCGTTGGACATTGAAGATAAGCAACTTTAATCATATAAATAACTTAATCAACTTTATTTTGAGACTTTGCACAATTAT
Organism: uncultured cyanobacterium; assembly: GCA_963706595.1. Lineage (GTDB taxonomy): Bacteria > Cyanobacteriota > Cyanobacteriia > Cyanobacteriales > Nostocaceae > Nodularia. The sequence goes on from OY970166.1 coordinate 1,388,879, forward strand.
TTTGATGTAAATGATTGCGTATTTGTGGCAGATGCTCATCTATCCGTGAAAATATGTGTAACACAGAATTTGATCTTTTCCCTGGAATCACAGTTGCCCACCTCTTATTTAGAACTTGCTATGGCAAAAATTTTCGCTGTCCATCCTGATAATCCCCAAAGCCGTCGTATAGAGGAAATAAAGTCAGCGCTCTTCAGTGGCGCGGTTATGCTCTACCCTACAGACACAGTTTATGCTATTGGTTGTGATTTAAATGCCAAGTCGGCAGTAGAACGAGTGCGGCAAATTAAACAGCTAGCTAATGATAAACCACTGACATTTTTGTGTCCCTCCTTATCCAATGTGGCAACTTATGCCTTTGTCAGTGATACAGCTTATAGAATTATGAAGCGCTTGATACCAGGGACTTACACGTTTTTACTGCCTGCTACAAAGTTAGTGCCGCGACTAGTACAAAGTCCCAAGCGAAAAACTACTGGGATTCGTGTACCAGACCATCCGGTATGCTTGGCATTACTAGCAGCGCTGGAAAATCCGATTATTTCTACTTCGGCACATCTACCACCAGATGATGAACCAGTAGAGCTAGATTTAGAACCTAGACTATCACGGGTGGAGTTGTTTGACCGTTGGGATAAATTAGTAGATGTAATTATAGACACTGGCGAGGAACCAACTTATGAGGTGTCTACGATTTTGGACTTGACGGGAGACGAACCAATGATCACAAGGCAGGGTTTAGGTTGGGAAGAAGCAGCAGTTTGGGTATAACAAACGTCACAGGCAGATCCTTCAGTTTCGGAGAAATGTGATAAAAGGCTCCAGTTTTGAGATCGTCATATTTACAATATCTGGCAGTGGGTAGAACAGAATGGCGATAAATGTGGATATAACAAGTCTTTTAACCACTTTTAAGGCGTGGCAGATATCTATGTGTCATACTCAATGTGGTTGCTTGTACAAAAAGCGACACACTACTTTTACTGTAACTTTTTAACTTGCTTACAGTCTTATATATGAGCAGTGCTGGCGGTGGGTTTTGAGAATGCTAAATACTTCTCCAGCCAAGGCTGGCCTCATTTGCTGTATCTGCGTTGTAGTTACGGTGCAATACCACACTCAAAGAAAAGTCATGAAAGCCAACCTTGCAAATCTACTAACTTCCAAATCCGCTTTTTTCTGCGATGTTTCGCCGTCAGAATTGCTAGCAGACAGTCACAATAACTTGAGACAACTGCTATATCAAGAAATGCGATCGCAAGTCAAGGCGACATCTGAGTGTGTACAAGCTGTATCACAGCGTATAGCTACAGAAGTTAAAAGAATATGTGATAAAAGCTCCCGCATTCAACAATCTGGGGAAATCGAGTCCTGGCAAGTTAATTTAGCCAAGCATCGCCTGCAAAAGTGCCTGCATTACTACCAATTGGGTTCCAGACGGGGAAGAGTGGAATTACATAGTACTTTAGGTGCTATGGTTTATCGCCATGTCACCATTGCTGGTTCGGAGTTGGGGTTTAATGCTCGTTACAGTCTGATTGAGGATTTTCTGCAAGCGTTTTACATCGAAGCTATCAAAGCTTTTCGGCGGGAAAACGAACTACCATTAGATTATCAGCCCCGGACTCAGTTGCAATTGGCAGAATATATTGCGTTTACAGAGCAATATGCCAAACGCCGGATTAATTTACCTGGGGGCAATAATCAGCAATTGGTTATTCTCCGCGCCCAAGGTTTTGCGCGTCGTCAGCCCCAGGAAACGACTGTAGATATTGAAATGGCGGTGGAAACTGCTAAGAGTGAAGAGGCAGAATCTTACCAGCGTAACTCGGCGGTGCAACAAATTCGGTCACAGATGGTTGCCCAAACTAACTTCGATCCTTCCGAGGAGTCGGAACGCGATCGCGTGATTGCGGAATTGGCTAAATACTTGGAATCTCAAGGACAATCTGACTGTGTGGACTACCTGACTCTGAAATTACAAGACCTCTCAGCCCCAGAAATTGACCAAATTCTCGGTTTAACTAGCCGTCAGCGCGATTATCTGCAACAGCGTTTTAAATACCATGTCGAAAAATTTGCCAAAAATCACCACTGGCAATTAGTTCATCAATGGTTAGGTGCGGGTTTAGAGCAAAAATTAGGTTTAACTTCTGCACAATGGGAAACCTTTGTGAGTGTATTATCTCCTGAGCAGCAAGAAATTTTGCAGTTGAAAGTTAGCCGACAGAGTGATCAGGCGATCGCCAAAACTATAAAATGCACACCCAAACAACTCCAAAAGCGCTGGACTCAAATGCTAGAACTAGCATGGGATATCCGTAATGGTGAGCATGATATTCAAGCTAGTTAAATCTGAATTTACCCCAGCTTAACTCCTGTGATTACAGATACCGACTACCAAAAATTCCCTCTACTACTTTTCCTGATTTAGGATAATTAGAGGCAAATGTGGGAAAATTAACAGGAGTTTACCTTATTTATAATTTCTCAACACTTTTGACACTCCTCGCGATCAATCGACGGGGAAGTTTAAACCCAATTTTTCGGTAAAACAGTGATTTTTGTAGTACAAAAATACCATGATTCGGGGTTTTTGTTGATTAATTTAGTCTGACATAACCAAAATTTAAAATTTATATAATTTTAGTATTTACTCTTGCTTCCTGGGAATCCTAAAATCAGGAAACCTTGTGAAATGAAACAGGATAAATATGAGTCAAGGCGGAAGAGCAGTTACATCTGGTAATGTCTTAGAAAACTCTGTAGAAGGTGCTTTACTGGGACATAGATATGTTCAAGTGGGCTGTGATTTACCCAGAAAACAGCGCCTTCAATGTCTTTTAAGCTCGCATGATCTACCCAAAAGATATGCAAAACAGGTTTTTATTGGACAAGGAATTTATGGTAGCGATATATATGTAGACTTTTATATTATTGGTGCAGCGCCAATTTCTTCTGGACTGATTATTGAATGTAAATGGCAGCAAAGTAGTGGTTCAGTGGATGAAAAACTGCCCTATCTGAATTTGAATATTCAAAATTGCTATCCCACACAAGCCCTAGTATTAATCGACGGTGGAGGCATGAAAACACAAGCCATCTCATGGTTAGAAACACAAGTTATCTCTAACCAAAACTTATTTGCAGTTTATGACTTAAGGACATTTTTTATCTGGTCTAATAATCAGCTTTAATTGTCACCAATAAACAAACCTATTGATAACTGTTAAGTAGGGCAACCTAATTAAACATAAAATGTTGACGATATAGATCTCCGACTTCTTTGAGAAGTCGGGGATCTGGATACTATTGATAACTGATAACTGATAACTGATAACTGATAACTGTTAACTGTTAACTGATTTAATAGGAAGTAACTAATACCTCAGTGATTTTGCCTCGCTTTTTGGCATTAGAATTAATAGACCTTGCGGCTGATATTGTGTGAATAGGAAACTTGCTATAAAGTTCACGAATAAAAGTACAATCTGAATTAGACAGCATAACTTTGACTCCACGCTGGGCTAATTTTGCAAATATATCCCTGAGTTCAATTTGTTGATTTTCAGCAAAGCAATAGCGGCTATAAGCTGTAAAATAGCTGGTTTCACTGAGAGGATAGTATGGTGGATCAAAATAAACAAAATCATCACTGCTAGTCGCATGATTTAAAACATCTGTAAAATCAGCTTGTTCAATCTGCGATTTCACAAGTCCGGCTGAGGCGACTCTGAGAATATCTTCAGGACAAATATTAGGATTTTTGTATCTCCCCAAAGGCACATTGAATTTACCTTGTGAATTAACTCGATAAAGTCCATTAAAACAAGTTTTATTCAGATAAATAAACCTCGCTGCTTTTTCTAAAGCACTACCTTCAGGATAGGCTCTCACATCATAGTAATACTCTTTGTTATGCCGCTTTTGATGTACTTGCAGCAATCCAATTAATTCCTCAACATCATCCCTAACACAGCGATAAGTAGTAATTAATTCGGCATTAATATCAGTTAATCTAGCAAATTGGGGATGGAGATGGAAAAAAATAGCTCCACCACCTAAAAATGGCTCATAGTAAGTTTTATATTGCTTGGGAAAATAAGGAAGGTATTGTGATATTAACCGACTTTTCCCCCCAGCCCACTTTAAAAAGGGACGCGGGCAAGTTTCTTTGGGGATTTGACTTACCATTTATTTACAGTTGAACTAAAACTCAGCTACTCAATATAACAAATATCGCTGCCGAAGCATATTTTAATGCGGCCGATGTCTATTTTAGATGAATTTAGTAATTTTTTGGCTGCATAGATTACAATCGTATAGAAGAAAAACAAATGTAATTGTATAACAAGGCAGTCTATATTCAAATGTTTGACGGATTTTGGGATAACGTCTTTCGCTACCCCCGGTACTTCATTACTATCCTCTTAGGGGTGTTTGTTAACTCGCTTGAGCCATTAATGCCACTGCTAAAACGTCCTGTCACCATGATTGCTCTCGTCGGTTTCTTTGTGGGTATCCTAGTATTCATGAGTCTTACCGTCCGGGCGATGCTTGGTTTTAGTGCAGTCTAAGCTCAAAGTGTCCGGGTATTGACCTCTACCTCTAGGCAGCAGCTATGGGCGTGTTGCCCAATTTATATATAATTTACGTCGTACAACCTCTGTGAGGAGGCAAAAATTTATGGCTACTAATCGCCGCATTTCCCGCGTTGCTGAGTTGATTAAACGGGAAGTTAGCCAAATGCTACTCCACGGGATTAAGGATGATCGTGTGGGTACTGGAATGGTTAGTGTTACCTATGTAGATGTTTCTGGTGATCTCCAACACGCCAAAGTCTACGTCAGTATTTATGGTACAGAATTAGCCAAGTCAGAAACAATGGCAGGCTTAAAGTCAGCTACGGGTTATGTCCGAAGCGAACTTGGTTCACGAGTGAGGCTGCGTCGCACCCCAGAAGTGATTTTTATCGAAGATGATTCCATAGAAGAGGGTAATAAGGTGCTGTCACTCTTAAACAAACTCGAAGTTGAGCGATCGCCTGACAGTTTGACAATGGCAGAGAATACCACCGATGAGTTGTCAGAATAAGTAACTCACAATGTCACCTTAGAACAATTTACCCTTAGTGAATTCGCTAAGGAGTTTACAGACGGGATTGTATCACGTCTGTTTTAATCTGACTATAACGAATTGTAAAGAGTTGGTAGTGGCAAAAGAGTAGCAGGACATTTCTTTCTTGAGGAAAAGGAACGAAATCAACACCCCCGCTAACAGCCGCTAATACGTCCCAGCGCACCTTTGCGCCGCGTCTCATAGCAAAGCGTTTCGACTCGTAAGTTAGGAGTTCACAACAAAATCAAATATTTCATGGCTGAATAAATTTATGACTCGCACCAATGATGATTGCCACAAAAATCTTTCATGATCTCGGCGATTATTTACGTAACCTTTAGTTGCAAATAAGTAGACTAGTGCTTCTTGTGATCATCTCACATTAATTATGACTCAAATTGTCACTGCCTTGACCTAAATACTGTTAACCTGACTATAAAGGCCAAGAGTCATATTTTATGACAAGTGTTTACCGAAACAAACCAGTTATCTTCAGTGCTGCAATTTACCAGAAAACTCATCTGTTTTTTTCAGGAATTATTCACAAATGTCATATTATGAAGTTTTTCTGGTATGATCTCTCCTCATATTTGGCGATAGTTGATGGCGATTTTTCCACAGAACATGAGCCATAACCAAATCCCAACATATCTCAGCCAGGCTTCTAGGTGATTTTTGTATACAATAGCAGCCCACTATATGATATAATTCCGCCGACACAAAGATGCACAAAATGAACAGTAGTAGGAACTTGAGATATATTGAAGATAAATCAACTTATCTTGCCAGCAAGTTAAGTTGATGACGCGAAGATCACAAAATTCAGTACATTTTTCAGAAGAGTCAGGATTTGTTGACATTCTTAACATTTCTTTAGATAATTTGAAGGTGTATAGCGTCAAAATAAAATGAGTTCCGTATAGCAAACTACAAAACCCTAGCCACAAGTGTAATCGTTGTCATGTTTGTTCCCAGCATTTAATGGGAAGACTATCTACTTGTAAACTTTGTGAGTAAAACCATGAGTGTGAATACGGTGCCTTCTATCAATTACTACTCTTACTATTCTTTGGATGTAATCCAAGATGAAGCACGCCATCTGGTGGAAAGGGGAATGGTAAGTCGGCAACAGCCAATATATACTCTGTGCCAATACATCCCAGCCAGAGAGTGGGTTTGTGTGGAGTGTGAGTTAGAAAAATGTGACTTTTTACTCCGCGATCGCATTGGCGATTTGATTGGTCGGGAACAATGGGAAAATGACTAATTAGGATGTGATTCAGATTTTGGATTGGGAGTTTATTTTGGATGTCTATAATTTGACAGCAAGCAACTAAATGCTTGATTCGAGGGCTAATCTCTAGTTTTGATATATATTTCCCCATCCAGAATCTTAGTTTTTCCGTTAACGCAGAAGCTTTAGAATCTGAACTTATAGAATTTTTCAAGTTACGAATGCGTTGAGGCAAGTATTTGTCTAGACTCGTAGTCATAACTTGAGTAACTGAATATAGAGTTGCTGATCGGGGTAGTTTAACATATTAAACTACCCCGATAATTTTTTTATCCTACTTGTTCTAAGTATTGGTTAACGTCTTCAATAATTCGCGTCAGTTCAGCTTCTGTGGTTAAGCGAATATTGAGATCGCGAACAGTCAGCAGGACTTTAGCAGCAAAGGGAGTAGGCCAAATATTAGGATTACAAAAAACTTCTAAAAATACATCACCAGTGTAGCGATACTCCACGGGAGGCTGAGGAGTCACTTTACCGCCGCCGGGAGTGGGTTTAGCGGCGACAACTTTCAAGCGTTCCATTAATTGATCTGTTGCTGCTTTTAATTCCTGTGCTGCTTGGGGTGAAAAACTGAAGGAGACAGAACCTTCAATCAGATTCAGTGTCAGAGGAGTTGAAGACATGAGTTATTTATAAAAACTGATTGATAATTACCTATTTTACCGGAATAGGTGATCTGATATCTGACTACATCTGAGGCAGTAATTTAATTGTGGTGTTTGGCGCGGAGTTTTTCCCAGCCATGCAGCAAATTTTAACATCGTGGTTGAAAAAAATTGCTCCCGAAAATTACTCCTATTAATGATAATAATCGGCTGTTATTTAGTATAGCGATCGCTGACCTTTATAGCAATCCTCCATAAGTTAAGAACCGAAATATCCCCGACTTCTTCAAGAAGTTGGAGATTTGAGCCTTTGGGTGTTTGCCGCAAATTTTAGTTATAAAAATTCTCACTAAAACCAGAAAAAATTAGAGGCTATAGAGAGATATAATCCTGACTGCGTAAGACTTTGACACACTTAATCTGAGTTTTAACTTTTACATTAGAAGTCATACAAATAAATGTTAAATATACTCTATGACTTACGATAACCGCTCCGAAGTACGCAAAGTTTTAATTATCACCCTATTGCTTAACCTGTTGGTGATTGGATTGAAAGGATTTTTGGGCTATATGACAGGTTCTTTAAGCTTGTTAGCTGATGCCTTGCATAGTGTGACCGATGGTGCAAACAATATTTTAGGATTAATCGCTAGTAAATATTCTGCCCCCCAACCAGATATGGAACATCCTTACGGACACCAGAAATTTGAAGGTGTGGGGGCTTTAGGAATTGCGGCTTTTTTAGCCATAGCCTGTTGGCAAATTCTCCAAGGTGCTGTGGAGAGGATAATTCAGGGTAGTGAACCTGTGAATATTTCCCCGGTGGAGTTGTGGTTATTGCTAATTGTGCTGGGTATCAATATTTTTGTGGCATTTTATGAACGTGGTGTAGGTAAGCGCGTCGGTAGCCCAATTTTGATTGCTGATGCTGCACATACCATGAGCGATGTTTGGGTGACTATAACTGTAATTGGGGGTTTGATTGGGGTTTGGCTAGGTTATCAATGGCTGGATGTGGTGTTAGCTTTTCCTGTGGCTTTGTTAGTCTTTTGGACTGGTTTCTCAGTGCTAAAAACCAATTTACCTTGGCTGGTAGATCAAATGGCGATCGCACCAGAAAAAATTCATGCAATTGTGACTGCTGTTCCAGGAGTGATTAATTGTCATGACATCGCCTCACGGGGTGTTCTTGGTCGCCAAGTGTTCATGGAAATGCACTTAATCGTCGATGCACCAGATGTAGAAACTGCCCACCGCATTACCGAAGCAGTAGAAAGGCGACTAGAAGAACGTTTCAGTCCCGTGAGAATTTTAATTCATATCGAGCCACCAACATACCAATCTGAGCAAATTAGCTTTTAAAAAGGTGATTTCCATGGTCAAAATTCATCAAATTGGCGATTGTGATCACTAATGCTTCGGGATCAACTGGTTTAGCCAGATGAATCTCAAACCCAGCCTCCAAAGCCCGGATACGATCCTCCGGGTCAGCATAAGCAGTTAAAGCCACTGCGGGGACTTGTCCACCTCTATCTTTTGCTAACTTCCGGACTTTGCGGATGAAGCTGTAACCATCTTCCCCAGGCATAGCAATATCACAGATAAAGACATCAGGCTGCAACTGGGGTAAAATTTCCAGTGCGGCGGCGGCTGAATCAACTGTTGTCACATTGGCACCATCTGCTGCCAACACAGTAGTAATATAAAAGCGGCTATCCTCATCATCATCCACTACAAGAATCCTGAAGCCAGCAAGAGCCAGAGGAGCTTGGATAATTTCTTTCATTAGTGTTGGCAAAGTAATAATTACTTGTAACTGATTGCTTGTGTTTTTTCTACACACCATGCCCTTGGCAATTTTACTGCGATCGCGCCAAACAATTTTAGATTTAGGATTGAGGATTGGGGATGGAATCAAGTCGGTCAAGCAATTTTGCTCAAATTTTTTAGTCACCCATGATACAGAGAGTTGTAAATCTCCATGTTTATTATCAAAACGTAATATTAATTAATAGTATGTAAATTTTATTTACACTATGGTAAATAGGGATTTACGCGAAAATACAGCAATTTTAAATGAATTGTGAACTGCTCCTGCCGACAATCATAAGTCGTTGGTATGAATCAAATTAATTATGCCTGTACTGTAGTTATCCTGGGAATGAGGACTATTTAACCATTAAGGTGTTTGCAGAATTTCACCAGATTGCTACCTCACAATATTCGAGGATGTCTCCAGACAACTTGTCATCACCAGGACTTAAACGTGAGTAATAATGATATTACCATCCCTTTCCCAGTTGACCTCAGCAACTGTAACAAAGAGCCAATTCATATTCCTGGCTCTATTCAGCCTCATGGAGTTCTTTTTGCCTTAAAAGAGCCAGATTTAACTATCTTGCAGGTCAGTGATAATGCCTTCGATTTATTTGGTTTGTCACCCCAAGAATTACTCAATCAAAATTTAGCTAATTTTCTGGAATTAGCGCAAATTAATTTAATCAAAGATTCTTTAAATCAAGAGGATTTATTAATTTGTAATCCCATCGAATTGACCATAAATTTAGACAATAAACTTGTGAATTTTGATGGTATTCTTCACCGTTCTCATGAAACTTTAATTTTAGAATTAGAACCTACAACTTTAGAAAAAGGCAATACTTTTTTTGATTTTTACTATTTAGTAAAAGTAGCAATGTCGAAGCTACAATCTGCATCTAGTTTAGCGGAAATTAGCGAAATTATTGTCAAAGAAGTTAAGAAAATTACTGGTTTTGATAGAGTCATGCTCTATCGATTTGATGAAAATTGGCATGGTACAGTTATTGCTGAAGAAAAACCCGAATATCTGACACCTTATTTAGGGTTACGTTATCCGGCTTCAGATATTCCCACACAAGCGAGAAAACTCTACAGCCAAAATTGGTTGAGACTGATACCAAATATCTACTATCAACCTGTGGCCATTGTGCCAACCAATAATCCTTTGACTGATGAACCTTTAGATTTAAGCCGCGCCGTGTTACGAAGTGTCTCGCCTGTACACGTTGAGTATATGCACAATATGGGCGTGACTGCATCCATGTCAATTTCCATTATTAAAGATGGAAATCTGTGGGGACTAATTGCCTGTCATCATCAATCACCTAAATATATTCCCTATCAAGTTCGTAACGCCTGTGAATTTTTAGGGCAAATGACATCTTTAGAAATAGCGGCTAAAGAAGATAGTGAAGATGTGGAATCTAAGATGCAGGTGAAATCTTGCCATTCCAAGTTAGTGGAATATATGTCATTAGAAAGTAACTTCATTGACGGTTTAATTAACAATCAACCAAATCTCCTAAATCTCGTGAATGCTCAAGGAGCAGCCGTGTGTTATCATGGCAACTATTTCACAGTGGGTAAAACTCCTAAACAGCAAGATATTCAAGATTTAGTGGAATGGATGCATCAAAACCAGAAAGAGGAAATTTTCTACACTGATTCCCTTTCTCAAGTTTATCCACAGGCAGAAAAATTGCGGGATTTTGCTAGCGGTTTGATGGCGCTTTCCATTTCCAAAAGTCAAAAAAACTATGTTTTGTGGTTTCGCCCAGAGGTAGTGCAAACTGTAGATTGGGGTGGTAATCCAAATAAACCTGTAGAGGTAAAGCAAAATGGCAGTATCCGCCTATCACCCCGCAAATCCTTTGAATTATGGCAAGAAACTGTACTATTGAAATCGCTTTCCTGGAAATCTTATGAAGTCAATGCAGCGCTAGAGTTGAGGAATGCAATTATTGGCATGGTGTTGCGAAAAGCAGACGAACTCGCACAGTTGAATATTGAACTAGAACGTAGTAATAACGAATTAGATGCCTTTGCCTATATTGCTTCTCATGATTTAAAAGAACCACTGCGTGGTATTCACAATTACTCTAACTTCCTGATGGAAGATTACGGTGAAACCATCAACGAAGAAGGAAAGAACAAATTAAAAACATTGATTCGTCTGACCCAACGCATGGAGGATTTAATCGATTCGCTGCTGCATTTTTCTCGCTTGGGGAGAGTAGACCTTTCCATGCAGGAAACCGACCTAAATAGTATAGTAAATCGCAGTTTAGACTTATTGAGCGCCCGCATTGAGGAGATGCAGGTAGATATTCAAATTCCCCGACCTCTACCAATAATATATTGCGATCGCGTCCAAGTAGGCGAAGTATTTAATAATTTAATTGCTAACGCCATTAAATACAATGATCAAGCCGAAAAAATCATTGAAATTGGTTATATAGAGGAACCACCATTACCAATTACATTCTACGTACGAGATAATGGTATCGGTATTCGAGATAAACACTTTGAGGCAATTTTTCGGATTTTCAAAAGACTGCACGGACCAAGTAAGTATGGTGGAGGGACTGGGGCGGGGTTAACTATCGCCAAAAAAATCGTAGAACGTCACGGTGGTAAAATTTGGGTCGATTCCACCTACGATCAAGGCAGTACCTTTTATTTTACATTACAGGGAGTTGACTAAACCCATGATTGGTAATTTTGCCAGACCTCTATTAGTAGTTGAAGATAGCGACGAAGACTTTGAAGCCTTGAGTCGAATCATGAAAAAACAATCTGTGGTCAATCCTGTTTTTCGCTGTAGCGATGGCGATGAAGCACTAGACTTTCTTTACCACACCGGGACTTACAAAAATTGCCGAAAATTTCCTCGTCCAGCGCTGATTTTACTCGACCTCAATTTACCGGGAACTGATGGGCGAGAAGTTTTAGAGCAAATCAAGCAGGATGAAAAGCTCAGATATATTCCTGTCGTTGTCTTTACCACGTCATCTAATCCTAAAGATATAGAAATATGTTACAAATATTGCGTTGCTAGTTATATGTTGAAACCAATTGATATTAATAGATTGGTGGAAACTATTCAAACTTTCATCACTTATTGGTTAGATATCGTAATCCTCCCTGATGCTGTTAACAATTAGTTATGGCGCAACCGCTAACTGTTTTAATTGTCGATGATTCTCCTGAAGACCGCCAGGTTTATCGTCGTTATCTGCTGCAAGACCAGGAATACAGTTACACAATTCTCGAAGAAGAATCAGGAGAAGGAGCGTTGGCATTATGCCAGCAGTTTCAGCCTGATGCGATTTTATTAGACTTCTTGCTGCCAGACTTGGATGGTTTGGAATTTTTGGCGGAATTAAAACAGCAATCCCCGAAAGCCATACCAGCAGTAATAATGTTAACTGGTTATGGTAACGAAGCTGTGGCTGTACAGGCCATGAAAAGCGGTGTCCAAGACTATTTAGTTAAAGGACAAACAACTGGCGAGTATTTGCGCTCAACTATTCACTCGGCAATTAAAAATGCTCAACTAAGTCAAGAGTTGCAACGCAGTGAGGAACGTTTCCGCACCTCCGTGGAGAATATGCTTGATTGTTTTGGCATTTTTTCGGCTGTGCGCCATGAGACGGGCGAAATCCTCCAGTTTCGGGTTGATTATATGAACGCCGCAGCTTGTGAATTTAGCCAGATGAGTTCAGGAGAACAGGGCGAATATCTGGGTAAAATTATCTTAAATATGCGCGAAAATGGCTTGTTTGAAGAATGTTGTCAAGTGGTAAAAACGGGTCAGCCTTTAGTTAAAGAATCACTCGTTTATACTGCTTTAAATAGTCAACAGCAATCAACCAGAATTATTGATATTCGCATCACCAAAATGGGGGATGGCTTCGTCGCAGCTTGGCGAGATGTCACTGAAAAAAAATGGGCAGAAGCAAAATTAAGAGAGAGTCAGCAGTTCATTGAACGCATTGCCGATACCACACCAGGAATTTTGTATGTTTATGATTTGATGGAACAGCAGAATGTCTATACTAATAGTCAAGTTATTAACCTTCTGGGTTATACTGTCCAACAAATTCAAGCTATGGATTCTGAGTTCCTATCATCTTTAATGCATCCTGAAGATTGGAGGCGATTTTTTGAACATCTGCAACTCATTAACGCATCTGAGAATGGTGACATTTTGGAATTTGAATATCGGATGCGACACGCCAATGGGGAATGGCTGTGGTTTTTTAGTCGGGATACTGTATTCAACAGAAATGTTGACGGTTCGCCACGTCAAATTGTGGGTACAGCTTTTGATATTACTGCGCGGAAGCAAGCAGAAGAACAGCTACGTTTAAGTAATGAGCGTTTTCAACTAGCAGCAGCAGCAGTTAATTGTCTAATTTATGATCGGGATTTGAAAAAGAATACGGTGAGCAGAACTGAGGGGTTAACCCGGATTTTGGGCTATTCCTTAGAAGAAACCGAACCCAGCGCTGAGTGGTGGATAGAGAAGGTTCATCCCGAACATAGAGAGCTTCTGCTCAATCAATTGATGGATTTTTGTACCCGTGAAAATTACTATGCTATTGAGTATAGGATGCGTCATCAAGACCAACAGTATCGATATGTCTTAGATCAGGGAATTATTGTCCGAGATCCTCATGGTCAGGTTGTGCGAACAGTGGGCAGTGTGACAGATATTAGCGAACGCAAACGGGCTGAAACAGCTTTGCGCGAAAGTGAGGAACGTTACCGTTATTTATCCAATGCCATACCACAACTCGTCTGGATTTGCAATATTCATGGTGAATATGAGTATGTGAATCAGCGATGGTGTGACTTCACTGGGCAGAAGATTCAGGAGGCGATGGAGGTAGGCTGGACCAAAGTTATACATCCAGATGATATTCAAATAGCTATTCAAGCATGGATGAATGCCTTACAGACAGGAGAACCTTATGAACAGGAAATGCGCTACAAAAGGCTGGATGGTAGCTATGTTTGGCATTTAGCCAGGGGTGTGCCAATGAAGAATGACCAAGGAAAAATTATCAAGTGGTTTGGCACAAGCACTGATATAGACCATCGCAAGCAATTGGAAGCGGAACGGGATCACCTGTTGCAGCTAGAACAAGCGGCGCGTGGTGCAGCCGAAAAAGCGAATCAAACTAAAGATGAGTTTGTAGCTATGGTATCTCATGACTTGCGATCGCCACTCAATGCCATTCTCGGTTGGGCAAAATTGCTGCGGACTCGGCAACTCGATGCAGATACCGTTACCAATGCCTTAGAAACCATTGAACGCAATGCTCAATCTCAGGCAAAACTCTTAGAAGACTTGTTAAATATGTCACGCATTCTTCGGGGTCAGTTGCAGTTGGAAGTTCGCCCAGTGGAGTTGGTGAACATTGTCAAAGCATCTGTGGAGACTGCTTACCCGTCAGCTAATGCTAAGGACATTGATTTAGAATCGATCATTGATGAATCTATTCCCCCCATTGTCGGTGATACCAACCGTTTGCTGCAAGTTTTAGGTAATTTACTCTCCAACGCCATTAAGTTCACCCCATCCGGGGGAAGAGTGGAAGTGCAACTAGCAAAAAGTGATGATTCCCAAATCCTCATCCAAGTCAGTGACACAGGTCTGGGGATTCAACCGGAATTTCTGCCTCACGTATTTGAAAGATATCGTCAGGCCGATTGTAATTCCCAACACAGTGGCTTAGGTTTGGGTTTAGCGATCGCGCGTCATTTAGTACAATTACACGGAGGTACTATTCAAGCACATAGCCAAGGCGAAGGGCTAGGGGCAACTTTTACCATCAAGTTACCTTTGTAGGCGGGGAGTGGGGAGTGGGGAGTGGGGAGTGGGAAACAGAATTAAATATAAAATCTTGACGATATAGATCCCCGACTTCTTAGAGAAGTCGGGGATCTGGGTATTACGTTTTTTAAGTTTGAGCTATAACTGATAACTGATTTACTGACTGGGTATAGTGATAAAATCTTTTACTGAACCCAAAGAATAATCATTTAATTTAAAATCAGCAAAAGGTTTATTTTCTAACCTATCCCGTAAAGCTTCATCGATAATTACATCTTCTGATTGTGGCTGCACACCAATAATAATTACACTTCTTTGATATCTAGTTAAATCCTGATTCTCTTGACAATTACTTCTTTGAAATTGCCCAAGATTTAATAAGCGATAGCCTTGCACACTGGGTGTATTACTAAATAAACTTTTGGCTAAATTTTGAACTTTTTGAGCGCGTTCTAAAGCTTTACGTTGTTGAACGGCTAGATTACCTCCACAAGCAGCGATCCCTACAGAAATAATTTCACTAGGTTCTGCCATTATTTGCTGAATACCGACCTGTTCTAATTTTAACTTTAAAACTTCAAGACTAATAATTTGATCATTATATTGAACTTGAAAATTACTCCCAGCCAGCCATTTATATTCAACTGATAAAACAGCGATATTAAATTTAGCAACTTTACCTTGACTATCCATTCCTTCCTCATAAGGAAAGTAATCGACTGTACCATTTCTTTCTGGTGATTGTGCTGATGTTGCCAAAGTAGCAAACTTGGGTGAACGTGTGGCTAAAGCTGTTAAACTCAGTAAACCTAAAGAAACTAAGAAAGCTGTAAACAAAGCTATTAAAGGCACTTTTTCGGAATGCTTTGCTGATGTTGGTAAAGTCATATTAGTTTTAGACCTAGTTACCACATTTTTAGGTATCAATTGTTTTAACCAGTTTACAGCTTGTGGTTGCGAAACGAATTTATGCTGCTGCTTTAGCCACGCATCCAAGTGAGGCTGGTCAATTTTTTCCATGACAATGCAGTGCAGAACCAAACCATTTCTCGTTTGATACTGAAAATAACCTTCAAATCGGGGAATTTCGGGATGATTCAGATGTTCTAACAGTGATGCTTCTTGGCAAAACAGTTCTACTGCTTGCGCGTCCTTTGATAGCTCTTGATTGAGTACCTTGAGGATTTTTGGTATATTCTGTTCATCAGCTGCATAGACTTTGCTAAAACCAGTTGTATCACTCAACAAAGTTATCACCCGATAGCGTCCTAAGACTTCCAATGGAGAACCACAACTTGGACAAAAACGGTCTTGATGATCTGGGTGATGGGGTTGAGGACAAACTGGATTAATACAAAGGCTCATGATTAAATGAAGTCAAAGTCAGACTGGTTTTATTTACATTCTGCTAAGAATGCTGCTACAGTCCGGTTAAATGCTTCAGGTTGAGTTAAAAATGGCCAATGATTCCCTGGAACTTGGCATAAACGGAAATTGTTCAAGTTGGTTTTGTAAGGTTTGATTTGCCAATTTTGACGGTTCAGACCTTTTTCTGGTTGTACGAACAGCGCCGGGGTATCCACAGGGTGAATAAAACCCGGTACACACATCACGTCTTCAAAAATGCGATCGCGCGCTGCTATAGTAAATTTACTACCCCAACTCCCATCAAGTTTTTCCTCTATTCCCGCTTGAAATACTTGTTGTTGTAAAGTAGTCCAGCCCTCATATTGCTTTAACTGACGCGCTTGGGCTTCGGCTTCTGCGTAACTAGCAAAAGGCCCCATACCTTTGAGGAAAGATAAGTAACGATATAACAGAGGGAAAGTTAACCGCAATAAACTGGGCATTTTCCAGATAAAAATTGGGTCAACCAGAATCATACTGCGTAAACGGGCGGGATTTTTTCTCGCCCAGATAGCGGCTAGTTTCCCCGTCCAGGAGTGACTGACAACGTGTGCAGAAGACCATCCCAGACGATCCATGAGAGCTTCCAGGTCAGCGATCGCACTTTCAAAGGTATAATCATCTTCAGGCTTACTACTTTCACCATGACCACGCATATCAGGCGCAACGATGTGATAATCTGCCGCTAGGTCATCTGCCAAACTAGACCAAACCACGGCGTTATCAGCTAAACCGTGTAACAGCAGTAAAGGTTCATCACCTTGTTTCCACTCTAAATAAGAAAGTTCGATATCAGGATTCGATAACGTTTGACGTAAAGGCATCGTCATACAATTTTGGATTTTAGATTTCGGATTTTGGATTGACTGCGACTATAGCAATTCCCATTCAAGTGAGGTAAAAGCAGTAATAATTAAACGCAGATGGACGCAGATAAACGCAGATAATTCTGTACTTTATCATACTAGGAAATGCTATAAAGTCGCCCAGTCCGGTTTCCTTTCAGGGTTTCTAACCCTGAGTTTCCAACATCCCGCGAGGTTAATATGATTAGGAAATTTTAACACAAATTTATTTCGGCTTTTTATATTTAGAAAGATAATTATGTAGTGCCACAAAAAACATCAGGGTGTAACTTGCAAAAATTACAAGACTGAAAGTAACAAAGGTAGGCAAATTAAGCCTTTGGATTACAATTACCATGACAACACTAAAAAATATACTAGCTAGAAAAGCTAATAAATCTTTATTCAAAATTATCTCCTAAATATTAGTTATTACGACTTGCTCTACTCATACTTGATTAATCCGCCTAAATACCGTAAACAATGATACGTACAAACCTGTTTACGAGTTTATTTAGATTAGTTTTAGGATTTTAAATAAAATGATTTTTACTCACTTTAAATTAACAATAGAAAGATTCCCGATGATTTTAAGAATTAGAGAATCTGAAGCTATGCGTATTTGCAATAGTTCGGGAATTAATCTAATACTTAAATAGGTGTATTTATTCCATAAGGGAAAATTGACGATATGTATCTCTCTCTCTGGCCTGGTAAACCCTATCCTCTAGGAGCAACTTGGGATGGTAAAGGCACTAACTTTGCGCTATTTTCCGAAAACGCCACAGGAGTTGAATTGTGCCTGTTTGACCAGCAAGAGCGAGAAACCAGACTAACTCTCACAGAAATTAGTAACTTTACTTGGCATTGTTACGTGCCTTCTATCGTCCCTGGTCAGCGATACGGATTTAGGGTACACGGTCCCTTTAACCCCCAAGAAGGGCATCGCTTTAATCCCAACAAGCTGCTGATAGACCCCTACGCCAAAGCACTAGACGGCGAAATTGGGTTTGGGGAAGAAATGTTTGGCTATCGCTGGGATGATTCTCAAGAGGATTTGGGATTTTCCGAACTGGATGACGCGCACCTCGTACCCAAAGCGGTGGTAGTGGATGAGTCTTTTGATTGGGAAGGGGATGAACTGCTGCAAATACCTTGGCACGAAACAGTAATTTATGAAACCCACGTCAAAGGTTTTACCAAGCTACACACAGAAATTCCTGCCAAGCTGCGAGGAACCTATGCTGGACTAGCTCATCCGGCTAGTATTTCTCATCTCCAGTCTCTGGGTGTGACAGCTGTAGAATTGATGCCCGTCCATCATTATCTCGCATATCCGCGACACTTATTCGATACAGGGCTGAGAAATTACTGGGGTTATGACTCTATCTGCTATTTAGCTCCCTACCACGGTTATAGTGCTAATTCCGGTCATGGAGAGCAGGTAAAAGAATTTAAGCAGATGGTTAAGGCACTCCACAAAGCCGGAATGGAGGTGATTTTAGATGTAGTTTACAACCATACAGGGGAAGGTAATAATTTAGGGCCAACCTTATCTCTGCGGGGGATAGATAATAAATCTTATTATCGCTTAGTAGATGGTAACGCTCGTTATTATATGGACTTCACCGGCTGCGGTAATTCTTTGAATGTCCGCCATCCCCAGGTGCTGAAACTAATTATGGATAGTCTGCGTTACTGGGTGCTGGAAATGCACGTTGATGGTTTCCGTTTTGACTTAGCCTCGGCTCTGGCGCGGGAACTTTTCGCAGTTGACAGGTTGGCAGCGTTCTTTGATATTATTCACCAAGATCCGGTTTTAGCTGAGGTGAAATTGATTGCTGAACCTTGGGATGTGGGTGAAGGTGGCTATCAAGTGGGGGAATTTCCTCTGCTGTGGTCGGAATGGAATGGTAGGTATAGGGATACTGTGCGGGACTTCTGGCGCGGCGAAGATAGTAGTTTGGCAGAGTTTGCTTATCGGTTTACGGGTAGTTCTGACTTATATCAGTTAAACGGACGCAATCCGAGCGCTAGTATTAACTTTATCACAGCCCACGATGGTTTTACTCTCAATGATTTAGTGAGTTACAACCACAAGCATAATGAGGCGAATGAGGAAGACAGTCGAGATGGGGAAAATCATAATCGCTCTTGGAACTGTGGCGCAGAAGGAGAAACGAATGATCCGGTCATCTTAAAGTTGCGGAAACAGCAACGGCGAAACTTTTTGGCTACTTTAATGCTTTCCCAAGGTGTACCGATGCTGGTGATGGGTGACGAAATGGGGCGGAGTCAAGGGGGGAATAATAACGCCTACTGTCAAGATAATGAAGTTGCTTGGTTAGATTGGGATTTACCAGAAGAAAATGAGGCGCTGTTAGATTTTACCCGTCAGCTGATTGACTTTCGCCGCAAGCATCCAGTTTTTCGCAGACGCAAGTGGTTCCAAGGTAGAGCTATCCACGGTTCTGGGGTACATGACATTGGTTGGTTCAATCCCGATGGGACGCAGATGACCGAAGAACAGTGGAATAAAGGTTTTACTAAGGCGATTGGGATTTTTATGAATGGTGAAGAAATAGCGACTCCTGGACCACGGGGGGAACGAATTATGGATGATTCCTTTTTATGGTTCTTTAATGCTCACCATGAGATGTTGGAGTTCGTCATTCCTAAAGGATTACAGAATTGGGAATGGTTGACGATGATTGATACAACTAAGCCACGGTTTGTGCAACGGGGTAAACGTTACATCGATGATAAACCAATTCCAGTGGAGGGGCGATCGCTTGTAGTTTTACAGCGCTTGGGTAGAGCTTTATTTGAAGATGAAGCATAATACACAGCGAGCGAATTATTCATGTCCGTTATGATTCCCACAGTCATTGCACCTCACCCCTTAATCCCCTCCCCGCCTGCGGGGAGGGGAGACAAAGCGCAGCTTTCGGGGTTTAAATCCCCGATTGTTTAATCTTTAGCAATCTTGCAACTGGAAAAACGTTAAATTTTATGTTTAGGGATTTCCAGAAAATAAATTGCCCCATTTTATCCTCACTTTTCATGTCATGTGGAAAAACCAACGCGAAACCTAACCCCCTAGCCCCCTTCCCTACCAGGGAAGGGGGAAAATTCAAAGCCTCTCCCCTACAAGGGGAGAGGTTTGGAGAGAGGTTTTCCAGATCCCGTGAAAAGTCAGATTTCATCAGACCATATTTGTTCTTTATCCCCCCTGCTCCCTGCTCCCTGCTCCCCTGCCTACCTCAGCAATGGAATATTTTTTTAATTGTCAGTCCCTTACCTTCAGCAGAAACCCGGTTTATTCCTTTCTTAAAACATAGTTAAATAGTTAAATGTTCACAAGCATCAAGGCATTGAATGTGTTATCAAGTTACCGAGCCGTAATTTTTGATATGGATGGTTTGCTTTTTGATACGGAAAGTATTGCGCGATGGGCTTGGAAACAAGCTCTCAAAGATCATGGCTATATCATGAATGACGATTTATATATGGAGTTTGTCGGGCGAGATTTAACATGGCGGGAAAAATTACTTAAAAAAATCTACGGGGACAGTCTCCCCTTTGAGTCTGTGACAGTGCAACGCATCGAAATTGGTGATGAGCGAGAATTGCGAGAAGGTTTACCGATGAAACCAGGGGTTTTAGATTTGCTTGATAGACTCAGTGACTTGGGTGTGATGATTGCATTAGCCACCGGGACGGCTCGAACTAGAGCTATCCGACGTTTAACAAACGCTGGAATTAATCAATATTTCACGACAATTGTCACGAGTGCAGATGTGGCTGAGGGTAAACCTGCTCCAGATATTTTTTTGGAAGCTAGCCGCCGTCTGAATATTAATCCTGTACAGTGTGTGGTTTTTGAAGATTCTTTTGTGGGTGTGGAAGCAGCTTTTCAAGCGGGGATGTGTGCCATTATGGTTCCCGATATCGAAGCACCATCTACTGAAATTAGACGTTTGGCTCATCGAGTGTTGGACTCTCTGGAACAAACAAGGGAATTATTAGCAGAACTATTTGGAGAACCCATCAAATATTAAAAATCACAAATTACGTAAAGCCTGCGGCATAGCTACGCTTAGAGCGCAGATCCTCCGAATTACGAATTACGAATTACGAATTACGAATTACGAATTACGAATTACGAATTACGAATTACGAATTACGAATTACGAATTACGAATTACGAATTATTTAGGCTCAATTGTGGCGACTACTTCCCCAGTTTGACTGGTATTATAACCCCCGATGGCCTCTAGCTGTGAGAGGACTCGCCGATGACCTAATGTGCCGAGTAATTTTTGTACAGGGGGTTCATCTAGATATGATTTGAGAACTGCTAAATCATATCGTGATTGTTGTAAGGGGATGAATCCTAACCCGAAGGCGGCGGCTACAGATGCAGTGCTGATACCGGATGAAACTTTGCCGGTGGCTACGGCTTGGGCTACTTCTAGATGTCCGTTGACAATTTGCTCAAATCCCTTGACGGCTGTAAATGGAATATTAGCATCTTGGAGCGATCGCTCTAATACTTGGCGACTCCCTGAACCTTCTTCGCGGTTAACAATGGTGATACCTGTTTGGGCTAAGTCTGCAATAGTTTTTAATCCCAGAGGATTATTCGGCTGTGTCAGCATTCCCTCTTCCCAAACGCCGAGGTTAATTAATACAGCCGCCGTATCTTTGAGAACGGAACGCACAAAGGGAGTGTTATATTCTCCCGTGTGGGGATCATACAGATGCATTCCGGCAAAGTGAACTTCTCCCCGCCGCAGTCGATGCAATGCCGTCATACTGTTATCTAAAGTCCAGTGTACTCTGAGGTTAGGATGCCAACGTTCAGCCGCCCGCGCCCATAAGGATAAAGCCGGCGCACAACCTGCCAAAATCACTGTGGAATGTAGATTTCCGGGGTCATCTAGTAACTTGACGACCATTGTATTTGTACCGGGTAGGCGATCGCCTTCGCCATCAGCTGGTATCATTTCTGTACGAAAAGCATTTTGACCAATTAAAGGATGAGCAATCCATTGATGACCCACTTGAGCCAAAATCAGCCGCAGTCGCTGACCTAATGGCACATTATAAGCTGGTACAGCTGCTATTTCTGGTAAATCCTGCTCTAACCAAAATAAATCTTCCACTTGACAACCCAAGGCTTTTGCCAATCGTAGGGCGATAGTGGTGGATGGCGCATATTGTCCCGACTCGACACCGCTAATCGTTTGCCGGGTAACATTAGCCACGTTAGCCAAATCTTGCTGACTCATACCCAAGCGGATTCTCGTTTGTTTTAATTTGTTGCGAAGTTCGTCCTGTTTTACCACGTCTTAGCTATTGAGTTTTTGCGGTTATCCTCTTATTTAAAGTAGCGTGAACAGGTTAGCTGCGATCAATCGAATAATTTATTTTAGCAGGTCTATATAACATTATGCTAATATACTTGCTTAATCCAGGTAAACTATGATCTGTAAGTACATATAGTATTCCACTCAACACGAGGAGTAAAAAATGAAAATTAGTGCGCGTAATTCTCTGAAAGGCAAGGTAAAGGAAGTTACACCTGGAACTGTCAATGCAGAAATTGTGATTGAAATTGCGCCTGGAATTGAAGTTACCTCAATTATTACCAAGTCTTCTTACGAAAGTATGGGTATAGAAGTAGGTAAAGAAGTGTATGCAATTGTGAAATCAACTGATGTTTTAATTGGTGTTGACTAAAATTTCTGACATAATATCCAAATCCAATTTTTAACCTCACCCCGCCTAAGAAGTTGCGTCAAAGTCTCCCCTCTCCTTAGTAAGGAGAGGGGTTGGGGGTGAGGTTCTGTATTTTATTAAATCCGCATTTATTCAAAGTTTGTAGTGAGGACTTCAGTCCTCATTAGCGTCAGGGAAATAAGGACTAAAGTCCTGACTAC
Source organism: uncultured cyanobacterium (assembly GCA_963706595.1). Taxonomy (GTDB): domain Bacteria; phylum Cyanobacteriota; class Cyanobacteriia; order Cyanobacteriales; family Nostocaceae; genus Nodularia. Next base: position 1,411,756 of record OY970166.1, read on the forward strand.
GAGCGTTATTTTTATTCCGGCATTAAGAAGAGTTTTGCTATATCTAAACGCACATACCAAGGAAAGGGTTTGTCTTTGATATTCGCCCATTTTTCCTTAAATACTTCCGCCTGTAGGTGGTAATCATGGCTGTGATTTAATGAATGGTGCAGTCGTAAATACAATGTCATCCGGTGCGGTGTTTCTCGCGTTCTCACTAACCAACAGGGAAAGGTATTTTCTGCGTTGGGGTCGCTTGTAAAGCTGATATGATGGGCGCGAATACCTATATAAGCTGGTGACTGGGGTAAAGGTTCCATGATTTTCAGGGTGCAGTCCCAATCTAAGGCTTTGACTTGATTCGCAGATAGCGTACTTTTACTGGGGAAAAGTTTTTACAACCTGTTAACTGAGCGACTGTGTAACTATTGGGATGGTCAAAAATATTTTGTTTATCATCGTTAGCAATAACTTGTCCTTGGGACATAACCAACAATTGTTGACAAATTTCGTAGGCTTCTTCTAAATTGTGGGTAACAAATAGTGTTACTCCTGAATAAGTGCTGAGGGTTTCACTTAATTGCTCTTGTAATTGGTGGCGCAGATATGTATCCAGCGCTGAAAAGGGTTCATCTAATAGTAATGCTTCTGGTTTAATGGCTAAAGCTCTGGCTAAAGCAACTCGTTGTTGCTGTCCTCCAGAAAGTTGGTGAGGATAGCGATTTTCTAATCCTTCTAACTGCACTGCTAATAGTTGCGCCTGGACCTGCTGCTTAATTGCTAATGTGGATAAGCCTTTAGGTAAGCCAAAAGCGATATTTTGCATGACAGTCAGATGCGGGAATAAAGCATAATTCTGCATTAAGAAACCAATGCGGCGATCGCGTGAAGGCAAATTAATTCTTTTTTCCGAATCAAACAACACTCGCCCATTTAAAATAATACGTCCTTTTGTGGGTGTTTCGATGCCAGCAATGCAGCGCAAAATCATACTTTTACCAGCCCCAGAACCTCCCAAAAATCCCAGGGTATGACTATCACCGCTAAAACATACTTGCAATCTAAAGCCTGGAAGTTGTTTGGTAATATCTACGAATAATACTGATAAATCAGTTTTCTGCGAGGTTTGACATATCTGGTATTCCTGGTTTCTGAGTAATGTGGGAAATGGGGAATTTTGTTGTTTCCTTTTTCCTCGGTTTTCTTGCCAAAGGTTGACTCCAATAATCCCAGATAAAGAAATACTCATGATAGCGATCGCCCAAAACCAAGCTTCATTCATCGCGCCAGCTTCCACAGCAAAATAAATCGCCATCGGGATCGTTTGAGTTTCTCCGGGGATATTACCAGCTAACATTAAGGTGGCTCCAAATTCACCCAAAGCCCTTGCAAAAGCTAAACTTGTGGCGGCAACAATTCCGGGAAATGCTAGGGGTAAACTGATGCGCCAAAAGATGGCAGATTCAGATGAACCAAGGGTTCTGGCTACGCGTAACAGATTCCCATCGATTTGTTCAAAGGCTCCCAAGGCGGTTTTATACATGATGGGAAATGCGACAACTGTCGCCGCGATCGCTGCACCATACCAAGTAAAAACAATGCTAAAATCTAAAGGCTGCATGAGTTTACCTACAGGTCCATTTCTCCCAAAAAATAATAGTAATAAAAAGCCCACAACTGTAGGCGGTAAAATCAAAGGAGCGATAAAAATTCCTTCAATTAATGATTTGGCTTTACCTCGATATCCTAACATCCAGTAAGCTGACCAAATTCCCAGAAAAAAGGTAATAAATGTGGCAAGTAAGGAGGTTTTTAGTGATATCCAAAGGGGTGATAAATCCATGATATTTTGAGGTAATTCGTGATTTCTGTCGAATTATAGGAGGAATGAACCGCAAAGGACACAAAGGACACAAAGGAAGAAGGAAAAACGAAGAAGGAAAAACGAAGAAGGAGATGCTATTAATTCACAATAAATCCGTATTTTTTTAGTACAGCCTTGGCTTGATTACTAGATAAGAATTGGACAAATTCTTTCGCAGCCGGGATATTTTTACTTCTTTTAATTACTGCCATTGGATAAACAATTGGAGAGTGATATTTTTCATCAGCAGCAACTACAACTTTGACTTTATTGGAAATTTTAGCATCTGTGGCGTAAACTAAGCCCGCATCGGCGTTACCACTTTCTACAGCTGCTAAAACTTGACGCACATTGTTAGCCAAAACTAATTTAGACTTGATTTTATCAAAAATTCCCAATTTCTTGAATACTTGGTCGGCGTATTGTCCTGCGGGTACGCTTCTGGGTTCTCCTACGGCAATTCTCTTAACTCTGGCATCTGCTAAATTAAAAAAGCTATTAATGTCTGTGGTGTTATTAGGTACAATCAGAACTAAGCGGTTGTTTGCTAGATTGGTACGAGTACCTGGAACTAAAAGTCCTTTTTGCTCCAGTGCATCTACTTGTCTTCTCGCGGCGGAAATAAAGATATCTGCTGGCGCACCCTGTTCAATTTGTTGCTGTAATGCTCCAGAACTCCCAAAGTTATATCTGATATTGACGTTTGGTTTACTTTGTTGGTAAATGGGCTGAATTTCTTCTAGTGCATCTTTCATACTTGCAGCCGCAGACACCAGCAAGTTGACGTTTGACTGTGCTGTTAAGGGAGTGGGAATAATTAAAGGTAAGGCAACGGCTAGGAAACAGCTAATAACTGCGATACCAATCCAACCCAGAATCTGTTTTTTATTCATATTTTTATTTTTGCTGTGTAACTAAAGTGTTCAGGCTGTTTGAAAGGTGCTTGTTCCTATTTACACACGAACTTAATTTGAATTCTGTAGCAAGGATAACTGACAAAACGCCAGGATAAATGCTTTTCAGAGAGAAAACCCAGCCTTTGCACAAGCAGAAGGACTGGATTTTGGACTCAAACTTAGTAAAACCAATAGTTTTGCTAATCATGAGTTTTTTAGCCAGCTTATTTTACTTTTAGCTAAAATACTTGCTTTTTAAGCGGCATGAGATTTGGCTTTGTGAAATACCCGAAATGCAGAGATATTTAAAATTACCCCTAAGATAATTTTCAGTATGGGTGCGGAAATAATACCAACCAGCATTCCCCCGATGATAGCTCCAATGATTGAGCCAACCCCCATCGGTGCAACGGTATTTTTCAAGATGTTGCGATTCCTACGGAGCGCTTCGCTATCGCTAAAAGCGCCTCTACTGGCATATTTAATCACCCCGACTAGCACAGTGGGGAAGCTGATTAACAGGCTAGCTGTACCGGCTGTCCGAATATCTACACCAAAAGCAAAAACTAAGGTAGGAATAATCACCTCACCCCCAGCAACTCCCAGTAAACTGCTGACTAATCCAATTGCTAACCCAAATAGGATACCTGCGGGAATGTTCCAAGATGCAGGTAGTAAGGCTGGTATTTCTTGCGGCAGAAAACCTTCAATTATCAAGGCGATACCAATGATTACCAATAGCCAGAGAATAATTTGCTCTAGCTGTTCGTTGGAAAGCCTGATTGCTAATGTTGCTCCAAAAAAGGCAGTAATTACCGCGCCAGCAATTAAGGAAAGGATCACTGGTAACAAGGGAATTACTGAATCGAAAGAAAGCAGACTACCTCGAATTGCTAAGGATGCAGCAATGGAAATCAAGCTGACGGCAAGATTTACAGGTACGGCTTGCTGTGCTGAATAGCCCAATATGCTGGCTAGGACTGGTAGGCGAAATTCTGCACCGCCTAAGCCAATTAGCCCTCCTAATATCCCTATGGGTACTGAGTAAAGAAAGGATAATTGAAAACGCTTGATTTGTGGAGAGGAATTATGATCTTTCATTGTTATTTTGGGATGCCTGCCAAGCTACTTATTTGTATTTACACATTAAGTGAATTTTTATTCTGTAGCAAGAATAGCTGACATTTTGCCAAAATAAATGCAATGAGAGGTGTTTTTTTAACGCAGAGGTACGCTGAGTTGTTTACTAGTGCTATGGATTTGGTGAGTAATTCCGTATTTTCATCATGACTTTAATTAATCTTTAATTTATCTACCAGTAATTACAGATAAGATATCTGGAACAAGATGTAATTGCCTAGTTAAATTTACTCTGTTTAAAATGTGGCACGTATTAGCATCTGAACTCTCTGCGCTTGGTGCGTGAGCAAAATTCCTATTCTCAATCAGCAACATCGGATAATTTATTGCTTGGTATTCCCCTCAGAATGAATCCTGCAAATTTTGCTGATAGTCTGGGCAATTTATGTATCAACATATATAGCAAAATTCACAGAGCAACATAATATGAAGAATGCTTGGTGGTATCAAATTTCAACAATTAACCTAGCTTTGATAGCAGTAATTCCGACGCTGGTATTTTCAGCATTCTCTTACCAAGCCATGGCTGAAGATCCAGGATTATGTTTTATGATTACCTCTTCTGGCAGAATGGTGCGCTTGGGGAAGCTTTGCGGTGTAACGAAGACACCTCTCCCCAAGAATAACAGCAAAATTTTTCGGGTTCCCATCAAACGCCGCCTGGGTAGAACTCCTGTGATTGATGTCACCTTCAATCACAACAACACTTTTGAAATGATTGTAGATACTGGCGCTCATGGTACTCTAATTACTGCCAAAATGGCCAATACTCTGCAACTCCAGGCTACAGGAATTATGCAAGCTCAAATTGCGGATGGGACTCAAGTCCTATTTCCCACTGGTAAGGTAAATTCTGTGGCTGCGGGTGGAGTTGTGGCTAATAATCTAGAAGTGGCGATTGCCCCAAAAGCCGGGGTAGGATTACTAGGACATGATTTCTTTGGCAACTACGACATCAAAATTCGCGAAAAAGACGTAGAGTTTTACTCCCGCTAATCCTAATTTAGAATTTTAACTCCCATCTGTACTTTGCACTTTACATATATAAAAGCCATTATTTAACAGACTTAAAATATTCTTCAAACCAGACAATAATCACTATTATAGGTCTTTTTAAAACTAGTTTTGTCCTTGACTTTCTTGAATTGCCTGAATAAAAATAGCAGTAACAGTTAAGCGAAGCGAGCTTAATTGTTAATCAACTAAATCTATTAGCAATCAATGCTTGAGGAGCAAATATTATGGCAAATATCACTCTTTCTGAACTCAACAATGCTGGTGCAGAATTATTTCAAGATTCTGAAAGTTTCTTGAATGAATTGAAAGATGTGGATGCTATCTCCGGTGGCAGCAGCTACAATCAAGGCTATGTCAGCGATATGTCCACATTGACTAAGTTGGCTGAGGCGTTTGTGACAACTTATGCTATTGGTCATGTGACTGTCCTAGCTAAGTCATTCAGCTATGGATACTAATAGCTGTAATCGCTTCATTTAACTAGTATTTCTGCACGATAATCAATTGATTTTGTGCTGTACTAGATGGCTGTTCAGGGATTAAATTTACTAACAATAATCCCTGAAAGCTAGTCAGGTTGAAAATTATCACAACAAATGCTTGAGGAGCAAATATTATGGCTAACATCATTCTTTCTGAACTCAACAATGCTGGTGTTGAATTATTTCAAGATTCTGAAAGTTTTCTGAATGAATTGAAAGATGTCGATTCCATCTCCGGCGGCAGCACCGACGTATACGCTGGCTATGTAAGCGATCTGTCCACATTGACAAAGTTGGCTGAGGCATTTGTGACAACTTATGCTATTGGTCACGTGACTGTCCTAGCCAAGTCATTCAGCTATGGATACTAATGGCTTTAATCGCTTCATTTAACTGATAGCTTTTCAGGGATGAGATTTACTCGCAATCATCCCTGAGAGCTAATCAAATTGAACATTGTCGTCACAAATGCTTGAGGAGCAAATATTATGGCAAACATCACTCTTTCTGAACTAAATAATGCTGGTGCTGAATTATTTCAAGATTCTGAAAGTTTCTTGAATGAATTGAAAGATGTAGATTCCATCTCCGGTGGTAGCACCGACACCTACGGCGGCTATGTCAGCGATATTTCTACATTGACTAAGTTGGCTGAGGCATTTGTCACAGTTTATGCAATTGGTCATGTTACCTACTTAGCCAAATCATTTAGTTCTGGATACTAATGGCTTTAATCGCTTTATTTAACTGATAACTTTTCAGGGATGCTCCCCTCACAATCATCCCTGAAAGCCAGTCAAGTTGAAAACTATCATCACAAGCACTTGAGGAGCAAATATTATGGCAAACATCACTCTTTCTGAACTAAACAATGCTGGTGTGGAATTATTTCAAGATTCTGAAAGTTTTCTGAATGAATTGAAAAATGTAGATTCCATCTCCGGTGGTAGCACCCATCAACCCTATGTCAGCGATATGTCCTTCCTGACTAAGCTGGCTGAGGCGTTTGTCTTCACTTACTCCATTGGTCATGTTACCTACTTAGCCAAGTCAGTTAGTTCTGGATACTAAATAAGTTAATAAACTAAAGATCCCCGACTTCTTAAAGAAGTCGGGGATCTAAACCTCTGAGTGGAGAACAAATCAGATAGGATTGCTATATAAAAGTCTCATAATTATCCTTTAGGAATCCTTCTAAGTTGGGTACATCTATCCAATTTGATGTTTGATGAGATTTATGAGATAAATCCATTAATAGTTGGGAATAAACGCCTTCTCGCAAGGATGGGACTATTTCTTGTTGGCGTTCAATTCCTAATACCCATTGGTCTACTACACGGGTAAATGCCGAAATGCGTCCGTCGGTGTGATGTTGGGGAAAAACTAAGCGACTGGGGATTTCGATTTCTTGGAGAGGTTGACCAGGCTGAGAACCCCAAACCCGAAATCCATGTATATAATCTTTTTGATTTTCACTACCTAATACTAGAGTACCGCGATCGCCATACACTTCTACCCAGTGTGTCCTCGATGCATGAACTACTGCACTGATAGTAACTTGGCAAGGTGTGCCATCAGCTAATTCCAGAGATAGCAGACAGGTATCATCTGTATTTACTGGCTTTAATTCTTGGCTAGCTGGGTCAATTCGTGCGGGAATGGCGGTACTCAGGTGGGCGTTTAATCTGCTGACTGGCCCAAATAGCCAGGAAATATAATCGAAGGCGTGGGAACCTAAAGAACCTAATGCACCCCCGCCTTTGTCTTGGGAGGAATACCAATTCCAAGGGCGGGAAGTATCGGCGCGGGAGGAACCTAACCAATCAATTTTAATTAAGCGTTTGTTTCCTACATAGTTGCTGGCTAATAATTCCGCAAATAATTGCCATCCGGGGACAAAGCGAAATTCAAAGTCTACTGTGGCGGTTACGCCTTTTGCTTGCGCTAATTGATATAGTTCTTTAGCTTCAAATACATTTAAAGTTGTGGGTTTTTCTAATAATAAATGTTTGCCGGCTTGCAGCACTTGTTTAGCCATTTCATAGTGCAGAAATGGTGGTGTGGCGATACTCACGGCTTGCACTTCTGGTAATGCTAAAATATCGCCTACAGTGTCGCAGGCGTGCGGGATATGATGAGTCTCGGCGATGGCTTGGGCTTGATTAATATCTCGATGATAAACTGCTACTATTTCGGTGCGATGATGGGCTTTAAATCCGGGAATATGGACTTTTTGACCAAATCCTGTGCCAAGAATTGCTACACCAATTTTATTTTGATTTGTGGGGATTTCGGAAGGCATAATTAATAGCGTTTATATTATGGAAAATATGGATATGTTTCACGCAAAGGCGCAAAGGCGCAAAGGTAAGAAGGTAAGAAGGTAAGAAGGTAAGAAGGTAAGAAGGTAAGAAGGGAAGAAGGTAATTGTGACCAATACTTCCTTAGTGGTACAAGCCCCCAGATTTATCTGTGGAATCAATCCAAAATCCGAAATCCAAAATCCAAAATTGTATGACGGCTTCAGAATTTGAGGATTTCTTGATCATAGTTGTCGGGAAGGGGTTCTATTTCCCAGACTATACCTTCTCCTGCTTCTAAGGCAACTTCTATATACAGTTGTTCTACTGCTGTTGTGGCGATATCTTCATTGTTGGGAAATGGTTGTAAGTCTTCGGTGAGGAGTCTGAGTTTAAAACCGCCAGGAATCGCTGCGCCTATGGTTGCGTTACGTAATTCAAAGCGCCAATGTCGGGTGTCTGGTTGTCCTTGGGGTGTAATTAGCAGTTCATATAATTGACCTGCGATCGCAAGTTGGCGTGATAAGCTGACTTCTGGCTGTCTTTCTTCTATACTCCGCGCCCCCGCAGCACTTAATTGCAGATTTAACTTTCCCCAGCCTTTTGCGGCTGCAATTTGAGAAACACCGCTTTGCAACCATTGGATAACTGACCATTGTTCTGGTAGTCCTAAACGTTGTTCATATAAACGTTGTCGCCAACCGCCGGATGCAATTAGTCCCCCCCACAATGGAAAAGGGACAGCTAAACGCGGGGTGATGATTTCGGGATTTCCCAGGCGGGTAATTAAATTTTCGGCTTGTGCTTGTGGTAGAGTGGGTAAATCTACAGTGGCAATCCGTTTAACTTCATCTTGACAAAATTCTTTCGCCACGCTTAACACACTCATATCAGTAATTATATCATCTTCATCCAGCGCATAAGTGCGATCGCCTGGGTAATAATTACCTTTATTTTTCAGTTGTGCATGAGTACAATAACCCCAAACCCTGACATAGCCTGCATCCGGTTCTACTTGTACTGCTAAGTAATAATCCCCCGCCCAGCTTGGTAAATCCACCCATTCTTGCGGCACACGCAATTCACTACTATCAATATTTTCACTGGGAACCAAAATAAATCTAGTTGCGTCTACGGTTACAGCTGTACCATTAACCAGTTCCCAAAAACTGGATACAGCCGCAGCATCAGGCCAAACTCTGGCTTGGGGTGTAAAATCTTCTTGCAACCAAGGCAAAACAGCCCCCAGACAAAGTTCATTAATATAAGCTTGATAACTCGTAGAATCAGCAAAAGATTGACTGTGAAGATTAACTTGATGTTTGACAGAGGTGGGAATTTCCAATATCAGGTCTGTGGAAGCAAAACTTAAGATGGGGGTATTTGTATTCATAGGGTTTTCTCCGGAGAATCTTCGGCTTTTTTGAGTCCATTAGGGAAATATTCTCTTCCCCGGCAAAACAGACGTGACCATCTGTTCTAACATAAGTTATTCAGTAAACACATTGTAATAATTGTGCAACCATTCCTCAATCACAGCACTCATACTAGTTAGTAGGTCTGTTGTTACAGAAATATGCAAAATATCTTGACTCCAATTAGCCAAAGACCGCAGCAATATTTCTTTGGCTTTTGTCAGTCGTCGCGAAACTGTATATTGCTTGATTTCTAATTGTTTAGCAATTGCGTCTTGATTTAGCTGTTGACTATAGTATAGTTGTAAAATCTCTTGGACTTGCGGTTCGAGTTGAGCGATCGCATCGGCTAAAACTTGGTTAATCTCCACTTGTTGAGATGTGCGAATTTGGGCTTCTTCTTGGGCGACAATTTCATGGATTAAAGATTCTCGGTCTGTTCCTGGAAGATTATCAAGTAATTCCCCTGAACCATCACCACCTTTAGATATATTTAGCGAATCCGGGGTGGGATAAAGATATTTTCGGACAGCTTTCGCTACACTTAGTAGCCACTTTTCTAAAGTTTGGGGGTTGACTTTTTCACTGCTTTGTGAATTGTAAGCTGTGGCGATCGCTTGCCAAATTTGCTCATCAGGTCGAGAAAGTTGGCGAGATTTAGCAGTTTTCGTAGGAACATAGAGAGTTTTAAAACATTGCCAAGCCAGAATATAAGCGTTAATCGTCTCTGAGGACAAGCCAGCATTTTGCAGAGACTCATCTAAACGCTTTTGGGAAGTTTTCCGCAATAAGCCCCAATCTGTACAGATATCAACTTCCCGGAGTTGGCGCAAAGCTTCGCGGATAGCACTCCCAAACACAATACTGGCGTAATTTTTCAAAGTACTGCTGTGACTGGGATTATAACCCTGAAGAACTTTATCCACCTGCGCGATCGCAATTTGAAAGCAATCTGAAAGTTTGTACTGAGTACTAACGAAGTTAGCGGCTGTTTTTTGAGAACTCCAATAACAAGCTTCTTGTAAGTAAGCAGTGAGATGTTGTTGTGCCAAAAACTTAGTTTCAGGAACTTGCCAAAACTTATACCAATACAATACCCAAAAATTTGCAGTTGTATCATTGGGTATTTTTTGAAGACAACTTTGGATGCTGCGGCGCAGTCTGGATTCCGTCGCCCAATGACCAAAATTATCTCCGTCAAACTGCACGAAAGTTGAAAAAATTTCCGTGATGCTGGTTCGAGGCTGCATAAAAAATAGTAGACCAACCTAAAAGGAAAAGTGACAGCGTTAAAAGTCGCCTGCACAAACTTTACTACACAGAATGAGTCTCATGTTTCGCCTTGCACTCAAAAGATTCAAAATTCTGAATGCAAGGTTAATTAACCAAAAAACATTTTCTAAAATTGTGGAGAAAAAATGATGTTGGGAAATTTTAAGAGAGCTAAATTGATATTTTTAGCTGTTTTAAGCAGTTTATTAGTGAGTGTTAGCGCTTTTGCCCAAATACCCCGGATACCCCAAAATACTCAACTGGTAAAATCACAAGTTACTATCACACAGTTAAGAAATGCAACAACTAAATTAAACCAGCTAGAAACTGCATTAAACCAAGTAGAACGCAAAAAAGTAGCTACTCTCAAAGACACTGAACAAGTTGAAGAAGCAGCATTTGCTTATGCAGAAGCCATAAAAGCCGGCTTAGATAATGCTTTAAAAGAAGCCGAAACTTTAGCCAAAACCGAAGGCAAACAAGGCAGTATTAATTCTTTGGTGACATTTGAAAAAGCCGAAAAAGAGAATCAGCCCCGGTTAGAAAAAATTGAACAAAGGGCGAACACGATTGAGAGACAAATCAAAGTAGGAACTATCAGACTTGATAAATCGATTATCCAAAATTTATCAGTTCCAGAACGCCAGGAGTTATTGGAATCCTTAGAACCACCAGCAAAACAGATTTATCTGCGAGAACAACCAGCATTATTCAAACCTGTTCTGGAATTACAAATCAATAACCCTAATTTACAAACACCTCGAATTAACCCTAATTTACAAACACCTCAAATTAACCCTAGTTTACAAATACCTCGAAACAATCTGAAATTCCTCGAAGAGAAGTTTGATAAATTCCAAAGCTTTGTCCCCGGAAATCTAGAGAATACATTAGCTAACTATCATGTTGGCATGGCAGTTTCTGGGATGATGCAAAGCATCAGCAATATGTTAATCCCTCCCGCTTATGCAGCCGCAGCAATCCCCTGTATTGGTTACGCCGTTGCCGGCAAATGGAGTGGTTTAGCAGCTTGTGTAGTGAAGGCAGGTTCACAAGCCACAAGCATATATAATGATTTTGTCAGATGTTGGAATAACGCCAAGCGTCCTTTCCGTTGGCTAAAAAGAACCCGTTGCGTAGCGAGATTAATCGTCAGGATTGCTTAGGTTAAACCTTTTAATAATTTAACTGTAGGGTGTGTTATCGCGTCAGCGTAACGCACCTTATTTTTGGAAACCGAATTCATTTTATTGACAAATTTACTCACTAAATGGAGTTTTTTGAAAAACCCAAAAACATTTTTGTTCAAAATCTGCATATAATGAGCAAATTCCACCTATTGATTAACTGAAGGCATTAAAATTCGCCTGCACAAACTTGACCACAAGGAAAAAGAGAGATGTTTCACCTACCATTTAAATCTTTAACTCTGGGTAGCATGGTAATCCTGTCTACTGCAACTACCGTTTTAGCCCAAGTACAAGTAAGCCCACTAATCGCCCAAAGAACGAACTTTAGTTGTGGCCCTCATACAAGTACTTACGTAGTGGGAATATCAGATAATCTTGAAGTATCTGGTATTCGCTGCGTCACCTTCAGTCAAGGTAAACCAGGAAGTACAATTCCCCGACTAGCATGGTACGGCGAAGGGAGTTGGGGTGGTTCAACTTATCGCCATGTAGGACAAGCTTTTTACAGAGGTTCTAACCTGGTTGGTTATGCTTCTGATATTCATGGTAACGGCGAAAGTTACAACAATGATTTTGGTAACGGCGATCTGAATATCGAAATTGTCAACAGATCAACTATTCGGATTACTGGTGCATGGAATGAAGAATGGAAATTAGTCTCAGCCGCTAATTACACACCATTACCCAAAGCGGAAACTTGCGGTACATATTTCGATGAATACACAGTTTCTGAACCCAATGGTAATAGTCAAGGTAATGGCTTACGTTGTGTGCTGCGGGTTGGTAGGAGAAATACTACTTGGTTTGGTAATGGTAATTGGGGAAATTCTACTTATTCCCATCTGGGAACCCGTTCTTTTAATGGTTACGGTGCGAATGATATTTGTGGCGATGGTTTCGGATCATTTTGTAATACCTTTGACTACGGTTCTGTGAAATTAAGTCCTGTAACTGGCGGATTTAATGTTACAGGTGCTTGGAATGAAAAGTGGCGACGATAGGGACTTCCAATTTAAAAAACATTCCATCGCTGAGGTAAGCAGGGGAGCAGGGAGCAGGGGGGATAAAGAACAAATATGGTCTGATGAAATGGGTCATTTATTTTCTGGAAATCCCATAATCCGATAATCAACCTCAGCGCCACTCTGGGTTAAAAATTTAGATTTGCAACATCCCCTCTGGATTTACAGTTAAGAGCGATCGCCTTTGTAATCCCTCACGATATAAAATTTCATTAGCTGCTAACAAACCACTACTAACAGCCCGTTCCATTAATCCACAAGGAAAAGGCATTTTCACCCAATCGCCAGCAAACATTAAATTAGCAATACCAGAACTAGATTCTGGACGTTCAGCATAACTCTGGGGTGGATATCCCGAAAAGTTACGTTGATTGACTATTTCCCGATGCAGCATCGTGGCTTGTTTCAACTCAGGGACAATTTCATAAAGTTCCTGTTCAAAAGTAGTTAACAAAGCCTCTTGGGTAGGAAATTCCTTTTCCTTATAACAATAGGCGTGTAACTCAACTACACTTCCACCTGTGCGTTTTGACCAATCAATAAATTGTTGTTGAATACGATGATAAAGAGTAATGCTGTCTGTTAATGAATAGCCAGATAAAGAAGTAAAATTACTTTGTTCCCACTCAAAATCCTGGTCAAACCAGAAACGACACACAGCAAAAGGATCGGCGATACTTAATTTTTCCACTTGCGATCGCACTTTGGGATCGACATCCCCACTCACCCGCTTAAATATTTGTTGCACACCAGGGACATCAGTAGCAAAAACATAATAATCGGCGGTGATTGTCTGCGGTGGTAATGATTCCGCATTTACTGCAACCAACTGTAACTGATCATCCTGGCGTTGGACTATTTCAAACTTCGGTAAATCGCGTTGGGCTGGCCCTTTGACAACCTTACCATCAGCAGCGAAAACCGCCCCATGACAAGGACAATGAAAATTACCATCTGCGGCTGGTTTGACAGTACAACCTTGATGAGTGCAAGTTAGAGAAATAGCTGATTTACTATCAGCAGCAACGGCAAATACTTGATCAGCAGCACCAAAATATTCTACCTTTTCATCAGTAATAATTGCATTGCGCTTCACCCAGAAAGGCACATTATTGCTATCACTACCAAGATAATATTTGAGGCTATCAATCTTACCATCTACAGCCGGAATCTCACTTACTGTAGCATCAGTAATAATTTGTCCGCCGTTACTTTGAATAAATTTGGCAATCGGTTGGATTAAACTTGTCCCCATATCATCTACAGTGCCATTAAAAGCTAATCCTTCTGGGTTCCCAAAAAAGTAAAAATGGAAAAACTGCATGAGTTCGCCCACACTCATCTCATCTGGTGCATTCAAGCTAGATTTGGCAAAGGGGAGAAAATATAAATCATATAAACCTTGGGGAAATTCAGTTTTTACCCAGTCAGCCACAGAGATGTTATCAAAGCGGCGATAGTTTTTTTCGCGTTCAAAACCAGTAATGGCCTGAAAAACTTGTAAATGTTTGAACTTAGTGAGATTAATTCCCCAACGTAACCGATTTGGAGAGGCGATCGCTAAATCTACAATATTCCAAGGGAACGCCGAACTACTGGGGCGAAACACTTCTGGTTTGTATTTTAAATCGCGATAAACCAGAGAATAAAAGTTTAATGATTGAAAATTATCAGTAATTTCCAATTCCGAAACAATACTTTTGAGATTATAATATTGAGGGAAAAATCCATGAAAACCATGTTCCATCATAAAAGATTCCCCAGCCGCTTCAATCGGCCAACTGGCAATTTTGCCACCAAGTTGGGGGGCTTTTTCTAAAAGCGTCACAGCAAAACCCCTCTGACTCAATTCATAAGCACAAGCCAAACCCGCTAAACCGCCCCCGACTACCGCAACAGTTTTATTTTTATTTAAGATTTGCGGCAATTCCAGAGTATCTGGTTGATAAACTGTGGGTTGAGGCTTACTAAACCGGGAATATCCCGTACCTGCGACAACTGCACCCACACCAAATAACTTAAGTAGTGTCCGCCGGGATATAGTAGATGCTTCTGGTGAATTAAATAGTAAACTCATGTTGCAAAATTCAAGCTAGATTAGTTGAGTTCGTAGTTGTGCTTCCGGGATAAATGAGATTTTCAAATCACTTTTCCCCTGTCACTTTATCGTAAAAAAAATATTTTTGCAGAATTAGACAACTTGTTTAAGATTCATAGTAAAAATTTTTATCTGATAGAATATCAGACAGCAAAAGTTGAGTAAACCAATTAGAAGATTATTTGATAGTTTAGTATATTATTTACTATTTAGCTACCAGGGGTTAATTTGCCGTCATGAAGTATTGGCGTGAAACCATAGCTGTCACACAGCGGATTTTAATTGAACTGTTGCGCCGCAGACGCAGCTTAATTTTTTGGAGTATTTTCCCAATTTCCGTATTAATCCTGAGTGGATTCATTTTAGCAGAACGGGCAGAACTACCACTAGCTGACGCTTTCGGCTATGCTGCGCCCTCCAGTTTAGTAGGTGCGGCGTTATTTTTTAGCTGTTTGGGTGGTAGTGTCGCCACTGTAGTTGCAGAAAGAGAACAGCAAACCCTCAAACGCTTGTTTATTTCGCCCTTAAGTGGTATGTCCTACTTTTTAGGAATTTTTCTTGCTCACACTTGCATTGGTTTAGGACAGACACTTTTGGTTTATACTGTTGCTGCGTTTTGGGGTGCTACTTTCAACGGTTCTATTCTTTTAGGACTGACAATTATTATCATGAGTATCGTGGCTTATGTTGGTTTAGGCTTTATTTTGGGTACTCAATTAGCCCGGCGCATTGAAGATGTCAATGCTTTGGTGGCTGCTTTTGGCGTTCCTTTATTAATTCTCGGCGGAGCATTTTTACCCGCTTCTTTGTTTCCCCAAAGTTTGATTAATATCGCCAAATATAATCCTATTTATCACATGAATGAAGCTTTAGTAGGAGTTTCTTCTCAGGGTGCTGATATTAGTAAAATTCAATCACATTTGGGATTTTTATTAGTATTTGCTGTGGTGATGGTTATTGGTGGATGGTTATCTTATCGGCGAATGTTAGTAGTAGAAAGAAGACTTTGATAAAATTTGCTCGTAGTCAGGACTTTAGTCCTTTTTTTTTATCCCATTTAAGCGAAAATATTTATGCTAAAAATCACCAATTTAAATAAATCATACAGCAAAATCAAAGTTTTGCAAGATTTGACACTACACATTAAGCCTGGGGAAATTTACGGCTTACTGGGTGCAAATGGATCTGGTAAAACTACAACTATCAATATTATTTGTAATTTACTGAAAGCTGATAGTGGTGATATTACCATCAATCATCAAAAAGTTTCGGAAGCCACAAAAAAAATAATTGGGATTGCGCCCCAAGAGAATTTACTCTACAAAACCTTATCTTGTGAGGAAAATCTCAAGTTTTTTGCCAAAATTTATGGTTTAAATCGGGAAACACGGCAAAAAAACACACAGGAAACTCTCGCATCTGTCAACTTATTAGATAGAGCTAAAAGTCCGGTAGAAACTCTCAGTGGGGGAATGCAGCGACGTTTAAATATTGCAGTTGCTTTGGTACATCAGCCGCATTTAGTAATTTTAGATGAACCAACTACAGGATTAGATATTGAAGCTCGATATGAAGTTTGGGAATTAATCCGAAATTTAAAAAATCAGGGAGTTACTGTTTTATTAACCACCCATTTATTAGATGAAGCCGAGCGACTTTGTGATAGGATTGGTATCCTCAAAAATGGTCACATTATCGCTGAGGGCAGTTTAGCTGAGTTACGCAATTTAATTCCCGCAGCAGAAGTTTTAGTAGTCCAAACTCATCAAAAAGAGCAAGCGATCGCTCGTGGCAAAGAGTATGGTTTTATACATAAATTTTATGGTAATCAGTTAGCTTTTTGGTTGCCACAACCTCTAGAATTAAAGGAAATCATCGCCCGATTTGAAGGGATAGAATTTGAGTCAATTTCCCGGCTACCTGTGGGATTAGAGCATATTTATTTAGAAGTGACACAAGGATAAAGAACCTCACCCCCAACCCCTCTCCTTAGTAAGGAGAGGGGAGAATTTGGAGTAATTAAACTACTTTTGACATACCTCCTCTTCCTGAAGGAGAGAGGATTCCTTAACGCTTCATTGGGTTGTGCTATCGAAATAGTCTTACCATCCCTCGACGTTCGTTTAAAGTCTCCCAATGCCCTGTGGCGACTATATTCAAATTTTACCAGAAAGCCGTCCTAAAAGGCTTGTACTGAGCTTGTCGAAGTGACGGGGCTTGTATCCCATTATTCTCGGTCAAGTTTCGGGATTTCTAAAGCTTGTTCACGAAAGTACAAAAATAAAGGTCCAACTGGTTAATTAATCCAATGGCAAAAACCCCATCCCTATCCTTGGCAAATACCACTACTGACAATGCAGTTTATCAAAGATGAATTAAGTTTTAGCTTCTTTTCCACAATAACCACCCTCGGTACTCCTCATGACATCCTGTTGCAGGAACTACGGATTGAAAGCCTGTTTCCCGCAGACAAGATGACAGAAGTTAATTTGAGAAAACTAGAAATAGCATCTAAATTATAAAGTCGCTGCGAGTTCCCGCAAGCGATCGCCTCCATCCCGAAACACAGGCCAACCATCACCCACCAAGACTGCTTCGATCTTAGGTAGTGCCGCCAGCCGCCGCACAGAAGCCACAGCCGCCTTGCGATTCAGCAACTTCTCATCAGGCAAAATTGTTAAACTCCCAGCCTTGCGGGCGCGTACCAAGTCCCCTGTGATTAAAGTTGTTTCCTCCAGTAACAAAGCCAACTCACCCGGAGTCTTAGAACCGTGGAGTTCCAACACCTGTAAACCTGGAACCACCTCATCACCATCAGCCAACCAGCGATCGCAATGTATGGGAAAATTATCCTTCTCCCCCACAGGTCCAGCAATCTTCGCATAAGTTTGATCAGCAATTTCCTTCGCAGACCTGACGTGTTCAGAATTCGTCAACACAATCCAAACCACACCACCGAGGGATTTCAGGTGATTCCAATCATGATTGGATAAAGCTACAGGGTCAACCAAGACATTACCACCTGGACGAACCCACGCAATCCCATTGAAATCGATATTTCTTGCAGGATTGAAAGTAGACCAGCCATATAGATCGGGACGGTGTAGAGATTTCATGATGATTCTGGTTCAGTACCTTCAATAACACTGGATTTATAGTTCAGCATCAATAATGTATCAACAATCGAGTCTATAATTCAACGCTTATATATAGTAATTTGCAATTACCTGAGTCAAATCAGCAGGATTTACGCCAAAATTTTCTCAAACTCTGATGAATCTGTGTCCTCTGTGTCTGGTGTGGTATGCGCTGCGCGCACGCTATGCGAACGTTCCTCCTGCCAAAAACTTAACTTCCCAGAACCCATCATGGCCACCTACGACAACATCCGACAAACAATAGGTAACACGCCATTAGTCAGACTCAACAGCATACCCCAAAACATCAGCTAGATTTGCAAGTTGATTGAGAAAATGCTTGATCTTCATCTCAGATACTAGGCGAATATTTATTTTTTGACCACAAATACACAAAGAAGACTAAATCATGAAGGTTATACCTCTAAAGGGGGAAAATTTAAAAAAGCAGACATTGTTTTGGTGCTAGATATTAGCTGATATTGTGATCCCAAGTTAAGCACTGAATAGCCCAAATAAATCTCCACCTAAAGATGGGAGATTAAAACTATTGCCAAACAAGAGATCCAGAAAAACCACAGTTATATTATGTGGTATTGGCTTAAAACTCCGGTAATTATATCGGGTTAGTAGGTTGATAAAAACTACGAAAAAAATGGTATTGACTCTACAAAAAATATGATTACTGTTATAAGTAGTCCTGCTTAAAGCAGTGAACAGTTATCAAGCCAATTAAGTAAGAGATTGCAACCAAATTATGTCTCTTGACTGATAACTGATAACTGATAACTGTTAAAACACAAACATCAATAATTCTGGAGATATTTTTTATGATGATGATGATGACTGAAACCATGACCACCGAAATGCAAAACTGCATTAACGCTTGCATGGAATGTCACAAAATGTGCCTGGAAACCATGACTCACTGCATGAGCCAAGGCGGTAAGCAAATGAACATGAGCATGATGGGGATGATGCGCGACTGCTCAGAAATGTGCATGATGTGTATGAACATGATGATGGGCGGTTCTGAGTTCATGGGACGCACTTGTATGCTTTGTGCTGAAATGTGCGATCGCTGTGCCACAGCTTGCGAACAAATGAGCCAAGACCAAAAGATGATGCAATGTGCTGCTTCTTGCCGTAAATGTGCAGAAGCTTGCCAATCCATGCAAATGATGCCTGCTTAATTTCAATTCCTCGCAGAAGTTTCTCTGCAACCTATGATGCAAGCGCTCAGGCTTTCGAGTTTGGGCGTTTGCAGTTTTGGAGTCAACCAATTTCCGTTAAACTGACATCGACAGCCGTACAAAGCTGATGATGAAACACCTCAAATCTACTTCCCAAGACTTGCGGAATTTGTTTGAAAGCAGTATTACCATTGAATATGTAGCCGAATCCCTCAAAGCTGTATCAGCAGACGAGCCGGTAACAGAGGTACTGCACTGGATGAAGACGCAGGATTTTGATGTTGTAGGTATTAAAACGGGAGAGAAAATTACTGGCTATGTGGAACGTTCTAGTTTAATATCAGCTAAATCTGGTAAATGTAGCGACTATCAACGGTTATTTCATCCCCAAGAACTGATTGCTATTTCTACTCCTCTGCTGAAGTTGCTACCTATCCTGCAACAAACACCGCGATTGTTTGTCCTCGACTGTAATCATGTCAGTGGAATTATTACCTGTGGCGACTTGCAGAAAGCACCAGCGCGAATGCTGCTGTTTGGTTTGGTGACACTGTTGGAAATGAATTTACTTCGGTTAGTGCGGCTTTACTATCCCCAGGATTCCTGGCAAAAAGTCCTCAAACCTGAACGCTTAGAGGTTGCACAACGGCTATGGCGAGAGAGTCAGGAAAGAAATGAAGCTACAGATTTGTTGGACTATCTTCAGTTCTGTGATAAACGTGAGTTGGTTTTAAATCAACCCGAACTGCTTCAGCAATTGGGGTTAAAGTCGAAACGGTTTGGTGAACGCTTTCTCAAATCTGCCGAACAGTTGCGAAACCGATTGGCGCACGCCCAAAATTTAGTCAGTGCTTCTTCTTGGATAGAGTTGATTTCGCTAGCTGAGGCGATGGAAATGCTGTTAATTCGCTGTGAAGAAATTGAGTAAGGGCTAAAGCCCTGATTTGAGGACTAAAGTCCTCACTACGAACTGAATTGTGGCAATAATGTCTCAACGCTGGCATTGTGATCTAAAAAGGAAAACAAATGTCTGTAAAGTAATTTACCATCTTGATCCAAAACAAACTGGGCTGGTAAAGGCGCACCCAAAGCTTGTCCTACCTTGTATGTCCGAAATACCCGACAACTAGGGTCACTCAGCAATGGCATTTTTAAACCTAAATCTTTGACAACTATTTGACTTTGCTTTTCATCTGTACTAGTAATCATTAAAACTTCAATACCACGACTTTTAAATTGTTCGTAGTTTTCATTCAAAGCTTTAATATGAGGAAAACAAAAGGGACAATATTGTTTTTCTGTAAATATGCGCGTAAAGGCCAGTAATACTGGTTGCTTGCCTTTGTAATTTGAGAGTTTCACCACAGTGCCATTAGTGATATCTGGCAGTTGAAAATCTGGTGTCCCTACTCCCAGCCTAAGCTGATTTATCGCCGGGATTGGTAAAAAATTACGAAAGAAGCGCTCATTTAATAAGCCACTAAAATCAGTAGAAGTAAGCATATTTTTAAGACAATTTATTGATAAAAAACTTTAAAATTAAAAACCACAGATATACATAGAAGACAACACTAAATAATAAATATCTGTGTTTATAGCGGTTCTCGGTTGAGTGAGATACAAGAACCCCACCCCCAACCCCCTCCCCGCAAGCGATGAGGGGGCTATGATGTACTTGATTCAAGTGCATACCGCTATGTCTGTGTGCATCTGTGGTTTTTTTCGTCGGAATCTTCTAAGGAAATCTAGACAGCCGAGAAGTAGACTTTGGACTTCACAGGGTCAGGATTCATGGTTTTGTCCCCAGGTTGCCAACCGGCTGGGCAAACTTCATCAGGGTGAGACTGAACATACTGAAGGGCTTGTAATGTCCGCAGGGTTTCATCCACGCTGCGACCAAAAGCCAAGTTGTTGACGGTAGAATGCTGGATGACACCATCTTTATCAATAATGAACAAACCGCGCAAAGCAATGCCGGCGGCTGGGTCAAGGACGTTATAGGTGGCGCTAATTTCTTTTTTGATGTCGGACACTAAGGGATAATTTAGGTCGCCCACACCACCAGACTTACGATCAGTTTGAATCCAGGCTAGGTGAGAGAACTCGCTATCAACGGAAACACCGAGAACTTCAGTGTTAACTTTCTTAAATTCTTCGTAGCGATCGCTAAATGCTGTAATCTCAGTCGGGCAAACAAAGGTAAAGTCTAGAGGGTAGAAAAACAGAACGACATACTTACCGCGATAGTCGGAAAGTTTAATGGTCTTAAATTCTTGGTCTACCACAGCCGTGGCTGTAAATTCAGGAGCCTGTTGACCAACGCGTAGGCATCCTTCTGCTGCGTAAGTGAGGGACATTAAACGAATTCTCCTTCAACTTATATAAGTATAATAGTGTGGAACTTTGGGTCTGTTGACACTGAACCCATCTACAATTGTTACAGTTTAATTACAATCTGTTACGACTATATCATAGTCATAACGATTTTGAGTAACAAATGCCTGATTTAGATACAAGAGAATGGTTACTGACCAATGGCTTGGGGAGTTTTGCCAGTGGGACAATTTCGGATGTTCGCACGCGGACTTATCATGGTTGGCTATTTGCGGCGACAAATCCGCCCTGTGGTCGCACTTTGTTGTTTTCTCACCTAGAAGCTAGTTTGGAAGTATCAGGAAGGTTGATAGCACTAGGAACGAACTTCTGGGGCAATAATCAGATTTCGCCCCAGGGCTACAAACTGCTGCACTGTTTTGATATTAACCCAGTTCCCAAATGGATTTGGCAACAAGATAACTGGCAAATAAGCAGGCAATTGCTGATGCCTCACGGGTTGGGAGTTGGGGACAAAGACATTTGTTCACATCGGCTGTTGATGCATTATCGCTATGAAGGCAGTGAACCGGCAATTTTAAGGCTACGCTTGCTGATAGGCGATCGCGATTTTCACCACCAGCAAAAACGTGATTCAGGCTTACAGTTTTCCCAATTACTTGCTCAAAATCAAGTTTGTCTCCAAGGCATATTTTCTGGGGAATTTGGCACACCTTGGCATTTGCGTTGGACTCAAGGAGAATATCAAGCAGATGGCGTTTGGTATTGGGATTATCAGTTACCAGAGGAGAAAGAACGAGGATTAGGCGATCGCGAAGACCTGTATAGTCCTGGTTACTTAACCGTTATACTTCAGCCAGGAGATGCAGTCACCTTGGAAGCGCAAACGGGTTTTCCCAATCGGGAGCAAAGTCTACTCACTCCCGAAATTTTTGCAGAGGCGATAGAGATAGAACAAGAAAGACTAGCGCAGATTTTTGGCTGGGGAGAAAATAAACCCTTCACATCTCCCATTAGGCAGAAATTATTAACAGCCAGCGACCAGTTTATCGTTTATCGAGCCTCAATATCTGGTCCCACAGTCATTGCTGGTTATCACTGGTTCAACGATTGGGGACGTGATACCTTAATTGCTTTACCGGGTTTAGCCTTAGTCACCCAGCGCTATGAATTAGCAAAAGGGTTATTACAAACCTTTGGGCGTTACTGTCGCCACGGTTTAATTCCCAACGTTTTTCCTGATATTGACGGAGAACCGGCTTATAACAGTATTGATGCGGCGTTATGGTGGATTGAAACTTTAGGACTTTATTTAGAAGCTACCCAAGACTGGGAATTTTTAGCAGCACAGTTTCCCGTAGTGCAGCAAATCCACAAAGCCTTTATGGGTGGTACACTTTACAACATCCAAATTGATGCTACTGATGGGTTAGTTAGTTGGGATGCGCCTGGTGTTGCTCTTACCTGGATGGATGTGGTGATTTCGGGACAGCCTGTAACACCCCGCAATGGTAAACCAGTAGAAATCAATGCGCTGTGGTATTCGGCTTTATGTTGGATGAGTCAATGGGCGGAACGCTTGAGCCAACTGGAGTTGGGCGATTCAGCCCGTCTGGGAAAACAGGCGCTGCGTTATGCTCAACAAGCGGAACAAGTGACTATTTCTCTGCAAAAGTTTTGGAATCCACAGATTGGTTATTTGTATGACACGATTTATCCCGATGATAGTCGTAATTCCCAGGTGCGTCCGAATGCGGTTTTAGCATTGTCGCTGCATCATTGTGGGTTCTCGGAGCAGCAAAGGCGCGCAGTAGTGGATTTAGCAACTTCCCGTTTACTTACTCCCTATGGTCTTCGCAGTCTTGATGCAGCCGACACCGATTATATAGGTAAATACACAGGCGACTCAGAACAGCGCGATCGCTCCTATCATCAAGGTACAGTTTGGGCTTGGCTGATTGGTCCCTTTGTGCGTGCATGGCAGCGTTCTTACCCAAAACGAAGTTTACCCTTTGATTGGCAACCATTGCTGGATCATTTCCTAGCTGATGGCTGTATTCACTCGATTTCGGAGATTTTTGACGGAGATTCGCCTCATGCTCCCAAAGGTGCGATCGCACAAGCTTGGTCAGTTTCCGAGGTAATTAGACACTATAGCCTATAAATCCACACAGGTGAAACTCACTTGTGTCATGTCACTCTCTATACTGCTGGAATACCCAAGAGTTTAGTTTTACACCCCAACAGCAAACTACCCCCCGTGAGTAGCATGGCATTTTTTCTGTGATCAAAATTGTGCTAGATTCGCTAACGATAACTCGTTTAATGCTCCTAATAATCATTATCAAAAGCATTATTTAGATTTATCTATTCTACTAAACAATTTCATAGTTTTATACTCAATCAAACTTACAGGAAACATAATTCCCGGCTTCTTATTAATAGGATTTAGGGTATTAAATACTCTGTCCCAAAAGCCATGAATGCCATAATTTCCATTAAAACCAGTGTGATGAAGATCATGAAAATTTGAGGGAATAAAAAATATTGATAAAGAACTATGTCCTTCTAAATTATAAATATTACCTATCAAAGTCCATGCACAAAGTTGAGTTATATCATATCCAAAAATAAGGATAGGTAAAACATCTGTGATGGTAACAATAATATATTCCAGAAGGCTTTTATGTCCAGCTACAAAACTTGATGTATCTTTAAATTCATGATGTTTAAGATGAATTTTGATAAATGATTTTGTATGAAATAATCTATGGACTACATAAAAGCAGAAATCAGCCGCAACTATTCTCATCAAAAACCATCCAAAATTCAGAAGTAAATTACTATCTCTATGAACTTGTGGAGCTAAATATAGTATGATTAATGCTGCTATTAAACTTTTAATTTCTCCTGTAATTATACCTTTTAAAGTAAAAGCAGGAAATGATTGTTTTTTTACTTTGTTAACTCTTGCAGTTAATTTTTCAGTTAAATTATCTTTACTTTTGATGAATTTTTCGATGAAAAAACCAATAGCATAAAATGAGCTAGAACCAATCAGCCAGTATAGTAATACCTGGGTGATAAAATTAAATTCTATATTATTGAACAGAAAATAAAATATCTGCTGAACCATTGTACAACTAATAGCAATTTTGAGATAAAATTCTAACTCAAAACACCAATAAAAGAACCTTTGCATCTTTGTAACTCCTCATTTATCTATACAAGTATTTGATTAATTTGATTGGTTTGATTAAAAAGTACGTCAGATGTGAAAATTATATTCATTATTAATGATTTATTTAATCTGATACATCCCTTTAATTAAGCTAAAAAAACTCATTTAACTTGACAAAAAATCAATCCAAATCACCCTTTTTTATTTTTACAACTTTTTACAGTTTTCCATCCTTTAGTCTGCAATTGTTTTTCCATAGTTACTAAATTAAACTTCCGAATTTGGCATTTATAGAATATCATTGTTTTTCGCATTGATAGATAGACATCCCAAAAACAAAACTTAACTAATTACCTAATTTACCCAAAGTTAAGGATGAAAATTTGAAAGACAAAGAGTATACGAAATTAATCTTCCTTAATTGCATTACCAGCAGGAAGTAGAATACCTTTCACCAATAAAGTATCCATAAACATCTTCCGCAGAATTCGCTGGATGTGAATATGTTTTCCTGGCTTTACTTTTGTCAACGTTCGCAGCAATAAATTAGATTCACCCATACTTTCTACACCATCTACTAAAGTGGGTTCAAGTACATCTGGATAATTTGTTTGTAACTGCTGTCCTATTTCTTCAATCACTTGATATATATGAGTTAAATTAGAATCATAAGGTACATAAACTTCCACGACTGCAAATATGTACTGTTTGGAGTAATTGGTAATTGAACCAATATCCCCATTACGAATAATCTGCAATTGACCATTCGGATGTCTGATGCGGGTAGTTCTCAGTTCAATGGCCTCAACAGTACCTTCTACTGCTTTCTCTTCAGCTTTACCAGCTTCAATATAGTCACCTACCAAATAATAGTTTTCAAAAAGAATAAAAAAGCCACAAACTATATCATTAATTAGTGTTTGTGCGCCTAAACCCACAGCGATACCAACAATCCCAGCACCAGCTAAGATAGGAGTAGGATTAATATCAAGAATATAGAGAATGGAAACTGCAACGCTGAAGTAAATTAAATATTGCAACAAACTACGAAACAAAGGAATCATAGTTAAGCGTCTGCTTTTTTGGGTGTCGGTCAAATCCTGGTCTTTGAATAGCACCTCTTCTAGCAGTAAGTAAATCACCTCAAATATCACACGACTTATGAAAATGATAGCGATGATGTTTATAATTTTTAAACCAAAAATCGCCAGCTTGGCTATTAACTGCACCTGCTGAATTACCAATGTGACTGTGCAGACGTAAATCACAAATTCTAAACATCGCTTTAAAAAGGGAATCAGGTGTTGGAGACGATCATAAAATCTTAATAGATTATCAGGACTGGAGTATTTGACGCTCAGAACATCTAGAATATCAACAATTGCCGCAACTGCTTTGAGAATGAGTAATCCCACACCAATGATCAAATAAATCCGCAGTGCAATGTAAAGATACTCTGAAGCTAGTGTGGGTAATTTGAGAAATTGGGTACAAGCAATCAGAACCCATAACCAAATTCCACCTCTGATTCTTTGATTGAGTGCGGTGAAAAAAGTGTCAATACTTTCATCGTCGGACGTATTTTGATCTAAGTTCTTAGCGCGATTACTAGCTATCTTCAACCAAGATTTGATGACTTTGAGAGCGAATATTGCTGCAATTATAACACCACCACTTTTAGCAATACCAATTCCTAATGCCATCCAAAATCCTGATGGAATCTTGCGAATCAAGGCTATTGTATATTGTTGGAGGTCTTCACCCCGATAGATGAGATAACCATTAGCACCGACAATCAAAATGCACAATACTATGCAACTCAGCAATAATAAACCAGTAATATTGCGGCGCATAATTTTGATTTTTAAATCGTCGCCCTTGAATATTGATAATCTAACCAACAACTTGAATAACTTACCTACAAGCCATCTTAATAAGAGAAAAACAATTATTAAAATGCCGACTTCAGCCAAAATAATTAATAGGTTCATATTTCGGTAATTTTCGCATTTTCATGATACCAAATACCCGAACCCTCAAAGAATTCGGGTATATTTACGCTGAAGTTTTTTAATTATTGCTGTTTTGCATCGGTTTATATTTTTCTGGTTCTGTTCTCAACTCTACATATAGAGAATCAATACCCTCTTGTTCTAAAAGTTCCAAGATGGCTAAATTTAAGTTTCTTTCAGCATCAAAGTAAAGATTATCATCATTAACAAATGCCATAAGTTCAATAACTCTGGCATTTTTTTCAATATTTTTGAAACGTACTGTACACTTAGGAGAAAAGCCAGGAATAGATGTTGGTATTTGTTGAATAGCATCACAAATTCTCGCAGTTTGTTTTGCCGAAATACCATCAATTTTGAGAATTAAATTTAATCCCCACTTTAATTCGTCCCCTGGATTTTGTGACCAATTTTCTACAATTCCAGAAATCATGCGAGAATTGGGCATTTTGACGATTGAACCCCACTTAGCTAGATGCAGTGTTGTGGTTCTAAATCCAATAGTTAGGATCTCGACAAAACCATCTATTCCTGATATTCCCACCCAATCACCTTCTCGATACAGATTATCAGAGTAGATAATAATTGTACAAAACCAATCATAAAGAATGTCTTTAAAGAGTAAACCTAAAGTGATACCGGCACCACCGAGTAAACCCACAAGTGCAGCAGCTGATTGTCCTAAAAATATTTCACTGATTTTAATTGTCAGTACAATAATTGCTGCTGATTGAAAAATTTTCGGCATCAAAGGTCTGAGCAATTCATCAAGTTCAGTTTCAGTATGCAGTACTATGTTAGCAATTACTTGACCTAAAATTGAAGAACTACGATAAACAACATAGCCAACAATAAAAATAACTATTAGGTTCAGACTTTTACCAATAGTATCGGTTAAGCTAGAACCTAATTCTTCTGCAAGAATTTCCTTAATCAGCCAAAATCCACCAATGAGAATTAGCCAATTTAAAGCTGGCTTAATAATAGCAATTAATTCATCATCAAGAGTAGTTTCTGTTTTGCTTGTGAAATTTTCAATGGTTTTAATGATCACTGCCAGAACAAATCTTCTTAATGTCTGTGTCAACGTCAGAATGACAATTACAGCAGCAATTTTAGCAATGGGAAAATTAGAATAGTCGATACTTTTGAGCGCATTATAGATGATTTCCATTTTTACCCTGGTTACACTGTTATATATTTGAGTCTGTTGATTTTAAATCATTGGATGATTTTTATCAGCGTTCAGGATTTTAACAGCTATTTAAATCTTGATTTATAAATGCTGTCCAAAAATTCATGAAACTTGACAAATAATCAATCCAAACCACCATTTGTCATCTGTCCAAGTTTTTACAGTTTTCAATCCTTTACTCTGCAAATGATGATCTAACACTGTTAATGATTGAGCAATCATTCCTTTAATCCTCTTTGTTGACTCTGGGTGTTTCTGGATCAACGCCAAGTTCAAACAGGATTTTATATTGAGGATGGATGCGATTTGCTAATAAACCAACCCGGATTAATTTGTTGATATAAACAACTGCTAAATGCCCAAGGTAGAAAATTAATTTCTTTCTTAAAAGGTCGGGATTAAGGTAAAATGTATCTTCGCTAATAAAAGTCTGGAAAAGTGTTTCTTGCAAATTCCACGAGTTCTCAAAGTAATTGAGTAGAGTTTGGGAATTTGAGCAGATGCCATCTGATGAATTTTAGCCTTGGGAATTGCTTGCATGGACTTAAATTAAATTTTGCAAAAAGAATATATATCTACTGATCAGTAGTGTATCTTTCAGCATTTTTATGCCATTTATTTAAATACACTATTCTGGTACGCTTTTTTGAGTTTTAAGCAAAATTTAACTATTTTGGCATTTTTACTGAGCTACTTAGTTGAATATTTTATTCCTTGCGAGTCTCTTGAAAAGCAAGACCCATCACTACTAATCCTGGCCAATATAAATAAACTAATATCTCTAAGTTTTCACCAAAGGTATAAAGAAAAAGAATCATCACAACACTCAAGCCTACTTTAGCAGTTGGCCGTCTACTATCCATTGACTTAATTAACAAATCAACAAAACTGAAAGCCAAGGGAACAGCTAGAGCGATAAATCCAACAATGCCCTTGACAAACAATAAACCCGCCCAGCTATGATGTGAACCAATGGGCATATACTCAACAAGATGGGGTCCTTCTTCAACCACACCATGTCCCCAAATTGGAGCTTCGGTTCTCCAGCGATAGACAGCAATTTCTTTTAAAGCCATGCGTACTCTTGTTGATCCGGCTCTTGCTGCCTTGAAACCTTCCCAAAAATTCTTAAAAGCCACAATGATTGATGGGGCGAAAATGCCACTTAGGTAACTAAAAAAACCCAGTCCAATGAGCATCTGTGGCCGAGCTAAACCAGATAAGACTTTTGTGAGTAAGGGGATAATAATGATGCAAACTTGAGCTAGACGGGATTTACAAACAAGACACATGACAACTGATCCTACTAGTCCTAACCAGCGCCATTTATGATTTTTTTCTTGCAAGGCCAGCATAAAGTTAACATTGCCCACAAAACCCAATGCTGGTCCCCAAGGGGTAAATAGCCGCCAGCGTAAATCACCCGTGCTGCCATCAACTTCATAGAGAGGCACGTCAAAAAATTCATTACCAGGTCCACCTACGGCTTTTAGTGGTGAGACATAAAGGACTTGGGGTAGGTGCAGTAAGGGAGTTAATAATAAAAAAGGGATAATCAACAGGGTATGAAGACCCACGATACAAACGGCTCGATAAATTATCTGGGGGCGGATGTTTAAGCATCCTGCTAAGGGATAAAGAGCTAGTGCAGCCCAACCTTTAGCCCAGCCAATGGAGGATTTAATGATTAAACCTGTTGGTAAATTATAGTCAAGATGTCCGGCTATCAATGCCACTTCCATCATCAACATCGAGATAATCCATATCCATAAAGACCAAGAAAGTGTAATTTTTTCTTCGTCTGGGGTGTCTTTAGTTTGAGCGAGAATTTTAATTAGTAACAATAGTAGTAGTAGCCAACCTAAGACAGCGCCGACAACATAAAGCCCGCCGAAAAGCCAGATGTAATAGGTATTAGCGATCGCCCACCACACTACTTTTTCTGGTATATTCTCCGGTTTGATATCATCTTTTTTGGTATGCTTCAACATCAATTTCCTGGGAAAATTCCTGATTGATCAATAGGGTATTGGGAATCACGGAGAAGAAAAACAAAAATTTTTCAATGTTTAAGCCTCTTCTTGATCAGGAGAGGTCAATCCCAAATCCAAAATTGAGGGACTTTGGCTATATCATGATATCCACTTAGATAGCTTGTCTATCCAGGGTTTACGAATCCACAGCACACCAAGACCGAAAGTAGAAAAGAGCGAACCAACCGCCGCTCCAGCCAGGATAAAGTTCTTTTTAGGAGCCGTGGGTTCATCTGGCAAAGTAGGCTCCATTGCCATTTGAATTAAAGGATAGGTAGAAAATACATCCCCTTGCCCTAAATCTAATTTGGTGAGAGTAGAGGCAAAAGTCGCTTCAGCAATCTGTTGATCTCGCTTCAAGTTTTCTAAAATCGACTGCTTTTGAGAAAGATTATCTAGACGCTTTTCCAATTGAGCGATCGCTAAGTCCAACCCTTTAACTTGGGCTTTGAGTCCCTGTTGATCTGATTGGTAAGTCACCAAATTCTGGAATAGTATATCCCGCCCAGATCCGTTAACGGCCAAAGCTAAACGATTGAGTGTCGCGGGAGTCAGAGGCTGACCTGATAAGTATTCACTACGCTCAAGTAAGGCATCCCAAGCAGCTTCTTGGCGTTTGCTTTCTTTAATTATTTGAGGATGGTTAACACCAAACTTAGTTATTAAGACTTCCAAGGAAGTTGTAGCTTCACTGTACTCCTTGAGGTTTTGTTGAAAGATTTGGTCTACATGGAGAAAAAAAGCTGTTGCTGCTTCAGCAGGGGAAAGTCTGAGATCCTGAGATAACTGCTGCATTCGTTTGTCAGTCAGTTCCTCTTGGGCATGAGTTTCTGCTCGCAATCGGCGCAGTTGCTCAATATTAGTAGATAAATTACCTACTTGATCAGGAAAATTTAAACCAGAACGCATTTTATAATCCGAGAGTCGTTTTTGCGCGTCCTCTAGTTTACGCTGGGCAGAGAGCAGAATTTCCTGGGAAGGTTTCCCTCGTTGACTAATTTCCCCAGATCGTAAGACATTGATGTGGCTAACTATTGCTTCATAGAGAGCTAAAGATTTATCCCGTGCTTCTTCTGGACTTTTGCCAGTGACTTCAAACTGCATGATTGTTGTGTTGTTTAACAGTTTGATGCGGGGCTGATTGAATTGATCAACCGGAATTTTAGCGATCGCTGCTGCGGCTTCTAACACGCGGTCACTTGTAAAAATATATTGCAGATTTGCTCTAGGATCATAAGTAGAACTCCCTAAAGCAGAGCCAGTAGAAGAAGACGCTTGACCAATCCCTGGCAGGTTGACGCTCACCCCTAAACTACCGCTACTGAGTATTAACCCCCACTCACTAGTATAAGTAGGTTTGGTAATTTTCAAATACTGGAACGATGACCCCCAAATCAAAGTATTACCCAATATACTGAGGATGAGATAGCGCAGCCAACGGCCTTTAAGGAAACTCCCCAGATGTGCCATCTTAAAAATTAATAGCCTTTGTGTCATCTGAATAAATCTCGCAAAATGGGAATAGGGGAGAGGATGGTTTGGATAATATCCCGAAATTGAACAACTTTTGAGTCATAGCAGGTGACAATATCATTGGCCTGTAGAAAAGGGTTGTTAACATCGCTGGTAGAATCAGTCAGTAAATTGTTGACATGACGCTGCAAGTACGTGGTTTTCCCAGTCAAATGCTCAGTAGTTACCAAGATGGCTTTGCGTTCGGCATTAGTACCCCTTGTCCCCCCAGCACAGTTGGCTGCTGTCACCGCATGGGAAAAGCGAGAACCATAAGGAAATGATGTTGCATCACGTCCAATCCCAGAAACAGCATTACCCGTAGCTGGTACGGTGAGATTGGAAAGAAATACCTTCACACCAACCGGGGTAATTGGGGAAGGACGCACGAGTTCATTGTGCATCTGTCCCGAATCTGGAACGATGATGCGATCGCCCGCAATCAATGCTATATCAACAAAGGGTTCACCTGTGAATAGACCAGATAGGTCAATAATTCGGGTTTTTTTGTCGCGAATCAATTGAATGTTTTTGATATCAGCAGTGGGTTTGACTCCTCCTGCATCACGGATAGCAGATGCCAAGTAACGGTTTATGGGATATTGTCCCGCCACTGGCACAGGAGGCTGTGTTTTCTCTGCTGGGGAAGGTTCATTGATCAATACCCTTCCTGGTGAAAATGTTGCCCCACTAACAAACACCTCCACCGGCCCCCACTGCACTACTCTTAAACTTACCTGGAGAAAAGAGGGCTGGAAAAAAGCGCCATCAATCAAAACTGTCTTCAGATTCTCCTCGACTTGCTCTGGTTCTAAACCCACAACTGGCAACAGGGTGAGATAGGGAATCTCTAAATTGCCTTCTAAGTTGACTTCAAAAATCCCACTAAACTCTTCTCCTTCTGGGATAGTTACCTTGACGCGATCGCCCGGAGATAGAGGCAATGCCAAACTAGGTTTCGCGAATATTAATGTTGCAACTATGGCATTACAAAGTAAACGTTTAAGCATCACTAGAGAAAATACGTAAGTGGCTATTTCGCTAATTTGTGAGAATAACAGACCAAAACTAGTAAGTAGTTTCCACTAGAATATCTAGTTTTAGTTGTCCCTAATAACTAATATTTATTTTACAGTATTATTTTAGATGCAAATACCCTGTTTCCCAGTCTAACTAACTATCTAACCCTCTGAAAGCAGTAATATTACGTATTTTCTGCTGCCAATTACTGATATAAATCAGGGGAATTAGTGAGATGGAATAACTTAATTATTTAGTAGCTATTTTTTTAAAAAATATACAAATTTTATTTGACAACTTGAGGAATTGAGTGTATAAAAATAATACAGGGTTTAAAAAAGAATGCATCTCTCCTAAAAAGTTGTTTGCCATCCCAGTAAATGCTGGACATTTACCAAGAGAAAGGCAATCAACAATCACAGCAAGCCAGTGGCTTTTCGGGTGGAAGTCCGTCTACATGGGTTTTAAATCCTGATAGTAGCTATCAGCTATAAGCGGTCAACAGTCAGCAGTCAACCCCTCTTGGGACACGGCATTTTGATTGACCTATAGTATGCTGTAAAAATTTCTTGATACCACAAGCCTCTAGATTTATCTGTGGGGTGAATCCAAAATCTCAAATTGGATAAAGCTTTTTTTGGGTAGCGTTGTTGCTTAACCCAAGCGATTTTTTCGGGGCATCTACCAGTCAATTAATTCTGAGAATCTCCATTATGGGACTCACCGTTGGTCTGGTAAACACTTATTCAACACTCAATATTGGTGATGCAGCCATCTATAGTGCCTTAACTGCTCTAGCATCAGAGGCTGAAGTTGTTGCTCAATTTCAAGATTCCGAACCGGAATACATTCCTGGTTTGCAAATTGTGACGCAGATTAGGCATTGTGATGCCTATATTAGTGTCGGTGGCGATATTTTTAATAATGCCCGTGAAGCTTTAATTACCAAATCCTTCATTAGGAATTTGCTTCAGTTAAGGCGATCGCCCAAGCATACTTTTGTATTTGGGCAATCTATTCCCCGCTCATGTCACAGTTTGAGTTTTCAAGCTTTGACCTATTGCTTGCGTCAATTGGCAGCTGTTTGTGTGCGCGATGTCGAAAGCCATCAACGTTTAACTAGGGCTGGCATCCCAGCAATTTTATCTTTTGATGCAGCATTTACTTTATCAGCGAGTGAGCAAGCTAAAGACTTAGCTCAACAGGTGTTAAAAACACTGGAAATCCAACCAGAATCAGCAGCTTTGATTTCTCTGCGTACCTTTGATTCCATGTATCGCCATGACAATCAGCAGTTTCAACGACAACTTGTGTCCTTAAGTCGTAAATTCTGCCAACAGGGATATCAACCTGTATTGGTGATTCAGTCTCAAGCTTACGGTGCTGATCATGACTTAGCCATGGCCAAGGAAATTGTCCAACAAGTACCTCAGCTAAAAATTTTTAATCCCTTTGCCTTGAGCCATCAACTACCTAAATGGGAATTGGTAATGGGTGCATTGGCTATTTGTCGTTTGATTGTGGCAGTCAGATATCATACATCAGTTTTAGCCTTAGCAAGTGGTCGAGTTCCATTTAACTTGTACTACTCAAATAAGGGTAAAGATTTAACCAAACGCTTACAAATCCCTGGTTGTAGCCTAGAAGAGTTTAACCCAGATATTCATTGGGATGCGATCGCTGCTACCTCTGTTACTACCTTTGATGATCAAATCATTCGCCAACAGGTCAAACAGGATTTTCAGAATTGCTATAGCCGAGTCGTTGATTATGGCAGGGAAAAGGGTTAAAAGTCTTTTGGTGTCAAGCTTTTTCGGTAAATTTTGTCCCTGATCCAAGCGCATACCGCTATAAACCTTTAAGTTGCACATTGAGGTATGTGGGGGAGCAGAGATGCAGGGGGAGAAGTTTCTACCTAATTTAAAAATGAGGAAAATAAAACTCTATGAAACCGAAAACTTGCCATTTGGTAGGTGGTTCCGGCATGGGTTGGACTGGTGACATGAAAGCCACATTACCAAGTTCAGCCATAAATTCTTGGCAAACGTACCTATCTAACTGGGACAAGTTGCTAGAGGACTGGACATGAAAGCATTAATCCAAACTTTATCTGCTTTCAAAAAAGACCGCTTTATCCGCAATATTGGCTGGATGGGGGCTTCTGAATTAGTAGTTAGGGTATTTCGTCTTGTTACTACAGTCATTCTCGCTCGTTTTCTGAGTGCTGAAGATTATGGTTTAGCTGCCATTGTGTTGATGACTTACGAATTTATTCGCGTCTTCACCCGCAACGGTATTGCTGACAAAATCGTGCAAGCAGAAGCAGAAGAGGTGGAAGAGTTATGCCGCACTGCTTATGGGTTGAACTGGATAATTGCCTTAGTTTTATTTATAGTTCAATGTTTGGCATCATTAGCGATCGCACAATTCTATAATAATTCCCATCTCATTGTTCCTATCTGTCTCATTGCCATTACTTACCTAATTTATCCTCTGGCAATGGTACAAACAGCCTTAATTAGAAGAGAAAACCGCTTAAATATTCTCGCCCTAATTAGTTCAGTCCAAGTATCTACAGATAATGTACTGACGGCAATTTTTGCCCTCTCAGGTATGGGAATGTGGGCAATTGTTTTACCAAAGTTTTTAGTCGCACCCATCTGGATTATTATTACCTTTAAATATCATCCTTGGCGGATGACGAAATCTTTTAATTTTGATAGATGGCAACGAATCACATCATTTGCTAGTCGTATTTTGGGGATAGAATTACTAACAATATTCAGAGAAAATATTGATTATCTTTTGATTGGTAGATTTGTTGGCGTGGAAGCTTTAGGAGTTTATTATTTTGCTTTCAATGCTGGATTGGGAATTAGTTTAAGTGTAATTAATGCTATAAGAATCTCACTATTTTCTGACCTATGTGATCTCAAATCTCAGACAGAGTTATTTACCCAACGCTATAGCCAAAGCCTACGCAAAATAGCTTTAATGATTGTGCCTTTGGTAGTGTTGCAATCTAGTTTAGCCCCCTTTTATGTTCCCCTAATCTTTGGACAGAAATGGGTAGAACGAGGAGCAGTACCGATTTTAATCCTAATTTGTATTTCGGCTTTATCCCGTCCCTTTGCTGATGCTGCTTCTTTAATGTTTCGTGCTTTTGGTCAACCAGAAATTGAATTGCGTTGGAATCTCTTGTTTACTGCCTGTTTAGCTACTACTATTTGTGTCGGTACAAACTGGGGAATTTTGGGTGCTGCGGTGGCCGTAACGGTGACACACCTAACTTTGCAACCTCTGTACACCTTATGGGCAAATCGGCAAAAATTATCCAAAGAGGTGAACCCATGACAAATATTAATCCAATGGTGACAGTAATTATTCCCGCTTACAATGCTGCTGAGTTTTTACCAGCAGCCATAACATCTGTTCAACAACAAACTTGCTCTGATTGGGAATTATTAATAATAAATGATGGATCTACGGATGACACAGTTGCAGTTGTCAGGCAATATCAAGAAATAGATCATTGCATTCATTTAATTCATCAACTAAATCAGGGAGTTTCTACGGCTCGTAATTTAGGAATTGAAAAAAGCAAAGGTCAAATTATTGCTTTTCTTGATGCTGATGATCAATGGTTTCCCGATAAACTTCAACAACACCTGCAACATTTTCAATCTCATCCCCGTTTAGGAGTGAGCTTTTCGCAAGTCGAAATACTCAACCAATCAGGTGAATCAACTGGACAGGTTTCGAGTTCTCGTTTAACTGATTTAAACCCAGAATATTTATTATCAGAAAATCCCACCACTACTACTTCTAATTGGGTAGTTCGTAAGGAAGTATTTGCTCAAGTGGGAGGCTTTTCTTCTGATATGAGTTATTCGGAAGATTTGGAATGGTTACTGCGGGTAATTTGCACTGGTGTTTGGGAAATTGCGGGGATAAATCAGGTTTTAACTCGCTATCGAACCAGTTCTGCTGGACTGTCATCGAATTTGTATCGGATGGAAACCGGTTGGAATCAATTGGTGGAAAAGGCGAAAATCTATGCTCCACAATTGGTCGAAAATCATTTTGCTTTGGCTCAAGCTCTGCATTTGCGTTATCTGGCTCGACGGGCTTTTCGGTTAAAGTTACCGGCTGCGGTAGGGGTGGATTTTATGACTCGTGCTTTGGTTTCTGATTGGCGTTTGTTGTTTCATCAGCCGCGACGAAGTTTATTGACTTTGGTTGCTGTGTTTGGCGCTTTGGTGATGGAGAAGATTTTTCTCACGCAGAGGCGCAGAGACGCAGAGAGGAAGAGTTGATAATTTTTAATTACTAATTAATATCATGCCTAAAATATCTGTGATTATTCCTGTTTATAATTCTGAGAAAACGGTTGCTGAAACGCTGGATTCGGTTCTAGCACAAACCTACGGCGATTTAGAAATTCTTATTGTTGATGATGGTTCAACTGATAAAAGTATTGAAATTTGTCGGCAGTTTAAAGATGAGCGAATTAAGATTATTCATCAGCAAAATCGCGGTTTAGCTGGGGCGAGAAATACAGGGATTCGTCACGCGCAAGGGGAGTTTTTAGGTTTTGTTGATAGTGATGATTTATGGTTGCCACAAAAGGTGGAAAAACATCTTCAACATTTGGATAATTCGCCTAATGTTGGGGTGAGTTTTTCCCGTTCTCGATTTATTGATGAGCAAGGTAAACCTTTGGGTATTTATCAAATGCCTAAGTTAACAAATATTACTCCCGAATATCTGTTTTGTCGTAATCCTATTGGTAATGGATCTTCGGTTGTAATTCGCAGGGATGTTTTGACAGCTATTAAGTTTGAAGCCAATCTTCATGGGGAGGTGGAAGATTTCTATTTTGATGATCGTTTTCGTCAGTCTGAAGATATTGAATGTTGGTTGCGTATTGCTTTACAAACAAATTGGAAAATAGAAGGTATTCCTGAAGCACTGACTCTTTATCGTTTAAATAGTGGTGGTTTGTCGGCTAATCTTCTCAAACAATATGAATCTTGGGAACAAATTCTTGTGAAAACTAAAGTTTATAATCCTGAATTTATTGAGAAATGGGGCAATAAAGCTAGAGCCTATCAACTACGATATTTGGCACGACGAGCTACAAGACAAAGAGCCTCACAAATGGCAGTTAGTTTACTAAATCAAGCTTTGGTTACTTATTGGCGGATTATTTTGGAAGAACCTCGACGCACGTTCATCTCTTTGATTGCTGCCTATCTATTATGGTTACTACCGCAATCAATCTACCAGTGGTTAGAGAAATTAATCATGCAAATTACAGGAGCAACTCAGCGACAACGTATTCAAAAGGAACAAATCACTTAGGAAATAAACTCTTTTTAATCACCAATTACCAATTACCAATTACCAATTATGACAGTTTTATTAGTTTGTTCTTCTGGTGGACATTTTAAAGCTTTGCAACAATTACGTCCTTTTTGGGAAAATCAAGAGCGAGTTTGGGTGACTTTTCGCACTAAAACTACAGAAGCAGAATTAACTGAAGAACAGGTGTATTGGGCTTACAGTCCTACTAATCGAAATCTTCCAAATTTGTGCAGAAATCTGCTTTTATCTTGGCAATTAATTAGAAAAATTCGACCAGATGTAATTATCTCTACTGGTGCTGGTGTTGCTGTCCCTTTTCTGATTTTGGGCAAATTATTGGGTAGCAAAACTGTATTTATTGAATCGGTAACGCGGGTTAATACTTTAAGTTTATCGGCGAAATTAGTTTTACCTTTTCTCAGTGTTTTATATGTGCAGTGGCCGCAATTACAAGCCCGTTATCCTCAAGCTGAACTTGTGATTCCCCAGGAGGTTTTAAGTTATTGAAAAAAGTTTTATTCCCTATTCCCTATTCCCTATTCCCTCTTTAATTTATGATTTTAATCACTGTTGGTACAGAACAATATCCTTTTAATCGTCTGATGCAATGGGTTGAGGTGTTGTTACAGTCGGAAATGATTCAAGAAGAAGTGGTTGTTCAGTACGGCAACTCCACTATTTTACCGGCTGGTGCAAAGGTTTACCGTTTTCTTAAGGAAGAAAAGTTTCAAGATTTGATTCAGCAAGCGCGAATTGTGATTGCTCATTGTGGTGAAGGAACTTTACTGCTTTTGGATTCTTTGGATAAGCCTTATATTTTGGTTTCGCGCAGTCAAGAGTTTAAAGAACACGTTGATGATCATCAGGTAGAACTTGGTTTAGCACTATCGCAAATTAATGTTCCTGTTGCTTGGTGTCCGGGAGATTTGGTGCGGTTTATAGATGCCCCTAGAAAGGTTTCTATTGCTGATGTTTCTCATGCTAGTGCGCTCGCTCTTTGTCAGAGTTTACAATCTCGTTTTGGTCAAAATCTTAACTAATTTTAAGTAGGTAAACATGATGGCTACTCATACCAATAAAACAATATCGTTAGTGACTTCTCGTTTCAACAATACTCTTTTAGTGCAGTTACCACTGCGATTAACTGTGATAGAAGCTGTATCTTTTCGGGAGTCTTTTAAACAATGGGTAGAAGATACTACTGTTACGAAAATCATCTTAGATTTTGGACAAACTACAATTATTGATAGTAGTGGGATTGGTTCACTTATTACTAATATCAAATCAGCAAAAGCCAAAAATATTCAATTAAATGTTTGGAGTCCTAATCCCCAAGTCAAATTGGCTTTTTCTATGGTTGGTTTGGATAAAATTTTGCATATTGAACCCGATACTGAGGCAATTATCCCTACTGTCAGTCGCAAATCTCAACAGCGTCCACCTTTAACTCATCCTTCGGTGCGATCGCCTATTAAACGAATAATTGACATTGTAGGGGCAATTCTAGGCTTGAGTGTGACTGCTGTGCTGTTTGCTCCCATTGCGATCGCCATTAAACTTGATAGTCCTGGACCTATACTATTTAGTCAAACTCGTTGTGGTTGGATGGGAAGACGATTTAAAATTTGGAAGTTTCGCTCAATGGTGACTAATGCCGAAGCCCTCAAATCTACAATTAAAAATCAAGCTGAGGGTGCTTTTTTCAAAAATGATCATGACCCCCGCATTACCCGTGTTGGTCGCTTTCTTCGCAAAACTAGTTTAGATGAATTTCCCCAATTTTGGAATATCCTCAAAGGAGATATGAGTTTAATTGGTACTCGTCCACCCACTCCAGATGAGTTAGAACAATACGAAATCTTTAATTGGCAAAGGTTGGATGTCAGACCAGGATTGAGTGGTGAATGGCAGGTGAATGGGCGCTCAAAA
Organism: uncultured cyanobacterium; assembly: GCA_963706595.1. Taxonomy (GTDB): domain Bacteria; phylum Cyanobacteriota; class Cyanobacteriia; order Cyanobacteriales; family Nostocaceae; genus Nodularia. The sequence continues at coordinate 1,451,344 of OY970166.1, forward strand.
ATTCGCAACTTTGAAGATGTAATTAAGCTCGATTTGCGCTATCAAGAAAATTGGAGTCTTGGTTACGATTTTCAACTCATCTTGAAAACATTTGTTGTGGTTTTTAACAAGGATTCAGGGGCTGTATAAGAGATTTTTTAAATTTAAAACAGCTTACCTTTTTACGAAATTTTCATGGACACAAATTTATTACTCCATAATTTTAGTCTACAAGTTGTTAGCGATATTGACGCAATGGCAACAGTTGTAGAATGGTTCGATCAATTCAAAAGTACACAGCTACCTTATCAAATCTGGCTAGAAGGACAGACTGCTTTACTGGAAGGTTTTACAAATGTTGTGCGTCATGCTCACAGCCACCTTAGTCCTACGACTCCTATTGATTTGGAAGTACAAATATCTTCTGAATATTTCCAAATTCGGATTTGGGATCAAGGTGATATTTTCGATTTAGAAGCAGCCATAGAAAGTTTCAATCAAGAAACCAGCCAAAGCGAATTTAATCCTTTAGATCATGAATCTCAATGGGGTTGTATTTTTTTACTAAGGCTCAGGAAAGACTATGGCTGGATAATTGGTTATAACCGTGATTTGGAAAACAGAAACTGTTTACTACTGCACAAAAAATTGGCTATGTCATGATGCTAAATTGCTTAATTTTCTGCTTTTGTGTGATGGGTTTTAAGTACGCTGTAAATTAATACCACCAAATTTCAAGATGTCTATTTCAAGCAAAGTTATGAATTCGCAAGTCAAAGTGATTCAGCCCCAAGGCATTTTTAATAGTAAAAAGGGTAATCAACTCCGCGAAGAAGTGGATGAACTGATAACATCAGATATCAAAACTATTTTGATTGATTTTAAAGATGTTACATTTATGGATAGTTCTGGTTTTAGTGCCTTGCTGATGACGCTAAAAATAGTTCGACAAAAAAATATTAGATTGGTACTTTGTTCTATTAACCAGCAAATAAATATGATCTTTGATATGACTAACACAAATCAATTTTTTGAGGTGTTACCGGATCAGGCATCATTCGTATCTGCTTAATACAGCACTTCCTACTGTTATAAGGTACAAGCCTAGCGGGCAATATGCCCGCACCACAAGGGTTTTATTCTTCCAGTTTGTACCTTTCATGAACAAAATATGCTGCATTGTTTCTGGTTTACCTACGATTTTATACTGAGGAGTTTAAGTTAATGTACGGTTTAGTCAACAAAGCAATTGAAGATATGATTTGCAAATACCACGGTGAAAATACCTGGGAAAGTATCAAGCAAAAAGCTAAACTGGAAGACATAGACTTTTTTATTGGCATGGATGCTTATTCTGATGATATTACCTATCGCTTAGTTGCAGCAGCTTGTGAGGTTTTAGGCATGGAGGCAGAAGAAATACTGCAAGCATTTGGTGAATACTGGGTGACATACACCGCAGAAGAAGGCTATGGAGAACTTTTAGATAGCGCCGGTAACTCTTTAGGGCAGTTTATGGAGAACCTTGATAATCTGCACGCACGAGTCGGCTTGAGTTTTCCCCAACTCCGTCCCCCATCTTTTGATTGCGAACACACCAGCGAAAAGTCAATGGAACTGCACTATCAATCAACTAGGCAGGGTTTAGCACCAATGGTGATTGGTTTAATTCATGGATTGGGAAAACGCTTTCATACAAAGGTAGATATTACCCAAATTAGTTTTCGTCAACAAGGTGCATCTCACGATATTTTTGCTGTTGAATATGACAATTCTCAAGCCTAACCGCTTTCGTGACTATCGGATAAATTAACGAAGTTGTGTTATTGCAAACAACAAAAAATTAAAGTTTTATCCCCATTTAACTAAAGTAAGCTAAGTACCTGTGTACAATTAATTAAACATTTTTAAAATCTGCTTTCTTGCTTTGCTAGAGCAATTTTTTAGGTGTGCTGGTGTATGCAGTTTATAATGGCTATTTATGACAAAGGATCGGGTGATCGAATCAAAACAATTCAGTCTTAATCCAGACCAATTTGCAGCTTTGTTTCCCTTTCATTTGGTCATAGATCGAGATATGAAGATTGTCCAAGCAGGTGGAGTGCTTCAGCGCATTCTTGAACCTATCTTAATGCTTGGTAGTTTTCTTGAAGAACATTTCCAAATTAATCGCCCCAATTGTCCAGTCAACTTTGCAGCTATTAGCCAGCATACGCGCTCATCAAAAGCGGGTTCTTCTCCATCACTGTTTCTGTTGCAATCCCATCACAAGGAAATGCAGCTAAAAGGAGAGATAGTGTATTTAGAGGCATCCGATCATCTGCTGTTTCTTGGTTCTCCCTGGATTACCGAGATTACCGATTTAAAAAAACTAGACCTGAAGCTCGATGATTTTCCTCTCTACGACTCGGTTGGAGATTATCTGTTTCTTTTGCAGTCCAAGAATTCGGCTTTGACAGATGCCAAAAAACTCACCGCCAGACTTACATCTCAACGGGCTGAATTACGAGCAACAGCATCAAGATTGAGAACGGTGATTGAAAGCTTACAAGCTGGTGTGCTATTGGAAGACGAAACCCGACACGTTATCCTATCAAATCAGGAATTTTGTGATCAGTTTGGCATTCCCGTTGCGCCAGAAGCTTTACAAGGCGTGGATTGTCAGCAAGCAGCACAGACGAGCAAACAACTCTTTGCTGAACCAGAGAAGTTTATCCAGCGTGTGGATGAGATTCTTGGACAGAATCAAATAGTTCTTAATGAAGAATTGCCACTGCAAGATGGGCGAATCTTTGAACAGGATTATATACCTATTTTGGTTGACCAAAAATTTTATGGACATCTGTGGAAATACCACGATATTACCCAACGCAAACAAGCTGAAAATGCACTTCGATTAAGTGAAGAACGGTTAAAGCTGGCTTTAGATGCTGTAGATGAAGGACTCTGGGACTGGAATCTGGTGACTGGGGAAGTTTATCGTAGTCCACGTTGGTTTACAATGCTTGGTTATACGCCAGAAGAACTAGAAAACGATATCAAGCTGAAAATTCGGTTGATCCATCCAGAGGATCTGTCCCTCATGCAAGAGCGACTGATAGCACATCTGAAGGGTGAGACACCTTTTTATGAGGTAGAAGTTAGGTTTTTAACCAAATCTGGAGAATGGAAGTGGATTCTAGATCGGGGTAAGTTAGTTAGCCGCGATTCTCAAGGTAGAGCGATGAGAATGGTGGGAACCCATCTAGATATTACCGAACGCAAACTTTCAGAAGCTGCACTACAGCAACAATATGAACGGGTGCTACTGCTCAAGCAAATTACTGAAGAAATTCGCCAGTCTTTGCAATGGGAAAAAATTCTACAGACAACAGTGACGGAAGTGCAACGGATTTTGCAGTGCGATCGCGTCGTCATCTTCCAAATTAACCCTGATGGTAATGGCAAAGTTGTCCAGGAGGCAGTAGTTCCCGGATGGTCAGTCACTCTAGACCAAGATATCAATGATCCTTGTCTGAAGGCTGGATACTTTGACTTTTATCGTCAAGGACGGATTACTGTTATTTCCGATGTGGAAACGGCAGGATTTCAACCTTGTCATCTGGAATTTTTACGGCAGTTTCAGGTGAAAGCCAATCTGGTTGTCCCGATTTTAGTGCGGGAAGATTTATGGGGATTATTAATTGCTCATCAGTGCGATCGCCCTAGACAATGGACCCAATTAGAATTGGATCTACTCAAACACTTGGCTGATCAAATGGGTATTGCCCTGACCCAAGCACAGTTACTAACTCAAGAAACCCATCAAGCCAATCTGTTAGTACTGCAAAATGAAGAACTAAATCTGGCCAAACAAACAGCAGAGACTGCCAATATGGCCAAAAGTAATTTCCTGGCTACGATGAGTCATGAAATTCGCACCCCTATGAATGCCATCATCGGCATGAGTGGAATGCTTTTGGATACTAGCTTGACTCCTGAGCAACTTGACTGCGTGGAAACCATTCGCAACAGTAGCAATGCACTACTGACGATTATTAATGATATTCTCGACTTTTCTAAGATTGAATCTGGCAAATTAGAGTTAGAAGCACAGCCTTTTGATTTGCGTCTTTGTGTGGAAGAAGCCCTAGATTTATTAGCTCCCCAAGCTGCCTCAAAAGGGATTGAATTGATGTACCTAATAGAAGCAGATGTACCTACATTTATTACTGGTGATATTACCCGTCTGCGGCAAATTCTCTGGAATTTAATGAGTAATGCCGTTAAATTCACTAAAATCGGCGAAGTAGTGGTGACAATCACAGCTAGGCAGCTAGTTTCAAGTTCTGGACGCTATGAGTTGCAATTTGCAGTCAGAGATACAGGTATTGGCATTCCCCGCGATCGCATACATCGACTCTTCAAACCCTTCAGTCAAGTTGATGTTTCCATGACTCGACGTTACGGTGGCACAGGCTTGGGATTAGTCATCAGCAAACGGCTGTGCGAGATAATGGGGGGGAGGATGTGGGTAGATAGTCAACCAAATCAAGGCTCGACTTTCTATTTCACTGTTATTTTGCCAGTTGATCAGTCGGCTATTAATAGTCTCACTACTGCTGATCCTGAATTAGTCGGTAAGCGGTTACTCTTAGCAGTCCATAACACCAATTTAAGAAAATGCTTAACGTTGCAACTTCAGAGTTTGGGATTGGATGTCCAAGTTGGGGAATCTAATACTACTATCCTGCAATATCTGTGGGAGCAAAAACCCTTTGCTCTGGCTATCTTGGATATTGATCATCCAGATTTAGATTGTCTCGACCTCACAGCTAAGATTCGTGCTATACCCAAACAGAAGGATTTACCTTTGGTGATGTTGAGTTCTAAAGGTAAGCACACCTTAGAAGTGAAACAGATAGCATCTGAGTTTACTGCTTTTTTACATAAACCTGTGCGTCAGTACCAGTTACACAATACGCTGTTACAAATTGTTCGTGGTAGCTGGTTTACCCAAGGTACTCCCCAGTCTATCATTCCTTCTTACTCTCGTTTGCCTAAACCCCATCTCCCCACCGTTGATAGGAAGTTTGCGGAAAGCTTACCCCTAAAGATTCTGCTAGTTGAAGATATATTAGTTAATCAGAAAATTGCCCTGAAGATGCTGCATCGGTTAGGCTATCGGGCAGATGTGGCTAATGATGGATGTGAAGCCTTAGAAGCGTTGCAAAGGCAACTTTATGATGTGGTATTTATGGATATCCAGATGCCGGAAATGGATGGGTGGGAAACGACTCGTCGTGTTCGTGGGGACTTTTCCCAGGATGCTCAACCTTGGATTATTGCTATGACTGCCCATGCTCGTCCAGAAGATCGCCAAGAATGCCTGAGTATTGGGATGAATGATTTTATTAGTAAGCCGATTAGTTTGGAAGGGCTGGAAGCAGTTCTGAAACAATATGGCATTCAGAGGCATCAAGGCACAGAACCTGTTAGAGATGGGGTATTAACCTCCTCTAACCAGCAATCAGTGATTGACCACAGTGTTCTGGAAAATCTGCGTAGTATGGCAGGGAGTGAAGGCGACCAGTTAATTAGGGAACTGATCCAAGCTTATTTAGAAGATGCCCCGGTCAGAATTCAAACAATTAAAAATGCTTTTACCTCTGAAAATCGAACTGATCTCAAGAAAGCGGCTCATGCTTTGCGATCGCCCAGTGTTAGTATAGGTGCAGTCAAATTGGGTAAAATCTGTGAGACTTTGGAATATAATGCACAGAATCAATCATTAGCACAAATCGCTGATCTGGTTAATCAAATAGAGAGCGAATATAAAAATTTAATTTCAGTTATAGAAAGTTTTTATATTAATATCAGATCAGATTGAATACTGATTATATTTGTTAGGTTAGGTAATTACCAATTATGCTTGAAATATCTGATGATAAAATCAAAATTTTAGTCATTGATGATGATCGAATTATCCAAATAGTTCTTAAACAAACACTTCAAGGACAGGGATATGAAGTTCTTATCGCTTCTAGTGGTGTACAAGGTATTGAGCAAGCTTATCAGCATCATCCTGCCCTGATTATTTGTGATTGGCAAATGGATGAAATGGATGGCTTAGAAGTATGCCGTATTATTAAATCTGAACCATCTTTATCAAGCACATTTTTTATTTTGCTAACAGCACGTACAGCAGTTGAAGATAGGGTTGAAGGTTTAGATAATGGTGCAGATGATTTCTTGAGCAAACCCATTGATGTGAGTGAGCTAAAAGCACGAGTGCGAGCAGGACTCAGGTTATATCAAACTAATCAAGAGCTTCAGAGATTAGCTGAAGATTTACAAATTCAGAAACAACTTTTAGAAACGGAATTGCATGAAGCTGCTGATTATGTAACATCTATTTTACCTGAGCCAATCTCAGGATTAGTGACTATCAATCACAGGTTTTTACCTTCTCATCAATTAGGTGGTGATTGCTTTGATTACTACTGGTTAGATAAAGAGAACTTAGTTATTTATCTTTTGGATGTTTCTGGACATGGATTAGCCGCTGCACTCCCTTCCATTTCCGTGCATAATTTGTTGCGATCGCAAACTCTCCCTCAAGCAAATTTTCATCAACCATCTGAAGTTCTCAACGCTTTGAATGAAGTTTTCCAAATGGAAAAACATAACGCCCGTTACTTTACCATTTGGTATGGGGTTTTTAACATTGAGTCTTATCGATTAACCTATTCTACTGCTGGACATCCACCAGCTTTATTACTTTCTCAATCAACTGACTCTAGTATAGATATCAAACAGTTAATTACTCCCAGTATGCCCATCGGGGCATTTGCAGAAGGAGAATATGAAAATGCTGTATGTACAATTCAACCATCTAGTAAAATCTATGTTTTTAGCGATGGAGTTTATGAAGTTGAAATGTCTGATGGTAAACTGTGGGGATTTAATGATTTTATCAACTTATTGACTAGATGTAATCACCATTTAATGAATTTAGACGAAATTTTAGCAGCTATTAAAATTGCTACAGCTAGTCAATCATTTACAGATGACTGCTCTTTATTAGAAATAAACTTTGGATAGGCTCAATAATGCTTTGGAAGCAGAGAATAGTTAACGCAAGTGAGATCATTGGTTGTATATTGAAAAAACCACCAATGAACTTCGTGTCCTTCTTGGTTCGTTACTCCATGATAAAAAGCCCATTACGTTACCCTGGTGGTAAATCAAAAGCCATTAACCAAATAGCCGCACACATACCAGATAACTTCTCGGAATTTCGAGAACCATTTGTAGGTGGAGGTTCCGCATTTATTTACTTAAAGCAGAAATTTCCTCACCTCCAAATCTGGATAAACGATTTAAACCGCGAATTATTTCTGTTTTGGAAATATGCGAAATCTGATTTACCGCAGCTAGTCGAAGAAATCCGCCGTGTTAAAGATAAATATACCGATGGTAAAATCCTATTTAAAGAATTAACCACCATAGATACTCAAACATTATCTGAGTTTGAGAGAGCAGTACGCTTTTTTGTTCTCAATAGAATTACATTTTCTGGTACTGTGGAATCAGGCGGATTTTCTGAGCAAGCTTTTCAGAAACGCTTTACATACTCCTCAATAGACCGCCTAGAGAAATTAGCAGAAATTTTAACAGATGATGTCAAAATAACTAACTTAGATTACAGTCAACTATTAGACGCAGACGGGAAAAATGTATTTATATTTTTAGACCCACCTTACTTTGCTGCGACTAAATCCAGGTTATATGGTAAAGATGGTGATTTACACACAACATTTAAGCATCAAAGATTTGCGGAATTGCTCAGAGAATGTCATCACCGTTGGTTAATAACTTACGATGATTCACCTCAAATTAGAGAAAACTTCCCAGACTCTCATCTGTTTGAATGGGAATTGCAGTATGGTATGAATAACTATAAACAAGGTAGCGCTGCGAAAGGTAAAGAGTTATTCATCAGTAATTATATTCACATTTTAAATATGAAATGATGGTATTGTAAAATAATGAAAGCCGTCAAAATAGGCAGCTATGATATCTAGCTCTATCTGCCTTGCTTTCATCTCAGCAACCCGTCTATTTTCGGCAATATCAACTAAATTTAAAGATCAGTATTTCTGATTACCACCAAACAAGGCTCTAGGCAATCTTAATTTAAGACGACCTTTTAGAGATTCAATCCCAACTTTCATTGACTATTACAGAGACTATAAGGTTTGCAGAGCATAGTCAGAACAGCTTAAACGACAAATTCAGCCCCCGATGACTATTCATGACTAGGAGCTGAAACCCTTATATAGTAAGCTTGATTAAATGGCTCAGGTCAGATTTGAACTGACGACCCCAGGCTTATGAGTCCCGTACTCTAACCAACTGAGCTACTGAGCCTTACGTTTGATACTTTGTCATCATAGCATATAGGTTTTGGTATGGCTAGTATTTTGAGAGATTAATTTTTTCAGAGGGGGATGAGGGGTTTTTTGTCACGCACTAGGCGCAGAGGCGCACCAGAGGAAGAGAAGAAGAGAGGAGTTCATCCCGCAATATGCAATTGCTGTAAATCCTTACTTAGCAAACTAGGAAGGGCTATGATGATTACTTTCTAAAATCAAATTCATTGCTTGCTGAATAATCGCATCCTGATTTACCATTTTTGTTAACTCATCTGCTGCATATCTTCCTTCATAAGCTTCTAAAGCAGCCTTTCTTAAAGCTGACTCATAAGCATCTTGTAGAGTTTCTAATAACTCCGCTTCGGTGAAATAACTACCTTTAGCCTTTGGGCGTTGATTAGTACGTTGAATGTGCTTAACAGAATTAAGAATAGAAGTTTCCCAAGACCTAGTGCTACGTTTTTCTGCTGCTTGTTTAATCAAATGCAACAAAACAATAATCGCGTAACTAAAAATCTTATTCAGCTTGTCAGATTTACTCATCTCCTCTAATTCATCAACCAATTCCAACGCCTCTGGGATTTTCCCCTCCTCCAACAATTCCCTTAAAATTAATAACTCTTCCATAGTTCTTTACTCCTCCTATTTTGAAATTCACCTTTCCTCCTCTGCGCCTCTGCGTCTCTGCGTGAACCTAACTCTTATTTCCTCGCTACCGCATACTGCTTTAACACCTGCTGCAAATATTGTCCAGTATAAGAACGGGGATTTTTAGCAACTTCCTCTGGTGTCCCCACAGCAATGATTTCTCCCCCTTTATCGCCACCTTCAGGACCCAAATCAATTACCCAATCAGAACAACGAATCACATCTAAATTGTGTTCAATCACTAAAATTGAATTACCTTTATCGACTAATCTTTGCAACACATCCAACAATTTATGGACATCATAAAAAGATAACCCTGTGGTTGGTTCATCTATTAAATAAAGCGTCTTACCTGTCGCCCGACGAGATAATTCCGTCGCTAATTTTACCCGTTGCGCTTCACCACCAGATAAGGTAGTTGCTGGTTGTCCCAATTTGACATAACCCAAACCCACATCATATAAAGTTTGTAACCGAGTCACAGCTTTAGGAATGTTTTGGAAGAATTCTAAACTTTCCTCAACGGTCATATTCAGAACATCAGAAATAGACTTATCTTTGTATTTCACCTGCAAAGTTTCGCGGTTATATCTCGCACCTTTGCAAACTTCACACTGGACATAAACATCAGGGAGAAAATTCATTTCAATCACATTTACACCCTGTCCGCTACAAGCTTCACAACGTCCACCTTTGACATTGAAAGAAAATTGTCCAGGTTTATATCCCCTGGCTTTCGCTTCCACTGTTTGGGAAAATACATCCCGAATTGCATCGAAAATACCTGTATAAGTTGCAGGATTAGAACGTGGTGTACGTCCTATGGGCGATTGGTCAATAACAATGGCTTTATCTACTGCATTTAATCCCTGAATTTCCTGTAAGTGTCTTGGTAAAGGAACTTTCTTGGTTAAATGATGTTGTAATGAGGGATAAAGTAATTCGTTAATGAGGGTAGATTTCCCAGAACCAGAAACACCAGTTACAGCGACAAGTTTACCTAAAGGAATTTCGACATCGATATTTCTTAAATTATTGCGATGAGCATTTTTAATTCCTAAGCTGCGCCCGTTTCCTTTTCTCCGTTCCTCTGGTGTAGAAATTACTCTTCTTCCAGATAAATAAGCACCTGTTAAGGAATCTTCTGCTGCTAGTAAAGTTTCTAAATCACCTTGGGAAACAATATTTCCGCCGTGGATTCCTGCACCGGGTCCAATATCAACGATATAATTGGCGGCACGGATGGTTTCTTCATCATGCTCAACGACTATTAAAGTATTACCTAAATCGCGTAATTTAGTTAAAGTTTTGAGTAACCGTCCATTATCTCGTTGATGCAAACCAATACTTGGTTCGTCTAAAACGTAAAGCACTCCAGTTAAACCAGAACCAATTTGCGTTGCTAACCGAATGCGTTGGGCTTCTCCACCAGAAAGAGTCATGGCGGGACGATCTAAAGTAAGATAATCTAAGCCAACATCTAACAAAAATTGTAGTCTAGCTTTAATTTCTCTTAAGACTAAATCGGCAATTTGAATTTGGCGATCGCTCAATTCTAACAAATCTATTCTTTCCCGACAATCCCGAATCGAAACTTCAGTTAAATCTTTAATTCCATATTGTCCCAATCGTACCGCTAAAGCCTCTGGTTTTAACCGTTTCCCCCCACAAACTTCACAAGGTTGATCAACCAAATATTGCTCTAACTTCTGCTTAACTAACTCCGTCCCACCTTCATATTGACGTTGCAAAATCGGAATCACACCCTTAAAACTCTGAGTCCTCCGTGCCTCTGCGGTTCGTTCCTCCTTCTCTCCATACATAACAGTGTGCTGCTGTTCTACTGTTAGCTGATTCCACTTAGCTTGTAACTCAAACCCAGTAGTCTGTCCCACACTATAAAGTAATTCCAAATAATAAGAATTATCTTTTTCTGACCAAGGCGCGATCGCCGCGTAAATTGGTGCGTCGGGGTCTGGTACAATCAAATCAGGCGTAAATGTCTTTAAAGTGCCGATACCGTGACAGTGGGGACAAGCACCATAAGGCGAGTTAAAGGAAAACAGGCGCGGCGATAACTCTTCCATCACCGCCCCGTGAACCGGACAAGCAAAGTTTTCTGAAAATACTAATTCCTCTTCTGTATCTTCCCCATTCTCAGAAGTCAAGCTGACAAGAATGGTAGCAATCCCACCAGACTGTTTTAAGCACGTAGACAGAGAATCAACCAAACGCTCTTGAATACCAGCTTTTTTCACCAAGCGGTCAATAACAACTTCGATAGTATGGGTAATATTTTTATCTAATTCAATCGAGTCTGACAGTTCGCGGACTTCTCCATCCACACGCACCCGCACAAAACCCTGAGAAGCGAGACTTGATATCAGCTTGCGGTGAGTTCCTTTTTTACCTCTGACAACAGGCGCAAGAATTTGGAATTTAGTTTTGTCTGGTAAATCGGAGATGCGATCGCACATCTCATCGATGGTCTGGGGTGCAATAGAGCGATCGCATATCGGACAATGGGGTTCACCAGCGCGACCAAATAACAGTCGCAAATAATCGTAAATTTCCGTCACCGTCCCCACCGTGGAACGAGGATTATGGGAGGTAGACTTTTGATCGATGGAAATGGCGGGACTTAAGCCTTCAATGGCTTCCACATCCGGTTTATCTAATTGACCTAAAAATTGCCGCGCGTAGGCGCTGAGGGACTCTACATAACGCCTTTGACCTTCTGCGAAAATGGTATCAAAGGCTAAAGAAGATTTACCCGAACCAGAAACCCCAGTAAATACAATCAGGCGATCGCGCGGTAATTCCAAGTCAATATTCTTCAGATTATGCTGCCTAGCACCCCGAATCCGAATGGTATTCTGGCTGTTGTGGTGAGAATGAGGAAGATGTCCATTTAAGGATGGGGCTAGCTTTTGATCTGACATATCGGCTTGGTGATAGTAAGAGGCGGCTGGAATAAGAGGCAGGGGAGCAGGGAGCAGGGGGGGAATTAAGAGGCAGGGGAGCAGGGTGCAGGGAGCAGGGGGGGAATTAAGAGGCAGGGGAGCAGGGTGCAAGGGGGAGTAAGAAATTACTTTAAACTTGCGGTTACTTAACAACGATTCCTCTTCTCTCCTGCACCCTACCCCGTTCCTCTTCTCCCCTACCTCTTTTGGTCATTTCCCTCTGCTTCTTCGTTGAAACAATCCTTCATAATACTATCTTTACTACGGTTCTAGTAGAACAGCCGTACTGCTTTATTGTGGTTGTGATTATACCCCTAAGTATAGAGCAATATCCGCAGGTCAGTTTTCTCTAGTGCTTTAACTCAGCAGAAAAATAAAATCAGATTTCCCCTGTATAATTTACATCTATCAAAAGTAATACTTATAAATGGAAACCATAGAAAATTTTCCAAGTATGAGCAGATCATTTCTTATGTTTAATGCAGAAGATTAAATTAAACTTAAAATTAATATTAAAAACCTTTTAATATGATACTAAATTTGTTAGCCTTTCCTAGAGACAACAGAGGCGGTTAACAATTATTACTTAAATAGAACTCCTGTTTGCTTTTTGTAGGCGTACCCTGCGCTATACCCTGACAAGACTTGGTACAAATTTATTCCATCTTCCCTGAGAAGATTACCCTAGACACATAAGTAAATTCACGACATCAAGTCAAATTACTAGAAATTCAGTAATCAATAATTCTGCCTAATGTTCCCGCAATAACTGGAGAAATTCTTCGTGAGTCAGATGGCCTGTGTAACACAAATACCTAAACTGGCAGACTGAAGAATTTATCAAAATAATTTCGCAATGGAGTTGAATATGACTTTAACAAGTACCCCACAAGCCAAGCCCTTAGCAGATGAAGAACTGCGGAAAATAAACGCTTACTGGCGTGCGGCTAACTATCTTTCAGTTGGGCAAATATATCTCTTCGACAATCCCCTACTCAAAGAACCGTTAAGACCGGAACACATTAAACCCCGACTTCTGGGACATTGGGGAACCACACCAGGGCTGAACTTTATTTATGTTCATCTCAACCGGGTTATTAAAAAGTACGACCTCAACACAATTTACATTGCAGGTCCCGGTCATGGCGGACCTGGACTAGTAGCTAATACTTACCTAGAAGGGACTTACAGCGAATACTATCCTAACATTTCCCAGGATGCTGAGGGAATGAAGAAACTATTTAAACAGTTCTCTTTTCCTGGCGGTATTCCTAGCCACGTAGCACCAGAAACCCCTGGTTCAATTCATGAAGGTGGTGAACTGGGTTATGCTCTTGTTCATGCTTATGGTGCGGCTTTTGATAACCCAGACTTAATTGTGGCGGCTGTTGTAGGCGATGGTGAAGCAGAAACCGGGGCTTTAGCGACAAGTTGGCATTCCAACAAATTTCTCAATCCTGTCCATGATGGTGCAGTCCTGCCGATTTTGCACCTGAATGGTTATAAAATTGCTAACCCCACCCTATTAGCAAGATTGAGTTATGAGGAATTGGAAAACCTCTTTTTAGGTTATGGTTACAAACCTTATTTTGTCGAAGGTGTTGAACCCGCCGATGTTCACCAGCAAATGGCTGCAACTTTAGATATTGCGATCGCGGAAATTCAAAGCATCCAGAGAGAAGCCCGTGTACACGGTTTCAGCAAGCGTCCCCAGTGGCCGATGATTATCCTCAGAACCCCCAAAGGTTGGACAGGCCCCAAAGAAGTTAACGGCAAAAAAACCGAAGGTTCCTGGCGATCGCATCAAGTCCCATTTGGTAGTGTCACCGCCAACCCAGAAAACCTGAAATTACTCGAAGACTGGATGCGGAGTTACAAACCAGAAGAACTCTTCGATGCTAACGGAACACTCATTCCCGAACTAGCAGAACTAGCGCCCCAAGGACATCGACGCATGGGCGACAATCCCCACACCAACGGCGGTGCGCTGTTGCGGGATCTAAAAATGCCCGATTTCCCAGACTATGCTGTTGATGTTAGTCACCCAGGTACAACTTATGCCGCAGCTACCCAAGTAACGGGAGAGTTCCTGCGGGATGTGATGAAACTCAACGAAGAAAGCAGCAACTTTCGCATCTTTGGACCTGACGAAACAGCCTCAAATCGCCTCGGTGCTGTTTTAGAAGTTACAGACCGGACTTGGGTAGCCGACATCCTCCCAGAAGATGAACATTTGTCTCCTAACGGTCGGGTGATGGAAGTCCTGAGTGAAACCAATTGTCAAGGCTGGTTAGAAGGCTATTTACTTACAGGTCGTCACGGATTTTTCTCCTGCTATGAGGCTTTTATCCACATCATTGACTCAATGTTCAACCAGCACGCCAAATGGTTGAAAACCACCCGTGATATCCCTTGGCGGCGACCCATTGCTTCCCTCAACTACTTACTAACTTCACACGTTTGGCGACAAGACCACAACGGTTTCTCTCACCAAGACCCTGGTTTTATCGACCATGTACTCAACAAAAAAGCCGAGATTATTCGCGTATATTTACCACCCGATGCGAATACTTTGCTATCAGTCACAGACCATTGTTTGAGAAGTCGCCACTATGTAAACGTCATCGTTGCAGGTAAGCAGCCATCATTACAATACTTAGATATGGATGCCGCTATCAAGCACTGCACCAAGGGCTTAAGTATTTGGGAATGGGCTAGTAACGATAAAGGTAGCGAACCAGATGTAGTCATGGCTTGTGCTGGGGACGTTCCCACCTTAGAAACCTTAGCCGCCGTGGATATTCTCCGCCAGCACTTCCCCGAATTAAAAGTGCGGGTAGTGAACGTAGTCAATTTAATGAAACTACAGCCCCAAAGTGAGCATCCCCACGGTTTAAGCAGCAAAGAATTTGATACCATCTTTACCACAGATAAACCGATCATCTTTGCTTTTCATGGCTATCCCTGGCTAATTCATCGTCTAACTTATCGCCAAACCAACCACAAAAACTTACACGTGCGTGGTTATAAAGAAGAAGGAACTACCACTACTCCATTTGATATGGTAGTGCTGAATGATCTTGATCGCTTTCATCTAGTAATGGACGTAATTGACCGCGTACCACAACTAGGTTCTAGAGCTGCTTATGTCAAGCAGATGTTAGAAGATAAGCTGATTGAACACAAGCATTACATTCAGAAATACGGTGATGATATGCCGGACATTCGCGATTGGAAATGGCCTTATTAATGGTTGACATTAAACCATTTTTAGGATTTCATTAATTTTTTGACTTAGCGAATCAGATCCCCGACTTCTTCAAGAAGTCGGGGATCTTTGTGTTTGTGAATCATTTTTTTGGTTGTTGTTATTGCTGAACTAATACTGTTCGGTTAACGATATTTGCACATTGGAGATCCCCCTAAATCCCCCTTAACAAGGGGGACTTTGAGGACTTTAGCCCTGCTTTTCAAGGGGGGTTGGGGGGATTGCCTACGGCACGCTACGCGAACAAAACCTTAACCGAAAAGTATTGAGTCCTGAACCAAACCACGCTGTTGTCTTGTATAATGACTTACACAAAATAATAATTTTTTTTTAATTATATTAAGGTTTGCCTATATGGGATTTGCTGAAGATATTACTAAATTATCTAAACAAGTACGTAAGCGAATAGACAATGTTTTTGGTGAAGAAGCCACTAAGATGGCGCTAATTGTCCCTTTTTTAAGCGCCCTTGGTTATGATATTCATGATCCTAGTGAAGTGATACCAGAATATATTGCAGATTTTGCTATAAAAAAAGCAGGACAGTTTGAAAAGGTAGATTATGCTTTAGCTATAAATGGTTCTATTG
Organism: uncultured cyanobacterium; assembly: GCA_963706595.1. Classification (GTDB taxonomy): domain Bacteria; phylum Cyanobacteriota; class Cyanobacteriia; order Cyanobacteriales; family Nostocaceae; genus Nodularia. The sequence goes on from OY970166.1 coordinate 1,467,208, forward strand.
TCATGTTAGTAGAAGCTAAAGCCTATGGTGAAAAAGCTGAGGCACATGATGGGCAGTTAAGTCGTTATTTCAATGGTCTTTTAACAACAAAGATTGCTATTGTTACTAACGGAATCGATTATCGGTTCTTTACAGATTTACGTCATAAAAATGTCATGGATAAGGAGCCATTTTTCATTTTTAATATTCTTGAATATCAGACTAAAGATATTGAGAATATCCAGTTTTTTCACCGCAATATCTTTGATATTGAAGCTATTAGTCATCATGCTGAAGAAATGATCTATGTAAAAGCTATCACTCAACTGATTGGGAATGTTTTACGTTCTCCCTCGGAAGGATTTGTGCGTTTTTTAGTGAGTGAACTTGGTACAGTAGCTCCTGGTTATGAAATTCCCGGTCGAATTACTGCTAAGGTGATTGAAAAATTCCAACCTATTATTAAAAAATCTATTCAATTTGGTGTATTAGAATTGATGACAAGTTCCCTCAATCAAGAAATGGCACAGTCCGTTAAATCTATTAATGTTTATCAGTCTGATGAACCAAATATTGAAGCAGAAGAATTAGCAGCTTTTGAAAAAATCCAAACAATTATTCAAAAATCTAGAAGCTATAAATTGCAAATTCAATATAAAAATACAGTAAATTATTTCGGCATTAACTTGGGGAAAGTCAAATGGTGGTTTTTACGACTGTATTTAACTCCAACAAAGAAGGCTTTTATTGCCCGACTCAGTATAAATGAGGTGAAAAATTTAGCGTCAAGTTTCCTAGTTCAAGAAGTCACAGCACCTACAGGGGAAGCATGGTCAAAGATAACAATTTCTTCCGTTGATGATTTAGATAGGCTAAGAATGGTTCTGATTAGGTCTTATGAACTAGAAGCTGCTAAACATTAATTTACAAAGTTAGACGGGTCTTGATCTCGTCGATGCTGAATGGGAATGGGGGCTGGCTGTCCATTACCTGCAAGGGCTGCGGTTTTCTCCAGAGATTCCCTCAATCGCTTGGCTGCGTAGATGGACATATCTCGTGGTACATTAATGCGATCGCGCAAATATCGTAAAGCCACATCAGACCCCGATGGAGGTACACAGTCTTCACCAGTCATCATCTGAGTTAAAGCACAACGTAACGCTTGCTCAAACAAATTATCATCTAAGGGGTTAACTCGGATAATATTGATGCGATGTTTGATAGTTCTTTGCAGAGCTTCCATGCGGGAGTTTTCGGGTTCTGGATAAGAAACATCTGGTAGTCCAAACCAAGGACCATTATCCACCCGCGCTTTATTGAGAAGCATCTGGGGTTCGCCGTTTTCCCAACAGCCCCCCATCTGGGGCGGTAAATCATGTGCGTGGGTGTGAAAGTCGCTCTGAGTACCGCAGTAAGTAGGTCGGCTTTCCATCGCCGCAAACCATGCGTTTAACCGAGGGTTTTCCTCTCGCAGCGAGTAGCCCTTGTAGTAGTAAAGACTCGCATTCATCCGTTCCAGATATGGCGTAAAAATCACATCAACAATACCGAAGCTATCGAGAAAGTAAGGGCTTGGGGTGCTACCCAGAGCCTCCTCGACCTTAGCCACCACTGCGATAAATTGTTCTCGGTTGCGTTGTTCTTGTTGAGAGGAAGCGGCTTTAGAACACAGCCAAACGCACCAAGCTCTAAATAAAAGTCGTTCTAATTGACGTAGAGGCAGCACCTTGCGGTCTTCCATCCCTTGGCTCAATGGAGCAAAAACCTGTTCCAAAGCGAGCAAAATATCATCGCTTTCCTTAATAATCCGTCCATCTAGCTCAATCGCAGGGAGCATTCCTGATGGAACCTTACGTTTGTACCAACTTTCTTTTTCCCCGTAGCAGAACATTGTCACTTTTTCGATGCGATAGGGGATCTGTTTTTCCTCTAGCCATAACCAAACTTTTTGACAGTAAGGACACCAGGCGTGGTTATCGCGGTACAGCGTTACCCGCACATTAGATTCGGGCTGACCAAACAAGCGTAACCTGGCTCTAGCATTGGTGAGACCATTAACAGTATCTATTTGATAGTCCGTGAGGGTTTCTAGTTCTTGCCAGCTTAAGGGTGCGGTAGTCATAGGGGGAGTTGAGTAGGTCAATACTTAGGACTTTTCTTGACTTTACAATTTTTCCGACTACCTGCCAACATATTTACTAAACAATTGAATAGCGTCGGCAACATTCACATCTCCATCGCCGTTGGCATCCAAGAAAGAATTCAATACAGAATTTCCACTAGTTTGGGAATTTTGGGTATTAGCACCAGATTGCAATAAATTTAATACTATAGGCACAATCACAGGTAACAATTGCATAATTGTACCAGTATCTAATCCTGTATGTTGAGAAGCTATCTGTGCTACCTGCTGTTGGATTTGAGGGGAAAACAGGGAACTGACGGCTTGAGGGTTAGAAGAAGTACCAGCATATTGATTAACTAATGCTTGGGTTGCTTCATTACCTTCTGAGGCTTGCTTCTGTTGTAAAGCAGAACGTACATAATTACCTACTACACCAACGACAGATTGTATCGTTGAAGGATTTGTACCAGTGGCATTACTCAGCTGATTAACAGTGTTAATAATACTGCCGAGTTGACCTAAACTAGCTTGTTGATTGGGATTGCTCACAGCACCGATAATTTGATCAAACAGACCCATAATCATCTTTCTCCTGATGTTCTCATTCCTTGACTGTAGAACATCTGTTGTTATTATTAAACAATTATAGCGGTATGCACTTCAATGAAGTACATCATAGCCCCCTCCTCGCTTGCGGGGAGGGGGTTGGGGGTGGGGTTCTTGTATCTCACTTAACTGATAACCGCTATAACTCCGGAAAACCAGACACTTAAGGATGAAAAATCTGGTAAACAATCATCTCTTCAAAAATTTCTGCCGCATCCGCACCACAAAAGTATTCACCTCTGGTATTTTCAAGAATGAAACAATGATGGCAAATACAGAAATCCCTACAAAGCCTGATACACACAACTGCAACAGTTGAATGATTAATCCCTGCGTACCTAACAATTGCTGCAAACTGACCAAAGTCCCAAAACTAGCTAACCCAGCGACAACACTACCCCCAGTCAAACCCAAAATTGGCAAACTCCACTCACGCCAAGGTAAACCATTGAGTTTGCGGTCAAGTAACCATAACAGCATTAATATCGAACTGCAATTTACGCCTACTGTTGCTAACACAATACCAGTCGCGCCAAAAGGTTTCACTAAAATCGCATCTAGTCCAGCGTTGAGGAAAATGTTAAAAATACTAATGCGAAAAGGTGTCTGTCCATCGCCCAAGGCGTAAAACACCCGGACTAAAACATCACGCCCCAAATAAACAAACATCCCAATACCGTAAGCAATCAGCAGGGATGAAACCAACTGTGTAGCTTCTTGTTTGAAAGCACCCCGTTCATATACTATCTGCACAATTGGCACAGATAACACAATCATCAGCGCCCCTAAAGGTAGCATAGTCACGGCGGTGAGTAAAATTCCTTGGCGAATGCGTAGTTTTAAGTCTGGCCAATGTTCTGGATCAGCTAGTTTTGCAAACATTGGTAACAGAGGTAGCAGAATAATATTAGAAATAATGCCCAAAGGAGTCTGCACGAGGAGATTGGCATAGTTAAAACCAGCCGCCGCACCGGGAATCGGACTAGCAAAATATAGGTCAGTGGCGACATTAATGGGCATCATCCCGGAGGAAATTGTTGCTGGTGTCATGATTCTAATGACTTCTTGCACCCCAGGGGATTTAAAATCAAACCGCAGGCGTAATGTACCCAGTCCTAAGCGCCACTGCACAATTAGCTGTACCACCCACTGGAGAATCGCCCCGGCTAGGGTTCCCCAGGCTAAGACCATACCACCAATGAGGGCGTATTCTGGTTTAATAATATCTTTACCTAGTTGCCCAGTTAAGATGGCAATGCCGGCAATGACAGTAATACTGGATAATAAGGGACTGATTGAAAGTAACCAATATTGATTGGCGGCGTTGAGAGTGCCGAAACCAATGCCAATTAAACCCGCAAATAAAGCCATTGGGGCCATGATGCGGATCTGTTGAATGGCGATCGCTCTTGTTGTAGGTTCTAAGCCATAACCAACAATATCAATAATTGTATCAGCAAAGAAAATCTGAGCCACCGTCACCAGCAACAGTAATCCACCCACCAGAGTTGTGACTGTTTCTACCAGTGGTGCGCCTTCTTCCCGTTTGCGCTTGGCTAAGACACTGACAACCGCACTGTGTAATGGTCCATTGACACCACCCAGTAGAATTAACAGAAAACCAGGGATAATGTAAGCATAACTATAAGCTGTAGCCGCCGCACCCACACCAAAAGCAGCTGCGATCGCCTGCTGTCGCACCAAACCAAATACTTTACTAATTAATGTAGCCGCCGCTACAATGCCAGCAATTCCCGCAAAAGAACGAGAAGGTTTCGGATCTTCTTTTGTCACTAATTTTAACTAATTCGTAATTCGTAATTATATTATTTCCTACTCCCTACTCCCCACTCCCTACTCCCCATTCCCTACTCCCCACTCCCTACTCCCCACTCCCCATTACCTACATCCCAAACTATCCCGTGTCGCTACCCCTGTAACTGGATTTACGCCCTCAGCGCGATCGCACATTAAAGAAACTTGATACCGATCTATCAAAGCATCAGTAAAATCCGCCCCAGTAATATCCGCATCAAAAAACCGACTCCGGGTCATAGTCGCTTCGGTGAAAATAGCATTTTTTAAATTTGCCCCATCCATCGTTACACGGTCAACTAAAGCGCCTTCAAGATTGGCATTTTCCAAATTAGCATTGAGTAAAACACCCTTAGTCAGAATCGCATTTTTTAAATTTGCACCTTGAAAATTTGCCCCCCGCATTTCCGCCGCCACAAAAGTGCCACCAGCTAAATCGGTGTTAGAAAAATCACGATTTTGGAGACTAGCATTGCTGTAATTAATGGTGTTGATTTGAGCAAAAGCCGGTTGAGGATTGATCAACACCCATAACCAAGCCAACACGAAAATCACACACAAACTTAATAATCGCAGTAAAAACTTTTTCATAACTTTACAAACTTAATTGATCATCATTAGCCAATAGTCTAATAGACTCTTACCGCTACGCGGAAACTAAAAGTCAAATAATGACCAATGACTAATGACCAATGACTAATGACTAATGACTAATTCCAATCTTTACCGATCCGAATTGTCAGATCAGATCCTAAATCCCCGGTGGACGACACGTCAATTTGACCCAAGCCGATGACTTGTTGTAGTTCAAGTCCAGAAACGCGATCGCCTTTTTGGACTATAATCTGAGTTTGCCTTTGGGTATCAGGCCAATCCGACACCGCATAAACATTTGTAAAACCTTTTTCTTTGAGATCCTCAATCACCTTTTCAGTTAGCTGAGGTTGATTGGAAGCGTTTTGAATCGCAATTGTGAGGTTATTAACTGGACGCAAATCTGGCTTCATCCCAGGTACATCTACCCCAACATAATTATTCAATAGATTCTGTTGTCCATTCAGATTTAGCCAATAACTATTGGGATCTTGACTGAATCGGCTGAAATTACCCGGCAGAATAGTCATTTGCAAATTATCCCGTTCCAGGTTCACAGAATAATTTGCCAAAGCCATCATTTCTTCTATTTTGAGATTTGTGTCAAAATATTTCCGCATCAGGCGGGTTAATTGCGGTAATCTAGGTAAAACAGTAGGACTATTGAGACGTTGCAGTAACGCTGTGATCAGGGCTTGCTGTCGTTGTACTCTAGGTAGATCCCCTAGTCCGGCTTCTCGGAACCGGGCAAACGCTTCCGCCTTTTCACCATCAAGAGTTTGCCAACCACTGACCAAATTAATAGATAACTGACTGCTGGTGTGTTTATATTCCATTTCTTGGGGTACAAAGACATCAACCCCATCCAATTGATCAACTAGCTGCCTTAAACCACTCGTAGAAATACGGATATAACGATGAATAGGGGCATTGTTTAAAGTCCGGCTGACTACCCGTGCTGCCAAAACAGGACCTCCTTGAGCATTGGCATCAGAGACCCTAGTCAACCCTTTTTCGGGGATAGCAATCATCGTATCCTTGGGAATTGACAATACCCGCATAGTTTTATCACTAGGGTTGAGCCTGACTAGCAACATAGTATCGCTAGTGCCAGCAAAACTTTCTGGTGAACCATCAACCGTACCTTGAATGGGATCAACTCCCATAATTAAGATATTCATCGGTCGTGATAGTTTATACTGGAGGATATTTCCCCATACATCCCCTGGCAATGGCACTTTCTGGTCATCTTTGCCAGAAAATCCTAATTCTTCATCTGTTCGGTCTAAATTGCTCCACAGTGGAGTCCACAGCGCCAAAGTCGATACCAGCAGACCTGACAAAACTATCCCCACCGCTACTGTCAGTGTCCACAGTAGCCATCGAGGCATGGTTAAGCCTAATCTCTCGTAAAGCTCGTTGGGAATTGCACCCACAGAGTCAACAACACTACGGGAAACATTTTCTGGATCATGAGTTACTACCTCCAGATTTGAGGCTGATGGCTGCTGAATTCCTAGCTCATTTTCTGCCCATTGTACTTGTTGAGGTCTTTCCTCTAGTTCTAGTTCTAATTCTGGTACTTGTTGAGACGGCACCTGATTGTCTGACCATTGAAATTGTTTAATCACAAATTATCTCCCCACTCAACCACTCCCTAAAGGTATGTTAATCGAAGCCATAAAGCTTGCCAGGGCAAAAGCTCACTGTACACTGATAATGATCTGAGCTAGGTGTGTATGACAACATGAGTAATTCACTGTTCCCTGTAATTCTTGCCGGTGGCAAAGGTGAGCGTTTTTGGCCCCTGAGTCGCAAAGACCGACCCAAACAATTTTTAAGTCTTGATGGTAGCTCTAGAAGTCTATTACAAGCAACTGCCGATAGACTAATTACAGTTACAAACGGTTGGAATGACCTCTGGGTGATTACTTCCAGTCAGGTAGCCGCCGGGGTGAGACAACAACTACCTGAACTGCCATCTCAAAATTTATTAATTGAGTCACAAGGGCGAGACACCGCCGCAGCCGTGGCTTGGGCAAGTTTAGAAATTAAGAAGCGTTACGGAGAAGACGCTATCATCGGCTTTTTTCCTTCTGACCACTGGATAGCTGATCAAGAAGCGTTTAAACGCACCTTAGATGCTGCTACCCAACTAGCGGCAAACACGGAGGCGATTGTCACTTTGGGAATCAAGCCTACTTTCCCATCAACTGGTTACGGCTACATTGAACAAGGCGAAAACATTGGTAGCTTTAATGATTTGCCAGCCTATCACGTCAACCGCTTTACTGAAAAGCCCAACCGTGAAACAGCAGAAGCTTTTTTATCTACGGGGCGTTTTAGCTGGAATAGTGGAATGTTCGTGTTTCGGGCTGGGGTTGTTCTCAAGGAACTATATACCCATGCACCAGAAATCATCGAACCCTTAGAACAACAAGGCCCTGATATATATCCTCAGTTGCTTAAACAGAGTATAGACTATGCACTCATGGAAAAAACAAATTTAGCATACGTCTTGCCAGTTGAATTTGGTTGGGATGATTTAGGAGACTGGAATGCACTGGAGCGCTTACTGAAAAAAGCCGATAATCCCAATGTGGAACTAGCTACCCATGTAGGGTTAGATACGCAGGGTGCGATTGTTTATGCTACTAATTCAGAAGATGTAATTGTTACAATTGGTTTAGAGGATGTGGTGATTGTGCGCGATCGCAACGTTACTCTAGTTGTCAACAAAAATCGTACCCAAGAAATTAAGCAGATTCTCAAAACCCTCGCAAATGATCCCCGATTTACTGAACTCTTGTAACTGTTAAGCTTGAAGAGTTAAAACCCTGAGCAGAGGTTAAAGATTTGTTGCCTCTATTATAACTGGAATGTCTGTTTTCAAGACTAGGGATTAGGGAATAGGGGCTAAAGACTAAAAGATACAGCAAATTCTTCTCCATTCCCTAATCTTTCCATCCCCCTCATATCCCCATTTCCCCACAATGTTCCTCACCCAAACTGTTCCTCGTCAAAGAGAAATTATCGAAGTCGTCCTTCGCAATGGCTGGGACTATATGCGAAGGCTGCTGACTGGTGGTAAAGCTGATGAACCCCAGCTACCCACACCTGCGGTTTTAAAGAATATTCTTGTGGATTTGGGGCCAGTGTATGTCAAGCTGGGTCAGCTACTTTCTACCCGTCCCGACTTACTCAACGCCGCCTACATTGAAGAACTTTCCACTCTCCAAGACGAAGTACCGCCAGTTCCTTGGACAGAAGTAGAAGTATTCATCCGTAAGCACCTCAAACGCCCCCTGGAAGAAACCTTCCGTGTCATTAATCCTGTACCAGTAGCGGCGGGATCAATCGCCCAGACTCATCGCGCCACATTGGTAGATGGTCGAGAAGTAGCTTTGAAAGTGCAACGTCCGGGAATTGCGCTCACTGTTGCTCAAGATATTGCTTTAATTCAAGGAATTGCTGATTTAGTCGCCCGCACAGATTTTGGGCAAACCTACGAAATTAAATCCGTCGCGGCAGAATTTACCAAAGCTTTAGAAGACGAGTTAAATTTTACCCTAGAAGCTGGTTTTACCGACGAGCTGCGAGGTAATTTATCTCGTAGTCACTGGTTTGATCCCACACAACTGGTAGTTGCAGAAATTTTTTGGGACATCACCACCGAAAAGTTATTAGTCATGGAATGGCTGGATGGAGTCCCGTTGCTGTCAGCGAATTTAGTCAGCATTGAAAACGGTAAAACTGCTCATACACAACGTCAAGAAATCACGACTTTGTTATTTCGAGCTTTTTTCCAGCAATTATATATTGATGGTTTCTTTCATGCTGACCCCCATCCTGGAAATTTATTTTATCTCGCAGATGGTCGCATTGCCCTTTTAGATTGTGGCATGGTGGGTAGGCTTGATCCCCGCACTCAGCAGATATTAACAGAAATGCTCTTAGCAATCATTGATTTAGATGCGGGGCGATGCGCGCAATTAACTTTACAGTTAGCCGATTCTTCTCAGCCGGTGATTTTGTCACGGTTAGAAAATGATTATGATCGGATGTTGCGGAAGTATCATAATGTCAACTTGGGTGAAATGAATTTCAGTCAGGTAATTTATGAAATTTTGCAAGTCGCCCGTAACAATAAAATTCGCTTACCCAGCAATATGGGTTTATATGCTAAAACCCTGGCAAATTTAGAGGGGGTAGCCCGTGCATTCAACCCAGAAGTTAACTTATTTGACGAAGTACAGCCATTAATTACAGACTTGTTTCGGCGGCAATTATTAGGCGATAATCCAGTGCGATCGCTATTAAGAACAGCCTTAGATATTAAGAGTTTATCATTACAATTTCCCCGGCAAATTGAACTGTTATTAGATCGAGTTACATCCGAAACCTTACAGTGGAATCTCTCCCTGCGTGGTTTAGATGGTATGCGGCGCACTCTAGATGATGCCGCTAACAGATTATCCTTTAGCATCTTAGTAGGTTCTCTAATTATGGGAGCAGCCATTATTTCCACCAAAACCCAAACCACTCAACTTTCCTTTTTGAGTAGTGTCTTGTTTGCTGCGGCTAGTTTATTAGGTTTGTGGCTAGTTTTTAGTATTTTGCGGTCTGGGCGTTTAAAGTAACCCTTGTGTTTGCCAAAGCAATCATCAATACAGATAAATAATTGAAGTGCTTATCTGTATTTATCTGTAGTTTCAATATAAAATTATGTCAATTATCACCGTTGAAAATCTGAGTAAATTTTACCCAGTAGCTGTTAAAGAACCAGGGCTAAAAGGCACACTCACCCACTTTTTTCGGCGTACCTACCGCCCCATTAAAGCAGTACAAGATGTTTCCTTTGAAATAGCACCTGGTGAAGTGGTGGGTTTTTTGGGGCCAAATGGTGCAGGTAAAACCACCACCCTAAAAATGCTTACAGGGTTAATTCATCCTTCGGAAGGTAAAGTCAGAGTAGCGGGATACGAACCATTTCTGCGCCAAGAGGCATTTCTGCAAAAAATCACCTTGGTAATGGGGCAGAAACAGCAGTTACTGTGGGACTTACCAGCACTCGATTCTTTGAAAATTAATGCTGCTGTTTACAACATCTCTAATAAAGAATTTCAAAAGCGAGTCGGGGAATTAACAGAGATGCTGACCTTAGAAGGTAAGCTGACCCAACCAGTGCGGAAATTGTCATTAGGTGAACGGATGAAAGCAGAACTGTTAGCAGCACTTTTGCACCATCCTCATGTCTTATTTCTGGATGAACCGACATTAGGACTCGATGTAAATGCACAGGTAGCGGTGCGCGATTTTTTGCGCGAGTACAATCAGCGTTATCAAGCCACTGTATTATTAACAAGTCATTACATGGCTGATATTACTGCTTTATGTGAGCGTGTGCTGTTGATTCACCAAGGAAAGTTGATGTATGACGGTAGTCTAGATGGACTGCTGAAAAATTTCGCCCCCTACCGGGAAATTCATATTGAGTTAGCCGAACCGCTACCCAGAGAAAAACTCATGTTTTATGGTGATGTCAAACTTTTAGAGGGGCGTGCAGTCAGCTTTATGGTACAGCGAGAAGCGCTAACTCGCACAGTATCCCAGATTTTGAATGATTTAGAAGTCATCGACTTAACAGTGACTGAGCCGGCAATAGAAGAAGTGATTGGCAGGGTTTTTCATGCAGGTGTAGTGTAACTCATATCTTGCACCTGGCGACTGGAAGTCACGGCTACACAGGCGAAACCCACCTACGTGGGTTCAAAACCCTTGTTTTTCCGTTAGTCCGCGTAGGCGGACTTTGTTTGTATAGCCGCGTTCGCCCTTGGCGTTGCGTTAGCAATATTCTAATCGCCAGGGCTTGGTGCTGAGTAGTACCTTATAGTTAAAACTAGGGAATTTTAAAATTTCTGTGAAAAAAATTATTAGAAAAATCTTGACATTTCTTTCTGTTTACTACGCCTATATGCTTGAGTATCGGGCAGAATTGATATTATGGGTTTTGGCTGGGGCTTTGCCAATTATCCTCATGGGTGTATGGATACAGGCGGCACAAGGTGGACAGTTTGGTTTAACACCTGTGGATTTTGCCCGTTACTTTATTACGGTTTTCTTTGTTAGGCAACTTACTGTTGTCTGGGTAATTTGGGATTTTGAAAAGGAAGTAGTAGAGGGTAAGCTGTCATTCCGATTATTACAACCCATAGACCCAGTATGGCATCACGTGGCGGGTCATATTTCTGAAAGAGTTGCTCGTATACCGTTTATATTGCTATTAGTTTTCTTGTTTTTCATCCTCTATCCCCAGGCTATTTGGTTGCCGAATTTGGGGCAGTTTTTGCTGTTTGGGTTAGCGGTGACGTTAGCTTTTGTCTTACGGTTTATAATTCAGTACACCTTTGGTCTGTTCGCCTTTTGGACAGAACGTGCTAGCGCTTTAGAAACTTTTTGGCTGTTATTTTATTTATTTTTGTCAGGGTTAATTGCGCCTTTAGATGTGTTTCCTGAAACTGTGCGAACAATAGTCATGTTTACGCCTTTTCCTTATTTGATTAATTTCCCAGTTAGTCTTTTAGTGGGGCTACCTGTGGATGTAGTGCGGGGATTTTTATCACTTGTGGGTTGGATATTGTTGTTTTTGGGTGCAAATCGTCTGCTGTGGCGTGCGGGATTAAAACGATATTCAGGTATGGGTGCTTGAAAGAACCTCACCCCCAGCCCCTCTCCTTGCTAAGGAGAGGGGAGATTAGATTTTTTTTCGTAACTCATTTAAAGTTAGAATTGATCTAAAATATTGTTATCAATGGGTTAAATTTTGGCAGGTTGAAAAAATTAGATGACAGCACCTCAACCAAAAGTCTCAACAAACTCCCAACTTTATGACGAAGATTTTTATCTCTGGCTAGAGACGACGGCTGAACAACTCAAAGCAGGTAAATTTGCTGAAGTTGATTTAGCCAATCTCATTGAAGAAATTGAATGTATGGGGAGAAGTGAAAAAAGATCATTAGAAAGTAATTTAGTTATTTTATTAATGCACTTGCTGAAATATAAATATCAGCCAGACAAACGCACCAATAGTTGGCTTTCTACTATATTTGAGCATCGGCGGAGATTAAATAAAAACTTGCAAGATAGTCCAAGTTTAAAAAACTACTTTTCTGAAACATTTGCAGAGTGTTATCAAGATGCACGTCAACAAGCAGCCATAGAAACTGGATTATCACTTGATACCTTTCCTGTAGAATCTCCCTTCACCACCGATGAATCTTTGCATCAAGACTTTTTACCCGAATAACTCCCTACTCTTACTCTGGTGCGCCTTTTTTGCATAGTAGGGTGGGTTAGGCGCACGATATGACATGATAAAAATGAATAGGATATTACGCCGTAACCCACCATTTACACTTCAAAACAGGTAAATTTTCTGAAGTTGATTTAGCCAACTAAATTCATATTTTCCATTATAAAAGTCAAGAAATTAGTATGTAATCTTCATATAAATTGGTTGCTTGTCAAATTTTAATTGTTCAATCTGTAATAGTTTTGGTTCAATGTGCTTATCCAATAAAGGATTTCGATAATCTAAAGTTTTTTCTTCCTTTTCTAACTGTTGTTTTTGATAATTAATACTAGATTTGTGATAGACAATACCTATAATAGCTATTGTAATAATTAAAACTATAGCGAAGACTTTTTTTGTAAAAAATAGTTGGGGAAAACTTTTAATAAAACATGAAAAATCATTTTTTTTTAACTGGTCTGCGGGTACTCCCTGCTGTACATTATCCCATGCTTCATCGTCTGCATTAATTAGGCTTGATAAGCCTCGCCAAACTTTATATTTTTGTAAGTGCTGCTTTTTACTTACTCCTGTTACCACCACCAATAAAGAATCTTTATTTGGTAAAGAGCCTAACGTTAAAAGTTCATCTGCTAACTTTGGTTTTTTGTCAAGATTTCCAAATTTCTGGTAAAGGTGTTCTTTTGGCACTTCTTTTTGTTTTTTTTGCCCTCCTTCTGAATGTTGATTTAAAAACTCTTTAAGTTCATTTTTTTCTACAAAAAAACCGCCTTGATCCTCTTTTGTTACAATTGCATTTATTGTGCTACTTAACTTGTCTGACAGTGCTTCAATTGTGAGATTCAAGAAAAATTTTTCCTCAGAACTGTCACCTACACATACTATAGAATTACGAATTTTACGATTTCGGTTATCTGTGCGTTGAGATTCTAGACCATTTACTAGGAGAAGTAACTTATTCTCATCCTTAATTCTACATAAAACTATTGCAAATGCATTATTATCTATTAAATGATTAACTTCTTCTGGAATAGGAGGATCATTAGGATCATTATAAGAGTTACCATCCTTCTCATAACATTTTAGCCAATAATAATCTTGAGACAATCCACGGCTTTGAACGTAAATATCTATCTTACGCATAACTATCTTTTATTTATTTTAAGTAAATTAGCACCCTGCAAAACTGCAAAAGCACCAGTATTTTTACAGCCATTGCTGAAATCCAATATTGCTTCTTTCAATGCATTATCTCTACCAAAATAATTTAGTATGGAATTGATAATTGGCACACGCCGCTTTTCAATATGTAACCTTAGTAAAAAGCGCAAAAGGTATCTTAGTGGTTGTTCATTATCTCTAGGCTGATATACGTCTTTATAATCTTGCTTGCAGAAGCAAAAAATAGGTTTATGATCCTTGTCATATTTAATGCTAGAAAAAATTACACTACCTAAAGTTTGCACAGGAGTAACAACTACAGCGATATTAGGAAGTAAAGCATCAGCACTAAAAAACTCAAGCAAATTTGCATATTTTTCTCTAACACATCTTAGCAAATTGTTGGCATCTTTATCATTTTGCAGATAACTTTCACATTTGACAGGTACAAATATTACTAGCCTTGGGGAATCTAAATTTTGGTAAGCTTGTTTAAATAAATTTCTTAATGTATCTGGTATGTTAAAGTATTCATGCCATTCACCATTAGTTTCCATCAAAGCTGGTGTATCGATTGCAATAATAACAGCTGCTGATTCTTTGAGAAAAGTTTTAACTTTGTTTATGTTCTCCACATTCTTTTGTGTTCCGTCTATGTAAGAACCTGGATAATCTTGAAACTCAAGCCTTAAGGAAGGAGATACGCCAGTTTTTCCTAAATCAAAAAAGAAAGAACGCGGTTCAGGTGTACCTGTAACTTCATCTGTAAATTTAATGGTACTACCAGTAAATCTTTTTAACTCTGCTAACCGTTGAGTAATAATTGCCTGATTTACTTCATTCTTTACATCATCAGGCATTGTAAGTTGGAGATTTGTCTGTCCAATAATTTTATCAAACTGGTCATACATAGAAGCTAAAAGGCTAGTTTTTCCTACACCTGAAGCCCCTAACATAGTTATTTTCAATGTTTGATTAGGTTCTTTATTTGCTGTAAATAATTTGGCGAACATAGTTTTTAAACGTTGAGAAATTTGTTTGAACCTTAGCATACTATTTGAGAAATAACATATTATTGGATTCATTTATTGAAAGTGTTTTTTCTATTAAAGTTAACCATTTTTCTTTGATTTGAGAATTTTCCACTAAAAATTTAAATTCTTCTGGCCGTACTTGTGTCCGAACTTCAAATAAGAAAATTCGCCATTCTTTCTTTGATTTTTCTGCCCGAAGCAGTCTATCTACAAATTCTTCTACCATTGCAAATGCAGCTTGACTGGGTTCTGGAAGCAAATCTTGCAATGCTTGCTCACATTTATAAACTGCTTCTAGATAAATAACTTCTAATGTATCGAAAACATCCTGATCTGATGGATTTCTGGGAATGTGTACTGCTAAATTTGGAGTTAAACCATCAAGATGTTTGCGGATTCTATGCTGAACTAAGCCTCTGTATGAAATTTGAAAATCTGAGATAACTTGAAATCCTTCTTTAAGGCTACTTAAGTTACTAGGTATTTGGTTGGCTACGGATTTAAGAAAATTAGAACCTCTTTCTCTTGTCAAACCTCCAAGAAAACACTTCTCAACCAAAACTTGTGTAACTTGAGCTTTTATTCCTTCTATAGTATGTTTTAATCCATCATCTAGAGATAGAAAGCGATAAGATAGCCTTGTGCGAATTTCATGCAAAAAGTCACTGTATGCAGATGAATAAGAACCACACTGATTAGCTTTTCTGTGAATTTCTTGAAGATTGGGAATACCAGGATTATTTCGACAGTCTTTAAAAATAGCTTCTAATGATTGCTTAAAATTTTCATCCCCTTCATCACGTCGGTTGCTTAATTTTTCTAATAGATCCTCTTTTAAACTATTTGTGATTGCATCCCAAAAATCATCAAACAAATCATTAAACAAATTAAAAAATATAGTTTCGTCTGAGGTTATCAACATTTTATTAAAAATGCCTCGTACTTTGCACAATGCTTCTTTCACCGTATTCTGAAGCTCGGTAATATTCTTTTGACAATCAGCAGCATAGTTTTGATCTAAAGACTCAATATGATTAGTCAGATAGTTGAGAATTATATCAAAAACTCTGTTAGCATCATCTGAATTGGAGCAATCAGCTATTTCACACTGGACAACTTTTATGGTATCAATAGTTGACTTGAGCTTTTCACAGCCTTCCAGGTTATCAGTCCTAACACTATGATTGAGAACCATGAAAGACCTGTCTGACAGATTATTCATAGCTTTTGCTGCTTTATCATAAAAGTCTGTATCTAATTTATCCCATTGATATCTTAATGAATCTGGTCTGCGGATGAATAAAACTACATCAACTTGATTTCCTAAAGTATTTAAAATCAGGCTCATCTCCCAATTTGGAGTCCCCTAAACCTGGTAAATCTACTAAAGATATTTGTCCGACATCTGAATTTTTAAAAGGACATAATATTTTGACTTCTCGTACTGCTAGATGTTCAAAAGTAAGTAAATTATCATAGTGATCACGTTTTTGAATGACATATTTGGAAATTTCTTCTTTTTTAATGATTAATCTACGGGGAAGTCCCGGCTGAAGTAAATGTTGGTATTGATTTATATTAGAATGATAATCATCTTTGAGATGTTTGTACATTCTTTCATTGGTAGCACTAGCTCTTTCATTGGTAGCATTAGCATCGATTACTTGAGTTTGAGGAAATTTTTGCAGAGCAAAATCATTCAGGTTTAGGGGTTTATTTTCCAAACCTAGCTCTTTATAGTAAGGATAAATTACTTCTTCAAGAAAGGAGTTTTCTGAATGTATGATAACTTCAGTTACAATTTCTCCTTGGTGATTTTCAATAGTGCTGCGAACAGCAGTACAAGCGCCTCCTTTTAATGCTGGAATTTCATTATCAGTGAGTCCACTTAAACTTTTAAGTAGTGTACTTTTTCCCTGTCCCATGAATCCAATCACTCCAATATTAAGAGTGTGGCGAGAAATCCGTTCTCGAAGAGTGCCAATTTTTTGACATTCGTCATCAATTTTCTTGTGAATTTCTGTAAAATCTAGTTCTTGTAAAGATTGTTTAACATTGCAGTCCTCAACTCTTGTTAGTAGTTCATTGCGGTAAGCTTCTAAATTTTTAAGTTCTGAGGAAAGAGATTTTAAATTAGCCTCAGTATCGGCAATTTTGTTTACCAAAGGACGACGCTTTTCAATAATGCTGGCTATTTTCCTAGTTCTATCTGTGTTCATTGGATGATGTATAAATATTACTTCAGCACTGATCTATAGTTAGGGAAAAGCTAAAAGAGGCAAATTTTAAAATAACATCCTAAAAATAGACCTTTTATCTCCCTAAAGCTATTGTTCCCACATAAATTCAAAAATGAACACTTCGTGATGATGTAATTTATGGATAAAAAAAATGGACACTGATAAATCGGTGTTTATCTGTGTCCATCTGTGGTTGATTAAATTACCCGAAAATTATTCCCATTCTATGGTTCCAGGTGGCTTGGAGGTAATATCATAAACCACACGGTTAACACCTTTCACTTCATTAACAATGCGGTTAGAAATGTCTTCTAATATATCGTAAGGTATGCGCGCCCAGTCAGCAGTCATACCATCTTCACTGGTAACTATGCGGAGGACAATGGGGTAAGCATAGGTACGTTTATCACCCATTACGCCAACACTGCGAATTGGTAATAATACGGCAAAGGCTTGCCAAAAATCGTGATATAAACCACGTTTGTTAATTTCTTGGCGAACAATTAAATCAGCATCACGGAGAATATTTAACCGTTCGGGGGTGACTTCCCCTAAAATACGAATTGCTAAACCAGGGCCGGGGAAGGGTTGGCGTTGGACAATTTCTTCTGGTAAACCAATGGAACGCCCCACTTTGCGGACTTCATCTTTAAAGAGTTTCCGCAATGGTTCTACAAGTTTAAACCGCAAGTCTTTCGGTAAACCACCAACGTTATGATGACTCTTAATTTTTACTGCTACCCGTTCGCCAGTTTTGGGGTCTACGTTGGTATCAGCAGACTCGATGACATCGGGATATAGTGTACCTTGGGCTAAATAGTCAAAGTGTCCCAGGCGTTTGGATGTTTCTTCAAATACTTGGATAAATTCATGTCCGATGCGGCGGCGTTTTTCTTCGGGGTCGGTGATCCCCTCTATCATGTTGAGAAAGCGATCGCGCGCCATGACATATTCTACAGGAATATGAAACTGTTCTTTAAATAGTTTCAATAACCGTTCTGGCTCTAATTTACGCATAAAGCCTTGGTCAATAAACACACAGGTCAATTGCTCCCCAATAGCTTTATACAACAAAAACGCCAAGGTGGAAGAATCAACTCCCCCAGATAAGGCTAACAGTACCCGCTTATCACCAACTCTGGCGCGAATTTCCCGAATTGCTTCTTCAACAAATGCCTCTGTTGTCCAAGTAGGTTCACAATCGCAGATATGATAAACAAAGTTGCGAATTAATGGTAAACCACCCAGAGAATGTACTACTTCGGGATGGAACTGGACACCATATAGTTTCTTTTCGTGGTCAGCGATCGCCGCACAGGGAGTATTATCTGTATGGGCTAACAATTCAAACCCTGGTGGCATTTTGGTGACTGAATCTCCGTGACTCATCCACATGGTAGTCCCATCTTCGACGTTAGTTAATAAGTCGGTGGGGTCATCTATATATAATGATGCTTTGCCATACTCACCTCGATCAGCTTTGGCTACTTCCCCATCAAGTTGGTTAACCATCAACTGCATTCCATAGCAAACACCCAGGATGGGAATGCCTAAATTCCAGATTTCTGGATCACAATGGGGAGCGTGATCATCATAAACTGAACTTGGTCCACCGGAAAGAATGATGCCTTTGGGATTTAGTTTTCGTAAATGTTCAGGTGTCGTGCGATAAGAGAGAACTTCGGAGTATACTTGAGTTTCTCGTATCCGACGCGCAATTAGTTCGGAATATTGCGAGCCGAAGTCTAGAATTACAATGATTTGACGATCTAGCCGCCCCAAATTTTCCGTTTGAGGCGCTTGTTCGGTTTGTAGAGTCACCGCTGTATTCATGATGGGGGGAGTTGTAGATGTAAGGTAGATGTTCGTTCTTTGGTCTAAACTAGATCCCACTTATCGCCTGGTTGAGCTGGTAAATGGTTGGTTGAGTGGATAGCCCACAAACGCGAGGTTGAACGCGCTTGCTAGCCTATGCTGATGGCATGGTATTAAAAAGAATGATTTAACTGAGAATGACTACGGAAAAAAATATGTATTTGGATTATTTATGATTATTCATAATAAATTAACACAATTTTTCCATTAAGATACAACCGATTTTGCTCTTGATGATAATTTGGCGATCGCGATCAAAAAGCATCGAGCCGCAGACTGTGGTATCTTTACCTCTACTGCTATGACTTTGAATGTATTCTAAAGAACGCGTATCAATAGCTTGAGCGATCGCACTATAAATTTGATTCACCCAATCGCTACCTGTGTCAGCATCTAAAGATTTTAAGTATTTTAATGCTGCTTCAGCTGTAGAACTATTAAATACAGTGTGTATGTCTTCTGATTTTAAACCTACGAGGGCGCAATGGGCGGCTAAAATTTCCCGCCGACCATCAGCCAAGTGATGATGGGTGTGAAAAATTCCCCCGGCTAATTTCATCAGCTTCCCGTGATAGCCAAATAATAAGATTTCTTTAACACCCAAAACATCAGCTTCTACTAACAGTGGTCCGAGCCAGTTAGCAGTTTTTACCAGTTGTTCGGGATTAATACCGAGTTTACGCGCCAAATCCAGACCATTTTCACCAATACAAAAGACCAAAGTTTCAAACCGACTGGCTTTATCTTGTAATTCGCTGCGAAAAGTGGCTAATTGATCTGGTGTACTTAAAGGTTGAGAAATACCAGTTGTCCCCAATAGCGAAAGTCCTTCCACCACACCAAAGGCAGAATTAGAAGTACGAACAGCAAGCGATCGCCCTTCAGGTAGAATAATACTCACCGTGATTTTCTCTTCAGGTGCTAACATTCGGCTGAGGTTTTCTTGTAGCAACCTTTGAGCATAAGCATAAATCGCCGGCTGATTACCAGCATTTAGCTGTATCCCAATCCCTTCCCCACCTTGAATAATTACACGTTCCCCGTCTCCGGTTCTCCATTCCACTAACGCCCAAATGGGAGTATTTCTAGTTAAATCGAGATTATCACCCGGTTCGCTACGAGTAATCGCCAAAGCCATATTTTCAGATAGTCCTGCTACCTGTTCAATCGGTATTTCTGCTAATTGCGCTGGTGAAATCAAATCCACCGACACAGATGTGAGAGGTTGACGATGGCGCAACCAGTGTAACGCCGCAATAGCCGAAGCACAGGCAAAAACCGGGAGAGTGTATCCAGAACGAGACATTAGGGAATGGGGAGTGGGGAGTGGGGAGTGGGGGGGAGAAGAGGCAGGGGTGCAGGGAGCAGGGAGCAGGGGGGGAGAAGAGGCAGGGGTGCAGGGAGCAGGGAGCAGGGGGGAGAAGAAGGTAACTTCCCAATGACTAATGACTAATGACTAATGACTAATGACTAATGACCAATGACTTCAAAGAGTAAACCTTCCATGGCTTCCGCAGAAATTCCTTGTTGGATATAACTGGGGGATTCAGGATTGTAAGGACTTTTGAG
This sequence comes from uncultured cyanobacterium, assembly GCA_963706595.1. Classification (GTDB taxonomy): domain Bacteria; phylum Cyanobacteriota; class Cyanobacteriia; order Cyanobacteriales; family Nostocaceae; genus Nodularia. The sequence goes on from OY970166.1 coordinate 1,487,518, forward strand.
GCGGTCAACACTGATAATTATGGCTTCATCTGGAATAACTGGCACATCGGGGTCAAATGCAGTGGGACGCATCAAGGAACTAGAAAAACCTTTAAAAATGGCAATTTGATCTTGCTCATCAGCGATTTTCACAGTTACTAGTAAGACTTCTTGGGGGCGTTTAATGGTGTATTCTTCCAGCCGCTTACCAATGGAATTATTCATCTTTCCTTACTGTTGTGTCGCTGAACGTCCCTGTTTGCCCAGCTTAACCAGGACAAAGTAAGTCAAGCACACTATATAAATTACTAAACTCACGATGCCCAAAAAGCCTAAAAAAGTAGGCGTGCTGTTGTAATGGAAATATTGTTTAAAGAGTAAGGGTGCTTCTAACCAAACTTGGCAATAAGGAGTTTTGATTGCGGTTTCTGACACAGCACACCCCAAAAATGGAATCAGTGCGATCGCACCTAAAATAGAATAAACAGTGATTCCCCAGCGCCAAGAGTTAAAAGTCAGCTTTAAAGGGGTATTTGCTTGATAATCGATTTCATCATTCAGATCAACCCAAAACCACAGGGAAATGGGAATTAAAATTCGCGCCATCCAGCCGGAGAGAAAACCAACTGGATACTGAGCAATCATCAAGTAAATTGTGATGGCTAGCAGACTGGATACTCGCCAGTAGATGGTTAACAGGCGTTGCATCCCTTCGGCTTTTTGTACAAATGCCCAAATTAGCAGAATTAGCGGAATAAATACTAAAAATAACAATGCCAGTCGATAGTCAATCCAGACAAACTGGCGAAACCAAACTTCATTCATAACTTTTTTTTAGATTAGCAATAATAAATTTAAATCAATTATTCTGAGACTTGCTTAATTTCTCGTAAAAAAAACAAGCAACTGGCAGAAGTTAAACTTAAATATCTGCCGTAATCCTACAGCGCCATCGGGAGAGTTACGGAACTCGCCCCGAAGTTATGAACTAGTAAGTCCAAAAAAACCCCAATCTTTAAGTTGCAAAGATGTTCGTATTCAGGATCATATACTCTGAATAGAAACTTCCTAGACTGATCCAAACCTAGAATTTCTCATAGGCATGGGTTTAGACTGGATATGGGGTTAACGCCAAGGTGGAAGATATCAGTAAGTAGATTCTAGTTGCTTGCTGATGCGGCAAAAACAAATTTACCGACTCGCTTTCTAGTCTTCGTAAACCCGGCACTCAGCAGCTTCTGGGTTATCGTCACAGTACTGTTCTAGTGAATTTTTGGGCTTCTTGCTACGCTGGTGGGCGGCTTCAGCTTGTAGTTCTTCCACTGCATCCCAAGCAGCAGCACACTCAGCCGAGTTGCTACCTGAAACGTCACAGATAGTCCGAGCTTGTTCTACTTCTGTTTCGATTGTTTCTTGGATTTTTTCTTGGATGTCGCTCATAGTTTAGTCTCTTTGTGTAATTTTCGTACCAGTATAGAAAAACTTGAAGAATGGCATCTTTTTGTTCTATCGTTAACCATTCTAACCACTTAGCAGTTACGTTAAGTATTTTAGCTTAATGATCCATCCTCAACACAACAGTTCGGGATCTAGAAAAGCATTATTTGTAGTATCCGTACTATAAAAGTATAATCATACAATAGATTTAGTGTATGTAGTTGGGGCAAAATAAAATACTACTAGACTAACAAAAAAATTAGCCCAAAATTCATGGCAGACCAAATGCAGTGGGCAAATGCCCTATCAACCCGTCCTTCTTTAGAAGCAGCTGTTACAGATGTAGTACAACAGGCTGTCTCGTCGTTAACAGTACCTGCTGATTTAGGGCTGGTATTCATTTCGTCTGCTTTTGCGAGTGAGTTTTCCCGGCTTTTACCTTTGCTGGCTGAACAACTTTCAGTACCGATAATGATTGGCTGTAGTGGTCTTGGGGTAATTGGGACTACAACTACAGGAGAACCTCAAGAATTAGAGTCACAACCTGCTATCAGCCTGACATTGGGGCATTTGCCGGGTGTAAATATGCAGGTTTTTCATGTTCTGGCAGAAGAATTACCTGATTTGGATAGTTCACCAGATGCTTGGATAGATGTAATTGGTGTGGAACCATCTCCCGCGCCCCAGTTCATTTTGCTGTCTAGTGCCTTTTCTTCAAGAATCAATGATTTATTGCAGGGGCTAGATTTTGCCTACCCTGGCTCGGTAATCATTGGGGGACAAGCTAGTTCTGGGGGTGCAAATAGTCAGATAGCTCTGTTTTGTCATGATGCTGAAGGGGGGCAGTACCAACGCCTGTATCGTGAGGGAACAGTGGGCTTGGCATTAAGTGGCAATATTGTTTTAGAAACTATTGTGGCTCAAGGGTGCAGACCCATCGGCCAGCCGATGCAAGTCACAAAAGCTGAACGTAATATCATTCTGGAACTGGATGAAAAAGTGCCTCTGGTGGTATTACGAAATTTGATTAGTAGCCTGAGTGAACAAGATCGAATGCTGGCACAGCACTCTTTGTTTGTGGGCATAGTGATGGATCAATTTAAGCTTTCTTTACAGCAGGGAGATTTTTTAATTCGCAGCATCTTGGGGGTAGATCCATCTGCTGGGGCGATCGCGATTGGAGATGTTGCTCGTCCTGGTCAACGCTTACAATTTCAACTACGTGATGCCGAAGCCTCGGCTGAAGACCTGGAATTACTTCTAGAACGGTATCAAAATCAACAACTTTCCCAGCCCTCGGCGGCGGCGGCTTTCATGTTTTCCTGTGTCGGTCGTGGTGAAGGTCTTTACGGCAAGTCCAATTTTGATTCGGAGTTATTTAGACGCTACATTCACGATATACCCATGGGTGGCTTTTTCTGTAATGGCGAAATCGGCCCTGTTGGTGGTAGTACCTTTGTACATGGCTACACCTCAGTTTTTGGCATTTGCCGCCAAATGACTGCTGAGTAAGTTTCTTTGTGTTAATTAATCCCTACTCCCCACTCCCTACTCCCCACTCCCCACTCCCCACTCCCCACTCCCCACTCCCCACTCCCCACCAAAAGAGTGCTGTTGTTATCAATTAGGGTAGGAATTCCACTAGCGATCGCACCATAGGTCTGAATATGGCGACGCACTGCTTCGGGAAATTGGGGATAGTCTAATAAAGCATCCCCATCGGCAATATTTGCCCAAAAGTCCCGCAGACTAGGAGCTAATTTTTCTGCCTGTGCCAATGGTAGGTCGAAGGGGTACTGAGTTAATAGTTTAACCAGGAAGTGGAAAGAGCGATCGCCCATCCACTGACGTGAGAAATGTTGCAGGTTGGGGAAATTAGGTACTGTTTCTACGCGATGCGATAAAATCTGTAACCACTCTCTTCCGTAATTATCCTGTTGAAACTCAAACACACGATAAGGGTGAGGATAACTCACTAAAGAACCAGTAGTAATATCATAAACACCTTGTGAGCAAGCAACATCTTGAATGTGCAAATGTCCTGTAAATACCAGCTTGACTTTATAATGCCGCAGAATTTGCAACAATTCCTCAGAATTTTCTAACATATAGCGCTTACCTATGGGATGGCGCGATTGTTCCGGCAAATGCTCAACCACATTGTGATGTACCATTACCAGGACTAATTCATCCTTTGCTGCTGCTAGTACCTCTTCTAACCATTTGAGTTGTTCAGTATCCAAACGCCCTACTTGCTCACCATCTTCATTAAAAAAGTTAGAATTTAGACCAATTATCCGAACTCCAGGCAGCAATTGATGTGTATAGTAAAGTTGCTGAGGATTGTCATAACCAAACTTGCGATAATAGTGGGGAAAATCGGCAAAGCCAATTGATTGCTCATTTGCCATTAACACAGGAAGATCATGATTACCAGGAACAACATAAGTGGGAAAAGGTAGCTGGGCTAATCTTTCTTGTAACCAACGATGATTTTCCGGTTCGCTGTGCTGAGTTAGGTCTCCTGGAAGCAAGAGAAAGTCTAAATTAAGTTGGGTTAAATGTTCGATTGCACTTTCAAAAGCTGGGATACTCACCTCCACTAGATGAAATCGGCTAGGATGATCCCAGATAGTATGGGGAAGGGTGATATGTAGGTCGCTAACTACAGCAAAGCGAAAATTTGGAGCCATTGATTTATATGATAATGTGAGAAGATTGCTAAAAACCCTTTTCTACAAAGTATAACGCTTGCTTGTAAATCTTGTTTATTACCACTTGTAAGTCAGATTTGTCTCTAATTAGGTCTGATGAGGAATATGAATTAAATAACTTGCAAAGAAAGGTTTTTGACCTCACACCGTCTTTGACTTGAGTAAAACTCTCCCCTCTCCTTGATCAGGAAACGGGTTAGGGGTGAAGTTCTATATTTTATTAAATTTGCACACTTTCTGCTTGCTTGATTTTTCTGATTTATTCCGGCTTTATAGCTACCTAGATACTTTAAGTTTAGAAAAAAAATAATGGCATAAAGCAAATTTAATTAAGTCATAAATCCAAAGATCCCCCACTTTTTGAAGAAATCGGGGATCAGATCCAATGTTTGTGTTGGCAGAAAGTAATATCATGAGTATTGCGATCGCTTCGCAGCGCTGACGCGATCGCCTATTCACGCTCGTTTTCTGAACCAAGGAGAAGTATCAATTTTGGCAGTAGTCCGAGTCCGCCAACACGTAAACCCACTGGCTAAAAAGTATCAAACGCCAGCAAATGCCCTAGAATGGGAAAAAGTTTATCCACAGCCAAACCAACCACTACATTTAGATATTGGCTGCGCTAAGGGCAGGTTTTTGGTGCAAATGGCGCAAATAGAAACCGACTGGAATTTTCTGGGTTTAGAAATTCGGGAACCGTTGGTGGTAGAAGCGAATCAGTTACGCTGTGAGTTGGGTTTAACAAATCTCCATTATTTATTTTGCAATGTGAATAACTCGTTGAAGTCGCTGTTAACTTCTCTACCTACAGGCACTTTACAGCGTGTAAGCATTCAATTTCCTGATCCTTGGTTTAAAAACCGCCATGCTAAACGCCGAGTAGTACAACCGGAATTAGTGGCAGAATTAGCTCATTATCTGGCGGTTGGGGGCGTTGTGTTTCTGCAATCAGATATTGAGTTTGTCGCCGTGGAAATGCGCGATCGCTTTGCCGAAAATCCCGCTTTTGAGCGAGTGGGTACAGCAGAATGGTTAACACAAAACCCTTTACCAGTACCGACAGAACGGGAAATAGGGACTCAAAATAAAGGTGAACCAGTATATCGGGCTATGTTTGTCAAAAAAACTTCAACACCCTAATTTATCTGTAATTTGCTAAAATTTCCTCAACGATAATTTTAAAACAGGGCAACTCTTCATCACTATGCCAACATCTGCAACTGACGCTCAAGACGCAGCAGCGATCCAAGCCGCAACAGCAGGGGTTGCTGTATGCGATCGCTCGCATTGGGGGCGCATCCGGGTTTCTGATGATGACCGTCTGCGGTTTTTACACAATCAAAGCACTAACGATTTCCAAAGCCTCCAGCCAGGACAAGGCTGTGATACCGTAATGGTGTCATCCACTGCCCGCACCATTGACCTAGTGAGTGCATACATTCTAGAAGATGCAGTTCTATTACTAACTTCCCCTAGCCGTCGTCAATCTCTCTTCCAATGGCTAGATCGGTATATCTTTTATGCTGATAAAGTGCAACTAAAAGATGTCACAGATGAAACATCAACCTTTAGCCTCATCGGGGCAAAAAGTGATGCAATTGTGGAAAAATTGGGTGCTGGGGCGATTATTGGTAAACCCTATGGTAATCATCTAAAAATTGACGGGGTAATGGTGGCTGTGGGTAGCGGCTTGGCTGAACCAGGATATACGCTGATTTTGCCCAATTCACAAAAAGCGCAAGTATGGCAGCAGATTTTAGAATTAGGGGCAGTAGAATTGAGCGATCGCGCCTGGGATATGTTACGTATTTTACAAGGAAGACCAGCCCCAGATGCGGAACTTACAGATGATTATAATCCTTTAGAAGTGGGTTTATGGCAAACTATTTCTTTTAACAAAGGTTGTTATATCGGTCAAGAAACCATCGCCCGGTTAAATACATATAAAGGTGTAAAACAGTACCTCTGGGGTATCCGGCTGAATGCACCAGTGGAAGTTGGCAGTGCGATTACAGTTGGGGATGAAAAAGTTGGTAAGCTGACCAGTTATACTGAAACTGCAAATGGTCATTTTGGACTAGGTTACATTCGCAGCAAAGCTGGTGGTGTAGGTTTAAAAGTCCAAGTCGGAGAAACTGAAGGTGAAGTTGTAGAAATACCATTTGTTTCTCATGAATACCCACAATAAACAATTAAAAATTCAAAAGATAAATATAAAATTTCCTCCTATGTTAATTACATATTCATCTGCGTTCATCTGTGTTTATCTGCGTTAAATAAATCTTCTCTAACCCATTCTATCCTCGCCAGTTTCCCCAAATAAAATCATGAAAACAGTCACCGCATTGCAAGCTCGTTTGGAACATTATTACCAGCAAATCAAGACGATTATTCTAGCGCGTCAAAATCCCATTACTGGTTTGCTTCCTGCGAGTACCGCAATAACCGCCCACGGTGATTATACAGATGCTTGGGTACGAGATAACGTTTACAGTATTTTGGCAGTTTGGGGTTTAGCGCTGGCATACCGCAAGATTGACGAAGACAAGGGACGCACCTATGAATTAGAGCATAGTGTCACCAAGCTGATGCGGGGGCTACTATTTGCGATGTTGCGTCAATCCCATAAAGTGGAACAATTTAAACATACTCAGTCGCCCCTGGATGGCTTACACGCCAAATACAACACCGCTACGGCCGATATTGTGGTTGGTGATGATGAATGGGGACATTTGCAACTTGATGCTACATCTATATTTTTACTGATGCTGGCACAAATGACCGCTTCGGGATTGCAAATTATTTATACCCTGGATGAAGTAAATTTTGTGCAGAACTTGGTTTACTACATTGGCCGGGCTTACCGCACACCAGATTACGGTATTTGGGAACGAGGTAATAAAATTAATCATGGTAGTGCGGAGTTAAATGCTAGTTCAGTCGGTATGGCGAAAGCCGCTTTAGAAGCTATCAATGGACTAGATTTGTTTGGTGTGCGTGGTAGTCAAGCCTCAGTAATTCATGTCCTCCCCGATGAAATCGCCCGCGCCCGAATTACTTTGGAATCTCTGTTACCCAGAGAATCGGCTTCTAAAGAAATTGATGCCGCACTATTAAGTATTATTAGTTATCCAGCCTTTGCTATTGAAGATGTGAAACTGCGCGAACGCACCTTTAATGATATTGTGACTAAACTCCAAGGAAAATACGGCTGCAAACGCTTCTTACGTGATGGACACCAAACGGTTTTGGAAGATGGCCAACGTTTACATTACGAACCTGGGGAACTGAAGCAATTCGAGCATATTGAATGTGAATGGCCTTTATTTTTCACTTATTTATTTTTAGATGGGCTATTTCGTGGTGACAGCCAGCAAGTTCAAGATTACCAACAACTTTTACAGTCATTATTAATTGAACGTGATGGAGTGGGTTTATTACCAGAACTTTATTATGTACCAGCCGAAAACGTAGAAGCTGAAAGGTTACAACCACAAACTCAAACTCGCGTACCTAATGAAAATGTCCCTTTAGTCTGGGCGCAAAGTTTATATTTTCTCGGTCAGCTATTAAATGAAGGCTTACTAGCCGTTGGAGATATTGACCCTCTCGGAAGACATTTGTGTGTCGGAAAAAACCGGGAGGCTTTGGTACAAATTGCTTTACTAGCCGAAGACGAAGAGTTACAAGAAAAACTCGAAGTTTATGGAATTGAAACTCAAACACCCAAGCAAGTAGAACCAATTCAAGTCAGAAAAGCTGGCGAACTTTCCGCTATTTATACTCAAATTGGTAAGAATAATAAACTAGGTTTAACTGGTCGTCCAGTGCGGCGATTGCGGAGTTTGACCACATCTCGATTTTTTCGGATTCACAATGAGACAATTGTCTTTTTACCTTCGTTTTTGGATTCCCAACAGTTTTATTTAACCCTAGATTACCACTTTTTGCTCGACCAAATCAGAAGTGAATTGGCTTATATTCAAGATTATTGGCTTGATTTAGGTCGTCCGACTCTGACTTTAATGTTGACTCATACCATGTTAGAAATCGGTTCTGAGGCATTATTAGCACTGATGCAAGAACTGAAAGATGGTGTATGTAATGGTGTCAAGGTAAAATTGGGACGACTAAATCAACTGATGCTGACAGCCAGGATGCAAAGGATTGATTTTCTCCCAGATGCGGACTTCTCCCAATCACCGATGCAAAACGCCGGACCTCGTTGTTATTACTTAGCTTATCATCCTGGGGAAAACTGGCGTTTAGGACATACCCAAGAGTTCCAGATGGAATGCGAAACTAACTTGGGATTGTTGCTTTCTTCTTTGCGTTCATCGGAAAATATCTATGAACAAATTGAGTTATTACAAACTTTAATTCGTTTGCAGGGGCTAACTTTTGATACAGGTTTTGGTGGTCCACAGCGTCCTGTGACAGCAGCCGATTTACTAGATGAAGTTTACACCAAAGCCGGAGATTTAGGCATTTGGGCGGTAGTCCGTCGGGCGGCGGGATTAAGACAAATGGTTGATATCAGCTTGTCAGATACAGTCACGAGTATTTTGGTACGGGGTAAACAAATCGCTGTGGGTAGAGCTTACAGTCAATCCTCACTGATTTCTGTACCGATGCCCCACCGGGAAATTACTGAGAAAATTAATAATTTTTGTCGTGAAGATATTCGCGATCGCGTCCTCACACAAGAGATTATCATTTATCTTGGGGTCTTAATGCGATCGGAACCGGAACTATTTCAAGGATTGCTAACTCTGAGAGTCGGCTATCTGATCTTATTAATTACCAGTGAATTAGCGCAAGAATTGGGTGTAACTCAAGATGAAGCCTATGAACGCTTAATGGAACTTTCACCCTTTGAGGTGAAAATGCGCTTACATCAAGTATTAACAGGTTACACAGGTATCAGTAAATTATTACGCCAACAGGAATCACTGCACGTTAAGCAAAAAGAAACTGATATTGCTTGGGTAGTGCTACCGACTGAAAAACAAGAAAGTCCAGTTCCCCCAGATGGCTGGCGGAGATTTCGCCAAGCAGAAGGAGGGCTAAACCGCGTCCCCAAAGACTTCTTCCAGCAGGTTTGGCTATTAATGAAACATTGTAAAGGAATTGTAATTGGCGATAAACTAGAGCGCCGCAATCGTTTAGATAGTGAATTGATTTTATCGGAAATGACCCCAGGCGAAAAGAACTTTGCCCTGAGAATCGAGCATTTACTGAATAAAATTGAAGCTCCAGAATACCGCAAAGTCAATATTGAAGCCTTAATGGAACTAGCCACAATTGTCGCCAATAACCCCAGCCTACAAATTGAAGAGTATATAGTATTAGACGTATTAATTGGCCATGCAGTCAGATTAGCATGGTTAGAACAACATTCTGAAAGAGGCGATCGCTATGATGAAGATAAAGCCTCAGCCTGGAACTCCTTTTATAACACCTCACCCCAAGATTCCGTGAACTATATATTGAAAGCCTTCAGATTCTTAACAGAATTTGTCCAAGAGATTTAAACGCAGAGTCACGCTAAGGGAAACGCAAAGTAGCGCAGAGCCAGATTCTTCTTTGCGAACCTCTGCGCGAACCTTTGCGAACCTTTGCGTTTAAACTCTTACTCAACAGATACAGCATCCACATCAACAGTTTCAGAGCTAGGTTCCTCAGAACCCTGACCAGCCTTCCAAGCAGCGAGGGCTAACCCAGACAGCTCAGAAAATAGCACGGACAACAGCAAAACGTCATCAATTTGACCGAGAATGGGTATAAAATCAGGAGCAATATCTATAGGGCTGAGAATATAAAGCAGTGTTGCTAAAACTACCCACCAACGATACATGGGATTACGAAGCAAATTGCGATACCAATCGTACAGTAATGGAATTGAAAATTTCATGTCTTGATTCTCCAGTTATTTTTAATTTTGACAAATTATTTTAGAAGTTCCCGGTAGAAATAACCGCCCCACCTTCTAATTTTACATTTTTGCCCGTATTGTGTTAATTTAATACATATTGCCAACGGTGTTTAAGTAATATCCATAAGGTAGAGCGTGATGGTATTCGCTAGTACTGGATGTTTTAAAAGATTTAGATGATTTAGAAAATACCTATATGCAACTTTTGGCTCTATACTTTTTGTGATTTTCATCTATGGAAGAAACAGTTCACGAATACTTTTTCAGAAACTTTACCGTAGTAACGGCAACTATATCCGCCGCAGATTCCCTTCCTGAGACATCCGGTATTTATGCTTTCTATCATGCGTTTGATTTTTTAGAAAACAACTTGTCTGAGTATATAGATACTCGTATAAAAAATACAGTATTTAAAACAAAGTTCTCTGAGAAAGATAACAGAAGTAAGTTTATTGTCGATACTTGTGGAGAGTCAGTTGGGTTGTCTCCAAAAATGGAGCAATTTATCAAAGCTGTTTCTCAGCCGAAAGAACGAAGAATTTTAAAAAATCTCCTAATCTCATGTAGCATTCTGCAACGCCCAGATTACATTGGTACTGCAATCAACTTAAGAAATAGATTTATTCAGCATTTAGAACGAGACGATGGTTTTTTCTCAAAGTACGCAGAATCAAGGCAGAATGATGAATTTTTATTCATTTGTTTACCTTGCCCAAAAAACATTTCTAGAGAGTTAGAAAGTCTGTTAATTCAACTATGTCAGCCTAAGTTTAATACACAAAGAAGTTAAAAAATGGAATTAGATAATCAGTCTCCAGAGACTATAGAATATAAGGCAATCAGTGGTAACTTTGGTGAGGTTAGGTACTTCATAACAACTCTTGATCAAAGTGATGCCGTTGAAAACCTTAGATTTGCTGATGATATTCAAGGCAGTTGGAGTTTTTCTGAACGCGTTCAAAGAAAACTAGATGAAAATAGGGCAAATACAGAAATATTCTCTTACCTAGCGCAGGGTGGAATTCGCTTTTTTAATTCAATTGTAGTCGTACTTTTGCCAAACTCGAATGATCAAAGAGAATTTTGGGACTTCTCTACAGTTAGTAGTCAGGGAAAAACTGTTGAAAAATGGGTTAATTTAAAGCTATATAAGAATGTAGCTAGAATTGTCATTGATGGTCAACATAGACTTCTTTCATTAAAGAGACATTGGAATGCCCATACGGGAAAAGAGCCTTTGAACACTCAACAAATCAAGGAAAATTTCAGTTGTTTAGATACCTTTGATATACCAGTCGTTTATCTAGTGTTTGGAAATCTTGGCAGAGTTGGTCATTCAGAGTTAAGCGAAACTGTAAGAGATGAGATAATTAAAGCAACTCGTAATATATTTACAGTTATAAACAAGACTGCAAAATCAATTGATAAACAAACTCAATTATTACTTGATGACAGTAAAATATCCGCATTAATTCCTAGAAAACTTTTAGAGGAAGGAGTTCTTGAAGATAGATTCGTTAAATGGTCTTCCAAATCCCGAAATTTAACGCAATCAGAACCTTACCTAACGACTCTAGACTTGGTGAGCCAATGTACTATTGAACTATTGAAAGATTATCCAAAGCAAGCTTTAAAAAAATCATTCAATTCACCAACAGAGCGTAATATTGCTCTGGAAACTTATTATGAATCTCATCCTAAACTTCATGAAATAGGTACAAAAGTATTGCTTAAGTGGTTTTTCACTGAACTTCAGCCATTCAAGGATTGGGTATCTCAGATTAGCTACGTAGGTATAAATATTCCTATTCAACCGGAGCAACCTCGATTAAATGCAAGTCAAAAAGCAAGTCTAAAAAAATTACGAGAGTCCAGCATTTTGTATACTGTTCTAGGGCAAAAAATTCTTTTTTTCGCTATTTCACGCTTCTTGCTTGGAAAATTAAGCGCGGAGTATCGTATTCCAAAAACTCTTAACGCCATCTCCCTTAGTATTACTAAAATGGATAAAGATGGTTTTTTCGGACGAGATCAATCTCATTGGTCTCATGTTCTAGTGGGGACAAATGAAAACCTAACCATAATAACTAGAGGATCTGGATATGAGAAATGTATAGAACTTATTAGAATGATATTATCTAATTCCTCTGATGGCGTGAGAGAATTGATAAAGCGTACTAAAGAAGATGTAAGCAATGAGGTTAACTGGAATGAAAATCAGATTTCCACTTGGAGAAAAGATTTTCATGTGATATTACCTGAAGTGGAATTCATTGATGAGCAGATAAAGGAATCTTCTCAATCAGATGACTCCTTTGCTGAAGTTCGAGATTTGCTTGACTCTTCTGAGGAGGACGAAGAGGAATCTGATGAAATTGAAGATGATGAGGATATTTTTAAAGAAACTTGATAACCACTATTGCTAATGCGATCGCTATTCCCGCAGAAGGAAATGATTTCAAACCTTTCTTTCAGCGATGTGGCAAATGTTACTCTATCAAAGAACAAGATGGTTGCTCTATGTGCGGTTAGCCGATAAACCCAGCATTGACATTGAACCCTTTGCTATCCCTCACTACAGACAAACAATTCTGGCAACATTACCCATTAGCACTGAACTGTTATCAGAATTGAAAATCAAATGCTCTGCCCCAGGTAGTATGGAAGACGCTAGTGTTTATCTGTCGTTAAATATCTGTCCGACGATTTTGTATAAGAATATGGTAATCATGCATTAATCTTTAAAATTAAAATGCTTTGGGATTGTTGCTGTAGAAGTGGAGGGAGGAAACCTAACCAGTGGATATTTTAGATTTGTTTGAAAAGGGCGGGCCAGCCATGTGGCCCTCTGCTTGTCTTGTCAGTGCTGTCGATCAGTGTGATTTTCGAGCGCCTGTGGTTCTGGTTGCGAATCATGACTCAAGAAAAGGAAATAGTGGATCGTGTCCTCAAAGCTGCCCAGGATAGTTGGGAAGTAGCGGCGAATATTGCCAGAAATGCCAGCCATCAGCCTGTGGGACGGTTTCTCTATGCCCCCTTAAGCTACCCGAAACGTGACCCAGAAACCTTTCGACTAGCACTGGAGTCCACCGCCGAAGATGAATTAGCAGGAATGCGCCGGGGTGAAAAACTTTTAGAAGCCATAATCGCCCTCTCACCTCTGTTGGGATTGCTGGGGACAGTTTTGGGTTTAATCCAGTCCTTGCGTTCAATTCGCATTGGCGATTTGGGAACCGAATCTACTGCTGGTGTGACTACTGGTATTGGTGAATCTTTAATCAGTACTGCTACTGGATTGATAGTTGCGATTATCAGTTTGGTCTTTTATCGTCTATTCCAAAGTTTTGTAGTTGACCAAGTTAAAATTTTTCGCAAAGCGGGAAATGAGATGGAATTGTTATATCGTCAGTCTCCGCCTGACTATGACAAAATTGCCTCAGTCATCGTGGAGGAATCTTCACGAGAAAGTGCTGATCCTCCCCGCAAGCGAGATAAAAAACTGTTTCCTAAACCTCCTGAACCCACGAATACTCCTGATTCCTTAGATCCTGTAGATCCTGAGAAATAGTTAAGAATTCCCCACTTGAACCAGGCGTAATGTGAAACGATGAAAGTTAATCTCCAAACTCCAGTTGAAGAAACACAAATTCAAATCCTCCCGTTAATTGATGTCGTTTTTTGTATCCTGACGTTTTTTCTGTTAGCAGCTTTGCAATTTACTCGACAACAGGCAATTAATATTGATTTGCCCAAAGCTAGTACAAGTACAGTTGCTGGTGCTACGTCACAGAGTGCTACTCAAATTGTCACTATTGATGCTGTTGGTAATCTTTACATCGAAAAACAGCCTGTACAACGAGAACAGTTAGCACAAGGCTTAAGGCAATATCTCCAAGCTAATCCTGGTGGAACTTTAGTGCTAAATGCATCACGCACAGCCACCTATAATGATGTGATTGAAATCTTAGATTTGATGCGGCAAGTAGGAGGCGATCGCGTATCCTTGGGGATTATCCCCGGCCCATCTCAACTACCCAACGACTCATTTAATCCCCCTAACTTTCCCATGAGTCCGGGAGAATTACCTGCACCAGTTCCGGGAGTTAATCCTGATTTGATGTCTCCCGTTCTGCCCAACGAACTAGCGCCCCAAATACCTGTAGCACCTGAAACAACTCCTACCCCTTAAAGGTGAGGTTGATGAACAAAAAGACAAAATTTCTCCTGAAAGTGCGGATTTAATTAAGTACAAAACCTCACCCCCAACCCCTCTCCTTACCAAGGAGAGGGGAGGTAAACCTAAAGATATCCGAAATAAATTCTGTTTATAAAAAAATATCTGTTAATTTACAAATAATTGGTTAAGCTTCAAAAATTTCTTTATCGTCAGACTTAGTAATTTAGCGCCAATTACCGTTCGCGTTTCAAGGTTTGTGGCATGAATATTGTGACGCTTTTAATTGTTTGGGTAGTAACATCTATCAGCTTGTTGATTATTAGTAGGCTGCCCTTCGGAGTTGAGGTTGACTCTCCACAAAAAGCCTTTTTTGCGGCCGCAGTTCTCGGTATTGTCACAGCAGTAGTAAGACCAATTTTAAGCCTCATATTTACATTACCAGACTTACTTACTCTTAACTTGTTATCCGGCATTTTCACTTTTATGATTGCCGTTGTGTGTTTTAGTATCGCGGCTTGGCTAGTTGAAGGGTTTCGCCTACGTTTTGGAATCTGGAGTGCTGTACTAGGGGCTTTTGCTCTGACTATCATCAACAGCCTGATTTACAAATTGTTAGGCGTGTAAATAATTATTAATTCGTAGTTCGTAATTCGTAATTAATTAAGGTTACAACTCCTCAATCTATTTATGGAAAAAATAAAGTTTTTTCCGTAGATAACAATTACGAATTACGAGTTATCAATTACGAATTATTCAGTTGGGGGAGCAACTGGGGTACTTGTTTGTTGTAGACGCTGTTCGCGTTTTTTGCGATCAGCCGAAAGCATATCTGCCATCACTATGAGCGCTTGAGCCATCTTTTCTAGGTTAGAACTGTATAGTTCCAAATCCTTGCTGAGTTTTTCATCAGATAGATGTAAGCCCGCCGCAATAGCTTTGAATGCCTCAGTCCGTTGCTTTTCATCCTTGACTAATTCCGGATCGGACTGTTCTAACAACGTGAATAAACCAACTGCAAATAAACGGCTGTATTTAAACTCAGGATTGTTAGCGATCGCTTGCAATTGTGCTTGCAAGTCAGAATCTCGATCCAAATGAGTGGTTTGGCTTAACCATGCAATTAAATCATTCCCTGCTAGGTCTTTAGCTATAGCTTGTAGCCGTTCAGCATCCTGACGGTAGCGTTGCGGATCTTGTTCTAAAGCTTGACATAAGGATTGGAAAATCGATTCCTGATCTCGTTCTGGTAGGTAGCCTTGCATAAAGCGGTCAAAGCTTGTGACGACACCCAAGGCATAAATTGGATTGTAGGTAAAACCGCTATTGACTGATAGTAGATGCATTTCTACCATCAACTCTTCTACCACCCGACGATAAATTGTGTTAATTGGCCGGGTGTGAAGAGAGTAAAAAGCTCGCTTTGTATCTGAAACAGTACGGACGTTATTCACAAATAAAATGTTAAGAATGTTAAGGGCGACGTTATTATATTTTGTCGCTTAAAGGCTACTTTGCCAAGTTCAGGTTTCCGATCAGTGTCATCTATGAGTTTTGCGCCAAATTTAATTGCCCTGGGTAAGTATTTAGCTGGTAAATTCGATAATCGAGAACAAGCTTTAGCAGATTCGGCTTGGTTTGTGCATCTACATCTTTGGCAAAGACCAGTGGATCTGTTTACAGAAGACAGTATCACCTTGTTTGCCGAGCAAGCTAATATTGTCAAACTAGACCATCCCTATCGCCAGCGAATTATGCGGTTGATGTCGGGAAGCACCTCTGATGCACCATTGCAGCTACAATACTATATGTTCAAAGATCCCAGCGCCTTCAGTGGTGCAGGTCATAATCCGGCTTTACTCAAAGCATTGACGGTGGATCAATTAGACTTACTACCAGGCTGCATCCTCACAGTTAGCCAACAAACATTAGCTGTAAACAGCTATAAATTTACTGCTACTCAACCTCCAAATACTCGTTGCTGCTTTAGTTATCTTAACCAGACTGTCCAAGTTGCTTTGGGATTTGCAGCCACAGCCGCAGAATTTAACAGCTACGACAAAGGAATTGACTCTGATACTGGAAAAGCCACCTGGGGAGCAATATTAGGGCCTTATCGCTACACCAAGCGAGAACAGTATTGAAACTCTGTAGTTTCTTGTGAAGACGCGATTAATCGCGTCTCTACCAAGCAGTCTCTCAACTGGCGATACTACGAGGTACACCTTCTAAAGCTTCCTCTTGGGTTTCAAAGATTTCAAATACTGTATCCATCATTGTCACTTCAAACACAAGTTTTGCTTCTGGATGTACATTACAGATGCGGAAACTGCCGTTGACTTTATCAGCATCACGCATCCCCGCCACCAAAGACGTGAGACCAGAACTATCAATAAAATTTACCTGACCAAGATTGACCACAACATGGTGACTGAGTTTGGAAATACATTCCTGTAACTTCAAACGAAACTGCCAAGCTGTGGTGATGTCTAAGCGTCCGGCTGGTGTTAAGACAATAACGGTATTGTCGTCTTGGGTTGTATAAGTGGTTTGTTCTATTTGAATCACTAAGCCTCCCTGTGGCACTAATCTAAATTTAGTTTGGGATTGGTGAGCCAAAAAAATTTGTTTTGAGAATTTTTACTTTCACATCACGAGAAAAATTTCCAGTGAAGTAAGTTAATTGACTCACCAGCCACAAAATTATCCATTCCTGTGACTTGAATTAACAAGATCCAGGTGATACCTACTACACTTTTTGCAAGCAATAGAGTGTAGGTTTCTCAGTGACTCCTGCGATTCGCATCGGACATTTCCTGAGTTTTAGCTTTACATCCCCGTCATGCCTCATCGGTGACATTTAGTAGTTTAACTCACCACAACACTGATGAGTAGCTTTTAAGCGCTGGGTGTCCAATTTACCCAATCTTGAGGTTTTAGAAAAGTTTCATACAACTCGGCTTCTGGAGTATTGGGTTCTGGCTGATAACCGTATTCCCAACGCACCAAGGGGGGTAAAGACATCAAAATAGATTCTGTGCGTCCGTTGGTTTGGAGTCCAAAAATTGTGCCTCGGTCATAAACCAAGTTAAATTCTACATACCGGCCGCGACGATACAGTTGGAAATTCCGTTCGCGATCGCCATATTCAGTCCCTCGTCGCCGTTCCACAATTGGCTTGTATGCAGGCACAAATGCTTTACCACAATCTTGCACCAAAGCAAATAAATCTTCCCAAGTGCGGCTGGCTGGTGCGCCCACTGCGTTACTATAAATAGCCGCATGGCCATTGGGGTCAGGACCACGATATAACAGACCCTGGCCATCTTGGTAATCCAAAAACAGACCACCGACACCTCTGTTTTCGTCCCGATGCTTCAGGAAAAAATATTCATCACACCAGCGCTTAAACACTGGGTAATACTCTGGGTGATGTTGGTCGCAAGCCTGCTTGAGTGTGTGGTGAAAATGCGCGGCATCTTCAGCAAAGGGGTAATAAGGTGTTAAATCAGCACCGCCACCAAACCACCACACTGGACCAGCTTCAAAATAGCGATAATTCAGGTGAACTGTAGGCACATAAGGATTTTTTGGGTGTAACACCAGAGAAGTCCCCGTAGCATAAAACCCATGTCCTGCCGCTTCTGGACGTTGGGCTAAGATCGAGGGGGGTAACTGAGAACCCCAAACTTCAGAAAAATTTACACCAGCTTGTTCAAATACTGCCCCATCACGCAGCACACGCGATCGCCCGCCACCTCCTTCTGGACGTTCCCAACTGTCTTCGTGAAACTTACCGACACCATCCAGTTCTGCCAGTTGTTCCGTAATTTCATCTTGTAGCTGTTTCATAAACTGACTGACTCTAGCTTGAGAGTCAGTTCCAGGTAAAAACTTGGATGGTGTTGCTTCTACAGTTGGCGTTTGCGAGTTAGTCAACATAGATTCCCGAACCTAAATTACAATTTTCAAAAAGCCACAAATTAATTAATTTAAACATTTGTGGGTAATACAAGCGAATAATCAGGCTGAATTGCCTAATTTACTTTTTTCTTACTTGTGAGCATTTGTGCCATTGATGGGTATGACTAAAGTTATTTTCCCTCAAATGCGTATAGGCTTGTATATTGACCGAGTTTTGTTTGTACTTCTTGATATAAACATTCTGGTATCAATACCAAACTCTGGTTAATTAGTCTAGTAAGCGGTCTCTACCTTGAGGCCTAGGTCAGGTCTTGTGATCCAGGGTTACTCACCATACCAGAGTGATCAGCAAGTGCATAGCGAGGAGGATTAGGCAGATGCGAAGTTGGTTATCCAAATTCATCCACCGCAAACATCGTCGGTTTTGCGCTTCTCTGGTCAAGACCTATCGAGAAATTAGTTCTGCTTCTGTAGATCAAATGTGGCTGAAGGTAGTTGACTTAACAGACGTTTCCTGGCATCCACTGCTCAAAAGTACCAACGTTCCCTACGGATTAGTACCCAAACCCGGATTAATTTACCAAGCAGTCACACGCTTTTCGCCCATTCCCATCCGGATTTTCGTAGAGCGTGTTAAACCTAACGAAATGTTAAGTATCCGAGTCATGGCCATTCCTGGAATCGAAGAACGGGTGACTTACCGAGTCGAGTCCACAGTGTGCGGCACTTGTTTATCTTATTCAGTAACCCTCCGGGGTTGGTTATCGCCCCTGATTTGGTCATTATCCCGCCCTTATGCAGATCGCGTGGCCCGTTCCTTAGTAGAGTATGTAGAAAACACCGCATTGCAAACCTTGTCAGTCCAGAAAAATTCACTGTTTTAGGGAGTGGGGAGTGGGGAGTGGGGAGTGGGGAGTGGGGAGTGGGGGAAAGAGGCAGGGGGGCAGGGGGCAGGGTGCAGGGGGGAGAAGAGGCTAACTTCCCAATGACCAATGACCAATGACTAATGACTAATGACTAATGACGTTCCAAAGAAAGTTAAGATTTGAGGAGATGATAATAAAATTTTCTTAAATTTGTTACGGCAGTAACAGTGAAAACAGTATGTACGATGTTCTCGATTCCGGCTCTGTCTTAGATGTTTTGCGACCAGTAGAAGACCCAGAACTCCGCAAGAGTTTGGTGGAACTGAATATGATTCGCAATGTCAAAATTGACGCTGGCAAGGTTAGCTTCACTTTGGTATTGACTACACCCGCCTGTCCCTTACGGGAATTTATTGTTGAAGATTGTAAAAAAGCTGTTAACAAGCTACCTGGCGTTACAGAGGTAAAGGTAGATGTAACCGCAGAAACACCCCAACAAAAAAGTTTGCCTGACCGGACTGGGATTACTGGGGTAAAAAATATTTTCGCTGTTTCCAGTGGTAAAGGCGGTGTAGGGAAAAGCACTGTAGCGGTGAATGTGGCTGTGGCTTTAGCCCAAACCGGGGCTAAGGTGGGTTTACTGGATGCCGATATTTACGGTCCTAACGACCCGACTATGCTGGGGCTAGCTGATGCGGAAATTGTGGTGCGTTCCACAGATAAAGGTGACATTCTTGAACCTGCTTTTAATCACGGTGTCAAATTAGTGTCAATGGGCTTTTTGATTGACCGAGATCAGCCAGTGGTTTGGCGGGGACCCATGCTGAATGGGGTAATTCGGCAGTTTCTCTATCAAGTGGAATGGGGCGAACTGGACTATTTAATCGTGGATATGCCACCGGGAACTGGTGATGCTCAATTAACTTTAACTCAATCAGTACCGATGTCAGGGGCAGTCATTGTGACTACACCGCAAAATGTCGCCCTGTTAGATTCACGTAAAGGTTTGCGGATGTTCCAGCAAATGAATGTGCCTGTTTTGGGAATAGTAGAAAATATGAGCTACTTTATTCCGCCGGATATGCCAGATAAGCAGTATGACATCTTTGGTTCTGGTGGTGGTTCCAAAACAGCCGCTGAGTTGGGAGTGCCTTTATTGGGGTGTATTCCTTTAGAGATTTCCACCAGAGTAGGCGGTGATAACGGTGTGCCGATAGTTGTTGCTGATCCTGATTCAGCTTCAGCCAAAGCATTAAAGGCGATCGCGCTGAATATTGCAGGTAAAATATCAGTTGCGGCTCTGACATAATCAATTGGGAGTTTTTGTCTGATTCCTGGGTCATAGCCTGGGAATACAGATCAAGAATGGGCAATCAAATTCAAGTTTAAAATCACACAATGTTGTTAAACCGTTCGCGCCCCAAAAATGGCTGGAAATATTGGGTTAAGCCCTGGCAACAAGTAGATTGGCTACTATTTTCCCTGGTAATTAGTACCAGTATGTTTGGTGGTCTGATGATTCTGAGTACGGAACTCAGGCAACCAGTGGCTGACTGGTGGTGGCATTGGGGAGTGGCTGGAATCGGCGTTTTGATCGCCTTATTTTTAGCTCGTACCCGGTATGAAAATCTGATTCAGTGGCATTGGGTAACATACGCCCTCACCAACATCAGTCTGATTGCCGTGATGATTATTGGCACTACCGCCAATGGGGCGCAGCGATGGATTACTATTGGTAGTTTCAACGTGCAGCCTTCGGAATTTGCTAAAATTGGGATAATTATCACCTTAGCGGCTGTATTACACAAACGCACAGCTTCTACTCTCGAAAGTGTATTCCGCGCTTTAGGAATCACGGCTATTCCTTGGGCATTAGTATTTTTACAGCCAGATTTGGCAACATCCTTAGTATTTGGGGCTATCGTCTTAGGAATGTTGTATTGGGCAAATGCTCATCCTGGCTGGTTGATACTGATGATTTCGCCAATCATTTCTGCCATTCTTTTTAGTATCAGTTGGCCTTTGTCAGCGCCGATAGTTTCATTTCATCAAATATCTTTCGGACTTTTAGGATTAGTTTGGGTAATCGCTATGGGCATTTTGGGTTGGCAAACTCTCCCCTGGCGTAGATTTGGCCTGAATGGTATTGGTGCATCAGCCCTCAACTTCTTAGGTGGTGAATTAGGAGTTTTTGCCTGGAACCATATATTGAGAGACTATCAAAAAGACCGCCTGACTGTATTTCTCAAGCCTGGATACGACATTCTCGGCGTTGGATATCACCAACACCAATCTCGCATTGCTATAGGTGCTGGTGAAGTTTGGGGATGGGGTTTGTTCAAAGGACCAATGACGCAATTAAATTTCGTCCCCGAACAACATACAGACTTTATTTTCTCCGCCGTGGGTGAAGAATTTGGTTTTGTGGGTTGTTTAGTACTGCTGTTTATCTTCTGCTTGATTTGCTTTCGCCTATTGCGTATCGCTGAAACTGCTAAAGATAACTTTGGCTCATTGTTAGCTATTGGTGTTTTATCAATGATTGTGTTTCAGCTAATTGTGAACGTGGGTATGACCGTTGGTTTAGCACCTGTAGCGGGAATTCCCCTACCTTGGATGAGTTACGGACGTTCAGCGATGCTGACTAATTTCATTGCTTTAGGCTTAGTAGAATCAGTAGCAAACTTTCGCCAAAGACAAAAGTATTATTGATTTTATATGTGGGGTGGGCATCTTGCCCGCCCTTATGTACGATTGATATTAATTTAAATCAAGCTTTGAACTTTCGGTTTCATTATTCTGCACATAAACATCTCTGACAGGAAAAGGAATTTGGATGCCTTCTTGTTGATAGCGTTTATGCAATTTCTTAATAAATAAATGCCTAGCAATTTGCTGGTCAAAATATTCATTTACTCGCATATATAATTTAAAATCTATACTAGAATCATTAAAAGTATGAAATCTAATATTAGGTTCAATATCCATTAAATCTGGGGCAATTTCTTGCATGACATCTTTGGCTACTTCTACAGTCACTCTTTCGACTTGTTCCAAATCACTATCGTAACCGACACCCACATCCATTGTTAGAGTAATCACCTTAGCTGGGAGATGATAGTTAGTAAAAATCGCCGATCCTAGCCGAGAATTAGGTACAATGATGATATTGTTTTTAAGTTCTTTAATAGTTGTATTTCGCCAAGTAATATCTGTAACGTATCCTTCATATCCATCATCTAATTTGATATAATCGCCTGTTCGGACTTGCTGAGAAACAATTAGATAAAAACCAGAAAATAAATTTGTTAGTGTATCTTGCAGCGCCAAACCAACGGCTAAACCACCAACGCCTAAAGTTGTGACTATAGGGGTAACTTGTATACCTACAGTTTGTAAAAGGGCAAGTGTTCCTAAGATTAAAACAGCAATCTTTGCTAAGTTAGAAATTAATGATGCGGGTACTCCTGCGGTTCTCTGAATGAATAAATTTACAAACCCAGCCGTCAATCTAGCCAAGACTAAAGTAACTGAGTAGAGAAATATGGCTGTAATGGTTTTTTGCAGAAGACTTTTCAGATCATCAGTGATATTTATAGCAGAATAAACAATTGCACCGGAAAAACCTGCTAGCAAAAACCACAGAAAGGTCATGCGGTGTAAGGCTTGAAATATTATTTCACTACCTGGGATATCTTTTTCAACAACAAATTTTCTCAGTTTTCTGAAGATAACTTTTTCCCCAATTACCCCAGATAGCAAGCCAATTAGAATAAATGCTATTGGTACAATCCATTGCTGTATCATTAATTTTCGAGTTGAGATTTTGACTGAAAAATTTAAGGCATTTATTTTAGTGATGCCATTATTGCTAGATTTTACCTTGTTTACCCCACTTTTTCCCATCAACTGGTAATTTTGAGGTAGTTGATTAATAAGTATATTTGGAATCAGCTTATGGTTGATAATAGATATTATGGAATTGCCAATTATTTACCATCCAGATTATATTGCACCATTGCCGGCTGGGCATCGCTTCCCCATGTCCAAGTTCGGACAACTCTATGAATTGCTTTTAGCTGAGGGTGTGGCGCAAATTGAACAATTTCACACACCAAAACGCCCACTTTCGGAGTTAATCGAGTTGGTACATACTCCAGAGTATGTGAAGGCTTACTGTGAGGGAACTTTAGAACCTAAAGTACAGCGTCGAATTGGCTTACCTTGGAGTCCAGCCTTGGTAAATCGTACCTGTGTAGCGGTTGGTGGTACAATACTGACGGCTCAGATGGCACTCAGTCAAGGTTTAGCTTGTAATACGGCTGGTGGTACTCATCATGCTTTTCCTAGTTATGGTTCTGGTTTTTGTATTTTCAACGATTTAGCGATCGCTTGTCGAGTTTTACAAAAATTGGGGCTTATACAGAAGGTTCTGATTGTTGATTTGGATGTGCATCAAGGGGATGGTACGGCTTTCATTTTCCAGGGGGATGAGAGTGTGTTTACTTTTTCGATGCACTGTGAGGTGAATTTTCCCGGTACTAAACAAGTTAGTGATTTGGATGTTCCCCTAACTGTGGGTATGGAGGATGATGCTTATTTGCAAACTTTGGCGAATTATTTACCAGATTTGTTAACTGCTATTCAGCCTGATTTAGTATTATACGATGCTGGGGTAGATCCTCATATAGGCGATCGCTTGGGAAAGTTGGCTTTGAGTGATACGGGGATTTTTCGCCGGGAAATGCAGGTTTTAAGTACCTGTGTGGCTGCTGGCTACCCTGTGGCTTGTGTGATTGGTGGGGGGTACGCTGATGATATGAAGTCTCTGGTTTGGCGACATTCTTTGCTGCATCGGGCGGCTAATCAGGTTTATCATCAATATAGATTATGAATTAGTTTCACGCAAAGGCGCAAAGACGCAAAGGAAGAGGGAGGAAGAGATTTCGGCGCAGTTTTATTCTGTGGTTCTTTATTTGTTCTTTAATGGCTAAACTATATGAGTAACGAACCGCAAAGGACGCAAAGTACACAAAGAAAGAAGGAAAGAAGGAAGCAAGAATAAATTCAATGTGGTTTTATGATGAAATATTATATATCTTTATATATCTTTATCTGTGTTCATCTGCGTTTCCTTACTTCTTCCTCAACAGCTAAAGTTGATTATCTCACTCTATATCAGTAATTTTAAGAGTATTTATGCCCACTTTTTCTAACAATCGTAATTTCCAAGACTGGAGCTATAAATGTGTTGGAGCAGTGGCGAAAAATGAGATAATAGATTTATTGGGTGATCATGTTTGTCTGTTTTATGTGCGTCGTCAAGGTGCGGGTAAACATCAAAATGAGGAAATTTGGCAGTTAACAATTGCTACGGATAGAGATGATTTTCCTTTACCTGGAAAGCTGGAAACGCAAGGTAAGACTTTAGGGTTAATTGCTGCTATTCAAGAAGATGGGCGTGGTGGGTTAAAGGTTTTATCTACTCGTTTATTACAAGTTTCACGGGGAAACGCTGATGGTTATTCTGTTCCTTTTTCTTTGCGTCTCCTACCTCATGATAAACATCGTTTAGGTATTCCGAAAGCTGCATTGGCACGTGTAGAAAAGATGCCAGTCTGTGGTGATCATATCCCGACTGAAGAACAATTGCAAGCTTGGAAGGCATTTTTGCAAGTTGAGGAAAATATCGCTAAGGCGCGTCAGTTTTGTGTGGCTTTTGTGGGGAATGATTATGGCAATAATACCAGACAAATTACTTTTGAGGTAGATGTTAATTCGGCTACTCTTGATGGTTCTGAACAAAATTATTTAAATGTCTCTAGTTTCTGGGAACGGGTAAACCGTTCAAAGAATCAAGAAGTGAAACTTTCGGAAACTGTTCCTACAGGAAAATTTACTCATAAAATTCCTAAGTTTGGTTCTATTGAAAAAGTTGACCCGAAAAATTGTTTAATTAAAGTGAAAGTAGAACGGGAATTAGCTGAATATATCGCTACACAACGTTATCAGCCACCCGTGAAAGGATATTTATTTTTTGATGCTGCGGGTGATATTCAACAAGTTCGCCGGAAGAAGGAAGCTTTAGAACAATTAAAGCACGGAAATACTCAAAATCCTTATTTGGGTAACTTTTTATTCGACGCTTCCCAAGCTAGACGGATGAAGAAAACTGTGGAACTTAAAGCGGATGATTTGTTATTATCTTCTGCTAATGCTGGACAAAAAGCCGCAGTGGAAAAGGTGTTAGGGTCTGAGGATTTAATTCTGATTCAAGGACCGCCGGGAACTGGTAAAACTACCGTAATTGCTGAAATTTGTTATCAAATAGCTTTGCGGGGTGGGCGTACTCTCATCGCTTCTCAAGCTAATTTAGCTGTGGATAATGCTTTGAGTCGATTAGTTCACAACCCAGTTATTCGGGCTGTTCGCAAAGGACGCGCTGAGAGAGTTGGGGAAGAAGGACAGCCCTTTTTAGAAGACCAAGTTATTGAAACATGGTTGGAAAATACGGCGACTGACTGTGAAAGTAGTCTAGATAAACGTCTGGAAAATGTGAGATTTTTGGGAGAATTGTTGGCAGCTTTCCCACAATTTACAGATTATTTTAACTTAGAATTAGAGTTAAATCAGCAACAAATTCAATTAAATCTAGAAAAGGAAACTTTAGCGGAAGACTGTAAAATTCAAGCAGCAAGTTTTGAGGAAGGTTTAACTCGGAGAAATCAAGTAGAATCAATTCAGTTAGGTTTAGATTATCTCCTGAAAAATGCACCGCATATAAATTGGGAAGCGCCTGAAGTTCAAAATTGTTTACCCTATCTTCAGCCTTATACAGAAAATAACATTGTCGTCCAAGATTTTTTAACCAATGTTCGTCAAGCTATCAAGTGGACTGATGAACTGGGTTTAGTTCGTCCTACTTATGGTGCTTTTGGTTTAGCTGTTTGGTTGCGTGAAGGTGTAGCTGATAAAATTGCTGATTTTAACATAGCATTCGGTTACGCCCAAGATGCTATTTTAATAATGTCAGAAGTTGCAGAAGTGGTTTCGGCTATTCCCCAAAATTCTCAAAATCTGCATTCACCGGAAATCGATGAACAGGAATTTATCAGCACACGACAAATTTTACAACAAAAAATTCAAGGTTGGCAAAATCGTCAACGAGAAATTGACTATGTAATTGCAGCTATTAAGGAATGGAAGTCTACTGCACCTGTGGTATTATATCAAATAGTTAAGGAATCTCAGCTATCGGGACAAACATTAACTGAAGATTTGCTACAATTGCCCTTGGGTTTGTTGATGTTTGCTAATCAATTAAAATTAACTATAGTCCCCAAAAAAATTCAGCTTAATTTACCAGATTTTCCAGCTTTACAAAAAGCCTTAACTTATGAGACTGAGGGCGGCTTTGCTGATAGAATCGGTAAACAATATCATTTTAGTTACTTTTTAGAGCAAAATTTTAGTCAAATTCCCATTGTGCTATCAGCGAGCGATCGCACTCAATGGCGTAAAATCTATGAAGAGTTCAAAAATTATCAACTCCTCAACCCAAATCAGCGCCAATTACTGGTAGAAAATACTCAGTTGTTTTTGCTGAGAATGCAAACAGTATATGGTAAAGCTTGGGAATTGAATAATCTCGACGCTATTGTGAAACAAGTTAGCGAAGACTTACTCGCGAATATCCTCGCAAATGCGCGTCAATGTATCGCACGAGTTAAGACTGAAACTGAACAGCAGCTTAAGTCTTTCCAGCAGCAATTAATTGAACTTGAGAAACAGAGAACGACTCAAGCACAAATATCTGCTACGTCTTCTCAAATCGAAGCAGCAAATATCAAGCTGGCACAGATGATCGAAATGTTGCAATTACTCAACCAGCAGCAAAATGTCCCGGATAAATTACGGGCTTTAGTTACAGAGTATCTGACAACGCAATCAAAAATTTGGGAACATTCTTCAGAATTTGCAACTCAGGTCAAGGCTGGGGTATCTCATCTCAGCAATTTGGAAAGTTTAATTTCATCAATTGCACCTTTCCCAGTCTTAGAGAATATCAAAAATTCTTTAGATGAGCAAGTCACAATTATAGAACAAGAAAATACGCTTGCTCAAAAAGAACTCAAAAAAATTCAAGCCCAAATCAAGAAATTAGATAAACAACCAGAGATACAGCCAACGGAAGATTTAATTTTATCAAGAAATTGGTGGGAAAATTTCTGGGAAACCATACCGGATAAGTTTCAGCCAGCAGATATCCATCCAGATTTATTTAATCTGGAATTTCTACTCAGGGTAAAAAACCAGTTTGATGTTTGGCGAAATCAACTCACGGAAGAAGAAACTTATCTCAGCCGCTACCAGGATTTTACCAAAGATTGGATTGCTAAAGTTAAAAATCCATCAGAGCGCGATCGCAACGATTTAAGACGTATTTATTTAGATAATGCTAACGTCGTCGGAATCACTTGCGTACAAGCTGCAAATTACAACTTTTCCCAAGAGTTCAAAGCCTTTGATGTCGTCATCATCGATGAAGTTAGTAAATGTACTCCACCAGAGTTACTCATCCCAGCTTTAAAAGGTAAAAAATTAGTCTTAGTCGGCGACCATCGACAATTACCACCGATGCTTGATACTAGCACGGTAGAAGAAGTGGCGCAATCACTGGGAAGTACCAAAGCCGAACTGCAATTTTTAGAAGAATCGTTATTTAAAATTCAGTTTGAAGCTGCGGATAAAAGCGTCAAACAAATGCTGAATACACAATATAGAATGCACCCCTTTATTATGGGGGCGATTAATCAGTTCTATCAGGGTAAACTAGAATGTGGACTTTTGGAACCTGACACCCAACGCGCCCATAATTTAACAGGTGAAATTATCCAAAAAAATCACCATCTTGTTTGGGTAAAAATGCCCAGAGAAGATGAATTTCAAGAAGAACGGGAAAATACTTCTTATTTTAATCCTCGTGAAATTGATGTGATTGAAAACCTCTGTCAGCAATTCGAGCAGACTTGGGCTGCTAAAATTGCCAATGGGGAACCTAAAAAAGAAATTGCCGTAATTACATTTTATGGCGCACAATTGAAAAAAATTGAAGAACGTTTACAACCTGAACTTTTTCCTTCCTTGGAAATTCGCACGGGTACAGTTGATAGATTTCAGGGAATGGAACGCGCTGTGGTAATAGTAAGTATGGTGAGGAATAATCATCAAGGTGATGTTGGTTTTGCCAAGAAACCAGAACGAGTAAATGTGGCGTTTTCTCGCGCCCAAGAATTACTGGTAATTGTCGGTTGTCATGATTTATTTACCCGTCAAGGGGGAAAAGTCGGAGGTATGTATTTAGAGATTTCTCATACTGTAGATAGTCAAGGAGGTTTCGTTGATGTTTCTCGCTGCTGCGGCTAAACCTATTGACGACAAACTGATAAATTTAGCAGAGGAAATTACCGCGCAAAATCCTGACTTATCAGTTTTAGCCGCTAGGGAATTTCGTTATAGTTTGCATCAAACTCCTGTAGAGTTATCTATTAAAGAACCGCGCGAATTTAATGTCCTCGAAGAATTTATTATCCGGGCTGGAATTGAATTTACACCTCCACCCACAGAGGACGAATTAGCATCTATATTAGGACTTGATTCTATATTTGTTCGCAGTACAACTGCAAATTTGCAAGCGTTACAAACTCTATCTGCAACCTCGCCGATTACAGTTACAGATGAAGGACGAACTTTTTACGCCCAAGGTTCTGTACCACAGCTTCCCTATCCTATCCAAATATATGCTGTTTCCGATGCTTTAGATGGCAAGCTCACATTTCATGCTGAAGCATTAAATGATGCTCCTTTAAATCTACCTGATTTAGCTGATTTTATCAAGATCGCCCGTAAGATTAATGATATATCTGCTTTATCAATTGAGAAGTTACAAAAATGTATTCAGTTGTCAGGGTTAGATTTTCATGTCCCCGAAATCGGGAAAATTGTGACTAGCTGTAAGGTTATCGCCCCAGCGCAAATAATTTGGAAAAATATATCTTTGTTTGTAATTGGCGATGCAAAGGAAGATAAATTAAGTATCCAAATCAGAAATGGGAAGCAAATTTTAGCATCAGCATCCAAACGCATGGAAGTGTTGCAAGGTAAAGGTAAAATTCCTTGGCAAGCTTTATGCAAATTGTCCCATGAATCCATTGATTTGGAGCGTGAAGCTACTCTAAAATATAAAAATGCCGAAATAGAATCTAGGCTGGAAAAACTTAGCCAGGAAGCTCTAAAGTTAGGCGATGCTGAAGTTATTACCGCTTTTGAAGAGGCTTTAAATTCTGCAAAACGTCAAATTATCATTTACTGTCCTTGGTTAAGTAAAGCTGTTTTTCATAAAGATTTTTTGAAGCTGTTGCAACAGTTAGCCGATAACGGTATCTGGATTTTAATTGGATATGCAATTTCACCAGAAGCAGCAGATGTAGAAAAAAAACTCCGCGCTATCAAAACGCCTCATGGTTTACCCTCGTTACAATTTTTCGAGTTAGGAAAATCCCCTGTTAAAGAAGTTATAATTGACCAAAAAATTCATTTTTATGGATTCTTTAATTCTGTAAACTGTGGTGGTGAATATTTACCAAATGGTGAGTCTGTTTATCAGGTTACTATTCCCCAACAAGTAGCCGAAGCATATCAATTTATGGCTCATGGTTGCCAAAATCATGCCGAAACCCAATGGAATCTGGCTTTGGAAAAACGCGATTTTCAATTAGCTGCTGAAGCTTTGTGCGTTTTGGGGGCGTTGAATATGCAAAATATCGCACTTCAGGAAATAGCAGAAAGCAATTGGTTGGAACTTCTCCCAGTGTGGTTGAATATCGTATTTCACGATTTAATGTCACAAAAAATTATAGATGATTCCATAAATTTCACAAATGCTCTTTCTCTGCTGAGTCAGCTTTCTGGGGAGTCAGCTTTTATTGATCAGTTACAGCAGGGATGGCGGAAAGTTATTCAGGCGATCGCATCTGTTCAACCTGAATTTGCTTTAAGCTTACTTAGTGATCAAGTGTGGGCGGATTTTATCCGTCTCAAGATTGCTCAGGAGCATGATTCGCGCGATAAGTTTATTTTACCACAAAGTAAACCTTTAAGCAAGAGGAAAGGGAAATAGTGTCACGCAAAGGCGCATCAGCGAAGCGAAGCACGAAGTGCGTTAGGCGCAAAGGAAGAATTAAGCTCTGTGTCCTCTGTGCCTCTGTGGTTCGTATCAAAAGTTAATTGTTAAATAATTCTAAATTTTAAGTTAATTTAAATGTAGATGCAGAAATTCGTCTAATTCGATACAATTCTTAGATTAGGAGAGGCGAGGAGAACAAAGTGGTCCTATTAAAAGGCTTCGAGATTGAGATGTATACTGGTACGCCTCAAGGTGAAATAGTCGGTCTCTCCGACAAAATTGTGGCTTCTTTGGATGGGTTTGTGCGGGAACCGGATAGCCGCAATGTGGAATACATCACAGACCCATTGCATAAATACGAAAACTTATTGTGTGCTTTGTTACGTCCTCGGCGTAATTTACGGTCTTTCCTTCAGGGTTTGGGTAATTATACTCTGATTCCTGGTAGCACTTTGTCTTTGGGTGGCAGCGATCGCTTTTTTCGCTCTAACCCCGATAACCCTTATCATGACTACATTGAACATACCTACGGGACGCAGGTGGTTACTGCCAGTGTTCATATTAATATCGGTATCAGTGACCCAGAAATATTAATGCGGGCTTGTCGGTTGATTCGGTTAGAAGCCCCTTTATTTCTGGCTTTGAGTGCTTCCTCTCCTTTCCTGGATGGTAAAGCTACCGGTTATCATTCCAGCCGTTGGGCTGTGTTTCCCCAAACTCCCGCCCATGTACCGTTATTTACTAGCCACGCCCATCATATTCAATGGGTTGAGGAACAAATAGCGGCGGGAACTATGCAAAATGTCCGCCATTTATGGACATCGGTAAGACCAAATGGCGATCGCCGTCCTCATGACCTGAATCGCCTGGAATTACGCATTTGTGACTTGGTTGCCGATCCTATTGCTTTACTGGCAATTTCAGCCTTCCTAGAAGCCCGTTTGTTGCAGTTAATCGAAAACCCTGACCTCGATCCTTTAACTCAAAGCACTTTCTCTCCTGAAGAATTACTTGCTATCACCGCCCAGAATGAAACAGCCGCAGCTACTGCTAGTCTTGATGCTCAATTGATTCATTGGCAAGACGGTAGAACTATCCTGGCGAGAGATTGGATTTCTGAACTATATGAAGATGTTTGGGCGATCGCTAAACAACATGGTTTTAGCTGTTTCCTTTCGCCTTTGCAGAAAATTCTCCGCGAAGGTAATGAAGCCCAACAGTGGTTACAACTCCATTCAGTCGGTTTTGATTCCCAGCGTGTGATCACTCAGGCGATTGTGGCTACTGAAGAACGCGAAGTTGAACTAGAAAACAAATTGTGTTCGCCTCTGGTAGCTTAACTGTTCTGTCTTCATTCTCAAGATAGATTTTGCGAGAGAAACCCCAAAAATCTTTTCTCTCCCAAAAATTCTTGATGTCTCATATCAGCCAAAATATTTCCATCAGCAGGTTTTGAGAGAATTTACCTTTAGTTTAAAAAATTTAATCTTTAGGTATTATTTGATATTTATTAAAAAAACCTATCAATGGACTCTATCATTAGATAGAGTTAGACTATTTTTAGTATACACTTATACAAGCACAGTAATTTCACCGAACAATGCCCCAGGTCGTTTTAGTTTATCCGCAAATCCCCCCAAACACAGGCAATATTGCGCGTACTTGTGCCGCTACGGGTACAGAATTACATTTAGTAGCACCTTTGGGGTTTGAAATCAGCGATCGCTACCTCAAAAGAGCCGGTTTAGATTACTGGCCTTATGTTAAACTGCACCATCACGAATCCCTAGAAGCCTTTAAAGCCACGTATCAAGAACGTGGCGGAAGATGCTTAGGCTTCACTGTCAGAGGCAATTTTAATTACACCAGCTTTCAATTTCAAGCCGATGATTGGTTGCTTTTTGGCAGCGAAACCACAGGCTTACCATCCACAATTTTGTCAGATTGTGATGCTACACTCTATATTCCAATGGCAGAGCCTCATGTTCGCAGCTTGAATCTTTCAGTTAGTGTAGCCGTAAGTTTGTTTGAAGCCCGTCGTCAATTGGGTTATTTACTATAACCATAATTTTATTCAGTAAATTTACTTAATCAAGTAAAATATCAATCCTAGAGTGTGATTTATGCCAGCAAAATACACTCTGGGTCAAAAAAAAGATAGTTATAACTTATACAAAAGATGTGTTGATCGTACTTTTAGTGATAAATACTCACCAAAACCAGCAGGTTAATATAAGAAATTTGTATATCAAATTCGAGACTATACCGAATTTACATGATAAATTTTGATGAACTTAAATCGGCATCATCAGCAGAATAAAAATGATAGAACCTTTTCTTGTCATGTATTTGAGCTATTTTTGTCGAATAGGTAATTTCCAGGACGACAAAAGTAGTTAGAAGTTTGTACGGTTGATTTTTAGGGATGAATCAACGTAAAGTCTCCTCTTGGGAAGGCGGATCAAGTAGAAAAACCTTGAAGATATCTACAACAGAGGGCATAGCTTTTCCAGAAGTGGGATTCACTATATTGCTGACAGCCGCAATGGACTTGGTGAATATATAATAATTATTCTTCAGTCCTAGCAAGCGTTGCACAAGAAGTGAAGACAACAAATGGTCAAAAGCAAAAGTTCTATGGTGTGTAGGAGTGAGTGGACAAGTAAGCACAGCAATTTCTGAGTTTTGCTAACAAGTGTGAACTTGTCTAAATCAGAGAAGCAAGTTAATCTTGCGTAAGTATCTCTGGTGAAAGTGATCTTGATCTATCGTTCGATGCGATCTAAATCATAGAGTAGTATCCCACTGAAAAATCGAGATCAGTTAAGCGCTAGTGATCATAGGAGGTCGTCTTTGAAACGAGCATTGAAAAAAAGAGAAAAGGCTGTGCTGAAAAATACCCCCAGCAATGATGATGCCCCAGTGGAACACCTAGAACACCTAAAAATTGTAGTAAGTCCCAAGGTTAACCGCCGGGTGCGGACAAAAGCCGCCATGATTGGTCTGGCTATCTCAATGGGAGCTACCAGCCTTTTGGTGACTCGACAAAGCGATCAAGCCCAAGCAGCAGCGCCTGTAGGTAGCCAAAAGGCAGCCTCAACAATTCCTGCTGCTTCTGACACTACAGCGAAATTTGCTCCCACAACGCTGAAGACTCAAACAGTCTTATTAGCCAGCGTGCCAGAAAATCCTGTCATCGTGGAACCAACAGCAATTTCGCAGTTACCGGGGCTTGAAGCTAAATGGCAAGTTGCGGCCAGTGGACTGTCTGTGCAAGTTCCTGTTCTGACATCAGAATCTCACAAAACAGCATCTGACAAAACTTCCTTAAATTTACAAGAACCAGTATCACAGGGATTGTCAACCCCAATGCCACCCAATGAGACAGTACAAGAACTGTCCAATGGCGATCGCATTACTGACGAACCAACTGCAAACCTAACAGGCGAGCCACAAACACAGGCACTCAACAACACAGAGGCCAGTGATGAAATTAATGCTCAACTGAAGGCGCAGCAAGAATTTGCCATAAATCGCTTACAAGCAAAATCGAACCGTTTAAGAAACAGTCTGGCGGAGTTGCGGTCTGAGGAGACCCTCGTTTTATCAAAAAATGACAATGCTTTAACACAGCCGAAAACCACAGAAAAAGCGCTCTTAATCAGCGCTAGTGAAACGGCAGTAGAAAAGCCATCAACTTTCAACAATGAGAAGGACAGCACAGAAAGTTTAGTATCAGGGTTAAAAGAAACAAGAGAAACCAGTGCATCGAACCGGCAAGCCGTCACAATACCCGTACCAGCAATACGGCAAGCTGTGGAATTATCGGGTAACTCAGGTTATGAAGTTAAACCTGGAGACACATTAGCCGCGATCGCTAGTAGATACAATATTTCAGTTTCCGAACTAATCAGGGCAAATGGTCTTAGCAATCCGGATCAACTGAAAATTAGCCAAATACTGATTATTCCTGTTAATCATCAGGTTAACCCCTCTAAAACGATTCAGATACCAGTCGTAGTTAACTCCAATAGCGCCTATTCCAGTAATACGCGTCAGGTGAACTACACAGCAAACACTACTAGTATCCGCCCCAATCTACCTGTTGCTTCATCATCTGCGAATAACAACAGTGTGACTATCCCCGTACCAGTAATCGCCAATAACCAGATACAGGTAAATGGTGTTGTAGCGGCAGAGACAGAACCTAGTAGTTCTAATGCTCTCGGACTAGGTGGTGATACACCAGTACCAACAATTTTTGCCGAAATACAGCAGTCTCGAAAATCGACTGAGCCAGCGGCAAGCACAAAAGATCATCAAGGTCTGCGCGTCTTACGTGCCGACATCCAAAGATTACGGGAGAAACACAGCAACCAGAAGTCTGGGAATGCAATCAGGCCAGCCGCTACTGAACGTGAGAGAGCTGCCGTGCCGATTCCTGTTGCTCAAACAAGCAGCCTACAAACGGAAATCCAAAGATTACAGGAGAAATACCGCAGCCAACAGTCTGGAAATGCCACCAGTCCAGCCGCTACTGAACGTGAGCAAGCTACCGTACCAGTCTCTTTTCGCTCAAACAAGTAGCCCAGAAGCGGAAATCCAAAGATTACGCGAGCAATACCGCATCCAACAGTCTGGGAATGCAGTCAGGCCAGTTGTGATTGAACGTCAGCAAGCAGCCGTGCCGACTCCCGTTGCTCAAACAAGTAGCCCAGAAGCGGAAATCCAAAGATTACGCGAGCAATACCGCATCCAACAGTCTGGGAATACAACCAGCCCAGCCGCTACTGAACGTGAAAAATCTCCTATAGCAATTCCTGTTGTTAAACCGAATCGCACCACGGCTTCTCAACCCGCTTCAGCCCAAAAGAATGCGTCGATTCCCATTCATGTTCCCAGCCTGAATTTACCAGGCTATGGTCAATCTGCTAGTTCCCAAATCCGAACTCGTCGTCCCAACGAGGCCATCAATCCAGAGTTCTCCGCTAGTATCAATGGATCTACTAGAAGAACAATTCCTAGTGGTGCTGATATCTCAGATACTCTGGGAAACTTGCGGGGAAGCAGAGTTACTCCACAATTACGGCCACAGTTACCGCCTTTGGCAGCAGTGGAACAATACTTACCCAGACCAATTGACGCAACTACACCTCCCCCTTCAACCGCTTCAACAACCTATATTTGGCCAGCAAAAGGTGTACTCACCTCTGGCTATGGTAGACGCTGGGGAAGAATGCACAGGGGTATTGATATTGCTAACGCTACTGGCACGCCAATTTACGCAGCCGCTGACGGTGTGGTGGCAAAATCTGGCTGGAACAGAGGTGGTTTCGGTATCCTCGTGGAGATTCGCCACCCAGATGGCACTATGACTCGCTATGCTCACAATAGCCGGACTTTGGTGCGAGCAGGTCAACAAGTGACCCAAGGGCAACACATTGCTAACATGGGTAGCACTGGTTTCAGCACTGGGCCACACACTCACTTTGAAATTCACCCAACAGGTAAGGGAGCAATCGATCCTATTGCCTTATTACCAAAAGACCGTCTGTAATTCTTTACCTACGATAATTATCTTATTTGTTGAGGGAGCCAAACTCCCTCTTTTGCTGTCTATACTCAGCACTAGCTGTCAAATATTTCTGCCTTTGTCCAAAACTGCTTGAGAATTTCTCCTGGCTGACGATCCCAAGTATCGATATGCTCGTATATTAAAGTGTCTTGGTTGAGTTTATATGTCGAATAGCCATTGAAAAATAGCCGGGCTTTCCAGGGAACACGCAAAACTCCGCGAACTGTCCACTTGGCTAAAATAGTATCCTTGGCTGGCTGTGATACTTCATGCAAGTCAAAATAAATTTGCGTAAAAAATAGCCGGGCGTGAAATCGCAAAGTCCAAAATATAATACGATAGTTGAATTTCCATTTAAATTTATTTACAGGGTCTTGAAAGTAGATATCCTGGGTATAAATATCATAAGAAATATCTTTGTCAAAAAGTGTTGGTAAATCCTCTTGAAGTGTTTTAATTACTTGTTCAATCTGCAATTGAGATTCCACGCATCTTGTCCTTTATCAAAAATTATTTAACACAAAACTATCTCTTAACGGATACCTGGGCGAGAAAAATAATACATAATTTGTTATACACACAGGTCATATCTGGAAAAATACAAAATTATGTCTGTAATCCAGAATTCGTGGAAACATGAATATATAGTCACCAATGGCGTTAAACTGCATTACGTCACCCAAGGATCAGGTCCATTAATGCTGATGTTACATGGGTTTCCGGAGTTTTGGTATTCTTGGCGGCATCAAATCCCAGAATTTGCCCAAGATTTTCAAGTTGTCGCCCTGGATTTACGTGGCTACAACGATAGCGATAAACCCAAAGACCAATCAGCTTATGTGATGGATGAATTGGTTAAAGATGTGGCGGGGGTAATTCAAGGTTTAGGATACGACAAGTGTATCTTAGTTGGACATGATTGGGGTGGTGCGATCGCTTGGTCTTTTGCCTATGCTCACCCCGAAATGGTAGAGCGATTAATTATCCTCAACCTACCTCACCCTGCCAAATTTACCCAAGGCTTAGGCACTTATCAGCAGTTACTACGCAGCTGGTATATATTCTTATTTCAGCTACCTTGGCTACCAGAATTACTTCTACAATTGTCAGACTACGAAGCCATTGAAAAAGCTATTCAAGGCACAGCATTTAATAAAAGCGCTTTCACCGCAGCAGATATTGATGCTTATAAAAACGCTGCTGCAAAACGTGGTGCGACCACAGCCATGTTGAACTATTATCGTAATATTTTTCAAAGCTTATTCCGCCAGAAAACTTGGGGAATTTTAGCTGTCCCTACACTGATGATTTGGGGTGAAAACGATACTGCCCTGGGAAAAGAACTCACCTACGACACTGCCGCCTATGTCAATGACTTCCAAATTAAGTATATTCCCCATTGCGGACATTGGGTACAGCAAGAAAAACCTGATTTAGTCAATCAGTATATGCGGGATTTTCTAGTGCTTTAAATCACTAAATATTTTTATAAATAGTGCCATTTTGTATTAGGAAAATACTGATTAATATCTCTGATCCAACTATGCAAAGTGGCACAACTTCTTCAAAATATTTAACATTAGTTTAATAGTCCGATTTGCGCTGATTTGACTGGTCGCTAATAGCCCAAAACCATAGTCAATACTACTTTCCACATTACCAGAGCATTGGTTGCAGATCACAATTGGCTTGTGTGTTCCCGCAATAACTTTCGGCAATTTAGTGAGATAATACAATCGTGAGGAAAAGAACGGATGTAGTTTAATCACGAAGGGGAAAATAATATGAAACTCCAGCTATTCGCGGCTTTAGCCTTAGCGACTCCCCTAATTTTTAGTAGCATAGTTAAAGCTGGCAATTCCCAGGACTTACAAAAGCTAAATTTGACTAGAGAATGTGTCCAGTGCGATTTATCAGGAGTTAACCTCAGAGGCGCGCATTTAATTGGTGCTGACTTACGA
Organism: uncultured cyanobacterium; assembly: GCA_963706595.1. Lineage (GTDB taxonomy): Bacteria > Cyanobacteriota > Cyanobacteriia > Cyanobacteriales > Nostocaceae > Nodularia. The sequence goes on from OY970166.1 coordinate 1,525,268, forward strand.
GGAGCAAATCTCTCTGGAGCTAACCTCGAAGGAGTCAATCTCGAAGGCGCAGACTTAACTAATGCGAATTTGAAAGGTGCAAATTTAACTTCAGCTATGCTGACTAACGTTAATTTCAAACAAGCCAATCTCGACGGAGCAAATCTGACTCGCGCTCAAATTTACGACTCTAATGTATACGGAGCATCAATGGATCAGATGATCATCACTGATGCCGAAATCTATCACACTGGCATCGGTATTGGTGGAGATGAAGCTAAGATGTTACCCGATTGGGACTAGTACCGCAAGGCGGAAGTCAAAAGTTTACCATGAGCGCAGCCGAAGGGTCAAAAGTCTAAAGTCAAAAAAATTATTCGGTGGTAGTTTGATTTTCGCCGTGTTGGACTAGGCTGAAGTCTAAAAAAATATAAATTAAGTTGGGCATAGGGATAAAAGAAATTGCTATTGGCAAGCAATATCCCTAAGTTCGCCCTTGTTAAGAATATTTGACTTAAAAGAAATATAGCAATCGCCAAGGAGGTTAAGACATAAACGGATAATCAAACTTAGACACCACTCGGTTTTTAACCCACTCCCAACTCCCTACTCCCTACTCCCCAGCTATAGCTACTTGTCTTCATTTAGACAAATCGAAATATAACCAGACATCAATATCATAAAACAAGTACATTTTTTAGTATAGAGGAATACATAAAAAGTTTTATTACGGATTAATATTAATTATCAATGAGTTAATTGACGAAGACGGCTTAAGATAGCTTTAATATCAGATAAAATCGGCTTTTAAGCTTGTATAAATGTGAGGTAGTCTGATTTTGGCCTTATTTGTGCTTGAATGAGTACGACTGTCAGAACCCCGTTGTCAAGATAGGTGGCTATGGGCGGAGTGCAGGCTACGCCAATGTGGCTCACCTTGAGATAGCTGATCTGACACGGTAATGCGTCTGTGTAGATTCACAAAATCCCGCACTCAGAAAGCTGATTTTCAAATATCTGGACGCTTTCTGACTTCTCTCCTCATACTGTCTGTCTACCTTGTAGTTGATGCAGTAGAGTCTGATGAGGCAATTATGGTTATAGGAAACTAAAACCTTTTGTGGATCAAACACAAGTTGTACTAATGCCCTCGTGCATTGCCTAATCAACAGCCTTCTGGTGGTAATTGTCACAGATTAGATAAACTCAACTGTTAAATTTATAGGAGTGAAAATGCAAGAATCAGAATTCACAGAAACCAAATCTCAAGAGACAGCAGTGCCAAATATCAATAACCAAACAGGAACCATTACCAAACTCCAGCCTCCTGTGCAGTCTCAAGAACAATGGCAACAATACGGCGAACAAATTTCTGGTTTTTTAGCAACACTCCCTGAATACCTGGGAAGCTTCTTTAACCAATATAAGCAGCCCCTGGTTAGTGTCGGTTTAATTGTGGCCGCAATTGTTTCGGTGAAAGTACTCTTGGCAGTATTAGACTCTTTGAATGATGTTCCTTTAGTCGCACCGACTTTTGAATTGATTGGTATTGGCTACTCGGCTTGGTTTGTTTACCGCTATTTGCTCAAAGCCTCAACCCGCAAAGAGCTAACTAGTGAAATCACCACGCTGAAATCGCAAGTTGTCGGTAAAAATAATCCAGAAGCTTAATATCTTCTTTGTCGCTATCCTTTACTGTACTAGGGTAGCCATTCTCTAAATGTAGCTGTTGACAAAAACTACAATTTATGCATATTAAGGCGCTCTTTGAGCGTCTTTTTTTATCGGTGATAAATTCAGGCGATCGCTCTCTCGCTTTTTTGTGATTCAGTCATATAGCAAAGTTCTGATTTCTGAGTATAAACCTAGTCTCTGTAAGGTTTTGAGATATCAACACTGTTATAACCGATATGGCTAAGGCTATATATTGCGATCGCCTTGCTGCTGCGATCGCCTCCGGCGGGGCGAGCTTATCGCACTGGCTCAGGAACTTGTAGAATATAGGCGATCGCCCGATCTAATCCTTTAATTACGAATTATTTTCTTAGCGAATTGCCAAAGTAAATAAAACGGTAAAGTTACAATACCCAGTAAAATTTGTAGAAACTGATTGAGCCGTCGTTTCCAAATAGCAATGGGAGTTAACTTTTTTCGCAGAATTGCCAAGTTTTCTCTAATTGTCGCTGTAGTGGGATGATTAACCCCTAATACCCGTTGACACATCTCCAAGGCTTGAATGTAGAGGGGTTCGGCATCACTGTAGCGCCCTTGACTATAGTAGAGTAAGGCTAAATTGTTCAAGCTAGTAGCCAGATCAGGATGGTCGCCGACAAACAAGCGCTGTCTCATCTCCAAGGCTTGAATGAAACGGGGTTCGGCTTCACTGTACCGCCCTTGACTGTTGTAGAGAAGAGCTAAATTGTTCAAGCTAGTAGCCAGATCAGGATGGTCGTCGGCAAACAAGCGCTGTCTCATCTCCAAGGCTTGAATGAAACGGGGTTCGGCATCACTATACCGCCCTTGAATATCGTAGAGTGCAGCTAAATTGTTCAAGCTAGTAGCGACATCAGGATTGTCGCCGCCAAACAAACGCTGTCTCATCTCCAAGGCTTGAATGAAACAGGGTTCGGCATCACTGTACCGCCCTTGACTGTTGTAGAGTGCAGCTAAATTGTTCAAGCTATTAGCCAGATCAGGATGGTCGCCGACAAACAAGCGCTGTCTCATCTCCAAGGCTTGAATGAAACGGGGTTCGGCATCACTGTACCGCCCTTGATTGTTGTAGAGTGCAGCTAAATTGTTCAAGCTAGTAGCGACATCAGGATTGTCGCCGCCAAACAAGCGCTGTCTCATCTCCAAGGCTTGAATGAAGAGGGGTTCGGCTTCACTGTAACGCCCTTGATTGTTGTAGAGTGCAGCTAAATTGTTTAAGCTAGTAGCGACATTAGGATGGTCGCCGACAAATAAAGCTTGGCAAACATTGACACATTTCTCATACCAAGGTTCTGCTAATTGATATAGTCCTTGTCCTTTATAAAATCTTGTTACTCCTACAAATATCCCAATTACTTGATTATTGGGAACTGATGCTGGGGAATTTATCTGTGTTTCACCTGCTTGCTTAATCTCAGCAATTATCCTATTTCCCAAGTCTTCAATATGGGGAACAACATCCTTGATGCGTTCGATATCCTCAGAAGTGGGTGATTGGGGAAGGCTTTGAGCTACCGTTATCATGGCAGAAGCAAAGGTTGTTTCTAAAACTGATTTTATTTCCCCAGAATTAGTTAACTGTTCTTGCAAGAACCATTGCACCAAAGCATGAATTTTATAATATTCTCCTTCTGTAGCTTCTACCAGTTGCAGCAAGTTACGTGCGTAAAGTTGCTTTTTGGCTGCGTTTATTTCCTCTTGTGACCAAGTTAGTTGTGTTGCTGCTGCATCTTCTGCTTTCCCGCCATCTGTCGCCACCCAATTCACCAAATCCCAAAGAATCTGTTGGGGAGCAAATAAACTCAAAAATTTTCCTAATTGTTGTGTGAGGGGGTCAAGTTTTTCCCAAGTTAAGGTAAACGCTGCTTTGACTCCCAGTTGCGCTTGACCAATGGTAGAATCTGGCTCTCTTTGTAAAGATATTTCAGCTAATTTTTGGGTTTTTAACCTCTCAAACATTGTATTCAGAGATAGTCCTGGGTCACGGACTAAATAACCTCCGACTAACTCTATCCCCAAAGGTAAATATTCCAGACATTTACATATTGCAGTTGCAGCTTCTAATTGATTTTCAACTCGCTTGTCTTTGTTCCCTAACAATCGTTTTAACAGTTCTAATGCTTGTCCTGGTTCTTTTTCTGGAGAAAGAACATCTAAAGAAATCTCTTGAATAAAATTCGGGTCTAAATTTCGTTGTATGGTTGTCACCAAAACGCGAAAGCGTTGATCTTCGGGTAAGACTTGGCGGAGGTTGGCTAAGTCTGTGACATCATCGAAGACTATTAATATAGGCAAGGTAGAGTCAGGATATCTAGACCAACACCAAGCAACTTGTTCTTTTAGGCTTAACAGTTTGCCCCCTAGTTCTTGGGGAATCTTGAAACCAAGATTGATAAAAAATTCCAAGATTTCAGCAGCAAGATTACTGTTGCGATCATTGAACCAAGCAATACCGCCATAATTATCTTGATATCTTTTGGCGTATTGGGTAACTAATTCGGTTTTACCTACGCCTCCCATCCCTGAAATTGCCACATAATTTCCACGCTGCAAGTCTTCATGCACTCGTGTCAGTTCCTGTTCACGTCCGACGAAATGAACAGAACCACGATCAGGAATATATTTTGTGGGAGTTAACTGTTTCTGACCCTGAATAATTTGAGTATCAATGTTAACTTGACTACCAGGAGCAGCATAAGCACCAATTTTGTCCGCAAGCTTCCCAGAGTCGTTAAACATAAATATTTCAGATAAAAATAATCATTGTGGGGTGGGTGTCCTCACCTCACTTTTCACATCATCTGGAAAAACCAAAGCGAAACCTAACCCCCTAGCCCCCTTCCCTACCAGGGAAGGGGGAAAATTCAAAGCCTCTCCAATATCAAAGTTTTTCCTTTTCCCTCTCCTCGTAGGAGAGGGCTAGGGAGAGGTAGGGGAGCGGTTTGGAGAGAGGTTTTCCAAATCCTGTCCTCACCCGCCCAAAACAGGCAAGACTTGTACTGAGCTTGTCGTTCGCGTAGCGTGGCGTTAGCCATAGTATGCCTGTTCCACAAGAAAATTGAAGACAATACTTCAGCTTAAAAAGACTGATTTTGAATATTTCCTGTCCCTCCAGGCATGACTACCTGACCAATTTTGTCAGCCAACTTTTGCAGATTAGGCATAGCCAGAATTTCTGCAAACTTGGGATTGGGTTCTGCTTTTGCGGCTGCTGCCAATTCCTGTGCAGCTTGTGCCACTTCCGGATCAGCCTGCGCCGCAGATTCCACCTCAATAACAGCTTTGCCATAATCTAGGGGTTGTTCTGGTGCTTTCTCAATTGCAACGACAGTTTGAGGAGAGTGTTTTCTCAGCTTGACAAGAAATTGACCAGTTTTATCCCATAAAACATCGCATACCTTTTCGCCCGTTTTTTCTAAGGCTTTGGTGGCGACTACAGACCCAATGGCGATCGCAGCAGTAGTTAAAGGTTCCATCTTCTTGAGGTAGAGGCTATTCTTTATAATACATAGCTTTTATGTATAATTTCGTAATTAAAGGGATGTGGGCAAGTTGGGAAGAAGAGGGAGAAGATTATCGCACTCGCCCAAAGTCTTCCCCCTGAAACCTGCACTTGATGCCGTTTTACCTTGTCTGCTGGCAATTTCTGAGCCTATTTACAAGACGCGCAGTAAACTGGGAATACTATCGATCGCCTCTAAATTCTGAATTTCTGCCAAGGCTTGTCGGAAATCGCCTTCTCGCACATCGTGAGTGACAACCACAATTTCTGCTAGTCCTCCCTGAAAGCCTGTTTGGACTACTGACTCTAAACTCACGCCATAGTTACCAAAGCAAGTACCCAATTTACCAATGACTCCGGGTTGGTCTTTAGTCAGGAACCGGGCATAAAATCGCGTTACAAGTTCGGTGATGGGTGCAATTTCACAGTAATCTTGGTGTCCACAAGTTAATAGTGGATTGGGGTTAGTTGTACTGGTTTTGAGAACAGCAACTAAATTCAAGATATCCGAGGTGACGGCACTAGCTGTCGCACCCGCACCTGCACCGGGGCCAAAAAACATTACCTGCCCTATGGGTTCTCCTTCTACGAGAATGGCATTATAAACACCATTAATACTGGCTAACGGATGTGTTTTGGCTACTAAAGTGGGATGCACTCTGACGGAGAGGGGAGATGAAGGTGTGTATTGTTTAGCGATCGCTAACAATTTAATCACAAATCCCAATTTTTCGGCGTAGGTAATATCTGTCTTACTAACTTGCCGAATGCCTTCACAATAAACATCTTCTAAATTGATGCGTCCATCAAAGCCTAATGATGCCAGAATAGCAATTTTATCGGCTGCGTCTAAACCGTCTACATCTGCCGTGGGATCAGCTTCGGCATAACCTAATCTTTGAGCATCAGCTAAGACATCACTGAAGTTGCTGCCTTCGGTTTGCATCCTGGTGAGGATGTAGTTAGTTGTACCGTTAACGATGCCTGTAATAGTATTAATACGGTTAACGCTTAAGGACTGCTTGAGGGGTTGAATCACTGGGATTCCGCCGCCTACAGCCGCTTCTAACATCACATATACCCCGGCTTGGTTGGCAGTTGTAAAGATTTCTGCCCCAAAACGCGCGATCGCGGCTTTATTGGCGGTGACGACGTGTTTACCATTTTTTAAAGCTTGGAGAATGAGCGATCGCGCTGGTTCCAGTCCCCCAATCAACTCCACAACAATATCTACCGCCGGGTCATTGACAATAGACTCTAAATCTGTAGTTAAGACATCGGCTGGTAATTCTACATCCCGAATTTTAGCAAGCGATCGCACACCCACGCGATATATTTCTACTTCCTGCAATAACGGGTTGCGTCCCACCACATCTTGCAGTAACTGCACCGTACCTGTGCCGACAGTGCCTAAACCTAATATTCCTAGTTTCACTCCCACAAATTTTGCACCCTATTTTTTGAGTTCTGAGAGCAACATTCTGAGTGCTTCCTGATTTATACTAATTAGCCTGCTAATCACGGCTTTGTTGGTATAAGCCCCAGAAATTGCTTCCTGTGGGTAAATCCAGCACTGAGAATTCTGTTCTCAGTCTGTCTATATAAAACAATTGTAGGGTGAGTCAAGAATAACCCACCCTACTTATTAATGATTATCCTTTGTTAATCGCCGCCGTCTAATAACTAAAGCTATAGACTAACTTAGTAAGTTTCTACGTGCCAGCGATGAGCTTTCTTGAGTTCCTTCTGGTAATCACTCCAAACGACTCCTTCCTTAGCAGCAGCAGCAGTCAGCGCTTCATCGATACCACCTTCCATACCACGCAAACCGCAGATGTAAGTGTGAGTTTTTTCTTCTTTAATCAACTTCCACAATTCATCAGCGTGTTCTGCCACCCGGTCTTGGATGTACATTCTACCACCTTGGGGATTTTTTTGTTCCCGGCTGATAGCACAAGTCAAGCGGAAGTTATCAGGATATTTCTCCTGCATTTCTTCCAATTCCTCTTTATATAAGATGTTTGGAGTGGTGGGAACCCCAAATATCAGCCAAGAGAATCCTTTAAACTGGTATTCTGGGTTAGCTGCTCTTTCTGCATCCTTAAACATCCGCCACAGATAAGCCCGCATGGGAGCAATACCTGTTCCAGTTGCCATCATAATTACTTTGGCTTCTGGATCTTCGGGTAACAACATTTCTTTACCCACTGGGCCAGTGATTTTCACTTCTGCACCAACTTCAAGTTGAGTCAGGTGAGTAGAACAAACACCGTAGACTGTTTCACCAGTTTCTGGGTGCTTGTACTCTAACTGGCGGACGCACAGTGATACGGTTTTATCATCCACATCATCGCCATGACGAGTGGAAGCAATAGAATATAGTCTGAGTTTTTCTGGCTTGCCGTTCTTATCTACACCTGGAGGAATAATGCCAATACTTTGACCTTCAACGTATTTCAAATCACCGCCGGACAGGTCGAACTTGAGGTGTTGAACAATACCAATACCGTCTTCTTTAACTAACGGTTCATTAGATATACACTTACCAACAAATGGAGCATTAGGACGGTAAATATTGACAGGAACGTCAGCGCCTTTTTTGGCTTTCGCTTGAGTCATGGTGTTGCCTTTTTTGTCCTTCTTTTTAAGCTGATCTTCAGCTGATGGTTTAGCAAAGCCTTTGACTTCACTATTAGTAACAGGTGTAGCTTTACCATTCCCCTCAGTGTTAGCAGCTATTTCAGATGTAACTAAAGACTCCTCTTTGTGTCCAGCACTCTCGTGAGAGACTTTACCATTAAGTTGTTCTAGAGTACTTACAGATTGGATACTAACAATTTTGCCGCCCAGGCGAGTGATCCGTCGCATTTCTTGATTCATGCGGTTGTAAGGTACTCTGATGAACACACTGCCACTTTTCCGAATTGGGTAGTTTGTTTGATCAGTTTCTTCGTTTTGGCGCAGACCCACCACTTCGTAAACGAAGACGCGGCTACCTAATTCTCTGTTGGCAGCACCCTCAACAGCACCTTGATTGTACATTCGTTCTAACACTCCGATTTTTACTTAACCGTTTCTCAAAAAAAAATTCTTTCCTTTTACCAGTTTTAGTGTACCGAATTTTCGGATACCAAAACTAGCTCTCCGGGAAAGCGGCATCATGAGCTAATGCCGTGCTAGGTTCACTCACCAAAGACATACAAGGATAGCAAAAAACACACCTGTTCCCCTTCTAAGGTAAAGGATAAGCCTTTGGCAGAATGTTAATAATGAGTCAATTTAATCTTTTTTTCGTGAACTGCTATTCCTATCAAGGAGATAGCTTTCAACCACCCAAAGGGCAAGACCCAATGACCTATAGCTTGGCAGTTTCCTTTTATACGACTATTAAAATAGACTTACCTTTCGGTAACACTGGCTGAAACTCCTATATCCTGCTGGAAAAAAAACAGGGTTTTGGGCTTCTAGTCTTAACTCAGAAACACCTACAATCAGTTTCACTTGATGTGAAACATCTGTCAACCTCTATGAGTGCCTTGCTCAAATGAGCGCCTGAAACTCTGATGATGCGGATTGTGTAACCTGATCATTCTGAGGTTGAATCTGTCGAGCATTGCCATAGCGCTCAGGCAAATTTTCCCCTGATCAGAATAAGTTTGCTACTCAAATAAATTATACTTGATCAACTTGACGCATTTAGGACAAAACTCAGTAGACGAAGTTGACACATCACTTTTAGGGGTGATCACAGGTGGCTGAAAATTGATAATTTAATCATTAGTGATGCTTGGAAAAGCAGGAGATTGTTTATGACAGCAAATCTTGTTATAGAATACCCCCTTCTGTTAAAATCAAATACACCACTAGGATTAAATACTTACCAGCCAGCAAGGAATTAAGTATAAGTCGGATGAGAGACAACTATAGTTTAGTTGTATGCCCATCTAGATATTCCATAGCCCTGCTGAGTAGCAAAAACACAGGATCAACCAATGGGGTAAACTCCTGGTTTAAAAATCTTCTGTGTGAAAAAATATTGATTGACACATTTAGTATTTAGAGGAAATTTATGACAACTAAGCCGGAACGCGTGGTATTGATTGGAGTAGCCGGAGACTCTGGATGCGGTAAATCTACCTTTTTACGTCGTTTAATAGATTTATTTGGTGAAGAGTTCATGACGGTTATCTGCTTAGATGACTATCATTCCCTAGACCGCAAACAGCGCAAAGAGACTGGGATAACTGCACTTGACCCCAGAGCGAATAATTTTGACCTGATGTATGAGCAAATCAAAGCGCTTAAAGAAGGTCAAGTGATTTCAAAACCGATTTATAACCACGAAACCGGGATGATTGATCCACCGGAGCGTGTGGAACCAAATCACATCATCGTTGTGGAAGGTCTCCATCCTTTATATGATGAGCGCGTGCGATCGCTACTTGATTTCAGTGTCTATTTCGATATTAGTGATGAAGTCAAAATTGCCTGGAAAATCCAACGCGATATGGCAGAAAGAGGACATCGTTACGAAGATGTCTTAGCTCAAATCAATTCTCGTAAACCCGATTTTGAAAAATTCATTGAGCCACAAAGAGAATACGCTGATGTAGTGCTTCAGGTATTACCTACAAACCTGATTAAGAATGATACAGAACGTAAGGTGCTGCGGGTACGTATGCTCCAACGTGAAGGCAAAGAAGGCTTCGAGCCAACCTACCTATTTGATGAAGGGTCAACAATTAACTGGACTCCCTGCGGACGTAAACTAACTTGTTCATACCCCGGTATGCAAGTATATTATGGTTCTGATGTCTACTACGGTCGCTACGTCTCAGTATTAGAAGTAGACGGTCAATTCGACAACCTAGATGAAGTTATTTATATCGAAACCCATCTAAGTAAGACATCCACAAAATATGAAGGTGAGATGACTCACTTGCTACTTCAACACCGCGAGTATCCAGGTTCCAATAACGGAACTGGGTTGTTCCAAGTGCTGACAGGGTTGAAAATGCGCGCCGCCTACGAGCGCTTGACAGCAAAAGAAGCCAAACTAGCAGTTCAAGTTTAAGTCAGCAGTGCTTGTGGCGCAGATTTCGGGGGTACTTCTGGGTTTCCCCCTTTCTTAGATAAAAAAATAATATTTACTGCTAATCACCTATCTCTCACCATTTGCCATACTACAAGTTTTGTCATCAGAGCATTGAAAATGCTGATAGATACCAGTAATAAAATCTGATTCTATTCGCCAAATACTTAATCTAAATGTGTAACTTTTAAAAAATAAAGTAAATACTAACTGCTGAGTGCGTAAATCTTGTTATGATTTCATAAATTAGCTGCTGAACTAAATATTAACCAAATTTAGCCAGCAACAATCTTTGAAAAGGAGGAATCCTCTTTGTCTAAACGCTATTTATTTACCTCCGAATCGGTTACCGAAGGTCATCCAGATAAGATTTGCGATCAGATTTCTGATACTATTCTCGATGCCTTACTAACAGAAGATTCTAGCAGTCGTGTGGCGGCCGAGGTAGTAGTTAACACGGGGTTAGTGCTAATTACTGGTGAAATTACCAGTAAGGCTAATGCGAATTATGTCAATATCGCCCGCCAGAAAATAGCCGAAATTGGCTACCTAGATGCTGTGAATGGCTTTTCTGCGAGCAGCGCTAGCGTTCTAGTGGCTTTAGATGAACAATCGCCCGATATAGCTCAAGGCGTGAATACCGCCCAGGAAACACGCCAGCAGGATAGTGATCAACTATTCGACAAAATCGGCGCGGGTGATCAAGGTATAATGTTTGGCTTCGCCTGCAACGAAACGCCGGAACTGATGCCCTTACCCATCAGTCTGGCTCATCGCATTGCTCGCCGACTGGCAACAGTTCGCAAAACAGGCAAATTGCCTTACCTGCGCCCCGACGGTAAAACACAGGTAACTGTGGCCTACGAAGACGGCTATCCAGTCGGTATTGATACGATTCTGATTTCTACTCAGCATACAGAAAGTATCGGGGAAATAACTGATGAAGCAGCCGTACAAGCCAAGATTAAACAAGACCTCTGGTCGGCAGTAGTAGAACCTGTTTTTGGTGATATTGAGATTAAACCAAATCAAGAAACACGTTTCTTAGTTAATCCCACTGGCAAATTTGTGATTGGTGGCCCGCAAGGAGATTCTGGTCTGACAGGTCGGAAAATTATTGTTGATACCTACGGTGGTTATTCCCGACATGGCGGCGGCGCTTTTTCCGGTAAAGACCCCACAAAGGTAGACCGTTCTGCGGCTTATGCGGCTCGGTATATGGCGAAAAATATTGTCGCGGCTGGGTTGGCTCAAAAGTGTGAGGTTCAACTTAGTTATGCCATTGGTGTAGCGCGCCCCGTGAGCATTTTTCTGGAAACTTTTGGGACTGGCAAATTGGATGATGAAACCTTACTGGATTTAGTCAAAGACCAATTTGAACTCCGTCCAGCCGGGATTATCCATACTTTCAATTTACGTAACTTACCAAGTGAACGAGGCGGACGTTTTTATCAGGACATCGCGGCTTACGGTCACTTTGGGCGCAACGATTTAGATTTGCCTTGGGAGCGCACCGATAAGGTGGAATTGTTGCAGCAACTAGTAACACAGTCGCTGGCAGCAGCGATCGCTTAGAGTGTCAACAGTCGGTAAAATTTAAGTAGCAGGGGCAGAGGCAAAGGAGCGTATCCTCATCCTCTTGCCCCTGATATAGCAACGGACAGCCCAGTTAAGATGCTCAAAAAAAGTAGAGACGTGAAAAGCTGACCTATTTACCCTGCGGGCAGCTACTCCGTGTCTACATCTATAATTAATTAATTTTTAGGTGTACCTTACTCAGCACATAACTGTTATAGTAGTTACGAAGTTTGACTATTCAGGAATTTTTTTGCTTCTACTAAGTATCTTTGTAAATATTCATATCAAAAGCCATTAAAGACTAGTCTAATCGTGAGGATTATCTAGTCAGCAATTCTTTGAGCTTTTTCAGGCAAAAGATCATGTTAAATGCTAATTATCAATGAATGTGATCGTACAAACAAGACTGATGCGGTCATATTTGCGTGAGGGTAAGGAGGTTTGAGGAATGCAAACTCAAAAACCAATCCCTGTTGACAGCAGTTCAGAAAGCAAAAAAGTGCCAGAAGTAGAGCCTTCAACAAACGAACTCCCGACTATAGAATTTCCTTCGCGCGGGAAACTCAAAGCTAGTTCATGGCGCATACATCAAAAAATTGGTTATGGTTATTTTGTTGCCATTGGCATCGGCTTTTTCGGCTCACTGACTGGGTTAGTCATTGCCAATTACTACCGAGGAAGAGAAATTAGGCAATTCAATCAAGCCCAAGAGCAAAGAGAACTACTGACAAATTATCAAGATGCTGTATTAGAGGCGCAATTGTATAGCTCCAATTTAGTTGCAGTCTTGGAAAATTCACAACGATTAACACATAAACAAAAGCAATTTCTTCAGAGTGTTAACACAGCTAAAACTTTAGAGCAAGACATTGGTGAATATATAGATACAAAGCCTGATAGGTTAGCCGCAACAAGTGCTAATTTACAAGCTTTATTAGAGGATTATGGCATTAGCTTAAAATTATACCTTGAAGAAATAGAGACTGTTTTAGAGGAAATTGACTCTCAGCAAGTACAGCCAGAACAAACTGGACTTGTCCGAGAGCAGTTACTTAAAATTATGCGTGGTGAAACAGCCATGCAGTTAGAGCAACTTTCGCAAAGATTAACTAATATCCTGAAAATTGCCGAAAAACAAGAAAAAGGCCGGCAACAAGATGTAGAACAGGCTAAAAAGGTTGAGAGATTTATCGTGATGATGAGTATGCTGGTATCAGTGGCTATAGCTGCTATTGTCGCATGGCGCACGAGCCGTGCGATCGCGGAACCAGTCATCACTGTCACTCAAGTGGCTGAACAAGTAGCGAGAAAATCTAATTTTGATTTACGCGCTCCTGTCACCACTGAAGATGAAATTGGCTTATTAGCCAAATCGCTAAATCGATTGATTGAACGTGTCTCTGAACGCACAAAAGAACTAGAACAAGCGAAGGAATTAGCTGAAGCTGCAAGTAAAGCCAAAAGCGTATTTTTAGCCAACGTCAGCCACGAATTACGTACGCCATTAAATGCTGTGATTGGTTTAAGTCAACTGTTGCAAGACGACGCTACCGATTTAGAGTTATCGGCAGATTTCATCACTGACTTAGAAACAATCAATTCTGCTGGTAGACACCTGCTGGAACTGATTAATGACATTCTTGATTTGTCCAAAATTGAAGCTGGGAAAATGACTCTTTACCCAGAAACATTTGAGATTGCGACGTTGATTAATAATGTGGTGATGACAGTTAAATCGGCTATTGACAAAAATAATAATATCCTAGAAGTGTATTGTGACCAGCAACTTGGGACTATGTACGCAGACCAAACTCGGATGCGGCAAGTGTTATTAAATTTACTTAGCAATGCCGCCAAGTTTACCACCAATGGCAAGGTAACTTTAACAGTTAAGAACGAAAAGACAAACTTACTACCAGAGACTCCTTTTGGTGTGATTACTTTCAGCGTGGCTGATACTGGAATTGGGATGACTCATAGTCAACAGCAACAATTATTTAAGCCTTTTACACAAGGAGATACATCTACCACAAAAAGGTATGGTGGGACTGGATTGGGTTTAGCAATTAGCCGTCATTTTTGCCGAATGATGGGTGGTGAAGTTTTGGTGAAAAGTCAGCCGGGGGTGGGATCTATTTTCACTGTTCATCTACCTCTGACTATCCAAGATTAATGGCGCATGAATTTAGACGCGATGAATCGCGTCTCTACAAGGCGTTCAAAGTTTATTACCCAGAGGTATACTCTGCTAATATGCAAGTGGTCGGTAAGCAACTCAGGTCTAAAGACACTGAGCTTTAGCCCAGATCGAACATACCAAACAAAGACATTTTTCCAAGTAATTGGCACGTCAGCCCCGGACTTTCGGGCTGGATTACAGACAACCCCAAAGCAGCAATATTCTTAGCCGCGTTTATATCAGCATCATGTTCAAATCCGCAATGCCCACACTTAAAAACTTTCCCGTTACGATACGATTTACCTTTGATTGGGTGAACGTGTCCGCATCGGGAACAGGTCTGACTAGTGTAAGCAGGTGGGACAAATATCACTTTCACGCCAGCAATATTTGCTTTGTACCCAACAAACAAACGCAATTGATAGAACGCCCAATTATTAGTTCTGCGACGCTCTATTTTACTTCTAGGTTTGGTATTGAGCGACTGTCTAATATTAGTCAAATCCTCAAAAGCCAAACTAGCGTTCATTCGTTTAGATTCTTGAACAAGTTGCTTAGAGATATTGTGATTCACCCATTCTTGAAACTTCCGTTCTCTCCCAGAGAGCCTTCTCAAAAGTCGCCTAGACGACCGAGTGCGTTTGGATTGAACATTAGCTCTGACCTTGCTATAACGGTCACGAACAGATTGAATCTGTTTACCACTCCACGATTCACCCGTAGAAGTGGTGGTGATATCACGACGAACCAAATCGACCCCAATCACTCTGGGAGTCTTGCCAGTTGGCTGAGTTGGGATATCAACAACAAAGTTAATAAAGTAGTCATCCTTCTTGGTTTTATTCAGAGTTGCACTGGTCGGGGTTTGACCCCTAAGCAATGCAATCTGGTATCCACCAATGGACAACTTGAATTCAACCCGTCCACACATCAAAGTCACCCCTACCGATTGGGATTCTTCCTTATAAGAAAAGGTGCGAACGTCCAAACTGATAGAGGCAGGTCTAAATTTGTGGATCTGTTTAACAGCCTTAGCGTTACCAATAACTCGACGGATAGCTTGACAAACATGGTTTGCTTTCAATCCCGTCGCTTCACGGACTGGTTTATAAACCAAGTGGTGAAGTTTGGTAGTGTTCCAGCAATTCTCGCGTTTGGCTACTTCCAAAATCTGATTGCAAGCATCAGCAAAGCCTTCCATCGTGCGATCAATTTCGCCCCGAAAGTCAGAGGGTACTATAAGCTTGCATTTAACAGATATGTGTTGAGTCATAAGACTATTATAACTCATCCAGTGCGATTTTAATGCTGACTGCGGTTAAAACCGCACGAGCAGTTTCCCTCTCAGGGCTAAAGCCTCTGAGTTTCCCACATCCCGCGAGGTTCTATGATCTACCTAAGCCGCTATGACAACAACTATTGATTTTCTCAGCCATCTTAACCCCAGCCAACGTCAAGCTGTGGAACATTATTGCGGTCCTTTGTTAGTTGTGGCTGGCGCTGGTTCGGGTAAAACACGAGCGCTGACTTATCGTATTGCTAATTTGATTCTTAAACACCGTGTAGATCCTGAGCATATCCTGGCTGTCACCTTCACGAATAAAGCCGCACGGGAAATGAAGGAACGCATTCAAAGGCTATTCGCTGACGATTTGGCGATGAAAAAACATGGTCAAAAATTTGATTTGTTGACAGAATACCAACAAATGCAGTTGCGATCGCAAGTTTATAAAAATACGATCAAAGACTTGTGGTGTGGGACTTTTCACAGTTTATTCTCCCGAATTCTCCGTTCTGATATCGAAAAATACCAAGACGAAAAAGGCAGACGTTGGACTCGCAATTTCTCAATTTTTGATGAATCCGATGTCATGAGTCTGATGAAAGAAATTATTCAGAAACAGCTAAATTTAGACGATAGAACATTTAATGCTCGTTCTGTGCGCTACGCCATCAGTAACGCGAAAAACCAAGGTTTTTCACCGCAGGAATTTGAGCGGGAACAACCCAATGCTCGCGGGCGGGAAATAGCCAAAGTTTATAATTGCTATCAGGAAAAATTAGCCGAAAATAATGCTCTCGATTTTGATGATTTAATTCTAGTACCTACAAGATTATTTCAGCAAAACGAGCAAGTTCTAGATTATTGGCATCGCAAGTTTGAACATATCCTTGTAGATGAATATCAAGATACTAACCGCACTCAGTATGATTTGATTCGGCTGTTAGTGACTAATGGCGAAGAAAGCAACAGTGCATGGGAATGGCAAAATCGCTCTGTGTTTGTGGTAGGTGATGCGGATCAGTCGATTTACAGCTTCAGAATGGCTGACTTTACAATCTTGTTGGAATTTCAGCAAGAGTTTGGCGATGGTTTAGCTGATGACGACACCCGCTCGATGGTCAAGTTAGAGGAAAATTATCGCTCTTGTGAGAATATTCTGCAAGCGGCTAATGAATTAATTGAAAATAATACTCAACGGATTGATAAAGTTCTCAAGCCGACGCGGGGAACAGGTGAGCTGATTTATTGCCATAAAGCAGATAATGAAATGGAAGAAGCCGAGTTTGTGATTGGGCAAATTCGCACTTTAGAACAGCAAAATCCTGAGTTAGATTGGGGTAGTTTTGCCATCCTTTATCGTACTAACGCCCAATCACGACCTTTTGAAGAATTGTTAATGAGAAATCAAATTCCTTATACAGTCGTGGGAGGAATGAAGTTTTACGATCGCAAAGAAATTAAAGATGTCATAGCTTATTTAAGAGTGATCGCGAATCCTGCTGATAGAGTCAGTTTACTCCGAGTTATCAATACTCCCCGGCGTGGTATTGGTAAAGCCACTATTGAAAGCTTAGTTAACGCCTCCAATGAATTAGGGACGACCCTGTGGGAAATTCTCAGTGATGAAACATCTGTTAATACATTAGCTGGACGTTCGGCGAAAGCTGTGAATAACTTTGCTAAAATGATCAGCACCTGCAAAGAACAAGCCGCAACGGTTCCAGTTTCGGAACTTTTGAAAGAACTTCTAGACGAGTCTGGTTATATTAAAGACTTGCACAACCAAGGTACAGATGAAGCCGAAAATAGAATCGAAAACGTCCAAGAACTTTACAACGCCGTATCACAATTTCAAGAAGAAAATGAAGATGTTTCTTTGACAGATTTTCTACAAAGTAGCGCCCTGAGTTCTGATTTCGATAACTTAAAGGAAGGACAAAAAGAAGTAACTTTGATGACTTTGCACGCTTCCAAAGGTCTGGAATTTCCCGTAGTCTTTTTGGTAGGGTTAGAACAGGGACTATTTCCTAGTAACCGTTCCATAGACGATCCAAAATCTTTAGAGGAAGAACGCCGCCTGTGTTATGTGGGGATTACTCGCGCCCAAGAACGGTTATATTTGTCACACGCTCGTGAACGCCGCTTGTATGGTTCTCGTGAACCGGCAATGCGATCGCAATTTCTCAACGAATTACCAGAAGAACTATTAAATACGCGTAATAAAGGCCGTCATACGCAGACGAAAACTGCTGCTAAGGCTGGCGGTAAGCCTTATACACCCCAAACTTGGCAAGTAGGCGATCGCGTCTTACATAAATCTTTTGGTATAGGTGAAATTACGCACGTTTTCGGACAAGATGATAAAGTGTCTGTGGCGGTTAAATTCGCCAGTTTGGGACAAAAAATTGTTGACCCCAGAATAGCGCAGTTGCAAAAAGTGGAGTAATGAATTAATTTCACGCACCAGGCGCAGAGTCGCAGAGAGTCCAGTTGATGTGATTTAGTGTAGTGCGATCGCTGACATCTTAACTCAATTAAAAATAATTATTGAGTAAATAGATAATTGCCGCACAAAACGGCGTATATTGCCCATTAGAATCCATTTGCTCATAACCTTGAGCAAGTTGCTGGATTTCTGCATCAGTCAAATCTTCAATACCTAATAATGCAGCATCAATTGCAACTTTTCGCATATTTTGCAGTTTGCTAATGTTAAGTTCAAGCTTCTCAATTGTTGTTTCAGCAGCAGCTTTTTTACCTGAATCATCTGTTGGCAAAATTTCCCCAGAAGCAGGGTAGCGAAAAAAATCAGCACAGTTGATTTCCAGAGGCGAAACCATTAAACGCTCATCGTACCAATATTTTTTCTGATGTCCACAATGTACTGGAATAGGAGGAGGTTCTTCACTTTCTCCTTGACATGAAGCAATAAAATTTGTGTACTCCAGCGCCAAATCTGGATAAGCGCTGCGAGGCTGGAGATGTTCTATATGGCTATTTTTTCTAGTGATACGCATTCCACAATAGCAACAGATATAACCCTGTTCTTGTAGCAAAGCATCATGTACAATCGGTTTTTCTGGCGCTTGAAAATTATCATCCCAGCTAGGTTTCCAATGATCATTTTCTAAAGCTTTCCAACTAGAAAACTTTTCTGGTTCCTGATTTTTTTTGATATACTTCATCGATTGAGAATTTCCTTGCGTCGGATGAGTACATCTGCTTTCACAAACTCTGGTTCATCTATTCCAATTTCATTCGCTAACTGTTGACGTAAATTCCTAGCACTTTCTAAATTTCCGGCATCAATAAGTCTAAACAGTTCTAAAAGTCTTTCTTTGATTTTCTGTGGACGTTCAGGAACATCCATCAAGTCTTCTAAAATACGATTGCTATCTCTCCCAAAGGAACTTTCTGGTCGTTTAGCGATAACACCTTTATCTGTTTTTTCTAAAATATAAATTCCTTCTGGTTTCACATTGCTAATTACTTGGGGGGAATGAGTAGTAACAATAAATTGACAATTAGGAAATGTTCTTGTCAAATCTGGAATAATTCCTCTTTGCCATTTCGGGTGTAAGTGCAGTTCAATTTCATCAATTAAAATAATACCACTACCTTGCAGAGGGTCTGATAAACCTGGATTAGCAATTGCCAAACGTCTGGCTAAATCTCCCACCATTGCCAGCAAGCATTTCTCACCATCAGATAGCTGATTAACTATAAGTTCTTCACCTTGTTTTTGTAAAGTCATTCTTAACGGAGAACGCCGTACCCGTAAGTTAGAAAAATCTGGAATCAGTGAAGATATGGCTTGTCTCACTGCTTCTAATTGCACATCTTGGTAATCACGTTTATCTCGTAAAAATTCACTCTCTAAATCTTCTCTATTTCTAAACCATTGAAAAAAACTCGAAAAATTATATCTGCTACCTATAAGGGCTTTTTCATAAGCCTCTATTTGTTTAAACTGAGTTTTGTTTTGAATCTCTAAACTAATATCAATAACAGCGCGATTTACAGGATAGTAAACTGCTAATGGTAGATTGTATTCAGGCTCATTTTGCCAATGTCGCCAAATTGCATTAGCAGCGGCTTTGATCTTTTCATGACCTGAATCTTTAGATTCTTGATTATGACCTCGGTAAATTTCCCAATTATTTTCACCACCACGAGATGAAACAGTAGTAATATTTAGTCTTGTTAATGAGTCCTTATTAGAAATATCCTGTTCACTAAATGCTCTTACTTTTTCCGTGGAAGAAATGCCTCCAATCCATTCCAAAAAACGAGAAAGTAAGAGAGAAAGTGCATCAAGAATACTTGATTTACCTACGCCGTTAATACCTATAAGTACCGTTGGTTCATTTTGATTAAAATCCAACGTCAAATCGCCGATTCCACGGAAGGATTGCATTTTTAGGCGCTTGACTTTCATAGTTTTAACTCAACAGAATACAGTTTATTTGCTAGTCCCCTCCTCGCTTGCGGGGAGGGGGTTGGGGGTGGGGTTCAAGTACCTACTCAACTGAGAAACGCTATATTAAGCAGACTGAAACTTAATAACACCATAATCAAAAACCCGTTTATCAGTACCCATAGCACTCACTTCAATTCTATCTGGATACACGTCATAGGCAGCAAAAGCCAATCTGTCAGCAGAACGTTGTGTCCACTTAGAACGCCCTACAGCACGAACACCTGCACCACTCCCAGTAGTTAAATAAGTTGTGCCATCAATAGCATGAGTACGCTCATAATGGTGGTCGTGACCATTGATGTAAAGTTGCACATTGTACTGTTTAAACAAAGGCGTGAAACGTTTAATCAGTGTTTGACTAACTCCATAGTGTCCTGATGAATAAAAGGGATTATGCCCAAATACCACTTTCCAAGGTGCATCACTAAGGCTTAATTCTTCCTCTAACCAAACTACTTGTTTTTCCCAATCAGCATTACCGTTAGTATCTAAAGCGAAAAACTGCACAGCGTCACGGCGAAATGTGTAATAACGCCCCTTCATATTAAAACCGGGATATTTAATTTGTGGATCACCGTTCTCGGTGCGAATATCGTGATTACCTAAACAAGCATGAAATTTTACGCCCTGAGATAATAATTCTTTGTAGGGACGTTCAAAAACTGCACCGATTTTTTCAATTTCGCCATTGTTGTAAATGTTGTCTCCTGCTAAAACCACTAAATCATAAGGCTTTTGCTGGTGATAATAATTCATCGCCCCAGCTACAGCATATTGACCTCTAGCGCCCGTTCCTGTGTCTGCAACGGAGGTAAAACGCAATAGTAAGTTCTTTTTGGGTGGGGTGGCGGCTATCACTGCTGAACTTGAAAGATCAGCAATTTGGCTATTTTGACGAGCTAGCTTCCAGCCTACAAGTCCTGTTCCCATAGTGCCAAGAGTACCTAAAAATAAGAATTGACGGCGTTTCAGGTTCATAAACTTACCAAACTCAATATTTAGTCAGTTTAGCAGCACTTTTTTGGTGATACATTAAGGCAACAGGCCGCAGGATTAATAATGCCAGTTATTTGTGTTTGAGTCGCTGCTTTTGGGAAAAGTTCCATGTCACAAGACAATCAAAATCCACAACCTGATTCTTCGCCCCAACTACCGATTTGGAAAGTTAAAATCATCCAAATTCTCAGGGGGACGATGGGAATTTTAGAAACGGCGGTAGTCAAACTGGAAACTTCACCTCCCCCAGGGACGGAAGCAACTCCCGGTTTTTGGCAAGGTCTGGAAACACAATGGAATAGATTTTTACGACAAGTTCGTTTGTTTATACCTTCAAGTGTATCTAACAATCTGTCAGATACAGTGTTGACGGGAATTATTGCGGTAATTACTGTGGTGGTATTTTGGTCAACTGCAACGGTTTTTACTCAGAAGCCGACTGAAGTCGCAACGGTTCCCCCAGTTGAGGAAGTTCCCGCACCTACTCCGACAATAACTATTCCACCGGAGTTAACAGTACCGGAACCAATTCCCACGCCGGAAGCAATACCAAAAGCTACACCCGAACCAATTCCAGAACCAATTTCAGAACCGGAACCAATTCCAGAACCAATTCCAGAACCAATTCCAGAAGCTACACCCGAACCGGAACCGGAACCAACGCCGATTATAAAATTGACACCAGAAGAATCTTTGATTGCAGCTATTGAAAATCAAGTAGCCGAAATTAGCGATCGCTTTGCATCTGGTCTGATACAGTCAATACAAGCTAACTTCCGTACCAGTAATTTGACTATCAAAATTAATGATGATTGGTACACCCTCCCAGAATCGCAACAAAAGCAACTAGCGGCGGAAATATTACAACGCGCTCAAGAACTTGATTTTACTCATTTAGAAATTCTCGACTCCCAAGATAAGCTGATAGCCCGTAACCCAGTTGTTGGTAATGAGATGATTATTTTTCAACAGTACAGAAACCAACCATCAAATTAGCACAATAGGACTTCGATATGTTTAGAGACTGGTTTGCCAACAACTTGGGAGTAGGTCAAGCTCGGAAAGAGCAAGTGTACCTAGAAATATGCAGTTCCCTTAGTCTGGATGATGCTAGTTATTGGATTCAAGTTCTGTTTGCGGCTGGTATTGCTACCCTGGGGCTAGTTCTAAATAGCCCAGCTGTAATCATTGGCGCGATGCTGATTTCTCCGTTAATGGGGGGGATTTTAGCCAATGGACTCGCATTAGCTGCGGGTGATGTAATTTTAGCGATGCGCTCACTGCTGAATTTGTTATTGAGTTGTCTGGTGGCTATTTCCTTTGCTGTGTTATTGGTGACATTGCTGCCATTTAAGGAAATTACCAGTGAGATTTTAGCCAGAACTCGACCTAATATTCTGGATTTAGTCATCGCCCTGTTTTCTGGTGCGGTGGGGTCGGTGGCCATTTGTAAAGAACCCAGAGGCGTGGCGACTTCTATTCCTGGTGTGGCGATCGCAGTAGCTTTGATGCCACCATTATGTGTTGTGGGGTATGGTATCGGTGTCGCTATTAGCCTCAATAGCGCCCAAGGATTACAGGTAGCTAGTGGTGGGGGCTTACTATTTTTTACCAACTTGGTAGCGATTACCTTCACTGCGATGCTGGTGTTTCTGGGACTGCATATTGATAATGATCAGGTCAGAGAAAAAGTTAGGGAATGGCGAAACACACATCCTGAGAGTGTCTGGGTTCAGACTTTATTGGAAAAACTACCTGCTTATGGCAAATTGCGGAAAATTGGCTCGCTTCCAGGGAGATTATTATTAATTTTTATTACCATTGTCGCGATTATTTTCCCCCTCAATCGCTCTCTGCGTCAACTTGGACGGGAAATTGCGCTCCAGCAACAGGATAATCGTAACCGAAGTTTGGCTACGGATGTCTGGCAGAAAAACTTTGCTCAATTACCCGATGGTGAGACACGTTCTTTTATCAGCAATATTTCGACATCAGAAAAAAATGACAAGCTGACAATTCAACTTCAGGTGTTTACGAGTCAGCAATATTCATCAGATGAACAGGATAGTTATATTGAACAGCTAGCCGCCCGTTTGGGAAGACCTCCAGAATTATTAGCCCTGAAGTTGGTAGAAATTCCCACCGCTTCCAACGAACTGTTACGCCCAGCACCTACAGAACAGCCCCCGGAACCAGTTTTAACCATCGCTCAATTACAATCAACTTTTGTGCAAGAAGTTCAATTTGCTTTGCGTAATTTGAGACTTCCCCCGCCAGCAGAAATGGTTAATTACGAGTTAGTTAATAGTCCAGTTGCACCTTTAAGTATCAGGGTAATCTATCTGAGTGAACGTGATATTGATGGAGATGCTCAAACTTTAGTCGCTGATAGTATCAGAAGTCTGTTAAATTACGAGTCGGCTATAGTGAGTATGCAAAGAATAGCCAGCAATCTAGGAGCTATATCCTTTGAAAATGAGCAATCAGAACTTAAGCCAGAAAATACTCAATTATTAGACCGGGTTGGGCAAATTTTACAGCAACAGCCTAGTTTAAACCTGGAAATGATTGTCAATCAGGAAGAGGGCGAGTTAGCAGAAATTCTCCCCAGGCGATCGCAAGCTATTACAGAATATCTGGAATCACAGTGGCAAATTAGTAGCGATGACCGCATCGACTGGCAAACTGGAACAGAGTCTCAACGTAGCGCAATACTCAAACTTACGGTAAAATCACGGACAAAGCCCCCAGTGTCAACTCAGCCCGAATCGCGCTAATTGCACACACACAGAACATTAGTTATGCCAAAGACTCGTTTTTTCAGTTTCTTTCGTCACGTCAATGGGCGCACCCTGAAAAAAACTTTTGCCAGGACAAATGAAAGGCGACTTTTAGGACTTGGCTCGGAAATTGCCTTCAATGCCATGTTATCTTTGTTTCCGGCAATTCTCGCTGTGCTGACAGCTATCGGCTTATTTGAAGAATCCTTCCAAAATACTTTTAAACAGTTCGCTGCTCAATTCAGTCAAGTTGCACCTGAAGAAGTGCTAGTCTTAGTTCGTGATTTTACCACCAGAGAAATTACCAACTCCAGAAACGGTGGTTTGTTTTCTCTGAGCTTTGCGATCGCCATTTGGACTGCTTCTGGGGCGATAAGTACGGCGATGGCTGCCTTTGACCAAATTCATCAAATTCCCTCCGAGAAAAAGCGCCCTTTTTGGAAAGCCAAACTTATCTCACTCGGATTAACAATCGGTACTATTTTACTGTTTGTTTTGGCCTCTTTCCTCGTGTTTATCAGTGATTTCCTCTTAGGAATAGCGGTGAATGAAAGTAGTTATTTGATTTTCTTGCTGCATATTTGGCAACTGTTACGCTGGCCTTTAGCACTGGGTATTATTGCTACCGCCTTTAGCTTTGTCTATCGCTATGGTCCGAGCGTCTGGAATTCCGGCACACCAATGATGCCGGGGGCTATATCCGCAGCCGTTTTCTGGGCAATTCTATCGGCCTTATTTCGGACTTATGTAGCCAATTTCGGTAACTATAACAAAGTTTATGGTGCTGTGGGTGCTGTGATAGTTTTAATGCTGTGGCTCTGGATGAGTGCGGCGGTGATGCTGATCGGCGACCAATTAAATGTAACTGTCGGTGAACAGATGCAGTTAAAATCCAATCAAAACTTAATGGACAACCAATAAGAAAGTCAATAAAGTAGTAAGGTATTTAATCTAACCTCAAATAAGCGATCGCCTTCATGCCTGATTCTTATCCACGGGTTTCCTATATTGATTCTGACGCTCAAGCAGTCACATTGAAACGCCTGCGTCGGCTGAGTCGTATCCTCGATAAAGTTGTGACTATTCCCGGAACACCAATTCATATTGGTTTAGATCCCCTTGTGGGATTTATACCTATTGGTGGCGATGTTGTGGGAATTATCCTTGCTAGCTACATTGTGATAGAAGCCGCCAAACTAGGTGTTCCTAAAGCTACTTTGAGGAAAATGGTCTTGAATGTGATCATCGATGGCTTGGTAGGCAGTGTCCCAGTCATCGGAGACTTATTTGATTTCGCTTGGACAGCCAATGAGTATAATATCAAACTATTAGAAGAACATTTACAGTTACCTCTGAGAAGAAAAGTATAAACCCTGAATTTATTTTGCCATTGTCTTCATAGCATTCTCGTGATAGTAATTAGAATGCTTCAAATAAGTTATTTATAAAGGAATGAAAGATTGGTGGCAGGCTACGTTTCCCCAAGGAAGGCAAAGTCTAATTATTACTGATATAAATGGTTATCCTGTAAAAATTGCTTATGGTGAAGTAGGTACAGGTAAACCCTTAGTATTATTACATGGAATGGGTAGCTGGAGCTACAATTGGCGGCACAGCATCGCGCCATTATCGCAATATTTTCGGGTCATTTGCTTTGATGCTAAAGGCTACGGTTTTTCGGAAAAACCTGGGTTGCGGAGAGAACAAAACGGGCATCAACTTATTGAGTTAGAACGCATTCTTCAGGCATTATGTGATCAACCTGCTGTGATTGTCGCCGAATCTTTAGGGGGTTTAGTCGCCCTAGCTCTAGCAGAACATAATCCTGAATTAATCGCCCGTTTAATAGTTATAAATGTGCCTGTGTTCACAGAAAACTTACCCCATTGGGCAATGTGGATACTTGCCAAAACACCCATAGAAATATTACAAACAATTGATACTTGGCGTTTAGCATATTTATTTGCGCCTCTAGTCAGAGAAATTATGGCCATAGAAAGGCGTAAGGTGCTGTTCGATCCATCAATTCTGACACCTGAAGATGTGTATTGGATAACTTATCCATTTATTGAGCTTCCGGGGACTATTGTCAAAGTTGCTGAAGAGTTACAAATAGCAGCGCAGGAAATAGAGAATTGGCAAGTCAATAAACCGAATATGCTCAGTAAAATTCAAAATAATCTGGGTAATATTAAATGTCCCACACTCATTATGTGGGGAGATCAAGATAGTTGGTTTCCCGCCAGTCATGGAGAAAAATTACATCAACTCATCCCCCTATCCCAGTTAAAAATTTTAGATAACTGCTGTCATGATGCTTCGGCTGGTTCATCTGAAGTCGTGAATGGGGCTATTATTGAGTTTTTGCACAAGACAAATTTTATATATAGCAACCGCCAAGGAGGTTAAGACATAACCCACTCCCTACTCCCTACTCCCCACTCCCCACTCCCTACTCCCCAGCTATAAATAAAAAAAGAGTGAGAGGAGGCATACCAAGCGCCTCTAACCTCTCACTCTGGTATTTGCCACTGTAGTGTTCAGGAATATGTACAAACGCTGCCCTTTTTTTAGGGGGCTAATATGTATATCAATGACAACGCTCATATACATATAATATTCCTGGTGCGACAAATACTAAGTCTAATTATTAAAACAGTTATCACTTAACATGGTAAATTAGTTCTTGATTATCTCTGTTAACAAAATCCGGTTTGTTTTTTGTCTTCTACAATTTAACTCAGTTCATCTGAACATGGTTGCCATTTTGGCAGGTTTTTAGATTTTTCTCAATTGTTCGTAGATCATCCCTTGATGATTAATATTTCTGTAAAATTGTAGGCAAAGAATTTTGTTTACGAATATCCATCAAGTCTGCCAAAGTTTCTTTCCTTTTATCCAGTGGATGCTGATGTTCTGATGGTAGAACAGTCACCAATGACTGCGATTTAGCTGGCTTTGAGATGATATGCTTCAGTGGTTGCCGTGGTACAAACACTGGCGGACTCTTGAAAGTCGTTGGTTCCGATTTTGGTCGATGGCTTGATGTTAAGGGTCTTGAGGCGCGTTTGATGGGTTTACGGACTTGTTGACTCTTATTCGGTCCGTTGACTAACCGGACAATCATGAAGCAACCACTGGCACAACTGAGGGCGATCGCACCAACCATCCATAAAGGTGTAGGATTGCTATGATCGGAGGATGTTGTGATTGGTTTTGCCACCACACCAGGGATTTCTTCTACTTTTACATTGTCTGCACTACCGGCGTAACCCAAGATATACAAAGCTAAGGACGCAGTGACCATGAGCATTGTGAACAACCCAGTTAACAATAACCCTGGATGACGTGTCAGCACATAGATAAAAACATTTAAGCTACCGATTAATCCCGATTTACTTTTAGTCTGCCTTCTGGCTTGGGTTGGCTCATCTTGTACGTTCTGAGTATGTTCCATGATGACTTTCACATTGATCCCCTCTAGTCAATGATTGTACCGGAGGAGTCAGACATCAGGTATCCGTAACCAAATTTGGGAATTCAGTAGCTTTTTTTTGGAAATATAGACTACCAAATCCCAGATTTTTACTAATTTTAGCGGTTTTAGCGAATTGTTAATTTAGCTATGACTGCGATTCGTTACCAGAATATCTTTCGAGCGCTAATTGAATTAACCGATCAACTAATTCTGGAAATGGTATACCACTATCAGCCCAGAGTTGGGGATACATACTGGTAGCAGTAAAGCCTGGGAAGGTGTTGATTTCGTTAATCAATATTTCGCCGGTAGCTTCTACAAAGAAAAAATCTACTCTTGCTAACCCCGCAGCGTCAACAGCTGCAAAGGCTTGTAATGCCATATCTTGGATTTGGCGGCTCACAGCATCTGGAATTGGTGCGGGAATCAGTAAATCTGCTTGTCCTGCGGTATATTTAGTTTCATAATCATAGAAGTCACTATTGAAGGAAATCTCTCCGACGATAGAGGCTTTGGTTTGATCATTACCTAATACGGCACATTCTACTTCTCTGGCTACTACTCCTGCTTCGACGATGATCCGTCTGTCGTAAGTCGCAGCATTATCTAAGGCGGCTTCTAATTCTGGACGCGATCGCACTTTGGCAATACCCACTGATGAACCTAAGTTAGCAGGTTTGACAAAACAAGGATAGTCCAAAGCTGCTTCAATTTCATCGCAGAGTTTGGGAAACACACAAGGATTTGACCAAACTTGCGCTCTGGTTAAGGCTTTGTATTTCACCTGGGGTAATCCGGCTTGCTCAAAGGCCATTTTCATGGCAATCTTATCCATACCCAAAGCTGAACCTAACACCCCAGAACCGACAAAGGGGACTTGCATTAATGTCAGTAATCCCTGAATCGTACCGTCTTCACCGTTGGGACCGTGGAGAATGGGAAACCACACATCCACGTCTGTGACTTGCTCTGGTAATGTCCAGGGACTCAGGTTTTTGTCTTCTATGTGGGGAATATCAGAGTCTAGAATCTGTTGCGGTATTTCTCCCGCTAACCAGCATCCGTCTTTCTGGATGTAAAAAGGCAGGATTTCGTACTTATTAGCATTTTCCTCTGCACTTAAGGCATTAGCGATCGCTCTTGCTGAACTAATTGAAACTTCATGTTCCCCGGAACGACCCCCAAACAGCAGTCCCACCCGCAGTTTAGTCATTTTTAGTACCTTTATCTGTTATCTCGCAGATAGCGTATCACAACCTGCTCTGGTTACTATATTTTTTTCTCGCGACTATAAATTTAGCTTGGGTCGCAAGAAACATACCAGAAGCCGAGCAAAACCACTTAAAGACTCTTCCCCACTCCCCAGAAATCAAACGGGGTTACAATAACATATTAGATAATGAAACAAACCAGCAGTAAATGACAATGGATAATTTTTTGTTTTTAAGCAGTGTGTTCCCATCAGTTGATATTTTTATAGGATTCAAACCTGCTTTAAAAAGAAATACAAAAGGCAAAACGATTTTTAGTTGTTTTGATGTTGATGACAATTTAGTAGCGAGTCGGGTATTAAAAGAAGCCAGAGGTCTAAAAAAACTCGCAATTCCTTCAATAACGCATAAACTACATATTAAATCATTCAATGAAGATTACTATCTTGTTGATGTCAAATCTATGATTGAAGACTGCATTCAAGATAAAATTGCCTACGTTAAAAGGGATTATGGTTTAACACCTGAAGAATATTATCAAGAAATACTAGAAGCTCGTGCAAAAGCAAGTGTAATTAAAGATGTCGCTTTAAAAATTGATGAACTAGATTTTTCAGAGCTTGAGGCAATTGAAGTTAAGGTTGAGTAGATAAAAAAAGCTTCTACATTTAGTTATAGAAGCTTTTTTTTGTCTATTGCTTAATATCCCGTGAAAATTTACCACAAATAGAACATTTCAACCGATGCTTTTAGCCTGTCTTAACATTTTTGTGACGTTTCCTGACCTACACTGAATAAAGGTAATTTCAGTTTCTGGCGTTGCTGAATCGGGATATGAAAGTCAAAAAATCCATCTCCCCAATTTTTACTCTCTGTGCTTAATGCGTATATGCTGGGTTATTTCAATTTAAATTCATCAAATTTTACCACATCTGAATTGGGTTTACGAGTATCAAAATAATAGCTAGTTACTATTCCTTTGCCTGTGTCAAAGATGCTAAAAACTGTGATGTCGTTACTCGCTATGTAAGGAAGCGGTTGATTATCTTCGCCTAACAATGGTGCTATTGTCGGGATAACTGGTTGCAATCCGTAAGGATCACCCAGTGCAGTATAATCTTCTTGATATCCAATTGGTATTTCTCGTTTTTTGTTCCCCCAAGCCGCACCATAAGAGTTACCCACATTTGATGTTTCGAGAAAGTGCATTCCACTAGGACTAACAAAGCGGTTCCATAAATGAGAATGTCCATATAATAAGAATTGCACCTCAGCCGCTTCTAGTAAGGGGACAACATCACGATTAATGTAATCTGCGTCTTTGGGGTATTCGTAACGAACTGCGGTGATTTTACCGTTTTGCTCACGTTCAATTGTCTGCACTGGATTCGTATAAGCAGGAACGATATTATCACCCAGAGTATGAGGTGGATGATGGAACATCACAACTTTGTATTTGGCTTGTTGAAATTCTGGACTGTTCAGTTCTGCTTCTAACCAATTATATTGCTGACTACCTTTAGTAATGGGTTCAAAAATTAACTGTCCATAACCCCAATTTTCAGGATTTTCTAAATCCTGTGGGGCTTCTTTATATCTACCTTTATATTTTGTATTTAAGTTGGGAGTCCGCCACGTATTGGTGATGTAAAGTACCACCAAACGCACATCACCAAAGCTAACTGCATAATATTTTTTACCACCTGTTTTACTTTGAGGTAGGCTGAAAATCTCTTCATAAGTATAAGTATTAAAAGAATTATCTATTAAAGGTTTCCCACTATATAATCTTTGAGCAACGTCACGAGGAATAGGATCATTAAATTCATTATTTAAACTGTCTGTTCTCTCAAACCGCCCCATCACTTCATGATTACCAATGGCTGTAAACATGGGCGCGTGTTGAATGATTTCACCCCCTGTATAAATGGTTTTCACGCCATTGTGTGACATTTCATAGTTCGCCCGACCTTGTAAAGCCGGAAATAATGCACCACCCCGACTATCATCAAACCATTCCGAGGCGCGATCGCTCACATTAATTAAATCACCCGCGAACCACACCCCATCAACTTGTCCCACGGTTTCCACCACCTTTTGCAGATTTGCGGCTGTCATTGGTTTTAACTGATGGTCTGAAGTCAATAGAATCTTAAGTGGTTGTCCTGGTTCTGGAGTCGGTGCGAGGGTAAAAACATCACTGCTGACACTTGCGCCATCTTCGCGCATACTCATCACACGATAGGGAACACGCACCCCAGGAGTTAACCCAGTCACCTCAGCTTCGTGTCGCCAAATGTCACGTTTTCCAGGTTGATTTATCGTTTGATTTGCTACTTTTGATTGTTGGTCTTCTCGTGTGCGGCTGAGTTTAGTTGTTATAGCAAAGCTTGATTTATCCAGATTTTCCCCGTAGGTAACTAAGTGGTTTTTACCAGAAAACTCTGTAAACCAAACTACTTGTACAGAGTTAGCAGTTGGTAGTTGTAAAAATGGGTCAGTCAGCAGATGCGGTGCTGATATCATAATTGTTTGCCCATAAGAACGCACGCTTACCAGGGTAAGGCATAGAACAAAGAGAATTATAAACGTTAACAGTTTAGTTTTCGCCATAATTACCCGGAGAGTTACAGGCTTTTGGCATTATACATGGGCAAGTTTAAAGGGCGGTTAAGGCGATCGCTTATTATATTCAACTTTCCACATTTGCACCCATCACTGATTCATAATACTTTAGTGCATCTTCTTTCGAGAGTGGTGTTTCATCCTCTACTTCCTCCATCAGTTTAGCCAAACCGTAATCTTCAAGGATTTCTTCAATTTTTTCAAACTCAGCAATGGGAATTTGGACAGCAATAGGTTGCTGATTTTCGTCAAATATATAATTTTTGTGCAGTTTAAGCATTTTGGTAACTTCTAGTTTGAATTAGCTATTACTCTAGTTGTATTTATATTAAAGCCATATTTTCTGAAAAAGGTGATTTATTCACCTTAAAAGGTAAAATTTATTAAGTTTATCATTAGTCTTCTTCAGGTTGGAGATCACGGAAAGAATACCTTTTTTCTGGCGTTCTATCAAGTCTTTCAACAACATCTACAACAACTTGACGATTCACCATAGATCCAATTACATCGTCAATTTCCTCTTTAACATCATAAATTTTCTTATTTTCACCATTTACCTTAACTTCAATCCAATCATTATCTAGTTGTAAGCCACGTAATGTACCACGCAATTGAATAATCTGCTGGTCAGAAAAAATTGGAGAGATTAAGTCCGTCTTTTTCAACACGCTAGTAATAACTTTGCGAGTATCAGGAATAATAACTACGGGAGGTTCTACAAGATTATTCGCTGACTTAATCTCAATTTGACTAAACGATTTTCCTGTTGCTGGTGGTGCGAGTTTTCGAGTTAATTTCAAAAATGTATCTCGATATTCTTTGTCAGGTACTATCTCTACTAGTTTACCTTCTGGATCTTGTGTAGCCCCTCCAACAACTTCCAAGAATTTTTTAGTTATTTGTTCTACCTGCAATTCCATATCCTTCATAAAAGGAAAGCTTAATTGCTCTTGAGGTTTACGAACACGTACAGCAAATTGATAACTCCCTGGAGGAGCTTGCAAAAGCCAGGGGTTACATAGCTTCTTAACTTCGGTAGATGGAGCGCCACCCTTACGAAATTCCATATCCAGAAGCATTTCTGTTGTTCGGTAAAAAATATTGCTGATATCTTTTACTTTATCTAAAATAAGATCCAGAGGCGCACCACCATAAATAACTTCACCACCACTTACTGAAACTAGCACCTCACCTTCAAGAAATTCAATACCCGATTTTGCAAGAGACTCCTCGAAACGGATAACCTGAATAAGCTCTTCTAGCTGTTCTACTGCAAAAGATGGTAACAATTCAGTAGCCAAAAATTTATGAGCAATTCGTTTTGCTTGTTTAAATTCACGAGCCTTAAAGTAAAGAGATGCACTACTAACTACCGTTATACCAATTGTTCTGGTCTTATTAGGAGCAAGATCCTCTAACGCACACACCTCTGCATCAGCCGCAAGACAGTATAATTCAGCAGCACGGTCAAAGTCTCCCCTTCTAGCTAAATCTTGTGCTTGACTTGCGTACTCTTGACTACGAATGTGATGCTCTAACCAACTCATGATGATTCATCGACCGTTTGAAGTAAAATTAACTGTGTGCGAAATCCAACTACGGCTGCTATGGCGGGTTTATTACTGTTGCCTTGTTTTGTTTGCTCAACCTTTTGTTTAAGGCGATTTTTAACGTCATATTTTTTATCACTCTGTGTTCCTGACACCTCAAGTCGGAAACAATCCTCTAAATCTTCCAAATCTTCCATATCTTCACCAATTGGAGCGATATAATAATCAGCACCAGTGAGTCTTTCTGCTCGTTGTATGGCAAACATACCTCTTAAAAGTTCTGTAGCTGCAAGTGCTAAAGCATAAGCTCCATCTCTAGTTGCATCATCGGTGTTAGCCCATGTTGCCTTGACTCTATTATCTGCTGAATCCCACTCCACCTTTGCCACGGATTCTGCTTTATCGTTCTCCAAAGTAAATTCCTTGGGCGAAATGTGATGTTTATCAAGAGAGACTCTTGCAGCTTGCAGATAACTACCGGCAAGTTCGGATGTAAGTGCGTAATGTCGATTAGCCATGTCTTGTAGAGGTAACAAGGGCAGATTGTTGTCAGTCAAGGTTTTCCCCCATATAAATGAAGTATTTTTGTATTAAAGTAGTCTATTACACTTATTTAATATGATCAGGTAGGCAATATGCAAGAGGCGATCACATTTTTCCTGTTAATTTACCCCACTGCGGTGCTTGACTCTTTAAAAGAGATAATTCCCACAGTTGAAGTTTAAGCTCAATCTCCTCATCAGTAAAACCAAATTGCCGAAAAATCCGTAAAACATAACCCGGTGACATTTCCCTTGCACCCATATCTATAGGAACTACTCTCCTTTTACCTTCAACTTCACGAGTATATAAACAATGATCACCTTTTCCCTCTCTATGAAATGTGCAACCTGCTTGTTCTAATAACTTAATTAATTCCTTGGGTTTCAAAAAAGGTATATTTTTACGCAGAAACCTTCCTCAATTCATAGATTTCTGATTGTTTTTTTTCTTCAACTAACAAAAATTCATGTAATTCATCTATAGAAATAGGAGATTTATAAATATTATCTTCTGATTCATAAACAACTTCAAAAGATTCGATTGCTTCCTTTAATTTATTAACTGCATCTTCTTGAGTATCTCCCTGTCCAACAACACCATTTTCTAAACATAAACCCACCCAAGAACCGAAGCTTTGTCTGAGGATAACGGTGTAAAAGTTCATTTTTGTTTCCCTATTGATTAAATTTAGGATTAAGAGAAAGTATTAATCTACAGCAAACTCAGTCAATTTACGAGTTTCAGGATCATGAAAAGCTAAAACAATATCCTCTTTGGGTACACCTTCCCTTAATAACTCAGTTGCTTTGATAGAGTTAAAATTATTCCTTTTCCAATCTATCAAAAGGATTAAGTAATTTTAATTCATTAATCCAACGGAAATCATCAATATTTCTAGTTACAACAGTTAAATTATAAACTAATGCTGTTCCGGCAATAATAGCATCTCCTAAAGAAATTTTTTTAATTTGTTTTAGTTTCACAGCTTGCTCAATTACTGCTTGAGAAACTGGTAAAATTTGAGAAGCATTAAAAAATTCTTCAAAATAGGTTTTATCCTCATCATTTAGTTGATGATAACCCAAGACTTCGAGATAGGAAAGAGCAGATACATAAGGAGAATTTTCTGCAATAAACTCCCTTAAAAACTCATTTTCTACTTGTGCTGCATAGATAATAATATTGCTATCAACTAACATCATTTAATCACGATTAGGAAGAGATTGATCTTGACGAATTTCTTGTTGCCATTTCTGCGGATCAATTTCGGCGAAAATATTCTTTTTTGAGATTTTCCTTAACGCTTCTGCCATTTTTTGACCATCAGACTTGGTTTTAGCTGTTGCTGTTTCTTCTAATAAAGTAATATGCACCTTCATTGAACTATTTAATTCTATTTCAGGAGTTTCATCAACCCATTGAATAGAGTTGTTTTTCAAAATAGCGTTAAAAGTTTTTAACATGATCTTGTTCACCTATTAATAATTGGCTAATCAAGGTAAGCCATCAAGACTCACCCTCACTCACATTATACTAACAAAACTTACTACTGTTGATAAACTTCTTTAAGCCACAGCAAACTCAGTCAATTTACGAGTTTCTGGATCATGAAAAGCTAAAACAATATCCTCTTTTGGTACACCTTCTCTTAATAACTCAGTTGCAATTCCTTCCTCAGTCCAATCTTCCTCAATGTAAATCTTCTCATTTTTAATCCGAACATAAACAGTAATTGCTGTAATCTTTTTCTCATCATGCCAACCAACTTGAAACCAAATATATTGATCTCTTTTTTCATCCAAAGCTAAGACGCTATCAACTCCAGAAGGATTAGGCGTTTGTGATGCTAATTGTTCATATTCTGTCAGAATTTTTTTAATTAAGTTGCGATAAATTGTTAGTTTATCCATTGAACAATTTCCTCCTTTTTCAAATCAACAACAATTAAGAGTAAATTACTTTCTTCAATTACCATTGAAATCGCGTTTTGTTGAAAAAATGATTGATAAATAGCCTTACCAATCCCTAAGTAAATTTTAGTTTCCGGTAAAATAGCTTTTAATAAAGTACGATAAATAATATATTGACCTAAAGCTGTTTCAAATTCACGCATCGGTGAACGACTAATAAAACTTTTAATTTCTACAATAATTTGCTGTCCATTCCGTTCAATTTCTAAAGTTCTATCAGCAAGTAAATCAGCAAATAACTGAATTTTTTCATATTTAATGGTATAAGGATCAGCCGTAATTGTCCAACCATCTTTAATTAAAGCATTTTTAACCGCATCATGGTAAGTATCTTTTGCTGGCATTGTCACGCTGTTAATAACGTTCAGGTGAGCCATCAAGACTCACCCCAATTACATTATACTAACAAAGCCTGTTCCTCCTGACTAATCACCCTACCTTCATCCTCAAAACCGGCGATTTGATCAAAGTTCAAATACCGATACAAATCATCAGCAAAAGGATGAATCTTTTCTGCTACAATATCCAAGTATTCCTGCACTGTGGGAATGCGTCCCAACAACGCACAAACTGCGGCTAATTCTGCCGAACCAAGGTAAACTCGCGCGTCTTTACCCATGCGATTGTTGAAGTTACGCGTTGAGGTAGAAAACACAGTTGTACCATCTTCAACTCGCGCCTGATTACCCATACATAAACTACATCCAGGCATTTCTGTACGCGCATTCGCAGCTTCAAAGGTTTCATACACACCTTCTTGCTTTAATTGATATTCATCCATGCGGGTGGGTGGACAAATCCACAAACGGGCTTGCACTGCACCAGCACCTTCTAATACTTTACCAGTGGCGCGATAATGACCGATATTGGTCATACAAGAACCTACAAATACTTCTTGTACTGGGTCATTAGCAA
Organism: uncultured cyanobacterium; assembly: GCA_963706595.1. Classification (GTDB taxonomy): domain Bacteria; phylum Cyanobacteriota; class Cyanobacteriia; order Cyanobacteriales; family Nostocaceae; genus Nodularia. The sequence goes on from OY970166.1 coordinate 1,561,144, forward strand.
CTTCCGATAATAATTTCACGTTATCAGGGTCATTGGGTGCAGCTACAATTGGTTCTGTGATTTCGTTCAAATCAATTTCAATGATTTCTGCATATTCCGCATCTGCATCAGCTTCCATTAGCGTGGGGTTGGCTAACCATTCTTCCATTTTCGCTACACGGCGCATAATGGTACGTGCATCTGTGTAACCCCTAGCTACCATGTTCTTTAACAGACTGACATTGGAACGCAGATATTCAGAAACTGTCTCAATACTCAGCTTAATTGTACAACCTGCACAAGAACGTTCTGCGGAAGCGTCGGTAAGTTCAAAGGCTTGTTCTACTTTCAAATCTGGTAAACCTTCCAATTCCAAAATTCGCCCTGAGTAGATATTTTTCTTATTTTTCTTCTCTACTGTCAGCAAACCTTTTTGAATCGCAACGTAGGGAATGGCGTTGACAATATCTCGTAAGGTGATGCCGGGTTGCAATTCTCCTTTGAAGCGGACTAATACTGATTCTGGCATATCTAAGGGCATGACACCCAATGCACCGGCAAAGGCTACTAACCCCGAACCAGCAGGAAAGGATATACCCAAGGGGAAGCGGGTGTGGGAATCGCCACCTGTTCCCACAGTATCGGGTAACAGCATCCGGTTTAGCCAAGAGTGAATAATACCATCTCCAGGACGTAAGGCGACACCTGCGCGTTGGGCAAAGAAATCTGGTAATTCTTGGTGAGTTTTAATGTCTACTGGTTTGGGATAAGCCGCAGTGTGACAGAAACTCTGCATTACTAAGTCTGCACTGAAACCAAGACAGGCGAGTTCTTTTAATTCGTCGCGGGTCATGGGACCTGTGGTATCTTGGGAACCAATGGTAGTCATTAGGGGTTCGCATGATGTCCCCGGACGAACACCGGCTAAACCGCAAGCTTTACCCACCATTTTCTGGGCGAGGGTGTAACCTTTGCCTGTATCGTTGGGTTGTTGAGGACGAATAAATATATTGCTGGGTTCTAAACCCAATGCTTCGCGGGTTTTGTCGGTGAGGGTACGTCCAACCAGTAGGGGAATGCGTCCACCTGCGCGGACTTCATCAAAGATGGTTTCGGGTTTGAGGGTGAAGGTGGAAATGACTTCGCCGGCTTCGTTGGTGATTTCGCCTTTGTAGGGATGTATGGTAATTACCATACCGGTTTCTAAGTTGCTGACATCGCATTCAATGGGCAAAGCACCGGCATCTTCGGCAGTGTTGAAGAAAATTGGCGCGATCGCACTACCTAAAATATAACCCCCCGCGCGTTTGTTTGGTACATAGGGTATATCATTTCCTAAATGCCACAATACTGAGTTAATGGCAGATTTGCGCGAGGAACCAGTACCGACAACATCGCCGACGTAAGCTAGTGGATGTCCTTTTTGCTTTAACTCGGCAATGGTTTCTAAACTTCCCGGTTGCCGTGACTCTAGCATGGCTAAGGCGTGTAAGGGAATATCCGGGCGGGTGGTAGCGTGGGTAGCTGGGGATAAGTCATCGGTGTTGGTTTCCCCAGGGACTTTAAACACGGTGACAGTAATTGCTTCTGGTACTGTGGGGCGAATAGTAAACCATTCCGCATTCGCCCAAGAGTCAACTACTCGCTTGGCGAAAGGATTTGTTTGGGATAATTCCAAAACATCATGAAAGGCATCATACACCAAAAGGATTTTACTCAGGGCGGCTGCGGCGTAAGCGGCGATGGGTTCTCTACCTTCACCCTTCATGACTAAAGGTGTTTCTCCGTCTTCTGATTCTCCACTGGAAACTTGCAGCAAATCAATGAGAGATTGCACGTTGTATCCGCCTACCATTGTTCCCAATAATTCTACTGCGGCGATGGGAGAAACTAAAGGACTGGTAATTTCCCTTTTAGCAATGGCGGTGAGAAATCCCGCTTTCACATAAGCTGCTTCATCTACACCGGGGGGTACGCGATCGCACAATAAATGTAATAATGTATCTTCTTCACCCTCTGGTGGATTTTGCAGCAATTCGCACAGTTCTGAGGTCTGCTTCGCATCCAATGGTAAAGGGGGAATACCGAGTTGGGCGCGTTCCGCAACATGATGACGGTATTGTTCTAGCATTTTGTGTTCTCCATTGGGATGTTCTCCCCTTAATTATGAAATATTTTTAGGCAAATCTTGGCTATAAAAGTTTACCTGATTTTTATAGCTGAAAGCCTTACGGGTAATTGATTATTAGGAATTTGGTTTTATACTGAAAGTATAGTTTTTGTTAATTCAATATCTTTCACCTCTGATATAAAATTATCAACTCAGTTTAGTGTTGTTTTATAATCAGACTTGGGTTATGGCAATTCCCATTCCAGTGAAGTACAAGCAGTAATAATTAAACGCAGATAAACGCAGATAAACGCAGATAATTTGGTACGTCAATAGAACAGGAAATGCTATTGATAATTTATTCTGATTGTGGGTTTAACCAAGCTTCTAAATCAGCAACACTAGAAAAGTCTAATAACGCCTCTCCTAAGTTCTCTAATTGTTCAATCGATAATCCTGCGATTCGCTCAATTAATAACGCATCAATTTCACCGATACGGCGATGGAGTAGACGCATTATTAAGTCTTTTTCTCCCTGTTGTATTCCCTGTTGTATTCCCTGTTGTATTCCTTCTTCTTTAGCTTTTTCTCTATCTCTTTGATAAAGTGGTTCTAATCGCATAATTAACTCCCTATCATCTGCTTCTAGTTCTTGATTTACTTTCAAGTTTTCACGCAAGTTGTAAACTAATTCCAGGGTCGCTTTCTGGTATGGATGATCTAATGGTAACGCTTGCAACTCGATAATTGCTTGTGATTGTACGCTTCCCCTACCCAAAAGTCTCAACCATAAAGTTTCCGGTGTTTGCGGTAGTTGGTGTATCGCCACAATTACTGTCCGCAAGGCATCTGCTAGAAAATGTACTCCCGATAACCAACCTTGTTTTTGAACTGTTCCAAAGCTAGATAACCGAGTTTCAGATATGGTGGGGGTTAAAATCCACAACTTAGGAATTTCCGACTCCTGAACTTTGATTTTATTGGCTTTGGCTTCTCGTCGCAATAAAGCCTTGATTTCTAATAATTTCAGAATACAGTCGCAGATTTCATCGCTAGAAGCTGGATTGCGGTATGGTTCTATTATTGCAGGATGTTCGGCAAGTCTTCCTAGTAACCCCAGTATTTGTAAATTAGCACTTTTTTGTTTAGCAGGTGTGAATAAAACATCTATTTCTTTAATCTCTCCTGAGACTTTTTCTGATGCTTTGACTTCTCCGTAATCTTTTAATAATTCTTCTAGATAGTCTTTAGCGAATTTATCATGTATAAACCTAGTCATTAAATTTTGATATTGTGTAAAATTCGGGTTAATTCAAAGTTTTATTATATACCAGTTTTGAATTATCCGTAAGAGGATGTCTGAAAAAATATTAGTGTTGTATTCAATTGAAAGTAATAGCGATTTTATCAGCTTTCGAGATTTAACCTAAATTTTTTTTGTGAAATTTGAATATCTTTAATTAATTCAGATACAATAATATGTTTGTCTGTTGCATCACCTGATTTTATATATGTCCAACATTTACACCGTTGAAATTAACCACCAAGGTAAAATTTATACTTTACAAGTTCCTGAAAATGAGACTATCTTATCAGTGGCTGAAGCTGCTGGTCTAGGTTTTCCCAATTCTTGTAATGCAGGCGTTTGTACAACTTGCGCTGGTCTAATTACTGAGGGAACTGTAGACCAATCTGATTGTATGGGTGTTAGTTCCGAACTGCAAAAACAAGGTTATGCTTTGCTTTGTGTTTCTTATCCCCGTTCTGATTTGAAAATTGAGACGGAAAAGGAAGACGTAGTTTATCAATTGCAGTTTGGTAAAAACCAATAATCAGTTATCAGTTATCAGTTATCAGTTATCAGTTATTTGATGACTGGTAACTGATTAGAAAGATGAATGAACCGCCTTCTCTTACGAGACGCTACGCGAACGCGTAGCGTATGCCCCCAGGGCGTTAGTCGCCAAGTTCGCCAAGGAAAGAGTGGGAAGATTTTAGGAGTGATTTATAACTGCTATATTAAGTTATTCTAGAAACTGGACATATAAAGGACTTACCTCTATGACAACTCATTTTATTACCGCAGAAGTTGATTTGCAAGAAACTCCGACTGAGTTGGAAAAGGCAATTGAGGCTGAGTTGCAAAAGCAGGGTGAACCTCTACGTTGGGCGATTACTTCTGTGGATGAATCACAGCAAAAGGCTACTGTTGAAGCTGTTGTGACTACAGCAGATTCCGAGTAATCAGTTATGAGTGATGAGTGCAGAAAATTCTCACTCATCATCCTCAATAAAAAAATCATCTTCTTCTGCATAAGTTACTTTAATTAAATCTGTGTCAGAATAAAAAAGTTTTTTTATTAATGATTCACAAAGTTTTATTCTGTAGTCATCAAATCCATCACCTCCAAATAAGTGAATCCTGGTAATTAGTTGTTTATTTACTGAATTAGGATATTCTGAAAAGTAGTACCAGTAAGCAAAGACTTGTCCTACAGCGTGTTTCCAGTTTTTGATATCTTTTACTTCAATCACTTCTTTATCTGTGATTAACAAAAGAGAATTATGCAACGTCCTTATACAGCGATTTTAATTATACCTACTGGAGTGGGTGCTGCCATTGGCGGTTATGCGGGTGATGCTTTGCCTGTAGCTAAGGTTATATCACAGGTGTGCGGTAAGCGCAGCTATGCCGCCCTTGCTTATCGCTTAGTTTATGCGGTAGGCTTTGGGAGTTATTCCTGTGATTTGTCGAAATTGCCTAGTAAAGTGACTATGGCTATCGAACCCGCAAGCCAAAGCGATTTCCACTAAAGACTGGTTTGTGTGTTTCAAGAGTTGCTTTGCCCGTTCAACTCGCTGTTGTAGCAGATATTGGTGGGGCGATAATCCCATCGATTGTTTAAATAAACGGCTGAAATGAGATTGGCTCATTTTAGCTAACTGAGCCAAATCGGCAAGTTTAAGATTCTGATCTAAAGCTTCATCAATATAATGTGTGATCTGGAGCAGTTTGTGATCCCCCAATCCCTGGTTGAACTGAGTAATACGGGGGTGAATAGCAGAGTAATCCTGAAGCAAGTTTACTACCAGGGCATTTGCTAATGACTCAAGGTATAGTCGCCCCATCCGACCACCCTGGTGTAATTCGGTTTGCAGTAACCGCAAAAGTTGCTCTAGTTGAGGATTGCGAACCTGAAATGCAGGCATCACGTCTACTCGGTTGGGATTTAGTTCGAGAGCCTCTTCAGCAACCTGTTGAAGAAACGATGAGGAAATTTGCACATACAGATAGTGATGATGATCTTCAGCGTAGTAGCTGCTGGGGATGCCAGATGGGGTAATGCAAAGATCACCTTGGCGATACAGACCGATATGGTGGTAATTACCCACACTCTCATAAGTTCGATGAGGTTGAGTCGTGAGGATCAAAATAATTACGGGATCGACTTCTGCTGGAAACTCCATGCCACCAGATGGCTGCTGATACTCTTGAACTAAAACAGACTTCCAGCCTAGATTCTGACTGGAAACAATCGGTAATCTTGGATTCTGGTTGATTTCGGAATGAGAGACTTTCATCAGTGCGATCGCCTACGGCGGGGCGTAGCCCATCGCCCTTTGCAGAACTGAGAGCAGAATTTTGAAAATTTGAGAAGATTTTGATAGTTCAGACCTTTAAGCTTCCCTAATCTGTGATTATAGCCGATTGAATTACAGATTATAACGCTGGAGATTGTCTTGAGCATGATCACCCCAAATACTCATCAGTTGAACATTCATACAGAACTTAAAGCATTTCTAAAATTGGCAATTCCCTTAGCCAGCGCTCAAGTTGCCCAAATTGCAACGGGATTTGCCGATACCGTGATGATGGGACATTTGGGACGAGAAACCCTAGCGGCTGGAGCATTAGCCTCGATTACCTTCTTCTCACTCCTGGTGACGGCAAGTGGCGTGGTGATGGGTGTCAGCCCATTGGTGGCAGAAGCCTATGGAGCAGGTAACAAAACTCGTATTGAACAAGTTACCCAACAAGGGTTGTGGTTATCGTTGCTATTAGCAATTCCAATCATGATTGCGATCGCTCATCTCGATATGTTAATGAGTCGGCTGGGACAAGCTGCAACCACGGTGGAGTTAGCAACAAGTTATCTTGATATCATGCTGTGGGGATTGTTTCCTGCTTTGGGCTTCGCCATGTTGCGAGGCGTGGTTTCAGGTTTATGTCAGGCTCGTCCCATTTTGGTGATTGTAATTACAGGAACAGGCTTTAATATTTTAGGCAACTATATCCTGGGCTTTGGCAAATTCGGATTGCCCCGATTAGAGTTGGTAGGGCTAGCTTTAGCCAGTGCTTTGACGTGGTGGGGAATGTTTGGGGTACTGATTCTTTACCTGTTGAGACACAAACAATTTCAAGCTTACCAATTCTTCTGGTGCTTGCCTCAATTCCAGCCTCAGATACTTTGGCAATTGCTCAAACTAGGGCTGCCAATTGGGGTATTTTCTGCTCTAGAAATTGGTGTGTACACAGTGATTAGCTACTTGATGGCTACCTGGGGAACGGATGCGTTAGCTGCACACCAAATTGTATTTCAAACGATCAATCTGATCTATATGGTGCCATTGGGAATGTCATTTGCGGCAACCGCTCGAATTGGTCAGTGGCTTGGACAGCAAAATGTGGCAGGAATCCGACAAGCTGGTTTCATTAGTCTTGCTGTTGGAAGTGCATGGACAACCATGATTGTAATCGCACTTTTGCTATTTCCTCGACAAATTATTGGGCTATATATCGATGTTCTGGCACTAGAGAATAAATCTATCGTAGCCCTTGCTGTTTCCATGATGCGGGTTGGAGCGATCGCGCATCTGTTTGATGGAGTACAAAAAATTGCTTATGGTGCGTTGCAAGGTTTACAGGATACTCGTGTGCCGATGCTGCTCAGTTTCCTGTCTTATTGGTGCATTGGTTTAACCAGTGGTTATTGGTTGGCATTTAAATGGAATTTAGGTGGCGTAGGTCTATGGTTGGGGCAGATGATTGCAGTGGTTATCGCAGCAGTGGTCTTTATTTGGCGCTTTCAAAGGCTAACTTCAAACCAAACTGGAGCTAAACTGTAAACATCAGTTTTATGCCAATATTTAGTATGCAACCTCCTTATACAGCGATTTTAATTATACCAACTGGGGTGGGGGCAGCGATTGGCGGTTATGCTGGTGATGCTTTGCCTGTAGCTAAGGTTATATCACAGGTGTGCGATCGCCTAATCACTCACCCCAATGTCCTCAATGGCGCAAGTTTGTACTGGAATCTCCCTAACACGCTGTATGTGGAAGGTTACGGGCTTGACAAATTTGCCTCTGGGTGCTGGGGTTTACGCCCGGTGCGGAATAATAAAATCGGGTTACTTTTAGACCAAGGGATTGAACCGGAATTACAACTGCGACACCTCCAAGCAGCCGATGCAGCCAGGGCTACCCTTGGTTTAACTCTCACAGATTATGTGGTTACTGACGCACCGCTAAACGTAGAATTACGCACATCAGCATCAGGGGCTAGTTGGGGAACCATTGGCAATCCTGACAGTTTACTCAGGGCGGCAGAAATATTAATTAACAAAGCCGGGGCGGATGCGATCGCAGTTGTCGCCCGTTTCCCCGATGATATAGATGAAGCAGCAGTACAAAATTATCGTCAAGGTCAAGGGGTAGACCCTTTAGCGGGTGCAGAAGCCGTAATTAGCCATTTAATCGTCCGCACCTTCAAAATTCCCTGCGCCCATTCTCCAGCCTTAGCCAGCACCCCCCCAGAACCGAATTTATCGCCTCGTTCGGCTGCGGAAGAATTAGGTTATACTTTTCTACCATGTGTCCTTGTGGGCTTGAGTCGCGCCCCACAATTTATTATAAATAAAGAGTCAATGACAGCTTTAGCCGATGATATTTGGGCAGATCAAGTGGATGCTGCGATCGCACCTGCAAATGCTTGTGGTAGTAGTGCCTTAATCAGTTTAAACCAAAGACGATGCCAAATTATCACTGTAGCAGAAAATAAAACTCTCATCCAAGTTCCCGCCCCAGCTTTAGGAATCACAGCTTTACAAGTAAACTCATATTTAGAAGCCGTAGGAGTATTAGTAGCCCATAAAGCCGGCATAAATCCCACCTCCCTCAGTCCTAAAATATCCTCCTTAAAGCCAGTTATCATATAGTTTTCCATTCCCCACTCCCCACTCCCCATTCCCCATTCCCCATTCCCCATTCCCCACTCCCCACTCCCCATTCCCCATTCCCTACCCCCAAAAACTCGTGGTTGAACAACAAAATCAAGAACCAGAAATTCCCTACTTGACACGTACCCAAGTATTAGTAGCTATGGGAGTGACTGCAATCCTGTTGTGGATAGTCGCCAAGATATGGTTAACCTATGGCAATTTTTACTTATTAAAATGGTATTGGTCATCAACAGATATACTCTTAGGCTTAGGGCTAGGGTTAATTATTACAACCTTAAGTGGTTTAGCTTATCGCTTTTACCCAAACTACCGTCAAAGCGCAGACTATTATCTGGATATAGTTATCAAGCCATTAGCTTTACCCGATTTGATTTGGTTGGGCTTACTTCCGGCGTTAAGTGAAGAACTGTTATTTCGGGGTGTGATGCTGCCAGCTTTAGGCTTAGATAATGTCGCTGTAATTGTATCTAGTCTCGCTTTTGGAATTTTGCATCTCAGTGGACCCCAACAATGGCCTTATGTAGTCTGGGCAACTATTATTGGGTTAATGCTAGGGTTTAGTGCCTTGTTAACTGGTAACTTGTTAGTGCCAATTGTCGCCCACATGATTACAAATTGGGTTTCTGGCTGTTTCTGGAAATTCCGCCAAGTGAAAACAGCTTAAACTTTTGTTTACGGGGATTCAAATCCCCGTTGACCCCACAAAAATCCTGTTCCCTCCTCGCTTGCACCGGAGGGTTAGAGAGGGGTTCTTTTTAGGCATCTTTATATAAAAAAATTGGTATCACTACTATCTTATGACCTTTGTTGCTCTAACCAGTTGATTAAGTCCTCTAAAGTTTGCAAATCAAAAATTGCATCTGCTAGACTTTCGATTTGTTGTGAAGATAATTCATTAATTCGGCTTTCTATAGCAGGGGTAATATCATTAAATCGCCGCTTTAGTTGTCTTTTAACAATTTTTTGTTCTCCTTGTTCAATGCCCTTTTCCATCCAACTAGTCACTATTTCCATGATTCTTTCCTCTTCAATTAAATTAGCTTGGTGTAGTTCAGCGTTTAATTCTTGCTCTTCAGTTGTGTTTAATCTGAGATAAGTGTCAATAAAACCAGAAATTAATTCTATTTTAGCAGGGTTTAATTGCAGCGTAACTAACATCCTTAAGCATTCTAGCTTAACTCTAATTCTCTCTTCTGGTTGAAAGTTCATTTTTGCCATTAAGGCGGCGGCTACGGGATTTGGTTTGTTTAAAAAACTTCGCCAGTTGAGATTATTTAATTGAATGGCAACATAGTTAAATTCTAAAATTTTGCGATGGGGAAAGTTAACTACATATTGGCTTTTTTCTGGTCTTTTGGGTTCGTCGTATGAAAATATAACTATAGGGAAAATTGGCATTAAAAATTTAGCATCTAAACGGGCGAAGTAATGAAACATCCGCCGTTCAATTTCTTTTTGATTATATGCTTGGTTTTCTAGGTGAATTAGAAAATAACTGTCTTCTCCTCTCCATTTGACTTGTGCTAATAAGTCTACTCTTCTTTTGTCTCCTGTGGTGACATCGGTAAATATTTCTTCTGTTAAAAAAATGAGGCTGTCTTGTGTAACGTACTCTAAAACTTCTGGTAAAAATAGTTCTATAAATTCCCAAAAGAATGTTTGGATTAGTTCTTTAAATAGTCTATCGTGATCTATCATTTGAGTGATGTTGGTTTCTGATTTTAGGGTATGTTTGCAAAGTGCTTGGCTGTGATTTTAGTCAGTTCACTGTTAACTGATTTCCCGTGCCGCAGCTAGGGCGATCGCCTGTGGTAAAATACGATGTTCTTGAATTTGAATTCTGGCATGAAGAGTTTCTGCTGTGTCATCTGGTAAAATCGGCACAGCTGCTTGAATTAAGATGGGGCCGCTGTCTACTTCCAAACACACTAAATGTACAGTACAGCCAGTAATTTTGACCCCAGATGCTAAAGCTTGTTCTACAGCATTAATACCTTTGAAACTAGGTAACAAACTGGGATGAATGTTAATGATTTTATCTGGAAAGGCATCAATTAAAACTGGTGTCACTAAACGCATCCAACCAGCCATAATTACCCAATCAACATCATATTTCTGTAAAGTCTTGACAATTTGACTGTCAAATGCTTCGCGGTTTTTATAGTCGCGGTGATTTAATAATACAGCTTCCACACCGTGATTAGCTGCGCGGATGGGAGCTTTCGCTGTAGGGTTATTATAAATTAAAACTTGAATTTGAGCATTTAATTGCTCATCTGCGATCGCTTGAGCAACAGCTTCAAAATTACTCCCACTACCAGAAGCCATAACCCCCAGTTTTAAAGGAGTGCTTGGAGAAGATGGGCAAATGCTCAGACTGGGAGCAACCAGGCTAACGGTAGAATCAGGGCGGAGAGTCATAACAGCAAAGAGGAAAAATGATAAATGCCAAAAACAGATACTAAGTCTTGGTTAGATAATGATACATTTGCGGCTTGGACTTTTCTTTCCCCAGCACTGATTTTACTCAGCATCTTCATCATTTGGCCAATCGCTTATTTGTTCTACCTCAGTTTTACGACTGGAAGTTTCACCTCAACAGGTACAACTTGGGTAGGTTTGAGAAATTATTGGCGCTTGCTACAGACCCCAGATTTTTGGCAAGTCTTGGGTAACACAATTTATTTTACCGTCGCCACAGTTATTCCCAGCTTAATCATCCCCTTGGGGTTAGCAGTATTATTAGACAAATCTCTCGCCTTGCGGGGACTGCTGCGGAGTGCCTATTTTCTACCTTCAATTATCTCCCTGGTAGCTGCTGGTTTAGGCTTTCGCTGGCTATTTCAAAGTGATGGACCCGCCAACGCATTTTTAGATTTATTTGGCATTGCACCCATTCCTTGGTTAGGAAGTACAACTTGGGCAATGCCGGTACTAATTGTCTTGAGTATTTGGAAGCAATTGGGCTTTAATATGGTGGTATTTTTAGCAGGATTGCAAGCTGTTCCTCCCAGTCGCTATGAAGCCGCCGAATTGGATGGGGCAAATGCTTGGCAGCAATTTTGGCACGTTACCCTACCGGGATTGCAACCGACAATGATATTTGCTACCGTCACCACAGCAATTTTTACATTACGCAGTTTTGAACAGGTTTATGTAATTACAGGTGGTGGTCCCCTCAATTCTACTAACTTACTGGTTTATTACATTTACCAAGAAGCTTTCGCTCAATTTGATTTTGGTTACGCCGCAGCCGCAGCCACAGTATTGTTAACCTTTACCTTAGTGTTTGTGTATTTGCAGTTACAAACCTGGGGAGAGGAATAAGAGGCAGGGGGGAGAATAAGAGGCAGGGGGGCAGGGGGCAGGGTGCAGGGGGGAGAATAAGAGGCAGGGGGGCAGGGGGCAGGGTGCAGGGGGGAGAAGAAGAGGCAGGGGGCAGGGGGCAGGGTGCAGGGGGGAGGAGAAGAGGCAGGGGGGCAGGGGGCAGGGTGCAGGGGGGAGAAGACGGTAACTTCCTAATGACCAATGACTAATGACCAATGACTAATGACCAAGGACTGTTTTCCCAGCTAGTCTAGCCACGGCTGCAACTAATTGAGTCGGTTCGGTGGGCTTAGTGACGTGCATCTGAAAGCCTGCGGATATTGCTTGTTGCTGATTATATTCTCCCGCATAGGCGGTAAGCGCGATCGCAGGTGTCTTTCCCCCTTGTTCGGAAGTCCAGGTTCTGACTTGGCGAATTAACATATAACCATCCATTTCCGGCATACCAATATCGCTTAATAGGACATCTGCCTTTGATTCTGGCAGGCTTTGCAGTGCTTCCATCGCCGATGACACTGATATCACTTCTGCCCCTTCTTCTTCGAGGACAAAGCAAATAAAGTCTCGTGAATCCAGGTCGTCATCTACAACTAAAATTTTAATGCCCTGAAGATTGCCCAAGTTAGAGTCCATTTCTCCCTCACTGTGGCTGTCTGATGTGATTAATTCTGTTTGCAAAGCGGGTAATTGCACTGTAAATGTCGCCCCTTCTCCTTCTCCGGCACTGTCTGCAAAAACTCTCCCGCCGTGGAGTTCTACTAATTGTCGCACAATTGCTAACCCCAGCCCCAACCCGCCAAATTTTCTGGTGGTAGCACTGTCTGCTTGCCGGAAATAATCAAATACATGAGCTAAAAAGTTCGGGTCAATGCCTTTACCTGTATCCATGACTTGAATCTGAATATGAGCATCAATACTTTCTAGGCAAATTTGGACTCGCCCACCAGGGGGAGTGAATTTTACAGCATTGGAAAGCAGATTCCAGAAAACTTGCTGTAAGCGGTTGGGGTCGCCCATTACCAAAGCTGTAGAATCAGCATCTGACACGAATTTCAAATTGATGGATTTAGCTTCTGCGGCTAAACGTACTGTTTCCATGGCCGCAGCAATTGTCAATCCCAGATTGACTTGAGCCACATTTAATGTGAGTTTACCCTGAAGAATCCGTGAGACATCGAGTAAGTCTTCAATTAGTTGGGCTTGTAATTTGGCGTTGCGTTCAATAGTGGCTAGGGCTGATGCTGTTTTCGAGTCATCAAATTTGCGACTTTGGAGAAGTTTAGACCAACCCAAAATCGGATTTAGGGGGGAGCGTAATTCGTGGGAAAGCACAGCCAAAAACTCATCTTTGATACAGTTGGCTTCTTCGGCTTGGGCGCGGGCTTGCTGTTCGGCTTCATACAATCTCGTGTTTTCAATGGCTACTGATGCCATTTGGGCTAACTGCACAATAATGGCTTCGTCTTCTTTGGTAAATTCATCTTCATATTTATCAGATAGTTGAATTAGCCCCATATTGTTACCATCTCGCCCAATTAAAGGCGCAGCCAAGCACCCGCGCATGGGTGGATGTTTGTCTATTTGCTGAGTAAATTCCTGCCATTGGGGATGGGCTGCGAGTTCAGTTTGAGTCATCCGCAGAGAACGATTGAGTAGGTGCAGATTGGTATTAATGCCTAAGCCTTTCGACTGTTGATTTTGCGATCGCCATGCCGCATACTTATCTGAAAGTGAAGCTGAACTAATCCAGTTGCCACAGTCTTGATCAATGGTAATGCTGGTGACAGCTTGGTGTGCGCCAATAATTTCACGGGCTTGTTCAGTAATTATGCGGATGACTTCTTCAATGGAAAGTGCTGAATTGATTGCCAATGCAGCCTCCATTAAACCGTTTAGTTGTCTGGTATATTCCTGCGATCGCGCTAGCATTCTCTCTCGTTCTACTTCTGCTTGTTTGCGATCGCTAATGTCAATACAGGAACCAATATAACCCAGAAAGCTCCCGGATGAAGTAAAGCGCGGCACGCCCATATCCAAAACCCAACGATACTCGCCATCAGCACGTTTAAGCCGATATTCCATTTTGAACTCTTCACGGGCATTAAACGCATTGATATAAGTTTCAAAACAGCGCTGTGAATCTTCTGGATGTACTCCTTGCGCCCAACCGTATCCCATTTCTTGCTCCATTGTTCGTCCTGTAAACTCCAGCCAAGGCTTATTAAAGTAGCAACACAAATTACTCGTGTCCGACATCCAAATCAGAGTCGGAGAGGTATTTGCCATCTGACGAAATCGGGCTTCGCTTTCCCTTAAGGCCGCTTCCATCTCTTGGCGTTCAGTCACATCTAGCACCTGAGATAGCACAGAAATCAACTTGCCCGATTGATCACATAGCACTGAGTTGTACCATTCACAATAAACCACTGAACCTTTTTTGGTATAATTGCGGTTACAAACAACCACCTGAGTTTCGCGATTAGATAAGCTCAGAACTGCGTCCTGGACTATTTCTATATCTTCCTCAAACACAAACTGCCAATCGTCAATTTTTTTACCAATCACCTCCTTAGCTGCCCAACCAAAAATTTTTTCGGCGGCTGGAGACCAGCGAGATATGCGAAATTCATTATCCCATTCAATTACTCCCAGTGGGGAATTTTCCTCGTGGAAAGTCAGCCTTTGCATCACATCCATCAGCGCCTTTTCTGCGTTTTGGCGATCGCTTAAATCCATCACAAAACAGACACAATTCGGCGGTGACTGCTGCAAAATCGCCCCACAAATCAGAATTGGGATCAGAACCCCATCTTTACGGATATATTGCTTTTCAAAAGGCGTGAAGCTGCCAAATTTTAGCAATTCTTGTAATGCTTTTTCATCCAAATCATGATACTCCAGAGGCGTTATTTGCCGCCAACTGATTCCTGCTGTCAGTAAATCCTCACGGGTATAACCCACCATTTGCAGAAAAATATCATTAGCTTCTATAATTTTTTCAAAATCTGCCAAAACAATCCCAATAATTTTAGAGTCAAACAATTTTTTAAACTTAGTTTCATTTTCTGCCAATTGCCTGACCATCTCAGCATCAGCAGTTTTTTGAATGATCTTTAATGGTGGTTTCTGGCTAATATCTGGGGTAATTAGATATCTGTCCCCATAATTGTCCTCAATTGGCTTTGTTTGTAGCTGCGTAATATCAGAAAAAGTAGATACAACTGCATAGGGAGAAGTATCTTGAGGGAGAAATAAAGGCTGAGAACTCATCAACAACCACTTTAAATCTGTATTGGATTGAGATAAACCCACCACAACATTCAAGCAGGGCTGACCTGTACGCAGTGTCACCATTGCTGGATGAGTTAGCTCAGTCAAGGGCGTTCCGTTTTTGTGAACAAATCGCCAAGAGGACTCCGGGGAATTCCATCCATGTATTTGCTCGGCTGTGAGTCCCAGAATCATTTCAGCCATATTATTACAAGCTGGTACACTGCCATCAGCCAACTGAAGTATCATCCCTGCTTCCACAGTAGCTATTTTTGTAGTGCTATGTGGCGCATCATCTAACTGTTGGTCAGCCAAGTGATAATCAAATTTTTGTTGATGTTGCATCTTGTTTGCTATGGATGAATTCAGAGGGAGTATTTTGCCAATAAATAGGTTTTAATTCCTGGCTAAAATCTTAATTAGCGGCTTTTTAGCCCGATTTGACAAAATCTACAGATAGAAAGATTCGTTTTTCTTGTACTCTAACTAGCGAAGTCAATAAATCCTCCCCAGGATAGGTGTTATGCCATAATCTTCCTAATTTGAAAATATTAATTAGCCATGATCACTATTGTGTCCGATACTCATTCAGTGTGGGAGCAAATCTGTAGACTAGATGAGCTATTAACTTTTAACGCTGACATTTTTTTACATTATCAATTTTTCATGACTTGTGTGATCATGATTTTTTCGGCAAACTAGTTAATGAGCGTGTTTTCAGCCCACGAGCCATTTTTGGAGAATTTATTACTAGATTTAGATCCAGTTTATTGGTTTTTCCGGTGTACTCTCGATATACAGTAATTATCACCCACAAACTTATGACTCCTGAATACTTCCTGGCTCAAAGTTCAGAATACTAATCTTTGTGAATATTGACATTTGAGGTGAATAACATGAAAAATTATGCTGACACACAGGAATTAATATTAAGCCAAATCAAAGATAAATTTTGTCAGCGTAGAGATTTTAGTGGCTGTGACTTAAGCGGAATTGACTTGACAGGAGTTGATTTAAGTGGTGTTAACTTGATGAGAGCCGACTTACGTGGGGCAAATTTGTCTGGTTCTAACCTCACGGAAACTAAGCTGAATGGTGCAAATTTAATCCAAGCTATTTTACGCAAAGCTAATTTATCTCAGGCTGATTTGTTTTCAGCTAATTTATCTGAGGCTGATTTAAGCTATGCTAATTTGTGCCGTTCCTGCTTGCGGCGATCGCAATGCAGCCACATTAACCTCTGGGGGGCTTCTTTATGCGATACAGATTTAACTGAAGCCGACCTGAGCGCCGCTATATTAATTGAAGCTTCCTTGATTTCAGCTAATTTATGTAGAGCAAATCTCGCCGGAGCCAAGCTATGTGGGGCGACATTGCTTGAAGCTAATTTAACTAAGGTCAACTTCACTAATGCAGACCTGACATCGGCAAACTTAACTAAGGCTAACTTGAGTGAGGCTAATCTGTGGGAGACAAAAATTAGTTATGCCAAATTGCGCGACACTATTATGCCTAATGGTACAATTCGCGCTCCTCAGATGATGATTATTGATTAAAACTCACGTCGCGAGAAAATAAAATTAGCGATCGCTAACAGCATGAAACTATAAAATAAGCCATAGCCGACACTGGTAATCAGTGCAGTGGCATCAGGTAAGGCTCGTAAGCCATAAACAGCATCATTTTTTAAATCTAATCGAGTTAAATCTGGCAAGATGAGGTACATTCCTTGAGTAATGCGTTCAATGAACGGGTTGCTACTGAGACGACCCAAATTGACTAAATCTGGAGTAATATTCCCCATTAAGTAGACTGCAAATGTTAACGTCACGGCTAACAGAGAACTGGTAAATACACCGAAGGTAATCGCAATAGCAGTGATTAAAGATAACTGCAAACTCAAAAATGTGGCGGCAATTAAAATGCTGAGAACTGAATGGGGAATATTCGCAACCTGCAAAAATCCTAAATAAATTCCTGTCATTGCGGCTACAAGTACAGCCAGCACAAGGGATAAACCCAAGAATTTGCCAGCAAGAATTTCACTGCGGCTCACAGGTTTAGCAATTAATACTAAGATAGTCCGTTTGTCAATTTCTTTATTAACCAGTCCAGTCCCCACAAAGATGGCAACAATTAAAGTCACAATACTCATTGTTCCCAGACCAAAGTCTAAAAACATTTTATCTTCAGTTGCAGCTGCAAATTCAGGTAATACGCGCCAAGCCACGGCAAGTATGAGGGCATAAAACCCGATAATATACAGAATGCGATCGCGCACCATTTCCTGAAATACATTCTTAGCAATCACAAAAACTCTACCGAAATTCATGGCTTTTTAGTTAAGACTCAACTATCACTTCAATTATTCCCCAATTTACCCTCACCGTTGCGCTGGTGGCTGATCCGCAATAAATTTATTCAAGCGATCGCATTCAATTTCCGCCACTGTATTTTGCGCCTCCACTTCGCCCAGAGTGATTCGCGAACTTGTCGCCGATACTGCTATGGGTTCAACCCGACAAGATTTTTGCAGATAATACCCCTGGGGATTAGAACTTGGTCCCATCCAGACACTTAATAAATCTAATCTATATCCAGATTTAATATTAGCTACACGGGCATCAACACGCCATAATTTTCTTTCTTCATATTGTCCTAGTTTCTGTTCTATAACTTGATTTCCTAAGTTTCCTACTTCCTTTGTTGCGTCTAACAACCATCTTTCGACTTGTGACCAAGGTGATTTATTTAATTGTTTTTCTACTCTTATTTGGAGTTCATCGAGGATAGCCACACCATTTTCTGGAATTTTTTGAACTTCTTGTTTTACTGTGGTTTCGGGTTGAGTTTCAGTTTCAGTTGCAGGTTCAACTGCGATTTCAGGTGCTACCATTCTGACCACAAAGGTACTACGCTCAAAATTATCTGTGAGTAAGCTGGGATATTGTGTTAACCAATTGTCCATGACAAAGTAAAACTGAATCCAGCAACTTATGACCATACAACTAGCTACTAAAACTATAACTTTTTCCCGAACTTCTGGTTTAGGAAGTTTGGCTGTAGTCTTGGTATCAGTACCTTCAATAAAATCTGGAAGCGCTGTAATTATTGCCGAAATTGTCGGCCAAAGTACAATTGTTCTCGCTGTAATTACATCCGTTGAATTACCAAAGGCAAAAACACTAACTAAAAATCCAGTTATTACCGCTCCTACTGGCATAAAAGTACCAGGAACCCTTAAAGGATCATCGGTTGTGTACCAAGCTGTACCAGCAATTAAAAACAACCACCCTAAAAATGCAATGATACTTTTTACATAACCTACAGCCAAAAATGAAAGAGTCCAAGAAAAAACACTTAAATAAATAAATGTCTGCCAGGAATAAGCTTTGGGAGGAGTTAATAACTTGATAATTCCCTCATAAATCCCGACAAAGAAACTCAAAAATCCCAAAACATCTTTAAATAATGTTTGCATCCTTCACACCTCTAATAAATTCTCAAGTTTATGACTTTTTTTGGTAAAAATTTCCACTAATTCTATTTCTGCCCCAAAAATATAATCAGGGTAATGACACTATAACTCAGCGAATTGGCTATCAATATAGTGGTAACTAAATTGGTACTTTGCAATCTAGCAACGCTGGTGCGCCTCGATTTTAAGCGATTATTTTCGGGTGTGTTCTCAGGGATTTTCAAGAAATCTTCTTTTAATGACATGACAAAAAATCTTAAAAGAAAGAATTTCATGAAGAATGTGATAAAGAAAATTATAAAAGCAGTTAAAATCAGGAAAGCTTGGGTATTAGCTGACCTGAATGTATGGAAAAATATGTAACTGATTAATTCTGATTTTAAATTTATCGGTAATATTGGTTCTAGGACAAAAAATATAATCCAACCAATAGTACTAGAAAAAAGATTTATGGATGTAGCATAAAAAATACTAGTTTTTTTGTCAAATTTAAGCCTTTTGTGGAAAACATAAGCTTCTATGGGAATGGCAGTCAGTAAAAACAAAAATTCCAACAAAATTACACCGACAGGCAGAATTCTAGGAATAGTGATATCTCCAAGTCCAAGCATAAAGTGTCAAGAGTAAAGGTGAACGTTAGCGAGTATAACTGAGATCAGTAGGTCTGATGGGTTCAATTATCTCATTGTTATTGTTCAAAATCATCCAAGTGTGCAAGTATAACTCTGGTTATTCTGGATGATCGAAAAATTTGAGATTTGGGATTTGGGATTGGGAATTTTCGGGACAAGCCCGCCTCTTCAGGGCAGAATTAATCCCAAATACTCGCGGCGCTGCGTACGCTTGGCTAACGTAAATCGAAAATTGATTGACCAGAGAACGAGACGCAAGTCCCTGGCTTCAGACATGGGGATAAGTCGGAAGCGACTTTAGTCGCATTCAGGAGTGGTTATTGGTATAATGGGAAAAAGTGAGTAAGAATAACCATCTACGTGATGATACATCCTAGTGCGGAGAAATCCCGGCAACGGACATATCCAACTTGATTTGGAATAGTTAAAGGGCAAATAATGGCAGGATGTTGAGCGTACCTAACTGGCGTGGTGATGGACTCGGAAAACATTAAAACCTAAAAAGTAAGCGCAATTACAGCATCGTAGATCCCGGTAGTTGTTTTGAGCGTCTAGGGTGTTTTTGCCAGCACCATTGAAAGTTTGCTTGCGGACTCTTCAAGAATCCCCCGGCTTTAGACGTGGAGAGATGTCAATAAGCTATGTTCCTCTTGAGGTGAGAGGCTTCGGCATTTCAAGGTAAAATTAGGGATTGCCACGTTACAGCTTTTCAAGAGATGACAAGGAACGGCATCGGTATTCGCACGGCGCAAGTGCGTCCTGAACGGCTCACAGGTCAAATTCACATTTACGATGGAGTGGGTAAAGGTAAGTCTCAAGCGGCTTTAGGGGTAGTTTTGCGCTCAATTGGCTTGGGAATAAATACACCGGGCGATTCGGGTCGCGTCTTACTGTTGCGGTTTTTAAAGGGGCCAGAACGTGATTATGATGAAGATGGAGCGATCGCAGCTTTACAGCGTGGTTTTCCCCATTTAATTGATCAGGTTCGCACTGGGAGAGCCGAATTTTTTGGACCAGAGGAAATTACTCCCTTTGACCGAGAAGAAGCAGCAAGGGGTTGGGATGTAGCCAAAGGTGCGATCGCCTCTGGTTTATATTCAGTTGTGGTTTTAGATGAAATTAACCCAGTTCTAGACTTGGGTTTGCTACCAGTGGATGAGGTGGTACGGACATTAAAATCCAAACCTCACGAATTAGAAATCATCGCCACTGGACGCGCCGCACCACAAAATTTGCTCGATATTGCCGATTTGCATTCGGAAATGAAACCCCAAGACCACCCCAGAGCAAAAGAACTGTTGCTTGAGGGGATTGAAATTTATACTGGTGCGGGGAAAGGTAAATCTACCAGCGCTTTAGGTAAAGCATTAAAAGCCATTGGTCGGGGAATTAATCATCCAGGGTCTACCCGCGTGTTGATTATGCAATGGCTTAAAGGTGGTAGTGGCTACACAGAAGATGCAGCGATCGCGGCTTTACAGCAATCATATCCAGAGGTGGTAGATCATCAACGTTGTGGTCGAGATGCGATTGTTTGGCGCAATTGTCGCCAAGAATTGGACTATGTAGAAGCCGAAAGAGGTTGGGAAATTGCCAAAACGGCGATCGCCTCTGGATTGTATAAAACCATCATTCTCGATGAACTCAACCCCACAGTTGATTTAGAACTACTTCCCGTTGAACCCATTGTCCAAGCCTTACTTCACAAACCCCGCGATACGGAAGTCATTATCACTGGTCGCTGTCAAAATCAACCAGCTTACTTCGATTTAGCCAGTGTTCACTCTGAGGTATACTGTCACAAACATTATGCCAATCAAGGTGTAGAACTGAAACGCGGAGTAGATTTTTAACAGTTGTCAGTTACCAGTTAAGAGAAATAGTTGCGTCGAAATTCTTTACTAGACATCTGGTGAAAATAAAATATGCGTGATCACAGAACCGTTGTAGAGACGTTCCATGGAACGTCTCTATCTTCTTTGTCACCAGATGTCTACTACATTGGTGTGATATAGCAATTCCCATTCACGTGAGGTACAAGCACTAATAATTAAACGCAGATGGACGCAGATAAACGCAGATAATTTTGTACTTGATTAGACTGGTAAATGCTATAACTGTTCACTGTTCACTGATTTAATTACTCACTATGGAAAACAGCAACTTACTTGATTTAATCACCGGAGGATTGGCGATCGCTATTCTCATCGGCGGGATGTTAATGATGTTTACCACTGTATTTTCCACCAAATTTAATACCAAGAAAGGTAAAAAATAGGGTCATTGGTCATTGGTTATTGGTCATTGGTCATTGTCCCACTGTGGAAAAACTTGAATTAATTGGTGTTTTTGGACAGTACCAATCACTTGGTGAGGTGTGGTTAACTTCGCCGCCTGGGTTGCAGAAATCCAAGCATAGCTAGAAGCTGGTAATTCGGTAATTGAGTTGACTGGTTTACCATGAACGGGAGTGTAGAAATTCAGTAATACCGCAGTTTTGCCGTCTATCTGCAAAAAATAAATCGGATGATTTTGGAGAATTGAGGCGATCGCAGGCTGTTGCAGAAAAACTCTCACATCCGGGTTATAGTCACTAAATAAGCCGAGACCACCAGCCACAGCCAAAGCTAGCCAACAAGGAATTAACCAACCCGCCAGCCAATAACGAGCTGTGAGAAACTTTTGCTCAAAGTGGTAACGACCAATCCACACCATAGGCAAAATTAGCCAACCTAACCCCATAATTAAGCCCAGGGTGGCGTACTTGCGAAGCTGAACGTCATCCACCACCATTAAAATAATTATCCCTGCTAGCATCAATAAAATGCCCAATCCACCAAAGGCATAACTGAGATTACGAGGAAGTTTCTTGATTTCCCCATCGCCCCATTTCCCCAACCAACTTAAACCCACAGCCGCCAGCATGGCGATGAAGGGGTAAAGACAAAGGCTATAGTGAGACAGACGAGTGGAGAAAAAACTCAGTTCAGCAAACAGCGTCACAGGGAAACCAACTAATATCAATTGGTAACGGGGAATGGGACGGCGAATTAGTAAAATTACGCCTAAAAGACTTAAAAAGAACCAAGGAAAAGCTTTAATCGGCACATTCCACAAATAGAATATCATGCCATTGCCATCACGCTCACTAGATCCCAACTGAAAAACAAACCTGAATAATTCTTCATAACTATCATTGCCATAGCGCATCCAGTTCAGCCATAGCCAAGTTAAGGTAGGAATTAAACCAACTCCAAAACCTACATATAAACAAGGGTTGCTCAGATGACGATGACGGCGATGTTCCCCAATTAAATAAGGTAATAAAGCGACAATTGGCAGAAAAATCATCAAGCTTCTGACTAACAAGCCTAAACCCAAACTGAAGCCAGCTAGAAAAGTCCAAAAATAGCCATATTTAGGATGTAGTTCGGCTTTTAAAAAAGACCAAATAGCTAACAATACCAAAAATATCATGGGGACATCTGGTGTACCTAAGCGGCAATATTGCAGCCAGAGAAACTGCACACTTAAAATTAAGCCAGCTAGCCAAGCCAATTTTTGATTGAGCAGAATTTTGGCAATTTCATATATTAGTAAGACGCTGAAAATACCAATAATCATGCTAGGTAATCGCACACTAGCTTCACTGATCCCAAATAACTGGTAGGAAATGGCAATTAGCCAATAAGGACCGGGGGTTTTATGATGAACAGTACCCCAAGGCGCTATCCAATCGCCGGATTCAAACATCACACGCGATCGCCTGGCGTAAAGCCCTTCATCATGCGCCATCAGGCTATTATCCCCAGAACTGAATAGCAATAAGGGGAGTATCCACAGCAGTAAACTGATATAAGGAAATAAACGCCATCTATACAACATTGAATTCAGAATAAACCTTGATGATACTCAAACCGGACCAACGCCAGAAATTAGACGATACAGACGACAAGCTATTTTACGACTATCCCCGCTTTGTCACTCATGTCGATGATGGATTTATTCAACAGCTCACGGATTTATATCGCGATCGCCTCAAACCGGACACGCGGATCTTAGATATGATGAGCAGTTGGGTGTCTCATCTCCCCGCCGAGATGGAATTTGCCCATGTTGAGGGACACGGACTCAACGCCGAGGAGTTAGCCCGTAATCGGCGTTTAAATCATTATTTTGTCCAGAATCTCAATGATCAACCTCAACTACCCCTACCAGACCAAAGTTTTGATGCGGTTCTCAATTGCGTTTCTGTACAGTATATGCAGTATCCAGAGGCCATATTTGCCGAAATTCATCGTCTTCTCAAACCCGGCGGGATCGCAATTATCAGCTTTTCTAACCGGATGTTTTTCCAAAAAGCGATTCAAGCTTGGCGAGACGCAGCAGAAACAACTAGGGTGGAATTAGTCAAGCACTACTTCACCTCAGTCCCTGGATTTACAGTTCCAGAGGTCATTGTGAATAAATCCACCGCACCGAATTTTTTACAGTGGTTAGGTGCTGGCGGAGGAGACCCATTCTATGCTGTAATAGCACACCGCACAGATCAAAGTTAAAACATCAGGAACAACCGAAAATGAATTTTGCTCGCGTGTCTAAAATTTTACCCGCTTTGTTATTGTCAGTGTTACTACTGACCACCGCTTGTACTCCCCAAGAACCCGGTCGTTTTGATCAGGTACAGCAAGAAAGTACCCAACAAAAAAGAGGTCAAGCAGTTGTCGAAAATGCTACTCAAGGTGGAGAATTTAATAAATTCTTTCCGGCGGCTGGTGATGGCTACGAGCGAGTATTTACCCAAGAGAAAAAAGGTTTTGCAGAAGCTAAATTAAAGAAAGATGGTAAAGATTTAGCGATGTTAGCTGTTTCTGATACCGCCAGCACACCGACAACAGCCGCCAGCTATTCTAATAGCACCACAAAAATTGCTGGTTATCCAGCGCGGGAAATTGGCAATACTCAAACAGCAGTATTAGTAAATGACCGCTACCAAGTAAAAGTATTATCCCGTGATCCGTCATTTACGTCCAGCGATCGCGCCGATTGGATCGAGAAATTTAATCTTGATGGTCTAGCTACATTGAAATAAGTTTAACTACGCTGAGTAAAAACCTCAATAAGGAGATTCTGGTGAACAAACCAATTTTTGAATTACTTGATGAACTTCCCACTAGCAACTTGACAATTTCCATGTTGAACGCCCTGGATTTTGTCGCTCCCGGACAGTGGGAAAATACTGTAGGCTTTGTCAATACTATTAAGAAGGTGACTGGTGAAACTGATGAAGATTTAATTCAGCAAATTGGTGAAAGAGCGATTTATCTTTACAATGATCGCTCTCAAGGATACCAACGAGCGATGTGGCTTTATCAAACTGTAGACAAGACAGATAAAGCCCTGGGTGCAGCCGCCTTGGCTAACAAAGTTGGTGAAAAAATTCCTCTCTTGGGTTTTTTAAACAACATGACTCCCAAGGCCGACAAAGCCCAAACTATTGATTTGTGTCTAAAATTAGTGGTAGAATTAGTGGCTTTCTGCCAAATTAATGGGATTCCCGGAGACAGTATCGGGGATTTTGTCGCTTCTTTGGGTGAATATAGTGGTGAGTCGCTGATTCGGATGGTGGCTTTAGTTTGTGTTGATGGTTTAATCCCTCTAGGGCCAAACTTCATTGACAAGGCGTTATCTGGAATTAATCAGATGAATCCCCAGGAGTTAGAAAAAAATTCCACTTTTCAAGGTATCCAAGATGCAATTCCCGGTAACAACGCTAGCAGTAAATTAAACTTTATCGGCGAAAGTTTTGACTCCGTTAAAGGTTGGATGGGTGGGCTAGTTACCCAAAATAATTTAACACCACAAAAAGTAGTTGGCAATTTGCAAAGTTTTGTACAACTAACTGATGATAAGTTAGATTATCTAGCTGCTTTTTTAGATGTAGCCACCAATTACTATGAACACACTGGGACACAAACTTTGGCACATCGCTTGATTGAACGAGCTGTAGCTGAAATTTAATCAGTTTGACTCCAGCAATTTGCAAGTAAATGAAGCACACATCTTAATAGTATAAATTTTGTGGGGTGGGCATACTTCGGCAAGTGTTACAGTGAGCTTGCCGAACTGCTCAGTACAAGTCTTGCCCGCCTTGATGTGAAATATAATTTGACAACGAAAAGCGCAACTGCATTGTTGTTGTTCAGTATTTTTAGGTATTTTTATCAAAAAATTTGATATTGGTACAAGTATATGGGGAATAATAAAAAAAGAAACAATAACTGTGAGCGACGTTACAATGTCAGTATCATCTGATACCCTGTCTACTATTCCTGGATATCGCATTATCGAACAAATCTATTCTGGCAGTAAAACCCTAGTTTATCGAGGTATCAGAGAAGCAGACCAAAAAAGCGTCATCATCAAATTGATGCGGAATGAACACCCTACATTTGCTGAAATCTCTCAGTTCCGTAATCAGTATATCATCACCAAAAGCCTTGATATTCCTGGTATAGTCAAACCTTTAAGCTTAGAAAATTACCGCAACAGTGATGTCTTAGTGATGGAGGACTTTGGCGGCATATCGCTCAAAGATTGGGAAGTTATCAAAAATAATCCCCAAGGAAATGGTTTAGGGTATAAAGAGTTTTTTCATATCGCTATAGAAATAGTATCTATTCTAGAGAGACTACATCGCGATAGCTTTCGCGAAGCGTGTGCTTTGCACTCAGCGCTCCACAGAAATCGCATTATTCACAAAGATATCAAACCCGCTAATATATTAATTCACCCCAGCACTCTCGAAGTGAGATTGATAGATTTCAGTATTGCTACCTTGCTACCGAGAGAAATTCAATTCGTCACCAACCCCAATATCTTAGAAGGCACATTAGCCTATATTTCCCCCGAACAAACAGGACGGATGAACCGAGGTATTGATTACCGCAGTGACTTTTATTCCTTGGGAGTCACCTTTTTTGAACTCCTCACTGGTAAATTACCCTTCACGACCACAGATCCCATAGAATTAGTCTACTGTCACATTGCTAAACAGCCACCCACAGCTAGCCAAATTAACCCCAATATTCCACCAATACTGTCTTTAATCATCAGCAAACTGATGGCCAAAAATGCTGAAGACCGTTATCAGAGTGCTTACGGACTCAAGCATGACTTAGAACAATGCCGCCAGCAGTGGGAACAGACCGGAAATATCACAACCTTCGAGTTAGCACAAAAGGATATGTCTGACCGTTTCCTGATTCCTGAAAAACTCTATGGCCGCCAAACAGAAGTAGCAAAAATACTTGCCGCTTTTGAACGTGTCAGTAGTGGCACAACAGAAATGATTTTAGTAACAGGATTTTCTGGTATTGGCAAAACATCAGTGGTTAACGAAATTCACAAACAAATTTTGAGCCAACGTAGTTACTTTATTAAAGGAAAATATGACCAATTTAAACGCGACATTCCCTTGTCAGGATTAATACAAGCATTTAGGGACTTAATCGGACAAATACTATTGGAAACAGATGCCCAAATTCAAGAATGGCAAACTAAAATTTTGTCGGTGTTGGGGACACAAGGTCAAGTAATTATTAATGTAATTCCTGAACTCGAATTAATTATTGGTAAGCAACCGGAGGTGGCAGAAATATCTGGTAGTGCCGCCGAAAATCGATTCAATTTATTATTGCGAAGATTTATTCAAATCTTCATGACTAAGGAACATCCTTTGGTAATATTTTTAGATGACTTGCAATGGGCTGATATAACTTCATTGAAATTAATTCAGTTATTAATTAGTCAAAATAATACAATTAGAGAAAATATGAGCTTGAGTGTTTCCCTAACAAGTGAAACAAGTCTCTTAATGATTGGTGCTTATCGGGATAAAGAAGTGGTAAAGCCACATCCCCTAAATTTTGCTCTCGAAGAGATGAAAAACTCTGGAGCAGTCATTCATACTATCACGTTAACATCTTTAAATCAAGGAGATTTAAATCGTTTAATTGCTGATAGTTTGCGGTGTGGAGAGAATCAAGCGATCGCCCTGACACAAATGGTATTTGCTAAAACTAAGGGTAATCCTTTCTTTATCCATGAATTTCTCAAATGCCTACATAAAGATGGACTAATTCAATTTAATTTTGAACTGGGTTATTGGCAATATGACCTATCAAAAATTCAGGCGTTAGCACTGACGGATGATGTGGTTAAATTCATGTCTATTCAACTGATGAAGTTGCCCAAGCAAACTCAGCAAATTCTCAAATTAGCAGCCTGCATAGGTAACAAATTCGACTTAAAAACTCTTGCCATCGTATATGAGCAATTAGCAGTAGATACAGCCTCAGATTTATGGCCAGCATTACTTCAAGGGCTAGTTCTACCGCAATCTGAAACATACAATTTAGTCGCAAAAAGTAGTGATCATCAAAGAAGCACTCTTAGCCAGAGTCACAACCAACTACCAATATATAAATTTATACATGACCGGGTACAACAAGCTGCTTATTCTTTAATTCCCGAACACCAAAAACAGTCAATTCATTTAAAAATTGGGCAACTGCTGTTAAAAAATATCCCCATGACTGAACGGGAAGAACTAATTTTTGATCTGGTAAATCAATTTAATATCGCCATACCAATAATTCATCTTCCTGGCGATCGCGAGCAGCTAGCCCAGATGAATCTAGTTGCTGGGCGTAAAGCTTTGGCATCAATAGCTTTTCTCTCGGCGCTGAAGTATTTAAATACTGGAATTAAACTACTTGCAGATGATAGCTGGGAGACACAATATGAGCTAACTTTGGCTTTGCATGAAACAGCAGCAGAGGCGGCGTACTTAGGTGGCAATTTTGAGGAGATGGAGCAATTAGCAGAGGAAGTACTGCAAAGAGCGAACACCCTGCTAGAGAAAGTCAAAGTCTATGAAATCAAGATTCAGGCTTATACATCGCAGAATAGATTGTTGGAAGCGATTGCGATCGCTCGGCAAGTATTAGAATATTTTGGACTAACTTTCCCACAGTCACCGACCGAAAATGATATCCAGCAAGGTCTTGAGGAAACCACAGCACTACTTGCAGATAAAACTGCTGAAGATTTGATCAACTTGCCGTTGATGACCTCTGCAAACAAATTGGCAATCATTCGGATCGTATCAAGTATGATTCCTCCGACTTACATTGCAGACCCCTTATTATTCCCATTAATCATTCTGTCACAAGTTAAGTTATCAATCCACTACGGTAATGCTCCTTTATCTGCTTTTTGCTACGCATCTTATGGCATCATTTTAAATGGAATTCAGAAAGATATTGAAACAGCAGTTAAATTTGGTAGTTTAGCTCTGAAATTAGTTGATAAATTTAATTACAAAAATATCAAAAATAAAATTTTATATGTTCTAGGAGCATTTATTTTCCATGGTAAATCTCATGTCCAAGAAGCTCTGCCAATTTTGTTAGAGGGATATAAAACTTCCCTAGAAAATGGAGATTTTGAATTTGTTGGCTACTGTGTAAAAGATATTTGTCAACACTCATATTTGATGGGTCAAGAATTAACAACCCTTGAACAAGAAATTATAAACTACAGTAGTGTTTTAAAAAAAATCAAGCAAGCAACCACATTAAACTATTGCCTCATCTGTTTACAATCTGTTTCTACATTGCTGAAAAGTGAAGAAAATACCTGTAGTCCATTGAGCAATTTATACAACGAAGATAAGTTAATAGAATTCCTTATAGAAATAAAGGATATTACTGGAATTTATCACTTGTATTTCTATAAGCTGATACTGTGCTACTTATTTGAAAATTTTTCCCAAGCAAAAAAGAATGCCAATCAAGCAAGACTTTACTTAGGAGGAGGAACAGGGTTTATTAGTATACCTGTATTTTATTTTTATGATTCTTTAACAAGTTTAGCCATATATCCAAACATTAAAAATGAGCAAGATATTCTCCTTAAGCAGGTAGCAGATAATCAAATAAAGTTAAAGCAATTTGCAGATCATGCTCCAATGAATTACCTGCATAAGTTTTATTTAGTAGAGGCAGAGAAATGTCGAGTTAAAGGTGAATATTTCCAAGGAATAGAATTATATGATCAAGCTATTTCTCTAGCCAAAGAACACAAGTATCTTAATGAAGAAGCTCTTGCTTCTGAACTTGCAGCAAAGTTTTATCTGGAATGGGGAAAAACAAAGATTGCTCAAACTTATATAATTGATGCCTACTACGGCTACATTCGCTGGGGAGCAATGGCTAAAGTTGCTGATTTGCTAAAACGCTATCCCCAATTGCTAGCTCCCATACTCCAGCCAGAAAAGTTTAGCCTCTATCCCAGTCCGATAAATACTTCTTCTAGTGATCAATCTCTATTAAGTGTTAGCAACCACCAAACAGCCATTAGCTCTAACACAAGTATTTCAGACTCTTTAGATTTGGCTGCTGTCATCAAGGTATCTCAAGCACTTTCTGGGGAAATAGATCTGGATAAACTGCTTGCTACCATGATGAAAGTTGTGATGGAGAACGCGGGAGCCTCTAAATCAGCTTTGATTTTGAACAAAGATGAAAAATTGCATTTAATGGTTACTGCTATTACTTCAAGTTCAAATACTGCGACTATTGAGACAAACTTTTCATCAATACACTTGGAGTTGAGCCGCGATGTTCCTATTACTTTGATACAATACGTCAAACGCACCCTGGAAGTATTTGTAACTGATGATGCTAAAAGTGTGACATTTTTAGCAGGCGATCGCTACATTCTTAGAGAGCAACCTCAGAGTTTGCTATGTATCCCCATTATCAATCAAGGTAAATTGCTGGGGATTATTTATCTAGAGAATCATCTTACCATAGGAGCATTTACAGGCGATCGCGTCGAAGTCCTAAAACTCTTGACCACCCAAGCCGCAATCTCCCTAGAGAATGCTATGCTGTATAAAAATTTAGCCCAAGCAAATCAGCAATTAGAAGAATATAATCATTCTTTAGAAGAAAACGTAGCGCAGAGAACGCAGCAACTCAACGAAAAAAATCAAAGTTTGCAAGAAGCACTCTTAGAGCTACAAAGTACCCAAGCCCAATTGATTCAAAGTGAAAAAATGTCTTCCTTGGGGCAAATGGTAGCAGGAATTGCTCATGAAATCAATAATCCCATCAACTTTATTCATGGTAATATTGTCCATCTTAATCAGTATGTGCAAGATTTACTAGACTTTATTGCCATCTGTCAACAAGAACATTCTCAACATTCAAATCTAGTTAAAAACAAAGCCGCAGATATTGACTTAGAATTTTTGGTAAAAGACTTACCAAAAATTCTTAATTCCATGAAAGCTGGGAGTTCACGTATACAGAATATTATTTTGGGTTTACGCAACTTTTCCCGCCTTGATGAATCTCAAATGAAACCTGTAGATATTCACGAAGGTATTGATAATACCTTAATGTTTTTGGCGCATCGCCTCCAGAAAAATATTGACTATCCAGAAATTCAAGTTATAAAAACTTATGCAAAACTCCCACGAGTTAATTGTTGTGCTAGTCAAATGAATCAGGTATTTATGAATATTTTAAACAATGCCATTGATGCTTTAGAAGATTCATTAATCAATCAAAAAATCACAGACAAGCCCGTAATTCGTATTTCCACTAAACTCATAGATACAAAGATGTTGAGAATTACCATTGCTGATAACGCTGATGGGATGACAACCAAGGTACAAGAAAAAATATTTGACCCATTTTTTACTACTAAGCCCATAGGAAGTGGGACGGGTTTGGGATTATCTATTAGTTATCAGATTATTGTGGAGCAGCACAAAGGTCAGCTAACCTGTAATTCTTCTCCTGGAAATGGCACAGAGTTTATTATCGATATTCCATTACAGATGAAATAGTAAATTCATGTGAGGTTTTAGATGAATTTACTATTTATTAATTATCGGTATATGATACTATTTAATGCATTCAGCTTGAAGCTAACAATTGACCATGCTGAATTTGAGAATTTCCTGTTAGTTGTTGAAGAGCTTCACCATTTGGATGATTGAATGGTTGTTTAATGTGATTTTTTTTAGCATTGATTAGCAGGCTATCTACTAATATGCTAAATAAATCAAAGACTTGATTAACCAATTGCAAAGATTCTTTCAAAGTCTCTGTATCTAGATGAATATTTGTAATTATCTCCGCAGTTTTAGATGTGTACATTTGATGGTTAGACTCGGTGACGATATGATAACTACCAAAATATGGGTATTCTCTATTAGTAGTCAGTTTTAGTTCTTCAGTAACTTGTGCCGTTGTTGAGAGAAAAATATCTGCTATTGCTTCTATTGCTTCTATCACGACCAACTTATGAATAGGACTAGCTTGAGCAGTATAGCGATATATTTCATGGATTGTCTGCCGTGAAATCTGTGTTTCATCACTCCAAAGAAATTTCAAGCTGTCGTTGAGATTTAAGGATGAATTAAACTCTAACAATTGCAAATCTTCCAAGAACCAGATCCAGTGATGATCATCTTCGTGAGTATATTCGTTGATGATAACTTGAATCGGATCACTGTTTGTTTCGTCTCGCCAAACGTATTTATTCAACTCTGCGAAACCCATGACAAAGGGAGCAAAGTAAGGAGCAAAAGCCAGTCTTTGCATTGGGTCTATGCTTTTGTCTTGTAAAAACTTAATAAATGGTGTTTGGCGGAATTGTTGCTTCTTCTCTGCAATTAATGCCAAGACTAATTTCATTGTTTTACCCTCTAGATTTTAGGAATTCCAGGTTGAATACAGTTGACGGCAACAACACGCTTTATAGACTGCGTGTGAACTTATCTTGAATTTGAATGGTCAAAATTAAACTTACCTCCGTAGTATTTAATAATTACTTTAAAAATTTAACTGTGATTTTACGTGACTTTTTGGGAAATATTAATTTTTATTAGTACAAAATAAATTACACTAAGAGTTTTATTTAGTAATTTTACTTAGAAAGCAACACAATTTATTTGGAGATGTCCATTTGGCGGTGAACAGCAAAAAGTAAAAAAACCGCACCTATAAATGTCAGTGCGGCTGCAAAAAATGGTCATCTAAAATGCCAAGTCCTGGGAAACGCTCTACTTTCAACGAAAAGGCGGAGGGGAAGGGAGCAGGCTTGCCTCTTTTTCAATTCAGACTGCCGATGTTTTCATGGAGTTTTGGATGTTACACTTATATGGGTAAGTTCAAATCAGATGCGATCGCACCAAAATAAGGTTGAAAAATTGCCAAATTTTCTAGCTCATCGAATTTACCGATGGTCGAGCCGGGAGCAAAAGCTGTGGTAATTACATATATAGCCTGACCATCAAAGGCCGCATGACTGATATGTTGCTCATGTACTCCACCCTCTGGCTTAATTCCGACAAACCCGTAGCGTATTCCCTGAAGTTTACCAACTGATGCTTGTTGTGTTGGGTAGGCTGAAAACACAATTTTGTTTTTATAAGTATCCTGACGGTCTTTCACAGCAGTAGCGTTTAAATCTGCAACCCAAGCCTTCAATGCTGTTAATAACTGCTTTTGGGACTCAGGACTTTGGTAATCTACTTGAGTATCGAGTGGAATACCCGCATCTGCCAGATTTTGGGGGAAACTTGGATTCTCTTTCACCGGGTAAACACTGATTTCCACCGTACCCAAAACTTTTTCTTGAGAGGAAACACACAGTAGAGGGGCGTTTCCCTCACAAGGTGCAACTTTCCAACCATTTGGGGTAGGTGTTTTCCCCAAAATTTTCTTCCAAGTATTTTCTGCTTTGGAATTGGGAGTGGTTGAAGCAGTTGTTGGAGGAGAATTGCTTTGAGTTATCGTTGCTACAGCACTTGGATTTTCGACAACCGCAGGAGAAAACCGGGGGAGAATAGTTTTGACTCCCACTGGTGTTAAAGCTAATAAAAAAGCTCCGATAAACAGATGATAAACGCGCAACATTTTTCGTGATAATCCTGAGCCAGAACTTGCAGACTAATAGTATCCACCACACCTTGTGAGTATACAAGAAGATACATCTGGGGAGTGGGGAGTGGGGAGTGGGGGGTGGGGAGTGGGGAGTGGGAAACAGCTTTTTGAGTTGTAAGCGCAAAGCGCAGGCTACGCCAACAGAAATCAAATAGGAGTCCTATATTTATGGCTGTTAGTTTTAATTAGCAAACTGTGCTAATAACTTTTCAGATGTGTCACATAGTAGTTGGTGATGCTCACCGTTACTCGCCAGCAAACCACCCCACTGATTAATATCTTCGGTGTTATATGCCAACAAACTGCCATCGAAGTGTGTAAACTTACCACCAGCTTCTGTTAAAACTAGTTCTGGGGCGGCTATATCCCAATCTTTAGGGGCAGATTTCCCGGAAAGAGAAACGTAGACATCCGCCTGTTGTTCCAGAATAGCGACAACTTTGCAGCCTATACTGCCTACAGATTTGTATTTTTGACAAGGAAAGTTTTGTAATAAGTAATCTAAAGATTCATTGCGGTGAGAGCGACTGGCAACTACAGTTAAATCTGCCACAGGCTTACCTGAAGACACTTGAATGGGAGCAAAGCCATTCCGGGTTTCCACAAATGTACCCCCACCTTTGGTAGCAAAGTATAACTTTTCTGTTTCTGGGACGGCAACTACTGCTAAAATTGGACGCTTTTCTTTGACTAAAGCGATGTGAATGGCATACTCCCCAGTTTTTTCAATAAAGTCTCGCGTACCATCTAAAGGATCAATAATCCATACCAATTCAGGGGATTCTTTACTCAGTTGTGATTGATAGGTTTCTTCACTGATATAGGCAAAATCTTCTTTACCCAAAGCTGCTTGTAACTTTTCTAGAATATATTGACTCACGGCTACATCTGCAACAGTTACAGGCTCATTCTGTTTGTACTGCACATCTAGATTCGGGTCTTTTGCAGTGCCGTGGTAATAAGACCTGAGTATATCTGATGCACCCCAACTTATTTCACGAGCGATCGCTAATATTTCTTGCAAGTCTTTCATTCATTCTGCCTTAATTACTGAACTTAGTCTACTCTCTTGTACAGACACCATTAATCGCATTTCCCAGTTTCCATCCAGCGACGCGTCCCAAAAAATTCACAGGAGTTAGCAGCAATTTTAGCAGCCTGTGCTAAAGCATCAGTAAAACTTGCCTGTAAAATATAATGACAGAAAGCACCGTGAAAAATATCCCCAGCCCCTAGAGTATCAACCGGCTGGATTTGCGGTACATCCACAACACCGATTTGAGTGGAAGATAAATATTTAATCGGGTTTTCTCCGTGGGTAATGGCGATGTGGGGAATGTCAAATGTACTTAAGTAGGTAAATACCTCTGCTTCAGTGCGGCAGTTAGGGGGATAGAAATTAGCCGAACACAGGGCATAATCAACGAAAGGCAAAATTTGCTCAAATCCTGGTTTCCAACTTCCACCGTCAATAACTATGGGGATATTTTTAGCTTTAGCTGTTTCCGCTATGGTGAGGCTAACGCCCATCTGATGCCCATCAATTAAAACAATATTAATATCCTGTAAAATATCTGGCGGGATAGATGTTTTACTTGCTTGACTTTTGGCAGCATTTATGGAAACTACAGCACGTTCACCTGTGGCTTGGGTAATCATGATTGAAGATACAGGTGGGGCTGTACTTATAGTAGGCTGAAGATCAGCGATCGCCACTTGATAATTAGCCAAATCTTCTCGAATCAGTTGCGTCATCCCATGAGAACCCAGCACACCTAAAACTTGAGCTTGATTACCTAAATAACTGAAGGTGACAGCCGCATTGGTAGCGGGTCCACCGGCTGCTAAAGTATAGTCAGTAGCGACAATCTTTTGATTATTTCTAGGGGCAGAATCAGCGAGGTAAATTAAATCCAAGGTGACTAAACCGACAAATAACCCACGCTGGGATTTAAGATTATTCATTTGTTTAACCTAGCTTTTATTTTCTCACTCATGCAGACTGACCCCAAACCAGGAACACTTTACATCGTCGGTACACCAATTGGCAACCTGGAAGATATCACCTTTCGGGCGGTGCGAATTTTGCAAACGGTAAATTTAATTGCAGCCGAAGATACTCGCCACACAGGGAAACTACTACAACATTTTCAAGTTAAAACACCCCAGATAAGTTACCACGAACACAATAGCCATAGCCGCATCCCGGAATTATTAGAGTATATGGCAAATGGGCAGGCGATCGCTCTAGTTAGTGATGCGGGAATGCCGGGAATTTCTGATCCTGGTTATGAATTGGTGAAAGCTTGCGTTGAAGCGGGTGTAACTGTTGTACCTATTCCGGGCGCAAGTGCCGCAATTACGGCTTTAAGTGCAGCCGGCTTACCTACAGACAGGTTTGTTTTTGAAGGCTTTCTGCCAGCTAAGGCGCAAAAACGGCGGGAATACTTAGAATTGATTCAGGCAGAATCTCGCACTTTAATTTTCTACGAATCACCGCACAGGTTACGAGAAAGTTTACAAGACTTTGCCACTGTTTGGGGAAGCGATCGCCAAATTGTCCTGGCACGGGAGTTAACTAAATTATACGAAGAATTTTGGCGCGGAACCATTGCCGAGGCGATCGCACATTACAGCCAACGTGAACCCCAAGGCGAATATACCTTAGTTCTGGCTGGAATTACTGCCAGTCAACCCCAACTCACAGAAGAACAATTAAAAGCCGAATTACTCCAGATTATCAGTCAGGGAACATCGCGATCGCAAGCCAGCCGACAATTAGCAAAAATGACTTCTTTACCCCGTCGCCAACTTTATCAACTAGCCCTTTCCTTAGAAATCAATCCTGAGTAACTCAACCCAATCAGATCATAGAAATTTAGCAACCGTATATTTACATAATTTCAATTAAATTAAGTAAAATAAAATTTTCATAAACTCCAATATTTTGAGAACAATCACCATATAATTAACTGTATAATTTGCATCTTCCACTAAAAAAAATATGAGCCGACTGTTAATCAAAATTATAGGTTTAAGTCTACTTCTTGTAGGCATCTACTTTTTTGCTCAAAACATCATATTTGTCAGTAGTTACTATTCAATTTTTTACCGCCGAGTACCTGCAACAATCTCAGTTTTAGCCATCATGTCAGGAGTCTTTTCACTCTTGTTTTTCCGGCGGGAAACTGGAAACCTGGGATGGTTTTTTCTAGCTATTGGCTTAGTGCTAGTTTTCTTAAGCGGTGGCGTAATTTTTCGCTCAACCAGCTTGTGGAATTTATTAGTGGCTTTAGGCGCATTAGTATCTGGATATCAACTACTAAACACTGGTAAAGTCCGCTTTTGAACCATTGTTGCCGTTTTTGTCAAGTCCTTTGGGCATAACTGTCCTTAGTTTGTAATTTTGTGTCCAGGAGAGGACTGAAGTCCTGACTACGAACCTCTAAATTTGAGGCTAATATATAAAATGAAAAATATTGATTATGAGGATACAGCAAGAATGACCCAAGTCGTTCTAGGAGAAAACGAAAATATAGATTCAGCTTTGCGTCGGTTTAAACGCCAAGTCTCTAAAGCTGGTATATTAGCTGATGTCAAATTTCATCGGCACTTTGAAACACCTTTAGAAAAGCGCAAGCGTAAGCTAGTATTAGCTAGACGCAATCGACGTTTTTAATCAACCTATATTCTTATACAAAATGGTTTAACAAAAACCGCGAAATTCCCCATCCGTCTACAGGGTGGGGTACTTCATCAAGGAAGCTCAATAGTGCGGCTATTACAACGATTCATCGCCTTTTCTACTCCCTGTTTGAAGCTTAATTCTACACACTCAACCACAAACTGAAGTAAGAGAGATATCAGTTGAGTTTCAGCCGCAGAAAATTTACCTAAAACATGAGAAATAGATTCAGAATTATCGCTATCATTTGGTTTCCCAATGCCGATGCGTAAACGTGGGAAGTTTTGGGTGTTAAGATGTGAAATTGCACTCTTCATGCCATTGTGTCCCCCAGCCGAACCAGACAAGCGTAAACGAGTTTTACCCAAAGGTAAATCCATATCGTCATAAATCACCAGCACAGACTCTGGCGGCAATTTATACCAACTTGTCACCGCTTGCATTGACTGTCCAGAACGGTTCATATAAGTCAACGGCTTGAGTAAGCGGATTTTACCATTACCCGGCGCTATTCCCTCACCATACTCACCCTGAAACTTGCGATTTTCCCCCAAAGGAATACGCCAAGCACGAGAAAGTGCATCTATAGCAGCAAAGCCAATATTATGGCGTGTTTGGTCATACTTAGGCTCTGGATTTCCCAACCCGACAATTAATTGCGGAATTACCAAAGATGGTTTCGTAACAGCTTCTGTCATTTTACCTAAAATCAATTTCTTCGCAGCACCTCCCCCAACTCACAGGAGAAGAACCAGCACCTTTGTAGGGTGTGTTGTCGCGTAGCGCAACGCACCATTCCAGATTATAGATGCGTTAGGACTAAAGCCCATAACGCACCCTACCCAAATAAAAGGTTTGTGGACTTGTGTACACCGTAGCCTAAGTCATAGGGGAAGAACCAGCAGCTTCTTTTTCAGATTTAGCCGCTTCCAGATGCTTGGTTTCCAGTTCAGCAGAACTTTTCACAGCTTCTTCGATTTGTTCAGCTTCCCGTTTAAACTCGCTTTGAAATTCATTAGAAGCTTCTTGAAAACCGCGCACTGCTTTCCCGAAACTCCGACCAATTTCTGGTAGCTTCTTCGGACCGAAGATTAACAAAGCCACCACCATAATTAGACCCATTTCCGGCAGACCGATACCAAATACATTCATCCGGTTTTTCCTATAAATATACAATGCAATCAAGCTAGTACAGCACGGCATAAATAAAGAAACCATTTAAAATCCCTCAAAAGCCTGTTTCATGAGTTTTTTGACTTTTGACTTTTGACTTTTGACTTCACGGCGGCACTAGGCTTTTCCCATCTATACCATGCTGACTTATTTAAGGCTAACGTTTTTGGTATCAAACCCATAAAAAAACCCGGACAAGCCGGGTACAGGTTCGCTGTCTTTAATTAGCCGCCTAAACTGCGCCAATCAACCATTACGTCCTGAATTAACAGAGACTTGTTGTAAACTTGCAGAATAATCAGCAAAAATACGAAAAATAGGAGCATAAAAACACCCATTACAGGTGTAGTACCCCAACCCGGAGATACCTTACCGTACTCAGAGTTTAAAGGTTTCAGGATATCTCCTAACCTAGTTCGTTGTGCCATAGTTCCCCTAAGATTCAGTTACCAAAGCTTTTTTTCATCTTCTGGTAATATTCTACTATCATGGAGCGCCTGCCTGATAAATTGCGTCAAGCAAAATAAATTGAGTCAGTGCCAGCGAAACAAATGTTATAATAATCAAGCCAAAGCACGTAATTGTGCTAATAGGCGCAAAACCTCAAATAATAACACTCATAATTAATCGCAAATTTATGGAACAACTTATGGCGATGGAACCCGCAACCATGATTAGTATTTCCGTTGGCATTGCCTTAGTTGCTGTCACTGGTTTTGCCATCTATATGTCCTTCGGTCCTCCTAGCAAGCAATTGGCAGACCCTTTTGAAGACCACGAAGACTAGCTCTCTATTCTAACTCTGATGAAAGAAAGAACAGTAGGTTGGGTAGAGGCTTTGCGTAGGCGTAGCCTTCTCGTAGAGTAACCCAACTAAACCAGGGATTCTTGGTGTTGGGTTTCACTTTGTTCAACCCAACCTACGTCTAGTTTCTAGGAACAGTTGACAAGCTGTTCACTTGGAAAGTAGCAATTTTTTTAGGCTGTATTGTTAAGTTTTGTTGCTCAGATGAGTTGAATTCCAACAAATCTGCTTCATTCCCTAGATACAGTCCTAAATTATTCTGTAAAGATAACTCGGCTATTTCTCCGTGACATTCGTAAAAGCGCAGGATAAATTGCTGGGGGTTATCTTCAGAGGGTTTGAAAGCCATTAAAATTAAATTTTTAGCTGTTAAATTCAGAAAACTTACCCCTGCGGAACTGCTGAATTTTGGGGGGTGCGTTCCTGGCTGGGTAGTCAGAGGATTAATAATTACTTGTAAGGGAATATTCAACTCATAGCCACGCTTGACTGTATTGGCTTCTTCCCAGCTACCTACGTGGGGATATAAGGCGTAGGTAAATTCATGGAAGCCTCTATCTGTTTCTGGGTCAGGCCAGTTAGGACTGCGTAATAATGTGAGGCGTAATTGATTCGATTTACTATCATAACCATATTTACAATCATTGAGTAAACTCACACCGTAAATATTATCTGCTTCTGTTTCTCCGGTTAAATCAGCCCAACGCAAGGCGGGAACTTCCCATTTAGCTTGTGCTGCTGGTGTTTGGGGTTTAGTTGGGCGACGAATTGCACCGCAAGGAATTTCATAAGTTGCAAAATCTGCTTCCACATTTAAAGGAAACGCCGCTTTCACCATGACCTGATTTTCTTGCCAATTTACAGTGGAGGCAATTTTCAAGATTGGTGAACCTGCTTGTAGAATATAATCTTGGCAAAATTCCGATTCACCTAATTGACGCACTACCCGAACACGATTTTGGACTAAGCCTTGTTCTAGCCATTGGATAGATTTTAGCTTTGTGGGTGGTAACGGATGTTGGGCATAATTAGGATCAATATTCCACGCATCCCAATATTGTCCACTATCTTGGAAGGCTTGGAGTTGATTACCCGCACCAGTTAGCACTTCCCGTTGTTGGGTTTTGTCAAATACACTAGATAAGTCTCCGGTGTCAGCATTGACTGTAACCCGCAGGAATTCATTTTTTAAAATCCAGTCTGGGGAAATGGGAAGTTGGGGAGTGGGAGAACTGGGGGAAATCCAAAATATACGATAGCCTACGGGTGGAATTTCCGCAGCGAGAAATACCAGTTGAGATGATTGCGATAGTTGAGAGATAATTGGCTGTCCGGAAATATCCTGGATTTGCCAATGTGGGTGAGATGAGGGTAATGTGACAGATACGATCTCAGAACGCTGCCAATTGAGAGGATTGAAAATAAATATTGGTTGGGCTTCAGGATGGGGCGGTGGTGGTAAAATGGCTTGGGATGCGATCGCCAACAAAGACTCTTGTAAAATTTGCGTTCCCACTTGTTCCACTTGCTGCCATTCTGGGAGTGCATCCTGATAAACTTGGGTAATGGAAGAACCGGGTAAAATATCGTGAAACTGGTTAAATAAGACTTTTTTCCAAGCGGTTTCAATTTCGGCTTGGGGATATATCGCCCCACAGCTAACAGTGGCTAAAGTGGCAAATAATTCAACTTGATATAATAAATCTTCACAACGTCGATTCCAGCGTTTTTGGTCGGCGTGGGTAGTATAGCAACCGCGATGAAATTCTAAATATAGTTCATCATTCCAGGTGGGAAGAGACCTCTCCCCCAACCCCTCTCCTACAAGGAGAGGGGAGATATTTATATTTTCATTTTCCCCAATTCCCTCTCCTACAATTCGAGGTGAGATATTTTCCCCCATTCCCTCATAGGGAAGGGGGGCTAGGGGGGTTAGGTCTGCTTTAATTTGCTGTAAATACTTTTCTGCGGTGGTAAATTCCATCTCTGGGAAAACGCTCGAATTTTGCCAGCGTCGGGCAGTTTCTAACATATCACGAGTGGGACCGCCGCCGTGGTCGCCGACACCGGGAAGCCAGAGAGAATCTTTTAAACCGGTTTTGCTTTGCCATTCACAGGCGTATTCTGCCATTTTTACCGGGTCAATACCTTGACCGATAAGTGCAGACATCACACTAAAAATTTCACTGCCATCAGGCGATCGCCACCAAAAAGCGTCATACTCAAACTGAGTAGTATCATTCCAGCGCAACTTCTGAGTCACAAAAAACTCAATCCCAGCATTCACAAAAAACTGGGGTAAAGTCGCACAAAAACCAAAAGTATCAGGTAGCCAAGCCACAGCAGAAACCTTACCAAACTTTTCCTTTAGATAACGCTGACCATATAATAACTGACGCACAATCGACTCACCAGAAATCAAATTCAATTCCGGTTCCACCCACAAACCGCCCACAACCTCCCAAACCCCAGCCGCTACCTGTGCTTGAATTTTCGCAAACAAATCCGGGCGATGTTCCTCAACCCAAGCATAAAGCGCCGGAGTAGAATGACAAAAAATCAACTCAGGAAAATCAGCCTGTAACTTCAACACCGACTCAAAAGTATTTTGCGCCGCCTTCCAAGTATCACTCACAGGCCAAAGCCATGCTAAATCCAAATGAGCATGACCCAATAAATATATCTTAGGATTTAAAACGCCGATGAACGCCGATAAACGCTGATAAAGTTCGCGCAACCCTCTTCCCTCTTCCTTGGCGTTCTTGGCGACTTGGCGGTTCGTTACTCCCCCCAAACCCTCAGCCAAATCACCCAACCTATCCGGTGCAAACCGAGTTAAAAAAACCTGTAACACAGCCAACTCATCAGCCAAAAAGCCCGGATCAGGATTATGATCATCATAAGACTCAAAAACAAGGAGCGATCGCACCAAAGCACCAAAATCATGACCAGGACTCACCAAACGCAAAGCCACAACAAACTCCTCACCAGGAGTCACCCCTTGACTAAGCAGCACTCTTGGCGAACAATCAAATAAATCTCCCTCCAGCACCAACTCCCCATTCACGTAAATCTCAGCCAAATCTGCCCACCAAAGCAACGACAGGCGCAAAGACAAACCAGCCAAAGGATACCCCTGTAAATTTTGGGGAACCACAAATCTTTGCACCAACCAAAGCACCTTTCTGCCCCCTGTCCAAGCAATATGTTCCTTAGCATTGAGTTGGACAAGATGCCAATCAGACAAATCAGATGTGGAAATATCAGTAATATCCCCGTCAAATTCCTGGTATAGCCAACTAGATTTCACATTAACTTGACAAAAAGAACGCAGTTGGTCAATAGTTGCCGAGATAAATTGAGAATGTGATTGCGATATGGGCAGAGTCATATTTTCGTTAAAATTATGGTTGGGCGGGAGTCTTAACAACTAACAAATCACCATCATGTCTCCTGTTTCCTCTGGCCGTTATCAAAGCAGACTACTGAACTTTGTCCACCTGCAATCTCGGCGGTTGACACAACAGTGGGATCACACCTACCGGCATTTGCAAGTTGCAACCAAGTGGGGTGTAGAATTATTACTTTACCCCGTATATCTATTATTAAATCCTACAGAATCAGCCGGTAGAACTCTAGAGGGGAAAGAACCACAACCCAGGTTAAAGTTACAACCCGAAACTCCCCCCACGGCTGATACCCCAATTCAACAAGTCTTAGAAGCAGTTAAAAGTTTACCCTCCGAGTCAGACATTGCGGAACCCCCGAAAACATCTGCCCCTTGGAAGTTTGTGGGCTTTTTGTCGTCAAAACTGTTTCGTCGTCATCCCCCGACAAAACCCTTAATTTCTGAAAATTCGCCAGAAAATATCCAGCCCTATTTGCCAGTCATGCGCGGAATTGCCACAAATTTGGTCAGCCGCAACTTGGTACTTGTCACCGCCGACAACGAAATCTTGGATATTTTGACACCCCAACAACAGGCAAAATTAGCAGACAGGATTATTTGTGCAGTTGGTAATTACTGGCATTCTTGGCAATTAGCGGCAAATAAACCACAGAGTCAAATACTACCAAAAATTGAGCGCATTTTCACAAAAATAACTGGACAAATTTCAGTTAATATGCTCTCACTGCCTGAAGGCACAGAAAAAGATTTACTTAATACTAATAAATTAATCGCCTTCTTGGACGCATCTATTGCCAACTGGGAAAGCAAAGGTTTATTACCAGTACAACAGCGCAGTCAAGAAATTATCCGACTTGCCCAAACTCAGCTAAATATATTTGTTTATGGTAGAGAACAAGTAGCTGCTAGAGGTAATATGTCAGTTAATGCTGATAGTCTAGAAACTCAGATATTGAATATTCCGGCTTTAATTGCAGATGCAATTAATTACTTTTTCGGTGTTAGTAAAGATCAAAAAATTGCTCAGGGACATAGTGATGGAGAATCACAATCTAGCCTACCCCATGATCGCCGCTTCCAGAATGAGGTTTTAGCAAAGGATTCTTGGTTGAATTTCAGTGATTTATTTGGTAACTCCCAGATTTCATCGGCAAACCGCAGTGAAAGTAAACCCAAAGCCAAATCTGGTTGGTTGCAAAAGTCAAAATCTAGCCCCCAACTCGCCCCGACTGCCAAAAAATTGGGAAAACTCTCTGAAAACCTGAATTCCCAAGCTATAACTAAGAATCGCCACCGTAGCCAAGTGGAAGCCCAGCCAGACTGGATAGACGTTGAAGCAACTTTTGTCGGATATGATAAACATCCTTTAGAACAACTTCTAGAGTGGCTTGATCATGCTATACTCTGGCTTGAAGAAATAATTGTGAAAGTTTATCAGTTTTTCCAAAGGTTATGGCGCGGTAAGTGAGATTAAACTGACAAAGATTTAATTTGTTGCCACAAATCGGCATGATAGTTACTATAATTAATTCTTATGTTTCAAACTTGGATGTTTGAAGTGAATTTTTTTTAGTACTATTGGTGGTTTTTTTCCGTGAAAATTATTGTCTACTGTAAATACTTCAATTTTAAAAATCCACTAGATAAACCGAAACAGGAAACATTTGTGGTGAATTTACCGCAAATTCCCAAGATTGGAGAAACAATTGTACTTGAAAGAATTTCCCCCCAGAAAGAGTTTGTGATAATTTTTGAGTACATTGTCACAGCCGTGCAGTTTAATGCTTCGAGGGAATTGAATGATGCGGCTGATGCTCAAATTAGTGCATCTTTGAACCACTGTTGGGAAGGGACATCAAATTTTAAAGTGGATAACTTTTTGGAAAAATAATAGCAGTAAGTAAGTGAGCGAAGGAAGCTTGAATTGTTGACGGTGCGTTGCGCTACGCGACAACACACCCTACATTAAAATTTCTTAACATATCTGGAAATATTAGTGCTGGCTTACTTTCCTTCTTCCTTCTTCCTTCGTGGTTCGTTCCTCTTACATAAAGAAGACGCGATAAATCGCGTCTCTACAAGTATCGTTCAATTAATTAACCACAGATAAACACAGATATAAGCTGGAATTTTTGCTATTACCACAAAATATGATTGAGAAAATGACGAAAAAGCTTGAGTCCTTGTGGTTCTTGATAATTACTTGGTAAAAGATTCAGCATGGCGTTTTTTAATATCTCCAAAGCTGTATCTACTTCCTGGCGCTTGATTCTCGAAGTTTGAGCAAAATATAATGGTTCCCCAAAGCGCACAGTTAACTCTTTGCCTAAATAAAGGTCATGAGTGCCAATGAGTACCACTGGTATTATCGGTACACCAGCCCGCAAAGCATAAATTACAGTTCCTCGTTTCAAGGGGAGATGTAATTGACCTTCAGTGCTTCCTAAACGTCCTTCGGGAAATACTACGAGTCCGTCACCCTGAGACAAAATTCCCTGTACGATGCGGTCGATTTGGCGCAGCGTCTGTATATCTCCCCCTGTGCGGACATTCTCCTCAATTGCTTTGGCTAGTTCCTGGAGGTCTTGTCTTCCAGCTTTAGCCGCTTCCATCACCGCTACTTCTTCTTTCCATATCCGTTC
Organism: uncultured cyanobacterium; assembly: GCA_963706595.1. Lineage (GTDB taxonomy): Bacteria > Cyanobacteriota > Cyanobacteriia > Cyanobacteriales > Nostocaceae > Nodularia. Next base: position 1,605,923 of record OY970166.1, read on the forward strand.
TAAAGGTATTACACCTCCGACTAAACGCAGGATAAAACGTTTCCACACCTTGTTATAAAGAGTACGAGCATCACCTAGAACGTAGTAGTGGGGATGGGTGGGGAGTTCGCCCAGCAGCAGCAAGGGGTCGATATGGTGGAGATGGTTAGCAGCGAGGATGGCTGGTGTTTGAGGTATCCTGTCCAGGTTTTCGATTCGTACCCGAAACAGAGTATGGATGAGCGATCGCAACACAAAACGACGTACCATAGCATGGACTCTGGTTTCTCTATGTCCCTGAGCCATAGCTTCCAGACAATGCAGAATTTCTTCTATTGTATGACGAACAGTGCGATCGCTCGCCGCCGCCACACCCTCTTCTACTCGCCCAATGGTTGTCGGAGTTAAAGCGGCTGTTTTCTCATCGGGATGAATTGGGGAAGTTACCTCATCAGCTCGGTCTTCGGGAAAAGATTCGTTAGAAGAACTTTTGATAAAACCCTCTTTGAATTCATGAATATATGATAATTGTTCATGGCACAATCAAGGACTAACCGCCAGTTAGAAGGTTTTAAGCATCAATTACTCGTATCATCTGCGACAGAGTTAGAGTTAGAGTTAGAGTTAGAACGATAATTACAAGATTGTATTTTAATTAGAGTAGTGTATGAGTAAGGATTACAAAAAGTGCAAGTTCTAAAAAGAGCCATCAAACCACAACCCTATATATCGTTCCTCCACATCTACCCAACGACGTGGGGGACTGCTGGTGATATTTGTTTAGTCCGTAAATCTGTAGCTGATGAGAGTGTATCCAAGTTCGTAGGTTACAAACTCCAGCTAGTGATTCCCAAAGGGATGGAACGCAATCAATTGGCGGGTGTTCCCGTCATCAAAGTTGCAGGTCATGTCGGTGATGGACATCCTAAAGACCAGCATTCGGAATGGGAGGCTTATGAAGGTATAGATAGAGAACTAGCACTTGCGGCTATGAAACCTTGGGGCTTCAAGTTAATTGAGTTGACGAATTAACCCCCAATCACCAGAAAATTCAGGTTTTTAACCCGCCTGCGCGGGTTTTGCCTGTATTGCCTAATGACCTGCGTTTGGTGTAGAACACAGCATATCTGATTTCATCTAAGAGGATGTTTTAAAAGTTTTGGGCGAATATAATTCGCTACTACACAGGCAAAGTCCACCTACGTGGACTAATGAAGAATTAAGGTTTTTAACCCACGCAGGTGGGTTTCGTCTGTGTAGCCGCGACTTCTAGTCGCCAGGGTTAGTAATAAATTAGACTTTTGAAACAACCTCTAAATCATGTACATAAGATTGGCATTACGAATTATTAGAAAAATAAGTTGCTGATGTTTGAGCATTTTTTGCAACCACAACAGGTTCTCCCTTGACTGCGCCATGAGTCAGAGTACAAATCTTATAGAGGGTTTCACAGTCAAATATTGCCAAAACTAGCTCTTTACCAGTTAGATATGAGGATGGTAACGGTTTACCTACCTCACATTTCACATTCATGCCATTATCCAGCCAGTGTAACTGCCAAATCCGCTTTTGGGTGATTGGTGCTTGGGCAAATTTAGCAATAGCACTATAAACATCTTCGGCTCTAGTATGGTCATTGGCGGCGGGAATAAAAAATTTCATCGGCTTTGGTTTTTAGTATTAATTAATCTCAGCTACCAAGGTAACTTACTTCCATCCCACGAGAAAAATTTTCCACTATCACCGTCTTGAAGTTGGTCAATTACAGACAGCAATTGAGTTACACAAAGTTCGACTGAAAATAGCTTTTCCGGTGGTACGTTTTTCTGGAATGGACGCGATAGACGTGTATCTGTTGTTCCAGGATGTAAAGTTACTATTAATGTTTTCGGACAGCTTCTGCCATACTCAATTGCTGCTGTTCGCATAAACATATTGAGTGCCGTTTTAGAAGCCCGATAGCCATACCAGCCACCGATTTCGTTGTCGCCAATACTAGCCAATTTAGCAGAAATACTAGCAAAAACGCTATTTTCACTATGGCGAAATAAAGGTAATAAGTGTTTAGCTAGTAAAATAGATCCAATACTGTTAATTTGGAAGTAACGCAGCAAATTTTCCGAATTAATCTGTCTTAAACTTTTTTCAGGTTGGAAAGTGTCGTCATGCAATATTCCCACACAATTAATCACTAAATGTAACTTGTTGACTTCATTTTTAATGCGTTGGATAACTTCAGCAATTTGCGATTCTTCCGTAATATCCAAAGATAAACAAACTAATTTATCAAAATATTTATTTTCTAAAGAAATTAATTCATCGGCTGATTCCAGTTGACGATAAGTTGCATAAACTTTGGCAATTCTATCATCTTGAAGCAGTTTTTTCACAAAACCTAAGCCGATACCTTGACTAGCACCAATAATCAAGGCGTTAGCAGAATTAAGAGTATTTCCAAAAGCCATATATTTCATCTTTGATAAAAGATTATAACATTTTCTAGTCTAATAAATTACAAAATTATCTGCGTTTATCTGCGTCCATCTGCGTTTAATTATTACTACTTTATTTACCAATACAAAATCTACTAAAAATCCGATCAAGTACAGATTCAGTAACCTGCTCTCCAGTTATTTCTCCTAACGCTTGAATTGCACCACGTAAATCAATTGTCCAGAAATCAAGGGGTAATTGATCTGCAATTGTAACTTGTACTTGTTCTAGAGATATTTTAGCTTGAGTTAAGGCTGCTGCTTGCCTTTGGTTAATTGCTAAATCCATATCAGCAGCTTGCACTTTCCCCGTTTGCACAATGTTTAAAATTGCCGTTTCCAAAGCATCAATACCTTGATTTTCTGCCGCTACTGTGGTAACAATTTGGTTAATGTTTTGGGGATATTTCAAACCAATATTAAAGGGTGTTTCTATTAGGTCAATTTTATTAATGACTAGAATTAAGGGGCGGTGTTGGACTTGTTGATAAATTTCCTGGTCAGCTTCAGTCCATCCTACTGATGCGTCAATAGTTAATAATACTAAATCAGCTGCATTTGCCGCACGACGCGATCGCTCTACGCCGATTTTTTCTACTTGGTCTACTGTTTCCCGAATTCCGGCTGTATCTAGCACCTGCACAGGAATTCCCCCGACAACCAGCTGAGACTCCACCACATCGCGGGTTGTCCCTGGTAAATCAGTCACAATGGCGCGATCGCTCTGACTCCAAGCATTTAATAAACTGGATTTACCGACATTTGGTCGTCCCACAATTGCCACTTTTAACCCAGTTCGCAGCAGTTCGCCTTTATCCTTTGTGGCTAAAAATCTGCTAATTTCTGCGGCAACGTGATCAATATCTGATATGATGGCTTCATGATCCAACGGAGGTAAGTCTTCCTCAAAGTCAATTCGAGCTTCAATCTCTGCCAAAATATCCAAACAGTTAGCGCGTAACTGCCGAATGGGAGATGCTAATTTTCCCTGTAAACCAGCTAAAGCCGTTTGAGCAGCTTGGGGCGATCGCGCACCCACTAAATCAGCAATGCTTTCAGATTGGGTTAAATCCAGCCGTCCATTCAAAAAGGCTCGGAGCGTAAATTCACCCGGTTGAGCAAGCCTAGCGCCCTGTTCTAGACACAATTGTAAGACCTGCTGCACTGCCATAATTCCGCCGTGACAATGGAATTCTACCACATCTTCACGAGTGTAAGAACGGGGAGCTTGCATGATTAATAACAGCGCTTCATCCACCAATGCTTGTGTCTGGGGATGGCGGATATAACCGTAAAGGACACGGTGACTTTCCCAAACTTGCTGCCCAGGGGCGGAAAATAGAGCTTGTGCGATCGCCATTGCTTGGGAACCAGACACCCGTACAATACTAACGCTACCCTGTTGGGGAATTACAGCCGTTGCGATCGCGGCGATGGTTCCAGTAATAGCTAAGAGTTCCGACATGAGCGCCCTTGTTAGCAAAACATTTCATATATATGCTATTAGCGTAGCAGCAGTTTTATCATAGTCAATTAAGGAGACTTGATATTAAGAGTAGAGATTTACAGTATCAATCACAACTCTTAACTCATATTTTAAAGAGAGGAACTCACTGTGGAACAACAAATTGATTGCACTCAAGCCTGCGTAAACGGCTGTATATTAGGGGATAAATGCCCCCATATTGAGTTTAGAGAAGCCACGAGCAAATTTATCGAAGAGACTTCTTTAGACCAAATGCTGACGATGGCAGAAGAACGCTTGCGGAAAAAAATGACCGAACCACCAAAATGGGTTTTACCCGAAGACTTATAAAAATTCTACATTCTTTCTCCCCTCCTCGCTTGCGGGGAGGGGCTGGGGGTGGGGTTCCATATTTTCTACTGAGTTTGAAAGATATTTTGCACCATTTTCTTATCCGTACTTGCAGCAGCTTGATCTAAAGCCGCAATTTCGCCAGAATCTAACAACCAACCCAAAGCATCAATATTCTGCTGCGCCTGTTCCAGACTTTTCGCCCCAGGGATAGGAATAGTACCCTTACAGATACACCAGTTAATTGCTACCTGAGACATAGTTTTATTTCTAAATTCTGCCACCTCTCGTAAACATTCTAAGAGCGATCGCACTCCAGGTAAAAGCTGCCTAAATAATAAACCCCGGATACCCTTGGGTAAACTCCCTTTTTCCGCATATTTCCCCGTTAAAATCCCCAACGCGAGAGGACTATAGGCAATTAACTTTATCCCCAATTCGTCACAAACATCCTTCAGCCCTAATTCCGTCACAGGATAGGTAGATAGTAAAGAATACTGAACTTGCAGCGTTTTAATAGGAACACCCCGCGCCGCAAACTTTTCATGTACCCGTTGCAGGCGTTTCGGTCCATAATTAGATAAACCGACCCCCTTCACTAGACCTTGTTCGTATAAATCAGCCAAACCATCTAACAAACCTGATTCTTGCCAAGGTGCATAATTAGCCGTAGACCAGTGCATTTGCACCAAATCGACATTTTTGCCCAAACGTTGCGCCGAAGCCTGACAAGCCTTAACCATAGCTTGACGAGTCCATCTCCAAGGGTAAGCCGCCAGCTTAGTAGCAATGCAAATATTATCTTGATTTACCCCTTGATATTCTTTAGTAAATCGCCCCAACAGTAACTCACTGCGTCCATTTAATCGCCCAGTCCCGTAAGAATCGCCAGTATCAAACAAAGTTACACCATTGCTGACACAGAGATTAAAAACAGCCTGTAACTGTTCATCCATGCTTTCATCATATCCCCAGAGTAATTGATTACCCCATGCCCAAGTGCCACAGCCCATACTGGGTAGAGATAGTTCTTGGCTAATCTGCATATTGACTCATTGTAGACATCCCTAACAACTAATTATCTTCATATCTTGTACCGGGCGACTAGAAGTCGCGGCTATACAAACAAAGTCCGCCTGCGCGGACTAAGAGAAAATTAGAGTTTTTAACCCACGGACGTGTGTTGTCGCTACCCTTCTCTTCCTTCTTACCTTTGCGCCTTTGCGCCTTTGCGTGAAACAAATCCATATTCTCAAAGTTCAATTGAGACAACAAAAAACGCAATAAATGCTAAAGTCTGAAAATTGAGGTCAATTTAAGAACTTAAACCAAAAAACTAACTAAAGCATGGAAGCGCAAATCAGTAGTAACGAAATCATGGCTATGCGGGAAATATTGCAAGATTACACACCTGCACAGTATGCCCTAGATAACTTAGCCAGACACAACGGTAAAGTTGAACGCTCATTTGAGGATTTATGGATTGAGAAAAATGGCAAAACATTAATGTCAGAGGGCAAATCAATCTGGAAAGTCACGCTGAATGTACTGCGTCAAGAACTCTGCGGTGATGATGGCTTTCGTGGTCAACTCAAAGAATATACGAAAAATCCAGGGAGTTCACCCTTGCTATCCGGTTTGATTGTCTCTCTAGTCGGTCTTGCAACCACAAATGGATTACCAATTGATCCAGCCATCGCCACTGTAATTGTTTTGTATATACTCAAAATAGGATTAAATATATTTTGTGACTACACAGAACCACCTGCGGAAAAGGTTGGAACTCTCCCACCGGGAGACTAATATGGTTTAGTTTTATCTTTAAATTTTAGCCCTTTCTTCGCTTGCGGGGAGGGGGAATGCGTCACGTCGCTTCGCTCCGAATTCAAAATTCAAAATTCAAAATTCAAAATTAAACACCCCACGGATAAATCCGGGGGCTTGAATTGCTGTAATGATCAATCTGGTAATCTGTCTAAAATTTCCCGTGTCATCGCTGCATGATATTCATCCTGATACTCAACAAATATCTCTAACGCTGTCTGCAAGTTAGCCCTCGCCTCTGGGTAGTTTTCCTCTGCTTGTGCAAGTAGTCCTAATGATAAGTAGGTGAGGGATTGGGAATGGTGATCCCTATATTCGATAAAGATGTTCAAAGCCTGTTGATAATTGCGCCGTGCTTCTTCATATTCTCGCAATTGTTGGGCAACTGTTCCCAATTGGTGGTAGGTGCTGGCTTGGGAATAGCGATCACTATATTCGATTTTGATATTCAAAGCCTGTTGATAGTTGCGCCTTGCCTCTTCATATTTGTGCAATTCTTGGGCAACTCTTCCTAAGTTGTGGTAAGCACCGGCTTGGGAATAGCGAGCTTCCGAAGGAAGAGCTTCGCTACCGCCATATTCGATAAAAATATTCAAAGCCTGTTGATAATTGCGCCGTGCCTCTTCATATTCGTGTAATTTTAGAGCCACATTTCCCAACTCGTGGTAGGTGCTGGCCTGAAAATAGCGATCACTATATTCGATTTTGAGATTTAAAGCCTGTTGATAATTGCGCCGTGCCTCCTCATATTCGTGCAATTCTTCGGCAACACTTCCCAACTGATGGTAAGTGCTGGCTTGGGAATGATGGTCGCTATATTCGATGTCGATATTCAAAGCCTGTTGATAATTGCGCTGTGCCTCTTCATATTCGTGCAATTTTTGGGCAACTATTCCCAAATTATGGTACGTTTTGGCAACTGTTGACTTTATTTGTGTTTCTTCTAGACCCCTAAGTTGTTGGCAAAATGCTAGATTTTTTTGATAATATTCCCTCGCTTTCTTATAATTGCGTGTTGCTAGGTAGCTACTAGCCAACATACCAACTGCTATCAATATTTCATAATTATGATCACTTATAATTTCAGATGGATAAGCTTCTTGAGTTTTGCAGACTAACTCTGCTAATTTCAACATCTTTTGGACATCACTTTTTAATTCTAAGTATTTATATAAACAAAAATAGATACTAATACTTTCTTGATTATGTAAACAAATTTGCAACGCACTGTAAAGGTTTTCATATTCCCAGTTACATAATAATATACCAACTTGACGCTTTTGAGCATCTTGAGAATCCATCAAATGCTGATAATTTCCTGCCAAACCTATATAATATTTATTAAAACCCTTTTGTAAAGCTTGACTGGTTGTCTCATTAATAGATGCTAACTTAGTCTTTAAAAAGTAGGGAAAAATAGGTTGAATCCTTAGTAAGTTATGATTATTCTCAATCAATGAGAGTAAACCCCAGTTAATTGCTTCTTGAATGGCATCATTGAATTTATCGAAACAGTAATCATTTAATGGTTCTAGTTTTTCTAGTTCCTTGATGTAAACCGGAATAGTTCCACGACAAATAAACCCACTAAAATGAGCCAAACACAGCAACAACTTCTGTGCATCTGGTGACAAATTACTGTGAGAATATTCCACACATTTCAAAATACTCTTGGTCTTATCCTCACTCACCACATCCAAATTAACATCAGCCCCTTGCAACCCCTGCAAAATCTCCTGGGGTGATTGCCTTTGCAAATTCGTCAACACAACTTCCATCGCCAGGGGATACCCTGCCAACAATTTCATCAACTTTTCAAAATCGGCATCTTGACGAATCCCATCAACAAGGTGTGCAGCTACATTCCGTTCTAAAATTTTCTCTGCTAATTCCGTCCTGGCTTCTTTATCTAATCCTTGTAACTCATAAATATTTTGTTTAAAAGTCTGAGATTGTAGCCATTCTTCCCGACTACGTGAACCCAAAACCACCCGCGTTTTACCACCTACCAACTTCCCGACAAAATCCCGGATTTGCTGACGTTCTGCCTCTGGCAAAGTATTTTGAATCGCCAGTTGTTGCCCAGTCACCGATTCCAAATTATCCAAAATCACAGCGTAAGCTGCACCCCGCAACTTTGCCACTAATTTCTGTACCTGTGCAGGCTGACTAATGGCTTGAAACTTCGCCTGTTCAACTCTACCATACACCTGCTGACCAATATCAAACAAAATTTGTGTCAGCGTCCAGGCTTTTTGGTCATAGCCAAAATAAAATACATCCTCAACAAAATGTGTCCTCTGCCACCATTCCCTTAAATAATTTAACAAAGTTGTTTTACCTGTTCCCCCCATACCTTGCAACAGCAAAACATTATGCCTGAGTAAGGCTTTCTCAATTTTGAGAATCTCCAAATCCCGACCAAAAAATCCATATTCCGGCAAGGAGAAACGATACTGAATAGCGACAGATTCCCAATATTTCTCTTCTTCTTCTGGTGTAAACTGCCGTAAATTAAAATTCACTACCTGATGAGAATAAACCACAGGTAATAACCAATCTTCTAAATTAATATAAATGGAAGAGGCTTTACGTTCTTTCTTATTGAACAGTTCCAGCCTCCCCAGCCTGATGGCTTCAGTCATGGGTTTATGATCAAACAAATGTTGATAAAGCTGTGACATCATCAACTCTGATGCCGACACAGTGACAGAATACCCCATAGCCACTACCATCTGCATCCCTGCGGTCATTAACCTGCTTCCCAGACTGGTTTCACGAGTATCTTCACTTAACCCCTCCTCGCTGGCGGAGTTCCTCACCTGTTTCCCCGATTGACAAGCATTGAGAATACACACAGGAATCCCCTTTCCGGTAAACAATGCGGCTAATTCTGAAGCTTCTACCAAATCAACCTTTCCCTGAGACTCGCCCTCAAAGCAGACAAAAGCTTTCACCCCATCAAAGGGCTGCAAATTACCACGTCCATAGCGCCCTTTATAGAAATAGCGTTCAGGTTTGCTGGGAGACTGAACCTGTTGATAATTTAGCAGCGCCCCGTGCATATCCAAATGAACGATGTGATAAAATCCCGCACCTTTTTCTTGTAAATGCTTAGACAAACTTTCGTAAGTTCCCGGACGCAGCAACTCCACATTTACCCGCAAATTGCTATTGTCAATCAACTCCAGCAACGGGCGAGAAATTGTCCGATAGCCCACATCCCTTTCCTCATCTGGACGCGCCACCACCACCAGCAGATTAATCACAGGCGATAACTGCACATTAGCTGAAACTGGTGCAGGTGTGACATTCTTCCGCAACATTACACAGTCTACCGCCAGTGGTCGGCTTAAATCTGGGTCTTGTAGAGCTTCCCAGTGTAAAGCGTGAAATTCTGGGGTTTTTGCCACGATTTCAATCTGTACTTGACTCAGATTACCCCGCAGTTGTCGATATAAGTTGTAAGCATTGAAATCTGCCTGAAAAACTTGCTTAAATAGGCTTTCACCGTATATTTTAACGCTGGCTGCTGCCCTCTCTGCAATGACAGTATAACTAAAAGGAAACGTTACCCATTCTTCAAAATACCACTCTAGTTCTTTTTCTTCCTTTGCGGTAAAGGGGTCAGTAATCGTAACTGGGTATTCTCCGCCATCAAATTTGAGAATTGCTGCAAATCCGGTATCTATTCGCCCTTCTTCTCGAATTGTGATGACTGTCATGGGTTAAGCTTGTCCGCACGTATGATTACACACCTACATACTACATAATATTGTTTGGCGTTTTGCGGATAAGCATAAAAAACAGCACTTTGACTCAAAGTATGCAAGAATATTGATTTGAATCGATTTAATGTGATTTCCCCTCATATTCTGGAAAAATTCACCATATTTAGTGTTTAATTTGACTGAAACTTTAAAGGGAATTTAGTAAATTTACGAATAGTATATTTACTCTGACTTGTAGCTAGAAAACCCTAGAGTTACTACTAAACATAGTTATCGCCCTTTAGAGAAAAAAATTAGCGGACACTTTTGAGTTTCTAGCTACGTCACCTATATTACCGTGCTAAGTCTGCTTCGGTTTCTCGGAAGCAAACATTTGTTGTGCATGGAACAAACAACTAACGACCAACAAACCCTTTAGTAAGCATAAATGTTCGTAGATGATATGGCTAGTAAATTTGCTCACACAAGAATATGGCAAGCATGGAGAGCTAACAGATTATTCCAGACAATGAAGTTACCTTTGATTATGCGATCGCAATCGCTCAAGAGTTTCTTTCCCATTCTTGTCTTCATATCATTTATTACGGCACTGCTACTGAATAGTTTTAGTCCAGTAATGGCACAGCTACCGCGTCAAGAGATTCGCGGCGTTTGGATCACCAACAATGATTTTGACATCCTCAAAGATCGCACCAAAGTGCAAGAAGCCATGACTCAATTACGGGGGCTAAACTTCAACACGATCTATCCTGTGGTGTGGAACTCTGGCTATGTGATGTATCCCAGTGCCGTGGCACAACGAGCTGGTATCCAACCCTTTGTCTTTAAAGGTTCAGATGGACATGATATTCTCGCAGACTTAATTACCCAAGCCCATCGTCGGGGACTCTTAGCCATTCCTTGGTTTGAGTTTGGTTTCATGGCTCCCCCCACCTCAGAACTGGCCTTGGAACACCCAGAATGGCTGACACAAAAGCGGGATGGTAGCCAAACTTCCATTAGTGCAGCTGGTGAAGTTGTGTGGCTCAATCCCTTCCATCCTGAAGTACAGCAATTTATTACTAGTCTTGTAGTAGAGAATGTGACTCAATATGATGTCGATGGCATTCAGTTCGATGATCACATGAGTTTGCCCCACGAATTTGGTTACGATCCATATACCATTGCCTTATATACCGAAGAAACCAAAAATCGTCCCCCCAATAATCCCCAAGATGAAGCATGGGTACGCTGGCGGGCAGATAAAATTACAGCCTTTATGGTGCAACTCAACCAAGCTGTAAAAGCCAGAAAACCCAACGCGATTTTCTCGGTTGCTCCCAACTACTACGATTTTGCTTATAAGTTTCACCTCCAAGACTGGCTGGCTTGGATGCGGCAAAATATTGTAGACGAGCTAATTGTGCAGATTTATCGCCCCGATTTGCAAAGCTTCGTGTCTAATATTTCCCGCAGAGAAATTCAAGAAGCCCAACAAGTGATTCCCACAGGTATCGGTGTGATGACAGGTTTACGAAATCGACCTGTTTCCATCCAACAAATTAAGGCTCAGGTCAGGGCTGCCCAAGAACGCGGTTTAGGTGTCACCTTCTTTTACTACGAAACACTTTGGAACTCTGCCCCAGAACCTGCAAGCCAAAGGATAGCCGGATTTAAAAGTCTTTTCCCGACTCCTGCCTTCCGTTCAGCAATGCAGTCAAGAAACTGATACAGCAAATTTCATCTAATTGAAGTATACCAATGGCGGGCAAGATGCCCGCACCACAAGAGTTTTATGATTTGTATCATAGCCCCATCCTCGCTTGCGGGGAGGGGGTTGGGGGTGGGGTTCTTATCGCTCTCTTACCCCAAGAACAGCTTGTATGCAGGGTTTTGGCTTTCATCCCAATAGCGGTAGCCAAGGGTATCCAGAAATGCTTGCCACTCCTCCATCTCTTGGGGGGGTACTTGCATTCCTACGGCAATGCGCCCATAATCTGCCCCGTTGTTGCGGTAGTGGAACATACTGATATTCCAATTAGGACTCATGGAACCAACAAATTTCATTAATGCGCCCGGACGTTCAGGAAACTCAAAACGATAAAGTAATTCGTTATGCGCTAGGGGAGAATGCCCACCAACCGTATGCCGCAGGTGTAACTTTGTCAGTTCATCATCTGTTAAGTCAATGGTTTTGAAACCGCTATTTTCAAAGGATTCCACCATTTTTTCAGCGTCGGCACGGTTTTGGATTTGCACCCCTAAGAAAATATGAGCTTCTGTTTGATCAGCAATGCGATAATTAAACTCGGTGAGATTGCGTTTACCAATACATTCACAAAACTTTCGCAGACTACCCTGTTCTTCAGGAATTGCTACTGCCAAGATAGCTTCGCGACGTTCCCCAAATTCGGCTCGTTCGGCGACAAACCGCAGACGGTCAAAGTTCATGTTAGCACCGCAGGCAACGGCAATTAATGTTTGTCCTTGGATTTGTTCCCGTTCAGCGTAGGCTTTGGCAGCTGCGATCGCTAAAGCACCAGCTGGTTCTAAAATTGATCGTGTATCCTCAAATACATCTTTAATCGCCGCGCAGGTATCATCTGTATCCACCAGAATAATTTCATCTACATAGTTCTGGCACAAACGAAAAGTTTCCTCTCCCACTTCCCGCACCGCCACCCCGTCAGCAAATAAACCCACCTGAGACAACCGCACCCGATGTCCAGCTTTCAGCGATTGCGACATTGCATCAGCATCCACAGGTTCCACACCAATAATCTTAATTTCTGGACGCAAGCGTTTTACATAAGCCGCAATTCCAGAAATCAATCCCCCACCACCAATAGCCACAAAAATCGCATGAATAGGTTGCTGATATTGGCGCAAAATTTCCATCCCAATTGTCCCCTGTCCCGCTATCACATCAGGATCATCAAAAGGATGAATAAAAGTTAATCCTTTTTCTGCCTCCACTTCACGGGCGTAAGCATAAGCATCATCATAGGTATTTCCATGTAATAGCACCTCTCCCCCCCTGGCTTTGACTGCATCTATTTTCACCTGGGGAGTAGTCACCGGCATGACAATAATCGCTCGTGTTCCTAGCCGACTAGCAGCCAGGGCGACACCTTGGGCATGATTTCCCGCAGATGCAGCAATGACACCCTGCGCCAGCAATTCCGGTGAAAGGTTGACCATTTTGTTGTAAGCACCCCGCAGCTTAAAAGAAAAAACTGACTGCATATCCTCCCGCTTCAGCAAGAGTTGATTATTCAGTCGTTTCGAGAGGTTGGGCGCATACTCCAGTGGTGTTTCCTGGGCAACATCGTACACACGGGCAGTCAGAATTTGTACCAGGTAGTCGCAATACATCGGGTTAACAGGTAGGCCAATTTGAGATGGATTGTTAATTTTACCGTTATTCGGTGTACCTGTTTTGCAGACATTGTTTAACTTGTGAGGAAAGATGCTGATATTTTCGACTTATGAGGAGACTTGATTTTTAGGAGACGGAGCTTAGGAGGACTAATTGATTTGAGTTATATTTTGAGTATAAAAAATGTCCAACTTTCTATGCCTAGTAATCCCTCGCCTCAATTATCCTCAGAGCCAGAAAACTCTTTTCAAGAGAAACTGATCCGATCAATTTGGCTGCACAAAGACAAATACTGTTATTTGTTTGAACCCGATGGCTCTTATCGATTGTTAAGCACTGATCGCCGAGGTAGGTACACCATCTGTGCCAATGGTCGATCTGTTTTGCTAACTTGGACAACTGATCCCTTCACTGAGGAATTGCTGGTGCTGGAGGATGGAAGTTTGTTGATGAGTGGGAGGGCGTTTGTGGAAATTGGTATGCGATCGCCTGCTCCTTCCCAGACTGCTAATCCTCTACCCCAGCCTGATGCTGAGATTCCTGCTCCCACTCCATCACAGAGTTACGACTTTGAGATAGACACAGGCAAAATGCCTAATTATGGCACCATTATCCTACAGGGTTCCCAAGTGAGACTGATTCATAAAGGTTACGGTGGGAATGTTTTGTCTGACGAAGTGCGTGAGTTTGATTCTCAAGAGGAAGCAGAAGACTACTACCACTCCACCATTCTCAGCAATGATCCTTACTATTCGCCTCCTTCTCACATCGAACCTGTCTACATGGAATTCTCCGACGACCATTCCCACAAGTTCTATGAAGTCACTGTTAAAGGATTAGCTGTCATCATCCACTATGGGCGCATTGGCACTACCGGACAAACCTCCAGCACCACCTACAGCAGTCCTAAAAAAGCCGCCGCCGCCGCCGAGAAGAAAATCAATGAAAAGTTGAAAAAAGGCTACGTCATCACGACGATGACCCCACCTCCCCGACCTGAACCAGATTTGGATATTGCCCAATTTATTCGTCCCGCCTGGAAACCGGTGGTTACTGAAGGAGATGGCGATCGCCTAGCTTCCAAGTTTTGTGGTCGTCCTTGGCTGGCGGAAGACGAAACCTGGCCTACTTGCCCCAAGTGCGCCCAGCCAATGCAACTCTTTTTTCAACTGAATCTGGCTGAGTTGCCAGAACCTGTGCGTGAGGAGTTTGGTACAGGTCTACTACAAATGTTTTACTGCATTCCTGGTGACTGCCAGCTAGAGGGGGAATATGGAACTATCTATTACGGTAGAGAACCTTACCTGATTAAAAATGTCAGGATTCGTCTGGTGCAGCCATTAGGCAACGGTTCAACCCCTCCCTTACCCAAAATCAGTGGCGAAGACTATGGAATAGATTTTCCAGCCAAGACCATCACCGACTGGGTAGAAATTGAAGACTATCCCCACCCTGATGATCTCGTAGCACTGGTATACGGCTGGGATCAGGTCACAAACTATGACCTGGGGAATGAATTGGCTGGGCGGTTAGGCTTGGAGCAATACGATGAGGTATACCCCACCGATGAAGGCGATAAGCTGGGGGGCTACCCGCGCTGGGTTCAGGATATGGAGTGTCCAGGCTGTCCCATTTGTCAAGCTCCCATGCGGCAAGTATTTCAACTGGCTTCTTGTGACAACCTTCCCTATACCTTTGGCGATATGGGTATTGCCCACGTTCTGCAATGCAAAACCCACAAAGATCAGTTTGCGTTTGTTTGGGCTGGCTGCTAAGTATAGCAGGGGGCAGGGAGCAGGGAGCAGGGGGAAAGAGGATTTTCCGGTTTTTGCACCGATGCGGGAATTATAAATAATTAGGCGAACATGATATCACTGGTTGGATCACAATCTATTTAAAAAACCACCGTAATCATGATTGGATTCTTGTTGCTTGTCATAGTATTAATTAGTCCCACTCTGCTGATTCTCTGGAGTGCCTTGGCGCGGTTTGGGTTTACCTGGAATCTGCTATTGATTCCAGTAGGTAGTATAGTTGGGTTTGTGCTGATGGCGATCGCTGGGGCTTCTTTCTATGAGTTGATCATCTGGTTAAGCGATCGCCAAACTGGTCCACCTCCGGCTGGTTCACTGGGAGCGGGAACTGGTAGGGCGATCTTGACGTTTATTTTGATGATTTTATTTGGCTGGATTGGTTCAGGAATTGGCGCTTGGTTAGTCAGGAAGTATTGGATAGGTTAGGAAATCGTGTTGTGAATAAAGTCTCAGAGTCGGTTCAAAAATCAAATAGTAGTCTTACTATATTGGCTTTTTGATCCTATTTTCCTCTTTAGCAAACAGTTCTATTAAAGCCACTGTCCCCACAAAAAACGTATAAATCGCATATTTGAATGGTGCTTTTTGTTTCCCCGACGCATAAACAGCAGCAATTACCGCTTCCATTAAATGTGCTGTTATGGCAAAACGTTCAATCCAAAAGATAAAATTCAGACTACTGGGAGTAGTAATGTTATTGATGATTGCATAAATATTCCATAATTCCCAGGCGATCGCACCAGAAATAAAAATTGTGGAGATCACTTTGATTATCGTCGCTAGTGTTTTCAGGATATTCATGCAGTTTCAGAGTAACTTTACTTAAGAGGTTGTTTGAACAGTCTAATTTATTACTAGCCCTGGCGACTAGAAGTCGCGGAACCACCCAGACAAAACCCGCCTGCGCGGGTTAAAAACCTTAATTTTTCATTAGTCCACGGAGGTGGACTTGGCCTGTGTAGTAGCGAATTATATTCGCCCAAAACTTTTCAAACACCCTCTTAATTAAAACATTATCCGGCAAATTGCCAAAGATGCCAGCATTCCGGCTGCATCAGCACACAGCGCCGCCGGGAGTGTGTAGCTTGTGCGAACAATACCAATACTGCCAAAATAAACCGCCATTACATAAAAGGTAGTTTCTGTTGAACCTTGCATGGTGGAAACGAGAAAAGACAGAAAACTGTCTGGGTCATTTTTGACAATTTCTGACATCAACCCATAAGAACCACTACCTGAAAG
Organism: uncultured cyanobacterium; assembly: GCA_963706595.1. Classification (GTDB taxonomy): domain Bacteria; phylum Cyanobacteriota; class Cyanobacteriia; order Cyanobacteriales; family Nostocaceae; genus Nodularia. The sequence continues at coordinate 1,622,179 of OY970166.1, forward strand.
GGGGCGAATTAATGCCATTGGTAAGGCTTCTGGTGGCAGGGTTATCAGTGAAGTAATGGGAGAAACTATAGCTGTGAGGATATCAAGAGCGCCACTAGCACGAAACATTCCAATCGCCACAAAAATTGCAACTAAAAACGGAATAATCCGAATGGCAATTTCAAAGCCTTCTTTTGCTCCGTCGGTGAGAACTTCATAAACTTTCACGCCTCGAAAATAGCCGAATAACAGGAATAAACAAATTAAAATAGGCAGTAGCCAGTTGGAAAGGTTACTGAGAAAAACCATACTGAATATATACGGAAATCCACGGATTGACAGACGGTAAAATACAGCCGCCAAAAATGCCACAATTAGACCGCCGAAAACGATATTACCAATCATTCCGGGAGGAATTAATTCAGATTCGGGAGTTTCATCGGCTGCGGTTTTGCTGTCTGTTTCGGTAGTTTCTAATTCAGATTCTAAAGGAGTCAGCTTAGAGGATGTCCGACGGGCTAAAAGTTTACTAGCAATAATAGCCACGGCTGTGGAAATGATAGTGGCAATAATTGAGGGTAAAACAATTGCTGCCGGATTGCTAGCCCCAGCACTGGCGCGGACAGTAATTACACCCAGGGGTAACAGCGTCACAGAGGAGGTATTAATGGCTAAAAACAAACACATCGCAGGTGTTGCGGTTCCCGGATTTGGGTTGAGTTTATTCAGTTCTGCCATTGCTTTTAAACCCATTGGTGTAGCGGCGTTTCCTAATCCCAGGGCGTTGGCTGCCATATTCATCACCATTGCGGACATAGCCGGGTGATTTACGGGAACTTCGGGGAAAAGTCGGCTCATGAGTGGACGAATTAAACGGGCGATGAATCGCATCATCCCTGCGGCTTCGGCAACTTTCATAATTCCTAACCACAGCGCCATCGCCCCAATTAGTCCAATGGCTAGGGTGACAGCACTTTCTGCGGCTTTGAAAGAGGCTTCTGTTAAAGCGGCCATGTTGCCGTTATAAGCTGCTACTACTGTCGCGGAAACAATCAGGAACAGCCAAATGGCATTGAGTGGCGATGATGATTTTTTCATCTAAATGTTTAAATCTGAATAAATAATTTTCTGCATAGTAAGCTATAGGACGACCAATTGTGAAGACCACGGTATTTCTGTTTTTGCTAATGGCTCCACAAATACCCTTGAGTGTTTGCTTATCTGACTTTTCACGGGATGTGGAAAAGAAAAAGCGGTTCGCGAATAAAGGTGGCGAACCAATCCCCCTCATTTTTTGTATTTAGAGGTTTCTTCAAGTAAATCTTTCAAACCCTGGTTGAGAGTTTCAATAGAACGGGCTAAAGCTTCGATTTTAGCTCTGGCTGTAATTTGCTCAAGAGCCTCTAAGTATGCTTGACTACCAGCCTTACCTAGATGTGGGGATTTAGAAAGCTTGCCATCAGTTAAAGTAGGAAAAATCGGGTCAGTTGCTTGTAGTTTATAATACGGATAAAATCCTTTTCGTCCTTTGGCTAGATAACGAGCAATCCAACATCCTCCTGGAGCGATGGTAACACTGTCCATAATTGCTTGAATTTCTTGCTCCAGGCGCTCTTTGAGGGAAGCAACTTTCACTATACGCCCATACAATTCTTCTTTGTCTGTGGGTAGGTTTTGGTTTTTAATGATCAACAAAAGAAATGGTTCGCCACTCTTATTCGCGAACAGAAGTTAGTAGCATCCACTCCACAGGTTCACATCCGAATGGGGCGTTAATTTCTTGTGCATAAACTGCGTAAACGTTAAAACTGCCTGAATTCTTGAGTCGAGAGGGAGGTTGAATTGATACTGGACAATATCTGACTTCGGGGAATTTATATTAGCCTCGATTTACAGCAGCCGCCAAGGAGATTAGGACATAGGAAAAGTCTAAAACCCAGTCAAAGCAAGTCTTTCACTTTTGATTTTTGACTTTTGACTTTTGCTATACCTACCAGATATTTTTTCAAGCTGCAAAAATAATTTTCATCCTGAATTTCTCAGCACAAATCTAGCTCATAAATTGATGAGTGTTTTGTATAACTCAGCTTTCACAAATAACAAAAAATTAATTTTTACTCTCGAAAGTATTAAGACAACTTCGTTAGCAATTCTAAAATTCTTTTTGATGTTGGTGTTAACAAAGTACGGCGATAAGCATCGGCTGCTTTTTTAATCGCTTCTGCTTGAGTTGGGTAAGGATGAATTACTCCAGATAACCCATTTAACCCAATTTTATTCACAATTGCTGTAGTTATTTCACTAATTGTTTCTCCAGCATGACGGGAGACAATTGTTGCTCCTAAAATTTGGTCGGAACCTTTTTTGTGGATAATTTTCACAAATCCATCTTCTTCACCATCTGTAATCGCTCGGTCTACACTACTAAAAGGAATTTTGATTGTATTGATATCAAAACCTTTTTTTTGAGCCTCATGTTCGTACATTCCTACATGGGCAATTTCTGGGTCAGTAAATGTTACCCAAGGCATCACTATACTACTAAGTTTGGATTTCCCAAAGCCAAAGGGAGAAAACAGAGTATTCTTAATTACAATTCGCGCTGCTGCATCCGCCGCATGAGTAAATTTCCAGTTCATGCAGATGTCGCCGGCTGCATAAATTTTGGGGTTTGTTGTCTGGAGGTAATCATTAACTTTTACTCCTTGACGTTGGTCGAATTCTACCCCAACTGCTTCTAAGTTTAAACCTTCAACATTCGGTGCGCGTCCTGCACCAACTAAAATTTCATCAACAACAATTGACCTTTGAGAACCATTGCTGAGAAAGTTAATCAGCTTTCCTTCTGGGGTTTTTTCTACACTTTGGATTTGGCTATTCAAAACCAAATGTATATTTTCCTGGATAAAACGATTTTGAATAATTTCTGCGGCTTCGCTATCTTCTTTATTTAAAATGTGAGAATCCTTATGAAACAAGATCACTTGAGAACCCAAACGTTGGAAAGCTTGAGCCAATTCACAACCGATAGGTCCACCACCAATTACAGCTAGACGTGGAGGAAGTTCGGTGAGAGAAAATACTGTTTCATTAGTCAGAAATCCAGATGCTTCTAATCCCTGAATAGATGGTCGCACAGCCCTAGCACCAGTAGCAATCACAGCTTTTTTAAAGCGAAGTTTTTGATTACCAACTTCAATGATATTATCACCCTCAAACCGACCACTACCCAAGAAAATATCAACTCCCAGTTTTTGAAACCGATGTGCAGAATCATGATGGCTAATACCCGACCTTAAACGGCGCATCCGTTCCATCACTGCTGGGAAATCAACGTCTATTTTTTCTGGAGGATTAATTCCCAAAGCCTTCGCTTCCCACATTTCGCCGACAACGCGAGATGAGCGAATAATACATTTTGAGGGAACACAACCGACATTTAAACAATCCCCACCCATTAAATGCTTTTCAATTAAAGCAACTTTTAATCCCACATCTAAACCTGCTGCACCTGCGGCTACGACTAATCCCGCCGTACCAGCACCAATCACAACTAAATCATAACAATCAACAGGTTGAGGATTAACCCAATCCGGTGGATGAACATAGGAAATTAATTTTTGGTTATACTCATCCATTGGTGGAAGAGTAACTTTTTGAGATGCAGAATTTGACATTTAAAACCTCATTGAATGATTAATAAGCTGTTTCACATTTAACTTGGATGACATGGGCGGGCAAGATGCCCACCCCACAAGAATTTAATCTAATTAAAATATGCAAACTAGATGTTTTTCAGTTTAGAATATTACGAATTACGAATTACGAATTACGAATTACGAATTACAAACTAATCTGCTCCCCGCACAGGATAATTTTTTTTCAAAATAAAATCGATGGCAGAAAGCATATCTGATATCGGTGGGCGACCAAAGGGGGCGCTATTGACAGCAGCATAGGAAAGTCTGCCATCAGGCTTAACTAAGAAAAAACCCGGTTCACAAAATAAGGGGGGTTCTTTTTCAAATGCGCCTTTGGAAATATAAAGCCCCCAACTACGAAATAAGTCTATGCTGGCTTCATAGCCAATGGTGAGATTTTTAATTCCCCATTCTGAGATTGATTTTTGAGCATCTGCTTGACTGTCTCCACTAATAGCGATCGCTTCTACCCCAAGTTTAGTAAAATTCTCTAGGAGACGTTCAAGTTCTGCAAGATAAGTTTGACAAATTGGGCAGAACCAACCACGATAAAAAATAATTAATGTGAAGTTTTGGGGTTGCTGGTCAGAAAGTTGCCAAAGTTTACCATCCAGGGTTTTTACTTCCAATTCGGGAACTTGAGTACCAGTTAGCAATTTGGTTGTCTTTGTTGTATTTGTGATCATTATTTATTTCTCACTTCTCAAATTAGTAATCAGTGCAGCTTTAATTCAGATTAATTTGTTGATTTTCGTCATTGTCTGTAGATTCTAAAACTTCATCTTCTAAAGCCTTACGAGCAACTTTAGTAACATAAACTGTCACCGCAACTGTAGCAATAAAACCTATAATGCGAATTGCCCACTGTACACCGGGGTTATCGGGTTGAGCCTCAGTACCGATTGTGGCAATGTTACCAGCCAAGGAACCGATATAAACATACATGATTGTGCCGGGAATCATGCCAACGGAACCAAGAAAGTAGTCTTTGAGTGAAACGCCTGTTACGCCATAAGCATAGTTCAATAAGTTGAAGGGGAAGATAGGAGAAAGTCGCGTTAATAGGACAATTTTCAATCCTTCCCTACCCACAGCTTCATCAATTGCCCGAAATTTGTTATTTCCGGCAATTTTCTTAGCCACCCAACCCCTGGCTAAATAACGCCCAACTAAGAAAGCGGCGGTTGCTCCGATGGTTGCACCAATGAAGACATAAAGCGAACCCATAACCACGCCAAAAACAACACCCGCACCGAGTGTGAGGATTGACCCTGGTAAAAAGGCGACAGTGGCAACGATATAAAGTAGGATAAATGCCAATGCTCCTACAGCACCCAAACCATCAATCCACTGCAAAGCATTTCGCAACCAGATTTGGGGATTAAATCCTGAAGCATTTTGAGCAGATTCTTGTCCCCAAGCTGGTTCGGCGGTAAATATCACAGCAACGATAAATGCCATCAGCATCAGAAAAGTAAATTTAACCAGCCTTTGCCAATTCTTCGTGAAGATATCTGCAATAGTTGGCTTTTGACTTTGGGGAAAGAACAAATTAGTGATAGCAGGTTTTAACATAAGTGATTACTCTCTATAAAATAGTTCTGTTTACAGCTTTCTTGGCTAAGTGTGCTAACTTGTCAATTGTTTGTAACTTAGATTATCAAAAATTATACGAAGCTAAAATCAAAATGGATTTACTCAAAATTGATAGATGCAAATTCTGTAGGGGCGGATTTACAGATATGCTCAATTACCCATAAGTGATGCCAAAAATTTTGTAGCGTCTTAAGGATACGGTGTACACACAAGTCGGAAAATTCTCTTTTGTGTCATGAAACCCCACCCCTAACCCCTCCCCGCAAGCGAGGAGGGGAATAAGATTTACAGTTAAATTCTATTTTTAGGGCTGAAAACTCGCTCTAATCGAATTTGTGTGTACACGGTAGCGTTTTAAAGAGAGGACTGAAGTCCTCACTAAGAACTTTGATTACGCTGTTTTAATTAGAGCGCGGATTGAATTATTTCTGTGTATTGTTTTTTCGGTTTTAAGCCGACAATTTGTGATAATACTTGCTGATTTTTCAGTAATACTACTGTGGGAGCGCTTCTGACACTATATTTAATTGCCAGTTCAGGTTCTTCGCTCATATCAAGTTCAACTAAATGTAAGCTGTCTGTATGATCAACAGCTATTTGATGTAGTACAGGTTTAAGTGTTTCGCAGGAAGGACAGTAGGGAGCGACAAATTTGACAATGATTAGCTGCTCGGATTCCTGCATTAACCATTCAAAAGCTGCTCGTCCGGTGAAGAATGTTTGATCAATAGAAAAAGTGTCTTGCATATTTTTTCCCTAATAATTGTGATAAAAAGTACTATTTAAGCAGCGAAACTAACAAGCGATGCTCGTTGCTCTGATAACCACCGTTCAGCTTCCAGGGCTGCCATACAACCAGTGCCGGCTGCGGTAATTGCTTGACGATAAACGTGATCCTGCACGTCTCCAGCCGCCCAAATGCCGGGAATATTGGTAGCGGTACTTTTACCCTGAGTTTTGATATAACCCGCCTTATCCAGTTCTATTTGATCCTGAAACAGTACCATGACTAACCTCCTACAAACCATTGAGTGCCAGTAAATAGGTAATATGCCCCAGTCACAATTAGCGCTACACTGCCAAAGCGGATAATGCCCTCGGAATGTTTCAACAACTGATTACTTTGTTTAGCCAATCCCGTAAATAAACTAGCTAGGAAAATCAGGAGAGTATAACCCAGCGCATAGCTAACCATCGTTAGTGTCCCCAACACCTGCGAACCTGTAGCAGCGGCCGCAGCCAGCACCGCAAACAGCACCGGACTAGCACAGGGAGAACTCACCAAGGCAAAAGTCAAACCCACCCCATAAGGGCCAGCCTGGGGAAGATTCACATTCATCTGCGGTAGGGGAAGTTGTACCACCCCCATTAACCACAGACCCATCACAGCCATAATCACACCCACGACAATATTTATATAGCCCCGGTACTCCACCATCACGGCTCCGGCGAAAGATGAGACTAAGCCAAACAAACTTAAAATTGTCACGGCTCCCAGGACAAACAAGCCAGCCTTACTAAAAGCATCCCAACGAGAGTTAATTTTTAGTGTGCCGATGTAACTGAGGTTAACTGGTAAAAGTGCCAAAATACAGGGAGATACACTAGCAAGTACCCCACCAATAAACGCCAAAGGCATCAATACCAAAGGATTTGCTGTGTTTTGTTGGTCAAACCACTGTTGATAGCGGTTTTCCACAATGGAAATTACCCGTTCAACAGGGTGACTGATTACAGGTCCCAGGGTGATCACCAGAATCAAAGAGAGTAATCCCAATCCACCGTAAACTAGCCATTTTTTCGATATTTTAGAACGCCGAGGAGCTTTCTCCTCAGTGGAAGACTGAGATATCTGTTTCATTTTTCGTTGATTTATTGAGTCAAAGCAGTGTCAAGAACCGTTTGATAATCTGCTAAATTTGGATTGTTGCGGTGCTGTGCTAGTATTTTCCCGGTTTTAGGCTCAACGATGGTCAGCATTCCCGTTTGAGACTTATTGGCAGATAAAAATTCGCTTAGTCCTAATTCTTTTGCTTTCGCTTCTGCTTCAGCTGTGGTGGCTTTATCGCTAACATCCAAAACTACAAAATGGACTTTTCCTTCATAGTCTTTTTCCAGTTGGGATAATGTCGGCGCAATATTCTTACAAGCAGAACACCAACTAGCAAACACATCTACTAATACTGGTTTATCCTGAATTTCTTGGGCGAGGGGACCCCCTACAGATTTGGCTTTAGCAGCACAGGGATTTTTAGATGCACAGGGGTTTTTAGACGCACAGGGGTTTTTAGACGCGCAGGGATTTGACTGAGCAACATCTGTAGTTGATGGGGAGGCTTGATTTTGAGAAATATTATTTGGGTTGGTTGCGCTGCATGATACTGTCAAAACCAGTCCACTCAAACACAGTAGACTTAAGAAAAATTTGCTCGGTTTGTACATTGTTCTTTTCCTCACACTTCAACGATATAGTTCTGACACAATGCGCCTTACCTAGATTTCCGGTTGTTTCCCTGAATTGAGGGATGGTAACTGTGAATTGTGGCGCATCTGTTTATAAGACGAGTGAAGATCAGAATTGGATTTAATTAAATTCAAAATGACTTTTCAGCATCTGACGGGGCGTTTGCAGTCATGAAAAATTAGCTTTACCCCTATTGTTAGGAGTAAAGCCATAATTCAATTAATTGTTTGCTAAAGCGGTTTCGAGTATTTTTTTGTAGTCAGCCTTGTTAGCATTGTTTTGGTACAAAGCTAAAATGTTGCCAGTAGCCGGGTCAACGATCGCTACTGTACTTGTTTTGCTCTTATTCGCTGCGAGGAATTTCCCTAGACCTAATTTTTCGGCTTTAGCTTCCGTTTTTTTGAGTTTGGCTTTATCAGTTACATCCAAGACAACAAAGTTAACCTTGCCGGAGTATTCCTGTTTTAACTGCGACAGGGTAGGCGCAATATTTTTACAGCCAGAACACCAAGTAGCAAACACATCCACCACTACTGGTTTACCTTGAAGTTCTTTGGCTAGGGGTCCCCCTACAGAATTGGTTTTAGCTGCACCAGAATTTGCCTGAGCAATTTTTGTAATTGATGATTGAGCTTCAGTTGCAGAAATACTAGCTGAGGTCGTTGCTACCGTCGATACGGTAAAAACAAGGCTGCTCAAACAAATTTTGAGCAAGAAGTTCGCGTGTTTGTGCATAAAATTTTTCCTGTTTTATAGCTTCAATTGCTGGACGGATGCTGCCACAATGCAAAATACAAAGTTTTGTGGTATTGGGAACTGGAACTGTGAATTGTGGAGCCTCTGTTTATAGGACGACTGAAGATCAGAATTGGATTTAATTAAATTTAAAAATTCAGCAATCCGATTGTCTTTGCCAGTCGTCATTAGAATAGATGGTATTTTCTAGAGGAAAGATTTACTTGTTTGAGTTTTGGAGAAAGGTGATGGAACAAAGCTTATCGCTAACTTGCTCCGGTATCTGTTCAGTCCTGTTTTTAACACAGCATGGAGCCTAAACTTCCCCAGCCAAATTCCAGCGAACCTTCATCTACTACAGATGAAGCCTTATTTGTGGCGCTCAAAAATGGCGACTCCTCAGCATTAAGCATTTTGTTTAATCGTCATGGTCGTCTGGTATATGGATTAGCATTGAAAATATTGGCTAACTCCCAAGAAGCCGAAGATTTAACTCAGGAAATTTTTCTGACGCTGTGGCGAAAAGCATCTAGTAATCCAGATTGTCGCTTTTTTGTGCGCTATCTGGTGACGGTAACGCGATCGCGCGCCATTGATAAGCTGCGCGATCGCAACAGACAACTCAAACTTGTGGAACGGTGGGGACAAACCATGTCAAATGAAGCAACACCTTCTCCAACGCCTGTTGAACAAGCAACCTTTGCAGAGCGATCTGGGCGAATTTACAAAGCATTGAGACAACTTCCCGAAAAACAGCGTCAAGTAATTGAACTGGCTTATAACCAAGGATTAAGTCAGTCAGAAATTGCCAAACAAATTGATATCCCTCTGGGTACAGTCAAAACCTGCACCCGTCAAGGATTACTAAAACTCAAGCGCATTTTAATAGATTCGGATTTATCAATATATGAATAAATCTTTCGATCCCGAATACATCAAAAACCTAGCTGCGGGGTTTGTCGTAGATGATCTCACCCCTGAAGAAATGGCAGAATTTCGGCTGTTGCTGGATCAAAATCCCGAACTTATAGCTGAAGTGGAGGATTTGCAGGAAGTTTTGCGACAAGTTGTAGATGGTTTCACCGAGGTAGAAGCACCAGCCCATTTATTACCAAAAATTCTAGAACAAGCTCAAGATTCCACCAAAAAAGCTACTGTGATTCAAGGAAACTTTCCAGGAGTCGCTACGCGAAACTCCCCCGGAGTCGCTACGCGAACGCCTCAACGGTGGATAAAAATGGCTGGTAGTATCGCAGCATTATTTGTAGTGGTTCTAGGAGTTGATAACTATCGACTACGGCAAAATCTGGGTATTGTCACAGCCGATAACCAGCGTTTACGCCAGGATTTTACCCAAGCTCAAATGGTTAAAAGCCTACTCCAAAATTCGCAAACGCGATTATTTACTTTTCAAGCAGTCAACTCCACAGATAACATTTCAGGAAGCATGATGATAAATCCTGAAAAAGAAAAAGCGGTGATGGTTTTTCAAAATCTTCCCGCCCCACCTCCTGGATATTTTTACTTTTTGTGGACTGTTGTGGCTAACAAAAAGTTACCCTGTGGTGAAGTTAAGCCCTATGCTTGGGGAACTGCTTCTCATGAGCTACCGTTTACTCCTCAAATGTACAAAGAGTTTTATCACCCACAATTTTCCGGGCTAGTTGTCACCTTGGAAACAGATCCAAATGTCTCTCGTCCCACCGGCACTGTAGTTATGCAAAGTTCACAAATTTGACATTTAGGGTGCGTTACAGCGATTTCCAATTATATAAGGTACATCTTAGCCCCCTCATCGCTTGCGGGGAGGGGGTTGGGGGTGGGGTTCTTGTACCTCATAACACCGGGAAGTGCGTTATGGGTGATTTGGCAGAAATCATATTAGTCCTAACGCACTGAGAATCTATGATGGTGCGTTGCGCTACGCGACAACACACCCTACATAAAAGTTTTTAGGTTAAATTAAAGTACCGCCACAACTAGAACCAGACCCAGCCGTACAACCGTAACAGTAATGTGCAGTTCTGATTTCTGTAATTAAATCTAATGTGCCAGCAGCTAACAACTTAGCAACATTTAAGGTTTCGCCATCATCAGTTTTTGAAGGCAAATTTTCCATTTGGTTAAAGTCGCAGTCATAGACGTTACCCAAATAGTCAATGGAAAGTTCATCTCTACACATTAAATGCTCAATCGTCGTAGAGTTGAAATGAGATTCTAAAAACTGGAGATAAGGTCTGTACAGTTTTTTGTGTTCTAGATGAAACTTAGTTCTGCCAATGGGTAGGTTAGTAATTGCAAACAAGTCATTAAAACTAATACCAAAATGTTCTTGTAAGAACATTTTATAATCTTGTTTAAGTTTAGCTTGATTGGGTGTGAGAGAGAAATTCTCAGAAGTGGGAATTTGCGGGTTATAAACTAAATCAATAATTAAATTGGGGTCTTTTCCATAGCCAAGACGGTTCAGCCATTGCAAAGCGCGAATTGAGGCATCATATACACCATTTCCTCGCATTTTATCAACGTTATCAGAGAGATAGCAAGGTAGAGAAGCCACAATTCTGACTTGATTTTGAGCGCAATATTCGGGAATATCTCCAAAACCAGCTTCAAAATAAATAGTCAAGTTAGAGCGCACAATTACCTGTTTACCATGCGATCGCGCTGCTTCTACAATTGGTTTAAAGCCATAGAGCATTTCGGGAGCGCCACCTGTCAGGTCTACAACCTTAATTTGGGGAAATTTCTCAATTAATTCAATTAATTGCTGGCAAATTTCCGGAGAAAGTTCCTCAGTGCGTTTGGGACTGGCTTCTACATGACAATGGCTACAAGCCAAATTACAACGTTTACCCAAATTAAGTTGTAAAACAGTAATTGGGTTTTTTGTTAGGGGTAAATTCAGCTTTTTTCTAAAGGGTGTGATGTCTGAATTTAAGGACAAAGGATTTACTTTTTGTTGAACCATTCTTAATCTTCATTCTGTGCTACAAAAAAAACTAATTAAGGGAACACCAATAAATAAATCACCCAAAAATTGTAGGGTGGGTGAGCGCAGCGTAACCCACCTTAAATTGAAGGATAATGGTGGGTTACGGACTACCGTCCTAACCCACCCTACAAATTGAGGATTTTATTATTTGGAAGTCCCCAAGGAATAATTACTAACAACATCCACCACCATTGTAATGCCAAGTTGAATCTGTAATCAGGATTTCTTCAGGAGCGGCTTTACCTAAATTCCTAGCAGTTTTATCACATACCGCAGCAGGTACTCCCGATTGCAGAATATGTCCGGCTTGGTCATCAAAGAAGGATTCTACTCCGGAGTAGATTGCTGTTTTTCCTGTAAAAATACAAGCTCCATCTTCAGGAATTGCTACTTTAAAAGCTACGGAGTCGAGACTTTCTAGCAGTAAGTTTTCTGCTAAATTATAAGTTTGGCGATTCAGGAGACGATAAGGACGACGCGCCCGGATTTCTACTTGACCAAAGCCCGCATTTACCAGATGTTCAATATACTGTTCGTAGGTCATTGCTCCTGATAGACACATAGCGCGTAACCTGTCATCATTTTGCAGGTGTTCGGGAATGGGACGAGTCGCAATAGGATCACTCATTAGTAAGCGTCCGTTGGGCTTTAAAACTCGAAAGGTTTCCTGTAAAGCTAACTGCAAATCTGCGGGTTTAAAGATATTAAATAGACAATTTTGTGCTACCACATCGACAGAAGCATCGGGAACCGGTAAAGCAAAGGCATCTCCTTCCCGAATTTCGACAAAATTCGACTCAAACCAATCATTTTCTTGAGCAGCAAGTTCTAAATTCCGCATCGCTGCTGACCGCATAGCCGCTACCGGTTCAATCGCAATTACTGACCCTGGACGACGGGAGAAGTAAGCAAATTGTAATGCTTCCAAGCCACCACCAACGCCTACATAAAGTACGGTTGGGTCCTTAGTTAGTTCTGTGGGATGTACGGTTGTACCGCAACCATAGTTCATTTCCTGCATCTGGGAGGAAATTTTGAGTCCTGGTAGTTGTAACGGACTGCTTTGGACGCAACATAATCCCACTTGTGGGGTTTCGGCGACTTCACTATAAAAGTTAGCGGTTGTTTCAAGATAGGTCATGATAATTTTTTGGTTGTATCACAAAGGTGTGAGTTAGTTTCACGCAAAGAAGCAAAGAAGCAAAGTCTGAATTAGGACTTTGTAGACTAATACGAAACTGAAGCTAAAAAGGATTTAACCGCGAATACCGTTGACATAAGCAGCAGTTAGGGCGTGCTGTGGGGTGGTAAAAATCTGCTCGATAGTACCATATTCGATTAATCGCCCGACTTCAGTTTGTACCCAAAATAGCGCCGCATAATCACCAATGCGTCTAGCTTGGGCGAGGTTGTGGGTGACAATTACTACTGTATAACGTCCTCGCAGACTGGCAATTAAATCTTCTACTATTCCACTGGAAATGGGGTCAAGGGCGCTACAGGGTTCATCAAATAATAAAACTTCTGGTTGCAAAACTAAAGCACGGGCAATACATAAGCGCTGCTTTTGTCCACCTGATAAAGATAAGGCGGAGGTATTCAGCCGATCTTTAACTTCTGTCCATAGTCCCACGTCTTGCAGTGCGGTTTCAATCAGCCAGTCCAGTTTTTCGCGGTTTTTGATTCCGTGTTCTTGTAGGGGAAATGCGAGGTTTTTCCAAATTGAGAAGGGGAAAGGGTTGGGCTTTTGGAAGATTGTACCTATCCGCCGACGCAGTGCGATCGCATCGACAGAATTATGCAGAATGTCCCCAGCGTCTAAGCGGATACTTCCGGAAATTTTGGTGTGCGGGATTAATTCAGTTAAGCGATTCAGACAACTTAAAAAGCTACTTTTACCACAACCAGAAGGTCCCACCAGTGCGGTAATTTTACCTGCTGCGATTGGCATGGTGATATCTGTAAAAGCGGCTTTTTTTCCGTAATATAAACTTAGTTTCTCGGTTTGCATTGAGGGTAGATGTGACCGGGATTTTTGTGTGGGTTGAGACATCAGGGATAAACGAACCACAGAGGCGCAGAGGACACAGAGGAAAGAGATTTTGAGAGGTTTTTTATTTGGAGGTTCTTATAGCGTTTCCTACTTTAGTGAGATATAAGAACCCCACCCCCAACCCCCTCCCCGCAAGCGAGGAGGGGGCTATGATATACGTTATATGATTAGGAAACGCTATAACCAAAACTGGGTTGTCCAGGTTGCTATACCATTTACTAGTAGTAATAAAATTAAGAGGACTAGGGCTGAGGCGTAGGCGTTAGCGTCTCCTCCAGCAATATTCATGGATAAATCGAAAATGTGAACGGATAGCGATCGCCCGGAATCTAGTAAGGACTCTGGCATTCTATCTACATAACCACTGGTAAAAATTAATGCGGCTGTTTCGGCGATCGCGCGTCCAATTCCCAAGACTAAACCCACTATTAACCCCGGTGTGGCTGCTGGTAAAAGTAGTTTCCATAATGTGGTAGTCCGTGATAATCCCAAGGCTGCTGCCCCTAATCGATACTCTGCGGGAACCGCCTGCAATCCTGCTTCTGTGGAACGAATTAGTATAGGCAACACCATACAAGCTAATGTCAAACCACCAGATAAAATGGAAAAGCCGAGTCCCAATTTTATTGAGAAAAAGGCGTTCCCAAACAAGCCAAATACAATCGATGGGACTCCGGCTAAGACATCTAAACTGCGACGCACTAAACGCCCAAAGGCATTTTCTGTACTAGTAAATTCGGCTAATAATATGGCTGTACCCACACCCAGGGGAAGAGAAACGGCCAGACAAACTCCTAATATTAAACCAGTAGAAATCAGTATCGGGGCAATTCCGCCTTCACGCCCAGCATTTCGCGGTTCTGTTGTTAAGAATTCTACAGAAATTTGCCCGATACCATGCCAAATGATATCGCCTAAAATCCAGCAAAAAATGGCGGTGACAAAGAGAGCGATCGCCCACATAATCAGAGTAGGTAATGGCAGTTTCATGGATAAATGTTTCTCCTGCTGACACCTTCGGCTATGACTACTAAGAAGGCGATCGCCATCATTAACAACAAGCCACTCACAAACAATGCTGAACGGTGGTTTCCGGTAGCGTAAGCCATCTCTAAAGCGATATTAGCAGTGAGGGTGCGAACAGGATCAAATAAGCTGGTGGGAGTCTGGACTACATTGCCACAAACCATTAAAACTGCCATTGTTTCCCCAATGGCGCGTCCTGTGCCTAAAATCAACCCAGTCAATAAACCAGATTTAGCCGCAGGTAAAACAACGCCTCGGATGGTTCCCCAATGAGAGATTCCCAAGGCGGCTGCACCTTGTAGATACTCTTGGGGAACTTTGGCAAAACTGGCTTCTGCGGTGAGTGCAATTGTCGGCAAAATCATGAATGTCAAAATAGCGATTCCTGCTAACAAACTGGTTCCGGGTGGTTGCAATTTGCCAATCAGGGGGACAAGCACAACTAAACCCCAAAACCCGTAAACGACAGAGGGAATTCCTGCCAGTAAATTAATTAATTGCCGATAAAATACAGCAATGAAAGCAGGTGCATAATACTGACAAAATATCGCCGAACTTATGCCTATAGGTGCAGCTAAAATTACCGCACCAAGTGTTACTAACAAACTTCCCCACAACATTGGCAACAAATTATAAAATTCTTGCACTGGATGCCAAGATGGATCAGTGAAAAAACGTAACCATCCTATCTGTTGTAATACTGGTAATGCTTCGAGTAAGAAGAATCCCGTAATTAAGATAACTATAATACCTGTGATTGCAGCAAATAGCCGTAATATCCACAGGAGAAGGATATCACTTTGAGATGGGGACAAAATCTTGTTTTTGAACAATATCATGGACTTGTGGCGACTGGGCAAACTCGATAAATGCTTGTTTTAAGCCTTGGGGCTGAGTTTTAGTAACCAAATTTAGGGGACGGGAAAGGGGAAATGTCTGATTTTGGATATTCTCAGTAGTCGCGGCGATTTCATTTAGTGGTAATAATTTGATAGTAATTCCACTACTCAGGCTAAATTCAGCCGTCCCAATTGATACATAACCAATGGCGTTGGGGTTCCCTGCTACTGTTTTAATTCCCTGCTGATTGTCGCCAATCACAACCGATGATTTGATATCGCTATTCTGGATTTGGAAGTAATTGAGAAACAATTCCAGGGTAGAACGTCCCTCAGCTTTATTCACAACTGTAATGGGGGCATTTTTGCCGTTAACCTGTAGCCAGTTGTCAATTTTGCCAGTGTAAATATCTACAACTTGTTGATTTGATAGAGATTTTACTGGATTGTCTTTATGTAGGATAATGCCAATTCCATCACGCGCGATCGCAAAAGCTTGTAAATCTTCTTCGGCTTTCAGAGAACGAGACACCATCCCAATGTCGGCGACTCCTGTCCGCACATCAGCCATACCGCGAGATGAACCTCCTGTTTGCACATCCACTCGTACATT
The DNA here is from genome assembly GCA_963706595.1 of uncultured cyanobacterium. Classification (GTDB taxonomy): domain Bacteria; phylum Cyanobacteriota; class Cyanobacteriia; order Cyanobacteriales; family Nostocaceae; genus Nodularia. The sequence goes on from OY970166.1 coordinate 1,638,180, forward strand.
AGGATGTTTTGACTCAAATCGCTTACCAATTTCTGCTGCTAATGGTGCAACTGTACTAGAACCTGTTAAAACCAACTTTCCTTGTAATTCATTTGTTGATTGAGTCGCTATTTGGGATGGTTGCGTACAAGATTTTAGCCCCAAGCAAATTGTGAAACCGACAGCAATAAATGCTAGGGTTTTGAGTTGTTTCATCGAGAAAATTTTTAATTTCTATTCAAAGGAAAGGAGACAACAGCCTAAATCAATTACCTGACCAGTATTGACTTGTCGAACCGTTGGCACAAAATGGTAAAGTACCGCCTTACCATCTCTTTTCGCCTCCACAAAACCTGCTGATCGCAAAATTTTTAAATGGTGAGATAATAAACTTTGTTCTAGCTGCAAGACAGCGTTTATTTCCCCCACGTGTTTAGGACTTTCCATGAGAATTTTCAGGACAGATAGACGAGTTGTATCTGCTAAAACCTTGAGTTGTTCGGCGCAAAAGGATGGAGACGATATATTTTTAGGCTTCATCATACACCATGAGAATGGCTTGAATAGTTATTGATATGAAAATATTTTCAATTCATTTAGAATATACCACAATTCTTCAATCTTTTCAGAAAAATAAAAGAGGGCTGTAAAATCTGCTTTTTGAATTCTCAACTGTGTACAGGGTATCTAAATCTCGGAGATGTCTAATATATCAGTCGTTCTCGAAGACGCTGAACTGTCTAACATCGACATCAAAAATTTATCGCAGTTCCGGTAACAGGATCAAATTCAAAACGCTGTTGATAGTTGGTTTCACCATATAAATTGAAGCTAATTGTCGGTTGATCACCCAGGGCTTCAACATGATGAATTGCATCAGGCATTAAGCCAATAATTTCGCCTGGATTTAAAATAATATCTCCGGCTTTTTCAATGCTGCCGTTTTTATTAGTCCGTCTCCAAATAGTATTTTTTTCTTCTCCACTAATCAGTGCGACAACTCCCCAAGTAGCATGGTTGTGAATCGGTGAAACTTTTCCCGGTAACCAGGCGACTGTCTGCACAGTCAAGGGGAAATCCGGTTCATCATATAGTGTAAGCACTGACCAGCCTGTTTCGGGATTTGGTTCGAGATATTCACCTTGCAACCATTCTGAACTGGTCAATAATCGCCGCACTAGGGGACAAATCGCTTGGAGTCGAAGGCGATCGCTTTGGAATTTCTGAAGAATATCTTCGAGATCCGTTAAAAACCGATAGAGTCGATATTGACCTGTCAATAATTCTAAATTATCTGGCGATTCTTCCCAGGCTTCACACTCACCATCATCTGTTACTAACCAATCTTGACTTAACATACTACTTTTATTCAGACAGACAACAAACATCATGCTTTAAATATTATGTCAATATTTAGGCATTAAATAATATTTCTTGATCAAGCGGTAACTTTGTATAGTTCTCCGTCAAGACGTTTTTTAGCTAGTAGTAATCTGCCTTCAGACTGATGACTATGGAAAGGTTTCTCAATAATCTGATTGAGTAAAGATACCGTTTGTTTCACTGAGAAGTAAGACGAGAAAACACGTCTATTATCGAAGGTTTCGATAATACTCACTAACAACCAGTCTTGGAGATTATCGTTAAATGCCTGATGATCGTATTGTTGACTGACTGGAACAAAAGGCTCATCAACCTTGATTAATCTGCCAGAGTTTATATTGGCTAATAGTTGTTCTAGTATTTCCACACTTACTTTTCTCTGACCTAACTCTGCTGCTACTCTGGCTAAACTGCAATATCTAAACAACGAAGCTTTAGCTTGAACAGCTTGCTGGATACATTCAAAGGAATGTTTTAAAGTTGCTAACTGTTGTGCTGGTGAAAGGCTGGCTGATTTCGCTAGAAAGAAGTAATTTAGCCCTTCTAAGTAAATTTTAGTATCAGCATTGGAAACCGTTGTGTATTCTTGCCACTGATTGAGAAAAGGTATAGCATAATTTAAAGTTGCTATTGCTTCTAACCAATAGGATGAGTTCGGTAGTAACGGCTTATCTGTGATTTTTTGAACAAGTAAACCACGTTCAGCTAATTGTTGCGATCGCTCTACTTTACAAGCAAACAAGTTTAGTTGGTAGCCATCCACTGGCTGATTCACATCAAAAGGAACTAAACACCCAATACCAGAAACTAAATAGTAAATTTCATAGTTTAAGTCTTGGAATAGCTGAATTAGCCGCATATTAATATGTTTGCCATGCTTCAGTTCAAACATAATTAATGGCGATTGCTCAGAGAAGAAATTTTTACCGCCTGCCAGTATTTTAGCTTCTTCCCCTTCCGCATCTAACTTAATAAAGTCAATTTGCTGCCAGTTATGCTGTTCTAATTCTCTATCCAGATTTAGCAGTTTAATAGTTTCTTTTTCTTGGGATAAACCATCTTGCTTGAGTGAATTTAATTCACTATTACTTGATAGAAATAAACTTGCTTCTCCCTCACAATCTGATAAGCCAGCATTAACTAACTCTACATTGTTGAAATTGTTAGCTTCTACACCTTTTCGCAGTAAGTAAAACACTGAACTCGCAGGTTCATAAGCAGTAATTTTACCCTGTCCTTGGAGTAACTTAGCCATAGTTAGAGTATATACTCCATGATTAGCACCAATATCTAGTATTTGCATTCCTGGTGTAATCAATTTCCGCACAAACTCCATTTCTGGCTCAAACCAATCACCCTGTTCTAGTAAAACATAACCTGTCAGACTGTTGATATCATTCTTCACGCAGACCTTAACTTCACCTTCAATCTCAACTAGGCATTCATCAGGCTCAAGATGATCAGCATCAATGAATTTAAAATATTTAATTTCCTCAGAATTATTACCATTTTTCTGAAAAATCGGAGTAACTTTATTAGCAGGTTTAGAGCAATACTGCTGCAAGAAAACCTTTAAATTTTCCCGGATTTCACTATTATCTGGTTCTACTAACAGCGCACACCGATAATATTTTTCAGCCTGATCAATTAATTCCTGTTCTTCTAACAGCTTACCTAGTGCTTGATAAGTTGCAGCCGCACAACGATTAATAGCCAGGGATTGCAAATAAGATGAAATAGCATTTTCTACATCATCTAACTTTTGATACATCTGACCTAAATAATAGTAAGCCTGAGCATCATTAGGATGATTTTCCAGATACTGTTGATAATAATTAATAGCATTGTCAGCGTCTAAATCAACAGGCAAAGCAACATTAATATGAGTCTTTTCACTGTTAGATTCTGCGGTTTCTTTCGCTAAATAAACCTGCCACATTTGGCGATAAGCCGCCTCTAAAGTGCTGGCCATGTTTTTCACATCCAACAGAGGAGAGTCCAGCAATCTTTCACGCATAGTTGAGCGCAAAGATGCAAGATAGTCTCGATTTTGGGCTAATTCAATCGCTTTCTGCACATAATCTGCCGCACTATGGGTAATGCAATCATCCAAACCCACACTGTGGAGAATACTTGCACTCATGCGCTCCATTTTCCGAGTCCCTGCTAAAGTTAAAGTTGGTACTCCCATCCACAAAGCTTCACAAGTCGTAGTACATCCTGTATAGGGAATACTATCCAAATGCAGATCAACTTGATTATAAAGATTCAAGTGGTCTTTATCAGACGCATAGCCACCATACAAGAAAATCCGTTTAGGATCAATACCCTGTTCCACAAAGGGAGTTTGAATTCTTTCAGCAATTAAGGGGCTGAAAATATCAGAACTAGCACATTTTAATACCAAGCGAGAATGAGGAACTGCTTTGAGGATTTCAACCCACAGAGCAAAAGTTTCTGGTGTGAGTTTGCGTAAATTATTAAAAGATGCAAAAGTGAAAATACCAGTTTTTTTACAAGGAAGTTCAGTAATATTCGGTGCAGCTTTCAGGGTTTCATAACCCACATAACAACGGGGTAAACGCCAAATGCTTTCGCTGGTTTTTTCGAGTGTATCATCAGGATGAAGAACTTCATCAGTAATCCAATAGTCAATAGTCGATAAGCCTGTCGTAGCAAAATAACCCAAATAAGTCACTTGAATCGGGGCTGGTTTCATCCCCAAGACAATCATCCGGTTATTTGCAGTATGTCCTGCCAAATCAACCAGAACATCTATCCGGTCTGCTTGAATCAACTCAGCTACTTCCAAATCCGAAAGACCAACCGTAGAACGCCAAGCATCACAGATATCTATAATTTCATCTGTAATTTCATCAGGTGTATTCACTTCTCCATAGCAGAAAACTTCCACTTGGGTGCGGTCATGGTGTTGGAAGACAGGTTTTATAAATCCACTAACTGAATGTCTCCGGAAATCAGGAGAAATATAGCCAATGCGTAAGCGACGTTGTGGATTTCTATCATTTCTGTGAGTAATGAGAGTTGGTAGCCATTGATTAACTACTTGCTGCTGATACCACAATTTAGCAGAGTCTAAAATCTGTTGAGGAGTAAAACTAATCAACGAACTTAAATTAAACAGAAAACAACAATGTAGTTTAGGATTATTGGGATTAATTTTTAACGCTTCATTTAACAGACTTATGCACTCTGACAACTTACCTTGTTCCCCGGAAAGAAATCCTAAAAGTTCGTAGGTTTCGCCATGATTAGGGTCTAATTGCAGGACTTGTTGGAAACATTCGAGAGCTAAATCAATCTGGGCATTTCTGTAGTAAGCATAGCCTAAGTTGTTTAGAGAATCAATGTGATTTGGATTAATCTTTACAGCCTGACGGTAAGAAGAAATAGCTGCGGGATAATCTTTTTGATTTTGGAAAATCACACCTAAATTATAATGTGCTAACACACAATCTGGGTCAAGCTCTATCACAGATTTAAAATAACTTTTCGCTTGTTCCCATTGACTCTGACGCACCAACATTACCCCAGTATCATTAATTTTTTCCGTGAGACTAGGTAATAATTCTAGGTCTGTTTGTGTTAACAGATTTTCAATATAATCCCCACCTTCCCCTTGTTGCCAAAGTAAAGCTAAATTGAACTTTGCACCCTGATAATCTGGATCTATTTTCAATACTTCAGAAAACTGCTCTATTGCCTTTGCAAACTGCTTTTGCCGCTTCAAAATTAATCCTAAACGATAGTGAGCCTTAGAATAATTGGGTTTGATGCTAATAGCATGAGTATAATTATCAATAGCCTTGTCCCACTCATCTTGTTGTTCATAGACAAAGCCCAAATTATAGTGAGATTTTGCTAACTGGGGTTGGATACTCAGAGCGCGTAAATACCATTTTGCGGCTAGGGTTAAATCATTTTGTAAAGTCAGGGCTGTTCCTAGCAAATGGCATACTTCCGCCGCTTCCGTTAACCGCCCCATTGCAGTTAAATGAGAAACAAGATATTGATCAATAGATTCATAAAACTGCACCCGCATTTCTGCCTTAAAATTGCGAGTTTGAGCGAGAAGTTGGTCAATTTGTCTTAGTAGAGCTTCTAATTGAATTGATGCTAAATGTTGCTCTAGTCTTTGAGCTAAACTCAAATTGTCTTCATGAGCAAATTGCTGTAGTAATGGTTGAAGTAAAGTTTCAATAATTAAGCATTGTTGAGGATTCAGAACCTCTTGCCATTGCTCTGGTATCTCTGACTCTAATGGATAATTCTTTAATAACAGTGAAATATCAGTTTCAGTCAGGGCAATTTCTAAATATTTGGCTAATTGCTCAATTTCTAAATGTTCTTTTAAAATTAAGTTTTTTTTAGAGATTAATAAAGTTTTACTTAAATCAGGAAACCTCTTTTCTTGGTATAATTGCCAAAGTTCCAGAAAAGTAGATTCAAAAGTTGCCTTTTCTTTTGGGCAAGTAATGACAGCAGCCAGAATTTCACGGGGGTCTTGATGCAGATAAATACTCTTAGCTTGGCCTTGCTGAATTTTTTCTAACGCTAATTCTGAAGGAATTTGATATTGAATCAGCGTTAGTAGTGTGGGTTCTCCGATTATTTTAAAATAAGCGTCAATCTCAGCCGCCGCTTTACAAGCAGTGCCTTGAATATTTATTTTACCAGTTTGAGTCAGTAGAGCTTGACAAAGATTGTGACACAAACTTCTTAAATCCTGAGTTATTCCACCACAAAAAATAATCATAAAAGCCTTCCACTGATAATAAGTTCACTAAAAATGATCAATCCAGCCAAATATCCAGTTAGAGGATGTTTTAAAAGTTTTGGGCGAATATAATATGGCTACGCCACGCCAAGGGCGAACGCTACTACACAAGCAAAGTCCAGCGACCTGGACTAATGAAGAATTAAGGTTTTTAACCCGCGTAGGCGGGTTTTGTCTGTATAGCTGCGACTTCTAGTCGCCGAGGCTCGTAATAAATTAGACTTTACAAACATCCTCTTAGGGACTTCCAAATAAAAAAAACTCCACAACCTAACCCAAAAACCTCTCAAACTCTCATGACTCTGTGTCCTCTGTGCCTCCGTGGTTAGTTTATTTGGATCATTTATTTCTGGAAAGTCCCTTATACAGCAGGTTGCAGGTATATGAAGTACAAAAGCAATAGTGAAAATATTGTGGGGGAGGGCAAAGATGCCCGCCCTTGTGTACCTCACAAAAATGAAATGTGCTGTATGATCTCTAGTTAATTACTTATATCACAAGTAACCCAGGAGCAAATTACCATATAACTGAGTCCATAGCTAATCTAAAGCAGAAGAACCGCCACTTTGCCATGATTTAACAATGCCAATAATATCACCAAAGCGATTCTGATGCATAGCAGTATTAATGGCGCGAGCAATAGCAGATTGAATGGTTTGATCTGTATGATTTACAGTCCCAGCATACATATTTCCCCTGATAATTACCACCTGACTAGAATCATGTCCGACAGCAGCATAGGTAACTCCCAGGGTCAGTTGACCACTAGGGCTGACAGAACTTTGTGGAAATACGATTTCAGAGGCAAAACTGCTAGTTGTACCATTGGATAAAATGCTAGTAACTGCCGCCGAGGTTCTAGACTGGGAATCTGTACCAATAAACTGAGCCTGAGCAGGTTTTCCCGCTATAAATGAGCTGACAATAGCTCCCCCTAGCAAGAGAAACGCAATCACAGATTTGCTTGGTGTGTAGCTACAGTTGGTATTCATGATTGGGAAGTTCTAGTTGTTCACTATCCCAAGATTCACAACTTCAACTTTCACATCAGAATAAAAAAAGATGACATTGAGTCAAATTAAGAATAAAATAACCTCATCCCCTGGTTGAACTCACGGGGATGAAGTATGTGGGATAGGTCTTTGACTTTCTGTCCTATCTACCATGAAGTTCGTTGATGATTCCTGCTATGTTCTCTTATGAGTAGGAATTATCGACTTTCTCTGACTAATCCAAGGCAGAAGAACCGCCACTTTGCCATGATTTAACAATGCCGATAACGTCACCAAATCTTGATGAAGTCGCAGCAAGATCAATAGAACGAGCAGTAGCAGCTTCTACTGTGCTAGCACTATAAATTGCAGTAGCAGCACTCATACTTGCGTTCACAATCGCGATTTGACTAACGTCAGTACCAATTGTAGCATATGTAAGATCAAGCTCTAAAGCACCAGTCGAAGCAATACTTGATTCTGGAAATACAATTTCAGCCGCAAAGCTGTTAGTATTGTCATTCGATAAAATACTAGTCACAGCCGCAGATACTCTTGATTGAGACTCAGCACCGATGAACTGAGCTTTAGCTGGTTCAGCAGAAATGAATGATGCTGCAACTGCGCTACCTGCTAAAAGGGAGGAAATAGCAGCAGCTTTTAATGTCTTGTTAGATTTTACGCTCATGGTTATATCACCTGATTTTGTTTACTAAAATCTACTCGCTACAAAAAATAGCCATCTTCTGTATTCAAGAAAAACCTTAATTTTCAGCTTTTCAACCTTCAGATAGAGATTCAATTTCTGAGCATAAAGGAAGCATTTTTTAGTTCAGACATCCTCAGAAAAATAATCAAGGAAAAATTTAATTTTTCCTGAAACCTGAAAGTAGAGATTACACAGATTGCGTGTCTAGGTTCTAGCAACGAGTAAGAATATGCTTCATAGCTTAAGCGAAGCATAATCAGTTTGTCAAGAAGAAAAATGTTTTATTATTAACTAAATTTTGTGAAGCTTTTACATAAAATTACTTAGGTAAAATTTCTGTAATTTTATGATTAAAAATATTTATTTACCAAGTAATATTGCTTGAATTGCAGGCTGAAAGTAAATCTTTGCTTCAATTTGACTCTTAATATCAAGTTAGTATAATTAGCTATGTTTGCCTCTAGCAGCCCTAGTCATACCCTCCCCTGACTAATTAATTATTCACAAATACATTGTAAAACCTATACAGAGTAACGATTTAAGGGTTTCAATTTTTATTACATGGTGAGATGTATTCGTGCCTACCGATTGAGAAAGGAATTATCTTCAATTTTATACAAGAAATATTTAGCCTCAAAAATACTCATCAGTGCAGTTACACAAGTACAAATATACTTATTACATAATATTACTTGTTCAAGACCAACGAAATCAAATTATTAATTAAGTGACTTTACATAATTTATGTCCCAATAAAAATATATTAGAAATCAAAAATATTTGCTATCTTAAGACATAAAGTTTTTAGATATAAGCATTTGAGTGAGGTGCAACGCCCTTGCTATATGCTATGTAACTTTTTTTAACGAATTAGGTCAAAATTATCGGAACCTATCTCGGATGAAGGTGATATTTTGCCAGTTCTTTAGCTCATAAATATCTTTTTCGTTGTAATTGTTACAAAGAATTTATATAAGAATATTATGGATACACAACGTCTTTTCTGGTTTGCTGGGATTTTATTGAGTCTATTGGCCTCAGAATCCTTATCGGCACAAGCTTTGACAACAGGGAAAAAAAAAGTAGAGACTCTGAACAGTATCAATATAATCAGTCAGGATAATGAAACTAAAAAACAGTCAGAATTAACAAAAAAAGCGTTTGGGGAAAAACACATCACTCCTTCTAATCCAGAAATAATAACTTTTATTGGTTTTTCCCCAAAACAAACATCGTTTAATGCAGAAATCAATCGCAGTCAAGATTCTGCATATAAGTTACTAGAAAAATTGCTACATAAAAACTCTAGTTGTCAGAAACATTCTCAGAAGAATTCACCACCAATACCCGTCACGAAGGAAGATAACACCGATACTCAGCAATACATTCAGCCAGAACTCTCTGATTGTGAAGAGGATAGTATTTCCTTTCGGCTATCTAACTCTAATAATAGTCAGATTTTGAATGAGGATTCAAAGCTTAAGTTAAATCTCAAAGATTCCGCCAATTTACAGGTTGAAAAGTTAGATTCTGAACCCACCTTTTCGCCTCAGTTATTGATTGCACAAGAAACAAATAATCAAAGCCAAGTACCGTTGATTCCCCTTCAACCAAATCTACCTATAGTTCCCGATGAATTACCTTCTTTACCCATTCCAGAAGATATACCAGAAGATAAACCCGCATTAACACCTGAAGATACACCAGAGGATAAACCAGTATTAACACCTGAAGAAAATCAAAAACTGCTGAGGACTTTAATCCGTAGCTTGTTAGAAAACAGCGCCTCCAGATATCCATTCCTGGTAAACACCAGCGATAAGCTTATTATTAACCCTCGTAATTTTCGACCTTTGAAATTTGATTTTTATTCAAATTTTAATTTTGATTTGGATAAGTTTGAGCCTAGTGGTCCCTCTCAACCAGAACAATTTAGTGATCCTCTAATTAAATCAGCTAATATTTCTTTTTATCCTGATGATAATCAGTTCTATTGGGTTTTAGATGGGAATCGAGTGGTGATTTCGACTGAAGGAAAACATTTTAACCTTGGTTATCAGGGAAGGAGTACTCAAGAAAATAGTAGACAAGTTGCTAAAGTCTCTACAGTTTTTTGGGGCGTGCAAACAGTATTTGGTATTCCTAATATCTTTGGAGATTTAGTTGGTGATAAGAAGTTAGAGGATTTAAATATTATTAGCGGTGCTGCGGAAATAGTATTACCTCCGGGAGCTACTTTAGCTGATAATGCCAGCTTTACTATTAATGTAACTCAACAAGATGGAAGTTTTTTTAAAAACTTTATTCCTCTAGATGACACACGCAAAGCCACTACAGGTACACTTTTGGGAGGAGGTTCTTTCTTTGATAATTTAGATGCTACGAATGCGCCTAAATTTTTACAAGGGTTTCCTACTATCAATTTACAACCTTTGTTAAATAATGGTGTGAAGCTAGAAATTGGCACTATTATTCCCCCTGAAAATCTTACTGCTGCTGGACTGACATTCGGTGATTTTTTCACTAAGGAAGGATTTCAATTTAATTCTCCAATTAGTTCTTTACCTGGGATAAAGAATTTACGTATTAATCAAACTGATAATGATGATATTGTAGCGATTCTCAGCAATCCTTTTTTAACTAAGGAAGAAAGAGATTTTCATTATCTCAATTCTTTGCAGTGGTATAACTTTGGTCAACAAAGTCCTGACGTTACTAGTTCGCCTACATCAGATATTAATAATCAAGATTGGCAGAGATATACTGTCAGTTGGTCAAAGAACCGGACTTTATTGGAATATGATCCAGAAAATATTAAACTTAGTTATTTAAATGTTTTTTCTAATCCTGGTTTATCTATAACTACAACCCAATGGAAAAATACTGATTTTAATCAAACTATAAATGCTAGTTTAGGTTTAATGATGGGTAGCGTCTTTAATTTAATTAATCCGGGGAATTTAAATGAAACTATTGGTGAGGCTAAGGAAAAGTATAAAAATTTGCAACCGTTAGCTACTTTGAATACTAAAGCTACATCTCAACAACGAAGACAAATGAATGAACGGTTAAATAGCACGCTGAATTATGGTAATAGCAATAGTAAACTTGCTCAAGTTTCAGGAAGTTATACTTTTGCGGGAAATGTGACTCCAGAGAGTTCATTGTTATTACAAATGAGAACTGGTATTTACCAAAGAAGTGTGCAATTTATTCAGCAAGATATACAAGACTGGACTCCTGAAACTCCTGTGTTTATAGATTTTGCTCGTCCCAGTGATTTGGGTCCGATATTTTTTACTGGTGTTAATATTCCTACTAATGGAACTCAAATTAATGCCCCTCAAACGTTTGAAGTTAGTTTTCTTCGGGCTGAAACTTCAGATGGAGAAGTTTTAATTGATCAATCTTATGTTTTTGACAATAATTTGGCTAGTCTATTTACAGCAGTGCCAATTTTGGGGGCGGGTAAAACCTATGATATAGATTTTGGACGGATAAAACTGAGCAAGTTTCGACAAAGAGATATTTCAACATCTTCTTATGTCGGACATCTCTATTTACCATCGATTGAATTTGTGATGACAGGAAGTGTTAACAATCTTAGTTATGCTTTATCTACGGGAATGTGGTTTAATTTCTCTCCAGATTCTGCACCTCTTGTTAATAATAATTTGGGTAATTTGAATGCTAATGCTACTACAGAAAGTTTTATGGGAGGAATGTTGAAGTTTTCGGCTAAAGCAGATTTTAATAATATATTTTATGATAATAATAAACAGTGGAATACTATTATATCTAATGCACCTTTTGTTTCGCTAGATTATAATACTAATCCTAATCGTCTTAATCTTTCAAATATTTCTATTGGTAATGTGTTTCAGTTTGTCAAACCAGATTTTAATATAGTTTTTTATCCGATTCTAACTTATTATCCTAAATTACTCAATTCTGGTGTTGATTCTAACAGTGTGGGTGACATTAATGCTTTTTTTCTCCTGAGTTTTTCCCATAAAGTGGGGTTAAACTTTAATGGTTCTTTATCTCTGGGTAATCAAGCTTTCTACAAGTTTGAAACTACTTATGATGTGATTAAGAATAAAAATTTTGGGACTTTAAAAGTTGGTCCTTACTATTCTAATCATTCTTCGGCTACTAGAGGGTTTGAAAGCCAATTTGAAGATCCTAATTATGGAATGGTATTTGGCTATGAAAGTGCTAATTCTGGTTTGTTGTTAAATTCTCGTTTAGGAACTAGCAATTATGGTCTTAGAGGAGAAGTGAACTTGGAGTTTAAATTTTAGGATGTCTCTGATTTATCTGTGTTAAATGGCGGAGGTTTTCTGGCTGATTTGAGTTATGGCTGGGCAGTGGGTTAAAACTCTTTTGGTCTCTAAGTTTGATTATCCGTTTATGTCTTAACCTCCTTGGCGGTTGCTATAACTCAAAGATTCAGTCTAAAGCTGGGATGGGAAATGAAAGTGTAGTATTGGTGATCAAGGAACCGGCGGTGGTGACATTAAAATTTACATCCGCAGGTGCAACAATCTGATTAGAAGGTATAACAACATTAATATTAGCGCTGCTAACTGTAGTGGAAATATCAATATTCACACTTCCTGTCCCTGTTTTTATTTCAGGTTCATTAGTTCCTCGTTTGATAGCAGATACAAAGCTAGGGCGTGTCGGACTTGTTCCTTGAATTTTAAATTCAGTTGGTGGCTGATTATTTGGGATATTTATTACTGATGGAGTTGGTATTTGAACAGTTGTAATGGGAACGCTGATGGTGGAAATATTTTGTGTGGGGATTCTTGGTATTGTAACGGTTGGTATGGGAACGCTGATGGTGGGTTGTACGATGGAAATTTTGGGTATTGTTATGGTGGGAATCTTCGGTCTGGGTATGGATTGGGCTTGAGCAGTTTCAGATATGAAAGCGGATAGAAGGAGTGTTAAGAGTAAGCTTTTAATTTCCATATTTGGTAGAGGTTTGATTGTGGGTGTCATGGAATTTACTCCGATGAGGTTTTTTGGAATAGCTCCTCGTATTTTTACGGTGATTATTCCAGAAAAGGTTTAATATATGCATGAGTATTTGCTGAGATTTTAGCAGAATAATTCTGAGAAGACAAGTATAAAAATGAAAATCAGCAGTGTGTAAAAAATGCTTAGTCTGTAGTTATTTGGGATATGCTGTGCTAACAGACTTGCTCTGATCACAATACTATCTGAAAAAATGTGGTTTTAACTACGCTATTCAATTGAATGAGTAAGATAAACTTGCTCTATGCCTGTCATCAAAATACTGACCTTCATTTAGTAATAAAACAGGAGAAGCAATGAGCCAAGAGATCGCCAAAGTAATATTATGGGAAGAAAAACAAAAAAACTATCTAAAAAAGTTCTATGACCTACAATTTACTCCCAGAATAGGTGAGGAAGTTTACCTCAACAAGGAAAATTGGAAAGTTACCAGAATTGAGCATGATTTAGAAGTTAGCGAGGTTAATATCTATATGGAATTAATCAAAAAAGCGAAGCCGGAGAAATCGTCTCATTCATAAATCAATCTGTACTTGCATCTAAAATTGCTCAGGAATTATGCGCCAAATCCTTGATTTTCGCCTGCATCAGTCCTGAACTGCTATGTGTTTTTGGTTTGATTTTTAGCCAGTTGCAGTGAAGTGGTGATCTCGTGCTGTAACTACCTGTATCAACCATTTAGAGGCGTTCTACAGCGCGACGATCAGCAACTGGCAATTGTGTGGGATTTCTGAGACTAGAGGTATTTTATCCCTCAGACTACGAAGCTGTTTGTCTCAGTGACCCGGCTGATATATTTATTAAAACTGCAATAGGCAAATTTTGTCTGCCAAATTGCCATAATGTCAAACAGCAGTGGGGAGTGGGGAGTGGGGAGTGGGGAGTGGGGAGTGGGGGAGAAGAGGAATGGTTGTGAAGTAACCGGAAGTTTAAAATAATTTCTTACTCCCCCTTGCTCCCTGCGCCCTGCTCCCCTGCTTCTTCTGGGGAGTGGGTTAAAAGCCGAATGAAGTTTGATTATCCGTTTATGTCTTACTATAAGTGAGATACAAGAACCCCACCCCCAACCCCCTCCCCGCAAGCGAGGAGGGGGCTATGATTTACTTCATTGAAGTGCATACCGCTAGATTTACGCAAAGAATAATAATCCAATGCCGATGATGGCAATAATTACGCCTGCGATCGCGCGCCAACTAACTTTCTCACCAATGCACATAGCAATAGGAATCACAAATATGGGACTAGTCTGGAGTAAGGTGGAGGCAATTCCGGCGGCTGTGAATTTAATTGCTGTTTGTTGTAGCCAAATGCCTAAGTAAGTGCCACAAAAAGCCGCAAAGCAAGCGGCAAAAATGATTCTCTTAGTTTGCTGGTTGGGTGAGGGTAGTGCTTGCGCCTCACGCTTGGGTAAGCATATCCACCCGAAAAGAATCAATTCGGCTGCACCTAAACGCAATAAGGCAGCCCAGAGTGGGGTAATGCTGCCAGTAGTAAATGCTACGCGAGAGATGACTGTACCAATGGCATTGGCGATCGCAGCTAATAAGCCTAAGCCAATACCTCGCCATAGGTGCGCGGGTGAATGATCGCTGCTACCGGGAACTCTTTCTGTGACTACCCAAGCCACTCCCAAAATCGTGATCAAAATTCCACACCAAGCGGTGGTATTTATACTTTCTTTCAGCCAAATCATGGCCGCGATCGCAGTCATGGGCGGCGCAAGAGTACCGATGAGTAAAACACGCCGTGCGCCCAAGTAATTAATCGCCCCCAAAAAAGCCGTATCACCCCAGCTAATCCCAATCACCCCACTCAAGCACAGCAGCAAAATTGGCTTGGGGGCGGAGATGGGCAAGGATTCGCCTGTTAGTAAAATGGTGAAAATCAGCAAGGCGATCGCCACTATTCCTTTGAGTAAGTTTAAGCGTAGCGGCGGAATCTGCTGCCCCACAATCCCATATACCACCGATGCGATCGCCCATAAACCAGCAGCAGCTAAAGCGGCTAATTCACCTCTGCCATTTATTAAGAAATTATTAAAAATATAATTTCCCCCTGAAATAATCCGCAAAAATCTTTAATAATACAGATAAATAACCTAAATAATTATAGCACTCGCTGGCTGAGAGTGCTAATCTACCAAAAAAGAATATTGCCAGTTCATCGGCAAAAAATAGTGTTTCTAAATAGCTTTAGAGGTTCTTGCTAAAAATTTCACAGCAGCATAAAGATTTTCACCACAACTGATTAATCATTGGGAGGACTGGAATGAAATATACTTTTGATATTGTCGGTGTATCTCCTGTTTGGCAATTTTTTAGTCAACAGCAACAGGTCATAAACCAAGCAAACAGAGGCGGGGTAGAATATTTAAGTACCCATAGATGTACATTGGATGCCTTGTTAGAAACTGTGGAACCGCTACCAATTAAATTGGGTTGGAATACAGAACAAGTCAGAGATACTGTAGTGCAGTTTTGGTTAAACAACGCCGAGACTATTCGTTATTGGAAAGTCCGATTAATTGATGCTGGTAATGAGAATATACTCGTAGCTAGACTGGCAGACATGACCTCTTTACAAGCTGAATTTGAATCTTTATTCGGTAAATAGATGGGGGAGGGGGTTAATTTAAAATAGCCCCTACTGCCCCAACTCTCTAATATTGTTCATGACTTGTTTATATAAGTCATTGTTATTTTGTTGTTGAAAAATGCCTGCGGCTTGTTGCAAGTCTTGGAGCGCGCCTTGTTTGTCTCCCTGAGTCGCACGAGCATTTCCGCGATTATTGTAGGCGGGGCCAAAAGTGGAATTGAGACGAATGGCTTGATTGTAATCGGCGATCGCACCCTGTTGATCTCCTTGAGCCGCGCGGGCATTGCCTCGGTTATTGTAAGCAATGGCATAGCGAGAATCGAGGCTAATGGCTTGATTGAAGTCCTGGAGCGCCCCTTCATTGTCTCCTTGGGCGGCGCGAGCATTTCCGCGATTATTATAGGCTTCCGCATAGCTAGGAGAGAGGCGAATGGCTTCGTTATAATCGGCGATCGCCCGTTGGTGATCTCCTAGAGAAGCGAGAGAATTTCCCCGACTATTGTAGGCTTCCGCATCGTCAGGAGAAAGATTAAGAGCTTGATTGTAATCAGCGATCGCTCTTTGCTTGTCCCCCGCATCAAAGTAAGCTAGTCCCCGACTCTTATAGGCTGGGGCATAATTTGCATCTGCATCAATAACTTTAGTATAGGTAGCGATCGCACCTTGCAAGTCACCTCTGAGGTGTTGATTCTTTCCCTGAACATAGAGATTACCAGATGCAGATGTTTGAGCTATCCGATTATTAGGAGGACTAATCCCAATTTCTGTTACCAATACATCTTTGTTTTGACTACAAGAAAGGCTGGTAATTGCACTCAACGCAGTCACCACAGCTATAGTCAATGTTCTCTTCACCTTCACCTGTTCTTGCTCAAATAGCCGCAGTTTCATAAGTCACCTTAAATCGTCATTACACCTGGATTACAATTAGCACTAAATTTAGTTGCCCTTACCCTTATCTAAACTTTCTTACCTCATATATTTTAAATTAAATCAATGTTAAGAAATTCAATTAGTCATGAAACATAAGTATATTTATCTGGGATGAATTATCTATTTGTTAGTGAATCATATTCTAGAGAAATATCGGAAATTTTTCTGTTTTTCCTGATACTTTATGCAGAATTGCTTGTTAGAATCGAAAGTTTAATTAATCTTAAATTTTCTGAAAAAAATTTGCTTAACCTATTTACTCCTGCGGCTGATCATGCTCTTGATTTTTGGTAGACAGTCGCCAGGATGTAGTTGTGTCAATATCCACAGACAATTGCTGCAAATTCTCACCTAAATCTTTTTGAATTTTCTGAGTCAGTGTGATGGGAAAATCTAAACCTACATCTTGGTTTTGTACCAGTTTAACTAACTCCGTAAATGGCACTTTTACCGTTTGACGCTCATAACTAGTTAACTTACAAACAGAGGTTTCCATGACATTTTGAGCCTGCATAGCTTTTTTTAAACGTTCTTGCAGATGCTCATATTCTGATTTTAACAACTGCCAATGTTCTGACAATTCTGTATATCTAGCATCGAGTCTAGTTAAATCTTCTCTTTTGGGGTCTGGGTTACTTGCTACCTGTAATTCTAATAACTGCAAATGTACTTGAGCTAGATAAATACAATCCAAGTAAGCATATTCAATCTGCCCTTCAGTTAAAGGTCGCCTGCCCCAATCACTGCTTTGCTCCTGTTTATCAATATAATTAAATCTGCACAGTGCCGTCGCTAAAGTTTTCAGTTGATAGTTAGGTATTGGTAAAATATAATAGGGTATTTTCTGAGCTATTTCTAAAGTGCAAGTGATATTTGTCGCTTTCTTCTTACCCAGAAACTTGAGATCATAATTGGCATTGTGAAATACCTTCTCAATATCAGGATTTTCCATAATTTGCTCAATAAATTCATCCACCAAATCAGGCTGATTCAGCACATCTAAAAGAGCAACACGCTCGCCACTCATATCTGTAGGATCATCTAATACCTGAATCAGTGACAGTCGCGGATGACGAGATTTATAATCAGCCACTTCTGTATCAATCCACAAAGTTTTGCCATTGGTATATTCAGCGACTTTGGCACGAATATTACTAACAGAATTTAAGTATGGCATGAGCGAATATTTCCTGATCCTTGAGTAAGATAAAGTTAATCCCAGTTTTCTAAATTAACATTTTGCATATCCACGCTGATACCTTGAGCGGTTGATATACGCATGAAAACAGATTATCTCATCTTAGGTAGTGGCTTGTCAGCATTGGTATTTGGCTCACTGATGGCTAAATCTGGCCATAAAGTTCAAATCTTGGAAGTTCATGAACATCCGGGAGGATTTGGACACACCTTTACGATGGCAAAAAAATATAAATTCAATGCCCAATTACATTACGTTTGGGATTGTGGCGAAGGACATACCGTGAATCGTGTCTTGAAAAAACTCAACTTAGATCAAGATGTCACCTTTACTCGCTATGATCCTGAAGGTTTTGATCACATGAGAATGCCGGGTTACTCATTAGATATTCCTTCTGAACCCGCAGAGTTAATTCGACGGCTATCTGCTCTTTTTCCCCAAGATGCTGAACAGATAAGTAAATTTGTCTGGGAAGTGCAAAAAGTTAGTCGGGGACTCAAGAAGTTATCACCGCCAATGATTCCGGCGGAAATCTTCGCACATCTGGGTGAAGTATCCAGTGCTGTTATGTATCTCAACAGTACGCTGCAAGATGTATTCGACAAATTCCAATTACCGCCAGCAGCACAAACTCTTTTAGCACTGCAATGGCCTGATTTTCTATTACCTCCAAATCAACTCTCTTTTTACGCTTGGGTAATTTTATTTACTGGATATCAACAAGGTGCATTCTACCCCGAACAGCATTTTGATCATGTGATCAATTCATTGGTTAAGGTAATTGAGGATAATGGCGGCGAAGTTTTGTTAAATCAGGAAGTTACTGATTTTGAACTCATCAACAAAACTATCACTAAAGTTCAAGCAATTGATAGAATCACCCATCAAAAGCGTGAATTCACTGGGGAAAATATTATCTGCAATATAGATCCTCAAAAAGCTGCTCAGATGATTGGAGTAGAAAAGTTTTCCAGCAAGGTACGCCGTAAACTTAATTATGAATATTCACCTTCAAATTTTATGGCTTACTGCGTTGTCAAAGATATTGATCTCCGCGACTACGGATTTGGAAAATGGAATATCTTTCATACCAGTCATGATAACTTGAATACAGCATTTGCTCAGATGTATGAAAAGCATGATTTTTCTGCTCCTAGTTTTGCCATAACAACACCTTCTTTAATCACAGCGCAGCCAGACTGTCCAGAAGGATGTCAAATTATCGAGTTTTTGACAGTTGCTAATTATGATTACTTTAAACAACTTAAAGATACGGATGTCAAGGCTTATAGACAGAAAAAAGCCGAAATCTTAGATGCGATTTTAGATGTCGTCGAAAAACACTATATTCCCAATATTAGAAACCATCTTGTTTTTAAAATCACTGGAAGTCCCACAACAAATGAAAGATATTGTTGGTGTCCCCAAGGAAATTCCTATGGTTCCAATCTCACACCTCGCAATATGGGTATTGGTAGACTGAATTACCAGACATCTTTAAAAAACTTCTACTTTTGTAATGCTTCATCTGGCTATCCAGGGTTTGCGCCGACATTTTGGACTGGAGCAAGTTTATATCAAAAGTTATCAGGAGATGCAATTTTACCAAAAGGTTAATAAAATAGATCCCCGACTTCTCCGAGAAGTCGGGGATTTGAGCCTCGTCATTTTTTCAAATCATCCCATTAATTTGGTAATGAGATATGAAAATAGCGATTATTGGGGGCGGAGCTAGTGGTATGGTGACAGCATATCTGCTCAATAAACATGGTCATGAAGTCACAGTCTTAGAAAAACAACCGATTTTAGGTGGACATATTCGGACATTAAATAAAAACGTTAAACCCAATCAATCAGACTGTGATCAAATTTTAGAATGTGGTGTGCTGGAATTTCCCTGTGCATTTCATAACTTTCTCAAATTAATGCAAGAGCTAGAAGTAGAATTAGAAGCTGTTGATATTGCTTCAGGATTGTTTCTGCAAGATGGTCGTCATTTGCTGTCAGCGTTGATGATCCACAAGAATTTTACAGGAATACAGCATTTAATTGAATTTTTTAAACTCAATGCCCTCTATACTGGTGCTATTAAATTATCGATAAAAACGCATTTTATCCCTAAGCAAAATCTAGTAAATCAGCCACTTTCCCAATATTTGCCCCAAAAATCTCTCCGAAATTATTGGTTAAAACTATTGGTGATGTATAGTTATTCCATGCCCTTTGAGTTAATTGATAATTGCCCCTTAGAACTGGTAATTCCTACACTGCGAGACTATATATTTGTCAAATGGGTGAGGATAAAAGGCGGGGTGTATTCCTATATTGAAAAAATCTTATCCCGCTTTCAGGGAAGAATTTGGCTCAATGTTAAAATTGCTGGTATTATTAGACAAAATGATGCCGTTGAAATCAGGTTAACGGATGGTGTAACCCATATTTTTGACAAAGTTGTTTTAGCGACACCACCTGATCAGGTGATGAAATTATTATCTGATCCGACAAATGAAGAGATTAAACGGTTTTCAGCATGGCAAAAAAACCAAGCCACAACAATTATACATACAGACACTTCAATACATACTAGATACGGCATCAAACAAGGTGCAGAATTTGGTTTTTTCCAAACAGAACAAGGATGGGGGTATAATGCTTATCTCAACCAGCTATGCGGAATATCATCACCTCCTGAATACAGCTTGGCTTTTAACCTAGATCATGTGATCGCTGAGGATAAAATTCTGCACAGACAGTCACACCACACACCTCTGTACACAGTAGATTCCTTTAAATACAGAAACGAAATTATCAGCAGCAATGGCGAAAATAATACCTACCATGCGGGAGCTTACCTTGGAGATGGATTGCATGAAGGAGCTATCATATCTGCAATGCGAGTTGCTCAATTAATTCCTCAGCGTTGCTAAAACCAAGTATGAATTTACAGCAGTTTTTATGTATTTCAACCACAATTATTAGACCTAACCCCCAGCCCCTTCCCTACAAGCTACGGTGTACACACAAGTCTTAAAATTCTCTTTTGTGTCATAAGACCCCACCCCTAACCCCTCCCCGCAAGCGAGGAGGGGAACAAGATTTAAGCAGAAATCTTGTTTTTAGGACTGGAAACTGTCTTTAATCCAGGATGTGTGTACACCGTAGCTTCCCTACAAGGGAAGGGGGGTCAATCAAAGCCTCTCTCCTTGCAGGAGAGAGGTTTGGAGAGAGGTCGGTTTGTGGTCTATTTACCTGAAAATAGCTGTAAATGTAGAGACGTGACATGGAAGGTCTCTACAATGGTTATGGGAAACGCACATTTAATTCTCACCAGATGTCTAATCTATTGAGGCGTGGCGCTGCGAGGGGGAACAGAAACTACCTTTTTAGCTAAACCCAAAGTCTGCAAAAGTTTAATACTCCACCAAGTTAGATCAATTTCCCACCAAGATAATCCGGATTTCGCCATGTGGGGATAAGTGTGATGGTTATTGTGCCAGCCTTCTCCGTAAGTTACCAGGGATACCCACCAAAGATTACGTGCGCCATCATTGGCCTCAAAGGTGCGATAACCCCACAGGTGTGATGCTGAGTTGACAAACCAAGTGGAATGCCACAGTAAGACAGACCTCAGAAATGTGCCATAAATTACAAATGACCAACCGCCTAAGACATACAGCAGCACACCGAGGGGAATTTGCAAAAGCACGAAGTAGCGATCCAGCCAGCGATAGTAAGGTTCTCGTGCTAAATCAGGCGCATATTTTTGATATGACTGATAGTCAAAAAACTCAGTCCGGGGGTAAAAAATCCACAACATATGACTCCACCAAAATCCTCGCTGGGCGGAGTATGGATCTAGGTTGATATCTTCTGTGTGGGCGTGATGCTGGCGGTGTCCACCTACCCAAAAAATCGGACCTCCTTGTAAAGCCAACGCTCCAATTGTGGCGATCGCATATTCTAACCACTTAGGTACTTGAAAACTTTTATGGCTCAGTAGTCGATGATATCCTAGACAAATACCAATGCTCCCGAATAACCAGTGGAGAAACACCAACACACCTAATGCTGACCAAGAGAAAAACCAAGGCGCGAGGAGCGCTAAGGCATGAAAAGCCCCAAAAAATGCCACATTCACCCAGCTTAGACGAGGTAAATTTTCTTTCTCAGCAGTCAACGCCATAAATTTCGCAGTCATAAAAATTCCTATTGATAAATGTTTAAGCGATTTACTATTTCTGGATGCAATCTCGGTCTGCACAGCAGTTAGAGAAAAGCAAGTGTTACTTACATTTATAATGCTAACAGCCCAATGGTTTTTGTGCAAGTGCTACTTGCATTATTTTTTATGACATCTCAACCAATTTCAGCTCGTCAACGTTTGATTGAATCAGCACTAGAGTTATTTACCTTGCAGGGAGTGAGCGCCACCACAACCCGCCAAATCGCTGAAAAAGCTGAAGTCAACGAAGTTACGTTATTCCGAAATTTTGGGAATAAGCATGGGCTATTGTTGTCTGTGCTGGAAGAATCCGCAGCTTTGAAGAATTTAGGAGAGTCGCTGGTGCAAAGGGCTACTCCTGCTGGTGACATCCACCAAGCACTGAAAGATTATGCAAGCAACACTTTACACGCATTGGAACGGATACCGGAGTTAGTTCGCTCTGTGGTGGGTGAGGCTAACCAGTACCCGATGGAAAATCGCCGCGCTTTGGGACGTGGGTTAACTGAAGCTAATCGCTATGTAGCTGAGTATTTAACCACTGTCATCCAGCCAGGAGATTTAAATACCGATCTCCCCACCGAAAAATTAGCTAGTTTACTCAATGGAATGATTTTGGGGTATGCGGTAATTGAATTTACCACTGAATTTAACGAGCTTTGGGTGGATCGGGATGATTTTTTGGAGAATTTAGTTGAGTTGTTTTTACACGGTGCGATGTCAGCTTCCGGGACATCAGCACAGTTCGAGAAAATGTGCAGGAAGTGGCTGATTTACCTGTGGGTTTAGTTCACCAAATTTTGCACCAAGCCAAGAAGTTGGGAACACAAGATTATGCTTTGGCTTATGTGTTATTTGGTGCTGGTTTATCTGCGAAAGAAATTGTCAGTTTGCAGCAAAGCCACCAAATCTGTGATGTTTCTGGACATTTTCTGCAAATTACCACGCCAGAATTTCGCCGCCAAGTGCCTGTTAATCAGTGGATTCTGGGTAAACGCTATGGTTCTTACAGCAATAATCCTTTAATTAAATGGCTGAAAAGTCGTAAAGATGATCAACCTGCGATGTTTCTCAGCGAAACGGGCGCAGCGATGACAGAATCAGATTTATTGCCACATTGGCAACGATGGACAGAGGGATTGTTAACGCCTCAAGGAGAACCGCCTGCGATCGCCCAAACACAACATACTTGGTGTGTAGAAATGTTAATGCGGGGGATGAGTTGGGAAAATTTGACGATTCTGACTGGTTGCGATCGCACCCAATTACAATTATATGCCCAAAGAGCCAAAGAAAAAGCCGCCCTAGAGCAAGCAAATCGTTTAGATCATAAGCCTACATAGTGTGATTTCCTACTGATTAATCTATCTATTAGCTGATACTTTGATAATTTTTATTCCCAATGTGTAATGTTAGAAACATTGCCACTTTAGCTATGAATATTTATAATCAATCTAACCACTTTAACAACCTCCATGAAACCCAATTTTTTCTGGTTATATTTTCAGTAAATTCGCCGAAATAAACCTAGCTATATCTGGATAAAATTAACAGTTTACAGTGATCATACAATCACCCATATTCAATAGCAACTATGTTGCATATAGGTTGCACTTGCATAGCAATCAGTTTATTCTCTGTAAATAAATAATGTAACTCTATAGTAGTATTGAGCGAAATTGAGGTATGCACAGTCAATAAACATCTCATATTTTAATTCGCGATTAAACTCACAGAGTTACAGTGAAATTTAAAACTCTGAAACTCTAGTGCATAAAGCATTCCAGATAATTGGAATCATAGAAAAATATAAGAGCTTGCTGGCATGAAACTATCGAAGCTAGATCCACTTATCCCGCTCACAGAATTAAAAGAAAAACTCATGAAATTGCCCAAAGATTATTCCTTGCATGAGGATGAGTTAATCGAGTTTCTATCCCAACGAAGATGGCCTGATAGCAATCGGCGCATTGATCGCACAACATTCTGGCGGTGGAGAACTGACAACAAAATCGAGCATCAAAAAGTATTCAGCAGATTAGATATTTTCAAACTTTGCCAAATTTGCGACCACTACCGATTAGATGGAACTCGCAATGAATACTTGGAGATAGTTAACCATCAAAAAGAGTTGTCTGTCAAAAAGTAAAAAACTTTTCTCCCCTCTCCTTACTCAGGAACCATCCTGTACACACAAGTGATCTAATCCCCCTCTAACTCCCCCTTAGTAAGCTACAGTGTACACACATCCTGAGTCAAAGAGAGTTTCCAGCCCTAAAAACAAAATTTCTGATTCAATCTTGTTCCCCTCCTCGCTTGCGGGGAGGGGCTAGGGGTGGGGTCTTATGACCCAAAAGAAAATTTCCCGACTTGTGTGTACACCGTAGCTTAGTAAGGGGGAGAACCGAATTTTCCCCCCTAAACCCCTTCGGGGATGCGCCTTCGGCGTAGTGCAAGGGGGGATTAAGGGAAGTAAATTCCGGGTCTGTAGTTGATTGATTGCCAAGATGTGTGTACACGATAGCTTTACTCAGGAAAGGGGTTGAAGGTGAGATTCTGGATGTGAGTCCATACCTGAAAAAAGAGGACTAAAGTCCTCACTACGAGCGAATTATTTTGCCTAGTGACTTGGCGTACTTGGCTTCTTGGCGGTTCGTTAATTAAAATAGGATTTTAATATTTATTGATCATGGTGTCTCCCCAACCCATTAACCCTGCTCCCGGACAAGAATCAGTGTGGGATTACCCCCGTCCCCCTCGCCTAGAAGACACAAGCAAACATATTCAAATCATCTTTAATGAAGTCATAATTGCGGACACCCACAACGCCAAGCGAGTATTAGAAACCAGTCATCCACCGGGTTACTACATTCCCCCTGCGGATATTAAAATGGAACACCTAATACGGATGCCAAAATCCAGTTTTTGTGAATGGAAAGGCTCTGCTGGTTACTACACCATCCGCGTAGGTGATAAAGAAGCACAGAATGCAGCTTGGTTCTATCCCGACCCCACACCAACCTTTGCATCTATTAAAGATTACGTAGCATTTTATGCCCATCTCATGGATGCTTGCTACGTCGATGGCGAAAAAGTTCAACCGCAACCCGGTAACTTTTACGGTGGTTGGGTTACGAATGATATTGTTGGACCATTCAAAGGTAGTCCTGGCACTTGGGGATGGTAATACAGTAGTAGAGACGTTCTATGGAACGTCTCTACTTTGTCGGAGATGTCTAATACTAAAATATGTTTGCACTTTCGTAAACTGGGTACTTCTACCACAAAGTAACCATCTTCACCAGGATATAACAGCACTTGACGCTTAAATTCGGCTTGAGATTTTGCCACTGTCATTACTCAACACCTACTCAATTACTTCCTCAAATCTTAGCACTCATCTGGTATTGGCGACTTGCTGTGAAATAACATATAGCGCTATTATGATAATGATTATCACTATATTTAAAAGATTTATTAATGGATATTTATCCATCACAGTTACCCAGTCAAATTGACTTGGCGATTATCGGTGCTGGGCCTCATGCTTTAACTTTGGTAACGCATCTGCTGCAAAAACGCCAAACTATGCGGGGGCGATTTTTGGTGTTTGACCCCAGTGGGACATGGATGAGTCGATGGCAACAACAATTTGCTGCTTTAGATATACCACATTTAAGATCGCCTGCCGTACATCATCCCGATCCTAATCCTTTCGCTTTGCGGAAATTTGCTGAGTCTCGCCCTGATGAGTTATTTCCTCCCTACGATTTACCGGGAACTCAGCTTTTTGAGGATATGTGTGCAGATGTGATTCAACGCTGGGATTTACAAAATCAAGTTGTCAAGGCGGAAATAATCCGTCTTGAACCTTTATCTCAGGGTTTTCGGCTGTGGTTACATGATGGACGTTCTATCATAGCCCGACGGGTGGTACTGGCGACTGGAAGCGGTAAAATTCAGATACCTGATTGGGTAAGTCAAATTACCGCCAAGTATCCTTTAGATAAATTATGTCATTCCGATAAAGTAGATTTACGCAAGGTATCATTGGCTGGTGAAAGAATATTAATTGTCGGTGGTGGTTTGACCAGTGGACACTTGGCAATTGGGGCTTTAGCTCGTGGTGCTAAAGTACGCTTAATATTTCGGCGAGAGTTGCAAGCGAAGTTATTTGATGCTGAACCGGGTTGGTTGGGACCAAAGTATCTCAAAGCATTTTTTGCTGAGTCTGATTACCAAAAGCGCTGGGAAATGATTCAGCAAGCCCGGAATGGTGGTTCGATGACTCAGGCGATCGCCATGCAGTTGCGTCGAGCAGTGCGTCATGGTAATCTAATCATGGATGAATATTGCCAAATTCAAACAGCCCAATGGTTAGAGGATCATTGGCTAGTTCAATGTAATAACGCCAGTGAGTCTGAATGTGAACGGATATGGCTATGTACTGGCAATAAATTTGATGTCACTGCTGAACCATTATTAACCGAAATCTTAGAAACTTACCCGATTTGTATAGTCAATGGCTTACCAATTTTGGATACTTATCTGCGTTGGCCTGGTTGTGAATTATTCATCATGGGTGGGTTAGCAGCTTTGCAAGTGGGACCGACAGCGCGGAATTTATCAGGCGCAAGAATGGCTAGTGAGAAAATTGTTCAGGCGATCGTTAAGTCAAGAATGGCTTCTGCAAGTTCCCGCTAGTTTCTCAAATACTATCCTAGATTTTCGGTGCGTTGCGCTACGCGACAACACACCCTACTGGACTAATAAAAATCAAATATGCGTTTTCTAGAACCCTTGTAGAAACTTTTGATGAAACGTCTCTACATTCTTTCATTGAGCAGATTTTGGGGCAAATATTAGGTAAGTTCCGCCCAAACCTTCGACAATTGTCCGTGTATTAGCAATCATCATTTTCTGATAGGTATCGGCTTCGCTTCCTGGTTCACTCAGTCCATTTGTATATAGTGGCCTTCTTGATACTCTCACGTTGGCTTCTGTAGCCACAGTTTGCATCAATTGGGGGTTAATTGTGGTGTCTGTAAAAATTGTTGGTACTTGTGCTTGCTGAATATTTCTCGCCCAATTTTTGACTTGTGCATCTGTGATATTTGCCCCACTACCAATACCGTTTAGCCCGACTACCAAAGGAATTTTGTAGGCTGTGGTGTAATAATTGAGGATATTACTAGTTGTGACTAATTTGCGTTGATTATTAGGAATAGTATCTATTCTTGACTTTATCCAATTATCAAGTTGAGTTAGTTCATTTTTAATTACTGTGGCATTATTACTATATAATGTGGCATTGTCAGGTTGTAATTTCCCTAAATTGTTACTAATTACCGCTACCATCCTGATAGTATTTTGAGGATTGTGCCAAATATGAGGATTAGTTAAATTTCGACCAGATACCTGAAATTGCTGTGGTTGAGTCACCGCTAGTTGACTTACGGCTATTTTGGGCGCAGGATTTTGACTTTCTGCAACTATTTTGCTCAATTCTGGTTTTAAATTGTAGCCACTATACAGAATTATATTAGCTTGTGCGATCGCTTCCCGGTCTTCCGGTCTGGGTTGATAGATGTAGGAGTCGTTACCAGGAGAAGCCAAGCAAATCAGGTTAATTGTATTTTCTGCTACCTGTCTAGTTAAGTCACAAAGTACACTTGTAGTGGCAACAACACGGGGAAGATTCTCATCTATCCTAGTGGTTGTTTGAGTGAATGAAGTGCTGTCAGCTTGATTTCTACAGCCAATAAATCCAATTGTGAAGACTGCTAATATAGCTCGTAAGTAATTATTGGATAGTATTTTTTTTAGCATCATTAACTCCTAATTGATGTATAAAAAACATAGGCATTTAAAAATAGTAGATGTGCTGATTATGGTGGTTATTGCTCATAAAAATGAATCTAAAGCAATTGTAGCCCTAAGTTGAAAAAGTTTGGATACACTATGAACAAAAATATCCCCAACTTTTTGAGAAAATCGGGGAAATGATTCTAGTGATTCTATTGATATTAGTTGAACAGTTTATGTCTCTTAACTGATAGCTGATAACTGTTAACTGTTAACTGTTAACTGGTAATTGGCCTTGCAGCATTTGAAATTTAGACTGAAAACAAGTAGCACAATTGCAACCAAGTTGATCCATAATTGGATTAGATGCTCTGGTGGCATGAAGTGTGGCTAATTCTCCAATAGATTGGGTAGATGCTACAGAAATCATTTGTGTAGCAAATACAGGTTTAAGACTAGATGCCTGTGCAGGATTTGCTACCAGCAGTATGGAGGTAAGAAATACAGGACAGGCAAGCAGAATCATTTTGGCTATGTTCATAATTCACAGATATAGCTGGGGAGTAGGGAGTGGGGAGTGGGGAGTGGGTTAAAACCCGAATGGTGTCTAAGTTTGATTATCCATTTATGTCTTAACCTCCTTGGCGGTTGCTATAAATAGTATTTCTGATACAGCATAGCCAATTAATTGACTACCTTCAACCTGCATGGTTATGTATTTTTAACTACGTCCGAATCCTTGCCCTCGTAGCACTTTCGACCAAACCAGTAATTCGCCTTTGTCACCACCTGCGGCGAGGAATTTACCTTGAGAATGCCAAGCTAGGCTGGAAAATCCGCCGGAAACCCCTGTCAGCACTTGGGTGACTTGTTTAGCTTTGTTCCACAAACACAGCCAGCCATCACTAGCGGCGGAAGCAAGTAGAAAGCTGTTAGGCGCAAAGGCGATCGCGGTGATAATATCGACGTGATTAGTTAAAATTCTGGCTTCCCAACCCAAGGATTCGTCTTCTAGTTTTTCCCAAACTACGATCCCTTCCACGCTGGAAGATGCCAAAATCGGCGCACCCAGTTTAGTAGTAGCTTCTGACCATGCTAACTCACGGATTTTACCAGGAAAGCCCCGCATTACCCAAGGATCGGGATTTTCCCATTCTAAAACGGTGATACTGCGATCCATATTACCAGAAGCGAGAAATTTGCCATCAGGAGACCAAGCCATTGCTATACTCACACTAGGCATATCTAAAATATAGGGTTCTTGATCCCAGTTTTGGCTGTCCCAAATTTTAACTCCCTTATAGCCACCAATGCCTAAATACTGCCCATCGCTACGCCAATCAAGCCCCAATACTGAGGAGTTATCAAAATTGAGGGTAACGACAACTTCCTGAGTATCGGCATCCCAGACTTGGACGTAACGCCCTAAACTAAAAGCTAGTTGGTTATTAGCGGGACTCCAAGCTAGCTTATCTACCCATGCGGGGGCGTTTTCCAGCGTAGCAATTAATTGAGTATCTTGCCAAATTTTTACCTGTCCATCTTGTCCACCAACGGCGAAAAATTTGCCATCTGGGGAAAAAGCTACACAGTCTACTGATGTACCGTTACCAGTCTGTAAGGTTGTCAGGTTGCCATCATTCCACAGTACCACTTCACCGGCTGCGGTGGTAGCTACGAAAATTTTATCATGGGGCGACCAGGCGATCGCGGTTACATAATCTGAAAGCGTCGTGGAAAAGTGTTCTTCAAATTCCTTATTTTTGCTAACTGTGGGATTCATAAGTAAGAGGGGAGTGGGGAGTGGGGAGTGGGGAGTGGGGAATGGGGAATGGGGAATGGGGAATGGGGAAATTTCCCTTGTAGAGACGCGATTCATCGCGTCTTCTTATCGATTCTTACAGATTCATCGCGTCTTCTTGAAGATTCATCGCGTCTTCTTTATCTTCATGCGAAACAAGCCAGAAACTCTTGCTTCAATTGGGCTTCATCAAGATTACGACCAATGAAAACTAATTCATTCTTCCGAGTTTCATTTGCTTTCCAAGGGCGGTCAGGTCTACCATCTAAGATCATGTGTACACCTTGGAAAACATATCGATTATCTTCCCCAGCAATATTTAAAATACCTTTCATGCGGAAAATATCTTGTCCTTGGGTACGCAATAATTCCGAAAGCCAAGCGTTGAGTTTTTGTCCATCTAGTTCGCCACTTTCTACCAAAGCTACAGAATAAACTTTTTCATCATGTTGGTGTGCATCTTCACCTAAGAAATCAGGATCAATTTCCAAGGCGCGGGCTAAGTCAAAGGCTTTCACACCCAATAACGCATCCATTCCTAGTTGCGCGTTTTCGGTAGGGTAAATTTTAGCGATCGCATTCATACTGCGAATCCGCTTTTCTAACTCCTCCAACTGTTCTGGCGTTACCAAATCAGTTTTATTCAGGAGAATGACATCAGCAAAAGCAATTTGTTCTTGTGCTTCATCAGCATCCCAATGTTGCCAAATATGCTTCGCATCCACAACAGTTACTACTGCATCTAAAGACAGTAGACTTTGCATATCTTCATCAACAAAAAATGTTTGAATGACTGGGGCTGGGTCAGCTAAACCAGTAGTTTCAATTACTAAATGGTCAAACTTATCTCGCCGCTTCATTAAATTACCAACAATGCGAATTAAATCACCGCGCACTGTACAGCAAATGCAGCCATTGTTCATCTCAAAAATTTCTTCATCTGCATCAATAATCAGTTGATTATCAATACCAACTTCCCCAAATTCATTCACAATTACAGCAACTTTTTTGCCGTGTTCGTAGGTAAGGATGTGGTTTAGTAGAGTGGTTTTACCTGCACCCAGGTAGCCTGTTAATACAGTTACAGGGACTGTATTCGTGATTTCTTCAGTCAACATGGTGTCAATACCTTTTTTTGATAGTTTAGATAATCATTACCACCCATAATAATTCTTTTTATTTGTTTGTGGTGAATTTACTGGAATTAGTTTTGAGGAGGTAATTCCACGGCTTTAGTAAAAGCCTGTTTTGTACTGACACATCTG
Organism: uncultured cyanobacterium; assembly: GCA_963706595.1. Lineage (GTDB taxonomy): Bacteria > Cyanobacteriota > Cyanobacteriia > Cyanobacteriales > Nostocaceae > Nodularia. Next base: position 1,668,906 of record OY970166.1, read on the forward strand.
TAATAAGTCGTAAATATTAAGGGCGTTGAGTTAGGGGTGACAGCAATTTTTAACAATTCTTGAAAGAATAATCGAACGCAGATGCACACGGATGTAGACGCGTTAGCGGCTTCTCGCAGAGTACACAGATGAATATAGAGTTTATGCAGATAATAAGAAATTTTGCACTGCTGTGAATACAAGTTCTGGATATTCTTCATGTAGTCCCAGGGAACCGGGAACTATGACGCTTGTTACTTCTGGTAATGCGGCTAAGGCGTTCATTTCTTGTCTCGATTTGGGCGGACTGGATTCGCCAATTACTACCATTAGGGGTATGGACAAGGATTGCACAAGTGTGAGAAAATCAGATTGTTTTCGTACAGCATCAAGATTACCTGTTACAAAAGCCGCAGATGCAAATCTAGCTCCTGGTTTTTGCGTGGTTTGCCATTTTTTCTCGATGAAGCTGGGTGTGAGTTTAGCGTCATCTGTAAATACGTGACGGCGATACATCCACGTTAAGAAGGATGGTGTGGTGTTGAGTTTGTACAGGGCTTGTCCTATGATAGGCGATCGCACTAAACCCTTGACAACATCCGCTATCTGTGTACTTGCTCCCATAGTTGGTAAGGGACCGCGCCAAGTGGGTGCTATTAACAAAATTCGCTTGAACACATCAGGCTGTTTAACAGCGAGTTTTAATACGTAAGTAGAAGCATGACCAGCAGCGACTACAGTAATGGGAGTATTGAAGACAGTTTTGACAAAATCTTCTAAAAATTGCTGGTATATTTCTGGGCGATAATTTAAACTCGGACGGGAAGATTGTCCAAACCCCGGCCAGTCTACCACTGTAACTTGAAAGTGGGGAGCTAGTAATTTAGCTAATTCTCCCATTTCCCCGCGTGTGGAAACGCTACTAAAAGTTGGTAGTATTAGAAGGGGTGAACCTGTCCCGATGGTTTCGTAAATCACCCTTAATGGTTGGTTTTCCCAACTCCAGGTATATTCGTGAACTGTTCCACCAAATCCCAGAGGATCATAGGTTGATAGTAAATTCGTTGACATAAGGCTCAATTTTAGTTTGTATAAAAATTATCAAATTAAAGAACCCCACCCCCAGCCCCTCCCCGCAAGCGAGGAGGGGAGAAGGAAGGTAAGATTCAAGCAAATTGCTCATCGTTAATTGATTTAGCTGGGTAAATCTAACTTACAGTCAAGTGCTTTTTTTTGCATGGTTTTAAAAATGTTAAAAAATCCATTCGCACGGGAAGGTGTCAGACTGACATTTAAACCTGTTTCTTGAATAAAATCTGGGGTGAGTTGCACAATTTCCGTAGGAGTTAGTCCATTTAAGCCCTCAACTAGAAGCCCTACTAATCCTTTTGTCAACTGGGAATCAGAATCGCCTTGGTATACAACTTTACCATCATCCAGGGCTGCGGTAATATAAACCTGAGATACACAGCCAGGAACTTTGTTTTCTGGGACTTTGCCAGTTTCTGGGAAGTCCTTCAACTTCTGAGCATACCAGATTAATTGTTCGTAGCGCCGCTTCGGTTCTGTAGCACGTTGGAAGCGCTGGACGATTTTAGCGAGAGCAGGTGGCAAAGAATCGATAATTGAGGACATAACAGAAGCTGCAAATAATCAGTCTTACTTTGAGTGTAGTTGATTTTGAGAGCAATGGATCTGGTAATGGTTGCGATCGCCGGAAATGGATATACAAGCTTTTATCCTGGCTGTTGTCTAGATAAGGCTTGTTTTAGCTGCTGAGTGGCTTTTTCTATCGCATCTATACTACCAGCATTTACTAGTCCGTAATAATCAAATACATATACTTGGTTGTTTTTTGCAGCTTGCAAATTTTGCCAAAAACTTTCTTTTTTGAAGGAATCTAAAAGTGCGGTTTGTGAACCCCCTTGGGGAGGACTAATTAAAATAATCACTTCGGGATTTGCTTCTAAAATTTTCTCGGCTGAAAGTGTGATGTAACCACGGATAGGACTGGTACTTTGTAATTCTGCTGCTAGGTTCTTGACCTTGAATTGTGTTAATAAATCTCCCGCCCAACTGTTTTTATTTGGTGTTAATATTGGTTGACGACTTACCAGCACTAAAGTAGAATCACTTGGTTGGATATCCTTGGATAAAAAAGTTTCGTAGCGGTTTAATAATGGCGTGGGATCTGCATCGATAAAACCAGCTAAGGTTTTAGTAAGTTCTTTGAGAGAGTCCCAACTATTTACTTTGGTAGAAAAGGTCGCAATTCCCAGTTTTTTCAGTTGTTGCAATGTTTGATCAGAGAAGCCTTCTGCACCGATGACTAAATCAGGTTTAAGGGCGATAATTTTCTCTAAATTAGGGGGAGTTTGACCTTGGGAGACGCGCTGAAGATCCTGAAAGCGTGGGTCTTTATTTAGTAAGCTGCTACCTGTAATTCCTACCAGTTTACTTTGGTCAAGTTGTTGAATTATGTCAGCAGATAATGATGTGAGAGCAACGATTCTTTGAGCAGATACTTGGGGTTTTTGCTGATTATTATTGGTTGATTGTATTGAAGTTGCAGGTGTGCTTTGTGGCTGTTGGACTGTGGGATTATTGCAAGCGGTTAAGAATAAACTTAATAAGAGTGCTAAACTCAAAAGAATTTTTTTTTGATACATAAGATTGATTTGTAGTTCGGTTGAATAAACGATCATGGTTTGTAGTTGCGCTTTAGCGCTAAAGCGCAACTACATACAAGCGAATTATACCTTTTTTGCCAGTTATTCTCCTAAAAGCGTACACTTAAACTGGCTGAAAAGTTAATTCCTGTTTGGGTATATAAGTCTAAGAATGCGTTATCGTTATTCACTCCTCTCACGGTAGACCATTCTGTATATCGCTGATTAAACAAATTGAAAATACCCAGGTTCAAAGTAGTATTTTCATTAAAGTTGTAAAAACCTCGTAAATCAACTGTTGTATAACCTTGGGGTTTAAAGAAGTTTTCATTACTAACTCTATCTTTAGCTGCTACCAAAGTGGTAGTTAATTCTGCACCCCAAATTTCTGCGGCTGAACGATAACGTAACCCTACAATGGCTTTGAAGGGGTCTACTGAATCTAAGGGTTGGTCTGTTTCTAAGTTGTCTCCTACAGCATAAGCTAAGGTTCCAAATAAGCTCAAACCACCAGGAGATTCTTGAAAGCGATATTCTCCTCCGGCTTCTAAACCATAAATTTTGGCTCCTTTAATGTTTTGGGATTGGAATTGCAAAAGTCCTCTATTATCAGGGCCAATTCCGACATTTTCAATAAAGTTGTCGTAGCGATTATAAAACCCTGTGAGACTCAGACTACCTTGGGGATAGTTGGCTCTGATACCGAGTTCATAACTATCTACTGTTTCAGGTTTTAAATCAGCGTTTGGTAAAACAGTATAACCGAAAAGGAAGTTAGTAAATGCGATCGCCGCATCATCATAAGGTGGACTTCTGAAACCACGGGCGTATTGTCCATATAGTGATATTTCTGGGGTGATTTTGGCAATTATACCTAATTTGGGTGAAAAGGCGGAAGCAGAAAAGCCTTCTACTTGGTAATTTTCTGTATTTATGTTATTAAAAGCAACGTCGTTTGAGTAAGGAGTTAGTTGATAATAGTCGTAACGAATTCCAGGTATTAAAGTAACACGACCATCGGCAAATTCGATTTCATCCTGAATATAAATCCCACCTCTGAAGGTATCGGTATCAGGAAAAGTTTTATTGGGAAAAAGTTCGCTGTTCACAACTTTTGTACTGGTTCCCAAGGTTTCGTTAAATGATGTGGAATCTCTGGGACGACTGGTGGAAGTGTTAAACAAATCAAAACCGTAAACTAGGCGATGGCTGACATCTCCTGTGAAAAATTTGCTGGTAAATTGCACATCACCACCGATAACATCTTGGTTAAAACCAGTTTCTAGTATGCGGCGTAAATTTTGATTTGCTCTGTTAATTGTTCGGGTTTCGACATTTTCTGTGGTTTCAGCAGTTTGGTAATAAATCTGTGATTTGACTGACTGCAAAAATGAACTTAAGTTAGGATTGGTATACTCATGACTTAAACTAATGCGTCCTCGACTGGTAAAATCTGACGCAGTTTGACTGAGGGTTGTGGCTGTTTGTGCGGTTCTAACTTTAGTGTTGACGCTACGATCAAATAATTCTCCTGTGAGGCGGAAAATATGATTATCGTTTGGTTCTAAAACTACTTTACTAAAGAAGTTGTTACTGCCAAAATCTTGAGGGTTGGGATCTAATCCGCCGAAGTTTTGAGTTTCACTTCCATCACGGCGTGTATACTGCACTAAACCTGATAAGTTGCCGCTTTTTCCTGCTAATGTGACTGATGGAGAAAAACTAGAGTCAGGGGTATTATAGCTGAGTTTTCCACTGATATAAAATGGACGACCAAAAACGCTTAAATAATCTTCTGGATCTTTGGTTGTGAAGGAAACTACACCGCCAATAGCATCGCTACCGTAAAGAGTGGAAGCGGGTCCACGAATAATTTCTACTCTTTGAATTGAGTCAAATCCGACTAAATCTCGACCAGTATTAAAGTAAATATCTGGAACTCTCACACCATCAACTTGAATTAAGACACGGTTCCCTTCAATACCTCGAATATTAATACTAGAGTTACCTTCACGCAAGGGGCGATCGCGCACAGATATTCCTGGTTCATAACGGACTAAATCTTTGATATCCTGGATAAAATCTCGTTCAATTTTTTGATCATCAATGACGCTAATTGTTCCCACTGAATCAATAATTGCTCTGGGGGTGCGAGTTCCTGTAACTGTAATTTCTATCCCGGAATCATTAGTTTGAATTTCATTTTCGTTTTCTGCTTCATCGCAATCATCAAATTCTCGGTCTTCATCTGGGTTATCGGGGTCAAAATCTGGGGGACAAGTTTCTTTTTCTTCTGACTCTGCTTGTTGATCTACGGGAATATTTACAGGTTCTTGACTCAGTAATTTGATATTATTTACTTGGGCGAAAGCTGTGGGTATGACAAATAGGTTCAGCAGAGCTATGCTGAAAAAGATGGGATATTGTTTCACTGGTTTTTACCTAAAAATTGTGATTATTAAATAAAAGCTTCGCTACCAGATTTATTAAATTCCTGATTGGCGCTTATATAGTAAATAGATAAATAGCGGCGAACCCAATAAGGCGGTGACAGCACCTACAGGAAGTTCTACAGCACCGAGGCGTGAAAGTAAGTCTGCGAAGCTGAGAACTAACGCCCCACCAATTGCACTGAGTGGTAAAACTGCACGGTAATCTGTACCCACCATTAAGCGGATTCCGTGGGGAACGATTAAACCGACGAAACCGATTAAACCACCTATACTGACGGCTCCTGCTGCTAATAGTGTAGCTGTACCACCAATCAAAATGCGCGATCGCAAAACGGAAACACCCAGTCCTATGGCTAATTCGTCACCCAAGTTCAACAAGTTGACAGCACGGGCTAACAAGCATCCAAATAACAAGGCGACGCTAATATAAGCACCTGAGATGGTTAAGTCACTCCAACCGCGCCCATTTAAACTCCCAATTAACCAATTCAAAGCTGTTTGGATTTGACCATCTTCAGCCATTAATAACAGCACAGATTGAATCGCACCAAATAGAGAACTAATTGCAACTCCACCTAAAATCAATCGTTCCACTGAAATTCCCTGATTAGTTCGGGCTAACAGGTAAACAATAATAGTTGTCAATAAGCCCCCAGCCCAAGCCCCTAAAGGAACCCAAGTCTGCAATACACCTAAACTCAGCATGGCGACAGCCGCTAAACCAGCACCTGCGGAAATACCGAGTAAAAACGGGCTGGCTAGTCCGTTTCGCAGCATTCCCTGTAATAATGAGCCTGACATTCCCAAGGCTGCACCCACAAGCAATGCGGCCAAGGTGCGAGGTAGGCGCAAGTCCCAGAGAATTGTTTGATGGAGTTGATCACCTTGGCGAATAACTGCTAGCCATAACTGATTGGGAGTCATGGCTACTGCACCAAATGACAGGGAAATTCCTGTAACTAACAGCAGCGCTACACATAGAAAAAATGTTCCTAATATGAGGCGATCGCCTAGTATCCGTAAGCGCAATTCGCCGATGAAAGCTTTTGGCGATCGCGAAGCGCTGCTGCAAGCAGATCGCACTGGAAACCACAACTTAAAAACTCCCATTTCGATTATTACTTTTCTCCATACGCCTAATATTTATTTGAGCATTAATACAAACTATTGTCAATAAGTTTATACAAGTAAGCCGCAAATCGTGGTCTAGCTGCAATTCTGAGCGAGAAATTTGGGTGTAGAGGTATAACAGAATCATTACCAAAAATTACCTGCTTGATACTAACAGCACTATTGATATATGAAGGATTAAGAATAACTGTTAAATAATGATGCAAAATCCAGATTTTTATTGAAATTACTGCGGAAATATTTAGATTATGTTTCTAACCCTTTAAATATTTTCAGGAGCTAATCAGGTGTTTCCTTCAACCTTACTCGCTGCTGTAACCACACCTCTGGAATGGAGTCCTACTGTTGGTGTGATTATGATTCTAGCCAACATCGTTGCCATTGCCTTTGGCAAATTTACCATCAAGTACCCTAGCGTTGAACCAGCCCTACCTTCAGCCAATTTCTTTGGCGGTTTTGGTTTACCTGCGGTACTAGCAACTAGTGCCTTTGGTCATATCTTAGGTGCTGGTGTAATTTTAGGACTGCACAACATCGGCAAAATTTAGGTAAAAATTTTAGGCATTTGTAATGCGTGGCTGATTTACGCCAATTTGATTAATTGTTTTTTGCCTATAATTGATCAGCTAGAGCTATCCTAAGTTGACAATTAAATAGACATACTTATACACTTATAGACAAAGCTATAAGTGTATTTATGTTTAAACCACATGAATTTGCCGAAAAAATGGGAGTTTCTGTGAAAACGTTGCAGAGATGGGACAATTCTGGGAAATTACCTGCCAAAAGAACACCATCGGGACATCGATTTTATACTGAAAACGACTTATTGATTGCTCAGGGATTAAAACCTACAGAACAAAATCGCAAAAACATCGTTTATTGTCGCGTTTCTTCTAATGGACAGAAACCAGAGTTGAAGAATCAAATCACCGCTATGGAGACATTTTGTTTAAACAGGGGTTTAGCTGTTGACGAATGGGTATCGGAGATTGGCGGAGGCTTAAACTTTAAAAGAAAGAAGTTCTTATCAATTATGATGTCTATGCTTCAAGGCGAAATCGCAATTATTGTAATAGCTCATAAAGATAGAATGTGTCGTTTTGCTTTTGAATTTATACAGGAGTTATCCAACTCTGTTGGTTGCGAAATAATTGTAGCTAATCAAGAATCATTATCGCCTCAACAAGAATTAGTGGAAGATTTAATGGCTATCATTCATGGCTTTTCTTGTAGATTGTATGGGTTAAGAAATTACTCTAAAGAAATTAAAAACAATCTCAAAAATGCTATTGACAAGCCAGTACATGACCTAGCAGAATTGGACAACCAAGAAATACAGTGTTGAAGGTCGAACAATGCTTTTATCCATTAAAACAAAGTTGAAACTAACCAAGAATCAAGAGACAATCATGAGTAAACACGCAGGAATAGCGAAGTTTACTTACAATTGGGGTCTTGCTACTTGGAAACAACTTTACAAAGATGGATTTAAGCCCAATAAATACATATTAAAAAAGTTCTTTAATAACCATGTAAAACCAGAGTTTGATTGGATTAAAGAAAAAGGTAAAAGTTTGGTTGTGAAATAATTATTGCTGACCGTTGGTTTCCATCAACTAAAACCTGTTCTAATTGTGGGCATATTCAAGATATGCCGCTTTCAGAAAGAGTTTACAATTGCCACAATTGTGGGCATTCGATGGACAGAGATTTAAACGCAGCAATAGTTTTATCAAGGTTGGCTAAACCTTGAAAGCTTGCTGAGGGATAACCGCTCCCATGCTCCCTTTGACGCAAGAAGTAAATGTCTAGCTTTGTCTAACATTTATATAGCAGAAGTGACTCTCTAGCTTTTTTTAATTGTTCGCGCCTCAGATCAGCAAAAGATAAAAATCCCGCCATTGTTGAAGCTTTTTTCGCAGATTTCCTTCTAATGGTACAAGACAAAGCCATAAAAATCATGTGATCATCTAAAAGTAGAGGAATATTAATCATTGATGCTAATTTCAATAACATCAACTCTACTTTTCAATTTGATATTTTAAAGCAGGAAATAGAATATAATGGCACAGGAAAAAACTGCCCAACTTTTGCAAGCTGTTAAAGAAGACCAAGCATTACAAGCAAGACTCAAAGCCTCAGATCATCCAGAAGCCTTCATCAAGATTGCTAGAGAGAGTGGCTATGACTTTACAATTGAAGAACTAGAACATGAAATTAGTCAATTGTCGGACGAAGATTTGGCAGCTATTGTCAATCCCGGCTGGGGTAATAGACGGCACATTCATCCTAGATAATTCTTGAATTATTCTCCGGACTTTTTGTTGTGCATAATCGGGCAAAGGTAGAGTTAGCTTTTGCCTGATTCTCTGGTTTAAGGATTAATTAGGTGGATATTAAGAAGATATTTGTAAAGTATCTCTATTCAAACCAATCTTGACCTCCTGGTAATTCGGCTAAATAATGATCAATAATATCTGGTAATTCTTTAGCCTGATATTTATAAGTTAAATGTAAAAGCTTGCTAGCAAAATTAATTAATATCTCTTGATTCAGTCTTTTAATTCTTGTGTCATATATTTGGGGAAATGGGGGAAGACAACAAATAAAATTCATCATTATCGCGGTTCTCGGTTGAGTGAGATACAATAACCCCACCCCCAACCCCCTCCGGTGCAAGCGAGGAGGGGGCTATCATGTACTTCATCTAAGTGCATACCGCTATATTGAGGACAAAAACCAGAAAATTACAGCAATCTGAGAATTTACATAACTATCGTTTAAAAGTTCTTTCAGGCTGCTGACCATTATTTTCTGTCTCCTAGTAAGGCTTTGCTGGTTTTCTGCGGTCATGCCTTTTGCTGGTTAATTTTAATTATAATTTTAATTTCCCGGATGACTGCGACTTCTATTCACCAGGGCTTTTATTGAAAAATTGGGTTGAAAATCCCGTCATTCTAAAACAGCTTTTGGTACAATAGGAGATGTGGAGGGGTAATTAACCACTTAAAAAACCCTATTGCTACCTAACACGTAGACGCTGCACCTTGACAACTGAATCTAGGGGATTCTACTTCGTAGTTCTAGTATTACCTGGAAGTAGGTAAAAGATTCATAGGTACTAGACGAACAGCACTAAACTTCAATCAAACAAATATTGCAACAATGCAACTATGGTCGGGCAGACCAAAAGTTAACGCTTGGGGAGAGAACCACCTCTGGTCTAGATACCGCAAGGAGTCTAGGCTAAGTGGACTCGTTGAACCAAGAATCCTCATGCCTTGAGGCTGAGGAGTGTCAAAATATTGTTATTCTCGTAACGAGAGACACAAAACGCCCCTGAAAGATTCATCGCCATGCTTCAGTACCCGAATCTCGAACAAGCGCTAAAACATAACTTTGGTTACGACCAATTCCGCCCCGGACAACGGCAAATTATTGAAGATGCGCTGCAAAATCGGGATTTGCTGGTGGTGATGCCGACTGGTGGGGGGAAATCTCTGTGTTTTCAGTTACCAGCTTTGATAAAATCAGGTTTAACGGTAGTGGTTTCACCGTTAATCGCTTTGATGCAAGACCAAGTGGAATCACTGCGAAATAATAATATTTCGGCAACTTTTCTCAATAGCAGTCTGAATCCTCATAAGGTGCGATCGCGCGAAGAAGCCATCCGCAATGGTAAGGTGAGATTACTCTACGTCGCCCCAGAACGCCTTTTAAGTGAAAGATTTCTGCCCTTTTTAGATTTAGTACATCACCAAATCGGTATTTCTACCTTCGCCATTGACGAAGCCCATTGTGTTTCTGAATGGGGACACGATTTTCGTCCAGAATACCGCCAGTTGAAATCCCTGCGAAGGCGTTACCCAGATGTTCCCACTATTGCCCTCACCGCTACAGCTACAGATCGCGTCCGTGGTGATATCATTCAACAATTAGGGTTAAAGCAACCTATCGTTCACCTCGCCAGCTTTAATCGGCAAAATCTTTATTACGAAGTTCGTCCTAAATCGAAGTCTGCTTACGCGGAAATATTAGAACTAATTCGAGAAACTGATGGTTCGACAATTATCTATTGCTTAACTCGGAAAAAAGTCGATGAACTCACATTTAAACTGCAAAATGATAAAGTTGTGGCTTTGTCTTATCATGCTGGTTTAAGTGATGAAGAACGTTCCAAAAATCAAACTCGATTTATTCGCGATGATGTCCGGGTAATGGTAGCCACAATTGCTTTTGGAATGGGAATAAATAAGCCAGATGTGCGGTTAGTTGTTCACTTTGATTTACCCCGAAATTTAGAAAGTTATTATCAAGAATCGGGTAGGGCGGGAAGGGATAGCGAACCCTCCCGGTGTACCATGTTTTTTAGTTTTAGTGATATTAAAACTATTGAATGGAGTATTAACCAAAAAACTGATCCTCAAGAACAATTAATTGCTAAACAACAGCTACGTCAAGTTATAGATTATGCTGAAGGTACAGATTGCCGGCGGACAATTCAATTAGGTTATTTTGGGGAACGGTTTCCAGGTAATTGCGGTAACTGTGATAATTGTCGTTATCCTAAACCTGTACAAGATTGGACAATTGAAGCCATGAAGTTTTTATCTTGTGTGGCGCGTTGTCAGGAAAGATATGGGATGCTACACATTATTGAGGTGTTGCGGGGATCTAAAAGTCAAAAAGTTATCCAAAATAAACACGATAAACTTTCTACTTACGGTATAGGTAAAGATAAAACTTTGGATGAATGGCGAATGTTGGGGCGTTCTTTGTTACATCAAGGCTTGTTAGAACAAACCAATGATGGTTACTCGGTTTTAAAACTTAATCCTTTGAGTTGGGAAGTCATGAAGCGACAGCGCACTGTTTCTCTTGCTGTTCCCATCGCCCAAAAGTTGAGTTTAGTCGGAGAGAGTGACAAAGCTGTTGAGGCAGAATTATTATTACAGAGATTGCGATCGCTCCGCAAAGAATTGGCTGATGAACAGTCTGTACCGCCCTATGTTGTCTTTCAGGATTCTACCCTGAAGTTAATGGCACAAGCCCAACCCCAATCTTTAGCCGACTTTGCCAAACTTTCTGGAGTAGGTAGTCACAAATTAGCTCAGTATGGGAAAAAATTCTTGGCAGAAATTACAGCCTACCGTCAAGAAAGAGGTGAACCAGCACAAAAAAGTTATTCTCTAGGTTCCATAGCTGAGAATAATTCACCTAATGATAGTGAATTGGTGACATTAAGGCTGCATCAAGAAGGTTTGAGTATTCCCGAAATTGCCAACAAACGCAATCTTAGCCCTTCGACAATTCTCACTCATCTTTCTAAGTTAATGGCAAAAAATCAGCCTGTAGATTTAAATCAGTTAGTCCCTCTAGAACATCAACAAAAAATTTGGCAAGTTTTAGAAATTTTGGGTGATATTTCCCTAACTCCAGTTAAAGAACAATTGGGTGAAAACTATACTTTTGATGAAATTCGCTTAGTTAGGGAAAAGTGGCGCAGAGAAAGCCGTAAATAATGGCGATCGCTTATAGTAAAGTTTTCCTAAGAATGAGTAAATTTTTGGATATTTCTGCTCATGCTAGCAGATAGTGATCTGCACCTCTACTAAGCGATCGCCGCCTTGGAAGTCCCTAATCAAGCTGCATCCATAACACCGGGAATTTCGCTGCTAGAGTCTGGCGATTGGATTGCAGGCGTTGATGGTGCTGGATTTTCGCCTTTGGCAGTTATCACAGATAGCACCTTGGGGAATATAATACAGACAACAGTGTTGAACAGTGTCAGCAATAGACCATCCATCAAATTCATATATTATCCTCTTGCTTGTTAAAAATTATTTTTTACTACTTCTTAGTTTGACGCATAATTGAATCATCATTTATATATATAATTTTGTTGATCTTCTAAACTGTATAAGTCAGATAAATATACAGCACTTTTATTTTCAAAGTACCACACCTAAATATCTAAAAGGTTTATGGGACAAGGGTTATAGGATTTCATTTTGTACCAAACCGTTACACAAAGTGCTGTATTTATTGACTCATATATAGCAGGTTGCAGGTATATGAGGTACAAAAGCAATAGTGAAAATATTGTGGGGGAGGGCAAAGATGCCCGCCCTAGTGTACCTCAAAAAAATGAAATGTGTTGTATATCGTAACCATCAATTTATCTATAGGAATCCGATTTGATTATTGAACAGACACGTAGTGGCGTGGCAAGGCTAAAATGTTGCAATAGATTTTTGAGAAAATTGGGATAAATCAATGTTTTCTGCTTTTTTCCTAATGCACTATTTTAAGCTTGTCACACCAGTAGTGGCGTGTTAGCGGTAGCGTAACGCACCAAAGTCTTAATAATGGTGCGTGCGTTACGGATTTCATCCTAACGCACCCTACAATACTTAAATTTTTTCCTAAATCAAATATGAGTCCTATATAAGCTGAATAGTATCATAAACTTGATGTGTTTATGCATCTAACTTTAGTAATAAAATAATTTCTATAATCTGGAGGATTAGCTATTTATTTCCTGTCGGCTAATCTACCACTGCTGGAATATCTAGGAAATCTTCAATGCACTGAAAAAGCAGGGCGTTGCTGATTTCAAAGATGAATTAGTCGGGCTACGCTAACAAGCAAAGGTGCTATGGCGCTTTTTTTTGAAACCTAAGCGAAGACGATCTCCAAGAGTAGGAAGATCAAAAGAAAGGTAATTTTGGCGTTTCATACTTTAGTTCAGCAACCCCAAAAGCAGCACAACTATTTGAGTTTTGTGCTGCTTAGTTTGGAAATGATGGTAATGAATGTATTCTAATTGAAAATTGGTACGAATTACGCAACAGCTTAGTACCTGGAAACAGTACATTAGACATCTGGTGACAAACATTGTAGAGACGTGATATGTCACCTCTCTACAACGGTTCTGTGATCACGCATATTTTATTTTCACCAGATATCTATTAGTCTGGAGAACACTTAGAACAGAATTGAGGTCTGAATTTACAGAATTCTCTACCTGTCAATAGGTAAGTTGTGCAGTAGGGAAAACTAGTAATTTCTATTTTGGCTTTTAGAGACGTTGAACCCTGTTTCAATGGTTGAGAAATTTGGAATTTACGATCCTGAATTGTCGAGAGTAATTTGGGCAATGCTAAACAGGCGGCAGCATTGATGAAAGTTAGCAATAAAGCATCCATGAAGTTGATAGGTAATCACCCCCGTTGACAAATAGGTGGTCTGATGTTTTTTGTCGCCGAGACAACTAAAGCAAGTGAATATCAAAATCATCCATTGCTTTTACTTTATATAAATTAACTTTAACATACATATTTATCAATACAACCGTTAAAGTTGTGAAGTATCTTACGCAGTAAGCTATGTACTTATTGAACAGAAGTAATATAGCTTAATAGCAGAATCATCTGGAACAAACAAGTTTACTAAATTTATGGAGATGTGTGATGACGAACATTCAAGCTGCGCCTGCTTATTTATCTAAGATTACCAAGCGAGAAAGCCAAGAATTACAGCGTATGGCTGACTATACCAATGTAGTCTTACTACCAGAAATTTGGCCATTGGCAGCCAAAAAATTTGGTGATATCGTTGCCCTACATAATCCCAATAGTCAACCAGAAGTAAAAATTACATATACCCAGCTAGCAGATCAAATTCAACAATTTGCCGCCGGGTTGCAAGCGTCAGGAGTTAAAGCAGGCGATCGCATTTCTCTAATAGCCGATAATAGTCCCCGGTGGTTCATTGCCGATCAGGGGATGATGACGGCTGGTGCAGTTAATGCAGTGCGGAGTTCCCAAGCCGAACGGGAAGAACTCCTCTTTATTATCGCTAATAGTGGCAGCACAACCTTAGTAGTCCAAGATTTAAACACACTAGACAAACTCGGCGACAGGCTCAATGATCTACCCATTCAACTAATCATCTTACTTTCAGATGAAACGCCACCAGCAGCAGCTACTCCCACAGTGCTGAACTTTTCCCAATTACTAGAAATTGGTAGCAATCATACCCTGAAGCGGGTTCAGCAACCAGGTGACACCCTAGCCACGCTGATTTATACTTCTGGGACTACAGGTAAACCCAAAGGTGTAATGCTCTCCCATAACAATTTATTACACCAAGTCAAAATCCTGGGTACAGTAGTACAACCACAGCCAGGAGATATCGTTCTCAGTATCCTGCCCTCTTGGCACAGTTATGAACGCAGTGGCGAGTATTTCTTACTTTCTCAAGGTTGTACGCAAATTTATACTAACTTGCGTTCTGTCAAACAGGATTTGAAGAAATTTAAACCTCATTACATGATCGCAGTTCCGCGCCTGTGGGAATCCATTCATGAAGGAGTGCTAAAGCAGTTTCGCGAACAACCAGCCAACAAGCAACGCTTGATTAACTTTTTGCTGGGAATGAGTGAAACTTATATCCAAAAACAACGCATTGCCCAAGGATTGAGTTTAAATCATCTTCATGCCTCAAGCTTGGAGAAATTCACTGCGAAAATAGTAGCATTGTCCTTGTCGCCCTTTCATGCCCTGGGAGAACGCCTAGTTTATGCCAAAGTCCGCGAAGCCGTAGGTGGACGCATGAAGCACGTCATTACCGGTGGTGGGGCATTACCGAGGCACATAGATAACTTTTTTGAAATTATTGGTGTGGAGATTTTGCAGGGTTACGGTTTAACAGAAACTTCTCCTGTCGCTAACGCCCGTCGTCCTTGGCATAATGTCCGGGGTTCATCCGGACAGCCAATCGCCGGCACAGAAGTAAAAATTGTAGATCCTGAAACCAAAGTGCCTTTACCTGTGGGTCAACGAGGTTTGGTGCTATTGAAAGGACCAGCAAGTTATGCAAGGCTATTATCAAAACCCGGAAGCAACGGCTAAGGTAATTGATGCCGAGGGATGGTTTAATAGCGGCGACTTGGGTTGGGTGACACCAGAAAACGACTTGGTGCTGACTGGTAGGGCAAAAGATACAATTGTCTTGACCAATGGGGAAAATATCGAACCGCAACCAATTGAAGATGCTTGTTTGCGATCGCCCTACGTGGATCAAATTATGCTAGTAGGACAAGATCAGCGCAGCATCGGGGCTTTGATTGTCCCCAACACCGAAGCCCTAGAAAAATGGGCAGCCAGTCAAAATCTACAACTGCCGCTATCAGAAGAAAACTCTTCAGAACTCAGCAAATCTATTGATCTGGAGAGTAAAATGATCCAGGACTTGTTTCGACAAGAATTGAATCGGGAAGTGCAGAACCGTCCTGGTTATCGACCAGATGATCGTATTGGTCCGTTCAGGCTGATTCTCGAACCCTTTTCTCAGGAAAATGGCTTGATGACCCAAACCCTGAAAGTTCGGCGGCACGTAGTCGCGGAACGCTATCGCGATATTATTGACGGAATGTATACCCGATAAACATTCCACCTGCTAACTATAGAGTGAACGTGAATTTATGGATGTCTCCAACCCTAACTTGCTGCTGAAGCGCGTTGTTAATGTCAAAGTCATAGTTACTCCCCTGTGGAAAGAGGAAGTACAACAGCAACTGCAAGCACAAATCAATCAAAATGACCAGCAACTGCAACAGCTCGATGTCGAAGGACAAAGAGCAATTGCAGCCATTCAAAAGCAGAGTCTACAACCACCAGGACCTCAAACCCTCCAACAAATTGACGGTATCCAAGGCCAAGTCAATCAAAAGAAAACTGAACTGCTAGAGCAAAAAAATCAATTGCTGCAAAATCTCCAGCAAGTACAGTTTCTAGAATTGGATCAAGAAGTCAATCAATTTCAAATGGAAGGCTTTTTCCGGGTCGAAAAAGGTGATAACTTGATTAGTAAAATGCAGGTAGAAATCCTGTTGCGCGATGGCGTTGTCGAAGATATTCGCGGCGACGTTTAACAGTTATCAGTTATCAGTTATCAGTTATCAGTCAAGAGACATAATTGGGTTTAAGTCCTCTACCTCATGTCTTGTTCACTGATAAATGTTCACTGTATTAGTGGTAGGCGTTGGTGGCGGGTCTAAATCTCCCACCATCCGCCTTGATCACTGATAACTGTTCACTGTTGACTGATTGAAATCTCCCACCATCCGCCTTGATCACTGATAACTGCTCACTGTTCACTGATTGACAACTCCTCAGCCAAGATACAATTTAATTTAGCAAAAGCTGTTAAAGTCCATAAACCATTGAATCTGATACCACTTTATGAGCATTCACGAAGTATTTATGCCGGCGCTGAGTTCCACCATGACCGAAGGAAAAATCGTTTCCTGGGTGAAATCGCCGGGCGATAAAGTGGAAAAAGGCGAAACCGTGGTGGTGGTGGAGTCAGATAAGGCAGATATGGATGTGGAAACCTTCTATGAAGGATATCTTGCCCATATCATAGTCCAAGCTGGTGATAGCGCACCTGTAGGATCGGCGATCGCCTACGTAGTCGAAACAGAAGCCGAAATCGCCACCGCCAAGAATTTGGCTAACTCCGGGTCAGCTGCAACCACCCCAACCTCCACCCCCGAACCAGTTGCAGCCACAGCCTCAGTGGGAACACCTGCCTTGGCTACTCAAAACGGAAACAACCACCGAGAAGGAAGAGTTGTAGTTTCACCCCGCGCCCGCAAATTGGCTAAAGAACTCAAAGTTGATTTAACTACCCTCCAAGGTAGTGGCCCCTATGGTCGCATCGTCGCCGAAGATGTCGAATCATCTGTGAATAAAAGCCAGCCCGCCGCCGCCGCACCAAAACCCACCTACACCCCAGCACCTGCACCCGCACCTGCACCCGCACCCGCACCCGTACCAGTGGTTCCTGGTCAAACAGTGCCTCTAACTACCTTCCAAAATGCTGTAGTGCGGAACATGGTAGCTAGTCTATCTGTGCCAGAGTTCCGTGTAAGTTACACAATTAGCACCGATGGCTTAGATAAACTTTACAAACAAATTAAATCCAAAGGCGTAACCATGACAGCGCTATTGGCCAAAGCCGTAGCGGTGACATTACAAAAACATCCATTATTAAATGCCAGCTATTCAGACCAGGGAATTGTTTATCATTCTGGTATCAATATTGCCGTAGCCGTAGCAATGGATGATGGCGGATTAATCACACCAGTGTTGCAAAAAGCAGACTTGGTAGATATTTATTCACTTTCCCGCACCTGGAAATCTTTGGTAGAGAAAGCTAAAGCCAAACAACTACAACCCGAAGAATACAACAGTGGGACATTTACCCTGTCTAACTTGGGAATGTTTGGCGTAGACACATTTGATGCCATATTACCCCCCGGTCAAGGCTCAATTTTAGCCATTGGTGCATCCCGTCCCCAAGTGGTAGCCACAGGCGACGGTTTATTTGGAGTCCGTCAACAAATGCAAGTCAACATCACTTGTGACCACCGAATTATTTACGGTGCTGACGCTGCGGCCTTCCTCAAAGACCTAGCACAACTGATTTCAAGCAACCCTCAATCCCTAACCATGTAGAGACGTTCCCAAAAATGTAGAGACGTGACATATCACGTCTCTACAAAGGTTATATATTTCTCAGCGTACCTTTGCGCTAACCTCCGCGCACCTCTGCGTTTAACCCTTCACACAAACAACCTGTTTCAAAGTAGCGACAACCTCCACCAAATCAGCTTGATTAGCCATCACCTGATCTATGGATTTATAAGCCCCAGGAATTTCATCCAAAACGCCAGTATCCTTGCGGCATTCTACACCCTTTGTTTGCTCAATCAAATCATCAAGCGTATAGGTATTTTTGGCCTTACTTCTAGACATTAACCGCCCTGCCCCATGAGCGCAAGAACAAAAACTGTGAGCATTACCTTTACCCTTAATAATAAAAGATTTTGCTCCCATTGAACCAGGGATAATACCATAATCTTCAGTTTGGGCGCGAACTGCACCCTTGCGAGTCACATATACATCCTCGTCAAAATGCACCTCTTTTTCAGCGTAATTGTGATGACAATTCACCTGTAATAAAGGTTTGGTCGCCTTTCCGCCGGCTAGATACTTCTCAATAATGTGCTTAAAACGCGCCATCATCACATCACGGTTAAAACGTGCGTAGTCTTGCGCCCACTGTAAATCGTGCCAGTATGCTTGAAATTCTGGCGTACCAGCGATGAAGTAGGATAAATCAGGGTCAGGTAATTTATTCCCCGCCATTTTCATTAATTCTTTGGCTGTACTAATATGGCACTGTGCTAGCTGATTTCCAATGTTACGTGAACCAGAATGCAACATTAACCAAACTTGGTTTTCTGTATCGAGGCAAACTTCGATAAAATGATTACCTCCCCCCAGAGAACCCATTTGTTTCATCGCTTTGCTTTCCAGGTCTTGTACACCTGGATGTAAGTCGGAGAAATCACGCCACCGTTGCCAATTAGCCGCAGATTTTTCTACATCTTTATTAGCATTAAACCCTGTAGGAATTGCTGCTTCAATATCTAAGCGAATTTTCTTGAGTTTGCCTTCGAGTTGATCAGCAGTAAATGGCATTTTAATAGCGCTCATCCCGCAACCCAGGTCCACGCCCACAGCCGCCGGAATAATTGCTTCTTTGGTGGCGATAACAGAACCTACTAAAGCACCTTTTCCTAAGTGAACATCTGGCATCAAAGCTACGTGCTTAAACACAAATGGTAGGGATGCCACATTTTTTGCCATCTTGGTTTCATCAGACCCTAAAGGATGATTTGCCCAAGATAAAACAGGGGATGGTGTAGTAATTTCTAATTTTTCGTAAGGCATAATTTTATTTAATTTGATATATCGCTGGGTTCAGAATCCCCGACTTCTTTGAGAAGTCGGGGATTCTATACTTTGAAATAACTTATGTATTATTAATGTAATACAATGTAATTTAGATGTCAATAAAATCGCCTAAAAAACAAAAGCAGCACGTCTCAGCCAAAGTTAGTTAAAATTTGTGAAGAATTAAACTAACCCATCAAATCTGGTTAAATCCTATGGCTACGCGTCAAGATACCATCTGGGAAAAATTTCTCTCCCCTGTAGTGCGGACGTTTATTGATGAAGAGGCTTTGCGCCGTTACTCTGATAGTATTGACTGGGAGCAAGAGAGCGATCGCCTGCGACAAACGGATGTGATAATGCCCTCATACTACAGCCAGCAAAACTTTCATGGCATTGAAGGCGGATATCTCAACTCCAGTGCAGCAGTTTCCTATGATCCTATTACTCAATACGTTTTACCACCCAACGAAACCGTAGTTCGTCAAGCCTTAATCGATGGGATTAAAGTCAAACCGCGACGGATACTGGATTTAGGCTGCGGTACAGGTTCCACAACCTTGAAGTTAAAACAGGCTTTTCCTCAAGCTGAAGTTATCGGTTTAGATTTATCTCCTTATATGCTGGTGAGGGCAGAAGATAAAGCCAGAAATGCCGGGTTAGAGATACACTGGCGACATGGTAATGCGGAAACTACCAATTTTCCAGAGGCGCATTTTGATTTAGTAACAGCATCCTTGTTATTTCATGAAACACCAAGTCTAGTCTGTCAAGCCATACTGCGGGAAAGCTTCCGGTTGTTGGTAACTGGTGGGCAAGTATTAATCCTCGATGGTAATCAGAATACCTTACGTCAGTTACATTGGCTGAATGATGTTTTTGAAGAGCCATATATTCGTGAGTATGCGGCTGATAATTTAGACGCACGCATGGGCGCTGCTGGGTTTGAAGCGGTGCGAACTCAGGATGTGTGGTGGATAAATCAGGTAACAAGCGGGATTAAACCGATTTCTGTCACAGATGCAAATATGCAAAATCAAACCCGTCAGCACATATCCACACCAACAGACACCACAATGGATAATAATGATTTGCAGGACTTTGGATCTCCAGTGTTTGGCATAACAACATGAGTTTAAAGGCAGTTTTATTTGATTTTAATGGTGTGATTATTAACGATGAGCGCATCCATTTACAATTAATAGACGAGATTCTGATTTCAGAAAATCTGCAACCTCAAAAGGTGAGTGAGCGTCAGGCTTCTCTGGGACGTAGCGATCGCGCTTGTTTGCAAGAGTTGCTCAAAAATCGTGGTAGAGTGGACAATGAAGAATATGTGACTAAACTACTGCACCGCAAAGCTCAAGCTTATGTGCAGCAACTAGATAAAATTGCAAAACTGCCATTGTATCCAGGTGTAGAAGACTTAATATATCAGGTGCGATCGCGCAATGTGTCCCCAGATGATCCGCGTAGTCTAAAACTAGGGTTAGTGAGTGGCGCGATTCGCCCAGAAATAAAACTGGTACTGGAACGCGCTAAACTGGCAGAATATTTTGCAGTCATTGTTGCGGGGGATGACATTGCTACCAGTAAACCTCAACCCGATGGTTATCTACTGGCTGTAGAACGTCTCAACCAAGAATATCCTGATTTGGATTTAAAACCCCAAGAATGTCTAGCCATTGAAGATACTCCAGCCGGGATTGCCGCAGCGAGACAAGCGCAAATGCAGGTAGTTGGTGTAGCTAATACCTACCCATTTCATATGCTTCAGCGCTGCTGTAACTGGACTGTGGATTATCTCAATGAGTTAGAATTAGAACGAGTACAGGAAGTTTATTCACAAAAAGATGTGAAAATTACTGCGCCTGAGTGTTAATATATGATATGTCTGTCAGAGTTATTGACTCTGCATTCATCCGGGGAATTAGCTCAGTTGGTAGAGTGCTGCGATCGCACCGCAGAGGTCAGGGGTTCGAGTCTCCTATTCTCCATTTGTTTTCATAGCTGGATACCCTTAAACTTGTCCTAGACTGTCCCAAGTGTGTCCTAACCTTAAGCCATTTACTAGCTATGTGCAAGGGGTTCTGAAGTTATCCGAGTGACCACATATTCGTTAAAGCTAATCACTTTGCCTAGTAGCTGACAATATTCCAGATGCTTCTGTTTAGCCAGTTCTAGGTCTTCAGGGCTTATCCTGACTGAGTATTGCTTAACCTTAGTCGTCATTGGATATGCTTGGCTGTCTGTACCTCTATAGTGTACCTCACTGTACCCTAGTATGCCTATCGTAGTCCTAAAGAATCTTTTGGTAGTCCAAAGCGTCAGTAGGGGTGGTTGGCAAGAACACCTGTCCCATCTGCTTTATCATTTCTCTATAAAAAGACAATAGCAGCCGGGACAGCCGGGGAAACCTTCAGGCGTACTAAGCAGCAAGTAACCCCCAGTTACCCTTGGTATCCCCAGATTGACTAAATCTTTATATAGCTATGTGGTTATAAAAAAACTTTTATCTCTGTGTGTTTTTTCGGTTGTAGTATTTGCCCGGTGGTTGGTTGCCACTGGGTTTTTTATTGCCCTTGGGTGTACACCCAATGCAGCCCCCGTGTCTTACGGCTTTTATAGGACGACATCCTGAATGGCTGAAATAGTTACCCAGGCTAGTTTGTACAAGCGTGAAGGGTGTAAAAAAAAGTCTGCTCGGTAGACATGGATGCGCGATTCAGTGCAGTTTATTTGTTAAAGGTGAACCTGAAAACGATGCTGAAAAAGGTTGTGAAAACCTAGCACAAATAAGTGTTGAAAAAGTAATATGAGGGGTCACAACCCCAAAACTATCTTGTTATATTACTTAATATAAACATCTTTAAGCTATGTATTTTTTTATGCAGTTTTTAGGGTATATACAAGCTGGCATAAGGCTTTTAGTGAAAGTTGACATCATTGCCCTTTTTCATGATTTAGTGTAAAAGTATATACTAGCAAGAATAAACTTTAGTAACATTACGGTTTTGATATAGAAGAAGAATAGTTTACTATTACTAAATAATAGGATAAAAGTATTTTCTTGACATTTAAATAAAAATCATATTAGGATGCTAATAACAAACCTCCGTTCTAGGTTGAACAGAGGTTTTTTGGCTGTCCTAAAAGCTGTCTGTTTTCCACGACCTACAACTTGAAGGGCTATTCATTTATAGAGGTTAAAAATAAACCGATGTCGAACATCAGTTGGCTCCAGCTTATCAAAAAGTATGGAGCCTTTGCAACCGTAGCTGCACTAGTATTTTTTGCTTTTGAAGTAATCAATAGCGAGTGCGGCGGTGTGGTTCACGTTAAACTGTCTGATTCTGTCAAAGAGGTTTTAATGGACAAGAGAAACTGCAAAGTCCCGACTGTTGCAGATACTCCAGGGAAACCATTAGCCCTTGATCACACCAACGATAGCACAGAAAATGATCAGCCACAGGTTGACTAACTGTAGTCATAGGCAGTCCTCCTAGCTGCTGATTTAGCCAGAAGTAAATCCCCGGAGCCGTTGAGGTTCTAGGGGTTTTTTGTTGGAACCATCGGCGATAAAAACCCTCAGATGTGCTTAGTTGCCACTGGGGTTATACCATAACTATTAGTTATCAGCGTTAAATATCCTGTTTATTATGAGCCTAAATTATTAATTAATTCTTCTAATGCTAAATTCTTTGTATCTTCAGGTAGATAATCAAAGACTTTCTTCAAAAGTTCTGGAGAAGCATTTTGAACAAACCAGTCTTCACTAGGATTATCTTGAATATTAAAAAAATACTTTAATCGTTTTTCTATAGCTTCTCTATCTGCTTTATCTAATTGTCCAATTCGATTTAACCAATTTTCTGATGAATCTTTAAAGCAATTAGCATCAACAGTACATATTTGATGAATTAAAGCATAAGAATTTTTATCAAGACTATTTCTACTTGTAGAGTTAATTGGATATGTGGTTGGTAAACCATTAAATGTTGTTTTTGAAGTCAGAGGAATCACAGAAAAAGTTGCTCTATATCCAAACTCATCTTGAAATTGATCACTTGTCCAGATTATGTAAGGATGTTTTCCTCTAAAAACCCTGCTTGAATTAATATCTTCACTACAAGTTTGACATTCTACTTCACCTGGCTCATCTAAATTATAAATATGAACATGACCCAGTTTACAACGAAGAGATACCCTATAGGGATTAATCCAATAAATCCAACCCTGTTTAGGTCTTTGTCCAGCCACTTTACAACCCTAATTCACTAACTAATTTTTCTCTTTCTGCCTGTAAATTAAGTTTAACTTTTTCTTCTGGGCGATGGTTATTTTTTGCTTCTAGCATTGGAGCAGTGTTATATACATACTCTAATAACTGATTCAGTTTATCTGAACCAGCCCACTCTCTGCGAATATTATCCAGCACAAACTTAATACTGAGAGGTATGTCTAAATCATCTGCCTGAGCAGCTTGATTCACAGGTTTAATATATGTTGCATTATACTGAGATTCTTGAATAATCTCTTTCCCATTCATTTGATTTAAAGCAGCATCTATACTCTCATTCCAGGGTCCAAATTGATAATAACGCCAATCTAGATCAGTCAGTTGCTTTCCTGTCCACTTAACAGAGTAAAGATCAGCTAAATACAAAAACTTAATCAGCTGTGTTTTTGTAATATACCCTTTTGTCGCGTAGACAAAATATTTTATGAGTTTATCCAACATAACCCTTCTCTCCTGTTTACCATAAGATGCTCTAAGTAATTTACTGTATAAATATAAATAATCATTCTTTGAAAAACCCTCAATAGAGTTTTTATCAGTTTAGATCGCTTAATTATAATTCTTTTTTATCCAATCCCTAACGCTTTTTGGACTATTTGCGCTGGCAAGTAGTTCTTATATACTAGAATAGCAATCTTATGCGTTACCTTCAACTGCCATTCAATCTTGTGACAAGGAGATTCAACATATAGCGGTTATCAATACAAGAACCCCACCCCCTCCCCGCAAGCGAGGAGGGGGCTATGATGTACTTCATTGAAGTGCATACCGCTCCGCACACAACCGAATTGGTTCAAGGTTCATTCCCACCCCAGCAGGTCGTAACATTTATTGCAACGTATCAGCATCAACTCCCACAACCTTAGCCAAAGCCTCCAACTGTTGGCGAGACGGTGGGGGATTAAATGAAACTTTTTCCATCTGGCGATCGCTCCGCCCGCCGTAGGCGATCGCACCCCCAACCCCAGTAGCTATAATTGGCGAGAAATACTGTACCGACCAACAAAGAAAGCTAAAAGCATAGAAATTAGCGCAAAATAGATATGTAGACTGTTGTTTGTTCAACCTTGAATCAATCTAACTTCGTGCGTAATCTCCAAGAAACTCACTTAAACCGCGCCCGTGCTAGTCTCAGACAAGCGCTGTCTTGGTATGGATATATTCGCAAGTCAGGAAAGTTGTCATCAAACCCAGAATTTGTAGGCTTGCTGAAACCGGAATTAGACGCGTTGAACTCGACACTCAACAAACTAGACTCCAATGTAATTAGAATTGCGGCTTTTGGTTTGGTGAGTCGAGGAAAATCAGCAGTGTTAAATGCTTTGCTAGGAGACAAGATTCTCCAAACTGGTCCTTTAAATGGTGTCACCCAATGGCCGCGTTCCGTGCGTTGGCAACCAGGAGGTAAGGTATTAGTAGAGTTAATTGATACCCCTGGATTAGATGAAATTGAGGGCGAGACACGGGCAAAAATGGCGCGAGAAGTGACGCGTCAGGCGGATTTGATTTTGTTTGTGGTTTCAGGTGATATTACGCGGACTGAGTATCGGGCTTTGCTGGAATTACGAAAAGCACAAAAGCCACTGATTTTGGTATTTAATAAAATCGATTTATATCCAGAAACAGACCGTTCCGCAATTTATGAGAATTTGCAACAACTAGGCGCAGGACATCCCCAAGCCAAGCCTTTACTACCGGATGAAATTGTCATGGTGGCGGCGGAACCAGGACCTATGGAAGTGCGGGTGGAGTGGCCTGATGGTCGTGTCAGCTATGAATGGGAGACTCCACAGCCCCAAATAGAGGAACTTCAGCAGACAATTTTAAATATTCTCAATCGGGAAGGGCGATCGCTTCTGGCTTTAAATGCACTAATTCAAGCACGGGATGCGGAAGAGGCGATCGCGCAAAAAACTATGGACTTCCGCGACAAAGAAGCTGAAGATATTATTTGGAAATTTACTAAATTTAAAGCCTTGGCAGTAGGATTAAATCCTGTACCTGTTTTAGATGTCATCTGTGGTACGGTTGCCGACTTAGCTTTGATTCGTTCTCTTGCCCGGTTATATGGCTTACCTATGACTAGCTATGAAGCCAGCAAAATTTTAAAGACGATTTTCTTTAGTTCTGGTGGTTTGCTGTTAGGAGAAATAGGTAGTAGTTTGATGCTAGGTTTAGGTAAAAGTACGGCAGCGATCGCCAGTGGTGAAAATCCTCTGAATATTACTGCTTACGCTGGGACTGCGATCGCGCAATCTGGGATTGCAGGTTATGGTGCATACACAGTCGGTAAAGCCGCCCAAGTATATTTAGAAAAAGGTTGTACTTGGGGACAATTAGGAGCTAGCACAGTCATTCAAGAGATTTTATCTCAAGTTGACCACAATACAATTCTGTATCGCTTGCAACAGGAATTAGGCGCAAAGTATCAATAATCGTGATCAAATCATTTTCCATCAAATTTTGATGACAACAGGTCTAAATTACCAAATTTAGATGCAAAATTAAGAAAATGAGGGAAAGAAAAATCAAGGCAAAAACTCCAAACAGAAATTTTATTTTTGGGGATTTTTTACCTTCATCTTACGGTGTTTACTACCAGACGCTTTTGATCAGCCTATCTACACTGGAAGTATAAGCTTTTGAGATCATCTGAAGCTTACAGTCAATGTTCATCTCACTCAACACAGGTGAAAATATCATGACAAAAACCCTAGAAGCCGTCCAATCTGCTGTTAACTCCGGGACTACAACTCTTGATGAAGCTATCTTAGAATCTATTGTAGAAGCTCGTCAAACCTGCGACGTAGACGGAGACAATTCGGCTAACTGTGCTGTAGCTTGGGATATCGTCGAAGAATTACAAGCAGAAAAAGCGCACCAACAGCAAGCAAAACATCGCAAAACTGCTTTAGAAAGCTACTGTGAAACCCATCCAGAAGCCATAGAATGCTTAATCTACGATGTTTAACTTGTTCGTAAATCAGCAATGGCTGATTGCGTCATTTGTTTAATCGCATCTAAATCAGGTGGTGGTGTATCACTTTCCATTCCTAACCATAAAAGATACTCGATATTTCCAGCCGGGCCAGTAATCGGCGACCAAGTTAAACCTTTGTATTTCCATCCTAATTGACAAGCCACTTGCAACACTTGGAAAATAGCATCAGCTTGGTCATGAGGATCGCGAACAACGCCTTTTTTGCCAACACGGGATTTTCCCACTTCAAACTGTGGCTTAACTAGCAAGACTGCATCCCTGGGAGATTTAGTTAATCGCCACAAAGCCGGCAAAATCTTAGTTAAGGAAATAAACGATACATCCACCACCGCCAAATCAGGTATCTCGTCACCTTCACTATACAAATCTTCGGGTGTGAGATTACGTAAATTGGTACGTTCTCTTAAAATCACCCGTGGATCATTTCTTAAACCCCAGTCAACTTGTCCATAACCGACATCAATGCCGTAAACTTGTTTTGCTCCCGCTTGTAGCAAGCAATCGGTAAAACCGCCTGTAGAAATTCCCCCATCTAAACAAATGCGTCCGGTGGTGGAGATAGGGAAAGCATCCAAAGCCTTTATCAGTTTCTCACCTCCGCGAGACACAAAGCGCGATCGCTCTTTCACCTTAATTTGAGCCGCAATATCAACTTCTGTCCCAGCCTTATCCACCACCTGTTGATTAACAGTCACTTCTCCCGCTTGAATTAAGCGTTGTGCTAAGGCGCGAGAAGTGCATAAATTTAAATCTACTAATAATGTATCGAGTCGCTGCTTCACCAATTAACTTGATTCTCCTGGTAATAAGCTGAACAAACCTGATTTTGCACAACATTTTAAATAAAACTCTTGTGGGATGGGCATACTATGGCTAACGCCACGCTACGCGAACGACAAGCTCAGTACAAGTCTTGCCCGTCCAAATTGTGCGGCATTTAGCTAATTAATGCACAGTTTAAGATTCCCATGTAATTGTATAAGAATCTAACGAACCTTTACCCTTACCTTGTCGCCAACAATTATCTGCTTCCCATGCGCCGTTTTCTGTCTTGCGTTTGCGGCTGCGGACGGTGAGGGTGTTATTTTCCAACTTCATTAGGTGATATTGCCAAGGTTCGGCGGTAGTGAGTTCGTGGGTGGGTGCGCCGAATGTTCCCGCGCAGATGCGGAATAGTCCTCGTTCTGCGTCGTATTCATTAAAGCCTTTTTGGGCTTGGTGGACGTGTCCGTGGAGGAAGAAGCGGAAACCTGCGACGGCTAACTGTTCCATGAAACTTTGGTCTTTGATGCGGTCATCCCAGGCGCTATCTAGGGGATGATGCCATACTGCTATTTTGATGCAGTTTGTATATTCTTGCTGGCGGCGAATTTTTGTGAGGGCGTTGCTGAGTGTATTCATATTAATGCTGGCACGGGATTTGTAATGATGATCCAATTGCCAAGCGGAGTTTAACCCTAGAATGAGCAGGTTTTGGTCGGGGAAATGGTCGAGGGTGTATTGCTGGTCATAGTCTAGAGGATAGGGTTGGTTTTTGATAGTTTGGTAGAAGTTGCTGAAGTGTTCAAAGCGTTGATTGTATTTTTCTTCATCTCGCACACGAATGACACTGGCACTTTCTTCTATATATTCACCTTGCTTCAGTTCTCCCTCATAGTCGTCACGGTCAATTAATTGGTAAGCTTTTTTTGCTAGTGACCAATTGAGGTCATGATTACCGGGAACGATGATAATTTGCTCAGGTTGGAGGGCGAAATCTTGGCGGAGTTCATCAAAAAATTGTTTGGCTGCTTCGTATTCTGCGGGGGTTGATTTGTTGGCGATGTCGCCGGAGAGAATGAGGGCATCAAGTTGAGGAATTTCGAGTTCATTTCGCAAGTCGGTTGCTAGTTGGTTTGACCAAAGTTTAGCTTGGTCAGGTGTGCCAAAGTGCAGGTCTGAGAGGTGGAGAATGTGCATTATGGAAGTTTTAATAAGCTGGGGGTTTGGTTTAGTAATTGGTTGAGCAAGAGAGTTGTAGTATTTACAGTTTTCTTGTATCGCTTCAAGTGCTTGTAGTACATCACTCGCATTATCTATATTATTTTCATCTTCGAGCAATTGAATTAACCCAGGAATCGCTGCCTCTGATTTGATTTCTCCCAGGGCTGATGCCGCCCTCCTACGCACATCGGAGTTTTCATCTTCGAGCCATTTAATTAACCCAGGAATCGCTGCCTCTGATTTGATTTTTCCCAGGGCTGATGCCGCAAAATAACGCACAGATAATTCTTCATCTTCGAGCAATTGAATTAACCCAGGAATCGCTGCCTCTGATTTGATTTCTCCCAGGGCTGATGCCGCACTAAAACGCACAGATAATTCTTCATCTTCGAGCAATTGAATTAACCCAGGAATCGCTGCCTCTGATTTGATTTTTCCCAGGGCTGATGCCGCACTAAAACGCACATCGGAGTTTTCATCTTCAAGCAATTGAATTAACCCAGGAATCGCTGCCTCTGATTTGATTCCTCCCAGGGCTGATGCCGCACTAAAACGCACAGATAAGTCTTCATGTTCGAGCAATTGAATTAACCCAGGAATCGCTGCCTCTGATTTGATTTTTCCCAGGGCTGATGCCGCACTAGAACGCACATCGGAGTTTTCATGTTCGAGCAATTGAATTAACCCAGGAATCGCTGCCTCTGATTTGATGTCTCCCAGGGCTGATGCCGCACTAGAACGCACAGAGGAGTTTTCATCTTCGAGCAATTGAATTAACCCAGGAATCGCTGCCTCTGATTTGATGTCTCCCAGGGCTGATGCCGCACTAGAACGCACAGAGGAGTTTTCATCTTCGAGCAATTGAATTAACTCAGGAATCGCTGCCTCTGATTTGATGTCTCCCAGGGCTGATGCCGCCCTAGAACGCACAGGGGAGTTTTCATCTTCGAGGAATTGAATTAACCCAGGAATCGCTGCCTCTGATTTGATTTTTCCCAGGGCTGATGCCGCATAATAACGCACATCGGAGTTTTCATGTTCGAGCAATTGAATTAACCCAGGAATCGCTGCCTCTGATTTGATTTCTCCCAGGGCTAATGCCGCCCTAAAACGCACATCGGAGTTTTCATCTTCAAGCAATTGAATTAACCCAGGAATCGCTGCCTCTGATTTGATTCCTCCCAGGGCTGATGCCGCACTAGAACGCACATCGGAGTTTTCATCTTCAAGCAATTGAATTAACCCAGGAATCGCTGCCTCTGATTTGATGTCTCTCAGGGCTGATGCCGCATAATAATGCACAGAGGAGTTTTCATGTTCGAGCAATTGAATTAACCCAGGAATCGCTGCCTCTGATTTGATGTCTCCCAGGGCTGATGCCGCCCTCATACGCACATCGGAGTTTTCATCTTCAAGCAATTGAATTAACCCAGGAACCGCTGCCTCTAATTTGATGTCTCCCAGGGCTGATGCCGCCCTCATACGCACATCGGAGTTTTCATCTTCAAGCAATTGAATTAACCCAGGAATCGCTGCCTCTGATTTGATTTTTACCAGGGCATCTGCCGCACTCCTACGCACATCGGAGACTTGATGTTCGAGTAATTTAATTAACCCAGGAATCGCTTTGTTAGATTTTGTTAAACCTAAAAGCGTAATTTTAAATAATAGAGGAATTTCTAACCCAGCAACTAAATCAACTGTTTGCTGTTGGAATTCTGGCTTTACAGCACCTGCTAACCTTGCGCCTAACTGCCAATCTACCTCTAAGGCTAAGTTCACCACTTGCACCGCCTGCGCCCCATCATCCACCAATTCCAGCATCAATTTCAGGGGTTCAGTCCATTTTAAATAATTTAAATACTCTCGCTGGAGACGTTTATCACCGAGGTTTGGTAATTGCTTGAGCAAACATTCGGCGGTGTAATAGTCCTGAATTAGTTGGTGGCGAAATTCAATTTGGTCATTTGCCCCAACTTGAATTAAGTGATGGTTGAGTAAGTCTTGCAGCCAGTTTAAAGCTCTGTCACGGGGTCTATCAAATTTCTCAGATTGCAAAAACTGGGTTAAAACTTCCTCGGCTTTTGACCTGGATATGGCAACATTTAATTCTGTCAGCTTATCCCCTGTGGTCATGTAGAATGCCAGATGTTCTAATAATCGAGTCCACCACCGCCGAGACTCATCTGTAACTGGGATATCTTGGCGATATTGACGCTCATAGGTTTGGGTAAACTGGCGAAAAACTAAACCCAAGTTCGGCGGGATGTCTCCTGTGGCTTGAAACAATGAACACAGCATCAACAGTAGCAACGGCGTTTCTCCAAACTCCCGCAACCTGTCGCCTAAGTTCTGCAACATCTGCTCACCCTGTTCTGGCAAATAGGCGCGGACAAACTGCTGCATCTGTTCTGCTGTCAGGGGTTGCATTTCCAGCTTCTTGGTAATACCCAAATCGCCCCCCACGCCTAAATCCCGCGTGGTGAATATCATCGGCGTGGTTTTTTCGTAGTCTTGCCGGAATTTATATAAATTTTGTCGGGCTTTTTCTGAGGGTAATTCGTTGATACCATCTACCAACAGGAGGAATTGCCCGTCAAATAACAGTTTTTCTATGGTTGTAGTCTCCAACAGTAGGCGATGGCGCATTAAGAAATCCCGAATTAAATCTAGGACTGAGGTTTGGTAATAGCGCAACTCTACTAGCACGGGGATTTGACCTAACCCCCCAACCCCCTTCCCTGCGAGGGAAGGGGGAGAATTAACTCCCCTCTCCGTTTCGGGGAGGGGTTGGGGGAGGGGTTTCTCCGCTTCCTCTAACAACAACCGCACCAACGCCGTTGATTTCCCCGAACCTGGCCGCCCTACCAGTAAGACGTGTTCTTGAGCATATTTCCGCAACCCTGCCAATACATCTAAACGCTCAGTTTTCTCCTGGGTTTCGCTCCGTTCCTCTTTGGTGGGCAATACCGTCTCCACCATAAAATTTAGCATTAGGGGCGATCGCTTATGCTCAACTCGCTGCTGTCCCACTACATCCGTCAGCGTGTAAGCATTCCACCATTGGGCATAATCATTGCTGAGTGATTCGAGATAGTCATTCCAGATGCTCATGGTGTGTGGAATAGTGAGATGTTGGCGTTAGGGAAAGATTAAATGTTGCTTGCCTAACCCCTGGTAACGGTGTATTTTTGACAAGGTTTAACTTACTGAGTGAAATTGTAACTTATTATCTGAGTTTAGATTTTATTAAATAAGAATCAGCACTTTAGAGAGGCTCAGACCCTCGATTTTTTTGAGAAGTCGGGGATCTTTTCTGACTTTTCACGTCATGTGGAAAAGCTAACGCGAAACCTAACCCCCCAACCCCCTTCCCTACCAGGGAATGGGGAGAATTCAAAGCCTCTCTCCTTGCAGGAGAGAGGTTTGGAGAGAGGTTTTCTAGATACCGTGAAAAGTTAGGGGATCTTTTTTGTTCTCGAACTACGAATTATGCTAATTTCATCTCAGTGAACTTTGCTATCACCAATGTCTAACCTATTACCAACTGAATCCCAGCCTAAATCTCTCGATGATTTTGAATTAGACTTGCTCAAACAGGAATATTTTTTTCTGCAAAATACGATTGAAGACTATAACAAGCAGATTTGGGTGATAAAAGCCCTGGGAATTACTGGGACTGGGGGAGTCTTAGCATTGATGTTACAGCAAAAACCCATCGCCAGTGCGATCGCCTTAATAGGTTGCTCTATTCCCTTATTTTTCTGGATTCTCGAAAGTCAATGGAAACACTTTCAGCGCGGTTTCTATCCCCGTGTTGCCGAAATTGAGTATATTCTCGCCAATACATACAACTTGAAAAGCCCTGGTATCTATGGCAGTTGGTCGAAAACCCACAAGCGTCAGCACATTTCTAAACGTCAAGGCTACCTCTGGGATGGTCTGCTCAATCGTAGTGTTTTCATGAGCTACATCCTAGAGATTATCTTTCTGTTGATCATAGCGGCGATCGCACCTAATATTTTGTAATAATTACTCTCGGTGCGCCCATCTAAACAAATGCGTCCGGTTGTGGAGATAGGGAACACATCCAAAGCCTTTACCAGTTTCTCACCTCCGCGAGACACAAAGCGCGATCGCTCTTTAATCTTAATTTGAGCCGCAACATCAACTTCCGTCCCAGCCTTATCCACCACCTGCTGATTAACAGTCACCTCTCCCGCTTGAATTAAGCGCTGTGCTAAAGCGCGAGAAGGACATAAATTTAAATCTACTAATAATGTATCGAGTCGCTGCTTCACCAATTAACTTGACTCTCCTGGTAATATCAAATCTAAAGCAAAATGAATAATTTCTTCCCGATTTACCAACTTCTCTAATTCTTCTGGCTGATAACGACCTTCTTCCACTTCCAAAGAAGCCTGATCAATAGCATTTAAATAAGCTTCTTCTAAAGTTTCCCATAATTCCGAGCGTGTGAGGTAATAACCTCCAGCTTTACGGCGCTTATTTTCTCGCTGAATTTCCCGAACAGAATTGCGAATAGACACTTCCCAAGAGCGAGTGCTGCGATGTTCCGCTTTTTGTTTAATTAAATGTAATAAAAGAATCACCGCGTAACTACGAATCGTTTTAATAATGTCATTTCGGCTCATTTCTGCCAATTCTTCCACGATAACCAACGCCCCTGTAACATCGCCTTTAATGAGTAAGTCTTTCAGAGTTAGTAATTCTTCCATAGTTTAGCGCCTGAAACATCGGTAACTGCTATTGTCATCTGAAAGCACAGAAAACTTGTTTAAAGCCTACCTGCTTTTATTATTAAAAAAAGTAAACGCACCTTGTCAAAAAAGCCAAAGTGCGATTGTTATATTACCCGTCATTACAGACTAGGTTTGCTATCCTGCGATTTCCCATCACCAGGGCTAGATGCTAAATATCCTTCTCGCTCAACTCACGAGTCATATAATCAAAAGGTTCATCCACAAAAGCAGTATCAGCGACACCTGCGGCTGCAACTTGTTCCTTCACCATATCCTTGAGAATCTGGATACCAGAAACCGTCGGGCTAATAGGTACACCCAAAGAATTGTAAGTTTCCCGCAACCCTTGAAGTACACGCTCATCCAACACATTCATATTACCCGCCACCAAAGCATAAGTAGCATAGCGGAGGTAGTAATCCATATCCCGCAGACAAGCCGCATAACGACGAGTTGTGTAGGCATTTCCGCCAGGACGAATCAACTCAGGCTGTTCTTCAAATAACTTAACACTGGCCTGTTTGACCAGCGAGGCTGCATTCGAGTTAATCGCCGCCGCCGCTTTTACCCGTGCTGTGCCACTTTCAAAATAAATTTTCAGGCTGTCAATCGCATTCCGGTCAAAATAACGTCCAGCAACGTCATAATTCTTAATCAAGCTTGTAACTGCATCGCGCATTCTTTTTTCTCCCAATCAATGCTATCTATGGTTTGATATTAATTTGGTTGCAATTATGCACCAGTAAATTTTTGTGCCATGTATTTTATTTAAAATATGATACGACACAAAAACAATTCATCCGCTATCTAAGGATTCTATGCCAAAGTTGACCCTATCAGATGAACTTTACGTTTTGTGCAGATGTGAGACAAAAGGTTAATATAAGCTGTAATCCAGATAAGCTGTAACAAAAACTACAAAATCTTCTAATGTCCAGGATTTATGATATTTCAGGTGTGTCATCTACAACTTAGTTCAAATCATCTGGGTTAGGATGCTTTGGAAGATTTTGGCTTGATTTTAGGAAATAGGTAGAGAAGGAGTAACAATGACAACCGCAAAAGAAGTCTTGAAATTGATTCAAGACCAAAAAATTCAGATGATTGATCTGAAATTCATCGATACACCAGGAACTTGGCAACATCTGACGTTGTACCAAGACCAAATCGATGAAAGTTCCTTCTCTGATGGTGTTCCTTTCGACGGTTCCAGCATTCGTGGTTGGAAAAACATCAACGAATCGGACATGATGATGGTACTCGATCCCAACACTGCTTGGATCGACCCCTTCATGAAAGAGCCAACGTTAAGTATAATTTGTAGTATTAAAGAACCCCGCACAGGTGAATGGTACAACCGTTGTCCTCGTGTTATTGCCCAACGCGCAATAGATTACCTAGTTTCTAGTGGTCTCGGTGATACAGCGTTCTTTGGTCCTGAAGCAGAATTCTTTATCTTTGATGATGTTCGCTATGACCAAAATGCCCATGAAGGCTACTACCATGTAGATTCTGTAGAAGGTGGTTGGAATTCTGGGAGAAAAGAAAGCCCCAACTTGGGTTACAAAACACGCTTCAAAGAAGGCTACTTCCCAGTATCGCCGGCGGATAGCTTCCAAGATATCCGTACCGAAATGCTGCTGACAATGAAAGATTGCGGCGTACCAATTGAGAAACAACACCACGAAGTTGCTACTGGTGGTCAGTGCGAACTGGGTTTCCGCTTTGGTAAATTGATTGAAGCTGCTGACTGGCTGATGACTTACAAATATGTCATCAAGAATGTTGCCAAAAAATACGGCAAAACTGTAACCTTTATGCCAAAACCAATTTTTGGCGATAACGGTTCAGGTATGCACTGTCACCAGTCCATCTGGAGAGATGGCA
Source organism: uncultured cyanobacterium (assembly GCA_963706595.1). Lineage (GTDB taxonomy): Bacteria > Cyanobacteriota > Cyanobacteriia > Cyanobacteriales > Nostocaceae > Nodularia. The sequence continues at coordinate 1,703,884 of OY970166.1, forward strand.
AACCTTTATTTGCTGGTGATAAGTATGCTGGAATGAGTGAAATGGGATTGTACTACATTGGTGGTATCCTCAAGCACGCACCAGCACTTTTAGCCATCACCAACCCCACCACTAACTCTTACAAACGCCTAGTACCTGGTTACGAAGCACCTGTGAATTTGGCTTACTCCCAAGGGAACCGTTCTGCTTCTGTGCGGATTCCTTTATCTGGCGATAACCCCAAAGCCAAGCGCTTAGAGTTCCGTTGTCCTGATGCGACTGCTAACCCCTACCTAGCATTTGCAGCCATGCTGTGTGCTGGTATTGATGGTATTAAGAACAAAATCCATCCAGGTGAACCCCTAGATAAAAATATCTATGAACTCTCTCCAGAAGAACTGGCGAAGGTTCCTTCAACTCCGGGTTCTCTAGAATTGGCTTTGGAAGCACTAGAAAATGATCATGCTTTCTTAACAGAATCAGGCGTGTTCAGCGAAGACTTCATCCAAAACTGGATTGACTACAAGCTGGCTAACGACGTGAAGCAGATGCAGATGCGTCCTCACCCTTATGAGTTTTACCTCTATTACGATTGCTAATTGCGATTAGTAATGAAATTTTAGCCACCCTATGAGGGTGGCTTTTTTCTGACTTATCACGATTAAAAACTCGGTTTATTGCCATTTTAAAGCCAGGAACCTAGACTTTTAGTCTATTTTGGAAATCAATGAAAAGCCTATAAAATCAGCTTTTTGACTTTTGACTTTTGACTTTTGACTTCCGCGTAGCGGTAAGCGGTACTAGCTCATTGAAGCGTGGCTACTTTCATAAATCGTCCGAGTGGTTGGATCAATTTTCCCTTGAAGAGGACTCCAGTATTCAGCTAATTCTTCAGGAAGACCGAGTTCCTGTGCTGCACGCATCAGCATTGATTGTTGACGATTCTTCACTTGCTGATATTGGCGCATTGCTAACGCACGACTTCTATCTTGAATAGACATGACCACAGTCCTCCTTATGGTTTTAGTTATAAATGATGAGGTATTTATTCCATTGATTTATATCATAGCGAGATTTCTGTAGCTAAAGTTACAAAATTGCGTTTTTGTAACAAAAGTTTATATTTGAGTGGCTAGTGATTGCTATTTTCTACTCAAAAGTCTTGCCAAAACTTTTTACAGGCGGATTTATTGAACCTCGCATGACTAGAAGCTTGAACCTCGTAGTGGCGTGACAAGCTTAAAATAGTGCATTAGGAAAAATCAGAAAACATTGATTTATCAAAATTTTCTCAAAAATCTATTGCAACATTTTAGCCTTGCCACGCCAGTAGGGTGCGTTATGGACGCTAGTCCTAACGCACCGAGAATTGAAGATGGTGCGTTGCGCTACGCAACAACACACCCTACTAACAGTCTTCGTTTGTGCCTAATCCCCTGCTCCCCTGCTTCTTTTTCAAAGGCGGGGTGTGGTAAAAAAGCAGATTGGGATGTTAATTAATTCAGATTCTGAAGATAGATGATTTTTTCGTTACATTTTTTTACATATAATTAGTAAAAGTGATAAATACTTCAATATTTTTATGTCTGACACTTTAAGCAAGCTGACTTATCAGACCTTTCAACAAGGCAAAAGTTACTTTGGTTTGGCTCATAAAACTTTAAGTTCACGGCTGATGAATCTGATTCATCCCACTCTAGGACAAAAGGGCAAACCCATTCCTAGCGAGGTTTTGTTCAAATTTCAACAAAAAATGAATCAGCTGCTAGAAACAGACTGGGAGGATGCGGAAAAAGGGGTATATCCCGAAAGCCTACTGTTTGATAACCCTTGGTCAGATTTTTTCCGCTATTATCCCCTGCTATGCTTAGACGCACCTCAAATCTGGGAACGGGCTGAACAAAAGAAATATCAAGAATTTTCGCCGGAAATAGAGACAGATGGTTATCCCAGTTATTATGTGCAGAATTTCCATCACCAAAGTAACGGCTATTTAAGCGACGATTCAGCTAATTTATATGATTTACAGGTAGAAATTCTCTTTAATGGAACTGCCGATCCGATGCGGCGGCGGATTCTTGCGCCTCTGAAGGAAGGGCTGAAGGCTTTTGATGCTGTTGCGCCACGACAAGTGCGTGTTTTAGATATTGCTTGTGGGACAGGGCGAACACTGAAGATGATTCGGGCAGCTTTACCTCAAGCATCTCTGTATGGTATGGATTTATCACCAACTTATTTGCGTAAGGCAAATCAACAACTATCCGAAATTCCCGGAGAATTACCGCAACTGTTGCAAGCCAATGCGGAAGAGTTACCTTATTTAAATGACTATTTCCATGCTGTAACTTCTGTGTTTCTCTTCCATGAGTTACCAGCACAAGTCCGGCAAACAGTGATTGAACAATGTTTCCGAGTCACAAAACCAGGGGGCGTATTTGTCATTTGTGATTCTATTCAACAGAATGATTTACCTGAATTTGCTGTGATCATGGATTCTTTTCCCGAAGTTTATCATGAACCCTACTATCGGGATTACACTCATGATGACTTAGTAGAACGTTTAGAAAAAGCTGGTTTTGACAAGATTGAGATCCAAGTTCACTTTGCAAGTAAGTATTTTATTGCTCATAAGCCAGCTTAACTTGGATTACACATTGAGTATTTTCGCTCACCCTACAAGAAAAAATAAATTCAGTAAAATGTCAGGTTTTGTTGGCATTTGTGGTTACACTGAACATCTAGTATCATGCAAGCTGTTTAACCTATTAGTAGGGTGGCTTACACGCGGAGGATGGAAGAATGAAGGTTTGGCTGGCTTGTTTTTTAGTGTTGTTCGCTTTGGCAGAACTTTTTGACTGGTTAAAAGCATTTAATCTGCCTTTGCCTATTTATATTTTGGGTGGGGCATTTTTAGCCGTTGCTTCTAACTATGACAAGATTATTGGCTCTTACTTCAGTGATGCAATTATTGAAACGTCACCCGAACAACCCCAGTTAAATTCGCCTAGCCAATCGCTTGATGCTATTTCTTTCGTTCATCCTGTTGAACAGGTACAACCATCGGAAACCCAATTTTAAATATTCCTGTGTTAAGCTTTGGCGGTGCGTTAGAGGTTGTTTGAAAAGTCTAATTTATTACAGCCCTGGCGACTAGAAGTCGCGGCTATACAAACTAAACCCGCCTGCGCGGGTTGAAAATCCCATTTTTTCATTAGACTTTGCCTGTGTAGTAGCGTATCGCTAACGCGAAGCGTAGCCATATTATATTCGCCCAAAACTTTTCAAACATCCTCTTAGGCTTAACGCCGTGACGCACCCTACTGCTACTACTAATGGTTAGTTTCTACACTGGAATGATGTATCCAATGATAGATATAAAAAATAAATATTTAGTGATACTCTATCCTAGAGTTGATCATTAAAGGATAAATATGAGTATTGAAAAAAGAGTAGAAGCCACTGCCAAAAATATTGAAGGCAAGATACAAGAGGCAGTTGGTGAAGTAACGGGCAACCCAGAAGATAAAACCGAAGGACAAGCTAAACAGGCTGAATCCCAAGTTATTCACACCATAGAAAATATCAAAGATGAAGTAAAAAAAATTATAGACTAGCTTAATTCTCTAGTCCATAAGTTTGGTTGAATTTATAAAGTTATCTAATATTTATTGCTGACTCCACCTTTTTTGTTAAACGTGGAGTATTTAACGTTTGCTCCTAATAACTTGGCTTTCACCATAACTATCCTTTAATCCTACTAATGACTAGTACGATCAGTTAGCAAACCCCATAAAAAGATGGCAATTATTGCACCAATGATCGCGACAATGAGACCAGGAATGCTGAGAGTTGCCGCAGTCAGTTGTAATCTGCCTGTTTCTAAGATACTAACAATAGTTCCCCCGATTAAAGCACCGATAATACCCAAAAGCATGGTTGCAATGATTCCGCCGCCCTGACGACCAGGGTAAATAGCTTTAGCAATAGCTCCGGCAATTAAACCCAGAATTATCCAAGCAATAATGTTCATAGTTAAAATTGTTAACAGGGTTTATAAATAATTTATTAATTAGTATCTACTTTTCCTTCTACCAGAAGAGATAGCTATTAAGTTTTAACTGGAGACATGAAAAAAATCTAAGTATATGTAGTGGCGTGTTATGGCTTTAGCCTAACGCACCGTCTTCTGTGGTCTTGGTGCCGTACTCTCCTGGATAACACACCCTACGTGTGTTTGATAAATCAAATATGAGTCCTATAGTTAGATTTATTTTTACTGCTTTAGTGAAAGTTTATATGGCGCTCCTATTCTATTTATAGTTATTTGTAGAAATTGCCAGAGTTCAAAACTTCAGTTTCTGGAAAAAATCGGAGTTATGCTCAAAAAAAATTAGCTTTTCAGTGTTGTCAGGAAAATTTAAGCTGAATTTTTACAATTTTGCTCAAGGTAAATTGACCCGATTATGGTTTTTTTGTAAAGCTGTGCCAAACTCTCTTTAACCGCTATTATTCATTGAGATAGCCCTTTAAGTCGCTTTTGATTAATTTTTAGCATTAGGTAATATATATTTTTTGAAAATGAAATCCTGGATACTTTTTTATTCATAAGTGAGGATTTATCATTTACCACTAGCCATTAAATAATTAATATTTTATTTTGCTAGATTTTTCCAAATCATGCTTGTTAGTATATAATACTAACAAAATCATGACATTTTTTTAAACAATCCGGGCATACGTATTATGAATCAACAAGTCAAAGTCGTGAAACTCAGTGGAATTGTCAAGACTACAAATTCACAAGAACTCCGAGAACATATTACTCACCTTTTAGAAAGTGGTGAAAAAATAATCTTAGTTGATTGTGAAGATGTGTCGTTTATGGATAGTTCTGCCTTGGGGGCTTTGGTATTAGCTTTCAAAACTTTACGGACGGCAGATATAAGGCTAGTTCTCTGTTCTATTAATGAACAGGTCAGGATATTATTTGAATTAACGGGTATGGATAAAGTTTTTGAGATATTTTTAAATCAAGATGAGTTTCATCAAGTTTTACTTTCTAAAAAATGATTAATCAAAATTAATTTGTAGGATTGATAAATCATCATCGAAAGCCTCTTTGGAGTTCAAAGCAATGAGATAATTCAATACCTGATCGAGTTGGCGGTCAATAGTGTGTTGTAAGCTAACAAGTATTTGAATGAAAGCATCTAAACTCCAAAGTGTGCCATCTAATTTCGTGATTTCATAAGCACCATCACTGAAAATATAGAGGCTACTAGATTTATCAATATTGCAATAGGCATCAACATATTTAGATTCTGGAAACATCCCCACTGGCATTCCCGGAGTTCTTAGTAGTTGAATTTCAGTATTTTTGGAAGTTGTACCTGATAGTAATATTGCTGGTGGATGACCAGCACTTGCATAAATTAATTGCCGACTAACTCGGTTATAAACTCCATACCAAATAGTAAAATATTTATCATTTTGGTAATTCATCTGGAAGGTTTGGTTTAAGGCTTTTAGGACATCACTCGGTTGATAATAATTCAACCCTTTTAAGGCCCGGGAACGTAATAGATTTAGCACGGAAATTGAGGGGAGGGCAGCTTTGAGTCCATGTCCGGCTGTATCTAGCAGGTAGATGGCGAGATAGTCGGAGTCTAGCCAGTAGTAATCGAAACAATCGCCGCCGAGTTGTCGGGAAGGAATGAATCGAGAATTGATGCTGAAGGGTTCGGTGGCGGGTAAAGGGAGAAGCGATCGCATATATTCTGCTGCTTCTGCTAATTCGGTTTCTAATAGTAGCTTTTGGGTATGTAAATCCTGACTTAACTGATGCAGGCGCAATCCGGCTCTGACTCTGGCTTTTAATTCATTTTGTTCTATGGGTTTGGAGATAAAATCATCAGCGCCAGCATCTAGTCCTTTGACACGATCAGCGATTGAATCCAAAGAGGTGAGAAAAATAAAGAATGTGGTGGATAAATTAGGGTCTGTTTTCATGCGCTTACAGACTTCTAGTCCATTCAATCCTGGCATAATCCAATCACAAATAACTAGTGCTGGCTGGTAGGCGATCGCCAGAGCAATTCCTTCCTCTCCATTACTAGCAGCAACTACTTCATAGCCCTGTTTTGCTAACATCCTCTTCAGGAGTGTTTGGATAGAAATATCATCATCAATTATCAGGATTTGAAACATATAGAATGCTAAATTAAAAATTAATTAAAAATAAAATTATGCTAGATTTTACGGCTAATTATAGATACTGCTCACCCAGAATAAACCGCTAATCAACATTTCTGCTTGTTCATGATCAGCAAATATTATGGAGGTGACAACGGATTTATCCATAAAAGAATGGCGCGTTTTAGTTGGTTTAAATCGCGGTAAACTTCTTGTCTAAACCATTGTCCTAAAGCGTCTAAGGGAGTGAATGATGCTCCTGGTTGCCATTTGATATCTTGACCTAAAGGTGTAGTGTGAGTACCGGGTAAGGTTTGTGTGGTGACCATTTCTGAAAAGCGGGCTTGTAAGATTTTGGTTAAAGGTGTTGATTGATCAATGGTATCGTTACTAAATTTTATTAATAAATTGCGGCGGATATTATAACTTTCCTGGATCATTCGGTTGGTTTCCAGGGGCGAGGGAGTAAACTCAACCCGGAACGTAGAATTTAGCTGTTCGACTAAAGGTATAGCCTCCTTGGCGGCGTAGTTGTTGAAGGAAATTAAAATATTCCCGGCACGTTCTACAGGTAGCAGACTGCCGATGAGTAAGTGCAGTTTACAACCCATACTATGCCCTAGTCCATAAGTAGGGAGATAGAGTTGGCGTAATGACCCAGAGTCGTGTAATCTTTCGATGGTGCGTTCAAAGTTCAGCAGTGCAGTTTTGGCGATCGCAATATGATCCAATGTATTCACAAATGGTGTAGCAATAATCACATACCCTTTATTGGCCAGTTGTTCCAGTAACCAGCGATAAGTGAGATGGGGCGCAGTAGCCACAAATGCACCACCGAGAAAATGAATCATCCCGATGGGTTTTGGGGGAATCAGTACCCAGTTACCTCTAATTTCTTTCCAGTCCATATTGATAGGCGATCGCTAAATTCACACCTCTTTATGTTAGACTCTCCGTTGCAGTCGTGGGAAGCTTCACAGAAAAAGCCATGAGTTGCAAGGATGAATCAGTTTTAGCTTTGGGTTTGCAGCCTTTTCATTTCCAGTTGCACATCTAAGGCAATTTGCAAAGCTTCATTGAGTAACCTACCATGCTCGGTAGCTTCCTCTGTAACTTGCATTGCTGTTAAAGTGGCTAAATTATTCGCAAATAACTCTGTATTCCTGAGAATAAAATTCTTGTTTTCTCTTAAAATTCTTTCTGTCTTCAAAGCCCGAATTAAATCAGTTCTGGTGAGTTCCAAAGCAGCAATGACTTTTTCTCTTTCTTGAATAACTACTCCTGGATTACCAGCAGCTTCTATTTGGTCATTGATATCTATAGCTTTAATCACAGAATTATACCTATCAACATCATTTAAAAGTATCTCTAAAGAATTTGTCATATTCTGATTAAGTATTTTCATTTTTTTCCACCATAATAAATACAAAACAATTTGTGCGACACCACCACCCCACAAACTTAAAATTATTAACAACAACCAAGATGGAATTGTAATCCAGGTAGCAAACAGCCTAATAATGATGTCAAAAAGCAAATAACTAAAGACAAAAATAGAACAACTAATAAAAACTACAGTCGCCCCCTCAGAACCCTTGAGCTTATCTATAATCCTTTGAGCCATCTTTTTTAAAGGACTGCTAATAATAATTAATTCATCTTTAACAGGTAAATTAGTCAACTTTCGCAATTCTTTATGACTAATATCTAAGCCATGTAAATCATTACGCACAGCTTTCCCCATCCTCACCAGAATACTTATTTAGTACAATATAGCAATCAAATTTATTCATGGCTCGTTAAATTGTAATTTTCGCCATTTTTTTTTAATAGAACTAATTGCTCCTGAAAACATTGGGTACAATATGATACTTTTATAAATTGATCATTAGTTATATTCTCAGATTGGATATGGTTCGTAAATGATTACATATAGCATTTTTATTTTTTAGCACAGCGAGGAATACTTTCTAAATGCTACACCCAGATTTATTTGTGGGTCTAACCAAAATCTCAAATCTAAAATTGCTTGACATTTTAGTTAAGGTATAGGCTTGTCGAACATCAACACAGAGAGAAAAAAGTCCGTCATAAAAATTAATACCCAAGTAGTGACAACTGCCGTTGTTGCTGATTCTCCAACTTCTTTTGCACCCCCTTTAGTAGTGAGTCCCCAACTACAGCCATTGATACTAACTATAGCTCCAAAAATCAGACCTTTTACTAAAACCATAAGTAAGTCTGATGGTTCCAAAAAAGTTCTCACAGACTCCAAAAAAGCCTCAGAATCAATATTGTAAAATTGGGCTGCGGCAAAAACTCCGCCAGCGATACCCGTAACTAAAGCAAAAACCATCATAATTGGCATCATTAAAATGCAAGCAATTACTCTAGGAAGCACTAAGTAATCAATGGGATTTGTTCTGAGCATATAAAGTGCATCAATTTGCTCTGTAACTCGCATAGCACCTATTTCTGCTGCAAAAGCCGAACCTACTTGACCCGCAATAATACTAGCTGTCAAAATTGGCGCTAATTCTCGGCAAAAAGCCAAAGCAAAAGCCCCCCCGACCGCATCTAGCGCCCCAAATCTGGCTAATTCTCTAGCAGTTTGAATAGTAAAAATCATCCCCGCAAACCCACTGACCAGGATAACCGGAAACACCGAAGATGGTCCGGCTGTTACCATGTGTTGCAAAATTTTTCGGTAGTAAGTTTTTCCTTGGAGTAAATGCAGCAGTACTTGACCAAAGAGTAGCAAGGCGGCAAAACAGCGTACAATCCATAATTGGTCTAATTTTTTTTTCGTTTGCATTACCGCCCTTAAAACTGATTTTTTTGTCCCTATATAGCGTTTCTCAGTTGAGTAGGTACTTGAACCCCACCCCCAACCCCCTCCCCGCAAGCGAGGAGGGGACTATGATATACCTCATGTGATTAGGAACGGCTATATCAGGATGTGAGACAAATTGGAACGCATTTAGTGATTGTTTGCAGAGTCCAATAAGTATAAACTGAGTCTCGTCATTAGCTTACCGGAAATTGTGTCTAGTATCAAAATATTTTGCCCCTATATCAGTCAGTATTTTGTATACTTGATAACATAAAAAACCTGACCAGATTAAATTAGTATATAGCAAATATAAATTATTCATGAAAACCAATATCCTGGTTGATTCAATAAACATGGTTTGGGAAATTTTGTCGCCTTTATTAATTAAGAGGAGGGCAGGGTGCAGGGGAGAAGAGGAAAAGTTGTTAAGTAAGGAAGTTTAAAGTAATTTCTAACTTCCCCTTGCTCCCTGCTCCCCTACCTCTTTTGGTCAACTATCTAGAGGAAGAGAAGAAAAATAACAGTTTGACCTTAAGCTAGTTGTGTAATTGAGTCGAATCTGAGATTATTTACGGTATCTTTAGGGAAAATCTTTTTTTTCATCCTATTTTGATTCCATACTGGATGAGTTTTTTTGGAGGATATTTTCATGATTAGTTTCTGCCGTTGGTCATCAGTAAGTACAACTTTATTGGCGTTGGGAGTGACTGTTTGCACAATCAATCCGATGATAGTTTCTGCTCAAACTAGAGGAGTTCAAACTACTCCCTCGCCTGGTGTAGGCGCTAACTTGTCTGATATTAGTTCAGATTATTGGGCTAGTCCATTTATTCAGACTTTAGCTGCAAGAAATATTATATCTGGCTTTCCTGATGGCACTTTTAGACCAAATCAACCTGTGAGTCGGGCGGAATTTGCGGCCATGATTCAAAAAGCTTTTAATCAACAACCTGTTCGGCAAATAAGTCCAAAAGGTTTTACAGATGTTAGTCCTGGTTTCTGGGCGAGTTCGGCAATTCAGGAAGCCTACGAAGCTGGATTTATGTCAGGTTATCCGGGAAACGTATTTCTGCCAAATCAGCAAATTCGCAAAGTTGAGGCCATAGTTGCTATAACAACTGGTTTGGGTTTGCAAACGGGCGAAAATCCCTTGGGTGTAGTGAATACTTACTACACAGATGCTGCCGCAATTCCAAACTATGCATTAAATAATGTCGCAGCGGCCACAGAAGCCAATATGGTGGTTAATTATCCCAATGTTAACCAACTCAACCCGCTAGATCCGTTAACTCGTGCGGAAGCATCGGCTATTTTGTATCAAGCTTTAGTTAGACAGGGACAAATGCAAGCCCTGACTCCCAATGTTGCGGCGAGTAAATATATAGTTGGGGCTGCTAAACAGACTCAAACTGCTCAAGATATTGTTTCTATTGCGGCATCGAGTGAATCTTTTAGAAGTTTGACTTCTTTATTGCAGATAGCAAGTTTAGCAGGTATTCTGCAACAACCAGGCCCTTATACAGTTTTTGCTCCCACGGATGCAGCTTTTGCGGCTTTACCTGCGGGGACTCTAGAGGACTTACAGCAACCGGAGAACAGAGAATTATTGATTCAGATTTTGAGATATCATGTTGTTCCTGGGGAGGTAACTGCGAATCAACTCTCAGACGGAGAATTGAAAACTTTTGAGGATGTACCTGTAAATATTAAGCTGGATAGAGCTACAAATCAAATTGCGGTCAATAATGCGAATGTGATTCAGCCGAACATTGAAGCCAGCAATGGTGTCATCCATGCAATTAACGAAGTCCTCATTCCACCTAACCTGGGAGTAACTCAGCAGCCACCAGCAGAAACTACTCCTGATATCACCCCAGGTGCAACTACTCGTGGTGGTGCTAGTTATGTGGGAGTTGCTGGTAATATTGGCATCAGTGGCAATTCTACCCTTAGTGAAAGTAATTATGCCCTAATCAGTAAAATTGGGCTAACAAATACTATTTCGGTGCGCCCATCGGTGATCTTTGGGGGTGATACGCTGTTTTTAGTGCCGGTAACTTTAGATTTTTCTCCGCGTTCAGTAGATCCTTTGGGTGAACAACAGTTATCCATCTCTCCTTTTTTAGGAGGTGGTGTTGCTATTAATACTGGAGGGGATTCTGAGTTTGGTTTCTTGTTAACTGGGGGTGTGGATTTACCTTTAGGCGATCGCTTTACCGCCACTGGTACTGTGAATGCCGCATTTTTGGATCGCACTGATGTTGGTTTGTTCCTGGGAATCGGCTACAATTTTTAATGGGAAACTCGGCTAGAAGGGGAGTTTGAGTTAGCTATTAATGAGGATGAACAGGGAATAGCCGCAGATAGAAAAAACGAAGGCGATCGCTACAGAAAAAATAACAACATCCCTGACAATAAATAAAATCCAATCTTTTCTGAGTTCCTGTCTAAACTTGAGTTCCCGCAGCTTGCGTTCCAGTTCCGCGTCTGCTTGTGATTGTAAATTGACTGTTGATATAACTGCTTTTTTATCTGCGTCCATATTTCTCCAAAAGCAAATTTGATTTAATATTTTCACCCCTTAAGTCAGGACTAAAGTCCTGACTACAAACCTTTAATTATTTACGCCGACTTACTTCATCAAACCTGTCGGCTAAACTCTATTTTTAAGGTAATGCAAATGCATTGTCTTATCAAAAATCGCTCATGCGATCGCATAGCGGTTTCTTTGGAAGAATTTGGTGATTATACAGCCCTTTTCCGTAAAACCGCCTTTTCTTTTGTCGGGTAGCTTTTCGAGCGCTGATAATTCGTATCTTTTCTTCTCGATTAGTATGTACAGACCCCGTTCGATTCTACAACTCCTCAAAGAGATTGTCATTGTATCTTCTCCAATCGGGTATTTGGTTGAGATTATCATCAGATCCTTGATCTGATACGACGGAAATTACAAGCAAAAATTGAGGCGCTCCTATTTCCCTGTTATATCCTTTTGCTATGTTGAGAGATTCTTGTTGAAAATCTAAATCTAAGCCACGAAAATATCTAGTTAAAATTTGGTGAGATAGAGGGTGTGAGAATCTATAAAGTTTTCTATTTTTCAATCCAGAACCAATTGCTATATTCATAGGTAAAGTTACAACGTGCAAAGATCCGCTCGATTTTACCCCACGAAGTTTTTGTAAATTGTAGTCAGCACTATTATGAATACTCTCGTAATCGTAAAGTAATACATAAGAATGTGGTGCATTTTTGTAAATTCTATTTAGCTGCTCATCTTTAATAGCATCAAAAATGTTGCTTTTTTCCTTCCGTTTCTTTGCCTCTAGAAAGGCTACACCTTCCAATGCTTGATCTGGATATTGAATTCTAACAAGAATTGCAACGTCACCAAATTTTTGCTCGGCTGACAGTTTTTTCCTTAACTTATAGGCGTTTGAAGCTATCCTTATTGTCTTTTTACCCATTCCTACTTCAATATTACGGAACCGTTGACGATACTCACGCAATAAGTCCTGAGTAACGTAGTCTTCATCCCAGTTGTATAAATTGTCGCCTACTATTCTTTGAATGACTGAATTAATTGCACCTTCTAAATCTACTCGAAATTGCTCACAATCTACATACCTCATATCCATAACTCTTTATACACCCCAGAGAAAATCAAGCCCATTATTACACGCTTTTTGGCTCATCTCATCTAATTCTAGTAAATCAGCCATGCTCCTTCGGATTTGCTACGCGATCGCCCAGCTAAAAAAAATCAGAGCCATACCATAATACTTGGTATCGACTCTGATAATTATTTATGAAATTAACTGTAAATTAGCCAACAGTCAAATTAACACGGACAATCATATCGTTGTAGTCTTTGTCACTACCACGTTGTAAATCTTCAAAGCCAAAGACGTTATTTCCTAACATGGTAATGTGGTCTACTTGTGTAGGATTAGCGCCTAAGAATGGGAAATAAATCGGCTGGTCATTCACGTTTTCTGGTCTGCCATCAGCAATAATAAATGGTGCTAACAGTGAACCAGCCTCTAAAGTAGCTGTGTAAGTGCTTGTCCGGCGGTTATTGGTTGTCAGGTCAATACCTGGAACACGGGCATTTACAGCAGCTTGACCATAACCAGCTTCTCCGGGGAGAATGTCTGCGTTGCCATCGCCGTTGATATCGATGCCGCCATTGTCATCAGTGACTTGATAGAAGCTGACATAATTGTTCAAGGCTGCATCTCTGTTGACGATAAATTCCGCTTGTACCGATTCTGTAATCCCTCGTAAATCAATCAACTCAGATTGTAATCCCGCTTGCAACCCTGTACCTAAAGGTAATGGTTGCTCAGTCGCCTGAATCTTCACCTCAAAATCTTGGTAATTGTTGCTTCTTAAAGGTCTTACCTTCCAAGCTAAAGAAAATTCATCATTGCCCAAATTGGTAATTCTTTGGGTAGAAGCATTAGAAAATAATACATCTGTGATGGGGATAAATCCAGCCTGGACTTCATCGGTTGTTCCGTTCGGCACTGCATAGAATCTCAGATTATCGCCTGAGTTAAATTCTAATAAGCGGGTAATGTTGTCTCGACTAAAGCCAGTAGGCAATCTATGCACAGCAGAGAAAATTGCTTGCGCCCGTTCTAATGCGGCTTCGGCATAACCTGCGTTTCCTGGGGCAATACCGTTAACACTGCCTATTGCATCATCCACTGTAAATACACCCAGTTCATGCAACTGATTTGGTCTGGTTCGTGTCAGTGTCACTTGGAGTTGTGTAGTTTCACTCTGACCGCGAATCGTAAAAGTATCGCTGCCAGGATTATTTACTAGTGACACATCGTTGTCGGCAATTGTCACAGTGGCACTGTTGGATATATCTAAAACGTATTCAGCTTGATCAACTAAGTTGAGGATAACAGTTTCATCACCCTCCACGAAATCATCATCTGCTGGTGTAACTGTAACATCCACGAAGGTTTGACCGGCGGCGATAGTCGCAACCCCAGTGAGGTTGTTGTAATCAACATTATTGGTAGCAGTACCTTCAACGGTGTAGTTAACTGCCAGAGATTTACTGGTATTACCAACACGAGAAATGCGGAAAACGCCTGGTTGATTACCTGTTTCTGCGGCATCGATCACAAGGGACTCAATGCTGACTACAGAAGTAGCCAAATTAAGCGGCTTATCTAAGCCTAAGAGAATGATTTCGTTGTTGTCAATCTCAGGTGGTCTGCCGACTGAGAAAGGATAGTTGTTATCGTTAGCCAGCAGGAGTGTGTTTTTATCAATTACCACCACAGATTCAATCGTGACAAAGGGAAAGGTAAACAGAGTGTCACCGTCTCCATTTAAATCATTGGGGTCTTGAATCTTCAACAGGTCAACGACTTCCTCTTTAGATACAAAGCCGTTGGCATCTTTTTGAGACAAATCAATCTTGAATATCTTCTTAAACTGGGCAGATGCACCTTGACGACCATCCCGTTCAATTACCAGAAATTCATTTTCATTCACCACGGTTAATGCACCGATGGCGTGATTGGGTTGTTCCATGCGGTAGTAGCCAGCTAAACCCTGATACTGCTTGGATTCCGCATCAAATTCATAGATGCGTAAGGAATTGGCAGGATCACCAATTACAGTACCTTCCAACATGGGATAGATGGTTTTCTTATCCAGGCTGATAGCCATGCCTTCAAATCCGCGAGAACTCGCCAGATTTGAGTAAACTGGATCGCCTAGTAATTGGTCAACCACTAAGCTACCTGTACCTGGGAAGTCAGAGAAGAAACCATCAATGCCTAACTCAATAAACTGTTGATATTCTAGTTTGGGATCGCCGTTGTACTCTGCTGCGAGGAAGATGTCTTCGTTGCGGAAGGTGTAGGGATGTAACAGTAAACCGACTGCATGGGCATCTTGTACCAGGGTTGTTGGTGCTTGGAGGACACCACCTACAGAAGGCACAATTAAGCGCTTGTTGGGTCCAATACCTGCTGCGTATGTGGCAATGTTAGCTAGTTCTGTGGGATTGGTAAGGTCGCCGTAGGTGCGGGAGTCACCACTCACTACAAAGTCATAAGGTTTACCATTAGCACCGCCCAGCAGTTGAACTAGGGGAATATCAATGCCGGCGGCTGGCATG
Source organism: uncultured cyanobacterium (assembly GCA_963706595.1). GTDB lineage: Bacteria > Cyanobacteriota > Cyanobacteriia > Cyanobacteriales > Nostocaceae > Nodularia. The sequence goes on from OY970166.1 coordinate 1,719,039, forward strand.
ATTACCTGTTTCAGTTCCTGGAGATTGCCTACCTCGAAGGATTGAATAAATACCCGTTCGGGGTCGGTGAAGTCTTGGGCAACTAAGGTGTTAACTAGAACCTCACCCAGGTTAATGTTGATGTCGGAACCATTTAAAAGTTTGCCTTCACTCGCAAAGAAGGTGGGGTGTTTGGTTTCCGGATAAATGCCGATTTTGCGTCCTGTTTCGGCTTCTACTTGTTTTACCAAAGCAATGATTTCTTCGAGACTGGGAACTTTTAGCCCATCACCATCAAAGTTGGTTCCTCGTAAATCTGGCAGACGTTCAATAGAATTGAGAGTTTTGATTTCTGCTAGGGTGAAATCTTCTGTAAACCAACCTCTGATAGTGCGACCATCAATAACTTTGGTGGTGAAACGGTCAGCAAACTCTGGACGTTCGTTAACATCTGTGCTGGTGTCAGTTCTGTTGACTGAATCATCATCATTGAGAATGGCTAAGGCGTTTTCGTGACGCGCCACTAAATAACCATCTTTAGTAGCGACTAAATCAGGTTCAATGAAATTCGCACCATCTGCGATCGCTAACTTGTATGCTTCTAAAGTATGTTCTGGTCGTGAACCACTAGCCCCCCGGTGTCCAATTACCAAAGGTGCAGAACCATCTAAGGTAGCAAACTCAGGGGGAATTAAAGCCGGATTATCAGGAGAAATCACAAACTCGCCAGTCAATTGATCACGCACGCGATCGCCTGTACCTGGAAAATCTGTAAAATAGCCATCAACACCTAAGTTAATGAAATCGATGAATTCCGCTTCTGGGTTGCCATTGTAGTCGGCAGCGAGAAAACGTCCTTCATTACGGAAGGTGTAAGGATGGATCAGCAAGCCAGCATCATGGGCATCTTTCACCAAAGAAGTGGGAGGAGTCAGAGTTTTATCGGCATCATTAACTACACCATCGCCGTTGACATCATCCGCTTGACCATCATTATTGGCATCAACACCTTGCACGGATCTAATCATCCGTTTCCAAGGACCAACACCAGATGCGTAAGTCGCAATTTCTTGTAAACCCTCTGGTGTCCGCAAGTCAGCATAGGTGCGGTCATCGCCACTGACTACGAAATCATAGGGTTGAGTCTCAATCAGGGAACCATCAAGATTGACATCAATAGCATCGAATAACTGAACTAGGGGAATATCAGTAACTTGACTTAATTCTTTGAGATTGCTGACTTCAAAGGATTGGATATAAATCCGACTGGGGTCAGTGAAACCAGTTTGTTCTAGGGTTGCTAACAGGGGTTCTTCCAGGGACAAACCCAAATCATCGTGGAAAGTGGGATGCTTGGTTTCTGGGTAAATCCCGATTTTCTTACCTGTATCAGCTTCGATTTGCTGAACTAACTCAATAATTTCCTCAAAAGTAGGAATTTCGTACAGACCGTTAAACACTTGGGTACGGAAACCTTGAGGCATAATCGCCCGTAGGGTCTTGATTTCCGCCAAAGTGAAGTCAGAAGCAAAGAAACCTTCTTCGGCAACGCCATCGACCATTTTAGTGGTCAGGCGATCGCTAAATTCTGGACGAGAGGCGACATCAGTGGTAGCAATTAAATTAGGTTCGTGACGAGCAATTAATACGCCATCTTGCGTAATAACCAAATCAGGTTCAATGAAATCTGCACCGCGTTCAATTGCCAGTTTATAAGCGCCTAAAGTATGTTCTGGTAGTTCCCCGCTTGCGCCCCGATGTCCAATCACAATCGGTGCTTCACCATTCAGAGTATTTAAACTCACGTAATTAGGTGTATCAATGGGAGCTTCTATCAGCTTACCAGTGGCATCGAAATGTAACAGATAAGGACCAAATTCTTCACCAATCCAGAAACTACCATCTTTTGCAACTACCAGAGATTCCAGGTCAAAATCTGAACCGGTTAATAAACGGTCAGGAGTATTCTCATTGATAATCTCGAAAGGAACTTTCTTGTCAGGGTCGGATAGTTGCACAAAATCCAACACATTCACACTACCATCACCCCCAACTTCTGCACCTTGGAAACTGGGGTCAACGCGATAAATCCGCAGTAAATAATCAGGACTATTCGCCTTGCTACCAAACCCATTGTCAGACAAGAACCAGAAGGAACTGTCATCGGCAACTTGCACAGCACTAAATCCTTGAATTGGCTGTGAGGCAAAGGGTACATTCCGTCCGTTGGTATTACCTGTAATGGCATTACCGGATGGTGGCCCTTCAGCGAAGGTGTCAGCAGGGAGGGAGGCAAAACCTACAAGTGTTACGTCTGGGGTAATGGGTTGATTATTCGGTTGTGGCACAGGATTACGGGGGTCGTAGCCAGTTGTGTCAATATTTAGGGGATTAGGGAAAGCATCAGCAATATTTTCCCAAGGCACAAACTTAAAGTTGCTATTGACGTTTTCTAGTTCGCCGTCATCTTCAACTAATTTGGCTGGGTCGTTATTACCATCCTGGGTAACAAATAGACCGTAGGGGAAGTTAGCACCCAAGGGGACGTTTATTACATCTGCGCCGTCTGACTCTTGCACGCTGTCAATTGCGCCATTGCTGCCAACGGCAAAGCTTCCTAAGTATTCGTTATTACCTTGGCGGTTATAGATAGCAAAGGTGTTATCGCCTTGACTGGATGCTAGTAGATAGCCTGTACCGTTAGCACCGTAGTAAATCGTCAGTCCTTCGACATCGGGGGTAAGATTGCTACCACCCAGTTCTTTAACTTGATCGATCAGTGTGCCGGTTTTACCACCGTTGGGTTCGGCTTGGAATTTCCAGATCCCGACATTTTCTTGACCGATGTAAAGGAAACCTGTTTCTTGGTCTGCCACCATTCCCTCAGTTTGGGGGTCAAATCCGGCTTTGGTGGGTACGGTGAATTCTCTAACTCGTTCTACCCCAATTTTGCCATTACCTTGGTCGATTAGTTTGTACTGGGCGACATCTCCAGTGTCGGCACGATTAGCGAAGACATAGTAATCGTTGGTGACGGGACTACGGTACATCGCTACGCCGTAAGCGCTGATGTCGTCTGCTGAGTAAGGTGGGCTAAAGGGTGCGGCTTGGAAGAGAGTGCCAATATTGCTAGCGGTGATGTCTTCTAGATACTCACCGTCAGCGTTACCATTGGGATTTATTTTGAAGAATACCAGTGTATCGTTTTCGCGATCGCTTGCCACGGCAATATCAACAGATTCACCACCTAAATTAAAGCCGTATTGCAAATCAACATTGTTGTAGCGAATACCACCAGGATTAACTGTCTGCAATAAATTACCAGACAAGTCATAAACCCGGATTCCAGCATTTTTCACGGCTGTGAGTACCAAGCTATCGGCAGAGTTGGTAGCATTCACATAAATAGCTGGGTCATCGGCATCAGCATTTTGATCAACAACAGCCTGGGCGGGATCTTCATCGTCAAACAAATCAGGACGGGTTTCTACACTTGGCGTGACAGTCGGTACTAAGTCTGCGCCGCTATTCAAATTTAACCCAATAATCACTGGGTCATGGTCGGAAGAACGGAAGGCATCAGGACTATATAAACTTTCTACCTGTCCGGCTGATTTGAAGTTGGTGTTGTAGTCTAAAACATTGGGTTCATCGGCGTTGATGTGCCATTTGGCAGCACCGGTAACTTGCGTTGCTAAACTACCATTAGCTAAGGCATGATCCAGGGAACCCCATTGGCCACTAAAGACAAAGGAGTAACTGCTATTGGATACCAAGTTTTCATATCCAGCCGTTTCCAAAGTTGTGATTGGGTCTTCTTTGGCGTAGGCGTTGATGTCGCCCATGATTAAGTAATCAGGGTCAGTGATACCTGTAGGATTAGTGGCTAACCATGCGGCTAAATCTTGGGAAGCACGAGTCCGAGTCCCATTGGAAGCACCTTGACCATCGCCAATATCTGTATCACCCACACCACCAGCACTAGAACCTTTGGATTTAAAGTGATTCACCACTGCGGTAAATTCTTCACCACTGGAGTTTTCTTGGAATGTCTGCGCTAGGGGTTTACGGTTGTTATCGTCGAATGCCCCTTGACCAAAGCCATCGGGGACTGTGGCAGCTATACCAACAGGGGTGACATTACTGGGTTTGTAGATAAAGCCTACAGCAATGTCATCCGTACCCAATTGAGCAAGACCTGGATTAATTAAAGCATAAGTACCAGCGCCAGCCACAGCATTCAAGCCGTTAACTAAATCTTGAATTGCACTATTAGCACCATAGCCATCGTTCTCTATCTCGATTAATCCCAGGACATCTGCGTTGATATCCAAGATGGCTTGAATAACTTTATTCCGTTGGCGATCAAACTCAACTGAATCGTCGGCTCCCCGTTGTTCTGGGCTGTCGAAACCTTCACCCTGACCATCGCCGTTAAAGTAGTTAAGGACGTTGAAGCTGGCAACTTTCAATCTACCACCGACATCTGGCGCTGTTTCTGGACGCACATTAGCGGGTGTAAAGTTTGCCGGATCTACTGGCTGAATCCGATAGTCGCCAAAGCGAGCATCTAAAATACCAGACAATCCCATCACTGTGTCACCACCGCGCAGGGTATTATCACCATTTAAAGGTTGACCACCCCGACCGTGAATAATCGGATCAGGATTTTGAATACTTTGGCCATCGTCTAAAATAATCCGACGCTTGGCAATTTCTGCTTGGTAAGCAGCGTTACCACTAATACTAGGGGCATTAAATTGAGTGTATTGTTCTAATCTGCCATCGGTTCCAGGCTGGTTAGTGTCACCATCGGAGGATAAAACAACTTGTCCAAATCGCCCTAATTGGAAATGCTCAGTTACTGTGAGGGTTTGGGGAATAGTGACGCGCATTCCCTCAAAGGCTTCTAAGTCATCAATACTCAGGATGGGGAAACTCAACGCTGAGGCTGTGGGTAGGGGGTTATCCTCACTGACTATAGTGACGTTAGTTAGATTTCTCAGTTGAGTGAGGCTGCTACCACTACTGGCAAATTCGCTGACTTCACCTGTGAGTCGCACTTTGTCGCCAACTTTTACATTTACTCCGAAGTTGTCATCAAAGACAAAGATACCTTCTGAAGTTGAAGCATCGCCATCTATATCAGTATCTTCTTCTTGGACGTAGAAACCACGCAGATTCTGCACACCGCCAGCCGCTTGGAAATCGCCAACGACAATGCCTTCAATGGTTTGAAAGGTTCCGAGGAAATTCGCGATCGCTCCACTACCCTGAACTTCATGAATTTTGCTGATTTCTACTACCTCGTCATTGTCTGTAATTGTGGCAGTGATTTCGGCAATATTCAGCCCGTTGTAATTCACATCACTGCTAGTTACAGCATGACTAATATTACTCAAGTGCGTACCTTCAACTACATCATCATCTGCGGCAATTATTGTAACTATCTGTGGTGTATCCCAGTTATCTGGAGTAAATATCAGATTTGCTGGGGTAGTGGTAGATTGAGAATCAGTATTAATCGTAACTGTGACATTGGCTGTAGGTTGGGTATTCAGTACCAAAGTATAGGTATCTGTTGCACCTGCCTCTGTGACATTGGTACTACCATCAGATTCAATCAAGCTAAAGCCTGGTAATGCGGCGGTGGAAACCTGTAAATTATCGATCGCCAACCCATGATCGCTACCAGATTCGTTAATATCTGTCCAACGCAACCAAATTTCTTCACCAGGTGCTAAAGAAAACCCTGTGAGGGTGTCCGCAACACTGGCTCTGTTGTCGCTGTTATTACCATCTAAAGCACCGCCTGAACTGGTAGCAATTGGCGCTAAAAAGTCCAGTCTATCAAAATCAACCCAAGTCCCAGAAGTTAAATCTGTGGCTCCAATTTGGTAAGCAAAGTTGAGTTGATGTTGAGTTGTATTCCCACCATTACGCCATTGTTCACCGATGTAACTAATTGAGAGTGTGGAGATGGTGGCATCAGTATCGTTAAAGAAACGCGCTCCGTAGTGAATAGTGTTAGTACCATTAGAAGCAACTGAGCCTAATGCTCTGTCGGTGTCTTCTGTTGTCCCAAAGCTGTAGAGACTACCACTATTACTACTGCCAGTACCAGCATTGATTGTCTCACGAGTTGCATACCAACCAGGGATAGTTTCAGCATTTACCCAAGATTGATTAGTACCGGAACTAATCAGGCTATCGAAGCTTTGGGAGTAAGGGGTACTCAGAGAAATTGCCTCTGGTGGGATAGTAGTCAATTCTGAACCCAAAGTGATGATATCGCTGCGGAATTTCTGGAAGTTGTCTTGTGCTAAATCTTTAGAATTTGTGCCGTTGTCGTACCAGACAAAATCACCGTTATCTATCAATACCTGAATTTCGCTACTACTAGTGAGTTCATCAGGGACTTCTACAATCGTCTCAAAACTTCCCCCTACATTTAATGCTGTCAAATTTGCTGTCCGTAGTACAGGCGCATCGGCGGCATTACCATTCCAGGTGTAGAGGCGGAAGTCATTGGGAGCAGTACCTGTTGCCCCACCTGCTGGCCCAGCAATAATCAGATATTGGTTATTAGAATTACGTTCAATACTGCGGATACTACGACCACCTAAATCTAGCAGAATGGGAGCGCCAAAGGTTGCAGAGCCAGATGTGCCACCTGTGTTATCCAGAATATCAGTAAAATTAGTTACTGGAATAATCAGCGCTTTGTTACGTTCTGGTGTGGGGAGATTAGGCGCACGGAAGGCAACGTAAGCGGCATCACTATCGGGGGCAACTGTCAAGCCTTCAATGCTAAAACCGTTGGCAACTTCGGGAGATATGCCATCTGCGGCACTAGCAGCTAATCCGAGATAATCAGCACCCAAGCCGTGACCGTTGCTGCTATCCCAAGCAATCAGGTCATCTTCGAGAAACTGGTAGTATCCCTGAAAAGTCAGGGTAGCATTAGATTCTGTGCCAGTAATTTCTGTAGCAAAAATCCGTTCGCGGTTGGGTCTGTCTTGGCTACTGCTATTGTTGCTGTGGGAACCCATCCAGTAAATTGTGTCACCAATTCTGGTAGAGGCTTCAATATCTACTTCACTGGAACCAGATAAGCCTAACATTGAGGTGAAGTCAAAACTGGCTAATGGTAAACCGGAGTTATTGCGATCGTATAGCCGAATTGTTTGGTCTTCGTCGTCGGCAACGAACATATAATTGGCATCAATAGCGATCGCACTAGAAGCGTCACTTGTACCTGTCAAGAAGCGGGTGGTGGGAGTTCCAGACCCGGCAGAAGCGGCGTAGTTAATAATGTAAGAGTTGCTGAGTGTACCGTCACTCACCGTAACTGTGATATTTGCCAGACCAACACCAGTCGGATTAATCTTGAGATTGCGTTCTGCACCGCTACCAGAAAGGGTGAGGTTGGCATCAGGGACAACTGCTTGATTACTGCTGGTGACTGTAACTGTCAGATCGCCAAGTGCTGTATCGGAGTCACTCAGGGTGAAATCAATTCCTAGTGTTTTAGCAGGGTCGGTAGGATCGTTAATTACACCACTGATTGCACCAGCACCTGTAATTGCTAGGGGAACTGGTAAGTTCTCTCCATCAAGAAAATCTGTTGTAGTGGGATTAATTTCAATTTTTGGTGTGCCAACAATGGATACAGGATTGGGAATATAAGTACCTGGGTTGGCGACATCACCACCAGTAGATAAACGCGAATTCTGACCATCATTGACGGTGGAAAGTTGCCAATCAGGAGTAATCTCAAAAGCATCTAGATTTGCTGCTTCTGTCCAGCCACTAGCGTTCTGAGTGCGAATTGTCCCGACAATTCCTTCATCGTTATAAGTCAGGCGATCAATTAATTGCCCATTTTCATCGTACAGATTAATCTCATCGTTCCGTCCTAAACCTTGGTTGGAGTTGCCGATGATTTTCACTGATTCAGATAATCCCCAGGCTGTACGGAATGTTTCGGCTGGTTCTTCGGTTAAAATAACTGATTCTCCAGGCTGGACAATCCCATAACCACTGACCCCGAAGGAACCAGGAGTGCGGGTGTTATCGTCAAAACTCCAACCAGTAAAATCTACGGCTGTAAGGCCGAGGTTGGTAAATTCGACGAATTCTCCATCAGCACCAGAATACATATACTCGGTGATTTGGATGTCAACGTTAGTATTGGGAACTGCATCGTTGTCGGTAATATTTACCGTAACGTTAGCGATCGCAATTCCATTGTAGTTAGCATCACTACTGCTGACACTATGGGTAATTGTCCCTGTGTGTGTACCCTCAACGACATCATCATCGACAGCCATGACTGTCACTGTTTGGTCTACATTCCAGTTGTCGGGAGTGAAAATCAACGTTGGCGAACTGGTTGTCACTTGTTCATCCACAGTGATGTCGATAGTCACATTTGCTGTGGGCTGAGTTTTCAGTGCTATGGTGTAGCTATCTGTAGCCCCACCTTCACTGACATCGGTGCGATCGCTAGATTGAGTGATAACTACGCCAGGGACGGGTATGATATTGACGTTATAGAACCCTGGGTTGCCAATATCGCCAGCAGTAGAAGCTAAGGAATTCTGGGCATCACCGACAGTAGACAATACCCAATCAGGATTAATATTGACAGCATCTAGATTAGCTGGATCAGTCCAGCCACTGGCGTTCTGAGTACGAATTGTCCCTGGAAATGCTTGATCTCCATAGGTGAGGCGGTCTATCAGTTCACCGTTATTATCGTACAAATTAATTTCATCAGCGCGCCCGATATTTCGTGTCAATCCGCCAATTACCTTGACGGAAGCCGATAATCCCCATGCTAAACGGAAATCCTCTTCAGTCGTTTCTGTGAGGATAACTGATTCTTCAGGCTGCACAATCCCGAAAGCGCTCAAATCCACAGTCCCAGGTGTGCGACCACTATCATCGTAACTCCAGCCAGTGAAGTCTACTGCGGTAGTACCCAGGTTGGTAAACTCCATGAATTCACCGTTAGCACCGGAGTACATATATTCGGTGATTTGGATGTTTGGTAAAGGCTGAAAAAGGGTAAATGATGATGCCCAATTAGAAATGTCAGTTATGGTGGAACTAGCTGTCCAATTTGCTGCGTTGGAGATAGCAGCTAGAAGTTCTGCCTGAGTTCCAGAAGTAGAACCGCTATAATAGCCATTTGTCCCATTAGTAGTTATTGCTACTGTTGTAGTACCAGTTTCCAGTGTGCCACCATTAGCAGCACTTGGTTCAGCAGATGTAGACGCGCTAGTTGCATTCAAACTCCAGTTGCCAGAATTCAGTGCATAAATTAAAGTTGGGCTGGCTAATGTTCCTGTATAGATAATCAGCGAGTCACCACTAGCATTGAGGGCAAAATTACTGGGATTATTAGAGTTAAACCCTGGTGAATTATTGTTATTTACGTTTCCATTTGTCCAGGTGAGAACTGTACCCGCAGAGATATCTGTAGGTGCAGTGTAAGTCAGAATTCCCTCTCCAGTTCGGAAGCTACCACTACCACTAGATTGCCAACCGTTATCTGTGATGTTGAAGGTTGTACCAGCAGCAATATCTACCAGCACTACTAAACGGATGCTATCAGGATTAGTAGTGTTATAACCTGCGATTGCAATATCACCTTGTGTCAAAGCCATAAATTTATTGCCAGTTGTATTTTAGAGGGCATCGAGCATGAGCAAACTAACTATGAATTTTCCCAGAACCCATACTTTGCTATCAGTATTAATGTGGCTACAATGCTCTCAACCTATACCAGCTAGATTAAGAAACAGCTAGCATCAGGTTAAATTTTGAAATACTTGCAAGTAAATAATTTACCGAAAACAATATCAATATCTTGGTCTTGTAGGGAGCATTCCAAATGTGCAAGTCTAATCTATTTATAGGATTCTGATTGATAAAAGAATGACAAACGAACCGCATTCGCGCAGCGTATGCCCCAGGGCTTTAGACGCAAAGAACGCCAAGGTAAGAGGGTTTAATAGGTCTTGCGCTTTGCGCTTACCGTCTTCTCCCCCCTGCACCCTGCACCCTGCACCCCTGCCTCTTCCCACTCCCCACTTTTCATTGGCTCTATCGGTTAGAAGACACAGATAAAACCAACTGAGGTTGTAATTAATTATGCTGAAATTATCTTTCCTCTGGTTGATGTTTATTATGTGTAAATTTTGGAGAGTTAATACATAGGTTCGCTTAGAGATGGAAAACAATGCCTAAAATTAATATTGGTTTGACAGAAGAGCAGCGCCAAGGTGTAATAAATCTGTTGAATCAAGATTTAGCAGATGCCTACGTTTTGATAGTAAAAACCAAAAAGTACCATTGGGATGTGGTAGGCCCTCAGTTTCGCAGTTTGCATGAACTTTGGGAAGAACATTATGAAAAGCTAACTGAAAATATTGACGCTTTAGCGGAACGGATTCGGGCTTTGGGCGGTTACCCTGTGGGTACGATGGAGGGATTTCTCAAGATTGCTACTCTCAAAGAACATAGTGGTGATGTCCCCTTAGCAACAGGGATGGTAGCTCAACTAGGAGAAAATCACGAACAGGTGATTCGTAATCTGCGGGATCATGTAGATCAGTGCAGTGAGCAATTTCATGATGAGGGAACTTCTGACTTTTTAACTGGACTGATGGAAGAGCATGAAGAAATGGCTTGGATGTTGCGCTCGTTCATTGAAGGACAAGCGTTAGAACCTAGCGGTGTACAACCAGCAGCAGAAACTAAAACCCCTGTAGGTGTATAGAACTAGGTAAATAAGGTATCAACTGAGGGAAGATTGATTCTTTGAAGTTGGCGGGTGACAATCAATCTTCCTATACATCATTCATTTTTCTATGACAAAAATAAGTTTTAAGGAGCATTAAAGTGCCAGAAGTTTATCAAGCAGAACGTACCATCTCAGTCTGTATTTAAAGAACAAAAGCAAATTGATCAGGTGATTCGACGTTTACTAGACAGGGGTGTGCCTAGAGATAATATTTCAGTTATGGGCAAAGACTTCCAGTCAGAAACGCGAATTTCTGGTTTTATTACGAAGAAAGATGTGATTCTGGGAGGCTTGAGAACAGGAGCGATTTTTGGTTCTTTATTTGGTTCGTTTCTTAGCTTGCTGACTGGTGTAGGCGTACTGTTCATTCCTTTTGTGGGGCCAATTGTGGCGGCTGGCCCTATTGGTGCGTTGTTGCTAGGGGCTGCTAGTGGCGCGATCGCTGGTAGCGCTGGCGCTGGACTAGTATCGGCCTTAACTGCTTGGGGGATGCCGGAAGATAAAGCCGCAGTTTATCAAACACGCTTACAAGCTGGCGAGTTTATCTTAATGGCAGAAGTACCAAGCGATCGCCTGGGAGAATTTCAATTGCTGATCGAAGGTAGTGGTGGTGAAGAAATTCACACAACTGAAAAAACATTGACTCGCCCTTGTTCTGGTCGATGTAACAATCCCGAAGATTTGTCTCCTGAAGTTCGCTCTCATCTTTCTGAAGCAGCTCAACGTACATTCATGGATCGCTATAATACCGTTTTAGATCATACAAGTGACGAGTTCACAGCTGAACAAGCGGCTTGGGAAGCTGTTCATGAGCAGTTCGATGAAGATGAAAGCGGTGTTTGGTCTAAGGCTAAAGTGAATGTTTAGCTAATTACAAATCTTCAGCAGACCAGACTTTACAAATTAATCAGGGTATGATCTCAATAAAATACGTCGTTTCAGACTTTTATCCCCGATTATTTTGATTGTAAATAGATCCGCATTGTAGGGGTTTAGCAATGCTAAACCCCTACGAAAGATATGGTTTTTGATAACACATATTTAATGTTAATTGTCAATGGGTGTAAAAATAAATAAATATAGAGCGAGTTTGAGGACTAGATGGTTCTGCCCAACAAGATGGATGGTGGCGCAAATCTAGTTAACCCGCTCAGTAGAATGGCGATTAATTGATCTTTGGTTCGATCTCCCCTGATAGAGGCTGCTCCAGATAAACTGATTGTTCCGGGGAGGCTATTGCCGCTTTGGGAATTTCTATGACTGGATTATTCAAGGCCACCATGAGGGGAGAACTTAAAATTACAGGCGTTGCTGCAAGTTGTGTTGGCTCGACTGGTTGTTGTCGCGCCAGTTGAGGTATCTTGAATTCACCACCTAGCAAACCAGACATAGCACCAATCACACAAGCCGCTAGAGCGGTTCCTCCAAATGCCCAAACGGTACGGGAACGGCGGCTCACACGCTTTAATACTTGCGCGGCTGTTACTTCTGGCGGTTGTTGGGCTGTCGGTACTGGGACAGCCCGCAAGCCTCGCCTGAGATTTAGTAGTCGGCTATACAGGCATTGAACTGAGGCATCGTTTTTTAGCCATTCCTCTACTTGCCTGCTTTCAGAGGCTGTCACCTCTCCATCGAGGTAAGCACTTAATAACTCGAAGCGATCGCGCTTCACCATATCCATAGCACCCGTTGACTCATTGGTATGCTGACTTATTCCATCTGACAAATCTTGAGGATTTAGCCAGGGAGAACGGTCATCAAATGGAGAATTACTATTCATTGTAGCATTATGACCAATTCATATTGCGGGTAAAGACAACGATAAATCCTGATAAATTCTTTGAATTCCCGGATGCTGGGAGCAGCCTTCTAAATTGACATCAAAGTTTTGAAACAATATTTAATTTGTGGTATTAGGCATCTAGATAGGTTTGCAGCTGAGTTTGCAATCTGGATCTAGCTCTAGCAATTCTTGATTTCACTGTTCCTAAAGAAACACCAGTAATTTCGGCAATTTCTTCATAAGCCATCCCTTCGATTTCTCTAAGAACAATGGTAGTCCGAAACACCTCTGGCAAATCCGCGATCGCATCTCGTAGTTGCTCGTAAAATTCTCTAGTTGTCAGTTCTTCCTCTGGTCCGGGAGTATCGCCAGCAATTTCCCAATCCATCTCGCCGTCTTCTAGTGTGCGGGGAGCATCCAGTGATAAGGGACTGGCTACCCGCTTCCGTTTACGCAACTCGTCATAAAACAAGTTGGTAGCAATCCGGCTTAACCAGCCCCGAAACTTGACTGGCTCTTGTAATCGGTTCACATTTCGATAAACGCGAATCCACACTTCTTGAGCTAAATCGGCTCTGTCAGGCCAATCTGGAGCCAGGTGGTATAGAACTCGATCAACTTGACTTTGATAGCGGCGCAATAGCTCTGCAAACGCAGCACGATCCGGGCGCAGTCCGACTTGACAGCGTAAAATGAGATCGTGGTTGGAGAGTTTGTCAACTTGCACCGATGCTTCTGGGTATCTTGCATCAACAGTTGACCAGGATACAGTAATCGATTGGCTCATAGATCGTACTGAACTTTAAGTTATCCTTCTCTATTAGACAAGCTAATGGGCGCAATGTTCCTTCAGCAGTGACGGATTTATGACTGGTACATGGCAGTATATAAAATCAGAGACGTTAATAGCACAAATCAAAACCCTGTTTTGATCCCCAACAAATACTTTATTGTATTTATAGCTATTATTTATGGGTTGTTTTAATGCAGTATTATTACTTGCATTTGTACAATTAACACTATCTGACCATCTACAATTGACAAAAATAATAATATGTGCAATTAAAGATATGGAACAACAGGCGCTTAACGTCCGTTGATCACAAACACTAACTCCTGAGATGGCAAAGTCCTGTGAGCAGAGTGTTAGGTCGGACTGAGTGTAAACCCAGTTGCTGCAATACTTTGAGCAATTAAAACCGTCCTCACATCTCTGACCGGAAGAGGCGGAGGGGCTTTCTAGCAGGGGGCAGGGGGAGCAATCCCTGCCAGCCGTGAAGCAGAGCGGAACATGGGTACAAGCCCCGCCCTTCTAGGGCGCTTTTACTGGGACAGAGTACAAGCTCCGTCTCAGTTTTCTCCCTTGCTCCCTGCCCCCTGCTCCCCTGCTTCTTTTGACTACAGCTAGATCATTTTTTAGATGGGTAGCAGCTGCGCCAAAAGGGGCTAAAATTTCACTGCTGTTAGTATAGGCAGAGGAGTAAGAAAAAAGGTGATTTTTCCGGGTTTTTTATGATAATTGTTGTTGATGTTTGTGTATGTGGTGAATGATTAATACCAGCATAAGTTGAATTGAGTAGGCGGATTTGAAAAAATAAATTCAGGGAAAATGTAATTATGACTGCTAGGAATAATTTTTCAAACATGATTTTTCTCTCGCCCGCATGATTAATGATGGATGTTATGCACTCCAAGTGTTCCGGGGATTAAAATTTTTCACCAATAATTTTGTGCCAGGATCTCTTGATAGTGTTGGGTTGCCTAAAAGTATCGGCAGAGTTATGAGAGAACAGATAAGTAACTATAAATTATTGATAATTTTGGATGTACTCATGAACCAATTAGCCCACTGGATATGTCAGGGATAAACAATAGGCGATGGCAATGGTAAGAAATGAATCTGTAGCGCGCATAGTAATGTTTCTCTGTTTTGGCACAGCCATCTTCTCGCTAGCTGTCCATTGGCACATTACAACAACTCAAGCGCAGTTTGAGCAGCCAGCTTCAGCCGCAGGCAGCCCGTCTGAGAGTGCTTCTACCGCTCGTGGTGCGTCTACACCTGCTAATCAACCCACTCACCAGCAACCTGTGCAGAGGAGTTCTGTACCGTATATGTCGGGTGCAGTCAGCTATAATTCCACTGGCTCTACTGACTTAGGGACAAAGATGCGATCGCTGTTTCCCGGACAAAGGCAGAATTCCCCAGGTTTATCTTCACCAAACTCATCTCAGACGGAAGTGGTAGTGAATTTAAGCGATCGCCGTACCTATGTTTACAAAGGAGGTGAAGTGATAGCCAGTTATCCAATTGCTGTCGGTAAGGAAGGTTGGGAAACCCCTACAGGTTCTTTCCGTGTCACCGATATGCAAGAATATCCTATTTGGCAACACCCCATCACTGGCAAAGTATTTCCATCAGGTGTTGATAGTCCTTTAGGAGAACGATGGATTGGTTTTTGGTCAGATGGACGCAATGAAATTGGCTTTCACGGCACGCCGGAGACACACTTGTTGGGCGCGGCTATCTCTCATGGCTGCTTACGAATGCGTAATGAGGATGTGCGCTTATTATATGAGCAAGTCAATATTGGCACTCTTGTCTCAGTGCGCGATTGATTAGGAATTTCCCCAAATTCCATGATTCATTCAGATATGAAAACCCCGATTTATTAAATAAACCGGGGTTCTCAAGCCACTCAATTTTCAATACTCAGATTTTTGCTCAAAATTTGGGGCGTAGACATTCAGTAAATTACTGACTTGGCGCAGAATTTCATTACCAGTGTTTTTATTCAAGACTGGTGTTCTGTTGTCGTTGGGTTGGTTGATGTTACGTCCTATAGACTCGGTAATTTGCTGGGAAATTAATTCTTGCAATTCTGCCTTCGCACGTAGACGTTGGTAGCTAGCACCTTCTTCTGTAGTCGCATACAAGGGTGGTAAGCGGTTGAGAGCATAAGCGGCTATATCCCCCACATCCAAAGAACTGTCGCTGGTAGCTTCAATTTCTGCGGCTCTGGCGATCGCTTCACTCAAGACCAATTCTTCCATGACATTAATGAATTGTTTGCGAGGTACCGCCACTACCTCACCGGTCAGTAATGCCCCCATCAATCGATCCAGCGCCATGTACTCTTCAATTGAAAGCTCGGATGCGTTATCACAGATTCTTCCAACTTCTGCTTCCATCACTGGTGTCAAATAACCATCCTGGAGAGCTTGTTCTACAATTTTTTCAATACTCATAACGCTCATTATCTTTACGCTAACCAAGCAGGGTAGGGACGGTATCAACGAAGAGGTAGGGGGAAGTGGGCTTTCTAGCAGGGGGAAATGACTCCTTCCTCCTGCCGTGAAGCGGAGCAGAACATGGGTCTGAGTCCCCCACTTCTACAAAGTGGTTCTCGTCCTGGTGGGGTCGAATCCCCATCTGGACTTTCCCCCTGCTCCCTGCTCCCTGCTCCCTGCTCCCTGGCCTCTTTTTCAATCCATTCCATTTTGCCTAATTATCGGCAAAAAGTATATAATCTATCAACAAATGGCGAGCAATCTTGCTGTTTTAGCTAATCGACTCCATCAAATCTCCAAGGTACTGGATCAATAGATTGCCCGTTGACATATAGACCCCAGTGCAAATGCGGCCCTGTGGAAGCACCTGTGGAACCGACTGTGCCAACTAATTGACCCGCTTTGACGAAATCACCTTCTTTGACATTAATGCCATTGAGGTGCATGAGAATACTGGTGACTCCTTGCCCGTGGTCGATGCCAATTGTGTTGCCGTGAACCCGAAATCCTTCCGATACTCTACCTACCAACGCCACTGTTCCGGGCGCTGGGGCAACTACCCGTGAACCCGTAGCACCAGCGTAGTCAACGCCACGATGGTAGTAGTCATTGGCAAATTTACCATTATAGTAGCGACGGACACCATAGATGGTGGTAATCCGCCCTTGATTTGGTTGAAGCAGTGGGCCATTCCAATGCTTTTGCGGTGTTTGGATCTTTTTGAAAGCTGCTACGCGCTGAAGTTCATGTTCTGTGGCCTTCACCCCAGCCCTCCCCGGTGGCAGATTAATCCGTTGTGTGGGAAAAGTCCGATTACGCAAATTCACTGCCAAGTTTCGCACCTGACCATCTCCAGAAACTTTCAGTGTGATGGTTCCAGGTTTATCCAGTGGAGTTGTGGGAATTAAAGCCCGATATTTATTGGGGGCGATCGCAAATGTTGGATAAGAATTTTCACCTACAGCCACAGTAGGATTACTGCCATTGGCGGGATTATCTACGTTAATCATCACAGATATGGTATCTCCCAACTGAGGATTGCTGGGAGTCACCTGTGCTTGCAAAGCATGTACAGGTAAAGCCAAGATCACAACCACGATAGAGGCAAATATGCCGATGAATAAGTTTTTTATGTGGCGGTTGGGTTTGAGTCCTTCAAAATTAAAATAGGGCAACTTCTGGTCAGATTCTCTAGTGTAATTATTGATAGTCATAGAGCTACAGAACAATCTCTTACTTCTGTTGACCAGACTAGCTAATAGGCGATAGTGTTTCCTGGGCGAGGTAATTTTTTTCAGAAAGTAGATGATTATAAGTAGTTTCAACAGCCAATGTGAATGCTAAACTATACTCAAATTAATTAAATTACTGTAAATTCTTGTTTGTATTCGGTGTTATAGCAACCGCCAAGGTGGTTAGGACAAAAACAGATCAAAAAACTCTTGTCATGAAGGAGTTTTAAGCCTGCCCCCTGCCCCCTGCCATATCGCGTAGCGCAACGCACCAGCCCAGATTTTCGGTGCGTAACAGCTTAACATCCATAATGCACCCCACCCAAATGAAAGGTTTTTGGACTTGTGTGTACACCGTAGCTTTATAGGGCGGGGTAGTTCACTGCTATAGCAGAAGCATTAACTAGCTTGCCATCTTCCATCTGAACAATCCGATCAGCAATGTCTAGAATGCGATTGTCATGAGTTACCATCAGGATTGTGCAACCTTGTTCTTTGGCAAGTTTTTGCATCAGGTTGACCACATCTCGCCCTGACTGACTGTCAAGGGCTGCTGTGGGTTCATCTGCTAAAACTAGGGGAGGATGGCTAACTAAAGCACGAGCGATCGCAACTCTTTGTTTTTGTCCTCCTGACAATTTATCAGGATAATAATCAAGGTGA
Source organism: uncultured cyanobacterium (assembly GCA_963706595.1). GTDB lineage: Bacteria > Cyanobacteriota > Cyanobacteriia > Cyanobacteriales > Nostocaceae > Nodularia. The sequence continues at coordinate 1,736,797 of OY970166.1, forward strand.
TTTCCTAAGCCTACCTGTTCTAACATCAGGGCGGAACGGGTTTGCATCTCTCGTGGGCCAATATGCTGGTGCAGTTCTAAACCCATTCTCACATTCTGGAGTGCTGTCAAACTTCCATGTAGATTGTGGGCTTGAAAAATATAACCATTATGCTGTCGCGCCTGCACCAATTGTTCGACACTAGCACCGCAAAGTTCCCTGGACAAGACCTGCAAACTCCCAAACTGGGGAGAACGCAACGCCCCAACTAAGGTGAGGAGAGTAGTTTTACCAGAACCAGAAGGTCCAGTCAAAATAATAATTTCGCCAGATTTAATCTGCAAGTTAATGTTAAATAAAACTTGCCTACGCAGTGAACCTAGACCAAAGTAGTGGTCGAGATTCTGGATGGAAATAACTGGAACCATAAGTAGGTGGATGTAAATAAAGGTCATTAGTCATTGGTCATTGGTCATTGGTGATTAGACATTAGAAGTTACAATTTCCCCCCTGCGTCTTCTCCCCCCTGCACCCTGCACCCTGCTCCCCTGCCTCTTCCCCCCCACTCCCCACTCCCCACTTCCCTAAAACATATCAGCCGGGTCAGCAGACCGCAGTTTCCGGGTGGCGATCGCTCCAGAAATTGAACACATAATTATGGTTAAAATTAGTACATGAAATCCCCGAATTGCCGTCATATACATCGGTAAATTTGTCGCCGTACGAGTCATTTGGTAAAGTCCCAAGGATACTGCTACCCCTGGAATAAAGCCTAATGCTGCTAAAATCAAAGTCTGTTCAAACACTACACTGAGCAAATAGTGATTTCGATACCCCAAGGCTTTAAAAGTAGCGTATTCCCTGGTATGGGCATTGACATCAGTGGAAAGAACTTGATAAACCAGAATTACTCCCACTGCAAACCCCATTGATACACCCAGGCTAAAAATGAACCCAATGGGGGAGTTTGTTCTCCAGAAGTTGTTCTCAAATTCAATAAATTCTGCGTGAGTCATGACGCTGACATCATCTCTGAGGTAAGCTTGTAAGGCGATCGCTACCTGTTTCGGGTCATAACCTGGTTTTACCTTGATTAAACCGAGACTGATACTGCTGGCTGGTCGTCGGGAAAATAAGCGTAAAAAGTTTTGATCGCTGGTGATCAAGCTACCATCAGAACCAAAAGAAGCGCCTACTGTGAATAAACCACTAATGGTAATTGTGCGCCCATCTATTTCGGTAGTCAGTTTTTTACCTTGGTCAATTTGAGCGATCGCCTTTTGATAATCTCCCCTAGCACTACGATCAAACAAAACGGTATCTGGTAGCTTGATTGACTGTAATTGCTGATTCACATCCGGTAAATCAAAAGCTGGTTTATCTGGATTAAAGCCGATGACTTGCACCGAAGTCTGGCGGCGGGTTTGGGGATTCTTCCAAATGATGTTGTTGACATACATTGCTTCAGCCGAATATACCCCTGGGATATCCATTGCTTGGTAAAGCCGCCGCCGGGAAAAGGTGGGCATATTTTGCAGGCTTCGGGCTTGGGGACTAGTTAAAACAATGTCTGCTTGCAAACTGCGATGTAGTCGAGTGTTACTGTCGTATAGCGCGGTTTGAAAGCCCATCTGCATAAACATCAACACATCCGCAAAGGCAATGCCTGACAATGCTACCAATAAACGGCTTTTTTCGTGACTCAGTTGCAGCCATCCTAAAGGTGTGCGTCGTCGCAGTTGTTTGATTAGTCCCATCATATAAATGAAGTGCTTCCTTCTTAAATAGAGACGCGAAAAAACAATGTGTTCCTAATTACGAATTACGAATTAGACAGTTGAATGACTGCCTTGACCTGCATATTACTTAAGTTGGCAGCTTTCTGACTGGAAGTTTCATCTAATCGGATATAAACCTCCACTACTCTGTTATCAATATTGCTAGCGGGGTCAGTATTAATCACATTTTGCCGCCGCACTTGTAAGCCTTTGCGGTCTACTGTTCCTTGTAATTCAATGGGCAGGAAATCACCAAATACTTGGACTTTCTGCCCTGGATTAACTTTGCCGATATCGCTTTCATAAACCTCGGCAATTACATACATCTCGCTGGTTTGCCCAATTTCAACAATGCCATTATTTGAGATTAATTCGCCTGGGCGGGTGTGAACCTCGAATATTTGACCATCTTGAGGCGATCGCACATAAGCTTGTTGTAGATTTGCTTGTGTTCGCTGCATGGCTGCTATGGCTCGATTTACTTCTGCTGAGGCTGCTGCTATATCGACTTGCGGCACTTCAGCAATTCGATCCAGTGTTGCTGCGGCTTCTTTAATTTGTTGCTGGCTGGTTGACTCGATGCGCGTTAACTGTGTTTGTGCCTCTTGCAGATTTTTTTGGGCTGTTTCCAGTGTTAAGCGCTTGCTGTCTCTCTGGGAGGCAGATATTGCTCCCTCTTGATACAGCTCTTGATAGCGTTGGTTTTCGGCTGTGGCGTTACGCACTTCGGCTTCCCATCTAGCCACTGCGGTTTCTTGGGCAGCAATATCACCTTGGCGTTCTGCTTGCAAGCGCGCAATTGTGGCTTCTTGTGCTAAAATCTCTCCACGTTTAGCACCTGCTTTGATGCGGTTTAAGTTTGCCTGTTCCACTTTTACTTGTTCTTCAGCCTCTTTCAAGGCCGCCGACAAGCGATCGCGGCTGTCTAAAATTGCGATCACTTGCCCTGCTTTGATCCTATCCCCTTCCCTCACTAAAAGTTTCTCTACCCGACTTCCTTCTGGGGAAGTAGTCGCAGAGAGTTGAATAACTTTTCCTTTTGGTTCAATACGTCCTAGAGCTGTTACCGTTTTTAACTCAGGTAGTAGTACGGCTGGCGCTGGCGTTTTCTGATTTACTGTATCCTGAAATTTTAATACCGTATAAACACTACTACCAATTACAGTTAAAGATACAAGGATAGCGATAAACAAGGGCGGACGTAAAATCGATTGGGGAGATATTGATCGATCTAGCTTTGAGTTCTGCACGTTAGCATACCTTTGAAGCAATTGCAAATAAGCTGATTCAAATGAAAAAAAATTAAATTTTGGTAAATGTCCCGCCTAACTCTCTTTTATCACTCACCAGAGCAAAAAATATCATGCTCTCCCTGAATTTTGGACATAATCATCGGTGTTTCCGAGACATATATAAGGTGTACCAGTCTCTAATCCTCAGTTTTCGTCAAACTGCTCGGTACTATACAAAACTAAACGGTTTAGTTCTATAATAGAATTATACTAAACCGACTAGTTTAGTCAAGCTATCTCCAAAAAAAGGAGATGAAAGGGCGGAGAATAATCGATACTCCAGGACTGATGAATTACAGAATTTTGCTAAAATAAGGACTATTTGAACATGGCACGCCCAAAAGTGGGAGAAATCGAGCGCTCAAATTCAGCAGACAAAATGGAAAAAATTCTGCAAGGGGCGATGCAAGAATTTTTAGCTCATGGTTATGCTTCCACTAGCATGGATCGGGTAGCAGAAGCGGCTGGGGTTTCTAAGGCCACAGTATACAGTCACTTTCAAGATAAAAAAGGATTATTTAAAGCATTAATTGAGAAACTTGCCAGAAAACGGTTTTATTCCATATTGGGGTCACAACCGCTAACAGGAGAACCTTATGTAGTACTGCGTCGATTAGCCGCAACTGCATTGAATCAGATGGTTAACGATCAGGAATATCAGTCATTTGAGCGCCTGTTGATGGGAGAATCGGCACGTTTTCCGGAGTTGGCGCAGGTATTTATTTACAGCATGGCAAAACCAGCCATTGAGACGATCAGTAAATATTTAGCTTCTCACCCGGAATTGAAGATACCTGATCCAGAAGCCACAGCCAGAATTCTCATTGGCTCGTTGGTGCATTTCGTGATTACGCAAGAAATTATGCATGGTAAAGAGATTATACCAATGGAAAGCGATCGCTTAATAGATGCTTTAACACACTTGATTGTTAATTGTGCTGATTGACCTAGCAATGGAACTTCATTGCAAACTCTTTCGGAAGAAGGAACTCATTATGTCTGTGATTTTTTAGATTGTTCTTAGTAGATGTATAAATTTTCATTAGGCAAAATATCATGGCTAAGGAACAAGAAAATCAAATAAATCAGCCAGTCAGTCAAGATTGGCATTCCAGAGAAGAGCCAACAGCCAAGGAAAGACACTTAACAGCGAATCCGGGAGATGTAATTGAGGAATCGAAATCACTCCAAGAGAAGGCGAAACAAGTAGCTGTGGATGCACCTGATATTACAGGTGATCACATTACCGTCCCAACTTACTTTGTTGTGGAATACCCTGATGGGACAAAAAAGGCACTGCATCATGTCAGAGATGCAGAAGAAATTTCTGATGTGATTCGTCAAGCACGAGTAGACGAAGATGGAAATCGCCTTTGGTGGTAGTTTCGTGTAGTTTCAATTGAGTAGATTTATTGAACTGGGAAACTTCCATACAAGTCCAAAATTAGCCCTGGTTGGCTGTCATCAGCACATCTGGGAAATTTATGTAAAATAAGTTTTCTACAAGCAGTATTGCCAAGGGTATTCACAAGACAAAAAAACCACGCTGAAAAGCGTGGAATTTTATAATTTTACGGCGGGAAGATGATAAATAACCACTTTTAAAACATCCCCTTAACGGCATAACAATACAGGAATATTGCTACTTCTGAGCAGTTGGGCGGTGGTACTGCCAATTACTAAATTACGAATGCGGCTATGTCCGTAAGCTCCCATGAGTAAAAGGCTGATATCTTGTTGGGTAACATAATTGCCTATGACTTTTTCTGATTCACCTTCTATGAGGCTACAAACTGGCTTATATCCTGCTTTTTGCAAAACTTGTTGAGCTTCATTGAGTCTGTCCATTCCTGTTTGCACTGTGTTACTTTTAGCCACCGTCAGTAGATGGATCTCTAAATTTTGGAAGCTAGGAGAATCTACTAAAAATTGCAAGAGTTTTTTCCCAGTTGCACTACCGTCATAGGCGATTAAAATACGCGAAATCGGTTTAAATTCACGGGGTATCACTAAGCATGGCTGACTACTACTCCGCACAATCCGATCTACATTTGCCCCTAAATGTCCAGAGGCAAAATCTGCGGCTTCTCCCCGTTGACCTAGAACAATTAAATCGGAATATTTTTCAAATTCATGAAAACAATCTACCAGAAATCCGGTTTTATTAGTTAACTTAAAATCTTCGATGCCTTCAGCTTTCAGAGTTTCGCCAGCAGTCTGCAAAATCAAGCGGGCGCGTTGATTGTTCAGTTTGGCTTTTTTATGTTCTAACTCCACCAATTCATGCAGCAAGTTTTCGGAAGCATCAAGCCCAATGCTACCGCTTAAATTGCCAGTGGAAACTACTTTTTGGCTGCGAATATCGGTGACAAACAAAACATTGATGTGGGCATGAAATTGACGAGCAAACCAAGCTCCATATTTATAAACATTTTCCGCAAAAGCTGAACCATCGGTACAAAGTAAGATATTTTTCATTCTGGCTTGACTCCCTGGATATAGAAACATTAGAAGGTAAACATATTACTGCTTTTTCAGAGTTTCGGCGTTTTGAGAAATTGCTAATTTATTGAGCAAAGTGGCACTAGCTTCATTGAGTCCGATGAGTTCTACATCTGCTCCATTGCGGCGAAATTTCATGACTGCTTTATCGAGGACTTCCACTGCACCTTGATCCCAGAGGTGAGCATGAGTTAAATCAATGGTGACGCGCTCGATGAGTTCGGTAAAATCAAAAGACGCGAGAAACTCATCTCTGGATAAAAAGAAAATTTGTCCGGCTACTTTGTAAATCCGATGTCCGCCATCTTCACTCAGCACTTTATCCACAAATACCAACTGAGCAATCTTATTGGAGAAGAATACTGTACTCATGACAATACCCGTCACCACGCCGATGGCAAAATTCCGGGTAAAAATTGTCACAAACATTGTTGTTAACATGACGGCGGTTTCAGTGCGGGGAATACGGGGAATATTTTTTAAGGATGACCAGCGAAATGTCCCAATTGATACCATAATCATCACGGCGACTAATGCGGCCATGGGCATTTGCTTCACCCAATCCTGTAAAAATAAAATGGCAATTAACAGGAAAACCCCGGCTGCAAGGGTTGACAGTCTTCCTCGTCCGCCAGACTGGACATTAATTACCGATTGCCCAATCATCCCACACCCGGCCATACCTCCAAAGAAGGCGGTAACAATATTAGCAATACCTTGTCCTTTGGCTTCTTGATTTTTATCGCTGGGAGTATCTGTGAGTTCATCCACCAAAGCAGCAGTTAAGAAGGAAGCCAATAAACCAACGATGGCTAAGGTGAGGGAATAGGGCAGAATAATCTTTAATGTGGTCAGATTCCACGGCACTTGGGGCAGCGCAAAGAAGGGTAAGCTTGAGGGTAGTTCTCCCATATCCCCGACTGTGGGAACTTCAAGTTTGAGCGCGATCGCTGCTATAGTCATCACAGCTAAAGCCACTAAGGGCGAGGGGACTACTTTGGTGAAGCGAGGTAGTATATAAATAATCCCCAAAGAAAGGATAGTCAGTATATATACAGTGGGCGGGACGTTGGTCAGTTGGGGTAATTGAGCCAGAAAAATTAACACCGCCAAGGCGTTGATATAGCCAATCATTACCGCTCTGGGGACAAATCTCATTTGTCGCCCTAGTTTTAGCACCCCAAACAAAACTTGAAAGATTCCGGTGAAGAAGGTGGCGGCGAATAAATACTGCAAGCCATGATCTTTGACTAAATCAATCATTAACAGCGCCATTGCGCCTGTAGCGGCGGAAATTGACCCTGGTCTGCCTCCTAAAAAGGCTGTGATCACTGCAATAATAAATGAAGCGTATAGCCCAACTTTGGGATCTACCCCGGCAATGATTGAAAAAGCGATCGCTTCGGGGATGAGTGCCAACCCCACTACTGCACCCGCCATCATGTCTCGCTGAGTGTTAAAAAACCACTCTCGCCTCAAAATTGTTGCGTTCAAGTTTCCTCCTAGCGCCGTTATTCATCTAAAGTTACCAGCATTTTGGCGCACTTGAATTAGTTCACCTGTCAAAAATATCTCGGCAATCAAGCATACTAATTTGCAGAGTTAGATAGTATGCGGAAGGCTGAATAAGTGAATAGCTCGCGCCGACAAACTATTATGAAGAACCAAATCAATCCACAGCCTAAACTAGTGGGATGCGATGATATCGCTCAAACTGAATGAAAGTTTGCCTATTTTCCGGCAATAATAGCTTTAATGCTGCTGTTTACTGCAAGGATCAGGCTGCTCTTTAAGGTGGACAATCCCAACTAATTAAGGCTACCGAAGAGATTGTTACCTGCAACATTATCCAAACCTGATTACTACTGAACAACTACAAGGGCGTTGATGAATTTATCGCTAGCATACCACGGCAATGTAAAGATTTGCAATGAAAAAACAAACAACCCGACAAATTACCCTGAATGGCAAACCACCCATTGTGATTGCACACCGGGGAGCTAGTGGTGAATTACCAGAGCATACTTTGGCAGCTTACAAACTGGCCATTGAACGCGGTGCAGACTTCATTGAACCTGACCTAGTTTCTACTCAGGATGGGGTTTTGGTTGCACGACACGAACCCAATATGATTAATACTACAGATGTCGCAAATCGTCCAGAATTTAGCGATCGCTTCACCACTAAAATCATTGATGGAGTTGCTCAAACAGGTTTTTTTGCCTGTGACTTCACTCTATCTGAAATCAAAATCCTGCGGGCAATTATGCCGCAAGACTTCCGCCCCCAAGAGTTTAACGGTATTTATGAAATTCCGACTTTAGCGGAAATCATTCAGTTAGTTCAGCAAACAGAAGCTGATACAGGCCAGAAAATTGGCATTTATCCCGAAACCAAACACCCAACTTTCCACGCTGCTTTGAATTTGTCTTTAGAAGCAAACCTACTAGAAACCTTAGAAATAAATGGTTTTACTGACCCCAGTCGGATTTATATCCAATCTTTTGAAGTCAGCAACCTCAAAAAACTGAGTCAACAAACTGATATACCTTTAATTCAGTTATTAAATGCTGGTGGGATCAATCTTGATGGTTCATTGATTGAAACTCAACCCTATGATTTTGTAGTTAGTGCAGATCCGCGCACCTATGCTGAACTGCGAACCCCAGCAGGTTTAGAAGAAATTGCTACCTACGCCTCTGGTATTGGTCCCTGGAAACGGATGATTGTTTCAGTTCAGGGTGTTACCGATCAAACCCTGACTGCACCCACAACCCTGGTGCAAGATGCCCATACTGCTGGCTTGGTTGTACATCCTTATACCTTCCGTAATGAAGAGCGTTTCCTCGCTGCCGACTACAAAGGCAATCCAGCCTGGGAATACATCCAGTTTATTAATTTAGGTATTGATGGCTACTTTACAGACTTTCCGGGTACAGGTAGTCAAGTGCGCGACCAAAACAGGCTTGGGATTTAAGAGGCAGGGGTGCAGGGTGCAGGGAGCAAGGGGGAGTTAAGAGGCAGGGGTGCAGGGTGCATGCAGGGCGCAAGGGGGAGTTAAGAGGCAGGGGTGCGGGGTGCAGGGCGCAAGGGGGAGTTAAGAGGCAGGGGTGCAGGGTGCGGGGAGCAAGTTATGCAATTCTATTAGACCCAAAAAGCATGATAAAAGTGAATTGTGGGTAAAATTAACCGAAAAATAACCTAGTATCAAAATTTCTAGAGTATTATTGTGAAAAGTATTTTTAAGAAAAAATATGACAGGAGTTTTAGAATCGGTCAATGTCTGGCAAGAAGCGGCGAGTAATCTTAATAATTTTTCCACAGCAGAAGTGTTACAACTGCTGGAAAAATACCAAATGTTGCCGCAGCTAATCAAAGAGATAGTGCTTGACCAAGCGATCGCACCAATTTCATGTACAACAGAAGAAGAGAAAATTGCTTGGGAAAAGTTAGCCCAACAATATCAAATTACCTCTGATGATGCGCGTCAGCGTTGGCTTGAGCAAAATAACATGAGTGCAGAACAATTGGATGCGATCGCCATCCGCCAATTTAAAATAGACAAATTCAAACACCTGACTTGGGGAAACGATTTAGAATCTTATTTTTCACAACGCAAACCCCAATTAGATCGAGTAGTATATTCTCTGATTAGAACCAATGATGTGGGTATTGCTCAAGAAATCTATTTTCGCCTACAAGCAGGAGAACAAACTTTTGCCGAATTAGCACGGGAATATTCTCAAGGACCAGAAGCACAAACAAATGGTTTAGTCGGTCCCGTGGAATTGCAAACTATCCATCCAACTTTAGCAAAAATATTAGCTACTAGCCAGCCACAACAACTATTACCACCCACTCAATTAGAAAACTGGATAGTCATAGTCCGCCTAGAGAAGTTGTTGCTGACACAGTTAGATAATTCCCTACGCCAACGCTTGCTAAATGAAAAGTTTCATACTTGGCTACAAGCCCAAATAGTAGCGCAAAATTCCCAAATTCAGCCCAGAGGAAATGCCACAGTGAAAATATCAACCTAACTTTTGGGTTGTAGTTATGAATACACTTCTAAATATACTTATCCGGGTATGACTTATATTGCAAGTTCCTTTCAAGAATTTATTTCAAAGCTAGAGGGGTTTGAACATCTACCCACTCAAGAGATAACTCATCTCTGCCAACAACTACAAGCTTGGCGCTATCGTATAGGACAAAAAATAATTGGGAAAGCTCAACTCCCAGAACAAATTACAATTCTTTACGAAGGAAAAGTTCGTTTGTTGGGATATCATCCCCAAACGCAAACACCTACGACATTAAAATTATTACAGCCAGGCGAAATCATCGGTGAGATTAGTATATTACGTGAGGTTGCCTGTGAAACCGCGATCGCATCCACCGAAGTTATCTGTCTCAGCTTAAGTAAAAGCGAATATTTACGCCTGCTGACTTCCTACCCAGACTTTAGCAACACACGCTTAAACCGCAGTCATTTAATCGAAATATTTGATGTTCTCGGTTCACAAGTAGAAAAGCAAGCCAACGCAGTTCCCAACCTCACAGAACTTGCAGAACAAGCCTTATCCAGAGCCAAAATACATTACCTGAATCCCGGAATCACCTCAGCGAACCAATTAGATAACGAAAATATCTGGTTTGTTAGTGGTGGTAGTCCAGTCACAAATTTCTCTCCTGGTTCCCGCTTAGAATTCAGTGACACACTTCAAATTAAAGGCACAAATCAGGCGCGTTTGATTGGTTTATCTCCAGCCGACTTATCATTTTTAGATAGTCATCAGACGCAGACTTCTCCACTCAATATTATCCCAGCAACTATCATTGATGACCTAGAAATTCCCTACGCCTATGACCAAGAAAATCCCCAGTCTGAACCACCTCCACAGAAAAATCATCAAAAACATCAAAATTATCCATTTGTTAGCGGTAAAGGCGAAATAAATAGCATCTTCGCCTGTTTTCAAATGCTCTCGAAACACCTAAAAATACCCTTTCGCAAGGAAGTAATTCGGCGCATTTTAACAGAACAAATCAAACGCCAAGGTAATATTTCTTTCCCCGCTTGTGCTTACATAGCCGAGTTAATGGGACTCAAATCCCAGTTAGTAGATTTACCTGTAGCGGCAATTACGCGCATTCCTGCACCAGCGCTCATTTATTATGGTGATAGTTACGCTGTTTTATATGAAACCGGAGCTAATACTATTGTTGCAGGTGTACCATCCCAAGGAATTGTCCGTTGCAAACCTGCGGAATTTATCGCCCAATTAGATATTGATGAAAGCAATTTACCTCCCCAGGTAAAAGTTTTATTACTGTCTGCTACGAAAGAAACACCTCAAGAACGCTTTGGTATTCAATGGTTTATTCCTTATCTGTCAAAGCATCGGCGAGTTCTCATAGAAGTCTTTATTGCTTCGTTCTTTGTCCAGTTAGCCCAGTTAGCTAATCCCCTCGTAATTCAGCTAATTATCGACAAAGTTATCGTTCAAAATAGCATTAGTACCCTAAATGTTTTAGGAGTTTTGCTCTTAGTAGTCGGGATATTTGAAGCCTTACTCACCACATTAAGAACTTACTTATTTGTGGATACCACCAACCGCATTGATATGGGTTTGGGGTCAGAAATCATCGACCACTTACTACGTCTACCACTGCGCTATTTTGAACGCCGACCTGTAGGTGAACTGGCGACTCGCGTCAACGAATTAGAAAATATTCGGCAATTTCTCACTGGTACAGCTTTAACAGTCGTATTAGATGCCGTATTTTCGGTAATTTATATTGTCGTCATGCTGTTTTACAGTTGGCAATTAACTTTAGTAGGTTTAGGAACAATACCTATATTTATTATTCTGACATTAATTGCTTCTCCCACAATTAGCAAACAATTACGCACCAAAGCTGAACGCAACGCCCATACTCAATCATATTTAGTTGAGGTAATGTCAGGTATTCAAACAGTAAAAGCGCAAAATATTGAATTACAATCGCGTTTTTCCTGGCAAGAGCGTTATGCACGGTATGTAGCGGCTGGTTTTAAAACCGTAATCACTTCCACCCTGGCTAATTCTACCAGTAGTTTTCTCAATAAACTCAGTGCATTGTTAGTTTTGTGGTTAGGTTCTTATTTAGTTTTGCAAGGAGAATTAACTCTCGGTGAATTAATCGCTTTTAGAATTATCTCAGGTTACGTTACTAGCCCCATATTGCGTTTAGCTCAACTTTGGCAAAGTTTCCAAGAAACTGCTTTGTCGCTGGAGCGTTTAAGTGATATTGTTGACACACCACAAGAAGGTGAAGAAGACAGAGGAAATATTCCTTTACCAGCCATTTCAGGAAGTGTGAAATTTGAAAATGTTTCCTTCCGATTTGCAACTAGCGGTCCTTTACAACTTTCTAACGTTAATCTGGAAATTGCATCGGGTAAATTTATTGGCATTGTCGGACAAAGTGGTTCAGGTAAAAGTACATTAATGAAATTACTGCTGAGACTGTACGAAGTCGAATCGGGCAGAATTTTAATTGATGGTTACGATATTTCCAAAGTGGAACTTTATTCCCTGCGGCGACAGGTGGGTGTAGTTCCCCAAGAAACACTATTGTTTGATGGAACTGTTCAGGAAAATATAGCTTTAACGAATCCCGATTCGACAACTGATGAAATTATTGAAGCGGCTCGTATTGCTGCGGCTCATGATTTTATTATGTCCTTACCCAACGGTTACAATACACGGGTAGGAGAACGGGGTGCTGGACTTTCAGGAGGACAAAGACAGAGAATTGCGATCGCTCGTTCTATTTTACAACGACCAAAATTATTAGTTTTAGACGAAGCCACAAGCGCTCTAGACTATCCCACAGAACGACAAGTTTGTTTAAACTTAGCTAAAGCCTTTCAAGGTAACACAGTCTTTTTTATTACCCACCGCCTCACCACTGTTAGCCATGCAGATATGATTGTCGTCATGGATAATGGCAGAGTTATAGAACAAGGAAACCATCAAGAATTAATGGCTGCTAAAGGTCATTATTTCTATCTTTATCAGCAACAAGAAGTCAATGTTTAACTGAGTAGAGACGCGATTCATCGCGTCTTTTACAAAATCAATTTCTAATAAATTTTTCACCACAAAACTAAATCATCATGATTCAAATTAATGGGAATGGCAACGGTAAAGTAAAAAGTGATGTTAAAGATTCGCGGGTACTCACATCTTTAAACAAGGCTTCTCATCAGCCTTTAGCAAATGCCAATTATACTAATTTTGACCAATCAGTTGTGTTACGCCAATCTCCAATTTGGTCACGCACAATTATGATGACTTTAATCGGACTAGCTTGTTTTGGCATTACTTGGGCTTATTTCGCCAAAATCGAGCAAGTAGTACCTGCTACAGGTCAACTCAAGCCGGAAGGGACAGTCAAAGAAGTTCAAGCCCCTGTGAGTGGAGTAGTAAAATCGGTTCATGTAAAAGATGGAGAAAAAGTCAACCCAGGAGATTTGCTGCTAACTTTTGAAACTGTTGCTACAGTTGCTGAATTAGATGCTTTAAAAAAGATTCGCACGGCGTTAACCGAAGAAAATCAAATTTATCGTCAGTTAATGGCAACTAGTTATACTACAGCATCTGAAGTGGAATTTTCACGTGGTAAATTACCAGTAGATGCCGAGTTTCTTTTGAAAAGTAGGACAGCTTTAGTTAAAGAAAATGAATTGTTACGTGCTGAATTAAGCAACTTAAATACAGCTACAGGTTTAGGAGTTGATGAACAACAACGCTTACAATTTGCTCAAAGAGAATTTGATTCTCGCTCTGCTGCAAGACAGTTAGAAGTAGAGAAAACTAAGAAAGAACTTGCTCAAATAGAAGTGAGAAAGAGTAATACTCAATCTAGTTTAACTATTCAGCAGAGTATTTTAGACAAAATTAAAACCCTGGCTGAGGAAGGTGGTATTTCTCAGCTTCAATATCTCAATCAACAACAACAAGTCCAAACACTCACAGCCGAAATAGCGCAATTAGATCAGGAACAGCAAAGGCTACAGTTTGGAATTGAGCAAGGACAGCAGGAACTGCAAAATACTGTGGCTGCTTCCGGTAAAAACGTGTTAGAAAAAATAGCTGATAATAAAAAACGTATTGCCGAAATTGATAGCCAATTCATGAGAATTGTGCTAAGTAATCAACAAACATTGGCAGATATAAATAGTAAAATTTCTCAAGCTCAGTTGAATTTTCAATATCAAGAACTGCGCGCTCCTGTAGCCGGAACAATTTTTGACTTACAAGCAAAAAGCCCGGGTTTTGTCGCCAATGCGAGTCAGGAAGTCTTGCAAATTGTACCTGATGATAAATATATTGCTGAAGTTTTTATCACCAATAAAGATATTGGTTTTGTGCGGGAAGGAATGCATACAGATGTGAGAATTGATTCTTTTCCTTTTAGCCAGTTTGGGGATATTAAAGGAAAAGTAATTAGTATCGGTTCAGACGCATTACCACCTGATGAAACATATCAGTTTTATAGATTTCCGGCAACAATTAGTTTGGATAAACAAAATTTAGATATTCAGGGTAGAAATATCTCGTTACAATCTGGAATGTCAATTGTCGCCAATATTAAGGTACGTGAAGAACGTACAGTCATGAGTCTATTTACAGAAATGTTTACTAAACAAGTTGATAGTTTGAAAGAAGTACGTTAATCAAGAGTTTGTAGTGAGGCTTTCAACCCTCATTGAGAATATATAGAGGTATCCACTTCAATGAAGTACATCATAGCCTCCTCCTCGCTTGCGGGGAGGGGGTTGGGTTCTTGTATCTCACTTAACTGATAACCGCTATATCAGGACTTACGCACTGTACAAATTAATCATGGTATGCTGTTACCAAAAATAGCCAATTTTCGGCTTGGAACAACGATTATGTTGATAGTAAACATACCCGTGTGGTAGGGGTTTAGCAATGCTAAACCCCTACGAAATATCTGCTTTTTAGTGTTACGCATATTGGATATTTATTGTCAAGGCGTAAGTCCTAATTATCACATACAGGAATACAATTTTATTTATGCCCTATTTTAGGCTTGTCAGCGCAAAGCGCAGGCTACGCCAACAAAAATTAAATATTAGTCATATATATTTCAATACCGTTCAGTTAGCGTCAAACACCTTAAAATGTGTAGGTTGGGTTGTTCGCGTTAGCGTTGCGGAGCAATGGAACGTTAACGTAGTTTACCGAAGGCGTAACCCAACATTTCCGGGGGCTAAATATATTGGTTTCTTTGGGGTGTAACAGTTGAGGGTGCGGAATGTGGGTTGTAAAGCAAGGGTGAAAACTATCATTTCTAGGCGGGTGTAGAAACCAACAGAACAGCTATTGTTTGATGAAGTTAATATCCTTACTTAAAAAATACCTGAAAAATTACTGAAAAAATATCATTTGTTGTTTGTAATTCTTGACCAAAAGTATCATCACCAAAATCATGAATATTTCTGCCCCAGTTAAAAGTAATACTAGAAAGATTAGAACTACTACCCCATGAATACTTTGAGGAAATGCCATAACTATCAATACTTCTTTGGGGTGAAAAATAAGCAGTTAAGCTGGCATTTTTACCCAAGGATGCAGTTAAACTGGCTTGAATTTTATTACCAGTTGAATCTGGTAATAAGTCTAAAAGTTGACTAATCCTAAAAGATAAATTTCTCCAATTGATATTTGTACCAACACTTAAAAAATTATCAACGGGATTATCTAAAAAATTAGCATCATCTCGATCCCAAGCGTAACGAAATCCTGTAAATAAACTCAAGTTGCTAGTAGAACTTAATCTAAATTGTTTTGATAAACTGCCTTCGACTTTACTATAATAATCTTTATCACCATTATCATAGGCGATCGCCCCCACATTTAACAACCAATTATCCCAATTAATTGTATAATCTCCACCTACATAAACTTTCAGATCCTCGGAAAATATCGCCCCAGTATAGTAACGCAAAACACTATTGTAATTAGTAATATTACCTGTAAAACTTACATGAGGGTAATAATTAGTTTTCTCATTCAAAGTATTAATAGTCTCAAAATTCACATCTCTCTCCAAAACAGACACATAAGCTTGAATATAAAAATTATTTAAGTCCGCAGAATTGATGCTATTAGCAATGCCATTATCATTAGTTGCTAGTGCAAAATTCACATCAGAATTAATTCCACCTTCTCCTCCCACTCTCACAGTTCTTTTTTCTTCCCCAGTGGGAACATAGCGAAATGTTTGAGGAAAAGATCGTTTTGTAACTGGAGATATTCCCAACCAGACACTATTAAATTTACCCGCAGGTATGTTTGATTTTCTATTAACTGCATCACCATTATTAGCAGTTCTTTGATTATGTACTGCTTCCCCTACACCACCTTGATAAATCACAAAACTATTAGCAGGAACTCTAATATTATTCGCCGCATTAAATAAATTTTTGTTAATATTAGTATTGGCGTTTTCAGGTAAACCTGCTAAACTTGGTTCTACATCTGGTAAAATTTCCCCCACCGCACCTAATGCAGAATTTAAACCGAAATTCTCATCATTAACTATGAGATTTACACCTTTAATAGTTCTCCCTAAAACTGCTTTTTCTGCATTAGTTTTGACAATTTGGCGCACTCGGTAATAACCCAAGCTATAGGTATTATCAATAGATTCCTGACGAGTAATAGAAGTTTGATTAGATTGACTATTTCCTGGAGTAGCACCAATATTAGGTAAATATAAATCTATTCCTACGAATTCACCATTTACACCTTGATTTTGCCAACCTGGTAATTTAATAATTGCCAAAGTTTCGGGAGAAACCACATCACCAATATTACCTAATTGTTCAATCCGAGTCGGAACCAAAAATCTTGGTTCAATACTATTTCTATTCACCACTAAAGGAGGTAATAAATTACATTGTTCTCCAGAAATGGCAGCATTATTATTAACTAAATCACAGGGTCCAATAAAAGTTTGTTGTAATTCAAAACCTCTTAATGTTTGTGGTTGGGATTGAATAATGGAAACTTGGCGATTTTCATTAATTGTTCGCAGTTGAATATAATCTGCTTGAAAATCAGAGGTAAAAATATTATCCTGGGAAAGACTTTGAATAACTTGACTGTCAACTTGATAAAGAGCATTAATATATAAATTATCAGTACGTTCATTACCAAATACGAACTGACTATTTACCACAGCTTTAGTTAAATGATTAACCGTCAAATCATTCAGAGAAAAAGTAGTTAAAATTGCTGGTACTTTATCTTTAGGAACTGCTTGAGGTGGAGTTTTATAAATGTTATCCCCAGGATTAGAATCATCTGATGGAATTTCTATAGGTTGTGGAATTTCTAAACTTTCTTGGTTGGGATTATTTAGAGGTAATAAATCTGATGCTTGATGAGAAAAACTTGGCTGATTCTCTTCGATATTTTCAGGAATACTCTTGATTTGAGGAAGATTATTTTTAACATCCTCTAATATTTGCAGTTTATTTAAGTTAGTGTCGGGTATGATTTCCGAAATGGATTCAGCTATTGGTTGATTTTCTTCTGCTTTTACTGGAGTCTGTTGAGTAACCAATATCTGGGATAAGCTGATGAAAATTTTCAGAAAAATTTTAATAAGACTTGCCGATTTTTTCACAATTATTAAATAGGATTAATGTTGAAGATTTAAAAAAAACTTTGTGAATACAGGAAAAATAACCTTTCTCAAAGAAAGGTTATTACTTAGAAGATATTTCGATTAGTTAATAACTTACTGAAGTATTAACATTTATGGTATCTAAGGTGTGTTAATAATGGCTACTGTTCCACCTGTGACATCAATATTGACATCGTTGGCATCCAATTGGTTAGCTTGTATTGCGCCTAAACTAAGAGCATCTTCAACAGCAATGGACTGAATATAAACGCTAGATCCAGTTAAGGTAATCTCACCACCAGTACCTCCAGCAAAAGCTTCTGTACCCGCACCACCATTAGTCACAGCACCTGCATAAGCTGTACTTTTACCAACTGCAACAGCAGCAGATGCTTCAGTTACGTTAACGCCATCTAAGATAAAAGAAGCAGAACCAGCAACACCACCTTCTCCAGCAAAAGCAGAGGTAGCAACACCGAAACTTCCAGCAACAACAGCAGCAGCAACTAATAATTGAGATTTGATTTTCAACATGGTAATTCTTCCCTGATTTGAGTTTTGGATTTGTAAATTAATTGAGAACAAGCAGTTCTCAGTCAGGTTGTGGATATATGAAACTTGACTGAGGATGTAGGTTATTAACCTAACGGTGGAGAACGAACCCCAATTTGAGTCATGTTTTTTAGTCGTTGAGTATGTAAATTACAGCATTCATACGGACAAAGTATATGAAATCTCACCAATTGCGACATTACCAACAGTGGCTAAGGTTTCTGTTCCTGATTTAATCAGCACATTACTACCACTCTTTTCTTCAAAGGTAGTGATACTACCCAGAACTAGAACTTCGTCTATACCTATTTGATAGTCAATGATTCTATCTATTCCTTGTCCAGCGCCGATGACAAAGGTATCTATTCCGTCTCCACCAGTGTAGCGGTCGTTTCCTGTGCCACCATCAAGGTAGTCATTGCCTGAACCACCGAAGAGAATGTCTGCACCTGTACCACCGTAGAGGCTGTCATTGCCATCATCACCGTAGAGGCGGTCATTGCCATCATCACCATAGATGGTGTCGTTATCATTACCACCGTAGCCAATGTCTGCACCTGTACCTAAGAAAATGGTGTCATTGCCATTGAAACCGTAGATGCGATCATTGCCATCTAAAGCATCCATGATGTCATCAGCAGCTGTACCTCTGCCAATCTCACTACCAGAGGTAAATTCTTGGATATCTGTGACACTCAAGCTGTAAGCAGTAGTGGCATCTGGTGTTGCACCTACTGTGGTGTCATCTACATCAACGTTGACATTGTAACTGGTCTGGGTTTCAAAATCCAATGTGGTGCCGGCTTTGAGATATAAGGCATGACTGATAATTTCAAAGAAGCTGGCATCAGCGCCACTCAAGCTGAGGTTATTTGTTCCCAGTTCATCATCAGTGATAGCAATATCTGCCACCTTAACGGCGCTGGTGGTGTCAGTATTTTCAAGCAAGCTGGTAATAGTGTTGCTGAGAGTGACGGTTGTAGGCGGGTTGTTGACAATACTTAAAGTCGTTGTCGCCAATGCACTGATATTGGAACTGGCAGCACCATCATCAACTACAAACTCAATTGTCCGGTCAGTGGTATCAACAGAAGCCGCCGTATTGTTGTAAGTGATGGTACGGAGGACTTGCTGATATTCGGCAACAGTACCTATGCCACTTAAAGTCAGAACCCCATTGTCGTAACTAGAGGTAATGCTGCCTGTGGTAGTGGCAGTGAGAGTTTCATCACCATCATTCAAAAGGTTGGTAATAGTAACAGTTGCCCCCACGAGGTTGGCTGAGTTACGGTCTACTAGGCTCAAATTGGTATCAACAACTACAACAGGAGTGCCACTAAAAGAGGTATTGAAATCAATGTCGGACAATTGAGAAAGTTCGAGAACCCCACTAGAGCCGATACCAGCCCGACCAAACACCACGTAGCTCTGCCCTGAATTACTGCCGTTGGGGTCGGCACCCCTTGCCCCAATAATCAGGTCATCAATGCCGTCGCCGTTGATGTCCCCGGCGCTGCTGACAGAACTGCCTGAGTAGTCAATCGCATTAATGCCGTTAATAGCGAAGCCGTTGCTGCCGTCGAGGCTGGAGAGGTTGAGGGTGGAACCCAAGCCACTGCTGCTGCCAAACACCACGTAGCTCTGCCCTGAACGATTATTGCCGTTGGGGGAGGCAAAGTATGCCCCAATAATCAGGTCATCAATGCCGTCGCCGTTGATGTCGCCCGCGCTGCTGACTGAATCGCCTGAGAAGTCATCTGCTGCAATGCCGTTAATAGCGAAGCCGTTGCTGCCGTCGAGGCTGGAGAGGTTGAGGGTGGAACCCAAGCCACTGCTGCTGCCAAACACCACGTAGCTCTGCCCTGAACGATTATTGCCGTTGGGGGAGGCACGGTTTGCCCCAATAATCAGGTCATCAATGCCGTCGCCGTTGATGTCCCCGGCGCTGCTGACAGACCTGCCTGAGCTGTCAAATTCTGCAATGCCGTTAATAGCGAAGCCGTTGCTGCCGTCGAGGCTGGAGAGGTTGAGGGTGGAACCCAAGCCACTGCTGCTACCAAACACCACGTAGCTCTGCCCTGAAAAATTGCCGTTGGGGTCGGCACTGCTTGCCCCAATAATCAGGTCATCAATGCCGTCGCCGTTGATGTCCCCCGCGCTGCTGACAGACCTGCCTGAGCTGTCAAAGGCATTAATGCCGTTAATAGCGAAGCCGTTGCTGCCGTCGAGGCTGGAGAGGTTGAGGGTGGAACTGAAGCTACTGCTGCTGCCAAACACCACGTAGCTCTGCCCTGAACTACTGCCGTTGGGGTCGGCACTGCTTGCCCCAATCATCAGGTCATCAATGCCGTCGCCGTTGATGTCCCCCGCGCTGCTGACAGACCTGCCTGAGAAGTCAAAGGCATTAATGCCGTTAATAGCGAAGCCGTTGCTGCCGTCGAGGCTGGAGAGGTTGAGGGTGGAACTGAAGCCACTGCTGCTGCCAAACACCACGTAGCTCTGCCCTGAACTACTGCCGTTCGGGGAGGCACTGCTTGCCCCAATCATCAGGTCATCAATGCCGTCGCCGTTGATGTCCCCGGCGCTGCTGACTGAAAGTCCTGATCTGTCACTCGCATTAATGCCGTTAATAGCGAAGCCGTTGCTGCCGTCGAGGCTGGAGAGGTTGAGGGTGGAACCCAAGCCACTGCTGCTGCCAAACACCACGTAGCTCTGCCCTGAATAATCATTGCCGTTGGGGTCGGCACCGAATGCCCCAATCATCAGGTCATCAATGCCGTCGCCGTTGATGTCCCCGGCGCTGCTGACTGAATAGCCTGAGCTATCACCCGCATTAATGCCGTTAATAGCGAAGCCGTTGCTGCCGTCGAGGTCGAGGACAGGAGCGGCGTTGCCAAACACCACGTAGCTCTGCCCTGAATTACTGCCGTTGGGGTCGGCACGGTTTGCCCCAATAATCAGGTCATCAATGCCGTCGCCGTTGATGTCCCCCGCGCTGCTGACTGAATTGCCTGAAAAGTCACCTGCATTAATGCCGTTAATAGCGAAGCCGTTGCTGCCGTCGAGGGTGGAGAGGTTGAGGGTGGAACTGAAGCCACTGCTGCTGCCAAACACCACGTAGCTCTGCCCTGAATTACTGCCGTTGGGGTCGGCATCGGATGCCCGAATAATCAGGTCATCAATGCCGTCGCCGTTGATGTCCCCGGCGCTGCTGACTGAAAAGCCTGAGTTATCACCCGCAATAATGCCGTTAATAGCGAAGCCGTTGCTGCCATCGAGGTTAGAGAGGTTGAGGGTGGAACCCAAGCCACTGCTGCTGCCAAACACCACGTAGCTCTGCCCTGAATCACCGCCGTTGGGGTCGGCACGGTTTGCCCCAATAATCAGGTCATCAATGCCGTCGCCGTTGATGTCGCCGGCGCTGCTGACAGACCTGCCTGATCTGTCACCCGCATTAATGCCGTTAATAGCGAAGCCGTTGTTGCCGTCGAGGTTAGAGAGGTTGAGGGTGGAACCCAAGCCACTGCTGCTGCCAAACACCACGTAGCTCTGCCCTGAACCATTATTGCCGTTGGGGGAGGCACCGTTTGCCCCAATAATCAGGTCATCAATGCCGTCGCCGTTGATGTCCCCCGCGCTGCTGACAGAACTGCCTGAGTAGTAATCTGTTGCAATGCCGTTAATAGCGAAGCCGTTGTTGCCGTCGAGGTTAGAGAGGTTGAGGGTGGAACCCAAGCCACTGCTGCTGCCAAACACCACGTAGCTCTGCCCTGAAGCACCGCCGTTGGGGTCGGCACCATAAGCCCCAATAATCAGGTCATCAATGCCGTCGCCGTTGATGTCCCCGGCGCTGCTGACAGACGAGCCTGAGCTGTCACCCGCATTAATGCCGTTAATTTTGAAGCCGTTGCTGCCGTCGAGGCTGGAGAGGTTGAGGGTGGAACCCAAGCCACTGCTGCTGCCAAACACCACGTAGCTCTGCCCTGAAGCAACGCCGTTGGGGTCGGCATACTTTGCCCCAATAATCAGGTCATCAATGCCGTCGCCGTTGATGTCCCCGGCGCTGCTGACAGACGAGCCTGAGAAGTCACCCGCATTAATGCCGTTAATTTTGAAGCCGTTGCTGCCGTCGAGGCTGGAGAGGTTGAGGGTGGAACCCAAGCCACTGCTGCTGCCAAACACTACGTAGCTCTGCCCTGAATCACCGCCGTTGGGGTCGGCACCGATAAGCCCCAATAATCAGGTCATCAATGCCGTCGCCGTTGATGTCCCCCGCGCTGCTGACTGAAAAGCCTGAGTTGTCATTTGCTGCAATGCCGTTAATTTTGAAGCCGTTGCTGCCGTCGAGGCTGGAGAGGTTGAATGTGGAATTTGTCATGTTTTTAAGTGTTTTTGTCGTAATTATGCGGGATTTTTAGCGTAAACAGCATCATTATCATTGTTGCCAATGGTAATTACCCTTCTGATTTGATCACTGCGAAAACCGATCGCCATCGGAGAGCGAATTTGTGGTAATACTGCTATGTCATACAATTCGTTAACTACGCCTTCGATGTTCAGGGAGTGAACGATATCCCCTGTTTTCAGGTCTATAACCAACAAACCGCACCTAGCAGTAGTATCTTTGGCCGCCAGCTTGTCATCTAGGGGTAAGCCACTCAAGGTTTTGGTATGACGGGATTCGGAAATACCAACAATGGCAAAGTTGTGATGAAATGCCAGTCCTCTTTGATAACCTGGACAAAAGGCTATGGCCTGAAATTTGCCTGTTTGTAAGTCTGCATAACCAAATTCCCCTGTTCCGGAATTAAGTAACCACAATTTGTCTTGATACCATCGGGGTGAGTGGGGCATGGATAGTCCTGCTAAGACTATTTCGTTGCTGTCAATGTCTATAATGCAACCTCCTTCTACCCGCTTTTGTCGCCAACCCTCGTTAATATCCGACTTACTAATAACGCTGACGTATTTAGGCTTGCCATCTTTTAGTGCCACTCCGTTGAGATGACATCTATCCTCTGCTGCGAGTTTAGATATGAATGGTGGTTGCCAAACTGGGATAAAACTATGGGTTTGGCTAACAGTGGCTAAACAGCTAAATAAAGTGTTAGCAAAAACTATTTGTTGCTTGTCATCAACGACAATATCGTGAATATCTAAGTCCCCTGTGATGTAACCAACTTGGGGTAGATATACGGCATCGTGATTATTATAAGTTTCCCCTGGTGCGAGGGTATTTTCAAATCGCCACAGTTGGTAAAGGGTGCTAATATAAAGGCTGTTACCTGTGGCATATAAGCCCATACACCTGTCTAGGGTGCGCTCGAATACAGCTAGTTTACCAGTTGGTTCTAAGCCGATAAAAAATACTTTACCTGCTTGGTAAGTGGTAAATACAAGGCTAAGATTTTGTTCGTATAGCCAAGGTGTAAATTGCCTGGATGCTGTGATTTCTAGTTGGGGTTTTGTTATATTCATTTAAGGGTTCACCAAAAAATAAATGCCTCAATTTGGTGGGAGAGGGCAAGGACTGCCTATCGTTGGTAATGAGCGGGCAAGATGCCCGCACCACAAGAAAATTGGCATGATTTTTTTAATTGGAGTTCTCTAAAAACGGATGTGTTTTTACTAAGAGAGACTATCTATTCTGTACTTAAAATCGCAGCAGAATGAAGCCTTATTTCTAATCAGAAAAAGACCAGATGAACAGAAATTAAATTTAAACCCAACTTGACCTAAATAAAGGAGTTAAGCTATATCTAATTTTTATCTAAGTGGTTTTTTACGAAATGGATTATGTTTAACCTCCTGAAAACCAAAATATCCTTAAATTTTACTATTGTCAAATATTTTACACGCTGTTTTTCCAAAAAATATATAATCAGGTTTTGGGTTAATAGCAACTTACTTAATAAGCTAAAAATTTGAGCAGAAAAATCAGTAAATACCACCTATTCAAAGTGATTCTTCATGAAAAAATTATCTGATTTGGTTTATTATCTTGATATAGCTAGTATTTTCACTGAATTTTAGATCATGTTTAGATATGTATAATTTGCCATTGATTCATAAAGCTTTGATATTTGATATTTTTTATTAGTAATTTTGTCTATATAAAGTAGAAAAAATAACTTATTACACTGGGTGTAAAAGATGCTTTGGTTTTGCTTTTCTAGAACTTACCCATTGACAATAAATACTAAATATGAATAACAGTAAAAAGCACATATTTCGTAGGGGTTTAGCAATGCTAAACCCCTACGACACGGGTGTATTTAGTATCAACATCATCATTGTTCAAAGCCGGAAATTGCCTATTTTGGTGAGAATATATAGCGGTTATAGCAAAAGTTAAAAGTCAAAAGTCAAAAGTCAAAAGTCAAAAGTGAAAGACTTGCTTTGACTGGGTTTTAGACTTTTCCTATGTCCTAATCTCCTTGGCGGTTGCTATATCAGTTAAGAGGTTGTTTGAAAAGTCTTATTGTTGGTAGCAAAACATTCTAGATCCCCCTAAATCCCCCTTAAGAAGGGGGACATTGATCGCTGTTCCCCCCTTTTTAAAGGGGGCTAGGGCGTGTTTTCAAAGTCTAGAAGTAGGTTGGGTTAAGCGCAGTGCAACCCAACGCACCAAACCCAATATGGGGTAAAGTTGGGTTTCCCAAAACCTCAACCCAACCTACATTTACTTTTTAAAGGGGGCTAGGGGGGATCTGCGAGTGCCTAAAATCACAGCCAACCACTTTTCAAACATCCTCTAAGTGAGATACAAGAACCCCACCCCCAACCCCCTCCCATATCAAAGGTTTATCCTTTTCTTCCCCCCGTTTCGGGGGGATTTCGGGGGGTGCGAGGAGGGGGCTATGATGTACTTCATTGAAGTGGATACCGCTATACCATGATTAATTTGTACAGTGCGTAAGTCCTATATATAAGGGTTTTGCGCGGTTATTCTTGAAGAAGTTAGATTAAGGAACTTCAATGGGAATCAAACCGTTTTCTGGCACATAGTCACGGTAACGTCCTTCATCAGCTAGCAGTAAAACTAGACGCAGGGAATAATCTGGAGAAATTTGCAAATCAGCCCACGGGATGGCAATTTCTAAACAATTATTGAAAGCGACTTGGGCGCGGCTAACGCGGGAATACCATTGATCATGTTCTCCAGCTTCCTGAAACTGAATTGATTGCGTGAGTAAGTTAATTTCTAGATGGTGGTGGTAATGGTAATTAAGTGGCGCGATATCTGGCACATCTGCGATGGGAATGGGGCTATTGTGCATTGTTCTATCGGGATAGAACCACAATAAATTCAATTCTGTCGGTAAATCTTTTCCGGGGACAACACCACTTTTAAAGTCTACCCGCACATAGAAATTTAGGTGATCTACCCCATACCACAGTCGCTGAATGAGGCTGCTATTGTGCATGGTTCCCCTCGCGCCACCGATTTCTAAGCGTCCGGCTTTGTCCCAATCCTGTTCATCTCCTTTACCATTAATGGTGGGATGAATAAACCCTTCGGGTCTATGACTAGCTCGTGTTTCATGCACCTCTAGGGGTTGTCTGAGATAAGATGGTGCGGGTTCGTTTAAGGCGTGATAAATTCCTAACAGGTGTTCGCGAAATAATTGGTCGAAAATGGCATCCTGATTGGATGAATGTCCTTCGCCAAACCACCAGAACCAATCGGAACCTTCGGCGGCGTATAAGGATTCCCAGGCTTCTGGGTTACTTTCTTCGGTGGCTTCGGGATGTCTGGCTAGTGTTTCTCTGGCGTGGGTGAGGTAGTCCCAGGCGCGATTTTTGGCGGGATCTCCTATCCAGGTGGTGAAGCTACCATCTACCCAAGAACCACTATGTAGCTGTTCTCCGGGAATGGTTGCGGTGGCGGGAAATTGTTCGATAAATTCGGAGACGGTGACGAGTTTCAGATGGGGTTCGTTGCTTAAATTGTGATATAATGATTCTAAAAAGGGTTTGCCGTCTTGGGGATAATACTCCCAGCAATTTTCCCCGTCCAAGGCAATGGTAACTAGCCAAGGTTGTTCGCTGTCGCTTTCTCTTTGCATTTTAGCGATCGCCTGTAGATGTCCCACTAAGTCTGCGGCTGCTTCTTTGGCTGGCATTGAGCCGTAGGTAAAGCCAATCAAATCTGATAATCTGTGGTCACGAAAGACAATAGATAAATCACCGGCGGGAGTTTCTAAGCGATAGGGTCTGTATAATAATTCGGGTTCTTCGACATTCCCAGCCCCATCCCGATGAAAGAAGTGTTTTAAAGACCACCCTAAAACTGCTTCATCTGAGCAAATCCACTTAAAACCTTGTTTAATAATATAAGGCAGAATTTCCGGGCTGACTGATTGTTCTGAAGGCCATAAACCCCGTGGTTCTTGCCCAAAACGTTCTGTATATAATTCCCAAGCTTTACGCAAGTGGCGAGGAATGTCTTCTACCCACTGAAAGCGCTGGTGAGGTAGTGTCATAGAAGGCACTGCTACTTGCCCAGAGTTGGTATCAGCTAATAAGGGCAAAATCGGGTGAGTGTAGGGCGTGGTGGTGACTTCTAAGTGCCCGGTTGCTTGCATTTTCCGGTGTTGGGGAATAATCCGACTCAGAATTTCGCGCTGTTTGGAATATATGCGCTGGCGATCGCTTAAAGTAAAGTTTCGTCCTTGCTTTAACCAAGCAGCAATTTCCGGATCATCCCAAAATAAAGGATCAATCCAGGCGAGATTATGCCAAGCCAGCAAGTCGCTGTAATCTGGCAATTGCCAATTAGCCAAACACCAAGCTTGACCTTTTTCCTGTCTTTGGGAATATAACTCGGCGTAGCGGGGATGAGGATCAATCAGAGTATGGTGATTGGCATCAAAAAAATGTTGGATAATAAATTCTCGTTGTGCCTGAGTTATTTGGGCATCAGGTGTCAAACTAGCTGTGAGATAGGGGTCAAAAGCAGTCCCGGCAATATAATCTTCTAATTGTAAGATCAGGGATGGGACTAAATTTACCGTCTGGTGTAACTTCGGATACTTTTCCAGAATTAATATTAAATCTAAATAATCCTTGGTTCCATGCAATCGTACCCAAGGCAATCGGTAATGCTGACTGGTAGAAAGCGAAACGCCTCTGTTCGGGGACTTGTACAGAGGCTGGTGTTGATGCCAGATAAAAGCGATATGTAATGGATGAGACATATTGAATAATAGAAAATGGGGGATTAGGCTTGGGAAATGGGGTATGGGGCATTGGTTATTCCCCTTTTCCCCATCACCCCAGCCGCTAGATTACTTGCTCAATTTCGGCGATTTCGGGAATCATTTCCTTGAGGCGACGTTCAATACCCATTCTCAACGTCATTGCGGAACTAGCACAAGAACCACAAGCACCTTGTAACCGCAGTTTCACAACCGGACCATCAAGTTCTACCAGTTCCACGTTACCCCCATCAGACATCAAGTAAGGGCGCATTTCATCCAAGACTGTTTCAACGTTGTCAATTGTCAATTCCATTATGTGAGGCCTCTTTGGGTAGGAAAATTTTGATATTCAAAGTTTGTTAACTTAATTTTAGATACAATTGTCCCTATATTGTGTATTGATTAAAGTTGAAAAGCTCATAGTCATGCATTGATGACTCGCAAACCAACGACTGCTGGATAGTACCAGGGCAAACATCAATAATTTCAATCAAGATCATTAGCAGAAACTAAGACTGGTTGCTGATACAGAGGGACTGTAAATGTGACTGTTGAACCAAGTCCTTCGCCGAGACTGTAAAAATGTACTTCACCGCCCATAGCCTCGATCAGCTTTTGGGATATTGCTAGTCCCAAACCTGTACCGCCATACTGGCGAGTCCGGGAACCATCCACTTGAGAGAACAATTGAAATAGTTTGTCTTGTTTGTCCAGGGAAACACCAATACCTGTGTCGGCTACTCTTACCCTCACCATTCCGGGGAATTCCTGCTCTTTAAATTTTGCCTTTTTCAAGACTAAATCAGCGCTGATGGTGATGCCGCCTTCTTGGGTGAATTTGATGGCATTATTCACCAAGTTGAGCATGACTTGGAGCAACCGTTGGAAATTACCTTGGACAATAATTTCATCAGAGGTGGGAAGGGTATCCATCCGAAAGCTGAGGTTTCTGGACTCGGCTTGGGGACGGAGAAAATTTTCCACATCTTCAAATAGCTCATTCAGCTTGACTGGAGAGCAAACTAGCTCCATTTTGCCGGCTTCGATTTTGGCTATATCTAAGATATCGTTGATGATATTGAGCAAATGTATGGATAGATGATGGGCTTCTGAGAGGAACTGATGCTGTTCTTCAGGATCATCTGCCATACCTTCTAAAATCAGCTTCAAAAATCCAATCATGCCGTTGAGGGGAGTGCGAATTTCATGGGATACATTAGCCAGAAATTCACTTTTGAGGCGGGAGGCTTCTTCGGCTTTTTGACGGGCTGCTTCTAATTCTTTGTATAAGGTAGCATGAGCGATCGCTGTACCCAACTGATCGGCAAACTCTTTTGCTAGTTCTAGTTCTGTATCTGTTAACGGATCAAATTCATCTCGCAGACTCAGGCAAATCAGTCCGTTGGCTTGGTCTTGATGGCTGGTAGCCACCACTAATAGTTTGTGCTGGGGACACAGATTATACCCCGATACTTCCATGACAATGGGTTCTAGGGTTGCCAACGCCTGAGCAAAAGCTGGCTCAGAAGTTACATCCATTTCTAAGCCAAGCACCGAAGCCCGTTCTGGGTGGTGATACTCTGCTATCACCCTCACTATAGAACTAGAGGGCTGGTAAGGACAGATAATGCAGCGTTCTAGCCGCAGCGCTTTTCCTAAACTGTCAACTGTTTGTTGCCAAATAATATCTAAATCCAATGTCCGGCGAATATTTCTGGTAATTTTATTTACCAATTTCTGGTATTGCTGCGTTCGTCCAGCGTGACGCAGTACACTTAAAGCCAATTCTACCTGTGTCAGTTCTTGTGGTGTTTCCTGAACTTCTGTTTTGTTCGGTATAGCTTGCAATAACCGTCCCATTACTAAAACTGTAGTGGCGGCGGTTCCTAATTGCGGCATCATCGGGGAAATCACCAACTCCAACTCAAACAATTCTTGGCCATAGCTAAACCAGCATTGAAACTTCTCCGGCACCAAACTATTTAAAATCCGGTGCAACCGTTCCAAGTAAGCACCATTGTCTACAGGGACAAAACCTTCGTCCTCATTGCACTCATTCACTATTTGCTTGGGGTTTAATCCTAACAGTTCACTATCCTGCCAATAAAATGTCAGGTAGCGTCCTGCCCCATCTTGCGTGTACACCAACTCACAACCGAGAGTTGGCAAGGAGCCATCGGTTTTATTCGTCGAGTAGTCCAGATTCTGGGGAAATAAGTTAGGCAATTTGGAGTTAGCAGTAATAGTCATTAATAGAGTTGGATAGACAAATGGCAACTCAAAACAGTTTTGCTGAAGCTGATCAAAAAAATTTAGCGTAAATTATTACAGCTTTAGCATTCTTACATTAGGTATTTTGGCGTGTATTGAATCTAGATTGACAAACTTTACATTTTTTTCATGTTCTATTTACAACAAGTTAATGAATGTCAATCATTCCATTCACCCCGTGGCGGCACAGGTATGCGGCGAGGAGTACGTGTCAGTTCATCATCTCTGTTAACCTCACCGCGCAACCATTGACGAATAGCCACTTCAATCACTTTACTGGGGTCGTTGGTTAAGTGCTGAATTTGTTCTAGTAACTCCGAGTCCAGGCGGACAGCGATTTCTACCTTGTCGGCTCGTATTGACTCCGCTCCGGTAGCTTTCTCTTTCATATTCATAGATTTCTATACTCAGAGATTGTTGCCTCTAAAGCCTTGTCGCGCGGTGATTATGTACCATTCGGGTGAGTTGACTAACTACTGTGAAAGCGCAAATTTACCGCACAGTTAGATAGTTCCCCAAAATCCCACCAAAGTAACAGCATTTGGTTTTAAATGGTAAATGTGATCGAACTCGCTAGACAACAGCTCTAGAAATTGTGTGAGTAAATCAGTAGTTATAGGCAGTTACGCAGTGTAACAGCCCACGATCTCCACATTCTTTACTTACATATATTTATTGTACGCTCCTGGTTGGTCAATCCCATCATGTAAAATAGACTTTATATATATTTTGCAAAATCCCCAATCCCAAATCTAAAATTGGTGCAGTCAAAAAAGACGAGAGGCCGCAGGGGGTAGGGGGATGAAAGAGGCAGGAGTGCAAGGTGCAGAGGGAAAAATCTAATTAATTATCCCAAAACAGCGTCTTTGCTAAGAAAGCATTAAAATATATGAAGTAAATTTCTTGTTTAACCTTGGTTGCTGCTTCAGCAAAGATAGTATATGACTGATGTTCCCGCAGATCGCATTCGCAATTTCTGTATTATTGCTCACATTGACCACGGGAAATCTACCCTCGCTGATCGCTTACTGCAAGCCACTGGCACTGTAGATGAGCGCAAAATGAAGGAACAGTTCCTCGATAACATGGATCTTGAACGGGAGCGCGGCATTACAATTAAGCTGCAAGCTGCCCGGATGAACTACAAGGCCAAGGATGGTCAGGAGTATGTATTAAATTTAATTGATACTCCCGGACACGTGGATTTCTCTTATGAGGTGTCCCGGAGCCTTGTGGCTTGTGAAGGTGCGCTGTTAGTGGTAGATGCTTCTCAAGGTGTGGAGGCGCAAACCTTAGCTAATCTGTATTTGGCTTTAGAACATGACCTGGAAATTATTCCGGTTTTAAACAAAATCGATTTGCCTGGGGCAGAACCAGACCGGGTAATTGCCGAAATCGAAGAAATTATTGGTTTAGATTGTAGTGGTGCTATTCTGGCTTCTGCCAAAGAGGGAATTGGCATTAATGAAATCTTAGAAGCAGTTGTCGAGCGGATCACACCACCCAAAGATACCCTAGATGCACCTTTACGGGCATTGATTTTTGATAGCTATTACGACACCTACCGGGGAGTGATTGTTTATTTCCGGGTGATGGATGGCACAATCAAAAAAGGCGATCGCGTTTATTTGATGGCATCCGAAAAAGAATACGTCATTGACGAATTAGGCGTGCTTTCTCCCACAGAAATGCAAGTTGAAGAACTTCACGCTGGGGAAGTAGGCTATTTTGCCGCAGCCATTAAAGCGGTAGCCGATGCGCGGGTGGGAGACACAATCACCTTAACTAAAGCTAAAGCCTCAGAACCCTTACCTGGTTACACAGAAGCCAAACCAATGGTATTCTGTGGAATGTTCCCCATTGATGCTGACCAGTTTGAAGACTTGCGAGAAGCTTTAGGTAAACTGGAACTCAACGATGCGGCGCTCAAATACGAACCAGAAACTTCTAGCGCCATGGGCTTTGGCTTTCGTTGTGGGTTCCTGGGATTACTGCACATGGAAATTGTCCAGGAACGCTTAGAGCGAGAGTATAATCTAGACTTAATTATTACAGCCCCTTCAGTAGTTTATCGGGTAGTGACGATCGCAGGTGAAGAACTGTATATAGACAATCCCAGCCGCTTACCCTCTCCCAATGAACGGCAAAAAATTGAGGAACCTTATGTCCAAGTAGAAATGATTACGCCGGAAACCTACGTTGGTAGTTTGATGGAATTGTCGCAAAATCGGCGGGGCGTTTTCAAAGATATGAAATATCTCGCCCAAGGACGTACCACCCTGACCTACGATTTACCTTTGGCTGAAGTCGTCACTGACTTTTTTGACCAGATGAAATCGCGATCGCGCGGTTACGCCAGCATGGAATATCATATCATTGGCTACCGTGAGAATCCCTTGGTGAAGCTGGATATCATGATTAACGGCGATCCCGTGGATTCCCTAGCGATGATTGTTCACCGAGATAAAGCCTATAACATGGGACGGTCAATGGCCGAAAAACTCAAAGAACTAATTCCGCGCCATCAATTTAAAGTGCCAATTCAAGCATCAATTGGCAGTAAAGTCATTGCCAGTGAACACATCCCCGCTTTGCGAAAAGATGTCCTAGCTAAGTGTTACGGTGGCGACATCAGCCGGAAAAAGAAACTTTTGCAGAAACAAGCCAAAGGTAAAAAACGGATGAAATCTGTGGGAACAGTAGATGTACCCCAGGAAGCTTTTATGGCTGTGTTGCGATTAGACCAAAGTTAATTTACCGAAAAACCTCACCCTGCTTTTGCTGTGCAGAACCTGTCCCTCTCCTTGGTAAGGAGAGGGTTTTGTCTACTTTGCAAGTAAATGAAGTACACATCTTAATATGATAAATCTTGCCCGCCCTTAATAAACAATGTCCTAACCTCCTAGGCGGTTGCTATATTCTCAAAATCTCCCCTCTCCTTGGTAAGGAGAGGGGCTGGGGGTGAGGTTATTAAAGATTTTTCAGTTAACGTTGCTTTTTGTAACGTCCAATGAGTTCTGCGGTGGCCAAAATGTGATTTTCCATGGCTGCTTCTACTTGTTCCTTCGTAGAACCAAAATCCAACCCTAACGGCGCATCTAAGGCGTAAAGTTTGAAAAAATAACGATGGATGCCACTGGGCGGACAAGGAGGAGTATAGCCTACCTGTCCGGCATCATTTTTGCCCTGGATGCCACTTCCCTCTAGCATCGGTTCGGTGGGAACCCGTTCTGGTAAATTCCTAGTTTGGAGAGGTAAATCATAGAGAACCCAATGAACAAATGTGCGATTTGGGGCATCAGGGTCATCGACAATCAAAGCAAAGCTGCGGGTTTCAATGGGAACATCTTCCCACTTTAATGAGGGAGAAATACCTTCGCCTTCACAAGAAAATTTGATTGGAACCATGCTATCGGCAGAAAAGCTGTCACTTAGCAGTTTCATTTTTTTTGGCTCTTTTAACAGAATTATTACCAGTTCCGCAAATCTGTGATGGTGCGGTAGCCCTGCGGTGGAACACATCCTACTGCCCAATTTGCGGTGATGTCTGTAAATTCCGCAAAATTTGGTTTTCTTGCGGTTGTGGCTGTCACATTGCTGTATTTGTTTATATCAATTCCGCCGTTGTATCCACACACCCGTTTTCATGCTATGCAACTTGGTCGGTTAATTTCAACTAACTGTATTGCTGGCAGTGTTTACCTTTGCAGTCAAGGTGAAAAAATTATTGCTGTGACGAAATTAAAACCATGCTAAAAAGCAGAAAGATTTTTCTCCTCTTTCGCTGGTTGTGTTATTTTGATTGATTATCTGTAGCGAAAAATTGTAGTAAATATACTCGTTACGATTACCATTTTTGTATTTTTAGATATTTATAGGGTATTGGAGACTTTAGTAAATGAAGATATTGGTGCTGAGTTGGGAGTTTCCGCCGAGGTTAGTTGGGGGAATTTCCCGTCATGTAGCGGAGTTATATCCGGAACTGGTGAAGCTAGGACATGAAATTCATCTGATTACCTCAGAATTTGGTCAGGCTTCGATGTATGAGGTAGTTGAAGGCATAAAAGTGCATCGAGTCCCAGTGTCCCATAGTAACGACTTTTTTCACTGGATAGTCAATCTGAACCAGAGTATGGGAGATCATGCGGGGAAGTTGATTCTGGAGGAAGGCCCCTTTGATTTAATTCATGCTCATGATTGGTTAGTAGGAGATGCAGCGATCGCCTTAAAGCATAACTTTAAAATCCCCCTGATTGCTACCATCCACGCCACTGAACACGGGCGACACAACGGAATTCACACGGAAATTCAACGGTATATTCATCATAAAGAATATTTGCTCGCCTATAATGCCTGGCGAATTATCGTTTGTACAAACTATATGCGGCGAGAGATAGAACAAACGCTATACAGTCCTGGTAACAAAATCGATATTATCTATAACGGTATTCGACCAGAAAAGAAACAGCACGACGAAGGCTTTCATGCTCAAGAATTTCGCCGCCAATTTGCCGCAGACCATGAAAAAATTGTTTATTATGTTGGTCGCATGACTTATGAGAAAGGCGTATCTGTATTACTTAATGCTGCGCCTCAAGTGCTGAACTCAATGGCAGGTCATGTAAAATTTGTAATTATTGGTGGTGGAAATACTGACCAACTCCAGCATCAAGCTTGGGCTTTGGGAATTTGGCATAAGTGTTACTTTACCGGATTTCTCTCGGATACATACTTAGATAAATTCCAAACCATTGCTGACTGTGCTGTATTCCCCAGTCTTTACGAACCCTTTGGGATTGTGGCTTTAGAAAGTTTTGCCTCTCGCGTTCCAGTTGTAGTTTCTGATACAGGCGGATTTCCCGAAGTAGTGCAGCATACTAAAACAGGCATTGTCACCCAGGTAAATAATCCTCATTCTCTCGCTTGGGGAATTTTAGAAGTTTTGCAACATCCTGGTTATCGACAATGGTTGATTGATAATGCTTACAAAGATTTAGCGCAACGCTTTAATTGGACAAAATTAGCCCAGCAAACAGAAACAGTTTATCAGCGAGTCGTGCAAGAGCGATCGCAAACTGTCTGGGATTAAAACTGACAACAGATGCGGAGATTTTAGTCACATAGTCCAGAGAATTAAAGTTTACTCTAGATTATTTAGCGTTAAAAAACAGTACAATCCCTATACGCTGGAAATTTCACCCTTTCTGGTGCGAGAGTTAGCAATAATTGTGGTTTGCACCAGCAGCTTAGTATGACAAAGGTATTCCCAAGCATAGCAAAGTGGTTAAAGAATCTAGGAACCTTATGGAAAAAGATGGGAGCCTCGATCATATCCCGTCTCACAGCATTCCTGAAACCCGACTTCCAAGAAGACAAAACTGTAGATTTACGTCCCCCCTTACCTAGCCCCTTAGCCGGGCCAGTGCATCTTTTAGGTGGGGGCGGACCCGATGTAGAGGAAGCTATTCAATGGATGATTAATCAAGTTAGGGGATCTACCAACTACTCGACCAAAATTAATGTTGTCGTCATCCGCACTTATGGTAGTGATGATTACAATCGGTTAATTTATGATATGCAGGGAGTGAACTATGTAGAAACTCTAGTCATTAGTAATCGCCAAGATGCCAACAGACCTGAGATTCTGGAGAAAGTCAAAAATGCTGGCGTGATTTTCTTTGCTGGTGGGGATCAATGTGAATACATCCGTAGCTGGAAAAACACCAAGTTAGAAACTGCCATTGAATCAGTTTATGCCAAAGGCGGTGGCATTGGCGGCACCAGTGCCGGTGCAATGATTCAAAGTGATTACGTCTACGATGCTTGTGCTTCTTCCGAAGAAGGTATTGAAACCAGAGAAGCCCTCGAAGATCCTTACCGAGACATTACCTTCACTTATAACTTTTTCCCTTGGAGTCATTTGAGGGGAACCATCATCGATACCCATTTTGACAGACGCAAAAGAATGGGTCGAATTATGGCTTTTATTGCCCGTCAAATTCAAGATGGCGTATCAAAAACTGCTTTAGGGATAGCCATTAGCGAAGAAACATCCCTTGTTGTCGATAAATACGGGATGGCGAAAGTCATGGGAAGAGGTGCAGCATATTTTGTCTTAGGAGACCATGCACCAGAAGAATGCAAACCCCAAACTCCGCTGACATTTTCCGACTACAAAATTTGGCGAGTTCCCCGTGGCGATACCTTCAACTTAAGGGATCTACCCACCAGAGGTTATTATCTCCGCAGTGTCAAACGTGGGCGATTTGATTCAGACCCCTATTAAATCAGTCAACAGTTAACAGTTAACAGTTAACAGTTAACAGTTATCACGCCGATTTAGTCGGAAATTGTGACCCAAAGTTGTCTCCTCACTGATAACTAGGGCTGGCAAAATATTATCTACACTCTTGTGGTGCGGGCATCTTGCCCGCTTTTCAATTAACTCAGGCTACAATGTATACAATAATGATAAATTACTCCAGACCCTATTTTGTAGGGTGTGTTGTCGCGTAGCGCAACGCACCATCCTAAATTTTCGGTGCGTTAGGACTAACGTCCATAACGCACCCTACCCAAATCAAGGTTGTTAAACTTGTGTGTGTATACGCTAGGGCGTGTTTTCAAAGTCTATCTGACTTTATGCTCTGGCTGTAATAGACTGTAAACTTTGAACAGTAGAAATTACCTGCTGTGCTACTGTGTCTATTTCTTCAGCAGTATTAAACCGCCCAATTCCAAACCTTACCGCAGCATAAGCTAATTTTTCCGAGTGTCCCAAAGCAGTCAGCACATGGGAAGGTGCTGTGGTGGTTGAAGAACAAGCAGAACCAGAAGAAACCGCCATTACTGGCTGTAAACCTAACAATAAAGCAGCCCCATCTACACCCTCAACACTGATATTTAAATTTCCCGCTAGTCGCTGGGTAGGATGTCCATTCAGGTGAACCCCTGACAACTGCGAAAGTTGTTCCCATAATCTTTGTCTAAGTTCAGTCAGGCGTTGATTTTCGGTTTCTTGCACTGCTAAAGCGATTTCTACAGCTTTCCCGAAACCGACAATTTGGGGCGTGTATAAAGTCCCAGAACGCATTCCTCGTTCATGTCCACCGCCATGCTGTTGGGGTGCAATTTGGACTCTGGGATTACGTCTACGCACGTATAAAGCCCCGATACCCTTGGGACCGTATACTTTATGTGCAGTCAGCGACATCAAGTCAACTTTCATCGTCTGCATATCTAAGGGAATTTTACCAATAGCTTGGGCTGCATCTGTATGAAAAATTATATTGTTTTCTCGGCACATTTCCCCAATTTCTATCAACGGTTGCAATACACCAATTTCATTATTTGCAGCCATCACCGAAACCAAAATTGTTTCCGAACGAAAAGCTTTTTTTAATTCATTTAAATCAATTAACCCATCTGGCTGAACTGGGAGAATAGTAATCTCAAAACCCAGAGATTTTAAATAAGTACAAGGGTCAAGAACTGCACTATGTTCTGTCGCTACAGTAATAATATGCTGACCTTTAGAAAAATAAGCTTCAGCTACACCTTTAATAGCTAAATTATTCGCTTCTGTTGCACCACTTGTAAAGACAATTTCTTCAGGTGTCGCATTAATAGCTGCGGCTAAAATTTCTCGTGATTTTTTAACAGCCGCTTCTGCTTCCCAACCGTAAACATGACCAATACTAGAAGGATTTCCAAAGTGTTCTGTAAAATAGGGAATCATTGCTGCTAATACCTGTTCATCTACAGGTGTAGTAGCGTGACAATCGAGATATATAGGACGAATAGACATAACTTAACTCAAAATTTGACTGAGGTGTTTTAAAATACTGAGGACTCTGTATAATTCATTTTCTCGCCTAGACAAAGTAAATTTATCTGACAAAGCATACTCAGATTTATCCTGTTTGATTAATTTGATAAATTGAAAATCTTCTCCACTAGTTACACATCCAAACACAGCTTTTTCTGGATGAGGATTAGCTAACATATAACTTAGCGCTTGAGGTATAGCTTCTAAAAGAGAAAAACTAGAACGCTTAGATTCAATAACTAATAACCAGAATTGTTCTTGAATTACCAAAACATCAATTCTACCTCGAATAACTTCTCCTTTATCCTCCGCCGAAATTTCAATTGATTGTTCACTCCTCATAAAAAAAGGTTCGTCATAAAAACCAGCCAGATTTAGCAAAGGTGATAAAACAACTAATTTTACTGTTTCTTCGGATAAAGGAGGATATTTTGCTAAACGCAGAAAATGAGATTTGATTTTGTCTAACTGTTGTTTTTCTAAATCTGTAATTCCTGGTAAATTCTCCCACCATTCTGGAAAAAAGTCCTCATTTTTAGCCTGTTGTAGACCAAACTTTTCTTCTAAATAGGCAATACCAACATTTTGCTCTTGAATAAATTGAACCATAGTTTTCTCACAGTATATAATTGGTTTGATTATAAAAAACAAACTATAGCGGTATGCACTGGAATGAATTACATCATAGCCCCCTCCTCGCTTGCGCTACGGTGTACACACAAGTGATCTAATCCCCCTAAATCCCCCTTAAAAAGGGGGACTTTAAATAATTTTCCCCCCTTCTCAAGGGGGGTTAGGGGGGATCGAAACGCTGTTAGGCAAATTGATAAAACTTGTGTGTACACGGTAGCCTCGCTTGCGGGGAGGGGGTTGGGGGTGGGGTTCTTATATCTCACTTAACTGATAACCCCTATAAAATTTTGACCTAATTTCATTAAAATTTGCAAAATTTTATATAATTCATTTTCACGTCTATATAAAGTAAACCTATCAGATAAGGCATATATTACGGCTTTATCTTGTTTAATTAATTTAATAAATTGGAAATCTTCCCCATTCATGATTAACGAATATACAGGATCATCAGAAGTAGTGCTTTTCTAATTGGGAAATTTCAGGTAAAGAGTCAAACCATTCTGTAAAAAATTGCTGACCTTCAGATTTTTCTAAAGCAAAATTTTCTTTTAAGTTAGGACTTATGCAAAAACTCTCTCAAACCCTTATTCCTCTGTGTTCTCTGCGTCTGTGTGGTTCGTTATTCCGTAATTTGTGCGTAAGTCCTATAAGTAAGCGAGGGCGATATTTTGTGCTGGAATAACTTGAACCATGTTTATTGCAACTGGCGAAAAGTGTTATACCCTACTTCAATCATAACGCTGTTAGGCTCACTGGGGATTTGAAGTGGCTGCTAATTCCTGTAATTTGTTTAATACGGCTTGTGCATGACCTTTGGTTTTGACATTCGGCCAAGTATAAGCAATTATCCCATCAGGTGAGATCAGAAATGTTGACCGGGCTACACCCATATATTCTTTACCCATGAATTTTTTTAAGCGCCATGCACCATAGGCTTCTATGAGATGATGTTCAGGGTCACTTAACAGGGTGATGGATAAGTTATGTTTGTCTATAAATTTACAATGAGCTTTTTGTGCATCTGGACTCACACCTAATATTTTTGCTCCCAAGGTGCTGAAGTCTGGAGTCAAGTCTGTAAAGTCTTTAGCTTCGGTGGTACAGCCTGGGGTGTCATCTTTGGGGTAAAAGTACAGTACAACCCACTGACTGCTAAAATCACTGAGGCTGACAGGCTGATTATTTTGGTCAGGTGTGGGGAAATTGGGCGCAGGTTGTCCAGTTTGGGGAATGTTATTCATGATTGGTGTTAGATGGGGATGGCATCAAAATTTTACCTGCATTAGGCGACCATGAATTTTTTATCACGCAGAGGCGCAGAGTCGCAGAGAGGAAGAGTTAAAGAGATGTAATTTTGGCATTTTATCTTCAAATTCAGCAATGCCCACTTTTTTATCTCATGTCACACTATTTATATCTTGCTTTGCGCCTAACGTACTTCGTACTTTGATGCGCCTTTGCGCCTTTGCGTGAACCTTTCATCCAAATTTAAACCTCGCCGTGATTAAAATGTCATCTGAATTTAACTTTTTCCAACAGTGGTATCCTCTCTCACCTGTAGAAGATATCGACCCCACACAACCAACTCCTGTTACTCTTTTAGGAATTCGTTTAGTTATCTGGAAACCTAAGTCATCTGAGACTTATCAGGTATTTTTAGATCAATGTCCCCACCGTCTCGCCCCTTTGAGTGAAGGACGTGTTGACGAGAAAACTGGTAATTTAATGTGTAGTTATCATGGTTGGCAATTTGATTCTCAAGGGATTTGTACTCACATTCCCCAAGCAGAGAAGCCAGAAATGGTTGCTAAAAATCCAGAAAAATTCTGTGTAATTTCTCTACCAGTTCGCCAAGCTAATGATTTACTTTGGGTTTGGCCTGATGCTAAATCAGCAGAAGCAGCAGCCAATACACCGTTACCACTTTCACCTCAAGTAGATGCTGATCAGGGATATGTTTGGTCTTCTTTTGTCCGCGATTTGGAATATGACTGGCAAACTTTAATTGAAAATGTAGCAGATCCTAGTCACGTACCTTTTACCCATCACGGGGTACAGGGTAAGAGAGAATATGCTACACCCATACTTATGGAGGTTGTAGAATCAACTTCTAAGTTAATTGAAGTGGTGATTGATAGACGCTTGAAAACTACCATCACTTTTGAACCTCCTTGTCGGTTAGAGTATGCTATCAGCCTTGGTGATTCTGGAGAGAAGAAAATTGGACTGGTGACTTACTGTATTCCTGTGTCTCCTGGTAAGTCCAGAATTGTCGCCCAATTTAGCCGCAACTTTGCTAAAAAACTGCATCGGTTGACACCCCGGTGGTGGACTCATATCAATACCCGTAATCTGGTGCTGGATGGCGATATGATTGTTTTACATCAGCAAGAAAAATATCTGCAACAAAGACAAGCAGTTGAAAGCTGGAAAACTATCTACAAGTTACCAACAGGTGCAGATCGTTTGGTAATTGAGTTTCGGAATTGGTTTGATAAGTATTGTTTTGGTCAGCT
The DNA here is from genome assembly GCA_963706595.1 of uncultured cyanobacterium. Taxonomy (GTDB): domain Bacteria; phylum Cyanobacteriota; class Cyanobacteriia; order Cyanobacteriales; family Nostocaceae; genus Nodularia. The sequence goes on from OY970166.1 coordinate 1,777,066, forward strand.
ACCGTGGAGAGAAGTGGGAATTACTGTTCCACCCAGTCCGCAAATTAATGATAACCGTTCTGTGTTGCTGGATCGTTATTCACAACATACCCAGCATTGTAGTAGTTGTCGTAATGCGTTAAAGGTGATACAGCGCTTACAACTGGGACTTTTAATATACAGCATGATTGTAATTGCTGCTGTGGCTTTACTTCCTGATGCACTCAGAATTAAGTTGGGTTTACCTTTGGTAATTACGGCTGGTTTAAGTATGGCTGCTTATTCTTGGCTGAAATTCCGGCTAATTCCTAAGTTCTACTTTGTAGACTATATCCATTCTGAAAAAGTTTAGCTACATTCTACCCTCAGAATAGAATTCTGGGGCTATACAGACAAAGCCCACCTACGTGGGCTAATTAATAAAGAAATGGTATCAGGAATTACGAATTACGAATTAAAAAATATGCGACGTGATTTTACTAACCGCGATGATTTAATAGCCTACCTGCGGGAACAATTCCCCAATGCGGTAGAACGTGATGATCATATTAGTGAAACTGTGGGAGGACGTAAAGCGGCTGAGAAAACCCTGCAAAAAGTTAATCCTGTGGATTACGCAAAAACACGCAACTCTTTAACTGGTGCTGTAACCAGACTTTCGCCTTATATTCGTTATGGGGTTTTAAGCTTGCGGGAAGTTCGGGATAATGTGCTGGAAAAAGTACCAGATCCCAGCGATGCTAGTAAATTGATTAATGAATTGGGCTGGCGTGACTATTGGCAGAGATTATATGTCAAACTAGGCGATCGCATCTGGGAAGATCAAGAAGAATACAAAACTGGGTACACCCCAACAGATTACGCTGAACAACTACCAGCAGATATCACCGCAGGGACTACCGGAATGGTTTGTATTGATAGCTTTAGCCATGAATTACGGTCAACTGGCTACTTACACAACCATATCAGGATGTGGTTAGCCGCTTACATTGTCCATTGGCGGCGTATTCGTTGGCAAGCCGGAGCCAAATGGTTTCTAGAACACCTGCTAGATGGCGACCCAGCCAGTAATAATATGTCATGGCAGTGGGTCGCCAGCACTTTTAGCCATAAACCTTATTTTTTCAATCGTGAGAACCTAGAACGCTATACCAAAGGAGTTTATTGTCGCCAATGTCCCCTTTACGGCCATTGTGGTTTTGAAGGTAGCTATGAAGAATTAGAACAACGACTATTTCCCCAAGGTGAATTTAGCAAAAAACCCAATAGTCAAAGTTGGCAACGAGGTAAAAAATGAATAAACCTAAACCAATAGTTTGGGTACATGGAGACTCCCTGAGTCCCTACAACCCCGCTTTACAAGAATACCCCCAAGCCCCAGCCATCTGGGTATGGGATGAGGAATTAATTACAGAATGGCAACTGAGCCTAAAACGGATTACATTTATTTATGAATGCTTATTAGAATTACCCGTGATCATTCGTCGTGGTAATGTGGCACAAGAAGTTTTAGCATTTGCCCAAGAACATCATGCCGATTCAGTCGTAACAACCACCAGCCCCAGTCCCAGATTTAAACATATTGGCGACGAAATAAAAAAAACCTTAACCCTAGAAACCTGGGAAACAGAACCATTCCTTGAATACCAAGGCCACATAGACCTCAAAAGATTCTCCCGCTATTGGAAAATAGCCGAAAAACACCTCCTCCCCTAACTCCCCCCTCCGCGTACCTTTGCGCTAACCTCCGCGCCCCTTTGCGTTTAAATCTTACCCCCAAATGCTAACCACCCTCGCTGACACCCAAAACATCCTTTCCGACCTCATCGCCCGCTACTCACCCCGTGTAGATTACTTAGTCATCCGCCTCGAACAATCCGAAGGAACGGATATTTTATTACGTGGCAACCAAGTAGAAACCCTGAGTGAAGGCATTTCCATTGGTGGACATATTCGAGCTTGTTATAAAGGTGGTTGGGGATTCAGTAGTTTTAACCAACTGGCGACCATTAAAGAACGGATTGAAGAAGCGATCGCCGCAGCGAGAATGGTAGGTGATGAAAAAACTATTTTAGCCCCCATTGACCCGGTACAAGCAATATGCAGACTACCTCTCACAGGTAGTGATCCCCGCAAAATCCCGGTGGGGCAGAAAAAAGAACTGTGCGATCGCTATACTGATTTATTAAAAAGCCTTGATCATCGCATTACCACCACCTCAGTCCGCTACGGTGACAGCGCCCAAAAAGTAATTATTGCTACCTCAGAAGGAACCTTCATCGAACAATCTTGGGTAGATATGGAAATGCGTTTTGCCGCCACAGCCAGAAACGGCGACACTGTGCAAACCGGCAGAGAAACCACTGGTTCTCGCAAAGCCTACGAAGATTTAACTGTTTTGGATCAACAAGTTCAAAGTGCAGCCCAAAGAGCGATCGCAGCCTTAACTCTACCATCAGTCAAAGGCAATACCTACACAGTAGTCATTGACCCTATTCTCACCGGCTTATTTGTTCACGAAGCCTTTGGACATCTTTCCGAAGCTGATATGGCTTACGAAAACCCAGATTTATTGGAAGTCATGACCATTGGTCGGCGGTTCGGCACAGAAGAACTGCAAATTTTTGATGGTGCTGCCCCCGAAGGTCATCGCGGTAGTTATTTTTACGATGATGAAGGCACACCCAGTAGTACCACGCAACTAATTAAAGATGGCATTTTAGTCGGACGTTTACATTCTCGTGAAACCGCAGGCAAATTAGACGAAGCACCTACCGGGAACGCTCGTTGTCTAAATTATCACTTTAACCCCATTGTCCGGATGACAAACACCTGGATTCAAAGAGGTCAAACACCAGTTGCCGACTTATTCTCAGGGATCAAATCAGGAGTATACGCCCGTAACTGGCTAGGTGGCATGACCAACGGGGAAATGTTCACCTTTAGTGCTGGGGAAGCGTGGATGATTAGAAACGGTGAAATAGCCGAACCTGTCAGAGATGTGACACTTTCGGGTAACGTTTTCCAAACCTTGGCGGACATTGAAGCCGTTGGTGATGACTTTTATTGGGATGAGTCCGGTGGTTGCGGGAAAGGTGGACAGAATGGCTTACCTGTTGGTTGTGGTGGTCCCAGTCTGCGGATTCGGGATGTAGTAGTTGGTGGGGAAACGTGAACGACTCCCCACTCTCCACTCCCCATTACTCTGGACTAGAGTCTTGTCTTTTGTCTCGCACTTGGCGCAACTGTTGTATAAGTTTTTCGCCTGATTCGAGGGTGGAAGACAGTGAATTGTTATTGGCTTCGGATCTAGTCGATGGTTTGGGACTCATCGCGGCTGCGGGTGCTGATTGCTGATTGGGGATTCGCAGTTCCGGTAATGGTTTGAGACTAGCTGCGGGTGATTGCTCAAGAGTAGTTGCAGCCGTTTTACCGTTGTTTTGGAAACGTAGGCTAAATGGATAACTGCTGATTTGCTCAACTCCTTTAGGAGACCTAGTATTAAAATATTCTCTTACCTTTAACTGCAAGTCAGGAGAAACTGATTGGTCTTGGAATTTAATATCTAAAACCCTGCCTTCAGGATCTACCACTAAGAAACCCAAGACTGTACCTTCAAGATTGGGCTGATTTGCCGCCACAGTTTCCCGGATAACTGGTTTTTCTTGAGAATTGGGGTACGCTTGCTGAATTTTTTGTCTCAGTCCTTCGTATGAGTTTAACTGGGCGATTAGTCCTTGTTGTTGCTCATTTACTTTTTTCAAGGGCAACTCAGGTGTTTTCGGAGTCAATTCCGGCTGCATTCTGGGAATGCGTTGATTTGCCAGGGCTAACTGATCTTGAGGTTGTGGAGTTTGTTGGAGGCGAGCTATTAGCTCTTGCTTGCCATTATTCCCAGCCTGTGAGGTTTGGGGAGTGGGATTTGTGACTGTGGTGGTGGGGGGGGTATTTGGCAAGTCACTAGGTAGTCTAGACGGAGTATTTGGCAAGTCATTAGGTAGTCTAGACGCAGTTACTTTTGGCAATCTTTCTACAGCTACTGCTTGGCCTGCCACTCTGACCTCGCTTTGATCAAAAGAGCGAGTTGATGGGGTAAAACTTTGATCAGCAGCGTTGAAACCAGAGGGATCAAATCGAAATTCCTCTCTAGGTGCTGTCGGTGCAGACGCAACTGCATCTGTAGGCTGCCTTTGGGGGAAAGAAACATTGCTGCGATTAGCAGAAATCCGATAGTTAGGTGTTGGTGTTCTGTTAATTGGCGGCAAGACAGACTGCCTATAGGTAGATGATGGCAAGGGTGGCAATACACTTCTGGACACATCCAGATTTGGAGGCAGAAGTTGCGGTTGTTGAGGAAGTTGTGGTTGCAGAGCCACTTGGGATGGGAATGTACTGGGAGTCTCTGGCAAACGGTTTTGATCAGCTTGGCTTAATTCCAAGATGCCGACTGATTCTGGAGATGCTGAGACTTGAGATTGCTCAGAATCTACAGGCATCAATGGCACAATCAACGCAATAGCACCGTGAATGCCAAGGGAGGCTATTGCTGCTATCCCAGTTGGTTGGCTGAGGATTTCTGGTATATTTTTTAGCAGGGAGACGTAAGACATAGCTATTATCGTTCACTCGGCTCGGTTGCGGTTGACTAGCAAAGCAATTTTATCTTAACTACAAGAGATGCATTTTGATAAAAATCATCACTTCCTATACTGGTAGTTAAAATGGCAGGATAGGTTTTTTCAAGTTTTTAATTTTTCATCTCAATGAGAAAATGTTTCTTTTACTCACTAGGCACTGGAAAATGTTCACTTTTGAATTGCGATTTATATGAGGAGATGCACAGTATGGAATGGAATCTAGAGTAGTTGCCACTGATCGCCATCGCATCAGTCTAAATATATAACTATATCTGTGGCAGTTGCTGGTTTCATTAGCCGACTGTCTTGGACTGAGTTACTTTCTTCTAACAAATACCAAACTCGCTTTGAAAACAGAAGATAGTTTCGCTTAATCTTATCACATCAGCCCAATTTTCCACTGTAGCCAAATTGGCTATTTACCCCGACATTCCCAGATGCCACTACCCACAATTATTCTGCCTGGATATTTAGAAAGTGCGATCGCCTACCGTCAATTAGAGCAATCTTTATTGCAGTTAGGTGTACCCACAGCAACAGTACCACTGCGGCGGCGGGACTGGTTAGCTACCATTGGCAGACCCGTAACACCCATTGTTCAGCAACTGGATTGGACTGTAAAACAGATGCTGCACAAACATAACGCCGCTCAAGTCAATTTAATTGGGCATTCCGCCGGAGGCTGGGTTTCCCGCATTTATCTAGGAGACCAGCCTTATTCAGGAAGAGGTAAAGTCACATCCTGCTGGAAAGCTCACCCTTTGGTTGCTAGTTTGATCACTCTAGGTACACCCCATATTAGCCAAGAACGTTGGACACGGGCGAACTTGGATTTTGTGACTCATCACTATCCCGGTGCTTTTTACAAAAGTGTGCGTTACGTTTGTGTAGCCGGAAAAACTATCTTTGGTCAAAGGAGACCCGGCGGCTGGCTAGCTTACAACAGTTATCAACAAACCTGCGGTCAAGGTAACACCTGGGGCGATGGCATCACACCCATTGCGGCTGCTCATCTAGAAGGCGCAGAAAATTTGGTAATTCCTGATGTCCAACATTCGCCAAGAAGCCCTGGAATTTGGTATGGCTCCCCAGAACCTTTAAAATCTTGGGTGGAGTATTTATTTTAGAGAAATTTGTCTTTCTTTGAGAAAAGCAAAATAAATTCATATTTCTTAGTTAAAATTGTAGTAAAAGTACATACACATTTAGCTAAGAATAGGCAGGGGAAACTATGCAAAGTACCCAGTTCGATCGAATTTTCCGGCGACTGGCAACAATTTTAGCCGTAGCAATGCTGAGTTTGTGCTTGATTTATATCACCACAGGAATTTTGCTTTCTTTTTACTACGAACCCACCGCAGGGGGAGCATATCAATCCTTGAAAACGATTAATACACAAGTACCCTACGGGTGGTTGTTCCGCAGAGCGCATGATCTGGCTGGTAATGCAGTCATTGTGGTCGCGTTAGTGCAAATTGTCGTGATGTTTTTAGGGCGGCAATTTAGCAAAAGTTGGCTCATTGCTTGGATTAGTGGAATTTTCTTAACTTTAAGCGTCATTGGTCTAGATTGGACAGCGATGCTTTTAGACTGGACTCAAGTAGGCTACTGGCGTTTTAGCATTGAGCTAGGAACCATCGAAGCAATTCCGTTTATAGGTGGGCAACTACGAGACATTCTCACAGGTGGTGGTGCCATTAGCACAGTCACGGTTGCACATCTTTATACCATTAACAGTTATATCCTGGCAGTTGCTGCCATCATCTTGGCTGTGGTACATTTATCCGCCCTAATTTGGCAAGAACAGCGAATGTATCAATTCTTAGGCACATCACCCGTAAAAAGTTGAGATAATTTTTCCAAGGGTAGTTCTTCCATCTCCGGTAAAGTTTCTAGAGATAGGCGAGTTGATTGGGTACCACCGGATAAACGCTTTAACAAGTTGGGTCTGGGGTCATGCAATAAATAGATAATGCGATCGCCTACTAACCATTCTTGACTAGCTGGCATCACCTGTAAACGGTCTTCTCGCTCTACCAACAACGGAATCAAATCTCCAGACTTAATTTTTTCTTGAATGCGCTCTTGTTGTTTACCAAATTCAGAATCATTGAGTGTAGTTGTTCCCAGCTTCACTCTGCCATCGTTCAGGTACTCATTCCAAGTTTTAATGACTAACTCTGTCGCGAAAGCTTGGCTCACTTTATGATTGCTACTGGAATTAGCTTGGGGTTTACGGGGAAAAACTGCCAAAACACGGGGCGGACTAAATTCTTCAGCCGCCCGTTGCGCCAAGACAAAATTCACCTCACCGTTATTAGTCATCGCCAAAAAAGTTCCCATAGAAGCCAGTCCAGCTTCTTCCAAAACAGAAACATCCAGCGCACTGCTAGAAATCACCCGAATATCTTGCTCTGCTGCTTGTTCACAACGTTCCGGGTCAGTGTCAATCATCACCACCGTTTCTCCCCGTTCTTGAAAGAAACGGGCAATTAACAAACTCAAGGGATTGCAACCCACAATCACCGCCCCAGTAGCATCCTTGGAAGTGATGCGTAGCCATTTAGCAATGGTTCCAGCTGTTAACCCTTGACAAACCACCGTCATGATAATTGTCAAGAAAACTAAAGCTTTGATGGCATCACCACCGTTAATACCGCGCTGTGTCAACGAAATGGCAAACAAAGAAGCCACAGAAGCCGAGACAATTCCTCTAGGGGCTACCCAGCTTAAAAATAGTTTCTGTCGCCAATTCAGATTACTGTTCCAAGTACAGCAGAGAATGTTAATGGGACGAACCACGAACATGAGTACTAAAACAGTAAAAACACTACCCCAACCCAAAGCAAACACACTCGCAATGGAAAGGTCAGCCGCTAGGAGAATGAATAGCACCGAGACGCTGAGAATAGTCAGTTGACCTTTAAAGCTTCGCAATGAACGCTCTTCTGGTACAGACGAGTTAGCAAATACCGCACCAGCAATAACTGTAGTCATGACTCCTGATTCACTCCGAATCGTCTGCGCCACAGTAAACAGACCCCAGAGAATCGCCAGCACTACCAGATTCTTTAACTCTGGGGAGAGAAAGTTAGCGCGTTTGAAAATTAAGCTCATCAAGTAGCCGCCTGCGCCACCAATAGCCGCACCAATTCCCAGACGCATCACTAAACCGATAATGGCATTGATGGGGTCAGCATCACCATTGATAATGGTGTCTAGGACAACGAAGGCGAGAATAGCTCCTACTGGGTCGATTAAAACTCCCTCTCCTTCTAAAATCGTTGCTACTTGACGATCTACATTGATTTGTTTGAGCAGGGGGCTAATCACAGTGGGACCGGTGACAACAATGATCGAGCCATAGAGAAAAGCGATATTCCAAGGAAACTCGCCCAGCCAGTGGGCAGCCATACTACCACCAATTAATGTGATTAGTGTTCCCAAGGTGACGAGCAATTGTAGGCTGACGGAAACTCTGCCCAACTCCTGTACATCCAGGTTAAGTCCGCCTTCAAATAAAATTATTGCCGTTGCTAGGGCAACAATCACTTCTAGTCCAGAACCTAGTACATGAGGATGCAACACGCCCAGCCCATCGGAGCCAAGGAGAATGCCTAGTAACAATAACAAGACAATACTAGGTAAGCGAAAATATGCAGCCAACACCTGGGCGGTAATGCCTGCAACAACGACGCTCACTATCTGTAGGGTTATTTCAAAAGATGCTTCCATGTTGTAGATTTTGAGCTATATATTTCAAAATCTTTTGTAAAGAATAGTAAATATCACCTCTACAGAGTACAACATCACATCCTCTGTCCCCAGCGAAATCCAGAGTTTTTTCATACTTAGTCCTCTATATCACTCCATTGTGTCATGACTTGGAGAAACATCTGATGGTGCTAGTACCGCCGTGAAGTCAGGAGGGGCGGATTGCAATCCGCCTGTACTTCGTAGCGTATGCAGCGCCGCAAGTATTTTAGATTAACTTTCCCCTTGTGGGATGAGGGAAACGAGCAGGTCTTTAGACTTGAGTTCATTATGTGCGTGATGCACAAATTTAACTATAAGCTATGTCTTGCCGCCCATTTTAGCCGGGAAAAAACTTTTTTTGCAAAAGCTATTGACATCAACCAGGAAATTAGTTATTTTATAAAAGGTCTAGGACATACGCCCCCATCGTCTAGAGGCCTAGGACACCTCCCTTTCACGGAGGCGACGGGGATTCGAATTCCCCTGGGGGTATTTCCAGAATAGAAAGTAGAATAATGTGGTTTTTCGATAAGCCTTTTCTTGTGTGACTTGTTCCCAAGGAAAGGCTTATTACTTTTATAGCAACTGCCAAGGAGGTTAAGACATAAACTGATCATCAAACTTAGACACCAAAAGGGTTTTAACTCACTCCCCAGAAGAAGCAGGGGAGCAGGGCGCACCGGAGTAAGGGGGAGTTAGAAATTATTTTAAACTTCCGGTTACTTAACAACCATTCTTCTTCTCCCCTGCCCCCTGCCCCCTGCCTCCTGCCCCTTTTCCTCTTCTCCCCACTCCCCACTCCCCACTCCCTACTCCCCAGCTATATATCTAAGTAGTTTAGTTTTTTAACTGTTCTACACGTTGGTGAATAGCTAAAAGATTTACCCGCAGATCATTGCTGAGGCGACGTTCAATGATTGTGATGGGCATCGTGAGCTTCGGCCAGACTCGAATGGTGTAACACAGGGTAGTTCCGCTATCTTCACCCTGAGAATAAGGCTCTAAACACCAGCTACCAGAAAAGCCTTTGAAATCTCCTTCTACCATTGAGAAATTAATTTCTTTAGGGAAGCATTCTTCCAAGTCCAAGACGACACGCGCACAAAAGTTGAATTTGAGTAAGCGCTGAGAGCCGATTTGTTCGAGTCGAATCCCACCTTGAGGATGTTCTAACAAACAACTCTTAGCCAAGTTAGGAATGAAATCAGACAAGGCTTCGTAATCTGTGAGAACTTTCCAGATTCTTTCCACGGGCTGAGGAATTTGGATTTTAGCGGTAATTTGTCGCTGTCTCTCGGCTATTTTCTCCACTTGAACTGCTACATCTGGTAAACCAACTGCATCAATAGTCAAGATGTTTTCTAGCTGGATGTGATCACTAGCGGCGCTAAGATCAAGATTTTCGGTGATGTTGTATTCTTCAGTCACTTTGGGAATATGGTTTGCTTTCATCGGAAAATTGGGGCAGAGTCAGGGTGAAACAAACTTCACTCAGGGAAGAATTTGAGATTGGCATACTCTCAACAGCGATCGCCCCATTCAAGTGCTGCACTAAAGATTTGACTAGGGCAAGTCCCAGTCCAGTACCTGGATGCCAGCGTCCTTTACCACGACGAAATTTGTCGAAAATATAGGTGGCTTCCTCTTCAGATATGGCCCGCCCTGTGTTGGTCACTTTAATAATAACTTGATCGATTTGGGCTTCAACTTGGTGAAATGCTTGCAGGTGGACAATGGTATCATGCTCAGAATACGTATAGGCATTATTTAATAATTCTTGGATGATGCGGTCAAAACTTTCTAGTTCGGTTTGTAGTATTAACGGTTTCGATGGTAAATCTACGGTAATCCTTGAACCTTTTGTGACTAATTTCTCCTCGAAGGCTGCACCTAATTCCTGAATTTTAGTATTTAAATTAATCGTCTCAAATTGCAAAGGTTCTTGATCAGATTCTAGTTTCTGTAAGGTCAGCAAGTCATTGATTAAGTTGATTTCCTTGGTACATTCTTGCTCTAAAATATCTAAGTATTTAGCTTGACGTTCTGGTGCTATTCCTGGCAGACGTAAATTCTTAATCGACATCAGCATATTTGTCAGGGGATAGCGCAAGCGATCGCTCATGTTGCTCAAAAATTCATCTTTAAGCTCGTTGATTTCCCGCAGTTGCCCAACATATCGCCGCGTTCTTTCATGCAATTTTGCTTGGAGTTCCAGACTGCTTTTTAATTTTGCCGTCCGTTCATCCACCACCGTCTGTACTTGCCGTAGTGTCTGGGACTGAATGATGGCATTGCTGACTTGGGCGCAGACCATTTCTACCAGATTTAATTCTGCTGGTTGCCAATGGCGGGGTAGTGCTTGTTGTAACACTAAAAATCCTAAAACTTTGCCTTGATTCTCTAATGGCATTAACAGCACTGTCGGTAAAGCCTCAATTGTAAACAATGGGGCCACTGTGCCAGCATCCTGTACGTTTATATAATCAGTGATGATCACCGGGTTGCCAACTTCTGTAAACACGCGTTGACACAAACTACACTCGGCAAGGGAAAATGTCTGAGCTAGAGTATCCGATTGCATCCCAGGGGAAATTGGTTTTTCCCGATTCCATTCCCCAGCAACGGTAGCTTTGGCTTGGGGAATTTGTTTTTGAGGTTTAATTCTAAATAGCGGATCTGTGTATTTGAGCAGGATCAACAAACCCCGATCTGCTTGTAGTGATTCGGCTGTAGAGGCGATCGCTAACTGGAGCATTTGATTCAACTCCAAGTTAGTCCGGCTGAGTGTGGTTAATTGCTTGATTAAGCTTTGATGGTGGTGAAACTTGTGTATATACTGACGTTGAGTAGCAATCAACTGGGCTTGTATGACTTGGGAAAAGGCGATCGCGCAGGAAGATTCTATGCATTTGAGCAGTTGTTTTTCTGACTCTTGCCAATCGTAAGTCTGGAATTTGATTAAACAAATCACGCCGTTATTTTTGCCTGCCAACCGTGTGGGGAGTGCCAAAACAGCTTTGATCGGTAATGGCAGGTATTGAGATCCAACTACCAAACTGTTTTGAATAGTGGAAATGTTCTCCATAGTTAATGGTTCAGCCGCACATTCCACGACCGGTAAGTTCGTCATTAACTGCTCCATCGAGAACATCTGGCCCGAATGCTCCATTGCCAGATACTCATCAGAACACCAATTAGCAGCAGTTGCATGATCTGAGACTTCGTTAGTAACTGTCACTAAGCAGCAGCAGTCTACATTGAAGCTAACTCCTAGCAATTGAGCAATCTCTTGCAACATCAAGGCCGTAACCGAACTGTTGGCAATGATGTGGTTGATTATTTGTGGCAGATCGTGGACAACTTCTTCCTGATGCTGCATCAGCTTAACTGTGTATGATTGTTTTGGCTGTAGGTCATCCGGGTATTGTAGTGGCAATGATAGATAATTGTTCATTCCTGGCAATCTCTTGGATAATTAGCCCATTTTTCGGATCACCAATTGCTTGGCATATCTTTGACGGTGAATTACGTTGCTCAACTTTGACAAATTGTCAACCTTTGATCAAGACTTTCTTTCCCTCTGTTATAGCCCCTTTTTGATTTCAGATGACCAAGTTACTGATAGAGATATTAAATTGGTGTCTATGTAAGCATAAAAATATTTAAAATATACTTAAGATCCTGGATTCAGAATAATATTTAGTTTTTCATGCAGATTTAACTAACATAGAACTAGGATATCTTCTCTATAAATATACATAAACCGTATTTTCTCTTGATTTTAGACAATAAATTGGAAGTCCCTAACTGTATTAACACTGTACTGACTAATTTTGCGTGGAATTATCTTTTGCTGTAAACTTAATCAGGAGGTAACATATAATTGACCTCCAGAGAATCTACCCATAGAAGGAATGAAGCTAAATTCTGAATGCAGCCCCTTTGGACTTGTGAGTTAAATGGGCTGCATTCACCGGCATAAAAGGCTAAGAGGCTAAACTTTCGACACTTAGAGGCACCATATCGCCATTCTTCGTTAGTCCTAACAACATCGCTTCTTGGGCTGGTATTAATTGACCCGTGAGTACACAACGTTCTTCTTGCTGCGCTGTAGCAGCTATACTAGCTCGAATATCGGCTCGCGAAAATCGGGGTTTCCACTCACCTGATTTTTGTTGTACATAATTCCAGAGGATATCTCTAATCAAAGCTTGATATCCCTGATTACCGGCGATTTCTTTGAGTTTATCTTTGAGTTCTCGCTCAAGACGGATGCTGGTAACTTCCATGTCAGTGGTGGGAGTGCGAGCGATTGTATGCATAACTTTTGCTCCTTAAAGGTATGGACAGTATAGTAATACAAGTGTAGTATGTTTGAAGAAATCTTCAAATCAGTGCAATTTGCTGTGAAATTAGTCTCTGCCATCTCCACTTCCTTGTGTGCGTCCATCTGTCCAGCCAGTTGGGAATTAGCCGCCTTGGGAGTGAAGTATTTATTTATGGGCGATGGTAAGCGAGATCATCGGCAAATCACAGCAGATGATTTGAGATTGATCAGCATGAGTTTACGGAGTTACGGGCTGAAGAATATTTTACCCAGGTGAGACTAGGAGATTGTGCGGTCAAATTTCAACCCCCGACTCACCCAAAGGAGAAACGGGGGTTTTTGATCAGGATGAAAGCTGTGACGATACAGTTTTGGAACAGATGTGCAAGCAAACCTGGAATAACAGGAGAGCATAAGGAATGCTGAAATTAACTTACACCGAAAGGAGCTTTTATTTAGAGTGTATAGCTCAGTCACTAGAGGAATGGGTGGCGCAGCGAGTGGTTTTTGCCCTACGTGTTGGGCAAAGTCTGTATGTTGAATCCAGCACTGCTTCCTTTCTGCTTCCTGTTGATTTACCAGGAATAGATATGCTCAAGGCTGAAGTTAAACCAGATCACAGCGAAATTATCAGCTTGTGTGCTTGTGATAGTGAGTATATGGAAGTGACTTTGAAGGGTTTTTGGCTATCAGATGGTTCTGAAGATGCTGTGGGTTTGTTTGTCACCACTATCAGCGATCGCACTTCCACTGGTGAGGCTTTGTCGCTAGCTGCACCCATTGAGGTATTTTTGCATCAACTTTGGCAAGAAGCGCAAGCTGGCAATTCTATGATCAGCCAGTGGTATGATTCCTAGTCTCAGAGTTATACGTAAGTAATTGCAGCAATTCATAAATTGCCCCTACTTAAGTATTTCAGGCGCTCTTCCTAAAGGTTGATTTTATTGCCAATATAAATAAAATAAATTTCATTCTAGAGGTCGATACAAGTGTGAGCCATTTAAGAGTAAAAGTGTAAAGTATGAAATTTGCTGAAAGAGAATATCTGTGTAAACCACAATAATTAATTAGGTATCGAAAATTTGATGATTCAAATCGGCAATACCAAAAAACTTTCCGACCGATTTCATAGTTTAATTAACTCCAAAAGCACACATTAATAATTTCATGTTACCCCTTTACTAACAAAGGGATTGCTTGATGATTAAATGTGCAAATCTTGCGTTGTTGAAGCTGTTAGTGAGGATAAAAAATGAAGATTTTTGATTTTGTTTTATCTATTTTGCGCCCAGTCCGTTTTGTAATTGTGGCTTCTGCTTGTACGCTGCTATTTTTATCCAGCGCATCTCCTGCTTTTGCCATCAGTAGCTATCAAAGTAATCCTCAAGAAGGCACTACACAACTTCTGGAAACTCAACGAAAAACTGATGAAGTGGCTAAATCCGATCCCCTGAAATTGAAAGAGGTGCAAGAAAATTCCAACAAAGGGTTGAATGAAGTTCAGGGAGATGCTGACATTGACAAAATGAAGAGTCCTGAAAATTCACAGAGTTCAACCTCAGTAGAAGATAATGTCCAGAATTTTTTCGATAAAGTGACAGGGAAAAAGTAAGTTGTAAAACTAATTATAAGTAAGATAAACTTCCCCCGATTTTGCAAAGTAATCGGGGGTTTCTATTTTCTATTGTTTTCAATAGCTGGGGAGTGGGGAGTGGGGAGTAGAGGAAAAGGGGCAGGGGGCTAAGAGTACCTTATATAATTGGAAATTGCTGTATGCCAGAGATTTAAATTATGGTATAATGGTTGAAAAAATTAGTAATTGCGTGGCTCTTGTAGTTTTCAGTGCAAAAAGAAAGACGGGTGAGCATTTACCAAAATTTACTATATAAGTAATTCCCGCAATCCCCTACAGCAGTGTTTTCTACCATCATGACGCGAGAGCCAATTTTAGTTCAGGGAAATTACGGGGATTAACTTAAGATAATTTATTGTGCAGTCGCGCCTGTCAGATGATGATCTGCTGCTTAAATCCCGATTGCCCAAATCCCCTAAATTCTGACAAACAGAAGTTATGCCAAACTTGTAGCACTCCCTTAGTGCCACTTTTGCGAAATCGCTTCCGCGTCATTCGGGTGCTTTCCGATGAGGGGGGATTTGGCAGAACCTATTTATCCGAAGATACAGATAAACTCAATGAACGTTGTGTAATCAAGCAGTTAGCGCCGAAGTTTCAAGGAACTTGGTCGCAAAAGAAAGCTGTAGAGTTATTTGCCGAAGAAGCCAAGCGTCTACAAGAACTGGGAGAACATCCACAAATACCAACTCTGTTGGCTTATTTTGAGCAAGACAACTGTCTGTATTTGGTACAACAGTTTGTAAATGGGCAGAATTTGTTAACCGAGTTGCAACGGCGAAAAGTTTATAAACCTGGGGAAATTCAAGCAATTCTGCTGCATTTATTGCCTGTCCTCAAGTTTATCCATGATCGTGGTGTGATTCACCGCGATATCAAACCAGAAAATATTATTCGCCGACATGGTGATGGGCGGTTAAGCCTGATAGATTTTGGTTCCTCGAAGCAATTAACGGCGAGAGTCCAGAAAAAAATCGGCACATCGATTGGTTCTCATGGTTATTCGCCATTGGAACAAATTAGGGACGGTAAGGCTGACCCAGCTAGTGATTTGTTTGGTTTGGGGGCTACTTGCTTTCATTTGCTAACTGGAATTTCCCCGTTTCAGTTGTGGATGGAATATGGCTATGGCTGGGTGTCGAATTGGCGACAATATTTGCGAAGTCCATTGAATAATGAATTGGATTATGTTCTGGATAAACTGTTGAGAAAAGATATCCAGCAGCGTTACCAATCAGCAGATGAAGTTATTGCAGAATTGACTCCAAAACAAGCACTAGCACTACCGCCAGCAGGTAAGTCTTCTGGAAAAATTCCAGTAACTCAAATTTCATCTTTACCAGTCAAATATGCTTTACTGAAAAATTTAGTCTTGGTAAGTGCTTTAATTCTGTTATTTGGTATCCAAGATTCTTGGTATCAGCAATATCGTCGTGTCCACACTGTTTTATGGTCTCGGCTGAGTCAAAATCGTAGTAATTCGGGCGAGTCAGTTGTTGAACAGTCGCCTAATTTGACCTTAAAGAACATTTCTTTAGCTAAAGTTCTGCAAGGTGATGAAGATTTGGTTTCATCTGTGGCGATTAGTCCCGATAGCCAGATTTTTGCTAGTAGTGGCGACCGTTTGATTAAAGTTTGGAATCTGACTACAGGAAAAGAAATTGCTACTCTCAAAAGCCATGTCCAAAGGGTAAATGTGGTAGCTATCAGCCCAGACGGACGCACTCTGGTGAGTGGTAGTGATGATAAAACTATCAAAATTTGGGATTTGCCAACTGGTGAGTTAGTTCGGACGCTGAGGGGACATTCTGATTCAATTCAGGCGATCGCGATTAGTCCAGATGGTGCAACTTTGGTTAGTGGTAGCGATGATTACTCGATTCGACTGTGGAATATGGCAACGGGAAGGTTAAAACGCACACTCAGAGGGCATACATCTTGGGTGCGATCGCTGGCGATTAGCCCGGATGGTGTGACTCTGGCCAGTGGTAGTTTTGATAAAACTATTAAAATTTGGGATTTAAATAAAGCTGTTTTTATTGATACACTGCGGACGGATGCGGAAACGGTGACAGATGTGGCTTTTAGTCCAGATGGTCTGACTCTGGCTAGTGCTAGCCGCGATCGCACGATTAAACTGTGGAATTTAGCCACCAAACAGAAAACTCAGACGTTAGCAGAAAATGCCGAAACGGTGACATCGATTGCTTTTAGTCCAGATAATACGACTCTGGTGAGTGGTGGTCGCGATCGCACGATTAAACTGTGGAATTTGGCCACAGGTAAAGAAATGCGTACACTTGTGGGTCACGCCGACACTGTAACTTCAGTCGCTATCAGCCCAGATAGTAAGACCCTTGTCAGTGCTAGTGAGGACAATACGATCATGATTTGGCGATCGCCTCAATAATGGGAGTTGCATATAGCTTGCAATAGAGATCCTCATTTGCGTAATATGAGTTCCAACAGCAACTGGAAGTCCCTCACACAGTGCTGAAAACAACCAGCTATGTTGGCTTCCAGTCCTTCCTTTGTCCATCGTTGCAAAATCATAAATTGTCACACATCAAATAATGTGCATATAGCAGGTTTACCAGGCTTTATATAGTTTGATCAAAATCACCTTTGTATATGAGTTATAACTATTTTGCTAACGTCATATACCTGTTGATTACCATTTAACAGTGTTAAAAATACTGGTGTGATTCTATGAAAATTAACCCAGTAAATAGTAAAACTTTAATTGACGAACATACTCCCATAAACCAGACAGTTCTGCCCCAGCAATAAAAAGCTGACTCTCGAATTTTATCAAAAATAGATATTTACCAATGATTCATATTTCACAACTACCTTGGTTATTAGTTGCTGTATCTGCGTTTTGTAATTGCATTGGTAATATTCTACTCAAGCAGTCACGTTTAGGGATAAATAATGCCAATTTCCTTGTAACC
This sequence comes from uncultured cyanobacterium, assembly GCA_963706595.1. Taxonomy (GTDB): domain Bacteria; phylum Cyanobacteriota; class Cyanobacteriia; order Cyanobacteriales; family Nostocaceae; genus Nodularia. The sequence goes on from OY970166.1 coordinate 1,794,352, forward strand.
ATAGTTTCCCCCTGGTTTATTGCTGCGCTGATTTCTTACTGTACAGGGTTGCTTTTATTAGCAAAAGCACTTGATCAACTCCCGCTTTCTATGGTGGTTCCCACTTCCCAGGGAATTGGATTCATTTTGGTGATTCTTTTGTCGTATTGGTTATTTAATGAAACTTTGACATTCAATCAGTTAATTGCCATAAGTTTCATTTTTGCGGGAGTCGTGGTGATGACACGTTGATCATTTCAGGGAAGTAAATTTTTTTAAACTTTGCAATTGATCTATTGATTATGGTTTGTATATCTTGTCAACATTTAGACACCAAGGGGTTATTATGACATCTCTTAAAGGTAAGACAGTTCTTCTCACAGGTGCATCACGTGGGCTAGGGGTATATATTGCGCGGAATTTGGCAAAAGAGCAAGCAACTATAGTCGGCGTTTCTCGTTCAAAATTAAGTCTAGATCAAGTAAGTGATCAAATCAAAGCTGTTGGTGGTAAATGGATCAGTATTCCCTTTGACATGACAAATGTAGCAGAACTTTCTACTTTAGCGTCCCAAATACATGAAGTTGCCGGACCCGTTGACATTTTAATTAATAATGCTGGTGTAGAAATGTATCGCAATTTTGTAGATTATTCTCTTGAGGAAATCCAGTCAATATTGACAACTAATCTAATTGCTGCTGTGGAAATAACTCGTTTATTACTACCAAGTATGTTGGAACGGCGTAGTGGACACATTGTTAATATTGCTTCTATAGGTGGGAAAAAAGGAGTTGCTTACAACAGCATCTATTCTGCGAGTAAAGCTGGTTTGATTCTGTGGAGTGATGCTATACGACAAGAATTAACTGGTACTGATGTGAATATCTCGACAATTTGCCCAGGATATATCAGTAAAGTTGGGATGACTGTTAAAACTCGTGTACCAGTACCACCACTAGCAGGTATATCTACACCTACTAAAGTGGCAGACGCAGTGATTAAATCTCTTAAAAAAAATCAGGCAGAGGTAATAGTAAATGAAAGTTTTCTCACCGAAGGTCTGACTAAAGTAATGTTTGCAATTGGACAAATTTATCCAGAAATTGTAGACACAATTTATCGCCTGATTGGCGTGGTCAAATTGAACCAAATGCGATCAGAAAAATTGAGGACCGTTGAAATTGCGCCTAATAAACTAAAAAGCCAAGTTGCAAATACTGGCTTTGCACAATGGTAGAACACATTGCAATGCATGGTTGTATGTATATCAATCGGGGCTATTAGATGCTTTGTATTATATCCAAGTTTCAATGAAAAAGGAATTCTAACAACTAGAAAAAATGTAAAGCAAAGAAAATTAAAGCCAACTAAAAATGAAATACCTCTGCATATAAATAGATATTTATTGCAAGTCACTAACATCGTTATAAGGAGATGACAACAATGGTTAAAAGTTCCTCTATTCCTCAACCGCTGATCAATATCTTTAAATCTGTAAATTGGAATTTCAAGTTTATCAGTAGTCAAATAATGTTGTACAACGAGGCCAGGTTAGCGCCTACTTTCCATGAAGTGGTACTAAAAATTGCTAATCTTCCACTAGGCCAAGTACCAACACGCAAAATGCTGGCTGAATTGCTAGTAGGTTGGGGAAACAATTTTTTTGTTACTGACCTTGATTACCTAGATGAAGTTGCGAAGCAGGTTGCGAATACCCCTGGTCCTATCCTTGAGTGTGGTAGTGGACTAACGACTATTTTGATGGGATTGCTTGCTGGTCGGCGCGGTGTTGAGATTTATTCTCTAGAGCATATGCCGAAATGGCACACATATGTAAGTGATATGCTGCAAAGCTACTGTATTGAGGGAGTTAATCTTTATCTATCACCGTTGCAAGACTTCGGCGGCTTTTCTTGGTACCAACCTCCTTTAGCTAGCTTGCCGAATGATTTCCGTCTAGTTATTTGTGACGGACCTCCTACAAATCAAACACCTGGTGGTCGGTACGGTCTTTTGCCTATTCTGGGACAACATCTTGCTCCTGGTGCAGTGATTTTGCTTGATGATGCCGATCGCGAGGGCGAAAGAGAAGCGCTGCGTCAATGGACAACTGAAGCAAGAATCAACGTTGTGCATCGCGAATTTTCTTCGGGATCATTCGCCTTCGTAACTTATTTAGGCAGATTTAATGAGTTTGAGGTAAATCAATGAACCAGATAGGGATATCTATTTTTGCAGTTTTGGCAGTTTTTGTAATTATTCAGACTCTTTGTGCGCTGGCTTTTACATCATCACTTTGTGTGCCAAAATCGCAGACTATCCAAGATGAGTTGTTACCCAAGGCGGTGATTATTCTTGCCTTGCGAGGTGCTGATCCATTCTTAGCTGACTGTCTTTGCGCTCTACTAAACCAGAACTATCCACAGTACGACTTGCACATTGTAGTTGATAGTCAGGAAGATCCTGCCTGGGATGTGGTTGAAAAAACTATCCAGGAAACAGGAGCAACGCATTTCCAAGTCACACCTTTAATTATGCGCCACAATACCTGTAGTCTCAAATGCAGTGCCTTAGTGCAAGCGATCTGTGCATTAGACGATTCTTATCAGGTAGTGGCTTTCATCGATGCTGATGTCGTTGCCCATCCAAACTGGTTACGTGAATTAGTTGTACCCTTAGCGGACAAGCGGATTGGAGCCAGCACAGGAAATCGTTGGTATATGCCGCCAAGGGAACAATGGGGTTCGCTGGTGCGATATATATATAACTCGGCATCGGTAGTTTCCATGTATATCCACAAATATGCTTGGGGAGGCTCAATGGCAATGAAACTGTCTAACTTGCGACAATCCCAACTTTTAGATATATGGACGCAAAGCCTTTCCGTTGATGCACCAGTCCACGGAGCGTTACACAACATTGGCTTAAAAGTGAAATTTGTGCCGACCGTGATGATGATCAATCGGGAGAATTGTGATTTAGGTCAATGCTTGCGCTTCATTCAACGCCAATTACTTATGCCAAGGCTATATCACTCTAAGTGGATGCTGTTTGTCTTCCAGGTATTCGTACCCTCATTAGCTCTTGTGATCGCAATAGGACTGATGGTAATTTCCCTAATCAGAGGCAATTTTGCCGCAGCAGTCTGTGTTTGGAGGCGGATTCTTCGGCTATATCTTGGTAATGACATTGCTGATTACACTTTTGGAACAAGGAGTCCGGCAGGTTATTTGGGATTATAGCAAACCTATGAAGCGTTTTTCGTTTGCATTCTTAATGAAAGTTTTGCTGGCGGTTCCGTTGGCACAATTAATTTCTACGCTGGCTACAGCATCAACCATGATTAAGCGAAATGTTGAGTGGCGTGGTGTTATCTATCAAGTCAAAAATCCTTTCAATATTCGATTAATTGAATACCATCCTTATCAAAAGTCGCTTCAACCAGTTGATAGTAAAGCTTCAATTGGCTAAGGGACTGAAAAGTATGCCATCCATCTTAACTACTAATCGCGCCTCTGACTAAGATTACTGTGCAGTCTACACCAGAGGCGATCGCTTCAGGAATATTACCTTGAACTGCTTGCTGTAACAATCCCTCACGAGAAGCCCCTAAAACTACAACATCATAACCTTCGGTTTTCACGAGGTTAATCACTCCTTCAGCCACCGAATCAGCTTGCACAGGAATAGCAACTACATTGCTGGATAATTTACGGCGACGCATTAATATGCGGATGGCTTGTTCTAAAACTGTCATGTCTGGCTTTAATTGAGATGGTTTAAACACCTGCGTCAACCGAATGTATGGGTTATTCCCCAATGTCACCAAGGCAGGTAATAATTTAATCGCTACTCTGGCATTAGGTCCGCCAGCCATTGTGACTAGCCAACGGTTGAATTGGGGAGTGGGTAGAGACGCGATTGAGGAGTCAGCAGGTTGTGGGAATTCCCCCCGTTGTAGCGACTGGCGTTGCATCTCTACAAGGGATTGGGGAAATTTAGTAGAAAATATTTTTTGGGCTTTTTGCCCCAGCTTGACTAACATCACGTCGCAGGTGGCTTGGCGAATGATGGTATCGACAACATTGCCAAAAATCCGCCCAGGGGTAAAAGTTTCACCTTTCCAGCCCATTAAAATCAGGTTTATATGTCGTTCCTGGATGGTTTCTAATATTGCCTCGGCTGGGTCGTGGGCGACTCTAATTTGGGTGTGTAAGGGGATTTTCCACTTTTTAGCCAAAACTTCGGCTTGGCGGAGTAAGCGGCGACTTTTCGCGGTTCTCACTGCTGTTTCTGATGGCGAACTCTGACGCGATACTAAGATTATTTGCACGCACTCGATTTCATAGTGGCGATCGCGCGCAATAGCGGCGGCCATTTGTAAGAGGATAGCGGCGGTTTCGGGATTCGCTACTGGTACTAATAATCGACCTCTACCAATATTAGGCGATCGCGTTTGATAAACTACATAAGAAGGTTCCGGCTGTGATTTTGGGGTAACATTGCCATAATTCAAATGTTCGGCTTGGGCGCGGATGATGTCTGCACGGGTAATAATCCCCACTAATTTCCGCCCTTCAACCACTGGTAAGCGGCTGATTTGATAGCGATCTAGCAAATACAAAACATTACTGAGGTGATGCTGGGGTTTGACAGTGATGGGGGAGTGGATCATAATCTCCCTTAAAGAAACATCCTTTGGTGACTGGCTATTGCCCAGGATGTACGAATCACTATCGCGTTTGGTGACAAAATCCGATTGTGTGATAATTCCGATAAGCTTGCCGTTTTCTACCACCGGAAAGCCACGATGATGGGAACGGGAAAATACTTGCATTGCTTCTTCTAATGTCATATCTGCATCCAGAGTTTCGACTCGATGCTGCATGACATCGTGGGCTGTTAACTTTGTTAATATTCCTTCGGGGGAAACTGCTTTAGTAGTTGTGATGCCTTTTAGCTGTAATAATTTGTCATATAACGACCCCGGCATTACCTTGTCAGAAACCAAGTATGCGGCTACAGAGACAATCATTAAAGGTAGTACAAGATTAAAATCTGTAGTCATTTCAAACACAATCACAATGGCTGTCATTGGTACTTTAGAAACAGCACTAAAAAAACCGCCCATACCAGCTAAAGCGTAAGTCGTGGGGGAATCCACTGCTAAGAAATAAGCGGCGGATACACCAATCAGGTGTCCTAAACAAGAACCCAAAATCAGACTCGGCGCAAATAACCCCCCAGGCGCACCGGAACCAAAAGCGATCATGGTGAGAATAAATTGAGATAAAAAGGCGATCGCGGCAAAAGTTATGTTAGGTTCACTGATAATCATGTACTCCCGCAACCCTGCATAATCACGGAAAGATTCCGGCAGCATGGCCACAACTAAACCCGAAACGCATCCAGCTAAAGCCATTTTTAGCGGCAAGCTGAGGTGGAAAGTTTGATAAATTTTGATACTGGTGATCACACCACGATTAAATAATGCCCCCAGAAGTCCTGCTAAAATTCCCAACAAGACAAAAAAGGGAATTTCTGGCAAGGTGAAGTTACTAGAGTATTGGATCAAGTCCAGGTTGAGTTGCAAACTGCCACCACCCAACAGTCGGGAGACTACACCACCAATAAACGAAGCGATAATGGCGGTTCCTAAAGTCAGCCCTGATAAATCCTGGAGTAATTCCTCGACGATAAACAAGACACCTGTGATCGGGGCATTGAAAGCAGCTGCTAAACCTGCACCCGCACCAGCCGCAATCATCTGCCGTCGATGATCTGGGGAAGTGGGAACCCAGCGACTCATTCCTGCTGCTAAACCCGCCCCAACATGAACGGTGGGGCCTTGTCGCCCTAAAGCCATCCCGGAACCGAGGGTGATAATGGCACTGATTAACTTGACAATTGCGACTCGCCAGGATAGTGTAATTGGCACATTAGCCAGGGTGGCTTTAACTTGTGGAATTCCGCTACCTGAAGCTTCTGGTGCAAATCTATGCACTAACCAACCAGCTATAAACCCAAAGCTCAGACCAATGGCAGGTAAGATTAACCAGGCTGGTAAAATTTGGCTAGTTTGGACTCGCCATGTCCCTAACAATCCTGCGCCGACTTTCAGGAATACCGCAGAAAGGGCAGCTACAAGACCAATAATACAAGCTTCGGCGATCGCTAAACCTCTTCTCGGTTGCAACCAAAGGCGAAAGCGCTGAGTTATATCAGAAAGCGCCATAATAATTAAAAGTTAATCATATAAAAACAGCTATGTTTGATGTGAAAAAAGTTTTGGAGTACATTAATGACCCACATTATGGATGAATAAATTTATCCTGTTCGCTTATATCCCCCGGCTAAAAGCACAGGGGCTTTACGCTTCACGACTCGTAATTATGCTGACAATCCTATTTTAAATTTTAACCAACTTTGCAGTATTACCAATCTCTCCATCGGGTGGGGAGGATGTTAAGAAATTCTACCAGTTATAGACAATCCTTCTACTATTAGTGATGGGGTATAACAAGACCCATTCCAATCAGCATCACTACCTAATGCTACTAATTGTTTGAGAACTGTGTAGACGTTACCTGCTAGCATTGTATCTTTAACACGCCCAATTATTTGGCCGTTTTTGACCCGATAACCCAAATCAATATTGATGGAAAAGTCGCCAGAAATACCATTGCCACCACCTAGCATTTGATCCACAATTAAGCCATCATCCATTTGATGTATTAATTCTTGTAGTGATGCGGAACCGGGTTGGATTAAGAAGTTAAATAAGCCAGGGCTAGGATAACTGCCAAAACTAGGGCGAAAACCATTACCGGTGGTGTTAATACCTAGTTGGTTTCCTGTGGTGCGATCGCAATAAAAATTTTGTAAAATTCCGTCTTGGATAAAAACTAAACTAGTTGTGGGAGTACCTTCATCATCAAAAGGACAACTATAGGGTCCAGCTTGGGGGTCTTGGTAGAGGGTGAGGCTAGGTGACATCACTTGCTTACCCAGGCGTTCTACCCAAGGAGAAGCTACTTCCAGAACCCGCTTGCCATTTAACGCTGCTTGTGCAGTACCCCAAAGCATATCAGCAGCTTTGGAAGTAAACAAAACCGGAACGCGACCGGTGGGGGGTGGGACGTTTTCTTGAGACCAATCCAACCTTTGTAAAATTTGATGAGCTAATTTTTCAGGGTGGAGAATATCCCGTTGGGTTTGTCCATCCGCAACACTTAAAAAATCATCACCCCGTACCCATTCGGCGGCCATGTAGCAACTGAGAGTTGTATCAGTGTAGTAACAATCTAAACCTTGACTATTGAAAAGTCTAGTAGTTTCCACATCACATTCCCAGTCACTGTTGCAAAGCACATCTGGATAGACATCACGAATCAGAGCGATCGCTTCTTTGCCCCAATTAACCAATAATTCTAATGGGACAGCTGACCCAATGTCTGGATAAGATGGCTGAGAATTCTTGACTAACTCCACTGCTTCTGGTTGATTCAGCTGACTTAAAGCCAAAGCTCGTTCCACCATTGTTTGCGCTTCCACAGAACCATAAGCTACCGTTAGTCCTGGTCGCCCATTGCGCCACAGTCGTAGGGCTGTGCCTTCAGATTGACTAGTTTCTAGCTGTTTGAGACGGTTAGCCTCAAAAAAGACGGGACGAGAGAGCGATCGCGACTGATAGACCTCCGCAGCTTCTGCTCCCGATTTGATCGCTAGTTCCAGCAGATGTTCTGCTAAAGTATCTTGTGAAAAGTTTTCAGAACCCATGACCCTCGGTGAATTGTGGATTTTGGATTTTGAGCTGCATCAGGAGGAACGCAGATAATTATCCCAAATCATTGGTAACTATCTGCATATATTGGCAAAAGCCATTTTAAAATGCAGATAGACGCAGACAATTATCCCAAATCATTGGTAACTATCCGCGTTTCATCCACCAAAAAAATTCTCCGAAAATCATTCGTGTGTATTAGTTTGTATCAGTATTGGTCATTTGACTAACTGATCATTCCTCTCTACTTACCCAAGATTTAAATTTTGTAACAGCCAAAATCCGGTAAAAGATTCGGCTTGGGGGTCAGATTGGACACCAATAAAATGGACTCCATTCGCTTTTTCTTTGGCTTGCTCATAACCTTTGGCTTCGGCTAAAGTTTGGGGATTTTTGATATTAGCCAAAATCCAACTTTCCGTAGCACCAGTTTCTAAAACCAATCTTTCCCCTTGTTTAGTATCAAAGTTCAAGCAAGCCAACTCCAAACCCGAAAGCCACCCGGCTATGGGTAAAGCTCTAGGTGAAAAAATTAACACCCCAGGAATGCGAGTTTCAGGAGACACATTAGCCAATTCCAGGGGAAAAGCTTCACCAAAGCCAATGTCCCAATCTGCCATTTGATCAAATTCAGCAGCTTGTAGGCTAACAAATGCCCACTGCTTGCCTTCGAGCGCATCTGGTAAGCGTTGAGGTAAAGGGCTGTCTAAGCGCACTGAAGGATTAGTTCCGCCTTGATATCCTGGTTCTTGAGGATAAACTTCCTCCATGCGCTGTTTCAGCCATTGATTGAGAACTAAAATTCGGCGGCTAGGTTGGGCGGGGATACCCACATCCTCGCAAGCTTTAGTAATCATATTGCTCATTTGACGGCGGAAAAAGCGGATTCTGATTGGTGCTTCTCCTGCCTTTTCGATGGCTTCCTGTAACGCCCTCCGCAACCAACCCGAATTTACTTGAGTGCTGGGGCAATACTGTGCATAACGAAACAAAGATCCCGGTTTTGTGCTGATATCCGAAGGACTTTCGCAAACTAAAACTTCCCAAACTTTTTTCTGATTTTCGTCCAAAATTGGACGAGAGTAAAAATCGATTTCCCAAATACTACCCATGTTTTGCCGTGAGATTCTGGCGACTTGATATTTTCTTATATTTTCATCATAAGAGGGAATGGGGACTAGGGAGTGGGGAATGGGGAATGGGGAGTGGGGAGTTACTTCGACTTCGCTCAGTAACCGGGGGAGTGGGGAGTGGGGAATGGGGAATGGGGGAAGAAGCAGGGGAGCAGGGAGCAGGGGGGAAGAAGCAGGAGGAAAATTGTGACTTCCCAATTTAATTTTGTTGGCGTAGCCTGCGCTTTGCGCTTAAAGACACGTAGTGGACTGACAAGCTTAAAGTAGTGCATTAGAAGAAAGCAGAAAACATTGATTTATCAAAATTTTCTCAAAAATCTATTGCAACATTTTAGCCTTGTCACGCCAGTAGGGTGTGTTATCGAGGAGAGTACGGCACTATTGTGCCTTACTCCCCCTTGCTCCCTGCACCCCGCTCCCCTGCCTCTTAACTCCTGCACCCCTGCCTCTTTTGGTTGTGGTGATTTTTGCTCGTCTACGATTACCCACAACCCAGGGACGGTAGAATAGGTCTTATTTCTTAGCCTCAACAAAAAAACTATGACAATGCATTCCACTCTCCAACGTGCTTTTGCTGACCGTAACGTTCTGAAAGTGATTAGCGGCTTGAACAACTTTGATCGCGATCGCGTAGCTGCTACGATCAAAGCTGCTGAACTGGGTGGTGCTACCTTTGTCGATATCGCCGCCGATGCTGCTTTAGTGCAGATGGCAAAAAACTTGATTAATTTACCAGTTTGTGTATCAGCAGTTGAACCAGAAAAGTTTGTGGAAGCTGTCAACGCTGGTGCAGATTTAATTGAAATCGGTAACTTTGATAGTTTTTACGCTCAAGGACGTAAATTTGAAGCTGAGGAAGTTTTAGCCCTAACTTACCAAACTCGCGCCCTCCTGCCAGAAATTACCTTATCTGTGACTGTTCCCCACATCCTGGAACTAGACCAACAAGTACAACTAGCCGAGGAACTGGTAAAAGCTGGAGCAGATATTATTCAAACCGAAGGCGGTACAAGCAGCCAGCCAGTACATTCTGGTACTTTGGGATTAATTGAAAAAGCAGCTCCCACCTTAGCAGCTGCTTATGAAATTGCTCGTGTGGTTTCCGTACCTGTACTATGTGCTTCTGGTATTTCTAGCGTCACCGCACCTCTAGCGATCGCCTCTGGTGCAGCCGGCGTTGGTGTTGGTTCGGCGATTAATCAACTCAACAGCGAAATAGCCATGATTGCGGCTGTGCGTGGCTTAGTTGAAGCTTTGGCGATCGCTAACAGTAGAGCGATTGTTTAGTTGAGTTAGGGCGGGTTCAGTAAAATTGTCGTTCTTCTGGAATGATATCTGTAAACCCGCCCCTACAGGAGAATGGGTACTCTTAATTTTCCCCCTGCCCCCTGCACCCTGCCCCCCTGCCTCTTACCCCAAGCACTCTTTCAAAGCATAAATTACCTGATCTTGCTGTTCATGTGTCAGTTCTGGGAACATGGGTAAAGATAGAACTTCGTGACAAGCTAACTCGGCTACTGGTAATTGTCCTGGCTGATAACCTAAACTTTGATAAACGGGTTGCAAATGTAACGGGTGGGGATAGTACACCATTGAACTGACTCCCCGTTCTTGCAGTTGACTACGTACAGACTCTCGGTGAGTGGCTGTAGCACCATTTCGTCCCTCCGTTAATACGCGAATGGTATATTGATTCCAGACACTCATCCCCCCGGCTAATTGTTGTGGTGCAACAATACCAGGAATTTGACACAGAAACTGCTGATAATAAGCGGCGATCGCTCTTCGTTGATTATTCCAAATATCCAGATAACGCAATTTAATTTGCAGAATAGCGGCTTGTAGACTATCTAAGCGACTATTTACACCAACTTCTTCGTAATAATAGCGATTTTTCTGCCCATGTTCCTTGAGTACCCGTAATTTCGCCGCAATTTCAGGATCATTCGTGGTAATCGCTCCACCATCGCCACAACCGCCTAAATTCTTGGTAGGGTAGAAACTAAAGCAGCCAATATGTCCGATACTGCCGACTTTTTGATCATTCCAACTTGCACCTGTAGCTTGAGCGCAATCTTCAATCACTGCTAAATTATGCCTGTTAGCGATCGCCATCAGTGCTGTCATATCCACAGGTTGTCCAAATAAGTGAACCGGGATAATCGCTTTGGTTTTAGGTGTAATAGCTGCGGCTACTTGCTGCAAATCAATGTTAAAAGTATCAGTGTCAATATCAACAAAAATTGGTTTTGCACCCACAGCACTAATAACTTCGGCTGTGGCTACGAAGGTGAAAGGTGTGGTAATAACTTCATCACCTTGACCAATTTCTAACGCCCGTAAAGCTAAGTAGAGGGCATCAGTCCCGGAGTTACAGCCTATACAATAATTTACATCGTGATAGGTAGCAAACTGTTGCTCAAAGCTTTCCACTAAAGGGCCGCCAATATAACGCCCAGAAGCCAAAACTTCTAAAACGGCTGCACTCACTTCTGCTTCAATAGTGGCGTATTGTTGCTTAATATCAAAAGCAGGAATAGAATTTACACTTTGGATCATGAGTTTTCATTTTATTTGAAGATACAAAGGATGCATTGCGACTGCCAATTTTTGCTGTGAGAATTTTGATCAAAAAGCTTTACAAAGACTGTCGCCCCGAATATGCATCAAAATTGGGTTTTTACTGTAATTATTTTATGGTTAAGGATACCATTGGTTGGTAGAAAATGCGATGCATATCACCCAAGATCCTATACTGGGAATTAAAGTTCCAAGTTGTTTTATTCTGAAGACTGGGAATGGGGAGTGGGGAGTAGGGAGTGGGGAGTGGTCAGAAATATTTTCATATTTTTTTGTGAGCAGGAAATGGAGAATTGATGCAGGATTTAATCAAGCTGGATTTTGTTGATTTAGCTATTGCTGTGGGATTGATGGCGATCGCCATTGGTTTATCTGCCTGGGAAAAATTAGGACTAGAATTAAACTTAGCGATCGCTACAGGCAGAACCATCTTACAACTACTCGTATTAGGATACGTTTTAGAGTTCATCTTTGCTTTAAACAATGTTTGGGGAGTGTTGGCGATTTTAGCAGTAATTTTGACAGTTACAGCCATTGTTGCCAAAAATCGTATCAGTCCGAAAATTCCCCAAGTTTTACCATTGGTATGGGGAGCAATTTTAATTAGCACTGCTGTGACAGTTATTTATACTAATTTTTTAATTATTCAACCGGAGAGATGGTACGAACCCCGTTATGTAATTCCTCTAGCCGGGATAGTATTGGGTAATGCGATGAATGCAGCTGCGATCGCAGGGGAACGTCTTGTCAGTACAATGAATAGTCAGTCTGTGGAAATAGAAACACACTTAAGTTTAGGTGCAACTCCTCAGCAAGCAGTCAGTCAGTACCGCAAAGAAGCCATTAGAGCCGCATTTCTCCCGACTCTCAATCAAATGACTCTTGTGGGTATGGTAGCTATCCCCGGAATTACCACAGGTCAGTTAATCGCCGGAATCAGACCAATCGATGCTATTTCCTACGAAATTGTGATTATTTTCATGGTTGCGGCTTCCAACTTACTGACAACTATTCTAGTTACGAGAGGATTGTACCGTCAGTTCTTCAATTCCGCCGCCCAGTTGGTCAGGTAAGGACTCCCCATTCCCCACTCCCCACTCCCCACTCCCCATGTTCTAAAATAGAAATTGACGTTCCCCAGCAGTTAAAGTGTCTGAATCTTTGCCAATCCGCGACCGCTATCTTACTTTTATTGATGAAATTATTGAATCCACCCTCAAGGGCAAAATTAGCTCTGTAGAGATGGTGTATCAAATGCTGCAAAAAAATATAATTTCGGGGACAGGGGAAGTCTTTGAATTAGTTTTGAGCGATCGCCTCAGTAGCATTCAAAGCCAAGTGGATGGTGAAACCGATGAACTCAAGCAAGCCAAAGCCAACCGGAAATTAAGAGCGATTAAGACCATTCAAAGCCAATGGCAAAGATATTCGCAGCAAAATCAAGCTACAGAAGCGATCGCCTCAGCCGTTAGAGAAATTACTACAGCTTCCACAGATGAACGTCTGACTATATTTTTACGAGTTATCGACCCCAATCAAAAGCAAGCGCCAAACACACAACAACTACAACAGTTAGCCAAAGGTTTACAACAATTCGCTCAAGTAGATAGTGATTTACAGGAAATATCCCAGGGAATTACCCGTGGTTTAAGCACTTGGCAAGGACTGCAAGACCACTTGGTAAGCTGGATGTATGAGAAAAATCAACAATTGGGTTTTGGTGGCGTTCCTGGGGAAAGTGGCCCTTGGGCAACTTGGGCAAAACAAGTTAAAAGTCATGTCCCCCAATCCCTGCTTCGCGCCTTAGCAATGGGAGAATCTGCGATTGAATTTGCCGAAAAACAAAGCAGTATTAGTCTCAGTGACTGGGTAGAAGTAGCATTAATTTTACAGTACCTGCAACGAGGTTTAGTCAACTGGTTCGACCAACAAGCCTACAACGTCCAAGCCGGCTCAAAAATGTCAATTTCCACATTCTTGACCTTTGCAGTAATTTGGAGTCAATTAGCCAGTGGTTTTCAAAGTAGAGCCGCATACAGTAATGGCTGTTCTCAAATTATGCTCCAAATTTTACGCACCTTTGCCCAACGTCCATATTTTCCCCTTTATGGTGGGATTTTCGCATCTTTTGCCGGTAACTATTTACGGGATGCTTTAGATTATCTCGATGAACCATTGCGACGAGTTGAGGGAACCCAAGAAAAAGCCAGAATCCTGACACTTTTAGGCTATTCACAGCGTGCATTAGGACAATATCAGCGTTCAATTCATTTTCATCAACAAGCCCTGGAGATAGCGAGAAATGCAGGCGATCGCCCCTGTGAACTTGCCAATCTCAACCACCTCAGCCGCACTTATGTACAAGAAAAAAATTATCCTGAAGCGATAAATAATAGTCAACGAGCATTAATGCTGAGTCGCCAAGCCGGGGAAAGGACAGCCGAAGCCAATGCCTTGGTAAACTTAGGTTACAGCGAAGTTATGCAGGCGCAAAAGCTGGAACAAGTAGAAACAGAAGTCTATGAATCAGCTATTAACTATTTAGAACAAGGATTAAAGTTATCAGAACAATTAGGAGATATTCAAAGTAAAGCTTTATGTTTTAATAGCTTAGGTATTGCCTATTTAGTCATAGGTCAATCAGCAGCAGCAATTCCCTATTTAGAAAATGGGTTTAAAACAGCCCAAGTTTCCGGAGACTTATATCTTCAAGGGCGCAACTTAGCTTATTTATCGGAAGCTTATTATAATTTACAAAATTCTGAAAAAGCGATTTATACAGGTGGTTTAGGAATGTATTTGTTAGAGCAAATTGCTTCTAATGAATGGCGACAATCAGCAGGTTTACTCACAATTTTACAAGGACAAATGGGAGCAGAAGCCTTCCAAAGTTTATTACAACAACATCGCCCAAAAATGATTGCGATTATTGGTGTAGATGGATATGATTACATTCCCAAATTGTTAGAAATTTACAAAGAAAGTATGTAAATATGAAAAGTTTGTAGTCAGGACTTTAGTCCTTTCTATATTTTGCAACCGTCGCCATAACCCGCCGGAGGTTCTTTTTCACAGCACGTAAAAAGTAAAAACATCCTACCAGCGTTGGGTTTCACAAAGCTTGAACCCAACCTACTGGCTGATGTAAAAAACCGTTCGGTTGACGCTCACGGCGAAGCCTATTAAACCCTCTTACCTTGGCGTTCTTTGCGTCTAAAGCCCTGGGGGCATACGCTGCGCGTAAAGCCTACGGCATAGCTACGCTTAAAGCGGAGCTTTCGCTTTAGCGATAGGTGGTTCGTTTCTGAAAAATTACAGCATTCGTCGCAATTCTGCCACTGTATTGGCTGTGATAATTGCCCGTAAAATCAATTTTAAACGTTCTAAATCCGAAATTTCGACAATTTGCGGCATCAATTCCAAACCATCGCTACCAAATTTGGCTTCTAAGCTAGTTTCAATGCTAAAAGTTATTCCTTGTCGTTGTCCGCGTGTTTCACCGCGTGCTTCACCACGTGCTTCACCGCGTACTTCACCCTCGCGTAATATTTCCTGATACCAAGGCGACTCATGTAACACAGCCATATCCCACCTCATTATATCTTGAACTAACGCCGTCTCTAGTACAAAGGTAGCAAAAAATGCTAACACCGTTTCCAGTTGGTTTAACTGTTCATTGGCACGTAAAATTTGTAAGGCTTCTCTAATTGTAGACTCGTCTTCTCCACCTTTGAGAATTGGGACAAAAGGAAGCAACGAAGGTAACGGTTGTTGAAAAGCTATATTTACGTCTACTTCCCATAAATTAATCACTCGGTAGTCTTGACGTACTTGTAAACCGGCAACATTTGATGTGTATGTTGTGGGAATTTCTGCGTTTGTAGACTTGAGAATGTTGATTAATACCGGGTAAGTTGGTAAATCATATTTCTCTTCTGCAAGTCCGGCATAAGCACGTATCCGACGCGGCATTTTGGAAGTATAGCGCAATTGCAGCTCGTTGAGGACAAGAAATTCCTCACCTTGGGGATTTTGGACGCGGATCAAAACATCACTTTCTCGGCTAATCCACTGAAATTCGGAGTTGATAATTTCACTGGCGACAAGATCAGGTATTTGTGTTACCCATCTTACCCAGTTATCTGGTGCGAGACTAATTAACCTTTTGGTGCTGACATCTGCGGGTTTTGCCATTGGGACAAATTAATATTGCAGTATCGAGTTTAACAAACAAATTAGTGATTTTTTTCAACTGATTTAATTCCCTTTTTAACTAATTCTGGAATTAGTGAAGGACGTTCAGCGACGGGAACTTTTGCTTCTTTAAAAGCAGCTAATTTACTTTGGGCTGTGCCAAAATTAGGGTCACGTCCGATAACTGTGGCTAAGGTTCCACTTTGTCGCCAACTTCTTGCTAGTGGTGCGTGTCTACCGGCAATATAGGCAATTACTGGTTTATCAATTGCTTCAGTAATGTATCGCGCTGCGGCTTCTTCACTATCACCGCCGGGTTGACCAACTAAAACGATCGCTTCGGTAGTTTCATCTTCGTCGAGAATTTGTAACCATTGTAGAAACGATGAACCCACGATCGCATCACTACCAATACTGACACTAATTGATTGTCCTAAACCAGCTTTGGTTAATTCCCAAGCAACTTCATAAGTCAGGGTACTACTGCGGCTAACAATCCCTACAGATCCAGGTGTATATAATTCGCTGGGTTGACTTCCCAAAAGGATTTTTCCCGGTACAATAATTCCTGGACTGTTGGGACCGACAATCAAGGTTTCACCTGCTTCGGCTTTACGCAGTAATTGCACCATATCCAACGGTGGTACGCCACCAGTAATGATGATAATCTGGCTAATGTTGCAGGCGATCGCTTCTAAGGCTGCATCTAAAACTTGGTAGGGATGTACGCAAATAATCGCTGTGTCAATTGTCCCAAATTTTGCCACCACCTCTTCCACCAAATCGAATACTGGCAGATTGTAACGTTGCTGTCCACCACATCCAGGATCGACACCAGCAACCAAATTTGTACCATAAGCTTTCATTTGAGCAATATGAGTTGCTGTGATAAATTCACTAAAGCCTTGGATTAATACTTTGCTGTCTGGTGTTAAGTTCATATAAGATTTTGGTATTTTTGGCAATTATCTGGGTTCACTTCTCCCAAAGGGAGACGCTTTGCGAACACGTACCAACTCAGTTGAGAAATTTAGCAAAAATCATCTGATTATGCCTTTCTGTAAGCCGTTGGTTTGGCAAGACGAACAGCTTCTGCCACCGCTTCATCTAAATTTTCTACTACTATCAAAGCATCAGTTTGAGTGTTTAAGGTGGCTAAAAAATCCTTAGCAACATTGAACTCAGAACCAGTAATCCGGACAACCAATCGCGGAAAATGATGCTCTCGGCGGGTTCTGCTGCTAACTCTGACAGTGTGTGATTTGATTTCGTGGTGGTCTTGCTGGACAAAATTGCTAATAATGTTGGCGACTTCCTCCGTCTGAGGTACACTACCTAGAAGGTTAAGCAGGATGACTTGAATGCTTTTGTCGGCTGCGAGGATGTTCAAACCTTTGGCTAGGCGATCGCAAAAAGTCGTCGGTGCAACATCTGTCACCAAAGCATGGCGCAAATTCAGACAACTCCCAGGTTTACCACCAGCACTGGTGACTAAATCTAAGGTAGCCATCATGGAACCAGTACCATTGCCCAAAATGCCAATTTTACCGTGTAATTCTAAACCATCCCAATCACCTAAGTGACCGTTGACGGAACTTCTGCTATGACGGTTAGCTATTTTTACGGCGATCTCCGTTAAGTCCCGATGGCG
This sequence comes from uncultured cyanobacterium, assembly GCA_963706595.1. Classification (GTDB taxonomy): domain Bacteria; phylum Cyanobacteriota; class Cyanobacteriia; order Cyanobacteriales; family Nostocaceae; genus Nodularia. The sequence continues at coordinate 1,811,672 of OY970166.1, forward strand.
ACCAATGGCGCGTTCGTTGATACTGACTTTACCATTGAGCGCCATAACTTCACCGGACGCATTTACGGCCAAGGGATTAATTTCTACCAAGTCTAAATCTTTCTGCACAAATAACTGGTACATCTTCTCAACCACCGAGCTGACAGACTGCATTAATTTACCTTGCAAACCCATTTTTAATGCCAGTCGCCGGGCATAGAAAGGAGAAAATTCTTGTTCCACCACAACGTGATGCATTTTCTCCCCTGCGGATTCCCAATCAATATCAGCTTCTGTGCAACCTAAAAGCACTGGTCGGCAGACAGCTGTATCTAAAACTACTGCAAGATAAAGTTCTTGCTTTTTAATATACAGAGATTCTGCCAGTAACACTTCTGGTAATTCGCCCCAAATCGGCAAATTAAAGATCGTTTGGGCTGCGGCGATCGCATCAATTGTTGTTTCCACAAACCTGACTCCACCAGCCTTGGCTCTGTCACCCGCATACACCTGCGACTTCAGTACAATGGGATAGCGAATTTTTAAACGTTTCAAATCTGTGGGATGGTCAATTCGTTGGGCAGGCAATATGGGAATGCCTATTTTTCCAAACCATTCTTTAACTTGGTACTCCAATAAATCCATTTAATTGCACCTTGTATTTACACTTCCAAAAGCATTTCTTTGGTGCTGTTTTTGACTTTTTATAGCACTATGATTACGTGATTTTGCTTGTTTCGTCTATAATAAATAGTTTATTTCTTATGTATTAATTCTATCGGATTCCGTAAACAATGCCAATCAGTTGCTCAGATTAAAACATAACTACTGTACTTACTAAAAGTTATTAATATTTACAGTGAGTTTGCTAGCATATAACAAAACCAGCATTAATGTCAAAAAAACCTGGTATCAGATATTTTTTATTAGCTCTGAATCAGAACTACTGGAGATGCTTTTGTCCTTAGTCGCAGGGTACAGCCAGCACTTAGCGAACTTTGGCCTCCACCGAGGTAACTGGCTTCCGATGCCGATGGAAAAATGTTACAAATTGTCTCATTTTCTTCTGCTATGGAAATGCTAGCGCGGCTCGACTGGTTTTGACTTCCTCTGAACGGTACTGTCCATCTGAATCATGAGCAAGATTTAACATTTTGGAAAAAAGTCAGAATTTGTGTTAAAAAGTTGGTCTACCAAATACAGTAGGCATACGGAAATTCCAGCTAGTGGTAATCTGTAAGACTAGTTAGTACCTTGTACTAAAAAGCCGGATGATGTCAAACAATAATTTACCGCTACAGCTAAAGCTGAGGGGTGAGAATGTCCATTGATTGACTGATTGTGGTTCAATACACTGTGTATCTGCATTCCCTAAATGCAAATGCTTTATTTGATCCTTTCCCAGATAAACAAAACAATATATAAACTCAGCAGTAACGCTTTATGAAAGTAGCAGTTCAGCAGGAAGACTTACAACTTTTAGCCAGAACTTTAAAAGAACAAGTTCTGGCCGAAGTTCCCTCTGGTGAAGTCTTCCAAATTAATTGTGCTGTCAAAAAAGACCAGTTAATGATTTTAACGCAACATCCACTAGGTGTGACTGTTGACACTCAATCCATCTTTGTCGTGCTGTCGTCAGCACTCCAGTTGTCACCAACTTACAAGGAACAGCAGGTGCAATGCTTTATCAGAATATTTGGGGAAGAACTACCCTACGCTAGATGTTCCTTAACTATGAAGCCAAGGTCGGAAATGAGGCGACCAATACCGCTCTCATCTTCTTTGACCTATACTCCTGCGTTGACTGAGAATGAGTCAGAAGAATTGTTTGATCTTTTGGTAGATACACCAGATTTTGGGACTACCCAGCCACAAAGCCCCGTTAAATCTTTACTGTTCGGGATAACTTTGCTAGGAATTTGTGTGTTTGGTGGTGGCTTTTACTTGTTAACTCGTCCTTGTGTCCTGTCTGAGTGTCAAGAAATCCAAACTGCTCAACAATTGAACTTGGAATCTCGACAACTGATGCGTCGTGCTAATTCGGAAAATCGATTAGTTGCTATACAACAGCAATTAGACACAGCTAGTAACAACCTGTTAATTATTCCCCGTTGGTCGTCGCGTTACCAACAAGCTGGGGAGTTAAAAGCTCGTTTGTCTATGCAGTCAGACAAAATTAACCAGGTGTTAACAGCTTTACAGGCGGCAGATGTGGCAGAGCAAAAAATGCAACAGACAGCCAATAGTCTAGAACAATTACAAGATATACAACATTCATGGCGACAAGCGATCGCACCATTGGAGGCGATAGGTGCTAATAGTGAATTGTATGAGCTAGTACAAGGGAGATTAGTCAAATTTCGGGTGAGTTTGCAAGCTGTAAATCAGCAGTTACTCGCCCAAGAACAATGGCTCAAAAAACTCAATGATGCCAAAGCTGTGGCAATTGTGGCACAGGAGCGCCAAGCCAGCGCTAAATCCTTAAATGAATGGGAAAAGGCACAATCTACTTGGCAAGTAGTGATTAATGCTTTAAATCTGATTCCCCAGACTAGCCCAGCATACCCAGAAGCCCAAGAATTGTTATTACAGTTTAAACCTCAATTAGCCAGGACACGCGATCGCGCCACCATCGAACAAATAGCAGCTAAAAGTTATCAACAAGCCATCAACACTGCCAATCAAGCCAAAAGCTTTGAGCAACAAAACCAATGGCAGGTAGCCGTGACATACTGGGATCAGGCTTTACAGAATGTGAAACAAATTTCTCGAGATAGTCTTTACTACAATCAATCTCAAAGCCTGATTGAACCTTACTCAACCGCCCTCCAGCAAGCACAAGACAAACTCCAAACCTTGAACGGGTTGCAAAAAGTTCGTAATCAGCTAGATAAAACCTGTTCTAGAGAAATTCAAATTTGCACTTTCACTATTAATAACACCGGAATTGCCGTATCGCTCACCCCTGAATATGAAGAACTGCTACAAACAACATTATCTGAAACCGACCTTCAGACCACAAATCACTGGTATATTTTACAAGAAGCTTTGCGGGGAATTGGTGATCAAGCCAATTTGCCAATCTTGATTTATGATACTCAAGGGCAAGGAATATATACGTATATACCGAAAGGATAGTGATCTCAAAAGGCGATGTTCCCAATTCCAAATTTAAAAGCCCCGGAATTTAGGCATAGGATCAATCTAAAATCCAAAATTGTGTTGCTCTGTGTTGCTGTTGCCAAAAACACTGAAACAATAAAAGTAGAACCTAGATTAAATATAAACCATGCCTGAACTTCCCAAAAGTCTTGAAGAAGCGATCGCCCAATCTCGCATCGCCACCCAAGCAGCCCTTGCAGATGGCTACACTCGCTTACAAGTTGATTTTTTGTTCCCAGAACTCAAACTGATGCCAGTAGCGGAACAATTTTTATCTTTGTTTACAGAATATGATTCCCGCCTGAAAATTTTCTTTCCCGATGCTGGTGGTGCAGCTTTAGCTAAACGTGATTGGGCGGGTACACCATTTAATATATTGGATATCGGTACAGGTAGGGCGGCTTCCCTACAGTCGAAAATTCAACCAGAAGACGAGATTTTTCTATTTATCGCCCCAACTTCCGTAGAGGTTCCCCAAGTGGAAAAGCTATGTGAAAATATAGGCGATCGCCCTTTTGTGATGTTAAATCCGCGCCTGGAAGATTCCGGTGTTGTCGGTATTGGTTATACAGCCAGACAAACCCGCCAGCGTTTCATTAGCACTCTGGAATCTTGTTACTACCTGCGTCCTGTAGATGATACAACGGCTGTATTTCGCTGCTATCCCGGATTATGGGAAGTCTGGGTAGAAACCAACGGCGAGTATCAAAAAGTTGCCGAATTACCGAAAAGACCCACAGGTGATGAGTTGGATGTAATTGTCATCCAAGGACAACCACAAACAGGGACAGATTCTGCACCTGCGAAAAAGCCCAGTGTGTTCAAGAGTTTGCAACGGTTTTTTAAGGCGTTGAGTAGCTAACCCAAAGACCAGAAAAATTAACCACAGATGAACACAGATATAGCTGGGGAGTAGGGAGTAGGGAGTGGGGAGTGGGGAGTGGGTTAAAACCCCAATAGTTCCTTAATGCTACAAATCCCCAGATTTATCTGTGGAATCAATCTCAAATCCCAAATCTAAAATCTAAAATCTAAAATCTAAAATCTAAAATTGTATGACTATAATGCTCACCAATGACGACGGAATTGATGCTCCTGGCATTCAAGCCTTGTTTCAGGCGATAAATGGTAAAAAAGCAATTATTGCCGCACCTAAAGACCATCAATCTGGATGTGGGCATCAAGTCACTACGACTCGTGGGATTAATCTGCAAAAGCGTGCTGAAAATGAGTATGCGTTAGCGAAGCTTACCGAAGGTATCGCAGGTACTCCCGCCGATTGTGTGAGAATCGCCACCAGCCAAATTTGCCCAGAAATCAAATTTGTGCTTTCAGGTATCAATGCTGGGGGAAACTTAGGCGTAGATGCTTATATTTCCGGTACTGTTGCGGCTGTGCGGGAAGGGGCTACCCAAAATATTCCCGGAATTGCTATTTCCCAATATCGCAAAGGTAAGCTAAGTTTTGATTGGGATGTGGCTGCTAAATTGACGGCTGAAGTTTTAGCTGATTTACTCCATCGTCCCTTAGAACCGGGAAGCTTTTGGAATGTGAATTTGCCACATCTGCAACCAGGGGACTCCCATCCTCAGATGGTATTTTGCCAACCCTGTACCAAACCGTTACCGATTAACTATCGCATTGACGGCGATGATTTTTATTATGTAGGGGAATATAGTCAACGCGATCGCACTCCTGGTAGTGATGTTGATGTCTGTTTTTCCGGTAATATCGCCGTCACTCAATTAAGAGTTTGATATCAAACATTTGGGAAAAAAATGTAGAGACTTGTGATATGTAGAAGTTACGCATTGACAATTAACATTAAATATGTATTGTAAAAAATCAGATATTTCGTAGGGGTTTAGCATTGCTAAACCCCTACAATGCTGGTCTATTTACAATCAAAATAATCGGGGATAAAAGTCTGAAACGAGGTATTTTATGGAAATCATACCCTGATTAATTTGTAAAGTGCGTAAGTTCTAATATGTAGTTTCTACAAGAATTAGCGCAGTAACTCCTCGACTTGATGTTGACTCCACAAAGTTTTGTAAAGACCCTCTGTTTGTAATAATTCCGAGTGTTTTCCTGTCTGGACAATGTGGCCTTTATCCATCACAAAAATGCGGTCAGCCGCCGCCGCCGCAGATAGCTGATGAGTGATAAAAATTATAGTTTTGCGTTCCGAACCACTGGCAAGATTATCGAGGATTCTAGTCGCAGTTTGATTATCTACGCTGGAAAGGGCATCATCTAAAATTAAGATTGGGGCTTCTACTAACATCGCCCTAGCCAAGGCGGTACGTTGTCGTTGACCACCAGATAGAGTGATACCACGTTCCCCAACAATGGTTTCGTATTGATTCGGAAAATTGCTAATTTCGCTATCTATTTGCGCCAATTTAGCCACATACTCTACATCTTGGGCTTCACTAACCGGATCACCATAGCGAATATTATTCTTAATTGTGGTGCTAAACAAAAAGCTATCTTGAGGAACGTAGGCGATCGCCTGACGTAAATCTGATAATGATATCTTGGTAATATCCAGATCATCGAGAAACAATTGCCCCGACGCAATATCTAACAAACGCGGTAACGCATTGGCTAAAGTTGATTTACCAGAACCAATCGCCCCAACAATCGAAACTGTTTCCCCAGGAAAAATAGTAAAGCTGAGATTTTCTAAAGCCGAAGTACTCGCACCGGGGTAAGTGTAGCTGAGATTTTTAGCGGTGAGTTTACCTTGAACTTTATCCAAAGGCAAATGTACAGTATCAGCTTCATCTTGAATTTTCGGTGTGACAGAAAGAATCGACTCCAGACGGTCAATACTCACTTCACCACGTTGATAAGCTGTAATTGTGAAACCTAATATAGCCGTGGGAAAAACCAGACGTTCTACATAAATCAGCAGCGCCAAAAAATCGCCTACAGCTAGGGTTCCAGTCGATATTTGTGTAGCCCCCAGCCAGATAATTACCAGAGAACTGAGATTAGCTAAACCACCGATTAACGGAAACAGGATATTTCGGCTTTTCGCCAATTGTAAGTTAGCCGCCAATAGCTGCTGATTTTTTTGAGCAAAAGCTCGACGTTCATTTTCCTCTTGGGCGTAAATTTTAATCAGGGCGATACCGCTAACGTCCTCTTGAATCAGTTCACTGATATCAGACAGTTCCTCTTGGACTACGGCTTGTTCTTTGCGGAGGCGATTGCTAAACAGATGCACTAACCAGAACATAAAGGGATACACAGCCAAAGAAGCTAGTGTAAGATTCACGCTAATGGTCAGCATTACTGGTAGGGTCAGAACATAGGCAAACACAGTATTTGCTATACTGAGTACCGCAAAACCCAGCAACCTCCTGACATTTTCCACATCACTGGTAGCGCGACTAATTAAATCTCCAGCCGTGTTAGTGGCAAAATAAGACGGCTCCAGCTTGAGTAAATGTTCAAAAATCCGTTGTTTAAGATCAAATTCTACCTGTCTTCCCACACCAAACAGCCAGATGCGCGAAGCCATCCGGATCAGCCACATCGCGGAACTGAGCAAGACAATCGGGACTACATAAGATAATATATTGTTGAAATTAAAGCTTGCCGAAAGTTGGTCAACGGCTGAACGAATCAACCAAGGGATATAAACACCCAGCCCATTGACAGATAATAAAGCGAGAATGCCTAATGTCGTTTCCCGCCAATGGGGACGTAAATAAGCACCGAGTTTAGCAAGTCGTCGAGATTCTGCCATTAAAGCGATATTGCAACTTAATCATCTGAGGATGAACTGCTGATAAGTCTGTATTTTATGGGAATTTCGGCAGTCCACCTTATCTTAACTTTAACCAATAGGGAAACCCATATAGTAGCAAGTTGTCATGAAAACTCTGGCAAAATTCCAACAATTTTGGATTTGGGATTTGGGAGCATGGAATTGTTGCACCCACAAGGGGGAGCCACTGCGGTTCTTTGGTTTCCAAAGGTTGAGCAAGTGGCGTTGGATGAACCAAAAAAAATCTCAAATACTTGCAGCGCTAACGGCAATTTTAAATCGGCACGGTCAATGTTTTTGAGATTAAACCACAGATGCAGATAGATCAACATTGATCAAACATCCGTGGTTAATTTTTCCTGATGCGGATTTTGGCGATCCGTCTCAGCTATGAAAGTGACTTTTTTACCGAGATGTTTGATTACCACGCAAGAAAAAGTAAATCTGGTTAAGATAACTTTCCCATACTTGGGTTGTGACTTGCAGAGTTTGGGCGCTGGGTACAAAGTCTTCTATTCTCAATCCGCGATTAGCAATGTCTTGAGCAGGTATTTGCAACAGGTAAGGTGGCACTTTTGCACCCAAAGAATTGAATCCTATGGTTGCACGCCCTGGTTGTTGATTCAGCCACAGATTATTGCTCACGACATCAGAAATTAGCTGGGGGGTAGTTGCTGGACTAAATGCCACTAGCACCTCTGGTGAGGAAGCGTCAGTTCTGAGAGACGACACTAGCCGATAATTCTGAATTATCTCCTGAGTTGCTACGTTGGTATCACCCATCATTGCTACAGGTACTCTCACCAGAAAGTAAGCGATCGCAGGTGTACTTGCCAACAGTAAAATTGTCAACGACCAACCCACCAAATAACCACCTGGTTTTTCAATCCCGCCGCCCTTAATCCTCTGCGCGGCAAACATCATCAGCAACACAGAAGCTCCCAGAGGCTTGAGTGGAAATGATACAACCCTCCACAAAGATGCCACAGCTGGTTCATTAGGGTTAATAAACGACAAAGCTATGACAATCAACACAATCACTAAAACTAATCGGCCAATAAAGGTTCCAGAAGGATAAAATCTCTGAAACAGAGAGTATACAACAGTGCCAATCAGCAGCCACAGCAGTACACGACTTAGCAATAGAAACATAGATTAACTCTCAAATTTTCTTGTCCTGTGAGCCAGTTAAAAAACAGGAGTTTCCCCCATGACCAACTGACACACCCTAGAGATTTTCGGCAGCAGATGTATTTTCTCGTCAAATTGTAGTCGCACTATTACTTGAGAGCAAATACCTCCAACCCAAATACCAAAGACTACCGTCGTAGTGATTTTAGTGCAATTTTTTCACACTTCGTCGATTATTTGTTATTTTTCGGATGAGTAATGTGGCACCAGTAAACTAAATTAATCACACAGTTGTCAACTTGAACGGAAAAACTATGTCGAATGGAAAGCCCAGTATCTTAGTCACAGGGGGCGCTGGATATATTGGTTCCCATACTGTACTTGCGCTCAAGCAAGCGGGTTATGAAGTCGTCATACTTGATAATCTGGTGTATGGGCATCAAGATTTAGTAGAACAGGTTTTGCAAGTAGAACTGATAGTAGGAGATACAGGCGATCGCCCTTTGTTAGATAACTTATTTAAAACCCGGAATATTACCGCCGTTATGCACTTCTCCGCTTATGCCTACGTAGGCGAATCGGTGACAGACCCGGCTAAATATTACCGTAACAACGTTGTGGGGACACTGACGCTATTAGAAGCGATGGTAGCGGCCTCAATTCGGAAATTCGTGTTTTCTTCCACCTGTGCCACCTATGGAGTCCCAGAAGTCGTACCCATTCCCGAAAACCACCCCCAAAACCCTATTAATCCCTACGGGGCTACCAAGCTGATGGTAGAACGAATTCTGTCTGATTTTGATGTAGCTTACGGTTTAAAATCAGTCCGGTTTCGCTACTTTAATGCAGCTGGCGCTGATCCAGGTGGCTTACTAGGCGAGGATCATCAACCAGAAACCCATTTAATCCCCTTAGTATTGCTCACAGCTTTAGGCAAAAGAAAATCGATTGCCATTTTTGGCACAGATTACCCCACCCCTGACGGTACTTGTATTCGCGATTATATTCACGTTAGCGACTTAGCAGATGCCCATGTTTTGGGATTAAAATATCTCTTAGAAGATGGCGACAGCGAAGTTTTCAACTTAGGTAACGGTAATGGTTTCTCAGTCAGAGAAGTGATTGCAGCTGCGGCAGAAGTCACCGGAATCAGCATACCAGTGGAAGAGTGCGATCGCCGCCCCGGAGATCCGCCATCTCTAATTGGTAGCGGAGAGAAAGCCAGAAAAATCCTTAACTGGCAACCACAATACCCAGACATCAAAAATATTGTCACCCATGCCTGGCAGTGGCATCAAAAGCGACATATTTAGCACTCCTGTAGAGACGCGATTTATCGCGTCTGATTTATCGCGTCTGATTTATCGCGTCTGATTCATCGCAACCGCCAAGGCGTTTAGGACAAAAACAAATCATAAAACCCTTGTACTTAAGGAGTTTTAAGCCTGCCCCCTGCCCCCTGCCCCCTGCCCCCTGCCATATCTGATTTATCGCGTCTCCCGCCCTTTCATCCCCCGCAGGATAAAAAACACAATGCCCAAAGCCACAAAAATCGCCAACGCTAACACCGTCATAGTCAACCTTGACCTGATATTGATATCTTGATTCGGTGCATTATTGACATTTTGCACATTTCCTGAATTTCTACCTGTTCCAGCCGCCACCGTCACCTCAAACTCAAATTGAAACGGTTTAAAACTAGCCTGAGATATCGGTTTACCATTTAGCTGTAACTGATACCTTCCAGGCCTGGGAAAAGTAATTTCTGCACCCGGAATACCTTGATAACGTTCAGCCGCCACAGGTTCTAAAGATGGCTCTATCAGGGCTGGTTCTCCCGGCGTATGGGGTTCAGCATAAATCAACAATTCACAATCACACTGCGCCAGGGGAATCACCTGACCACCTTTACGGGTAAGAGCAAACCAAGCTTGGGTAGGTTCCCCAGCACGAGGATTATCATTCGGCTCAATGTGGATAGTAGCACCGACATCTTCAGATATTTGCACCTGATGGGCAGAAGTGAAATCAGCCGTAATTATTGATATAACTAAGCAACTCAAAAATAATAGATAGTAGATAATTCTTGGGCTTTGACCAAACCTGTTACTACGATTTGCTTGGGGGTACATAAAACTTCTCTATATTTAACTTTGACCAAAACACAGGTGAACGCACCAATAACACCCCGGAGGTGACAATTACTATTAACACTACCGCTAATTTATTTTCCCATGTTGATTGCAAGGAACCTAAATAATGAGAACCAATCAAAACAGCATGAATGGTAGTTAAAAGTAAAGCCGGTACACTCAATAAATGAATCTGTCGCCAACGCTTACCCAAATATTTTTGCAGTGATTCAAAACTTGTGAAAGCTGCGGGGGTAATTAAGACTAATGCTACAGCACCCGCAGCCATGCCCCACTGAAAATCCGGCGGTAAAAACAAGAAAGCCGCAAATTGCCACTGTAAAGAATGTGCGAAGTTATGGGTAGTATGAACCACAGCTAACACAAAAGCACCCACTCCCAAACCCCGACGGTAACGTAAGGGTGAAGCCCACAGGCGACTAATGGGACGAGCAATGAGTGCCAAGATTAAGCAGACTAATGCGGCGTGTCCACTGTAATCTACCATTGTGTCGCCAGTCCGCAGCAAAGTAAGTATGCCAATGGTGAGTGTCACCCAGCCGCCTAAGCGAAACAATTGACTGCGCTGATCTTTATTGACTAAAGAAGTAGAAACACCGACACCTAACATAGTGGGTAGAGTTCCCAGCCCAAAAGCCAGCATAGTTGCTGCTCCCATCCATAAATTACCTGTTTCCGCAGCCTTAATTTGGGCAGCATATAGAAAACCACAAGGCATTAAACCCCAAGTCATGCCTAAAAGCATGGGTGTCCACCATCTGGTTTTGTAAGAAAGCTTCACCATTCCTGTACTCAGACGGTCATGTAAACGTCCTTGTAGTAAGGGATGTAATAGAGGTATTCTCGGCAATAAGTCGGGTGTTACTTGCCCTAACCCAAACCAAATCAGCATTAAGCCTGTAATAATTGCCATCCAGCGCCGGAAATCACTGCCTACACCTGCAAACTGACCACCTTGCAGTAAAACTGAACCCAGCGCCCCTATGCCACCACCGACTAGAGCATAACTTAATATTCGTCCCAGGTTCAGTAATATATGAAATCTTAATTGTTGTTGCCACGAATTGGGTATTTTCCGGAGTGATGGCTGTTCGTGGGAAACTGTTTGTGGTGTTGTTTGCTGCTGAGAAAGGGAAAAGGCTACCGTGAGGGGTCCACACATCCCAAAGCAATGGCCAAAACTGCCCAGGAACCCCAGGATGGTGATGAGTGACAAATCTAGCATTCTGATAAATTCCTGCGGCACGTTTCTAGTGCGAAAATTTACCCTAAGTTCTGGGATTTGTCAAAAGACGAGTTGTCAAACTTCTCACTTTTCACGGAATTTGATTAAATGATTTCTAATCCTTGTGTGTACGGTGTGTTGTCGCGTAGCGCAACGCACCATCTTCAATTCTCTTTTGCGTCATAAAACCCCACCCCTAGCCCCTCCCCGCAAGCGAGGAGGGGAATAAGATTTCTGATTAAATCTTGTTTTTAGGCCTGGAAACTGTCTTTGGCTCAAGATGTGTGTACACGATATTACCAACAGAAAAATATGGGGCTGGCGCTAGTTTTCGTCGTAAGTAGTCAAAATTACGGATGACTACAAATATTCTTCACTGAACTTTATTGATTTGTATTCACCAAAAACCTATATCATACATAAACAAACAGATAAATTTGTATCAGTTTTGGCATTTATAACTTCCAACATGAGTTATAAATGGAACCGAACTTTCGAGAGATGAAACTCAAAAGTTTGTTGTTTGTGGGAAGATCAACGTTTTCGGTAACGTTGCTGTTAATCAGGGGTTTTGAGCATCTTTTATAAATTAAATTTTATCCTGTTGCAAAATATAAATGTTTTGACCATGTTAGATGTATTTGTTGCAAAATCTCGAAAAATTCAGCCACAACTTAACGCTACCTCCTCGAAGGTTGTGGAAACAGAATTTAACGCCATGCAGCTACATCAACAAGAAGCTGCCTTTACCGTTGGTAACGGTTATTTAGGAACCCGTGGGACTTTCGAGGAAGGGTATCCTCAGAATTTTCCATCTACAATGATTTACGGTGTTTATGACGATGTAGCGATCGCCCATCCCGAACTTGTACAATGTCCCAATTGGCTACCATTAGTCGTGACAGTGGCAGGCGATCGCTTTAGTTTAGCTAGTGGTGAAATTATCAAATATCAACGTCGCCTGAATATCCGTTTGGGTTTAATCAACCGTGATGTGTGCTGGCGAAGTCCAGCAGGTTCCACCTTAAACTTCCACTTTGAACGTTTTAGCAGTTTAGCAGATCAACATATTTCGGCAATTCGTTGTCAGATCACATCTATAGACTTTCAAGGTGAGATTACAGTTGAAGTGGGATTTGATGCTCAACTGGATACCCAAGGTGTGCGACATTGGCGAACCTTGAACCAAGGAGGTATTGAGCAGATTATCTGGCTGCAAAGTCGAACTATCCACTCAGGTATTCAACTAGGGATGGCGGCAAAGTTAGTGGTAGATGGTGAGGATACTGCACCCATATATGTAGAAAATACTTCGGAATCTTCCAAGTTGGTCACTACTTTTGAGTTATTTCCCGGAAAAACAGTGGCTGTAGAAAAGATTGTCACCCTATTTACCTCACAAGACACAGAAATTCCCATCGCAGCAGCCCTACAAAGATTAGCTGATGAACCGAGATACAGTAAGCTACTAAATGCTCACACTGCGGCGGCGATGAATTCCCAGCAAGCAAACAGATTGATAGCGTCAGCTGGTGAAATTAATTCCTCGAAAAATATGAACATGAGAGCAAGCGTTTAGAGGGTGTTTGAAAAGTCTAATTTATTAAAGCCTTGGCGACTAGAAGTCGCGGCTATACAAACAAAGTCCACCTGCGTGGACTAATGAAGAATTAAGGTTTTCAAACCCACGCAGGTGGGTTTCGCCTGTGTAGCCGCGATTTCCAATCGCCAGGGCTAGGTGCTGAATCAGATTTTTAAAGTGTGATGGGTGAATCTACATAAATTGTGGGTTCTTGCATTGTAAACTCAATGCCAAAAGTTACTAATTTTTTAGAAATCTTCTCATTTGCTAACTCCAATAAACGTTTACGTAATTGCAGAGAGTTATCACTAGAACCCAAAATAAAGAACGTCACTCTTGTTCGAGTTGTTTGCTTGACAGAATTATGATTTAAAAAAGTAATACTGGTGCTTCCGGGATCTATCCCAAACAGTGAGTTAGTACTTTCGGCTACTACTTGCTCAACTAAGGCTTTTTCTTGATGTTCTAGGACAGTAACAAAATCGAGGTAGAGTAAAACCATTACTTTCTTACCTCGCGTAATATTCTCAATTTCTAGATTTGCTAATATCGAATTGGGAATAATAAACAAGGTACTCTTCGCCGCAGTGCGAATTTTACTGGAACGAATTCCAATTGATTCAACTCTGCCAAATAACCCTTCCGGAATTTGTCCAGATTTCTGTAACCGAATATATTCTCCGGGAATAAAGGGTCTATCTAAATACAAAACAATGGTTCCTAACAACTGCTCTAATGTCTTTTGTGCCGCAAAAGCGATGGCTAATCCACCGATACCAAAACCAGTTAATAAACCAACTAAATTAAATTGTTGACTCTGGGCAAAAGCAATCATAGCAATAAAGCCAATCGTGACGTTTGCGAGAGTTTCAAAGACTAAAAGTAATTCGTCTACTTCCCTGCCCAATTTGCCCACTAAGTCAATACCATATACTCGAATAAATTGCCGAAATAAACGAGAAAATAGCCAAGCTAGACTACTAATAACAGCTAAGTCTACAATGGGTAAAAGAAATCTATATATAGATTGATATTCGATAATCCATGCTAAAGATAAGGAGATGAGAATTAAAGTACCAGAGATTCTAAATAAGTTTCTAATAGGTTCAATTAAATTATTATAAATACTGGCTACCTGCTGCGGTGCAAAACGTCTAATTACAATTCGGATTATTGTTGGTGTATATCTTCCGGCTAGTATAGACAGGAGGATAAACAATAAAAATAAGCCAAATCGGGATAGGAATAATATTGTGCTATCGCGCTGGAAAAAGTCCAGAATAATCTGTGAAATGTTATTCATTATATTTAAATCGTAATCGGTGAGTCAACGTAAATTGTTGGTTCTTCTATCTCAAATGCAATTCCATATTCTTTTAAATATTGAGTCATGCTTTGAGTAGCCAAATCTAACAGTTGACGACGTAATTCCATTGAAACATCTCCAGAACCTAAAATAAAGAAAGAAACTTGAGCTTGACTTTTATCTGGGTCTTCTAGATTATTGATATTCTTAAAGCTTACGTCTGTATTCCGGGAATCTAGTCCAAATATACCATTTGTACTTTCTAAAATAACCTGCCGAATCAGCGCTTTTTCTTCACTGCTGATGGCTCGATAAAAGGTCAAATACAGTATAGACATGACTTTTTTCGCTCCAGTGAAGTTTTCAATATTCACTTGAGTTAAGGAACTATTGGGAACTATGACGACGGTTCCTTTACCAGAGGTACGAATACGAGTGGATCTCAAGCCGATAGATTCAACTCTGCCAAAAGTACCGTCGGGAAGTCCGATATAATCATCAATGACGAAGGGACGGTCAAGATAGATAACTATACCACCTAAGACTTGCTCTAAGGTCTTTTGAGCCGCAAAGGCTACTGCTAATCCACCAATTCCTAAACTGGCTAGCAATCCTAAAAGATTAATTTGATGACTTTGAGCATAGAGGAGAATAGCTACAACAATAATGATGATATTGGCTATCCATTTAAACAGGATGAGAAATTCACTACTGATTTTTTGCCCAGTTTTAAAAGCAGCGTTTAATAGGTAAAAGTCAAAGAAGTTTTTAAAGAATTTAGAAGCTAATAAACTTGTGGCGATCGCTAAAGTTAAACTAATAATAATTTCTAAGGTTTTCGACCAGCTATTTTTCGGTAGTTGAATGGAAATAAACTCAACGAAAAAAATTACAGATACAGAAATTATTAAAATTTCATTAGGTTTAATTAACTTCTGGTAGATATCTTTAGTTTGGAAAAGTTTTAGTTGTTTCAAGAGTAATTTAAACCATCCAAAAGTTAACCGAAAAGTTACGAATATGAAGGCTCCAACGACTATTCCTATTAAGGCAATTGTGATCTCTTTAATCGTAATGATTTCTGGTAAAAAATCTAACATTTATCCCATGAATGATGCAATTGTCTCTTTAATTCAATTCTGCACAACAGTCAGCGCTGACTACCTCTTGCAGAAGCGCCTCTAGTTATTGATTAGTTTCGCTCTCAGAGGCTTAGTCAACGACTAAATTTTGTTTCGCAATCAATATTACAATATTTAGTTACTCATTTGATTGCTGAGAAAATGCTATCCACAAATAAATACTGGATAGGTAGGCTACGGAGATAATGCAAATATTTAATATACAATTAAAGTCTTCCATGTTACTGAACTCAAGGTAAAAGTGTGTGAGAAGCTGGAGAATTTTAGTGGATGAACTTTTTCGGCAACATCCAAATTATGGGATGCTGAAAAATAAGTTTAAGTACAAATGCCTAAACTAAGCCAAATTAATTAGGTCAAGCAATTTTGGATTGGGGATTTTAGATTTTCGATTGATTCCACAGATAAATCTAGGAGCTTGTACTATTAAGGAACTATTGGTCGTTTAATAGATGAAACTACAAATTTAGGGCTGATTAGACACGGCTAACCCCCAGCAATTATTTATCCAAAATGAATGTACAAGCAAATACACTTTTTAACCTCACCTCAATTCGGCTGAGGTAGGTGGCTAAAGAGCTGTGATGACTTAAACTTGCCTAATATTTGACTAGCTTTTCACCAAAGCTTTGATTGTGCTGCTAGCCCCACACTGCTGTACAGACCAGCAGCGATAACCAGCTAGCTAGCATTGGTTAGCCTATGGGTTGATTATGTACGTTATTCTGATCTTTGCTATTTATTATAAATCTAAACTAGACTAAAGCCCAAAAAATAATTAAAAAATTTAGTCTTTAAGGCTGTTGTGCAGAATGTTGGATTGATGTGGTCGTGATGAAAATCGCAAAAAGTCTGTATTGAGCAGGCGATCGCAATGCAAAACTAGTAAAATATACTGATAGCATTTGCTGTGTAGTTTTTCTCCAGTTTAGCTCAATGAGGGTAGGCGATCGCATTAATCCACCTCTAACTCACTCACCACCAAAATCCTCAATTGTGTTACGTAACAAACCTTCCCGATGCTCATCTGCTTCCCGTCTAGTCTGAGAAACCCACTCTTGAGCATCTTCACCCAATAGCGGATAGGAGGCCATACTCTTTAAATCACTCCATTTGCTTTGGGATTGTGCTTGAATTTTGTGCTTTTTCATCCGTTATGATCATCAATTTATTGATGTACAATAATAGCTTCTCGACTCATTTCAATGTAAGAGTGCTGTTGAAATAGTTCCACTATAGAGGGAAAATTAAGAGAAAAAAGATTTTCTAGTTCTGGATTTTTGATATTACCCGTCGTGATTAAAAGTAGTTTATAAGGTTGCTCAATTGTTAAAAAAGAGTCAACAAAATCATAATCTTTAGTGATTAAGATTCTATTTTGCTGAATTGAGATAGCATTTATTTCAATATCTGATGTAGCATTTTGCGCTGGTAAGTCTCTGGTATGGATTGTGTCGTAATTTGAGGCTCTGAGAAAGTTAGCAAGGCGGACTGGTAACTGAGCATCAACAATGAATTTCATGAAGCGATTTTATGAATGCTTTTGACTTGGCTGAGTCTTGCTGCAAATAACAGAACAGCCAAAATATCTTCAGATTCTAAGTCGTCATAATCTGCCAATATTTCCTCAGTAGTCATGCCAGAACTGAGCATTTCTAGAATAAACTCAACTGGATAACGTAGTCCTCTAATGCAGGGTTTTCCGTGACAGATATGAGGGTTCAGGGTGATACGTGTTAGAAGTGTGTCATCCATGCTGTGAGATATCCACAAAAATGATCATCATCTATCAGCATATCATCAGGAGCTATAGGACTCATATTTGATTTATGAAACACAAGTAGGGTGTGTTCTCACGAAGTGGAACGCACCAAGACCACAGAAGACGGTGCGTAAAGCCATAACACACCCTACATATACTTAGATTTTTTCAATAATCAAATCGGATTCCTATAGAAAGTTAAACTAACATTCAGCCATTGAGCGATCGCATCATCTAGGATAACTTTAGCTCAATGAGGTTAGCTCAATGAGGTCAGGCGATGGAACGTTGCTTAGTAGTATAATTTGAACATGGGTTTTAATCCATAACTATATCTCTTTTGCAAAGACCACTTTGATGTCAGTATGAAAGTTGTATCTATTATTAACTACAAGGGTGGAGTTGGTAAAACCACTATCACCGCTAATCTAGGAACAGAATTAGCCTGTAGAGGTTATCGAGTGTTATTAATTGATGCTGATCCTCAGTGCAGTTTAACATTTTCTTTTTTTAACTCTTCCGAGCAATTGGACTGGTTTGAAGAAAAAGAATTGACATTAAAAACATTTTTTACTTCATTAATAAAGCCTATTCCCAACCCCAAATCATTTGGTGACGTGAGGGTGAAGGTAAGTAAAATTAATAAAAAAATACAAGAACAGGGTGGAAAAGGTTCATTACACTTAATTGCTTCTCACTTAAAATTAATTAATATTGATATGGAACTTGCTGGTATCTTGGCAGGTGGAATTGGTAGACATGAACAAGCATCAAGATACTTCAATTGTTTTAGTTCAATTTCTCAAGGATTAGAAAAATTAAAGTCAAGTTATGACTTTGTTTTAATTGATTGCCCTCCCAATTTCAATATTGTCACTAAAACATCTATAGCAGCTAGTAATTATATCTTAATACCATCAAGACCAGACCATTTATCAACATTAGGAATATCCTATTTGAAGGAAAGTGTTATGGAGTTTGTCGAAGAGTATAATGACTATACAAAACAAGCTAACATTTCAGTAATTTATCCTAAAATTATTGGAGTAATATTTACAATGGTAAAAGTTCATGCTGGGCAACCAATTAATGCTCATCAAAGATACATGAATAATGTTGTAAAAGAACAAGAACTAAAGATTTTTGATGCTTTTATTAGAGAAAATCAAACTACATTTGCAATAGCTCCAGAAAATGCTATTCCTGTTGTTTTAAGTGCGGCTTCACCATCACATATTGTTCAAGAACTTAAAGAACTGGTAGATGAATTTGAATATTTGATTAATTTAGATTGATAGAAAATACTATGGATAATTACCAAGTTAACAACGAACATCACAATGATATTCCAAAGGAAGTAATTGAATTATTCAGAAAACAATGGATAAAATTTAATGATGATCAAAAAAATGATATTTTGCAAGGTAACGCTCAACTTAGGGTAAATTGTTTTTATCCAAAAGCTGTTAGAAAGAAAGATATTTCATCTCGCAAGCCTATTGATAAAACTCATCAACATGAAAATTTAGACTATACTCAACTTTCACAAAGATTAGATGAGTTAAATTCAAAAGAAGAGGGAATAGACTTTTTGAAATCGTCTTTCTCTACAAAAAAATCTCTAGAGTCTTTTGCAAAATTTTTGAAAATCTCGACACAAAAACAAAATCTACAAGAACTGAGAGAAAGTATTGTTTCTGCAACAATAGGTTATCGGTTAACAATACAGTTTATTGAAAAAAGAAGAAGACCAAAACTAGAGGATGAATTTTTAGATGAAAATGAAAAATTTACTCAAGTAGTTAAATTTTGTATTTTTATTGATCTGGAATTGTATTTTCTTCTTCATATTGAGCTATTGCTTGTTCAATTATTTCATTACTCACATCTGTTAGATCAGACTTAGAATAAATTGTAGTGAGTATAATTCCTTGAGCAGTTTTTAGATAATAAATTACTCTATATCCTCCACTTTTTCCTTTTTGAATATTAGTATTTTTAACACGAACTTTGAAAACTTGATATTTAATTCCCGCAATTCTATCTCCAGGAATTTCACCTGCTTGTAGTTGATCAATTAAAGGTTGAATATCACTACGAATGGAACGATAGCGTTTAGCCAGTTCTCGCAAATCCTTTTGAAAACGAGGAGTAAGAGCAATTTCAATTGGTAGTGGTTCATTATTATTCTGCATCTATCCCTTCCCACATTTGTGAAAGGGGTATAGTTTGTCCACTTAATGCTTCTTTTATTCCCTGATTAATACCTTCAATTACAATTTCTGTGGGTGTTTCTTCAAGAAATGAATTTTTCTCTAATTGGAAAATAGATTTTTGTAGCAATTGCAATGTATAAGTTTCCACAGAAAGACCTTGCTGTTGTGCTTCCTGTGTTAAATACTGTTCTAATTCTGGTGGTAAGCTGAGGATTAGTGTCATAAGTCTATTGTGAGTGACTTTATATATTGTAAACCTGTAAAAACCAAAAATTAACCCCAAAATACCAATGTGTGATGTTGGGTTTCTTTCCGTCAACCGAACCTACGACTTATAATTGATCGGATAACCTGCACATATAATCTTAGGCATGAGACTGTGACAGAACCTGGAAGCTACAAAGATACGGTAAACTTACCCAAGACTAAATTCGATATGCGGGCTAACGCTATCAAGCGGGAACCTGAAATCCAAAAATTCTGGGCGGAAAATAACATTTACGATCGCCTATCCCAAGAAAACCCCGGCGAATTATTTATACTCCATGATGGGCCTCCCTACGCCAACGGCTCGTTGCATATTGGTCATGCCTTAAATAAAATTCTCAAAGATATTATTAACCGCTACCAATTACTACAAGGGCGTAAAGTTAGATACGTGGCAGGGTGGGATTGTCACGGATTACCCATTGAGTTGAAAGTTCTGCAAAAGATGAAGTCGGCAGAACGGCAAAGTTTAACGCCTTTAAAACTGCGGGAAAAAGCTAAAGAGTTTGCCCTAGCTACCGTAGATGACCAACGGGAATGTTTTAAACGTTACGGCATTTGGGGTGACTGGGAGCATCCTTATCTGACTCTGAAGCCGGAATATGAAGCGGCGCAAATCGGTGTGTTCGGTCAGATGGTGTTAAAAGGATACATCTATCGCGGTTTGAAGCCGGTTCACTGGAGTCCTAGTTCTAAGACGGCTTTAGCTGAGGCGGAGTTGGAATATCCAGAGGGTCACACTTCGAGAAGTATCTATGCGGCTTTTCCCATTACCGGGCTGTCTGAGGCTGCTAAACCTGTGTTGGGTGAATTTTTGCCCCATTTGGGTGTCGCTATCTGGACAACCACTCCTTGGACGATTCCGGGGAATTTGGCTGTGGCGGTGAATGGTGATTTGAATTATTCTGTGGTGGAAGCGGAACCCCACCCCCCAACCCCCTCCCCGCAAGCAGGGAGGGGGAGTGAAGAAGGGACTGACGGGGTAAGGTTCCGTTACCTTATCGTCGCCGCAGATTTAGTAGAACGTTTGTCAGCTACCCTTTCCACTCAGCTAACTGTAAAAGCTACGTTTAAGGGGCAGGTTTTAGAACATTCTACTTATCGTCATCCTTTGTTTGATAGGGAGAGTCCGGTTGTAGTGGGTGGTGATTATATCACTACTGAGTCGGGTACTGGGTTGGTACATACTGCACCGGGTCACGGTCAAGAAGATTACATTGTTGGTCAGCGTTATGGTTTGCCGATTCTTGCGCCTGTGGATGACAATGGTGATTTTACTCAGGAGGCGGGTGAGTTTGCTGGGTTGAATGTTTTGGGTGATGGAAATCAGGCGGTAATTGATGCGCTGACTGCGGCTGGTTCTTTGTTGAAGGAGGAAGCTTATCCTCACAAGTATCCTTATGATTGGCGGACTAAAAAGCCGACGATTTTCCGGGCGACTGAACAATGGTTTGCTTCTGTGGCTGGATTTCGGGATGAGGCTTTAAAGGCGATCGCTACTGTAAAATGGATTCCAGCCCAAGGTGAAAATCGCATCAGACCAATGGTGGCTGAACGTTCTGATTGGTGTATCTCGCGTCAGCGTTCTTGGGGTGTACCCATTCCGGTTTTCTACGATGAAGCCACCGGGGAACCATTGCTGAATGAGGAAAGTATCAACCACGTCCAAGGAATTATTGCTGAGAAAGGTTCTGATGCTTGGTGGGAAATGTCGGTTGAGGAGTTATTACCAGAATCTTACCGCAATAATGGCAAGTCTTACCGCAAAGGTACAGATACAATGGATGTCTGGTTTGATTCTGGTTCATCTTGGGCGGCTGTAGCTAAACAGCGTCCAGAGTTGCGCTACCCGGCTGATATGTATTTGGAAGGTTCCGACCAACATCGGGGTTGGTTCCAATCCAGCTTGCTCACCAGTGTAGCGGTAAATGGTATTGCACCTTACAAAACTGTCTTAACTCACGGCTTTGTTTTAGATGAACATGGGCGAAAAATGAGTAAATCTGAGGGGAATGTGGTTGACCCCCAAGTGGTAATTAATGGTGGGAAAGACCAGAAAAAAGAACCCCCTTATGGTGCTGATATCCTGCGGTTGTGGGCTTCTTCGGTAGATTATTCTTCTGATGTGCGTCTGGGTGGTAACATCATTAAGCAAATGAATGATGTTAGAGGCAAGATTCGCAATACAGCGCGGTTCTTGTTGGGTAGCTTGCATGATTTTGACCCGGTAAAGGATGCAGTACCTTTGTCAGATTTGCCAGAACTTGACCGCTATATGTTACACCGCATGACTGAGGTGTTTCAGGAAGTTACCGCAGCTTTTGACAGTTTCCAATTCTTCCGCTTTTTCCAAACTGTGCTGAATTTCTGCGTGGTGGATTTATCCAACTTCTATTTAGATGTTGCCAAGGATAGATTGTACATCAGTTCCCCGGATGCTTTCCGTCGCCGCAGTTGTCAAACAGTTTTGCAAATTGCTTTGGAGAATTTAGCACGCGCGATCGCACCTGTTTTGTGTCACACTGCTGAAGATATCTGGCAATTTATCCCTTACCAAACACCATGCAAATCAGTGTTTGAAGCTGGTTGGTTGCAAGTAGATGAAAAATGGCGGAATCCTGAATTGGCAGAATTTTGGCAACAAATCCGCAAAATTCGCGATGATGTGAATAAGGTCTTAGAACAAGCCAGGGGAGAAAAAATGATTGGTTCTTCCCTAGAAGCAAAAATTCTGCTATATGTCAAGGATGAGCAATTGCGTTCTGCGGTAAAAGCCCGAAATCCGGAAATTAGTAATGGTATCGATGAACTGCGGTATCTGTTTATCACCTCCCAAGTGGAAGTATTAGACTCTGCGGAAGCTTTGCAAGGTTTGAAATATGATTTGCAGTCTGATAGCTGGGGAATTGCGGTAGTAGATGCAGAGGGGAAAAAGTGCGATCGCTGTTGGAATTACTCCACCCATGTGGGAGAATCAGCAGAGCATCCCTTGCTGTGTGAAAGATGCGTTCCAGCCTTAGCGGGAGAGTTTTAATAAAATACAGAACCTCACCCCCAGCCCCTCTCCTTAGTAAGGAGAGGGGAGAATATCAAGTCTGGTTGAATACTTCCCAATACTTTTTGGTTAAGGAGTGTAGAGACGTTCCATGGAACGTCTCTACAAGAGTTTTCTGCTCACGAATTTGCTGAACCGAACAGTATTAGAATACTTCCTACTCCCCTCCTCGCTTGCGGGGAGGGGCTGGGGGTGGGGTCTTATGATTGTGGTAATCGTAACTAATTAACCGGACTTGATATTACAACTTCTGCAACAACTCCTGAGTTAACTGAAAAAATGCTTTAGAACCAGATGATTGCGGTGCAGTTAACACAACCGGCATAAAACTATCAACAGCCTTAGCCACATTCATATCAACTGGTATTTGTGCCTTACAGATTTTATCAACACCGAAATCTTCCACAACCCGGTGCATAACTTGTCTGTAATATCTGCCATTTAGCAGATTAGAACTAGCCATACTAAAGACAATTCCCAACATTTTGATATTTATCTTCGCTTCATGTTCGTGACTGTCTTTTAATTGAGCGATACGTCTTTCTAATAGCTGAATACCTACAACTGACAAAGGTTCTGGTTTAGCAGGAAGAATGTAGAAATCACTTGCAGCTAAAGCACTACGAGTCAATAAATTATAGCCAGGCGCACAATCTAAAATGATGAAATCATATTCCTCGCGCACTGGTTTGATAATATTATTAATCAAGACTCTTTCAAAGCGATTCCAAACAGTTTCAAAATCCGGTTCACCCAAAGCAGTTGCTTGTTGATGCAGCATTTCTGAGACTATAAATTCATCGTATAAATCAATGTCTCCGGGTAATAAATCTAGCCCAGCAAGATTACAAACTTGAGATTTGATAATATCATGAATTGTCAGTTTTGCTTCTGGTTCAGGGTTGATAACTTGGTCTATCAAATATCGAAACGTCTTGCGTTGTTTGCGAAGCTTGGCAAAGTCTAACGGCGACATTAAACTAAGCGTAGCGCTGATTTGGCTATCTAAATCGAGGACAAGCACGCGCTTACCATGATTTTTAGCTAAACAAGTCGCGATATTGACGGTAAGGGTGGTTTTACCAACGCCGCCTTTCATATTTGCAGTCGCAATTACGTATCCCATTAGTTAAGTCCTTTGTTGACGCGTTCCCATATCTAGGTAGCGTACACCTGTGCTGAATAATTAAAACTGCTATTAAATTTAATATTTTCCGTAATCTGAAAAATTAACGTTGTATCCATTGAGGCTGTTAGATTATAGCAGTAAGGTTTTCTTTAGGCGTAGCTTGGGTTGAGCAACGCGTCACCCAACGCTGGAGAGGATGTTGGGTTTGGTTACGTCAACCCAACCTACATTTTTTTGCCTCAAATTAGGTGTGTCACGCCAGTAGTAAGGTTTTATTTAAACAGAAGGTATGCGAATATTTTTAGCGAATAAGCTTTGTAAGCGGTGTGTTTGAGCGCCCATTTGGTAAAGTAAATCACCTTTGCCTAACAGATAGGCGGCTGATGTTTCTGTACCTCCCAGGACAATTTTTGAGTCGGCTTCGCTAGCAGTTCGCAGGGCGACTCTTCCGGGTAAGTTGGAACGGATAATGGGGGTAACAATTCCGGCTTCTGGGCGTTGTGTGGCAATAATCAGATGAATGCCGGCGGCTCTGGCCATTGCTCCCAAACGTTTTATACTTAATTCTAATACTTTGCGGATTTCTTTTTCTGCCATAAAGTCGGCATATTCATCAAAAATGCAGACAATTCGCGGTAAAATCTGGGAAGAACGTTGATTGTAGCTAGTTAAATCAGCACATTTGGCGTTCTCAAATTTTTGGTAACGAGATTCCATCTCTGCAACTAATTGTTCCATAAGTTCGACCGCGCGATCGCTATCTTTAACCACTGGTGAATATAACCAAGGCATTTTTTCAAACTCTGGAAATGTGACTCGCTTGGGGTCAACTAGGGCAATTTTGAGATGTTGGGGAGAATGACGATATAGTAAACTGAGAAGGAGCGATCGCAAAAACTCACTTTTACCGCTTCCAGTTGTACCACCAACCAAAAAGTGACAAGTATTCGGATCAGATAAATCAGCTTCTAGCAAATACCCCTCTATACTCACCCCCATTGCAATTTTTACAGGTACTGTGGGCGGTAAGAATTGCGGCTGAATATAGGCTTCAAAACTAGCAACTTGCCTATCTGGGCGTGGCAAATCAATACTAACATAACCAGCTTGGGGAGCAATCAAAGGCGGCTTTTCTAACCCCAACTGCACCTGTAAATCGGCTGATAATTTAA
This sequence comes from uncultured cyanobacterium, assembly GCA_963706595.1. Taxonomy (GTDB): domain Bacteria; phylum Cyanobacteriota; class Cyanobacteriia; order Cyanobacteriales; family Nostocaceae; genus Nodularia. The sequence goes on from OY970166.1 coordinate 1,836,734, forward strand.
TTATCGCATTAACTTTTACACCTTTTACACCCAGATGGGGTTTAAGCTTAACTCTGATAAAAGCTGGTCCCACAGCAGCCCCCAGGTAGTCAACACCAACATTAAAAGATTGCAGAGTCGTCACCAATTCTGCACCGATAACATCAGCATTTACAGATTCTGCTTCATTCCTGATTATGGGAGTATCTTCTTCTATATTTTCCCCAGTCATATCTTGAGTAGAATTTGCATCTATACTCTTATCTTCAGAGAGTGAATTATCCACCTCATCTGCAACAGACGCAGTAAAAAAAGTTTGACACTTTTGCTGCTGGGGGCAAATTTCGCACAGATAAGATTGAGTTGTGGGTGGTGGCGCATTGGGTTGTGGTGGTTCCCAACTTAGCCATTGCTGCATCTGGAATAATTTGTGGGGAATCAATTGATTAACTGTATTTTCTAGCTGTTCCCAAGAGTATTTATATTCCTTAAACTCTGGTAAAACACAATAAACCGCCGAATCAACAGGTACTTTCTTCTTTTGCCATAGCATATAACTATAAAGTGAAACCTGGGCTAATTGTGATGATGGGTCTACAGGCTGATAGGTTTTAAACTCTACCATACACAGACGATTTTGAGCAAAGTTAAAAACTAAACAATCAAATTCACCTCTTACCAGTTGCTGTGTGCCATCAGGTAAAGTAAAGTCATGCTCAATACTGCGTTCTTGAGATATAAAGGTGTTACTAATAACGGTTTCAGCATTGCAATACTGGCGATTAATAATCAGCAATTCGGCAAAGCGTTTTATTAGTCCTTGTAAACCTTGCCAAACTTGTAGTAATGTTTGCCCGTGACTAGGGTTTTTATGGATTACTGTTTGCAGGTAGGGAAAAAATTCTAATTGATAAAATATTTGTTGCATTTGCGAGGAAACTTCCTCTAGCTTTAGCTGTCCTGCGGCTGGCTTTAATACTGCTTTGAATCGTGGTTCAACCAGCGCTAATTTTACGAAATTATCTGCTAATTTATGAAAGGGGTTGCCAATACCATTAGCACTATTTGGTGGAAAAAATATGGCTTTGTCACCAAATTTATGATTTAAATAAAAAAGCCGTCCGCATTCAAAAGCAATTCTAACTTTAGTAACATTTAAAGGTGAATTTACAGATTTTTCTGTTATTGGATGTGAAATGTTATTTACCATATTAAAAATATTAGCTACAGTATGAGGTTCTGATATTTCTAGTAACTTTCTGTGTACAGCAGCCAAATAAACTGTATCCATTGCGGCATATTTTACTTGCTTTTGGCTCAGAGGACGCTTTCCCCAATCGCTGCTTCCTTCATCTGCATCGACATTGACAAAATGACAAAGTTCTGCTGCTAAAGTTTTAAGTTTTAAATTGGAAACTTCCAGGCGTTCACGAGTAATTTTTCTAGCTATTTGGTATGTACAAGTAATATTTTGTGCGAGTTTTTTGCCTAAATACTTGAGGTCAAAACCAGCATTGTGAAAAACCTTCTCAATATTGGAATTAATCATGATTTGGTTAATGAAATATTCTGCCAAATCAGGTTTATCTAATACATCGAGAAGATAAGCCGATACGCCTGTAGAATCTGTATGATCAGCCAATACCTGAATCAGCGATAATCTGGGATAGTGAGTAGTAAAATCGGCAATTTCTGTATCTAACCACAGAGTTTTGTGAGATGTTAATGTGGAGATGAACTCCCGGATTTCTGTTGCTGTTGTCAGGTAGTGCATTGACTGAAATTTTATAAGAAATAATTAACTTTAAGCAATCAAACAAATTAATTGGTCTTCTACCTTAGCTTTGTGGTTGATAATTTTTACTTTCCTTTCCTGACATAATAGGTCAATTAAGTGTTGAGTATCAGTTTCTTTTACATCAGGAAACTCTCTGGCTGCTTGTGAAATTAAAGTAGGAACACCCATGTAACCTTGGGTTTTGACTAGATTCAATAAAAACTCTTTGACTGGTCTTAAATCTGGTTTTTCATTTTTAATAAATTTACTAGGTTTAGATTTAGGAACAATTTCTAAATCCTGCAATAAAACACAATTTTGCAAAAGTTCAGACTGACGTATTAAAGTTTGCAATGTCTGCAAATTAATAGTTTTGTATCCAATAACTAATTCCTGCGAGAGTGCAGAATTAATCAAGTAATTGTAAGTAGCTAAGTAATGAACTGACTGAAGATTTGGTTTAATATGAATATGTTGAGTCTGGGAAAAAATCTGGCTGTAAATTTTATATCCTGCAAGTTTTACTGTTCCTACATTACTAATTCTTATTAAGTAGAGTTTTTGGCAGAGATTTTGCTCAATTGCTCTTTGACAAGCATTCATCACATGAAAAAAACTTGCCATATTGGCATTTTCTGTCCATATTATTCCTATTCTTTCTCTTTGTTTAGGCTGTTGATAACTCAAGGAATAGCCAGTATATTTGCCTGATATCAGTTTAGGTTTTACTAACTGTACTTCTAATGCTTCTAAAGCCACTTGCAACATCCGAATTAAATCAGGCGATGATAGCAAGGAAATTTTAGGTAATTTTTCCTGAACTTTTTTATATTCTTGCTGCCATAGTAATTGAAACTCTGCTTGAGGATCTACTTTTGGTCTGCGACCATTAATACTATTTTTATATTTTTGATACTCACCCTTACCTAGAAGTAATGCATTTCTAGGGTTGGTTTTACCCCCTGGAAAATTGGTTTCTAAAATTTGGCGATTTAAAGGAGTAATAGGAGATTCTGGTTGAGGTTTAGCTGCTTGATGTATTGCCTGTAATCTATACTGCCAAAGTGCCTCAGCTTGATTTAAGTCAATATTTTTAAGACTAACTAATTTATCCATTCTAGCTTTATCAGACTGTGTAATACATTTCCAACTATGCCTCCAAGGATCTGTGACTATAGTAATTATAATTAGAAAATTCTGGATATTTTCATTGTGAAGAGTAGTGTTTACATTAAATATTGCTTGTGGATTAGACAACCAATTTGGTATACTTTCAACCTGATCAAAACATAAAACAATTGGCTGAGTTGCAGTAGAAATCTTGCCAAAGTTTGCTAATATGTTTTTAGCTGCATCTTCTGTATCAATGCACTTTTTTATTTTTAAAGCTTGCATAGATTCTTCACTTAAATCATCTCCTCGTAACCACTCACAGGCTAGGGGATAAAGTTCTGGATCTGTGAGGTAATGTAGAACTCCAAAAAAAATATCAGCATTATAAATGCTGGAACTTTGATAGTTCTGCTTGAGATGTTTAATAAATTTTTGACGATCATTCAGCAATAATTCCCAAAAATTATCATTAAACAGCTTCTTTGTCAGGCTATTTTTTGTGAAAGCGGATAAACTTTTAAGCCAGAGAATTAACTGAGATTCTTGCTGTCCATCTGGTACTTGAATTAAACTATCTACTGTATAACGCAAGATATGTCGCCAGATGTAATCATTATCAACCCAAGGTCCTATATAAGCAAAAAAAGCTTTAGAATTGAGAGTGCGTTTTAGTCTACCTAAAAGATAGCTTTTGCCAGAACCTGAATCACCAACAAGTAAGATAGTTCTACTAAAATTATCTGTAGTTACTAAGTTGAGAACTTCTTCAATTTCAGTTATGGCTTCTTGATGAATTGAATCAACTATAGCTTCTTTATCTTCGTCTTTGACCCAAAAATTCCCTGTCCTTGAATTTACACGGTCAAAGGGGTTAATTTCGCGCTTAATAATGTCGTCGATAGATGCCATAGTTAATTACCGTGAGAGAGCAAAATGATTTATGCAACACTAATTTATCTATTGTTAGTCCACTCTTATAAAGAACAAGGAACCACCAACATTTTGAGGAATTCCAGCATTAATTTGTTCTGTAGTATAAGGTGTAGGATTCTAGCAATGAACTCAATTCAATTTTGTCAGTTCTTTGCAAGCGATACAGCGCCTGATCTAATTCATCTCGTGACAGGGGCGGTTGTAACTTCTGACGTAAATGAAAAATGGGTAAATAATTCTCTGTACCTATTTCTTTATCTAATTTCTGAATAGTTTGTAAGATATCTTCATCAGTGAGATGCTGAATTGGCTTGACTCGTAAATTCTGACGCAAAAACCGCAGGTAATTATTGAGTAAGTCCAGATTGATGTTTGCTTTTCCTTCGGGGGTGTATTCATCCCGCAAATACTCAATTCCTCTTTGGGTTAGCCAAACCTCAGCTTGTGTCCTTTTCATTTTGATTTCAACTGAAATCAAGCCCCTATCACCCAGCGCTTTCAATATCGTGGTTCGTTCTGCTGCTTTGAGTGAGGTGATTTTGCTGGGGGCGATACCTGCACTTTTACTTATCTTCTCCAGCACCTTGATTTCTTTATCTGTGATGGGTACTTGAGCCGAATCAAGTTTCAGCAGTGCCTGACCTGGAGCTAAAATTTTAACTGTGGCTATCTCACGAGAATAGTCTACCAGCTCGCGATCGCCTAAATTTTGACAAATTTTATCCTTACCCTTAAAACTTTTAAAGGGACTTCTACTCAGACTTGACCGATAATTAGCACACCCCAACAAATTTAAAAGGAACTTTAACTCATTCGTATCCATGCGTGTCAGCCTGCTTGTACATAACTCAACAATACTGTAGCTTGAATGGCACTAATTTACACATATTTTCCATAATAGCGATAATTGGTGCTATTAGCTACAGCCAGTTATGCAGACATTAACCCCTGATTTGGCGCAACACGTTAACAGCCTGACCCCTTAAGCCAACAGGTAACAACGACAAACCCAAGCCAGTCAAAGCCTTAGCAGTAGAAAAAGACCTCCCCGCCAAAACTAGTTCCTTCCCTTTTTGGGTTTCACCTTTCTCAATTAAACGCAAACCCAATACTAATTGGGCTTCAGCTAGGCGATTTTGTCTAACTTTTTCTAACTTATCTGAATCAAACTGATAATTTTCTAAATACCGAATTTTATCAAATAAATAAGGAACTTCTCTATTAATACCTTGCTGCTCCGCATGGTATCTATATTCCATCAATAACTCAGATAAATAATAACCTTTTTTATCAGCCAAAGCCAGCCGGACAAATAAATCATTATCTTCACAATTTTGAATATTGGGCAGCATAAAACCCACTTCTTGTAAAGTCTGACGACGAAATAAAGTTGCCCCAATTTGAAAACTTTGGTTGATAAAAACTACCTCTAATAAATTCTCTACTATCCCGGCTTTTAAATTAGCCCGACCCCAGCGACGAGAATTTTCCTGTGTCTTTGACTCATCCCGGATATTTTCAATATCAATTATCCAATGATCTGTACCCACAAAATCAATGCTAGAATCTTGATCAAGTATTGCCGCAGTCTTTGCTAAAAAATTAGTTGTTAGCCGATCATCATCATCAAATTTAATAAAATATTCACCCTGCGCCGCATCAAAACCAGAGCGCATATTATTGCTTTTACCAATATTTTGCGAATGACGGATATATTTAATCCGGTTGTCTGTGTACTGTGACATTAATTCAGGTGTGCCATCAGTTGAGCCATCATCACAAACAATTAGTTCAAAATCTTGATAAGATTGCTGAAGTACGCTTTCTATGGCGTAAGGCAGGAGATTTTGCCGATTAAATGTAGGAATGCAAACACTAATTTTAGTCACAGGTATTACTTTTAAATAAAATTACAACTTCATCAGAGTTTTGAATATTACTTACTATTTTTAGATAGCAGACAATATAAATTCATCACGAACTGATACAATAACTAATAACCTTTATTTAACCTATAGTCTTCAGTAAAAGCAACAATTTATCTGTGAATATACACAAACTTCATCATATTTGTCAAATATGTAATGTTCAGCGTTTAATTAGGGATTTTTCAGGAAAACTTGACAAAAAATCAATCAGAGATATTGATGATGACATTTAGCCTGAAATCACGGCATGGTATATGTGTCATATTTTAATTTAGTCCGATTTCCGGTTAATTGGTGATATGCACATTTTAATGCTGTCTTCTACCTTTCCCTATCCGCCAACACGGGGGGGAACTCAAGTGAGGACGTTTAATTTACTGAAATATTTGAGTCAACGTCATGTTATCACACTCGTGACTCAACGCGATGCCTGCGGCGATCTGCGCGATCGCGATGTGACGGAAGCTGAAATTGCCGAATTGCGGGACTGCGTAGATAATCTCGTTGTATTTGACCGTCCCCCAGATTCTGGCTCTGCATCGGGAATACTGAAGAAGATACAGCGCTTGAGCCAGTTTTACCTAGAGGGAACCCCTCCCAGCGTACTCAGCCGCTACTCCGTCCAGATGCAAGCATGGATTGATAACTTTGTAGAGCAGCAAAAATGTGATGTGATTACCTGCGAACATAGCGTCAATGAAATTTATGTGCGATCGCATTTTCAGAAATCTCTCAGAACCATCGTCAATATCCATAGTTCTGTCTATGGTAGTTGTCTGAACCAGCTAACAACAGGCGTTTCTGAAAATAGACTCCGGGACAAAATTAATCTGCCGCTTTTACGTCGTTACGAACAAAGATATGGTGCGAAATTTTCAGCCATGGTTGTAACTACAGAAGATGATAAAAGTCAACTAGAAAAATTTCATCCTCAGAGGGAAATTACAATTATTCCCAATGGCGTTGATTTGCTGACATTTCCCAACCGTACAACTGATCCCGGAGGATATAAATTAGTATTTATTGGGGCAATGGATAATTTAGCCAACATTGATGCTGTTTGCTTCTTCAGCAATCAAATTTTACCAGAAATTCAAAAACATTATCCCCAAACAACTTTTGATATTGTCGGTTCTCGTCCTGCGCCGGAAGTTTTAGCACTCACACAAAAACCAGGAGTTAATGTCACGGGAAAAGTGCCTTCAATGGTAGATTATTTACACAAATCAACAGTCTGTGTTGTGCCGATGCGGACAGGCTTTGGGATTAAAAATAAAACATTAGAAGCAATGGCCTCTGGTGTGCCGGTAGTAGCAAGCGATCGCGGTTTAGAAGGACTAGCCATAGACACTCCAATCCGGGCATTACGTGCCAATAAACCAGCCGATTACGTCGCCGCCATTAGTCAACTCTTTGAGAGTCCCCAACTGCGTGATCAATTGTCCCATAACGGTAGACAACTTGTAGAAACCGAATTCACCTGGGCGATCGCCGGAAAACGTTATGAACAAGTTTGTTTGGGAGGTAATCATCAACAGTAGCCAGTAAAAAATTTAGAAAAAAAGGAGTGAGTAGCAGCGATCATATTTATACCGCCGCCATCACTCCTTTGACCTCGCGCGTTGATAAGCTGTTATGCTTATTTCCAAATACAGCACATTAATTTCTAACTTTTATCTAACCAAAGTTCCTAATAATTGTTAAGGCATTAGGTGATTAACTATACTTTTAGCTTTTAAGAGAGAACAAATCAAAGCATATTCCTAGTGGCTGTGGTGAACGTAGAACTCAGCATCGGGGATTGATTGTATTCCCAAACACAAAATAACTTAAAATTAACCCTATACCTAAGTTAGTAGTAGACTGACTCCTGCGGTGGACGTTAGAGACAAAAATAGTAGTTACCGTCATAAATGAAGGCAATAATCATCACAAAGATTAGATACAAAACAGTTAAAGAAAGTGTATTTTTTTTCGGACTGAGATATAGGGAAACAGAACTTAAGTTGGTAAAAATCCCTAAAAGCGCCTAAAATTCTGGTTCGTATCCATTTGGATATCAGAAAAAGTTGGCATTCCTCCTCATCAAGAAGCTGATAGTACAAGCATTCAAAGCCGGGGGCATATTGATTATGGACTGGTCTAAAAATCTACAGCAATTCCAAGAATTCGTATTATTCAAATTTCCCCAACCACCATACTTTTTACTTTTTATTGGCTTATTAATTAGCTTTCTTTGTGGATTACCATTTGCGATAACTCTACAACAACGAGTGCAAGATTGGATTCAAAATCATTCTCCTACCACTTTACCCAGATGGGCAAAATTTCAACTTTCAATTCCTTTTATCGGAACTGCCATTGGTGTTGCTATCACCTTAGCCTCCATGTTAGAAATTTTTGGTTTACCAACTCTACCTGCTTATTTGACATCTTTGCTAGTCACAGCTTTAGTGGCTGCATGGGTTTGGGCAGAAATCGGACACCTTTTAGGCAGAAGACTTTTACGTTCCTATTTAGCTAAGTCTTCAAAATTGTCTCACCAAAGGTAGAAGTAAGTTTTAATCACAAACTGTAAACTTTTAAGAAGTTAAATATATGTAGACACATAAGAATTACCAATCGTTACTATAGAAGTTTCGCTCTGCCATCTTTAAATAGTTAATAATTTAGCGGAAATTGCAACATTTTCGTTACCCAAGTGCTGAAATACCGATTTTGTGGTAGGTTCAAGAATTAGTAGAACACTTGAATATCTGCATCTATTCAGTGTTCTGAGGGGCAGCAATTGCAGCTGATGCAAAGTTTGATGATTGGACATCTTCAAAAGTGGCGCAATTGATCTCAGTCTGGATCTAATGGACTTTTTTGCTCAACCTCTGCAAGCAAGTAGCGGGAATTTAAGGTGAACATAGAACAATTCATTCAACGCACAGAAGCACTGCACAGCCGTTTAGCAGATTTGTACCAAACCGCTAGCGTCTTACCTTGGATTCCACCCGAACTACTGCCTCAAGCTTTTAAGGAACTCTATAGCACCTCCAAAATGGTGCAGTTAGCGGCAGAGGAACTTTATCAGCAAAATGAAGAACTGATCCAAACACGCAATTGGCTAGAAGCTGAACGCCAACGCTACCAAGATTTATTCGAGTTTGCACCAGACGGCTATTTAGTCACTAATGCCGAAGGAATCATCCAACAAGCTAATCTAGCCGCAGCGCAATTGTTCAACGTTTCTAGGCAATTACTCGTAGGTAAACCAATAGTTAATTTTATCCGCCTCGAAGAACGACAACCCTTTCGCTGTGAACTCAGCCAGCTATGCCAGACGGATAGAGTTAGAGAGTTAGTAGTGCGTCTGCAAAATAATCATGGCGAGTCTTTTGACGCAGCTTTCACAGTGGCTGTAGTGCGTAATCAACAGGGTAGCCCCAACTCCCTGCGGTGGCTGTTGCGTAATATCAGTGAACGTCAGAAAAAGAAAACAGAACAAATCGACAATCACAGTGATCTAATTCAGGATCGCCCTGTACATAAACATCCTAAAGGAGAAACTATTCCTCTCAATCCTTTAGTCGTTTGGTATGTTCGCCAGGGCTTAGTTAAGCTCAATACTTTTTGTGAAACTGGCGAAGAAATATTGATAGGACTAGCTACACAAGATATGGTCTTTGGCTCTAACATGACTTCTTTACCCATTTATCAAGCTACAGCTTTGTCAGATGTGGAATTAGTCTCAATTTACGTATCAGAAATAGCAGTCAACCCAATTTTGAGCCATATTTTATTACCAAAAATCAATCAACGCTTACAACAAACAGAATCTTTTTTAGTCATTGCTGGTAAACGCCGGATTGAAGAAAGACTGTACCATTTCTTACAACTTTTAAAACAACAAATTGGCGAGCCTGTAGTGGGAGGAACTCGCTTAGGTGTTCGCTTCACTCATGAAGATATCGCTAGTGCTTGCTGTACTACTAGAGTGACAATTACCAGATTGATGGGAAAATTACAACAACAAGGTTTAATTAGTTTTGACTCCAAAAAATATATTATTTTGAAAGACTAAGTTATTTATTTTGTGTAAATGCTGCTGGTATAGATCGCATATTTGAACTTGGGAAAGATGAGGGAGCAGGGAAAATATTTAATATTTTCCCGCTCACCCCCGTCATCTCCCTCGGCTGACTTCTAACATCAACTTTGAATCCCAAGTGTAGTAGCCAATTCTCTCAGGGACTCTAGAAAATCGCCCGGTGCGATAGCCTCGTGATAGTTCATTCAGCACTTTAGTTTTTACTTCTCGCACTTGCTGCTCATCTAGTTCTCCATAAAGACCGGTGATGATGTCCGCAACACTAAAAACTCTTCCGGAATGTTTCTCTAAGAAATCGGAAAGAGCATCGATCAAAAATTGACCCTCAAATTCTGCCAGCATGGGGACTACATTTGTATTCGCGGCTGGAAGCGGTTTTTTGTGTTTGTATTTGCCAGTTTGAGAGTAGCCTTTAGTCTTGTTGGAGTTGACTAAACTTAAGTTAAGAGTGTAGCAACCCGGCTCGTCAGGAATCCCCGCCCAAGCTTTTCTTTCTCTACCCTGTGTCAGTGAGGATTGGACTCTACCTTTGACAACTTTGAAGATGGGCGGGTCTAAATCTCCATAAAGCGATCGCACAATGAAATCGATATGACAAACAGCGCCAATATGTTCGTACAACAGACTCTTGATAGCTTCCATGCGACTTTCATGTTGATACTCCGGTAGCATGGGAATATCTGGTACTTTGATTGATTTACTTTGATCCGAATCATTTATCTCCCAGTTGTCTGAGTCTTTAAGTTCAGACTGAGTAGAATTAAGACTTTGATCAGGTACGGATAAAAGTGAGTCCTTTTCAGGAGGTGAGGAGGAAACCTGTGGAAGCATCTTGACTTGTGCGCCATTAGTATTAACATCTGATGCACAAGAGCCGTTAGACAACAAAGCATCTACATGAGCGAGCTGCGATCGCGCCTGTGTGTATAAGCTTTCATACTCTTCTACGAGGCGAGCATAGTAGTCTCGTAATTCTAACAGTGGAGAGACAAAAGCTTCAGGGGGTTCTAATGGTAAGAGATTATTCATAAAGCTTTAAATCATCCTAAATCGATATCACTTTTGTAAGTCATGGCTCTAGGTTTTGCTTTTTGAGATGACTGATGAGATTTTTTTGGTGCTTGCGGTGGTCGGCATTGCTCACAATATAATGGGCGCGGACCGAAAGTTTCCCGTTGTGTAGTTTGGTCGCATTGCTTACAGACAAAATGGAAAACACGAGTATGAATCTGTCTTTTATGCGCCCGGACAGTATATTCTCTAACATCAATGAACTTACTAGGCATAATCCAAAGGAGTGAATTTGATTCCTATCAATATAGCTATTCAAGCAAATTAAATCGTATCCGTGTATCTTCGATTGTAAGTTTTATTCAAATCAGTGATTTTGGCTCAGAGTAACTAGCAAGTAACCAAGAGGCTATCTGCTTGAGATACATATAGTTAATTATCACCATTCAAGTGTCGATCGCTTCTATACCTCTGAGGTACTAAATATAGAAAATTAGACATATTTCTCCAAAATTTATGACAAATTGGCGGGAGTGTTTATCTTGTACTTCAGTCCATCAGTTTTTATGCTGGTCAGCAAAGGTAATTAAAGACCATCTCACAATAGCAGGAGGCGGTAATCTGATTAAACCCTCTTAGACATCTCCCATAAAAAATGTAGAGACGTTGTATCCAACATCTCTACAAAGGTTTACTATCCTGATCACAATATTTTTAGAATCTACCTTGCGAAAGATTTCAGGATTTCGTTTAGCTTAAAAAAGACACCTTGTAGTCAGGATTTATACCTTATACAAAGTGTCTGATTGTGAGAACTCAAGCTGACTCCAACTGACAATTGATCACTAATTAACCAGATGGGACAGATTACCTACCACTGCCACGATCTCGCTTGATTGGATTAAGCCAGTGTAATTTACAACGGTTGATAGAATTACTGAAATTTGTCACTTGATTACTTGGGTTTTTATCGAAACAAAAAAAAATATTATTCATCTGCTGAATTTAAAAGTCTTGATTTTTAAATTTACTAACTGAAGTAGTAAAGTCATAAATTGAATTTACCAGAGCTAGATGTTCTTGATTACTCAGATGGCAGTTTTTATAAGAATCATCTAAAAAATAGATCAGCGCCAAAGTTGCAGATTCTAGCTTTGCCCTTTTCCTTGCTGCCCTAATAGCTTGATATAGTTCGGGATAAATATGGTTATTGCTAATTCCTATTTGCTCATCTGGCATCCAACACTTAAATGCATAACCTTCAGGCAATGGGATAACTTCAATTAACCAACCATGATATGAATCTTGCCATTTCATTCACAATTCATCTCTTAGTTCAGTGATTAAGGTTTTTACTTGACATTTTTATATGTAAGGCGAATTATATAACCTATATATGTAATCCCTGTGCAGAATTTGTGTAGAATTTGGGTAGAAGAATTAAGTAACACTTTTTACATATTATCAACTACAAAGTGCTACAGTAATTGTACATAAAACCAGATAATTCCTATTTGAGGCGATAACCCAGTCCATGAACTGTTTGAATAAAATCTTCTGGCGCACCTAAAGCTCTCAGTTTTTGCCGGAGACATTTAATATGAGACCTGACAGTTTCCTCTACAGGAGAATCATCCACAGACCAAACCTGCTCAATGATGCTAGAACGGCTCAACACCCTTCTGCCATTAGCAACCAATAATTCTAAAATGGCGTATTCTTTTGGTGTTAATGTTAAAGGGTGACTATTATAAATCACCTCATAGGTACTGGAATTAAGGTGCAATTTTTCCCAAGATAATGTTACTGTACTGACAGAACTACCTCGTCTGAGTAAAGCCCGTATCCGAGCCATTAACTCTTCTAAATCAAACGGTTTAGCCACATAATCATCGGCTCCTGCATCCAAGCCAGCTATCTTGTCAGCGACAGTATCACGAGCGGTTAACATTAACACTGGTGCGCCACAATTGCGATGTGCAGGATGACTTGTGCCAGCAGTGCGTAAGCGTTGACAAAACCTGATACCATCTAGTTTTGGCAGTGTGACATCCAGCAGCACCAAGTCATATTTCATCGATTCGGCTGAATTCCAAGCAGCTTCGCCATCTTTGGCAACATCTACTACATATTGCCTTCTAATTAACGCTTCTGTTAGTACTTCTGCCAGTTGGATATCATCTTCAACTACAAGAATTCGCATAATATATCCTTTATTACGTAAAAACTAAAGGTTTGTAGTAAGGACTTTAGTCCTCAAATAAGGAAGGGCTGAGAGCAATTACTACGAACTTAATTACAACAATTTAACTGTAAGCGATTGTAATTATAACGATTAAACGAGTTATTTTTTCACCAATTCTATGAAACAGAAATTTATGAAATGGTCTTTCCCAGGAAAATGGATTATTGGCGGGTTTGGTTTAACCTTGTTGCTGATGGGTGTAGTTACCTTTGCTTCATTTAAAAGCACAACTGAAATCAAACAGGGGGCTGATAGGATACAAAATACTTATCAAACTCTCAATACTTTGACCAACTTTTATGCGTCGATGACAGCCGCAGAATCAGCCCGGCGAGGATATATATTTTTAGGAAGTAGTCAAGATTTACAGCGACATCAAAATGAAGTAGCGAATATGCAAACTGAACTCAAGCTGTTAGAGGAACAAATACATCCTAGTTTGAGTCAACAAGAAAGATTTTCACAGTTGAATTTATTAGTAAATCAAAGATTAGCTCTTTTAGAAGAATCTATAGAACTTTATCAGACAGATAAAACGGCATTACAAATGCAAAATGATATTACTGAGCGTAGCGTTAAATTTAGAGAAGAAATACGTCCAGTGATAGCAGACATTAAAGCTGAAGAACAAAGTTATCTCAGAGCGACACTAGAGCAATCTCATGGTAGTATTAATTTCAGAATCTGGATCGAAATATTGGGGACAATTTTAAGTCTTGCCGTTATTTCTAGTTTATGTATTATCCTGAATCGTCAATGGGTAAAACACGATCAAATTGAGTCTTTAGAAGTTTCTCTGGCTCAACAAAAAGAATTCAGTGAGTTAAAAGTTCGCTTATTTGCGATGATTTCTCATGAGTTTCGCACACCTTTGAGTATTATTTTGCTGTCGTCGCAGTTGTTAAGTGAAACTCTGAAGGATGTGGTAGATGAGCAGCAGGTAAAAAATCTCTACCGGATTCAGTCTTCAGCTAAATTAATGAATCATTTATTAACGGATATTTTAACTTTAACTAGGGCTGAAGCCGATAAACTAGATTACACACCTCAATTGATTAATGTCGAAAATTTTTGTTTGAATTTGGTAGAGGATTTACAGCTTTTTGGCACTACATCCCATGTTATAGAATTCAGAAATTATGGGCAGTGTTTCCGTGCTAATATAGATGAAAAGCTGTTGTACTCTATTTTGAGTAATTTACTATTGAATGCCATTAAATATTCCTTTGCTGGTGGTCATATATATTTAATTTTAAATTCTGAAGCTGAATATATAGTTTTTCAGGTAATAGATGAAGGTATAGGTATTCCACCAGAGGAACAACCAAAAATTTATGAGCTTTTATACCGATGTCAAAATGTGGAAAATATTGTTGGTATTGGTTTGGGTTTACCTGTGGTGAAAAAATGTGTGGAACGACATCAAGGTGAAATTACGATGAAAAGTGCTGTAGGTGTGGGAACAACTTTTACGGTGAGGATTCCGCATCAGAATAAATAAAGAAACCTCACCCCAACCCTCTCCTTATTAAGGAGAGGGAGCCGGAACACAAAGATAGATCCCCGACTTCTTCAAGAAGTCGGGGATCTGAGCCTCGCGAAATGATGACTGAGACACAAGTAAAAAATATTTTATCGGAATATTGTTGCAGACTTCCGATTTCGATATCAGCCTTCTGACAGTGTATGCTGCACAGTCGAGGCGTTTAGGCTGAGGATATCACTTGCATTGTAGAGGAATTGATTATGCCTAGTGGTCACGCCAGTCATAAAGGCACTTCGGATAAACCTAATACTAATACTGAAGGTCGGATGGATATTGCTGCTGATAAATCCATCGATCCTGATGAGGTTTTACCTGAAGGTGCTACTACAAATACAACCAGAACTCAAGAGTTTGTCGATTATCCTCCGGCTATTCAACGCCCTGGGGAGGATGTGAAAACGGAGGAATAAAATACAGAACCTCTCTCCAAACCTCTCTCCTACAAGGAGAGAGGCTTTGAATTCTCCCCATTCCCTTGTAGGGAAGGGGGTTGGGGGGTTAGGTTTCTACTTGGTGAATCCTAGATTATGATTGCAGTTATAGGAGGAAAATTATGAGTGATTTTGGTAAGAAAAGGTTGGAGGCTGTTTTAGCGATCGCAACTTATTCTATAGGTAGTGGTACGGCTTCAGCTGCACCAACTCCAGGAGGGGAAATTCCTAGACAGTTGATTCTCACGGCTTCTGATATCCTCATGTATATCAGCATTTGGAGAATTTATTTTCAGGAAGATTTATCTCGTCAAGGTCTTTTAGATATTTTGGCAGAATTAGGTTTAGTGACGGTCAGCGCCGCCGGGACAGCCTATATAGTGACTAAAGCTAGTACGGCTATTTTGAAGGAAATTACTAACTGGACTGGACCTTTGGGGTGGGGTGTGACAGCTGCGATCGCAGGTTCCCTGAGTGGGTTATTTGGGGTAGTCTGGGCTTTATATTGCGATCGCCTGGCTTCGGAACGAAAACTTCAAAATCATACCTAAAGCTCATATTTCATCGGAAAAAGTCCCATTTTCGGCGCTGAATGGCGATGGTTCTGACTGCAATTTAGTCTCAGGAATATTTTCTTCTACCTGATCGGTGTTGATGCGATCGCCATCTTTATCCTGATCAACAGCTTTCTGGAATCCTGGTTTTACAGATTTGAAATCCTGTTTAGTTTGTTCATAATCTTTTTGAATAAATTCCGTCGCTTGACTGATTTTTTCACTCAATCCTTCTGTATATTTCGGGGGATTTTGCACAGCTTTCTCTAAGACAATAACGCGCTTATCGCCTACACTCGAAATCATGATCGGTGCAAGTAAATATGTCCCTTCCATTAATCCCTGCCAACCATTCGGAGAGAACATATAATTAATCACATCTCCTGTTTCGCCATTGAATAACAAGTCAATGATTTTTCCGACTTTATTACCGCTATCCGACCACACCTCACTCCCCAGCACCGGGTTAACAGATTCAGTGATTTCTGAAGTGTGATTATCCTGATGGCTGACTAGAACGCTATCAGCACCAATCGCCTCAATTTGTTTCCAAGCAAAAGTTTTTTGCTTACTACCCAGCCATCCTGATTTACAGGTTAAACCCAAAATTCTTTGTGCCTGACTATCTACTAAAAGTCCTGACACACGACCAACTTCTTCGACTGTTTCACGGTCAAGCACTAAACGTTTTAGCAAATCGCTGTGCTTTAAAACTTGAGATGGCGTAGACATACTAAAAATACTTACCAAGTATTAATGATTAATGATAACATTATACTCGCAATTTAATACCAATTTATCTGTATTAAGTTCTTGTGATTACCTGATCTTGACATTCTTGTAATTGCGAGTCAAATAATCCCAAGGCTAGTTACTGGAGTGAGAGGTCATAATTAACAATGCGGATATTTTCCATTATTGCCATCTTGGTAGCATTATTAGCTGTAGTGTTTGCATTTCAAAATGCTGTTCCTATCAGCGTGACATTTTTCAATGTAATTTTTGAGGCTTCACTAGCAATTGTGCTAATTTTGACTCTGGGTCTAGGAATTTCAATAGGCTTACTAGTTTCAATTCCTAGTGTAATTCAACGAAATTTGCGAATTTCTAAATATAAGGGAAAAGTGGCTGAATTAGAGAATGAATCGCATAAATATCTAGAAACAATCACCCATCAGCGACAAAGAATTGAAAACCTGGAAAGGCATCTAAATTTAAAGGAAAATCAATAGGGAACGTCTCTAGAGGGGTTTCAGTTTACGCATATTTAAATTCTGTCGATGTCTAATTGGTATAACACCAGTTTTTGCAGGTGGGAAAGTCTGAATCTTTGTACTTTCGTTGAGGAGGAAGGGCAATAAAGCACCACTTCCAATTACAGCACTATCTACTATACTAATGGGGGTAATCTTTAACAGGTTTCTTAGCGGTGGGATGGCTACAGCTAAGAGTTGTACAGCAAATGAACCTGTAATGGCAGCATTTAAGTAAGGATTGTTGGGTAGTTTTTCTTGACTAAATATGCTGTGGGTTTCGGAACGGCTGCTAATTGTATGCAGCAGTTGGGCGGTTGTTAAGGTCAGACAAGCAACTGTGCTAGCCCGCGCCCCGATGCCGTATTTGAGGATGGCATAGCTGTATGCTGCTAAGGTACTGACAGATATTGTGGCTGACTCAAAGATAATTCTGCCAAAATCTGAGTTTTTGATGATTGGTTCATGAGGGTTGCGGGGTGGCTGACTCAATACGTCAGGTTCTGGTGCTTCCATAGCCAGGGATAAACCAGGGAAAATATCAGTGACTAAATTTAGCCACAGCAGTTGAATGGTATTCAAGGGTTGACCTAAACCAGCAGCTGTGGCGGTGGTCATGACCATGATTTCGCTGAGGTTGGTGGCGAGGAGGAAATGCACAGATTTTCTAATGTTGTTATAGATAGTCCGCCCTCGACTGACAGCCATAATCATGGTTTCTAGTCGGTCATCTTCGAGGACGATATCTGCAACTTCACGCGCCACATCGGTTCCACCTTTACCCATTGCTACACCCACTTGTGCCGCCTTTAGTGCTGGTGCATCATTAATTCCATCGCCGGTCATGGCCACGACTTTTCCGGCTGCTTGCAAAGCCTGGACAATTTGCAGTTTATTACTAGGACTGATGCGGGCAAAAACGTTAACTTTTTCGCTGATTGCTGTCAGTGCCTCTGGTGTGAGATGATCAAGGTTAGTGGCATCGAGAATTTCTAGTTGGTCATTGCGACTCAATTCTAATTCTTGCGCGATCGCATCAGCAGTTGAACTTTGATCTCCGGTCATCATCACTGTTTCAATCCCAGCTTGATGAAACTCCCCAATCAATTTTTTCACACCAACTCGAATTGGGTCTGTCATCGCCACTAAACCCAGCCAGATCAGGTCTGTTTCATAATTATTGCCGTTGTGATCATGATCAATATGGCTGTAGGCTACTCCCAAGACGCGCAGTGCTTTTCCAGCCAAGCTTTCGTTTTCCATTTCAATTTCCCGCCGATCTTTTGCTGTTAAAGGCACGACTTGGCCATTCTTCATCCACCATTGACATATCTCAATCATTTCGGCGGGATTACCTTTAACTGCAATCAATTTGTGGTGATTGTCAATCTCATGAATTGTACTCATGAGGTTACGGTTTTCGCTTCGCAAGTTGGTTTCTAGCAATTCATACTTTTGTCTGAGTTGAATAACATCAACTCCAGCACTAATTGCCAAATTAATCAAAGCATTTTCTGTTGGCGAACCTGTAACCACATACTCACCATTCTCCTGTTGACTGACTTCACTTTCATTGCAGAGAACCGATATATGAATCAGCTTTAACAGTTCATCATTGCTATAGGGGTTAATATTTTCTGACCCCACTGTAATTTGTTGAGTGGTTGTCCGAATTTCCACCACTAACATTTTATTTTCGGTAATTGTCCCAGTTTTATCCAAGCAAATTGTCTGTACAGAACCCAAAGCTTCCACCGCGCTGAGACTGCGAACTAGGACATTATTCTTCCTCATTTCACGGATACCTAAAGCGAGAGTTGTGGTAGCAATTGTGGGTAAACCTTCGGGAACCGCAGCTACTGCGAGAGATATAGATGATTGCATCATCGCCAAGAAACCATACCCTCGCAGCACTCCCAAACCAAAGACCAAACTGCAAATTCCCAAGCCGATTAAAACCAGTTGACTTCCCACCTGATCTAATTGTCTTTTTAGGGGAGTATCTATAGAGGTAGCCTCATTCACAAGTTGTTGGATTTTGCCCATTTCTGTAAATTTACCTGTGGCTACCACCACAGCCAGTCCTTGACCGCCAGTAACAAAAGTCCCCTTATAAACCATGTTCAGGCGATCAGCTAAGGGGATGTTTTCACCAGACAAAGGCGCAATAGTTTTTAGAATGGGAATACTTTCGCCAGTCAGAGCAGATTCGTCTACACTCAAGTTATCAGCTGCGATAATTCGGGCATCTGCGGCTATGTAACTACCAGATTTGATCCATAAAATGTCTCCGACAACCACATTTTCTGTAGGGATTTCTATCTGCTGATTTTCTCTAATTACCCCAGTTAATATTTGTTCTTGATTTTGGAGAGATTGAATTATTTTTGCTGATTGGCTTTCTGTGACGTATCCAATCGCTGCATTCAAACCAACCACACCCATAATCACGATAGCATCTATCATCCCGCCAGTTACAAGGGCAATTCCCGCCGCCGCCCCTAGTAACGCAACTGGCAAAGATTTAAACTGGTCAATTAAAATATTTGCAGAGGAACGGGTTGGGATTGCAGATAAGATATTATAACCATATTGAGTGAGATTTATTGTGGCAGACTCATCAGATAATCCTGATGTTTTGGAAGTATTTAATGTATCTATAACTCTATCTACTGTAATTAAATGCCAATTATCGCTTTTTTGCTCTTTGGGATTCTGATTTTTTAAAGATTTTGGCAGGTTTTTGGTTTGAGATAAAGTAGACTTTTTCTGATAATTTTTGACAGTTTTATCAATGAGTAAGCCGATGTTCTGCCAGCTATGTTCAGCTTTGAAACTAACCAGAATATTACTCGTTAATGAATTAGCGCAAACATACAATATTTCTGGGTAATTGGCAAGCGATCGCTCCAAATATCGAGCTAAAGATGGTGAATGATAAAGTTGATTAACTTTGTATCTAGCTCTCCCTTTAACTTTAGTGTGTATTGCTTGAATCACAGCAATTTTTTCTCCTGTAACGCCCCTATAAACTCAGCCTATTTTATTTATTTTAACTTATAGGACTCATATTTGATTTATGAAACACAAGTAGGGTGTGTTCTCACGAAGTGGAACGCACCAAGACCACAGAAGACGGTGCGTAAAGCCATAACACACCCTACTGGCGTGACAAGGCTAAAATGTTGCAATAGATTTTTGAGAAAATCGAGATAAATCAATGTTGTCTGCTTTTTCCTAATGCCCCATTTTAAGCTTGCCACGCTACTACATATACTTAGATTTTTTCAATAATCAAATCGGATTCCTATATATGCTCAATCATTATTATAGTTACCAGATTCAACCTGATGAATACGTCAACGATTAAAACTTGCAAAACCTCACTATTCCTATAGTATACTTACCTAATCTTTGGGTAAGCTTACTAATTTTAACTCGTCTTGATTATTAAGTTTCACAAAGCTATAAAAAGCAAACCATGCCAATATATACCAGGGAATTTCTGCAAATTGCCAACCCTGTTTTAGCAATTGTCGAATAGCAAATAAACTCAAACTTAGAGGCACTAGCAACCGCAAATCTACAACACCATTTGTCATTCTATCAACATCGGCATTCAAATCAGACATGACATTTACAAAATCCTGAGCCACCGAGGATCTACCATCTGTCAAATACTTCTGGGTAGTTTTATGCTGAAAACTCTGCCGTGTTTCTGGCGTAAAATTGGTATTTACTTCTGCTGCCTTATTTTCCAATTCCTCAATTGCTTCTCCAACTACTTCTTGACACCTTTCAAATAAAGCCATACCCTCTTTTATACTACTTCTGATGACAGGTTGTTTTACAGCTTCAGCAACAGGAATAATTAGAGGTGAGAAAATTATTGTTACCAGACTATCGACAATTTCAGGGACATTAACTTGTTGCCAGTCGAAGGTAGATGTCATCTGTAAATTTTCTCCGCAAGTAGGGCATCCATATATCAAGATTGATTAAATTTACTTTGATTTACATCAGCCTAAAGTCGCAAAATCAGATCCTATGTGGTTATTTTCGATGTAGTTTCTCCCTGGCAAACAACGGTTATTTTCCCCGCCTAGTGATAACATAACTTTTACAACGTCACAACTGGCTAGTACCGCAAGGCGGAAGTCAAAAGTCA
Source organism: uncultured cyanobacterium (assembly GCA_963706595.1). Lineage (GTDB taxonomy): Bacteria > Cyanobacteriota > Cyanobacteriia > Cyanobacteriales > Nostocaceae > Nodularia. The sequence continues at coordinate 1,857,768 of OY970166.1, forward strand.
AAAGTCAAAAAGCTTATAAAATGGGCTTTTCATCGATTTTGAATGGTCTGTTTATTTACGCCGACTTGTACTAGGTTCAGTCCACTGCATAGCGTTGTTATCCTGCAAGGCTACCTTTGTGATTTCCGCCAACCATTGGCGATCGCCTCTGACTCTGTACAAAACCACCTTTCTCCACGGGCTGGATTGATCACTGTTGATTCATAATATTTCATACCTGGAAGGTGATAGATTTTACTACCTGTCTTCATGGAGATATTACCTTTGATATTGCATTCTGATTTTTTGTCTAATTTTTTAATTGATGTAATCAGAGAAGGAGAAGGACTAGGACTTGACTTCATTGTAGGAAGGGCAACTACAAGCAAAATCCCGATAATAACAAAATTTGTGAATAGACCTTTCTTAATAAAAAGTTCCATGAAATAACCTCATAAGGATTAAGTAAATTGGCGAGAATAAAGGTAACTATGTAAAGTAATGTAAAAATATGGTAATTTAGCTCGTAGTAATTGCTCTCAGCCCTTAATTCAGGACTAAAGTCCTGACTACAAACCTTTTACCTCTAGGGGTATACATGGAAAAAATAACATTTAGCAGAATTATACCTCTAGACTCAGGTAATTAATCACAAACATCCTTAATACTAATAAGAGGCTTTATAGCAATTATCCAAAATCGAGCCAGAAACATAAATTAATTCTAAGTTTCTTCATAATGAATTAAGAATTGCTATTACTAGCTTTTGGAGATTATGCCTAGTAATTTTTCCCAATGAAACCGAGCAAAGTTTTGATTACAAACTCGCTGCTCCATAGAATTTAAACTTCAAAGATGATTAGTCTAGAAAAGTGAGATACATAAAAGAATCATGACAACTTCTACACACCGAGAGCAACAAATTCAAAAACTGCGTGAACTGATTGCAGATATTAACTGTGGGATGTTAACCACAATTGATCAAAATGGCTGTTTGCACAGTTGTCCCATGTACAAAAGCGGTGATATTAGCACCGATGGCGCAATCTGCTTCTTTACCTCCGCCAATACTCAAAAAGCGAATGATATTAAACGCAATCAGCAGGTAAACATTAGTTTCACATCACCTGACCAGCAGCGATATGTTTCCGTATCAGGTACAGCAGAACTGATTAAAGACTCTAACAAAATGCAAGAACAATGGCAACCAGAACTTGATACTTGGCTACCCAAAGGACTAGAGGAACCCGACTTAGTTTTACTCCAAGTAAATATTCACAAAGTAGATTATTGGGATACTCCATCAAGCATTCACCCCCAAACCATTGGAGTTAATTCCTGATAAATCCATCGTCAATTCGCTTCGCTCCAATTCAAAATACACAAATCGAAAAACCTTTCATTTAGGTAGGGTGTGTTATGGACTTTAGTCCTAACGCACCGATATAGCTGGGGAGTAGGGAGTAGGGAGTGGGGAGTGGGTTAAAAGCCGAATGGTGTCTAAGTTTGATTATCCGTTGATGTCTTAACCTCCTTGGCGGTTGCTATAATTTAGGATGGTGCGTTGCGCTGCGCGACAACACACCCTACAAAAAAAGGATTGGGAAGAAACGCATAGGGAATCAAACGCTCACAGGCGCTTCCCTGGTATAGCGTCCCATTAGTTCTACAGCTTCTAAAATGTGACCTTTCATAGCTGCCAACAGTTCAGTTTTGCTCGCCCTTGGTGGCAATCCTAATAATTGATCAAGGGCGTAGAGTTTAAAAAAGTAGCGATGGGTTCCATCAGGTGGACAGGGACCACCATAACCCAACTCACCAAAATCATTTACCCCCTGAACACCGCCATGAGGTAAATGAGGCTCTTTTGTGATTCCTTCTGGTAGGTGACGCAGATTAGCAGGTAAATCGTAGACTACCCAGTGCGTGAAAGTTTCTTTGGGAGCATCAGGATCTTCCATTACCAATGCAAAACTGACTGTCCCTGGGGGGGGACTATCCCAAGCTAGGGGAGGGGCAATATTTTCGCCATCGCAAGTGTATTTGAAGGGAATTGTACTGCCGATGAAAAAAGCCAGGCTTTGAAGTTCCATAAGCGATGAATAATTTAGTTTTTTTGGTTTAGTTCTAGTTCACCTTGGGGATAAGAATGTTCTATCTGTTGGTTTAAACTTTGGGCCATCTCCACGGCGACAAGAATTAATTGCTGTTCCATGCGTCCACTGCTGCCTTCATCACTGACTTTTGGGTAAATATGCGGGTTGGATAGCATGGCGGCTAACAACTGAGATGCCGTTTGTTTGAGTTGATCAACTTGTGAGTTCATAGGCTTATTCCTACCAGCCCAATGGCGGTTCAATCATGGTCTGCTCTGACTTACCAGCCCGAACGCCTGGCTTATCAAAAATCTTGACGGTGGTGGCTTGGGTCCTTCTTCGCCTTCTACAAAGGAAAAATGCACGGCTGTGCCAATTTCTAAGCGCTCAAAGTCATGATGGATCACACTGTTACGGTGGAAGTAGATTTCATGACCGTCCAAAGTTTTCAAGAAGCCATAGCCTCGATCTTTAAACAGTTTGGTGATTAGTGCGGTTGTTTCCTCCCCTTCTTCTTGATTGTGAGCGTAATCGCTTTCATGTTGGCGTTGGTTGAGTTTGACTAGTTGCTGACGCGCGGCATTGAAAGTATCTCGAATCACCGCGTCTAAAGGGTCGTATTGGTTACTTTCTGAGGGATTTCTTTCTGCTACCAGTTCGTGACCAGGCGGTACAGTCAGATCAATCCGCACGCGGTAAGGTGAACCACTGCGGGGGCGATCATGTACCTTTTCAATGGCAATATGGCAGCTACTGATGCGATCGCAAACATTTTCTAGTTTGGCGATTTTTTCATGTACTAGGTGATCAATCGCAGTTGTTTTTTCAAGATTGCGATAAGTAATTTCTGGTGGTATTTTCATATTTTTGTCAGATTCCAAATAGGCTATGGGCGAAAATCAATTTTGATATTCCCAAAGGCCAAAGCTGATTTAGGTAAGAGATAATGGTTGATGGCTGTTTTGGGCTTTTGCTAGCAGCTGACGAACTTGATCATCTGTTGTTTGGGGAAAGTCTTCGTACCATAAACCCACACTATAAAAGGGGTCGGGTGTGGCAACGCAGACAATTTCATCCACCGCAACTTGTAACTCTTGGCAAGTGGCGCTAGCCGCTACGGGTACAGCAATGACAATTTTCGCGGGGTGCTGTCGCCGCACAGATGCTACCGCCGCCCACATAGTTGCACCTGTGGCTAAACCATCATCTACTAAGATGACTATGCGTCCTTCTAAATCCAGGTCAGCGCGATCGCCTCGATAAAGACGTTCCCGACGTTCTAATTCTCGTTCTTCTTGCGCCGCTACTCTAGCAATTGTGTCTTCGGAGATGTTCACCAAGTTGATAATATGTTCATTAATAATCCGGACTCCGCCGGATGCGATCGCCCCCATTGCCAGTTCTTCTTGTTCAGGCACACCCAGTTTACGCACCACCAGCACATCTAAGGGTGCATTTAAGGCTTTGGCAACTTCAAAGGCAACTGGTACACCACCCCTGGGTAGAGCTAATATGATCGCATCTGAGCGATTAGCATAGTCTGCTAACTCTCCGGCTAAAATTTGACCTGCTATTATGCGATTTTTGAATAGCATGGTATTACTCTCCTGATATTTGTCTCAAAAATGAGGTTTTATATATTAACGGGCAATTTTTCCTCTAGATTTATTTCAGTGCCTAACTAGTGATGGTTACTCATACCAGTCATCCAGTCTTGCTACTATCTCTTAATTGATCATATAAAGCTATACATTAAATGACCTCTGACTAACGAGGCGAGATCATCAATCTACCGATCTATCGAATGGAAGATATCCAGAAAATACAGAACCTCACCCCCAACCCCTCTCCTTAGTAAGGAGAGGGGAGACTTTGACGCAAGTCAAAGACGGGGTGAGGTCAATTCTCTACTCCTGATTCCCATGGACTTACGGACGTTCTTCAATTACACGGTCAATTAAACCGTATTCTTTGGCTTCAGCAGCAGACATGAAAAAGTCACGATCCATATCTTTTTCAATCTTAGATATATCCTGACCAGTCTTATCAGCATAAATACCGTTTAGCTGGTGACGAATTCGCAGAATTTCTCTAGCTTCAATTTCGATATCGCTGGCTTGTCCACGAGTACCACCAGAGGGCTGGTGAATCATAATCCGAGAATGAGGCAATGCCATTCTTTTACCCTTGGTACCGGCTGCTAACAGGAATGATCCCATTGAGGCGGCTAAACCGACGCAAATTGTCACCACATCTGATTTGATGTGTTGCATGGTGTCAAAAATTGCCATGCCGGATGTCACCATACCACCGGGGGAATTTATGTATAAATAAATATCCTTACCTGGATCATCTGAATCCAGATACAGCATGACCGCGATAATTTGGTTAGCAATTTCATCATCAACATCTCGTCCCAGGAAAATAATCCGTTCCCGGTAAAGGCGATCGTAAATACTAATCCAATCTGTATATTGTCCTCCGGGCATCCGGTAAGGAACTTTAGGAACACCTATAGGCATCTTCGTTACTCCGCTTGTAATTTAGTCATTAGTCGTTAGTCATTAGTCATTGGTGAATTTCCCCAAGCAGAATGACTATCCACAGTACTTAGAGAACACTGGCAGGTAAGGGGGGATTGGCGAGTTCTTCTTTCTCAAAAACTCGGTCAATCAAACCATATTCCTTGGCTTCATAAGGAGTCATGTATAACAGACGATCCATGTCCTTGGTAATTTTCTCAGGTGCTTTTCCTGTGGTACTAGCCAGAATATCAACTAAGGAAACTTTGTTGATCAGAACTTCCCTGGCTCGAATTTGAATATCCGTTGCTTGACCTTGGGCGTAGCTCTTCGGTTGATGCAGGATAATAGAGGAATGGGGCAAACTGGCGCGGCAACCTTTTGTGCCAGCACTGAGTAGCATCGCTGCCATACCCATGGCCGAACCAATACAAATGGTGTGGATGGGAGGCTTGATGTATTTCATCGTGTCATAGATGGCGAAGGCTTCGGTTTCAAAGCCAATGGGTTCACCACTATAGCCGGAAGTACCCGTGGAGTTGATATAGATTTTAATGGGCTTTTCGGGGTCTTCGGACTGTAAATAAAGCAATTCGGCAATAATTAATTCCGTAACCGCCGGCACTAATGGCATTCCCAGATAGACAATTCGTTCCTTGATTAATAAGGAAGGTAAATCTGGCGGCGGTGTCCGGTAAAAACTATCACCTTGGTAAGGGGCTTGAACAGCCTTGATGGGGGAATTGTCCATAGCAACTGATCGCCTGAAAGTATGCCGTTAACTGTAATACATCCTAACGCGATGCTAGCCTACATCAAGTGTGGATTTCTCGCTAATTGGTCATTAGTCATTAGTCATTGGTCATTAGTCATTGGTCATTGGGAAGTTACCGTCTTCTCCCCACTGCACCCTGCACCCTGCCCCCCTGCCTCTTTCCCCCCTGCACCCCTGCCTCTTTCCCCCCTGCACCCTGCACCCTGCCCCCCTGCCTCTTCTTCCCCACTCCCCATTGCTCTAATTTTTCCGTAGTGCTGATGTGGCGTTTTGAAGTTATTTATATAAATATGCTAACTAGGAATTTTTGGTTATGAAGGTCAATTTGCAGCCTACCTTGAATGATGGTAATTTGGACGCGCATCAACCGAGCAGTCAACGTCAGTTGGCAATGTCGATTTCGGCGATCGCGGAAATTGAAGACCGTAATATTCCACTGAATTTATGCTTAATTTTAGATCATAGTGGTTCAATGCATGGGCGACCTCTCGAAACTGTGAAGCAAGCGGCTATTGGTTTAGTTGATAAACTCAAGCCAGGCGATCGCCTCAGTGTTGTCGCTTTTGATCACCGTGCTAAAGTCTTAGTCCCTAATCAAACCATCGCCAACCCAGAAAAAATTAAAAAACAAATTAACAGCCTAGCCGCCGATGGTGGGACGGCAATTGATGAAGGTTTACGTTTGGGCATAGAGGAATTAGCCAAGGGCAAAAAAGAAACTGTTTCTCAAGCCTTTTTATTAACTGATGGCGAAAATGAACACGGTGATAACCAACGCTGTTTAAAGTTTGCTCAACTGGCGACTGGCTATAATTTGACTTTGAACACGTTAGGATTTGGTGACAAATGGAATCAGGATATTTTAGAAAAAATCGCTGATGCTGGCTTAGGTAGTTTGTCCCACATTCAAAAACCGGAACAAGCCGCAGATGAGTTTAACCGCCTGTTTAGCCGAGTGCAAACAGTGGGATTAACCAATGCTTATTTGCTGATTTCCCTGATGCCTCATATCCGGCTAGCGGAACTCAAACCTATTGCCCAAGTTTCCCCAGACACGATTGAGTTACCCATACAGCCAGAAGCCGATGGACGTTTTGCTGTGCGCTTGGGTGATTTAATGAAAGATGCAGAGCGGGTGATATTGGCTAATATTTATCTGGGACAGTTGCCAGAAGGTAAACAGGCGATCGCTCATGTCCAAGTCCGCTACGATGACCCGGCTCAAAATAAAATGGGTTTATTGACAGATAAAATCCCCGTGTATGCCAATGTGACTGGGGTTTACCAACCAGAGGTAGATTCGGGTGTGCAACAGTCTATTTTGGCCTTAGCCAAATACAGACAAACCCAGTTAGCTGAGGCAAAATTGCAACAGGGCGATCGCGCCGGTGCGGCGACAATGTTGCAAACTGCGGCGAAAACTGCTCTGCAAATGGGGGATCACAGTGCGGCGACAGTGTTACAGACCAATGCTACTCAACTTCAATCTGGTGGTGACTTATCGGATAGCGATCGCAAGAAAACCAGAATTGTCTCAAAAACCGTGTTGCAAGATACTCCTCACCAATGAAAGTTCAATTGCTCTGTGCCTTAAATGATACTAATGTTGATGCGGCTCAATCGAGCAACCAACGTCAACTATCTATTTCAATTTCTGCACTCGCTGGTGAATTTGATCAACATTTGCCACTCAACTTATGCTTAATTCTCGATCAGAGTGGTTCGATGCATGGTCAACCCATCGCCACAGTAATTCAGGCCGTAGAGCAATTATTAGATCGGCTACAGCCCAGTGATGGCGAAACGCCCACCTCCGGCGACCGCATTTCGGTTGTAGCTTTTTCTGGTTCAGCCCAAGTGATTATCCCCAACCAAAAAGTCCAAGACCTCGAAGGTATTAAAGCCCAGATTAAAAAGAAACTCAAAGCTAGCGGCGGTACGGCAATTGCCGAGGGTTTACAACTGGGAATCACAGAACTGATGAAAGGGACAAAAGGAGCAGTTTCCCAAGCATTTTTACTCACAGATGGTCATGGTGAAAGCAGTTTACGGATTTGGAAATTTGAACTTGGCAAAGATGACAATAAGCGCTGTCTAGAATTTGCCCACAGAGCGACTAAAATCAACCTGACTATCAACACCCTTGGTTTTGGTAATGATTGGAACCAGGATTTATTGGAAAAAATTGCTGATGCCGGAGGTGGCACTCTCGCCTACATTGAGCGTCCTGAACAAGCATTAGACCAGTTTCGTCATTTATTGCGGCGCATCCAGTCTGTGCGGCTCACCAATGCCTATCTGTTGCTATCTTTGGTTCCTCATGTCCGCCTAGCAGAATTTAAACCCATTGCCCAAGTTGCCCCAGACACCATTGAGTTAGAAGTGCAAACAGAAACTCATGGCGGCTTTGCCGTGCGCTTGGGTGATTTAATGCAAGATATGGAACGGGTAGTTTTGGCGAATATTTATCTGGGACAATTACCAGAAGGTAAACAAGTCATCGGACATTTACAAATCCGCTACGATGATCCATCTGTGAACCAACAGGACTTAGTGTCGCCGATGGTAGCGATATATGCAGATGTGGTCAAGCCCTATCAACCTGCGCTCAATCCCTCAGTACAACAGTCTATTTTGGCATTAGCCAAGTATCGACAAACTCAGTTAGCGGAAACCAAATTGCATCAAGGCGATCGCGCCGGTGCTGCGACAATGTTACAAACGGCTGCTAAAACCGCCTTACAAATAGGAGATCAAGGTGCAGCCACAGTGTTGCAAACTTCTGCGACGCGTCTGCAAGCAGGAGAAGAACTTTCGGAAGCAGACCTCAAAAAAACGAGGATGGTATCAAAGACAGTCTTACAAGATTCCTAAGCGTAGGGTGGGCATCTTTTTTGCCTACCCTTTCAATTCATGGTGTTGTTCATGGAGCTATACAGCAAGAATTATTCGACCACAGATATACACTTGGATACAAATGTACTGCTATACTCCGCAAGGTATTATATTTTTTCCCTGACCATGACTAGCATGATTAAATTTCCTTGGCAGCAAGAGACTATAATCATTCGCAGCCAACGCATTCTCAACAGTTTTCAGCATTGGCTAGGATATTCTTTGTTGAATGTGAGTGGTTCACCCGCAGAAATAGCCCAAGCGTTGTTTGAAGCACCTTTTATTTTAGCTGCTCACGGTACAGAAGCAAATCCGATTTTTAATTATGGAAACTGCAAAGCTTTAGAACAATGGGAAATGTCTTGGGAGGAATTTACCCGTACACCTTCACGAAAAACGGCTGAAGCGGTAGCACAAGAAGAACGCGATCGCTTGTTAGCAGAAGCAGCAACTAAAGGCTTTAGCTATTTTTCCGGTGTGCGAATCACCAGCACAGGTAAACGCTTTCAAATCGAAGACGGTATTCTCTGGAATCTTTTAGATCAGCAACATCAGTATTGTGGTCAAGCTGCTGTCTACTCTAAATGTGAATTTATCTGACAAGACACTAATTCATTAAATAAATACAGATAAATCCGTACCTCAGTAGACTAGGAAACGCTATAACTAACGATTGAGTCCCTAAAAACTTACTTACTATTTTTTTCGAGCTTTCCAAGTCCCACCGTAAACATAAAACGGGTTATTTTCACTCACACCCGCCCAACATTCACGACAAACAAAAATCCAGTCGCCTGCTTTTTCCAACTTCACCCTAAACAAAATCGGTGCAGATTGACTACACCGATTGCACAATTTCACTCTCATAGCACCTGACATTTACCTCACGCCAAAGCTGAAGCTTGGGGTTTAGCAAAAATCATCCGTCCGGCGGAGGTTTGCAAAGCACTGGTGACAACTACTCGAACTTCACCACCAACATAATTACTACCTTCCTCAACCACAACCATTGTGCCATCGTCTAGGTAGCCAACGCCTTGACTAGGTTCTTTGCCTTCTTTGAGAATCTTCAGGTCAAGATTATCACCGGGTAAGTAAGTAGAACGCACAGCATTTACTAAGTCATTGACGTTCAAAACAGGCACTTTCTGCACACTGGCTACTTTCGATAAGTTGTAATCATTAGTTAGCAGTGTACCGTTGATTTCTTGGGCAAAGCGGACTAACTTAGCATCCACTGTGGCAATGTCTTCATAGTCAACGGGGTTAATTAAGATCCGGTCTGGGTACTCCTTCTTAATGCGCGTGAGAATTTCTAATCCGCGCCTTCCCCGTACCCGCTTTTGGTCTTTACTCGCATCGGCTACTTGTTGCAATTCCTGCAAGACAAACTGGGGGACTAAAATTTGTCCTTCTAGAAATCCGGTTTCCAGTAGGGCTTCAATGCGACCATCAATAATGCAACTGGTGTCTAAAACTTTAGTATTGGCAGGTTTTAGCGTCCCTTCCACTACCATTGTCTCTACGGTGTTGGGATTAATGAACCGCAATAAACCCCGCCCGTGGGTATCGGCTAAATTCATCCCGGTGACAGCCAGCAAAATACTGCCCACAACTGCCACCAATGGCTTAATAAAGCCAAAATCCGGCGGGATAGGCAGCAAGAATAATGGGGCTAGCATTAAGTTAGCTAGCAATAGCCCAATTACTAAGCCAATGGCACGAGTTAAAATCATTTCTAGGGGCATTTCTCGGACTTGTACTTCTAAGCGCCGATATGACGTTTGGAAACTCAGTCCGATAGCACCGCCAAGAATAGCGGCAAAGACGGCTACAACTAAGCGTAAAGCTTCTAAATTTGTGACCGCATCTAGGGAACCATCGGGTAGTAGTTCAATGCTATAGAACCCTATTCCCGCAGCAGCTAGGATGAATGAGATAATGATAATGGCATCAAGCATAGTTTTGTGGTTTTCCTGCGATTGTGTGATCCTATCAAGTCAAGTATTTTTCATCGGTAAGAGCGATTGATCAATCTTGACTTACACTAGGCGTTGAAGCAGGGAATATCTGCAAATATTATAACCAAAGTGTTTTCTGTGAATATTTTGCATGATTTTGTGGTATAAAGATAATTTTTTGCAAAAAACTGCTTATTTTCGTTGTTTATAATTTTCAGTTAAATTAATTAATTCTTTCTCATAATGAATCAAAAAGTTAATATATCGGGCATTACCAGTTCTGCTTATGTCCACATTCCCTTTTGCAGGCGGCGGTGTTTTTATTGTGATTTCCCTGTGTTTGTGGTGGGCGATCGCCTGCGGGGTGAAACATCTGGTACTATCTCTCAATATGTAGAGGTGCTATGTCAAGAAATTGCCATGACGGCTGCATCTGGTGAACCTCTGAAAACAATTTTTTTTGGTGGTGGGACTCCTTCTTTACTATCTATAGAACAGTTACAACAGATATTGGCAACGCTAGAAAAACATTTTGGGATTGCTGCTGGTGCAGAAATCTCTATGGAAGTAGACCCAGGCACGTTTGATTTAGCACATCTATCTGGCTATCGTAGCGTTGGCGTAAATCGGGTAAGTTTGGGTGTACAAGCGTTTCAACCCGAATTATTGCAGGTTGCGGGGCGATCGCACTCTGTTGTAGATATTCTCACATCTGTGGACTTAATTCACCAAGTAGAAATAGCCGAATTTAGCTTAGACCTAATCTCAGGTTTGCCGCATCAGTCTTTAGAACAATGGCAGGATTCTTTAAATCAGGCAGTAACGTTAACGCCTACTCACATATCTATCTATGACCTTACCATAGAAGCTGGGACGGCTTTTGGTCGTTATTACAAACCTGGGGACAAGCCATTACCAACGGATGAAACCACAGTCAAAATGTACGAAACAGCACAGCAAGTTTTGACGAATGCTGGTTATGAACATTACGAAATTTCTAATTATGCTCGTCCTGGGCATCAATGTCAGCATAATCGAGTGTATTGGGAAAACCGCCCTTATTATGCTTTTGGCATGGGTGCGGCGAGTTATATAGAAGGAAAGCGCTTCACTCGTCCGCGCAAAACTCAGGAGTATTACCAGTGGGTGAAAGCTGGGGGTGTAATTGATTGTGAAGTGACTCCAGTAGAAGAGGTATTATTAGAAACTTTAATGTTGGGGTTGCGGTTGGCTGACGGTGTGAGTTTGGCAATGTTGGCTGAAAAGTTTGGGGAAGGAAAGGTAAAAGAAATTCACCAATGTTTACAACCTTATTTCGCTAAGGCTTGGGTGGAAGTTGTTGGGGAAAGGTTGCGTTTATCTGATCCCCAAGGGTTTTTGTTTTCTAATGTGGTTTTGGCTGATTTATTTGAAAAGTTGGGTTAATTAACCGCCTTTGCGCGCGAAGGTTCAGATCCCCGACTTCTTCAAGAAGTCGGGGATCTATATCTATATTGGGATAATTACTCGTTTCATGTATATTTGACCTAATCACCATGATTGCCAAAATAAAAAACCGAGGAAAGTTGTAGAAATGCTTATATGAAAATTCCGTCTGATGCTATTATTGCGGACGAAAAAATCACCGGCTACTTATTAGTACCACGAGAACAAGATGATAAATCAAAGTTTCTTGCCCAAGCTGGATTTACACAAGAAAACCCAAAACTCTTACAAGCAGCAATTCGACAACTGGCAGATTCAACATTAGCAACAAAAGATAGAGATAATGAATATGGAGTGTTCTATCGCGTCACTGGTGAATTAATCGGCTTAAATCAGCGAAACTTACCAGTGATTACAGTTTGGCTACAAAGGACTGCTGACAGAAAGTTTCAATTTATCACACTCAAACCTAACAGGGAGACTTTTCGATGAAATTTGAACTATACCAGCGTGTGGCTTTAAATCGTGACTTAAACGAATATCAGTTAAAACAAGGTGATGTGGCAACTTTAATTGATTTTGTTCCTCATCCTAGCAATGGTTCAGAAGGATGTGTTTTAGAAGTATTCAGTGCTATTGGTGAATCAATAGCTGTTGTCATCGTTCCCATAACTGATATTAAACCACTGAAAAATCACGAAATTTTAAGTGTTCGCTCTTTGGTGGAAATTTAATCTGTGCAGTAGCTCATTTTGACTCAATCTTTTATAATACGAGAATCTGAGGGTTATTTATGTGAATGAATTAACACAGATATGCGGATATTTTTCAATTATTTGATTCTGGAAAAAAATCGGCTGATAAAATTTCTGTTAAGCTGTAACAACAAGTTTCAGGAAATAAAGATAAACCTGTTTCTTTTTCAGCGCTGATGGTAGCCAACGGATAAACTTTGTCTATAATTTCGGTAAGATGAGATTTCAGACTAGGATTTTCTTGCAGCAGTTGTTCTAAACGTAGACGTTGTTCTTTGATGGTTAATTGCCAACTGCGGGAACGGAGATTAGGCTGAAATTGCCATTTAAGTAAGTGCATTATTAATATTTCTAATCTACTGGCTAATTGTCGTTTTTCAGACCGTCCCATATCTTCGATTTCTTCAGCAATTTTTAGCCAATCTAATTGATGTATTTGTCTTGTTCTCAACAGATGCGCTTGCTGTTGTGTCCAAGCATAAAAATCATTTTCATGGCTGGCTGGGTTCATAGTTTTTCAGTGAATTGTATGGGGTTTCCGCGTCTGCTTGGGTACAAATATATATATCTGACTTGGGAGGACTTAATTTTTTAGCAATTATTTACAAATACCACTTGATTAAATCGCTAGGATTATGTATTATATTAATTACTCATCCAAAAAATAAAAAAATATTTGATCGCGCCAAGCGCGAGACGGTAAGAAGGGCAAAGAAAAAAGAGCAGAGTGCAGAGGGCAAAAGAGCAAAGGGCTAAAGAGTCCTCGCCGCCGCACCACTACAGACAACCCGAAAACCGATATTGTTGTACGCGTAGTCTGGGTTGAAGCTGTTGCGACACGGCAGAACGACAGCAAGCAGGATTGTGGTTCCATGAACCACCGCGCAGCAGCCGGGATTGATATTGATTATCATTATCACTTAACCAAGCGCTACCGTCTGCGGGTGCATTATTATAATTTTCGTGCCACTCATCCTGACACCATTCCCATATATTACCACACATATCAAATAAACCAAAGGGGTTGGCATCAAATTTTCCCACATCGGTTGTTTGCTCTCGATATTCACCCTTTGGCCCTTGACCATAATTGCCTGGGTAAGTGGTTCCTTGATAATCCCAGTCTGTCCCTCGGTAATTAGCTAAATCCGTGGTAATTGTGTCACCAAAATAAAACGGCGTAGTTCTTCCCGCCCGACAAGCATATTCCCATTCAGCTTCACTGGGTAAGCGATAGGTTTTTCCAGTCTTTTGAGATATTCGGGCGCAAAACTCAACCGCGTCATCCCAAGAAACAGATTCTACAGGTCGATTAGCACCTTTAAAATGGGATGGGTCGGGATTTAAATCAATCTTGACTTTATCAAAAGCAGCAACGACTGCCCATTGAGCTTGAGTGACGGTATATTTCTCCATGAAAAAGTCTTGAATGGTGACGCTGTGCTGAGGACTTTCAGACTCACGTCGTTTTAGCTCATTTTTTGGCGAACCCATGAGAAATGTACCCCCAGGAATTTTCACCATATCTATAACCACACCATTACCCAAGTCTTCTGTAAAATACTCGGCGCGTCCCCGACTGCGGTTGATAATTTGCCCTTGAGCATCCACCTTCACTATGTCAAACTCAAATTGATTGGCTAAGTTTGGTGGTATTGGTTCAGGTGCGGTTAGTTTTTGTTGACCAATAATCCTTTTTTCTATTGGTGCTACATCTTCATCTCTCAAACCTAAATGTTGCTGATACTCTCTGAGGACATTGAGAGTTCTTTCACTCAGGGTCGGCTCATCTGCAATTGTCTCAACCAAGGCTTGTTTATATTCTTCTAATTTACCCTGATACTCTTGATATGGTTTTTGAACTTCCGCTTCAATAGAATTAGCCACACCAGAGTCAAGCTTCAAGCGATGGCGGAATGAGTTTAACAGGCGACGGGCTATAGGAGTAAACTCGCCAAAATCATCAATGAGGCGTTCAACTTCCTTGCGATACTTCAGCCTGGGGTCATCCTTGGGCGACTTCGCCAAAACAATCGGACTACCCCGGTTCAAGGAATACATCTGTGGTGTCATGGCGGGGGATACTTCTTGCACTTTGCTTTTCGCATACTCATGCAACTCATCTACTGCAATCCAACCATCCCCGTTTTTATCGGCTGCGCCAGTCGAAATCCCTTCTACCAGATAATTAGTATAAATCCCAAAGTCTAAACTTTCGGACTCCCAAGCCTTTTGTGTAGAACTACAAGCTGTGAGAATTGCCGTTCCTTCACCCCCTAACTGCTGCTTCAGGTCAATATCCCCACTATCTCTGGGTGTCATACCATCGGCAAAAGCAGCACTATGACAGCAATCTAAAATTACCACTTTTCTCTTAGACTTGCTGAGATACATATAACTATGTACAGTTTCTGCTTTTAGGGCTGTGGGGAGGTTTAATTCTCCTTGATTATTTTTTTGAGTGATGGGAGTCGAGAAGTAAAAATCACCATTTTCGACGGTCAGCCCATGACCAGCAAAATAAAAAAGTACCAAATCATCTTTTTGACGATTCTGATACAAGTTAAAAATAGCAGTTTCCATTTCTTGCCGTTGAGGATTTATCAGCACAGTGACATCCTTCTCAGCAAAATCACCCCTTTCTGGGTCTACCAAAACTCCCCGCATCGCCGCAACATCTTTCTCCGCTTTGGGTAGCTGTGCTAATGGTGGCTTATATTCACTAATCCCTATCAGTAGTGCTATTTTCGCCATTTTAGCTGTTTGATGTATTGTTCAAAAAATCCTGTGCTTTTTGGATAGCCAATTCCAATTCTTGTGCATTGCTAACTTCTACGTGGAGTTTTCTGCCATCAGCCGCTTCCAGATCCAGCTTAAGTCTTTTGTTGCCGAAGCGATCGCCCAGAAATTTAAACACAGTCTTAATATGCGCCGGGTTAACTTGTGCTTTTAACAACCCCCACACATAGCCGCTTATACTCCTTGTACCCTGGGGTGCGTTTTCCTCTGCGACTAAACCTGCATCTTCTACACCATCAACTTTTTTTAACTGGGGGAGCAAATTTTGGACTTTTTTTTGCAAATCCTCATCATCCAAACCCAGTTCAGTGAGAGAAATCGTCACCTGAACGTTAGATGTATTTACCATATCAAGCGCTTAAATATAATTTAGAGTCATTTTAAACGATTGTATCCGTTTTTCTGAGTAGTTTACGAAATATTCAGGGAGAAAACGCTGAATTTGCACTGTAACCCACATTTGATGTTTATGGGCAGTTTCAGTTGTTCAGATGGCTGGTTTGTTTCTCTGTGCTGGCTGTTGTTTCCCAATTTTTATGAAACGAACCACATAAAGCCTTCCGCATAGCTAGAGCCTCCGGCACGCTACCGCGAACGCTTATGGCGCTAGCCTCTCCCTTTGGGAGAAGACACCAAGACACTAAGGAATTATGTATATTAATTTACTTCTAAACTGCTGTAATTGGGAATTTTGACTTCTGGCTCAGGCGTTTTAGGGTTAAATACCCAGGAATAAATCCTTGTAAGCTTCAGCCAAATCAGGATTAATTGCCTGCACCTGGGTGAAATCAGCCAGGGCTAATCCCCATTTTTTCTGCTCCTTGTAAACAAGACCACGATTGATATAAGCTTCAGCTAAATCAGGATTAATTGCCAGCGACCGATTGTAATCAGCCAGAGCTAATTCCCATTTTTTCTGCTGATAGTAAACCAGACCGCGATTGATGTAAGCTTCAGCCAAATCAGGATTAATTGCCAACGCCTGATTGTAATCACCCAGGGCTAATTCCCATTTTTTCTGCACAGAGTAAACATGACCGCGACGGTTGTAAGCTAGATCATAAAAAGGATTAATTGCCAGCGCTCGATTGTAATTACCCAGGGCTAATTCCCATTTTTTTTGCTGAGAGTAAACATGGCCGCGATTCATGAACGCATTAGCCAAATTGGGATTAATGGTCAGCGCCCGATAGTAATCAACCAGGGCTAATTCCCATTTTTTTTGCTCATAGTAAACCAGACCGCGATTGATGTAAGTATCAGCCAAATCAGGATTAATTACGATTACTTGGTTGAAATCAGCCAGGGCTAATTCCCATTTTTTCTGCTCATAGTAAACATGACCGCGACAGATATAAGCATTAGCCAAATCAGGATTATTTCGCAGCGCCCGACTATAATCAGCGAGGGCTAATTCCCATTTTTTCTGCACAGAGTAAACATGACCGCGTTTGTAGTAAGCTAGATCATAAAAAGGATTAATTGCCAGCGCCCGATTATAATCAGCGAGGGCTAATTCCCATTTTTTCTGCACAGAGTAAACATGACCGCGACAGATATAAGCATTAGCCAAATCGGGATTAATTTGCAGCAACTGATTGTAATCAGCCAGGGCTAATTCCCATTTTTTCTGGACAGAATAAACATTACTGCGATTGTTCTCAGCATCAGCCAAATCAGGAATTGCCAGCGCCCGATTATAATCAGCGAGGGCTAATTCCCATTTCTCCTGCTGCTTGTAAACGTTACCACGTTTGTAGTAAGCTAGATCATGAATAGGATTAATTGCGATCGCCCGATTATAATCAGCCAGGGCTAATTCCCATTTTTCCTGCTTCTCGTAAACATGACCACGACAGATGTAAGCTACAGCATTATCAGGATTAATTTGCAGCACCTGGGTTAAATCAGCCAGTGCTAATTCCCATTTTTCCTGGTTATTGTTAACATTTTTCCCGTGCCAAGATGACGGGGTAACTGCTGGACTCACAGGACGCAAAGCATGAATAACTTCTGCAACCGACTGAAAACGGTCTTTGGGGATGGGATGGGCTAACTTGTTCAGAATTTTACCCAATTTATCACTAACCACATTCCCATTCAAGTAATCCCGCCATACCCATTCTCCTTCTAGGTGACTATATAAATAAAAAGGGCTAACTCCTGTTAATAAATGTAGACAAGTCACCCCTAAACTATATAAATCACTGACAAAAAAGGGTTTCCCCATAGACTGTTCAGGAGCGCAATATTCCGCCGAACCGATAATTGTTCCTATAGCTGTGCGTTGCTGTTGCTTTACTACCTTGGCCGCGCCAAAGTCTACTAAAAATAACTTGTTGTCACTGCTGCGCCGGATGATACTCTCTGGTTTAATATCTCGGTGAATTACTTGTTTACTGTGGACAAATTCTAGGATTTCTAATATTTCTAGCAATAATTCTCTAATCTGTTTTTCGCCAAATACACCATTATTATCTAACTCGGCTTGTAGGGTGTTTCCTTGCACAAATTCTTGCACTAAATATTGACGATTATCTACGATAAAATAAGCCATCAACTCAGGAATTTGTGGATGTTTCCCTAACTCTTCTAATCGTTGTGCTTGCTGTGCAAATAACCCGGATGCTTTTTCAATGCTATCTGTCCCTTGCGCCTGGGGTAAAAACTGTTTGATTACACAATAGGGTTGGGACGGTTGATTTTGATCTGTAGCTAGAAATGTGCGACCAAAACCACCTTGACCTAAAATTGAGCGGGGTATATACCTTTCTGTCAGCATTAACTTACTACCGCATTTCTGACAGTATTTAAAATTGTCAGGGTTAGGGTGCAGACAGTCTGGGTTCAGACAATAGATCATGTTCATCATGTCTGGGGGTGAGGATTGTGGGGATTAGGTGAGGGTGGTGATATTTTGCTACGCAAAAGCATTATACACAAAATTTGAGTGTTATTAGCTACGCCGCTACTGCAAAAGCGATACTCTCAAGAAATACATTTTAAAATCGTTACCAGATAAAAATTTCCTGTTTTCACATATTTATGAAACGAACCACGTTATCGCTAGCCTCTTTCTTTGGGCTACGGTGTACACACATCATGAGACCCCACCCCTAACCCCTCCGGTGCAAGCGAGGAGGGGAACTAGATTTCCGCTTAAATCTTGTTTTTAAGTCAATTAATTTTGCAGAATATACATACCTAAAAACCCAAGTCAGCTTTTGCTAATTCTGCCGCAGCGAATACTTCTGCATCTGGTTTTTCTTCCCAAGCGGGGTCTCCGATTTCTGCATAGAAGGTTGCGTCATAAGGACGAGTTTTCACAACCACCGGCATGGGGACGGCATGACCTAAAATTAAAGCTTGTTGCTTTGAATCTAATTTGGCTAATACTGACCGCAAACCACCCGCACCAGATACACCTGTAAAAATAGCATCAATATCTTTATCATCATTGAGCAAAGCGGTGATTCGTGTGCCAATTTGAGACATCACTTCATTATCAATCCCGGATGGACGTTGGTCTACAACTAACAAAGTTACAAAATATTTTCGCAGTTCTCTGGCGATAGTTCCAAAGATTGTACTTTGTACCACTCCTGGGTCTAGAAAACGGTGCGCCTCTTCAATTGTAATCATTAATGGTGTGGGGCGATCGCATGGATTTTTGCTTTGTAAAAATGTATCGGCTTTTTTGACATAATGTGCATGAATTCTTCTGGTGATCATGTTAGTCACCAACATATAAGAAAGCATATTAGACTGAGAACCAAATTCTATAACTACGTTCTTCCCAGCTTCCAAAGACTGCACAATTTTACTAATATAATTCTGTGGGCAAACTCCGCGCATATACTTTAAACTATCCATGCGGAGAAGTTTACGCTGTAATCCCATAATCGAACCTTTATGTCCCCGCTTTTCGTCGCAGAACATTTCGATTTCTTCGTTAGTCATATTCAGCAACTGGACAATCCAAGATTTGCCAAATTCGCTATATAAAATATTCGCATTATCCAAAGCTGCATCCGATAAGCCTAAATCTCGACTGCATAACTTGATATCTTCAACTTCCACTTGCTCATAACTCAAATATAGTTCTTGAGCATCACGCACACCCCGACGTTTTGTCGATTCAGGATCAAGGGTGTAGACTTCCACTTTACCAGGAAATAGTTGCTTTAAGCCTTTAACAGGTACTAACATTTTTACCTTCGGCTACCGCTTCCCAGCCATACTCCGAGTGCATATCAAATATCAAGTTTACTGCCGCATTTTTACGGATAACCCCAGCTAAAAGTAAGCGGGTGAGGAAGGATTTACCAGTCCCAGATTTACCAAATACGCCATTACTGCGTTCAACAAAGCGGTTTAAATCGATACAGACAGGTACATCCATATCTAAGGGTTTACCGATAGAGAAGTTTCGCCGTTGGGGGTCATCTTCCCAACCAAATACGCGGCGAAAATCATCCACACTGGCTTCGTAAACTTGGCTAAAGTGACTGGGAATCGTCTTCACCGGGAGTAATTCCATAGTCGTACTAGTTTGAGCCTGAAATGACGCTAAACCAGTTGCTGATGGGACAAAACCGTTAGCCGCTTTACCATTACTTGACGACAAAGATTCATCAGATTCGGGTGTGAACATCAACATCGGCGAGAGGTTAATCGTCCCATAAGTACCACTACCTGCTAAAACTTCTCGTAAAAAAGTGTCTTCCCAATTGGGGGGACTAGCAATAATGCGATCATTCGCAGTTCCCAATGCTACATCAGTCAGCATACAGAAAAAGCGCGATCGCAGTCCATGCACAACTAAAAATTTACCCACCCGCATATCTTCAACAGAAATATCCGGGTGTAGTCGTACTTCTAATCCCCCAGTCAAAGAACCTTGGATGACTGAACCTAATGGTTGTGCCGAATTCATATCTTAAGTGCTGAGAACTTGATCATAAGTCTCTATAGTTATGGTTTCCGATCAATGAACCACAGAGGCACAGAGAATACTGAGGAGTCAGGAAGAGAGAGATTTTTTACAGTCCCTTAGCTTATCATCTCATCATCTAGTCAATTTGAATAGAAGTCGGTGCTGATCCAGTGGTCGGTAAACTAATTAATGGTTTACGAAATTGAGCATACAAGCGATCGCGCCAAGTAAAGAAGGGTTCATAATTGGGATTATCTGCCAATCCTGGGACACCTTTACCTCTGAGACTTGCTGGTAAATCAAGATAAGGGGCTTCGGGGAACTTCAACAATATAGATAAACTAGCCACTGCTAAGTCAGCTAAGGTTGGCTCGTCTCCGGTTAAATAGGGACTATCGGCTAATATTAGTGTTAACGATTCTAAGTCTTGTTTCAAGTCCGCGATCGCTGATTTAATCACATCTGGACTATAACCCACCCCAAAACCCAAAACAGTCAACACATCACTGGGTACTCCAGCCACAAGAGTTTTGAAGATATCAGGTGTGGAATTCGGTAATAAGGACTTGCGGAAATTTTGGTCTTGACTAATAGCCGAAAACAGCGCCTTTCTCCCTTTGACACCAATGGACTCATCAGCCCATTCTTCCATCAATAAGCATAAACCCCGTCGCTTCGGATCTTGAGGGATGAGTGGGCGTTCAGGATATTCTAAGTCTAAATATTTAGCAATTTCCGTAGAATCAACAATATATCTATTACCGTCTTTTAAAACTGGCACTTGCTTTTGTCCAGTCAGCCGGAACAAATCTACCTGTCCCATTCCCGGTGTAACTTCTATTTTACGGTAATCTAGCCCTTTATAATCTAGGATTAACCGCACTTTTTCTGAGTAATGAGATAATTCCCATTGGTATAATTCTAGCATAATCTCTACTTTAAACAGATTCACTGCACAACGCTCTCATTGTATCTTTAGTTCAAGTAATTTTCCTGAGAAATTCAGCAATTCATCTCAAAAACTTGAAACAAAATCGGCTATTTTTGCTTCATCGTAGGTAATTACGTGATTTTTATCAAAAACTTATTTTCTGAATGATTAAAATCTCAAATAAACCAAGTTTATGAATAAATATACTCAAGTGACCTGACTTTGAGATTCAGGTGTGGAAAAACATAAAAAATAAGATTACATAGTACCGCAAGGCGTTCGTCAGCAGAGGCATATTGCAATACGCCCGAACAACAGTCAAAAAGTTGACTTTATAGGTTGTTGATTGATTTTAGATAGTTGTGCTATTTACGCCGTGCTGTAATCGTCATTTTCACCAATAATCTAGATGCTAAATTGAGATATTTGGCGTAGCGAAGTGTTATAAATCTTTATGTGACCTGTAAAACTGAAAGACAAACAAGATTTATGAAGGCAAATTACAGCAAATTGTTGACCAAGTTGGCAGGAGTAGTAGGGTTAGCGAGCGTTAGTCTCCTGATCACTCTACCATCTGGAGCCAATGAGTCAACCAATAATTTATTAGCACAGGCAGGTAGTGGACGACTCAATCCCAGACCTAGTATTTTCAATGAGCCTCCCTATAACCGTGGTCCACGGACTGAGCCGACTGAGCCGACTGAGCCGACTACTCCTGGTCCACGCACTCCCAGAGAAACACCTCCCGCAACGCCTCCGGGAGCAGGGACACCTGGCACTCAAAATCAAACCTTGTTATCATTGGCAGAGTCTAGCCCTAACTTTAAAACCTTAACTGCCGCTTTAAAAGCAGCCGGATTGACAGACGCTTTGCAAGGTTCAGAGAACCTAACAGTTTTTGCTCCCACTGATGCTGCATTTGCCAAATTACCCGCAGATGCTGTGAGAGATTTGTTGAAGCCAGAAAATAAAGAAGTTTTGCTGAAGCTATTAACTTACCATGTGGTCAGTGGTACTGTTCTATCCACTGACTTAGAATCTGGCGAAGTAAAAAGCCTTGAAGGCGGTGCAATCACTGTCAAAGTGAGTCCTAATGGTGTAATGGTGAATGATGCCAACGTAGTTCAGGCAGATATTAAAGCTAGTAATGGTGTAATACACGCGATTGATCAGGTGATTTTGCCTCCTGACTTGTAGTTTTCCAGCAGAGGTTGAATCGCGATCGCGATTCAAATCCTAGCTAAGATAAAATCCCGTTCAGATATTAAATCTGGGCGGGATTTTTCTGTAATCGTCATCCTGAAATATCTACCAAAAGGGGGTAGACTTATAAACAGAAATAGACGTTAGCTTAACATAACTTTTTATAACAGTTTTTTGAGCTTTCCCCCTGATATTTAAAATTATGTGTCACAATCACAAGATGAGAATTAATTCGGCGACAGCGTTTGTTTTTAGTATTGACAGGCTTTTTTCTTGTGGTATTTACAGACTTATCTCCGAAATCTAAATCTCTACATCTTTGCGATTTTGGAGACAATCAATGTCAATTTATGTAGGCAATCTCTCTTACGACGTTACCCAAGAAGCTCTAAGTGGCGTGTTTGAAGAGTATGGAACTGTAAAACGGGTGCAAATACCTACTGACCGTGAAACAGGTCGTGTACGTGGTTTTGCTTTCGTTGAAATGGGTTCAGACGCTGAAGAAACAGCAGCCATTGAAGCGCTAGACGGTGCTGAATGGATGGGACGCGACCTGAAAGTTAATAAAGCTAAACCCAAAGAAGACAGAGGTGGTTCCTTTGGTGGTAGCCGGGGCGGCGGCGGCGGCTCCCGTAACCGCTACTAAGAGGTAGGGAGCAGGGGAGCAGGGGAGAAAAACTTTCCAGTACACAGTCCCTAGTCCCTAGTCCCTAATTCCCACGATTTAAAACCGGGGATTAAATACTTAAACTCCGAACATGGACTCAGCCTGTTCGGAGTTTTTTAATTTTTATAGATTAGGACATTATTGAGTCCTGAAAGCCTTGAAGCAACTTGGTTTTTACTCAGGAATCAGAACTCAGCACAAACCTAATAAATTTAGAGGATACCCCAGAAGTGGAGAAAGCCTTGACCGGAGAACACTTCTAATAGAATAGCGGATACAAAACCAATCATGGCAAAGCGACCGTTCCAGTTTTCGCTTTGGGAAGTGAATCCCCAGCGTAAAGCGTTAGGGTCGTTTGAAGCTACATTCTTAGTATCTGGCATAATTAATATTCCTAGTTTTTATGTGGCAAAAATTGCTGCTTATGTAAACTAATGTAACAGATGTTTACGAAAATGCAATACAAAAACCCAACTTTAATTGAGGTAATTACCGTACACGGTCATCAGTTTCAGTGACTATGCGCGCGTATAACGATGTTTCACGCCAATGGGGAAATATTCTGCATCACCCATTGGGGCTAGTGTGATTTGTGGGGTTTGATATTCTGGGGAAACATAGTTGGCAAACTCGCTGTTGAGGCGCAACAGTTGCGAAAGAATTGAGGATGTTATGGCTTGTCTCTTGTCTTCACCACTTTCTACCCCTGGCGCTAATTCTACAACTATAGACAAAAATCGGTTTTGATCTGCATCTTCTTTGACCTGTAACACGAACTTCCCCGTTACCCACTCAGGAATTCTGCCTTGTTCTAATCCCACTGTCACATTTTCGGGATAAATATTCGCGCCAAAGTAGGAAACTGTAAAGTTAGAGCGTCCGAAAACATAGACAAAAGGTAAGGGATGAATTCCTCTGGGTAACTGCTGAGTCTGAGAACGCAGATGTTCCACAGGATCAAATCCCCACTCTGCCAAGAACTCAAACATGGCATCATAACTAATGATCCCGCCAGTATCCATGATGTTATAGCGGATCAAAGGAATGCCATTATCTCCAGAAAATAATAGTATGTTGTTCTCAACTTCAAATAAGCGACTGCTGGGGTCGTATTGTACCAATGTGGGTAAGCGAGATTCCCCAAATAAAGCTTTGGCTGCATCTGGATGTTCTGCGAGGAACCGACGAATGCAGATACTCAAGGGTGTTTCATTACCCAATACACCTGCGTCCGCAGTACCGTAGAGTGATGCAGAGTCGTAGCAGGGATTTTGCGCCCCAACTCTCTCACCCACCAAACTCCGCCATTCTTCGCTGAATACTTCTCCCGCCATCACTAATTTAATCTGATATTGCTGCCACTCCACACCCAGAGTAATACCAGTATCAACTACATCTTTCAGAAATGGCGGATATCCTAGTAACACTACTTGATCAAAAGCTGCACCGATTTCCTGGACAATCCGCAAAATTTCTGATTTATTGTTACCAGGGGTAATTACAGTCAGGGGATAGCCTTTACTGGCAAGATAGCGACAGCAATTAGTGGTAAACATTCCACCTACCCAAGTGCCTAATGAGAAACAAATTATAGCTAGAGTCCGTCTAGTATCTGCATAAAAACTATCATGAAAAATCTGCTCAAATCGTGTAGCAATTTGTAGTTCATCAGTGAAGAAACGCGGCCAAAATGTGGGTTTACCGGTGGAACCGGAGGAAGCAGCGATCATATCGCAGGCTTCTAACTTTCCATAGCGGCACAATTGGGCTAAAGAATAACGCGATATATAATTTTCTTTGTTAATTACAGGTAGTTTCTGAAAATCCGCAAATGTTTGGATAGCGGTGGGGTCAATTTGTTGTGCTGCTAAAAAAGCTTGGTAAGCAGGTACATTGGCAGCGACATCGTAAAATAAATTTAAGGCTGTTGTTGGGCTGGGAAGATTTCGATGTTGTTGGAGTAGTGTTTCCAAGGGAGTAGATACAAAATGTGCAAATGCCTGAATGGCTCGCGTTGTTTGTGATTTGTCGTTCATGACGTTTATTGTTACTTGTTGCCAGTATTTTAGTTATTATCAGATTTATTCAAACTTTTGCTCTGGGAAGTGTCGGGACGATAACCGTAACTGGAACTGCATCAGTTGTAGTAAGTTAATAAAACCTTAGTTGAGCCTTCAGCATCATGCAGGTATATTGCAGTAAACAACACGGAAACAACGGTGGGAACCGTTTTTGTATCCACTGTGGTGAGCCATTACCTCTGGTTTTTGGGCAGGTTGTAAATAATCGTTATCAGATTATCCGGCAATTAGGTCAAGGCGGTTTTGGCCGCACTTATTTGGCGGAAGATTGCCATAAATCCCGGCAAACTTGTGTGTTGAAGGAATTTGCGCCTCAAGTGCAAGCACAGCAGGATTTAGAAAAAGCTAAAGAATTATTTGAGCGCGAAGCCAATGTTCTAAAAACACTCCAACATCCCCAAATTCCCCGTTTTCACGCTTCGCTGCAAGTGGAGATAGGGAGTAAAGATTTTTTCTTTTTAGTGCAAGATTATATCGATGGTGACAATTATGATCAATTGTTAGAGCAGCGCCAAAGCCAGGGAAAAGCTTTTAGTGAAGAGGAGGTGGTAACTCTACTGCAACAGATTTTACCTGTGTTGTCCTATATCCACTCACGAGATGTTGTTCACCGTGATATTTCTCCTGATAATTTGATTTGGCGGCGTGCTGATAATTTGCCGATGTTGATTGACTTTGGTGGTGTGAAGCAATTGCCGGCGGCTCAAGGTTTTTGGTTTACTCAGTTGGGTGGGAATAATACTTTATTAGGTAAAAAGGGCTACGCGCCGGAGGAACAGCTACGCCAGGGTAAAGTATTTTTTAATAGCGATTTATATGCTTTGGCGGTTACAGTTTTAGTGTTGCTTACAGGTAAAGAACCACAAAAACTCTACGACAGCTATCAAGGTGTTTGGTACTGGGGAAAGGAAATTAAAGTCAGTAGTCAATTGGAGTTGGTGTTAAAAAAGATGCTGGCTTATAAGCCGAGCGATCGCTATGAAAGAGCCGACCAAATACTCCGCGATTTACCCTCTGCTATAACCCGCAAACCCTACAATACTTATGTTACCAAGCTGAAGACTATGGTGGTGGCTCCGGGACTAAAACGCGCTCATAATCTCATCAGTAAATTCCATAGTAAAACGCCAGGAGTTAATCAAACTATCACTATGCCAGTTTGGCTGCGCCCTTTTGCTGTGAGTCTTGGGGGAACAGCTTTAGTTGTTTTAACTGGCGCAGGTACTTGGGCCGTGGTAAATTCGATAATTCGTAGTGTCGCTTCCATCACCGTACCCACAATTACCCTACCTTCACTTCCTAGTTTACCCAATCCTCTGGGGAGTCCAGGCGGTGAGAAAGGTTCTAATGATATCAGCCAAATTTTAACCCGCCGCCAACAGCTAGAAATACCCGAAGTGTTTTTTACTCAGTTTGTCGATAATTTATTTTATGCTGAAAACCCAGATTTAAATAGACGCAGCCTCACGAATGGGTCAGAAGATGCAGCATTAAGGGCTGAATGGGTTGGCATTGCCAGAAACTTATTAAATCAAATAGAACAGGCTAATATCAGTACAGCGTCTCGTCGGCAACTGGGACGCTATAGTTCACAAAATGAGAGAATTTGGAGACAACAAGCCAGAGCAGGAGAATGGAGAAATTATACAATTGACCAACTTAACCAAGATACAAATGAAAAATTTGATCGGTTGTTTCCAGGACAACAGCGTGGGAAACTGAATCAGCAAACTTTCGGTCAACTGTGGTATGCGATCGCATCTGATCAAGTCAGTAAGGTAAAAATTAAATAATCCATACTTCCTTAATGGTAAAATCCCTTAGATTTATCTGTGGGGTAAATCCAAAATCTAAAATCCAAAATTCTATGACTCATAACTTATGCATACAAATAATACTATTCAACCGGGTCTAACTTTAAGCGATCGCTATGTAATTGTCCGTCAAATTGGTCAAGGTGGTTTTGGACGCACTTATTTAGCCGAAGACATTAACCGCTTTCGGGAACTTTGTGTTTTAAAGGAATTTTCCCCTCAAGTTCAAACTGACTACGTTGTGCAGAAAGCCGAAGAATTATTTGAGCGCGAAGCTAGTGTTCTCTACAAGCTGCAACATCCCCAAATTCCCCGCTTTCGGGAACTGCTGCGAATTAACTTAGAAGGTAAAAAATACCTGTTTTTGGTGCAAGATTATGTCGAAGGACAAACTTACAATTCTTTATTAAATACGCGTAAGCAGCAAGGGTTGCGGTTTACTGAGTCGGAAATCCGGCAATTGTTAGGACAAATTCTGCCAGTTTTGGAATATATCCACTCAATGGGCGTAATTCATCGGGATATCTCGCCAGATAATTTAATGCTTCGCACCATTGACCAATTACCAATATTAATTGATTTTGGCGGTGTGAAACAGGTAGCAGCAACCGTGGCTTCGGAATATTACCAACCGGAACAATATGCATCTCCCCCATCACCCACTTTATTAGGTAAAGTCGGTTTTGCACCTCCAGAACAGATGCAAACGGGTTTGGTGTCTACTCACAGCGATTTGTATGCTTTGGCTGTGACAATGCTAGTTTTATTGACAGGTAAACAGCCGCAAGAACTGATTGATAATTATAATTTGACTTGGCAATGGCGACGAGAAGTGAGTGTCAGTCAGGCTTTGGGGCAAATATTAGATAAAATGCTATCTCCTAGACCAGGCGATCGCTATCAATCAGCGAGTCATGTATTGCAAGCCCTCTACTCGCCACCAGTCAGCTATCCCCCCACTCAATATCCCCCCACTCAACATCCCACTACCCCACCACCAACATCTGCTACAGTTGCTGTTTCTCCAGCTTCCCCAGTAGCGCGTCCAGCTTCCCCATCCGCCTCATCTCCCTCCTCGTCTCCTCAACCAACATCCTGGTTAACACCAGTCACAGGAATGGTAGCAGTCCTGTTAGTTGTGGGTACAGTGGGAGGAATTTGGTGGGGAGTCAGTAGTGGCGATCGCAATCCTGGAGAAGTCAAACCCACACCCACCCCCACGGTTGACCAGCCCACTGATTCCTCAGCGAAATTTTCCGCAGCAGAACGTCAGCGCAAGCAAAGATTAGACAATCGCCGTCAACAATTGGGTATTGATTCCAGATTTTACGTCAACTTGGTAAATCAAGACTTTTGGGACAATAACCCCAGTTTACGGGGAAGCACTCTCAGCGAAGACCCGAAAGATGAAAGTTTGCGCACAGAATGGGATGAAACAGCCGCCGAATTACTAGAAAAACTGGCTCCATTGAGTAATGGGGCGCGTCAGCAATTAGGAACTTATACAGCAGCAGAACGCGAACGTTGGCGAGTTGAAGCCAACAAACTCAATGTTAGTAGTACTGCTTTATATGATTTAGGAGATGCTGCCTTTTTTAACAAATTTCCAGAACAACGGGGAAAAGATTTTATTAATCAACCCATTGGGCAAATTTGGCATGGATTTGTTAGCGATAAACTCAATGCTTTGATTTCTCGCACAGCTTTGGAAAGAATTACCTTTGATGCAGGTGCTACTAGCAGAACCATGAGGGGAAATCTGCAACCTGCTGTTCACCCGGCTGGTGGTAAAATTTTTATTGCTAACTTGGCTCAAAATCAACTGATGACAGTCAAGCTACAAGCCAGTTCTCAAGTTTTGCTATCAGTATACTCTCCCTCTGGTAAATTCAAAATTTTAGAAGATTCTACAGAACGGGATTTATCAACTAAATTACCAGAATCGGGATTTTATGAGTTTGTGATTGCTTCCACAGCATCAGAACCACTCAGTTATCAACTCAGTATTGCGGCGGAAAATCCCACACCAGAACCCACACCCACACCTACACCCACACCTACACCCACACCTACACCCACACCTACACCCACACCTACACCCACACCTACACCAGAGCCTACGCCTACACCTACACCTACACCTACACCTCCGGAAACTGAGTCCAACTGAAGTTAATTGCACAGACGCACAGAAGAGGAGTTAAGGAGTTACCCGATGGCAAAATAGTAGTAATTGCTGGGGAACATGAAGATTTTTATGACCCAGATTTTTGTATTTATAATGATGTAATTGTTGCTCAAGGTGATGGTGACTTCCAAATTTATGGTTATCCAGAAGATGTTTTCCCGCCCACTGATTTTCATTCAGCAACATTGGTAGGAGAATACATATATATTATTGGCAGTTTAGGTTATCTAGACAAGAGAATTTGCGACCATACGCCAGTTTATAGACTCCATTCTCAGACTTTCACGATCGAAAGAGTTGAGACTTCTGGGGAAAATCCAGGATGGATTCATAAACACACAGCCTGCTATGAAGAACCCAATAAAATCTGTATTAGTGGGGGTGATATTTTCACGATAGTGAATCAAGAGCAACAGTATTTAGATAATACCAATAGCTACACTTTGGATTTAAAAAATTTTCGTTGGACTCGCGTGATTCCATTAGATAAAACTGAGTATAAATAGCGACAATGGCTTCCAGGATTTGATAGGCGATCGCATAAGACTTCACGCTATACTTTACCCGATAGCTAGACATTCTCTAATCATTGACAAGCAAAGGGTGACATCTCATGACTCGGACTATTTCTCAATTTATCGAAGAGAATTTTTTACATTTTAACGCCGCCGCCCTGGTTGATGCGGCTAAAGCATACAAAGCCCATCTTGAGGATAACGGTAAGATGATGATTACTCTGGCTGGAGCCATGAGTACAGCCGAATTGGGGATATCTTTAGCCGAAATGATTCGCCAGGATAAGGTGCAGATTATTTCGTGTACAGGGGCGAATCTGGAAGAAGATATTATGAATTTGGTAGCCCATAATCATTATAAGCGTGTCCCTAACTATCGAGACTTAGGCCCTGAAGATGAATGGCAACTTCTGGAACAGGGGTTTAATCGAGTAACTGATACTTGCATTCCCGAAGAAGAGGCTTTTCGGAGAATACAGAAGCACATTTTCCAACAATGGAAAGAAGCGAATGACAAAGGGGAAAGATATTTTCCTCATGAATTCATGTATAAGATGCTTCTATCTGGCGATATGGAACAATATTATCAAATAGACCCCAAAAATAGCTGGATGTTGGCGGCTGCACAGAAAGGATTGCCAATTGTTTGTCCTGGTTGGGAAGATTCCACAATGGGCAATATTTTTTCTTCCTACTGCATGAAAAAAGAACTTCAACCCAGCACAATGAAGTCGGGAATTGAATATATGATGTGGCTGGCGGACTGGTATAAAGAAAATTCTGCTGGTAGAGGGATAGGATTTTTCCAAATTGGTGGGGGAATTGCGGGAGATTTCCCCATTTGCGTTGTCCCGATGCTTTATCAAGATTTGGAAATGACTGATATTCCATTCTGGTCTTATTTCTGCCAAATTTCCGATTCCACTACCAGTTATGGTTCTTATTCTGGAGCAGTACCCAATGAGAAAATCACTTGGGGTAAGTTAGATAAAAACACACCACGTTTTGTTGTAGAGTCTGATGCCAGTATAGTTGCTCCTTTAATGTTTGCCTATATTTTGGAACAATGATTTAGAAATTACGCACTGTACAAATTTCTTATTTGGTAAATTAACGAAAATGGGTGATTTCAGGCTTTGATCAATTATCCCTTGATGGTTTAATGCCTGAAATCCATACCCCCTATTTGTTTCTTGGATCTGGAGGGAAGAAAAGTGGGAATATATAGTTAAGTCCCATTCAAGTGAGGTACAAGCAGTAATAATTAAACGCAGATGGACGCAGATAAACGCAGATAATTGTGTACTTTATTAGATTAATAAATGCTATATATAGCAGTCCTAAATCATTTCTGAACCTCTTGACTTCTTCACTTGGCGACCTTGGCGGCTTGGCGGTTCGATAAATTCAGAAATCAAATAGGAGTCCTATAGTTAATTTCCAAGATAATATTCATGCCCAGAAAAATTAGAGAGTTGAAAGCTCAGATTGCGCTTCAAGGATTCATATACTTACCCAAGCGTGGCAAGGGCAGCCATGAGCGTTGGCGACATCCTCTGCTGAGAAAAACACTGACAATCCCCGGCAAGGATGGAGATGATGTCCCACTCTACCTAGAAAAACAACTAGACAAATTACTCACTGAACTAGAAATGTTAAAAGAGGAGGACGAAAATTCATGAGTCGATATAGCATGATTATTCAATGGTCTGATGAAGATCAGCTTTTTCTGGTGACAATTCCAGAGTTTTCTGATTTAGTTGTGATGCCTTGTACTCACGGAAAAACTCGTGAAGAAGCAATTCACAACGGTGAAGAAGTTATTGAAATGTACTTAGAAGCTTGGCAAGCAGAAGGTGAGCCTATCCCTGAACCCATAACGCTTCAAGTTGCCTGATAATCTTCAGTAAGTGGGTGAATTGCAATTGATGTTCCACTACAAGCAATTATCTAGAGAAGTGACAAATGATTATTAATCATGAAAATGTCCCCAGTCGGACAACTTCAACTTACCCCGATAAATTTAAACCTATGGTGTTCGGGAGAGTCAAACAGGCGTTAGGAAATGCGGCCGGATTGCAGAATTTTGGTGTAAATTTAGTTACTCTAGCACCGGGAAGTTGTTCTGCTTTGCGACATTGGCACACCCAACAAGACGAGTTTATTTACATTATAGAAGGTGAAGTGACCCTAGTTACTAACGCCGGAGCGCAAATTCTCACACCGGGAATGATGGCAGGTTTTCCAGCAGGTGAGGAAGATGGACATCAATTAGTAAATCGCTCCAATGTAGAGGTCGTTTATTTAGAAATAGGCGATCGCACTCCAGACGATGAGGTTTACTATCCAGACAATGACTTAATTGCTAAACGCGGTGCTGATGGACAGAGCATATTCACACACAAAGACGGTACTTTATATGAAAATTAACAATGATCAGCCATCAAAGTTTGAGACTGATCACTGTTAACTGTTAACTGATTATGCTTCGTCTAAAGCGGCAATTCCAGGTAAGGTTTTACCTTCTAGCAACTCTAAACTAGCACCACCACCAGTGGAGATGTGGCTCATTTGGTCAGCTAAACCAACCTTTTCCACAGCCGCCACTGAGTCACCACCACCAATGATCGTGGTTGTACCAGTTTTACTAATTTCCGCCAGAGTATGCGCGATCGCCTCTGTACCTGCGGCAAATTTATCAAACTCAAACACACCCATTGGGCCGTTCCAAATCACGGTTTTACAATCAGCCAAAGCTTCTTGGAACACTTTAATCGAATCGGGTCCAATATCTAAACCCATGCCATCAGCAGGAATATTGTCAATGCTGACAGTAGTAGCATTGGCATCGGGAGCAAACTTATCGGCTGAAACGATATCCGTAGGAAGCAGTAAAGCCACGCCACGTTCCTTGGCCTTAGCTTCCAAAGTCTTGGCTAGTTCTAGTTTGTCTTCTTCCACCAAAGACTTACCAACACTCAAACCACGGGCTTTGTAGAATGTAAAAATCATCCCACCACCAATGATCAGCTTGTCGCACTTCTCTAGCAAAGTTTCAATTACACCAATTTTGCTGGAAACTTTGGAACCGCCAATAATCGCTACCAAAGGACGTTGGGGACTTTCAATCGCGCTTTGCAGATACTGCAATTCCTTCTCGATCAAATATCCACCTACGGAAGGACTCAAATAATGAGTTACACCTTCAGTAGAAGCGTGGGCGCGGTGTGCAGTCCCAAAAGCATCATTGACATAAAAATCAGCATTGGCTGCCAGTTTCTTGGCAAATTCTGGGTCGTTTTTCTCTTCTTCTTTGTAAAAACGGACATTTTCTAACAGCAGAACTTGTCCATTTTGTAAAGCCCCAACTTGGGCAGCAACTGCATCGCCGATGCAATCATCAGTTTTGACAACTTCTTGACCAAGCAATTCTGAGAGACGTTTAGCAACGGGGGTCAAACGCAACTTATCATCTACACCCTTGGGACGACCAAAATGGCTAGCTAAAATTACTTTAGCTCCTTTTTGCATCAAATCTTTGATGGTGGGCAGTGCAGCGCGAATGCGAGTATCGTCTGTGATGTTTCCTTTGTCATCCAGAGGCACGTTAAAGTCAACTCGGACTAAGGCACGTTTACCGGAGATATCAGCAGCAGACAAATTTGCTAAAGTTTTTTTGGACATAGATAGACTCTCCTGATTGCCTTTTTGTTATTGTTTTGAAAGTAGAACCATCAAGATTTTACCGGAGTCAGGGGTGCTAGGAGAGAGATATGTTCAAAACAGTACTATTTCCCATTGATCAAAGCCGAGAAGCACGGGAAGCTGCGGACGTTGTTACCAACGTTGTGCAAAAATATGGCAGTCGCTTAGTGCTGCTGTCTGTGGTGGAAGAACCACCCGCAGATGCACCAAGTCCAGATCCAATGGTGTCGTCAGAAGTTGTCTCCAAATTGCTGGAAAATGCCCAAGCCTTGTTTTCTGGGCAAGGAATTACCGCCGAGATTCTGGAAAGACAGGGTAAACCAGCCTTTACTATCTGTGATGTGGCTGATGACATTGGGGCAGATTTAATTATCATGGGCTGTAGAGGGTTAGGTTTGACTGAAGAGGGCGCAAGTGATAGTGTGACAACCCGTGTAATTAATCTTTCACCTTGTCCAGTGCTGATTGTGCCTTAAATCAGTGAACAGTCAACAGTCAACAGTTATCAGGCGGTAGGGGCTGGTTTACATATCCCTCTTGAGATGAATAAACCTGCCCTTATGGGGATTTCGACTCACCAGTAACGCTTACCAGCAATTGCTGTGGTGTTTCAGCAGGGATTTAACTGATAACTGATAACTGATAACTGATTCGTAACATCCGTCCATCTTCACTGGTGACGCAGTTCGGTTATCCGGCTACTTGTAAGCAACTGAGGAGGGTGTTTTAGCGTCAC
This sequence comes from uncultured cyanobacterium, assembly GCA_963706595.1. Classification (GTDB taxonomy): domain Bacteria; phylum Cyanobacteriota; class Cyanobacteriia; order Cyanobacteriales; family Nostocaceae; genus Nodularia. The sequence continues at coordinate 1,891,751 of OY970166.1, forward strand.
TATAGATATAGTTAGTGAGGTGGAAGAAATTTATTTTTTTTAAACAAAACGGTTTTACATTATAATTGTAAGATTTGTCTGAGATACTTTACTATCCGGTTGATTTGTCTTAATATAGAATAAGTGGAACTCATATCGACTTCATATTTTACGGTTGCAGGTTGCGACTGAGGATAAAAAGAATTTTCGCAAATAACTAAGAGTGCTTCTAAGAGATTCAAAAATTTAGGGAAGGTAGAGGAACCTATATCAGGGATGCATCTTCATCTTCCATAGGCGGTGTATGAATTGACTTCTTTTGGTAGCGCCCTATGTTCCGTGATATGTGTACTACCTTTCCAGACCAGATTTAGTTATTAAAGATCCGTCGTGTTTACGGAGTAGAGGACAACGCACCAATGGCTATTGTTAACACCAAAACTGAAAACCACAATACCAAGTTCACGGCTGATATGGTGAGAACCTATCTGCGGGAAATTGGTCGTGTACCACTGCTAACTCGAGATGAAGAGATTATTTTTGGGAAGCAGGTACAACAGATGATGACGCTTCTGGATGCTAAACAGGTTTTGGCAAAGGAGCTAGATCATGAACCAAGTTTACCAGAATGGGCTGCCCATGTTAACCTGCCGGAAGCAGAGGTGACACAGACTGTGGCTCAAGGTAAACGAGCCAAGCAAAAGATGATTGAAGCGAACTTGCGCTTGGTGGTGGCGATCGCGAAGAAATACCAAAAGCGCAACATGGAGTTTTTGGATTTGATCCAGGAAGGAACTCTAGGTTTAGAACGGGGTGTTGAGAAGTTTGATCCCACCAGGGGTTATAAGTTTTCCACCTATGCTTACTGGTGGATTCGCCAAGCGATTACCCGCGCGATCGCACAACAAGGACGCACCATTCGTTTACCAATTCATATCACCGAAAAACTGAACAAAATCAAAAAAGTACAGCGAGAACTGGCGCAAAAATTTGGGCGATCGCCGACACCTACGGAAATTGCTCACGAGCTAGAACTAGAGCCGATGCAGATTCGCGAGTATCTCAACATGGCTCGTCAACCAGTTTCCTTGGATGTGAAAGTCGGCGATAACCAAGATACGGAATTGCAAGAAATGCTCGAAGATGAAGGTCCATCTCCAGAGTATTACACCACCCAAGAATTTTTGCGTCAAGACCTGAATAACTTGTTGGCAGAACTCACTCCTCAACAACGTCAAGTCTTAGCTCTGCGCTTTGGTTTAGAAGATGGGAACGAAATGTCTTTAGCCAAAGTGGGTGAACGCTTAAATCTTAGCCGTGAGCGCGTCCGCCAGCTAGAACATCAGGCTCTTGCTCATTTGCGCCGTCGTCGCGCCAATGTTAAAGAGTACGTTGCTAGCTAAAAGCAGATCGCTTTCGGTGACGCGCCTCCTGAACTCAGGGGGCGATTTTTTATGGAATTTCCCCAAAATATCGGCACTCAATACCTTTCGGTTAAGGGATGTAGAGACGTTCCATGGAACGTCTCTACAAGGGTTTTCGGCTCACGAATTTGCTTAACCGAACAGTAAACCAGCTAATACATGGGGATAGAGCAAATCTCAAGCCAGATAATTAACATAAATTCATTAAGCCAATTACCGACAAATGTTAGTATATATAATCATGTCTGGAATTTTTGGCAACTAGTCTATGCAGTTGGTCGAACGGCATATAATTCAACGAAATCATCCCCACTATCAAGAGATTGATCAGTTATGTTTTGCTGCTAAAAACCTCTACAATTATGCTAACTTCCACATCCGCCAAAGTTTTATCCTGACTCAAAAATATCTAGACTACAATCGTTTAGCTAAACAATTAAAATCTACAGAACCATATCAAGCTTTACCCGCCAAAGTCGCCCAACAAGTATTATTAGGATTACATCGCAACTGGTTAAGCTTTTTTGCAGCAATTCAAGTATATACAGCAGATAAAAGCAAGTTTTTAGGCAGACCAAAATTACCCAAATATAAACACAAAGACAAGGGCAGACATTTATTAGTTTACACAGCCCAGTCTGTGAGTAAACCCAAAATGAAAGCTGGTGTAATTCATCTGTCAAAAACACAAATTGATATTCCAACAAAAGTAGAGTATGTACATCTAAATCAGGTGAGAATTGTCCCAAAACTTGACCATTATGTGCTAGAAGCTGTGTATGAAAAAGAGGAATTAGATCATGATTTAGACTCTAATGCTATAGCCGCGATTGATTTAGGCATAGATAACCTAGCTACCTTAACATCTAACCAGCCTGGGTTTTTACCAGTTCTGGTTTCGGGGAGAATTATCAAATCCATTAATCGTTATTACAATCACAGAAAAGCTAAATTACAATCTTTACTACCAAGTCATCAAAAGACATCTAAACAACTGCAAAGTTTAACTAAAAAACGGAATTTTCGAGTTGATGATTATCTACATAAAGCCAGTCGGTTAGTTATTGACCATTTAGTGAAGCAGGGGGTTGGGACTTTAGTAATTGGTCAAAATCCCCTGTGGAAGCAAAATGCTAATTTGGGTAAACGAAATAATCAAAACTTTGTTTGTATTCCGCATAATCGATTCGTACAGCAGTTGATTTATAAAGCGAAATTAGTGGGGATAAAGGTATTGGTTTCTGAGGAGTCTTACACCAGTGTGGCTTCTTTTTTAGACCAAGATATTATTCCTACCTATGGAAAAGCTGATGCGAAAGAAGTTAAATTTAGTGGCCGAAGAATCAGAACTAAGCTTTATAAAGCAGGTAATGGTAAACTGATTCACGCTGATGTCAATGGTAGTTTGAATATCTTACGTAAAGTAGTCCCGACAGCATTTAGTCTAGGGATAGGGGGCGTTGTAGTTCGCCCTGTCGGGATTATTCCCGGCAAACAAATGGCATGAAATATTTGTCTATGCTTTTTGGAACTATAAATCAAACCTTTGAGGGAACCTTGAACAATAGGTATGTGGTTATGGTTTAAGTAAGCTGCGTAAATAACAGTTAATTTTTTGACAGGAGAAATCGGGTGCTTAACAACATTACTAACTTCTTGGCTGCGCGTCAGTTGAGACTTCCCATTCTGGGCTTACTTCTGACACTGGGCGTTGTGAGTGAACAAACTAAACCAGTCTTGAGTAACCAAATACAGACAGCATCTGGGGCGATGGAAGTAGATGCTAATTTTGCCGAATCAAGTCATCAAGCGCCTATTGTATCTCGCCTCAGACAAATTCGAGAACAAAGGAATTTAATTCGGACAATTGTGACTGAGACTCAAAATAGAAAAAATTATCAACAGTCGCAACTTGACACTTCAAATACTGACAACAGTCAACTTCAACAGCGTTATAGATTTGTATCTTCTGCCAAATTATTGAATAATATCAGAACCACACCTGAAGCTACCTCCCTATTTACTCGCACGCCGGGATCTACAAGAGTAAATTTCCCCACACAAGATGGGACTTATCTCTATGGCGAATCGCCACAAGCTCACCAGATTGGGCAAGCGTATATACTATTTGAGCAGCGTCAAGGTAAAATCACTGGGGCGTTGTATATGCCTCAATCGGAGTTTAGTTGTTTTCAAGGTGCTATGGAGCAATCGGGACAATTGGCGATGACAGTTACTAGTTCTCCTGGTGAAGTTGGTGTGAATCAAATAGCTACAGCTAATCAATTCCAAATACCTAACTACAGTGATGACCAGATGAGCAGTTATGCTTACTCTGTAGGACTGCAAGACTATCATCAGCTTAACTCTATCAGCGCTAACGACCAACGCATTTTGCAGATGTGTAAAGAAGTTTACAGTGACGCTAATTAAAACTCAATTCCTGGTTGCGCCTTCACACCTTGATCCCGGAAAGGATGTTTGATGAGAGTCATTTCGGTGACTAAATCTGCTCGTTCGATTAAAGCTGCTGGTGCGCCTCGCCCTGTGAGAATTACGTGCTTATTGGGTGGTTTTTGTGCCAAACCTGCTAAAACTTCGTCTATTTGTAAATAGGCCATTTTCAGGGCGATATTGATTTCATCCAACAGGTACCTAGCTGGAAGTCTGGATTGCGGATATATTCTAAGGATTTTTCCCAAGCGGCGCTGGCTTTATCGAGGTCGCGATCGCGGTCTTGAGTTTCCCAGGTAAAGCCTTCGCCCATAGCGTGAAATTCGATCTGGTCTTCCCAAAAGCTGAAAACTTGTTTTTCTGATGGTTCCCAAGCACCTTTGATGAATTGGACAATGGCTACTTTATAACCATGACCAAGCGATCGCAACACCATTCCCAAGGCCGCAGTAGTTTTACCCTTACCGTTACCAGTATTGACGATAATTAACCCTTTTTCCGGTACAGCCTGGGCTATCCGCCGATCCTGTACTTCTTTACGCCGCTGCATCTTTTTGCGGTACTGTTCATCAGTTAAGTCAGTTAGGGTTGAGGACATCACTTCGTCTATTAAGCGTTCAATTTCTCTATCTGAGTCTAACCCGAATGGTGTATCACTTTTCATCAACCTTACCTGAAAAATAACTGCTGCAATCAGTAGAATATGGATTGTTCAAACGCACTGGGCGCAGAAGCGCACCAGAGTTAGTGTTGAGAATACGAGATTTATGGCGTTGCTAAAACCAACTATGAATTTAAATGTAGAGACGTTCAATGGAACGTCTCTACAATGGTTTTGACATGATCACAAAGCGTGTTCATACTTCAAATCAGCAACGCCAGATTTATTTAGGTAGTTTACTCAGGGCTTTTGATTGTCTTTCGCTTCTTAAACATACAAGAAAATTCATGGTTTCATAACTTGACTGTAACTAGAGGAATCCGATTTGCTAGCAAAAATTCGGGATGTGCAAAATTCCAAAATTATCGTTTTTGACCAATAACTTAGAAATGCGATGTTAACTTCCAATGATATGGCTTTGAGATCAGCAAAAATGTTGAATATCTACATTTTTGGCGAATTGTATTAACTGAATATTTGGAGATTGCTGGATTGAGAAGCCGAAGTTTTGACGGTGCGTTGCGCTACGCGACAACACACCCTACATTAAAAGTTATTAATATAGCTTGAAATATTAGTGCCGACTTACTTACTAAAAGCCAGGGTTTTAAGAATATTTTTCTAGCATTCATCAGGTCTGCTAAGGAAACTTCAATATTCCGGCGATGGGATTTCATAATTGTTGCAGACATATAGGAATCCGATTTGATTATTGAAAAAATCTAAGTATATGTAGGGTGTGTTATGGCTTTAGCCTAACGCACCGTCTTCTGGGTCTTGGTGCCTGTACTCTCCTCGATCACACGCCCCAGTAAAATTACTATTGTGAAATGAGTATAATTCTGGTTGGTTGTGGATAATGTATCCAGGATTATTCCCTACGGGTAATGTCAGAATTGCTTGAAATCTAGATAACATTAGATTCGGCGTGTTTATCATTCAGGAGAGTTATTCCTGATCATTCTTAGAGAAATTTTTGCCATAATTTTCTCAACATCCATTAATTACCTGAAAATTCCTGTACATCTCTTGTGGGGCGGGCATCTTGCCTGCCCTAATTATATAAATTACCAGAAAAGCTTCAGTATTTTAGTGAGAATTATGGTTTAATAGTTGCAAGTAATTCTTATTAAAATCAGCAATTGCTGACAATTAAGCACACCGTTGTCAAATTGCCAGCACCTAATCACCCTATGACTCTTATCCTCTCCCAATCCGCTTACAATGAACTCGTCTATGAAAGTGAGGAGAATCAACCCACACCTGATACCTCTGATGAATTTGATGTAACTTATCAGTATCCAGTGAAACTTGGTAACGGTTACACTCGGTATATCGATTTACGAACAGGATTAGATTTACATATTGGCAACTATCAATTGCATGATGAGATAATTACAAAATCCTCTGATAGAAAACATCAGATTGAGTACACTTTCGACCTTTTAGGGATAAAGGCTGGAAGCTATGGCTTTTTTGGTAGCGGTTTAGCACCAGGGGAAAGTATAGAATGTTCACCAGTTCAACCGATCGCCTGGGTGAGTGTTCATGTAGAACCTGACTTATTTTGCCAATGGTTTGGCCATAAGGGAGAATTACCAGCAAATTTGCAACCATTAATCCGTAAATCAGATCAAAAATATTATGAACGTTACGGTAAGACCACCTCTGCAATGCAAATGGCACTACAACAACTGTTAGGCTGTCCGTATCAGGGAAACACAAAGCGGGTGTATCTGGAAAGCAAAGTTTGGGAATTGATGGCGCTTCAGGTTGACCAATTCCTGGAAACTCAGACTGTGGAGACAACCAGCAAAATTTTAAATGCAGAAGACATTGAGCGGATTCATTACGCCAGTGAAATTTTATTGACGCGGTTAGATCAGCCACCTTCGTTGATGGAGTTGGCGCGGATGGTGGGAATTAATGACAATAAATTGAAGGTGGGATTTAAGCAGGTGTTTGAGACAACAGTGTTTGGCTACCTGCATGATTGTCGCATGGAGCGATCGCGCCAAATGTTAGCAGCCGGTAGATTAACGGTAACTGAAGCCGCAAAAGCCGTAGGATTTGCCAACCGAGGTTATTTTGCTGCGTCATTCCGCCGTAAATTTGGCGTAAATCCGGGAATTTATCTCAACGCAAAACGACAAAAAATCAAAAACTCCGGCTAGCGATACCTCCGGTCAGCAAAGCTAACGCAAAAACTCCGTCTAGCGATACCTCCGGTCAGCAAAGCTAACGCAAAAACTCCGTCTAGCGATCGCAAAAACTCCGGCTAGTGATCATAGTATTCACCCATACCTGATAAATTTCCTGTAATCTACTTGATAGTAATTATTAACTAATGGCATGGGTATAGGTTGGTACTGAGATTAATTTCCCAGTCCCTAAGTCCCCATTCCCTGATTTATGTGGTGAAGAGAGTGATGTTAAATCAAGTGCAGAAACTAGCTTGGATGACCGGTTTGGCTTTGGTGTGGGCAAATTTACCAGTTTTGGCTGAAGCTCACCAAAAACCGATAGGTAAAACCTCTCAATTAAGCAACATCGAACAATTAAATATTCAGCAGTTACTGGCTCAGTCTCTGATTCAAGTAACAGGTGTCAACTTACAAGCAACAGACACAGGCTTAGAGGTAATTTTAGTCACTAATCAATCAGATCAACTGCAACTTACCAATCAGAGTGAGGGGAATAATTATATTGTTGACATTCCTAATGCTCAATTAAGCTTACCTAATGGTGATGTTGTCAGTCAAGAAAACCCCACTGCGGGAATCACTGAAGTTACAGTTAGCAATTTGAATGCGAACACAATTCGCATCAGTGTAACAGGTGAAACCGATGCGCCCCAAGTCCAGTTATTTGATAGTGACGAGGGTTTGATTTTTGGTGTTATTTCCACCGTGTCTACTACTCAAACACCAGAGACACAACCAACACCAGCAGAAGAACAAGCAACTACTGAAACTCAAGAACCGATTGAATTATTAGTCACAGGTGAGCAAAATAGATACCGTGTACCCAGTGCTTCCACTGGAACTAGAACTGATACTCTGATCCGAGACATTCCTCAGACTATTCAAGTAGTTCCTGAACAAGTGATCAAAGATCAAAGAGTCACCCGTTTAAGAGATGCGCTGCTGAATGTTGGCGGTGTGCTTCAAGATGGTGGGTTTGCTGGTACAGCAGACCAAATTGGTATTCGGGGATTTTTTGGTGATGGTACTTTTGGTGGAAGTATTTTAGTTGATGGTTTCAAAGATGGACGAGGTGGTATTAGAGAGACTGCAAACGTTGAACGGATAGAAGTTCTCAAAGGGCCAGCTTCTGTTTTATATGGTGGCGTTCAACCAGGGGGCGTAATTAATTTAGTTACAAAGCAGCCTCTAAGAGATCCCTACTATAATGCTGAATTGTCAGTGGGTAGTTTCTCCACATTCCGCCCTAGTATTGATATCTCAGGTCCACTAAATTCTGATAAAACTCTGCTCTATAGGCTCAATTCTGTTTACGAAACTTCCGATGGTTTCCGTGATTTTAATCAAGATGTTCAAAGATTCTTTATTTCACCCACTTTAAAATGGGAAATTGGCAAAGCAACTAACTTAACGGTTCAATTTGACTATCTCAACGATGAGCGTCCATTTGATCGGGGATTTTTAGCCTTTGGTGAGGGTATTATTGACACTCCTCTAGAGCGTTTTTTTGGTGAACCAGATGATGTCAGAAAAGTTGAAGAAATAGGCTTGAGCTATCGTTTAGAGCATAACTTTAACGATAATTGGAAAATCCGTAATGCTTTCCGATATCAAAGTTCAGATGATTTTGATTATCGTGCTGAACCTGTGAGATTAGACGAAACAACAGGCATTCTCACACGGAACTTTAGATCCAATGATGACTATAGCGAAAATTATACTTTACAAACTGATGTAGTTGGTAAGTTTGCGACAGGTTCAATTAATCATACTCTTTTGTTTGGTGTTGACTTAGCTAGAGCTACATCAGGAGGAACTCAGAAGCGATTACCAGGAGGAATTACACCAGATATTGATGTATTCAATCCAGTTTACAACGCCATACCCAGACCTGGTTTAGACGAATTAACCAACGTTGTGCGTAATAACCAGGATAGCAACGATGGTTTAGGAATTTTCTTGCAAGACCAAATAGCGTTTGCAGATAATTTCAAATTGCTTGTGGGTGGACGTTTTGATATTGTCGATCAAAACAGTAAAAATTTACGGGATGGTTCTGAATCTGGTCGCTACGATTCCGCTTTCACTCCCAGATTGGGTATTGTTTATCAACCTATTGAACCTATTTCTCTTTATGCTAGTTACAGCCAATCATTTCAACCAAATTTTGGTACAAGAGTAGATGGTTCATTTCTAGAATCTGAGCGGGGAAATCAATACGAAGTAGGAGTAAAAGGTGAATTTTTGGATGGTAGATTAGCAGCTACTTTGGCAGCTTATAGTATTACAAAATCAAACATTGCTACAACTGATCTTGCTAATCCAGACTTTCTTCTTCCTATAGGTGAACAACGCAACCAAGGTATTGAACTCAATGTGGCTGGAGAAATTAGTCCTGGTTGGAATGTGATCGCATCTTATTCCTATATTGATGCCGAGATTACTAAAGATAATGATGGTTTGGCGGAGAATCGTCCACCCAATGTCCCATTTAATACAGCTAGTTTGTGGACAACTTACGAATTGCAACAAGGTGATTTGCAAGGTTTAGGTTTTGGTGTAGGGTTGTTTTATATAGGCGATCGCCAAGGTGACTTCAGCAATACCTATATCATCCCCAGTTATCTGAGAACAGACGCAGCAATTTACTATCAACGTGATAATTGGCGGGCTGGGATTAATATCCAAAATCTGTTTAATCAAAAGTATTTCCAAGGAGCAAATTTTGGGAGAGTAGCCATAGAACCGGGCGCACCATTAACAGTTATTGGTAGTTTTTCTGTGACATTTTAAATAACTCAGGTTTGGGGTAGAAGTAACCATCATGAATGACAGTTATATCAAATTCAAACGCTTAACTCGCTGGTGGGGATTTGGGATTGTACTATTTTGTACTCTACTCCTATCTGTCGCTTGTCATCATGGTGGTTCTCTACCTGTGAATGAACAAATAACAAACACAGCTTGTCGTGATGTTGAACACGCTGCGGGAATTACCTGTGTTCCCGAAAAGTTTGAGCGACTGGTGACTTTAGATGATGCTGAAAATGCGATCGCACTAGGAATTAAACCTGTTGGTGCTGTGATCTCTGATTTTTCATTATATTGGCAAGATCAGCTAACGGGAGTCCAAAACATTGGTAAGATTGGCGAACCTAACTTAGAAAGTATTCTCGCACTCAAACCAGATTTAATTGCGGGTTTTGAAGATCAAAAAGATATTTATCCTCTCACTTCAAAAATTGCTCCCACAGTTTTGTTTGAATTTGGACACAGTGGTAAATGGAAAGAGGTATTTACAAATATTAGTGTAGCGTTAGGTAAGAAAGAGGTTGGACAACAAGTAATGGAAAATTATTACCAACGTCTCAAAGAATTTCAGCAGCAAATGGGTAATAATTTATCAAAACTTAAAGTTTCTGTAGTGCGCGTCTATCCAGATAAAATAAACCTTTATCTACTTGATTCCTTCTGCGGAATAGTTTTACAAGATGCTGGATTGTCTCGTCCTGAATCACAAAATTATACTGCTTCAGAGTCCGTAAAATTATTTGGTAATCCGATTCAAGTATCTATCGGTAAGGAATTAATCGAAAAAGCCGATGGTGATGTGATATTTATTTGGACGGCTGAAAATAGCACCAAAAAAGGCAATCAAACAGCGCAAAAGAATTTAGAGCAACTCAAATCAAATCCCCTGTGGCAAAATTTAAAAGCTGTGCAAGAAAATAAAGTTTATGTAGTTCCAAGTTACTGGATTGGTAGTGGTATGTTAGCTGCAAACGCAATTATTGATGATTTATTTAAATATTTAATTAATCAATCATAAGTTTCATAAACAAATATTTTATTTCTGCTAATTTAGGGTTAAATATTTTGTTTATTGAGTTTTTATCAATTAACTATGACAATTCATACCTTATTTGTTTGTAAATCTTGCAGTGCTGTTCTCTCTCACGAAGAAGCAGACGATCGCGCTGAAGGAAATCAACTATTGCTGAAGCTTCTGGAAGTGCAAAAAAATAATTCTGCTTACAGCACTCTCAATATTCAGTCTGTGGGATGTTTGTGGACTTGCGTGAAAAAATATTCTTGTGCTGCGACGTTGGTTTGTCCGCAAAAATATACATATCATTTTGTGGATTTGACAGAGGAAAGCATCACTGATTTGTTTCAATTCAGCCAGCTTTATCAAACGAGCGAAGACGGATATGTTTTACCTCCCAAGCTACCTGGAACATTGCGATCGCATCTTTTAGTCCGCATCCCTCCTACACCTGTGGCGTTACTTCAGTAGACAGTGTGACAGTGGAGCAATACCCTTTGATAAGGCTTAGAAGCAGAAAGAATTTTGGCAAGACTTTAAACAATTCGACCAGGAACGGACTATGAGCTACATTACCATATGATTCTATCACAATACATAAAGACTGAAGAATTTATACAATATTCTCCAGTCTTCCTAGTTGATATTACTCTACTCTATGAGCTGCTATCCACGAATTTTGACTTAGACAGTGGTAATGTCTATTTCTTTTTCTGCTAGTAAGTCATCTATTTTGGCAGTGTACTTCTTTGTGAGTTTTTGCAGTTTATCTTGTTGGTCTTTGGATTCATCTTCAGAGATTTCTGAAGCTTTTTCCTCCTTGCGAATGGAGTCTTGGACATCGCGCCGGATATTGCGAATAGCTACGCGTCCTTCTTCAGCATACCTTCTAGCCATGTGGACGAATTCTTTCCGGCGCTCGCTTGTCAATGGTGGTATATTTAGCCGAATCACAGCACCGTTGTTACTGGGTGTTAAACCTAAGTCAGACAGGGAAATTGCTTTCTCTACTAGCTTTAAGCATGCCTTTATCGAAAGGCTGAACCCAGATGCTTCTGGCATCTGGCGTGGTAATGTTTGCCAGTGACTTTTAAAGGTGTGGGTGAACCGTAGTAGTCCACCGAGACCTTATCTAGTAAACTCGCATTGGCGCGGCCAGTGCGAATAGTGTTAAAAGCTCGTTGAGTTGCCTCAACGGTCTTTTGCATTGTACTCTCAGCTTCAGATAATTTCACATGAACCTCCCACAAGGGTACCGATTTTTTCTCCCAATACAGCACGGCGGACGTTACCTCGCACCGTTAAATCAAAAACCAGGATTGGGATATTATTTTCTTTACACAAGGCGATCGCTGTACTATCCATAACGCGCAAATCTTTCGCTAAAACGTGCGCGTAGGTGAGACTGGTGTAACGCTTGGCCTCTGGATAAATATGGGGGTCAGCATCATATATTCCGTCTACCTTAGTGGCTTTAAAAATCACCTCGGCATCAATTTCTGCGGCTCTTAAGGCTGCTGCGGTGTCAGTCGTAAAGAAGGGATTTCCTGAACCTGCACCAAAAATTACCACCCGCCCTTTTTCTAGGTGGCGGATAGCGCGACGACGGATATACGGTTCCGCTAATTCTTGCATAGCGATCGCGGTTTGTACCCGCGTCTGTACCCCAATTCGCTCTAAGCAATCTTGTAGCGTCATGGCATTCATTACCGTGGCAATCATCCCTATGTAGTCAGCAGCTGCCCTGTCCATCCCCGCCGACGCAGCTTTAACGCCACGAAAAATATTCCCACCGCCGACGACGATGGCGATTTGAACGCCGGTGGCTACCACCTCTGCTACTTCCTCGGCTATTTCCTTGACCACTTCTGGATCAATACCATAGCCCATGTTGCCCATTAAGGCTTCACCGCTTAGTTTAAGTAAAACCCGCCGGTAATTCGTTCCCATGAAGTTACGCTTTATCAAAAAAGTTGCAATTGCCTCCAATTTAAGATAGCAGCACAGCGACTATATGTGTCTAGTTTCGCCAAATCAATGAAGTCCCTGTTGGTTCCGTTTCTGCTAGGTTAATTGCTTGACCATTAAATAAAGATGCGATCGCATTTCTCAGATAATCTTCTCTGGGAGATGATGGCTCTTGAGGATAATTATCAATTTGTCCTTTGTACTGCACTATACCATTTTTATCGACCAGAAAAGCCATTGGCGTTTTATTAGCGCCAAAACTCCGAGTCACGTCTTGGGTTGAATCCCATAAATAAGGAAAATTCAACTGATGATTTTGGGCAAAAGTTTTCATCTGATCAAAACTTTCTGTCGGGTGTTGTGTAGCACTGCTACCATTCATGCCAATGAGCGTGAAGCCCTGTAAAGCAAATTCTGCTTGAATATTTTTTAATTTTTCTAGATATAAGTTTACATAAGGACAGTGGTTGCACATCGCAATCACACCAACTGCACGAAACTTCTCTAAATAACGGCTAAGATGGTGTACTTGATTGTCAATTCCTGGAAGCTCAAAATCTGGTGCATAGCTACCAACAGGTGTGTCAATTGTTTCTAGTCTATTCATCTTTTATAGCCGCAAAGAACTAATAACAAAAAAGTTTATGTGAAAATTAGGATGACTTTTTTGGGTGCAAACCTATTTTTAGCCAATCCTTGATATCCCATGATCTTACAGACCAATGTGGCTACCGTAAATTGTGAAAGTACAGAATTTACTAACAATACTAATCTTAGTAAACTATACGAAATCACATCCTAACATTTTTTTGAAAAAACAGAGGCTTTAACTCTCTCACCCTATCCAGGTACGGAAACGGCAAGATGAGGAAATGTGAAGTATCATAGAACTAATATCAAAATTCCCAAAAAGCAGCACACAAATCAACTGTGTGGGGGGTATTGGCTGTTAATAGGCAACAGTCAACAGTTCATAAGTGAGATTTTACAAAAGATTTAGGACTGCTATTTGTCAGGATTATAAATTTTTAGTAAAGCCACAAATGTATTTTTTCTTGGTACTCATATTAATATCTTCATAAAGTTCCGATGACAACTTCCACAAACACATTGACGAACAGCAAAACTTGGACTTGGCAAGGTTTCCCCATCTCCTATCAGACTCAAGGAACTCATGGACCCGCAGTTGTTCTTGTACATGGCTTTGGAGCCTCATGGTGGCACTGGCGCAAAAATATCCCCGTGCTAGCAGAAAATTGCCGTGTTTATGCCATTGATTTGATTGGCTTTGGCGGTTCAGCTAAACCTCAACCGGGAGGAGAAATTAACTACACCCTAGAAACATGGGGAGAGCAGTTAGCCGACTTTTGCCGGGAGGTAGTGGGTGAACCTGCCTTTTTAGTAGGAAATTCCATTGGCTGTATTGTGGTATTACAAGCAGCAGTCAGCAACCCAGATGTAGCTTTAGGTGTAGCTCTACTTAACTGTTCATTACGATTGTTGCACGATCGCAAACGAGAAACACTACCTTGGTCTCGTCGTTTCGGCGCACCAATTCTGCAACGGATATTATCAATCAAACCAGTGGGACAGTTTTTTTTCAATCAAGTTGCTAAACCTAAAACAGTCCGCAAGATTTTGCTGCAAGCCTACGCAAATGCAGAGATAGTCACAGACGAATTAGTTGATATTCTCACTGCGCCAGCAAAAGACCCAGGGGCTGTAGCGGTGTTTCTGGCTTTTACTTCATATTCTACAGGACCTCTAGCAGAAGACCTTTTGCCTCTGTTACCTTGTCCTGCCATTATCTTATGGGGAACAGCCGACCCCTGGGAACCAGTAGACTTAGGTAGAGAACTAGCCAACTATCCACAAGTGCTAAAATTCATCCCCTTGGAAGGGGTGGGACATTGCCCCCAAGATGAAGCACCTGAGTTAGTCAATCCGATTTTACTCGATTGGGTTACTGAAGACGCAGAGGTGAAGGGGGCTTTTCCGCAAAGTCGCTATTTCTCTAATTAGCAATGAATAAGTCGTAGACAAAAAAGAAGCCTCCACAGGCTTCGATAAAACCTGCGGGGACGGGCTTCTGAATTGTGTGAACTGCCTACACCTACCTGACAGGTAAGTGTAGGCTTCTGGCGCATAATTAGAACCAGCGACCGGGACCCCAGCCACCGAAGCCACCGCGACTCCAGCCACCGAAACCGGGACCCCAGCCACCGCGACCAGGACCGAAGCCGCCGCGACCAGGACCCCAGCCACCGAAGCCACCGGGACCCCAGCCACCGCGACCGGGACCCCAGCCACCAAAACCGTAGCCACCAGAAACAAGCTGCTGTTCCTCTGCTGATAAATCCATCAACAAATCAGATTTCAGGTTTTGAACTGACATAATTTTCACCTCAAATTCGTCAATAGGTGGTACGAACACACGTAAAAAAACATGGGAGTGTTGTACCTATGCTTTTATTTCTATACGTATTTTCTAGTGATTAAATTGCCCTATAGTTATAAATAAATTCCCAGTAAATATATCCTTTGACACAGGCAAAAATTAGTTTTCACTGAAATATCAGTTTTTCTGAACCTTACGAAAAAATTATATTTATGAATTTCAACTAATTTAATTTCATTTTTGCTTTTTATCCTGCTATTTTGAGGAGTTTCTTTCAATCTAAATACAAAAATATTCTGATGGAATTAGAAATAATCTTTATAACTTCAGAAAGAGGAAGACAATAAATCTGAGAGGATGTTTGCTCAAACATAAAATATATTAAAAAACCTCTCTCCTCATAGGAGAAAGGGTTTAGATATCCCAGTTTTTTTTAGGAAGATAGGATAAGTCAGGTTGCGAGGAATTTGATATTTATTACTAAGAAATTACCCACTCAGCGCTATTAGAAACCGCCAAAAGGATTGGCAGGAGGTCCACCAAAAGGACTGCCCCCACCGCCACCACTAGTTTGTCCAGTAATGAAGCCAAGAATTGTAACTGGGAAACTCTGACCGCGCGAATCAGTGAGATTACCAGTAACGATAATATCAGGACGACGTGCTTGACCCCCAGATATAAGTTCTTGTGATTCTGCGGATAAATCCACAAATAAATCAGGTTCAATTGTTTTGTGCGACATAATTTTTGCCTCAAATTATTACATAAATTTTAGGTAGCACCCATGCCAGAAAATTTTCTGGTTGGGTGCAAAATCATGGTTCAAATTTTACGTTTGACCGTAAAAAACCTGCTGATTAGACAAGACTATTGGCGAAGTAGAAATCATGCTAATACTTAGTCTTTATTTAATGACTTCAAGAGTACCAGTCAAGCGGATTGGAACACTAATCACACGTTTCCTACGGCCGCCACGCTCCCTAGTTGGAGATCCAAATTCTGGCTCGTCAAATTCTGAATCGCCAAATTCTGGTCTTGAACCGCCAAATTCTGGTTCTGAATCGCCAAATCGCATATTTTGTCCGCCTGCTAAAAGCTCTTGTTGTTCTGCGGATAACTCTTCAAACAAATCTGTTTTGGTGATTTGGGATAACATACTTTTGTACCTCACTTACTTAATATAGGTGTGGAATCACCTATGTTTTTATTATTAACTATTAGCGAATTTATTAAATTATGCGGAGGTTAGAAACTTAGAAATTAATTTTACTTCTTTAGACTCAGGAAAATAATTTTTCTGGAGTTTCTTATATTTTTATATATTAGGAATAAAACTTAGAAACCCGACTTCTTTTAGACCTCCAGAAGGTTGCTTACTGGAGGTTAGAAGACGGGGGATTGAGCATTTTTGTCCGATGCTTATTTATGAAAATAATCCACTTATAGCTTTGGCTATGAAATCGTTTATGCTATTAGTATTAAAACTAAAACTAGGTAATCTGAACGTTGTAGATGATGCCATAGTAATCTGTGATAAAGTGTATTTAGTACTTTGAGAACCAGATTCATCATCGGCAAGATTTAAATTATTATTTGCCTCAGTTTCAATGTCAGTTTTCTGAAAGAAAAAATTACTGGTTCCGAGTATACCGTCGCTTTGCCCACCAGCTATATTTTCTTGTTCTTCTTCAGTCAAAGTCTGGAAAAGAAATGAATTTTTTGATATATGATTTTCCCACATGATATTACTTGCTCACACCAGGATAAATTGTCAGAGTGATAAAAACTTTTGATGTTCTCCTTTTTCTGCCATAAAAGTCTCTGGAGTTCCTTGTAAATGGACTTCACCTTTTTCTAACATCACAATCCAATCGGCTCGCTTGACAACGCTGGGGCGATGGGTAATTAAAATCGTAGTTTTGCCTTTGCGGGATGCTAGAATGGCATCTAAAACGCTAGCTTCACTCACTGGGTCGAGTCCGGCTGTGGCTTCATCTAAAATGAGGACAGGTGGATTAGTCATAATTCCTCTAGCGATCGCTAATCTTTGTCTTTGTCCACCAGAGAGATTCGCCCCAAATTCACCCAACACAGTTTGATACTTACTGGGAAGTTGACTGATAAAGCTATCTGCATCCGCAATCTCGCAAGCTTTGACAATTTCCTCAAAAGAAATATAGGGCGTTCCTAAACGGAAATTCTCTAAAATCGAGCGACTCCAAAAATGAGGTTCTTGGGGGACATAAACTATTTGTTGTCGGAGACAATCCAGGGCGATGTCATCGAGGTTAAACGAGCCAATGCGGATATTACCGGAATTTGGCTGATATAAACCTGCTAAGAGTTTGGCTAAGGTACTTTTACCACAACCAGATTTACCAATCAAGGCGATCGCTTGACCACCGGGTAACTTGAGAGAAAAATCTTCTAACAAGTCAACTCTACCAGGATGGTGAAATGTCAGATGAGAACAATGAATATCTGCACCGCCGGAAATTTGCGCCACAGGCTTTTGACTACCTCCCACCACCTCCGGTGTCGCATCAATCACTTCTAAAAGCCGAGAAACTGCTGTTTGAGAGCGAAAATATTCATCGACTAAACCCACTAAGGAATTAATTAAACTCAGAACATTCACCTGTAGCACATTAAAAGCCAACATTTGCCCGATACTTAATTCTCCCTGAATCACCAAGATACTTCCTAACCCCAATAAAGCTACAGCACCAATACTCGAAAGCAGTCGAGAAAGAGTATTGTTAATAATTCCGATTTGTACAGTGCTAAACGTTAGATTAGCTAGACGACCAAAACGACTTTGAAATTCTTCCCAAAATTGGGGCGCAGCATTTGTGGTTTTCAGTACCTGTGCGCCCTTAAATGTTTCTACCAACACCCCTTGATTTTCTGCCCCTAACACTAAAAGATTGCGAGTTTTTTGTTGGAGGATAGGTAAAAAAGGCAGAGTAGATAAAGTCATTAAAGCACTAATTACCAGAACTGCTAATGTGAGTTTCCAACTATAAAACAGCATTAAGCAGAAAGAAATTACTGCAATGAAAAATTTACTTGGTAAAAGCACGACTATCTGTGATACCAACTGGTTAATATGATTGATATCTCGTAATCGGCTAGTGATTTCACCACTCCGGCGGGCTTCGTAGTAATTTAAAGGTAACTGGAGCATTTTCCGCCCAAATTCCAAAACAAGCCCTAATTGCAGTCGTTGACCAAAGTGAGCAATCATTGTTGATTGCAGTAATTGTAAAGTGCTGCTAAATACAGTCATAACTACAACTGCGGCGACGACAACAGTTAGTAGTTGGACATCTCCGCGCACTAAAACATCATCTGTGAGAATTTGGATAAGTATTGGAGAACCCAAAGCCAGTACACCCAAAGCAATATTCAGCATTAAAACCTGAGTCAGCAAACCACGATAAGGCAAAATCCGCTTTAAAAAGCGTCCAAAGCCACCCATTGGTTTGTCTTCGGGCTGATCAGAAAAGCGGTCTGGATCTGGCTCCAGTAAGAGCATCACGCCATTCCAAGCGGCTGTTAACTCTTTGCGGTCAACATAACGAATACCCACAGAGGGGTCAGCAATTACATATTTTTTGCCTTGTTGGTTATATAAAACTACCCAGTGATAACCATGCCAATGGATAATGGCTGGTAACTGTACTTCTTTGATTCTGTCGATAATTTCTGGCGAAGCTTTAACGGCTCTAGCATTAAAACCCAAATTTTCGGAGCCACGTTTTAGACCTAACAACGTAGTTCCTAGTTGTCCAGTTCCTACAGATTCTCGACTGCGATTAATGCTTAAAAATCGACCGTAATGTTTGCTAATTGTTGCCAAACAAGCTGCTCCACAATCTTCTTCGCTTAATTGTGAAACGCACGGATAGTTTTTCTGAAGTTTGATTAAACCAAACATAATTTAATTCGTAATTCGTAATTCGTAATTCGTAATGCCCCTTTTCTACGCAATATAGACTTGTTAGAAATCTGTGATTAATCTGGCTTTGCGGAGAATGAAATTAAGTACGGTTTCTTGTCGGGAAATAATATCAGCGCGACCTTTCATTCCTGGTTGTAGCTGACATTGATGATTGTCTGTACCTACATAAGTGGTTTCGGCTTCTATGGTGGTTTCGTAGCCGACTGTCTGGGTAGCCCCTGGAACACCTGGCTCGGTGCTGTTATTTCCCATTGGGAGGGCATCTGGGGCAACATTTTTGACTGTCCCGTGGAGAGTACCGTAGTTGGGATAAGGACAAGCTGAAACCTGCATCTGCACTTTTTGCCCAGGTTTTACTTTGTCGATGTCTTGAGGCTGGACAAATGCTTTGATCACCATTGGAGTGTTGACGGGCGCAATTTGAGCAATAGCTTGACTTGGTTGTACTACCTGACCAGGATGACGCAGATTTAATTGCAACAGTGTACCTGTGATTGGCGCTCGAATTACAGTTTGATTCAGGTCAATTCCTACCTGTTGTAGTTCTTTGCGCGATCGCATAGCTTGTTTTTCCAGTTCTAGACGCTGTTGAAGGAGGGTTTCTCGTTCTCTGTTCAAAGCGGCTAAGGTAGATTTACCACTGGCTTGTTCTTGTTTAATTCGTTCTGAGGCTATGGTGATAGCTGCGTTATGAGGATTGATATTATTTTGAGCTTTTTCGAGTTTGATTTGGGCAATTTTTAAGGCTTGTTCTTTTTCTGAGAGCAAATCTTTAGCGTTAGCTTTGGCTTGTTCTAGCTTGGCTTGGGCTGATTTTACTTCCTGTTGTTTTTCCTCCAATAAATTGCGCGAAATTGCTCCGGATGCGACTACTGATTGTAAGCGATCGCGTTGCTTTTTTGCTAAATTTAAAGCTAGTTCGGCTTCTTGTACGGTTGCAGTTAATAAGTTATTTTGTTGTAGGCGATCGCGTTGTAATTTCGCTAAATTCCAAGTAGCTTCGGCTTCGGTCAAATCAGCCATAGTTGTCATTTGCTGGTCTTCATAGTTGCGCTGACTCGCACTGAGTTCGGCTTGTGCGGCGATTATTGTGCGGTTAAGTAAGGTTCTTTGAGCCGCAATCTGAGTGGCAATATCAGCAATTTGAGCATCAATTTGGCGCAGTTGTAATTGACTCTGTTCAATACTATTTTCTAGTTGGCTTTTTTGATTTTGCAACCGTGAATCATCAATGTAAGCAATGGGTTCTCCTTGTTTGACTACCTGATTTTCTTGCACATCTATTTTCTGCACTGTGCCAATTACGGCAGATTGAACTATTCCTAGTTCTCCTTCTGGTCGAATAGTCGCCGGAACTTTGACTGTGACATTATAACTAAAAACAGATGTGAGACCAGCCGCCGCCATAAATGTCATTAGCAGAACTCCAGCGCCGATGTTTGTCCATTTACTGATGCGGGGAAGAAACTCGTGAGGTTCAACTAAACTGAGTTCTTCTGGTGTCGGTTCATTAAACCGATTCCAAAAATTGTTGTCTTGTTGGGGAAAGGAGTTCACTGTACTCTACCTTGGGTTTGATTGGGAGGGTTTGATTGGGATAAATTAATTGGGTTGCTAACTACATCTTGGGCAAATATTGGGAAAAAAAAGTAAAACGGTAACAGAAGATGCTAACGGCAGCTAACATCTGGTTTATGATGTTGTATAATTAGGAATGGGGATAAAGAAAGGAGTACACTATGTACGCCAATATCCTTTCTCAAGTATCTAACGTGGATAACGCTTAGAAACAACAGAGGAGAATGCTCAAACTTTCTCAAAGTCCTCACTTACGTTGAGCGAGTCATAACTATCTCCTCTCCCCCCTTTTCTCGGCATTATTTAACAGGTTGACGTTGAAAACAACAGAAAAAGTATATGTAGGGCGTGTTACGGCTTTAGCCTAACGCACCGTCTTCTGTGGTCTTGGTGCGTTACACTTCGTGATAACACACCCTACTGGCTACTGGCGTGACTACGTACATTTCATAAATCAAATATGAGTCCTATAGCAAAATCAACTGTTGAATTGATTCAATACTTCAAAGTTGGCAAGAGCCGGAAATTCTGTAGGTTCACTAGATAAAAAACTTGTGGCGTTAGAATTTACATCAGCAAGCTGAGTATTTGATGCCGAAGAGTTTCCTTCTAGACCAGAATCACTTGATTTTGTAGTATTTGCAGTTCCTTGAGCGAAACTATTGTCTTTGAGTTGATAGTTAACACCACCAACCAGTAATTCCTGCTGTTTATCGGATAATTCTAATTCTGCAAACCAATCGGATGTGATGATTTGATGTGACATAATTATTCGCCTCACTGACAATCAACTCCAATCTAATTTGGCATGATTGTTAGTCTCACTTACATAATCCTCAAAAAAAGGATTCCAGAAACTGACCTGTGGATGCAGTTTATCCTGAGTATTCGGCTCAATAATCAAGTTGTGTAAACATTAATCACACACAGAAAGCTCCGGAATCCGTTACAGCACTTCCCGGTGTTATGAGGTACAAAAACCCCACCCCCAACCCCCTCCCCGCAAGCGATGAGGGGGCTACGATGTACCTTATATAATTGGAAATCGCTGTATTACTGCAATTTTGAGTAACCAGATAATCAACACTTCTGGGAATCATCAATTATTCAAGTTAGCAATTGCAGATGTCTTTAGTAGTTTGTCAAAGTATTTTTCAGAGTTCGATTACCCATTAATTTCAATTTGACAAACTACGAGAGCGGATTGGATATTATTGTCCGTTACCACCGCCACCGTTAAGGACTGGTGCAGCGCCCAAAGCCTCAACGTCAGGAACTGATTCCGCACCCAATCCCATCAAGTCTTGCGCCGCAGTGTTAATGGCTGTAACGTCACCTGTGGAGTGGCAGTACTACCATCTGGACCTGAATTGGCTGTACCTTGTAAATTTGCTATTCTGTTAGCGAAATTGCTCCCAGCTAGCTCAAAGTCAGCCCCGCCAGCTACGAGTTCTTGCTGCTCGTCGGATAATGCAAGACACAATTGTGATACGATATTCTCTGTCATGATTGTTAGCCTCATTGACGTAATTCTTAAACAAAAGATTCCAGATACTCACTTGTTGATCAGCCAAAATAAACTGGCAAGAAAATTCTGGAATTAAAGCCTACTTTCCACGCTTGAGAACAGGAAACCCAGATTGCTTCATTAGTTCAGCGCCACCATATTTCCTGAAGAAACTCACCAGGGCGATCTCTGCAATAGTTGAGTTATTCGAGATCACAATTGTAGTTTTTGGGTAAGGTCAGGAAGACACAATTACACTGCTGATTCGGAGAATAACCCCCATGCACCATTTGCTACTGTGATGGATGAAATAATGCTTTAATGTGACAGATCAGCTTTCCGGGTCAACTGTAGAAATGGTTTAGTGGTTTGGCTGGTTGAGTTGATTAACCTTCGCCTTCACCACCACCACCACCACCACCATTACCACCGCCACCGTTAAGGACTGGTGCAGCGCCCAAAGCGTCAATTGAAGGAACTTCTGCTGCACCTAATCCCATTAAGTCTTGTGCCGCAGTATTGATAGCGGTAACGTCACCTGTGGAGTTGGCACTACTACCATCTGGACCGGCATTACTTGTGCCTTGTAAATTGGCACGTCTTTGAGAGAAGTTGCTACCAGCTAGTTCAAAGTCAGCACCGCCAGCTACAAGTTCTTGTTGATCATCAGATAAAGTAACAAACAATTCTGATGTAAATATTTGATGTGACATGATTGTTAGCCTCACTTACGTACATAGGTTGTGACTACCTAAGACCTTAACTATAAGCACTGTTTGTGAGGAATTCATAAATCCAGAGGTAGAAATCAATCTTGTATATTTACTCCTGAAAGTAGATATAAAGTCTGATTTTTTTACAGCCAAATTCATACTTTGAGAAAATAAATAGACAATATTCCAGGTTTTGCGGCTATGTCATCTAATAATCGAGTTTTCAATTATCTGCTGAGTTTATCCCTTCACAGTAATTTATAAAAACTACAGTTATTAAAAATACAACGTATTAGACATCTGGTGACAAATAATGTAGAGACGTTCCGTGGAACGTCTCTACAAAGGTTCTGTGATCACGCATATTTTATATAGTAATCCGTTTTGATTTTTGAACTTACTTGCGTAGGGGGGAGTGGGGAGTGGGGAGTGGGGAGTGGGAAAAAGCCATTTTGAGTTGTACTGAGTTTTTTCAAAAATCAAATAGGAGTCCTATAGATGTCTATGTCACCATTTGTGAGATGGACACTGTTGAGCTTTTGAAAAATCCCTGGTTTTTAGAGAGAATGGTGCAAGAATATGTTAATTAACCAAAATGCCAGTCCTGCACTGCCTAAAGGCACTGTTAAATTATCAATACCTAAAAATGAAATGGCTTCTAAACTGGTAGCTGCTAAAGCGATCGCCAAAGATACTACCCAAGTTTGCCAAAGGTTTCCTTCTACACTCAGTAATATTCCACTACTGATGATAAAACTGACTAAAGCCATTGTCAAGGAGCCTTCCCAACTTTTTTGCGCTCCCCAAACTTGATACTTGTGTTGACCAAAACGCTGTCCAATCAATGCGGCTAACCCATCGCCCCAAGCCATCACCATGATGCCGATGGCGGCATATTGGGGCTGTTCTATGTGCCAAAACCAAGCCACTAAAATGCCCATGCTGACAGCATAAAAGAAGGTTCCCAAACTTTGCCTACCAACGCTATTAATACCGGGAAGCAGGGGAAATCGGTATGATAGTAAAGTGATGGCACTGGCGACAATGGAAGCTGTAATGCCTAAACTGGCGGGAACATCGAGCCACCAAGCCAGCATGATTACATTCCCAGTGCCAATGTGAACTATTTTCCTGACTATTTCTGGTTCGCCCTGAGCAAAGCGATATACTACCCAAGCGATGAGGAGAATGAGTGACACCCAAACTGTAACTACGGTAATTTGTAGCCACAAAGGTGGAGTGGAGGTGAAATCGATAGCTGGAGATAACAAAGAAACTACAAGATAGGAATTTTTTACATTTATTACTAATTTATAAGATTTTAGGCGATCGCGATGAAACTATTATTCATTTGGTTGATTAAAGGTTACAGAATGTTTATTTCGCCCCTGTTTCCCCCGACTTGTCGCTTTCAACCAACTTGTTCAATGTATGCTATTGAAGCCATTGAGCGATTTGGGATTTGGCGCGGTGGCTGGATGGCGACTCGGCGGATTTTGCGTTGTCATCCCTTCCATCCTGGTGGATATGATCCAGTTCCAGAGGCGACAAAGCATTGCTGCGATCATCATCTGCCAAATTCCGGGAAACAGACCACAGAAGACCATCACCAAGGCTCGTAGTGAGGACTTTAGTCCTCTCCATACTCATTATTGATATTGAAAAAGTATATTCATATACTTTCACTATCCCTTATCTCTAGGTAAAATCATTTTAAATCCTCCTTTATTGAGATTCGCAAAATAAAGTTCCACCTCAATATCGGGATAGCGATCGCGAATTGACCAATAAGCGCGATGCAAATAATCTGTATGTACTTGCAATTCTTGCTCTGGATCTTTACTTAAATTAGGGTCAATCATGGTTGCATAAGCCCCACAATCTTGGTGATCAATCACAATCACCTTCTTAATCTGATGTAGTCGATAAGATATATCTAGCTGATCCCAAAATGCTTCCGCATCAGATGGGTGAGGGAATCCGGCTACAGCTAAAGAAGCACCGGCTAAAGCTGTCCAATCATACTCCCCATCAAATTGTTTTTTCCTTAAAAAGTAGCGCTCTGCGGTCAAAAACCGAAAGTCAATACAACTGAGAACTAAAGCTTTAGCTTGACGAATTTCGGCTTGAGCAGGTGCTGCTGATTGCAGGATAGTAAAAGCTACTGCTCCGGGAAGCAGAGATTTGAGAAAATGACGACGATTAGCCAAGGGATGGCAACAAAGACATTCACCAGTCTGCGATTGATTGATAGGTTTGTTCATCTTTTATTAATAGAGTTTGTGCTGAAAGCTTCACCCTATAACTTTAATACCAACAAGGTGTGATTACCCTGTTGTTGTAGAACTTTTGCTCATTTGCTCTTAGAGGGTGTTTGAAAAGTTTTGGGCGAATATAATTCGCTACTACACAGGCCAAGTCCACCTCCGTGGACTAATGAAAAATTAAGGTTTTTAACCCGCGTAGGCGGGTTTTGTCTGTATAGCCGCGACTTCTAGTCGCCAGGGCTAATAATAAATTAGACTTTTCAAACAACCTCTTACTGTTTGATTAGCAGCGTCGCATCTAGGGCTTGCAGCCCCACTTCTAGAATCGGCTGTGGAAATGCGCCTAATCTAATACCAATTATTTGTGAGGCTGCATATTATTTCGACCCCACCCCTAACCCCTCCCCGCAAGCGAGGAGGGGAACTGGATTTCTGATTAAATTCTATTTATGCAGCTTTATATTAAATTGGTATAACCTAGTAAATATTATAATAGATATAAACATTATCTAAAAGTAAGAAGTAATAATGACAACTCAAGCAGAAATAATCAATCAATTAAAAGCTCTTGAAGCACTTTCTCAACAAGGAGGATATAGTGATATCTTGGCTTCATCACTCAGAAAGATTATCAATCAAGAAAGAGAAAATATTCAACAGCAAATTAAAGAATTAGAAAATGACTTACAAGCATTTGAACAACAGTATCAATTATCATCGGCAGATTTTTATCAACAATTTAAAACAGGTCAATTAGGAGATGAAGCAGATTTTGTGGAATGGAGTGCTTTTTATCAAATGTGGTCTGATTTAGAAGCTCGTTTAATGTTACTGCAATCTTAATTGAATATGATAGTTCAGGATTATCTGACAGAAATAAAAGCTAAATTAATTACCAGTTCGATAATTGATAAAATTTCTATTGTTAAAGAAAGAGCATTATCCGATCAAGGTTATTTTCGCGCAAGATTGAATTTAACGAATGGTGATTTTTTAGAAGTGGTGGAATTTTTTAAAGTCAAGGGAGATCAATGTATTACAGAAACCTATCGTTATCAATGGATGGATGGTAATAGAACCCAGTTAAGAAAAAGATGGGATAATGTAGAGCATTTTCCTAATTTACCAAATTTTCCTCATTATGTCCATATTGAGGAAGAATCTTATGTTTATGCAAGTGTTTGTAGGAATATTTTAGAAATAATTGATTTAATTAGTCAACAAATTACATATAGGAATCCGATTTGATTATTGAAAAAATCTAAGTATATGTAGTGGCGTGACAAGGCTAAAATGTTGCAATAGATTTTTGAGAAAATTGGGATAAATCAATGTTTTCTGCTTTTTACCTAATGCACTATTTTAAGCTTGTCACGCCAGTAGGGTGTGTTATGGCTTTAGCCTAACGCACCGTCTTCTGGGTCTTGGTGCGTTACTACTGGATTGACAAGCTTAAAATAGTGCATGAGACGTAGGTTGGGTAGAGGAACGAAACCCAACGCAACCAAAGATGTTGGGTTTCCTAACGTCAACCCAACCTACAATTTTTTGCCACATTTTAAGCTTGTCATGCTACTACGTGTGTTTCATAAATCAAAGATGAGTCCTATAGGAAGTCTTAAAGTTCTAAACCTCACATTATTCATTTCGGCGATTTTCTTCAAGAAGTTGGGAATATCTGGTATCAACAGCAAAAATGCCATGTCTGGAGTTGACAAGGCTAGAGTTTAATAATATTAAATTATAGATTTATGCTTTAACTGCGGATACTTGTTTGCGTTTGCGAAGTGAAGTGACACCAAAAGCACCCAAGCCCAAGATACCCATGAGAGTAGTGGGTTCGGGAACAGAAGCTACTGAAGCTGATGTAAAAGTAAGAGTGGAACTATCTAAATCTCGAACTCCACTAGCTCCCAAATTAGCTGCATTCAAAGCATCAAGGAAACTACTACCTCCTACAAAGCTGCTGTTTAGTGATAAAGCCGTACCGCCATTAATCAAACCAAAAAATGCAGTACCAGCTAGATTAATTTGCCCACCAACTACGGAAAATACGTTTTCAAGACTACCTGATGATAAATCGTTTATTGGTGCAGTCAACCCTAGACCACCAGGAAGAGAGGTTATGATCACACTGGTGGCAGCAAATGTTCCATCACCATCTGCTAATTCAATAGTTCCTTCGACATTACCATTAACTGCGCCATTCTCATTGGAAAAACTAAAATTAAAAATAGCCGCTTGTGCTGTTCCTGCAAAACCCAGAGCGATTACTGCTGCTCCGGCGGTAGCCATTGATAACTTTTTCAATACATTTACGGTAGTCATAAGTATTTTTTCCTGAAAAACGAGTTTTTTTGTTGCTTTCGATACGACTGATCATAATACGGCTGTTTAACGCCTGTAAAGCGGTTTTTAGCAACTTTACAGAAACTTTACTGTGATCAAAAGCTACTATTTTCGGGGGGGTAGCGTTAAATATTTATATTGTCAGGTTTTCAAATGGATAAAGTAGTGTATTTAACTGATACCAATATATAAAGTTATTATGCTGCACTTCAGTATACTGATAAAAGTCATGTAATAAATTCACCCAAAACAAGTCCCTGATTCACCAGAAATTACACCTTTTGACTCTAATACAGCTGCAACTCGTAAAATTAAAGCTTCATTGTAGGGTGCGGCGATGATTTGCACACCCAAAGGTAAACTATCAGGAAGCTGAACTGGGACTGATAAGACGGGTAAGCCAATGAAGGATAATGGTTGTGTGAATAATCCCAAATGAGGACGCACTAGAATTTCTTCACCATCTAAAATCATGGTTTTTTGACCAATTAGCGGTGCAGAAATCGGTGTAGTGGGGGCGAGAATTATATCTACATTTTGCCAGATTTCCCGCAGGCGATCGCGATACCAACTTCTAAACCTTTGTGCTTGTATGTACCAAGCACTCGGTATTAATGCCCCAGCCAAAAAGCGATCGCGTGTAGCGGGATCAAAATCTTGGGGACGGGACTTTAATTGCTCTAAATGCAGATTTGCCCCTTCACTAGCGGTAATTACAAAGGCGGCTGCACGGGCGCGGTGGGCTTCGGGTATATTTACATAGTCAGTTACATTTAAAGCTTGGGCTACTTTTTGGACTGCGGCTAAGGCTTCTGGTGACGCACCTTGAGTAAAATAATCAGATGCGATCGCTATTCTAATTTGAGAAATATCTTGATATAATTGTGGTACAGATAATTCGGGAGAGCGTTTTGTACAAACCGGGTCACGCTCATCTTCACCTTGCAGCAGATCAAAAGCGATCGCAATATCCTCTACCGAACGGGCAAAAGTGCCAACATGGTCAAGACTGCTAGAAAATAAAGCCACCCCAGCCCTAGACAAGCGCCCATAAGTCGGTTTAAAGCCCAACACGCCACATAAAGCCGCCGGAACCCGAATTGAACCATTCGTATCAGAACCCAGCGTCAGGGGGACTAAACCCGCCGCTACAGCCGCAGCCGAACCACCAGAGGAACCACCAGCTATGCGTTGTAAATCGTGGGGGTTGTGAGTAGCACCATAATGGAAATTTTCTGTAACAAAGCCATAGGCGTACTCATCCATATTTAAAGCCCCAACCAGCACCGCACCTGCTTGTTTTAACTTGGTGACTGCGGTTGCATCTTCGCTAGCTGGGGGATTTTCGGCATTGATTTTCGACCCGGCTAAAGTTGTTAAACCAGCGATATCATAGAGATTTTTCACCGCAAAAGGCACACCAGCCAACATACCGGGATTTTTACCTTGGGTAATTTCCCGGTCAATTTTGGCTGCATCTATCAAAGCAGTTTCCGCAGTTATCGCCGTAAAACAATTGAGTTGAGGATTCTGCGCCGCAATTTTTGCTAAAGCCGCCTGGGTAACTTCCACCGCGCTAACTGCGCCTGTACGCACAGCCGCAGCAATTGACACAGCGTTAGTTAAATCAATATTCATGTTTATTTAGAAATATCGCCATAGAAATCACCCAATCTGAATATTTAAGAATATATTCCTTGAGCAAAATCTTGTTTAAATTCCTCCAGCTTTTCGTTCATTTGTTGAGTTAGATTTTCTACACGTGTATCACTACTTAAAGTCGGCTTTACACTCTTGGTCATTTGAAGTAATTCTGTTTTAGAGTTTTGTTTTCTTAACCAATTGCGGGTTAAACGAACTGGATATAAGATATCTCTTTTTTGCGGAGGTTCATATAAGCGTTTTAGATATGATGGTTGATATTTGACATCTATAGATTGACACCAATCTTGCCACTTAAATTGCAGAATCGTAGGGTTAGTAATGATTGGAACCCAGGGTACACGCAGTGCATCAGCAATAATCGCACCATGCATAGCCTCTGCAAGTAAAACTTCTGTTTCGCTAATACATGATAAAACTTTTTCTATTGACCAGCGTGGATCAATATATCCAAATCCCAGACTTTCGCAGACTAAACTCCAATTTTCTCCAGCTAGCTCATAATGAGGCATATAAGAAAATTTGTATACTTTCTTATGGTGATAATTATCAAATAAGTTTCTAATTAGTACAGCGCCATCTGTGACTGCTAATTTCTCTGAAACACCTAAAGCTTGGGCTGATAGCGGACCACGAAGACAATAAATTTTATAGGAATCATCTAGTTGTGGCAATGCTTTGCCATAACCTACGCCTGTCCCAAATATCACTCTCACGCGAGAATTTTTTGTTTTAATCGGTAATCCATCATTAATCAGAGTACCTATGGCAACAAAGCTAGTTGTTGCGTCATTATCTATTACACCTGGGATTAACTTTTCCCATAGCCAAGGATTAAGTTTATCACCAAAATTATTTTCTCGGTAGTAAAAAAGCTTCATATTTTTTGCAATTACGTTAACACCAAAATTTTCATCTCAGATTCTAAAAGCCCAAATCCTGCTTGACAAAAGTTCTTAATCTGAATAATCGATAAAGAAACACCGATTTTGCTATCAATTTATCAATTACCTTTCTCCAGATGGGAAGTTCTGGATATTCAATTTTTTTGTGGATGTCGAAGTAAATCTGCTTTTCCTTCAGGTTTGATTGCCCTTTTTTGATTCTCACTTTTTCGATGTTGTCTTTGAAAAATGGGAATCTGTCTTCAGAGTCAAATCTGACGTTCAACCCTGATAAACTAGCTGCTAATCCCATGACGTTACCTTCTGCACCATAAATTCCTTGCATCTCAAAAAAATAAGAAATTGTCTGCCAAAGCTTTAAAAACTCAGCCTCGGCTCCATCTTGTTTCTTCACAACAAACATAAATTCATGAAACCATAGTGTTTGCTGAAGGTTTATATTGAGTTTCGTTGCTACTTGATTAATGACTGGAAGCGCTTTTCTTTCACTACTGCTTGCGTTGTGTTGAAGAATATTGCAGCCAGTTCTGGCGGTGATTCCAGGTAGCCACTTCATTTTTTCTGGTACAGCACCCAGGATTCGCATATCAGAATCTAAATATACACAGGTGTCAAACAATGTCAGGGCTTTTTCAAGTACACAACGCTTATCATGATATC
Source organism: uncultured cyanobacterium (assembly GCA_963706595.1). Taxonomy (GTDB): domain Bacteria; phylum Cyanobacteriota; class Cyanobacteriia; order Cyanobacteriales; family Nostocaceae; genus Nodularia. The sequence goes on from OY970166.1 coordinate 1,922,270, forward strand.
CTTGGACGCTTTGCAATCGATGTTTGACAGCAATAACGTGAGCATATTCCTCAAAATCAGTAGGCTGATCTGTCAGAACTATAAAGGAAGTTGCAGGTGAATGTTGCTGAATATCACTCGCTAGCATCCGTGCATGGGTACGATAGCGATTTCCTACTGCTAAAGTGCAGAAGCAAAATTTCTCCGATATATTCATCTTAAAGGCTATCAACTATATGGCGTTTTCTAGTCTGCTGATGTCAGGATTTATCTGTATGTATAGGAATCCGGTTTGATTTATGAAAAAATTAAGTATTGTAGTGGCGTGGCCAGATGGAAATGATCCATTAGTAAAATTCCCTATGATCGGCATTTATCGGCTTTCATAGGCAGTTTTTTACCTCTAAAATCAGGCTATATTATCAGTCCACTACGTGTCTGCAAGCGCAAAGCGCAGGCTACGCCAACAAAAATCAGAGAGTAGTCCTATATCTGTTGTGGAACAATTCTTGTAGTACCTTATTCAACTGGAAATCCCTATATCAGCATTGATCTGGATAGTTTTTTCTGTTTAATAAGAATATGCTAATTGGACTTATGGCTCAAATACTTGTGCAGCTTCAATTTTTTCCGGTAAGGGAAACTCATTAATAACTTGTGCGATCGCTTGAATTTTTTCAAAATTTGCCAACACACCATTTCGATATTCATCTGTTAGCTGTAAATTCAACAATAAAGACATTTGATCAACATAGGTATCCACATCAAACTTTTGATTTTTCATGTTTACTATTCTGCGTTTTCTGCTTTTTTTTGAAGTAAACCACCCGTTAAGCAATTCTTGAGATTATTGCATCAGCTAAAAAACTTGCTTAATTCATAAGAAGGCAAGTTTCCATAATTTTAATCTCTGATGGCGAAAAAAAGCTGCTATTTTGCGTAAGTTTACGCAACTTTTATGCAAACTTCATATTAGCTTCAATATATATTCTGTTTATTTCAATGCTAGCTAAGTAGGATTACGGTTATTTTATCTCTGACCGTAAACTTTAGCGGTTAGTTAAATCCTCATCAAAGCCCCAGGGCCAAGAGGTAAACCCAAAACAAACCAGATAATTAACAGCATAGACCACCCCAACAAAAAGGCGATCGCATAAGGTAACATCATCGCTATCAACGTCCCCATGCCTAAATTCTTATCATATTTCTGCCCAAAAGCCACCACCAAAGGAAAATAAGGCATCAACGGCGTAATAATATTAGTTGTAGAATCCCCAATGCGGTATGCAGCTTGGGTTAACTCTGGAGAATAACCCATTAACATAAACATTGGCACAAACACAGGAGCCATAATAGCCCACTTTGCCGAAGCCGAACCCACAAATAAATTCAGCAGCATACTAACTAAAATAAATAATATTAATAATGGTGCGCCTGTAATCCCTGTAGACTTGAGAAACTCCGCCCCATTAATCGACATAATCGCGCCCAAATTACTCCAGCTAAAATAGGCAATAAATTGAGCCGCAATAAATGCTAAAACGATATAATATCCCATAGCACTCATCGAATTGCTCAAAGCCTTAGCCACATCTTTGTCATTTTGAATAGTTCCGGCAACCTTACCATAAAAAATTCCCGGAATCAAAAAAGCTAAGGCAATGATAAACACAATGCTATCCAAAAAAGGTGACGGAATGATAGTAAAGTTTTCTGGATGTCGTAAAATTCCTTGTGGTGGTAAAACCATGATTAGCAAAAAGCCGATAAATGCTAATAAAGCATAACCAGCCCATCGTAAACCTTTATTTTCAGATGCGCTGAGTTGTTCCATCTGAAAATCTACTTCTCCGACATAATTACCCAATCTTGGTTCAACAATTTTTTCAGTGACAAACCAGCCAATTGCAGTAATTAAAAAGGTCGAAACTGCCATAAAATAATAATTGGCAGTGGCATTTACTTGATAACTAGGATTGATTAATTCCACTGCACTTTGGGTTAATCCAGCCAGCAACGGGTCAAGGGAACTAATCAGTAAATTTGCACTAAAACCACCCGAAACGCCAGCAAACGCCGCAGCTAGACCAGCTAAAGGATGTCGTCGAAAAGCTAAAAAGATAATTGCGCCCAAAGGTACAAGTACCACATAACCCGCATCAGCAGCGAGGTTAGCCATGATTCCCGCAAATACTACTACGGGACAGATAAATTTACTGGGGGCAATTAATACTATTTTGCGTAATACTGCTGACAGTAAACCACTGTATTCGGCAACTCCTACGCCTAACATAGCCACCAGCACAGCACCCAAAGGGGGAAAATCGGTAAAGTTTTTGACAGCAGAGGTGAAAATACGGCGGATACCTTCAGGGGTGAGTAAGGATACCGCAACGATAGTTTCACCGTTTCCGGGGTGGACGACAGAGAGGTTGAGAGCTTGCGCGATCGCACTAACAACAATTACCATTAAAGATAATAGGAAAAATATTGTCAGTGGGTCAGGGAGTTTATTCCCCACAAATTCAATGAAAGTTAAAGCATTTCCCAACCAAGCAAATTTTTGACTCTTTTGAGGATTCATTAGACATTGACCGAATTTAAATATGAGTTTCCTTCTTCACTTGGCGAACTTGGCGACTTGGCGGTTCGATAATAGGATTCCTACAGTGACCGTAATTGTCTAGCGCGTACCCGTTCAGCACTACCAGTAGGAATGGAAGCAATTAATCTTTGGGTATATTCTTCCTTGGGTTCTAGATAAATACTCTCAGCTGTTCCTTGTTCGACAATTTGACCACGATTCATAACTAAGATGCGATCGCTCATAAATTTGACTACACTTAAATCATGAGAAATAAAAATATAAGTCAGTTGAAATTCCTCTTGCAATTCCTTCAGCAGATTTAACACCTGCGCCTGTACAGACACATCCAAAGCCGAAACCGACTCATCGCAGATAATAAACTTAGGATTTAAAGCCAAAGTCCGCGCAATACAAACCCGTTGGCGTTGACCACCAGAAAACTGATGCGGATAGCGGTGTATTGCATCTGCATCCAAACCTACTCTTTCTAAAAGTTCAACTACACGTTCTCGACGTTTTCCCTTTGTTTTCCCCACAGAGTGAATTAACAACGGTTCCATAACTGCATCCCCAATTTTCATCCGGGGGTCGAGAGAACTAAAAGGATTTTGGAAAACAATTTGCATTTCTCGCCGCAATTTCTGCAACGCTTCACCTTTGAGAGTAGTGATATTTTGACCCTCGAAAATAATCTCCCCACCCATCGGTTCAATTAAGCGCAGCAAACTTCTACCCAAAGTAGTTTTACCACAACCAGATTCTCCCACCAAACCCAATGTTTCCCCTGGTTTGACATCAAAAGAAACATGATTAACCGCCATGTTATAGCGTTTTGTTCGACCAAATACGCCCCTGATCGGAAAACCCACCTGGAGGTCACGAATTTCTAATAAAGGTGATTTATTGTTGAGGTTTGTCCCATCTTTGAGACATTTCCTCAAGGCTGATTTCTGGGGGATGTGGGGGTTCTTGCGCCTGAATTATTTCTTTACCATTTGGCGTTTCTTCCACAGTCATATAGTCAGAAACGGTCAGCAATTTATGAGGACGGCGGTTGAGTGTGGGGCGACAAGCTACCAAACCCTTAGTATATGGATGTTGAGGACTGTGAAAAATTTGTTCTGCTGTACCGTATTCGACAATTTGACCTTTGTACATTACCGCTACTTGGTCAGCAATTTCCGAAATTAGTCCCAAATCGTGGGTAACAAAAATCATCGCCATATCACGACTTTGCTGCAATTCTGCCAACAAGTCTAGAATAGTTGCTTGGACAGTCACATCTAAAGCCGTAGTTGGTTCATCAGCAATTAACAGCAAAGGATTACAAGAAATAGCCATTGCAATCATCACCCGTTGTAGCTGACCTCCAGAAAGTTGATGCGGGTAACGTTCGAGGATAGCTTCTTTGTGTTGCTTGACTAATTTAGCCAACTTTAATCCATCTGGATGTTGTGAAGTTTCCAGACACTGCTGTTGTATGATATCATCACTAGGTAAAAGTTTGACTTCTTGTAAGAGTGCGATCGCAATGCGTTTGGCTTCAGTTTCCGAAACATTCTGATGCTGCATAATGGCTTCAGTTAACTGAAACCCAATCGTAAAAACCGGATTTAGCGAACTCATTGGTTCTTGAAAAATCATGGCGATATCACCGCCTCGGTGTAGCTGCATTTGTGCAGTCGGTAATTCTACCAAATTAATCGGTTTAGCATCAGGCTGAGAACGAAACCAAACCTCACCCCCGCTAATCTTACCGGGACTTTGCAGCAAACCCATTACAGCCAACGATGTCACCGACTTACCACTACCTGATTCCCCCACAATACCTAGAGTTTGACCGCGATTAATCTCAAAGGATATATCATCCACAGCTTTGACACAGCTACCATCACTGGAAAATTCAACTTGTAGATTACGAACCTCTAGGACAGTTTCACTCATAGGAATCAGGTGATAAATATTTAGGGAAAATTACTTGAATTTTAGCAATAGTTTGGATGTGCGATCGCCTTTTGTGGGAATTGAGCGATCGTTAAACTCAGAATTTGTACCCAATCTTATCATCAAAACCTTAGAAAGGCAGGAAACCGGCAAATCTAGTCCCCTCCCCTTTGCAAGGTCCGGGTTAGGGTGGGGTAATTCGAGGTTGTAGTAATTCGATAACTTGTGTGTACACAATAGACAAGGGAATGGGGAAAATTCAAAGCCTCTCCCCTTGTAGGCTACTGTGTACACACATCTTGGCAATCAAGCATAGACCCTGAATTTACCCCCCTTAATCCCCCCTTGGAAAGGGGGGAAACCGGAAAATCTAGTTCCCTCCCCTTTACAAGGGGAGGGTTAGGGTGGGGTAATTCGAGGACTGGGAATGATTCAATCACTTGTGTGTACACGGTAGCATTCCCTTGTAGGGAAGGGGGCTAGGGGGTTAGGTTCCGCGTTGGTTTTTCTAGATACCGTGAAAAGTGAATACGGTTAATTTGTTTCCAACCAGTTGAGTAAATCTGACATACTTGTGAAATCTAGTAAAGCTTCGCCAAGGGTTTCTAATTGATTTCCCGAAAGTGATTGGATGCGCTGTTGTATTTCTGGGGATAGTTCACCTACTCGTCTTTTGAGTAGTTTTAAAATAATCGCCTGTTCGCCTTCTTGCCGTCCTTCTTGTTTTCCCTCTTCTCTTCCTCGTTCGTAGCCTATGCGCTCACCTGTGGTGACATATCTCATAGTCCTCTCCTGCTCAAATTGTTTAAATTCGTCCCAGAATTGATTCTCTAATGCTTTTGGTAAAATCATAACCCAATCGATGAATCGATAGAGGTTACGAATATCTTGCTCTTGTAAGCCTATGTCGTATAATCGGCGAATTAGGCGGAATTTCCAGATTTTGCGTTCTGCTGGTGATGAGCGCGTCTGTTGGGTTTTCAAATGCGCCATGACTACTGTCGCAAAGGGATTATTGCTATTTTCTAACTCTTCCCAACGGTTTTCGTAATCTAAAAGTTTGACGCTACCAAATTCAAAGTCTAAGCGGGTGTTGGGATAATTGTAACTGTAGTTGCTGGGTCGCCATTCTCGGTTGGTGTCGCACAGTATCGCCAAGCTGATTGCTGGTTGGTCAAAGCGGTCAAAGATGCGAAAGTTATAAGTAAACATTCGCTTACCGAAATTATCTTCTTTTTGCGCCTGAATTTCTACATGAATTAATAACCACAGTTCTTGTCCTCCGATTTGCCAAACTTTTACTAATTGGTCAGCATATCGTTTACCTTGTTCGGCTTCACGGGCGATTTGTTGAAACTCTTTGTTGAGAAATTGGTAGGGACGTTCCCAGTCAATTAATGCTGCTGTTTCGGGGAAAAAGAATTGCATGGCTTGGGGAAAATATGCTTCCAGAATTTCTTTCCAGGGGCTATCGAAATCGGCGCGTTCGTTAACGTTGGTCATGAATTGATGGCGGAGGATTTTTTATGGTTGTTGGGGCGGGTTTATTAAGTAAGTCGTTGTAAATAATTAAAGGTTTGTAGTCGGGACTTTAGTCCTGAATTAAGGGCTAAAGCCCTTACTACGAGCTAAAAGGCAATAAAGGGAAAAATCTTCACCGGGACAGTTAAAGCTGTTTTGGGATGAGTTGAATATTGATAATGAGGAAATTCAACAAGTTGCGTCTAAGTTTGTAAAAGCGAATTGTTATAACCCTAATCCTATTTCAACGGAGGATGTACTATAAATATCTGTGCCGGATTGAGAAAACAGAGTGCCAGGTATCCGAAAGCCACGAACCCGTAAGGATTCGTGGTAAGTTACGTGTTTATAAAACTTAAAAATTATTTGTAACCTTTAGATGTTACACTTTACAAGTCTCGACGCGAAAGAAGAGATAACATATCCCTCGTAACCAATACTACCCTCCAAAATATTACCATACTCTATAGGTAGGTGGGCTTCAGGTGCTTTTAGATCAAATGTAATATCTTTGTACTTCAACCAGTCTCCTCCTTTTCTCCATCCCACTTTGTCCCCAAAAGCGTCCCAGATTTTCTCGTCGTACTCTCTTGTTCCACCCAAACTTTGATAAATGCGCTTTTGGACAGAAAACCCAAATCGCCCATTACTATATTTTACCCACAACTGGTCAATAGTGCGGAGGTCTTCACAGGGAAAATTATCAATATCTTCTTCATCTAACCAACCGTCTTCTTCCCGCTTCGCTACCGTTACTACTAGTAGTGCTGTTTCCTCATCTGCTTCTTTCCACTTCCCAGAAGCGAGTAAGTCACGCAGCTTTTTATAGTCCATCCCTACGGCTGATTTTAATCCCCCCTCCTCGCTTGCGGGGTTAGGGGGTGGGGTGATTCTCTCCTGCTGGCGCTGAGGGGTTGGTACTGGAGTGAAAACTAAACCCAAATTTTTGCGAAACTGCAACACCGTTGGGGTACGTTCTTCGGGTTCTAACGCCATCCCCTGTAAAATGGCATCATTCACCTTCTGACTAATACGGGAATTATAACTGCGTGGTTCTGGTAAAGGTTCATCATCATACTTACGATTTAGCGCAGGTACTGGGAATAGTTCGCCCTCTTTTTTGAGTCCGTCCGCAGTCAGCAGATAATATAAGGTTGCGGCTAAAGCGTAAACATCGGTATGGGAACCAAAGTTACCTTTGCGTCTATATTGTTCTATGGGTGCATAACCTTCTGTGCGTGAGTTAGTCATGCTTTGGGTAGCAATACTCCGAGTTAAACCAAAGTCAATTAACACCGCTTCTTGTTGATTTTTTCGTAAGAGGATATTTTGCGGTTTGATATCTCGGTGTAAGTGTCCCTTTTGATGAATATATTCTAAAGCCTGTCCAATTTGGTCTATATATAATAGTGCTTCTGTTTCTAATAGTTGTCCTTTTTTCTGGACATATTCAAATAAAGTTACGCCATCTATATATTCCATCACCATGCCAAAAAGTTCACCTTCTTGGATGACTTCATTAACTTTGAGTATATGGCGATGGTCAAAGCCTTTAATTGTCAAGGCTTCGTTAATAAATTTTACCTGTTCTTCGGCAAAGTCGTCTTTGACTTGCATTTGCTGATTCAGGGTTTTGATGGCGTATAATTTCCCTGTGTTGGTTTCTTGGGCTTTGTAGGTAATGCCAAAACCTCCGCAACCCAAGGGTTTACCCTGAATGATAAATCTACCTTTGTTTATTGGTTGGTCGGGTTGCCAAATTATCATGGATTTGTCAAGATATATACTCTGTCCTGTGGCGATGTCTACCTGGGAATCAGGGTGTGGTTTTGTATAAATTATAGTATAAACGATTAATTAAGAACCCCACCCCCAACCCCTCCCCGCAAGCGAGGAGGGGAGTTAAGAGATGCGTTGGGTGATGATCAGTTTTATACAAATGTGGGTAAGATGCTTACTCCACTCCCCCGACAGACCAGATCCCCGACTTCTTCAAGAAGTCGGGGATCTATATAGCGTAAAGCCTCCAGCTTAAACAAGGTTTTTTTTCTCCCCTGCTCCCTGCTCCCTGCTCCCTTGCCTCTTTTCTAAGCGCCTACGGATTCTTTGGCTGCATAAAGCACTTCGGCGTTAATCTCTTTGAAGCCTCTCTCACGGGCAAATTTCTCGGTGTTGCGTTTGACTTTACCTCGCACAAATCCGGGAATTTTGTTGAGTTCGGCTTGTCCGTCTTTCGACCAGTTGAGGTCTGAGTCGGCTGAGATTCCTTTGGTAATTACTTCTTTGGTGTCGTGTCCACCGAAGATTTCTAAGAGGTGATCTTCCATTCCCAAGGTGAAGGAGTTGTATATCAAGTCTGTGATCTGATTTGTTCCTTCGTAACCTAAAAATGGTTTGTATCCTATGGGGAAGTTCTGGACGTGTATGGGTGATGCTATGACTCCACAAGGAATGTCTAAGCGTTTTCCTACGTGGCGTTCCATTTGTGTACCGAATATGGCTGAGGGTTCCACACGGGCGATCGCATCTCCAATTTCTCCGTGATCGTCGGTAATCAGCACTTCGTCACAATATTCGCTCACCTGTTCGCGGAACCAGTCTGCATCATATTTACAGTAGGTTCCCGCCCAAACTACGTGTATCCCCATTTCTCTCGCCAAAATCTTGGTCATGGCCGCAGCGTGGGTATTGTCGCCAAAGACTACGGCTTTTTTACCAGTCAAGTTTTGACAGTCAATAGAACGGGAGAACCACACAGCTTGAGATACATTCATGGTTTGTTCGGTGATGAATGCTTCGTAATCAGCTTCAGCGCCTTGGGCGTTAATTACCTGCTGAATTTTACGGATACATCTGGCAGTTTCTACTACACCCATTGGGGTAATATCTACACAAGGTGTACCGAATTGTTCTTCTAAGTAAGCAGCAGTGGCTAAACCCAGTTCTCGGTAAGGAACTAAGTTAAACCAAGCTTGGGGTAATTTTTTCAAGTCATGAACCGAAGCACCTTCAGGAATCATCGTATTGATTTCAATTCCTAAGTCAGCCATTAGCCGCTTGAGTTCGGTGCAGTCGTGGTTGTTATGAAAACCCAGGGTAGAATTACCTATAATGTTAACAGAAGGTTTTGCCGTTTTGCCTTCTGGTAATTCGCCCCGCTTCCGGGCTTTTTCGATGTAATACTGCACAATTTGGTGCAATGTGCGGTCTGCGGCTTGCAGTTCGTTGAAGCGGTAGTGGTTGACATCTGCTAACATGACATCCCCTTTGGCTTCTAGCTGCGCCCGTTCTACAAAGTTGTGTAAATCTTCTTGGAGAATGCTAGATGTGCAGGTGGGAGTTAACACAATTAAATCGGGGTGTTCTTCACCATCTTTGCGGACTATGTTATCTACTACTTTTTCTTGAGAACCCCTGGCTAAAACGTTGCGGTCAACTACACTGGTGGTTACAGGGGTAAAGTTTTTCTCCCGTGATAACATGGAGCGCATGACGTTGAAGTAGTCATCGCCTAGTGGGGCGTGCATAATCGCATGGACGTTTTTAAATGAACTCGCGACTCGCAGTGTGCCGATGTGGGCTGGCCCTGCATACATCCAGTAAGCTAATTTCATGAATGTGTTCTCCCTTTGCAACTGAAATAACTATAAGTGCTTGATTATGAAATCGCTTCTGATTGTCTCAAATGTTGGAGTCGCAATGAAAGGGGAGTTTTTGTTGATGGGGTTGGTAATTAATCGCTGAAACTGAGTGGGTGATTGGGGTTTAGCTTCTGGTTTTAACAATATTCATGTTGTTTAATTAAATAACTCTTAATGATTGGACAAGTATTTTTATCAATTTTTGTTGATTGTTAAATTAATGCTAAGAATATTTTGCACCGCAGAGGCGCAGAGTACACAGAGGAGAGAATACATCTAGACTGTGGTGGGATTGCAGACTACTTCTTTAATTAATCGTCCGTCTTCCATCTGAATGATCCGGTCTGCTATGTCTAATATGCGGTTGTCGTGTGTCACCATTAAGATGGCGCAGTTCTGTTCTCTGGCTAGTTGTTGCATGAGGTTGACTACATCTCGTCCCGTTGTACTGTCTAAAGCGGCGGTGGGTTCATCTGCTAGGACTAATTTGGGATGACTGACTAAAGCCCGCGCGATCGCCACTCGTTGTTTTTGTCCTCCGGAAAGATCCGATGGATAGTAATCTACTCGATTCCCCAATTTTACAGCGTTGAGCATCGCTTCTGCTTTCCGGTGTGCTTCTTTTGAGGAGATGTTTGTATGTAACTCTAGTGACATTTGGACGTTTTGTCGGGCTGTTAAAAAATCTAATAAATTATGAGCTTGAAAAATATAGCCAATATGACGACGTACTTTGACTAATTCTTCATTACTAGCTCCATAAAGTTCTTTTCCTAAAAACTTGAGACTTCCATCTTGAATCGAACGTAAACCTCCAATTAAGGTCAGTAAGGTGGTTTTTCCTGAACCTGAAGGTCCTGTCATAATGACAATTTCTCCAGGTTGAATGGCTAAATTAATATTAAACAAAATCTGGAGCCTTAAGGCATTTTTTCCCAAGTATTGGTTCAGGTTTTCTATTTTGACAATATATTGTTTTTGAATCTGCCGAGAGCCAAATTTATCTGTGTCCATCTGTGTTCATCTTTTTCTATGGGCGGTTAATACTTTCGGGGATGAAACCTCACCCCAACCCTCTCCTTAGTAAGGAGAGGGAGCAGGAATATATTTTAATTAACTAAGTTAAAAAATATCGGCTGGGTCTACATTTCGCAGCTTATTTGTAGATAAGAATCCAGATACTAAAATCGGGAATGAAACCTCACCCCAACCCTCTCCTTAGTAAGGAGAGAGAGCAGGAATATATTTTAATTAACTAAGTTAAAATATATCGGCTGGGTCTACATTTCGCAGCTTATTTGTAGATAGAAATCCAGATACTAAAATCGGGGATGAAACCTCACCCCAACCCTCTCCTTAGTAAGGAGAGGGAGCAGGAATATATTTTAATTAACTAAGTTAAAATATATCGGCTGGGTCTACATTTCGCAGCTTATTTGTAGATAGAAATCCAGATACTAAACACATAATCATGGCTAGGCAAAATACAAATATTGCTCTTTCTGAATTCATCATTACAGGTAATTGAGTCGCGTTCTTGGCAATATCATATAAACCTAAAGATATGGCAAAACCTGGAACATAACCTAAAGATGCTAAAAGTATAGCTTGTTGGAAAACTATACTCAAAAGATATTTGTTTTTAAATCCCATCGCTTTGAGTGTGGCATATTCAGCTAAGTGATTAGAAATGTTACTATAGAGAATTTGATAAACGACTATCACACCGACAACAAAACCCATAGTCACCATGAAGTTAAACACAAACCCAATGGGTGTTCTCAGAGTCCAATAGTCTTTTTCTAATTTGATAAAATCTTCACGAGCAATGAGTTTGACATCTTGAGGTAACTTGGTTGCTAAATTTGCCAAAACTTTTTCCGGGTTAGCACCGGGTTTGAGCTTAATTAAACCTATATCTATATCTTGTACAGAACGCTCTTGGAATATCCTCAGAAAAGTTGAGATGCTCACTATTAAATTTCCATCGACTCCGAAGGAAGGACCTAAGCTAAATAAGCCGCCAATTTTGACTTTGTAACCAACTAAGCCAATATAGCTAAATATTTCAGCCACTACAGTTTTTCCCTGCTCAAAATTTTCAGCCACGGGTCCAAATTCTGGGCGAGATGCACTGTCAAATAAAACCTGATCAGGAAGTCGGATTAAGTGGAGATTTTGCTGAACGTTTGGTAGATTTATAATCGATGTTATTGGATTAAATCCCAATACATATATAGGGTATTTAAAACCAGTTTGGGGATTCTTTAGTTTAGCAAATTGTACATATAAAGGACTAACTGATTCTACATCTTCAGAGCCTAAAATCTGGTATAAACGCTGACGAGGAAAGCTTTGGTTAGATGTCAGAGATTGATATTGAATACTAATTAAAAATAGGTTTCCATCGAGATTCTTATGCAACTGTGTAGCACTTGCATAGAGTGCATCCTGAAAACCAATTTGCAGAAACATCAGCACGGATACAAAAGCAATTCCAGCTAAGGCGACAATAAAGCGAGCTTTTTGTTTAACTAATTGTAGCCAAGCTAGAGGTATGTTGAGAATCATCTAGCTAACCTCAAATGTAAGTAGGCGGGTGTGAATAAAGCCGTCGTCATTTGTCTTTTATCATCGGGAAGGGTTTGAGGCGTTTATTTATATGTCAATGAGTACCTGCACTTGTAAGTCGGTTAGAGTCGTAACTGGTTGGTCTTTAGGTAGCTGATCGAGGCGGATTTTGACATCAACTACTTTGTTATCTGTATTCACTTGGGGATTGAGATCAAAAATATTTTGTCTACTAACTTGCAAACCAATATCTGTAACTTTTCCGCGTAATTCTCCGCTAAAAGCATTGCTAGTAATCATGGCTGACTGTCCTAGACGTACTTTTTGAATATCGGTTTCATAGACTTCTGCAACGACATACATTTGTTGTGTGCGTCCTAACTCTGCTATCCCGGCGCTGGTGATAATTTCTCCGGGGCGAGTGTTAATTTTCAGCACTTGGCCGTCGATAGGCGATCGCACTGAACTTAAATCCCAGTCAGCTTGGGCTTGTCTGACAGAGGCGATCGCACTCTCAACGTCAGTTTGTGCGGCTTGAATATCAGTAGGACGAACTTCCGCAATACTCTGGAGTCTAGCTTCAGCTTCATTTAACTGCTTTTGCAGAGTTTCTACAGTCCGCTTCAGAGCCGCTTGAGCTTCATTTAGCTGCTGTCTGACAGTATCAACTCGCAACTGTTTGCTCTCTGCATTGGAAGCGGAAACCGCACCTTCATCATATAACTGTCGATATCGTCGATTTTCACTCTCAGCATTCCGCAACTCAGCTTCTAAACGAGCAATTGTGGCTTCTTGCGCCGAAACTTCTCCTCTCAATTGAGCTTCTAAACGAGCAATTGTAGCTGCTTGTGCAGAGATGTCTCCGGCTTTTGCTCCCGCTTTTACTTGGTTAACACCCGCTTGAGCAACTAAAACCTGTTTTTGGGCTTTTTCTAAAGCTGCAAGTCGAGTATAATAATTGTCTAAAATTGCCACCACTTCCCCTTGAGTCACCCAGTCCCCTTGATTAACCAAGAGTTTTGCCACCCGCACCCCCGTTTGGGAATTAGCAGCAGATAACCGAATCACTTCGCCTTGAGGCTCTAAACGTCCTAAAGCAGCAACAGCAGTGATAGCAGGGGAACTGCTGGGTGTAATTAAAGTTTCCACTGTCGAAGTTGAACGATTGCGGGAAAAACTGTAGAAGGAAATTGTCCCAGTCGCTACAGCTATAGAAATTGCCAAAATTATTGACAACTGACTTACAGGTTTTGTGAATAACTGTCTTTGTTTGGGTACCATAATCACTTTTTTCTCAGTTAAAGATATGGAAAGAAATCCGGTTTGATTTATGAAAAAATTAAATATTGTAGGGTGCGTAAGGATAAAATCCGTAACGCACCATGATTAACGACTTTGTGCCGTACTCTCCCGTAGACATCTGGTGAAAAAGAATGTAGAGACGTTTCATGGAACCTCTCTACAACGGTTCTGTGATCACGCATATTTTATTTTCACCTGATGTCTAATAACTACTTACTTGTTGAGGACTACCTCTTTTTTATTTTTCATAATTGCTAAGTATTCACGACGTGTTCCGTCTATTCGGTAATGGTCACAGATTTGGCAGAGTTTCAAAATATCCAATCGGCTGAATAGTTTTTGATGCTCAATGTTGTTATCAGTCCTCCATCGCCAAAAAGTTGTCCGGTCAATACGGCGATTACTCTCAGGCCATCTGCGTCGGGATAAGAAATCTACTATTTCTTGTTCATAAAACGAGTAGCCTTTAGGCAATTTTAACAGTTCTTCTCTTAACTCAACTAGCGGAATGAGTGGATCTAACTCAGATAGTCTCATGCCAGCAATCCTTTATAGTTTCGTGTCAGTCTAATTATGTAGAATGCTTGATGCAACACGGCTTCATTTTATGTAAGTGTATTTTCATCCTGAGTGAATTTCCATGAATAGAGGAATAAGATAATCAAGCAAGTTTATGTTTCTGTATTTCTCTTTTGGGAAAATTCACAGTATTTCATGAGATTTTCTATAACTTAGAATAAACAGGTTGATACTCAATTGCAACCCATACGCAACAAATTTGATGATAAAAAATTGGCAAAATGGCAGAGAATATTTATGTGCATAAGTTATGCCAAACAACAATTATTCCCTAGATTTTTTCACCTGAAGAATGGATGTGTAATTAATTAGTCAGGTGTTTAAAACCAGAAATAAAATTATTAGCAACTAAATTTACATTCCCTCACAAAAAAATCATTATTAAGTAGACTGACTTGATTGAATATACAATATTTCCAGTGATTTCAGGTGAAGATATTCGCCCTTGATAGGCACTGCAATGTTCCCTACGACAGATGTCGGGCAAATAAATTCAAACTGCTGTATAGGGTATGCGATTCGCCAGCCTCAGACTTCTTAGCGATAAATTTTGTAGTCATTCGCTCACCAAGTGCTAATGTCTATACAAGCCTTGTCAGCTTTTTAACTTAGTCCTGAATTTTAAAATTCTGCTTTCAAATCAAATCAATCTTTAGACAGATGGAAAAACTAGTGAGATAAATCAATTGAGTAATACTTGATTTTTTTCACAGCGTAAATATGCTACTTTATACAACAATTAGCCTGGGGAAATTAACGAGAATTTCGTTAAAAACGAAGATAATAAATGCGATTTATGCAATTTGTATGCAATTTAGATCAATATAAATTTACTGTATGACATAATAAAAATTCAGATTGTAAATAACTATTTAACTAATAGTTATAGCCCTCCACATAACAGAGATAAAATGAGATTACAGCGATTCATGCTCTCATTACCAAGTTTTGATAATCAGAGGCTAATGTTTCATGCAGCTCGCCAGACTCTTCGGAAAGCGGAGATGGCACGCCTGGCAGTGCATGAATGGCTCAATCAGCACGATTTTGAGCTAGAGGAGTGGAAAAATAAAACCGCTTCTGAGCTAGAAATTAGTATTAGTGAGCTAGAGCAAAAATTATTAGCTGCTAATCAGCAACAGGTAATGAAAAGAAAGAAAGGTGATCATGCTGATTCAGAAACTAATTATTGAGGAAGTTATCGAGTCCGATGTATAACCATGTAACTAATCACAAGTGATATAGCCATCCTATTTGATTTATGAATTTATCGAACCGCCAAGTCGCCAAGGTCGCCAAGTGAAGAAGTAAAGAGGTTCAGAAATAATTTAGGACTGCTATATGTCCAAATTATTGCGCGCCGTTCACATCTTTTTGATTTATATCGAGTTGCATATAAGTTGCAATCGAGAATCACCCAGTCTAATATGATTGCAATTGGTAAATTAATAGGATGATGTGCATGAGGAACAGGTTCGACATCAAACTATCCCAGCTAAAGTTGTAAAATAAGTTATGTGGCAACTTTACATATATCCGTAATTTATTGGTCAAAAGTAACCTTGACCTATGAGATGATTGCCAATTATCGGATTAACAGAATAACCACTCTCAACACATCTATATTTCACAAGTAAAATAGTTAAGTTGAAGTCATGGCTGCTTCTAAAATTGAAGCTGAATTAGAGCAATTGCAAGATCAGATCAGCAATTGTGAAAAATCTCTGCTGAAGCTTATACAGGGAAAAAAAATTATGGTGACAAACGTACCGCTAAACACTAGCGAAATAAATAGACAACTGCGACATACCCAGATTGCTATTGTTGGCATGGCTTCTATCTTTCCCCAAGCCAAAAACTTACAGGAATATTGGGAAAATATAATTCAGAAAGTTGATTGTATTACGGATGTTCCACCTTCTCGTTGGAACATAGATGATTATTACGACGCGAACCCCAGAACACCTGACAAAACTTACTGTAAACGGGGTGGATTTATCCCAGATGTCGATTTCAATCCGATGGAATTTGGTTTACCACCCAATATTTTAGAAGTTACAGATATTTCCCAGTTGTTAGGTTTGCTGGTTGCTAAATCTGCCATCGAAGATGCTGGCTATGGTGAATCTCGGCAATTTAATCGCGAACGCACTGGTGTAGTGTTGGGTGTTGCTGTCGGTAGACAATTGGCTTTACCACTCAGTTCCAGAATGCAGTATCCCGTTTGGGAAAAAGTTCTTAAAAGCAGTGGCTTATCTGATGAAGATACCCAAAGCATAGTTGAGAAAATCAAAAGCGCTTATGTGCAGTGGAATGAGAACGCCTTCCCAGGGATGTTAGCTAATGTCATTACTGGACGAATTGCTAACCGCCTAGATTTAGGGGGAATGAATTGTGTAGTCGATGCTGCTTGTGCCAGTTCTTTGGGGGCGCTGAAAATCGCTATTAGTGAACTAGTTGAACATCGCTCTGACATGATGCTGACTGGCGGAGTTGACACAGATAACACCATCATGGCTTATATGTGTTTCAGTAAAACCCCTGCTGTTTCCCCCAGTGAGAATGTGAAACCATTCGATGCTGGTTCTGATGGGATGATGCTGGGCGAAGGTGTGGGAATGTTGGTACTGAAGCGCTTGGAAGATGCCGAGCGAGACAATGACCGGATCTATGCAGTAATTAAAGGTATTGGCAGTTCTAGCGATGGTCGCTATAAAAGCATTTATGCACCTCGTCCAGAAGGTCAAATTAAAGCTATACATCGCGCTTATGAAGATGCCGACTGTGCGCCTGCAAGTGTGGGTTTAATTGAAGCCCACGGTACTGGAACTCTCGCTGGAGATCCCACAGAATTCACATCTATTAAAGCAGTTTTTGGGGAAAATAACCCCAAACAACAATATATTGCGCTAGGAAGTGTCAAATCACAGATTGGACATACAAAAGCGGCGGCGGGTGCGGCGAGTTTAATTAAAACTGCTTTGGCTCTGCATCATAAAGTATTGCCACCCACAATTAACATTACTCAACCTCACCCTAAACTCAATATTGAAAGTTCTCCGTTTTATTTAAACACGGAAACCAGACCTTGGATTGCTACCGATGACCAACCCAGAAGGGCTGGAGTCAGTGCTTTTGGCTTTGGTGGGACTAACTATCATGTTGTTTTGGAAGAATACAAACACGAACACAACCAGCCCTATCGCCTACATAATACTTTCCAGTCGGTATTGATATCAGCTAAAACACCCGCAGAGTTGTTATCGCGCTGTGAAGAAATCCAAAATCAACTAAAATCTGATGCGGGAGAACGGCATTATGCAGAACTAATTGCGGCTGCTAAAGCTTTAGAAATACCAATCGCAGATGCTAGAGTCGGGTTTGTGGCTAATTCTCTAACTCAAGCTGGTGAGTTGTTACAAAAATCTATTGACTTGCTGAAAAACAAGTTAGAAGCGGAATCTTGGGAACATCCCCAAGGGATTTATTACCGTAAAACTGGTATCAGTAAACAGCAGAAGGTTGTAGCGCTGTTTTCTGGTCAAGGCTCGCAATACTTAGAAATGGGTCGGGAATTGGTAATTAACTTTCCCTGCTTACGCCAGACTTATGCAGAGATGGACAGGCTTTTATGCCAAGATGGTTTACAGCCTGTTTCGGAAGTTGTATTTCCGAATCCTGTGTTTAATCCAGAATCAAAAGCCGCCCAGATGTCAGCTTTGCAATTGACAGAATATGCACAGCCAGCAATTGGGGCTTTTAGTGCGGGTCTGTATAAGATTCTCCAACAAGCGGGCTTTAAAGCAGATATGGTCGCCGGACATAGTTTCGGAGAGCTTACGGCTTTATGGGTTGCGGGAGTTTTGAGTGAGGAGGATTATTACTTCTTGGTGAAGGCTAGGGGTCAAGCTATGGCTACACCTCAAGACTCCAAGTTGGATAATGGAACTATGTTGGCGGTGAAAGGAGATGTGAGTCAGGTTAAAGCACTGATTCAAGATTTCCCTCTGGTTAATATTGCTAATTTGAATTCCCATCAACAAATGGTGCTGGCGGGGACAAAGGCGGAAATTGCTAAAGTTGAAGAGTTGCTGACGGCGAAAGGGTTCCATACGGTATTGCTGAAAGTTTCCGCAGCTTTTCATACCTCTTTGGTGGCTTATGCTCTGAAACCTTTTGCTCAGGCTATTGAAAGGGTGAGTTTGCAGCCGCCACAAATACCGGTGTATACCAATTTTACTGGGACTCCTTACCCCAATCAGCCAAAATTTATTCAGAATATTCTTCAAGAACATCTGGGAAATCAGGTGTTGTTTGAAGAGGAAATTGAAAACATTTATGCTGAAGGCGGTTATTGCTTTGTGGAATTTGGTCCACGCAATACTCTGACTAATTTAGTTAAGGAGATTCTGGGCGCGAGATCCCATATAGCTGTAGCGTTAAATACTCATCCTCAAAAAGATAGCGATCGCACTCTCCGAGAAGCTGTTGTACAATTACGTGTCGCTGGTTTACCTCTGCTCAACCTAGACCCTTATCAACAGTCTCGCCCCATTCCCGCAGAACCTCAAACTAAAGTCTTGAATGTGCGCTTAAATAGCACCAATTATGTCTCGGACAAGACGAAGCAGTTATTTGAAAAGGCTCTACAAAATGGGCATCAAGCAAAATTGCCCGTTAGCAATGGTAATCACTCCACAATATCAAACCTTTTCACTGCCGAAACCTTGCAGGAAGAAGCTATACCTACAAAGAACATAGCAGTCAATGGTCAAGCTAAATCACCTACAGAAAAAGTAGCAGTCAATGGTCGAACTAAATCACCTACAGAAAAAGTAGCAGTCAATGGTCGAACTAAATCTATGAAAAACGGGAAATCAGACAAGCAGGATATCAAGTATATACCAACCAATCCCGACGCATCTGTGGATTACCAGAGAGCCATAGATAACTTAGAATACACCCTGATTGAATTCAATCGCCATCAACGTCAGATTTTGCAGGTTCATGAACAGTCTTTGAAGCATCAGACAGAATATACCAAAACCTTCTTCGGGCTGATGCAACAACAGCAAATCTTGTGGGGAAATGGTAGATTCATTCAGCAACAACCGCAAACCCAGCAACTTGCTATCTCCAGTTCCGAGCGTAGCATCATGCGGTTCCACCAACATCAAGCTGACAGCCTCCGCATTCATCAGCAGTACCTGAACCATCAGCAAGAATATACTAATAACTTCTTCCAATTAGTTCAGCAACATCAACTGCCAACTAGCGATTATACCACAGAACACAGTTTGATTCCGTCGTTCCAATATCAAGATAGTTCTACTATTCCTACATACCCAGAATATCAGCCGATTCCAGTAAAAACCCCATCGGCTGTGGCGAATAAACCTGAGCCAGTTTCCACTAATGGTAATGGTAACGGCACACATCATCAAGCAACAACAGTTCTAGATATCATTGCGCCCCAGGAGAATCTAACTGCAACTACAACCATAGTAGCTGCACCACCAATAGAGCCAGTAGAGATTGATGCGGCTACCCTCAGTCAAACCCTGCTGACTATTGTTAGTGATAAGACAGGCTACCCCAGCGAAATGTTAGAGATGTCAATGGACATTGAAGCTGATTTGGGGATTGATTCCATCAAACGGGTGGAGATTTTAGGAGCATTATTAGAAATATATCCCGATTTACCTCAGCCGAATCCAGAGGAACTAGCACAGCTACGCACCCTCGCTGAAATAGCTGAGTATATCAGAACTTTAGCGCCACAAAACTCAGTCACGTCTGCAACCATCAATGAGGTATTAGAAACAGCAGAAAAAGTTGAAGAAGAAGAACAAGTTGAAGAAACAGTAATATCTCCCTCACCTTCTGCAATTCCAGATAATCTCAGCCAAATACTGCTCACCATCGTCAGTGATAAAACAGGCTACCCCAGCGAAATGTTAGAGATGTCGATGGATATTGAAGCTGATTTGGGGATTGATTCCATCAAACGGGTGGAGATTTTAGGAGCATTATTAGAGCTATACCCCGATTTACCCCAGCCAAATCCTGAAGAAGTAGCTCCACTGCGTACTCTGGAAGAAATTGTTGATTATATAGAACAAACGGCGGAAATGTTCGCAAAAGGAATGCTATCCACACAGGAGGAAGCAGGGGTGCAGGGGGAAGAAGCAGGAGGGGTGCAGGGTGCAGGGAGCAGGGGGGAAGGAGTAGAAGAAGCAGGGGTGCAGGGTGCAGGGTGCAGGGGGGAAGGAGTCGAAGAAGCAGGGGTGCAGGGTGCAGGGTGCAGGGGGGAAGGAGTCGAAGAAGCAGGGGTGCAGGGTGCAGGGTGCAGGGGGGAAGGAGTAGGGAGTAGTTATTCTTCTGAGAGCCACTCGCTAATTCGCCGCAGCCCTGTTAAACTGAAATTTCTGCCTGAACCTGATGTTTTAGATTTTACTTTACCTGCACAGCATATTGCTTTGCTCACTGATGACGGTTCCCTGACTACTACAAAGTTAGCTGAGGCTTTAAGCAAGCGGGGCTGGAAAACCGTTGTTTTAAGTTTCCCTCAAACTCTGATTGGTAAACAATCGCCTTTACCTGACAGTATAAATCGGGTAGTGCTATCAGATTTGAGCGAGGAACATTTGCAACAACAGTTAGGTGCGATCGCCTCTGAATATGGTAAAGTAGCTGCATTTATTCATCTCAATCCCCCAAATCTGCAAAATAGCAGTAATCATATCTGCTATCTGGAAACAGAAAAATCTATTCTGCGTCACGTCTTTCTCACCGCTAAATACCTCAAAGAATCTTTGAATCAAGCAGCCGAGTTAGGACGCAGTTGTTTCTTGACTGTGGCGCGTCTGGATGGCGAATTCGGACTAGGACAAAAAACTAACTTTGGCGCAATTAGTAGCGGTTTATTCGGACTCACCAAAACTGTCAACCAGGAATGGGAACCTGTATTTTGCCGAGCCTTAGATATCAGTCCTGATTTAGATGCTCAAACTTCAGTAGAGCATATCCTGGCTGAACTTCACGACCATAATCGCTTGGTTGTGGAAGTGGGATATACTGCACAAGGACGCAAAACCTTAATCTGCGAACCAAAATCAGATGATATTTTTGCCAACTCAATACCTCATCCCCAATCTCAAGTATTTCTCGTCAGTGGTGGTGCAAAGGGGATAACGGCTAAATGTGTGATTGAATTAGCACAGCGTTATCAATGCAGATTTATTCTCCTGGGGCGTTCTGCGGCTGAACCGGAACCTGTATGGGCGGAAGGTTATGTTGGCGAAGCGGAATTGAAAAAGCGAATTATGGAGGATTTCATCGCTAAAGGAGATAAACCTACACCTGTAATGGTGCAGAAAAAGTTTCAAACTATTGCATCCAGACGGGAAATAGCCGCTACCTTAGAAGCCATTGCACAGGCGGGTGGACAAGCCGAATACTTGAGTGTGGATGTCACCGATGCCATGATGCTTTCTGAAAAAGTTGCTAGTGCTGTGGAGCGTTTGGGGCCAGTTACAGGTATTATTCATGCAGCCGGGAATCTTGCTGATAAACGGATTGAGAAGAAAACACTCCAAGATTTTGAAACGGTTTATGCTGCTAAGGTTAAAGGTTTAGAAAACCTGCTACGGTGTATACCAGCTAGTGAATTGCAATATTTAGTTCTGTTTTCCTCGGTGGTGGGATTTTATGGCAATGTGGGACAATCTGATTATGCGATCGCTAATGAAATTCTCAACAAATCAGCCCATCTGTTCAAACGCAACCATCCGAATTGTCATGTAGTCGCCATTAACTGGGGTCCTTGGGATAGTGGAATGGTATCTCCAGAATTAAAAAAAGCTTTTGCTGAACGCAATATCGAGACAATTCCCCTAGAAACTGGCGCACAGATGTTAGTTTCGGAACTGGAACAAAAAAATCAGCCAACTACACAAGTAGTAATTGGTAGTCCCCTGGTTTACACCCCAGGAGCATTAAACCCAGAGTTAAAAAGCTTTCGCATCCAGAGGAAATTAACATTAGCCGCAAACCCATTTTTACATGACCATGTAATTGCAGGTAAACCAGTTCTTCCCGCCACTTGTGCCTTTTCCTGGATTGCTAATAGCTGTGAACAACTCTATCCCGGTTACAAATTCTTTAGTTGCCAAAACTTCAAGGTTTTGAAGGGAATTATCTTTGATGGTCAGCAAGCAAATCAATACACGTTAGATTTAGTAGAAATTTCTAAATCTGATGATCATGAAATCGAATTTCAGGCTAAAGTATGGAGTAAGAATGCCGATAAAATCCGTTATAATTTCAGTGCTAATATCAAATTGCGAAAACAAATTCCAGTAGCTCCCACTTATGACTTATTTAACCCGGAGCGCACAAACCCCGATATCAGCACATCATTCTATCAAAACGGGGCATCAAGTTTATTTCATGGTTCAGCTTTCCAGGGCGTAGAAAGTGTTTTAAATATTAGTCCTGAGACCATAACTATAGATTGCCTAGTGCCTCAAGTAGAAGCAACAAAACAAGGACAATTTCTAGTTCAAACATTCAACCCTTACATTGTTGATGTTCAGATTCATGCTCTGTGGATTTGGTCTCAATATTATCACCAAGTAGGTTGTTTACCTTCAGAAATCAATAACTTTGAGCAGTTTGCAGAACTCCCCTTTGGTGAAAAACTGTACATCTCTTGCGAAGTTAAATCAAGGACAAACTCGGCAATGGTTGTTAATGTGATCACACACGATGCTCAAGGAAAAATATATACCCGAATGATGGACGCTAGAGGCATTGTTTTACCCCAACAATTAGAAAAAATTTAATCCGAAGTTTCTATGAAGACTAAGGCATTAAGACTCAGCCGATAGCTGCTATAGCCAGAAAATGCGCCGAAATATATGACAACCACAAGCAGAAATTCGGCGCACGTCTTCATCATCAAAGGGGATTAAAAGACATTTACACATAATGTTTTACATTACAGTTTTAGGAGTTGGGCGATGAAAAAAATAACACAAAATCAAATACCTAAAATAGCGATTGTGGGGATGGACTGCTATTTAGGTGGTGGCTGCCAAGGCTTAGATACTTTTGAACAGAGCATTTATGAAGGAACACAACATTTTATTCCCCTGCCTGAACAGCGATGGCAAGGAATAGAAAAGCCAGAAGAATTACTGAGTAAATATGGTTTTGACAGTGGTGAAGCACCATTAGGAGCATACATTCAAGATTGCCAAATTTTCCCAGAAGCAGGGGATAAATTTCATCCTCAAGAACTTTTGATGCTTCAGGTCGCTGATAATGCTTTAAAAGATGCGGGTATTCGTCCAGGGTCAAAGGTTGCAGTCGTAATCGTTAGTGCCAAAGAACTGGCGCTTTCTCAAAATACACAACTTGCATCCTCAGACATCGAGAATCGGCTAGCTAATGATATTTCTCAACAGTGGAAATTTACTGGAGCCGCATTTACATTAACGGCTGCACAAAGCTCTGTTTTTAAAGCCTTAGAAATGGCACAAAAGCTACTTGTTAATCAAGAAGTAGATGCTGTTTTAGTGGGTGCAGTAGAGCTAGCTGGGGATAGTGCGAGTGTTTTACTCCGCAATCAAACAACCGCCATCAACACAGGCGTGAATACTCTCAGTTACGATGAAAATGCTAATGGCTGGATGGTAGGTGAAGGTGCAGCGGCCATTGTTTTAAAGCGCCATGAAACCGCCAAACAAGATCAGAACCGCATCTATGCAGTCATTGACGCGCTCAGTCTTGTAGAAAATGCCAAATCTCAAATCCACTCAATTCCTACTGCCATAGATGCAGAAACGATAACGCAAGCTTGTCAACAAGCTTTTCAGTTGGCAGATATCAAACCCACAGACATCGGCTATTTAGAAGTTATTGGCAGTGGGATTCCATCACAAGATGAGTCGGAAATTCGGGGTTTGCTGCAAGCTTATGGGACTTCTGAAGCAAATCTTAGTTGTGCGCTGGGTAGTGCCAAAGCAAATGTCGGTCATACTTATGCGGTATCGGGGTTAGTTAGTATAGTCAAAACAGCACTTTGTCTATATCGCAGCTATATTCCCGTGGTTCCCCAGTGGTCTGGCCCAAAATGCCAGAGATTTGGCAAAATAGCCCCTTTTATGTGGCGGCGGAATCCAAACCCTGGTTTTCAGATACCAGAATAGCTGCTGTTAACGGTATGGAGGTAGATGGGAGTTATGCACATTTAATTTTGTCAGAGGAAGTAGGTCAGCCAACGCATAGTAACAG
The DNA here is from genome assembly GCA_963706595.1 of uncultured cyanobacterium. Classification (GTDB taxonomy): domain Bacteria; phylum Cyanobacteriota; class Cyanobacteriia; order Cyanobacteriales; family Nostocaceae; genus Nodularia. The sequence continues at coordinate 1,946,693 of OY970166.1, forward strand.
GTATTTAGAACAAATTCCTGATTATTTGTTTGCGATCGCAGCTGATGATCAAGCCAGTTTATTAGAGCAGATCCAGATTCTACAACACACTATCACTGATTGCCCCTCTCTTAAAGCTGCTGCCAGTGAAACTTTTACAACTTTTCAAAAGCATCCAAATCCAACTTACACACTGTCTATTCTCGGACGCAATCAAGAGGAATTAAACCGGGAAATTCAGCGCTCTTTCCAAGGTGTTAATATTGCCTTTGAAACAGGTAAAGACTGGCAAACTCCTGTAGGCAGCTATTTCACAACCAAACCACTAGGCAAAGATAATGATATCGCGTTTGTTTACTCTGGTTCTTTCAATGCTTATGTTGGCATCGCCCGGTATCTCTTCCGCTTCTTCCCCCAAATTTATGATGACTTGCTCAATAGAGGCATTTACAACCGGGCTGCTAGTATAGAGAAATTGTTTTATCCTAGAAGCTTAAGAAAAATATCAAAAAGGCAATTAGAAACCATTGAACAAAAATGGATGGATGATCCAGTAACATTACTTGAATTTGAAATATGCTTCACTGGATTCATGACGGCAATTCTCAAAGATTGTTTTCAAATTAAACCCAAAAGTGCATTTGGATATAGTCTGGGCGAAATTAGCATGATGTTTGCTCAGGGTGTTTGGAATAACTTTAACCAAAGTAGTCAAAACTTGTCTTCATCATCTTTGTTTAAAAGCAGGCTGGCTGGCCCAAAGATGCCGTCCGCGAGTATTGGAAATTGCCTCAAGAAGATAATATTTCAGACGAAAATCTTTGGAATAACTATGTGCTTTTATGTCCAGCATCCCGTGTTAGAGAGGCCATTAAATCAGAAAAACGCGTTTATTTATCTCTCATAAATACACCAGATGAAGTTATAATTGCTGGTGAACCACAAGCCTGTGAGAGAGTCATTGAAAACCTCCAATGTGTTGCCTTTCCCACTGCTCTCAAGCACGTAGTTCATTGTCAGCCAATGTGTTCTGAGTATGATGAACTCGCCAAAATCAACACTTCACCTGTTGAAAAAGTCGAAAATACTGTTTTCTATTCCGCCGCAGAATACAAACCTATTCCTCTTGATAGTAATTCTATTGGTAACAACATTGCCCAAACTCTATGTCAAGAGCTTGATTTCCCTCGGCTAGTTAACAGTGTCTACAATGATGGTGCTAAAATCTTTATTGAAGTAGGAGTTGGCGGTAACTGTTCACGATGGATTAGTAAAACACTCCAGGACAAAGAACACGTCGCAGTTTCTCTGAATAGAAGAGGCATAGATGAGCATATTTCTATTATCAGAGTATTAGCAAAGCTGTTGAGTCATCGAGTTGAAATGGATTTATCGCCACTGTATGCTCTATCGCAAGAAAGTTCCAGCCAAAATCAATTAGGAATGGAAACTATCTCGTTGGGTAGTAATAAAGTTGAAGACATATTTCTCAGCGAGAATAACCAGACAAAATTCCCAGAAGCATTTTCTAGCTCATCAGATAATTCTTCTGCTCAAAACTATGAATTATTGCAAGTTAGTGAATTTGCCAAACCCACATATTCTGGGGATAAAAATTTGATGGTAATTGAGCCAAAGAGTCTTATGAATAACTTAATCACCGATACTTTACCAGAAAGTTTAAGTTTAGAACAAAGTCATAAAGCTTCTAGTGTTTTGGTGTGCGATCGCGCTATTTTACCGGAAGAAGAATTACTAGATGATCCTGTTTTGCTCACAGAAGCAGAAGATCATAAAAGCTTATTACCTGATGATTATGTAGCTGATAGCTTTGTTACCAAAAATCCAGAACCTAATTTACGTAGTCCTCACTATCAAAAGCTGTTTCATAACGCTTCCCAAATGACCGAAACTCACTCTATTCTACTAGAGTTTAGACAACAATCACTACATCAAATCAGCGCCACAATACATCAACAACTAGAGTTGTACCAAAAATTGTTTGAAGAATCAAGTCATTGAATTTAGTACAGCATTTCATCCATTCGTAACGAGTCAATTTGCTAAACCTCTGCGTAACTCCTCACGCCTTGGCGGTTAAAAAATTCTGATTATAGGCAATCGTGTATTCAGTATATCTGCACTGTGATTTATCCCCAGATTACAGAAAAATTAAAAAGCTAAAAACCTGATGCTAACAAATAATCTCCTCAACCATAAACGCGGTAATTCACTTTTAAAACTTTCCCATTCCTTTGTCAGTCCTAATCAAGTTTGGCAAGGTGCTTTAAATACTATATCTTTTGATGGCAATGGCATCAAAGCCAAACTACTAAACCTAGCTAAACCTTGTTATATTATCAGAGTTGAAGATAAAATTGGTGTAACTAATGAAGGAGAATCGCTGCATTCCCAGAATGGAAAAATAGGACAAGAACTGTTAATGTCTGTTCCAGCCATGCAGATAAAACAGTTAGGTGATCCAAATTTTCTAGATTTCCATAATGTGAAATATGCCTATGTTACTGGTGCAATGGCTCACGGTATTGCTTCTGAAGAATTAGTAATTGCTCTGGGCAAGGAGAAAATTTTAAGTTCATTTGGTGCTGGAGGTTTATCTCCAGCCCGTGTGGAAGCAGCCATCAATCGTATTCAGCAAGCCCTACCCCAAGGCCCTTACGCTTTTAACTTACTCCACAGTCCCAGTGACCCGGCTGTGGAACGGGGTGTGATTGATTTGTATCTCAAATATCAAGTCAGAACAATAGAAGCATCCGCTTTCTTAGATTTGAGTGAAAACATCGTTTACTACCGGGTTGCCGGACTAAGTTTGAATGCAGCCAATGAAATCGAAATCAAAAATAAAGTCATTGCCAAAATTTCTCGGCGAGAAGTGGCGACCAAATTTTTAGAACCAGCACCTTACAAAATTCTCAAAAAATTAGTCCAGCAAGGTCTTATCAGTGAATTACAGGCAACTTTAGCCGCCAAAATTCCCATGGCTGATGATATTACCGTAGAAGCAGATTCTGGTGGTCACACAGATAATCGTCCTTTGGTTTGTCTGTTACCATCCATTTTGGAATTAAGAGATCAAATTCAGGGCCAATATGGTTATGAAAAACCAGTCAGAATCGGAGTAGCCGGAGGAATTGCCACTCCACAATCAGCCTTAGCTGCCTTTATGATGGGCGCTGCTTATGTTGTGACTGGTTCAATTAACCAATCCTGTATTGAAGCTGGAACTTCGGAATATACCAAACAATTACTAGCTCAGGCAGAAATGGCTGATGTGATGATGGCTCCAGCCGCAGATATGTTTGAAATGGGGGTAAAACTGCAAGTTCTTAAAAGAGGAACTCTCTTTCCTCTGAGAGCGCAAAAACTATTTGACTTATACAAAAACTATGATTCAATTGAAGATATACCTCTTGCCGAAAGAGAAAAACTAGAGAAACAAGTTTTCAAAACTAATCTAGATGCGATTTGGCAGGAAACAGTTAATTACTTATCTCAACGTAATCCCGATAAACTGCACAAAGCAGCCAAGAATCCTAAGCTGAAAATGGCTTTAATTTTTCGCTGGTATTTAGGATTATCTTCTCGTTGGTCTAACTCTGGTGAAAAAGGGCGGGAAATTGATTATCAAATCTGGTGTGGTCCGGCAATGGGTAGCTTCAATAACTGGACAAAAGGTTCTTATTTGGCAGAGATAAATAATCGTCGAGTCGTTGATATTGCTAATCAAATTATGACTGGCACGGTATTTTTATACCGAATGCAAGTTTTAAAAATCCAGGGATTAGAAATGCCAACTTACTACAGCACATATCACCCAGTTCGTTTTAACTAAAGGAGCAAAATCACATGAATAATGTCGAAATTAATAACCGCATTACCAAAATTCAAAATAGACTTTTTGAACAGGCACATACTCAGTCATTAGAATTAAAACCTGTCGCTATTGCACTGAGTAAGCAGGGAATTATAGCAGGGAAACTTTACTGTAATCCGGGCATGATTCCCTTACCCATGCCATTTTGTGAGTATTTACGTTCTCTAAATACCAGTCAAAAGTCGATTTTATCCGCAGCATTCTTTGCCAACTTTTATAAGTATGTTGCTAATAGCGAATCTCAAGCTATTCCATCAAACATGAGTGTGTCCGAAAAACTTTTTGCCCCATACTCAGACGAATATATGATTCTTCACCAGGAAACAAATGAAGAATTGGATCATATTTGGTCTTTCCGGACTATACATACTATGGTTTGTCGAGAAATAGGAATTCAAAACTCGTTTGAGGAACCTGGCTTTTTTTATGGTACTTTCCGCCCTGTACCTGAATCCGATTGGCAAAACTTAGATACTAGTTTTAGTTTTGATGTAGACCTCAGCGAAACTTTATCTTATCTGATGAAAGGTAAAAGTTTTCTGAATCAGCTAGTAGAAAAAATGGAGTTACAAAGTAGGAATTGGCTATATAGAAATTTACGCTTTATCGTTGGAGATGCCGTGAGGATGCTACCCTCTGAAATAGTGCAAGAAAATGGATTGGGTAGCTTATGGTTACTGTACCGATATATGGCTAATGTCGAGTTAAAACAAGCCGAAAGCTATTTATTCGACGACCCAGAAAATTTTGACTATGACCCATTAGCTTTTGAGTTAAATCATGGTCACATCACAGATGAAGCTCGTCATTACACAACATCTTTTGATTTAGGGTTTGAATTATATCAAAAAGCTCCTCCAGAGGCTCAATATTTCATTCGGTATGCCATGCAAAAAATTGTTGAAGACTACATTAATGCTTCTTTTACCACTTACCTGGAGAAATTAGACCTCAATCAGCAGGGAGTCATATTAACTGAAACTAGACTGGGGCTTAATTCATTAACTATGTCTTTACAACATCCTGAATTCATTAATAAGCAAGTAGATATGAATAAACTCATTAATTCTTGGAGAAATATGAACTTAAGTTGGCGTAAAATCATTGGTTCTTTAGAACAAAAGAGTTGGCGCTACAGAGCGCAGCAGATAGCCCGCATCGTTCAAGCACTGGAACTCGAATTAAATCAAGAGCTTTTAGGTAACAAATATCACCGCTATCAGGATGCTTTAGAATCTAAAGAAATTAAAAAACTTATTGAAGTAGCCTAAACTCCTAAGAAACACATTTTCAAACCCTGACATAGCAAGGATCTGAAGCTTTAAATTCTCATGTGTTTTTTTTTATTTATTGTGGGCGTTTAATCGCGTTCTTTAGGCGCTCACCTTTTGCACCTATTCATTCTATTTCATGATTTTGAGGAGTTCAAAAATGCTCGCGTCTATTAATTTTGAAGATGACCAAAAAACACTTCAAGTTGAAGCCAATCAGCCCTTAACGAAGATCTGTGATGAGCATCCCGTTTCCATATTATTTGGTTGCCGCAGTGTTGCCTGTGGAACTTGCCTGATAGAAGTTATGAGTGGGATGGATAATCTTTCTCCCATTAGAGAGGAAGAGCAAATATTACTTGATATTTTAGTTCCAGATCATCCCAATGTTCGTCTAGCTTGTCAATGCGTAGTGCAGGGTGATATTCGGATTCGAGTAGCTGATTAATTAAGAAATTTTACTTCAAATAATTTTTATTATGGAGCCATAGTTCGAGACAGAAAGCTCACTCGAATTTCTCATCCATCTTACTTTGTACTTTTTCCATACTTCTGCCAATGGGGAAATCATAAAATCATGAAAACATCTAAGTTTTTACCAATTCTAAATCAACAAAATCTTCAGAAATCAGTCGTAAATGACAGAAATTTGGGATGTATTGAGCAGGAGATGGAAAAGTTAAATAGTCGTGCTAAAACCTGGAATATAGTCACTATTAGTCGCATCAAAGGGCCTCTCAGGGCAGAAATTCTCAGACAGGCTCTAGATATGATTCAGCTTCGCCACCCTAAACTTAATTCCCGGATTATTCGTTCTAGAACGAGACTTTGCTTTCAAACTGAAGGGACAGCAACAATCCCTTTGCGTGTTGTGACAAAATTGGTTCATGAGCAGTGGCAAGAAGCCGTTAAAGAAGAAATGAACCAGGCAATTGATAGCAGCCAATGTCTAATGCGAGCCGTCCTTGTTCACTGTCAGAGTAACAGCAATGAAAATTACTTGATTACAACAGGACATCATGCCGTTGGGGATGCTTTATCATCTATTCGACTGCATTCAGAAATTTTGACTTATTGTCAGCAAATTGTCTCCGGCAAGCTCATTAACCCAGTTTCTAGTTTACTGCCACTACCACCTGTAGAAGAACTATTACCCAAATGGACAAAGAAGTTCAGAACTAAAATCAGCAATACACTATTTTTGTTGCAGCTTGGGTTACAGAAAATTTGGCATCGACCACAAACATTAGGCTTTGAAAAGTATGCACCTATTGCCCAGCGTAGTTCTGATATTATTCACAGGCAACTTAACCCAGAGTTAACCCAACAGTTAATTAATTGTTGTCGGCAGGCAAATACAACTGTAAATAGTGCTTTATGTGCGGCAATGATGTTTATAATTGCCAATAAAATCGCTAAAAATAAAGACAAAGATATCAGAGTAAACTGCCTAACTTACCTTGATTTACGGAGACATTTAGAATCCAAAATTAGCGATGAGCAGATGACTACATTAGCTTCATCTATTATGGGATTTTATACTATACGGACAAATACATCTTTCTGGGAATTAGCGCGGGAGGTAAAACAAAATGTTGAAGCTAGTAAAAAAGGCGGCGGTATGTATAAGATGATTTTAATTGCAAAGCAACTTATAGATTTTTCTTTAACCTATCCCCAGCAAGTAGCAGCTACAGTATCTGTATCTAATGCTGGTAGAGTCAATATCCCCAAAGATTATGGTGAATTTGAACTAGAAGAGATCAGTTTTCTTGGTTCTCAGGCTCTGTATGCAGGTATGTTTGTTACTCATTCCGCAACTTTTGAAGGGAAAATGCTGTTGAATTTTGTATTTTCTGAACCTTCAATTAGTCGCAATACTATGGAGGATATTGTAAATCAACTCATGTCCTATCTTTCTCATATTTGTAACTTAAAAGTTGAGCCGAATTTAACTAAAATTTAACCTGTATTTAGGTCATTGCTGAGGAGATAGTAAAACAGGACAAATGTAAACGCTTATAAATATAAAACATGATTGATAACAGAAAGCTAGGACAGCTTGAGCAGGTTATGGAAAAGTTAAATAGCCGTGCTAAAACCTGGAACATAGTCACTATCAGCCGCATCAAAGGACCTCTCAATGCAGAAATTCTCAGACAGGCTCTAGATATAATTCAGCTTCGCCACCCTCGACTTAATTCGAGGATTATTTATGCTCGCAACAGTCTCCGCTTTCAAACGGAAGGAACAACAAAGATTCCTTTACGTGTTGTCAAAACCTTTGATGATGAACAGTGGCAAGAAATTGTTCGTGAAGAGATGAACCAGGAAATTGATAGCAGTAAATGTCTGATGCGAGCCGTGCTTGTTCATATCCAGAGCGAAAGCCATGTAAATTACCTGATTACCACAGGACATCACGCCATTGGAGATGGACTATCCTCTATCCAACTTCATTCAGAAATATTAACTTATTGCCAACAAATTGTAGCTGGAGAATTACGTAATTCAGTTGTTAGCTTGTTCCCACTTCCACCCATAGAAGAACTATTACCTCCAGAAACAAAGGGGTTAAAAGGTAAAATACTTAGCACACTATTTTTTTTACAAATAGCGTTGCAAAAACTTTTTAATCCTCCAGCAACATTAGGTTTTGAAAAGTATGCACCCATTGGTAAACGTCGTTGTGATATTGTTCATAGACAGCTTGACCCAGAGATAACCCAACAGTTAGTTTATCGTTGTCGCCAAGAAAATACCACAGTAAATAGTGCTTTATCTGCTGCCATGATGTTTGCAGTGGCCAGCAAAATAAAAAAAGGTAATCGCCAAAAAATCCAGATGAATTGCCTCACAGCTATTGATTTGAGAAAACGTTTAAGAACTCAAATTAATGAGCATCAGATGGCTGTTTTAGTCTCATCTATGATAGGGTTTTATACCATCAAGACCAACACATCGTTCTGGGAATTAGCGCGGGAGGTCAAGCAAAATATTGAAACTAGTATTCAGCGCGGTGATATCTTTAAAATGATATTAGTATCCCGGCATCTGATAAATTTCTGTTTTGCTTCCCCTAAACAATTAGCTGGGACAGTATTGCTATCCAATGTTGGCAAAGTAAACATACCTAAAAACTACGGTGAATTTGAATTAGAAGAAATCAGTTTTACTAGCTCGCAGTCTTTGTATGCAGGAATGTTAACAAGTCATACTGCGACTTTTAGAGGAAAAATGATGTTGAATTTCGTGTTTTCTGAGCCTTCAATCAGTCGCGATACTATGGAAGAACTGGTAAACAATTGTATGCTTTATATTTCTCATGTTTGTCACCTCAAAATTCAGCAAAATTTAACGAATGTTTGACTAAAATATTCTGGTTGGTTTTTGAGACTAATCATGAATTCTAGCTACCAGAATAATGCTGGGCTATGTATTTTATCACCGCTAGCACTATCTATAATCCGTTACTTTAGAGGTAAAACAATGAACCAACCTAATCCTAATCCCAGTGCCATTGAATCTTATACTGTAGAAGAAATTGAAGCTTGGCTAGTCTCTCAAATTGCTGAACAGTTGAGTATTCAAACCGATGAAATAGATGTGAAAGAACCTTTAGATAGCTACGGATTAGATTCAGCCCAAGCGATGATGCTGGCAAATAAAACAGAAAATTTTCTGGGATTTAAGCTGTCTCCTATGCTGCTGTGGCATTACCCCACAATTGCATCACTATCCAAGCGCTTAGTCGAAGAAATAGAAGGCTCCGAGTCTGATATCTTTCAGATTTAATTACTAATATTTTGCAACAATTGGGGAATTTTGAAACTATGGAAGCATCAGAACTTGTAACGAACCTCACTGATAAAGGAGTTTATCTTTGGGTTGATAATGACAAACTGAAGATTCGTTCTCCCAAGGGTATAATTACCCCAGAAATCCAGGCAAATCTCATTGCTTACAAAACAGAAATTTTGGCTTTTATCTGCGAGAAGGATATCACTAAAAACACTGAGGTTGTGCCTCTGATACAGGGGCTAAATGTGCAAACTATTGGACGTTTGATTGGGGGATTTGCGGGTAAAAGCACTGTGGAATATAAACCACCTATTATTGACCCTAAAAAGATGGCTCAACAGTTAATGGTGACATTTAAACCTTTGCCAAAAAACTATAAAAAGTCAGAAATTTTGCAATTCCGCCAAGAATTAGAAAATTATCTCAAGGAATATGGTGTTAAAATCATTCCTTGGGAGCAAGCAACCACAGAGTTTACCTATGACATCTTATTGCCGATAATTAACCAGAAAAAAATCTTTAAAGTGAGGGGAGTTAGAGCCGAAATTAATGCTGTTATTGATGTAGAAAATTCTCCATCTGCACTCAGGAAGCTGGGAATTTGTGCTGCGGAAAATTGGTACAAATTTTATTGCGACTTTATGTTGAAAAACCGAGAAATTTCGGTATTAAATATTGCCAGATTTAGTAGCTGGGCTGAAGACCACGCAGCCAAATATGTTGAAGATCCTACTAATACTCAGGTAATAATTTTAACCGAAATAGATCATGATTTCATTAACCCAGAGATACCATATCAACAAAAAATTAATATTGGTTTAAATACTTTAGTTAGAACTTTTTCGGAAATTGTCATTGGAGTTGCTGTTGATAAAATTTCTATTTTAAATATGAATCTTTCCGACTCTATCTTCCCAAAACAAGAAATGAAAGAGTTTGTTTTTAAATCACTAATCCCAAAGGTTTTTGTGCCAATTTCTCCACTTTTATTGAATCGTTTTGAAATAGGAGAGTATCAATCAGAAAAATCTATTTTTGCGAAAAAATTAGTAAAATTGGGTCAAGAACTTGCATTAACAGGTCTATTTCCTCCTGGGTTTAAACTGAATGAAGTAATTAAAAGAAAGTCTCATAGAGATATTGTCAATGTGATTGTGAACGGTAGAACAGGTGTTTCTTATGGGTTTGTGGCTTATGCTGAACCTCCGCAATATTTTGGGGCTAAGGAAATAAATGTAGCTGAATGGGAAAAATTATCCCCTGTTGAGGGATTTACCAGTAATGAACTTCGTCAAAATGAACAAGGTAGACGTTATCTCAAAACCCAAATAAGAGGAGAAAATGTATTTAAGCAAATACCAGATATTTGGCTGGTTAGCGCTCGTTCAGGGTCAAACAAAACCAATTTGAATATTGCCAGTGATGTGATTAGAATTGGTTTGAAAGACAAATTATATCTGGAACTACCTGAAGGTATTCAGACAAACAAGGTAGATATCAAACCTTCTTATGATATCTACGTAATGCTGGCAATTAGTCTGTCTGCGGCTTTATATACGCCAGATTTAATTAAAGATGGTGCGCCAATTGTCCATTTTCACGGTTATCCGGCATTTGATTGGTTTAAACCGCATGAGTACTGTGTGGGAGTACACAACCCTTCTGTGCCTTGCGGTACTTATGAATCGGGTGTGTTCAATTTTTTGGGGATTTCTAGTTTAGCAAATCAACCGACAGCAAATATGTCTTTAATCAGTCTAGTAGAACCAGATCATGGGACTAATTTTATCGGACATGATTTGGAGTACCTTGTGGAAAGGTTGAAAACTGGTTGTGCTGAGGGGCAAATTGAGTTAGGTGGTAAGCATTTTGCTTCTCTGAAGGCTAAAGTAGAAAAATCTTGAGTTGATTTAGGGATTTATCAGAAATAAATTCAGCGAATAAACTAACCACTCCAGGCACAGATAACGCTGATGAATAAGCCAGGGAGATGTTTTAGAGAAGGTCTCTAGGAAGATTTTAGCAAAAGCATATAGCGGTTCTCGGTTGAGTGAGATACAAGAACCCCACCCCCAACCCCCTCCCCGCAAGCGCTACCGTGTACACACAAGTGGGGAAATTCTCTTTTGTGTCATAAGACCCCACCCCCAGCCCCTCCCCGCAAGCGAGGAGGGGAGCAGGATTTTTGTTTGAATACTGTTTCTAGGGCTGAAAATTAGCTCTAGTCCAATTTGTGTATACACCGTAGCCCCGCAAGCGAGGAGGGGGCTATGATGTATTTCATTCAAGTGGATACCGCTATATTAAATTTTCACCTGATGTCTAATCATTCAAAAACCTCACCCTGCTTTTGTTATGCAAAAGCTGTCCCTCTCCTTGGTAAGGAGAGGGTTTTGTTCAGCAGTTTTCATTTATCTGTATACGCTGCGGGAAGCCGCTAAAGCTGATTTTTTGATGTTCTAAACTGAGTGGTAAACTGCTGCAATTCATCGCATTATTAGCTACGGATATTAATGCGGTCAACTAAAGGAGGGGCGCTGGAACCATTACCGTCTGTTTGCCGATTTTGGGGCGTACCGTGTAATTTTGGTTCTGGTTGTGGTGGTTGCGGTTCTGGACCCAGAGGTTGGGGATGTTCAATATATTCAAATTCTCCTTTACCATCCATTGAACGCCCTTTTGCCCAACGACCTTCGGCGCTTTCATTACCATCTGAGTGATTCCAGAACTGATAAGCAACTTCGCGTTTCTCTAATTCCAGAGGGAAGGAACTGGGAACCGGAGTACTTTCTAGTCCTGATTCTTTTAGATCCTCAATGGCTGCTTCCCACTGATTTTGATGCATGGTGTCACGAGCAATCATAAAGCTTAAGGTATCTTTCACCCCAGGATCATCGGACATTTCATAGAGTCGCACTGCTTGCAAACGTCCCTGAGATTCGGCATGGAGATTAGAGCGAAAATCTGCCATGAGGTTGCCGCTAGCGACGATAAAGCGACCATTCCAAGGGAAGCCCACGCTGTCAGCCGGCATTGCACCTAAACCGGAAACGATCGCGTGTTGAGGGTTCATGGCTGCTGCCATAATCATCTCGCGTGGATTTGTACCACCCATCACCGCACCGACTACGGCATCTTTCGCCCCTTCTTCTTGGACTTTCACTGGGGCTTTATCTAGGAGATGGGCGATCGTTGTCGCTAGCATCTCGATGTGACCGATTTCTTCAGTGCCGATATCTAGCAGCATATCCCTGTACTTAGCAGGGCCTCGGCAGTTCCAACCTTGAAATAGGTATTGCATCATCACGGTCATTTCGCCAAATGTACCACCGATGAGTTCTTGCATTTTCATCGCGTAGACTGCATCTGGTTTTTGTGGTGGCTTGAAATACTGTAACTTTTTCTGGTGATAAAACATTGGGTTTCCTACTTAATTGATGGCATCTGGCAATACACAAATTAAATGTGAGTTTTGTGTTGCAGATACTTTCTAGGAAACTAGCCAATTCTGATGTCTACATCATGCTGGCGGGATATAAAAATATGGCAGAGTTTATAACTACAGATATACACAAAAATAGCTAAATTATCTGTGTTGAGATATATTATTGGTCTGGGTTTTAACAGTTATCAGTTACCAGTCAAGAGACATAAGCTAATCGGCATTTAACTTGCATAAAATGGGCGGGCATCTTTGCCCACCCCACAAGATTGATTATATTAATTCTCATCTCGGCCATGAATTTGAGCAGGTGGACTGGTGGCTTCAACTGCTGTGAATGGTTCGAGGATTTTGTAAGTATGATTTGCACCTTTTGGTACTACCCAGGAACTTCCAGGTTCTAATAAAATCATTTGTCCTTCTATGTGCAGTTCTGCGCGGCCTTTAATTGCATAGCCAACTGTTTCGTATTCGCGGGAGGTTGGTTGTTTATCGGCGCTTGGTTGTTCGTCTTCCCAAAGACGCATAGATATTGATTTGCCAGAGGCTAAATATTTCTGACCGAGTTGACCTTTGGGGGAATGGCTGGAGTCTATTTTTTTAACACTTGTGTCAGTCATAATTAATTAACCAGTTTATGGTTTGAGTACAACTTTGATGCAGTTATCTTTTTTGTGCTTGAAAATTTCGTAGGCGTGGGGTGCTTGTTCTAGAGGTAGACTGTGGGTGATCACAAATGATGGATCGATTTCACCGTTTTGAATACGTTCTAGTAATGGTTGTAAATACCTATGGACGTGTGTTTGTCCCATTTTGAAGGTGAGGCCTTTGTTCATGGCTGCACCCATTGGCATTTTGTCGATAAAGCCACCGTAAACTCCTGGGATTGAGACTTTACCAGCTTTACTACAAGTTAAAATTACTTGCCTTAAGGCTGTTGGGCGGTCTGTTTCTAGGCGTACTGTTTGTTTTACTTGGTCGTATAAAGCCATAAAGTCTGTACCATGTGCTTCCATACCCACTGCATCAATGCAAGCGTCGGGGCCACGTCCGCCGGTCATTTCTTTGAGGGCTTCCCCAACTTCGATGTCTTCGTAGTTGAGAACTTCGGCTTTGCCGTATTCTTTCGCCATTTGTAGGCGTTCGGGAATGCGATCGCACGCTATAACTCTTTCTGCACCCAGGAGATAAGCGCTGAGGATGGCAAATTGTCCCACAGGTCCGCAACCCCACACAGCCACGGTATCACCGGGTTTGATGTCGCAGTTCTCAGCAGCCATGTAGCCTGTGGGAAAGATGTCTGTTAAAAACAATACTTGTTCATCTGTTAAATTATCGGGTATTTTGAACAAGCCGACATCGGCAAAGGGGACTCTCGCATATTCGGCTTGACCACCTGCGTAACCACCCAATAAGTGAGAATAGCCAAATATACCGGATGGTGAGTAGCCCATTAATTTTTCTGCCATCCAAGCATTCGGGTTGGAGTTGTCGCACAATGACCATAATTGCTGTTGACAAAATAGACAACCTCCGCAAGATATGGTGAAGGGAACTACTACGCGATCGCCTATTTGCAGATTTTTGACTTTACTCCCTAATTCAACGACTTCTCCCATGAATTCGTGACCCAGGATATCGCCTTTTTCCATTGCGGGAATATAGCCGTTATAAAGATGCAAGTCTGAACCGCAAATGGCGGTGGAAGTAATTTTGACTATGGCATCACGCGGGTTGATAATTTTGGGATCAGGTACTGTTTCTACCCGCACATTGTTTGCTCCGTGCCAGCAAACTGCTTTCATAATGATTTATCCTTATTTATTAGTATCCTCTCGTGGTTTGCTTGGAGTTTGAATATTTTTTCAACCACAGAGGACGCAGAGAGAGAAGATTTTTTGCTCTCTTGTGCGCTTATGGTCTATTTTCTTGATAATATCCGTGTCGAGTGCCTGTAATTGGTTCTACGGTATCTTCAACTTGGGTTTGAACTGAGTCTAAAAACTCTTTTGTAGCTCTAGGCGTTGGTTCATCTAGGTTGAGCTTTTCTCGCACATTCTCAGCAGTTTCTTTGAGGTTTTTCTGAACATGATCAATCTGTTGGTCGTTTCTGATGGAGGCACTATCAGGCGTACCTTTGTAATAAATGCCTTCGGGAGTTTTTACGGTGTCAGCTTTCGCTAACATCAGATCATTCCCGTAGTTAAAAGTCTGAAATGAGAAAAAAGCAAAACCGATCAGAAAAATTACGATAATTTGGCGCAGAAGGATATTTTGTAACCAAGAAAATAGGCGTTTCATAAAAATCCTCACTCAATTGTAATTGGATAACTATTTTTGTCCGGTGGGCTGTCCCTCGGTGGTGGCAATTTCACCCGTTTCCATCAACATTTTGAAACGGCGTAAATCATCACCAATCTGCTGTTTTGGTTCTTCACCAAATAATTTGGCGATCGCAACACCTAAAGCCCCACCTGGAGGGTTATATTTAAGAACAACTTTGACTTCTGTACCGCGATCGCCTGGGGCTGCTTGAAAACGCACAAAACCAGAGTTATCCACATCTGCACCAGCTACAGAAGCCCAAGAAATAAACTCGTTTTCTCGGTCTTCTATAATGTCTGCGTCCCATTTCACACTCTGCCCCAAGGGAGCGTTAGCAACCCAATGGGAACGCTGTTCGTTATACACTTTCACAAGTTTGAGATGTTTCATAAATGTGGGCAGATTCTCAAAGTTGTGCCAAAAGCGGTACAGTTCATCTGCTGGTTTATTGATAGTTACTGTTTTTTCAACTTTGATGGGTTCGTTCATAAAGAAAGTGCTAAATAACTTTATTTCTCCCTTGCTTCCTGCCCCTCTGCCTCCATCCACTACACAGCCGCCCCTGTGGTGGGCTTGGGAGGCTGAAGTTCAGTGCCTATGCGTCCCCGATATAGCTGTGCTAATCGCTGCTCGTATTGAAGCAAATCGTGGTAAATTTCTTTGAAAATCGCAGTGGCTACGGGATCAGTGTACATAGCACACAAATTACCAATATCACCAATACCTGTTTGCACATCTCCCAAGGCGCAACGTAACTGATAGATGTCATCGCTACCAGTGAAGGCACTTTTGACTTTGGCGTATTGATTGGCGATATTTGCCACTATGGAAGGTTTTTCACCGAGTCTGTCCAGATAGGTTTCTAATTTCTGAATATGGCGCTGTCTATGATTAATCATCTCTTGAAAGAGCGATAGCACTTGGCTATCTGATTCTTTTTCGGCGTACTGTTCCAGGGCTTCGATTGCATAACGCTCCCCACTCAAGGCTGTATTCAAGCCTTTAGTGATTTCACCTTTGGTAGAACCACCCCAAGCATCAGCCAATTTCCACCACTCGGCGCTGGTGTCTTTCTCGTCTGGAAGTGCAGCATCTTTACCACCGTAACCCAAACGACTGAGCAGCGCTGTGGTAAAAATCGCTAAATCTCCAGGTTCGCGAGAGGTAATTAAATTTTTGTCTACTACTAACGGCTGATCAAGATAATTTGCACCTGCATTGATCATGTCTTTGCTAATAGCAGTAAAGCCAGTGGCTTTTCTACCTTTAAGCAAATCACCTTCAATTAAAAGTTGTGGTCCGTGACATACCGCAGCGATCAATTTTCCTTGTTGCATGGCTTCTTGTACGAAGCGCACTGTGTTGGGGTTCCGCCGCATTTTGTCGGGTGCCATACCCCCAGGAATTACCACTGCGTCAAATTCCGCAGCTATGGCTTCTGTGGTGGTTGCGTCGGGTTGAACCGAAAGTTGACCTCGTTTACCCTTATATTTTTCATTCATGCGGGAACCGAGGACAATTACCTCCATTCCCGCTTGTTTTAAGCCATGACAAGGGATAGTAAATTCTATATCCTCAACTCCATTTTCAATGAGGATCGCCACTTTTTTCTTACCAGAATGATTTTTAGAATTTGTCATGAATTTTCTCTATTTTTAGAACTTAACCAAATACATTAATTGCTGCTTAAACTGCTGGAACTTCACCCGTTGGCGATGTTGCGAACAGTTCTTCGTAATCATGAGAAAAATGATGATGAAACTTGGCAAATTTCTCAGGATTAATGGCGTTTTGTAAGACTGCAAATACAGCCCGGACATGGATTGCGGTTGTTGTCGGTTCTATATTTTCTCGGAGACTAACACGGGTAATAAATTCTTGCAGGTTGAAAGATTCACTACTTTGTCCTTCTCTTCCTTGCAAAGATTGGCCTAGTTCTTGTGGTAATTCTGCTGCTATTTCTTGTGCTTCATCGCCGGGGACACGTTCTTTGAGAGTTTCTAAAGTAGCACGGGTAGCACGTTCGGCTTCTTCACGATCATTTGATTGGGCTAGGCTTTGTACGTGTGTAATAAATTCGTTATATTCCATTTTCGACCTCTGCTCATCCAAATAGATGCTTGGTTTTTATAAATCAAATGCCAAACTTTGAATTTATACTTGCTAGTTTATGAGCTAATAATTATTTTATCTTCGTTCTCTGGGGATAGATTTTTTTATAACTAAAGTAATACATCTTTGGTAATACAGGGTTTTGATGTGGCGACGTTATGATCAATAAGTAAATGAAATTACTATTATTTATGCTAGAAAATAATCAAAATGAAGAAGTTAATCCTGATGATTTAGCACCAGAAATTACGGAATCTTACGGTACTGGTGTCAAGGATCTGCCGGGGTATAATATTGGTGGGCGATCGCTCAAACAAAGAAACCGTGAATATACTCATACCAGTCCGGAAATTACTGGTGGTGATATTGATGCTAATTGGCAAGTGGAGGATGCAGTCGGAGATGAAGCCGTGGGTGGTACTGCTCCCACTCCTGATCAAAATGTGACTGATGAATTAGGAGCAGCAGTAGGTTTACCGATGAATGACCAGACTTTTCTCCACACCAACGATATTTTAGAGCAACGTGATGATTCTCGCTGGGAATTAGATCCCATGTCTGCTGATGATTATTCAGAACGGAAAGAATGATGCTAATTGCACTTTTAATTAAGATTAATTTCTAGTGCCAATTCCATTCAAATATATAATGACTGGACTATTGAAAGCATCACTACTAATACTGAGTTTTGCATCACGTTTCCCTTCACCTTGAGCATAGAAACTCACATCAATTTGATATTGATCACCTGGAGCTACTACAGTTTGAGTAATGCGGCCAGTAGGACTAAATTCGTTAGTATGGTTAGGGCTAAAGTCGTTAGTATGGTTGCCTTCTATCTGAATATTAGTGATACTTAAAGGTGCTGAACCTGTGTTAGTAACTATAATAGTTTGTGGTGGGCTACTTTGATCTCCTATTTCTTGTTGTCCAAAGGTCAAGGAAGTACGACTTAGGCTGATATTTGGTCCAGGAGGGTTGGTGGCATTTCCAGTTAATTGAACTTGTTTGGGACTACCCGCAGCGTTATGGGCAATTTCTAGAATGGCTTGGCGATCGCCTTCATTTCTGGGTTGAAATTTGATAGTAATTTGACAATTCTTTTCTGGTTCAACAGATGAATTATTAGCACAACTATTTTTAACAAATTTAAACTCTTGACTATCAATATTAGTGCTAGTTATCTTCAAAGATGCTGAACCTGTGTTAGTAACTGTAATAGTTTGTGATTGGCTACTTTGATCTCCTATTTCTTGTTTTCTAAAGGTTAAGGAAGGACGACTTAGGCTGATATTTGGTCTAGGAGGGTTGGTGGCATTTCCAGTTAATTGCACTTGTTTGGGACTACCCGCAGCATTATGGGAAATTTCTAGAATGGCTTGGCGATCGCCTTCATTTCTGGGTTGAAATTTGACAGTAATTTGACAATTCTTTTCTGGTTCAACAGAGTAATTATTAGCACAATTATTCTTGATAATTTCAAATTCTTGACTGTTAATTTTAGTGCTAGTTATCTTCAAAGATGCTGAACCTGTGTTAGTAACTGTAATAGTTTGTGGTTGGCTACTTTGATCTCCTATTTCTTGTTTTCCAAAGGTTAAGGAAGCACGATTTAGGCTGATATTTGGTACAGGACGCTTGGTGGCATTTCCAGTTAATTGGACTTGTTTGGGATTACCCGCAGCATTATGGGCAATTGCTAGAATGGCTTGGTGATCGCCTTCATTTCTGGGTTGGAATTTGATAGTAATTTGACAATTCTTTTCTGGTTCAACAGATGAATTATTAGCACAATCATTCTTGATAATTTCAAATTCTTGACTGTCAATTTTACTACTAATTATCTTCAAAGATGCTGAACCTGCATTATCAATAGTAATTTCTGCTGTATTGCTATCTCCAAGAAAGATGTCACCAAAGTCCAATATCTGAGATTCAATCACCAAAATAGGTACAGGTATTTCACTTCCACTTCCAGTAAGTTGGACAAGCTGGGGAGTATCACTAGCATCGTGGTAAATTGTCAGTTCAGCATTGTACTGACCAGGAGTTTTGGGAGTGAAATCAATACTGATTTGGCAAATATCTTGAGGATTGATCACATCTCCCGTAGCACAACCTCCAGATATAGTTTTAAAATTATCCTTTCTCTCACCACTAATCACAATAGCGAGAATTTTTAGGGGTTTTAAGCCTTGATTGCTAAAGGTCAAAGTTTTTGCTGGACTAGTTTGATTAATCTCTAAGGTGTTGAAATCTAGATTTTCTGGAGCAAGTACAACCCTAGCCTGATAGTTAGATAAAACAGATTTAATTCCCCATCCAATTAAGAACAGTCCAAAAATAGCAACAATTACCTTTAACCACAGAGGAAATCGGAGAATGAGTAAATGAGACTCTGGCAGATGTTCGGGAATATTTGCGGATGGTTTTTCGCTAATATCAGGTACTTGATTGAGGATGTTGAGATTATGACGAGTGGCTTCAGCACCAATTTTGTCACCTAAAGATTCCCGAATCCGAAGTGCTTCATTTAAGAATTTTTGAGTTGAACTTTGATTTCCCAAACAAAGTTCACGAGTCCCCAGTTGATGCCATACCCAACTTTCGGTAACTTGGTCTCCAATGCTTTGCACCGCTTGCAGAGTTTGTTCCAATACCTGCCGCCATGCGTCCCACTGCCCATTCAGGTACTAGAGAACTTTCTGCGGCTCTGGCAAGAGTAGTCATCTCTGCATGATGACCATGCGCTGCTGCCCATTGCAATAGTTCCAAAAGTACATCTGATTCTTGCAATAAGTTTTCAGGCAATGATTGATACTGTTGTACCCAGTTGCTAGAATAATTTAATATTTGCTCCATGCAAGCAGTTAAATTCCATTCCTGCTTCACAAACTCAATCACGTTGTTGGCGATGCGATAACAATCACCTTCCAACTCTACTAAATGAAATTTTTGCAAGCTATTTAAAAGTGGTTCAATCTTCAGTGCTTCTGTCTGGGCAGATGTATGCGATATTTGACTTATTTGTTGAGCAGCAAGCGTTGTTAAGGAAATTAGAATCGCTAAAATTGATAAAATCCAACGTTGAGATTTGGTGAGCGAACCCAATATATGCTTCCGCAAAAATTCCTCACGAGAAGATGATTTTACTAATTGTAATACTTCTGCTAAGGATAGGTTTTTTTCCTTGGCGATCGCTACTGTTTGAAGAATATCAAGAGGATGATTTTCCAAGGCAACACAGAGTAACTTAGCAGTAGATAATTCCTCCGGTGTTAAAGTTCTTCTTAACTCCTGTTCTACTAAACGTAAAGCATCCCTCTCCGGTAAACCTGGTAAAGCTTCAGCATATCCCTCTCCCCAAATATGTCGCTCATGAGATGCCAGTATAAATGTGCCATTGGGGACGACGGTATTAATTACTCTATCCAAGTCATCTTGTTGCCACTGCACATCATCTAAAAGTAGCAGAAATTTTTTATTATCTAACTTAAATTTAATCTCATCGTCAGTAGGTTTATAGGGAATATCACTGCTATAAAAGGCATTAAATAAAAATTGCAGCCAGTCAGAAATAGACTTGCCACGAGTATCGTCATAGATAATACCATCAGGAAAGAGTTTTTCAATTTGAGGATGGTAAGAAAGGTAACGCAAAAGTACAGACTTTCCTAATCCCTTTCGTCCATAAAATTCTACTGGTTGTTCATACTGAAGGCTGGTAATTGTACTACTAACTTCTGATTTGCGACCTAGTAGACCAACAAACTGACGCGGACGAAAAAAAATCGGGGTGGTGCGAGGTGTTAATTTAACTTGTTGCTGTGGAGAAGTAATATTCACAATCCCACCATAAATATCTTTTATTTGGTAAATGTAATTACCACAAGCTATTTGACTATTAGTATTTTCATTGATGTTATAGATGTCATCGCCAATTCTCTGAGCGTTTACCGTCTCAGCATTTACTACATCTCCAGCAAAGTGAGCGCCTTTTAAGTTGAAATTATTGGTTTCATTATTTACAGTTTGCTGGTTGTTATCGCCTTGAACATTATTGACGTTTCCGCCTACAGAACCACCAACTGAAAAGTCATTAGGATTGTTAGTCATTAAACTTCCCTATTCAACATTGGCATAAACGCTAAAACTCTCCACATTTTGAAGCGTAGAACTATCGACTTGATACTTAAAAGCTAAATCAGGCTATTGTGAATTAGAGTTATCTGGTAGCGGATAACTCATAAATCATTTCTACAATCCCAATAGAGATGAACCAGCAGCAGCACCCAACCAGCTTGCAACCTTGATCATAATAGGCTTGGCTGTTGTCCACAGTTTTTTACCAGAATCAACAGTCTGAGTAGTCTTTTCTAAAGTTTCAGCAACACTTTCCAAACGATTTAATGCACGTTGTTTATTTGGTTCTTCTTTTTCTGTTGCTTTCTGGGCTGCACTCAAATCTTCAATGATTTCTTCTTTTGTGTCTGCTGGTAGTTCTGTTTCTTTAATCAAAGTTTGCAGTTTTGCAAGTAACTTGACAACATCCTCTTTATTCAATGATTTTGCGATATCTGCACTTGCTTGGTTATGTTGTGTTACTTGATTACCATCTCCGAGTACAGCCTGATTATTATCTCCCTGTACTACTCGGTTATTGTCACCCTGAACGTTATTGATGTTCCCGCCTACAGAACCACCAATGGAAAATCCACCAGAATTGTCAGTCATAAAACTTCCCTGTTTTACGTTTGAATAAAAATTCAGGCGTTGCCCAAAGCAAGTATGAATTTAAATATAGAGAGGTGACGTGACACGTCTGTATATAGATTTTGACATGATCACAAATCGTGTTCATACTTCAAATCAGCAACGCCAAAATTTAGAATGCTCCGGAACATCCATTGCTATATTTTCTAATCTGTGGATTCAATTATCGTTTTCTGTTAGCAATTATTTAATTTCTCTGTTCGACAAATTTTGAAACCCTCCTTGCGACTTCTCTCCTTGTGTCCCTTGTCCACCTGGAAGTCCCTAAATCTGGGGGCTTGTACCACTAATATCAAATTCGGGTGATTACTGATCCTAAAATCTCTCAATGTAAGGTTGGGTTTCGCTGTCGTTCAACCCAACCTTGTATCTGGGAAAAAGTGGTAAACCGTCCCTAATCAACCGCTATTGGCCAAATTCTGATCGTTTTGTCAGCACTACCACTAGCGAGTAACTTACCATCTGGACTCAAAGAAATAGCATTTACAGTTCCTGAATGTCCAGTCAAGGTTTGCAAGACTTCACCTGTAGAAAGTTGCCAAATTTTGATCGTTTTGTCAGCACTACCACTGAAGAGGGTTTTGCCATCAGGACTAATGGCTAACGTTTTCACCTCATCTGCATGACTATTTAATGTATGCAGAAGTTTACCTGAGATTAAATCCCAAATTTTAATAGTTTTGTCAGCACCACCACTAAAGAGGAATTTGCCATCAGGACTCATGGTAATTGATTTTACCTCACCTGAATGACCGATGAGGGCGCGTAAAGGATCACCGGTGCGTGGGTTCCATAGTCTGATTTTGCTATCAGCACTCCCACTGGCGAGGATTTTACCATCGTGGCTAATTGCGATCGCATGGACAGCAGAAGTATGCCAAAGTGTAGAAATGCGATCGCCTCCGGCGCGGCTTTGCCCATCGCTTGTATGCAAATTCCAGATTTTGATTTTATGACTCCCACTAGCCATAATCTGCCCATCTGAGCTAATTGCGACGACATTAACTGGTTTTTGATGTCCTAGAAGCGTATGCAGTAGTTTACCCCTTTTTAAGTCCCATACCTTCACATTGCTTCTGGGATGTTCACAACTACCAACAGCCAGAAAATTACTATCAGGACTAATTGCAACAGATGAAACTGCTCCTTGATTAGCTGTGAGGGTGCGAATTTGTTGACCAGTCTTAAGATTCCAAACATTGATAGTTTTGTCAGTACAACCACTGACTAAAAACTCCCCATCTGAACTAATAGCTACTGATGCAACCTTCCCCGAATGTGCAGCCAGGGTATAACTGACAGAGGGGGATGCTAGGGTAAGTTTCTCCTGGAGATGAGCGATTTTATCTAAAAGCTGGTCTACAGCCGAAATACTTTCACTATGCCCTACTGCTGTAAAATACTCTTTTAACTTTTGCAAATATGCCTTGTCTTCTATCTTGATGGCTGATTGCATCGCCTCGAAAGGATTAATAAATTCCTCTACCGACACTTGACGTAATTCCAACCATCTGTTGATAGAATAATCAACCTGTGACTGCGCCCAAGAAGAATCAGGTAAATGAGATAAACTTTGGGCTAATTGCAAAGCCAACTCTGGAACCCAGTAACGACGCTCATCTTCTAAAGCTTGATAAACTTCTTCATAACCTGTAGCGTATACCCGCAAAAGTTCCTGTACAGATTGTAAATTAAAAGTATCTTCAAGTAAACTGGGCAGCACCTCTGGTAATAAAGGCGACACATCATAGTCCACTAAGTGATAAGCATCAGCTACCCAAGCAGCAACTAAACAATGACAGTTAATTAACACCTGGGAAAGGGTTTCTAAATCCTGATGATTAACTTGATATTTTAAGGATAATTGACTCATATCAATACCCTGACCTTGCCATTTTTCCGCCTTTTCTAAAATTGCCAGATTTAGCACATTATCTTGGCCTAAATCATTAATTTCTGCGATATCTTCCCCCATTAATCGGAGTTCATCTCTCACCTTTCTCCATTCTAAAGCCCGACTTTTAGCAGACTCATGCAGAATTTCTCGATAAGGTAGACGAAAGATGGTTTTGTAATAATAAGTTTCCTGACCTAACCCCCAATAAGCAATGCGGAAATTGAGATAATCCCCATCATGCTCCGATTCTAAAATCAAAATCGGCTCTGTTTTTAACATTCCAAACAAAGCCTTGATACTAGATTCACTATGAAACCGTTTACTATCCCAAGCGCCTGCTAAAAGTTCCGTGGGTCGAATGGGACTGTGGAGCGAATAATATTTGTGCAGAAACTCTCGTAAACCTTCCGCCAAAGTTAGCTCTATTGCCGAATTTTCCTCACTATTGTGGTCAAATTGGTCAAACTTAATTTGTGGAGGAGCTAGAAAAATTTTCAGAGGTTTACGTTGAGAATTAGTGCCAACATCTAAAATTTGAGAAGGATATAGTCTCAAAGGCCAACTATCAAAAATTTTGGCAACTTCTGGCAATTTAAGAGAAGTTTCTCGTGATTGCGTTGCTATTTTTAACTGTGTTGCACGTTGGTAAATAGCCAATTCTTGTTGCAGGACTTTTTGCTGTTCAAAGTCTGTAATCACACCATCTTTTTGCAGAGGTAAATTTACAGTTTGGATGAATTCTTTAATTACTTGAGGGAATTGAGAATTGTTGGTAGAGAGACTTTCAGCAGTTCGCTTTTGGATGAGAGTGACAATCACAGGTGTGAACTCGATCACCAATTGAGTGAGTAACCTTAATCCTGGCTCCATAAGGAGATTCCTGTTAAGTAAATAAAATTTTCAGTGTACTGCAAAGATGCGTAGTAGCTTGTTAGGAGACACTTACAATATAGTAAGCTCATCTTTTTCATTAATAAAATTAGCAGCCACTGCCTATACTACTATCTTAAGAAACATTTTTGGGGAAAAAAATAAAATTCATCATTGACTGTGGACTGATTAAAAAATATTTATATAGCGGTATCCACTCCAATGAAGTACATCATAGCCCCCTCCTCGCTTGCGGTGAACCAGCGCTGTAGGCGGGTTTCCCACCGTAGGCGACTGGTGAACCCGAAGGGGGAGGGGGTTGGGGGTGGGGTTCTTGTATCTCACTTAACTGATAACCGCTATACCAAAAAGCAAAATACCTCACTTAGCCTAAAAAGACGCATTGAGGTATTGCTTAGTTGTTAAATTAGTAACTGAAAAAATTAAAATTTTATTCCAAGTTGTCCATTCAATCCGCGCACAGAATTATAACCCGCACCTATAAAAACGTTATCAGTAGCACCTACCTGAACACCACCAGAAAAAGCCACGCCCTGATCTTCTGAATACCAACCAACTCCGACATAAGGTGAAATCACTGGTAAACTCAGAAATTTCAAAACATCTGCGCCCACAGCCCCATCCGGTCCAACTCCTACCTCCACCCCAAAATCTAAAGCTCTAACTCCTACAGCATAGGTAACATCGCCATCTTTTTCACCCACAGAAACCCAGGGTTGTGGTAAAAATTGAGCCGAAGCTTGACTGGGGACAAATAGAGTTAAGCAACTAAATGATGAAATGAGTATTTTGGCAAGAACAGATTTTTTCACGTTTTTCTCCCACACTACCTTTAACATTTTGACATCCCTTGAAGGCGTAAAATTCCCATTCTAAGGCTTCTTCTTTCTAAGACTCGACTTACTCTCAGGAGTTTCCGTTCTCCGTTCCAGTCTCTGTACTAATGTCAGAAATTCATCTGAGTGTGTTAATTTCCTGTATAATTAACAACTGTTTATGACCGATTACTAAAAAAATCCCATCATGTCACCCGAATCTATTGAAACAATTGTATCCGCTTATTTTGCTAACATTGCAGCCATGAATCCAGAAGGCTGGGTGGAGAATTTTGCTGAAGATGCTATTAGTCATGACCCGGTTGGTGAACCACCGGCGAAAGTACATGAGGGATATCGCGAGTTTATGGGACAGTTACAAGCATTCTTCGATAAATTAGAACCAAAAACTGAGCATATCTTCGTTGGTGGTAATGAGGCGGCGGTAAAGTGGACAATGGAAGGTGTGAGTAAAAGAGGTAAATCAGTTATCTTTGAAGGAATTACGATTTTTGAAATTAACGCCGCAGGTAAAATTCAAACAACTCGCGCTTATTGGAATCCGGCAAATATGGTGGCGCAACTGCGGTCTTAAATTTCCAGGAGTGTAAAATTTTAAAATTATCCCACAATTCAGGAAGAGGATGTAACTACTTGGGAAAAGCGGTGCTTCAGTTATTTTTATGGAAAACTTTGGACAATAAATATTTTATAGCCATTATCCAGTGCTGTTTCCACTCCAGACACTACTCAGTATCATTCTGACAATTGTTTTTATTGTCGAACTTTACCAATTTCAAAATTTATGAGGCTGGTCTTTGCTGTGGGCAACAATTCAAGGGTCAACGCAGAAAAGGACAAAATAAGGGGCAACCTTTTTCCTTTCTAATTCTCAATGAAGGTAGAGGAATGGACTTTACCATAAACTTTTAGAAACCCTGGCGGTTGACACTCAGCAATTAACAAATTTTGTGTATTTTGCCCTCTCCAGATATCCCAATCAGAATTCTAAATAGCACTCCATTCAGGGATACAATAACACTAGATATAGAAATCATATTTGATTTATGAAAAATTTTAAGTATTGTAGTGGCGTGGCAAGGCTAAAATGTTGCAATAGATTTTAGCCTTGTCACGCTACTACGTGTCTGTTCAAAAATCAAATAGTAGTCCTATATTTAATCCCGAAATCTGCAATTTATTTTGCACCACTACTTATGAAAAAACAAAAGTGAAAACTAAAATGCGGATACTAATGATTACGCCTAACTCAATTGCTGCAAAACGTCCTTTAGAGTGGTGTCTGATCAACGGAGATGAAGTTTTGTGTGTCGGAGAAGAGGACTTCTATCAAAACAACCCTCCTCAAAACTATAGTTTTATCCCTGCTATTTCTAGTGGCATAGATATCTTGCTAAATTCACCTGAATCAACCACAGAAAAGATAGCGGATTTGCGTAAATTACAAATAGAGCAACTGCAAAAATTAGTCAAAGAATTTCAACCTGATGTCATTCATGGGCATTACTTTTCGTTCACTGTAGAATGTTGTGCCTTAGCAAATTTGCACCCTTTAGTCGTATCAGTTTGGGGATTTTTGAATGATTTAATGTCGTCTGAAGCAGAGCGTCTCTTTAAATTTTATCCAGAGATACGTCCAATCATAGAATCGTCTGACGCTTTAATTGTTGAGACTCCTATTTTACTTGATAAATGTCAACCGTTCTTGAAATCTAACCAGCGATTAGAGTTAATACCTTTAGGTACAAACACACAACACTTCTCTCCTTATGATGGAGAGAATGTAGATTGAGCCAGAAAAATCTTAAATATTCCCCAAGAAGCTAAAGTTTTGTTATCGCCAAGAGGTTGGGATGAATCTTATCGGCATCAAGAGATTCTAGAAGCATTTGCTCTAGCTTATTCAGAATTACCACACCCAACAATACTTTTATTTATAGCTTTAGGGCGTGGCACAAGTGAAGAAGCTAAACTTTATCATCAAGGTATATTTCAGGTAATAGATAAACTAAAAATAAAGGATCATGTTAAAATCTTGCCTCCTATGTCTTATGAAATGATGCCTTATGTCTATGCTTTGGCAGATGTAGTCATTAACTATCCTATTAATGACGCTTTTCCGTCTACGATAATAGAAGCAGTTGCCTGTGAACGACCTGTAATTACTGCTCAATTGCCAGGTTACAAAGGTACGTTCATTGAGGAATTCTGTACTTTAGTTGATGCCAATAATATGACTGAGTTAGCTAAGGCTATGGCTGAAGTCGTCAATACACCCAGAACTAATTACAGCAGTCAAATTGCTAAAGCCCGTCAGGTAATAGTTGAACAATACGATGAGAGTATATTTAAAAATCGTCTGTTTAATCTTTATAAAAATCTGATGATATGATACTTTTTTAATACTGAATCTAGTACCTAGTGAGGCGTAAAATTCAGATAAGATCATGCTCTTGTCATCAGGAATTGAGATAAATGAAAGTTAATTCTAGAGAAGCCATCACAAATGCTTAAAAATATGGCTTGGTTCGAGCGAATTCGCCAACTATTTGAGTTCAGAAATTTTCGTCTTTTTTTCATAGGAGATGCAATTTCTCTACTTGGTAGTTATATCCAGGGAATAGCCAACGTCTGGCTAGTTTATGATCTAACTAATTCGGCATTTTTGTTAGCTTTAGTCCAATTTTCAGGACTAATTTCTAATTTAACTTTCGCTCCTTTTGGCGGTATTATGGCAGATCAGATCAATCGCCATCGCATTATTCTAGTTACTGAAACTCTTTGTATCTTGCCACCTTTAGCTCTAGCAGCTTTAACATTAACTGATACCATTCAAATTTGGCATATTATTATTTTGGATATTTTTAAAGGCATCATTAATGCCTTTTATGTGCCAGCACGTCACTCATTGTTTACAGAAATGGTAGAGAAAAAAGAATATTTAGGTAATGCGATCGCTTTCAATTCTTCAATATACAATGCTACTAGATTTATTGGTCCGGCTATTGGTGGTTTGTTAGTTGCTGCCTTTGGTGTGGGAATCTGTTTTTTAATTGACGCTCTTAGCTTTATACCGATGATCATTGCTCTTTCAGCTATGAATATTAAACCCAGCACAATAAATGTTAGTCATACTAGTTACTGGGAGAAATTAAAAGAAGGGTTTGTTTATGCTTCTAGCTTCCCACCCAGTCGCGCAATTTTAACTCTACTAGGTCTTTCCAGTTTTATGGGAATGTCTTATGCGATTTTAGTACCTGTGTTTGCTGAAGAGATTCTTCACGGTGACGCTAAAACTCTAGGCTTTTTAATGTCAAGTTCGGGAATAGGAGCATTAATCGCCGCAATTTATCTAAGTTCAAGACATAGTATCATAGGATTAGAAAACATAATTGCTTTTGCCCCAGTTATTTTTGGTAGTGGACTAATTGCTTTTTCATTTTTTCAAAGTTTTTGGTTGTCTTCCTTGATGTTGCTATTAATTGGATTTGGTTTAGTTATGCAAGTAACATCTAGCAATACAGTTTTACAAATCTTAGTAGATGATGACAAACGAGGACGTTTAATGAGCTTTTTTAGTATGGTAGTTACGGTGATGGCATCACTAGGAGGTTTATTTGTTGGCGGCTTGGCTACCCATATCGGTGTCTCCATGACTTTAAGAATTTGCGGATTTTTCTGTGTTTTAGGTTCGTTTTTATTTTATCAAAAAACTCCGATGTTAAGACATTTTATTGAACAAACTCACAAAGCTTAAAAAACTGTTTGATCAAAATTATTTATTGACTATAGGAATAATATTTGATTTTTCAAATATACGTACGATGGGCATTACCAACTAAAATCTGGATATTGTGGGCAATGCTGAAACCAAGTATGAATTTAGGTGTAGAGACGTTGCATGGAACGTCTCTGCAAGGGTTTCGATATCATCAAAAATCATTTTCATACATCAAATCAGCAACGCCGATATTTTCAGCGCAAGCTATCAGCAACGCCATAATTTACTTATTCTTCAAACTGGTAATTTCCTAATTTTATATCTTCAGCAAAATACTCAGATACAAAATCTTTAGTTTCTTGATTGTAATAAAGAGCGTAATTTTTTTCTCTGGTATTGGGAATAAAGTGAGGAAGAACGGGGGCTGCAATCCCAATTTGTTCGCAAATCAACTTAAAATCATTGTTTAAGTTTTCAAATCTAGCAATAAACTTAACTTTTTTATTTTTCCCATAGACATAATCTACTTGTCGTTGCCGATGATAGAATGCTGAAGGTGAAATGAAATTAGGAAAATTTAAACAAAACTCCGCAAATGATATGTTCAGTTTAGGCAATCCTTCATATTTACCATCATTCCAATAGTGATATAAACTGACCATCCTATCCCAAGGGTTTCTGATAAAACAAAAAGAAAAGAAACTATCCCAAGTTTCTTGATCGTATTCATCGGGTAAAAAATGGCCTTTATACGTTCCCCATTTTTCTTTAAGTTCGGGAAATAAAGTAACGGTAACAGCAGAACCGGCAGTTTTTGGAATATGAATGAAAATGAACTTTCTTTCTGTGTCAATCATAGTTTTAGTAATTGCAGCTAAACAAAATAAAAGAAATTACAAAAAAGCAAAAATAATCAATGTGCTTCAGTCCAGGCAATTATTTTTCCAACTGACGGCACATCTTTTCCCACCGTTTTTCGATTAGCTGTGAAAATATCGGCTCAGGGTAAGTCAAATTCTTTTGATTGATCATTTGAATTTTTTCTAGCCAATTTTTAGACTGGTTGAGAAAGTCTGGCGTGACTTTTTGTGCTGTTGAAATATTTCCTATAGAAAAATGTAAATCAAGTTCTTTTTGAGTCGGGTTGATACCAAAAGCTTTTAGTTGGTCTTCCAGAATCTTGATTGTCGTTAGTTTTTGTTCTTGCTCATGCTTACTGCTCATTTGATTTGGGTGTTGATGATAAAGATAATGTACTTCAGGAATGTTAGCAAATTTCACATATTTTGCAGAACGCACCCAGAATTCATAGTCTTCTGCATACTCATAGGCAGGATCGTACCATAGCTGTGTTTCGGTGAAGGCAGAACGACGGATAATGGTAGTACCATGTGGAATTGTTCCTCTATTGGAGAAGAACAAATTACATCGAATAGTTTCATCATCTGTAGGATACTGACAAACGAAATCCGCACCCAAACCAGTGATTTCTAGCCAAGTACCACATACCCCCACTTCTGGATGAGTTTCCATAAAATTAACTTGTCTAGTTAAACGATTAGGAAGACTAATATCATCTCCATCAGAATGGACAATATACTCTCCTGTAGCCAAGGGTAATACTTTATTTAAACTATAAACTTTTTTCAAATTCTGCTCGTTTCGGAGTAACTTTATTCGGGAATCTTGCTTTGCATAAAATTCGAGAATAGACCAGGTATTATCTGTAGAACCATCATCAATGATCATCAACTCAAAGTCTTTAAATGTTTGGTCTAAGAAGCTCCTTATGGTTTTTTCTATAAAAATTCCTACATTATAAACAGAGATGACTACGCTAATTTTCGGAGACATTGTTAATTTTTAAATTAATTACTTGATGAAGTTTTTTGACTGACAGACAAATTTTCAATTATTAACCCCGCAATTTTCATGCGGGGCTACTAGATGACTACACTGGTATTTAATTTAGTCAATCAGGAGTCAACTAACTAATCAAACTATGCTACTGATAGAGCTATTGGATGAGCAGTACGTGCTGCAGTTCTACTCCAAGCAGTACGTGATGCAATTCTACTCCAAGCAGTACGTGATGCAATTCCACGTAGAGCAGTACGTGATGCAATTCCACATAGAGCAGTACGTGATGCTGTAGCCGAAATGGATATTTCTTCTAAGTTCAACTCAGTTAACTGATTCAGAAAATCTTCAAAAGAAGGTTGGTAGCTCATGACGCAATTATCCTCAAAAAATTAATTGATGGCTTTGAAATCAGTATTATCATACAGCACTTTGCTGACAAGTTAAAAGTTAAACAAATACCAATACTATAGCCAAATTACGAGGGTTCAACGGCTGTAGAAGCATTCAACCTATCCCACTAATAGGCGTTGCAGAATGGACAACCGAGACCAGTATGATTACGGTTGGAACTCAAAAGGACAGCGCTTCCATGCACTTAAATCAGGTCGTCGTGAAGGTCGGGTGAACATAATTGCCGCGCTGTGTAACCATAAGCTGATAGCTCCTTTCACTGTTGAGGGTGCGTGTAATCGAATAGTATTTGAGACTTGGCTTGAAGCTTGTTTACTTCCCACACTCAAACCGGGACATTTTCGAGATCAGCTTCGACGTTTAAGTGGGCAGTAGAGTTAACAAAGCCTGATTATAAACTGGAAATGAGAGGTGAACCCATCCATAATAAAGGGAGATGTTATTTTTAATTTAGTTATGTACTTAACTTGGTTAGACAGCAATAGTTGGCTACTAGAAATCGGCAACCAAAGGATATTGCTTGACCCGTGGCTGGTGGGTTCCTTAACTTTTGGCAATTTGGATTGGTTTTTTAGAGGTTCCCGGACACAAGAACGCCCCATACCAGAGAATATTGATTTACTTTTGCTGTCTCAAGGTTTGGAAGATCATGCTCATCCGGAAACTCTGAAGCAGCTTGACCACAAAATTCAAGTTGTGGGTTCGCCCAATGCGGCAAAATTATTACAGGGTTTGGGTTATACTTCCGTAACATCCCTAGCTCATGGTGAGAGTTTTAACTTGAATGAGCAAGTAGAAATTACTGCTGTTCCTGGGTCTACCGTGGGTTATAACCTAGTAGAAAATGGTTATTTGCTCAAAGAAGTCAGCACTGGTTTAACACTTTACTATGAGCCTCATGGGTCGCATTCGCCAGAAGTGAAAAAGTTTGCACCAGTTGATGTGGTAATTACGCCAATTGTTGATGTTACACTACCTTTAGGTTTGCCAATTATTAAAGGTAGGAAGAGTGCATTAGAAGTTGCACAGTGGTTACAACCCCAAATTATGCTTCCCACGGCTGCGGGTGGAGACGTAATCTTTGAAGGTTTGCTGACAAAATTTTTAACAGCGCAAGGAAGCGGAGAAGAGTTTAGTTCCTTACTAAATCAGCACAATTTAACTACAAGAGTGATGGAACCCAAGCCAGGCGATCGCCTAGAACTACAATTACAAAAGCGCACATTAAAAGTATAATCAACAGGGGTATACTAACCCTCTTCTCTTACCTCTGCGCCTCTGCGCCTCTGCGTGAGAGAAATTATTTAATAATCATTGTCAGCCACACAAATTCCCTTACATTTAATCCCATTCGTAGCAGTGCGCTGACAATGAGGACAGAGAACTGGTTCAGATGCCGGTTCTTGATTTATCTCTATACTAGTGCTTTCCTGTAACTTATCCTTTTCGCTATCGGGTTTTACAGTCATAAAAATAAATGAACTTCTTGCTGTTTACATTTTACCAAGACAGTTGCACTGATTGCTCGTTCTGCTACAATTTAAAGCAATTTCTGGTTTTTTGTTTTCACCCGTTGATAAAACTCCTCCATTGTTTGAATAAAAGAATTATCTTTTGGCCAAAAAGGTGGGAAATCTCCTTGTTTCTTTACCAAAATTGCTGATACACTGCTTTGATTAGGAACTTCAATAGTTGATGGTAATCGTTTTGTTCCTAACCAAAATTCCCTAGCGGTGGGCTTTTGGTCAACAGATTGTTTTTCTAGTGTTGTGTAAAAGGATATAGCAGGTTCTAAGGAAATTTCTTCAGAGTTTAGGGATTCTGATAAAGCTTTACCTAATGGTGAATTAGCTAACTTTGTTTGCAGTTCGGCTTTAGATAAACCCCGTAATTCAAATAACAAGAATGGGTTTTTATCCAGTTGTGAAGCGACTAAATAATAGACTCCGGCGATATGCTTACAAGGATTAGCATAATCTGGACAAGAACATCTTGTAGTAAAATCCTTACTACTGTGGGGTAATAAATTTAATCCCAAATGAGCAAAATTATCCTCTATATTTTCAGGGACTTCATTTAACAGTAGTCGAGAAACCACACTAGCCTTAGAAGAAAGCTTCGTAATAGCTTCATTCCAGCTAGTTTTACCAATCGGTTTAATTTCAATTGAGATATTATAAGTTGGTTCTTTATAAACTCCAAAATAGGGATTAATTGAACCTTTAACTTGAGCCGTAATATGATTTTTATCAATTTCAAAATTTAATACCTTACCCCCACGGGCGTAAGAACGTCCGCGCTGGAGTCGGCTATCATCGGTGAATTCCTCTAACGCTTGAATAAAGCAATCGCCCCACCAAGTCCGAGTAAATTTAGCCATAAATTAGACCTCTAGTAATTAGGAACCCCACCCCCAGCCCCTCCCCGCAAGCGAGGAGGGGAGTAAGAGTAAAAAAACTTTAAAACTCTTCCTTCTTTTCTTCTCTTCCTTCGTGTCCTTAGCGTCCTTTGTGGTATG
Source organism: uncultured cyanobacterium (assembly GCA_963706595.1). Taxonomy (GTDB): domain Bacteria; phylum Cyanobacteriota; class Cyanobacteriia; order Cyanobacteriales; family Nostocaceae; genus Nodularia. The sequence goes on from OY970166.1 coordinate 1,980,428, forward strand.
CGCTTCGCGCACGCTAGGCGAACGTTTCTCCATAATTTAATTTACTCCAAAATTGCACTCTTATTCAGCGCTATCAATTGCTTAAAAGCCTCATTATTTAACTCCGTCAACCAAGACTCATCACTACCAACCACAGAAGAAGAAAGTTTTTTCTTATCCTCAATCATTTGGTCAATTCTCTCCTCCAAAGTCCCAATAGTCACAAACTTATGCACAAACACATTCTTTTTTTGACCAATGCGAAAAGCCCTGTCAGTGGCTTGATCCTCAACGGCTGGATTCCACCAACGGTCAAAATGGAAAACATGATTGGCTTTCGTCAGAGTAATACCCACACCACCAGCTTTCAGCGAAAGGATAAACACAGATGGTTCCGTATCCGGGTCTTGAAATTCAGTAATCATCTGTTCTCGACGTTTGCGACTCGTGCCACCATGTAGGTAGTAAGTATTGCAGTGCAGACTATGTTTAAGATGCTTTTCCACACTTTCGCAAACATCTGTAAACTGGCTAAATATCAGCAAACTTTCACCTTCAGCAACCGCTTCATCTACCATTTCTGCTAATCGGCTCAGTTTGTGCGATCGCTCAGTGGAAAATGCACTATTATCTTGTAAGAACTGGGCAGGATGATTACAAATTTGTTTTAATTTCAGCAGAGTTGAAAGGATCAATCCTTTGCGTTGAATACCTTCTGTTTTTTGCAGCTTTTCTTCAACATCTTTCACCACCACTTCATATAGTGATGCCTGTTCTTTAGTTAAATTAGTATAGAGTTTTTGTTCAACTTTATCTGGCAAATCATTAATAATCGATTGGTCAGTTTTTACCCGGCGTAAAATTAGCGGTTCCACCAATTTCTTCAAGGTAACTGATTTCACCCGGTCATTATCTTTCTGAATGGGAATTTCAAAAGACTTGCGAAACTGGGCTTCTTTACCCAAATAACCAGGATTGAGAAAATTAAAAATTGACCATAAATCCAGCAGTCTGTTTTCTACAGGCGTTCCTGTTAACGCGAGTCGGTGTTTTGCCGAAATTTTGAGGATAGCTTTGGTTTGTGCAGCTTTGGGATTTTTGATATTTTGCGCCTCATCTAAAACCAGACGTTGCCATTCCACACTATTGAACAGCTTTTCATCCTTCCGGGCTAGAGTGAAGGAAGTAATAATCACATCATGCTGTTGACAAGCGGCTTTAAAATCAGGAGAATTTTGTAGGCGATCGCTACCATGATGCACCATACTTTTTAAATGGGGTGCAAACTTAGCAATTTCCTTTTGCCAATTACCCACAACGGAAGTAGGCGCAATTAATAAAGTAGGTAAAACAGACTCCACTGCATCCTTTTCCTGCACAAGTCTAGCAATTACTTGTACCGACTTACCCAAACCCATATCATCTGCTAAACAGCCATTTAAACCCAAACGTTCTAGATATTCCAACCAAGCCACACCCCGCTTTTGGTACTCGCGTAAAGTGCCTTGCAGATTTAACGTTTCAGAAATTGGTTCCAATTGGCTTTTATCTTGCAACTTCGCTATCATCTCCGATAGCACTTCATCATGTTCAATTTCCCACTCTTCCCCAACTTCGGCACTGCGTTGTAAAAACTCCAACAAATTCATTTGGGGTTGTTCATCACCGTGAGACTCCCAAAATTCCAATAATTGCTGCATTTTATCCCGGTCTAATTCCATCCACTGACCGCGAAAATGCACGAGAGGAGATTTAGCATTAATTAATTGTTCCCATTCTTGGGGAGTCACAACTTGTTCCCCAATGGCTAATTCATATTGATACTCTACCAGGGAATCTAAACCAAAATAGCTTTTTGTTTCCCCTTTAGTTGGCGCGAGTTTCTTACCAGATGCTTTCAGGCGAACTTTGGCACGACGGCGACCAGCAGGAGTATACCAAGCAGGTACAATGACTTTAAAACCTGCATCTTCTAACAACCAAGCACTTTCTTTGAGAAAATCAAACGCCGCATCTAAAGTCAGTTGCATTCCTGTCGGCTGGTCTGTTTCTAACCCTTGCCAAAGTTGAGGATACATTCGCGCTGCGTAACCCAAATTTAACAGCAAATTAGTTTCAAAGTTTTTACCAAAATTCTTCTGTACAGAAGTTTTAGCTGTTTGATTCATGTTCCAGTAATCAGCTAAATCCAACTTTAAAGAAGGGTCTTGTTTACTGGCTACCAAAAATTGCATCTGCCAATTTTCTATTTCTTCGCTAGTAGGAGAATGCAGTTGAAAGCAGAGATAAAAAGGTGAATCTGATTGAGTGCGGGTAATTTTATTTTTCCACCCTTGCCATTGTTTATATTCTTCTAAAGCAGCATGACTTGTGAGTGGGTTATGGCGTTGGGGATAAAGACAATAATCAATTAGAGAGTCTGAGATTTGCTTATCAAAAGCTGCTGTCGAAGGTGTATGTAGTAACTAAATCATTTAGTACAGATTCAGAAAAATGCCGTAATAAAGTTTCCTGATTAAAGAACTCAATACTATCACTTGATTTTGCCGCACCTGCCACACAAATTAGTGGCATATAGTCAATATATTTTTGGATATTACTTTCGTATTGTTCGGAAACAATTTCCCAGTTGGCATAAATTTCAAAAGGCTGAGAAGTTGGTTGTTTGCCTTTTTTCTTAGTTGTTGCGGCTGCTAACTGCCGATATTTCAGCGCTGGAATATATTGGTCTTTGATAATTACTTCTTTAAAAGCTTGAGTGTAGTGATACCAAAACAGCAAATCAGAACCAAGTTGAATATCCCCAGAATTATATAGTGCTAAAAAATGAATATCATTGATTAATTTAATGAAATTTATCGCTTTTTCAGCCTTAGCATAGATTGCTGTTTCATAACAATCAACTTGCCAATATTGAAACTCCTCATAATCTTCAGGAATTTCCACTTCCAGATACTTAACTAATTCCGGCGAAGGTAAAGGCTGATTATTCGTAGTTGGTAAAGCAAAATATTTTGGAGAAATCAACTGACTCAATTGAGACGCTGTGGCTTTAATTCCCAACTCCTGCGTTAAAAAATTAGATAATTCCGCCTTAGCTAAATGTCCTGGATGAATACCTTGGCTATGACTGCGGCTTTTCTGACTAACCGGAGTTTCCACCCACAAATAAAAAGACCCCGACTGAATAAAATCAGTAGACGCATCTGGTATCCAAGTTCCATGCAGGACTTTCATAAAAATGATGCCTTTGGATTGAAAAAATTTAGCAGTTTCTTACCACTGTACCAAAAATCATCTCAACTCTTACTCTCCGCGCCTCCGCTTACTGAGCGACTTGTACTGAGCGCAGTCGAAGTAAGTCGAAGTATGCGCCTCTGCGTGAACCTTCACCCCACCCAAGCCAGACACAAATTCCGAAAATCATCACCCCTGGCTTCAAAATTAGGATACTGGTCAAAACTCGCACAAGCCGGAGACAACAAAACCACAGACGCGTGATATTCTTTCGCTAATTCTGCTGACCGAGAAACAGCCTTCGCCATCGTTTCCACAATTTCGTAATTAGTATAACCCACCGCTTGCAGACGTTGAGCAAATGCTGGTGCTGCATTACCAATTAATAAAACCGCCGCCGCTTTAGCTTGAATTTTAGTTAACCAGCCAGTATCATCACCGGGTTTAGCTTCACCACCAGCAATCAAAATTGCGGGACTATTCACAGAGACTAACCCAACTTCAGCCGCATCATAATTAGTGGCTTTGCTATCGTTAATAAAATCAATCCCTTCCCAAGTGCAAATATGTTCTAAACGATGGGGAACACCAGAAAATTTGCGAATTGCAGTATCAATAGCATCAGGCGCAATTTCTGCTAACCGCGCCGCAGCAACAGCCATTAAGAGATTTTGCAGGTTATGTTCTCCTACCATTCGCAAAGCCGAGGCTGAGATGACTCTTTCTGGTTTCAGAGGTTGGTTTTAACTTTTCTACAACCCAACCATCTTCAATATAAAAGCCTTGTTCACTAACTAAAAAATCTTCACCTTTAACACTTGTCCAATAAGCATCCGGCCAATGACTGATACCCATCTTATTTAAATAGGAGTCATCACCATTCAATACTTGAAAATTGGACTGAAGTAATAACTTAGCTTTGATATTGTAGTAATTTTCTAAAGTCTTATGACGGGCGAGATGGTCTGGTGTAAAAGTCGTCCAAATGCCGATGCGGGGGGCGAGAGTAACTGAAGATTCGACTTGATAACTGCTAATTTCTGCTATTACCCAATCTGGCAGTTTTTCAGATAGCGCAACTTCACAGGCAGCATAACCAATATTACCACAGGCAGGGGCATTTAATCCGGCGGCTTGAAATATTGCGGCAATTAAAGCGGTAGTCGTGGTTTTACCATTCGTGCCAGTAATACCCACCCAAGGGGAAGCTTGTAAATATCGCCAAGCGAGTTCCATTTCGCCGATAGTTTCAATGCCTAATTCTCGCGCCTTGACTAACACGGGAATATCCCAAGGTACGCCAGGACTAACAACAATTAAATCAGATAAATCAGTGCCATTTAAATCAAGAGAATGCCCCAATTTTACAGTGATTTGCTCGGTAGCGAGTTCTTGTTGTTGTTTCAGGAGGCTAGAGGAGGTGTTACTATCACTTAGCACTACCTCCCAACCTTCCCGTTTCAACAATCTCGCCGTAGCAACACCGGACTTTCCTAATCCAATTACTGAAGCTCTAGGCATAGACTGTAGCAGAGTTCCCTGGTTAAGCACTCATTATATTAACGCTTATTGGCAACAATTACACCAGTTTTTTGTGACATTAGGCTACAAATTTATAAGACCCCACCCCTAACCCCTCCCCGCAAGCGAGGAGGGGAACTGGATTCACAGTCCAAAAACCTTTTATTTGGTAGGGTGCGTTATGGACTTTAGTCCTAACGCACCGAGAATCTCAGATGGTGCGTTGCGCTACGCGACAACACACCCTACAAACTACAAATTTTTGACGCTATCACAGAAGACCTCTCTCCAAACCTCTCTCCTACAAGGAGAGAGGCTTTGAATTTTCCCCCTTCCCTCGTAGGGAAGGGGGCTAGGGGGTTAGGTTTTAACTACAAATTTTTGACAATAGCACCAAAATCAGCCAATACACGGGCATGATTCCGCAGTAATCCTAGTAGGTGTAGCCGATTGCGTTTAATGTCTGGATTGGGGTCCATGACTAAAACGCTGTCTTCACCATCAAAGAAGTTAGCCACGGTGGGCGCGATTTTTTCTAGCGCTGCTATCAATAGTTGATAGTTGCGGGTTTGTTTCGCTGCTTGAGTTTGTGGGACTAATTCTACTAGGGCGTTGTAAAATGCTTGTTCAGAAGACTTTTGGAAGAGTTCTGGCTGAATTAAACTTGTGGGTTCTAGCTGCTGGAAGTCTAAATCACCTTGGGCGGCTAGTCTGGTGGAACGGTTGACAGTTTCGTAGATTTTATCTAGAGTACCATCTTTGCGGATTTGTTGCAGATATAAGGCGCGATCGCGCACATCTAGCAAATCCTGTAACGCCCGTTCTGTATATTCTGGGTCATTCTCTCCCAAAACGGCGTTTACTAGGTCATAGTCAATTTGCTTTTCGTCTTGTAGTAAGGTGCGAATCCGTTGTAAGAAAAACTCTTGCAAAGCTGTAATTAATTTGTCTTGTTCCTTATTGTATTTCGCAGCAAAATCTGTGGCTATTTGCGTTAATAATTTATTTAAATTAATCGGCAAATTCGCAAACCAAGTAATATTAACCACCGCATTTGCAGCCCGACGCAACGCAAAGGGGTCTGAGGAACCTGTGGGAATTAAACCCAAGCCAAAGATACTGACTAAAGTATCTAATCTATCAGCTAAACCGACAATTTGACCTGTGAGAGTTCCCGGTAAAATATCACCTGCGCCTGTGGGTAAATAATGTTGAACAATGGCACTGGCGACTTCTGCATCTTCCCCACTGGCTAAAGCATATTTTTCGCCCATAATGCCTTGCAATTCTGGGAATTCATACACCATTTGCGAAACCAAATCAGCTTTACATAATAAAGCCGCCCGTTCGGTTTTTTCGCGTTTGTTTGACTCTAATTCTAATTGTCGGCTAATGTAATCTGCAATGGTGACTATTCTATCTACTTTGTCACGAACTGAACCTAATTCTTCTTGGAAGGTGACTGTTTCTAACTGCGGTAAATAGCTGACTAAAGGTTTCGCTAAATCAGCTTTATAGAAGAATTTACCATCAGCTAATCTGGCACGAATTACCCTTTCATTACCCACAGCAATAATATCTGCTTTGCTGGGATCGCCGTTAGAAACTGTGATAAAATTAGGTAATAACTCTTTAGTTTCAGCCGCTTTAAATACCGGAAAATAACGCTGGTGTGTCACCATCACTTCTGTAATTACCTCAGTCGGTAACTCTAAAAATTCCGGTTCAAATTTACCGACAACAGCAGAAGGATATTCTACAAGATTGGTAACTTCCTCTAACAAATCGGGGTAAAATATTGTCGAACCGCCGGCTTTCTCGGCTGCTGCTTGGACTGCGGTTTGAATAATATTTGCCCGTTCTTCAGGGTCAACGATGACAGCCGCATCGCGTAAAGTCTTGACATAATCTGTTGCTTCAGGAATAGTCACAGTTGCGGGATGTAAAACACGATGACCGTAGGTAATGCGATCGCTTGTAATTGTCTCAGATCCATTCACCAATTCAATGGGCAGAATTGTATCATCTAACAAAGCCACCAGCCAGCGAATGGGGCGAGAAAACTTCATCTCCCCATTACCCCAGCGCATTAACCGCTTCCCTTCCAAACCCGAAATCCACTCAGGAATTAGTTCTGTGAGAATTTCCGCCACAGGACGACCGGGAATACTTTTCTTGACAAAGACAAAATCCCCCTTCTCCGTGGGGCGAATTTCCAAAGCAGCGATATCCACATCTTGCTTTTTGGCAAACCCTGTAGCGGCTTTCGTGGGCTGACCATCCTTAAAAGCAGCTTGGGCGGGAGGTCCCTTAATTTCCTCTTCCCGGTCTGGTTGCTGGGACGGTAGACCTGTGATGAGAACCGCCAACCGCCGGGGAGTACCGTAAACCTCCACAGCAGCACTGCTGAGACTATTGGCTGCTAAACTTTGGGGAATGCGCGATCGCCATTGTAATATGGCATTACTGAGAAAACTTGCGGGTAGTTCTTCTGTACCAACTTCTAATAAAAATGCATTCATAGGACAATGTTTTAACTTGGCGTTCCCACAGTTTACTAACATTTGGCACGAGGCGGGAGACATCCTCACCCAAATTCAGCCACTATCGCCAGCTATTTGACACGTTTTTAACTGGTGGCATTCTGTATCAACTCAGCCTAAAAGCTAAAAAACAGCTAAGTATCAAAATAATGAGTTTTACTTATATACAATTATTTAGTATATATAACTGATATAATAAAAGCTTACGATTTAATAAATTATCTATTATTGCTGAATAGAAAACTTGAAGATTCTTGATTTGGAAAACAAATTTATTTGTAAAAGAATCTTTTTTGAAAAAGAGTTTCCTGGCGTTGTAGCTACTTTATTTATCACCACATTGGAGAGTCATTATGTCTAAAGAAAAAAAGAGCAATAAAGAAGTTAAAAAACCCAAAAAAGATGCTGACAAAAAAAAGGACAAAAAAAATACCAATATATCTAACAATCCTGGCTGATTAGCTCTTTACCCAGAGACTCAGATTCCCGATTTGTTGAAAGATACATTTGGTGAATAGAGGTAAATTCCCTCATCCTAACGATAAAAAAAGGTTTTGCGTAGGCTTGCATTATGAAGATTGCGCCGTGAACCCTATAAAATCGTTGGTGTGAGGGTTATTTTATGAATGAACAGATGCATCCTCAAAGAAGTCGGAGATTTCTTTGTTCACTAATGATTTAAAGAACAGCCAAATGAAGTACATCATAGCGCTCTTTTATGACTCTGATGAAAGAAAAAAGAGTAGGTTGGGTTGAAGCCTTGTGAAACCCAACGAAACCAAGGATTGTAGGTGTTGGGTTACGCCTTCGGCAAACTACGTTAACGTTCCTCTACCCAACCTACGTTTAAATTGATCAAAGTGATAAAAAATAAGGGTTCATGATTTTTATATGACGAGAATAATAAAAGAGCGATAGTCCCCTCCTCGCTTGCGCTACCGTGTACACACAAGTCTTAAAGCTCCACCTAATGTTGCGTTTCGTCGTCTGTATCTGGGCTGTTGGCTTGCTACAAGAAGCCGTCATTGCGTATCGCTAAGGCGAAAGCTCCGCTAACGCGTAGCGTCTCGCAGAGAGGAGGAACGACGACGCAATCGCATAGTCCCGTATATAAATTGCAGCCCTTAGAAAAACCACAAATAGAAGAGTTCTTAATTTCCCGTCAACCGCAACTACCCCAAGATGCCAAAGTTCAAGGCGAAGATTACAAAACAGCTTGTATTGATTACCTGAAATCAGCCCTCAATCCTCAGCCGTCAATGGAAGGAAAAAGAAGAAGCGAAGCAAGAATGGTACTTCCGCCACGATAAAATTATGGATTTCTTCTTGGTGCAGAACTTTATGGGTGACAATGATGCCGCAGAAAGATTATTAGTTGATAGAATGAGTGACCCCCGATTTCGTGGGGTTTATTTTTTATTAGCGACTTTATTACCCTTAGATGCAGCCAAGGAACTGCGAGAAGCGTTGATTCAATATGCTGCTGATACTAAGGATAATACGGTAAGTAATACGTTTGTGCAGTTATTACGGTCTAGGTGAGATAATATTGAAAAAGCTGTTATGGATAGAAATTAAACATCTCATTTTTTGTGTAGCTGGCGTGGCGACTTAGGCATAAACCCTATGAAACCTCACCCCAGCCCTCTCCTTAGCAAGGAGAGGGAGCAGGGAAATTGATGAAAGATTGTTCTCACCCTACATTTACTAACATCCAATACTCCCCTCTCCTTAGTAAGGAGAGGGGTTGGGGGTGAGGTTCTTTATTTAATTAAATAACCACAATCAAAAATGCGTGGTTAAATTGCTCAAACCTAACCAACACAAACAAAACTTGAATAAAGTCGATTTCCGAGAAAAGCTAATATTCGGCGAAGTTTTACAATACCAATTTTATGTGAGGCTGCATATTATTTTTACCCCACCCCTTACCCCTACCCTGTTACTACAACTCAAGGAGACACCTCTTGCACCAGCTGCACCCCGCCGGAAATATCTGATCTGTGTCAAAACCACTGCTGGATCAGTACGTGGTGGGAGAGTGACAACAACATCTTTTTGTGAGCATTGTTTACTTACTCTATCCAGAATACACAGCACAGGATACCCATTCACGTTTCTTCTTGATGTGAGATAGGGGATCATTTTGTTATCAATGAAATATTGCAAGATATATGTTGGTAGAGACCGCAATATTACTATTATATGGAGTATCAAATACAATGACTTTGCCAATAGACATCTGCAAATAGGAATCTCGTTACTACTATGTACAGTCACATATCAGGTAAATTTACTGCTTTTGGGATCATGCCTTGGTTCTTGGGAAGCTGTTTGGTGCTGATTCCCCAAAGTAGTCCAGCACAAATACGGGTCAATAACACAGTGGTTCAGAGTTTACCGCCAGTACCTAATGTTCCATCAATGTCAGGAGTGGAATTTCAGTATCAGCAAAATTTTCAGCCCTACCAACCAGAACAGGTTAATCAATATAGCCAAAATTTTCAGCGTTACTTAGTATATATTGAGAGTAGTAATTCCCAGACTTTGCAGCAAGTACGCCGGATTGATCCGGAAGCTTATATTCGGCAGTACCAAGGACGTTCTGTGATTCAGTCAGGAATTTTTAGTCAACTAATTAATGCAGAAAATCGGGTCAGAGAATTACAGTCATACGGCATCAGCAATACCCGAATCGTCAACTTTAGTGATGGACAAGAAACTGGTTTTGTAACTCCTGGACAGCAACCAATGTCAACTCTCCCCAATCGGAGAAAAGAGTCTAGCTATTATGCTGTGATTCCTGCCGAGGCGAGAGAATTACCTGCAATTGCAAATAATATTAGGCAACGTAGTGGACAGTATGGTGTCGTACTGGTAAGGCAAGAACCACTAGGGTCACACGTCGCTGTCGGTCCTTTTACGAGCAGGACAGATGCAGAGGTATGGAATAAATATCTGCGAGAATTAGGATATGGTAACTCCAGAGTTTACTACGGTAGGTGAATTATCGCAGTTTTTGGGTACATCAAACATATCTAGAAGTTACGCATTGACAATTAACATTAAATATGCATTATCAAAAGCCATATCTTTTGTAGGGGTTTAGCAATGCTAAACCCCTACAATCCTGGTTTATTTACAATCAAAATCATCGTGGATAAAAGTCTGAAACGACGTATTCTATTGAAAGCATACCCTGATTAATTTGTAAAGTGCGTAAGTTCTAATATCTTTTTTTCTCACGCATCAGCGTTCGCGCAGCGTGCCGGAGGCTCTAGCCAAGTAAAAAGTACGTTAGGCGCAAAGACGCAAAGGAAGAAATTCTCAAAATTGCGATAAGTACTGATGGCTGAGTTAAAAGTTAAGAATGAGGAATTCAAGACTCGAAGCTGAGGACTCAGGACTAATGCAAGATAGACAAGCACAAGTTTCACAAGTTGTAGTCACTGCTGGGCAAATGCGGGATATTGAAGGGCGCATCTTTGCTGCCGGAATGCCTGTTGCGGCTTTAATGGAAAAGGTGGCGGGATTAATTGCCCTTCGTGTTCAGCAAGCGGAAGGATCTCGTGTGGGGATTTTAGTCGGTCCTGGTCATAATGGTGGTGATGCTTTGGTTGTAGCCCGTGAATTACACTTTCGCGGGTATGCAGTTTGGTTATATTCTCCTTTTTCTAAATTAAAGGAGTTAACTTCGCAGCATTTGCAATATGCTCAGAGTTTAGGTATTCCCTGTTATCAAGCATTTGAGCAATTGCCTGATTGTGATTTTTTGATTGATGGGTTGTTTGGTTTTGGTTTAGAAAGACCAATTACTGATGCGTTAGCGGAGCTTACCGAAGGTATCGCTTTGGCAATTAATCAGCTAAATCAATGGCGTAAGCCGATTTTGAGTATTGATATTCCTTCAGGTATTCACACTGATACAGGTGAAGTATTAGGCACTGCTATTCGGGCGACTCACACATTTTGCCTCGGTTTATGGAAGCTGGCTTTTTTCCAAGACCAAGCTTTAGAATATATCGGCAAAGCGGAATTAATTGATTTTGATATTCCTGTGGCTGATGTGGAAGCTGTTTTAGGAGATGCACCCAGAATTAAACGCATTACCCCAGGAACAGTAAAATTAACTTTACCTTTACCTCGTCCACCAGTGACGCACAAATATAAAGAAGGTCATTTACTGCTGATTTGTGGTTCCCGTCGCTATGCAGGGGGAGCAATTTTAACGGCTTTGGGGGCGCGTGCTAGTGGTGTTGGTATGCTCTCAATTGCTGTGCCAGAATCTTTGAAACCGCTTTTAGTATCACATTTACCCGAAGCTTTAATTATAGGTTGTCCAGAAACGGAAACTGGAGCGATCGCACATCTGCAATTACCAGACAAAACTGATTTGAGTTCCTTTAGTGCGATCGCCTGTGGACCCGGTTTAACATTAGATGCTACCCCCATTGTCCAAGAGGTAATTTCGAGCGAAGTTTCCTTAGTCCTCGATGCTGATGGCTTGAATATCTTGGCATACATGGGAACCATCCCCACATTACAAAAACGCCAAGCGCCAACGGTTCTCACACCCCACACAGGTGAATTTCAGCGCTTGTTCCCCGATCTTGCCGACCCCAAGCACGACAGGGTAAAAGCAGTGAAAGACGCGGCTGTGCAGAGTGGGGCTGTAGTCTTATTAAAAGGAGCAAGAACTGCGATCGCTAACTCCCAAGGTGCAATTTGGATTAATCCTGAAAGTACCCCAGCTTTAGCCCGTGGTGGTAGTGGCGACGTATTGACAGGATTAATCGGCGGCTTATTGGCACAAGCAGCCACTAAGGAAATTCCTGTAGAAGATATTGTAGCAACTGCGGCTTGGTGGCATTCTCAAGCTGGGATTTTAGCCGCCCAAGAACGCACAGAACTAGGTGTAGATGCCTTTACTTTGACACAATATCTGATGAAAGTGATCAATCAATTACCTACGCTGGGTTGGGGTTAAGTTCCCTGGAAAAAACCGTAACGCTTTCGTTTTATTCCCATTAGGTGAAAATTTTGGTAAAAATGCGGTAATTTCTGAGGCTGAACCTTCAATCTTCCTGCAAGCTGGAGTTAGTTAGCATCTACTCTCAACTCCTATGCAAATTGTCATCTTATCTATCTGGTTAGGATTAATGTTCGCAGCCGTTGGATTGGCTGTTTGGGTGATTCAAAATTCCCAACCGAAACGCGCTAGTCAAACATCCGCCAGGAAAAATAATCGTCCCGTACACCTACCCATCAAAACCAATTCTAGACAATGGAAAGAACTCTTATCCTTGTTACATGGTGATACTGATGCAGCATACAGATTAGTCAATGCGGAAATGAGGCGTAATCCCACCAGAACCGCCCAATGGTGCATTGATAAAGCACTCTGGCAATTGAAGAGAGATAGAATGTAAGTCTGTCTGAGAATCGCCTCAGTAGAAGCTACAGCTACTCTAGACGTAGTATGTCCCAAGAGAAAGTAATTGAGTATTTAAATGAACGTACTGAGGGATTACCTGTAATAACATTTAATGCTTTTAAAAGCAGGATAGCTAATGCTGTAACTGACATTTATTTTGGTAAGACATTAAAGGCAGCTACAAGACACTTTTTACAGATAAGTATTAATGCCAAGTAAGGGTTTTAAGTTGAATTACAGACATATTTAACGTCATAAGTAATGAAGAGGTATTAATCATGAAATATTTGATAAATACTAATCTCTCCTTCTGAATAATTTTCATAAATGTGCTGATAAACCTCAAAGCATTTTTTCTCATACACTTCTGCTGAGTAACTTGGAGGTAACTTATCTAGAATATCTTTAATTGTCACTTCTACACCTGCTCTAGTTTGCTGGCGTTTTCTCCAGTCTAGAACTAACTTTTCACGTTTTAATGTCTCTAATAATTCCCTAGCTACTTGTTTGACTTCTAATTCTTCTTCTTTAGCTAGTTTAATTTCTGGTTTAGTCAGTAAGTCAAAAATAGCTAATTCTTCTTCAGTTAGTTTATTTGCAATTGCTCTTTTATCTTCTTGCTTTAACTCTTGAGCAAAGTTAATCAACTCATTAAAGAACCATTCCACATTTCTTGAACCAGCATTATACTCATCTATTAATTTTTGAAATTTTTCTAGATAATTAATCCGGGTTCTATTCAACTGCACCATCTTTTGTACTTTGCTGTTAATATTACCTTTAAGTTTCTCTGCTGTTGTCCGTTGATAACCAGTATTAAACTGTGCTTGTAATGCTTCAAAGTCTAAATTATTTAGGTTTACTAATTGACTGGGATTATTAGAAATGATAAATTGTCCAGCCTTAATAGAATCATCTAATAATTCTTCTACCTGTTCTACTACCTCAGATATATCTGTATGTGAAACTTCTGACCTAAGTTTATCTGCTAATCTGGTTAATAATGCTTGAGTTTTCGTAAATTCACTAGCAGCTATATCAGGTAAGATTGCTTTATATAGCTTGGTGACATTATTAACGATAGAAAAGTAGTTGCGTTTAGAATCATCATTAACTAATATTGCTTCTACAGCTTCATCCCAAAATTTAGTTCGTAAAAAAGCATCTTGAGTATTTTCTAACTGGGTAAAGTCAATTCCTTTATCTTGGCAGAATACTAAGGCTTCGGTTATTGCTTCTCGCAATTGTCCTACTAAAGCTGACTTGTTTTTAACTGGTGTATCTCCTTCCTGAATACCACCACCGGAAGCAGAACCATAGATAGATAATGCTGTTTGTAAATCTCTAAATACTCCTATATAATCAACTATTAACCCATTATTTTTATTTTGAAAAACTCGATTAGCTCTCGCTATAGTTTGCATGAGAGTATGGTTATACATGGGTTTATCTAAATAAATAGTGGAACAGCTAGGAACATCAAACCCTGTTATCCACATTGCACAGACAAATACTATTCTGAGGGGGTTTTCATTATCTTTAAATTTCTCATCTAATGCTGGTGACTCTTTAGCAATTCTTTGACGGTGAGGGGTAATATCTAATTGTTTTTTCTGAAATGCTTCTATCTCACCTTGAGACTGAGAAACTATTACAGCCATGTCTGTTTCTTCCATGTAGCGAATTTGTTTAAAAAGTTTCTTTTGTTCAAATTCACTCAGGGTTGATGTAGCTAATTCTGTTTTCAGTTTAATTAAATGTTGTTGCCAAAAATTCTGAACTTTATTATACATTTTTACAGTGGTAAATCTATCAATAGAAATTACCATTGCTTTACCTTTATAGCCTCTATTTAAAAAGTGAGTGACTATATCAGCAGCAATTACTTCTAAACGGTCATTTCTGGTAATAATTTGATATTCTCTAGCACATTGTCTTTCTAAAATATTTTCTTCTTCTTCATCTATCACGGTATTATCAATGATGCGATAAATATCTTCGTTTAAATCATCATTGGTTAATTGCAGTTCAGGAATCCTATTTTCATAAAATAGCGGTACTGTGGCGTTATCTTCGATTGATTGACGGAAGTTGTAAATACTAACATACTCACCAAATACATCTCTAGTTCTTTCTTCCCCTGCCATTAATGGTGTACCTGTAAAGCCAATAAATGCTGCATTTGGTAAAGCTTTTCTCATGTTTAAAGCAAATGTATCATATTGGCTACGGTGAGCTTCATCAGCTATTACAATAATGTCTTTACGGTCAGATAGTTTAGGGTATTCTTGATCTTTTTCAATGCGAAATTTTTGAATTAATGTGAATATATAGCGGTGGTCTTCTTTGAGTAATTGTTTTAAATGTTCAGCGTTTTTAGCTCTAACTTCTTTTTCTGGTTCTGTGACTACCCCAGTATAAGCAAAGTTTTTATAAATTTGGTCGTCTAGGTCTTCTCTATCGGTGATAATTAAAAATGTCCAGTTGCCTATTAATTTACGCAGTATTTTTTGAGAAAAGAACACCATAGAATAGCTTTTACCGCTTCCTTGGGTATGCCAGAATACACCTAATTTACCTTGGTTGTCTTGAATGTTTTTAACTCCCTCAATGGCACTGTTAACGCCTAGAAGTTGGTGATTTTTAGCTACTATTTTTACTAATGAACCTTTGGCGGTGTAGAAAAAGATGAAATTTTCTATCAAGTCTAACAGCTTTGTTTGCTCACAAGTTCCTCTAATGATTGTATCTAGGGAAATTATGCCTTCTTCACCTTCACTATTGATTTTCTTCCATTCGCTGTAGTGTTCCCAGGATGCTGTTAAGCTACCAATACGGCTTTTACTGCCATTAGAAAGGATAATCAAAGCGTTATACCAAAAAAGCTGAGGTATTGTTTGTTTATAATCTTGTAGATTGTTTTTATAAGCTAATTCTAAACGTTTGTGATTGGCTTTTAGTTCAATAAATACTAAGGGTAAACCATTGACAAAACCTATTAAGTCAGCACGTCTAGTATATATTTCTCCTGTTACCCAAAATTGAGAAGCTAGGAAGAAATGATTATGAGTTGGATTTTCCCACTCAATAACCTTAACTGTTTCTACCTGTTCCTCATCATTAGCATCTTTGAAGTTTACCTTTACCCCAGTTTTTAGCAGTTGGTAAATTTCCCGGTTAGCATTTTCTAAACTTAAGGTGTTACGACTGCGGGTCAGTTCTTCTGTAGCGAGTTCTAAAGCTTCTGCGGGTAAGTCTGGGTTAAGGGTGATTAAGGCTGTACGCAGTTTAGGAAGTAACACTACCTCATCCCTGGTTATTCTGCCTAATGTGCCATTTGTACCTAGTTCTTCATCGTAGCAGTTGGCAGTATTCCAGCCTAATTCTGATAATAGCTTAATGGTAGCGTTTTCTAAGGCTTGTTCTGAGTCAGGGTGAGGATAGCGCATAGGTACTGGTGTATATACACAAGATGGTGTCTATATTAACTATGCACTATGAGGTTAGGAAGTGGCTAGGTTAAGCAGCAATGTCTAGGGTGTCAATGTCTAGGTTTTCTACGTCTATTTCTCCTGAGATGAGTTTGGGTAGGAGTAGGTCACGGGTTTTTTGGAGATTTTGATTTTTTTGCTGCAATACATCTGTTGCTTTAAGGAATTGTTCTAGTTTGTATGCAGCATCAATTTGTAGTTGAATTGGAGGAATAATAATAGGTACTTTTCTTAATTCAGTTTGTCTAATACCTAAAACAGTTGTACCGCTTTGACGAGCAATAATCTCTCCTTGAATTAAGGGTGAGCTAAGTGCAAAATACAATATCTCAGGTTTAATTAATTGAGGATTAGCTCTAATACTATATAGCCTTTGACTTAAACAAAATTTATGTTCTCTTACTAAAAAGTGTAATTCTCCTAATGGAGCTTCTGAAGTCATTAATATATCACCTTGCCTTAATTCTGACTTCATCCATTTTTTATATAAATCTTCACTAACAAACTTAGATTTTTCTAAATTAATAAGTTTGCCAGCTTTAACATTAAGAGCAGAAATGGCTATTATACCTGACTCTGACCAAATTCCACCTAGTTTATTGGGTGTTTTTCCTCTATAATCAATTATATCTATAACGATATCTCCTAACTTTCTAACCTCCCAACCTTCAGGAATTAAACCTAACTCTGACTCAACCATTTTTACCTTTTCATGACCAGGAAAGCGGAATTTTAAAAACCACTCATGGTAGAGAGTTTGCGCCATTTCTTCTAATATTTTGATGCGTCTTGTGTTGTTTTCAATTAGGTCATCATAAGCTGAGAGAATGGAGGCTATTTTATTTTGGGTAGCAATTGGAGGTAAGGGAACTTCTAAGTTAGAAAGTATACCTTGGTTTAAATTAGAAATATTTGTTCCATTTCCCTGTGCAGACAAAGTTTGTCGCATTAAAGATGAACGAAATAAATAAGCATAAAACCTTGGGACTACTTTTTTTGATTTAAACCTAAGCTTTATTGTAAAGGCAGAATGTGCTACCTGCTCCTTAATATCAGCAATAAATAGGCTTCTACCAATTAATGCTCTGTTGCCATTTGACCTCACAAAAATAATGTCATTTTTTTGAAGTAGGTCTTGTTCTTTAATTATTCCTGTAGGCTCAACTTCATCCAAGCTATTAAATGAAGCAATACTGCCGTCTTTAAAATCTTTAACGTTGATAACTTTAATGCCCTTACCGAAATTATCTTTTGTATAGTTAATTCCATTTCTAAATTCTGCAATACTTCCTAAATTTACACTTTCCCAAACGACACTTTTATTTCTCATAGTATTTTCTCCAATAAAAAAGCTACATTCTCAGAAATTCTTTCTTCTAACTCTCTAGCTTCCACATTCAAAACTTCCAACTCCTCATTTAACTCCTCCAACCTTTCCACAAAATCAAAATCTTCCACTTCCTTCTCAGCAACTCCTACATAACGACCAGGGTTTAAACTCCAACCTTGTGCTTCAATCTCATTAACACTTGCTACCTTACACAAACCAGCAACATGAATATATTTACCTTCTGGGAATTTTTCCTTTAAAATACTTTCACTATCATGATGATTTTCTACCGCTTCCCCTCTATATAACCTGACAATATTAGCGATAAATTCAATCTGTTCTGGTGTAAATTCTCGATGCGCTCTATCTATCTGTGTAAAAATATGTCTAGCATCAATAAATAATACTTTATTCTTACGAATTGTATCTACTTTACCCTTATCAAAAAACCATAATGTACAAGGTAAAGTCACAGTGTAGAAGAAGTTAGAACCCACAGCAACCATGACATCTACTACACCTAACTGGATTAACTTCTTCCTAATTTCTAACTCTGAACCTCTAGCATCACTAGCAGAGTTAGCCATGACAAAACCTGCTCTACCTGTTTCATTTAAGGTACTGTAAAATAAGTGAATCCAAATATAGTTAGCATTATCTACCTTGGGTAATCCTAACTCTTTTAATCGGATATCACCCTTCATTTTCTCTTTATCCACCTTATCAACGTTAAATGGTGGATTAGCCATCACAAAATCAAAGTAATCTATATCTATATTGGCGTGGTTAATCTCATAATAAGTATTACCCTGTTTAATGTCTCCTGAAAGTCCATGTACTGCTAAGTTCATTTGACATAAATTAACAGTTTCCCCTACTTTCTCTTGACCATAAATACTGATTTCTTTACTAGGATTTTTTTGATGTCTTTCTATAAACTTGGCACTTTGAACAAACATACCACCTGAACCACAAGCAGGGTCATATATTCGCCCGTGATATGGTTCTAGTATTTCCACAATTAATTTAACTATAGAAGTAGGTGTAAAAAACTCTCCCCCTTTTTGCCCTTCACTCATGGCAAACTTACCAAGGAAGTATTCGTAAATCTTACCGAAAGCATCCCCTTCTAAGTCAGCACCAAAATCAATCTTACTAAACTTTTTAAGTAGTTCTATTAATAACTCATTATCAAGGTGATTATAGTTTTTAGGTAAAGCACCTTCTAAATCTTTGTTTTCATCTTCTATCGCCTTCATTGCTTGGTTAATAGATTTACCAAAATTTGCACTTTCGGGTAAGTCTAGTAACTTAGAAAAACGTGCATCTTCAGGTAAGTACATTACACCTTTAGCCTGAAAATCTGTTTTAGAAATTTCTCTTCTACCGCTTCCCTTGCTTTTTAATTCCTTCTCAGCTTGGGTAAACTTCCAGTCAGCATAACGGAGAAAGATTAAACCTAATACTGGTACAGAATACTCTGATGATTTTAGTTTAGAATTTGCCCTTAGCTCATCAGCAGCATCCCATAAACGCTTTTCTAACTCTGTTGTGTTGGCAGGCATAGCAGAACAGTTATAATAAAACCTTATGAATTATACGGCTATCTGTACCTGAAAATACCTAATTACACATAATTGTTATATATTCTGGTGACATAATGTTAGGAGTCACGTTTGCTTTGGAGTCCCAAAAGAATTATTAATTTGGCTATAAAGGCTTAGGAGTCCCAATTAGTCAAATCCATTACGCTGGTATAGATTTAATTTGCATATTAACTACAGCTAAAACTGTTGTGGTATAGGTATGCTAACCGTCCTGATAAAGTTTATTAGCTTGGTATGTTAAGGATGGAGAAAAGTATATTAGGGTTGCAATAATAGGCAATGACAATTATGTGTAGTTTATATAATGCCTAATGTTAGCAGTTGTATCTGTTCAACAACCTGCGATAGAAAATAGACGGTTCATAGGCGCAAATAAGCCTAATATTTTGTCGGTTGTAGATTGAGACTGTTATTAGGCAGCTATTCTATTAATTAACAGAATCTAGACAGATATGTATGAACTATAACAAGTTCTTATTCCTACCATCCGTCCTACTCATTATTGATACTTCTAGGGTATCTTAACTATTAGTTGAGAGAAAACTGAGAGAAAAACAAGGATGGATGGTAAGTGGGTGACCTGAGACTCGAACTCAGAACCAGCAGATTAAGAGTCTGATGCTCTACCATTGAGCTAGTCACCCGTAACAGAACTCTATCATCGCATATTTCTGTTGGATTTGCAAGCTAGGAACCAAAGAATATATGATCTTTAACCAATGGGATGATTTCCGGGATTTACAGCGTGAATTTGCTCACTACCCGATTGCGGTCTTCCTCGTTTGTAACGGGCTTCTTCTGGTTTACCCCATCCTAGTTGCAAAATCATTTCCAGAAAGTTAGAATTTTCCCATTTCCACAAACTTGCCCATTCGGTGGTTTGAGCAATTCTCTCTACATCAGGCTGGAGAATTTTTTGGTGTTGTTTATTGTTGTTAAAACTCAAGTACAAATCCATCCCCGCCGTGACTTCATCCCAAAATTCCAAGATGGTATTTTTCGTGGCTTGAATGATTTCTAAGTCTGTGCTAAGGGCAATTAATTCGGTATCGACTTCTGGATAATGTAAGGTTTTACCCTTGACTGTCATTTCTCTCCAGAGAATACCCGATACTTGATTTTCTCTTTGATAATCGTGAATGGCAGCTTTAAAATCTTGATAAGCGGTGAACTTTTGCAGCCCATCAGTTTTGATAAACTGGTCAATTACAGGATTACCAGAAACTGTCACCTCTAATTTTAGGCGTTTGCCCTTGAGACAGGCTTGGCGTTCATCTGCCAAAATTTGAATTAGCTCCTCGCTAGTATACACCTTTGACATCACAACACACTCTAGTAATCATTAGTAATTAGTCATTAGTCATTTGCAGTGAACTATGGACTAGGGATTAACTTAACTGCTAACTTGTTATCAGATGGTAGATGTTTCAGGCAGATATCTCTACTCTAAAGGCGCACAGTGATCATATTCACTAATTTTCATATTATCGCTTTTTATCCAGAGAAATGCAGTATCAGAGGAAACTAAAAATCAGGGCAGACCAATTTGGTCTACCCTCAAGGTTATTCGGCTAACTCACTACTAAATTCGTTGAATGAACGTCTCTGTAACGGTAAAGATTCGGTGCGTGGTAATAAATCAAACGCTGTCCGAAATTTATCGTCTATTTCTTCGTAAGCTACTTGACCAGTTTTATTTAAAACTACCTGACCTGATTTATCAAAGACTACAACTTGAGGCACAGCCCCAGAATAATAGTATCCTGGTTCAGTGGGTTCATAAGTTTCTTTAAGAGGGATAGTATCCACATCTATGGGAATAATCTCTGCTGACCGACCGTAGAATTCCTGAACCTGTGAAATCGAAATAGCGTATTTTTTACAATCACTGCTGTCATCGACATAAAATGCCAAGAATACAGGCTTATGTTCTTCTAAAGCTTTTGCTAAACTCTGTCTGGGCGGAACCAGCGAACCATTGCCAGCATAAATCACGAAAATGTTACCATCGTACAGATCATCTTCAAGACCAGCAAGCGCAGGTTGTATATTTATCATCAATAGACAAGCAAGCAACAACAAGCATTGGGACAGCCTTTGTCGCCAGCCCGCAATTGTTTTATGTAAAAAAAGAAACTTTATGCTTTTCATCAAACGGAACCTTGCAAGCTATTAATTTTCATCAGTTTGTGCTGAATTTGTCAAACTGGGCTGGATATGTATTTACACTCAAGCACTATATTTTAAGATAACGCTTACAGGTATGGGAATGGGGAATGGGGAATGGGGAATGGGGAGTGGGGAGTTACTTCGACTACGCTCAGTAACCGGGGGAATGGGGAGTGGGGAGTGGGTAAATTAAAGATTATAAATTAGGAACCGCCAAAAGATTAAGGTACGGATGTGGGAAATAAAATTCAACTTATAGATAGACTGCGACTCGGTTTCGCGGTGTCAGTGGCTAAAAGTGTGACATTTATAGTGCGATCGCTGCGTCTGGGTGCTGCTAGTGTATTACCAGGGTCAATTGCGCGTCGTATTGAACCCCGGCTGTTGGAATTATTGAGTCAGCAAGTTAAAAATGGCGTAATTCTGATTGCTGGTACTAATGGTAAAACTACCACAGCGCTGCTTTTATGTACAATCTTAGAACGCCAAGGTTATCGTATCGCCCATAATTCTACAGGCGCAAACCTGGAAAATGGCTTGATGACGGCGTTGATAGAAAATACTACCTTGCTGGGGACGCTGAATGTTGATTACGCTATTCTGGAAGTAGATGAGAATATTGTACCCAGAGTTTTAAAGCCTCTCCAGCCCAGAATTATCCTTTGTTTAAATTTATTCCGCGACCAATTGGATAGATATGGGGAAGTAGACAGCATTAGTAAGCGCTGGACGAAGGTGATTTCTACTCTCCCATTGGAAACGGTAGTTATTCCCAATGCTGATGACCCGACTTTAAGTTATCTCGGTCAGCAGTTACCCCAAAAGGTATCATTCTTTGGGATGAATGAACCAGAACATTATTTGGAAGCTATTCCTCACGCTGTGGATTCGATTTATTGTCCTAGTTGTGGACACTCTCTCGATTATCAAGGTGTATATTTGTCCCATTTGGGAGATTTTACTTGTCCCCAGTGTGGTTTTAGCAAAAGTAACCCGACTCTAGAAAGCAGCGAATGGTCACAAATTTTGGTGGGTTTATATAACAAATATAATACTTTAGCGGCTGTGACTGCGGCAAAAGAGTTAGGCGTTGATGAAGGGATAATTCGAGATGCGGTTAACAATTTTCAAGCTGCTTTCGGTCGGGCTGAAGATTTGGTAATTAACAATAAACGGGTGCGGATTTTGTTATCAAAAAATCCGGTGGGGACAAATGAAACCATTCGCGTCGTCACTGAAAGCACTGATACAACTACACTGCTGGTTTTAAACGATCGCACGCCTGATGGTACTGATGTATCATGGATTTGGGACGTAGATACAGAGAAGTTAGTCCAACGGGGCGGAACTTTAGTGGTAAGTGGCGATCGCGTCTATGATTTGGCGTTACGTCTGCGGTATAGTGAAAATGCGGGTGAGAGTAAGCTTAATTTAATTGTAGAAGAAGATTTGCGTCAGGCGATCGCAACTGCCTTAAAGCATACCCCAGAAAATGAAACTCTCCACATTCTCCCCACCTATTCAGCCATGTTAGAAGTGCGAGAAGTTCTCACTGGTAGGAAAATTCTTTAAAAGATATTGGGTTTATATTCTCCCCTCTCCTTAATAAGGAGAGGGGTTGGGGGTGAGGTTTCTTATACTAAATAACTCGTATTCGGAACTATGGGAAAGAAAGCATATTCATACCAAGCAGTCCAAATAAAACTTCTGATCCAGCGTTGATATTTTTCAGGACTGATTTCATAGTTAAATTCTCCCTCAGATATATCAATAGAAGATAAATGAGAATTACAACCGCAACCATGATGATAGGTAAAGCCGTATTTAGAAGCGATGCTTTGCACTTTCATTTGGATAGCAAAAACTTTTCCGGCGTGTAATATAGCATCCCAAGAACGCTTGTGTACTATATCTCGTTTATCAAAGCGTAAAGCCCGTTCTTCAAATACATGATCTCGGTAAATTGGCGCTAAATGTACATGATAAAAACTAGCAGGTAATTCATAGCCAAACTCATTAAAAAGATCCATCCCAATGAGTGCTACCTTTACCTCATCTGCATATTCTCTTCCCTTTGATTCCACATCTCGAAGGATTTGGGCAAAATCTGGATAGCTATCAATTAAAAAATCATGTCCATAAAATTCTAAGGTTTCATAACCGAGTTGTCCAAATAGCTGAGAGAATGCCGATTTGAACTGAGCTAATTCTGGACGTTCATTAAATAAGTCTACATCACCCTGCGCCAGTTTATATTGGAACAACTGCGCCATTTCTACATAACTTTGTGGGTGATGAATTCCTACATTTGCGACTCCTGCGGCTATATCTTGCCATATAGGAGGTAATTGAGCAATAGCAACCGCATTTTCCGAAGCAATTACGGCAATATTAGGAGCTTCAATAACTTGCATAAATAATCTCCATTTAGACTTAAAATCAGCATTTAATTACAATACTTGTTTTGGAAAAATTTTAAAATTAATAAATATTACTAAAATAAATATTTTGGCGATTTTAATTGTGTAAATTAAATCCAGAATCAAATATCTACTTTGTCAGTATGGTGAATATATGACAAAAAAACTGTTACATAAAATACGAAATTTTCACATATAAGATATGCTGATTTCACACTTGCAGATGTTTGCACAGTATAATACCTTAGCCAATGGTCGCTGAAATATTGCTCATCCAGTTCTAGATATACAACGGATAATTACGGTATATGTGGATAAAAATTATTAGTTATGAGTGAGGTTTTATGAGTTCGGAAAATTTAGAATTAATCATTGGGTGGTTGTATCCCACTTTGATGAGTACTTATGGCGATCGCGGGAATGTAATTACTATCCAACGTCGCGCCCAGTGGCGGGGGTATAATGTCAAGGTGGTAGCACTGGATCAAAATGCCACGGCTGCTGATATTCAAGCTGTAGATATTATAGTGGGTGGTGGCGCACAAGACCGTCAACAAGAAATTGTCATGCGTGATTTGCAAGGCGCGAAAGCTGATGCTATGCGTGATCAAATTGAAAATGGCACACCGGGAGTATTTACCTGTGGTTCCCCCCAACTGCTAGGAAAATATTATGAACCTGCTTTGGGACAACGGATTGAAGGTTTAGGTATCCTCGATTTAGTCTCTGTGCATCCTGGTGAAAATACTAAGCGCTGTATTGGTAACTTGGTAATTGAAGTTACAGCTTCTCGTCTGGCGCAGGAACTAGAAGAGATGACGGGGAGTAAACCTTATTTAGTCGGTTTTGAAAATCACGGTGGACGCACCAAGTTAGGTAAGGTAGAAGCCTTGGGGCGTGTAGTCTATGGTTTGGGTAATAATGGTGAAGATGGTACTGAGGGAGCATTTTATCAGAATGCGATCGCCACTTATTCCCACGGTCCGCTATTACCAAAAAATCCTTTCGTCGCTGACTGGTTAATTCAAACAGCGTTGCGGCTAAAGTATCAGCAAGCGATCGCTTTATCACCCTTAGATGATAGTCTAGCTTTACAAGCGCGATCGGCAATGTTAAAGCGGTTAAAAATCAGTTTACCAAATCCCGCCATAGCCAAAGTTTAGCAATAGCTGGGGAGTGGGGAGTAGGGTAAAAACCTTTCGGTGTCTAACTTTTATGATCAGTTTATGTCCTAACCTCCTTGGCGGTTGCTATATCAATAAAAAACTCCCCTCCTCGCTTGCGGGGAGGGGTTGGGGGTGAGGTTCTTACCGTTTAGCGAACTTTTTGCTAACTTTCCGCAAACGAATCGAGTCAGGTGTAACTTCCACCAATTCATCAGGACCAATGTATTCCAAAGCCCGTTCTAAACTCATGTCTATTGGTGTTTGCAATTGTACCAATTCCTCTCCACCAGAAGCACGGTGATTGGTTAACTGCTTCGTCTTACAGACATTCAATTCCAAATCTTGAGGACGATTATGTTCTCCGATAATCATGCCTTTATAGACTTTAGTACCTGGAGTGATAAAGAATGCGCCTCTATCTTCCGAGTTTTTCATGGCGTAGAAAGTCGAAACACCTTCTTCAAAAGCAATGAGAACGCCTTTGTTCCGGGCTTCAATATCACCAGAGAGGGGACGATAATCATGGAAACTGTGGTTCATGATTCCTTCACCACGAGTCATCCGCATGAATTCACCCCGGAAACCAATCAAACCACGGGCGGGAATAATAAACTCTAATAGAGTGCGTCCATTCCCAATCACTTGCATATCTTGCATTTCGCCTTTGCGTTGTCCCAGGCGTTCAATACAACTACCAACACCGTCTTCGGGAGTATCCAACGCTAGGAGTTCAAAAGGTTCGCAAGGTTGACCGTTGATTTCGCGGTAAATTACTTGTGGTTGAGATACTTGGAACTCGAAACCTTCTCGGCGCATGGTTTCAATTAAGATACCCAAGTGCAATTCACCACGACCGCAAACTTGGAATTTATCGGGAGAGTCAGTTTCTTCGACTCGAAGGGCGACGTTAGTTTCTAATTCACGGAATAGGCGATCGCGTACTTGTCTTGATGTTACCAGTTTACCTTCCTGACCAGCAAAGGGTGAATCATTTACCCAGAAGGTCATTTGTAAAGTGGGTTCATCCACCTTAATTAGTGGTAAAGCTTGGGGTTCGTTGGGGTCAGTAATCGTTTCCCCAATATAAGCATCAGCGAAACCAGCCACAGCCACAATATATCCGGCGGTGGCTTCTTCCATATCCACCCGCTTCAGTCCTTCAAATCCCATCAATTTGGTAATTTTGGACTTGACAATTGTACCATTTTCTGTTACTAGAGCCGCTTGCTGTCCAGCCCGAATAGTACCGTTGTGGATTCTACCAATCACAATCCGTCCCAGATATTCAGAATAATCTAAGGTGGTGACTTGTAATTGCAGGGGCTTGTTGATGTCGCCCACAGGAGGTGGAACGTGTTGCAGAATCGCATTAAACAGGGGCTGCATATCTACCGATTCTGCTTCCAAGCTTTCCTTGGCGAAACCGGACATACCGGAAGCAAACAGGTAGGTAAAATCACACTGGTCTTCATCTGCGCCTAATTCGAGGAACAGATCCAAAACCTTATCAACAGCAACGTGCGGGTCAGTTTGGCCGCGATCAATTTTGTTGATCACAACGATGGGGCGCAGTCCTTTTTCCAGAGCTTTTTTCAAGACAAAGCGCGTCTGGGGCATAGGGCCTTCGTTAGCATCTACAATCAATAGACAACCATCAACCATTCCTAGTACCCGTTCAACTTCGCCGCCGAAGTCAGCGTGTCCAGGGGTATCAACAATATTGATCAGCGTTTCTTTGTAACGAACGGCTGTATTTTTCGAGAGAATTGTAATACCCCGCTCCCGTTCTAGGGTGTTGGAATCCATGACACAATCCGGAACGTCTTCACCTTCTCGGAAAATACCAGATTGTTTGAGGAGCGCATCAACCAGGGTAGTTTTGCCGTGGTCAACGTGGGCGATAATGGCGACGTTGCGAATTGGGAGCGTCATAGGAGCTTTTAGTGAACTCAAGAGGGGGTTTTCAGATTCAATTTTAAATGCTGAGTTGCTTTAACAGAATTGTTTATGATTAGCAATTTCTGTAAAGAACCTTTAACAATTCTAGCGTAATCTACACAATTCCGGGGGGTTTTCTTGAGGCTATCCCAGAATAAATATTTTTTTTGAGCATTTTTTCTATAAACGTGTCACAATTAACACCAATTTTGTAAATTTAGTGAATCATGGCTTGGGTATCAGGACAGCAATTGCAGGGTGGTAAATACGTCATTGAGCAAGAATTAGGCGAAGGTGGATTTGGGATAACTTATCGTGCTAAAGATAATAATGGGCGATTGGTTGTAATTAAAACCTTGAATGAGCAAGTGCAACGCCGTCCTGATTTTGCCAAGTTTCAGCAAGATTTTTTAAATGAAGCCATCAAATTAGCTAAATGCAGTCATCCTCATATTGTGCGGATGGATGAAGTGATTCATGAGGATGTACTGTGGTGCATGGTGATGGAATATATTGATGGGGAAGATTTAGCCAGTCGGGTTGAAAATCAAGGTGTTTTATCGGAAGCCGAAGCATTACGCTACATTCAGCAAATTGGCGAAGCTTTGATAGTAGTTCATAATAATGGCTTACTGCATAGGGATATCAAACCACAAAATATTATGTTGCGTGCTGGTAAATCAGAAGCAGTGTTAATTGATTTTGGCATAGCGCGGGAATTTAGCCCAAACTTGACACAGACGCATACAGAACTTTTATCTCTTGGTTTTTCGCCAATTGAGCAATATGATAAGCGAGCAAAACGAGGTGCTTACACAGATGTTTATGCCTTAGCTGCAACCCTCTATTCTGTGTTAACGGGAGAAGTTCCTACAATGTCTCCCATTCGGGCAATTGGTACGCAATTAATAGCACCAAAAGAAATTAATTCTAGTATTAGCGATCGCCTAAATCAAGCAATTCTCCAGGGAATGGAAGTAAAACCAGAAAATCGCCCTCAGTCAGTACAGGAATGGCTGAAATTGTTAGATTTGAATCCCACAATTCCTGCTATACCATCATCAACACAAACTACTTCAGTTCCATTAATTTCATCGCTGAACTTTGATTATTATAAGCTGCAAAATTTACTGGCAGATGGTAACTGGATAGCTGCAAATATAGAAACTAGCAATCTCCTGGTTTCTATAGCTTGTCCCAGAAAGGGACGCTGGCTTGACTCGGAATCAATAAAAAGAATTCCCTGTGAAGATTTACGTATAATTGATCAACTTTGGATACACTACAGCAATGGACTTTTTGGCTTTAGTGTGCAAAATCTTATTTGGCAGCGTGTGAAAGGAAATGTCAATGAATTTGGTAATAGTGTGGGTTGGCGTGTGAATAAATCATGGATTAAATACTCTCAATTTACCTTCAGTCTTGATGCTTCAAAAGGACATTTACCAGCATATCTAGAATTTTTAGGCTTTGTATGGAAGTCAGGGTGGTTTGGTGATTATTGGGATGGTGATCTGAGTCGAGTATATGCTTTAGCCTCAAGAGTGAAACAGTGTAATCTTTAATCCTTTTATTTTTTGATTCCTCTAAACCATTAAATATAAGCTTTATTATCTCACCTTTAACCAACTAAAAATATCTGTTGGTTGTAACTGCCAATCTGTTAACACATCGAGAACAGGTAATATATCATTATTGTATTTAACTTCAGGTAATTGATGCGGTTGAAATACCATCACCGATTTATCATTAGGGTCAATAAACCAACCTAATTTAGTCCCCTGGTTAATACAAAAAATAATTTTATTAATTACATGATTAGGAGATTGATCAGGTGATAAAATTTCAATAGTCCAATCTGGATAACTTTCAAACCTATTGGCAATTTCTCCATCTGGATCAGTGGGGATACGTGACCACTCAAACACAGCAATATCTGGAACTAAAGAACGTCCCCCAAAAGTGCAGCGTAACTCGGTTAATGCTAAAGCTTTTTGCTGGGGTTCACCCACCTGATTGATATTAGTTGATAAACAAGTTTGGATTCTGCTATGTTTTCCCTGGGGCATTGGTTTTTGATAGATGCTGCCGTTGATATATTCACTAGCTGGTTTAGTTTCTGGTAATTGCAGAAATTCTGTCAGAGAAAGCTGGGAATTTACCTGAGTCGAAAGTACCATCAGCAAATACTCCTAAAATATAAAAATATGGTAATTTAGCTCGTAATAATTGCTCTTAGCCCTTAATTCAGGACTAAAGTCCTGACTACAAACCTTTAATTATTTACGACCACTTACAGTAATATTTTTAAAGGCTGCGTAAACCCTGGGACAACATCTTCACCATTCAAAATTGCTGTAGCTGGATACTGAGTAATTGACCCATCCCGACGATAAACCAAAGCTTGCTGATTTTGACGGTCAATCAACCATGCTAACTGCACACCATTGGTAATATATTCTGACATCTTGGCTTTAAGTTTCACCAAACTGTCATTTTTAGAACGAATTTCAATCACAAAATCAGGCGCTAAATTAATAAAAGCGTCCTCTTGCTGATCCCAATTTTCTGGTAAACGTCCTTTCGCCACAAAAGCAGCATCAGGCGATCGCACTGCCGTATTTGGTAATCTAAAACCTGTACTTGGTCCAAAAACCTCACCTAAATCTTGACTTTCCACCCAAAACAACAAATAAGCGCCTGCTTTTATTTCGCGATTTCCAGAAATTCCCCCAGTTGGTGGCATAGTTTCTAAAGTTCCATCAGCATTGCGTTCAAACCGCAGTTCTGGGTTTTGCGAACTCATCAACATCAATTCTTCATCAGTGACAGCATAACAAGACTGCACCGTTACTTTTTCACTGTTCATGATGATGCCAACTGGAATGACACCTTTATTTTAGTAGGTATACCCGCTATAATCTTTCTCTCTTCCTTTGCGTCCTCTGCGCCTTGGCGGTTCGTTTTAAAATAGACCTAAACACCAGCGCATAAAAAAATGCTCACAGAACGCTTCACCGCAGCCTTAAGCTACGCCACCCAACTCCACGCCAAACAAGTGCGTAAAGGCTCAGGAGTCCCCTACATTGCCCATTTATTAGGTGCTGCCAGTATTGCTTTAGAATATGGAGCAAACGAAGATGAGGCGATCGCAGCCCTTTTACATGATGCCATAGAAGACCAAGGAGGTGATGCCACACGAGTAGAAATTCGCCGCCGCTTTGGAGACAATGTAACAGATATTGTCGATGGTTGTACGGATGCCGACACCACACCCAAACCACCTTGGCGACAGCGCAAAGAAGCTTATATTGCTCACATTGCCACCGCCTCACCCTCAGTATTACTGGTATCAGCTGCTGATAAACTGTACAATGCCCAGTCAATTCTCAAAGATTATCGCGTCTTAGGCGAATCATTTTGGGAACGCTTTCATGGAGGTAGAGAAGGAACCCTTTGGTATTATCGCGCCCTTGTAGATGCCTTTACCAAGAGGGGAAATACTCCCCTAGTTCAAGAATTAGAACGAGTGGTGAGAGAAATCGAACGACAAACGGCTAATAAAAAATGAAGGCTGAAGGCGGAAAAAATCCATACTTCAAACTTCATCATTTTTCGATATCAAATTGTCACTGCAAAAACAGTATTGTCTTTGTTAGCGGAACATACTACTTACTGAAGTATCTTCGTGAATCCGCCAGATGGTTTCACCTAACAGATTAGCGACTGAAAGCACCACTAATTCCGGAAAGCGATCGCATTCTGGTATAGGTATCGTATTGGTAACAATGACTTCCTCAAACAAGCCACTTGACAAACGCTCCTTTGCAGGTGGCGAAAACACAGCATGAGTTGCACAAGCATATACCTGACTTGCACCTTCTCGACGCAGCAACCTTGCGCCTTCGCTAATTGTGCCGCCAGTATCAATCATGTCATCCACCAAAATGGCTGTTTTACCCTTCACATCACCGATGACGTTCATCACTTCAGCCACATTATGAGCTTGACGACGTTTATCGATAATAGCCAACGGCGCATCATTCAGCTTTTTAGCAAACGCTCTAGCGCGTGCGACACCGCCGACATCGGGAGAAACAACCACAACATCAGACAGTTGTTTACTAGCCAGATAATCGAAAATTACTGGCGAACCGTAAACATGATCAAAAGGTATATCAAAATAACCTTGAATTTGCGCCGAGTGCAAATCCATAGCCAAAACCCGACTAGCTCCGGCTTTAGCAATCAGGTTAGCCACCAATTTGGCGGTAATTGACTCGCGTCCTGCCGTTTTGCGGTCAGCGCGGGCATAGCCATAATAGGGAATTACTGCTGTTACCTGTCGTGCAGAAGCCCGACGACAAGCATCAACCATAATCAGCAATTCCATCAAGTGGTCATTAACAGGTTGACAAGTTGGTTGGATTAAATAAACATCACAACCCCGAATTGATTCTTGAATTTGAACGTATAGTTCTCCATCCGCGAACCTTTTGCGAATCATTGGACCCAAGTCCATACCCAGGTAACGAGCGACTTCTTGAGACAGTGGGACATTGGCAGAGCCAGAAAATAGCCGCAGGCGATGATTTTCCGTCACTCCTGTGGCGGCTGGTTGCACCTTTAAACTTGCAGAACTCAGCACAGCAGAACCTCGATGTGCATTCATGGCAATATTATCATTAGATATTTAGCAGATTTAACTGAAATGGCCTAAAAAAAACATCTGTGAGTTTTTTTAAAGCTTTCATAAAAACTTTAAACATTTCTCAATATAATTATTTTGGCTCATGTTGTAGTCCTTTTGGTGAACAAACCATTGTTGGGACAAAAACAGTAGCAACACTGGCGCATAAATTCTTCAAGGAAAGTTGAACATTTACTCAATACTCTATGATACTAGCTGCAAAATTATAAACTAGCAGACTAGATTTTCGATAGTAAATTATCTCAAAAATTATCGGGTGTGGCAAATTTAGCTCGCGTGAGTTGTGATGGGTGAGGGCTGATGCTATCTCTACATGGTAGTTTTTAGATATCGGCTCTTGACTAAGAAAGGCACAAAAAAGGCTGAAATTAATCGTCCGCAGCTAGTTAGGGAATTGCTCTCACGGTCAATTTTAGTCATTTTTTACACATAATTACTGATAAAACAGGGGAAAAATAGAGTTAAATAAGTCTTAAAAGCCTTACTTAGCACGTACTAACACGGAATTTATTACCTCCCGGCTGGGACTTATAGCAACGGCCAAGGTGCTGAGGACAAAAACAGACCATAAAACCCTTGTAATTAAGGAGTTTTAAGCCTGCTCCCTGCTTCCCTGCCCTTGCCCCCTGCTATATCTTTGTAAGTGGCTTTTGCTCCAGTTGCTATTACAGTTCATTAATCATGCAAGCACCCATTACAGTTGGTTCTATTCTGCAAGACCGTTATCGAATTATCCAAATTCTCGGAGAAGGAGGATCTGGCAGAACCTATTTGACAGAAGACCAGCGACGCTTTAACGAACTTTGCGCGGTCAAAGAATTTATTTCCCCCACAGGGGCTGATGCTTGGGAGAAAGCACAAGCACTTTTCCAGGAAGAAGCTGCTATTTTATATCAAATAGAGCATTCACAAGTGCCGAAATTTCGGGAAAAATTTGAGCAATATCAACGCTTATTTTTAGTGGAGGACTACGTTGCTGGTAAGACTTACCGGACTCTGCTGAGTGAGCGTCTAGCTGCTGGTCAAACTTTTACTGAGGCAGAAGTATGGCAATTAATTGGCTCTTTGCTGCCAGTTTTAGAGCATATTCATAGTCGCGGGATTATTCACCGGGATATCTCACCGGAAAATATTATTTTGCGCGCTGGCGATACTCAGCCAGTGTTAATTGGCTTTGGAGTGGTGAAGGAATTAGGAACGCGGTTACAGTCTCCAGATAGCACAACGCCAATTACCAATGTGGGTAAATTAGGTTTTGCGCCTCCTGAACAAATGCAAACAGGGCAAGCTTACCCTCATAGTGATTTGTATGCACTAGCGGTGACAGGGATAGTTTTGTTGACTGGTAAAGAACCAACTGATTTATTTGATGTCACCCAACTAACTTGGAATTGGCAAGAGTGGGTGAAGGTGAATGCACAATTTGCCCAAGTTATGAATAAAATGTTAAGTCATTTACCAGGCGATCGCTTCCAGAATGCGGCTGATGTCATCCAAGCATTACAGATTCTGCAAAAACCCAGTGTTTCTACTCCAGAATTGTCCCAAGTCCAAACCATTGCGGTTGGTCGTCGCCCCAACTCAATCACACCGCCAGTTTCACCCCGCAAACTTGAGCCAGTAATTTCACCCAGTCGCTCTAGCTCGATTTTAGATAGTCCATTAGCTCTTGGGGCTATTGGTAGTGCAGTGGTAATTTTAGCCGGAGTCGGTTCTTGGGCTTTGGTAAGTTCTATCCGCAGTCAGCAAAATACACCACCAGAAATCACACTTCTAGAAACTTTTCCTTCCCCCATTGTGACTGGTGAGAAAACACCTACACCAGAAATTACACCAGAAATTACACCAGAAATTACACCAGAAATTACACCAGAAATTACACCAGAAATTACACCCACCAGTGTAGAACCTGTGGTATTTAGTAGACGGCTGAACTTGAAAGCATCTGATATGACTACAGTGGAAGAGACTATCAAGAGAAATCAAATCATTCAGTACACATTCTCTGGGGACGAAGGAGCCAAGTTAACGGCATCTATTGACCAAGCAAGCGGCATTTTGCTCACAATTTTAGATGGAAATCAAGAACCAATTGAGAGTAATGCCCAGCAAGTAACAACATACGATGGCATATTGCCGATGACTGGGAGATATATTATTCAGTTAATTCCACAGCCAGAAATTGCCGAAAGTGATTACAGTCTGAATGTGGCATTAGAAAACCCAGTTATACCAACACCCACACCAACCGAAACACCAATACTACCGCCTATACCTCAACCAAACTTTGGCGAGGAAAATAACACTCCTACTGATAGCACGCCAGGATTATAGTACCTGCGATGTATTATAATTATTAAAAATTGTGCATACTTGAAAAGTAATCACCAAAGAGATTGTTGAACACATTACTGATTACTGGTACTGATACGGAGGCTGGCAAAACTGTTTTAACCACAGCGTTGGCAGCCTATTGGCAAAAGTATTATCCGCAGCGTAGCTGGGGAATTATGAAGCCGATTCAATCGGGGATAGGCGATCGCGAATTATATCAAAAGTTATTTGCCTTAGAGCAATCTGCCCAAGAAATTACACCTTTGTATTTCGCAGCCCCCCTAGCCCCTCCCATCGCCGCCGCTAAGGAAAATCGGAGTGTGGATTTGGCGGTGGTATGGCAAGCTTTTTCTAAGTTGCGATCGCAGCGTGATTTTGTTCTAGTAGAAGCTTTGGGTGGTTTAGGTTCACCCATTACCGATGAGTTGACAGTGGCTGATTTAGCCGGGGAATGGCGTTTACCGACGGTATTGGTAGTCCCAGTCAGATTAGGTGCGATCGCTCAAGCCGTGGCGAATGTGGCATTGGCTAGGCAATCCAAGGTAAATCTCAAAGGTATTGTTCTTAACTGTGTACAACCCCGTACAGATGCAGAAATAGCCGACTGGACACCATCAGATTTAATTCAATCTCTGACTCATACGCCAGTTTTAGGTTGTTTGCCTTATTTAGATAATGTGGAAGATTTGGATAAACTCGCGCAAGTCGCATCAAATCTGGATTGGGAAAGATTAAGCTGATGTAGCCTTTGACACGCAAAGTCTCCCCTCTCCTTACCAAGGCTACGGTGTACACACAAATGATGATTTGACATACCTCCTCTTCCTGAAGGAGAGAGGATTCCTTAACGCTTCATTGGGTTGTGCTATCGAAATAGTCTTACCATCCCTCGACGTTCGTTTAAAGTCTCCCAATGCCCTGTGGCGACTATATTCCAATTTTACCAGAAAGCCGTCCTAAAAGGCTTGTACTGAGCTTGCCGAAGTGACGGGGCTTGTATCCCATTATTTTCGGTCAGTCAAAATTATGTTTTGTAGGGTGTGTTGTCGCGTAGCGCAACGCACCATTATAGATTATCGGTGCGTTAGGACTAAAGTCCATAACGCACCCTACCTAAGTTGATGTATGCTGTTACACGCGAAAGCTCCCCTCTCCTTACCAAGGAGAGGGGTTGGGGGTGAGGTTAGTGTTTAAATCCCCATTCCTCAAAAAACACAGATGAAACATTCACCCTGAACTCTTTGAGAAAGATTAAACTTGGAAAATATCCTCAGTTAGCTTTACTGAAATGAGCTTGTTTTGATCATGGTTTCCACTTTTCCCAACTCTTCTGTCGATTTATCTCGCGTTCGTCTGGAAATTCGCTCATTGCAACCGCGATTAGTAGAATGGCGGCGGCGACTGCATCAAAAACCAGAGTTGGGGTTTAAAGAAAAACTCACGGCTGAGTTAGTCTCTAGCCAGTTGCAAGCATGGGGAATTGAACATGAAACTGGCATAGCTCAAACTGGTATTGTGGCTATTATTCAGGGAAGCAAACCCGGTGCTGAGAAAGTATTGGCAATTCGGGCTGATATGGATGCTTTGCCAATTCAAGAACTGAATGAAGTTCCCTATAAATCGCAACATGATGGAGTGATGCACGCTTGTGGACATGATGGACATACTGCGATCGCACTGGGTACAGCTTACCATCTTCACAAGCATCGTCATGATTTTAGCGGTACGGTGAAAATGATTTTTCAGCCAGCCGAAGAAGGGCCAGGCGGCGCAAAACCCATGATTGCAGCCGGGGTACTAAAAAACCCTGATGTGGATGCAATTATCGGGTTACATCTATGGAATAATTTACCATTAGGTACAGTCGGTGTCCGTCCTGGTCCATTAATGGCATCTGTAGAGTGCTTTAACTGCACCATTTTGGGTAAAGGTGGACATGGTGCGATGCCTCATCAAACCATTGATTCTATCGTCGTTGCCGCCCAAATCGTCAATGCCCTACAAACTATTGTCGCCCGTAACGTCAACCCCATTGATTCAGCCGTGGTGACAGTTGGCGAACTTCATGCCGGCACGAAGCTGAATATCATTGCAGATAAAGCCCGCATGAGTGGGACTATCAGGTACTTTAACCCTGATTTTAAAGGATTTTTTCACCAGCGAGTTGAGCAAATCATCGCCGGAGTCTGTCAAAGTCATGGTGCAAAATATGACTTAGAATACTGGAGTCTTTATCCACCAGTCATCAATGATGCGGGTATAGCGGAACTGGTGAAATCAGTAGCAGTAGAAGTGATTGAAACCCCTATCGGTATTGTCCCAGAATGCCAAACTATGGGCGGTGAAGATATGTCATTTTTCTTACAAGAAGTCCCTGGTTGTTATTTCTTCCTGGGATCTGCTAACCCTGAGAAAAATTTAGCCTATCCCCATCATCACCCCCGATTTGATTTTGATGAAACAGCCTTAGCAATGGGTGTAGAAATATTTGTTCGGAGTGTGGAGAAATTTTTGAATAGAGGGAGTGGGGAGTAGGGAGTGGGGAGTGGGGGGAAGAGGCAGGGGTGCAGGGGGCAGGGGAGAAGATAAGAAGCAGGGGTGCAGGGGGCAGGGTGCAGGGGGGAAAAGACGCAGGGGTGCAGGGGGCAGGGTGCAGGGGGGAAAAGAGGCAGGGTGCAGGGGGCAGGGTGCAGGGGGGAAAAGACGCAGGGGTGCAGGGGGCAGGGTGCAGGGGGGAAAAGACGCAGGGGTGCGAAGACGGTAACTTCCCAATGACAAATGACCAATGACCAATGACAAATGACTAATGACCTTCTCTAAACTCGCACCTTTTATCCAGGAATACATCTACCATCACAACTGGACTGAATTACGTCCAGTACAATTAGCAGCTTGTGAAGTTATCTTTAACACTGATGCTCATTTACTAATTCCAGCTGCAACAGCTTCGGGTAAAACAGAAGCAGCATTTTTACCAGTGTTGACTCTATTACATGAAAAACCCGCTAAAAGTATCGGAGTATTATATATTGGTCCCATCAAAGCTTTAATTAACGACCAATTTGAACGCCTCAACGACTTGCTGAAAACAGCAGATATACCAGTATGGCACTGGCATGGTGATGTCGCGCAAAGTCGTAAAAATAAACTTATTAAGAATCCCCAAGGCATTCTGCAAATTACGCCGGAATCTTTAGAAAGCTTGTTAATTAATAAGAATAATGACTTGATGCGCTTGTTTGGTGATTTACGATTTGTGATCATCGATGAAATTCATTCCTTTATGGGTTCTGAACGTGGTTGTCAAATTATTTGCCAATTACAGCGTTTAGCCCACTTGACAAAAACCCAACCTCGCCGCATTGGTTTATCAGCCACTCTCGGTAATTATGCAATGGCTGAAGAGTGGTTGCGTTCTGGAACTGACAAGCCAGTAATTACCCCCAATATCACCGCCGAAAAACGCCAAATTAAGCTGGCTGTAGAACATTTTTATCTGAATAATGAAATCGATGAATCAGAAGCTACAGCTTACGAGAAATATATTTTTAACCTCAGCAAATCTCGTAAATGTCTGATTTTTGCGAATAATCGCACCCAAACTGAATCAGTAATTGCATCCTTACGCCGAATTGCTACAGAACAAGCATTACCAGATATCTATCACGTACATCATGGCAGCATCTCTGCTAGTTTACGCCAATCTGCGGAAAATGCGATGCGAGAACCTCACAATCCGGCTGTGACTGCTGCGACTTTAACTTTAGAATTAGGCATAGATATTGGTCATTTAGAGCGAGTTATTCAGTTAGAATCCCCTTTGTCTGTTGCTAGTTTTTTACAACGTTTAGGACGCAGTGGGAGGAGAGGCGAAGCTGCTGATATGCGCTTGATTTGTGGGGAAAATCAACCATTAGCTGAAGCACCTTTACCAGAACAAATTCCTTGGCAACTTTTACAATGTATTGCCATTATTCAACTTTATCTAGAAGAACGTTGGATTGAACCGATACAATCAATTAAATATCCTTTGAGTTTGCTATATCATCAGACAATGAGCATTTTGGTAGCAACAGGAGAAATGACACCTGCGGCTTTAGCTAAACAGATTTTAAACTTATCACCTTTTGCGGCTATTTCTTCAGCAGAATTTAAGCTATTATTACGCTATTTAATTGATATAGACCATATTCATCAAACAGAACAAGGTAAATTAATCATTGGATTGGCTGGAGAAAAGATAGTCGGAAAATTTCAGTTTTATGCTGTCTTTGCTGACAATCAAGAATATGCAGTCAAGCAAGGGACAACGGAAATTGGCAGTATTGCTATACCTTCGCCTGTGGGGAATCAATTCGCCTTAGCCGGAAGAACTTGGGAAGTTTTAGAAGTTGACTTCAAAAAAAAGGTAATTTGGGTGAAGCAAGTAGCAGGTAAAGCTACTATTTATTGGCGGGGCGGTAGTGGTAGTATTCACAGCAAAGTTTTGCAAAGAATGCGGCAAGTATTACTAGAAGATATAGAATATAGTTACTTACAAAAAAATGCTCAATCACGTTTAAAATTAGTTCGGCAAGTGACCCGAAATGCTGGATTAGATAAAGGAAATATTTTACAATTAGAAAAAGGTAAATGCTGCATCTTTCCTTGGATGGGTACAGTGGCTTACCGGACTTTGGAAAGATTGCTTAATTCTTTGTGTCGAGAATCGTTAGAAATTAATAGTATTGGTGGGGTGAATCCTTATTATTTGACAATCAAATTAGGTAAAGATAAATTTAAACATCTGCAAACAGAACTTGTTTCTTTGTGTGAACAAAGAATTACCGCAGAAGATTTAGTCAGTTCCGCAGAAGCCCCAGAACTGCAAAAGTATGATCAATTTATCCCCCATTCGCTGTTACGAAAAGCGTTTACTGAAGATTATTTAGATATTCTAGAAGTTAAGCAGCAAATTTTACTTTGGTAGTTAATTAAAATCATGTCCATTGCCCCTTGGCGAAGCGCGATCGCTCGTGCGCTGCATCGTAATCGTAGCCTAGTTTACGCCCGTTACCTACAAATAGCAACAGTCCGGGAAAACAATCGTCCTGCTAACCGTACCGTTGTGTTTCGTGGTTTTCTGGAAGATAGCAACCAGTTAAAATTTATTACTGATGCCCGCAGTGATAAAGTTGAGCAAATAGAACAACAACCTTGGGCAGAAATTTGTTGGTACTTCCCCAACACGCGAGAACAATTTCGCATTTCTGGCTGCTTAACTTTAATCGGAGAAAATGATTCCCACCCCATTCTCCAACCAGCCCGGAGCAAAATTTGGCAAGAACTAAGTGATGCAGCGCGTTTACAATTTGCTTGGCCTGATCCTGGTAAACCCAGAGTAGATAAACCAGAAGCCTTTGAACCATCACCACCTAATCCCGCCCAGCCGATGCCCAATTTTTGTCTCCTGTTACTCGACCCCCAGGAGGTAGACCATTTAGAATTGCGGGGTGAACCACAAAATCGCCGAATTTACTGCCGCAATGAGCAGCAAGAATGGTCTAGCGCGGAAATTAATCCTTAGTCATTAGTCATTAGTCATTAGGAAGTTACAATCCTTCCCCCCCTGCTCCCTGCCCCCTGCTCCCCTGCCTCTTTAAATCCCCGCACCATCGAGAAATTGTTGAATTGCTTTATCTCTGAGGCTACACAAGGGAGCATCTTTTAACAAATCACTGTCAGGAGAAACTACAGAAACGGCCAAAACATGAGTTTTTGGAGAAGTCTGATTGTTTTGGAGATTTTGGACTTGTTGTTCTAACGATTCAATTCGATCAACTA
The DNA here is from genome assembly GCA_963706595.1 of uncultured cyanobacterium. Classification (GTDB taxonomy): domain Bacteria; phylum Cyanobacteriota; class Cyanobacteriia; order Cyanobacteriales; family Nostocaceae; genus Nodularia. Next base: position 2,020,131 of record OY970166.1, read on the forward strand.
AGGCACGAATGACTTCAGCTTCGGAATCTGGTAAATTGTTGTGTTCGAGGGGAGCAACTCGCGCACCAGAACGATAGACAACCCGACCGGGTACGCCGACCACTGTGCAATCAGTAGGCACATCCCTGAGAACAACTGACCCAGCACCAATGCGGACATTATTACCAATTTGAATATTACCCAGCACCTTTGCACCGGCTCCGACTACGACATTTTCCCCGACAGTGGGATGGCGCTTGCCGGTTTGTTTACCAGTTCCCCCAAGGGTGACACCTTGATAAATTAAGGTATAATCCCCCACTATCGCCGTTTCACCAATTACCACGCCCATACCGTGGTCAATAAACACACCCAGTCCAATTGTTGCGCCTGGATGGATTTCGATTCCTGTTAAAAACCTCGCTGTGTGAGAAATTAAGCGGGGGAAGAAGGGCAGACCAATATGGTAGAGCCAGTGAGCTAGCCGGTGGAATAGCAGGGCTTGCAAACCTGGGTAACAAAACAAGACCTCTAGCCAGTTACGGGCAGCCGGGTCACGTTCAAATATGATGCGAAAATCAGCACGTAGTCTAGATAGCACGAGATAGTACCCTCGGAAAGCAAAACGAGCTACTTTCCCATAATATCGTTCCTGGTGTCAACTCTGAAATTTGGGGAGTAGGAAGAGGCAGAGGTGCAGGGGGCAGGGTGCAGGGGGGAATTGGACTCGGAGCAAAATTTTTATCCCTTTTTCCCGTTCTTTTTTTCTGGCGATTGGGGAGTTATTTCTGCTGCACCGTTAGAGTATAGTTACGCCTGATGCCAGGATTAAAAGTACCTACCCAAATTTTATAAGTACCACTTTTAAAGTCTTTGTCTTCAAAGCTGGCATCTTTGTTTGTACCAGTGTCATCGCCGCAGCGAATTGTTTTTTCGTCTGGACCTTGGATGAGTAAGGTGGTGTCATACCCGCCACTTTTAACGAGTATGTTTAGCCGAGCAAAGTCTTTTTCCAACTTCAAAATGTGATCTGGTAGGGGGTCAGCAAAACCGACGCAGGCATTTCTATCGCGATCGCGTCTGCTAATCTCAGACAGGGAGTAAGAACCACCTGTGTTACCAGTAAGTATTCCTGCTGCTGGCTCAAAATCCGGTGCTAGGCTTAATTTTCCAAAATGTGATGTATTTGCTATTGCTGGTGTAGCTGTAATGGCGGCAATCATCGCTACCATCCAGCTACCTCGAAAATGATACCGAGGGCGACGGTATTTCATAAGGAGCATCTCAACACGCTTTTATCTCGATGATATATACAACATTTTTTCGTGCAACAATTCCAGATAACTTTTTAGACAATTGGCAAATTTCACAGTAGGGATCAAAGAAAAAATATCACAAAACGTTTTGTTTGTTTACCCTCTGTAAAAATTTATCAGTCCAAAAATCGGAATAATATTCCACCTTTGAGCAATCCTTTCTCGCTACCGTAACTGCTGATAGTGAGCGATCGCAGGTCTTGGAAAAACGGTTTACCTACAACTTCTACTAACGGCAAAATCGGCAATTGACGCTCTAACAGCGTTTGGCTTTTTGTCCAATCGAGATACACATACCCCTGATTCGGTTGGGGAATCGCCGCGATACTATCTTGGAAATTGCGTTCGCTGATCAAAGAACCGTTTTTGGTGGTGATCACTTCGTTCAAAGTTTCCAAATTCGAGGCGAAAATCTCGTAATTTCCGAGAGTCGTGTGTACTCCCTGGACTTTAGCCTCAATAGCAAATGCTGGACGTGCTTGAGTATCAGTTTCTTGAGTTACAGCATTTAACTCTGTCCAAGCAAAGATTTTTTGTTGATTCAAGTTGAAAGAACTAATACTGAGTCCACGGGATGAGGCGATCGCATCTAAACGAGAAATTCCTTCAGGGACATCCTCTAGTTTTTCCACCACAAACACCCAATCAGCAGCGCCTTCTCCAGCATGGGGTAACACCGCTAAGGCATATTCTCCTGTTACCCAACTAAAGATATCCTCTCCCAAGTTTATACCCTGGTTGTTTTGCAATTCTGCCAAGGGTTTTACCACAGTAGAAATTGCATCCGTTCCAGAACCAGAGAGAGCCGTTTTTACTTGTGTCCAGAGTTTAGCTAAATCACTATTACCCAAATTATCTAAATGAGAACTGGAAATCACCAAACCCGCCCCATCTGGTATATATTCTAACGCCTTGACAGTTTTACTCAGTGGTTCAGAAACGGGCGTAATTTCCGAGTCAGTTAGGAAATTAGTTTCTGCTAGCAGTCCTTTAGGGTTCAAAGATAAAGAAATAATTTGGCTATCAAAGGTGGCTGCTGGTAGTTCTAAACCTTGCCATTCTGCCACGGCGGGAAGATTGAGAAAAGCCGTAGCTAAGGACGCTTTAGGCAATTTTTGGGCGGCTTTTTGGTATTTGGGCGAACTGGACAAATTCAAATCAGGAGCCTGGACATTATTAATTGCGTCTCGCAGCACCTTCAGATCATTAGCAAATAAAACAAAGCCATCCACAACTGCACCAGCGAGGGAATCTTGCTGTGGTTGGGAATTGTCAGATATTAACTTTACGCCTTCATATTCCTCCACAGCCAAATTTGCGCCAGCCAATACCCTGCGAGAAAATAGTAAGTCTAAAAACTCACGGCTTTTTTCTGGTTTTTCGGTAGCAAGTGCCATTAAATACCCTGGCTGCTTTCCGTTCTCTGGATCACGGTCAATATCTACAGTAGTGACGGAGAGGGTGATTTCATTTCCCAGCCAGGGCTGAATATCTTGTTTGTAGTCTATGCCACTTTTAGCCAATAAACTGGTTTTGAGTTGAGATAATTCCCCTTTACGCTCCAACGATTGTAAGCGTTCAGGATTGGTCAGTAACGAAACCGTCACCGGAGCCAGTTTTGAGACGAATATAGCCGCATTGGCCTGTGAGGTAGAGGCGAATAACTTAACCGGAGAAGGAGCGAAAAACCAGTAAAAACCTGCGACTATGATTAGAAGTGCGATCGCAGCACCAGCCGCCACGAAACCAAAGAACGAGCGTTGACTATTGACATTAGACATACTAAACCAGAAATAAATTTTACACGGTTATATTTGCCAGCCCAGAGGCTAGGGATCAGGAAGCGAATCTCAGTATTTTCTGATAACTACTTCCCTGGGAAGAGATGCTGATGCTAGGAGACAGATTTTCTGTCACCATAAAGGATATAAGGTTGTTTACAAAAATCTCATGACAGGGAATCCTTCTGGTCAACTCATTACTCAGATTAGTGTAGAGGAATTGGCGCAACGTCTGTCTTCTGGTGATGCAAGTATTCAGTTAGTAGATGTGCGCGAACCTCAAGAACTAGCAGCCGCTAGAATTGAAGGCTTTGTCAACCTACCCCTGAGTGAATTTGTGGAATGGGGAGATCAAGTCCCCACCATGTTCAATCCCCAAGCTGAAACCCTTGTGTTATGTCACCACGGCATTCGCTCTGCTCAGATGTGCCAGTGGCTAATGGTTCAAGGGTTTACAAATGTTAAAAATATTACAGGTGGCATTGATGCCTATTCTCTATTAGTTGATGATTCAATTCCCCAATATTAGTCATTAGTCATTAGTCATTAGTCATTAGTCACTAGTCATTAGTTGTTGAAGCTGCATACCCCGCCCCTTGGCTACGCAACTCAAGCTATCGTGGGTATGGTTAACGATGGACTAAAGACCAAGGACTAATGATTCCACCTAGCGGTTTGATCATCCTCTGAAAGATGGCGTTGCGAAGATGCGGCTGATATTTCCCTCTGAGCAATGCTATTCTTAACACAATACCCTCTCAGGTGATGATCTAGCAAACAAAACTCCCGACTCTCAGCAGCAGTTGGACTTTACTCATTTTGCATATATGAATTTTGTCTAAAAATAAGTATGTTTAAATACAGGTTTTTTGTTCAAAAGCTGCAATAATACTGAAAAATGCTAACTTTGCTTGGAACACACAACAAAATTAAATAATTTGCTAAATTAATTAACTATTATTCATAAAATCTGGCTTTGAAATCTCTAAAATTTTCCCAGTTTAGTCAAAATTTGCCTTCAGCAAAACATACCCTATGCAAGTCCAGTTAACGAATCGACAACAGCATATACTTTGGGCAACAGTACGCCACTATATCGCTACAGCAGAACCTGTAGGTTCAAAAGCTTTGGTTGATGAGTATAATCTGGGTGTGAGTTCAGCCACAATTCGGAATGTGATGGGCGTGTTAGAAAAATCTGGGTTACTTTACCAGCCACACACCTCTGCTGGACGCATACCTTCAGACTCAGGCTATCGGATTTATGTTGACCAATTAATTACACCTGGTCTGCGAGATGCGACGCGCACGGATGTTTTAGCCAAGGAGGTAGAACTGGCGCTGCAAAATCGACTCCACTGGGAAGATTGGAGTTTGGAAGCCGTACTCCAAGGCGCAGCGCAAATTTTAGCCACCGTGAGTGGCTGCATTAGCTTAATCACTATGCCGCAAACCACTACAGCAATCTTGCGACATCTGCAATTGGTGCAAATTGAAGCCAATAAGATCATGCTAATTGTGGTAACGGATGATTATGAGACACATTCTAGGCTGATGAATTTGTCGCCCACCGAGGAAGAAGCAAAACTTGATCCAGAGGGAATAGATCATGAATTACAGATTGTTTCTAATTTTTTGAATACCCACTTGCGGGGACGCAGTTTATTGGAATTAGCCAGCTTGGACTGGAGTGAGTTAGATCAGGAATTCCAACGCTATGGCGAATTCTTGAAAGGTTCAGTTGCAGAATTAACTCGTCGTAATTTGACACCAACTACAACTCAAATTATGGTTCGGGGGGTGGCTGAAGTTTTGCGTCAGCCAGAATTTTCTCAATTACAGCAAGCACAGACAATTATCCACCTGCTGGAAGAAGAACAAGACCAACTGTGGCAATTAATCTTTGCAGAACCGGAAGGAGAAGAGTTAGGTAAGTCCAGGGTAACGGTTCGCATTGGTACAGAAAATCCCCTAGAACCGATACGTACTTGCACCTTAATTACTTCTACCTATCGCCGTGGTTTGCTACCTGTAGGAAGTGTGGGAGTTTTGGGACCGACACGCCTGGATTATGATAGCGCGATCGCAGTTGTCGCGGCTGCGGCTGATTACCTCTCAGACGCTTTTCGTTAACTTATTTAAATTATGTTCAGAAAAATTGCCTTTGGTTCAATATGGCTGGGATTTCTTACCTATGCTTTTATCTTTGCTCCCCCAGATCAACCTGATACATTTGAATTAATTAAAAATCTTTCCGTTGGTAAATGGGAAGGTATTAACCCCCTAGTCATCGCATTATTCAACCTCATGGGCATTTGGCCTGTAATTTACAGTGCAATTCTGTTTATTGATGGTAGAGGGCAAAAAATCCGGGCTTGGCCATTTGCTACAGCCTCTTTTGCTGTCGGTGCTTTTGCGCTGTTACCTTATTTAGCTTTACGGGAACCAAATCAGGCGTTTTCTGGTAAAAAGAGTCTCTGGCTAAAGTTACTAGATTCTCGGATTACTGGTTTGATTTTGACTATCGGCGCAGCGATTCTAGTCGCCTATGGTTTACAAGGAGATTGGGGAAACTTTGTGCAGCAATGGCAAACCAGCCGTTTTATCCATGTGATGAGTTTAGACTTCTGCGTACTTTCGCTATTATTTCCCGCATTATTGGGAGATGACATGGCACGTCGGGGGATGAAAAATCAGCCATTATTCTGGTTAATCGCATTGATTCCCCTATTCGGTCCCTTAATTTATTTAACTGTGCGATCTGCTTGCAGCAGCGCCTCGCTATCGCCGCAGGTGGGGCGTAGCCCATCGCCCTTACCAGAAGCAGACATAGAGACAGTATCCAGTTAACAAATATAGCTCAGTGCTGTGTGTGGATTTTATTTAGACAGTTGATGTACTTCTGGTAACTGCCACCAAGGAACATGAGGGTATTCGTGATGTTCGTAATGGTAGCCAAAATGGTAACAAGTTATGAATGACCACCAAATAGGACGGCTAATAGTGTGAGAACGATGAGGATCTTTATAACCTTCTACAGGTTCACTATGGGGTAGAAAAGTTCCAAAATAAAATAATTGCAATGAACTTAAAATTGAGGGGATTACCCAAAAATAAGTGAGATTGTCCTCTGGAAGATGCCATATATATTTGACCACGTTATAGATAATCATTAATGTGATAATTTGTAGCCAACTCCAGTAACGCTTCATAAAATATAAATACCAAGCAAAAAAGTTTTTATGCTTACCGTTATGAAAGTCTGGGTCTGCTTCACTGGCGGGATTATGGTGATGTAGCCAATGCTTTTTTAAAAGTTTCTGATAAGGTAAAAGACCATAAAGAAACAGGCAAAATGAGCCAATGAAATGGTTAATTTTGGGATTTTTGGGAAAAACTACCCCATGCATGGCATCATGAGCTGTAATAAATAATCCAGTATATAAAAATGTTTGCCAAAATATGAGCGGCAACAACATCCAAAACTTGAATTGGGATATATCAATATAAAGTAACAAACCGAGGCTGATAGCCCATATACTAATAATGGCGATCGCCATGAAAATACCCCCAAACGGGGATTTACTTTTCACTGCTGGGGTGGTATTGATTTTTATTTCCGGCAATGGTGGTTGTTCTAACTGGATCACGCTTTTACTCCGCGTAGCTTTCAGGTGAAAATTCTCAAAATATAGTTATGAAAAAGCACTCAGCATTAGCCAAAAACCAATTTTAGTGGTAAGCGTTCTGCACTAGACAGTGCCAATCATCCCCAACTGTTTAGAAATATTAAAATAACTTAATTATTATTACACATTATGCTCGCCATACCAAAAACTGTTTTCAGCTAAGTGAATCGGTAATGGGGATGAAGACAGTGTTTAGTATCCACAGCGCCCAGTATTTTTTCGTGGATATTAGGAACCTAAATGGAGTACTTCCCGTATTACGCTGTAGCCGTTGAGATCCCAAAGTAAGTAAGCGATAAAACCAATCATCGCCAAGCGACCATTCCAAAGTTCCGATTGAGGCGTAAACCCAAATTTCAAAGCATTACGATCTTTACCGTTGTAGGCGGTTTCAGTGGCATCAGTAGGATAAAGTCCCATTATAAATTCTCCAGCCAATAATAAGATTTCCTTTTTCATAGTATTTACCTGCTCACTTAGTGCTATCTGTCTCTAGTGCCAAAGTGTAAGCAAGTCTAAAGGATGAATTTTTCCGATTTATCAGGAATACTCCGAAGGATTGCAACTCTGATAATTTTGATATTTTAAATATTATAAGAATCTCGGTTTGCTCAAATAATTTAGAAATGCCATAACACTGGCAATGTGAACAAAAAATCAAACTTCAGATACCATAAAAAATCTAACGAAAGTTAGAAGGTTTCGCGAGTAAAATTATCCAAACTAAGAGATATAGGACTCATATTTGATTTATGAAACACACGTAGGGTGTGTTAGGCGTAAGCCGTAACGCACCCCCCAAAGCTTTCGGTGCGTTACGCTGTCGCTAACACACCCTACGTATCCGTTCAATAATCAAATCGGATTCCTATAGATGGTCTTATATTTATAATTGCTGAATATGGCTCCCACAATATTAATTACAGGTGCATCTGAAGGCATAGGTAAAGCTACGGCTCTTTTATTTTCAAGGAAAGGTTATAATCTCGTACTTGCAGCGCGTCATGGTGACACATTAGCCGCCACATCCCAAGAGATAGAAAACCTTGGTCATCCCGCCCCATTAAGTATTACTTGCGATGTCAAAGATCCATTTCAGGTAGATATATTAGTGCAGACGGCATTAGAAAATTATGCTGATATCGATGTGTTGGTAAATAATGCCGGGATCTTTGCATCAGGGCCAGTAGAACAATTTTCGCTCAATGATTGGCACGAAGTTATAGACACTAACCTTTGGGGATATATTCATACTATTCATGCCCTTTTACCCCATTTTCTGCAACGGGGAAGGGGAACCATAGTTAATGTTAGTTCTATTGGCGGTAAAGTACCGACAGCTTACATGGTTCCCTACTGTACGAGTAAGTTTGCGGTGACAGGGTTAACTGAAACACTGCAAGCGGAATTACAACCAAAAGGTATTCAAGTTTGTGGGATTTATCCGAATTTAATCAAGAGTAGTTTTATGGAACGAGCAGTTTTTCGAGGACAGGATGAACAAGAAATCCAAACTCGAAGGGAACAGCTTGATAATGTCCTGAAAACTCCTGTAATAGAGAAGCCGGAAGATGTGGCTAATGCTATTTGGGATGCAGTCAAGCATCAAAAGTCAGATGTCATGGTTGGTTCTGCTAATGTATCTCAGGGTTTATATAGATTGTTTCCTGGTGTGATGAAGTGGGTTTCTCGGCAAACTTTGAAAAATCAAGATAATTAACTAATACCGTTGCTAATTTAGGAAGTTTAACGCCTGTAGAAACGGGATGAATACGATTTAAGGAATGAATTTATGAAAAATGAAAATTTAGACTCTATGTTCCTCGTTGAGCTAACTTTAGTGGAGCAAGAACTTTTATCTGGTGGACAAAACTCAGATGATCAGAATGGTGATTTCGATAAATTCAAAGATAAAGATAAGGAGAAACAGAAGGATAAAAATATTACAAATTTCTTGATTGCTCAAAAGGATATAAGTGGGTCGGTGGAAATAAACTTAACTATCAGTATGTAAGCAAAAGTAAAGACAATTTTCCATATTTATGTTATCAGCGATCGCTCATGGTGGGTATTTGTGCGATCGCTCCTCTTTTCCTTTCAGAATGTTGGATTATGGATAGTAGGCTAAGTTGCATGGGAATAAGTATCTTCTAGTAGTTTGTATAATGATGTAGTCATTTACTAATAGTTAAAATACTTAGGCTTAAGTCTATATCAGTAGTTTCTTCATGTTTTAATATGTGGTTTTACATATTTTTGTATTGCCCCATATTCAGTTGCTAGGCACTCTCCCCTACTAAAGATTTATGGGGATTTAATTGCTATGGCAATTAATGTGGTATTTACTGAAAATACTCTAGACGTTGTATTTATTTTTTTCAATAATAATCATGAAAAATTTACCATTTAAACTCTTGGTCTTGTGTTTAAATGTGTTTATAATTTCAATGGATACATAATTTGCTACATATTACAGAAATAATATGCCTATTGATTTGGGTAAAATTAATAGCGGAAACACAAGTGATACAGTTCTTCATCCCAGAGAAATATTTACTGCCCTTCCAAATAAGGATGAAAACAGTTTGAATTTCCGAGAGATGGTCAAACAGAAGTTTGGGATAATTGGTTCTCTAGGAGGGATAAAAAAGATTTAGTTATCAAAATGAATACGGGTAATGGCAAGACTGTAGTCGGGTTACTTATCCTCAAGAGTTGCCTAAATGAAGGTAAAGGTCCGCGAACTTAATAGTCCTGATGATTGTTTGAAACAAACAGTTATGGAGAACAAAAAGGAATTGAAGTTACAGATGAAAATTGTTAGACAATTAGCAGGTATTTTAATTGTCATTATACATCTAATTAATGGAAAATCAACTGGGTGTTGGTGATAGGCTGCAAATAAATATTGGAGCATTATTATTGATGATGCTCATGCGTGTCTGAACGGTAGAAGATCATTTTACTTTAACAATGGATAGCATCAGATGCATATCAAGAAATTTATAGATGGTTTCAAGAATCACTTCTCAGCAATGTTTACAAAAGAATTAGAGATTAATAATCATGAACCTGATACTTATATGCAAGTTCCTTTTTGGGCTTGGCAAAGTGAATTACACAAATGTAGCCAAATTTTAAATAAATTGAAATTGATATCAAATTAAAGCCCATTGATAAAGGAACACTAAATTTATCAAGGTGTGTTATTAGCTCAGAAAAAATAGAAATTTCACCTCACTGCATACCAATTCATATGATTCCGAGTATTATAAATGCACCTAGAAAGATTATTTATGAAACCGACTTTAGTGATGACATACTTGTATAGCATTTTGGTATTACAGATGATTATTAATAATTGTATTACCGAAAGAGTAGATGGTATTTTTGATAGATGATTCTACATCGACAAGTAATCAATTCCAAAATAACTGACTATCAAATCAAGGAATTTTGTAAGTTGATTTCAGAGGATGTGAATGTTGTTGTTATCGTTCCATCAGACGAACGAGCTAAATACTGGAAAGATCAAGCTAATTTAACTTTGAACAAAGATAATCTGTATGAAGGAGTAACTCGTTTAAAAAAGGAAAAAGTTGGTATAACAATATTAGTGAATCGCTACGATGGAGTAGACTTACCAAAGGATGCCTGTAGGTTTCTTGTAATTGATGGATTGCCATCTGCTAGACGACTGATTGATAAAGTTGAACAAGTTATCCTCATGGGAAGTTCAAGAAAAGCTGCTCAACTAATTCAAAAAATAGAGCAAGGAATGGGGCGTGGTGTTAGATCCAGTGATGATTACTGTGCTGTATTTTTAATGGGACGTAAACTTACTAGCCAATTATATGCTGGAGGTGCAATAGATAAATTTTCCCCAGCAACTAAAGCACAAATAAACCTGTCGGAGAAGATTTCTGAGCAGATTCAAGGAGAAGGTTTATCTCAGATACGGGAAGCTATTATGTATTGCTTACATAGAAACCAAGAGTGGGTATCAAAAAGCAAGGGAGCTTTGGCATCGCTTTCATACGCAGCAACTAGTACACCTGATTTTATAACAATTGCACAAAGGAAAGCATATGATTTTGCTTATATAAAAAATTATAATGCCGTAACAAATGAGTTTATCAACACTATAAATATAGTAGATGAGAAACCCCTCAAGTCTTATTTAAAACAATGCTTGGCAGAGTACATTAACCTCTATGATCAGGCTGAGGCACAAAAAACTTTGATGTCAGCAGCCATTGATAATTCAAGAGTAACTAAGCCAATGGATGGAATATCCTATCACAAGATTGAATCGAAAGCTATGGATGAAGCAAGAATATGTGGAGATTACTTAAGAAAAAAATTTGCTGATCCAAATAAAATCGTTATTAAGATGAATGGATTATTAGAATCATTGATATTTAAACCAGAGACAGCAGAAATATTTGAAGAATCATTGAAGACAATTGCTCGGTATATTGGGTTTAATAGTCAGCGTCCAGAAGCAGAGTATAGGAAGCTACCAGATGTCCTTTGGGAGGTTGGAAACTTATCATACTTTGTAATCGAGTGCAAAAATGGAGCTACTACAAATACTATTAGTAAACATGACTGCAATCAGCTAAATGGATCTGGCGAATGGTTTACTAATACTTATGATCAAACTTGTAGTTTTACTCCAATTTTGATTCATCCTTCAGTAAAATTTGAATATGCTGCCTCACCTAAAGCGGAGACACGAATTATGAATGGAGACAAATTGAATCTGTTGCGTGAAACTCTATCTAATTTCATCAATTATTAAATGTAGAAAACAAAATTAATGATGAAAAAGACTATTAAAGAGAGATTCCTATTCTACAGACTAACAGGCGGTTCGTTTTTCCATTACTATACTCAGTCAAAATCCCATAAATAGATTAAACTTGCAAATGTAGGATGATCCCATTTTCTCCTAAATTTATTAGCATTTTTTCAAATCCTTGTGGTTGAGTAGTAAGCTAAAAATTAAGCGATTTATTTGGAATGGCTATGAACAATCAACCGAAATCTCTTGTAAATGAGTTAGAACAAATTTATAGTCAGAATATTCAGACAATAACCCGTTTGTTAGCTCAAATAACAAACCGTAATCCAGATGAGATTAAACCACACTTGGATACCATGCTTAAGATGTTAGTACAACCACAGGGTGAGCGTCCTTTCTATGAAACTGCAACCCCTCAAGAGTGGGTAACAGCATTTCAAGAGTGGGTAGAAAGCCATCGAGAACTTAACCTTCCAACACTTTCAGACGCAGCCATTAGCCGAGAAAGTATTTATGGAGAGCGAGGTTAAGTGCCGTATCTTGTAGATATTAAGTATTATCGTGATTCACACTCGCGTTTAGTGACATGGTGACGATAGCGAAACATCGCTTCCAATTGGGCTTGTATTAGCCAACCACTGACAAATTCCACTGTACCACCACCGGGCATAGAGAAGGAAACAGCATCGGTTAACTTGGTTTTACCATTTTCTGGGGCGAATTCATGGCGATGTATCCAAGACTCAAAAGGCCCAGATATCTGTTTGTCAATAAACAGGCGATTTTTTTCACATTCAGTGTGTCGCGCTAACCAAGTTAAAGGTAATGGCCCTAAAAACAAACGAAATTCAGTGATAGCGCCCACTTCTAGCCCGCCTTCACGACGAATTACTTGCACCGGTTGCCAAGGTGGGTTGAGTAGTTGCAAAATATCTGGTCTTTCGTGGAATTTCCACACTACTTCGACTGGCGCATTAATGACTGAGGAATGTTGAAATTGCAGCATGGAAAGAAAAAACGTAAAATTTAGCTTTCGCAGTCAGTTGAAATCTCTATATCTAGGGTATCTTCATCAATTTGCACATACAAAATATTCGGGTTACAGCAAACTTGACAATCTTCTACATAGGATTGTTGTGAACCGGCACTTAAATCGATAAAAGTTAAGCTTGGTTCGCCGCAATAAGCGCAGTAGTACTCAGCAGTATTTTGCATTTAATGGCTGTAGTTCTTTGGGGGTTGAGTTGAAATGACTGGTAGCTTCAGCCAAGTGCTTCAGTAGTGTAGACTGTGGTAGCGGCCCTTGCAAGTGATTCCAAGGTAAGATTTGCTCGGTTGACCAGTTGCTGTGAACGTAATACTCTAAGTCGGGTATTTGTCCTTTGAGTTGTTTGAAAGCACGTTTGTAGCTACCTAAAGAGTCGCCAAATTCACGGGTTAATTCTAGAAGTTGGGACAGTCGGCGATCGCCTCTCGATATCAAAGCCTGTATAATTGACCAATTATAGCTTTCAGGACGAAATTCTATCCCCTGGGGTTTTAGCTGTTTTTGCAGCATTTGTAGCCGCTTTTCAGCTTGGCGATTTACCCCAAACCATTGAAATGGCGTGTGTGCCTTGGGAACAAATGTACTACATCCAAAGGTTAACCGCAACCCTGGGGCAGCTTTTTTAATATTCCGCATCATCGCCACAGTTTGCTCTAAATCTTCTGGTTCTTCACCGGGGATACCTGCCATACCGTAGAGTTTCAAGCCTTTTAATCCTCCAGCTTTGGCATTGATGGCAGCTTGGATGATTTCATCATTATGCAGCTTTTTGTTGACGATTTGGCGGAGTTTTTCGGAACCACTCTCGACTGCAATTGTAAGCGATCGCGTGTCTCGTTTCGCTAAAGTTTCGGCAAGCTGCACTGTTACCGTATTGGTTCGGACTGAGGCAATACTCAAACGGACATCATCATATTTTGGCTGACTAATATAATCTAGCAAAGCCTCAAACTCTGGGTGTTGAGTTACAGAAGCCCCCAATAACCCCAGACGGTTGGTTACAGCTAACCCTTTTTCAATAGCGGGAATTAACGACTCTTCCAAACTGGCTGTTCTAAAAGGTAAAGTCAGATAACTCGCCATACAAAAGCGGCACATTTCCGGACAACTCCGCACCACTTCCACCATATAAATATTTTCCCATGCGGCTTTTTCCGTCACCACAGTAGATGTAGATAAAGTATTCCCTCTGTAAGTCTGCTTCTGCACCACTGGGGGAATTTCTGGGAAAATTGGTTTAATTGACTTTAACTCACCATCTTTGGCGTGATATTCCACCGCATACAAACTAGGAACGTAAATTCCTGGTACTTGCGCCAGTGCTTTGAGTTGAATTTCTCTAGAAGCGTTTCTGACTTCTTTGTACGTCTCAATAAAATTAGGCAGCAGATTTTCCCCGTCACCGAGTAAAATGACATCAAAAAAATCGGCAAAAGGTTCGGGGTTAGCAGTGAGAACAGGGCCACCACCAAAAATTATCGGATGGGAATCATTACGGGAAGTAGCCCTGATGGGAATGTCTAAAGATTCCAGTAAATTTAAGATATTCACATAATCGAGTTCCCAGGAGATAGAAAATCCTACAATTTCCGGGTTTCTCGGTAGTTGTTCTTGAATATCGGTAAATAAGCGACTCACCTGCACATCTTCACGCATGGCTAAAGTTGCCCACACCACCTGATAGCCGAGGCTGGTAATACCCACTGTGTACTCGTTGGGAAAGGCGAAAATTAGCGGGATAGCATCGTTGTGGGGGGTGGTGGGGGTAAATAGGAGGCGTTCAGAGGCAAATAGAGATGATGTCACAGGTGTTTATTAGGAGCAAGTTTATCTATATTTAATTTTAAGCCATAGAATTATGAAGTTGAAAAATAAGGTGAAGCTGTTGGCCAGAATAATCGGTAAGGATTTTAAATAAATTCCATATATTAACCATAAAAATAGACCACTTATAAATGTAATCAGCATCAGGTAAGAGACATCTTTTGCTGATTTGCTTTGCCATGTTTTCCACATTTGTGGTAAGAAGGCACTGGTTGTTAATGTGGCAGCACATAATCCTAAGATTGTGATAAATTCCATATATGTTAGGTTGTAATATATGGGAATTATATCTGAGTTTTAAGAAGTAATTTTTAAACGAACCGCCAAGTCGCCAAGTTCGCCAAGGGAAAGAGAAATATGTTTACAATATAATGTTTTCAAGATGCGTTAACCATTTATCAAAATGCTGACACTGTTGACGAATTATATCTAGTCCTATATCTATGGCAATTAGAGATCCATGTAATGGTTTATCATAGCTAGGACAGCAACTAATAATTCTTTTGGATGGTGCTGTCATCGGATTTTCGTTGATATGCTCAGGTGAAGCAAACGAGTCACGCTCACGCTGTAGCTGGTCTACTATGCTTTGATCAAACCATCCCTTAAAAGCATTGGGATTACTGTACAATAGTCCCTCAAACTCATGTAATAATAAATTGGGAATAAAATTTTTGTGTCCAACATCTGCGCTCATGGACTGTTCAATATATTCAGCTTTTTTAAATGGGTCATTCGTGTTTGGCAGACAATTTTTTCCAGGAAAGTCTTTTGGCAAGGCATATAAATCAAACATTGTCGTGACGAATGCCGAACTATCCTCAAGACATTTTCGATGCAATTGCCGTTTTATTTTTTCATAGCTGACTATACCACCTTTACTTCTTGAGCTAGTTCGCACCAGGATGGGAGTGAGATAAATATTTTGTTGCTGAAAATGCTCATAAAGTAATTCTCTCACAAAGGTTTCTTCTGTCTGTCCTTCCACAAAAATATTGACTCGCATCATCGTGAAGGTCTTCCTCCCAGGATGTTCTTTTTCCACAATTCTCCTAAGCTGTAGTCTTCCAACCACTCATGTAAATCATCCTCCTTTAATCTGCGAAGTAATGATTTTCCATCTTCTCTATCTACAACAATTACATCTTTAACATCAAATTCATTTAATAGTTCAACTGATTGAGTGGAAACAATAACTTGTTTTTCTCTGGAAGTTGCACGCATCAAGGATGCCAATACAGTGATTGCATAAGGGTGAAGACCTAACTCAGGTTCATCAACTAAAATTGTTCCAGGTTGCAAAGAAGTCGGTTGTAAAAAAACAGTTGCTAAACAGATAAAACGCAGTGTTCCATCAGAAAAAAGATGGGCTTTGAAGGGAATATCTTGATTTTGCTCAAACCATTCTAGTTCTATTACTTCCTTATTTTGTGGAGAAGGTCGTAAATGAAAATCACCAAAAAAAGGAGCAACAAGTCTAATTGTTTTAATGATTCGTTGATAAGAATCAGGATGATTTTCTTTTAATAAATACAAAAAAGCAGCTAGATTACTGCCATCTGGACGCAGGTAAATATTATCATTAATACTATGTGGTTGCTTCACATAAGCCGTGTCACTGGTATCATGGAAATGGTAAACCCGCCATTGTCGCATAGCAGGTAATATGTAGTCGTCAATTTGAGTTTTATTACCCTGGAAAGCTTTAGTTTCAAAATGACCACTGCCGATTTTACGCCTATCGCCCATGTTCCACCAAAAAGACTCTTCGGAAAACATGAGACGATTATCTTTAGTTGGTTCAAAGGTGGCAAAATATCCGTTGTTGCCAAAGTAAAGCTCAATTTCTAGTTGTTTGGTTTTTTTTCGACCAAAATGCAAGATTGTATCTGGTCCACCTTGGCGACTTACAAAAATTTGCAACTGTTCATCAAGTATCTGTTGCACCATGCGAAAAAAGCCGATAAAGTTAGATTTACCAGCACCATTACAGCCAATAAGTATATTGAGTTGAGAAAGCTGGATGTCACATTCGGCGATGGATTTAAAACCCTTTAAAATAATTCTTGATAGTTGCTTTTCACTGCTCAAATTTGTCATGGAACAGTCTCCTATTTTTTCTGTAGAGATGCTTCCCGTTAAGCGAAGAAACTGGGGTCAAGAATTTGCTCAATTGTAAACGGACATTCAGCCGGAAAAATTTCTCCTGAGTTTTGAGTTTCTTTAGCTGCGTCTCGACAAGCACGACGGTAGTATTTTTCTCTCCACACTGAATCTTGAAGATAACGCCGCAAACTGGGAGTATCTTCTAAGCAATCTTGAATTTGATTTCGGCAGTTGGAAAGGGTGTTATCCCAGCTTTTGGTTCTGCTTTCTGGCTGATACTGGCTTTTGAGTAAGTGCATTAACAGCACCTGTAAATAGCTGCCGAGTTCTTTCTGTTCGCTGCGCCCCAAAGCCTCTATTTCCTCTACCAAGTTTTCAATGTCTAACTCAGCCCAATGTCCTTTTTTCAACAACTCGGCTTGTTGTTGTGTCCACAGCAGAAAATCTTGCTCATAACCAGTTTCTTTACTCATCCTCAAATTACGAATTACGTTAGCGAAGCTCCTCTGAAAGAGGCACTACGAACTACGAATTACGAACTACGAATTACGAATTACGAATTACAATACCTTACACTGTCCATGATGGCGTAATAAATGGTCACATAAAACTAATGCTACCATTGCTTCAACCATTGGCACGGCACGAGGTAATACACAAGGATCATGTCTGCCTTTGGCTGCTAATACTGTTTCTTCACCTTCTTTAGTAACTGTTTTTTGCTCTTTTCTAATGGTGGCTGTGGGTTTAAATGCAACTCTTAAAATTATATTTTCACCGTTGGAAATTCCCCCTTGAATGCCTCCAGAACGATTTGTTACGGTGCGAATTTCTCCGTTTTCATCAATATAAAATTCGTCGTTATGTTCAATTCCGGTTAATAGTGTCCCGGCAAAACCTGAACCAATTTCAAAGCCTTTGCTAGCGGGTAGAGACATCACACCTTTGGCAATATCTGCTTCTAATTTATCAAATACTGGTTCGCCTAAGCCTTTGGGGACATTCCGGGCTACGCATTCTACTACACCGCCGATGGAATTACCTTGTTTACCTATTTCTTCTATTAATGAAATCATGCGATCGCAGCATTCGGCATCGGGACAGCGTACAATATTACTTTCGACTTGTTCTAAGGTGACGGTGTTAGGATCAATTACGCCTTCTAAGTCTTTGATGCGCTTGACGTAACCGATAATTTCAATATTGGCAACTTGACGGAGAATTTTTTTAGCGATCGCACCAGCTGCAACTCTACCTATTGTCTCACGGGCTGACGATCTGCCGCCACCTTGCCAATTACGAATGCCATATTTTGCATCATAAGTTGCATCGGCGTGGGATGGGCGATATGTTTGCGCCATCTCGTCGTAGTCTTGGGGACGGGTGTCTTTATTCCGCACCATAATGGCTATGGGTGTTCCCAAGGTTTTCCCTGCAAATACTCCAGAGAGGATTTCGCAAGTGTCTGCTTCTTTGCGGGGTGTGGTAATTTTACTTTGTCCCGGTCGTCTTCTGTCTAGTTCTACTTGAATTTCTTCGGCTGTAATTTCCAGTTGTGGAGGACAGCCATCAATTATAACCCCCACTCCGCCGCCGTGGGACTCGCCAAATGTTGTGATGCGGAATAAATGTCCGAATGTGTTACCCATGTTGTTGAGGAAAATTAGTGAGGCTTTTGTATTGTACCGAATGTTATCACGTTATAAAATGATCAGTTTTTCGGTTTTGAGGACGTTAGCGTAGCTTGCGCGTAGCGCATACCGCCAAGTCGCCAAGTACGCCAAGGGGAGAGAGTTTGAGGAATTATTCAAGGTTTAAGTTTGCACTCATTAAGTCTTCTAGGTTTGTGACTAATTTGGTGCAAATTTGATCTACTGGTAAGTCGTTGGGTTCGAGTCCAAAGGGGTTTTCTATTTGATTGGCAATTTCTTCTACGCCTAGCAAAATAAAACTGATGACTGCGACGATTGGCGCTGTCCACCAATTTAGGTTATGTACAAGTTGTAAGGGTAATATTAGACAATATATTAATAAAACTCTCTTGAGATATATTGTATATGCTAAGGGGACTGGTGTTGTTAAAATTCGTTCACAACCGATGAATCCTTCTACCATGTTATCTAGTGCGGTGTTCATGGCTATTAGTTCAAATATTGAGATGCGATTTTGGTTTTGCTGCTGTTTGAGATAATCGCCAATCCATAAGGCTATTCTTAAGGGCGGACTTTTTGCATCTTTGATTTCTAAATATTGTGCTGGTGTGAGTAAGGTTTCTAATTCGCTATTGACGGGTAAGCGTCTTAGTTGTAGTTTTGTGGCGACGGAAAAGGCACTTAATAATTTTACTGCGGCTGCTTTTCTTTCTCCATCTACAGGTTCTTTTTCTAGAATTAATAGCCTAATTCTTCTCCCTAAGTTTAAACTATTAATAACTATCGTTCCCCAGATTTGCCGACCTTCCCAATATCTACTATATGCTGTATTTGTGCGAAATACCATTAATAATCCTAAGACAAGATTATAGGCTACATTACTAATTACACTACTAAAAACTTGTTGTGGTAAGTCATAGCCGTAGTAGTGAATTACAGATACGATAAATCCTAATCCACTACATAACATTAGTCGGGGGAAAATAGCCGGAACTACTGAACCTTTTATTTGTAAAGCCACTTGCAACCAATTGGGTTTTTCAACAATCATCTGAATTTTTACATTTATGGCGTTTTGCAATGGGAGAGGTGATGGAAGAGATAATTAACCACAGATGCACACAGATAAATATAGATGAATCTGTGCTATAATGGTGTAATTATCCGATTCTTTGAGTGGCTTTTTGAGGGTTTTTATCCTAAGTCTTGATGGGTAAATGATTGGGCATTTTCTCCAGTATATGCGGCGACAATATGACCGTTACCAGTCATTTGATATTTGTAGGTAATTAATCCTTCTAAACCAACGGGACCACGGGGCGGCATTTGTTGGGTGCTAATTCCTACTTCTGCACCGAAACCGTAGCGGAAACCATCGGCGAATCGGGTAGAACAATTGTGAAATACTCCGGCTGCATTTACTAGTCCAAAGAAGGTTTCTACTGCTGCTAAGTCTTCTGTGATGATGGCTTCTGTATGACGGGAACCATATTCGTTAATATGTGCGATCGCATCTTCTATTGAATCGACTATTTTAATCGATAAAATGAAATCGCTGTATTCTGTCTCCCAGTCTGTATCTGTGGCTTTGGCAATATTTGGGAATATCTCTAAGCTGCGTTGATCACCTTTTAATTCTACATCAACTAGTTGCAAAGACTCCGCAATTTTTGGTAAAAAGTCGGCGGCTATGGATTGGTGAACTAACAAAGTTTCAATGGCATTACAAGCAGCAGCATATTGAATTTTAGCATCCACTGTAACTTTAATAGCTTTGGCTATATCGGCAGCTTTGTCTATATATAGATGACAAATTCCTTCGGCGTGTCCTAATACGGGAATGCGGGTATTATCTTGGACAAACTGCACAAAGGAATTAGAACCTCTGGGAATAATTAAATCTACATATTTATCTAAATTTAAAAGTTCTAAGGTTTCTTCTCTGGTTGTTAATAACTGCACTGCATCTGAGTTCACCGCAGTCTGAGATAATCCTTGTTTAATGGCTTTAACTATGGCTTCACAAGAACGAATCGCTTCTTTTCCACCTTTGAGAATTACACCATTACCTGATTTTATCGCCAGGGAAACAATTTGAATTGCTGCTTCTGGACGGGCTTCAAAAATAATCCCCAACACACCCAAAGGACAAGTTATGCGCTTGAGAACTAAACCTGTATCAAGTTCCCGGTGAATCTGCACTTGACCCACTGGATCTGCTAGTTTAGCCACATCTCGCACCCCTGCGATCGCATCTCTTAATTTATGTTCATCTAACTGCAACCGTTTATACAGTGGTTTAGCAATTCCCTCAGCAGATGCGGCTTGACAATCGGCGATATTTGCCTGTAAAATCTCGTCCTTAGCTGATTCTAAAGCTTGGGCGATCGCTTCTAGAGCTTGATTTTTCGCTTCAGTGTCCAGAAGTGCCAATTTACTAGCAGCTTGGCGGGTTTGTTGGGCGATCGCAATTAACGGAAAAGTATCTTGAATTATAGTCATCTTAAAAAACTGAGCTTTTTCCTCATCCTATCAATCTTAGGAATCTGAATTAAATAACATCTCTATCTCCCCTCTCCTTAGCAAGGAGAGGGGCTGGGGGTGAGGTTCTCCATATTATACTGGTTGATTTTCCGTGAATGGGTTTTAGACTTTTCCCACGTCCTAACCACCTTGGCGATTTTCTGGCGAATAAGGAACACCTAAGCCTTGGGGAGGTCTAGATTTACCAGCTAATCCCAATAATGCCAATAAAGCGATCGCATAAGGTAACATGGCGAGAAACTGATAGGGAATGTTCACACCCAGGGCTTGAATTCGTAACTGTAAAGCTTCTGTCGCGCCAAACAACAAACAAGCCAGAGTACTACCTATAGGATGCCATCTGCCAAAAATTAAAGCTGCGATCGCAATAAATCCTTTCCCTGCACTCATATTTTCGGCAAAAAATTGTATTTGTACTAAAGTCAGATAAGCACCTCCTAAACTGGCAAGACAGCCACTAAGGATAATCGCCCAATATCGCACCTGTGAGACTGCAACCCCAGTCGTTGCAGCAGCTTGGGGATATTCACCTACAGCCCGTAAAGTCAAACCAAAGCTAGTGTGAAATAAAATATAGTAACTTACAGCAACTAGAATTATTAGTAAATATACGAAAACATCTTGCTGAAACAATATAGAACCCAGTAGAGGGATATTCGCCAAACCAGGAATGACTAAAGGCTCAATTCCTGCTAATCTCTGAGTGCTACCACCATCAAATACTAACCGTGCTAAAAACGATGTTACCCCGGCAGTTACCAGATTAATCGCTAAACCTGATACTAATTGATTGACGTATAAACTTACGCATAGAAAAGCGTGGAGTAAACCGACTAATCCCCCAGCAATTAACGCACAGAGAATTCCCAGCCAAGGATTACCCGTGTAGAAAGTGGCGACAGCACTAGTAAAAGCACCAGTGAGTAACATTCCTTCTAAGGCAATATTTAGCACTCCTGACCGTTCAGAGTACATTCCCCCAAGGGCTGCATAAGCTAGGGGTACGGCTAAACGCAGACTAGCAATTAAGTAGTCAGAGAAAAAGTTAAGGTTATCCATAGTTTTTATTTTTAAACGCAAAGGAACGCTGAGGAAAGCGCAAAGTATCGCCAAGAAATCTCCGCGTACCTCTGCGTTAAACCTTAGCGTCACTCTGCGTTTTTACTTTTCTTTCAATGGCGAGACTGATAGCAATGAATAATACTGTTAATCCTTGAATAGCGTAAACTACAGTTACAGGTACGCCAGCACTACGTTGCATCACATTAGCACCACTACGTAAGGCGGCGAAGAATAAAGAAGTCAACACTACACCGCTAATACTACCGCGACTTAAAAAGGCGATCGCAATGGCATCAAATCCATAGCCTGGGGATACCTGTTCAAATAGGCGGAACTTCAACCCCATGACTTCAGTTGCACCTGCTAACCCCGCTAAACCACCTGCTAACGACATAACGAGCATAATCGTATTTTTCACAGAGATGCGGGCATAATGGGCGGCTGTGGGGTTAAAACCAACGGCAGCAATTTGGTATCCTAGAGGCGATCGCACTAATAACACCCATAACAGTCCGGCGGCGAGTAGTGCTAATAAAATGCCAGCATGGGCTAAACTTTGGGGTAAGATAATCGGCAACTGTGCAGATTTGGCAATCAATGGGGAATAAGGACTAGGTGCGCCGGGTGCTTGTAAGGGGTTCTGCACTAAGTAGCTAATTAAATACACGGCAATGTAATTTAGTAAGAGGGTAGTGATGACTTCATTGACTCCTCGCACAGCTTTGAGATAACCAGGAATCCAACCCCAAACCGCACCAAAGCCAAACCCAGCCACAAGTGCTAGGGGAATGTGGATAATAGCGGGTAATCCTGGCACATATAAACCGATTAAAGTGCTACCTAATGCACCAAGGTAAATTTGTCCTTCACCACCGATATTAAATTGACCCGCCCGCAATGCGACTAAGACACCTAAACTGGTAAATAATAAGGGTGTCATTTTGGTCAAGGTATTGCCAAATCCAAAATAAGTAGTCAGAGATTCTTGAAATAAAGCTGTGTAGGCGGTGATAGGATTTGCCCCAGCCATTAAGATGAGAATAGCACCGACAATCAGGGCAGAGGCGATCGCAATTAGCGGTGCTAGAATTGGTAGCAGGATTTGAAAGCGTTTATTTCTAATCATGATGAAATGATTGCCACCCCTCAACCTCAAAAAATGAGTATCGACCAATATCTTGCATGGGAACCATTACAAGATTGTCGCTATGAATACGTGAATGGCGAAATTTTCGCTATGACTGGCGGTACAATTCCTCATAATGATATTGCCTTAAATCTCTACAGAGCATTGTATCCCCATCTACGCACTAGAGGTTGTCGCATCAACGTTGCTGATGTCAAAGTGCAAGTTAATACACAAAGTCCGTACTTTTATCCTGACGTGGTGATTAGTTGTGATCCCAGAGATTTAAATGCACGCAAATTTATTCAATATCCCAAAATAATTGTCGAAGTGCTTTCTCCTGGAACAGAAGCTAAAGATAGAGGAGGTAAGTTTGCTTTTTATCGCACCATGCCCAGTTTGCAAGAATATATCATAATTGAATCTGAGAAAATCGGAGTTGAGTTTTATCGTCGAGGAGAAGGCCGAATGTGGCTGTATTCCCCTTATACAATTGGTGATAATATTACTATAGAAAGTGTTTATTTTAGTTGTGCGATTGATTTAATTTATGAAGGCATAAGTTGGGATATATAAAGATAAATTGCAAGAATCATAATTACGAACTACGAATTACGAATTACGAATTACGAATTACGAATTACGAATTATCCTCTGGGTGTCCCTTCAGCCATCAATAAACCAATTTCTTCAAGCGTTGCGGTCTGTGCGTCCAAAATAGCGACAAACTCACCTCTGTAAATTACAGCAATGCGATCGCTCATCGCCATTACTTCTTCTAACTCAGTAGAAATATACAATATTCCGGCACCGCGATCGCGTTCTGCTAATAATCGAGAATGAACTGCACTTGTCGCCCCTACATCTAAACCCCGTGTGGGTTGCATAGCTATAATTAAATCTGGTTCTCCCGCCAATTCCCTCGCTAAAACTACCTTTTGTTGATTTCCCCCCGATAGTTGACTTACCTGGATATTTTCCCCAGTCGCCCGAATATCAAACTCCTGCATTGCAACTTGGGCATAATTTCTGATAACTGGTGTTTGTAATAAGAAATGTCGGCAAAATGGTGATTTTTTCCAAGCTTTTAAAATCAAGTTTTGGGCAATGCTAAACTGCAACACTAAACCCATTTTTTGCCTATCTTCAGGAATGTACCCGATTTTCTCCCAGGTACAAGAATGATTAAATTCAATCTTACCTTTATTTATACCTCTTAACCCGGCGATCGCATCAGCTAATTCTCGCTGTCCATTACCATCTACACCAGCAATTCCCAAAATTTCCCCAGCTTGCAATTGCAATGAAACATTCCGAATAGCAGGAATACCCCGATCATCTACAACTGCTAAATTTTGGACTGATAATATCACCTTTCCCGGCACAAATGTAGATTTATTCACTTGTAAAGCTACTTCTCGCCCGACCATCAATTGGGCTAATTGCTGTGGAGTTGATTGTTGAGTTGTTGTTGTTGCGATTACCTGACCTCGCCGCAACACTGTGACGGTATCGCAGAGATTAATCACTTCTTCTAACTTGTGACTAATAAAAATAATCGTGTTACCAGATGCTGCCAATTGTCGTAAAATATGAATTAGTGATATTACTTCAGTTGGTGTCAGAACTGCTGTTGGTTCATCGAGAATTAATAGTTTAGCTTGACGATATAAAACCTTGAGAATTTCTACTCTTTGTTGTGTTCCCACAGGTAAATCTTCTACTTTGGCTGTAGGGTCAATTTCTAGCCCATAAGCCTGGGATAAAGCGAAAATTTCTTGTTGTTTTTGCCGCAAATTTAAACGCCAACTATTTTCTCTACCTAAAATGATATTCTCGGTAACAGTTAACTGAGGTACAAGCATGAAATG
The DNA here is from genome assembly GCA_963706595.1 of uncultured cyanobacterium. Taxonomy (GTDB): domain Bacteria; phylum Cyanobacteriota; class Cyanobacteriia; order Cyanobacteriales; family Nostocaceae; genus Nodularia. The sequence goes on from OY970166.1 coordinate 2,044,936, forward strand.
TTGATAAATCATGCCTATACCGAGTTTTATTGCTTCATTTGGCGAAGTAATTTTTACTGGCTGATCATGGAGATAAATTTGCCCTGCATCAGGTTGATAGACACCACTGAGAATATTCATTAAAGTGGTCTTACCTGCGCCATTTTCTCCTAAAATTCCATGAATTTTCCCAGAATCTACACTCAGGCTAATATTGTCATTAGCAACAAATGAGTTAAAGCATTTGCTAATATTTTCTAAACGTAAATTCATTTATTTTCAAGCTTTTTTAACACAGCGTGTATCTTTCCCAGCTTCTTGACAACTTGCAAAAGTAATTTTTTTCTCGGCAATTTCTTGTTTGACTTGTAAAGCATTTTGTTGTATATCTTCCGGGACATTTACCCCAAATTTACCTAAAGATAATATATCTGGTCGTTCCAAACCGATAGTATATATCTGTCCTTGGAGTTGTTTTTGTTTTGCCAGTTCTGCTAAATAGGCTATTGCTATATCCAAACGTTTCACTGCACTGGTTAAGACTGCTTGGGGGGCAATATCTAGCTGGTCTTTAGTATTGCCAAAAGCATAAACTCCTTGATCACTGGCTGCTTGTAAAACTGCGGTTCCAGCACTATCTAACCATTGATAAATGACATCAGCACCTGAAGAAATTAACGCCAATGTCGCTTCTTTGGCTTTAGCAACATCATTCCAATCACCTGTAAATGTGGAAACAATTTGAATATTAGGTTTAACTGATTTTGCCCCTAATTCAAATCCTCGTAGTTCTTCTTCTGTGGCGTTAAATTTTTGTCCAGCAATATAAGCTAGTTTATTAGATTTAGTCACAGCAGCGCCAATAATGCCACATAGATAACTACCTTGCAGGTGGTCAATTCTTAAAGAAGCAATATTTTCTGCCTTGGTGTTACCATTTACACCCACAAAAAATGTCTGGGGAAATTGGGCGGCGACTTGTTCTATAGCTGCGTCAAATTGTCCGCCGTGGGCGAATACCAAATTATAACCCTTGCGGGCAAAGTCTGTTAATACTTCTGTTTGATCTGCTTGGGCGATTTGTTCCACATAGGCAATTTCTGCATTTAGCTTTTGTTTAGCTAGGTTTACGCCTTCGTAACCAGACTGATTCCAAGCTTGATCAGATATTACTCCAGGAAGTGCGATCGCTATTTTAAAATCTGACCCACTACTACTAACAGGAGTTGGATTACTACTGCAAGCTTTCAGCAACAAGCTAGTAGCAAAAGTCGCTGAACCAGATAAAACAAATTTACGACGGTTAAAATTTAGATTCATACAATTTTGGATTTGAGATTTTGGATTTTAGATTAACCCAATCAGAGGTTCGCGGCTATTTGGAGAAGAAAAATGCGTTCCGTGGATTCAAACAGTCCGGTATGGGTCGCGAACTCGGTGAATACGGACTGCAACAATACACCGAAGTCAAGACTGTTACAATAAAACTATAAATTATGATTGCTCTTTGGCAATTTGGGCTTTTGCCTGTTGCCATAGAGACTCTAACTCATCCAAACTGTAATCAGAAAGGGGGCGATCAACAACCGCCTCCATTTTTTGCAATCTCTGCACAAAGCGCTGATTTGTCCCCTGTAACGCTGCACTAGGGTCAAGATCATGCCAACGCGCCAGTTGCATCACCGCAAACAATAAATCTCCTAATTCCGCTTGTTGACGTTCTGGTGTTTCCTCAGCCACAGCCTGTTGAAATTCCCCCAACTCCTCATGAAACTTCGCCCAAACCCCATCAATATTTTCCCACTCAAAGCCAACACCCGCAGCCTTTTGGGAAATCTTCATCGCCGCCATCAGAGGGGGAAGAGTCCGATAATAACGAGCCAGTTTATTACTAAATTGATGCTTTTCTGCAACTTCCCCCTTCTCCTGTGCCTTAATCGCCTCCCAATTTTGCCGTACCTCATCCACACCATCCACCGACACATCACCAAAAACATGAGGATGACGACGAATCAACTTTTGAGAAATTCCCCGCACAACCTCCTCCAAATTAAAATCCCCCGACTCTCCAGCAATTTGGGCTTGCAAAACCACCTGTAAAAGTAAATCCCCCAACTCCTCCTTAATCCCCTCCCAATCCCCCTCACGAATCGCATCAACCACCTCATAAGCCTCCTCAATCACATAAGGAATCAGACTTTGAGGAGTTTGTGCCAAATCCCAAGGACAACCCCCATCAGGCGATCGCAACTTAGCCACCACCGAAATCAACTCTTGTAAAGCCACCAAACTCCCATCCATAAAAAAACCTCCGCGTACCTTTGCGCTTACCTTAGCGTACCTCTGCGTTTAACTCCTCCCTTCCTCCTCCCCTTCTTCCCAGCAAACAAACTCCGCACCCCCTGCTTCTGCACCCGCTTATAAGCCGAACCCCCCCAATCGCTGAGAGAATGACTCATAGCACCGAGTTCCAACCCCAAAAACAGAGCCAAATATTCCGTAGTATAAACCACAAGCGATCGCCCCAAAGCCACACTTAAATCCTGCCAAGTCACAGCCAAAATCCCCAGCTTCTCCCCCACCACCAAAAACACCGTAGCCACCAGCGCCAGGAAACAGCCCAGATAAATCACCCGGATAATTGTCCCAATAATCGGCCCATGAGAAAAAACAGAACGATGGCGCAGCTTTTTTTGATAAGGTCGCCAAATACAGCGCAAAAAGCCCCAGCGTTGGAACTGACGCGAGTAAATATCCAAATCGGGGCCGAACATCAAACCGCTAAACATAAACCCACTAGCAACCAACAAAGTTAAATTGCTGCTGCGAGTTTGCCATAAAGTCACACCGGCGATTACAGGCAGAGTATATAAGGTGATGCGATCGTGGGTTCCACCAGAGGGCATAATGCAGTTAAATCGCCTGTGGGCAAAGGATTACTGAGTTATTATTGTACGTGAAAAAAAACTTTTCCCAAAGGGCTTGCGCGATTAGAAATTCTTTGCTATATTGGTTTACTGTAAGACAAAACGGGTGGTTAGCTCAGTTGGTAGAGCGCCTGCCTTACAAGCAGGATGTCATCAGTTCGAGTCTGGTACTACCCACTTTTAATATTACCTTGCCATCTGCGTCCGAATAAAATTGGAAGCAGGTGGTTTCTCATTTACGGGTTAAATCTTGCGAGGTTGAAAAATTAGATGACAGCGCCTCAACCAAAAGTCTTGACAAACTCCCAGCTTTACGATGAAGATTTTTATCTGTGGCTAGAGACAACAGCTAAACAACTAAAAGCAGGTAAATTAGCGGAAGTTGATTTAGTCAATCTCATTGAAGAAATTGAATGCATGGGGAGAAGTGAAAAAAGAGCGTTAAAAAGTAATTTAATAGTTGTTTTAATGCACTTGCTGAAATATAAGTATCAGCCAGATAAACGTACTAATAGTTGGCTATCTACTATATTTGAGCATCGCCGGAGACTTCAAGAAGGTTTGTTAGAGAGTCCTAGTTTAAAAAACTACTTTGACGAAAATTTTGCGGTATGTTATCAGGATGCAAGACAACAAGCGGCTTTAGAAACTGGTTTGTTAATTGATAATTTTCCTGTGGAGTCTCCTTTTACTGCGGATGAATGTTTGCGTCAAGATTTTTTGCCTGAGTAGCTAAATAGACTCTTTATATTAGCCTAAATATATGAAGCTGCATGGCATAAAATATCAAGAATAATTGAACGCAGATGGACGCAGATTAACACAGATAAAGATAGGATGTTACATTGAGATATCCCTGTAGATATGCAAGAAACTGAGTTAGAAGTAACAGTGACAGTCAAACCTGTTCACCAAAAAATTGATTTGTTAGCAGAAGAAGTTAACAAACTAAAATGGCATGATTTCATTAATATGACTTACGGTTGTTTAGCAGATGATCCCATTATTAGACATCCTCAAGGTGAATATGAAGAACGAAAAACAATAGAATGATTTATTTGTTATATGGGACTATAGCGGTATCCACTCAAATGAAGTACATCATAGGCCCCTCCTCGCTTGAGGGGAGGGGGTTGGGGGTGGGGTTCTTGTATCTCACTTAACTGATAACCGCTATACTATCTGATGATTGAACAAACACGTAGTAGCGTGGCAAGGCTAAAATGTTGCAATAGATTTTTGAGAAAATTCAGATAAATCAATGTTTTCGGCTTTTTCCTAATGCACTATTTTAAGCTTGCCACGCTAGTAGTGGCGTGACAAGGCTAAAATGTTGCAATAGATTTTTGAGAAAATTGAGATAAATCAATGTTTTCTGCTTTTACCTAATGCACTATTTTAAGCTTGTCACACCAGTAGTGGCGTGACAAGCTTAAAATGTTGCATTAGAATCAACGATTTTGTGAGTTTCAAACACTGGGTAAAGATGTTTAAGTTTGATACGAGCATCATCAGTAGTAAAACGCCAAATAACTTTACCTGCGGTGCGGTTACGTTCGTTTTGCCAAGCGGTCAATTCTCTAGATAGTTGACAAATACTAGGAATTCGTCGGTCTAGGCACTGTTGGCTTAAAACGCTTAATTCAATTTCGGCAACGTTGAGCCAGCTTCCATTGCGAGGAGTGTAATAAATCTCCAGTCTCCTAGCCAAGCGGTGAGCTTCTGGTGCGGGAAAAGCTTCGTAAAGTGATGTAATGCTATGAGTGTTGAGGTTGTCACATAGCAATTTGACCTTGGTGGCTTGGGGATAGTCTTCATCTAATAGTTGACGGACTTCTTCGGCCCAATCAACACGAGTCCGATGAGCGCGATTGCTGACACGTCGCCAACCTCTGATAGGGTCAAAAAACATGAACAAAGCTTGGACTCCTTCGCGAGTATAGTGATAATCTTCTTTTGCATCTTCACCCGGTTCCATTGGTTTTGGCTCATAAAGATGCCCTGTTAATTGTCTAGAAGCTTCATCCATACAGATTAAAGGTTCCAAATCACTATGTTCTTGGCTGTAGAGGTCTAAAACTACTTCCATTTGAGAGACAAAACGTGCTATATCCCGTTCGGGAATACAAAATCTTTCTGTTTTCCAGGGGCGTAATTTGTTTTTTTTAATGTCTTTCTAATCGTCTCCCTAGAAATTTCTATGATAATTTTTCGGTTTTGAATTTCTTGCGTCAGTAATCTGAGACTCCAGTGTGCTTGCCCCGTGGGAGGTTCAGAACAACATAATGCAATGATTTGGGCTTCAGTCTGACCATCTATCTTGCTGACATTTGGTGGTTTTAACCTCTGATGACGATTTAAGGCAGGTTCTTCTCCCTGTTCGAGGAACCTCTTCCTGATTCTTGCCACCGTATTGCGATGAACCCTTAACCCTATACTTATTTCTTCATCTGTCCATTTTTTCCTTGCACCCTCTCCCTCATCGCACATTAACAACACCTGTGCGTGCAATATTTTTTTGGCTGGGGCCTGTCCGTTGCGAGCGATCGCTTCTAATCTTTTTCTTTTCTCTGTATCTAATATGACTTTATCTCTACGACCTCTCCCCATCAATTTCTCCTTTTTTTTCCTCCATTCTAATGCACTATTTTAAGCTTGCCATGCCACTACTGGCGTGGCAAGGCTAAAATGTTGCAATAGATTTTTGAGAAAATTGGGATAAATCAATGTTTTCTGCTTTTTACCTAATGCACTATTTTAAGCTTGCCACGCTAGTAGGGTGCGTTATGGACTTTAGTCCTAACGCACCGATAATCTAGGATGGTGCGTTGCGCTACGCGACAACACACCCTACAAAACATAATTTTGAGTTACCGAATCATTTGTGTGTACACCGTAGCCGTTTTAACAGTTATCAGTTATCAGTCAAGAGACTTATTTGGCTTTAATCTTTGGTTTTATTTTCGTTAAATTTGTTCCCAGCCATAAACTTTATACACTCAAATACTGAGATGTGAGCTAAACTATTGCCATTGTGTGCGGAGTTAACAATGGCGAGTCAAAGAGTGTCGCAATTACTGTCACTTGGTTTTATTAGTGGCTGCTTTTGTCTAGGTATTGGGATGGGAGTTTTGATTCGCTTTGGACAATTTCCATTATCAGGTGCGATCGCCTCATTCACTGAAACTGAGTTATCTCCCTTTGCTGAACCAGAACTTACGCCAACGCCAGAGTCAGAAAAAACTGTTTTAAATACCGTTAGTATCAAAGCAGTTGGGGATATTATTCCGGGAACTAACTTTCCTGATTATAGATTGCCTAAGTCTCCAAATAAATTGTTACCAAAATCTGTGCGTAAATACTTGCAAGGTTCTAATATTTTGCTGGGTAACTTGGAAAGCACCTTCACTAACCATCCCTATACTTCTAAAAATATCAGTCGGGGACAAGTTTTTGCTTTTCGTTCTCCACCTAGTTATGCAAAGTTATTTTCTCAGGTGGGGTTTAATGTCTTGCATATAGCAAATAACCATGCAATGGACTTTGGACAGGTGGGTTTTCAGGATACAATGAACAACCTGAAAAACGTTGGTATTGCGACGTTAGGTCATAAAAATCAAATTCTTTATTTTGAAGCCAATAATATGGCGATCGCCATGATCGGTTTTGCTCCCTATAATATGTATAATTCTATTCAGAACCTCACAGCAGCCCAAGCATTGGTCGCTGAAGCTAAAAAAAATGCTGATATTGTTATTGTATCTATGCACGCTGGGGCGGAAGGAACCGCAGCACTCCATGTGAGAAATAAAACCGAGTTTTTCTATGGAGAAAACCGAGGTAATTCTATCCAGTTTGCACGAACCGTCATAGATGCGGGAGCAGATTTAGTGCTAGGACATGGCCCTCATGTTCCCAGAGCAATGGAAATGTATCAGGGGAAATTGATCGCTTATTCTTTGGGTAACTTTCTCGGATATCGGACTTTATCAACAAAGGCTCAGACTGCATACTCAATGATATTAGAAGTCAAACTAAATTCTCAAGGTGAATTAGTTGCAGGTCAGATTATCCCCATACATTTAAATAGACAGGGAATACCTGAAATTGACCAGCGTTTTCGGTCTGTGGGACTGCTGCGGAATTTAAATAAAAATGATCATCTTGTGGGACCGATACAAATTAACGATCAAGGGGAAATTGTCTTGCGCCAGAATAATCCAGATATCCAATAGCACTTTTAGATAAATATCAGCGTTATAATTGCTTAAATATACTTGACAATCACAGTAGTTATCGTAGATATTTAGATTAAGCTAATTTTTGGCAGACCTATAGTGAGGTCAAAAACCCTGGGGGGTTTGCCAAATCGCCAGAACCTTGACAAATCAATAGTTACAGCGTTTCATGAGTTTCAATTGCGAATTTCGCGAAGTCTGAAATAGGGTTTCTAGATCACCTTTGCCAAAATCGCCTCCAGAATCCACTGTTAGACTATGTTTCAAATGGCGGTCTTTCCGCTAACTAATTCCCCGCAAGGGGATTGAAACATTTATTACTCAGGCTTCACGATTGACAAATATTGCACTTTCCGCTAACTAATTCCCCGCAAGGGGATTGAAACTTTGCGGCTTTGGCCATCGCAGAGAGACTGAATTCTCTTTCCGCTAACTAATTCCCCGCAAGGGGATTGAAACTTTAGGCATCGGGAATAATGAGCAAATCACTAGTACTTTCCGCTAACTAATTCCCCGCAAGGGGATTGAAACATTTTAATGCTACTTTTGGTGCAAATATCAATATTACCTTTCCGCTAACTAATTCCCCGCAAGGGGATTGAAACATGCAACCGGAGTATCAGCCCCAACAAGCCCCGGCTCTTTCCGCTAACTAATTCCCCGCAAGGGGATTGAAACTGGCACTTGATCTCCGCAATCATCTCAGTATCCTCTTTCCGCTAACTAATTCCCCGCAAGGGGATTGAAACATATCTGATCCCTCGGCAACCCAGTAAATGTTGCTCTTTCCGCTAACTAATTCCCCGCAAGGGGATTGAAACTTTAGAGAAAGCATATCTTACGTTGAGAATAAATATGTTTCTTTCCGCTAACTAATTCCCCGCAAGGGGATTGAAACAGGTTTTCAATAGCATTCATGAGTAGAGTTTTAGAACTTTCCGCTAACTAATTCCCCGCAAGGGGATTGAAACCGAATTAATAGGAAGCTTGGCTACGGCCGCTTTGGCTTTCCGCTAACTAATTCCCCGCAAGGGGATTGAAACAAAGCTTTCATGTTGTAGAAAGAATGTTTAACACCGTTCTTTCCGCGAACTAATTCCCCGCAAGGGGATTAAAACACTTAAGGACATCAACCTTTTTTGGGCTGGCATTTCTTCTTTGCGCTAATTAATTCCCCGCAAGGGGATTTAGGGGGCAAAATAGACTCAAATGCAGCCCAGTTTTCGGTAACGGAGGTTAGGGTAAATCTCACTCAAATCTGAATACTTAACAAAGAGGCGATCGCTTCATCGCACCATTCAATCCACATAGTTTCGTAGCGAATCCCGCACCGCAGGGTGAGATAGATATGTCGTTGCGGGCGAGACAGATGATTTAAATCGCCAAATTCTAGTTCACGGGAGAGATAATGCTGCAATTTTTGCTGATGGAATTGCTTGCGGCGCTCAATTTCACGGATGAGGATATCTTCAGGAACGATAAATCCACTGCGTACTTTTACCAGTAAATCTTCACGGATTGCGGTTGCTTCAGAAGGTTCGGCAATCCAAGAAATCAATTCTTGTCTACCTACATCGGTGAGAGAATAGATTTTTTTGTCAGGACGAGCCGATTGTGGTAATATTTCCACTTCTACCCAGTCTTTCTCCTGCATTCGTGCCAGTTCTCGATAAATCTGCTGCGAGGTGGCTTGCCAGTAGCAACTTACTTTTTCATTAAATTCTTTGCTCAGATCGTAGCCTGTCCGAGGAGATTGAAGCAAGATGCTGGCGATCGCATGGGCTAAACTCATAATTCTATCTTGACATAAACAACTAGTTGCATATACCCTTTGATTTATATAACTAGTTTTATAACAGTCAGTTGAATATCACAACGCTTCTTGTCAACGTAGCATAAAAATCATTCGCCAGTTTATGGAAGCCCAAATTCAAGATATAGATGATGAGGCTGCCTCGCCTTTGAAGAATTCAAAAAAGATCGGAGTCAGAAATCTGCTGATTGCGAGTGGGATGGTAGCGGCAATGGCCTTCGGAGTATATGAACGGTTGTCTACTGGTCAAGAAGTGGCTATTTCTCCGCCATTGGCAGTGCAAGTCATCAAGCTCAAGCCTGTACAGTCATACGAAACCACACGATTTTATACAGGTGAAGTAGTGTCCACTCGCCGCAGCGACTTGGGCTTTGAACGAGGGGGAAAAGTGACTGAAATTATCTTCAATCGCGGACAAACCGTAGAAAAAGGCGCAGTCATTGCCCGGTTAGATACGCAAAATCTCCAAGCACAATTAGCACAATTAACAGCACAGCGATCGCGTGCAGTGGCAGAATTACGAGAATTGCAGAATGGACCACGCAAAGAAACCATTGCTGCGGCTCGTTCTCAAGTGGAAAATTTAGAAAATCAGTTGCGGCTAGAAAATATTCGTCGCGATCGCCGCAGTTCTCTGTACGAAGCAGGAGCGATTTCCCGTGAACAGTTGGATGAAGTGGCATTTAATCGGGATGCCCTCGCCGACCGCCTCGCTGCTACTCAAAGTGAATTAGAAGCATTGCAAAACGGGACACGCCAAGAACAAATCGCTGCCCAAGCCGCTACGGTGGCGGAAATTACAGCCAGTATGGGCGATGTAGAAATCAATATTGAAAAAAGCATTCTCCGCGCTCCTTTTCGTGGTGTAGTTGGGGAACGAAATTTAGATGAAGGCACTGTGGTGCAAGCCGGACAGCCGATTGTGCGCCTAGTGGAAAAACTCACCCCGGAAGTAGAAATTGGCGTACCGCCCCAAGTCGTGCAGACTTTGAAAGTGGGGAGTCGTCAACAGGTGCAGGTGGGTGAGCAAATTTATACTGCCCAAGTGCTGGCTCATAAACCAGAGATCAACCCCCAAACCCGGACTCGGACAGTGGTTTTGCAATTGGTTTCTACAGGTCAAACTATGCCAGCATCGGGAGAAATCGCTCGTCTACAAGTGGAACAAATGGTCTCTACCCAGGGATTTTGGTTGCCAGTAACCGCCTTAATTAAAGGAGAGCGCGGATTATGGTCTTGTTTTGCCATTGCGCCAGAGGGAGAAACCTATCGCATCGAACGGCGGGATGTGGAAGTGTTGTATACCGAAGGCGATCGCATCTTAGTACGTGGCACAATCATCGCCGGGGAAGAAGTTGTCAAAAGTGGCGCACACCGCTTGGTTTCTGGGCAAATCGTTAAATCAGTGGACAGTGAACAGTGAACAGTTATCACGCCAATTATCCAGATAAACGTTAGCGTAGCGTGCGCGAAGCGCATACCGCAGAGACACAGAGAACACAGAGGTATGAGAGTTTGAGAGGTTTTTTGCGTTAGATGGTTGAGTGTTTTTTTATTTGAAAGTCTCTTATCTCTCTTGACTGATAACTGATAACTGATAACTGACAACTGATATGGCACAGCTATTTTTTCGTAACTTGCGCTTGCTTTTGTTGGCGATTTTTTTGATTGTGGCTTGGGGAACTGTCACCTTTCAATCTCTACCTCGATTGGAAGATCCAGAATTAACTTCTCGTTTTGCCCTAGTTACTACTTTTTTGCCAGGAGGAACCGCCGAACGCACCGAATCCCTGGTTACTGATCCCATTGAAGCGAAAATTGCCGAAATTCCGGAAGTGAAAACTTATGAGTCCACGTCACGCGCCGGGGTTTCCAGCATTTCCGTAGATTTACTCGATAGTGTGAGTAGGAGTCGTGTGCCTTTGGTGTGGTCACGGGTGCGGGATAAATTGCGGGAGGTGCAGGGGGAATTACCCAACGCCGCCAGTGAACCAGAATTAGATGAGGGAGAAGTGCGTGCCTATGCCCTGCTTACCGCCCTGACTTGGGAACAGTCTGATGCACCAAATTATGCCATTTTGCAACGACGGGCAGAGGTGTTAAAAAATGCCTTGCGATCGCTCTCTGGCACAGATGAAGTGGAGATTTTTGGCGCACCGCAAGAAGAAATTACAGTGAATGTGAATACAGAAACTCTTGCTAGTTTAGGTATTACCGCCGCAGAATTAGCAGGGCAAATTCAACAAAGCGATGCCAAAACTTCCGCCGGACAGTTTCGCGGTGACAATACTTTGCTCTATGAAGTGCAGGGAGAATTGGATACCCTGAACCGTTTGCAGCAAATACCTGTAAGCTGTGCTAACTGTGAATCTAACCGGGAATTTCGGCTTTTGGCAGATATCGCCACCATTGAAAAAGGAATTGCCACACCGCCCACAGAATTGGCATTTACTGCCGGTAAAGCCGCGATCGCCGTTGGTGTTTATGTCCAGTCCCAATATCGTCTGGATCGCTGGGCTGTAGACGCACAGAAGGTGATTGATAGCTTTCGGGCTGATTTACCCAAGGGGATACAGTTAGAGATTGTCTTTGATCAGAGTCGTTATGTAACGGCGCGATTAAATAATCTCATCGGTAATTTGCTCTCTGGTACTTTGATGCTGTTCGTGATTTGCATTATCATGATGGGCTGGCAACAGGCATTAGCTGTACAGATGGCACTGCCGCTTTCAGTAGCGATCGCCCTGATTGTGATGGGCTTGTTGGGCATTCCCTTACATCAGATGTCGGTAACGGGGCTAATTGTAGCTTTGGGTATTCTGATTGATAATGCGATTATTCTCGTAGATGAGATGAATATCCGCCTGAAAGCGGGAATGTCTTTAGAAACCGCCATTACAGAAACTGTGCAGTATCTGCGTGCGCCTTTGCTGGGTGGGACATTAACCACTGTATTCTCCTTTGCACCTATTGCCTTACTTCCCGGTGCAACTGGTGAATTTGTCGGGACGATTGGTTTAAATGTGATTGTGGCAGTGTTGGCTTCGCTGTTGGTAGCATTAACGATTTCGCCAGCGATTACCGCGAAAATTTATCAGTGGAATCATCGTCGCTCGTTCACCGCTAAAGGCATGATTGGTAAGGGAAAATGGGGGGAATCAGGATTTTCTCATCCTGCACTCACTGCTTCGTATCGCCGTTCTTTGCAGTGGTCGTTGCGGTATCCCAAACGCGCGATCGCCCTGACGCTGATTTTACCAGTCATGGGGTTTACCCTCATGACCACCTTAAGTTTACAATTCTTTCCGGCTGCTGACCGCGAACAGTTCATAGTAGAGTTAGAATTGCCTCCTACCAGTTCTCTAACGCAAATTCAGCAGTTGACACAAGAGGTAGAATCCACTTTACGCAGTCATTCTGAAGTTCAACAAGTGTATTGGTTCTTGGGCAAGAGTGCGCCGAAAGTCTATTACAACCAACTCAATAATCGGGAGAACGAAAGCAGTTTTGCTGGGGCAATTGTGCAGATGAATGGCGTTGCTGCGGATAGCTTCATTCGCCAACTGCAAACGGAACTTAACAGCGCCTTTCCGAATGCTCGTGCTTTGGCGCGGTTGTTTGAACAGGGACCACCTTTTGAAGCCCCAATTGAGTTACGCATTTACGGCTCTGATGTAGATCGCCTGCAACAATTAAGTGAGCAACTCCGGGCAGTTTTGGCAGAAGTTCCGACTATTACTCACATTCGCAGTCGCCTTAACGATGTGCTTCCCCAACTGTCCCTAGATATTGACGAACCAGAAGCGCGATCGCGAGGTTTAAGCCGTCGAGAAATTGCTCAACAATTGCAAATCATCACCGAAGGGGTAACTGGTGGCACAATTTTAGAAGATACCGAAGAAGTGCCTGTACGGGTGCGTCTAAGTAATAGCGATCGCGCTGACTTAAGCCAATTGCAATCAGTGAATCTGCTAACAAGCAATCGTAACGGCTACATTCCCTTAGAAACCATTGGTAAACTCAGTTTAGTCCCCAAAAATGCCGCCATCACTCGCAAAAACGGTCGGAGAGTCAGCACAGTGCAGGGCTATCTCACAGCCGGAACCTTACCTGCTAACGCTCTGGCTGATTTTCGCCAACGCTTGCAAAACTCGTTCTCCCTACCTCAAGGCTATAGTTTAGAATTTGGTGGTGAAGAAGCAGAACGTAACAGCGCCACTGGGGGACTACTCGGTTACGGCATTGTGCTAGGAATTGCCTTAGTGGTAACTCTGGTACTTTCGATGAATTCTTTCGCCCTGGCGGGTTTGATTGGTATGGTAGCGATTCTTGCCATTGGTTTGGGCGGATTATCGGTTTGGCTATTCGGTTATCCCTTTGGTTTTAATCCCATTATTGGCACTGTGGGACTGATTGGGGTGGCGGTGAATGATGCGATTACCGTTCTCACTGCTGTCAAGAGTGATACCCTGGCACAGACAGGCGATCGCCCAGCCATAGTCGAAACCGTCATCCACACTACGCGCCATGTCCTGACAACCACATTCACCACGATGGCAGGTTTTATTCCTCTGATTCTCGGTGGTGGTGGATTTTGGCCTCCTTTAGCAGTGGTAATTGCCGGTGGTGTAGCTGGTGCAACCATTCTCGCTCTTTACTTTATTCCCTGTGCTTATTTATTATTGTCATCAAAGAAGCGATCGCCTCAAAACTCCCGGCGTTCCATAAATACGGTTCACTATTAATGGTGTCTAGAAGCGGATAATTTGATTCTACCAAAACAATTTTGAGTATTTTAACCTATTGACTTGCGGCTAATTTACCCCAACTCACATAAGGCAGTTGAGCCGCCGTAGCTCGAACTTCTTCAGCATTAGCCACTAACTGACCGCAAGCATCCCATGTCCCAGCAATAAAAGTGCTGCGAGTGCCGTCATTCATGGTAACTTTGGCTGTATAGTCACCAATTTGCACTTCTAAAGTTTCCAAATTCACCGTCACAGCAGCTTGGGCATTAGCTACTACTAACTCTTGCAGTTTTTTGACTGTGACTGCATCGGCTGTTAAACAAGGGATACCCATTGCTACACAGTTACCAAAAAATATTTCGGCGAAACTTTCACCAATTAAAGCTTGAATTCCCCATTTAGCGATCGCCTGGGGTGCGTGTTCTCGTGATGAACCACAGCCAAAATTACGGTTAACGATTAAAACGTTTGCCCCTTGATATTCTGCTTTGTCAAAAGGATGTTCGCCTTTTAATGCTGTACGGTCATCGATAAATACCCCTTCACCCAATCCATCAAAGGTGATGGCTTTCAAATAACGGGCGGGAATAATCCTATCTGTATCTATATCATCCCCAATAAGGATTATACCGCGCCCTGAGATTTTTTTAACTTCACTGACCATAAATTTAAATTTTGACTCGATTTTTGACAACAATCTAATTACAAGAGATTTTCTGAAAAAAATCCCCAATTTGTAGGGTGGGTTAGGCGCACAACACCAGATAATCAAGATTAAGATTTATTAAGCTTGCGCCGTAACCCACCATTTACCTTCTTAAACTCCTCCTCTCTGCGCCTCTGCTTACTGAGCGAAGTCGAAGTATGCGCCTTTGCGCGAAACTAATCCATATTTATAACAACTCGCGCACATCTGAAACTTCCCCTTTAATAGCCGCAGTCGCCACCATAGCCGGACTCATTAATAATGTGCGTCCAGAAGAGGAACCTTGTCTACCTTTAAAATTGCGGTTAGAGGAAGACGCGCTGATTTGTCTACCTTGGAGTTTGTCCGGGTTCATAGCTAAACACATAGAACATCCCGGTTCACGCCACTCAAATCCGGCTGCTGCAAAGATTTTATCCAGTCCTTCGGCTTCGGCTTGTTGCTTCACCCGTTCCGAACCAGGGACAACAAAAGCTTTCACACCCTCCGCAACGTGACGACCTTGAGCAATTTTTGCTGCTTCTCGTAAATCGCTAATTCTGCCGTTGGTGCAACTCCCAATAAAGCAGACATCAATTTTAGTGCCTTTTATCGGTTGACCGGGAAACAAATCCATATATTGATAAGCTTCTTCCGCAATAAATCGGTCTTCTTCTAATAGTTCTTCCGGCTTGGGTATAAATTGATTTACGCCGATACCTTGACCGGGTGTAATTCCCCAAGTGACTGTGGGGGAAATATCCGCCGCATCGAAGACTACAACATCATCGTATTCAGCATCAGCATCACTCTTGATGGATTCCCACCAAGCCACAGCTTTGTCCCATTCTCCACCTTTAGGAGCGAAGTCTCTACCTTTTAAGTAATCATAAGTGACTTGATCAGGGTTGACATAACCGCATCTCGCGCCACCTTCAATAGCCATGTTGCAAACGGTCATCCGTTCTTCCATGTTCATTTGGTCAAAGGTGGTTCCAGCGTATTCATACGCATAACCTACGCCACCTTTTACACCTAATGTCCGAATGATGTGCAGAATCACATCTTTGGCGTAAACACCAGGGTTTAAAGTCCCGTTAACTTCAACTTTGCGAACTTTGAGTTTCGATAAAGCCAGGGTTTGAGAGGCGAGAACATCTCGCACTTGACTAGTACCAATGCCAAATGCGATCGCACCGAATGCGCCGTGGCTAGATGTGTGACTATCACCACAAGCAATGGTCATTCCTGGCTGAGTCAGTCCTTGTTCTGGGGCGATGACATGGACTATCCCTTGATTACCAGAACCGATGTTATGAAAGGTAATATTATTTTCTTGACAGTTTTGTTCTAAAGCCTGGATCATATCTTCCGCCATGCTGTCAATAAATGGTCGGGCTTGGTTTTCAGTCGGGACGATGTGATCGACTGTGGCTATAGTTCGTTCTGGAAACAGCATCTTCAAACCCCTTTCCCGCAACATGGCAAAGGCTTGGGGACTGGTGACTTCGTGAATCAGGTGAAGCCCGATAAATAGTTGCGTCAGCCCTGAAGGAAGTGTTCCAACGGTGTGTAAGTTCCAAACTTTATCAAACAGGGTGCCTTTGCTCATACAAAAATCGTTATTTCACGAGTTAGAGCTACTATCGTATCAAAAAGTGTCCGGCTTTTGCTGTTTTTCCAAAGGGCTGTTCCTATGATTATCACTACCTGTATATTTTCTGCGTTGCTTGATGGTAAATATCGTTTTCAATTCATTTCGTTAGCAATAGATTTACTGCGATATCAGGAGTTAGAACAAGCTTATCATGAAGCTGCGGCGGAATTTAAGCCAGAATGGGATTTGACCGTCGGGGATGGGCTGACAGATGAAATGTGGTGAAATTTATTTTGCAAATCTCAGTCCCGCAGTCGGTTCAGAAATGGATAAACTTTGTTCTGTAATGATTGTCAGCAATGACGCTAATAATGCCTCGAATACGGTGACTATTTTACCAATTACATCTAATATGATTCGTGTATATCTTTTAACACATCCTGATCAAGATATTAAAACTAATCTTTGAGGCAATATGCCAGAAAATACTAGCTTTGCTTTTGTTGCTAATTTACTTGATGTTAACTGCAATCTACCTTTTAAAGTTATTGAAAATTGCTACTTTCAAAAAGCTGATTCTATCCAAACTGGCATAATCAAAAAACATTTATTAGATTCAGGATATTTTTCATTTGGTCAATGTCCCTATGAAGTAATATGGGTTGAGAAAAATACGGAGGCACAGCAAAACAAGGAGTTTACAATTCAGCGACTTGAACAAAAAGATTGGAAATATTATGTAATAAATTTTCAGGGGAACATTGGTGAAATATTTAATTTATCCTTGGCGGCAAATTTACTAGAAATAGAACTAGAATTCAACTTAAAATTTCGCTCTTGTGACCAAAAAAAAAGCCAAGAATTTGGGCTTATAAAAAATCTTACACACGCATTTAATTATTTCCATGAAATAGAGATGACTGTGCCGCCTTTCATTGAAGTCATTGATGATACAACTTTACAAAATTTAGGCATAATATATAAAAATTATCAGCAATTAGATGAAATTAAGTATCCAGATATAAAAAAAGCTATTAATATGCTTGAAGATATGAAGCATCTTCCTCATAATTCTAAATTTAAAGTTCTGGGATTATTTACCATAATTGAATTTTTAATTACACATAAGCCAATTGATACAGGAGATTCAATTACACGACAAGTCACAAATAAAATAAATTTATTATCAAAGCGTTTTATTAATCAACTCGATTATTCTCAGTCTTTTGGGAGTACACCCGAAAGTACAATTTGGAAAAAACTTTACTCTTACAGAAGTAAGATAGCACACGGTGGTCAACCCGATTTTGCGAAAGAGCTATCAGTATTAAAAGATGATTTGACTGCCAACAAATTCTTAAAATTAGTTGTAAAAATGCTTTTAAGACACTCTCTAATAGAACCTCAACTATACACTGATTTGAGAGAATGCTAAACTAATTTAGATTAAATTCATGCTTAAGCAAAAAAAATTACAAATCCGTGAACTGATGATTTTTTTATATTTTAGATGCGTAGTAGCGTGGCAAGCTTAAAATAGTGCATTAGGTAAAAAGCAGAAAACATTGATTTATCTCGATTTTCTCAAAAATCTATTGCAACATTTTAGCCTTGTCACGCCAGTAGTAGCGTGGCAAGCTTAAAATGGGGCATTAGGAAAAAGCAGACAACATTGATTTATCTCGATTTTCTCAAAAATCTATTGCAACATTTTAGCCTTGTCACGCCACTACTGGCGTGGCTGATAACTGTTAAAACGGCTACGGTGTACATACAAATGATTCGGTAACTCAAAATTATGTTTTGTAGGGTGTGTTGTCGCGTAGCGCAACGCACCATCCTAGATTATCGGTGCGTTAGGACTAAAGTCCATAACGCACCCTACCCAAATAAAAGGTTTTTGGACTTGTGTGTACACGCTAGGTTAAAACGGAGAGGGGGGGATTCGAACCCCCGTTGGGTTTCCCCAAAACGCATTTCGAGTGCGTCACCATCAACCACTCGGACACCTCTCCAGTTATGTATTCAATTGAGGTGAATGCCATCAGACTTCCCGCACTTATCGGCACTTAATTATTTATTGCCGATATTTTGTCCGTAAGTTTAGCAAACACCATAAACCATCATAGCATCCCCAAGGATTTCATAGTTAAGTTAAAACTAAATTATCTCGATGAATCACAGTTTCAGCACCTACATAGCCCAAAATTGTGAAAATTTCCCTAGAATGGCAGCCGCTAATCTTTTGGAGTTCGTCGCTGCTATAGTTAACAAGGCCTCTGGCAATTTCGTTTCCCTGATTGTCGCACAACTGCACGGCTTCTTGAGCGTCAAACTCTCCTGATACTGATTTAATTCCAGCAGCTAATAAGGATTTTCCTGCCTGGGCGATCGCCGCGATCGCCCCCGTATCCAAGTATAATTTTCCCGCCGGGACTAAACCATAAGCAATCCAACGTTTCCGCGCCGAAGTTGGTTCTGGCTGTGGTTGAAAATGAGTCCCCAGAAGTTCCCCTGCGATAATTTTCTCAATATTCTGCGGAAATCGTCCTTGAGTAATGACGGTACGCACTCCCGCAGCAATCGCAATTCTGGCGGCGGAAATTTTAGTGGACATCCCACCAGTACCCCATTGAGAACCTGGAGAGGTGGTTTGCACTTGTAATTCTGCTAATTCTTTGAGGTTACTTACCAAAGATATGGGTTGTGCATCGGGTACAGAACGGGGATCGGCGGAATATAGCTTGTCTACATCGGTGAGGATAAATAACCAATCTGCTTCGACTAAACTCGCCACCAATGCTGAAAGAGTGTCATTATCGCCAAATTTCAGTTCGTCCACTGCAACTGTATCATTTTCATTGACTACAGGAATTACACCCAGTCCCAGGAGTTCCCGAAAAGTGTTGTAAGCATTGAGATAGCGGCTACGTTGTACCAAGTCGCTCCGCGTCAGTAATACTTGAGCAATGGGCTGATTTAATGTAGTAAATAAATCATCGTATATCCGCATTAACCGACCCTGACCCACTGCTGCTACTGCTTGTTTGAGAGCGATCGCTTTCGGGCGTTCAGTTAAGCCCAACCTAGCACAACCCACTCCCACAGCACCAGAGGAAACTAAAATCACTCGATGCCCTTGCTGCCTTAAATGGCAAAGTGTCTCTGCTAAAGTAGCAATGGTAGAAAGCGCTAGCTGTCCGGTTTCTGGTTGAGTAAGGCTAGAAGTGCCGATTTTGACAACAATTGTCTTAGTCATTAGTCATTAGTCATTAGTCATTAGTCATTAGTCATTAGTCATATCATGTTCCTTGGATGACATGAAACCTCTTGTCTCCCCTCCTCGCTTGCGGTCTGGGGCTGGGGGTGGGATGTTAGATTGTGGTAAAAATTTGTAAAGCGCCGATCCTTCTATATGTGAAGGCCGACGCTCTACGGGTTTATTTTTATCTATTATGAACTAGGGTCTTTATTTGGCTGACCCCATATTATCAATTGTCATAATGCCCGATTTTTGTATCCTATTTACATTCCTTAATTATTTCTTTAGATTTACTTTAATCACCATTTCTCAAGTTTTGTGAATTTTTGTCTCTTTAGGAGTAATAGTGGCTCCCAAGATTTCCGATAACCAAACTTCAAAATTGCGGATCGGATGCGATCGCAAGGCTGCACCAGGATGGATAATTGGTTCTACTAAAACAGTGAACATTCCTAAACGATTACCCGCGATGACATCGGTAAATAAGCGATCGCCCACCATTCCCACTTGGTTGGCTGGTAGATTCATCGCTGTGAGTGCGGCTCTAATTTTCCGTCGTGATGGCTTGGCTGCACCTAAATAATAGGGCAAATTGAGCGATCGCGCGATGCCACCGATGCGGGATTCACTGAGATTATTACTTACCAAAAACAAATCTGTACAAATACGAATTTGCTCTACCCATTGTTCTAATTCTGGTGAAGCTAGCCCCACTGTAAACGGTACTAGGGTGTCATCCACATCCAACACCAGACCCTTCAGCCCGTATTGTTGAATCATTTCAGGTGTCAGGTTTAATACAGAACCTTCTAAAATCAAATCAGGCTGTAAGAGCTTGTTCCAGATCATGTGAATTTTGAATTTATTCGACTTCGTTAAAAAGTTGTTCTTCTAACAGTGGTTGTACTTTCTTAAATTCCTCTGGGGAAAGTAATTCTGGTTTGCCGGTGGTCGAAATTCGGGCAAAAAACAGCAGAGGATCGAGTGGTGTATAAACTGCGTATTCTTGATCTGTATCATAGAAGCTAGCTAGTAGCTGCAATTGTTCAGGCTCCAAATCAGCCTCTTCATCTTCGATTTCTAAAGTGAAAAGTTCTGATTCTTCCACTGCTGGTAAATCACCCGCCACAGTCAGAGCATAAGCAGTATTTTTGACGATCAGATTTTGTTCGGCTAAGACAGCTTGAGCCGTGGCAAAAATTTGGTTAATGACATCATCATCATCTACCAAAACCGCCTCTTCTTCTTCTTCGTCACCTTGCCAAGCAAAAATTTCTATGGGTGAGTCTACAGGGAGCAGTAAGACATATTCTTGTCCATCTACCGAAAGCGAATGTTCAACATAACATTCGAGGGTTCGGCCTGTGTCATCGGTCAGAGTGATGGAACCTGCATGAGCATGATCATTTTCTTCAGGAAATGGAGAGGGGAACATAGCCGAAGTGTAAAATTTTATAAATACCAGCAAATGTACAAATTTCTTGACTGTTTAATGACCAACTCAGTCAAAAAAATAGCTTCAGAACTCGATACAAATGTTGGTGATTAGCTTTCAGAATATCATGTAAAAAGGTATCAATACTCTAAGGCTAGCACCGATTTCTGGAAGTTGGCTCGCCTGGTGTCCAGCCATTGTTGCAAAATTATCGAAGCTGCCTTCCGGTCAATTAAACCTTTATGGCGTGATGGGGAGCGATTTTCAGCTATTAACAGTTGCTCTGCTTGAAAAGAAGTTAATCGCTCATCTACATATTCCACAGGTAAATTGAGTGCTTTCCCCAACTTTTTGCCAAATTTCTGCACTTGACGCGCCTGGAATCCGAGAGTCCCATCCATTGAGTAAGGTAAACCCATCACCAGGACTTGCACCTGACGCTCATTCACTAAGTTGCGGACTTGCTGCACATCTCGCTCAAAAGATGTCCGCTCAATGGTGGTCAGTCCTGTAGCAATTAAACCCGTACCATCGCACCCCGCTACACCCATCCGCTTGCGACCGAAATCTAAACCCAATGCTGAAATAAACGGTTGTGGTTGCTCTTGGGGTGTCATAGGATTTTAGATTTTAGATTTTAGATTTTAGATTGATTTCACAGATAAATCTGGGGACTTGTACTATTAACAAAGAATTAGTCAAATTAGTTCTCCTGTGTTGGATCTGTGATCTCAGGAATGGGCAATGCTTCCATACTCAAATTTTCGCACTTGAAGGTTACAGGTTCTGATTTGGTAGGCGCTGGTCTTTCTGACGCTGGTTGCGGCGTTTTTTGTATCCATGTCATCCCACCTGGAATTGGTTTACGAGCCGGTTGCAAACCTTGCAGCACCCCAGTCCACTGAATTCCTTCTAAGGAAACAAATTTAGACTCCCGGAGCTTATGCCAAACAGAACGAGACATCACTAGGGTATGTTCTATGCGTTCTGCCCCAATGCGCTCTAAGTACTCTTCTCGTTCAGCTTGGTAGTCTGAGGATGCCAGTTGTAAACCTTGCTGAGGGAAATCTTGGACAATGCGCGCTAGTTGAGAAAGCAACTCTGGGTACAGCCACGTATAAGCGGGGTGAACTGTCAGCGTGGCGACGTGAGGAGTTTTACCTTTGCGGTCAAGTTGAACTTGGAAATAGCCGATGGCGGCTTTGCGTTGGGGTTCAAACACGTAGCCACTCACTACTTCAGTTTTAGTGAGCCACTGCTTGACAGCATCAGTTAAAGCACCAAACAAGCTGGTTTTAAAGTCGCGAGTATTGCGGTCAAAAACCTGACGCACCAAAGGCGGCATTGATGCTGTATCTAACTGATAGAGTAACTGAGCATCAGCATTACTGACAGGTAGAAGGTTGGGCAAATCAGGCTCTGCTTGCGCCAATTCCACGAGTAATTCGGGTTTAATTTCCCAATAGGTCATTTCTGCTAGACGCTGAAACCCATTTTGGCGATATAGTGCCAGTGCGTCTTTATCATTCACATTCACTTCTAATAGCCAAGTGCGAGCTTCCAAAATCGATTCAAAGCAATGGCGCAAAAGTTGCGAGCCGACTCCTTGCTTCTCCATCGATGGAGCCAGCATCACCCGATCAATCCGCCATGTACTGCGTGTGCGGTTGAAAGGTGACACTTGAATCATCCCTAAAAGCGATCGCCCTTGCTCTGCTACGTAGGCACAGAAGCGATATTTTAGGGGATTAGGAAACCAACTCAAAAATTTGAGGCATCCATACCAACGGCGTAACCATTGCATCTGGCTGATGGCCAGTTGCGCCTCTTTGGGAGTGAGGGTTGCGAATGAATCTTGGGTTATTTGTTCAATTCCGTCCAGATCCCGGTATTGGGCTGGCCGGATGACAACGCTGAGGTTTCGAGGAAGTAATGAAGTCATTTTAATTCTAGCTTGCCATTTAGCCTTAACTTACTGGGTCAGAGGAACTGTTGCAATAATCAATTTTAACGGCTTTGTGCTTCTAGTTCTTGCTCCCAAAGGGTGATTTTTGTAACTAGATACTAAAATATGATCATAAACAAACTAAAATAAAGCAGGACTGATGGGAACAACTTTGGTGTTGCCCCAACAATACCTGCTTCTATTTTATGAGAATTTTGAGAAAAATTTTGCTGTTTTACAGTCCTTGTCGAGAAATTAGCTTTTCAAAATTGGCTTGGGTTTGGTGAAGCAGTTGCTCTCGGCTATCTGCAACTGAAAATGTCTGCTTCAGGGTGGGAACCAGATTGCGGGCTTGTAGAGTCATGTGAAGTTGCAAATGGGCAACATATTCGCTGAAGTCTT
This sequence comes from uncultured cyanobacterium, assembly GCA_963706595.1. Lineage (GTDB taxonomy): Bacteria > Cyanobacteriota > Cyanobacteriia > Cyanobacteriales > Nostocaceae > Nodularia. The sequence continues at coordinate 2,067,967 of OY970166.1, forward strand.
CATTTGTTACAGATGCGCCCGTTGAAATATTTGATTCCATTGCCACTGGGTTCTCCTTTCTTAGTTCTCGTCTTTGTCTTCACATCATCAGAACTTATCATGTTGTTTGGCTTTGCTTGGTGGATTCGCAATGAAGTTTAATGTTTTGCTACATTTTCTGATGTAACTGCTCTTGTGGTGTTGGTTCGGGAGAGATTTTTTTTGCCCGCACCGCCAAGAACGCCAAGGGAAGAAGTGATTCAGGACGGCTATGTTCAGCTTTTTTGCCGCTTTGGTGTAGTGGAGCCGTTAAATGAATTAAGGGAAATTACGGTTGTTTTTTGGTAATTTGTGAAATTCTACGCTTAATCTAAGATAGCGACTGGTGATTATGTTTCAGAAATTCAAACAAATTCAAATGCTTCTGACTTATCAGGATTCAGAGAATTTAGGTGATTTTGCTATTCTCAAGTCTGAGTTATTCGGTGCTAAAGTTTCGCCAGAAGTAGCTTCTAAATTACAAGAAGTACAAGGATATCATCCCTCTATTGATTTGGCAAAATTAAGCGAATATCCTCCAGGTTCTTTGGGACGAGAATATGCAGAACATTTACAAGCCAATCATCTACAACCCTTCAACATCAGTCCTGAGTTAGAGGAAGTTGCTAGACGTAACGTCTTTGCTTTGCGATATGCGGTTACTCACGATATTTTTCATGTTTTACTTGGTTTTGATACTAGCTATGCTGGAGAAATTGGAGTTCTGGCTTTTGCAGTGGAGCAAAACTATAGTAAATCACTAAAAATTGGTTTATGGATAGCTCAATTACTTTATCCCATTCTTGCCCCTCAACAAATTAAAACAATTTTCAAGAATTTGCACAAAGCCAGAGAATTGGCAAAAAATGCTGATTTCCTCTTAGGATTTCGGTTTGAAGAACATTGGTTAGACTCAATTGCTGACGTGAGAAAACGCTTATGTTTACCGCCAATAGCAACGTCTGCATGATTTCAAAAGATACAACAGTTTGTAATTGAGTATATAGATGAAAAACAGGGGAGTTAATTTCCCAACCCCATCACCCCAATAATAATTTTTCTCCCTATTTCCTAATTACGAATTACAAATTACGAATTAAAAATTACTTCTTACCATTTTTCAGTCCAATAGACAATTTCTGAGGCTGAACTATCAATGGCTACACCATAGCTATCGCCGTGATTCCATTTGAAGCTGGGTGTACCTTTGTTTTTGGCATCTAATACTAATATTTCATAAGTGGCGGGAAAGGATTCTATCGAAGCATCACTAGTGTAAAAGAATGTTGTCGGCACACCATTGGGTAGATTAACATGATGGTTTGTACTACCACCTTGATACTGATATTTAGCAATATTTTTATATTGTAAAAGTAGCTGTTGGATTTTTTCTGGTGACTGTTTTAGCCTAACTTGAAAAAAACTTTCTTCTGATGCAAGTCCACGATAATAGGCAATGCGGACGTTTTTAGCTTCATTAGGCAGCGCATGAGGAAAATGTTTAATGTAGTTGTTATTAGACAATAATTGCTGACGAATTTCTTGATAGCGAGATGTATCAGTGATGACTTTAATTTTGCTGCTACTGCTAACAGCCCTTTTCAGCAAAAAACTGCCCCCAACAATGCTAATACTACTTAGGGAAAGTAACACTATCATGGCTATGTTGACAAGATGCGATCGCTTCATTGAATTGGGTACATCTAAATTTCATAGTTATCTCCCCAACTACTAAGCACTCCTAACAGAGATATTGAGTAAAACTTTGCTTAATCCGCGCAAACAACGCGGCAATTGTAAAATTATTGTAAAGGCATGGAATATTAGCAAAATAACTTCCCCAGTTCTGTTTGGCTACACTCACGGCTAGCCCAGTCCGGGGAAAATATCTAAAAACTAGATAATAATTGAGTAATAAATATCAACCCCTGTACTAGTTTTCAAAGTATGATTTTTAGTAGATCAACGACTTTTAAATCGACCTGACGATCTGGCTGAGTGGGCTAGGTCGCTTTTTATGAGATTTTGCTTTGTTGGCGCTACTAGCCAAAAATAGATCCGGCAATCATTCCTGTCAGTAAAATAAAACCAATCCAAACATTTTGGCGGAAAATTTCACCATACACAGGGTTGGGTAAGTCTTTATTTCTTAAACGTAAACATTGCCAACTCCAGGCAATAGTAGCAATTGCTAGGCTAACCCAAAAGGCTATGTTCAGATTGATCAATATACCTAACCAAGCTAGTAAAATCACTGTACTCACAAAGAAAATACCAATAGCTACAGGGGCGTAATTACCAAAAAATAAAGCGCTGGAATTAACACCAATGCGTTGATCATCTTCGCGATCGCTCATAGCGTAAACTGTATCAAATCCCAATGTCCAGAGAATTGTCGCGCCCCACAATAGCCAAGCGGGTTGAGAAAGGTTCTGTGTGACTGCACTCCAGCTAATCAACACCGCAAAACCCCAAGCAATGGAAAGTACTAGCTGCGGTACGGGAAATACTCGCTTTGCACCTGGATAAAGTAAAATTACTGGTACAGCCTCCACAGATAACCAAAAACTTAAGGGGTTAAGATATAAAGCCAGTGCTGCTGCACAGACTAGGGAAACAATAGCGACCACAATGCCAACTTTAATAGACAGGGCGCGAGAAGCTAGAGGGCGATCGCGTGTTCTCTCTACTTCCGGGTCAATGTCCCGATCCCACAAATCGTTAACTACACAACCAGCCGCACTTGTGGCTAGAGTACCTAAGACAATTACGCCTACTAAAGGTAAAGGTGGTTTTCCAGAGGCGGCTAAAAATACAGCCCAAAGAGCCGGAATCATTAAAATTAACCGTCCCTCTGGTTTATGCCACCGCAAAAGCCGGATAATGGACAGCCATACAGGTTCCTGTTTGAGTTGCTGAGGATTTAGCATAAAAATCAAGTAATAACTTTAGATAGATGAATTCAAACATCTTTATATCTATAGAATAACGTTATTTGATATTTGTAAAAGGACGTTGCTGATTAGAAGTCTGAACAAGATTTTTGTTGATGTCAAAACCCCTGTAGAGACGTGACGTACCACATCTCTACACCTAAATTCCTACTTAATTTCAGCAACGCCTGTAAAAGTACCACCTTTAACTGGCATCGTCGGTTACAAAACTTCAAAAGTTGTCCTGATAGTTGTGCTACAGGATAGTATTATTACACATCAGTATTTTTTCAGTGATGCGCTGAATGTGTCGGTAGTAAGTAACTATTCTGAGATTACTCATCTTTGCACTAGTCAGACTAAAGAATATATTTATTGAGCATCCACAAAAGTGCTAAACACCCCGATGTACCACCTTTTTATGAGAGAACACTAGATGCTGAATTTAGTTTCAGCTAGCTGGGAAAGTGTTAGCACTCAACCAGTTAAGCAAAACCGGATTATTGCGGCCATTGACATGGGAACTAATTCCCTGCACATGGTAGTAGTCAAGATTGACCCGACGTTACCATCGTTTCGGATGATCGCCAAAGAAAAAGAAACCGTCAGACTGGGTAATCGTGACATCGCCACTGGAGAACTGAAACCAGAAATCATTGACAAGGCGATTACCGCCCTCAGACGCTTTCAAGAAGTTGCTAAAACAGCTAATGCAGAAACCATCATTGCTGTCGCCACTAGCGCTGTGCGAGAAGCCCCGAATGGCAGAGATTTTCTGCACAGAGTAGAATTGGAGTTAGGTTTAAGCGTTGACTTGATTTCAGGTCAAGAAGAAGCCCGACGCATCTACTTAGGTGTACTTTCGGGGATGGAATTTAATAACCAACCCCATATCGTCATTGATATTGGCGGTGGTTCTACAGAGTTAATTTTGGGCGATAGTCAAGAAGCCCGCAGTCTCACCAGTACAAAAGTTGGTGCAGTGAGACTCACCAGCGAGTTTATTACTAACGACCCCATCAGTGATACTGAGTTTCAGTACCTAGAAGCCTACACACGCGGGATGCTGGAACGTTCTGTGGAAGATGTGCTAGGAAATATCCAGTTGGGGGAATCTCCCCGTTTGGTGGGAACCTCTGGTACGATTGAAACCCTGGCGATGATTCATGCACGGGAAAATTTAGATACTGTTCCTTCGACTCTCAATGGCTACGAGTTCAGCCTCAAGGACTTGCAGAATTGGGTCTATCGCTTGCGAAAAATGACTTATTCGGAGATTTCTCATATCCCCGGTATGCCAGATAAGCGGTCAGAAGTGATCTTGGCTGGGGCTGTGATTTTACAGTCAGCCATGAGTTTGTTAGGTGTGGAATCTGTGACGGTGTGCGGGCGCGCCCTCCGGGAAGGCGTGATTGTGGATTGGATGTTAGCCCACGGGTTGATTGAAGATCGACTGCGCTATCAAGGTTCAGTGCGTGAACGCAGTGTGCTGAAACAGGCTGATAAGTATCATATCAATTTAGAACATAGCGATCGCGTGGCTTTATTTGCCTTGAGTTTATTTGACCAAACCCAAGGGAAATTACATAACTGGGGAGTCAACGAACGACAAATGTTATGGGCGGCGGCGATATTACATAATTGTGGGCATTATATTAGCCATTCGTCTCACCACAAGCATTCCTATTATTTAGTTCGCAATAGTGAATTACTTGGCTATACCGAAACCGAGATTGAAATTATTGCTAATTTAGCCCGTTATCACCGTAAATCACAGCCCAAGAAAAAACACGAAAATTACCGAAACTTGCTGAGTAAACAGCATCGCCAATTGGTTAGTCAATTGAGTGCAGTGTTGAGATTGGCAGTGGCATTAGATCGGCGACAAATTGGTGCGATCGCCCGCGTAGAATGTGACTACAATCCTGATAGCCAGGAATTTAAAATGTTGATTTTCCCCTCTAAACCTGATGATGACTGTGCTTTAGAACTTTGGAGTTTAGATTATAAAAAACCAGTGTTTGAAGATGAATTTAAAGTCAAGTTGATGGCTAATTTAAAACAGACTCCTATCACTAGAATATAGTTTGAAAAAGAGGCAAGGGAGCAGGTAGCAGGGAGCAGGGGGGAAAGTCCAGATGGGGATTCGACCCCATCAGGACGAGAAGCACTTTGTAGAAGTGGGGGACTCAGACCCATTTTCCGCTCCGCTTCACGGCAGGAGGAAGGTGTTATTTCCCCCTGCCCCTGCCTCTTCGTTAAACAATAAGTGTAGGTGCGTTACACTGTGTTACCGCACCTACCAAACCATCTAAAATTTGACAATTGATTGCCGCAACTGCGTTAAAAAAAACAATTTCTCTTATTTGCCATCACGGCTGGTTTAGTCCCTCTAATTTAATTTCTGCTTCATTAATTTGCTTTTGGATTAACCTAAGTCTCGCCTCGGCTATTTGTTTTTGTACTTCTAATAGTTCAGTTTCTTTATTAATACGATTCATTCTAACTTTATGTGACGTAGTGCGTCCTGGTTGAAAAATTAATCCCATATAAACAGTGAGATTTTTAGCATCAAGAGTATTCAGTCCCACTGACATATTTAAACCAAAGTCATTCTCTGTATTCACTGGAGTATTGAGAGGATGATCTAGTGGATAGATGTTTGGGACATTAAACTCATTAATATTCTCAGCATTATTTTGGTTGGGAGTTTGAAAAACATTATTAAAATTTCCATTGACGGTAGAATCGCTGTTAGTACTTTGTTGTGAAAAAGCAGGTTGATTTACCAGTGTTTCGGCGATTAAGAGCTTTAAAATGGCAGTAGGCAATAAAATTGCTAATCTTCGTAACATGATTTGTTTACATTTACTAGTCTTACAGATTTAACTTCAGCTATAACTTTTGTACTTGAATATCAGAGGATAGATCATCAAAATTGTTCTCCCGACCTATATTAAGGAAAGTAGATTGAATTTTTTGTAAATTAGATTACCGATATAAAAGTCCTAAATCATTTATGAACTTCTTCCCTGAATTTTACACCTTGCTACATATAGGAATCTGATTTGATTATTGAAAAAATCTAAGTATATGTAGTGGCGTGACAAGGCTAAAATGTTGCAATAGATTTTTGAGAAAATCGAGATAAATCAATGTTTTCTGCTTTTTACCTAATGCACTATTTTAAGCTTGCCACGCTAGTAGGGTGTGTTATGGCTTTAGCCTAACGCACCGTCTTCTGTGGTCTTGGTGTCGTACTCTCCTCGATAACACACCCTACTTGTGTTTCATAAATCAAAATCGAATACATTATTTAGTCAACATAAATAATTAAGGTATTGGCGATATTACCATTACCTGTATTTTCCTGGGTAACTCGTGTATTGATTCCAATTAATTCCAGCTTAAATGCAGATGTAATTGGAGTATAACTACCCATAATATCTATAGTATTTTTACCTTTCTTTAAAACAGGAGAAAGATTAATCTGAGTGCTATTGTTTGTAAATTTAGCAATTATTATACCATTAAGTTTAATGTTTCCTGTTAACAGGTCAGTGTGTCGAGAACCCCTAATTTTCAGTAAATACTTTTCTTTAAATTCATCAATACTTAAATTAATAATTGTTGTTTGTGTCGTTTCTTTTAGTTGAGTTGGATTAGCAAAAGCCAAATATGGTATTATAATAGACATACTCATTGCTAAAAAACCAGAATAGCAAATCGCAGTTAATATTTGCTGAAAATTCATATTTATTTCCAACGATTGTTTTTTATATTATATGAGCTAAAAAATAAATGAATTTGTAGGGGTTTAACAGTGGTATGGTAAACCCTTACTAAATAAAAGATTGAATGTACTAATTTTTAGGGGTGAAAATTTTTTGGTGTTTTGACATTAACGGGAACAACTATGCTACTTTTAACAGTTGGTCCACTCATACCAGTGCTATTACGCCCATTATTTCTAATTTCGTGACGAACCTCTTGATGCTGTCTCACACGCCCATTATTACTAGTATTTACTTGTACTGCTGTAGAAGAACTGGTATTTCCTGTACAGGATTTTGGACTGTGCATTTCCACATTAGACGTTTGTGTGGCTGGTGTGTTAGACATATTAAGCTGAACGCCAACATGGGACATAACACACTGTGCTACTGCGGGTTTAGTAGCAAAAGTAGCCACGGTTAAACACATACCAAAAGATAAAAAACCAAGATATAAATCTTTACGTTTCATCTAAATCACCCCATATTTGGACGTTAATAACAAGATACGGAAACCGTACTACTTTGAGTGCTGTGTCTATTATTTCTGCTAACTTGTGTTGTTTCTTGTTTAACAACACTACCTGATTTTTTACAGGAATTTCTCCAAAAAATATTGAAATGATCAAGGGGACGATTTCTATTTATATAGCTGCTTCTGGAAGGAACAGTTAGCTTTGTATTTCCAGTGTCTATATAAAAATTTCCGTGGGAATCTTGATTGATTCTCACACGCCCTGCTTGCATATCTATTTCACTTGCTTGGGTAACAACAGGTAGAAATAAGGTGAAGAAAATTAGAAGGGAGAAAAATTTGTACATAAGCATGGGAAATCCCAAGTTAAAGAAAAAGTTTAGGGTAAAGTTATGTTGTGTCAGCTTTACCCTAATAATTTAGCACCCGAAACTCAATCTAAGTCAAGGAAAACTGCCAATTATTCTGAATGATGATTAATGATTATATCTGCCTCTATCATGGTGATTGTGTTGTTGGTCTCTTTGATGAATTTGTTGGTTGTTTTGAGAAGCTTTGTTGACACAAAGATTACCATTACCAAAAGTGTCACACTCTTGACCTATAGCTTGACCGTTAGCGCCATTACCACCAGCGTTTTTATTGACATTTAGATGGTTTTGTGTAGCATTATTAATACTGCGGTTGTGATTGCCAGTGGTAACACTTCTTTGGTTGATAATTTGAGCGTTATCAACATGACTAGGCCGAGCATTAGCAGGAGTAGACGCAAGCGCGATCGCACTTAAAGTGAATAGACCGATGATAAACTTATTCATGGAAAACTCTACAGTTTTGAATGGTTAATCTACCCACTAGCTCTGATTAGCTTGAAGCAGTTGGGTTTGCTAGCTTTTTGTCTCAGCTATAAATAACCATAAGAGTATTTTTAGTCCTGATCTGCTTACAAAGTACAAAGTCTCCGAAGCTTTTTGGTTGATGGCTGACATTTTTTCAAAGATTTAATAACTTTAATCAAAAAGTCATCTACAATTGTGATTTAAAAATTAACTTAATGATAAAGTTTATTAATACTCTGAGTATAATCTTCTTTCCTATTCATCAAGATCCTCAGCGAACACAAAAGTACAAAAATCGGTAAAATTAGGTAAAGTAATTTTGGCATTGGTTAAACAAAGGCATCAGCAAACTCATGCAACTGAAACTCAGTGCATCTAAATTTCCCTTCGCTCCTTTACTCTTAATCGCCCCTTTTTTCTTCTGGGGAACGGCAATGGTGGCGATGAAAGGAGTCATACCCCACACTACACCCCTATTTATGGCAGGTGTGCGATTGCTACCAGCTGGGGTGTTAATTTTGATTGCGGCAGTATTGATGGATAAACCCCAGCCAAAGGGTTGGTCAGCATGGCTGTGGATTATTTTATTTGCTTTGATAGATGGGGCTTTATTTCAAGGCTTTTTGGCAGAAGGTTTAGTCAGAACTAGTGCTGGTTTAGGGTCGGTGATGATTGACTCTCAACCTTTGGCGGTGGCTTTGTTGTCGTTGTGGCTCTTTCAAGAACATATTGGTTTGTGGGGATGGCTGGGATTAGGACTGGGAGTCATCGGCATTAGTTTAATTGGTTTGCCCGATCAGTTGATTTTGCAGTTGTTTGATGCCAACGTCAATGCAACTGTTGGTAATTGGCAAGATTTGTTTGCTAGTGGTGAATGGTTAATGTTGTTAGCCGCCCTCTCAATGGCTGCGGGAACAGTGATGATTCGGTTTGTGTGTAGACACGCTGACCCAGTAACCGCTACGGGATGGCACATGATTTTGGGGGGATTGCCGTTGTGGGGAATTTCATCTGTAACTGAATCTCAGCAGTGGCAGAATCTGGTAACATCTGAATGGATGGCTTTGGGTTATGCTACAGTTTTTGGCAGTGCGATCGCCTATGGCTTATTTTTCTACTTTGCTTCTAGCGGTAGCCTCACCAGTCTGAGTTCTCTGACCTTTTTGACTCCCGTCTTTGCCCTATTATTTGGCAATCTCTTTCTCTCGGAAGTTCTCAGTCCCTTGCAGTGGGTGGGAGTAGGACTGACTTTAATAAGCATTTATCTGATTAACCAGCGCGATAACTTGGCGGGACAAAGTAACGAAGTGAGTGTGGGACAAGAAGTTAAACAGCACTCACGCGCCTTAGAAACCTCGGCTCATAAATAAATTAGTCAGTTTCATGTTTTTTTTGTTACTTTAAAACTTAACATTTAGACATCTTGAAGTTATTGTGGAATCGATAACTTCAATGTACCTTCAGGCTGATACTGACAATATGAGGCTATCCCATTCCTCAATTCTGATTTTTACCTGTTTTACTTGCTTGGGTTTTTACCCACATCGCGCAAGTACGGCAGCATATCATCTAGCATCCCCAGAAATTGCACAAGCAAGTTCGACCACACCTGTCACCGAGAATGTTCTCAAACTCGGTAGTCAAGGGTCCTATGTTCAAATCATGCAAATTCAATTAAAGGATTTAGGATACTACGATAGTGTGACAGATGGAGTATATGGGCAAAATACGCAAAATGCTGTAATTCAGTTTCAGAAATCCCAAAATTTAGAAAGAAGAGATGGAGTTGCTGATCATGCAACTAGGCTCAGTCTGCAAACAGCTTGGGCAGAAAAAAATCCCTTTGCGCCCTTTGCTCGCGTCGCCTCCGCATCTACTACTCCAACTGTCCAGAAAACTGAGCAGTCACAAGCCAGCGAGCGAGGGTTTATTTGGTGGTCATTATTGGGTCTAGGAATTCTAGGAACTATTGGCGCAGTCCTGTTTGGCATGAAATGGTTCAGTCAGGTCAAAGACCAGCCAGAATCTACTCCTACCCAATTGAAAGCTTTGAGTCCTGGTGGCGAAAACTTAGTGCAGCCGCCGTTGCAAGAGTTGGAAACTGAATCAAAACCGCAGGAAAATCATGTATTGGCCATCAGTCCACAAACAGCAACAGCCTCTATTACCACAACAGTATCACCAGATGAAATGACTTCGCCTCTGACCAAACTGAATATTGTTGATGAATTGATTCAGGACTTACGCGGTAGCAATCGCCCGAAACGGCGCAGGGCTATTTGGGATTTGGGTCAGCAAGGTGACTCACGAGCTATTCAGCCCCTAGTAGACTTGATGATTGATGCTGATTCTCAACAACGCAGTTTAATTTTGGCGGCTTTGGCAGAAATTAACTCGCGCGCACTCACACCCATGAACCGTGCTTTGGCAATTTCATTGCAAGATGAAAGTCCACAAGTGCGACAAAATGCTATCCGTGACCTGACTCGCGTTTATGACATGATGATTCAAATGAGCCAGATGTTAGTCCACGCGCTGGAGGACCCGGATGTTAATGTGCAAACTACGGCAAAGTATGCTCTGACTCAGATGAATAAAATGCGGATTTTACCCGATCAACAGAGTCTACCAAAAGGTCATCACCAAGAGGCAGAACAGTAACTCATAAATATTTCAATTGGATTTGGATAACTGTATTTGGGCCTGCTAACAAAAAAGCGGCTTCCTTGAACTTAGGAGGACTGGTGCGAACTTCTGGGTTTCTGGAAAACCCAAAGCCTTCGATGGGCATACCAAGGTTATTACGATTGAGGATTTGGTCTTTATTCTGATCATGGATAACGGCAACAGCATAACTACCCGCTTGTAAGTTATCAAAAGTCACTTTTAAAGACCCCTCGGCAATCTGGGTGCATTGCCTTTTGAATACGCGATCGCTTTTGCTGGGAAATCCTTGACTATTAGCAAATATGCTCACACAAACCTGTCCTTCTGTGTTCCGAAATCCATCAATTTCCACGGTGAGATTACCCTGAAAACTTGCCCTAGCACTGGATATCCAGGTAAAATTTCCGATAACTGCCAGTAACAGCGCACTCAGTCCCAGTTTTTTCATCATCATGTCGTCACTAAAATCAAAAAAAATTTGTTGGCACTAAGTACAGTTTGGCATTAATTTGTCACGGTTAACATCTAAATACTCATTTTGAATTGGTTTTGACTTGTAAGTTGCTGTACTAGTACAGCACGGCGTAAATAAACCAACCATTCCAAGTCAATGAAAATCCTATAGAATAAGCTTTTTGACTTTTGACTTTTGACTTTTGACTTCCGCTTTGCGGTACTAGCCCCTGGCGATGGGTATTTTAATGATGAACTCAGTTCCTTGCCCAAATGTAGATACACACTGTAGTTGTCCCCCATGTTTTTCCACTACAATTTGATAACTGATAGATAGTCCCAATCCAGTGCCTTTACCGACGGGTTTAGTCGTGAAAAATGGGTCAAATAATCGCTGTTTTACATTCTCTGGTATGCCAGTTCCATTATCACTAATGTGAATTTCTATGCATTTTTTGTTAATGATTTGAGTGGAAATTTTAATAACTGGATTCTTCTTTTCTTTGCTCTTAACCAGTAATTCTTCTAAAGCATCTATAGCATTAGTCAAGATATTCATAAATACCTGATTGAGTAGACCAGGGTAGCATTCCACTAAAGGAAGTGTTCCGTATTCCTTAACCAGGGTAATACTTTCACTGATTTTGTGATTTTTCAGGCGACTTTGTAAAATTAGCAGGGTACTATCAATCCCTTCATGAAGATCAACTGTTTTTTTCTTAGCTTCATCAAGGCGAGAGAAATTTTTTAAAGACCGCACTATCTGCTCAATACGAACGCAGCCAATTTCCATAGAATTCAGAAGTTTAGGAAGGTCTGCTGTTAAAAAATCCAGGTCAATTTTACTAGCCTCAGTTTGAATTTCTGCCACTGGATGAGCATCGTATTGTTGGTACAAACTGATGAGTTTGAGTAGTTTCTGGCTGTAGTCCTTAGCGTGAACTAGATTACCAGAAATAAAATTAACTGGGTTGTTGATTTCGTGAGCTACACCAGCAACTAATTGGCCTAAAGCCGCCATTTTTTCATTTTGTAGGAGTCTACTATAATTGTGCTGGAGGTCATGAAAACCTGCTTTGGCTACTCTTGATTGTTCCTCCACACGTTGTAACTGACTCAGTGTTAAAGAATGAATTTGGGTATTAGCTAAGAGTAACTGGTGAAAATCAAGTAATCCATGCTTTCCACCAGTTATGACGATAATTGGCTCATAAACAAGTTTAGGCGATCGCTCCAACGCTTTCTGGGTAGCTTCTACAATCGGTATATCCCCCAGCAGTGTAAATATCTCTGGTCGGAGAAAGTTATAAAGATGTTGGATAGGTCGCTTAGAAAAAAGCCCAAAACTATAGGGACGGCTCATGTGTTCAAAGAATTTCGCTCGCGACACCATTCCCTCGTAGGAATTGTTTTTAGTCAAAATAATTCCTGGGAGTAAAGGCTCTTGCTGAAAAAGTTTAGTCAATTCATTAACTGGGCTTGCTAGAGAAATCTGAGTATTCCACAGTGGTAACTCTTGCAAAATTGACTCTAATCGCAGATTTAACTCATTGGCATTTGTCATGCTACGCATAGCCAGCATAATCGAAATCCTTTGCCCTTTAGGTAATATTATTTTGCTTTTCGCCCTGAACCGCCATTTTGATAGTTGTCCAGCATATTGCTACTTCTAGCAAGATTGGCATATTTAGTATTCCCAAAATTAGATTACAAATTGATCCATTTTGTAATTTTTTTATTTACGGCTGATTAAGTTTTGGTTAAAAGTCCTGAATATCAGGTTTTCAAATAAAATTTATCCCAATGTGATATAGAACACAAATTCACATCTCAGAAAACAGTTTTTTGCGAATTAGGGCAATAACAAGTAGAAAAACTCTAAATTTTTGTCTTCAAGGTATTATACCGGATTAGCTTATTCTGGCATCCATCAATAAATAATATCTATTTCGGATAATTGGCGACTAAATTATCAAAAAAGTCAAGCATAAATTATACTGTTAGAAAATTTATCCCAATTATCAGCTATGGTCATGGTTTTTATTTCTCACTCCTCACGATTAATTGCTTCATCTTGGTCTATCTGTACTTTTGAATCCTAGTCAATTATTTATGCAATCTAAAATATGCCCTCCACCCCTAGAACCTGGTGATTTATTGAGAGTAATTGCTCCTAGTGGTGCGTTGCGAGAATTTGAAGCGTTTGAACGGAGTGTAGAAATTTGGCGATCGCGCGGTTATCGCATTCAGATTATGCCAAAATTAACTGATAAATGGGGATATTTAGCAGAAAAAGATGAGTTCCGTCGTCAACAACTCACCACAGCCTGGTCAGATCCAGATTGTCGCGGTATTCTCTGCACCAGGGGCGGATTTGGTAGCACCCGCATTTTAGAAAATTGGAGTTGGGACATACACTCAGCACCACCCAAATGGCTAATTGGGTTTTCTGACATTACAGCTTTGTTATGGAGTCTTTACACAGCAGGTATTACCAGCGTTCATGCTCCTGTACTGACGACTTTAGCCGATGAAACAGATTGGTCAATTGAGCGATTATTCGATTTTGTAGAAGGTCGCCCTATTGCGCCTCTTAAGGGTTGTGCTTGGGGCGGTGGAATTGCTACAGGTCTTTTACTTCCAGGTAATCTCACGGTGGCAACTCATCTTTTAGCTACATCGATTATCCCAAATTTAGATGATGTCATTTTGGCATGGGAAGATGTCACAGAAGCACCCTACCGTATTGACCGAATGCTGACGCAGTGGCGTTTAAGTGGTGTTTTATCAAAAGTCCGTGGGATTGCATTAGGAAGTTTTAGTAAATGCGAACCACCGCCAAATGTTCCTAGCTTCAGTGTGGAAGAAGTTCTACGCGATCGCTTGGGTGATTTAGGCATTCCCATTGTATCCGATTTACCCTTTGGTCATGATAGCCCCAATGCAGCTTTACCAGTTGGTGTATTAGCCACATTAGACGCAGACCAGGGGATTTTGAGTATTAGTCATTAGTCATTAGTCATTGGTCATTAGTCATTAGTCATTAGTCATTGGGAAGTTACCGTCTTCTCCCCCCTGCTCCCTTCTCCCCTGCCTCTTCCCCCTCCACTCCCCACTCCCCACTCCCCACTCCCCCATCTAACTCAACTGGGCGACAAGTTGATTTTCTAAAAGCGTGTCATTGGTTAACAAGTCTTCAACAGTGATGCGTAAAAAACGTTGTTCGTCCACTTGAAACAAAATTTTAATGCGATCGCTTCCCGGAAATCCTGGTGGTGTGAGTTGGGCGATGGTTCTCGCACCGGCTTGATCATTCAGGGGTTTAACAGTGGTTGCACCTTCTTCCATGCGACGAGTAATTAAGCGATCGCCATCAAAATAAACTTCGGTGCTAGCTGTTTCTGATCCCAATTCCCCCATAATTAATTCAATGCTGGGTTGATTTTCTAAAGATGCGCCTAAAACTAATTCCACTGGCTCACTCATGGGGTAAGCCTGTCCAGTTTTAATAATAGAATGCCAATTGTGGCGCTGATTGCGACGATCCCAATAGCGCACACCGTAACTATGATAGAGAAAATCCTTGATTTCCATGCCTTGGGCTAACTGTAATGCACCTTGAGCGATCGCTTCAAAAGGACGTTCACAGCGAATTTTTTCCGGCTGAAAATACTGTTTTACCCATGTCTGCACTGCGGGTAATTGCACAGTCCCACCAACTAACAACACGGCGTTAATATCTGCAACTTCTATCCCCTGTCGTCGCGCTTGCTGTAATAGACTGCGTCATCGACTCATCTAATTGGGCAAAAAATCCCTGTTCTTTGAGGATATTGTCTAAAACTTCGCGGTTGAGTGACAATTCATAGCTTTCAAAATGTCTCATCATCAAAATAAACTTCACTAGCTTGGTTTTGGGTTGATAGCTGAATTTTGACCCGTTCAGCTAATCTTGTTGTCAAGGGAGTTACCGCTAGTCCTTGAGTTTTAGCAAAGTAATCTACTAACCAATCATCAATATCAGTACCGCCTAGATTTTGCCCTGCTTTAGCCAGTACACGGGCTGTTTTAGCTTTTTGTCGTGAATCTGTCAGCCAGAGATTTATTACCCCATTTGAGGAGAAATCCCACAGGCTTTTGATTCTGCACACTTTGATCCAAACGTACCAGGGATAAGTCTAAAGTCCCACCGCCAAAGTCAATCACCAAGAGAATTTCTTGGTCTGCTAAACCATAACCCAAAGCGGCGGCTGTGGGTTCATCTAGCATCTGCACCTTTCCACAGGAAGGGCTTGGCAAACTTTGCTTAACCAGTGACGATAAGCTTCAAAGCTGTCTACGGGTACTGTTAATACTAGAGAATCTAAACCGCCTTGCATAGGGATAAGTTTTTCAATTACCTTGAGTGAGGAATAATTGCCCTACTTGCTCAAAGGTGATATTTTCTCCATCTATTTCTGGTAGAAAACCTTGAATATCCGCACCAATTCCCCGTTTGAAGCTGCGGAAAAATCGCGTGTCATTCTTGAGGTCAAAACCGCGATCGCGTACTTCTTGCCCTACTAAAACTTTACCCTGTGTTGCATCTTCTACATACACTAGGCTGGGAATTAGTGGCGGGTTGAGGCTTTGCTGAATTGATAAACCCGGTATAGTCAGGGTTTCAGGTTGCTGGGTGACGGGGTTCCAGCGAGCAATGACTGTGTTGCTTGTACCAAAATCGATAGCGATCGCCATATTGGTTTAATTATCTCACGCATTAGCGAAGCGAAGTACGAAGTACGTTAGGCGCAAAGGCGCAAAGTGTTTTTAAGATTATTGTCCCATAAGCCACCAAGAGCGCAAATGAGCGATCGCTTCTTCTTTGTGTTTGGCTTCGACTTCTATCCAGGGGGCTTGGTGGTAAACTTGGGGCATAGCGGTGATTAAATTACTGTGCTTTCTGTCGTTAAAAGCGGTGTCACCATTGGAAATGTGAACTAATTGCCAATCTGGGTTTGCCCAAGTTTCTCGCGCTGCGTAAAACATAGCGGCTACACTGGGATGATCGTAGCTATCTAATTTTTCATGGCAAATTTGGTGATGGGCATCGAATACCATGGGGATGCCTGTCTGCTCACACACTGCTAAAATTTCTTCAGAACTATAAGCGTATTCATCGTTTTCTAGAGTTAAACGATTTTTAATTGCTTCTGGCAATTCTGAGATTACCTGAATTAGTTCGGCTGGGCGTTGAGATTTTCCGCCGTGAATATTCATCAATGACCAAGGTGAACGAGGTAAGCCTAATAAGTCCAGTGTCCGGGCGTGTCGTTCTAAAATTTTAATACTTGTTTTGACAATTTCGGTAGAATCAGAACTCAGTACTACATATTGGTCTGGGTGCAGCACCATTCTAATATCCAATGCTTGCGCCTTTTGACCAATTTTACTTAAATTTTCGGTCATTTCCTCTAATATATTCGCTCCGATATCGTCTTCCATGTCACTCATGGGAAATAAAGCCGAAGTCATGCGATACAGCCGAATATTATTTTCTTGACAAAAAGACAATGCTGCATCTAAGCGCTGCAAGTTATCTTGATAGAGTTCTCTGAGAACAGTTTCGCGATCGCTCAGAGAAAGTTTCAAGTAACGCGTGCGTGTTATAGTCCGAAAACGCACCTGCTTGGATACAGTAATACAAACCAGCCCTAAATATGGTGGAGATGGTTTTTGTGCTGGCTCTAGATGCGGTTGATTTTGAAATTGGATTGCAGTCATTAACTAAAATTAATAAATAAATTATCCATATTGTGGGGTGGGCATACTTCGACAAGCTCAGTACAAGTCTTGCCCGCCCTGATTAAGGGACGGGTGGGGACACAATTGATTCTATCCCCCTAAATCCCCCTTAAAAAGGGGGACTTCAATAAATTTCCCCCCCTGCTCCCTGCTCCCTGCTCCCCTGCCTCTTCTCCCTGCTCCCTTGCCTCTTTCTCACGCTTCTGGTTCAATACCCAAAGCACGCAATTGTGCTGTTAAGCGTTCAGCCCTTTGGCGCTCCTGTTCTGCTCTTTCTTCACCAGTCAACAACAAATTACCTTGCAAATCCCAGCAGCGCAGCCAGGGTAATTCCATATTGTGATATGAGTCCTGCCATATACCTAACTCAACACCTAAATGAGGTATGGGATAATGCCCACGCTCATTTGCTGGTAATGGCTGATACTGTCCCTCAATTAAGTGATAAACTTCTACACTGGCTTTATTCACTTCATAAATGCCATAGAAGGGAGGACGAATCACCTGCTCATAAATCCAAAATTTTCCCTTCCAAGGAGTTTTGTCTCGCTCCTCGCTACCATCTCCAGAGACAAATTCTAAAACAATCAAAGGGGCAATAAATTCTCGCCACAGCACGTAAGAGCGTCGTGTTTGTCCATCCAGTAAGGGCGGTACATTCGGGACATAAAACCAGTCGGGAGCTTCTGCGCCTTTTTCTGGGGGGTCAGTCATGCGCCAGTAAATACCGCTATCTTGACCAATACAGTACTGCCCATCGGGGTGAAGTTTTTGCAGTATTGGTTTAATAGAATCGGTTAGTAGAATGCTTTGAGGATGTTCCTGGAAGTTTTTCACAAATGTGCCATCAGACTCTGGTAGCTGAGTATGGTCAGGAAAAGGGGTGAGTTCTTCAGTGGCTGGATTGGTTGCAGAGGTCATAAAGCTACCTTTGCTTAGGAGTGAGGGTTGTATTTAGTCTAGCAATAAACATTAATTAGATTTTTGGTCAGCTTACTAAGGGGAGATGAAGTAGTGGGTAAAGATAAGTCGCAAATTGTGGAACCCGTGTTTCTAACCCTCTTTCATCTGTAATCCCACTGACACGGAATCAAAATTCTGGGGAAAATGCGTGCTGCGATCGCAATCGGCTTTTTCCAGTTTCGCTCCCTGAAGATTAGCTTGACGCAGATCAGCCGAAAACAACAAAGCTCCCCGAAGATCAGCATCTTGTAAATTAGCTTGACTGAGATTGGCAAAGCTGAGATCACAGCCTCTGAGATTAGCACCATTAAGATTAGCTTCACTCAAGTCAGAGTAGCTGAAGTCAGAACCTTTGAGATCCACACCTTGCAAGTCAGCATTACTCAAGTTAACTTCACTAAAATTGCGTTTCCCTTCTGCATAGCTTTCTAGGAGAGTCACAGCAGTATTAATGATCTGTTGAGAGTTTGTTTCAGACATATAACCGCCTCACAGCTTGTCTCAGGATTACTGTACACCACACTCATTCATCATAAGACTGCTGATGCCCAAATCGGCAGATCATCAAAAATTGGGCGATCGCCTCCTCTAGGTGCGCTCCGGGCGATCGCTTGTTTTTTTACAGTATTTTCCACAGAATCAGTCATCAGCATCAGTATCATTTATGTCCTGTAACCGATGGTCAGCCTTAATCGCATTCGCACACATCCAATCACTGGGCGTAATTGCTGGCCATCCCCTTCGCACAGCTTCGGGACAAATAGTATAAATTGTTAGCTGACAGTCGATTAACTCTAACCCCGATTTATCCACCTGTTTCAATGCTTGCTTAAAGATAGAATTATTCTCAAATTCGATAGTCATATTGCATTGGGCGCAAACCATGTGATGATGATGATGAGGAGAAGCTGTATTTAGTTCATAGTGTTTATGTACTTCTGCCAACTCCAACTCCCGGAGAATACCCATGCGTGACATCAGTTTCAGCGTCCGGTAAATTGTCGATAGACTAATATTTTCTCCCCGCTTTCCCAGCAAATCGAAGACATCTTCAGCACTCAAATGTTTACCACGCGTCAGATTCTGAAACACTTGTAAAATTATTTCCCTTTGGGGAGTTAGCCTCCAACCCTTGGCATTGAGTTCAGCTTTTAAAGAATTTGCAGTATACATAGCTACAGCCAGATTTTTTTGATCGGTGCTTTCGAGAATGATAATCTCTATTTTAGAGTCTCTTTTCTCAGAAAAGTAAATTATTGAGCAGAATTTATTGAGAATAATATCATATAACTTCACAATAGCAAGTTGTGATTTTTTGGTAATTTTTTCTGTCTAACTCTTCGCATTCAAAGCATTGAGCCATTAGCAATTAGCTATATTATAGAGAATTTTTATAAGTAATACTTTTCGGCTCTGGCGTTACTTTTATGGTAATTGAGAATTTATCATCACAAAACCTTTACGTGGCAAGGTTTCTAAAGAATTATCCTCTTTTTTAAAATAAACAGCCCACAGAGTAAGGCTTTCAATGATTTTGAGCCAGGTTTTTCATACAGCAAGTTCCAGGTATATGAGGTACAAAAGCAATAGTGAAAATATTGTGGGGTGGGCATCCTGCATCCTGCCCGCCTTTGTGTACCTCACCAAAATGAAATGTGCTGTATATCAATTTCTGTATTTTTGCCTCCCAAAAAGAAAAAATTATTGGGACTGTTGATTAAACCAAAGCCGCAACATCATGTCAATCAGAGGATGTCAACCCAATTCGCAATTACTAATAGAGCCTCCGCCAAGCTACGCGAACTGCGAATTGTTTTAGTCAATCTTCACACGGCTGAATCATAATAACTGTTTGAATTATGCTTATCACCATTAGCAACTACACCTAAAAGATTAATAGGAGCTATTTTCAAATCAGCTATTACCCTCTCCAACACAGAACGATCAGTTTTATCTATTCTTGCTACCACCAAAAGACCATCTGTTTGCGAACCTACCAAAGTAGTATCAGCTAGTCCCACTAAAGGAGGAACATCATAAATAACCAAGTCAAAGTTGTTTTGAAAATCTGCCATCAGTCGCTTCATTTTTTCCGACGAGAGCAACTTTGCACAATCAGGTGGGGTCGGACCAGAAGTAATTATAGATAATTCGTTCATAGAAGGTAGTCGTTTTATTACCTGCTCAACTGGCAAATTTGAACTAATTAAATTACTCAATCCCCATAGGTTATTTAAACTTGCTAAGGTATGAATCTTGGGTCGGCGCATATCAGCATCTACAAGTAATACTCGCTGCCCCATCTCTGTCGCTATTTGAGCCAGATGAAAAGCAATTGTAGATTTGCCGTCACCTTGCATCGGTGAAGTAATAGTAATAGACCTGATTTGACTATCAGAATTTAACAATTGAATATTTGTATAAAGCATCCGGACAGCTTCTACAAAGTTGCTGGAATAGTCGTTATAGCCTGCTAGATATTCTATATTACTTGCTTCAGTAATAGCTTCAGGAACTGAATCTGAGAACTGAAGCACGGCATTTTGTGATTTAATTATTTTCGGTTGCTCGATTTCCAATTCGCAATTGAAGGGAATATTGCCTAATAAAGGAGTTTTTACCCTTTCTTTAATACTCCAGGCGTTGTGATAGGTATGATCAAGCTTTTCTATGAGTAACGCTGCACCAATACCCAAGAAGGTACTTGTGGCTAATCCTAGAATAATATCACGGATAATACCTGAAGACACCACAGGATTTGTTGGCTGGCTGGGTGCTTGAATCAATTGCCAACCTATTTCTGTCTGAGAATTTTGAATTTGCAAATTTTCGCGGCTAGATAAAAACCGATTCAGACTTTCAGTGGCAATTGTTAATCTACCTTGTATTTCGGTATGTTGTCGGATTAATTCTGGTAATTGTGTGCTTTGTTGTAGCAATATTTGTTGGTTTCTTTCCAGTTCTTGCCTGTTAAGCTCTAAAGACTGAAGTGTAGAAGCTGCTTCTGCTCGCAGAGTTCGTATATATCGTTCCGATTCTTCCTCTATTAATGGGATGAGGTTATCCCGTTTCTCCTTTAATGTGATGATATTGGGATTTTCGTCTCGAAAAATAGTGGATGTAGTGGCAATTTGAATAACTAATTGACGCAATTCAGTATTTAACTCCTGATACACAGGATACCTATCCAGCAGTGCTTTTTCGCCCTCTTCACTTTGTAAAAAAGCGAAATTAGCACGAGCTTTCGCTAGCTGTAGCTCAAGTTCTTGCTTTTGTTGAGTGAAGTTAACAGTTTGTGTAGCAATTTGACTGGCAACGGATTCTGGGCTAAGAAAATTATATCTTTGTTGAAAAATTTGCAATTCTCTCTGAACCTGATCTACTCGATTTTGTAGAGATGGTAGTTCTCTATTAATGTATTGCAATCCTTGACCTAGTGAAGCTTCCCGTTGCTCCTTACTGTATTCTAAATAGTCTTGAGCAATTTGCTCTAATACTTGCTTCGATTCTAATGGATCTTGACTCCGATAGCGCACTTCTAAAATCTTGGTTTGACCTAAACGGGCAATATTTAAAGAAGTGATCAGATAGTTATAGTTAATGTATGGATAGGTAGCTTGTAACTGCTTAATGCTATTATTAATCAGATCAGGACTCTTGAGGACTAGAATTTGACTTTCATAATCTAAACTAGATTGATTAGATGACCTCAATGGGCTAATTTGACTGACAATATCACTGACTTTATTATCGTATGATACAGGTTCAATAAGCATCTGAAACCTGCTTTCGTATTGTAGTGGTTTGGGATTTAATATCAAGTTGATAACAACACCTGTCATCACAGTTGTTGTTACCCCTATAATGAGTACCATTCGACGCTTTAACACATCAATAAATTGTTTATGGTCCCATTCTTCACCTTGCTCTTCATTGCCCAAAATGTTTTGATTTTGAAAAAATGAAATTATGGATTTGCTATTATATGCGTGATTTGAAGGATTGTTTTCTTGGTTATTCATATATTGATGTAGTAGTGATGAATTTTGGTAGTAGTCTATCAGTATTAATTGCAGGTAAATCAATCAATATTCGCTTTTACTTAAGCATCAATTCTATATGTTTTTAGCCACTTATGTACAAACAAATTCTGTTATTTGAATAGCTAATTTTGTCTCTTGATATTTCTGAATATTTATGTGTAATTGCTACCTTAGCACTAGCCATTTGATTCATATTCTTTACTTAAACTCAGTTATTCATAATTTACTTATACATTTTGACCATGTCAACATATAAAGATCAAGAAAATCAAAAACTCAGGTTATTTTGGCTAGAAAATTGCAACATTTGACCGATCTTATCTTTACCGATATTGCATGGTAACTTTCAGCCAGAGATTCTAAATCTCGAAGTGTTAGCGTTAGCAACTTGATTTAAGTATCCGCGATAAGTCTTAACTTGACTGGATGCTTAAGCCCTTAATTAGTCTACCCTGTGGAATGTGGCACGGAAATTCCCTGCTTGTTAACGCAGCTTCTCTGGTAAAGTTACCAGCAGCGCAATTGTGTTGCTGTTTTTCATGGGTTTTCGGCATTTTTTTATCCCCTGTTTCAGTAGAAAAAATAGCATTATTTGGTATTAAAAAGCAGATCATTATATGTTTAGCTTGGTCTGTGTATAAGTAGATAAGTGTCAGGCTTGCCGGCAAGATGTCTGCACTACATTTTATATTTAATTCAAACTACCTAAGAGATGGGCGCGAAAATTTATAACTATTGTAACTCCTGTATTTAATGGTATGGATAAAAAGCATACGCTATTTCATGCTCAAATTTAAATTAATTTATACAGAAAGTTAAAGTATACTATATTACAACCTTAGTATAGCACTCTATATCAGGTAGTTCTGTGTAAGTTAGACGCTTTGATGATTGCGTAAAAAATTATATCGCGAACATACGCTCAAAAAGTGACTGACAAATTAATTAAGTAAATCTTAAGAAATTGAACGATCAGTGTATGAATGTTAAAGTCATAGCGTAAGTCATAACTACCCTTGTATCTCAACAAAAACACGTAATGGTTTCCAAGCTGGGGATTACAGCCCAATATGTCAAACGTAGAATTACTTAATTTTATATAAAGTAAAATTATGGCAGAGAAAATTAACTGTGGAATATACTGAATTAATTTTTTTTTGATTTAGATATATTTTGTTATGTAAAGTTTTCGACTAGCAATACGGTGAAAGATATAAAACATAGTATGGTTAGTACCCATGAATTTTGTCAAGCCAGATTACGTAGCTGAATCAGAAATTATTCAGTAGTGGGCATTATCAAAAATAACAGTTAACTTTAAGGGGGAATGAAATTTAGTACAACACTCTAGTCAACTTTATCAAGATATCAGGGAACAAGAATGGAACCTCATTTACCCATGCGATGCACTAATTACTTAAGTTTTTAAGTTGTATTGCCAAGAAAATTTGTTAAATCTAGAAATATGATGATCAATGAAACTCAACAAATGGATTAATCAAAAGGTAATATCGCCATCCATTGCTATTGAATCAGCATCTGAATATGAACATACTCTCAAAGTGCAGCAATCAATTAAGTTATCTGTTGTCACACAGTATTTTCCTCCTGACTATGCTGCGACAGGACAATTGATAGAGGAACTGGTAAAGCAATTAGAACAGCAAGGGTTAAATATTGAAGTTTTTACCAGTCAGCCTGGATATGCCTTTAGCCTAAGTAAAGCACCATGTTTAGAAAAGGTTGATAAAATTAAGATCCAGCGATCGCGTAGCGCTCAACTTTTTCCTGGGAGAATTCGTGGTAAGCTCCTCAATGGTGTCTTATATACCTTTCGTGCTTTAATATATTTGCTGGCCGCTTGGCGGCGTAACGATGTATTATTAGTAACTACAGCCCCGCCATTTTTGCCAATTGTGGGTTATATAGCTAATGTCCTCTTCAAACTGCCCTATGTCTGCATAATATATGATCTCTACCCAGATATTGTCATATCCTTGGGTGTAGTGTCTAAAAACCACTGGGTAGCAAAACTTTGGCTGGCGATTAATCAGCGAGTTTGGCTCAAGTCTAAAGCGATTGTAGTTCTGAGTCCGGAGATGAAACAACGCGTTTTAGAACATTGTCCGCAAGTGGCACATAAAGTTTCTGTCATTCATAGCTGGGCTAACCCGGAATTCATCGTACCCATTGCCAAAAAAGAAAACTGGTTTGCTTGGAAGTACGACTTAGTGAATAAATTCACTGTGCTTTACTCTGGCAATATGGGTCGATGCCATGACATTGACACCTTATTAAAGGCTGCTATAGAACTGCAAAATGAGCCAGTGCAGTTTGTGTGTATTGGTGGAGGAGTCAAACGTGAAGAATTAATTGCACAAGTCAATAAATTAGGGCTAAATAATTTCACATTCTTACCTTATCAAGATAAAAAAGATTTGCCCTATTCTCTCACAGCTAGCGATTTGTCCTTGGTGAGTATTAACCCCTCTAGCGAAAGTTTAGTTTTACCTAGCAAGCTGTACTCAGCATTAGCCACCGGGAGGCCGCTGGCAGTAGTTTGTTCGCCCTACTCAAGTTTAAGAAAACTAGTTGCTGAAGCCAACTGTGGTGAAGCATTTGATCATGGTGATGGTCATGGACTGGCTCAATTTATCCGCTTGCTTCAACGTAACCAACAAATGGGGAAGCAGATGGGTAAAGCAGACTCGTCAATATCTACAATCAAATTTTACGCCTAAAATAATTGCTCAACAATACCTTGATATTTTGCGTCAGGGGTTGAAAATTAAAAAGATTTAAGCTTCTCTCTCTTAGCATCGAATAGGAGTTGGGCAGAGTTGCTCAATACTTCAAATAAGTTGGTGTGTCGGATGCATCTATTTGTGCTATAAGTTGTTCAGGAAAAACAAAATCAAAAAATACAAACGTAGATTGGTGACTAATTTAGTCTCAAGAGATTAAAAATCACATTTTAGTTAAAAAGTATTGACAAACATTCAATACTTACTCTAAACATAGAGTGCTAGTTTTTAGGAGTTGGGCTTCGATGGTCTAATTGATCTCAGTCCCTCCCAACGTAACCTTCCTATCTTATATATATTAGGAGGTCGAATTGCAGAGAAGGTGTGACCGAAATCGGAAACGTTCCAAACGGAGAGCTATCTATTGTCCTATTCATGGCTCCTATCTGGATAGTGTGAGTAAAAAATATCGACTTTTTGCTGACAAAGCAGGTCAGTTAGAGCAACGGGGTTTAAGCCGGCGGGCTGCATCGTTGTCAATAGCCAATCACACAGCCGTTCCTATACAAGGAGAGTGGTTAGAGGCTTTTTGGTGTGAACAGTGCCAGCAAAAAAAGTGGTATTATGTGCGTCAGTCTGACGATGGCATATATAACATTTCCTTAGCACCGAGGGAATTATGGCAGCAGGTAACAGGGGTGATTGATCCTCATGGAAATCCTTCTGTGGGCGAGTTTACGCGGACGAATGCCAAACAGCTTAGTTGTCATACTGTAAATTCTTTTTATTGTCTATGAATAGTCCAAAAAGTGTTCCGCAGCAAGAGTTAATAATTGAAGCTGGACGCACAGAGCAACAGTATTGGCAAGATTTATGGCGCTATAGAGAATTATTTTATTTTCTGGCTTGGCGTGACATTTTAGTGAGATATAAGCAGACAGCAATTGGTATTGTTTGGGCATTAATTCGACCATTTCTGACGATGGTAGTGTTTACAGTCATATTTGGTCGGATAGCAAATTTACCATCAGAGGGTGCGCCTTATCCTATTCTCGTATTTTCAGCGATGTTACCTTGGCAGTTTTTCGCTAATTCCCTGTCAGAGTGCAGCAATAGTCTAATCAGTAATGCTAATTTAATTTCTAAGGTATACTTTCCTCGCTTGATAGTGCCGACAAGTGCTGTGGTAGTCAGCTTTGTAGACTTTATGATTTCTGGCATAATTTTATTAGCTTTAATGGCATGGTATAACTTTGTTCCTAGTTGGCGAATCTTGACTTTACCCTTATTCATTGCGATCGCCTTTGCTGCTTCAATAGGGGCAGGATTATGGTTAGCTTCTTTGAATGTCCAATACCGGGATTTTCGGTTTATTGTCCCGTTTATTGTGCAGTTTGGTTTGTATATCTCTCCTGTGGGGTTTAGTAGTAGTGTGGTTCCCCAAGAATGGAGATTTATTTATTCACTAAATCCAATTGTCGGGGTAATTGATGGTTTCCGTTGGGCAATATTGGGCGGTGAGTCCCATTTATATTTACCAGGGTTTTTGCTATCTTTGGGATTTGTAGCTTTACTCTTAATTAGTGGTATTTGGTATTTCCGCAAAATGGAAAGAAAGTTTGCAGATGTGATTTAGGAGGTTTAAATATAATCTAGTGTAATTAAAAGGATTGCGAAAATTTATCTCTGAGTCATCTCTTTACAAAACATACTTCGTAGGTTAGATAAATCAGCAGTAGTTAGCATTAGACAGTCTAGATTTAACAGTATTAAACTTAAAAATCTGGCTGAAGAATTAGATTCTACGGGAATTATAAAAAAAATTGAGTTAAAAAACCGCTTAGTAGCTTTTTGCTAGCTTTACTAGCTAATTTACTCAAGTGGTAACATCAGCCTCGAAACCGTTCTATGAAAGAATTGAAAAATGACAGATATTGGAGCAACAATTTGGTTTACAGGATTAAGTGGTGCTGGCAAAACTACTATCAGTACTGAAGTCGCGAAAATATTACGTAAGCGTGGACTCAAAGTAGAGGTTTTAGATGGAGATATTGTGCGCCAAAATCTCACCAAAGATTTGGGGTTTAGTAGAGCAGATAGAGACGAAAATATTCGCCGAATTGGTTTTGTCGCCCAGTTATTAACACGTAATGGTGTGGTGGTATTAGTTTCTGCTATTTCCCCATACGGGGATGTGCGGCAAGAGGTACGCCAAAAAATTGGTACGAATTTTATTGAAGTTTATGTCAATGCGCCCTTAGCTACTTGTGAAGAGCGTGATGTTAAAGGCTTGTATAAACGAGCGCGTCAAGGGGAAATTAAGTTTTTCACAGGAATTGATGACCCTTATGAACCTCCTTTAAAAGCAGAAGTTGAATGTTTAACTAGTCAAGAAGAGCTTGAAGAAAGTGTAGCAAAAGTTATAGAACAGTTCGATGTTTTATTTAGCAATTTAGCTGTATCTTCTGCTTGTTTGTAATTCGCTCATTTAGATCATTAATAATTATGAGAGGAGCATTAATTCTGAGTATGGTTAATGTCTCTTCCCACCAAATTTGTACCTATGTCAGACACAGTTATTCGCGTTGAAAATTTGAGTAAAAAATATATTATTGGACACCAAAAGGAGGAAAATTATTCTACTCTTCGGGATGTGATAAGTAATAAAGTTAAGTCTCTTGGTAGTCTCATTAATTCTAAAGTCAAAGTTGAAAATCCTGCTTTTGAAGAATTTTGGGCTTTAAAGGATGTATCTTTTGAAATTAAGCAAGGCGATAGGGTTGGGATTATTGGTCGTAATGGTGCAGGTAAGTCAACTTTATTAAAGATTTTAAGTAGAATTACAGAACCAACTACAGGAAGCATCAAAATCAAGGGGAGAGTAGCGAGTTTATTGGAAGTTGGTACAGGGTTTCATCCAGAGTTGACAGGAAGAGAGAATATATTTCTCAATGGGGCAATTCTGGGGATGGGTAAGGAGGAGATTAAGCGGAAGTTTGATGAAATTGTGGCTTTTGCAGAGGTTGAGAAGTTTTTAGATACACCAGTGAAGCGGTATTCTTCAGGGATGTATGTGCGGTTGGCGTTTGCTGTGGCGGCGCATTTGGAACCGGAGATTTTGATTGTGGATGAAGTGTTAGCAGTGGGGGATGCACAATTTCAAAAGAAGTGTTTAGGGAAGATGGAAGATGTAGGCAAGGAAGGAAGAACAGTTTTGTTTGTTAGTCATAATATGGCTACTGTGACAACTCTATGCGAAAGAGCTATTTGGTTGGTTAATGGTCAAGTTAATTTGGCGGGGGATGCCGAGCAAATAACCAGTAAGTATTTAACTTACGGTGCCGAGCATTCTGGGGAGATAATTCTTAGCAAGCAATCTCAAGAATCAGCGATTTTGGTTTAATAAAGTTTCTTTAGTAGATGCAAAAGCAAATGTTAGCTCTGTTTTTGATGTACGAGAGCCAATTAAAATTCACATAGAGTATGAAGCTGCACAAACTATTAATGGATTAGAAATTGGTTTTAAGGTGATTAACTCTTCTGGAATTCCAATTTTTGTTGTGAATAGGTCATTTCATTTGTATTCTGAACTTTCAAGAGGAACTTACTTGGCTCAAATTGAGATTCCTGCTCAATTTCTATCTCCTGGTTGTTATAGTATTGATGTAGCATCTCATATTCCTAACGTTGAAATACTGTCTCTTCATCAGTCACTGCTCAGTTTTGAAATTGAAGAAACTGGTAGCCGTATGGCTTTGTATAAAGGTCGTCCCTTTGGAGTAGTGCTTGTAGATTTTCCTTGGAAAGAATTATCTATAGATAGATCATAATTATAAATATATATATTGACTTATAGGACTATATTCAGTGAGTTAGAAGTTTTAATGAAATTAACAAAAATCTTTTTCAATTTCATCTGCCAAAAATATAATTAAAAACATTAAAAACCTTCATTCATTTTCAAATCTTACTTTTGAGGAATTAAAACATGAGCAGTCAGATAAATAATTTTCCTAAAGTTGCTGTGTGGGGATCATATCTATGGGGTAATTTTGGCGATGATGTGATGGCAATAATTATAAGTCGCCATTTGAAAGAAAAAGGTTTCCATCCAGTTGTGTATAAACTAGATTCTAAGTTGGCAAACTATTACGGGATATCCTCGGAGTCGGATGTCGATGTTCTGTTATCCGGTTCAGTTGCTTGTATTGTTGGGGGAGGAGGTCTTTTATGCTCATCTAATATAATGGACGATGAGTGGAAAACTTTTTATTTTGCTCTTTTACGGAATCCAATTCCCGTTCATTTCTGTAGTATTGGTGGAGATGGAAATTCGTCACTTCCTATGCTTACTTTGTATGTTACAAAAGTCTTGATGCTTCCAAATATAAAATCAGCAACAGTTAGGCTAGAATCAGATATGCAAATATTTAAGGAAATTAAAGTTCCCTGTGAATTTCACCCCGATATTATTTTATCAAGTCCTAAATTTTTTCCTATAAAATCTAAAAAATATACCACAGATATTGACAAAAAGAATCGCAAACTGTCATTTATTATCAACTTACCGAAGTGTAGGAGATTTAGCATTTTCTCAAAATTAATAAATTTAGCTTCTGGATTATTTAATATTGAAGTGACATATTTGAGAACGCATCTATCATGGCTCCAAACCTCTGAACCTCCTTTTCTAGATTACGAATATATTCCTTCCGTATCGCATGAGCAGACTCTTGTATATGAAAATGTAGAGCAAGTTAGAGATGCTTTGCTTAATTCTGATTTAATTATATCGAGTAAATTGCACGCTGGAGTTTTTGCATTGTCTTATGGAGTCCCTTTTATATCGATTAATGGTGCTAAGAAAACAAAATCTTTCCTTGATCAAGCAGAAATCAATTCTTCTTTAACAATTGGACGATTCTACTTATTAAAGTTGTTTTTACTGATTGTGAATAGACAACAAATAATATTTTTGATCGATGCAACCAAACAAAATTCTAGGCTCGTCAGCCTAATGCATGAATGCTTTGGTCACTTCAATTTCCTTGATCGATTTTTGTCAGAACATTTGGCAAGATAAGCTTGCTACAAATTATATTTCTGGCTGAACTAACTTTAGCTTTAATTTAATTTAGATATTGAATCTGATGCTTTTATCTATAAACCGAATACTTTGTACATAGAAGCTGTAAAACCAGTTTTGTAAAAATTTTATATAAATTTATATGAAAATATTACATATTAACCAATCGGATATTATTGGAGGGGCAGGTATAGCAGGCTACCGCCTTCATCAAGGATTATTAAACCAAAACATTGACTCAAAACTGCTAGTTGGAATCGCTAAAACTGATAGCGATCGCATAGCGGCTATTCCTCGTAAATTTCGGCTGGAAAACCAACTCCATCGTTTTACAAAGCGTTTTGGACTCAACCATATTCATCTACTTAGTAGCTTTGATATTCTTAACCACCAATTTTATCAAAATGCAGATATAATAAATTTTCACAACCTTCATGATAGTTATTTTAACTACTTAGCTATTTCCAAATTAACGGCAAATAAACCTGGTATTTTTACTCTTCATGATATGTGGAGCTTTACTGGACAGTGTGCTTATAGCTTTGAGTGCGATCGCTGGAAAACTGGCTGTAGTAGATGTCCTTGTCGCAATGCCTATCCAGTTATTGACTTTGACAGTACGCACTTAGAATGGAAACTAAAAGATTGGGTTTACAGCAAGTCAAATTTGACTATTGTAACTCCCAGTCGTTGGTTAACAGAGCAAGCTAAAGCAAGTATGCTCAGTCGCTTTCCCATTTACCATATCCCCTATGGTATTGATACAACGGCCTATCAACCATTAGACCGCCTATTATGTAAAACTGTACTAGATATTCCTGCAAATAAAAAAGTTCTGCTTTTTGGCGCAGCAAATCTTAAATATAACCGCAAAGGTGGAGATTTACTTTTAAAAGCTCTGCAAAAATTGCCTCAATCGCTGAAAGCAGAAACAATACTCCTGACTTTTGGTGATGGATCTGAAACAATCACATCTGAAGTAGGAATTTCTACTGTCAGTTTAGGCTATATTAGTAGCGAGCGCTTAAAGTCTGTTGCTTACTCTGCGGCTGATTTGTTTATCTTGCCTACCCGTGGTGATAATTTGCCCCTAGTGTTACAAGAAAGTATGGCTTGTGGCACACCAATGGTATCTTTTAAAATAGGTGGTGTACCTGACTTAGTGCGTCATAATGTCACTGGTTATTTGGCACAACCGGAAGATGCAGAAGATTTTTGTAACGGTATTGTAACGCTTCTAGAAGATGAACAATTACGAACAAAAATGAGTGAAAATTGTCGAGCGATAGCCGTCAGTGAGTATAGCCTAGAACTGCAAGCCAAACAGTATATTAAACTATATGAACAAGTGCTGCAATCACAATCTTTGTCATGTTGAATGAATTACTATCCAAACTACCTACACCACCACATGAAAAAACTGGATTTCCCTGGAATGACGAAACAGGAAATTTATCTATTGTAAATGCTGATAAAACTGTCTATCCAAAAATTAGTATTATTACTCCTTCTTACAACCAAGGACAATTTTTAGAAGAGACAATTCGCTCTGTTCTGCTACAAAATTATCCCAACTTAGAATATATCATTATTGATGGTGGTAGCACAGATAATACTGTGGACATTATCAAGCAATATGAACCTTGGATATCATATTGGGTAAGTGAACGAGATAATGGACAAGCTCATGCTATTAATAAAGGACTTGAAAAAGCAACAGGTGAAATTATAGCTTATTTGAATAGTGATGACTATTATCTACCAGGAACGCTATTTAAGGTTGCTGAATATTTTCGCCAATTTCCTCAAACTGATTTGTTGCATGGAATATGTCGTTATGTCAATCAGGAAGGGGAAAAAATTGGTGAGCAATTTGGTAATATCCAAAAATTAGAGGAGATTTTAGATTTATGGGATGTATGGTGGAAAAAACGGCAATTTGTGCAGCCTGAAGTTTTTTGGACAAGACGTATTACTGATAAAGTTGGTTTATTTAAAGAAGAACTTAACTATGTTATGGATTATGATTATTGGTTGAGAATATTAGAGGCAGAAGGTACGGTTGGGAGTGTCAATAGTGAATTTTCTTGCTTCCGATTTACATCTTATCAAAAATCAAACCAAAGTGAAAAAGTAGCAGAAGAATTACTTCAAGTTGTACATCCAATCCTTTGGAATGTGTCCATTAAAATTCCGTTCAAGAGGAGATTGCTGCTACAAGGAAATTGGTTATACCAAAATGTATTTTTACAACAAATTGAAATATCTCTTCAAGCAAAAGATAGTAAATTAACACGATATCTAAAATTATTCAAAATTATTTTCAACTATCCTCAGATTTTATTAACGTCAGCCTTTAGTAAACGGATAAAATCTGTTTTAGATATAATTCCTGAGTAAATTTAATTCCTACTTTTTGAGAAAGATTAATTTAAGAAAATGTGTGATGGATTACTTTCCCAGCTTCCTCTACCACCTGATGCTAAAAAAGGATTTCCTTGGACTGAGCAAACAGAAAATTTATCTATTTTAAATGCTGATAAAACTGTCTATCCAAAAATTAGTATTGTTACACCTTCTTACAACCAAGGTAAATTTTTAGAAGAAACTATTCGTTCTGTATTGCTACAAAATTATCCCAATTTAGAATATATCATCATTGATGGAGGTAGTACCGACAATAGTAGAGAAATAATTCAAAAGTATGCTAATTATCTAACTTACTGGGTAAGTGAAAAAGATAATGGTCAAAGTGATGCTATCAACAAAGGCTTAAAAAAAATCTCAGGAAATATATGGGCATATATAAATAGCGACGACATATATGAAAAAGGAACATTTTACAAAGTCGCTGCTGAATTGCAGCAAGATCAAAACACTTACTGGGTTACTGGTTATGGAGAATATATTGATGAAAAAGGTGGTTTTTTGGAAAGACTAATTCCTGCTCCATTTACAGGAATGAAAGAAACTCTAATCCGTTGGGAAGGACCCAGAACAGTTGCCATTCAAGTTTCCAATTTTATGTCATCCAAAGTTCTAAATGAATATGGGTTCTTTGATGAATCTTTACATTATTCTATGGATGCGGAATTTGGTATGCGCTTATTAGTAGATGGAATTACACCGAAAATATTACCAGATGTTTTAGCCAAAGCGAGATTACACAATCAAAGCAAAACTGTTTCTAAAGGTAGTCTGGGATCTTTTAGAGAAGAAGACTTAAAAATTATCCCTCGATTTATTCCCAAATTACCTACAAAAGATCAGATTTATGTACAAAAAAAGATCGCTGAGTGTCAGTATTTTATGGATTTAAGCAAGGTTGCTAATCTTTATGAAACTGGACGGATAGGTGACTTTATTTCTGCAACATTGAATATGCTGATTGAACATCCATCATATTTATTATATAGAGCAACATGGGGAATGTTTCGCAAAGCTCTAGGTTTGAGTAAAACAAAGGATTAGTTATGTCGATTGGTTCTATTGGACTGAAAATTAAACAAAAATATCAACATGGTTTCGGTACGGCTTATTACCGAGATAGTGTCAGATATCGTATTCTCAAGACTAAACCTATTCTCAACGCAAATGATCTAACTTGTGAAATTCATGTTCTGACTTCTGCAAATGATTGGTTAAATTTAGTTTGGACTTTAAAATCTTTCTATCATTTTTCCCAGCGTCAATATGCTTTATGTATTCATGATGATGGAACTTTAACTCAAGAAAGTATTACTACTTTGCAAGATCATTTTCCAGATGCCCAAATTATTGACAGAAAACAAGCTGATGAAAAGATATTACCATTATTAGAATCCTATCCTCACTGTTTAGAGTTTCGCAAAACTAATCACCTTTCACCTAAAGTATTTGATTTTGCTGCATATTTGCAGAGCGATCGCCTATTGCTACTAGACAGCGACATCTTATTTTTTCAATCACCCACCGAACTACTCAACCGCATCGAAAACCCAGACTATCAACTCAATACACTTAACGCTGACGTTACCAGTTCCTACACTGTAGAACCAGAAGTAGTAAAAACCCATTTAGGCTTTGATTTAGCTGAAAGAGTAAATTCCGGGTTGGGACTAATTCACAAGCGATCGCTATCTTTCGATTGGATAGAAGAATTTCTCAGTCTTCCTGATATTATTGGACACTTCTGGCGAATTGAGCAGACAATTTATGCTTTATGCAGTTCCCGCTTTGGCGTAGAACTGTTACCCCCAGCTTACGATGTTCACTTAGAAGGCAGTATTAACGGTTCTCCCTCGCGCCATTATGTTGGCAAAATCAGGCACTTGATGTATAGCGAAGGTATTCGGCATCTCGTACAGAATAAATTCCTGAAGGAGTTGCAAAAATGATTAATAATACTCCTTCATCAGAAAATTTAAGAGTTTTGATCATGCCCGATTATCGAATTGATAACCCCTATCAAATACTTTTAGCTAAATCTTTAGAGAGCCAAGGAGTAGAAGTATTATTCCCTTTTGGTTATCGTCGAGTATTTCCAATATTTAGAGCTATTAAAAGTCTCAAAAAAATAGATATTTTCCATCTTCACTGGATAAATCCCTATTTTAAAGGTGACAATATAATAATTAAATTAATTTATGCCATCAAATTTCTGATAGATATTATTTTAACTAAATGGATAGGTGTGAAAATAGTTTGGACTATTCATAATTACATTTCCCATGACTCCCAATTTCCGATTTTGGAACAGTGGCTGCAACAAATTTTATTTAACTTAGCAGATAAAATTATTGTTCATCATTCTTTAGCCATAAAAGATATTTCCCAAAATTATAAATTTGCAAAATCAAAAGCTGAGATTATTCCTCACGGACACTATCGAGAAATTTATGCCGGTGCAATTTCTCCAGGTGAAGCCAAAAAAGCTTTAGGAATACCCACATCTGGAACAGTATACCTCAACTTGGGTATGCTGCGTCCTTACAAGGGACTTGAACACTTACTAAAAGTTTGGAAAGCGAATCAGCAACTTCTCAAAGAAAGCACCTTATTGATAGCAGGAAAAGCAATAGATGAATCTTATTTGCAAAAGTTAACTCAACTAGCTTCTGATACAAAGGGAGTTATTCTCTATGCAGATTTTGTAGAAGATAGTAAAATACATCTTTTTTTTAGTGCTGCTGATGTTGTCGTGCTTCCTTTTGAAAAGATTTTGACTTCAGGTAGTCTAATTTTAGCAATGTCCTACAATAAACCTATTATTGCCCCGCGCACTGGAGGTATATCTGAAACTTTAGGTACAGCAGATTGGTTACTTTATGATGATCAAGATAGTCAAGGATTATTCCAATCTTTGAAAGATAGCACTCAGGTGAATTTAAATAAACTAAGTCAGTTAGTTAGCAATGAGTGCGACAAATTAGATTGGGGTGGTATTGGCATAAAAACATACCATGTTTACGAAACACTATTAAAGAATAGCAAAAAATAATTTGTGCGGTAATTTTATAATTACATGATTAATCCAAAAGTCAGTATTCTTATTCCTTGTTATAACACAGAGCAATGGATTGCACAAGCTATCGAAAGTGCCTTAAATCAAACTTATTTTAACAAAGAAGTAATTGTTGTTGATGATGGTTCTACAGATAGAAGTTTAGAAGTAATTAAAAGTTTTGGAAATTCCATTCATTGGGAAACAGGAGAAAATCGTGGAGGTAACGCTGCACGTAATCGTTTATTAGAACTAAGTACAGGAGAATGGTTACAATATTTAGATGCAGATGATTACTTACTTCCCAGCAAAATCGAAAAGCAAATCAAATTTCTCTCTCAACATCCCGATCCAGATATAATTTATAGCCCTACTATTCTTGAGTATTGGGAAACAGAAATGGTGAAACAAGAAATTTTGCCTATTCCTGAACCTCATGATCCTTGGATTTTATTAGCTCGTTGGTACTTACCACAAACAGGTAGTCCCCTCTGGAAAAAACAGGCTATTTTAGATGTGGGAGGATGGAAAGCAAATCAACCTTGTTGTCAAGAACATGAGTTGTATTTACGACTTCTGAAAGCCAGAAAAAGATTTATATATTGCCATGATTCTGGTTCTGTTTATAGACAGTGGAGTGAATCAACAGTTTGTAAAAAAGATAAGTCAGAAACTTATTTTAGACGATTAGATATTATTGATCAGCTAGAAACATTTATTAAATCTATTGGAAAATTAACAGATGAACGACAGTCAGCAATTAATCAAGCTCGGTTTGAATGCGCTCGAATTATTTGGTTATCTAATCCAGATTGGGCAAATCAACTGATTAATAAAATTAAACAAACACAACCACACTTTATCCCGCAAGGTGATTATGCCCCGCAAATTTATCAGCTAAGTTATAAATTTTTTGGCTTTTCTCTGGCTGAAAATATGGCTTTCCTGAAGAGGAAATTACAAAATATACAAATAGGTAAAGTATCTAGATAAATTTAAATTTATTTATCCTGAAATAAACATGGTATTTTTTTCCGTTATTATCCCCAGTTTTAATAGAGAGAATTTAATTAAAGCTACACTTGACTCTGTATTTAGTCAAAAATTTGACGATTTTGAAGTTATTGTTATTGATGATGGCTCAACTGATAACACTATCAATATTTTAAAAGAATATGGCAATAAGATAACAATCTGTCAACAAGAAAATCAAGGACCTGGTGCGGCTAGAAATTACGGAATTAGACTCGCTCAGGGAAAGTATATTATTTTTCTTGATAGCGATGATCTTTGGTTTCCCTGGACTCTTACCACCTTCCACCAAGTCATTACACAGCAAAATTTTCCAGAATTTGTAGCCGGAAAATCTATTCCATTTGTCCGTGACGATGAACTTACTACTATTCAACATTTACCATTATCCATGCAGGTTTTTAATGATTACTACTCTTCTAGTCAAGAAAATATCTGTATTCCCAATGTCGGTGTTTCTCTAAACACAGATATATTGCGAAAAGTTGGCGGATTTACTCAACAATGGATAAATGCTGAAGACTGTGATTTGTGGTTAAGATTGGGAACTACTCAGGGTTTTGTATTCATATCATCGCCTTTTGTCCTCGGTTATCGTCAGCATATTAATACTGCTATTTCTGATAAAAATAAAACTTTTGAAGGTATTAGTTATCTAATCCAACAAGAGAGAAAAAATCAATACCCAGGTGGAACAAATCGAAAGATAGAAAGGCTGAAAATATTAACAAGACACATTAGACCTGTAAGCCTAGATTGTCTACGTAGAAGTGAAATTAAACAAGGTTGGATGTTGTATAATCAATCTTTGCAATGGCATCTTTTGTTAGGTCGATTTCGTTATCTCATAGGGTTTTTATGGCTGATGTGCCTAGCAATAATTAAGTTATACAAGTAGCTAGTAGATGGATATAGCAAGGCAGAAAAGAGTCAAGGAAGATAAGATTAGCTGCGAACTGGCATTTTTACTAAAAATTCCTGTCTGAATCCCAAAATCGTTGGCAAATAATTTCAGCATTCTTATCCCAAGAATTATCTTGTTCATACTGTTCCCATTGAGGCGTGTCAATTCCATTTAACCATTGTTGGATGCCATCAGAGATAGCTTGCCAATCATCTGGTTGCACAAATACTCCCAGGTTATACTTCTGAACAACGCTACGCAAATTTCCATCGCCAGCCGAGGCAATACAAGGCCGCTGATAATTAACTGCAAGATTTAGAACGCTACTAGCGGAATGAAAACTACCACTATAAGTTAATAAAGCAGCATCACAAGCATTAAAAAGATCACCTACTTGCTGTTCAGAAAGAAAATCAATTAGCCAACGACATCGTTCAGCAATGCCAAGACTCTGGGCTAAGTCTTGATAATAAGTTACAGGTCGTTGAGTAGATGAGACAACTTTGCCTGCGATCGCTAGATAAACGTTGGGGAAATGGGCGATCGCCTTTAATGCCAGATCCAGATTTTTGCCATCTCGAATATGACCAAAAGACAGTAGCAACTTAGCCTCTTGGGGAATGTTTAATTTTGTCCTCACTTTTTCTCTGCTATTCTCAGCCTTGGGGAAATAATAAAGACCACAGGGAATGACCGTAGTTTGCAGTTGCGGCATGGGCTTGACTGTATCTAGTTCAATGGCTTCATGAACAAAAGCCTCCCTCAGAAACGAGTACCCACATGCAATTGACCAGCGATGCCACCACAATGGCCCTACTACATATTCTCTAACTGGGTCATGAATAATCGATCCAAAGGTTACACCCTTTTTTGCCAGTTTACGCAAAGGAGCCACCCAAACAGGAGCTAGATATTCTACATAAGAGCCGAATAAAACGTACTCAAAACCTTCATTTTCAATAGTCTGAGCAAGATTAGCGTAATTTTGAAGTATATTAGCTGCTAAGACTGCCTTTTTCACTAGAGAGATAGGAAAATTAAATGTCCCTGTAGTGACTAGAGTGTTTTTAATATTATATAAATTAGTCTTTTCTTTTTTGTACGCGGGAGAAGTTAGTAAGGTAACTTCAATCCCCCTACGTCCAAAAGCTTGCGCCTGTTCATGGGCATAGTCAGCTAATCCCCCTGTCCATGCTGGAGAGAAATAAAGTAACCTATGGCTTGAGTGGAAATTCATATTGATACTAGGAATCTTTGAGTCGTGGACTTTTAGATAATAATATAGGCATCCGGTTTAATTTCTGAACGGTATTTTTTTTAACGTACCGCAGAGACACAGAGATCACAGAGGAAGAGAAAAAAGATAAATGTTCACATTTTATCAGGACTTACGCACAAAACCGTACCCTTCGGGAAGCTTCGCTAACGGCTGACGCTCACTGCGAAGCCTCTCAAAATCTCATTCCTCCGTGTCCTCTGTGCCTCTGTGGTTCGTTTTTCCGTGACTTGTGCGTAAGTCCTATTTATTTAGAAGGTCTATATTTTGTATTAAACCACCTCTGGGATGAAAACCTGAGTTTTTCTTGATCTGGATCTAAGTAATTTTTCACCCATAAATTGATCAACGGGAAAAATCTTGACTATTCCTTAGCATAGTTTAGTTATTATTACGTAGCTACTAATTTTATTTTTTCAGAGTAATAAAATAGCGATAGTAACCTGATACCAATTTAATATAAAGCTGCATAGAAAGAACCCCACCGCCTACTTACCTCCCTTACTAAAGGGAGGTAAGTAGGTTTGGCTAAAAATAATGTTTAGCCTTACAAAGAATTTATATGAGCTTCTCAATCAAGAAATGTGAGATGATAATTTTTAGTTTTCGTAAAGATATGATTTGATCCTAGACAAAGGAGATTAAGTTGAGTTAGCTTGTGGATTGTATCTCTGTGCATATAAAAATTAAAAAACATTAAGAAGAGTTGACAAATATGGCAATTATTGTTGGTACAAGTCTGGATGATATCTTAAATGGTACGGCAGGCAATGATCTGATTAGAGGACTTGCGGGTAACGATGTTCTGAATGGAGGCGATGGAAACGACGAGCTGGATGGCGGTAGTGGTGCAGATATAATGAATGGTGGTGCTGGAAATGATATATATTACGTTGATAATCCCGGTGATGTCGTAAATAATGATGGTGGTTCTGCAACAATCAATACTACTATCAATTTTAATTTGAGTTCAGTGCAGGGAACATCAACAAAATTGAATCTATTCCTGCGTACTAATGGGATTACGGGAACTGGCTCGTCAGGGGACGACTTGATTTTGAGTTACGCCAATAACACCACTCTCATCGGTGGTGATGGTAGTGATGTTTTAAAAGGGGGAACTGGATCGACTCTCCGGGGTGGAAACGGTAATGATATTTTAGAGATTACTAATGGGAATACAGGTGTTTTGAGAGGAGGTGCTGGAAATGATACTTACAACGTTTTTAATACCAATGGGAATTTAGTTATAGACGAATATATTGATGGTGGTGGTATCGATACGGTTTTTTCCCATGTTGACTTTAGTTTGTCAGATGGTCAACCAGGAGTCGATTTTGTTGCTTCCAATTTGATTGAGAACCTGACTCTCGCTGTCCTAGATGGTGTGATACCTGGGGATAAATTGGGAGGTCCCATCACAGGTACAGGTAATATCGCTAACAATCAAATCATCGGTAATCGTCGCGACAATTTTTTATATGGACTTGCTGGTAACGATACCATTTACGCTTCCTTTGGTGACGATTACATTGATGGCGGCTCTGGTAATGATAGTTTGTACGGCGAAGTGGGAAATGATACGTTAGTTGGTGGTACTGGCGCTGACTACATGGAAGGTGGTATTGGAAATGACACTTACTTTGTTGACAATGCTGGTGATTTAGTAGTTGAAGCTCTGGAAGAAGGCACGGATACTGTTTTTGTAAGTGCTACATGGAGTACAGACGCGGAAGTTGAAAACATTAATGTCACTGGAACGAATATTGTTAACATCACACTAACTAACACTGTTGGGACTGTTATTGACATAGATTCTAGTAATACTCGTAATAATATATTCATAGGTGGGTCTGGAGATGACACTATGAATGGAAAAGTGGGTATTGACAGTCTCACTGGTGGCCTTGGTGCTGATACTTTTGAATTTGGTGGTGCAGGTTTAAGCGTCGCCAGGCTCTGGAAGTACTTCTATCAGACAGGATACAATTACAGACTTCAGTGGTTCTGCTGGACAAGGAGATCAGATTAAACTTCTATTATCTACTTTTGGGGCAGTATCATTTACTGGTTCAGATTTGAATGCTACTGATTTTGTCGCAAGCAACTTTGGTAATCAAAATCTTGGTATGGGTGCTAGAAGTGAACGCATTGTTTACAATACATTTAATGGTTTCTTGTATTACAATGAAAACGGTAGCACTGCTGGCTCAGGAGCTAATGGTGGCTTCTTCGCAACAGTTCTTAGTGGAGGTTCACCAGTTGCTAGCCTAACAGCAGCAGACTTTATTGTTGCTTAATCGTAGTATGAATGATCATAATCTAATGGTTATAGTAGACCGATAGATAGGCTTCAAAATTAAACGTCGATATTCACTTTTCAAATCCCCGACTTCGTGAAGAAGTCAGGGATTTTTAGCTAAATTCCTGAGCAATAATGGCTATAGCACCTTATCATTGGATATCCTGTCAAATTGGAGCGCGTGAAAATTACACTATCCCTAGAGCTTTACACCAGCAAGGACAACTGGCTCACTTCATTACAGATGCGTGGGTATCGCCTCAGTCTACACTGAATTTTTTGCCTAAGTCTGTCTTAGCTAATTTACGAGAAAGATACCACCCAGATTTAGAACAAGCATCTGTTCACGCTTTCAATGTTTCTTTAATTCAGTTTGAACTAACTCAAATTCTGCAAAAAAATACAGGTTGGGAACGAGTTATTGCTCGTAATCAATGGTTTCAAAAACAGACAATTAAGACTTTAGCATCACTGGCTGACCAGTTGACAAAACCTGTGGCTGTATTTTCCTACAGCTATGCTGCTTTAGAGTTATTTAAGTTTGCTAAACAACAGGGCTGGTATACTGTTCTAGGACAAATTGATCCAGGACTTCAAGAGGAAATAATTGTCTCTCAAGAGTATGAGCGATACCCCCAATATCGTGGAAATTGGCAACCAGTAACTATTGAATATTGGCAAAAGTGGCAGGAAGAATGTAATATAGCTGATGCGATTGTGGTAAATTCTGAGTGGTCACGTCAACTTTTAGCAAAAACTGGTGTTGATTCTCAAAAGATTCATCTCATTCCCTTGGTATATACTCCACCAGAAGCAGCTAATAAATTTATCCGTACTTATCCAGAATCATTTTCTCAAGAGCGTCCTTTGAGGGTATTATTTTTAGGACAGGTGATTTTAAGAAAAGGAATTGCCGCTTTATTAGATGCAGTTCGACTGCTGGAAGGCTACCCTGTTGAATTTTGGATAGTTGGAACTCAACAAATTAAGATTCCACCTCATTTACAAACCCATCCTCAAATTCATTGGGTAGGTCATGTTAACCGCAGTCAAACAGCCCAATATTATCAACAAGCTGATGTATTTTTATTCCCCACACTTTCTGATGGCTTTGGGTTAACGCAACTGGAAGCACAAGCATGGAAATTACCTATTATTGCTTCTCGTTGCTGTGGGAAAGTAGTTACAGATGCTGTGAATGGTTGGGTTTTGGATGAAGTTAGTGGGGAAGAAATTACTCATTTAATTAAGTCTATTTTGATCAATCCGGGACAATTGTCATCCCTGTCTGATAGATTAGCTTCAACATGGCGGTGGAATCTTGCTAATCTATTTCAATCATTAGATAATATCTGAGAATTGAAAAAATCATTCTGTGCTTTGCCAATCCTATATTCATTATTTCATAAATTCACTGAAAACGTAGGATTTTTTCTTCCTATATGTAGAAATTGAAAATAATTAAATTGATTCCCTAAAAAAATATATTCTATATAAAACCCAATAAAAAAATTAAATCCAACTATAGGGCATACTTGATGTAATTGAGGCAAACAATGGCGGGCTTTTTTACGCAAACTACAGGATTTATCATATTCAGATGCGTGCTTCATTTATTTACAGATTGCTGTAAATTCCCAGCGATAAGGCATTTATTCTGAGTTTCACAAACTAATAAATTTATGAAGACGTTAAACATTACTTTCTATTCTATTCTTCCTTCTCCCTATCAAATAGACCTTTTCTATGCTCTATCCCAAGTTCCTAATGTCAAGCTGAATGTATACTATCTTGAGGCAGCATATACTATTTACCCCTGGCCTAAAAAACCACTATATCCATACGAAAAAATCCTGCCAGGGTTTAATCTTAATTGGGGAACATCTAGATTTCATGTTAACTGGCATTTACCTAAAATCGAGCAATCAGACGTAGTTGTGATCAATGGCTACATGAATTTAACGGCTCAATTGCTGTTGAGATTGCAAGCTAAACAGGTTCCTTGTGTGTTTTGGGGTGAAAAGATAGTAGGTTCTGCTGGTGGCTTGAAAAGTAAACTACAGAGGATATTAGCGCAAAGTTTGAAAGAATGCCAGGCGATCGCAGCCATCGGTTCACTAGCTGAAGCCGATTATCGCCAAAGATATCCTGGTAAGCTGATTGTGAATATTCCCTATTACTGTGATCTCAGTACCTTTAGTCACAATCTACCTCAGCGCCCCCGCACACCTATGACAATCTTATTCTGTGGGCAAATGATAGCTCGTAAGGGAGTTGATATTCTGCTGCAAGCTTTTCATCGCTTACTCGCATACGGTTTACAGGTGAGATTGCTTCTAGTAGGACAAGAAGCAGAACTACCTCAAATGCTAGAATCACTACCAGAACAAACACGGCAAAATATTGAATATGCAGGCTTTCAAGCACCTGAAAATCTACCTGAATTTTTTCGCCAAGCAGATTTGTTTGTATTACCCAGTCGTTATGATGGTTGGGGTGTGGTAGTAAACCAAGCGATTGGATCTGGTTTACCTATTGTTTGTTCAGATACAGTCGGTGCGGCCTATGATTTGATCAAACCCGGTAAAAATGGTTATTTATTTCCCTGTGGAAATGTTGATGCTTTGGTAGAAATTTTGAAAATTTATGTGCAGCACCCAAATAAAATTCAAACTGCCAGTGCAGCTTCAATTCAAACATCAGCATTAATTTCACCGACGGTTGGTGCTAAACTTTGGGTTGATCTGCTTCATAAATTAAGTTAAATATTTTCCTGAATTTCTTGCTAAATAACTATATCTTTACTGATGAATATTCCCACTAATTTACATTATCCCGAACCCAGACCACGATTAAATAAAATACGCGTAGCCAAACCAACATTTTCAGGAACATTGGCCTTGCTCTCTGGCTTGTTGATCGGATTCGTCAACATAAGTATAGACCAAATCCCCAGCCTTATGGCGCGTCAAGTTGCCATTTTCGTAGCGATAGGAATTGGTATTAACATCTTCTTTGATAGTAAACGGGGATGGAAAAATTTATTTCGAGCCGATTTAGCTTGTATAGTAGCGCTGTATTTCTTAACATTAATTGAATTTTTATATCCACAAACAAATTTTAATCAACTTTTGACTCCTGAGCAAACTCAGCAGGCTCTAGACGTGCTATTGATAGGTTTTGGCGGTTTAGCAATTGGTCGTCATATCAACTTATTTAAGGCAACACCACCACAATGGTTAGATTTTGGTAACATCCCTGATAAAGCTTTATTTAGATTCGTCCTCATATCAGCTTTCCTGGCTTACTTCTATATACTGATGTCAGTTGATTTCAATCTTGAAAAACTGATAGAAGCTTTATTAGGTCCACGATTTTCTGTACCTTGGGGGCGGGGACAGTTGGGTGACTGGCGAGTATTTTTGTCGGAATTAAAATTGTTCTCCTATGTTATACCTCCCCTGGCAGGTATTATCTGGAATCGTCGTCAATCTTTTCGCGGTTGGCAGGTATTTATAGTGATGTTGATCTTTGCATTCACTTTGTTTGAAGGATTTGCAGGAGGTACACGCAATGTGTTTGCTTCCTACATTGCCACGTTTTTGGGGGGATATTTACTAACATTAAAACGGTTTAATCTTTTCAATGTTTGTCTTCCTCTTGGAGTCTTGGGTTATGTGATGGTGTTTGCTACCCGTCATATGCTGGGGTTTAGAGACATGGGGATAACTCAATATTTAGCAATTGCGGCTTACGCTACTCCAAAAGTCCAAGCAACGCTATCAGTTGACTACAACCTTTGGAGTATGGGTTTATTGGT
The DNA here is from genome assembly GCA_963706595.1 of uncultured cyanobacterium. GTDB lineage: Bacteria > Cyanobacteriota > Cyanobacteriia > Cyanobacteriales > Nostocaceae > Nodularia. Next base: position 2,112,561 of record OY970166.1, read on the forward strand.
AGATGCCTTTCCTAATAAACATGATTTTTTAGGACTGGAACTTTTGTTTGTATTCTTTACAAAACCCATACCTAGAGTGCTATGGCCAAATAAACCAGAAGGGTTGAGTACATCCATCGAAGAAGTTGTCGGTGCAGAGGGTTGGACTGTGGCGGCAACTTATGTTGGTGAAAGCTATATGATCGGTGGGATATTGGCAGTAATTTTAATATCCCTTTGTTTAGGAATTTTGGCTAACTGGTGGTCTCGCACGGCGGCTTTTCATACTACCGGATATGGTATAGTCGTCAATGCACTTGGCTTTTTTACAGCTGTGATTTCTATGCGTAGTCTGATCGTCTTTACAACATCAATGTTACCTATTTTGGGGTTAATCTTTATTGCTAAAACTTTTCCCGGTTTATTGGGGAGTAAACGTTTACGTCCGCAGTACCTGCGAAGATAAATATTATTTTGAGTATTCTATAAAATGAAAGTTTTACACATAATTCCTTCCATCAGCCCTAAGCTCGGCGGTCCAACTCAGGTAGTGTTGAATTTGGTAAGGGCTTTAAGAACAGAGGGAATTGATGTAGAAATTGCCACTACTAATGATGATGACGGATTATTGCTAGATGTACCGCTATCAGAACTGATAGAATATCAAGGATTACCAGTTTGGTTTTTTCCCCGTGTAGCTAGGATAAAAGCATTTTTACCTTCTTGGGCATTTACACGCTGGCTGTGGCAAAATATCAAAAATTACGATATTTTAGATAATCACTATTTATTTTCCTATCTTCCTACCTGTGCTGCTATAGTTGCCCAGTGGCAACAAGTTCCATACACGGTGAGAATTATGGGACAATTAACCCCTTGGGCATTGGCACAAAGTCAGTTAAAAAAGCAAGTTTATAGCTATTTAATTGAGCGACGCAATTTAAATAATGCTGCGGCTATTCACTGTACGTCTTCAGGTGAGCTTGAGGATGCCATCAGATTTGACGTGAAGCCGGCTAAAATCGTTTTACCTCTGGGAGTTAATGCTCCCAAATTGATTCCTGATGCTAAATCTAAATTGCGACATCACTACAATATTTCTCAGGAAATTCCGGTTGTGCTTTTTCTCTCTCGTCTGCACTATAAAAAACGTCCTGAACTGTTGATTCAAACATTAGGTGAGTTAGGAAAACAGCAACAACAGTTTCACTTGATTCTAGCTGGTTCTGGAGATGATCTATATGTTCAATCTTTACATAAAATGGTGGAAGATGTCAACATAACCAACCAAACTTCCTTTGTGGGGTTTGTGAGTGGATATGAGAAAGATTTGCTATTACAAGGTGCTGACTTGTTTGTGTTACCAACTTATTCGGAAAATTTCGGCATTGCTTTAGCAGAAGCGATGGTGTCTGGTTTACCAATTATCACAACCCCAGGTGTGCAAATTGCCCCAGAAATCGCACAAGCCAAAGCCGGAATCATTGTAGAAGGAGAAATAGAACCATTACAAGCAGCGATTGCTCATCTTCTCAACTCACCCCAGTTACGCTATGAATTGGGTAACAATGGTCGGCTATTTGCTCTAGAACACTACTCATGGCCAGCGATCGCTAAGAAATTAGCTTCAGTTTACCAAGCCATTCTCAATGTATAGAATACAGTAGAATGAAAAACTAATTTCAGTTGCTGCCATGTTGAAGCTGAACAAAAAATATGGGTTTGTAATTATAGCAGGTTTTATACTAGGATTATTGAGCATAATTCCCGTCCGACTAGCGATCGCCTCTTACCAGTCTCCCCATCCCCAAGCTATCCTTACCCTTGGTGGCGGTCCAGATCGAGAAGAATTTACGGCTCAATTTGCCCAAAAATATCCCCAGTTAGATATCTGGGTTTCTAGCGGTAGCCCTCCAGAAAAAGCCCTGGACATCTTCCAAAATGCAGATATTGCTAACGACCGCTTTCACCTCGATTACCGTGCTGTTGACACTGTTACCAACTTCACAACCCTAGTTGATGATTTTAAGCACGAGAACATTCAGCACATATATTTAATTACTTCGAGCTTTCATATGCCCAGAGCCAAAGCCATAGCCACCATAGTTCTGGGTAGTCAAGGCATAACTTTTACCCCCATATCTATCCCCTCCTCAAAACCTAGAGAATCAATAGTTCGCATTGTCAGGGATAGTGGACGTTCCCTACTGTGGATTGTATCAGGTCGGACTGGAGCCAGCTTTAACCCTCGTTTTCGTGAGCCATCTTATGCGGCTAGATAAATATACCCTGGGCAGTTATACCCCTGGCGCACCCTACTGGAAACAGCTTTTGTGGTACTTCCTGGGATCTCCCTTAGTTGAGAGTCCTTGGCTTCCCATCTCATCTGTGAAGGTGGGGATATTACGGATTTTTGGCGCTAGTATTGGTCAGGGTGTTCGCATTAAGCCAGGAATGCGGGTGAAGTTTCCTTGGCGGTTAACTTTAGGCGATTATGTTTGGATTGGTGAAGATACTTGGATAGATAACCTCGCTGATGTGACTATAGAAAGTCATGTTTGCATATCTCAAGGTGTGTATCTCTGCACAGGGAATCATAATTGGAGTCACCCTAATTTTGAGTTGAAAACTGCCCCCATTTATATTCAAGAAAGTAGTTGGATTGCCGCTAAGTCAGTCATTGGTCCTGGCGTTACTGTTGGGAAAGGTGCTGTGTTGACTTTAGGTGGAGTTGCTGCTAAATCATTGGCATCGATGACTATTTATGCAGGAAATCCGGCAGAACCAATTAAGGAAAGAAAGATGCTCTAGCATTTCTGAGTCAAGGAAGGATTTGAGGAAGGAGCAATTGATGAATTTATCGGAAATTTCAGCCAACAAGAATGGAAATTACTCTCTTGATGTCCAAGACCTGAGTTTGCTAATTACGGGTTTGTCAGGTTTAGATAAATTGAGTCGATATTGGGTGATTGGTACATAAGAGCCATTACCATCACGGACGGTAACGAGAAAGGCGGTTTTATTACGTGGATCTTTGCGAATATTATCGATGTAACCAGATTGTATTTGTGGGATATTTAAAAGCTTTGCTTGTTTAAATCCTGGTCGGGAAATACAGGTAATGGGAGAACCATCTATATATTGACCTGAATAAAACCAATAAGTTTGTCCTTGGGTTTGAAATTCAAATTTGGACATCACCGTAAATCTGTCAAACTCGTCTAATTGCTGATTTTGTTGGCAGGTATTGTCAATATATATTTCTTGAGCATGGGCAGGAGTGCTGGTAAATAACCCCAACATGAAACTAATTGCTAATCCAGTTGTTAGTGTGATTTTAGACTTAATCATCAGTTGATTCCCAAAATTTGGTGAGCGATGGCTCGCTTGCAGATGATAGGCTATTGGGACTGCTCACAGTTTGATGATTCCGCCCTAAAAAACCTAAAATAATTGAGTGCGATTGAAAGCTTAAGGAATCATTTTATCATGTCCCATCTACTAACAGTCTTCACACAGCGACTCCGGCGGATGATCACTTTTGTCATCTTCCTCACTCTGGTCAGTAGTTTAATACTTCCTGCCCCTAGTTGGGCTTCTGGTTTGGGAGTTGAAAATGGTCATCTGAGTTCTTGTCCAGCTTCAGATAACTGTGTTGTCAGCCAAGACGCTGATGCTAAACACGCCATTGACCCCATTACCTATCATGTAGACCGCGATGCAGCACGAGCAACTTTACTGAAAGTTCTCGGTGTTGTTCCCCGCACAGAGGTGATAGAACAAACAGATAATTACATTCATGCTCTATCTAAAAGCCGCATCTTTAAATTTGTGGATGATGTAGAGTTTTATTTACCTGCCAATGAGCCTGTGATTCATACCCGTTCGGCATCTCGCATAGGAGAATCGGATCTGGGAGTCAATCGCAGGCGTGTAGAGCAAATTCGCCTAGCTTTGCGCGATTTAAACATTTAATTGCCAAATATCGCCCGTTGTGTTAATTCGCGGTGTGCTACACCTGTGGATATGCGGCGGGATTAATGCTACTGTTTGAGCGATCGCTTTATTGATATTTTTACGCAAGGATTTTGTTATGCTGCCCTGGACTGGTCTAATCACTGCTCTGACACTTTTATTATATTTGGTCATCACCATTAATGTTGGTCGAGCCAGAGCCAAATACAAAGTCTTACCTCCCCAAATGACCGGAAACCAAGACTTTGAAAGAGTGGTGCGTGTGCAACAAAATACTCTAGAGCAAATGGTTTTCTTCCTTCCCGCTTTATGGTTATTTTCTTTATACCTCAGCCAATTCTGGGGGGCGGGTATTGGTGCAGTTTGGGTTCTGGGTCGCATTGTTTACGCTTGGGGATATTATCAAGCCGCCGAAAAACGCATGATTGGCTTCGGTATCAGTTCTCTGAGTAGTATGGTGCTACTTTTAGGTTCCCTGATTGGCATCATCCTATCTTTGGTGCAATCATAGAAATAGTTATAGTTAGGATTAAGTTTTTTTCCCCAATAAATATTAATTCTATGTGTCACCTGAAGCGCAAAATTGGGCAAAATTTGTGGCGTTGCACCCTAATAATTCTGATGGCCTTGACATTTGGTGGATGGGGTATGGAATCAGCACAGGCGTTACTGCGGCAACATCATGATTCCCCTGGTGTTTTGCGCTACCATTCCCAAGTATCTCTCAAAGATGAGAAAGGGTACGCTTGGCAAGTGCTGCTGTTCAAACAAAATGACAACAGTCCAGTCCAAAACTTCAGGTTACGTGTGGTGGGTTTTCCTGGTATCGCTGAAATTGCCCACCCCCAACCATTAGAAATTGAGGCAGCATCAGGAAAATTGCTCAGTGCATCTGATGCTTATGCTTTAGCTGCACCCGCCCCCAATGTAGGTGAATATGAATTCACTAACATTTTACCCCAATTGCCAACCACCGATGCGCTCAAACTTTATGTGCCTACTCAAAACGGCAAGCCATTAGTTCTCAAAATCCCCAACAATGTAGTTACAGAGTGGCAATGGCTAGTCACAGAAATTCATTGATTTTAATAGTTAACTAGCGCTACAAGCGGGGTGCAGTGCAATGATTTTGATCATGGTAATTAATTAACTGCGATTGATTTTATTTCTGGTTGATAAACTCAATTTGTGATGCTGAAATTTGCTTCACATTCGCTTCGATCATTAGTGTAATACTTTCCTGTTCAACTTCCATATTTATAATCCGAAATGCTATATCTTCCCACTTCAAAAAAGGTAGATTTGCTAGTTCTTTTACCTTCTGCATAAATGCTGAAATTAGTTCTACAGAAATTCCTTCTCCTTCAGTACAAGTGACACTTGACAGCAAGATGGGTTGGGAATTAGTCCGGGGGATAAAAGTCAATGTCACACCTAATAAACGCGTATTTTCCTCTGATTTTAGCAGCCCTGTGGCATTGAACCCGATTTTGCCATCTCCAGGTAAAAATATATCAGTATGTTGCGGCTCAAAACTGATAATTTCGCCGTCTACATTTAACGGAAAGTTGGCTACCAAACTACGAATTAAGTCTGAGGTCAAAGCGAGATTAATATCTGTTTTTGTGAGGACAATACGCGCCACCGCATTTACAGGTTCATTCAGTTCAATTTGACCGAAAATAGCACTTAAAGGATTTATGGAAATATTATCTGTTTGCAGTTTTATTTCCTGCACCCGGATATTTTCTTGTATTACTAATCCTTGACCTGCAACAGAAACTTTCTCGGCTTTTCCCTGGACAATTTTTACCACATCAGTGTCTACATTTATATCAATTTGTTCAGATGCATCTAGTTTTTCAGATACTCTTTGTTCTGCTTGATGTGATATAAATTGTTCTTCTAAACGTTGGTTTTCTGGCATCAAATTTTGCGCTCCTAAGTTCCATATACTGGTTACTTTAAACTTTAAATACTCAGGAAGGTATCTACAATAAGATATATGCAAATGTGAGTATATTAGAAAAGTGTAATTTTTCTGTTTAAAGCAGTAATACTACTTAAATTCACTAAAAATAATTCAGTGTTTGTTGGACAACTATTTAAAGTCCTTATCCTCACCTTGCGAAAATGCAATAAGTTCTGACTACCTCAAAGATGTAAAATTTTTGTTAAATTCATCAAGCATCTAGAATTTGTCCTCTTTTTATAAGGTTCTCAGCATGACATCAAAAGCATCTTCCGCCCTACCTAATTTTTGTGAAGGGATTCAATATTTTGGTGAGGCGTTACCAAATTTTGAAAAATATGGTATAATGCCAGCTATAGAGTCTGGCAAGAAGGCGATCGCAGACCCTACAGATGCCGCAGCCGTCTATCAAACTTTACTTGCTGCTGATGCCCTGCGCTACCTGACGCTGCAAGTTACAGCTAGTAAAGCATCTGGACACCCAGGCGGTTTTGCCAGTCAAGCAGAAGCTTATGCAGCCCTAGTAATGCTGGGTCATAAGAATATTATCACCGAAGTGGGACACCACGCCCCTGGATTCTATAGTGCCATGTTTTTGGATCGTTCCTTGGAAGACATGGGCATTTCTACAGTACAGCAATTGCGCGATCGCTTCCGCGAAAAGCACGGACTCTTAGGACACCTTTCCGGTTTCATTCCTGGCATTCTCGCACCGGCTGGACCACTAGGACAAGGACAACACTTTGCTATGTCCGCCGCCTTGCTGCATCAAGATAAATTATTCCCCTTTACTGTGGGTGATGGTGGATTGGGTGAGCCTTATATTGTCAGTGCGATCGCCCACTTTAACACAGCATATCCTAGCGTCACCAACTTCTTACCCGTCATGGTGTGGAATGGTTACAGCCAAGAACATCATAGTATGGTTTCCCTGAAAACCAACGCCGAAATGAAAGCCTACTGGCAAGGAAACGGTTTTGCGGAAGTCGTATTAGTGGATGCGAAAGACTTTGACGACCAAAACCAACCAGGGGATTATGTAGATAGTACCGTCTTTTCCTTCGAGCAGCGCCTAGCCTTCACCAAAGCCGTACTTTTGGGAATAGATAAAGCCGCCCATTCTGCGATGAATGGACAGTTAACGGTATTCATCATTAAACAACTCAAAGGCGCAGGAGTTCACGCCCTGGGTTCCCAATCTCACAACCTTTATCCGAAAGATACCCTAGACGCGCCGCACATTATCAGTGCATTAAAAACCCGTGCTTTATCAGTAGAAGCTTGGGAATTAGTCCGCACAAATGCCGAACGCGCCGGAGGAGGTCCCGCAGCGAAAACAGTAGTTACAGAATTTGAATTACCCTTAGCAGATTTAGGACAATTACCATTAGAAGAATATACAGTAGGTGGAGATCCCAAAGTTGCCACAACCGTAATGGGTAAATTAGTGGGATATGTGGGTAAAAAAGATAGTAACTTCTTAGTCACCAACGCCGACGGAAACGCCGCATCAGGAATTGGTAACATTAATGAAGCATTAAAAATCATTCACCCCACAACCGATGATTTATATAACCAAGCACCAAACGGACAAGTTTATGAACCATTGAGTGAAGATGCTTGTGCAGGTTTAGCGGCTGGTTTAGCCTTAATGGGTGCGAGAACATTATGGTGTTCTTATGAATCTTTTGCCATCAACGGTGTACCAATTTGGCAAACAGTCATCCAAGCAATGGCAGAATTGCGCCGTCAAACACCGTCTAGCATAACATTATTTACAGCCGGAGCATTAGAGCAAGGGCGCAACGGTTGGACACACCAACGCCCGGAAATTGAAGCTTACTTTGCGTCACTGATGCGGAATGGAAATGTCTTCCCATTATTTCCCCCTGATGCTAACAGTATCCAAGGCTGTTATGACTGGGCTTTGCAAACAAAGAATAAGGGAATTGTGATTACAGCCAGTAAGTCACCGTTACCAATTCGCACAACTTTAGAACAAACTCGGCAAGGTTTAGAAGATGGTGCCATCTTATTACAAGAAGTCCCAGGAGATAAACAAGTTGTGTTTGCAGTCATTGGCGATATGACATTAATTCCTGTGTTTGAAGCGGCGGCTTTCTTAGAAACTGAAGGTATTGGAGTGAAGATTATTTCTATTATCAACCCTCGCCGTTTGTATCGTCCTAATGATACAGCTTGGGAAACTTGTTCAGAAGCCGATGGTGGTTTTATGGATGATGCCAAATTTGCCGAATTATTTGATGGAAGTGCCTTAATTGGTGTAACTGGTGGTGCTGCGGCGATGCTGGAACCAATTATGTTACGCAGTAATTGCAAGCGTGATACTTTTGCCTGGAAGCGTGGGGAAACTACCGCCAGTGCGGGAGAGTTGATGGCGTTTAATGGCTTGACTGCGGAAGCGTTGACTAAGCGTGCTATTGAGTTAGTGCATTAAGGATTTTTAAATCAGTAACTTTCACGTAAATACACGCATAAAAGACTAAAAGCTTTAATTGCGTGTATTTACGCTTCCTAATGTTAAATGTAGTTGGTATTAGTTAAAATACGGGTACTTAAAAAGTAAGATACTATTACAAAAAGCAATGAAGAAGATAATATTTGTTACTGGTGTTACAAGAATGAGAGAAGGATTTGTATGTGTGAGTGGGATAGACGAGCAAGGGAACTTTGTAAGACCACAGATTCACTATCCTGAAAGACCAGGTATCAAGCAGGAATTTCTTTACGTTGAAGGACAAGCAGTAATAAAACCTCTCGCTAAAGTAGAACTAGAGTTCTTAAACCCTGTTGCTAAGTCAGCATTTCATACGGAAGATTGGGAAATTGATGGTGAAGTTCAACCCAGATTAGTAGGTATACCGAATGATAGTGAAAAATTAGTTATCCTTAATCAAAAAACTGATTTTTCATTAGAACAGGCATTAGCTGAACAATCACGTTCAATTGTTATTGTCAAAAGCCGTGAAGTTCCTGAGATTGAAGTTAGAACATGGGACGATCAGTTAAAATGTCACTTGTCATTTTATGATGAGTTTGGTGATTATCACCCACACTTACCAGTAACAGATGCAAACTGGTTAGCCGTTTGTAAGTTTCTTTGGCAAACAGATAGAACAAATTTACAACCAAGATTGACTAAAGCATTGCAAGGTAAAGATATATTTATTAGAATTGGTATAACAAGAGAGTGGAAAGGTCAAAAATGGCGGCAAATTTCAGGTGTTTTCTCAGTACCAGACTGGTTACAAGGAAAATGTTTTGCTGATTTAGATTATGATTTTAGCGACTATGTATGAGAGAAATAAACCATGAATAATGATAAAGACTTAATTAAAAATAACAATCAATTAACCTTATTTACTATTGGTCATTCCAACCACTGCATTAATAAATTTATAGAGCTTTTGAAAGCTAACAATGTTTTGTGTATTGTTGATGTGAGAAGTATTCCCTATAGTAAATACAACCAAAGTTTTACTAAAGAAAAACTATCTTCAGAATTGCTCCAACATGGAATTGACTATATTTGGATGGGAAATACTTTGGGAGGACGTAGAGATGAATTAGAAAATTCTAGAGGATTTAGGCAAGATGATAAGTATGATTCAGACCAGGAATATAATACTGGAATTTTAGAACTTATGAGTGTAGCATTTTCCAAAAGAACTGCAATAATGTGTAGTGAAGAAGATCCTCGTGACTGTCATCGGCACAAAATTATAGCTAATACTTTATTGCGAAACTTACCAAAAGATTATAAAATTAATAATGCAAAAATTACTCACATTCGAGCTAGTGGTAAACTAGAAGATGCTTCATTAGTTCAGATTTACTTTCAATTATCATTATTTGGCTAGTTACACAATATGGGAATTATATACACTATCGGATTTACCAAAAAATCGGCAAAAGATTTTTTTGAATTATTAAAAAAAGAAAAAATTGATTTAGTTGCTGATGTCCGTCTTAATAATACTGGTCAGTTAGCAGGGTTTACGAAAAAAAAAGATTTAGAGTATTTTCTTGACCTTGTAGAAATAAAATACGAGCATTGGAATAATTTTGCTCCGACTAAAGAGATGCGTGATAAATATCATGCTACTTGGAACTGGGAAGAGTATGAATCTTCATATCGAAGTCTTCTCAAAGGTCGAAATGCTTTAGAAAAGTTAAATAAACCAATCTTAACTAATCAAAAAGTATGCTTATTGTGTTCTGAACATACACCTGAAAAATGTCATCGAAGAATAGCATCAGAGATGTTATCTAATATAGTAGGTGGTACAAAGATAGTTCATCTTTAGTTTTAGATTAGGTTAGCTAGTAGGGTGGGTTAGCGACAGCGTAACCCACCAAACCAATAACCTAAACTAAAATGGTGGGTTAGGTTGCAAACAAAAATCTTCACGTTGAACATATTATTCTCTGCGCCTAACCCACCCTACATCCTTTGTGTCTTTAGGTTGCAAAGGTCAATCATCATGTTTACCAGATTATCCGGTGCGCCTCAGTTATAATAAAATAATACCGAAAATTTTACTCAATATAGGAGTTAATGATGGTAACAAAAATTGAAGAAATATATAGAAATATTGATACTTTACCAGAAGAAGCTCAAAGCTTACTACTTGATTTTATTCAGTTACTCAAAAAGCATTACCCAAAACCAGAAAATCAACACATAGAAAATGAGAAAACTTTCTCATCTACCCAAAAACAAAAACCACATCCACTAGACACATTTATAGAAAAACATGGTGCTTGGGAAGATGAACGCACAGCAGAAGAAATAGTCAAAGAAATTTATGATAGTCGGACTATTTCTAACTATGATATTAGCTTATGACTTATTTATTAGATACTGACACTTGCATTTACTGGATTAAAAACATTAATTCAGTTAGAGATAAAATTAAACAAATAGGATGGGAGCAAATTTGTATTTGCAACATTACCGTTGCGGAATTATATTTTGGTGCTTATAATTCTCAACGAGTCACAGAAAATTTAACTCGTGCAGAAAAATTCATTCAAGATATTGAAGTTATAAATTTAGATAATAATGCTGTAAAAAAGTTTGGAGAATTAAAAGCTGAACTTCGCAAAATAGGACAACCAGTTGCAGATTTTGATTTACTAATTGCTAGTGTTGCACTGACGAAAAGCTATATTTTAGTAACTAATAACACTCGTCATTATAGCCGAATTTCTAAGTTGAAATTAGAAAACTGGATTTCAGCTTAAAATATTTTTGTAGAAGTAGGTTAGAGCAAATAGCAAAAAATGACAAAATTTGCCATAGTATAAAAAAGTATATTCAGGAAATCACCTTATGAAAAGTATGAATATTTCCTTACCTGATACTATGCGAACTTATATAGAAGAACAGGTAGCTCAAGGTGCTTACAGCAGCGTCAGTGAATATTTTCGGGAATTAGTGCGACAAGATCAAAAACAGAAAGCAAATGAACGTCTACAAACCATGCTCTTAGAAGGATTAAACTCTGGAAATGCAACAGAAATGACTGCTCAAGATTGGGAAGATATCCGTCAAACAGTCAGTGAAAGAATTAACAAACGTCAAAGCGCAAATTAGCAGTGATGTATTAAATTTAAAAAAGACCTCCAAAAAAAACGCTATGAAATTTCAAGTAATTTTCACTTATGATTCAGAATATCTAGGTTACGTTGCTGAAGTACCAGAACTTCCTGGTTGTGTCAGTCAAGGTAAAACCTTAGATGAAGCAATTGAAAATATCAAAGATGCAATAAAAGGCTATCTTCACGTATTAGAAAAACATGGTAAACCGTATGTACCTAAAGAGTCTCAATCTTTTGTAGGAGAAGTATTAGTATAAATGGGACGTTTATCCAATATTTCCGGTAAACAAACAATCAAAATTTTTGAAAAATTTGGCTATGCTGTAGATCATCAAACCGGAAGTCATATCATACTTTGGCACGAATCAAAACCCATTTTATCAGTTCCCAATCATAAAGAACTAGCACCAGGGTTACTCAGAAGTTTAATTAGACAAGCAGAAATTACAGTAGATGAATTTTTAGGAAATAAGTAATACCTTTAGTGGGTAATCGCGTAACCCACCAAACCAATAACCTAAACTAAAATGGTGGGTTAGGTTGCAAACAAAAATCTTCACGTTGAACATACTATCTCTGCGCCTAACCCACCCTAAATCCTTTGTTTCTTTAGGTTGCAAAGGTGAATGATCATGTTTACCAGATTATCCGGTGCGCCTCACCCACTTAGTTATGTTAATTACCTAGAGGATAAATAGGGTGTAATATAAGTTAAAACTTCAACAGCTTACCACACCCCAAATGTAATCATGACCACAGATGCAGAATATCAAGGAAGAATTACCAGCTATGACTGGGATGATTTAATGAGATTATGGTCAGAAATTAAAGCAAAAAATACTTCCAATTTTTGGGATGCAGATAAAGCATTAGAATATTTAGTTTTACGCGCATTTCAACTCGATGGTGCTGAAGTAGCTTGGCCTGATAGTGTAAAAATTAAAGGAAAAATAGTAGAACAAATTGACGGCGTGGTATACACAGACAGCCTAGCTTGCCTGATAGAATGTAAAGATACCACAGAAGAGGTTAATATTGAACCAATAGCAAAGCTACGAAATCAACTACTACGAAGACCAGCCACAGCTATTGGTAGCGTGTTTAGTCGCACTGGATTTACAGAAGCCACCGTAACATTAACTGGGTTTGTTGCTCCTCAAACTATTCTATTGTGGGGAGGAGAAGAAATTGAATATTCACTACAACATAAATTTATATGTAAATCCCTAGTCAAGAAATATCGTGTTTGTGTTCATAAAGGTATCCCTAACTACGACATTATAACGGAGAGTTTTTCATGACACTAGCATATATGATTGCAGAAAGTGAAACAAATATAGAGATTTTACAGAAATTACTGCCAAAAAATCTGATTCAAGATATCCAATTTATAGCAGGTGAAAGTTCTTACAGAGCGCGTTCTTTAGCTACTTCACTTCTAGCGACTCGAAAAATACCAGTTGCTCTTGTCATCGATGCAGATACAGATCACGAATCTCAAGTATTTGAAAAGCAAGATTTAATTAATTATGTATTAAATCAAGCATCTTCTGGTACTCCATTTCAATTATTTTTGGCTGTTCCTCAATTAGAAATTTTATTGTTAGAAGATAAATCATTAATTGAGAAAATGGCACAAAGGAAATTTAATGATTTAGAATGGCAATTTGCCCAAAGTAAACCTAAAAAATTTTTAGAGACAGTCTTAGGAAAAGAACAGTCAATAAACGAGAGAATATTTAGTAATATCAATGAGCAAGAAATTAAGATATTACGACAACACCCATTAATACAACAAATGATAGTTTTCTTATCATCTCTGACCTCAGACGTGATGATAACACAGCGATGACGGGTTAGCGATCGCGTAACCCACCAAAGCAATAACCCAAGTGTAAATACTGGCTGAGGTTGCACGTCGCCAAATTGGTAGCGAAGCCGCACGTAAATTGATAAAAACCTATTTTTTATACACCTCTCGCCGATGCTTACATTGAATGAGTAAAATAATTAATTCTTGATCTTGAATTTCATAACGTAAGCGATAGTCTCCAATTCTAATTCGATATTCATTTTCATAACCTTTCAGTTTTACTACTCCATTAGGACGAGGTTCGTCTGCAAGCTGGCAAATCTTTTCATATACACGCTCTTTGAGATTATTAGGAAGATTATCTAATTGTTTTTGAATAGATTTAGTTATAATAATTTGGTACGTCATAGTATCTATTTACGCTGATTGCTTAGATACTGCTCAAAAGTAGTATATTCACCATTGGCGTATTCATCACGTACTAACTGAATCTCTCTTGCAGTTGCTTCATCTTCTTCCCAACTTTCTTCTTCAGCTTCAGCAATAGCTTGATCAAGAATCTCCCAAAGTAGCTTTTTTTCTGATAGATTTAGCCCACTTAAGGAGTTGATGAGTAACTCCATAGGAATGAATAAATTTAGTCCTGCTTGTGACATTGCTTTGATTATCCTAATGTCTATCTTTATATTTTATCAGATAACTATTAGTTGATAGCACAAAATCGTGTTTTTGAATAGATTAAGTTATAGTATGTAGGCTGAGTTAGCGATCGCATAACCCACCAAACCAGTAACCCAAGTGTAAATACTGGCTGAGGTTGCAAAGGTGAATCATCATATTTACCAGATTATCCGGTGCGCCTCAGTTATAATAAAATAATACCGAAAATTTTACTCAACGTAGGAGTTAATGATGGTAATAAAAATTGAAGAAATATATAGAGATATTGATACTTTACCAGAAGAAGCTCAAACCTTACTACTTGATTTTATTCAGTTACTCAAAAAGCGTTACCCACAAACAGAATTAGAAAATAATACTTCTATTTCTCCTCTCCAAAGCCTAGAATCTTTATCTGAACTTGACCCCTGGACACAAAGCCTAATAGGTGTAATTCCCTTAGAATCACAAAATCCAGAAGAAATTTATGTTAATTACCTAGAGGAGAAATATAGTTGAAACGGGTATTATTTGACAGCGATGTTTTGCTGGATATTTTAGCAGAGCGTCAACCGTTTGTTGTCGCCTCAGCACAAGCATTAAATACAGTCATCAAAAAACAGGTACAAGGCTTTGTTTCAGGACACGCTGTTACTAATATTTTCTATATTTTACGTCGCCAAATCGGTAGCGAAGCAGCACGTAAATTAATAGAAACCTTATTGCAACACATTCAAATTGCCAGCGTTACAGATGAAGTAATTCACCAAGCTTTGCAAAGTCCAATTAAAGATTTTGAAGATGCGGTGACAAGTGCAGCAGCAATGGCTGCAAGTTTAGAAATAATTGTGACACGAAATACATCCGATTTTGTAGCTTCTTCAGTCCCAGCAGTGTTACCAGAAGAGTTCTTAAAAATTGTTTCTGATTAAGTTAGTATAAATAAAGATAGGACTACACAAGTAAACCCCTTTCACATGGCAAAACCATACAAATTATGATTCTCGAACCAAGCGAATCTACTCAAAAAATAGATTCTGAAGAATCCAAAATACAGCAATTTTTAGCACGAGTTAATAACTACTCCTTCCCACTCCCCCCAGACTACAAATTCAATCGAGAAAAAATCTATGACAGATAAAATATTTCTCGATACCAATCTCTGGATTTATCTCTATGCTAAAAAATTTTTATTGCTAGACAAATCATTTGCTGCTTCCACACAACCAATGTATTCTTGAG
Organism: uncultured cyanobacterium; assembly: GCA_963706595.1. Lineage (GTDB taxonomy): Bacteria > Cyanobacteriota > Cyanobacteriia > Cyanobacteriales > Nostocaceae > Nodularia. The sequence continues at coordinate 2,127,827 of OY970166.1, forward strand.
CCATAGTTAAAGCCGAAATACCTGATTTTTGGGGTTGATTTGATAACCCTTGTTTGTGGATTTTCGCTAGTAAAAATTCTACAAAATCCAGCGCCTCTTGTTGCCTATCAGGAGGTAATATCCTTACCTTGTCTATAATAATTTCTTCAATACTCATTTTATTTGTCCTCTGGGAGAAATAAATATAGTTTAAATTTTATCACATAACACTATAATTAGCTAATAGTGTAAATAGTGGCTGAGGTTGCAAAGGACAATCATCATGTTTACCAAAAAATATCAAAATAATATATACTACTGATAGTATGACTGTGGGTAGGATATGGCTAAAATCTCAATTTCATTGCCAGATGAACTACTAAATTACATTGACCAAAAAGTTGAAAACCGTAGTGCATTGATTGAAAATCTCTTGAAACAATGGCAAGAAAAACAACAAGATGAAGCACTAGCGGCCGCTTGCGCCTTGGTTGATGAATTAGAATTAGGTTGGGAAAGTGAATGGCAAAATATAGCGATTACCGAATGGGAAGCATCTGGATAGTAACATTTGATTTCTCTGTAGGTACAGAAATTCAAAAAACTCGTCCAGCACTCATAGTTTCTGGGACTTTGTTTAACAACCAACGCAGCAAAGTCACAGTTTTACCTTTTACTTCCGCCAAACCTAATAATCCTCGTATTTCACCTGCGGTAGTTGCAGTACCTTCATCATCACAAAATGGACTTTCTGTAGACAGTCTTTTGATATGCGTTGAACCGATGACATTTGACAAAATTCGTTTAACTCAACAACTAGGTGAATTAGAAACAGAATTACTAGAAAAAACCCAAAATATTCTGCGTAGATACCTGAGTTTAAGCAACTATCAATCGTAATTTGTAGGTTGGGTTACACAATTTGCAACCCAACTCTCAACGAAAGTTCCTCAGCCACATTATATAAATGCTTATGGCATAGGGTGAAAGAGAAGGTCAGGGAAAATGTAATTAAAGATTGCCCAAGTAGAGAACGCAACTATAACTGAAGCGACTGCAAGAACAGGTGCAGTGGAAAGATACTGAAGAAAATATTCTTTTTCCTGATTTTGTTTTTTCATAGAATTATTTCCTATCCTCGTTAACTCAATTATATCCTAAAAAAATATATTAACTATAAATCTAGCTGAAGTAACATTCATAAAATTCACATTTAGTCCTATTTATATAGTCCATTGGATAGCAGAAGCACCTCAAATAATAGTGACAAACAATAACTTATTTTGAGTTAAATTAGAATATGAAAGATTAAATTTAGTTTTTTTATAAATATTATCAAAATGAAGTTTATAGACTGGGCTACTAGAGTATTACTGATTTCCCTGATGTTGACCACACTAATGATAGTTTTGTCCCTGGGAAGAATACAAAGCAATAAAATAACTTCTCATTCCGAAATTGCCGATATAACTACAGACTGGAGTCAATATCCACAAGCAGAATTACAATCATCAAACAGCCCAGAGGATGAGCCACCAGAAGATTTACCCGCGCCTTCAGTCACCACTAATCAAAGTGCTGGGAGATACAAAACTACAGAAGCTTTTGCCAAGTACACACCCCGATATGAAATCGCCTCAGTACACCCCAGCAACTATGGAGAACGCTATTCTCAAGACGTTAATGGCTTACCTCTGAACAATCAACCAATTATTGTGCTTCATGAAACAGCAGAATCTGCTGATAGTGCTGTGAATTTTTTTAACACACTCAACGAAGATGATAGTGTGCAAGCAAGTTATCATGCTTTAATTAAACTAGATGGCACAATTGTTTATTTAGTCCCCCCAGATAAACGAGCTTATGGGGCAGCTAATTCGGTTTTTGCTAGTCCCAATGGTGTTGAAACTGTGACTACTAATCCTAATTTAGCATCCTCTGTGAATAATTTTGCTTATCACGTTTCTTTAGAAACACCACCAGACGGACGGGGAAATAATTTTCTTAAGTCTCATAGTGGTTATACAGAGGTACAATACAATTCTCTAGCTTGGTTAATTGCTCAAAGTCAAGTTCCAGACTATCGCATTACTACCCATCAAGCTGTAGATCGTTCTGGTCAAAAAATTGACCCCATTAGTTTTGATGGTAATAAATTTTTACGCTTACTTCATACCTATCGTCAGATTAATCCCAGCTATGAGGCTCAAAATTAAAAGCGCTTTTGTGCAATCGTTGTAGAGAGGTTCCATGGAACGTCTCTACATTCTTTGACTTTTGAATTTTGACTTCCGCACAGCGCCGCTAGCCCCTGGTAAAGCTATAAATTTGCTGAGTTTCTAAGCGATCGCATATCGTCGAAGGTACAATATCCAAAGAAAAATTCTGTCTGTCTAGTTGAACCTGCAAGTTACTCAAGGGGTCACTACCAGGAGAAATCAGAAATTCTAACTTCTCAACATCAGGTAAAGTTACCAGATGATCGAGAATTTGGAAAATTGCTTGCAGGTAAGGATGACCATTCTGTTTATACCAATCACTATCAGCAACATTTGCTTGATCAAAACCCAAGTGTACTGTTAATGATGGTTGAGCAAACAAAGCCAACCCCAAGGGACGCGCTTCTTCTTGTAGCAATAAATGATTATTTTTAGCTAAATTCCGTAATTTCTCTAAACGTTCATAGCGTTGGGTGACTAATTCCGGCTCCTCTTGCCAATTAATTGCTACAGTAACCAAGTAAGTCTGTAACAGCATGTGACCTAGCTTTTGGGCTTTGGTTGCTAAATAATAAGAATTGTAATCGTTAGCTTCAATTAATAACGGTAAGCGGTCAACTACTTCTAAACCATAACCCTTGAGTCCGGCTATTTTACGAGGATTATTCGTAATTAGGCGAATTTTTTTTACACCCAAATCCATGAGCATTTGCGCCCCCATACCATAATCGCGCAAGTCTGCCGGAAATCCTAAGCGCTCGTTAGCCTCTACCGTATCTAGTCCCATATCCTGCAAAGAATAGGCTTTGAGTTTATTAATTAAGCCGATTCCCCGCCCTTCTTGACGCAGATACACTACGACACCTTGACCCGCAGCTTCAATCATTTTTAATGCTGATGTTAGCTGCATCCGACAGTCGCAACGCAAAGAACCCAAAGCGTCACCAGTTAAACATTCGGAGTGCATCCGCACCATCACCGGCTCATCTTTAAAATTAGCCGGATCACCCTTGACAATGGCAACGTGTTCTGTATTATCCAGAGTATGGCGATAGCCGTAAATATTAAACTGACCAAACTGGCTAGGTAGCTTGGTGACTATCTCACGATAGATCAAGCGGTCATGTTGCAGACGATAACTAATTAAATCGGCAATACTAATAATTTTAAGATTGTGATGTTGAGCATACAAGATTAATTCGGGCAACCGCGCCATTGAACCATTGGGGTTTTGAATTTCACAAATTACCCCGGCTGGATATAGCCCTGCTAATCGCGATAAATCAACAGCCGCTTCTGTATGTCCCGCCCGTTTGAGTACGCCTCCCAACCTGGCACGAATCGGGAAAATATGACCAGGACGACGTAAATCTGTAGGTTTTGTCGCTGGGTTGAGGGTAACTTGAATAGTGCGGGCGCGGTCTTCGGCAGAAATTCCCGTAGAAACACCCAACTCAGGTCCAGCATCAATACTAACTGTAAATGCAGTTTGGTTAGTATCGGTGATGTTAGTCACCATTAATGGTAAATCTAATTCATCCAAGCGATCGCCTGTCATCGCCAGACAAATTAGCCCTCTAGCTTGCACCGCCATGAAATTAATCATATCCGGTGTGGCAAACTGGGCAGCACAGATTAAATCGCCTTCATTTTCTCGATTTTCATCATCTACCACCACAATGACACGACCCGCTTTTAAGTCTGCCAAAGCAGCATCAATAGAATCAAATTTAAAGGCTGGGGTTGAGGAGGCAGCGCTATCAGTTTTTTCCCCTACGGTCGGAGTTACACCCGTGCGGGTGTCTTCCCCATTCCAGGGAGTAGATTCAGACTGTCGTGTAGGCTTAGGCTTTGACACAGAAAATTTCCAGCTACCAAAAGTTAATTTTTTTTACAATTTCTTATTTTAAATTGTAGCTCGTTTATGTAAGACAGAAGTAGACTAACATTGATTTGATCAGTTAACTGCAACACCGAAAGGCTCAAATCCCCGAATTATCCCCAAAGTTAGGGATTTATGGGGGAAAATTTCCCCAGGAATGCGGATTTAATAAAATACACTAACCTGTATGATTAGCAACCACCAGGGGATATTTAGACGCAATTTAATGGTGGGGTGAGGTTAAAAACCAAAATTTGTATGTTATTTAAATCATATTCCCAACTCAATTAACCAAAAACGGATAAGGATTTCATAACTATGGGTGATTTTAGACGCGTACCAGTTGGAATTGTTGGCGCGTCAGGCTATGGCGGAGTGCAACTAGTTAGATTACTGATGGAACATCCAGAAGTTGAACTAGTTTATTTAGGCGGTGAGAGTAGTGCAGGTAAATCCTTTGGAGACCTCTACCCTCATCTGGCTCATCTCGTTAATTTGCCAATCGAAGCAGTAGATGCAGAAGTAATTGCTCACCGTTGTGAAGTAGTATTTCTCTCGCTACCAAATGGGCTGGCTTGCCAAATTGCCCCGATATTGTGTGAAAAAGGCTGTAAAGTCCTCGATTTGAGTGCCGACTATCGATTTAGCGATTTGACGACTTACACTAATTGGTATGGTACTCAAAGAAGCGATCGCACAACCGCCGCTACAGCAGTATATGGTTTACCGGAATTGTACCGCGATCGCATTGCCGAAGCCCAGTTAGTGGGCTGTCCTGGTTGTTACCCCACCGCCAGCCTTTTAGCCCTTTCGCCCCTACTTAAGCAAGGCTTAATCGTCCCCGAAACCGCCATTATCGATGCCAAATCAGGCACATCAGGCGGCGGAAGACAAGGCAAAGTTAACTTATTACTAGCAGAGGCTGATAACTCATTAGGAGCTTATGGTGTTAGTCGTCACCGACACACCCCGGAAATTGAGCAGATTTGTAGTGATTTAGCCGGACACGAAGTCACAGTTCAATTTACCCCCCATCTGATTCCAATGGTGCGGGGGATTTTAGCCACAGTATATGCCACACTCCGCGATCCCGGATTAGTGCGAGATGACTTAATTACAATTTATTCAGCCTTCTATCGCCACGCCCCTTGGGTGAGAATCTGCAACAGTGGCATTTATCCTCAAACCAAGTGGGCGTGTGGTAGTAATCTTTGTTACATCGGTGTAGAAGTTGACCCGCGCACAGGTCGAGTCATAGTCATGTCAGCCATTGACAACCTGATTAAAGGACAGGCGGGACAAGCAATACAATGTTTGAACCTGATGATGGGCTGGGATGAAACCTTGGGTTTACCCAAAGTCGGATTTTATCCATAATCGGAGAATGGGGACTGGGTACTGGAAAAATACTTCCCCCCTGCTCCCTGCTCCCTGCCCCCCTGCCTCTTCTACTTAGGTCCTAAACCCACAGTACCAGCATAAACCGCGCGATCGCCTAATTCATGCTCAATCCGCAGCAAGCGATTGTATTTTGCTACCCGTTCACTACGACACAGAGAACCAGTCTTAATTTGTCCCGCACGAGTCGCCACAGCTAAATCAGCAATAGTTGTATCTTCGGTTTCACCAGAACGATGGCTAATTACTGACCGGAAACCGTTACGGTTAGCCAAATCAATGGTTTCCAAAGTTTCAGTCAGTGAACCAATTTGATTGAGTTTAATCAAAATCGAATTAGCGGCTTTTTGCTCAATTCCCTTTTGTAAGCGGGTAGCATTAGTCACAAATAAATCATCACCCACCAACTGCACCTTAGAACCTACCTTTTGGGTCAGCAATTGCCAACTTTGCCAATCTTCCTCATGTAAACCATCTTCAATGGATACAATGGGATATTCGTCAACCAATTGAGCCAAGTAATCAATAAACTCAACCGGAGAGTGGGGTTTGCCATCATAGACATACTGCCCATTTTTGTAAAACTCACTAGCAGCCACATCCAAAGCCAAAGCCACTTCTTCCCCTGGCTTATAACCAGCCTTTTTAATCGCCGCTACCAGCAATTCTAAAGCCACTTGGTTAGATTCCAAATTAGGTGCAAAACCGCCTTCATCACCTACACCAGTCAGCAAACCTTTTTCATCCAATACCTTGCTGAGAGTTGCAAATACTTCCGCACCCCAGCGCAAAGCTTCCTTAAAAGAAGGCGCGCCAATAGGTACAATCATAAACTCTTGAAAGTCTACATTATTGGAAGCGTGTGCGCCACCATTGATGACATTCATCAACGGGACGGGTAGCAAATTCGATAAAGGACTGCCCAAATAGCGATAGAGGGGAACCTCCAAAGACTCAGCACTGGCTTTTGCAGCCGCCAGGGAAACCGCCAAAATTGCATTTGCACCCAAATTGGCTTTATTTCCAGAACCATCCAAAGCAATCATTGTTCTGTCTAACAATTCTTGGTTGAGTGCATCCAAACCTAACAATTTTGGTGCTAACACCTGATTGACGTTCTGCACCGCCTTGAGTACCCCTTTACCGCCATAGCGGTTTTTATCATCATCCCGCAGTTCGTGGGCTTCAAATGTGCCTGTAGACGCACCACTGGGAACCTGTGCTAGTCCCACAACCCCATTGGCTAAATGTACTTCAGCCTCAACCGTTGGTTTACCCCGTGAGTCCAGAATTTCGCGGGCGACAATTGCATCAATAGCAGTATCTAGAAATGTAGTCATTCGTGTTTTGTCCTTCGTGTCTACGGTGTTTAAGGGTTCAGACTTTACAGTTTAGTCATAACCCAATCGTTAGTTTATGTGTTTCCGGCGCTAAATCGCCTGAGATTAAAGAAGATTTCCAATAGATGACGGTGGAAGTTGCTTGACTGGGTAAGAAGTAAAACACAGATGACTATGGGCTACATCTGCTATAAAAGCTATTTACGTTATAATTTCCTTAAAATCCGAGAGATTATTTATGAACAAAGAAAGTATTACAGCCATAATTCATACGGGTGATGATTTTGGTTATGTGGCTGAATGTATAGAAATTTCTGTTGTTACTCAAGGGGATAGTTTGGATGAAGTTGTGAAAAATTGTACTGATGCAGTTTTTCTGCATTTGGAAGGGGAAAATCCCGAAGATTTTGGATTAATTGAGCATCCCGCTATTCGCTTTGTTTTTGAACTCCAGCCGACTTATGCCTAAGTTAAGAAGATTATCAGCACAGGAAGTAATTGATATTTTAAATCAATTTGGTTTTGAGATTATTAGCCAAAAAGGCAGTCATATTAAATTGCGGAGATTAAGCGAAACAGGAAAAGAAACATTAACAATACCTAATCATAAACAATTAGATTTAGGGACTTGTCGGGCCATTTTTCGCCAAGCTAGTAAATATATTCCTGAATCAGATTTATATGCTCATTTTTATGAATAAGAGATATATTTATGTTATGATTTCCTGGAAATTCTAGGGATTATTTATGAATACATTAGAAATTCGGCAACAAATTCAAGAATATGTTGATCAACTGTCACCAGAAAAATTATTAGTTGCTGTTGATTAAATCCCAGAAATTATTGCTTAATACAGTAGAAATTTGTCTTGTCTGGCGCAGCTTATCTAATTCTCAAATACTCTCTAAACACAGGAGATAAATTAAACAAAACTTTGTCTTTTACAGTTGTTGTCAGTAAATAACGTTGTTTTAAAGATTGCAAACCATTAATTAATTCCATTGATGATATGTCTAAGTTTTGTTTCATCTCTTCTCTTGACACAGGTTGATTAAATTTACTTAATTCTAAAACAATTTGTTGTTCTATGGATGATAATCTGTTAAATAATTGACTAAAATAAAGTTGCATATTTTTGGTAACAACTAGGTTATTTTCAGCTAAGAAGTCATTAACATAACCATCAAAGATATCTTTTATTAAAAAAGCAATATCTTTTAAATAAATAGGATTACTTTCATATAAATCACTCAAATTTAACCAGCTATCCTCATTTCTCAAACCCAGAGTTTTTAAAATTTCAACATTCTGTAAACCGGATAATTCTAAATATTTAATCGGAGATAATTCTTCATCAGCAAATTCCATGTCTGCACATTTTTCTTGACTGATTAAAATCAAACTACTTTGATGTTCTATTTCTGTTATCATGGTAAAAAGGTTTTGATAATTTTTATATTCAGTTTGATAACTTCCGGCAAATTTACCACTAGCAAAAATATTTTCCAGATCATCAATAATAATTAAACATTTTTTTTCAGTCAGAAAATCTAATAATTGTCTTAATTTATCATCTGTGCTTTCTTTGCTTTCTTGTTCAGCAATCTTTAATAAATCATCAATGAATAAATCTAGCGACTTAGGTAATTTTAAACTTCTCCAGATAATTACCTCAAATTGTTTTAAGTTTAAATCAATAAATTTTTTAACTAAAGTAGTTTTACCAATTCCATTTAATCCTAATACTGAGACTATACGCGTATTTTTATTTAATATCCAATTATCTAAAATTTCTAATTCTTTTTCTCTTTCGTAAAAACGAATAATTTGAGGAGATGATTTTAGATCATGTTTAAAGGATTCTTGATTATTATTTGGTTTCTCATTTTTATTCACTTGCGGATATGATGGACAAAAATTCAAATTAATATTCTTATTTTGTTGAATAACAATAGGTGAAGATGTTAGCTTTAATCGTGACAAAGTAGAGCGAAAATTATTTTTATGAATATCTTGATCTAAATGGTTAGAAAAAATGCGCCAAAGTTTATAACCTATATTCCTAATATGACTTTCACTACAATGAGAGTTATCAGCAATTTTATCATAGGTTTTACCCTCCCATACTCCCTTAATTACTGTTTCCTGAATATCATCTAAATGCTTTCCCGTGTCCGCAAATACCAAATTATCAGCAATCTCTAAAACTTCTGTTATATCCATAAAAATATATATGATGAGAATTAAGTTATCAATTGTATCAAATTTCTTAAATAAAATCCTACATTTTATGACAATTTATTTTAAATTGCATTAAAAAAATTAAAGATAAAATAAGATATTTTTAGATCACTTAGTATTTAAGATTTCGTTATAATTTAGACACCGTAGTAAAATATGTCAAATTTTGAGTGAACAAATAAACATATTTTCTAAATAATGCAAATTTAACTTCTGGAGATGTCTGATAATTTTACTATCTGACATCTCCTAATATTTCGTGAGTTAATCTCTATTTATGAACAAGGAAAATTTATCTGTTTGGAATCCATTTATACCCACTGAAAGAGATATAACTCGTAATAGTGAATTAGCTCAAAAAAATGAAATTATAGCAGGAGTTTTAAGTTTTATATTCTTTCCTGCTGGATTAATTTATTTAAACAGAGCAATTAATCCACTTAAAATTTTCGGTTATACCATTATTTTGGGTGTTTTAGTTAATGTGGGTTCATCTTCAAATACTGAAGAAAATTCTACTAATTTTATTTCCCTTTTAGGTATAAGTGCGATTACAGCAGAACAAGTAATTGCTGTCAAGTCTGCACGTCAAAGACTAGGAGGAAAAACAACATCATTACCAAATTCTAATTTTGATAATTCAGTTCCATCTGCTTTGAGTTATAAAACAGATGACAAAGCAGTTAAATTGCTTAAAGAACTGAAGGAAAAATATGAAGCAAATGAAATTTCTGAAGAAGAATTTAAACTTCAGAAACAAAAAATTCTTGATTCTCTCTAGTACATAGCAAAAAAATTAATTATCAGGAGACTCTAATCATGGCTAACTTTTTTAAAAATCTTACTCAAACTCTTGGTGAAGGACTAGCTGAAGCTTCAACTAAAAGCTCTGTTGATTCTCAGAGACAAAGCGAAATTAATAACTTAGAAACTCAAATCAAAGCAATTGAAATTAAGTTGGAAAAACAATATACTTTACTAGGTCAATTAGTAGCAGATAATTTGCGTAAAGCTGAATCCATTAGTAATGAAGCTGTAGCAAAATTATTCAATCCGATTAAAAAACTAGATGGAGAGAAATTGGAAACTTTAGAAAAAATTAAGGAATTAAAAGCTAAACAAGCTGAACAAGATAAAGCAGAGGATTTATTGCGGATAAAGAAAGAAGTTGAAGCGGGATTGAAGAAGTTAGAGGAACTTAAATCTTTAGAAGTTATTGATGAGGAAGAGTTTGAAATTGCTCAAGTTAAATTAAATAAAAAAGTCAATAATTTTGAGAAATTGTATAATTTGAAAATTGCCCGTGAGCGGGGTTTAATTAATGAACCAGAGTATACTCAAAGAAAAGCTTCACTTGAGTAGATTAGCCGTGTAAGCTACATTAAAGTTTTAAGTTTTAAGTAGGGGGTTAGCATTTTTAAACCCCTATTTTGACATTTATTACCCAAAATGCAGGATAAAATTGGCAAATTGTATAAATTAATAGTTTATGATAGGCTTGTTAGTTAGAGCAATTACTGGCTTTATGCAGAGCGATCGCTGAAAGCAAAAATTTTTAATGGCATCAATTATTTATTTTCAATAAAAAAGTATCTCAAGCTACAGAAAAATCTGTAAATTGCCGATATTCAGGACGAAGAAATCCTAAAATAATATCATCCTTTTCTACTCCTAATTCCAATAACTCCTCAGTTATCCCTCTTTCTGTACCATCCCATTCAATGCAGATTTTACCATCAATAATTCGCAGATGAAATACAACTGCATGAACCCTATCCGTTGTATCCCAACCTGTATCCATTAATAAATAATTATCAGATTCTTGATCACAAATACATAAACCCTCAATCTTACCATGACTAGGTTTATATTGAGCGTGTTTTTTTACAATGCTAACTAGAATTTGTCTGTATTGTTCTAATTTATCCATTGTAGAATTACCTCCTCAATTGGATCGAAAATCATGTAATTAATCTGTTGTTGGTAACTCAAAATATGTTCTAACTTTTACAAACAGAATTCGCAATAGTTAAGCAGATAGAAGCACACCTAGACGCTGTTGATGTGTAAATCGCTGATGGGAGATAAAATAGAATAATTAAAGAGAAGGTGAATATGCGATTACTACATACCATGCTACGGGTCGGCAACTTGGACGAGTCTTTAAAATTTTACTGTGATGTCCTGGGGATGAAATTATTGCGGAGAAAAGACTATCCAGGTGGAGAATTTACCTTGGCGTTTATCGGCTATGGTGACGAAAGTGATCACAGCGTGATCGAACTAACTTATAACTGGGGAGTTGAAAAATACGACTTGGGTAACGCTTACGGTCATATTGCCCTTGGTGTTGATGATATTTATACCACCTGTGCAGAAATTACAAAGCTGGGTGGTAAAGTGACGCGGGAACCAGGTCCAATGAAACACGGTTCGACAGTCATTGCTTTTGTGGAAGATCCAGATGGGTATAAAGTGGAACTGATTCAACTGAAAAATCAAAGTTCAGCAGCAAAACCAGAATCAGCAGAACAACTGGTCAACAAATAAGATATCTGACAAGATTACCAGACTTGATGATTTCCTTGTGGAACAGGCATCTTGCCTGTTCTGGGAAGTCCAGAAGGAAGAACTACATCCAATCTGGCAAAGTTCCCGCATAACGATATTTTAGTTCTAAATTAGATATATGAACAATCCCACATTGCCACCGCAGATACAAGCTGATACATATTGTTAATCTTTGGATAATGTTTTGGAGGGTGGATACTGGCAAAATACCAAAATGAGCTAAAACTATTCTCATCTGCACCTAGTGACAGGATCGCGTCTGATATTTCTACGTGATTCCCATCCTCATCCTGGCAACTTTTCTAAAAATCCTAAATCTAAAATCCTTAAAAATGCAGCCTACAGATCCCAATAAATTTACTGATACAGCCTGGGAAGCAATTGTTAAATCTCAGGATATAGTCCGCGCCTATCAACAGCAGCAACTAGATGTGGAACATCTAATTATTGCCCTTTTACAAGAACCTACAAGTTTAGCTGTCCGGATTTTCGCTCGCGCTGAAGTTGATCCCGTACGCTTACAACAGCAATTAGAAGCTTTTACCCAGCGTCAGCCGAAAGTCGGTAAAAGTGATCAGCTTTATCTGGGGCGTAACTTAGATGTGTTACTGGATAAGGCTGAAGAAGTTAAGGTGAGGATGCAGGATGCCTACATCTCAGTAGAACATATAATTTTGGCTTTCGCTGAAGATGAACGGATTGGACGGCGGGTAATGAAGGCTTTTAAGGCGGATAGCGCCAAGTTAGAAGCGAATATCAAAAGTGTGCGCGGTAGCCAAAAAGTGACAGACCAAAACCCAGAATCTCGTTATGAAGCTTTGCAAAAATTTGGCAGAGATTTAACAGAACAAGCTAAAGCCGGGAAGTTAGACCCAGTAATTGGGCGGGATGACGAAATTCGCCGGGTAATTCAAGTCTTATCTCGCCGGAGTAAGAATAACCCTGTGCTGATTGGTGAACCTGGGGTGGGTAAAACTGCGATCGCGGAAGCTCTAGCACAGCGTATGGTAAATGGAGATGTCCCAGAATCTCTGAAAAATCGCCAGTTGATTTCCTTAGATATCGGGAGTTTAATTGCTGGGGCGAAATTGCGGGGGGAATTTGAAGAACGCCTGAAAGCAGTTCTCAGGGAAGTCACAGAATCCAACGGTCAAATTGTCCTATTTATTGATGAACTCCACACCGTTGTGGGGACTGGTTCCAGTCAACAAGGGGCGATGGATGCGGGAAATTTACTTAAACCCATGCTAGCGCGGGGCGAATTGCGGTGTATTGGCGCGACAACACTGGATGAATACCGCAAACACATTGAAAAAGATGCGGCTTTAGAACGCCGTTTTCAGCAAGTATTTGTCGATCAGCCTAGTGTAGAAAATACCATTTCTATTCTACGGGGATTAAAGGAACGCTACGAAGTTCACCACAATGTGAAAATTTCTGATTCGGCTTTAGTCGCCGCCGCTACATTGTCCGCCCGTTATATTGCTGACCGCTTTTTACCAGATAAAGCCATTGACTTGGTAGATGAAGCCGCCGCCCAGTTGAAAATGGAGATTACCTCTAAACCCGCAGAATTGGAAACCATTGACCGCCGCTTGATGCAGCTAGAAATGGAAAAGCTATCCTTGGCTGGGGAAGAAAAGGAAACTGCACCAGCTAGGGAGCGTTTTGAGCGCATTGAGGCAGAAATTGCCACTTTGACGGTAAAACAGCAGGAATTTAATGAACAATGGCAAGGTGAGAAACAGCTTTTAGAGGCGATTAGTACTTTAAAGAAAGAAGAAGATGGCTTGCGGGTGCAAATTGAGCAGGCAGAACGGGCTTATGATTTGAATAAAGCTGCCCAATTGAAGTATGGTAAGTTGGAAGGTGTGCAGCGCGATCGCGAAGCCAAAGAAGCCCAACTATTAGAAATTCAAAACCAAGGTTCTACTCTGCTGCGAGAACAAGTCACAGAGTCCGATATTGCCGAAATTGTCGCCAAATGGACTGGTATACCCGTAAATCGGCTTTTGGCATCAGAACGCCACAAATTACTGCAACTAGAAACTCATTTACATCAACGAGTCATCGGACAACATGAAGCCGTAGCCGCAGTATCCGCCGCCATTCGTCGCGCCCGTGCGGGGATGAAAGACCCCAGTCGTCCCATTGGTTCATTTTTGTTTATGGGACCCACAGGCGTAGGTAAAACCGAATTAGCCCGTGCTTTGGCGCAGTTTCTCTTTGATTCTGATGATGCTTTGATCCGTTTGGATATGTCTGAGTATATGGAAAAACACTCGGTTTCCCGTTTAGTGGGTGCGCCTCCGGGATATGTGGGTTATGAAGAAGGTGGTCAACTTTCCCAAGCTGTGCGCCGTCATCCTTATTCGGTGGTGCTATTCGATGAGGTAGAAAAGGCACACCCAGATGTGTTTAATATTTTATTGCAGGTGTTAGATGATGGCAGAATTACTGACTCACAGGGTAGGGCAGTAGACTTCCGTAACACAGTTATAGTCATGACTAGCAACATCGGTAGCGAATATATATTAGATGTTTCTGGTGATGATACTAAGTATGATATGATGCAAACAAGGGTGACAGATTCCCTGCGATCGCACTTCCGCCCCGAATTTCTCAACCGGGTAGATGATATCATTATCTTCCATGCCCTCAGCCGTACCGAGATGCGCCACATCATCCGCATCCAACTCAAGCGGGTAGAAAAACTGCTGCGAGACCAAAAAATCTCCTTTGAAATCTCCGCCGCCGCCTGTGATTACTTAGTAGAAGCAGGCTATGATCCAGTTTACGGCGCACGTCCCCTGAAGCGGGCAATTCAGCGAGAAGTAGAAAACCCCCTCGCCACCAAATTATTAGAGAATACCTTTATCCCTGGAGACACAATTTTCATCGAAAAAGAAGACCAGGGTTTAACCTTCAGTAAAACCATGCCGGTTAAAGTCACCGTTTCACCATCTTCTGTAAAAGTGTTGGAATAAAAACGCTCGTAGTGAGGGCTTTAGCCCTCTCTATTTCAACTTGCGTTTTCATCATTACTATTGTCGGCTGGTATTACTTCCGCTAGCCATTGAACTATGGTCAGCCATTAATCTGACCAGCGATGTCCCTCACCTTCTCTTTCCAAAAATTCTTTGAGTTTGTTCCTGTGTAGTTGTTGATATTCATCCAAACTCAACTGATTAACAATAATGCCAGAATCAATAGCAGGATCTAAATTTTTACCCTCAAGAAATGTTGCGATCTCGTCATGTACCCTTGGGTAATAGTGACTACCATCATAGGTGTTATCAGTACGCGTAGTTATTTCTGAAGGAAGAGAAAAGTCATAAGTTATATCAAAGCTTTTTGCAGCTTCATAAATGCCCTGTAGTTGACAGTTTAAAACGCCACGGGCGTAGATATCATTAAATGTTGTCCAGACAGAAACTGGGGATATATAACCAACTATCTCAGCATCGGGGAATATGCCACGTATTTGTTTGTAATAAACAGTGCGGGAAAAATTACATTTTTCGTTAGTTTTTTTATTGGAAAATTTAGGCTTATATTTAGGGATGTGTGCAAAAACTTTTCCTTGAAAATTTTGATCATAAAATCTAGAATCTGGTAATTCACCCCTAATTATTCTTAGGGAAAATCTCAAAGTGTCTAACGATAAAAAGTAGGGCTGATACAAAGGAACTGGTTTTTTAATTTCAACATTACGCTTAAATGGTGTCGCCTTAATGTTTGAGGGAATAAAGTTAAATCCATCAATACCCACATATACTTTTTTAGGGTAAATTCCAATTGATTTGACATATTCTCCATATACAATGAATTCTTCAGCAGTTCCTGCACTAAAAGAGTAATTAAAACAGGTATTTTTTTTTAAGGATTTATTGTCTAATAAAGTTAATCGTGAGCTACCTAAAATTAGGCAATCATATTCTTTATCACTGTTTAACAGTAAGTTGGTTTTAGTCAACCGTTCATTGAAAATAGAATTAACTTTTGTTAATTTGTTGCCTTTTCCGTACCAAAGTGGATCAATAGCAAGGTTAATTGAGCCAACAATTGATAAGAGCAAACCGACAAAACCAAAATATATTTTTAAATACCCCATAATACTTGTCCTTAAAACTGAAAATATAAGAACTCGCCAACTTTGGTTAGGTGTAAAAGTGAAATTGCGGTTAAAATGGCTGTCACCACAGCGTAAAAGCCGTTAGGATACCACTGCAACTTAGACCAAAACAGATGATTGGATGATAATTTCTGGAGCTTCTCATAGTGCAGAACAGGAGCATATCTGCTCATCCACTCTTGAGTATTGGGCGTAAACCAAGTAATTGCAAGCAAGATAAAAGACTCAATAATGGCTGTTTTGATACTTGATTTAATAATTGTCGGACTTGATAATAAACCGTTAAAACCGAGCATACCCTTAACAATAACAAAGGCTGTACCCATGTTTTCCGCCCTGAAAAATACCCACCCAAACACAACCGCTATAAACGTTATCAGCCAAGCAATTTTTAGACTTAGCCAATTATCTACTGTCCATCCATACCTTTTTTGTAAAGCGTTCCATTGGTTGTTAATTACTAAGTAAGCTCCATGCAGTCCCCCCCAAAACACGAATTGCCACCCTGCACCATGCCAAAGCCCACCTAGCAGCATGGTAATCATTAAATTGAAGTTTCGCCTCGCTTCTCCTTTGCGATTCCCGCCTAGTGGTATATAGAGGTAATCTCGTAAGAAGTTAGAGAGGGTAATGTGCCACCTGCGCCAAAAATCACTAATACTTACACCTTTGTAGGGTGAAAAAAAGTTACTTGGCAATGTAATTCCAAACATTCTAGCTATGCCAATTGCCATGTCAGAATAGCCAGAAAAATCAAAGTATAACTGCAAAGTGTAGGCAATTGCACCAAGCCAGGATTCAAGAAATGCCGGAGAAGTGCCTTGAGCCGCAGCATTAAATACTGGGCTGACATAAACGGCGATGTTATCAGCCAACACCACCTTTTTGAATAGCCCCAAACTAAACATAGTAATGCCTACAGAAAAATTTTCCGAATTAAAACGGTGTATGCTTTGATTAGCAAATTGCGGCATTACCTCTGAATGGTGAATAATTGGACCTGCTATTAATTGCGGAAAAAAGGTAATAAATAGACAATATTCTACAAAACTATAATTCTTTTGTTCTTTGTAAGCATCTACCAAGTAAGCTATTTGCTGAAAAGTGAAAAATGATATTCCTAAAGGTAGAATTATTTTCTGTAAATTCAAGTTTGCACCCAGCAAATCAGATGCAGAGGAAACGAAAAAGTTAAAGTATTTATAATATCCAATCAATAACAGGTTGAAAATTACCCCTATTATTAGAAAAAGTTTTTTGTTTTTTGGTAAATCAAAAGATTTACTTATGCCGGAACTAATCAGAAAATTAATAGTAATGGAAATAAGTATCAGCGCTAGATATTTAGGATTCCACCAGCCATAAAAAAATAAAGAAGCAAGTACCAGCGATATAATTGCTAAACGTTGATAACCGTATTTATTAAGACTAAAAAATATGAGCAGGGTGACTGGGAGGAAAAGAAATATGAATTCTACAGAATTAAACAGCATACTTTGTTAAAAAAGAATGTGAAATATTTATCATTGTTCAACCTTGCAAAATACCACTAGCTTGGAGATAATAAGCTGAAAAAATCTTATTTTGCAGAACATATTCAAATACAACTTTTGTGGAATGGGCATCTTGCTCGTCCAAATTGTGCAAGTTGAATGCTCAACAGCTTCTAACCTGATTAGTGAATTCAGCAGACGTGCTATTAAGTCACGTCTTTATGTTTAAATTTTCTTAAAAATACCAACCCAGCCATCTTTTCTACCCAAGTAGCCAAATGACATTCGGCAAAGCAATGCACTGATGAACTCTAACATCTGATATAGTTTTGTATCCCAGCCTCTGATATATTTTCCTCTAACTAAAGTGAATAGATAGTGCCTCTTACGAAATTGCACGTCTTTGAAGGCGAGTTTATTTTTAGAATAGTACTGCACCTGAGTAGCCTTTTTCCCAAACACCATGATAATAGACATGGGTGAATATGGTTTTATATGGTCAAAATCATCATAAAAATATTCATTTAATAAGGGAGTAGCAATAATTAAGTAGCCACTAGGTTTTAGTCTGTCTAGGTAATCATCGAGCCAGTCTTTTAAATCAGATGGATAAAAGTGTTCAATAATATGAGACATTAAAATACAATCAAACTTGTCTTCGTTATCGGCAAATTCTTCTACAGTTACACACTTCAAACCTTGCTTTTGATTGGCTTTAATAATTTCAGGATTGACATCTACACCTAATACATTATAGCCTGCTGCCATGAGTCCTAGCATCTTTTTACCATAGCCACAACCAACATCTAAAACCCGATAATTGGATTGATTATTTGGGGCATACTTGCCTAAAAATTTTATGATAATGGCTTGGTCATAGTCATACTTGGTTAATGAATAGAAAAATTTTTTGACTTGTTCGTATAGATTACTCATGCCCATAGTAATATTTTTTAGTAAAGGACAAAATCAAAGTTTTAAATGTTTGTTAGCTGATATGCTAGTACAGCACGGCGTAAATGAGTCCCCCTCGAAAATAGTTTAACTACCCAGAATCAACGCCTTTTGACAGAGATCATTTATAGTTAGACAACACATCGATCTGTGATAAGTAGGGAAATCCGAATACATTATATACAGATATCTCTGAATATTCAGGCATGATCACTTGAGCAACTGCCGATAAAATCCTCATTGAGAGATCATTTAATCATAGATTATGTTAGAACAAGGCACTATCAGTATTCATACTGAGAATATTTTCCCAATCATCAAGAAGTCTCTGTACTCAGACCATCAAATCTTCCTGCGGGAGTTGGTATCCAACGCTGTAGATGCCATCCAAAAGCTGAATATGGTATCCCGCGCCGGGGAATTTGCCGGAGACATCGGTGAACCAGAAATCCAACTGGCTATCGACAAAGAGAAAAAAACCCTTTCGATTACCGATAACGGCATTGGGATGACAGCAGAGGAAGTTAAGAAATATATCAATCAGGTAGCTTTCTCTAGTGCCGAAGAATTTATTCACAAGTATGAAGGCAAATCAGATCAACCAATTATCGGTCACTTTGGTCTGGGTTTCTACTCCTCCTTCATGGTGGCGCAAAACGTAGAAATTGATACTCTTTCATACAAAGAAGGGGCGCAAGCTGTCCACTGGACTTGTGATGGTTCACCAGCTTTCACCTTAGATGAATCACCCCGCACAACTCGCGGTACTACTATTACTCTGACTCTCCAAGGAGAAGAAGAGGAATTTTTAGAAGATGCACGAATTAAGAATCTTGTCAAGACTTATTGCGACTTCATGCCAGTACCAATTAAATTGGACGGTGAAGTATTAAATCGGCAAAAAGCACCTTGGCGGGAGTCTGCTAATAACCTAAGTGAAGAAGATTACTTAGAGTTTTACCGCTACCTGTACCCATTTCAGGAAGAACCTTTGTTATGGGTGCATTTAAATACTGATTACCCCTTTATCATCAACGGGATTTTGTATTTCCCCAAAATGCGTCCCGATGTCGATGTTACCAAAGGGCAAATTAAGCTATTTTGCAATCAAGTTTTCGTCAGCGACAACTGTGAAGAGATTGTCCCGCAATTCCTGATGCCGATGCGGGGTGTGATTGATAGCACTGATATTCCCTTGAATGTGTCTCGGAGTGCTTTGCAAGGCGATCGCACAGTGAAGAAAATAGGCGATTATATAGCTAAGAAAGTAGGCGATCGCCTTAAAGAACTATACCGCGACAACCGCGAACAATACATCAGTGCCTGGAAAGACCTCAGCACATTTGTCAAATTTGGGGTTCTCAACGACGAGAAATTCAAAAAACAAATTGAAGATATCATCGTCTTCCGCACCACAGCCAAACTAGGTGAAAAAACCGAAACCCCAGCAGTAGAAGTACAGACTTCCGAAAGCGATGTGTGGCAAGATATCGCCGCCAACTCATCGACTCTTCCATACACAACCCTGAAAGAATACTTAGAACGTAACAAAGAACGTCACGAAAATCGAGTATTTTACAGCACCGATGAAACCACCCAATCCACCTACATAGAACTGCACAAAAACCAAGGCTTAGAAGTCCTATTCATGGACTCCTTCATCGACACCCACTTTATCAACTTCCTCGAACGGGAATACTCAGATGTCAAATTTACGCGAGTAGATTCCGACCTAGATAACACCCTGCTAGAGCAAGACAAAACCGGGGAAATAGTTGACCCCACAACCAACAAAACCAAGAGTGAGGTAATCAAAGAATTATTTGAGAAATCCCTCAACAAACCCAAACTCAACATCCGTACCGAAGCCTTGAAATCAGACGACCCCCAAGGCACACCACCAGCCATGGTACTATTACCAGAAATTATGCGTCGCCTGCGGGAAATGAACGCCATGATGCAGCAGCAGAATGCAGATTTTCCTGAAGATCACATTTTATTGGTAAATACCGCTCATCCCCTGATTCAAAACCTAGCCAACCTCAACCAAGGTAGTATCATTCAGGATGATGGTCAGACATCAACAAATCCCTTAGTGAATATGATTTGTCAACACGTTTATGATTTGGCGCTGATGTCTCAAAAAGGATTTGACGCAGAAGGAATGAAATCCTTCGTCGAGCGTTCCAACGAAGTCCTGACCAAACTCACAGAACAAGCCAGCAAATAAAAACTGCCAAATCTGCTTTTTGACCTCACCCCGCCTTTGACTTACCCCCTCTCCTTACCCTACGGTGTACACACAAGTGATCTCATCACTACCAGTCCTCGAATTACCCCACCCTAACCCTCCCCTTGGAAAGGGGAGGGAACTAGATTTTCCGGTTTCCCCCCTTTCCAAGGCAGGGCTGTTTCATTCCCTCAAAGGCTTATTATGTCAAGGGATATTTAAAGCGATCGCTCTAAATATCCTGAGAAAAATTTGAATTTTTTGGATTGAAATGTAGGTTTTCCATGACTTCTGTCCCAAAAATTATCCCTAATGATATTGACAAATCCTCCCTCCTTATCGAATGAAACAGCCCTGCTTTCCAAGGGGGGATTAAGGGGGGTATTTCGACTTGTGTGTACACCGTAGCGCAAGGGAGGAGGGGAACTGGATTTCCGGTTACATCTTGTTTTTAAGACTGGAAACTCTCTTTGATTCAGGATGTGTGTACAGCGTAGGCTTACCAAGGACATTCCCCCCTCTCCTTGGTAAGGAGAGGGGTTGGGGGTGAGGTTCTGTATTTGATTATTGAAAATTAAATATCCGTTACTTGGAACCCCTGTATGCAGACTAAAATAGAAAGGTTGTATTAAAATAGAAAATTGGAGATAATTGTTATGTCTCGTCGCTGCGAACTAACTGGTAGAAAAGCAAATAACGCCTTTGCAGTTTCTCACTCACACCGCCGTACCAAACGCCTGCAACACGCCAACCTGCAAAACAAGCGTGTTTGGTGGGCTGCTGGAAATCGCTGGGTGAGAATGAAGCTATCCACTAAAGCCATCAAAACCCTAGAAGTCAAAGGGTTAGAAGCAATGGCCAAAGAAGCTGGAATCAATCTGAATCATTACTAAGCTTGTGAACCTGTAGGGTGTGTTATGCCGTCAGGCTAACGCACCATCCAGGACTTTCCGTGCTTTAAGACTAAAATCCATAACGCACCCTACTGGCGTGACAAGGCTAAAATGTTGCAATAGATTTTTGAGAAAATTGAGATAAATCAATGTTTTCTGCTTTCTTCTAATGCACTACTTTAAGCTTGTCAGTCCACTACTGGCGTGGCAAGCTTAAAATGATGCATTATATTTCTCTTGTGGAACAGGCATCTTGCCTGTTCTGGGCGGGCTAGAAGCCCACCCCACAATATTTATGTTTATGCACTACTTTAAGCTTGCCACGCCACTACTGGCTGGACATAAAAGAATAGTTCCTACCAAAACCCCCCAAAATGGGGGGTTTTTTAATTGCTTCACATTACTTTATCTTTACTTGATATATTTTTTGAACCAAGTGGGTAGTATAAGATTACTCCGCTAACTATTCCTGTATACTTGACTGTTGCGAAAATACAGTTTAGCAAAATATAAGTGTAATTACGGTGTGATTGAGTTAATAGTTCATAAATTAAATCTCTGGCAAAAATCAGTATTTTCCTTAAAATCTCAAAACTTTATCAATGCTATAACTTTAAGAAAAAATTTTTCATGTATTGATATCGTATTTTTTTTCTGAGTTAGTTCAATAGGAAAACTTGTTATAAACAAAACTCGCCTGTAAATGTTCAGCAGGCATAATCTGTAATTGCGAAAGCACGATAAACCCTTAAACAACCACTTGACAGGAAAGCAGCCATGTCTCGAAAACGCCAGCTAGTCAAGATAATTAATAAAATTACCAAACAGGTTAGTAAGCATTTTTTATCTCCAATTAAAAAGAAAATTGTTTGGTTACTGCGAACATTATTTGTCACCAAGAGACGACGAAGTTCTGCAAACGCTGGTTTTGTCTTGCCAACAGTGGCAATGGTATCAGTAGTAGTCGTATTGCTATCTACAGCAATTGTATTTCGCTCTTTTGAGCGCGCCAAAAATTCCGGCAATGTCCGCGTAAATGAGGCGGTGATGAACGCTGCTATGCCAGGAATTGATCGGGCTAGAGCTAAATTAGAACAATTATTGTCTGACCCTGCATTACCACGTTCAACTCCAACAGATTTAGCTCTATATGGTGTAATTAAAAATAGTAAATATGATTTTGGTGATGAAACTCGCTTGAGGCTGGCTCAAGATTTTAACGGAACTGCTGGTATTCAACCCAGCACGACACTCGAAGATGATGAAACTTTAAATACTGCTTGGAAATTCCCTGTTGATACTGATAATAACGGTAAATTTGATAGCTTCACTCTTTATGCTATTTACTTTCGTAGTCCAACCCGCGACACAAGTAATCAATTTGATAGAGCCAGAACGCCTTTAGATGCCAGAACTCCACCTATGGATCAGAGTCAAATAGGTGGTGCTTGTGCAGGTGCTATTGGTACAAGTGCCAGCTTGATTGGTGACTCTAGCTGGTACAAAGCAGGTAGTAATTTGGCCAAAAGCTTTTTTGTTTATACAGTTAATGTACCTATTGATGCTCTTGGTACTCTTCTTGATGATACCAAATATGAAACAAAGGCAAGTAGAGGATTTTCCGCTTTAGAATACCAGCAAGACCGAGAAAGAATTCCCGTCAATAACAAAGCAGTTTGGTTTGAGAATGACCTAGAAATTGCTCCGGGTGGCGAGTTGTTGTTGAACGGTTCCATCCATACAAACGGTAATTTACTAGCTGGTACTGTTGTTAATGGTCAAATTATTTACCGTCAAGTTAGTAGTAAAAACTCCTGCTATTATGAGCAGGAGAATGCGAAGATTACAGTTGGTGGCAATCTTGGCACCGCAGGTGTTAATGGTGATGCTGACACCGGAGCATTAAGGATGGATTTATTTCGCGGCTATAAAGTAGATCCGTGGACGACAGATCAAACTGCTCCAAACGCATCCAAGATTATTATTGGTGGCGACACTGGCCATAAATCAACCACAGCAGGTGGTGGTCAGACAGTATCTCACAATGATGCTGCTTATAACGAGCGTATCAGCAAGATGAAGCAAGAAGCGCTGGATTTGTGTACTACTTGTGCAGCTGCAACTACAGTAACTGCTTTAAATACTGCTGTTGCTGCCGTTGGCAGATATCCTGAAGAAATTAAAGATAACTTTGATAGTCGGGTTACGTTAAGTACTACTGATATAGATTTAGAAACGGCTCAGGATATTTTAGGCGAAGAAATTGAAAATTATCTGAGAGACCGCACCCGACGAGTTCCTTTTGCAGAAGTGGCGCAAGCTATACCTACAGCAGCAGAAGCTTTAGGGACTTACGAGACTGCTGCTGCTTTTACAGGGACAGGTGAAATTGAAGTACCCGCAGAGTGGCGAGAAATAACTACCACAAACACAGGATTGACTTTAAATCTCGATAAATTAGAGGCCACAGAACCAGAAAAACAAAGCAATGACGGTACAGAAAATTATGCAGGCGATCGCGTTTTAATTGGTAATAACCTGCCAGCCTTTTGGAAAAATAGTGACAACGCTTACGGCACAGGACAAAAATTCCGTCAGCCTGTTGACAGCACAACTTACTGGAATAGTTCCGACACACCTAATGAAGTCCGTACCCGTGCTTCTCAAATACAACCACAACTCAGTTTAGGACAAACAGGCCGCAACCAATTTTGGGAAGAAAAGGCTGTTGAAGATGATTCTGCCAACCCATTATCTAATGTGGGTGGTTTGCGGGTAATTACAGGGGCTGGTATTTATGTAGATGATGATGGTCTTAGTGGTACTGGCTCCTTTCCCCGTAGTGCAGACTCCTTACCCCCAACGCTGGATACAAGTTTTGTAGGTAGTAGTGCAGGTCAAATGCCTGCTCCTCTAACCTTTGATGCACCATTAACTGCGGTTAGTAATATATTCGTGTGGCCTGATACCATGCCCATGTCATCACCTACTAGCGCTCTCACAGGTGATTTGCTCATGAGGGCTACGGCAGTTTATCACTTCAAAGACAACGCAGGTACTGCCCAGACTCCCATCGCTTGTGTCAGTAGCTACTATGATCCGACAAATAATATCACCGCCCAAAATGAACCTGCTTTAACCACATCATGGATAAATCCTTCAGCGGCCGATCCTACTGATCCTACAACCATCGGCAAATCAAATAACGGCATTGTCTACCCTCCTGCTGATAGAACAAGTATTACTACTAATCTGGCAACTCTCACACGGCAGGCGAGGTTAGTATTTCCCAACGGGCGTATTGCCAATGAGCCATTGAGAAAGGCGATAAAGAAATACACCGATAATGGAAGTAACTTTGATAATTTCACAATGGAGAATTATTCTGCCGTTGATACAGCCCTCTGCGCCCTTTCAATTATCAACGGTGCGACACCTGCTGCAACCCCAGTAGTTCCTCATGGAGCAATTCGAGAAGCAAGTTTCCTTGATGCTAGGGAAGTAAAAGCACTACAACCCCTAGAAGATCGTTTAGTAGGTGTTGTTCTAGAAAAAGGTTATCGAAACGACGACAATGATAGTGAACGTGAATACAATCTCGACTTAGAACAGCGTCAACCCTTAGAGATTCGCGTCACCGAACTTGACTTGGGTCAGCTTGCGGCTACGAGTATCGCTAGCACTGAGTATTTACTCCCCAAAAGCGGCATTATTTATGCTACTCGTGATGATGCTCTCCCAGATTTGAGCTACGCAACTATTGAGCCAGGCGATCTTAATGATCCACAATATCAGGATAAAATAAAATTATTTAGCCAAACTGACTTCAAGCTCGATCCTACCCGTCGCCCGAATGGTATCCGGCTCATCAATGGTGTAAACTTGGCGCGAACTGGAACCAATACTGCTACTTACGACCCATCGGAGAAGGGGTTGATTTTAGCCAGTAACCTACCAGTTTATATTAAGGGCGAGTTTAACCTGCATAAAATTCCTGGAGGTACTACTCAGATAGAAGAGTTTACAGCCCTTGAAACTACTGCCAACTTCTACACAAGGTCAGGCTTCAATAACAACTTTGCCTGCCGTCCAGGACGAGGCGCGTGTCCTACTGGTGCTACTACTGGTGATTTGTGGCGACCATCGACTGTTTTAGCTGATGCTCTCACCCTCTTATCTGGTGGCTTCCAAGATGGCTTCCGTAGTGATGGGGACTATGACCTGAATGATAATGCCGCAAGTATTCCTAAGTCAAATTCACCTGCGGATGTCGTGAACTATTTTGCTACTAATATTAGTAGTAGCTGGGGAGGTACTGCTGGAAGTCCCAATACCAAAACTTCTTACAATGCTAATGGTGTCACACCTATCCAGCGCCGGGCTGAATTTAACGAGTATTTGATGGAAGTTTGCCCAAAAGTACCTGCTTCCACTTGTGATCAGGATGACCCCAATGACTGGAAGGTTTTTATCCGATCAGATACAACACCTCGGACGGCAACAGAAGTCTTAAATGATTTCACCACCATTAACATAGACGGTTTTGTTAACGACAATCTTGCTTCCGGTACAACGGCTCTACCTCCATTTTTTGATCCAGATGATCCACCAGACGTTGATTATAGTCTTTATCCTCGTCGGGTTGCCTTCTATAGAGATGGAGCCGGTAATCTTTTGGATAAAGATGATGCTGTAATTGATGCAGTAGCAGCTGCGGCTGGTAAGCTACCAGTGCCTATTGGTATTGAGGATATTACATTTAAAGTTCAAAAATTCCCGTACGGTGTTGGAACTCCTAAACCCCGTTTGTTAGCAACAGCACTGTGGTTTCAAACCAGCAACAGTAATACTAACCCTAACACCCCCGCCTCAAAGCGATACGCAGCAAATCTACCCCTGTTTCTTCAGTCACTCCCATCTGGTACACAGCAACCTAAACTAGTACCAATTTTACAAATTTACAGTCCACAAGGAACCCCTGGTACTAGGTACTAATTTAAACACTGGAAGTACCACCAACAGAATTCAAAGAAACTGGGTGCAACAAGCATCAGGCACTACTGTTTACAATACAGGACTGGCAGCTGGTAACAGCCCCAGCCGACCGGAGGAACAATCGGCAGGTTTACAAGCTTTTGTGAGGTACTTAGAAAATTGGGATTCAAGTACCGTTAAGATCAGAGGTAACTTTATTCAATTCAAACGAAGTGCTTATGGTACAGCACCATTAGCACCTATTTTGTCCGATAAAGCTGAACAAACTCCCACTAATGACGAAAATCTGAGTATTTTTGATTTGCGATACAACAAATACTGGACTCTTAACGGAGCGCCAGCAGGTACTTTGCCATACTACTGGCCACCCGGACGGAACTGGGGTTTTGATGTAGGGCTGTTATCTCAGTTACCAGACTTATTTGCCCAAAGGTTTACCGTTCCACCATCAGCACCACCCGCAGAATATTTCCGGGAAGTTGGTAGAGATGATAACTGGGTCAAAACTTTGCTGTGTGCTAAACAAGCCGCAAGCGCAACCGAAACCAATTATTCAGTAAATGCGGTTCCTGCTAGTTATCGTCCTTCAGACTGTCCCAGTGCTTCGACATATCCTACCGCTCCTCCCTCAGACGATGGTGACTCATAATGAGTATATACAAGCGATTTAGCCAAAAAATAAAAGTAGCAAATCCCAGAAGATGGAAAAAATTTACTTCATCTAGTGAAGCAGGTTTCACCATCGTTGAATCCTTGATGGCAATAGTTGTAGTTGCCATCCTCATGGCTGGAATTTCACCAGTGTTGATATTGTCAGTTGCTACTCGTGTTCAGGCTAGGCGAATTGAGCTAGGAAGCCAAGCCGCCAGAACCTATATTGATGGCATCAGGGCTGGCTCAATTCCAATTCCCAAGAACGTAGTTCAGTTGGACGAAGTTGACGCAACGGATAATTTTGATGATTCCCAGAGGGTGAATTTCGCCGGGGTTGCAGCACCTAGTTCAACCTTACCAACTTGCTCAACTCCTACGAACGGTTACTGCCAGAACAGTACAACTCCAAGCACAAGCACCACAAGCTTGTATTGCATAGACCGAGATGGCAGTGGTTGTTCCAATAGCAGTTCTCAAGACTTAGTTATTCAAGCTTATCGAAGTACCAGTGCTACCACAGTTAACGCTGCCAACGATGATCCTGACAAAGGCTACCTTTTAGCCGTGCGGGTTTACAGAGCAGACGCTTTTAGCGGTAGTGGCACCCTTGAAACAATGGAGGCTAATAGCTCTAAAGCTGCAACTTTTACTGGCGGATTGGGTAATAAAACCGCACCTTTAGTCGAAATAGTCACAGAAGTTGCACCCAGAACCGCCAATTTTCAGGATTACTGTACTCGTTTTGGTGGTTGTTAGTAAATCAAATCATCAACTATTTGATAAACATTACCAGAATTAAAGCTCAAGCATGAAGGGGAAACTGCTGGATGAAAAACATACTCACATTTATTCTCAGAAGTCAACTTCAAAACAATAAGCAGGTTAAATCACAAAATGGCTTTACCCTGATAGAGCTACTTGTAGCTATGGTTATAGCCTTTCTGGTAATTACACCTTTAATGGGGTTTATGATTGACATCCTGAACACAGACAGGCGGGAACAAGCAAAAACCACGTCAGAACAAGAAATACAGTCCGCACTAGACTATATTGCACGAGACATGGAACAAGCAATATATATCTACGATGCGGATGGAATTAATGGAAATACAACTCTAACTCCAGCCATCACTGGAATTAAAGCTCAAATCCCACCAATACCAACTGCAACAGATAGAGTCCCTGTACTCGTATTTTGGAAACGGTCTTTTTTAGGTAAAGACCAAGAAGTAACAGTTTCTGGTTCTGATACCAGAGTAGGTTGCTTAGTGACGCTTCCTGGTGGTAGTACGTGTAATGAGCAAGATTATCTTGTTTACTCTTTGGTGGCTTATTACCTAGTCAAGGATAGTAGCGCTACTTGGAACAGCACCACTGCTAGAATTGCTCGGTGGGAAATTCGGGATGGTATCCGCGATATTACTGGAACCGAAACCCGCACAGAAGGTTCCACCACTGTTAAATATCTTTTGTTACCCAACCCTGGTTTTATGGCATTTGACACCTCTTTAGAAGGGGATTTAGGTACAAAGTTGGGTAACTGGACAAAACACTCAGAAGCCTACAATTTTACTGTCAATCGTTTAAATACCTTAGTTGATTTCATCGACCAAACTACAAATGCAGATGGATCTCCCGCACCAGTTTGTAATTCAGATGAGCAACAAGTGCCAAACTATGGCGCAACTGGTTTTCCTGCGGCTTTGAAAACAGGCAGTTTCTATGTTTGTGTAAATTCTGAAAAATATGTAGCACGAATTCATATTAGAGGTAATGCATTAGCTCGAACTACAAACGGTGCTGAATATAGTCCTCAGCAGGCTATATATTTTCCAACTGCAAGTATCCAGATTAAAGCTCGTGGGTTCCTTGGTCTTGAATAAACTGGAGCAGAATATGCATAATTCAATTGTATTAGAAGTTTTAAAAAAATACTTGAAAATTAGACTCCCTAACAGTTCAAAGTCACATTTACTAACAAGTAGCTCTCAATCTGTGGGTCTTTCTCAATCAAGTGCTGGGTTTACCATGATAGAACTCATAGGAGTGGTAGTCATGATTGGAATTTTAGGAGCTATAGCGGCTCCCGGATGGCTGGGTTTCGTTAATAGACAACGGGTGAATAAAGCTAATGACGTTGTTTTAGTTGCCTTACGGGAAGCACAGCGAGAAGCTAAAAGAACAAAACGTGATTACAGCGTCAGTTTTAGAACTGACGCTGATATTCCCCAAATTGCAATTCATCAAGGTACAACACCAAGCAATTGGCGAAACTTAGGCGAGGATGTGGGAATTAAAGCGGGAGAAGTATTGCTTAGTAATATAGAATCTGATGATGACCCACAAACAATCACGTTTGATTATATGGGAACTTTGCCAAATGCTGACTTCGGCACACCACCAGACGGCTCAACAGAAGCACCAGGATTAAAAATTGTGGTAGCCGTACCCGATTCTAATATACAGCGATGTGTAATAGTGAAAACTCTCTTAGGCTCAATGCTCACAGAAAAAGATGATCAATGTGATCATGAGTAAGTCAAATTTATTTGGTTGAAAAAGTATACCAAAAACCGTATAAACACGGTATATAAAACACGTCCTAAATAGGATAATCAGAACATCAGGGGCAGTTTATTTAGTTTTATATATTAATTTTGTAGCTGCTAGAAAAATCGCCCTAATTTGTGCCTAACCAGATTTTAAATCTTACTAAATTAGGGTAATAAAACTTATTTAAGTTAAATCAGGGGAGCTATGCCTACTAAACTTAATTTTACCGTGGCTATACCAACCTACAACGGTGCAAGTCGTTTACCTGAACTACTAGAACGACTGCGAAATCAAATCTACACCGAAAATTTAGCTTGGGAAATCATTGTTGTAGACAATAACAGCACAGATAACACGGCTGAACTTATCAAAAGTTATCAAGAAAATTGGCCATGTTCTTATCCCTTAAAATATTGCTTTGAAGCCCAACAGGGAGCAGCTTATGCCAGAAAAAAGGCTGTGGAAGTAGCTTCAGGCGAACTTATAGGTTTTCTGGATGATGACAACTACCCAGCACCTACATGGGTCGCAGCCGCTTATACTTTTGGGGCGCAGCATCCACTGGTTGGAGCTTATGGAGGCCAAGTTCATGGTGCTTTTGAAGTTGAACCACCAAAAAATTTTGATAAAATAGCTTCTTTTTTAGCAATTACCGAGCGAGGTACAGAACCCCATCGTTACGAACCTCAAATGAAAATCCTACCACCAGGAGCCGGTTTAGTCGTTCGTAAACAAGCATGGGAAAAAACAGTTCCTCAAAATTTGGTTCTAAATCACAAAGGTAGAGAAGCTGGGTTAGCCAGTGAAGATTTAGAAGTTGTATTACATATTCAGTTGGGTGGTTGGGAAGTTTGGTATAACCCAGAAATGCACGTTTACCATCAAATCCCGGCATGGCGATTACAAAAAGAACACTTAGTTAGTATATTTCGCTGCGTTGGCTTAAGTCGGCATCACTTACGGATGCTGAGAACTCAACCTTGGCAAAGACCTTTAGCCAGTCTGCTATATTTAGTTAATGATTTACGCAAAATCATAGTTCACTCATTTAAACATCGTAGAGCAGTACAAAAAGATTTAATTGCCGCTTGCGAAATTGAACTATTAGTTAGTAGTTTACTCAGTCCATTTTTCTTGTTAAAACTTAGATACTTTAATTATTTGTTTTTTCAACAAAAAATATCATAATAAAATTCATAGATTATGTAATTGAAATGGAAAACCCAATTCAAAGTCAATATTTAGACTTTACTGTAGCTGTCCCCACATATAATGGTGCAGAGCGTTTACCTAAAGTTTTAGATCGCCTTTTGAGTCAAACAGGACTACAAAATATCAACTGGGAAATAATTATTATTGATAATAATAGCTCTGATCAGACGGCAGAGTTAGTTTCTAGTTACCAAAATAGCGGTAAATTTAAAGTTAATTTAAAATATTTCTTGGAAAAAAAGCAAGGCATACCATTTGCACGTCAAAGGGCGGTAAGCGAAGCTAAGGGCGAATTCATCGCATTTATAGATGATGACAATTTACCTGATCCTGTTTGGGTAGCAGCAGCCTATAATTTTGGTCAAAAGCATCCTCAAGCTGGTGCTTGGAGTGGTCAAATTCATGGTGAATATGAAGTTAAACCACCTCAAAATTTCAAAAAAATTCAATCTTTTTTAGCTATCCGAGAATACTCTTCTCAAACACATTTATTTGAGCCAGATAATTTAAGATTACCCCCTGGCGCTGGACTTGTTGTTCGTAAGCAAGCATGGTGTGAAGCAGTTCCAGCTACACCTGCGTTGCATGGAAAACTACCAGGCATATTTGTGCAGGGTGATGACTATGAATCATTACTTTATTTACACAAAGCAGGTTGGAAAATTTTGTATAACCCGGCAATGCACATTTATCATCAAATACCACATTGGCGATTAGAAAAAGATTATTTACTAACTTTAGCCCGTGGTTGTGGATTGTGTGTTTTTCAATTACGTTTGGTTAATGCTAAAACCTGGGAAAAACCCATAATTTTTATCAAAACTATTTTGGGCAACTTTCGCAGAATATTCAAATATTTGCTCAAACATAAAAATCAAATAAAGCATGATATTACTTTACTTTTTGAACTTGAATTTTACCGAGCTAGTATGATGAGTCCTTTTTATACACTTAGATGCTATTTTAAAAAAGCTTTTAGCACAAAACAAGCTGTTAATAATGAATAACTTACGTCAAATATTCCCACAAATATCTGTAGTTATCCCAGCTTATAATTGTGAGAAAACTATTCAAGCAACAGTTGAATCTGTTCTCAATCAAACTTTTACTAATTTTGAATTAATTATTATTAATGATGGTTCGCAAGATTCGACATTAGATAGAGTTTCGCAAATTAAAGACACCAGAATTAAAGTATTTTCTTATCCAAATGCTGGCGGAAACGTGACTCGCAATCGTGGACTACACCATGCAATTGGCGAATTTGTCAGCTTTCTTGATGCAGATGATATTTGGACACCTGATAAACTGCAACTCCAGTTACAGGCTTTGCAAAATAATCCAGATGCTCAAGTTGCTTATAGTTGGACTGATTATATTAACGAAAATGGCGAAATATTTCTTTCAGGTACACACATTACTGCAAATGGAGATGTTTATGAGAAGTTGATAATCACTAACTTTTTAGAAAGTGGTTCTAATCCTTTAATTCGTAGGGAAGCTGTACTAGAATTAGGTGGATTTGATGAATCTTTACCAGCTGCTCAAGATTGGGATATGTGGTTAAGATTAGCAGCGCGATATTCTTTTGTCGCTGTTCCTTCAGTACAAATATTATACCGAGTTAGTGCTAATTCCGTTTCTTCTAATCTTGCCAAGCAGGAAAAATATTGTTTGCAGGTAATTACAAATGCTTATCATGCCAAAGGTTTAAATAATCAAAATATTCTCAATTTGAGTATGACTAACCTGTATAAATATCTAACCTGCAAAGCTTTAAATAAACCACACAACAGACAAAAGGGTATAGCTGCTGCTGGCTTTTTGTGGAAATATTTTATTTATGATAATTCCAGATTTAAACGAACAAAATTTACATTAAAATTATTATTAAAAATTAGCATAATCATTTTTTTACCTGATAATTTATCTACCCAATTTTTTGAGAATCGAAAAACAGTTAATTTAAAAACCTAAGTGATTCGGTGTAAATATTTAAAGGGTTGTATTCGCGAATGAAGGGCTGAAGCCCTCACTACAAACGGCCGCCAACTGACTTAAAGTTTCTTGTTTCTTGTATCTTTATCTAATTTCAGTTAATTTCTGTGCATCTACCACCTTTATTTAAACCTAAAAATTTATTGAGAGATGGCCACCCTCGTGGCTTCACATTGTTAGAGATATTGGTAGCTTTGGTAATGATTGGTATATTGTCAGCTATAGCTGCTCCTAGCTGGTTAGCTTTTGTAGAAACTCAGCGCCTCAAGACTGGCCAAAGTCAAGTATATAGTGCTATGCGCCAAGCCCAAAGCCAAGCCAGCAAAGACAAATTAACTTGGCAAGCTAGTTTTCGTGAACAAAATAGCATTGTCCAATGGGCGGTTCATCCTGCTACTGTTAACCCTTCTGATGCTATCTGGAATAACCTGGATTCAAATATACGCCTTGATTCTGAGACAACTTTGCAAGAATCAAATGGTGTCAGAAGAATTCAATTTGACTATACAGGTAGTGTCAGGCAACCACCACTAGGACGAATTACCCTATCTAGCCAGTCTGGTGGTACAGCCAAGCGTTGTGTGATTGTTTCTACTATTTTAGGGGCAATGCGAACAGCAAAAGAGCAGACTAATCCCAATGATGGCAAATATTGCTATTAAGATATTTTAAGTGAATTACTTAAGGTATCCCGTGCCGAAATTATCAGACATTGCTAAACAGCACTTAATTATTTTTACTCGCTACCCAGAACCAGGGAAGACCAAAACCCGACTCATTCCCGCTTTGGGTGCTGTGGGCGCTGCCAACTTACAACGGCAGATGACAGAACATACAATACTTCAGGTTCAACAACTGCAAAAAACCACTGCTATATCTTGGGAAGTGCGGTTTGCCGGTGGTAACTCCCAACTCATGGAACACTGGCTGGGGTCTAATTTAGTATACCATCCTCAAGGTGAAGGTGATTTAGGTGCGCGGATGGCGCGATCGCATACCCAAGCCTTTGAATCTGGTGCAGAACGAGTCATAATCATTGGCATCGATTGTCCTGGAATCAATTGTGACATCCTTGCCCAAGCCTTTGAGCAGCTACACACTCATGATCTCACACTAGGCCCAGCCCTTGATGGTGGTTATTACTTAATTGGGTTGTGTAACCCGATTCCCGAAATATTCGTTAATATCGATTGGGGAACCAGTCAAGTATTACAGCAAACTGTGAATATTGCCGAAAAGCTGAAAATATCCCTGGCATACTTGCCTCCTTTAGCTGATATTGACCTTCCGGAGGATTTACAAATTTGGGAACAAACCCTGAACAAAACAACTAAATAATGCTGAGGTATGGAGGTGAGAAATTGCGGGGAAATTCCCATAAAAATCACTTAATGTATCTCTTTATATCTTCTTCATATTCAGCCAGACTTTTATCCCTACTTAGCTTCGTATCTTGAACTACCTAGTGTTTCCTGAAGACAGTTCCGAAAACAAATGTTACCTTAGTGTAGTTAAAAATCTAATTGCATAAAATCTATACAAGTGTATAACTAGCTGATACTTTTGTATAACAGTTAAGTTAATGAAATAAGTTTCATACAAGAGTTAGAGAAACTAAATTCAAGTAACTTTCAATAGGATAATCACTCTGATACACCAAACAATTGCCAAATTATGACTAATCGGATTGCTTCTGGAAACGCCCCCCTCACACTCAAAGTAGTGGGGATAATTTTAGTTTTGTCCTTTTTACTAGACTTTTTAATTCTGTTGTTGCCCTTCCAACCAACTGATAGGGGATGGCAAATCAATCTAGCCACAGCGTTAGTTGACAGAGGTATTGTGCCTTTGGTTGGTATAGGAATGCTATTCGTCGGCTATTGGATTGATAGTTTTGGTGAAGGCGATCGCCCAAAACCTCTAGATGTCAGATTTCCTGTTTTGGTACTCTCCAGTGTCTTAGGACTATTTTTCTTGCTGATTTTTCCCTTGCACTTGAACAATGTCCGACAAGCTAGCGCTCAAAACGTCGTTCAAATCCGCCAAGATGCCGAACAAGCAGAAAACCAACTGCAAAATCAATTATCTCAATTCCAAGCCCAAATCAGCAACGAGCAAGGAAAAGCTCAACTAGAACAGCTGCGAAACCAAGCCAGAAATCAGTTTAGCGAGTTGCTCAAAAACGAGCAAACATACCAACAAGCCTTAAATAACCCCCAACTTCCCGCAGCCCAAAAAGATTTACTCAGGAAGTTTAAAGAAAATCCCCAAGAACTAGAGGACTTCATCAAGCAGCAAACAGATCCCCAAACACAAGCTACTCAAAGAGTTACCCAAATTCGCCAACGTCGAGAAGCAGCAGAAAAACAAGCCAAAGACAACGCTTGGAAATCTGGACTGCGAATTGGGATTAGTAGTTTGCTCTTATCCATTGGTTACATGATCATTGGCTGGACAGGTTTACGGAGTATGGGTGTTTTACAAGGTGGTAAACGCAAAGTAGCCGCACGCTAGTTAACTATCAATAGACATCTAGTGACAATAAAATCTAGAGACGTTCGGTGGAACGTCTCTACAAGAGTTAACCACAGCAATTAACAAAATTATTAAAAAATTGAACAATGTTATCAATTTATATCCTGACATATAACGAAGAGTTAGATATTGCGGCTTGTATTGAGTCCGCCATGCTATCAGATGACATTATTGTTGTAGACTCATGCAGTAGCGATCGCACAGTAGAAATTGCCAGTCGTTACCCTGTTCGCACCGTCCAACACGCCTTTGAAAGCCACGGACTACAACGCACCTGGATGCTCGAATCTATTCCCCCCAAATATGAGTGGGTATACATCCTCGAAGCCGATGAACGCATGACACCAGAACTATTTGCCGAATGCGTACAAGCCACCAAAAACCCCGACTATATCGGCTACTACGTCGCCGAACGGGTAATGTTCATGAATCATTGGATTCGCTACAGCACCCAATATCCCCGCTATCAAATGCGTCTGTTCCGCCACGGTAAAGTCTGGTTTACAGATTATGGTCATACTGAGCGCGAAGTATGTAACGGTGCTACCAGTTTCATCAAAGAAACATATCCTCACTACACTTGTGGCAAAGGTTTAACCCGTTGGATTGAAAAACATAACCGTTATTCTACAGACGAAGCCAAAGAAACCTTGCATCAAATTGAACAAGGTGAAGTCAACTGGCAAGATTTATTCCTGGGTAAAACAGAAGTTGAACGACGACGAGCCTTAAAAGATTTATCATTACGTTTACCCGCCAGACCATTTCTGCGCTTTCTGTATATGTATTTTATTTTGAGGGGTTGTCTCGATGGCCGCGCTGGCATAGCTTGGTGTACATTACAGGCATTTTACGAATACCTGATTTTGCTTAAAGTTTGGGAAATGAAAAATATGCCTACACCCAGCTTAGAAATAGGTGTATCTAACAGTGAACAGAACACAGCACAAACCATTGAGACTGTGCCAAAAGCAGCAAAGAAATTTGATGCAGTTTGAGTTTACCTAAGTTGTGAGCTTAATATCAGGATTTTTACCAACATCTGCCTTTCCCACATCCCCAGACTTTCTGATATCCGAAGATATTTTGGGAAGTTATATTGAATTAATATTCTAAATTTTCAGAAAAATCAATTACAACTTCACCACCTGATTCGCATCCTCCTCTCGCTGTACTGTCATACTTACAGAATTATCAGCAGTTTTGAAGAGAGCGCGGTAAGATGAGTAATATGTCAGCAACTTGCAACAAACGTTTACAAGTCTGACACAGAAAAGTAACACTTTCAAAGTTAAATCAGCCATCATCTTGGTTGGTAAGTGTCCATACGCACTCTTCTAGGAAAATACTAATTTTCTAGGAATAAGTGTATATTTTTATAGCATGATTTCAGATGCTGACAATCTTGGGCAGTTGCTTCAAGTAGTAACTACTACAAGCAATGTCCTCGTAGCTTGACAAATATACTGGTATGAATACTAATAACAAAAGTTCCAGTAACCTAAAACAGGAGAATAGGGACTTGGGAATTAATCACCTAAAACAGGATTTAAAGAATGACCTGATTGCTGGTTTACTGGTAGTAATTCCTTTAGCCACAACTATTTGGCTAACCATTACCATCGCTAATTGGGTAATCAACTTTCTCACGAAAATTCCCAAACAACTGAATCCCTTTGACGGTCTCCAACCTATACTAGTAAATATATTAAATCTAGTCGTCGGACTGGCCGTACCTCTATTAAGCATTCTCTTAATCGGGTTGATGGCTCGCAATATTGCAGGGCGTTGGTTATTAGATTTTGGTGAGCGAATATTACAAGCAATTCCTTTAGCTGGGCAGGTATACAAAACCCTGAAGCAGCTGTTAGCCACCCTACTCAAAGATTCAAACGAAAAATTTCGCAGTGTCATTTTAGTAGAATATCCCAGAAAAGGAATATGGGCGATCGGTTTCGTCACCGGGAGCATGAGTAGCGAAATTCAAGCTCGTCTGCCTCGTACCATGCTCAGTGTTTTCATTCCCAGTACCCCAAACCCCACCACAGGATGGTATGCCATCGTTCCAGAGGATGAGGTCGTAAACCTATCCATGCCCATAGAAGACGCATTCAAAGTATTAGTTTCTGGTGGCATCATCGCTCAGAATACACCTCTACCTCCCTTGGTTTTATCCAATGAGCGAAACCTAGAAGCACAACCCCTAGAAACCAAGCTGCCAATAATCCCCTGGGACGAAACTTAAAATCAATCCGGCAAAGTCGCCAGTAAATAGATAGTATGATTATCTGACTTTGCCACAAGGCTCAACTATTAACCTCTAATCATTAGTGTTTAGGCACTCACCTCCATGCAAGAACGAAAACCCCAGCAAATTGCTCGTGAATTGGCACTTTTAAGTCTTAGCCAGTTGCCAATTAACCCGAAAAGATTGACAGAAGAGCATCTACCAAAGTTAGTGCTAGCCACAGTCCGCACTCTGAGATCAGAAGTGCAAGATACTCTAGATAACGCCACTGGCGAACTGCAACGCAGTAATGAGCGCCTCTTAACTAGTGAAACTCGGGCTTCAGACCTCAACACTGCCAGAAACCTCGTCAAAGAGGCTATAAACTACACCCAAACTGCCATCAATCAACTTGGAGCCGCAGTTGAGTTCCCAGAATTGATTCAACTAGCAAATCAAGATAAAGAAGTGGGCAGATATGCCATCGAACTGGTGAAATTAGTCAACGAACATCGAGTCAGCATCGATGAAGAAATTTCTTTGGCTTTAGTAGATTGGCAAGTCTCTCGTTTAGCCCAAATAGACCGAGATATTTTGCGAATCGCGGTGGGAGAAATGAGGTTTTTCAACCTGCCAGACAGAGTAGCTATCAATGAAGCCGTAGAGCTAGCCAAACGCTACAGTGGAGATGAAGGACATCGGTTTATTAATGGTGTGCTGCGCCGAGTTACAGAACAAAAAGCAGCCGTGTAGTCTTTCAACCTGATTTGTTAATTGTTGTGAGCAGAAGCCAGTTGTTTCGGGTGCTTCCCCCCTGTTGAGCAAACTGGCTATGAGAGGTGAGGATATTCGGGAGGCTGAAAGCCCCACCAGAAAAGGCAACATAATAGTTTCATTAAACTAATAACTAATAACTAATAATTCCAACTCACAACTAATACTTATAGCTGCAATGGTTTTTAATTGGTTCCGCCGTAAATATAACGATTCCTCTGATACTCCATCTGAACAAAAACCGGAAGAAACTCCTCCAGCACCAGAACTCCAGTCAGATTCAGCCTTAAATCCCACCCCAACAGCAGATACTACACAAGATTCAACGGCAGATTTATTGGCCTTTGCGAAATCTGCCTATAAGAATATCCAGCAAAAACAACAAACTCCAGAAGTAGAAACTGCTGTTGAGACAACAGAGGTAGAAGCACCATCAGCAACACCCGTAACTGTAGAAACGGCTGTTGATACAGCAGATGTGGAAGCACCACCAGAAACACCCGTAACTGTAGAAACGGCTGTTGATACAGCAGATGTGGAAGTACCACCAGAAACACCCGTAACTGTAGAAACGGCAACTGCGGCCATAGCAACCGAGCCACCTACGGTAAGTGAAGTCACCCAAACAACACCACCAGAGGTAGCAGCCGCAATTCAGGAGTCATCGACTACAGATGAAACTATACCAGAGCCAACAGCACCGAGTAATTTATCCTTTTTAGAACGGGCGGCGGCAGAACGGCAAGCCAAGCAAGAACGGCTGATAGCCAGCGCCATTGAAGTGCCAGAACCGCAAGTGTTACAACCGGTAGCCACTACCACAGAAACAGCCGAAGGTATTGACGGATTAGCTTTTGATGAAGGTTTTGTTTGGTCAGCAGAAGTATTGGCAGCCCAAGGTAGACGACCAGAAGATGTTTCGCTTGAGGAAATTACTTGGCTGAAAAAGCTCCGCCAAGGCTTAGGTAAAACCCGTCGTAATATCCTTAACCAACTGAAGGCAATTGTTGGACAAGGTCCACTGAATCAAGCGGCTGTGGCAGAAATTGAAGCCGCACTTCTACAAGCTGATGTGGGTGTAGAAGCCACCGATTACATTATTAGCGCGCTCCAGAAAAAACTGTTAGCAGAAGTCACCCCGCCAGAGGAGGCGATCGCCTATCTCAAACAAATATTGCGGGATATGTTAGATGCGCCACTGCAAAAAGCCCACAGTTCCAGCTTTACCCCAGAAAAAGAAACCTTAAATATTTGGTTAATTACTGGAGTCAATGGTGCGGGTAAAACTACCACTATCGGCAAAATTTCCCACCTCGCCCAAAAATCCGGTTACAAATGCTTAATTGGGGCAGCAGATACCTTCCGGGCTGCGGCCGTGGAACAAGTGAAGGTTTGGGGTCAGAGAAGCGGCGTAGAAGTGATTGCCAATCCTGGGCAGAATACAGATCCAGCCGCCGTGGTCTTTGATGCGATCGCAGCCGCCCAAGCCAGAGAAACTGAATTACTCTTAGTAGATACCGCCGGGCGACTGCAAAATAAGAAAAACCTAATGGACGAGCTTGCCAAAATCCGCCGGATTATTGACAAAAAAGCCCCTAATGCCAAAATAGAATCCCTATTGGTTTTAGATGCCACTCTAGGGCAGAATGGATTGCGTCAAGCTGAAGTTTTTGCCCAAGCCGCCCAACTCAGTGGTGTCGTCTTAACCAAACTGGATGGTACAGCCAAGGGAGGTGTGGCCTTAGCCGTTGTGCAGCAGCTAGGCTTGCCCATTCGCTTTATTGGAGCTGGTGAAGGCATGGAAGATTTGCGTCCTTTTTCGAGTTACGAGTTTGTCGAAGCTCTATTGAGTGGCTAACGCCGCAAGGCGAAAGTCAAAAGTCAAAAGTCAAAAAGTGTAAATAAGTGGTTGTACTGTTTACGCTGACCTGTAAGTTGCATGACGTAGCTATACTCCGCTTCTATAGCAAAGTGCTGTTAGTACTTTGCTATACTTTGCACTAATTCTGTTTCACCCCTGCACCCTGCTCCCCTGCACCCTGCGCCCTGCTCCCCTGCGCCCTGCTCCCCTGCGCCCTGCTCCCCTGCTCCCTGCCCCCTGCCCCCCTGCTCCCTGCACCCCTGCCCCCTTTCCTCTTCTTGCTCTGCTTCACAGTTCCAGGAGAAAATTAGCAACCCTCACAAAATTATTTTGTGGACAAGGTACTTTTTTTGGTCTA
This sequence comes from uncultured cyanobacterium, assembly GCA_963706595.1. Taxonomy (GTDB): domain Bacteria; phylum Cyanobacteriota; class Cyanobacteriia; order Cyanobacteriales; family Nostocaceae; genus Nodularia. The sequence goes on from OY970166.1 coordinate 2,168,330, forward strand.
AAGATGTATGATTTGCTAATTAACTTCTGGAAAAATTAAAGGCTTTATAGCTTATGACAGAATTTGCTGATTTTTACCTAGTGATTTTTGAGTAAACATACATCAAGATTTAGGCATAGATGTAAAAAGCAAATATAATACTTATCTTCAACTATGTATTACGTCTTTTTACTCTTGCTAAAGTCATAAATCTTGTCCCAATATAATTTAGCAATTCTCCAGTAACTTACTTTATTTATAAGTAATCTAAAACTCTATCTATATCAAGTGCAATAATACCTTTACCTGTGTCTCAACTGCCCTCTCAACCCACTGATAGTAATAGTAGTGCTGCGACGGATGTCACCCCAGTCGTGGCACTCAAGGAACTCGTGGCCCGGCTACATCGAGAACAGAATAAAATCCAAGATTTACTCAGTTCTTTAGGATTTGCCCTGAGAAGCTTCAATAATTTGAATCAATTTTTGGAGCTGATCCCACTCATGGCCACAAGAGTGACAGATGCAGAGGGTAGTGCTTTGTTCCTGCATAAACCTAACGGTCAAATTAGGTTAGAGCAACTACACTGGCAGGATAGCCGTCAGCGTAAAAACATCCGCAAAGCTCTAGAAACCGCTAGCAGTCAAATCACACTGTTGTCTAATACATCTCCTTTAGCCACAGCTACGGGGATTTTGGATGACCAAATGCATCGCTACCTGGGACCAGATGTGCAAATCTTTGGCACAGCAATTCTGGTGAAGCATACAGAACGGGGTTGGCTTTACGTCCTCAGCCGTGACCCGGAATATAGCTGGACGGAAACCAGACAAAAGTTAGTCCGACTGGTAGCAGACCAAACGGCTGTAGCGATTGAAAACGATGAATTAGCTGTTGAATTGCGGAAAAAAGAACGTTTAGATCAAGAATTAGAAATTGGCGCAGAAATTCAACGGCGACTTTTACCTCGTCAATGTCCGATGATTCCTGGTGCAACTCTAGCTGCGCGCTGTAAACCGGCTAACCGTGTCGGTGGAGATTACTACGATTTTATCCCTACCAATAGCAATCAGGTGCAGCTAAATAGCAAAACTGATCAGGAAAATGGGCGCTGGGGTTTGGTAATTGGCGATGTCATGGGTAAAGGTGTCCCCGCCGGACTAATTATGACAATGATGCGGGGAATGCTGCGGGGAGAGGTATTGCATGGTAATTCCCCCTGTAAAATTCTGCAAAATTTGAATCGCGTGATGTATGCGGATTTAGAAAATTCCCACCGCTTTGTGACGCTGTTTTACTCAGAATATAATCCCTATAATCGAGTTTTAGCTTATAGTAATGCGGCACACAATCCGCCGTTATGGTGGCACGCCGCTACCAAAACTATTACCCGTTTGGATACTTTGGGAATGTTGATTGGTTTAGATCACAATAGTCAATATGAAGATGCCCAGGCACAGTTAGAATCTGGGGATACAGTAATTTATTATACAGATGGTTTGACTGATGCGGCTGCTGCTAGTGGCGATCGCTTCGACGAAGAAAACTTTGTAGCTGCCTTTCACGCAGCTTGCAGGTATTACACTCACCCACAGGAGATTGTGGATTATCTCTTTGACCAAGTGTTACAATTTATCGGGGCTGAAAAGCAAAACACTGATGATATGACATTAGTTGTCCTGAAAATTCAATAGACATTTCGCAATATATGATGAGCGGGCAAGATGCCCGCACCACAATCAATTTTGGGATATGTTTTGATTTTTTAGTCCCTTATACTGCGATCATTTCTGGTTCTGTTTTAGACAAAGTACCAAAAAAGTCATAGCAATCTAGTGCTTCCAAGATTCCCCAAGCATAATTTCCTTCGGCAAAGTAAATTTGTGGATAGCCACGCAACTTTTCTAGTTCGGCGCTGTAGTTACCCACAACCACACCTAGCGTATTCCCAGACAGCATTGATTCATCATTCCCAGATGCACCTGCTACTAAAAATCGTTTAATTGGAAGTCCCCATTTCAAAGCACAATAACGAATGGCATCACCTTTAGAAGCCCGGATGGGTAACAAATCAAGATACATATTATGGCTGTAAATTCCTTTGACGTGGAGTCTCCGCCGTCGCAGATGCCGCATGATTTCCTTAAAACTTAAGGATTTGGCTTCATCAATAAAATAGCTGAGTTTAAACTTCCCTTGAGATTGCGGGGGTTGCAGCTCGACTCCGGGTAATTCCTCCATTGCTTGACGAACAGCGTCAGCATTCCAATGGTAACTAATATGTCTTTGCCAGTTGCTATCCGGCACTACCTGCGGCCCATAATAGATTTCACTACCAGCCGAGACAATCAGCAAATCTGGTCTGGGGAAATGCCATTCTTCTAACATCTCCAAGGAACTATTGAGGTTGCGCCCGGTAGCAATTCCCACTCCAGTTGAGTGACCTTCATTCCGCAGTCGCTCAATGAGTTTGTGTAACGCTTCCTGGTCGCCTAATAAGGTGTTATCGATTTCGCAAACCAAAAAACGATCTGCGGTTGGTAAGCGGTTTTGATCGGGAATATTCCAATCAGGTAGGTCAGTGGCTAAGGCTTTTGCTAAGGGACTTAATACAGATTGGACTCGTCGTTGGGGTAACTGCTGCACCTGTTCTAGATAACGTTCTACGTGACTAGACCAAGAAAAATTGTCTCGAACTCGATCTAAGCCATTTTTCGACCAAGTTTCCCATTGTTCCCGATTTGTGAGTGCTGTTCGCAGACCATCTTGAATCTGTTTAATATCTAGAGGGTCAATCAACATCCCATTTTCGCAAGCTTCGAGAATATCTCGCGGACCACCATCTGAGGTGGCGATAATTGGCACACCGCAGGCTGTAGCTTCAATTAACGTGAGGCCAAATGGCTCAGTTAATGCCGGATTGATAAAAACGCCCCGGTTTTTCCCCAACAATCGATACAGGTCAGCTACCTCATCGGAACGGTGGTGTTTGGGATAGGCGACGTATCCGTAAAGGTCGTAGCGGTCGATTAACTGGAAAATTTCTGTCAGGACTTGGCGCGGACCTGATTCCATGGTGGTGATGTCATCTCGATTGCCTAAAATCAAGACTAAATTCGCTAAATGACGCAATTCTGGATCTTCACCATAAGCTTTGACCAGAGAGGCGACATTTTTGCGAATGGCTGGCCGAGAAAGCGCCATAATCATGGGTTTTTCCGGATTATTCAGAAATCGTTTTAAATCTTGATAAATGGGTGGTTCCTGCCAATTTTCTGGAACTGGGTAAAATTCTTTCAGTGCTACCCCAGGAGGAATGACAACCATTCTATTTGGTTGATAGTGGTCGTAAATTCCGTACTGCTGCGTCACCTCTTGATGGGTACTGGCGATGACTAATGCTGCACTGGCCAGTGTTGCTTCCTCGGCTTCAATTCTTGTACTAATGTGATAAGTGCTTTCAATGGTTTCCTTTTTGGTGCCATGCTCTAACAGTCGTTGCTGTTTCACTCTTCCCAGAGAGTGTCCAGTATGCACAAGTGGTACACCTAACCAACCAGCAACCCGACAACCCACATATCCCGCATCGGCGTAATGGCTATGAATGACATGGGGTAATTTTCCGACTTGGCGCAGGTGCTTGAGTAGTTCATCGGCAAAATTATCTAAATGCGGCCAGAGAACTTCTTTGCGGAGATAACGACGTGGCCCGCAGTTAACACGAATAATTTGGGCTTTGTCACTCAGAACTTCTATCGGTTGAGCATAATCGGAACTAACTTTTGGATCGTTGACTAAACGCGTTACCAGGTCTACGCGTTCTACTTGTGGGTTAGCTGCTAAGGCTTGAGCGAGTTCTAAAGCATATTTAATTTGTCCACCAGTGTCAGCATCTCGTCCTAATTCTAAATTTTTACCACGAATTAAGCCGTGAACGCTGACTAGTAGAATATATAACCCTGGGCTATTTGACATTTTGCATTCCTCAATTTTACTGTATTACAGCCCGGGAACAGCTCCTCATTCATATAGCTGTTGTCCGCTACAGATTAGTAAAAAAAATTCTGCTGATGTCTACAAATTATAAAACAAATGCGTCAATTGATCACAATTTTGTCACACAATCGACTGTAAGGTATTAGACAGGCCAACAGTAATGTCAAAATTTGCAGTGTCTCCAGCGTTACAGAATTTTGGTTTTATTTGTGCGGTAAGTGATGATTAATTACTGAGTAATTACCAAAAGTTTATTGAGAGTTAAGTAATAATTTATTCTCTTCCTCTGGTCGCTAATTTTAATCTAGCTATTTTTCTATATCCAATAAAAATTAAAATACACTTGCTCATCTCATGAATATTACTTAATAGGTTAAAGAGGAAATTTGATCTATCTTTCAGTATTGTTAGTGAAAAAAAATAAATTAGGTATAAAAAAACCATGCTATGTCAGGAAATTATGACAAATCAGCCCAAATATGACCTGAAGAAGTAATTTTAAGGGCGAATGCAGTGACGCGATCGCCAGCATATTTTTGTGACATAGTTGGCTTTATTTGTGCTAATGTTTTAGACATTTCTGAGTCTATGCTAGCTGAGGCAAAAGAAACTGTGAACTGAATCAAATTAGATGATGAATTCTCAGGCATAGTCGGCAAAAAGTTTAATTTTATGCCCTCATTTATTGTATTTCAACACATTGCACTTCCAACAGGCGGAAAAAGTTAAAGCGTGGGTAAATCGATATATTTCCTTTGGGCATAATTTCATCAATTTAATTAAGGGTAATACCAATTATTTGTGAAGCTGCATATTATTTCGACCCCACCCCTAACCCCTCCCCGCAAGCGAGGAGGGGAACTGGATTTCTGGTTAAATTATATTGATGCATCTTTATATTAAATTGGTATAACGCGTTTAATTATCCCTGAATGCAGATAAATCTGTATCCAATGAAGAATGTAGAGACGCATCTTATGTCTCTACAAGGGTTTGGAGAAATATCTAATTAAATCGTTTATTTTTGATATTATAAAAATGCAAAATTCACCATAGATTCATTGAGATGTCAAATCACGGTGACTACATGGGCTTGATCTGAGATTTTTAAATGATTTCATGGTGCTGCTGACGCAGTATACTATAATGTTATCCTTTACTATGACAGTTAGATGACTGGTATTTTCAGTAATTTTTAGATACATTGTCCAAAAAGTCACCCACAAACCTAAATTATCGGTTTTTTGTCGGCACTGATTCTGATATTAATAAACTAAACAACTGGCAATACTTTCCAGGTTTCCCGAAGTGGCGGGGCATTGAAGAAAGTAGGCAGCATTTTAAATATAAACTTATGGCGCTGATAGTTCAAAAATACGGTGGTACATCTGTTGGTTCGGTAGAACGTATTCAAGCTGTTGCACAGCGTGTTTACAAGACTGTGAAGGCGGGAAATTCTGTAGTCGTAGTGGTTTCGGCGATGGGTAAAACCACTGATGGACTGGTGAAAATAGCTAACGAAATTTCTGCAAATCCTAACCGCCGGGAAATGGATATGCTGCTTTCCACTGGTGAGCAAGTAACGATTGCTTTAGTCAGTATGGCATTGCAAGAAATTGGACAACCAGCTATTTCGATGACTGGCGCTCAAGTAGGGATTGTTACTGAGGCTGAACACACCCGCGCCCGGATTTTGCATATTGAAACCGAACGATTGAGTGATCATATTGCTCAAGGTAAAGTGGTTGTAGTGGCTGGATTTCAGGGAATATCTAGCCTGAGAAATATGGAAATTACGACTTTGGGGCGTGGGGGTTCCGATACTTCTGCTGTGGCGATCGCAGCTGCAATTAGGGGCGAATTTTTGTGAAATTTATACAGATGTCCCAGGGATATTAACTACAGACCCCCGCTTGGTGGCTGAAGCTCAATTAATGGACGAAATTACCTGCAATGAAATGCTGGAATTAGCCAGCCTGGGGGCAAAGGTGTTACATCCCCGTGCTGTGGAAATTGCCCGGAATTATGGTGTTCCTTTGGTGGTGAAATCTAGTTGGTGTGATGATCCTGGGACTTGGGTAATCTCACCGAAACCCCAAGGGCGATCGCTTGTCAATTTAGAAATTGCCCGTCCTGTCGATAATGTGGAATTTGACACCGACCAAGCAAAAGTCGCATTGTTGCGCGTACCGGATAAGCCAGGGGTCGCTGCGCGGTTATTTGGAGAAATATCTCGGCAAAATGTCGATGTAGATTTAATTATTCAGTCAATACATGAAGGTAATAGTAATGACATTGCCTTTACTGTCACAGCACCGATATTAAAACGGGCTGAAGCCGTAGCAGCAGCCATCGCCCCAGCTTTGAGAAATCAATCTCACCCCAACTCGGACGAAGCGGAAGTGATGGTAGAACAAAATATTGCCAAAGTCAGCATCGCCGGCGCAGGAATGATTGGCCGTCCTGGGGTAGCGGCGAAAATGTTCGCCACCTTAGCGGAAGCGCAAGTGAATATTCAGATGATTTCTACCAGTGAAGTCAAAGTGAGTTGTGTCGTAGATGCGACCGAATGCGATCGCGCCGTAGCTGCACTTCGTCAAGCTTTTGAGATTGAAGCAGACAACGAACAAAAGGAACAAGAAAAAATTTCCCGCCCACTCCCCACTCCCCACTCCCTACTCCCTATTCCCCCAGTCCGTGGTGTCGCCCTAGATATGAACCAAGCCCGGCTAGCAATTCGTCAAGTCCCAGATCGGCCGGGAATGGCGGCGAAATTGTTTGGACTATTAGCACAGCACAATGTCAGCGTTGACATGATTATTCAATCACAGCGCTGTCGCATTGTGGACGGTATTCCGAAACGAGATATTGCTTTTACCGTTTCGCGGATAGATGGGGAAAGTACACAGCAAATGCTAACTCAAGTCGCCTCCGAATTAGGATGGGGTGAAGTTGTGTTGGATAATGCGATCGCGAAGGTGAGTATTGTGGGGGCTGGGATGGTTGGACAACCAGGTATTGCGGCTAAAATGTTTGAGGCTTTAGCCCAACATCAAATCAATATTCAAATGATTGCTACCTCAGAAATCAAAATTAGCTGTGTCGTAGCACAAGAAGAAGGTGTGAAAGCTTTGCAAGTAATTCACACCGCCTTTGGGTTAGCTGGTAGCGAAAAATTTGTCATCCCAGTTTAATTGGTCATTGGTCATGCAATACCTTTCGATTAAGGGATGTAGAGACGTTCCATGGAACGTCTCTACAAGGGTTTTCGGCTCACGAATTTGCTTAACCGAACAGTATTGATTGGTCATGGGTAAGTCACAATTTTTCCCCTGGTTCCCCACCTCTTCAGTGATTCAGATTACAATTCTGTTAACGAATATGGCTCAAGTATTATAAATGCAATCACTGAGGAATTTATGAATGGTCAAATTTTGGATGCACGTTATCAAATTCTCAAAGTTCTGAATGTGGAGGAGGTGGTCCAAACATATTTAGTGGAAGATGCTATGCTTCCGGGTCGCCAATTGATCATCAAGCAGCTACATCCTGGTAGTGATAATCTCCAAGAGTTAAGAACTGTGCGTGGGTTATTTGCAGATGAGGCAAAAAAGTTACAGCAGCTGGGAGAAGAACACGACCAAATCCAAAATTTAGTTAATTCTTTTGAAGATAATCAAGAATTTTATCTCGTTCAAGAATACATTATTGGTAATAACTTAACCGCAGACATTAGCCTGGGAATACCTCTGCAAGAAGAACAAGTAATTAGTGTTTTATCAGAAGTATTAGAAATTTTGGGATTTGTACATAGTCGGGGAGTGATTCACCAGGATATTAAACCAGCAAATATCATTCGTCGAGAGTCAGATAAAAAGTTAGTGTTGGTGGACTTTGGTGCTGTTCAGGAAATTGTGACTACTATTGTTGGTAATCTGGAATATGTGCCAGTGGAACAATTGCGCGGTGAACCCCAGTATAACAGTGATATCTACGCTTTAGGAATAGTGGCGATCGCGGCACTGATCGGTTTACCATCTCAGAAAATCTCTAGACTACAACATCAAAAAAGTCTACTCACAGGCGAGATTATTTGGCGGAACAAAAATATCACAGTCAGTAAAGAATTAGCCAAAATTATTGACAAAATGGTACGTTTTGACTATCGTCAGCGCTACCAATCTGTAACTGAAGTTTTAAACGATTTACAGCAATTAAAAAGTCCTAAATATACTCAACAAAAACAGCTTCATCCACAACTTGGGTTAATTTTAGCTGGGATAGCTAGTTTTATCGGGATTATGACAGCAACGTGGTGGTTACAATCCAGACAAACTGTAGTTACTGAAGTTAGTTTTGAGCAATTATATCAGGAGGGATTAAGAAAATATCAATCAGGAGATTATCAAGCTGCAATTGAGGATTTTACTCAGGCGATCGCCCTTGATTCCCAAAATGCTTTGGCTTACAATAAACGAGGTGATGCTTTTTATCAGCTAGGAGATTATGAGCAAGCAAAGGCAGATAGTAGTAAAGCAATTGAGTTAAATCCTCAAAATGCCAATGCTTACTATGATCGAGGATTTGCATTATATGAATTAGGCAAATACAAAGAAGCAATTGCTGATTATACAAAAGCTATTGAATTAAATCCTGATAATGTTTACGCTTATTATGGACGAGGTTTAGCCCTGGTGAAGTTGCAGGAGAATAAAGAGGCTAATGCAGATTTTAGCACAGCTATCAGGCTGAAACCTGATTATATTGAAGCTTATTTAGAAAGGGGTATTTTGCGCCGTCGGCTGAAAATTTATAAAACAGCGATAGAGGATTTTGATGCTATAATTAAGATTAATCCTAATGATGCTAGACCTTATTATCAAAAAGGTTTAATTGCCGCTAGTAATAATCAAAAGTACGCCGCTATTAGTGAATATACAGAAGCAATTAATCGCAATCCAAATTATGCAGTAGCCTATCTCCGACGAGGGGATATACAGAGTGAATTGGGTTACAAATTAGAAGCTACTGAAGATTATAACACAGTTTTAAAACTGAATCCTAAATGGGGTGCTGGTTATAATCATCGAGGTATTCACCGTTTTTCCTTCGGAGATTATAAAGGCGCAATTGAAGATCATACTAAAGCCATTGAACTCAATTCTCAGGATGCGGCGGCTTTTAATAACCGTGGTAATGCTAATTCGCAGTTGTGGTATCTTAAAGCTGCTAATGCAGATTACACTCAGGCGATCGCGATTAATTCTAAATACGGTTTAGCTTATTATAACAGAGCAGTGAATCGCGCGAAACAGAAAAATAAAAAAGGTGCGATCGCGGATTTTCAACAAGCTATAAAACTATTCCGAGAAAGTGGGGAAAGAAAAAGTCTTCAAGATGCACAGAAAGAACTTAATCTATTACTAAATAGGTGAATATAAGAACCCCACCCCCAACCCCCTCCCCGCAAGCGAGGAGGGGGCTTTAAATTTGCAAATATTTTTAACCTCACTCCGGTTTTAACTTGCGTGAAACTCTCCCCTCTCCTTACTAAGGAGAGGGGTTGGGGGTGAGGTTCTATATTTTATTAAAAGCGTAATTTCATAGGGATTAGTCATTTTTGTAACTTTATGGGGAATACTAAAATTAATATTCTTTGTCAAATGAAGGCAAATTTTCACGAATGGACTGGAAAACAATACTTAAAGCACAACAGACTGATTTTATCGCCAGACTAGAATCTGGTGATTTACTACATTGTGACAAAGAAGGAAAGCATAGTGAGTTAACTGTCATCTCCGGTGAGAGGTTAAAGCAATTACGGGATTTTTGCTGGGAGATGGCTGAAAAATATAGACGAACTGCTTCAAATCCTATTCGTGATGTCTTCTTCAACAACATGAAGGGAAAACTGGGTGAGGAAGTTGTCAAAATTCGGTTAGCTGACTTTGTAACTGAGGTTGACTATGAAAAACGCATTGGTGGAGATGGAAAAGTTGATTTTACCTTAACTTCTGACTCATCTGTTGGTATTCAGGTTAAAGCTCGTTATGGCGATTTTGATCAAATTCAATGGTCAATTAGCCGAGAAGAAATTGAAAAAAATGCCGTTCTGGTTTGTATTTTAATTCAAGAGGAAGTGAGTGAAGCTCAGGCTGAATATAATCTTATTCTAGCGGGTTTTTTACCAACTGATATGATTACTTTGACTGGTGATAAAGCTTCAGTGGGAATAAATGAATTGCTTTATGCTGGAGGGTTACGTGGCTATTTAGATAGTTTAATATCATCCAAATTTGATAAATATATTGATTTGGCTAAAAAATGCTTTAATAAAGAAGATTATGAAGGTGAGATCGCTCATTATAATCAAGCGTTAGAAATAAACCCAAAGAATGCTGGTGCTTACAATAACCGGGGGAATGCTCGCTCTGAATTAGGAGATAACCAAGGTGCAATTGATGATTATACTGAAGCTATCAAAATTGACCCCAATTGTGCTGATGCTTACTATAACCGGGGGCTTTCTCACTCTATCTTAAAATCCAGACAATCTGCAAATAAAGATTTTAGAACTGCCGCAAATTTATATAAAAAATCAGGAGATGAAACATCTTATCAAGATGCTATGAAAGAAATTAGAAAGATTATATTATAAGTACCTGATATCACTTTTAACTAATAACCCAAAGATCCCCGACTTCTTGAAGAAGTCGGGGATCTGATCCTCTCGCTATTTGTAAAAGTCATTTTTTTAAACGAACCGCCAAGTACGCAAAGTACGCAAAGTACACAAAGAGAAGAAAAATCAGAAACAATAACTAATCATCATTACTCTAAATCAGGTTCTACACCCAAAGCCCGCAATTGTTCAATCAACCGTTCTTTTTGCCGTCTTTCCTGTTCTGTGCGTTCCCTTTCCGCTTCCGTCGGAGTCAAAACCCAATTACCTGTACTATCATACCAACGTAACCAAGGCTGCTGAATATTGTGATAACTTCCTTCCCAAACACCCAAACCTAACTCAATTTCTGGAATCCAAAAACGGGAATCTGATAAAATAACTTCCGCATAACGACCACCATCTAATTTAAACATTTTAAATTCATATTTATAACGGTCAAAAATAGCATAATAAGGAATCCTTAAAATCTTCTCGTATACTTCCCATTTTGTCGGCGGTTTTGCCACATCTCGCAAAGTCTGTCCTAAATCTTCCTTCTCAGTTCCAGGTGAGAGTAATTCCACAATAATAAATGGACTAATTCCCTCTTGCCAAACCACATAACTCAGACGTAAATCACCATTTTTATAAAGCGGCGAAACATCCACAGCCACAAACCAATCTGGTCTTTTGTACCATGTCGGATGATGGGGGTCATAATAAAGATTCATATCACTAGCAGTAAATATCTTGTCGCTAGGATAACTAGGCGAGTTAAAACTTTCGTCTAACAAACGCGGTTGTAATAAATGAAAATGATCAGGTAAACCAGGTTCCTCTGGATCTTCACTCATGAGATCATACATAGTGGGTAAAACTTCTTCGGGAGAAAGGGGTGGATCAGTTTGATACATTAGAGAACACTACTGTATAACTCCTCCCTCCATTATGACTTTCTCCGCGTCCTTGGCGGCTTGGCGGTTCGATAAAATTCTTCTACCCTGTTGCGAAACCTTAATTAATTGATACACTTGTTCTTCATTAGCCATCAGCCCAGTTAAACAGCGCCTATGGTACACGTTAAGCGCGTGGAACTTACCAACTTCAAATCCTTCGGTGGTACTACCTCAGTCCCTCTACTACCGGGGTTTACTGTCATTTCTGGGCCAAATGGTTCGGGTAAATCTAATATTCTCGATGCTTTGCTGTTTTGCTTGGGACTTTCTAGTTCTAAGGGTATGCGGGCGGATAGATTACCGGATTTGGTAAATAATAATCAAACTTCTAGGGGACGGGCTTCGATTGAGGCTAGTGTGACGGTGACTTTTGATTTGTCGGGGGAGGATGTGTCACGCAGAGGCGTAGAGGCGCGGAGAGAAGAGGAGGAGGATGTCTCACGCAAAGGCGCAGAGGCGCAAAGTGAGGAAGAAAATGAAGAAATTCCCCACTCCCCACTCCCTACTCCCCACTCCCCTCTTGAATGGAGTGTGACTCGGCGGTTGCGGGTGACTCATCACGGGAGTTATACGTCGAATTATTATATGAATGGTGTAGCTTGTACTCTGACTGAGTTACATGAGGAGTTGAATAATCTCCGCATTTATCCAGAGGGGTATAATGTTGTGCTGCAAGGGGATGTTACTAGCATTATCTCGATGAATGCTAAGGAACGTCGGGAAATTATTGATGAGTTGGCTGGGGTTTCGGCTTACGATCGCAAGATTATTCAAGCGAAGAAAACTCTGGATGAGGTGAAGGATAAGGAAGATAGTTGTCGGATTATTGAGACTGAGTTGACTACTCAGCGCGATCGCTTGTCTCAGGATCGGGCGAAGGCGGAAAAGTATCAAAAACTACGCACGGAATTTTTGGCTAAACAGTCTTGGGAGGCGGTTCTCTCTTGGCGATCGCTTCAAGCACAACAAGAAAAGTTAATTGGGGAAATTCAAGCAGGCGATCGCACTTCTACTGAATTAAATTCTCAACTCACAGCCCTCAATTCCCAAATTTCTCAGAAAAGCGCTGAATTAGAAGAACTCAATGCCCGTGTCAAGGCTTTGGGTGAAGAGGAACTTTTGGCGGTACAATCTACTCTGGCGACTCAAGAAGCAGAACGGAAACAACTCCAACGCCGACAAGCTGAGTTAAATACGGCTATTCAGGAAACTGTGAAGCGGTTAGCGCAAACTCAGCAGGAAGTTACACAGTATCAGCGTTCTTTGGCGGAATTTGCCCAAACTCAGGTTGTCGAACAGCAATCTATTCTCTCCTGTCAGCAACAACGGGATGAAGCCCAACAAGCTTTAGATGCTTCTCGCGCCGCAGCAGCAGAAATCGCCACCGCTTCGGAAGCTTGGGTACAGCAACAAACGGCTTACAATCGTCAAATTGAAGCTTTACTGCAAACTCTCGAACCCCAGCGCACTGAACAAGCCCAACTCAGGGAACGCCATGATCAGTTACAGCAGTTAATTACAGAACAAACTCAGCTAATTGCGACTTTAGAACCAGAATTAGCCGCTAAGGAAACTGAATGTAATCGGGTGGAAACGGAGTTTAACGCTTCTAGTGAACCCATCCAAAATTTAGCCGAAAATCTCTCAGCGACAGAACAAGAATTACAAATCCAACAGGAAACCCAAAAGCGACTTCTGCAAGAACAACGGGAAAAACAACGCCAGTTGGATAAAATTGAGGCGCAAGCCCAAGCCCAACAGGAGGTACAAGGAACCCAAGCAAGTAAAGTTATATTACAATCTGGATTGCCGGGGCTTTGCGGTTTGGTTGTTCAATTAGGTAAGGTGGATTCTCGCTATCAGTTAGCTTTGGAAATCGCTGCTGGTGGGCGTTTAGGGCATATTGTGGTAGAAGATGACAGTGTAGCCGCAGCCGGTATTGAATTACTGAAACAAAAACGCGGTGGTAGGGCGACTTTTTTACCTTTAACTAAGATTAAAGCTAGTAAGTTTACGCAGGATGCTACTTTGCGTTATGCCAATGGTTTTGTTGACTATGCGGTGAATTTAGTGGAGTGCGATCGCCGTTATCAAGATGTTTTTAGTTATGTATTCGGTAATACTGTAGTTTTTACAAATATTCAACAGGCGCGCCCCAATATCGGACTGTATCGCATTGTCACTTTAGATGGGGAATTGTTAGAAACTAGCGGCGCGATGACTGGGGGAAGTAGTAATCAGCGTTCCTCGTTGCGGTTTGGGAAAGGAGAATCGGCGGAATCTCAGGAAGTTGTGGCTTTAAAGAGTCGCTTGGCAGATATTGAACGAATTATTGAACGTTGTACCGAGGCGATCGCTACTTTAGCAGCCAGAACCAAAGAACTTACCCAAGCCCTCACAGAAGCCAGACAGGGGCGACGAGAACAGCAGTTACAGTTGTCACAACTGCAAAAGGATATTCAGGGTTTAACAGCCCAATTAGAGGGGACGCAATCGCAACTTACCCAAAACAGCGAAAAAATCACCGTCGCCCAATCCCGGTTGTCAGTTTTGGATCGGGAATTACCAGGACAGGAAACTGAACTGCAACAATTGCGACAAGCTTTAGCCGAGTTGGAAGACTCTCAAACCCCTAGTGAATGGCAAGAAATCCAAGTAACTATTAAAAGCCAAGAGCAACAATTGCAACAACGAGAGGGAGAATTAAGGGATGCCCAGCAAAGATTAAAAAATTTGGAAATTCAGCAATTGCGATCGCAAGAGAAAATCCAAGAAGCTGAAACCAAGATTCACCAATATCACGAACAGCAAAATAGCCAACAAAATCAACTCAACACCCTGCAAAATCAGCATTCTGAACTCAACAATCAAATTAGCGAAATCCAGGCGAAGCTGAGTCAAATGGAGCAGAATCTGGGGGCAGAAAAACAAAAACGTGACGCAACAGAACAGGAAGTGCGATCGCAACTTCTCAAACAACAACAACTGCAATGGGAAATTCAAAAACTCCAAGAAACCCAAACAAAGCGGCGAGAAGATTTGACAGCCTTGCAAAACCAACTGCGAGAAACTGGCGCAGAATTACCCAATCCTCTGCCAGAAGTCCCCGATAAAGTCGATTTAGAGGAATTGCAAAAAGAACTACGCAGCCTAGCCAAACGCTTACAGGCGATGGAACCCGTGAATATGTTGGCTTTGGAAGAATACGAACGCACCAACAACCGTCTTCAGGAACTAACAGAAAAATTGCAAACCCTAGAAGGGGAACGCACCGAATTACTTTTACGCATTGAAAACTTTACCACCTTGCGGCAAAGGGCTTTTACAGAAGCCTTTGATGCTGTGAACGAAAACTTTCAATCGATTTTCGCCATACTTTCCGACGGTGACGGCTATTTACAATTAGAAAATCCTGAAGATATTTTTAACAGTGGACTAAATTTAGTCGCCCACCCCAAAGGTAAACCAGTCCAGCGTTTAGCTTCCATGTCCGGCGGTGAAAAATCCCTCACAGCCTTAAGTTTTATCTTCGCCCTGCAACGCTACCGTCCCTCGCCATTTTACGCCTTTGACGAAGTAGATATGTTTTTAGATGGGGCAAACGTCGAGCGATTATCTAGAATGATTAAACAAGAAGCCCAACAAGCGCAATTTATAGTTGTGAGTTTGCGTCGTCCGATGATAGAATCAGCCGAGCGCACCATTGGCGTAACTCAAGCACGAGGAGCTTATACTCAAGTTTTGGGTATT
This sequence comes from uncultured cyanobacterium, assembly GCA_963706595.1. Taxonomy (GTDB): domain Bacteria; phylum Cyanobacteriota; class Cyanobacteriia; order Cyanobacteriales; family Nostocaceae; genus Nodularia. The sequence goes on from OY970166.1 coordinate 2,183,675, forward strand.
AAATTAAAATCATCTTAATAAAGCATTAATAAAAAATAATTTTTTGTGTTCTGGATAAATGAGAAGTAAATTTTAACATAGCTCACGATTATATAAGAGAATATTGCCTAAGTGTCAGTAAACTAAATATCTTGCAATTTAGTTTTAAAAAATCCCAAAATATTAGCTAATTGTGAGATAAATAATAAGCCAAAAATAAATATTTTGGATGGTTGCTGATATTTTTTTACAAATGGATAAGTTAGTAGTTGAAAATAAAAGCGCAATGGTTCAACTTTCAAGGATGTTTGATTACGGCGAAAACGAATTTGATGAAAGTAAAATGCACCACAACCGTAATTAAAATGTTGTCGCCAAAATCTCGATAAACTGAGATGATGGGAATGATATATTATGGCTTGAGGAACATAATATAAAAAATACCCGGAAAATAGCCAGCGATCGCAAAATTCCCGATCTTCTCCCGCAGCTAAAGGAAAAGTAATATCAAACTGTCCTACTTGGTTAAATAATTCTCTAGAAACCGCAAAGTTATTAGAAGCGAAAAACTGAGCTTGACCAGAATCTATATTGTAATATTCGTAGATATAATCAATAAGTAATTGACTAGCTGTGGAGTAAAGGTTATCTGGCAGAGCGTTGATGGTTTTTCCCCCTAAAAGAGCATTTGGAGTCTCCAAGAAGCCATTTTCGAGGGCTAATAGCCAATTTGGTTCAGGGGTGCAATCATCATCAGTAAATGCTAAATATTGACCTTTGGCTGCGTTAGCACCTGTATTTCTCGCTGTAGCTGGTCCAGCATTAGCTTGTCGAATTAAATTGAGTTCCATCTCGTTATCATAAGATTTCACTAGCACATCAAGAGGGCGATCGCTACCATCATCGACAATAATAACCTCAAAGCGATCGCGTGGGTAATTGAGACGAGTTATGGAATCTAAGCAAGTCTTTAATCTTTCAGGACGATTATAGGTAGGGATGATAATTGAAAAAGTTAGCATCGCTATGGTTGTAATACGTTTTATTGGGAGTTGGTTTTAGGAGAAGATCGTAATAAGGCAACTAGGGTAAAAATATGGGAAAATAATTCAGGAAAAAGCAGTTTTATGGAGAGAGTATACACAATAAATCCGATGATAGAGCAAATGATTAAACTGAGTTGAAGACTAAGAATAGGCGTGAGAGATTGTTGAATGATAAAGATAACTGAAACCATGATCATTGTACTGATAACAGGGGCTAAAAATTGAGATAAATAGGTTTTCCAAGACAGAGAAATTAATTTGCCTAAAAACCATTGTCCTAAAGGAAAAACCAGATAATCACTAATGACATAAGCACCCGCAACGGCTAAGATTCCCCACTGCACAGCTATCAAACAAGCAAGAACATTAACAATAGCATTCAGCAAGCCTAATTTCATCTGTATTGAAGGTTGACCCATTGCGACAAAAGCAGAGCGTTGAAAAAAAGAAACGGCTCGAAGAATTCCCGTTAAGGGAAGAATTTGTAGTATGGGAATTGCACTTCTCCATTGTTCACCAAATAGGGTTATTACTAATTGTGGACTGAGAATAATAATCGCAGAAAAGACGGGAAACGCAATTAAACTGGTAAATTGAGTAGCTCGATAAAAAGCAGATAGAAACTGTTTGGGTTCATCTTGTAAGCGAGAAAAAGTGGGTAAAGCAACTTGATTTAAAGTTCCAATCAATAATTGAGTTAGAACTTGTAAAATTCGATGGGAAATTGCATAATAGCCTAATGCCACTTCTCCTAAAAAATAACCAATTAATAAATTATCTGTCCTTTGATTAAAAAATTCTAATAATTTATATCCTAAGAGATTAAGACTAAACCTATATAATTGGGATAAGGCTTGCCAAGAAAATTGGAATTTAGGTCGCCATGTACTAGCTGTCCATAAAACAATGACACCTATGATTTCATAGGTTAACTGTTGTCCCACTAAACTCCAAACTCCATAACCCCAAAAAGCCATTAAAATTCCCACTATTCCAGCAATGAGAATGCCTAATAAAGAACGAGTAGCCATGACTTTAAATTTAAATTCACGTTTCAATAAAGTCACTTGAGTTTGGCTAAATGAGGCGATAATAAACAGTATAGAAAGAACTTGAACAATCAGATTTAAACGAGGTTGATTAAAGGTAAAAGCAATGAGATTAGCACTACTCAACGTGATAGTTGTTAGCAAAAAACCTACAAAAACTTGTGTCCAAAAAGCAGTATTGATATCTTGTTCTTCTAAGTTCTGTTTTTGAATTAAAGCATGAGCAAAACCTTGATTCAAGAAGATTTGCATAAAGTTAATAAAAACATTAGCTAATGCTACTAGACCGAAGGATTCTGGGGTTAATAAACGAGCTAAAATTAAAAAGACAATAAATGAGCCAGCTTGACTTCCCCAATTTTGAATCCCCGACCAAAAAACTCCCTGAATAGTTTTGCTTTTAATGTTCATTTGAGGTTTTTAACTATCATAAGTGTAACCTGATAGGAATGAATAACGTTAGCTTAATTCAGTAAATTTTATAAGGGACAGTTTCAGATAGACCATTCCTTGAAATATTGCCCTGTAAATTTGCATAGTTTAAAACTAGATGGACGGTGAAGAAATTTATTCATTTTAATCGTTAATTAATCAGTTATTTGTAAGTGTAAAATCTAGACCGACCATTCAGAAAAACTTCTGTTAGTATATTGGCGCAAACTATCAATATCAGGTTTAAGATGTTCAATCAATCGCTGACGTAAATCTTGGTTTAAAGTCGGTTTCTCAATAGGTTGAGTACAAAGAAAATACAAAAATTTATCAGCATAGTCTTTAACAGGAGAGGGAATCAAGTTGATCCCTTTCACCACAGAAGGTCTAATAACGTATTTACCAATTTTTGTTTTTCTTCTTTTATCCGTTGATTTATGGAGTTTTTCTTGATAGTTAATCGAGTCAACTTGATCAGAAACTCCTAAAAATTGAAAGACAGTCTTTAGGGTTTTTTGAGGAAAGTGATCTAATTCTTCGGTGGTTATAATTAAAATATTATTAGAAGAGTAATACTGCAAATACTGTTGAAGCTGAAAATAATAATGACTACGAATTACATAATCTTGATTAAAATCAGCCAAAGCGTCATTAATATCTCTGTCTTCTACAGACGCAGCATAACGATTAAGATAATGAGAAATCATTCGCTCAATTGGATCTCTTAAAATATAAATGAGTTTAGCATTAGGAATCACAGAGTACATTCTTTGGGGAACACCTTTCCACTTCGGATAGGCAGAATAACTCGGTGAAGTTTCTCCCCGAATAGGAGCATCACTGTTAAAATGAGATCGATACCATTCCAGTCCTTTTTGCCAATTTTTTTCTTGAATAAAGAAATGCAGTTCTTTAGGGTTGGATAAATAAATTTGAGGATGGTGATTGAGATAGTGATGAAGACTGGTTGTTCCAGATTTCATAGCACCAATAATTACTAAATTTGGCAAAGTTTCTGAAGAAATAGGTTTAGAAGCAAGATGTTCGATCATAGTTTTTAATAAGATTAAAAAAATATCTTCTGAAAAGGTGAAGCCATTCGACTTAAAGTATGAATAGGATGAATTTTCATTGCTTCTTTAATACTTTTTAAAGCAATTAAACGTTGTCCTAATTTATAAGAAATAATTGCATGATCATACAAGAAATTAGCAAACATTTTCGGATGAGCTTCAAACAGTAATCGGTGCTTAGTCAATAAACGATTAAAATTCAGTTGTCGTTTATTAGCATCAAGAGAAACTCTGGGTTCTTGATGGTCAAATAGTTGATAAGTAACAATCGGTAATCCTTGAATTGAACACACTTGATTAAGCCTTAAAAAGAGTTCTGTATGGATACGAGAAGTAAAATTTTCATCAAACCCTCCAATATCCAAAAGGACTTTTTTTTCAACCACCATCGTCTGTTTACAAAAGAATGATTGATCGGGTTCAATTTCTTCGAGACTAAAATGAGAGCCTTTGGGTAAACTAGGGGGGATGCGAGTTTGCCTAACTTTTCCGTCTTTTCCTATCACTTCTAAAGCTGAAAGAAGAGCAACCGGTTCAGGTAAGCTAGTTTGATTAAGGGTATCTAAAGAAACCTGAGCCATGTGGGGGAGTAAACAGTCGTCATCATCCAAATAAGTAATCCACTGTCCTCTAGCTTCTCTTGCTCCGATATTGCGTGCAGCCGAACCTCCTCGGTTTTCTAGCAAGCGAATCACCCTAAGCCGTTCATTTTCTCCTAAATTCACTGGACTTGAAGAAGCGTCATCAACTACAATGACTTCAAGTTGCTTGAAGGTTTGTCCCAATGCACTATTGACAGCACGAGGCAGGAGATGAGGACGATTATAAGTGGGAATAATAATACTTAATAGCGGATTTGTCATCATTAAAATCTTATTGGAGAAAGATAATTACTTCGGATTTCTTGATAAATCTCTAAAAAATGTTCAGTCCGACGATCCTCACTAAAGTAATTAATTGCTCGTTTTCTACCTGCGTGACCCATTTTTTCAGCTAAATCTCGGTCTTTTAAGATAGATAAAACTGCCGTTGATAAAGCCTCCTCATCATTGGAGGGAACTAACAACCCTGTTACCCCATCTTCAATAATCTCAGGTTGCGCCCCGACTGCACTAGCAACAACTGCCGTTCCTCGCATCATGGCTTCTGTTGTCACATTGCCAAAGGGTTCATCCCAAATCGAAGGAACAACCTGCACCCAAGCACAATTAAAAGCTGTTTCTAGATCAGATCGAGTTAAATAGCCTAACCAAGTCACATTGTCACTAATTCCTAATTCTTGAGTTAGTTGATGTAAGTTAGCTTTTTCTTTACCTTCACCAGCAATTAGTAACCTAGCATTTGGTAGAATTGAAATTACTTTTTTAAAGGCTTGTAAAAGAATATCAACTCCCTTTTCTGAGGATAATCTTCCAGCAAAGGCAACTGTGGGAGGATTAGTCAGTGGTGGTCGAATTTCTCTGTATGGCACGCCATTATAAACTACTTGAACAGGAGAAATGCCTTCTGTTTCAAGTCTGGTTTTCATTCGATGACTTAACGCCACCACTGTATCAAACGCATTACGCCAACGTAACCATAATTGACGCTGTATCATTAAAAATAGCCAAGACTGAGGCGTAACACAACCCATGTTTAAACAAGCTTTCCCTGCCTGATGATAACAAGGACTGCCATCGGGTAACATCTTCGTTCCGACGGGGCAAATTGGTCGGTAAAGGGCGGTTTGATAGACACTGGGAAAGGGTTTAAGTAAAGGTAGAATTAAGGGGGACAATTGGGTGAAAAACAAGCGAACATGAACAACATCCGGTTTAAATTCCCGTAAAACTTTTTTCAGCTTAAAATAACTCGACAGGTTAGCGGTTTCCACTACCACCTCTAAGCGAGAATTCGTGCCAAAACAATGATAATCAGCCAATAAGGGACTATTTTCAACCGGGATGCAGTTACTTGTGAACAAGCGTACCTCATGCCCTTTCTCTCTTAACCCTTCTCTGAGGGATAACATTTGTAATTCTGCTCCACCTGTGGCTGTCCCATAGTCATGAATTAAAAGAATTTTCATAGATTAACTATGGGTGGTTACAGAAACAGATACGTTTTCACAGGGATGATCGTTGTCAGAATTGGTATTATTTAACCACTGACGAGCATATTGGTCAGTTAGATAGTGATTCATAAGTTTTTCTATGGGAGCAAATAACCCATACATTAGCAATTTGTGTAAAAGTCGATGCTTAATTCCCAATGTTAGAGAATTAATAATTGGTTGTAAAAGAGTTTTTCTCCGTCGCCATCCTAAGCCTTTATATTTCTGCAAAAAATACATATCTTCTGCAATGTTCCATTTTTGTCGTAAACGGTTTAAACTTGCTAATTCCCAAGCATCACTCCATCGCAACATATAAAATTTCAAATCTGACAAATTTGGGGTAATTCCTGTTACATAGGTGACAATACTTTCTGGTTCAAAATAGACAGTTCCACCATGTTTTCTAACTGTCATACAAAAATCAACGTGTTCTTTTGTATTAAGCATTTTTTCGTCTAAATATCCCACGTTCTCAAAAATTTCAGTTTTTGCTAACATACAGTGAAATTCACATAATTCTGTTTCTTTACGGGTGAGGGTGGGAAGCATTTTTTCCACCTTGTGTCCTTGTTTGTACATTTTCTCCCGTAAACGCTTTCTTCCTTTGATATCGGTGAAAATATGGGCTTCTCCCCCGGCAAAATGAATTTGTTCGTGGACGGGTTCATGCTGACACATTAAAGGTCCGACAATAGTTGCCTCTGTTGCTTCTGCACAGTCGAGTAATTTAGTTAACCATCCCTGAGACACAATCACATCATTATCGACAAAGACTACATAGGGAGTAGTCACCCGTTTTAAACCCATGTTCCTTGCTACATTAGGAACAAGATAATGTTCAGTCCGAATTAAATCAAATCCTTTTTCCTGGGCTTGACTTTTTAAATAATCTTTAATAGAAGTCGGTGAGCCACCATCAACATAAACTAATTTGAAGGGAATATCGGTATTTTGATAGATATTCTCTAGGGAAGAGATGGTAAAACTAAAACGTTCTCTAGGAACAACAACCAGAGTGACTTTTGGTTCGATTGGGGTGAATAGCTGCATATTTTTTACAGACCTAATAACATCGAATTAAATTTGATTCATGAGTATTTGCACAAATCAGAAGAATTAGCTCACTATTACAGGCTCTTTTTTGCCTTTAGTCATAAATTCCTCATGATAGGATCGCTCAGTATTGACTGTCCAGAGGTTATGATTTGCGCCCATGATATTCTCAGCCGCTAATAATGCAGACAACATGGAATGGTCTTGATTGTTATAACGGTGCATCCCATTACGTCCTACTGATTGTAAGTTCTCAAAACTATCTACATAGTCTTGAATGACGTTTAAATGTTGCTGATATTCACCATCGTAGACAGGATAAGCTTTCTTTTCCCGAATGACAGTCCCATCTTCAATTTTCTTAATATCATCTAGTAAGCCTAAATTGACAATTTCTTTACTGGCTAATCTAATTAAATCTTGATCTTCCATTGACCATAAATCATCCCCCTCACTACAAAAATATTCCATTCCTAAGCAAGTTTTACGGGGATCTGGAACCATTTTCATACTCCAATTTTTAAAATTCTGAATGCGTCCAACTTTAATTTCTGGACTGTGAATATAAATCCAATTGTCTGGAAAAAGGTCTTCTTGATTAATCACTATCGGCACAATCAGAAAATCCCGATATTTCAGACTACGGGCAGCTTTCAGAACATTTTCTGGAGGTAAGGGATCTAGACGGTGCATCAATGCCGTGATCGGCATGGTATTAATGAATTTATCTCCTGTAATTTCAAAGGTTTCATCACCTTTTTTGGCAATAATCCGAGTAATGCGTTTGTCTTTTCGTTCTACTCTGATTACTTCCGTATTTAATAATACGGGTGAACCTTGTTCATTCAATTTTTCTTGAAACCGTTCCCACATCATCCCCGGTCCCAATATGGGATAGTCAAATTCTTTAATCAGAGTTTTGGTGTCATTACTGCCAAATAAAGCGTTAATTATTGCTTTTGTGAGAGATAATCCTTTAATTCTTTGTGCTGCCCAATCTGCGCGAATTTGAGTACAGGGAATTCCCCAAACTTTTTCGGTATAGCTTTTGAAAAAGGTTTTATATAATCGTTCTCCAAACCTGTTTATCACCCATTGTTCAAAATTTTCTTCGATGGGTAAAGGACTGGCTTTGACTTTTAAATAACTATAAATAATCAGCAAAGTTTGGATAATTCCCAAGTTCCACACTGCATTAACTGGTTCTAAGGGATAACTAAAAAATTTTCCTTTATAGTAAATGCGAGATAAACGGGGAACTTTAATAAATTCATCTCCTAACACCTCATTCCACAAATTTTGGACTTGGGTAACTTTGGTAAAAAAGCGATGTCCTCCAATATCAAAGCGATAGCCTTTGTAGGTTTCAGTCCGAGAAATTCCCCCCACGCGATCGCCTTTTTCCAACACTACAGAATGTAAGCCATGTTTAGCTAATTGATAAGCCGCAGTTAATCCCGCAGGTCCGCCACCAATGACAACACTCAAGGGAAAGTTGTGGTGGTTATGCTCATGATTACTATTCTTATTTTGTTTCATTATTTGATTTTTTTAATTTTCTGGAATTAATAACTCAAAGGCTAATACTCCTGACTGTTCAATGTATTCTGTTGATTAGATTGCCAGCCCTGAGTAAGCATGAAAAAGTTATCTTCTCACCATCTAAAAGTTGTTTAGTACAACTTGTCAGGTGGAAAATTTGCGAAGCATAAATAATTGCTACATCTGCTCCTTAATAGTTCCGGTAACAAGGTTTAGCAGTGAGATTGTTAAGTGGTTTTATTTGTTGTTGGTTATTGACTTAAATTTTACCTGTTTGATTTGTCAGTATGCATTAATATACCATAAAGTTTGGTAACTAAAATATACAGCAAAGATAAATGTTTGTCAAAACTTCCCAAGAATTATACTGATGATAAAAGCCGAGCCACTGTAGAAATAGTAACACCAGTGCCAAGGTATAACCTGGACACTAAATATCATGCCTCGCTTGTTGAGAAAAAAGCGGTACACTGGCAAGTTAATAATTATCAGTAATAAACTAATTATCATGCTGAAAATCAGTAGCGGCTGTAGCCAGAAACTCGCCAATATACTTAGTAATAAAGAATAAACTAGAATTACACTGACGCGACTAGACCAGCCAAGGTTTAAATCAGAAGGCATTTGTCCTTGACGCAGTATTAATTGAGTCCAGGGTAATGCGCGATCGCACACATCTGCTTTAATTAAAGAAACTATTCCCCATCGTTTCAAATGTTTAACTTGCAAAGCTTTAACTAGGCGAATTTTGTAACCTGCTGCTTTAAGTCGATAACCTAACTCAATGTCTTCCACACAAGGACGACGATAATTTTTATCAAAACCGTCCATAGTCAAGAAGATATCACGACGAATTGCGCCGCAAGCACCCCAAAACGTGAAAGCATCTTCATTGCCATTTTGATGGGTATAATGATGAAAAAGATTTTTGTATTGAGACAGAAAATTGCTTGCTCCTGGAGCATCATCATAAGAACCAATCAATGCTGCTAGACTTGCATCTTCTGTAAACGCCAATCTTACCTGATTGATGGTATCTGGAGCGATCGCCACATCAGCGTCCACAAAAAAAAGGATATCTCCTTCAGCCGCAGCTGCACCTAAATTCCTGGCTTGTGCAGGTCCGCCTTTCTCCTCCACATTAATTACCTTAGCTCCCCAGTCGGCTGCTACTTGCCCAGATTCCGTATCCCCATCCGCTACCACAATCACTTCTGTGGGCTGGGAAATAGACGCGCCCATGCTTGACAAACACTGGCGGAAACTTTCACCACCATTATGAACCGGAATGATCACCGAAATTGATAGCTGTGTTGGGTTCATTTCTACTTTTACTAGCCTCAGTAGTCCCTCGTCATTTTACGCCTTTGACGAAGTAGATATGTTTTTAGATGGGGCAAACGTCGAGGGATTAGCTAGAATGATTAAATCAAGAAGCCCAACAAGCGCAATTTATAGTTGTGAGTTTGCGTCGTCCGATGATAGAATCAGCCGAACGCAGCATTGGCGTTACTCAAGTTTTGGGAATTAAATTAAAATCATCCCATACATCTGCTTGAGTTTTTGTTAATAATAGTGTATAGATAAACCGGATTCGAGATCAGGACTCGGTATAGAATGACCTCTGAACAGATAATTAGGCGTTCCGACATATTAAACACCCAGGTGATTACTCGCGACAACGGCAAACGGCTCGGTGTCGTCAATCAGCTTTGGGTTGATATCGATCAAAGAGAGGTTGTGGCAATTGGTCTGCGAGACAGCCTGATCTCTATTTCGAGTTTGCCACGATATATGTACCTCAGCACCGTCAACCAAATTGGCGATGTAATTCTCGTTGACAACGAAGATGCCATAGAAGACATCGAAGTTGAAACCTTAAGTAACCTGATTAACTGGGAAGTAATCACAGAAACAGGCGAAGTCTTAGGCAGGGTGCGGGGCTTCAAGTTCAATGGCGAAACTGGTAAAATTCTCTCTATAGTCATTGCTTCTTTAGGATTACCCCAAATTCCCGACCAATTTCTCAGCACCTACGAATTTTCGGTGGATGAAGTCGTCAGCACTGGCCCCAGCCGCTTGATTGTCTTTGAAGGAGCCGAAGAACGAGTTAATCAGTTAACAGTGGGTGTACTAGAGCGCTTAGGCATAGGTAAAGCACCGTGGGAGAGAGAAGCCGAAGAAGAATATGGCTATACTCCGCGTACAGTTTCACCAGCGAATCAGCTACCCAGTGGAGTCCCATTACAACCACCCAGAACCAGAGTTCGCGCTCCCGAACCTGTAGTTGAGGAAGAATGGACAGAAGACTATGTGGAAGAAGAAATTCCCCAGCGTCAAGTCATGCGGGCGCGACAGTACGAACCCATTCAATACGAAGACGACGAGGAAGATAACTGGAGTGAAGCCAGTGGTAGGGATAGATATCAAGAACCACCAGCCAGATATGAACCCCAACCACCGACTTACAGCAAGCCTTACGCCGACGATTACGACGATTACGACGATTTAGAAGGCGACGCTTGGGAAGATGCACCAAAGCCAGTCAACATTCCCAAGAAAATCAAAGAAAGACAGCCAGAATACGAAGAAGAAGGCGGATATTAGGATAATTCGTGAACACGGATCAGACGGATTAAGGGATTTCACGGATTTTAATTATGTTAGCAAATAAAAAAAATCTGCGTAATCAGCGTAATCCATATAATCCGCGATCCGGATTTTAGTGTCTGTTGCTATCACAAATAATCTCATCCGCGCCATCCTTTAATCAGCGTTCGTAGTTCGTAGTTCGTAAACCCTCTTCCTCTTATTCACGCGGAAGGGGGTATTTAATTTCTTAACTCCTCCTCCTCTCTGCGCCTCTGCGCCTCTGCGTGATATAAATTCTTAATTCAGCAGTGCATAAAAAAATTTCGATTATTATCCCCACCTTCAACGAAGCGGCAAATATTGAGAATGCGATCGCCTCTACTCAACCCAGTACAAATGTAGAATTAATCGTAGTAGATGGTGGCTCACAAGATGATACTCTCAGCATAGCTCAAACATTAGGTGTAAAAGTTATCTCATCTGCCCCTGGTCGTGCGGCGCAAATGAACGCCGGTGCTATGGCTGCAACTGGCGACATTCTGCTGTTTCTTCATGCCGATACCCGCCTACCTGCTGGCTTTGATAGCATGGTTCGCAGCGCCCTACAACAGCCGCAAACAGTAGCTGGTGCTTTCTCCTTGCTGATTGATGCCGACTATTGGGCTTTGCGATGGGTAGAAAAAGGAGTAAACTGGCGATCGCACTTTTATCAAATGCCCTACGGTGATCAAGCAATATTTTTAACAATAGAAATATTCCAAAAAATTGGCAAGTTTCCCGAATTACCTATAATGGAAGACTTTGAACTCATCCGGCGTTTAAAACGTATCGGAAAAATTACTATTATTCCAGTACCCATTGTCACCTCAGCCCGGAGATGGTTGAAAAAAGGCGTATTTCAAACTACCCTATTAAATCAAATTGTAATTACTGCTTATTTCCTCGGTGTTTCACCCGAACGCATTCGTCGCTGGTATCGCCAGGAAAAACCTCAGAAATTTTAAGCTGTTTCTCATATCAGCTTCGTATATTAATAGCAGGTATAACGGATGAAGTACATCATAGCCCCCTCCTCGCTTGCGGGGAGGGGGTTGGGGGTGGGGTTCTTGTATCTCACTTAACTGATAACCGCTATAGCGATGAAAAATTCAGGTAAATTGCATGGTTCAAAAACCCAAGCCCCGAACAAATCGTACACTCAAATTTTTAATAATTAGTTTTCTGATTATTACCCTGATTTTCCTAGCCCAATACGTCAACATTCCAGTAATTTTACATAATTCCATTTTATGGGTGCAAAGTCTTGGTGTATTCGGACCCATTGCTTACATTGTTATTTATAACTTAGCCACAATACTATTTATTCCTGGTTCTCTCTTAACCCTCAAAGGTGGTTGCTTGTTTGGCTTATTTTGGGGTTCTGTATATGTGTTAACTGCCGCAATTATTGGAGCAATTTTAGCATTTATCGTCGGACGCTATTTATCCCGTGATTGGGTTTCGCAACAGATGAATAAACATCCTAAATTTCAAGCCATAGATTTAGCAGTAGCCAAAGAAGGATGGAAAATTGTCTTACTAACGCGGTTATGTCCCATCTTTCCATTCAACTTATTAAATTATGCTTTTGGAGTCACACAAGTTTCGCTCAAAGACTATATATTAGGTTCCTTTGGCATTATTCCCGGTACAGTTATGTACGTTTATATGGGTTCTTTAGCAGGTGATTTGGCAATGCTGAACGCAGCCAATCAGCCAACTAATCCCGAAGCGCAAATCTGGCAATGGGTAATGCAAATAATTGGGTTAATTGCCACTATTGCGATAACTATATATATGACGAAAATTGCTCAAAAAGCTCTTGGCGAAAGTATGGTGACAGCAGAAATTACTCAAGATAACACTAATGATTAATCTTAAAAGTTTAATCAAAGTAATATGATGTGTCGTGAGTAGCTACCAATTTGGGTTTATAATGAGGATTAATTTCCTGGGGTTGCTGAATGGGAATATAAAATTGGTAAATGAAATCCTTTCAAACTTGATCATTTGTGCCTAATTTTATAATATCGTGGTCACGTAGCGTTTCCTAGAAAAGCGCGATCTCGTGACAATAATTTTCGCTGAAGGAGTGTAGAGACGTTTCATGAAACGTCTCTACAAGGGTTTTCGGCTCACGAATTTGCTTAACAGAGTAGATTGTATGAGAATAGAAAGTATTGATGTTAGCCTCTAAAATGGAAGCAATTACAAGTTTAACTTGATCATTCCCATAAACTAAAAGCAGCAAACTTATTGAAACAGGCCGAGGAAAGTAGATTTTGACTGAAACGAATAATTTCAACTCTACCACCCAAAATATCACGCGCAACGAATTACGGGATTTAGTGCGAAATCAGCTACAAATTCTCTTAGAATCGGGGAATTTGCAGGAAGCCAAATCTATTCTCCGACCTGTGCAACCTGCGGATATTGCTGAGGCCATTGAAGGCTTACCAGAAGCAATGCACGCTTTGGTTTTTCGCTTGCTTCCTAAGACTGAGGCTATCGAGGTGTATGAATATCTCGACTACAGTGTGCAAGAACATTTAATTGAGGAACTGAAAAGTCAAGATGTGCGTGACATTGTAGATAAAATGTCTCCAGATGACCGCGCTAGGTTATTTGATGAATTACCAGCCAAAGTTGTCAATCGTTTGTTAGAACAACTCAGTCCCACAGAACGCCAAGCTACAGCTCAACTTTTGGGTTATGAAGCGGGTACGGCTGGGCGCATCATGACACCGGAGTTAATTTATCTCAAAGAAAATTTTACAGTCACTCAAGCCATAGAGCGAATTCGTAGCCTCGCTAATGTCAGTGAAATAATTTATTACCTTTACGTGACTGATACTGCTAGGTGTTTGACGGGAATTGTCTCTTTACGGGAGTTGGTGGTGTCTCAGCCTGAACAAACAATGGGCGAAATTATGACCCGTGAAGTGGTGTTTGTTCACACAGATACAGACCAAGAAGAAGTCGCTCGATTAATTCAAAGATATGATTTTTTAGCTGTTCCTGTGGTGGATAAAGAACAGCGTTTAGTAGGTATTGTCACTGTTGATGATGTGATTGATATTTTGCAACAGGAAACCACTGAGGATATCTACGCTTTGGGTGGTGGTGTGCAGTCTGATGGTGACAACTATTTTCAAATGAGTTTACTGCAAGTAGCTCGCAAGCGCGTAGTGTGGTTGTTTGTCTTATTGATAACCAATACAGTCACGGGTACAATTATTAAGTCTCAAGAAGATATTTTAAAACAAGTAGTCATCCTGACGGCGTTTATTCCTTTGCTGACAGGTACTGGTGGGAATGTGGGCGCTCAGTCTTCTACAGTGGTAATTCGGGGGATGAGTACCGATGAAATCAGATCCCTGAAGATATGGCAGATAATTGGCAGAGAAGCGATCGCCGGGGCGTTTTTGGGTTTAATGTTAGGTAGCATCGCCACAATCTGGGCTTATTTTCTCCAAGGACGCGCCGAGGTAGCATTTACCGTAGGTATCAGTCTGGTAGCTATTTCTATTATTGCTTCTGTCTCAGGTTCAGCACTGCCATTTTTATTCCGCGCCCTCCGCTTAGACCCAGCGTTGATGTCAGCACCGTTTATTACTACAGCCGTTGATGTCCTCGGTGTTTTGATTTACTTTAAGTTGGCACGAGTAATTTTAGGGTTATAGTCCCAAGAGGGAAAGTCAAAAGTCAAAAGTCAAAAGTATTAAATTCCCTCGCAACAAATCAAAAGAACAGATTTTTTCTTTGGCTAAAAGCCCTGCTATATAATGAAAAGTCTGCAATCCCGACGCGGAATTTTTTACAATTCTGAAGCTGTCTCTGGTGCAACAATTTCTCCAGTCCCTAATTCTAAGATCATATCCTGATCAGTGATTAATTCATTCAGTTCCTTAACTTGTAAATTCATTTTTTCACAAGAGTCTCTGAGTTCGCTGGCAAAAGTATTGATATCATCGCCATAGCCACATTGATAAGCAGCAACTTCTATTCCCTGCTTGGCATTTGCTCTAGCACAATCTACTAATTCTGTGCCAATCAATGGTGTTGGGGATGTCATAAGCCGTAGTGGTTATTTGTTATTTGTCGTTAGCTAGACTAGCATTTATTTACTATTAACGCATCCATCCGATGGCAGAGAAATAAAAATTGGTAATTGTGAAAATGTCATATCCCGATATCTTGAAGATAACAGGATTGTCATTTGTTGCTAAATAGACCTCTGGTGACAATTAAATATGCGTTTCCTAGAACCCTTGTAGAGACGTTCCATCGAACGTCTCTACATTCTCAGGACTTACGCAGAAATTACCAAAAGGGTCAATTTAATGAACCGCCAAGTCGCCAAGAACGCCAAGAATTAGGGGAGTGTGCGTAAGTTCTAATTCTTTTT
This sequence comes from uncultured cyanobacterium, assembly GCA_963706595.1. Lineage (GTDB taxonomy): Bacteria > Cyanobacteriota > Cyanobacteriia > Cyanobacteriales > Nostocaceae > Nodularia. Next base: position 2,198,983 of record OY970166.1, read on the forward strand.
CCATGATCATTTCTCAGTTTTGGCATTAGCCGTTGACTATTGAACCACCATTGGGATGTAATACTTGACCAGTCATATAAGAGGCATCATCGGAAGCTAAAAATACATAACTGGGTGCAACTTCTTCTGGTTGTCCGGCTCGTTGCATTGGAACTTGTTTGCCGAAAGTTGCAACTTCATCGGCGGGAAAGGTGGAAGGAATTAATGGTGTCCAAATCGGTCCAGGTGCGACAGCATTAACCCGAATCTCTTTGTTAACTAAATTTTGGGATAAGGAACGAGTAAAGGCGACTATTGCCCCTTTTGTAGAGGAATAATCAAGTAATTTGGCATTGCCTTTATAAGCTGTAACTGATGTAGTATTAATGATGGCACTACCTGCTTTTAAATGTTTCATTGCGGCTTTAGTCAGGTAAAACATCGAGAAAATATTAGTGCGGAAAGTGCGTTCTAGTTGTTCTTGACTAATTTCCTCAATGTTTTCTTTTGGGTGTTGTTCAGCCGCGTTATTAATCAGAATATCGAGTTTACCTAATTGCTCAACGGTTTGTTCTACAGCTTGCTGACAAAAGGTTTCATCGGTAATATCGCCTGCGATCGCCACTACACGCCGCCCTTGTTTTTCTACCAAATGTTTGGTTTCTTTTGCATCGTCATGTTCCTTCAAGTAAACGATCGCCACATCTGCACCTTCTTTTGCAAAGGCGATCGCCACAGCCCGACCAATACCACTATCTCCGCCTGTGATTAATGCTACTTTATTATTTAACTTGCCACTACCTTGATACTGGGGGTCATCAGCTTTGGGTTTGGGCTGCATTTCTGATTCTTTACCGGGTGGTTTTTGTTCCTGTGGTGGTTGCAAGATTTCTTCTGGCATCAGATAATTTCCTGTAAATTTATGAATGAAAAAACCATTAACAAAATTCTAAAAGTAAACCCTGGATCGATAATTCAATCCAAGGTTTTATTTATGCTTTAACTCCCAACTTACAATTTGTAAGTTCAGGGATTTTTACCCCGGATGTAAGCCAAACGTACTAATTGAGGGCAATTGCACGCGACCGACATTTTTATCCTCACACCTGACACACGCTCTTAATCTGACCACTGAAAACAAGTACACAACTCTCTTGGAATGTCAGGATTGCTCCTGTTCATCTGCTTTTAATGTAACTATGAAATTAGGGAAGTTTATCATTCTGGAGATGGAAAGACAAATTAACTTTTCTCAACCTTAAGACGTAAAATAAACTATTATTAATAAATAATTTGAACGTTAATTTCACTGAATTATGGCTAATCAAACTCTGGGAATAGAACCAAAACTATATAACTACTTACTCTCTGTATCTTTACGGGAACCAGAAATCCTGTCTCAACTGCGGGAAGAAACAGCACAGCATCCAATGGGGATGATGCAGATTGCACCGGAACAGGGGCAGTTTATGGCTTTGCTGGTGCAATTAATAGGAGCCAAAAAAACTTTAGAGATAGGGGTATTTACGGGTTATAGTTCCCTAGCTGTGGCTCTAGCGTTACCTCCAGAAGGTCGGGTAGTAGCCTGTGATGTGAGTGAGGAATTTACTGCGATCGCACGTCGTTATTGGCAAGCAGCCGGGGTAGCGGATAAAATAGACTTACATATAGCCCCAGCAATGGAGACATTAGATCAGTTACTGGCCGCAGGTGAAGCAGAAACCTTTGACTTCGCCTTCATTGATGCTGACAAGAGCAATTATGATGGTTATTATGAGCGATCGCTGCAATTAGTCCGTTCGGGTGGATTAATTGTGATTGATAATGTGCTTTGGTCTGGTAGAGTTGCAGATACCGAAGTTCAAGACAATCGCACTACAAAGATTCGCGCCTTGAATGAGAAATTGCATCAAGATGAGCGCATTAACCTGAGTTTAGTTCCTATCGCTGATGGTTTAACCCTGGCGCACAAGAAATAATTCCTGTAGAGGTAATTCATGAATTACCTCTATAGCAAAATTTGGGCGTTGCTGAATTTGAATATGAAATTCCAAAAATACATCTCCTCAAGTCTTCTTCTGGTGCGACTCTGCGCCTGGTGCGTGTTAGCGGAGCGGGGCGGAGCAACGGTAAATTCATATCTTAATTAAGCAACGCCAAAATTTGTGAATTTTATAGTATTAATAATTACGAGTCATATTATACCATAAAACATGGTATTGTGTAAAATTACTAGTCAAGTTGTCAGAATTTATATGGAGAACAGCCAAGTGTTTAGAGTCAATAGTCCTCAAGTTGTCTGTGAAACTATTGATGGAGAAGTGGTAGTTGTCGATCTTGAGCGGGGTTACTATTACAGTCTGCTAAAAACTGGCGCAGATTTGTGGAGTTGTATCGAGCGTCATCTTCAGCGCGATGACATAATCCAAGAAATTGGACAAAAGTATGATGGGACTATCGCAGAGATTACTGAGGCGATTGATGAGTTTCTTGACAAATTGCAACATGAGGGATTAATTGTGGCTGATGCCACTATTACACCTGGGGCTATTAATGAGCAAGAATCAGTTACCAGTAGCGAAAAGCCCAAATTTGAGAAACCGATACTAGAGAAGTTTACAGATATGGAAGATTTGCTGCTGCTCGATCCGATTCATGAGGTGGATGTAGAAGCTGGATGGCCAAATGTGAAGACGGTTTCATAGTGAATACAATATTGTGATTTTACTATGAGTTTAAACTGGAGCGATGGCGTAGCCGCCCGCCAAGGGCTTCGCCTGGCTTACTTTGATAGTTATCGATTAAAATTGTCCCACAAACAATTACTCAAAGCCACACTGTTAAAAGAGCAGGCAATGTTAACGGCTTGGCAAGATTGGCGAGATTCAGTTGATATAGAAACTTTAGATGCTAGTTCCTATTCATTGTTGCCACAACTTTACCAAAACTTATTAGCTCATAAAGTTGATGACGCTGATATGGCAAGGCTAAAGGGGATCTATCGTCGCCATTGGTATGCTAATCAATTGCAACTCAAATCGCTGACAGCAATATTGTCTAGTTTAAAGGATATTGGCATTGAGGCGATTGTGCTGGGAGATGCCGCTTGGGGTGGGATAGGTAAAAATCAAATTGAGAATTACCGCCCAATTTATAGCTTCCATCTCTTGCTTGATGGCAATTATTTAGAGACAGCAATCGAGCATTTGCTCTCGCTAAATTGGCATAGTGTTGATGGTAGTACCCAACAATTTAGGGAATTACGCCACAATTGTGATTCATCGCTGAATTTACGGCTTTATTTGCAAGGACATCTGTTTTGGGCAATTCCCCAAGACTATACAGATGGGCAGGTGTGGCATTATGCAACTGCGGATTGGAGCCATGAAGCTGGTTGGCGGCTGAGTGCAACGGATCAGTTCCTGGATGGATGCGCGCGAATGTTTTTTAGACGACTAACGCCTAAATCATCGAATCCACAGATACACAGGATTGCAGATGCTTTGGTGTTAATTGCGAATCTCCCAAACAACGATTGGATCAGGTTGATCACACAAGCACAGCGATATCAAATGATCTTGCCTGTGCGGAATATGTTGCAGCTTTTGCAGCAGTTATTTTCAGTAGAATTACCAACGTGGGTATTACCGGCTCTCTGGCAAATGCCGATCGCCAATACGGAGTGGCTAAAATATCGAGTTTTAGATGGCGATCGCCGTTCTCTGATGCGTTCAACCATTGTGCAATCGCTACAACTGTTGACTCTTTCAAAGTAATTGTTTCTTAACTAGATTCCAGTGATTTTTATGTATCCTAACCCTGATCTGAGTATTGCTCAGAGCGATCGCCTTGCTTATTTCCAACTGGTATATACAGGCTTTGAAAGAGCTGCTCAGATTGCCAGTGAGGTACAGTATTATTATGCAATTGGTAAGTATAAGATATGTCTGAGGTTTGCAGGGGAAGGGTTAATTCCCCAGATTACCCCTGCATTGTCTCATCTCTCTATAGCCCCAGTTCCCCAGCCTGATCTAACTATTTGCCTATGGGATAATACCTCAACTAAAACACAATTGCCATTATTAATTGATAGTCTATTAACTCTGATTCGACTGCATTGGACAGATTATCTCGGTCCACGCAAAGAGATCAAAGCCTATGATGGCGATCGCATTCGCAGCAATTTTCATATTGGTCCCAACATTCTCAGCGTACTAGATCGAGAGCAAAATTTAGCTTGTTATTGGATTGACAATGCTGAAGATATTCCTTATTGGGAAAAAGGTTCACCCCTGCAAACCATCTTAAATTGGTGGACAAGCGATCATCGCCAACATCAATATGTTCACGCAGGTGCGATCGGTAATCCTGATGGGGGTGTTTTGTTAGCGGGAAAAGGCGGATCTGGCAAATCTTCCACTGCGCTTACCTGTATCAATAGTTCGCTGCTCTATGCCAGTGATGATTATTGTTTAGTCACCAGTGATCCTCAACCCTATGTTTATAGCCTCTACAACACCGCCAAATTAAAAGGACAAGCGGATCTAGAACGATTTCCCCATTTAGCGGATCTCGTTGATAATTGCGATCGCTTAGAGAATGAAAAAGCAATGCTATTTTTGCATCAACATCATCCTCAAAAAGTCGTACAAGGATTTCCCATCAAAGCGGTGCTAGTGCCTCAAATCACAGGGAAACTAGATACCCATATCCGTCCTATGAGTGCAGGAGCAGCCTTGCGCGCCCTAGCCCCTAGTACCATCTTTCAATTAGCTGGTAGTGGACAAACAGCATTACAAATCATGTCAAGTTTGGTCAAACAGGTTCCTTGCTATGTTTTGGAACTTGGCACAGATATGGTACAAATTCCCGATGTAATTCAACGTCTGCTATCGCAAATATAAATCTGGGAAACTTAAAACAGGAGTCGATCACATGGGATATCTCCGGCGAAAAATGATTGAGGGATTAACTCGATTTGTGCCGACAATTCTTCCTCCCCAAAGGCAATACTATAACGAAACCAATAATGATCGATGGATTTGTGAATATGTCTTTCCCAATAAACGGGATGGTTATTTCTTAGAAGTTGGAGCAGGTGCTGCTCAAAAAATATCATGCTCCTCAAGTGATTGATTATGCTGCTTTTGATATTGAGGGCAGTGAGTTGGATGTTTTAGAAGTTTTTCCCTTTGAGCCTTATGTCTTTCTAGCTCTGAGTTTGGAATGTGATGGTTCTATCCGTTTACCCATTTCTCAGTTATTAGAATCCAATGGCTATCGACGCGCTAAAAATCCATTTAATCGGGATAAACCTTGGGAAATGTATTGGTTACATCAGAGTGTTTACTAGTTTGGTTACTCTTAAACATCTGTGAGCAGATTTTTGGTATCATCTTGAGGTTTTTATCCTAACAGTTTTTGGGCATTAATGAATAACTTACCTTTAGTAACTGTGATTATCCCTGTCTATAATTACGCTAATTATATAGCCGCAACACTTGACAGTGTATTTGCTCAAACCTATCGCCCAATTGAAGTCATTGTTGTGGATGATGGTTCAACAGATAACAGTGCGGAAATTGTGCGTGGTTATCCAGAAGTACAGTATTTTTATCAATCAAATCAAGGTGTGTCAGTTGCTCGCAATGTGGCGATCGCTGCTGCTAAAGGTGAATTTATCGCATTTTTGGATGCAGATGATCTCTGGAAACCTGAGAAACTCAGTCTTCAAATTGCCTATATGCAGGAAAATCCTGATATTGGGATCACAGGTACAAAATCGATAAATTTTTTAGAATCAGATACTCAACTTCCCCCTTGGCTAAGAGATAAGCCCCATTGGGAAGAGGTGAGAGAGATCCTTCCCAGCACAATCGTGGTTCACAAATCTGTTTTTAGTCAAATCGGGGTATTCTCTCCTGATTATCGTGCCAGCGAGGATACAGAATGGCAATGGCGAGCCAAAGATGCAAATATATCCATCTTTAATATCAATGAAATCCTGACATTAAGACGATTTCAGGGTTCTAATCTATCGTGGGAGATGAAAGTAACTCAGAAATCTCGGATGTTGAGAATTATCAAGGAATCCATCGCTCGTAAATCGACCCAAGCTCGATGAGCTAATCTATTTTATTCATTCATAGAATTAAACACCTTTCAACAGATTTTCGGCATTATCTTCAGGTTCGTATCCTAATAGTTTTTGGGTATTAATGAATAATTTACCTTTAGTGACCGTTGTTATCCCTGTTTATAACTCTGCTAAGTTTTTGGCAGCAGCACTTGACAGTGTATTTGCTCAAACCTATCGCCCAATCGAAGTCATTGTTGTGGATGATGGTTCAACAGATAACAGTGCGGAAATTGTGCGTGATTATCCAAAAGTACAGTATTTTTATCAATCAAATCAAGGTGTGTCAGTTGCTCGCAATGTGGCGATCGCTGCTGCAAAGGGTGAATTTATCGCATTTTTGGATGCAGATGATCTTTGGAAACCTGAGAAACTCAGTCTTCAGATTGCCTATATGCTGGAAAATCCTGATATTGGGATCACAGGTACAAAGGCGATAAATTTCTTAGAGTCAGATACTCAACTTCCCCCTTGGCTGAGAGATGATCCCAATTGGGAAGAGGAAAAAGTGATGATTCCTAGCACAATGGTGGTTCACAAATCTGTTTTTAGTCAAGTTGGAGATTTTTCTCCTGATTATCGTGCCAGCCAGGATACAGAATGGTTATGGCGAGCCAAAGATGCAAAGATCCCCATGTTTAATATCAATGAAATTCTGACATTAAGACGATTTCACGGCTCTAATGTATCATGGCTGATGGCAGGAACTCACAAATCTCGGATGTTGAGAATTATCAAGGACTCCATCGCTCGTCAATCGCAGCAATCTCGATGAGCTAATCTATTTTATCCATGCAAAGAATTAAACATCTATGAGCAGATTTTCGGCATTATCTTCAGGTTCGTATCCTAACAGTTTTTGGGCATTGCTGATATCCCAATAGCGGCGCGTGTTGCCAGAAACTCCATAAAAAATTTGAAAACCAAGATTGTCATGCTCTAGCGATCGCCTAACTATTTGTGCTAAATCTCTAGGGCTACACCAATTTGATAATATCCGATCATTGGGAGCATAAACTTTCGGTTCGGTTTTAAACCAGCCAATCCGCAAACAGATCACCGTCATCCCATAGCGATCGCCAAAATATTGTCCTAAAGCTTCACCTAAAATTATTGGTTTAAAGCTCTGTGTTTTGCACGTTCTCGATCTAGCTTGGCTTTGATGATGTGCAGTCTTTGATTGGCATATTGACGTTCTGTAATTCCACTATTGCTTTCATGTAGTCGGCGGTGATATACCACATCTGGAATTGTAATTTGTTGCAGTTGATGTTCTATTGCCCAAATATACCAACTTATATCAATACCTGTGTTGAGATTGGTGTCAAAGTTGCCCACTCTCAAAAAAGCCGATCGCTTGATCAACATAGCACTAGATATATGCGCCGCAACTGGTTTTTCTGGACAGCGAATCCTGTTTCTGAAGTTTTCATCTAGTTCTGGGCTATAAAAATTTTGAGCATAGCCAAAGACTGCTTCTATATCTGGGTTAGTATCAAAAGCCGCCATTTGTTTTGCTAGTTTGTCCTGAACCCAAATATCATCAGAATCGAGAAAGGCGAGAAATTCACCATTAGCTACTGCAATTCCGGCATTTCTAGCAGCACTGATGCCGCCATTGGTTTGATAGTGATATTTCAGGGGGTAGCTTTGGGCAATTTCGCCACTGCGATCGCTCGATCCATCGTCAATTACAATCAACTCGATATTGGGATGGGTTTGCTCTAAAACACTTTCAATAGCTTCGGCTAAATAGCGCTCTCGATTATAGCAGGGAATAATAACACTAACTAAAGGTAAATTCATCAGATTGATTTATATACTTCACTATTACAAAAACTATCTAGAAAATAATTTGCTGATAGTTTATCACGAGTTTCGCAGGACTTGAGATATTCATGAGTTTCTAAAATGAGTGCCGTATCCAATGCTTTTGCTGCGGCTTCTTTTAGAGTATGGAAATACATCGGATAGTCTTCGCCTAGATATTCTTTCACCGCCGGAATCGGATTAACTAGCAGTGGTGTCGCACGGGCAATACATTCAATGATTGCATTATTTACACCAGAGTCATACAAATTCACAAAGGCGATATTCATCGAGAGCAGATCATCATAGGCATCGTCGGGAATATGTTCAATAACAGTTGTATTCTCAACATAAGCTGGATCAACTTGAATTTTATAAATCCTCCCTTCAATTTTCATTAGTTGATCTAATATTTTTTCTGCTGAGTCAAACAAAAAACCTAATCTGACTTTTTCGTAACCAAGACAGTTACCTTTAGCTAGAGGTAATTGATAAATCGAATGTAACTTCCGCAACCACCAGCCAATCTGCACCACTTTTTTCTGAGGATTGGCGAGAAATTGATTAAAATCAAATTGTTTTTCGGGAATCTCCGTGGGATGGATTAATACTGAAACTGGTTTGCCTGTTTCTTTCCTCAGCCAATCGCCATAATAGTGAGATAGTGCAAACAATCCCACGCAGTGAGGCAAACTATCTTGCCAAATTTGCTTCTCAAATAGTTTTTGGGGCGATCTGTGATAATGGAACCAGATGGGCATCCTGTGGGGGTTGTGCATAAATCCCACCCAAGGGGTTTTATAAGGTACGATACCCTTTTCTTCTGAGTCCGCTAAACTCTGGAAAACTCCATCAGCCCGCATTTTTGCTAATATCCGGGGCGATCTCCTACCAAAGTGATGATGTTGAAAAAGAAATTGATTTTCTAGGAAGCCATCAAACAAAACACCTTGGGGATTGTGTAAAGAACTTAGTGCTTGAATTGCAAAATTCCAACCACTGCGATGAGGAGCAAAAACTCTTTGTTGTCCGAGATTAATTTTTCCTGTGGCTATACCTTGTAGTTTTTCAGTAGAAAAATAAAGATTTTCTGCTTTTTTATCTGGAATAATTTGTGTGGAATTACTAGGCTTTCGCCAGCCCAAACATTGATAATAAAAAGAAAGATCAGTGGCATCAAAGTCAATAGCTAAAGCTTGATCATAGTAATCCATCGCTTCTGCTGTCCGTCGTTGCTTGAGCATCAAATTGCCCAATTGTTGATACGCAGGCAAAAAGTCTGGTTGCAGTATTAAGGTTTCCTGATAGCGAGCGGAGGCATTTTCCAAGTCACCGCGCAATTGCCAAGCATTTCCTAATTTAAATTGGGTTAAAGCTGGGTTGTCTTGGTTATTGTTTTTGTTTATTTCCAGATTCATAAAGTTTTGGCAATACGTATTCCCATAATACGCGGATGGGACGCACAAAGTAATACAGAAAAAATAATTGCTGAGGAAGTCTTAAAAATTGGCGATCGCGTTCATTCGGTACACATAATCTCCTGATCAGAAAATACAAATATAATAAACTCATTGAAATTATTTGATCAAGTCCCCAAGGATTTAATGAACTATCTAGTGTTTTTAATGGTGAGATATATACTAAATGCAGATTGCGGAAAGCCGATATTAGTCTACTTTCATATAATGCTTGGTGTAAAGTGCTATTTGTCTGAATCTCTAGAGAATTGAACAGTGCAATTTGTGTATCCAGGGATTTAATCTGAATAAATTTTGATCCAATATGATCTGGCACAGAAATATTGAAGAGATTTTGAGTTATATAGATTCCCAGTAAAAATAGTTTCTGACACCGCAACTCTGAAGATAGTTGCAAAGTTAAGTGCCAATCTAAATCAGGATATGCTTGGATCACTTGGGCAAGATCACAAATTTGTTTAAGCGAGCGCAACCATCCATAATCTTTAGCAATATTAACACTTTGAATAATTAACGCTATTTCTGGAATGAAACTTTTGATAGATTGACCCATCATTGTCATGGGCTGACAATATTCCCAAAGGCGATCGTAATGGTTCGGGTTCCAAGTCCGTCTCGGTGGAATACCCCAATGTAAGTCAATACTACGTTTTGGGTTGCTATGCAGCAATGATGGCTCAAATCTGGCGTTAAACATTTCTGCTTCCGGGGCTTTGTAAGACAGAGAGATTTGCCAATCTCTATCGACTTGATCAAATTCCACCTCTTCTGAGGAATTAGACTGATAGCCTTGACTAATTAAAACTGCCTTTGCTTGCCAAAAGTCCCGTCGCCGCACCAAAATATCAAGATCATTAAACTGGCGCAAAGACACATTACCATAAGCTGATGCTGCAAGTACTGCTCCCTTAAATGCGATCGCCTCAATTCCTGACTTTTCTAATTGCGTCAAAATCCTTAACAATTCTTTCGTTTGAGATAAGTTATTCAATCCATTCATGCGATTGAGCGTTTGCAGTTGCATCATTACCGAGGGCGGTACATCATCAATTTCCTTCAGACTTTGATACAGCAGAGGCATTACACCCTGAGCGATGCTAATTTCTATCAATAAAACAGTTAAGATCATCTCTTAGTAAGTCCCTAACTGCGTTAACAGTTGTCGTGTGAAAATGGCACTTGAGACAAGCAAGTAAAGCGATTACTTCCGCAGATAAAGTATTTTTATAAGTTATTGATTAGTAGAAAGGTAATATCTGCAAAAATCTGTTGTTTATCGTTAATGCTGATACTTACAGCAATGCGATCCACAATTAATTTGATGATGTAAAGTAATACCAGAGGTAATATACCCTGAATTCCATTTAAAATTACATTAGCAATTAGTCTAGTTTGGAGAACTTTGCCAAACTAGACTAATTGCACGTTTGATGTTTGTCATTAAGCCATCCTGGAAAAACTAAGCCACTACAAGCAGCTAAATACTACATATAGAGTCTTAGCGGGAGATTTTGAAAATCTTTATAGTTTCCCTTGGATTTTTGCCCTTCTATTTAGTCTTTATACTTTTTTAACAAATACCTGTAGCGGGGCGAACTATTGTTACGAATTACGACTTAATTGATATTGTTTCCACTTTTCCTGCTGACGTACTCTTTTTTCTTCAGTCAGGCTATCAAAACAGTGGGGACAAGAAATACCTTCTTCATATTTAGGGGAAGTCTTATCTGTCGCCGATATGGGATGTCCACAACAAAAGCATAATTCATGACTACCTGACTCTAAGCCATGACGCACTGCTACCCGTTCATCAAATACAAAACATTCACCTTCCCACAAACTTTCTTCTGTTGGCACTGATTCCAAATACTTGAGAATACCGCCTTTGAGGTGATAGACTTCGGCAAAGCCTTGAGATATCATAAAAGATGAAGCTTTTTCACAACGAATCCCGCCAGTACAAAACAACGCGACTTTTTTGTGTTGCTTGGGGTCGAGGTTTTGACTCACATATTCTGGAAATTCTCGGAATGATTTAGTTTGAGGATTTTGGGCTTTTTTGAAAGTCCCAATATTCACTTCATAATCATTACGGGTGTCAATCACAACTACTTCAGGATCAGAAATTAAATCATTCCATTCCTGGGGTGTGACATAAGTACCCACCTGCTGATTCGGGTCAACTTCTGGCAAACCCATAGTCACAATTTCGGCTTTTAGCCGTACCTTCATCCGTTCAAAGGGCTGTGTTTCGGTGGATGATTCTTTGGCTTCTAAGTCTGCTAAACGGGGGTCAGCACGCAAAAATGTTAAAACAGAGTCAACAGCTTGACGCGACCCGGCAATAGTCCCGTTAATACCCTCTGCGGCTAATAAAATTGTCCCCTTAACACCTTGTGATTGGCAGTAAGAAAGCAGAGGTTCTTGTTTTTCGGCAAAATCGGGCAGTCTGACAAATTTATAAAGTGCTGCCACCACCTGGATATTTTCTTGCTTCATTTCGTGAGCAATGATATAATCTTTAACTAAAGTAGCAAATGCTTTGTCTATTTTATGGGGGTTTAGCTCAGTTGGTAGAGCGCCTGCTTTGCAAGCAGGATGTCAGCAGTTCGAGTCTGCTAATCTCCACTATTCACCACGTTGAAAAACTACAGACAGATTATTAGCCGGCATTTGGTAAATTTCTTGAAAAATCAGATGCTGAGTGTTAGCTGCTTCTATGACATCCTCCAAATTACGCACACCCCATTCAGGATTTCGCTCCTTTAAAGATTGGTCAAAAGCCGCATTACTAGAAGCAGTATGTTCACCATTTTGTTTAAAAGGACCATATAAATAGAGTATTCCACCATTCGGCAAAATTCGACCAGCACCAGCCATCAGTCCCAAACAAGCTGACCAAGGTGAAATATGAATCATATTAATATTAACTATAGCTACAATGGGTGAGTCAGGTAAATTACCTTTCTCCACTGCCCAAATTGGCGCACTAGCATCAAGTTCCAAAGGTAAATAAAGATTATCTGATGGACATTCTTCAGCCCAAGCCGTCACACTAGCGCGTAACAACGGATTTTGTTCAGTCGGTAGCCATCGGCGAGGGCTAAGACGGGGCGCAAAAAATACCGCGTGTTCACCCGTACCACTAGCCACTTCCAAAATAGTGCCACTTGTAGGTAACACTTGTAAAAGCACCTCTAAAATCGGTTCACGATTGCGTTCAGTTGCTGGCGCGTACTGTCGCGCATCATCCGGTATATTAATATCCAAATTAAACTCTTATCCTTTGCGCCTCTGCGCCTTTGCGTGACAATAATCCATATTCTCTGGAGAATCATTTGCCTAAATCAATCAACTCCACCCAACCACCACTCAAATTTATTCCCCAAAGCTTTAACCCATTTATAGTGCAAATTTTCCGGTGGTTATTGCCTATTGTGCTACGTTTTCGCACTAAACCGTGGCTACCTGCGGGGATTGTCCAAATTGAAGCTGAGAATGTTGAGATATTAGCGAAACTTTATCAACAATTCCAGGCTGGCAAAATTCGCTTTTTGATTGCCTTTCGGCATCCAGAGGTAGAAGATCCTCTGTGTATGCTACATCTAGTTTCCTACATTTTGCCCAAGGTTTCACGCCAGCAGGGGATTAAACTGCAAGAACCTATTCACAGCTACTTTATTTACGATCGCGGGATGACTGTGTGGGCTGGGGATTGGCTGGGGTGGTTATTCTCTAAGGTTGGCGGTGTTCCCATTCGTCGTGGTAGGCGAGTAGATAGACAGGCGATTCAAACCGCACGAGAGTTGTTTTGTAATGGTGAAATGGCGATCGCGATCGCACCCGAAGGCGGTAATAATGGTCACAGTGAAATTGTTAGTCCCTTAGAACCCGGTGTAGCACAATTAAGTTTCTGGTGTGTAGAAGACTTGCAAAAAGCTCACCGTTCTGAGACTGTGGTAATTGTCCCCATTGGTATTCAGTATAGCTACGTCGAGCCGCCTTGGTCAAAACTACATTGGCTATTAACTAAATTAGAAGCTGATAGCGGTTTGGAACCAATTGATCAATCTGCGACTCCAGAAATTTACTATCAACGCCTTTGTCGCCTGGGTGAATATTTGATTACCGAGATGGAAGAGTTTTATCGCCGTTTCCATCATCAAGACATCCCCAAAAGTATATCTATAGATGAATCTGCAAGTCCCAATGAGATTCTCATTGCGAGATTGCATCGTTTAATGGATACAGCTTTACACGTTGCTGAAGCATATTTTGGCGTACAAGCCCAAGGAAATTTTATTGATCGTTGTCGTCGTTTAGAAGAAGCCGGTTGGAATTACATTTACCGGGATGATATAGCAGATATCAATGCTTTACCACCATTCAAACGCGGTTTAGCCGATTGGGTTGCGTCGGAAGCAGATTTGAAGATGCAACATATCAGAATAGTGGAAAGTTTTGTGGCTGTGACTGCTAATTATATCGAGGAAAAACCGACGGCGGAAAGGTTTGCAGAAACGGCGTTATTAATGTTTGATCTGCTGTCTCGCATCAAAGAATCTACTCTCCCCGGAAGACCTCGCTTAGGTTTGCGAAAGGCGCTGATTACTGTCGGTGAACCAATTTCTGTGACTGAACGCTGGGAAAAATCTCAAAGCGATCGCTCTGCAACTCGTCAAGCTGTAAGTGACTTGACAAAAGACTTACAAACTGCTATGGAAAATCTAATTCAGGATAATTAGCACCAACCGGGTTTTTGGATAAAAACCCAGTTGTTTCACCTAATCGTCTAAATCCATGTCTGAATCATCATCGTCATGATCATAAGGAATATCATCAAGCTCAATCATCTCCGAGATTTCTTCTACTTGACTCAGACGCTGAGATTCTTGATGTTCACGCTCTATGAGGCGACCATTTGATTTTAGCCATTCTAGTAAAACAAATTCATTACTAGTACGAATTACAGTGGCTCGTTGATTACGAGGTTCTTCACTCAAAGGGCCGTTAGGCATATAAAAAACTCACTTTTAATGGAAAAAACTAGACTGGCTGGAATTAATAAACTACAATTAACCCTATAAAATGTGACAAAGTATAGTATCCATAACCTTTCCACAATTTGCTGAAGTACAGATTAATCGGCGTTCATCTGCGTTTATCTTCTTCTATCGGCGGTTAACTCTTTTTTGCATACAGCAATAGGAATAATTATTATAACTCATAATCCTATCAGTATAAAACAACTTTACCAAAATCATGATATTTATCTTTTCGATAAAAAGTCTGATTTTATCTGATCCTCGGCGATTTATAAGTTAATGTGGGCAATTAATCACAGGATGAGAGCCATGACTGCATTATGGAGAAAAATTGAGTGAAAATCACCGAATTTTTCACCGTAATTACATTTAAACTGGTGACAATTTGAATAAACAAGGTTAGTAATAATGCCTGAACGTAAAGCGAATTTATTAATTCCTGCTGTTGGTGCGACTGTACTCGTGGCAGGAAGTATAGCTGCTTATATGTATTTTAAAGGACCATCTGGAGATAGCTCAGGGGCTTTAGGTAGTGCTAAATTAGTACCGTCTACAGCACTGATGGCGACTTACATTAGTACTGACCCCCAAGCCTGGGCGGAATTGTCAGAGTTTGGCACTCCAGAAGCGCAAAAGCTACTAGCCAAAGGGTTAGAAGATTTTCAACAAGATTTTTTTAAGGAAGGTAATATTTCCTACGAACAAGATTTAAAGCCCTGGGTTGGTGGTGTGATGGTGGCTGTACTCCCACCGAATCCGACTCAACTCGCACAGACTAAGGCACAGCCAGAATCGAATATCTTGATGGTAGTAGGGATCAAAGATAAACTTAAGGCTTTAAGTTTTGCCAATAAATTAAAGTCAAAAGAAGGTGTAAAAGTTGAGGAATCTGATTACAAAGGTGAGAAAATTACAGCAGTTACAGAAAATGGTAGACTGACATATAGTGCTACTTTAAATAATAATCATTTAGTGTTAGCGCCGTCAAAGCAAGCTGTAGAAAAGGCTATTGAAACTTTCAAAGGACAGCCCTCTTTCGCCAGTGAAGCAGGTGCAAATAAGATGCTCACTGCTAACGCAGATGTGAAGAATATTCTGGCTCAAGTTTACATCCCAGACTATGGGGGAATGATGCAGCAATTGTTAGCTGCAAGTCCCCAGGCGACGCAATTACCACCACAAACGTTAAAACAGTTACAACAAGTAAAATCTATGGTGGCGCGTGTGGGAGTTGATGCTCAGGGTGTGCGGATGAAGGCGATCGCTAATTTAGATCCACAATTGAATAAGTTCGAGTATCAAGCAAGTCCGGCAAAAATAGTCGGTCAATTACCTTTGGATACCTTTGCTTTGATGACTGGTAATGGGATCAGCCGCAGTTGGTCAGCTATAGTAGAACAGTCTCAAGATGATCCTGCATTTAACCAAGTCTTACAACAGGTGCGGGGACAATTAAAGTTTGTGAATATTGACTTAGATAAAGACGTTTTTGGGTGGATGGATCGAGAATTTGCCTTTGGTGCTGTGCCATCGAATCAAGGTGTCTTGGCGAATTTTGGTTTTGGCGGTGCATTAGTCTTAGAAACGAGCGATCGCCAAACTGCAACAGCAACTTTGAGTAAACTAGATAACCTCGCCAAAATTCAACAAATCAACGTCGCGAACAGAAAAATCGACGGTAAAGATGTCACTGAATGGCAAATACCTGGACAAGGAGCTTTATTATCTCATGGTTGGCTAAATCAAGATACCGTGTTTTTGGCAGTTGGTGGTTCCGTAGCTGATGCGATCGCCACGAATAATTCTCCCAAACTTAATACTAGCAACACCTTCAAAGCTGTTACTGATTCACTGCAAAAACCCAACGCGGGATACTTCTATATAGATGCAGAAAAAACTGCGTCTTTAGTTAATCGGTTCATGACACAAGGACAACCTCTGCCCACTGATGCTAACACAGTCCTGAGTGCCGTTCATGGTTTTGGTGTCACCGTCACGAGTCCCGATAAATCTACTGGTGAATTGGAGATGTTGTTGGCTTTGAAACCAAAAACTGCTAAGTAGAGGATCGGGAAAAAAACTCCCCCATCTCTACAGAACCTTAGTATCGCGAGATTCCAAAGTTTCAGTCAGCCGATCCAAAGCCCCAGTCAGTCTTTCTTGCGCTACGACATTAGGATCTGGTGGTGCGGTTTCTTCTACGACTTCTTCTCGTCTTTTGAATCTTTGTAAGGCGCGTACCGCCAAGAAGATGATCAAGGCAATGATGATAAAGTCAACGATAGCACCGAAAAAACTGCCGATTCTAATGCCTGTCCCGACAGTGATTGTTCTCCAATCTTCGCCAGTTACAGCCACCAAGGGATTGAGTAATGGCATAATTACATCCTCCACAAAGGAAGTGACAATCCGACCAAATGCAGTACCAATGACCACTGCGATCGCTAAATCCATGACATTGCCTTGGAGGGCAAATTCTTTAAAATCTCTGAAAAAACCGTTGGCTCTTCTTCTGACTCTGGCCATACTTGATAATCAAGAATTTTTGTAGTTTTTTAAACATTACAAATCTCAAATCAATCAAACATCCCACTTTGGCTAGAATACAAAATTTAAATGTCCAGTCTGATGCACAAGAACAGTGCTAGACTAGCCTGCGATAATGGTGTCATAAGTAAAAAAGGCTGTTCAACGCAAACTCAAAAATTTATGACTGCTGCTACAACAACAACTCCTGGTTTAGCCTCCCGTTTGGTAAATGGTATCCTGGGTATCAAACCTTTAGCCAATCTCGCCAAGCATCAAGCTAGACAAATGATGATTAAACGCGCGGAAAAAATTGGCGTTCCTTGGACACAAGAAGTCAAAACATTACAAGCGCGTGATTGGACAGCAGAATTAGCTCAAGTTCAAAATCCTCAGCTTTCCTACCCAGACTATTACCTGACTTCATTTCATGCTTACGAAACAGGTAATCTCAGTTGGCAAGCTGCATTTGAGGTCAAGCCTGCTGCTCATGCCGTTCATGCTAAAATTTGGCAAGAGGCAGAAGCTCAAGGTGATGCTAAACTACGTCAAAGTTATCACGATATTCTCAAAGGTTCGCTGACAAATATTCCGCAAGATATCCTGGATGTGGGATGTAGTGTAGGTTTGAGTACCTTTGCTCTGCAAGAAATTTATCCCCAGTCTCAAATTACAGGTTTGGATTTATCGCCTTACTTTTTAGCTGTGGCTCATTACCGCGCCCAACAACATCAAGCTCAAATTAATTGGCTTCATGCCGCAGCTGAATCGACTGAGTTACCAGATGCTGGTTTTGATTTAGTCTCTATTTTCTTAATGTGCCACGAACTGCCCCAATTAGCAACCCGCAAGATTTTTGCCGAAATGCGCCGGGTGCTGCGTCCAGGTGGTCATTTGGCAATTATGGACATGAATCCCCAATCAGAAATTTACAAGAAAATGCCACCCTACATTTTGACACTGCTCAAAAGTACAGAACCTTATCTAGATCAATATTTTGGTTTGGATATTGAGCAAGCTTTAATTGAGGCTGGTTTTCAAGCGCCCACTATCACCAATAATACTCCTCGTCACCGGACTATAATTGCTCAAGTCCAGGGCTGATTTCTTGATTTTGTCTCTCCTGACTCAGGAACCACCTTGTATACACAAGTGATCTAATCCCCCTAAATCCCCCTTAAAAAGCAGGGCTGTTTCATTCCATCAGGAGGGAGGATTTGTCAATATCATTAGGGATAATTTTTGGGACAGAAGTCATGGAAAACCTACATTTCAATCCAAAAAATTCAAATTTTTCTCAGGATATTTAGAGCGATCGCTTTAAATATCCCTTGACATAATAAGCCTTTGAGGGAATGAAACAGCCCTGCCTTAAAAAGGGGGACTTTAAGAAATTTTCCCCCCTTCTCAAGCTACGGTGTACACACAAGTCAGGAAATTCTCTTTTGCGTCATAAAACCCCACCCCTAGCCCCTCCCCGCAAGCGAGGAGGGGAACAAGATTTCTGATTAAATCTTGTTTTTAGGGCTGGAAACTCTCTTTGGGTCAGGATGTGTGTACACTGTAGCCTTCTCAAGGGGGGCTAGGGGGGATCAAAACGTGATGCTTTATATTAGACTTTTACCAATTCCACATCACCGCATTTTCATCGAGATGGTCGGTAACAATGCGCCCAATGGTATCGATTTGGGCTAGTTCCTCGTGATCAAGTTGAATCTCAGTAGCTTTGGCGTTGTCTTGTGCTTGTTCGGGATAACGCGCCCCAGCGATAGCGAAGCGCTCCGTAGGAATCGCATTTGTTTGGGGTTGGGCGATTAACCAAGCTAATGCTAACTGCGCCAAGCTACAATGATGACGCGTTGCTATGGGACGCAGTTTTTCTAAAGCTTGTTGGGCGTGTTCAAAGTTTTCCCCTTGGAATAATTTATTTTTAGCCCGGTTGTCTGTGGGGTCAAATTTATGACCGGGGTCAAATTTTCCGGTTAACAATCCTTGGGCTAAGGGTGAATAAGCCAAAATAGAAATATTATTTTCTATACAATAGGGCATGGCATCTTTTTCTACCTGCCGCCAAAATAAGGAATATGGGGGTTGTAAACTATCAATACGTCCATACTGTGCGGCTTCTGTCAATTGGGCGCGAGAGAAATTAGAAACACCTATTGACCGGATTTTCCCCTGTTCTTTGAGTTTATTTAAAGCTTTCATAGTCTCTTCAATGGGGACTATTTCGGAATTGAATGACCCGGAAGGCCAATGTATTTGGTAAAGGTCTATATAGTCAGTTTTGAGATTTTTTAAGGAGCGATCGCACGCGTCAATGACTAAATCATACTTGAGATGGTTGGCGAAAACTTTCGAGGCGTATTCAACGCGATCGCGCACATCAGATAAAGCTGCGGCGATAATTTGCTCAGAATGTCCTTCCCCATAGATTTCCGCAGTATCGATGGTGGTAATCCCAGCTTCAACGGCGGCGCGGATAGTTTTAATCGAATCTGCATCCTCAATTCCCGTCCACATGGCTTTACCAGCTTGCCAAGTCCCCATGAGAATGGGTGTAATGTGGATATCTGATGTTCCGAGTCTGCGCTTTTCCATAATCCTTTCCTGGTGAATATCTCCCAATATCTGATAATTTAACGGTTTTAGAGAGAAATTAAATCAGAGGAACGGTAGATATATCGAATTGACTGTCAAAGAAAATTTTTTTTATCTGTGGAAATGCTGCAAACGCAGGTAATATCAGCAATCCGCCCTCATGTAGCCATCAAAACAAATCCTCTAATCTGGCAATATCTGCCTAAATCGTAGTTATTGCTACATACACTGGCAAAAACCGCAGATACTATTAGAAAAATCTTAACCTTAACGTCAGGTAAGAAAAAAATGTTGGTTTATCCTTATCTCCTACAGGAAGCCATTGATTACAACCCATAGCAGTTAAATAATTTTGCCGTTCTAGTTAGTAGACAAAATCACAAATACTGGGTGGATAAAAATTTATCCCACAAGGCTGAGGCAGGTATTGACAAAATTCTGCCAATATGCAATCAAGCAAAACGTAAAGGAGTTTGCCATGCAACGTCAAATGTGCTGGTTATCTAAGTCTGGCGGCGATGGAGAGAAAATTTTACATCTGCAAGCTTCACCCAATCAACCTTGGCGACCCTATACAGCTTTTCCCCACTTTGCAGTCCCTGATTATCAAATTCCTGGTGGTTCTAAAGGTTGGGCTACTTATCAAAAACTTCTCAAAGCTGGTTGGACTTTAGTACATAGCGCACGGGCAAATGAGTTTACCAGCAGCTATGCAGAATCAATTAGGGAGTAGGGAGTGGGGAGTGGGGAGTGGGGAGTAGGGAGTAGGGAGTGGGGAATTAGAAACCACTGGGAAAACCTTGACCACGAGGGTCAGCTGCTGCTTCTAAATCTCCGTCTGCGGTGACTGCGATCGCATTAGCATTACCCCAAGTGTTACTTTCGTTAATTTTGTGTCCACGACGACGTAACTCTTGCAGCGTCAGAGTATCTAAACCCCAACGTTCCACACGTAACTGATCGGGTAGCCACTGGTGATGTATGCGTGGGACAGACACTGCTGCACCTACATCCATTTGGTATTCCAGGACATTCAGGATAATTTGCAGCACCTGAGTAATGATCGTGCTACCACCAGGAGTCCCCACCGCCATTCTGAGACGGCCATTCTCGGTGATAATTGTGGGAGTCATGCTGGATAAGGGAGTTTTGCGAGGTGCGATCGCATTAGCTTCATTACCTACTAAACCAAAGGCATTGGGTACTCCTGGCGCGGCCGCAAAATCATCCATTTCGTTGTTAAGTACGATACCCGTTCCCGGTGTGGCTATACCTGCACCAAAGCCTAAATTAATGGTGAAAGTCAGACTGACGGCGTTATGTTCCGCATCGACTACAGTTAAATGGCTGGTTTCAGTCGATTCTTTCGGTAAAATGGGAGTGGGGAAAGAACGTAAATCAACTGGCTTGATTTGACTTGCAGGTTTCGCCGTTGACATATCAATTTCTAGACGGCGTTTTTTGGCGTAGTCTGGGCTGATTAGTTGTTCTACGGGGACTTTGATAAAATCGGGATCACCTAAATATTCTGCGCGATCAGCATAAGCAATTTTCATCGCTTCCGCCATTAAATGTAACGCATCAGGGTGATGCCATCCTAAAGATTGCAAGTCAGTCTCACCGATGGTGTTTAACATCTGCAATAAATGTACTCCTCCCGATGAAGGTGGTGGCATTGAGCAAATTTTAGCTTGACGGAAATTGCCACAAACGGGATTCCGCCAAATTGGTTTGTAGGCTTTGAGGTCTTCTAGAGTAATTAAACCACCATTTTTTGCCATATCCGATGCGATCGCCCAGGCAATATTTCCGGTATAAAAACTGTGGGGACTGCGGGCAATATCTGTTAAAGTCCGCGCCAAATCGCGCTGTACCAGCCTTTCTCCCGGTTGATAGAAATCACCATTACGAGTAAAAATCTCCCGCATTGCTGGGTTATTTAGAATCGTCTGGAGACGTATATGGTTGACTAGCAAAAAATGAGGCGAAAGTACACGTCTGAGTATAAAACCATCTTCAGCCAGTGCGATCGCAGGTTTTACCACTTCTGCCCAGGGTAACTTACCATAAAGCCGATGCACTTCATACATTCCGGCTACCGTTCCTGGTGTCGCCACAGCTAAATAGCCAGTTACACTTGCATTGGGACGCACCTTACCATCTGCATCCAAATACATATCTTTTGTTGCTTTCAGAGGTGCGCGTTCCCGAAAATCTAAAGCTTTGATTTCGCCAGTTTTCCCAGAGTGCATTAATAAAAAACCACCCCCGCCAATTCCGGCTGAAAATGGTTCCACTACAGAAATTGCAAAAGTTGTGGCCACAGCCGCATCAATGGCGTTACCACCTTGGCGTAACATTTTAATACCTGCGTCACTCGCTAGCGGATGGGCTGAAACCACCATTCCCTTTTGACTGCGTAGGGGTACTGTAATAGTGGTTACGGCTGTTTGGCTGTAAAAAATAATCAGGCTACTAGAAAAGATGCCAATGGCAATCCGTCGGGATACAGCAAAAATACGCATTTTATGAATTTTGGTTGATATTTCCGAGAATTTCAAGTGTACATTATGTCTACTGTTGCATGGCTAATAGGTAACTTTTAATTTAGATTTAATAGCAGTAATTATGTCTAGATTTTGTTATTATGCCATTGTAGCGTTATTGATTTTAACTAAGTTTTATAAATAATCCTCAAAATCCAATGACCCAAAGCTTAATTATTTTTTTGCAAAAATTATATTATGAATTCCTTTGAAAATATAACTATTCAAGGATATCGTCGTTTGCATAACGTAAAAGTCGATATGCGTAATTTGACAGTTATGATTGGTGCTAATGGCGTAGGTAAAACTTCTTTCTTAGAGATATTTTTACTCTTAGCAGCATCGGCAAAAGGTCAGTTAGAACCAAAGCTTTCAGAGTTGAGTGGACTGAGTGAAATCATTACCCGTGACCAGGCAGATCGTGTGGCGATCGCCTTATCAATGAGTGTACCTGGTTATGCACCGCTTGATTACCAACTCGAAGTTGCGCCTAAAGGCTTGTCATACGAAATTGCTTTAGAAACACTTACTCAACAGAATAATCCAGATGCTTTTGACCCTTTCAAACACATTGACTCTCGTGGTTTAGATGTTAAATATTTTAGTCCAGAGGATCAAAAATTATTGCGTCCGAATATAGTTTAGACCAAATTTGGGCAATGAATTTAATGGGTGGTCGTCCATGAAGATAGCTATTTTAGTGGAAGGTGCAACTGAAAAGGTTTTTAAGCCAATTTTAACCGATTTTCTCAAGTCACGCTTACAACAACGAATGCCCAAGCTTCAATTCATGCCGTATGATGGACGCATTCCCAAAGAAGAAAAACTCAAACGTATTGTCACAAATTTGCTGACAGGAAAACAAGCTGTTAATGCTGTAATTGCACTAACAGATGTTTATACAGGAACCAATGATTTTCAAAGTGCAGCAGATGCTAAAGATAAAATGACAGCTTGGGTAGGAAATTACCCGAATTTTTACCCTCATGCCGCACAGTATGATTTTGAAGCTTGGCTATTACCTTATTGGAAAACTATTCAGGATTTAGCTCAACATAACAAGTCATCGCCTGGGGGTTTACCTGAGCAAGTTAATCATAATAATCCACCATCATATCGGATTAAAGAAATTTTTGAACTAGGTAAATGTAAACGTAGTTACAATAAGATTCGTGATGCAGCAAGCATTTTGAAAAAAAATGATTTGATAGTTGCGCTTAACCAGTGTTCTGAATTAAAGGCTTTTTTAAACACTATTCTATCTCTTTGTGAGGTTGATTTGATTCCTTGAATAGTATGCGGTTCAAAGCTATAAACAAAACATGGGTGTACGATTATACGCAGAAATTCCTATAATCCCTGAGACTTGCGAAACTCGCGCACCACAGTTTTAATATCTTGTAATTCGCCTTCAACTAAATTATTTAACTCCCGCATTTTATCGGCGGTAATTTTTCCAGAAAGTTGATTTATAGCGGTTTTTAATTGCGGATATTTATCTAACGTTTCTTTACGAACAATGGGCGCAGCTTCATAAGGGGGAAAATACTGTTGGTCATCTTTAAGTACCACTAAACCGAGGCGGGAGATTTGCCCATCCGTAGAATTTCCTGCTACCATATCAACTTGTTTTTGAATTAACGCCCGATATATTAAACCCAAGTCCATAATTTGAGGAGGTCTAGCAAAACTGAGATTGTAGGTTTTAGCTAATCCTGGAAAACCATCTTCCCGTTCTAAAAATTCATAGCCAAACCCACCGCGCCATTCAGGTGTATATTTAGCAGCTTCCGAGAGAGTTTGAATATTATAGCGTTTAGCATCTTCACCGCGAATAATCATGGCAAATGTATTTTCAAACCCTAAACTGGGCATGACTTCTAAATTAAACTGTTC
The DNA here is from genome assembly GCA_963706595.1 of uncultured cyanobacterium. GTDB lineage: Bacteria > Cyanobacteriota > Cyanobacteriia > Cyanobacteriales > Nostocaceae > Nodularia. Next base: position 2,222,999 of record OY970166.1, read on the forward strand.
TGCATAAGCCTGTTTTAATTTTTCGTGAACTGATTTTGGGTCATTAACTGCTTGTTGTTTTAAAATAGCAGTAAAAGCCGTGCCTGTGTACTCAATATAAGCATCAATTTTTCCGGCAAGAATCGCATTATGGCAAACAAAAGAACCCCCTAAACGGGGACGGCGTGTAACTGTTAAATCAGTTGTATCTTCAATTTGCTGGGCTAAAAGTTCACCTAATATATCTTGTTCTGTAAAATCTTTGGAAGCAATAACAATATCACCAGCACTGCTTGTAGTAGTATTGAAATTGCAACTAGCGATCGCAATCACTAACACAAAACTTAATACAAATAAACTAAACAATCTTCTCATAATTTTCTATTAATTAAAACTCTCGCATTTATCAGATGATCTGCTAAAGTTTTAATCCTTAAATTTTAACTTTTAATTTCTGTTCCAGCCAACCAATACCCAAATCAGCGACTAAAGCAATCATCGCCGCCGGCACTGCGCCAGCTAAAATTAACTGATTATTTACCACGGAAATTCCGCGAAAAATAAACACACCCAAACCACCAGCACCAATAGCCGCCGCAATTGTGGCGATACCGATAGAAATGACTGTTGCTACCCGCACACCAGCCAAAATTACCCCCATTGCTAAGGGAATTTCTACTTGTAACAACAATTGTCTATCTGTCATCCCCATACCTCGCCCAGCTTCCCGAATCGCTGGATCTACCCCAGTTATACCAGTATACGTATTGCGAATTATCGGCAGAAAGGAATATAAAGTTAGAGCAAAAATTGCTGGCACAACCCCAATACCGCCAATGACTGGGACGGGAATTAGCAACCCAAATAATGCTAAACTGGGAATAGTTTGGAGAATATTGGCAATACCGAGAATCGGTTGACGCAGGTGAGTTTTGCGGGTGATTAAAATACCTAATGGTATACCGATGAGTGTAGCAGTGGCGATCGCAATACTCACCATAAATAAGTGTTCTAGGGTATGTCGCAGGATTTCTGGCGCATACTTAATTAAAAAAAAGTCTTTCATAAGGTTTCTTGCAATGATTGCAGACATTGGAGAAAAGCTAGGCTTTCTGGATGTTGCGAGCGTTTAAATTCATCCTTTGTCCCTAATACTACCAATTCTCCCTCACACATTAACCCAATTCGGGAAGCTAAAACAAAGGCTTCTTGAATATCATGGGTGACAAACACCACTGTCTTATTTAACTCTTGTTGTAAGCGGCGAAACTCTTGTTGGAGTTCTAAGCGGGTAATCGGATCGAGTGCGCCAAACGGTTCATCCATCAATAATACAGGGGGATCGGCGGCTAATGCTCTCGCTACACCCACTCGTTGCTTTTGTCCTCCCGAAAGTTCATGAGGATAACGCCCCGCAAATTGTGCAGGATCTAAGCCTACCATCTGCAACAATTCATAAACCCGCATTTTAATTTGTTTAGATTGCCAACCCAGCAACGTGGGGACTAAACCCACATTCCGTTCGACAGTGAAATGGGGAAATAAACCAGTTTCTTGAATCACATAACCTATATTGCGCCGTAATTTAATTTCGTCCCATTCAGTTGTGGGAATGCCATTAAATAATACTTCACCTTGTGTAGGTATGAACAGGCGATTGATTAATTTCATTGTCGTAGTTTTACCGCTTCCACTACGTCCGAGTAAGACTAAAGCTTCTCCCTGATTAATAGAGAAATTGAGATGAGATACTAAAGGGCGATGGTTGCGGCTAAAGGTGACATCGCGGAATTCCACAGCAATTGGTTGTTGTTGTTGCATCATCAAGTTGATTTTTGCAGGTACTTATTTATTTACTTATGCCAAAAGTTCACGTTAACGGCATTGATTTGTTCTACGACATCAAAGGACAGGGTGAACCTTTACTCTTAATTGCTGGTTTCTTATGCGATCACTCCTATTGGTCGTTAATCATGCCATCCCTCGTTACCCAATATCAAGTTATTCGTGTGGATAATCGCGGCATGGGGCGAAGTTCTGCCCCCGATAGTCCCTATACTATTCAGGAGATGGCAAAGGATATAGCCGCATTACTTGATCACATCGATATCGGTCAAGTAAATGTAGTCGGTCATTCCATGGGTGGTCAAATTGCCCAAGAACTGGTATTAGCGCATCCTGGAAGGGTAAAAAGTCTAATTTTGCTTTCTACTTTCGCCAAGGCTGATGGCAGATGCAATCATGTGATTGCTACATGGGGCGACCTTCCCAGTAGTATAGACCTGAAGCTTTATGAACAAGTCGTATTTCCTTGGATATTTACCGATGAGTTTTATACGATTCCCGGCATGGTAGAACAACTAATTGAGTGGGCAGTCAATTATCCCTTTACACCAGCCACACATACACTTTATCATCATAGTCGGGCTATTCTCAGCAGTGATACACAAGACCGCCTGCATAACATTGACTGTCCCACGCTGATTTTAGTTGGGAAACAAGACATTCTCACCCCAGTTAAGTTTTCTGAACAACTAGCTCAAAGTATTCCCCACGCTGAACTGGTAGTCATCGACCGTGGCGGTCATGGTTTTTTGATTGAGTGTTCGGATACAGTAATTTCTGTGATGCTGAAATTTTTAGCTTAAACAGCAAGAAGCCTCTCACTTAACACGATAGCGGAAGTGATGAGATGAATTGCGCGTGAATTGACGACAGTCTCCCGACCAATGCGACAGCGAGGAAGGGAGACACGGAGGAAACGAGCAAAATATTTTAAATTTGGTATAATCGATTTGGTTGACTTCACCCATATTGGTGTCTGATAAGCCTCTGTCCAATAGCATTACGATTATTGGTAAGCGACTCCGTTGCACAGCATAGAAGCAAGTAGGCACATCTTGATTAATACAGATCACCTCCGGGTTTGTCCTATAGCGCGAATAAGCCAGCATCTCATCCAGGACAGTAAAATTTGTAGGGTACAAGGTAAGAAATTGCATAGTCTGCGGAGGGGCTTCTCGTGGACTTAAAACAAAGCTCAGTCAATGTCTTCATAGAAGAGTCGCTGAGAAGCCTACACTGTATGCTTGCATCAGTGTAGGAGTATGTCACCCCGTGATTTGCTTCAAAATCTCCCCTCTCCTTAGTCCTACTGGCGTGACCAGCTTAAAATAGTGCATTAGGAAAAAGCAGAAAACATAGATTTATCTCAATTTTCTCAAAAATCTATTGCAACATTTTAGCCTTGTCACGCCAGTAGTAGCGTGGCAAGCTTAAAATGGGGCATTAGGAAAAAGCAGACAACATTGATTTATCTCGATTTTCTCAAAAATCTATTGCAACATTTTAGCCTTGTCACGCCAGTAGTAGCGTGGCAAGCTTAAAATAGTGCATTAGGTAAAAAGCAGAAAACATTGATTTATCTCGATTTTCTCAAAAATCTATTGCAACATTTTAGCCTTGTCACGCCAGTAGTGGCGTGACAAGCTTAAAATGTTGCATTAGAATCAACGATTTTGTGAGTTTCAAACACTGGGTAAAGATGTTTAAGTTTGATACGAGCATCATCAGTAGTAAAACGCCAAATAACTTTACCTGCGGTGCGGTTACGTTCGTTTTGCCAAGCGGTCAATTCTCTAGATAGTTGACAAATACTAGGAATTCGTCGGTCTAGGCACTGTTGGCTTAAAACGCTTAATTCAATTTCGGCAACGTTGAGCCAGCTTCCATTGCGAGGAGTGTAATAAATCTCCAGTCTCCTAGCCAAGCGGTGAGCTTCTGGTGCGGGAAAAGCTTCGTAAAGTGATGTAATGCTATGAGTGTTGAGGTTGTCACATAGCAATTTGACCTTGGTGGCTTGGGGATAGTCTTCATCTAATAGTTGACGGACTTCTTCGGCCCAATCAACACGAGTCCGATGAGCGCGATTGCTGACACGTCGCCAACCTCTGATTGGGTCAAAAAACATGAACAAAGCTTGGACTCCTTCGCGAGTATAGTGATAATCTTCTTTTGCATCTTCACCCGGTTCCATTGGTTTTGGCTCATAAAGATGCCCTGTTAATTGTCTAGAAGCTTCATCCATACAGATTAAAGGTTCCAAATCACTATGTTCTTGGCTGTAGAGGTCTAAAACTACTTCCATTTGAGAGACAAAACGTGCTATATCCCGTTCGGGAATACAAAATCTTTCTGTTTTCCAGGGGCGTAATTTGTTTTTTTTAATGTCTTTCTAATCGTCTCCCTAGAAATTTCTATGATAATTTTTCGGTTTTGAATTTCTTGCGTCAGTAATCTGAGACTCCAGTGTGCTTGCCCCGTGGGAGGTTCAGAACAACATAATGCAATGATTTGGGCTTCAGTCTGACCATCTATCTTGCTGACATTTGGTGGTTTTAACCTCTGATGACGATTTAAGGCAGGTTCTTCTCCCTGTTCGAGGAACCTCTTCCTGATTCTTGCCACCGTATTGCGATGAACCCTTAACCCTATACTTATTTCTTCATCTGTCCATTTTTTCCTTGCACCCTCTCCCTCATCGCACATTAACAACACCTGTGCGTGCAATATTTTTTTGGCTGGGGCCTGTCCGTTGCGAGCGATCGCTTCTAATCTTTTTCTTTTCTCTGTATCTAATATGACTTTATCTCTACGACCTCTCCCCATCAATTTCTCCTTTTTTTTCCTCCATTCTAATGCACTATTTTAAGCTTGCCATGCCACTACTGGCGTGGCAAGCTTAAAATGGGGCATTAGGAAAAAGCAGACAACATTGATTTATCTCGATTTTCTCAAAAATCTATTGCAACATTTTAGCCTTGTCACGCCAGTAGGGTGTGTTATGCCGAAGGCTAACGCACCATCCCAGATTTTCGGTGCGTTAGGACTAAAGTCCATAACACACCCTACCGAAAGAAAATGAGTGCAGGTAATATTTTCCGACTTGTGTGTAAACTGTAGCCTCGCCTACGGGGGCTAGGGGTGGGGTGTTATGACACAAAAGAGAATTTCCCGACTTGTGTGTACACCGTAGTTCCTTAGTCAAGAGAGACGTTTAGGCTGAGGTTGGTGTATTTAATTAAATTTCTATTCTGTAACTAATGGGAAAATTTCTTTTTAACTTAATAGCAGCAAATAAAAATGTCAAATTTTTACGGAAATTGGATTCTAGTTAATGTGGGTAGGTGGGATAATAGTGGCATATTATTATAGTTAGGCATTGGTCACCCTATTCATCCTCAAGGATACCAATTATAGATATGACAGACTTTAGAGAACTGCAAGAATGGGAAAAAGCGCACGAACTAACAGTTGCAGTCTATGAAATTACTAAAACCTTTCCAGAAGAGGAATTACAGGGGCTAACTCAACAAATTCGTTTAGCTTGCACTACCATTCCTATCAAGATAGCTCAGGGATGCGATCGCGATGACTATGAAATGCAACTAGATTTTCTGGAAATGGCGCGAGATGCAGTGATTGAGGTGGAATACTACTTGCTGCTTTGCTTTGAGTTGAATATGCTCAAGTCCTCTGATTATGATGATTTAATCAGTGACGTGGTAGAAGTCAAGGAACTGCTAGCATCTTATATTGATAAGCAAAGTCACAATTTTGATGAATAGTAGGTTAATTAACCTCCTCCCGGAACACTTGCAAACTATCTGTAGCCATGCTCAAAGCACCTACCCAGAAGAATGCTGTGGACTAATTATCGGTTATCTGGGTACGAAAGGCAAAACTGTCATGGAAATTATCCCCACAGAAAACGCCTGGAATACCCAATCCGGTGATTTTCCAGGAGAACACACAGTACAGACTACCAGAAAACGATATGCGATCGCGCCCCAACTTATGTTACAGGCACAAAAAGCCGCAGGCGATCGCTCATGGAATATCATCGGTATATACCATTCCCACCCAGATAATTCCGCTACACCATCAGAATGCGATCGCCTATATGCTTGGGCAGAATACTCATATATAATAGTTGCTGTTGAAAACGGCCAAGCTACCACAGTCAAAAGTTGGATTCTTGATGATCATCACCAATTCCAACCAGAGTCAATTGAAAACATAATTTAAAAATATCATTTTTCGATAAAATCAATATCTCGGCTGATCTACCTAACTCCTATGCTAAATCCCAACCTGGAAGAAATCCAGTTGACCAAAGACGATTACGAACGCTACTCCCGCCATTTAATCTTGCCAGAAATTGGACTAGAAGGACAAAAGCGTTTAAAAGCTGCCAGTGTATTGTGTATTGGCACTGGTGGACTAGGTTCGCCATTACTGTTATACCTTGCAGCCGCAGGTATTGGACGCATTGGTATAGTAGATTTCGATATCGTCGATACTTCCAACCTCCAACGCCAAGTCATACACGGTACATCCTGGGTAGGTAAACCCAAAATTGAATCCGCAAAAAACCGGATACACGAGATTAACCCCCATTGTCAGGTTGACTTATACGAAACTCGCCTCAGTGCTGAAAACGCCCTAGAGATCATTAAACCTTATGATATCGTCGTCGATGGTACGGATAATTTCCCCACCAGATACCTTGTGAATGACGCTTGCGTATTGCTGGATAAGCCCAACGTCTACGGTTCCATTTTCCGCTTTGAAGGACAAGCCACGGTCTTTAACTACGAAGGTGGTCCCAACTATCGTGACTTATACCCAGAACCACCACCACCAGGAATGGTTCCCTCCTGTGCAGAAGGTGGCGTACTCGGTATTTTACCAGGAATGATTGGCATTATTCAGGCGACAGAAACAGTAAAAATTGTCACAGGAAAAGGTAACACCCTCAGTGGAAGATTACTATTGTACGATGCCTTAGAAATGAAATTTCGGGAATTGAAACTTCGTCCCAATCCCATTCGCCCAGTTATTGAAAAACTGATAGACTACGAACAATTCTGCGGAATTCCCCAAGCTAAAGCAGAGGAGGCTAAACAGCAGATGGAAATGTCAGAAATGACCGTTAAGGAATTAAAAGAATTACTGGATAGCGGTGCAAAAGATTTTGTGCTATTAGATGTCCGTAACCCTCATGAATACGAAATCGCCAAAATTCCTGGTGCTGTATTGATACCCTTACCAGATATTGAAAACGGCGACGGTGTAGCCAAAGTCAAAGAAATCCTCAATGGACATCGCTTAATTGCTCATTGTAAACTAGGCGGACGCTCCGCCAAAGCCTTGGCTATCCTCAAAGAAGCCGGAATTGAGGGAACTAATGTCAAAGGCGGAATAAACGCTTGGAGTAAAGAAGTAGATCCTTCAGTTCCAGAGTATTAAAATCCTTTCGACAGAGTAACGCAGAGATTCCACATTGATTCTCTGCGCCTCTGCGTGAGGTAAGAAAGTGATTAATTAAGTACTCGGCTGTGACTGTGATTCATTCGCTGGCGCAGATTCTTTCTTCTCTGTCTGCGTCTCAGTTGACTGCTGTACTTGCTGGAAATGAATGTTATTCACCTGTTGAATAAAGTGTTCTAAAGCTTGGCTAGCTTTTTGTTGCTGTTGCACCTCGTCAGGAGTATCATAGAAACGATAAGGTTGTGTCACGCCCAAAATAAACTTTTCTTCTTCCGCTTCCAATAATTCTACTACCGTGTTAGCCGCTACCCAATTCTTTTGAAAAGGGAACGACGTAACTATACTGGCGAGTATAGACGCAATAGCGGGACAAATAACCGGTAGCCACTTCAACCAAGTTTGTCCTGCTTCTATTTTATCTACCAGCACTAAAATAGGTGTGATTCCCGAAAAAACCACAGTGGTAATTTGCAGAACATAGTAAATCGTTCTCGACAAATCCCGAACTCGTCTATAGTCTTCAATCAAATCTTGACAGTATTGTAAAGCTTTAGCTTTAATTGGCGTAAAATTTTTGAGCTGCCAAGAGCTATTATTCAATATATAAGTATAGATTTCGGCTTTTTTGTTAGCTTGGTACTGATTAGCAGCTTTTTGTGAGTCTTGAAATAATTGTCTATTGACGATGAATAGTGAAAAGACAAAACAGAGTGCTATCACACCATAAAGAGCAAACTTTTGATTTTCGGAAAAACTAATCACAAGAATACTCAATAATAGTAAAGATGCGATCAGCAATTTATCAATTATTTTCAGAGTTAAAAATCTTTTCTCCTCTGGCGAAACTGATGCATTACCTGTACTTTCCCCATTGGGATTTTGTATTAAATTCTCAATTATCAAATCTGGTGTAGTCATTGCTTGGTGTCTCTAGTGATTTTTTAGGGTAAAATTAACAACCAAAAATTTAGTTTCTGAATTGTTAATAGTTTTAGATATCCAATGCTTACGGATGTTTGCAGTTTTTCCCAACTCTTGTGAATCAAACCTGATCTGGAATTTCCTCTGGATCAGGATGTGTGTACACGTAGCCCTAGAAGGTGAGGAAAATATCTGTGTACATCTGTTGTGATGTTTAAATCAAAACACACTAGAGTATAATCGAACAATCAAGTTGCTGCAATCTAAATTTTCGATAATTAAGCTTTTTTTAAGGAATTAGCCCAAATTTAAAACATCCCCGATGAATGGAATTGTTTGGGGATGTTTGTCTTCGTAACTTAATTAGTGCTTTTTACCAGCGCCCAAATAGAGTTCACCGACTTTGGGATCGTGTAATAATTCTTGACCAGGACCAGAGATAGCATCGCGTCCAGATTCGAGTACATAACCACGGTCAGCCATTTCTAAGGCTTTGCGGGCGTTTTGTTCGACTAAGACAATGGCTGTACCTGTTTGATTAATTTGTTTAATTTGCTCAAATACTTGCGTTACTAGAATGGGGGATAATGCCGCAGAAGGTTCATCTAATAGCAGTAAACTAGGTTCCAACATCAAGGCTTTGCCCATAGCCAACATTTGACGTTCTCCTCCTGAGAGTGTACCAGCACGTTGACGACGGCGATCGCTTAGTCTAGGAAACATGGTAAAAATTTTATCTTTCAGGGGTTTCAGGGGAATATCACGGACAAAAGCCCCCATTTCTAGATTTTCCTCAACACTCAGGGAAGCAAAAACATTAGTTAGCTGTGGTACATAGGACATTCCCTTCCTGACAATTTGATTAGACTTTAACCCAGCAATATTTTCATCTTTAAAGGTAATAGTGCCTGTGTGAGGAGTTAAAAGCCCAAAAATAGTTTTAGCTAGGGTGGATTTACCCGCACCGTTGGGACCAATTACTGTTACCAATTCACCGGGTTTCACACAAAAATTTACCCCTTTGAGGATATCTATATCTTTGCTGTATCCGGCATGGACATCTTTAACTTCTAGTAAATAATCATTAGTCATTAGTCGAGAGCATCCGAATTTCTTAAAAATATAGAAGACCCATGCAAAAAACCTATTAAACCCTCTTTCCTTGGCGTTCTTTGCGTCTTGGCGGTTCGTTTTTGCCAAAATCCCATAAATAAATTAAACTTAAACATTTGGGATGCTCCGCATGAGACATTAGTCAACAGCCAAGTTAACAATAACTATAGACTGTTGACAGACAATTTTAAGGTGTTTTTTGCAAATCAGGACGTTCTTCGGGAAGGATTGCATCTGCTACCGGGCAAACTTGGATACATATACCACAATCGATACAAGTGGCAAAATCAATCCAATACCAATCGGTTCCCTTGACATTTTTCCCAGGACCTTCATGAATACAAGCTACTGGACAAGCATCTACGCAGTCAGCAACGCCTTCACAAACATTAGTAACAATCGTGTGCGGCATTTTTTCGATTCCCTCTCTTTCGGATCAGCTATATCTAGCCTAGCAGGGGAAGAAGCCGGGGGGCAGGGCGCAGGGCGCAGGGGAGAAGAGGCAGGGGGGCAGGGAGCAGGGGGCAGGGGAGAACAAGAATTTCCTACTCCCTACTCCCTACTCCCCACTCCCCATTCCCTACTCCCCACTCCCCACTCCCCATTCCCCACTCCCCATTCCCCACTCCCCACTCCCCACTCCCTAATTAACGCAATGATTCATTCACAATTGAACCATCAGATTTAATCCAAGCAATTTCGGCAATGCCGCGATCGCTTGCGTATTTTCTCGTAGCTTCCACATCTCTGCCACCTAAGTCCATTTCTACTCGTACCAAATCTGTAGAATCACGCAATTTTTGCGCGTGGGCAAAGGCCGCAGCTTCCATATTTGCTGTTTGGGCTACTACTAACCAGTTACTAGCAGGAGTTGATTGCGGTAATTGCTGAGTAGATAGAATAACTTGAGATAAATCTTCGATATTCAGGACAAAACCAATACCGGGAATATCTTCGCCTTGGGGATGATATAGTCCTAAAAGCTGGTCGTAGCGACCACCACGCCCTAAAACTCTGGCTTGTGAATCCGTATGGCTGACGATTTCAAAGACTATGCCAGTATAGTAGTCTATGGTTTGAATTAAGCTCAGGTCAAGAATTAAAGGAAAGTCCCCTTCTGATTGTAATAACTCTACCACAGATCTGAGGTTATTGACAATCTCTTGTTGCTCTGGATCTAAACCGAGACTACTGACTTTTTGCAAGACATCGGCACTGTCACCACGCAAATCCATCATAATGATGGCGCGATCGCGTAGTTTATCGCTTAAAGGTAAATTATCGATGGCTATGCGGTCAAGATGAGCGATCGCACTGCGAACTGTAGCTTGGATATTCGCCGGAAAAGCATCCAGGAGCGATCGCGTAATTCCCGCTTCGCCCAAAATCAAATGCCAATCCTGCAAACCCAGTGCAGCCAGACAATTTTTCGCTAATAGCAGCACTTCGGCATTTGCCAACAATCCGCCCACACCTAACAACTCAACCCCAGACTGATAAAACTCTTGCTGGCGATTGTGCCTGTTTTCCCAGGTACGGCGAAAGACATTGGCATTGTAGTAGAGCCGTTGCGGATAAGAAACATCTGTCATCCGCGTAGCCACTGCACGAGCAATAGAAGCTGTCAATTCGGGACGCAATCCTAATTCTTCATCTTCACCATTTTGCAGCTGAATCACCATCTGGCGATCAATTGCTTCTCCCGCCATCAGAGTATCCATCCGTTCCAACGTGGAAGTGATAATCTGGTGATATCCCCAACGATGAAACACTTGCTGTAACCGATCTTCAATCCAGCGTTTTTGAGCCACATCTAAAGGCAATAAATCCCTGGCTCCCGCTGCTGGTTGATACACCATTATTTTTTATTCCCACCAAAGAAACCACCAAACAAACCCCCACCTCCTGACTTATCTGGTTGATTAGCGCCATCATGAGGAGGTGAGGTTACTTTTGAGCCACTCGATTGTGTCCCTAAAACCTTTTCTATTTTAGGTTTCCATGACAATGCTATTGCATTTGTGGGATCTAATTTCAAAGCATTATCAAAATGAATTTTGGCCATCTTCACCTGATTTTGCTTCAAATATACCAAGGCAATCAAACTATGACAGTGACTATTTTTAGGTTCGAGCTTCAGAGCCTCCTGTAACTCCACCTTGGCTGGACTAAATTGCTGTTTGTTCATTAAACCTTCAGCCCGGCGGATATACTGCTCTACAGGGGAATCCTCTTTGACTGCTGGGGGTGGCGGTGGCGGTGCTGTCTTGAGCTTTGCCGTAGCTGAATTACTTTGAGATTTAGCCGATGACAGTGGCGAGGTGAAAGCGTTGGCAGCACTCCGCATCAGGTAAACTAAATTTAACTCACTGATTTGAGATATCGTCTCAATTGATTGCTGTAACGAGTCATATTGAATAGCCGCAATTTGAGCGATCGCAGTTTTGTAAGAATAATCAATATTAGGGGCATTAACTAGTTGTTTCGCCAAGTCGCTACTTAATTCTACTGAAGTAGATTCTTGTACTAGGCGCTTGCCTATTTGAGACAAAACTATAATGTATTCTGTGCGACTACGTTCTTTAGAAAGATTTTCATAAGCTGGGTTCACCAACTTTGATAACAATTCATTAGCTAGCTGTTTTTCCTGAGCAGAGATCACCACGCTGCTATCCGGGTGCAAACGGCGAGCAATTTGCAGATAACGTTTACGTATGTCCTTCACATCCGCATCAACCGGAACACACAAAATTGCGTGATGGTCTATCAAATCATATTTAAACAATCCCTGATCTATTTTTAAAGACATAGAGCGGTTCTGCACCAAAAGAGCTTGAGCTTTTCTCTATTTTACCCGTAATTTGTCAGTAGTAGATGTGATCAGTTTTCCTGACATCCTTCACTTCCAGCTTGACAAAGGCGGAACTTCTACCAACTCATGACTCAGCTTGTGGTGAATCTTACCATTAGTAGCCAAAATTCTACCTGATTCAATTTTGAAAGGAGTACCATCATAAGCAGTAACTTCACCCCCAGCTTCTCGCAATAAAACTATCCCTGCGACCACATCCCAAGGCGAAATTCCCCGTTCCCAGTAACCATCAACACGCCCACAAGCAACATAAGCCAAATCTAGGGCGGCGGAACCGCTACGCCTCACACCTTGGGTGAGATGAGTCAAGTGACAAAATTCGGCATAGTTATTATCCGATGTTTCCCGGCGGTCATAAGCAAATCCCGTTACCAAGAGGCTTTTACCCAGTTCAGATGTTTCTGAAACCTTGATAGAATGACGGTTGCGCGTCGCGCCTAAGCCAGTAGCCGCCCGAAATAGCTCATCATGAAAAGGGTCATAAATTACCCCAACTTGTGGCACACCATCAACTAATAGCCCAATAGAAACAGCAAAAGCCGAGTATTGGTGAGCGTAGTTAGTTGTACCATCTAAGGGGTCAATTGCCCAGAGATACTGATGATCTTGATTTCCCAACTTGCCTGATTCTTCAGCCAGGATAGAATGTTCGGGAAAGTGGCGACGCAAAATTTCCAAAATCACCGCTTCCGAAGCTTTATCCGCCACAGTGACTAAATCACCAGGACGACCCTTTTCAGTAATAGCATCTTCTAACTTACCCAAATACCCTTGCAAAACCGCACCCGCAGCCATAGCCGCCTCTGTCGCAATATCGAGAAAAATTTGTAAATTAGTCATTAGTCATTAGTCATTGGTCATTTGTCATTTGTCATTAGGAAATTACCGTCTTCTGCCCCCTGCCCCCTGCCCCCTGCCCCCCTGCCTCTTCTCCCTACTCCCCACTCCCCATTCCCATTCCCTAAAGATTTTGGCGACGAAATTCAGCAGGAGAGACACCCATCGGTTTTTCTGGGTTCCAGATGCCTTTTCCCATGAGTCTAGCCCATTGTTGGGCGCGTTCCAAGCGCTGGTCATATTTGTGATTAGGCGATCGCCCCACAAAGATCGCATATCCTTGTTTAAGGATTTCTTCATTCAATAACTGCTGATCTTTCCACACATAAGCCAAAGTCCGACCAATTTTATCTTTGTTTGACACATCAAATTCCATAATTACGGTTTTTTCTTGATCACCAATCAACTTGGCTAAAACTTCTCTAGACTCATCTCCCCAAGGACGCTGACCAAAATCTGGTGCATCAAGACCAACTAACCGGACGCGAGAAATCAAATTTGGTTGTTCAGCCATACCCAAAACTTCCAAACTTTGCCCACTGACTACCCGCGCCACCTTCACCTCAACCTGATTGCTTGCAGTCTGATTATTAGCTTGACAACTCACCAGCAACAACAAGCAACCCAAAAGGACAATTTTCCTCACTAAGACATCAAAACAACCCTTTGCGTCTACTCTGCGAGATCGCGGAGCGCGATTGCGCCTTTGCGTGAACAAAATCTTAATCCTCATCTAACGGTAAACCCGCCTTCACCTTACCCCTGGCAAAATAGCGCCCAAACTGCAACTCATAAACCTCATCCTCATCTTGAGTTTCCACCTCCAAATCAGAACGAGCGTAACTCACACATAACAAAGCGTAACCTTGGCGGCGTAACGCAGGCGATAACCCAATCGCCTCCGGTTGGTAAATTTCTCCAGATATCACCCGCACAGCACAAGTCGTACAAGCCCCATTCCGGCAAGAAAACGGCAGTTCTTCCCCTTGGTGTTCAATGCTGTGGAGAATGTAGCGGTCATCTGGAACTTGGAGACTGTATTCTTCGCCTGTAGCGCGATCGCGGACTTTAATCGTATATTTCTGAGACATCTTGATTTAGATTGAGAATGTGAGCTTTCAGCTTTAATTTAATCAGATTAATTATATAGTTGCATTTTCTAAGATTTCATAGTATGCTTATAAATCGTTGCCCCTGGAGAGGTGGCCGAGTGGTTGAAGGCGCAGACCTGGAAAGTCTGTTATGCGGGAACGTATACGAGGGTTCGAATCCCTCCCTCTCCGTTTTAACAGTTATCAGTGAACAGTTATCAGTTATCAAAGATAATTGTCTTGAAGTCCCAATAGTGGTTTTCTTCAACCTTGATAACTGTTTACTGACCACTGTACACTGATTTAAAATGCCCCTAGAACTGCAAAATCTCACTGGTGGTTATACCGCATTACCCATTATCCAAGACATTAACCTATCCCTACAAACAGGAGAATGGTTAAGTTTAGTTGGTGCTAATGGTTCTGGTAAATCTACAGTCCTGAAATTACTCAGTCGGATTCTTTCCCCACAGCAAGGCACAGTATTACTTGATGGTAAAGCCATTCATTCTCAGCCTCCTCATATAGTGGCACAGAAATTGGCATTGTTACCGCAACAACAAACAGTTCCTGTGGGCTTAACAGTGCGCCAATTAGTCAGTTTAGGACGCACCCCCCATCAACCTTGGTGGCAATGGGAATTAAACATTGAAGACCGGAAAAAAGTTGAAGCCGCAATTCAAGAAACGCAACTAGAAAAATTAAGCGATCGCCTCGTCGAACAACTTTCTGGTGGTGAAAGACAACGGGCTTTTTTAGCCTTAGCACTAGCCCAAGAACCCAAAGTATTACTATTAGATGAACCCACTACTTATTTAGACATCAACTATCAATTACAACTCTTAGAACTGCTGAAAAATCTCAACCAGCAGCAGAATTTAACCATTGTCACAGTTTTACACGAATTAAATTTAGCCGCCCGTTATAGTTCCCGCATCGCCTTATTAAAACAAGGTCGTTTATGGGAAGTTGGTACACCCGAAGCCGTTCTCACACCCAACTTCATCGCCCAAGTTTTTGGTGTAGAATCCGTGATTATTCACACCCCTGTTGGTTTACAAGTTTGTGCAATTTCTGCTGTTTAAATATTTGTTTAATTTAAAAAAAATATATATTATTTCAAAGCCCCTCCTCGCTGGCGGCTATCCATTACCCACATCTTTCTTAACATGGCTGTAAAGCAGACTGTGTGGGGATGACATAGCTTCCATGAGAGGGGATGGTTGACAAACTAGACAAAACATGAAAATGAATATATCTATATTGGGATGCGATCGTTAACCAGAAACATCAGATGGGGAGTGGGAATGGAGAAGTTTCCAGGTAGCGGCGATATCGTGTAATCGCCGTAAACCCCGCCAAATAGTTTTAACTCCCGGCTCACCATCTCCCTTGCGAGCCAGAAAGCCGCCGAGAGTGGCAATCATTCGCACCGCTTCTCGTAAAGATGGAGGTTTTTTTGGTGGGGTGGGATTTTTGTTGACAGTGGCACATAAAGATTGCCATTCATCAGTTTCTAAAACAGCATCAGAGGATAAATCAGGGTGAACTCGTGAGGAGTAAGTTAGCCATAATAAACGCCAAGCGACAACAGAATAAGTGGCTAGTGCCATATTGATGCGGTCAGCAGTGGACAATTGTAATTGTTCAATTCTACACCCACTCTTTAGAGTGTAATGATAGCGTTCTATCAACCAACGATAGGTGTACCATTGCACACAACGCGCGGCATCTTCTAAGTTATGAATCTCAAGGCTGGTGAGCAATAACCAACTAATAGGATTGACTCCGGGTGGTGGATGATCTTCTGATGCCAGAATTACTTGTAACTTGACAGGTTTTAGCTGTGAACGCCCGATGTGATGTAATGGGACTTGGATATCAACACTAGTGAATCGAATTGTAAGTATCGCTTTTCTAGCACTATGTTCTGGACTGCGTTTGACCTCTGCTGTCAGTGTTCCATTGGGTTCAATTTGGCGGATTGCAAGATGTAGATATTTCGCACAATGGTCAACTTTGCGGTTGTGAGTCCCACGAATTAACAAATGGGAATTTTCTGAACGTTTGAGATTAAATAAGTCAAATATGTCTGCTTCTGAGTCACCTATTGTCACCACTTGAATCTCTGATGGGACTGAGCTTTGTGTGACTTCTAATCCATCTAACCAGCGCTGACTTTCTTTTAAAAGTGTTTCCCTTTGACGACGTTTTTTCGCTATGCCCAAATTTTCAGGTGGTCTAGCCCATACCTGCTGTTCAATAATTCCTAACGGCACTCCATTACTTGTGGCAGCAAATGTTGAATGTACTTTCAATCCTGATGATTGACGATGGTCAAGATAACCCACACCTTTAGTTTTGGGGTGGTCTGTTAAATCTATGTTTGTTGTGTCTTGAATCGCTAAGACTATTTGATGTTCTTTGATTCTTTCGATTGTGCTATTTATATGCCCTTGACGAATTTCACTGGCGGGAAAATATGGTGATTTCCAAAAGTTATATGCCGCTTTGGTTGCTGCCATATTTCCGCTCGCTTGTGGTACGCTGCTATCCGGCTGTGCGGCTAAGTCCTCTACTATCTTGATTAACCGCTTGTTTCGACGAAGGTCTCCTAGGTCTACCCCAGACAGTTCCTTGGCTGCCCACTTTTCCATGATTCCATTACCCGATTCTGTTCTCTCCACACTATACTTAGCAAGCTTTTTCCCTTTATATTAAGTATCTTGTTGGATTGTTAAGAAAGATGCGGGTAATGGATAGTTACTAAGGAGAGGGGTTTGGGGTGGGGTAATTCTTTCCTTGATAAGAAAAAAATTTTATTAAGATTTAGTTTCCTGTGTCTGCGCGTCAATAACTGAACTCCAGTCATCGTTTTTCACAGCAGCTTCCAGTTGACGCTGACGTTCCGCTTCACTCCCATCCACCTTTTCTATTTCTTGAGACAAAGTTGAATCAGCCATTGCTTTCCGCAACTTTAACTTTTTCTCCTCATAAGCGTGGCGTTCCGCTTCTGACATCACCGCCTTAGCCGCCTCACCTACCGTACTCGCCCACATTCCGCCTTCAGCAGCATTACCAGGGGGTGTAGTTTCCAATTCTGCTATCCAAGCATCTCGCAAATCTTCCATGTCTTGACGCTTGGGAAACTTAAAATTCTGTACCCTCACAAAAGCGCACTTTTGCTCACCATATTGGCTAACATGACCATTGAGGGAAAGTAAAACATTCCGAGAATAGCCAATGTACTGGGTTTGGCTGTCTGCATCCAAAACCGCGTATACTCCGGCAATTTTGGCATTGTGGTCAGCCGTGCGCCAACTTTCTAGAGGCATAATATCTACCCCATTATTGGCGAATATAGGCGTTATAGCCAGTTCAGTGGTATCGTGTTCATCGTCGGAACTATACAAAAATTCATGTAACCCACGGTGATTGACTGGTACATTTTGATGCTCAATTGGCAAATTGTTCTCAGATTCCATCACAGTAAATCTCCGTGTTATTAAATAGATGCCCTTAAAACATTGAAGCTTAAATTTACCCACATCCCCAAGAAAGCTGAATCTGTATTTTTGTGAGTTTTGGTGAGCGATCGCCAATCAAAGGCAAATGTTCGTGTAATATTAATTAGCCTTTTTATCGTACTTCACGGGTGAGGAAATTATCCCCTAAGTCAACTACAAAATGCCTTCATGAATCAAATTAAGCCTCAAAAGTGGAATTTTATCAAACAAAGATTGACTCCTTACTTATTCTTACTCCCCGCTTTAATTCTCTTGGTTTTAACAGTTTTTTGGCCAGCAATACAAGCATTTTACCTCAGCTTCACCAGCTACGAAGACCTTTCCCAACCACCGCAATGGATAGGTTTTGCCAACTTTCTCCGCTTGTGGAAAGATGCAGTTTTTTGGAAAACCTTAGAAAATACTTTTCTCTATCTTGTGGGTGTTGTCCCAATTTTAGTCATGGCTCCCTTAGTTTTGGCAATTTTGGTAAATCAGAAACTGCGAGGGATGAATTGGTTTAGAGCAGCTTATTACACCCCGGTAGTGATATCAATGGTAGTAGCTGGCATCGCTTGGAAATGGCTGTATGCAGAAAACGGCTTACTCAATCAGTTACTCAAAACTTGGAATATTTTGCCAGAAGGAATTCCCTGGCTAACTAGCCCAGAAAAGCTACTTGGCATTGTACCGATTTCTCTAGCCAGTGTCATGGCTGTCACCATTTGGAAAGGACTCGGCTATTACATGGTAATTTATTTAGCGGGGTTGCAATCAATTCCGGCTGATGTCTATGAAGCCGCAGCTATTGATGGTTCAGATGGTATCCGCAAACACTGGGATATTACAGTACCCTTAATGAAGCCGTACTTAGCGCTAGTGGCGGTAATTTCTGCAATTTCTGCCACCAAAGTATTTGAAGAAGTATTTATTATGACCCAAGGCGGTCCATTAAATAGCTCCAAAACCATTGTTTACTATTTATATGAAGAAGCCTTTAGTAACTTAGAAATTAGCTATGCTTGCACCATTGGATTAGTATTATTTTTAATTATTTTAGTGTTATCAGTCTTGCGATTAGCGATCAATCAACAGGAAGATATCACAATTTAAATCCATATTTTGCCACAGAAAAACAAATTTGGCAAAAAACACATTTGAGCATTCATGAATATGCCAAAATATTAATTGAGAGCTAACCATTAAATGAATTAGCCCATCAATAAAAACCGCATTAACTACATCACCAATTTAAAATATAGGACTCCTATTTGATTTCTGAATATCAATACAACTTAAAATGGCTTTTTCCCACTCCCCACTCCCCACTCCCCACCTACGCAAGTAAGTTAAAAAATCAAAGCGGATTACAATATTAATTTATGGCCTTTGACAGATTAATTTTGCCAAGATATTTAGGTACTAATCTATCCAATCACTCGTGAAAATTGCTTCAAACACTGATTCATCCAAGATCGAGTATGAAATTAACTCTGCCTAAATACTTAATTAACTTTGTTCACTAAAGTTTACTAGATAATTTCAGTATATTTAAACTATGCCGTTAGGCTGAGGGACAGTATCCATAAAATTATTAACTATGGTCAGTAATTCTCTACTTAACGGAATTTTCACCAAACTATGAAATTAAGTCAAAAACTCATAGGAAAAGTATTGTTCAATATAATCACTATAGGCAGTTTAGTCGCTCTATCTGCCTGTGCTGAACCTGTTACACAACGAACTCCACCCGTGACAGAAGCCCCTCCTGCCGCCCCGCCAGTTGCAGATACTCGTATAGAAACAACTGCTGACCTCAATTTAGCTGAACTGACACAAGCCGCAGCTAAAGAAGGACAGTTTCAAACGCTAACACGGGCAGTGGAAGCCGCAGGCTTACAGGATCAATTGGCAACGCCGGGACCTTACACAGTTTTTGCACCTACTGATGCCGCTTTTGCAGCGCTACCCACAGGCACTTTAGACAACCTCTTAAAACCAGAAAACAAAGACCAATTAACCAAGCTCATTGCCTACCACGTCATCCCAGGGCAAGTTACCTCTAGTCAACTGACATCTGGAGAAGTCAAAACAGTTGAGGGTAGTCCTGTGACAGTGAATGTTGATGACGCTACCCAAGCTGTCACTGTCAACGATGCTAGAGTGACTCAAGCAGATATTCCAGCTAGCAATGGCGTTGTTCACGTCATCGATCAGGTAATCCTACCACCTGATTTTCCAGGGACTTAAGAATACAATCCAAACATCATATTTCTTAATAAAAAGAATACCTCCCCGGTCATATTTTTGAGCAAGCAAGAACAAAAACCGGGGAATTTTTCTTTGTGTTTTTTACTCAGCGTGTACACACAAGTTGGAAAACCTTTGATTTGAGTAGGGAGCGTTACGGACGTTAGTCCATAACGCACCGAAAATTGAGGATGGTGCGTTGTGCTACGCGACAAGACACCCTACAACAAAGGATTTCGAGTAAATTTAATTTAATCATTTGTGTATACACCGTAGCCCTTTGGGACAAGGGGAGACGGCTACGCGGTAGCGTATCGGAGGTTATAGCTATGCCTGTCAGGGCTTTACGAGTGCTGCTGAAGTCTAATGACTACGTATAGGGCATTGATTGAGTATTATTTAGACACATGAAGTTGATCAGCACTTCAGTTAAAAGTCAAAAGCACGGCTCCATAACATTGGGGTTAATTTCTTCCACAAGTTAGAAGAGCATTTGTTATGCTTGAATGGCAAAGCGAAATCTTGTTCACCAAGCAGAATTGGCTAAATGTCTTAAGGATTAAATATCACAGAATCACAACATTATCTTTAAGCTTAAAGTATTATATTTAACAATCTTATTACTGAAAGCCCATCTGCAAGTAGGTTCCAAACCGATGATCAGACTTTTCTATGTTCCAACTTCTCACTGCTAATATCTTCCAGCGTTGCCGGGGTGATGGCTATTATTGTGCCTGTATCATCTAGAGATTCGCCTTAAGTAGGCTAATATCTGTAATTCTGACTGTCAAATTTCTGCTGAATTGATTAAAATATCGATGTATACAATAAGAACAGTTTGTCAACTTTCATAGGGTTGAAATTTCAGCAGTGCGCTAATGTGTGAATAAGACCAATCAGTAAAAATCTCAATTGTTGGCCTCATGGCTGATTCCGCCATCGCCTCAACTCCTTAGTTCAGGCATTTGGCATAATTAAGGTTAACTGTCTTGAGACAAGCATCACCGTTCTTGCTGTCTTTACGCTGTGAGAAACTCCACGCAAGTCTTAAGATTGAGCCATTTATGAAGGAAATGTAAAAATGGGTGCATTAATATTTCTCGCTTAAGTTAACATTAACAAAACTGTTCCTCAGTAATTAATGTTGCACATCATACCTAAAAGTATGTAGTAGCGGGTGTATTTTCCTTTGAATGTCAAGATAATGCCACTAGGATGCCAAAAAAATTTGAGAAAAATTTAAGGGCATGACTACCGTTTTCAATATCTTTTTGTTATTGGTGGCTTTACTTTGCACAATGGCATCATGATTAATACACAAAAAGAGTGCAATTTTTGTGAAACAGGCTACAATCGGAAAAGTCTTTATCAGAGAATATGCCAACGGTCATATTTTGTCTATGTGGAGTGGTAGATTTTTGAGATCAAGACAAGCCTTTGTTCAGACGAATTTAGTTAAAAGTTGTATGTCATAGCAACACATGATGATTTCTAACTAAAATGAGCAAGTCAGCAGTTACTGCGACTTTTCACATACCGTCAAAAAATCCTCTATGAAGAGGAGCAAACTTCCGAAAAGATTTCCGGGAAATCAGCCTAAAACCCGATTTTCGGTAGTTAACTAGCTCGTTTAAAAAGAGCAGTAAACACATCTTGAGTAATTGATTCTGCAAGGAGCATGAGGAACGCGGCATGAACCAGGCTAACAACGTACTCGAAAGCATTTATCAGCCTGACCTAGAAATAATAAATCAGCCTGAGCTCGAGTTAGAACTCTTAGTCGAAGAAGAAGAAGAAGAAGAGGACTTGCTGATTAACGATGATGGCGAAGATGAGTTTTTAGAGCCTCAGTCTGATGAGGACGACACAAAGTCTGGAAAAGCCGCTAAATCACGTCGTCGGACACAAAGCAAGAAAAAGCACTACACCGAAGACTCGATTCGCCTTTATCTGCAAGAAATTGGTCGGATTCGCCTATTGCGGGCAGACGAAGAAATTGAATTGGCGCGAAAAATCGCTGATTTGTTGGAATTAGAAAGGGTGCGGGATAGACTGCAAGAACAGTTAGAACGCGAACCTGAATATCGGGAATGGGCGGAAGCTGTACAAATCCCATTACCAGCATTTCGTTATCGCCTGCATGTTGGTCGCAGGGCAAAAGATAAAATGGTGCAATCGAACCTGCGTCTTGTGGTGTCAATTGCTAAGAAATACATGAATCGTGGTTTGTCTTTCCAAGACTTAATTCAGGAAGGTAGTCTCGGTTTGATTCGCGCTGCAGAAAAGTTTGACCACGAAAAAGGTTATAAGTTTTCTACTTATGCTACATGGTGGATTCGTCAAGCAATTACCCGTGCCATAGCTGATCAATCTCGTACTATCCGCCTACCGGTTCACCTCTACGAAACCATTTCGCGGATCAAGAAAACTACCAAATTGCTATCCCAAGAAATGGGACGCAAACCTACTGAAGAAGAAATCGCGACTCGCATGGAAATGACCATCGAGAAATTGCGGTTTATCGCTAAATCTGCCCAGTTACCTATCTCACTAGAAACGCCCATCGGTAAAGAAGAAGATTCTCGATTGGGCGATTTTATTGAGTCAGATGGTGAAACTCCCGAAGATCAGGTTTCCAAAAATCTGCTGCGCGAAGACCTGGAAAAAGTCCTCGATAGCCTCAGTCCTCGTGAACGCGATGTCCTCCGACTGCGCTATGGTTTGGATGACGGGCGCATGAAGACTCTGGAGGAAATTGGCCAAATTTTTAATGTTACCCGCGAACGAATTCGTCAAATTGAGGCCAAAGCACTCCGCAAGTTACGTCACCCGAATCGCAACAGTGTTCTTAAGGAATATATTCGGTAGTTATTAGTTATTAGTTATTAGTTATTAGTTATTGGTCATTAGCTTTATACCAATCTCTGATAACTAAAAAAAGTAACAAACAATTAAAAACCTGGTAGTGATGATTCACTACCAGGTTTTTTCTTATTTTTTTATGTAGCTATTTCTGTATAGTCGAATCTACAGAATTCCCCAGAAATGGAGGAAACCTTGACCAGAGAACAACTCAATGAGCGCTGCTGCTAAAAAGCCAATCATTGCCAAGCGACCGTTCCAGATTTCTGCTTGGGGTGTAAAGCCCCAACGCCATTCGTTGCGATTTTCGTTTACGGGAGCATTAACGTTTGTTGCGTTTGTCATGGTTGGCACTCCAAATTAGATTTACGAAGTATTATTGCCTTATGTAAACTAATATAACAAATATTTTCATAAATGCAACCTTTATTTATAGTTTGTTGCTATATTTTGACTACTCTTTGCTGGGGAGTGGGGAGTGGGGAGTGGGGAGTGGGTTCAAACCGTAATGGTGTCTAAGTTTGATTATCCGTTTATGTTTTAACGTCCTTGGCGATCGCCAGATCAAAATAAAAACCTCACAGGGAGAAGCCGCATGAGGTTAAAATTAGCTGTATTTGGTCAAAGCAGTTTACATCCGCACTTCTATGACTGAGATAATTCTTTCATCGCGGTTAAGTTCAATCATGCTTTCACCCTTAGCATCTCTAGCTAATATCGGCACTGTGTCTACAGGTATCCGGACTATACGCTCTTTATTGGTGAGTATTGCTACTTCGGCAGAGGCGATCGCCTTCACCATACCAGCTAAATGATCTGTCTTATTGGCAAATTTCAGGGATTGGATGCCTAAATTAGCCCGGTCAGCCCGTTTTAAATTACTCGCAGGTAAGCGTTTAGCATATCCTTCTTCAGTCACCAGCAACAAGTTATCGTCTCCAGCCGCAGTTACACAGCCCACCATGCGTTGATGTTTGAGCAGGCGTAATGCTTGTAACCCCATTGCAGTCCGACCCATCACAGGTAATTGTTGGTCATCTGCGGCGAACTTTAACAAGCGCCCGCCGGAACTGGCTAAAATCAGATTATCCTTGGAAGTGGTTAACTGGGTAAATAACAATTCATCATCTTCTTTGAGCTTGAGAATCGTAATTCCCCGACGAGTCAGATTTGTAAATTCTGCTAACGACAGGCGCTTAATTCGTCCTTCCTTGGTCAGGAGAACCATCTGTTGAGTTTCTAAACTTTCTGGTAGAATCAGGCGACTCACCACGCCTTCTTGAGCGCTTTGAGCCGTGGTACTGAGCATTGTAATTAGTGGTGTTCCCCGTGGAGAACGTCCAGTAGTGGGGCGAATATCTCCCACATTTACAGGGTAGACTTTACCGCTACTGGTAATGATCAGCAAGTCTTGATCTGTGGCGGTTAAATCGGTTTGGATGATGAAGTCATGATCGGGTAGAGCGTTTTCAGCTTTCGATTTTTTGCCTGTTGGCTGAAGGCGACGCACATATCCCCGGTGGCTAAATTCTAAAACTACTTCTTCGGCTGGTTCAGTAGAGGGGGAATTTTGCGGATCGATTTCGGCGGCTGTGCTGGGAAGTTTTTCTACACCTTTGACTTTGGCAAATTCTTGACTATTTCTAGCTAAAAGCTTAGTCCGCCGGGGATTGTTGTATTTGCGCTTGAGCGATCGCAAATCTTTTTTCAGTGTTTTCAGTAATTCGTGGCGATCGCTGAGTAATCTTTGCAATTCCCCAATTTGCTGACTCAGTTGCTCAAACTCTTGTTGCAAGTTACGCTGTTCTAAGCTAGTCAGGCGGCGTAATGGCATCGCTAGAATCGCATCTGCTTGTGACTCACTCAAATCCAGACGGCTACAAAGGCTGATTTTAGCGGTAGTACCATCAGCAGCTGTTCGCAAAATTTCAATTAATTGATCCAGTTGCGATAATGCTTTGAGCAACCCGGACACGATATGCAGCCGACTTTCGGCCTTACCTAACTCATAACTGTAGCGACGGTTGAGAGTTTGCTCACGGAATTTCAAAAACTCCTGTAACATTTGCCGCAAACTTAACTGGCGGGGTTGCCCATCTACTAAGGCTAAAAGAATCGCCCCAAAGTTGCTTTGCAAGGCGGTTTGGTGATACAAGTGTTGCAAAAGTTCTTGGGGGTTGGTATCACGTTTGAGTTCAATTACTACCCGCATTCCTTCGCGATCGCTTTCGTCCCGCAGGTCAGAAATCCCATGCAAACGACCTTGATTGACTAAATCGGCGACTTTCTCAATCCAGCCAGCCTTATTTACTTGATAAGGCAATTCGGTGATAATAATTGCTGTCCGCCGCTTACTGCCTTTGGTAGGGGCAATTTCTTCGGTATTGGCGACTCCGCGCAGCACAATGCTACCCTTACCACTGGTGTATGCTTCCCGAATCCCTGTCTCACCAACGATTTCTCCACCGGTGGGAAAGTCGGGACCAGGAATGATTTCCCATAACTTTTGATCGGACAAATCTGGTTGGTCAATTAAAGCAATCAAGCCATCAACTAATTCTCCCAAGTTGTGCGGGGGAATATTTGTCGCCATACCCACAGCAATCCCAGAACAGCCATTGAGTAAGAGAAAAGGCAATTGAGCCGGAAGTACGGTGGGTTCTTGTTGGGAATTATCAAAGTTACCGATGAATTCCACCGTTTCATCGCCAATTTCTGCCAACATTCCCTCATGGCTGATGGGTGCGAGACGCGTTTCTGTGTAACGCATCGCTGCGGGTGGATCATTATCGACACTACCAAAGTTACCATGTCCTGCTAATAGGGGGTAGCGGCTGGAAAATTCTTGTACTAATCTGACTAAGGCATCATAAACTGATTGATCACCGTGGGGGTGGTATTTACCTAGCACATCTCCGACTACACGGGCGCACTTACGATAGGGTCTATCTGGGGTTAAACCTAGTTCGTGCATGGCATATAAAATCCGCCGATGCACTGGTTTTAAGCCATCACGCACGTCGGGTAAGGCTCGCCCCACAATCACACTCATGGCATATTCTAGGTAAGACCGTTGCATCTCCGTGTGCAGGGCTGTTGTGATTACCTGTCCCGTGGGGAGAAGGTTTAACTGTTTTGCCATGAGTTTTTTCCCTGAAATTTAATTACACAAAGGTCGCTTGATTTGAACACCGCAGCAAACACAGCATAACGGATGAAATGGGATTCCTAACACAATTTTGATGGTCAAAGGATAAACAACAGTAGTATTATCCTTGATGACAGGGTGATAATTTGATCATTAAAAAGGAGCGAAACAACTGTTTTTGTCAGGTTGTCCTCTCCTTCTACTCTATAAATAAAATTCTCATGAAAACTGTTCTAATTGTTGAAGACGATCTGATTAATGCTCGCGTTTTTTCCAAAATTTTGACCAAGCGGGGTGGCTTGAATGTCAAACATACAGAAAATGTGGAAGAAGTCATGGAAATTGCCGATTCAGGGGCAGCTGACCTGATTTTAATGGATGTTTCTCTGTCCAGAAGCGTTTACCAAGGTCAGTCTGTTGATGGGATCAAAATTACCCAAATGTTGAAATCAAACCCAAAAACGGCACATTTACCGATTATTCTGGTAACGGCACACGCTATGCAAGGCGATCGCGAAAACTTTCTCAAGCAAAGCGGCGCTGATGGCTACATTTCTAAACCCGTTGTCGATCATCAACAGTTTGTTGAACAAATCATTGCACTTTTCCCCAAAGATATCCATTAAGAACTGACGGCTGCTGTCAGGAATACTCGCCCACTCAATAATTTGGGCGAATAATTCCTGTATTATATAGTATGTATGTACTAAAAAATGGTGTGTTCGGCAAGTGGTCTAGTGAAAAAGCCAAGGGTAAAGAGTTGGGAATTTCTGCCTGTTGGGGATTTCCCTCAATCCCCAAGACCTGACTGCTGTAAAAATTATGTCAAGCGCTTACGGCGTAGCCTGCCGGAGGCTGAATGACGAATTTAACGGCAATTAGTTTTACTATTGCTCTAGAGCCGCTTGGATGCGTGGTAATTCTAAGAATTTTTTGGTATCAGATAGTAATCGTTCACCCCAGAGATTTTCTTTGAGGAAATCTAAATTACCATAGCGCTGATCGATGGCGAGTGCAGCTTCTCCCATTGATAGGGCTTGTTGGCGGTCGCCTTGATTATACATGGCCACTGCTAAGGCTAATAAAGGTTCTGCGGCTTGTTTGTCGATGTTAACAGAAGTTCGCCATTGCTTAACCGCATTTTCAACATCACCCTGTTCGTATTTGATTAAGCCAATGTTATTAATGGCCGGCCAGAATTTTTTGTCTAAAGAGAAAGATTTATTGTACTGGGCGATCGCTTCTGGTAATCGACCTAACATATAGTAAGCATTGCCCAAATCAAACAATCCTTCTGGGTTGTCGGGTTTTAACTGCAAACCTTTTTGGTAATACGTCGCTGCTGCTTGGTAATTTTGCTGTTGAAAATTAGCCGAACCCAAAGCAAACACAACGTCAGGATTTTGGGGATTGAGGGACTGTGCTTTTTGCAAAGCCGCGATCGCCAGATCAAAATCTTTGGTTTGCAAATGTAAACCACCTAACAGAAACCAGACTCTATCATTATTAGGAGCCAGTTGACTGGCTAACTTAGCCCTTGGCAAAGCCAACTCAAATTGCTGAAATTGCCCCAGTTGAGCAGCTTCTTGTGCTAGACCCAACCCTTGTTTTTCCAAATTCTCTGCATCCAGTTGCAGTGTATGAGGTATCAATGCCTGTGCGTGAACTGCCTTTGGCATACTCCACAAACTACAGACCACCAAAAGAGAAATCAAACTAATATGTTTAGGCACACTACCGCCTCTTAGCCACAAATCAAGGAATCTTCCAGTTAGCTTATACGATATCTGCTTGAGAAGAAAGGCACTCGTTCAGATCAAAAGGTAATTACAGCATTTGTCATGTAAATAAAATACACCGTAAGCTTGTATTCTCACCGAAGAGGCAGGGGAGCAGGGAAAATAATTTGTCTCCCAGCAGGTTGCAATTTGCTTACTCCTCATCTGTGTATTGTTTGATAATTTCAGTAAAATTAGTGACTTTTGTCATGCCCCACAATAGCTTTACTAATGACTTTTGTCATACACAGCCCAGGCACTTTTAGGTAGATAATATCTACCATCAATTGCTCATCTCCTAGTTTAACTAGAGGGCAATTGCAATTTTATGCCAGTAATGGAGTCAATTTCATGTTGAAACGAATTAGCCCCATCATGCTCTTGACTGTGGCTCTAACAGTTTCACAACTTTTTTTATCTACACCTGCAAATGCTAAACCAAAATACCAGCATCACTACAATAGAGGACGAAGCAGAGCCAGAGTAGTTAATTCAACTAGAAACGTTGTTACCCCAAGGAGATCCAGAGTCGCTACCCCAAATAAAAAAGGAGGAGGAGGAAGAATAGTTAGACTGGCTAATGGTAATGTCAGACTTCCCAACGGGCAAGTTGTTCCTTCTCATAGATTAGTCAGACTACGTAATCAAGGTTACTGGAGACTTCCCAATGGGGATTTTATTCAGCCCAACCAGCAAATTGTTCCTGTGAAAAACACAGTCAGAATGCAGAATGGCCACATCAGACTTCCTAATGGAATCATCTTGATCATATAGCAATTGATCATTAATACAATCTCGTTCATTTAACCGGGGCATTGGTGCTATGTACTCCCAGATTTCCCAGGTAATTTCATAATTACTTTTACTGTATGCCCTTCCAATGTTGCTTTGGAGGGGATTTTACTGAGAAAATTATTTAATCGCTAACCTACAATCAGCCCTTTTCCTAGCGATAACGTTCTTCAGGACGGGCGTATTGCAATCAGCCTCTTCTATAGATTTTGCATTGATTTTTAATGGTTCTACTATTTACGCCAACCTCTACTAGCTTATGGTTCTAGCGGTGCAGAACTAGCTCGGAAGCAATTGTTTTTCCTGGAACTTTATATGAAAATTGATACATCACAGCCAGTAGATTCTTCATCTTTGATCACAAAGGTGAACAAAAAGAGTCGAAATCATTGGCTATCTTGGTTACTTATTCTCGGACTTGTGAGTGGTATTGGCTATGCAGTTTATTACCAATTAGCAGTTCGTCCCAGCCAACAAGCCAGACAACGGGTGTTGACACAGCCTGTAGAACGACAGAGTTTAACAATCACAGTTTCCGCCAATGGCACAGTGAAGCCGGAACGGTCAATTAACCTCAGCCCTAAAAATTCAGGAATATTAAAAGAATTGTTGGTGAAGGAAGGAGATATCCTCAAACAAGGACAAATTGTCGCTTATATGGACGATTCAAACCTGCAAGGACAACTGATTTCGGCTCGTGGACAACTGGCGCAAGCCCAGGCAAATCTTCAAAAGTTAGAAGCAGGTAATCGCCCTCAAGATATTGCCCAGGCTCAGGCACAATTAGAAGAAGTACAAGCAAATCTGCGAAGGGCGCAAGCAGGTAATCGTCCTCAAGAAATTGCCCAAGCCCAAGCCCGTTTAAACAGCGCTCAAACTAATTTAAATAGAACAGAAGATGATCTCCGCCGCAACCAGCAACTATACAATGCTGGCGGCATTTCTCTCCAGATTCTCAACCAAATTCGTGCAGACCGTGATAACGCTCAGTCTCAGGTCAATGAAGCCCAGCAAGCATTGGCGTTGCAACAAGCAGGATCACGTCCTGAAGATATTGACCAACTGAGAGCGACAGTTAGGCAAAGAGAGGAAGCTGTAGGACTTCTGAGAGCCGGAACGCGCCGCGAAGATATTGATGCCGCTCGCGCTCAAGTGATGTCGGCTCGTGGTTCGCTGCAAAACATTCAAGCTCAAATTAATGACACGATCATTCGCGCTCCTTTTGATGGTTTGGTAACGAGGAAATTTGCTGACCCTGGGGCTTTTGTCACTCCTACAACTGCTGGTAGTGACGTATCTTCTGCTTCTTCTTCTTCAATTTTGTCTCTGGCTTCTATTAATGAGGTGGTAACAAGTTTAGCTGAAACTAATATTTCTCAAATTAGCCTTGGTCAACCAGTCACAATTACAGCTGATGCTTACCCAGGAGAAACTTTTGCGGGAAAAGTCAGTCAAATCGCGGCTCAAGCTGTAGTGGTGCAGAATGTTACCAGCTTTGAAGTGAGAGTGTCACTGGTAGACCCGGAAAGTTTACTGCGGTCAGGAATGAATGTGGAGGCTGAGTTTCAAGTTGAACAAGTGGAAAATGCTTTAGTTGTGCCTACTGCTGCGGTGGTGCGTCGAGAAGGTGGTACAGGTGTGTTTGTGGCTGGAGTTGATGGAGAACCTGTTTTTACTCGCATTGAGACTGGGGTGACTGAGAATAATTTTACGGAAGTGAAGTCTGGTTTGTCAGGAGATGAGGAAGTTTTGTTGAGTTTCCCGCCAGGTTCACGTCCACGCTCTACACCACGAGGGGGTATTCTTCCTGGTATGGGTGGGGGTGGCGGAGGTGGTCGAAATCGCGGCGCTCGCCCTTAATTTTAGTTTTAAATATTATGGATATCTTAGGGGAATTGTGAAGATTAGTTTTTTGACGAACCGTCAAGTACGCCAAGGAAACCAAGGGAGTTTACAAACTCGTTCTGTGCCGTTGCTAGAAATTTTGTTAATGGCAGTGGAAACCCTGTGGAGTAATAAGTTACGCACAAGTTTAACGATGTTGGGTGTTATTATTGGTATTGCTTCGGTGATTGCTATTACTTCTGTGGGTCAAGGGGTGCAAAGGGGTGTTGAGCAACAGATTCAAGCTTTGGGTACTGATGTCATTCAAGTTCTGGCTGGTACTGCTAGAGGAGGTAATGTTCGTCAAGGCTTGGGTTCTAGTAGTACTTTAACTTGGGAAGATGCTCAGGCGATCGCTACACAAGCCCCATCTGCTGAAATTGTTTCTGCCTATCTCCAACGCAATACACAAGTGGTTTATGGACAACAAAATACTTCTACAACCGTTTTTGGCACAGATTTAAATTACCCAGAAGCGAGAAATACTTTTCCCCAACAAGGGCGATTTTTTACTCAAGCAGAACTAGATAAAGCTACACAGGTGGCTATTATTGGTCCTACAGTCCAGAGGACACTGTTTGGACAAAATGCCAATGTCATCGGTGAGAGAATCCGCATTCAGGGAGAGCCTTATGAAGTGATTGGGGTGATGGAACCTAAAGGTTCTCAAGGACCGAATGATCGAGATGACCAAGTTTTTATTCCTCTCACCAGTATGTCGAGCCGAATTGTCGGGAACAATGCTCTTACTGGTATTTCTGTGAATGGGATTTTAATTAAATCTGGTAGTCCCGAGCAGTTAGAAGCGGCTCAGTTTCAAGTGACTAATCTGTTACGCCTACGCCACAATATCTATCCACCACAACCCGATGATTTTCGACTAACTAACCAAGCTGATATTGTTAGCACTTTTACAAATATTGTCGGTTTATTTACAGTCATGGTAGTGGCGATCGCCGGAATTTCCTTAGTTGTTGGCGGTATCGGCATTGCTAATATTATGCTGGTTTCCGTTGTGGAACGGACGCGGGAAATTGGCATTCGTAAAGCAGTGGGAGCCACCAATTCAGCCATTCTCAATCAATTTTTAGCCGAAGCGATCGTTATTTCTACATTAGGAGGCGCAATTGGCATGGGCGGTGGTATTTTGATTGCCTTTGGTGCTGCAACTGTGTTTAAATTTCCCTTTGTAATTTCGGTTCTATCAATCATCGCCGGGTTCGGATTATCTTTAGGCGTTGGCTTACTTGCTGGTGTAATTCCTGCCCGTAATGCCTCCAAATTAGATCCAATTACCGCTTTAAGAAGCGATTAATACCATTTCTTTCCTTTCTTTCCTTTCTTGCCTTTGTGTACTTTGCGTACTAGCGCCCTGGGGGCATACGCTGCGCGGTAAGCGAAGCTATGCCGAAGGCTTTATGCGGTTCGTTCCTCAAATACTCAGCATTCACGCCGAAGCCATCATACAGAATTGATATAACTAATTCATAAATTATATGACCACAATGATTTGGATGGAGTCCATCACCAAAACTTACCATCTAGGAGAAATGACTGTTCCTATACTCAAGGGGATTCAACTCTCCATAGAAGAAGGGGAATATGTCTCAATTATGGGTGCTTCTGGTTCGGGGAAATCTACCTTGATGAATATTGTCGGGTGTCTGGATCGCCCCACGGCGGGAAACTATATTTTTGAAGGCAGAAATTTAACTACTTTCGATGATGATGAATTAGCATATATCCGTAACCAAAGAATTGGTTTTGTTTTCCAACAATTTAATTTATTAGCCAGGGCGACAGCACTAGAAAACGTGATGCTACCAATGATTTATGCTAATTTACCCAAGCCAAAACGTCGTGAACGGGCATTGTCAGCATTACAAAGGGTGGGACTAGGCGATCGCATCTCTAACCGTCCTAATCAACTCTCTGGGGGGCAACAGCAACGAGTGGCGATCGCTCGTGCTTTGGTGAATCGTCCAGCTTTGGTTTTGGCGGATGAACCCACGGGTGCTTTAGATACCGAGACTTCCCACGATGTGATGAATTTACTCACAGAACTGAATGAGCAAGGAATCACCATTGTGATTGTGACTCACGAGCCAGATATTGCGGCTCAAACCAAAAGAATTATTCGTGTTCAGGATGGTTTGATAGTAGGCTAATTCAGTACGATAATTTTTATAGCTGAGAAACCTGATACTAGTCTAAGAATATGAATTTTAGCTTATTTTGTGTGCATTCTACCGGGATGGCTGTGGCGATCGCTCTTCTGGTTCCCAGTTTAGCTGGAAGTGTAACTGCTCAAACTCCCCCAGAAATTCCGGCTGATGCTGTGCAAGTTCCCGATTTTCTCAACCCTAATCCTAATCCTCTGCTGTTTCCCACTCGCCCAGAAGAAGTGAGAATTCAGCGCACTCAGCCGATATCTTTAGCTGAGGCTTTGGAACTAGCAAAACGCCAAAATCGAGATTTACAGGTAGCAATCTTAGAACTAGAACGTAGTCGCTCGGCATTACGGGAGTCTCAAGCTGTTTTGTTTCCGAATGTTAATGTCAATAGTAGCTTGACTAACAGAGGTGACGGTTTTACTGGTGACGCATCTCAATCTAGCACTACTTTCAATGGTCAAGCACAAATAAATTATGACCTGTTTACTTCTGGTAATCGTCAAGCTAGCATCCGCGCGGCTGAGGAACAGCTACGGATAGATGAGTTAGATGTAGAAAATCGGTCTTTAGAAATTCAACTGAATGTCACTACTCAATATTACGATTTGCAAGAAGCAGATGAATTAGTCAGAATTAATCAGTCGGCTGTGGCAAATTCCCAGGCTAGTTTGCGGGATGCTCAAGCTAGGGAACGAGCCGGAGTTGGTACGCGGTTCGATGTGCTGCAATCTCAGGTAAATTTGGCTAATGCTCAACAAAGCCTGACTAATTCTCTTTCACGACAGCGAATTGCCCGTCGTCGGTTTGCTGCTTTGTTAAATTTGGCACAATCAGCCGAAGTTAGCGCCGCAGATGCTGTCCAAGTGGCGGGACTTTGGCAACAAACTTTGGAAGAATCTATTATCCAAGCGTTTCAGAACCGTCCAGAATTACAACAGGTTTTGGCACAACGGAATATTTCGGAACAACAGCGACGACAAGCTATTTCACAGCTAAGGCCGCAAGTGAGTTTGAATGGCAATTACAACGTCTTAGACCGCTTTGACGATGGACTCAGCCTGACTGATGGTTATTCTGTGGGAATCAGAGCTAGTTTAACTTTATTCGATGGGGGAGCAGCTAAAGCCAGAGCAGCTCAATCTAAAGTTAATATTGCGATCGCCCAAAGTCAATTTGCGAGTCAGCGTGAAGGAATTCGCTTTGATGTGGAACAATTCTATGCTCAATTACAGTCAAATCTAGATAACATCCAAACTTCTGGCGTGGCTTTAAATCAAGCCAGGGAAGCTCTGAGTTTAGCCAGATTGCGCTTTGAAGCTGGCGTTGGAACTCAAACAGATGTGATTTTTGCTGAAAACGATTTGACAAGAGCTGAAGGTAATCGAGTCTCAGCAATTTTAGATTACAATCGCGCTTTGGCTAATTTACAAAGAACTGTCACATTCAGGAGTGCCAGATAAGTAGGTTGGTGTTCAAAATAGTCGTTGGGGCAAGGTAGGGAGCAGGGAACAGGGGGAAAAAGGGTTTCACCCCTATTTACTTTTCTGCATACATTTTGGTGATCTCACCTCCACCTACTTAATTAAACTGGCAAAGTTAGTCTATCAGGCGAAGGCGTAAACAAAGACTAAAAGCTAATATAAAGAAAGATTAAGCAATCATCAAGCTGATTTTCAGTCTAGTTGTTGAGTCTATGGATAAATATGGGTATTTAGTCCACACGTCTTTTAAACTCCTGCACTTGCTTGATCACAAGTGATATTCGTAGGCTAATATTTATGGTTAGGCAAATCGAAGTTCCCCTGATTGGGAAAGTTAAATATCCCCTACGCTGGGGAATTGGGTTAATAGTTGCAGGTTCTTTAGCTGTGGGTACAACTATTACCTATAATCTGGCAAATCAGAGAACTCGTGAACAAAGTATTACCGAATTAACTGTGCCGGTAGAAGCACAAAATGTGACTTTAAGGATTACCGCCAGTGGTAAAGTGGTGCCGGTTCAAAGTGTGAATATTAGTCCCAAAAACCCCGGTGTGCTGGCAGAGTTATATGTGGAACAAGGCGATCGCGTGTCACAAGGCCAAGTTCTGGCGCGGATGGATGTAGGCGACATCGAAGCGCAAATTCTCCAGCAACGTGCCAATTTAGCTCAGGCACAGGCACAATTAGACCAAGCCCGTGCGGGGAGTCGTCCGCAAGAAATACAGCAAGCTCAGGCGCGTTTAGCCCAAGCTGAAGCACAGTTAAGTCAAGCCCGTGCGGGGAATCGTGATCAGGAAATTGCTCAAGCCCAGGCTCAGGTAAATTCAGCCCAGGCCCAGGTAACTCTCACGCAATCACGGGTCAAGCGTTATCAAGAATTAACCCAGCAAGGGGCGACTTCTCAAGACCAATTGGATCAGTTTATTAGTGAAGACCAAAGGGCAAAAGCGAGTTTAGATGAAGCCCAAAAACGACTATCATTGTTAGAAGTTGGTAGTCGGAATGAAGAAATTACAGCCAGAGAAGCTGCTGTTACCGAAGCCCGCGCCGCATTGGTACTGTTAGAAAATGGCAGTCGTCCAGAGGAAATTGCTCAACGTTTAGCAGCAGTGAAAGGGGCGGAAGCTCAAATTCAAGCGGCCGAGGTGAGGCTGCAAGATACTGTGATTCGTGCGCCCTTCTCCGGAATTGTCACCCAGAAATACGCCAATATTGGTGCTTTTGTGACTCCGACAACTTCCGCTTCTACCAGTGCATCGGCAACTTCTAGTTCCATTGTGGCAGTTGCACGGGGTTTAGAGGTGTTGGCGCAAGTCCCAGAGGTGGATATTAGCAGAATTGCAGAGGGACAACAGGTAGAAATTGTGGCTGATGCCTATCCTGATCAAGTATTTAAAGGTAATGTGCGTTTGATTGCTCCCGAAGCGGTGGTGGAACAAGGTGTAACATCCTTTCAAGTGCGGGTAGCTCTGGATACGGGTACAGAAAAACTGCGTTCTGGCTTAAATGTGGATTTGACTTTTTTAGGCGATCGCCTCAGTGATGCTTTGGTATTACCCACGGTAGCAATTGTCACCGAACAGGGTAAAACTGGTGTCTTAGTCGCAGATGACCAAAATCAACCCCTGTTTCAGGAAGTGACTATTGGGGCGCAAATCGAAGACCAAACTCAAATTTTACAGGGAGTGAAACAAGGCGATCGCGTATTTATCAACCCACCGCCAGACTACAAAAAGGGGCGGAATCAACCGCGTCTACCTTGAAAACCATAGTTTTTTATCATGAGGTTAAAGTTTAGAACTCAAGCTACAACCGAATCATATACTCTGCTCAAAAACTTCAGGTTTCAATATGGACGGGGTTTAAGGGACTTCCAATTAAAAAAATATCCCATTGCTGAGGTAGGCAGGGGAGCAGGGAGCAGGGAGCAGGGGGGATAAAGAACAAAGATGGTCTAATGAAATGGGGCAATTTATTTTCTGGAAGTCCCTAATCAATAACAATTTTGGTGCATCTCTGAAAATTACAAATTACGAATTAGTATGAATATTTTAGAAAGTATGCAAATGGCAGGAAAAACCCTGCTATCTAATAAGTTGCGTAGCGCCTTGACTATGTTGGGGATTGTGATTGGTAATGCTTCAGTAATTGCCATGATTGGGATTGGTGAAGGTGGACAAAGGTTTGTTAACCAACAGCTAGAATCTTTAGGACCAAATGTGTTATTTGTCATCCCCGGAAATCGTGCCACACAGCGCGTCTCTAGAGAAGTACCGAAAACTTTAGTATTTGAAGATGCTAAGGCGATCGAGAGTCAAGTGCCAACGGTAGCAGCAGTCACAGGAGAGTTGAATAGTAGACAGGTACTCACATATAGCAATCAAAACAGTAATGTGAATATTGTTGGCACAACTCCCTCTTTTTTGACTGTGCGTGACTTTGAAATGGCCACAGGGCGATTTTTTACTGATATAGATATGAAGCGGAATAACCAAGTTGTGGTAATAGGCGCAGACTTGGCAGAAAGATTATTTGGTAATAGTAACCCTATCGGTGAGAAGTTGCGGATCAGAAATACCAGTTTTCAAGTAATTGGAGTATTAGAAAGCAAAGGCTCAAACTTAGGTGTGAATTACGATGAAGCGGCGTTAATTCCATTGGTGACAATGGCGAACAGAATTGTGGGGCGAACTTCTCCCTTTGGATTAGAGTTAACTTATATTGTGATCTCAGCTAACGATGCCGATAGTGTGGATGCAGCCAAGTTTCAAATTACTAATTTGCTGCGTTTGCGGCACAAAATTACTGGGGAAGATGATTTCACAATCAATACTCAAAAGGATGCTTTGGAAACCGTTGGTCAAATTTCCAGTGCATTAACTGTTATGCTGGCTGCGATCGCCGGGATATCATTATTTGTGGGTGGTATTGGCATCATGAATATTATGCTAGTTTCCGTCACCGAACGCACCCAAGAAATCGGATTGCGGAAGGCAATTGGCGCAACTGAACAAGATATTTTACTTCAGTTTATGATTGAAGCGGTGATAGTTTCCGTCATCGGTGGTTTAGTTGGGACTGCGGTGGGTGTGAGTGGTATTGTATTAGTAGCAGTAGTAACTCCCTTAGAAGCTGCAATTTCTCCCATTGCGATCGCCACAGCCGTGGGTGTATCTGGTGGTATAGGTTTATTTTTTGGTGTTGTTCCCGCCCGGCGTGCTGCTCAACTTGACCCGATTGTAGCCCTCAGAAGTGCTTAGAGTCGCTAATTAAGTTGATCTGGATCGCAAAAATCAAAGTAGGAGAAATGGCCCCGATAGCCGACGTTATTCCCATTTTTAAGTCGATTACGGGTATTTATGAGCAGATTATGTCTAAGCGATCGCGTACCCTGATGATCACCTAACCTGAAGGAAACAATGGATAAAGTTGAGATGAGACGCATTGAACCGAAATCCTAGTTTAGCGAAGTAGAAGACCCTGTAAAAGTTATTCACAAAATCTATCTATAGATATTTCCTACAAATAGGCGATCGCCATTAAACTGCTCAGAATATGTTCAAATTTTATACATATTTTGTAGATGATAGATATTTACATTCTTGAACTACTGCTTATTGGTCTACTGTTACTAGTAGTTACACTAGGGTCAGGTTGGATTAAGCGCTTACCACTTTCTTTTGCACTAATATATCTATTAATGGGTATATTTTTAGGTTCTGAAGGCATAGGAATCATCCAACTGAGAGAAAATCAGGTATTTAATGCCAAAATACTCGAAAGACTAACAGAGTTTGTCGTGATTGTTTCTGTATTTAGTTGTGGTTTGAAAATTATCCATCCCCGACGCTGGAGAGTGTGGAATATCACAGCAAGGTTGATTGGCTTATTAATGCCGATTTCTATCTTTGGCTTGGCAATAGTCGGGAGATTATTTTTAGGAATGAATTGGGGAGAAGCAATCTTATTAGGAGCAATTCTTGCCCCCACTGACCCAGTATTAGCTTCAGAAGTACAACTAACAGATACTAACGATAGAGATGAATTACGCTTTGGTTTAACCTCTGAAGGCGGGTTAAATGATGCTTTGGCTTTTCCTTTTGTTTATTTTGGGATTCATGCCATTCAAGATAATAATTGGCAAAACTGGTTTAAGGATTGGTTAATAATTGATGTGCTGTGGGCAATTACATCTGGGATTGTGATGGGTTTTTTGGTAGCTAAACTCATCGTTTGGGTTGACCAAAAAATTCAAAAAAAGCGTTCTGCTGATGTACACATGGAATATTTTGTTGCTATTAGTGCAATTTTAATTACCTATTCTTTAACAGAAATTATCAATGGTTATGGATTTCTAGCAGTATTTGTGGCTGGTTTGATTACCCAAGACAGTTACAGAAATCCTGACAAGCCAATGGCACAATTAGAATTTATTGAACGACTAGAAAGATTATTGGAAGTAGGGATAATTTTATTATTGGGAACAATATTATTATGGCAACCAATGCTTCATTATGCCTCTCATTCTTTAATAGTCATAGTTTTATTATTTTTTGTAATTCGACCTCTAGGAGCTTGGATTAGTACAATTGGTCAACGTCCCTTACACTCCCAACGTCGTAATTTTCATCCTGCAACTCGTTGGTTATTTGGCTGGTTTGGTATTCGGGGCGTAGGCTCTTTATATTATCTGGCCTATTCCTTTAGTCATGGCTTAAAAGGAGAGGTTGGTGAACAGATATCTTGGATAATTTACAATACTGTGGTATGTTCTGTAATTTTACATGGCATTTCTGCTACACCCTTAATGAACTGGTATGAACATCAGGTTGCTGCAAAACGATCTCTGGTTCACAGTACGATGAGTGAATTAGAAGATAATTCTCGAAATTAAAGAGCCTATCCCACTCATCTGAGATCGACTTGATCAAACTTGTTGCTGGTTGATGTCTCCAGCATAAGCAGTTAAGGCGATCGCTAGCATCTGTGCCAGATCGCATGAATTTTCCGGTACATGAAAATCATTTCTGTAGCTTCACTCATACCAATTTCAGCGATCGCCTGGTGTTTTTTTTCGATGATGCTATTCTGTTAACCAACTAAAAAGTTTACCCACAGTCAGGTTGAATGATTCTGCAAAGGGTGGGACAGGTAAGCGATCGCTTTCTAGTTCAAAAACTGCAAGGGTGCGATTAGCAAAATAGGCAAATACTACTTCTTCTTCTGGATCAATCAACCAGCCCATCTGAGTTCCGTGGTTGAGACAGTGGAGAATGTTACGGACGACTTTGGTTTGGCTTTGGTCAGGGGAAAGGATTTCAATTGTCCAGTCTGGTGCGATCGCGAAGGTGTTGGATACTTTACCATTATCGTCGCGGGGGATGCGTTCCCATGTAAAAACTGCGATATCAGGAACAATGGATCTACCCCCAAAGGTACAGCGTAGTTCTGAATAAGCACGGGCGATATGCTGGGGTTTCAGAGTTAAATTGATATCCGCACCAAGGTCAACTTGAAGGGTGCTGTGTTTTCCCTGGGGCATAGGTTTTTGAATAATCTGACCGTCTATAAATTCGCTAGCTGGTTTGGTTTCCGGTTGTTGGAGGAATTCTTCTAGGGTTAAGGGTTTGGTGGGGGTTTGAACCATAATTCACCTGCATCTTAATTATTAGCTTGATATCTTTGTTAATAAGATTCCTAAAATTTGAGTAATTTATTAGTGTTCAGAGTTAAATCCGGTGGGTATAAAAACTGCTTAAATTGTAATTTCAATTTTTATATAAACGCCTTAGAAATTATTATTATAATTCTTTCTAACACATTGATCCGTATCTCAATTAGATGTAAAATAAATCATGCCATTTATATATTTTCACGCTATCGCTTCTTGCTTGAGTTTGAAGTAGTAATAAAGATTAGCAACAGTCATGTTTGATATATCTTCCCAATTTGCAGGAGCTAAAGCATTCAATCCCAAAGCCTTCGCTTGTTGAATAATATAGGATTCATGCGACCGACGCAACTCAGGTTTTAACATCATCTTGAGTTGCTCACGTAAAGATAATGTCTGAGACTTTTTCTGCAACTTTTCGTAAAACAACACTTCTGAAGGTATTGAATCTGTAGAAGTTTCAGCTACATCTGAATTAGCATTTTCTTCCCACAAAATAGAACCGGAACTTTGGAGCATTTTCATATCTGACTCTGCCAGTGAAGACTGCCAACTTAGATGATTGCGCCAAGACTCGATTACAACTAAATCATGGTTGTGAATCCGTAAGATTTCAGGAAATAACAAGTCAATCTCATCATTTTTAGAAGAAGTTACTAAATTGAAACTATCTTGACTAATTTTATCCTCAATATGATGTAGGCGATCGCTCACTACTTCATAGGCTTCTTGTAATTGATATGTGAGTGTAATTGTCTGATCAATTGCCCAAACACATTCGAGTCTACGTAGTTTCCCTAGAGTACATATATCTTGATATATAGCTGGATTACTATAATCTGCAAGAGCCTTGTATAACATCCCTTGTATATTTATTATAGCTGCATTCCTAGCACTTTTATCTGGTAATTGTAATGAATTTCTCAGCCACTTAAGTGCTTGAAAAAACTGCCCATAAGCCTGGGCTAAAATTGTACGATGATGTTTAAATTCAATTTCTTGAGCAACTTCATCAATACGTTGAATGATTTCTGTTCCTTGTCCTTCTAAGGCTTGCTTCATGTCAATAAAGCCATCAGAGACTTGCAGTCGTAGTTGCTTGACATCTTCTCTGAGTTTCAATATCTGATGCAAGTTTACTGCTGATAAAGCTACCGTTGCTACAGTTCCGACACCAATGACTGCTGTAGTCGCTTGTAAAACTCCGACACTGTTCTGAAGCTTATCAAGCATTTTATAAGTTTTTTGAAACCCCATGTGAGTTTGAGCCATTTGCAAGCCACCCATGAAAAGTTGAGCAGGCGCAAATAACGGATCTATGGCTACTCCAGGTATGTGACGTGCAATACCAACAGCATTAGCTACAAATTGCCCTGTTGTTTTATTTCTGGCTAGTCCTATTAATTCTCCTGTACCTGTGCGAACAATTTCGTACATACCAGAGTCAATCCCTGCTTGAATGACAGGAGCAAATTGAAACAACATTATTTTATATCATAAAAGCTCATCTCAGCATATCTTTTGATTTATTCAAACTGTAACAGTATTTTTACTGAATTGCTTAGATTCAATTTAGGGTATATTAAATTATAAAGAATTACTTTTCGCATTCAGAGTTCAGTCAAGGTTTACCAATAATGAATAACTACCTAAATACATTTTTTGATGCTAGTGCATCAGTTGACATATTACTGAATAATGATTTAAGTTCTGAAGAAATTAAGAAATCTGCTACAAAATTACAACAAACAATTCAACCCTGCATTAAAGAAATTCAAGAATCTGCTGCAAAATTACAACAATTGATGTTGTTATCTTTTGATGAACTGCAATATGGTTTAGATGTTTTGCAAAGCAAGCCTAAAATTGCCAAAGTAGTAACATCTGAAATATGGGAACAGCTTGGTGAAATGAGTGGGCATTATATTAAGATTAGTCAATCAAGTAATCGATGCAAAAATGAAGCTATAGAAGATAGTAGAAACTTTTGGAACACTCAAATGAGATTCCTAAAAAACAAATACTTTATTGATAAAAATGGTCAATCTAAAAAAGCAGTGGGTTGGGATGAGAAAAAAATGTTTGTGAATGATATAAAAAATGAAGTGAATAAGCTAGACACAGAATTGTATATAAACATAAAAATGTCATTAGAATCAATATATAAAGAAGTTGCAGAAATTAATCTGGAGACAATGGTGCATTATATTGAAATATCATATTTTAGTTTTGCTAATCAGTGTAAACTAGCTGATATAAAGCAGCGATTAGAGTTAATAAAACATGAAATTATAACTAAATTTCAAAATCCTATAGGAAATTCACCTGAATATGTATTAAAACTACTAAATCGCAACAGTGCAGATTTATTTTTTTTGGTAGAAGGAACTTGGGGTAGTATTTTGTGGGAAGATGTTGTGAAGTTTGAAAATAAAGTATTGAACAACATCGAAAATTTGATTACAGCTATTTTCGACAACAGAATTAAATTGGTAACTGATGCCATCGAAAAAATAATTGAATTTTACAATAATTTTTTGGCTAAACAACAGCGATATCAGCGAGAAACACCGGAACAGCAATTAGCGGAAAAAACCTGGATTGACAAGCAACGTCAAGACTTAATGCAAGTTCAGAATTTTTTGGAAGTGATTCTGAATGGGAATTGATAGAAAAGGCACATAGTATTTGAGAGTAGCTCAGTAATTTACATTTTTTATAAACATTATGCTTGCTAGAGTTTGGAGTGCATCTATTGTGGGCATCGATGCCGTGAAAGTCGGTGTTGAAGTCGATATTTCAGGGGGTTTACCGGGAATTGTGGTGTTGGGTCTTCCAGATTCGGCGGTGCAAGAATCTAAGGAGAGGGTAAAAGCGACGCTGAAAAATGCTGGTTTTGCTTTCCCGATGCGGAAAATTGTGATTAACCTGACTCCGGCTGATTTACGCAAGGAAGGGCCATGTTTCGATTTACCCATTAGTGTGGGGATTTTGGCGGCTTCTGAGCAAGTTAGTGCTGATTTGTTGGGAGATTATCTTTTTTTGGGTGAAGTCTCCTTAGATGGTAGTTTACGTCCTGTGGCTGGGGTTTTACCCATTGCGGCTACAGCCCAAAAAATGGGAATTGCAGGTTTAGTTGTTCCAGTAGATAATGCTCAAGAAGCTTCGGTAGTTGCAGGATTGGCGGTTTACGGTTGCAAAAATATCGCTGAGGTGGTGGATTTGTTGAATAATCCAGGGCGTTACAAACCTGTACAGCCAGATAATTCACAACCGTTACCCAAAACGGCTTATCCTGGCGCAGACTTAAAAGATGTCAAAGGTCAGGCTCATGCTCGTCGGGCTTTGGAAATTGCAGCTGCTGGAGGTCATAATCTTATATTCGTCGGACCTCCTGGGAGTGGGAAAACGATGTTAGCTCGACGTTTACCGGGTATTTTACCACCTTTGGAGTTTGCGGAATCTTTAGAAGTGACTCGGATTCACTCGGTGGCTGGGTTGTTGAAAAATCGCGGTTCCTTAGTACGCGATCGCCCTTTTCGCAGTCCTCACCATTCAGCATCGGGACCTTCTCTGGTTGGTGGTGGTAGTTTTCCCCGTCCTGGGGAGATATCTTTATCACATTTTGGGATCTTATTTCTGGATGAGTTGACAGAGTTTAAGCGCGATGTTTTAGAATTTCTCCGCCAACCTTTAGAAGATGGTTATGTGACAATTTCCCGCACTAGACAATCGGTGATGTTTCCGGCGCAATTTACTTTAGTCGCCAGTACCAATCCCTGTCCTTGCGGTTATTATGGCGATACTATTCAACAGTGTACCTGTTCACCCAGACAACGGGAAAATTATTGGGCAAAGCTTTCGGGACCTTTGATGGATCGGATTGATTTACAAGTTGCAGTGAATCGTTTAAAGCCAGAGGAAATTACCCAACAACCTACGGGAGAAGCTTCAACTTCAGTTTTAGAGAGAGTTACAAAAGCACGCGATCGCGCCGTTAAACGTTTTCAAGGAGAACCAAATCTGCGTTGCAATGCTCAAATGCAAAGCCATCATCTTCAGAAATGGTGCAAGTTAGATGATACTAGCCGCAGTTTATTGGAAGCAGCAATTAGAAAATTAGGCTTATCTGCAAGGGCGAGCGATCGCATTCTCAAAGTCGGGCGGACTATTGCAGATTTAGCTGGGGAAGAGGAATTAAAAGCCAATCATATAGCTGAAGCGATTCAATACCGCACAATCGATAGGATGCAATAAGGCATAATGTAAAAATAATTAGTACAAAATTTATTTTGAATAGCTTGCTGAATCTAACTTTCATATAAAAATTGTTCAGGTTATTTTTACACAAATCCTAATCAAATAACATTTTTCGGATAGGTTAGTTGGTAATTGCAGTTGCATCCAATAGTTAATCCTTGGTTAAGTCAACTCAATTTATCCCCCGCCAGAAGGATCGCTGCCACATACAGGGCAGATATACATCCATTTTCCTTTATGTTCTGGATGATCTGAGTGTCTATGGAAACAGTTAGGAAACTTAAGGATACGGTGATTTTTACCGTAGCAATGTTGGACAACCCAGAATTGACCACATTTAGGACATGAACAATATAGACCTGTCCCTGTTCCAGACCTGGAACTACCTGATATTACGCGACTAGTCAATTCTTGTTGACTTATTTTATTTGGTATCCAACTAGTCTGAGTGTCTTGTTCCAAATTAAGTTTATGTCCGCAAAATAGACAGTCGGTAGAAAAGCTACCGTGGTACTGAAACATTAATCTAATTAATCTATTAAGCTGCCTATTCACCCCTACACCTGGCTTAAGTGCAATTGCTCCATATTTGTGGCTAATAAATCTATCTTCACTTCTTCCAAGGGTGTCATCAAACTTTTCCTTTAGTACCCTGTTGATAGGGACTTCACCCCAAAAATCAATTTGTTGATCTGTATGCAAAATAAA
The DNA here is from genome assembly GCA_963706595.1 of uncultured cyanobacterium. Taxonomy (GTDB): domain Bacteria; phylum Cyanobacteriota; class Cyanobacteriia; order Cyanobacteriales; family Nostocaceae; genus Nodularia. The sequence goes on from OY970166.1 coordinate 2,267,659, forward strand.
ACTAGCTTTTCCTCTTAAAGAATACAAGTATTTATCTCTAGCAACATCTATAACATCAGAAATAAACTGTTTACTCCCTTGGTGTTTATAGTTACGATATTTAGCATCAAAATAGTAAGTATTTGTGTCACTATTGGTTGATATATCTATCCTAATATCAGGAATTTTTAATTGATTGGAATTAGTATATTGCTTTGGTTGATACCATAGTGAAACATTGAATTGACTACCATCATCAAAAGCACCTTGAAGACGAAATACATTATTTGTAGGTATTTTAATCTCTCCTTTCTCAATTCGCATACTCTCAAAAAGAGTAGTTTCATTTAAGGGAGGACGCATATTCAAATTTGTAACAAAAGCATTATAGAGCCTGACAAAGCACCAAATTTCGTATAGTTCCCATGTAGAACGAACTTGACCTTGATAGATAGCTTTAAAGAGCTTAATAACTGGTTGAATCTTAGGAAAAATACTGCTTTCGCAATTCATGTACTCTTCAAAAATAGGAGCATAAGCGGGAGAGCTAATTAATCGCTGAGATGGTAAAGGTAGTTGAGTGGGAGTTAGTACATTCTGTAAAAATGGAGTATGACGGACGTAAGTTGCCCATTCTGCACACTCTTGAAGTTGAGCTACTATTTTCGATATATTTTTCCTTTCCTCTTCCCTTTGCTGATTAAATTTTTTAACTCGCTCTTTAGCTCTAGCCAAAAAGCTTAACATTGCTGGTTCATTGGCATAATTAAGAGGTGAAAAGAAGCTATCATCAATTCCTAAGTCTTCAAGTGAATGAAAAATCCCATTAACTAAATCCTTTAAATAAACATCTAGTACATAACATAAAAATTCATTTTCAGAGCATTGAGTAGATTCAACTTTGGTTAAAGCTAGAATTCTTTGTTTAGAAGCATCTATCTTGGCTTTGATTATAACTTGAGGCGAATTGATTAATTTTCGTGTATCAACTAAACCTAACTCTCTAGAAAAACTTTTCAGGGGACGTTTTTCTATTATTGCCCAGTTACTTTGAACAACTGATGCTAGTTTTAATATGGAAGTTGCTGTTAATAATAAACCTCTGCTGTCAGAGTATCCCATTCCAATCATTGCAGTTTCTACGTCTTCCCCTACAGAAACTTGTAATTGATTGGTAACACAACTAGATGTAGAAAGTCCTAGTAATCCTATTTCAGTAATTAATTGTTCTAGTTCCTGCTCTGTTAAGCCAGCTGGTTTCACTAACAAAAAAGCTTCAGGACTACTATCTATGGGTTCACCGGAAGCATTCAAGAGTATAGCGGTTATTTGTCCTGTTCTTGACGCTACTCCTTTACTGATTTCTCGCTCGTGTTTCGTTCTTTGAGGGAGTTCCCACCTATTGCTGCCTATTTTTAGGAGTGGAATTATAGAATCACCCTTTAAACCAACACTTCCATTCCATAAACCCTCTATCTCAACATACCAACGTCCACTGTACTGGCGAGTGTATTGTGCATCATCTTCCCAAGGTAGCTCACCTCTGGAGTCAGCAAAATTAATTTTTGGATAAGCCATAAACGTTCACTTTATCCCCAGTAGCTAACATTGCGCCGTCTAGTATCTTGGATTTGATTTCGTAAATTTTCAATTACATCTGGAGTACCGAACTGAGAATAATTATTTTCAATTTCCTCTAGCCATTCAAGGCAAATATTTTCTCGCTCTTCATCCTTGAAAAAAGAAATTCTAGGCAGAAGTTTCGTAAAGAGAAAGTATCCTATACATTCTTTGGCTGTTAATCCAATAATTTTAGAAGCAGTATAGAAAACTTTATAATCTCTTTTTACTCGATATCCTAAAGGTATTCCGCACTGAGATAAGTAACGAGAGTTCCAATTTGAGATAGTATCCCAACCAGAAATTCTGTTGGGAGTTCCGAGAAGTTGATTATCTAATTCTTTAAATAAAGATGTTATAAATGTTCCTGCAATTGGATTGCTAGAAAGGGGCGAATTTGTATTTTCAGTAAAATCAGGCAAAGGATAGGTAATGATGAAGGATTTATCTATTACTTTTGGACTGATGTTATAAGTGGTTTCGTCTGAATTTAGAGTTCCAATCAAAACTAAGTTTTTGGGAATTAAAAATTCCGCAGGATAATTACTTAAAATATGTTGAAGTTTAGCCAGTCTGTTAATTTGTTCAGATGTTTTTGATTTTTGGGATTGTAACAGCTTAATTTCTTGCCTAATTTGTATTTCTATACTAGGTGAGTAGAGAATTAGCTTTTGCGTTGCTTGACCTTTGGAATATTCTAAAGATGAGAGTAAGTCAGCAGCATAGTTTTCAATTCGAGCTAAATTGAGTTCATCCAAACAGACTAAAAAAACTTGTTCAAATTTTTCGTGAGCTTGTTGTAATGCAGTTAAAAAACTGGAGGGATGAAAGCTATCATTAATTGGATTGTAAAATCCTAACAAATCGCTTGAGTCAGTCCAAGCTGGTCGAACAGGAATAATTTTGCTATTACCATTTAAAATTTTAGCAGATTTTTCTACCAGGCTTGTTTTACCAATTCCAACCGAGCCATTTAATAAAATAATTTGTCCAGTATATAAAGAAGTTAATACAGATAATAAATAGCTAGTTTTAATATAGTTGGCTAATAATATACCCCTGGCGTTAACTTCAGCATTCCAGTCTTGATAATTGAGTGAAATTTCTTCCTGCCATCCTTTAATTTTTAATTTTTTATGGTTAGCTATTTCCTCAGATAATAGTTTTTTGTAATGAACCAAATATTTTATATATATTGGGTCATTTTTACCTCTAACCATACCTAAAAATTCAATCTTACCTCGAACAACATGATGAAAACGTTTTGTTTGTTCACTGCTTCTAATTTTTAAATATTTGTATTTTTTATCATATCTACTACTATACTCACCTGATGCCTTCTCAATTCCAAACTTTTGCCAAGCATGAAGCAACGCTTGGATTTGTCGGACAAATTTACGATTTACGTTAGGAAGATGGTTAACTGTTAAACCCGTTACTTCCTGACGATAGTTTTGAGTTTGCAACCTTACTTTATTCTCATTTACTTCAAAATTATTACTATTAAGTATTTCTCGTAATTCTTCTCCAACAAAAAATCTTCTTGCAGATCCATTATTAACTACACGTCCTAGTCCTTCTGGAAACTCCTCTAAATTATTAGAAAAAGTGATATCATCAGCATATCTTGTATATGTTGCTTTATATTTTTTTGCTAGTTCTAGTAATTGCCTATCCATTTTTGCACATACCATATTTGAGACGATAGGTGAAGTGGGTGCGCCTTGAGGTAACTGATCCTGATAGCAGCATATTTGTGCCAGTAGGTTAGCTACTTTATCATTCGCGTTATATGGTTGTGCCATAAACATGGCTCGAACTCTTTCAAAGTTAATTGATGCAAAAAAGTCTTGAATATCTAAATTTAGAACATATTTCTTTTTAGTATGAGCTTTGGCATTAGTTACAATACTTTTTTTTGCTGTAAAACCATGTACGCATGGCTTAGGTTGATAAACAGGTTGTAGTATTTCTTTGCTGAGTTTTTTTTGTATATCTAGTAAAGGAAAATATCCTTCTCCTTCATATATTTCATAACGTTCCGAGCTACTTATTGGTGTTCTTATTGTTCTTACACCACCAGATTTCTTAGGAATTTTAAATTCCCTGTATATTTCATCTACTTGTTCAAGTAGCTCAATTAAACTATGATAATCAATGCCTAGTTTTTCTGCTACAAGTTCTGGAGATAAGCGATATAAGTCGTTTAAATTCATTTAATGTATTCAACAAGAAAGGCATAAGGTTTCTCTAATCGAACATAAAAGCCACCCAAAAGGGCAAGGGTTTAATTCCCCTACCAAAATCAGAGATTTGGTAGCTTCCAACTCGTGGGTATTGAAGCCTTTAACATCTTATACCCTTCTGCCTTCTTCACCAGAGTTTTCATCCTTCTAAATTGTGGAGGTATATACAGGTCTATTCCTAAGTGTCTTTTTTTCTTTTTTATGAAACCTTGCGGTAACTCGTTGCAGGATCAACAACGAAAATCAATAGCTACCTATATATACCTCTCTATACAGTATTTCTCTTTTGCATATTTTGTCAAGACTGTTACACAAATTGAACTAGAATGGAAAATATGATAGGTGGAATTAATGAGCTTATGCAAGCCTAAATTGACAATATTGAGAAGTTATAGCGATTTCCAAAGTCGTCAGTATTGAGACAAAATTAACCACAGAGCAGATAAATCTATACCTAAGCTAAACTGAGAAATTCTGTCTCACGAATAGGGCAAAAATACCTTTGGGAAGATGTAGCCAACTCATAAACCAGTATCAAATATAGCAGGAGGGCAAAATTTCCTAAATCAGGAGACTATGAATTTACAGGCGATTTGGACGCTATTTCCAGAAACTTTTAAACAATGGAGTGAAGATAAAGCCTCACGGTTAGCCGCAGCATTAGCTTATTACACGATATTTTCTATTGCACCATTGCTAATTATTGTAATTGCGATCGCAGGCGCAGTATTTGGAGAAGAAGCCGCCAGGGGTGAAATTGTTCGCCAAATTGAGGATTTGGTGGGCAGAGATGGCGCACAATTCCTGGAAATAGCCATTAAAAATGCTAGCAGACCACAAGCCAGTGCGATCGCCTCTATTCTGAGTATTGTAATTTTACTCATAGGTGCTACTGGTGTATTTGCGGAGTTACAAGATTCCCTCAACACCATTTGGGATGTCAAAGCAAGACCTGGACGTGGCATCATGACCATAATTCGCCAACGCTTCTTATCATTCACCATGATTTTAGGTATTGGCTTTTTACTTCTCGTTTCTTTAGTCATTAGTGCCGGATTATCAGCACTGACAACTTATTTTAGCCACGTCTTACCAGAGATTGATTCCATCTGGCAGATGCTCAATTTTCTGCTTTCTTTCGCCATTACTACAGTTATTTTTGCACTAATTTTTAAAGTTTTACCAGATGTCAGAATTACTTGGAGTGATGTTTTAATTGGTGCATTGCTTACGTCTTTTTTATTTGTGATTGGTAAGTTTTTGTTAGGACAGTATATCGGTAGAAGCACTTTAGGTTCAGCTTATGGTGCGGCTGGTTCACTGGTGGTAATCATCGCTTGGGTTTACTATGCTGCCCAAATTCTGTTTTTTGGCGCAGAGTTTACCCAAGTTTATGCGAGGCGATACGGTACTGACATCACCCCAACTAAAAACGCTATCCCACGCACTGCTAAAACTGCTGTCGAGGGAAGGGTAATAAATAATCATCCGCAAAATACTCAAAGAAAAAAGCAAGCCTCTCGCTTAATTAATCGTGTTCTCCGTTATTTTAGGCATCCCAAGCGCTTAAAACGCCGCCGCAGAAATCGCCGCTATTGAATTTATTGCCTAACTGATAGTTATGGTTGGGTTAATTAAACTGTAGAATATGACAGTTGTATTCTGCCGCGAACGTTGATTGAGCGTTATACTCTGCCCGAAATGGGCAACCTGTGGACTGAAACTTACAAATTAAAAACCTGGCTTCAGGTGGAAATTGCAGTTTGTGAAGCCCAAGCTGAACTGGGTTATATTCCTTCTCAGGCAGTTGAAGAAATTAAAGCTAAGGCGAATTTTGACCCGAAGCGTGTGTTGGAAATTGAAGCTGAAGTCCGTCACGATGTCATTGCCTTTTTAACCAATGTCAATGAATATGTGGGTGATGCTGGGCGTTATATTCATCTGGGTTTAACTAGCTCGGATGTACTAGATACCGCTTTAGGACTACAATTAGTTGCTAGTCTGGATCTCATATCCCAACACCTGGAAGAGTTGATTCAGGTAATTCGCCTCAAGGCGCGAGAACATCGTTATACAGTCATGACTGGCCGTTCACACGGTATTCACGCTGAACCGATGACTTTTGGATTTAAGTTAGCTGGATGGTTAGCTGAGGTGTTGCGCCATCAAGAAAGGCTGAAAGTTCTCCGGGAAACCATCGCTGTGGGGAAAATTTCCGGTGCTGTGGGAACCTATGCCAATATTGAACCACGAGTAGAAGCGATCGCTTGTGAAAAACTTGGACTCAAACCTGATACGGCCTCGACTCAAGTAATTTCGCGCGATCGCCATGCCGACTATGTGCAACAATTAGCCTTAGTCGCCGCCTCCATTGAACGCTTTGCTGTAGAAATTCGGAATCTCCAAAGAACAGACGTTTTGGAAGTTGAAGAATTTTTCGCCAAGGGTCAAAAAGGCTCATCAGCCATGCCCCACAAGCGCAACCCCATCCGTTCGGAACGCTTAACGGGAATGGCTAGGTTGGTGAGAAGTCATGCCGGTGCAGCCCTGGAAAACGTGGCTTTATGGCATGAACGGGATATTTCTCACAGTTCTGTAGAACGGGTAATTTTGCCAGATGCTTGCATTTTGACTCACTTTATGCTGGTAGAAATTACCGGATTGGTGAAAAACTTGCTGGTGTACCCGGAAAACATGGCGCGGAACCTCAACTGCTACGGCGGTGTAGTGTTTAGCCAAAAAGTTCTACTGGCTTTAATAGACAAGGGAATGAACCGAGAAGAAGCTTATGCCATTGTTCAAGAAAGCGCTCATACTGCTTGGAACAAGCCAGAAGGAGACTTCCACGCGTTAATTACTCAAAACCCGCGTGTAACTGAAAATCTGTCCCCAGCAGAAATTGAAGCCTGTTTTGACCCACAGCAACATCTGCGTCATTTAGATCCAGTTTACCAACGATTAGGGATTTAGGCAGGGAGAAGAGGCAGGGGAGCAGGGAGCAGGGAGCAGGGGAGAAGACGTTGGGCTTGTACCAAAATTTTTCTTCCTCATCTCCCCTTGCGACTAATATTAAAATACCTGAACTCGTGCTAAACCATAGGGAATTTCTCGCATAAAGCCTACGTGATTACCAGAGACTTGATAGTGGAAAACTTGACCAGCCGGCATGGGAGGCGTAAATCCTACATCCATCATGGCTATTTCTAGGGTAGTTGCAGGAGGTATTGGTTGAGCAAAATTGATTCTCACCATGTCCTCTTCTTTAGAAACCACTGCTTCAATAGTTTCACCCGCTTCATCGGTGACTCGAATGTTTTCACCAAGATCCATAAAATCTGAGGGACGAATGGTAATGCTAGATAAAGGCTGTTCCCCAGTATACAGGCTGATGTAATGCCGATCTGGTAAACCACTGGTGCTGCTAATGCGAGGGGCGCTTTGATTATACTGGATTTGTTGCCCTTGAGCTATGGCTGGAAGATTTATTGTGGCGATCGCTAAACTTAAAGTCGATAAGCAAATCAATTTTTTCATCATTGAACTCCAATAAATAAAATTAATCGAGATATACAGATATACAGATACACAGATATATAGACGCGATGAATCGCGTCTCTACAAGGGGAAATTTTGGTAATTTCTCAATGGAAACAAGTAATCTGAATACCTCTTGAATTTCACGTTACAAAGGTGAAAAATAGATTACGTCTCACTAATGGGATATTTAATATGGGACTCCTATTTGATTTCTGTTGGCCTAGCCTGCGCTTTGCACTTACAACTCAAAAAGCTGTTTCCCATTCCCCACTCCCCACTCCCCACTCCCCACTCCCCACTCCCCACTCCCTACTCCCTACTCCCCAGCTATAAATAAAATAGGGGCGCAAAGTCTCGCGTCCCCACCAATTTAAGAATTGCTATTTTATGATAAATTTACTGCAAAAGCCCAATTAGATGCAGAAAACCATGACCAGTAACTATCTCAATCACTAAAGCAATAAAGCCCAGCATCGCAATGCGACCATTCCAGACTTCGGCGCTAGTCGTCATCCCCCATTCCCAGTTTTCTTGGGGGTACATTTTCACCCTTTTTTTCATTTGTGCAGCTTGGGAAAGCTTAAAACTGGGGTTGTTTAGGGCATCAATTACTAGGTCTGCCAGTGCTTTAATAAATACGGGATGAGTATTGGGCGCAGCAGCGCGACGGAAGTTATGAATTCCTGACTCTTCGGCTATTTCTCGATATTCAATATCAATTTCTTGTAAAGTCTCGATGTGTTCTGAGACAAAACTGATAGGTACAACCACTAAGTCTTTTACGCCTTCTGCGCCCAGTTGTCTGAGTGCATCTTCAGTATAAGGTTGGAGCCATTCTACTGGTCCGACACGACTTTGGTAGGCTAGGGTGTAAAGATTGGGTCGATTGAGAGTCTGCATAATTAATGCAGTACATTCTTCAATTTCTTGCTCATAGGGGTCTCCGGCTTCTTCAACGTAGCTTTTAGGAACGCCGTGAGCGCTGAAAAATATATGAGCTTCATCAGGGTTGGGACATTGGTCGAGTTCTTGGGCTATGAGTTGGGCCATAGCTTGCAGATAACTTGGTTCTTTGTACCAAGAGGGAATCACAGTATAGTCAATGGGCTGAAGTTCTGGCTTTTCTCGCCAAAGTTTATCTAACAGCCGAAAGCTAGAACCACTAGGTACTAATGGAAAACTGTGGGTACAGTGGTAAAATTACCAGGTGTTCGATATTATCAGCAGCAATTTGTGCGATCGCCTCTTCTGTGTAAGGATGCCAATAACGCATTCCTACGTAGATATCCACTTCTTGACCCAAATCACCCAAATGTTGTTTCAGGGCTTGTCCTTGTTCCTCAGTGATTCGCCGTAGTGGAGAACCGCCGCCAATTTGCTTATAATTCGCTTGAGATGTTGTAGTCCGCCGTGTAGCAATAAACCAAGCTAGAGGTTTTTGCAGCCAGCGAAACGGTAGGCGAATAATTTCTGGGTCGGAAAATAGGTTATACAAAAAAGGCCCGACATCCTCTAGCTTATCGGGGCCACCGAGATTGAGTAATAAAACGCCTACACGACTCATAGCACTTATTTTCCCCCAATCTTTTCAGGTTTTTTACTAATGTTAACAATATATTATCTTTATTAAATATAAAGCTTTATAGTCAGCAAACACGAAATGTCAACAATCTTAAGAGATTGGTGTTACCAGTTCGTAGTTGCGCTTTAGCGCTCTCTCGTTCAGCAATGCCTTGACAATGCTGATAATTTAATTAATCTTTCTCAATTCTAGACTATTTTTGTAGCAATTATCAAGATAGGCAATTTTCAACAATTTATTCACAAAATGTAATATTCTGCCATTTTTTATGAGAAATAAGCTGTCAAATAGGGTTGTAATAGACCAATGATCACTTCTGGGGTTTCGAGATGGGGTAAAATTCCTGTATGTGCGATCGCATAAAAATCGCGAATTGCGCCTATATTCAGATTGGCTAAACGTCGCCCTAGCTTGATGCTGGTAAATTGTGCCTTCTCGCCCCAAAACATCACCGTAGGAGTTTTCAGTTGCTGAATGTACAAACTCAAATCAAAATACAAGTCTCCCCGCAAAAATGCCAAAGCGGAAAACTTAGCATTGGGCTGTTGTGCAGAAATTAAATAAGCATCGACGATTTCTTGAGAAACCCGTTCGGCTTGAACAAATAGAAAGTTTTGCAGAAAATTTCTCACAGCAATTTCATTTTCAGCGCCTAGAGTGTAAATTAAATTATCCACTAGCGGCGAGTTAATAATTGGCAATGGTATTCTGCGTCCAGCACCCTGACCAAAGTCATCAAAGCCAGAGGGACAGACTAAAAACAAGCTGTGAAATAAATCAGGATAGTTAATAGCCAAACGGATAGCGAAAGCTGCTGTCAAAGAAGAAGCCACTACCGTCACTGGTTGGCGGCAAGTTTGGGTGATAAACTCCTGAATAGTATTCAAATAATCCCTAATTTGATAGTCTCGCACTGGATGAGCCGATTCACCCCAACCAATTAAATCTGGTGCTAAAATTCGGTGCGTAGCTGCAAAAGCTGGGTAAACCTTAGACCATTCAAACGCAGAAGCCCCACCGCCAAAGTTATGCAGAAATAATAGCGGAGGTAAATCTTCCGTCTCAGCATTTAACCAAGGTGCAGTGGTTTGGGTATAGTAAACCATAGCCCCTAGAGATGTATTAATAACTTTATGCCCAAAGCCGGGAGGTTGAAACTGAAGCATAAATTATTTGCCTGTAATATGAACCAGTTTATCGAGTTGTTCACCACTAATCTCATAAGCTGTCCCAAAACCAATCACAAAACGACCAGCGCTAGGAGTTAAGCGAAAAATCCGAAAGTCTGGTAAACCCCGAAAAACTTCAATCAGTTCGCCAAAACGCTCTTTAAATTGGGCAACAATTTGATTCCAAGTTTCAGTTTCACGTTCTATCAAAGTGGCTGTACAATCAAAACTCAACCGCCGACGGGCAAAAATTTGCTCACTTTTAGATTCATCCTCAATAAATAAGACACTCACACGAGGATTGACATGGATATTTTGAGTGTGAATTGCTAAACCACTAACGTAGATATAGATATTTTTAGCATCATCCATCACAAAAGGAGTGTAACCAGTGTTGGGTATACCTGCCTGACTAACTGTGCTAATGATTACACTTTCAACAGTTTGAGGAAAAGTTTCATACTCAGCTTGAGCTTGTTCAATTTTGCTCATAATAGTTTGATTAGGAACATTTCTTGAGTATCCTAACGCGATTCAGCTAGAGGATGGAAGGCGTTTTGCAATGGGGTAGAAAGAAATAACGTTCGCGTAGCGCATACCACAGAGGCGCAGAGTACACAGAGTGAAGAGAGTTTGAGGGTTTTTTTACGTAAGTCCTATAAATCCAGTCCCCCTCCTCGCTTGCGGGGAGGGGCTAGGGGTGGGGTCTTATGAGAGGGTTTGGGGGTGAGGTTCTGAGGTTCGTTATCATGTATGTAACAGCAAAAAAATTATGAGGACGCGATTGTGGCTGACAAAAATCGTTCTCAATGGGACTTAGGTAGGTTTATCGATACCTTGACCTATTTCGAGGTATTTCCCTTGCTTAACTGGGTACAGCAGTTAATTCAAGGTCGTCCCAATGATAATCAAAATCTACCCAATGGAGGCAGAAATGTGGGTGTAATACTGGTAGCGGGTGCGACGGGTGGCGTAGGTAAACGAGTTGTGCGGCGACTTGTGGAACGAGGTGAGAAAGTTCGCGCCCTTGTGCGAGATATTGATAAAGCCCGGTCAATTCTTGGCGATGATATTGACTTAGTAGCTGGGGATATTACTAAACCAGAAACCTTAAATTCTATGGTCATGGCTAATATCCAAGCTGTAGTTTGTTGCACTTCAGTTCGTGTCCAACCAGTGGAAGGCGACACACCGGATAGGGCTAAATACAATCAAGGTGTAAAATTTTATATGCCGGAAATTGTCGGTGATACTCCCGAAAATGTGGAATATCAAGGTGTGAAAAACTTGGTGGAAGCTGCGGCTAAATATCTACCTCCAGCTAATGAAAAACTGATATTTGATTTTACTAATCCCTCGGCGGAATTAAGAAATGTTTGGGGTGCGGTGGATGATGTAGTTATGGGTGGTGTTAGTGCCAGTAATATGCAATTATTAGAAAATACGGCTGTGTTTGCTGGTAATGTTTCCACAGCTAACTCCGGTGGCTTTGCTTCGGTGAGAACGAAGAATTTTGAACCTCCTTTTAACTTATCCGGTTACGAAGGTGTAGAACTGCGGGTTAAAGGTGACGGTCAACGTTATAAACTATTTTTACGGACAGATCAGAAATGGGATGGCGTGGGTTACAGTTATTCTTTTGACACTGTAGATAATACTTGGATAACTGTTCGCGTTCCTTTTAAAGATTTGGTTCCCGTATTTCGCGCTAAAGTTTTGCAGGATGCGCCGCCGATTTATGCTGGTAAGGTGGCATCATTTCAACTGATGTTGAGTAAGTTTGAATATGATGGGGCTTTAAATCCTAAGTTTTCAGCCGGTAATTTTGCTTTACAAATAGAATCTATCAAGGCTTATGGTGGGGAGAGTTTTCCGCAGTTTGTCCTTATTAGTTCCGCCGGGGTAACTCGTCCGGGAAGACCTGGGATTAATTTAGATGAAGAACCCCCAGCAGTAAGATTAAATGACCAGTTGGGAGGAATTTTAACCTGGAAGTTGAAAGGTGAAGATAGTTTAAGAGCCAGTGGGATTCCTTATACAATTATTAGACCTTGTGCTTTAACTGAGGAAGCCGGCGGTAAGGAGTTAATTTTTGAGCAAGGTGATAATATTAGGGGCAAAATTAGCCGTGATGATGTAGCTGAACTTTGTGTGCGATCGCTCCAACAATCCAATGCTCATAATATCACCTTAGAAGTGAAATCAGGTGAAAATAACGCTAATTATATCAATTGGCAGCAGCTATTTTCTAACTTACAGCCAGATGAATAATTCAAACTAGCAAAACGGGGGAAACGGAGACAGGGAAAATACTAAAAACAGATAATCGTTTCCCACCTCCCACCTCCACCGCAGGAGTTGATGAAATGTTTCGCAGATTAATTTTAGCTGGAGTTTTAGTAATTATCGTTTGGTTGGGATTATTGTCCCAGCCAGTCTCATCACAGCAAATAGAATCTAGATTTAATAATTTACAAGCTGATTTCAATCGTGTCGAGTCGCGCTTAAGGCGAGTAGAGTCCCAGTTGAATCAAATGGGTAAAACTCCATCACCCAGAACATCACTTACCCGACCGCAGTCAACTGATGCTGAACGTGATTTATCGCCGCAAGAACAAAAGTTTGAGCGCTTGGCTACCTTAGTAGTGGAATTAAAGCAACAAGTTAATCAATTAGAGAAGAGAGTTGCTCAATTAGAATAACTGTGATCAGCAATTTTTAAATGATACCACGAGAGCGTCAGATCCCCGACTTCTTCAAGAAGTCGGGGATCTTTGGATTCTTATTTAGGATTGGCATATATGGATATTATATTAATTTTTGATCAAAATTAGCGGTAACAAGTTTATTTCTCTATCACCAAAAACTTTCAACGTTCTCGCTGGGAATAAAACTCATTACCGCTATTTGTACATCCCATTTATGGGTATGGCTTGCTAGTTTTCGCTAATTCGCAGAAAAACTTAAAAAAGCAACTTCTAACCTTCGACAGTTAATTTACCAACCATACCAGCACCACGGTGAGGTTCGCAATAGAAGGTGTAGTCACCAGCAGGTGCGTCTGAGGGAATTGTGGTTGTTTGTTTTTGACCAGGACTCATCAGCAATTGCTTGTGAGACAGGCTTTTTGCCAAATCAGCACTCTTTGCGGGGTTTTTCGCCGCATCAAACACAACGTTATGGGGAGGAACTTTGTTGTTCACCCACTCAATTGTGTCACCTGGTTTAACTGTCAATTTGCTAGGTTCAAATGCTAGCATTCCTTTGTCACTACCCAGTTTGACCTGGAAGGTTTCAGCTGAAGCGCTGGGTGTGAAAACGACAAAGCTACTAACAACTAAAAGCACTGTCAACACCGATAGAGTCAAACGTCGCCAGCTTGCAGCAAACAATTTCATGGCTTTCTCCTAACTATACTTTTTATTTTCCCTTTCCCATTTTAAATAAAATCAACGCCAAAATATGACAATCTGTCGTAGATAAAATTTTTTTTTTATAATTTCGGCTAAATCATCAGTTTTTCTGGTGCCATGGAAGATAGTTACAAGGCTACATGACATCCCAGAATTTATGGGTCAAACGTCAGCTTTGCAGAGAATACTTTAAAAGTGAAGTAGGGACAATTCAGGAATTATCCCTACCATAAACCCCACTCCAAAGCTTTTCTTTACAAACCGCTACGGTATATACACCAGTCCAAAAACCTTTATTTGGGTAGGGTGCGTTATGGACGCTAGTCCTAACGCACCGAAAATCGAGGATGGTGCGTTGCGCTACGCGACAACACTACAAAAGTTGTGTGTACACGGTAGCTTCACGACGGTACTAGTTCTTAGCTACTTATTTACACTCAGTACCCAGGAGTGAGTTATCTACCTGGAGTTTAGTAATAAATTTTACCGCCACCCCACTTATCACCAACGATTTTTGGCTGGAGAAGAATATGACCAGCCACAGCTTCTAAGTCATCGTCGGTGAAAATTCTCATTTCTGTGAAAATATCTGCACTCTTGATGCTGGGGTGTAACTCAGAAATTTCCACTTCACCGTCATAGGTTGTGGGATTTTTCATGTAGTCCACCAATCCTTCAATATTATTGCGGTTTGGTGTGGCTAGTGCCAGAGATTCTGGTTCTAGTCCCACGTTTTGGTTAGTCTTGGTAACACCGCCAGCATGACACTGGGCGCAAGCATATTGAAATAAGCGTTTACCTTCTTTTACTTGTTTAAGGCTGAGTACAACAGTATCACCCTGGTCATTTAATGGCACTGTTCTGATTGCTTCGTCCAGTTCTAATGCTGTCGCGCTACCGACAACTAACTGAAATGTCAGCAAAAGGGTAGCAACAACAACGCCAATTAGTCTTCTAAACATGATTCCCCTTAAAATTTTTGACGCTCAACACAGCTAATAAAGCGATGCCCAATCTCCATGTTGCTGTAGTCTGCTGCTATCTCTGCGCTCAGTAGGTTTGCAAAACCCATAATAGTGATTAACACAACAGATAGAGATTGAGTCACTGTAATACCAATATCACGTTCAGAGTGCAATTTGTCGCCCAAAATATGGTGATAGTTGAAGTGGGGATCAACGGCTAATACGTCAATATAGACTTCATATTATGTAATATAATCAAATGACCAATAGTTCCTTAATGGTACAAGCCCCCAGATTTATCTGTGGAATCAATCAAAAATCCCAAATCTAAAATCCTCAAGCCGTAGATTTATCTGTAGGGTCAATCTAAAATCTAAAATCTAAAATTGTTTGACAATTCAACCTTTGCCGCCGGTGAATGTCGCACCTTGAATAAAGTAACGGTTAAAAAAGGCATAAATGCCTAAAGCTGGGAAGGTAAACATCATCGAAGCGGCCATAATATAATTCCAATAGCTGATATATTGCCCTTTAAAGCTATTCAAGCCCAAAGGTAGGGTAAACATTTCTGGGTCGAAGAGGATGACGATGGGGAGTAGAAAATTATTCCAACTACTCATGAAGACAAAAACCGCTTGGGCTGCGAGGGCGGGTTTGGCTAGAGGTAAGACAATATGCCGAAAAATTCCCAAGGTATTTAAACCATCTAATTGACCTGCTTCTTCTAATTCTTGAGGAAAATTTACAAAGAATTGCCGCATCATAAAGATGAAGGTGGCGTTAACCATCGCCGGAACAATCATGCCTTGGTAGGAATTTAGCCAGCCAATGGCTTTTAAAATTAAGAATGTGGGAATGAGGGTGATTTGTGTGGGTACTGCTAGTAATGCCAAAATTAAGAAGAACCAGAAGCGTTTACCGACAAAACTCAGTCTGGCTAAAGCATACCCGGCCATGGAATTAAATAGTAAGTTTAAGAGGGTGACGCTAACGGCGATGAAGACACTGTTAAAAAACCATCGCCAAAATAAGGGTTCTTGGACAAATATCTGTCTGTAATTATCAAGGGTGAAATTTTGGGGGAAAAAATTTAATTCTCCACTGATAATTTCTGATAGGGGTTTAAAGGATGCGGAAAGCGCCCACAGGAAAGGAATTAATGTGATAACTGCGTATAGGGTGAGGACAAGATATAACAGGACTTTTAACCAAGGGAAACGGGAAATATTAGTCATGTTTTTTCGCCTCCAAAGATGCGCTGCTGAATCAAGGTGACAGCTATGATGATGACTGCCAACAAAAAGGCGATCGCGGCGGCATATCCCATCTGTAAATTACGAAATACAGCTTGGTAAATTAGTAGTACCATAGTCAAAGTGGCGTTGTTCGGCCCACCTGTACCACCAGAAAAAATGTAGGACTGATCAAAAAGTTGAAATGTCCCAATAATTCCGATAGCCACGACAAAAAAAGTCACGGGTTTGAGCAGGGGAATGGTAATATAGATAAACTGTTGCCACCAATTTGCCCCATCCAGTTCTGCCGCTTCGTAGAGTTTTTGGGGGATATCTTGCAAAGCTGCCAAGTATATGACCATATAAAATGGTGCAGTTGACCAAATATTCATCATCATAATACCTTTGAGTGCCACGGCTGGATCACCCAACCAGTTATAGGTAGGCAAACCCAGAAAAGCCAGAACATGATTTAATAGTCCATCGGTGTTATAAATCCACATGAATATCAGCGTCAGTACGGCTGAGGATGTGACTGTGGGTAAAAAGAATAATATCCGCCAGGAGTTTTTTCCCCGAATGCCAGAGTTAAGGGTTACAGCCAGTAATAAAGCTAATATGGTTTGAGTTGGGACAACGATGGCGACATATTCGGCTGTATTTCTCAAAGCAATTCCCACGCGTTCATCTTCAACTAAGCGGGTAAAATTGCGAAAGCCGATGAAGTCGTAGTCAATACCGCCGAGAAGTTGGACTTTGTGCAAGGAGAGAAAAACGGCGTAGATTATGGGTAGAATCACAAAACACCCTAAAACCAAGATTGTGGGCATCATAAAGATATACCCAGCTAAGGTTTCGGTAATATTCCCTCTGGGGTTTATTCGCCGTCTTTGAATTGGCAGCACCATTGAACTTTCCTGTAGTTTAGTGTCAAACTGGTGGTGGCGATGGGCAAAGCCCCGCCTCCGGCGATCGCGCAAGGGCTGACTTGTCAGTTCGCTCGTGGATAATTTTCGATGGTAGCTTGAGTCAGAAGCCCAGAAATATATCTAAATGCTGTTTTTGCTATGGTTGGAAGTAGGGATTTTTGGTTAATTCTGCGTCAACCAGTAGGTGTTTTTTTGAACATTGAAAATTTTACGCCTGAAATCCTTACCTCGTCTGGCTTTCAACCCTCTCATACCTAAATTGAGGTTGACGCAAACTCCCAAACCCTTGCTATGAAAGCTTTTAAGCTATTTTAAAAATGTCTCTCTTGACAACCCAATCGCTGAAAAGCTATATTCATTTTAGGTTGACGGAACAGAACCTTGAAAACCAAATATATCAATGCTTCCAGATGCGGTCCATTGCAATTACAAATAATCCCTATCAGGGATTGAAACATAATTTAAATAAGAGGTGAGTAAGTTTTCTGATTATTGCAATTACAAATAATCCCTATCAGGGATTGAAACACTCTCTAAAATTTCATCATTTGATAGTATGGTCATTGCAATTACAAATAATCCCTATCAGGGATTGAAACTCATGGGTATCGAATTATCACAGCTAGAAGTACAAAATTGCAATTACAAATAATCCCTATCAGGGATTGAAACGAGCAAAAATAATACCCTCGCGCTGCTACGAACAGATTGCAATTACAAATAATCCCTATCAGGGATTGAAACCTCAAATTACTTTTTGGGGAACCACTAGAACAATATTGCAATTACAAATAATCCCTATCAGGGATTGAAACATCTTGGTGGCTCAAGTCATACTGATTTTTATTCATTGCAATTACAAATAATCCCTATCAGGGATTGAAACTTCAACTTTTTTTATCTGCGTAGAATTACTCGAATATTGCAATTACAAATAATCCCTATCAGGGATTGAAACCTGGATGTATGTATGTTTGTGAAGTAGAGGTGAATTGCAATTACAAATAATCCCTATCAGGGATTGAAACTTCCTGGATATGCCAATATCTTTTTACTAATTAATATTGCAATTACAAATAATCCCTATCAGGGATTGAAACGGATAGCTTGCTGATAAAGGTAGTTTGACGACGGTGTACAAATTGCAATTACAAATAATCCCTATCAGGGATTGAAACGTTAGTGAGTGACTGAGTTGATTGCTTCTGTAACTGATTATTGCAATTACAAATAATCCCTATCAGGGATTGAAACTGATTTGTGTGATACAATTAAGTATAGCTTGAATCGCATTGCAATTACAAATAATCCCTATCAGGGATTGAAACTATTAGCTATTCCCTTACGAATTTAGATGTATGCGATCATTGCAATTACAAATAATCCCTATCAGGGATTGAAACTTTTTCGTGGGCATCCCCATGTAGTCGATGATAGATTGCAATTACAAATAATCCCTATCAGGGATTGAAACCAAAAAGCCTCCAAGCAATATGACAATGCTTCTAAAGAATTGCAATTACAAATAATCCCTATCAGGGATTGAAACCACGGCAAAAAAACCCATTCACTACAAAAATCAATTGCAATTACAAATAATCCCTATCAGGGATTGAAACAAGCGGTACAAAGATGAAGCTCCCTCCTTGCCAACGAATTGCAATTACAAATAATCCCTATCAGGGATTGAAACATGGTATTAAAACCTTTTTAATTAACAGGCTGGTTCTTCCCAATTGCAATTACAAATAATCCCTATCAGGGATTGAAACCAACCTCAACCGACAACAAATCAATTTCGTCATCAGATTGCAATTACAAATAATCCCTATCAGGGATTGAAACTCTACTTGCCAAGGAACTACAAATAGTTGAAAACATTGCAATTACAAATAATCCCTATCAGGGATTGAACTCTTATCTTTGCGCCTTTGCGCCTTTGCGCGAAACAAATCCATATTTTCCTACAAAGCAAAAAAACTCTAACTCTCTCTCTGCGCCTCTGCGCCTGGTGCGTGAGGTAATAATTTATTCCCTAGCACGAATTTGCTGATTAGCGGCATTTTGCGCCCGTAGCATCGCAGACTTTAAAGATTGTTGACCAAGCAAAGCACTAAGAAACTGATTATCAAAATTATTAGCGATCGCACCGGGATATTTACCCAACTGCCACTTAGTAGCATAATCAACACCAGCCACGAGAGGCGATCGCAAAGCATCCCGATCATAACCCAACTTAGCCGCCACCGATTTCCGTGTAGGCAAAGCAAACCCCGTACCCGTCCATTTTGCCATTCCTTCCTTACCCGTCAGAAAAGAAATCAACTCCCAAGCTTCGGCCTTATGCTGTGACTGCTGATTCATCACATAAGCCACAGTAAAAACCATCGTACCTTTTTTATCATTAATAGTAGGTATTTCTGCCGTCGCAAACTCCAATTGCGGAAAAGTTGTTTCTAAATAAGGAATAGCCCAATTACCCTCAATCACCATTCCCACACGACCTTGACCAAACATTTCCGTCCCTGAATTAGTCCCAACATCACTAGCTTGGGCAGATGTGCGGTCTTTTTGATACTGGTCTATCACCAACTGCAAACCCTGCAAACCTTCATTACTCGCAAAAGCCGCATTACCATTTTCATCAACCACTTTTCCCCCAAAAGCCGCAATTTTGTAAGCTTGATAACTCAACTTTGGACTAACTCCAAAGCCATATCTGTTCATTTTCCCGGTCAATTTTTGGGAATAGCTGCGTAATTCATCCCAAGTCGTGGGAGGACGGCTGAAACCTGCGGCGGCAAAAGCCTTTTTGTTATAAAATAGTGCCAAAGTGGAATAATCTTTCGGCAGACCATAGATATAATTTTGGGATTTAAAATTATCCAACAAGCTCTGCTCAAAGTCTTCTAGGTCAAATTCGGGGGTAATGTAAGAATTCAACGGTTCTAGGATATTCTGGCTCATGAAGAAAGGCGCTTCTAAGGATTCCAGATAGAAGACATCCGGCGCAGCTTCACCGATTAATCTGGTGGTGATTACATCCATGTATTGGTCAGAGATGACCTCATATCTGACCTTGATATTTGGATGCTGTGCTTCAAAGTCTTGTAATAACTGTTTTAATAATTTTTGTTCTACCGGATTCCCAGCCCAACCGCTAAGTTTGATGGTGACGGCGTTGGTTGGGTGCTTTGGTAGTAGGAAATTTTGGCAACTAATAATGGCGATCGCGATCGCTATTACCAGTCCCAAAAATCGCACCCAGCTTTTTTTGTTCACAAACAGATGCCAGTTTTTTCATCTATTTTATTCTAAAATCTGGTTCAGATCAGAATAATTAAACGCCGATAAACGCCGATAAATTCAGACGTTTGATGGTTTTGTTGGGGTTTTTTCCGATAATCTCCCCTTAAATGAACCCTATGCCTTATATCTTTTAGGGGGGATGAGGGACTAGGTAAGTCAATTTTGGATTTTGGATTCGCGTTAGCGCCGTGAGTATTTTAGATTAAACTTCAATCTAAAATCTAAAATTCCTATTCCCCACTCCCCACTCCCCACTCCCCACTCCCTTCTATTCAGCGACTGTAGAAGTCAAGCTCATGGTTTCCCACATTACCATGGGGTGTGTAGTTGGTAGGGGTTGGTGCAAAGCAATTAGCTGGGTTAGGGTATTTTTTAATTGCGTGCGGGATACAATATCATCTACAAATCCATGCTTTAACAAATCTTCTGCGGTTTGGAAATCTTCTGGTAGTTTTTCACGCAGGGTTTGCTCAATCACTCGCCGACCTGCAAAACCAATGGTTGCTTTGGGTTCTGCAATGATAATATCTCCCAACATGGCAAAACTAGCGGTAACGCCGCCTGTGGTGGGATTTGTCAAGATGGGAATGTACAGTAATTTAGCTTGACGATGGCGTTCTAAAGCTGCGGAGATTTTAGCCATCTGCATTAAGGAAAGCATTCCTTCTTGCATTCTCGCTCCACCAGAGGTGCAAATAATGACTACGGGATAGCGTCTTTGAGTTGCTTGTTCAATTAAGCGGGTGAGTTTTTCTCCGACGACTGAACCCATACTACCGCCCATAAAGCGGAAATCCATTACACCCAGGGCGATGGGTAAACCGTTGATTTGACCCAAACCGGTTTTAACTGCGTCTACTAAACCCAGTTTATCTTCCATTTCCCGCAGGCGATCGCTATAGAGTTTGCGATCGCGAAATTGCAGGGGATCTGTGGGACGCAGATGTTCATCTATTGCTTGCCAAGTATTAATATCTATCAACTGGCGGATACGCTCATCGCTATCCACTCGATTATGATGTCCACATTCAACGCAGACCATCTGGTTCGCTTTCAGGTCTTTGGTATAGCTCAATACGCCACATTTGGGACACTTATGCCACAGCCCATCAGCAATTTCCCGTTCTTGGCGTTCTAAGTTGGTAGCTCCTGATTTCCGTCGATTTGCAAACCAATCTAACAGAGACTTTAAACCACGCGATTCTTCGTTGTTTGCCATTTTTATCTTTTTTTTAAGTGGGTATGAGGTTGAAAACATATCAAGCCACTATGGGATGTCCAGGTGAAAAAGTTCTAAGTCTAGAGCAACTTAGTTGTGACTCTTGACCTTTGCTTTTAAAGTCTCCAAATTTGCTCTTGTACAAATGCAAATAACACCCCATTTTAGCTTTTGACTCTTGACTACATCTCAAATTACGCTTATAAGCAATTCAGACCTGATTTTTTATCTGTGGTTGCCAGCTTAACGAAAATGCTGATGACAACACAAGCCTCTTGCTATGCTGAATTTTGTCAACTGATTGTCAGAGTCAAGGTCAATTAAACATCAACCCCAAAGCGAGATGCCCTTTTCTCTAACTAACAGCGAACTTATTACCCCAGATAAATCATTCGGCGTTGCTAGTTTGCGAGCAGTGAGCATCTATGATACAGATTAGTTATGCTTACCAATGTTTACTCTTGATTAAGAGGGTGATACCAGCCATAAGCTGATATTACCAAAAGGTAAAAGCCGCATGGGGTAATGACGGCTACAAAGAGGCAGGGGAGAAGAGGCAGGGGTGCAGGGGAGAAGAGGCAGGGGTGCAGGGGGCAGGGTGCAGGGGGGAGAAGACGGTAACTTCCCAATGACTAATGACCAATGACTAATGACCAATGACTAATGACCAATGACCAATGACTAATGACTATTAAAAAAATAATCCCAGGTAGGTAGACAAAATTGCTTCACCACCAAATACAGTAATTACTGCGCCTAAAGCTAGAAAAGGTCCAAAAGGTATTTTTTGTCCCACTCTTTCGGGTGATAGTAACATTGCACCACCACCGATGATTACACCTACTAAGCAGGCAATAAAGCTGGCTAGCAGCAAATACTTCGGTCCTAACCAAACTCCCATCATGGCGGCTAATTTTGCGTCACCTGCACCCATTGCAGTTTTACCCAGGGCGATGGAACCGATCATTGCGATCGCATCAAACAGCCATAATCCTAATACTGCTCCCACTATGCCCATCATCAGGTGATTAACTAAGCCTATCCCACCGCCCTGTGAGAAAAAACCCACAGCCATTTGCAAGCCAATCCCTACAACTAAACCCGATTTAGTCAGGACATTAGGTAAGGTCATGGTATCCAAGTCAATCAGAGATAACGCCAATAGCCAGCTACAAAAAGCCCAGTAACTTATTGTAATAATTGAAACTTGGAATTCCCAAAATATGATTAAAAAAATTATCCCCGTTATCCCCTCTACCACAGGATAACGGATGGAAATCTTGGTTTGACAATAACGGCATCGCCCTCTTAACCATAACCATCCCAGCACCGGCACATTATCATGAGCTTTAAGCTGGTTTAAGCAACGAGGACAGCGAGAAGGCGGCCACAAAACAGATAACCTAGCAGGTAATCGATAAACTACAACATTAATAAAGCTGCCAATAGATGCACCCAGCGCGAAGACAATGATACTCGCCGGGACGACCATCAAAATGTCCATATAGTTCTTTGTCATTTTGCATACACTACTCTAGCCTTAGTTTCTGTTTTTTCACAGCAACGTGAAGACTTTTTCCGAGAGTATATGTCTGGTCTCAAAATTTAATCATTGACAAATGACCAATGATTTACCCTGAGCGTAGCCGAAGGGCTAATGACCAATGACCAAGGACTAATACGTATGTGATTCAATTTGACTTAATGGGACAAAACATTCTTGCGGTAAAAGTAACTGGTTGCTGAGTGAAAATCACTTTACCGCGATGAGTAATGTGATTAATTGCTACACCTGAAGGTTGTCCAGCTATTTCAGGATGTACTTCACAGTGGATGTAATAAATCTGCCCGGCTGCTCTGATTAAGGCTGGATCAATCAAAGGAGACTGGTTTTTAGGGGCAGTAAATTTTGTTTGTTCTTGTCGTAATGCGTACACTATCGACTGTTATATAAATTGCTAGATTTGTCTTTAGTTTATCTGATACATTCAGATAAAGTTGCCAAATTGCCAAATTAAGGCCAAATTAAGGCGGAAATTTATGATTTTTCCAGAGCGCTAATTAATGATTCCCCCATAGCGCCACAACCTAAAAGATTCATGCCAGGGGACATAATATCACCTGTGCGATCGCCTTGGGCTAAAACTTGCAATACAGCTTGTTCCATTTTGTCTGCCGCTTTTGATTGGTCTAACCCGTAGCGTAACATCATGGCGGCGCTTAAAACCTGAGCCAGAGGATTTGCTTTATCCTGTCCGGCGATATCGGGGGCGGAACCGTGGACTGGTTCAAAGACACCAGGGCCAGAAGCACCCAAACTAGCAGATGGTAACATCCCAATACTACCAGTCAGCATGGCAGCAGCATCTGAGAGAATATCACCAAATAAATTGCCTGTGACAATAGTATCAAACTGCTTAGGAGCGCGTACCAATTGCATGGCGGCGTTATCGACGTAGAGGTGAGATAATTCCACATCGGGATATTCTGTTGCTAGTTCCGTGATGCGATCGCGCCACAACTGTGATACTTCTAAGACATTGGCTTTATCTACAGAACAGAGTCTTCCCCCACGTTTCCGAGCTGCTTCAAAGGCGACGCGCCCAATGCGGTCAATTTCTGACTCTGTGTAAACCATTGTATTCACACCCCGTTTTTCTCCGGTATCAGTAGCAAAAATCCCCTTGGGCTGACCAAAATAAATCCCACCAGTGAGTTCGCGCACCACCATAATATCTACCCCTTCCACAACTTCCCGTTTTAAAGTAGAAGCGTCAATTAATTGGGGCAAAATTTGGGCTGGGCGGAGATTGGCAAATAATCCTAATCCCGCACGCAGTCCCAACAAACCTGCTTCTGGGCGTAAATTCGATGGTAGAGAATCCCACTTATAACCCCCAATAGCAGCCAGTAGAATCGCATCACTATTGCGACAAGTATCTAGGGTAGCAGCTGGTAGGGGTTCGCCTGTAGCGTCAATTGCTGCACCACCAATCAGGGCTTCGGAAAACTCAAATTGCAGGTCAAATTGTTTACCGACAACTTTTAGCACGTCTACCGCTACGGCCATAATTTCGGGACCAATGCCATCGCCGGGGAGTAGAGTAATGCGGTAGTTCTGTGTCATAGTTAATTTTTATCAGGTAAATGCTTGTCGATTCAATATCATACTATGGCGGTATGCAATTGAATGAACTAGATCATAGCCCCCTCCTCGCTTGCGGGGAGGGGGTTGGGGGTGGGGTTCTATCTCACTTAACTGATAACCGCTATTAATTAAAATACAAAAGTGCGCTGCCATGCTAGACAACGCACCATTTTAATATCACAGATAAAATCCAGCTAAATCCTACACACGCGCTAAAACTGGCTCAGGCTGCGCGACGCTGACAGTAGTTGTATCTGATTCTGTGCAGTAAATTTCACAGGAATTATTGGGACTTTCAATCAGTTTGATTTTGTACAGCGTAGCACCCAATTCTTGAATAGGCGATCGCAATAAATTACTAATGTAAAGTGCGATATTCTCAGCAGTGGGGACAACTTCCGCAAAGAAAGGGATATCTTTGTTTAAAAAAGTGTGGTCGAATGCTTCTAGCACATAATCTTCCACAGCTTGATTTAAAGCCCCTAAATCCACAATCATCCCCGTGCGTGGATCAATTTGTCCTTTCACAGTGACTTCTAAATGGTAATTATGTCCGTGACCATGAGGACGGGCGCACTTACCATAAATTTGCGAATTTTCTTCGTTACTCAGTTGAGGATGAGCCAACCGATGGGCGGCGCTAAAGTGAGTACTGATGCTGAGGTAAGCTTCCATGTCGTCTCCTATATAATCTGCCCAAAGTTCAGGATGTTCAAATAACTGCACACGCACTAAGGGTAAATGCGGTACTAGACGCTGCCAAATCACCCGTGCAATATTTTCAGTCGTGGGTAAAGTTTCTTGAAATTCTGCCCACACATCATTGAGGTAAGAATAGTCTAGTTGGCTGGTAACTTCGTGCTTAATTACGTGTTTCACATCAGACAAGTTAAGTACCATGCCATATTTATCCAATTCTCCAGCCAGGGAGATAAATAAAACATAGTTGTGTCCATGTCCGGGAAATCTAGAACCAGCACCAAATTTCTCAGTATTTTCTGCCTCACTCAGTTCTGGTAAGAAATACCGATGACTAGCTGAAAACTGAGCGCGACGATTAACAATACATTGCATGAGTATTCTGTAAACTGAGCTTAAAATTTCTTAACCTTTCACTATTTCCAGCATAAACTATAATTCGTAATTCGGAAACATGGAATACACGCTATGCAGGAATGGCACTAAGATAACGGCAAATCCATTATTTATAAGGCTTTTGGGTGTGGGTAATTAAGAAGATGTTGAACTATTGTCTTAAACACTACACCCTACACCTTGCCCTGACGAAGTTTCCGCTTATATTAGTGCTATTCAAGCATAAGCAAGTTTTATCAGTATTTTTTCTACATTGCTCTTGATTACCTGTTATATTTGACTCGGAAGTGAGTGTCTTTGTTGAACACTTACCTAACGATGATTTAAAGAAAGATGCGGGCAATATTGGTTTACTTATAGACTAGAAAAAAACCTATCTAACGCAGTATAATAAAACACGCTAAAGCAAGATTTGACAAACATCTATTTCCTGTTTGTGAAGATCCTACATTTTTATTAAAACTTCCTTAATTATACTTTAACCCGTATTAACTTTTTAATCCGTCATTAATAATAGTCCTGCCAACATGAAAGTTTTATTCCTGGGATTTAATCCCCAAAATCAGAAATTTCTTGATGTAAACAGAGAAGTTAATCTTATTGAGACTGAGCTAATGAAATGTAAAGTTCGTGGTTTAGTAGTCTTTAAGTCATTCGTAAATTTGACAATTGAAGAGTTTCGAGTAAGACTATCAAATTCTGAATACGATATCATTCATTTTTCTTGTCATGGTACATATAAAGACATCATCATTACAGATGAAAACCTTCAATATATATATATTTCTATAAGCAAGTTGACAGATTTCTTAAAAACCAAAAAAATTAAAATTAAGTGTATTATACTGAATACTTGTAATTCAAGAGATAATGCTAAGGCTTTACATCAGGAATTAGACTTGGACTACGCTATTGGTATGAACGGTTACATTCCTGATCAAACGGCAATTAAATTTTCCAGCGCGTTTTATCAAGCTTTAGGTGATGGAGAATCTATAAAACAATCTTTCGATAGAGCTAAAGATATGATTACTAAGAACAATATATTGGGTTGTGAGATACCCTCATTAATAGACATCCCTACAGATTATGTAACACGAGGAGATGAACCAACTCTTCGTAATGCAATTAACAACAGAAATATTTTAATTCGCGTCAAAGGATCTAAGACAACAGGAAAATCAAGATTTATAGATCATGTTACTCAAGGCTTAGAACCTGATAAATATCAAATAGTAAGCTTGTATATACCAGAAAATATTTGGGAAACTGTTCATGATACAAACCAGTTTTTACAATGGTTTTGTGAAGACATAGCTCGAAAATCAGATCGAAGATATCATTGGGAACAAGGAAATGAAGACCGCTACCTGGCAAATAGCAGATTTACTTCTCAATTTATAAAATATTTTCTATCCTCGCAAGACAGTAGAATTTTAATTCTACATTTACGGAATTTTGATAGGATTTATGATAAACCTGAAATTTATAAATTTGTTCATAATTTGTTCCTTCAATGGGTGAATGAAAGTAGTTCAATATGGAGTGGATTCCGATTGATTTTAGAATACCGCAATGAGGTATACACAGATTCTCCGTCACATTTATGGTCTAGTGCAGGGGAAACAATTATATTAAAATATTTTAATATAGAACAAGTGCAATCTTTATGGAAGCAATTTGATTTACAAGAAGGGGAAAAGGATCATCTAATCAAGCTTTTAAATGGACTAAATGGACATCCTCATTTAGTAGATTTAGCTCTTCGGCATTGCCGAAATATCTCAGAGAAAGAACAATATGATTGTTTAAAAAACCTAGCAACGATTGCAGCAATAGATGAACTTTTGTCGAGTCATAAAAAATTTTTGAACAACAATTCAAACTTTAAAAAAGTATTCCAGGATATCCTTTCAGGATCTAACTCAAGAAACAAAGATGATCCCGAAGTTAAGCAACTACTTGATCGAGGGTTAATTATTTTTGACGGTAATACAGTAAAGCCTAGTTGCAAGTTCTATACTGAATATTTCACTGAATATTTAAAGAAGACAATTCCACAAGACATACCCAAAAATGTTATATTGGAGCCAATTAAAAGGAGTATTAAAAAATTAATTAATCGATTAAGTACACAAACATCGAATAGGACTGCTATATAGGATAATAACATTACAAATAATGTATTGGATTATAAAATAGTAGCACGTTTGTCAGAACCAGATAAGAGCTATCCAACAGATGATATTTAAGGAGCATACAAAATGACTAACGAATCTTATTATAAAGTAGGCGGACCTTTGTCAGAAACAGATAAAAGTTATGTGAAAAGGCAAGCAGATGATGACATTATTAACCTAGTAAAAAAAGGTGAACACTGTTATGTTTTTAACAGTAATCAAACGGGAAAAACAAGCTTAGTACAACATACTGCTAACGAATTGCAAAAAGAAGGATTTGCTTGTATTATCACCGACTTTCTCAATATGGGTAAAGGAGAGAAACAACAATGGTATAACACTCTAATTAACAACTTAAGTACAGTTAAAACAAATGATAATTCTAATGTATTATCCGAATTTGATGTAGATAATTGGCTTAACGATCAGGAAAAAAGGAATATAACTCCAGAATTTTTACTATCTACATTTATCAAAGAAGTCTTACTGGAGAAAATTCCCAAAGACAAAAATCTTGTAATTTTCATTGATGAAATTGGCAGCCTTAAAGATTTAGATTTTAGTGATGACTTTCTTGATTTTATCAGAAGCTCATACACCAATCGTGAAAATGATCCATTCTTAAAAAGATTGGTTTTTGTTTTATTAGGGGTAACAACAATTGGGAAGTTGAGAAAAGATCCTATGAAAGCTGATAATACTATTAAATCTGTAAATTTACAGGGCTTTACAACACAAGAAGCAATAGAGGGGTTAGCTCAAGGATTAAAAGATAAAGCAGAAGATTGCGAAAAGGTTATTGAAGCTATTTTGTATTGGACAGAAGGACAACCATTCCTAACTCAAAAATTATGTCAACTAGTCGAACAAGGTGATGACTTTATAGAACAGAATGAGGAAAAAGAATTTATTGACAAACTGGTTAAGTCATCTATCATTAATTACTGGATAGACGAAAAAATAGACGTTCCAAAGCATTTCGAGCCGATTCAAACCAAACTTCTATCTAAAGATAAAAACCGAGAAAGTCGTTTACGCTTATATAAGAGAATCTTAGATGATGAAAACCAAAATGCTGATATTGAAGTTATCTTAGAACTTCAATTGACAGGATTATTAATTGAAAAAGACAAAAAATTAAAGATATACAATCCTATTTATAAGGAGGTATTTAACAAAGAATGGGTTGAAAGTCAGTTAACTTCCCTTAAGTTTCAATCAGAATTGTATACTCATCAGAAAAAAAGATGGCTAGAAAGCGGGAAAGACAAAAAGCATCTATTAGTTGGTGATAACTTAACTAAGGCTGAAGAATGGCAAAAAGAAAGAGCAACATTATTATCTAAAGAAGATAATGAGTTTTTGGACGAGAGTCAAAAAAATAAGGCCAGTGATAATACAAAGTGGCAGATAATAGCGGTTATTATTGCTGTGTTGCTAATAATCTTAGTCGCATTTAGTTCAATCTATCCCGGCATAGAAAAAACAAAACAAATTGAAATAGAGAAACAACAACAAATAGAACTATCTAAAATAAAGGAAAACGCCGAATTAGAAAAATATCGAATAGATTTAGAAAAATCTAAAATAGAGGCAGAACAAAAAAGACAACAATATCAACTAGAGGCAGAAATAAAACAATCTCAACTAGAGAGACAGAGGAACATATTCCAAAAAATATGGCACTTTTTCGTAGGGTCAATACTCTTACCAATAGAATTGGTAAAAATTCCATTTAATATAATTGGGTTTGTTATTCGTTTGGTGGTTCATTAAATTCAGGTTAGAGTGTTCCAAACAATAAATGATCCAAAACCAGAGATTGTTTCATTCTGCTCTGCTCCATACGGCTAACGCCACACTTTGCTAAGGCAATGACAACTGGGCATTTTTTTGACTTGGAACACTCTTCATAATATAGCGGTATGCACCTGAGTGAGATAAAGTCCGCCAAATCCTGTAGGGGCGCAGGGTCTGCGCCCTAGATTGTATTGCATCCAACCGATAACCGCTATATTAAAATTTATGGTTCTTGACAGAGTGCTTGTAGTAATGCTTCCAACCCAGATTCGCTAGTAAAATATGTGAGATGATCACAAGCAGCATCTGGTAATATGATCGGCTCAGGAGTGCGGTTTGCATTTAAACTTTTAATACTTTCCAATGTCACCGCTATATCGTTGGGTTGTTGTAAAAATACCATATCCACTACGCGATCTACAGATGAGCCAAACAGTTTCTGCATAAGTCGCTGTATCTGACTGGATTGTTTTCCAGGTTCAATGTCTAATGCTTCTGGACGAATTGAGCGATCGCCAGCAATAATTGTATACTGCACATTGGGGTCAGGATTTTTGACGATGCTTTCAATAAAAAGACTTTGCGGGTTCATTTGGTCTAAAGCGTTATCATTTACTTCCAGAAATGCTACTAATCCGGCAATAATTGTTGTAGGCCAAGCCAATGAAGACATTTGGTTCAATCCAATACCAAGGGCTGTAAATGCCCAATCTTGGATAGAAGGCCAAGGAGAACCAGCATTGGGCGTACCTAACATTACTAAGTGTTGGACAATTTGATTCCCGCCTTCCTTTTCTATAAAAGTACGAGAAACTAAACCGCCCATTGAATGGGCAACAATATGTAGTTGTTTCCCGTGGTTTGCGCCTAAACCAATCTCTTCTAATCTTTGTTTGAGTAATCTAGCGTTTTCCTCAATTGTCGTATGCAGATTTTCGTAGTCGCAGGCCAGAACTAAATCATATTTATCTCGTAGGGTTTTCTGGTGTCCATTTTCTGTAAATGTTGCCTCTTGGACACTCGTTACTAAACTTTTTGTGTCGCCGATGATGCCATGAATAAAGAGTAAAATTTTCTCAGATTCATTAACCTTGCTTTTAATGACTTGTTTGTTGTCTTGATAAGATACACGCCCAGTTGCTGAAACTTCCGCAATCCTCACAAGTGGATAAGTAAACTCTTTTTTTAATATTGGGAACAGTAGTTTTTGGAATAGTATCTTAATTGAACCTTGTAAACTGCGACTATCTACTGTTGGTTCAGGTAGGCGTTCTAATGTAATTACTGTGTTTCCATTTACTGCCTCAGCTTTACCCACAGGGAGGAAAAATTCACCGTCATAAGCAATTGGTAATATATATTCGTTTGATGCTAATGATTTACCAACTACTAATTTGATGGGATTCTCTGGTGTAACACTTTCGTGGTTTTGCAAATCAATAATTTCCAAAACGCTAAACATCTCAGGACTGCGAGTTATGTTAAATTCGTATGGTTCAACCAGTATTGGTCGGCCATCTCGTAGAAGATTAGGTTGCTCTTGTAATAAAATCGGTGGTATTAAATTACTATTAACATTCCTACTAATTGGAGGTAAGGGGTTTAAACTAAATCTTCCTTTAAAAGTTGAATGTCCTTGTAAATCAACATAAGGGAATAAAGTAGTAGACTCAGAATCTTTAATTTCTACTCCACCAGGTGGCTTTACCAAATTAATTTTAACTTCTTGAGTCATCCAGTTATCAATATATTCATCTTCTTCTGGCTCCGTTTGACGAGTATATATGTTATTCATTAAACGGTTGAGAGCGCCTGATAATCTTCCAGAACGATTGATAGGAGGAGGAGAATCAAGTCCTGGTTGCTGGAGCAAGCTTGCATTGAAATCTCTAGTGCTAACAATTAACTTGAAAATGGTATTGTATTCAGTAATCCCCTTATTTAAATAATCTCTTGGAATTACTAATTTTAATCTTTTACCTTCAACACTTGCACCTTCACTGCCTCTTTGCGGTAAACCTAAACTGCCTCTTTCTATAAAAAATTCAGGAATCTCTATTGCGTAATCTCCCGCAAGTTCTACTATCTGAAAATAAAGGTCGTGTTCGCTATTATTTGTAACTTGTATTTCTATTCGTGGCGGTTCCCAATTATTATTTCTAAAAGTGTATTCCCCGCGTATCTCTGAAGTTGCCTGATTTGAGGAATATTGTTGTTCTCCAGAAGTAACAATAACTTCCATCTCCACATCCCCAGCTTTAATTTGACTGGTAGGTGGAGTTTTCAATTCCAAAATATTCGTCCAACGCGCAATATGTTCTAAACGCTTAATAATTATGTTTGCGTTTTGTCGAGTGTATCCTTGTGTATCTGGTATTTCTGGAACTGGTGCCACTAATGGACATTTATCAGCAGCTTGTATAATCCAGTATTGACCATTAGTAGCTTCTAAATAATAATCTGTATGCTCAGATGAGTCTACTTCCCGAACAAACAAAGAAGGTGTGTTACCATCAGCTGTTAAAAGTGCTTGACGAGCTTTTTCTATACCAGCATCATCACCTTGAAAAGATACCTTCAATTTTGGTAATGGTACATCTGTAACAACTGCCCAATAAGGTACTTCTTGAGATAAATTAGTATTATCACCGCTTAATTCAACTTGACTGACTCCTGTCAATACCTGAGTAACATTAGCTCGACAAATTGCATTTGAAATTTGACGTAACTCCTCTGGTGTACTTCCCTGCTGGAAAACTGCCAATAAAGTTTCCCCTTCAGAAGTTTGGCGCACACCATGTAAAGCACCAGCGTTAATTACCCAACTCTGATATGTTTCGCTGTCATAAGTTAGGGTAAAGTAGTTTGCGCGTTCACCTACAGCCCCACCCAAAAAACTTTGTCTTAAATCTTCTGGTGGTGCTTCTATTTGTGGCGATTGCTCATAAATTTTACCAGTTATCAAGGCATTAATATCTTGGACTAAATCTGCATAGGATAAACTGCTATTAGTGCGCTGTAATGCCTGAGTTAGAAAGTAAGAAAAAACACCACGTCGTTTACCATCTTCACCTGTGTACTCTTTTGCCGTTTGATGGGAACGACAAGCAGCGAGCGCAATATGTCTTGGTAGCTGATAATTCTCACTTAAGCGGTATCTCAGCCATTCTTGATCAAAACCAAAAATAAAATCGGTTAAATTTCTTATTGGTCCATTCGCAGACGTTTGACGTTCAGTTACTTCTGGGTTTCTAGTAGCTGTGCCAGAGTGACAACAATCCAAAATAATAAGGATATGTGGATTCTTCTTGGCTACCTGCTCAATTAAGTAGTTTAATTCCTTATCTGCTAAGTCTTGACCTCCTTCAGTCCGGCTATCATAGCAAACTAAAGTTTCCATTTTTCGGTCTGGTGTTTCAGCCCAAAATGCTTCTGGTGCTGCTTCATAGGAACCATGACCAGCATAATAAAATAATACTACGTCTTCACTGTCAGCATTGCATAAATGTTGCTTAAAACCGTCAATAATTGCCTGACGTGTTGCTAATTCGTTTGTCAGTTTCCAAGGAACTTCTGAGGTTTCAACTAATTCCCAGTTCTCCTCAGTAGCAATTCGTTCACGTAAATAAGTTTCTATTGATTCAATATCATTAAGACAACCCCTTAAAGAACTCACTCCTCTTGAGTGAGGATGGTAGTTGTTAATACCAACAAGTAAAGCATAAATTTTTTTAGTCATAGATATTTATGTCGTTTCTAACAAATCAAAAGTTTTAGTAACAGCCTTCTTCCAAAGAGTATAACAAGTAACAGCACTAAGATAAGGGAGCATACAGTTTAGTTTAGAAAATTGTGGTTGTCTAAACCATTAACTCACTGATTCTTGTACCTCGTAGTACAATCTCGCAGCTATCCGGAATAATTCTTGTCCTGTATGCAAATAACGCTCATCGTAGCTCAAAGGAAAGTAAGCTAACTCTTCTACACCATCTGCTACTTGACTGAGACTATGGTACAGATAAGCTGCGGCTCTGGCTAAACTGGGGGGATTTGGTAAAGAACGAAAAGTAAGTTGGGCTTGCTTCAAATCGTCTCGACAGGTGTTTAAATATTCTTGAAATGCTTCTAATAATTCATCATCAAAAGGATCGGCGGCTAGTTCCTCAATTTGATCGTCTAAAGAATTAAGAATATGATCAAGTAGCTCATTGACTGGTTGATAAACTAAGCGTAGCCATTCCTCAACGTGTTCATCAGCATCTCGTCCGGTTTGTCTGGTTGTTTGGTAACGTTTTTGAGCCGATGCTGCACGCTGTTGATAACTACTATTATTTAATTTTTGCGACTCGTCTTGCAGGTGTCGGTCATAGCTGAGACGATTTTGACTATCTTTTAAAACCTCATAGGCCGCATTGATGCGAATAATCTGCTCTTTATCTGCCGTTTGCTGATTGCTGTCAGGGTGAAACAACTTTACCAAGCGGCGATAAGATTGTTTAATCTCCGCTTGGCTAGCATTGGCATTAACTTTGAGCGTTTCGTAGTGGTTAGAAACGTTTTTAGAATCGACCATTTATCTAATTTAACGTTAACTGATACTGGCGGCTACTTTAGCTTCCAAGTCTTGGAACAAAGGTGTACTTAAATATCTTTCGCCAAAACTGGGCTGAATCATCACTATTAAGCGTCCCTCATTTTCTGGACGTTGGGCTACACGAATGGCTGCACATAAGGCTGCACCAGTGGAAATACCAGATAGTAGCCCTTCTTCTCTGGCTAAACGCCGACCATAGGCGATCGCTTCGTCATCTGTAACAGTAATCACTTCCGAAATCAATTCTACTTTGAGAACTTGAGGCACAAACCCCGCCCCAATTCCTTGGATTTTGTGGGGCCTGGTCGTCCTCCTGATAGTACTGGGCTATTGGTTGGTTCAACTGCGATCGCCTGAAAACTCGGTTTACGGGCTTTCAAAACTTCCGCTACACCAGTAATCGTACCACCAGTACCCACACCTGCCACAATCATATCTACCTGACCATCAGTATCCTCCCAGATTTCTTCAGCTGTCGTTTCCCGATGCACCTTCGCATTAGCTGGATTGCGGAATTGCTGCAACATATAAGTATGTGGCGTAGTATCAACTATTGCCTGAGCGCGGCGAATTGCCCCACTCATCCCTTCAATTCCCGGTGTCAATTCTAATTCAGCCCCATAAGCCCGCAACATCGCCCGGCGTTCTCCACTCATGGTTTCTGGCATAGTCAAAATCAACCGATAACCCTTAGCTGCTGCGGCCATAGCTAAAGCAATACCTGTATTTCCCGACGTGGGTTCTACCAAGATAGTTTTTCCCGGAGTAATTAACTTCTCTGCTTCTGCGGCGTTAATCATACTTACCCCAATGCGGTCTTTGACTGATGCCGATGGGTTCATACTTTCCAGTTTCACCAGTATTTGCGCCACACATCCCTCAGCTTGGGGGATGCGGTTTAACTGTACTAGGGGTGTCCGACCAACAAGTTCTGTAATGTTACGCGCAATCTTCATAATTATTCCTTATCTATTTAGTTATCAATGAACAGTCAAAAATACTTCGGGTTAAATGTAGTACATAATATCCAATTGCCGGCGGGAATCTCTTTTTTCACAAAGATCCTGAAGTGTGTAGTTTTGCAAAACTAAGTTCGCCGCCTGACAAGCTTCTTGCCAGATTTCCTTAATCACAGAAGTATCGATACTTTTGGGATTGGCATCTTCTTCACAGGTTCGCACATCTAACCCTTCCAAACATTCTAAAACATCGAAGACCGTAATTTTCCAAGGTTCACGAGTCAAAAAATAGCCACCTTTAGAACCGCGTTGACTTTTGACTATACCTCCGCGTCTCAAAGTCGCCAGTAGCTGTTCTAAATAGCGGTCAGGTATGCTTTGTTGGGCGGCGATTTGGCGAATTTGCATCGGTTCGCCGCTTTGATAATGAGTTGCCATTTCGATTAAGGCGAGAATGGCGTATTCAGATTTACAGGATAGTTCCACAAGCAGCAATATGAGTAAGGGAGCAAAAAAAGTCTTAACTTTTCTAGTATACTCCGGTTCTCCACTGGGGTTTGTTCTTTAATCTGATTTATAGCAACCGCCAAGGACGTTAAGACCTAAACGGATAATCAAACTTAGACACCATTCGGGTTTTAACCCACTCCCCAGAAGAAGCAGGGGAGCAGGGTGCAGGCTTGCCCTGAGCGCAGTCGTAAAGCCTACGGCATAGCTGCGCTTAGAGCGAAGCTTCCCGAAGGTTAGGGGAGTAAGGGGGAGTAATAAATTATTTTAAACTTCCGGTTAGTTAACCTGACTTTTCACGGGATCTGGAAAACCTCGCTTCCATTTCTCTCCCCTTGCAGGGGAGAGGCTTTGAATTTTCCCCCTTCCCTGGTAGGGAAGGGGGCTAGGGGGTTAGGTTTCGGTTTGGTTTTTCCACATGACGTGAAAAGTGAGGTTAGTTAACAAGCATTCTTCCTCTCCCCTGCCCCCTGCCCCCCTGCCCCTTTTCCTCTTCTCCCCACTCCCCACTCCCCAGCTAGACAACAAAAAGCCCCACATGATAGCGGGGCGCAATAAAGTTTCAGTTTCAATTTTTTAGCAGATTTGCAAGACTCTAGAAGGTGAAGGTAGTTCTGAGAGTACCGATAAACGAATCGTCGTTGCTGCTTTGACCAGGGTTTGTCACCCAGATTACGCCAGGAGTAACTGAGATGTTATCAGAAACGCGATATTTGTAGAAGCCTTCAACTTGGTATGGAACTTTGTTAGAACCATCTACTACACCGCGTGAATAGGGAACAGCACCGCCGAAGATACCCAAGACGTTACCTCTTTTACCAAAGTCAGGTAAGGCTAAACCAACACCGTAACTCCAAACTTCTTTGTCATCACCTACACCAAAACCTGTGACATCGGTATAAGATACAAAGCCGCTAAATGATAGTCTGTCGCTGGGTCTGAAGGCAGCTGAGACACCATAAGAGTTTGTTGAAGATGGGTTTTGCAGAGTATTGGCTATGCTAGTACCTACGACAGGAGTACCTAAAGAGGAACCTGCATCAAATAAATTACTATTTGCACCATGATAACCGTGAACGTAGGTTGCCGCTAGTGCCAAGCGATCGCCAACGCTAAAGTTCAACTGTCCTAAAGCAGCATAGTCACCGTCAAATATGCCTGAACCAGGATTAGGATTATTAGCTTCTGATCCCAAATAACCTACAGTTACTGAACTGGGTCGAAGAATACCACCACCTTGACCCAAGGGTAAGGTAAAGGCAATACCAGCACCACCACCAATCCGATAGATGGGATTTTCCGAACCAAAGGTAGTTAAAGCACCGTTACCACCATCAGTTCCGTCAGCAAAGTAGGGATTGTTAACTGCTGCATACTGGCTGTGTTTACCACCGCTAGCCGCAAGGTAAACTTGGGCTGGTCCGATAGGTGCTTGGTAGGTTAATCTGTCTATCTCAACGTTATTGCCATTAGTGTCACCAATGTTAAAGGTTTGCAGACCTTCACCACTACCAGGAAGACCAAGGTTCAAGGGAGTTGCATTACCAGAGGCCAAACGGGTGGTCAAAAGATCACGACCGGTGAAGCTGGTTTGCAAGCCTAAACGGACTCTGTTTTGGAAAACGGTATTGTTACTGGCATCATCACGGCGAATGGAATCAGTCACAGCAAAAATTGCTTCCCCAGCCAGCTTGGTAGTGGTGGAAAACTGATTGGCTTCCAATTCAGCAGTCCGCGCTTCTAGGGAATCTACGCGACCGCGTAGAGTTGCCAATTCTGCGGAAAACTCTTCTTGTAAACGCTGTAAGGTAGCTAAATCTTGTCTGGTCACCATGTCAGCTGTTGCTGTGGCGATTAATTCGTTAACTCTATCCAAACAAGCGTTTAAACCAGCAGCAAATTCAAAACGGGTTAAAGCCCGATTACCGCGATAAGTCGCATTTGGGTAACCAGCAATACAACCGTAGCGCTCGACTAAGGATTGCAACGCTTGGAATGCCCAGTCTGTTGGTTGTACGTCAGAAAACTGGGAAACAGATGTTACTTGAGACAGAGTAGTATTTTCTTTGCCTTCTTTGCTGTAGCTATTAACTTGGTTAATAACATTTGTCTCGTTGGTTGCTTGAGCAAAGATTTCTGGCTGTTGAGCAACTTCAGTAGCGGCTTGTTGTTCAGTTACCGAGATTTCTGTGGTGGTACTTGGGGCTGCAATTGCTGCGGCTGAAACTAACAATGTTGCTCCCAGAACTGCTGGGCTAACTACTAGGGACTTCCACAAAATATTAGACATTTTCACTTTTTCCTCACACCTTGTATAGATAATTGTTGTTGTTGCACTTAACTCTCAAGAATCTAACAATTGTTTAACTGTTTTGATCAGGCACAGTTGCCAATACCACAACTTTAGTTTTTGCTAGCCTAATAGCTGATTAATTTAACTTTTAAATTAATGTGATTAACTAATGCAAAAACTCAACTCCATAGCATACCATTATAAGCTATCTGAAGTATATGGCAACATATTAGCGATCGCTTGATTAACTGTCACATACAATCATCTTGATCAACTCTGACGCTCACAGGTTTTATATGTTCCCCCTCCGGAGCTATTCGTAATATCGCCCCCAATTAGGGCTTTTCGGCAAAAAACTTTTAGCTGATTTGAGAAACTATCTCAGCTACCTCAAAGTCCTTTTGTGTCAACCCACCGGCATCATGTGTTGTCAGGGTAATAATGACTTTGTTATAAGAAATTTCTATGTCTGGATGATGTCCCGACGATTCCGCAGGTTCTACTAGCTTATTTACAAATTCAATAGCAGCGATAAAATCTTTGAATTTGCGGGTACTCTGCAACTTAGAACCCTCAACTGTCCAACCTGACAAACGGCTGGCCTGTGCTTGAATTTCTGCATCAGTCAGTAGTTTAGCCATATTAAAAAATTCCTGTTTACATCTTTGCTCAATCTTGAACTGTATTATCCTAGTCATTTATGACTAGACAAAAAATATGTCGGATAATTCCCAGGTTCACTTACTATAAATCTGCAAAATTTTTGATTGCTTAAAAATACTTTAACGTAATTTCTTTGTCAGTTTTACACAGAAACCATTGATAAATCAAAACATACCCATAAAAAACTATCCGCCCTGATTTAGATCAGATGATCTAATATCAGGGCGGTGTAGCGGGTCTTCAGGTTGCAACCAGACTGCCGGAAGGAACTCCGAACTTTAGCCTAGCTACTTGAGCTAACTTAGTCTCACAAGGAAACTAAGGCTAACTTTTAGAGAACAGCCCCGGCACGCAGCCGGCTAACTGCAACCTGATGACCCATGCTTATACTACTTTCTATCATGGGCATCACCTCCTTGTTGCCTAAGCGGTCTTAGTTTTAAAAGGGCAGAGCATCTCGCTCTGGGTTCTTAACCTGAAATCAATATAACACAGAATTTTTAGTTGGAAAAATAAATAAACCCCCGCCTGAAGACGGGGGTTTATTGAAAAATGGGGAATGAGATTTTTATCTTAGAGTGCGTTACCGCGAGGTAGAACTTCCTCTGGGAACACAAACTGTTTGTGAGGCTGATCTTGAGGAGCCATCCAAGCGCGGATACCTTCGTTCAGCAAAATGTTTTTGGTATAGAAAGTTTCAAACTCTGGGTCTTCTGCTGCCCGTAATTCTTGGGAAACGAAGTCATAAGCCCGCAGGTTTAGTGCTAAACCAACAATCCCAATTGATGCCATCCATAAGCCAGTGACTGGCACAAATAGCATAAAGAAGTGTAACCAACGTTTGTTGGAGAAAGCAATCCCGAAAATCTGTGACCAGAAACGGTTCGCTGTCACCATTGAGTAGGTTTCTTCAGCTTGGGTAGGGTTAAAAGCTGGGAAGGTGTTAGAAGAACCTTCACCGTCTTCAAACAAGGTGTTTTCTACTGTGGCTCCATGAATGGCACACAATAGCGCACCACCCAAGACACCTGCTACACCCATCATGTGGAAGGGGTTGAGTGTCCAGTTGTGGAAACCTTGCAGGAATAGTAGAAAACGGAAGATTGCAGCTACACCAAAGCTAGGTCCAAAGAACCAGCTTGACTGTCCCAAGGGGTACATCAGAAATACGCTGACGAATACCGCAATAGGTGCAGAGAAGGCAAGAGCGTTGTATGGACGGATGCCTACTAGACGGGCAATTTCAAATTGGCGCAACATGAAGCCAATCAATGCAAAGGCTCCGTGTAGGGCTACGAATGGCCACAATCCACCCAATTGGAACCAACGGGTGAGGTCGCCTTGAGCTTCGGGTCCCCACAACAATAGTAGGGAGTGTCCTAAGCTGTCTGGAGGTGAGGAAACTGCAACTGTTAAAAAGTTAGCTCCTTCCAGGTAAGATGATGCTAATCCGTGGGAGTACCAGGAGGTGACGAATGTTGTACCGGTGAGCCAACCGCCTAGTGCTAGGTAAGCGCAGGGAAATAATAATATCCCTGACCAGCCTACGAATACGAAGCGATCGCGCTTTAACCAGTCGTCTAATACGTCAAACCACCCTCTTGTACTAGGGGCGCGTCCAACTGCGATGGTCATGAGAACGAATCTCCAAATTGTTTATAAGTACAGGTCTGTTTATCGATAAACTTTTGACATTTATCTGTATGCAGACAGTTTACCAGATTGTCAATCTAGTTTACAAATTTTTACTGACTCTCATAATTATAAACACAAATTGTTAATTTTTCCACTAAATTATTTATTTTCATCTGGGAGTGGGGAGTGGGGAGTGGGGAGTAGGGAGTAGGGAGTGGGGGAAACCCAGTTAACTGTCAACTGTCCCTAATCCTTCATAGGCATCTTCTGTAAACCTTTGTAGAGACTTTGCATACAACGTCTCTACATTCTTTGTCACCAGATGACCAATTCCTAATTCCCTAACGCTAAAATGAGTCCTACAGTTCTGTTTGACTAATCCTAAATGTTTACCATTGACTTAAGTATCAAAAATACTGCTTTCCCCATATCAGTACAACGTAAGACAGCAGAGGATGCTGAGGCGATATATCAGCTGATTTTGGCGGCTATGCGCTCTGGAAACCCTGACATCGTGGAACTTAAGTGTGAGGGTAAGACGGAAAAAAAAGTTGCTGTCCGTTCTAGCGAAATTTCTGGAGTACAGATTGTGCAAAAAGATGGTGCAACCACGAGTAGCGGTAGACCACCGGGCTTTTTTGCAGTAACTGCTGAATAATTAAGGTATAGAAATGTCAGAAGTTGGCATTGAGGTCAAGGATTTAGAATTTAGTTGGCCTAATGGGGCGAAGGCAATCCAATCTTGCTCTCTGGAAGTACCTGTGGGTGAATTTTGGATGCTTTTGGGTACAAATGGCAGTGGCAAATCTACATTACTCCGACTACTGGCCGGGCTATTAGCTCCTCAGTCCGGTGAAATTAAGGTTTTAGAACCCGTTGGCTTTGTCTTTCAAAATCCTGATCATCAACTGGTGATGCCAACTGTTGGTGCTGACGTGGCTTTTGGACTAGTGGAAGAAAAGTTACCGCCTGCTACGGTGAGGACAAGGGTTGAGGAGGCTTTAGGTTCGGTGAATTTGTCGGCTCTACAATTACGCCCAATCTATGCTTTGAGTGGGGGGCAAAAACAACGTGTGGCGATCGCAGGTGCGATCGCTCGGCGTTGTGAAATCTTATTATTAGATGAACCCACAGCTTTACTCGATCCAGATAGCCAATTGGACTTAGTGGCTGGTGTCCGTCGCTTAGTCAAAAGTCGGGGAATTACAGCCCTGTGGGTGACTCATCGTCTAGATGAGTTGAATTACTGTGACGGCGCTTTCTTACTAGAAAAAGGCCGTTTGATCGATCAAGGTGAACCTCAGCGTCTTAAACAACGTTTGATGACAATGGATGATGAATCTGCTTAAACTCCCATTTTCTCCCATCCTTTTTTTGAATAATTACTAACAATTGCGACGCGCCTGAATCAGGCGCGTTTCTCTTTGGGCAAGGTTTTTCCAGTCCAATTGTGTCGTCTGCTGGCATTTTTTAGTGCTTTGTAACATAGAGTTACAGACAATACTTCAATTACCATGAAACTTATGAATGAATTTTGTTAACTCTAGATAACTGTGATTAAAAACCATGCCTCGTTCGTTACTCCAAGCTGTCTTGTTCGTAGACGGCTACAATATAATCGGCGCTTGGCCTTGCCTGAAAAAAACCCGTGATCATGCCGGATTAGAGGCTGCACGCTGGGAATTGGTAGAAGCAATGACTAGCTACAGCTCTTTTCAAGGTTATGATACTCAAATAGTTTTTGATGCCCAATATCATCAAGCTTCTAGCAATAAAGAAGTTATTACAGAACTCTTATCAGTTCATTACACAGATTTTGGGCAAACAGCAGACACCTATATTGAAAAATCTTGTGCATCTCTGCGCTATGAGAAGGCGAAATCTCTGATTCATCGCGTGATTGTTGCCACCTCCGACCGCGCACAGCAGTTGATGGTACAGGGGTATGGTGCTGAATGGTTGTCGGCACAGCAACTGTCTGGTGAAGTAGAAAGTACAGTTTGCCGGATGCGACATAAATATCAACAGCGCAAACAATCCAAAAGTAGGTTCTTAGCTAACTCTATTGATGCTAAAGCCCGACAGCGATTGGCTGAATTACGCATGGGATTACAGTAGCTCCTAAATTATAAAAGCCTGAAACCAGCCGCCAGATGGCGTTTTGGCTATAATGCTATGGGAATTTAATATCGGCAAAAAAATTTTTGAAAAAAGACTTGCCAAATCTTATATTTAGTCTTAAGATGTTTAATTGTAAGCGTTCCTCAGTAGCTCAGTGGTAGAGCGATCGACTGTTAATCGATTGGTCGCTGGTTCGAATCCGGCCTGGGGAGTTTAATCAAATAATGTCAAAAAGTCTGAGGCATGGAAGATAAAATCTCCAGCTTTGGGCTTTTGGCTTTTATGCCCTGGTTGTGGGTTTTGATAAATGTAGGGGTAGCTTGAGTAGCCACTGCGGTCTTGAGGTTTCCCCAACCTAAATTTTTTTCTGGCATCAGAGATAAAAGAGCGCTATTTACGGAGAATATACGCGCCTGTGGGTTCTCAACAGACTTTACAAACATCCTCTTATCCAGGCTCGTCAATACTTAGATGTGTTGCTTTGGGGTTGACCCTACTTTTCAGATATATAAATTTTTAGATTAATCATCTCTTTCAAACTGCTCAGGTAAGTTAGCAGCGCATAGATAAAAGTTACAGTTCCTGTCATCTCTAGCAATTCTTCAATTATTATGGCAATTGTGGTTAGTATGTCAAGCCGACCAAAATATACTCTGAAAAGCCCAGTAACCATTTCCATGCCCAGCGCCCCACCTATATACAAAATTGCGGACAAAAGGAATAAATATTGAGTCTTCTTAGGTAAATTTAGGAAAAATTGGAAATATTTAAATACAAAAAATATAACCGCAGGAATTCCAAATATAACCCAGGTGTGAAAAAATATTGGGGGGAGATTAAATACTTCTCTTAGCGATGGAATAATCAAAATTTCGTGGATGCTAAAGGCTTCATCGAGGCTGAGGAAGAAAAATATTAAAGATAGATTTTTCCAATAAATATAATACTTATCTGTCTTTTTAATTGCAGTAATTACTGCTAGCAATCCCGAACAAAATAATAGCTTGAACGATGAATACCAAGCTGGGATATTTAACTCTTCATCAAGGCTAAAGAGTTGGTAAAACCATTTTGAACTGGGAAATGGGAACTCGAAAACCCAGAAATAACCACTGATAGCGCCAGTTAGGGTAAGACATAAAATGACAATAATTAAACGTTGTGTAATTTTGTTAATAGAGATATAAATTGGTAACTCTACATCACGAGTAGATGGCTGCGGCATATAAATATTTTAGTAATATTGTTAACATTAACACGAAACTTTCCACCTGAAAATTCCCTAAGTGGGGAAGAGAAAAAAAAATAGCGATCGCCGCCATCGGACATCCCAGCTACCTTGGAGATGATTCCCAGAGCGTCTTAAACTGCAAGCAACTGTGATCGCAGTCAAAATCATCATCAGAGGCATGATTATTGTTCCTCCCTGGCTTGGCGTGAGGCTTGAATGGGTTGAGCGATCGCATCTTAATGAAGGATTTACGCGCCTATGGGGTTCTCAGCTGTTCCACATTGAACTTGCATAACATAGGGAGTTAAGATGCCCACCCCACAAGAGTTTCATCTAATTTAAATCTGCAAACTAGATCACTAAACACCAGATCACAGAAGCATGATTACGTATAATGCTATCCTTTTAAGCGATCGCACTTAAATTATTAAAATTAGGGTATAGCTTTTACATGACTTCTGGGGCATTACCTGCGAATCCTTTTGTAGCTGCGGGGATGATTGAAGACCCCAAGCTGTTTGTCGGTCGTAAAGATGAGTTACACGCGATCGCATCTCGAATGAGTGGTGTCCAGCCGACAAGTATTAATATTGTCGGTGACAAGCGAATTGGTAAATCGTCGTTGCTGTATCACTACTGTTTGACTTGGGAACAGCGAGTACAAGACCCTAGTCGTTATGTCGTCATTTACCTCTCCCTGCAATCTGCTGTATGTCAGCGAGAGGAAAATTTTTATTTAGCAGTGGCGCGGGAATTGCTGAATTTTTCCACTGTGGCGACAAATCCAGCTTTAAGCGACCCTTTGAACGTTAGACCTCTTGACCGTGCAGCTTTTTCAGATGCGATCAAAGAATGGAAACAGCAAGGAATATTACCAGTTCTTTGCTTGGATGATTTTAAGACTTTGTTTGGTAACAAGAACGAATTTAATGATGATTTTTATAATAATCTGCGCTCTTTGATGGATAGCAGTAGTTTGATGCTGATCGTGGCTTCACAGCACAAACTCGATGTTTACAGCAAAAAGCATCAGTTGACTTCTGATTTCTTCAATTTGGGTCATGTAATCAAGTTGCGTGGACTTAAAGAAGAAGAGGTAAAAGATTTGTTACGTCTACCTGCTAGCACTGTTAATGGTGCTGCATCAGCTTTGAGTATGGATGAACAGCGCCTGAGTCAGCAACTGGCTGGAAGCCATCCTTTTTTACTGCAAATAGCAGGGCGTTTGGTATGTGAGGCGCGTCAGCATGGATATGATGAAAACTGGGTGAAGACTCGCTTTGCTGATGAATCTCGCCGTTTACCAAAGTCTAAACTAGGTTCTCGCCGATGGTGGCATCAGGTGCGCTGGTTAGTTTGGGATTTGCCAGTGCGCTTGGGTAAGATACCCAAATTTATTGGTGGAACTGTTGACGATATCAGCAGCTGGATTATTGGTTTAGTCAT
Organism: uncultured cyanobacterium; assembly: GCA_963706595.1. GTDB lineage: Bacteria > Cyanobacteriota > Cyanobacteriia > Cyanobacteriales > Nostocaceae > Nodularia. Next base: position 2,312,534 of record OY970166.1, read on the forward strand.
CCTGCTTTTACCCGTTTTGGTTTTGGTGGGTGTGTTGCACTGGAATGAAGTTTGGGATTTTATCCGTGACCAGTTGGGGATAAAGTAACCATGAGCAACAATTCTGCAAAATCAGGCTTTTGGGCTTATGTGGCTGAATGTGGACGCTTACTTTATTGGACTTACTTCAAGCCTTTTACCTTGGAAAATTGGTTGCGTGACATCCATCCAAGACTTGAACCAGGAGATAACCCCTTTGATAAGCAGGCTGAGTTTGGCACAAATCCTCGGTTGCGTCGCTATGCTGGTCAGGTTTGGTGGCTAACTGCCGTAGTCCCAATATTGGCTGTATTATTAGTTGCACTAATTTACACTCTGGCTAGTGGTGAGTCATTTGACTGGTTCAGAAGTGGTACTTTTTTGGCAGGCTGGTTTTTAGGAAGGGTTTTAAACCGTGGAGGCAATAAGAATAGAGTTGTTATTGTCCTGATTGCAAACTTGAGCGTATTTTTAGCAAGTCAATTTTTATCAGGCGTGGCGTTCGGCGTGGCGTTCGGCGTGGCGGCAGGCGTGGCGTTCGGCTTGACGTTCGGCGTGGCGGTAGGCTTGGCGGTAGGCGTGGCGTTCGGCTTGGTGGTAGGCGTGGCGTTCGGCTTGGCGGTAGGCGTGGCGTTCGGCTTGGCGGTAGGCTTGGTGGTAGGCGTGGCGTTCGGCGTGGCGTTCGGCGTGGCGTTCGGCGTGGCGTTCGGCGTGGCGGTAGGCGTGGTGGTAGGCGTGGCGTTCGGCTTGGTGTTCGGCGTGGCGTTCGGCGTGGCGTTCGGCGTGGCGTTCGGCGTGGCGTTCGGCGTGGCGTTCGGCGTGGCGTGGATTTTGGGTGTATTGCGAATTTACTTCTGGCTACCAGAATTACTGTGGATACTCATACTCTTTTTGACTTCTGCCAATGGAAAACGGGTAAATTGTTTACGATATCTACCACCTCGCTTTGATGAACTGATTATTTTGCCTCTGCCTTTTATGGAACAGATAATTGTAGAGGCTTATCAAGAGAACCCAGAAGCAGCCCTTGATACTATTGATTACCTGATTAGTTTTACCAATCAGCAAAAAGTTGCGGCAAAGGCAATTACTGAGATTGCTATAGATAGTCTCAATCGTTGTCAAAGGTTGAGCGATATTGTAGACATTGCCAACCAACTGGCTTGGATTCCCTCACCACCACCAAAAGAACTTGGCACGGTTTTTCCTCAATTTTTAGATATTAGCCAGGATGTCAGGGCATTACAGGAAGCTACTTCGCCCTATCGTCAGTATGAGTTACTCAATACTCCCATCAGTGCATTACAAGAAATTTCCAACAGTCTTGCTTTTGGTAAAAATACTTTCACAGCTACTAAGTTTGGTAGCATTGTGCAACGCTGGCTGACAATTCTAGAGACGGCACAGCGTACTTTAGAGGAAACAGCAAAACAATCACAAGAAATTAAACAAGTTTATATTGCTAGTAATTCCCTAGACCCCGCAACAGCCAAGCATCGCTTCAAAGGCAGAATTGATATATTTCGAGAAATCGAAACTTTGGCAGTTTCCGAATCACCACCAGTATTGTTACTCTATGGTGGACGCAAAACAGGAAAAACCTCAGCGCTGAAATATTTACCCCACAAAATAGGCTCAAATATTATACCTTTGCTGGTGGACGTACAGGGAGCAGCATCAGCAATAACATTGAAAGGCTTTGCAGAAAACTTAGCTAGACAAATGATCGACGCTGCAAGGCAATTACCCCGAAAATTATACTTGTCTAATCCCGATAGCAATAAGCTAGCTGAAGATCCATTTCCAGCGCTGCAAACTTGGCTAACTGAAATAGAACACCAATATTCTGATAAGCGATTTCTTCTCTGTTTTGATGAATATGAGCGATTGAGTGAGGTAGTGAAAGAAACAAATAGCCGTGCGCCTCTCAATTTTATTCGTAACCTGCTGCAACACCACAAAAAATGGATTTTGCTGTTCAGTGGTTCTCACCAGCTATCTGAACTTGATGATTATTGGAGTGATTATTTAATTAACACGCGCGCTTTGCGGATGAGTTTCTTGCAAGAATCAGAAGCCCGTGAGTTGATTCTACAGCCTGTGGAAGATTTCCCCAACATCTATGAACCAACTGCTGTAGATGCAATTATTGAACTTACTCACTGTCAACCTTACCTCGTTCAGTTGGTATGTTCAGAATTGGTGGAGTTACTCAACCGGGATATTAGGAGAAATCAGCGACAAACAAATACAGCCCAAGCCACTGCACAGGACGTACAAGCAATTATTCCCAAAGCGCTTGAGAGAGGTGTTCATTATTTCCGCGAATTATGGACAAGTTTAGAAGATAGCGAGCGAAGTTTACTGCGGCGGGTAATTCAAGGCAAAACTCCCACACAGCAAGATAAAGGAGTTGTGCGAAAACTTGCACGCAAAGAAATTTTGACTCAAGAAGGCAATGCCTTTCAAGTCCCTTTGGTGCAAAGATTTGTAGAACAGTTGCTAGAAGATGAGTGATTCTCACTTCATCTTGCTCAAACTGATTTTATGTATGAAATATGACGCTCACTAGCGGTAGAAATGCCAACAAAAAACTATGCCAAGACAGAGAGTTGATTTCTGCTGTGGGTTCTGGTGGTGCTAATAAAGCTTCTATTCTCTGTTCTAAGCGGTCGCTTCCACTAGCCCCTAAAGCCGCACAGCAAATTTCTGATGATACACTGCTACTGCTATTACTCACCACCATCAGCAATGACTCTGCTAATAGCAAAGGGTCTACCTGTGAAGCCGCGTAACTGTCAGCCCGTAATTCACGCAAAGCTAAGAGTTCCTCCCACAAAGCATCTGTATTGGGTAGCCAACTGGTACAAGCACGTACCCAACCCAGCCAGAAAAACCAAAATGTGTCTCGGTAATGGTAATGACCTTGTTCATGCGCTAAAACACTATCTACATGGGCAGGAGACAGGGTTTGCAGCAATCCTTGACTAACTACTAATTCTGGATGCCAAAAGCCTATTTGACCCGCAAAGGGCGCGTCTGTGTTCAGTAATCTAACTTGTTTACCCTGAATATTTACTAGGGGAGATTTACGGGCAGATTCTACAGATTGGCAACCTTGGAAGGCTAGAATAATGCACAAAATGGCAAAAAATCCTAGCAGAATTAATGCTAGTTCATAACTCCACCAGCCAGTGTGTATCCCGCCCATTTTGCCTTGAGGCCCCATGAAGAGGACAGCGATCGCCGTCATGAAAATTAACAATGGGGGGAAGAGAAATAAAAATAGCGATCGCCGCCATCGGATATCCCAATTACCTTGGAGATGATTCCCAGAGTGTCTTAAACTCCAAGCAACTGTGATAGCAGTCAAAATCATCATCAAATGCATGATTATTGTTCCTCCCTGGCTTGGCGTGCGGCTTGAATGCGTTGAGCGATCGCTTCTAGTTGGTCGCTGGCGGCTGCATCTAGACTATCAGCAAAGGCAGCGATCACATCAGGATTACCCACGGCGAGAAATTTCTGTAACTGGTCATGCGCCTTAATTACCTGTGCTTGCTGCTTTGTCAGCTTTGGTAGCCAATAAAATGCCCGTCCTTGTTTGTTACAGGCTAACCAACCTTTATCGGTGAGACGACGTAAAACTGTAGTTACCGAAGTGTAAGCGAGTTCCCGGTTGGGGTCTGAGAGAATGCGATCGTGTACATCTTTGACTGTAGCTGAACCCAGTTCCCAGATAATATTCAAGATTTCTGCTTCCAAAGGTCCTACAGACATTTGTTTAGGGCGGTAGTCAGGTAAAGGTGCCATATTGATTTTGTAACGAATTGTAGAGGTGGGATCTGGGGATTGCCAAGATTTCCTCTCTATTTTGCCAAGTCATAGCGGATTAAAACCGTTTGTGCTGGGATTTATTCTGTTTTCAGATTACCTTTGTTTGTCTGCGCTGACATCAATTTTGCCATCATACATAAAAAATACTCTGGTCTAAGGATAAGAAATACTCGGAATTTAACTGTGATTATGGTGAATGACACCCATTAGAATGTAATCTCGGCAATAGTATTTAGAGCAGGTTTATCCACCGCGTGAAGCTATTCATATACCACACTCCGGAATTGACTCCTATCGGCGAAACTCCAGACTGCGCGATCGCAGTTGATGTTTTGCGGGCTACTAGCACCATAGCGACTGTTTTGGCATCTGGTGGCGAAGCTGTGCAAGTCTTCAGCGATTTAGAACAACTGATTGCAGTCAGCGAAAAATGGCCGCCGGAAAAACGACTCCGAGCTGGAGAACGCGGCGGTGCTAAAGTTGCTGGCTTTGAATTGGGTAACTCTCCCCTTGACTGCACACGGGAAGTAGTGGAGGGGCGGCGATTATTTATCAGTACCACCAATGGAACTCGCGCCTTACAACGGATAGAACACTCCCCCAGTGTACTGGCCGCAGCTTTGATTAATCGGGCGGCGGTGGTGCAGTATCTCCTGGATAAACAACCAGAGACTGTGTGGATTGTCGGTTCTGGTTGGGAAGGTACTTTTTCTTTAGAAGATACAGTTTGTGCTGGGGCGATCGCTCATAGTCTTGCAGAGAAGTCCAAATTTTCTCAAGACGAATTAGCTGGTAACGATGAAGTGATTAGTGCGATCGCGCTTTACTCACAATGGCAAAATGACTTATTGGGATTATTCCACCAAGCCAGCCACGGCAAAAGATTACTACGTCTGGAATCACACGAAGATTTAAAATATTGCGCTCAAACCGATATTTTAGATGTCTTGCCCATACAGCAAGAACTGGGGGTGTTAAAAAGCCAGTAACTAAAAAATTCTTTTTCTGTTTGAAGATGCCCTTTTCTAGATTATAATCTGGAAAGGGGTATATTTAATTAAATGCAATATTTTATAAACCTTGTAAGAATTGCTTCATAGCATCAAATGCAGGGCTATCCCACGGTAAATAACCCGCCTTTGCTGCTTCTCCTAAACGTTTATCTGGTTCTATTTGCGACGATAGCCAAGCACGTATACGTGCTTTTGAGATATCTTTAGGTTTGGGTTGCCGTTGTGCTGTGTTGTAAACACACTCAAAGTAATTGTCTATGCATTGTATAGCTTTATCTGTTTTTATCGCCTCTAAGCAGACATCTTCAAGCATTCCACTATCTTGATATTCTGGAAGAATTAATATGCTAACTTTTGGACTATCCCCTACAATTTCTTTTGGGTAGTTTGGTACAGGTAATTTGGCATTTTTTAAAGAGCCACATATACTATCAAATGCACTTTTTGTAGACTCATCTGCATCCCTGGTGATACCCAGAGAAACAATGTCTCTAAAACCAGGGCGCAAAAATAGTTGTTTCAAATAATTACCCAGTGCTTGCTTACCTCCATACTGTTCTACCTGAATATCAGTAATGTTGAGATGCTTGAGCAAAGCATTAAAAAACAATACTTCCTCAGAACCTTCACCAATAAGTAATTTTGGTTTTGATAATTCTAGAGATTTGCTAGACATCAGCGAATCTCCCAATCAAATTCTTCTGAGGTTTCTAAGGCTTCTTTATCGTATGTAAAGGCTTGAATTTTATCTTTGACTCTTTCAAGTCGATGGTAACGAAAATCGTATTTCTCGCTATTCTCAAATGCTTCATGAGCTGCAATAATACATTCCCGACTATGGGTAGTGGCAAATATTTGTACATCTGCTCGGCGAGCCGCATCAGCTATGGCTCTCCAGACATCAGTTAAAACTGAATAATGTAAGCCATTTTCAATCTCGTCAATTAAAATAGTCCCGCCTTTAGCATTAGCTATTGCCAATATAATTGAGAGTAAACGTCTCATTCCTTCTCCCATCAGGGGTAATGGAACTAACTCACGCATACCTATATCACCATTGATTATTGGTTCACGCTTGATGATTAGCAAACTCAAGCGGCGCAAACGAGGCTCTAATAACTGGAGTGTTTCTAAAACTTCATTTTGCCTTCCAATTCGTTCTAAATGGCTAAAACGTTCAGCGTCTTCTATTGGTGAGCTTGTAGTAGTTGTAAGATAGATACCTAAAGGGAATTTTTCTCGCCGATAACGCGTACCCAGTAATTTACTACCATCGGCTCTTAAAGAAATGCGTAGGGGCTGTTTTTCATTAGGATCTTGATACTCCCACTCTAACCTAGAGTATGGTCTGACCTCTGTTGTAAGTGATTCAGTAGTGAGTGATTCATCAACTTTGGCACTGGTATTATGATAATTTAAAAGAGATAAATCATCTATTTGCTCTTCTTCTGACTCAAGAAGAAAAATTTTCAAAACTCGTTGTAAATTATTTGCTTCTAAATCACTGATTTCAATTACTTTCTCAATATCTTGGTTGAAGAAAAAACCTTTGATTTCTTCAATATCTTCAAATTTGATTCCTCCTCTGGAAATACCCCGCAAGCGATTAACCTGAAATAATGATTCAGGATTACTGGGGTTAATAAACATAAAAATAGCTTCTAAAAGAGATGTTTTACCAACATTATTTTTTCCTGCGATTAAGTTTACTCGTTCCAGTGGCTCAAGAGTTAAGTTCTGGAAGCAACGAAAGTTTTTTAGTGTCAATGAGCGCAACATGATTTAATTTATCGCCTCAGCAAAAGCTGTTTACTCTTAACAGCTTATCTCCTCTGTCATCTAGCAGTTAACTTTCATAGGATAATTTCTGAAAAAGTCTTTTGACAAGCACTCAAGAATCATATCCTCCTTTAATATAAAAAAATCCCCTAGCATGACGACCAGGGGTAAAAGTTTCTAATTAAGTGACTTGGTGGAAATACTAGCCAGCATTAGCCAAGAGTAACTCTCGCTTTTCTGAGCCATGTATTGTTACCTGATTGTCATCATCAACATCCACGGTGGCTGTAACTCCCTCGGTGACTTGACCAGATAGCATGGCTTCAGCCAGAGGGTCTTCTAACAAACGCATAATTGCTCGGCGTAACGGTCTCGCACCGTAACTGGGGTTATAGCCTTCTTCCACTACACGCTCTTTAAAGCGTTCTGTAACTTCTAAGGTAATTCCCTTTTCAGTCAAGCGATTAGCCAGTTCACGCAGCAGAATATCAGCAATTTGCTTGACTTCATCTTTAGCAAGCTGGGTGAAGACGATAATATCATCCAAGCGGTTGAGGAATTCTGGTCGGAAATAAGCTTTCAGTTCTTCATTCACTAAGGTACGAATGCGGTTGTAGCTTGCGTCGGCCGCAGTCTCAAAGTCAAAGCCTAAACCACCACCACCTTTTTCGATTACCTTAGAACCAATGTTGGAAGTCAGAATAATCAGTGTATTCTTGAAGTCCACTTTCCGACCTTTTGCGTCGGTGAGGTGTCCATCATCCAAAAGTTGCAGCAGCATATTAAATACGTCAGGATGCGCTTTTTCGATTTCGTCGAAGAGAATCACTGAGTATGGTTTGCGGCGCACGGCTTCTGTCAGTTGTCCGCCATCGTCGTATCCTACGTAACCAGGAGGTGAACCAATCAGTTTGGAAACTGTATGTCCTTCCATGTATTCGGACATATCTAGGCGAATCATCGCTTCTTCGCTACTAAAGAAGTAAGATGCTAAGGATTTGGCTAATTCTGTTTTACCAACTCCGGTAGGTCCAGAGAAAATAAAACTAGCAATGGGGCGATTGGGATTTTTTAACCCGACTCTGGCGCGACGGATAGCGCGAGATACGGCTGTAACTGCTTGCTCTTGACCAATTAACCGTTCGTGGAGTGTGTCTTCTAGGTGCAGCAGCAACTCTGACTCAGATTCGGTGAGTTTGTTGACTGGTACTCCTGTCCAAGAGGCGACGATTTGAGCAATGTCTTCCTCATTCACAATCAGGGACTTGACAAAATCCTCAGCTTGTGGTTCAAACTGCATATCGGCTTCGAGTTTGATTTCCTCGCCGCGCAGTTCTCCAGCTTTGCCAAAGTTCTGAGTTCTAACTGCTTCCTCTTTGGCTTTCGTCACACCGACTAATTGCTTTTTGAGTTCTTTATCGATAGAAACGCGAGAGTTCCGCAACCGCACACGAGAACCAGCTTCGTCAATCAAGTCAATTGCTTTATCTGGAAGAAAGCGATCGCTGATGTAACGATCTGACAACTCGGCGGCTGCTAGAATTGCTTCATCAGAAATATGTACTTTGTGGTGCTGCTCGTAAGCTCCGCGCAAGCCATAGAGAATTTCCACAGTTTCTTCGATTGAGGGTTCCCCAATTAAAACTGATTGGAAACGACGCTCTAAAGCCGCATCACGCTCAATATGCTGACGATACTCATTGAGAGTGGTTGCACCAATACACTGGAGTTCACCCCGTGCTAAGGCAGGTTTAAGGATATTAGCTGCATCTAAACCGCCTTCTGTACCACCAGCACCAACTAAGGTGTGAACTTCGTCAATTACCAGAATAATATTGCCAGCAGAACGGACTTCTTCGACAATTTTCTTCAGGCGTTCTTCAAAGTCGCCACGAAACCGGGTTCCAGACACTACCATGCCCATATCAAGACTGATAACTTGCTTATCTAGCAAGATTTCCGGTGCATCTTGATTGACAATACGTTGAGCTAGTCCTTCTGCGATCGCAGTTTTACCAACTCCTGGTTCACCGATTAATATGGGATTATTCTTGGTGCGGCGACCGAGAATTTGGATAGTCCGCTCAATTTCTTTGGCTCTTCCCACTACAGGGTCAAGCTTGCCTTCTTGGGCTAATTTAGTGAGGTTTCTGCCAAATTCCTCTAGGGTTACGCTTTGGCTGCGCTTAGAACCGCTACCTGTACCAGCGAAAACGGTTCCACCTTCACCCAAACGACGGATGACGTTTGTGCGGACATTTTTGAGGTCTACTCCTAGATTTTGCAGGACTTTGGCGGCGACACCTTCACCAGCCTCGGTTAATCCTAAGAGTAAGTGTTCGGTGTTGATGTAGTTATTTCCCAGACTATTAGCTTCTCGGAAAGATTGCTCGAATAAGCTTTTCACCTTGGGGGTAAAAGGAATTTCTGGTGGAACAAAACCAGAACCTCTACCGATAATTTTTTCAACTTCGCGGCGTGCTTCCTTGAGAGTTACGCCCAATTCGGCTAGCACTTTAGCAGCAACCCCAGTCCCTTCTCCGATTAGTCCCAGGAGAATTTGTTCAGTTCCTACGAAATTGTGTCCCAGGCGACGTGCTTCCTCCTGGGCTAACATAATTACTTTAATGGCTTCGGAAGTGAAGTGTTCAAACATAATGGGTTCTTGCTCCCTTGCTGCTTTGGGCTTTGGGTGAGCTATATATTCACCCGCATTTAAACTTTTTTGTATTTTCTTAAAGATAATGTATCTTTATTTAAAGTTACATGGCAGTGGTGAGAGCCGTATGAGGTGGGGTGTGGTTGCCGTCATGATTTATGATGGCGGAATAGAAACACGATTAAATCTGGACTGGGGATGAAGTAATAATCGAGGTATAGGTATAAATCATGTCTGAATTACACGGGAATAAAGACCAACAACATCCTCTCTATAACCGCGATCGCCCCTCCATTCACATTTTACTCGCTCAAGAGCCAACAAACTACAATTTAGCTGAATTAGCTAGATTAAAAATTCGTTATCAAGGCTTTCCAGGGGCGAGAGACATCCAACAAGATTTGGATAAAGCCTTGCAGCAATGGGGTTTGACGGAAGCTGAACTTTTTGAGAAAACTCGCCAGATGCATGATGTGGGGGGAATCTATCAAAGTCGCGGCAAAAAAGAAGAGGAAGATTGGAATTAGGGAGTGGGGAGTGGGAGAAGACAAACTTAAATTTTCTTGCCTATCTCCCTGATATTAATCATCTAAATTCCTTTCTTCTCCATATTTCCGCAGCTGCTTTAAAAGGTTTTCAGGGGATGACTCAGAAATTGCTGGGTTAATAATTGGTTGGGGGTTGAGTTCAAAAATATCCGCAGCAGGTATGGGTTGGATATTCAGCGCCTGTGGCTTTGGGGTGAGAGTGGGAAGCTCAATTTTGGGTTTACTAACAGGAGGCTGCTTCACCACTGGTTGATTCACAGGAGGCTGTTTAACAGGAGGTTTGCTGACGGCTATTTTGAGGGAGTCTAAAGTAGCAGCTACCTTGACATCTTGCTGCATCTGTTCTGTGGAAGACACTAAGCCACTTAAACCATTGACCAACTGCAACAGATTTTGCCGGAAAGCTGGATCACCTGTCAATTCGTCTAAATCAGAGGTAATTTTTTGGGTATTTTCAAAAGTTACCCTGGCTGAATCTAAGGTTTGCTGCATTAGCACTAGATTCTGAGGGTCATTTAAAGTTTTAGAAGCGTCGCGTAAATTAGCTGAAGCTTGGGCTGCATTTGCTGACAGGCTTTCTAAATTGTTGAGTAATTCGCCTTGAGTTAGTCTATCAAAGGCTGGTGAGAGGCTACTGACTGTCACCCGGAGTTGATTGCTAGTTTCGGTGATATTGTTCAAAGCACCAACTAAAGAACTCCGGTTGCTGGTCACTAATTCATCTAGGTTACTCAACAACCGATTAGCTTGACTGGCTGTGGAACTAAATTCACTTGCTGTCGCCCCTAATTGGTCTACTGTTTTAGTGGCGGATGCAGTAAGTTTATTTGTGGATTGTTGGACTGAATTAGCCGTGGTGGAGAATGTCCCTAGTTGTTGTTGAAAGCTTTTGGTTAAACCTTGAAAATCCTGAGTTAGGGATGCAACACCTGTAGCTGCTGCTGTTGAGCTTTCTAGAAGTCGATTCACGTTTTGGTAAAATGCTGGGTCACTGTATGTAGTGGCTAAATTGGTTGAAGAGCGAATTAGTTCATCAATGCTGATGCCAATTTGACCTGATAACCGAGAACCATTACAAATGATTAGGCTGTCATCACAATTATTATCGAGGGGTTTGGCGATTGCCCCAATCGGGATAGATGTTTTAGGTGTAATGTCAATTATACTTTCACTAATTAATCCACTCTGATTAGCTTCAATTACCACATCACTGGCAATCACTAAATCAGCTGGAGCAATTTCGATTTCCACCTCTACGGCATTTGAACCTGCTTTCACCCTAGAAATATTGCCTACTTTTACACCCCGATAACGAACTGGTGCGCCTCTTTGCATCCCACCAGCATTAGCAAATTCCACCATAAACTTGTATGAATTGCTGCCTGCTGTAAATCTATTTAACCAGAGGACAATCATCACAAATGCGCCCAATCCCAAGAGTATGAGCAACCCTACTGAGCCTTCTCTTAATGTGCGCTTAGACGCAAAGCTGTTTGTTATGATATCTCGCATATTATTTCTCCATCGACCTAGCCAGCCACCTGAATCGGACCATCCACACTACCACTAATAAATTGTCTAATTAAGGGATCTTCTGTGCTATCTATATCACTAACTCTACCTTGCCACTGTACTTTACCTTGATAAAGAAACACTAATCTATCAGTTGTACGGCGAATGGTACTATCTTGGTGCGTCACAATGGCATAAGTGCTACAGACTCCTTGTGTCAATTGTAACTCACGAATTAAATCTTCTATGACTGTGGAGGCAATGGGGTCAAGTCCGGCGGTGGGTTCATCGTATAGTAAAACTTCTGGACCTTCTGTGAGATTATCAGGGTTAGAGATAATTGCTCTAGCAAAACTCACCCGTTTTCGCATTCCCCCGGATAGTTCAGATGGGTACAGATGGCTAATTCCCGACAAACCGACCATTTCTAATTTTTCTTTAACTATTTCTTGGATACGCGATCGCGGTATCTTGGAATGTTGATACAGTAAAAAACCCACATTTTCATCCACAGTCAAAGAATCAAATAAAGCCGCCTGTTGAAACACCATCCCAATCCCAATGGGATCAGCACTATCCTCAATTAACCCATCTCGCCGTACCCCTTGGATATAAATTTCTCCGCTATCGGGAGCCAATAATCCGGCAATAATTCGTAAAACCGTTGATTTACCAGTGCCTGAAGGTCCAATAATTCCGACTGCTTCTCCCTGGTAAATCGTCAAATCCACATTATCTAAAACTTTATTGCTACCAAAGGATTTAGAAATGCCTTTCAGTTCAATTAATGGTTCATTCATTAGTCATTAGCCCTTCGACTACGCTCAGGGTAAATCATTGGTCATTGGTCATTTTAGTCGTTAGTCATTAAAATATGAACTCAGCACTCAATACTCAGCAGTCTCAAGATGTCATCGTAATTGGTAGCGGTATTGGCGGGTTATGCGCTGCGGGTTTACTGGCTCGTTATGGTAAGCGGGTAATTGTGTGTGAAAGCCACGCAATTCCCGGCGGTGCAGCCCATAGTTTTAGACGAAGAGGATTTGAATTTGATTCTGGCCCCTCTTTTTATTGTGGTCTTACAGATCCTCAGAGTTTGAATCCTGTAACACAAGTTCTTAAAGTTCTAGGCGAATCTCTCCAAGTTATCCCCTATGATCCATTAGGACACTACCATTTTCCTGAAGCCATTTTTGCAGTTTATGGCCATGCTGAGAAGTACCTTAATGAACTGCATAAAATTACGCCCCAAGGTGCTAAAGAATTCCAACAATTTGCCGAACGCTTATTAAAGCTATACGAGGGGATGAAAGGCATTCCCACTCTAGCTTTGAGAGCAGATTGGCAGGTGATTTTAGTCTTGATGACACGTTATTTTTCATCTTTAACGAAAATGTTACCTAACTTACCCCTTGTTCAATCTTCTGTGGGCAATGTCATGGATGCTACAGTTAAAGACCCTTGGGTACGTCGGCTCATTGACCTGGAATGCTTTTTATTATCTGGTTTAAAGGCACACGGCACAATTGCCCCAGAGGTAGCGTTTATGTTAGGTGAACGCTCTCGTGCTGGAGTTGAGTATCCTGTGGGCGGAAGTGGTGCAATTGTCAATGCTTTGGTGAGGGGTTTAGAACGCTGGGGTGGTAAGTTACGCCTGGGGTGTCATGTAGACCAAATTCTGGTGGAATCGGGTAAAGCTGTGGGTGTAAAGTTGCAAAATGGTGAAATTCTCCAAGCACCGATAGTCATTTCTAATGCGACGATTTGGGATACTTACAATCACCTATTACGCCCTGAAGATTTACCTGCATCATATCGGCAAGTTGCATTAGAAACACCCGCCGTTGATAGCTTTATGCATTTACACTTAGGTATCCGGGCAAATGGTTTAGAAAATTTGACGGGACATCATGTAGTAGTGCATGATTCAAATCAAGATATCAGCGTACCGGGTAATACTTGCATGATTTCCATTCCCAGTGTGTGGGATGCAACTTTAGCCCCAGAGGGACATCATGTGGTTCATGCTTACACTCTCGAACCTTATGCAGGATGGGAACGAAATGATGGGTATGAAGCTAGGAAACAAGAGAAAGCGCAATCTTTATATCGGGCTTTAGAGCGAGTTATCCCAGATATTCGTGAGCGTGTGATGTTGGAACTGATTGGAACACCGCTAACTCATGCTCATTATTTACGGCGATATCAGGGAACTTATGGACCGGCTATAGTTGCGGGTCAGGGGATGTTTCCTGGTACGCAAACACCGATAAAGGGTTTGTATCGTGTGGGTGATAGTACTATGCCGGGAATTGGTGTACCTGCGGTAGCTGCTTCGGGGATTTTGTGTGCTAATAGTTTGGTGAATGTGGAGCAAACGGCAGAGTTATTAGAAAATTTCAACTATTGATTACATCCCTGTATTTATAAGGATTTGAAACATAATTGCAGACGTTTCAAGTTAACCCAGCTAGTACCGTTAGCCGAGCGGTGATTTCAAGGAAAAATACTATAATTTGCTTAAAGCTTAACTTATCGTACTCCTGAAACATCCCTAAAATGATAGAAGTATCGCTCAAGGTATTCTGTTCCTACTCTCACAAAGACGAACTTCTACGGAAAGAACTAGAAAACCATCTGAGTGTTTTCACAGACCAGGGTAAAATTTCACTCTGGCATGATGGCATAATAACGGCAGGGGCAGTGTGGGATCAGGAAATTAAAGATAATCTCAATACAGCCGATATAATTTTGTTGCTTGTGAGTTCTGATTTTATGGCTTCCCTATACTGCCGGAAAGTTGAGGTAACAAAGGCAATAGAACGTCACAATCAAGGAGATGCTTGTGTTATTCCCATTATTTTGCGAAGGGTTGTATGGGAATATGCACCATTTGCTTGCATTCAGGGTTTGCCAAAGGATATGCAAAATAATATCTTACCTGTAACATCATGGGCTGACCAAGACGCTGCATTTACTAATGTAGCTAAGGGATTTTGGAATGCGGCTGAGAAATTGATTGGGGCGCGTCAACAAAAACTCAACCAGCAAGAAGAAACTGAAAGGCTACAAAGACTACGAGAACAAGAAGAAGCCGATAGGCGGCGACGAGAACAGCAACCACCAAGACAGAAAATTGATGATTTGAGTTCTGATAAAGGTGTAGACTATACGCGGTTGCGAGATTTGCTCAAAGATGGAGAGTGGAAAGAAGCAGACCAAGAAACTCTGAAAGTGATGCTAAAAGCTGCTAAGAGAGAAAAAGAAGGCTGGCTTGATATCGATTCAATTGAACAATTTCCCTGCACAGACTTACGCACTATTGACCAACTTTGGGTAAAATATAGCAATGGGCGTTTTGGGTTTAGTGTACAAAAGCGTGTCTGGGAAAGTGTGGGTGGAAATCCCAATGGGGATTTAGGAACTTGGTACGATTTCGGCGAGCGCGTGGGCTGGAGAAAGAGAGGATTTAATCTTGAGGAAAATTGGAGAGATTATAATGAACTGATCTTCAACGTACAAGCTCCCAAAGGACATCTCCCCGTTAGCGTCGTCTCGGAATATTTAGCGCTAGACTATTTCTCTCGCGTCGAGACTTGTAAGCTGTAATATATAAGGCTTACAAAAAATTGTAAAGATTCCTAAACAAGTCATTTTCTACGAAGTATTGCAGGTTCCACGTTTCCGATAGCTGGCACTGCTGCTTTCCCCACGTTGCTTGTTTTGCTTGTAGTATGCCGTCAGTAACTTGCGGGTTATAACAATTAGCCAAGATAAACTGAGATGCTACTTTTTCTACTTCTTCGTTAGTCGCTTCCCATTCATCCCAAGGTAGTCTAACTTTTTTATCAAAGTAAATTTAAAATAATTATTTTCCAAATGTTTAATTTTATTCTCTAAAATAGATATATCTTAGTGTTCCTATTTGATAAAACTAAGAACACAGATTTAACGTTAATAAATTTTGCTGTATGAAAATTAAAGGTATAAAGCGCAAGAACACCATAGAACTATTTCAGGAAATAAAAATTCCTGATGGTCAACAAATAGTGATTGAAATTATACAGGAAGAACCTAAAAAAAATGGAATTAGTGAGTCTCAGTTCTGGCAATCACTAGAAAATTTTCGCCAAGAACAAGAATTAGAAATAGAACCAGAAGTTTTTGCCAATGTGAGAGATACTTCACCAGGACGTGAGGTAAACTGGTGAGTCTGCGCTTTTTATTAGATACTAATGTTTTCTCTGAGCCATTGCGCCCAATTCCTAACTCGAATGTTATGGAAATGCTACGACAGCATGAAAATGAAATAGCTACAGCAACTGTTGTCTATCATGAAATACTTTTCGGGTCTTATCGTCTTCCAGATTCAAAAAAACGTCGAACTATAGAAAAATATCTCCAAGAAGTAATTCAGCCTAATATACCTATACTGCCGTATGATAATAACGCTGCTGAATGGCACGCTTTAGAAAGAGCGCGTTTGGTGGCTATTGGCAAAACACCATCATTTCCAGATGGTCAAATTGCTGCAATTGCTCATGTTAATGATCTAATTCTTATTACTAATAATGTATCAGATTATGCTGATTTTAGCCAACTTCAAATCGATAACTGGTTTCTATAAGCTACTTTGACGACCTGATACTTAAGACTATAACGAAGTCAGTATTCTTGTGAAATTAAACTGAGAATTGAAACGAGTATTTACATCTGACAAATGGCTTTTAAAACTTGTAAGAGTTCAACTGCACGGGGAGGTTCCATAAAATTTAATAATGGCATCAAGTGATAAATGGGAGGATTACCCTGTTCAATATAAACAAATTGATAAGCTCTACCATTAGTTGTTAAACCCCAGACTGATGTTTGATTATTTAAATTTTTATAAGCGTAAGTGAGTAGTTGAGGTAAGCCTGTTGATATATCAATTTGACTATTTTTTGATTCAATTAAAAGTATCCAGAAATATACTTGAGATTTAGTATTTTTAGCTTTACTAATAGCTAAAATATCCATCCTGCCTTTAATTGTGGTATCTTCATCTTCAACCTCAATATCAGCAATATCTTCTTCTAGGCGAATCTCGATAGGATAGCGATAAAATCCAGCTAATCTCAGCAAGGGTGCAAGTACAAGAAATTTCACCTGTCCTTCTGAAACTTTCCCGGATTTCAGGTAACGTTGAAAGTCATCTCTAATTTGTAGAAGTTCTTGGTGTTCTGCTTCTAGCAGAGGTTCCAGGGATAACAGGTGAGAAAATGATTCACTGTACTGTTCTTGAAAGCCAAACAGACGCTGTACATTTTCTAGAGATAAATTACTAGCATTGAGAATTGTCATTGATTTTTGCTCACATCCAGCAAAAAATATTTCATTACATTAATATTACTCGCTACACCCTCTTTAATGTTGATGCACTTTTTCTAGTAACCAGATAGAAGCAACCGTACCGACAAAATGAGCCGCAATACCATTGATGTTAGCTACTACTATAAACACATCCAGCGCTCGAATAATCTTGTTGGGGTCAGTAATTGCTACTCCTGGGGGTTGAGATACAGCTTTTGCTACTAACACACTGACGCTGATTCCTGCGCCTAAAATGGTGATGAGTATTCCTATTAAACTCAGCAGAATACCCATGCGAATGGTTCTGGTTGTATCGGCTTTACTAGGATGCAGAGTAGGATTAATATTGCCTAAGCGTCTACCTATGCGAGTGTAACGAAAATCCCAAAATACGCTAAAGAGTAATAATAAGATGCCAATTATAGCCCAAATTACACCAATTCCTAAGCCTGGATTCGGTTGGTTAGCAAAATTGCGACCAGTAGAGGCAAATAATAACAATAAGCCAGAAACCAGCGCTAATGCCAATTGTACCCACAACAGAACCCACCCTGTGAGACGAATTTGATGGGCAATTTTAGGTATTCTATTTCTATTATGGTGTGATGTTGCTAGAGATGATCGCGATTCTGTTTCTGGTTCCATATTAATTTTAGTTGTCCCCATAGTAAATAATATTTGCACTGCCCTAACTCATGCACCCACCCACAGACCGAATTACCGCAAAATCTTGAGGAATAGATTAAATCTGTGAACAGTTATCAAACTCCAGGATGATGATAAATCAGTCAAAAATTGACATAATACTTCTAGAAAACGTGATATTTAAAAATATGCAGCTAATGGCAAAGAATAAACAGCATGATTAAATCGTGGATGGTAATTGGGGGTGTGGCTTTTGTAATTGCTTTGGCGGCTAATTTGATTACGCCAAGTGGTATCCAGTGGTTTAAGCGCTTACAAAGACCAAGATGGTTAACTTTTGAAGGGGCGATTCCGATTATTTGGACTATAATATTTATTTGTGGTGCTTGGTCAGCTTATATTGTTTGGGAAAGCAATCCAGGAAATACCACAACTTGGTTATTCATGGGTTTATATCTATTACTAGAAATAGTGACTATCGCCTATACACCTGTCATGTTTCGGTTGCGTAGTCTGCGGGTAGGGACAATTTTGGGCGGCACAGGTTTTGTGATTTGTCTAATATTAACACTTGCCATTTTACCTGTTTCTACTTCCGCCGCACTGTTATTAGTTCCCTATTTGCTATGGAGTCCCATTGGTACTTATACCACCTGGAAAATGATTAGCCTTAATCCTCAAGATGCGTAAAACTTGCAGGTAAATTATCAGCTTTACTCAAAATGAATAAGCTACCATCTCCGCCACGTCCAATTCTGAAATTGTCATCTAAATAAGTAATATCAAGAGTAGGGACTCTACCTTGGGGACCATTAGCAGGAACTACTTTAAAGGGGTTCAGTTGGGGAGTGTCAAAGCCAAAAATCTTCTGAATGGATAGATAGCGTTTGTCGAAATTTACATTGATGCGTTGATTCGGTAAAGGCGATAAATTATCTGTAGCTGGTGCAAAACTAGCTGTGACTTTCACATATCCCGAAACTATTCCCAGAGGATGTTTTACAAAAGCCAAGTTGAAAAATAGTGTATTGGTAACATCAATTACCTGATAAACTTCACCCAACTGTAATCCTAATGGTAGGGAATCTAAAGAACGGATTTCTCTAGCTGTGGAGTATAGTAATTTCCACGCGCCATTGAGTAGAGAAATAGCATTTAAGAGTGGTTGGGGATGAGGATTGCAGTTTTCGAGTTCTGTAGCCAATTGGGCGATTTCTGCGGCTGAGGTTTTGTCTAGCTTCAAATCAGTGAGAGGAGAACTGAGATTGCTTTTGGTTTGCATCTCCTCTAGGGAAGCTTGTAATTTTTGCTTTAATGAAAGTGGATTATTCAAGGTTAAAATATTTTCCGACCATAACGTGCAGTTAAAGGATCAGCCGGATTACTTTGATTATACAACCAAGCCCACATCTGATCACCAAAGGAAAAATGCCACCATTCTCTAGGGTTGCGTTGAAACCCAGCTTTTAACATCACATCATGTAATAATTGCCGATGAGCGTGATATTGTGGTGCATCTGGGTGCTGACTATTGGCATAATAATGGGGATGCGATCGCTCTGACAATTCATCAATGGGCGAACCCATATCAACTATTTCCCCAGCATCGTTTACCAGCGTCACATCAACAGCAGCACCTGTACTGTGAGGAGGGGGAGTTTTTTCATCGAAACTGGGTACAGCCCAAATTTCATAAACCGACTCCCAAATTTCTTGGCGTTGCTTGGGTGATAACTCCGCCTCAGTCAAACCCTGCTGTTGTAAAGCTTGTGCAAAACTGTAATCTACCATAAACTGTTGTACAGCCACAGGGCGATAAGCATCAAAGATTTGGATATACCAATGAGGATGCAGTTCTTGTAGGTAATTTTGAGCTTGAATTAAATTTTTTACCACACTGTCGCGCAAATAATAAGGTGAATATTCCCCATATTTCGCACCGAGTTTTGCATAAGGATGGGGAGATTCCACTGCAAATAATTCCAAAGGAATCTGCACCAGCAATTCACCACATTCAACGATAGGTATTTGGTGATAAGGTCTCATAGTAATTTATAATTCGTAATTCGTAATTCGTAGCTGATGGAATTTTTTACCGTCTGCATAGGCTTTAAATTCCCCCTCCTCGCTTGCGGGGAGGGGGTTAGGGGGTGGGGTTCTACGCGCTAAAGTACTTCGCTACTGGGTGATAAGCAATAATCGCCGTTGTAGACTGTTCTGGATAAATTTGCTCACTTTCATCCATATACAGATTAATTCTGTCAGCCTCCAACAAATCCAACTGCTTATACTGATCCTGCATATTCGGACAAGCCGGATAGCCAAAACTATACCGCGAACCTTGATAACGCTGTGCCAAAATATCCCGAATATTATCCGGTTCATCAGCACCAAAACCCAACTCTCGACGAATCCTGGCGTGAGTCCATTCCGCTAGAGCCTCAGCTACCTGCACAGCTAAACCGTGGAAATACAGATAATCTGTGTACTGATTATTAGCAAACAACTTCTGAGCAAACTCCGTCGCAATTTCCCCCACAGTCACCGCCTGCATCGGGAAGACATCAATTACCCCCGACTCCTTCGGCGCAAAGTAATCTGCAATACACAACCTTCTCAAAGACCTCTGCCGGGGAAACTCAAAACTGGCTCTTACCTCTGCGTTCTCTGCGCCTCTGTGGTTCGTCGGATCATAAACATACAAAGTATTCCCCTCAGACTGACAGGGAAAATACCCATAAACCACCTGCGGATGTAACAGATTTTCCTCAATTACCCTTTGCTTCCAACCCTCCAAAATGGGATATACCTTCTCAGCCAAAAATGCCTGATATTCCTCCTTAGACTGTTCCTTCGGCTTGCGAAACTGCCATTGTCCAGCAATCAAAGCTTGCAAATCCAAATGCCAAAGTATTTCCTCAATGGGAATATCGTCAGGCTTTAACAACTGACTTCCCCAGAAAGGCGGCGTAGGACGTTGAATATCTACCGCCACAGCTTCAGAACGGCGGGTATCAATGGGGACTGGAGTCTGGGGAGTGGGGGCTTCTTCCGTAATCACTTCGCTGGTAATTTCGGCTTCTTCTGCTACTTCATCCAAAAATCCCTGGAAATCATCCCAGTTACTACCAGCCTTGGCTGGCATTAATTTATCCATGAAGTGTAAATCAGAAAAAGCATCCTTACCATAAACTACCTTACCCTTATAGGTGTTTTGGCAATCTTGATGCACAAACTTAGGAGTTAACGCCGCACCACCTAGAATTACAGGAACGGTAATTCCCTTTTCGTTAAACGCTTGCAAATTGTCCTTCATAAAAGCAGTGGACTTCACCAACAACCCACTCATGGCGATACAATCGGCTTTATGCTCTTCATAAGCTTGGATAATATTTTCCACCGGCTGCTTAATGCCGAGATTAATCACCCTGTAACCGTTGTTAGTGAGGATAATATCCACCAAGTTTTTACCAATGTCATGGACATCACCTTTAACTGTGGCAATAATAAAGGTTCCTTTGCCATTGCTATCAGTTTCTGACTTTTCCATGAATGGTTCGAGATATGCAACCGCCGTTTTCATGGTTTCCGCAGACTGCAAGACAAAAGGTAGTTGCATTTGTCCTGAACCGAATAATTCCCCTACAACTTTCATCCCATCCAGAAGAAATGTGTTTATAATCTGTAAGGGCGGATACTGTTCTAAAGCTGTTGTCAGGAGTTTCTCTAAACCAATGCGTTCGCCGTCGATGATATGACGTTTGAGACGTTCTTCTAGGGGGAGACTTTCATCAACACCTTTGTCGCGTTTGGTTGTTACCCCTTCAAATAATGTGGTAAGTTCTCCTAAAGGATCATAAACGCAGACATCACCATCAAATTTTCGGCGGTCATAAATCAAATCGAGACAAACTTTTTGATGCTTGTCTTCAATTTTAGAGAGTGGTAAAATCTTGTTAGGGCTAACAATTGCCGCATCCATTCCAGCTTGCATGGCTTCATGCAAAAACATCGAGTTCAGGACAACTCGTGATGCAGGATTTAAACCAAAGGAAATATTCGATATCCCCAAGATTACATGACATCCGGGTAATTCTTGGCGAATTCGCTGAATTGACTCAACGGTGGCTTTACCATTGGCTCGGTCTTCTTCAATCCCAGTAGAAATAGGGAGAGCTAAAGTATCAAAGAATATTTCTGTGGGCGGGATACCATGTTCTACAGCTTGACGATAGGCGCGTTGGGCAATTTGAAACTTTCTCTCGGCTGTCCGTGCCATACCATCTTCATCGATAGTACCAATGACTATACCCGCGCCGTGTGTTTTCGCTAAGTCCAAGACTTTCAGAAAACGTGGTTCGCCGTCTTCGTAATTGGTTGAGTTCAGCAAACACTTACCGCCGGCGACCTTTAAACCCGCCTCCATTTTTTCCCATTCTGTGGAGTCGAGCATTAAGGGCAGTGTAACATTATTGACAATGCGTGAAACCAGTTCGTGCATATCATGTACACCGTCACGTCCCACATAATCGACGTTGACATCCAGGATGTGTGCGCCTTCTTTGACTTGCGCCCTGGCCATTGATACCAAGCCGTCCCAGTCTTCTGCATTCAGCAAATCGCGACACTTTTTGGAACCACTGGCGTTGAGGCGTTCACCGACTATTAAGAAGGAGTTATCTTGGTCGTAAGGCTGAGTGGAATAAATTGATGCTGCGGCTGGTTCTAAACTATGCTGTCTGATTTTTGGCTTCAGCGTTTTGGAAATTTCTGTTAATTGTTGAATGTGTTCTGGACGTGTCCCACAGCAACCCCCAATCACTTGGACACCCAAATCTTCAACAAAGTGCATTAAAGACATCCGTAATTCCATTGGTGTCAGGCGGTAATGTGCTTGTCCGCCGACGTTCTCTGGTAAACCTGCGTTGGGTATACAAGAGACTATGAAAGGTGAATGTTCGGAAAGATATTTGATATGCGGTTTCATTAAGTCTGGCCCTGTGGCACAGTTTAAACCGAGGATATCTATGGGATATGGGGCTAATATTGTCAGAACAGCGCTGATTTCTGAACCGACTAGCATTGTACCCATGCTTTCCATTGTTACAGATACCATTAATGGGCGGCGTTCCCCTTTTTTGGCAAATACTTCTTCTATCCCATTCAATGCGGCTTTGATTTGCAGCACGTCTTGGCAAGTTTCCACGAGGAATAAATCCACACCACCATCAAATAGGGCTTCGGCTTGTTCGGCGAAGTTGGCTTTGAGGGTGTCAAAGTCAATGTGTCCCAAGGTGGGGAGTTTGGTTGTGGGTCCCAGGGAACCGGCGACAAATCTCGGTTTTTCTGGGGTAGAAAATTCGGCGGCGACGCGCTTGGCTATTTCTACGGCTTTTTTGTTGAGATAATAGGTTTGGTCTGCTAGGTCGTATTCTGCTAGGACTATGGATGTCGCGCCGAAGGTGTCTGTTTCGATGACATCAGCACCGGCGGCGAGAAAGTCTCGGTGAACTTTGGCGACGGCTTCGGGGTTGGTGTGGACTAGGTATTCGTTACAACCTTCGTATTGTGGTCCGCCGAAGTCTTCGGCTGTGAGGTTTTGTGTTTGCAGGTTGGTTCCCATTGCACCGTCAAAGACGAGAACTGGGCGATTTGGACTATGTAAATGTTCTAGGAACGGATGAGTCATATTTTCCTACATCGGTCTTGTAGTTTTCTATTTTATTATTTTCCCAAATTGTCGGCGTTTTATGAGGGTTGGGTGGATTTGTGTCACGCATCAGCGAAGCGAAGCACGAAGTGCGTTAGGCGCAAAGGCGCAAAGGTAGGAAGAAAAAGTAAGCTGGATTATTTGAAGATTAAATCTAAGCGTTGTTGGGTGATTTTTAGGGCTTCTGTTGGGGTGTTTTGACTGAGTAATACTGATTCTATGGCTCGGCCTAAGCTGTCGGATATGCGATTATAACCGGGAAAGATGGGTCGCGATCGCCCATATTTAGCCTGGTCTAAAAATACTTGCACGGGTGGCAGTTTGTTGACAAATTCTTGATATTGTGCATCTTGGCGAGACTTCAAGTTAATTGGTAAGTAGCCTGTTCCTAATGCTAGTTCTGTCTGAAATTCTGCACTCATGGCATACTCGGCAAAGGTGAAGGCGGCTTGTTCTCGTTCTGGTGTGGTTTTGAACAAGAATAAATTTTCACCGCCGACGCTGGTCGCAGGTTCTTGACTCACAGGAATGGGAAAAACGTCAAAGTCTACGCCACTGGCGGTAAATTCTCCCAGACTCCAGGGACCTGTGACTTGCATGGCGACGTTACCAGCGATTAAGTCACCTGTTTCATAGCCTCTTTCGGGACTGGATAACATGGCGGAACCATCTACAATTAGATTACGCCAAAATTGCAAGGCGGCGATCGCACCGGCATTATCTTCTAACATCACTCCTGCTGGATTCTGCGATTCCTCTTTTACCAATTCGCCGCCGCTACTCCACATAAATGGTAGCCAGGTGAAAACTGTAAATTCTCCTTTCCCTAATGGCAAAAACATTCCATACTGATTTATGCGACCATCGCCATTGGTATCACGAGTTAATTTTTTGGCAACTTCCCGAAACTGTTCCCAAGTCTTAGGTAATTCGGTAATTCCGGCGGCTTTAAATAAACTGGGACGGTAATAGACAGCAACATTATTGGTCGCAAATGGCACAGACCAAATTTGACCCTGGTATTCCATTGACTCAAATAAAGCGGGGTCAATTTCGGCTTTAACAGGAGAATTATTCAGCTTTTCGTCTAAAGGAATTAAAGCTTGTAGTTCGACTAATTGACCGGCAATGGTGGGGTTATACCATAATAAATCCGGTGGCGCATTGCCCACAACTGCGGCTAAAATTTTTGGCGTTTGCTGGTCTTGTTGTCCAGCATAAAGAGATTCTACTTGAATTTTCGGATGAGTTTGATTAAATTTATCTACAAGCTTTTGTAAAACATCTCGATTAGCTGGTGGGTTTACACCTTGCCATAAAGTCAGATGAATTACACCTGTTTCGGCCGTTCGCATAGTCTGGCATCCACCTAAAGCTAGTATGCCCACTAGCAGTAACAGCAGTAAACTTTTAAAGTAGTACTGCACGTTTTTTCTTTTTCTCCTGAATTTTTGGGTTATGGAAAAAAGCCGTGCATTATGTCTCATAAGGTATCGGAGAATAGAGGTAATTTTTACAAAATTCAATAGGCTGTCTCTTGCATCTAGGTAAAAACTATATATATCCTAAACTTTTAAGGAAGCGTTAATCATTTGAGATTATGGCAGGACACAGTAAATGGGCTAATATTAAGCGCCAAAAGGCGGTGGTAGATGCCAAAAAGGGCAAGACTTTCGCCCAGTTGTCTAGGGCAATTATTATTGCTGCTAGAAGTGGTGTACCAGACCCAAATTTAAATTTTCAGCTACGGACAGCTATTGATAAGGCTAAGGCGGCTGATATTCCTAATGATAATATTGAACGGGCGATCGCTAAAGGGGCGGGAACTTTTGGCGGTGATGGTGCTAGTTTTGAGGCTATTCGTTATGAGGGTTATGGTCCGGGTGGTGTGGCGATTTTAATTGAAGCCCTGACTGATAATCGTAATCGCACGGCGGCTGATTTACGTGGGGCTTTTAGTAAATGTGGTGGAAATTTGGGTGAAACGGGTTGTGTTAGCTGGATGTTTGACCAAAAGGGTGTGTGTGTGGTTTCTGGGGTGGAGGATGAAGACCAGCTTTTGGAAGCGTCTCTGGAAGGTGGGGCTGAGTTTTATGAGATGTCTGAGGATGATATGGCTGAGGTGTTTACTGAGATGTCAAATTTGGAGGTTCTCAGTCAGAGGTTGAGGGATACGGGTTTTCGGGTGGATGATGTGGAGTTACGCTGGATTCCTAGTAATTATATTGAGGTTGTTGATTTTGAGCAAGGGCGATCGCTTGTTAAGTTAATTGATTCTCTTGAGGGGTTGGATGATGTCCAGAATGTGACTGCTAATTTTGATATGGCGGATAGTGTTTTGGAGTTGTTGGTTTAAGAGGAACGAACCGCCAAGGCGCAAAGTACGCCAAGGAAGAGGGGAAAAGGTAATATTACGAATTACAAATTATAGCGGTATGCACTTCAATATAGCCCCCTCCTCGCTTGCGGGGAGGGGGTTGGGGGTGGGGTTCTTGTATCTCACTTAATTGATAACCGCTATACGAATTACGAATTATGAATTATTTGTAGCCCGCAGCTTGCAAATAAAACAATTTGGCGTAACGTCCTCCGGTCTGTAATAATTCTTCGTGGGTTCCCTGTTCTGCAATTTTACCTTCTTCGATAACTGCAATTTTGTCAGCCATTCTGACTGTGGAGAAACGGTGAGAAATTAAAAATACCATCTGATTTTGTGTCAGTGTGCGAAAATGATTGAATATATCAAACTCGGCTTGAGCATCCATTGCTGATGTTGGTTCGTCTAATACTAAAATATCTGCTTTTGTTCGCATAAATGCACGGGCTAGGGCGATTTTTTGCCACTGTCCCCCTGAAAGTTCTTGTCCACTTTTGAACCAACGCCCTAGTTGGGTTTGAAAGTTTTGCGGTAGTTTCTCTATGAAGGGTTGCGCCATACCTTTTTCGGCGGCTATTTCCCAGCGATATTTATCTTCTAAATGTTCTACGTCGCCGACACCAATATTTTCGCCGACGGTGAATTGATAACGCACAAAGTTCTGAAATATGACTCCAATCCGTTGACGCAATACATCGACATTCCATTCTTGCAAGTCTAAGCCATCTAAATAAATCCTTCCTGAATCTGGGGTGTAAAGTCGGGTGAGTAATTTAATTAAGGTGGTTTTACCTGAACCGTTTTCACCGACAATGGCTAGTTTTTCTCCCGGTTTTAAATGTAGAGAAATATCTGTTAATGCAGGTTGAGAACTTCCAGGATAAGTAAATGATACGTTCTCAAAACGGACTCCATCTTCCGGGTTTATCCCTCTGGTTGCATTACCCCAAGATTTGGGAACTTCTTCTTCTAAGAAATCGTAGAGGTTGGACAAATATAAGTTGTCTTCATACATTCCGCCAATTGAAGTTAGGGCATTAGAAAATGTAGACTGTCCTTGGCGAAACACGGTGAGATACATTGTCATATCTCCTAAAGAAATCCTCCCCATTGCTGTTTCAACAACTATCCAAGCGTAAGCTAAGTAAAAAGCCGCCGTACTCACTAAACTTAGGAGATATCCCCACAAACCCCGCCGTAGAGTTAAATCTCTATCTTCACTATATAGTTGACGAAACAGGTTGCGGTAACGTTCTAGCAGGGTTTCACCTAGTTGGTAAAGTTTGACTTCTGTGGCATAGTCTTCTCTGGCTAGTAAGCTTTCGATATATTGCTGTTTCCGGCTTTCTGGGGCGCGCCAACTAAATAAACGAAAGGCTTGTCCAGCAAATTTGGTTTCGGCAATAAAGGAGGGCATCGCTGCTAAAATTAAGACTATGACTGCCCAAGCTGAGAAGTTTATTAATAAAATGCCGTAGGTGACTAGGGAAAGGGCGTTTTGTACTAAGCCAAAGGTGCGATTTACTAAGGAAAGGGGACGCACTGAGGCTTCGCGCCGGGCGTTGGTGAGTTTGTCATAAAATTCGGAATCTTCAAACTGGCGTAAATCTAATGTCAGGGCTTTTTCTAATATCAGTACATTTACTTTTTGCCCTAGTAGCACCCGTAACAGCGATTGACAGATAGAAATGCCCCGTTGACTTCCTGCGAGGAGTGCGATCGCCACTGCTTCCAAGCCCACATATAATAAAGGTTGGGTAATATTGCCATCATTGACTTGCGCCGCCAAAACAACAGCATCCACAATTAACTTGCCAATGTAGGCGATCGCAGCTGGTAAAAGACCCGCAACTAAAGTTAAAGTAGCAAGAATAATGGTCAAAATCTGACTAGTATTCCACACTAAGCTGATAGCCCGTCCGCTATAGCGAAAAACAGCCAATGACTGGCGCAGAGTGTTTCTTATTTTTTTCATGCTTATTTTTATACTGATTCTTATAAAATGATCAAAATTTGGCAAGTTGACTTTTATCGTCGTCCGGTGCAGGATAAATCTGGACAAATTCTCTGGGAATTGTTGATTTGTGACGCAACACGTAGCTTTGAATATACAGCCACCTGTCCCCAGTCAGCAGCCAACTCTCATTGGCTTGAGACTCAAATTCAGTTAGCAGATAATGACAACTTACCAGATATAATTGAGGTTTTTCGTCCCCAGTCTTTGAGTTTAATTCAAGCAGCTGCAAACAACTTAGATATTGATGTCGAAGCTACCCGCTACACTTTGGCGTTAAAACAGTGGTTAGAAGAAAAGCAATATCCCTTAGCCCTGGATAAACCACCCCCAACACCATTACCCGAAAACCTCTGGGGGGAAGAATGGCGGTTTGCTACACTCTCAGCCGGCGAACTCGCAGATGTGTTTGCACAACGCCCGATACCGATTGTATCTATACCAGAGTTTTTGAAACCGATAAATTTGGGTTTAGCATCCACAGTCCCTGTTCCTGGTGTCATTATCTATGGTGGCAGAAAATCGATGCGTTTAGCAAGGTGGTTAGAAGAGGCACAGCCAGTATCGTTAAATTACATAGCTGGCGAGCCAAATGGTTTAATATTAGAAGCTGGTTTAGTTGATAGATGGATTGTGGCGACGTTTGCAGATGCAGAGGTGGAAGCTGCTGCAAAAGTTTATCAACAGCGTCAACAACAAAGCCAAGGATTGCATTTTTTGTTAGTTCAACCCGATGATTCCGGGATGACTTATACAGGCTTTTGGTTATTAAGGGCAGAAAAATAGTTCTAGAATTTGTTATATCAAGTCCGGTTGAATACTTACGAAACGCGAAAACCTGCTAAACCTTTGCTTTATCTCCCCTCCTCGCTTGCGGGGAGGGGTTGGGGGTGGGGTGACATGATTGTGGCAATCGTCACTAATTAAACGGACATGATATTAGATAACTAATTCCTCAATTTTCTCTGTTTTTGGTTGAGAATAAGACAACATTTTTAGTAACACTTCTTCAGCAACAGCTTTAACTACATTAATGCTTACCGAATTTCCTAGTTGATGGTAAGCTTTATCATCATTGGGATGAAGTAGAAAACTATCTGGAAAACCTTGTAACCTTGCTGCTTCACGAGGAGTTAGTCGTCGCACTCGCTGATTGTGATACACCCCTAATCGATTGGCATCACTAGCAACTAATGTTACTGAAATTTTATTTGGGTCTACAAATTTATAAACTTCAAATGAAAAATTACCAGATAAAGGTTTATATTTTCCATTAATTAGTTTAAGATATTTCTTGGCAACAAGTGAGTTTAAAACTTCTCCCAGATGAGGATAATCACAAAAACTAGCTATTTGTTCCTGAGTTAATAATTTACCATCTTGTTCGCAACCGAATTCTTTATTTCGTCTTTTTAATATAAACTGGTTCATCAATGCAATTTCTTCTGCACTACATTCACCACGCAATCCTAATTCCCAAGAATGAATGGAGTTTCCTCCTCGATAATCAATTAGTCTCACGCCGTGTAAGCGATTTAAATCATTGTTGAATATGCGTTTTAAAGCATTAATAAATGCTGGAGAACAATCATATTTACTACTAGGATTATCTTCTAAAATATCAGCAACAGTTGCAGTTTTTTTGGTTTGATGAAATAAACACATCTGTTGCGGATTATAAGTATGAGAATCTTTAGGTCCCACATCTGACATCAAATCAAACTTAGGCGTGGCGTTTAAAATACCTATTAAATAAATTCGGACACGGTTTTGTGGTAAACCAAAGTTTGCACTGTTGAGTAAAAAAGCATCAAAGCTGTAACCTCTTTTTTGGATTTCGTGTTTAATAGTTACCAGAGTTTTACCTTGGTCATGACTGTAAATTCCTCGGACATTTTCAAAAATAAAAGCTTGTGGTTTATATGTATCCAGTAATCTGGTGATTTCAAAAAATAGTGTCCCTCGTGTATCGCTAAAACCTTCTTTTTTACCAGCATGAGAAAATGATTGACAGGGGAAACCAGCTAATAATATTTCATGTTCTGGTAGTTTCTCTATCAGTCGGACATCACCTAAAGACTTGTGATTGAAGTTGGTTTCATAAACGAATTGAGCATCTGTATTGATTTCGCTACTTAAAACACATTCACTTTCTATATTTAAGGAATTAGCCGCTTGTTCAAAGGCTAATCTAATTCCCCCTATTCCTGAAAATAAGTCAATGAACCTAATTTTTTGCATCTTGTTAAATAGTTTTTTACCTAAAAATTAAAATGATTTATCTGTCTAAAAAATATTCCTTTAAAAAATCACAAAATACATCAAGTTCTTCACGAGAAAACGCCACTGTACAATGACTATATGAACAAATTATCCTGAGTGCATTTTCTCTTTGAAAGTTGCCAGCACCATCAAGGACATAACCTATTTTATATCCAAGTGCTTCAATTTGTTCAAACCGCGATTTTGCTTGTCCAGCTTTTCTCTCAATCACACTATTAGTAGTTACTTGAAAGCTGACTTCTATAGCTACATACTTATTTTCTTGAGAAAGTACAATATCAAATGTTGTCGGATTATTGTCTTCAGTATGACTTACCCCTGGTATCTGTCCATTTGCTTTTATATCAACATTTGGAAGATTAAGGTGATTTTCTAAATATTCTTTGACAAAAGTTTGAGTAATTTGTCCTAAACTATTTGATTGCGAACCAGCAGTAATGCGACTAACCCAGATATATCTTTGTTTAATAAATTGTTGTAACTTATCTGTTCTACCTATGTAGTTACCAATTTCACATTTCACTAGGATTTCTGAAGCTTTTTCGTTTGTGGAATTACTACCAAACAAAATCAAAGCTATAACGTCTTTGTGTAGTTGGGAAAGAGGTTGGTCTTCCAGTATCTTTTTGCCAGTTATACCAAGTTTAGTATTATTGAGTTGACCCGATACAGGCAAAACTAGAAAACTATAAGAATAGCTTTTTGTATCCCATAAATAATCTAACCTTTTAGAAGGAAATATTGATTCAAACTGACTATTTAATCTCTGAATCATCTCACCCCCAAAGTCAGCTAAAACAAGCAAATGTTTCAAAAATAGATTTGCTGGGAGGCTGGAAGATTCAATAATTTGAAATAGTCCGTTTAAATTAGATACGCTAACACTCAAAATAGCAATAAATTGGTCTTGCGTTTCTATCAGTTTGGGAATTACACTCAGTTCTGCTTCTTGTTTTGATAACTTTGAAGGCCAAAACATAGAGGCTAACTGACGTAAATCCTCAACATTTCTCTGATAACCTGGATTCAACATAATCAATGTGTTATGCTAGTAGGCTGATTGGCTAACGCGAGGGGACTGGTATTTATTTTCATGAAGCAGTTAGTTAATGATTTCTCTTTAATCAGGATCACTGTTTTGGAGAATCAAGATTATTACTGCGTATTAAAATTGACTATTACAATTTTAGTATAGTTACTCAACCTGACTAGACATAAACTATGGTTTGATACTTCAGAGATTAAAATTTATACAAGTATCAATATACACATTAATTCCATCTGAACTAACGCAATTCCTATTTTGCCTGAACCCGTGCTTGCTTCACCATTGCAATCAAAGTTTGGTGAGCATCTTCGGAGTCTACTAAAGTATGATCGAACTGAATCCGAACTTGAATCCGAACTGGGACAGTTTCAGAATTTACCTGTGCGGTTAAATTCATCCCCTCAGCGTCAATTGACAGCATTTCTGCGGTTGTCGCATCTGTAACACCGCCAAAAGCCTGGGCGTAAAGAACCACCGCATTAGCATGATCATCGTTCATGTGACTGCAAATGCGTGAGCTGATTTCAGGAGAGAAGTTATCAGACATGATGTAGTTGGGAGTTAGTAATACAGCCATTGCCTAAATTTTAAGCTAATTTGGCTAAAATTTGCAGGCTGGGAAACTGCCGGCAAAAGTTTCCGTCTTACTCTATTGCTTGGGTCGGCGATGTCTGACGAACAAGTTGCACTTTGTGTCTTTTTTTGCCGATATAATTTAACAGGTAAAAATTCAATTATGATGAAAGTAACATTTGTCAAATACTGTTTACATATTGTTGCGGAAACCAAAGAAGTTAGACTGTAGCAAAACTATTCAGCCCAACTATTGAAGCTAAGAACCGATGAGCGAAACTAGCCAACGTCGAATTGTGATTGGGGATGTACATGGACACTATGAAGGTTTGATGACATTGATGGAGGCGATCGCCCCCACATCAGACGATCAAGTATACTTTTTGGGAGACTTAATTGATCGTGGTCCTAAAAGCGCACAGGTAATTGATTTTGTCAAGGACAATAATTATGCGTGTCTGCTGGGAAATCATGAGCAGATGTTATTAAGTATTTTGACTGGTAGTAACACTTCTGCATCCGCAATGCAAGCATGGCTGTATGGTGGAGGGCAAGCAACTATAGCCAGTTACGAAGAAGCGAGTATTCCTGACGAACATTTGGATTGGTTGAAAAGTTTGCCTCTGTATCTCGATTTGGGAGATATTTGGTTAACTCATGCTGGCGTTGATCCTGAATTATCTTTAGCAGAACAAACTGCCGAACAATTTTGCTGGATACGTGATGAATTTCACTGCATTTCGCAACCATACTTTGCTGATAAGCTGATGATCATCGGCCATACCATCACCTTTACCTTCCCTGGCGTTACCCCTGGTAAGTTGGCACAAGGGCAAGGATGGCTAGATATAGATACTGGTGCTTATCATCCCCGCAGTGGCTGGTTAACTGGATTGGACGCTACAAATAACTTAATTTATCAAGTCAACGTTTTTAACAATTGTGTTCGCACCTTACCTCTAGCCGAAGGGGTGATCATGGTTGAACCTGCCAAAAGAGCAGGCTCGCCGCCATAAGCAGCGAGCATAGACAATTGTTGACATTTCAATTAAAGTATGCTGCGGATATTAGCTCGGTAAGCAGCATTATCTAATCCGTCACGCTGATTGCTAGGTTTGGCATTAATAGAACTTTGGAGGGCTTTGATGCGATCGCCTGTACCAGGGTGAGTACTCAAAAATGTCGGCACAGAACCCCTCCCTTGCATCAGCTTTTGCATAAAGGAAACCATTGCCGACTGACCATAACCAGCCTGTGTTAACGCTCTTAATCCTCTATTATCGGCATCAAATTCATCTTGACGACTGCGGGGACGGTTGAGTGCTAATTCTAAACCAATTCCCACGGCAGCATTGCGATCTAAACCTGCGGCTGAAGCTAAACCACCAGCGATCTCTCTTTGCCGCATCTGTTGTACTAAGTGTTTGCCGCCAATGTGACCAATTTCATGGGCAATTACACTAGCTAGTTCCGCTTCATTATCTGCGGCTTTCATCAAACCTGTGTGGATGTATACATAACCGCCCAAAGTAGCAAAGGCATTGATAGCGTTATCATCAACGACTTGGAAGGTAAAAGGAAGATTAGGGCGATCGCTACTAGCTACCAAGCGTTGACCAATTTGTTCTACATAGCGATTAATTTGAGAATTACGGCTAAATCGAATATTACTACTTTGCAACTGCTGATTCATCTGCCTACCAAGATCAACCTCTTGGCGATCAGACATATTAGACATCTGAATTACCTGTATTCCCCGGAACAGAAGAGACCGGATATCAAAGGCATTTGCCGATATGGGTGTATTCAGGCACAGAGTGACGGCGACTACTACCGAAATCAACGGATAAAACCAACGTCGCCGTCCAGGATGATGATTTGCCAAAAATCCTTTCAAATTCATTGTCATCAGGTTAATGGGATAAACTAGAGGACGGATTTAGAGCCTTCTAAGTTGCATTCTTGACTTCAAACAAAAGTTATATACCAGTATGACTGGGGAGTGGGGAGTGGGGAGTGGGGAGTGGGTTAAAACCCGAATGGTGTCTAAGTCTGATGATCCGTTTATGTCTTAATCTCCTGGGCAGTTGCTATATCTCTAAAAATAGCCATAATTTTCTCCTGCTTCCTATTTGCCAACCCGTGATAAAATGTCGCATAACTAACTACAAAAACCAGATGCTTTGAGCGATTACGTCGGGAAACTTGCCGTCCCTGACAAAACTTATTGCTAAAATCAATTATTCTGCTTATAGCAACCGCCAAGGACGTTAGGACATAAACTGATCATAAAAGTTAGATACCGAAAGGTTTTTACCCTACTCCCCACTCCCCACTCCCCACTCCCCAGCTATATATCTAGGAAAAGTTTCTATGGCTATTTTAGATTCCAAAGGACGTTTGTTCGGCAAAATCAATCTCCTTGATTTCGGTGCTGCACTGGTAATTTTACTAGTAATAATTGGTATATTTGTTTTTCCTGGAACTACTGGCTCTGTTGCCCAAGTTGGGACTAAAACCGTACCCATTGAGGTAGATTTAGCCGTTCGTGGTTTGAATGTCCGCGATCCTGAGCGGTTATTTGATCAAGGATTAACAAAAGGCGGTAAAACTAACGTGATTATCCGCAATCAACCCTACGGTCAGATTGGGATCAAATCTGTTCAAGTCCTACCTAGAACCTTAACAGTTTCCCAACCAGATGGTTCTGTTAAAGAATTACCAGACCCCAGGAGCAACAATTTTAGTACAGATATGCTTTTAACTTTAGAAGGTAAAGCTCAAGTTACTGACAGTGGGCTAGTTTTAGGTAAGAGCCAAGTAAAAATTGGGACGACTTTTGAATTAGAAGGTTTTAACTATAATTTTAATTCTACTGTGATCGATGTCCGATTGTTAGATAAATAATAGAAGAAGATAAATCTCTACAAGAAGACGCGATAAATCTCAAAGAAGACGCGATAAATCTCAAAGAAGACGTGATAAATCTCAAAGAAGACGTGATAAATCTCTACAAGAAGACGCGATAAATCTCTACAAGAAGACGCGATAAATCGCGTCTCTACAAGGCTATAAAATCACTAATCTAACATAGGAAAAAATTGGCGAATTAACCCAATAGTTACGGCTGGTAGTTCCAACTGAGGCGTTAATCCTACATTTTCTAATGGTTGAAATATTCGGATAGCTTGGGGATTTTTTTCGGAAAGACGACGACCAATTTCTGGTCCAGTAAATTCTGACTTTTGTCCCCAAATAATCGCGGTGGGAGTTGTCAATTGTTGAATGTATAAGGACAAATCAAAACATAAGTCGCCACGGACAAAGGAAAGGGCGGCATATTCAGCATTGGGTTGTTGGGCAGATTGCAGATAAGCTGTGACAATTTCTTCGTATATACGATTAGACTGGGCAAATTGCCGTTGTTCTAAAAAGTTACGAATACCCGCGCTTGTGGCAATTCCAGTGCTATAAAGTAGGCGGTCAATAATGGGAACGCTGACTATCTGGGCAAAAACGCTGCGAGAGTAGTCTTCGCCAAAATCCGAGAGTCCGGCTGGTGTGATCAGTATTAAAGACTGGAATAAATCAGGATAGGCGATCGCCACTCGAATTGTAAAGGCCGCAGTCAGGGAAGAAGCAATCACTTTCACAGGACCTGTACAAGTCTGTTGGATAAACTCCCGAATCGTTGTGAGATAGTCATCAATCATGTAGTTCCGGGCTGGATGCTCAGACCTACCCCAACCAATTAAATCTGGTGCTAAAACGCGATATTCGGCAGCAAAAGCCGGATAAACTTTCGACCACTCATAAGCAGAAGACCCACCACCAAAGCCATGTAGGAATACTAAAGTTTCCCTCTCATCTTGTTTGGCAGTGGAATTTTCCTGCCAAGGTGAGCTAGTGGCAGTATAATAAACCATCTTACCTAGTGAGGTAATTATGGAGCGTTGCTCAAATCCTTGTGGCTGAAACATAGGTGTTGATTAAATGTATGTAATGGTTACTGGATATGACCGATAGTTGCTTGACCCCAAAGCCCTGACCTGTTGGATGCAAACAGACCACAATTCTGATTATCGGCTAACCAAAAACTCTGCACCTCTAGCCCTTGTCAGATTAAGTAAGTAATTTTTGGGCTATTCTCAAAAATTTATTTGCTTGTAATTGCTAACAGACAAGGATTTATGATTAAAGATTATTGTAATTAAGTAGGTAAACACTATGGCCAAGGCTTCATTTTTTGGGAAGCAACTGCTTAACCAGATTTCCCACAAGTCGCTCAATTCAAAGCCCAGAACCTTCAAGCCTTTGTCCGGTCCCGGAGGCATTCTCGGCTTTTTCACAATTATTGTGGCCATGCTGTTGTGGAACTGGAAACTGCTATTGGCAATTCTGGTTGGCGTTGGGGTGATGTTATTAGTTTACTCAATGCAGAAATGGGACTGGCAATTGCGCTTATCTCAAGTGTGGAAGTTCTTAAACAGCCCCAATTGTCGTTTAGCCTTAGCGGTAGGTAGTGGCGGTATTGCCACTGTTAGCACATACATGGCTGCTGCTATCTGGGTTGACTCCAAAAGTTCCTGGATTGCGGCTGGTGCGATTGTGCAAGGTTTAGGAACGTTATTAACTTTAATTTTATTAATGTGGCAAATCGTCAGCTTTTACGGCAACCAAGAGCAAAATCATGTTGATCAGTTATTGGTGAATTTAACAGAACCAGACTCCTTGAAACGTTTAATTGCTATACGACAATTAACTAAAATCATCACCAGTCAGCGAGTTGATTCACAAATGCAAGAAGAAGTTGTTCAATGCTTGCGACTATTACTAACTCAAGAGCAGGAAACAGTAATCAGAGATGCAGCTTTAGACAGTTTACAAGCCTGGGATAACAGGCGATCGCTACTATCCGAAAAACTGACAACTTTGATCCCGAAATCTACAAAATTGAAAGTTCGCATTCATTCCTAATGTAGGTCGCTGAAAAATTCATTTTTCCCTCTAACTGAGGCTGACAGCAAGATTAACACAGGAGAGGATGAAAAGCATCTCATCGCCATCTGAGGCGTTTGCCAAAAATAACAATTTTTCCAACTAGCCACAAAAAGAGGCTATAAAACAAGATATTCAGGACAAATGCCTTATAGTTTAGAGAAGTCAAATCGCCATCTAGATCAGCTTTGCCCCAACTGCTAGTAGGAGAACCCTGTTCTGTATCCCAGATGAATGGTAATGGAAAGCCTGCTCTTTGCTCACCAAATTGACATTCCCCAACTTGACAGGGTGACTTCATACACAAGCTTTGGCAGTTGGCTGGCTGCTTATATTGTAATGAGGTTATGGTTAAACCCGTTCCCAGCAGCATAATCAGGATTACGGAAATTCCTCTGCGAGCAGTAAAGCCCAATTTTGGCATTGCTTTTAACTCAAACAATTTGTATGACAGTCGCTACAAATTTAGAAGTGAAATATAAAGGATATGTTGCCGAAAGAAAGGAAATCAGGAAGTTGGCGCAAATCAGGTTAACTAGTCATGGTTGATAATGGCTATGAACGTTTGGCGATTGTCGATAAATGCGTCCGTTACGGACTTGCACTACTGGATGATTGCAACGACGTACTAATTGTTCATCATGGGTAGTCACAATTACGGTTGCGCCAAAGGTATTTAATTTTTGGAGAATCTGCATAACTTGCCAAGAATTATCAGGATCAAGATTACCTGTTGGCTCATCAGCCAATAGTAACGGAGGTGTGCCAACAATCGCCCGCGCGATACTTACCCGTTGTTGTTCTCCCCCAGAAAGTTGATCGGGAAAGCAATCGGCTTTACTCAGTAAACCTACTAACTTCAAAGTTGGTGCTAAACGTCGGTGAATTTCCTTACGTGTATATCCTTGAGCTTGCAAAACAAAAGTGATGTTTTCTGCCACTGTACGCTGAGGAATCAATTTGTAGTCTTGAAAGACAATCCCAATACGTCTGCGTAATTCTGACAGGCGATCGCCTCGCAAAGTCTTCACATTACAATCATTCACAATCACATCGCCCTGTGTTGCTAACTCCTCACCATACAACAGTTTTAACAGCGTTGATTTCCCTGAACCACTAGGCCCAGTGATAAATAAAAATCCCTTTTTTTTGACCTCTAAATTGACATCCAATAAAGCATGACAGCCATTTGTATAGGTTTTCGTCACAGAGCGTAATTGTACCATTGCCTCTGTGTTGCTAATATGCTGTTGAGTTGGGCGGTCTTCTGTGTTAATTGATTTATCAGTAGTTTTTGGGGTTGTTAATCCTGGCATTCTCAACTTTCCTCAAGTCCTCAAGCAAATAGCGGGAAGTTTGTGATTTGATCTGCACCTTAAAACCAGGATTCCCCGTTTTTGCCTGGGAATCTCAAATTGAAAGTCTAAAAATGAAAATTTGTTAAAGCTTTAATTACTTTACTCAGTAATAACACACAGCAGTATTGCCCAGACGCGAGTTATCGCATCTGGGCAATTAGGACTATATTGCACCCCTGGTAGTCAAACGATAAATAAAAGCTTTCACAGCAAATTCTGGCAAAGCCAACATCCGCCGCCAACGCCAGGGTTCTTGATAAAGCCGATACAGCCATTCCAAGTTGTTATTTCCTAACCAAGCCGGAGCGCGAGTTTTTATCCCTGACCAAATATCGAAGCTACCACCAACACCAATCCAAATTGCTTGGGGGCATAAATGACGGTTTTGGGCAATCCACAACTCTTGACGTGGTACTCCCAAACCGACAAAAATCAGTTGTGGCTGTAATTGAGTGAGTCTTTGTTTTAATTCCTCTTCTTGTTCTGGAGTATGGTAGCCAGAATTAGTACCTACTATATTCAATGTGGGGATTTGCTGCTGCCAAAATTCTGCGGCTTTTGCAACTACTCCAGTTGCTCCACCATAGAAAAAGAGTTTTGTGTCTGTTTGCTGTTGTCCGATTTCTTGCAACAGGGTTTCTGCTAGCTCAATACCTGGACAACGCTGGACTTTTTGCCAGAAAAGCCAACGTAAATACAAAACTACCCCCGCACCATCTGGAATTACTAGCTCGGCATTTTGAATTATTTGAGCCAGAGTTGGATTGCGTTCTGCCTGCATAGTCATTTCTGCATTCAGCGTAACTACATGAGTCCCTCTGCTGTGTTGTAGGCATTCCAGCAACCAGCCTGGATAGTTACTCATGACATGAACTGGTATTCCCAGTACCGAAAACATTTGAGGCGGTTTAAACATAGCCCGATCTTAAATTAGACTCACACCAGATTCTCCAGGCCGTAAGTTTATCAAATTTTTCTACAGACCGTCTGTGAAAAATTGAGCAACCAATAATTTATGCGCGCTGCTGTGTGATCAGACTGCATGAGCTTCATTTCGGTATCCATCAAGATAAAATTTAGCCATAATCAGGAATGATGACTTATTACCATGCATCTATATTGAAATTTCGAGGCAGGCATTTCCCACAAATCACATTCGCGGGCTGACAGAGCAAAGAGATTCGGTGAACTTGATTTTAAAGTTAAAGTAATGTAACGTACGCAATTTGACTATGAGTAAGATTCGTATTGCTCTGATTGAAGATCATGACCTGACTCGTGTAGGTATTCGGACGGCTTTACTACAAAAGGATGAAGTTGAAGTTGTCGGAGAAGCTGCCAATGCGGCGGCCGGTTTAAAAATGTTAAAAAAGGTACAGCCTGATATTGCAATTATCGATATTGGTTTACCAGACAAGGATGGTATTGAACTGACGCGGGAATTAAAAGCTTTCACCAATGGAGACGATTCCGCCACAAAGGTGCTAATTCTAACCCTTCAGGACAACAAAGAAGCCGTGCTGGCAGCTTTTGCGGCTGGGGCAGACTCTTACTGTATGAAGGATATCAAGTTTGATAATTTGCTCGAAGCCATACGAGTTACTTACAATGGCAATGCTTGGATTGATCCAGCGATCGCGCGAATTGTGTTGCAACAAGCCCAAAAGAATCCTCCATTACGGGAAACTGTTTCCACGGGTCAGAAAAATATTTTGCCCAACTCAGAATCTGAGGACGAAGAAAATACTGACACTTATACCCTTACAGAAAGGGAGTTAGAAGTGCTACAGTTAATCGTTGAAGGTTGTAGCAATGCACTGATTGCCGAACGACTATATATTACTGTTGGGACTGTAAAAACACACGTCAGAAATATTTTGAATAAGCTATGTGCCGATGACCGTACCCAAGCGGCAGTACGCGCCTTGCGTTCTGGATTGGTGGGATAAAGTTAAATTTGAGTGTAAAAACCATGAAACCAACTCCACCGAAATTAAAAACTTTGAGTGAATTTATCAGCTCCAAGTGGGTAACTTCTCTTTAGAGATTATTTTTAACCTTGAGGTAATAGGTGGGATAAAAATTGCAAAATCTCGCCATTTTAGTATCCCAAAATTTAAAGTCAAATATGACTGTAACAGACACAGGCAAACTGAAGCTCATGGTCGTAGACGATGAGCAGGACAACTTAGATTTACTCTATCGTACTTTTAGGCGAGACTTTCAAGTATATAAAGCCAATCATGCTTTGAGTGCGCTAGAAATTCTCGACAAAGAAGGCGAGATGGCTGTGATTATTTCGGATCAAAGGATGCCGGAAATGAACGGTACCGACTTTCTTAGTCTCACAGTGGAGCGATTTCCCGATACAATTCGGATTTTACTAACTGGCTTTACTGATGTTGAAGACTTGGTAGCGGCAATTAATTCTGGTCAAGTGTTCAAGTACATCACCAAACCCTGGAGTCCTGAACAACTTAAGGTATTAGTTGAGCAAGCCACTGATACATATTGCCTAGTCAAGAAGCGTACCCGCGAGTTAAGTCGGGCTTTGCGGCGAGAATCTTTGTTCAATGCGGTGACAACGGCAATTCGGGAATCCCTGGATTACGACAGTATGCTGCAAAAAATTGTGGCTACTATTGGACACTCATTTGCAACAACTTGTTGTTTACTCAGACCAGTAGAAGGCGATCGCTTGACAGAAGAGGAATTTTGTTACCAAGACTCTAACTCCAGTTGCCCTGATTTTACCTACGATCCCAGTCTGTTAATTGAAAAAGTTCTCCAAACCCGCCATTATCAACTGACTCAAGATACTTATGACGGCAACAACTCTCAACAGATGGTTGTACCACTGGCCTACCAGCAGCATTTGCTAGCTGTCCTTGCTATCTACCAGTGGGGAAAGGAACAACTTTGGCAAGAGGAAGAAATTCAACTGATGGCAGGTGTAGCTGAACAAGCAGCTTTAGCTCTCTCCCAAGCAAAACTCTACCAGCGCCTCCAAGAAAAGCAAGCACAGCTCGGCACTGAATTGGAAGTGGCTCGCCAAATTCAGCACAATCTGCTCCGCCAAACTCTACCAGATATCAATGGTGGGAAGGTGCAAGCCTGTTGCTACCCAGCCCATGAAGTGGGAGGAGATTTTTTTGAGGTATTTGTCCATCCCAAGGGCGATTTATGGTTAGCCGTGGGTGATGTTTCCGGTAAAGGTGTCCCAGCTGCTTTATTCATGGCTAGTGCAATTTCGGTATTACGCCGAGAATTAGCTCAAGAAACACCAGCCGAGCCAAATGTAGTGGTACATCACCTCAACAACGCTCTTGGTGATGACTTGATTGGCAACAATTGCTTCATTACCCTCGTCCTTGCTCGTTATACTCCTACAACCAAAGAATTAGTTTATGCTAATGCCGGTCACATCTATCCTTTAGTTTGGTCCCATCAAAACAATGTCGCCGTTAACCCGAATTATCTCAAAGTGCGTGGCATTCCTTTAGGTATATTGCCCCAGTGGCAAGCAAAATCGGGTCGCTTAACTCTCGCTTCAGGAGATACCTTATTACTAGCTAGTGATGGAATTACTGAAGCTATGGTATCAAATAAATTTTTAAATCCTGGAACTACTGTGGATAGCCGACAGCTAATCAGCCGTTCTATGCTCAATCAAGAAGGGCTTTGGACAATTTTACAAAGAGAACCCCAACCACTTTCTCTTGAAAATTTACTAGCTCGCATTCAAGCCGATCACCACATTCAAGAAGATGATCAAACTATACTCTCACTGGAGGTTTTATAGGTAATGAAAAGTGAGCTTCATGTACCAAGTGATCTGAATTATTTAAATATCGTCGAAGGCTGGCTATTAGGGTGCTTAAAAATACACCTTAAAGAATCAGTTGATTGGTCAAGGCAATCAAGTCGTTTGCGGCTAGCTTTGGTGGAAGCATATTCAAATGCAGTCCGTCATGCCCACAAAGAACAGCCTAGTTTGCCGGTTCTATTGCGTTTGGAACTGAAAAACCGAGATATTGCCATAGAAATTTGGGACTATGGCGAAGGCTTTGATATCGCTACCTACTTTCCGCCCAATCCTACAGATAAACAAGAAGGCGGTTATGGATGGCTGATTATGAATCGTCTGATGGATAATGTTGAATATCAGTTACAAGTTGATGGTGCAAATTGCCTCAAGTTAGAAGCTACTCTACCAGAATTAACTAGTTAGAAATTTTGACAATTTTGGTTGGCTAAATTGACGATTGCTAGACTTTTTCAGTATTGTTTACGCTCACTTACATAAAAAGTCTGGTAATTGCCGATTTTCCAGTAGTGCTGTTAGCGCCACGGGTATTGTGAATAAAGATGAAGTTAAATCATAATTTTTGCTAATTTAAGTTGATTTATCAGTGGTAATTATTAAATACTGGATATAGTAGCAAGCCTAAAAGCCGATTTTATATCTACAGCAAAAAAGCTAATGGCATAGCTCTACAACTCCCAGGATAGACGAGCGGGTAAAGAATTACACTGAGTCAACCAAAGTTGTTATGACGAAATCTATGCAAGCTTTATTTTGTTTGTCGCCACGCTATCGCCTTGATGATGAATCACCTTGGCTACAGGGTATCGACCCCAGTCGTCATTATTGGATTTCAGTGAATGGAGACAGCAATTTCACAATAGCTATACCTGGATTGGTAGTTTCTTCAATGGATGAATTGAAGCAAGCTATCCGCCAATTTCGCTCTTTGCAGCCTGGGGAACAAATGACTGTGAACAGAATTGCCAGTGATTGTACAATTCACTGTATTAGTCCTAATTGTTACGCTGTGGAAGCGGAAATTAATGATGCTCCAATTTGGCATCTGTTTGATCAAGAAACGTTAGATAGTTTATTAATGACGGCACACCCAGAATGGCAATGTGCGCCATCAGATATTGAGTTAGGTCGGAAATTGTTAATGCGCTCTTTGCTGCAAACATCTGTCACCAAAAAATAACCCAGATGAAAATTTGGGCTAATTTTCCCGACGCAGAGCCAGTAAATCCTGGGGAGAACCTAACAGTTTGATTTTAGCGTTGACAATTTGCCGTTGTCGGTTGAGGATAAAGAACCAAGTGACATTGACACCACACCAGGAAGTTTCCGCTTTACCTGTCACCTGAAACTGGATTTGGTCATGTTCTAAAGTTTCGACAATTCCTTGACGCGGACAAGCTTGAATATTGTCAGCTTCTTGTTCTAAATAGAGAGCGATCGCCTCTGGTCCCACAATACCAGATTCAAAGGGCGGATACATCACCCCATCATCAGCAAATAAGGCCGCAGTTGCTGGAAATTCTCCGGCGTTGAGAGTTTCAAAGTAACGCAGGATAGTGGGTTCGGCGATTCCGTCTATCTGGAATTTTTCTGTGGTTCTAGCGGCGACATTTCTCTGCGTTGCCTCAATAGATTCAGCATTTGTCATATATTTACCTTAAATAGGCTAGCTGAAGTTAATTGAAAGTTAAAAATAAAATTAAAAAAAGATCCTGTGGAAAGAGATTGCCAAAAGTGCAAAACCTCTTTAGTTATATATTGTATTATTGCTTAACAAAAATTCAATAATTATTATATAGCGGTGGGTTAGCAAATGTTGAACCCAGGTTTTCAAAGGATAATGTATAAATAAGCTGCCGATAATTGCGGCTAAATACACCTAAGAAAAATGGATCAGCATTCTGTGACTAGCAGCAGTGTAGTTAAAGAAAAAGCCAGAGAGTTGGGATTTCACAAAGTCGGTATTACTGCTGTAGATGGAGTAGATAATACCGACGCACAGAGGTTAAAAGCCTGGATAAGTCTGGGTTATCACGCCGATATGGAGTGGATGAATAGCCCCAAGCGTCAGGATATGAGCTTAATTATGCCAGAGGTGCGATCGCTAATATCTGTCGCCCTCAATTACTACACACCAGACCAACGTCCTGAAGGCGAAGAATACGCCAAAATTTCGCGTTATGGCTGGGGTAGGGACTATCATAAAGTGATGCATAAAAAGCTGAAGGCGCTGATGTTGTGGCTAGAATCACTGGGTGCAGGTATTCAAGCGAGATATTATGCAGACACTGGCCCGGTACAAGATAAAGTTTGGGCGCAACGAGCCGGAATCGGTTGGATTGCCAAAAATGGTAATCTGATTACTAGAGAATATGGTTCTTGGGTATTTTTAGGAGAGATGATCACAAATTTGCAATTAGAGAGCGATCGCCCACATACAGAACACTGTGGTAGCTGCACTCGTTGTCTAGACGCTTGTCCCACAGGGGCAATTACCCAACCCTTTGTAGTTGATGCTAATCGCTGCATTGCCTATCATACCATCGAAAATCGGTCAGAAACATTACCTGAGACAATAGCACCCAATTTACAAGGTTGGGTTGCAGGTTGCGACATTTGCCAAGATGTGTGTCCGTGGAATCAGCGTTTTGCCCAGACAACTGATGTAGCAGATTTTCAACCTTATCCTGCTAATATTGCCCCTCATCTGATAGAATTAGCCAACATCTCAAAAGAGGAGTGGGATAAACGATTTCCTGCATCTGCCTTGCGGCGGATTAAGCCAGAAATGTTAAGGCGAAATGCCCGTGCTAATCTTGACGCATCCAAAGTTAACGAATGACCCAGAAAGTAATTATTTTTGATTTTGATGGCACGATTGCGGATACAGTAGATGCTCTTGTGACTATTGCCAATCGTTTAGCTTTAGAGTTTGGTTATATCCAAATTACTCCAGAGGAACTTGCCCTACTCAGAACTTTTAGCTCTAGAGAAATTATTAAATACTCAGGAATCTCTTTATTTAAAATTCCGTTTCTCCTCAAGAAAGTTAAAGGCGAATTAAAATACAAAATTAAAGAATTTAAACCGATCCTGGGTATTCATGAAGCTTTAACAGAACTGCAAAACGAAGGTTATAGATTAGGAATTATTACGTCTAATTCTCAAGAAAATGTCACAGCTTTTCTGAAAAATAACGAATTAGAATATTTATTCGACTTTATTTATTCAGGAGTCACAATTTTTGGGAAAACAACCATAATTAATAACGTTTTAAGGCAAAAACAACTCAAAACTCAAGCAGTCATTTATGTCGGGGATGAAACCAGGGATATAGAAGCTTCAAAAAAAGCTAATATTAAAGTAATTGCAGTCACTTGGGGCTTTAATTCTTCCGAAGCTTTA
Source organism: uncultured cyanobacterium (assembly GCA_963706595.1). GTDB lineage: Bacteria > Cyanobacteriota > Cyanobacteriia > Cyanobacteriales > Nostocaceae > Nodularia. The sequence continues at coordinate 2,357,489 of OY970166.1, forward strand.
GCTAAACAAAAGCCAGATTTTCTAATTAACCATCCCAGCGAACTCCTAGAAGTTGTCAAAAAGTGCTGAGAGGTTGTTTGTTAACTGCCAAACTTGACCGAATTAAACTCTTTTAAAGCCTCTCATCCTATGGGAAAGAGGCTTTGAAAATACCATATTTATTTCGGGTAAATTTTGGAAAAAATTACTGTTTTGATTGACCTTTTTTAAAAGCTTTTTGAATTAAATCATCGCTAACATTAGTTACAGCGTCAGTTCTAGAACCCCCAAGTTCCTTGGCCATTTCTACATAGTCTTTGGGGTTCCCTGATGATTGCGCTTCAGTTTTTGTTTCTTTGACTTCAGAAACTTTTTGTTGCGGTGCTGTGGCGGCTGAAGCGGCTGCTGCACCTTCATTTGTCCGGTCGATTTCACTCACACTAAATTCCTGTGCAGCTGCATAATCGGATTCAAAATCAACCTTTGCTGCTTTTTCTTCACCACTAGCCAGATTATCAGCAGCTAATTGTGCATCATGGGTAATAGCTTGATTTGCATCTGGTTTCACTTGATCAGCCATAAATAACGCCTTGGGTAATTTTGCAATTGCTGGAGCGATCTTACCAAAGCTATTCGCAATTTTCTTTCTGTCTAGGGAGAGATTTATACATCCTCTAAAGATAGATCAAAGCTATTTAATATAACTCTTTCTTTAGGCAGTAGATTCTTACTAATAAAGCTTGGTAATCATGAATTGAATTGATTAATCATGGAGACCCATTGTGACTAAAACTTCAAATAAAACAGTTTCCCAAGCACTAAGTAATGAAACTATAAAAGTAGTTGAAGGGTTTAATGCCTTAGATACTGATGCTAAATTAGCATGGTTTTATTTTGTTTATAAAAAAATGGGTAAATCCATTACTCCTGCGGCTCCAGATGCGGCTGAACCAGAACTTGCACCCCTGCTTTTAGGAGACTATTTAAAGTTGTCACCAGAGCAACAATTAACAATTATGCGGGATATTGTGGAGGGTAAAGACACAGATTATTCCCGTGCTTATGGCGCGATTAAAGAAAATAATCAACTTTTAGTTTGGTATGCTTGGGCTGCGGCTATGGGAGATCAAGTAGTAGGAATGCCAGATAATTACCAGCGTACTGATGCAATCAAAAATTTGCTTTCCCAAACTGAAAAACTAGATTTTGAAGGACAAATATCTGTGTTCCGCACCATTGCGGGTCAAATGGGCTACAGCGACGTTCAGCCAATTGAGACACAAGCACAAACCGGCAAAACCCCTAGTTTGTAACCGTAACTTGTAGAGACGCGATTCATCGCGTCTGATTCATCGCGTCTGATTCATCACGTCTGTGCTGGGGAATCGGGAATAATAAAATATGGAACCTCACCCCCAACCCCTCTCCTTATTAAGGAGAGGGGAGATTTTTATGAGGACATTGTGACTTGAGTTAAATCTTTTGGTGTTAAGTTGCTGTGAACAACTGCGCCATCACGAAACCAAACAATACGTTGGGTTTGACGCGCCACTTCTGATTCATGAGTCACCATGACAACGGTGATTCCACTGTCATTTAATTCGGTGAAAATATCCAAGACTTCCTGGGTTGTGTGGGAATCAAGTGCGCCTGTGGGTTCATCGGCGAGGAGGACAACGGGACGGTTAACTATAGCACGAGCGATCGCAACCCGTTGCTGCTGTCCACCAGATAATTGCGTGGGTTTATTATTGAGGCGCTTTTCTAAACCGACTTTTGTCAATGCTTCAGTGGCGCGATCGCGTCTTTCGCTGGGGTTGACGCTGGCATAAACCATTGGTAACATGACGTTTTCTAAGGCTGTCAGTTGGGGTAATAAGTGGAATTGTTGGAAGACAAACCCCAGTTTTTTATTGCGGATTTTTGCTAAATCTGCATCGTTCATTTGGGCGACATCAAGGTTATCTAAATAATAATGTCCGGTGGTGGGGCGATCTAAACAGCCGATAATATTCATGGCTGTGGATTTACCAGAACCAGAAGGCCCCATAATTGAACAATATTCGCCTTCATGGATCGTCAAATTCACATCATTGAGGGCTTTGACTTCGGTTTCACCACTTCCATAGATTTTAAAGATATTTTCTAGGCGAATAATTGCCGATTGCGGTGCAGGGTTAGGAACGAGAGAATCGGTAATTGTGATAGTTTTTGCCATAAGAATTTAGTTATTGGTCTACTTACTTCTTATTTCTAGGATAGTATTTCCATTTCGTGATCAGCCAACCAACACCGATAAATAATAATGTAGCAATAAAACTAAAAAGCAGGGATGCGTAAATGGGATGAGGTGGATTTTTGGGAAATATCGCAGCGAGGGGATTATTGCTTTCGCTGATGTATTGGATGATAATGCCAGAAATAATTGCACCGCCACCCAAGCCAATACCTAATATTTGGATGGTGTTTTCTAGGGAGCGATCACGTTCAGCTTGTTCTATTTCTACTATAGCCCGAATTGAATCTAGGGCTTTACCCAATAGTTCTAAACCGTGGCGAAAATAACCTAAATCTGCGGTTATTTGTTGTTGAAAATAAAGGCTAGTTTTTTGACTAAAAAATTCTAAGAAGCTGACATCACCACCAATCGTATCACGAATACGCTGTAATGTTTCATTGTAATTGTAGGTGTGAATAGCAATTGTGTTTTGTTGTTCTTCTAAATCTCGCAGTAGGCGCGTGTATTCTAATGCAATTTGAGGTAGAACTTTTAATTGGTTTTGTAAATCAGTTAAATCTCCTGTATTACTAGATTTTTTATCGTTTATTTTTGGTAAGTTTTCAATAGTTGTTTCTATTTGACGATAGGCTATATCTAGTTTTTGATAAGTTTTCTTACTGTCTTTATAAGCTTTTACAGATTTGGTGCGGAAGAAAAATAAATCTAGTAAATCTTTATAGCATTCATTAAACTTAATATCTGCTTGTTTATCGGCAAATAGCCAAATTAAAACGTGTTGATAATTATCTAATTGACTAAATAAGCCATATTCAAAAATTGGACTACCAAATAATTCACCTTGGCGATTAAATGGTGGTAATGGATAATTATCAGGAAAGAGAGATTTTAAACATTCGTTGGCTATTTCTTGGCTGCTTTTTTTATCCTTTGCACCTGTTAACCAACCAGTAACTAGCAAAGTTTGACCAAGAAATAAAGGTTTTTCTGGCAGAATTAAACAATTACTTGGATTTAACTGGCGTAAAAAAGCAATCTCTAGACTATCTGTATTGTAATTATTTTCTGTTTCTGGACGGCGTAAATTTAGCCACAAACCGTAGCTATCATGAAACCGTAGAGGATAAGCAAAGCCGTTAACTAGCAAGTCTTGGTTGAAAGTAACTTTACCCTCAAAATTGACAGCATAGTTATCATCTATAATTTCTGTGTCTTTGAGCAAATCAACACGAGGATTATTTGGTTCTTTATCAACATCAAGGCGCTGACTGAGATGCAAGTCTTGGTGTAAGGTTGTGCGGACTATCTCATTACCAGTATTCCAAATCAGATTTTTATCTATTAATGAATCATTTACGTCAATATTGGAGATTTTGTATAGTTGAAAAGCAAATAAATGGATATTTGGCGCATAAATTTTCATGGTTTGTTTGGCTGGTTTGTAGCTGTTTTATTATTGTGCAATTTTGCGAGGTCTTCTTCCAAAACTCGGTAGCGATTTTCTTGGATATTTTCTTGGTTTTCTGGTTGAGTTTTACGCACTCTCGTAATTTCTCTTTCTTCAATTAGTACCGCATCTCTCACATCTTCATATTCGATGTACCACAGGCGAAGTACTTCTGCTACTAAATCAGGTGTTTGGGTTTCTAATTCGGCTAGGTTTTTTTGTAGTTCGGGGATGGCTGTGATAGCCTCTGGGGAGAAAACATAATCTTGCTCTCTCACAACTTGGGTAAATGCTTGGATGAGTTTATCTGGTTCCATCGGTTTAGTTTTGGGGTTGGTTAAATATTATCATATCCACCTTATAGGTTATTGCCATAAATAAGATCCCCGACTTCTTGAAGAAGTCGGGGATCTGAATCTCTCATCAACAGGGAGATATGGCACAGAAAGCCGCCCAGTATTCTGGTCTTTTAAATGGTTTTTGTTCTGGTTTATATTGTTTCAACAAATCTATGATTTGGTGTTTATGTGAGGACTCTATTTTATCTATACCTTGAATCCAGGTAATTATTTGTGCTTGAGTGGCTTGACGTAGCCATTGCTGGGTTTTATTCAGTGCTAAGGATACATTATGTAAATCTTGAGACAAAGTTTCATAAAATCTAATCATTAATAAAGCTGTATGAAAGTCACTCACAGCCCATAAACTAGTAATAATATTAGCTGCACCAGCTTTGATAAAACCACTTGCCAAGCCTATATATTCATCACTGTTATTTGTAAAATCAATAAAGCCAGTTTCACAAGCAGAAAGAGTCACCAGACGGCATTTAGGTAAGTTTAATAGGAAGATATCTTCTAGAGTTAGGCATTTATCTAAATCAATTGCTGTGTTTTCATCAATTTGGATATTTCGTGATGAGTAGGTATTAGCAGGAATATCATAAATCACTGCATCTGCTAACTGTAAGCCTGATTGTAAGGGAAACTGGAAATTAAAATATCCGTGACAAGAAAAATGTATCCATTGAGATTTGCAGAGATTTTCATTGGTTGAAGGTTCTGCTAAAACAGCTTTGCTGGCTTGACTGTGTTTGAGAATTTGGTGGGGTTGAAAGTTTGTAGCTATTGTCTCAACTTCGATATCAGTGAAGTCTAAATCATTAGTGGGGTTTTGAATAGCAAATAAATTGCTGAGTTGATTTAACTGTGAACTTGCTAATTGTTGAGCTTTAAGTTGAGCGAAACGTAACAGTTGACAACTAGGTGCATAACTCACTCCATCGGGAAATCTATCAATTAGATATTCTGGTGTTGAGGTGTTGCTGGTAGATAGAGGGATAGCGTGGAGAGGAAACAGGTGTAAATAACGATGCGGGATTAAAACTAGCTTTTGGCAACTACTGGGGACGAGGGAAATGATTTTATCAAGGTGGAATCTTTGTGTTAGCTGGGTAAGTTTATCACTTAGTTTAAACTGCCAACGTTTTTTATCTTCGCTGTACAGTTTCAGGTAATCAACAGTCCAATTTACTAAATTTTCTAAATCTTGTTGATCAGAATGCCAAATAACTGGTTTCTCGCAGTCATGGGTGATGATGAAAGCACGAAAACAATCATTAAAGATGTACCACTTGATGATGGCAGTGTTTTTATCTAAGAGGTTTTGAATTTCCGGAAATCTGATACTACTACTAATTAATGGTAAATTTGCTTGACTTGTTGATGTAGCTTTGGTTAACAGTTCTACTAAATTGCGGGTTTTGCTGCGTTCAATATATTCTATTGCTTCAGTGTCTCTTCCCAAGGCTAGGCAAACTTCCACCATTCGTCTAAAAAGTTTATTCCATTCCTCTGCTTGTTTGCGTTTACTTTCCTCCCCAGAAATGATTTCACCCCGTAAATCTTCAACTGTGATAATAGCATCATTAAAGGTAGAGTAAGCTAAATCAAACTGTTGTGATTCTTGATAAGCAATACCTAAATTCAATAAAGTTTCAGCGTTCTTTTGAGGAAAATTGCTGCGAGTTCTGACTTCTAAAGCAGCAGTATAAGCAGCGATGGCATATTCTAAATTATCGGCTTGATCTCCTCTGATTCTTTTAAGGTAGGCAGTTGCCAGATTATTTTGCGTGGTTGCCCAATCTACAGGAAAATCGTTGCGAGTTCTGACTTTTAAAGCAGCAGTATAAGCAGCGATGGCATATTCTAGATTATCGGCTTGATCTCCTCTGATTCTTTTAAGGTAGGCATTCCCAAGATTATTTTGCGTGGCTGCCCAATCTACGGGAAAATCGTTGCGATTTATGACTTCTAAAACAGCAGTATAAGCAGCGATGGCATATTCTAGATTGTCGGCTTGATCTCCTCTGATTCTGTTAGAGTAGGCAGCACCTAGATTATTTTGCACAGATGCCCAAGTAACAGGAACATTAGTGGGTGTATAAACTTCTAAAGCCGATGAAAAAGCAGCGATCGCCTTTTCCAAATTCTCAGCTTTATCCCCCCTAATTCTGTCAGAGTAGGCAGTACCTAGATTATTTTGCGTCATTGCCCAATCTACAGGAAAATCCGTTTGGTTTCTTACTTCTAAAGCCGCCGAAAAAGCAGTGATCGCCTTTTCCAAATTCTCAGCTTTATCCCCCCTAATTCTGTCAGAGTAGGCAGTACCTAGATTATTTTGTGTCATTGCCCAATCTACAGGAAAATCCGTTTGGTTTCTTACTTCTAAAGCCGCCGAAAAAGCAGTGATCGCCTTTTCCAAATTCTCAGCTTTATCCCCTCTAATTCTGTCAGAGTAGGCAGTACCTAGATTATTTTGCACAGATGCCCAAATTTCTGGGGAAATGTTACGGGTAAAAAACGTTAGAGCTATTTCATTACCAGTAATAGCAATTTCGATGTTATCGGCTTTGTTACCTAAAGGAAATTCGTTAATCAGATTACTAAATTCACCTATCACAAAAGCGAAGAATTGTGCTTTTTCTAGTTCTACTTCTGCTTCTGCTAGTATTTTTGTTGCCCAAAGACGCAATAATTCTGCAAAAACATGGTCGAGTTTATCAGTATTGGCTGCCAGCAAGGGGTAAATTACTTGAGGATCACCCTCGCTTTCTGCTGTTGCTAACAGCACCTCTTGTAAAAATTGCTCATAAACCTTGATATTTTCTGGGGTGACAGTGGAAGTTTCACCACCTGCTGGAGATGTTGTTGGTAAGTTCAGCGCAGCGCTAAGTTGTGTTTCTAAGTTTCTCAGCCAATTTGCAGTATTTTCCTGTCCCTGCTGTGAGTAATGCTGTGCTGCTACTGCCAACATCTGCAAAAAGCCAGCATCCAGTAATTCTGTATTAGCGGCTAATATTTCTGCTTCTTCTCCATCCGGGCATTTGAGCAGACTTTCAATTAGCTGAGAATAAGCCTGTTGGCGCTGTTCGTCCATGAGCAGGTGTTAGATAGATATATCATTGATCAAGCTTTAACAGTATTATCCTCTATTTCTAAAAAATCAGGTGATAAATTTAGCTCACAGGCAAGCTGTGATCCGAATTTAAATCTTGTCGTGAGTGTATGCGATTTCTAATACCAATTCACAAAATGTTGGCAACATCTGTAGCGACTGTCCTATTATTTTCGGTAATTGGTATACTCCCTTCCCACTGTTAAATGACTTAAATTTTTTAATAACGAACCACAGAGGCACAGAAAAAAACCAGTAACTGTATGAGACCCCAGTAGTCGCCCTAGAAAATCAGGAGAGAGGGTAGGACTGACGCTGCTCAAGTGGGTGGGTGGCATATCTGCGTTTTGTGACGGCGGTGCTGATGTCAAAACCCCTGTAGAGAGGTGACATGGAACGTCTCTACATTTAAATTCATACTTGGTTTCACCAACGCCAAAATAACGCCAGGCGATCGCCTAAAATCTCTAACAGATGAGTAGGTAAATCTGCATGAGTGAAACCACAGAGACGATTTTCAGCAAAATTATTCGCCGGGAAATTCCGGTAGATATTGTTTATGAGGATGACTTAGCCCTAGCATTCAAAGACGTTAACCCCCAAGCCCCAGTTCATATCCTCGTCATTCCCAAAAAACCCATCGTCAAATTAGCTGATGCTGAATCCCAAGATCAAGCTCTTTTAGGACATCTATTACTAACTGCTCAACGCGTAGCCGCAGCAGCCGGATTAAACAACGGTTATCGCGTTGTCATCAATAATGGTGCTGACGGCGGTCAAAGTGTCTACCATTTACATTTGCATATCCTGGGAGGAAGGCAGATGGACTGGCCTCCTGGTTAATTCAACCTGAATGAATCGTGTCTTAAGATGCGATTCATTACAAAAACTAATCACTTTTATAAGTAAAAATTTATTAAAATCCCTTTACAAAACAAAACTTATCCTCTAAGGTAGTATTCAAGTAGGCAAGTTTACCTACCCAATTCGTAAACACGAAAAGCAATTATAAAAACATGACCACAACCTTACAACAGCGTCAAAGCGCTAACGTATGGGATCGCTTCTGCGAGTGGATCACCAGCACCGACAACCGCATTTATATCGGTTGGTTCGGCGTTCTCATGATCCCAACCCTACTAGCTGCTACCACCTGCTTCATCATCGCCTTCGTAGCTGCACCTCCAGTAGACATCGACGGTATCCGTGAACCAGTAGCTGGTTCCTTGATTTACGGAAACAACATCATCTCCGGTGCAGTTGTTCCTTCTTCTAACGCTATCGGCTTGCACTTCTACCCAATCTGGGAAGCAGCTTCCTTAGATGAGTGGTTGTACAACGGCGGTCCTTACCAATTGGTAATTTTCCACTTCTTGATCGGTTGCGCTTGCTACCTTGGTCGTCAGTGGGAATTATCTTACCGCTTGGGTATGCGTCCTTGGATTTGTGTAGCTTACTCTGCGCCTTTGGCTTCTGCTACAGCAGTATTCTTGATCTACCCAATTGGTCAAGGTTCCTTCTCTGACGGTATGCCTTTGGGTATCTCCGGAACCTTCAACTTCATGATTGTGTTCCAAGCTGAACACAACATCTTGATGCACCCCTTCCACATGTTAGGTGTGGCTGGTGTCTTCGGTGGTTCATTATTCTCCGCAATGCACGGTTCCTTGGTGACATCATCCTTGGTACGTGAAACAACCGAAACCGAATCCCAAAACTACGGTTACAAGTTCGGACAAGAAGAAGAAACCTACAACATCGTTGCAGCCCACGGGTACTTCGGTCGGTTAATCTTCCAATACGCTTCCTTCAACAACAGCCGTTCACTTCACTTCTTCCTAGCTGCTTGGCCTGTAATCGGTATCTGGTTTACCGCTTTGGGTATCAGCACAATGGCGTTCAACTTGAACGGTTTCAACTTCAACCAATCCGTAATTGATTCTCAAGGTCGCGTTATCGCTACCTGGGCTGACGTAATCAACCGCGCTAACTTGGGTATGGAAGTAATGCACGAGCGTAACGCTCACAACTTCCCCCTAGACTTGGCTGCTGCTGATGTTGCTCCAGTTGCTTTAACAGCACCTGCAATCAACGGTTAATCATCAAGTTTAGCTGAATAAAAAACGCCTTCCAGAAATGGGGGGCGTTTTTTATTGTATATAATATATATTTGAATTTCTTTAATTAACCACAGAGAACACAGAGGACGCAGAGTTAAGAGAAGTATTGAGAGTTTCTGTGGTGCTTTGGTTTTTTTATCCGTTTTTTCTTTATATCTCACGCAAAGGCGCAAAGGCGCAAAGGAAGAAAGAAATACAAATATCAGCTTGTGGTCTAAATAGATGAAAACTGCTGTAATTCAGCAACGGCGAGTAAAGAGAATCAATGCTCCAGATTATAGGGCTATCTCAGCCAGATGAAAGTACGCGAAAAATGTCATTATAGTTAAGGTGATGACATACGGGAGATAAGACTACGGTTTACGCACGTCCTTTAGCACGGTTAATTGAGCAGTTGCAACGCCTACCAGGAGTTGGTCCCAAGTCAGCCCAACGCCTAGCCTTGCACATATTGAAGCGCCCCGAAGCAGAAGTAGAAGCTTTAGCGCAAGCCCTAATTGATGCAAAAAAGCAGATAGGCTTGTGTTCGGTTTGCTTTCACCTATCTGCTGATCCTGTTTGTGAAATTTGTCGTCATCCTAACCGTGACAATACATCAATCTGTGTGGTTGCGGATTCTCGTGATTTGATTGCGTTGGAAAAAACCCGCGAATATAAAGGTAAGTATCACGTCTTGGGTGGGGTAATTTCCCCTATGGATGGTATTGGACCAGAACAGCTAACTATTCAAGCTTTGGTGCGGCGGGTGAGTCAACAAAAAATCCAAGAAGTGATTATGGCGATTAGTCCGACAATCGAAGGGGAAACTACAACCCTGTATATCGGTCAGCTACTGAAACCATTTACCAAGGTGACACGTATCGCCTTTGGTCTGCCTGTGGGTGGCGATTTGGAATATGCCGATGAAGTGACGCTGGCAAGAGCCTTGGAAGGTCGCAGAGAGTTAGATTAAGTTTTATCAAGAATTGCTTAAGAACAGGCGTTGAGTGCTTAATAGTCCGCATCTTTCGATACTATGCTACGAAGATTACTTGCTCGTTAGCTGGGATTTCAGTAGCTTGACAGTTATTTACCTGTGGATGTGTAGAATTTCAGGTAATGCTGTAGTGCTATGAACCTTCCATTGTTTGAGTGTTACCAGAATTTCTTCACGGCGAACACTTTTATCCCATATCAGTTAACACGAAGCATTCCACCAGGGGCTTATTTAGCGCTCTCCTGTTTTTTCAATCGTTTCGATGACTGCTAAACCAATACCAGAAGCTGCTATTAGCATGACTGCTGAGAGCAAATACATATTGGTAAACATTCTGAGAGCATCTTCAAAAAACATATAGGTGGTCATTGCTTCACCTTCTCAACTTTACGCTGCTAGTAGTTTTGGTTTTTCCACATGACTTAGTAGTTTTTGTAGAAAAATTTATATTAGTATCTTAACAAAACTTTAGCTAATACACGAGATCACTCGCAAGTTTTTTTTTTAAGATTAGATGAACTTCATCAGCTTTCTGTCACAGAGAATACTGCAAAGGTTTCACTGTCATAATTATGGCTGAAAAAGTTTACGTAAATACTTCATTTAAGCAGAGACTTAAATTACAGAGCAAAAATAAATATTATGGAACCATCAAATTTACAAATATTTACGAAACGTTTGTCACTGCGTCTGAAATGGCTGGCATAGAAAGAAAATATCTTGATGGAATTTACTGAATAAATTATCAGTTATATGTATTTAAATTTACTTCAAAAATTTCTGAAGTTGAATTATTTATAAATATAGCAACCGCCAAGGAGGTGAGGACATTGTTGATTACTGAAAGCCTTGAAGCAACTTGGTTTTTACGGGCTAACGCCCCGCTTCGCTCTAAACGCAAGCCATACCCGCAGGGCTTTACAGCACTCAGCACTTTACTATCGCTCTTTTATGACTCTGAAAAAATAAAATATTCTTAGGTTGGGTTAAGCGCAGCGCAACCCAACGAAACCAAGGATTGTTGGTGTTGGGTTACGCCTTCGGCAAACTACGTTAACGTTCCTCTACCCAACCTACGCCTAAATTCATCCAACTCCTTGAAAATAAGGGTGAATGATTTTTATCCGACGAAAGTCATAAAAGAGCGCTATGTAGGGGCGCAAGGCCTTGCGCCCCGACGAAAGATGTAGTTCAAATACATGAAAACTGATGTAAGCAGCGTTCAATTGTGGCTAAGACAGATTGGGAAAGTGATGGAAAATCATAACCACCTTCCAAACCAAAGATAATTTTATGAGTTATTCCCAGACAAGCGTCTGTAAATAAAGCATAATTTTCTGGTTGTAAATTTGTATCAGCTAAAGGATCTGCCCTGTTACCATCATAACCAGCACTGACAATCAGTAAGTCTGCCTGAAAGTTAGCTAAAAACGGGATGGCTTTGTTTTCTAGTAGTGGCTGATATGTAGTGATATCACTACCAGGAGGTACAGGTAGGTTTAAAACATTGTCATAAAATCCAGGTTCAGTAGATTTCCCAGTTCCGGGATAAGACGGATATTGATGTAAAGAACAGTAGGCAATTTGGGGATGAGTTTCAACGATCGCCTGTGTACCATTACCATGATGCACATCCCAGTCTAAAATGGCGACACGGTTAACTCCTGGTTGTTCTAGGGCATATAAAGCTGCGATCGCGGCATTGGAAAATAAGCAAAATCCCATCCCCGTATTACTTTCAGCATGGTGTCCTGGTGGACGTGTTAGGACAAAAGCCGGATTTTTTGTGGCGATTACAGTATCAACTCCATCCATCCAAGCACTTACTGCTAACAACGCCACGTCATAACTGCGGGGGGAAACTGGTGTATCACCGTCTAAATAACCGCCACCAGTAGCAGCAATTTCTTTAACTTTATTGATATAGGTGGGAGTGTGCGCTTTTAATAGTGTAGACATCAGCGATCGCCTTTCTGATGCTGCGGTAGGCGATCGCCAAGTAATTTTTTCGGCAAAAGCGGCTGATTTCAGGGCATTAACTATAACTGTTAAGCGTTCTGGGCATTCTGGATGATATTTTCCAGTATTGTGATCCAGAAACTCGTGAGAATAAATGACTGGTAGCATAAGGAGAAAAATATCAGCAATAAAATACTGAAATCATTTTATAGCAGTTATCGCTTGAGTGAGATACAAGAACCCCACCCCCAACCCCCTCCCCGCAAGCGAGGAGGGGGCTATGATGGATGTACTTCATTCAAGTGCATACCGCTATATCCTGACTACTACCCTACTCTCGATCATCCATCAGTGTTTCATCAATTGGTTGCTCCAGCATTTCTGGGACTAAAGCGGGATTTCCCCGACGTTCCGCAGGCGATTGTCCTCTGATCACATCATCCATTTTGGGAGGATGTTTAATCATGTCCAGCACCTCTGGACTTAATTGAGATGCAGCATCTTCTGGATGAGTTTTTTCCCTGGGATTGGGAACTTTTTCCTGATTCATGGAAAACTCCTTTAACTGCTAGTCTTCACCTTAAGATATATTGTGGCGAGGCGGAAACTATCTTGAGACTTAAATTGCTATTTTTAAGCATCTCTCAACAGTAGCTATGGTGGGCTGCATTAAAGTGGTAATTTGTAAACATCCTCTAGATATAATAATGATATATAGGAGACGCGCTCAAATGAAATATAGGAGACGCGATTAAATGAAATATAGAAGACGCGATTAAATGAAATATAGAAGACGCGATCAAATAAAATATAGAAGACGCGATCAATCGCGTCTCTACAAGAATAAATAATCAATTAACTACAGATAAATTACTAAATGCTATGGTTACGCGCATCTATGGCTAGGTCATACCAGCGATTATAGGGAATTGATATGGCAATCCTAAATTAGTTATGAACCTAAAGAAAGATCACCAACTTCTTTAAGAAGTCGGGGATCTGAGTCAATTGGATCAGATTTTTTTGAGGAATAAAATATTACTAATCAATTTATTTAGCTGATAAACTGCATTTATAATAAAGTCTTAAATAAGGATTTAATAGATTATTTCTTAGAAAAAAAATCACCTAAAAAGCAACTTGTAAAAAATTTCATATAGCAGCCTATAAAAAATTAACTTTTAAATTTTAACTTCTGATGTTGGAGCTAGTTCGTTTATCGGCAAAACACCAGTCTATGTGTTAGAATGTTAACAAAATATGGCAATTATTCAAGATTAATTGAGAATAATTTGACGCTTGCAAAAGCGTAAGGGCTAAAATCTACATTTTTGGAGTTTTTTAGGTTATGACAACCTCACAGGAGAGGATTATCCCGACAGACTTGCGGAACGAAATGTCGCAGTCTTATCTGGAATACGCCATGAGTGTTATTGTGGGTCGGGCGCTCCCAGATGCCAGGGATGGTCTGAAACCTGTGCATCGTCGCATCCTCTACGCAATGCACGAGCTGGGTCTGATGCACGATCGCCCGTTTCGGAAATGCGCCCGTGTAGTCGGGGAAGTGTTGGGTAAATATCACCCCCACGGCGATACAGCAGTGTATGATGCTTTGGTGCGGATGGCACAGGATTTTTCCATGCGATCGCCCCTAATTAACGGGCATGGTAACTTTGGTTCAGTAGACAACGATCCGCCGGCGGCAATGCGGTACACAGAATGTCGTTTGCAAGCCTTAACTAATCTGTCTCTACTGCAAGACATTGAATCAGAAACCGTCGATTTCATCGATAACTTCGACGGTTCCCAACAAGAACCCACAGTATTACCATCACGCATCCCCCAATTATTGCTGAATGGTTCCTCCGGAATTGCCGTGGGGATGGCTACGAATATTCCTCCCCACAACTTGGGCGAATTGATTGATGGTTTGGTAGCCCTGATTCATAATCCAGAGATCACCGACCTGGAATTAATGGAGAACTATATTCAGGGGCCAGACTTTCCCACCGGGGCGCAGGTTTTAGGAACATCTGGGATTCGGGAAGCTTACACCACTGGACGGGGTTCCATTACCATGCGTGGTGTGGCTACCATTGAAACCGTCGAACAACGAGGACGGCAGGATCGGGAAGCAATTATTATCACCGAGTTGCCTTACCAAACCAACAAAGCGGCGTTGATTGAAAAAATCGCCGATATGGTGAATGAGAAGCGGTTAGAGGGAATTGCAGACATCCGGGACGAAAGCGATCGCGACGGGATGAGAATTGTAATTGAACTGAAACGCGATTCTTACCCCCGTGTAGTCCTCAATAATCTTTACAAGCAAACCCCACTCCAAGCCAACTTTGGGGCGAATATGCTGGCGTTGGTGAATGGTAAACCGGAAATCCTCAACCTCAAGAAGTTCTTAGAAGTCTTCTTAGATTTCCGCATCGAATCCATTACCAGACGCACCCGCTACGAACTGCGAAAAGCCGAAGCCCGTGATCATCTCTTACAAGGGTTATTAATTGCCTTATCGCAGTTAGATGCAATTATCGTCTTAATTCGTCACGCACCCGACGCACCCACAGCCAAAGGAGAGTTAATTACAAACTACGGGCTGTCAGAAGTGCAAGCTGACGCTATTTTGCAGATGCAACTGCGGCGTTTGACTGCCTTAGAAGCAGATAAAATTCGTCAAGAACACGAAGACTTACAAACGCAGATTGCCGATTTGCAAGATATTTTGGCACGGCGAGAACGGATACTAGAAATCATTGAAACCGAAATCGCTCAGTTAAAAGAAAGCTTTTCTACACCCCGGCGCACAGTAATTTTACCTGGAGAAGGCGAAATAGATGAGCGTGATTTGATTGCCAATGAAAAAGCGATCATTCTCGTCACAGAGCAAGGTTACATCAAACGGATGCCTGTCAACACCTTTGAAGCTCAAAGCCGTGCTACCAGAGGTAAAGCTGCTGCTAAGGTCAAAGATGATGATACCATTGAGCATTTCTTGACTTGCTGCGACCATGACAGTATTTTATTCTTTAGCGATCGCGGTGTCGTCTACTGCTTAAAAGCTTATCAAATTCCCGTGAGTTCCCGTACCAGTCGCGGTACAGCCATTGTACAAATGCTGCCCATTCCCAGGGAAGAAAAAATCACCTCAATTGTCCCCGTAGACGAGTTTAGCCGGGAAGAATATCTAGTGATGCTCACCAAAGGCGGCAACATTAAGAAAACCGAACTAGCTGCATTTAGTAACATTAGGGCTAACGGCTTAATTGCCATTTCTCTGGAAGAAGGCGACCAACTGCGCTGGGTGAGACGGGCGCGAGTTGAGGACAGCATCTTAGTTGGTTCTCGTCTAGGTATGGCCATTCACTTTAGATGTACCCATGAACAGTTGCGTCCTTTAAGTAGAGCAACTCGTGGAGTCAGAGCCATGAAACTGAAGAAAGGGGATGAATTGGTAGGAATGGACATACTTCCAGCCGCCATTCTGGACACCTTAAATACAGATGAACCCGAAACCGCAGAAACCGAAGCAGTAGAAATCGAAGCAGCAGAAACCGAAGCCGTAGAAACCGAAAATCAGGAGGAAACCGCAGAAGTAGCAAGTACCGGCAGTATACGGCCCTTGGGTGTTGGTAATTACAATGGGCGGATATGGCAAACGCGTTCCCGTCGCCCAATTCCGACTACAAAACCGTGCTGGTCAGGGTTTAATGGCTACCAAATTCAAAAACCGTAAAGGCAAAGACAAATTAGCCACCTTACGCATTGTTAATAATGACGATGATGAAATCATGATGGTAACAAAGCGTGGTATTATTATCCGTCAAGCAGTGAATGCGATTTCCATACAATCGCGGTCAGCAACTGGCGTAAGAGTGCAGCGTCTCGATGAAGAAGATGCCATTAACGGTGTAGCCATAGTTCCTCCTGATGCAGTTGATGATGTTGACGTGGTGGATGTGCTGGAAGAAGCTGAGTAAAAAACACAGGGAGAAGCTAATTGTCTTAGAGGGTGTTTGAAAAGTTTTGGGCGAATATAATTCGCTACTACACAAGCAAAGTCCACCTCCGTGGACTAATGGAAAATTAAGGTTTTTAACCCGCGCAGGCGGGTTTAGCTTGTATAGCCGCGACTTCTAGTCGCCAGGATTGTTTTTCAAACAGCCTCTTAAGACTTACGCAAGAACTCTCTAAAACTCTTATTTCTTCGTGTCCTTAGCGTTCTTCTCCCAAAGGGAGAGGCTAGTGCCAATGCGGTTCGTTTTTCCATGATTTTGCGTAAGTCTCATACCTTACTCCCTTACTTAATCGCCTTAGCCAGTGGTGTATTGATGGGGCTAACAGTAGCCCCAGTCGGTGCATGGTTTTTGGCATGGATTGCCCTAGCGCCCCTGTGGGTATTAGTTCTTACCTCTACCTCCTCTCCCCTCCTCCTAGCCCTAGCCTGGGGTGTGGGCTATCACGGAGTCGCCCTATCCTGGATTACCGGCATTCATCCAATGAATTGGTTGGGCGTTCCTTGGTTGCCGAGTTTAGCAATTACCTTGTTTTGTTGGTCATTTATCAGCCTCTACGGGGGTTCCCTCGTTACCCTCTGGGCAGCTGCTATGACTCGTTTCACTGTAAAAAACACTTGGCAGCGTGTTCTAATTGGTACAGCTATATGGTGTGCCTTAGAAAGCCTGTGGAGTGCAAGCCCCCTGTGGTGGAGTTCACTAGCTTATACCCAAAGTCCCCACAACCTAGTAATATTACACCTCGGTCAACTCTCCGGTGCGAACACAGTCACAGCCGTCATAGTTGCAGTCAATGGATTCATAGCCGAAGCCTGGATAAACCGCCCAGCAAAAACTTCCTCTGTGTCACGCCATTTGCTACAACGCGGGGAACCCGCGCAAAGCAATGGCTCCTCTGCGCCTCTGCGGTTGGTAAATAAAAACTTAGCCTCCGCCGCAGCAATATTAATTACCCTTCATCTTCTGGGTTTTTACTTGTATAGCCGTCCCCTAGCCCAACCACCAGAAGCCGCATTAAAAGTGGGAATTATCCAAGGTAATATTCCCAACGAAATTAAACTTATACCCCAAGGTTTGCGACAGGCGATCGCAGGTTACACCACTGGATATTACAATCTAGTAGATCAAGGTGTAGATGCAGTCCTCACCCCAGAAACCGCCTTACCATATTTCCAGCGCGACTTACCCAACACCAGCTTAGTGCAAGCAGTGGCAGAAAAAGGCGTAGTTGCCTGGATTGGGGCATTTGGACAAAGGGAACGCAGTTATACAAATAGTTTATTTACCTTCACTGGTAACGGTGAAATTTTCAGCCGTTACGACAAAACCAAATTAGTCCCATTAGGCGAATATATCCCCTTTGAGGGCATTTTCGGCGGCATAATTCAGCGCTTATCACCTTTAAATGCCCATCAAGTCCCAGGTTCCACAAATCAGATATTTGATACCCCCTTTGGTCGGGCAATAGTTGGTATTTGTTATGATTCCGCATTTCCCGAATTATTTCGCCGGCAAGCTGCTGCGGGTGGGCAATTTATTCTCAGTGCTTCTAACGACGCTCATTACACTGCATCTATGCCATTTCAGCATCACGCCTTAGATATGATGCGGGCGATTGAAACCGATAGATGGACAGTCAGGGCGACGAATACGGGATATTCAGCCTTTGTAGATCCTCATGGGAGAACCTTATGGATATCTAGATATAACACATACCAAACTCATGCAGAAACCATATACAAACGACAAACTCAAACTTTGTATGTGCGTTGGGGCGATTGGTTGACAGTTTTGTTGTTGGGTTTGAGTGTCTTAGATTGGGTTACATCATACCTTTTGGCAAAATGATCACGTAGCAATTGAGAAAAATTATTATTGTACTTAACCCCAAAAGTAAGGTATATTTTAATTTAAAAGTTCCTAATTGAGAATTAGAGTAATTAATTATCTCAAATTGCTGTCAAAATATGATGGAAGTGATTACGGCAGAAAGGCTTGAGGAAATTGAACAAGAAAGCCTAGTGCAGTCCGAGACTGTAGAGAATAGCTTTAACGAAATCAAGAAATGGGACAGTATATTTAGTAACGGTTATTATCAGCTAGTTCAGCTGCGTCCAGGATTAAATTTGAGCATTACTGATGAAACTTATTATCAGGCAATTAATTGTCACAATAATCACTATGGATTTTATGAGCTAACGTCTAAATTTTATCTTTCCGGGAATCATGGCGTAATTTGTCCCAGTATTGCCGGAGTTAAGGACAATTATCAAGAGATAGCGGGAAATAACTACTTATTTTATTTACCAGATATTGAAGAAATTGAGCAAAATTTTTCAGGCGATCGCATCTATTTAATTAAAATTTGTTTAGAATTAGATTTATTGAAATCCTTCATTAATGGACAAGACCAGATACCAAAACAATTACGTCCTTTTTTAGAAAGTGATTCTGCACCACGCTTTCATCAACCAGTTGGTAAAATCACCCGTTCCATGCAGACAGCGTTACAACAAATTATTCATGTCCCGTTTGACGGGATGCTACAGCGCATCTATCTGGAAGGTAAGGTATTAGAGTTACTGGCTTTGCAATTTGCCCAACTCATAGACACAGATCCAGTTAAAAAACCCTTAATTAACTTGAAATCAGCCGATATTGAGAAAATATATCAAGCACGGGATATCTTAACTCGTAACTACGAACATCCACCCTCGCTGCTCGATTTAGCGCAACAAATCGGTATAAATGATAACAAATTAAAATATGGTTTTAAAGAACTGTTTGGTACTACAGTATTTGGATATTTGCGGGATTATCGCCTAGAAATAGCGCGAAAGCTGCTACAAGAACAAAAACAGAATGTCAGAACCGTAGTAAATACCATTGGTTACGCCAATCAAAGTCACTTCGCCGCCGCATTTAAGCGTAAATTTGGGATGACTCCCCAAGATTGCCGGTTAGGGAAAAAGGCTGTCTAAACCAAAGAGATTTTCCAGTCCTAACAAGAGAATTTAACTGTAAATCCAGTTCCCCTCCTCGCTTGCGGGGAGGGGCTAGGGGTGGGGTCTTCATGTCATAATTTACTCACATTCTCCGTCTAGGGTTCAAAACTCTCCGTCTACTGTATAGACTTGACCTGTATAAATTACATAAACTCTTCCCACAGATAGTTGCTAATTATTAGCAATATTTAATTTGCATTTGTGGAGTGAGGAGTATGGGGTATCAGCAACCAAGAGAGATCATATCAGCAGGGATGGCGATCGCACTAACATCATTACTTGTACAGCCAGCTTTAGCTGAAACTAAAACGCATAATTTCACCAATACAGCAAAGTTACTATTAGCACAGCAATCTGTTGTCAAAATTACAGGTGTTCAAGTCAATGCTACAGATAAAGGGATTGACGTAATTGTAGAAAGTGCAAACACAGAAGCACTTCAGCCTCTAAATAGAAGTACAGAAAATAATTACATTGCAGATATTCCCAACGCTGTTTTAGCATTACCTGAACGTCAAAACTTTAACATTACTAATCCAGCCAGTGGGATTGTGTCTGTGAGTGTGACTCAAGCTGACCCTATTACTGTGCGGGTGACAGTTACAGGAGAGAAAGGTTTACCCACAGCACAGTTATTTGATAGTAATCAAGGTCTGATATTTGAATTTGCGCCCACTGTATCAGAAACACAACCACCAGAACAGCCGACAAGTGAAACCCCACCAGAAGCACCTATTGAATTACTTGTCACAGGTCAACAAGACAGCTACCGAGTTCCTAACGCCTCTACTGGGACAAAAACTGACACCCCAATCCGCGATATTCCTCAAGCAATTCAAGTCATCCCGAAGCAAGTTATTCAGGAACAGCAAGTGCAGCGTTTAAGTGACGCATTAAAAAATACTGCTGGTGTAATTACTAACACTTCAGACCGCAATATATTTGATGGCTTTGTAATTCGAGGATTCACCAATCGTACTATTATCCGTAATGGATTGAGAGATGACACCAACACTACTGCTGGTTCTGGAATTGCCAACATTGAACAAATAGAAGTCCTCAGAGGGCCAGCTTCTGTTTTATTTGGTCAAGGTGGTGCTGGAGGTACTGTCAATATTGTGACTAAAAAACCTCTTGAAACACCTTTTTATTCAATAGAAGGAACAATTGGCAGCTATGATTTATACAGTGGTGCAATTGATTTAACAGGACCTCTGAATGAGAGTAAAACTCTGTTATATCGTCTTAATGCTTCTGCTTTTAGTTCGGGTTCCTTTGTCGATTTTGTAGACATTGAACGTTACTTAATAGCACCTGTTTTAACTTGGAAAATTGGTGAAAACACAGCATTAACTTTAGAAGCAGAGTATTTTGATACAAAACAACGTAACGACAGAGGTATCCCCGCATTAGGTACAGTCTTACCCAACCCTAACGGACAAATTCCTAGAAATAGGTTTACAAATGAGCCATCAATTGACAAAAATAATGGGCAAGTATGGCGAGTAGGCTATAATCTAGAGCATCGTTTCAATGAAGATTGGCAAATCCAAAATAGCTTACGTGGTTCATTTCAAAAAAGGCAACAAAATTCTGGTTTTCCCACATCTTTAGATGATGATGCTAGAACTTTAAACCGTGGTTTATTTATTAGTGAAGCTGCCGTAGATAGCTACATTTTAGATACCAATCTGGCTGGAAACTTTAATACTGGAAATATCAAACATAAACTGTTATTTGGGTTTGATTTATCTAGAGAAATATTTCAAGGTTCTAGTCAGCGTGTTGCAGTTAGTCCTCTAGATTTATTTAACCCAGTATACGGTTCACAAAACATTGGTGCTGTACTAGATGAATTTCCTAATGAGCCATTTACTCAACAAGGTTTAGGATTTTACTTACAAGACCAAATTTCCCTAACAGATAACTTTAAATTAGTGATTGGGGGACGTTTGGATATTGTCAATCAAAAACAAGAAGATGCAGAAAGAAATGTTACTTCTTTTCAAGAAGACACAGCATTTAGTCCCCGCATTGGTATAGTTTATCAGCCAAGTCAATTAGTTTCACTTTATGCTAACTACAGCCGTTCATTTGAGCAGGTAACAGGTACAACATTTGATACAGCTTTATTTAGACCAGAAAGAGGAACTCAATATGAAGTAGGAGCTAAGTTTGATTGGACAAATCAACTTTCATCAACTCTTTCTCTATATCAAATTACCCGTTCAAATGTGCTAACATCTGACCCGATAAACCCAGATTTTTCCATCCAAACAGGAGAACAAAGAAGTCGCGGTTTTGAAGTAGATATTGTGGGTGAAATATTACCTGGATGGAAAATTATTGGTGGTTATGCTTACACGGATGCTCAAATCACTCAAGATAATGATCTTCCTGTGGGTAATCGAATTAATAATGTACCCAAAAATGCTTTAAGTTTATGGAACACTTACGAAATTCAACAAGGTAATTTACAAGGTTTAGGATTTGGTCTAGGTCTTTTTTATGTAGGAGAAAGAGAAGGGGATTTAAATAATACTTTCAGTTTACCCAGTTATTTACGTACAGATGCAGCATTATTTTATCGTAGAGATAACTTTCGAGCTGCTTTGAATGTGCAGAACTTGTTTGATACTGAGTATTTTCAATTAGCAGAAAACCGCTTACGTCTTTTTTACGGCGAACCACGCACTGTAAAATTCACCTTGGGTTGGCAATTTTAACTCATAAATTGCTCATAGGGTAGTTATAGGACTCCTATTTGAGTTTTGTTGGCGTAGCTTATAAACACGTAGTTGACTGACAGGCTTAAAATAGTTCATTAGACGTAGGTTGGGTTAAGCGCAGCGCCACCCAACGCGACCAATGATGTTGGGTTTCCTTACGTCAACCCAACCTACAATTTTTTTGCAATATTTTAAGCTTGTCACGCCAATACTTATTTTTTTCATAAATCAAATCGGATTCCTATTACATATAGCCCTTGAATACTATCAGGGCTGTTTAATTACCAAATCCATCGCCAAAGCATTCAATGATTAGAAAATGTTTGGATCACATCAAGCTATTTTTCATAGTAACCCTGGTTGCAATATTTTCCAAAGGATGTTATGATTTTTTCCCTGAAAATATCTCCTCGTCAAAAGCAAACTTAATCACATCAGAATGTCGAATCATTAAGCATGAGTTAGGAGAAAGCTGTATTCCTAATAATCCTCAAAATATCATTGTGACTGACCAAGAAAGTTTAGAAATTTTAGTGGCTTTGGGTTTAAAACCAATAGCAGCAACTACAGCAAATCGGGTAGGGAATAAAGCACCTATATTGAAAGAAAAAATTGCTGGAATTATTGATTTAGGTAAAGAAGGTCAGCCTAATATTGAAAAAATTGTCAAATTACGTCCTGATTTGATTATAGGTTTTTTTATCACTCCTCAAAATTATCAAATTTTCTCCCAAATAGCTCCCACAGTTTCCATTGATGATTATACAGAAACTGGATGGAAAAAAACTTTAATCCAGGTTGCTTATATAGTCGATAAAACTCCAGAAGCAGAACAACTATTAGAAAGATATCAACAAAGAATTGCAGATTTGAGACTCAAGTTTGATCAAAAATTACGAAATACTGAAATTACTATCATGCGATTTTACACAAATATTCAATTTACACAATTTTTGAATCAATCATCATTTCCTGTAAGTATTTTAGAAGAATTAAAACTATCTATACCCCTCGCACAACGTCAGCTTAGTAGAGGCGCAAATGTCAGTTATGAAAATGTTAGTTTAGAACGTGTAGACTTGTTAGAGGCTGACGCAATGTTTATAGCACTAGACCCAGGTTCTGAAGAAAACTTGCAAAAATATCAGAATAATCCTCTATGGCAAAAGCTGAATGTAGTTAAAAACAATCGCGTATATACTGTTGATTCAGGTTACTGGATTTTTGGAAATATACTATCTGCTAATGCTATTTTAGATGACATTTATAAATATCTATTAAATCAGTAATCCGTAGCATCTGTTCTAGCATTATTATCTGCGTTTATCTGCGTGCATCTGCGTTTAATTATTACTGCTTGTACCTTAATTAAATGAAGAATTGCTATATCGCATATCTTAACGCAATATTTGGAATTAGCGGCGCACATTATCCTTCTCCGAAATAACTAGATAATGAAAAAATTATTAAGGCGTTATTTTAATTTATTTTTTATCATGACTTTGACTATAATTTTAGTGCAAAGTTGTAATCAGCCTCAAAACACAGATTTATCTAAAGAAAATTTAGTCACATCTGAATGCAAATTAATCCAGCATCCTTTGGGAGAAACTTGTGTTCCCTTAAAACCTCAACGCATCATTGCTTTAGATGAAACCTCTATGGAAGCATTGCTGGCGCTCGACTTAAAACCAATAGCAACAGCACAGCCTAATATTGCAGGAAGCATCATACCAAAGTTGGGTAAAAAAGCTGAGGGAATAGTTTCTTTAGGAAAAGCTGAACAGCCAAATCTAGAAAAAATTGTGCAGTTAAATCCAGATTTAATTTTGGGTTTTTCTATTAGTGCAGAACAATATCAAATATTTTCACAAATAGCACCTACATTTACACTTGATTATGTACAATTTGGTTGGAAAGATGCTTTCTTAAGTATTGCTGAAACAACAGGTAAAACTGAAAAAGCACAAAAAATACTTCAAGAATATCAACAAAGAGTTGAAAAATTACGCACATTTGTAAATGATAACCTCACAGAAAAAACTGTTTCCATTAGTCGCTTTTATGCTGGTAACAACTTTACAGAATTTCGTACTAGATATTCATTTCCTGGGAGTATAGTGACAGAGGTGGGAATACCACTACCAGAAGTTCAAAATCAACTCACGACTAATGAAAATCAACCTCTATTTTCAGTTAGTTTAGAACGGATAGATTTAATAAATGCTGATATTTTATTTATAGTTTTAGACCCAGGTGCGGAAGAAAACTTTCAAAAATTTCAGAATAGTCCACTATGGCAAAATCTGAAAGCAGTTAAAAATCAACGAGTTTATACCGTTGACTCAAGTTATTGGATATTTGGAAATATTCTTTCAGCAAATGTTGTTTTAGATGATTTGTTTACATATTTAGTGAAACAACCATGATATTTGATTCTAAAAATCGAGAAATACTGCAAATATCTCCAGAATTAGCTAATAGTAATATACTGGGATTTTTAATAGAAATATTAAATCTTGCTCAAAGCAATTTAGATAGTTTTTATACTGAGGGCATTATTTTAACTCAGCTTCCTGATGATGTTGAGGTGATTTCACTTAATGATTATCTACAACCAGATAGACTTTTATCTGATTGGCAAACCAGCGAAATATACCCAAAAACTCAAGATATTCGCATTGCTGCATCTATTTGGAATAAAGTTTATAGCTGGACAACATTACCAGGTGTTTTAGCTTTGATGACTTGGGCGGGAGTAGGGTTAGATGCTTCTATTGATAATGTGAGTTTTGTTTTGGAAGATGATAAACCCAAGGCGTTATGGTTTCATGACTTGAGTGGTACTGTCATTTATCCTCAAAGATTACCTGTAGCAATTCCCGAAAATTATCCAGGAAAAATAGTAAATAGCGTTGCGGACTTACATGAATTTGTTTTTAGCAACTTATTCCAGCGCAATTTTGCACCAATGATAGACAGAGTTCATGGTTTAACTAAACTCTCTAAAAAAACTATGTGGGGTAATGCTGTAAATGCTTCTGAAAGACAGTTTGCTGAATTGAGTAAATGTATTAACTCAGAAGCAATAAAAATAGATTATTCCACCTTGTATGAACAACAATATAGTAGTGTCATGCCAGGACGCAATCCTCTTTACAACTTAGTACGTAGTGAACAAATCAACGAACCGGGTTTACCAGCAAAAACCACAGTGAGACGCACCTGTTGCTTATATGCGTTTATTCCTCCAGGAGATGAAAAGTGTACAAATTGTCCTCTTCTCACACCTCAAGAACGTATCGCTCAAATGAAGCAATACATGACAGAAGATGAATAAAATGTCACAACAACCAAATTCCGCCAGTATGCGTAATTTTCTCATAGTCTGGCTGGGTCAGCTAGTTTCTGCTATGGGTAGCCAAATGACCGGCTTTGCTATTGAAATTTGGGCTTGGGAAATTACAGGTAAAGCCACTACTTTGACTTTAGTGGGTTTTTTTAGTTTACTTCCCAGTATTATTATTACCCCGATTAGTGGTGTAATTGTAGACCGTTTTAATCGGAAATTATTAATGATGGTAGGTGATACTGTCGCCGTTCTCAGCACAGTTATGATTTTGTGGCTGCATCTCACCAATAATTTGCAAATTTGGCACTTTTACCTCACAGGCGCAATTGTTGGGACTTTTAACCAATTTCAATCTTTAGCTTATTCGGCTTCAGTCTCGCTGATGATTCCCAAACAACATTATACCCGCGCTAGTAGTCTGGGATTTTTATCTAGTTACGGTAGCCAAATTCTTGCACCTGCTTTAGCTGGATTTCTTTACACAATAATTGGTTTTGTCGGAATTTGGTTGATTGATATTTTGACTTTTACTATAGCAATTGGCAGTTTATTTATAGTCAAAATTCCTCAACCACCACCTACGAAAGAAACTGAAAATATAGCCAACATTTGGCAAGATTTAGGATTTGGTTGGCGTTATATTGTTAATCAAAAAGGTTTGCTAGCACTATTGATAGTGAATATATTATTTTGGCTACCCCATGATATCGGTAATTCTTTATATACACCAATGATTTTATCTAGAAGTAATAATAATACTTTAGTGTTAGGAAGTTTAGCTTCTGCGGCTGGTTTGGGTGGTGTCATGGGGGCAATTATGATTAGCACTTGGGGAGGATTTCAACGCAAAATCAAAGGTGTTTTATTGGGGATGATTGGTGCAGGTATCAGTAAAATTATCTTTGGTTTGGGTAGAAGTCCTTGGGTTTGGATTCCGGCTCAATTTTGTTCTTCTTTGAATTTTCCTTTGAATGGGAGTTCAGATAATGCGATTTGGTTGGCTAAAGTTGCGCCGAATTTGCAGGGAAGGGTTTTTGGGGCGCGATCGCTTGTCTTACAAATAGCTTCTGCTGTAGCCTATTTAATAGCCGGACCTTTGGCTGATAATATGTTTGCACCTGCTTTGAGTACAGATAGTAGTCTGTTTTGGGGAATATTTGGCACTGGTACTGGTGCGGGAATTGCGGTGTTGTATGTAATTTGTGCGTTGTGTATGTTGCTAGTGGGTTTAGTGGGGTTGACAGTCCCCTTAGTGCGGGATGTGGAAAAGACTGTCCCTGACCATGATCAGGTCATTTTGTAGTGAACTACTCAGACTTGCCTGCGGCTGGAGTCTGAGCTTCCCAATTCATCGTTAAAAATTGAAGGTGCGTTAGCCTACGGCATAACAGACCCTACGGGAGGGAGTAATTGAGAATGATAGCAATTTACTATCTCGAATTTCTGTGAAGATTTAATGTTTTATCGAAAAATAGCACAAAGATCATATTTGTTCTACCCTTTTCCGTTGTCATTTGCTGCCATTGCGCCGGGGCTTTTCAACTGGTAAATTGCAAACACAACATAATAAGCCACAGTAAACATGATCCCAGAGAAGATTTGCCCTCCCCAAGGACCGTGCCAGAAGTCAAAGGTCGGTCTACCCCAGTAAAGCACCGCTAAGACTAACACTACTACTCGCGGAATATTGAACACAATCGCGATCGCTATCCCACTCACCATAGCCAGGCTAATACGCCACCAGACCTGCTTTAAAGTCAAACCTAACCAGAGACTCAGCCCGGTTAAAGAAATTACCATATCAAACCCGGTGCAGGCATAGCCCACTCTGACAGATTCTTCTCCTACCAAAATGAGGTTTTTGGCGGCGATCGCTGGTTGCCCGATGACCTGGAGTGCTATACTACCTAGCCAAGCCGTGAAGTTTTCAGCCACTTCGGGTTCGATGATGCTGCTAAAGATGCGATCAGCCAAAAAAACAGTATTGGGATACATACTCACCAGAATCATCAAACAGGCCAGGGGATAGCGCCAAAAGAGTCTAAATCCAAAGGAACTCCAGCCCACTCCCACGACTACGAGCAGCCAAATGAACGCCTGGACTGATACCGAGTCTCTACAGAAGGGGAGCCAAAATGCACTACCCATTATCAGCAGATGACCAATTAAGCGTTCATCGTGAGAGACTCGCATTTGCCGCAAGGTGTCTCGCTCAGTCCACAGCTTTTTTAGCCCGAAGTACAAAAAACCGCCATTGAACAACAGAGCGGCACTACCAAAGAGAATTGTAGACAGCAGGGTTCCTGCCCACACCGGGAAGTAAAACAGCCCGGTTACGCCCGCCAGCGTTAACATCCGGCCATGATGAGTCTTGAGAGACTGCTGCCAAATATGAATTATCTGCCTGGGCTTGAGCTTTTTTAACATCGCATCAATACATTAACTGACTGGGCTACTTTACCTGTTTGATCATCTGCACTGCCAAAGAACCGTCGCCCTGGTTCGGCAATCAAATTAGGAGGGCAATAGCAATAAGTGCGAATCCAGAGACCAGCAGGTTGCCTATAGCTACAGCTAAGAGCTTGTACAGCCTGTTTTGGGTATTGGTTTTCTGTTGCTGGGCCTGCTGCATCAACTGTTGAGAGACCTGCTCTAAACGTTCTGGGGTGATGTTAGGGTCTGGGGTCTCGGTGTTGGACTGAGCTATTTCTAACTGTTTTAAGGCTTGGGTTGATTGGTAATCAATATTCCCGATGGCCTGATCGCGAAGCTGAATGGTATCTCGAAATCCCAAAACCCCTGAGAGAATAAAGACCACGCCTAGCACTAAGCAAAACCGGGTAACAATCCGTTTGAGGTAACGAGCGTCGAGCAAACCAAGACATAACAACGCCAGACCAGAGATCAGCACAATGCTGCGATCGCTAACCATGCGGAGGACACTAAATCGCCATTCCGCGGCCAGAAAATTCAGGGGTAACGCCACGCCAGTTAGGTCAACCAGAAACCCCGCAATGCAAGCCAACCCCACAATTAGTGCCAGCTTATGCCCTACAGACTTGAAGCGCAATGGAAAACTGTTCAGCAGCTGTTTAGTATTCGTCCGCACCCATTTAGTCCATCCCAACTTAGGTAGTCTGATTGCTCCTAACTTAGGTCGTCTGATTGCTAGTAAACACATGATAATCTCATCAAAATCAACACTTGGGCAGGGGGAAGAGGTTCATTTTCCCCAACCCTTGGTGGATGGGCATTTATAACTGTGCTATCGCGCGGCGGCGATAACACAGAGAATTTTCTCTTAAAATAGCCGTTAGCCATACATCCCTGAAAAAACATAGGGTTTTGTGCTTTTCGTCCTAACTGATCAAATAATGCCTCCTGGCAAATTGCTAGGAAACAGAAACACAAGTTAAGTTTAGGTTTAAGACTCTTCTTTTGCTACTTCTTGCTGGCGTTTCTTACGCATTGCAGCTATCCACATACCTACTAGACCAGGTAACATCGCTGGAGTGGGAATTACGGGGTCGGGGGCGGGTACGAAGTCTAAGTTGAAGATTTCAGCTCTTGATCTAAGCCCCCCAGTACCGCCGCTTGTAAGAGTTGTGATGCGAAATCCGAAAACATCACCTGCGACAACATTTGCAGAGAATGGAAGAGTAGATTCACTGAGAATAGTTGCCAATGGAGTTAGTACATCATTCAACTGAAATTCAAGTTGAGATGTGCCAGTCTGACGGGGTTGGAAGTTCCAATCAAAGTTGAAAGTGCCATCTGCTACACCTGTTATTAAGTAAGTACTAAAGGTATTAGGTGTAGTTAGAGGGCTACTACGAGAGGCGAACTCAATAAAATCAGGAGCGTTGCTCTCATCTAGAAATCCACTCGCATTTGGGCTATTGCTCAAAGTCCAATTGCTTGGATCGAAATCACCTTCAAAACCAGCAGCATAGCTGGGTGCAGCCATTACCAAACTGCCACAACATACAGAAGCAGTCGCTGCTGCAACTAAGAAACCACGATTCAGTGTGCTTTGCGCGAACATAGAAATGTATCTCCTCACTTATTAATACGACGTTTTTACGTATAAATATCCATTTCCTGATGATTTATTGAAAATCTGACCAGTTTTAAGTTGGATTTTCTCTTTTCATCTCAGTGAAATCGACTATGTACACAATATCATAGGTATATGGTAGTGCCAATAAACTTCATCAATATTTTGCAAAATTACTTTTAACATCATAATTCCGGATTATCACAGTCATAACTTGTAATTCTGACGACAGAGGCAAAATATACTGAAATTGTTTCATATAAATACTGATTGTTTAAGGTCTTGCACAAGCTGCTTCACCAGCAACAGGATCGGGATAAATAGCTAAAGTGTGATAATCAGGAGCAATATCTTCATATAATATTCTGAAAGTATACAGTTTACTTCTACTTTGCTCTTCAGTAATAACTGTTAAAAGTGTATTGTCTGTTTGAGGCAGTCCGGGAATATTCAGCCTTTCAATTCGCCGCAGTTGAATCACATTGGCTGACGATTTTGCACAATCTCCTGAAGTCAAATTACGTTCTGCACCAAACTGCATACACATCGGTCCATCAAAATCCATAGTTACCTGTGATGGGTCGTTTAACCACACTTTTTTAATGGTTTCGCCAGCTGGCAAAAAGCTTAAATTGGTTCCTTGCTGATAGGAAACTTTGATAGTAGGTACGACTCCTCCTAAACCTTGTGCATGGCAAGAAAACATGGAACGGAGAACGGAATTATTAGCTAAAACTCGACCTGTAAATAATAATATAGCTGCGGAAAAAATCAGAGAAGTCAGAGACAATAAATTAGGATATTTTAATTTTTTTTCTATCAAGTTAATATGTTTCATGGCTGCAAATATGGAAGTGAGTTGATGACAAACATAAAAGAGGTTTAGATACCCGACTTCTTAAAGAAGTCGGGTATCTATCTATTCAACTACGAACTATAATTGCATGGTTCTATTGATGTATATTTCTACTTCTTTACCAGCTGGCATAAACCAAACATTTGTTTGTTGCATCATGCGGGCGATCGCTTGTTGATTACGTTGTGAAATTTGGGGTACTACAGAGTTTAAACCACCTTCTAAAATTCCAGCCGGAATATTGCGTCTATTGTTATTGTTGGTGACGACGGTGCTACCATCCCCAACTGTGACTCTGGATTCAGTCCGATTAAATAACTCGGCTCCTTTACCAATTCCTCCCAAAACAAATAGCCCTAAATCCATTCCCGCTATCGATGTTCCTTGATTGGGATATTTATCTGCTACTAAAGGTTTCCCTTGGGGAGCGCGAACCATCATGGCATTACTGGGTAAGCTCTTTTCTCTGAGTTCGCCGTTATCTTCTGAAATCACTTTAACTACATTCAACCGCAGTAGCCCTTGTTCGGAAATAGAACTAATTTCAGCTAATAATTCCGTATTCACAGGTAAAGCGATCGCACCATCAACTGATTTTAGTGGATTTGTCAAACGCAAAACAAATACATTACCGTCTTCATTACTTTCATTATTCTTTGACTTAGTAGTTTCTCCAAATACAGCTGTTGCTAAAACAGCTTTGACACTACTCCCAACTTTGATAGATTTCGAGCTTTGTGATGGTGCTTGGCTGACTAAATTATCTGGCTGTGGTGGCGTTGGTTCCGGGTTAGAATTGCTGACTTGGGCTGCTTGAGGATTAATTTTTGGTACAGATAAAGCTGTATCCACTCTCGATTGAGCAGTGGTATTCACCTGACCATAGCTACCTAACTTGGCTAACCTTGTCCATTCCTCCAGGGGGTCTGGTGGAGATGGTGGAGTCTCTGGAGTTGCAACTGCTATCGGTGCGGGTAGAGGTGTAGGCGCTATAGCAACTGGCGCAGCAGCAGGCCTTTCCACAATTCGCTCCACAGTGACTATACGAGGTTGAGGTATAGAAGCCGTTTGCACAGGTTTAGGTATGCTTTCTCTCACCTGTGGAGTTTCCACCCGCGCAGCTACTCTATTTCTGAGATTTTGTTGAGCTGCTGTCACTGTCTGTGCTTGTTCAGCTAGGGCTAATTTCGTTTTGAGAATCTCAACTTCCTGCTCTAAATTACGCTGCGGGGATTCACTGATTGTAGGTAATGGTGCTGTTGAGGAAACAGGATTATTTTTTGGCTGTTGATTGCTGGTATTCATTACCTGCGATAAAAATACCCCAGCAACTACCACTATAACCAAGGTAGCACTACCCACCAAAGCTAATTTAGCAAAGGGATTATCTGCAAGAGATTGCTCAGTTTGGACTTCTTCTGGTTGAGACTGGGAAAGTTGCAAATTAGCTGAGTCTGTTTCTACTGTTTCAACGTTGACTTGTGGAGATTCTTCTTCAAAGCCAACCAATTTAGCCATTCTCGATTCCCAATCTGAAGAGTTTACTTCTGGTTCCTGCTGGTCTGGGATTGGTTTGACTAAATATTTTGCAGAAAGTTCGGGATGAATTGAATAAGAAGTCATACAATTTTAGATTTTAGATTTTGGATTTTGGATTTTAGATTGCGGATTTTCGATTGATTCTACAGATAAATATGGCTGGGTGCTTGTAAAATTAAGGCGTATTGCTCATGGTGTATTAAATGGTAATAATGTCAAGAACAATTGTTGTCTTTGATATCACATATCTCATAAATTTCTAGCCTAGCTTCGCCCAAACGGTAAGCGGCTAAATGCCACGGTAATGGTTTGGCTGGGAGTGAAATTGCTGGTTCATCTATGGCGCGGACTAAAATTTTTTTATTGAACGCAGTTGATATTCCCAGATTATTAGAACCACTAAAATTTAATTGATTAGCCAATATTTCTATTTTCCATTCACCATCAGCTATTTTTGTGGGTTGAGAGACTTTTTCTACTATTAATATATATTCAGTTGCCTGATTAATATTGGCTAATTGTCCTGTAGGATTTAAGTTAGTAATTTCTGCCTGAAACTTGGGTTTCAAATTAGGCGCTAAGAGTTGTGAACTAATTTCCCATACTGTAACAGGTGGCTGTTTCTGTGACCAAGTAAGCATCAGAGTCATGGTTTCACCCACAAAGCGGCGGATTGTTTCTGGATGTCTTTGATCAGTTTGTTGAGGATTTACAGTAATCGCCCGACCATCAACAAGTTGCACCAAGCTTTCGGGTGTTAACTGCCGTTTTAAATCCTGAATCATAGAACCGTGGAACAAAAGTAATAGCAAGCTAAATAGATGTAAACCGAATGTTCCTACAGCTAATAATGGCAATATACTACTTTTTTTGTTTTCTGGCTTAACTAATTGCATAAATACGCACCATATAAATTATCAATAAGAACATCTCAATTAAAAAAAACTGACGAAGACCGAACCAAAAAACCTATCAAACCCTCTTTCCTTGGCGTTCTTTGCGTCTTCTCCCAAAGGGAGAGGCTAGCGCCAAGGCGGTTCGTTCTTCCATTACTCCCTTTAATTCATTAATAAAAAACTATCTTGTAAAACTATCAGAACTTATTTGCCTACCACAAGGGTTTGATTTATCCTCACCGAGATTACTATAATTATCCAATAAACATAAATTCCGAATTTCGTAAATTTCTAATTTGTCAGCCCGATTGCTATAAATTGCTTTTT
This sequence comes from uncultured cyanobacterium, assembly GCA_963706595.1. GTDB lineage: Bacteria > Cyanobacteriota > Cyanobacteriia > Cyanobacteriales > Nostocaceae > Nodularia. The sequence goes on from OY970166.1 coordinate 2,390,451, forward strand.
GAATGTCGGTAGTATTATTAGCTAGAGGATAGGGAAAATAATCTACTGCACGCACCAGGAAGTCTTTATTAAAGGGTGTGACTATTTTTCGATCATCATCCTGTTTTTTTTGAATCAGGTCGGCTACCATACCGACGCGCCACTTACCAGGGGCTATTTGTTCGGGAGGATAAATTCGTTGGATAAGTAATTCTGCTGATATCACTTGACTAGGATTGTTAGAGAATACTTCTGGTGGTGTCATTTGCGCGATCGCACTTAAAAAACCTTTACGAAAATCTTCGGATAGTGCAAAACTCGCGACCCAACTGCTGGTAGTCACTTTTTGGCTACCACCTGCTAGGGTTCTCACCTGGATTCCGGGATCTGGTTGGGGTTTTGCAGCTGCTTCTATAGTTTGTGGTGGTAGAGTTCCCGACCAGTTAAACATGGCTATCATGGTTTTACTGATGAATTGGCGAATGGCTTCGGGGTCTCTGGCTAAATCATCAACAGCAGCGACGGGTTGACCATCGATCATTTGTACAAAGTTAGGCGGTTTTCTCAGGCTGAGTTGGCGAATATTCAACCCTTGCAAGATGAATAAAACTAACACTAATAGATGTAAACTAAAGGTGGCGATCGCAAAGATTTTTAAAACATCTCTGGTGGGTTTTCTTTTCTGAAGTAAATTGGTCATACAATTTTGGATTTTAGATTTTGGATTTTGGATTTACCCTACAGATATATCTAGAGGATTGAAAATTTATATCCTATCTTTGACCACAGCAGTGGTATTATTAATCGCACTAAAAACCGCAAATCCTCCAGCCCCAGCCACAGCTAAAGATAATAATGGGGCTAAAATTCCTAGAAAAATTATGAACCACATTAAGTCAGGATTAGCATTAGGATTTTCGGCTGGACCATTAATTACAACTGCGGCGGTGACAGCAGCAATTATATTAAATGAAATCTTGGCAATTCCCGCCGAGAAAAAACCTGTCAGCCACGCATAAATCGGTTTACCAGCTACAGGTAGCAAAGATGCACCCACAGCCAACGGACCTAAAGCAGCTATCAGCAACATAGAAGCTTCTATTAAATTTTGAAAGGCATATTGCAAGGAAATTAAAAAGCTTTTAATACTGGTTTGGGCTGTATTACCCAACAAAGAATTAAAGGTAGTATCTGATAAATTCTCTGTCCCAAATTTCAGCGAAATTACCTGATTTTCCAGTCTTTGAATCCAGATTCTATTCCCGTATAAATTTCTATATTCTTGCCAAAGGTTATCTATTTGGTCGCTGGCTTGAGCAAAACATTGGGTTTGTTGTTCTCCTGTGAGTGATTGACAAGGACGTAGTAAAGAACCAGCCACTTCTTCAGCCAAACTCATATTTAGTGCTTGCTGATAAGTTTGTTCAGCATCTGCTGTAGTCACTACTTGCTGATTGACTGTATTAATAAAGTTTCTAACTTCCAAGGTCAAATTAGAAAGTATGCTACCATCTCCCCCATTACTTAATAACATGACTACGATAAAAGGCCAAATTAAACCCGTTATTGGGCGGGAATATTCACTGTATATAACATCTTTGAGCCATTGCATCATAAAAAATAATAGAGTTCCTACAGCAAAAAATACACCCAGATTTGTGAGCGCTCCATATAAATTGTTACTGGTATTATTTTGTAATAAATCTAGCCATTGATTATCCCAACTTTCAGCCATGCTTCTCGCCGTTACAGCACCACTATCGAAAGTTTCATTGATACCAATTTCCGGGAATATTTGTAAAATATAAAGCTGCATTTTAGTTCACAATTTCCTAATTCTCTTCTCTACCAAACAAATCGATTTGGGCTGTAGTCCGCATCAGTCTTGCAGTTTCCGTGGCTGAATCTACTCGACGCGAGCGATTCATCTCATCCATTTGCTGGGAAATACTTGCTAAATTTAAATTAGAGTATTGTAGAGATTGATTTGATTGCACTGTCTGAGCCAATGTTTCTCCAATAATTTTTGATTGCTCACTTTGAATCTTCAGAGTTTGTAATTGCAAATTAATTTGACCAACATTTGTCTGTGCTGATAACTGTTGAGCCGCATCTTGAATTAGCGGAATTTTGCCCATAATTTCAGTGATTAAGTTTTGGTTATTTTGCTCTGCATTATTGGCAGTTTCTATAATCGTGATAATTGTGTTCTCAGTCTGATCTAACTTGTCTTTTAACCGTCGTTGTCCATCTCTACCCATGAGACTTTCTACTGAACTGCGAGTAATTAGACGGTTCAGTTCATTACTTACCGCATTTGATTGCACAACCGGATTATTTTCAAATTTATCTGTTGTCGGGTTAAATAATATATCCTGGCGAAAACTTTTCCCAGCCTCAATCGGATTAGGTAAATTCAATTCTCCTGTGGAATTATTTAGCGCGTTTTGACCTCTAACCTCTAAAGGTCTTAAGGTTTCGCTGAGATTATTTCTGAGATAATTTTGCATATCCACAGAGTAATATTGAAAGTCTGTCCAAACTCTGCCTAATTGTGCCATTGCTGGTAGCACTAATAAGCCGGAAAGAGTTAGTGTCAAAAATGTAGTTTTTCGCATATATTTTGAAGGGATGAGGGAGGAACGAACCGCCAAGTACGCCAAGTGCGCCAAGGAAAGAGGAAGGAAAGAGATTCGGTGCAGTTATTCAAATCCAAATTTAATTCTCTGCGCCTCTGCGCCTCTGCGTGAGATTCCTTTCTCAACTCCCCCGCAACGAAGCGATTAACTGGCGTGCAAATACAGAAATTGCTTCATATTTATCCCTGTGTTGTAGCATGGCTTTTTGACGTGCAGTTTGTTCATTGGGGTTGTTAGCAACTACTGCTAATTGCTCAAACCCTGGATAGTAACGACAGAATGTATAAATGCCGTTATCATCTAACAACCATTGACTATAAATACCTTCTTTACGAGGAAAAAAGCTTTCTGTAGCATTACGCGCAATAATATCACGGGGATATTTTAAAATGTTCACAAAACTATCTACTGCTACTGGTTGAATTCTCCCAATTAATCTGGTTGACAAGTTTTGTAAAATCTTTGATGCGGCTTTAGATTTGGCGATAGTATCAGGGTCTTGTGCTGATAAAATGACTCGAATCCCGGCTTTCGCACCGTTAGCGCAAATTCTGCCCACTAAATCAGCAATTTGATCAAATTCAAATAATATTGGGGCTTCGTCAATGAAGAAGATAGAAGCTGGACTACTTAACGCCCGTCGTAAAGCGGCGGAATAAGCACTTAAAGACAGTACGGCTGCGTCTTCGTTATCTGAGAGGTTCCGCAATGCAAATACTAAAAGTTGTGCGTCGGTGGGAAAGCTAGATGGTGCAGAAATAGACTGTCCGACGCGACTCGAAAGCCAAAACCGTAACCGCAGTTGAATTTGACTGAGTGCGTCATCTACGCGACCACTCAGAGAATCTAATTGCAGATGTTCTGGGGAACAGAAACAGAGAAAGTCTTTTAAAGTGGGGGTTTTTTGCCAAGCTTCACTCCCAAATCCGCCGGCTATAGCTTGTTTATATCGTTCTTGAATCCCTGTATCTGCAAAGAAAGCGCTTAAAGCCAAGTTGAGTAGGGAACGCACGGTTTGGGACAACAGTTGGTTTTCGGTGGATGACCCTAAAACCATTGTCATTAATGCTGATTCTAAGAACCCAGTATAATCCAATAGGCGATCGCGTTGTATTTCTGGAGAGAGCGATCGCAAATCAGGCTGCTCAAATAAATTATTGGCTTGTTTAGAAATATCAAAATAGGCTCCATTCCCCTCCATAAATTCTGTATAGTCAGTAAAGGTAGATGAACCATCAGGTTTAGGAAAATCCAAAGCCACCACAGGAATCCCATGCGCTAAAGCCTGAGTTAAAATTCCCGATACCAAAACCGATTTACCAGCACGAGTAGTAGCAAACAAAGCTAAATTTTTGTGTTGGTTAAACAAATCTAAATGTATGGGAGTTCCCCCTTCTTCAGCAATTAATTCAAAACCGTGACTATCTCCTGCTTTAGTTAACACTAAAGGCATTAATCCGGGAACTTCACTGGTTAAATATAACTGACGACGGTTGAAAGGTTTTACTAACAAACCCTCCCAAACTATGGGTAAAGATTGCAGCCAAATTTTCCAAGTATATTCTATTTCTCTAATGACTTGCGCTGGTCTTTGAAAACAGTTTTCTATATATCTTGTGGCTTCATCTAATTTGGCTACAGTGGGACGATGAACAAAAATAACTATGCTTGTGTATATCGGTACTGCTCCTTCATATAATTGTTCTTGGGCTGCTACCGATTTTTTTAATTTTAATTGAGCATTAACATCAATAGTTTTACTTTTTTCTTGAGCCATAAGTGCTGTCATATTCGACTGTTTCAGCACTCGTTGCAAAGTGTTTTTAACTATAGCTGGATTAGCGGCGGTTAACTCGCAAAATATTTCTGTATCTACTATTGTTTCTCTGGCTAATAATTCCCATAAATAACGCATCTGAGCAAATTTATTTGGCCAACCACCGGGCTTTTCTAGAAACGTTAATGCCCCAATATAGCGATTTTTGACATTTACCCAACGGCGGTCAGCACAGGGTACATTAGACTCCATCAACAAAGTTGTACTGTGGATATTTTCGATCAGTAACTTGGTACTAGCTAAGTCTGAATTAACTTGCTCATGTAGTCCATTTTCATCTAACTGAATTAATTGAGGAATTTCTATCGGTTGTGTATCATTAAATTTTTTCCAGGCGTGTTCCCATAATTGTTCCGCATTTAAAGGTTTGACATCTAACCCCATTTTGTTAGATAAAAGCTGTTCCCAACGAGAAAATCCTTGTTGGTAAGCTTTAATAATCAGAGTTTCGATGCGCTGGTTTTGAACTTCTGCCAGTTCACCTTTAAATTTTAACCACCATAATTCACCTTTGGATAAAAGTTTTTCAATCCAATCATCTGTATGTGTAGTATTCGGTTCAATAGTATAAGTCACATAAATTTGGAGAAATTTCGGTTTACGAATTCCAGATTTAGTAAGTTCTTGAATTCTAGCTCTTTCTGCTGTTAATAAGAATTTAATATCCCGTGATGGTGTCCGCTTGACTAAATCGGCTAGTTCTGTTTGTCGTTTGGTGTCAGAACTAAAAGACCCTATATGTAAAGTCATTTTTTCACCTTCAGGAATATCTTTTAAACCTGATTCGATATTATTAAAAATTGTGTCTATTTGTTCAGACCGTAAAGTAGTATGAATGCCTCGACACTCAAACCCAAACACAAAGCAAAACCGATCTTTTTGGGTTTCTTTGTTCAAAATGTAAGCGCCGATATCACGACCATCCAGGGAAATGCGTAACATTGTTGCCAAATGTAAAGCATCTTCAAATGGTGTTAATCTACTTTCTTTGCCGGCGATGCTTAGGCTTTGTTTTCCGATTTTTTGCTTCATGGTTAACTTCTAACAAGCTTTGATAACGTGCAAAGCCTCTTGTCCAAGTGGGAACTCCCACGAATTTGCTTAAAAAGCGCCAACTCCTACCACCACTTAAAATCCACCAAGTTGCTATTCCCCAACCGGCAATTAATACTGTCCATAACCATCTTTGGAAATCATCTGCAAAAATCCCCCCAAAAACTCCATTAACTACAAAGTAAGCCGCTAAAATAATCACAATCCAAGGAAAGATTTGGTCAGCAGGAATTGGCCCTAATGATGGTTGTGACCCTAGTATCTGATTGACTGGACGAAATTCTGGCTCTCTTTCTTGAGTCATAAATTTTTAGTTCGTAATTCGTAATTACTATTGCATTGGGTTCTTAACCATTGAATATTTTAGTTAGGTACTTATCTAATTACTACTATCACCAATTACAAAGCCTGTCAGGACATCAGCAACAGTGACAGCGACTACTACTAATAAAGGAACTCTGGCGATACTCTGCCAATCTTCATCTTTACGCACTGCATTAATTACACCAATCAGAGAAACTGCAATATAGAGTAAATAAATTGCCCTTAACACATTGAATATTAAGCTGACGGCTGGTTGGCTATTGTTACTGTTTCCTGTCCCTTGAGTTAAAGTATTGCGGAAAAAATCTTCAGCTCTACCAAAAAATTGTGCATATACAGGTGCAGCAAAATAGTCTAACCAGAATAAACACAGGATGATAGATCCTGCTAATATTTGTAATAGTATAAGCCATCGCTTTGGCAAATGCACTTGCTGTCCAACTTGTTGCATGACTATTGCGATTAAACTACCCGCTAGCAAACAAAAAAGCAGCATGGGACTTTTTAAGCTAATTACGCTTAAAAACACACGCACAAGCCATCAAAAATGGCACGGATTCAACTATGCTCAGATGCCATGATTCCCACAACCTTTGTCAATTTGTCAGATGTTTTCGTTGCACTAGCAGTTAAACCTTTGCTGAGTCTTCTCACACTGGATTTTCTAGACATTTACCAATTTCCCTGTTACGTATCACAAATATCAGTCGTATTCGTTCTTAAAATGTTTTACCATTTCACACAGCTAAGTTTCATACTTAAGTAATAAATTTATATCACCAAAATATAATATAGGTTCAACGTGTTACATTTTATTAAAGATGTATTAATCAATTCTTAAGATTTAGTTAAGTCAAATGATTTTCTTTAAAGTAATATATTATACCAAGTAGCTAAAAGCTTTATTTACTGATAGTATATAAAGCTACTATAAAGAGGCTATGAGTTTATTGAAAGCTTATCACTATATCACGATCAGTAACAGCAATTATAAATTCAAAAAATCAAGATTTTGAATTTAGCTTTTCTCAGGCTAAAGCAGTGCCTCTGAGCTTTTTAAGTCTTTTAAGTTTTGCCCGCAACAATGAAACTAGTTCCAGCGTTGGAAACACAAGTTGAACAGTTATTAACACCAGGGTCAATTCCAAGTGCTAGTTTTGAATTTAACTTGATAAAGTAACGCATTTTCCCTTGTCTGAAATATCACTTTGTCTTTATCCCAAAATGCGAAAAAAGGTGTTAGTTGGTGCAATAGCCCAAATGTTGCAGCAAATTATTTGTGAGGTTTGCTCTAGAATTCATAGATGGCGACTTGTAGCTATGAAATTATGTCAGACCATTTGCATCTAGTTTCTAGAATGCATATAGCTTCTGAGCAGATTGACCCATCAAGCATTCATCAAATGGCATTAAAGACAGAGCATCACATCACTTAAGAAAAGAGGGTTATAGTTACGGCTGAAATTTTATGCGGAGAATGGGGATAAATTTCTTTACCTGGGCATTTGGTCAGCTTGAAAAGACATAAGTACAGTAATTATGTCTAAAAATTATGCCTGAGAGGAGTTGATTTTTTTAGATAAGTTATTAACAATAAAGATAACCTCTAACAAGTTGTAGTCCATCTTGTTAAGAACCTAACCTTATCCAATTTTTCAAGTCCGCACCTGCGGACTTTATTTATTTGTTCGCAATGCTAGAGTTTGGCATCAGAAATTATATCGAATTGCGATAATTTAGCTAATTGATTAGAGAAATTCGGCACGAAACTGATTAACAACCCGATCTAGTCCCACGGAATGAGCAGCTTTGAATAAAATGCGATCGCCTGTTTGCACAAATGTCTTTAATCGAGCTACCAAATCAGCATGAGTGGTAAAGCATTCTGATGGGATACCCTCTGCACTTTGAGCGATCGCTTCTGCATCTGTGCCATCCACTAAAACCAGCAAACCGTCTAATTGCAACCTCTGCACCGTTTCACCGACTCTTTGGTGCAATTGCAGCGATCGCTCTCCCAATTCTTTCATTGCACCTAATACCGCAATTTTGCGTTTTCCTGGTGTATCTGCCAATAATTGCAAAGCTGCTTCCATAGCTTCTGGTGCAGCATTATAAGTCTCATCTAAGAGAATAATATCATGAGGCAGGCTAAACTGTTGCGATCGCCCCGTAGGCATATTCACTTTCACACCATTTTGCAGCCTTGACCAGTGGATTCCCAAAACCTGCGCCACAGCTAAAGCTGCTAAAAAATTACTGGCATTGTGACGACCAGGTAAAGGTAAAGGTAGCTGCATTCCCCCAACTTTGATCGTTTCGTTATCGATCAGCACTCCTTGGATATCGCCAGCAGACAAGCCATAACTCACAACTTCCCCAGACCAAACTTGCTGCGCTGTAGCCATTAACAGAGGATTGTCATGATTGAGAATAGCTACACCATCTGCAGGCATTTCGGCTAATAATTCACATTTAGCCGAGCGATCGCTTCTTCAGAACCCAATAACTCAATATGTGCGGTTCCCACATTGGTAATCACCCCAATATTCGGAAGGGCTATTTGCGTCAGTTCAGCGATTTGTCCCTCACCCCGCATGGCCATTTCCACCACAGCATAGTCATGTTCTGTACCCAGTTCTAACAAAGTTTTGGGAACGCCGATTTCGTTATTAAAATTGCCAAAAGTTTTGTGAACTCGTCCCTCAGTTGCTAATACTGCGGCGATGAGTTCCTTAGTTGTGGTTTTACCTACAGAACCCGTCACCCCAATTACTGGAATATTCAAGCGATCGCGCCACCATCTGCGCCAGTTGCTGATATGCTGCTAAAGTGTTGTTAACTTGCAATACAGGTAAACCCGGATTTTCATAATCACCATCTACAATAGCCGCTATTGCACCTTGAGCGATCGCATGGGAAACGAAATCGTGTCCATCAAAATTTTCCCCTCGTAAAGCCAAAAATACTTCCCCAGGTTTGATCATCCGGGTATCTGTTTGGATACTGCTGCTGACTTGTGTTAAAGCAGCTTCAGATAAATTGATAGGTTGGGCGCACAGAACTGACAACAATTGGGAGATGCTAACAGACCAAGGCATAATTATGAACTTATTTTCAAAGTTAAATTAGCGAAACCCAAAGTATACAAATTTTCTGGTGCTTAGTCCCATCATTTCTGGGAGAAAAAATATATATAGCCACCCCATAGTCAACCGAAGCCCAAACTTCTCTATTATTGAGAAGAATGTGATATAATATTTTTACTGGAGAAAAGCCATATGAGTCCGACACGCCAACCCTGCGACCAACTAAACTAAACCGTTTAGTCTAGAACGAATAAAAATCTCTAATTCCTGCCTCCTCCAAACCACCCCCCAAGGCGTTTAGGACATAACAAAATTCCAAAGCCCAATCACAGCAAGCATTTCAATTTTGACTTTTGCTCTGACTCCCCTCCTCGCTTGCGGGGAGGGGTTGGGGGTGGGGTTCTTCTATTTACTTTCCACAAAATCGGCATCAATTACATCTTCACCTGTAGTGCGATCGCCTTCGCCTGTCCCTCTACCATCACCACCAGCTTGAGCATAAATAGCACTACCAACTTGCATCAAAGCTTGCTGTAACTCATTAGTCAGAGACTTCATGCGATCAAAATTATCTTGATTAATCGCCTCCCGTAAATCCTGTACTAACCCTTCAACTCGGCTGCGATCCTCAGCACTCACCTTGATCACCCAAATCTTGCAGTTGCTTCTGGGCTTGATAAGCCAAAGAATCCGCCATATTCTTCGTATCAATTTGTTCACGGCGTTTGCGGTCTGACTCAGCGTGGGATTCTGCATCCCGCACCATGTTTTCCACATCCCCCTTATCGAGGGTGGAAGCACCTGTGATCGAAATGGATTGCTGTTTACCTGTAGCTTTATCTTGAGCAGTCACAGAAAGAATACCGTTGGCATCAATATCAAAAGTCACCTCAATTTGTGGTACACCTCTAGGTGCTGGCGGAATCCCATCCAGGCGGAAAGTTCCCAAACTCTTGTTATCTTTAGCGAATTCCCTCTCACCTTGGAGAGCATGAACTTCGACATTTGTTTGACCATCAGCCGCAGTTGAGAAGATTTCCGACTTTTTCACCGGGATAGTAGTATTACGGCTAATAATCTTCGTCATCACACCGCCAAGAGTTTCCACACCCAAAGACAAGGGAGTGACATCCAACAGCAGGATATCTTTCACCTCACCAGCTAACACACCCGCTTGAATAGCAGCACCAATCGCCACCACTTCATCAGGGTTCACACCTTGACAAGGATCTTTACCAATCATTCGCCGCACTAATTCTTGCACAGCCGGAATCCGAGTTGAACCACCCACTAATACAACTTCATCAATTTCCGCATTACTCAGTTTGGCATCTTGCAACGCTTGCTGCACAGGTTTCCGACAACGGTCTAAAAGATCCGCCGTCATTTCCTCAAATTTAGCCCTTGTCAAAGTCGTATCTAGGTGTTGCGGTCCCGCTTGAGTCGCTGTAATAAAGGGGAGGTTAATATTGGTTTGAGTCGCACTGGAAAGTTCAATTTTGGCTTTTTCTGCGGCTTCTGTGAGTCTTTGTAAAGCTTGTTTATCTTTACGCAAGTCAATACCTTGATTACGCTGAAATTCAGTCGCCAACCAATCGACAATCTTTTTATCAAAATCGTCACCACCTAAATGGGTGTCCCCACTGGTAGATTTTACTTCAAATACACCGTCTCCTACTTCCAAAATGGAAACGTCAAAAGTCCCACCACCCAAGTCAAAGACTAAGATAGTTTCGTTGGTCTTTTTATCTAAACCATAAGCCAGTGCTGCTGCTGTTGGTTCGTTGATAATCCGGAGAACTTCTAAACCTGCAATTTTACCCGCGTCTTTGGTCGCTTGGCGTTGGGAGTCGTTGAAGTAAGCTGGAACGGTGATTACAGCTTGGGTAACTTTGTCTCCTAGATATTTACTGCTATCGTCAACCAACTTCCGCAGAACTTGGGCGGAAACTTCTTCGGGTGCAAATTGCTTACCTGCTGCGGGACAGTCGAGTTTAACATTCCCGTCGCGATCGCGCACAACTTTGTAAGTCACCTCTGTAGCTTCATGGGTAATTTCTTCATGTTTGCGCCCAATGAAGCGTTTTACAGAATAGAAGGTGTTTTCTGGGTTCATCACCGCTTGTCGTCTGGCTATTTGACCTACTAAGCGTTCACCAGACTTAGTATAAGCCACCACCGACGGCGTGACGCGTTGTCCTTCAGCGTTAGCAATTACTAAAGGTTGTCCACCTTCCATGACCGCAGCACAAGAGTTTGTGGTTCCTAAATCAATTCCAATTACTTTCGGCATATAATCTTCCTCGTTAGCTTTCGTTTTGTGCAATTGTGGCGTTGAGGATAAGACACTGGGTATCGAAAATGGGGTATTATCTAGTGGATTTAGTCTTAGGAGGTTTAATCTCAAGCGTGCTAGCTTGCAGACAACCAGTATTTTTCCTCAATCAATCTATTAAGCTTCCTACTTCAAACATTAGACCAACTGATAATTGAGTGGGTTCGGTTTTATAGCAAGGTGCGATCGCAATAACCGTACAACTTGTCATTTGAATAATTTCCGATAAGTAGCTCAAACTTAAAACACATAATACTCAGATCCCCGACTTCTTGGAGAAGTCGGGGATCTATATCCTCAATGTTTTATGTTTAATTATGTTAACCTACTTAAAAACGACCATTAAGATGATGAGGAGTCTTGTATAAAGTTTTTAAGTTGACTTTACTGGATAAAACATCATAATTTCCCCATATTTTGATTTTTATTTAATTTTTTTTTCACCCCAAATCAATTCCAACCGTTCCTGAGCTTCGTTTAAAGCCGCCTCAGCCGAAGATTTACCTAATAATGTAGCTTCAATTGCTCTACCTAAAAGGTCAGCAATACGACTGTATCCAGCTATAGCAGGTAAAGAATGTGCTACAGGTAACTGCTCAAAAAATACTTTTAATAATGGGGTTTGCTCAATAAATTGCTGATAAATTGGACTACGAGCCGAGGAAAAAGTGACTGGTAAAAAATTCGTTTTCATAGTCCATTCTGTTTGAAATTCCTCGCTTAAAACATACTCCAAAAATTTGAGTGCAGCTTCTTCTTTAGCTGTTGTAGTCTTCATCACAAACAAACTAGCAGTACCTGTGACTGTTGCAGGTCTTACTCCCGCAGGTACAGGAAACACTTGATGATCAACTGGAGACTTCATGATTAATGTCCAAGGTCCAGTAATCTGCATGGCTACACGACCCTGAAGAAAAGCATTTTCTTCATAGCCTTGTTCGGGAGCAGAAAGCATGACTGAACCATCTTTGATCATATCTTGCCAAAAATCTAAAGCAGCGATCGCACCTACGTCAGTTAAATTCGGGTAATTATTTTGAATAATCTCTCCCTCAGCACCAAATAAAAACGGCAACCAACTAAAAACAGTCCATCCTCCCTTTCCTAAAGGCAACAACATTCCATACTGTTCAGGACGATGATCTCCGTTTTTGTCTATCGTCAATTTTTTAGCAACTTCTCTCAACTCTTCCCAAGTTTTAGGTACTTCTGTAATTCCCGCAGATGCAAACAATGTAGGTCGGTAAAAAATCCCGATATTACTTGTGTGCATAGGAATAGACCAAACGTGACCATCTATTTCCATTCCTTTCAATAGATTCGGTCTAATATCTGATTTGATTGCTGTTTCTTCTAACCAATCATCTAAAGGTCGAATGGCTCCTAGTTCTACAAATTGTCCCGTGTATTCTGGGTAAAAAAATAAAATCTCAGGAAAAGCATTACCAACAAATGCTGTTAATATTTTTGGCAACTGAGGTTCAGGTTGAAAGATAGATTCAACTTGAATATTTGGATGCTTTTGATTAAACTTACTGACCAGTGTTTGAAATAAATCCCGGTTTTCTGGAGGATTGATTGACTGCCATAGTGTTAGTTTAATTACAGAATTTTCTTCAGGCTCTATTTGCTTACAACTCCATAAACCAAACAGACAAAAAAACACAATAATTCCTAAGAGCGAAATTTTTTTAATTAATTTAAAAATTTCACATCCCGATAATATAAACTTGATTTTCATCTTGTTTATCCCTTTAATCATACTTGTTGAGCAAAAATTCTCTCAATTAACATTTCTAAGTTATTAGCACAACTAGACTCACTAAATAATCGTTCTAGTTGCTCAGAACGGTTTAGTCTTTCTTGAGGACTTTCTACGTGATGAATTATTGATTTCGCCAAAGCATCTACATCATTTGGTGGGACTAAAGTTCCACATTCTAATACTTCAGAAATTTCCCGTGGACCCACTGGACAATCACTAGCAATGAAGGTGACTCCACTAGCTACAGCTTCTACAAGCACCATCCCAAATCCTTCGTAATGAGAAGCAAGTATGACTGCCCTAGATAATGAAAAGTACGCTCTGGGATTAGTCACAGTTCCTGCAAAAAGTACAATATCACTAATTTTTAAATAACTTGCCAACTTTTGCATTTCTGTTTCTAAATTACCATCTCCTAGTAAAATTAACCGGATATTAGAATGACGGTGATTAGCTTGAGCAAATGCTTTGAGTAAAGTTACATGATCTTTTTGATGATGAAATCTAGCAGCAGATACAAAAGTAATTAATTCATGGTTTTTCAACCATGACTCAGCAGTAGAATTTAATGGCTGATTATTTATATCAGGTATAGCGGGATTATAGCATATTTCTATATTACGAGGATTTAAGCCCATATTTAAGAATCTTTCATACAGACTTTTACAAACAAATACTAATCCATTCGCTTGCTTAAGACTAAGCAAACTCACCCAATTGTCAATACGTATAGATAAATTTTGCCATATTCCTATCAATGAGTTGATTGTGCTTTCAGCCTGTAATTCAGAAATAAAATCAGTATGAATATAGATAATATAGGGAGTTTTTACACCGCCCGGAATCATTTGTGAAAAATAAAAAAGTTTGCTGATAAATGCAGTATGGCAAATAATAATATCTGGTTTTAATTCAGCAATTACTTTACTTAACTGCATAGCTATCCATATTTGATGTATGGCTCCCCCGATATAAAATCCACTGCCCGCAACTTTCATAATTATGACTTTTTCAGCATCTTTAAAATCAACTATCCACCCTGAGTCTAAATCTGTAAACACCACGGTAGAAACTTGATTACCTGCTTTTTTTTGAGAAGATATTAGCGAATTGGCAATTTTTGGCGCTCCACCAATATTACTTAAAATTAGATGACAAATATGCATACAGTAGTCTGGTTTGATTTCTCATAGCTGGCGTGGCGATAGATATAATTTTATGAATAACAAAACCCACAACTTTGTTATGGGTTTTGTTAAAAAAATAGCTAGTCCCACTCTAGTATAAATCGTTTAACATTCATACTAGAAATTTACTTAGATGAGGACATTTCTTCTAAAAAACTTTTAGTAACACTAGTTTCTGCCCTGGTGTAAAGATAAGTTTCTGGCGCGGTAAGTTTTTCAGTTTTAAAAATCTTTTCGGCTCTGCACCAAAACTCTGTATCTTCTACATAAGGAATATCATTAAATCCTTGTAATTCAAAAAATACATCCCTTTTACCAAAAAATGTAGGACCAACGACACATTCTTTCAGATTTATAGTTTTATCTCGTTGAAAATAATCAACCACCCAAATTTCTCCTTCAGTCGCAAATCCTCCTTCTATTAAGTCCAAGTCTGGATGAGATTGCATATATTCAATTCGGGATTCTAGATGATTATTTAAATATGCATCGTCGCTATCAATGAATGTGATATATTTCCCAAATGATGCTTGGATTCCGGCATTTCTGGCATAACCTGCCTTTCTATTTTTATGCTTTAAATAACGTATTTGATTGAATTCTTGAACATATACATTGACAATATCAAAGGTATCGTCTTGGCTGCCATCATCAACTACAATCAACTCCCAATTCTGAAAAGTTTGATTAATAATACTATCAATGCACCTATTTAAGTATTTTTCTCTATTGTAGGTAGGTAAAATAATAGAGATTTCTGGAATTGGTTCAAACATTACACTGGTCATGATCACAAATTACTGTAATTACAGTTGGAAAACAACAAAAATTAACTGGAAATTCTTACTCTATTCTAATACTTTCCCGTTCCCACAAAGCTAAGTGTCTGATGGGATAACCTTCGATCCAGTCTTCTATAAATGCAATGGGTTGGCCAAAGTTAAATGGGTCTTTCTGTAGATTAAGCAGACGAAATGACCCAGTGGTAATGTCTTGATTCTCGGAATTAGAATGAGTTGATGTGAGTAGATATTTAATACCACTGCTTAAAAACTTATCAATCACCGATATAATATCCTTATTCGATAAGTGAAAAAGACAGTCTCTGCAAAGCCATATATCAGCTTGTGGTAGAGTGTCTTGAGTAATATCTAAATAGGTAAAGTGGCGATTATCATTACCATAAAGTAATTTGTTACGATTTATTAATGGCTCGACAATATCAGCACCGATGTATTGAATTGGTTCTTGCCAAGAAATCATTCTGAACCAATTAAAATCTCCACAGGGAGCATCCAAAAACACTTTTATTCCTAAATTTTTCACTAATTTAGGTATTTCCTTCCGAATATTTTCTGTATATTGAATTGTTGATCCTGGACCAGAAACGCTTTCCTCGCTGCCCCATAAATTATTTGTGTAATGATCCTGGAATATTTCCTTGGCATTACCTATTATAGGATTATCTTTGTATTGCATGAATTATGAAAATTAAGTTTTTACAAAACAATGTATTTGATCATGATCATATCATTTATATCAGCAAGTATTATATAATAGGATTACGTTTTTCTGTAAAAAATATTTTTATTTTGAGTATTGTTTTATAGACTACAATTGACTTATTACTAGAAATCATTTTTATGGTTAAGGTTGCACTCCCAGATTTTTTAAGTGATTTTTCCGAAAATTCATTTCACTTAAAACAGCACTTGCAGGAATTTTTGCATTTAGATTCAACAACTCTAGAGCAAAAGTTAGCTCAAGGTAAAGACAATTTAGCTAAATTGGGTAACAAAGATTTTGATTGGGATGCAGCAGCAGCCTTTTATCGTGACAAAGTTGGAGAGATTTATTTGTTTGAGTTGGGAGCATGGCATTTAGAATGTCCCGATAATATTGAAAATGCCTTATTTTTGATTGTCGATCATGCTCAAGGTCGGGTGTTAGATTTTGGCGGTGGAATTGGAACTCATGCAATTTGCGCTGCGCTGTGTCCTGAAGTCGAACAAGTTATTTATTGTGATATCAATCCTCTGAACCGTGATTTTGTTTATCACCGTGCCGAACAGTTGGGGCTAAGTCACAAAATAGTTTTTTGTTCAGAAATGCCTCCAGAAGGTAGTTTTGATACAATCATGTCCTTTGATGTTTTAGAACATTTACCAGATCCTTGTGAGCAGTTGCTTGCGTTCTATCAAGCCTTAAGACCTGAAGGCAAAACAATTCTGAATTGGCATTTCTTTAAAGGCTTTAATCAAGAGTATCCTTTTCATTTGGATGATCCACAAGTAATAGAAGCCTTTTTCAAAACTGTTCAGAGTAAGTTTGTAGAAATTTTTCACCCTTACTATACCACGACTCGTTGCTACCGTAAGTGGGTTTGAAAGAAATTTCTCAAGAGGGCTGAATCTCCAGGGAAGAGGCAGGGGCGCAGGAGGGGGGAGCGAAGAAGAGGCAGAGGGGCGCAGGGTGCAGGGTGCAGGGTGCAGGGGGGAGTGAGAAATTACTTTAAATTTCCGGTTATTTAACAACCTTTCCTCTTCTCCCCTGCCTCCTGCCTGTTTTGACCACCAACCAGAACCAGGAAAAGGAAGGCGGTTATGCCTTGCTGCTGTTTTTTCTTCAACTGAAACTACTACAATTACTATTGATGCTAGTTGACACTCTGCTGCCTAAAGGCGAGGAGATTCTACATTCACAGACTCGCCGTTAGACGACAGGCTTGAGCCAACCGCCCAAGAGGGCAAATCTCCTGTAGCGTAAGTTCCCGTATGCCCTACGGTACTTAATCCTAATTTAAGGATATTGATACTAGCGTTGACATCCCTATCTTCAACAAACCCACAATGATGACAAACATGAGTTCTAGTAGATAGAGATTTTTGCACTTTCTGACCACAATTAGCGCAATTTTGGCTGGTATTATGGGGAGGAATAGCAACAGTTACCGAACCATATTTATGCCCAAAATATTCTAACCATTGCCTAAAAGTAGACCAACCAGCATCAGAAATTGATTTAGCTAGATGTCGGTTTTTTACCATACCTTTAACATTCAAGTCTTCATAGGCTACCAAATCGTTAGATTGGATGACGGAGTACGCTAATCTCTTGCAATATTCTTTTCGCTGCCTACTTACTCTTAAATGCTTACGGGCATACCTATTTCTAGCTTTGTGGTAGTTGTTAGATTGTCGTTGTTTGGCTTTTTTACGTTCTCTACTGAATTTCTGGGATTTTTTACGATTAGCTCAATTTAATTGTTTTTCTGACTTACGGTAAAACTTGGGAGATGGCTCTACATTGCCTTTAGAGTCAGCAATGAAGTAGTTTAAACCCAAATCCAAGCCTACTACTTGATGAGATGGTTGTGTCTGAATTCTAGTATTTACGTCAATCGCAAATTGAGCGTAGTACCCATCAGCACGACGTACTAAGCGGACACGTTTAATTTGCTTGATGTCATAATAGTTAAGGTCGTAGGTTCCCTTTAATTTCAGAGTTCCAATACCTTTCTTGTCTGAAAAAGTGATAGCTTTTCTAGTTTCTGAAAGCTTCCATCCGGTTGATTTATATTCAACAGAACGGCAGTTTTTCTTAAATCTTGGGAAACCTTTTTTACCTTTGACTTTTTTCTGGCAGTTGTCGTAAAACCGAGCTATTGCACTCCAAGCACGTTCAGCAGCAGATTGTCTAGCCATTGAATTAAGTTCATCAGCAAAAGGAAATTCAGCAGCAAGCACAGCGCAATATTTGTTGAGATCGTACTTGGTGACATTTTTATTGCCCATCCAATATCTTAAAGACTTGTTTTGGACGAATTGACTAGTACGAATAGCATCATCTACTGCACGGTATTGTTTGTCCTTTCCTTTGACCTTGAACTCGTAAATTATCATCGGCTCGACCGAACCAACTACATATTTATGCTAGCATGATTGGTATAAACTGACAACCAAACTAAAAATTTACAGAGTCCTAAAGGACTTAACCAGCTTTCATCCCTTGCCTGAAGTACGGGATACGCAACTACGTTGCTGTTCCTCAAGGGTTTTCAGCATTTCTCTTATAATGGGAAAGCTTTGAGATTTACTAGCCCATCTAGCCCGACAGAATAAAACTAACACTTATGCGAACTCACTATTGCGGCGAACTCCGAAAAGAAGATATTGGAGAAACTGTTACCTTATACGGTTGGGTAGACCGTCGCCGCGATCATGGGGGGGTGATATTCTTAGATTTGCGCGATCGCTCAGGCATTGTTCAAATTGTCAGTGATCCGCAACGCACCCCAAATTCCTACGAACAGGCTAACAACCTGCGGAATGAATACGTTGTGGAAATCATCGGTAGAGTCACGCACCGTCCCGACGAATCTTTGAATCCCCGCCTCCCCACGGGCGAAGTTGAAATCTACGCCGACAAAATTAGACTGCTTAACGGCGTTAGTAAACAGTTACCATTCCAAGTTTCCACTGCTGACACCGAAACTGTACGGGAAGACTTGCGGCTAAAGTATCGTTATTTAGATTTGCGACGAGAACGCATGGCGCAGAATATGCAATTGCGTCACCAAGTCGTCAAAGCCATGCGTCGGTTCTTAGAAGATTTGGAAGGTTTTATTGAAATCGAAACCCCAATTCTTACCCGTTCTACACCAGAAGGTGCTAGAGATTATATCTTACCCAGTCGGGCAAATCCTGGTGAGTGGTTTGCTTTGCCGCAATCACCCCAGCTATTCAAACAGATACTCATGGTATCGGGCATGGATAGATATTATCAACTTGCCCGTTGCTTCCGTGATGAAGATTTACGCGCTGACAGACAACCAGAATTTACTCAGTTGGACATGGAAATGAGTTTCATGTCCCAAGAAGAAATTATCGCCCTGAATGAAAAGTTAGTGGCTCATATCTTTAAAACAGTTAAAGGTATCGAGTTAAATTTACCATTCCCCCGGCTGACCTACGCCGATGCGATGTCACGCTATGGTAGTGATAAACCAGATACCCGCTATGACTTAGAATTAGTCAATGTTGCCGATGTTTTGCAAGACTCTGGGTTTAAAGTTTTTCGGGATGCGATCGCTCATGGTGGTACTGTTAAAATTCTGCCCATTCCCAACGGTAACGATGCCATTTCTAATGTCCGCATTAAACCAGGCGGTGACTTATTCAAGGAAGCCAGCGAAGCGGGTGCAAGAGGTTTAGCTTTCATCCGCGTGCGAGAAAATGGTGAAATTGACACCATTGGCGCAATTAAAGACAACCTCAGCGCAGAGCAAAAACAGGAAATCTTACAACGTACAGGCGCAAAACCAGGACATTTGCTATTATTTGGGGCTGGTGACACAGCTACAGTTAATAAAACTTTAGACAGATTGCGGCAAGTTGTGGCTAGGGAATTTAAATTAATTAATCCCGAAAAAACCAACTTACTCTGGATTACAGATTTCCCGATGTTTGAGTGGAATGCTGACGAAAAACGCCTAGAAGCACTGCACCACCCCTTTACTGCACCGCATCCTGAAGATGTCAGTGATTTAAAAACTGCACGCGCCCAAGCTTACGATTTGGTGTTAAACGGTTTAGAAATTGGTGGCGGAAGTCTGCGGATTTATCAAGGAGATATTCAACAGCAGGTGTTTGAAGCCATTGGCTTGTCTCCTGAAGAAGCACAGAATAAATTTGGCTTTCTCTTAGATGCCTTTGAATATGGTACACCGCCCCATGGTGGCATTGCCTATGGTTTGGACCGTTTGGTAATGTTGCTAGCTGGGGAAGAATCGATTCGGGATGTGATTGCTTTTCCCAAAACACAACAAGCCCGTTGTTTGCTCACAGATGCACCTTCAGGGGTAGATGTCAAGCAATTGAAAGACTTACACGTTGCTTCGACTTACAAGCCCAAATCTTAACAATGTGAATGTAGAGACGTTGCATGCAACGTCTCTACACAGGTGATGTCAGACGCATATTTGAATTTGGTTGATGTCTAATTGGTGAACTCTTGTATTTATCGTGCAGCTTGGTTAACTTCCGGGCGCACAATATAGTTATAAGCTTCTACATTACTAGGCAGAGGTTCAATTCTGTCTTGAGCAACCAAAGTTTGGTGGATAAAAGCCGCCGCAGTTGCACGTCTGAGAGGTTCGTTAGGTTCAAGCACTCTGGGATTAGGATGATTAACCACCAGATTTTGTTGTGTTGCTATGCCTATGTCATTAATAGCATAGGCAGGAATTTGTTGGGCATCAGTATAATAATCTTTTGCCAGTGCTGCTACAGGGGTAGTTGGCGCAGGTGCTGCTGCTACTAAAGGCTGCATTAAAGAAGTCATTGCTAGTGGCAAATATACAGTCCTTTTCACCACTCGCCGAGTTTCTGGTGCTAAATTCAAGCCTCTAGTTAAGGTAACTAAGGCATCTACTCTAGAAACTGGCTGATTTGGACCAAACAAACCACCAGGATAACCACTCATAAATCCTTGTTGATAGGCTGACTCAATGGCCGGAGATGCCCAATATCCTTGAGGAACATCGGCAAAAGCGCTAGCATCTTCTATTCGCCGTACTGGTTCTTGATCAAATGCTTGACGAAGCATGGCTGCAAATTCATCACGTTGTACAGCCTGTTCGGGTCGAAATGTGCCATCTGGATATCCCACAATAATATCTCTTGCGGCTAAACGCTCAATAAATGGTTTCGCCCAATAATCAGGGGGAACATCAGGAAAAGTATTCTGTGATAAAGCTGGAGAAGTTAGACTTGCTGCTAGCCCTAGAGTTACCAAAGATGTACCTAATACAGATAAACGAGATAAGCTAGACATCCAAACATACCTCCATTAATTTAACTTAAATTCTTTATTTTTAAGCTTATTTATATATAATATTTTTTTAGGTTTAAATATTTATCTATCTGCCGATTCAAACAATTGTATCTAAAGTTATAAGTCAATATGCTTCATGCTTCGCAATCAGGATGATTAATCGGCAATAAACGCTGACAAAGGCTGATAAATCCAGGTTTTCTTGAAGTCTTGGCAGTGTTTTTTCCAGCTAATCGATTCCTGATTTAACCATCTTGAGTTATAAGTCAGACGTGCAGAATTATAATTAAGCTAATAAATAGATTTATTCTATTTATTAATCGGAAAAAATATTTGTGGTTGAGGATTTTATGCAAGCGGTCTATCTACTATAAGTAGTAGATACCGAATTAACTAAATTCAATCGCTAGAAAGAAGTGGCGGCACAACATATCTTTTATGATCGGAGATGTAGCGTTGGGCAAATGTTTATATGGTTCTTTATAAGCTTCAAGATTTCGATGCTGACTATAGAAATACTGATTTTGATAATTATGAAATCAGAGACTTTGATGTTTACTCAGACATCAATGATGAAAAAGTTGGCACAGTCAAAGATATTTTAGTGGACGATACCGGACGTTTTCGTTACTTGGTTGTAGATACAGGCTTTTGGATTTTTGGTAAGCAAGTATTATTACCAGTTGGGCGTTCCCGCATTAGCTATGCTGACCAACGAGTTTACGCTACAGGACTTACCCAAGAACAGGTGGAAAGCTTACCTGAGTTTAACGACCTGGAACGAGTGGATTACGATTATGAAGAACGGGTACGCGGAGTTTATCGGACTCCGTTTGCAGAAACACCTTTAGAAACTTCTACACCTGTAGAGGCTACAGCACCTTTAGATACTCCATCAGCTTATTCCGAGACTACAGCCAGAGCCACTACACCTGCACCCAGGACTACTTATGATCGTGATACCTATACTTACGACCGGGAGCCGGATTTGTATAATACCAGCGATCGCAATCATCAAAACCTGAAACTTTACGAAGAACGGTTAATTGCTCATAAAACTCGCGCTAAAACAGGTGAGGTATCTGTTGGTAAGCACGTTGAAACTGATAGAGCAAATGTTTCTGTACCAATTGAAAAAGAGCGTGTAGTGATTGAACGCACTACGCCCACTGATGCTGGAAGAACTGCTTCCCCTGGTGAAGTGAATTTCCGTGAGGGTGAAGTTGCACGTATGGATGTTTACGAAGAGACTCCTGATATTCGTAAGGAAGCTGTGGTGCGCGAAGAAGTAAAAGTGAAGAAGGTTGTAGAAACGGATACGGTTGAGGCTCAAGAAACCCTGCGTCGAGAAGAATTAGACATTAATAAAGATAGCGATCGCTCACGGAAAAGAAGTCGGTAAAATTCCGTTGGCAAGGGCTTGAGTGCATGAGGGTTGTTGGGGTGCGATCGCAGGTGGCTTTTCCACTCACCCCAAATCACCCAGTAGAGCCAAATAACTAGCGATCACCTTGCCAAATCAATTTTATTGCTTCTAGGACTTACGCATTGACAATAAATAATAAATATGTGTGGCGCTAAAAAGCACATATTTCGTAGGGGTTTAGCATTGCTAAACCCCTACCACGCGAGTATATTTAGTATCAAGATTTGTATAAAATTACTTACTTTGTATACTGGCTCATAGTTATAAACAATATAATTGTCTTTGATGATTATGAAGCTTGAACCGTTTCTATCTGCTGCTCTTGAAACTGAGCCAGATGAGGATATTGCTTCTGAAGTTCAATGTAATAATTGACCAATTTCTTGGGGTCGTGTTCATACTCTTCAGAAATTGTGTGGCGAATTTTTCGTATTTGGCTAATTGCCTCATCCTGCTTCATTATTTTGCGCTCCTATTACCTCTAATGGAGTGACTAGCATGGGGACGTACAACCCTAGCATAACGTTTACCCCTCAAAACTCAAGCAACGAGATAAATTCCTCAACGCTTAGTCCAGCATCTCGAATAATCGCCCGCAGTGTGCCTTTAGCTAACTCTTGGTGATCTGGAACAACAACTTGATTAAACGGCTTATCCCTTCGCATAATAATATGACTGCTCTCTCTACGTTTTTGATAGAAACCAATTTTTTCTAGCACCTTGATACAGTCTTTTCCCGAAATACTGGGTAACTTGCTCACACCACCACCAGGAATGTTTCAAACTTGTCTTCAGGCACAGATAAGCCATCTTCCTCTAAAGCAGTCACGTAGCCTATAATAGCTTCCTTGATATTGGATAAAGCCTCTTCTTTCGTTTTTCCTTGACTAATACATCCCTTTAAACTTGGACACTCTACAATCCAATAACCATCTTCATCCTTGTATAAAATTACTTGCCTTGTATGGTGGCTCATATTCCTACTCCTTAAGTGGTCTGTATACTTTCAGCTTCATTCCCCTCATCCATGATTCTATAGAACGTCAGCGCAGTATTACCGTAAACCTTTTGGCGGCAAATTTCCCAAGTGGGTATGACTGGCGGTTTCCAACTGTGGGGATTGTGTTCTACGGCGATTTCACCGTGGATAGCTAACAAATCATGATGTGCGATCGCCTCTAACACTGGCTGATATAATCCACTAGCATAAGGCGGATCAAAGTAAATCCTCTCAAACTGCTTTCCTGATAACTTTTTTAATTGCTGCATGACATCTCCTCGCAAGAGTTGCCATTTTTGCTCACCATGCGCCACCTGTTGCCAATTCTCTTGAATAATGGCACTAGCTTGGCTTGATTTTTCAATTCCTACTACTAAACTGGCTCCTCTACACAAAGCCTCTGCACCCATTGAACCAGTGCCGGTACACACATCTAGCCAGGAACAATCCACAATTGTTCCCTGCCAAATATTGAACACTGCTTCCCTTACCCGCGCACTGGTGGGTCTGGTAGCTTGCCCTGGTAAAGTTTTAATTTGGCGATTCCCGTAAATTCTCAGTGTCATTGGTCGCTAGTCATTGGTCATTAGTCATTGGTCATTAGTCATTAGTCAGGGAAAAAACCACGACAAAGGACAAACAACAAACGACAAAATCTCAAGTTCAAAGTTGGATTATGCAGCAATTTTTTCGCGGACTTGGGCAACAAAATTAGATAAGATTTGCAACCCGATGTTAGAAGATTTTTCTGGGTGGAACTGTACGGCGGTCAAGTTTTCACGCGCGATCGCAGCTGTGATAGTTTGAGAACCGTGGGTAACAGTTGCGGCTCGCACTTCAGGATCTGTTGGGTCAACATAGTAAGAATGTACAAAATATACCCAAGGTTCAGCCGGCAAATGCTCCCACAAAATGCTTTTTTGTTGCGTGAACTCTAGTTGATTCCATCCCATGTGGGGAATAGTAATGCCTGCTTCTGGTCGGAATCGGCGCACTTTTCCGGGGACAATTCCTAGCCCTGGTTGAGTTCCTTCGGCACTGGATTCAAACAAAATTTGCAATCCCAAACAGATGCCCAAGAAGGGTTTCCCCGATGCGATTGTATCTTTAATGGGTTGTTCTAAACCACGCGATCGCAGGTGTTGGACTGCGGGATCAAATGCTCCCACTCCTGGCAATACTACCGCATCTGCCATCTCTAAATCCTTAGCAGAATGAGTAATGTGAGGAGTTGCTCCAGCTTTTTCTAAACCTTTGCAAACTGAGTGCAAATTTCCCATATCGTAATCTACGACTGCAATGATTGGCATTGACCGGCTCCTTGTAAGTTTATTATGGAGGGTGTTTCTATTCTAAATAATATTTCCTATGGCGAAAAGAATACTATTAACTTCTTTTGAAGTTTGGTTGAGCGATCAACTCTCAAATTCTTCTGATGATTTATTAGCGGAAGTGATTAAAGATGACTCGCTCCCTCATGATTTAAAATTTTTGCGGCGTTTACCTGTGGATATCCATCTGGCTAGTTCACAGGTAATTCAAAAAATCTCTGAACTGCAACCTGATGATATTATTTGTTGTGGCATGGCTGCTAGCAGGACAAAACTTAGTCTGGAAGCGGTTGCTAGCTTCGAGTCAACTGTTTTGCCTACAACTGTTAATTTGGAAAAATTAGTATCAGGTGCAACAGCAATTGAGATTAGCCACGACTGCGGTAAATTTGTTTGTGAAGGCTTGTACTATGCAGTTTTAAATTACTTATACCAAAATCAATCCGCAGCACGTTGTATTTTTGTCCATGTTCCAGTGTTAAATTCTGAAAATTTGCCCGTCGTTTTGGCTGATTTCTTATTAATTATTAACAATCTGGCACTTTCATAAAGTCGTCTGCGTCTGTTAGGTCAAGCCATTTGCTCAGTATTATGTTGTCATTTTTACTAAATTTAACCCTCGCCCAATCAGCACCTGCTACGCCACCCCCGGAAGAAGTGGTAAAATCTCAAGAAGTTCGCCCTTTACCGGGACAACTGGATACTGTGCCTGTATTTAATAGCAATAGTCCAGAATTGGTCTTAAAAGAAGGAATTTTACTCTCTACTTTTCCCGCAAATGGCAAAACAGTCTCAGAGGCGCATTTGAATTATCCGTTTAACGGGCGATTTGATGTTTTTGCCCATCACATTGCTAGGGCTGAACCACCGGAGGATTTAAGGTCGCTGCATCTAGGAATCATGCTGCATAATCCTGGCACGAAACCAGTAACGGTGAATATATTGCAAGCAGCAAGTTATTTAAGTCAACCAGATGCACCTTTTATTCAGTTACCAGCCAACAGTCAAAATATTTTAGGTAATATTTTTGCAGGGCCAGGCGATCGCGCTGTGTCTGATGTTTTAAGGGGAAGGCGACAAGAAAGTTTTCCCGCCCAAATAGTCATTCCCCCAGGGCAGAATCAGATGTTATTAAATCTGCCGATTCCTGTCAAAGAATTGACACCACCTTTAAATGGTCGCTCTACATTAATGCGGTTGCAGAGTAATGGTACTGTTTATGCCGCCAGTATGGCTTTATTTGCCCGTCAGAATGCCGATGGTAGTGAACGCGCCCCGACTTTAGCAGAATGGGAAAATTTACTCAAGACTGGTGAATTGTCCACTCCACGGGATAGAGTTCCCACACCTTTAGAAGCAACTAATCAAGGGAGAATTTATGGACGTGTCGCCGGAGTTGCTCAAGGTTCTCAGTGGAAATCCTTGGTTGTGGATAATCCCGCAGCCAGATATTTAACAATTCCCCAAGCTGGTCAAGGCTTTTCTTATCCTTTAAGTAGTCTGCATGGTGGCACTTTAGGCACAAATCAAATTCAGACTGCACCCATGCTGGTACGTTATCCTGATACCGCTTATATGGCTCATGGCAACTATGGTATTGAATATAGTTTACAGTTGCCCTTACATAATAATACTGATAAAGCTCAAAGGGTGAGTGTATCTGTGCAAACGCCAATTAAAGAAGATAATTTGGTAAAACAAGGATTACGCTTTTTTACGAACACAGCACCGCAAGTATTTTTCCGGGGGTCAGTGCGGGTACGTTACAGAGATGACCGAGGTCAGGCCAAAACTCAGTTTACTCATTTAGTCCAACGGCGAGGTCAACAGGGAGAACCCTTAGTTTTATTAAATATGCCACCAGGCGATCGCAGATTAGTAGAAGTAGACTTTATCTATCCCCCAGATGCGACACCACCGCAGGTATTAACTGTATCAACTCAAGAGTAAATATACAGATTTAGTAAAAACGCCCACAGCCTGATAAACTGTGGGTTTAACTACATCCATGACTTGGTTTTATTTTGCAGTCAAGTCCAAATTATTACAAATTCTCTAAAAGCTCTTCTACTGAAATATCCGCTTGATTTAAAATACTTTTGAGCGTTCCCACTGCTAGAGTTTTCTTATGTAATGGGACAACACAAACTATTTCCGCGAAATTCTCATTTTCATCAACTAATTGCTTTTTTAAGATGACATGACTTCCTCGTTGTCTTGTTTGGACAAATCCTAAGCGTTCCAATGCACGAATCACTTCCGCCGCAGGTACTCGTGGTAGCTTAGGCACTTATCACCTCAAATGTAGTTAATAAACGCGGATTTGTTTGAGGAAGGGAAACTTCTTCTAGGTAAAGTTCAGTGGCTTCTTTGAGATTAGCAAGAGCCTCTTCTATGGTTTCCCCTTGGCTAGCTGTTCCTACTTCTGGACATTCAGCTACATAAACATCTTCTTCCCAATACACAATTGCCGTAAATGTGCGATTCATAATCAAATTTTATGGCGCGATAATCGCCCCAGGATGATCAACTCCATAATAGCAGCCACTTTCTCTATATTTGATTTATCAATTGCAGAGTTAATGAAAATAGTGGAATAGTCCACAATAATCCAACTTTATTCCTGAATATGGTAATATCCCAAAGGATTTTATTTTGATTAATGCAGGAAAAGGATGGAAGGAAGTTTTCTCACGGCTGTTTTTTTGCCCTTGGCTCTATTTATAATCATGCTAGGCATGGGGTTATCCTTGACCCTAGACGACTATAAGGGAGTTTTAATATATCCCAAAGCGGTGGTGATTGGCTTGGTGTCGCAGTTAGTCATGTTACCAATTGTGGGCTTTGGCATTGCGTCGATGTTTCCCCTCAACCCAGAATTAGCAGTAGGCGTGATGATTTTAGTCGCCTGTCCTGGTGGCGCAACTTCTAACATGATTACGTTTTTAGCTGAGGGAGATGTTGCTCTTTCTGTCACCCTCACAGCTATCAGCAGTTTAATTACAGTTTTTACCATTCCTCTGGTTGTCAATTTTGCCATGCAGACATTTTTGGGCGCAGGGACAACACTACAGTTACCTGTCTTAAATACAGTTGTGCAGATTGCGGTGATGACGCTTCTACCTTTAGCAATTGGAATGGTAGTTAATGGATATGCTCCCGGAATAGCAGCAAAGGCAAATAAACCGATAAAGTGGCTATCTCTCTTTTTCCTGTCCGTGGTGATTACTGGGATAGTATTTCAAGAACGAGATAATTTTCTGCCTTCTGTGATGGCTGTGGGCTGGGTAACTCTGGTTTTAAATATGGCGACAATGACATTAGGTTTTGCGATCGCCACTTTAGCAAAATTAGGAGAAAAACGCGCTAGGGCAATTACAGTAGAAGTAGGTATTCAAAATGGCACTCTAGCGATCGCGATCGCATCTTCCCCGACACTGCTAAATAATCCTACAATGGCTGTTCCCGCAGCTATTTATAGTCTGCTCATGTTTGTGACTGGAATTGGATTTGCATTTTTTGTCTCACGCATTCGCCGTTAGGCGTTCCCGCAGGGTAGGCGCAAAGGAATAAAGAATAATACAAGGAGTTGTAGGGAAGCAGCGCTCGATCAAAGGAAAATAATATGTCTTGGATAGAATTAAGTCTGGATACAACCCATGAGGCTGTTGATTGGGTTTGTACTTTACTAGCTGAAACTATTGATATTAATGATATTTATATTACCGAATATGCAGAATCCAGTTCGGCTAATTCCGATTGGACATTTACGATGCGGTTATATTTACCCTACGATGTCAGCGCGCGGACAGGTATAGAAAAAATTGCCAGTCTGCTTTCGCCTTTGCATCGAACTGGAATGACAACAGCAATTCAGACAAATATTGTTGAAAATAAAATCGCAGATGCGCCGAAACCACTTGTGCATCCCATTGGGGAAAGATTTATTATAGTCAATTCTGATACACCTGCTCAATCTGAAATAGCAGATAAAATTACTTTAAAACTCAAAAAAACTCTCGCCTTTGGTAGTGGGTTACATCCAGCCACCATTGTCAGCCTTCGACTGCTGGAACGCTACATAACCCCTGAAATGCAGGTGCTGGACTTTGGCTCAGGTTCGGGGATTTTAAGTGTAGCGATCGCGAAGCTAGGGGCGAATGTCTTAGCTTTAGATAATGATAGTGTTGCTGTAGCCGCAACTCAGGAAACTGTATCTTTGAACAATGTCGAGTCGCAAGTACAGGTGATCCAAGGTAGCCTGGGATGTGGCAGTGAACTGGGGCATTGGATGGGTGGAAACACTGTTAATCATGTGTCGAAAGTTGAAGCAAAAGCCACCTTTGATTTAATTGTTGCCAATATATTTGCACGGGTGCATATTGCCCTCGCTGATGATTTTCGGGAAGCCTTGCGTCAAAATCAAGCACAACCGGGGCTATTAATTACAGCCGGATTCACCACAGATCATGAAGAAAGTGTCACCACCGCCTTGACAGAAGCTGGATTTGAGGTGATTGATTGTGAAAGATTCAACGAATGGGTAGCACTCGCGCATCGAGTATGTAATATTACGTCCGCCTAATTAGTTATCATTCTGTGCATCTGTAGAAAAACTGCAAAATTCTCTTTCCCCCTGCGCCCTGCTCCCCTGCGGCCTTCCCTTTCACCTTACTGATATAAGTAGGTATTTCTTGGAGACGTTCGGGCGGAACGTCTCTACTTAGGGAACCTCAAAGTTTGAACTGTTGTAAATGACTGCGAGGATTATAGGTACGTATAGCGCGAATTTTTTCATAATATTCCCGCTCCTGTGGGCTGAGGTCTTTTGGTGGAACGATCGCCACCTTTACAAACTGGTCACTACGCCCACCCTTAGTTAAAGGCCAGCCCTTACCCCGCAACCGCAGGGATTGACCAGAACGCACACCCGCAGGTAGCTTCACATTCACTGAACCATCCGGTGTGGGGACATCAATTGAGGCTCCCAAAGTGGCTTCATCTGGAGTGATAGGAACTTCACAGACGAGGTTATCACCCTCAAATTGGAAGAATGAGTGTGGCTGAAGTTCAATCTTTAAATATAAATCACCCCGTTGTTGAGTCATGGGGTTGAATTGACCTTTACCACGCACCCGCAGACGAGTACCAGTTTTAGCCCCAGATGGAATCCGAACTTCAATGGTTTCGTTACCTAAACTAAAGCGCTTTTGGACACCAGAAAACGCCTCACCAAAAGTTAAAGCGATCGCCGCTTCCGTGTCTGGAGTAGCACCCGTACCGACATCTTGAAAACCATAATCATTAAAGCCGCCATAACCACCGGGTCTAGCTGTAGAACTACGCTGATAAGAATAGCTTTGTCGTCCACCAGCACCACGAGGGCTAGGGCCACCAAAACGCCCTAATAACTCGTTGACAAATTCATCAAAACTGCCGTATTGGCTGAAGTCAAAGCCACCCATATCCGCACCAGCACCACCGGATGGGAAACCTTGTCCAGCTTGTTTCCAGTATTGACCAAATTGATCGTACTTCTTGCGCTTATCGACATCTGACAAAACTTCGTAAGCTTCATTCACCTCTTTGAAGGTAGCCTCAGCTTGCTTGTTATTGGGGTTGACATCAGGGTGATACTTGCGGGCTTGTTTCCGAAAAGCTTGTTTAATTTCTTCTGGACTGGCAGTTTTACTGATTCCCAAAATTGCATAATAGTCTTTGAAGTCGGTTGCAGCCATCTACCAGCCTCCTATAAAAATTTCTGTTATGTTTTTTCGTAAAGTGTGAGCTTGGTTTTATGCGCGGTCAAATCTCCAGCATAAAAACTCTGATTTTAAATTAACAGACATTACAGCAATTCAAGTGTGGTTCCCGCTTACTACACCAGCGCAATTTCCGTACTTTCTCCTCTCTGGATAACAATTCAGGTGGTCTATTCCTTCTTCTAGGCTAGGGGGAGCATCCCGGAGTTGACGATACATTCGCAAGATAATTTCTTGAGGAACTTGGCGCTGACGCTGTTGATTGCGAGCTAAACACAGCCAAACAGGCGTTCTCACCCATAACCCTGTAATGTCTGTAAAACCGACCTCACGGGCTAAGGCGATCATTTCACGGCGCTGGCTTCTTTGGGCGTTGGTAGCATCAAAAATTGTGGTTTGGTCTGCCGCTACTGCTTGTCGAAATTGCCTTTCTATTTCTCGCCAAATCAGTGGCCAAGGTCCCTGAGTTGCTTCCGAACCAAAAAGCTGCCCCCGAATGGCATCTGTGGAAATTAGCTGCATCTGGGGGCATTCTGAGACTAATTGTTGCGCCAAAGTTGATTTACCGCTACCAGGAAGACCAATTAGTAACTGAAGTTTAGTCATCTGCCATCTGTCAGTTTTTAATGATTATTAACCAATGACCAATGACCAATGACCAATGATCAATGACCAATGACTAAATTATAGTTCCGTCAGCAATTACCGCATTTTTCAGCACCACAACAATACCACTGCGGATGTAGAAGCCTTGACTTTCCCGTTCTGCTTCTTGGACGTTATCTTTATTGATAATTTTCACATCATGACCGATGCAGGCATTCTTATCAATAATGGCACGGCGAATAATCGTATCCGTACCAATACCTACGGGAATGTCACCTTTTTCTAAGTTACATTGACGCTCCACAAATGGTTGATAAAAATCTGCCCCCATGAGTAGAGATTCTTCAATCACACAGCCAGCTTCAATGCGCGATCGCACTCCCAAAACCGAATGCTGAATCCGGCAATCTTTCAAAATACAACCTTCGCCAATCATCGATTCTGTGACGTGACAACTTAAAAGTTTACTCGGTGGTAAATAACGCGCACGAGTATAAATTGGGGCTTTTTCATCGTAGAAACTAAAAGGAGGTAAAGGTTGTTTAGTTAAAGCTAAATTGGCATGATAAAAAGCTTCAATTGTCCCGATGTCTTCCCAGTAATCATCAAATAAGTAAGCTTGGACATTGTAATCCTTGCTTGCATCAGGAATAATTTCTTTACCAAAATCGGTACTTTCTAAAGACTCTTTCAACAATTTAATCAAAACATCTTTTTTAAAGACATAAATCCCCATCGAAGCGATGTAGGGCTGTAACTTCGCTTGTTCTGGCGATAATCCCAGCACACTAGTATCAACCTGCATCCGATCTAATTCATCGCCCTTGGGCTTTTCGCTAAAGTCAATCACCCTCCCAGACTGGTCTATTTTCATTAAACCAAAGTCCGAAGCCCGACTTTTATCGATGGGAATTACCGAAAGCGTAATATCAGCCCCTGTTTCCCGATGGCGCTGGATAAACTCGCGGTAATCCATGCGGTATAAATGGTCTCCGGAGAGAATCAAATACTCATCCGCATCCCATTCGTTTAACAGCCAGAGGTACTGACGCACAGCATCAGCCGTACCTTGGAACCAATTGGGGTTTTCTGGCGTTTGCTGTGCCGCGAGAACTTCCACAAATCCCTCATTGAATCCGGTAAAATTATAGGTACGGGCGATATGGCGATTCAGGGACGCTGAGTTAAATTGTGTCAGGACATAGATTTTGAATATCTCTGAATTGATACAATTACTGACAGGAATATCTATCAAACGGTACTTACCAGCCACTGGTACAGCTGGTTTAGCACGCATTTTTGTAAGCGGATACAGACGAGTACCCGCGCCACCACCGAGAATGATTGCTAATACTTTTTTCACAAGATTTCTCCCAACTGCCTTTCAACTCTCACCTTCAGTTTAGGACTGTCTGAGACCACTGGTAAGGGGGGATCAGATATTAATAATTAGCCAAATTGACAGAATGCTCTTAGTAATGGATGAATCCCTGTGATAAATGTAGCAAATTTAACTTTATAATCACTAGTTTTGACGCTAATGCGATGATTCATTACATACTCAAAACTGTTTAGACCAGGGTTGCTGACTATTTCTTGCGTCAAACTAGCTATAAGTAATTTTGGATACATTTAACAGATACGTCACTCAGGGTTAGACGTTGTTCAAATTCTGAAAGTACCCAGATTATTTGGCTGATTAACCAAACGCAATTTTTGTGACAGCCTCAGATACTTTACCCAAGGTGGCTCCGATATAGCACTACGCATACGCGTTAGCACTTTTGTGGAATGCAGCATCCACACAGTCACGAAATGTTTCAAATTCATTATACAAGTTCTGCTAACTTGCCGAATCTGCCTGCTGGTTGGTAAATTGCTGGTATGGCTTAGTTTTAATAGTTTGAGGGCTTTGCATGACCAGCATTGCCTCAATCGAGCCTAAAATATCTATCTTTAGATAGATGTTATGCCGTTAAAATTTGTTTGATACTCTTTTTATACATGATTGTAATCGCAGCGTAGTAGCAACATATCTAAATCACCTGTTTACAGTAATTACTTGTATAATTAAAATTAACAGGATGGTGTTCGTATATGCCCGCAACGCAATTTTGTGATGTCGGATTTGCCATCTCAATGACCAAGCCTTATTCGTAACAAATAGGGCTTGTGTTTTTGCTTGTTATATTTTCTCAGTAGCAACTCTGAGAATTTAGGTAGCTTATTTTGCTAATACAATTTTTAGCAGGTGAAAAAATTCTATTGCTACCTTTATATATTGATGTTTACACAGCACTTAGTCAACACCGGATCAAATTAACAATTAACTAAAAAATATGCCAAGCAATAATACACTCAATACAGCTTTCAATATTGGCACTCTGACTGGTACTCGGACTTTCAATGATTTTGTCGGTGTTGTAGATCCATTTGATTATTATCGATTTACTCTGGCAGATACGAGTGCAATTAGTTTGCGGTTGAATCAATTAACTCAAAGTGGTGTTTACAGTCGGATTATTTACGACAAAAATAATAATGGATTAATTGATAGTGGAGAAACTCTCTACAGTGGGATTGCTTCCACTTTTTCTAATAGTAATAATTTGAATATTAATGCTACTTTGGGTGCTGGTAATTACTTTATCGAAGTTAAACCGAATAGCGCTAATGTCAATTCTAACTATGCTTTAGAGCTAACTGCTACACTCAGTCCTGCTTCTATTCCTTCAGATCCGGGAAATACCCTAAATACCGCTTACAATATTGGCAATCTGACTGCTACTAAGATTTTCAATGAGTTTGTGGGTGTTGTAGATCCATTTGATTATTATCGATTTACTCTGGCAGATACGAGTGCAATTAGTTTGCGGTTGAATCAATTAACTCAAAGTGGTGTTTACAGTCGGATTATTTACGACAAAAATAATAATGGATTAATTGATAGTGGAGAAACTCTCTACAGTGGCATTGCTTCCACTTTTTCTAATAGTAATAATTTGAATATTAATGCTACTTTGGGTGCTGGTAATTACTTTATCGAAGTTAAACCGAATAGCGCTAATGTCAATTCTAACTATGCTTTAGAGCTAACTGCTACACTCAGTCCTGCTTCTATTCCTTCAGATCCGGGAAATACCCTAAATACCGCTTACAATATTGGTAATCTGACTGCTACTAAGATTTTCAATGAGTTTGTGGGTGTTGTAGATCCATTTGATTATTATCGATTTACTCTGGCAGATACGAGTGCAATTAGTTTGCGGTTGAATCAATTAACTCAAAGTGGTGTTTACAGTCGGATTATTTACGACAAAAATAATAATGGATTAATTGATAGCGGAGAAACTCTCTACAGTGGCATTGCTTCCCGTTTTTCTAATAGTAATAATTTGAATATTAATGCTACTTTGGGTGCTGGTACTTACTTTATCGAAGTTCAACCGAATAGCGCTGATGTCAATTCTAGCTATGCTTTAGAGTTAACTGCTACACTCAGTCCTGCTTCTATTCCTTCAGATCCGGGAAATACCCTAAATACCGCCTACAATATTGGCAATCTGACTGGCACTAATATTTTCAATGAGTTTGTCGGTGTTGTAGATCCAGTTGATTATTATCGATTTACTCTGGCAGCTACAAGTGCAATTAGTTTGCGGTTGAATGGATTAACTCAAAGTGGTGTTTACAGTCGGATTATTTACGACAAAAATAATAATGGATTAATTGATAGCGGAGAAACTCTCTACAGTGGCACTGCTTCCACTTTTTCTAATAGTAATAATTTGAATATTAATGCTACTTTGGGCGCTGGTAATTACTTTATCGAAGTTAAACCGAATAGCGCTAATGTCAATTCTAACTATGCTTTAGAGCTAACCGCTACACCCAGTCCTGCTTCTATTCCTTCAGATCCGGGAAATACCCTAAATACCGCCTACAATATTGGCAATCTGACTGGCACTAATATTTTCAATGAGTTTGTCGGTGTTGTAGATCCAGTTGATTATTATCGATTTACTCTGGCAGCTACAAGTGCAATTAGTTTGCGGTTGAATGGATTAACTCAAAGTGGTGTTTACAGTCGGATTATTTACGACAAAAATAATAATGGATTAATTGATAGCGGAGAAACTCTCTACAGTGGCACTGCTTCCACTTTTTCTAATAGTAATAATTTGAATATTAATGCTACTTTGGGCGCTGGTAATTACTTTATCGAAGTTAAACCGAATAGCGCTAATGTCAATTCTAACTATGCTTTAGAGCTAACCGCTACACCCAGTCCTGCTTCTATTCCTTCAGATCCGGGAAATACCCTAAATACCGCCTACAATATTGGCAATCTGACTGGCACTAATATTTTCAATGAGTTTGTCGGTGTTGTAGATCCAGTTGATTATTATCGATTTACTCTGGCAGCTACAAGTGCAATTAGTTTGCGGTTGAATGGATTAACTCAAAGTGGTGTTTACAGTCGGATTATTTACGACCAAAATAACAATGGATTAATTGATAGCGGAGAAACTCTCTACAGTGGCACTGCTTCCCGTTTTTCTAATAGTAATAATTTGAATATTAATGCTACTTTGGGCGCTGGTAATTACTTTATCGAAGTTAAACCGAATAGCGCTAATGTCAATTCTAGCTATGCTTTACAGCTAACTGCTCCAGATAACAACCTAGATAACGTTGTCACAGGGACAGCAAATAACGAAAACTTCACCACCACATCTCAAAAAGATATCATAGACGCTCAAGGTGGAAACGACACCATCACCAGCACCTTTGCCAATTTACAACAAAACGATACTTTGAACGGTGGTACAGGAATTGATACTTTGATTATTACCGGAGGAAGTAGTGCCAATGCCATTACTATTAATACCAATAATACTAATCAATTTAATATTCCTGGTACAACCATCATCGGATTTGAACGCTTTGATTTAAGTGGATTTAGTGGTAAAGTCAGCTTTTTCGGTAATAGCGGTAATGATTGGATTAAAGCAGGTGCTGGAAATGACATCCTCAATGGTAAAGCAGGTGCAGATACCATGATTGGTGGTGCGGGTAATGATTTCTACTATGTTGATCATGTGGGAGATACCATTATCGAAAATGTTGGTGAAGGAACTGATACGGTTTTCAGCACTATTAGTTACACATTAGGAAATCACTTAGAAAACTTGACGTTACAAGGCACATCTGCCATTAACGGTACTGGTAACAACCTGAATAATCACATCAAAGGAAACGCAGACTGCTAATATTCTGACAGGTGGTGCGGGAAATGACATCCTTGATGGTAAAGCAGGTGCAGATACCATGATTGGTGGTACTGGTAATGATTCCTACTATGTTGATCATGTGGGAGATATCATTATCGAAAATTCTGCTCAAGGAACTGATACGGTTTTCAGCACTATTAGTTACACATTAGGAAATCACCTAGAAAACTTGACTTTACAAGGCACATCTGCCATTAACGGTACTGGTAACACTTTAAATAATCGCATCAGAGGAAACAGTGGTAATAATGTCCTCAATGGTAAAGCAGGTGCAGATACCATGATTGGTGGTGCGGGTAATGATTTCTACTATGTTGATCATGTAGGAGATACCATTATCGAAAATTCTGGTCAAGGAACTGATACGGTTTTCAGCACTATTAGTTACACATTAGGAAATCACTTAGAAAACTTGACGTTACAAGGCACATCTGCCATTAACGGTACTGGTAACAACCTGAATAATCACATCAAAGGAAACGCAGACTGCTAATATTCTCAGGGGTGGTGCGGGAAATGACATCCTTGATGGTAAAGCAGGTGCAGATACCATGATTGGTGGTACTGGTAATGATTCCTACTATGTTGATCATGTGGGAGATATCATTATCGAAAATTCTGGTCAAGGAACTGATACTGTTTTCAGCACTATTAGTTACCAATTAGGCAATCACTTAGAAAACCTGACGTTACAAGGCACATCTGCTATCAACGGTACTGGTAACACTTTAAATAATCGCATCAGAGGAAACAGTGGTAATAATGTCCTCAATGGTAAAGCAGGTGCAGATACCATGATTGGTGGTGCGGGTAATGATTTCTACTATGTTGATCATGTAGGAGATACCATTATCGAAAATTCTGGTCAAGGAACTGATACGGTTTTCAGCACTATTAGTTACACATTAGGAAATCACCTAGAAAACTTGACTTTACAAGGCACATCTGCTATCAACGGTACTGGTAATAGTTTAAATAATCGCATCAGAGGAAACAGTGGTAATAATGTCCTCAGAGGTGGTGCAGGAAATGACATCCTTGATGGTAAAGCAGGTGCAGATACCATGATTGGTGGTACTGGTAATGATTCCTACTATGTTGATCATGTGGGAGATATCATCACAGAAAATTCTGGTCAAGGAACTGATACTGTTTTCAGCACTATTAGTTACACATTAGGAAATAACTTAGAAAACCTGACGTTACAAGGCACATCTGCTATCAACGGTACTGGTAATAGTTTAAATAATCGCATCAGAGGAAACAGTGGTAATAATGTCCTCAATGGTAAAGCAGGTGCAGATAGAATGATTGGTGGTGCGGGTAATGATTTCTACTATGTTGATAATTTGGGAGATACCATTATCGAAAATGTTGGTGAAGGAACTGATACTGTTTTCAGTACCATCACTTATACATTAGGAAATAACTTAGAAAACCTGACGTTACAAGGCACATCTGCTATCAACGGTACTGGTAATAGTTTAAATAATCGCATCAGAGGAAACAGTGGTAATAATGTCCTCAGAGGTGGTGCAGGAAATGACATCCTTGATGGTAAAGCAGGTGCAGATACCATGATTGGTGGTACTGGTAATGATTCCTACTATGTTGATCATGTGGGAGATATCATCACAGAAAATTCTGGTCAAGGAACTGATACTGTTTTCAGCACTATTAGTTACACATTAGGAAATAACTTAGAAAACCTGACGTTACAAGGCACATCTGCTATCAACGGTACTGGTAATACTTTAAATAATCGCATCAGAGGAAACAGTGGTAATAATGTCCTCAATGGTAAAGCAGGTGCAGATAGAATGATTGGTGGTGCGGGTAATGATTTCTACTATGTTGATCATGTGGGAGATACCATTGTCGAAAATGTTGGTCAAGGAACTGATACGGTTTTCAGCACTATTAGTTACACATTAGGAAATAACCTAGAAAACTTGACGTTACAAGGCACATCTGCCATTAACGGTACTGGTAACAACCTGAATAATCACATTAAAGGAAACGCATCTGCTAATATTCTCAGAGGTGGTGCAGGAAATGACATCCTTGATAGTAAAGCAGGTGCAGATACCCTAATTGGTGGTACTGGTAATGATAAACTCTATCTAGGTGCTAACGATGGTGTTGTGGATATCGTTCACTATGCCTTTGGTAATGGTGCAGATACTGTTTATCAGTTTGTGCGTGGTGGAGGTGGTGATCAAATCCAATTTACAGGCATTACAAATATTGATGTGGTGACATCAGGTACTAATACTTTACTGCGTTTGGGTGATGGTACGACTGGTAACGCTGGTTTCGGTACAGGTGAGTTATTAGTTACTTTATCGGGTACATCTGGCTTTAGTGGTACTGATATAAATGTCAACCTGTTTGGTGCTAATTTTTTGTTCAGTTAAAGTAATTTACGGAGGTTGGGAAACCATCGCCTGGGACGGGTTTCCCAACTTGTGGCAAACCTCTGTTGACGCAAGGAAACCTAACTTCTGATTGTATATCATCAGTGAGAGATGTAAATTAGCAAATATTTGCCACAATCACTGCTTAAGGGATAAAAATTAATTCATGCAAATCCAAACACCAGACTGGGTTAAACACGCTGTTTTCTACCAAATCTTCCCAGACCGCTTTGCCAGAAGCAAACAGCCTCACAAACAACTGTTACATGATGCGCGTTGGGAAGATTGGGACGCTACGCCCACACTCCAAGGTTACAAAGGCGGCGATTTATGGGGAATTATTGAGGAATTAGACTATATTCAGGGTTTAGGGATTAACGCTATTTACTTTACTCCCATTTTTCAATCGGCGAGTAATCACCGCTATCACACTCACGATTATTATCAGGTTGATCCGTTGTTGGGGGGTAATGAGGCTTTTCGGGAATTCCTCGACGCAGCCCATGAACGGGATATCAAAGTTGTGCTGGATGGGGTGTTTAACCACGCCAGTCGAGGGATTTTCTTTTTTCACGATGTGTTAGAAAATGGACCTCGTTCGCCTTGGGTGGACTGGTTCAAAATTACAGGTTGGCCGCTTGCGCCTTACACTGGGGAATTACCCGCAAATTATGAAGGTTGGGCAGGAAATCGGGCTTTGCCAGTATTTAACCATGATAATCCCGAAGTGCGGGAATACATCATGGAAATTGGCGAATATTGGCTGAAATTCGGCATTGATGGTTGGCGGTTAGATGTACCATTTGAAGTCAAAACACCGGGCTTTTGGCAGGAATTTCGCGATCGCATCAAAGCCATTAACCCCGAAGCTTATATAGTGGGGGAAGTTTGGGGAGATTCCCGTGAGTGGCTAGATGGTACGCAATTTGACGGCGTGATGAATTACTTATTTGCCGGGTTAACCATTGCCTTTACCGCAGGCGATCGCGTAGTCTTAGAACAAGTGCAAACCCGTGACTATCAACCCTACCCACCATTATTTGCGGCTGAATACGCGGTTAAAATCCAGGAATTACTCGCACTTTACCCTTGGGAAATTCAATTAACGCAACTCAACTTACTCGCAAGTCACGACACAGACTCGATTAATTACCATTGCTGACGGCGATCAACCTAGTGTAGAATTAGCAACTTTACTGTTACTCACCTTTCCCGGTGCGCCCAGTATCTACTATGGTGACGAAGTTGGTTTACCAGGGGCGATAGATCCCGACTCCCGGCGTGGCTTTCCCACAGAAGCTAATTGGAATCAAGAAATCCTCAACATTCACCGCCAATTAATAGCTCTTCGCCACCAATACCCAGCTTTACGCGCAGGTGATTACAAAACTCTGTTCGCCCAGGGAGCATTGTATATTTTTACCCGAACGTTAGAAACTGATGAATTAATTATTGCCGTTAACGCTGGTACAGGAAAGACAACAGCAAATATAGACACAGCAGGTTTGCTGACTAAATCCCACAAGCTATTATATGGGACTGCGGAATTTGAGTGGCATGGTACGCAGCTTTCCTTAACTCTTCCCCCACGCACTGGTTGTATTCTCGGTTAGATTTCTATCCTGTTGTAACCATTGCTGGCATTAATACCTGATCAATCGCATGAATTACGCCATTCTCGGCAATTATATCCGTTACGAGGACATGAGCATCATTCACCTTAATCACACCTTGATCAGAATCAATCGCCACGACTGATCCTTCCAGAGTTGGTGCTTCTGAAATCTGCTGCAAATCTTCAAACCTGACATCCCCAAAAGCGACATGATACATTAATATCTTTTGCAGCTTGGGGATGTCTTGCTGTAGTGAAGCTAAAATATTCTTTGGTAGTAGGGCAAAAGCATCGTCAGTCGGTGCAAAAAGTGTGAGAGAACCCGAACTTTTCAGAGTTTCGATGATTTCTGCGATCGTAGCAGCCTGAAGTAGAGTCTTAAAATTTCCGGCGTTAATAGCAGTTTCTACAATATCAGCCATAAATTTGAGTTGATTTCTTAAATTTCCCTACACAACACACTTATAAAGTCAAAAAAAACTGTTAGCCTCTATCAAGAGAGACAAAAATACCAAGCCATAAACTCTCAGTACTGCTAAACTGGGGAATGACCTCATGAACCAGTGACTATGCTAAAGCGTTCTAAGTTCGAGACGACTCAATCTCAAATCATGTACCGGGCTGAGGATTTGATTAGTGCAGCTTCAAATCGCTACCGCATTACCGTTCAAGTGGCTAACCGCGCCAAGCGTCGGCGTTATGAAGACTTTGATAATCCATCAGAAGATGTGATGATGAAGCCAGTGTTGAGGGCAATTATCGAAATGTCCGATGAACTGACTCAACCCGAAATTATTGGCGAACTATAATCAGACTTCTGCACAGGTGACGATGAGCAAAAATTTATCGTTCATTCAACCCCTACTCAAACCTTGGCAAACACTCACTGCTTGTATGGTGGTGGGTGTAGTTGTGTTGAGTTCAGGGGGAGATAAATTAATAACAACAAACTTATTTGGCATTCCCCCGGCGTTAGCGCAAAGAATTAGCCCTGGAGACGTTTGGCAGCAAGTATATCAGCAAATACCAGACCTGCCAAAAGAAAATCAGTATAACAGTAAGAATACTGGGCAAATTGCCGAAAATAATACTTTAGCTAGTCGCCTAATTACTTATCACATTTATCGAAAAGGACGCGCCCCCAACTATCGCCTAGATTGGAAGCTAACTTTGGCTGATTATTTAGACGCGAATGAAATTATGTATCATCAATCCTATCCTGGTAATGATACATTAAGGCAGAATCCGTTAGAAGGCGATCGCGCTGCCATAGCCAAACTTAACCGCCAGCAGAGAAACGCCCTCGTGCAAGTTTTAGCCGATATCTTCAACCCCAAACCTGAGAACACCCAAACACCCAGGCGCGAAACAACACCCACACCCAGCAAACCCCAGTTACCCCAAACAGGCGGCGCTGAACTACTCAAATAAAACACCTCTCTGCGCCCCTTTGCGCTAACCTCCGCGCACCTTTGCGTTTCAAAACCCGACTCATGGAACAACTCATCAAAAGCGGACTAGGTTGGCGAATAGGCTGGAACCCCAACGCACCAGAATTCAAAGGATTAATAGGAACAGAAGATTGGGCAATAGAATTAACAGAAGCCGAGTTAAATGATTTTTGCAGACTCCTTGCACAGTTAGCAGACACCATGAAACAACTCGCAGCCGAATTAATGGCAGAAGAGAAAATTGCCTGTGAAGCCGAAAGCGACTTATTATGGCTAGAAGTAGAAGGCTATCCCCACGCCTACAGTTTGCGCTTGATTCTGAATACAGGAAGAGGCGTAGAAGGCAAATGGGAAGCCACCGCAGTACCAGAATTACTACAAGCATCTGGGATGCTGAAAGTTTTTTAAATTAACCCCTTGATTATTTTAAAGCTTTGCATTACAATGGTAATTCTGACCGGGGCGTAGCGCAGCTTGGTAGCGCGCCACTTTGGGGTAGTGGAGGTCGTGGGTTCGAATCCCGCCGCTCCGATAGACAAAAGACCCTGCCTGCTAGTCTTTAAATCAAAGATTAGCGGGCTTTTCAATTTTTAAAATTATCTGATGCCCTAATTCACATTTTTGACATACGTTCCAATACTAAATTAGATATCTTGGGAAATATTTTCCAATCATAAGCATAAGCACGATCATCTCCAATCTGACACACCCTACAAAATCCTTAAATCCTGTAAATCCTGATGCAGACAAAAAATCATCAGCCGGTGCGTCAGATGTTGAAAATCTCTTCATGATTACCAAATCATCGAATCTGACACACCCTACAAAATCTTTATCCTGTAAATCCTTAAATCCTGGATATCCTGATTCTGACAATGGCTAGTTTATAATTGAGCCAAGTGTAACTTTTCCATTTACCAAGGAGGAATCAGTCATGAAGGGA
Organism: uncultured cyanobacterium; assembly: GCA_963706595.1. GTDB lineage: Bacteria > Cyanobacteriota > Cyanobacteriia > Cyanobacteriales > Nostocaceae > Nodularia. The sequence goes on from OY970166.1 coordinate 2,433,338, forward strand.
TGGGAAACTTTAGATGCAATAGAAAGACAACCTGATAAAGTAAGTGGAGCATGGGTATTTCGAGGAACAAGAGTTCCGGTGACTGCATTATTTGAAAATTTGCGCGATGGTGCAACAGTAGATGAATTTTTGGAGTGGTTTCCACCTGTGCAAAGATCACAAATTGAAGCTGTACTTAATTATGAGCTTGAAGCATTAGCTGCTTAGATATGAAAATTCTTTTTGATCAGGGAACTCCAGTACCACTACGAAAATATTTAACAGATCATTCTGTAACAACAGCTTATGAAGAAGGATGGTCTAATTTATCAAATGGAGATTTATTAAAAGCTGCTGAAAATAAAGGATATCAAATACTTGTTACAACGGATCAGAATTTGCGTTATCAACAGAATTTGAGCGAACGTCAAATTACAATTGTAGTTTTACTGTCAACTTCATGGCCAAAAATTAGGACACAAGTTGATAAAATTTGTTCTATTATTAATAACACTGAATTTTGTGATTATAAAGAAATCACTATCATCTAGTTCAATTTATTAAGGACTCCGGCGACTAGAAGTCACAGCTACACAGACAAAACCCGCCTACGCGGGTTAAATTTTTTTGGTTTTTCTTAGTCCGCATAGGCGGACTTGGTTTGTATAGCCGCGATTTCTAATCGCCAGGGCTAGGTGCTACTTTTGATATTGCTAATTTTTCCATGTTATAGCATAAAGGAAACGATGGATAAGAAAATTCTAATACTTGGTTCAAGTCAACACTCATCTTTAGTTACTGCGTATGAATGGCATCAATTACCATTAGATTTAAATGTAGCTGGTTATGATATAGTTATTCTTAATTTTGTACCATTTATTGATAAAACATATTCAGAAAAAATAGATTTAAGCTCCTTGCCGAAAATTTCACACTTTACAAGTCTTTTGTTCCATACTAAAAGTGAAATCCTAGTTATAGGAGATCCTTCTACAAAGATTGGTAATTATACAAATTCTATGTCAATTGATTGGTGGCTACCAGTTGAATTTAAAATCAGCCCTAAATTCATCTCACATATTAATATTGTGGATCATGATTTTGCTTATTATTTTCAACAAGTAAATACATCATTGTTTCAGCTAGATGGCACTTCAATCAAGCCAAATCTACAAGTTTATTTTAAAGTAACAAATGTAAATGTTGATGATTTTGAAGTAACAACATCTCCTATAGCTGAAACATCGGGTAAACAAGCAACAGGTTTTATATTAAAAATACAAGTTAAATATACTAACACTATTTATCATAAGGGAATACAAAAATCTAAAGAATCTGGAGAAATTATCTGGTTGCCTCCAACTACAAAGATATCAAATCATGATGCTATAAATCTAATTTTATCTGAACGTTATGGTTTAAAAATAGAAGAAGTATTACCAATTTGGATAGAAAACTATAAACTTCCCAATCAAATCATTATTGAAGAAATAATATGCAATTATATTAATGAAATTAATAATTTAAAATCTAAATTGACCATAGAACAACAAAAATTAAAAGTTGAAAAACGCTATCATAAACTCCTCTATGAACAAGGTGTAGATGGATTAGAACCTATTGTACGTGAGGTATTAAGAGAATTAGGTGCTACAGTAAATGACCCTATTAAGGGAGAAAATAGAGAAGATGGATTACTTGAAGACCCTACAGGTAGAGAAGCAATATTAGAAATTAAAGGTAGAACTAAATCTTTATCACTACAAGATGTACGCCAGCTAGACCAATGGGTAAGAGATGCACTTTTTAGTGATAATCCAAAAGATAGAAAAGGTATAATTATCGCTAATATGTATTGTAATGTTTCCCTTGAACAGCGCAAAGAACCATTTCCAGCTAATTGTATTGACATGGCTAAACAAAACAAATATTGCTTATTGACTACAAGACAGCTTTATTATGCAATTTGTTTAAAGCAACAAAATGAATTTCAAGAAACAGAATTTTGGGATACAATATTTAACACTGATGGTGTTTGTTCATTACCTGAGATTTAAGTTTAATCAAATCTTCTTCTTTGCGTCTTTGCGCCTTTGCGTGAAACCAATCCATATCTTAATTCAGCAACGCCGAAATAATAAATTACAGATGTAGACGCAAAGTCACTACTCTATACTCAAAATATCTCTGTGCATTAAAGCGCGATCTACTAAAGATTGAATTTGGTCAGATGATAGCGGATCACCATTGGCATAATGTTCTATCCAAGTTTTACTAATTAGATTGGGGTCATCTGGTAAACTGGCTAAATCCCACCCAGGCATTTGTAAATCTTCCATGAGCCGATTTACTTTGGGGTCATAACTGAGGGCGAAACAGCGACAACCTTCAGCCGCAGCCATGATTAAGCTGTGCAGACGCATCCCAATTGCCATTTCTACACCTTTATAGACACCTTTTAATAATTGCGGGTCTTCTAAAAGCAGAATTTTACTGACATCTTTTAATTGGGGTTGAATCGCTTCGGCGATCGCTAAATCTTCACTCTTCTGAAATGGCAACAGCAAAATAAAGGCTTGGGTCGCTTTCTGGAAGTCTACTAAAGCACGAGTCAGGTTAGCTAAACGTTTTTCAGTCAGTTGGGGATGATTCCTCAGAGTCACAGCAACTCTCGGCGCTGGTAAATCCCAAAGTCCTGGGACTGGCTTACTTTCTAACGCCCAAACTGGGTCAGGCGCAAGTAAACAAGGAATTTTCCAATCATTCAATAAAGCAGCGCTAGAGCGATCGCGCACACTAACTCTGCTACAATATCCGAAGGAGTGTTGTGCCAATAGGCGAGTTTGAGGACGAACTAAGGGACCGATACCTTGCGCCCAAGCTACAGTTTTCAAACCCATTTTCTGAGCCAATATCATCAGCCCCCCATAATAAAATGGACTAATGGTACTGGTGACATCTTGAATTAAACTTCCTCCGCCCCAAATGAAAGTATCGCAAGAACGCAGAGCTTGGATTACAGGTAAAATCTTCATGCGGTTGTGAGATTCCACACCATAGCGATCGCGCGTTTGTTCTGGATTCCCAGAAAGCACCACAGGGGTCACATCAGGTGGTAACATTTGCAAAAGCGTCGCCAATAAAGCCTCGTCACCACCATTACCTTTACCGTAATACCCAGACAATAACGCCCGCATCTTTGCCATGTTAAATTGATAATTTTAAATTACTGAATTTTTATTTACTTATGCACGCTCTTTCTATTCCCACCTGGATTATTCACGTTTCTAGCGTTATTGAGTGGATTGTCGCCATTTGGTTAATCTGGACTTACGGCGAACTCACTGGTAATCGCACATGGTGGGGATTATCTCTAGCCATGTTACCAGCTTTAGTGAGTGCGATGTGTGCCTGTACTTGGCATTATTTCGACAATCCTGCATCTTTAGAATGGTTGGTAACGCTGCAAGCTGCAATGACATTAATTGGTAATTTTACACTTTGGGCAGCTGCGGTATTGATTTGGCGTTCCACAAAACCAGAAGATATTACAACCAAGACAGTTACAGCCCAACCGATGGAATCAAAATCATGATCTCGAAAGAAACCCTATTTGTGCTTTCTTTATTTCCCTATTTGGGTTTCTTGTGGTTTATTCGCCGTAGTCCCCAAATGCCACGTTTAGCCCTATATGGATTTTACGGCACGCTGGTATTTGTTGCCATTACCATCCCGGCGGCAATTTACGCGCAATTGCATTATGGTGTTTCTTTGGCTGATGTAGATTGGTTACACGGAGGCGCAGAAATATTTTTAACCTTTGCTAACATTCTGCTGGTGGTGGGTTTCGCCCAAGCCATTAGGGAGTTAAAAATGAAAAATTAAACGCAGATGAACGCCGATAAACGCGGATAAATTTAGATGTTTAATTATTTGAGTTGACTTTTTTGGTTTTTTGTAGTAATGGGAATAAATAAATGGATGTGATTCCAGCTATTGATTTATTAGAAGGTCGCTGTGTCAGACTATATCAGGGAGACTACGAGCGATCGCAAGTTTTTAGTGAAAACCCAGTAGAAATTGCTAAACAATGGGTTGACCAAGGTGCGACCAGATTACATTTAGTTGATTTAGATGGTGCAAAAGCCGGTAAAGTAGTAAATTTAAAGGCAATTGAAGCGATCGCTCAAGCGATATCTATACCCATTGAAATTGGTGGAGGATTGCGCGATCGCATCAGCGTACAACAAGTGTTTAATTTAGGAGTACAGTGGGCAATTCTGGGGACTGTAGCCGTAGAACAACCCCAATTAGTCCAAGAACTCTGTCAAGAATTTCCCGAAAAGATTATCATAGGGATAGATGCGCGTAACGGATTAGTCGCAACTCGTGGTTGGTTAGAAACCTCCGAAGTTTTAGCAACCCAACTAGCCGTACAAATGCAAGAATTAGGTGCAGCAGCCATCATCTACACAGATATTCACCGTGACGGTACACTCATCGGTCCCAACCTAGAAGCCTTAAGAGAACTTGCGAGTGCAATATCCATTCCCATTATTGCCTCCGGGGGAGTCAGTTCTGTCACCGATTTATTGAGTCTATTAGGCTTAGAAATGCAAGGCGTAAAAGGCGTAATAGTCGGTAAAGCCTTATATACTGGCGATATTTCCCTCAGAGAAGCACTCCGCGCCATCGGTCCCGGACGCATTCAAGATATTCCTCCCAATTTAGACTCCAGTTTTGCTTAAGGCGCTTCTAGCCGTTGCTGAATCAAAGTATGAAATACCAAAATAACCTTTCTTCTTCTTCGTACCTTTGCGCCTTTGCGCCTTTGCGTGAAACAAAATCCATATCTTAATTCAGCAACGCCCGCTTCCACAAAAAAACGCCATAAAAGCCCTCCGTTCCGCATTTCTCTGCGTCCTCCCTCCGGGTTCGCCAAGTTCTCACTGCGTCTCTGTGGTTCGTTCCTCTTCATTGGATAATACAGCCGTGACAGTAACATCAACCAACATTCCCCAATCGGTTTTTCGTCTGTCTCCGTTAATTCGGATCACACTACTGAGTCTATATATAGCACTCACAGTCCCATTACCATTTTTAGCCCAAGCAACAGACGCACCAGTACCGCCGAAATTCTTGTGGATAGGAATTAGTATAGGCTTTATCGGCTTATATGCAGTCTTAACCGAGCGAGTCATAGTCGATGACCAAAGCATTCAAGTTACATACCCGGTCTGGGTTCCCCGCTTTTTTCGCAAAGGTTGGACATTACCTTGGTTAGATGTCAAAGAATTAAAACCCCGTTCCACAGGTCAAGGTGGACTGGTGTATTATTTTCTCAGTCAAGATGGCAAAGCGTATTTATTACCAATGCGTGTAGCCGGATTTTCCCGGTTAGTAAAAATAGTCGAAACAAAAACAGGCATAAATACCACAGATGTACGTCCCTTAGCACAACCGTGGATGTACTTAATTTTGTTAGGATTCACCCTGCTGCTGTTATTAATAGATGCTTGGACTATCATCACAGCATTAGGGATTTCTCAAACGTAAATCAAATATAGCCTTTCCTTCTTTCCTTCTTTCCTTTGTGTACTTTGCGTCCTTTGCGGTTCGTTCCTTTGGAGAATCAAACTAAAACAGCCCAACTAAGACTAGAACAAATTAACTTATCAGCCAAGCTGAAAGCCCAGCTTCAGGGATACCCCATATTACAGGATATCTCCTTCGAGGTATTTCCAGGCGATCGCATTGTCATAGTCGGACACCTCCGGTGCTGGTAAAACCTCATTACTGCGCCTAATTAACCGCCTCACTGAACCCACCAGAGGCAAAATTTATCTAGAGAATCAGGACTATAGCCAAATCCCGACTCTACAGCTACGCCAGGAGATAACACTGGTATTACAAGAATCCAAACTGTTAGGGATGACAGTCCAGCAAGCTTTAGCTTATCCTTTAGTTTTGCGTGGTGTACCTCAACAGACAATTCAACAAAGAATTGCTGACTCGATAGAACAACTGCAAATTCCTAGTGAATGGTTGGGAAGGACAGAATTACAACTTTCTGTAGGACAACGACAATTAGTAGCGATCGCGCGGGCTTTAATTATCCAACCAAAAGTTTTATTATTAGATGAGCCAACATCTGCCTTAGATGCTGGAACATCTGCCAATGTTATGCAAGTCTTAACTCAGCTAACTCAAACTCATCAAATCACAATTTTGATGGTAAATAACCAGCTTGAATTAGCCCAGGTATTCTGCACCCGGTTATTATATTTACAACAAGGTCAATTACTCACAAATCAAGCCGCCTCTGAAATTAATTGGACTAACTTACGAGAACGCTTGATACAAGCCCAAACCCAAGCCGCCGAAGAATGGATTTAGTCAAATTAAAAATTAAGATTCAAACAGAAGAATCCACCTGGGGAATTTTGCACTTTGAATTTTAATTCATTTTACTCCTATTAAGACCTTTGAGTACTAACCGTAGAGCGTTGAGGACTGATTCTTTCTTGAGTTAACTTGGCTGGTGACTGCGGAACATTGGGTTTTAGACTTTCCATGTTAAATCTATATCCCACATTCCGGATAGTTTGAATCAAACTGGGTTGACGAGGGTCAAGTTCAACTTTTTTTCGTAGTGATAAAACATGAGTATCAATAGTGCGGGGATTATCAATCGCATCAGGCCAAGCACGACGCAGTAATTCCGACCGACTCAGAGGCACTCCGCCAGCCTGTGCCAAAACGTACAGTAAACTGAACTCTTGCGGCGTTAAATCAATAAACTCACCTTGGAATCGAACTCGGCGCTGGACTAAATCAATTTGCAAACTGCCATAATCCAAATAAGCTGGTGCAGTAGGCGTGCGTCTGCGGCGAATTAGTGCTTCTACCCTAGCGAGAAACTCTTGCATTCCAAAAGGTTTGCTTAAATAGTCATCAGCACCCGCCTTTAAACCTGCGACAATATCAGCCTCATTACTACGAGCTGATAACATCAAAATTAAAGGCTGTTGCTGACGATGCAACCAACGACAAAACTCAATCCCATCACCATCAGGCAAATCGGCATCAAGAATTACCAGTGTTGGTTGTTGACTCAAAAACACTTCCCTTGCTTGATAAATGCTGGCGGCTTGATGCACACGGTATTCCAACTGCTGCAAGTGCCATCCCAGCAACGACCTTAGATGGGGATTTCCCTCAACGATTTCAATACAAACCGAACCCACAGTGGCAAAACCCCTTAGCGTCGATGAATTTTAAAGTAACAAGCCCATGCTCAAGGTTTTGTAGCCATTGTTACTTCCATTGCGATTAGCTATACATTACCTCATCGTAAAAGCAACAAAATCCTGCACTGATGCCTTGCCCAAAGCTGAATTAGTAATATTCTTTAATATATTCTTAAATTTTTGTTAGACTTATAAAAAAGTCTTTTTGGTTCAACATCCTCCCTCAGAGGGGTGTAGCTAACCAATAAACTATCACTAGTCAGGGTAAGCTTTACTTCAGCTTTATTGTGCCATCGGATTAAATTTGGGAAAAATTTATGACCGTATCCGCCAATAAATTCGCGCAGTTTACACAAAGAATCATAAAAATATCTGGCCAAACGAACATATTCCAGATTTTATGGAATAGGATAGAATCACGTTGTACCTTCAGGAGGATCTAGCCTACGGTAGATTTCTTGTCCTTGAGTTGAAGCGAAGAAAGTGAAAATAACACTTCACATTTCGGCGTGAATCGTTTACAATTCTCATTCTAAAGAGATTAATATAGCAGTTATGCTCCAAGACACACAAACCATCCGCTATTACCAACGAATTACTGATGCCTTCATCGAGTTATGGAATCGCGGTTATCGGACGGACGATATGCGGATGTATTTGGATGGGTATTTAGCCGCACTGCGACAAAGCAACGCTATTGAGCCTATACTGATTCATCGCTTAGAAGAGGAAGCTAGCCGCTACCTCTACGATTCATCAAATTTTGTTATGACTCAAACTCAAACGCAGGCGCAACTTGATTACTATTAATGCCTTTTACTCGGTCATTTATTTACAGTAACCATTAGACCAACGCTGATGATTATAGCATATCATTTGCCCCGGTCAAGGGTTTAGTGGTGTGAAATTTTGGAGATATATTATTTATAAAAGTATCCCCTCTGCCCGGTTTTGGTTTTGCCAACTCGGAGGAGGGGATTTTTTCAGGAGATTAGGAAGCTAGTGCTACTTCTACTAATTGCTGCAATTCGCCTTTTTGGTAAAGTTCAATCAGGATATCTGAACCACCGACGAATTGACCGTCAATATACACTTGGGGAATTGTCGGCCAGTTGGAATATTCTTTAATGCCCTGACGAATATCAGAGTCGGAGAGAACGTCAACTGTTTCAAAAGGAACTGCTAAGGTGTTGAGAATCTGCACAACATTGTTGGAGAAACCACACTGAGGCATCAGTTTGTTTCCCTTCATGAAAACCATGATTTTGTTTTGTTGTAACAAATTATCAATTTTTTCTTTGGTTTCTGGAGTCATGGACTTTTTGTTTCCTATGTTGCTAATAGCCGAAATGTCAATAGTCAGTTTTTCAGTTAAACTTGAGACTTATTGATTTTTAAGAAGCTGCTGTTGCTTGCCAAGCTTCGGGGGTATACGTTTTGACAGCCAAGGCATGAATCGCTTCAGTTGACATAGCTTGCCGCAAAGCACCATAAACTAACTGGTGTTGTTGTACCAGTCCCTTATCGGCAAACTGCGATGAAACTACTGTCACTTGATAGTGGTCTCCGCCACCAGTCAAGTCTTGCACCTGAATTTGGGCATCTGGGAGTTCCGCCTTGATCATTTCCTCAACCTGCTGCGGATTAATCATCGCAATTCCTGAAAAAACTTACTTTTCTATTATTAACAGATAACAGATAGTTGCTATGCAACGTATGCCTGGACAAAACCCTTGTTAACTTCAGGTTTTGGACAAGCGCACGCTAAACGCGCTATGAGTCGCATAGTTGGCTAAAACTAACCTTTGCTAGCTAATTCCATCTTAGCATTTGGGCTTTCCAGCCAGATGTGCAGAATTGATCAATTTTGGGATGAACTACCACTTGGTCTGGGGAAGGGTGCATCCACAAAACCCAATTCAAATAACTGCTGATAGGCTTTCTTACCTAAATCCCGTGTGGGGTTTTGACTCTTAATAATCTGAACTAACAACGGGACGGCTAATTCTGGCTGATTTTGCGCTCGATGTACCAGTGCTAACTGATAGGTGGCTTCGTCGCGCTTTTGGGCGGTTTCTAAAGCTTTTTGACGCTGGGAATCGGAAACTCTCGTATCAATTCCTGTAAAGCTAGCGTTTAATTCTTGATAAAAATTAGATAATTGATTATAAACTTGACGGGCATCTTGGAGCTTCTTAGCTGCTAAGGGGTAGTTTTGAGCAGAAACGGCTTGATCTGCCTCTTCCATCAGCCGTTGACCTCCCGCTATACTCAAAACGCTATTATTTTGGGCTGTAGGACGGAGAGTGTTGGGATCGTTGGGGTCAATGATTTGTACTTGACTATACATGGTGGGTAGTTTTTGTACCTGAGCATTGACTGGTGATAGCAGGCTAATAACTGCTATGAATGATAAGGAAGTCAGGCTAATGAAAGGGGGAACGGCGGCAGATTTCATGGGGTCAAGTATTGCGACAACTAGATAGAAAAGGAATGGAAACTTCGGGTATCTTAACTCTGTTTTTGTCTTTAACAAAACAAAGTGACATACTGAAGTTTCTCTGATTGAGACTGAAATTTGTGGTAATAGAGTTCCCATTGCTTGTGTATACCAACTAACTCAAATCGCCCATGATGAACGATGATGCTAATTCCTCTGATTTTCCAAACACAGGCGTACCAGCAAGCAGTTTGGGAATGATTTTACAACGTGGTGGTGAAGAATTAATTTTAGAAAAGGTTCTAGACCGTTTCACCGTCCGACCCACAACCGAATTTACTTCCCAACAATTATCTCAGGTTCTTTGGGGCTTTTGGCAACGGAGTATTCCCCAAGCACATTTAGAACTGTTCACAGTTGTACCCGGACAGTTAGAGTCGGCGATGTCTCAAGCACGGGCGGCTGAGAATGTGGCTTTTGCTGGTCATGTTTACACAATTAAAGATAATCCGGGAACTTTCGTTTACTTGAATGACCAAGTTACGATTCAATTTGCCTCTGGGGTAGATGCTGCCAGAATTGAGGCGATCGCTGCTAGTTTTGGCTTAGTTAAACAAAAACCCGTCCAGGGTATTCCCAACACTTTTGTGTTTCTAGTCAGCAAACAAGCCAGCGAAAATCCCATCAAAATTACTAATCAGTTGCAAGGGTTATCCGAGGTGTTAGCAGCTGAACCGAATATCCTCGTTAAAGGTGAATCACATTACAGACCCCGTGATACCATGTATTCTCAGCAATGGTATCTTGACCACAAGGGCGGTAAGCAGTTAGTCGCGGGTTCTCATATTTCTGTGGAAGCAGCTTGGGATATGACTCGCGGTGTGCGTTCTGTGGTTGTGGCCGTAGTGGATGATTCTTTTGACTTGAACCATCCAGATTTGCAAGGTAGTGGCAAAATTGTTGCTCCTAGAGATTTAAGGAAAAATGGCTTTTTACCTATACCGGGTGAAAAAGAAACCAGTCATGGAACCGCTTGTGCAGGGCTTGCTATTGCTGAGGAAAATGGCACGGGAATTGTCGGAGTGGCTCCTGGTTGTGCATTGATGCCGATTCGTAGTACTGGTTTTCTGGATGATGAATCTATTGAGGATATGTTCAATCATGCTCTGGAGAAGGGAGCCAGTGTAATTTCTTGTAGCTGGGGAGCTTCTGCTGTGTATTTTCCCTTGTCTTTGCGCCAACGGGCGGCTATTACTCGCGCTGCGACTACAGGACGTAACGGTAAAGGTTGCGTGGTTTTGTTTGCGGCGGGAAATGCTAACCGACCGATTAACGGTACTGTGTTTGAGCGCAATTGGCCGGGAAATCTGTTACAAGGTAATACAAATTGGTTAAGTGGATTTCCCATACATCCAGATGTAATTGCGGTTGCGGCTTCTACTAGCTTGAATAAAAAAGCTGCTTATAGTAATTGGGGAACGAATATTGCTCTGTGTGCGCCGAGTAATAACGCCCCACCAGGATTATCATTTCAGGGTCGGGGCTTTATGAATACACAGCCTGCGATCGCCACTTCTCTTCTCGGACGTGGAGTCTTAACTACTGACCAAATAGGAACCGCAGGTTTTGATCCTGGTGATTTTACCAATAGTTTCGGCGGCACTTCCAGCGCAACTCCCATAGTCGCAGGTGTGGCAGCATTAGTTTTGTCAGTAAATCCTGACTTAACGGCGCAACAAGTCAAGTTTATTCTGGAAGAAACTGCGGATAAGATTATTGACCCTGATCCTGACCCCCAATTAGGAATGCGAGAAGGGACTTATAACAGTAATGGACATTCTCAATGGTTTGGCTATGGCAAAGTCAATGCGGCTAAGGCAGTGCAAGCCGCCCAGAAACTACGCAATTCTGTGTTATCTGCCAGTAAACAAGTCAGGGGAGAGAATTCCCGTTCGTTAAGTATTCCAGACAATAATTTACAGGGAGTTAAAAGTGCGATCGCTATTAACGAATCCAGCACTATTAAAGATATTCAAATCACAGTTAACATCACCCATGATTTTCTAGGCGATTTAGAAATTTATTTAATAGCTCCGAATAATCAACAGGTGTTATTACAAAACCGGACTTTAGGCCGCCGCACTAATTTACAAACAACCTATACAATTGCGTCGCACCCGCCACTTAAACGGTTACTTTCTCTTTCTGCTAGAGGAAGTTGGCAGTTATGGTTAATCGACTATGCCCAGCAAGATGTAGGAAAACTCAATAGTTGGTCATTGGTCATTGGTCATTAGTCATTCGTCATTGGTCATTAGTCATTAGTCATTAGTCATTGGTCATTAGTCATTGGTTATTTATCTGATGAATTTGCCAGCATTTCTGATTTTTGACCGCTTAATTGTTGGAGAACTAATGCTAAATCTGAGGTGAGGTTTTGGGCATTTTGTTTTACTTGTCCAGCAGTGTAATCTGATACATTTAGTGCGGTTCCAATATTAATTTTTACACCAGTACCCCACTGAGGATAAGGTTGGCTGTATTTGATACTCACGGGTAGGATTTTTACCTCCAATCCTGGCTGACTAGATTCAGCACTCAAAGACAAACGCGCAATTCCTGGTTTTAACGGGTGAAGTTGGCCATCGCGATAAATATTACCTTCTGGAAAAATAACTAATATTTCACCTTGTTGAAGTAATTCCACAGCATGACGGAGAGTAGTAATGGCTGGACGTTGAGGATCTACGGGAAACCCTCCCATACTTCTAACTAACCAGCCTTGCAGTCCTTGGCACTCATTGATAGTTACCATAAATCGCAGGTCTCGCCCTGTCACACAGCGACCAGTCGCATAGGGCAGAACTAATGAGTCCCAACGTGACCGATGGGTAGGCGCGAGAATCACAGGGCCAGTTAAAGGAATATTTTCCTGTCCGGTGATTTCAATTTGTCGAAAAAATAATGGTAAAAGAACGTGCCGTCCAAATAAATATAATAAAGGACTTAACCAAGGAGACACCCGCGAAGTAGTATGAGCTACTTTAGTATTTACTTTAGTACTGACTGGTGTTTGTTGGCAGGTTTGATTAGAAGTATAAATTTCCATCATGATGGTAGCTGCTGGCTGTTGTTTTAAATATAATTAACCTTGACTTAGTTACACCGTAGTTTTTCTTTGGGGAATTGTGTTGGAGCTATTGGACAGTTTTATTTCTGTCTGTGATTGTTTTGCCGACGAGTTGCAAACCAAGTTTGTAATTGCTGACGACAAGTTGATTCTAAAATGCCTCCCATGACTCGCAGGCGATGGTTAGAAGCAGCACCATCAGGGATGTTGGTAACAGTACGAACTGCGCCAGTTTTCGGATCGTCCACGCCATAGATCAACATTCCTAGACGTGCTTGGACAATAGCACCTGCACACATCGGACAAGGTTCTAGGGTGACGTACAGGGTGCATTGATTTAAGCGCCAATTGTGTAAACTTTGAGCAGCCGCTCGCAGGGCGATGATTTCTGCGTGGGCTGTGGGGTCTTGGTTACGTTCTTTGCGGTTTTCGCCTGACGCAATCAAATTTCCACCCGCATCAATAATCACAGCCCCCACAGGAACTTCACCAGCATCGCCGGCGATTTGTGCTAGCTCTAGGGCGCGACTCATCCATTGTCGATGAAGCAGATATTCTGGATATTCGATGAGCATTTTTCTCCGCCCTCAAATCCAACTATGAACTGGCTAAAAGTGGGTCGAGTTGAGCTTTGGTATCTAGCTGATACAGATCATCACAACCCCCAATATGTTGATTATTGATGAAAATCTGTGGTACTGAACGGCGATTATTGGCACGTTCGGCCATTTTGGCTCTGGCTGCTTCGTCGCCATCGATTTTGTATTCGGTGAATTTTACACCTTTCCACCACAGCAACATCTTGGCACGGATGCAATAAGGGCAGGTTTGCCAAGTGTAGATTTCCACATTGGCTTTGACGCGTTCTGGGTGGCGACCGAAAAGAGAGTTGAGAACATTCAGCATATTTTTTCTTATGGAGTTTTGTTAATTATTTCTAGGGTAGATGATCCAGGATGGAGTTAACAAAGCATAGCTATAGCAGCCAATTGGGGCGATCGCCCGATGGCAGTACTAGTAAACTAGATATAAGGATGACGGTATTTATCGGGGAAAAATTACGGTAATTGTCATTATGGCGGGAATGATTGGCATTAAGTAGCAAAACTTAACACATCTGTTAGTAGATAGTATTTCCCACGTGTATCCGCCCTTTGGTAGACTTGAAGACTGAAATAGCCAGATAAAAAGACATAAGTCAAGCAGTTTAGAGGGTGACTCTGTGGAAAATACACTTGGATTAGAGATTATTGAAGTAGTAGAGCAAGCTGCGATCGCTTCCTCAAAGTGGATGGGCAAAGGCGAAAAGAACATTGCTGACCAAGTAGCAGTGGAAGCCATGCGGGAGCGGATGAACAAAATCTATATGCGCGGACGCATTGTGATTGGTGAAGGCGAACGCGACGAAGCGCCGATGCTCTACATTGGGGAAGAAGTGGGTATTTGTACCCAACCAGATGCCAAAAACTTCTGTAACCCTGATGAATTAATTGAAATTGACATTGCTGTTGACCCTTGCGAAGGCACCAACTTGGTTGCTTACGGTCAAAATGGCTCCATGGCAGTTTTGGCAATTTCCGAAAAAGGTGGTTTATTTGCTGCGCCTGACTTCTACATGAAGAAACTGGCAGCCCCAGCCCCCGCCAAAGGTTTGGTAGACATTAACAAGTCTGCTACTGAAAACCTGAAAATCCTCTCTGAGTGCTTAAACCGTTCTGTAGAAGAATTGGTAGTTGTGGTCATGGATCGTCCCCGCCACGAAGAACTGATTAAGGAAATTCGCACCGCCGGCGCGAGAGTCCGACTAATCAGCGATGGTGACGTTTCTGCTGCCATCTCCTGCGCTTTTGGTGGTACTAATATCCACGCGTTGATGGGTATCGGTGCTGCACCAGAAGGAGTCATCTCAGCTGCGGCTATGCGCTGCTTGGGAGGACATTTCCAAGGGCAATTGATCTATGATCCAGCAGTTGTGCAAACAGGCTTGATTGGCGAAAGCAGAGAAGGCAACCTCGCCCGGTTGAAGGAAATGGGCATCAATGACCCCGATAAGGTTTACGATGCTAACGAATTAGCCTCTGGCGAAACAGTTCTATTTGCTGCTTGCGGTATTACTCCCGGCACTCTCATGAACGGTGTCCGCTTCTTCAACGGTGGTGCAAGGACTCAAAGCTTGGTTATTTCCAACCAGTCTAAGACAGCCCGTTTTGTTGATAGTATCCATTTGTTTGACGATCCCAAGAATCTGCAATTGCATTAGGAATTTAGGGGAGTAGGGAGTAGGGAATGGGGAATGGGGCGTGGGGACTGGGTATTGGGGACTGGGTATTGGGTATTGGGTATTGGGTATTGGGGACTGTGTATTTAGATGGAGAATTTTCTCCCCTGCTCCCTGCTCCCTGCTCCCCTGCTTCTTCTCCCCTGCTCCCTGCTCCCTTTCCTCTTCTCCTGATACCTATCGAAAATAATCAATAATCAATAATCAATAATCAATTACCAATTAACGATAAATAATGAATATTGCAGTGGTGGGGTTAAGCCATAAAACAGCCCCAGTTGAAGTCCGGGAAAAGCTGAGTATTCCAGAAACACAAGCTGAAAGTGCGATCGCTCATCTGAGCAGCTATCCCCATATTGACGAAGTAGCAATACTTAGCACTTGCAACCGCCTGGAAATTTACATTGTTACCAGTGAAACCGAGCAAGGTATTAGAGAAATTACTCAGTTTCTTTCGGAACACAGCAAACTACCTGTACAGTCTTTGCGTCAACACTTGTTTATGTTGCTCCATGATGATGCTGTGATGCACATCATGCGGGTGGCGGCTGGGTTAGATAGCTTAGTTCTCGGAGAAGGTCAAATTCTGGCTCAGGTGAAAAATACTCACAAACTGGGACAGCAATATAATGGTATAAAAACAGTTCTGAATCGATTATTTAAACAAGCGCTGACAGCTGGTAAACGGGTGCGGACTGAAACCAATATTGGTACTGGTGCTGTTTCTATCAGTTCGGCAGCTGTGGAGTTGGCACAAATGAAGGCGGCTAATTTAGCAGCTTGTCGAGTCGCAATTATCGGCGCTGGCAAAATGTCCCGTTTGTTGGTACAACACTTGGTTTCTAAAGGCGCTGCCCAAATCAGTATTGTCAATCGTTCTCAAGAACGCGCCCAGCAATTGGCAAAACTTTA
Source organism: uncultured cyanobacterium (assembly GCA_963706595.1). Taxonomy (GTDB): domain Bacteria; phylum Cyanobacteriota; class Cyanobacteriia; order Cyanobacteriales; family Nostocaceae; genus Nodularia. The sequence goes on from OY970166.1 coordinate 2,449,327, forward strand.
TCCCGAACAGTCTATATATACTCACACTCTATCCGAAATGATGGCGGTGATTGCCGAAAGTGATTTAGTATTTACTAGCACTTCGGCAACTGAGCCAATACTTGATCGCGCCAAGTTAGAAACAGTGCTAGAGTCTAATCGCTCTTTGATGCTATTTGATATTTCTGTGCCGCGTAATGTCCATAGTGATGTGAATGAATTGGCAAATGTGCAAGCCTTTAATGTGGACGATTTGAAGGCTGTGGTGGCGCAGAACCACGAAAGTCGCCGTAAAATGGCGCAGGAAGCCGAGAAGCTATTAGATGAAGAAGTGGAAGCTTTTGAGATTTGGTGGCGATCGCTCGAAACTGTCTCTACAATTAGTTGTCTGCGAAATAAAATTGAAACCATCCGCGAACAAGAATTAGAAAAAGCTTTGTCGCGCTTGGGTTCGGAATTTGCGGAAAAACATCAAGAAGTAATTGAAGCTTTAACAAGAGGTATTGTCAATAAAATCTTACATGATCCGATGGTGCAGTTACGAGCGCAGCAGGATGTGGAAGCGAGACGACACTGTATGCAAACCCTGCAAACGTTATTTAATTTAGATGCAGGCGAGCAATTTAGCTAAATTATGGGACATGGGGAATCAAATTAACTATCCCTTTGTCCCTTTGTCCCCCAATTTCTACTCCCCAATTGTGATAACTCTTGGGTTTGTTCTTGCAGTCGGACGGACAGGCGATAGCTTCGCTCGCCAAGGGCATCGCACACTAAATCACACAACTGAAATAAAATCGGATCAGCTATTTCATAAATTACACTGACTCCCTCTGGTGTTCTTTTAACAATACCAGCTTGTGCTAAAACTTTGAGATGCTTGGATACGTTGGCTTGTCCTAGTCCAGTCTCCGTAATAATTTCGGTAACATTTTTAGCACCAGTTTTTAAACAACATAATACTTGTAGGCGACTGACTTCCGACAAGACTTTGAAATAATCTGCAACTTGGCTGAGGGCGCTGGGAAATATCTCTGACATAGAACAATAAATATTGTTTGGTTTTTAGGTTGATTATTCTACTATATAGCAATATAGTAGAAAGGTTGGTTCTGCTTGGGTTTTGACAAAGGTCTCATAAATTCATCTTTAAACGCCGATGAACGCCGATAAACGCCGATAAATACCGAATATGCCTCTAAAGCTATGACCAATCGGTTTTTAATGGTACAAGTCCCTTTATCTGTGGAATCAATTAAAAATCTAAAATCTAAAATCTAAAATCTAAAATCTAAAATTGTATGACTCCTGAAACTAAGTTACAATTAATTGATGCTTCCACTGTCAAAAGCTGGACTGAAACAGAAAAAGTGCATCTGATAGATGTGCGGGAACCTTCCGAATATGCAGCAGAACATATTCCAGGTGCTAAACTTTTACCCCTTTCTCAATTCCAACCTGAACAAGTACCTTTTCAGCGTAATACGAAAGTGGTGCTTTATTGCCAATCGGGAAATCGCTCTAACCAAGCCGCACAAAAACTGATGAATGCGGGATTTTCAGATTTTGCTCAATTACAAGGGGGAATTATATCCTGGAAACAGTTAAATTATCCCACTAAAATTAATAAAGATGCTCCCATTAGTTTAATGAGACAAGTGCAAATTGTGGCTGGTTCATTAGTATTTACCGGAACTATTTTGGGTGCTTTTGTTTCGCCTTGGTTTTTAATTTTAAGTGGCTTTGTGGGCGCAGGTTTAGTATTTGCTGGAGTCAGTAACACTTGTGCTATGGGAATGTTATTAGCGAAATTACCATACAATCAACGTATTAAATGATTCACCTCTTTAATAGCTTCTTAGTTTTTAATAATTCTCATACAAGAGAAAAGAGGGAGTTATTTAATCAACCTTGTAAAATCAATCGCAAAATCTTTGAGTTGTCAAGTCACTTAATTGGTGTGAGGTTCAAGTTGGTTGCACATCAAGGTTAACATTTAAAAATGTAAATTTTCATATCTTTCCATAAAAAATATTCGTTCATGATTGGAAGTAAAACTTCTAACCACCATATAATTCTATTAACTCTAACTTTACGGTATTTTTACCATAATTAGCAACTAAAATAAATAACTTCAACCATTGAGAACCTAATAAAATTTCCTGTATTTCATCTCCAGCGAATACAGAAACTTCAAACTCTTGACCATCTAGGATTACCCTACCGCTATAAACATCAAATTCAGTTTCACCTTGAGCAGTTCTTAATTTATCTTGACCTAAAAAAGTCCAATCTAGACTTTCTATATCCTGTTTATTCATTGCTAAAAATTCAGTAAATCCTGTATCTAACATTGTTTCTACAGGAAAACTGAAATTCTCTCCACCAATTAAATCAACTTCAAAATAAATTTGTCCATTTTCTCCAAATCTTCCCTCAATCATATTCTGCCACTAACTCCCGTTTCATTAATGCCAAAAATATGATGAATCACATTAGGGTACTTTTCTCTCGCCATTTTACTTGCTACTTCTTTATCCTCATCAATGAAATAATCACCGCTATCAGGCTCAATGGCAATGTACCAACCATAGTATTTATCTAGTATTTCTGGTTTTAAACGCTCAAAAATTACCCAGCAACGTTCATAAAATGCCTGTCTTCTCGCTCTATCTTGAGCTTTTTGTGCTTCTGTCCATTGAATTTCAGGAAATACTCTCCCACGTCTGACAATTCTCTCTGATGGACTTTGCGTCATATTTTTTACCTCAATATAATTATTGTCTCTACACTATTATAAAACATCCTCATTATTTTAGAGCGATCGCGTGGAGTGCAGCACTGGGGGGGTCAAATTTCAACCCAATACACCTTGACACAAAATACCTAAAATCTTGTTCAACTCCTTAATATAGTAATTATTCAAATCAATAAATATCTCTGTTCCTTCTAACTTTAAAAACTTCCAAATATCTCCTGTTGTTACCGCACCATAAATTGTTTTTATTTCGTTACCTTCCAGTTCATTAAACAACTGTGCTGCTAACATTGCTGCTGCACATTGACCCAAACCACCTTTAATATTTTCATTTTTAGCTTCTACAATAATTACTACAGGAGCATTAATTGTTAACTGTTCCTTAGAACGACTGATAACAAAATCACAATAACTATTTAAACCTTTCTCAACATCAACATTAAAATCTGTACCAGAAAATAAACTAATTTGATAATTAGCTTTACGCCTAACTTCTAATAAAATTGGCGTAATAATCATTTCTGAGCGTGCTTTTTCTGTATTTATTGCTAATGCTAGTTCCGTAGTTTCTTCTAAAGTGTTAGTTAACTTTTCACTGATTTCTATAGGTTCTACAGTAGCAAATAAATCAGCTTTTTCATCAATTGTAATGTTAAATTTTTTCCTAAACTTAGTTAAGTTAAAATCACTATAAGCCATTGCTCTTACCTTATTATTTTTAACAGTTTATCTAAAATTTAATATTCTTTCAGGAGAACCAATATCAACACATAATATTGATGAAGAACTATATAGAAATATATAGTTTGGGTGATCATAATGAAATATAAGTCTATTTTTATAGATACTTGGGGATGGTTAGCTTTAGGACATCGTAAAGATAATTATCATCAATCCGTCAAAGAACTTTATTGTCAATTAAAACAACAAAAGACTTTGATATATACCAGTGATTATGTTTTAGATGAATTAATTTCTTTATTATTTAAAAGAGAAAACTTTCAAGAGGCTACAACTTTTATTGAAGGTATCATGCAATCCGCCGAATTAGGTAATTTGCAAATTGAACAGGTGACAATTGATAAATTTAAATTAGCTTATGAATTAAGAAAAAAATTAAACGATAAACCTTATATAGCGGTTATCAGTTAAGTGAGATACAAGAACCCCACCCCCAACCCCCTCCCCGCAAGCGATGAGGGTGCTAAGATGTACCTTATATAATTGGAAATCGCTGTATAGCAGTATACTTTTCAGGAATCAGAAATTTGGTTGCAGTAAAGTTGTTTATCTAATTTTACCGAAATTATTTGGGCAATGAATTTGATTTATTGTCCTAAATAGGCTTCTAAAACTTGAGTATTGGTTTGAATTTCGGCGGGAGTTCCTTCAGCTAAATTTTGACCTTCAGCCATGACCCAAACGCGATCGCACAAAGACATGATCAAATCCATGTTATGTTCAATAATCAGGAAGGTCAGACCGTCTTGACGGTTCCATCTGAGAATGCGATCGCATATATCATCAATCAATTTGGGATTCACCCCGGCGGCTGGTTCATCTAATAAAATTAACTTGGGATTAGTCATTAACGCCCGTCCCATTTCCAATAACTTGCGTTGTCCACCAGACAAGCCACCAGCATATTCTTGTGCCTTTTGTGCCAATCCCACAGACTCTAACAAAGACATTGCTTGTTCTTTGAATTGCCTTTCTTCCTGAGCGACAATGTGGGGTTGTAACTGCACTTGCCAAAAATTCTCACCTGTTTGTTTTTGCGCCGCCAGCAGCATATTATCTAACACCGACAACCGCGAGAGAGTCCGCGCTACTTGAAAGGTGCGGATTAATCCCTGCTGGGCAATTTGATATGGTTCTAACTGCTGAATCGGTTCACCGTCAAAAATCACACGTCCCTTGTCTGGGCGAATAAAATTGGAAAGGAGGTTAAACAAAGTAGTTTTACCAGCACCATTGGGACCAATCAAGCCAGTAATACTACCTTTATTCACCTCAATTGTGGCATCCTTAACTGCTTGAATACCGCCAAAGCTTTTACAAAGTCCACTAGCAGCTAACAAAGGAAGTGGGTGTGACTGATTATTTACCATAAAATTCATACTCAATTAATTAAAAATCACTTATGTAGCATTCCTAAATAAGTTGTGAACCTCTTTACTTCTTCTCTTGGCGACCTTGGCGACTTGGCGGTTCGCTGAATTCACCAATCACTTACCAAGAGTGAGTTCCTCCTTTTTCCCTAAAATACCTTGAGGTCGCCAAACCATCAGAATCATTAAAATTAGACCAATAACCATGATCCGAAAAGCACCTAATTGATCAGAAGATAAATTTGTAAAGATTTTCGGTAAAAATTCTCTGGTTGCAGCATCATAAGTAAAGAAAATGACCGCGCCTAAAATTGTGCCAATGTTATTCCCCGAACCTCCTAAAATCACCATAATCCAAGCGTCAAAAGTTAGTTGGGGTTGGAAATTATCCGGGTAAATGGCGCTGAGTTGCCAAGCGAAGAAAGCCCCAGCGACACCTGCGATCGCACCTCCTAACATCAGTGATTGTACTTTATACCAAAAAACATTTTTACCCATAGCTTTAGGTACTTCTTCATCCTCACGGATAGCTTTTAGCACACGACCCCAAGGCGATCGCACCAAAATTTCCAACCGCCAAAAAACGAATGCTAAAACCAACAGCGCCAACAGCATCAAACCTGCTTTGGGCTTATAATCATACAAACCAATAATTCCCGAAATATAAATTGCGGCTGTCAACAAAGCGAAGATAATTCCTACCCCCAAACGGGAAAGTAACTCTTGCTTTTTACTAACTTTCTTACCAGAATCAGCCAGCAGAGATTTTTGGGCGGTGCGAATCCATCGCCATAATGCAAATAAAGCGATCGCAGCCAGCAGTGTCAGCAATCCCATCATCACCAATCTGACAAACAAATTGGGTGCTGTAGATAAAGGGATAGGATAACTTTGGACACCAAAAGCCCCAGATATCCAGGTATCCTTCACAGGTAACTCTTGATTATTCACCACCAACCGAATTAATTCGCCCACCCCAATGGTGACAATAGCCAGATAATCTTCCCGTAAGCGCAGAGTTGCAAAACCGATAATTAAACCCAACAAAGCTGCTACCATTGCGCCAACGACTGCTGACACCAGTAGAGGAACGCCCTGAAAGCTTAACAACACCGTGGTATAAGCCCCCAGAGTCATAAAAGCAATATGACCAAAATTAATTAACCCTGTATAGCCCCACTGCAAATTCAGTCCTAAACCAAACAGGGCAAAAATTGTCGTAGAAATTGCTAAAAAAATGAGATATTCAACCATAGGAATTTAAATTTAGTTCTAATATGCTTTATCCATAACTTTGTCAAGCAGTTACACCGAACTTCCCTAGATTTTTGCCCCACGCCTTCAAATAGGTTTAACTTTAGGATAATTTTATCCTGCCGTTAAGCATTGTTTATTTTTGGGAACAATAGTTTTGTATTTTGGGTAAATGTTATCGTGTATTCCTATGAACTTGCTGAGAATTAGAATCCATCACTTAATCGAGCAATTAAATGATGAAGAATTGCAAAGTGCCTGGGAGACTCTCCATGCTTTGCATTGTGACTCTTATATGTCCCAAGCGATACAACAAGCCAAGCAATTGCAGCAACCGTGGGATATTTTAACCCGTGAAGAAGCGAAACGAATGTTAATGTATTTCTAAATGAGGAGCGCTTTCGAGCTAATGTCAGTAGACCTCAAGTTTTGTTAAGGTAACGTCTAGTGAGTTTGGAAGTGCGCTATGCCAGGTCTTTTTTAGTAGACCTGAAGAATTTAGAACCGGTTGTCTACCAACGGGTATATGATTTTGTCTTTTCCGAGTTTACTGAAAATATGCCTCTGCATAGTCTCCCAGAACTGCGATGCCTTGATGAAGAGGGAATTTTCCACCGTTTCACTCTCGATAATTATCTAGTGGGGATTGAAATTAGGGGTGAAATTGTCAAATTTCTGCGTGTCATACCTATGCCAGAGGTCTAAATTGAGTGATAAATGTTAAATTATGGGCAGTTTGTGACTGATGCTCAATACCCAACACTTAAAACTGTATAAGGCTAGGCAGGGATGGCTGTAAGCTTACATTAAACTTGTTTTTGAAGCAATACTTTATTTGAGATTTCCCTATGGATGCAAAGGCACTTTGGCAACGATACCAAAACTGGTTATATTTCCACGAGGGACTAGGACTTTACCTTGACGTTAGTCGGATGGGTTTTGATCACGCTTTCGTGGAATCGTTGCGGCCGAAGTTTGACAAAGCGTTTGCGGATATGGCGGAATTAGAAAAGGGTGCGATCGCCAATCCTGACGAAGGCCGCATGGTGGGACATTACTGGCTGCGAAACCCTGATTTAGCACCCACACCAGAACTGACACAAGAGATAGTCCACACTCTCGAACAAATCGAAGCCTTTGCAGAAAAAGTCCACACAGGTGCGATTCATCCACCTAAAGCCAGCCGCTTTACCGATATAATATCCATTGGGATTGGTGGTTCTGCACTGGGTCCAGAATTTGTTGCAGAAGCCCTTGCGCCTGATTTCCCCTCTCTAAAAATTCACTTTATCGACAATAGTGACCCCGCAGGAATTGACCGCACTCTCAACCAACTGGGAAACAGTCTATCCAGCACCTTGGTTTTAGTGATTTCCAAATCTGGAGGCACACCGGAACCCCGCAATGGCATGATTGAAGTCAAAGCCGCCTATTCTGGTCAGAATTTAGACTTTGCTAAACACGCTGTCGCCATTACTAGCGTTGATAGCAATTTAGATAAAGTCGCCCAAGCAGAAGGCTGGCTAGGCAGATTTCCCATGTATGACTGGGTGGGAGGACGTACTTCAGAATTATCTGCTGTGGGGCTAGTACCAGCCGTATTACAAGGAATTGACATTCGCGCCATGATTGAGGGTGCGAAAGAAATGGATGATGCTACCCGCGTCCCCAATTTGGAAAATAACCCGGCGGCTTTGTTAGCTTTGGCTTGGTATTTTTCCGGTAATGGTAAGGGTGAAAAAGATATGGTTGTCCTACCTTACAAGGACAGCTTGCTGTTGTTTAGTCGGTATTTACAACAGTTAGTCATGGAATCTTTAGGTAAAGAAAAAGACCTAGATGGCAATACTGTTTATCAAGGTATCGCCGTTTACGGTAACAAAGGTTCCACAGACCAACACGCTTACGTGCAGCAATTACGTGAGGGTATCCCCAATTTCTTTGCTACCTTCATTGAAGTGTTAGAAGACCGTGAGGGTAAATCTTTAGAAATTGAACCTGGGGTGACATCAGGCGATTTTCTCTCTGGTTTCCTTTTAGGAACTCGACAAGCGCTGTACGAAAATCAGCGCGATTCGATTACAGTGACTATTCCCCAAGTCAACCCGAAAACTGTGGGTGCGTTAATTGCTTTGTATGAACGCGCTGTAGGTTTATACGCCAGCTTGGTGAATGTCAACGCCTACCATCAACCTGGGGTAGAAGCTGGTAAAAAAGCTGCTGCGGTAATTCTGGAATTGCAATCTCAGGTAATGGCTGTATTGCAAAAGGAAAAAACCGCCCTTTCTCTGGAAGAAGTCGCCCAAAAAGCGGGTGCTGCTGAGGAAGTTGAGGCAATTTACAAGATTTTGCGGCATTTACACGCTAATGGGCGCGGTGTGGTGTTACAAGGTGAACTGGGTAAACCCGGTAGTTTGAAGGTTTCTGTGGGTTAATAGTTTTAGCTGAAAAACCAGTTTGCGTTAGTCAATTGTTGGCAAGAATATAGCAATACTATCTGATTGGCAAACACGAGAGACTCAGATCCCCGACTTCTTCAAGAAGTCGGGGATCTTTCTATTCGTAAGTTAATAAATAAAGATGTTATTGGCGTACAATTGAGTTAATGCAGTCTTGACAGTGAGGGTTAATAATGTGACGCAATCAACGCCGAAACGACCCCTACGGCGAGGAAGAATTTTTCCTGAACTGACTTCAACACCAGAGGAACGGGCTAAACGTAAAGCTGAAGATGAAGTATTTTATCTCCGTTGTCGCGCTATATTTGAACGAGTTCGTCCCGATTTGATTTCAGAACACTATGGCTGGTATATTGCTGTAGAGCCGGATAGTGGTGATTATTTCGTTGATGAAGATAAAGAACTCGCTAGTCAGAAAGCGCATGAAAAGCACCCAAATGCTGTACATTGTATGTTCTGCCTGAATGAGACTGGAGCTACTGGCAGAATATGATTCAGGGTATATTTGGGAATGAGGGGCAGCTATTTTTTGAAATTGAATTTATTAATAATGATGGATTAAATTTGCCTGTGGATGCCCTTTTAGATACGGGTTTCACAGGTTTTATGGCAATTAATGAACAAGATTTAGATGGTCTTGATTGGCTATTTGTACGCCAAGAAATTCTGCGAACTGCACAAGGAGAAACAAATTTTAATATATATTTAGGGAAGGTTTTATTGGATGGACAGCAGTATGAGATTCCTGTTTGTGCGGGGGATGAAATAACAGAGGTTTTATTAGGTTCAGAGTGGTTGAAAATTTTGCCGTTGGTTGTGAATTTTCAGGCTGATATTTTGACTTTGGGTTAAGATTTAAGGAACCGCAGAGGCGCAGAGAACGCAGAGGTAAGAGAATTTTGTTATTTGGCGGTGGTTGGTAAGTCGCGGAGAAAGTAAAAGCGATCGCTCTTCCAATCTTTTCCTTTTTCTCTTCCTAAATAGCCTGTGAGGGGTGAGGAAAGTTCTATTAAGATTTCGTGCATTTCCTCTTTTTTTAGGAGTTGTGGCGGATTTGAGCCAAAATATACGCCATGTAAGGTTTCGACTCCTGTTGATTTTTCCCCTGAGTTTTGCAGATAATTTTTTACTAGCTGGATTATGTGCGATCGCAATTTAATATGGTTTTCTATTTTATCTATATATTCATCAATTTTATCGTCTATTTGTCCAGGTTCTAAATATTTCTGCAATTCCAACAAATTGATTGCACCTGGATATTTTGCTTTCAGTTCAACCAGTTTTTGTAAAGTCATAGCATTAATAATACTTACTTTCCATTCTTGTGCTGCTTTTTCTGTGTCTCTAGATGGCTTACCGGGACCAATTACTAATTTCGCTGAGTTGAAAAATTGCTCAGAACCTAAGTGCATTCCCCCAAGTTTAATTAATTCTTCCACAGTACCGCTAGGAATGAGCCTACCTGCTTTACATTCGCAAACTAGGGGATAAGGTTGTGAACAATATAAATCTAAGCCTCCCGCACCACCTTGATAAGCCTCTTCAATTTTGAATCCTAAAAAATCAAGGCTTTGACGGGCGATAATTTCAAAGTCTGTCCCAGCGTGATAATTACTTTTTTTCTCTTCTAGTTCTATACTGCGATCGCCTAAAGATACAATTGTTTTTATCCAAGCTAAATCTGCATTAATAGACTGAGTTAAACTGTCACTACTCCAACCCAAAAAGATTTTGATGTCATTATCTAATTGCTGCACGGCTGGGTTTGTGCTGGCTATTTGTGATAATGCACTTTGTAATTCTTCGAGTTCTGGGTGTTTGGGTGGTTCTAGGTTTTGTAATTGGCGTTGGCGTTGGGCGAAGATGCGATCGCTTAACACTGGTTTTGCTTCTGAAGCAGTAATATTAGATAAACTAACAAATTTACCTAATTTTTCTTTAATGTCAGCATTAACAGAAATTTCTTTAAATTCAGGTAAATGATAAACTCGCAAGTAAGCCAGAAAAATATACGGTTTTTTCTGTAATATTGCTTCAAATGCTTCTGGTGTCCAGATTGTTAATTGAGATAAAACGTCTAAAGGTTTAGTTTTATCTAGCATTTGGCAACGTTCACATCTCGCCCAAGCTTTAATTGAAACTATCGTAGAATCAATTTGTTGAATACCACTTTGAGCAATTGGTGAAAAACTAGGGCGGTAGTATTGCTCAATTGAAAGTGGAATGCTTGAAGTATGAACAGGATAAAGAGCGAATTTATCCCCTGTATTCAACAATTTTTTGGGCATAGCTGTAATAATTCGCCCTTCTATTAAAGCTTCAACATCAGCATAAGGCAAGCATAGGGCTTTATAAATTAAAACTGATTTACTCATGATTAATTAAACAAATCACTCAACTCGTCTGAGTCGTCTGTTTCACTAAGAGTTTCATTAAATAATTCATCTAAAACATCGCTATCATCATCAAGTTCAGGCATATTACCGGATGGATCACTTAAAATTTCTCGAAGTAAAAGATTATCAATCGTAATCTTATTTTTAGAAATAAAATCAAAAATTTGCTCCTCTGTTAATTGATAATTTGACCGCTTTTGAAAAATAGATGAAATTGCCACAAGTGGGCGAATTTGTTCTTCTATCAAATCTACGTGTTCTCCACCTTTTTCTGATATGAGTTCGTTCAGCCATTTAGAGGCTTCTGAATTTTTCTTCATTTGTTCTATCTTCGATTGCGAACGAACTAAACAACCACGAGTTAGATTAAATGTTTCATAATCAACTAAACGTTTTAATGCAGCTATTAATGTAAATGGAGAATTTTGTATTACAGAAACACCAATCTTTACTTCTTTGCCATTCTCACTACCGAGAATTTTGAAATTAATAAAAACTTTATCCTGTGATTTAGGACTATTCTGTGATTTAGGTTGAATATCGTTTGTAACTTCTTCAATCAATACTTCTTCTAATGTCTGCCCTTTTAAAGTTATAAAACCAAAGTATAGAGCTTCAGCAATTAGGTTGCTATCCTCTAAATACTCGTCACTATCAAATTCACTTTCCCTATTAAAGGCTAACTCAAACCTCTCAAATGGGTCAGATGGCAGTGGATCTTGATCAATTTTAAAGTTATCTGCACACCATCGCAAAGCTTCCCTTACACTTGGTTTACTTACTTTTCCGTATTCTCGCAGTTTACTTTCTTCAAATGGGTAGAGTGCATGAGGAGGAATTAATATTTTTGACTTATAATACTCTTGCAGCCAAATAGTAACTAACTCAACCATAGAATCACCACTAACGTATTTTAACTCTACTGGTTTTCGCTGTGTAAATTTTGAAATCCTATCAGGCGTACCACCTGGCAAAGAATTTACCTTGTCTCTCCATGTTTCAGGAAGCATTACTGTGAGAATTACAACACCTTGACTAAGTTCAAAATTTTCGAGCGTATCATGCATAATTTTCACTAAATTAGCTATTACGCTTTCGGTCGGCAACCCATCCTCTGTAGAATTATTTTTAACGTCTATTTCATCAAAACAAATTAGGACTGGGTTATAGTAACTGACCAAATTTATAATTTGCTGAATAGCTTTGAGAGCTTCAGCTTCTCTATCTTGATTAGTTTTACTAGGATTAGGTAATCCCAACTCATCAGCATTCAACTGAGCTAATTCTTCACCAGATAACCATTTAATTGCGAAGGGTGCTTGAGTTTCTGAAAGTGTCCATAAAATAGCCCGTAAGATATAAGGATCTGCATTGGGTTTATTTTTAAGAACTTGTGCTTGCAGAACATTCATTAAATTTCTATTTTTTGCCAAGCTCCTTCTATATGCTTGGTCAAATTTTTTAACTAATTCTGCTGGCTTGGAAAAATTATCAGGTTTAACTTCGTTTACCATAGCTGTGGCTACTTCCTGCCACTGCATTACCCCTTGGCTACCAGTTTGACTCAGGCTATCTGCTAAGGTTTGCTGAAATTGGTACTTAACTAGATTTAAATCTGTATAGTTATTACCACCTGAATAAACGAATAAAGCACCTCCTTCTTTTTCCAGTTGATGACGAATGCGACTGAGAAGATGAGTTTTACCAACTCCTTGTTGTGCAGTTATGCTAATTGAAGTAATTTTATCTTGACTAAATTGACTTGTTCGCACAAATTCAATTGCCTCAAAAACTTTATTAGAAGCATGAGCATTTAAGGTAGATACATCTGGTAACTTTTTACCCCAAATATCCTGCTCTTTCGCAATGCCAGCATTGGTAAATGGATTGTGACTTTGAATAGCGGTGTTTACGGTTTCTATGGGGGAAGGAGGAGGATTTGTCATGGTGATTCGATGTGATGCGAGGAACTACAAGATGTGCAGGCAAAATTTGATTAACTCAAGCGTTTGGCGTAAGAACGTAGTTGTGTGCCTGCTATAGAAATTGAATCTTCTCGTTTATCAGCAGTAAAGTCTGGTATTTCTCCAGTTATCAGCTGCAAAATGTCATCAGCTTGCATTTCTATCAGCCATTTGTTGAATTTTTCACGGCTAACGCGATCGCCTATTTCTCGCCTAATTCTGTAAATTGGCACTAAATTATCTAGACTGTGATTTTGGTTCAGCTTGTCGTAGACTTCCAACGCGACAGACTTAAACTCGTCGTAAGAAGCAATATTTGCACTTTTCACTGCATTCACTGGTGCAGATGTACCAACACTTACATCTATCTGACTAATCCACCGCACCAACGCATTCGCCGCCCAAGTACCAACAATAGTCCCTTCAAACTTAAAATCACCACTTCTCAAACTCTCACTTAGAACCTCCAAACCCTTGGGAGAGTTAAGAGAGTATCCAGTTTTGGAAATAGCGATCGCGCCTTCCGCCTGTAATTCCGCGAATATGTCCTTAAAATCTGCTACCTTCTTACCCTTAGATATAATGCGCTTCGTTAGTTGACCCTTCTTAACTTCCTGCTTTGTTGCTCCCAAATCCCACAAAGCCAGCAGCAGACGTGTTTTAGCTTGGGTAGCCTGTAAAAGATTTTGTCCCGCACCCATACCATGTTTCCTATTTGACTAATAATTATTATCATAATGTGATTTGATGACTTTAGGTACAAAAATCAGATTATTTGCTAGATATTTCCCATCAATAGCTAAGTGTATTCATAATAAAACTGAAATATATCAAAAACTTAATTTAGGTAAACTGGGGATAAATCTCAAAAAATAATTCCACCTTAGCACTGTCTGTGGCACAGTTCACATTGCTGCTCTAATACATTCTGCACTCGGATACTTCCGATACTACCCCCCCTGCTCATACTTAATTTCTAAGGTAAACCAAAGCGATCGCCAATAATCTGACTTTGCGCTATTTTTTGATACTCAGCATTGCATCCACATCACTGTCACTGTATGTGGGTTGTAAATATTACTTTTATTTGTTTACGTATTATCAATGGAGTATTATTTATATCTACCTCAACTATTTTTTATACATTTCCTATTGACTTTAATTCTTAAAAGCTCTACATTCTCTTATTGGAATAATTGATAATAATTGACGATATTTTTGCAAAGAGTTCTTAATAAAAATGTTAAATCTGCTCTTACAAGAGTTATGATTATTATTCTTAACTCTTAACTTTTATTCTGTAAATTGATCAAATTGACAGAGGCAAAGGATGAGTGATTACGTAATTGAATGTCACAACTTAGAGACGGCTTATGTTGGCTCTTTGAATCGTCCGATCCTCAACAATATTAACTGTCAAATTAAGCAAGGTGAATTTGTTGTACTGTAGGACTCAATGGTGCTGGTAAATCTACATTATTGCGATCGCTTGTAGGGTTAGTACCATTAGTCAGGGAGAAGTTGGCATCAACGGCGTGGCATAAATAACCGCACACTTCCCCAAATCCGCCGTGATATCGGAATGTTGTTTCAAGGCGGTGGGTTAATTCCTCAGTTATCAGCAATTAAAAATGTATTATGCGGTAGGCTTGGCACAAGAACAACTTGGCAAACACTATTCGGCTTTCCTAAACGCGATGCCTCCTAGCATTAGAATTACTGGAAGAGTTGGGTTTAAGAGACTTAGCCTATCAAAAGACTAGCAAACTTAGTGGTGGTCAGCAACAAAGAGTAGCGATCGCTCGTGCTTTAATTCAATCACCAAAAGTACTCTAGCAGACGAACCCACCACCGGGTAGATGTTATCGCTACCCAACAAGTAATGGAAGCTTTAGCCAAATTACACACCGAACAAGGTATGACCATTGTCACAGTCTTACACGACTTAGCAATAGCCGCCTAATATGCCCAACGCGCGATGTTCTTGATCCGGGTGCATCGTTTACGAGGTCTTGCGATAACTTGCAAGCCCAGTTTGTGGTCAATAGTCAAAGCCCACACTAATTAAATCAATTTATTTGCACCGACCTACTGATAATGAGTTATCTACCAATTTCTAAATTTCTCCGCCGTTACTCTTGGGTAAGTCCCTTAGTCATTTTATTAATTGTTATTATAATTTACGGGTGGGCTTTGCAAGGACTTCAGCTTAATTTTGAACTGCTGACATCTAGCGCCCCCTTCATTGCTGATTTTATTTCCCGCTTATTTCCTCCCGATTTTAGAGTTATTGATATTGCCATCAAAGCACTGATTGAAACTGTACAGATGTCTCTTTGGGGAACAACCATTGGGGCGATTATCTCTGTACCAATAGCAGTTGCTAGCGCTCGTAATGTTGCTCCTACTTGGCTGCAATGGCTGGCTAATTTGCTGCAAAATGCTGTGCGTTCTGTCCCCTCAATTATTTTAGGGCTAATTTTCGTTGCCGCCACAGGTTTAGGCGCACCAGCAGGCACTCTCGCTTTAAGTATATATACTATCGGCTATCTAGCCAAGTTTTATCAACAAGCCATTGAAGCGTTGAGCCTCGCTCTTTAGAATCTCTAGAAGTTATCGGCGCATCTCGACTGCAAATTGCTCAGTATGGAATTTTACCGCAAGTGCTACCCCTGAGTTTAGGTTATACCTTATGGATGTTTGAGTACAATATTCGTGCTGCTTCTGTGTTGGGTGTAGTAGGTGCAGGAGGTATTGGTTTTCAGTTAAAAAGTTATATTGATGGGTTTGAATATAACAAAGCTACAACCATGATGTTAGTACTTTTAGTAGTAGTGACAGTGATAGATGGTTTCAGCAGCAAGTTGCGTCGCCGCCTGGAGTCAATATAATTCGTAGTTACAATCAGTCGGGGCTTGTACTCTCTTTAATTACGAATTACGTTAGCGTAGCTCTCCCGTTCGCGTAGCGTTCCGCAGGAAAGGGAGCATTACGAATTACGAATTACGTTAGCGTAGCTCCTCGGAAAGAGGCATTACGAATTACTTTAAAATTTCCTGCGCCCGATTAATATTATTCCGCACAGATTGCGCCGAAATCTGCAAAGCTTCTCTTTCCCCATCGGTGAGATACAATTCCAAAATCTTCTCAACTCCACCGCAACCCAAACGACAGGGAACACCAATCACAATATCATCTAAACCATATTCACCTTGTAAATAAGTCGCCACAGGTAACAACCGCGACTGATTCAACAAAATAGATTCCACCATCACACTCGCAGCAGAAGCAGGGGCAAAAAATGCCCCACCAGTCCGCATCAATTCCACAATTTCCGCGCCCCCATTGCGGGTTCTCTCTACCAAACGGGCAATTGTGGCTGTATCGAATAATTCTGTAATGGGAATGCCGTTAACCGTCGCATAACGCGACAAGGGAACCATTAAATCACCGTGGCTACCCAATACCATCGCCTTGACATCAGCCGGTAATACCCCTAATTCTAAAGCAATGAAAGTTTCAAATCTAGCTGAGTCTAACACCCCAGCCATACCCATAACTGCGGTGACGTGGTAAACCTGTAGCTTCCCAAGCCAAATATGTCATCACATCTAAGGGATTGGTGACTACTATAAAAATAGCATTGGGAGAATAGGCGATCGCACTCTTAGCAGCTTCCACCACAATTTTGGCATTAATTTTCAGCAAATCATCCCGACTCATCCCAGGTTTGCGAGGAATACCGGCAGTAATTACCACAATTTCGGAATCAGCCGTATCAGCATAATTAGTTGTCCCGATAATCTGCCGATGATGTAACTCAATACCCCTAGCTTCCATCAAATCTAATGCTAAACCTTGAGGCATTCCCTCAACAATATCCAGCAACACCACATCTGCAAAATTTTTCTCAGCAATGCGTTGGGCTAAAGTGCTACCAACCTTACCAGCACCAACGATGGTGACACGAGGTGAACGGCATAGAATAGGAGAAATCATAATAATTCGTAATGCCTCTTTCAGAGGAGCTTCGCTAACGTAATTTGTAATTCGTAATTAAGAAAGTTAGAGTGTATTGGCTTGAGCCAATTCTTGAAGCATCAGACATATTATAGATTAAATAGGACTTTGACTAAATTATAAAAGCTAAAATATATAAAATAGCCCTGGCCATTAGAAATCAGGGGACAACAAAAGTCATCCGCCAACAAGGACTAAAGAAAAATTCATGCTTTGCAACCCGCGCAGGCGGCCTTCCCTACGGGAAGACGCTTCGCGTTATGTCTGTGTAGACGCAATTTCTAATCGCCTGGAAAAATGATTATTTCATCACTACTCAATTATCAAAAGTAGGTAGTCAAAATGAGTGCAGAACAAGAGTTATTAACCAAGTGGCGTTCCCTTCCACAAAACAAACAAAAGGAAGTCTTAGATTTTGTGGAATTTCTTCGCTTGAAAACCTCTGTAAATAAAACTACCTTGGGAGAACGGTTACGGCAAATTCGCTCTAAAATTGTTGCTTCTGGGAAACATTTATTAGATGAAGATGAAATAGAGAAAGAATTCGCTAGTCGCAGAGGTGGGTTACAGGGTAGAGAAGGATGAAAATAACTTATATTGATTCAGGAGTATTACTTAGTGCAACTGTTTAGAGTATCTAGTATTATTCAAGTAATCTCTATTTTTGATTAACTTAGAACTTACGCACTTTACAAATTAATCAGGGTATGATTTCAATAAAATACGTCGTTTCAGACTTTTATCCCCGATTATTTTGATTGTAAATAGACCAGCATTGTAGGGGTTTAGCAATGCTAAACCCCTACGAAAGATATGGTTTTGATAATACATATTTAATGTTAATTGTCAATGCTTAACTTCTATAATTTTTTCTGGTCGATATTCTAGAGTAATGTATCACTGAACTGTAATCGGTATAAAATAAAATATTGAAACCTGCCGAAGCAGGTTTTGTTTTTGTAAGCTCAGATTTTACTTTGAGAATTAGTTAAATTCTTCAAGTTGATCCAAACGTAACCAAATATTTGGTGTTGGCACTTTCCCGAATTTGATCAGAGCGTAATCACCTTTAACATCGACAATTTCGCCCTTGCTGTCAAACAAATACGAAGGAAAGCGGGTATCACTGGCTTTTGCTTCCAGACTGTTTTCCAACTTCTCGCGGATAGCGCGAACCATGTCTCCCTTTTTAACTGCCATAAATTGCCTCTTGAATTTGTGGATCGTTTTAAGAGGATTTTAGCTTGTGGACAGATGTATTTTCACTTAAGAATATCTTGACTACAAAGGAAGAAGGCAATATTCTTCCTCAACCCCAGTCCCAAGTAGGGGCGGGTTTACAGATATCATTCAAAATCAACGAGGATATTCCACTCCCCACTCCCCACAATTTTGACACTGGGGGCAGAAATGACTCGAACGCCCAGCTAATTTAATTCGCTGTATAGGTGTACTACAAACTCGGCAAGGTTCCCCAGTGCGGTTATATACCCAAGCCACACCGCCATAATTACCGTTAACTCCTTGAACGTTGAGGAAATTACTAAAGGTTGTCCCGCCAGCCGCAATGCTGGTTTCTAAGACTTGAATGATGGCTGTATGTAAACGCTCTATTTGCTTTAACTGCAAATCTAAACAGAAGGTTATTGGTAAAATACCACTTTTAAATAAAGCCTCATCAGCATAAATATTACCTAAACCCGCTACCACTGACTGATCTAATAGTGCCGTTTTGATGGGACGACGGCGATTTTTCAATTTAGCAGCCAGATATTCAACGGTGAATTCGGGTGAAAATGGGTCTACTGCCAGTTTTGCTAAACCAGTCATGATACTTTCTACTGGTACGCCTGGGGGAACATACCACATTTGTCCGAAGGTGCGCTGGTCAACAAAGCGTAATTCTTGCTGGTCTTTAAAATATAATCTCACCCTGGTGTGCTTGTGTACTGGTTCATCTTGATTTACCCACAGTAATTGACCAGTCATTCGCAGATGAACGCCTAGCCATACGGGAGATGAATGAGATGCAAGGGTAAGTTGAGCTAAAAGATATTTACCACGACGATGCCAAGAAGCGATCGCACTGCCGGTAATTTCAGGAATAAACTCATCTACAGAAAATGGGTAGGCGATGGTGCGCTTGTGCAACACATCCCCACCCGTAATTTCTCGATGCCGGGTCAATTGATTTAGACCCCTGCGGACTGTTTCGACTTCAGGCAATTCAGGCATTTAAGCTGATAAAATAGGCAAATTTTAGTAATGGATAATGGTGGGTTACTGACTATCGTCCTAACCCACCCTACAACTGCTTATTTCTTGGCTTTAGCCTTTGGTGCTTCTACCTCAACTAATTCGTCTATGGCAAAGTTATTGGTGTTGATACCAGAGTAATTGACCTTATCAAAGCGGACAATTGCTGCGTATTTGATGCCGCTTTGGTCGACAGTAGCCACAGTGCCTACTTCTTGAAACCAGTAGGATTCGGGGCGGAGAATACGTACTTTAGAACCACGTTGAACCATGATTATCTTCCCTTTTAATTATTGATTGCCAATAGGGGCTATTTGATTTCACTGTACATCGTCAAGGTCTCGCCTAGAGGCTTTGTTAAGTTATTTATCTGTTGAACTCTTCCTTTGAGCAGTTACTCATCTCCCAGCCCAAACCTAAGATAGGTGTCAGACCCTCCTTGACAAAAACCCTATGATCGCTTAAGTTCATTCAAAAATACACAAAGTAAGCAAAACTTTATGTTTTACTCAAGACAAACACACTACCCTCGTTACCCCTGCCGATTCGCAAATCGCTATCTATATAAGTAATGTCCAGCCAGCCTTGCTGTTTATCACTGTTTATCGCAGCGTCAATCGCCGGAAACTTTTTACCAGCTTCAATTTGCTGGATAAAACTGGCGGGAGAACTGTAATCCATCAAACGTTTTAAACCCAGAATTGAGCGCTGAAATTTTACTTGGACACGTCGTTCGGAAACAGGTTCAAATTTGGCAGCGACGCTAACTAAACCTTCGAGATAAGGTAGACCATAAATCTCGGCTATGTTATAAACGCTGGTAGTGTTGACCCGGATACACTGATAAATTTGACCAAGTTTACACAAAGGAATACGATCCAGGTTTAAAAGAGCCTTGCTGGTTGTATATATTAAGCGCCAATCACCATCGAGCAAATTGCTTGCTTCTATGGGACGAGGCGTAGGATTAAAGTCTTCCAAGTTAGCGATCGCCGCTAAGATAGCCTGCTTTTGTGGTTCACTAGCTAGTAAGCCGCGATTTGTCCCCGCGATCGCATCAATCAGATTTGCTTTGCCAATCATCCTCTACTACCTCAAAAATTATCAGGATTCATCCACCTTAAGTCGATATTAATGTCGTATGTATAGCGCCTTACAAAACACTAGAAATCTATTCCAGATTGTCCTACCACTATTAAATAAAATATTTCTGTCAGCTTACGGATTTATTCACCCCAGAGTCGAATGAATAATTAAATTATCCCTTGACAGTGATAGACTTCTTAATGTCTAGTTACATGAACCTTTTTGTGTTTTCGTAGATATGTTGAATTCTCCCTTAAGTGAAGAACCCCGTAACCAACGCGCACCAGTAATTCCACTCAAGCAAGAGTCTTCTATGTTGGACTGGTTGCAATTTCAAGGCCGTCTGGTAGCGCGTAACGTCCAAGAAACTGAGTTTTCACAGCAAGAAGCAGAAATATCAGAGTTCTTGAGTACAGAAGACGGCATAGACGATTTTGATCTGGATGATGACAGTGATGTGAGTGTAGACGAAGATTAGCCGATGGCGGCTGGGGACTATACCGTTACGCGGCAGTCAAAAGTTTACCCTGAGCGAAGTCGAGGGGTCAAAAGTCAAAAGTCAAAAGGCTTTTGCCTGATGAAATAGATGCTGATTTGTGCCGTGTTGAACTAGTTAATATGTATTGTTCTCATTGTTGAGTTTTATAAGTGTGGAGTGAAGGGAATTTTTGTGGACGCTAAATTGTCTCCTAACCAAGGATCAACTGTTTCGGGTATCGGACTAGCTTCTAGTTTAGTTGTAGCCCTGAGTGTAGCAGCATTAATATTTGATTGGCTGGGCAACAGAACGCCCTGGCAAGGGATGTCACTAACTTTACCCTTGTTGGTGTCTGCCGTGAGTTCAGCCGCTATCGGCTTTGTGGTCATACCACTGCTACAAGCGCTGAAAACTGGGCAAATCATCCGTGAAGATGGACCCCAAGCCCATTTAAAAAAAGCTGGTACGCCAACGATGGGGGGTATATTTTTTGTCCCCGTGGCTGTGGCGATCGCCTGCGTATTTTCTAATTTTGCCCCAGAAGTGCTTGGTGTGTGTGCTTTAACCCTGAGCTATGGATTTGTGGGCTGGCTTGATGATTGGCAAATTTTACGCCGCAAATCAAATAAAGGCATATCCCCGAAGATGAAACTAGCTTTGCAAATTGTATTTGCAGCCGTGTTTTGTCTGTGGCTGATGTTTACTCAAGATGCTCAGATTACAAATATAGCTTTACCTTGGGTGAGCTTTACATTGCCTTTAGGATTCTTATTCTGGCCTTTGGCTGGTTTTGCCTTAGTTGCAGAAAGTAACGCCACTAATTTAACTGACGGTATTGATGGTTTAGCAGCTGGAACCGTGGCGATCGCCTTACTCGCATTAGGTGCGATAATTGCCCCGGCTTACCCTGGATTGATGGTTTTTTGTGCCGCATTAAGTGGCGGTTGCTTAGGTTTCTTAGCCCATAACCGCAACCCAGCCCGTGTATTCATGGGTGATACAGGTTCCTTGGCGCTGGGTGGGGCTTTAGCTGCTGTGGCATTACTGACTAATAGTTTGGTAGCGCTGTTTATTCTCAGTGGGATTTTCTTTGTAGAAACCGTTTCTGTAATCGCCCAGGTAGGTTATTACAAAGCGACAAAGGGACCAGATGGAAAAGGCAAGCGGTTGTTTAAAATGGCTCCCCTACACCATCATTTAGAGTTAACCGGTTGGTCAGAATTACAAGTAGTAGCGGTATTTTATATCATCGCTGGGATTTTAGCGGTCATTTGTTTAGCGATCGCGTAGCGTAACTTAGAAATCGCTCCTTTTTAAAACTTTTGAACTTTTGAAAAACTAATTTAAGAAACGACAACCTCCGGATTTGCGGGGGTTTTTTGATGAAATTCACCCCACCCCCAGCCCCTCCCCGCAAGCGAGGAGGGGAGCAGGAGCGAACCCAAAGACATCTGCACAAAACCCTCTCCTTACCAAGGAGAGGGACAGGTTTTGCTATGCAAAACCAGGGTGAGGTTTTTCCCCTAAATTTGCAACTGACTAACCAAATGAGCCATTTCTGGCAAAATCAGCTTTTCCATCCCCAATCGCACTGCATTACTAGAACCGGGAAGGGAAAATATTAATTTATGTTGATAAACGCCAGCCACAGCACGAGAAGCGATCGCGCGGGAACCAATTTCTTGATAACTTAAAAATCGAAACAACTCCCCAAATCCGGGTAAAGTTTTTTCTAATAATTTTTCAATCGCATCATAGGTAGTATCTCTGGGAGCGATGCCAGTACCACCATTGAAGATGATTACATCTAAACTAGTATTTTTACCCAATTCTGCTATCTGTGCTTGAATTTGGGCTGGCTCATCCTTGAGGATTTTGTACGCTTCCACAACATGGTGAGCCGCAACAAGCAATTGCTGGATTAGCTGACCACTTTTATCAGTTTCTGGGTTACGAGTATCACTGACTGTAATCACAGCACAGGTGACAATCTTTCCTGGCGAGTCGGGGTGTGGTTGCGTTGACACGAGGAGTAAGGGACTAGGGGGAAAGACAAAGAATGTAGAGACGTTCCATGGAACATCTCTACAACGGTGGTTTCAGACACATATTTGAATTTAATCTGTGTTCTTATTCAGCTTTATTGAATCCCAAACCGTTTTGTTCGGCGTAACGTTCCATAAAGCGCATAAAACGCTCCCATTCTTCGGGGGATTTCATCACATGAACTGCTTCTATGCCTTCTGGTTTACCGTTGACAAATTTACCCTTAACTTCGCGGGTAATGATTTCGCCTTCCTCGTCGATCAGGTACATCCCGGTGATTTCTTCGGTGCTACCTTCTGCCAATATTTGGGGATTTGTAAAGATAAACGTTGCTGTGCCACTGTCTCCAGTGCGCGATCGCGTCAAGCGTACTTCTGGAATTACTTCTTCATCAATACCTTTAGAAAATTGAATTTTGACCATGATCTGTGTATTTAATATTTTGTAGTTGTAATCGTTAACTTGTAATTCTCTCATTTTTTGGGAACTGCTGAAAACCGTTATATTTTTAGCTGAGATTCTTTGACAGCTTTCCATAGCATAAATGAGTCCATAAAGCAAATATAGATCCCCGACTTCTTGAAGAAGTCGGGGATCTGAGGCGATCGCTGAAATTTCTGTTTGGCTGGAAGGAAGAGTAATATCATGTATCTCTGCAACAAAAACAGTAAATTTTGGTTTGAAGCAGATACTACTAATTAGTCTTTTGGAGTCAAGCTTTAAAATTTGGGTAAAAAATTTGCAGCCCAGATGATAGTTACTCTGGTGTTGTGGGTATTCTGTTTACTAGAGGCTTAAATTACCTAAGCATTTTCCACAGGACATAACAAAACATGGCTAGTTCAGGGGAAGATTATTTCATTATCCGTCAGAAGAAAGACGCTCGGCGAAAGAGACTTTTAGCGATCGTCTCAATTATTGGCTTTGGCGGTTCTATGCTGTTTGGGGCATTTAATACGATACAACGAGCTATGCAAGCTCCTCAACCTCAGCCAGCACCTATCTCTGTTGAGTCTTCATTGCAACAACAGGCGCAGGGTTATGAGTTAGTTTTACAACGAGAACCTGAAAATCAAGTTGCACTGGAGAAACTGTCTTTGTTGCGGATACAGTTGCAGGATTTTAAAGGTGCAATGGAACCGTTGGAGAAGTTGATCAGCTTGTACCCTGATCGGCAAGATTATCAGGTGATGTTAGAGAATGTTAAGAAATCGGAGTGAGTGTGCGATCGCCCTTAAAATTGCTGACTCTTTTCAATAAAAATTTTTGTATCTCTAAATTTGCCAATTAATAGTCAAATTTGCTGTTTATCAAGCAAATAGACAAATATCACCACATAAAAAGGAATAAATGTTCATGAATTTAGATTGGGAAGTTACCTTAGATAAATATGTAGAATGGGAAGAGCAACTTATTCAAAGACAAGAGGTTTTGCAAAAAATATCTACTCAAAATGAAAATTTTATTGCCCAGCTACTATCTGCTGATAATCCAATTAAGATTGAGCTAGGCGCAGGAAAAGAGCGCCAACTAGAAGGATGGACTACTGTAGATATTAATGGCGATTGTGACCTCATTTTAGACTTACAAAATCCTCTTCCATTTCCAGATGAAAGTGTCAGTGAAATATACTCTTCTCATGTTCTTGAACACTTTCTTTACCCTAATCCAATGGCAGGAATTTTAAATGAATGCCATCGGATCTTAAAACAAGGAGGTATTTTTAGCGTATGCGTACCTAATGCAAGAATATATATTGAGGCATACTTGAATCCTGATAAATTTGATCAGAAAAAATACTGCCTATATAAACCCGCTTATCATTACAAATCTCCAATTGATTATATCAACTACATTGCCTATATGGCTGGTCATCACTTTCATTTGTTCGATGAAGAAAACTTGGTATCTACTTTATCTGAAGCAGGGTTTAAAAATGTTATGTTGAGGGATTTCGATCCAAATATTGATCTTGAAGGACGGAGGAATGAATCTATTTATGCCATCTGTGAAAAATAAGATCATTCTTATGTGAAGTTGCATAAAATTATTAAATCCAGTAATTTATACGTGATTATGTGCAGTAGTTTTCCTTTAAAACTTATTATATGCACCTTCAGGTTAATACTTTTATAAAATGGCAAATTACGAATAAAATCTAGGATAAATAACTAAAAATAAGCATAAAAAGTATGAATAATGAACTCGCTAATTCTGAACTTAACCGCTTGATTCCCCCTGAAATCAAAAATGATGAATTTTATGCTGTTATTCAAAAAATTTCAGCAGCAGAAGATATTAAAACAGTTTTAGAAATTGGCTCATCTTCAGGAGAAGGAAGTACCGAAGCATTTGTAACTGGACTTCGGCAAAACCCTAATAAACCCAAATTATTTTGCATGGAAGTTTCCAAAACTAGATTCCATGAATTACAAAAAAAATATATAAATGATGATTTTGTCAATTGCTATAATGTGTCATCTATTAGCATAAAAAACTTTCCTGACGAGCAAGAAGTTATTGATTTTTATAAAAATACTCAAAATAAGTTACACTTTTATCCCATTGAGACGGTTCTTAACTGGCTAAAACAAGATATTGAATATGTACATCAATCTGGAGTATCTGACAATGGTATTCAAAAAATTAAGCAAGAGCATAATATTGATTATTTTGACTTAGTTTTAATCGATGGTTCAGAATTTACTGGTATAGCTGAACTAAACGAGGTATATGGAGCTAATTTTATTTGCTTAGATGATATTGAAACATTCAAGAACTATCAAAATCATCATCAGCTTCTTGCAGATCAGAACTATAAATTAATTGCTCAAAATACTTCTGTTAGGAACGGTTACTCTATTTTCAAGAAAATAGATAGCGTTGAACAGTACATATCACAATATGAAACATCTGAGCAATTGCTTGTCAGAAAAATTGTTAAGTCAGGAATGGTTGTTTTTGATGTCGGAGCAAATATTGGTGACTATTCAATTCTGCTAAGTAAACTCGTAAATGAATCTGGAAGAGTCTATTCTTTTGAACCAGCAACAGATACTTTTAATAAACTACAAAAACGAATTTCTCAATCTAATTTTAATAATGTTTCTTTAACACAAAAAGCAGTTTATTCAAATAATAGCCAAATTGAATTTAATGAGTTTGCAGAAGACTTCTCAGTTTGGAATAGTATTGGTAAACCACAAATGCTAAATCCAAATGGCTCTGGAAAATATGTACCGATTGTAAACACTGAAATTGTAGAAACTGTTACCCTGGATTTCTTCTGTAAAAGTAATAATATTCAGAAAATTGATTATTTAAAAATTGATGTTGAAGGCGCAGAAAGTGATGTTTTGCAAGGATGTACAGAACTATTAGAAAACAAAGCTATTAGCTTTATCCAGTTTGAAATATCACAAAAAATGCTGGAAGGATTAAATCGTCATGCTCACTCTAGTTTTGATATTTTAGTTAAAAACGGTTATGAATGCCATCGCATTACTCGAAGTGGGGATATTGGGGAAGAAGTAACAAATTCCGATTCTTTCTATGAAAATTATATTGCTTTTCCTTCCTTACCTATTCATTTCTTTACTATTGTTCTCAACGGACAACCATTTATAAAATACCACATAGAAATATTCAAACAACTTGCTTTTAAATGGCATTGGCACATTGTTGAAGGTGTAGCAGATTTAAAACATGATACTGGGTGGAGTGTTAGATTAGGTGGACGTATTACTGATGAAATTCATAAAAATGGTCGTAGTAATGACGGCACTACAGAATATTTAAACGAACTAGCGCAACTTTACCCTGATAATGTCACAATTTACCGGAAGCCAGAAGGTATTTTCTGGGACGGAAAACGCGAAATGGTGAATGCACCACTTGCTAATCTTCAAGAAGAATGTTTGCTGTGGCAAGTAGATGTGGATGAATTATGGACATTAGAACAGGTTTGTAATGCCAGAGAAATATTTATTACTAACCCTAATAAAACTGCTGCATTTTATTGGTGCTGGTATTTTGTTGGCGAAAAACTAATTATAAGTACTCGTAACTGTTATGCCCAAAACCCTCAACAAGAGTGGCTAAGAACTTGGAGATTCAGGCCTGGAGCATTTTGGGCAGCACATGAACCTCCAGTATTAGTAGAAACTTTGGCAGATGGACAATATAAAAATATTGCTGATGAAAATCCTTTCTTACATCAAGAGACTGAAAAGTTTGGTTTAGTTTTTCAACATTTTGCCTATGCTACAAAAGAACAATTACAATTTAAAGAACAATACTATGGTTATAGTAATGCTGTAGCTCAGTGGGAAGCCTTACAAAAAACACATAAACTACCAATTTTTTTACGTGAATATTTTTCCTGGGTTACAGATCAAACTCAAGTAGACATTGCAGATTCACTTGGAATAATACCAATTGCACAAAAAGAAATTGGTAAAAATGATTTGCAGTTTTTACAACCAGATGAAGTACAGCAAAAAAAATTACAAATTAAAACAATAGTACCAATAATTATTGTTGATGGTGTATTTTTCCAACTCTACGAAACTGGTATTGCACGTGTCTGGAAATCATTACTAGAAGAATGGGCAAATAACGGATTTGCAAAACATATCGTTGTGCTTAATCGTGCTGGAACTGCTCCTCAAATCCCTGGTGTTAGATATCGTAATATAGGACGCTACGACTATAACAACACTGCTCCTGACCGAGAAATGCTACAGCAGGTGTGTGATGAAGAAGGAGCATATTTATTTATCTCTTCTTATTACACTACTCCTCATACCACACCTTCTGTGTTCATGGCCTATGACATGATACCAGAAGTTATGGGATGGGATATGAATAATCCCATGTGGCAAGCAAAACATCAAGCTATTCAAACAGCATCTGCTTATATAGCCATTTCTAAACATACCGCATCTGACCTTGCAAGCTGTTTTTCTGATATACCACTCGAAACTATTACTGTTGCTCATTGTGGTGTTAGTTCTACTTTCTTACCTGCAAAACCCGAAGAAATTAATAATTTTAAAATTAAATACGGTATTACTAAACCTTACTTACTCTTAGTTGGTGCTGGTGGTGGTTATAAGAATACTCTGTTATTCTTCCAAGCTTTTTCAAAACTTGTCAGCAGTTGTGGATTTGACATTATATTAACTGGAAGTGGTGGTGTATTAGCACCTGAATATCGAGCTTATACATCAGGTAGTGCAGTTTATATGCTGCAACTCAGCGATGAAGAGTTAGCAATAGCTTATTCTGGTGCTATAGCGCTGGTTTATCCTTCTAAATATGAAGGTTTTGGGATGCCGATAATTGAAGCAATGGCTTGCGGGTGTCCTGTAATTACTTGTCCTAACGCCTCAATTCCCGAAGCTGCGGGAGAAGCAGCAATATATGTGAATGATGATGATGTGGATGGACTAGCAAATGCACTCTGTGAGGTGCAAAAACCTAGCATTCGTCAAGCATTGATTTTTGCTGGTTTAGTGCAAGCACAAAAGTTTTCTTGGTCAAATATGGCAGAAACTGTTAGTTCTGCCTTAATTAAGGCTACTCTTCTGAGTTTGAATCTTAAAGAAATTAATTTCATTATTTTCCCTGATTGGTCACAACCAGAAGAGTCAATTGGTTTAGACTTGGAGCTAGTTTTGAAGGTGGTAGCAAATCATCCTGATAGTGAAAAAACTACTTTACTGGTCAATACCAAGAACATTTCTGTAGAAGATGCCGAACTATTTTTATCTAGTGTGGCAATGAATATTCTAATGCAAGAAGATTTAGATATTACCGAGGGATTAGAAATTTCCCTGGTTGCAGATTTGGCAGATATTCAGTGGAAAGCTTTACTACCTCGCATCAGTGGCAGAATTATCTTAGAGCATGAAGATGAAAACAGCATAATTCAAGCAAAAGCCGAGAATATCACAGCTTATGAATTAGAAAGTTTAAATTCAGTTATAGACGAACAGTTTTTTTTTACTTAAGTAACAAACTCTACTCTCAAGACAAATGGCAAGAGGCTATTGCACAATTTCAAGAACTTCTCAAAATCCAATCATGTGATGCAGAAGTTTATTGGCAATTAAGTGAGTGCTATAGACAGTTAAACCTATTAGATGAATATTTCCAAACACTCCAGCAAGGAATTAAACTTCATCCTAGAGATGGGCAATTGCATTTTTCATTAATTGTTAACTTGCGGGTTCATGGGCATGTTCAGGAAGCTATTAATTGTGCCGAAAATGCCTGTAAATACTTACCTGAGAATTACACCTTTCAAATTTTTAAGTATTTAATAGTTCCATCACTATACAATAACCCAGAAGAAATTAGCTTCTATCGGCAACGCTATACTCAGGGACTGCAAGATTTAACTCAGGAAACTTCTCTGAAAACCCCTGAAGAAAAAAATAGTGCCTTAGCAGGTATAGGTCGGCTGACTAACTTTTACTTATCATTTCAAGCACAAAATGATATTGAATTACAACGTCAGTATGGCGAGTTAGTGCATAAAATTATGGCAGCCAACTTCCCCCAATGGGTAGTTCCTTTATCTATGCCACAACTTCAGCCTAATCAAAAAATTAGGATTGGCTATGCTTCAAATTACCTACATTCTTATAGTGGAACTTTATGGTTACTTGGCTGGCTACGTTACTGTAATCATGAACACTTTGAAATTTATTGTTACTACACAGGAAACACTCCTGATGCAATAACTCAAAAATTTCAAGAATATAGTGATGTATTTCACCATATTCCGCATAACTTATCCGCAGTTTGTCAACAGATAATTGCCCATAAGCTGCACATTCTAGTTTATCCCGAAATTGGTATGGACGCACCAACTATGCAAATGGCAGGTTTGCGGCTTGCACCTGTGCAGTGTACAGCTTGGGGTCATCCAGTAACAACTGGCTTACCGACAATTGATTATTTCTTATCTAGTGAGTTAATGGAAGCAGAAAATGCCCAAGAACATTACTCAGAGAAATTAATTCTTTTACCTAATATTGGTGTTTCGTACCCTAAACCATACATTCCTCCTGTTAGCAAAACTCGTTCAGATTATGGTTTAAGTGATGCAGATATAATTTATTTATGTTGTCAAGCACCTTTTAAATATTTACCACAATATGATTTTATCTTGGCAGAAATTGCTAGTCGTGTGCCAAAAGCTAAATTTCTCTTTCTGCGTGGTGAACTACTTAAACAACGTCTAAAACGTGCTTTTGCTGCTGTTGATTTAGATTTTCAAGATTACTGTGTGTTTCTGACGATTCCAGAACGGCTAGATTATTTAATGATTAACCTACTTTCAGATGTTTACTTAGATACATTTACTTGGTCTGGTGGTAATACTAGCTTAGAAGCCATAGCCTGTAATCTTCCCATTGTCACTTGTCCAGGGGAGTTTATGCGGGGTCGTCACACTGATAGTTTTTTTAAAATGATCGGTGTCACAGATACTATTGCTAGTAATCAACAAGAATATATTGAAATTGTGGTTAATTTGGGATTAAATCGAGAGTGGAGAAATGATATTGTTGAAAAAGTGAAGAAAAATAAAGATCGTCTATTTGATGATCAAGTTTGTGTGAAAGGTCTAGAGGATTTTTATAAACAGGTTGTTATAAAAAAAATGTAAACATTGGTTAATAAAATTTTCTAAGTTTTTGGTTTTTAGAAGTTTAATAGTTGCTTCCAGCCAAAGATAATCGTCAACTTCATGCAGTTGTTGTAGGTAATTTTGTGTTATGTTTAACATAATATAAATTCCTCTTTGTGAGTAGTTATCATTTATAATGATGTATTTGTCATCACATAATACTAATAATCGCCCTTAATTCAAAGATTAACATAATTCATGGCGTAAGTCCTATTATTAGATTTTCTGGTTGGCTTTTCAGACATAATGCGATAAAATTTAAAGTCATGACAACCGCAAAACCAACAATTAATTCTGTTATTGTCCCAAAAAGACTACCCTTTTTGGAATCAATCTGTTGGCAAACAGCAGATGTATATAGGTTTACTCTAGAAGAAATGCTAAGTCGTTACGAGCGTGGTTGGACATATCGTACACTGTTTAACAACCTTGAAGGTGAGGAACTTGCTTTCCTCAAGAACCTTGCTATAAGGTATAAATCCTGGTTGCAAGTTGATTTATGACATTCAGATTAGAACACCATAATAAAATTCTCACGATTCTTGAATCTTTAGACTCTGAAGTCCTTATTGAGGGTTCTGCTTACTTCGGTGGTGGGACTCTTCTTGCTCTTGATTTTGAAGAATACAGATGGAGTAACGACATTGATTTTATTGCTTCTGTTGGTAGAGAAGGCTACAAATACCTCCGTAAAGTAGTATTTGACGGTGGGTATGAAGCATTATTTCGTGATTTGAGTAAAATCAAAATTGGACGTGGTATGACTAACCAATATGGAATCAGGATGATAGTTTTTGTAGATGATGTGCCTATCAAAACAGAAATTATTGCGGAAACTCGTTTCCAACCTGACCCGCCAAGATATCCCAAGTGGTCGCCTGTTCCTTGCTTAAGTCTCTATGACTGTTTTACCTCTAAACTGCTGTCAAATTCCGACCGCTTCATGGATGACAGCGTTGAGGCGAGAGATTTAATTGACCTAGCAGTTCTCAGATTACAATCTCCAATCCCTGCAATATCAATTGATAAAGCCGAGAAAGCCTATGAGGTAATGCGTCCTTTGCTCATAGCAATACAACGCTTTCAGTCAAGACCAAATTACAGAGAAAAATTTTTTGTGGGACTACAAGTTGATAAAGCTCAGATCCCCAAAATTATTGACGGTATTGATTTATTAGCAGAAGATTTAGGTTTATCCCACACTCTAAGGCTTTTTCAAGAACAGCACGATATATTTGAAGATTTAGAATCGTGCTTCTGAAAACCAGAGGACTGAAGTCCTCACTACGAGCTTTTAAGCAATTATTGTTTACGATAATTTTCTCTACTCCTACGTGAATTCTTCTATATCATACATAATGCGATAAAATTCAAGAGTAAAGAATGTGAAACCGTGAGAAGTTAAACATGAAAACAGTCCCCATCCAATTACCAGAAACAGTATTTTCTTCGCTCCGTAAAAATCCTGAAGAGTTTGTTCAGGAAATGAGAATTGCAGCCGCAGTTAAATGGTATGAAATCGGTAATATATCCCAAAATAAAGCCGCCGAAATTGCTGGGCTAACTCGTGCAGAATTTATCAACGCTTTATCTCGTTATCAAGTTGATTTCATTCAATACACTGCGCAAGAATTGGCTGAGGAAATAGCGAATGTTGATTAATCGTATTATCATTAATTCTTCGCCTCTAATTGTTTTATTCAAAAGTAAACAAGCTGAACTCTTAGCACAACTATTTACAGAAATCTTAGTTCCTGAAGGGGTGTTTGAGGAGGTAACTAAAGGAGGAGGAGATGATATTGCTTCAAGACAATTACCTACTGTTTCTTGGATACAAATAGTAAAACTCGATAGCATCGCACCTGAAGTAGCAGCTTGGGATTTAGGAAGAGGAGAATCACAAGTATTAAGTTTAGCTTTGAGGAATTCAGATTATGCCGCTATTGTGGATGATAGAGCAGCACGGCGTTGTGGTCAATCATTAAGTATTCTTACTATGGGTACTGGAGGTTTACTCATTTTAGCAAAAAGACGGGGACTTATTACCAGCATATCTCCAGGAATTCAGGCTTTACGCGATGCTGGTTTATGGTTGTCAGATAGTATAGTCAATATACTTAAAAATCAAGCAGGTGAATAACGTTCTAATGTTCGTAGTCAGCACTTCAGTGCTTCCGGAGAGAGGAGGACTGAAGTCCTCACTACAAGCTTATGTAATATACCTTTGCCACATTTGCTGATAAGCATTTTCCATATCACGAGTAAACTGTTTAGCATTCCACAGTGGTGCAGTTTGACGAGACTGTAATAACTTCCAATGTATTTGTCGTCTCAAATTAGCATCAGTACCCAAACGCACACCCCACTCAATATACTCGTCATCACTCCAAGCAATACCTTCACTAATACCTGCATTTACCATCATGGTGTAACTATTCCGTGCTGAAAATTGCTCTCCCACTTTCGTGACTAGAGGTACACCCACCCATAAAGTTTCCATTGTCGTGGTTGCACCATTATAGGGATAGGTATCTAACACCACATCAGCAATCTGTAAATTAGCACGATGAATTGAGGATGACGGGACTTTTTCTAAAAAGCGTAATCTCTGTTTATTTACTCCTTCTGACTCCGCAATCTCTTCAAAAAATTCTCTGACTACACCTACATTTTTATTAATATCTTTGATTAAAAAATAACTATTTGGTACTTCCTTGAGGATTTTCATCTGTAAACGCACATTATCAGGGTTGCGTTTATAACCAGACTGGGCGCTAAAATAAATGACCGCATCACTAGGAATTTCTAAATCCTCTCGTCGCAAAGTCGGTACACCTACTTCAAAACCATCAACAGCTAGATAGGTATTTGGTAATCGCCAAATTTTTTCACTGTAATATTCTTGGGCATATTCTGGTAAAACATAATTATCAGCAATATAGTAATCAATAGCAGGTATCCCCGAACCATCCCAACCTAACCATGTTACTTGAATTGGTGCTGGTTTTAATGCCACTGCTTCCAAAGTATTTTTACAAGTCATACTATCCAAATCTACTAAAATATCAATTTCATCTTGATGAATTTGTTCAGCAATTTCGATTCCATCTGGCCCTAATTTCCTGACATGATCTGAATTTTGTTCATACCAATCTTGCAGAAAGTCGTGAATATGAGAACGGTAAGTAGCAAAATAAGTATAAATTTCAAATTCTTCTCTATTATGATGTTGATATAACCACCGTGCTAACCAACCTACTGAATGTTCTCGCAAACAATGGGAAAGATAACCAATTCTTAATTTCTTTGGTGCTTTTATTCTTTGAATATTGGCTTGAGAATAACGGTTATATTGTTCTTGAGCATAAGCTTGTATGCTGCTTTGGCATATTTTCAGGACTTCATTATGTAAAAAACGGTTTTGTTGAGCATCATCACGTAGATAAGGAAGAAAATATGTACAATGAATTATACGATAAATTGCATCACGATCTAACAATAATTGTTGTTCAATTAGTTGAGATAAATTATCTTTATATTGTTTGATAAAAGGGATTGCTTTAGTCCAATTTACACCAGTAAATAGTAAAGTATTTAAAATAATATAGTTAGAACACAATAAATCAGGTAAATTTTTAGATATAGAATAAGCTTGATAAGCAAACTCAATTGCTACATCAACTTGATTAACATTTTGATGAAATTCAGATAGCGAAGTCAGAGCCTCTACATTATTAGGTTGTATCTGGAGACATAAATTACAGTATTTAATCGCTAAGTCAAAGCGACTCTCTTTCAGAATTGCTTGATTGGCAGTAATTAAGAAATAATCAATCAGCTTTAATTTATCCTCTATATAGGGAATACAAACTTCTGCAAACTCTAGAACCCAATCTAAAGCAGGATATTTTTTTAGAGCTTCTTTTAAAACTAGCATTAAAAAAGTAGGGTCAATATTTAAATTTTCATCCTGAATTTTTTTAATTAATTCTAAGGTTTTTAAATTATCATTGCTAATACTATTTAACTTTGTAGATAGATGTACTAGTTTTAATAAATTCAAAACATTATCTTGATTAATTTCCCGGATATGGTGACGAATTGCCCAAGCTAATACATAGCTATCTAAATCTTCTTGGCGTTGTGCTTCCGTGTCTAAAATGTTGACTAATTCCTGAATGTACTGCCCCATATTTGCTTCTTCTTCGTCAATAAGGGCTAACATCCAAGCAGTTTGCGCTTCTGCTTCTTGACCATGTAATAATAAAGCTAGACCTAAATACCAATGGTATTTTTTTATTTCTGGATACTGTTCACTTAATTCTTCATAAAAATTGATTGCATTGCCATATTCTCCATTAGTCAGAAATTGAAAAGCTTGTAATTCTTGAGGGTTCATTTTTTTACAGTAAAAACCTATTCATATCACAAATGTAAGCTGAGAGATATTTGAAAAGTTTTGGCGAATATAGAAATCCGATTTGATTATTGAAAAAAGCTAAGTATATGTATATGTAGGGTGTGTTATGGCTTTAGCCTAACGCACCCACCGTCTTCCAGGTCTTGGTGCTGTACTCTCCTCAATAACACACCCTACGTGTGTTTCATAAATCAAATATGAATCCTATAGAGTTGTTATTGCTGATTCTCCATCACATATTTCTGCCACATTTGCTGATAAGCGTTTTCCATATCACGAGTAAACTGTTTACCATTCCACAGTGGTGCAATTTGACGCGACTGTAATAACTTCCAATTTATTTGTTGTCTCAAATTAGCATCAGTACCTAAACGCACACCCCACTGAATATACTCCTCATCACTCCAAGCTATACCTTCACTAATACCTGCATTTACCATCATGGTGTAACTATTCCGTGCCGAAAATTGCTCACCTACTCTTGTTACTAGAGGTACACCCATCCATAGAGTTTCCATTGTCGTGGTTGCACCATTATAGGGATAGGTATCTAACACCACATCAGCAATAGTTAAATTAGCACGATGAATTGAGGATGACGGGACTTTTTCTAAAAAGCGTAATCTCTGTTTATTTACTCCTTCTGACTCCGCAATTTGTTCAAAGAACTCTCTGACTACACCTACATCTTTATTAATATCTTTGATGCAAAAATAACTATTTGGTACTTCCTTGAGGATTTTCATCTGTAAACGCACATTATCAGGGTTGCGTTTATAACCAGACTGGGCGCTAAAATAAATGACTGCATCACTAGGAA
Source organism: uncultured cyanobacterium (assembly GCA_963706595.1). Taxonomy (GTDB): domain Bacteria; phylum Cyanobacteriota; class Cyanobacteriia; order Cyanobacteriales; family Nostocaceae; genus Nodularia. Next base: position 2,485,073 of record OY970166.1, read on the forward strand.
TTTCTAAATCCTCTCGTCGCAAAGTCGGTACACCTACTTCAAAACCATCAACAGCTAGATAGGTATTTGGTAATCGCCAAATTTTTTCACTGTAATATTCTTGAGCATATTCTGGTAAAACATAATTATCAGCAATATAGTAATCAATAGCAGGTATACCCGAACCATCCCAACCTAACCATGTTACTTGAATTGGTGCTGGTTTTAATGCCACTGCTTCACAGCTAATATCCGCAGTCATACTATCCAAATCTATTAAAATATCAATTTCATCTTGATGAATTTGTTCAGCAATTTCAATTCCATCTCGCCCTAATTTCCTGACATGATCTGAATTTTGTTCATACCAATCTTGCAGAAAGTCACGAATATGAAAACGGTAAGTAGCAAAATAAGTATAAATTTCAAATTCTTCTCTATTGTGATGTTGATATAACCATCTTGCTAACCAACCTACTGAATGTTCTCGCAAACAATGGGAAAGATAACCTATTTTTAGTTTTTTCTTAGGGGCTTTTATTCTTTGAATATTAGCGTGAGAATAGCGGTTATATTGTTCTTGAGCATAAGCTTGTATGCTGGTTTGGCATATTTTCAGGATTTCATTATGTAAAAAGCGGTTTTGTCGAGCAGCATCACGCAAATAGGGCAGATAATATGTACAATTAAGTAAACGATAAATTTTATTTCTCTCTAAATTCGGTTTTTCTGTAATTAGCTTATTTAAATAACTTTCATACTGTTGGATAACTGGGATAGCTTCATACCAACGTCCACCAGAACGTAATAAACCCTGTAATACCATGACATTAGCATTGATTAAATCAGTGGTATGAGTTGATAAATTCTGTATTTTTTGAGAAAGATTAATTCCTTGGTCAAAATTGCTAACTTCATAATAAAAAGTTGCTAAGTGACTCAGGACTTCAGAAATAACTTCTGCATCTGGATAATTAATTTTTAAAGCTAGTTCAGCATATTTAATTGCTAAATTAAACTTGTGTCCTGTATAAGCTGCTTCCGTAGCAGTTATCATCAAACAGTGAGTCATTTGTAAGGGATCTAAATAGTGAATACACGCTTCAGAAAATTCTAATATCCAAAGCTCAAACCATAATAATTTGAGAGATTTTTTTAAAACAAAAAATAGTAATTTTCTATCTATTGCTTCTATGTCAGAATTTAAGATTTCAATAATGCCTAATTCTTCAAAGTTATTTTGAGTCAGATTTTCTAAATCTAAAGATAATTTGATTAGCTCTAAAATATTATTAATATTACCAGGATAAATCTCTCGTAAGTGTTGACGAATAACCCAAGCAAGTTGATATTGTGTTAATTCTTCCTGTCTTTGTGCTTCTGTTTGTAATACCTTGACTAATTCATGAGTCCACTGCTCAATTTCTGCTTCTTCTCCCTCAAATATTGCTAACATCCAAGTAGTTTGTGCTTCTGCTTCTTGACCTTGTAAAAGTAAGGATAATCCAAGATACCAATGATATTCTTTAATTTCTGCTTGACTATTAATTAATTCTTGATAAATTTCTCCTGCTTGATAATACTCACCTTGTTGAAAAGTTCTAAGCGCTCGTTTTGCTTGAGATTCTAGATTATTCATGATTGTGAAACTAAAATAAAAAATAAAAGTAGGTAAGAATATTACCTACTTTTATATTAATTACATGAAATTATATGTGTAATATGGTTGAAAAATTGATATTTTCCAAAGCCATTTTATAAACTATCTTATTCAATTGCTTTGAAGCCCTTAGTATCAACACATATTGGTGCAACTGTGCTAACAGCAGGAATAACAGTTACACCATCGGCAGCGAAAGCACCTGCATCTTTCTTCTGGCAAAGGATAGCAGTTGTTGTTGTCGCACCACCAGATAGAATTAGGTCAGTAACACCTATAAAGGATCTAAGATTACTGGTATTAATCGGATTAGCAACGTTCAGTGAGGCAATGAAAGCACCAGCATCATCTAAAGTACCACCACCAATTTTCTCAACTGTGTATTTATAGTTAGTAGTTTGAGTTGCAATACCTAGACCCATGTTGGTAATATCAGTAGCAAACTTCTGGTTTTCTAGATAGAATGTTTGTTGACCTCGGTTCATAGAACCAGCGTATTGTTTACCCTCAGATTCTCTGGCTTTGTTAGCTTGGTTCAAGAAGGAAGGTAATGCAATAGCGGACAAAATACCGATGATGATGATTACAACAAGTAATTCAATAAGTGTAAAACCTTGCTCGTCTTTCTTTTTATTGAGGATGTGTTGGAGAAACTTGGCTTTTAATTCGGTTTTCATAAGTGTTTTCCCTGAGTTATGATTTTATCTTCCGTTCTAGATATAACTTACCCACACTCGATCAATTTCATATCACCCCAACAAAAAATTTTTTCTCATCGTTGTTTGAGCTACGAAGATTGACGCTCTAGCATTATGTAACCAAGGCTTTCTAGCCTCAAAAACCACTTTTTCACTATATTGAAAGCTTGCTCCTCATCTGTCGGTGTTGAGGTTACGGGGTCTATTGGTCTAAATTGTTTCCAACGCTCTACTAGAGACATCATCGGCTGGGGTTGATCGAACAAAGGTATCAAGCAACTGGCTATTGAGCTTTCTATCTCAATAAATCCTGGTGTCGGCGATAAATATTGACTAATCACAAATGGTCGAATTTCTTGAAGAGAAGCGATGATACCTTCTTGGAACTTGGAATTTTTTAACTGAGGACACAGATGCACTTGCGCTGTATGCCAATCAGAGTCAGTCCATTCGGAAATGGGTAAAACATCCTGTGCTGACTGAGGATGACCACACCAAAAGTCAATCAGCCGATGAATAGGATGTAGTAGTTCAAATAAATGTAGGCTCTGTTCTACAGAAATATCTGGTAAGCTCATAGCCAGAAAAGCAGGTAAATTATCTGGCTCTTTGAATAAATCCATCAATTCCCACTGTCGCCAGTTAACCATACTGATAAACTCTAGGTCAGAGTCTCGCAAAGCGGTAAACAAATCAGTTACGGTGTAACCTTTATCCCCTTGAAACAAGTAATTCATTAAAATTAATTCTTTTCCGTCTTCCCCTTCATAATTGGAGTTCCACGTTGTAGCTTTAAGCTGGACATTATCCTTCAAAGCCTTCATACTTTCCACTACGATGTCCATTTCCATGTCTTCTGGGTTTCCTTCCATTAAACCCATCATGGTGAAGACCTTTTGAGCGCGAAACAGATGGAATCTCTGAAGTGAACTATGTAGATTACTCCGAATAATCCCATCTGGCTTTAAAACTGCTTTCATTGCTCCTAACGCCACAGTCAAATCAGGAAAGAGATACAGCAGTTCATCACAATTAATATAATCAAATTGATAATTTAGGGTTGGCAATTCCTGAAGAGGCAAGACATGAAACTCTGCGTTATCAAATCCATGATGTTCTAAACGCTGCCGAGCTAATTTAATTGATTCCTCTGAAATATCAACTCCGATAATTTTTGCTCCTGGATTAGCTTCTGCTAGAACTAGAGATTTATAACCAGTACCACATCCAGCATCTAAAATTACTTTATCTTTGGTATTTATAACTTTTTGGTTTCTTACATAATAAGATGTGAATAAGTTATGAATATAAAGTAAATTGGGTTTTTCTTTAGGTGATTGTTCAAGGGGAATTCGGGGATATGGACAACTGTCAAATTGTTGACGAATTTTCTCTAGTAGCTCAGATTCGATATTTACCATTGCGATTACTCCTGATACTAAATTTTTGGGTATGATTACACAAGTCTTAGTATGCCCAAATTTTCATATTTATAACACATCACAACAGCAAGAGGTGATTATAAATTGCAGCTACTCAGACAAATACCACCAAACCTGGATTTTGTACGTCCGTGCTGGTAAGTGAAATTAGTGGGCTATAAGAACCCAACCCCCAACCCCCTCCCCGCAAGCGAGGAGGGGGCTATGATATAGCTTATATGATTAGGAAACGCTATATATTGTATTCAAATCAGAATGGCTGTAAACTTTACCAAAAGTAGCATCAATGAAAACAGATGTAATTTTTTATGAACTGATTAAGGAACTACCACAAATATTTTTTGAACTGATTGAAAAACCTGATACAAATCCCAACATATATACATTCACTGCGCCTGAAGTTAAACAACAATCCTTTCGCTTAGATGGCGTATTTACCACAAGAGAGGGTTTTGAAAATGAACCTTTATATTTTGTAGAATTGCAAACCTACAAAGATGAAGAGTTTTACGAACGGCTTTTTGGGGAAATTTTTGTTTATTTCCGTCAATATCAACCAGCGAACTCAGACTGGTATGCAATTGTCATTTACGACAAACGCATTCACGAAAGCCCACCTCATCCCCGCTATCGGGTTTTAACCGAACAGCATCTACACTGTGTTTATCTGAATGAACTTTCTACCAGAGATGAATATTCTTTGGGGTTAGGAATTGCTAAACTATTTGTAGAAACACCTAAAAAAGCACCTTCCTTAGCCCAACAGCTAATCACTCAGGCGAGGCAAAACTTACCTGATGAAAATCTGCAAAAGAAAGTGCTAGCATTTATTCAAGCCATAGTATTTTACAAGTTTCCCACGCTAGCTTTAGAGGAAATTGAAGCCATGCTTGATTTAGATGAATTCCAAAATACTCGACTATACCAGAGTATCTTAGAAAAGACCAGGCCGCAAACTGAATTAGAAACGAAATTAAAATTAGCCTCAAAACTTACCGAGAAAGGTATGAGTATTCAAGAAATAACAGAACTGTTAGAACTAGATGCCCAAATCATTAGGCAACATCTACAACAACAGTCATAGATAATGCTTTCTCATGCTCCCCTCTCCTTAGTAAGGAGAGGGGCTGGGGGTGAGGTTCTTGATTCAGTTTAGTAAAGAACCACCGTGTACACACAACTTATCGAATCACTACCAGTCCTCGAATTACCCCACCCTAACCCTCCCCTTGCAAAGGGGAGGGGACTAGATTTTCCGGTTTCCCCCCTTGGAAAGGGGGGATTAAGGCAGGGCTGTTTCATTCCACAAGAGCAAGCAGTTTGTCAATATCATTAGAAAGAAATCTATGAGCAATTGTGATGGAAGTATGACCATTGCGGCGCAGTATATTCATAGCGATCGCTCTGAGAACTGAGAGATTTGCCGGAGCATTCCCCAGACGGATAGTGGAATTATCTTCCTTGAGAACGGTATCTTTAACCCAATGAAGGCAATTTTCGATACTCCAATGACCGCGAATGCCACAAGCAAATTCTGCGGCTGTGCGAATCAGGCTACTGATATAACAGACAATCTCATGATATTTTTTACCCCCTCGTGTTCCGAATCTTTCCACTCGAATCAAAGATTTAATACCAGTCCATTGTGGGTCAATTCCATTCAAATCATCGAAAACTTCGACGATACGTGTTGTGAGTCTATCCCTAGTTTTTTCGGTTTGTACATAACGACTCTTTGGTTTTGTTAGTGCCGCAATGCGTTGAATATGACGGTGCAGTTTTGGCTGATTATTTTTGACGGCAATGACGTAATCGTTGTTGCTGTCTATGATTAACTGGCAAGTTTTTTTTGGCAATGTAGGGAATCAAAGCTAAATACAGCACCTTTTATTTCCAAAGTGGCAATTAATCTTTGTACGGTCTGGATTTCACTCTCCGTCTTATTTTCTAGTTTCTCCATACCTAAGACCAGCCCTCTTTTACTCGCAAATACTGAGACTATGCTGACAAAGTTCTGACTACATGACTTGTAGTTTTCAACTGTTCCTTTAATGCTTTTACCATCTATGCCACACCATTCTGATGGTTCTAAATCAACGTAGTGGACTGACAAGCTTAAAATAGTGCATTAGATAAAAGCAGAAAACATTGATTTATCTCAATTTTGTCAAAAATCTATTGCAACATTTTAGCCTTGTCACCCCAGTAGTGGCGTGACAAGCTTAAAATAGTGCATTAGAATGGAGGAAAAAAAAGGAGAAATTGATGGGGAGAGGTCGTAGAGATAAAGTCATATTAGATACAGAGAAAAGAAAAAGATTAGAAGCGATCGCTCGCAACGGACAGGCCCCAGCCAAAAAAATATTGCACGCACAGGTGTTGTTAATGTGCGATGAGGGAGAGGGTGCAAGGAAAAAATGGACAGATGAAGAAATAAGTATAGGGTTAAGGGTTCATCGCAATACGGTGGCAAGAATCAGGAAGAGGTTCCTCGAACAGGGAGAAGAACCTGCCTTAAATCGTCATCAGAGGTTAAAACCACCAAATGTCAGCAAGATAGATGGTCAGACTGAAGCCCAAATCATTGCATTATGTTGTTCTGAACCTCCCACGGGGCAAGCACACTGGAGTCTCAGATTACTGACGCAAGAAATTCAAAACCGAAAAATTATCATAGAAATTTCTAGGGAGACGATTAGAAAGACATTAAAAAAAACAAATTACGCCCCTGGAAAACAGAAAGATTTTGTATTCCCGAACGGGATATAGCACGTTTTGTCTCTCAAATGGAAGTAGTTTTAGACCTCTACAGCCAAGAACATAGTGATTTGGAACCTTTAATCTGTATGGATGAAGCTTCTAGACAATTAACAGGGCATCTTTATGAGCCAAAACCAATGGAACCGGGTGAAGATGCAAAAGAAGATTATCACTATACTCGCGAAGGAGTCCAAGCTTTGTTCATGTTTTTTGACCCGATCAGAGGTTGGCGACGTGTCAGCAATCGCGCTCATCGGACTCGTGTTGATTGGGCCGAAGAAGTCCGTCAACTATTAGATGAAGACTATCCCCAAGCCACCAAGGTCAAATTGCTATGTGACAACCTCAACACTCATAGCATTACATCACTTTACGAAGCTTTTCCCGCACCAGAAGCTCACCGCTTGGCTAGGAGACTGGAGATTTATTACACTCCTCGCAATGGAAGCTGGCTCAACGTTGCCGAAATTGAATTAAGCATTTTAAGCCAACAGTGCCTAGACCGACGAATTCCTAGTATTTGTCAACTATCTAGAGAATTGACCGCTTGGCAAAACGAACGTAACCGCACCGCAGGTAAAGTTATTTGGCGTTTTACTACTGATGATGCTCGTATAAAACTTAAACATCTTTACCCAGTGTTTGAAACTCACAAAATCGTTAATTCTAATGCAACATTTTAAGCTTGCCACGCTACTACTGGCGTGGCAAGCTTAAAATAGTGCATTAGGTAAAAAGCAGAAAACATTGATTTATCTCGATTTTCTCAAAAATCTATTGCAACATTTTAGCCTTGTCACGCCAGTAGTGTTGCGCCCAATCATTGAATTTTGCCGCCAGTTTATCAAAGTCTACTCCCATCACGACACGTCTGATAGTTGAGTACGAAGGGACACCATGCTTTTGGATTCCAAATGTCTCTATCAATGTGCGCCGATGCCGTTTGACAAAATCTCCCCATGCACGATACCCGACATATCCACTCATGGTACCCATTATGACAAACAGCAATACCAACCAAAGTGGATGCCTTCTACCATCAGTCGTTCTAAAGTCTTCAACTTGCCTCAGTTGTTCAATCAGATTTGCACCCATAATTTTTTATCCCCTTAACACTTGCAATTTTACCTGTTTTAGGGAATGAAACAGCCCTGGGGATTAAGGGGGGTAAATTCAGGGTCTGTGCTTGATCTGCATCTCTTAGCTGATTATGCTATATTAGCCGTAGTCGTTATGAGTACAATTAATATTATGCCTAACCCCACAGTAGAAAATTTGGTAATTATTGGTTCTGGGCCAGCTGGCTACACAGCCGCTATCTATGCAGGACGAGCAAATTTAAAACCTGTGGTCTTTGAAGGCTTTGAAATGGGGGGTTTACCTGGTGGTCAACTGATGACAACGACGGAAGTCGAAAACTTTCCGGGGTTCCCCCAAGGTATTACGGGACCGGAACTGATGGATAACATGAAGGCGCAAGCTGAACGCTGGGGCGCAGAGTTATATACTGAGGATGTGACATCTGTTGATTTGAGTCAGCGTCCTTTTATTGTCCGTTCCCAAGAAAGAGAAATCAAAACCCATAGTATAGTTATAGCTACTGGTGCAACAGCCAAGCGTTTGGGTTTACCTAGCGAACATCAATTTTGGAGTCGGGGTATCTCTGCTTGTGCAATTTGCGACGGTGCGACACCAATTTTTCACGGTGCAGAATTAGCTGTGATTGGTGCTGGCGACTCGGCGGCGGAAGAGTCTATTTATTTGACCAAATACGGTTCTAAAGTCAATCTGCTGGTGCGTTCTGATAAAATGCGCGCCTCTAAAGCTATGCAAGACCGGGTTTTAAGTAACCCTAAAATCCAAGTGCATTGGCATACTGAAGCGGTGGATATCTTCGGTGATGGTTACATGGACGGGGTGAAGGTGCGGAATAATCAAACTGGTGCAGAAAGTGAAATTCACGCCAAGGGTTTATTTTACGCTGTTGGTCACACTCCCAATACTGCCTTATTTCAAGGACAACTAGAACTGGATGAGGTGGGTTATATTGTCACTAAAAACAATTCTGTAGAAACCAGTGTAGAAGGTGTGTTTGCAGCTGGCGACGTGCAGGACCATGAATTTCGCCAAGCAGTTACGGCTGCGGGTACTGGCTGTATGGCGGCGATGTTAGCTGAACGCTGGTTGTCGTCTAAGAGTTTAATTACAGAGTTTCATCATCAGTCAGCTACAGCAGTGAATGAATTGGAACCCCAGCCAGCGAAGAAAACGGAAGCGGAAAAGGAAGCTGGATTTAATTTGCAGGCGACTCGTCATGAGGGGGGTTATGCTTTAAGAAAATTATTCCATGAAAGCGATCGCCTACTCATAGTCAAATACATTTCCCCTGGTTGTGGCCCTTGTCATACCCTAAAACCGATATTAAATAAAGTCGTAGATGAATTTGAGGGTAAAATCCACTTTGTCGAAATCGACATCGACCAAGACAGAGATATTGCCGAAAATGCCAACGTCACCGGAACACCGACGATTCAATTCTTCAAGGATAAGGAACTTTTGAAAGAAGTCAAAGGTGTGAAGCAAAAGAGCGAATATCGTCAGATAATTGAAAGCTATCTTTAGATGATGGTTTAAAAGTATGGGGCGATTAGAAATCGCTACTACACAAACAAAGTCCGCCTACGCGGACTAATGATAAACTAAAGATTTTTAACCCACGGAGGTGGGTTTTGTCTGTGTAGCCGCGACTTCTAGTCGCCAGGGCTGTTTTCATTCTCCGCGTCGGTAAGCTTCTATAAAAAATTCAATTCATCCTCTCTCTAAGCAGCACTGGGAAACGCCCTATTAATCGCTGTCTCTTGACCAACCAAAGAAATATAAGGTTCTTGTAAATACTTACACGCAGATGTTATGGCATCTTTGACACTCACAGATGCAATCAGTTCTTGAAACTGCTGGTCAAAATCAAGTCCTAAACCTAGCGTTTCATACCAACCGTATATTTGAGCAATTTGTCCGTTAGTTTGTTTACCCAAAGCATATTGACCTAAAATTTTGTTTTTAGCCGCTTGCAAGGCAGTTTCTACTACTTCTGTCGTACAGAGTAAATCCACTTCTTGACGTAGCCCTTGCAGAGCGATGCTGGTATTTTCTGGTGCTGTACCCATATACACCACAAATGCCCCTGGATACAGCCTTGTGGGATAAAATGCCGAGACTTCGTAAGCTAAACCCCGTTTTTCCCGTAATTCCACAAACAAGCGGCTAGAAAGCCCATTGCCCAAGTAGGTAGACAGTAATTTTAATGGGGCGTAGTCTGGACAATTAACCGATGACCCCAAATAACCCAACATCACAATTGACTGCTGTGTTTGTACAGGCTGTAGTCGATGCTGCGGTTCTGCTTGAACTTCTGGTAAAGTAATTAATGGTAAGGGTTGTGGCGGAATTTGCCAATCGCCAAATACTTGTTCTACAAGTGCTACCGCATCTTCTAAGGTAACTCGCCCGGCAATACTAATGACTAAATTATCTGGGCGAAAATAAGTTTGGTGATACTGCACTAAGTCATCACGAGATAAGCCGCCCATTGTGGTTTCATCTCCCAATATTGACATAGCATAGGGATGATTTTGGTAGATTACCTGCCGCATTTGGCTAAAAGCAATGGTAAAGGGCTGTTCTTTTTGAGAACGAATATTTTGCAGTGCTAAACGCTTCTCTAGTTCCACTTGGGCTTCGGGAAATGTAGGCGATCGCAATATTCGCCCAGCCAATGTTAAAATCTCCGAGAAGTCCGATGTCACCGTCTTTAAAGACAACAAAAAATAATCAGTCGCAGCATCTGCACTTAAACTTGCACCCACAGATTCCACTTTTTCAGCCAGTTCCCAGCTTGAAAGTCCTTCACATCCTTTGGTCATCACTGCTGAGAGCAAATGGGCTAACCCCGCTTTTTCTCGCCTTTCGTAACAACTACCAGCCCGGACAAACATCCGCGCCGCCACAATATCCGCCACCGGATTTTCAGCCACCAGCACTACAATGCCATTACTCAATACAGTCCGATGAATAGGAGAGGAAGATAAGGAAGGTTTCACAATAATTAGTAATCTATGATTAGTTATTCTTGATGGTTACAGCAGTTTGGAATTGAATCAAGTACACATCTTAATATTATTTAACAGGATTTAAGGATAGTTACCGCATAATTTTGCGGTGAAAGGAACTGTTGCGCTAATTGTTGCAGTTCTTGAGTATCAAACGATTGAATCTGTTGAGGATATGCCACTGCTAATTCAGCTTGAGCAATAGTATTGTAATATCCATAAAGCCCGGTTAACTGATTTGGTGTTTCCGTAGAAAAAGCATACTCATTACAAACCAGTCTCCGTGTCCGCGACAGTTCCTGCTCACTAATTCCTGTAGTTTGCAAATCATTTAAATGACTAAGAATCAAGTTCTCAACTTGGTCTAAATTTTCAGGCTCCAACCAAGCAGTAATTGTAAATAAACTCGATTCTCGTTGTAGAGAACAATTACTATAAATTCCCTGTACTAATTGCAATTCTTCCCGCAAATCACGCACCAATCGGGAAGTTCGCCCTTCTGACAATAACACCGCCAACAAATCTAAACCATAAGCAGTGTGTAATTGCTCTACTCCTGGTACAACCCACGCCATCATTAAGCGTGCTTGTTCTAGACGTGGTAAACAAATTTCTTGGCGGTGAATTCCAGTAATAACTGGCGCGATGATTTTTTCAGACTGCGGACACTTTAATGGTGCTGCAAAATCAGCAAATGATTTATTTACAAGTTCCCAAGCCGACTCTTGAGCAATTCCTCCCACAACCACCACTGTCATGTTTTCCGGTTGGTAGTGGGCGCGATGAAAACAACGCATGGCATCTGGTGACTGTTGCATTAGTTCTAACTCAGTACCTAGCACCGAACGCCCGTAAGGATGGTTTTGGTAGATGCTGTGATTCAGGGCTTGAAATCCTATCCAATCGGGGTCATCATTGCAGGAGCGAATTTCTTCCAACACTACATCCCGTTCGCGAATAAATTCATCCTCTGGAATTGCAGCATTAATCAGCAGTTCTCCCAAGTGGGGCAGAGTATCTGCTATGTAAGAACCTGCTGTAGTTAGGGTGTAATGAGCATAATCATAACTTGTCGCTGCATTACTCACACCGCCCCTGGTTTCAATGTTGTGGTCAAACATTCCCGGCGCTAACTTCGCCGTCCCTTTAAAAATCATGTGTTCTAAAAAATGAGCCATCCCGAACCACGGTTTTGGCTCAAGGGTTGCTCCGGCGCGCACCCAAACATCAGCCACCACGACAGGGGTAGTGGCAATTTCTTGATGAATAAGTGTTAAACCATTATCTAGTCGGAGAACCGAAGCTGGAAACACGGTATGCTCTAGTTGTTGTTGTGACAAGTTTTTGTAGCTTTAACCACAATTTAAGACAATTTTTGCTATTTTAACTCTGAACAATCACTAAATTAGAATCAACCTATACAAATTTTGTTTTCCTCAACCATAAAAAATTAAAGCCCCCAAGTTTTTGCTAACTTTGGGAGCTAATAATTTTTAAGTTCACCGCAACGCCGTTTTACCTAAGTTTATGACCTGGTTAAACCAGGTGGGTGCCGACTTTCTTCGTTTTAAGTTTCCGGGTACACGCCCGGTTTACTGCCACGAGACCTGTTAGCTTCCCTTTTCTTTAAAGACATAGATCAAAAAACTTGATGGCAGTCACCAACGTCGTAGTGCAACTAAAACTTATTATAGCTTTCTAAAACAGGTTCTGTGTTCAGTATGAGAATTTTCTAGTAAATTCAATTGGGATACCAGATAGATTCTATCGTCTGGGCTATGGTACTGATGGTATCTCGGTTTTGATGATCGAGTAACACAGTCACGTGTCCTAGTTTGCGCCCAGGACGTGATTCTGTTTTTCCGTACCAGTGAACGAAAGCTTGGGGAATTGCGGCTAATTTTTGGCGTTGGCTTTGGTAGTCGCTTCCCGAAATTTCATACCCCAGGAGGTTTACCATTACAGCGCTAGCACAATGTAACGCGGGATTTCCCAAAGGTAAGCCACAAACGGCTCGCAAGTGTTGCTCAAACTGAGATGTTTCACAAGCGTCTAAGGAAAAATGCCCAGAATTATGGGTACGAGGGGCAATTTCATTTACCAGAATTTTCCCGGCGGCGGTGAGAAATAGTTCTATGCCAAACACTCCCACGACTTGCAGGTTATTTAAGAGGGTATGAGCGATCGCCTCAATTTCAGCCGCTTGATTCGGTGTAATATCAGCTGGTGCAATCACTCGCCGACATACCTGTTCTTCTTGTTGAGTTTCTACCACTGGGTAAGTCACAACCTCACCTGCTACCGAACGGGCTGCAATTACCGCTAATTCTCGTTCAAAGGGAACAAATTCTTCGATTAAAAACATTCCTTGACTTAAAGCATTATTTGTGTTTTGCAAATTTAGCTTTTCCTGCAAATCTGCTAAATCTTTAATAATGAAAGTGCCTTGACCATCATAACCGTGTCGTCGGGATTTTAAAACCACAGGAAAACCCAAGACTTCTACTTGAGACGGGAGATTTTCTGGCTGTTCCACCGCGAAAAATCGGGGAACAGGTAATCCCAAATCTTTTAAATAGCAACGCTGGTCATATTTATCTAAAAGAGGAGTTAAAGCTGCTAACCTTGGTCGAAAGCAAACACCTTGATTTTCTATCAAAGATAAAGACTCTAAATCAACAAATTCATTTTCAAAGGTGATGACATCAGTTTTTTGTGCTAGAATCTCTGTGGAGCTAGCATCGTCAACTTTAGCCAAAACAACATCCTGGGCGATCGCCACAGCAGGATCATGTACACTAGGAGTTTGCACCACTAATTCTACACCTAACTTTTTAGCTGCATCCCCCATCATCCAGGCCAGTTGACCACCACCAATTATACCAACACGCTTCATCGACATCCTAGAGAATAACGAGTTTCTACGCCAGTTTTAGAGTTTACACCACTGGCTTTGCTACACAGTTCTTTAATTTGCACTCCATCCAAAATTGCATCTGTGAAATCTGCACTGTCTATATTCACATCAGTAAAGGTGGAGCGCAGCAACAGAGCTTCTTTGAAAACGGCATCGCTCAAATCAGCCCCTGCGAACTTTACTTGATCCACCATAGCATTAGTTAAATCCGCCCCGTGCAGATTTGCTTGCGTCATTACCGAAGCACTCATAACGGCTCCGCGCAAATCAGCATCTTCAAAGTTAGCTAATTCCATATTGGCGTTAGAAAACTCAGCCGCTTGTAAACTTTGTCCCGAAAAATCACGTCTGGCTAATTCTGCATTGCTAAACGACATGGGATGAGTCCAATCTGCCCAGGCTGGGGAAGCTAGGAACCATACAGTAATTCCCAAAATAAATGCTAATCCTTGCTGAAAAAACATCATCACGTAGTTCATTAACTAATCTTTGTGTTCAGCTTACCGCATTTCAATGTGGGACTGACCAGCCGAGTACCGCAAGGCGTTCGTCAGGAGGAGATTACTGCAAGCCCGGTCTCAGATTAATTTATCGGCTTTTCAACGATTTTAAATGGGTGCTTTATTTACGCCCACCTGTACTAGCCCTGCCATGATGGTTAAAAATTATACACTTTATTCCTTTAGTAGCGAGCCGATTTATTGACATTTGAAATCACCTTCATCGGTGCATCGGATACTTTTTAGTTTTTCTAAGTAAGTCGGCGAGAAAAATTCAATGTACATGAAGAAATATAAATTGTTCGTAGGGTGTGTTATGCCGTAGGCTAACGCACCTTGAATTGTTGAAACTAAAGCCGAAGTTTTGACGGTGCGTTGCGCTGCGCAACAACACACCCTACATTAAAAGTTCTTAATATGACTTGAATTATTAGTGCCGACTTACTTACGTTGCCTAATTATATTTAGTAACAATTGATATAATTCACTGTTGAATGGGAATTTCGATCACAAATTCTGCACCTGACCCAGGTATGGAATTACAAGATAAATTTCCCCGATGTTTATCTACTATAATCTGATAACTAATAGATAGCCCTAATCCTGTACCTTTACCCACATCTTTCGTGGTAAAGAAAGGGTCAAATAATTTTGCCCGGATTTTTTCGGGAATTCCTCGACCATTATCTCCAATCCGGATTGCTACCCTGTTTTTTTTGACAACTTCAGTCATAATATGAATTTGTCTTTGTTCTCTGATCAAATCTTCTTCCAAAGCATCAATAGCATTACTTAAAATATTCATAAATACTTGATTTAGTTGCCCTGGATAACATTGAATGGCAGGAACTTGACCATATTGTTTAATGACTAATATTTCTGGATAATTCGGTTGTAGCTTTCAGGCGGTTTTGGAGAATCATTAAAGTACTATTCAAGACCATCATGGATATTCACCTGTTTAAATTCGGATTCATCTAAACGCGAGAAATTACGCAGAGATAAAACAATTTCCCGAATTCTGTCAGTGCCTACCTGCATAGAAGTTAAGCAGTTTAATTAAGTCTTCTTTGAGAAATTCTAGGTCGATAGCTGCAATTTCTGCCTGAATTTCTGCTGGTGGATGGGGAAAGTATAATTGATAGAGTTCTACTAGCCGCAGCAAGCCTTGAGCATATTCGCCGGCTGGAATGAGATTACCATGAATAAAATTGACTGGATTATTAATTTCATGGGCGATACCCGCAACCATATTACCGAGTGAGGACATTTTCTCACTGTGAATAAGTTGAGATTGAGTACGTTGCAGTTCGTATAGAGTATTTTCTAGGTTTTGAGTTTGCTGCTGCAATTTGATTTCGGATTGTTTGCGTTCTGTAATGTCGCTGGTAATACTTGCCAAACACAAAGGCTCACCAGTGTCAGAACTTTTAACCACAAACACGTTCATTTCAATGGGAATTGCTTCTTCAGTCTGAAAATGTCGCAAACGATATTCACCTTGCCACATACCATGCTCTATGACAGCAGGTATAATTCGCTGTTCCATTTCTTCTCGGTCTTCAGGAAGCATATAGTCAAGAAGATTGAATCCTTGGGCAACTTCTAAGCTATCAACACCCACTAGCTTGAGTCCAGCTTCATTAATGAAGAGGCATTGTCCTTCTAGAGAGGCACAACCAATCAAGTTACTGCTATTTTCAATCAGTGAGACAAACATTTGTCGCTCTTGTTCGGCTTGTTTGCTGTTTGTGATGTCGGTAGCTGTAACCACAAGCTGATGAATTTGTGCAGCACTGTCAAACAGAGGCGTGATATTCAAGAGCCACCAAGTTTCTTTCTCCTCAGCGCAGCAAAAAGACTCTTCTATTAATATGCTTTTGCCAGACTGGACACATTGCCGATAATGATCACGATAAGTATTCACCATCTCAACAGGTAGTGCCTCAGCCAAGATTTTGCCAAGAAACGATTCTAAAGGTACGGGGCTAGTTCTTAACATAGTGGGATTAAATTTGACGTAACGAAATTCTTCCCCATTGTTGATAACGTCTAAAACATAAATGCCATAATCTACACTTTCCCAAATACTTTGTAAAAACTGTGCCTGCTCTTGAAGTGTTTCTTCTGCTTGTTTACGGTCACTAATATCAATAAAACAACCATGCCAAATGATTTCACTCTCTGCTTGGCGTTCTGGGCGAGCAACCCCCTTGATCCATCTGTACTCACGAAAGGATGCGAAAGTTCGCCACTCATATTCAAAGTTTTGCAGTGTTTGGGCAGAATGAGCGATCGCTGCCTGCAACCGGTCTAAATCTTCAGGGTGAACATAGTTAAAAGCCAAGGTGGCATCTGTTTGAATTTCTTCTGGCTCTAGTTCCAAAATTTCTCGACATCCTGAAGAAACGAAGGGAAAAGACATTGTGCCATCCAGATCAAGACGAAATTCAAAAAGCATACCTGGTACATTGTCTGCGATTCGTTGCCACCTTGCTTCAGCTTGACGGAAAGCAGATGTACGCTCTTCAACCCTATTTTCTAGCTCCTCGTTCAGTTTTATCAGTTCTGCTCCTTTTTGCTTCATCTCAGTAATATCCATAAGCACTCCACAGAAAATTATCTCTTGTTGCTCATTAGTCATAGGAGTTGAATCTCCTTGCCACCAAATGATTTCGCCATCAGGCTTCAACAATCGTCCCTCATAATGCCAAGGAGTACAATTTTCTACTACGACTTCTACGGAGGTGAAAAAACTGTCCAAATCCTCTGGATGTATTCGAGCAAAAAAGTTATTTAAATCCTGCATCATCTCGGCTGCGGTGATACCTGCAAGTTCCCAGATAAAGTCGCTTATATAGTCCACGCTCCAAATACCGTTACGGTTTGTGAACTGGAAAATCGCCCCAGGCAAATTAGCTGCGATATCTCGGAAACGTCTTTGATTATTTACTAGGGCGATTTCTGCTTGTTTGCGAGCAGTAATTACTTCTGTGAACATGATAATACCACCGACTTCGCCAAAATCTTGGTACCAAGGATGTATCTCCCATTTCATCCATTCGGTTTCTCCATTTGCACGCCAGCAAGCATCTTCGTCACATTTTTCAATGGCTCCCGCCAAACAACGTTGATGAATTTCCCGCCAATCCTGGGAAATATCCGGAAAAACTTCGTAATGCGATCGCCCAATAATATTTTCATTATCTAAGCCGTAATCTTCCCGCCAACGGCGACTCACTAACAGGTATCGCATTTGACAATCAAATATGGCGATCGCAGCAGGTGTATACTCTATAAATAAACCCACTTGCTCTGGGCTATATTTGAGGTGATTAGGGTTTACTCGTTGACGCAGTTCTATCAGTTCTTGTTGAAGGGATTCATAGGTATTTTTATCGACAGTGATTAGATTACCAGTCATAGTCTCGTATATTTCCAACTAAGAGGTTAAAGTTAACTTCCGTATCTATGTTTCCCATTCTCAAATATAAAATCTCAAATTAACTCAAAATTTATCCGGATTGATGCTAAATAAGTAAGTCTTTGAGCATTGCATTTTGCCATTTTTAGCTTGCAGAACCAAGAAGGCAGGGAAGACAAGGAGAAAGAAATTTTTTGAATATGGAATTGGGAGAATTTATTTCTGGAAAATAGCTAAACTTAGTATCTATTAGAACTATTTTGCCATGAATTTCAGTTTAATTACCGTGATTTATCGGCAAATAATTTGACAAACAATAATGTTTTACAGCAGTTTTTGTAAAATTATGCAGAATTGATACCAGTGGCACTGAAGTTCACAGGTAATCACATAAGGGTTATTAATATGGCAAACAAAAAGTATCTTTTACCATTTATAGTAGTAGCGATCGCAGCTAGCATCAGCAGTTGTAGTTCTACTCCTAGTCCTAATTCCAGCAGTATTGAGAATGAATTACCAGATCCTACCACCATGCCAAGGGCGGCTCCAAAAACACCTGATGCAACTTCTAGAGTTTCCCCAAATCAAACTGCTAAAGTTACTTTATATATAAGTGATATCCAATGTCAAGAATTGATTCCGCAACAAGTCCCAGTACCAGCAGCAGAGCCTGTAACAGGTGCAGTAGGTAAAATTATAGAAGAACAAGATACAGCTGACTTTGACTTGTCTGCTTATCGTGTCACAGTTGAAAATGGCATTGCTACAGTTGATTTACGCCTATCTCCTTTGTCAAAGCGGCAGTTAGTTTCTCTTTCTAGTTGTGAACAGTTTGCTCTATTTGGCAGTCTCCGCAAAACTTTAATGAGTAATGCTGAATGGAATATTAAAGAAGTTCGCTTCACTGAGCAAGGGAAGGAAGTAATTCTTTAAAATGCACAGGATACACTGAAGTGGAAATATGATCATCTTCATTACATATTTCTTCTATGACTTTCACATATCGTCTTGCAAAAATATGATTACTATATATGTAACCTACATTCCGCACCTTCAACTGTCACAAGCGGTAATTACTGAAAGAAAAATGTAAGCAAAGAATAAAATCAGACATTTATAGGGAGCAAAGATTTTGAGCAGTCATTAATCTAACAAAATGGTATCAGAATGTATTGTCAATGAGGAGCAATAAGAACGAGAACTAAATTTATGATGATTTGATAGATAAATGTCTATGCTAAATCTCTTCAAATTTTTCGTGCTTACATAACTGTCAAATATATTGTTTTTGATGATTTATTTTCATGCTGTAGATTCGTTCAGTACTATGAGCCTTCATCATCCTAATTTTTTTGCTTTTCTCTTGATGTAATCTCTTTGTACTTCAATTTGAAGTGCGGAATGCGGGTTAACATCACAACAGGATTCTCCATGAATTCTGTTTTGATTTTCTGATTTCTATTTTGGTTAACAATTAATTTTTCTAAACTTTTTCTAGATTTTCATTATACTTGTGATGGCGATACATCTGCCAAACTGTAGGCGTTACGAGTCAGCAATATTGAATCCGTTAGTTCAAAAGTTACATCATGCGCTCTACCTAAATGGTAGTACGCGGCTTGACGGAATTCTTTTAGTTTGGCACATTTCATATTTGCAGATGAGGGTTGGTAGTTCTGCTCTCAGTTTCTGCTAATAGGGGGCTTGTGTTCAATCACACCCCTTATTTTTTTCTTTGAATTTGGCTATTTAGTCTAAACTCCAGGAAATAAACCAAGAGAGAAAAACAAAAGCCCCTTCCATGATAGAAGAGGCTTTTATGTTTGAAAGATAAACCTGGCATCGAGCTATTTTTGCAGAGGGCTACCCCAAAACTATCGTCGCCGCAGCAGCGTTTCACCTCTGAGTTCGGGAAGGGATCAGTGTGGTTCCACCGCGCAATAAACACCAGGAAAGAATGGTGGGTCAGAGACCCTGAAGGCTGCACAGTCACGCGAAATAATTAGCAATTCACACAAGCAATGATCTGAGGTCAAGCCCTCGGTCTGTTAGTACACCTCAGCTTCATACATTACTGTACTTCCACTTAGAGCCTATAAACGGGTGTTCTGCCCGTGACCTTACCTACTCACGTAGTGAGAGCACTCATCTTGAGGTGGGCTTCCCACTTAGATGCTTTCAGCGGTTATCCGCTCCGCACTTGGCTACCCAGCGTTTACCGTTGGTACGATAACTGGTACACCAGCGGTGCGTCCTTCCCGGTCCTCTCGTACTAAGGAAGGCTCCTCTCAATGCTCTTGCGCCTGCACCGGATATGGACCGAACTGTCTCACGACGTTCTGAACCCAGCTCACGTACCGCTTTAATGGGCGAACAGCCCAACCCTTGGGACGTACTTCCGCCCCAGGTTGCGATGAGCCGACATCGAGGTGCCAAACCTCCCCGTCGATGTGGACTCTTGGGGGAGATCAGCCTGTTATCCCTAGAGTAACTTTTATCCGTTGAGCGACGGCCATTCCATTCTGCGCCGTCGGATCACTAAGGCCGACTTTCGTCCCTGCTCGAGTTGTATCTCTTGCAGTCAAGCTCTCTTTTGCCTTTACACTCGCCGCACGGTTTCCAAGCGTGCTGAGAGAACCTTTGCGCGCCTCCGTTACTTTTTAGGAGGCGACCGCCCCAGTCAAACTGCCCACCTGAAACTGTTCCCTGACCGGCTGACGGTCATGGGTTAGAATTCTAGCTTCGCCAGAGTGGTATCTCACCGTTAGCTCCATATTCCCCACAAGGAATACTTCATCGCTTCCCACCTATCCTGCGCAAGCGAAGCCCGAACACAATTCCAGGCTACAGTAAAGCTTCATAGGGTCTTTCTGTCCAGGTGCAGGCAGTCCGTATCTTCACAGACATTCCTATTTCGCCGAGTCTCTCTCTGAGACACCATCCAGATCGTTACGCCTTTCGTGCGGGTCGGAACTTACCCGACAAGGAATTTCGCTACCTTAGGACCGTTATAGTTACGGCCGCCGTTCACCGGGGCTTCGGTCGTCAGCTTCAAGGCGAACCCCTGACCAACTTCCTTAACCTTCCGGCACTGGGCAGGCGTCAGCCCCCATACGTCCTCTTTCGAGTTGGCGGAGACCTGTGTTTTTGGTAAACAGTCGCCTGGATCTCTTCACTGCGACCCACGTCTTAGGTGGGCACCCCTTCTCCCGAAGTTACGGGGCCATTTTGCCGAGTTCCTTAGAGAGAGTTATCTCGCGCCCCTTGGTATTCTCAACCTCCCTACCTGTGTCGGTTTCGGGTACGGGTATGATGTCTTCATCACATTACGAGCTTTTCTTGACACTATCCTTCACCATGCGGAGTTCGTAAACTCCTCCCAAACCAATCAGGGTATGGCTATCTTTCATGCGTCCCTCGCAATGCTCCCACATCATAGTCAGGGATTATTCACCCTGTGTCCATCGACTACGCCCTTCGACCTCGCCTTAGGACCCGACTAACCCTCCGTGGACGAACCTGGCGGAGGAACCCTTAGGGTTTCGGGGCATTGGATTCTCACCAATGTTTGCGCTACTCAAGCCGACATTCTCACTTCCGTTTCGTCCACAGCTGCTCGCCGCTACTGCTTCTACCTAATACGGAACGCTCCCCTACCGATTGATACTTAAATCAATCCCACAGCTTCGGTACATCACTTAGCCCCGTTCATTTTCGGCGCAGGATCGCTTGACTAGTGAGCTATTACGCACTCTTTTAAGGTTGGCTGCTTCTAGGCAAACCTCCTAGTTGTCTCTGCAATCCCACCTCCTTTATCACTTAGTGATGATTTGGGGACCTTAGCTGGTGGTCTGGGCTGTTTCCCTCTTGACAATGAAGCTTATCCCCCACTGTCTCACTGGCAATGTGTTCTCTGGGTATTCTGAGTTTGTCTCGATTTGGTACCTGGTCTCCCAGCCCGCACCGAAACAGTGCTTTACCCCCCAGATTTAATCATTACCGCTGCGCCTAAACACATTTCGGGGAGAACCAGCTAGCTCCTGGTTCGATTGGCATTTCACCCCTAACCACAGCTCATCCGCTGATTTTTCAACATCAGTCGGTTCGGACCTCCACTTGGTGTTACCCAAGCTTCATCCTGGCCATGGTTAGATCACCAGGGTTCGGGTCTATAAACACTGATTATCGCCCTTTTCAGACTCGGTTTCCCTTTGGCTCCGGCATTCTCGCCTTAACCTACCAGTGCCTATAAGTCGCCGGCTCATTCTTCAACAGGCACGCGGTCAGACGTTAAATCGTCCTCCCACTGCTTGTAAGCTTACGGTTTCATGTTCTATTTCACTCCCCTTCCGGGGTTCTTTTCACCTTTCCCTCGCGGTACTGGTTCACTATCGGTCACACAGTAGTATTTAGCCTTACGAGATGGTCCTCGCTGATTCATACGGAATTCCTCGTGCTCCGTACTACTCGGGATTCAGCTACTATCCTTGAGTTTTCGACTACAGGACTTTCACCTTCTTTGGTGCAGTATTTAGCTGCTTCGTCTAACCGCCAGATTCGATATCGCTGTCCCACTACCCCAAAAGATAAATCTCTTGGTTTAGGCTCTTCCCCTTTCGCTCACCACTACTCAGGGAATCTCTTTTGATTTCTCTTCCTCCAGCTACTAAGATGTTTCAGTTCGCTGGGTTGGCTCTTTCCTGTCTATATATTCAACAGGTAGTATTTAGGGTTGCCCCATTCGGAAACCTCCGGCTCAATGTTTGCTTCCAACTCCCCGGAGTATATCGTCGGTAACCACGTCCTTCTTCGCCTCTGTGTGCCTAGGTATCCACCGTAAGCCCTTATTAGCTTGACCACTTTTTCATTGGTGTTTTTCTGCAAACTTTTTTTCGTTCTGTTTACTTCTTTCTTTGCACTGATTTTACTCAGCACTCATCAAAGAAGCACTCAGGACTCCAATTCGTCTGCCTGCTTTTTTTCGCGTTACTATGCAGTTTTCAAGGTTCTGGCTGGATAACTACCCAGCAGTTCGATTGTACAAGACAATCAATTGCTGAATTTCTATTCCAATTAAAAATTGAGATGTTTATAAACTGAACCAAAGATACTTTGAAAGCTTTTACCAATTCTCGAACGACCTAGGAATGACCAACTCAGTATCTAATGGCAATTTGCTTTCGATGTTTGAGTGGATTCGGTCTCCCTAAAAGGAGGTGATCCAGCCACACCTTCCGGTACGGCTACCTTGTTACGACTTCACCCCAGTCACCAGACCTGCCTTCGGCATCCCCCTCTCCGAAAAGTTGGGGTAACGACTTCGGGCGTGACCAGCTTCCATGGTGTGACGGGCGGTGTGTACAAGGCCCGGGAACGAATTCACTGCAGTATGCTGACCTGCAATTACTAGCGATTCCGACTTCACGCAGGCGAGTTGCAGCCTGCGATCTGAACTGAGCTACGGTTTCTGAGATTGGCATCACATTGCTGTGTAGCTGCCCTTTGTCCGTAGCATTGTAGTACGTGTGTAGCCCAAGACGTAAGGGGCATGCTGACTTGACGTCATCCCCACCTTCCTCCGGTTTGTCACCGGCAGTCTCTCTAGAGTGCCCAACTTAATGCTGGCAACTAAAAACGAGGGTTGCGCTCGTTGCGGGACTTAACCCAACATCTCACGACACGAGCTGACGACAGCCATGCACCACCTGTGTTCGCGCTCCCGAAGGCACTCTCTCCCTTTCAAAGAGATTCGCGACATGTCAAGTCTTGGTAAGGTTCTTCGCGTTGCATCGAATTAAACCACATACTCCACCGCTTGTGCGGGCCCCCGTCAATTCCTTTGAGTTTCACACTTGCGTGCGTACTCCCCAGGCGGGATACTTAACGCGTTAGCTACGGCACGGCTTGGGTCGATACAAGCCACGCCTAGTATCCATCGTTTACGGCTAGGACTACTGGGGTATCTAATCCCATTCGCTCCCCTAGCTTTCGTCCCTCAGTGTCAGTTGCGGCCTAGTAGAGCGCCTTCGCCACTGGTGTTCTTCCTGATATCTACGCATTTCACCGCTACACCAGGAATTCCCTCTACCCCGAACGCACTCTAGCCTTGTAGTTTCCACTGCTTTTACCTAGTTAAGCTAGGTTCTTTAACAGCAGACTTACATAGCCACCTGCGGACCCTTTACGCCCAATCATTCCGGATAACGCTTGCATCCTCCGTATTACCGCGGCTGCTGGCACGGAGTTAGCCGATGCTTATTCCTCAGGTACCGTCATTTTTTTCTTCCCTGAGAAAAGAGGTTTACAACCCAAGAGCCTTCCTCCCTCACGCGGTATTGCTCCGTCAGGCTTTCGCCCATTGCGGAAAATTCCCCACTGCTGCCTCCCGTAGGAGTCTGGGCCGTGTCTCAGTCCCAGTGTGGCTGATCATCCTCTCAGACCAGCTACTGATCGTCGCCTAGGTGCGCTTTTACCACACCTACTAGCTAATCAGACGCGAGCTCATCTTTAGGCAATAAATCTTTCACCTCTCGGCATATCCGGTATTAGCCACAGTTTCCCGTGGTTGTCCCCGACCTAAAGCTAGATTCTCACGCGTTACTCACCCGTCCGCCACTATCTCCGAAGAGACCGTTCGACTTGCATGTGTTAAGCATACCGCCAGCGTTCATCCTGAGCCAGGATCAAACTCTCCGTTTTGTTGTGCTTAGAGTTTTATCCGAAACAACAAGTTGTTTCATAATCCTGTGAATTTTTTTGATTAACGTTTGGGTTTTCTTCCCAAACTAAATCTTCTTGACGAGGATTGGTTCTTATTTAGCTTTCAAAGTATTTTGTTTTCACGGTTCAGGTGTTGCGGCTCTCGCCTTGGCACTTATTTAAGATAACAAGTCTATTTGGTTTCGTCAAGGGGTTGAGGAAAGTTTTTTTGAGAAGGGGAAGGAAATTGACTCTAAGCCTTTTGTGATAAGTGTTTAGCGTAATTCTGCTATCTGGATGAAGGCACATCAGAGTTGTGGGCTACCGATGGTTGAGTCTTTGTTTGTAGTGGAAGCTTCGCAGTAAGTGGGGCTGGGGGCGAATAGCCTGTTTGAATTTTGCTATATATATTATTGCTTCAACTACCATAGCTTTCTGAATCTCATGTCTTTATGAGCCTGTGGATAGAGGCGGTAAGCTAACTCTACACAATGACTTGTCAACACTTTGGTTTGACTTGGTTTAACCCAAGCTACCAAAGATTAACTGATATGGGGACATGGCGATCGCAACCTATATCCTATATATAGATAAGTAGGCACGGATATTCATAACTATGTCAATACTGAAGAAGTCGAGCAGCGAGAGCAACGTAGCGTCAAAAATTCAAGGTGGGTTACGCTATCGCTAACCCCGATTAAGCTTAATTTATAGCTTGGAGCAGGGAGATTGCAAGGTCAGTAGAAAGTCTTTACTCATCCCTCTATATATAAGTCCACAAATTTAATCACATCTACCAGCCCTTGTTGAGTCTTCAAATTTGTAAAAATAAAAGGTTTTTCACCGCGCATTTTCTGCGTATCCTGTTTCATTAAACCTAAATCTGCACCAACATAGGGCGCAAGGTCAATTTTATTAATCACCAGCAAGTCAGATTTAGTGATACCGGGGCCACCTTTGCGGGGAATTTTATCACCAGCCGCCACGTCGATGACGTAAATTGTTAAATCTACCAATTCGGGACTAAAAGTAGCTGCTAAATTATCGCCACCACTTTCCAAAAATACTATATCTAAATCAATAAATTGGTGTTCTAATTGTTCAATAGCAGCCAAATTCATGGAAGCATCTTCGCGAATAGCTGTGTGAGGACAACCGCCAGTTTCCACTCCCAAAATGCGATCGCTTGTCAAGGCCTGAGAACGTACTAAAAACTGAGCGTCCTCTTGGGTATAAATATCATTGGTAACAACAGCAATTTGATACTGCTCACGCAAAGCTTTACACAAAGCATCGACTAAAGCTGTCTTTCCTGAACCCACCGGGCCAGCTACCCCTACACGCAATGCACTCATTTTGCTGTATCTAACTCCTAAACAACCTTGTATACTGGGTTTCATGCTGCATACTTGCTAAGGACAAACCCCAACTACAACAGATGAGTTCGTCATCTTCCAAAGCTAGTATTTCTGCTACATCGGTGCTAATTAATGGTTGTAACTCTAGTAATAACTCTTGTCCTGCGGTTTGACCAAGGGGAATGAGTTTGATTCCAGCCGTAATCAAGTTAGTTGCCCAACTATGCAGATATCCCAGTAAAGCAGCTTGAATATCAATTTGCCAATGAGCAACAGCAATACCAAAAGCGATCGCATAATTGCCAGGATTACCCACTGCATTTACTAAAGGTATAATCTCTGGTTGTAGTTTACCAAGTAATTGGGTAAGCGATCGCCCCATCTGCCAACTAGATGCTCGTAATTCTTGACTTTCCCTCGTAGCAGATAACCACATATTCCACCGACATAAACTTGAAATATCGCCTATAGTTGCCGATTTTGCGGATCTTACCATTACCGCCGCATCTAACCGAACTGCCCCATAATGTAATTCAGCTTCTAACCAATGTTTGAGGCTGTTTTGATCGGAAATAATGCCCTTTTCTACTAGCATTTCTAAGCCTTCAGAATAGCTATATGCTCCCACAGGCAAGCCAGGACTCGCTAACTGCAATATGTATAAAAAATTCGTATTATTAAGGGTGATGGTGTCCATAAGCGCCTAATTCTGGCTGAAATGGTAAGGTTTCCTCTGTAATTTCTAGTCCCAGTTGTTCTAGCATTGTGCGTAAAACTGAATCTGGTAATAAGCGTACATAGCTAGAGGTAATTTCTACGGGTACGTGGCGATTTCCCAAATGGTATGCGGCGCGCATTAATAACAGAGGTGTTTGAGCAAAAACTGTTAACACTGTTTCTGGTTTGGCAGTAATTCTAATTAAATTGCTATTGGTTTCGTCTTGTAAAATATCACCATCTCGCAGTAAAGTTCCTCTGGGTAAACGCAAAAATACAACTTTGCCATCTGCGGTTTCAAAGCGATGACGGCTGCGGGTGCGTTCTTCTGCTGTGAGTGCTAGGGTGAAAGTGACGGCAACACCAGGATTAGGCGGTTGACGTTGGGTTAAAGTCAGCATAAATCAAGTTTAAATGTCATATTAACTTTGCTTTATTAGTTGCTATTACCAAAATCATTTCACCCCACCCCCAGCCCCTCCCCGCAAGCGAGGAGGGGAGCTAAAACATAGCTTGGGTAAGGTTTCCTGGTTTAATAAGTTATCAAACAGACACTAAGCGTCGTAATGATTCAGCCCGGCGCTTGGCAATAGTGTTATTGGGGGCAAATTTTAGGGCTTCTTCATACATTTGTAACGCCTGAGTAGTTAATTTTTTCTTTTCGTAGGCGTGTCCCAGGTTGTTCAGTGCTGTTACGTAGTCTGGTTTACGTTTTAAAGCTTCTTTATACTGGCGAATTGCTAGGTCATATTGCTCTTGACTAAAGTAAACATACCCTAGTCCGTTATAAATAGGGGCGCTATCTTCTTCCTCTTCTTCTTCAGCAGCTTTGATGGCTTTTTGAAAGAGGGCGATCGCTTGCGAAAATACTTGTTTCTCTGAAAAAATACTGGCTAACTCGTAATATTCTTGTGCCGTACCTTTTTCTGTCTCCAATTTCTTACGTAACCTTGCTAAGGCACTTTCACGCCTGCGAGTTTTGAAAATTTGACGGAAGACATTCACGACTGCGAATGAAAGCAGACCTACAAAAATTGAAAGATAAATAATGACTAAATTTTTATCCATTGTCTGCAAACACAAATATTAAAAGCTACTTCTGTCTCTATTATCTGACACTTGGGAGATGTTGGAAATCAGGGAGATATTTCTTCACTTTATTATTGAGAATTTTTTAAGGTAAGCCCCAATATTGAACACGTTCTTTTAGCCAACCTTCTGCGGTATATTTAGCGATCGCTTGATTTACTTGTCGTCTTAACTGATCGTACTGCAATCCTTTGGGCATGACTACAGACAAGGGTTCCGTTGATAGCTTGGTGGGTAAAAGCCGGTATTGGGGATATTGTTGCACCCAACCACTTAGAACACTGGCATCGGCAGCAAATGCTACAACTGTATTATCTTCTGTGAGCGATCGCCCTTCTTGATATGAATTAACTCCCACTAACTCAGCTTTTGGCACATAGTAACGCACTTGGGCAATTGTGCTGGAGTTCTTGATTACGGCGATTTTGCGGTTTGCTAAATCAGTTAGCTGACGCACAGAGGCATCTTTTGTTACTATTACCGCACCATCAAAATAGTAAGGAACACTGAAACTTACTAACCGGGCGCGAGACTCGGTTGCTGTGACTCTGGCGATCGCTAAATCAACTTTATTGCTTAAGACTACAGATAAGCGATCGCGGTTGGCTACTGGTTGGAATTTTACAGCATCCGCTTTCCCTAATAAATCCAACGCCAGACGCTTCGCCAAGTCAATTTCTAAGCCTTGTAAATTACCGTCAACATCTCTAAATCCCAAAGGACGTAAGTTATCTTTGACGGCGATAGTTAAATAACCTCTTCGCTCAATTTCGGGCATTTGGGCGGCAGATGCCATAAATCCCCAGGAAAAGCAGACAAGACAAAAGATAGTAGCGGATAATACCAGATGTAACTGATTAATTTTTAGCCCTCCTCTGCGAGACGCTACGCGAACGACTACGCTCAGGGCGAGCCATCTGTTACATCGGTAATTCATCCGTTACAACCCTTATGCTTTAGCTTGTAGTGCCAATTCCGCAACTTTGCCGAAACTAGCTGGATCGAGAACTGCCAATTGTGCCAACATTTTGCGATTTAGTTGGATATCAGCTTTTTTCAAATTGCCGATTAATTGACTGTAGCTCAAACCATGTTGCCTTGCAGCCGCATTAATCCGAGCAATCCACAGACGACGAAAATCGCGCTTTTTCTTTTTGCGATCGCGGTAGGAACTGCGAAGCGCCTTCATTACCTGTTGGTTAGCGGTTCTAAACAAAGTTGAATGGGAACCACGAAAACCTTTAGCTAATTTGAGAATTTTATTGCGGCGTTTACGAGCTACATTACCGCGCTTTACTCTGGTCATAGTCTATTTCCTGAAAAACTTACAAATAAGGAAGCATTAAACGCACGTTGTCTTCATCGCGTTCGTGTACAAGTGTGGACTTGGACAAGCTACGCTTTTTGTTAGAAGATTTGTGTTCTAAAAGGTGGTTTTTGAAGGCTTTGCGACGCACAATCTTACCTGTACCAGTGGCACGGAAACGTTTTGCCGCAGCTTTACGAGTCTTGAGTTTAGGCATGGTCTGACTTTAATTCGACACAATCCATAATTATATACTATTATTTACAGATTTAAGTGGCTCAAGTAACTACACATTCAGGAAACTGACGTTTTAAGGCTGGAAAAACGGGACAAGGCGCTTGTTCTTGTAAATTTTCTGGTTTACTCCAGGTAAAAGGCGCTTGCTGTGATGCAGACATCCACAATAGGCGCTTGGCTCGTGTCATCGCCACGTAGAGTAAACGATATTCTTCAGAGGTTTTCAAATGTTCTGCCTGTTTCCACGCTTGGGAAACATCAGGTAGATTCGATTCGCCGTGGATTGCAGTCCGAATTTGGGCGCGAGCTACTTCTGATAAAGTAAAGTCGCCTAAAAACTTGCTTTTGGGAGGAACCCAAAATTTCCCAGGAATTAAATTTTCATGTAGAAAGGGCATAAATACATAGTCCCAATCCAATCCCTTGGCTTTGTGCATGGTGATAATTGTCAGTTGACCGCGACGGGTATAACGTGCGTCTAAATCATCTGTTTCTACTGGTTCAAACCGTTCAGAAGTGACGATTTCACTTAAAGCTGACAGCATTGTTTCCATTGAATTGTTCTCAGCTATTTGCTGGTTTACCCGTTCGGCGAGTTTGTCAGCAGTGGCTAATTCGGCTTGGTCGTATTTTAAAGTTAAAGCCAGAAAGGCAATCAGTTGATATAAAGGCAGTTCCAACCGAGCGCGGAGTAAACTCCGACACAAATGCGCGGCTTTTTTGACTGTATCTGTCTGGAGTTCTGCTAAAGGACTAGGATACAAAAATTCTTCTGGGAGACTAGCGAGGGCGTTGAGGTCTTGGGTAGGAATTAATTGACGCTGTACCAATACTTCTAAAGCAGCTTTGAGGAAGTCAGGAGAATGGGGGCGATCGCAAAATTGCAATAATCCCAACATTTCTTGGGGGATATGAGAACGGCGATCGCTTTCGCCTACGTCATAAAGTGTAATTTTATGCTCCTTACACATAGGAGCTAACATCTCTGTTAGCCAGCGTCCTTGACGATTTTCTCGCACTAAAATTGCCCCACTTATTTCTTTGGGATTTTGAGTAAACAACTCAACCATTCTTTGGGACAATAATTCAACAGTGTGATAAATATCACGGGGTGTATAAAGTTCTAGTCCTCGTCCCACTGGTGCTGGGTTAGGATTTGTTTGAGGATCGCCAGTATCAACGGGGCGGATGTTTTGATCACGAAAGGGCGATGAAGGCGATTGCTGATTTTTGTCTTGATAAAGGCTGTTTACCCATTCTAGGGCGAAGTTGGCGGCAGCGATGATAATTCTGGTACTGCGTCCAGCTTGATCCATTGTGGCTAATTTGCCCAGGCGATCGCACACTCCGCAAAACTCCCGAAAATAAATCGGATCAGCTGGTGTAAAAGTCGAGTTAATCGCTTGGTTAGGATCACCAACTCGCACTAGGTTGAGTGGGGAATGGGGAGTTACTTCGACTGCGCTCAGTAACCGGGGGAGTAGGGAGTGGGAAAAAGAGGGAGAAGATTCGAGTAAAAGCCCAATTTCTTGTTCCCCCCTGCTCCCTGCCCCCTGCCCCCCTGCTTCTTGCCCCTGGTTACTTGCTAAAATCTCTAACAGCTTTGTCTGCAAGGGGCTGGAATCTTGGGCTTCGTCTTCAAATACCGCAAAAACTTGATTTTGCTCGATGCGACGGGCGCTGTCATTTTCCAGGACGCGCAGAGAGGCTGAAATCATATCGTCGTAGTCGATAAAATCACGCGATCGCATTAAGTTTTGATATTGTTCATACAATCCCGCCGCTACCCGCAAAATTCCATACTCATCTGTAGTTTGTTGACTCCATTCCCGCAGTTTTTCTGGCAATATTCCCGAACTTTTAGCTTCATGAATGACTGTACTCGCCAAATCTGGTAAAACTTCTGTTCGTAACACTGACTGACGACGTAATCTTTCTGTCTCTTCACCGTCAAATTGATGACCTTCTAGCAACCGAGAATAAACTTCCAGATTGTGATTAATCCATTGTTCTACGGCTGTGCGAATAAAACGGTGGCTTTGGTTGGGTGTAATTAATGTGACATTTTCTAATTCTAAACCCGATAAATTAGGGTGACGGCTGGCAATATTTAAGGCTAAACCATGCAGGGTATAGACAGCAAAGCCTGTTGGCGGTAAAGATAAATCTTTTAAATATCCGCGAATTTTTAATTTAATATTGGCAGCTGCTGAACGGGTAAAAGTAACAACTACAATCTGACGACGGGAAGAAGGGCGTGATTCAGCAGATGTTTGGTATTGACGGGCGATCGCGATCGCTACTGCTGCGGCCATCCCAGTGGATTTACCAGCCCCAGGAACGGCAGAAATAGCCAGTGGACCGAATTGCCAATCTGCCATTTGCTGTTGTCCTGGGCGTAGACTATTGCGGATTGTCAAAATCTTCTCTTGTAATAGTGACTGGAGAGATTCGTGAGGGACAGTAGCTGTCAAATGAGCGTCTGACATAAAGTTTTAGATTTTAAATGAATTTGACATGATCAAATCGCAAGTTGAGCATCTTTCTGGGAAATAAAGATATAGCAACCGCCAAGGTGGTTAAGACATAAACGAATAATCAAACTTAGACACCATTCGGGTTTTAACCCACTCCCCACTCCCCACTCCCTACTCCCTACTCCCCAGCTATATCAACAATCATCGATTTACCTGTGGAGATAAATTTTCACTATGAATAAATAATGACAAATCGCAAACTATATCTACATTATCTAGGTTTAGCTGGTGTGATTGCACTTGGTGCTGTCTTGCGCTTTTGGCATTTAGACTTAAAACCTCTGTGGATGGATGAGGTAATTACTGCTATTTTCAGTTTGGGGAAAAATTACGATGATTTGCCCTTAGATGTCTTATTTCCTCTGCAACGCGTCCCAGAAATTTTTACTTACCAGTCTGGGGTTAGTTGTGATCAAATTGCCGAAAATCTAGCTAATCAGTCTACCCATCCGCCGTTGTTTTTTTGTGTCATGTACCGTTGGTTGGGGTGGATGATTCCCTTGGGTTCAGAGTGGGTGGTAAAGTTGCGATCGCTATCGGCTTTATTTGGTGTAGGTGCGATCGCCGCAATTTATGCTGTCAACCGCATTGCTTTTACCGGTGCATCAGGAATCATTGCCGCATTAATGATGGCTATTTCTCCCTTTGCTGTTTACCTTTCCCAAGAAGCACGCCACTACACTATGCCTATGTTCCTGATAAGTTTAGCCTTATTGGGACTAATGCAAATTCAGCAGGATATTTTTGAGCAGCAACGCCTGAGACTTTGGGTGGTGATTTTATGGTCAAATGTTAATATTATTGGTCTTTATATTCATTACTTTTTTATTTTGGCTTTCATTGCCGAAATTATTACATTACTATTCTTGATATCTTGGGGTAAGACTCAGATACTGAACAAACGCCAAATTTGCCTAATTTTAATTATATCAGCGACTGGAGTTGTCATTAGTTTCCTTCCCTGGATGCGGGTAATATTAAATCATTTTCAAAGTGCTGAAACTAACTGGTTACCTGCCACCATACACATTGCACCACTATATCAAACTTTAATTAATTGGATGTTAATGGTGATTGCGCTACCTGTGGAAAACCAGCCTCTGCTAATTAAAATTAGCTCTGGCTTTTTTATGATAACTTTTGCCTTATGGTTAGGGTGCCAGGTATACAAAGGTTTAAAACTGCTGTTATTAGATAATACAAGTTATTTAGCGACATTAACACTTTTAAGTTTTACTATGATTGTGCTAATCCAATTTTTGGGAATAGCCTATTTATCAGGTAAAGATATAACTATTATTCCGCGCTATAGCTTTGTTTATTATCCCAGTTTTTGCGCTTTGTTAGCAGCTAGTATTAGCAAAATTCACCAGCAAAAATTCATCATTTTGTTTGTTGGTATTCTTAGCTGTGTTTTTGTAGTTTCTAACTTAGTGTTTCAAAAGCCTTTCCAGCCTGAACAAGTTGCTCAAAACATGAATTTAGATCCCTCTGTCCCGATCATGCTGGTGGTAGGATACAACAATTATCAGGATGTGGCTTTGGGATTAAGTTTTTCTTTAGCCTTAGAAAAGGTTAGAAGTAACACAAATACTGCTGTTCGAGTTAGTTTCAATAACTCCGATAGTATTGCTTTTTTGCAAAGATATCGGAATTCACCTGCTTTCTGGAATCAGCTTGATGAAATGCCAATAACAGCTACATCTCCGATGAATTTATGGATAGTTAGCCCCGGAATGAGAAAACAGGATTATCCCCAGCAGGTGGCGCTGTCTGGGGATGACGTTTGTACTATAGACACGACACAACACTATCGCATAGGTGTTCCCTATCAGCTTTATCGGTGCCAATAAAGATTAGCCTTTAGTTTTTTGACTCCCACTCCCCACTCCCTACTCCCCATTCCCTACTCCCCACTCCCCAATCATTTATTCGTCAATTTGCCAGGAATCTTTGCTGATCACATCATCGAAGATTTTCTTAGGACGCACAATTACAATCAGTCGCCCCAGCAGAGGAATTTCTGGCTCGGTTTCAAACCACTGAAAGTCTAATTCACCGTTGTGTTCCACAACGAAGTAGCTGGAGTCATCCCATTGTCGCCCAGCGCGATCTATAGCAACCAGCACTGGTTGTGGCAGGTTTTTCTCTTGATTGGGGAGGCGATCGCTACTACAGAAAATCGCTACGGGGTCTTCTGCACTCAATAACACTTGCCAACCTGGTAAAGGTACCCAAGCTTGTTCACCCGCAAATTTGACTAAACCAAATGGCTCGATGGTTTCTACCACAGGCACACTTTGCAAGTCTTGTGGTGTTAATGGGAACTCGCCTACTACTGGCACAATCCGAGGTAGTTCTTCTTCGGACTCAAATCGATAAAAAGGTAGAATCGGTGCTGAACGCTGGGAAACTACAGTAAAATCAACGAGTAATTGTTCGATTTGCTTCCTAGCTGTGGGGGTATGAGCAAAACGTAAACCTTTGGCAATGAAGCGCGATCGCTCTTGCAAGTCTGTATATTGTCGTGCTAGTTTCCAAGCTTGATAAGCAACTGCATCCCCTGGATGGGCAGTAAAACCTTCTGGTAAAAGTGGAAAGCGAGAGAAATCTTTAATTGCTTTTGCTACTTCCCGCGCTTCCTCAAGATCGAGTTTGTGGATAAACGTCAGTTCAGCCGCCGCAGCTCGTTCTTGGTGGGTAAGCAACCTTAGTTCATATAAAACATCGCTACCCCGTGTAGTGTAGTGCGCTTGTGTGGCTTCCGAAGCACCACCTTCTGCTAAAGAATTATAAACCTGGGAGCCAACAATTACCTGATTTTGTTGAATTGGTTCAAATCCAGTTTCCTCAAAAATTTGTTGAGGATTGTGACCGGCTTTTAGCAAAGAGGCGATCGCTACGCCCCACTCTACCCAGTTACCTTGTTTTTGCCTCAACTTTCGTAGTAATTCTTTTACTACATCGTCATTAACAGCATTTTCAGGATTTTGAGCATTGGAAGGTACATTAGTCATAATTCACAGCACGGAAGCTTCAACTTGAGAGGGTGATTGATTTCTCTTGGTGGAAATCCTATTGTAATCTTTAATAGTTGTACACGAGAGGAATCATCTGTAGACAGAGGCGATAAATCGTCGTCTCTACAATTCTCGCTAGCGGGGAAAGGGTAGAAAGTCAGATATTTTTCAGTTAGATAAATTCACGCAAGGCTTAAACGCTATTTTGAATTAATCTGGGTACAGAATATAACATAATGGCTAATACTGATAGTAATTATCTCATGGATAATCTCATTGCTGAAACTCCTACAAGTCACCGTCAATTATCAACTTTGGAAAGACCGACAAAACTCAAAATCCTTGTAGTTGATGATGAGCCAGATAATCTCGATTTGCTTTATCGCACCTTTCGGCGCGATTTTAATGTCCTCAAGGCTGATAGTGGTGTCAATGCTCTCAAAGTATTGGCAGCAGAAGGGGAAGTAGCGGTGATCATCTCCGATCAACGGATGCCAGAAATGAAAGGCACTGAGTTTCTCAGCAAGACTTTGCCTCAGTTTCCAGATACGGTGAGGATAATCCTCACAGGATTTACTGATATCGAAGATTTGGTCGAAGCGATTAACTCAGGGCAGGTCTACAAATATATTACCAAGCCTTGGGACCCAGGGGAACTGAAGGCGTTGGTACAAAGAGCAGCAGAAACTTACGGCTTACTCAAGCAACGCACAGAAGAATTACGCCGTGCGAATTGCCAAATGGCATTACTAACTGTTTTAGTACAGGTCAGCCAAGCATCTGATAGTTTAGAGGAAGTTTTCACCCCAATTGCTCAGGCGTTTAGTGAAACTTTCAACGCGGATAGTTGTGCTTTGCAGCTAGTTCAGGACAATCAAGCTCGTAGCAACTCAAGGTTTCTACTGTCGTGTGGGTAATCTAGAAAACTGGCTAGGACAAGATCCACTGACATCTGAAGCGATCGCCACAGGACAAATGCAAGTTGCTTTCGATGTGGCTAAAGATACTAAACTGGCTGATGTACCTTACTACCAAGACACTGGTGTGCAAGCGCATTTAGTCATTCCTATTACCTACCGCAATGATATGTTAGGAATTCTGTCACTTCAGTGGCAACAACCTGGCTGTTTGCGAGAAGATGAATTAAACCTCATTCGTTTATCAGCAGAACTTGTAGCAATCACACTTACTAGTACAGCATGGCGTAAATAGGGATACCATTTCAAACAGTTCAAAATCCCAAAATAAAAGATTTTTGACTTTTGTTTTTTGACCGTACCAATTTGAGATTTTGGATTTTAGATTTTGGATGATTTTTTGGGTTCCAGCCGCTATGCCTGCTCATCAATCTCAAATACTCGCAGCGCTGCGTCAGCAACGAAGATCGCAAATCTAAAATCTAAAATTGTTTGAGATTAAATTAGATATATTTTTACTCAGAAGTTTTAACCAATGAATCCAGAAATTCGCGATATTTTTGACCGGATTGCTCCAGTTTATGACGAATTGAACAATTGGTTGAGTTTGGGACAGCATCGTATATGGAAGGAAATGACAGTCAAATGGAGTGCAGCTAAACCAGGAGATATTTGCCTGGATTTATGTTGTGGGAGTGGTGATTTAGCCTTTCGTTTGGACAGATATGTGGGAACTATGGGACAGGTTTATGGTGTGGATTTCTCGCCCAACCTCCTAGCTGCTGCTCAAGAACGCTCCCAAAGCCAGTACCCCCAATCTACTATTTCTTGGATAGAAGCCGATGCACTAAATTTGCCCTTCGATGATCAATACTTCGATGCCGCCACAATGGGTTATGGGTTAAGAAATGTTACAGATATTTCCCGCAGTCTGGAAGAATTACACCGCGTTCTCAAACCGAGCGCTAAAGCAGCAATTTTAGATTTTCATCGTCCCAGAAATCAGCAGCTGCGAGCTTTTCAGCAATGGTATTTGAATAGTATAGTTGTACCAATTGCCCAACATCTGGGTTTAAAAGAAGAATATGCTTATATCAGTCCCAGCTTAGATCGTTTCCCCACTGGACAAGAGCAAGTAGAGTTAGCCCGTCAAGTTGGTTTTACATTGGTTACACACTACCCCATCGCTAACGATATGATGGGAGTGCTGGTAGTCAGTAAATGAGTCATGAGTTAAGAGTTTTGCATTAAACTCATCACTGATCGCTCATCAATCCTAATTCTCTTAATTTTTACTTTGGATTGGTCTCACATTTGGTTTTATTTATTACCCCCGGTACTGGGTGGCATTATTGGCTATTTCACCAACGATATAGCCATCAAAATGTTATTTCGCCCCTACAAAGCAATTTATCTAGCTGGGCGAAGAGTACCATTTACTCCTGGATTGATTCCCCGCAACCAGGAGCGTCTGGCTAAGAACATTTCTAATACAATTATGGGGTCGTTGCTGACTCCTGGAGAATTGCAAAATCTGGCGCGACGTTTGTTACAGACAGAACGCGTACAGTCGGCAATTTTGTGGTTATTGCAATTAGCAATTGAACAAATTAAGGTTGACAAAAACGAGAAAAGCGCCAAAATTGTGGCGGGAATTTTGCGTGATTTGTTAGGAGAATCATTACCTCGTTTGCTCAAAGTTTTGGCAAGACGAGAAGATTTTTTAGAGGCGCAAATTAATCAAATTTTTGACCAGGTATTGCTGGAATTACAACTGAGTGAAGAACAATCTACAAGGTTAGCCGATTGGTTAATACAGGTAGTTTTACCCCCAGATGTATTGCGGCAAGTAATTATTGATTTTTTGACTGATCGCACTATTCAAACTATTGATGAAAGTTTTCGCGAAAAGACGAGTGGTACTTATTGGGTAGTAGCAAATTTATTTGGTTTACGTAATACTCTGACAAGACTGAGAACTTTTTGCTTAGATGAAAAAGATGCTAGCAATGCTCGTTTAGAGGAATTGATTCAGGTTTTGCAAATGCGCGATCGCCTGAAAAGAGTTCTGCTAGATTTATCATTACAAAATTTGCCCATTGGGACAGTACGCCAACTGCGAAAGACTACACGCGAAAGTGTGCGTCATTATATCCAGTCCAGTGGTAGCGATTTACTCCAAGGATTAACTGATTCTGTTAACTGGGAAAATATCGCCACATTATTACTTAATCGTCTGAGTGCTTCACCTGTTCTGAGTTCTTCCTTAGAAGTTGTCAGTCAAGAGTTGGCTAAAATTTTAGAGAGATATTTAGAAAAAGATTTAGAACAAATTGTCGCCCAGGTAATTCCCATATTATCGATAGATCAAGTGATTGTTGACCGGGTAAAATCAACTTCACCTGCTGATTTGGAAGCGGCAATTGAGGGAATTGTCAAGAATGAATTGCAGGCAATTGTAACTTTAGGTGGTGTGTTGGGTTTTATTATTGGGTTATTGCAAGTAGGATTTTTATTATTTACGCAAGCTTAGTTTTTATGATTATTTTAGCAGCGATCGCCTAGTTTAAAATTTGTTCTAAATCCAGCACAAAACCAGAAAGCACATCCTCTCCAGACAAACTGCTGGGAGCTTGTAAAACCTCGACTGCTTGTCCTGGGCGGTAAATTTCCACCCGTTGGTTCTGAGGGTCAATTAGCCAACCCAGGCGCACGCCATTGTCAATGTACTCCTGCATTTTGTGTTGTAAAGTTTGCAAGCTGTCTGAAGCAGACCGTAATTCTACGGCAAAATCAGGAGCCATTGGTAAGAATCTCGCAGGATTTGGATTTAGGGATTCTAATCGTTCCCGACTCACCCAGGATGCATCAGGAGAACGGTTTGCACCATTGGGAAGTTTGTAACCTGTTGAGGAGTCAAAAGCTAAACCTGTACCATCAGCATCAGCCCAATTACCTAAACGTTGTGTCAGTCTACTATTACGATTTCCGCTTTTCCATCCCGTGGGGGGCATAAGAATCAGTTCTCCCTCTGCTGTGCGCTCAATTCGCAAATCTCGATTATTCTGACACAGTTGGAAGAACTGCTCATCTGTTAAATCAATGGCGGGGCTGAGGTTAAGAATTAGGGCAGTCATAATTGCCTATTAATCTTGATAAATGTAGCCTAGCATTTACCAGTCACGGTAGAGCTTTTCGGCATAAAACATAATCTCTTCATTTGGTAGTCTAATTTTTGGTTTTTGTCGGGGGTAAAGACTTTCAATAGCACTGGTATCTTGTTCAACAACTGTAGAAACTGCTCGTAAGAATGAATTTTTTAGCAGTAACTTTGACAAAGGATTTATTCCCTGAGCATATACCAACACAAATGTTTTGGTGATTGTTTCTGTTTCCGGGTAAAGAATATGAACTTGAGCAATATTACTAATAGGTGTTTTAGCTAAGAAAACTGTAGTCGAAGGAAATGCGTATTCCAGTATATTATTTAATGCCTTGGGGAAGATTGCCAGAACTGGGTTTTTAATAATTTCTCCAAGGGTGTTGTTAGCTCTGCTAATTTCTTGCTCTACTTTAGCGTAGTAACCATTTTCCTCGAAAGAACTAACATTACAGGATGTGATTTTAAATAATTGTTTATGAGTGCCATTCTGATGGTTATAGTCATAGTTCACCATCAAGCTACTCAAAAAGTCTCCCTGAATATTTGTTTCTCCAGCCACTCCCATAAATTCGTATGTATCGGCAATTTTTTGATGTAAATCTGGAATAGGTAATCTTGGTTCCAGTCCTGCATAAGTCCAGATACAATCATTGCTCAGAATTAGCTCTAACGGCTTGGCAATTGGCTGAGTGTCTTTTTTGTCTCTTTGAGATAGTTTGCCTTTATGATCAAATTCTAAAGCATGAAACGGACAAGTGATAGTATTTCTTTCTTCACAAATCCAGCCATCTGATAAAGGTGCTTGCATGTGTGGGCAAATATTTTCTAGGGCATATACTTCACCTTTTCGGTTTTGCCAAAGAACATAATCATTACTATTTAAAGTAATTTTATGCGGTTGATTTATTCCCAACATTGATTTATGGGCAATCAACCAAGGTGCGCCCGGTAAAATTGGTTTCATTAAACCTCACAAATCATTACAAATATGTTGCGATTTACTAACTAATTTTTTAGTTAGCAATTAATTTAATACATTTCCTGACTTCTGTCAATTATTAACCAAATTTTTAGTTAAGATATCAGTCGTGAGTATGATGGTAAGCACGTGAGTCGTTCAACGCAATCAAAACTTTCGTCTAAAAAACCGCGTCAGGTACGTGATGCAGAGGCGACAAAAAAGCAGATTCTTGATGCAGCAGAAGCAGAGTTCGCCAGAAATGGGCTGAGTGGGGCGCGTACAGAGGCGATCGCAAAAGGTGCAGGAGTCACCACAGCGATGATTTACTACTACTTCCAGAACAAGGAAGGGTTATATAAGGAGGTTTTGCAACGTCCGATGGTGGAAATCTCTGAAGGGGTTCAACAGCTAAATTTAGATGAGTATCCAGCAGATGCAGCCTTAAAAATGTTAATTAAACAGGTGATTGCTTATGAAGCGGTACATCCACAACGAGGGATGCTGTGGTTTCAAGAAGCGAACCAAAATCAAGGCAAATATTTTAAGTTGGGGAATTGGCAAGAAAATTTCGGGTACGTAATCAAAATTTTAGAACGGGGAATGGCTGAGGGTTGTTTCCGTCAGCTTGATACTTTTCTCGTCACTCTCCAAATTGCGGGAATTTGTAATTTTTATTTCAACGCCCACGAAAACCTCAAACACATTAGACCAGATTTGCAACTACTGACTCCAGAAATGATTGCGCGGTACTCTGAAGAAGCGGTTAATTTGATTTTAGCTGGTGTGCGAAAGGGTGGGGAGTAGAAGAAGCAGGGAGCAGGGGAGCAAGGGGGAAGAAGCAGGGGAGCAGGGGGGAGTTAAAAATTACTTTAAACTTCCGGTTACTTAACAACCGTTCCTCTTCTCCCCCAGTCCCCAGCTATAACAGTGCCTGCTTTTTACTCTAGTTGATAACTTTCTTGATACCATCGAGAAAAACTTGAAAACTACGAGATTTGTTTTCAGTCAAGGATAAATAGGGCGCGATCATTCTAGAATGAGTGCCGGGATAATATTCTGAAACTAACTTTCTGAGTTCTTCTTTCGCGGAGTTGAGTCTATCGGGGTTACGAAACTTGGTTTGATTTTGTTTTTGACTCAAACTTTCGGGTTTTAGTCCATAGGCTGTTTCGACTGCGACTAAATCACCCAAAAACCAAGATTCTAGTTCATGACATACTATTCGGATCAGTATGTTTTTGTTTCCTGCATTTTGACAAATTTCTAAAAGTTCTGATTTGAGTTTTGTACAGTCATGGGAGTCTTGATCGTGAACAATAACAAATTTTGTGGCAGGGTTAAATTGAAAGGCTCTAATTTTCTTTGGTATAGATTTAGCTAAGTCCTGTTTACCTTGGTGAGGAATCAATCGATAAGAAATTTCATCAGGAATTATTTTGGGTAAGATTTCTTTTAAAACATTTTCTATAGAAGGTTCTTCTAATAAAAAGATAATATCGTAACTCATTAGGGAGCAACTCCTTCAAACCAGCCTTGATTCCAGAGATATCCGGGTAAATCTCCTGCTTTCACTAAGTTTTTCAGGGTTTCATTATCGCTGGCTCGGAAAATTTTTGTAGTCCCTTGTTCTTTTGTCAGCCAGAAAATACTGTCTAGGGGAACAGCATTCAAAAAGTCGGGGGAGTGAGTAGAAACAAAGACTTGTCCGCCTCTATGGGCATAACTGGCAAATTCTTCAGCAAGTTCGTGAAGCAAACTAGGATAAAGTTGGTTTTCGGGTTCTTCGACGCATAGTAAAGGATGGGGTTTAGGATCGAAGAGCAGAATTAAATAGGCAAACATTTTCATTGTGCCATCAGAAACATAGCGATCTATAAAGGGGTCTTTAAAAGCTTGGTCTTGAAACTTGAGGATTAATCTGCCGTCTTCTGTTTCTTTTGCTTCTACTTTGGAAATACCGGGGACTCTTTCCTGCATTTTTGTGAGGATGGTTCGGAATATATCGGGATGGTTTTGATAAATATATTGGGCAACGACTGCCATATTATCGCCTGTGGGGGAGAGATGTTCGGCATAGAGTGCGTCTTTGCTGCCTCTGGCATCGCTGATATGGAAGTCGGAAACGTGCCAATTTTCAATTAGTGAACGGAAGGCGCTGGCGGCTTTGAAACGTTGAAACTGCCCCAGTCCTTTAATTGCTAAAATATCATTGGATTCGAGTTGTTGTTCTTCCCGTTCTAGTTCTTCGTCGGTCTGTTCAAAGTTTTCTTCATTGGTGATGGCATATCCTTTACCGTTCTGGAACTTGAGAAATTGATAGGGAGAACCGTATTCGCCGCGTTTGTACCGGAGAATTTCTCTTTTAACTAAGGGTCGTCTTTCTTCTTGTCCAACATTTAAAATATAGGTAACGAGGCGCTCTGTTTCCAGAATATTCATGCGGAATTTTAGTTCTATTTCAATATCTTCTTGTTCTTTGCCTCTAGTGACGACTTCATTAAATCCACCTCGGATCTGAAGGGCTTGACGAATGTTATTTTTTAGGGCATCGCGGAGAAAACCAAAAATATCGAATAGTGTAGATTTACCTGTACCATTGGCTCCGATGATCACGCAAAAGGTGGGAATTTCTGTGATTTCTACAGATTCAAAGGCTCGATAATTTTTAATTTTTATAGAAACAATTTTCATAACTAAATCTACCTTAAAAAGAACAGTATTGATGACAATTACCCATTTTTACCTGCTTTTAATTTGGGGTAAGCGATGCGCTTGTGGTGAAATTGCTGCCAAACATCGACAAAGATTTGACTGATTTCTGACATTTCTTGTCGTGTCAGTCCTGAATCTACCATTTGATTGTCTTGCCATTTGGCACGGAGAATATTATTGAGCATGGCTAAGGCTTGTTCTGGAGTGGCATCTTTGAGCGATCGCAATGCCGCTTCGCAGGAGTCTGCTAACATGACTATGCCCGTTTCCCGTGATTGAGGAATGGGTCCTTCATAGCGAAAATCGGCATCATCTAGGATTAAGTTGGGATCTTCCTGGCACAATTCTTGTGCTTGGTGATAGAAATAGGCAATCAACATTGTTCCTTGATGCTCAGGAATAAAAGCTTGGATCGCTGTGGGTAAAAGGTGTTTTTGCGCCATTACCAACCCCTCAGTCACGTGCTTTTTGATAATTGCGGCACTTTTCCAAGGATCTTGAATCTCGGTTTCATGTTTATTCGGTCCCCCCATTTGATTTTCAATAAAGCCCAGAGGGTCGTGCATTTTGCCGATGTCATGATACAGAGTTCCAGCCCTGACTAGTTCTACATTACATCCCAGTTGTTTGGCAGCAGCTTCAGCTAAAGTAGCCACCAACAAAGTATGTTGAAAGGTTCCAGGGGTTTCAGTGGCTAATCGTTTTAATAAGGGGCGATTTGGATTGGCTAGTTCAGCTAATCGAATCGGGGTAACTAAATCAAATACTTTTTCCAGATAAGGACTTAAGCCCAAGGCCACAATACTCCAAGCTAAACCAGATAAAGCAAATAATCCTGAGCTTTGAAGTACGAAATACCAACCGCCGCCAAATGCTGCACCTGTGAGGAGGTTCATGATCAGGTATACACCACCCTGAGTTACAGCGATCGCTACACCTAATAATGCTAATTCTTCACGCGATCGCAATTTTTGCGCCATGCTACTACCCAATATTCCCGCCGCCCCACCAGCCAAAAGCGAAATTATGCTGATTTCCACAGTCATGGGTAGAATTAGCAGCAGCAGTCCCACAACAGTCACACCTAAAACAGGTGCATAGAAGCTACCCAACAATAAACCAACGGCGCTCCAAGTGGTATACGGTAAGCCCAAGGCTAGCACTCCTGGGGTACTTAGGGTCAGTAGCAGTACTAACAGGTAATCGCGCTGGCGCAATTTGCACGACCTTTGTCTTCCAACTACAACAAAAACGCCAATAGCTACAGTCACAATGCCGGCTAATTTTGCCAATTGTAGCCAGTTATTCTCCCGGCGAATTAATTGATAATGTTCTAGGACATCAAAGTGCCATTTAGTAATCTCCTCACCCTTGGTGACAATCAGATGTCCTTGCTGCACCTCCACCATCACAGGTGATACACCATCTGAAGCTTGCTGTATTTGTTGTTTCGTTTGTTCTTCATCATTCTTGAGATTGGGTTGCAGCACAGCTAACAACAATTTGCTTACCAATGGTTCAGCATTTTTTGGCACCAATTCCTGTACGTTGAGCTTCACCGCATTCTGGAGAATACTTGAGGGTAATCCTGGGGGAATTCCTTGAGCCAAAATCCTATCTGCACTCTGGCGAATTCCTGTTTGTGCTTGGACCCATTCGTTATCTGATAATTTCAGGAGCGCAGTTTCGCTGTAAACTCTCTTAGAATTGGCTTTCTCTGGCTGTAAAAGTTGGATTTTTGCTTGGGTGTATGCTTGGCGTACTTGCGAGGTTTGGACTATAAGTGAA
Source organism: uncultured cyanobacterium (assembly GCA_963706595.1). Taxonomy (GTDB): domain Bacteria; phylum Cyanobacteriota; class Cyanobacteriia; order Cyanobacteriales; family Nostocaceae; genus Nodularia. Next base: position 2,529,066 of record OY970166.1, read on the forward strand.
TCTAAATTTTGCTCTGAAGTGGAGGCGCGATAAGCTTTGAGTTCCGCTACTGCTTGAGTAAACTCAGTATTTTGGGAAATATTAACGGGTTTTTCCTCTAAAGGAGACAGAAACAGAGGGAGACTACCTGAATTGAGGAGATGAGACAGTGATTGGTGTTCTGAAATCTGTGAACCCGTAGATGATGGAAATAAAGGCAGATATTGGGAAGTGGGAAGTTTTTGAGCTATGCTGCTTGGCTGTCTATTTCCCACATTAGTACTGTTTTGGCCCATTAACAAGCCTGATTTCTGTTGGCTAGTATTTTGTAAAGTTATTAGTAGCGTTTTCCATTCCGAGGCAGAACAAGAGCGAAGATAATGCTGGGTAGGAATAGATAAAACTGATGTATCAAAAAAAGGAAAAATTCCGGCAGTGGTGCGAATTTTACTTCCTTCATCCAGAAGTTGCTGTAAATTTTTGTTGATTCTTTCGGTTCTTTGGACATCGACCATCAACACTGGGATGGAACTTCTACTAGCGGCTTGGCGTTGGGCTTCTGTTTCTTCTTTATCCTCAATGCTAGCAGTATAGGGTGCTTTCATCGTTTCGGGTGCAGGAGTACCAACTGCCAACTGGGGTTGATTGTATAGTTTATGCCCCATAACCCCTGTAAGAGATACTACAGCGATCGCTAAAACAACAGAAGAACGCTTAGAATGCACCCAGCTTAGACATACTGCATCAATTCCCCGTCGAATCCTGACCGTTTTTGCCATTGCTCTGTGTGCTATTTCTGGTTTCTGGTGTTCGCTGTGGTCAAAAAATTGAAAAAATTGCTGCTTTTTCATATTATCTGGAGCCGCCTTACTTTGATCACTCAAAACAAGACAATCTTCAAAATAGTCCCAGTTGTACTGGACGCGATGAGAACATCGGTGATGGGATCTGGTTGCAGGCGATCGCACACAATAGCTACCTACAGACTAAGGTTATACTTGAAGAGTAGAATACTACTAAATTTTCGATTTATGATCTGGTATTTTGTGCCTACACCTTGAACAGTGACTGTAACATTAACGCGACTGGATAATGCGAGGAGATGCAAAGACGCAAAGTTGAGCCTGTTCTTCATATCTGACAAATCCCTCCTCTGAATACTCCTTTAAATTTAAGGCGGGATCATACACTCCTGACCATACAGCAACCAGTGCGTCAGCTAATTCTAACACCTGGGAAAAATTTGTTAGTTCCCAATTGGCTAAATTAGTGGGACATAACAAAACCCGCCATTTTACGGGAATACCCGCAATACTGTTGTAAGCTCCTGATAAAGCCCCTGTAATTGTGGTAATGGTTTGGGAATCTAAATTTCCAGTTTCTTCTCGCCAAATATTCTCCTGGTGAGTAGCCCGTAAAACCGCTAGACGTAGGTCTTCCAAGGTGCTGAGAAAGCAGTAAAATGCCATAGCAATCAGATTACTCGGCTCTTCTTGTCTGCTGAATTCCGCTTGTGCCGATTCTAACCCAACTCCTTGAGCTAATAAATCATTAAGTTTTAGTAACTTTTTTGGTAAAAGTGTCGATGTTTCTCCAATAAAGGCGATGATTTCCGGTATCAGGGTTAGAGGATCAAGCTTTTCCGTGAAACATTGAGCGATCGCATATCCTACGGCTAGTGTGCCATCCCTGACAATTGGATCATCTTCCCATATTGGCAACAGATGCAGCAGGTTTTGTCGCAGGTTGGCCGGATTTTCATGAAAAAAAAGTGCCACTGGTAATGTGGCAATCATAGCTTTTGGTAAAACACCATCAGTTATATCTAAATGAGGAGATTTTGTTTGATGACGCTTTAGCCAATTATCTATATCTAATTTGCCTAACTCGATTAAGCTTTGAGCGCTCAGAACTGCTATGGTGCTGACATCAGAGGCCAAAAAATCCGGCTCTTTAGCATCTTTGGCTAAAACTTCACCCAGTAATGCCCCTAATAAAGTACCTTTAAAGCGATTAATTAGTGGATAGCGCATATTCACAAAAAATAAATCTTAACTTATTTATTTTGTAAATGATGCACTAGAGCCTGTAAGCCCAGCAAGTAACTTTGCACACCAAAACCACTTATTTGGCCGATGGCGACGGGAGCGATAAAAGAATGGTGGCGGAAGTCTTCCCGGCGATAAATATTGCTCAGATGAACTTCAACTGTAGGTAGGTTAACACCAGCGATCGCGTCCCGTAAAGCCACACTAGTATGGGTGTAAGCCCCGGCATTAATCAAAATTCCCTGATGTTTTCCTAAAGCCCCATGAATAGTATCTACCAAAACCCCCTCATGATTTGACTGCACAGGAATTACCTTCGCCTGAAACTTCAAAGCTTCTTCTTTTAACAAGCGATTAATTTCAGCCAGCCCCAAGGAACCATAAATTCCTGGTTCTCGCTGTCCTAGTAAATTTAGATTTGGCCCGTGCAGCACTAAAATGCTGATCAATGGTGAAGATGAGTTCAATTTCTTTGGGCTGCTTAACGGCGACGTGTGCGCTCATGTACAGGAATCGGAATTAGTTCCGGTTCCGGCTCGCATTCTGGCCCTAATAAGCCATCAATCAGCTTGCGTGCCAACGCCTTCAATTTTTCTAGCACTTTATCTATATAGTCCATTGAACTTATCGCTCCTGAGATACTACCTCAATATTTTGACTAACAGCTACGCAGAACTCGCGTACTTTTGCACCTGCTATATAAAAACTAGACAAAACTAGACTTTATTTCTGACTTCATCGGGAGCATGGGAGCAGCTATCCCTCAGTAAGCTTTGACGCTGTAGCCCAACGCGATCAATTAATTCTGGAAGTGAGCTACCTCTAGAATTGAGAGTTGTGATTCACCCTACTTTTTAGATTATCACATTACAAACCTACATAATGGCATTTCACTAATGATGGATGTTCCCCATTGAGAGCCAAAAGTCCAGAGTTAGTAAGTTTTCACCACTACGGACTTTTGATTCTTGACCCTAACTAACCTTCAGCATCATTTTTTTTAGCGCTCGTCTGAGATGATTTAGCAGTTGACTTAGCTCGTGAAGTTGTTGATTTACTCGTTTTGCGAGTAGTTTTTTTGGTAGATGCTTTGCTTGCTAATAATTCTAGCGCTGTAGATAATGTCACATCTTCTACCGATTGGCCTTCTGGGATGCTCACATTAACTTTGCCGTGCTTGATATAAGGTCCATAGGGTCCATCATAAATATTCACAGGCGTACCTTCTTCAGGGTGCATACCCAATTCGCGTAAAGCTGCCTTAGACTTGCTACTGCTAGAGCCACGTCCCTTTTTCGGTTCGGATAATAATTCCAACGCTCGTTCCAGGGAAACTGTCAGCACATTATCAGCAGCTTTGAGAGAACGATAGTCTTTGCCTTCCTTGCCTTGGTCGTGAACGACGTAAGGGCCAAAACGCCCCAAACTGGCTTGAATTTTCTTACCTGTGTCTGGATGTAATCCCAATGTCCGGGGTAGAGCCAAGAGACCCACAGCCATGTCTAAGGTGACATTTTCGGGAGTGACACCTTTAGGTAGAGAAGTTTGTTTGGGTTTAGGATTTTCGTCGGTTTTATCACCCAACTGTACATAAGGACCGTAAGTACCAATTTTCAGATAAATTGGTTCACCAGTTTCAGGATGCCGACCTACTTGGTCAGGCCCCACGGTTTTTTGCCGCAGTAACACTTCTACCTGTTTCGGGTCGAGGTCAGAGGGTGTCAGGTCTTTGGGAATTGATGCAGTAACCACAGTGCCATTATTGTCAACTTCGATGTAGGGTCCATATTTGCCAATGCGGACTTTAGCATCTAAATTTTCCAGTAATACCGTTCTGGCTTGAGTGGCATCGATTTGACTTTCCTGTTCTCTGACTAAAGTTTCTAAACCTTTGTCTCCCAGATAAAATTCCCGCAAATATGGCAACCACTTAGCTTCGCCTGTGGCAATATCATCCAGGGTTTGTTCCATCTTGGAAGTGAAACTGGGGTCTACAACATCCGGGAAATACTTTTCTAAGAGGTTAGTGACGGCGAAAGCTGTAAAAGTAGGAATCAAGGCGTTACTCACCAATTGGGCGTAACCCTTATCGATGATTGTGCCGATGATACTGGCGTAGGTACTAGGGCGACCAATGCCTTCACTTTCTAAGGTTTTTACTAGAGTAGCTTCGGTATATCTGGCTGGTGGTTGGGTTTCGTGACCCACAGCTTCTAAATCAGTACAATCTGGATGATCACCCACTTTTAAACTGGGTAAAATGACTTCCTGATCTTCTAAAGCTGCATCTGGATCATCTGAACCTTCCACATAAGCGCGCAAGAATCCCGGAAAATCAATGCGCTTACCAGAAGAACGAAAGCCAGCATCTTCAACTTGCAACTGGACGCTAATTTGGGTTTGCCGACAGTCAGCCATTTGACTGGCAACAGTGCGCTTCCAAATCAAGTCATAAACCGCAAGTTCCCGACCACCTAAACCAGTTTCTTGGGGAGTACGGAAAGTACTACCCGCCGGACGAATGGCTTCGTGGGCTTCTTGTGCGCCTTTCGATTTGGTGGTGTATTGCCGAGGTTCGGGACTGAGGTAGTTTTTACCATAAAGTTGTTCTACACAGCTACGAGCAGCCGTCAGCGCCTGATCAGATAAATGCACGGAATCTGTACGCATATAGGTGATATAACCTTGCTCATACAAATTCTGGGCAGTTCGCATTGTGTCTCTAGCTGAGAGGCGCAGTTTGCGGTTGGATTCTTGTTGCAGTGTCGAAGTAGTAAACGGTGGCGCAGGTTTACGCGTTACCGGGCGTTCGTCGATGCTGTTAACATTCCAGGTTTTCCCGGTCAAGCGTTCCTGGAGAGCGATCGCTTCCTCTTCGTTGAGCAACAAGACATTGCGCCCGGCGGTAATTTGTCCTGTGGCGGCATCAAAATCGCTACCAGTGGCTACTTTGGTTCCTCCCAGGCTGGTCAATTGGGCAGCAAAGGCAGTTTTATCCTGCACCAAGCTAGCTTTTAAATCCCAATATGTCCCTTCATGGAAAGCGCGGCGTTGGCGTTCCTTTTTGACTAAAAGTCGCACAGCTACAGATTGCACTCGCCCAGCAGATAATCCCCAGGCGATTTTTTTCCACAGCAAAGGCGACAAGGTATAACCAACCAATCGATCCAAAATGCGCCGTGTTTCTTGGGCGCGAACTAACTGCTCATCAATATCACGGCAGTTATTCAAAGCTTTTTTGATAGCTTCTTGGGTAATTTCGTGAAACACCATTCGCTTGGTGGGAACTTTGGGTTTCAGCAGTTGGTATAAATGCCAACTGATGCTTTCACCTTCCCGGTCTTCGTCAGTTGCCAGAATCAGTTCATCAACACCTTTGAGGGCATCTTTGAGCTGGGTAACAACTTTCTTTTTGTCTTTGGGGACAACATACACCGGTTCAAAGTCTGCGTCTACATTTACCCCCAGCTGCGCCCACCGTTCTGCTTTCACAGAGGCGGGAATTTCACTAGCCGATTGGGGTAGGTCACGGACATGACCCATAGACGCTTCCACCCGATAGTCTTTTGGCAGGTAGTTGCGAATGGTACGAGCTTTGGTCGGAGATTCAACGATGACGAGAGTTGACATGGAAATTTCAAGAAAAAGAGTAGCTTTGAAGCTAAAAAGTCGAGTTGAGTTAATTTCGGTGCAATGTCAAGATAAAACGTCACGCTTAGAGATGTGATTTTATCCTTACACAAACTGCCCAAAAGGGGTAGAATTCTCTCAACTTCAGTTGTTGTAGTTCTTTTGATAATGGGAGAAGCAACCTTTGAAAGTCAATCGCCAGTTATTTCCATCTTTAACTTATCTGAGGCACAATTGGCGAATACAGTTTCAACGATACCCGTAATTATTGCCAGGTGGTATTCATGGCTAAAAAGTTCTGGTGACTGGGAACTGGGTTTTTAAAGGAAAAATTATCGTAGGCACTTTGACGATTACCTGACCGCCGAAAGGTTTCGCAGGCGATCGCTAATATCTACATCCCGTTGAAAAAGAGGCAAGGGAGCAGGGAACACCGGAGCAAGGGGGAGTAAGAAATTATTTTAAACTTCCGGTTACTTAGCAACCATTCTTCTTCTCCCCTGCTCCCTGCCCCCTGCACCCGTTCCTCTTCTCCCCTGCCCCCTGCACCCGTTCCTCTTCTCCCCACTCCCCAAAAATATAAATGCAACTTTGGTGAAGAACAATAGATAGAATAAACTCAGCTAGCCTTAATGTCTAATCGTCAAAACCTATATATCTCATGGATTTTGCTAATCTTACATCCCAGTTGAATGCTGGAACGATTTTGCCAGAGGGGATTGTAATTGTCACCCTCTTAGGGGTTTTGATTGTTGATTTGATTTTGGGACGTACATCTTCACGCTGGATTGGATATCTGGCGATCGCAGGTTTAGTCGCTGCGGTGGGCGCACTCTATCTTCAATGGGATGCGACTAATCCCATCTCCTTTACCGGGAGCTTTATTGGTGATGACCTCAGTATTGTCTTTCGCGGTATTATCGCGTTGTCTGCTGCTGTCACTATCTTGATGTCAATTCGCTACATTGAGCAGAGTGGTACTGCTTTAGCCGAATTCATCGCCATTTTGCTAACTGCAACTCTGGGAGGAATGTTTTTATCCGGTGCTAGTGAGTTAGTGATGATTTTCATCTCACTAGAAACTCTCAGTATTTCCTCTTACTTGCTCACGGGTTATACCAAGCGTGACCCCCGCTCTAACGAAGCTGCGCTGAAATACCTGTTGATTGGAGCTTCCAGTACGGCAATATTTTTATACGGCGTTTCGCTGCTGTATGGTTTATCCGGTGGAGAAACAGAATTAGGTGCGATCGCCAATGGTATAGCCGCAGCTAATATTGGTCAATCTTTAGGTTTGGTAATTGCACTCATTTTCGTGATTGCAGGTATCGGCTTTAAAATTTCCGCCGCACCCTTTCACCAATGGACACCAGACGTTTACGAAGGCGCTCCCACCCCAGTGATTGCCTTTTTATCTGTGGGTTCCAAAGCTGCTGGATTTGCCCTAGCCATTCGCTTACTGACAACAGTCTTCCCCCTCGTTGCAGACGAATGGAGATTTATTTTCACCGCCCTTGCAGTTCTGAGTATGGTGTTGGGTAACGTCGTCGCCCTCGCCCAAACCAGCATGAAACGGATGTTAGCTTATTCATCCATTGCTCAAGCTGGATTTGTGATGATTGGCATGATTGCCGGTACTGAAGCCGGATATGCCAGTATGGTATTTTACCTGATGGTTTACCTGTTCATGAACCTGTGCGGGTTTACCTGCATCATTCTCTTCTCCCTACGCACAGGAACCGACCAAATTGCCGAATACTCTGGCTTGTATCAAAAAGACCCACTTTTGACATTGGCTTTGAGTATCTCCCTACTTTCTTTAGGTGGTATTCCGCCATTAGCTGGGTTTTTCGGGAAAATCTACTTATTTTGGGCAGGTTGGCAAGCTGGACTTTACTGGTTAGTTTTACTTGGTTTAGTTACCAGCGTTGTCTCCATCTACTACTACATTCGCGTAGTCAAAATGATGGTAGTCAAAGAACCTCAAGAAATGTCCGAAGTAGTCAAGAATTATCCCGAAATTAAGTGGAATTTGCCCGGATTTAGACCTTTGCAAGTGGGACTGATAGTAACTTTAATCGCTACCACCATTGCTGGGGTTTTGTCCAATCCACTATTTACACTGGCGAACAATTCTATCTCTCACACTGCAATGCTACAAGCAACAATTTTTGAGAGAACTCAAATAAGTGCAATCTCCACACAGGAACCAGAGGAGTTGTAGATTGTTCTCTTGTTAACTCATGGCTGAAACTGTTGGGGCGGAACTTATTGCGCCCCAACTTAGATTTAAATTTTTAAATAAATATATTTGTCATCTAATCAATAGGAATAGTGATCACGAATTCAGAACCTTTTCCTGGTGCGGAATTCACTTCCAGACTTCCCTGGTGCTTCTCTACAATAATTTGACGCGCAATTGATAATCCTAAACCAGTACCCTGTCCTACAGGTTTAGTTGTAAATAAATATTCAAATATTTTCTGCTGAACATCATCTGACATTCCCACTCCATTATCTTTGAGATGATTTCTAAATTGGTATTTGTATCATCGACAATTAAAATTAAATCTTTTTTTGGGAGATTAGACATTTTTATTTTTTAGTTTTGATAAATCTTATAATTATTTTTTTGTTTAATTATGCTGAAATGCCGTTGTATTATCTTCTGAGATTTTTTGAGTCAGTCCGTATTGTTAGAGTACAGAGTCAGAGATATGAGCCAATATTCCTTCTCTGCTTTTCTTCAGAGAGAGTAATCAGGAGGCTAGAACCGGCTGTGCGATCGCGCTACCCCTTGTTCATTAGCTTTCCCAAAAAGGTGTTGATTCTTACTATTGATATGGAATAACCATACCCAACAGATGGCTTCCACAGGATATCTTTGCTCATTTGCATGATCGTCTGGCAATCAGTCATTCAGTTGCGCGACAGACATATACGTTATTTTTTTTAGTTTGTCATCACCTATTTGAATGATATTTGCTGTTTATTTAAGTGTTATATGAAAATTATACTAATTTTATTGCTTGTCATTAGATGTATTTATAGGTATAAATAAAGATTTTGCGTGAGAAAATTTTGATCTTTTTAAGTTGTAAGTAATGCTAGTAAAAATTATACCTTTGAGAGAGAAGAATAAATTAGTCCTTGAGGTCTAATTAAGAATATTTATAGATAAATTTAAGGTTGAATTTAACTGAGAGATATGATGCAAGTAGTAATTTATATGTATTATTACTTAATTAATAAAAACAAAAGGATTTGTGATTTTTTAAATATATCGAGGAAACTTCCATAAAATTACTGTTATCATTTTTAAGAAAAAATCAAACAATAGTCATATAAATTCAAATTTAAACCGTAATTTATAGCTTCAAATGTAGTTACCAGAAGTGCAAAGATAATTTGCGAACAGTATACTTTTCTGGCAAAGTAATCAAACAAATCTAGTGAATCAGAGTTATTTATAGCTCAGGCTAGAACTCAGCCGTAACTCAATTTTTCAAAAATGAGTTAATAGATGAATTTGTAGTAATTATTCATTCTAATAGACACAAATTCATTGCGTTTGCGTAGCTAAATAAATCAATTTATTAGGGAATAGGGATATTCATGCAAGAGCGATAGAAATAATTTGCTGATTTATGGTGCAACAGTTAATTTGTCATAACGTAAATTATTGAATTAGGGAGATTTAACAATGAGAGAATTACTCGTATTTATTGAAGAAAAAAAACAGGAATTTGCGAGTTTACCATTATTTGAATTCATGAGAGATCAAAGTATTGATCCCAAAGAAAGGCTTGCTTGGGCATCATACGCGGCTCCTTTTATTATGAGTTTTGGAGACTTAAACAAATATGTTTTTAGAGACGAACAAAGTAGCGATCCAATTCAGGTAATCATCAACAAACATACTTATGAAGATGATCATCACTGGTTATGGTTTTTAGAGGACTGTCAACTTTTACAAATTAACCAAGGAATGCATTCTATCGATGCATTTAAATTTATTTGGGGTCAAGAAACAGAAATGTCTCGCCAGTTAGTGTATAAACTTTGTAGATATAGTTTCCAAGCTACTTTGATCCAGAAATTGGTATTAATTGAAGTCATCGAAGCAACTGGAAATGTCATGTTTGTAGTTGCATCTACAGTTGGTAAGCAATTTCAGGAAACTACCCAAACAAAACTTCTTTACTTTGCTGATTTTCATTTAAATGTAGAGACTGGGCATACAACTGGCTCACCTGAAGTAGAAGAATTTATGCAAAATATTCAATTGTCAGAAGAAAATCTACAGGAAGCTTATGAACTGGTTGAAAAAGTGTTTGATCTTTTTACAAGCTTTACCAACTATCTTTTAATTCATGCTCAAGAATCTACAAAGCGCCAAGTTGCAAAAGCTAATTAAAAAATACTGGCATTCGTCAAAACTCAAGTATAAATTTGAAGAGGAAAAGTCATGAATGTAGTCACAAACATCGAATACTTAATTATTGGTGCGGGTCCGGCGGGTTTACAGTTGGGTTATTTTCTGGAAAAATCTAATTCTAATTATCTGATATTAGAAGGATCTGATATTCCTGGTAATTACTTTACAAATTTCCCTAGGCATAAGAAATTAATTTCAATTAACAAGGTGTATACGGGCTACGATGACCCAGAAATTAACCTCAGATGGGATTGGAATTCACTCTTGAGTGATAGTGAAGAAATGAAATTTAAGCACTATAGCAGGCAGTATTTCCCCCACACAGATGATTTGGTTAAATACCTCGGCGATTTTGCCAATCATTTTGAAATTAAGATTAAATACAATTGCCAAGTTGTCAAAATTGCTAAAAATGACAAGTTTATGGTGATAGACAGCAATGGGAATATTTATTCGGCAGACCGTCTGATTATAGCGACTGGTTTTTCTAAACCATATATACCAGCAATTCCTGGAATCGAGTTAACAGAAAAATACACTGATATCTCGATAAATCCAGAAGATTTTGCTAATCAAAAAGTATTAATTATTGGTAAAGGAAACTCTGGATTTGAAACTGCTGACCATTTAGTCGGAACTACTGCACTGATTCATATCACTAGCCCATCACCGGTCTCTTTATCGTGGAAAACTAAATACGTAGGACATCTGCGAGCAATCAATAATAATCTCATAGATTCATATCAACTCAAATCTCAAAATGTAATTTTAGATGCTATAGTCAATAAAATTGATTATCAGAACGGTCAATACATTGTGACCTTTACTTATGGACATGCAGATGGAGAAGTTGAGGATTTAATCTATGATCGCGTAATTTTGTGTACTGGATTTTGCTTTGATACTTCTATATTTGACGAGTCATCTGTGCCTGATCTAGCTATCAACAATCGCTTTCCCAATCAAACTAGTGAATGGGAATCAACTAACATTAAGGACTTGTATTTTATTGGAGTGCTAATGCACATGCGGGATTACAAGAAGAAGCAATCAGGCTTTATTCATGGGTTCCGTTATAATATTCGTTCCCTTTATCACATTTTAAATCGTAAGTACCATAATCAAGAGTTACCATGTCAAGAAATTAAACTTACTCCTGAATACTTGGCTAAAGCTATTCTCAAACGGGCAAATCAAAGTTCAGGTTTATGGCAGCAAACAGGCTTTCTTTGCGACCTAATTATCGTCCTCAAAGATAGTAACACAGTCAAGTACTACGAAGATATCCCAACAGATTATGTACATGAAAGCGACTTAGGTGAGGAGGAACACTACTATACTCTGACTTTGGAATTTGGACTAGATATTATTTTTGCCAGCCCAGATCCTCTTGCTGTTGAGCGCATCCACAAAGATGACATTGATCGAGCCGCACTCAGTTCTGGTATCCACCCCATCGTTCGCCATTATTGCAAGCATACTCTGATTGCAGAGCATCATGTTATTGAAGATATAGCTAGCGAATGGTTAGAGGATGTACATATTCACCCACTGCTGAAATTCTTGCAATATCAACTATCAAGCAAGGTATCTCTGCCGACATTAGCTTCATCAATCCCCCAATAAAATGAATTCAAAAATTCAGCATATTTGCATTATTGGTGCGGGCATTAGTGGTCTAGTGGCAGCTAAAACATTTATGGAAGAAAGCTACGAAGTCACTGTGTTTGAGAAGCAGAAGGGACTTGGTGGTGTGTGGGAAAGTTCTCGGACTTATGTAGGACTAACCACCCAGAATCCTCGTGATACCTATGCGTTCACAGATTATCCTATGCCTGCATTTTATCCAGAGTGGCCTACTGCTGAACAGATGCAGAATTACTTGAAGTCTTATGCACAGCACTTCGGAATTGTTGAAAAAATTCGATTTCAAACGGAAGTTATTCAGATTGAAAGAAAAACTGGAGTACAGCCAGGATGGATAGTTAGCATTAAGTCGAATGATCAGAACACACAGAATAAATACGAGTTTGATTTTGTTCTCGTGTGTAACGGTATTTTTAATATCCCTAAAATGCCATTCTTCCCTGGGCAGAAAGAGTTTGTAGCATCTGGAGGTCAGGTGCTACATTCTACCGAATTAAATGATATTTGCCAGGTTGAGGGTAAGCGGATCATCATTGTGGGCTTTGGCCGGTCTGCAACTGATATAGCTACTCAAATTGTTTCTCAAGCCAAAGAATGTACTTTGCTGTTTCGACATTCTTTGTGGAAGATGCCGAAATATTTCCTAGGTCTATTCAATATCAAGTATGTTCTGTTAACTCGTTTTGCAGAAGCTTGGTTTCCTTACCGACACCTGCAAGGGATAGAGTGGGCGCTACATACTATAGGAAAGCCCATCGTATGGGCTTTCTGGAAATTGAAGGAGATTCTCGTGCGCTTACAGTTCGGTCTTGATAGTTGTGGAATGTTACCTGACAAACCTCTATATGAATCAGTGAACTGTTCGAGTGCGATCGCGCCCACAAATTTTTACAAGTATTTAGCCTCTGGCAAACTCAAGGCGAAAAAGACAGCGATCGCTCGGTTTAATAGTGATGGAGTAGAACTAGAGAATGGTGAACAGTTACACGCAGATGTCGTCATCTTTGGGACAGGATTTCGCCAAGATGTCCCCTTTCTCGAAAACAAGTATCGTCAGATGCTGATTGATGACCAAAGCTATTTCCACTTATACCGCAATCTCATCCACCCTAATATTCCTCAACTAGGCTTTGTCGGCTACAACTCCAGTTTCTTTAGCCAACTAACGTCTGAGGTTGGATCATGGTGGTTAGCTGAGTATGTTAAAGGCAATTTGCTATTACCCTCAAACGCCGAAATGATTCAGGATATGGAAGCAGAAATTTACTGGAGACAAACTAAGTGGCCCGCAGGTGGAGGTAATGGGGGATGTACATCCCCGTTTAACTTTCATCACCTCGAACAACTGATACAAGATATGAGAGTGAAAAGTCATACTTCTGGCTGGCAGCGCATTGCAGAAGTGATGATGCCCGTAAATCCATCCACCTATCAATACATCCGCAAAGAATTACGCGGAAAAAGGCTTTCATCGGCAAATAATTCCGAGATAGCTGAAAGTTCAGCTATAGAAGTGGGTTAATACCGCACTTTGCAAATAAATGAAGTACACATTTTAACTTGACACCTATGGCATCTTGCCCGCCCTTGTCTACCTCTCTCAGATGAAATGTGATGAAGTAAGCAATGGCTAAACGCCGTTGCTTACTTCATCACTATCCTATGGGTATTTCAATTACAAACTCAGTACCCTGTCCCAGTTCAGAATTACAGGTTAACTTACCCTGATGTTTATCCACAACAATCTGATAACTGATTGACAAACCCAACCCTGTACCACTACCTACTGGTTTCGTAGTAAAAAATGGGTCAAATATTTTTTGCCGCACAGATGCTGTCATACCAAAGGCGTTATCAGCAAACCTAATCTTGAGCATATTAGACTTTGTTAGTTCAGTGCAAATACGAATTGTGGGACTGCTAATGGTTTGCTCTTTAACTTGTGTCTCTTGCAAGGCATCAATTGCATTGCTAAGAATATTCATAAATACTTGATTAAGTTGACTAGGGTAACAAGTAATAATCGGTATATCTCCGTATTCTTTGATGATTTTAATTTCACTACAAGTTTGATCTCCAAGTCGTTTTACGTTTGTAGTATTTTGCTTAAATCGATGCTGCAAAATCATTAAAGTGTTATCCAGCCCCTCATGAATATCAACAGGTTTCATTTCAGATTCATCCAGGCGGGAGAAATTACGTAAGCCTAAAACGATATTTCGGATACGCGAACTTCCAACTTTCATAGAATCTATAGTTTTAGGTAAGTCTTCTACTAGAAAATCTAGATCAATTTCTTCAGCTTTTTCGACAACTTTAGATGCTGGATAGGGATATTCACGTTGATAGACAGCAAACAAGTCTAATAAATCTTCGACATAATCACTAGTATGAACAAGATTGCCATGAATAAAGTTGATAGGATTGTTAATTTCATGGGCAATTCCTGCTACCATTTGCCCCAAGGAAGACATTTTTTCACTTTGAATTAATTGGCTCTGAGTGCGTTGCAATTCCTGTAAAGTTTGCTGCAAATTTTTATTTTTCTCTTTAATTTCTAATGTTCTTTCGGCTACTTTTTCCTCTAAAGTGTGGTTGTATACCTCCAATCGCTCATTAGCTTGAGCTAAATTTTTGTAAAGCATGGCATTCTCTAGAGAGATTGCTGCTTGGCTAGTCAAAAGTTTGAGAACTTCTAAGCGATCGCGTGTAAATGCCCCTGTGGTCAAATTATTTTCTAGGTAAACAATGCCCAGCAATTTACTTTGATTAATCATTGGGATACACAACAAACTTTTTGCTTCCTGATGAATAATGTAGATATCTGCCGCTAAGGTAGCTTGAGCTTTTACATCATCAACAACGAATATTTCGCGTGTACGTTTTACATAATTAATTAAAGAAATAGGAACATCGGTACTAGATTCTAGAGCAGTTGCTATAAAATTTATGTTAGTATCAATAGAATTTGAACTGTAACTAACGGCAGTAACTGTTAAGGTTAATTCATCACTTTCACTCAAAATTAAAACACATTTCGATGCTCCCGCGTTTTCCATGACAACTTCCATTAAAGTCGAAAGAAGTTCCTGTAATTCAATTTCCCCAGAAAGTGCTTGAGACGCTTTAATGACAGTTGCTAAGTCCAGCATATCTGACATACTAGTATTAGAACTAACCATAGCTTCATTAGTAATTAAGATAGATTTATTACTAGGGTTAGATTGAGTTATGCTACTTTCAGAGGTACTTATTTCACTAGAATGTAGGTTCAGCTTTTCTGCTTGAATAATAGACTTCAGTAATTGAGAATAGCGTTTTTCTAAGTCGTTTACTTTTGCTAATGCACCCCACCGAACATAGCTATAGTAAGCATCAGTTAGGTAAGTTTGGGCAATCTTCTGCTTACCCCATTCTAAATAAAACTTACTGGCAAGTTCTTGAGCCAGAGCTTCTTCATGGATATATTCATGTTCATGAGCCAGGGAGATGGCACGGTCATAATATTCCATTGCCTCCAAATATTGAGCCAAAATACGATATTTTTCAGCCTCTATCAAATAAAATTTATGTAAATGATTTATCGGCACATGATCTGCCCATTTACGTATCTTTTGTTGATTAGCTAGTACTTTAGCCAAGATTTGTTCTTGTTGAGATGGCTCGGCATCATCATATATAGCCAGCAATGCTAGAGAACTATAAAAATATAATTGCGGAACCACAAACTGTCCAATTCCACTAGGTAAATACTGCTCTGCTATGACAGCATTTTTAACTGCTTCAGGGTAATTGCCAAATAGATAACACAAATAAAGTTTACATAGATAAACATACAAAAGTGCAATTCCATCATTAGCTTTTATCTGAACTGGCAGGATTTTTGTCTCATCATAAGCTTCACCAATCAAATGGCAGGGATTTTCAACAGCACCCATTAAATTTAATACTGTCTGTCGATAAATTTGAATCCAGTAAAAAACGCCATCCTGCTTAATTTGGCAGGCGGCATAACTGTAGTTTGCCATTTCCCGCTCAAGTTGGGTCAGTTCCTGACCGCTAAAATAGGAAATGTAGCAGTATGAATATAAAGAATAAGCAGCGAATTCTAAATCTCCTGTTTCTAATCCAACAGCATAAGCTTCTAAAAGAGGCTGTAAAACTTCCTTAATCGGTTCCTTCCAATGCCTGACATGAGCATTAAATGTTTGGATAATTTTAGATTTAATTTCTTTAAGATTAAAGCGTGATGATAGACTTATAGCTAATTTGCCAAACTGATAACCAAGTTCAATATCTTCCAAAGGACCACACAGCATTAAACCATAGGCAACATATGCAAAGGCCGATAAGGGAGAATTACCATATTTAAGCGATAAATTAACTTGTTTCAAGCAAATCAGAGGCATCAGTTCAGGAACAGACTGATAAGCCAGAGCAATTGCACTGGACAAAATACGCATGATTGCCAATGGTTCTGCTTGCTTCATCTCTGGTAAATCAATTAATTCTTCTATGTTGCGATTAACCAGAATTGAAGTTGTTATTTCCATTTCTTTCTGAACATCAGTCTGGCTAGGATGCTCTGGAAATTGCACTCCCAACAATGTCAAAAAGGCTAGTGCAGTTTTGACAGCTTTTATTGCTTTACCCTGCGCCCCATAAGCCTGGATTGTGACTTCATAAACTTTTACCTTCTCCAATAATGTATTAGCTTTTGCTAACACAACCTGAACCAGTTGCTCTGTCTGCTCAAATTCGCCATTCAAATATGCCGCCTCTGCCGCAGCCTCATATAAAGCTAGGGTTAGCTCATATTTAATATCCCAACTATCACCCGCCAGCAGTTTAATTCCAGTCGTTAAATACTTAATCGCAGCTGAGTAAGCTGTGGATGCTAAAGCTTTACGTCCAGCAATCAGGTTCATTTCAGATAGCTCATCGCGCTTAGTTTGCTCTGTGATGAATTCAATTGCAATGTTAAGCTGATTAACCAAAATAAAAATATTTTCTTCCCTCTGCTCAATAGGGATGTCATTAAATAGCAATAGCCCTATTTTTAGGTGAATTATTTTTTTTTGTTCAATAGGAATTAAGGAATAAGCAGCTTGTTGCACCCGGTCATGTACAAAGCTATATTTGGGTAATTTATTATTATTATTAGTTATTAATTTGTGTGATTCTTCTCTATTAGAAACTTCTGGCTGTTTATACTCATCTTCTGACAAAGAATTGTATACTTCATTTTGAGGCAAAACTAAACCATCAAGCAAGGCTGGCCATAAATCATTTGCTGTATCTACTATAGATTTTTCATGAATAGTGGCAAGGGTTTTTAAGTCGAATTCATTACCAATACAAGCCGCGGATATCAACAAGTCATGAGTAATTTTGGGCAGTTTTTTGATTTGAATTGCCATGAATTCTACTACATCGTCTGTAAGAGTTAATGCTTGAATTCTTGTAATATCATACTGCCAGTGACCAAGATCCAAATTCAATGTAATTAGTCCATCATCATGTAAAGACTTCAGGAATTGAGTCACAAAGAAGGGATTTCCTTTTGTTTTAGCAAATACAATTTGTGTCAAAGGAACAGCAACTACTTCTTGACAATGCAATGTATCAACAATCAAATCATTTAAATCTGATTGATTGAGGGGTGAAAGAGTTATGCTATTAATAGTTGCTCCTGTTTTAGCAATTTCTTGTAATGTCAAATTTAATGGATGTGCATTTGAGACTTCATTATCACGGTATGCACCAATCACTAATAAACTCCCATTATCCTTCATTATCCTGTGCATTTTGTCTGTAACAATAGAAGCTGTAGCTTCACTCATTAATAATTGGATAAAATTCAAAGAATCTTTATCTGCCCATTGCAAGTCATCCAGAAAAATTACTAAAGGATGCTCTTTAGTATTAAAAATTTGTATGAATCTCTGGAACAATAAGTTAAACCGATTTTGGGCAGCACTACCAGAAATATCTGTAGCTGGAGGTTGTTTACCAATAATCATTTCTAGTTCAGGAATTACATCAGTAATTACCTGACCATGCGTACCCAATACTGATAAAATTTTCTCCTTCCACTGTTGAATTTGAATATCAGTTTCCGAAATTAGTTGGTCAATTAAATCCCTAAAAGCTTGTACTAATCCTGACAAAGGGGTATCATGTTGAGATTGATCAAATTTACCCTTTATAAAGTAGCTACGCTGTCTGACAATCGGCTTATGAATTTCGTTGACTATAGCAGTTTTACCAATCCCGGAAAAACCCGTGACTAATATCATTTCTGTTGTCCCGTGTGTCACGCGGTTAAAACTGGCGAGTAGAGTTTTAAGTTCACGTTGACGGCCATAAAGTTTTTCGGGAATAATAAAACAGTTAGAAATATCTCGACTTCCTAATTCAAAATTTGCAATATCTTCTTTTTCTTGCCACTGCTTGCGGCATATTTCTAAGTCATGCTTGAGTCCATATGCACTTTGATAACGGTCTTCGGCATTTTTTGCCATTAGCTTGCTGATTATCTCAGACAAGATGGGGGAATATTAGGGTTAATCTGGCTAGCTTTTGGCGGTTCTTTTGCAATGTGCGAGTATACTAACTCTATTGGGTCAGTGCTGCTGAAGGGTAACTGTCCCGTGAGGAGTTCAAAGAAGGTAACACCTAAAGAATAAAAATCAGTGCGGTAGTCAATACCTCGATTCATACGTCCCGTTTGTTCGGGAGAAATATAAGCTAGTGTGCCTTCTAAAACGTTAGGATTTGTAATAACTTGAATTTGTTTCGGTAAGAGACTCGCAAGACTAAAATCGATGATTTTAATCTCATTAGTCTTGGGTTTAATGAGAATGTTAGCGGGTTTGATATCCTTGTGAATGATGCGATGGTGGTGTAGTCCTTCCAGTGCGGAAGAAACTTCAATAGCAATATGGAAAAACGCAGTTAAAGAAACCGGATTTTTCTCCATGTCCGGCTTTTTTTGTTGCCAATCTTTAAGAGATATACCGCCAAAGTCTTCCATGACTAGGATATAGCCGTTGCCGTAGTTTTCCAAACTATGGGGTTTGACAACTCCGGGTATATCCAGGTTTTGGGTAATACTGTATTGATTACGGAACTGAGCGATTTCAGCAAAAGTAGGATATTCATTCCGCATCAGTTTGAGGATCACAGGTTTTTGATCTTGTTCTCTGATGCCCCGATAAACTAGGGTTTTGCTACCTGAATAGATTGGCTCAGTAATCCGATAGCCAATTATAGGGTATACAGTATCTAATCCTACTAACATTCTAGGTTATGCTCATACTTAGGTTGCTCTGTTTTATTATTCCCATAATATAAATATAAATAACGTTAAAAAAATTAAAACTCAGGTTAAAATATTTTTTTTAGTTATGCAATATAAATAAAAATATGAGAAACATTTATCTAATTAAAACCCAACATATAGGATTTCCCACTTTAATAAGTACTTGAACCCCACCCGCAACCCCCTCCGGTGCAAGCGAGGCTACTGGCGTGGCAAGCTTAAAATAGTGCATTAGGTAAAAGCAGACAACATTGATTTATCTCAATTTTCTCAAAAATCTATTGCAACATTTTAGCCTTGCCACGCCAGTAGGTTGGGTTGACGTAAGGAAACCCAACATCATTGGTCCCGTTGGTTTGCGCTGCGCTTAACCCAACCTACGTCTAATGCACTATTTTAAGCTTGTCAGTCCACTACTGGCTACGTTTTTTTGTCTTACTAATTAGGGTGCAGTTATTTTAGTAAGATGTAATAATAGCGATAATCTTTTAATTTATTGGGTATTCAGAGTTTTAACTAATTCGCATTCTTCGCATAAGCAAGTCAAAAATACAATCATTTGATGAGCAAAGGCTTGAAAATTTTATGCTTTCAAAGAGCGATAGTATTTTCTAATTTTTCGATGCTTCTGTAGAGCTATCCTAAGTTGACAATTAAATAGACATACTTATACACTTATAGACAAAGCTATAAGTGTATTTATGTTTAAACCACATGAATTTGCCGAAAAAATGGAAGTTTCTGTGAAAACGTTGCAGAGATGGGACAATTCTGGGAAATTATTTGCCAAAAGAACACCATCGGGACATCGATTTTATACTGAAAACGACTTGCTCAAGTAATTGCTGATTGCGGATTTCATGAATTTAAGCGCCAGCTAGAATATAAAGCTCAAAAGTTTGGTTGTGAAATAATTATTGCTGACCGTTGGTTTCCATCAACTAAAACCTGTTCTAATTGCGGACATATTCAAGATATGCCGCTTTCAGAAAGAGTTTACAATTGCCACAATTGTGGGCATGCGATGGATAGAGATTTAAACGCAGCAATAGTTTTATCAAGGTTGGCTAAACCTTGAAAGCTTGCTGAGGGATAACCGCTCCCATGCTCCCTTTGACGCAAGAAGTAAATATCTAGCTTGGTCTAATATTTATATAGCAGCAGTTAAGCTTTTATTGTCAAGAACAAGTAGTACATAAATACTACTTGTTCTTTTTAGGTTTTGAACCAAATATTTTTACTTACATTCACTCAAGAATTTGTGTTTGAGGCTACGCATTAAGAAAGGCACAGAAGGACTGTAAATACAAATACTACTTGATTTTTTGTTTAATAAAAGTCACCACCTGAGCTAGCTGTTTCTTTAAGCCGTCGATTTCTGCTTGCATTTTGATAACTTTTTCATTTAGCGCATTTATTTCTGCTGAGTTAGCTGAGTGATTATCCGAAGGCACTACTATCGTATTTGCGATACTAGAAGCGGCTACGGGAATCTTCTTGGTGTCAACAGTGGCTACCGGAATATTTTTAGTAGCCACACCAGCTACTGGAATGATTTCTGGGCGAGGCTTTTTGGCTTTGGCCATCGCTGACTTAATCGCAGTAATGAGTTGCTTTTGGTCAAAAGGTTTTCCCAGAAATTCAAAGTATTCAAAAGGTTCTGTAAATTTTTCTGTCACCTCTTCCTTACGACCAGACATGATCACCAAGGGAATCTTCCTTAACTCCGGCTGTGCTTGAACTTGCTGAAAAACTTCCCAACCACTCATTTTAGGTAGGAGAAAGTCCAACATGATCAAGCTGAGTTTTTCCTGACGGATGAAATTCAATCCTTCCAAGCCGTCTTTTGCTTCTAAGACCTCGAAATTACCCGGAGGCAACATCTGTCGTACTTTTAACCTGACAACGGTAGTGTCATCGATAACTAAGATTTTGTTGCTTGCCACGACTTATTGCTCTAACAGATTAAATGTAAATAGCGATTTTGCTGATTGACATTACTCAGCACTTTTGATTTTGAGAGTGTTCCCACTATATACAAATTTTTTGTTCATTGGGGGATAGTATATTTCGCTATAAATGGCAAAAACGGAAGTACTTTAAAAAACTAGTGCTTATATTTGGGGAAATTTGTGTCATGGTGATATTTAGGGGCTTAAACCTTGCTCAAGTGCAGAGGAAATTTGCCCTACAGTACTTTTAGATATTGCTTGGATGTCTATGACTTCGCTACAGCCAGCCCAATTTAAGTCGGAAATTACGGCAATACCTAGCTGGTTACGTCGCCCAATTGGCAAAGCTAGTGAGCTTTCTACTGTACAACGCATTATTAAGCAGCGCCAAATTCACACCATTTGCGAAGAAGGACGATGCCCCAATAGAGGGGAGTGCTATGCTCAAAAAACTGCAACTTTCTTGCTATTAGGTTCAGTCTGCACACGCTCTTGTGCTTTTTGTCAAGTAGATAAAGGTCATGCACCAATGCCTATTGACTCAGAGGAACCGCGAAAAGTAGCAGAAGCAGTGCAGCTTTTGGGATTGCGTTATGTGGTGCTAACTTCCGTCGCTCGTGATGATTTGCCAGATCAGGGAGCGGGGCAGTTTGTGAAGACAATTGATACTATTCGCCTGTTAAATCCAGAGACTCAAGTTGAAGTGCTGACTCCAGATTTTTGGGGTGGTGCGGGTGCTGGGGAATTAGGCCAATGGCAAAGGATAGCCACTATTGTGACAGCCAAGCCAGCTTGTTTTAATCACAATGTGGAGACTGTGCGGCGGTTAACAGGCCCTGTGCGTCGGGGAGCCAAGTATGATCGCTCGCTGCGAGTGCTGGCGGTAGTTAAAGAAATTGATTCGACTATTCCTACCAAATCAGGTTTGATGCTGGGACACGGCGAAACGAGGGCGGAAGTAATCGAAACTATGGCGGATTTGAGGGACGTGGGGTGCGATCGCCTGACTATCGGCCAGTATATGCGTCCTTCCTTAGAACATTTACCCGTTCAAAAATACTGGACTCCAGAAGAATTTGATGAACTGGGGAGCATAGCATGGAAAATGGGATTCAACCACGTCCGTTCAGGACCTTTGGTTCGTAGTTCCTACCATGCGGGTGAGGAGGAGTAAGAGGCAGGGGGGCAGGGAGCAGGGAGCAGGGGGAGTAAGAGGCAGGGGGGCAGGGAGCAGGGAGCAGGGGGGAGAAGACGGTAACTTCCCAATGACTAATGACCAATGACTAATGACAAATGACCAAAGACACAAATATTTCTAAAGAATTTGGATTTTTGGTACACCTGTTTGGTATTTCTGAGAAAGTCAACAAAGAAGGAGAACGACTTATGGCTAAAGTTCAAAATTCGCCGGTTCCATCCACAGGAGCTAAACCCCCGTACACTTTTCGCGCTGGTTGGGCATTACTGTTATTAGCTGTTAACTTCTTGGTTGCAGCTTATTACTTCCACATCATTGAGTAGTTAGAAGTGGAGTGGTGCTGCTCAAATCGTGCCTTTGAATAAACCTTTGGGGCGAATGAGCAGCACCAAAATCATAATTAACAGCGCTATACCTTGTTTATACTGTGAACCTATCCACAGGGTGCTGAGTTCTTGGGTAACACCAATAATTAAAGCGGCGGCGATCGCACCGTAGGGATTACCAATACCTCCTAAAATTACGGAAGCGAATAAGGGCAAAATCAAAAACCACCCCATATTCGGGCGTACGGCTGTAATCAATCCATACATACTGCCACCCAAAGAGGTGAATGTACCGGCAATAATCCAAGTCCAAAGGATGACTTGCTCGACATTGATCCCAGAAACTCTCGCTAAATCTAGATCGTCAGCCACGGCTCGCATCGCTTTACCAATTTTGGTGTTTTGCAGGAGATAGTGCAGTGCCAAAATTGCAATCACTGCTAACCCCAATACCAATAATTGATTTTGCGCTACTCGGATGCCAAAAATATTCAACGCCGTGGTCACGGGTAAATCGTAATTTTGGTTCTGGCCGCCCCAAAGGAAGATAATGCCATTGCGGAGGAATAAGGCCAGTCCAATAGAGATAATAATCAGTGTCGTGGAAGTGGCACGAATTGAGCGCATTCTGGACCACAACAATTTTTCTGCCAGTAGCATTGCGGCTACTGTTCCCATTGCTGCCAAAATCATCGATAGCCAAATATTGATGCCACCGGCATTTACTAACAGGGTCAAATAGGCTCCCATAGTTAAAAAATCACCGTGAGCAAAATTAGATAACCGTAAAATGCCGTAAGTAAGGGTAAGTCCGACTGCTGCTAGTGCAATAATGCTTCCTACTGCAATGCCATTGACGATTAGTTGAGCAATTTGTGTATCCATCAGTTTTTTCTAAAAAGTTACTATCTAAAGCTCCTCAGAATTTGAGGAGGTTTAAGTTTATACAATATTTTCTTGTTACTAGTGACAATGTACAGGACAAGTTATAGTTTATATACAAGAGGCAATTGTGAGTTAATATACATAAAATCTTGTTAACCTTTTTGTGCCAAGCCAAACTTGTTTAACGGTCTACTTGACCATGCAGCAATATTCAAGCTTACCAGAACAAAACTCAACAGTAGATGGAACGCCAAAACTTTTGACAACAATGCAGCAACTTCGTGCCGAGTTGTGGCTGGAACGCAGCTTGAACCAGTTGCAAAGTCGCCTTAACGATTGCCTACTTTCTGTTTGTAGTCATGTCTCCCAGTCTAAAAACACAGAAGCGGAAATTTTCCAAACTGTGGTGAACGAGATCGCCATTGCTTTGAATAGTATTACGGTAGCGATCGCTTTATTTCAGCCGCGAGAAAAAATCGCTCAGGTTTGTTATGTTTCTTGTTCTGACTCGCCATGTCCACAACTGATATTTCTAGATCAGAAAGATAAAAAACTGCAATTGAAATTGCAAGAAGTCATAGCAGTCCAAGATTTACAGCAGCTGGAGACACAACAACCAAATCATGTCTGGCGTTTAACTGATGATGCTAGGGCTGTTATTGGTTGGTTAATGATCTCGAAAACGCCCCTCAAGTCTGAGGATAAATCACTCATAGCATCCCAATCTCAACTGAGATCACAATTCCTGACCCGATCGATTAAGCAGTGTGTGGGGACACTGATACAACTCAAAAAAATCCAATCTTTACAGCAACGCTCCCAACAGCTAGGTAGTTCTAACGAAAAACTAGAGCGCACCAATGAACTTAAAAACCAGTTTCTGGCTAACACCAGTCATGAAATCCGCACACCGTTAAGTTCAATCATCGGTTTCAGCCAACTACTCTTAGCCCAAGGCTACGATCCAACTAGGCAACACCACCAAGAGTATTTAAAGATCATTCAGTCAAGTGGTAAGCACTTACTAACGCTCATCAACGATATTTTAGACCTCTCTAAAATTGAAGCCAACCAGCTGGAAGTGGAATGGGAAAAGGTCAATGTACCAGAAATATGTCGTAATGTTTTAGCACTTGTAAAAGAGAAAGCCGCTAATAAGGGTTTGAAACTGCGTCTCAAACTAGATCCCAATGTCACAACTTTAGTTGCTGATCCTCTGCGCCTGAAGCAAATGCTGTTGAATTTGCTGTTTAATGCCCTGAAGTTTACCAGTACAGGAACTGTGGGTTTAGAAGTTTTGCGCAAAGGTGAGTTTATACATTTTATAGTTTGGGATACTGGGATTGGCATTTCCCCAGAAAACCAAGCGCAACTATTTCAACCCTATTTTCAAATTGCCAATACTGTAGTTAGTCGCAGTGAAGGTACTGGTTTGGGGTTAACGGTGACTCGGAAGTTGGTGGAAATTCATGGTGGTTGGCTGGAAGTGGAATCGGAAGTCGATCACGGCTCGCGTTTTACAATCATTCTCCCGATGCAGCCTGTGGAAGAACTGGGGAAAGATGAAGTAGATGTAGAGGCGATAGAGGTTTCTCCCAGGGTGGGAGATCAAGAGAATGGAACAATCACCACCGCCACTGATTAATTCTAGTTCTGGTCTAGAGATTTTGTTGGTGGAAAATGATTTCCCCAACGCTGAGTTAATCAGGATTTATCTGAGTACATTGGGATATCAGGTGACTTGGGTCAAGAATGCTGCCCAAATGTGGTCGGCGCTGGCACAGTTAAAGCCAATGGTGATTTTAATGGATGTTTCTCTGCCAGATGGAAATGGTTTAAAGCTGGCGCAGCAGCTGCGAGCAGAAGAGCAGTATCAGATGATTCCGGTAATTGTTCAAACAGCAATGGCGATGAAAGGCGATCGCGAAACTTGTTTAGCGGCTGGAGTCAATGATTATATTTCTAAACCGATTGATTTACCTCTGTTAGGCGATGTTAGTATCAAAGATATATTAAATTACCAAAATTAGGAGTATTATGGCAAAATAATTCGGTTCAAGTCTAAGATAGGATTAATTGGGTGCTATGGGTTTGACCCAGATTAGGAAATCATGTTGACAAAAAAACTTGAGCAATTAAAAGTTTTATTTAGAGAAATGGAGCAGGCATTAATTGCCTACTCTGGAGGGATTGATAGCACTTTGGTTGCCAAGATTGCTTATGATGTGTTAGGCGATCGCGCTTTGGCTGTTACAGCTGTTTCGCCTTCGCTATTGCCAGAAGAATTAGAAGATGCGAAAATTCAAGCCGCAACAATGGGAATTCCCCATAAAATAGTCCAAACTCACGAAATGGACAATCCTAATTACACTTCTAACCCGGTCAATCGTTGTTATTTTTGCAAAAGTGAGTTGCATGATACTCTCAAACCCTTAGCTTTACAGCTAGGTTATCCCTATGTAGTGGATGGCGTGAATGCTGATGATTTACACGATTATCGCCCAGGAATTCAAGCTGCTCAAGAAAGAGGGGCGCGATCGCCTTTAGCAGAAGTTGGGGTGACTAAAGCTGAAGTCCGTCAACTTTCACAACAACTCGGTTTACCTTGGTGGGATAAACCCGCTCAACCTTGTCTAAGTTCTCGCTTTCCTTACGGTGAAGAGATTACTGTCGCCAAGTTGCAAAGAGTGGGTAGGGCAGAAATTTATCTGCGAAAGCTGGGTTGGCAGAATTTGCGTGTGCGTTCGGAAGGAGATACAGCCCGGATTGAATTGTTACCAGCACAGATTAAAGATTTTGTCTTAACTACAGATTTACAGGCAGTAGTCTCTGCATTTCAGGATTTGGGATTTATCTACGTCACACTGGATTTAGAAGGTTATCGTAGTGGTAAGTTGAATCAAGTTCTCAAGTTTCCATCAATGATTCCAAGTGCATAAAGGTCATTTAACTACCGGATTGAGTAAATTCTAGTTGTTGTAGTGCCAAACGCCAAATATCATAGCCATCTTGAGACAAATGTAAACCATCTGTAGTTAACTCTGGGCGCAGATTGCCTTGAAAATCTGTAAACCAATGATAAATATTGAGATAATCAACTTTTTCTTCTTGAGCAATCGCAGCCAGCTGTGTATTAATCTGAATAATCCGGCTATTAGGAATTGCCGGTAGGCGAGTAGGCAAAATTGATTGGACGATAATTTGACTTGTGGGGTGAGACCGCCGCAAGCTACGGATAATCCGCCGATGATTACGCAAAATTTCTTGGTTACTATCCCCTTGGCGTAAGTCGTTAATCCCAGCCATGATGTAAATTACATTCGGTCGTGTGGTCGAAAATGCCCGCAATCTTCTGACCACACCACCGGAAGTATCCCCAGATATGCCCTGATTGAGCCACAATTTACCAGTAGGCAGTTTTTCTTTAGGAAACCACATACTCAAGGAATCACCAACCAAGATACCTAAATAACTTGCACCTTGTCCTTGACTGATGGCTTTGGCTTCTAAAGCTAATAAATTTTTCCAGTCTTCATAAGTGAGTTGACGTTTCCGGCTGGAATCCCCGAATACTTGCGAAGAATTACTATCTAACCGTGTATAAATTTTACCTGTTTTCAGGGCTGCCAATCTTTGGTCGTAAAGTTGATTACCAGATGTTAATGGCAAGTGATTTGTTTGGGAACTGGGATTAAATAAAGACTCTGGTAATTGTTGATTGCTGAACTCTGGTAAGGATATATCAGGATTAGCGATGTTTTTTTTATTCGCTGTTATTTGGGAATTCTGTGGAGAATTCAACAATAATTGCGAAGTTTCTGGCATAACTCTCGACATCTGTGGAAGAGCAGATGCTGGTATTACTAATCCTGTTAACAAGCCTGCTGCTAACAGATAAGGTTCCCTCATCGCTTTGTCTTTCCTCATATTTACTGCTTTTTCCTATGACGGTATTAATCACCTGGATTCAGGAAAATTTTACTTAGATTTAGTTATTATTGTTATTTACACCGGATTGTATAGTTCTGTAAAGCAGCTTCACAAGATTATATTTAAGAATTCACCATTTCTTCAAGATATAATTTCTTATTCCTCAGCCAGTCTTATTTAACAAGAATTTTTTCGGGAATATATAGTTAAAGATTCAGAGAAGTGCTAAGATTTAGGCGAAGTAATTAATGTTTCTTTGTTATTCTGTGGCTAGAGCTAGTACCGCAATTGGTGTCAGTCCAATTATTAAGGAGAGTGTGCAAAAACAGGCACATTCGACACGTTTGACCCTAAAAGAGGTTATTCTTATGGGAATGTTAGCTATTGACAAGCTAGATGATCAAAGCCGTCAAGAGTTAGCCAATCAAGTTCATCAAATGCAGGTGAATGGCGAGATTTGAGCGATTAGTTATCAACTTTAACTTTTCCATCTCACTCTTAAATTCGCACTGACTATTGATCAAATCGATAACGACTTCCCATCAGATAATCTTCATTAATTTCAAAGGAAATCCATCGACGTTGCCAAGTTTCGGCGACAAATCCGGTTGTATTGGAACCTGCAAATGGGTCTAACACTATATCACCTTCATCAGTTAAAAATTTGATGAAAAATTCCGCGAACCCTCTGGGAAACCGGGCTGGGTGAGGTTTAATCCCCTCGGCTTTACAGCGCCGTAAATAAGCGCTATTAGATTCAGTATTGGCAATTTCTAGCAAATTTGGCGGAATTGCCCCCTGATTATCTTTTTGGAATTTGTCAGAAATATCATGTCCACTGGGACGGATTTTAGCTTTATAGCCATTTTTCAGCAGTTGTTTCATACTCTGGCTATATGGCTTTAAGACTTTCCTGTTGTCGGCTTTAGGATTTGGTGTTTTCGACAACCACCAAACTACATTGACTGAATCTTTCACCCGAATGCGTCTAATTGTCACCCACTCAGCCGGGGTAGGTAATCGAGCCGGATTGTAGTGATAAAATTCTTGAGCTAGAAAAAAGCCGACTTCTTTACACAATCTCACTAAAAGTTCGTATTGGTAGATACTCCGCACAGGATTACCAGGAAGATAAGCACCGCCTAAATCCAGAATAAATGAGCCATTCTCGGTGAGAACTCTTTTAAACTCGGTGGCGAAAGGTAGAAACCATTCAATATATTTTTCCGCGCTTTGATTACCATATTCTTTTTGACGCGTGAGAGCAAATGGTGGTGAAGTAAGGATGAGATTAATACTATTTTGCTCAATGGATTTAATCAGTTTGAGGCTATCACCCAAATATGCTTTTCCTAAATTTTGGGTGTAATAGGGATGGAAAATTATATCTTCTGATGATTTTATTGTTTCTTGTTGCAAGAGTTTTAATTGGTTGAAAATTGTTTCAAGTGTATACAGTGGTTGGCATTTTTAGTAGGTCACAAATTAGGAAATAAAGGATGAGTAAAATCCCATCCTACGCATCAATGAAAGTTTACCACTTTTTGTAGGGGAGAAACTTACCAGACATAATAACTTTAACGCGATCGCCTTTGGGGTCTGATTCTTTCTCTACATCTAAAGTAAAGTCAATGGCGCTCATAATACCGTCGCCGAATTTATCATGAATCACGGCTTTAATGGGCATTCCGTACACCTGCATAATCTCATAGAAACGATAAATCAGTGGATCAGTGGGTACAACAGGACCTAATCCTTTGAGCGGACATTCAGTTAACTGTTGAATATAGATCGGACTTAATCCCAATGTTTGCACCAGTAACTGAGCTTCTTCTGGGGAAGCGCTGGCTTGTCGGTAGAACACAGCCGCAATCCATACTTCGTCACGTCCGAGAATTTTTTCTAAATCGGCAAAACTCAATTGTTTCTCTTGTTTTGCTGCTAAAAGCTGTTGAGTAATTTCGGGAATAGACATCGAAAAACCGCTCCAAGTCTGTCAGGCTAATTTTAGGCGATCGCTCGTTGCCAGGGAGCAATTAGTTTTAAATTATACTATTACTTCTATAATACTTTTTCTATTTTAATCATGGGGTTTCTCAAATTTGGGGAAAGCGATCGCCGGACATAGCTGTGCTGACTTCAGATGGTGTGCATTACACTCAGCGTCACCTAGTAATCGCATCCTACTTAAGGCTGATTTATGGAGATATTTTAAACAACAATAGTTCACTAATTATTTCTGTAAACTATTTGCCAAAATGCCGGAATTTGATGAATTTTAAATAGTATCCTGTTCTGTATTCGTACAACAAGAAGTTAGAGTATAGGTCTAACAATTACACATATCACGCAACTGTCCATGTTCCGACAACCTGCTTTTGGCATCGCTTTAAGTACGCTTGTCCTTGCGAGTGGATTAATGAATTCTCCCATAACAGGTAAAACCTCTACAGAACAAACCACTCGTAATCAACCGTTATTAATTCCTTCAAGTCAGGCTGCAACATTAACTACTAACTTTGACACTAATGCCCTAGAAAAATCAGTTTTTGACGACATTAATCGATATCGAGTTACTCATAATCTGCCAAAGTTGACCCTAAATGCAAATATCACTCAACAGGCAAGGATACATAGCCAAAATATGGCTAATAATAAAGTCCCTTTTAGCCACGAAGGGTTTGAACAGCGAATCACAGCTATTCCCCTGCGCTACAACGATGCGTCAGAGAATGTCGCAGTCAATCGGGGATATAGCAATCCTGCTAGTCAAGCTGTTACAGGTTGGTTGGAAAGTCCCGGACATTTGAAGAATATTCAAGGCAATTTCAACCTGACAGGGATTGGTGTGGCGACAAATCCAAAAGGCGAAGTTTACCTTACCCAAATTTTCATTCGCACTAGATAGATTTATTTACTGGGTTTTTGCACAATAATAATGTAGTGTCTGATAGTATTTTTATCTCCAAGACACTGCATTTATTATTGAGGATTCATGACATTACAAGATTTTCAAGTAGGCGATCGCGATTTAAGTGACGCGGTTCTGGCTGAGTATTTAGAATCCGACGCGATCGCTATCGACACCGAAACCATGGGATTATTACCGCAGCGCGATCGCTTGTGTCTGATTCAGCTATGCAATGGGGAGGGTAAAGTCACCGCCATTCGCATCGCCAAAGGACAAACCGCAGCCCCAAATTTAAAAACACTCTTTGAAGCAGAGAATATCCTGAAAGTGTTTCACTTCGCTCGTTTCGATGTTGCGACTTTGCGCCATAACCTGGGGATTCAAGTACAGCCGGTTTTTTGTACCAAAATTGCCAGTAAACTGGCTCGGACATACACCAATCGTCACGGACTCAAAGAAGTAGTACTAGAGTTAGAACACATAGAATTAGATAAAAGCGCTCAAAGTTCCGATTGGGGGAACGCTGATAATTTATCTGATATTCAACTCAATTATGCTGCCAATGATGTCCGTTACTTACTCGGCGTACAGCAGAAACTCATGGAAATGCTCAAACGAGAAGAACGTTGGGAAATTGCTCAGGAATGCTTTCAAGTTTTGCCAACTTTAGTTACCTTAGATTTGATGCAATTTAAGGATATATTTGAACATTAAGTAAACAGTCAATAGTTGCTAGTAACTATTGACTGAAAAACTAGACATCTTTGTTGAGATTTTCCAAATGATCTTGCATTCGAGATACCACATTTAGATCATCTGCACCTGCGGGAGTTTTGGATTCAATAATACCTTCTGTCGGACCGCCGATTTCTTTCCAGGCAGCTAAACCACCTTTGAGTTCAGAGACATGATTAAATTTAGCATTACGGAGCATTCTAGCGGCTTGGGCAGCTTGTTGATCATTCTCTCCGTAGACATAAATATCACGATTTTTATCTAAAGATGACGAGCTTCGATCAACCAACTCATCCATTGGCATCGGCATCGCCCCCATAATATGACCCTGATTGTAGGTGAGGCGATCGCGCACATCTAAAATTGTAAAAGCTGGTTCGCCCCATTCCAAACGAGACTTAACAGCATAAACGTCAGACTGTGTTTTTACTGGTGGTTGTGAGGGAATAATAGCATCTAGTGGATTAGTATCCATAACTTTTTGTGACTATTTTCATTAACATTAATTTAGCAAAATATATACATTCTTCTTCTCTTTCGCAGGTATGAATATTTGCAACTTCTCTCTACAGATAGATTAGCTTATTGATTTTTTATTATTCAATATCATCTCTACTGAATTGCTGCTGAAACCCGTAATCCCACATTGCCAAAACTAGACTTTATCTCTTTATCCCGTCAACATCAGGTCTACAGACCTCTCTATGCAGGATGTAAAATGTAGTTTGATGTTTTTGGGTGAGATGTCAGGCTGACCGCAGATTACGTTAAGATGAGGGTAATGCTTTCCTGATTGGGTACAGCCCTTCACCGAGGTTAAGTGTTATCCCAGCTGATCCGGTTTACCGAAGAGTAGCTACCGTAACAAAGATGAATTGCCAGATAAAAAAATAGGCTAAAACGTTATAGTGATGCTTCCTGCTACAAATCCTAAAATTCTGGTTGTAGATGACGATCTTGGTATCCGCAATCTGATACATCGCTTTTTAAGTCGTAAATATCAAATAGAGTTGGCCGCAGATGGCAAAGCAGCACTGTCCTTGTTTGATCAATTCGACCCGGATTTAGTAATTTTGGATTGGAATTTACCGGATACTAGTGGCTATCAACTGTGTCAAGAAATGCAGAGTCGCACTAATGTTTTAGTGATGATACTGACTAGCAGGACATCTGAAGCTGATAAAATCAAAATTCTCTCCGTTGGTGCTGATGACTTTTTAACTAAACCGTTTAGCCTAGCAGAAATTGAACTGAGAGTAGAAGCCCTGTTAAGACGAATTCGCTCTGTTAACTCTTCGCCAACACAACGCCTCGTTTTTCACCAGTTAGCTATTAACCCCGATGGGCGGGTGGTAACACTTAAAGATCAACCTCTAAACTTAACAGCACTGGAGTTTAATATTTTACATTTTTTAGCCAGTCATCCTGGTCAAGCTTGGAGTCGTACCCAGCTAATTCAAAAAATCTGGGGTTGCGAATATGTAGGCGATGGACGAGTGGTTGATGTGCATATAGGACAACTGCGTAAAAAGTTGGAAATTGATACTACTGTTCCTGAGTTTATTAAAACTGTGCGCGGTTACGGTTACAAGTTTGAATTACCGGAATCTACTGTGATTGGTTGAGTAGATAATTTAGTGTTAAGCTTGGGTTTTTATACCAAACACACTAAAGTACTTTGTGTCTCATCAAGCCTCAGAAGAAAACTTCATTTGCTGATTTATCGTTGCAAAAGTTTTCCCACGGTGAAGATATAGCGAGTTTAGCTGATATTTCTCCCATAGGTGAAATTTGGGACAAACACCGAACCAATGCGGAGAAAATTGCCTACTATTACGCTACATCTGGGGAAAATTCCTTCTTGGAGTATGCTTAAAATCAGAAAATAGCTTCGATATGAGTTTATATATTCACTGATTTTTCGGTAGATATAATATGTAAATCTATGTGTTTATCTCTAATTAAATCTATGAGTTGTTGAGTAAAAGACTTTTTGAAAATTTTTTCCCATCGGGGCTGCTGGCTTTCACCAATAATAATTTGTGTAACGTGATGACCTGCTGCCACTTGAGCAATTTCTTTAGCAACACTTTGGCTTTTAACATATAAAAATTCACCGCCAAACTCTCGGCACAATCTCTCACAAGTATCGATATGTAAACTTTCTTCTTTAGTGAGGAATTGTTCGGGATTGGCTACAAATACAGCATACAATCGCCCATTCATATAATTAGCAATGCGTGCGCCTCGACGTAACAACTGCACTGAATCAGGATAAGTAGATACACATACTAGAACTCTTTCGTGAATGTTACAATTTTGTCCGACTAAGTTAGAAGTGTTTGCTGTTTCCTCAACTGTATCTGCAACTTCTCTTAAAGCTAGTTCTCTTAACGCGATGAGATTACGACGCTGAAAAAAGTTTTTTAGGGATTGTTCGATTTTATCAGGGGAATAAATTTTGCCTTCTTTTAGGCGTTCTTCTAAAGTTTCAGGAGTGACATCAATCACAACAACAGCATCAGCTTCATCTAATAGGTAATCAGGAATGCGCTCTCGTACCACCACACCTGTAATTCTTGCTACTAGGTCGTTTAAACTTTCTAAATGTTGAATATTCATAGTGGAATAAACATCAATTCCGGCTGCTAAAATTACCTCTACATCTTGATAGCGTTTTGCTCGTGGAGAACCAGGAACGTTAGTATGTGCAAGTTCATCCACTAACACCAGTTGGGGGAAACGTTGCACAATTGCGTCTGTATCCATTTCTTGCAGAGTAACGTTTTGATGGATAATGGCTTTGCGCTTAACTACCTCTAATCCATCAGCTTTCATGGCCGTTTCTTTGCGCCCATGAGTTTCTAACATCCCGATAACTACATCAATGCCATCTTGTTTGAGTTGATGTGCTTCTTCCAGCATTTTATAAGTTTTGCCGACACCGGGAGCCATACCAATAAAAATTTTATGTTTCCCGCGTCGGTGAGGACGAATATAGGAACTGTCGGGGGAGGGGGTATGGGAATGAATCATAAACTATCCAAAGCTAGATTTAGCTTGAGAAGATTAACTCCAGGTTCACCGAATATACCCAGAAATCTACCTTCGGTGTTTCGAGATATCAGGTTTTGAATTTGTTGGGTATCCACATTGCGGACAGCAGCAATCCGCGATAATTGTGCTTGGGCGGATTCAGGGCTGATGTGTGGGTCTAAACCAGAGCCAGAGCTATAAACTAGGTCAGCAGTGGGTTGAATATCAGCTTGTTTCAACCGTGTGACTTCTGCTTGAATGCGTTCGAGAAGTTCGGGGTTACTGGGTGCTAGGTTGCTTGCTCCTGATTCACCTGTGGTAGCCACTTCTGGGCTGGTACTGTAGTCAATAACACTAGGGCGGCTCCAAAAATAGCGATCGCTTGCAAAGGGTTGACCAATTAAGGCTGAACCGATTACTGTACCTTGATTGTTGGTGATTAAGCTACCATTGGCATGGAAGGGAAAGGCTATCTGTCCACAAATCAGCATGAATAAGGGATAAAGGAAGGCTGTTAATATCCACAACGCTAAGGTGGAACGAATGGCTTTAGTAATTTGGTTCATTAGAATTTCTCCGGTTGAAAAATGACAAGGAATAAATAAGTGCTGACGGCTAAAGTGGCGATTCCTAAAAGTCCAATGGCGTAGGATGCAGCGCGTGATATTTCGTCAGGGGTAGCTGCGTATACGGCTTGTGCTAGGAATACGTTGAGGGAAAGAGTGAGGAAGAGAAAGAGAGATAATTTTTTCATGATTTAAACGCAAAGGGGCGCGGAGATGTCTATTAGGCTAGTCCTATGGTTGTGATGAAAAGGTCTATGATTTTGATGGCTATGAAGGGAGCTATTACGCCGCCAAATCCGTAGATGAAAATGTTCCGTTGTAGGAGTTGGTCGGCGGTTAATGGTCGAAATTTTACGCCAGTTAGTGCTAGGGGGATGAGTGCGGGAATGATTAAGGCGTTATAAATTAAAGCTGATAAAACTGCTGATTGGGTACTTGCTAAACCCATTATATTGAGAGCGCTAACGCCAATTCCTGAGAAGATGGCGGGGAGAATGGCGAAGTATTTGGCGATATCGTTGGCTATGGAAAATGTGGTAAGTGCGCCACGGGTAATGAGTAGTTGTTTACCAATGGTGACGATATCAATTAACTTCGTGGGGTCGGAATCTAGGTCTACCATGTTAGCAGCTTCTTTGGCGGCTTGAGTACCTGTATTCATTGCCACACCTACGTTTGCTTGAGCTAGGGCTGGGGCATCGTTAGTCCCATCTCCTGTCATAGCTACGAGTTTTCCTTGGGCTTGTTCAGTTTTAATGACTTCGATTTTGTCTTCAGGTGTGGCTTCGGCGATAAAGTCATCAACTCCGGCTTCTGCGGCAATTACAGATGCTGTAATCCGGTTATCTCCGGTGAGCATGATGGTTTTAATTCCCATGCGGCGCATTTGGTCAAACCGTTCCCGAATCCCGGGTTTAATAATATCTTTGAGATAAATTACACCGTAGATATCATCATTTTGGCAGAGTGCTAAGGGAGTACCACCTAAGCGAGAAATTCGCTCAAAAGCGGTATCAAGTTCCGGTGTTAATTTTCCCTGGCGAGAACGAACAAAGCCTTTAATGGCATCTACTGCACCTTTACGAATTTCTACCCCATTGGATAAGTCAGTACCACTCATGCGGGTTTTGGCAGAAAATTCAATACCTTCGGCTTGCTTGGTATCAAAATCTAATTTTGCCCCTAGTTTCTCTGCGAGTTTGACAATTGATTTGCCCTCTGGGGTTTCATCAAATACACTCGATGCCAGGGCAACTTGCGCGAACATCTGCTATTGCATGACCGTTGATGGGAATAAATTCTTCTGCCAAGCGGTTTCCCAAGGTAATTGTACCTGTTTTATCTAAAATGAGGGTGTTGATATCTCCGCAGGCTTCTACCGCCCTTCCAGAGGTGGCAATGACATTAAATTGGGCGACTCTATCCATGCCTGCAATGCCAATAGCGCTTAATAATCCGCCGATGGTGGTGGGAATTAGGGCTACTAGTAAGGCGATGAGTACGGCAATACTTATGGGTGAGTTGACGTAGACTGACACTGTAGGTAGTGTGGCAATTACAACCAAAAATACCTGCGTGAGAACTGCCAGCAATACTGTCAGGGCAATTTCATTGGGTGTTTTGCTGCGGGAAGCACCTTCTACTAAACCAATCATCCGGTCAAGAAAGCCTTCTCCTGGGTCATTTGTCACCCGAATTATGAGTTCGTCGGAGGTGATACGCGTTCCTCCGGTGACTGAACTGGCAATGTCTGAACCTGGTTCTTTTAATACTGGTGCTGATTCTCCTGTAATTGCTGATTCATCCACGGAAGCTACACCTTTCATTACTTCACCGTCGGCGGGGATGACATCACCAGCAGTTACTTTGATTGTGTCACCGCGCCGTAAGGCTGTGGAATTTACTTCTTGGAGGGAACCATCGGGGAGAATTTTTTTGGCTTTGGCATCGGATTTTGCCGAGCGCAACGCATCTGCTTGAGCTTTCCCTCTTCCTTCGGCTACGGCTTCGGCAAAGTTGGCAAAGACAAGGGTTGAGAATAATATTAGGGTGATCAGTCCGTTGAATAATCGCGGATTTTCTCCTGGTGTGGGGCCAAATATGTTCGGTGCGATCGTCATCAATGCTGTGACGATTGTACCTAGCCAAACTACGAACATGACTGGATTTTTGATCATGTTACCTGGGGACAGCTTGGCAAATGCTTGTTGAAATGCTCGTGTGTAGAGTCCGCTTGGTTTGGTTTGGGGTTTATGTTTGCGTTGTTTTCGGGGTTTTGTTGTTTCCATTTTGGGGTGAATAAATTAAATTTTTTTCGGGCTTACGCCCCACTGCGCTAACACGCAAAGGCGCAAAGGCGCAAAGAAGGAAGAAAGATTTTTATCCTCCTGCGGCTAGTTGGAATGCTTCTGCTATGGGGCCTAAGACTAAGGCGGGGAGGAAAGTAAGTGCGCCCAGGATTAAAATTACTCCGCTTGTCACTCCTGTAAAGAGTCTTGTGTCTGTTCTTAAAGTACCTGTGGTCATAGGAACAGGTTGTTTACGAGACATACTATCTGCCAAAAGTAGCAGTGCAATAATTGGTATATAACGCCCCGCCAAAATACTGGCTGTGGCGCTGAGGTTCCACCAAAGTGTGTCATCACCTAATCCTTCAAATCCTGAACCGTTGTTGGCGGCGGCGGATGCGTATTCGTAAACTACTTGGGAAACTCCATGAAATCCTGGGTTGCTAATACCTGAGAGGGTGTCAGGAAAGGCGAAGACTATGGCCCAGGGAATCAGGATGGCGAAAGGGTGGACTAATAAGACGACGCTGGCGAGGACGATTTCTTTTTTCTCGATTTTGCGTCCTAAAAATTCCGGTGTTCTTCCTACCATTAAGCCTGTGAGGAATACTGCCAAAATTAAGTAGATGTATAGAAAAGCTGTGCCGGTTCCTTGTCCTCCCCAAATGATTTGCAAGAACATATTAAAGAGTGTGGCAAATCCGCCGGTCGGCATTAAGGAATCGTGCATTCCGTTGACAGCACCGCACATTGTAGCTGTGGTCATGACTGCCCAAAGTGCTGTTTGCGCCCAACCAAATCTCACTTCTTTTCCTTCTAAGTTGGGTTGCTGTTCTCCTAAGAGGGGATTAACTAGGGGATTTCCTTGAAATTCGCCTACTGCGGTAATTCCTACTAAGAAAACAAAAATGATAAATACCATCCAAAATACTAACCATGCTTGCTTACGGTTATTACTAAATACGCCGTAGGTATAAATTAGGGATGCGGGGATGGCAACCATGATGCAGGTTTCTAATAAGTTAGAAAAGCCATTGGGATTTTCAAAGGGATGGGCTGAGTTAATTCCAAAGAAACCACCACCGTTTTCTCCCAGTTCTTTGATAATTTCAAAATGGGCGACTGGGCCACGGGCAATTACTTGAGTTGCGCCTTCTAAGGTGGTTACTGTTGCTGGACCGGCTAGGGTTTCTGGTACACCTGCTAATAGTAAAAGCAATCCGCCAACTATTGATATTGGTAATAATATCCGGGTGATTGATTGGGTTAGGTCGGTGTAAAAGTTACCTAATGGTCTGCCAGTTAAACCCCGAATAAAAGCTATGGCTACTGCTAAACCCGTTGCAGCCGAAGTGAACATAAAGAAACCGAGGGCAAATACTTGGCTACCATAGCTATAGGTTGTTTCACCTGAGTAATGCTGTTGGTTGGTGTTGGTGAGAAAGGAAATGGTGGTGTGCAGTCCTAAATCCCAACTTGGTGCATCTAATCCTGTGGGATTTAATGGCAACCATCCCTGAAACATCAGAATGAAGTAGGCAAAAATCCCCATGATGAGATTGCTAAACAGCAATTCTTTGGCATATTGCCGACCTGTTAAATTTTCTTGGGGACGTACTCCACTAATGGCAAATATTACTCTTTCCAAGGGATTAATTATGGGGTCAAGTAGTGTTTTTTCTCCCATGAACACCCGCGCCATGTACCTTCCCAGTAAGGGAGTTGTGGCTATGACTATTAGTAAGGTTAAAGTAATTTGTATCCATCCTTGTAACATGAATTAAGAAAGCTCCCGATAAGTTATTTTTAGATTTTTAATTGGACATTCTTGGGATGAGTAGTGAACCGGATGTGTTTTATTTAGGGTAAATTTTAGCTCTGGAACTGAGGCTGCATTTAGAGCAACAGCCAAGATGTAATCTTCACACCAAATTGTTGGTTCGGCACTTGCTAGGATGATTTGGTTATCTCTAATAATCCCCAAAGCAAAGCATTTTTTTGGTAATTTTAAGCTGGTTAAGGCAATGCCACAATGACAGCTATTATTCGTGATTTTTGTACTTGTTAAACCTAATGCCATGTCAGCATTTATCTGATTTATAGAGAACATGATCTTGGTTCTCTTGATTTGTAACAATTTTCATCATCAATTAATTTCTCTATTAAAGCAAGTATTAGAAGGGTATAAAATGGAGTTTATTTTTCTATATGTAGTGTTTATTTAAAGTATATGTCAGCGTTTATGATGTTTAGAGAAGTGTTTATTTTTAGCTAAACGCCCTAAAAAAATCCATTAATAGGTCAAATATAATAAAATAAATAGAATAGAGATGCTATCTGATTTTCAGCATCATCGCACTCAGGGAAAACTAAAAATTGGACATTTAATTAGTAATACTTAATTTATTGAATGAGACATCTTATAACTAAACGTTTTAATCAAGAATCGCGTTTGGGCAAATATTTATTCATTGCTGGTTTATATATATTTGTGATGGTTCTGGAGTTCTCTACGCCCATTCCTTACGTTTTCGGGTA
This sequence comes from uncultured cyanobacterium, assembly GCA_963706595.1. Classification (GTDB taxonomy): domain Bacteria; phylum Cyanobacteriota; class Cyanobacteriia; order Cyanobacteriales; family Nostocaceae; genus Nodularia. The sequence goes on from OY970166.1 coordinate 2,568,497, forward strand.
TCTCTACACAGGGCCGATTTTATTGACAAATGCTTGGTTGGGAAGGCGTGCAACTTTTCAAGCTACTCTTGCGGCTGTGTTTTTAACTATGTTAAATCTTGTATTGCCAGGAGGTGAAGTGATGAAGGCTTCGACAATTGCTAGTAGAGCAATCGCCTCACTGGCGTTGATTGTCACAGGTATTCTCAGTGATGCCTATGGTGGGTTGCGTCAGCGTGTCCGGCGTTCTGAGGAGGCGATCGCCTTAACTCGTGCCAAACTAGAAGCACAAGAGGAATTAGTCAGAGTCCGAGAAGATTTTGCTTCTACACTCACCCACGACCTCAAAACGCCTTTATTAGGAGCAATTGAAACTCTCAAAGCCTTTGAAGCGGAAAAATTTGGCCCCGTATTGCCAGGCACAGCAAAAAGTTTTAGCGACAATGGCGCGTAGTCATCACACTTCACTACAACTGCTAGAAACTTTATTAGATATCTATCGTAATGATACTGAAGGTTTAGAACTTAAGTTAGCACCTGTAGATTTAGCTATGCTGACAGAAGAAGCAGCTAGCACTCTGACTGAGTTAGCAGCAAATCGGCGTGTATATCTCTGTGTTAATTATGGTGAATCCGATTGGCGACAATCTTTGTGGGTGAAAGGTGATGCTTTACAACTGCAACGAGTCATCATCAATCTCTTAGTCAATGCCATCAACCATACGCCCCGCAATGGCCGTGTGGAAGTCGTGTTAGAATCGCAATCTGCCTATCAAGTTGTGAAAATTTTGGATACAGGTGCGGGTATGCAGCCCGAAGAGTTTTCCCATTTATTTGAACGATTTTATCAAGGACATAGCCAACGCCAAACCAAAGGTTCAGGATTAGGACTTTATCTATCTCGCCAAATTATTACAGCCCACGGCGGTATAATCTGGGCAGAGAACATATTACCCGTTGGAGCTATGTTTGCTTTTAAGCTTCCTGTCTACCCCTTTCAGTCCTCTCTAACTGCGTGAGATGCTGTCTACCCCCATCAAAATTCTCCTGGTTGAGGATGATGAATTATTTCGCTTAGGCTTGCGCGTGCGATTGCAGGAAGAAATTGGACTAGAGATTGTGGCTGAGGCTGAGGATGGTGAAACCGCGATTGAGTTAGTCAGTCAACACACTTTGGATGTGGTGTTGCTAGATGTGGGATTACCAGGAATTGGCGGGATTGAGGCTTGTAAACAAATCAAGCAGCAAAATCCTCTTTTACCAATCTTAGTTTTAACTTCTCATTCTCAAAAAACCCTGATTTCGCAGTTGATTGCAGCTGGCGCTCAAGGTTATTGCCTTAAAGGAATTGCTGCGGAAAAATTAGTATTAGCACTGCGTTCTGTGGCTGTGGGTGCATCTTGGTGGGATGAAACCGCAACAAATCAAATTCGTTCTACTTTTAGCTCTGAGTTGTATTCGGAGAATGTATCTAAAACTGTCAATCCTTTGACTCAGCGTGAACAAGAAATTTTGTCATTTTTGGCAGCCGGAAAAACTAACCAAGAAATTGCCTTGGCATTATATATTACTACTGGAACTGTGAGAGTTCATGTTCATGCTATTTTACATAAATTAGAAGTAAGCGATCGCTCTCAAGCTGTAATTGTGGCTATGCAAAAACACTTAATTAAAAGTAACTTAATCATCCAAGAATAAATGTTGTGGGGCGGTCATCCTCCCCGCCCTTATGACATGAATCAGAACAACAATTTTATCGATAATCCTGCCTTTGAATATCACCTAAACGGGCAGCATTACGAATATTATAATCAGTACGAGTAAAGCGATTTAACTGCGCCTCATAAAAGTCTCTATTGGCTTGTAAATGCTCAGGATCAGGGTCATCTAAAGGATGATGTAATGCTGTACGTAATGCTTGAATTACCGCAGATGTAACATTGTACATTGACCGTTGAAAAGTAATTCCCAACTGAATCAACATATCATCTTCGCCTCGGCAATGTTTTTTGTAATCTTCAATTAGATATTCTGGCAAAAAATGCAGCATATCTTGCATCAATAATGTTGGGGGAATACCTGCTGTCCCCACCGGAAATACATCAGCATAGAGAATACCATAGTGGAAATCTTCTTGCTTATTTGGTACTTGACCCGCTTGAGCATTATAAGATTTTGTTCCCCTAAAAGGTGCTGTGCGATAAAAAACAGCTTCTACATAAGGTAACGCAGCTTCATACAACCAAACAAAACCTTCAGATTTGGGAACGATTTCGTAGCATTCACCACGGATATAAACATGATGGTAAATAGGACGACTTGCTACGGCAAAAATCCCATTTACCAGAAAATCCATAGCTTCTGGGACACTGGTAATTTTCCCTTCGTCATATAAATCTGACATTTCAAAAAATACCGGAGCCATAACTTCCCAGAATAGCCCCAAATTAGAATAGTAAGACATTTGGCGGCACTGTTCTAAAAACATATCTGGGAACAGTTTATAAAGCCCCAACATTACCGGGTTTCCTTGGAAATAAGCTTTGATAGCTCTATCAGCGTTGGCTTTATATTCTGGACTATCTAAATAAGGGTCAAATTTCCCACCCATTCCCCTGTGCCACAACATTGCACGCATACAAGCTTCAGCAAATTCCATATTGATGCGGTCATGGAATAAGTGATGTAATAACTTAGGCATTTTCAAGGTTTCACCCTTTTCCATAAATGCCAAAAGTTCAGGATGTGCAGTTGCTTCACCGCGCCAAACTCTCAATTCAGCATCATCACCAGCATAATGATTATGCAATTCTAAATACTCTTTCGGCAAGAAGTATTTGAAAAAGGGCAACGGATTTAAAAATACACGTTCAGCAATATAAAGCAAGTCACGCCAGTAGAAATCCATCGGTACGGCGTAAGCTTTATAAATGCCGATAATTTGTTTTAAATTTTCAGGTGTATCTGGCAACATCGAACCACCTGCTTCTAGCCGATGAATGATATCAGCAAATTCATGTTGAGAAGGAGGTAATTTACTAGTAGATTTTTCTGGAGTTTGTACCATTGCTATTGCCTCTAAACTTTGATTTTAAAATTAATTTCTCCCTTGGCGTTCTTGGCGGCTTGGCGGTTCGCTCATTTTCATATTCTGTTACTTACTTCACAACAAATTGAGCAACCACAGTTTTTTCCATAGGGGGAATTGTAGCCACCATAGCTGTAGTCGTGGTTTCACTCCAACGCACTAACCAAGTGGGTTGTATACCCAAAAAGATAATTAGAACTGCCAAAACTATAGCCGGAATTTTTTCCGCCCAGACAACCTTGGGGAAGTAAGCTAAATTATTATCCAGCTTGCCAAAACAGGTGCGGTTGAGGAGAATAACGAAATACACTGCTGTTAAGCCGCTAGATGCTACACATAAAAGTGTGGGTAAAGGAAAAGCTGAAAAACTACCTTGAAATACAATAAATTCTGCTACAAATCCTGTTAAACCGGGAATTCCCGCACTAGCCATACCACTGAGAACCAGTAGGGCGCTAATTAAAGGTAAACCGCGAATAGGACTCATTAAGCCGTTGAGTTTTTCTAATTCACGCGTACCAACTTTGGCTTCTATTACCCCGACTAGGTGGAAGAGAATTGCCAGAATTAAACCGTGGCTGAACATTTGAGCCACTGCACCCACCAGTGCTAAAGGTGTGCTAGAGGCGCTGGCTAGCAATACATAACCCATGTGACCGATAGAACTGTATGCTACCATGCGCTTGATGTCTGTTTGCGCGATCGCAATTACCGCCCCATAAATCGCACTAACAGCCCCCCAAATTGCTAAAGTTGGTGCAACCACAGTCCAAGCTTGGGGAAACATTCCCATTCCAAAGCGTAACAGTCCATAGGTTCCCAACTTCGCCAACACGCCACCTAATAAAATCGCAATGGGTGCAGAAGCTTCAACATAAGCATCAGGTAGCCAAGTATGGAAGGGAACGAGAGGAATTTTAATTCCAAAGCCGATAATAATTCCTATCAGGAGGATTAATTGCAAACCTGCCGAAATATTTTGGGTAGATACAGCATCGAAGGCAAAACTGTTAGCACCAGTTAGGAATACCATACCTAAGAAGGTAGCTAAAATGAAAGCACCGGAAACAGCAGTATAAATTAAGAACTTAATGCCAGCATAAGCCCGTTTTTCTCCTCCCCAAATCGAAATTAATAAGTAGAAGGGGATTAATTCTAGTTCGTAGAATAAGAAGAATAACAACAAGTTTTCTGCTAAAAATGCCCCAGCAACGCCACCACTAATAAATAAAATTAGGGCGTAAAAAAGTCGTGGACGTTCAGTTTCTTGGTTACTGCTGTAAATCGCAATCCAGGTGAGTAAACTATTGAGTACCAACATCAGAATAGATAACCCATCAACCCCTAGTTGATAAGTTAAACCCAAGGTTTCATTCCAAGGGCGATATTCTTCAAATTGCATCCCTGGGGTGCTGATATCGAATTTCAGCAAAATAAACAAGTTCCAGCATAAAACTATGCCTGCTACGATTAAAGATACTAAGCGAATGCGACTAGCTGGAACGAGTTTACTAGGTAAAAACCCGATAATTACAGCGCTGAGAATTGGTATCCAAATCAGAAAACTCAACATATTCTAGAATTTACCTATCTATGTATTTATCTGCGTTTATCTGTGTTTATCTGCGTTCAATTATTCTTCCATCCACCTCACTTACCAGCATCAAATGAGTCCAGGGTTAAAACATCAAATCTAAAAACTGTATTTTCCAGAATGGCCAAGTTATCCAGGCACATAAAACGCCTACTCCTAAAAGTACGGTGAAGGCATAAGTTTGGGTTTGTCCAGTGGTACTGTATTTTAAACCTTCGCCACCTAACAGAGAAAATAACCCGACTAAATTCACAATGCCATCAACTATAAACCGGTCAACCATATCAGCAAACTTGGAAAGTTGGGCAACGCCGAAAATGATGGTGACGCGATAGAGTTTGGGTGTGTAAAAATCGTAAGCAAATAAATCTTGTAAAGGTTTCCAAGGGAGGCGAATTGGTTTGGGAATATTGCCTAAATAAATGACAGCACTAATGCTACAACCAAAAATACTTGACCAAATGAGTAATAGCACGACATCTTTATTCAAACTTGCCCAATCAGGTAATATTGATAAGCTTTGTAACACTAAAGGCAAATGCAGCACAAAGCCAAATAAAATCATCATGGGCATGATCATCGGCCAATGAACTTCAGGCGATCGCTCACTCATTTCTTTAGCTTTACCACCGAAAATTAAGCCAAATTCTCTGGTTAAACTGAAAGCTGTTAAAGCGTTGACTAGAATAATCACTCCCACTAACCAAGGGGAAGTTTCCCAAAGTCCATCAGCTAGTTTTACCAAAGCCCAAAAGCTACCTAACGGGGGAACAGCAATTAATCCTAATATACCCACCATGAAAGCTAACCCAGAAATCGGGCGACGTGTCCACAAGCCTCCAAGTTGAGTGACATCTTGGGTGATGCTATTCCAAACAATACCGCCGGTACTCATGACCAATAATGCTGAAGCTAAAGCATGAGTAAGTACTAACAATAGTGCTGTTTCTTCTTGTTGTGTGCCTACAGCAATAAACACTAAGCCCATGTAAGCACTAACAGAATAAGATAAGCAGCGTTTCATGTCAATTTGAGCGATCGCAATTAAGGATGCACCCACAGCCGTAACTACACCAATGGCGATAATAAACGATGAAACCACAGGTGATAAAGTTAATACAGGTTGCAGTTTAATTAATACCCACGCACCACTCGCAACTACTACCGAGTTCCGCAAAATTGTACTGGGAACAGGGCCTTCCATCGCTTCATCTAACCACAAATGCAAAGGAAATTGAGCGCATTTACCCATTGGTCCGGCAACTAATGCTAAACCTACTAATGTCATCACCGTGGGGTCTACTTCAGTATTACTAGCCCATACTGCTAATTCTGTATAATCCCAAGTACCTGATAAAGTCCATAAACCCAAGACTCCCATTAGTAAGAATAAGTCGCCTACCCGCTTGGTTAAGAAAGCATCTCTAGCACCAGTGACTACCAAAGGCTGACTAAACCATAAGCCGACTAATAGATAGGTTCCTAATGTTAGGACTTCCAAAATTACATAGCTGAAAAACAGGTTATTGCACAAACATAAGGCACATAATCCTGCTTCAAATAATCCCAATAAAGAATAGAAGCGTCCCCAACCCCAATCCATTTCCATGTAACCCAAGGCGAAAATTTGGGCTAAGAAATTCAAGCCAGTTACTATCACCATTGCGCCCACACTTACCGCAGAAATTTCTATGGCAATGGTGAGGTTTAAACCTGCTGTAGATAGCCAAGGAATAAATATTTCTTGGGGTGGTTGATTCCAGGTAAATTGTAAAGCTAAAACACTATGAACTAATGCCAAAAAGGTCATGATTAAATTGACATAACCTGCTGGTCTTGAGCCTGTTTTGCGAATGATTCCCGGCGACCAGGGAATTGCCAAAAGTCCACCTGTTAAGGCATAGAAAGGAACTAGCCAAACAGTCTCCAGGAGAAACTGAGCCATAAAATCAACCTCTGTATTGATAGCAGAAATTAGCCATTCTGGGAGCAAATTTCACCTCGCTCTCAGTCAGCAATTGATTGTAAATAAAGGAAATTTATTTTTGCTTAATATTATTTTTATCTTACCGTTATATTTACCAAAAAGGAATTATCTAACAAAATAAATCGATGATGTCTACTGTAATTAATTCTTATATAAACATTTTTTGGGTTTAATCATAGATTATACTCTATGGATTAGTCTTGAGTTTAATTAAGACATTCAGTTTCTTGATGTTAACCATAGATTATAGTCTAGGAACTATGATTGAGTTTAACTGATACAGCAAAATCAGTTAACAGTTATCACACCGATTTAGTTAAGTATTTTTACTCAACTATGTCTCACGCAGAGGCGCACCAGGCGCACCAGAGGAATCAAAAGTGTGGTCTAAACACATGAAAACTGCTGTCACTGTTAACTGATAACTGATAACTGTTAATAATGGCTACCTGATTTGCGATGTTCAACGGCAGTCACGCCATCGTGTTCTAATACTTCGCCTTGCTCGACTATGGCATAAATTAAGCATCTATCACCACATTCAAGTAGGTTGGTGACGGTACACTCTAGATAAGCTAATGCTTCAGTTAAGACTAAACAACCATTATCAGCAGTTTTTGTCTCCAGATTGGTAAAGGGATTTTCTCCTAATGTGCTTTGACGGAAAAAATAACGTCGTAAATTTCTACCTTCTTTGAGGATATTCAGCACAAATCTATCCCCAGGTTGACGCATTAAGTCTGCATTCTGTTCTTTAGCAACAGCAATCATAAGTCCTGGTGGATTAAATGTGGCTTGAGATACCCATGAAGTTAAAATACCTTTATGGCTTTCTAAATCACGGGTTGTGACTACACACAAAGAACCAATAATTCTGCCTACTGCTTGTTCGGTACGGTCGATTTTGGCTTCTGGAACGACTTGGCGGGGAGTCCGCAGTTTCTTGGTTTTCTTTAAAGTTTGGGCAAAAGTCGCACCTGCGTCTTGACATTGTGCGAGAATTTCTTGTGTAGGACTAAAGCGGACCCGAATGGTTTCAAAGCCTAAACGGTAGTTAGCATCTTTGAGTTTACCTTCAATTAAATCTATGGCTTCGCCACTCCAACCGTAGGAACCAAACACCCCAGCTAACTTTGTTTTCGCCGCCGTTGAGAGGACTATACCTAAAGCTGTTTGAATTTGGGTTGGTGCATGACCGCCTAAAGTGGGAGAACCGATAATAAATCCATCACTAGCGTCGATTATGCGGGTAATATCTGCGGGGTCTGCGAGTTCGCAGTTGATAGATTCGACATTGACACCATTTTCAATCAAACCTTGAGCGATCGCATGAGCTAAAATTGCTGTACTACCATAAGCAGAAGTATAAAGCAAAGCGACGCTTAAATCTTGAGATTTTTGTGCTTGACACCATTGACGGTAATCATAGGTAAAACGACTCAGACTATAACGCACTACTGGACCATGACCAGGAGCATAACATCTAGCTGGCAAGAGCGCCAATTTATCTAAAGTTGCTTCAACTTGTTTGGCTTGGGGTGCATGGAGACAGTCGAAGTAATAATGGCGTTCCGCGTCTAATGTTTTCCAGTCTTCATCAAATAAGGTATCTTCGCAAATATGCGCGCCAAAAAATTTGTCTGTGTACAAAATCTTGGTTGTAGGGTCGTAGGTACAAAGACCATCAGGCCAACGAGGAGTAGGAACTGTGATAAATGTCAAGTGATGTCCTTGTCCTAAATCCAAACTATCCTCAAAACGCACAGCTTGAATGCGTGATTCCCACTCAGGAAAATCGGTTTTCAAAGCATTCGCAGCCGGACGGGAGCAAATTAAGGTAGCTTGGGGTGCTAGGGAAAGCAACTTTTCCAGGGTAACTCGACGGTTGGGGTTGACGTGACCGAGAATAATGTAATCAAGAGTAATGAAATCAAGACGTTGTGCTAGTTCTTCTAAGTAAATAGCTGTGAAAGATTCCCCAGGAGGGTCAATTAAAGCTGTTTTGTCAGCTTGAATCAGATAAGAATTGGCTGTAGTCCCCTTTTGACGGGAATACTCAATTTCAAATTTTAGACGATCCCAAGTGCGCGATCGCAACATTAGCGTTTGTTCACCAATATTTGCCACTTGTACATCTCTGGGGCGACTAAATGTAGCAACAGTCATCATATTCTCCTCTCAGTTGGGTACTAGGAATTAATCAGCTAAAAACATCTAGTTTGCATCTTTAAATTGGATGAAAATCTTGTGGGGAGGGCAAATATCCCCGCCCATGTCATGCAAGTTAAATGTGGAACAGCTTACTCTCTTCAGTATTCTTCTTTATGGCGCTTTCGATAGTGTTGGGATATTTTTTGTTCTGGGTCAATACCATCAAATGTAGGGGGTAGCCAAACTCGCAGAATTAACAGGATTCCTAACACTAATAAAAAGGCACAAGTTGCTAAAACTTGACTCCAATTGGTTTCTAGTACGCCTTTAACAATCACTTCTCTTAATGCGGAAACAATGGAGACTTCCACAGCTACGCCAATAGATATGCGTTGTTCTTGGAGGTAAATTATTAGCAGCCGAAACAACTCAACTAAAATGAGCAAAAACAAGATATCGGCAGTAACTACATGGAAATCTAAAGGAGGAAGCAGGGAAAGAAACATATCCCAGACTTCAATAGCCATGAAGCTAAATAAACCAATACATAAGGAAATCACAATCACATCTTGGATAAATTCTAAGGTGCGGACGATGCGACCCCGATTAATTTCGTAACCAGAAACTTTGCCATTCTCTGAAACAGGTTTGTACATATAGCCGTCCTATTTGATTTATGAATTTATCTAACCGCCAAGTCGCCAAGGTCGCCAAGTGAAGAAGTTCAGAAATAATTTAGGACTGCTATATCATTGGGGATTGGGAATGGGGTTTCAATCTAAAATTGATTTAATAATGATTGCCGATTTTGCGATGATGAACGGTTGTCAGGGCGTTGACATCGGCAACTCGACCGATTTTGACATTGCTGTAAATCACCCAATGGTCGCCACAATCCATGCGGCTGGTGATTTCACATTCCATATAGGCTAAAGCGTCTGCGAGGATGGGGGAATTATTAATTGCTGGATAAGTTTTTACTCCTTCAAAACGGTCTGCACCAGGAGCAAAACGCTTGAGAAAATGTTTCGTTAATCCTTGATAATTATCTTCTCCGAGGACATTTAAAACGAAGTGATCGCCTCGTCGCATTAAGGATTCAATTGCGCGTTCTTTAGACACTGCAATGGCTACTCCTAAAGGATTTAAACTGGCTTGGATCACCCAAGAAGCCAACATTGCACTTTGAAGTTCACCTTTTTTGGTGGTGATAATATATAATCCAGTGCTAATTCTTCCTAAAGCTTTTTCTAACTCGGTGTTGATGGATTTAGTTTTTTTGATAGTGCGATCGCCTCCGGCGCGGCTTTGCCGATCGCGGGTCAACCATTGACCCATATCTGTACCTGCTTCTTCACACAATTGTTCTGTGCTTTCTGTCGGAGTTTCTTTAATTAAAATGGGGGGAAATGCTTCAATTAATCCTAACTCTTGAAACTTATTCCGTAAGGGATAAACAGGTTCATCTTCTCCGCCACCAGACTCTAACAAACCTATTGTCTGCTTCTGATGTACAGCCGCTAAGATAGTATTTAAAGCAGCTTGAGCCGTAACTGAATATTGAGATGGCATGGCAATCATTATACCGGAAGCTTGAGATACTAATTCTCTAACTTCTTGTGGTTCAGCACTATTGATGTCTATAAATTCTACAGCCACACCTGTTTTGGTACATCCATTCCCTAGACTATAGGCTAAATGTTCGCTATAGCCGTAATCTTCAGCATAAAACAAAGCAACTAATATCTCTGTTTTAGCTTGCTCTAAACTCCAGGTTAAATACTTGTTTAACCATTGGGGAATATGATATTGTAATAAAGGACCGTGACCTGTAGCAACTGTCTTGATTTCTAAGTTAGCAATACGTTTTAAAGCTGCTAAAACAGACCGCGCATTCGGTCCCATGAGACAATCGTAGTAATATTTAAAATCATCTTCGATGATGGAGAAATTTTCATCATAAGTATGGTCATCACAATAGTGCATTCCGAACACATCGCAGGTGTAGAGAATACCTGTTTGGTGATCATAAGTTAAAATTGTATCCGGCCAGTGTAAGTTAGGTGCAGATATAAATTCTAAGTTGTGACCATTACCTAAGTCTAAACGCTCTCCACTCTTTACCAGCAGCGATTTAAATGGCTGATGAACCATATTTTCTAGAAACTGAATGGCTACCTTAGAACCAACAACGGTAATCTCAGGAGCTAACTGTAAAATATTCTTAACTAAACCACTATGGTCTGGTTCCGTGTGGCTAATAATCAAATAATCTATCTTATTTGGATCAATTAAACCTGTAACTATCTCAAGATATAGTTCCTCAAATTTGCGATGTGAGGTGTCAACTAAAGCAGTTTTTTCACCTGCAATTAAAAATGAGTTATATGTGGTTCCGTTTCGTAAAACAAATTCCACATCAAAACGTTCCCGATCCCAATCGAGACAACGAATAGCAGTAGTTTGATCAGCAATTTCTACCGTTTGAACTGTCAAACGTCCGACATTAATAGCTTGAGTCTTATCTGTCAGGATGACCATTGATTTTCACCTACAAAAATCTAGAAACTTCAATATTCTTTTATATTGAACTAGAAACTCCAATTAGTAAAATGCCAATTTCTCAAGTTACTCATTAGTAATATTTATGGTTTATTCACATTAAAGCAGCATTGAGTTTCATCAATACTAATCATTAGTTTGATGCTGGATTATAAATTTAGGCGTTGCTCAAACAAAGTATGAATTTAAATGTAGAGACGTTCCATGGAACGTCTCTACAGGGGTTTAGTCTGTGTCCTCTGCGCCTCTGCGGTTAAATCAATCAGTTTTGAGACACAGCCTAGCCCTGGCGATTAGAATATTGCTAACGCAACGCCAAGGGCGAACGCGGCTATACAAAGGTCGTCTCGCCTGCGCGGACTAACGACAAATCAAGGGTTTTAACCCGCGTAGGTGGTCACTGAGCTTGTCGAAGTGCGGGTTTAGTCTGTGTAGCTGTGACTTCCAGTCGCCTGGTGCTTACTACCAACCCTCAGCCTTTGACAAACTAACTCAGCCGCCAACTCTATAGCTGCTTTCATACTGGTAGCATCAGCAATTCCCTGACCGGCAATATCAAATGCTGTACCATGATCTGGAGAAGTCCGCACAAAGGGTAAACCAATGGAAGTATTCACGGCACGGTCAAAAGCCATCAATTTCACTGGAATTAAGCCTTGGTCGTGATACAGTGCCAAATACGCATCGGCGGGATTTTGAATAGAAGCATTACCATACCAAGCAAGACCAGGTTTAACCCACATTGTATCTGGTGGTATTGGTCCATCTAGCTGAAAATTGGGGCGTTTTTGCCGTTCTTGTTCTAACCAGGGAATTAACCAATCTTGTTCTTCTGTTCCCAGTTGTCCCTGTTCGCCACTGTGGGGATTTAACCCTGCGATCGCAATTCTCCCATCTTCTATGCCAAAGTCTGCTGCTAAACATTCCACCAACAAATCTAATTTTCTCGTTAACAACTCCGGTGTTAATGTAGCGGCTACTTGACAAAGAGGAATATGTGTGGTTGCAAGTAAAGTCCGGAGTGTCCAACCAGTATAAGGCGATCGCGCTACAAATAACATCCCGAAGCGGTCAACACCGGATTTTTCAGCTAAAAGTTCCGTTTGTCCTGGATAATTGTAACCTGCCAACTTCCAAGCAGATTTAGCAATGGGGCCTGTGACAATACCATCAAACTTACCGGATAGCGTGCAGGCGATCGCAGATTCCATATAGGCAAAACTCGCCGCACCACTAGCAGCATTACCATTACCTATAATAATATTGTTGGCAACTTCACTATCTAATGGCACATCCATAATTTTTAACTCCTCTGGATTTGCTAAATCTGTGGCATTCAGCCTTTCATAAACCTGAATCAGCAAATCCCTACTACCTACCACAGTCACGTCGCAGTTTTGACAAATGGCTGAATCTGCCAAAGCCTTTAAAATGACTTCAGAGCCAATTCCCCCCGGATCTCCAAGGGTCAGCGCCAAACGTGGGCGATTGACTTTTGATAAATTTACTGTTTTATCTTGATTGCTTTGATACATAATATTACTTAACAATCTGGTAATTAAACGACTGCCATCAGCCAAAATTAGAGATTGATCATCAAACTGGTTTAGAATTATTTACACAGGTCTAATTAAACAGTAGCCTTTGTAGAGCTTTTGGTAGAGCTAGTTTACCTAAAACTAAATCAGGCAATTGGTAGACATAAAATTAAAATGCTTACACTTCTGGGTTTAAGCAAGAAAAAAATGTGAGCATTTGTGATCATTTTTGAAACAGTCCCAAAACAGGAAATCTCAGGGAAAACCTGAAGATTGACTGCTCATCAACCATTCGTAAAGGAGTATCACACCAATGGGCGGCGAAATTCTCAATGCAGCGCTATTGTCTTTCGGCTTAATCTTCGTGGGTTGGGCTTTAGGTGCTTTGTTACTGAAAATTCAGGGCGCAGAGGAATAATCCTCATAGAAGAGGCAGGGGAGCAGGGAGCAGGGAGCAGGGGGGAGTGAGAAATCCGGGTTTAAACTTCCGGTTACTTAACAAACGTTCCTCTTCTTCCCCACTCCCCACTCCCCACTCCCCCCTCCCCCCTCATGTTTATTAAAATAACGTAAACTTTTGTTTAGAGAGCTAATTCTGTTAAGATTCATTTCATAAAAGTTAAAAATTTAAAACTACCCTCATGACTTTATTAATCGTCGGTGCCACTGGCACCTTAGGAAGACAAGTGGCTCGTCGTGCTATCGATGAGGGGCATAAAGTACGCTGTCTGGTGCGGAGTCCTAAAAGAGCTGCATTTCTCAAAGAATGGGGTGCGGAATTAGTGCGGGGAGATTTGTGTAACCCCGAAAGCCTCACAGCAGCGCTGTCAGGTGTAACAGCAGTCATTGATGCGGCAACATCTCGTGCTACAGATTCACTGACTATTAAACAAGTCGATTGGGATGGACAGGTAGCATTAATTCAAGCTGCCAAAGCTGCGGGTGTAGAACGTTTTATATTCTTTTCTATTCTTGATGCCGAGAAGTATCCTGAAGTGCCACTGATGGAAATTAAGCGGTGTACAGAAGTATTTTTAGCTGAATCTGGTATAAATTACACAATTTTACGGTTAGCTGGCTTTATGCAAGGCTTAATCGGTCAATATGGTATTCCGATTTTGGAAAATCAACCGGTTTGGGTAACTGGTAATTCTTCGCCCGTGGCTTATATGGACACTTTGGACATTGCTAAATTTGCAATTCGCAGTTTGAGTGTGCCAGAAACCCAGAATAAAGCTTTCCCTGTAGTGGGTACTCGCCCTTGGAGTGCTGAAGAAATCATTGGTTTGTGTGAGCGTTTGTCGGGTAAAGATGCCAGAATCACCCGAATGCCAATTAACCTGCTGCGTACCATCCGCCGCATCATCCGCTTCTTTCAGTGGGGCTGGAACGTTGCAGACAGATTGGAGTTTACAGAAGTCTTAGCCAGTGGTAGACCGTTAAATGCGCCAATGGATGAGGTATACCAAGTTTTTGGCTTAGACCAAGGACAAACCACAACTCTGGAAAGCTACCTGCAAGAGTATTTCAGTCGCATTATGAAGAAGCTCAAAGAGTTAGACTACGAGAAAACTAAATCGAGAAACAAAAAACAGAAGCCGAAAAAAACTCCCTTTAAACAATCTTCCAAAGCTAATAGTCAATAAAATTATTAGTCATTAGTCATTGGTCATTGGTCATTAGTCATTAGTCATTGGGAAGTTTATTCTCCCCTGCCCCCTGCCCCCTGCCCCCGTTCCTCTTCTCCCCCCTGCCCCCCTGCCTCTTCAGGGGTTTGAGCTAATTTTTTTCGAGACTAATGACTACATTGCCCAAAATATGTCACGATGACAGAAGTAAAAAGCATCTTTTAATCTTGGATATTTGAGTGTGCCGAAAGCAGGCATTATTTACAATGACGTTAAACCGATAGCGGCTCGCATCGCTATCGAACTGAAAGACAGTCTCACCGCAGCCGGTTGGGATGTAGTTGTCACCAGAAGTATTGGTGGTATATTGGGCTACTCTAACCCAGAGAGTCCTGTGTGCCACACGCCCATTGAAGGACTGACTCCTCCTGGTTTTGACTCAGAAATGAAGTTTGCTGTGGTCTTAGGGGGAGATGGCACTGTTTTAGCAGCTTCGCGTCTAGTCGCTCCGGCTGGTATTCCCCTGTTAACGGTGAATACTGGTCACATGGGATTTTTGACGGAAACTTACATAAATCAACTGCCGCAAGCCATAGAGATGGCAATGGCGGGTGATTTTGAAATCGAAGAACAATCCATGCTCACCGTGAAGGTGTTTCGCGGTGAGTCTGTGTTGTGGGAAGCTTTGTGCTTAAACGAAATGGTTTTGCATCGAGAACCATTAACTTCGATGTGCCATTTTGAAATTGCGGTAGGGCGACACGCACCAGTGGATATTGCTGCCGATGGTGTGATAGTTTCTACCCCCACAGGTTCCACAGCTTATTCATTAAGCGCTGGTGGTCCGGTGATCACTCCGGGTGTACCTGTGTTGCAGTTAGTCCCCATTTGTCCCCACTCCCTAGCTTCCAGGGCGTTGGTATTTCCAGATACGGAAATAGTCAACATTTACGCAGTTAATATTCCTCGACTGGTGATGGTAGTAGATGGGAATGGGGGATGTTATATTTTCCCAGAAGATCGGGTAAATTTAGAGCGATCGCACTACAAAGTCCGATTCATTCGCCTACAACCTCCGGAATTCTTCCGCATTTTGCGAGAAAAGCTCGGTTGGGGTCTACCACATATCGCCAAACCAACATCAGTAGAGTTACCCTAGTACCGCAGGGCTACCGTAGGACGGAAGTCAAAAGTCAAACAATTTTAGATTTTAGATTTTAGATTTTAGATTTTAGATTGACACCACAGATAAATCTGGGGGCTTGTACCATTAAGGAACTATTGGTCAAAAGTCAAAAGTCTTGATTTTGGGATTTGGAAATTTTTGAACTGGTATACCTATATACGCCTTGCGGTAATAGTACAAATAAATCAGCTTCGTTAAATATAGCGATCGCGCTATAAGTCCACAATCAAATTCTCAAACACCATCAGGAATTAGGAATCAGGGATAAAAATTGCATCTGATAACTCAATGGCTGATACTTAACTGTGTTAAAACACTCAGCATTACCATCAGAAAAAGCCGCAATTAAATATCTAGCTGATTTATGGACTTTCTTCTGAAGGTCTAGACAATCTCAAATCCCCAATCCAAGATTCCAAATTATGATGACAATTGCTCACAGTCCCTGTGTTCTGGTGATTGAAACCGATGAAAGTTTAGCAAATCAGTTGTCCTTTGATTTGCGAGAAGCCGGTTATGAAGCGATTTTGGCTAATGATGCAGCTAGCGGTTTACAATACTGTCGCGATCGCCAACCTGCTTTAATTGTTGTAGACCGGATGCTCTCAGGAGAATCAGGACTCTCGCTGTGTAGAAATCTCAGAACTGCTGGGATGTGCGCCCCTGTTTTGGTACTCATGGCCAGAGATACAGTAGATGACCGGGTAGCTTGTTTAGAAGCTGGGGCTGATGATTACGTCCTCAAGCCTTATCGCCCAGAAGACTTTTTGAAGTTGATTCGCCTCTATTTAAAACCTGAAGTTGATACCAGCGAACAGTTACGCTTTGGGGATTTAATTTTAGATGTCGCCACCCGTCGCGCCATACATAACGGGCGGACAATTGACTTAACCATGAAAGAATTTGAACTCTTAAAATTCTTAATGGAACACCCCCGCGAAGTATTAACCCGCGAACAAATTTTGGAAAATGTTTGGGGTTACGACTTTATGGGTGAGTCGAATGTCATAGAAGTTTACATCCGCTATTTACGCCTCAAAATTGAAGATGAAAGTCACAAGCGTCTGATTCAAACAGTGCGCGGTGTGGGCTATGTTTTACGTGAGTCTTAAAGTTAAGATTAAAATTACCGCAAAAATTAGGAATTAAATATGGCAGATGCAAAAAACGTACTAGGGACAGACCTGGAGAGTTGCTGTACATCTCCCATGACTGGCTATTACCGCGACGGGTTTTGTACTACAGGTGGTCAAGATTTTGGGATGCACGTTGTTTGCGCCCAAGTCACAGCAGAATTTTTAGAATATACCAAATTGCAGGGGAATGACCTCAGCACACCAGTTCCCCAATTTAATTTTCCCGGATTACGGCCAGGCGATCGCTGGTGTTTATGTGCAGCACGTTGGCAAGAAGCCTTAGAAGCTGGGGTTGCGCCTCCAGTTGTCCTTGCAGCCACCCATGCTAGAGCCATAGAAGCCTGTTCTCTAGAAGATTTACAAAAACACGCCGTAAACTAATATTTTGTCAAAAAATAATTGACGGATATATTTTCTGTAGAGACGGCGATTTATCGCGTCTCTCCAACCGTCAAAATAGTTTTGATAGACTACTAGGCATCGGGTATCAATCAGGTAAGTTACGCGGCGGTACAGTTCTCCCCTCGTAAAATTGCTTCTCAAGTTTAGTCAGTCCTAACCATGCGGCTCCAAGGACCAGGGGTGTGATAGTCTCAAGGGCAACGGCTAAAACTGACGTAGTATCAAAATATAGTCCCAATATGGGAATACTTGCTAAAGCCAATACGGCGATAATTCCACACCAAAATCTTAGGCGTTTAATCTGTGCGATCGCACCTCGACAACTGGCACAATGGACAGTATGAGAATGATACCTCTCTAACAAATCTTCTTTAAATATTGCTGGCGGGAAACTTTCACCCGGAAAAGGTTCAGCCTTGTATTGGTTCACCCACTGACGCAACTCAAACACAAAACTATCAGCTTTAGTAGCTAGATAAAACGCCTTAGTAAAATTAGCGCTACCCCCCTTCGCTGCTAAATAACGTTCTTGATAGTGCAGAAAAATTTGGTCATCTTCCAAAACACCATTTTGTCCAATATGAACGTACCAGCGTGGTCTCAGCTTAATCAATAACCCCGGTAGTTTCGAGGGAAACTTAAAGGGAAAACGAGCAAATAAACGACACTCGCCCTTACGGATAGGTGTAGCATAAACACTTGTGATAACTCTGCCACGATCCGAGTTAATATCATGCCACATCAAAGCCGGGGCGACAAAGGTTGTCGATAACTTTCCCGTTTGATTAGGTTTTAAACCTTGCTTCCAAATGCCCTTAAATCCTTGTTTTCCCGATTCCACTACCTCCAAACCCAAAGGTGCTGCATTCTTCCTATTGCCCACCGTTTCATGATGTGTGAAAGATATATGACTGGGGTCGAGGATATTTTCCAGCAATGTCAGGGCATCATAAGGGACATCTCTAAAAGTGTTAATTACTACCCAACCCTCAGAAGATTCTTGCAGGGGTTCAATCACAGGGACTTTGGTGTTTGTCGCATTTTCAGGTTTACCGGCGAACACAAATAATAGTCCTTGGCGTTCCGTGGTGGGTAAAGATGTCGCACAAGCACGTTTAGAAATCTCTGCTGTTCCACCTGCGACTTGTTGGGGAATGCGTTGACAATGACCATCTCCAGAGAAAGACCAACCGTGGTAAGGACACTCTAACAGCCCATCTTCGTTAATTCTACCTTCAGAAAGCGGTGCTAAACGGTGAGGACATTGGTCTACAAAAGCTTGCCAAGATTGAGTTTTTCTATCCCACCAAATGACAATATCTTTACCCAGTAAAGTAAACGGTGTAGGTTTGGATTTCTCTAAATCTTCCAGGTAGTGGACAGGATACCATGCTTCTTGCCAATCAAAGCAATCAGGATCATCACCACCGGGAAAGATTTCTTCTACAGAATTATTGCCTAAATTAGGCTTGATCTCCAGCATTTTCTTAAATTAGAAATTTTAATTAAAAGTGATAATAAAATGTATTTTTGGTGTTGGCTTTCCTTCCATTGCTCCGCAACGCTAAAGCTAACAACCCAACCAACTTTAATTATACAGCTATTTTTAAGTAAATAGACCACGCGGTAGGGGCGCAAGATGTAAATTACAGCAATTTTCATGTAATTAGACCACGCGCTGATATCTGTATTTCTTTCTTCCTTTGCGCCTTTGCGCCTTTGCGTGAGATATAAAGATGTAGTTCATTTAGCTGAAAATCGCTGTAATTCTTCTCCAACCTCAAAAGTCAATTAACGTCGCGCCTTCTTCTCAAAATACTGCTGATGTTCTGCTGTGGCTAAATAGTATTCACTAGCAGGTTTAATTTGGGTGACAATATTTTGCTCAAATTTGCCAGACATCTGAAGTTTTGCCTTTGACTGCTGCGCCATTTCCGACTGCTGCGCGTTGTGGCAAAATATCACAGACCTATATTGTTCTCCTTTATCTGCACCTTGGCGGTTGAGAGTCGTCGGGTCATGGATACCCCAAAAAACCGCTAGCAAATCATCATAACTTACAGATTTAGGGTCATACTCCACCTGCACAACTTCCGCATGACCTGTAATTCTCGATAACACATCCAAATAACACGGGTTAGGAAAATGCCCACCCATGTAACCAACTGAGGTTGATTTTACCCCTTCCACCTTGCGAAATGCTGCCTCCACTCCCCAAAAACAGCCAGCACCAAAGGTCGCTTTTTCCATAACAGTTTGCAATTTGAATTCTTTGAAAATACTAACGTGCTGGCTGAGGATGTTTTAAACAAGCATAGGGACTTACTCGAAATAAAGATGCATAAAAAGAACCCCTCCCTAACCCTCCCCGCAAGCGAGGAGGGAACCGGATTTTTGTGGTGTAGTGAATTTTAAAACATCCTCTGAAAATCAAATCTTCAAGTTTGCTTCTGATATACAGGTGCAAGCCCATCAATCGCCGGGCCATTGATTACCTTACCCTTAGCACCAAACCGTGAACCATGACAAGGACAATCCCAAGTTTGTTCGGAAGAATTCCAAGCAACGATACATTTCAAATGGCTACAGACTGCGGAATGCTCATGTAAAGTGCCGTTTTCGTCTCGGTAGGCGGCGATTTTAGTTAAACCCTGACGCACCACTGCACCTGTCCCGGCGGGAATCTTTTCTACAGAATCAACTTCCCCTGGTGTTATCCAATCTAAATACTGAGCAGCAATGTTAATATTCTCAGAGACAAAATCACCTGTTGCGCCAATTCTGGTTCTTAATGGGTCGTAAACTTCAGCCCAGGTATTTCTTCGCCCCAAAATCAGATCATTGAGCAGCATTCCGGCAATTGTGCCGTGGGTCATGCCTAAACCTGTATCACCAGTGGCGATGTAAATATTATCCTCATCTAGGGGGTTTTTGCCAATGTAGGCAATGCCATCATCAGCGTTCATCACTTGACCCGACCAGCGAAATAACCTCTCTGTCGCCATTGGGAAACGTTCTCTTGTCCACACTTCTAGTCTGGCATATCGGGCATCAGCATCATTAGCTTGTCCGGTTTTGTGGTCTTCGCCACCCACAATCAAAACATCATATTGTTCATCGAGATTTTGCAGGCGGATGTAGTGATAGGGGTCGAGAGTATCCCAATAAAGGGCTTTGGTAATGGAATCGCGAGGAACTTTGATCCCAATCACAAATGTCATGTAAGCCGCCTGCTTGAAGTGCATGGTAGCTAAGTTACTAATTGGGGAATTGGTGGCTACAACTACAGCATCAGCTGTAACTACTTGACCATTGCTGGTTTCTACACGGGCAGTTACACCACCTGAAATTTTTTGTACGTGTGTTCCTGTATAAATTCTCCCGCCACGGCGTTGAATTGCTTGGGCTAATCCGGCTAAGTATTTCAGGGGGTCAAATTGTCCTTGGTGGGGAAAGCGCAGACACATTCCTGTATCAAAGCCATTTACTGGTGCTTGGGGGACGAGTTCCACACTCGTTAATCCGGCGCGATGTGCTGCGGCTAATTCTTGCTGCATCTCATCCACAGATTCCAGGTCAGGAGAAAAGAGATAACCGTTGAGTCGCTCAAAGTCACAGTCGATTTGTTCACGAGATGCGATCGCCTGTATAGTATCAATTGCTTTGGTATGACTTTCGGCAATCTGTCTTGTCCGCTCTTGCCCGTGAATATCCTCAAGTTCAAAGTAACGATGATACAAGACATTAGAAAGGTGTGCCGTTGTTCGGCAAGTTTGACCCCCACCAATCGGTCCGTCATCTAGCACTACGACTGATTTACCTTCACGACTTAGCATATAAGCCGTGGACATCCCCGCCATCCCTGCACCGACGACGCACACATCAGCATGAATGTTTTGGGCTAGTACAGATTGATCTGGTACATCTGCTGTGGTCATCCAAATAGAAGTTGTTTTCCCAGAGTCGTTTTGCATATTTTTGTAGTTTTTCAAGTCTAAATTATCTGCTGATAGCAGGTTATTGAAATCATAAATTCTGTACGATTCTAAATCTAATTTCTTAGTGATATATCTGCTGAATGATAGACTTTGATAATCTACTTTTTTGGTGAATAAATTTTTAAACTTTAATTATATATGATTCCTATTTTAGGTCTAAGAAAACAGTGAATATCTATCCTTGATTTTATGTCTATTGTTATATATAGACAAGCAAGTATAGCTGCCCCACGGAAGATATTCGCGATTAAATAATTTGAACATTCACACAATAATATTCCTTTAGATATATATTTATATAGTAATCATGAAAATTCCCATAAATGTTAATATTTGGCTGTAATATAATTCCAGTCAATAGCATTTATCAAAAAATATTAATTTTAATTAAAATTATTTTATTTTTATAGTTTAAAACTGCTGAATTACCCAGCCTGAAAGCCAAAATTTAGAGAAGTTATATATATGCCACAGTATTTCGGAAAATTACCAGTAACTCACCAACCGTGGACAACTATTGGGACGGTGCAAACTGTCAGAACAAGCGATCGCACTCTCAGTTTTGTCTGTGGTGATGCACTGCTTACAATCAGCGTACTTGCTGCTAATTTAATCCGTGTACGATTTGCACCAACGGGAAAATTTATACCCCGCCGTTCTTGGGCGATCGCATTAGATGATTCAGAATGGGCCACAGTACCTTTTGAGGTGAAGGAAACAGAAACAACGGTAGAAATTATTACCGTCCAAATTCGGGTGTGTGTCCACAAGCAAAACTGCCAGATTACTTGCTTTGACAAAGCTAATCGTCCCTTTGCCCAAGATGCAGAAATGAGTATGAGTTGGCGCATGGGTGCTGTTGCAGGATGGAAAAAAATTGCCCCCAATGAACATTTTTATGGCTTTGGTGAACGCACAGGTTTTCTGGATAAACTCAGCGAAGTTAAAACTAACTGGACGGTGGATGCTTTAGATTATGATGCCCTCACTGATGCCATGTACCAAGCTATCCCGTTTTTTATGGCTTTGCGTCCTGATGTGGGTTACGGTATCTTTTTAAATTCCACTTTCTGGAGTCAGTTCGATATTGGTGTAGAACAACCTGATATCTGGAAGATGGAAACTCATGGCAATGAATTAGATTATTACATTATTTATGGTCCCGAACCTGCTCAAATTTTGCGTACATACACGCACTTAACTGGGCGGATGTCGCTACCGCCAAAATGGTCTTTAGGCTATCATCAATGTCGTTGGAGTTACGACTCCGAAAACGTAGTCCGGGAACTGGCGCGAGAATTTCGCCAACGCCGCATTCCTTGCGATGTCATTCACCTCGATATTGATTATATGCAGGGTTATCGGGTGTTTACTTGGAGTCCTAAACGCTTCTCTAACCCAGAAAAAATGATTGCTGATTTGGCTGGAGATGGTTTTAAAACAGTCACAATTATCGATCCAGGTGTGAAGTATGAACCAGAAGCTAATTATCATGTTTTCGACCAAGGAATAGATAACGATTATTTTGTGCGTAAAGCTGATGGTGTCTTGTTTCACGGCTATGTTTGGCCGGATAAAGCTGTGTTTCCTGACTTTTTGCGGTCTGATGTGAGTAACTGGTGGGGTGATTTACACAAAAGTTTAACTGATATCGGTGTGGCGGGAATTTGGAACGATATGAATGAACCTGCTATAGATGATCGTCCTTTTGGGGATGGTGGTCAAAAAATCTGCTTTCCTTTGGATGCACCGCAGGGAGGAAATACAAATAACTTTCAATCTAAAATCCAAAATCCAAAATCTAAAATTGATGCAACTCATGGGGAGGTGCATAATTTATATGGTTTGATGATGGCGAAATCATCTCATCAAGGCTTGAAACGTCATCGTCCTACAGAGCGATCGCTTGTGTTGACGCGTTCAGGTTATGCTGGTGTGCAGCGCTGGTCTGCGGTGTGGATGGGAGATAACCAATCTTTATGGGAGCATTTGGAAATGTCTTTGCCCATGCTGTGTAATATGGGACTTTCGGGTGTGGCTTTTGTGGGTTGTGATATTGGTGGATTTGCAGGTAACGCTACACCGGAATTATTCGCCCGTTGGATGCAGGTAGGAATGCTTTATCCTTTAATGCGTGGTCACTCAGCTTTATCTACAGCTCGTCATGAACCTTGGGTATTTGGAGACTTGGTTGAAAATATCTGTAGAGAGTATATTAATCTGCGTTACCAATTATTACCATACATTTACAATCTTTTCTGGGAAGCAGCCACAACAGGCGCACCAATTCTTAGACCATTACTATATCATTTCCCTAACGATCCTCAAACTTACAGCCTCTACGATCAAGTTTTACTGGGTGCGTCGCTGATGGCTGCACCAATTTACCGCCCTGGAGTTGAGCATCGCTGTGTTTACTTACCTGAAGGGATTTGGTATGACTGGTGGTCTGGTGAACGTTACGCAGGACCCACCCACATCGTCGCTCATGCACCACTAGAAAAAATGCCTCTTTATGTCCGTAGTGGTGCGATTATTCCCATGCAACCTGTAACTCAATATGTTGATGCAGTACCACTGGAATACATCAGGTTACGAGTTTGGCCAGGTAATGGGAGATATACTTTTTTTGAAGATGATGGACATACCTTTGAGTATGAAAATCAAAATTTTTCCTTGATAAACATACGTATATATACACAAGATTCCCAAACAACCGTGGAAATTGGCGATCGAGAAGGAAAATGGACACCGACATCCAGGGAAGTAATTGTAGAACTTGTTGGTGTTGGCGAGCAGCGCTTCCCAGATGATGGTCGGGGACGGACCCTGAAATTTTAAAATTATGTTTAAAGATAGATGTTTTTGTGTCCATTATTCTTTAATCTAGATTTTAGAATGAAAAAATATGTATATAGGTAGAGAAAAAATTGCTAAATAGCGGGTAGCCTAAGTAACTTATAGTTATCTAATTTTTAGTTTTTGAGAAATACTACACATTACTACGCTAGACAGTTGGGTGGTAAAAACTTCAATGTTAGAGATCAACCGTTTGCAACTGCAAGGTTTACATAGATTACGAGTGGCGAAAGTTGCAAGTACCATAGTGGTATTAGTCGGTATTTTGGTGCTGTTTGGCTGGTTTTTCGACCTGCAATTGATCAAGAGGTTTGGCGACACCAGTTTAGTGGCAATGAAGCCCAATGCAGCTTTATGCTTTTTACTATCTGGTGCATCTTTGTGGATGTTGCTGAGGGGACACAGTAACAAGAGTCGTTCCACTATTGCTTACTTACGCTGCTCTAGGATTTGTGCAGCAGCAGTTGCTTTGATTGGTTTACTGACAATCAGTCAATATTGGTTCGGCTGGAATTTGGGCATTGACGAGTTACTATTCCAGGATAAACCGGATGCTTTATTTACATCCCATCCAGGGCGCATGGGGTTTAATACTGCCTTAAACTTTATCTTGGTGGGTATATCTTTAGAAATTTTGGCGCATCCAAAAAATCGCCGTAGTTATTGGTATGTGCAAGTTTTTGCCCTGATTACTGCTTTGATTTCTTTACAGGTACTCATTGGCTATGCCTATAAAGTCCAAATTTTCTCCCGTATTGCCTCATATACAACATCAATGGCATTACATACGGGAATCACCTTTACTGTCCTGAGTGTAGGCATTCTGTGGGCGCGTCCAGATCAGGGATTAATGCAAGTAGTCATAAGTGATACCTACGGCGGCTTAATTGCGCGTCGTTTGTTGCTGGTCGCGATCGCCATACCATTAATTTTAGGCTGGTTAATCCTCCAAGGTCAATTAGCCGGACAATACGGTTCAGCTTTTGCTCTATCGCTGTTTGCGATCATCTTAATTATAATTTTTACCATTTTTATTTGGCAAAGTTCAGCCGTGATTTCTCGCCTGTGTCGTCAACATGATGAGGCGCAAAAAAAACTCAGGGCTTATGAAGAAAAACTCAGAAGCTTTGTAGATGCTAACGTGATTGGGATTAAGTTTGGTGATGTGTATGGGGGTATTCACGAAGCCAACGAAGCATTTCTAGAGATGATTGGCTACACGCGTGAGGATCTGTTAACAGGCAAGTTAAATTGGCGAAATATCACACCACCAGAGCATATATACTTAGATAAGCAAGGAATCGCCGAAGCCCAAGGAAATCCTAACGGTGCTTGTACTCCTTATGAGAAAGAATACATTCACAAAGATGGTAGGCGAATTCCAGTTTTAGTTGGTTACGTATTGGTAGGCGAAAACCGCGAAGAATCAGTGGTGTTTATTCTCGACTTAAGCGAACGCAAGGCAGCAAAGCAACAAATATTACAACTAAACAAAGATTTACAACGTCGGATTGCGGAATTACAAACTTTATTTCAAGTCATCCCCATTGGGATTGGTATTGCTGAAGATGCGGAGTGCAAAACTATTAGAGCTAACCCCTGTTTGGCTCAACAATTGGGGGTATCACCAGATGATAATGCCTCTATGAGCGCTCCTGGTGCAGAAAAACCGACAAATTTTAAAGTCTACAGCGAGGGGAGAGAACTATTACCAGAAGAACTACCCATGCAGTACTCTGCTGCTCATGGAGTCGAAATGCTTAATTGTGAACTGGATATTGTTCATGAAAATGGCAAAGTTGTGAAGTTGCTAGAACACGTCGCCCCGTTGTTTGATGAAGATGGTGACAGCAGAGGTAGCGTTGGTGCATTTTTGGATATTACGGAACGTAAGCAGGTAGAAGAAACCATCCAAAATCAGCAGAAATGGCTGGAAGATGTCTTAAACATGATGCCTCTACCATTACTGTTTATTGAACCAAAAACGGGGCGGGTAATCTTTGCTAATCGAGCCTGCTGATCAATTAGCTGGAGGTGAGTTTCCCAAAGATGTCCCAGTGGAAGAGTATAGCAACTTTTACCATTGCACAGATGTGGACGGAAATCGCATCCCTAACGAGGAAATGCCTGGGGTAAGACTTGCCCGTGGGGAACGTTTAGATGGATTGGAGGTAGACTGGTACACGAATGGATCTGTGCGCTCTATATTAGTATTTGCTGATACTCTACCAGCAATGCACGGTCATCCAGCTACCTGTGTATCAGCTTTCCAAGACATTACCAATCTCAAGGAAATAGAAAAAGCTAGAACATTAAATTATAAAAGGTTACAGCTGCTATTTAACACAGCCAGCGATTTATTATCCAGTCAGCAGCCAGTAGCACTGATTCACAGCTTCTATCAAAAACTGGCCGAACAGATTGGTTTGGATGTTTATTTTAACTATTTAGTTGAGGACAACTCTCAGGTAATGCGCCTAGCATCCTTTACAGGCGTTTCTGAGGAGACCGCGAAAGAATATGAATGTCTGAAGTTTGGTCAATCAGTGTGCGGGACTGTAGCCGCAGAACGCCATCCGATTTATCTAGAAAATGTTCAGGAATTAACTGATCCCAAAACCGCCTTAATTCGGAGTTTAGGAATTACAGCTTCTTATAGTTACCCATTAATAGCTCAGGATCGGCTTTTGGGTACTATTTGTTTTGGTAGCCGCAGTTGCTCTCAATTCAGTGAAAATCAAAGAGGGATGATGCAAGCTGTATGTGATCAAATTGCGATCGCAATGGAAAGAGCGAGTTTAATTACTTCTTTGCAGCAGCAAACTGAGCAACTGCGAGAAGCTAACCGGATGAAGGATGAATTTCTAGCGATATTATCTCATGAGTTGCGATCGCCTCTGAATGCTATTCTCGGCTGGGCGCAATTATTGCGATCCTCGCGCAAACTCAGCGATATTCAAATAGCCAAGGCGATGGAAACTATTGAACGCAATGCGAGGATGCAAACTCAGCTAGTAGAAGACTTGCTAGATATCTCCCGGATGATTAGAGGTAACTTACATCTCAATGTTTGTACTTGCGATTTGGTTCCTTTAATTGAGTCAGCCATTGAGACAGTTCACCTAGCCGCCCAAGCCAAAGAAATTGATTTGAGCATTTCCCTAATTCCCTTCCCAGAAATGCAGCAGAATCCTTCGAGATTTTTAGTTGCTGGTGATATTGAGCGTTTACAACAAATCATCTGGAATTTATTGTCTAATGCGATTAAATTTACACCTACAGGCGGTAATGTAGAAATTAGACTTTCTGTGAGCATTGATGATAGTCAAGAATTATCAAAAACAACGACTAGCTATGCTCAGATTCAAGTCATTGATACAGGTATTGGGATCAAGCCAGAATTTCTGCCTTATGTTTTTGACCGCTTTCGTCAAGCCGATAGTTCCAGTACAAGGTCTTATGGCGGACTAGGATTAGGTTTAGCAATTGTCCGTCATTTAGTCGAATTGCATGGTGGTGCTATCTCTGTCGATAGTCGGGGTGAAGAGCAAGGCGCAACCTTTACCGTTAAGTTACCACTGTTGTTACAAAGTCAGGCAGTGATTCCAGATTCAGTTCATAGGAACAACGCAGATTTTGCTGATCCGTCCCCGGTTCCCTCTCTTTTAGGTGTGCGGGTGCTGGTGGTCGATGACGAAATGGACACTCGTGATTTTATCACTACGGTACTGCAAGAGTGCCAAGCCGAAGTTAAAGCGGTGTCATCGGTTCAAGAGGCATTAAAGGTGATTGTAGACTGGAAACCGGATGTTTTAGTCAGTGATATTGCCATGCCGGGAGAGGATGGTTATTCGTTAATCCGGAAAGTGCGATCGCAACCACCAGAGCAAGGCGGTAAAATTCCCGCCGCAGCCCTAACAGCGTATGCTAGAGCCGAAGACCGCACAAGAGCTATCCAAGAAGGATATCAGTTACACTTACCTAAACCCATTGAGCCGGCTGAGTTAGCTACAGTAGTAGCGAGTCTTGTAATTCGTAATTCGTAATTCGTAATCATATAAGCTATATCATAGCCCCCTCCTCGCTTGCGGGGAGGGGGTTGGGGGTGGGGTTCTTGTTCCTCACTCAACTAGAAAACGCTATATTGCAGTCTTATCAGCTTGTGCTGGGAGAAGTATTATATGTCCTTTGTACCGTTACATATTCATAGTGATTACAGTTTACTCGATGGAGCCAGTCAGTTACCGGAATTGGTAGATCATGCCATATCTTTGGGGATGAAGGCGATCGCACTCACCGATCACGGTGTCATGTATGGTGCGGTAGAATTAATTAAAATTTGCCGTAGTAAGAGTATTAAGCCAATTATTGGCAACGAAATGTATATTATTAACGGCGATTTCACTAAACAAGAACGTCGTCCGAAATATCATCAAGTTGTTTTAGCTAAAAATACTAAAGGTTATAAAAACTTAGTTAAACTTACTACAATTTCCCACCTCGAAGGTGTGCAAGGTAAAGGAATTTTTTCGCGTCCTTGTATTAATAAAGATTTACTCAAACAATATCGGGAAGGCTTAATAGTCACCAGTGCTTGTTTAGGTGGAGAAATTCCCCAAGCCATCCTCAGTAATCGACCAGATGCGGCGCGGAAAATTGCCAAATGGTATAAAGAAATCTTTGGTGATGATTATTATTTAGAAATTCAAGACCACGGTTCCCAAGAAGACCGCATTGTTAACGTTGAAATTGTTAAAATTGCGCGGGAATTAAATATTAAATTTATTGCTACCAACGACTCTCATTTTATCTCTTGTTTTGATGTCGAAGCCCATGACGCTTTGCTATGTATTCAAACTGGACAGCTAATTAGTGAAGATAAACGGATGCGTTATAGCGGCACAGAATATCTCAAATCTGCCGATGAGATGAAGCAGCTATTTCGTGACCATTTACCAGATGATATCATTGCCGAGGCGATCGCCACCACCGAAGAAGTAGCCGATAAGGTGGGAGTTTACGATATTATGGGTGATCCTCAGATTCCCACACCAGCGATACCTTCCGGTCATACTCCTGACACTTACGCTGAAGAAGTAGCTTGGAACGGATTATTAGAAAGATTAAATCGCAAATCCCGCAGCGAAGTAGATCCAGTCTATAAAGACAGATTAGAATATGAATTAAAAATGCTGCAAACAATGGGTTTTTCTACATACTTTTTAGTCGTGTGGGATTACATCAAATTTGCCAGAGATAATAATATTCCTGTTGGTCCTGGACGTGGTTCTGCGGCTGGTTCATTGGTTGCGTATGCCATGAAAATTACCAACATTGACCCAGTGCATCATGGCTTACTATTCGAGCGATTCTTGAATCCAGAACGTAAATCAATGCCTGATATTGATACAGATTTCTGCATTGAAAAACGCGATAAAGTGATTGAATATGTAACAGAAAAATACGGTAAAGATAGAGTTGCTCAAATCATTACATTTAACCGATTAACTTCCAAAGCCGTGTTAAAAGATGTCGCCAGAGTCTTGAATATTCCTTATGGGGAATCAGACAAAATGGCGAAATTAATTCCAGTAGTGCGGGGTAAACCCACCAAACTGAAAGTGATGATTTCGGATAAAACCCCAGCCCCGGAATTTAAAGAAAGATATGATAATAATGCTCATGTGCGCCATTGGCTGGATATGGCCATCCGCATTGAAGGAACCAACAAAACCTTTGGTGTCCACGCAGCCGGCGTAGTCATATCTGCTGACCCCTTAGATGAAATTGTCCCCCTTCAGAGGAACAATGACGGCTCAGTAATTACCCAGTATTTCATGGAAGACTTGGAATCAATGGGTTTGTTAAAAATGGATTTTCTGGGGTTACGTAACCTGACCCTAATTCAAAGGACAGTTGATTTAATTGAACAAACCAGTGGCTTTCGTATTGACCCCGATAACATTACAGGTGATGAAAGAAAAGCCCAAAAAATCTTAGCCAAAGGTGAACATAGCAACCTACCCAAAGATGTCAAAAAATCCTACGAACTTTTAGAATCTGGGGATTTAGAAGGAATATTTCAATTAGAATCTTCGGGAATGCGTCAGATAGTCCGAGATTTGAAACCTTCTAATATTGAAGATATTTCTTCGATTTTGGCACTATATCGACCAGGACCTTTAGATGCGGGATTAATTCCCAAGTTTATTAACCGCAAACACGGACGGGAAGCAATTGATTATCAAAGTGCTATTTTAGAACCGATATTAAATGAAACCTATGGAATCATGGTTTATCAAGAGCAAATCATGAAAATTGCTCAAGATATGGCCGGATATACTTTAGGACAAGCCGACTTGTTGCGCCGCGCCATGGGTAAGAAAAAAGTTTCTGAGATGCAGAAACAGCGAGAAAAATTTGTTGATGGTGCGGCAAAGAATGGAGTTAAAAAACAAGTAGCCGATGAATTATTTGAGCAAATGTTGAAGTTTGCCGAATATTGTTTAAGCTATGATACAGAAATTTTAACAGTAGAATATGGCTTGATGCCCATTGGTGAAATTGTCGAAAAAGCCATTGAATGTAGTGTGTACAGTGTTGATAATAATGGTAATGTTTACACTCAACCCATTGCACAATGGCACAATCGCGGACTACAAGAAGTATTTGAATATAGTCTAGAAGATGGTTCAACTATTCGCGCCACAAAAGACCATAAATTTATGACCACTGACGGGCAAATGTTACCAATTGATGAAATTTTCGCCCAGGAATTAGATTTGCTGCAAGTGCATGGTTTACCGAAGTAAGAACCCCACCCCAACCCCTCCCCGCAAGCGAGGAGGGGCTTTGTAGGTAGTAAGGACTTTAGTCCTCTCCCTCTCCTATCAGAAACCCTACACAAACGAATAAAAAAGGGCTAAATTCATATCTTGTACCAGGCGACTAGAAGTCGCGCCTACACAGACGAAACCCGCACTTCGACACGCTCAGTGACCACCTACGCGGGTTAAACTCAAACTCTTATAACTCTGTGTCCTCTGTGTCTCTGTGGTTCGTTTATAAGGAGAACTGGAAAAATGACCCTTACTTTTAATCCAGATAAATACAAGAAATTATTAACAGCTTATCTTCCCAAGCTTATCAAGACTGAAGCAGAAAATCAATACCTTGGTCTGGAACCATGCCAGTGAATTAACTGAAGAAAGCTAAACTCTATTGTATATCAAAAAAGTTCAATTAAGCAC
This sequence comes from uncultured cyanobacterium, assembly GCA_963706595.1. Taxonomy (GTDB): domain Bacteria; phylum Cyanobacteriota; class Cyanobacteriia; order Cyanobacteriales; family Nostocaceae; genus Nodularia. Next base: position 2,599,855 of record OY970166.1, read on the forward strand.
TTCTTCCTTCTCTTTCTTCCTTGGCGTACTTGGCGTACTTGGTGGTTCGTTAAAAAAAAGAATTTGAGACTGTAACCAACATAAAGATCCCCGACTTCTTGCAAGAAGTCGGGAATCTGAGTTTCTCGTGAACATTCAATAATTATTCTTCTGTAATGTTAACTTCAAAGCTGCCAATATCCAAGAGGCGATAATGCTTAATGGCACGTTAACAGGAGAATACAATCTTGGAGACAAAATTACTGATTTCCCCCCAAGAACTCACATCTTTGTTAGCAGAAGAAACATCACAAATTGCCATTATTGATACCCGCAGTTCTGAAGAATATGTTAAATCCCATCTTCCTGGTGCTATCAATATCCGAGAATTATTTACTTACCTTTTAGAAAACTCACAACCTGACGGATTAAAGAAATTATCCGATCATTTTTCTGAACTGTTAAGCAAAGCCGGAATTTCTGGTGCAGAAAATTGATTGTCTATGAAGATACTTTAAATCAGGGTTATGGACAATCTTGTAGAGCGGCTTTTTTGCTGAAGTATTTAGGTTGTACTCAAGTATCTGTGCTGCACGGGGGCTATAAAGCCTGGGTGAAGACTGGATTACCTACCACTCAAGGAGAAGTACCTATTCGCAAAAGTAAAGTGTTTACAGCGCATCCTGACCCGGCAATCATGGTGACTACACAGGAGATGTTACAGGCTACTGGATGACCCGACAATTATAAAATTAGATGTGCGCGATCGCAATGAATGGCAAGGACTAAGTTCTTCTCCCTACAGTCCTGATTTTTGTCCTCGCAAAGGCAGAATCCCGAATGCTGTATGGTTGGAATGGCATCGTTTAATGAATTGCGATTCCGAAATCCCCAATGTTTCGCTCACCAGAAGAAATCTTAGAAATTTGTCAATCTGTGGGTATTACTTCCAATTCAAAAGTGTATATTTACTGCTTTAAAGGTTCCAGGGCTGCTAATACAATGATTGCTTTACAACAAGCAGGTATTTATAGCAGAAATTATTTTGGTTCTTGGAATGAATGGTCTCGCGATTTCTCTCTCCCAATTGATGACAGAATCATCTCATAATATAAATCTTGTGGGTGAGGGCAAAGATGCCCGCCCTTGCTTTCAGTAATTATACATATACAGTCGAATCACTTTTGCTCTTCCAGTGTTTTGGCTGGTATTTCAATTGCTTTAATGTCAATTGTCCCGTCTGGTGTGAAGCGCTGAAAATGACCTTGTTTGACTGATAATTGCTCTCCACAATTAGGACACTGCAACTGAGTGTTATTCAAGCCTGTAAATTCATAATTGCAGACAGGACACTGATCATTAACTAAATTGCGTTGTAGCCACCAGCGAAACCCGAAGAAGGCGACAATGGGTGTCAAGAACAGCAAACCAAAGATAATTAACAACGAATTCACCAACCACCCTAAGCCTACTGATGCTAGCAACCAGAAAACTGCCAACACAGTGAACCAAGGGCGTAGATTTTCAAGACTCAATTGCAAAGATTTAAGGCTCATTTTTTAAATTATTGTCTTGCTCTTCCTCTAGGATAGCGAGTTTAAGGGAGAGTCAAAAGCCCACAGTCAACTCCTAAAAGTCAAGAAATATTAATTAAGTCTTGGGACTATGGGCTGACGACTCAGGATAAAAGCAGTTCTTGGAGACGCTGTTGAAAGGCTTCTATACCAAAAAGAGCGATCGCCTGTTCTCTTAACCATTCCCCATGACAACGCTGATCGTCACCTTGCAAAATTTCCAGACAAGCTGTTGCTACCGCCTCTGGGTCGCGGTGGGGGACTCGCCACCCCAATTTACCATCCTGCAACGGATCAGCCGAGCCATCGTCATCACCGGATAGCACTGGGACACCGCAAGTCATGGCTTCTAGATAAACAATCCCAAAGCCTTCTTGAGATGGCATAATATAGGCATCAGCAAGACGATAGTGGGCTATTAACTCTTCTGTCGGCACAAAACCCGCAAACACGACGCGATCGCTCACGCCTAAATCTTCTGCTAGCTGGGCTAATCGCGGTTGGTCATCGCCCCGACCAATGACTAAATATTTGACTTCCGGGAAAACTGCTGCGATTTGGGGTAGGGCGCGAATCGTGACATCTACACCTTTGTAAATATCTCCTGACCACAGTCGCGCCACGGTCATTAATACTTTAGTACCACCTAAGCCATACTGCTCAATCAATTCTGGCTGTTTGGAACCAGGAGTAAATTGCTCGCCATCAATGGCACAAGGTAGCATCTTAATTTTATCAGGATTTAGACCATTGGCAGCACAAGCGCGATCGCGGCTGTAGCGGCTAATTGTCCAAATGGCATTTGCTGAGGCTAAAGCGTTTCTTTCACTGTTTTTTAGCGGTTCCCAAACTTCTTTGCCGTAAGTGAGGACTGTGTAGGGAATACCCAACGGCTGGCATAGGGTTTTAATGAGTAAAGCGAGGTTAATATGACCACAATAAACGTGCTGAGGGCGTTTTTGTAAAAGAAACTTCAGCAAAGCCCCTGCCATTTTCAGCCTCCCGATTTGAGGCGACTTATTTTGAAAGTAATGAAATTTTAAACTATCGGACTCTAACGGATTTGAGTTCTCAACACTGTCCCGCAACAAAAAAACTTCTGCTTTACAGCCAGCATGGAATCCCGCATAAGCACGAAAAATATCCTTAACATAAGATTGAATCCCACCTTCGCGGGCAAAAATCTCTAGAAACACAAACAGATGATGAGCTTGTTTGTTAAGTTTCTGCTCTAAATTTGGCTTTTCTTCAACTATATCAATCCGCATTTAAATTCCAGTCAGTTACGGGAAAAATCAACGAAAATTCACTAACTTTATGACTAAACTAATCTTCTTTAGCATATTTGAGGATCAGTAAACAATTTTTACCATCTGTACTGCGTTCGTAAACAACATGGTCAGCCAATCGTCGCAGGAGAAACCAGCCATATCCCCCCACTTGCAGAGTACCTGGCTGTGGTTCGGCGATCGCATCGGGATTAAAGGGTTTACCTTGATCCCAAATTCTCACCTCCAGTCTGTCAACCCACAGACTAACTTCAATCTCTATGGTCGTTTCTGGCGGTAAAGCACCATGAGCGTGACGAACTGCGTTGGTAAAACCCTCAGCTAATGCTAAATTGAGGCGATAAAGTTGGCTTTCTGACCAGCCAAATTGAGACAAATATTTTAAACAGAATTGCTCAAACCATTGTTGTACGTTGTTCAGGAGCTTTAGTTCGCTCTTCACCGCCAGATGGTCTTGCTGCATGATGGTAAGCATTGACCGTGACTTGAATAAAAGTTTAGTAAAAAATGCCTGTACTTGTAGCTTTTTAGAGACTTTTGAGTGGGAAATGTATTTTCTATCCCACACTAAGAAGCCTAAATTCTACTCTGATTACTAAAATTGACACCTGTAGGTTTCCAAATTACATCTGCCAAAAGTAGGAGCGACTTTCAAAGAAGAGGCAGGGGGAAGTGGGCTTTCTAGCAGGGAGAAATGACTCCTTCCTCCTGCCGTGAAGCGGAGCGGAACATGGGTCTTAGTCCCCCACTTCTACAAAGTGGTTCTCGTCCTGGTGGGGTCGAATCCCCATCTAGACTTTCCCCCCCTGCTCCCTGCTCCCTTGCCTCTTTTTCAAAGCACACTTCAGTGGTGATTGCTTGGTGCAGTTTTTAGCAAATTAGCTTTCTGCAATCAACTGCTAAATTTGGGAAATGATCTGGAAACTACAGGTGTCAAAGGCTATTTGCTGTTTAGCTTAGAACAATCCCAATGTCAAGGATTTATCCAATGGTAAAGCAGCGCCAATACCTAGCCACAGGGTAACAAGTGTACCAACGAGGAACACTGTAGTCGCAACTGGACGACGGAAGGGGTTTTGGAACTTGTTCACGTTCTCAATAAAAGGAACGAGGATCAATCCCAGAGGCACAGACTGCCATTGCTAACACTCCTAAAAGTTTGTTAGGAAGCGATCGCAACATCTGGAATACAGGGTACAAGTACCATTCTGGTAAAATTTCCAAAGGTGTGGCAAAAGGATTTGCTGGTTCACCTGTCATGGCGGGGTCTAGCACAGCTAGAGCCACAATACAAGCAAATGAACCCATGATCACAATGGGAAATACATACAGTAGGTCGTTAGGCCAAGCGGGTTCACCATAGTAGTTGTGACCCATGCCTTTGGCGAGTTTAGCTCTTAACTGAGGATCACTCAGATCGGGGGGTTTGTGCGTTGACATATTTTAATTAGCTCTCCTGCTCAAATTCAGTTAAAGCATTTGTGTCAGCCATCAGCTATCAGACAACCCCAGTACAGCACGGCGTAAATAGCACAACTGTCTCCAATCATTTTTGACTTTTGACCCCTCGACTTCGCTCAGGGTAGACTTTTGACTTTTGACTTCCGCCTTACGGGTGGGGTCTACAGCTTTCAGCTTCAAATACAAGTCTTTGTTCTTATTGTCGCTTATAAGATATTAATTGCTGATTTCTCATAAGTTTAAAACAAACATCTGCATCTGGGAACTGCAAGCTGTGGCCTTTTTGCATTTTGGCTGAATTATTTAGATTACAAAGGACCGGAAATACCTTGTTTGCGGATCATCAAGAAGTGGAACAGCATGAACACCGCAATTAACCAAGGTAGTACAAAGGTATGAGCGCTGTAGTAGCGAGTCAGCGTTGCTTGACCGACACTAGAACCACCGCGTAACATATCAGAGATAAAAACGCCAACTACGGGAATTGCTTCTGGTACGCCACTAACGATTTTTACAGCCCAGTAACCAACTTGGTCCCAAGGTAGGGAATAGCCTGTAACACCAAAAGAAACGGTGATTACAGCTAGGATCACACCACTAACCCAAGTCAACTCACGGGGCTTTTTGAAGCCACCGGTGAGGTACACCCGGAAGGTGTGCAGAATCATCATTAACACCATCATGCTGGCAGACCAGCGGTGAATGGAGCGAATTAGCCAGCCGAAGCTGACATCATTCATGATGTACTCTACAGAAGAGTAAGCTTCAGCCACTGTGGGCTTATAGTAGAACGTCATTGCAAATCCAGTAGCGAACTGAATTAGGAAGCAAACTAAGGTAATACCACCCAAGCAATAAAAAATATTTACATGGGGAGGGACATACTTGCTAGTTACGTCTTCAGCGAGCGCTTCAATTTCTAAGCGCTCCTCAAACCAGTCGTAAACGTTGGCCATACAATCTCAAATTCCTAAAAATCGGTTGCGGTTGATCAATCTCCCAATTAACAATTTTGGGATTTTCACAAAGGGGAGTTTGTTCTTTGGCTTTTGTGCCTTCAGAATGATAAGACTTTTCAGAAACTTAACACTCTGTAAATATGGAATATATTGCGTTCTCTTGGCAAGCTAACACCACAAATGCTTGTTACCAAGTGGATCTTATCGTTTGCGCCAGTCCAATCCACTGCATCAATTTTTTGAACAAGTTGATGAGAGGAATGCACCACTTCTATAAAAAAAGTAACATAGTTGAGATATAGATTTCATCAAAGACGTGGGAACTAGTACAGGTCGGTGGAAATAAACCAACCATTCCAAGTCAACGAAAAGCCTATAGAATCAGCTTTTTGACTTTTGACCCCTTCGGGGTTCGCCAGTCGCTCATGGGGAAAACCCCCAAGACCGCGCTGGCTCACTTTTGACTTTTGACTTCCGCCCTGCGGTGCTAAGTATTTTTCGTCAGTGTTTTTCGGCAATTTGGGATCAGATGGAATTTGGAAATGGGGTTCATGCAAAAACAGGTTTTTCGGCTAGGATTTTCGCTGTTAGTGGCGTTTTGGTTGGCTCTGGGCGCTCTCATCCAACCAGCAACAGCTTTAACGGATGAGCAAAAATTAGTTTCAGAAGTTTGGCGAATTGTCAATCGCACTTATCTGGATGAGACATTTAATCATCAAAATTGGTCGCAGGCGAGGCAAAAAGCCTTGGAGAAACCATTAAAAGATCATGAAGCAGCTTATGCCGCCATTCAAAAAATGCTCAAGTCTCTGGGTGATCCTTTTACCCGCTTTTTAGACCCGGAACAGTATCGCAGTTTGCAGGTGAATACTTCTGGTGAACTGACTGGAGTGGGTTTACAAATTGCCCTCAATCCTGAGACTGGAAAGCTGGAAGTAGTGACTCCGATTATGGATTCACCAGCAGATTTGGCTGGGATTAAACCTCGCGATCGCATTATCAAAATTGAAGGCATTCTCACAGAAAATTTGACTCTAGATGAAGCAGCCACCAGAATGCGGGGGCCTGTTGGTAGTGCTGTCACACTTTTAATTGAACGAGACGGCATCGGCGCAAAAGAAGTCAAATTAGTGCGCGATCGCATTGAGCTTAACCCTGTGGTAGCAGACCTGCGTTTTTCTCCTCAAGGCACGCCCATTGGCTACCTGCGCCTGACTCAATTCAACGCTAACGCCTCAATGGAATTAGCACACGCTATTTCTAGTTTAGAGAAAAAAGGCGCAGCTGCCTATATTTTAGATTTGCGAAATAATCCTGGTGGGCTATTACAATCAGGAATTGAAATTGCCCGTCTATGGTTAAATTCCGGTACCATCGTCTACACGGTAAATCGCCAAGGTGTTCAGGGCAGTTTTGAATCATTTGGCCCGTCCTTAACAGACGATCCTCTGGTAATTTTAGTCAATGAAGGAACCGCCAGCGCCAGTGAAATTCTCGCTGGGGCGCTGCAAGATAACGGTCGGGCGAAATTGGTAGGCGAAACTACCTTTGGTAAAGGGTTAATTCAGTCCTTGTTTGAATTATCCGATGGTTCTGGCTTGGCAGTCACCATTGCTAAGTACGAAACACCCAAGCATCAAGATATTAATAAATTAGGAATTAAACCAGATACAGTAATTTCCCAAACATCAATTACCCGCGCCCAGATTGCCACAGAAGCAGACCTACAATATCAAGCAGCCCTGGAATTATTGAAAACAAATTCCGTGTTGGCGGGAGTGGGGAGTAGGGAGTAGGGAGTAGGGAGTGGGGAGTAGAAGAGGCAGGGGTGCAGGGAGCAGGGATCAGAAGAGGCAGGGGTGCAGGGAGCAGGGAGCAGGGGGGAGAAGAGGGTGACTTCCTAATCACTAATGACCAATGACCAATGACTAATGACCAATGACTAATGACTAATGACTAATGACTAATGACTAATGACAAGGCGCTGGTAAGCATTTTCTATTACACGTTTCCCTCTGAGGAATCCTGTGTTAGCACCGGGACAAATGTACTGGAGTGTTTCTGGTGTAAAACTTTCTTGGATTAATTTCAGACTTTTAATTTGTCTAGGCCAGTGAAAGGTTTTGGCTGTGCGAAAAGGCACTGGCTCGCCTTCCTGGTTGGGAACTAAATGGCGGCCAGAAAATAGCACACCGCCTAAATCACTGTAGTAAAGGCAAGATGAACCGGGGGAATGACCAGGTGTCCAAATTACCCTAGATTTGGAATTGAGTGTGAATTCCTGGGTAAAGCTGGTGACAGTTAATCCAGGTAATAAATAAGCTTCTTGCTCTTGAATCAGCACTTCACAGCCAAAGGTTTGCTGAATTGCTGCCGTTTTACCAATTGCATTGCGATGAGTGAGAAATAGCCAACGCACGCCACCATGCGATCGCAAAAAATCTTGATTTGTGGAATCATCAGCAGGAGAATCTATCAGGATATTGCCTTCGTTTCCTACAATAAGATAAGAGGTTCCCCCTAATGTGTCCCGATTTGGTGGAAAAGCAAAGATGCTATCTAGCACCGGACGTGGTTGCTTCGCTGTCTGACTTGGCTGTTGAGGTAAGGGGTGCATGAGCAAAAACCGAAACTGAGGAGTGGTAAAAATTGAATAACAGAGTTGAAATTCTGAAGCATTAATACTTGAGAATTAATAACTTCTGTGAACAGTTAGAGACTAATTGGGGTTTCGAGTCCTCCTGGTAGTGAAGGCTGTGGTACCGACACACTAGTGAGACATTTTTCCAAACTACTGAAGATGACATGACATTTTGGTTTCTCCTCCTACTGGGACTAGCTACTTATCTAATAGTGCAGCGCAGCGTCGCTCAAATTACCCGCACGCCAGTTTGGTTGTTGTGGCTGGTGTTAATGACTCCAGCTTTGATATTGAGTGGATGGACACTGATGTATGGGAAGCAACAACCCCCACCATCAGCACTGGTTATTTGGCCATCAATTATCTGCGTCTTGTTATACTGGCTGTTGTTTCAATGGGGTCGGAGAACGCCAAGAGATACGCAAACTGAACCCCAGGCTGAATCACAATCGGCTATCAATCCTACAGCAGAACCAGTACCAGTGCGTCCCATTGAACCAACGGAAGAAACTCAACTGAGAAATTGTTTTCCCTGGTCTGTGTACTACATTCATAACATTGAGTACAGACCCCAGGCGGTGATTTGTCGGGGTCAGATTAGAACAACACCTACTCAGGCTTATGAGCAGATTAAGGCTAATATTGAAGCACAATTTGGCGATCGCTTTCTCCTGATTTTTCAAGAAGGTTTGAATGGTAAACCTTTCTTTGTACTTGTCCCTAATACTCAAGCACATAAAAATACCAGCCAGCCAGAAAAAATTACACGTCCAGGATTAGCTGCATTTTTGGTATTAGCTACTTTGGTTACGACCACTCTAGTGGGCGCTAGCTTCGCCGGGGCTGACCCCAAACAATTGGCATCTGACCCAAGTATTTTGTGGCAAGGATTACCCTATGCTTTAGGGCTGATGACTATTTTGGGTATTCACGAACTTGGTCATTATTTGACAGCGCGATACTACAAAATTCGGGCGACGCTGCCTTATTTTATTCCTCTACCTTTCTTTTTAGGCACTTTTGGCGCATTTATTCAAATGCGTAGTCCCATTCCTAATCGTAAAGCTTTATTTGACGTGAGCATTGCTGGTCCACTGGCAGGTTTCGTGGTTACTGTACCCTTATTAATATGGGGTTTGGTAAATTCGGAATTGGTGCCGATGATTGACCAAACGGGATTTTTAAACCCGGAAGCTCTCAACCCCAAATCTTCAATTTTATTAGCATTGCTCTCCAAACTAGCATTAGGGAGTGAGTTAACGTCAACCTCAGCAATTAATCTCCATCCGATCGCGATCGCAGGTTTTTTGGGGCTAATCGTCACAGCTTTGAATTTGATCCCCGTAGGACAACTGGATGGAGGTCACATTGTCCATGCGATGTTCGGGCAGAAAACCGCAATCATTATTGGTCAAATTTCCCGCTTATTACTACTACTACTGTCCTTAGTGCAGCAAGGATTTTTGCTCTGGGCAATTATCTTATTATTCATCCCCTTGATTGATGAACCTGCCTTGAATGATGTCACGGAACTGGATAATAAACGTGACGTTTTAGGATTGATGGTAATGGCATTGTTAATCATCATTGTGCTGCCATTACCGCAGGCGATCGCTAACTTATTGCAAATATAATCAGTTAACAGTTAACAGTTAACAGTTAACAGTTATCAGTTAACTGTTAACTGACTTAAACTAACTGGAAGCAGAATCAGCCGTTTCTGATACTTTGGCCGCTGATGACGTGCCACCCATCCGGATTTCCGAAGTAAAGGAAGCCATACTAAAGCCGCCAAAACGCTTGAGGATACTCACCCGCATCCGTAAATTGGGACTAGCAAACCATAAGCGTTCTTCAGAAGACATGGTTTCGTACTCTGTAATTAAAGTCAAAGCGCCATCGTTACCCATCTTATAGCTGCCAGCAACGGGGGCTTTCTCCGCATAACCCATTTCCCGCAGTAACTTACCTTCATGGGGATTGTCCGCATTGGGTATGGTAGCTAAAACAGTAGAGCCAGTATGTTTTTCTTCATCCCATTCCATCGTGCCATTCCAGGTGACTCTAGCGCCACAGGAGGCGGCGCTGGGAGCAATTTCGTATTGTTCACATAGTTTGATCACCTCTGGATGATCTGCTGGCAGGCTTTCAATTACTAGGTCTGACTTGCCGTCTTCAGATTGTTTAAAAGCCAAATGGTGACTAGTTCGATGGGAAAACCATTTACCAGCACTCAATTCAAAAAATTCTTCAATATTCATGAATTAAAATTACCCTGAAACAAAATTCTCAATATCCTACTGGCGGTCAAAAAGTGGTAAAAGGTGTTGAGTTAAGCTTGATTAGCCTTCTCTTCCAACTTTTCCAGAGAAATCCTCGCTGCTTCGGCAACGTTGAAATGCTGATCTTTTTCTAAATATTTTAGAGCTGAAACACTCTTAGTAGTGGGAAGATTTCCCAAGGCTTCTGCCAGACGTTGCCGCACTAACCAATCCTCTGACTGAGCAAAGCGCAAAATACTATCTACAGACTCAATATCTTGGATTTCCCCCAGTGCGGAAATTGCCGCTTCCTGCAACACTGTTTCGCTGCTATCCAATGCCTGAATTAAAACATCATGGGCGCGTGGATCTTTAAGATTACCCAAGGAAACGGCGGCACTAAAGCGTACTAGCCAATCAGTATCTTCATAAAATGTCCGCACCAGGGCCTCAAAGGCTCTAGCATCACCTAAATAGCCTAAAGCTCCAGCCGCATCAGCACGAATGCCATAATCTGGGTCATTTTCCAAAATTTTGACTAAAAGTGAATAACATTCGGCTGTGGGCTTAACTCCCAGGGCAAATATAGCCATTGATCGCAGTTGCAGCGATTCATCATTCAATACCTTTTTAATTAAAGGTACTGCGTCTTCCGGGGATAGATTACGCAAGCTGGCCAGAGCTACCATGCGATCGCGCAAATTCGGACTTTCTAACTGAACCGAGATTTCCTCTAAGGGTAGAGCAGGCATTTAATTTTCAGCGCTTTCTTTACTTATCTTTACTTTAACCGATTCCCTTGTGAGGCTGTGGGCATAGCCATTTAGGAGTTGAGTCTGATTTCAGGATGACGCGATCGTGGTGAAAACATTGACTGGCTGAAATACGAGAGACTCTATCTGATTTAGCAGTCAGAATTAATAGTGAGCTGTGTCTCAAGTACGAAGTGAAACTTATGGAGTGGAATTACCGAAAATAGTGGGTTTAAAGCCCCGTCACTTCGACAGGCTCAGTGCATCGCCTTCTAGGACGGCTTTTTATTTGAGCATTTAATTTATCTTTCATTCTAGCGATAGTTAAAAATAAGGTATAATGTACCCAGGAGGTGATAAAAGTGTTTAACCTAACCTACGAATTTAAACTCAAACCGACTCAAAAACAATCGAATACTTTTGAGCAATGGCTTGAGATTAATCGTCGAGTCTATAACTATGCTTTGTGCGAACGTAAAGATTGGTATAAGTCTCGCAGTTGTCAGGTTAATGCTTGTTCGGTCCGCTCTGAATACATCATTCAGTCCGATACTCCCCGTCCTACCTACGCTAGTCAATGCAAATCATTAACCGAAGCGAAAAAGACTAATCCTGAACTAAAATCGGTACAATCTCAGGTCTTGCAACAAACGTTAAAACGAGTTGAAAACGCATTCACAAGTATGTGGGAACAAAATCATGGATTTCCTAGATTTAAAAAATCTGGAAAGATGCGTAGTTTTGTCTTCCCGCAAATGAAGGAGGATAAATTAAGTGGTGGGAGAATTAACCTACCTGTGATTGGTTGGGTTAAATTCCGACAATCCCGTTCAATCCCAGATGGGGGAGTGATGAAACAAGCACGTGTAGTCAAGCGTGTTTCTGGATGGTACGTCATGTTAACTATCCAGTGGGATATTAGTCTACCCCAACCCATGCCACACGGGGAAGCAGTAGGAATAGATGTTGGATTAACAAATTTTATTGCCACTTCTGATGGTCTTTTAGTCAAGCGTCCGAGGTTTTTTGTAGATGCCCAACGCAAGCTGAAATTGCTGCAACAGCGTGTTTCCAGAAAACGATTAGGCTCGAACAATTGGAAGAAAGCACAAAAGAAAGTTGCCTCATTGCATGAGTACGTTGCTAATTGTCGTAAAGATTGGCACAGAAAACTGTCTCACCGAATCTGTGACAGCGCCGGGATGGTGTTTGTTGAGGATTTAAATTTAGTTGGTTTGTCCCGTGGAATGTTGGGTAAACATTGCCTGGATGGGGGGTTCGGACAATTCTTTAATATCCTTGAACAAACTTGTTTTAAACGCGATGTCTATTTTCAAAAAGTAGATGCGCGGAAAACAAGCCAAATCTGTCCCAACTGCGGAATTAAGACAGGAAAGAAAGAACTTTCACAACGTACTCATGTTTGCTCAAATTGCGGCTATACGACTGATAGAGATGTTGCAGCTGCTCAAGTAGTCGCAATCCGCGGACTTGCAGCCGTAGGGCATACGGTCAAGATGCTTGCTGAGGGTAAATTCATTGGAATCCCCGCGAAGCAAGAATCCTCGTACCTTTAGGTCGAGGAGTGTCAAGAAATTGGTGCGATGTACGATGCTGAACATCGCTTCTAAGAAGCGCAGCAAATGATGTACCAATGTTGCCAAAATAACCAGTTGAAGTCTTTGCTAGAGACACATATTCAAGAAACTGAGCAGCAAATTCAAAATTTGTCACAGGTATTCAATACTTTGGATCAGCAACCACAGCGAATAACTTGCGATGCTGCGGCTGGGCTTGTCAGTGACGGTCAAAAACTCATGCTATTGACTGCTGATAATCCTCAAGTTATGGAGTTGGGACTGGCTGGAGCGCAGTCCAAGGTCGAAAACCTGGAGATTGCCTGCTATCGTGGCTTGATTAAGGTTGCTGAACAGATGGATCAAAATCAAGTTGTGCAGTTGCTCCAGCAAAACTTGCAGCAAGAAGAACAAACAGCTCAAAAGATTGACCAGTGTATCCCGCAGCTACTCCAGCAGGCTAAGTCTAGTAAATCTCGTTAGAAACAGAGAAAGAAGATTTTCAGATGCTACCCTTTTCTAGGGGTCAAATTTTGGCTAACCTACTGATAGTAGTGAAAGCCCCACGGATAAATCCATGGGGCTTTCAAGCAAGATGCACAAGTTTTTTGACGAATTTACTCAGCTAATGCCCTAGAGGTGACTGCTCGTTGTAACTGAGCCAAAGCGCGATTGTAATCTAAGATAGCTGTAATGCGATTACCTTCAGACCTAGTTAAATCGTTTTCGGAATTAATCACGTCAGTTTGAGTACCTACACCGGCTTGGAATCTTAACCGAGCCAAACGTAAAGCTTCTCTAGCTTGTTCTAAAGCAGCATCAGCAGTTTGAACATTTTCCAAATTAGATATTTGGGTAGAAAAAGCTTGTTCTACCTGAAACCGGATTTGGTTGCGCTGTTCACTAAATTGAGTTTCTGCGATCGCCATATTAGATTTTGCCTGAGCAGCTCTTGATCTAGCAGATCCACCATCGTACAAATTCAAAGTAGCCCTGACTCCCACAGAATAGCCATCGGTCAAACTCACACCATCATCGAACTGATCTAGTAGGTTGTAGCTAGCAACCAAGCTCACTTGCGGACCCAGGGCTGAAAGTGCTTCGCGCCGCTGCTGTTCATTGATGTTACGCTCTGCCAATTGCTGTTGTAACTCTGGACGATGTTGAAACGCCAACACAATGCTACTTTCTAGGTCTTGGTTCCATAAACCGGCTAATTGCACAGGATCTGCCGCACTAATATTTATTGACTGTGGCACACTTAAGCGAGTTGCGAGGCGGCGACGGGCAATTTGCTGTTGTGAGCGAGAATTAGTGAGTTCTTGCTGAGAATTAGCCAAATTTACTTGCGATTGTAAGACATCAAATCGCGTACCTACCCCAGCCCTTTCTAAAGCTTGTGCATCTCGTAAACTAGCCTGGGCATTCTCCACAGCAGACTGGGCAATGCGTACTCGCTCATCAGCTTGTTGCAGGTCGTAGTATTCCGTGGACACATCCAGGCGAATTTGTTCAGCCTGGCGCTCTATGGCCAACTCACGGAATCGGACTTGTTCTTCAGCCTGACCGATGTTAGCTAACCGTCTACCAGAAGTATAAAGGTCATAAGTCAGTTGAGCTTGACCACTAAAAGCTGTAGTAGCTTCAGCTCCTGGCGCTGGGGCATTCAATTGTTGCGCTTGTTGATTCAACCCTAGCTGTTGTTCCGCAGAACGACTGCGAATCACATCAGCACTCAGACCAACATTGGGCAACAAAGCAGCTTGGGCTTCTCGTAGTGCAGCTTGAGAGCGTTCTAGCTCCAATAGAGACACCTGTAAATCTCGATTGTTCCGCTTTGCCAGTTCTAGGGCCTGTGCCAAAGTAATCGGCTGATTGTTTTCAAGTGTCACTTCTTCTGGTTTTGTAGGAAATTGCAGAGGATTAGCACTAGGAATGAGGTTATCAGGAATTTGCACGGCACTAGTAGGCGCAAATTCCACAGTTTCTGGTTGCAGAGGAATTTGACCAGTACTAGCAGGTTCAACAGACTCTGTTTCTGGTTGCAGAGGAATTTGACCAGTACTAGCAGGTGCAACATACTCTGTTTCTGGTTGTGAAGGAGTTAAATCCCAACCAGTATTTTCCAAAGCTGTGGTTGTCTTGGGAGTAGATGGAGAACTCTGAGCGATCAAATTCCCAGTTAGATGTTGCTGTCGGCAGTTACTGCTAGCTGACAACGAAGAAATCAATCTCCTGTTTGTCTTCTCTGCCTCTGAACAACTTTGCGCCGTCCGTAACTTTGCTAGTCCTCTATCCCTGACCGCAGTTGGTAAAACAGTCGAAAACTGAGTTTCCAGTTTTTTTGGAGACGCTGCTGGTTGCCGTAAAGCAGACAGAGAAAAACTCCCTGGCTGGGCAGGAGTTGCTGGGGAGGTAACAGTAGAAACAACTGTTTTCTCTAATTGCGGCTCCGAAGTAGCGACGTGACTCGGTGTTTGATTGCTTTTTAAATCATGCGGCTCGGACTTTTGGGCAGTATTTAACAAATTTGTAAGATTGGAAAACTTACCTTCATTTTTTTCAGATAGCTCTTTTTTTATGGGTATACCAGTATTTCCTGTCAAGATCACTGGGTTACTCTTACTACTTAAAGATGGCAAATCCAGAGTAGTTAACTCAGATTCGGGTACTATGTCTGAAAAAATCTGTGTCTTAGTATTAGGCAGTTGGGTATTAATATTGTCTCCAATCCAGGTTCGACTATCAGTGGAAGTCAAGACGCTAGGAGAAGACGCAAGTTGTATGCCACTAACTGTCCCAGCCAAAGCAGGCTGGGTTGTCAATACCGCTGCTGTGACACCAGGTAAGAAACTATAGAATAAGTATTGTCCTTTCACCGCATCCCCTCACACGAAAATCAATACTAGCGGCAGAAAACCCTTCTTCTCCACAGAATATAGCACGATCCTAAATGTAGATATGAATATACCATGACACTAAATTTAGGAATCGGAACTCGGTTTCTTTTCAAAACGTTGAACTATGCGAGATAGTTCCGCCTTTTCATCGATACTAACGCGGCTTGGCGCACCACTAATAATTCGTTCGTAGTTACGGAAAGAATCTTTAATTTCAGGACCGTCAGCAGTAATATTATACTCCCGGATACCTTTGTCATGCCACGAACCGCGCATTTTAAATACATTAATTGCCCGTGACATTTCGCCGCGAATTTCCACGTACTGCAACATTAAAATTGTGTCTGTAATTGTGGAAATATGGGAGTCAGTAATGGAATGTGATCCCAGAAATTGGTCAGTTGTATTGGTAAAAAAACCAGTTATTTCTTCTTGCTTGGCATAACCAGTTACACCGATAACAAACTGGCGAAAGGCATTATTGCTAACTCCTCTAGCTAGTGCGGAAAGGGAATCAATGGCAATGCGAGATGGCTTAAAGACGGCAATTTCTGATTTAATAATTTGCAAGTGGTCTTCTAAACCAGTTGATTCAGGATAAGTACAAATTATTTTGAGTAAACCTTGACGTTCTAGTTCTTCAAAATCAATTCCCCAAGAATAGGCATTGCGAGACAGTTGAGCGCGTGATTCTTCATAAGCAAATAAAATTGCTTGTTCACCCTTCATGCAGCCATCTTGCAGAAATTTACTGACCAATAAAGTTTTACCAGTACCAGTAGCTCCTGTTGTCAAAATAATAGAATCTTTAAAGAAACCACCCCCGCACATTTCATCCAGGGTTTTGACTCCAGACGATACCCTGACATTAGAAGAGCGTTGGGTCAGGCGCATCGCTCCCAAGGGAAAAATGTTGACTCCTTCATTGGTAATTGTAAAAGGATACTCGCCCTTCATGTGAGTTGTACCACGCAATTTGAGAATTTCAATGGTGCGGCGGCGACGTTCTCCTTCTAAAACATTACGCACAATTACCACATTATCCGAAACAAATTCTTCTACTCCGAAAGAAGCAACAGAACCGTATTCTTCGCTACGTTCTGTGGTAATGATAGTTGTGACGTAAAGTTGCTTGAGACGGGCTACAAGGCGAAATATCTCCCGCCGAACCACTCCCATGGCTTCATACTGCTGAAAGACGGCTGTAATTGAGTCAATAGATACTCTTTGGGCTTTATATTTGCGAATTGCATATTGCAAACGTTCAATGAGTGCCGAAAGGTCAAAGTTACCAACAATATCTTGACCTTCCGGATCAGGTGAAGCATCAAGAATAAATAATTTACCTTCCTCAATTAGACGTTGTAAATTCCACCCAAAAATCTGGGCATTTTTAATAATATCATGAGGGGATTCTTCAAAAGTAACAAATACACCTGGTTCATCAAAGCGGGTAATGCCGTTATAGAGAAATTGCAGTGATAATAAAGTTTTGCCTGTGCCAGATGTACCACTAACTAAGGTAGTTCTACCAGTGGGCAAACCTCCGTGGCTAATATCGTCAAAGCCCTCTATCATCGTGCGAATTTTTTCTACACCAGCAATTGGGGTGTTGTTTGGTGCTGCTTGGTCTTTTTCGCTCATTGCTTATTAAGGAATGGGTATGCAACCCAATTTTTATATTACTAAAGTTGGTATTTTGTGATCGAATTTGTATGTATGATTAAATTTTTTTACTGTTCCCAATATTCTTCACTCAGTTCTTCATAAAGTAAGTCTAATCCAATCAACACTCTTTCTCTGTCTGATAGGTCACCAATTATTTTGCGAACGGGTGGAGGCAAAATTTTAGATAATGTTGGTGTAGCTAATATTTTATCTTCTTCGGCTAACTGGGGATTTTTTAGCACGTCAATTACTTTCAAAGCATAGACACCTTGAAATTCTTGTTCTAAGATGTTTTTCAGGATCTTTAAGGCTCGGACTGAGTTAGGTGTGTTCCCTGCTACATAAAGCTTGAGAACATAGGTTTTTTTGGATTTATTCATGATGATGAACTTAATCTATTGAGAAATTGAACACCTATAGTGTTCGCAGAGGTGCGCGAGGATATCTATGAGTGCTAAACGATAATCAAGTAATGCTTCATCGCTTCTGCCTTCTAATCTTAGCTGGATGGAAAAGTCTTCAATTAGTTCCATGTGAAATTCTATAATTTGAGGCACAGGAATATTAGCACAAAATACAGCATTGATAAATTTATCAATTTCTTCTTTCAGAGTTTTATCTGCGGCAAAGTAATTTATCAGAATCTGGCGATAATCTGATTTGAGTTGTTGTAACAATACCTGCCGATCAACTTGAGTCATCTGTTGAAAGAATTGCTGGGGTTTTTGCTTCTGGCATGGAAACACATAAAAATATTTATTAATGAAATTTTTATTAAGATATTGTTGCCACTACTTCAGTAGGTAGTAGATTTTAGCAGTGGTAGTATCGATTATAAGCGAGAAGCACAATTGGTCGGTGGTATGCTAGACCAAAGGCCACATCTGTCCGCTCAATCTTAGTTTTGTGGCTAGTTTAGCCGGATTATCTAAATTTTGGGTAACATTGGGGGTAAAAATTAATCAGAGTAGTAACATCTGTATATTTGTACATCTTCATTAATCAACCTCACCAATATTGTTAGACTATCTAGATTAGATGTGGATAGCACTTCTGAGAGGATGTGTAGTTGTGGATGAAAGTTACAAGTTCTAGATCCTTTGATTTCAATTCCTTGATAAGATACTTAAACTAACTTAAAGTATCATCACATTTTAAATCATTATAATTCCTCAAGGTTTATTAGCGAATCTTTGATCCCATAATTGTCTTAGTTGTCACTATGGTTGAGGAGTTTCAACACCAGTAGGAGACTGACAAGGATTTTTTTCTAAAAATTCCCAGTGGCAAAGACAACGAGTAAATACCATAAATCGTGTCTGTGAAGAATCTCGCCAGGAGCGCAGCCAAACGGTAAACTCATTGTTTCAATGGCGTTGCAGCTGTAACAAGAATCGCTTAAATGATTCTTCTGAAAGAATATTTCTTTGCTGGTCGAACACTAATTTGCCCACAGTGCTGATGGTGAAGCCGCAAGCTTTCACAAAGAAGAATGACCCATAAGGTTCCTTATGTCAATGCTACAGTACCCGCTTTATGAATTTCTAGCAACCGTACCCCACTGCGTAGAGACAAGTACTCTGGCTATCGTGCTGGAGATTTTTGAGCAAGAGCAGTGCGATCGCTTGGTAGTAGTAAATCAGCAACAATACCCATTAGGATTGGTGCAATCTGCCCGTTTAATCCCCAAATTATTAGTAGCATCCGGTGACAACCAAGCTTTGGACTTGCACCAACCCTTGTCAACCTGGGAGCCAGCCATAATTGAACCACTGAATACGTTACCCGCGACATATTGTGTAGAGCAATTTCAGCTACTTCTGCATGACCAACTGGAATTGACCTACCCAAAATTTAGACCTGATTGGGCGTTGATTGATGAAGAGGGCAAATTTCTAGGGTTGCTGAATAGCGCAGGTCTGTTAAGAGCATTGGCTCAGGAAAAATTGGCAATCAAGACTACGAAAACTCAATGCTTACCTGATACCAAAATCACCTCTAAAAATATTTCCCTAGATCATGCTCAGACCTCCAGCCACAGAGCAAAAACTCGCTGGCGTGACAAGTCAGGACTAACACGAGGGCGGAAGATAAATCAACGTCAACCAGCACCCAAATCGCTGGTGCAGCTTTTAGAATTACTGCCTTGGCCTTTAATGCTGCAAACTGTCACAGGTGAAGTATTAGCAAAAAATCCGGCTTGGTGGCAGCAATTGGGAGCATTGAAAGATCCCGAAGGCATTCGCCAACAAGTTGAAGCCATACTAGCCCCAGCCCAGACCAAAACGGCTCCAGAATACGCTAGCCAACAAGCAACTAGATTTCATCCTCATATTAGGGAAAATGAGCATAACGGCCAGGGGCAATCCATACCTGGTCCCTCTCATTCTGGAGAACATAGTTTTCTGTCACCGCAGGTCGCCTCGCCTTTAGTATCATCTTCACTACCACGGTCACAGATGACATCCAATCGCTGTTTTTTGGATAGCCCGATGGGTACTTGTACCTGTGTTGTGGAAGTGCAAAATGGTCAGGAGCGAATTTGGCAGTTTGCCAAAATTCCTTTAGATAGTTCTAAGTCAGAACTTCTATGCCGTGAAATGTTTGCTGGAGAATTTAACCTTGAGCAGACTGGGGCGACTCTAAGTAGTGAACAAAGTCATGATCTCTGCTTAATATTAGCTACTGATGTGACTGAACAGCAGCAAATATGTAAGGAACTAGCAGCGAAAAATGCTGACCTGATTCAACTAAATCGTTTAAAGGATGAGTTTTTAGCTTGTATTAGTCATGAACTGAAGACCCCTCTCACTGCTGTTTTGGGACTATCACGGTTGCTTGTAGATCAGCAATTGGGTGAACTTAATGAGCGCCAAGCTCGTTATGCGGGTCTGATTCATCAAAGCGGACGACATTTGATGAGTGTGGTGAATGATATTTTAGATTTGACTCGGATGGAAACGGGACAGATGGATTTAGCCCTTGTACCCGTGACAATTCGTGTAGTGTGCGATCGCGCTCTCACAGAAGCAAAAGCTCTCCATACTCAAACAACCAAAGCCAGCCACACCCAAACCCCCACAGTCAATGCCATTCCGGAATTCGCCATCTCCATTGAACCAGGCTTAGACCAGATAATAGCTGATGAATTGCGCTTGCGTCAAATGTTGGTACACCTACTTTCCAACGCCTTTAAGTTCACCGAAAACTCTGGCGAAATTGGGTTGCGGGTGAGTCGTTGGGAAGGCTGGGTGGCATTTACCATCTGGGATACAGGTATTGGTATTCCCGAACATCAGCAACATTTAATCTTCCAAAAATTTCAACAATTGGAAAATCCCCTCACCCGTCAATTTGAAGGTACTGGTTTGGGGTTGGTTTTAACTAGGGCTTTGGCTCGTCTCCACGGAGGTGATGTCAGCTTTTTATCTCGTGAAGGCAAAGGTAGCCAATTTACATTACTACTACCACCAAGTCCCCCCACCACAGGCTTAACGGCTCCAGAGATCGGAATCAGAGAAGATGGCAAAATCCCCATTCCGGAAATACGCGAAGTGACAAATTCAGCCCGTGGGCGGGTGGCGACAACTTCCCCACATCAACCCACTAGCTCACAGAGGTTAGTGCTAGTGGTGGAAGCAGTAGCCAGATATATCGAGGATTTGACCGATCAGCTCAAGGGTTTAGGTTATCGCGTCGTGATTGCTCGTTCTGGAACCGAAGCAGTAGAAAAAGCCCGTCGTTTACAACCGAAAGCGATATTCTTAAATCCTTTATTACCTTTACTTTCGGGTTGGGATGTGCTGACTTTATTGAAATCTGATCCGGCGACGAGACACATTCAGGTGATGGTGACGGCGACGGGAGCAGAAAAGGAGCAAGCTTATGCGAATCGCGCTGATGGTTTCCTGAATTTGCCAGTTCAGCATCAGGCTTTAGTACCACTCTTGGAAAATTTAGTTGCTCAACCAGCAATTAAGCAGCCAGGGTTAGACAATGGCAAAATCACCCCAACTACAACTCCATTGAGGATTTTGAGGTTGGTAGAACAAAGTTTAGAATCAATTAGTCCCAACCCTTCACTGCGAGAACATCGGGTGATAGAGGTAGATGATCTCGATCAAGCCGAACTTTTAGCGCGGGTTTGGGAATTTGATGTGATTTTACTAGATGCAAGAGGTGCTACTGCCCAAACCTACCTACAACAGTTAACTCAACATCCCATATTGGCTGAGATTCCATTGGTGACTTGCGATGTCGCTACTACCTTGGCGGCTTCAAAGATTCCGGGGTTGTCAGTGTTTCCTTACTTGACACCGTTCTCTAGAGAAAACGAAAATCATTGCGATCGCACAAATCCTTTATTATCGGTGTTGCAAATTGCATCTGGTCTTTGCTGTCCACCGAGTCTTCTCGTTGTCGATTTGACGATGCTGGATGATTTACCAAAGATGAGGCGCAAACAGGTCAAAGAAGTCAAAAATGTACTCAATAATGACAGTACCGAACGCGGATCTGAGTGGTTCCAAGCTTTAATTCAATATTTACAAACTGCTGGCTTGAAAGCAGCAATGGGGCGTTGTTGGGCAGAAGTTCTCCAACAAATTCGCCACCAAAGCGTTGATTTACTGCTGATTTGCTTGGGTGATTCCTCTGTTCATCAAGAGGTGTTACAGGAGCTAAAAGCCTTGGCAGATTTACCTTTCGACTTACCACCGATTTTGATTATTGACCAGCGCTTAAATCAGACTTTCAAGCCTTCTTCTCTGTCTAAAAGTTCCCCAGCCGAAAGTCATCAGCCCAGCCAGAGCAAATTGGATGTAGAAGCAAATGTGATGAGTGAATTGGCGCAGCTTGTTGTTCGCATCGCTTCTCGTTCGCCCAGCGTCTCTATTCAGGGAAGAGAAAACATCGCCGCCCAGATTTTGCCTCGTTCTATATCAATGGAAGACTTGTTAACCCAGATTAATCAAGCTTTAGGTTTAACAGGAACAGGAGAAACTTCATGAAAATTACCTAGATGAAGATATTTTGAGTGATTCTTTGTTGGTCTTTCTTAAAGAAACTCGAATTAACTGATAAGTGTCTTTAGTCTCTAAAATATCGTAACTACCCGGTTGCAAGTCCATTTTTACAAAGGCTTTGGGTTCAGCTATCACTAATAAGGAAGACTGCTGTGCTGGCTGAGAAGTGCGATTTTTAATATGCTCTACAGCATCCTTTGTGAGGTGAATATAATTTACAGGTTTTTGTGTGTAAAAAACTACGCTTGGTTTCTTGAAACCAACCATCAGTAATTCCTCATTTGGTTGTTTTGCTTCCACGACAACAGCAGATAAGTCTCTTAAGGGTTGCTGGCGCTGTTGATCCATGAAAAACAAAGCTGGCATTAAGACAATGATTAAGAAGGCCGTAAATAACAGTAGATTTACGTGAATAATATTGTGCCAATTGCGATTGATTATTAAAGCGGCAATGATCAGCGCCCCCAAAAACCATAAGAATCCTCCTAATGCTGGTAAACCTGCGTTTGAAATCAGTCGGGGGAAGCCAGGTGCTATGGAATTATCATTAATTAAATGAATGATGTGCAGCACTGCTATTGCCAGGACTGTAGCAAATATGACATTTATCCAAGCACTGAATTTGAGCGCAGAGGATGCAGAGGCGATGTCTTGGTGCTGTTCGGGGAAAAAGTCGCTCCATAACAGCGCTACTAATATAGCTACGGCTGGCATTAAGGGCAACACATAGCTGGGAAGTTTTGTGACAGCGATGCTAAAAAAGCCAAAGATACTTATAAACCAGATACAGGCAAATAAACCCAGTTGTTGAGAGCGTTCTTGAGTTAGCCAGTGCGATCGCTGCCAAAACCTCAGTTTAGCCATTGCTATGGGTAAATACACTGAGTACGGCGCAAAGCCCAGGAGTACGACTAAAAAATAGAAATACCAAGGGGCTGAGTGTCCATTAACTACTTCTGTGAACCGTTCTACGTTGTGATAGCCAAAAAACGAGTCCACATAATCCCAACCATTACGCCAAGTTACCAGGACATACCACGGGGCTGATAAGGCGAAAATAATCAGCATACCGATGAAGGGACGCATTTGGGTGAAGACTTCGCGAATTTTGCCTACATAAATCACGAATGCAGCCACAATCAGTACAGGTAGAACAATTCCTACTGGCCCTTTACTCAAAATCGCTCCAGCAATTAGCACGTAAAAAGCTAAATACCATTTGTTTGGGAATAAAGATGAGACGGATTTGGGCGGAGTTTCTGCTGTGGTTGCGTAGCCGAGAAAAAAACATAACAAGGCTGATGCCATGCAGCCAGTCAGCATCATATCAGAAACACCGGTTCTTCCCCAGACAATCATCTCAGGACTGAGTGCCAGCATGGCGGCGGCAATGAAAGCTGTTAAGTTGCGCCGAATCGGGCGTGAAACCTGCTCTAATTCGTCTTTTTTGCAGAAATACCACTGTACAGTGTAAAAGGTTAAACCAATGACTCCCACAGCCGCGATCGCGGAAGGTAGACGCACTGACCACTCATTTACGCCGATAATGGAATAGGCGATCGCTTGACACCAGTAAATTAAAGATGGTTTATCAAAACGAGTTTCGCCATTAAAAATGGGAGTAATCCAATCACCTGTAACCAACATTTGACGGGAAGCTTCGGCAAATAATGGCTCGGTTTCGTCAATCAAGCCGACATTACCCAAATTCCACCCATAACCTAGCCAACTAATCAAAATCAGTAGAGTCACAGCAAAAACTGGACTTTTGGCTAGATTGTTGCACCACTCGTTCACACTACCCGGAACACTCAGTTTTATCCTCATTATTTATCACTTAATATTCCACACTTAAACATAACTAATCCATAGTCGTTGACTAGCTAGATTTTGTTCTTGCATAGAGTCAATCTCAGACGCGATTGATTACGTCTCTACTGGACTGACAAGCTTAAAATGTTACCAAAAATTGTAGGTTGGGGAGCCAGTGCGATCTTGGGGGAAACCCCCATGAGCAACTGGCGTTTGACGTTAGGAAACCCAACATCATTGGTCGCGTTGGGTTGCGCTGCGCTTAACCCAACCTACTTGTTTCAAGGACTAAGTACCAATAACCATTCTTGGTTTTGGGTGTTCCATTGAGGCACAGAAGTTTGCCCAACCACATAGGGACCCCAGTAACGGCGAGAACCATCTTGTGCAAAAGCAACTATGATATCTCCCGTTTCCAACTTGAGATTCCCATTCGGTAGGGATAGAATCAACCCCTTTGTACTACCTTCTTGGGGATCAAAATCCCAATGCGCCGGAACATCATAGTTAGTTTGTTGATTACCAGAGTCTTTCACCTGAGACTGTCGTGCAAGTAACGCTAGGCGCACAGGCTGATCTGTTTGATTACTCATTCGTAAAGTCCCTTGATTCTTGACATTAGCAGTTGAATTTTGTCGCTGTGCCAAGATGTGAGTCCCGTTGAGTCCGATTTTATCGGTTTGGGTTGTTTCGGGAATTGAAGTAGTCGGAGTAACTGTTTGATCGGGGAAATCTGGCTCTGATGTTTGAGAAGATGCTGCTGAGGATGTATCGGAATCTGCCGACTCAAAAGACACACTTATTTCCCAGCATCCCACCATGAACCCTAGTAGCCCTAAAGCACAAACTCCAATAGCAGCGTTACGATATACTGAAAATTTCATATTGATAATGGTTAGCAATAATATTTTGTCTAGGCTTGAGGAAATACTAGCCTATTATTTGAAGGGGTAATTCAGGATATTTGGCTACTAGCTGACTCTAGCTTCTGCTATCAACAGAATCTGCAATGTATCGAAAATATCATTTTTAGCAAAAAGCTTTGGCATAAATAATAACATTACTTGTCAATGAAAAAAGGTGGAAAGACCTGATTAATCAGCACAATTTCGATAATCAACGCAAAAAATAGGCAAAGTATGATACAGAAGTCAGAAATGCATTTGCAGAAACACAAAAAGCAGCTGTTCAGAATTACTGCGTGTGAGTAACAAGGTGTATATCGTGAAATTTTCAGAATTAACTGGAGAAAATTCTTGATATATCTTAATATTTTTGAGTGAGTTGAGGTGACTGCTTTGAGATCAAACATCCTCTTGCTACGATCAAAGTTGGGAAAAAGTTACCGTTTCGCAGCAAGTACCCACCTAATTCATGCAAAACACTCGTCTGACTAATTTAGTCGATTCCATTGCTAGTCGTCTGGGACAATGGTTTTTAAATCCTTGGCGACGTTTATCGTTACTGTTGATTAGTTTCTTCTTTGGGTTTTTTCTGGGAACAGCCATTTCTACTGTAGCTGGTCAAAGAGGTTTATTGGATATTGTGATTGCGGGTTGTCTGGTGGTGCTGACAGAGGTTACTAGCAGAATATTTTACAGTCGTAACTTTTTGGCCAAGCGCTCTCTCTTGGTAGAATCATTAAACGTTCTCAAAGTTGGTTTTATCTATAGTATGTTTGTCGAATCTTTTAAACTGGGTTCGTGATCATGAATTTTTGGGACGGTGATGCAGATACAACAAAAGCAGGTTTATATAACTCTATTCTGCCAACTTTTCGCCATTTCTGCCAAACTAACCTGCATAAACCACCAGAGGAAATGTTGGGGGTGTTGTGGGACTTATGGCTACCATTGAGTTTAAAACTAGCTTCCCATCGTCGAGAATTGGGACGACCCCTAATTCAGGGAATTTTAGGTGGACAAGGTACTGGTAAAACGACAATGTGCCAAGTTCTGAGCTTAGTTCTCCAGCAGTTAGGATATCGGACTCTGAGTTTATCTTTAGATGATTTGTATAAAACTTATGGCGATCGCCTGCTTTTAACTCAGCAAGATCCCCGGTTGATTTGGCGAGGGCCACCAGGAACCCACGATCTAGATTTAGGGTTAAAGGTGCTAGATCAGATTCGCCAGGGTGAAAGTCCAGTCAGCGTTCCCCGCTTTGATAAATCTGCATACAACGGTGCAGGCGATCGCACTACCCCAGAAATTGTTACAGACATTGATATTGTCCTATTTGAAGGTTGGTTTGTGGGTGTGAGACCCATTGACCCCGATGTATTTAATCATGCCCCGCCACCAATTTTCACAGAGCAGGATCGGGTCTTTGCCCGTGATATGAATCAGCGACTCAGTGATTATCTGCCCCTCTGGGAACGATTAGACAGTTTAATGGTGCTATATCCCACTGATTATCGTTGTTCAATGACATGGCGAAAACAAGCAGAACAACAAATGATTGCGACTGGTAAATTGGGGATGTCGGATTCACAGATTGAAGAATTTGTCAACTATTTTTGGCGATCGCTGCACCCAGAATTATTCATTACACCGTTGGTGAAATCGTCTGTAGAAGTTGATTTAGTGATTTCCATTCATCCTGATCACAGTATTAATGCAGTCAGATAAATTTTACGCGATCGCGTCCGGCTGTTTTGGCTTGATATAATGCTTTATCAGCCAGAGCCACCAATTCTTGCGAGTCAGAACTAGGTGTGGGGATGAGTGTAGCCACTCCGGCACTGATAGTCACATAAGAACTCACCGGGGAACTACTATGGGGGATAGCCAGTTTCCTAACCACAGAACAAACGATCTGTCCCAGCATGATCGCCCCTTGAATCTCCGTATGAGGTAAAATCACCGCAAATTCCTCACCGCCATAACGAGCCACTAAATCCGCAGGACGTTTAATAGTACTTTTAATAGATTTCGCCACTTGTTGCAGACAGCGATCGCCTATCTGATGGCCATAGGTATCATTATATAATTTAAAAAAATCCACATCGCCGATAATCACAGAAAGAGGCAGTTGTTCCCTGAGCATACGTTGCCACTCTTGATCCAAATATTCTTCAAATCGTCGGCGATTCGCGACTTGAGTTAATTGATCAATAGTCACCAACCTCTGCAATTCTTGGTTAGCAGACTCCAATTGTTTCTGAAGCTGAGATTGGGAAATCAAGCGTTTTACCCGTTGACGCAAAACTGGCCAGTGAATCGGTTTGGTGACAAAATCAATTGCACCCACTTCAAATGCCTTGTCTACTGACTCTTGATCATCCAGTCCGGTAATCATTAAAACTGGAATATCCTGACTACACTCAAGAAACTGTAACCGATTACAGCACTCGAATCCATCCATATCGGGCATAATTGCATCCAGGAGTATGATATCGGGATGCAATTGCTCACACCGACTTAAAGCCTCTCTACCATTTTGAGCTTCCGCGATTTGATACCCTTCCCGTTTGAGAGCCAGTCGCAGCTGCATCCGAATAAATTCTTCATCATCAACAATTAGAATTAGAGATTGATTTTCTGCAAATGTAGTTTTCAATGACGCTCACTTCTCCAGTTCTATTTGCAAAGCCTTTTTCACTAACTCATATTCCTGGTAGAGTTGTGAGCAGATTTCTTCACTAGTTTCTAAATCACTAATTCGTCCTTTTGCTTCTAGCTGCTTGCACATTTGTGCCAAGTTAAGAGCGCCAACAGAGGCACTACTAGACTTGAGAGTGTGGGCTACCTTCCATAAAGCTTGAGCATCTTGAGTTGCGTGTGATGCCTTGATATTTTGGATACACTTGGGAGCTTCTGTCAGATAACAATTGAGTAATTGCTTGAATTCCGTCTCATCTCCTGACATCATATCTCGTAAAGAATTGAGAATTTTAGTGTCAATTATAGTCGGTTCTAAGTAAGTCGGCGTGACAATTGCCTCTTCTATAACGGTGGGGGAAAAAATTGTTTTGGTGGAAGTGAATCCAGAACTGTTTCGGACTTGGCATTTACTGAGCGCTAAAGCTAACTCTCCCAGTCGCACAGGTTTGCTAATGTAGTCATCCATACCAGCCGCCAAACAGATTTCGCGATCGCCTTGCATAGCATTGGCAGTCATGGCGATCATATAAGGACGAGAAGCTGGATATTCCTGACAGATTCTTTGGCTGGCTTCTAGTCCATCCATTTCGGGCATTTGCACATCCATCAACACGACATCATAAGGACTGAGTTGCAAAGCCCTGAGTACTTCTAGTCCATTAGCCGCCACATCTGCCCGATAACCAATCTTCTGTAACATCAGGAGGGCAACTTTTTGATTTACTGCTGTATCCTCTGCTAGCAGAATTCGCAATGGCTTTTGCTCTGCCATAGACAAATCAGGCCCAGGAGTCTGGTGTTCAGAGATCCTAGCTTTAATCAGTTGATTACCCAAAACATCAGTCAGGACATTGTAGAGTTGAGATTGTTTGACAGGTTTACTCAAAAACGTCACAAACTGCACATCCCTAAATTCTTGGCAAGTTGATTGACTGAGGTTTGTGAGCATCACCAAAGGCATCTGCTCATAGCCACGTTGTTGGTGGATGAGATTTGCTAAACTAATCATTTCCTGATCAGACATTTGTAGATCCAAAAGCGCAACGTCAAACCCTTCTCCCTTGCTCAGTTCACCTAAAGCTTCTCGGCTGGAATTAACCGTATAAGTTGGCATTTTCCAAGACTCTGCATTGATCTGGAGAATTTTGTGATTGCTGGAATTTTCAGCCACAATCAATAACCGCTTTCCCTCTAGCTGAACTAGGGAAGTGCAACAGGCATCTAAATAGGAATTAGCAGGTACTTGGGTAGTAATGGTGAAGTAAAAGGTAGAACCTAGAGCAGGGCGAGTGGATGAAATTAACTTGCTAGTTTTCCATCCCGCACTGGGATTACCACCGACACCACCTTGGCTTTCCACCCAAAGAGTGCCACCCATGATTTCACTTAGCCGTTTGCTAATTACCAGTCCCAATCCTGTACCACCATATCTTCGATTCATGGAAGCATCTGCCTGAGCAAAAGGTTGAAATAAGCCTTTCATCTTCTCTGGAACGATGCCAATGCCTGTGTCTTGGATGGAAAAGAGAATTTTGTAAATGTTTTGGTTTTTCTTGCTAATCAGTTGTTGAACTTCGACGGCAAGAATCACTTCTCCCTGATTGGTAAACTTAATGGCATTATTCAGGAGATTCATCAAAACTTGGCTCAGGCGAGTGAAATCGCCGATAATCTGTACCGGAACCCCAGGCTTGATAATGTAAGCTAATTCAATATTTTTTTCCGATGCTTTGAGAGCTAAAAAGTCAATCACTCTCTCTATACAAGCTCTCAAATCAAAAGGTTGTTCTTCTAGTTCTAGTTTGCCTGATTCAATTTTGGAGAAATCCAGAATATCGTTGATGATGTTGAGTAGAGCGTCGCCGCTACTGGAAATTGTCTCTACAAAGTCACGCTGTTGAGCAGTCAGTTGGGTAGATAGCAACAGCCCTGTCATCCCAATCACAGCATTCATCGGAGTCCGAATTTCATGGCTCATCATCGCTAGAAACTCACTTTTCGC
Organism: uncultured cyanobacterium; assembly: GCA_963706595.1. Classification (GTDB taxonomy): domain Bacteria; phylum Cyanobacteriota; class Cyanobacteriia; order Cyanobacteriales; family Nostocaceae; genus Nodularia. The sequence continues at coordinate 2,629,359 of OY970166.1, forward strand.
CCGATTTGCAGTTTCTGCTTCCCGTTTTGCTTGCTCCAAAGCAAAATTTTTCATAGTGAGTTCTTGACGTTGGCGGGTTTCTTGTTCGAGCAAGTAAGCCTGCACTAATGCTATGCCTAATTGAGCTGCTACAGCCTCAAATAATTCAATTTCGTCTGGACTCCATTCGCGAAAATCGCTGCACTGATGCAGATAAATGGCTCCATTCGGTTCTCCTTGATAGGATGTACGCACTGTCAGCATCGACTTCAACTTAATCTCTCGGCAGATCAGTGCGGATGGTTGGAGTAAGGGATCAAGGTAGACATTTGCAGAAGCGATCGCTTGATCCTGCTTGATCATTTGCTCCGCATGGGGATTGCCGATAATCGCAATTTCTCTGTTAAACATGGAGCAGTAATCAGGGACTACATACTCTGCCACTAAGGGAATTTGGGGTATGGGATCGCTACGATAACAGTGAATTAAACAGCGATGAACTCCAAAAGCTTTGCCAATTTGGATCGCAGCTGTCTCAAATATGCTTTTGCTGTCGAGACTTTCACGAATTTTATGGGTAATTTGTCCCAGTAGCAACGTGCGGTTAAATTGGCGTTTTAGTGCGAATTGTGCTTCCACACGTTCAGTAATATCTTTAGTCGAGCCAACCATCCGCACTGGATTACCCTGTTCATCCCATTGAGCTTTGGCATGGACTAGTACCCACTTATAGCTACCATCATGACAGCGCACACGAAACTCAGTTACGTAATTGGGAATTTTCCGACTCAAATAATCCTGTTGAGTGAGCATGATCCGTTCGTAATCATCAGGATGGATGCGGCTCCACCAGTCATCATTGCTACCGTTGATTTGATGTTCTTTTCCCTGCAACAGATCACCCCACTTTGCAAAACGGAAAGTTTGGTTTGTAATAATGTTCCAATCCCAAATCGCATCTTGGTTAGCTTCAATGACTAGTTGCCAGCGTTCTTCTTTTTCTCGTAGGGCTGTTTCTGCTTGTTGGCGATCGCGCAACGTGGCTTGCCATTCGCTAATATCATTGAGAATGCCCACGAAGTGAGTTAACTGTCCATTTTCATTATGGATAGGTGAAATACTCAATTCATTCCAAAACCTAGAACCATCTTTACGATAATTCAGCAGCACAACCTTACAACCCTTTCCAGCTTTAATAGATAAGCGCACTTGATTAATTACTGCTGGCTCGGTGTCTTTTCCTTGCAACAATTTACAGTTATTCCCAATCATGTCTGTAGCATCGTAGCCTGTGATTTGCTCAAAAGCTGCGTTGGTATAAATCACTGGATTATTAGGAAGCCTAGCATCAGCAATAATAATGCCGTTACTGGTAGCCGCAAGCGCCCTTTCTCTCAATCTCAAAGTTTCTTCAACCAGCTTCAGATCAGTAATATCAAACATGAACCCCCGCAACATCCCAGAAGCTCCAGATTCGCTGCTAACATTGACAATTTCTCGTAGCCAAACAATTCGCCCATCGGCTGCTAACATCCGATATTCAAATTCGTAATTCTCACATTTGGTAATTGATTCACAGCAAAAACGTACGGTTTTATCTCGGTCTTGCGGATGTATATGTCTGATCCAAAAATCTTCCTGATACCATTGATCAATGGGATAGTCTAGTAAAGCCTCTGCTTGGGGTCCAACATAAGTAAATTGCCAAGTCTGCAAGTCTAATTCCCAGGGAATAACTTTAACTGTTTCTAATAACTGCCTTAAATGATTTTCCCTGGCTGTGAGGGCAACTTCTATCTGTTTCTGACGACAAATCCGATCACCTAGCTCTTGATTTATTGCTGTTATCTGACTAACTTTCAATTTCGCAGCCTGGAGAAAATAGCTAGAACAGGCCAGCATCGAGGCCAGCAATAAGCCTCCCAGCAAGACAATGATTGGTAGAGGTGAGTGTAAGTCTATGAATAATTCTGGAGTTGGGTAAACTTGGATTCGCCAGTTAACGCCGTATAACTCTATGTTCACTTCTGGCTGGTAAGGTGACTGCACTAAAATCTGTGGATTGTGCTGGTAAATTAGCTGCTGCTCGTCCCAGATGCTAACGTTGTAGCCATCTGGGATTTGTAAAACTGAATCCAGCAGCGATTGAATTTGAAAAACTCCTAAGATAAATCCATCGAACTGATTTTGTTTGAACAGGGGTACAGATACGAAGAATCTTTTGCTACCCTGATTCAGGTTGAGTGTTCGGCTGATAGTCGTTTGATGGCGATCTGCTTGCAACAGCGCTGAGTGCAAAGTACACTCTCTGCAAAGGCGATCGCGCCTTGTTTCCAATGCGGTGCGTTGTCGTCGTGATTCCTCGATCAAGTCAAGGTTTTTGGCCGTGACATTTTCGGATTCAGGTAGAATCGAGCGTATCCGCAATGATGAGTCAACCCATTGGATGGACTGATATCCTTCGAGGCGAGGAATACCACCGCCCATAGCAGAGCCTTTTTCTATGCTTTCCAATGCCCGAATCAGAGTTTTGAGTTCGCTAGTCAATTCAGTTTTGAGAGCGATCGCCTCCAGTTGTAAGAGTTGTTCAATATGACTCTGCTCTTCAGTCAGTAGTTTTTGCCATAACATCCCGACTGCAATTGAAGCAACAATTCCCAGCAATAGTGGCAGTAATATTCGTTTGCTGACCAATTTCACAGATTTCCAGAAATTATATCTGTGATGCCTACCCACTGATTTTTCCTCCAGAGCTTGTAGCACAAATTTTTACTTTAAATTTGTTAAAATCTAAACGTTAACGAAAAAATAATGTTTTTTAAACAAAGAGAATTCTAGTCTAAACTATTAATTGTTTTATTTTCCAGAATCATCAGTCTGGAGAAAAGTTTTAAACATGATTGATCTCAGAGGATCTCAATAGAAGTATGATCATGGTTAATATCCCCCTTAACCCTGTGAGCAGGAAGAGAGAAATTACCCAAAGGTCTTTCCGCTTTTTCAGGTGGATTTAGGGAATTATTCAAATTTTATATCCTCCCCAGAAAATTTTTTAGACATCTTCTAAACTCACAATGAATGTTTTTCAAAATTCTCAATTGAGCATTTTTGGGGGCAAGTGCCTAGAGTATTTTTTCTGAATTGTTGAACTGTGTATAACTTTAGCTGAGGAGAGATTTTTTAGCCTAAAAAAAGCTCTAATATCAAAGATATTAACTTTTGACAGATTGTAATACCTTTCGGTTAAGGGATGTAGAGACTTTCCATGGAACGTCTCTACAAGGGTTTTCGGCTCACGAATTTGCTTAACCGAACAGTATTGTGACAGATTGTACTTACGTAATAATGCTGACGATATTAAATTTAATCAAGATTAATTATTATCAATAAAATCAAAAAATCAGGTTGTTATCCTGCTTACGCAGAATTTATTTATTAAAGCTTACTCTTCGAGGGTATGAGTGCTTCACATAAGTTAATGAAATTTTGAGTTCTTGATCTCAGAGTCAAGGTTTGATTTTATCGGCAAGCGATCGCTCCACGCATCACAGGTGGGAATACAACAGGCTAAAAGAGCGTTTGCCCGCAAAGGGTGTCGGTATAAAATCGATGTCCCGATGGTGTTCTTTTGGCAGGTAATTTCCCAGAATTGTCCCATCTCTGCAACGTTTTCACAGAAACTCCCATTTTTTCGGCAAATTCATGTGGTTTAAACATAAATACACTTGTAGACAAAGCTATAAGTGTATAAGTATGTCTATTTAATTGTCAACTTAGGATAGCTCTAACTCTTGGATTGAATTTTTTTGACTAAATCATTAAACGGTTGCCAATCATCTTCTTGGGCGATAGGTTCCCAAACCGATTCAATCAGTGGTCTTAATAGTGCTGTTTGGGGATTATTCTTAGCTAGAGTTTGGGCAATTATATCCATGTGTTCAGGCTCAAAACCATTGAGCATTTGATGATATAATTTACACCAATTCTCAAAAATATTGGCTGTTTCTGATGTGGGTATAATCTCGGAATTTTTCATCACCATTCCTGGATCATCTCGCCATATATTCTGAAAAGTCCGCGCCATTTCATAGAAAAACTGATGATAACCAACTTGGCTTTCTTGTAAGAATTGAATTGTTAGCTTTAACAGTTCATTTGCTTCTGGCAACTCCAACTGCTCAAGACCTAACTTTTTCAACATTAACAACTGATATTCAGCTTGATAATACTCATTAAACTTTGTTAATTCTGACTCCATTTCGGCTTTGTCAATAATTGCCTTGAATGGTTCTTGGAGCATTTCTAAATTCAACTGGCAAATACTTGGTTGATGGCTATAACAATAGCGTCTATAGTAGTCGAAATAAGCAGCCGTAAAGTATGGATCATAAGTAGGAATGAAGGCATAAGGGCCATAATCAAAGCTTTCCCCTGTAATGGACATATTGTCAGTATTTAGGACTGCGTGACAAAAGCCAGCCGCCATCCACTGCGCGGCTAGTTTTGCTACCCGGTTGACTAATTCTGCATAAAATAAAACATATTGATTTTTTTCCTCAATTAAATGAGGGTAATAATACTGAATTACGTGGTCTAAGAGTTTTTTGCTTAAATCTGGTCGTTGCAAATAATGCAAGCGTTCAAAAGTGCCAAAACGTATATGTGAACTGTTCATCCTGACCATCACAGATGAGCGAGTTGGTGAAGGCTCGTCACCCCGCCACAGGGATAAACCAGTTTCAATCATTGTCAAACAGCGAGAGGTGCGTACTCCTAATTGGTGTAATGCTTCTGCTGCTAGAACTTCTCGCACTCCGCCTTTAAGTGTGAGCATTCCATCACCACCACGAGAGTAGGGTGTTTTACCAGAACCTTTTGTGCCAAAGTCGTACAATTCGCCATCTGTAGCGCGGACTTGTCCGTAAAGAAAGCCTCTACCATCACCCAAGTTAGAATTATATGTGCCGAACTGATAGCCGTGGTAACGCAGTGCTAGTAATGGTTTGCGTCCCTGAAATTTACCAAAGGCGTTGCTAAAATCTTCATCTGTAACTACTTGGGGGTCTAGTCCCAAAACAGGTAGTAGTGCATCATTGCGCCAGCGTAAAATATGTTGGGGAAAAGCCTCTGCACTTACCTCGTCGTAGTAATCATCACCCAAAGATGCCAATGCTGGTTCGTAGTTGAGGGTGAGAAAAGGATTCTGGGAATTTTCGTTGTTAGGAGTTTCAGCCAAAGTCATTACGAGCAAAGCTAATTGATTCTACCTTTTATCCTACCGCCGGCAGCAGGCTTTAACACTGAGCGTAGCCGAAGTGTTAAATTTAGTGGTCGAAGAATCAGAACTAAGCTTTATAAAGCAGGTAATGGTAAACTGATTCACGCTGATATCAATGGTAGTTTGAATATCTTACGTAAAGTAGTCCCGACAGCATTTAGTCTAGGGATAGGGGGCGTTGTAGTTTGCCCTGTCGGGGTTATTCCCGGCAAACAAATGGCATGAAATATTTGTCTATGCTTTTTGGAACTATAAATCAGATATACCTTTGCAATCTACAAAACAATCTCTGCCAATGCATCCGACTAAAAAAGTTACCGTACCTATTCGCGTTATTGGTTTGATTAGCGGCACTTCCGTAGATGGTATAGATGCTGCTTTGGTAGAGGTTTCTGGTAGTGATTTGGATTTAAAAATTGAGTTGCTAGCAGGGGAAACATATCCCTATGCTGCCGAATTAAGAGAAAAGATTTTAGCAGTTGGCGCAGGTGTTGCCATCTCAATGGCAGAATTAGCAGAAATAGATGATGCGATCGCTTTAGCCTTTGCCCAAGCGGCTCAAAATATCCAAATCGGTCATCAGCCAGCCACTTTAATTGGTTCCCACGGTCAAACTGTTTACCATCGACCACCTCAAAAAGCCGCAGGCAACACTCCTTTAGGTTACAGCTTGCAATTAGGACGCGGGGCTTTGATTGCCCATCTGACGGGAATCACTACTGTGAGTAATTTTCGCTTGGCAGATATTAATGCTGGTGGTCATGGTGCGCCCCTAGTGCCGAGAGTAGATGCTTTTTTGCTCAGTGATTCAACCCACGGACGCTGCATTCAAAATATTGGTGGAATTGGCAATGTTGCTTACATTCCGCCGCGTGGTGGTGACTGGCTTTCAAAAATTCGCGGTTGGGATACCGGACCGGGAAATAGTTTATTGGATTTGGCAGTGCAGTATTTAACTGATGGTGCTAAGTCATTAGATGAAAACGGCAATTGGGCAGCTAGTGGTATTCCTTGCGATTCATTAGTAGAACAATGGCTGAAGCAAGATTACTTTCATCTACCCCCACCTAAATCTACAGGTCGTGAGTTATTTGGTGTGGCTTACCTGCATCAATGTTTAAAAGATGCCGAACCGTACCAACTCAATCCGGCTGACTTACTGGCGACACTCACAGAACTGACTGTGGCGACAATTGCTCACAGTTATCAGACGTTTTTACCCCAAATGCCGCAGCAGGTGTTGTTGTGCGGTGGCGGTAGTCGTAATCTGTATTTAAAACAAAGGTTACAGTTATTGTTGCCATTAGTGCCAGTCTTGACCACAGATGAAGTCGGCTTGAATGCAGATTTTAAAGAAGCGATCGCCTTCGCTGTTTTAGCCTACTGGCGACAAATGGGGCTGACTGGTAACTTACCTGCTGCCACTGGCGCACCTTGTGAAATAGTTTTAGGAGAAATTCATTCAACTTGAAGGCCAATCAGTATTGCAATAGTATCTCTATTTACGTCATGCTGTAGTAGGGGTATTAGATCAAGACAAGGAACATACAAAGTGGCTCACACTTTTTTATTGGAACCAGGGCGCTGGACAATGGAAGGCAATTGGCTAGAGCGTCATGGTATGCCAATCAGCGTGAAAGGTATGACCTTAGTCGCTTGGAATCGGGATAACTGGTTCACTATGGCCACAAAGCTGATATTTCCAGGTAGCGATCGCGCCGAAATCTCTTTGCAATATAAGGGACGGTTAGACAAGGGAGAGCGGCAGTATACTTTTCTACTGCAACATAGTCTTTTAGGACACATTGAAGGAGAGGGTTGGATTGGTGTAGAAACCATTGTGCAGCGTTACTGGGTACTAGGTGATCGGCAACGTCGTAGTGGCTTTGAAACCATGCACCGTATCTCAGCAGAAACATACTATATCAGCAGTGGCGTGATGGCAGGTCATGTCTTAACTAATACAATGGAAGCTAGCTTAGAGCGTCAATCAACATAGACTCCAAGACTTCCCAGTAAAAAAATCTGAAATCACTTGAGATCAGGCGGACAAAGGAGATAGATAGTGAGCCAAAATTGGGAAAACTAAAACTAGACCAATCTCGAAGTGCGGAATATCATCAAATATCAGGATAAATCTACCACCTACTCATGGGTGTTCATCATGTTCATTGAACATTGGAGTGGAATTTTATATGTCAGACCCCAACATTGGTCGCTTACTCGGCAAACGCTACCAGCTTCAAGAGTTAATTGGTACTGGAGCTATGGGCCGGGTTTATCGTGCTAAAGATATTTTGTTGGGAGGCGTACCTGTTGCCATCAAGTTTCTGGCCTTGTCCATACAAAATAAGAAGATGCGATTGCAAGAGCGCTTTGAGCAAGAAGCGAAAACCTGTGCCTTACTAGGGCAAAAAAGCATTCACATTGTCCGAGTCATGGATTATGGTGTAGACGAAAATAACACGCCGTTCTATGTGATGGAATACTTGCAAGGACAAGGCCTCACCCAGATTATCCGCCAACAAAATCAAACTCTATCGTTACCGAGATTTTTGAGTATGGCGCGTCAAATCAGTTTGGGGTTAAAGTGCGCTCATGATGGTATCCCAGTTGATGGCACAGTCTACCCAATTATTCATCGTGATATCAAGCCGAGCAATATATTGGTGATTCAAGACCCTAGTTTTGGGGAATTGGTGAAGGTGCTAGATTTTGGGATTGCTAAGTTATTACAGGCAGATAGAGACCAAACAAAATACTATTTAGGCACAATGGCTTATTCCTCTCCCGAACAAATGGAGGGTAAGGAATTAGATAATCGCGCCGATATTTATAGTCTGGGCGTGATGATGTTCGAGATGCTGACAGGGAAAATGCCCCTAGTCGCAGCAACTCACTCTTTTGGGGCATGGTATAAAACACATCAGACTGAAGAACCCCGGACTTTTGCTAAGGTTGCTCCCACCTTGCAAATTCCCCAGTCAGTAAAAAATTTAGTCATGAGTTGTCTGGCTAAAGCAGCAAGCGATCGCCCCCAAAGCATCGGTGATATTCTCCAGGCTATAGAATCTGTAGAACAGGAGTATCGTCAGCAGACAACTTCACCAAATCATCAAGCAGCTATTCAAGCCCTGGTTGTTAAAGATAAACCGCAACCGAAAGCAACAGCCAATTTACAGATACCTTTATCAAACAATGAAATTGATCTGGTTAGCTCGGTTTCCTGGCCAGCTACTAAACCAATTGCCGATATTATTTTCCCAAAACCCATCCAGTCTAACGGAAAGATGCTCCCAGCCCTATGGGTGATGCTACCACAGCCAGAAATCAACAAACGCTTAAACTGTAATATTTATAATCAATTTTTGTTTATTCATACTCCCCACCCGATGTTGCTCTGGATTACTGTGATCTACAATCGCCAACATGAGGCCAAATTTTTACCTTATTATCTGGATATGAAAACGAGTCGGGGTCAAGAAATCGTCGGCTTACTGGCACAGACAGCTTCCTATCGTTTGTTGTTATTTGCACGGGAAACACCAGATCGCTGTTCTCATGTTTTACTATCCAGTATTGATCCAGCCCAACCCCAAAAACTGCAACAGTGGATAGCAATGAGTAAAACCTTCGCTTCATCTGCCAATGCCCAGTTTAGTAAAAGTTTACTCAAAAGCGAGTACGAAAAAATTAAGCCCCAGATTTTGGCAAAGTTGGAAACAGTTTTCACTGATTTTTCTTTCAATATTGCTGCCAAATAAATTTGAAACCCCAAGTTTTAGGTTAGTCCGGGCAGTTTTTTGGTTTCCCATGAGCAACTGGCGCACGACATCTAGTCACCTCAACGCCCTGAAGGAATCCACATACCATAAATTGTACTTTTTACGTGATGTAAAATTTTGTTAAGAAAATATCTATCTAGTTGTAAGCTTTATTGATAAAAAATATAATAGCTATGAATGACATTTGCAAAGCTGATGGAACCCTGATAGTAGATGGTGTTGGACTCGGGCATGCACAGCGACAGATGCTCAAAATCTCATAGTCTGTAGGCAGATCAGAAGTTGATCAAATTCCCCACAAATAAACATCTGTTATATTCAACAAGCAGACGAGTGTAAATCGATCAAATCATCAAATTACCAAAATTCCTCTTAAATTTAGCCAAGTCTGATGTTTGGTTTGACTCCAAAGCTACAGTAGTTTGGTGAAAACATAATAGTGGCTGATTTGAGTTGACGCCCCAACATCCCCAGCTCTTTTCCTCCGTGGAACTAAGCAAGAGAAGGAGGTCGCCCACTGCGACACACATACTACTCTATGCCATAGTGGAGCCTGAATCTAAGCCCCATTGATGTTTGAGCAGCTCTTGATAGGTTGCTTCGCGCACCATCATTTGTTCATAAAGCTTAACCAAAAAGTCTTTAGCTTGGTCGTTGCTCATGTGCTGTACTTGGCTCGCAAAGGAGCGGATACTAAATTGTTGTTCCAAAGATAATTCGATGGGTTGGCTCATAATAAACTCCGAGAAAAACAACGCGTAAAATTGATGTCGATTACAGAGGTCTCAAAAGTATAATCAGTGGATCAGTACATTTTATAAATTTGTACCTCTGTATTAAGAAAGATAACAATTGTTTGACGAATTGCCCACATCCTTATGGGTAGGATTCCCGTCTTGATATCTTGCACCTCAGCCAACTGATGTATAACTTAGGTTTACCAAAGCTGATCTTGGGCAGAAATCACTTTTTGTAAACCATCGCTAAGTTAGTTGGAATACCCTGATGTACTTCCTACTCATTTCAACGTCTCTTGTGAGGAGGTGCTGATAGAGGGGTAGGAAAATGGTGTTAAGGGTAAATTATATTCGACATATATTATTCGGTGCAAAAAGTCAAGTCACCAGATTTTGCAGTATCAGTCTCCAATAAGTAATTTTGGAGGTTAAAAGTATTTGTATCAAGTTGTAAATAGGAAAAATGCTCAGGCTGAACAAATCGCTGAGTATATCTACTAAAAAAATAATTTGTTGGCAATTTCGGTGTTGAAAGTCCTAGTTTTTGGTCAAAACCAATCTAAAATCACTCCGCGTAGCGGATTGATGAGTCATTAGTTTTTGCGTCCACTTGGGGCGGGTATCCACCCCAAAGAACTAATAAACTAGTGATTATTTAATTCACCAGTCCTATCCGCTTTTGGTATGGGAAAGTCCAAAATGGCAAATCTAATCTATCCTGGAGGGTTTTCTTCAAGTGAAACCATGACGATTGTGATGTTATCGTGTCCACCCTGGTCTTTGGCGGCTTCAGTTAGAGAAAGGGAAGCTTTTTCCAAGTTGGGAGTGTTGCGGAGGTGTTCAGCGATATTCTGATTGCTCAATTCTTCGGTGAGACCATCACTGCATAGCAGCAGGCGATCGCCTATCTTAACATCTAACGGCTGCACATCAACTTGATGCAAATCTTCCCTACCCAAACACCGGGATAAGATATGGCGGTAGGGGTGCTGTCGGGCTTCCTCTTCAGTAATATCACCTATTTTAATCGCTCTAGCTACCCAAGTATGGTCTTCTGTGACCTGTTGTAATTGTGAGTCCCGAAACTGATATAACCTGGAATCACCAACATGAGCGCACCAAGACGAATATGATTCGCGAAAAACCACAGCGACGACTGTAGTCCCCATATCGGCGCGTTCGGGATGCTGTTGCTGATCCTGTACAATGGCTTGATTTGCTTGCCAGAGAGCGTTCTCTAGCAATTTAGGAGTAGGTTCAGCCCCATCCCAGTGGGACACCAAAAAAGCTTGAATTACCTGCGTAGCAATGCGACTGGCTTGTTCACCCCCAGCATGACCACCCATCCCATCAGCAACAATAAAAAATCGCCCATCAGGGTCGATATAGTAAGCATCCTGGTTACTAGAACGAATAAGTCCCGGATCGCTAGAACCGGTAAAGTTAAGTTTCATAATTTTTGAGCAAAATCAATACGTCCGGTCATAACGGTCGAGGCGTGATAGCAAGCGAATCAGGATGACTGAAATTGCTGCTGCAATTACACCAGCTAGCACAGCCAGCCATATATAACGATTAACTAATAAAATTGTGGCCGAAAGAGTAAATCCACTGATCATTAAAGCGTAGGTTGTGCCTAGTTGGATATTGCTCTGCCTGCGTAGTAGACGCTCAGTTTCTATAGAACGGACACGCACGCGCATATCTCCCCGTTCTAATTTCTCTAATGTATCCTCTAATCTCCGAGGCAAACCGAATGCAGTTGTACTGACTTGAACTGCTTGACGACTTAATTCATTGATAAAGCTATTATTATCAGGACCATTCATATCTGTTATTAGTTGCATTGCATAAGGTTGGGCAACTTCCATAAAGTTAAATTCTGGATCTAAGCCTTTGCCTACCCCCTCTAGAGTAGAAAAAGCTCGCATCACAAAAGTGAAGGTTGCGGGAAATCTAAATGGCTGATTATAAGCTAATTCATAGAGGTCGTCACTGATTGCCGCCACAGACTGATTTTCAAAGGGTTGATCCATGAAATGGTCCAGCATATACTGCACAGAACGCCGCACAGGCCCCATATCATCGGTAGGTGCGATCGCGCCTAAATCGATTAAGGATTGTACCACGCGATCGCCATCTTTTTGAGCAATCCCAAACAGCGTTTCCATCAGACCTTCACGCACATTCGACTGAATCTGCCCCATCATCCCGAAGTCGTAGAAAATTAAATCACCAGTGGGACTAACAGCAATATTACCTGGGTGAGGGTCAGCATGGAAAAAGCCATTATTAAGCAGTTGCAACAAATAAGCTTGAGCGCCTTGACGTGCTAGCAGCTTACGATCTAAACCTGCGGCTTCTAAAGCTTCATATTGGCTAATTTTAATTCCAGGGAGATATTCTAAAGTTAATATTTTGGGTGAAGCATAACGCCAATAAACTCTAGGGACTTTTACCCATTCGTAGCCGCGAAAATTCCGGCGAAAAGTATCAGCATTGCGACCTTCATTGAGATAATCAATTTCTTCCCAAAGAATGCGACAACATTCTTCGTAAATCCCTAGCCAATCTCGCCCCCTTCCCCATTTCGGATGGTTTTGAAAATAGCGGGTGATACCCTTGAGAATCTGTAAATCGATTTCAAATAGCTTCTTTAATCCAGGGCGCTGTATTTTCACAACAACTGATTCCCCAGAGTGTAATACAGCTTTGTGTACTTGCCCTAAACTAGCAGCCGCGAGGGGAATAGGTTCAAAATTCTGAAATAATTCCGGAATTTTCTTACCTAATTCCTCCTCAATACTGGCTTCTACTTTTTCATAGCTAAAAGCAGGTACTTTATCCTGTAACTTTGCCAATTCTTCCACATATTCGCCGGGAAATATATCAGCACGAGTAGAAAATAACTGCCCGACTTTAATGAAAGTTGGACCTAAGTTCAACAGGGTATTACGAATCCAGATGGCTTGGGCTTTGCGTCTGGCAACTTGCTTGGCTTCAGTCACACCGCCAGGATAACTCCAAGATTTGTTGTAACGCCAAAGCTTGAACATTAAGGTCAAGACAAAAGACCAAATGTCCACAAAGCGCGTTTTACTAGAGTAGTTTTCCCGATTCCAACGGTATGCTTTCTCTGAATAACCTGTTTCCATATTTTTTGTTTACCGTTGGTTGTTAACCAAATCCCTTGGATGAAAAGACACTCTGAATTTTTGAACTAATTCCCCGCAAGTGTCATGTAATCATGACCAATGAGCAATGACCAATGACTAATGACTAATGACCAAATTTATACAGAATTGCTGCGATAACGTTGCAATTCATTGCGTAAGAGGGCGATTTCGGCTCTGAGTTCATCAATTGTTGCTTGTAAGTCAACTGAACCAGAACCAGAGTAGCTACCACCGGGGGTACTTTGACCAGAATTAGCTGCTTCAGCCGCTCGATTTGCCCGTTCTAGTACCTCTTCTGTGAACTGGCGCATTTGCTCTCTAGCTTCGGCATCAAATTTGCCCAAATCGCTCAAAGCGTCGGTTACAGCCACCTCTAGACGCTCGTTAATTACTTCTGCTACTGCTCTGCCTACGAAAAAGGCTTGTACAAGGGGGTTACTCATAAATTTTTGTTACGTTGCTCCGCAAGAGAATTATAACTTGCCTACCTGCTTTGCGGCTTCTGCTGAAGAGGAAGAAATTTAGACCAGTCAGAATTTCATAAATTGCCGCAGGCTCTAGGATATTATCAAGTAGCAAATTTATCTGCATACAGGCGTTCACGTAGTGTACCGCAGGTAATCGCATATCATAAAAATGCTAACATCGATTTATAATTAGTTGATGCCATACTTATTCTATGACCATTGCTCAAGAATTAGCGCCCCCAGCAGGCATCTTTCAAGATGTAATCTTTCCCCCTAGTGATTTATATAGTAACGAACCTCCCTTGGAAACTGAACTACATCTACGGCAAATAATTCTACTTTTCAAATGTCTAGAATGGCTGTGGCGAGATAGAAATGATTTTTATGCGGCGGGAAACCTAACTATCTACTACAGTCCACATCAACGCAAATCACAAGACTTTCGGGGTCCAGACTTTTTTGTAGTCTTGGGAACTGAACGCAAAACTCGCAAAAGTTGGGTAGTTTGGGAAGAAGACGGCAAATATCCTCATGTCATCGTGGAAATCCTTTCTAATTCCACAGCACAGACAGACAAAGAATTAAAGAAACAAATTTATCAAGATACTTTCCGTACCCATGATTATTTTTGGTTCGATCCCTACACATTAGAATTTGCGGGATTTCACTTAGTAGATGGAGAATATCAACCTCTACAACCAAATGAACAAGGACATTTATGGAGTCATCAACTAGGCTTATATCTGGGAGTTCATCAGGGGCTAGTGAGATTTTTTACAGAACTTGGGCAATTAGTGCCGACACCGGAAGAAACAGCAGAAAAAGCCGAACAAAAAGCTGAACGTTTGGCAGCAAAACTGCGAGAATTAAATATTGATCCTGATACAATTTAATTCGTAATTCGTAATTCGTAATTCGTAATTCGTAATTTGTAATTCGTAATTCGTAATTTGTAATTCGTAATTTGTAATTCGTAATTCAAGAGCTTACAAACCCCAGTATAATCTTTGATATCAAGTTCTGTTGAATACTTACGAAACACGAAAAACTGCTAAACCTTTGTTTTATCTCCCCTCCTCGCTTGCGGGGAGGGGTTGGGGGTGGGGTGACATGATTGTGGTAATCGTAACTAATTAAACGGACATGATATGATTTGGTGATTATCAATGACGGGAATTATCAACTATAAATATCAATATCAATATCAATTACGGATTATTTTGAATCTTGATGGTGAAAGCTAATCTTATTCTCAATCAAAATTTATTCCTTCATAAATATCATTGAGAGACATTTGAAAATCTATTGTTTGTAGTGATAATACTGCATCTTGGGTTTCATACTCTGTTAATACCCATTGACCATCATTATTTTTATGAAACTGCTCGACAAAATATTCGTATTGGTCAATCATAATATATTCTTGAAATGTGGGCAGAGAACGATAATATCTAAATTTACTGGTTTTATCGTAAGTTTCCGTAAATTTAGATAATACTTCGGCAATTATTAAAGGGTTAGTTACAGTCGTAGCCCCAGTTCCTTCATATATTGGTTCTCCTGGAATAATCATCACATCAGGATATGTGTAGATGTGATAACGGGGTATCCACAACTTGACATCACCCATGTAAATTTTGTAATTTTTACCCCGCATTCTGAATTTGAAATTGGTGCAAAAGTTACCTCCTATTTCGTTGTGATTGGTCGTACCACCAGCTATATGAACAATTTCTCCATCTAGATATTCATTTTTATATTCTGATGTCTCTTCTAGTTGTAAATATTCTTCTGGGGTGTACTGGCGTTTTTGTGTTTGGGTTTGCATAAAACTTACCTCTGTGCAAGACAATTTATTGAGGATAATGCTGGAATAAAAATTCTTCAGCTTCTGTTCTATTTTTAATCACTTCGTCTAAAGTAGCAGCGAGTAAATCATCTAACATTTGGCGAAATTTCGGATTTGGTTTGTAGCCTAATTTTTTTAAATCATTGCCATTAATGATTGGCTGCACATTTGCTAAAACTGTTAAATAATGCCATATCTGCTTTCTGAGGATGCGCGCACTGGGCAAAGCGATTAAAATCAGCATGGGTAAATCATACTGTCGTAGTAACTGCACTATTTCACTAGGACGCTGACAAGTTGGTAATAATTCCCTCACCTGGGTTTGGGCTTTATCCAAATTTTCCAAGCGTTTTATTCCATCCTCTGGTAAACGCAGATTCTTGGCTACTTTCTCCCGATACTGCGGTTCTAAGTGGGCAATTAACGCTTCTAGACGCATTTCCCAATGAATGAGGGTTTGTTCAGGGTCAAATCTTCGTAAACAGCGTTCTAACATTCGCAATTGCTGCAAAAGTGACTCATCTAGTTTCAGGGTAGGATGAATACACTGCAACGCGCCTAATTTATTCAGTAGTTCTAACGCTGATTTCCAATAGGGGGCTTGAAGAATGTATTTTAATTCAGCTTTGAGTCGAGTTTGTAAGGCTGGGGTTTTAGTATTTGTTTGGGCAGTGCGATCGTAAACGCCACTATTGATAGCATAGTGGATAAAATCTTCGGTTTGCGATTCCATCTCAAAGCCAAAGCGGACAGCAAAGCGCACACCACGATAAATGCGAGTCGGGTCTTCAATAAAACTATTGGGGTGTAAAACCCGAATTTGCTTGGCTTGTAAATCTATTAAACCACCGAAGAAATCCAGTAATTCCCCTGGACGAGGGGAGGTCAGGCGCAAGGCGAGGGCATTAATGCTAAAATCACGCCGATACAAATCTTGACGAATGGAACTGGCTTCAACTTCCGGGTTTGCGGCTGGGTAAGGATAAAATTCTGTCCTAGCTGTCGCAATATCCATCCATAAAGAGTCTAATTCGGGGTCTTTGTGCCATAATAAAGCCGCAGTTTGAAAAGCCCCATGAATTTCTAACCGCGCCCCTGGATAAATTTCTTGCAGTGCTTTTGCTAATTCTACCCCAGCACCCACATCTGCGGCTTGGTGAAAACCATCAACTACAAGGTCGATATCTGTAATCATTAATGACCCTGCGGCTGATTCCGCTAACAGTAAATCTCGCACCGCACCACCTACCAAATAAAGATGCCAACCGCGTTTTTCGGCTGCTTGGGATGCTACGGTGAGTAATTGCCATAGTTGTGGCGCAAGGCGATTTTCTAACTCTGTATTAAAATTTATTTTGAATTTTGAATTTTGAATTTTGAATTTGTTTTCTTCATCGGCTTGATGTAATTGCCGTAAGACATCGGTGCGGGTGACAATTCCCGCTAATTGTCCATTTTCTAATACTGGTAAGCGTCCAATATCATAAGTTACCATCAGTGATTCAATTTGTGGCAAGATGGTATCTGGCGTAATTGTTTTGACTTTAGTTGTCATGTAGCCTTTGACTGGTGCATGACTAAACCCGTGGTGAAAGGCAATATCTATATCTCGTCTGGAAATAATTCCTACCAGTTTTCCTTGGGTATCAACTACAGATAAACCAGAGTGTCCATAGCGTAATAAAATGCTTTGGGCTTGGGAAATTGTGGTTTCGGGACGAATGGTGCGGACTGGGGAGGACATCAAGTCTCTGGCTGTGGGCGGATGAGGAATTGAGGTTTTGATGCCGTCTAGGAGTTGTTGTAATGTTTCTTGTGGATTTACTTGGCGTAAATTTAATGATGCGGCTTGAGAATGTCCACCACCACCGAATATTTGAAATAAAAGATTGAGATTGACACCGGGAATTTGGCAGCGACCGATGATTGTTAAACGCGATTCATTTTCTTTATGTTTATATTCGTTTGCTAGCAATAAAGCATCAATTTCGGTTAATTCTACCAGTTGCGAAGCTAAACTTGATAACCCTGGCACAAATTCATCTGTTCTTAGTGTCACGCAACCAATAGTATATCCACGCAAAGAAAAATATTCTAAGTTTTCCAGGGCTTCAGTTAATAGCTGCTGTAATTGCGGCGATAAACCAGGGTCAAGATAAGTGGAAATTACCGATGAACTCACTCCTTGTGCCATTAACCAAGCTAAAGCTAAAGCATCTCTGGGTGTGGCACTGTCAAAGGTTAATGAGCCTGTATCTACGTGAATACCCAAAGCCATGACTGTGGCTTGAGAGAGAGTCAGGGGAATTTGCTGTTGTTGTAATTGTTCCACCATTAAGGTTGTGCAGGCTCCCACTGGTTCAATATGGGATGCGGTGGCGGGAATATTTAGCTGTTGACTTATGTGGTGGTCATAAACTATGATCTCTTTTATGTTGGGTAAATCTAACCATTCAGCAGCTTTACCCAGGCGATCGCGCTGTTGTGTATCCACAACTCTCAAAGAACGAATGTTTTCCGGAATAACTGCACGTCTTTCCATGAGGGGATATTCATCCCGGTGTAGTGCTAAAAAATCTCTGACAGGCGGATGTGCGCCACCGCTCAGGACAATCTTACTACCTGGCAATAGGCAAGTCAGCCCAACTGCGGCTCCTAACGCGTCAAAATCGGCGGTTGTGTGACAAAGAATTAAGTCCGTATTCATTAGTCATCAGTCCTGTTTTGGAAATCCTAGTTCCTAGTCAGCGATTCATCGCTCAGAGCCTGGATGAGCAGGACTAAAGTCCTGACTACAAACTAGATTTAGTTACTTAACAATGACTATAGTGACGCAAATTCTGCTAGCTTAACAAATAAGGCAAAACTGTTCGTGTCGCCCTTTACGATATTCTAGGTTTAGTATTTGCGCTAGTTTGAGAGAAGGAAAAATGACCATAATATTTCAATTCGCTTTGATATCTTTAGTTCTCACATCTTTTGTTTTGGTAGTTGGCGTTCCTGTGGCCTATGCTACCCCACAAAATTGGGTGGAATCGAAAAAACTCCTTTGGCTTGGTTCTGGAGTTTGGATTGCTTTGGTGCTTTTAGTCGGTGTATTAAACTTTTTTGTAGTTTAAGCGATCGCTGATATCTATTTGCCAAAAATAGCATAGCAACTACAGGAGCAGAAGAGCCAAGAACAAGATTTTGATTTTTCGATTTTCTGGTTCTATTTACCTAATTGTACTCTTCTGCTCCTCAGCATTTAAACAAGAAATGTATATTGGTCAGAGTATAGTTGATTAAGAGGCAGTCATGGCAGTTTTTGAGGGAACTTTTGCTCAAACGGAACCGTTGCATTTAGCAGTGGTTGTGGGTCGATTCAACGACCTCATTACCGGGAAGCTGCTACAGGGTTGTCAAGATTGCTTGAAACGCCACGGTGTAGACCCAGATCCCCACGGTAGCCAAGTGGACTATGTTTGGGTTCCTGGAAGTTTTGAAGTGCCTCTGGTCGCCCGTCAACTGGCACTTTCCCATCGTTATGATGCGGTAATTTGTTTGGGTGCAGTGATTCGGGGACAAACGCCTCATTTTGATTATGTCTCGGCTGAAGTGTCTAAGGGTATCGCCGCCGCTAGCTTTCAAACTGGTGTGCCGGTAATTTTTGGCATTTTGACCGTGGATACTATGCAGCAAGCCTTAGAACGAGCTGGGATTAAAGGTAATCATGGCTGGGACTATGCCATGAATGCCCTAGAAATGGCTAGTCTGATGCGGCAATTGCGCTCTAATCTCACAGAGTCATATCCCCGAAATGGTCAGTCTTTACCAGCATCTTTTTCTGAAAAGAACATCGGTAATTTAGCCGCAGAGTCAGAAGAAGTCGGCTGAGTCTGGTGCAAGATGTGCTGAGGAATGGGGATTTAATCAAATGCACCAACCTCACCCCCAACCCCTCTTCTTACCAAGTAGAGGGGAGAAATCAAAAAAAACTCATAGATTTAAATTTAGGGGTTGACAAATCAAAATATATCTGAGATTATAGAGTTTACATGGGAACTGCGGGTATAGCTCAGTGGTAGAGCGTCACCTTGCCAAGGTGAATGTCGCGCGTTCGAATCGCGTTACCCGCTTTTAAAAATTTTTATGTCTAGGTTAGCATATCTCTTGAGAGTGTTTAACCGGACTACAATTTTTTGGGGTGTAGCCAACCTGCTTTATGTGGGTGTACTAGACTGGATTAAGTCTGGCTAGTTAAACGGCAGTATGATCAGTTAAAGCACGATTTAGCCTCTCTTGGCTATTGGCCGTGGGAAACCAAACCCCAAGTTATTGTGGAACGGTATTCTCGCAGAAAATGAAAAACACGCTCAAGTTCTTAGAACGCTTGTGCCATCTCAAAAACCCGAAAAAATTGATTTTAACACGGAATATCCCTGTCCCTGCCGTCGCAAAGGACAATTAATTCCGATTACACTAACTGAAGCATTTGGTTGCGATCGCTGTCAACAAATCTTTGTCATAGAAGATAATGGTCGTGTCCTAGAACAGCTTTCAACCACCTATCCCTACAAACGAGCTTGGCATTGGACGGGAAAAAGTTGGCGGATTGTGCCGACGCGGTTGGGAGAAAGTTATCTACCTATAGCGCTAGGCATTATATTCGTGCTAGTGATTATATGGTTACCATTAGCACTGCGATTGGCAAATGGTTCTAGCATTATTGCCTGGGCGATAGTGGCGGTGCTGTTGGCTATTCTGCCAGCACTGATGGTCTGGCTTACTTACAGAAGTTAATTCAATGACCGTTGAAGTTTTGGATGATTTCCCCGAACCAATTACTAGCGCTAAACGTGCTTATCAAGCGTCCCTCAAGTTGGGGTTTACCAAGGGAGTAGACCGCAGTCGCGCTGTGTTAGCAATGGCACAGGCGCTGTCAAATTCTTTTGATGACATTTTGGAAGCTAACACTTTGGATTTAGAAGCCAGCAAAGAAATGGCTGTGCCAGAGTTAATTTTAGACTGGTTGAAGCTGACTCCCACTAGGCTAGAAGCAGCAGTAGAAGTTCTTCAGAGGTTGGGGGAAATCTCTGACCCTTTACGGCGAGTCAGGAACGCGGACTATCAATTGGAAGATTCCCAGAGTTACACTCAGTTAATGCCTTTGGGAGTAATTGCCTTTGTTTATGAGGCTTTTCCTGATTTAGGTGCGATCGCAGCTGGTTTATGTATTAAGACTGGTAATAGTATCATACTCAAGGGTAGTACAGAAGCGAGTCATTCTAACGAAGCGATCGCAAATGTCCTGCAAAACGCCATTGAGGAAGTTGGTTTACCTCCAGGCTGTGTAGAACTGATTAAAGCCGAACACGGTGCTTCCATTCGGGATTTAGTCACCCAAGACAAATATGTGAATTTAATACTGCCTTATGGACGTTCTAGCTTAGTCCAGCAGGTAATGCGCCAATCAACTTGCCCCGTGTTAAAATCAGCAATGGGTAACTGTTACCTTTACTGGTCACTCAATAGCAGCTTAGACATGATTCGCTGGATGATTATGGATAGCCATGAGAGCGAACCAGACCAAGTAAACGCCATTGAAAAAGTATTAATTCACCGTCAAGCCTTACCATCATCTTTGGCAGCTTTGTGGAACAGCTTAACAGAAAAAGGCTTTGAAATTAAAGGAGACGAAGAGCTAGTAGAAGCTTTTGGGCATTTGCAGCTAGTGAAGCCAGAAGAATGGGGAAATTCTTATTTAACCAAGACAGTAGCATTTAAACTGGTAGATAGTTTAGAAGATGCGATCGCTTGGATTAATCAATACAGTAGCGGTCATGCTGACTGCATAGTTACCGAATCCTATCAAGAAAGTCGCCAGTTTGCTTTAGGAGTGAACAGCGCCTCGACCTACATCAACACTTCCCCCCGGTTTTCTCGCAACCCTTCCAGGGGAGATTCAGTATTTCTCGGTATGTCTAACCAAAAAGGACACCGGAGAGGATTTATTAGTTTGGAAACCTTAACGACTGCGAAGCACATTGTCCAAGGAAATGGACGGTTTTAGAAGTTATGAGAGAAGTAAAAGGGTTGTATATTTAAAATAATTATTATAAATATACTCCACTAACTTCTGATAGTCAGCAAAACTTCATTAACCCAGAATTTAAATTCTATGTCAAATCGACTAAAGCTTTCAATGTCACCTCTGGAAATGATGCATTTATTTTTATATGACCTGAAAATTCCGGAACGTCCTCGTAATTCCTAGTTAATTGAATCATTCAAATACAGGTGGCCATAATTCAGAAACAGCAACTTCCCAAGCAGGAAATAACTCATTAATAGATAACTTATCTTCACCTGTTAAAACTTCAACATCACCATTAGGACGATATACACTCACAGATAATTCATCAGGATTAATTAATATTCCTACTCTTGCACCTAACTCTAAAAATAACTTAACTTTATCTTCTAACTTAGAAACTCTATCGGTTTTCGATTTTATTTCTACAACCAAATCAGGTACTAACTGACCAAAATCTCTCACCGTGCGTTTTAGTCTTGACGCAGCTACAAAAGAAACATCAGGAGCGCGTAAATCAGTATTTGGCATAATAAACCCACCACTTGAGTCAAATATCCGCCCAAGTTTACGAGGTTTTATCCAATTACCTAATAACCTGATTAATTCAGCCCCGATTTCACTAGATTCAATATCTGATGGACCCATAACTAGAATGTTTCCTTCTTGCAGTTCTATTTGGTAGTCCTGCTCATCCTCTTGTAGCTTTTGTTGTAGTCTGTCTACATCTTCAATAGTGAAAGTCATAGAACTTCTCAGATATAGTTCATCATACAGTCATCTTATCACTCTTCCTTTGTATGTAGTTGCGCTTTAGCGCTAAAACGCAACTACAAACTATGATGATTTATTCATGCGGACTTACTCTGGAGTTGCTGCGCTTCCCATGAGTTTTAGCCAGCGATAATTAGAAGCTAATGCTTCAGTAAAAGTTTCACAAACATTGTATTTCACGTCAAAATCTTCGCAGACATCAGCTAATATTTTAGCTATTTGAGGATAATGAACGTGGCAAATATTAGGGAATAAATGATGCACAACTTGATAATTAAGACCACCTAGATACCAATTTAAAAACTGATTTTTGGGAGCAAAATCTACAGTGGTTTTGATTTGAAAAATTGCCCATTCATCATTAATTTGCTGCAAATCTGAATTGGGTTCAATAAACTCGGCTGCTTCCAAAACATGAGCCAGCATGAAAATCACACAAATCATTAAGCCATAGGTCATGTAAGTAATCACAAATCCCAAAACAGCCTGAATAGGTGAATATCCGACAGCAATTGGTATTCCCAAGAAAAGTCCCAGCCACATCAACTTTCCACTGTAGAAAACCAACAGGTCTAGTGGTTTAAGTGTGGGAATATCATAGGTATGATATTTCCGCTTAATCGTCACTAAATAAACATCAGCAAAAGACCAATACAAGGGAATGATGGGATATATAAACCAAATGAATAGGTGTTGAAATGAATGATACCATTTATGTTCCATATAAGGAGTCATCCGCACTAATCCATCACCATGTATTTCGACATCATGTCCTAATATATTGGTGTATTTGTGGTGCAAGAAATTATGTCTAAATTTCCACAAAAAACTAGATAAACCAATGATATCAAAGGTGTAACCAAAGATATTATTGACTATTTTGTGACGAGAATAACCACCATGATTTGCATCATGTCCCACACTAAAACCAATACCAGCAATACCAAATCCTAAAGCAATACAGCCAATTACTTTTAGCCATATTTCAGGCGGACCGAAGAGCGTAAAAGTCCAAGTAGCGATGACCCATGACAAAATCATTGTTGTCTTAATGTACATCGCGGGATTATCTCTAGTAGAAATATCCTGCGACTCAAAATAAGCATCAACTCGCTTATTTAATTCCTTTCTAAAACCGTAGTTTTTAGTAAAAGTTACTTTTGGTTGTGTTTGTGTCATGTATTTGATTGCACTGGATTCATTTGTGGGATAAAAATCGGGCTTTTGTCGCATATCTCTAGAGATAAACTCTATTACTAAAAATCTCAGTAAATAAAAAACTACCAGAATTAATCTTTACAGAAGAATAGACATTAATCAACACCTAAACTATTCAATTAAGAAACTTTTCTTAATTCTCCTTACTCACTCTTCTGTGCGCCTGGTGCGACTCTGCTTGTTAGCGTCAGCGAGGCGTAGCCCGATAAAAAAAGTCCGCGCCTGCGGACTTCCTGTATATAGCGAAGAATCATCCTCGCCTACTTCTGGTGATTAGATGTATAGTAAACTTTACTACCTGTATCCGGGACAAAATGACAGCTAATAGCTGAACGCCATACCGATTTCCAAATAGGTTCCTCAGACTTGCGGAAATATTCACCCATAATCGGTTTAATCGCCTCAGTCGCCTTCAGCAAATTGTAGTGAGGCATATTCAGGAAGATATGGTGAGCAACATGAGTACCGATATCATGATGGATATGATTGATAAAACCGTAGTCCCGATCAATACTAGAAATTGCACCTTTGAGGAAAGTCCAATCTTCTCCACGATACCAAGGAATATCTTGCTCTGTATGATGTAAAAATGTCACCAAATCTAACCAAATCACAAACACAATGTAAGGCATAGCGTAGTATTTTAGTAACCACATCCAACCCCACTGAAAGGTAAAGAAGCCTAGTAAAGCTACCATACCAATCCAAAGTGCAGTACTAGTCAAGACATCCCATTTTTCGGAAGGCTTAAAAAGTGGGCTACTAGGTGAAAAGTGGGAACCTTTCTTCCCCGGAGAACGCTGAAATAAATACACCGGATAAGCCAAAAGAAAGACATAATATCGTCCTATCTTTTGCACCAAGTCCATTTCCTTATACTGCGATTCTGACACAGGATACCAACTTTCATCATTATCGAGATGTCCAGTATTTTTGTGATGGGTTCTGTGGCTAATTCTCCACCCGTGATAAGGAACCAATATCGGCGTGTGAGATAAATGTCCAATCAAATCATTCAGCCATTTGTGCTTAGAAAAAGATTGGTGTCCGCAGTCATGTCCAACGACAAATAAAGCCCAAAACATTGTTCCTTGCATGACCCAGAAAACCGGCCAAAAATACCAAGAATCTAGGTAATTAGCCACTGCATAAAGCAGTCCAATAATCAAGATGTCACGGAAGAAATAAAATAGGGATTTTGTCACACTTGGCTGAAAGCATTCAGCAGGTATTGCTGCTTTCAAATCCTGAAGAGTAAAGGGAAGTTTACTTATTTCTTCAGACGGTTCACAGTCATCAGGATTATTAAAAGCGATGGTATTTGATTGCACTTGATTCTTTGGTGGGATATAAATCGGATTTTTTTGACATATCTCTAGTATTAGCCTTGACTAATACTCAAGCAGATAATCTCTGGTAATTCACCTCAGAATTTAAGTAGATCAAGAATTACCAGAATCTATTTAATTTACAGGATACTAAATACTATTGCAACAACAAGGCTGCAATTTGCTTGATAGGTAAACTACTGGCAATACTATTTATTTTCCTGCGTAATATTCGTCGAAAGTCTCATAGCCAATATCAGTTTTGTATAGTTGACATTGGTCTGTGATTTGCTTCATTAAAGACCAAGAGAACTCACATTCATCATGGAGATAAGGCTGCCAATTTTCTTTGATGCTGCTGTAAGCTAGCCGCAAATTATAGGAAGGAATGGCAGTTGAAATATGATGAGGAACGTGGACATTGATATCGTGGCAGAAAATTTCAACCCAACGAGGATAATCACAATGAATAGTACCAGATAATTGTGCTAAAGCCTCGTTCCACTTGCTTGCTGTGTTAAAAGGAACATCTGATGCAGTGTGGTGAACGATGGTGAAGGTACTCATCCAAAAATGGTATACCATCCAGGGTAAGAGCCAAAACTTGACAAATCCCCAAATACCTGTTGTGGCAATTAGGATCGGGAATGCGATCGCAGCAAATATAACTACTACAGCTACAGAAAGCTTAACACTGGATTGGTCTTTAGGTTTGAAGTTCCGCGCATCAAAATGCACCAACGCCCAATGTCCAATGGAACCTACCCACCACAGACGCTTACGCATGAAGCCTTCAAAGGCAAACTGCCTCAAGGGTGTCCAATTGGCAAATACGTGTGTTCTAATGGGATGCCAAGCATTATCCTCATCCAATTTGTTGGTATGAGCGTGGTGATAATTATGCTTAATCCGCCAACTGTGGAAGGGATAAATTAAGGGAGCCATAAATATGTGTCCCACTAAATCATTTACCCAACGACGTTTGGCAAAAGACCTGTGACCACAATCATGGCCAACTACGAAAAAACCTGTTAAAGCAGTGCCTGTAAAAATCCAAGCTACAGGTAAGAGAAACCACGGACTGATAGCTAGAAAACAGTAGCCCAAGCCGACCATCAAGACACTGAGTAGTGCTTGTGTCCAAGCTTTGCGACTGTTTTTTTCAAAACATTCTCGTGGCAAAGTCTTGATAATATCTTTGAGCTTGAAGTTGGGTTCGCCAAGGTCTTCACCTAGTTTCTGGCTGTTGATTATTGATGTAGTCATGAACACCTGGAAAACATTATGCTGTACTGCCTAGTCACCAAAAAAGTGGCTAGGCGCAAAGTTTCTTAACATTAGCGTCTCAGATTATAACAACCCCAGCGACACAAGCGCACTATTAAATAGCTGTAGTTGATAATTTTTCGAGGTGATGAATGGTTATTAGTTGCTCGTAGAAATTACTTTTTAGCCAATAGTGAATAAATTCTGTAACTTATCCACTATTAACCAATAACCTGGAAATTACTGCTTTTTAGCTGCCAACTTGACATTAGTAGCCAGACCAAATACTTGCAGCAATTGAATTGTCATCCAAGTTAAATCAATTTCCCACCATTCCAGCCCGTGACGAGCTGAGTATTGAAAAGCATGGTGATTATTATGCCAGCCTTCGCCGAATACTAGCACAGCGACCCACCAGCAATTTGTGGAGCGATCGCCTGCATCATAGCTGCGATAACCAAATTTATGCGTAGCGCTGTTCACCAACCAGGTGCAGTGGTAGACCCACACAATGCGAACAAATATTCCCCAAACCACAAAAGACCAGCCACCCAGATACATGAGTAATAAACCCAGTGCTACCTGAACCAAAATGAAATATTTCTGTAAAAACTGATAAACTGGGTCTTCGGCAAGATCCTTGGTAAAACGAGGAACATCAGCGTGAGCGGGAGAGTGATAAATTAACCAACCCATATGACTCCACCAGAAGCCTTTATTGGAATCGTGGGGATCTGGGTCAGTATCAGAATGTACGTGATGAATGCGATGTGTCCCGATCCACTCAATTGGTCCACCTTGACAGGCCAAAGTCCCGCAAAAGACTAAGAAATATTCCAGCCATTTGGGAGTTTGAAAACTGCGGTGAGTTACCAGACGGTGAAATCCCAGGGTAATCCCCAGTCCACCGGTGATCCAGTAAAGCAATAAAGCTACACCAACGGCATTCCAGCTAAAGTTACCGGGAAGAAAAGCGAACAAAGCGCCGATGTGCAGGGCTAGGAAAAACAGGGTATTTACCCAGTTAATTTGAAGTTTCGTTGAAGTAGCAATTGTCATGCAATAACCCGATTGAAATTGTCTAACCTAATCTGCGGGGTTTGAAAATCCGCATATCTATAATTTTTTCTAAAAGAGGAACTAATGAACAGCTTAGAACAGCTGCGGCAAGCAGAACAGGCACTAATAGAGATTTTTTCTGGAATTGATGCTCAGGTCAAGCATAATCTCAAACGTGTCCTAGATGCCTTTCGTAATCACCGTGTAGGCGCACACCATTTTGCTGGTGTTAGTGGCTATGGTCACGATGATTTAGGACGAGAAACTTTAGATAAAGTTTTTGCCGAAGTTATGGGCGCTGAAGCTGCGGCCGTGCGGGTGCAGTTCGTTTCTGGAACTCATGCGATCGCTTGCGGCTTATTTGGTGTTCTCCGTCCTGGAGATGAAATGTTAGCAGTGGTCGGTTCTCCCTACGATACGCTCGAAGAAGTCATTGGTTTACGGGGTAAAGGCCAAGGCTCCCTTATTGAGTTTGGCATAAATTACCGCCAATTGGAGCTAACCCCCCAAGGAACTATAGATTGGGAAACTTTAAGTCATAGTGTGGCTGACCATACGCGTTTAGTATTAATTCAACGCTCTTGTGGTTATTCCTGGCGACCGAGTTTATCAATAGCCGATATCGAAAAAATCGTTCATTTAGTTAAACAGCAAAATCCCAACACCGTCTGTTTTGTCGATAACTGTTACGGCGAATTCATTGAAACCAGAGAACCTACAGATGTGGGTGTGGATTTAATGGCGGGGTCATTAATTAAAAATCCTGGGGGAACGATTGTCACAGCTGGCGGTTATGTTGCTGGTCGGGCTGACTTAGTAGAAGCAGCAGCTTGTCGTTTAACTGCGCCGGGGATTGGTAGTTATGGTGGGGCGACCTTTGACCAAAATCGGTTGTTATTCCAAGGGTTATTTTTAGCTCCCCAGATGGTCGGGGAGGCGATGAAAGGGACTCACTTAACTGGTTATGTGTTTGATAAATTGGGTTATCCCGTAAATCCCGCACCCCTTGCGCCTCGTGGGGATGTGATTCAGGCGATTAAATTAGGTTCTGCTGCCAAGTTAATTGCTTTCTGTAAGGCGATTCAGCAGCATTCACCTGTGGGTTCTTATCTCGAACCTATTCCCGATGAAATACCGGGGTATGAGAGCCAGGTGGTGATGGCTGGGGGGACGTTTATTGAGGGGAGTACTTTGGAGTTTTCGGCGGATCGGACCTTTAAGAGAGCCTTATGTGGTTTATTGTCAGGGGGGGACTCATTGGACTCATGTGGCGATCGCATTAGAAGCGGCGATGGATGCTGTGGGTTTTAAGAGTTAAGATTATTTCACGCAAAGACGCAAAGAACCCCTTTCAACTCTTTCCTTTGCGCCTTTGCGCCTTTGCGTGAGCCATCAATCCGGTAACTTATACTGTCCCACAATCCTCTTAGCAAACTCCGGCACATGAGCCGCCAACTTCTCAGGATAATTCCGCTTCACATACAAATAATTCCGCGTAAAATGCGAATCAATGGAAAACCGCGCATACTCTAGCCCTTTCGGTCCAATTTTTTCAATCACCACACCCATCAATTTCGCCGCCCACATCGGTAGAGTCACGCCCTTATCGTAAGCAGGAATACTCTGTTGCACAGCTTCCTTCCTGTTCCCTTGAGACATCACCGGCTGAGTGTCTAATTGGTCTTGCACCAAGTCCAGCATTTCTTTACCTGTATCATTTCTGACTACAATCCACTGCCAGCCGAAGGGTGCGCCCATATAACCCACAACTAAATCAGCCAGGGAATTAACGTAATCAAAGCAAGTCATACAGGAAGGTGCAAAAACATCTTTGAGTTTGTTGGTCTTCAAACCAAAGAATGGCACGGTTTCTGTGGAACCATCCTCATGTTTGAAGTGAACTCGGAAGTCTTGCATAAATTCATAATGCACCACTGTTTCAGGTGAACGGCTGGTGGTTTCTAAGAATGTTTGCAGTCCGGCGCGGGTAACGTTATCTACACAAGGTGTACCCAATACATATAATTTTTCTAAGCCTAGTTCTTTTTCTACGGCTCTCAGGGCTTGAATTTGGCAACCTACACCAATGACTAATAACCGTTTCATCCCCGATTTTTCTATTTGTTCTAAAACAGAAAGGTTGGGTGATAATGTGGGTTTATTTACTCTAGCTGCCAGTATTTCTTCTGGGGTACGGGCGATCACAGGCATGGGTTGAAAGCGGTCTTCTTTGGTGTTTTGGACACAGACAACACCTTCAACTAAGCCGCGATTCAGCATTTCAATGGCAATGCTACTGACAATACCTGTCCATTGTGCGCCTTCGATGGGCTGCTGTTTGCGGGCGGCGATCATGTCTTGATGAACACCAAAGTATAGTTCATTTTCATTATCTAGGTTGCGCGATCGCTTGTGGGTTTCTTCTTCGAGTCCCCCTATCTGCTGATTAATAAAAGCGCAGGCTTCCTTGACATAATGAATATAGTATGTATCACACAGTCCGCACTCGCTACAGAGTTCTTTCGCCGGGCGGCGACTAGTAGATTTGAGGGCTTTGGCTTTTTTGTGAGGAGAAACTGAAGTCATATTAAACGCAATTTTTTATCTCAAAACTTAAGATAGCGGAATGCTGTATTTTACACAAAATTTCAGAGCAATTCTACACGTCTACCATCAGGGAACCTTTACGCTAAGTGCCAATTCATTCAATACTGACAACTACAGCACGAACCAGTCTAATAATTTACTTCAGGATGAAATTATGAAAAAACAAGTGATTACAAAATTTGGACTTTTTATTACCTTGGCTTTCATCTCAATTTTGGCTGGTTGTGACACAAACGCACAAACTGAACAATCACCACCTATCTCAGATGCTTCCACTGAACAAGCAAAGCCTGTTTCAGAAGTTCCTGCTGAACAAGCAAAGCCTGTCTCAGATCCTCCTGACTGTGAAAATGGTTGTCAGAAACTAGCAACAGACACCAGCTTTAGTCAATCATCAATTCAGCCTGAAGTTTTTGCTAACCTGCCAAAATGGAACAATATCTGTGAACAAACTAACCAAAATACTTATTGTTCTATTCTGAAACCTTATCAATTTGCTAATGGCATAGTTTATCTAAAAGTCTCTGGTACAGAATCTTTTATCACTGATATTCAGTTTACATCCAGTATTGAACAAGATCAAGCTATGAGTATTGCTAAAGCTGCCCTCAACAGTCAACAGCCTTTTGAAAAAACCGAAAAAACCCCAGATAAAATAATTTTGTATAGCAATCCTTTTGAACGAGGGAATGATACTGATTATTTAGAAGTAACTCATTTAAATTTAAATTCTGAAAACCAAGTTCCTCAGATTACTTCCTATTCTACAACTCCTTAAATAAAATACATAACCTCACCCCCAACCCCTCTCCTTACTAAGGAGAGGGGAGAAATTCATCTTCCTCAACCATCAAATAACTGTATCTGAGAATTCCCATTTCTTCCTCTGTGTACTCTGCGCCTCTGTGGTTCGTTATCAAAGAAAAAGTCGATAAATAACAAGCTGATTTGTGATTTACCTAGTGTGTTTGCAACCTGACTCCAGTTCATTCTAAATTGTGATAAAATACTCAATTTTACGGGAATACATTCACAATTTTTTAATTCTAATTATTAAGGTTTTGTGATTGGCTCAATAATTACTTTATATTGGTGTAGTAATTTTCTGGTGTCTTGCGGAAAACCTGCGTCTGCTTTAAGTTATGTGCCGTATATATTTTTCGACTGTACTCCCAAAAATTCACCTGATTATTGGTAATTTAGGTAAAATATGCACCTCCTGAGAAGTATTGACATCTAAAATTGTTGAGCTTTTATATTGCATATTCTGAGAAAACATTATAAATTATGAAATTATAGGGGAATAATCTAATTTACCGCCTCAAAAATAAATTTTGATTAAGTAAATCTACCAGACACAGTTAAAACTGCACACACCTTAAGTAATACCGGAGATATATTCTTGTTTGGTCAAGTCAGGTTACGGATGTACAGACAAGACACAGAATCATCTGGGAATATATATGGTGTCGCTGTTTTGAGGAGTAATGAAATTGCTTGAATCCAAAAATACTGAGCTACGATTCACAAAGAAGTCACAAAGAAGATAATTAAAAATCAATTAATTCTAGATTAAGTTGCGGAGAAATCGGTAGCTTAAGTTATTATTTATAAGTTATTTTTTCAAAGCAATTTGCTATTCAAAACATAGTTTTTGTTATGCTAAAAATAGCATAAATAGTCAATGAAGGCGCATCTACTAAAAAATCACCCCCTGAATGGAGTTACCTAGCGATGCCAATAAATGAAGTCCTAACAGATGAAAATATAGAAGAACAAGCATGGCGAGCGTTAGAGAAGTCAATTCTCTATTATCAAGGTCGCCCCATTGGGACTGTAGCCGCTTATGATGCATCTGTAGAAGCACTAAATTATGACCAGTGCTTTGTCCGGGATTTTGTTTCTTCAGCGTTAATTTTTCTGATCAAAGGTAGAACAGATATTGTTCGTAATTTCCTGGAAGAAACATTAAAGTTACAGCCTAAAGAAAGGGAATTAGATGCTTATAAGCCTGGGCGTGGGTTAATTCCAGCTAGCTTTAAAGTTGTAGTAGAAAATGGAGAGGAACATTTAGAAGCTGATTTTGGGGAACACGCGATCGCTAGAGTCACTCCAGTAGATTCTTGTCTCTGGTGGATTATTTTGTTACGTGCTTATGTAGTCGCTACAAAGGATTATTCCATCGCCTATCAACCTGAGTTCCAGAAAGGTATCCGGTTAATTATCGAAATCTGCTTGGCTAATCGCTTTGATATGTACCCGACGCTGTTGGTTCCCGATGGCGCTTGTATGATTGACCGTCGGATGGGTATCTATGGTCATCCTCTAGAACTTCAGGTTTTATTTTATGCGGCTTTGCGTGGGGCGCGTGAGATGCTGGTTTGTAAAGGTAATCAAGATTTAGTCGCAGCAATTGATAACCGCTTACCACTTTTGTGCGCTCATGTTCGCCAGCATTATTGGATAGATATTAATCGCCTCAATGCAATTTATCGCTTCAGGAGTGAAGAATATGGCAAAGGCGCAGTGAATCTATTTAATATCTATGTAGACTCTCTTCCCTATTACGAATTAGACAAATGGCTACCGAGAAAAGGTGGTTATTTAGCTGGTAATGTTGGTCCATCGCAGTTAGACACGCGTTTCTTTGCACTGGGTAACTTGATGGCAATTATTTCCGATTTAGCCACCGAAGAACAGTCACAAGCCATTATGACTTTGATTGAAGAACGTTGGGACGATTTGGTGGGAGATATGCCGATGAAAATCTGTTTCCCAGCTTTAGAAAGCGAAGAATACAGAATTGTTACAGGATGTGATCCTAAAAATATCCCTTGGTCATATCATAATGCTGGAAGTTGGCCGGTATTAATGTGGATGTTCGCCGCAGCAGCTGTAAAAACCAATAAAACTGGTTTAGCCAGAAGGACTATTGAAATTGCCAAAGCCAGATTGAGTGAAGATGAATGGCCAGAGTATTATGACGGTAAGAAAGGGCGACTAATTGGCAAACAAGCCAGGAAATATCAAACTTGGACAATTGCTGGGTTCTTGTTGGCAAAAGAACTCATGGATAATCCCAATTATTTACCGTTAGTGAGTTTTGATGAATTACCGCCTGAAGCAATTTCCCGCGCCTGTGAGTTTGAAATTGGCAGTGTAGAACCTTACATACCTCGATAGTAGATAGCACTAGGTTAATGATATCTAATATGTAGAAACTAAGTGCATTAATACTTCAGAGAAAGTGTGTAAACTGTCAAAAATAAACATTATTTTAAAGCCCCTGTGTAGTTCTATGGGGCTTTTATTATTCTCTAAATTGCTCTGAGTGATCACTTTTAAAATAGAGCGTATGTGACAATGAGGTAAATGAGTAACTTGGGTTATCCTGAGAGTATGGACGGTAGAATATCGCCCTAGATACTATGCGGGCAGGATGGCGACTCCAGAAAATTTATAAGCTGAAGATGGGTACTTGATTTACTTGCAAAGTGCTGTATCCATTACCATACTAAAAAGTATTGAAAATCAAGAGTTAAACTCTGGTTTTTCTCTAGGTAAAATCCCCTCAAATTGGAGTGTTTCTCGGAATGGAAAGAGAGGAAGTAGTCATAGCTGATGATTTAGAGAAACAGGCTTGGGAAATTTTACAAAAGTCGATTCTTTACTACCAAGGTCGTCCTGTAGGTACAATGACTACCTATGATTCTTCGCTAAAAGCGTTAAATCATGACCATTGTTTTATCAGGGATTTTGTGCCGTCAGCATTACTGTTTTTAATTAAAGGTAAATATGATATTGTCCGTAATTTTCTAGAAGAAACTTTAAAGTTACAACCTAAAAAAGGTTTATTTGATGCTTATATACCTGGGCAGGGTTTGATACCAGCCAGCTTCAAAGTTGTATCAAAAGATGGGGAAGAATATTTAGAAGCGGATTTTGGTGAACAAGCGATCGCCAGAGTTACACCTGTTGATTCTTGTCTGTGGTGGATTATAATACTATATGCTTATGTCAAAGCTACAAAAGATATAAGTTTCGCCTTGCAGCCAGAATTTCAGCAGGGAATTACGTTAATCATGGAACTCTGCTTGGCGACACGGTTTGATATGTACCCCACGCTGTTAGTTCCAGATGGCGCTTGTATGATTTATCGGCGTATGGGTATCTATGGATATCCTTTGGAAATTCAAGCTTTATTTTATTCGGCGTTGCATTCGGCGCGGAAGTTGCTGATTTGTGCAGGTGATGAAGAGATTGTCGTCGGGATTGATAACCGCTTACCTCTATTAAGAGATCATATTCGTCATCACTATTGGATTGATATGAAGCGATTGAATGTAATTTATCGCTTTAAAGGTGAAGAATACGGAGAGTCAGCAGTCAATCAATTTAATATATATCCTGATTCCATTCCCTATGCTAATTTAGCTATGTGGTTGCCTAAACACGGTGGTTACTTAGCAGGTAATGTTGGACCATCGCAACTAGATACACGTTTTTTTGCATTGGGAAATATGATGGCGATTATTTCCTCTCTTACCAGTGAACAGCAATCTCAAGCCATTATGAATCTCATTGAAGAACAGTGGGATGATTTGGTGGGAGAAATGCCGATGAAAATCTGTTTCCCGGCTGTAGAAAAGGATGAATACAGAATTTTTACCGGATGTGACCCCAGAAATGTCCCTTGGT
Organism: uncultured cyanobacterium; assembly: GCA_963706595.1. GTDB lineage: Bacteria > Cyanobacteriota > Cyanobacteriia > Cyanobacteriales > Nostocaceae > Nodularia. Next base: position 2,663,653 of record OY970166.1, read on the forward strand.
CATACCATAATGGTGGTAGTTGGCCGGTATTATTGTGGTCGTTAATTGCTGCGGCTCAAAAAACAGGTAGAACGGATATTGCTAACCGCGCGTTGGAAATTGCCGAAACACGTCTGAGTCAAGATAATTGGCCGGAATATTACGATGGTACACGGGGGCTGTTAATTGGTAAGCAAGCGAGAAGATATCAAACCTGGACAATTTCCGGCTTTCTATTGGCAAAAGAATTGATGCGAAATTCGGCGCATTTAGGATTAATTAGTTTTGCACAATTTGATTTAGAGAATGCTTCCCAGTCTTGTGAATTGTAAATTGTTGTTTCTGTTGGTTGTGGTGCAAAGGTGCGGGAACGAGCAAACATTGGCGTTGCTGATTGAAAGTATGAATTATTCTCACGCATCAGCGTATCGCTAATGCGGAGCGTGCCGTAGGCTCTAGTATGAAGTATGTTAGGCGCAAAAAATTCTTGTTTATTCAGATTAAAAAAGTTCAATTCAATTTTAGTATTCCCCAATTCAGCCAGAAATTAACATTGAATTGAGTGAGTAGGCGATCGCACTTTTCAAGGGATATGGAAAAACCAACACGAAACCTAACCCCCTAGCCTTGTCGGTGAGATGAATGAAGCGAGGTTTTGCAGATACTGTGAAAAGTCAGGCGATCGCATTCGTTCAGATATCAAAACTTAGCTAAATTAAACACAAAATTTGTTTGTGTATCCAATAAATTACCGGATATTTTGCTCCCACAGTTTTGGAAATTTCCTTGCAGTGTCGCTACTTTTTTCTGGATTTTCAAATTGTTCTGTAATTTTGACTCCCATAATTGCAGAGTTACAGTATTACCTTGCACCGAAGCTATTGCTTTTCCCTGATTCAAATTTCCAGATGAGCCAAGAAATTTCCAATTTCCCTGTGGAGTGGCTTTTCCCGAAGCAATACTGATCTCTACAGAAGTTGTAGCATCATCACCATTTGCAACTATAATACCTTTCCAGTTACCGATAATTGATGCTTTACTACATAGCTGAGGCTGGAATTGAGGCTGCTGGTTAATTTGGCGGAAGTTTGTCTGTGCAGAAGCGGCGGAAATGTTACCCGAAAGTGCTAAACCAGTGGAGACAGATATTGTAGAAACTGTCATCATAGTAGCAAGAGCAATAGATTTTATAGAAAGTTTCATGGTATTTTGTTTCTTTTAGTTAGTGTGGATAAAAGAAGTTTTTTATCTTCCTTCACTAACTCCATAGGTCTACCTCTAATTATTTATGCAGTTATAAATAGGCAAAAATTTTTGCTGATTTTTTCTCACCTCTGCATCCTCTGCGGTTCAAATCATCTACTATATTTCATGACAAATCCCCGTCAAATAGCTTTTAATGCCTTGCGAGATGTTCACAAAGGAGCTTATGCTGATGTGGCTTTAAATAGAGGCCTGCAAAAAGTTACCTTACCGAATCACGATCGCCGTTTACTGACAGAATTAGTATATGGCAGTGTCAGAAGACAACGCACCCTCGACGCACTTATAGACCAACTCGCCACTAAAAAATCTCACCAACAACCCAAAGACCTCCGCAGCATCCTACATCTGGGTTTATACCAACTGCGTTATCAAGAGCGTATCCCCGCTTCGGCGGCTGTGAACACCACCGTCGAACTAGCTAAAGAAAATGGCTTTTCTGGTCTGACAGGTTTTGTGAATGGTCTATTGCGGCAATACATCCGGTTAGCGGAGAAATTATCAGAACCTTTAAAGCTACCTGAGAATCCAGTGGAACGTTTGGGAATTTTACACAGTTTTCCTGATTGGATTATTCAGGTTTGGTTAGACCAATTGGATTTGGCTGAGACAGAAAATCTCTGTGATTGGATGAACCAAACACCGACAATTGATTTACGAATTAATCCCCTGCGGACTTCTATTGAGGAAGTTGAAACAACTTTAGAGTCGGCGGGAATTTTAACGCGGCGGGTTAACCATTGTCCCCAAGCTTTAAGATTAATTGGGAGTACCGGCGCAATTCAAAATCTGCCCGGATTTAACGAGGGTTGGTGGTCTGTACAAGATGCTAGCGCTCAACAGGTGGGTTATTTACTTAATCCCCAAACTGGTGAGGTGGTGATTGATGCTTGTGCTGCACCTGGGGGGAAAACTACCCATATTGCCGAGTTAATGGGGGATGAGGGGGAAATTTGGGCTTGCGATCGCACTGCGTCCCGATTGCGTAAACTGAAAGAAAATGCTCAACGGCTGCATTTACAATCTATTCAAATTTGCACAGGTGATAGCCGCAATTTACCGCAATTTTACAATACAGGCGATCGCCTCTTACTCGATGCTCCATGCTCTGGCTTGGGAACCCTACACCGCCACGCTGATGCACGTTGGCGACAAACACCGGAATCTGTGCAGGAACTTTCAATTTTGCAAACAGAACTCTTAGCACATACATCTGAGTTTGTCAAGCCCGGAGGTACACTGATTTATGCCACCTGTACCCTACACCCAGCCGAAAATGAAGGTGTGATTTCGACATTTTTAATTAATCATCCCCAATGGCAAATTCAGCCCCCAGAGGTAGATTCGCCGAATTATGCCTATTCCACACCCCAAGGCTGGCTTAAAGTCTGGCCTCATCGACAGAACATGGATGGCTTTTTTATGGTGCGCTTAAGAAAAGCCAACGATTCCGAATGAATACTGTTTGTGATTGTACTATTTTGTTGAAGCCCCGAATCTACCGGAAGAGGCAGCAATGGTTACTGATTCCCATGTGAAAAACTTAGTTAAAATTTTGATAGGTGCGGCTTGGATTGATGGTAAAATCCAGCCTGAAGAACGGCAATATTTGCGGGAAATAGCTCAAGCAAAGGGTTTGGCCACAGACCCAGAGATTAAGCCTTGGCTATACGAATTGGTTCCTGTGCGACCACAAGAATGTTATGCTTGGGTCGAAGAATATTTAGGCGATCGCCCCAGCCTGGAAGATTGCGAAAATCTCATCGAGGCTATTAGTGGATTAATTTACAGTGATGGCGAAGTAGCTGTAGAAGAAGCACGACTGCTGACCAAACTACAGAATTTAGCAAAGCTGAATGAATCTACTCAACCAGCTCACACAGGGTTGCTGAAGCAAATTCAACAGCTTTATCGTCGCTGGGTTGATGTCCAAAACTAACACCAGAGTTATCAGTTATCAGTTATTAGTTATCAGTCATCAGTCAAGAGAGATAACTGGGTTTAAGTCCCCCAGTATATCCGCGTTAACTGACAATTGAAAACTCATAACCCAAAGCCGATTATTGGTAGGCGTTGATGGCGGTTATAAATCCCCCACCTTATGCCTTGATAACTGTTAACTGTTCACTGTTTACTGATTTAAGACTTCGGTTCACCCACCCCCGGAGTTTCTTCTTTTTCAACTTTTGGGACAAAATCAGGACGGTCTTTGCTTTCCCAGCCAGCAGGTCGTTTAGAGTTGTACCAAGCGATAGAACCAATGGTGACAGCAGCAATAAAGCCAACTACATATACCAAAGTAAAAGCTAAAGGAAAATGGGAACCTTTATCTACTACTTCAGCAGCCGTTTGCATCAATAAATTCATGAGTATATTATCCTATTGTGATCAACATTACTTAAGAGGCTATAGAAAGAGCGTATCACTTACATCCACCCCAAGTTTGAATGACTTGATGTCATCTGGGAGATATTGGCTTGAGAAAATAGACCTTCTTTGATGAACGAGACCGACACCAAAGCTAGAAATCATCCATAAAATAGAATAAATAGTCAATTACAGTCAAGATGGCTCACTACCAAAAACTCCTAAAAATTTCTACTACCGGCAAAAATTTTCAGAATATCACTGCAAAAATTGCCGCCGCAGTTGCAGAGTCTGGGGTAGAAACTGGACTTTGTACCTTGTTTTTACGCCACACCTCCGCCAGTTTAGTCATACAAGAAAATGCTGACCCAGATGTACTGGTGGATTTAGCCAACTTTATGGCAAAATTAGTGCCAGAATCAGCCAAATATATCCACGATGCCGAAGGTGCAGACGATATGCCAGCACATATACGCACAGCACTCACCCATACCTCAGAACATATTCCCATAAATCGTGGTCATTTAGTCCTGGGAACTTGGCAAGGTATTTATATTTGGGAACATCGTCAGCGTAGTCATACCAGAGAATTAGTTATCCATATTTCTGATTAGGGAGTGGGGAGAAGAGGCAGGGGGGAAGGGTGCAGGGTGCAGGGGGGAAGAAGCAGGGGGGCAGGGTGCAGGGGGGCAGGGTGCAGGGGGGCAGGGTGCAGGGTGCAGGGTGCAGGGGAGAAGATTGTTACTTCCCAATGACCAATGACTAATGACCAATGACTAATGCTGTAAATGTATCAATTTGTAAAGCTAAATATGAAATTAATTTGGATTTAATTAATAATTAAAAGTTGGGCAAGATAAACTTATATTTTGATATGTTCAGGCTATTTGAATATACTATGAAGCATGACCTGAAGCCAAATCACCTTTTTCAATGCCTTGACGAAATTTTAGCCCAACAGTCTGTTAATCTCTTAACTCTCAACCCCCAAAAGACTTTAATCACCAGTTTTGTAGAACTAGAAAAATTAATAACTGCAAAAACCACAAACCAGGAAATTATTTTTGCCTTGCGGGATACTTTGGAACTCATAGTTTATGCCCAGGTGCAAAATTTCCCAGAAAATATCTTCTGGGATTTTGATTTTATGGTGAGTAGTATGGTTAGACAAGCTTTAGTCGCAGATGAAGGTGCTATTTCTTTTTTAGCAAGCTTCAGTAATAAAATGGTCTTGCTAATAGAGTTATTCGGCATTAAAAAAGAAATTCGCTTCCGCTATGTTCACGATTTTATCTATGGGTTTGATTGGGCAAGATGGGTACAAAAAGAACCACAAACTCGCTCACATTCAGAGCCTTTTAGCTTAATGTTTTTAGATGATTTGCTGATGAAGGGTGAAAAACTTGTCAAACATATCAATTATGGTCAGGTGACATCTTATAATCTTAGTAATACAGGATATCGTAATCCCTTCGACTTTTCCCGTGAACCAGAAGATGAACACTTGCTGCTAACTTCTTTAGCTAGAGAAAAACTTATCCCTGTGGAAGCATGGAACTGGGATACCAGCCCGGTGTGGAACCTACCCTTCCAAGAAATGCGCCAGCAGTTAGCATTAAAGTTAAACATTCAACCCCAGAGACACTGATGAAAGCATTTGTAGCCGGAGCAACAGGTGAAACAGGTCGCCGCATTGTCGAAGAACTCATAGCCCGCAATATTCCCGTGCGGGCTATGGTCAGAGATTTAGAGAAAGCTAGAGCTATTTTTCCTCCTGATGTCGAGTTAGTTGTGGGCGATGTCTTAGAAGCACAAAGCCTGAATGCGGCTTTAGGAGATAGTACAGTTTTGCTGTGCGCCACTGGTGCAAAACCCAGCTTTGACCCCACTGGCCCCTATAAGGTTGATTTTGAAGGGACTAAAAATTTAGTTGATGCTGCTAAGGCTAAGGGAATTGAGCATTTTGTCTTTGTATCTTCTTTGTGTGTTTCCCAGTTATTCCATCCGTTGAACTTGTTTTGGCTGATTTTGGTGTGGAAAAAACAAGCAGAGGAATACATTCAAAAAAGCGGTTTGACTTATACCATTGTCCGCCCTGGTGGTTTGAAAAATGAAGATAACTCTGATGCCATTGTGATGCAGAGTGCTGATACATTATTTGATGGTAGTATTCCTCGACAGAAAGTCGCTCAGGTTGCTGTTGAGTCTTTGTTTGAGCCAGCCTCACGGAATAAAGTTGTTGAGGTTGTGGCTAAACCAGATGCGACCTCGAAGAACTTGGGAGAACTATTCGCTAATGTTGTTTAATTAGTTTTGTTGGGTTTGGCAAAGCCTCAACCCAACCTCCGAATATGGTATTTTTTCAAAATAATAGAAGAGCGCTAATTTCGGAAGAAAGCACTTTCTTTGTGAACTTTGTCGAAATAAGTGCGTCAATTATTGTTGTTAGCGAAGATCGAATTTAAAGGAGTTTGACTCTGAAAGGCTTTAAACTCAAAGGCGTTGAGCCTCTGATTGGCCCTATCGCCGCACTGCTTGGCTTGGTCTATTTGTTGCAGTGGTACATACATGGTACATTGCGATCGCCTACCGATCCTGTATTTAGAGTCCAACAGCCGCCTTTGGTGATGCAAGGGGGTGATCCTCATATCCGCGCTTTGATGCGAACCATCTCAGCCAGTGAGGCTAATGGTCCTCGTCCTTATTCTCTTTTGTATGGTGGACAGCAGGTTAATAACCTCAGCCGTCATCCTGAGATATGCGTCACCATTGTCACAGGTCCAAATAAAGACAATTGTTCGACTGCTGCTGGTAGATATCAAATTATCAATAATACTTGGTTTGAAATCGCCCCTCGCTATCATCCCAACCCTCCCCAGCAGATGATGTTTTGGTCTGCGTATAGTTTTGAAGCAGAGTATCAAGATGTGGTGGTTTATCGTTGGTTGAATGATACAAAGGTTTGGGGAACTGATATTTCTCAACTCTTGCAAAAGGGCAAAATTAACGACGTTTTGCGGCGGCTTTCTCCCACTTGGACGAGTCTGGGATATGGTATCGAAACTAATTCAATTAGTAGCTCTTTGCCAAATATTTATGAGAAAATGTTGAAGGAAGAGTTAAAGGCTGCTAATCCACCAGCATCTACAATTACGACCCCCCAGCGTTGAGTTTTAACAAACCACAACAGGCACAGAGAACACAGAGTTAGAGGGAAGAGGGGGAATTTTGCATGGTTTGTTGACACTCACTAATTAAATATGTATATTCAAAGTATATACTTCAGGCAAAATCGTTGAGAGTGTTTCACTCCAAAAATTTTAGATTCAGGCGTGTGGACTTTTCAGAAAATATTTGGAGCTAGCTATGACAGCAGTTGTTGCTAAATGGGGAAATAGTTTAGCTATCCGGATTCCCAGAGCGGTAGCTGAACAAGCACAGGTAACGGAAGGAACAGCTATAAATTTTACTGTCGAAGGTAATAGTATTGTACTTTTACCACAAAAACGAAAGAAATATACCCTTGATGAGTTACTTGAAGGTATGACTCCTGATAACTTTCATCCTGAATTTGAAACTGGAAATACGGTGGGTAATGAAGATTGGTAGTTAAACCGTACTTTCCTGACAGAGGAGACATTATCAAATTAGAATTTGGAGCCGTGCGGTTTACGGCTGATTCGATTCGGCGTGTATTTGCTCTTCAAGCGTCAGGAATGCCATTTGAGGATATTGCTAAGACATTAAACAATGAACTAGAACAACAAGGGCGTGAGCAAATTGGCTACCGCCCTGTTTTGGTAATATCTCCAATTAAATACAATCGAATGGCTTCTTTGGTTTTAGCTTGTCCCATAACTAGCACTTCAAAAGGGCTTAATTTTGAAGTTCCACTTGTTGAGGAAATGCAAACAAAAGGAGTTGTGTTAGCCGACCAAATTAAAACATTTGATTGGAAAGCTAGAAAGGTAAAATTTGTTGAAAGTGTTGGACAAGATTTAATAGAAGAAGTACAGGCAAAACTCGAAACTTTAATTATATAAGATAAAATATTTCATGTTTTTTACAAATTCTTCAGTATTTTCTAAGTGAATGTTATGCCCAGCATGATTGATTATTTTTAGCTGGGAAAGTTTACATTTTTGAGCTATTTCTGTATTGATATCTATAAATTTTTGATCATATTCGCCGCTTAATAAGAGCAAAGGTGTTGTATTTTGGTTGAGTTGGTTCCATAAGGAAGGTTGATTTCCAGTTCCCATAAATTGCAATGATTTAGTTAGTTCGATTGGATGATTTTGCAAACGACTTTCTAAGATACTTTCAAAGTTGGGATGATTTTTGATTGCGCCAAAGATTGGCTGATTATACCAATTTTGTAAAAAAATAGTAAAATCTGCTTTGGTAATACTTCTTGCTAGTTTCCTAGCAATTTGGGCATCATTTTTAACTCTTGCTAATCTTTCTCTTTCTGTTGCTAAACCTGGGGATGCTGATTCTAGGACAACTTTAGCAAAACGCTCTGGGAAATGTAGAGTCAAATATAAGGCTAATCTTCCACCCATTGAATAACCTACTAAGAAGCATTGGTTAATTTTTAACTTGTCTAATAAGTTAATTAAAGCATTAGCTGTATTTGCCATTGTATAGTATTCATCCCCACCTAATACTTGAGTGTTTCCATGTCCGGGAAGGTCAATTGTGAGAAATGAAAATTCTTCAGCTAGTATTTTGATGGCTTCGTCAAATTCATGAATATTACCCATAAAACCATGCAGAAACAGAATAACTGGTTTGTTGGGATTGTTAATTAAAGAATAATAAAGTTTATAATTTCCTAATCTCATCGGGGAGTATCTTTAATGTATGATTTTGACTTACCCAGAGGCAGGGTATAAAAAAACGAACCGCAAAGGACACAAAGTAAAGAGGGTTGGAAAGGGTTTTTTCGTCAGTACCGGATGTTTTTGGAAAGTTGGGATTGTTGAAAATTAGCTTATTCACAGAATTTCCAAATTTAAATACCGTGACTTTTACCAATTACCCAATTACGCCGGAAAAATCTGGCTAAGGCTGGTTCTTCTAAGGATAAATAAATGGGACGACCGTGGGGACAGGTGCGGGGGTTGCGAGTGCGTTGCCATTGATCTAATAATGTCTGCATTTCTGGCATGGTCATGGGTGTACCATTACGAATAGCACTGCGACAGGCGACGGCTACTTGGGCTACTTGTAAGTCTCCTCCCCAACTGAGTTCTAAAATTGCGTCTGCACTGTCTTCTCGCTGTTGCAAAAGTGCGGGTATGGTGCGAATTGCCCAAAGTTGTTCGCCGAAGGGTTCTATATCTAAACCAATTCTTTGCAGTTGTGATACTTGCGCTGGTGATATTTGATAAAGAATGATGGCGGGTTCAATGGGTACAAGTTGCCAGTGATCACAGATTTGCTCATATAATACTCGTTCATGGGCTATATGTTGTTCTACTAACCACATACCATTGGGATGTTCTACTACTATATAGGTGTTGCTGAGTTGCGCGATCGCCTTTACAGAAAGCTGATTATTATTTTCTTCAGGGGTATTTTCAGGATTAACGTGATAACCGCCTTTAGCTTCTGCGGCTTTGAGTATTTTACTGACTCTGGTTGTATGGACAGATTCTTTAAGATTGGCTGCACTTATGCGGAGTGCTTGGTCAATTGCTTGGGTAATTTGTTCTTGCCAATAACCAATTTCATTCAGATAAATTTCGCTTTTGGCGGGGTTCCGATTCCAGTTAATTTGGTCAGGAGAAATGGTCAGATTTAATAAACAAATCGGATAGCGATCGCGTGGTAATGTTCTATGAAATGCTGATAGAATTGTTTGCTCTAATTCTGGCGATTTTACCATGCGGCCGTTAATTGCTACCCGCACCCAATCAGGGCGGCGACGATGACATCTATCAGGTAAGCCTACAACTAAATTGAGACAAGAGGAGACGCGATGAGAGGAGACGCGATGAATCGCGTCTGTACAAGAGGGCTGGGGGTTGGGTATTTCTAGGTTGATTTCGTTTAAGTCGCCTTGTCGCACTTGGGGGAGAATTTGCGGTAGGAGTTGTGCAGTGGAAGCTGCGAGAGAGATACTGAACCATTGGCGGTCATTTTGCCAAACTTGCCAAGTCACATGGGGGTGACACAGGGCGATTTGTTGAATTGCTAATTGTACGCCTCGCATTTGCTGGGCGGCTGTGGGTAAACCTTGACGACGCACGGCACAATTACCGAAGAGATCAGAAACTGTCACCACTGTACCAGGTGCGATCGCAGTTGCTTCAAATTCTACAGCTTTGCCACTGTCACCATAAACAACCCGCCAGCCCACGTTTCCGCCCGGTGGACGGCTCAAAATCTCCAAATCTGCCAAAGTTGTCAAACTGTGCAACGCTTCACCGCGAAAGCCCAAACTGTTAATCTTCCATAAATCTTCACTAGAGCGAATTTTGCTGGTACTGTGTGCTAGGGCGGCTTGTTGCAAGTTATATTCGTCCATTCCGCAACCGTTATCTGCAACGCGAATGCGCCACTGCTGCGGCCAAAGAGAAACTACAATGCGGTTTGCGCCTGCGTCTAGGGAATTTTCTACCAATTCCCGCACCACAGAAGCTAAAGAGTCAATTACCTCTCCAGCCGTAATCAGATATACGACTTCAGTCGGTAAAGCTTGAATAGTAGATGCCATAAATTACAGTTTAGGCGAGCAGTCAACCACTGAATAGAATAAGCATTTTTATTTACAATTCCACAGAATTTTTGATTTATTGTAAAGAAACTCAGGTTCTAGAAGGATTGTTGATAGATTGCTTGTAAGGTTATCCGCGAGAAAAGGTTATGATTAGTGATTTAGTTGCTGAAGTTCATGATCTAAAGTTTCGTCTGGAATGGGGACAACCAGCGTTTACAATCATCGATGTGCGCGATCGCCACACTTACAATTACAATCGCATCACAGGCGCAATCCAAATCCCCTTAGATGAATTAGTAAAACGCGCTAAATCTGCACTACACCAAGAACGCCAGATTTATATCTATGGAGATAGCGACACACAAGCCGGCTATGCTGTGCAATTATTACGAGCTGCTGGGTTTAGTCATGCCACTGTCATTAGAGGCGGTATCACAGCCTGGAAAACAGTTGGTGGGGCTACAGAAGGGATAGCTGCTTAAAGTTCCATACTCTAACACTCATCCTCAAAATCTATGCGTACCTCCGCGTTAACTTAGCGTAACTCTGCGTTTAATCTTTCATGTGGGATAGGTATCCTACCCCACAAAATAAATCATTTCACTAATCTGTGATCGACAAAACTTTCGGAAGTTCCGGTTTAAGTAGTCTGTTCAAAAGAGATGCAGGGGCTTGATTGTGAGGCCAAGCAAAAGCATGGCGAAAAGCTGCATTTTGACAAGCTTGGAGTTGTTCAAAATTAATAATGTCGTAAGTCAAAAGATTTTCGTACTCAAACGGTAAACGCATATTATGCAGCCCAGCGTTATCCGTACAAATAGCAATATCTACCCCAGCTGCAAAACAACGGTCAAAAACTAATTTTAGTTGCCGGATATCCTGTAAAGTACCTGTTTTCAGGTAAGTTGTAGGACAAACTTCTAAACACTGTCCTCTTTTCGCTATATCTGTTAATAACTCTGGAGATAATAGAGGAATTTGGATACCGTGACCAATTCGCATCAGGTAGGGTAAGAGTTTCGGGTGACAGCCATCGGTGGTTTCGTAAAGGTGTCCGGTGGTGTTTACGCCTTGCGATCGCGCATAATCATACAAGCTGACCCATTCTTCTAGACGTTCTTCATAATAGCGATCGCCCCCAGCCACATCAATCCCACAAACGTACTGTTTATTCTGCACAGCTAACTCAATTATTGCCCGATTCACCTCATAAGGTAAACGCGAGTGCATACAGAGAATTTGGCTCGTCACAATGGGATATTCTGGTAAATGACTAGCTTTGCCTACCACCGCCACAATTTCTGCCATCTTATCAATTCTTTCGGTTTGACTCAGATGTTCCGGTGTGCGTAAGTATGGAGTATAGCGTAATTCTAAATAAGCCAAATTTTCAAAGATATAAGCACCACGCAATAAGCGATAAATAAAGTAAGGTAAAGTTTCTACAGTTTGGACACTTTCTACCAAAGTGTGTAATTCTAAATACTCATCTAAAGTGTTGCGAGGACGGGTGTAAAAGTCTTCAAATTCCGAATATTCAGCAAAACGAGTAATTAAATCTGTAGCATGGCGCTCAAAGTATCGCCACAAAACGCGGGGAACAACGGAACCCCCCAGATGTCTATGTAACTCAGCATATAATGCCATAATGGTATTTTGTAAATATAAAGTTTATTAATTGTAACAAAAGCTATAAATAAAAAAATCTCTACTTTTTACAAATTTTTGGGGATTAGAAACATAAAGTGCCTAAATTTAGTCAAATTAATTACAAAGTCACTAAATTTAGGTGATTACTGTTTATTTACAGCAAAATTCATGAAAGCCAAAATACTTTTATGTGGTGTGTTGGGGTTACTTGGCATCAGCAGCCTAATTTTTCACGCCACAACACAGCCCCAGAATTATATTAAAGCAGAGGTGGCTACTACGCCAAAAAATCTCCCTCAAAACCTAGAAACCGCAGTGCGCGAAAAAATGGCGCAGCAATTGCAAATTAACAGCAAACTTCTCAAACTAACTAAATCTGAAATAGCTAATTGGGACGACTGTTTACCCGACAAATCAGGCGTAATTCCGACTCAACCTTGTTCAGCTAAATCCCGTTCTGGCTGGCGTGTAACCATTAGTGGTCAAGGGGAAAATTGGGTTTATTATGTCACTAATAATGGATTTATTACCCTTGATGCCACTGCCAGTTTAAATCAAACTATTCTCTCAGCTTTATCCACAAAATTATCCCTAGAAACCAACAATATTTCTATTATTGCCGCACAACTAAGCAAAGGTCTTCCGGCCTGTCCGATCAATGCTACTTGCAAAGTCCAGCCAATTTTAGGATGGCGTATTCTTGTAAAAGGTAGAGAAAAACCATTCTTTTTGGGATTGGATGGCCAAGATTTAAATTATGGGAATTTAAGTTTATATTTGCCCCAAGAAACAGCAGAAATGCCCCGAAATATTGGCGAGAAGGTGTTAGAAGATTTTGTGAGTCGCCATGATAATTTAAATTCTAACCTGCGAGTTGAAAGTATTAAAGCTATAAAATGGAATTTGTGTAGCAGTGGAGGACCAACAAGACCAGAAATGGGAAATTGTCCAAATGTAGAAATAGGAGGTTGGCAAATGATAGTTATTAGTGGCGCTAATCGCTATGTTTACTATATTGACCAAACCGAAGTTTCTAACCCTCATATTTTTCCCCAACCTGATGCAATGCAGAGTTTACCTAATTCATTAGTAACTGCAATCAAAAAAGATGCAGCTAAACGGGCAAAGGTCTCAGAAAATATGATTGGTCTGCACTGGGCAAGTCCCAAATTTTTTGATGGTTGTTTGGATATTGACAACCAAAAATTACATTGTCGTCAGTCCATTTCAGCAGGATGGGAAGTGAGGGCTGCTGGCGGTAATGTTCCTAGTGGAAATCCTTCATGGGCAAGTGCTACCTGGAGTTATAATGTGAATCTGGCGGGCAATGATATTCGGTTTTTACAGTCTGGTGTGTGGCTTCCAGTACCTTAAGCTATGCTGATTAATTTGCACTCTTGTATCTAACCTAATACACGCCTCACCCACTCTCTTACTGCTTTTCTCATCGTCCTTCTTCCCTCGGTGCGATTTTCCTCAATCAACCTGGGTAACTCCCGAATTGGTAAACTAGGAAAAACCAAACTTGTTTCAGACTCTATATAATCACCATTCTGCAATAAATAAATCTTCAATTCTCCAGAGTCATAACACCAGATTTCCGGAACACCCAACCGCGCATAAATCGGAAATCGATTTAAAGATTTGCTGGTAACATCAATTTCTAATGCTAAATCTGGGGGCGGATCTTGGTTTAAATCTAAATCAAGCTTACCCCTAATAGCTGCTTCATTTTGGAAATAAAAACAATCATCTGGTTCTAAACCAGCCATCCGGCTTTGCTGCTTCCAGGTAGTTGAACCATAGCTTTCATATTTTAAATCTAATTCTAAAGCTATATCTTCAATAGCGATGCTGAAACTTTTTTTATAATATTCGTGTTCTGGTAAAGGTGTGATTATTTCCAAGTTCCCGTTATCGTAAGCTATTCTGGCTGCACGATTTTCGCCCAAATCCTGTAAGATGTTTTCAAATTGTTGCCAGCTAATGTTGTAAAGTACGACTCTATCGGCTCGATTTTTCACAGCTATCATGATTTTTTGACTCCTGTAAATCAGCAATTAGCCCTACTTAAGAGAATGTTTTAAAAGTCCTCTTTTTAGTAGCAAAACGTTTTAGATCCCCCTAAATCCCCCTTAAAAAGGGGGACTTTGATTCTAGTTCCCCCCTTTTAAGGCAGGGCTGTTTCATTCCATCAGGAGGGAGGATTTGTCAATATCATTAGGGATAATTTTTGGGACAGAAGTCATGGAAAACCTACATTTCAATCCAAAAAATTCAAATTTTTCTCAGGATATTTAGAGCGATCGCTTTAAATATCCCTTGACATAATAAGCCTTTGAGGGAATGAAACAGCCCTGCCTTTTTAAGGGGGGCTAGGGGGGATCGACTCGTGCTTAACATTACAGCCAACTAGTTTGAAAACATCCTCTAAATATTGACTCATTTATGGAAACTTGGTTAACAGTTGCAGCAGTAGCGATCGCGCCCTTGTTGTTTAGCATCGTATAATGCTTTATCGGCATAAGCTATCAGTGTATCTGGATGCACTTCCACGGTCGGTATCAGTGAGGCAATACCCAAACTCACTGTGACGATATCGGCGACATGAGAATGTGCATGGGGAATAACCTGATCACGAATTACTTGTTGAATTTTTTGTGCTATTTTAATTACTCCTTCTTTATCTGTATTGGGCAGAAGGACTGTAAATTCTTCGCCACCATAACGTGCCAGTAAATCGGCGGGACGGCGAACTACTTCTTGGACTGTTTGTGTTATTCTAATCAGGCAATCGTCACCAGCCAGATGACCATAGTAGTCATTGTAAGCTTTAAAGTTATCAACATCGAATAAAATCAATGATAGGGGCTGCTTTTCCCGCGCTAGACGTTGCCATTCTGCTTGCAATCGGGTATCAAAACAACGACGGTTAGCTACCTGAGTTAAACCATCAATATTTGCCAGTTGTTTGAGTTTTTGATTGGCATCTTGCAGAGCCAATTCAATTTGCTTACGGGCAGTTATATCACGGATAGTAATGGAAAAGCCATCACCTAATTTTACAGCTACAAAGTGATACCAAGAAGAATCTCCTGATGGATAGTAAAAATCTTGTTCTAGAGCTTTCCCAGTCTCCACAATCTCAATGAAATTATCAAATAGTTCTGGTTGAATTTTAACCAAAAACTTTTTTAGTACCAATTTACCGAGCATCTCTTCACGACTGCGTTCAAATACTTTAGCAATTACAGGGTTAACAACTAAACAGCGAAAATCCTCAATATTCCCAGTTTCGGGGTTACGAACAGCTTGCAAAGCTGCGATTCCATCTAGAGAACTATTCAAAACGCTAGATAACAAAGCTCTAGACTGATAAAGTGCCTCTTCTGTCTCTCTACGGTAATTAATTTCTTTTTGCAGAAGGCGTTGTTGTCGTTGAATAGTTAACTGATTATTTAGACGTGCTACTACTTCTTCGATTTGAAAGGGTTTGGTGATGTAGTCTACACCCCCGGAATTAAAAGCTTTAACTTTATCGAAAACATCATCTAAAGCACTAATAAAAATCACGGGAATGTAACATAAGTCTTCATCTGCTTTCAGGGCTTGACAGACTTGATACCCATCCATTTCCGGCATTTTGATATCTAACAGAATAACTTCTGGTCGCTTGACCTTGACCGTTTTGAGTGCCATTCGCCCACTGGTGACGCTGCGAACAGTGTAGCCAAGTTTGACAAGCAAATCGCTTAGTAATTGTAGGTTTTCGGGAATGTCATCTACTAGAAGAATATTGCCTTGATTTTCTATATTAGAATCAGGATTCATTGCTTATCAGGGGTTCGGCTAGTTCCACAAGCTGTTCAAATTCAAATTGGCGAGCAAGTTTTGTTAACGAGTGTATCAAACGAGGTTCTGTTTTAGGAATTTCTCCTAGCAGTTCTAAGACGAGGTGAGTATTTGCCTCAAGGGCTGCTGCGTATATTTGAGTAATCCATTCTCCAGACATACAGGTGAGGTCTTGGGGTGTCAAGGCGCTTTCTGCTGCCCTATCTAATGCTGGTGAACTAGTTTGTGCAAAGATGTATTTTACACCCAAATGCTTGGCAAGGGCATCAAAAATTGTTTGTTCAGTAAATGGTTTGCGGAGAAAGTCATCACAACCGGCTGAAAGCACAATGGCTTTTTCTTCTTCTAATACACTAGCAGTTAAAGCAATGACAGCCGTAGCATTGCCTTTGGTGGTAGATTTAATCTGTTTTGTCGTCTCATAACCGTCCATCACTGGCATCCGCATATCCATAAAAATTAAATGCGGTTCCCACTCATCCCAAATCGTCAATGCTTCTTGACCATTACTAGCTGTTTTTATTTCAAAACCCAAGGGTTCTAATAGCTTAATTAGTAATTGACAATTAATAACTTTATCATCTACTGTTAATATTTTATATTGAGGTTGACCTGGTGATAGTCCTAAAATCTGGGTATATTCTTTGTCGGTTTGGCTGTTAGTATTTTGCCCTAATTTGACTTGAATATAAAATTTAAAAGTAGAGCCTTTTCCTAATTCACTTTCAACGCTAATATCTCCACCCATTAAGTTGATAAACTGGCGACTAATTGCCAAACCAAGTCCTGTTCCTTCTTGGGCATCTTTACCGGATTGCGTTTGACTAAAAGCTGCAAATAGTTTGGGTAATTCTGCCGCAGCAATTCCTGAACCTGTATCCTGAATTTTAAAATCAAGAGTGACAACATCTGTAGTTTCTGCACTGCTATAATTCACCTTGACACTAATTCCACCTTGTGCAGTAAATTTGATGCTATTACTAATTAAATTAATTAATACTTGCCGTAGTTTCACTTCATCGGTGCAAATATAGACGCGGTATATTTTCAGAGCGTTGAAACATTAAACTTAAATCTTGATTGCTTGCTCGTAAGTGAAACATATCTTCTAAATCATCTAGCAAGCGATAAAGGTCAAAATCTTTGGGGTTGAGGGTGGTTTTTCCGGCTTCGATTTTGGATAAATCGAGAATATTATTAATTAATATAAGTAAATATTCCCCACTGCGATAAATAATCCCGGCATTTTCATATGAATCAGATGGGGTATTTGGAGAACGTAATATTAATTGGGAAAAACCCAGAACTGCATTTAAAGGAGAGCGTAATTCATGACTCATATTCGCAATAAATGTGCTTTTGGCTTGATTAGCTGCTTCGGCTTTTTCTTTGGCATTTGCTAGTTCTGCGGTTCTTTCCTTCACTCGCTGTTCTAAGGTTTCAAAAGATACTTGCAATTGATCCGCCATTGTATTGAAAGATATTGCCAGTTGAGCAATTTCGTCTTTTGAGCTAATTTTGACCCGGATATCTAAGTTACCTGCGGTAAATTGGGAAACTATATTAGTCAGGTAAATCAAGGGTTTTGTCAATAATTGCCCAAACACAAAAGCGATAATAGTAACAACTGTGGCGATGAATGCAAAAAGGAACATTGCATCGCGAATTTGCCTTTCTACAGGTGCGAGGGCGACAGTAAGGGGTTGTGCAAAAAGTACAGACCAAGGTTGATATTGCAAACGGGCGATTGCTACAAGGTTAAGCTCATTCCCTGTTGCTGCTAAGGATGTAATTACATAGGGTTGTTGATTATCCAATGCTTGCTTAAGTTTTACCTCATTGGTGGCTAATTCATTAATAGGAGCAAAAGGTAAACGCCCTTCCGATTGCAGTTTATTGATCACATCTGTAAACAGAGGGACGATTGATTTAAACAGCAGTTTAGGTGCATTGCTATGTGCTAGATAAATATGATTTTCATCTAAAAGAATAGCAAAAGATTTTGCTCCAGCCCGTTCAGTTTGTCGAGTTACTAATTGCTGGACAACCGTAGCATTGTATGTGACTCGCAATACACCTAATATATCCCCCTTGGCGTTGCGAACCGGACTGCTAAAAAAGAGGGTAACGAGGCCAGGAATATTTGGACTTCGCCTCATACTAGAAACAAATGATAGCTGAGTGTGCATCGGTTGTCTAAAGTAATCTTCACCAGATTCATCTCTACCAATATCCGGTGTATTCGTATCCAAGACATTTTTTCCATTTAAGTCGAGCAAAGCATAGGAAATAACATTGAGCATATCTTTGCGACTGAGACGGATTAATGTTTCTGTTGCTAACCGTTCTTCATGGCTACCATCTCGCCGTTCAAGAGGTAGGCTGAGGCAGTCCGCCAAACCTGGTAAAATTGCTTCCACACGCACAGAATTGAGATTTCCATCAATAAACGCATCTATTCTGTTAGCAGTTTCGTTAGCTGCCGCAGATAGGGCTTGTCGTGCGTTTTCGGTTAGTGCCTTTTGAGTTGTCTGTTTGTTGATAAAAGCCAACAATAACAACGGCATCAAAGCCACAATGAGAAACGATAAAATCAACTTTGTTCGGATGCTACCCAAAAGCGAGTGCTGCATGGCTTCAGATTAGGAGGGAGAATTTAAGAAAGAAGAATTGAACAAGGTTGTGATCTCAGGAATGCGTGTCACATTACCCGTGCGAATAAAAAAGTCTGCATATATTTTGGCAGTTTTGTAAATAGAATTATGACTATTAGATCGAAAAAACTGCTGATTTTCCTGAAGATCGGTGAGATTTACACCCTCCAAAGAGAGTGTGTTGCTAAATATTCAAGAATTTGCTGATAATTACATTTCCTTCCTGAATATTTGCTTCCCAATATGTCAAGGCTTGCAGCCATCCGCGAATAAAGGCGCGAATATCTTCTGGGCGATCGCGAATTATCTAACCCGAAATGCTACCAAATCCAAAATTAAGCCAGGGGTTTGTTTGCTGTTAAATAGGATATGTCCCCCAATTTTATAGCTTCGGAAAGATAGGGTTCCCAAGTGTGTCCGGCTTGAATAGCATTATTTTTCAGGCGTTGGGGAATTTCTAAAGCATCGAATTTAACAAAATTTACATCATCGCTGGTTAAGTTGGCTGTTTTCAACATTTCAGTTACAAAAACTTCGCTAAACCCTCCCAAATTTGCACCTAGCTTTTTCCCTTTTAAGTCAGCAACAGTTTTAATATCTGGTTGTGCCACTACCACATCTGCTCCATTTGTCTCATCCACAACCATCACAGTTTGCATATCGGGATTAGTGGCACTTAAGATCATAAAATCCCCTAAAGTCAATCCGATACCATCGTATTTTCCGGCACTAAAATCTGCTTGCTGCAATTGGGCAAAGTCTACATAGTTAAGTTCTACTTCTACTTCTTGGTCCTTAAAAAATCCTTTTTTTTGGGCAATTATCGCTGGACCATTGCCCACAAAAGTGATGCAGGTCAATTTAAAAGGAGGGTGTTTTACTTCAATCGGTGTTGAAGTAGTAACAAGCAAATAGCAACCAGGAGGTCAGGAAAAAAATACTAATTATCAGAGTTTCACTCAAGTAAGATTTAATTATTCTTTATAGCAAGGGTAAATTCTCAACTAAATCAACAATCTGTTCAAATTTAAATTGACGAGCAAGTTTTGTTAAAGAATGTATCAGGTGAGTTTCTATCTTTGGAATTTCTTTTACCAGTTCCAAGACGAGGTTGTTATTGGCCTCAAGCGCAGCTTCATATAAGTTATTTATCCATTCTCCAGACATACAAGTTAAATTTTCTGATGTTAATGGGCTTGACTCTACACTCTCTAAATCAAGTGCATGGTTTTCTGAAAATATGTATTTTACACCTAGATGTTTAGCTAAAGCATCAAAAATTGTATGTTCTCTAAATGGTTTGCGGAGAAAGTCATCACAACCGGCTGAAAGTACTATGGCTTTCTCTTCTTCTAATACACTTGCAGTTAAAGCGATTACAGCTGTAGCATTGCCTTTGGTGGTAGATTTAATCTGTTTTGTCGCCTCATAACCATCCATAATCGGCATCCGCATATCCATAAAAATTAAGTGAGGTTCCCACTCATCCCAAATAGTTATGGCTTCTTTGCCGTTACTAGCTTCTTTCATCTCAAAACCCAATGGTTGTAAAAGCTTCAGCAATAATTGACGATTAATAGCTTTATCATCTACTACGAGGATTTTATATGTAGGTTGACCAGCCCCCAATCCTAGTACATGAGGATGTTCTTCCACATCATTACTATTTATTGCTTGACCTAATTTGGACTGAATATAAAATTGAAATGTTGTACCTTTTCCTAACTCGCTTTCTACTGAAATATCCCCACCCATTAACTGTACAAATTTCCGACTGATTGCTAAACCTAACCCCGTTCCTTCTTGCATTTCTTTTCCGGCTTCGGCTTGGGTAAAGGCCTCAAATAGTTTTGGTAGTTCTGCGGGGGCAATTCCTACTCCAGTATCATGCACTTGAACATGGAGATAAAAACAATCAGTTGTTATTTTTTCTCCCTGAAAAACATAGAGAGTAATTTGACCCACAGGGGTAAATTTAATGGCATTACTCAGTAAATTTATTAAAACTTGACGCAGTTTTACTTCATCAGTGCAAATATATAGCGGTAAGCTTTCACTACGCTGAAATATTAGTGACAATCCGGCACTACTAGCCCGCAGATGCAGCATATCTTCTAAATCATCTAGTAAGCGATGGAGATTAAAATCATTAATATTCAGGGTTGCTTTCCCGGCTTCGATTTTGGATAAATCGAGAATATGATTAATCAAGGTGAGTAAGTAGTCGCCACTGCGATAAATAATGCCGGCATTTTCATATTGATCGGGCGGGAGATTGTTTGCACGTAACATCAGTTGCGAAAAGCCAATAACAGCGTTGAGGGGCGATCGCAATTCATGACTCATATTGGCAATAAATGCACTTTTAGCCCGGTTCGCGGTTTCAGCTTTGGCTGCTAGTTCCTGCGCCTTAGCTTCACTTGCTTGTAAATCTCTAGTGCGGTCAAAAACTCGTTGTTCTAGTTCTGTATTAACTATTTTAAGATTTAATTTATACTGATGGTTTTCTGTAACAATGGCTAACATCACCATAGTAGTCACAGATATTACACCCATAAATAATTGTAACAATACAATTGAATTAGTATTCAAAGCTGCATCATAAAACACTCCTAATTCGTAGCTGGTAGCAACAGCAGCTACAGTAGATATAATCGCCACTAATACAGTGGTGATTTTAGCACCAAAGCGAAAAGCCGACCAAAATAAAGGCGGTAATAGTAAATACTCTAAATGTTGTGGTTGAATCAAAGTAAAATAACTAACTATACATAAAAAAATTATTGTCACTAACATTTCCCGATTCAGCCAAGATTTAACTTCAAAATTAGGGGTTTTTTTGGCTAAAGTTAAAATAAGAGGAGCAAATACTAAAATCCCGACCGCATCACCCACCCACCAACCCAAGGCGATTTGTGTATATTCATTCCAAGGTTGATAACCAGATAAGCAAACTATAAACGGACCTACTAAAGATTGAAAAATAGTCCCAGTAAACAAAATGCAAACAGAGAAAATAACTACATCTTTCACTTGAGCAAAAGGGTAATTAGTGCGCGCTAATCGCAATATTAGTGTTATAGAAATTAGTGCGCCAATAGCAGTACCAATAGCTGGCGCAACAATTAAAATTATGTTGTTAACGAGGATAGTATTAGTTAACATTGCTCCTAAAGAGACTCCAAACCAACGCGATCGCCCCCACAACAACAAAAAGCCAATAGCAAGACCCGCAGCTGGCCAAATAGGAGTACCAAAATCCGGAAGTGACATTTTTTTCAATACCAGCCAAGAGACAACATAGTAACTCGTGGCAATAATTAATATATGGAACCACCAACGAGGATTGCGATAGTCAACGCCCAGACGTAAAAAAATCTTCACAGCCATAACTAAATAAAGAATAGCGGAATCTTAACAATCTCCAAGGGGACAGAAGCAACTACTTAACGAAATCTACCTAATTTGGTCAATGGTTAATAGCGGTTCGATTAAATCAACCATCGGCTCAAATTCAAATTGTTGCGCCATTTTAGTCAGGGAATTTAACAGCATCTGCTCTGTTTCCGGAATTTCTTTTACCAATTGCAAAACCAAATTAGTATCAGCTTCCAGTGTTGCTTCATATAATTGATTAATCCATGCTGGAGACATACATTTGAGATTATCAGATATTAAACAATTTTCTGCTATATTTGCATAATCGACTGGATTATTGTCTGCAAATATGTATTTTACACCCAGATGTTTCGCCAAAGCATCAAAAATTATCTGTTCTGCAAAAGGTTTCCGCAGAAAGTCATCACAACCGGCAAAGAGAACTATGGCTTTTTCTTCTTCTAAAACACTCGCAGTTAAAGCAATGACAGCCGTCGCATTGCCTTTGGTGGTAGATTTAATCTGTTTTGTCGCCTCATAACCATCCATAATCGGCATCCGCATATCCATAAAAATTAAGTGAGGTTCCCACTCATCCCAAATAGTTATGGCTTCTTTGCCGTTACTAGCTTCTTTAATCTCAAAACCCAATGGTTGTAAAAGCCTAACTAGAAGTTGACGATTAATCTGTTTATCATCGACTGCGAGGATTTTGTATGTAGGCTGACCAGCAGTCAGTCCTAGTACATGAGGACGCTCATCCACATCATTACTTTTGGTTTCTTGTCCTAATTTTGCTTGAATATAAAATTGAAATGTTGTGCCTTTTCCTAACTCGCTTTCTACTGAAATATCCCCACCCATTAACTGCACAAATTTCCGACTGATTGCTAAACCTAAACCCGTTCCTTCTTGCATTTCTCTTCCGGCTTCTGCTTGGGTAAAAGCCTCAAATAGTTTTGGTAGTTCGGCGGCGGAAATTCCTACTCCAGTATCACTGATCCGCATATAGAGATTAAAAACATCAGTTGTTTCTTGTTCTCCCTGAAAGACATAGAGAGTAACTTGACCTACAGAGGTAAATTTAATAGCATTACTGAGTAAATTGATTAATACCTGACGCAGTTTTACTTCATCGGTGCAGATATAATGCGGTAAATTTTTACTCCGCTTAAATATGAGTGACAATCCGGCACTACTAGCCCGCAGATGCAGCATATCTTCTAAGTCATCTAGTAAGCGATGGAGATTAAAATCATTAATATTCAGGGTTGCTTTCCCGGCTTCGATTTTGGATAAATCGAGAATATGATTAATCAGGGTGAGTAAGTAGTCACCACTGCGATAAATAATGCCGGCATTTTCATATTGATCGGGCGGGAGGTTGTTTGCACGTAACATCAGTTGCGAAAAGCCAATAACAGCGTTGAGAGGCGATCGCAATTCATGGCTCATATTGGCAATAAACGCGCTTTTAGCGCGGTTTGCGGCTTCGGCTTTGGCCGCTAATTCCTGGGCTTTAGCTTCACTTGCTTGTAAATCTTTCGTTCGTTCAGAAACTCGTTGTTCTAATTCGGTATTAACTGTTTTGAGATTTAACCGATAGTTATGGTTTTCTGTGACAATAGCTAACATCACCATAGTCGTCACAGATATTACACCCATAAACAATTGTAACAATAAAATTGAATTACTTTTTAAAGCGGTGTTATAAAATATTCCTAAGCTATCACTCGTAGCAACAACAGCTACTGTAGATACAATTGCCACTAATAAAGTGGTGGTTTTATCACCAAAGCGGAAAGCTGACCAAAATAACGGTGGTAGTAGTAAATATTCTAAAGGTTGTGGTTGAATAAAAGTAAAATAGCTAATTATATATAAAGTAATTACTGTTGCTAACATTTCCCAGGTTAGCCAAGATTTAACTTTAAAATCAGGTGTTTTTTTGGCTAAAGATAAAATAGTAGGAGCAAATAATAAAATTCCTATAGCATCGCCCACCCACCAATTTAAGGAGATGATTAAATATTTATTCCAGGGTTCGTAACCAGCTAAAGAAACTGTCATTGCACCTAATAAGGATTGAAGAATTGTGCCAGGAAACAAGCTACAAACAGAGAAAATAACTACATTTCTGACTTGATAAAAAGGGTAATTAGTGTGAGTTAGGATAAGTATGAGAGTTACAGAAATTAGTGAGCCAATAGTAGTACCAAAACCTCCAATCATAGCTAAAATTGGCACTTTAATACCGATAGAATTAGCAAAGGTTGCTCCTAAGAATACTCCCAACCAATGCGATCGCCCCCAAAGCAACAAAAAGCCAACAGCAAAACCCGTAGCAGGCCAAATAGGAGTACCAAAAGCTGGAACTGACATTGTTTTCAATACCAGCCAAGAGACGCTATAGTAACTGATGGCAATAATTAAGACATGAAACCACCAACGAGGATTTTGATAGTCAATACCGAGACGTTGAAAAATTCGGGTGTTTTTCATCAGAAATAGGCAACCGATTGCAGAAGTTTGGAGTCCAGAGATGGGTGATATATAATACCATTTCCCTAAATGTTAAATACAAACAATTTGCCCTCTGTTCGTGGGAAATTAATTTCCACTCCCAGATACTTAACAACCTTTCCTCTTCTCCTCTTTTCCCCTGCCCCCTGCCCAATTACTTGACAAGAGCCATACAATCTGGTAAAAATTGTAATTTGTGGAAACTTTACCCTTTGAGATAATCTCTTGGCTAACGTAATTGTCATAGGTGCCCAGTGGGGCGATGAAGGAAAAGGTAAAATAACAGATTTACTCAGCCGCTCCGCAGATGTGGTGGTACGTTACCAAGGGGGAGTGAACGCTGGACATACCATAGTAGTTGAAGGTCAGACGTTTAAGCTGCACTTAATCCCCTCTGGTATTCTTTACCCAAATACTGAGTGTATTATTGGCTGTGGAACAGTGATAGATCCACAGGTCTTAATCGCAGAACTCGATCAGCTAGAAGGATTAAATATTTCTACTGCCAAGCTGTTAATATCTGAGACAGCCCATGTAACGATGCCTTATCATCGGTTGATTGACCAAGCATCAGAAGAGCGACGCGGAAGTTACAAAATTGGCACTACAGGTAGAGGCATCGGCCCCACCTATGCTGATAAATCAGAGCGTACAGGCATCAGAATTTTAGACTTGATGGACCCCGAAGCGCTACGTGAGAAGTTAGAATGGACGATTAATTATAAGAACGTTATTTTAGAAAAACTTTACAACCTACCGCCCCTAAATCCCCAAGAAGTAATTGAGCAATATCTTGGTTACGCTGAACGCTTGCGGCCTTTCGTGGTTGATACATCATTAAAAATATATGATTCTATCCTGAAGCGGCGCAATATTTTGTTTGAAGGCGCACAAGGTACGCTTCTGGATTTAGATCATGGTACTTACCCCTATGTCACCTCTTCTAACCCCGTAGCGGGTGGGGCTTGCGTTGGTACGGGGCTAGGACCGACAATGATTGATCGGGTGATTGGGGTTTCAAAAGCCTACACTACCAGAGTAGGAGAGGGACCTTTTCCCACCGAATTGCATGGAGAAGTGGGAGAATTATTGTGCGATCGCGGCGCGGAATTTGGCACAACGACTGGACGCAAGCGGCGCTGTGGCTGGTTTGATGCTGTCATCGGTCGCTATGCTGTGCGAATTAATGGTATGGACTGTATGGCCATTACCAAACTCGATGTTCTCGACGAACTAGCGGAAATTCAAGTTTGTGTCGCCTATGAAATAGATGGCGATCGCTGCGAACACTTCCCCACTAGTTCACGACGGTTTGCTCAATGTCGCCCGATTTACAAAACCCTCCCAGGTTGGCAGGTATCGACAAGCGAATGTCGTACCCTGGAAGACTTGCCACCGCAAGCACTAGACTACCTGAAATTCTTAGCTGAATTGATGGAAGTTCCCATCGCGATCGTCTCTTTAGGAGCCAGCCGCGATCAAACTATCATCGTTGAAGACCCAATTCATGGGCCAAAACGTGCCTTATTGCATCCTGACGGTACACCCGCCTCTTTGCTAAGTGCTTAGATGAATCCGACGCGATGAATTAGATCAATCAGACGCGATGAATCCGACGCGATGAATCTCAGACTCAGACGCGATGAATCGCGTCTCTACAAGGATATGCTGACAACTGATCACCGATAACTGATAACTAAAAACTTCTATGGCTATTAAAGTTGAATCTCAAAAGCGCCCAGAAGGTAGCAAGCCAAATGCTTTACGCCGTTCTGGTCTTATCCCTGCTAATTTGTACGGTCACAAAGGTGCAGAATCAATTTCTCTAGTAGTTGAAGCTAAAACCATTGAGCGTCTGCTCAAACAAGCTGATGTTAACAAGACAGAAATTGAACTGAATATCCCTGAACTGGAGTGGACAGGTAAAACTGTACTGCGAGAAGTTCAATCCCATCCAGCTAAGGGTTTTGTCTACCACGTGAGCTTTTTTGCATCACCTAAAGACTAATATAGACGCTAAGTTCGTCTTGATCGCAACTTAAAAATTTGTGCTAATTGTTGATTATACCAGGGGTTAAACCCTGGTTTTTTATTACGAGCCTCAGACGATGGGTTTATAAGTTTGTCTGTGACCTTGTACAATGCGTGAATCCTGCGGGATTTATTTCAAATTTTTGTAAGTATCCAAGCGATAATTTTTATGCCAGAAGTAAATCTTCCAGTTTTAATTCAGCAGATGTTACAGCCGGGATTTTATCCCCATGCAGTCACAGAACCAATTCAACTGATTCAAACTCATATTTCCTATGTCCTACTTACAGGAGATTACGCCTATAAGCTGAAAAAACCCGTAAATTTTGGCTTTTTGGATTTTTCTACTTTAGAGAAACGGAAACATTTTTGTCACGAAGAATTGCGCTTGAATCAACGCGGTGCGGCTGATCTGTACCTGGAAGTATTGCCTGTGACTATGGTGGATGAGCAACATCATCTGGGGGGAACAGGAAAGCCTGTAGAATATGCCCTGAAAATGCGCCAGTTTCCCCAGGAGTTGCTATTTAGTACGTTATTTGAGCAAGGTAAGTTAAAGGAAACTCACCTAGAGGATTTGGGGCAAGTAGTGGCTGAATACCACGCAAAATCTGCCACTGATGATTATATTCGCAGTTTTGGCGAAGTGCCGCAGGTGCGGGCAGCAATTGATGAGAATTACCAACAAACTGAAAAGTATATTGGTGGACCTCAGACACAAAAACAGTTTCAGGAAACAAAGCAATATACAGACAATTTTTTTTTAGAACGTCCAGAATTATTTACCCGCCGAGTTGAAAATAACTACATTCGCGAATGTCATGGTGATTTACACCTGAGAAATATTGCTCTGTGGCATGATAAAATTGCCCTTTTTGACTGCATTGAATTTAACGAGCCGTTTCGTTTTGTCGATGTCATGTATGATGTGGCGTTTACGGTGATGGATTTAGAAGCGCGACATAGCCCTAGTTTGGCTAATGCGTTTTTAAATACCTACGTTGAGCAAACTGGTGATTGGGAAGGATTGCAGGTATTACCTTTGTATTTAAGCCGTCAGGCTTATGTGCGGGCAAAGGTGACTTCATTTCTGTTAGATGACCCTGGTGTGCCAGCGATCGCCAAGTCAGAGGCGGCAAAAACGGCGGCAGAATATTACCAGCAGGCTTGGGAGTATACTAAACCCAAAGCCGGAAAACTGATCTTAATGTCCGGGCTGTCGGGTTCGGGAAAGTCTACCACGGCAAAATATTTAGCCCGTGAACTCAAGGCTATTCAAATTCGCTCAGATGCAGTGCGGAAACATTTGGGGGGAATTTCTGTTTGGGAACGTGGTGGGGATGATTTATACAGCCCTGAGATGACCCAAAAAACTTATGCCCGATTGCTGGATTTGGGAATTACATTAGCGAAACAAGGTTTTCATGTAATTTTAGATGCCAAGTATGATCAAGAACATCTGCGGCAAGAGGCGATCGCCCAAGCAGAAAAATACCAACTTCCCCTGCAAATCATTTACTGCACAGCACCTTTAGAAGTGGTGCAAGAACGTCTGGCTAAACGTACTGGTGATATCGCTGATGCTACTGTCGATTTATTAACATCGCAACTTCAGCAAGCCGAAGCGTTTACCGATGCCGAAAAACCCTATGTGCAGATTTGGGATACAACTCAACCACCACAGACACAATTAAAATAGGTACTTGACCGAAAAATTTTAGATTTTGGATTTTAGATTTTGGATTGGGAATTTTCGGTACAAGCCTCGCCTCTTCAGGGCGGAATTAATCCAAAATACTCGCGGCGCTGCGTACGCTTCGCTAACGCCAATCTAAAATCCTCAAGCTTCACACTTTAGGTTGGAGTAAATCCAAAATCCAAAATCGTCAATCCAAAATTGATTGACTCATAGTATTTATAGCAACCGTCAAGGAGGTTAAGACATAAAGGGATAATCAAACTTAGACACCATTCGGGTTTTAACCCACTCCCCACTCCCTACTCCCCAGCTATATTACCTCATGGCAAACAATCAAGGTT
Organism: uncultured cyanobacterium; assembly: GCA_963706595.1. Lineage (GTDB taxonomy): Bacteria > Cyanobacteriota > Cyanobacteriia > Cyanobacteriales > Nostocaceae > Nodularia. The sequence goes on from OY970166.1 coordinate 2,692,117, forward strand.
TACCCCCCATCTCGCCGGAATTCTTTTCTCAACTAGTATTTGGGGGATTTTTAATATTTATATTAGTCCTGGCGGGGTTTTCATTTCCCCTGAGTATCTTCCTCGGCATTATTGCTGGTTTCATTTTAGGCTGGTTTACAAATTCTAGTAAAAATAGCCCCCAGGAAACTACTGTAGCCTCCTCTGACGGTATCGACGCAGGACTCAAATACTGGTTATTTTTTCTGTTAGGCTTTTCCTTTTTGGGGTATTCTCCACCTATAAGTATTTTGCTGGGTGGAATCGCTGCTATCGGTGGCGGTTGGATTACTGCTTGGTGGGGAAGCAAGGAAGCAGTGCAAACTCAGCTACCACTGGAAGCATCAGATATCGACACAGATGAAACTCCTAGAGAAAGGATCACCAAACAGCAGAGAAGAAAACTTACCCGTCGTTATCGTCGGACTTCTGGAAGTTTCAATTTCAGATTTTGGGAAAGATGAGGGTAATTCGTAATTCGTAATTCGTAATTTGTAATTCGTAATTCGTAATTACAGCAAAAACCTGATACTGAATATGTTTTTATATCTGTCTAAGTTACTACCCCTGTTTTTTTATCCCCTGGGACTAGTTAGTATTAGCTTGATTGTGGCATTGGTAACGTTGTGGAAACGACCACGCATTGCAGCGATCGCGATTTCTTTGGCTTTAAGTTTATTGCTGGTTTGCAGTAATGCTTGGGTGGCAAAATCTTTAGTGCGATCGCTCGAATGGCAACATCTTCCTTCTAACCCAGTCCCGAATGCAGAGGCGATTGTGGTTTTAGGTGGGGCAACCAAATCAGCCTATCCGCCCCGGCCGACTGTGGATTTAAGTGAAGCAGGCGATCGCGTAATTTATGCAGCGCAATTATATCGCCAACAGAAAGCCCCGATCATTATTCTCAGTGGAGGACGGATTGATTGGCGTGGTGGTGGTAAACCCGAATCAGCAGATATGGCAGATGTCCTCACATCTCTTGGTATTCCCTCTGAGGTAATTATCCAGGAACCGGAATCTCTGAATACTTATCAAAATGCGGTAAATGTCAAGAAAATTTTACAATCTCGTGGGATTGGTAAAGTATTATTAGTCACTTCGGCAATGCATACGCCGCGATCGCTAAAAATTTTCCAGCGTCAAGGTATTGATGTGATTGCTGCACCTACTGATTTTCTCGTCAGTCAAGGTGAACTGCAAGAACTCAGCAGCACTCCCAAAGCTGCTATTCTCAATTTATTACCTGACACCAGTAACCTACAGCAATTTACTAATGCCCTCAAAGAATATATTGGCAGTTTTGTTTATCGCTGGCGTGGTTGGTTGTGAAAAGACGCGATAAATTGAAGATAATTTGATTAAATAGCTCAAAAATATTCAGAGAATGTCTAAAAATTTACCTTATATTATGCGATCGCCTCAATTTGAAGTTGAGGAAACCTTTGCTAATTACCACACAACTCACCAATTCTACCAAGAAGTTCACACCCGCTCAGAGTTTGAGAACTATTGCCAGTGGTATGAAATAACGGCAGAACAGCATCGTCAAGACTTGGAAAAAATGCGCGGCGAATTAAATATTTTTCAGTGGTTTCGCCGCTCGTGAGTGATTTAAATAACTTCCAACTCATTCTCACGTAAATGAGCTTTAAATTTTTTAGTAAACCTGACTAAAATGGGCAGATTAGCGCTGACCGGTCTACCTTGCCATTCAGTAGCAATACCTATGACTTCACCTTCTGTATCTTTGATATCAAAAGCCTGACCGCGATGATCAGGATGATGATACATTACTACCGACTCTTTCACACGGACGCGATCGCCAACTTTCATAACAACATTTATATCTAGCTTTTGCTGTTCCACAAGCATCTCCACCTGCATTCCTCACTGAACTGCTTTCTTGAAAAATAAACTGTTTATAACAGTCAATTTTAAGCTCCCATTGCCACAGAAGCTTTGTTTTACGCCTTTGTAACTGATATACAAACAAAGCCTTCCTAGAAAGACGGGGCTTGTATCACTTTATTCTCAGTCAGCGACATTCGGATAGTTAAAAACCCGCTTTGGTTTTGCTGTGCGCTTTAACGACAAATCCAATTCTACAACAATTGACGCTCTCAAACCTAATTTCTTCTTGTCTCATGCCCACTGAGGAAGATAATTAAATAACATCCAAATCTAGTTTTCGACTTCACCTCGCCATTGAAACTCTCCCCTCTCCTTACCAAGGAGAGGGGCTGGGGGTGAGGTTCCATTTTTCAACGAAGAGGCAGGGGGAAGTGGGCTTTCTCGCAGGGGGAAATGACCCCTTCCTCCTGCCGTGAAGCGGAGCGGAACATGGGTCTGAGTCCCCCATTTCTACAAAGTGGTTCTCGTCCTGGTGGGGTCGAATCCCCATCTCGACTTTCCCCCCTGCTCCCTGCTCCCTGCTCCCTTGCCTCTTTTTCAACCTGCATTCCTTACTTAAATTGGGGACAGATTAGTTGCATTCTTTGGGGAAGTTGCCGACATAGCTGTGAAAATCCTTGAGGATTAAATTGCCCCCAAGCAAATAATCCCAGACTTGTACCCCCCACCAGCACAGCCAAGAATCCCCCAAATAGCATCAGAGGCTTACGCCGAATTGGTTGTTTGACTGGAGTGGAGATGGGTGACTCTGGAGAATTATCAAGTGTCAAATCCAAATCCAGTAGTGCTTGGGAACTTTCCGCCAAGGAAGATTCTGCTTCTAGTTCTTCTAATTTTTCTAGTTCTTCTAATTTTTCTAGTTCTTCTAGTTTTTCTAGTTCTTCTAGTTTTTCTAGTTCTTCTAATTCTTCTAGTTTTTCTAATTCTTCTAGTTTTTCTAGTTTTTCTAATTCTTCAAATTTGACAATTTCTCCTGAAAGTAATAACGGAGTAACAGGCACAAGATATTCTTTGGATACTCGGTACAGAGTCATGACCACAGAAGTATTATCATGACCATTTTTCTCATTTGCTAAATTAATCCAATTGCTGACAGCATCCGCAACGGAAACTTGACCTGCTAACACGGGTATTACATAATCCTGCCAAGATTTTTCTACCCAATTGTGATCACTTAAACCATCAGAACACAGCAGCAATACACCGTCTTCTTCCAAAATCAAGCGTTTAATAGCAATGTGTAAAAATTTAGCATCTTTTGTCCCCAATGCTTGGGTGAGGGCAGTTGCATCTATACTTTCAAGTGCTGGACGATACAGACTGTGGGCAGAACACACTTCTCGCGTCGCCACAATATCATCCACTGTTAGTAGCTGGCAATAATCGGCCGTTATCCAATAAGCACGACTATCGCCAATATTAGCTAAATAAACTTCATGGGCATTATCTGACTGCCACCCAGAGGTCGTTGGCACTCGTTGCGGCACTTGTACAGCCATCACCAGGGTTGTGGCCATGCGTTCTCTGCCTTGGCGTTTCTGTTCGTCATTACAAGCACTAATGACATTATTCACAACCCGCAAACTGGCTTCTAGTTGTGACTGCAATAAATCCGGAGGAACGAGTTGAGTTTGTTCTCCTACTTCCGTTAACAAAGCCCTGATTTGCAGTTTCAGAGTCTGTACAGCCAATTGACTGGCAACTTCACCGCCTTGATGTCCACCAATGCCATCACAAACAATGGCTAATCGTGGCATTATTGGGTCATTTAAGTCACTAGTAGTCATGGGGTAGCAATTGTCTTCATTGTGCCGCAATTCCGGTCCAATGTCAGTTGCTCCTGCCACTTTCAGACTTAATGGTAATTCTGCCGCCGATGAAAGTAATAAGGCGTTGAGTTGAGTAGAAATGGTTTCTAACTCTGCCTCAGTGTTACACATCTGTTGAACGATATTTTCTAATTCTTGAGATACTGGGGTATTTACAGATGCTATCCAAGGCTGCCAGGATTGACCCAAATCCTGTAAACTCGGTTTGGGAGTAGCTGGTGTTTGGTAAAGTTGCAATAGTCGCACACACCAACCTTGCGATCGCACGTTATCTGGTATCAGTAAACTATGGGCAACTCCTAACTCTGATAAAGGTTTCCACAGTTCCAGAATTTGCCATAACCAATAAACTTGTCTGACAGCCGTTGCTTGTTCCCAGCCCTCAAAAATAGTTGGGTAAAGATTTCCCGTCTCATCTATCGGCACATTTTCCAGCAAGAGAATATCATCTGCACCTGCTTCTTCAGTGAGAACAAAGCCATAGGCTACGGGCAGGTGCAATCGTTCTTGGTATAGCCTCAAGTAAGGCATAACTGCTGTGGGTAAATCTTCAGGGACTGTGGGCGCTAACCCCGGCTGAGTATCTAACCAAACCTGCTGTGTAATTACCTCATACCTATCTAGCACTTTAGTTCCCGGTGAGATGGCGGCTGCTAAAGAACCACTAGCCCAGAGATAGCGGTGAACTAGAGGAGTTTCGCAACTTGCACAAAGACTTTCCCCCGCAGGATTAATGGGGTGATTACAGTCTGGATTAACGCAATAAATTATTCGCTGTGTCGAAATCATGTAAGTATAAAGTCAAAAAATAAATTAACTTGTAAATTTCGATTAAATCTAAGTTTCCCAGACTTGAAGGCTAGAATATACTGGATTCATGTACCCGTGACTACAGCTTGTTACTGAAAGTAATCAAACATCCTCTAAAAATATCAAGTTTCGTTTTCCGTAAACAGTTACAGTCAGAGTGTATCTAATCTCAAAAATACATTTACATAAATGTAGAGTCTAGGGTGGCGCTATGTCTATGCCAAGTTATACCTTAATCTGGCTCCTGGCAGGATCTGTTCTGTGTTTAATGGAACTTTTCTTACCATCGGCTTTTGTGGAATTCATGATGGGAATTAGTGCCTTTGTAGTGGCGCTACTGTCTCTAGTGGGTTTGGGGAATTTATGGCTACAAGTTGCGGTTTGGTTACTGCTTTCCACAGCTTTAATTTTGCTTTCCCGGCGGTTTTTGCAACCGCGCCGACGCAAGTCGAAAATGCCGGAGACAGTTCTAGCCGAAACCTTAACAGAAATTCCGCCTGGGGAAACCGGACGGGTGCTATATGAAGGAAATTCTTGGCGCGCACAATGTGACGACGAACAACTCAGCGTAGCAGCCCATCAAAGAGTTTATGTAGTCAGAAGACAAGGCACAACTTTGATTGTGATGCCAGATTATTTATTGCGTTGAGTTTGCGCTTGTAGAGACGCGATTCATCGCGTCTGGGAAGAGGACTCACACAGAAATGGTATGAGAAATTAGGAGAATAAACAAATGGAGCAATTTTTCTTACTCATCTTCTTGGCGCTGGGTGGTTCTGCGGTAGCAGGATCTGTGAAGGTTGTCAATCAAGGTAATGAAGTCTTGGTAGAAAGATTGGGTAGCTATAATCAAAAGCTGGAACCAGGGCTGAATTTTGTCATCCCTTTTTTAGATAAAATCGTTTACCAACAAACCATTCGCGAAAAAGTCTTAGATATTCCGCCCCAAAAATGTATTACCCGCGACAATGTGGGAATTGAAGTTGATGCGGTGGTTTACTGGCGAATTGTGGATATGGAAAAAGCCTGGTATAAGGTGGAAAATCTCCATGCAGCCATGACAAACTTGGTTTTAACTCAAATTCGCTCGGAAATGGGGCAATTGGAGTTAGATAAATCCTTTACCGCTCGTTCTCAAATCAATGATATCTTATTGCGCGAGTTAGATATTGCTACTGATCCTTGGGGTGTGAAAATCACACGGGTAGAATTGCGAGATATCGTCCCATCCCAGACAGTGCGAGAATCAATGGAGTTGCAAATGGCAGCAGAACGGCGCAGACGGGCAGCAATTCTCACTTCTGAGGGTGAACGGGAATCTGCTGTTAATAGCGCTAGGGGTAAGGCTGAGGCGCAAATTTTGGACGCTGAAGCTCGCCAAAAATCCACGATTCTCGATGCCGAAGCGCAACAAAAATCGCTCATATTGCAAGCCCAAGCTGAACGCCAGCAGCAAGTTCTGAAGGCACAAGCAACATCAGAAGCACTACAAATTATCACCAAAACTCTGAATGCTGAACCAGGCGCACAAGAAGCATTACAGTTTTTACTGGCACAAAATTATTTAGAAATGGGTACAAAGATTGGCAGCAGCGACAGCAGTAAAGTTATGTTTATGGACCCCCGCAGTATTCCTGCTACTTTAGAGGGGATGCGTTCTATTGTTTCTGATGCTTCTGCTAGCCCCTTGTTTGGCGGTGAGACACTAGGGAGGAATCAAAATCGTTCCAGCTAAAAAAAGGTAATGAGTTAAAAGCTAAATTTTTCAATTAATAACTTTTAACTCATAGGTTTTACTAATGAATTCCTATGCCAGAGTTTGATTCATCTGGCATCGACTACACAAACCAAAAAATTCCAATGTGTGGTAAAAAATTTTAAACTTATGGCTGGATTCTAACTCGTCTTCTAGGTTATGAACGGGACACTGATTAATTGGAATCGAAATGCCACACTGGAGGCAAGTGAGATGGTGCTTGTCTTGCTGGGCTAGGTTATAAAGGGCTTCACCGTTAGCCAAAGTCCTGACCTGCACCATACCTTCTAGTTTTAATCCCTCCAGGGAGCGGTAAACTGTGGCTAAACCCATGCTCTGATTTCGATTACGTAATTGTACGTAAATATCTTGGGCAGAAATGCCTTGTTTGATGGTTTTCAGCAGGCTCAAAATCCGCTCTTGACTGCGAGTGTGTACGGCTCTCATAGACAATTATTTAAATTCGCCACTGTAGTAGAAGCTGTTATAATTGACAACTAATTAATTAACTGTAACCGCTTCGTAATCTTATTTTCACCCAGTTGGGGCAGAAAGTTATAGTATAGCGATCGCAGCATTCAGCAAAAAGCCTGTGCAAAGGAAGTATATAGCTAAAATTTTCGTGACGCTTCGTCCTTCAGTGTTAGACCCTGCTGGTGTCGCTGTACAATCCGGTCTCCAGCAACTGGGATACAACAATGTGGAACAGGTGCGGATTGGTAAGTACATTCAACTAACCATCACTTCGACTGAAGAGATTAAAGCGCGTCAAGACCTTGAGCGTATCTGTGACCAAATGCTAGCAAATCCGGTAATTGAAAATTATCGCTTTGATTTGATAGAGGTGGAAACACAAACGGGAGTCATTTAACAGGGGTTGGGGAATGAGGGAGAACGGGAGAAGATTAATTTCCCACTCCCCACTCCCCACTCCCTACTCCCCACTGCTAATGACCAATGACTACTGACTAAATCATGAAATTTGGGGTTTTGGTTTTTCCGGGTTCTAATTGCGATCGCGATGTGGCTTATGTGACCAGAGATTTGCTGGGTCAACCGACTCGCATGGTTTGGCATCAAGAAACAGACATCGCTGATGTGGATGTGGTAATTGTACCTGGTGGATTTAGTTACGGTGATTATTTGCGCTGTGGTGCGATCGCTCAATTCTCGCCTGTGATGCAGCAGGTTATTGCTCATGCACAAAAAGGTAAGTTTGTCCTCGGTATTTGCAATGGTTTTCAGGTATTAACTGAAGCAGGGTTGTTACCAGGGGCATTGACGAGGAATCGAGATTTGCATTTTATCTGCGATCGCCTCCCCTTGCAAGTTGAGCGTACCGATACCAATTGGACGCAAGCTTATACAACGGGTGAAACTATCACTTTACCCATTGCTCACGGTGAAGGGCGATTTTATGCTGATCCAGCCACCTTATCAGCCATCGAAGATCATGGGCAAGTTGTCTTCCGCTATGCAGGAGAAAATCCCAACGGTTCACTCAACAACATCGCCGGCATTTGTAATCGACAAGGCAATGTTTTGGGCATGATGCCGCACCCAGAAAGAGCATCAGATGCCGCGCTGGGGTCTAGTGATGGGTTGAGGTTATTTCAAGGGTTGTTAGAGAAAATAACCGTCTTAGCGTAATTTTCTTTTTCCCTTGTTTACAACTTAAATTTGCTCAAAGTCCGCGTAAGGGGACTTTTTTTATTCCTAAAAAACATTAATAAAGAATTACTCAGTAATTATACGATTATTGACGTATTATTTTATTCGATTTATGCTTAACTATTAATTCAATTAATTTAAATTATCAGGGTTATCAAGGTGAATAAAATAGCAACAAATCTAGACCTAGCCAATGTAGATTATACTGATTTATTAACAAAAATTTTATTGGTATTACAGAAACCAAATCAGAAAATATTTAAACTTTCTGATGATAAAAAACGGTTACGAATCAATATTAATCAGGTAGCTAGTGAAGTTGCTAATTTACAGGTAGAAAATCCTTTGGGAGCATCTTCTAACAGCGTGCGTTCTGCTACTGTAAATATTAGCCCAGGTTCTGAAGAAAACTTTCGGACTCAAATTCATGCAATTAAAGATTGTGTTCAGAAAATATTAAAATCATCATTAGTAAATAATCAATCAATAGAGGAATTTATTAGCAATCTAATTACAGATTTGCAGACATTCAAAGGAACAACAGCTAAATTAGACTTTACTTATCCTTTTAAACCTTATGACAATCTGCAAAAGCAACGGTTAACATTTAATAAAAAAAATCCTGAAAACAGAGAATTGCTAAAAGTTCATAAACTAACTATTTCTGTCCAGAAAACCCGTAATTTTGATGCAGAATTGCGAAAGGGGTTAGAAAATTATATTCGGATTAAATTTGCAGGTGCAAATGCTGAAGACAAACAGGACGTAGAATACATTCTTGAAGATTTAGAAAAAGATCAAAATTCCGACCTTTTCCGGTTACGAGATATTGTCAACAAAGAAACATTAGGGAAACTCAAGAAACAAGCACAGATAAATTATTTAGAGTTTCTCCTAGAAAATATTAACACTAAGACTAGCAACCTAAATACCGCAGGTGCTATATATTTACAAGATTTGATTAGAAGACTAAGACTTATAGAAGAATATATTAATGATAGTAACAAAGCTGATGGTGATTACCTCGTCAACTATGCAGGTGCTGAAGTTAATTATAAAGATGTCTTTTCTCGTGGTGAAGCATTTAATATGCTCCCAATTATTCCCATAGTAGAAGGTTTTTTAGGAGAAACAAAAGATGAAAATCGGGGAGAAATTCAATTTGTATTTGGACTCAAATTGAAATTTGATGGAAAAGTTCATACTGACGGTGGTAAAAGCGTTTTTGAATCTCGTCTCAATATCCTGAACCCAGATAGTAAAGAACATCAAGATGCACTTGAAGATCCTTTACAACGAGAATCATTTGCAAAAAAAGTCTTAAGAATAGCGTTTTTGTATTACTTTCTATTTGAGTCACGTCAAGATCCAAAAAAAGATGACTACAACTCAAATGATGAATTAAAATATGATCCTATAGCAGGATTTGAACAAGGAGTAATATCAATCCTGAAAGGTTCTGATGATACAGCCAAACAGGAATTATTACGGAAAATTATACAAGATTTTACTGAATTTAATGTTCAGTTTAAAATCAATCGTCTCAAAGGTGTGCTGCAAAATCTCCTGAAGCGCAAAACTTCTTTCCCTACAAGAGAGTATCCTGTACATATTTCTGTAAAAAACGGCATCCTTGAAGAAGATACCCGGAATATTTTTAATAACAATACTTTTTTCAAACCTGTTCTCAAAAAAAATCCTAAAGAAGTTTTAAAATACATATCTCTCGGAAAACCAAATACAGAAACAAATTCTCTTTGTACCCTACCAGCTAACGTTACTATTAATGACATTCACTTTTTTGCTACAGATGATCAAGAAACCTTTAACATGGAATATGATTTAACTGGTATTCGTACATTACCAGTGATTTTTGCCCCTTTAAAGGATCAGAGATGTTTAAAAATTTACACTCAACATTTCACAAACCGGCAATTTTTATTATTTCCCTATCGTTTAGAAGAGCAAAAACTAGAAACTTCTCAGGCTTTTGTTTATAAATTTACTTATGGTTTGCTTGCTTATATCTGTCTCAAACTTTTATTAGACAAGCAAAAAAGATTATTCATTCCCATTTTAAGATTACATCTGCATGGTAAAGATGATGATGCACCGATAGAAAAATTTATAGTTTCTTTATCTGCTGTATTATCTCATTTATTCAACGAAACACATCGTGCTAATTACCAGGGATTTGATATTAGAGAGTTTGGATATAAAATTGCTAATACCATGAGTTCTTTATACTCTGTTTTACCCAAAAAGTTCACTTTTAATAGTTCTTTAAAATCTCCCCAATTAGACAAACTAGCCATTATTATTGTCTCCAGTCGTGAAAGTGATCGGGGGTGGAGTGGTTCTGGAAAAATCTCAAACTTAATGGGAGAAATTATCGGTGTAACCCTGAAAGATAATGCTGTAAAATTCCAGTTACCTACAACTTTTTCTGACAACTATAACGACCAACAAATGTTTAAAGAACCTAGCATTATTATTGATAAAGTGACTGAACTTTATAAGTTAGGATTCAAGCATATTGTCTATATTGCGAAAGCACCTTATACCAGCACATGACACAGACAGAAGATGATGGTCTTTTCTTCATGTCAAGAGATGTAATTAGAGGGTTAAAATCTGAATATCGTGATATCAAAATCTATCCCATGTTTTTTGATAAATACTATGCAGTTAAACTAGAAAATATTCAAGCAAGTTCTTTGTACATTCAAGATACAGCAGAACTAACAAATTTACTCGAAGATCCTAGCAAAAGATCGGTTGTATTTTTCAACCTTTTTAATGGAATGAAGGTAGGTAAAGAAGAAGAAAGATATTACAGAGGTGTGATTTCTTATGCGACGCTGTTAAATATTTATCAAGGAATTCTTGACGATGAAGATATTGACAAAGGACTTATTTTTGACGGTTCATTAAAAAATGATATCTTACAGTATTTGACTTTATTTCACTTCTCCCGCTACCAAAAAGCCGACAAACAAATTCATATTAAACTAGATCCCTACGACAATTTGATTGGAGATAAATCCGTTGGTAAACTTTCTTTAATTAATCATTTTAAAGGAAAAGGAGTATTTAACTCTTTAGCATTTTTAACTTTGGTAAGAACAATTTTAAACGCAGAGTAACCCACAGGAACTCTTATATATTTAAACCTACATGGAGATTAAAATGAAATCCAAAATAGACACGTAGGGTGCGTTAGCGGTAGCGTAACGCACCAAAACTTTAATAATAGTGCGTTACGGATTTTATCCTAACGCACCCTACTGGTGTGACAAGCTTAAAATAGTGCATTAGGTAAAAGCAGAAAACATTGATTTATCTCAATTTTCTCAAAAATCTATTGCAACATTTTAGCCTTGTCACGCCACTACAATAATATATGGAGGTTAATATGAAATCCAAAATAGCCGAAGATTTAGGCCGTTTGTTTGAAGTAGGTTTTAATATTGGGGTTCTTGCTTACATTGAAGAACATAAAATTAAACACAAATTTGGTGATTTATATCGTCAGGAATTGGAACAGTTAAAGTTATCAAAAATTCAGCAGCGAGTGGTTGATAAATTTATCAGCACTGTCCAAAAAGATATGGCTAAAAATTGGAGTATATTTTTTATTCAAAAGGGTTTTTTAAGTGGTTTTAATTTCTTTCGAGAATACATCAAATCTACAGGTTGGGATAAACCACATAAATTACCAAATGTGGAAATACTATATTATCAATGTCGGTTTAATGGTGATAATAGTATTGGTACTTATGACACCAAAGATGATTGTCAGTGGTTTAGTGAAGTATTATCTCAATTTGAGAATTTAGATAATATCCCTCAATATATGACAAGGTATAAGAAAAAAGGCGAATTTCTCAACGCAGATACTTTGATTTTATTACGTCATAGAAAAGAGTATCGAGTTATTTGTGTTGATTTGTCAGTGTTTTCTATCAACTCTAATGAAGATGTTGAAGATATTGATTATATAGAAATTATCCGCAGGTTATTAATGCGGGATATTAGCTATTTACGTTCAAAAAGCTTCTTTTCTAATCTTCGTATTGATACTGAATCTTTAGGTTTAGAATTTTCAGAAGGTTTAAAGACATACTTTACTGCTTTTAAATATAGAGATAAAGAAAGTACCAAATCAATTCAAGCTGCTTCTTATCTCCATAGTTTCGATGAATTTCTCCAAAAAACCGCTATTCTCCCAGATACAGCCAATGTGGTCTTTAATTCCATAGGATATAGCGATCGCGGAATTAGCACAATATCTATTCAACGGAAAAATGTAGATATTTTGAAAACCTGCTATCAAATTTATAAACATGATTCCAGTCCTCAAGAAATTCCCCAAGCACGTAAGGAGGTTTTAAATAAAATTAAAAGCAGTGCTAACCGGAGTTTTGAACGTGGTAAAGATTTTGTTGATTCGCTTTTAGCAATTCCTGCTGATAAGATTACCCTTTTACCTCGTCATACAGAGAAAATTACTGGATTCATGAATTCTGTGGGACAAGTTCCTTCAGAATTGATGAAAGAATTAGGGTTAACTGGAAGCATGAAATTAAGAGATGCTCATGCTGAATTAATTAAAAAAGCTCTAGTTTCTCCATCTACTTATATATTCTTAACTGGAAATCCCGGAATTGGTAAAACCACCGCAATTGTTGATTTTTTGAAAGCACATATAGATGAAGGTTTTCTCTTCTTTTATGTCAGTCCTCGCAAACAAGTTAATCTGGATATTATCGAAAAATTTAAAGATAAAAATACGGGAAAATTATCTGATAACAAGTTATTAGCTATAAACACCAATAGCAACATCATGACAGATAACCCTGGACGTTACACAGTTCAATACACCTCTAACCAACGTCAAGGAAAATTTAGGGAAAAAGCTGTTGACTTTCTCGATAGTAGAGATATTGAACAAAAAGCCAAACGTTCGGACAGACTCAAGCGAACAAAAGAAGATGTAATTCAAGATATTGGACAAAAAAAGCTGGGTGTTTTAAATAGTATTTGTGAAGCTATATCCACAATTATAGAACGAAAAACTTCAAATAATATTATAGCTACTGCTTCTATTCAAGCCTTAAAAATGACTGATGCTGGTAACACATTAAAGCATTTTGATAAAATATTTAGAAATGCTTACAATACCCCAGAAGGTAAAGTTTTACCTCAAAAAATGCAAGAAATATCTGGGAGAATTAAACACTTATTTATCATGATTGATGAAATTACAGGTGATGATGGAGGTGTGGAGTTCTTAAATGGAATTCATCAGATAATAGAGAAGTATCAATTAATGGATTCTCAGCATGGTTTTAATACTAAAGTAATTGTTGCTGATGCTTCTATTGTTGATAAAAATGTGATTATTCAACATCTATCTGATACCTCCCCAGAACCAGATAAAATATATTTCCGTCGCGCTGTAGATATTGCTGAACCTCTTTCTATTCAGTCATTAATCTTTAAAGGTTTAGAATCAACTGTTATTAATACAAACTCCTACCCAGCTAATAGTTTATCTATAAGTTATCAAGTATTAGTTGAATCTTGTAAATTTAGTGAAGAAGCGGGATTAAAGCAAAAATATAATTTACAATCTGGGTTACAAACTGAGATTTTAAAAGATATTGAATCTCTCCTTCATCGGTCAGATGTTGAACAAGTAATAGTTTATATTCAAAACAAACGCAAATTAGCAGAATTGATTGATAAAATTCAGCAACACCGAGGAAAATTTGAGAAATTTACAGATTATTTAGAAATTCATGCAAATATTTCTGAAGATGAAAAGAAAGAAATTCAAAAATTTCAAGAAAATGTCAAAGTCATTTTTATGACTGCTTCAGGAAGTCGCGGTTTATCTTTTCCTAAAGCTAAACATATTTTGGTAGAAATTCCCAAATTTGAAATTGAAAAAAACCTGATGGAAATAATCCAGGTTATTTATAGAGGTCGAGGAAATGAGAATATAGATAATCAGGATAAAGAACTAATTTTTTACTTAGCAGAACGAGCAGTTTATTATCAAGATGACCCAGAAATATCTTTACAAGAAAGTGTGTTGAGTCTGTTAAATATATTATTGATTTTAAAAGCTTCTATCATGACCAGAATTTTTGGTTATGGTCGCATAGGTCGGGATAATTTTATTCTGATTCCTATCGGTGGAAAATCTATTTTTGCTGCTGGGGAGACATTTTCCGCTCAAATGGTCAGCCTTATTCGTCAATTAAAAACAGAATCTCAGTACAAGAAAAGTGATATTTTGTTGAAACAAGTTTATACAAACTTAGAAAACCTATTAGGACGTGCAGATTTTGTGATTCAAAATGCAACGGAATCTAATTATTTAGCACTAAGGGAATCTTTTAACAACAAGTTTGCAGAAATTTCTCATACTCTAGATAAGTTACTAGATTTTGGTAAAATTGAACCTGGTTACATTAGTGGAGGTTTATTAGTAGTTCCTATTGCTAATAATAAGTTAGAAGAAACTTATCAAATGCGACTAGCTGATATCACAAGCTACGCTAATGAGGAACTATGGAAAAATATGCACGAAATTATCCGTCGTAAATCTGCTTATCCAGAAAATTTACGATTTGCGATTAAAGATGCTATAGAATTAGTAAAAAAGTTAAGAGACGGAATAGAAAAAACACAAAAACTTGAACAGACTAGTCAACACACGGATCAATATTACGCTTTACCATTATTTGCGTTTATTAGCGGTGAAGTCATGCAAGAATACTTTGAGAGTAAACCAGAAGAACCAGAAGATCAGCGTTTTAAAGATATTCTATCTACATATATTCGTTCATTATACCCAGTCGGTAATATTTTACCCATAGGCCATAATTATCAAGAATTTCCCTTTGTCGTGTTTAGAAGTTATAGCTTAGAAGAAATTAGAAATAAGTTGTTTACAGAAAAATATCTGTTAAATTCTCAGGAATTAAATGTCCTCAATTTGATTCTTTCTTGTTAAAGATTTTCTCGCATTTAAAGAGGTGAAAGCTATTGACACCGACCAGAAAGTTTGTCATAATATAATTGACGAGGAAGAACTATCTTATATGTATAAGTATAGCTTGACAAAGCTGCAAAACTTTATCTAGGGGTTACTTATACCCCTAGATGTAGACTTCATCGCAAACAACGAATTGCGATTAACAGCCCTCGCGCCTTATTCAAAGTCTCCTCATATTCCTTCTCAGGTTCAGAATCAGCCACCAAACCTGCACCAGCTTGGACAGTTACAGTATTATTCTGCAATACCATTGTGCGAATGGCGATCGCACTATTCAATTGTCCTTCAAAATCATAATAACCATAGACACCAGAATAAACACCCCGGCGAGTCGGTTCTAACTCATTGATAATTTCCATCGCCCGAATTTTAGGCGCACCACTCACAGTTCCCGCAGGAAAACAAGCTTTGAGTAAATCCCAAGCCGTTTTATCTGGTGCTAACTTACCCACCACATTACTCACAATGTGCATCACATGAGAATAACGCTCAACGATCATTAATTCATCAACTTTGACACTACCACTTTCACAAACCCGCCCCAAATCGTTCCGCCCTAAATCAACCAACATCACGTGTTCCGCAGTTTCCTTGGGGTCTTGGAGTAAATCCTCTGCAAAGGCTGCATCCTCCTTCGTGGTTTTACCCCGTGGACGTGTTCCCGCAATGGGGCGGACTGTGGCTAATACCCCACCATCTCCATCCCGTTCGGCTTTGACCATTACCTCTGGACTGGAACCGATAATTTGCCAATCTTGGAAGTTAAAGAAAGCCATGTAAGGCGAAGGATTTATCTGGCGCAGGGAACGATAAAGCGCAAAGGGGTCGCCTGTATATTCTGTTGATAAACGCTGGGAAATTACTACTTGGAAAATATCACCAGCTTTAATATATTCTTTAGCCTTTTCCACACTGGCGCAAAATTCTGGGCGAGTGAAGTTGCTGGTATATTCCTCTATTCCCCCGACATTCTGCGTTCCTGGGGGAGTCCATTCTAAAATAGTTTTTTGTGGTGATACTGGTAAAGATAACTTACACAGCATCTGGGTAACGCGATCGCACGCTTGTTCATAAGCCTGTTGCAAATTCACTTCTGGATCACGTAAATCTGCATAGGCGATCGCCCAAATTTTCCGCTTCACCTGGTCAAAAATCAACAGGTGGTCTACCTGCATCCATAATCCATCAGGGATATTACGCTCATCTTGTGGATGAATTGGCACACGTGGCTCAATCCAGCGAATCAATTCATAGCCCCAAAATCCAAACAATCCGCCAATTCCTGGTGGTAGTTGGGGTAAAGTAACCGGTTTAAAAGGTTCCAGACATTCGGCTAAAGCTGTAAACGGGTCGCCTGCAAAAACAACTTCTGAACCGTCTCGATGTGTCTGAGTTGTAGTGTCACCCCTTGCGGATAAAATCCATAGGGGATTGCAACCCAATAAACTATAACGTCCGATTTTTTCCCCGCCTTCCACCGATTCCAGCAAAAAACTATAAGGCTGACCAGCACAAACTTTATACCAAGCTGACACAGGCGTATCTAGGTCTGCGACCCATTCTTGATACACTGGCACAAAATTACCTTGTAAAGCTAGCTGCGAAAAATCAGAAAAATCGGGAAACATCATAGGATTTAGGGAATGGGGAAATTAGAGAATGGGGAATGGGGAAATTAGAGAAGGGAAAATGGAAAATTGGGTATCAAATTTGTCCCCTTCCTTTCGCTACTCCCTACTCCCTACTCCCTACTCCCCACTTTCTAGCGTCTAAGCATCGTGGGTAGCTTTACCACTAAACTTAAGTTTTGCGGGACTGGGGTTTTCCCCAATGCTACGAGGTACATGACGTACTTTTTCGCGTCCTGCGTTCACTTTTTCTGGGAAGACACCATCAGCCGGGTGAATGAAAGTGGTTTCTCCAGAGGGTAAAATCCGGTAAATTTTGTAATCTGTGATTTTAAATTTACGGAGTTGACCGCCCAATGCGATACCATATTCTTTACGCGCTATGTATAGCAGGTTTTCGCCTTTGAGCATAGTGGCCGAACCACCTGTAGGCATTTCAAAAACTTGCTCTTTGGGGCTTGTCCAAGTGATAGCGTACTTTTCTTCTTCTTTTGCTTTGGTCAGCAAACCGCCAGTGCTGCCACCAAATAGCGGAGTTTGTCCAGAAAGTGTTTCTGCCATAAAGGTGTCTCTCTCTCAACGTTTTTACGGCATCCTAACACTGCCAACATGATCTTATGGCGATCGCGTCATAGACTGTAACAGTTTTTAGTCATTAGACTTATCTGAAAACAGCGTGCTTCTATTGGTGGTTGCGGGTTCGAGTCATATACTACAAACATTAACGGCGGTCGGGCCTTTTTGTCCGTCTTGAATCTCGAACTCGACTGCTTGACCTTCGGCAAGGGTCTTAAAGCCATTGTCTTGTATGGCAGAAAAATGTACGAAAACGTCTTTACTGCCATCTGCTGGTGTGATGAAGCCAAACCCTTTGGATTCATTAAACCATTTTACGTGTCCTTTCATTTTCATCTGAACTGCGGATGATGGTGCGCTCATGATTATAACAAGCACAAGTATCTATTTCTTGATAGTAGATACTTAATCCTGAATTACAACTTGCTCTTGACTTTTGGGCGCTTTTCCTCATAGCTCATTTGAGCCACAGGAATAGTGAAATGAAATTGACTACCTTGGTCTTTACCATGAGATTGGGCCCAAATTTCCCCACCCCAGCCAGTGACAATTTGACGGCTAATTGCTAATCCCAAGCCAGTCCCGCCAGTGGTCCGCCGCAGCGCTCCTTCTTCTTGATAAAAGCGGTCAAACACGATTTCTAGGCGATTGGGTTCAATACCACGTCCAGTATCAGCCACAGTCACCTCCACCATCTGATTTTTGTTTTCAGTGGCTGTAATCGTAATCTGGCCTTCAGACAGTGTAAATTTACAAGCGTTATCGATCAGTTTTGCAATTACCTCCACCAGCCAATCACCATCAGCCCTGACTAAAGGCAGATTTTCAGCAATTTGAGTTTTGATTTGGGGTGGTTTATCGGCTGAGGAACGGGTGCGAAGTCGGCTGAGGGCTAAATCCACACATTCTTGTAAAGTCAAGGATTCTGGATGCCATTCTACCCTGCCGCTTTCTAGGTTGGAAAGGGTGAGGAAATCTTGCACCAGTTTCCGCATTCGTTCTGAGTCGGAGAGTGCAGTACTCAGCATCACCTGTTGCAACTCTAAAGGCATATCCGGTTCGGTTGCCAGACTTTCTAAGCACACCTGAATTGTGGATAGAGGCGTGCGGAGTTCGTGGCCTGTAATGGCGATTAAGTTGCTGCGGGTGCGGTCAAGGGCTTCTAGCTGCTGGTTCAGGTCTTCGAGGTTGGCGTAAGCTTCGGCTTGAATTAAAGCTGCGCCCATTTGAGTGGCGATCGCTTTCACCAAGTCTAGTTCTCCTGGTTGCCATTCGTGGGGCGGTACACTGCAATAATGCAATTCCACAATGCCTAACAACCGTCCTTGAAATAACACTGGTTCAATTAACCAAGAACGAATGGCAAATTTTTTGGCAATTGCAGACAGTTTTTGGGATTTGGTCACACGAGGATCACTCAGCGTATCCGCTACACAAACGCCCTCACCGTTTTGGATGGCTTCTTGAAATAAATGATTTTCCTCTAACTGCCAACTTTGCCCACCTACAGGTAAAACACCAGGAATCAAAAACTCATGTTTAATCTGTGCCTGGGCATCTATAGCCTGAGCGCGGTAAATTAAACAACGACTAGCCCCTAAGTGTTCTCCTAGTTCTTGTGCAGCAATTTGTAGCACTTCGTGGGGGTCAAGCGATCGCCTAATTGCCGTACTAATAGAGTTGACTAAACGCTCTTTTCGTGCTTGGGCAGTAATCGAACGATAGGCTTTGTGCAGTTTATATTGGCTAGCTTGCAGATAAGTCACCAAGCGCTGCACAAAGGGGTCAGTGTCGATATCACAAGCAAATTCAGTCTTTTGTTCGGCTGGGGAATAATTTCTAGTTTCCCCAATCCCAAACCTCTGGCGAGCCGCTTTAATTTTGTCTCCCAGGTCTGGTCTGTAAACTGAAATTCTGTCTAATAGCAAATCAGCAGCTTTAATGCTCACTCCCCGTTCTGATGTCCAGATTCCCTCAAACCTCCGCGCCGTGTCCATATCTAGGCTAGGAGTGAATTCTGGTAACTGCTGGTTTTTGGAAATGGAACCCAGGCTTTCCCGGCACACCAAGCAAGTAGCATAATTATCAGCAATTACCACCAAATGCCATTCTTGACTTAAGGCATCTTCTGGCTCAAAGGCCACCTTTTCATAATATTCCGAACTGTTGATAAAGTCCGTCTCTGGTGCGGACAAAACATATATTTGATTACTACGTAGAGATAAGCGCTGATAGCGATGAGCTTCTTGGCGATAGTATCGCTCTCGTTGGAAGCTAGCAATTATCAAAGGCTGCTCTAAAGTCGCCGCCAAAACCTGATCTTCCATCGCGTGGGAAAGGGCTGTTAATGAAGCCTTGAAATATAGCTGGGGTCGCAGGTATGGTATAGATTCTAGCAGATCACTCAGCACGGAAGACGAAATGCTCATGAATATCGTTAAAGAAAAGCCCAATCACAATAAAGATTCAAGTCATAGCTGCATTGTACAAATTACAACGGACTCTCAAGTGCAGCAGACAGTTGAAATATGTAAAGAATCGTTAACAACACTTTTCACAAAGGTAGTGACAGCGTTAGAAAATTTTCCAGAACTAGACCAATAAAAATAGTACATTCCTTGCTCCTATCCTGGAATATGGAAGTGTTTTGCTACATTTGTCTTGATATTTATTTTGAACTTTTTTGTGGTTTCATTTGGTGGCCTGATCAGGTTTAAAACTAGAGGCTACTAAGCCCAATATACATTCAACAGACAGCTTTAGTCTCAATCTTAGCCACCGTGTATTTACCTAAAATTACCCATAAATCGAAAATCAGCCAGTTTAAACTTCTCTCCCTCGCTAATTTTATCAACTTTTTGGCAAATAATATTTGATTAGCTATTTATACCATTTACTCATCTGCTAATCCAAATCTATCTGTGGTTAATTCATTCTATGGCTACGCCACGCCAGCCATCATATTTTTACAACTGTAAGTAATTAAACTTCTACAAATAAATAACTGCTGTGAAGGCAAAAAAAGGGGGGATTTAATTTAAGTAAATTTCAAATATTTTGACAGCAAAAAATAGAAGAGTTTATTATATTGTGCTTTAAGAATTATTCTTCACTATTTAATTGAAGCAAATTTTTACATAAATCTCTTTAAAGATACAAAAATTATTTAACCCAGTTTAAAGGATTAAAGGACTTAATCGCGCCATAAAATTGTCACCATTGACAACTTTAGCATCTTGGCTAAGTATTTTCTTTCCATAACGTCTGAGAAGGTTGAGAGTTAGATAAATTAGCTGAAAATCACCGTTTTTCAGCCTTGACTTTAAATATAGAAAATATAATCTGGTAAAGATTTGTGATTAATGTCCTGTCTTTGTCTTTGCCAAAAATTGGTGCATCTTAATTTGACACCCAAAGATTAAAACCACCTTATAGAAACACTTTCCCCTGTTGAACCCATTGATATATACCTGGAAAAAGGAACTTTCGCTAATGACACCGGATACACTGACGACCCCGGAAAAAATTTCTTTAGATGGCAAAACTTTTACTCCCGCAGCACAATTACCTATACCGGAATGGCCTTGTGTCGTTAGTGAAAGACCACAACCAACTCTGACGGTTAAAGATGATGATTTATTTTTAGTGACGGATACAATGGGGAACATTTCTGGCTGTTCCCTCCAGGATGGGAACCCGAACGTGGGACTATTTTGTGCTGACACCAGATTTCTCAATCGTCTAGAGTTGCAAATTGCCGGGCGATCGCCTATTCTTCTGAGTAGGTACCTGCTGAAAAAGGATTTTCAGTTTCAGTTCTCTGTACTAACCCGAATATTGACGAAGGACTGAAAGCTGAAACCATCGGTATTCGTCGAGAAATGGTGCTGAATGGGGCGCTATTTGAAGAAATTGAAATATCTAATTACAGCACCACAAACGTCAGCTTTGAATTAAGTATCAGCTTCGATGCAGATTTTGTTGATTTATTTGAGGTTCGCGGTGCTAAGAGAGAACAACGGGGTAAGATTTTACGTTTAGTAGAATCCACACCTCAAGAATCCTTAACCTTAGCCTATCAAGGTTTGGATGGCTTATTAATGGAATCCCGTATCCAATTCCAGTATCGCCAACCAGACGATTTCCAGGGTTACACAGCTATTTGGCGGTTGGAACTAGCTTCTCACGAAACCCAAAAGCTAGGTTACAGAGTCAATATGTTGACTAACAATCAGCCCAGTTCTACGGTGAGTGCAGCTTTTACCTTAGTACAAGCCAAAGCGGCTGAGTTGATGGAAGAGCAACAATGGATACAGCAAATTACACACATTAGATCAGATAAAAGTCTCTTCAATCGTGTAATTGAGCGTGCTGAACAAGATATGTATTTGTTGCGTCAGTCTTTTGGGAAGAATAAGACTGTTTCTGCGGGTGTCCCTTGGTTTTCCGCCTTATTTGGCAGAGATTCGCTAATTACAGCCTCCCAAACTCTGATGTTAAATCCTCAAATTGCTAAAGAAACTTTGATGATATTAGCCTCATATCAAGGTAAAACTGAGGATGATTGGCGCGAAGAAGAACCAGGGAAAATTTTACACGAGTTACGGTTTGGGGAAATGGCGCGATGTGAAGAAATTCCCCATACACCCTATTACGGCACAGTTGATGCGACTCCCCTGTGGTTGATGTTGTATGCTGAATATTACGCTTGGACTCACGATCAAGAAACACTAGAGAAACTTTGGCCGAATGCTCTAGCAGCGATGGAATGGATTGACCGTCATCTCCAACAGAGTAGCTATTTGACTTACTACCGTAAATCTAAACGTGGGTTGGCTAACCAAGGATGGAAAGATTCTGGCGACTGTATCGTAGACCATAAGGGTGAGTTAGCCGAGGGTCCCATTGCTTTGAGTGAGGTACAAGCTTACGTTTATGCAGCCAAAATTAAGCTAGCAGAAGTAGCTAAGATGAAGAAGCGGCTAGACTTAGCAGAACGCTGGCTAGATGAGGCTAGACACCTGAAGGTGCGTTTTAATCAAGATTTTTGGATTAAAGACCAAGATTTCTGCGCCTTGGCTTTGGACGGAGACGGTAAACCAGTGGAAAGTATTACATCTAATCCTGGACACTGTTTAAATTTAGGAATTTTTACACCGGAAAAAGCCTACAGTGTGGCGGAACGGTTACGCGCGCCAGATATGTTTAATGGCTGGGGGATTCGGACTTTGAGCAGTTTGTCACCCGCGTACAATCCAATGGGTTATCATATTGGTTCAGTTTGGCCTCACGATAATTCTCTCATTGCAATGGGATTGCGATCGCTCGGTCTAATCTGATCAAGCTTTAGAAGTATTCCAAGGTTTGTTTGATATGACTAGTCAGCAACCATATCAACGTCCTCCAGAACTTTTCTGCGGTTATGAACGCAATGGTGACCATGCGCCGGTACAGTATCCAGTTGCTTGTACACCCCAAGCTTGGGCGACCGGGACTATATTTCAACTGCTGCAAATGGTGGTTAATTTAGTCCCTGATGCTCAAAATAATTGCTTACGAATTATTGATCCGACTTTACCAGAATCAATTAATCCTCTGTCATTCCATAATTTGAAAGTCGGACCTACTATCCTGGATTTGGAGTTCGAGCGTTCTGGTAAGTACAACAGCTTGTCGGGTGGTGAAGAAACGGGGTAATCTCCGGGTGGTTATTGAAGCGTAACCAGGGAATAGCTCACAAAATTTTAGGGGTTTAGTCACGCTAAACCCCTAAATAAGATAAAATCCCCAAGTTGTAGGGTGGGTTAGGACGATAGTCCGTAACCCACCATTATCCTGATGATTGAGATATTTCCCCTGATTCCCATTGCTTCCTGAGAAAAAATCTTAGAAGAAAACTGGTTTCCCGAATCTAAAGCTCATGTTCAGGAGTAATTTCAGTAGTTATAGGGGTTGAACAATTAATGCTAAACCCCCAATGCTACAAATACTAAATTATGACTGTCAAAAATTAACCTTCTTCTTGACGGTCGATTTTGTGTCCTGGAGAAGATTCATAAAGAGCATCTAACTGTTGACGAGCATCTTCAACGTTAACTGAACGCATGACTAACAAAGGTTCTTTAATTAAGTTACCCGCGTTATCTAATAATTCTGGGTGGGGAATAAATTGTTTTCTCGAAGACATATAGCCTTGATTATCCATTGATGAGTATTTACCTGGATAAACTCGCTCTCGATCAAAACTGAACATAATCAAGTTGCGGATTAAGTTAGCCACGGCTAAAAAGCCAGAATTGTAAAAGCCAGAATGTAAAGTAGGTGTAACATCGGATTTTCCTCTAAGAGCAGCAAGTTTTAAAACTTTATTCGGTTAGCCTTTTGCTTCGCCTATATTGTCAGAGTCCGGCGAAGATGAATATCTCACGCACCTTGGTGCGTCTATATCTTGATGGAAAAATTTGTTAATCTATTCAAACTAAAGTAGCATGGGATACATTATTTGTTAATAAAAATAATGTTAAGGATTTTGAATCTTTAATGCGACTTGTATAGTGTCTTGTTCTGATGCCAATGCAGTCTGCAAAAATCAACCAGCAGTCCAGTTTCAGGCTTCTAGTGCCTGACGAAAGCGCATTGATACATTCCAGCATTCTGTTACCAATCTGTGCCAAGGCATTAAGGTAGTCATCTCAATGCCGACTTGTCCATCCGTGGCGGTAAATAGCATTTTGGCTGCGTTTAGTTCATCTTGCGCTTGCTTGACTCGCAAAAGTAAATCTGATTGCTCTTCGTGACTCATAAATGAGAGTTGCCCGGTTTCTAACAATTCACGCGATCGCGCAAACCAATAATTAAAATCCTCCAGTAGAGGTTCTAATACCGTTTTCAGCATCTCAGCCCCTGGTACATTCGAGTCTCGCATAAATAAAAAGTATATTTCTAACTCCTCTAAGAATATTAACATTTTTTACAATTTTTAACATTATTTGATGCTATCTCCTCAGATAGATTGTGGAAAAATCTGTTCTAATCGCTACGAAATAGACTATAATTATAATTTGCGTAAGCTTTGTGTAAACTTGCAAAAATCCCAAAAAGCTATAAAAAATATATACAGTCAAAGTATTTTCAGCCCAGCCTCAGCGTAGCTCACAGTCAGTATCGCCAGCGAATAAGCATAATTTCCTACTTTGGTGCTGAGTCCTTAACACTCATTTGCTGCGGTTTATGAGAAAAGCTTTAATTCCAGAGAAATATTAAAGTCAACTTGGCAGTAATCAAAGCCAGTAAACTCGCTATATTTGAAGCAGACTGGAAAGTGCTGAGTGCTGAGTAGGGAAAGAAAAGTAGGGTGCGTTATGGACGCTAGTCCTAACGCACCGAGAATTGAAGATGGTGCGTTGCGCTACGCGACAACACACCCTACACCCTGCTCCCTCCCAGCCTTTAAGTAGATTTTTCACAGCTTCAACTACTAAAATTATCTTTTTGTAATCACTTCGCTAATGGTTCAGCAACCGATGTCGCCAAATTCATCTCTCAGTTCAATCAGAACAACCTGAAAAAATTTATTTACCTCGTACCAGCGAATCGGAAACATTAAAGCAGATTCGCCACACAGCTTCCCACGTAATGGCAATGGCGGTACAAAAGCTGTTTCCTAAAGCGCAAGTTACAATCGGTCCCTGGATTGAAAACGGTTTTTATTACGACTTCGATAGTCCAGAACCATTTAGCGAAAATGATTTGAAAGCCATCAAGAAAGAGATGGTGAAAATTATTAATCGCAAATTACCTGTAATTCGGGAAGAAGTCAGCCGAGAAGAAGCCGAAGAAAGAATTTCAGAAATTCAGGAACCTTACAAACTAGAAATCCTGGGAGATATTAAAGAAGAACCGATCACAATTTACCATCTGGGAAATGAATGGTGGGATTTGTGCGCCGGACCTCATGTAGAAAATACCAGCGAATTAAACCCCAAAGCTATTGAATTAGAAAGTGTAGCCGGTGCTTATTGGCGTGGGGATGAAACCAAGGCGCAGTTACAACGCATCTATGCGACTGCGTGGGAAAGTCCAGAACAACTGGCTGAGTATAAGCGGCGCAAAGAAGAAGCGCTACGAAGAGACCACCGTAAACTCGGTAAGGAACTGGGATTATTTATATTTTCCGAACAAGTGGGGCCGGGTTTACCTTTGTGGACTCCTAAAGGTACTTTGTTGCGGAGTGTTTTAGAAGATTTCCTCAAGAAGGAACAGCTAAAGCGGGGTTATTTACCTGTGGTAACGCCGCATATTGCGAGAGTGGATTTATTTAAAACTTCTGGACACTGGCAGAAGTATAAGGAAGATATGTTTCCTTTGATGTCGGATGATGAGGAAGCCGCAGCTTTAGAGCAAGGTTTTGTCCTCAAGCCGATGAATTGTCCTTTTCATATCCAAATATACAAGAGTGAATTACGTTCCTATCGGGAATTACCAATTCGATTTGCCGAATTTGGTACTGTTTACCGCTACGAACAATCAGGAGAATTGGGTGGTTTAACCAGAGTGCGCGGTTTTACTGTGGATGATTCGCACCTGTTTGTGACTCCCGAACAGCTAGACAATGAATTTCTCAACGTGGTGGATTTGATTTTGTCGGTGTTTAAGAGTCTGCAACTGAAGAATTTTAAAGCTAGACTCAGTTTCCGCGACCCAGCCAGTGATAAGTATATTGGTTCTAATGAAGTTTGGGATAAAGCCGAAGGTGCTATTCGCCGCGCTGTGGAAAAGTTGGGAATGAATTACTTTGAGGGAATCGGGGAAGCGGCGTTTTATGGTCCCAAACTAGATTTTATCTTTAGTGATGCTTTAGAACGAGAATGGCAATTAGGAACTGTTCAGGTAGATTACAATTTACCAGAACGCTTTGATTTGGAATATGTGGCTGAAGATGGTTCCCGCCAACGTCCTGTAATGATTCACCGTGCGCCGTTTGGTTCTCTAGAACGGCTAATTGGGATTTTGATTGAAGAGTACGCTGGTGATTTTCCTTTATGGTTAGCACCTGTGCAAGCGAGATTGTTACCAGTGGGTGAAGCACAGCTAGATTTTGCTAAGGATGTCGCCGCGAAAATGGTGGCTGAGGGTATCCGTGCAGAAGTAGATACCAGTGGCGATCGCCTGGGTAAACTTATCCGCAATGCAGAGAAACAAAAAATCCCAGTCATGGCGGTGATCGGAGCCAAAGAAGTTGAATCTAACAGCTTAAGTATCCGTACCCGTGCTTCTGGAGAATTGGGAGCTATCCCTGTGGATGAGGTGGTGGATAAAATGAAGAGTGCGATCGCTAACTTCGAGAACTTCTAACCATCATAGGCTAGGCATTGCCTAGTCTAACCACGACTGCAAATCAGCCATACTGGTAAAATCAAGCAAGGCTTCACCCAGATTTTCTAATTCTTCTAAAGAGAGAGTTTCCACACGCTGACGCACATCTTGAGGTAGTTCTCCCACTCGTCGAGTTAGTTGACGCAGGATGAGCGATCTTTCTCTTTGTAATCCTTCTTCCCGACCTTCTTCTCGGCCTTCTTCCTTAATTTCCCGGTAAACTCGCGTTTCTTTGAGTGTGATTCCTAGCATCGCTTCAACCTCCCTGCGGCTTAATTTTTCAAACTTGTAAACCATGATTGTGGTAACTAATTCAATTATGGCGCTACTTGCGGTTTCTGCTTCCTCACAAGCGGAACGTTCCAGTAAATACTTAGCCTCAGAGGGTGCTTTTTCTGAGTCTACAGTGGTTAATACCATTAATGCTATTTATAAAGGTAATTGACAAATATCTCCCAATTCATCCAAATAGATATCGAATTTGCACCTGATTACAATTCAGGAATCATCA
Organism: uncultured cyanobacterium; assembly: GCA_963706595.1. Lineage (GTDB taxonomy): Bacteria > Cyanobacteriota > Cyanobacteriia > Cyanobacteriales > Nostocaceae > Nodularia. The sequence goes on from OY970166.1 coordinate 2,719,271, forward strand.
ACCCTGAAAATAAATATTACTTTGTTCTATATTGCTTGATAGTATAAATTATCAATGCTTGCCAATCATAAATTTGTTACTGTTGCGGTAGAAATATTGATGTAAGGAATACAGCAAATACTCTCTTATAGAGTTTTTCGTCGTTTTAAAATTGCACTTCGCAGAAATACACCATAGCTGGATTTCAAGTATTTTATAGTGATAAAAATACCCGATAAAAGATATAAAATTAAGTTCATTGACAGCCAAACGAATTAAAATGAGAAATACTCCAGCATTTTCAGGCGGAATTGTCAATAGTTCAAATAATAAAGTCGGTGATTTTGAAATAGTTGATAAAATATGGAATCTCGGCGAATGAAAGATGTTCCTCATGAGCGCAATAGTTAAACCTGTCGAAACACTCCTTTCTCTTATCATCTTAACCCCCAAGGAGTGCAAATTATCCAGATATTCTCAAAGCGATCGCTCATTTCGAGAACTTCTAGCAGAAAGTAGGGTGAGCAATACTCACCCTTTAAGTTGGCAAAATCTAGCCACAAGCTTCTCATGCTGCAACTGAAGCTGTTAATCTTCCTTCGACTCGTTCATATTCATCTTCAAGTAGCCAAAGTTTTGCTTCTTCGTAGCTATCACTAGAAAACGCCAACTCATAATTCTGATTTGGATCGTAAACACAGCTTTTACCGGAACTGTCGCTTAATAAAATCAGAACGTATGGAGGTGAAGCCGTGGGATCTATCCATAGCTCCGAAAATTCCCAATTATCTACTAGGTTTTGTGCGTGGGATAACATGGTATTTGTTTCCTTTTACTTTCATTTCAGCATAATAAAGTGGGATTTTACCGCCATCAATACTGAGACGATATCCAATTGGTTCGTCAAAGTATAATCCATAGCGTTCATGTCCGCGAATCATCCCTGTAAATTCTCCTTGCTCTCTGATTGCTTGAGCAACTATATATATTGTCGCTTCATCAATAAATATATGAGCGCTTCCTTCTTTTTGCAGTAGCTGTTGCATTTGAGGAGTATCTGGGAGATGCTTGGCAACGTGTTTAGTGTCGAGAGTTAGTTCACGGTCAATTAAACTCATTCAAAGCAGGTTTACACATAATTGAGAAAGTTCGTTAAAGAATTTATCAGCGATCGCTTACTCATATACTAAATTTTACAAACCATACCTGGCTGCAATTAGCAATACTCATGAGCAAATCACCCCTTAACATGAGATGCTGGTTGATGATTGGAGAGTATTTGCAGATGTCTGTTATTTCTAGTATCACTGTTACCGTTCCTGCCACTACAGCTAACTTGGGGCCTGGTTTTGACTGTATCGGTGCAGCCTTAACGCTGTACAACAAGTTTAAATTCACTCGCCTCGATGAAGGTGGATTAATTATTGATGTCACAGGTGCAGAAGCTGAACGGGTGCAAACCGATGAAAGTAATCTGCTGTATCAGGCTTTTGTCAAGTTATATCAATATATAGGACAAACACCGCCATCGGTAAAAATGGAAATTCAGCTTGGTGTACCCTTAGCGAGAGGTTTGGGTAGTTCAGCTACAGCGATTGTCGGCGGTTTAGTGGGTGCTAATCAACTAGCGGGTGCGCCTTTGACTCAATTACAGGTGATGGAATTAGCGATCGCAATGGAAGGACATCCTGATAATGTAGTACCAGCCCTATTGGGGGGATGTCGTCTCGCTGCTACCAGTGCTGATAATTGGGAAATTTGCGATATTCCCTGGAATGAAAATATTGTCCCAGTCCTAGCTATTCCTGATTTTGAGCTTTCCACCAGTGAAGCACGGCAAGTTTTACCCACTCAAGTCAGTCGTGCAGATGCAATTTTCAACACAGCGCATCTGGGGTTATTGTTGCGCGGTTTGCAAACAGGTAAGGGAGAATGGTTAAGCACAGCTTTACAAGATAGATTGCATCAACCATATCGCCAAGCTTTGATTCCTGGTTACGATGCTGTAAATGCAGCTGCAATGAAAGCTGGTGCTTATGGCATGGTAATTAGTGGTGCAGGTCCGACACTGTTAGCTTTAGTAGATAAGTTGCATTCCCAGGCTGTAGAAGCCGCGATGTTATCAGCTTGGCAATCAACCGGAATTACAGCCACAGTGCGATCGCTTTCTCTGGATACCCAAGGTGCAAGCCATAGCACAAGTCAAAAGTCAAAAGTCAAAAGTTGACCCTGAGCGTAGCCGAAGGGTCAAAAGTGAAATGCTTGCTGTGAATTGGTTTTAGATTTTTATCATGTCCTCAGCGCCCTGTCTGTTGCTCTACCAAGGATAAACCGTAATGATTAACCAAATTCATACAGAAATCACCACCCTCAACTCAGAAATTCAGGCACTCCAGCAAGAACGGGCTACCCTGAGTATTAATAATGTCTTATCTGGCAAGAATGATTCACCTTCAGCAATGGTAGAAGCTTGTCGCCGTCAAGCCAGAGAAAATGCCCAATTATCTATAGAACTTAAGGGTATAGACGATGCGATCGCCGCGCTGGAAATACAGCGACAATACAAACAAGCTGAATTAGAACATTGGCAAAAACAATCCCAACAACTTACCCAAGAGCAAGAATTAGAACAAGCCAGAGAAGTAGCTCAGGTTCATGCCCAACGCATTAATCAACTAGCAGCAGAACTATCTACAGAAATCCGTCTACTAAAATCTTGCGCTGATTATTTGAGTCCCATGTATTGGCACGTCTACTACAAGCCCTTTATTACTGGGTTTAAAACTATCTCAGTTCCCTATGTGCGCTCAGATGGGGAAGTCTGGTCAATTGTCAATCGGATTGTTTGAAATTGTTCCTATCTGTCCAAAACGCTGATAATAATAACTTGAATTGGTGACTTTAGTCACTTTTTTTATATATATTTTTGTATTGACGTTGCAAAAGTTTACAACTAGAATGGTTTTGAGAGGAATTGGTGAGTATTTATTCCTATAATTTTCTGCAAAAGTGGATATTAGGGACAAATAATATTTACAAAAGTACAAATTCCTTAATATAATGAAATCATAACCAAAAAGGTAAATCAATTGTCAGAACTGATGAATGCTATTGAATTTCCCTGGCTGTCAGCCATAATTTTATTGCCCTTGGTGGCTGCCTTAGCCATCCCTTTCATCCCAGATAAAGAAGGAAAGACCGTAAGATGGTATGGTTTGGGAGTGGCGATCGCCGATTTTGCACTGATAATTTCTGCCTTTTGGTATAGCTACGACTTCCAAAACCCCACACTGCAACTCGTAGAAAACTATGCTTGGGTTCCCCAATTAGGTTTAAATTGGTCAGTCGGTGTTGATGGTTTATCAATGCCCTTACTTTTATTAACCGGCTTAATTAACACACTCGCAATCTTCGCGGCATGGAAAGTCACCACTAAGCCGCGATTGTTTTATGCGTTGATGTTGGTGATGTACAGCGCCCAGATAGGCGTATTTGTCGCCCAAGACTTGCTATTGTTCTTCCTAATGTGGGAAATCGAGTTAGTACCTGTGTATTTGCTAATTTCCATCTGGGGAGGACAAAACCGCCGTTACGCAGCCACTAAATTTATTCTCTATACAGCCGCAGCCTCAATATTTATCTTGGTAGCTGGTTTTGCAATGGCATTCTCAGGAGATACCGTCACCTTTGACATGGCAACTCTGGGAATGAAACAATACCCCAAAGCCTTAGAATTATTAACTTATGCAGGTTTCTTGATTGCCTTCGGTGTGAAGATGCCCATCTTCCCCTTACACACTTGGCTACCTGATGCCCACGGAGAAGCATCTGCACCTGGTTCCATGATTTTGGCTGGTGTGTTGTTAAAAATGGGTGGTTATGCACTCATCCGCTTCAACGTTGAAATGTTGCCTAACGCCCATGTTTACTTTGCCCCAGTCCTAGCAGTATTAGGTGTAGTTAACATTGTCTACGGTGCTTGTTGCGCCTTTGCCCAAACAAATCTTAAACGCCGCTTGGCTTACTCTTCAATTGCCCACATGGGATTTGTCTTAATTGGGATTGCATCTTATACAGAGATTGGGATTAGCGGTGCTGTATTACAGATGGTTTCCCACGGTTTGATTGCTGCTAGCTTATTCTTCTTATCTGGTGTAACTTACGAACGTACCCACACCTTGATGATGGACAAAATGGGTGGTATGGCGAAAGTAATGCCCAGAACCTTCGCAGTATTTACAATTGGTGCAATGGCTTCTCTGGCTTTACCCGGAATGAGTGGCTTTGTGGGTGAGTTGATGGTGTTCCTCGGTATCGCCTCCAGCGATGTTTACAGTTCCAGCTTCAAAATTGTAGTCATCGTGTTGTCGGCGGTTGGTGTGATTTTAACTCCAATTTACTTACTATCAATGCTGCGCCAAGTATTCTACGGTGAACAAAATGCAGAATTACATCTAGATACTGTCATCGCTGACATCAAACCCCGTGAATTGTTTATCACCGCTTGTTTGATCATTCCCATCATCGGTATCGGTTTCTATCCCAAGTTGGTTACGCAGACTTACGATGTGAAAGCAGTAGAATTAGCAGCCCATGCGCGTCAAGTCCTGCCAGTTTTCGCACGTCAGCAACCTGCAAGTCTTTACTCGACTATCTTCACTACACCAACCTTAGCTTCATCTCAAGTTGATACTTTAGTTAATCTCTCAGAATAAACATAATACCCAATCAGGGTATTGCCAATAAATTCTAAATATGAGGGTTCTATAGGGGTGGTTATAAAACCACCCTTAAAATTTTTTCTTAATCAAAGGCTTGTAGTGAGGACTTTAGTCCTCTCTATCTACTCTCGGAAACGTTACGCAAACAAATAAGGAATAAATTTCGATTATTTTATTATTTGACACTGCTTAACCAATAATTCATTAATGGTAAAAGCCCCCAGATTTATCTTTGGGTTCAATCTAAAATCTAAAATCCAAAATCCAAAATTGTTTGACTTAATTATTCCAAATCATAGTCGGATTATTTACACCATACTGTACTAATCTCTTTTTGACTTGATTTTGAGTTTGTACGGGTAAATATTTCCCTACTACACCCATTATTTTATCTGATTCTACGGGTTTAGACATAAAATCTGTTGCACCGACCACCTTAGCTCGGACTCGATCTAAAAGACCATCGTTTCCCGTTAAAATAACTATAGGTGTGTTGCTAAAAGCTGAAATTCGGCGCAACTGAGTACAAATTTCATAACCATTAGCAATCGGCATAATCAAATCTAAAAAAATCAGGTCTGGCTTATTTTGAATCAAGATGGGTAAAGCTTGTATAGCATCTTGAACTTTGAGAAATCTCAGTCCATGTGGGACGATAATTTCTTCTAAAGTCTTACAAATCTGAGGACTATCATCTACGCAAGCTATCAGTGGCGCAGTTGATGTTCTAGCTTGGGTGGAAACGGAATTATTCTTGACTTCTGTCAATGAGATAGGCGTATCAGGTACTTCTACCAGTTCAATAATCCCTGTGATCATATAGGGAACCAATGAACGGGTGAGAGGGACAATACTCTGCTTTAGTTTCGCTGCTAAATCTCGCAGAGTGTATTTACCATTGAGCAAATTTACAAACTTTTTATAGACAGATTCACTTACATGATGGGCGAGTTGTTCTGGTTTCCGCAAAAGTGGCGCTAAGTCGGGAGAAAAATTAGCCAAACCAGCTTCTGACCAAATTTTCCACGAGTCTTGCATTTGTTTCATGAAGACATCCGCAATCGTGAAACTTACTGGTGTGTCTATGATCACTTCCTGAGTGCGATCGCAACTTACAGCCACAAAATTTGTTTGTTGAGCTAAATCAAACAACAGTTCCGCTATTGTGTTTTCTATAATAGAGTGAATTTGTTGTCGTTGAATTTGCTGTTTTTTATACAGAATTTCCAGGATGTGATAATCCCAGCAATTGATTTCTACGTCTTCTCTACGTAAATTCAACTTATCTATATCAATTTGGGGGCAGTATTGAGCCATATTTCGCCGCCAGCGCCGGAAAGGGTGGCTTCCTCCATCCGCCCAAACTATCCGTCCTAGACGATAATAGAAAGTCCATTGGTGTCCTTTGGTACTTCTAACCTTTAGACAGCCATTGTATTGCAGTTGAGTACAAGTTTTCAACTCATCAAGTATATTATTCGACATCATCAGTTCCGAGTGGATCATACGTAGTTTGTTCCTTTAATTAACACATCAGCCCTTCAAACCCTCAAACTAGCTATATAGCTGTTGCTAAATACTCGAAACCTTTGATTTATCGTTGAGAATTAGAGTGACTGCGATAACTTATGTTAACTATTGTAAATATCTATGGATATAATCATAACCGTATAAACACTATGTTCATGTGAAAGTTAGATAAACTTATGGGACTTACACATTGGCATTACCACAAAATGAGGAATCTCATGAGTGATGATCAGTGGTTTGTTTTAGATTTAAGTCAGGTTTAGTAGATAGAAAATTTTAACCCGTGAGAGTTTTAAGCATACATTATGGGCAAACTAACCTAGTGGTCAAATTGACTCGGCACTACTAGGTAAAAATCGGCTAGGACAACACCATAATGTACCAATCTATTAATCTTGCTCAATCAAGAGATGCTAATATCGCTTCTAAAATGCCCTTCCAACATCAGATTGAGGCGTTTGAAGCCCTTAATAAAACATTAATGGCTACTTAAACATAAATCCAAACTTCTTAGTTTCATTCAAAATGAACTAGGTTATCATGTGTATAATATCAAGATTATTGTGAGCGTTCAGCCTTCGCCAAAGAATTATTAACTCTCGGAGGCTTTAAATTAATCCTGCCCAGAACAGGCAAGATACCTGTTCCACAAACACCCATTAAAAAGGCATAAAAAAGCGGGCTAACCGCTAATGAAGTGGTTAACCCGTTCAGCTTTGGGAACGCGCTGAGAAAATTCTATTGCAATACCAATTTGACATTGGCGTTTTGCAGACCGCGCTGTTTTACTTCAGACAAGGTTTTGTTAACTGCATACTTTTGGTTGATGGAGTTGATCAACTCGGTCTGATTGTGCTTCTTAGCAACGCCCCACAGGTCAGCGATGAGGTCAAAGGAACCATCGCTATTGCGAGACCAACCTAGATCATATTCACCTTCCAAAACAGCTACGATGTCTGAACGAACGCGCTGACCATTGTAACCACGAACATCCGCTTCAGTCTTCACGCTTATACCTAAGTCGCGCAAAGAAGACTTGAGGATCTCAGCATCGGTGATTTTGGTACGCAGTGTGCTAAAATGAGACATTTGGGTTTCCTCCAGTGAGAAGAGTGAGAAAAAAGACAACGGTTTTTTTTCGGGAAGCCGCGCTGATGGAAATGCGGCTTTTTCTCTTAGCTGCTAGCTTTTGGGGCTAGCCTTTGCCCCTGGTATTAGCAGGGGAAAGCTTTTAAAACTCCATGCGCTGATATTCAGCGACGGAGGCTGCGGCGGGTCGTGCGCGCTGTCTGGCCCAATCTCTCAGGGCTGTTACCTGTTCTTGCATGGTACGTGACAACGGCAGAGTTGCTTTGAGTGCAGCAATAATATCTAATTGGGTGAACTCGCGGTCTTGGGCGAAGGCTTCATACATTGCCGCCACAAGTGCTTGTTCAATTTCTGCCCCAGAGAAGCCGTCAGACATCTTGGCTAATTGCTCAAGGTCGAATCGGGAAATGTCTTCACGACGTTTGGTGAGGTGGATATTATATATATCCTGCCTTTCTTCGGCTGTGGGCAGATCCACAAAGAAAATTTCGTCAAAGCGTCCTTTCCTCAGAAACTCTCCAGGCAAGCGTTCGACTCGGTTCGCAGTTGCCATGACAAATACGGGAGATTTCTTGTCTTGCATCCAAGTTAGGAAAGAACCAAAGATTCTACTTGATGTACCACCATCAGAATCAGATGAACCTGAGCTACCTGCAAAGGATTTATCTAATTCGTCTATGAACAGAATCGCTGGAGAGATGGATTCTGCTGTTTTTAGGGCGTTACGTAGATTGGCTTCACTTCGTCCCACCATTGAGCCGTCATATACTCGTCCCATGTCTAGGCGTAGTAATGGCAAACCCCACAGTCGGGAGGTAGTTTTGGCAATTAGTGACTTACCACAACCAGGAACACCAAGTATTAACATTCCTTTGGGTTGAGGCAAACCATACTCTCTAGCCCTTTCTGTAAAGGCATTAGAGCGCTGTTTCAGCCACCTTTTTAGTTCTTCTAAGCCACCTACAGCATCAATGGTTGCATCTTCTTCGATGTATTCTAAAATACCATTGCGCCGAATGAGTTGCTTTTTCTCAGATAGAACTATATCTACTTCATCCTCCGTCAAGCGTCCAGTTGTTACCTGTGCTTTACGGTATACTTTCTCGGATTCATCTTTAGTTAAACCTAAAGCTGCTCTGAGAAGCTTTTCTCGCGCCTCGGTTGTCAGCCGTCTGCCTCGATTTTGCTCTAAATGGTAGGTTAAAACTTTGTTTAACTCCGCCATGTCTGGCAATTGGAAGTCAAGAACGACAACTTCTTTCTCTAATTCAATGGGAACTTGCTGCATGGGTGACATCAAAATGATGTTTTTCTGCATTCCCTTAAAACTAGCGATCGCATCACGTAAGGATCTCGTTGTAGCAGGCGCATCAATAAACGGATGTAAATCTTTAAGAATAAATATACCAGGTTCTTTCTGCCGGATGATCCACTCAATCGCAGCCTCCGGCGAAACAGTGTTGTGTTGGGTGACGTTCCGGGGTTGCCCATGTTCCACGATGCCGTGAGTTACTGTCCAGACGTAAACGCGGCGTTGGGGCTTTAATAATTGGGCGATTGTGGAAATTGCCTGTTCCGCCCGTTCTTCCTCGGAGGTCACAAGGTAGATTAGAGGATATTGAGCTTGAATTAAGATATTGAGCTCTTCTTTCATACAATCGACCTACTTGAGACCTTATACAGTAAAGACATCGTTTGTTGGTTGTGGCAACCGAATCATGAACTGTTCATTCATCATTCTTACCTAGCAAGGAACCAATTCTTCCTCACCCTTGGGATGAGTTTCATCTTTTTCCATCTCGTCAATGGATAGATGCTCTGGGATTATTCCTGCTTGACTGCTCATGGCAATCAGTTCCCCATCACGTAAGACTAATGAACTCTCACACTCTGGACAGGAGTAAATTCGATGCGTTCGTCCATAAGCAGAAGCTTCAACTTCCTCAACTAGTTCTGAGTTAGCTAGGTAGAAGACTAGGGCGCGTTCGGCAAGCTCTGACATCGGTTCTGAATCAATAGCTGAACGAATCTTCAGTTTTTTGTGAAGTTCTGGCGACAGATATAAAGTAACCTTTTGCTTAGTTTGCATATAACTCTTTGACGGCCTTACCCGGGTATGTATATTACGTTATCGGTTATTTTGTGAGGTGTCAAGACATTAAAGCGTTTTGACAGCAATATTGTTACATTTGTTTACATTCAGTAATGACATAGTGATTGAACTAAGTTATTTATAAAACATTTACCTATTTGTGCTTATGCAACTAACCAGGGTGAAAAATCCGGTAATTTATTGATATAAATCGGTTTATCTGGTAAATTTGAAACATAAGTGACTTGAGAAAAAATATAATTATGTCTAGCACTACAGTAAAAACCTGTAGTTTAACACGGCGATTTTATACTAGAATTGTAAGACTTAGCGGCAAAACTGCCTTGTTATTGAGTCTGTGGAGTTGTACAGGCAGCAGTTTCCTTGCTCCTAAAGTTACATGGAATACTTATACTAATTCGCGTTATGGATTTGAATTTCCATATCCTAGTAATTGGAATACCTTGCCATCTAAGGCAAACAATGATGGAATTGTTTTGGTATCACCAATAAATAATTATGTAGAAATTCGGGCATGGGCTGGTTATAAGATACGTGAGTCAATAGAACAAAATAGCAAAATAACGCATAACCCCAACTTTGAAACAGATCAAGGTGTATCTGGAGTGCTACTTGTGGAAGTTGACCAGCAAATAAGCTCAATGTCATTGAGTCTAACTAAGGATGAAGTCCAATATTTCTGGCAGGCGCGCAGCCAGAATGAAGAATTTTCAGATTATTATCATTTGTTTTACTACATCGCCTACCAGTACAGGATTCAGGAGTAGGAGAAAGTAGAGAAATGGGGAAGCATAGCGAAAAAATATGATTCCTGATCATCCTCATCTGCCTGATTTCCCAACCCAAAATCACCTATTTTTACAAGAATGATGGTTGAGAGGGTACAGAAACCTGATAGATTTAGCTATCAGCGAGTAAAAACTGGTGAAGATGAAAGTCCTGGTAATTGGTGGTGATGGATATTGCGGTTGGGCAACTGCACTTTACCTTTCCAACCGAGGTTACGAAGTTGGAATTTTAGATAGTTTGGTGCGGCGGCACTGGGATAATGAATTGGGTATCGAAACTCTGACTCCCATCGCACCAATTCAGCAACGCCTCCAGCGCTGGCAAGATTTGACTGGTAAATGTATCGACCTATTCGTTGGCGATATTACTAATTACGAATTTCTCAAGCAAGTTTTACACCAATTTGAGCCGAACGCCCTCGTGCATTTTGGTGAACAACGTTCAGCGCCTTTTTCGATGATTGACCGAGAACACGCCGTTCTCACTCAGGTTAATAATGTCGTCGGCACTTTAAACTTGCTGTACGCCATGCGAGAAGATTTCCCAGATTGCCACATGGTGAAGCTGGGAACAATGGGTGAATATGGTACACCCAACATTGATATTGAAGAAGGGTTCATCACAATTGAACACAACGGCCGCAAAGATACCTTACCGTATCCGAAGCAGCCGGGTTCGATGTACCACTTGAGCAAAGTTCATGATAGTCACAATATCAACTTTGCTTGCCGCACTTGGGGACTGCGGGCTACAGACCTAAATCAAGGGATAGTTTATGGCGTTCTGACCGAAGAAACGGGAATGGACGAAATGTTAATTAATCGCCTTGATTATGATGGTGTATTTGGTACAGCCCTGAACCGTTTCTGTATTCAAGCTGCGATCGCTCACCCGCTAACCGTCTACGGTAAAGGTGGGCAAACTCGTGGATTCTTGGATATTCGGGATACAGTGCGATGTGTAGAACTAGCGATCGCTAACCCCGCCGAACCCGGAGAATTCCGAGTATTTAACCAATTTACTGAACTATTCAGCATTGGTGACTTGGCATTAATGGTGAAAAAAGCTGGAAATGCCATCGGGCTGAATGTGGACATCAATCACCTGGATAACCCCAGAGTTGAGAGAGAAGAACATTACTTCAACGCTAAAAACACCAAACTGCTGGATTTAGGCTTACAGCCCCATTATCTCTCGGATTCCTTACTTGATTCATTGTTAAACTTTGCCGTCAAGTATCAAACACGAGTTGATCACAAGCAAATTCTGCCCAAGGTTTCTTGGCACAGAAAGTAGATTCAAGCCTGCTGGAAACTGTTCGTCATGTCTTAGCACAACATGATGGACAGTTAATTTTTGTTGAGCATCAACTATATATTTTGTGAAGTGGGCATTTTGCCCACTTCTACCTAGCAAGGCGGACTTACCACAGAACCTGCGTAAGCAGGATTTGTATGTATAGCCTCAGACTGACAATCTGCGGGTAATTGACTGCAATGTAAAAGAATCTGGGATTATCTGCTTATCTAGTTTTTTATGAGAATCGCTTTATTTACTGAAACCTTTCTGCCCAAGATTGACGGCATAGTAACGCGCCTACGCCATACTGTTGACCATCTACAACGTAATGGCGACCAAGTACTAGTATTTGCCCCTGATGGTGGAATTACTGAACATAAAGGAGCTAAAGTTTACGGTGTTACTGGCTTTCCTCTGCCATTGTATCCAGAGTTAAAAATGGCTTTACCACGTCCTGCCATTGGTTATGCTTTAGAAGAATTTCAGCCAGATATTATTCATGTGGTGAATCCAGCTGTCTTAGGATTGGCTGGGATTTTTTATAGCAAGATGCTTAAAATACCGCTAGTTGCATCTTACCATACCCATTTACCTCAATATCTCCAGCACTACGGTTTGGGAATGCTCGAAGGATTTCTGTGGGAATTGCTCAAAGGCGCTCATAATCAAGCCGCTTTAAATCTTTGCACCTCTACAGTGATGATGGAAGAACTGACTGGACACGGTATTGAACGGGTAAAGGTGTGGCAGAGGGGTGTGGATACAGAATTCTTTCATCCTGATTTAGCTAGTTTGGAGATGCGATCGCGTCTGTCCCAAAATCACCCAGAAAGTCCCCTACTGCTGTATGTCGGTCGTCTTTCCGCCGAAAAGGAAATTGAACGCATCAAGCCCATATTAGAGGCAATTCCTCATGCCCGATTGGCATTAGTCGGTGATGGTCCCCACCGTCAAGAATTAGAAAAACATTTTGCAGATACTGACACTCATTTTGTTGGGTATCTCACAGGACAAGAATTAGGTTCTGCCTTTGCTAGCGCTGATGCCTTTATTTTTCCTTCTCGGACAGAAACACTAGGCTTAGTTTTACTAGAAGCCATGGCGGCGGGATGTCCAGTTGTAGCAGCCCGTTCTGGGGGAATTCCTGATATTGTTACGGACGGTGTAAATGGCTATCTTTTTGATCCCACAGCAGATATTCAAGATGCCATTAATGCCACTGTTTGCCTCCTGGAACACAAAAAAGAACGAGAAGTGATTCGTGAAAACGCCCGTAGGGAAGCAGAAAATTGGGGATGGTCAGTCTGCGACTTGTCAGTTGCAGGATTACTATGAAAAGGTGGTATTTGCCGGAAAACTGACCACAGTAGCTTAAATCAGTCAAAAGTGAACAGTTATCAGTAATCAAGGTCGTTTGACTGATAACTGATAGCTGATTGTAGTCTCTCAGCTTGTACTTTCCTCATCATCACCTTTAAAGGGACTTTCACCAATTTGCAGTTGTTTTTTCGTTTTTTTCAACTGTTTCCACAAAGCCTTGATTTGTTCATAAGCTTCATCTGGGGTCAACTTTCCACCTGTTTCTAAATTACAGATGTAACTAATACGTTGAGCAAATTCCTGCAAATTGGCATTAAAAACCAAATTTTCAGGCTTTACATGACCATAGTAGCGCCCACGAGGATAGAGAAAATCATCTTTATTCATTATTTTTAGCCATTTATCTAAATATTGTTTCTGTTTTCGGGATTTTCCAGAAATAAATTCTCTAACTTCCAGATCCCAGTCCACTTATTTTTCCTGATTTTCCTTGTCTCAAATGATTGGGTATTTTTTTTACTGAGAAATCCCTTAATATAGCTAAATAATTAAATACCTTAATCTTTTCTGTGTCAGACCAAAGAAGTTGATCTCAACACTTTCATTCTGGCAGGGATTGTGGGGAAAAGGGTTAATTCTGAGTTTGAATTTAAAGGCTCAGGATCAAACATGAAACGCTTGACAACAAGCAGTATAAACAATTGATTTACTTAGATGAGCAAAAACATCATATTTTGCTCTTGCTAATTAATTTCATTAAATGATAATCTGTTTGATGGCTTAGGTACTTTTGATTGTGCTAAAAGGTTCCATTCATACGGTATTAATCTGTATTTTTTCAATGGTTTTAGAGTTTTTCTGCCCCCCGATAATTATATGCAGGTGATAAAACTTACCCTACCCTAACTATAATTGTCTACCATCAAAGGTTAGAGTTCCGTTGTCTTTGTTCGACAACTTACCCTGACTCTCATCCTGCTAGAGTGTAGGTGCTTGAGATCAACCGATCAAGGATAGCCAAGTCACCACCAATAGCAGACCTGGAAGAACTAAAGATAAAATAGTTAAGCCTGAAAGGGCTAAAGCTGCCCACTTCCTCAAACTTTACCTCACATCATGTCTGTTTACTCTCAGTTATACGAAGGCAAAGCTAAAATTCTCTATGCAACGGACGATCCAGAAGTCTTGTTAGCTGATTTTAAGGATGATGCCACTGCTTTTAATGCCCAGAAACGTGGCAGTATTATCGACAAGGGAAAAATTAACTGTACCATTTCTAGCCAGTTATTTCAGCAGTTGGAAATCTATGGTATAAAAACCCACTATATTGATAGTCCTAATCCGCATCAAATGCGAGTCAAGGCTGTCAAGATTGTGCCAATAGAAGTAGTGGTCAGAAATATTGCTGCTGGTAGTCTTTGTCAGCAAACAGGATTAACTGTAGGTACGGTGCTGAAACAACCGTTGGTAGAGTTTTATTACAAAAACGACCAATTGGGAGATCCACTGTTAACACGCGATCGCCTATTTCTGCTAGAACTAGCAACACCGGAACAAGTAGATACAATTAACAATCTAGCATTGCAAGTCAACGAGTTTCTCCGTGACTTTTGGCAAAAGTGCGGCATTACCCTAGTAGACTTCAAACTAGAATTTGGTTTGGACTCACAACAGCAAATACTCTTGGCAGATGAAATTAGCCCTGATACTTGCCGTTTGTGGAACACGACCGAAGCAGATCCTAACCTGCGGGTTATGGATAAAGACCGTTTCCGCCGTGACTTGGGGAATGTAGAGAATGCTTACCAGGAAGTTTTACAACGAGTGCTACAAGCAGTAGAAAGTAAAACTTGAATTGTTTTTGACTGATGCCTTGCGACTTATAAAGTAAAGAGGCAATAGCAAACAATTTTATTTTGACCCGGTATCTTTTGCATAAGAGCATGATTGCCAAGCGAATGGTGTGTGGACGTGAAGAGGAATTTAAATAAAATGCGTTTATCTCCCGTATGGGTAGCAATGGTAGCAATGGCAACGCCATTAGGCGTAACATCTAGTGCCAATGCCCAAACCATTAATAGTTCAGGACAGACAGCAGAAGTTTTCACACCTGAAATTAATCAAGCGGTTCCAGCAAGTGAAACTCTCAACTTTCACTCTAACTCCATAGAAGTTCCATCTTTTGTTACAATTATCCCTGTTAAATCAGCCCAGAAGACGACATCAGAGTAATAATCCCCACCTTGACAACGCCGAAAGTTAGTCCAAACTCTGAAAAAACGGCAAATTTTCTCACCCAACAGCCTAATTCTGTTCCAGAGATTGTACCCCCACAAGTGGACCAGCCGGTACCGTCACCAACCCCTGAAACTACTCCCAGTCCGGGAAATTTAAATACTCCCAACGCCACCCCAAATGCTGAGGAACCTCGCGTACTAGTATCAGAAGTAGTTGTTAAACCTGAGACAGGAGAACTAACATCAGAACTGGAAGACCAAGTTTATCGAGTAATTCGTACCCAACCAGGTCGAACAACAACTCGCATCTCAACTGCAAGAAGATATTAATGCCATCTTTGGTACTGGCTTCTTCGCCAACGTTCAGGCAGTGCCAGAAGATACACCTTTGGGTGTGCGGGTGAGCTTTATTGTCCAACCCAACCCCGTCCTGAGTAAAGTAGAAGTGCAAGCCAATCCGGGAACTGATGTTCCTTCTGTACTGCCTGCTAGTACTGTGGATGAAGTATTTCGCGAGCAATATGGTCAAGTCCTCAACCTGCGCGAATTGCAAGAAGGCATCAAGAAGTTAACCGAGCAGTATCAAGAACAAGGTTACGTACTAGCAAACGTCATTGGATCGCCTCAAATCTCGGAAACTGGAGTTGTGACCCTGCAAGTAGCGGAAGGGGTAGTAGAAAATCTCAAAGTCCGGTTCCGCAATAGCGAAGGTCAGGAGACAGACGAGAAAGGGAGAACCAATTCGGGGTCGGACACAGGAGTATATAATCACGCGAGAACTGGAATTAAAGCCAGGAGAAGTATTTAACCGCAACATAGTACAAAGAGACCTACAGAGGGTATTTGGACTAGGGTTATTTGAAGATGTAAATGTTTCCCTTGACCCTGGTACAGACCCTAGTAAGGTTGATGTAGTAGTGAATGTAGCCGAACGTAGTAGTGGTTCTATTGCGGCTGGAGCAGGGTTTAGTTCTGCTAGTGGACTATTTGGTACTGTTAGTTATCAGCAGCAAAACCTGCAGGAAGAAACCAAAACCTGGGCGCAGAAGTACAGGTAGGACAACGGGAACTGCTGTTTGACCTCCGGTTTACAGACCCTTGGATTGCAGGTGATCCCTACAGAACTTCTTATACAACCAATCTGTTTCGCCGCAGTTCCATTTCATTGATTTTTGATGGACAAGATGGTGATATTAGGACATTTGAACCAGAGGAAACAATGAGCACAGATGGCGATCGCCCCCGTGTTCTCCGACTAGGTGGTGGTGTTACCTTTACCCGTCCTCTATCTCCAAATCCCTATAAAAGATCGGAATGGACAGCTTCAGCCGGATTACAGTATCAACGAGTTTCCACCCGTGATGCCGATGGTAATGTCAGACCAGAAGGAGCCGTATTCGACGAGGATGGAGTCGCCGGAGAACGAATTCCCCTGAGCTTTATCAGGTGAAGGTGAAGATGATTTGCTGCTATTACAACTAGGCGCACAGCGCGATCTGCGTAATAACCCCTTACAACCCACCAGCGGTTCCTTCCTGCGCTTTGGGGTAGATCAGTCCGTACCAGTCGGACTAGGTAGTATTTTTCTCACTAGATTACGAGGTAACTATAGCCAATACTTACCTGTTAATTTTACTAACTTCACCAAAGGGCCACAAACCCTAGCATTTAACCTGCAAGGGGGAACAATCCTCGGTGACTTGCCTCCCTATGAAGCTTTTACCCTCGGCGGTAGCAACTCGTTCGGGGTTACGAAGAAGGAGCATTAAGCAGTGGACGCAGTTACGTACAAGCATCTGTTGAGTATCGCTTCCCTGTTTTCTCAGTAGTCAGTGGCGCACTGTTTTTTGATCTTGGTAGTGATCTGGGAACTACAACTAGGACCGGCTGAAGTATTAAACAAAAACGGTAGTGGCTACGGCTATGGACTTGGTGTGCGTGTACAATCTCCACTAGGCCCAATTCGGATTGACTACGGCATTAACGATGATGGCGATAGTCGCATCAATTTTGGTATTGGTGAAAGGTTTTAATTAGTCATTGGTCATTGGTCATTGGTCATTAGTCAATTGTGACTGAACTTTTACTTTTGACCCCTCGACTTACCTGCTACGAAGGCACAGTTGCTCAGGGTAAACATTTAACTTTTACGCGCCCTGGGTATAGGTACTTGCTAATTTTCACATTTACCTCAATACTGTTTCCATAAAGGCATAACGAACATTTTATTGAGGGGATTATCAGGGTTTTTACCGAAACTTAAGATGAATCATACAAATCAAAATATATTAATTTTTTGCTTATGCAACAGCACACCATAGCAGCGGAAATCACCCAAACTGGAGTGGGACTGCATAGTGGTGTGATTACCCATGTCCGGATATTACCATCTGAGCCAGGTAGTGGACGCTACTTTGTCCGGGTGGATTTGCCGGATTTACCAATCATTCCCGCCCAAGTTACGGCAGTAAATCAAACTCTGCTCTCAACTCAATTAGGTGAGGGTGAAGCCTGCATTCGCACAGTAGAGCATTTATTAGCAGCACTTGTAGGAATGGGGGTGGATAACGCCCGAATTGAAATTGATGGCTCAGAAGTCCCACTATTAGACGGTTCGGCAAAGGTATGGACTGAAAGTATTGCTCAAGTTGGCTTGTATCACAACCAATTAACAACCAAGTTCCTTTGGTTGTCAAAGAGCCAATATGGATTTATGAAAATGATGCTTTTGCTTGCGCCCTACCAGCATCAAAAACCCGTTTTAGTTACGAAATTGATTTTGAGCTATCGGCTATTGGTAATCAATGGCATAGTTGGTCACTGAGTGCCAGTTTTGCTGAAGAAATTGCCCCGGCTCGGACTTTTGGTTTACTGCATCAAATTGAACATTTACAAAAAACAGGGTTAATTAAAGGTGGTAGCTTGGATAATGCCCTGGTTTTTCGATCTGAAGGTTTGGTAAATCCACCATTAAGATTTGCAAATGAACCAGTTCGTCATAAAATCTTGGATTTAGTAGGAGATTTGAGTTTACTGGGAACTTTTCCGCAAGCTCATTTCTTAGCGTATAAAGCCAGCCACAATTTACACATTCAACTGGCTCGGAAAATTTTAGAGTTGGCAGGCTAAAGTCTAAAATCTCAATTTTTACAGGTTTTCATCCCTGCCTACTTCATTTATCAATTAAAAATCAACATACCGCTAATGGCAATCGTCACTGAAGTGAATAGTCCCGATACTACTGTAGCTACATCTACCGCCAGAACAGATTACTGAAATTAAAACCACATTTTCCTCTGAAGAAATTCAGAAATTGCTACCCCACCGCTACCCATTTTTACTTGTAGATAAAATAATTGACTATGTTCCAGGAAAATTGGCTGTAGGCGTTAAAAATGTTACTATCAACGAACCCCATTTTCCAGGACATTTCCCCGAACAGCCACTGATGCCAGGAGTGCTAATTGTTGAGGCTATGGCACAGGTTGGGGGTATTGTTCTCAAGCAACAGTCTGAGTTTGAAAACGGACTATTCGTTTTTGCTGGTATTGATAAAGTGCGCTTTCGCCGCCAAGTCGTTCCAGGAGATCAGCTAGTGATGACAGTGGAACTGTTGTGGATAAAACAACGTCGTTTCAGTAAAATGCAAGCCCGTGCTGAGGTTGACGGTCAACTCGCTGCTGAAGGCGAATTAATGTTTTCTCTGATTAACTAATAATTTGCTGTGGTGCTGGTGGGTAAAGCCGTGATTTACTCTGAGCTTAACCTAAATAAGAATAGCAGATAAAAAACAATCCACAACAGCATTTGATAATTTCTAGATTTTCGTCTCCCTTACACATAACTTGCTTGACTCGACACTTTCGTCCACTTATTGTACAGACACGATTAATCGCGTCTCTACACTTAAAAAAGTTCTGGAGATTCACCCTTGAAGACGCTTATTCATCCAACTGCTGTAATTCATCCTAAATCGGAACTCCACCCTACAGTACAAGTCGGTGCCTATGCTGTGATTGGAGCTCATGTCAAAGTCGGTCTGGAAACAATTATTGGCGCTCATGTAGTGCTAGAAGGGCCTTGTGAGATTGGGGCGCGAAATCAAATTTTTCCAGGCGCAGCTATCGGTATGGAACCCCAGGATTTCAAGTTTGTGGGAGAACCGACTTGGGTCAAAATTGGTGACAATAACTTGATTCGTGAGTATGTCACTATTAACCGCGCTACTGGTGCTGGTGAAGCTACGGTGATTGGCAACAATAACCTTTTAATGGCTTATGTCCACGTAGCTCATAACTGCATAATTGAAGACAACGTAATTATTCCTAACTCAGTAGCTTTGGCAGGTCATGTTCACATAGAGTCACGCGCTAGGCTAGGTGGAGTTTTAGGTGTGCATCAATTTGTCCGCATTGGTCAACACGCAATGGTCGGGGGTATGGCACGTATTGACCGGGATGTGCCTCCTTATATGTTGGTGGAGGGAAATCCAGCACGGGTCAGAACCCTGAATTTAGTGGGACTCAAACGTTCTGGGATGAACTCAACCGACCTGCAAGTTCTCAAAAAAGCGTTTCGGATTCTCTATCGGTCTGGCTTAAGTTTTAAGGAGGCTTTGGAACAGGCTCGAACAGTTGGGAGAAACGGAACAATTGCAATACCTGCGTCGTTTTTTGCTCCTTTCTCAAATGCCAGGAAGACGTGGCTTAATTCCAGGAAGGAAAAAACCAGGCGGGAGTGATGAGTCCTAGATTAGTAAAGACGCGATAAATCGCGTCTCTACAAAGGCTTGAGCGCTAACTTTTAATGAATTAAATTTTAATTTTTAGTAATTATAAAATGCGGATATTTATCAGCACTGGCGAGGTATCTGGCGATTTGCAAGGTTCATTGCTAATTACAGCTATCCAGCGTCAAGCTGCTACTGCTGGTTTGCAATTAGAAATTGTGGCGCTGGGGGGAGAAAAAATGGCAGCAGCTGGAGCCACTATTTTGGGTAAAACTAGTGGTATTGGCTCGATGGGTTTGATAGAATCTCTGCCTTATATTTTCCCGACTATTCAGGTACAACGACGAGCGATCGCCTTTCTCAAAGACAATCCCCCTGATTTAGTGGTACTAATTGATTATATGGGGCCAAACTTGGGTATTGGCACTTATATGCAAAAGCATCTGCCACAAGTACCAGTGGTTTATTACATCGCTCCCCAAGAATGGGCGTGGTCAATGGGTTTGCGTAATACATCCCGAATTGTCGGTTTTACAGATAAACTTTTGGCTATCTTCCCCGAAGAAGCCCGTTATTTTCGCGAGAACGGCGCAGAAGTTAGCTGGGTTGGTCATCCCTTGGTTGATCGAATGCAGGATGCACCTAGTCGTGAAGTAGCCCGCGCTCAATTGCAAATTCCACCAGCACAAAAGGCGATCGCACTACTTCCCGCTTCTCGTCGTCAAGAGCTAAAATATCTTTTACCGGTGATTTTTGCAGCAGCTCAAACGATTCAAGCTAAATTACCAGAAGTTCATTTTTGGATTCCCCTGTCACTAGAAGCTTACAGACAGCCAATCGAAGCCGCAATTCAAAGTTATGGTTTGCGGGCGACAGTTTTATCTGGTCAACAAAAAGAAGTATTTGCCGCAGCTGATTTTGCCATAAGTAAATCTGGTACTGTCAACCTGGAACTAGCTTTACTAAATGTGCCGCAAGTTGTGGTTTATCGTCTCAATCCGATTACGGTTTGGATTGCCCGTAAAATCCTCAAAGGGTCGATAGTTTTTGCTTCCCCACCTAATTTAGTGGTAATGAAACCCATTGTGCCAGAGTTATTACAAGAGCAAGCCACAGCAGAGAATATTGTTCAAGCATCGATGGAATTACTGCTAAATCCTGAGCGTCGAGCGCAAACTTTGGCTGATTATGCCGAAATGCGGCAGCTTTTGGGAGAACTAGGGGTATGCGATCGCGTGGCTCAAGAAATTTTGCAAATGCTACCGGGTGTTGGGGAGTAGGGAGTAGGGAGGAATTGAAAAGGTGGTCAGGTAGATGAGAAAACAACGACCTATCGCTGTCGATTTATTTGCTGGTGCTGGTGGGATGAGCCTGGGCTTTGAACAAGCAGGTTTTGATGTACTTGCATCTGTAGAAATAGACCCCATCCACTGTGCAACGCACGAGTTTAATTTTCCTTTTTGGAGCGTTTTGTGCCAGCCTGTTGAAGAAATTACCAGTCAAGAAATTAGACAAAAATCATCGATTGGCGATCGCGAAATTGATGTCGTGTTTGGTGGTCCCCCATGTCAAGGCTTTTCATTAATAGGTAAACGTTCTTTTGACGACCCTAGAAATTTTCTGGTATTTCATTATATTCGATTAGTATTAGAACTACAGCCCAAGTTTTTTGTTATTGAAAATGTCAAAGGAATGGTCTCCGGAAAACATCAAGAATTTATTGCAGAAATAATTAATAAATTTGCTAGCAATGGTTACCAAGTCCGGCAAAAATACCAAATTTTAAATGCTGCTCATTTCGGAGTACCACAAAATCGGGAAAGATTATTTATTTTGGGTTGCCGTCAGGCTTAGAATTACCCAATTACCCAGATATAATTACTAAACCTGCTAAACAAAATAAATCTACACTTGCTTCGGCTAGCCTCAGCACAAGAGCTACAGAATTGACTTTAACTCCTACGGTTTGGGATGCACTTCAAGACTTGCCCAAAATAGAAAAATATCGGAAATTATATCAACGTGATTGGGTAGTTGCAGATTTTGGTAAGCCCAGTGATTATGGTCGGCTACTTCGTGGGCTGGGTTCTACAGATAATGACTATTCATATCAACGTCAGTATGACTCTAGAATCCTGACCTCAAGTTTAAGAACAAAGCATAATTTAGAATCTATTACCAGATTTGCAGCTACAGCTTATGGTAAAACGGAAAGAATTAGTCGCTTCCATAAACTTGACCCGGACGGGATTTGTAATACTCTCAGAGCCGGAACTCCTAGTAATCGAGGAGCTTTTACTTCCCCTAGACCAATTCATCCGTTGATACCCAGATGTATTACTGTGCGTGAAGCAGCGCGTTTACATTCTTATCCAGATTGGTTTAGGTTCCATGTCACAAAATGGCATGGATTTCGACAAATAGGAAATTCTGTTCCTCCTTTATTAGCTAAAGCCGTCGCCTTAGAAATTATTAAATGTTTAGATATAAACTTAGATCAACCCACAACTATCAAACATTTAGGAAATGATGTTTTACTAAGTTTTGGGATGACGCAAGCCGCTAAATACTTCCAAGTGAATCCGCATACTATAGAGCCTAGAGTCAGAAAATCAAATATCAATAAATTGGTTCCTGCTGATCAAGTTTCTACAGCAGATTGACAAAATTATCGAAATTGCGAATAAATTTAAGTCCAAGCCCGGAAGAATGTACTATCTTCCCAGATATTAGCAGTACGTTGAGCGATCGCATTTAATTCTTGTTGACTCAGGGGTTGAAAAGCACGAGCTACCTTGCACTATTCTTTAATTGTGGTGTTCTTCAGCCGCAATCACGCAACAATGAACCCCAGGCTCAGACATCGTATATCCTAAAGCTTGCTGCATACCTGCCAAACCACCGGGTTTAAACAACCGACCATAAGCCGGGACTTTCATGGCAATTACACCCACGTTTTTGGCTTGCGCTATCGGCAGAACTACCGGAAGAAAAGGACGTGGATGATGTTGGTCGGCAGCATTCACAGGAATCAGTGTAGCGTGGAAAGGATAGCGGCGCAGTCCTTCGGCAATTATTTCTGGGTCATGATGTCCGGTAATACCTGCGAAGCGTACAAGTTTCTGCTGTATGGCTTCTTCTAAAGCTGTAATTGCACCAGATGCACTAAAGATAGTGTCGAGTTCTGAGGAAAAGGACACATGATGCAACTGCCATAAATCAAGGTAATCTGTATTCAGACGTTTAAGCGATCGCTCCAATTCTCGCCATGCACCATCGTAGTCTCTTTGATCAGTCTTGCTGGCTAGAAACAGCCCAGAACGATCGGGTGGTCAGCACTTTTCCTAAATAATCTTCACTAGGACCATAACTAGCAGCCGTATCAAAGTAGCGGATACCCAGTTCCAACGCTTTTTGAATAATTGCTTCAGCATCACGTTCTCTGTCATCCCAAGATAGCGGCGTTTGTCCTGCACCTCCCAATCCGAAAATAGGTAAATTTACTTCAGTGCTTCCCAGGACTCGTTCTGGCATAGTTGCTGTTGGTTTAGCAGCCTGTGGAAAGGCAGTAGTTGCTGTAATACCGCTAGCTACAGCAACACTGGTAATTATAAAATTGCGCCGTGTTTGCTTTTCTATCATGATTGGCTGCGGCGAAATTGCACCTTTTATCTTAGCGAAGGACAATTGCTCTGAGACATCTACCTAAATGAGTATATGAAAAGCTCACGCATTGGCGCTAGCCTCTCCCTTTTGGAGAAGGGCGCAAAGCTATAAAGAATTCACAATACAAGTTTTATTGTTGTGCATTCAATCACATAATGAATTTACAGAAAACTACATCCCTAGTGTGAATAATGTACTTCTATTAAATGATGCTGAAAGCGCTTAATTAGAAACCCTCTCTGAAGTATGCAGAGGGTTTGAAAAAATTATTCACTCATAATCAAGACTCAAAACTACTGTTGCTGATTTCCACTTGATAAACTACTAGGATTAATGTTAATTAAAGGCAACGCACCATTACCACTCATGACTGTGGGAAAACGACCATCCCATTTTTCTATGGCTTGCTTTTGTAACAAATCTGGCGTTAAAGTTAGCCGTTGTAATCTTTGCGCTTCGGCTTGACCTTTGGCGCGGTTGATATCTGCTTGGGCTTCTTGAGTCGCTTTCTGAGCAATAAACTCAGCCTGTTTAGCCTCTTGTTCTGCGATTTGTTTAGATTCAATTGCTCTACTAAACTCTGGAGAAAAGGAGAAATTCACTAAAGAAACATCATCTATAATAATACCGTAAGATGCTAAACGGTTTTCAAGATGATTATCAATTTCTTCCTTTAATTCTGTCCTTTTCGTAATCACTTCTTCGGCTGTTTTTTTAGCAGTAGCTGCTTTTAAAACTTCCGATACTGCCGGGGTAATAATGCCATCAATAATTAGTTTCTCATCTCCAACTTGTTGAAAAATTTTATTGACCTGCAACGGGTCAAGATGCCAGTTTACAGCCAGTTCTGTCGTGATCGTCTGGAGGTCTTTAGACGCTGCATCAGATTTAAAAGTATTTTGCTGAACGCGAACGTTGAGCCTTTTAACTGATGTGACAATTGGCATAATCGGATGTAGACCTTCGCCTAAAACTTTATCTTGAACTTTGCCAAACTGCATAAGTACACCCCGTTCACCAGCATTTACAATGGCAAAGGGACGGATTGTCATTGCCAAAAATAAGAACAATATTCCTCCGGCAATGTAAAAGCCATACTGAGATTTATTTTCCAAACTGTTGGCAATATTACGCATATTCTTCACCGTAAGATAAGTTAATATTTTTGTTGATTATTTATACATCAACAATTCTAATTGTCTCACAAGCCACACAAATTTTAAAATTCATGTAACCGTTTTATATACACCGTTATTAATCAAAATTTCGGAAAAACACAGATTTAATTCCCTCTTTAAATATGAAGATTAATCAACATCATGCTTGGCCACTGACTGTGGAAGAAGCGATCGCCATCCAAGAAAGTTTACGAAATCAGGTAACTCGGTCAGATAAACTCAAAGAACCTGTCCAATATGTGGCTGGTGTAGATATGGGTTTTGAGTCCAATGGTACTATTAGCCGTGCAGCAGTTGCAGTGCTAAGTTTCCCTGATTTGCAAGTTGTAGAAACCTCATTAGCGTACCGTCCGACATCATTTCCCTACATTCCCGGTTTTCTCTCATTTCGGGAAATACCAGCCGTACTTGATGCACTAGAAAAGATTCAAATTACACCAGATATTATTTTGTGTGATGGTCAAGGAATTGCTCATCCGCGCCGATTGGGCATAGCTAGTCATCTTGGGGTTATCTTGGATATGCCGACAATTGGTGTAGCAAAATCATTGCTAATTGGTAAGCATGAAGAATTATCAGACACTAAGGGTAGCTGGCAACCATTAATACATAAAGGTGAAACTATTGGAGCAGTTTTAAGAACCCGTCAAGGAGTAAAGCCTGTATATGTCTCTATTGGTCATCGCATCAGTTTAAACACGGCAATTGACTATGTATTAAGCTGTACACCAAAATATCGCTTACCCGAAACTACACGCATTGCTGATAAATTAGCATCAGCGAGATAACCTAAACACTTGCTTACTCTGGCTGAATCGTGTTAGGAATGGCACAGAGGGAAGTTGAAGTAACTAAATAATTATTATTTAACTGACAAAGATGAACACACTAACTTTACAGTGGCACGATACAGGCCAAGATAGAGTTCAGAATATTTATGAACACCAGCCCAGTAAAAATCCTAGCACCGTCCGCATTGGTCGAGATCCCATGCGGTGTGACATTATTTTGAGTCACCCGACTGTATCCGGTTTACACGTAGAAATATTTTTTCACAATCAGCAGCAATGCTTTTATATCAGAAATTTGCGATCGCCTAATCCCCCAATGATCGATGGACAGCAATTAGTCCAAGGTGAAATGCCTTTACGCGAAGGCAGTATTATTTATTTGGGTCAAGCAAAACTTCAAATTACAGCCGTTGCTATTAACAACATTCCAGCCACAATTTTAACACCACCACAACTGAGTCATAATCACCATCCACCCACACCCCCAGCACCACCACAAGGAGTTTATGGTTTAGAGTGTCCCAAATGTCATAAAGTTTCCCCTGTAGAAAATCTGCAAATTGGCTGTCCTTGGTGTGGAACATCTTTAGCCGCATCAGTAAGCGTGTTAGTAGCACCCAATTATTAGGGGAGTGGGGAGTGGGGAGTCGGGAGTGGGGGGGAAGGATTGTAACTTCCTAATGACAAATGACCAATGACAAATGACCAATGACAAATGACTAATCCACAAATTCAATTCAGTTGGGAAGATCCAGCAACGGGGGAACGGCGAGAACCAAGTTTGAGTGCGCCTATAGCTTTTGGTCGTGAATTTGCCCGTTTACCTGCTGAACTTCAAGGACAGCGTGTAGCGAGAATGCTGCTTAACAGCAATGAAATTTCCCGTTATCATGCTCTCATTGATTGGGAACAAAACCAGCTCGTAGTCATTGACCAAGGTAGCGTTAACGGCGTATTTATTAACGGTCAACGACAAAACCGTGGTTTTTTAGCTAACGGTGATACATTACAAATTGGCCCTTACATGATGACGGTGATGTTTGGTGTTAACTCCACCAGCCAAGCTACCAGTGTGCCGTCAATGATTCAATTTAACCCCAATACTAATATTCCTGACCCTGGCTTGCCTCCATCTCGTCCAATAACACCTTTAGGAAGTAATTTTCCGCCACCAGCATTTCAGGCTGAATTGGTAGCAGTACAAGCACTTCACGCCACAGGTTTACCCGTAGATGAATGCGACTATCTGGCAGTTGGGGCGGGATTAGGTAGTTTTATTTGGGTTGATTTGCTGCGACTTAGTGGTGTACGGGCTGAAAAAATCCTCGCTTTGGGATTAGACGGACAACCTTATGCGCGTTACAAATCTCTCTGTCTGAACTCGCAAATCCCCTTACATGAAAGATTGCGATCTAATTCTGATTCTTGTCCTGATAATATTTGGGGTTGGCCTAGTTATGCCTTGCGAGAAGCTGGGCGGGATGTGACTGAAGGTAAGGTAAATTCAGCATTCAAATATTTGTGGCAAGTTTTCGCTGAACCCACCTTTGCCGAAACTTATACACCTCGTGCGGGTAATGTCTTCGATTCCATAGACCGGGAAGTTAAGCGCATTGGCTGGAATCAAATTTATCGTTATGGGCGTGTGAGGGCTATTCGCAAAACTGATGATGGCAGATATTGTGTAGCCTATTCTCGCAGTCCGGGAAATTACGCTTTTATAGTTAGTCGTTATTTACATTTAGCTACTGGGTATCCCGCAATTCAATTTCTCCCAGATTTGCAAGCTTATAGAGGAAAATATCAAGATTTTAAGTCTGTTGTCAATGCTTATGAAGCCCACGATCATGTTTATCAGCAACTAGAACAACAAGGTGGGACGGTGTTGATTCGTGGTAGGGGAATTGTGGCTTCGCGGATTATCCAAAGAATTTATGAGGCGAGAAAGCACAATCGTAATATTACAGTTTTGCATTTAATGCGATCGCCTAAACCCCAAGGCAACAAATTTCAAAAAGCCCAACGTTCAGTCAAAAATCATTACGAATTTCAGCCCTTTAACTGGCCAAAAGCTTGTTGGGGCGGAGAACTCCGCGTCATGCTCGAAAAAGCTACCCCTGACGAACGCCAGCGCCTACTAGCAGACTGGGGCGGGACTACCACCGCCGACCGCCAAGACTGGCAGCAAATGACAGATCAAGGACTAAGTGAAGGCTGGTATCAAATAACCTTTGGTGAAGTAAAAGCTGTAGAACAAGATACTCAAAACCATACTATTACCCATATCCAGGAAAAAGGCTTGGGAGAAATGAAACTAGCCGCAGACTTTATTATTGATGCTACCGGACTGGATGCCAAAGTCGAAGCCAGCCCCCTACTAGAAGATATTGTTAAACATTACAACTTACCCCTAAATTATCTAGGGCGTTTAGTTGTCACCAATAATTTTGAAATTCCCGAACTGCGGAATGGCAAAGGACAGATATATGCATCCGGAGCAATTACACTGGGTGGCCCTTATGCAGCCGTTGATAGTTTCCTCGGTTTGCAATATTCCGCATTAGTCGCCGTTGATGGACTCGCCGCCTCCCGTGCGCCCGGACTTCACCGTTTAAATATGCTAACTTCTTTTGGGCAGTGGTTAAAGTGGGTATTTAATCAATCACCATAATTCGTAATTCGTAATTCGTAATTGAGCCAATATCTGAAGTTTGCCGGATGAAGGTTAAGGAAGATACGCTTTAATGGTGTAGAAATGTGTAGAATCTTGTAAAGATATAAAAAACAGCCTTTAAAATGCAAACATTCGAGCTTTCTTCCTCAATGCAGCTGGTAGAACCACCCAAACAATGTCAGCCTTTGAAGATTATCGCCCTGGGGGATAGCTTAGTATATGGCTTTGGCGACCCAGAAACAGGCGGTTGGGTTGAGCAATTACGGCGATGGTGGATGTTACCGGATAGTTCTGGTCATGTATTATATAATTTGGGAGTGAGAGGCGATCGCACCCAGCAAGTAGCACAAAGATTAGAAGTAGAATTTCGCCATCGAGGTGAACTGCGAAATCGTCTTCCCGACATGATTATCCTCTCTGTAGGTGTCAATGATTCTGCCAAATTAAAACGCCCCAACGGCCGAAATTATACAGATTTTGACCTATTTGAATCAGAAATTAGTGTCTTACTAGAACAAGCACAGCAACTCTGTCCAGTGTTATTCGTAGGGATGGTTCCTGTAAATGAAGCCAAGATGCCATTTCTAGATTGCTTTTATTATAATCACGAAGATCAGTACCGTTATAAAGAAGCTACTAAACTTGCTTGCAGTCAACGGCAAATTCCTTACTTAGATATTTTCGACAAATGGATGGCGCGTGATCAATTTTGGCGCTTACAACGCCTAAGTGCAGATGGTCTTCACCCCAACACACTAGGCTATCAAACTTTGTTAGAAAATGTGATTAATTGGGAACCACTAACAGCCTATCATATTTAACTATAGAACTCCTGTTTGATTTCTGTTGGCGTAGCCTGCGCTTTGCGCTTACAACTAGAAAAGCTGTTTCCCACTCCCCACTCCCCACTCCCCACTCCCCACCTACGCAAGTAAGTTGAAAAATCAAAGCAGATTACTATATGACACCAACTTTATTTGGGCGTTGGCAAACTCGATTACTACTACTTATAACTGTAGGCGTATTAGTATCATTACCTTTTGCAATGGGCTTAATTGGCCCTGGTGCAAACTCGGTTTATTTCTGGATACTAGGCTATGTCGCCATCTTTGGCTTAATCTGGGATGTGCTTTATAATTATCTGCAAAAATCTCGTTGGGATAGAGACTGGCCAGCTGCTTATCAACTGGTTGCTGGTATTTGGGAATTAGGGTTTATCTTCTGTGGGGTAAAAATTTTTGGCTTCTTACCAATACCAATACCAAAAGCAGAACTAACATTAGGAGATTTTTTACTACACTATAGCCTAGTCTGGCTAGCAGTTTTTATTACCTCGCAAAGCCTAATGCGAATTATCTTTCCCCGTTGGCGTTTCCGAGGAGGCCAGTGGTTATAAGTTTTCCAGTCATTTCGCTTCTAACTGAGTAGCAAAAATCAAAATAATTAAATTTTAATTAATATAAATGAATTATTTTTGCTTCTTCCAGAAACTTAGGAGATAATTGCCACATTCAGACATCTGGTGACAATATACCGGATGCGATCGCAGATTTATAGAATGTGATATGTCTGCATTATTTAGATTTTTTAGCTGGAGTTGAGCGGTAACTACTAACGTATTGACCATGAATATTCACGCCGTAGGGAACTAGGTAACTGATTGTTGCAGATATCCAACGGTCGCTACTCATTTCACCTTGCCAAACAGCCCTGCCATGATTGATTATAAATAAGATAGAGCCAACAATCAATGCAACTTTTACTGCTGTTTTCATCAATTTTGGTTCAACTAAACTAGCAAAATAGCCTTTAACAAACTTAGACATTGTTACCTAACTTTGGGATTATCTAGATACAGCAGATTGTTATACCAATTTAATATAAAGATGCATAAATAAATAAAATTTAACCAGAAATCTAGTTCCCCTCCTCGCTTGCGGGGAGGGGTTAGGGGTGGGGTTGAAATAATATGCAGCCTCACAAATAATTGGTATTAGATTCAAACTCTCAGTCAGCGCAAAATTATTTAACCTCACGGAATGTACTATAGCAATCCGATTTGATTATTGAAAAAATCTAAGTATATGTAGGGTGTGTTATCACGAAGTGTAACGCACCAAGACCCACAAGACGGTGCGTTAGGCTAAAGCCATAACACACCCTACTGGCTCCCCACTCTCCACTCCCCACCTACGCAAGTAAGTTGAAAAATCAAAGCCGATTACTACATAACAATCAAAAGAATAAAAATTAATGTCCAAAAGACTATCCATTAGGCAATTGTGGCAAACTCACCATCATTTCTTGGGCTTGTATGCAGTACTTGCCCTGCAAGCTGGTAGTAGTGTCGCCGCACCAGTAGCCAGATTAAATAATTGGCGCTTTTACCCAAAAGCTGTAAAACTAGAAATCAACCTCTCAGCCAGCATAACACCCGAATATTTCTACCTACCCGAACCGCCTCGTTTGGTTGTGGATTTGCCAAACACTAAGTTAGGTAATGTTTCCACTACACAAAATTATGTTGGCGCAATTCAGAGAATTCGTGTTGCCCAATTAAATGAAACTGTAACTCGAATTGTTATGGATTTAGCCCCCGGAAATTTTGTAGATTCCAACCAAGTTCAACTACAACCAGTTTCTCGACAAAACCCCACGCGCTGGGTGTTAATTCCTAAAATTACTACTTATATTCCCCCTACACAACCGGAAAATTTTCAGTCTTTACCCAACCTAGAGCCAAGTAATTATCAACAGTTACCCAGTACCTTATCTCCAATAACTCCTAACTCACAGCAACCCTTTGTGACTGTACCTCCCTTGAATCCTCGCAACTCGTCTCAATTACCAGATTCTATTCTTCCTCCAGCTAGTTTTCCCCAGCAACCTAGTAACTTAAATAGCATTCCCTCTCAAACAAATCCTGATTTTTCAGTTCCGACAATGCCCAATTATCAACCAGATGTTTCAAATATAGAGGTGATTGAGTTTGGTCAACCCCTGCCCAAACCCAACTACTAATTTGGTAAAATTTCACAATTCAACTAAAATCTATCTGTTTCTTGAGGTTGTGTAACTGCTCCTGGTTGAGAGGTAAAGAAATTTTGAGCCGCCTGATTTTGGTAGATACATCTAATATCAGGGTTTTCGCTTTCCAAAGTACCAGTAAAGCCAAAAGTGTTGAGGCGATTTTTACATTCTCTGACCTGATTAGATGTCACAAGGTTACGCTGTTCTAAAATTGCCCAGTTATTTTGCCGCAGAACGCACCCAGGACGCATACTTGGTTGAGCTACATAGACATTAAACGGGTTGAGAGTCACGAACAGTCTCGCGTCCATCACCATTGCACTTGCTCCATTCTGCACGCAAATCTCAGGGTTTGGCGCTCTATTGTCAATGAATTCACGAGAAGCCACATTTGATGGCGTTAAAGTGGTTGTGGAGCTAAAGGCAATTCCAATACCAATACCTAACACCAGCACTCCTGCCAAAATGGCGATAGTAGAGATGTTGAACAAAGATGGTTGTGAAGCCGAAGATTTAGAAGTAGTAGCCGATCTACCAGTAGATTTACGTCTCATTTTGCTCTGTTCACCTTCACGCCTGAGAAAGTAGGGAGTGGTCTAAACTTTTATCCCTTTTACAGTATGCCGATTTTTAATTGTAGTTGTCTGTAATTGGGGCGATCGCACCTCCAACAAATTTGATCTGACTTTTCACGGGATCTGGAAAACCCCGCTTCCATTCCTCTCCCCTGCAAGGAGACAGGCTTTAAGTTTTCCCCCTTCCCTCGTAGGGAAGGGGGTTAGGGGGTTAGGTTTCGCGTTAGCCTTTCCACATAACGTGAAAAGTCAGGAAATTTGAGAAATAGCGATCGCCCAGCTAAATCATTACACAGCTAGATAGCTGGCAGAGTATGTCTCTTTGAGAGATTTCCAACGGAAAGCGCGATCGCCTCCTCTCTCAACTACCACTTTTACTCTCGGTTCCAAACTAGGCAAAGTCGTTAAAAACTCCACCTCCTGATCCGCCAGAATCTGCCCTTCAATAATCCACAACACCAAACCCTTCGATTTTGGTGGTAGCTGTTCCAGATTATAAGTAACAATCGGTGGTATGTAATACACATAACCCACCGCCGCACCACTACCAGTGCTTTTTTTACCCAGGTGAGGAGGTCTCACACCATGAACTCCTGTGAGATAGGCAGCTACGTCGCCCAGTCCCCTAGCAGTAATCATCAGATTCCCATAGCCAGTAGCCCGTAATCGGCGGCGATATCGACCTTCAAAACCTCCTTCCAGAGGTACATAAACACCAAGGGAACCAAATTTCTCCAAATCGCGGATGAAAGCGTTGCCAGTGGTAATCAGTGCCATAATTTTTCGTCCTATCCCACTTAGATATCTCTATTATTCACCCTCAACCAAGATTAGGTTAAAGTATTGAAGCCCGAAAGCCCAACTGATCATCTTTAATCAAAAACTATTTTAAATATTTATAGACAAAACTCAATAGATGATTTATTATATTAGATTGTTACCTGTAAGAGTAAAAACTAAATTATTATTGCTCTGTAAGTTTTCAGATGTGTAACATCCGCAGCCAATAATAAACTTGGCTCAAAGTTGTCAGAGACTGGTAAACTAGAAAAGCTCTCAGGTTCAATCAGAGTTAATGGCTGAATAAAACAAGCCAACAAACGACTCTAAACCACATTCACTCCTTTAAGCTTGAGAAACCAGGCGAAATCTTAAACTATAGTTTAAGGTGAAAGTAATGTGTTGAGTACGGATACTGGGTGGCAAAAAACCGCTTAAGTCCCACTACAGCACGGCAGAAGCAAGTTATGGCAGGAAAGCCACCAACAGCACTGCCTCCAGAAAGTGCCTAAGTAATAGCTTGGACGAAAGCATTACTGCACAAAGCGCAAAGCTAGAAAGCATTGCCCTGATTCCAAAAGTTATTTTTTCTGAATGGGAAAAAGCTTGTGGCTGTTCTGGTGACCAAGTGAGTGAAAGTAAACGGATTCACCAAACAGAAAAGACACAACTCGTTGTGTCATGAAATATATGGTGTAGTGTTATCTGCTGCAAATTTCCGTTCGAGCAGCGTCCTCAAAAAAGGTTCGTCCAACCTCAATCGGCACTGATACAAATGTAAAAGTGTCCTCAAGAGTCCGATTCCAACACCAGCAAGTATATAAGGAGAACCAGTTACTGTGTCTGTAGGTATTCTCGGCACCAAACTGGGCATGACCCAAGTCTTTGACGAATCAGGAGTATCCATTCCTGTGACAGTAGTTCAAGCCGGTCCATGCACTGTTACACAAGTTAAAACAAAACAGACCGACGGTTACAGCGCCATCCAACTCGGTTATGGTGAAGTAAAACCCAAGGCGCTGAATAGACCTCTGCTGGGTCACTTGGCAAAATCATCTGCACCAGCTTTGCGTCATTTAAACGAATATCACACAGATAGCCCTAGTGACTATGCTTTAGGTCAAGAACTCAAAGCAGATATTTTTACTGAAGGTCAAATTGTCGATGTAGTCGGTACCAGTATTGGTCGTGGTTTTGCGGGCAACCAAAAGCGCAACAACTTCAGCCGAGGTCCCATGTCCCATGGTTCAAAAAACCATAGAGCGCCGGGTTCCATTGGTGCAGGTACAACCCCCGGTCGTGTTTATCCCGGTAAACGGATGGCAGGACGCTTGGGTGGAACCCGCGTGACGATTCGCAAATTGACAGTGGTACGAGTAGACCTCGAACGCAACTTATTGCTAATTAAAGGAGCCATTCCTGGTAAACCGGGGTCCTTAGTGAATATTCTGCCTGCAAAGAAAGTTGGTAAGTAGTCATTCAAAGGCAAAAGACACAAAAGGACATAACAATGGTTGAAAGCGTAGTAAAAAATTGGCAAGGAGAGCAAGTCGGCGAGACGACCTTTGAATTAAGAGTTGCTAAAGAATCAACAGCATCTCATATCGTGCATAGAGCCTTGGTCAGACAAATGACCAACTCTCGCCAAGGAACTGCAAGTACAAAAACTCGTTCCGAAGTCAGAGGTGGTGGTCGTAAACCTTGGCGGCAAAAAGGCACCGGTCGCGCTCGTGCAGGGTCTATTCGTTCACCACTGTGGCGTGGTGGTGGTGTCATCTTTGGACCAAAACCCAGAGACTATAACCAAAAATTAAACCGCAAAGAACGACGTTTAGCACTGCGAACCGCACTAGTTAGTCGTGCCGACGATTTGATTGTAGTACAAGACTTTAGTAACGAGTTATCCCGCCCCAAGACCAAAGAATTAGTGGCAGCACTAGCTCGTTGGGGAGCAGCACCAGAAAATAAGGCATTGTTAATTATGCCGGTAATTTCATCTGAGGATAACGTTTATCTGTCAGCCCGCAATATCCAAAATTTAAAGTTAATTGCAGCCGACCAGCTAAATGTTTATGATTTGCTGCACGCTGACAAAATTGTGATCACAGCATCAGCTTTAGCTAAAATTCAGGAGGTCTATAGTGCCTAAGTTTGACCCCCGCAATCTTGCCGACTTAGTGCGTCGCCCCATAGTGACTGAAAAGGCGACAATCCTGATGGAGCAAAATAAATATACATTTGAAGTGGCTCCCAAGGCCACCAAGCCACAAATAAAAGCGGCAATTGAAGGCTTATTTGAAGTCAAAATTGTCAAAATTAATACCATGATGCCACCACGCAAACAGCGTCGTGTTGGTAAATTCGTTGGTTACAAACCCCAATACAAGCGAGCTATCGTCACTGTAGCCCCTGGGGATGAAGAGAAAATTAGACAAGTTCTATTCCCAGAGGTATAAAGCAAAATGGGTACTCGTTCTTATCGTCCTTATACCCCTAGTACACGCCAAGTTACTGTTTCCGACTTTGCCGAAATTACCAAATCAAAGCCGGAAAAATCTTTAACAGAATACGTGCATCGCCCCAAAGGTCGTAACAACCAAGGGCGCATCACTAGCCGTCGTCGGGGTGGCGGACACAAACAAATGTACCGGATCATTGACTTTAAACGGGATAAACGTAATATTCCCGCCCAAGTCATAGCCATTGAATATGATCCCAACCGGAATGCGCGGATTGCCCTGGTGTTATATCAAGATGGCGAAAAGCGTTACATTCTTCACCCCAATAAGTTGCCAGTGGGTGCAACAATTATTGCGGGTCCTGATTCTCCCTTTGAAGATGGCAATGCTTTGCCACTTTTGAATATTCCCTTGGGTACAAGCGTACACAACGTAGAACTAACACCGGGTAAAGGCGGACAAATTGTCCGGGCTGCTGGTGCTAACGCTCAAGTTGTAGCCAAAGAAGGTCAGTATGTCACACTGAAATTACCTTCGGGAGAAGTGCGGATGATTCGGCGGGAATGCTACGCCACCATCGGACAAGTAGGTAACACCGACGCGAGAAACTTGAGTGCGGGTAAAGCCGGACGTAATCGTTGGAAGGGTCGCCGTCCGAAGGTGAGAGGTAGCGTCATGAACCCCGTGGATCACCCACATGGTGGTGGTGAGGGTAGAGCGCCTATTGGTAGACCAGGCCCTGTAACACCTTGGGGTAAACCTACTTTGGGTGCGAAGACACGCAAACCCAAGAAAGCCAGCAGCAAATTGATTGTGCGTCGTCGCCGCAAATCTTCTAAACGTGGTCGTGGTGGTCGTCAATCATAGAATTTGAGATTTTAAATTTTGGATTTTAGATTCGGTTAACTTGTGAGTATCCAGAATTTGTGAAACTTGACCAGAGACCTAATTGATTAAAATCCGAAATTCTCAAATTTTTAATTCAAAATCTCAAATCCAAAATCCAAAATTGAATTATGGGTCGTTCTTTAAAAAAAGGGCCTTTTGTGGCCGATCACTTGCTGACCAAGATTGAAAAGCTCAACGCTAAAAACGAAAAGCAAGTAATCAAAACTTGGTCGAGAGCTTCGACAATTTTGCCCTTAATGATAGGTCATACCATTGCTGTTCACAACGGTCGTCAACACGTTCCGGTTTTTGTGAACGAGCAAATGGTAGGACACAAGTTAGGAGAGTTCGCCCCCACACGTACCTACAGAGGTCATGGGAAGAGTGATAAAAAAGCAGGGAGATAGTTATTAGTCATTAGTCATCAGCTAAAGACTAATAATCAGTGACTAATGACTAAAGGAGAAAATTATGGCTATTGATACTACTGAAGTTAAGGCGATCGCTCGTTATATCCGCATCTCTCCCTACAAAGTGCGTCGTGTCCTCGACCAAATTAGAGGGCGTTCTTACCGGGAAGCACTAATTATATTGGAATTCATGCCCTATCGAGCCTGTGAACCAATATTGAAGCTTCTCAGAAGTGCCGCCGCTAATGCCGAGCATAATGCTGGTTTAGACCGGACAAATCTGGTAATTACTCAGGCTTATGCCAATCAAGGTCCAGTGCTAAAACGGTTTCAACCCAGAGCGCAAGGGCGAGCTTACCAAATTCGCAAGCCAACGTGTCATATCACTGTGGCTGTAGCTGATGCTACTGCTGAATAATTATCAAACCCGAAAAATTGCGTAAAGTCAGAAATTTTAGAGGAAGCATTTGTGGGACAGAAGATTCATCCAGTTGGTTTTCGCCTGGGTATTACGCGTGAGCATCAATCTCGTTGGTTTGCAATTCCTGAGCGCTATCCAGAACTTTTACAAGAAGACTACAAACTGCGTCAGTATATAGAACAAAAGCTGGGTAAACTGGCTCAAAACAACGCCGGGATTTCCGAAGTCAGAATTGAGCGCAAAGCCGACCAAATTGACTTAGAAGTACGCACAGCTAGACCAGGTGTAGTTGTCGGTCGTGGTGGACAAGGTATTGAATCACTGCGGATTGGACTACAAGAAGTGCTGGGTGGTAATCGCCAAATTCGCATCAACGTAGTCGAAGTTCAAAAAGTTGATGCTGATGCTTCCCTGATTGGCGAATACATTGCTCAACAGTTGGAACGACGTGTTTCGTTTCGGCGGGTAGTACGCCAAGCCATTCAGCGCGCTCAACGTGCTGGTGTTCAAGGCATTAAAATTCAAGTCAGTGGTCGGCTCAACGGTGCAGAAATTGCCCGGACAGAGTGGACTCGTGAAGGTAGAGTACCTTTACATACCTTACGGGCTGATATTGACTACGCTTACTGCACAGCCAAAACAATTTACGGGATTCTGGGCATCAAAGTATGGGTGTTCAAGGGAGAAATTATCCCCGGACAGGAAGAAACTCCAGCCCCACCCAGTACACGCGATCGCGGCGACCGAGATCGCGAACGTGAACCTCGTCGTCGTCAACAACAACGCCGTCGTCAGCAATTTGAAGACCGTTCTAATGAAGGATAGTCATTAGTCATTAGTCCTGAGTCCTAAGTAAGACAAATGACCAATGACCAATGACCAATTACCAATGACAAATGACGAACCATGTTAAGTCCTAGAAGAACTAAATTCCGCAAACAACAGCGCGGACGGATGCAAGGCCTAGCTACCCGTGGCTGCAACATTGATTTTGGTGATTTTGCCCTGCAAGCTCAAGAACCATCTTGGATTACCGCCCGGCAAATTGAGGCCTCCCGTCGAGCAATGACCCGTTATATTCGCCGGGGTGGACAAATCTGGATTCGGATTTTTCCAGACAAACCAATCACCATGCGCGCAGCTGAAACCCGGATGGGTTCTGGTAAAGGTAATCCAGAATATTGGGTAGCCGTAGTCAAGCCAGGACGCATTATGTTTGAAATCGCTGGTGTTACTGAAGAAATCGCTCGTGAAGCGATGCGTTTGGCGGCAAACAAGCTACCGATTAAAACTAAGTTTATTGTGCGTTCTCAACCAAAGGAGCAGGAGTAGGTTATGCCTCTTCCCAAGATTTCAGAAGCTAGAGAATTCAGCGACGAGCAGCTGGTTGAGGAAATTCTCGCTGTTAAAAAACAACTGTTTCAGTTGCGCTTGCAAAAAGCGACAAGACAACTAGAAAAACCTCACCAGTTCCGACACGCCCGACATCGCCTATCCCAATTGCTGACTGTCGAGACTGAACGTAAGCACAGCAGCAAGTCAACCGACTAAAGAAAAACAATAGGAGATTATGGCAATCAAAGAACGAGTCGGCTTGGTAGTGAGCGACAAAATGCAAAAAACTGTAGTAGTTGCTATAGAAAATCGCTCTCCCCACCCCAAGTACGGCAAAATCATGGTTAAAACTCGTCGTTATAAAGTCCACGACGAAGAGAATCAATGCAAAGTCGGCGATCGCGTGCGGATTCAAGAAACTAGACCTTTGAGTAAAACCAAACGCTGGCAAGTCAAAGACATCTTGAACACTAAAGCCACAATGTAACCCTGGTTACACGAATAAATCAGGATAAAAGGGAGACTAATTGTGATTCAAACCCAGACTTACCTGAATGTCGCAGATAATAGCGGTGCAAAAAAAATTATGTGCATCCGTGTATTAGGTGGTGGCAACAGACGTTATGGTTTCATCGGCGATAGAATTATTGCCGTTGTTAAAGATGCCATTCCTAACATGGCTGTGAAAAAGTCAGATGTGATCGAAGCAGTGATTGTTCGCACCCGTCATAGCATCCGCCGTGATAGTGGTATGACCATTCGCTTTGACGATAACGCTGCCGTGATCATCAACAAAGATGGTAATCCCAGAGGTACACGGGTTTTTGGCCCAGTTGCCCGCGAATTACGTGAAAAAAGCTTCACTAAAATTGTTTCTCTGGCTCCGGAGGTACTGTAATGGCAAACCGCAAGGAAAAGCCGAAAGTATTTTATAAAATGCACGTCAAAACTGGTGATACCGTGCAAGTAATTGCAGGTAAAGACAAAGGCAAAGTTGGGGAAATAGTCCAAGCACTACCCCAATTGAGCAAAGTCATTATCAAAGGTGTCAACATGAAGACTAAGCACGTGAAACCCCAGCAAGAAGGGGAATCAGGTAAAATCGTCACCCAGGAATTTCCCATCCATAGTTCCAACGTGATGCTATACTCCAGCAAGCAAAACGTCACCAGTCGTGTTTGTTACACCTTCACCGCAGAAGGTAAAAAAGTGAGAATGCTGAAGAAAACAGGTGAAATTCTCAACAACTAGAGAATTAGACCTTAAAAAAGTTTCCCTGACCAAGCCCAGGGATAAGGACAAGAAAGTATGCCGACAACCAGACTGAAAAACTTATACCAAGAGACAATCGTCCCTAAACTGACTAATCAGTTTCAATACACCAATGTACATCAAGTACCAAAGGTGATTAAGATTACGATTAACCGAGGTTTAGGCGAAGCGGCTCAAAATGCTAAGTCGCTAGA
Source organism: uncultured cyanobacterium (assembly GCA_963706595.1). Classification (GTDB taxonomy): domain Bacteria; phylum Cyanobacteriota; class Cyanobacteriia; order Cyanobacteriales; family Nostocaceae; genus Nodularia. Next base: position 2,758,750 of record OY970166.1, read on the forward strand.
AGCGTCTTTAAATGAAATTGCGGTAATCACTGGTCAAAAACCAGTAGTGACGCGGGCGAAAAAGGCGATCGCTGGCTTTAAAATTCGTGAGGGGATGCCCGTAGGCATTATGGTAACTCTCCGAGGCGAACGAATGTATGCTTTTCTTGACAGATTAATTAGCCTATCATTACCCAGAATTAGAGACTTTCGGGGCATTAGTCCGAAAAGTTTTGACGGACGTGGTAACTACACTCTGGGTGTGAGAGAACAGCTAATTTTTCCAGAAGTCGAGTACGACAGTATCGATCAAATCCGTGGTATGGATATTTCCATCATCACAACAGCGAAAAACGACGAAGAGGGTCGCGCCTTACTAAAAGAAATGGGAATGCCCTTTCGCGATCAATAAGTTCATCTAAAGAGGGAACGATGGCGGCTAACGATACAGTTGCAGATATGCTGACGCGCATCCGCAATGCCAACCTGGCAAGGCATCAAACAACACAAGTGCCAGCCACAAAAATGACTCGTAGTATTGCCAAAGTACTACAAGAGGAAGGTTTTGTTGCTGAAATTGCGGAAGCAGAAGAAGGGATTCAGAGGAATCTCGTGATTTCCCTGAAATACAAGGGTAAAAATCGTCAACCTTTAATCACCGCCTTGAAGCGAGTGAGTAAACCAGGTTTGCGCGTTTACTCCACTAGAAAAGAATTACCAAGGGTACTAGGTGGTATCGGCATTGCCATTATTTCTACATCCAGTGGCATCATGACTGACCGGGAAGCCCGTCGTCAGAGCTTGGGTGGTGAAGTACTTTGCTATGTTTGGTAGTCTTAGCCCTTCGACTACGCTCAGGGTGAATCCTTAGCGCTCAGGACTCAAGATAAAGGACAAAAAATCATGTCTCGTATTGGTAAACAACCAATTACTATTCCCGCCAAAGTGGAAGTGACAATTGATGGACCCAAAGTTTTGGTGAAAGGCCCTAAAGGGCAACTTTCTCGCACTTTGTCTGCCAACGTCATTGTCTCCCAAGAAGGGGAAATATTAAATGTCACCCGTCGTGATGAGACCCGTGTCTCTCGGCAAATGCACGGTTTAAGCCGTACCTTGGTCGCTAACATGGTCGAGGGAGTTTCCCAAGGCTTTAAGCGTCGCCTGGAAATTCAAGGTGTAGGTTATCGCGCCCAACTTCAAGGACGTAACCTAGTTTTGAATATTGGTTACAGCCATCAAGTGCATATTGTGCCACCAGACGGAGTTGAGTTTGTTGTAGAAACTAACACAAACATCGTCGTCAGTGGTTACGACAAAGAAATAGTAGGTAACACAGCAGCGAAGATCCGCGCCGTTCGTCCCCCAGAACCATACAAAGGTAAAGGGATTCGTTATGCCGGTGAAGTGGTCAGACGCAAGGCTGGTAAGACTGGTAAGAGTGGTAAGAAGTAAAAATGAAACTTACTCGTAGAGAATCAAAACAGCGTCGCCATCGGCGCGTTCGTGGTAAAGTTCAAGGCTCGGCAGAACGTCCGCGTTTAGCCGTGTTTCGTTCCAACGAACATATTTACGCTCAAGTAATTGACGATACTCAGCATCACACATTAGTAGCAGCCTCGACGCTGGAACCAGAGTTGAAATCTAATTCAGCTACAGGTGCTACTTGTGACGCATCAGCGCAAGTCGGCAAGTTGATAGCAGTGCGATTGTTAGAAAAAGGCATTACCCAAGTAGTCTTTGATCGCGGTGGCAACTTATATCATGGTCGTGTCAAAGCCCTCGCTGATGCAGCCCGCGAAGCTGGTTTAGATTTCTAAAGTCATTAGTCATTAGTCATTGGTCATTAGTCATTGGCTAAGGACAAAAGACAAATGACAAAGGACAAAAGACAACTGACTAATAGAGAGCATTTGATTATGGCAACTGGTCGTCGTAAAGCGAACCGCACAAAAAAAGAAGAAACTACCTGGCAAGAGCGAGTCATCCAAATCCGCCGGGTGAGCAAGGTCGTCAAGGGAGGTAAAAAACTTAGCTTCCGGGCGATTGTGGTCGTCGGTAATGAACGGGGTCAAGTTGGTGTCGGAGTAGGCAAAGCTTCAGATGTCATCGGTGCTGTTAAAAAAGGCGTAGCCGATGGCAAAAAACATCTGATTGACATCCCTATGACCAAATCTAACTCCATTCCTCATCCTATTGATGGTGTGGGTGGCGGTGCTAAGGTGATGATGCGTCCTGCTGCCCCTGGTACTGGGGTAATTGCTGGTGGTGCGGTTCGGACTGTCTTGGAATTGGCAGGAGTTCGTAACATCTTGGCCAAGCAACTTGGTTCCAACAATCCACTCAACAATGCTAGAGCCGCAGTGAATGCCTTATCTACACTACGTACTCTTTCGGAAGTGGCTGAAGACCGGGGTATTCCTATTGAAAAACTCTACATTTAGAATGGTTGACGGTTGTCACTCAACAGTCATCACTCAACAGTGAACAGTCAGTCAATAGTGAACGTGTAAACAATTACTAATTACATCATGAGACTCAACGATGTTAAGCCCCAAAAAGGTTCAAAGAAACGCCGCCGCCGCGTAGCTAGGGGTATTTCCGCAGGTCAAGGCGCTAGCGCTGGTTTAGGGATGAGAGGTCAAAAATCTCGTTCTGGTAGTGGTACCAGACCTGGTTTTGAAGGTGGTCAACAACCATTGTACCGCCGAGTACCTAAGCTCAAGGGCTTTCCAGTGGTGAATCGGAAAGTTTACACTACGATTAATGTAGAGAAACTAGCTTCCCTTCCTGCTGATACAGAAGTAACTTTGGCTTCCCTCAGAGAGGCAGGAATTTTAACTGCTGCTAAAGGTCCATTGAAAGTTTTGGGCAACGGCGAATTGAATGTATCCCTAAAGGTACAAGCAGCAGCTTTTACAGGACAAGCTCGGAGCAAAATTGAAGCAGCTGGTGGTAGTTGCGAAGTTTTATAAGTGAGCCGGAAAAGCGCACTTTGCAAGCTAACTCGCTGCCAGCGCCTGGTTCACTATAGAGGTAGCATTCTATGATCAGTCGAGAAAAAGCCCCAACGGCTCAAGAAACTTTTATGCAGATGGCGCAAGCAGCTGGCCTCAGAGGTAGGCTGCTTGTTACCGTCGGTATTTTAATTTTGGTTCGCCTCGGTATATTTTTGCCAGTCCCTGGTCTTGATCGAGTCAGGTTTGCTGAAGCAATAGCTGGTAATAATGCCGTATTTGGTTTATTGGATATATTTTCTGGACGAGGACTTTCCACTTTGGGAATCTTCGCTTTGGGGATTTTACCCTTTATTAATGCGTCCATTATTATCCAATTACTCACGTCGGCAATTCCATCTTTAGAAAATTTACAGAAAAATGAAGGTGAGCAAGGTCGGCGGAAAATTTCGCAAATCACACGCTACGTAACTGTAGTATGGGCGACTATTCAAAGTGTGGCTTTTTCGGCAATTTTCCTCAATCAATTTGCTCTGAATCCAGGTGCAGCATTTGTGGCGGAAACAGCGATCGCTCTCACGGCTGGTTCGATGTTTGTCATGTGGGCATCAGAACTGATTACAGAACGGGGACTTGGTAATGGTGCATCATTGTTGATTTTTGTCAACATTGTGGCTTCGTTACCTAAAGCTTTAGGCGATACCATTGACTTGGTGCAAGTCGGCGGTAGAGAAACCATTGGTCGCGTCATCGTTCTGATCTTGGTATTCCTAGCGACAATTGTGGGGATTGTTTTCGTTCAAGAAGGCATCCGTCGCATCCCGATTATTTCGGCTCGTCGCCAAGTAGGTCGCAGAGTATTAGCAGAACAACGCAGTTATTTACCCTTGCGGCTGAATGCTGGGGGTGTAATGCCGATTATTTTTGCGGCGGCCATTTTGAGTCTGCCACTGTTAATCGCTAATTTCACTAAAAATCCCGAAATAGCCAACATTGTCAATACTTATCTCAGTCCTGGGGGTTCTGGGGCTTGGGTTTATGCTCTAGTCTACTTGGTGTCCATTATTTTCTTCAGTTACTTCTATTCTTCCTTGATTGTTAACCCAGTTGATGTAGCGCAGAACTTGAAGAAAATGGGGTCTAGCATTCCCGGTATTCGTCCCGGAAAAGCTACCAGTGAGTATCTGGAGCGTGTGATCAATCGACTAACTTTTTTAGGTGCGATATTTTTGGGATTTGTGGCTATTATCCCCACGGCTGTGGAAAGTGCTTTAGGAGTCCCAACCTTTAGAGGATTGGGTGCTACTTCTTTGCTGATTCTCGTGGGTGTAGCAATTGATACGGCTAAACAAGTCCAAACTTACGTTATCTCTCAGCGTTATGAAGGAATGGTGAAACAATAGTGACAGTGACTCGATTAATTTTCTTGGGACCACCCGGATCTGGTAAAGGAACTCAAGCTCAAGTTTTGGCGGAAAGCTTGAATATTCCCCATATTTCTACAGGGGAAATATTAAGGCAAGCTATGCAGGAGCAAACTCCTTTGGGAATTAAGGCTCAAAGTTATGTAAATAGCGGCGATTTAGTTCCCGACCAGTTAGTGCAGGACTTAGTACAGGAGCGTCTTAGTCAACCAGATGTGAAATCTGGCTGGATTCTTGATGGTTTTCCTCGCAAAGTCACACAAGCAGTTTTTCTGGAAGAATTACTGGCAGAAATTAATCAGGGTGGCGAAAGGGTAGTTAATCTTGATGCTCCAGATGATGTTGTGGTAGCACGTTTACTCGATAGAGGACGAAAAGATGATACCGAAGCGGTAATTCGTCATCGTTTAGACGTTTATCGGGCTGAAACTGCGCCATTGATTGATTATTATGGCGATCGCCATAACTTGATCACAGTCAATGGCGATCAGTCCCAAGAAGAAGTCACTCACGAATTGCAAAAAATCGTCACTTCATAGACTGAGTAGGTTTTGTCAAAATCACCATTTACTCCCCAGTACAGACGCGATCAATCGCGTCTCTCTCCCACAAGGGCAAGATGCGGGCCAATTTTAGCTAAGATATATTAATAAACTGTTGATATATTTCTCAAAATATGTTCTTTTGCAGATGAAGTGCTGCAACTGAATCAATAGGAGATTGTTGCATTGAGGAAAAAACAAATTGTCTAAGCAAGATTTGATCGAAATGGAAGGCACTGTCACTGAATCCTTGCCCAATGCGATGTTTCGCGTTGATTTGGACAATGGATTTAATGTCTTGGCACACATTTCCGGTAAGATTCGCCGTAATTACATCAAGATTTTACCTGGCGATCGCGTCAAAGTGGAGTTAACTCCCTACGACCTCTCAAAAGGTAGAATCACCTATAGACTGCGGAAAAAATAGTTATATGTCGAAAATCTTACCATAAAACCATCTTTTTGGGTTCTACCCAGTTACTTAAGTGAATTAATTTCCCTAAAAATGCTATAATTTACTATTTGGAGTCAATTAGAAAAGGCATGAAAGTTCGAGCCTCAGTCAAGAAAATGTGTGAAAAATGTAACGTGATCCGCCGTCGCGGTCGCGTTATGGTGATTTGCGTGAATCCCAAACACAAACAACGCCAAGGCTAACACTCTCACACATCAAAGAGTGAAAACACAGATTAATCACCATTAAAGGCTACAAAGGCGTAATTACAGCACTTTGTAATAGTAACTGCGATAACAATAGGGAGAAATTAATTGTGGCACGTATTTCCGGAGTAGACCTTCCACGCGATAAGCGCGTTGAAATTGGTCTGACTTATATCTACGGAATTGGGTTAACAAGGTCTCTGGAAATTTTAGCCGCTACAGGTGTAAACCCAGATACCCGCGTTAAAGACCTAAGTGATGCTGACGTAGCAGCCCTGCGCGGCGAAATCGAAAGCAACTATCAAGTTGAAGGTGACTTACGGCGTTTAGAAGCCATGAGCATCAAGCGCTTGGTTGATATTGGTTGCTACCGTGGTCGTCGTCACCGCATGGGCTTACCAGTCAGAGGTCAAAGAACTCGCACTAATGCTAGAACCCGTCGCGGCAGAAGGCAGACAGTGGCTGGTAAGAAGAAGGCTCCAGGCAAATAAACTTTCAACACTTGCTCGTCCAGGCAAGTTTTACCTTAGATTAACTAAACAAATATGGCAAGACAACCAACTAAAAAAGGCGGGAGCAAAAAGCAGAAGCGCAACGTACCCAACGGGATGGCCTACATCCAGTCTACTTTCAACAATAGCATTGTCACCATTACCGACCAAAATGGCGACGTTATTTCTTGGGCCAGTGCTGGTTCAAGCGGTTTTAAGGGAGCAAAAAAGGGAACTCCTTTTGCAGCACAAACCGCAGCTGAAAGTGCAGCCCGTCGGGCTATGGATCAAGGGATGCGCCAAATTGAAGTCATGGTAAGTGGCCCCGGAGCAGGTAGAGAAACCGCGATTCGGGCAATCCAAGGTGCAGGACTGGAAATTACCTTGATTCGGGACATTACCCCGATTCCTCACAATGGTTGCCGTCCACCCAAACGCCGCCGAGTTTAAATGCAACCTGTTTGTTAGCCATTGGGTCTACAAACTGTTTCTAATAGCTTGAGCAACGAGAAGCAAGTCAGCTCTTCCTGCCGGGAGGGCTGCTAAACTTCAGAAAAACCAAAATAAATAATGATCTCCCCTAAATAGGGTGATCAAACTAGACTGCCATTAAAAACTGGCAGTTGAATCTACCTAGCGAAAGCTAGGGAAAAAAAAGTAAATTCGGGGCAATTGATTTGCCTGCTAGCAGCACCTTAAAGAAGGGAGGCTAATCCGTGGCGCAGTTTCAAATTGAATGTGTAGAGTCTAATACTGAGGAAAGTCGGAGCCATTACAGTAAATTTGTGCTGGAACCTCTAGAGCGTGGTCAAGGAACAACAGTTGGCAACGCGCTGCGGCGGGTTTTACTGTCGAATCTAGAGGGGACAGCAGTTACAGCAGTGAGAATTGCCGGTGTCAGCCACGAGTTTGCTACAGTTCCGGGTGTGCGGGAAGACGTGCTGGAAATCCTCATGAAAATGAAGGAAGTAATCCTCAGAAGCTATTCTTCTCAACCCCAGATTGGCAGATTACTCGTTAACGGACCAGCAACAGTCACCGTGGCTCATTTTGATTTGCCCAGTGAAGTAGAAGTCATCGACCAAACCCAGTATGTCGCTACCTTAGCTGAGGGCGGCAAACTGGAAATGGAATTTCGGATTGAGAAAGGCAAAGGATATCGCACAGTAGAGCGAGGACGCGAAGAAGCCACTTCCTTGGATTTTCTGCAAATTGACTCGGTATTTATGCCAGTCCGGAAAGTTAACTACAGTGTCGAAGAAGCCCGTGGTGAAAGCTCAATTACCAAAGACAGACTGCTGTTAGAAGTTTGGACAAATGGCAGTATTTCGCCCCAAGAAGCACTATCATCAGCAGCTGGTATTCTGGTAGAGCTATTCAATCCATTGAAAGATATTTCACTGGAACCAACAGAAACAGGCGCTGAAGTCCCAGACGACCCCACTGCCCAAATTCCTATTGAAGAGTTGCAACTTTCTGTGCGGGCTTATAACTGCCTCAAACGCGCACAAGTTAACTCTGTGGCTGATTTATTGGATTTCACTCAAGAAGACTTGTTAGAAATTAAAAACTTTGGTCAGAAGTCAGCAGAAGAGGTGGTTGAAGCCTTACAGCGCCGTTTAGGTATTACTCTGCCCCAAGAAAGAGGCACTAAACACACATAAGTCCAAATTTTTACTCATTCATAGTGCATTATTATGCGTCACCGTTGTCGAGTCAAAAAACTCAGTAAACCAGCTGACCAACGTCGCGCCCTCTTGCGAGCGTTGACCACAGAGATCATCCGTCATGGTCGAATTACCACAACTTTAATCCGAGCTAAAGTTGTGCGTAGTGAAGTTGAGAAAATGATTACCCTAGCTAAAAACGGCTCCTTATCAGCACGTCGGGAAGCTCTGGGTTATATCTACGACAAGCAACTAGTTCATGCTTTGTTTGAGCAAGCTCCGACTCGTTACGGCGAACGCCAAGGCGGTTATACCCGCATCATGCGTACCGTTCCGCGTCGGGGAGATCAGGCAAAAATGGCAATCATCGAGCTAGTTTAGTTAATTGGTGATCGGTCATTGGTCATTAGTTAATGACCAGGACAGATACCAACAGACAAAATCAGTATGTTAGAAAGCCAACCGGTTCCTACCGAAACCCATAGAGTCGCCCTCGTAATTCAATACGTCGGCACTCATTTTCACGGCTGGCAAAGACAAAAGCAGCATCGTTCAGTTCAAGAAGAAATTGAAACAGCGATCGCGACGGTTCTTGGTTATCATGTGACTCTACATGGTGCTGGGCGAACCGATTCTGGAGTTCATGCAGCTGCTCAAGTAGCCCACTTTGAAGCCACGGGATTAATCCCACCTCACAGGTGGGCATCAATTCTGAATAGCTATCTGCCTCAAGATATACTGATAAAGGCTTCAGCTGCTGTAGATAATCGTTGGCACGCGCGTTTCAGTGCTGCCTATCGCCGATATCGCTACACGATATACACTGAAGATCGGCCGAACTTGTTCGTCAGACCCTTCAGTTGGCATTATTATTATGCACCCCTGGATGAATGCTTAATCCAAGCTGCCCTCCAACCCTTGATGGGGAAGCATCATTTGGCCGCATTTCACCGTGCAGGTTCCAAGCGATCGCATTCTTGGGTAGAGGTGCAAGCAGCAGAATGTCATCGTAGTGGGCCATTTCTTCATATTGAAATTCAGGCAAATGGATTTTTGTATGGCATGGTACGGCTGTTAGTAGGGATGCTGGCACAGGTAGGCACAGGTAAGCTGACACTTGCTGGCTTTACCGAACTCTGGCAAGAAGAACGCCGCGAAGAAGTCAAATACGCTGCCCCTCCCCAGGGTTTGTGTTTGTTAAGAGTAGGCTATCCAGATTTTCCGTTTTCCCCAGAGATTTGGTACGAAACCCTGCCTAAATTGGTCTTTCCTACAGATATTCCTCTGGAATATGCCCAAACAGAACCCGTTTACCTCAATTCCACACCACTTTTGTAAACCGAAACTCTAATGACAACAAAAACCTACCTTCCTCCTCAAGCAACCCTTGAGCGTGAGTGGTACGTAGTAGATGCCACTGATAAACGCCTCGGCCGCCTCGCCACCGAAATCGCCATGATTTTGAGAGGCAAAAAGAAAGCCGAATTTACGCCCCACATGGACACCGGTGACTTTGTAATTGTGATCAATGCCGAAAAAATCGCAGTTACAGGCAAAAAGCGCACCCAAAAACTTTACCGTCGCCATTCAGGCCGTCCCGGCGGAATGAAAACAGAAACCTTTGCTAAACTGCAACAGCGCCTACCAGAACGGATATTAGAACACGCCGTCAAAGGTATGCTCCCTAAAAATAGTTTGGGTAAGCAGTTGTTCACTAAACTCAAAGTCTACGCTGGGCCGACTCATCCCCACGAAGCGCAAAAACCCAAAGAACTAAAAATTAATACAATTCCTGGAGAAGAAAATTAATGGTAGTAGCAGATAGCAATAGCGGTCGCGCCGTATATTGGGGTACTGGTCGTCGCAAGTCCGCAGTCGCACGCGTCAGATTGGTTCCAGGTGAAGGTAAGTTGACTGTCAATGGTAAGGATGGAGAATTGTATTTTCAATTCAACGCCAACTACCTGGGAGTTATTAAAAACCCTCTAGAAACTCTGGGACTAGAAAACGAATACGACATTTTGGTGAAAGCTGAAGGCGGCGGCTTGACAGGACAAGCTGATTCTATTCGTTTAGGTGTAGCTCGCGCCCTGTGTCAACTAGACCCAGATAACCGTCCACCTTTGAAAACTGAGGGCTACCTAACTCGTGACCCCCGTGCCAAAGAACGGAAAAAATATGGTTTGCACAAAGCCCGGAAAGCTCCTCAGTACTCCAAACGTTAAGTCAATTTTGGATTTTGGATTTTGGATTTTAGATTGTAGTCTGATCCAAAATCTAAAATTCCCTAGTCCCCATTCCCATCTAAAAGTTATAATTGACATAGGTTAACGACAAAAAACATGGCTAAATCTGATATTCATCCCAAGTGGTATCCAGACGCTAAAGTTTACTGTAACGGTCAAGTTGTCATGACCATTGGCTCTACCAAGCCAGAATTACACGTAGACGTTTGGTCTGGAAACCACCCCTTTTATACTGGTACTCAGAAGCTGATCGATACTGAAGGTCGAGTTGAACGCTTCTTACGTAAATACGGTATGAGCAGCACTCAAGCCACAGAAGAAACTCAAGAGAAGTAGCGGTTTGGCTCTGCTGTTAACGACGACCCTGCAACTGCTGGGTCGATTGTCATTTTTGGGCGAGCCAAGTTGTTATTTTTAAGGAGCGCATTCGTCATGGCTGAATCATACTTACTAGATAAACTTAAATCTGTTGAACAAACCTTTCATGAATTAACCCGTCGTCTGGCTGATCCGGATACTGCTAGCAATCCTGATGAGTATCAAAAAATCGCCAAGTCTCGGTCATCTTTGGAAGAGGTAGTAAATACCTACGAAACCTGGAAGATTGCAACTGAAGAATTAGCAGGGGCGCGTCAGGTATACAAAGAGGCCAACAGTGACCCAGAGTTGCATGAAATGGCTGCTTTGGAAGTTAATGAATTAGAAGAAAAACTAGAACATTTAGAAGCTCGCTTGAAGGTGTTGCTGTTACCTCGTGACCCCAATGATGATAAAAACATCATGTTGGAAATTCGCGCTGGTACGGGTGGCGATGAAGCGAGTATTTGGGCTGGAGATTTACTGCGGATGTACTCCCGCTATGCTGAACTCCAGCATTGGAAAGTCAAACTGGTGAGCGAGTCACTGGGTGAAATGGGCGGCTTTAAAGAAGTAATCCTGGAAATTCAGGGTGATAGCGTTTACAGTCAGCTAAAGTTTGAAGCGGGTGTGCATCGTGTACAGCGTGTACCAGCAACCGAAGCCGGGGGAAGAGTTCATACTTCTACTGCCACAATAGCGATTATGCCAGAAGTGGACGATGTGGAAATTCACATTGATCCAAAGGATATTGAAATGAGTACAGCTCGTTCTGGTGGTGCTGGTGGACAAAACGTCAACAAAGTAGAAACGGCGGCTGACTTGTTCCACAAACCCACAGGTATCCGCATTTTCTGTACAGAAGAACGTAGCCAGTTGCAAAACAAAGAACGGGCGATGCAAATCCTGCGGGCGAAACTGTACGAAATGAAGTTAGCCGAACAACAAGATGCTGTAACTTCCATGAGGCGATCGCAAGTTGGGACAGGATCACGATCAGAAAAAATTCGTACCTACAATTATAAAGATAACCGCGTTACCGACCACCGTCTAGGACAGAATTATTCTCTTAATCCTGTCTTAGAAGGCGAGTTAGAAACGGTGATTCAATCTTGTATCTCTCAAGACCAGCAAGAACGCCTAGCAGAGTTAGCAACTTCTAGTTCTAACTAATTTGTGCCTGTTAAACTTCCTAGAAAACCGCTACTTGTTCTGTAGCTTGCAATACATACAGGCGGTTTTCTAATGCGTTGCTGATTGCGTCCGATATTTCACTGAGATAATGGTAATATGCAAACTCGTACTGGATGATGTGATTTAACTTCTTCCATTCTGGCAGGGTTGGGCAGGAGTCAATTAATTTTTCCACATCTGTTTGCCAACGGGCAAAAATCCGATAACTGAAAAAGCTACAGCAGACGTTATCATTTGCATCCCAGTAGGAAATACACACCTGATGCTTGAGACAACGGATTTTTTTGACTTGCTTAACGTCGTAGCCTTTAACTTTCAGGGCTTCTTTAACTTCTGCGTCTGAAATGTTCCATTGATCTGGTTTAATCTTATTAGAGGCGATGAGATTTCGACCTGAACAGCGATATTTTTTAACCTTGCGTGGACTGCGGAACATGATGCACCCTTGATTTGATTGGCAGCAAAGCCGAAAAGTCTAGTTATGTATTTATTTCTAGGTTAAAATAAGAATTGCTACCTGTAATTATTTTAAGATACCAGCAACAATAAACCTTGTCAAGATAAAAGTAAAATTTAAATAATTGTTCACTAAACTTGTAAATAAAGTTGGCTAGCTATATAAGCAGTGAAAATTGAAAGCAGAGAAAAACTGGTAGAAATCATCAAATTAGCTCGTGGTTCCATGAGTCAACGAGCCTTTGGCAAACTGTTGGGAGTTTCTGCTACTGCTGTTCAGTTGTGGGAAAAAGGTGTGAATGTGCCAGATACCGACTATTTGGCGAAGATAGCAGCCAGAGCTGGTTATACGTTACAAGAGTTAATCACCTGCTTAAATGGCGAGCCAATCCAAGAAATTTCCGATATAAATTTGATTTTGAGACAAATCAAGTATATGCCTTTGAGTCAAGTGGCTGAGATTGTGCGCGCTGCGGCGGATAGATTAGCAACTGTGGCTGAAACATCTGAGGATGAGGCTAAGGCTAGTTAATTTGCAGCCGGGTAGCCAGAAGAAAATATGAGCAATTGTGATAGCGATTATCAGTTAAGTGAGATACAAGAACCCCACCTCCAACCCCCTCCCCGCAAGCGAGGAGGGGGCTATTATGTACTTTATTCAAGTCCATACTGCTATAGTATTTTTGAATTGGTAAGATTCAACTGATTAAATATGGACGAACCTTGTTTGTATGACCAAGACTTCTACGGATGGACATGGGAATTATTAAAACTACTTAGGGCAATTCCCAATTCAACATGGCAGCAGCGACACCTGAAAGTCTGAATAAGTTTGTGAGTTTTTGTCAGCAGCACATCAAGGGACAGGAAAGGAAGGAAGCGCAAACGTTTTTAGACCGCTTTTTTCGGGCTTTTGGGCATGAAGGAGCGCTGGAAGCTGGGGCGAGTTATGAGGAAGCGATAAAAAAGAGCAGCAAGACGGGTAAAACGGGTTTTGCTGATTTGGTTTGGAAACCCCGCGTGTTAATTGAGATGAAGAAGCGGGGGGAGGATTTGAGTAAGCATTATTCCCAGGCTTTTGACTATTGGACGCGCCTAGTACCAGACCGTCCGCGTTATGTTTTGCTGTGCAATTTTGATGAGTTTTGGATTTTTGACTTTGATATTCAGCTAGATACACCTGTAGATAAAATATCCCTGGAGCAACTGCCAGAAAGGGCGGGAGCTTTTGCATTTATGGAGTTTGGTAATAAAACTCCTATTTTCAATAATAACCAGGTGGAGGTGACAGTAAGGGCGGCGCGTCGCATGGGTGAGTTGCTGTTGGTACTGGAAAAGCGGGGAATTGAGAAGTTGACAGCGCAGCGCTTTATTTTGCAATGCGTGCTGGCGATGTTTGCTGAAGATAGGCAACTTTTACCCCGTGATATGTTTATTTCCTGTGTTCAGGATTGCATGGCTGGAGCGAGTTCTTATGATATTTTGGGTGGTTTATTTCGGGAAATGAATCTGCAAGGAAAAACGCCAGCCGGACGTTATCAAGGTGTAGATTATTTCAATGGTGGGTTATTTTCTCAGATTCAAGCGATTGAGTTGACAAGGGAAGAATTAAATTTTTTGGATGTCTCAGCTAAGGAGAATTGGAGTAAGGTACGTCCGGCTATTTTTGGGAATCTATTTGAAGGAACGGTAGATAAAAAAGAGCGTCACGCCAAGGGTATTCATTACACTTCGGAAGCGGACATTATGAAAATTGTTCGTCCCACAATTAGCCGTTATTGGGAAGATAGAATTGATGCGGCTGGCTCAATTAAGGAACTCTCTCAACTACAATTAGAATTACAAAGTTATCGCGTACTTGACCCTGCTTGTGGTTCTGGTAATTTTCTCTATATAGCGTATCAGGAACTTAAAAGAATTGAAAGTTTGCTATTAGAGAAGTTACAACAGCGTCGGAAATCGGAAGATAAGCAAATGCTGATGGGTTTGGTGACTCCTCTGCAATTTTATGGAATGGATACGAATCCCTTTGCGGTGGAATTGGCGCGGGTGACATTAATGATTGCGCGGAAGATTGCAATTGATAATTTACAATTAACTGAGCCTCCCTTACCTTTGGATTCTTTGGATAATAATATCGTTTGTCAGGATGCTTTATTTAGTGAATGGCCAAAAGCTAATGCAATTATTGGTAATCCGCCATTTTTAGGTGGTAAACATATTAGAATCGCTTTAGGTGACGAATATATAGATAAAGTTTTTCAACGCTTTCCTCGTGTTAAAGATTCTATAGATTTTTGTGCTTATTGGTTTCGGTTAGCTCATGAACATATTGATGGAAAAGGTAGGGTAGGTTTAGTTGCTACTAACTCTATTAGTCAAGGTAAAAGCAGAATTGCAACTTTAGATTATATTACTCAAAATAATGGTTATATTCATGAGGCTGTTTCTACACAACCTTGGTCGGGTGAAGCTAAGGTTCATGTAAGTATTGTTAATTGGTGTAAGGATAAGCCGGAAAAATATTATTTAGATAATCAGATAGTTTCACAAATCAATTCTGCACTGAAATCTAGTATTGATGTTTCTCAGGTCGTAAGACTAAAAGCTAATCTTAATAAATGCTTTCAAGGTGTAATTCCTGTAGGGGAAGGTTTTATAGTTACGGAACAGCAGGTAAGCGATTGGATAAAAGCTGATATAAAAAATAAAGAAGTCCTAAAGTTGTTTTCAATGGGTGCGAATTTAGCTAAAAATCCTCATGGAAAGCCTGAAAGATGGATTATTGATTTTAATGATATGAGTATTGAGGATGCTAGTGATTATAAATTACCATTTGAATATATTAAAAAAACTGTTAAGCCACAAAGAGAGAATAACCGTAGAAATATTACCAAAATGAATTGGTGGAAATATGGCGAAAAAAGACCAGCTATGAGAACAGCAATTTCATCTCTGTCATTTTATTTCGCTGTTCCAGAAGTAAGTAAATGGGCTATATTTAGCCTTTGTCCTTCTGAATGGCTATCAGGTAATAAAACTAAAGCTGTTGCTTCCGATGATTTCTATATTCTTGGCATTCTTTCATCTAACATCCATCGTACTTGGATGCACGCGCAAAAATCAACTTTAAAAGCAGATATCGCCTATACTCACAATACTTGCTTTGAAACCTTTCCCTTTCCCCAAAACCCCGACGCTAAATTAGTCCAACAAATTCGCGCCAAAGCCGAAGAACTCCACCAATATCGCACTGAACAAATGGAGTCGAAACAGTGGGGAATAACCACAATATATAATAAATTCTTTAACGAACCCAGCAGCCAACTTTATAAACTGCATGAACAGTTAGATAAATTAGTAATGCAAGCCTATAAATTTAAAACTAAAGATGATATTTTAGAAAAATTGCTGACGTTGAATAAAGAGTTAGCCGAGAAAGAAAAACAAGGTGAAACCGTCATTGGTCCTTGGACACCTTAAAATATAAGAAAGTGTCACGCAGAGGCGCAGAGGCGCAAAGGCGCAAAGGTAAGGATTTAAGCTTTCCCTAACCTCAGCGTACCTTTGCGTTAACCTTAGCGCCCCTCTGCGTTAAAAATTCCATATTTATGAAAACAGACAGCATCTTTTATCGCCTATTTCAAGAATTCCCTAGTATCTTCTTTGAACTGATTGGTAATTCTCCTGAAGAAGCTAATAGCTATCAATTTTCTTCAGTTGAAGTTAAACAAACGTCCTTCAGACTTGATGGTGTTTTTCTACCTATACAAACAGTAGAAAACCCAATTTATTTTGTGGAAGTCCAATTTCAAGCTGATGGTGAAATTTATTCCCGACTGTTTGCGGAAGTATGTTTGTACCTCCGACAAAATAAACCCCAAAATGACTGGGGTGCTGTGGTGCTATACCCAACCAGGAGTATAGATGTAAGTAGTATTAAACATTACCAGGAGTTTTTCACAAGTCAGCGAGTTAGAAGGATTTATCTGGATGATTTAGGTGAATCTACGTTGCTACCCATTGGCATTGCTACCATTAAATTAATAATTGCTAACAAAGATCAGGCGATCGCACAAGGTAAAGAGTTAATCGACAGAACCAAACAAGAAATTAACTCACAGCGTCAACAACAGCAATTATTACAATTAATAGAGACAATCTTGGTTTACAAATTACCCCAAATGAGTAGGAAGGAGATAGAAGCCATGTTTGGATTAAGCGAGTTAAAGCAAACCAGATTTTATCAGGAAGCCTTTCAAGAAGGCAAGGAAGAAGGCGAACACAAAGGCGAACGCAAAGCTAAATTAGACTCAATACCCCGTTTATTAGTATTTGGTTTGACTGTAGAGCAAATAGCCGCAGCTTTAGAACTGAGTGTAGAAGATGTCAGACAGGCTACACAAAAACCTGATAACGACTAATAAAACCTCAGCGTACCTTTGCGTTAACCTTAGCGCCCCTCTGCGTTAAAAACTCCATCCTCAGAGACTGCAAAAAAGCATAAACTTGAGTTAATTTTTGTTAATATTGGAGACGGTGTTAGTACTTCGTCCTTAACTACCCATACCCTACCTGAGAGAAACTTGATGCTGCGACTAGAACATATCAGTAAAATTTATCCTACAGGCGAAGTTCTCAAAGATATCAACTGGGAAGTCAAACCAGGGGAGCGCATTGGCTTAGTCGGTGTGAACGGTGCGGGAAAATCCACTCAGCTAAAAATTATCACTGGGGAAATTGAACCCACCGCCGGCGAAATCATTCGTCCCAACAGTTTGCACATAGCCTACCTCAACCAAGAGTTTGAAGTAGATCCCGGCCGCACAGTTAGAGAAGAATTTTGGATCGTCTTTGAAGAAGCCAACCAAGTACAAATGTCGCTGGCGCAAGTACAGCGCGATATGGAAACGGCTACCCCAGAAGAACTGGATAAACTGATTGACAAACTAGATCGCTTACAGCGTCAATTTGAAGCCCTGGATGGCTATAACTTAGACGCACGCATCGGGAAAATTTTACCAGAAATGGGGTTTGATTCCGAAGATGGCGATCGCCTCGTCAGTGCTTTCTCCGGTGGTTGGCAAATGCGGATGAGTTTAGGTAAAATTCTCCTGCAAAAACCCGACTTATTACTACTGGACGAACCGACAAACCATTTAGACTTAGAAACCATTGAGTGGCTAGAGAATTACCTCAAAAACCTTAATACTCCAATGGTCATAGTTTCCCATGACCGGGAATTCCTTGACCGCCTCTGCACCCACATTGTAGAAACTGAACGTGGTGTTTCTGCTACATACCTGGGTAACTATTCAGCATACCTAGAACAAAAAGCAGAAAATCAACTAGCACAACTAAGCGCCTACGAACGCCAGCAGAAAGAATTAGAGAAACAGCAAACATTTGTTGACCGATTTCGCGCCAGTGCGACTCGCAGTACCCAGGCGAAAAGCCGGGAAAAACAACTAGAAAAAATCGAGCGCATTGACGCACCTGTGGCGGGGATGAAAACCCTGCACTTCCGCTTTCCGCCTGCACCTCGTAGTGGCAGAGAAGTAGTAGAAATTAAAGATTTAACTCATGTCTATGATGATAAAATCTTATTCTTAGCCACAAATTTATTAATTGAAAGAGGCGATCGCATTGCCTTTCTCGGTCCCAATGGTGCGGGAAAATCTACGCTTTTACGGGTGATTATGGGTATGGAACCACCCACAGAAGGCATTGCCAAATTAGGCGATCATAATGTACTTCCCGGCTACTTTGAGCAAAATCAAGCCGAAGCTTTAGATTTAAAGAAAACAGTCATGGAAACCATCCATGATGAAGTTCCCGACTGGACAAACGAAGAAGTCCGCAGGCTTTTGGGACGGTTTTTGTTCACAGGTGAGACAGCATTTAAGCCAGTAGGTGCATTAAGTGGCGGAGAAAAAGCTCGTTTAGCATTAGCGAAAATGCTGTTACGTCCAGCCAATCTGCTGATTTTAGATGAGCCGACAAACCACTTAGATATTCCAGCTAAAGAAATGTTGGAAGAATCGTTACAGAACTATGATGGCACTGCCATTGTAGTTTCCCACGACCGTTATTTTATCTCGCAAGTAGCTAACAAAATCGTCGAAATCCGCGACGGTGAATTTCGTGTCTACTTAGGAGACTATCATTATTACCTGGATAAAATTGCCGAAGAAAAGGAACAAGCTAAATTAGCTGCAATCGCTGCCGAAAAAGCTGCTAAAAAAGCTGCTAAAGCTAGTAAATCTTCTGGAAAAGGCAAATGATCAACTGCCTAGTAGTGGCCTTAAAAGGTAACAACTAACTATGGAAAAGAATGTAAATAAAATCAGCTAATCAGCATAAATTCACTTGCGCTGATGATTAGCAGTGGTATCATTCGGATATTACAAAAAGTAAAGGGCAATTTTACTATGACCAAAGCACCTGTTGCGCCTGTGGTGCTAGTCATTTTAGACGGGTGGGGCTACTGCGAGGAGAAGCGAGGAAACGCAATTGTCGCTGCTAAAACTCCCATTGTGGAAAGCTTATGGACAGCTTACCCGCACACCCTCATCAGCACATCAGGAAAAGCCGTAGGGTTGCCAGAAGGTCAGATGGGCAACTCGGAAGTGGGTCATTTGAACATTGGCGCTGGGCGAGTAGTACCTCAAGAATTGGTACGCATCTCAGATGCCGTGGAAGATGGTTCTATCCTCAAAAACCCCGCACTTGTCAAAATTTGCCAGAAAGTTCGCTCTGGGAATGGCAAGCTGCATCTGGTGGGACTTTGTTCGGAGGGAGGGGTACACTCTCATCTCAGCCATCTCTTCGGACTACTGGACTTAGCCAAGGAACAGGAAATTTCACAAGTGTGTATCCATGCCATCACCGATGGTCGTGATACTGCCCCCACTGAGGGTATAAAAGCAATCAAGTTATTGCAGGATCAGATAGATCAGAAAGGCATTGGTCGCATAGTCACCTTAAGTGGTCGTTACTACGCGATGGATCGGGATCACCGTTGGGATCGGGTAGAACGTGCCTACAAAGTGATGACACAAGATACTGCGGTTGATGGTCGTCAGGCTGGGGAAATCTTAGAAGCATCTTATGCTGAAGGTGTGAAGGATGAGTTTATCAATCCAGTCCGCATTGCCCCTGGCGCAATAGAACCAGGGGACGGTGTGATATTCTTTAACTTCCGCCCAGACCGCGCTAGACAGTTGACTCAAGCTTTTGTCAGCCCTAAATTTACAGGCTTTGAAAGAAAGCAAATTCAGCCGTTGTCCTTTGCTACCTTTACTCAATACGATTCAGAACTACCAGTAGATGTAGCCTTTGAACCGCAAAATTTGAGTAATATTTTAGGTGAAGTAATTGCTAATCATGGTTTGCAGCAATTCCGCACGGCTGAAACGGAGAAATACGCCCACGTCACCTATTTCTTTAATGGGGGACTAGAGGAACCTTTGCCTGGGGAAGACCGAGAACTCGTAAGTAGTCCAATGGTAGCAACTTACGACAAAGCCCCGAAGATGTCAGCAGAAGCTGTTACAGATGTGGCGATCGCAGCAATCAAAAAGGGTGTGTATACTTTAGTAGTGATTAACTATGCTAACCCAGACATGGTAGGGCATACTGGTCAAATAGAAGCCACGGTGACAGCGATTGAAACAGTGGATCGCTGTTTGGGGAGATTACTCACCAGCATTAGCAAAGCCGGAGGTACAGCCATGATTACTGCTGACCACGGTAACGCCGAGTATATGCTAGATGAAGAAGGTAATCCCTGGACAGCTCACACAACTAATCCAGTCCCCTTCATTTTAGTGGAAGGAGAGACTGTAAAAATCCCTGGACATGGTACAAATGTGGCACTGCGAAGCGATGGCAAGTTAGCCGACATTGCACCCACCATACTAGAGATTTTACAGCTGCCGCAACCGTCAGAAATGACAGGGCGATCGCTATTGACACCAGCCGGATATGATGTGGAACGCACTCGGACTCCCGTTGAAGCTGGTATGTAACATAGCTGAGGAGTGAAGAGTCTTTTCACTCCTCGCTTTCGACTTTTGATCCAAATTTGAAATTTGTTATAAGAGAGATTCTTAACTATGACAGCTACTACTATTGTGCAAGGTGTTTGGGCCCTTTCTGCTTTAGGTTTAATTATTTTGGTGCTACTACATAGCCCCAAAGGTGATGGAATTGGTGCTATTGGCGGACAAGCCCAATTATTCAGCAGTACCAAGAGTGCAGAAGACACCTTAAACCGTGTTACCTGGGCGCTAACAGTCATGTTTATGGGTTTAACGGTGGTTTTGAGTGCAGGTTGGCTACCTAAGTAAAAATAAGGGAATAGGATAATGGGAAATAAAAATCAATACCCAAAACCTAAAACCCGCAAAAGTTTCAATAGACGACGGTTACTAGCAGTTCTGTCCTTATTAATTGGGGCAGGACTGCTAGTTATTTTTACTAACCTGCCATCTAATGCTGTAATACAAAGCACCTCTATCTCCTCATCTCCCCATCCTCTACCGCCCACACTGGCGCAATGGCAAGATCATACAAATAGTGGTGATTACTTTTCCCAAGTGCAAAAAACACAGGTAGGTTATTTAGTCTGGTCGCAATTTCCGGTTAAAGTATATGTAGAGATGCCACAATCAGCAAGTAATACCCAGGCTCAAGCATGGTTTAGCAGTGTCTTAGAGACTGTGAAAGAGTGGAGTGCTTATTTGCCCTTAGTGGTAGTGGAACAACCAGATATTGCTGATATTACGATTTTGCGAAAAGCACCACCTTTGCAATTTTCCCGTGATGGTAATTTTCCTCGTGCGCGTTCTGCACAAGCTACTTATGAGTTATATACCAGGAATAATATTTTATCCCACCGCTTCACCATTTTATTGAGTCCTACTCAAACAGGTGTATTTCTCAAAGCAGCCTCCCGCCATGAACTTGGTCATGCTTTAGGAA
The DNA here is from genome assembly GCA_963706595.1 of uncultured cyanobacterium. Lineage (GTDB taxonomy): Bacteria > Cyanobacteriota > Cyanobacteriia > Cyanobacteriales > Nostocaceae > Nodularia. The sequence goes on from OY970166.1 coordinate 2,779,705, forward strand.
TTTGGGGTCATAGTGATTTACCAACTGATGCTTTATACTTTTCCCAAGTTCGCAACCCTCCTCCTATTTCTCCCAGAGATGTGAATACTCTCAAGCGGGTTTATGAACAGCCTACCAATTTGGGATGGTCTTTAAACAAATAGTTATAGATAGCATCACCGTGCTAATTGCTACCCAACTATAATCAGAAGTATATTGCTTTTGAGTTTGGTGGTCATTCGGTTTGAAATAAAAGCTTTGAGATTAGCACTAAAGATAATAAACTTGGATTGAGAAAATTAAAAATATTATTGTATTTATAATGTTTCTTTTCTAGAATAAACAGAGATTAAACGATGTCGAACCAAGTAGTCAATTTGGTAAATAAGCGCTCCTTGAATTAACCACATCAAACCAAATATTACTATGATTGTCTCTTCAAATGGTGTGTAGCTTTCAACAGCCTTTGCATAATTAAGTTGAAATAAAGGTAAAACAATAGTGCCAACTAAAAAACTTGTCAGCGTAGATAAAGTAATTACAAGCCAAGCATATATCCCTTCCCACCAACTCATTAATTTTGGGATTAATCCTTTTACAACACCTATTTCTGGTGCTTGAATTTCCGGAATAAAACGACTGAAAATTAAATGCAAAAAGTGATGGGTAAAGGCAATAATTGCAATTGGGCAGAGAAGAGTTATTATTATGAATATAACCAGGATTTCGGGACTACTTGCAAAATAAGCAACATTGTAGCCTACTTTTACTAAAATCTCAGCTACAAATATAATCACTCGGAGAAATATTATCAAAATCAATGATTTTAACCAACAGCTAGGGTAAGGTAGCCATGCAGGCCAACGAGACTTTTGAGATTTTTGCTTTTTTGGTTCCACAATATTTGGTTTTGTCATATCAATAAGGGTAAGATTAAAGAAAATAAATTTCTAAACTTAATATTCCCTTTTTATAACCGTAAATATCATTTTTAAATGCTTAGATTTTAATGCTGCTTAATACATTAGATGTTCTCAACAAAAAAGTAGGGACATTTCAGAGAAAGTCCCTACAAGGGTTTTAGAAAAAGCATATTTAAATGTTGTCGATGTCTGGCGAATTTTAGAAATATTGTATTAGGATAGGCATTGCCTACCCTCTTTGATTAAACGCGACGCAGACTTAGTAGTTCTTCAGGAGAAGCCAGCATATCAATCGCTACGAAGAAAATTTTGCCTTCGGGATTGATTAAGAACCGCCAAGCAATATTCATACCCACGGTAACACCGAACCAAGGAGTTTGCACAACACCTGTAATTTTAAGTTGCTTAGAACCATCAGGCTGATCTTCACAGATACCTTGTTTTGGCATCATGTTCAGTCCTTGAGCTTCTTCGCGCATATATTTGGCGATCGCTTCAGGCCCTACAATCGGTTTTTGGAATGGTGGTTGTAGCGCACCTTCAGCAGTAAACAGACTAATAGCTTTATCAAAGTCGTCAGCATTCATCGCTTCAATATAGCTCAGTACAGCAGGCTCTGTAACGCCATCAATTTTGACTGAGGAGATAGATGGAGAAGTCCGAGCAAATGCCGGTTCCTCAGCAGCCTTGGGATAGCTACTTGGTCCCAAATCAGAGGTATCAAAACCCATATTTACTACAGTGTTCCGTAGCACTGTAATTTGCTGACCTGGATCAAGTTTTTTGGTAGCGTCTAGCACTACTTGTACACCAGGAGTCATTTGATAACCACTGGGGATAGGAGCAACTACACCCTGCTTCATCAATTCGCCTAACTCGTACCAAAAAGCCAGCTTGGTATTAACACTGAAAAAGCCATAAGAACGGCTGATAGGAGCGTCAGCACGACTAGCAAGATCCCGCATCACTTGGGTTTGCTCTTCAGAAGACATTTTCTTAATTTGGGTGAGCAAACTTTCTGCTAGTTGCAGACGTGCGGCTCCAGGAGCTGCGGGAGTAATTGTCTTACCCATTTCAGTGTAAGCGTACCAAAGATATGCCAGTTGGTCATCCACACCGAGTTGATCGAACAGAGCGATGGTAGCGGGAATCGGGCTGGGAACCTGAGTATTAGAGAAGATATTCTGAGCGGACTGAATAGTTAAAGCCATATTCAAAATTAATCAGAGGTTTAGCTGCTATGTAAAAAATTGTAAATTAAATCTTAAACTTTGTAAAGTTATTTAGTTAAAACTTGACATACGCCTGTAAAAGTAACGTCTCATACAGTATTACAGGGAAAAAACACAATAAATCTAGGCGATCGCGATTAATCCCCTAGATGAACTATATCAATAACTGGTTATTCAGTAGTTATTGATATAGTTGTTGAGGATGTATACCTCGGCTTACGGGTACGCCACACCAGCTATTGTGAGTGTAGTTAACTAAGGACTAATGAATAAGGACTAATGACTCCGCGTAGCGGATTGATATTTTATGCCCTACGACTCAGAGGTAGAGGCCACTGTGCTAAAACTTCTTTGTATAATTCTTCTAGCTGAGTAATATTTTTACTGAGGGTATAGCGGTCTAGTACACGCTGTCTGGCTTTTTGTCCCAGTAAGGTAGTTAACTCCGGATGGTCTTGAAATAATGGTAAAAGAGTTCTTAATTGCGATCGCGCTGTCTTAGTATTCAATACTACACCTGCCCCTGCCTCTAACACTTCACCGTCTGCACCCACATCTGTGGCTAAACAAGCTATACCACAAGACATTGCTTCTAACAGAGACAGAGACAAGCCCTCAACTAATGAAGGCAAAATAAAGACATCAGCACCCCGTAAAATCTCTATCCGGCGCTGTTCATCAGCCACAAATCCCAACCAGATAATGCCGGCATCTGAACCATAAAATGGTTCCAAAGAAGACTTCAACGGACCATCACCCACCATCAGCAACTTACTACCAGCCCTCATCTGTGATTGTTTCCAAGCCCGCAGAAGAGATTCCACGTTTTTTTCTGGCGCTATGCGACCTTGATAAACAAACAAACGTTCCGCTTTAAACTCGGCTTTGATTGTAGACTTTCCTGGAGAAAACTTGGCAGTATCAACCCCATTGGGAATCACGGCAATTTTCTTGTCCTTCACACCCAGACTTGCTAATAACTCGCGCTGAATTTGGGAAAACACAATCACGCGGTCGTATTTCCCCAAACAAGGCGCGTAGAGTTGATAAGCTAACATCTGTGTACCCGATACAAATTTTGCCCCCTTCCCCGCAAACGCTGTGTGAAAAGTGGCAATCAGAGGCAAATTCAATTGCTCGCAGATTTCCGGTAGCATAAAGTCCAGGGGCGATAAACTTAGAGAAGCATGGACTATATCCGGCTGGATTTTCCGGAGCGAATCAGTTAATACCTTGGTGGCTTTAAAACTGGGAATTGTATAAACTTGGGATTTATAAATAAACGGTAGGGAAACTTCTTGGAAATTTGGCCAATTATCGGGTTCAGATTCTTCTTGGGCGAAGTGGAGAAAACTAACTTCGTGTTCCCGGTGCAAGGCATTTGTAACTTCTCGACTGTAGGTGACGTTACCACAAAAGGGTGATTTCTTTCCAATCCAGGCTATACGCATTCTTTGTTAGCTATCAGAAAAGCGGGTTTGATAAATCAATTTTTTAGTTGCTTGTCTTTGATCCTGTTGTAATTTTGGGCTGTTTAGGTTGCATAAAACTCCACACTACTCCAGTCAATAAGCCAAGCTTTATTACTATTAAACCAGTGTATTGCCGGATTTAACCTCTAATTATTGAGTTGTGAATAACTATATTTTAATAAAGATTTTGTCTCGCTCATATCAAATTGATACTCAGCAAGTCTATGATAGATTTTGGCTGGATTTAGTTTAGCACGAAAGCACAATCTTTCAGGAAATTGGTGTTCCCAGTCATGTATTGAATTATATCTTCTTGAAGTCTGATCACTACTAATGGGAGTTATAAAAAGTTAATATACCTCCTGAAAAGACAGTCACAGCTAATACCAAGAAAACGGCTTGTAATCCCATAAAGGTTTCAGCTACGCCGGCTAATGCTAATGGTAAAGTTAAGGCAATATTAATAACATTATTTTGCAAACCAAATACCTTACCACGCATATCTGGAGGGGTTTCTGTTTGAATAGTGGTTTGCATAGGAATACCGACTAGCGCCCCAAACACACCCAAAAAGGCGATTAAAATCAGAATTATCCAGAGTTGTGTCGTGAATATAGACAGACCAATCAGACATCCTGCCATACCTAAGCAACCGCATAGACTAAGTTGGGAGTAGGAGAAGCGTTGACCAAACTGACCGAGAATTGTCGCCCCTACCGCCATACCAATCCCACCAAATGCTAGTAAAAAGCCAAATTGAGATGCTTTTAAGTTAGGAATGATTTCTGCCATCCGCACAGCTAGAACAGTTAAGGCCGCAAACACAGAAAACAAAATAGTCAGTTGTAGTAAAGCATTGCGGACACGACAATTAGCTTTGAGGTAAGAGAAACCATCCCGCAAGTCAGAGAAGACGTGAGGGAATTCTGTGTCTGGGTGGTGGGGTGTTTCTTTAGTTACCAATAGCAGTAAAATGAATCCAGCGATCGCATAACTACCACCTACCAAAATTTCCTTGCCTAATCCACTACTACCACCAATTTGCAGCCAAAGTGTATCCGCGATCGCCAACAGTGGTTCCCCAATGGCAAACCCCACAATCACCGAAGCCATCATGGTTGTTGTATACAGAGAATTAGCCGAAAGTAAATGCTGTTCTTCCACCACCAAAGGAATTGCCGTTTGTTCTGCGGGCGCAAAAAACTGAGTTAAAGTAGAGACTAAAAAAGTCACACCCAAAATAATCCCAAAACCCACAGGTAACATCCCAATGGGTTGCCAATCATCAGTTAACCACAGCAAAAAAGGAATTGACAACACCAGGAGACCACGCCAAGCATTCGTTGTTACCAGCACAGTCTTTTTTGACCAGCGATCCACAAATACACCAGCCACAGAACCAAACAGTACAGCCGGAATCGTAAAAGCCATCATTAAAGCCGATACCCAACCGCTAATGCTTTGATCACTCCCCTGAAACTGAGTATTAATCAAGCCAATCATCAGCACCAAATATACTTTATCTGCCATCTGGCAGAAAACCTGACCACCCCAAAGAGCGAGAAAATTGGGATTTTTTAATACAGGTAAAAACCCCTGCTGTCCCCCATTTGCTGATCTGGTGTCACCATCGGCACCAGACCCATCTAATTGTGGTGATTCTGGTTCTGAACCAGTAACTGCTGACAAACTCCGTCCATTCCCGTTGACAAGGGCTGCGGATTCTTGGGAAAGCTCAGTTTTTGGGCTTGATGATGTACTACTGTTTGGAACATTTTCAGAGACATCTTGTGTAGGATGTTCTTGGCTATTTGTAGACTTAGGAACAGCACTCAAGTGATTCTTGACTGTAGGATCTGATGCCCTATTCTGTTTTTTGGTGTTTGGTGATAAAGGTAGGATTTTTCTATCCAAATCAGACGGTTGCATCATGGTTAGGGGCAAAATAAGAGTCAATCAAGGTAGCAGAGCGAATTGGGCGACCTAAATGATATTGAGCATACTGGCGCAAAATTTGCTCAACAGATAACCAGTTATAATTTTTGGCAGCATCCATTCGCATTATCTCTGGTTGTGACAGATGTTGGAGCATAGATAGTTCTGTAGCATCCAAGCGACAAGAAATTACTGGTATATCTTGTCTGTGAACAACTGTTTGGTAAGCTAAGTTTGGCTGAGGGGCTGATGGAGCCAGACGAGTCTGATCTCTATCTTTACGCAAACTTTCCCAAGCCTGTAAACAGACTGTACCACCAGCCGTCACACTAAATCCCACTCGCCAATTAGGGTTTGTAAAATCTGGTTTTAAGGTCTTTTGAGTTAAGCAACAGGCTTGTACTTGAGGTGACAAACCTGCAAGGGAAAAAAAGTCAAACACTCCCTGAGCTAAGTGAGCATAAATAGCAGATGTATCAGTTTTGGGCAATGCTTCCAATCGCTGAAGATATTCATTGAGTAACTGATAAAGTTCCTCTTGGGGTTGTTCACTCAAAGCCTGACACAGGACTATTTCTGCTAAATACTGACCAGCAGCGAGTTTACCCAAATCTTGAGACAAACCTGGATAAGTTTTGACAGTTTGTGCTTGTGTAATTTTATCGAGCGATCGCCCTTTGGCAATCAGTAATTCATTCACCACAAACATCCCACTCCTGCCACCAAGGCTAGAGTTTTGCTTGCGCGCCCCTGGTGCAACTGCTTGAATCAAACCGAATTCCCGTGTCAAAATTGTCACTATCCTGTCTGATTCTCCCAGCACTTGGGCTTTGAGATTAATTCCAGTGGCTTTATAGGTTCTACTCATTAGTCATTAGTTATTAGTCATTAGTCATTAGTCATTGGCTATTCTTTGAGGACAAACAACCCATGACAAAAGACATAAAAATCATGACTATTCTTTATCCAGGTTATCGCGCTGGCGGAGCAAATCAATACTCCGAGACGTACCTAATCTGGTCGCACCAGCTAGAATTAGCTCTATGGCTTCATTGTAGGTGCGAATACCCCCAGAAGCTTTAATTCCCAAACTGTCTTTAGTAATTTCCTTCAACAGCCGCACATCCGCCAGAGTAGCACCACCATTCCAACCTGTACTGGTTTTTAAGAAAGCCGCCCCAGCTTCCATAGATACTTCCGCAGCCAATCTTTTCTCAGCATCAGTCAATAGATTAGTTTCCAAAATCACCTTGACAGTTTGCCCAGTTTCTTCACAAATTTCCGCAATTTCGCGGTGAACTGCTTCGGTTTTGCCAGCCTTCAACCAACCTAAGTTAATTACCACATCTAGCTCAGTCGCCCCATTTTCCGCAGCTTCCTGAGCCTCATACAGCTTAACGGCGGAAGTTGTCGCCCCCATAGGAAAGCCAATCACCGTACAAACTTTGGGCTTTTTACCGTGGAGGAGTTCTGCTGCTTGCTTCACATAGGAGGGGTGAAGACAAACCGCCGCAAAATTAAATCTGTCTGCTTCTTCACACCATTGCTCAACCTGCTCTGGAGTAGCCGTTGGCATCAGCAGAGAATGATCGATAAATGGCGCAATATCAATATAGTCTGCTGCCATCGTGTGTTTTACCAGTAATTGATTATTAAAGTTTATGAAAAATTAAGACATTTCTTAATACATATATTAAAACACATATCTTCTGGGTTGATCCCGAAAATAACCTGCTGACGAGGTTTTCTCTACCGAGTATAAATATTTGTCAGGAATATAAATTAAACACCCCGCCCTTGAAGCAACTCAAACTCCCCCCTCTCCTTACTAAGGAGAGGGGCTGGGGGTGAGGTTCTATATTTTATTAAATCCCCATCTATAAGCATTAAACTTGACATTAGACAGTTAGTAATTATAGAAACCATTTGATAATTGATGCAGTCCCTGCGCCTGATAGGGCTTATTCCCCATCAAAAGAGGCCGTTCTATTCTGATACCCTTGTCACGGTAAATTTTTCCATCACAGTTGTACTACTTCCAGAGTTATGATTTCTAAGTAATCAGATGCTTAGTAAATCTGGTTACTAAATTTTATTTCAGGTTAGTTGCATGACAGTCCAAACACAACGATGGCTTCAAATAGCTCTTCAGGTAAAAGGCTCAGTAATTTTCGCGATTTATCAACGTGTTATTGGGTGTGGTTTATTTGGTGTTGTTGTTTCTATACTTTATCATTTTAAATTATCTGTATCCCAACCAATTTTAGGAAGTGTTATTCCTAGCATCGTTTTAGGCTTATTATTAGTTTTTCGTACTAATACAGCTTATGAACGCTTTTGGGAAGGCAGAAAATGTTGGGGTTCCATAGTAAACAATGTGCGAAATTTAGCAAGACAAATTTGGGTTTCCATTGATGATAAATCCGCAGAAGATAGAAAAAATAAAATTGCTGCATTGCATTTATTAGTAGCTTTTGCTGTAGCGACTAAATTACATTTGCGCGGAGAATTGGTAACAAATGAGTTAGAAGAACTAATGCCAGACTCTAAATATATAAAACTTAAGAATATGAATAATCCACCCCTAGAAGTTGCTTTCTGGATTGGAGATTATTTACAGCAGCAGTATAATCAAAATTGCCTTAACAGCTACCAGTTAACAGCAATGCAGGAGTTATTAAATCATCTAGTGGATAATTTAGGCGCATGTGAACGGATTTTAAAAACACCAATCCCTTTAGCATACGCTATTCATCTCAAGCAGTTATTACTACTATATTGTTGCCTATTACCTTTTCAACTAGTCGAAAGTCTGGGGTGGTGGACAGGATTAATTGTGGCGTTAATTAGTTTTACTTTATTTGGCATTGAAGCCATCGGTTTGGAAATAGAAAATCCTTTTGGTTATGATGCTAATGACTTGCCATTAGATGCAATTTGCAACACTATGAAACGCAATATTGATGATTTAATTAGTCTAAGTCCTAGCATGGAATTATATAATTAAAACTCACAACAATTTTCCCCCAGTTGCTAAGAAGTCGAGAATAGTTTGAGCTAATGCCTTTGATGCCAAATAAGGTACACCATTACCAATGGTTTTAAACATATTGGTGAGTGACATATCCTCTGGAAGTGCAAAATTTGCAGGTAAAGATTGAATAGCTAAAGCTTCTGCTACAGAAATTCGCCGCACTTGGTAGGGATGTAAATGTACTTCATTATTTCCATAGCAAGCTGTCGGCGAGTAACGCCATCTATGCAGACGTTTAAAAGATTTTTTAGAAACATCTCCTTCATCCACAGCCGCAAATCTGACAATACCTGCCCTTGGTTTAAAATAGTGTTGAGTATTGGGATGATGCACAACATGATTTTTTCTAAACCAGTATTCAACTGTTAGTTCTTGAGGTATGCTTTCAGGGCAAGGTATGATAGAATCTTCTTGGAATTTTTCGCACTTTCTCCAAGGGTAATTAAAAACCTGTTTTTGAGGATATGAAATTTGCTTTTGCCAATTAAAATATTCTTCAAATATTAATTCATTAATACCAATATCTTGAAGAAAATTATCTTTAAAACCAACAAGAATAATTCTTTCTCTATCCTGTGGTACACCGTATTCAAGAGCGTTAATTAATCGTTCTGTTAATATATAGCCTGCTTGGCTTAATTTCTGCTTTAGAGATTCAAAAAATAACCTGTGTTTTCTCGTCCGCCATAAACCTTTAACATTTTCAAATAAAAAGAAATCTGGTAAATTTTGACAAATTAATTCTACATAGTCAGCCGAAAGTTTACCATTATCTCCTGATTTTCCTTTATTTTTTCCCCCAACCGAAAAGTCAGGACACGGGGGACCACCAATAAAACCAATTATATGATCAGACTTGCGGCAGTCTTTGACTAATTCACATAGGCGTTCTGCTTCTGTCCCTGTAATCAGTTTGCTTACGTTTGCTGCTTCCCCTTCGTTATATCCATATTCTGGCTGTGGAAGTTTCAGGATTTCCCGTGAATAGCGATATGCTTTCATAAATGGTTTAAATATTTCATTCACGTAGACAATATTAAAACCACTATTTTCAAAGCCTAAGTCCAGGAAACCGGAACCAGAAAAGAAGGAAAAAATACAAGGGGAAACATTCATTAATAAAACGAATACATTATCAAATAATATTAAAGTATAGCAGAGTAAACAATTGTTCTTGTTTAGGTAATATAGTAATTATCTATAGATATGTACTAACCCAAATATAGATCCCCGACTTCTTGAAGAAGTCGGGGATCTGAAACTCTCGGTGTTCATCAGATAAGATATTTTGGATATTCTTTAGCTTACAGTTTTTTAAAGATTATTATCACGCAAAGGCGCAAAGGCGCAAAGGAGCAAAGTTTGTATTATGCGTCTTGACGACTTTGCGTGAAATTATCCTACAGTTTCAGGCTGTGGTTGTGGCGATAAACGCTTTACGCCTTGCTGAACAAACCCATGCAAAAAACTCATCTGCTGGTTTTTCTGGAAGACGTTTTGCAAAGTTTGGCGCAATTTGTCTAAATTCAAGGCGTTTCCGGAATCTAGGGCTATTTCCTGCTGTGCAAAATATTCCACTAAGCTTAAACCGGCTACTCTGGTAAGATAAGCTGCACTGACACCCTGCACTACACCACCAGCTACGAAGGTGACAGCGTTAGTTTTGAGAACTATACTTACAGCTTTTGTGGAAAGTTCTACTAACCCTAGTTTCAGCATTAAACTTCCCATTGTTCCAGCTACAGTTTGCGCTTGTTCCCAAGAAAACTTCTGCTGATAGATATTACCTAAATCCATGACCATTTGAGCATTAATTGCCGCAGTGGCGAGAATATCCAGGGCTGGGACTGGGTTAGCAAAGGCAGCAGCCGCAGTTATCCATTGATATTGTTCAATAATTGGGGTGGCGCGATCGCATCTAGTTTCATTCAGCCAGTGTTTAGCTTCGGCTTTCAACAATTTGGCTGTTCTGAAAGTAGTTGTCCATACCAGTTTTTGTCCTTGCTGTGCCAGAACTTCACTCAATTGCTGTGTTAACTGCTGGATATCTGGGGCTGGTTGTTCCATCCACTCTTGCACAGTACCATCAGCTTCATGCTTCCTGACTTTAATCGGAATGGGAGAAGCCGCCGTTGCAACTACATTTTCCGCCATTCGCTGTTTTAATGACAGCAAAATACTAGCACGTTCATCTACTAAATACTGGTCTTGTTTGTTGAAAACTAAAATAGCAGGCTGATTTGCGGCTTTTATCTGCTGTAAGCTTTGAAATTCCGAGTCTGTCAAATCACCGTTGGTTAGGAACAGCACAAAATCAGATTGTTGAATTTCTGCTAAAACAGCCGCATCTGAATTGTCACCCGCTTCTCTAAACAAAGGTGATGTTTCCGAGAAAGTGACTTTTGGCTGTGCTGCTTCCCAACTGCTAGATTCCAGCACTTGAATTAAAGTGCTTTTACCCACGGATTTACCACCAGTCACAGCCAATTTAATTTCTTGTCTGTCTAATTCGGGCAGCAATTGGGCAACTTGTGATCGTAATGTCTCTAAGGCTATGTGGTTTTCCGCTTCTATTGCCAGTTGGTTAATGACGGTTTGTGTTGTTGCGATCGCACTTTCGGCCATTGCTCGATCTACAACGATACCATCTAGCGGCTCTAAACTATTTTTCGGGCGATTTTTTTGGAATAACCACAAACCACCACCCACAGCCAAAGCACTAAATAAACCAAATTCACTCAGCTGCACTATAGAATCATGCCAGCTTTGTAATATCCACAGGGAAAAGGATAGTCCCAATCCTCCCACTAAAATCGGTCGCTGCAACTTCACAACCATGATTCTCCGCGCTTTTTGTCAAGTATCTCTTTCAGAATAGATCAAAACTCTGCCTTTCCATCTTCAACAGGCGAACAGACACACTTTTCTTCATCTAAAGCAGCTGGCAAAATTAATTCCCAAGCCTCACGATATTGTGTAGAACGAGGTTGGCGCTGTCGTTTGTTCGTCTCAACTAGGTGGATTTCACTACCATAATCTATAAATACATTTACTGGAAAAATATAGAATAAGTCGAGTTTTTCTATATATACCAGTGCAAAATCAAAATCAGATTGCTGATATGCTGCTCGAATCATGATCCGCCGATTCGTTTTAGTGCGGCGGTTATCTACAACATAATTGCCAGAAGATTCATCAAACCAAGCGGACTTGACTTGAATTTTAACTAGATTTCCTTCTACATCAAAGACTAAATCGTAGGGAAGCCGATCTCCCACAGGTTTCAAAACTCCCCAACCACGCTTGAGGGCATGAAAAATAGCAGCCTGTTCTGCTATATCTCCTTTGAGCTTTGTGTCCATTTGCTCATAGCGGATATCAGCATAAAACAAAACCCTGAAAACTCTAAGGTTAACAGGGTCTTGCTTTGTCTTTCATTTGGTGGCGGGAAGTGGATTTGAACCACTGACCTTCGGGTTATGCCTACCAACTACAGTTTTCACTGCCCGGATATTCCGGTTTGTGGTCTGGACTGTCCCTTCGCCCTCGTCTATCATTTCTGATTCCGTTAGGGTGCCTGCCTTCCAGTCTCTACACCTTCTCCATTTCTGGAGCTTGGTTCGGGATTACCGCGCTAGTGGCTTCCCCGAGTTTGACAGGTAATCATACGCAAGTTTCTTCGCGTACCGCCCACTGCAAGACTAACTAATAAGCGCTTAGTTGAATCTTACGAATTGAGCCCGACGAGCTACCAGACTGCTCTATCCCGCGTCGCCTCTTGACTTCTATAGTATAACCACAAGGTTTCAAGTTTGTCAACTATAAAAAAGATAATTCTCCAATTACTTCTAAACGCTTGTATTTACCTATAGACATAAACTTCTCCGAGAGGCTTTCGGCGGCGCTGGGACTAATCCAACCCATCTGCTGGAGCAAGTGGATCGCCACGGCATATTTTGCGCGTTTGGCTCCATCCATGACTTTAATCGTCAAGCCCATACCTTCACCCAGCCTGCCAATACATTGCACTCCTTCGGCACCAGTTTTACTTACCAGTTCCCCTGGAGCTAAACGCATCAGTTCTGTGTCAAATTCGCCAACTCCTGCCACCATAGCGGCATGATGAGTCATGGCACGGACAATCCGCTCCATATCAACATTGCTACTGGAGGCTAAGAGCGCATACAAAGATGCCATTTGACTGATTTGCATCAGATAGGTGGGTGCGCCGCAGTCGTCGTGAGCGCTGAGAAATTCCTCGGCTGGCATTCGCAGCAATTCTGCGACTTTGCCCAAAATTAACTTTTGTACTGGGTGCTTGCGTTCCAGGTAGTTATTTAAAGGCCAATGTCGTTGTTGACATACAGCTAACATTCCGGCGTGTTTGCCAGAGCAATTATATTCCAGAGGGCTTTTTTTACCTTCAGGAATTGGACATTGGAGTGCGGTCGGGTCAAGGTCAGCCCGCCAAAGAATATTAAATACCTGTCTTACCTGTTCGATTGTGCCTTTGTGGGAACTGGTAATAATGGCTAAATCGCGATCGCTGAGGTTATAGCGTTCGAGTGTGCCTGTGGTGGTGACTGCGAGTGCCTGAAATGGTTTGAGTGCTGAACGGACAAATGCCGCCGTTTCAGAATTGCCGGCAACGGATAAAACCCGTCCCCGTTCGTCGCAGACAACAGCCTCGACTATATGCCTCGATTCAGTAATCCCTTCCCGCAGTAGCCGGACTTCCAGGGGTTTGGCTTGAGTTCGTTTTCCCATTGTCATGGGTTAATATTTATCACCTTTTTTATGAATTAGTACAGCACGGCGGCTATAAAACGACCGTGCAGAACCGCAATCTAGCCGAAAATACAACTTTTTTAACTTTTGATTTCCGAGACAACGGTATGATTTCCTCTTCATTGGTGATTAGTCGTTAATTACTAAACACCAATGAGGATTTAGGACAATTGCCAAACTATAGTACCAATAAGAAACATTCCCGCCAAGCCAGCAGAGGTAAATTTTAACCTCTGAAGAATTGGTTTGATTTCATAAGACACAATCAGGCGATCGCGCATAATTACTTCCTGCGGCTTCGTCCAAGTTTGGCCGTCGTACCAACCTGACTCTTCATAAAATACGGTCGGATTGTAGAGGCGATCGCGTATATAGAGCCAGCCCAAGAACAACCGTACTAGTACTAAAATTACCCCTACACTCGCGACCGCTGCACCACAGAGGATAAAGTGGGCAAGTTGCTTGTGTGGGGGGAAACTAGCTGCTGCTATTGGCCCTGCTACCAGCCACGATAAACTCCAAATCCAAAGCATTTTCGTGATGTATTCGCGCCAATTTAAGATGCAATCACAAAATAGCCAAGAGGTTTTTAACTCTTCGTATTCATTCAGCGGCTGTTGGTCTGTAGGAACTGGACAATCAGAAACCGAAGGCCTAATCATTTTGGCTTACCCCCGCCCTCATCAGAATTTTTCAGAGAAATGCGTTCTGCATGAACCCAGAATGCTTCTAAATTATAAAATTCTCTCTCTGTTGGCATCATGATGTGAACAATCACTTCGCCATAATCTAGCAGCACCCAACTACTATCGGCTTTTCCTTCTGTTTGAAAGGGTCGCCGTTGCCAATCTGTTTGTACCTTCGCTTCAATTGATTCGGCGATCGCTCTAACTTGCACCCTAGAGTACCCGGTCATGATCACAAAGTAATCTGCCAGATAAGATACTTCTGCTACCCTAAGTACTAAGATATCATCCGCTTTGCGGTCTGAAGCTGCTTCGGCGACAGTCAAAGCTAAATTATCACTCACCTCTTTGGTTTGGTCATCTAGTCCTCTGAGTGCATTTTTGATCTCCGAGACAGACTGTAATGGGAAATTTCCTTGGAAATAATCAGACATTAAACCTCAGGTGTTTTATCCCTTGTGTTACAATTTTCCCCAATCACTTACTTACAAACAAAAAAATTGAATCGCAAGTGTATGTGTTGGTTTTTTTGAATACTAACAAAAAAACAGGTGTCTATGGGGTGAGATCAAAAGTAATAGCGGATATAGGTGCTGAGACATGGGTCTATCCCAGCTGCCTCATCCTCAATATTTAGAGATAATTCTGGGTATTTAGCTACATTTCTATATATGCAGTAACGCCATCTCATAGATTGCATCTGAAAACGTGCATATAGATCCTACTTTTGGATCACTTTACTCTATGTGATCTGGACGTAAGTAGATAAACCAAACTATGTTAAGAAAAATAAACACGGCTGAAAGCCTCACCAATGACCAATGACAACCGACCTAATTAGTCAGATATGTGAAGACAGTGTGGACGGCAAGAGAGTTTGAACATTTCTGGTTTAGATAGTACAAGGAGTCTAGGAACCAATTAAAGTTTTGGAACCAAGAATACCCTGAATTTTGATCAAAATGAGCGATCGCGGCATTTTTGCACTCAGGAGACTGTCAAACTTCCTGCTTTGTCACTATTGGAGACTCAATTCCTTCACGACTGGCGATCACTGATTCAAATAAATCTTCATAGTGATTTAAAGCTTGCTCAAAGGCGTATTGCTCCATAGCATATTGACGACTGTGAACACCTAAATCTTTAACTTTTTCAGGATGCTGGTACAAATCTAAAATTGCTGCTGCTAAAGCTTTAGAGTCTTCTGGTGGTACAATCACTCCTCCACCACTTTGTCTCACAGCTTTTGCGGCTGTGCCACTTTCGGGTACAGATGCAACCAATGCTCTACCACTGGCCAGTAGCGATTGAATTTTCGATGGCATATTGAAAGACACCACATTTTTCTTCTGGACTACCAAACCAATATCCGCAGATGCTAACATTTGTGGTAATTGTTTGCGGGGTTGGAACGGTAGCAGTAAAACGTTATCGGCACCGAAGTCTAAACAATACTTTTGTAATCGCTGCAAGCCTTTGGCCTCACCCACAATCACAAAGGCGATATCTGGAATGTGGCGCAACTGAGCAGCAGCTTTAACAACAGTTTCTAAGCCTTGTGTCAGACCAATATTGCCAGAATATAAAGCTACAAATTTGCCATTAAGATTATGTACCGCACGAAAAGGATTATTTTCTGGGGAAAAGGGACGAATAAAATTCACGTCAACCCAGTTAGGAATTTGCTCGATTTTCTCAGGTGCTACACCCTTAGATAGCAAATTTTCGACAAATCCATCGGCAATAACGCTAATCTTTGTGGCTGTGTGATAAGCAAATTTTTCTAATGCAGTAAATACCTTGATCAGTAATTTATTTTTGAGCAGTCCCACATGAATCGCTGCTTCGGGTAAGATATCTTGAAGATTCAAGACCACAGGGCAGGCGCGTAACCATCCTAAAAGGGCTGCCGGCACACAAACAGGCAATGATGGCGATGTTGAGAGGATAACATCTGGCCGCCAGCCAAACAGGGCTGGTAAAAAGCTAGTCACGACAAAACTAGCATCCAACAATACTCTATCTAACAAATTGGGTTGTGGACGAATCCATATATAACTGCGTTGGATTTGAACGCCGTTTTTGTATTCATTCAAATACAACTTACCCCGGTAACCCTCGTAAACTTGACGTTCAGGATAGTTGGGCATAGCGGTGATTACGCGCACTTGATGCCCACGCTTGGCTAGTCCCTCTGCTAATTCTGTCATCAACGGGGCTATGCCAATTGGTTCTGGATAGTAGTTGTAAGAGTAAATTAAAATACGCATAAAAAATTATTCAGAAATTTCCTGGCTTTTATGGTTAACGAAAATATTCTGGAGAAGGAAATTATTGTTTCCCACTTTGATGCTCCTATATTTAATTTTCTCTTTAGAGTTTCTCTAATAACAGGAGTTTTTATTAAAGATTTAGTAAATTTTGTCTTGGCTACTTAAGTAAGCTACCTGTACTGGTTGTGAGATTTTTCTTGGAGTAAATGTATACTTTGATATTTTGCCTCAGTATTGTACTTAGAAAAATATGTGTCGATTACATTGTAAACAATAATTAACAAAGGTTTATGAAGAGTATAAAAATATAATGTAAATTTTTAGCCTGATTTTTATTTAGCTGCTGAACAGGCAAAGATTTTCTGTTAATGACCGGGGTAGGAATAGTATGCCTGACCATCTTGTATTTTATAGGTAAATTTTAGATGCCGTAAATATATACGTAGAAATTTAGTGAAGTTGGCATCAATTGACGAATTGAGCAGAGGTATCATAAATCCTGCTGCCAGACTAGGACAGTTTCTATTAATGGTGTATTTTCCTCTGTTTCAAGATCAGTGGCATGGACTGATGATAAAGATTTTGTAAACAATACGGATAGTGTCAACAAGGTTAAGGCGATCTCTCCACATACATTCACCTCGATTCCACAATCATGACCGCAGAGGCAGGGGAAGTTTTTCCCACGATTGAGGCGAATCATCACTGAAATAGCTATACTCCAAAGTGATACCCTCACTATATACTGAAGTTTTCTAGGGCTGGATTTTATGACATCCTACGCAACCTCCTTTGCCAAGGCGGAAATGAGTGAACTCCGGCGGTTAAAAGGCTTACTACCGCCAGAATTGCAGAGCTGGGTCACGGTTGAAGGTACGACCGAGGTGAATCCACCGATGATCCGTTGTGAAGAAATTGGTAAAGACCAAGTAGAAATTCAAATTGACTTGGTGAAATGGGATGCTCTGGCAATGGATCAGCGTAATTTGCTGTTCTGGCATGAAGTGGCTCGCATTCAAAATGATACTATTCCCAAAGATGGCTGGGAAATGGCAGCATTGGCTATTGGTTTAGGTGGTGCTGTGGGCGAATTGTGGGTACAAGATGGATTATTGCTGGTCTTAGCTTTGGCACTATGTGGTGTCTCTGGCTGGCGATTGTATCAAAAAAATAATGGCGAAAAGCAAATCCGAGAATTGCTAGTTGCTGACGAGAAAGCGATCGCTCTGGCAACTCGCTTTGGTTATAGTCTCCCTAACGCCTACAAGAGTCTGGGTAGTGCCTTAAAAACTATGATTGATAATACACCTAGCAAGCGCCAACGGTCTCGCTACGAGGCACGACTTTCGGCTCTTAAACGCAGTGCCAACAAAGCCAAAGCTAAATCTAAGACTACAGATGAGTCTGGACAGTAAAATGCCATCAGTAGGTGGGGTGGTTATTTTCCACCCCCAAAAAATATTTGATCCTACAGTTGATTTAACATTTTGTGAGTTTGAGGTATAACCCGGACTTGTGAGACAAACTGCTTCATTAAAGCTTGCCACATCAAGACTTGTTCGGGAGCAGGTGCTAGTACAGGTGTTTGAGTCAGTTGTTCAGAGGTTGGTAAAGGTGTCACAGGTTGTAAAAACACCGGGATTTTGGGCTGACATCTGCCACCATTGCGGCTGCACGTTCCAACTCGGCTGGATCTGTACAATTAGAAATAATTATCTTGACAAAAATATCTAAATCTGCATCTGAAGATAATTGTAAAAATTCTGTATGTTCTTGCCAGAGGCTTTCGCCACTCACACTGGGCAGTTTTAAATCCATGCCGACGGAATCTAGATGGGGTAAAATCATCGCCAACTGTTCAGGGCGATGTCCACCAGACTCTAAATATATGGGTAAATTGGTAAGCGATCGCACTTGGGGCAAAAATTCCTTTAAGAAAGCTGCATGAAGAAGAGGTTCGCCACCAGTTAAGCTAATGCTATCGTGTAGACAAGGTAGATTTTGCCTTTCCACCCATTGGATTAAAATGGGTAGTGGGACAGGATTCGAGTGAATTTCAAAGTCCCGCAATCCAGGCGATCGCTCGATCCGACAAGTAGGGGGTGCATTCCAAGTGTGGGCGCTATCGCAAAAGTGACAACGCAAGTCACAAAAAGCAAAGCGAATAAAAAGTTGACGTGTCCCGACATTCAGTCCTTCCCCTTGAATAGCAGAAAAGACCTCAATCAGACGTGCTGTAGGTTGAACCGTAGTTTTAACAGTCATGGGATAGTAGCAACGCGATCGCGCTGCGTTGGCACAAAAGAGAGGATATTTTTTTAGTTCTTGTTCTATTGTGAATCGTCGCTGGCAATCTCCGCTCCCATCCTCAGTCACTAATTACTAACTATTAGTGTTTATGCCTACTAATTAATTAATTATCATCTGAGGACAAGGTTAAGTAAATTACCAGGATAAAATAATTTTTGGCAGTTTAAATTTACATGGCAACGAAAGTGCAGAGCTTCATGACTAGCCAACCCACACAGGAAGACTTTCCAGTTTCTTCTATGCAGGAAACTGTAATAGTACAGGTAACAGCGCGGTTAAGCGTGCTAGAGGCAGTAGCCTTTAAGCAGACCTGCCAAGATTTAATTCAAGCAAATACACCTCCCAAGCAAATCACTATTGATTTCCACCAAACTACTTTTATGGATAGTAGTGGTTTAGGTGCGCTGGTGAGTAATTTCAAAAATGCCCAAGAAAAAGGCATTGTTTTGACTTTGCGAAATGTTACGCCTCAAGTCATGGCAGTGCTAAACCTCACAGGATTAGATGAAGTTTTCACCATTGAGTCTAGCAGGGAAAGGTCATCAATAGAAACTGATGAACCCAAAGATACCCACAAGAGTAATTCTCGCAAAGTAGAGCCACTACCCACAACTCATCCTTCTGTGGCATCTTGGATGAAACGGTTCATAGACGTTGTTGGCGCATTAGTTGGTTTGGTGATTACCGGATTTTTATTTATTCCCATGGTAGTGGCTATCCAAATTGATGATCCTGGTCCAATTTTCTTTGGTCAAATTCGCTGCGGTTGGATGGGCAAACGGTTTAAAATTTGGAAATTCCGCTCCATGTGTGTAGATGCTGAAGCGAAGAAATCCCAAGTTAAAAATGAAGTCCAAGGTGCATTTTTCAAGAATGAAAAAGATCCTAGAGTCACGAAGGTAGGGCGGTTTTTACGCCGTACCAGCTTGGATGAATTACCGCAATTTTGGAACGTCCTCAAAGGAGATATGAGCCTAGTGGGGACTAGACCACCCACACCTGATGAAGTAGAACGCTATGAAGTACCGGAATGGCAACGTTTAGACGTTAAACCCGGTATGACTGGAGAATGGCAAGTTAATGGACGATCTAAAGTCCGCAATTTTGAGGATGTTATTCGCCTAGATTTAGAGTATCAGAAAAATTGGACTTTATTATACGATTTGAAATTAATTTGGAAAACTGTAGCAATTCTATTTAATAAAAATAGTGGTGCTGTTTAGTTAATTAGCTTAATTTCTACTTTGTTAGTAAATCGCCATCTATTTTCATTTCTAGATATACCCAAGCTTTTAATTAAGTTTGGGTATTGCTTTTTTAAGCTTAATTCACGAAGTCGTTATTGTGAGGATAAAACCAATATAAGGATAACATTTATTAGTCATAATGATATTTACAGGACAAAATAATTAATAAATCTTCTTCCACTTTGTAAACTAATCGATGTTCATCTGAAATACGCCTTGACCACTAACCTTGTAGTTCATATTTCAAAGCTTCTGGCTTGCCTATTCCTGAAAAAGCATCTCTTTGTATATCTTTAATTAGTGCCAATATTTTTTTGAAAATTCTTTTATCTTCTGTCGCCCATTCACCAAGTTGTTCAAATGCAACCTTTTTCATACTCATCTAAATCAACATATATCAAATTTCCTTTTTCTACATTCTCCAAAGCTTTAAGTAAATGTGTTTTGTTAGCTTCTGATTTCATCAGATAGGTTGTTTCATCTTCTTTAGTGGGTGGTTCAACTAGCACAATGACTTCTACTACTGTTCCTTCTGGTAGTTCGGTTGTAGACAATTCAATTTTGCCATCTTTACCGACAACAGCCTTTTGTTTAATTCCACTCAGCATAATTATTCTAAATTTTCATATTTTCTGTAATTTAACTATATCTGATTGGTCTGATGTTTAGGCGCTGCCTTGATAACCCTAGAGTTATTCTTATAAAACTCTATGAGAATATTTGTATCACATAAAATCATTTAACATCTTCTCGCCATGCTTCTTGACGAATCGACTCAGTAGTAACATTTCTATTTTCCCACAGCCCTGCCAAAGAAAAAAAATCTTGCTCATCTTTAGATATATTCGCGTTATCTTCCATTACTTCTACAGAGTTAACAAAATCTAAAGCAGAAAGAATCTTCAATAGCATTTCTGCTTTTTCCTTATCAGCCACTCGAACTAAGTAGGTCAACATAATTAAACATAAAACCTTGACGATATAGATCCCCGACTTCTTCGAGAAGTCGGGGATCTGGGTATTACGTTTTTTAAGCTTGAGCTACTTATTAATTGTTCCATAGGATAATTACTCTTAATTTTCATCTTTTCTTTAATATAAGTAACTTGGCCGGAATAAACCTAACTATGTGAAGTAATGTAACACTTTTGTGATTTAGCTCGTAGTAAGGGCTTAAGCCCTTAATTCAGGACTTTAGTCCTGACTACAAACCTTTAATTATTTACGCCGATTTACTTAACTATATCTGATGGGTCTGGTGTTTGAGCGATGCCTTTGGCAAGCGTAGCTATCGCTCTTTTTAACGAACCACAGAGGCGCAGAGAACACAGAGAAAGGCGTTAGTTTAGTAGAGATATTAGAACTTTAATTGGGAATACTGAGTAAAGCGCGGTATTTGCGGCTTTTATCGACAAAGCAGCTTTTCACGGGATATCGCGCTGCTGAGGGTTTACCAATGAATAAAAAATTATGAGTTTAGCACTTACAGTAACTTTTGCGCTTGCAGATTGGATTGCGAAAGGCTTGGCGGATGGAACTTTTGAAAGAGTCGGCGGTGTAATTCGAGAAGTAGGGAACAAACAAGTTGTCACCTGGTTACGTGAATATGGATCAAATAGTTCTGCTAATGCAGCTATTTCAGGAAAAGGATTTGCTGATGTTAATGGGCGTTTAGGTAGTATGGAAAGTCAAATAGGGGAAATCGGACAAAATATACTGCGAAATCAAGGAATTTTGCAGATAACTACTGCTGCTAGTGTACTTAATCTTGGTGTCTCAGTGATGGGTTTTGCCGTCATTGCACAACGCCTCCAAGAAATAGAACAACAACTAAAACAAGCACAAGAACTGTTAAACAAAATTGATCGCAAAATTGATTTGAGTTTCTATGCTAATTTTCGTGCTGCAATCGAATTGGCAATTAATGCCTTCACCATGACTAAACCTGAAAATCGGAGAAGTAGCGCCCTCCAAGCGATTAACAGATTTTTAGAAGCAGAACATATTTACACTGAATATACAGATATAGAAATTGAGCAACAAAGCCAAATTGCTGATGAGTTTTTGCTGACTTTATCTTTAGCCTACTTAGCTGAAGCACGTTGTTATCTGGAATTAGAAGAAAATGAAACCGCACTTCGCCGATTTCAAGAAGGAGCTAGAGTCATTAGTTCTCGTATTCACAAATATGTAGAAATTTTGCTTACTTCTAACCCAGCAGCATACTTACAACCTCAGTTTAAAAATGTGATTTCTTTGCGAAGAATGACCCAAATTTATCAATGGATTGATCCAACTTTAGATGAAAATGCGGTTTTTGATTTACAACGAGAAAACTTGTTTAAGATGGCGCAAGATCCTAACAAGTGGTTAGATTCACTGCCAGCAGCAATTTTAATTCCTGTTGAGGTTCAAGGAGGTTGGTTCGGACCCGATCATAACGATTTAAAGCGAGAAGCGGATAAACGTCTTCCCCAAGTATTTGAAGTAATGGAATCGATGATTGAAACCAATCGCCGATTTGAATCTTACCAGACAGAAATACAAGCCGTATCCCAACTAGGAATCAGCTTTCATGACTGGCTTAAATTAACTCCATCTACAGAAATTAAACCAGACGGAGCCGAACTAATGTACATTATTCCCTCTCAACCGCTAGACTTGCAACCTGCCATTTGAATTAATTTCCCTCTCTTCCTCCGCGTCCTCTGAGCCTCTGCGGTTCGTTAAAAAAAGGCGAACATTTGTTCGCCTAATCATCATCCTGTTATGGTGTTAATCGATTCAAGCCCAAACTTTAATAAACCTCATCGTGGCTACCGATATCAACCAACACAATCATCTCCTCTGGTGTATCCTGAGATTGTTTTAATGTATAGATAATTCGGCAGTCATAAGCCACTGAACAAGCCCATAAACCTTCTAACTGACCACTCAATTTATGAGATTTCAAAACAGGGTTAAATATATCAGACGCTAGTAATTCTAATATTTCAAATATTTTCCCCTCTAATTGGGGATTCTTACGAATAACTCGCTTAAAAGCTCTCTTAAAACTGGTATCCCAAACTAAAACTTTCATTCATCTCCAGTCAAATCAGCCCATAAATCCGCTACAGTACCTTTTTTAGCTGTTCCTGCGTCAATTGCTGCTAAGGTTTGCACCCCATGATTAGCTATTTCTGAGCGTCGTTTTTCAACTCTTCTTTTTTGAATTAGTTCTAATAATAAATCTTGGTCTTCTTGAGAAAGAGCTTCAACGTATCCAATTATTTCTTGAAAAGATATAGTATTGCTCATAGAAAACCTCACTTATACCCAAATAACATAGAGTGGGGTTAGCATCATTCACCCCACTCCATATTACTAAATCTTCGCTTCTTCCTTCACCAACTTATCCCAACCCATATCCTGCAAATTAGTATTGCGACGTAACGGACGAGTAACCAATTCCAGAATGTCACGAGTATTAGTAAAACCGTGAATTTGAGCAAAAGTGAACTCCACAGACCACTTCGTATTAATCCCTCTAGCTTCCAAAGGATTAGCATGAGCCATACCAGTAATTACCAAATCTGGCTTCGATTCATAAATCCGTTGCAATTGATTGTAATTATCCGGCTTTTCCACAATTCTGGGCAAAGGTACACCCATTTCGTGACAAGTCTTCTCTAACAACGCCAACTCAGCAGCTTGATAGCGCTTATCCATGTAAGGAATGCCGATTTCTTGAACTGTCATTCCACAGCGTACCAAGAACCGCGCTTGGGAAATTTCCAGTAAGTTATCACCCATGAAGAATACAGACTTACCGCGAATCAGTTTCACGTAATCTTCCACACTTTCCCAAATTTGGGCTTCGCGTTCATCCAAACCTTTGGGTGTAATACCAAACACAGAGCAGATTTTCTCCACCCAGGCGCGAGTTCCATCAGGGCCAATGGGGAAAGGTGCGCCAATCAGTTTACACTTGCGGCGACGCATTAAGGTAGTCGCAGTCCGACTGAGGAAGGGGTTGACACCAGCGACATAATACCCTTCTTCAATTACTGGCAATTCAGTGAAGCGTTTTGCAGGTAGCCAGCCGGAAACTTTAATTCCTTGTTTCTTCAGTTCTAAGGTTAACTGAGTGACAACAGGATCAGGAAGAGAACCGAAGAGAACTAAAGGCGGATGATCCACATACTCAGATTCCTCTTGGATAACTTCTTCTTTCTTTTTGCCGAAATTTAGCAGCTTTTGGATAGCGTTGCGATCGCTCTTTTCCGTTTCAGTTTCCGCCGCAGGAGCCTTAGTAGGACAACGATGAGCCATTGCCGCCAAAACAGTGTCTTCCCCCTGGGTAAAGGCGTAATCTAGACCATTTGCACGGGCAACAACGATAGGAATACCAATATCTGATTCTAGCTTCGGTGCTAAACCTTCCAAATCAGTTTTAATAATTTCTGTAGTGCAAGTCCCAATCCAGACAATAACACTAGGGTTGCGATCGCGCTTAATTTGCAAACACAACCGCTTTAACTCTTCATAATCATTCAACTGTGCCGAAATATCACCCTCTTCCAACTCTGCCATTGCATAGCGAGGTTCAGCAAAAATCATCACCCCCATGGCGTTTTGCAGGAAATACCCACAAGTCTTAGTACCAATTACCAAAAAGAAGCTATCTTCGATTTTCTGATACAACCACGCCACACAGCTAATCGGGCAGAAGGTGTGGTAATTACCAGTTTCGCACTCAAAGTTTAAAGCTTCTGGTTGTTGAGCGATCGTCATTTTAATTTTTCTCCCCTTGATATTTTATGGCAGGTGAATATAGGACAGGCATAAGGGGGAGATGATGTTTCCCCCTGAATACCGTAGTTGGTGGCATATAGCACCAGTTAACAGTCCCTATATTCCACAGGAACGGTAATAATTAAGTGTTGGGGAAGAGACGGGCAATCTCTGATTCATCAAAAACTCCTGATGGCAGTTCTTCCCCTAATAAATCGTTATTTTCTTCAATGTTTTGCAATGCTTTTTCATCACTCCAAACATCTGACAATACGTCTCTAAAGGCGTTCTCGTCTGGTGTATTCAGACTCATCCAGCATTTCGTCAGACGCAGTTGGTGCATCAAAGGAAATCTCGCCAAAATCATCAGCTTCCGGATCTAGTGCTTCATTGAACTCATCACTCAGTTCATTTTCGCTGGACTGGGATTCGCCGACTATTAGAGTTTGCAGATCGGAATCCATCTCAAAGCCATTTGTATAAGAAATCGCCAGAGTTTCATCTTCAGAACGTTCATCTATGGTTTCTGCTGACTCGTATTGATTTATCTCTTCTGCTTCTTCGTATGTTTCAGAAGGAGGAATAAAACGATTACCAAGAGCAATGTCTGGGTCAAAATGCAAATCCAGCACTTCAATCAGAGTATCAGCATCCGGATTAAGCTGGGAAAAGGGCATCATTAACTGTGCCAGTTTTGGTTCCAGCGCATTGACAACGCCCAGGATGAGGTATGAAGGTGGACGTTTTCCGCCATCAGGAGTGTAAACGGACTCTGCTTTCATGTGCAGGATAATCCATTCCCGGTTTGCCTGAAAAAATTGCAACCACTTCTGTTTTATTGAATCCGTAAAGCTATTAAAGAAAGCCATATTTTTCCTCATCCTGAATATTGATGTTGTTATACAATCATCAAGTCTAGTGCCTCTTCTGCATTAGGAACCTGGGGTTTACCCGGATTTAGATAAAAATCAGACAACAAGGAGAACAATTCACGGTCTGGAGTATCATTTGGTACAACACCTTCTGGACGCGCCAGAATTTGGTCAGCGATGTTGAGGTAATAATCGCAAACGTAGTTCAGAGAAGGGTCTTGTTCTGCCATTTCAAACAAAGTTTTACCCTTGACACGGGAAACACGGATGTCTTCAATTAAAGGTAAGACTTCCAGCACGGGCATAGGAACTGTTTCTATATATTTATCTATCAAATCGCGCTTGGAGGTGCGATTGCCAATTAAACCAGCTAAACGCAGTGGATGAGTCCGGGCTTTCTCGCGGACTGAAGCCGCAATCCGATTGGCAGCGAACAAGGCATCAAAGCCATTGTCAGTTACAATCATGCAGTAATCAGCATAGTTGAGCGGGGCGGCGAAACCACCACAAACAACGTCACCTAGTACATCAAACAAAATCACATCGTACTCATCAAAAGCATTGAGTTCTTTGAGTAATTTGACTGTTTCGCCGACTACATAGCCCCCACAACCCGCACCCGCAGGTGGTCCACCAGCTTCTACGCAATCTACACCGCCATAGCCTTTATAAATAACATCTTCTGGCCAAACATCTTCGTAGTGGTAGTCCTTTTCTTGGAGGGTGTCAATAATTGTGGGAATCAAAAACCCTGTGAGAGTAAAGGTGCTGTCGTGTTTGGGGTCACAACCGATTTGCAGAACTTTCTTGCCGCGTTTGGCTAGGGCGACGGATATATTACAGCTAGTTGTGGATTTACCAATACCACCTTTTCCGTAAACTGCTAGTTTCACTGTTGTTTGCCTCTGAATAATTTTTTGTCAAACTTGTGGCTCAAGCTTTTGCCTTCACCTAGCCGCAGATCGCGATGTGTGATCTCTGTGATTGTCATTATTGTCGAAAGTACACAGAAAAGAAAGGGGGTTTAAATATGAAAAACCCGTAAATTCGTTTTCTTAAGAATTTTAAAAGATTATTTTTAATTTATTCTGGATAAAATACTCCAATTTAGGTAATAAGCTCAATAATTTAACTTTTTTATTAACCTTTTTTATAAAAGAGTTACAAAAGACAAAATAACAGTATGTACTTTTGTATATAGTTTTTAGGCATTTCAACGAAGAGGCAGGGGGAAGTGGGCTTTCTAGCAGGGGGAAATGACCCCTTCCTCGTGCCGTGAAGCGGAGCGGAACATGGATCTGAGTCCCCCACTTCTACAAAGTGGTTCTCGTCCTGGTGGGGTCGAATCCCCATCTGGACTTTCCCCCCTGCTCCCTGCTCCCTGCTCCCTTGCCTCTTTTTCAACTACCTTCAGACAGGCTGATCCCCAGCAAAATGGGCTGAGTGGGAAAGTTGTAGACAGAGATGCCCTATCCAATACTGAAAATACGACTCTAAATTTCCACGGCAGGTATATTGGAAAACGCCATTCATTGCCAAGGACATCTCAGTTATACTTTTGAGTCCGTTGATAATTTGTTTGTAATAAATTATTAATTTTAAGATATTGCCTGATATTTCAAGGTTCCAGTGCTTCAATTTCCTGTAATGATTGCCAGCCAGCTTGCCACTGAGAGTTATCTTGTAACAATTTAGCGTTTAACCAAAAGCGCACATTGGGGTCACAGGCAGCAACCATTTCGGCATAAACCCACTTACTTTGATTTTTCCGGTTAACGACTTGGAAGTGCCGCCAGCCATCGATTTTTTTCTGTGTTGTCCACTTAGAACCAACTAGGTGAGGAAACTTTTGTTTTTTAGGCATTGAACATAGTGAATTAGACATGGAACTCTAGACACAGGGCATTAGTTTCTCCTGATTGCCCAATAAATTATGATCCTCTCAAGTCTCAGGTGTGACTAAATCGCCATTACGGGTGTACTTCTGACAACATAATTTACCATCTTGCTCGATACATAGCGAGAACCATCGGATATGGCTCCAACAAGTGTTAATACTGTTGGTAATTTTGCGCTTCTTTCTATATAACCGTTGTTTTACAGCTTCATTAGGGCAAAGAATCTCTAACGTGCCTTTACCATCTGCGTCGTTGATGATGCGAAATAGGCAATTTTGCAACATAGCCCGACTACTGCTGTCGAAAAATCGCTTAAAGCGCTGTAACTTCTCCCCTTCGGTCATTTCGCTAATGCGCTTGATTTTAAATACTTCTTCGTCCTCAAAGTCAAAGTCATCATCATCAAAGTCATCAGGTTTAGTCATTTTCAGCATCGACTATGGGAATGGGTGTTTCTAGATTTTTGTTTGACCTGCAAAGTTGCTTTGACTCCAACTATGATTTATCTTAATTCCTCGGTTTTGCATGGCTTGGATAAATAAATCGGTTGGTAGTGCTTGTTCTACAGGTGAAACACCTGGTTTTTTAAGTTTGCCCTCTAATAAGAGTTGGGCAATGCTACCTGTACCACAGCCAGAGGCTACTGCTGTATTTTCATGGACTACAGTGGAACAATAAACGGCTGTTTCACCATTTTTTTGACCTGTAACTTCTGAACGCACCGCTACGCCAATCCCACTGAAATTATTGGTGAAATCTGTCATCAAGTGGCTGACGCGCGACAAAAATTCAATCATGTAACGACGCTGCATTAACCATTTAGGAAATATATGAGCGGCCATCCAAGTCAGGTGGTTATAAAAGTCGGGAATAGAGCCAAACTTGGTAATTACAGTTTTAACTGAGGGGAAGGTGTGGGGCATTGTAAAGGTTTCTGGCATATCAAACCAGTAAACGCCACTGCGTCGATATGGAGAGGGAAAATCAACTAGTTCTCTTTGACTATAAGGTTGGATTTTTTGCCATTTCTGATCTACCCAAGCTTCAAAAGGATATTGCAATCCTAAAAAGGTTGTCCGCATGACTGTAACCCCCGCCCCACCCGAACCAGAGACTAAATAACTTAAATGTATTTTTTCTGGCTGATCAAATTGCTCGGCACACTGACGTACCATGCTGTTAGAGATTCCGGGAAAAATGCCGGTATTAATAATTGCTGTCACACCAGCAGCAACAGCTTGTTCATGGTAATTTAGAGCCTTGCTAGTATAAGAGCGATGGTCACTGACATCTATATAGTTAACGCCTTGTTCAATGCAAATTTTAAGAACATTAGCATCTCGGTAGTGAAATGGACCAGCACAATGGATAACTAAATTCGAGTTGGCGATCGCCTCTCTCAATTTATCAACTTCTGCCAAGTCCAACACCAAAAAATCAACTTTCTTACCCAAAGGCAAACTGACGCTCCGCCCTGTCTCTGGGGAACGTCCAGTAATGGTAATTTGTGCCTGTGTGTGGGTGGCTAAATCCGCCGCAACATTGCTACCGATCCGCCCTCTGCCACCAAGTATCAAAACGCGCTCTGTCATTACTCAAGTATAGGCAACACTAACTCTTATTTGAACAGCTTTTCCTCTAATTTGCCATCGGTGACAAGTATGGCTTACCCAAAAAAGGTGCAAAGAATAGTGTTGGAGATGAACGGGTTGAATTTTTTGGTCAACCTGATCAACCTGATATATTTTCCAGTGTGTAAAAACTTGGTAAGAAATTACTGAGAAAGTTGCAAATAAAAGATCAAAAAACTTATGTGGACAAAGCCACTTTAATTATAAAATTTTTCAGTGCTTTTCATCACTTTCGTGTTTAACATGATCTTATGCTTTAGACAGAAGCTTTGAACTTTTAACAGAATTAAAGTTGAAAAATAAATGACCAAGATCAAGCTCACCATTTATCACTGAAAAAGAGTTAAACACAGTTGATAATACGGCAAGATTTTGGGCAATTTCTATCAAATGACTTGCTGCTATAATTTCAGGAAATCCTAATGAAAGCAAACAAGAATACAAGTTTCTTCAAAATACTTGCTAGCCTTGTGGGAGCCGCTGGTGTGAGTGCTTTGATGAGTTTCCCAGCATTCGCACTAACCAATTCAACCAGAGATACGACTGGCACTTTACACTCTCAAGCAGTACCACCCACGGATGATACTACTCCCGAAAAGCAACCAGGCGAGGGAGATAAGCCAGGTCAACCAAGTCAGCCGGGTCAACCAGTTCAGCCAGGTCAACCAGGTCAACCAGGTCAGCCAGGTCAGCCAGGTCAGCCAGATCAACCAGACGAGACCATGCCTGGACAAAATTAAAGCATTCAGAGCCGCAGGATGTATTTTTTATTTCATTTTAAAAGTAGATGCTGTGGCTCATAAACAAGATTCAAAAAAAGTATTTGGATTTAAGGTAATAAGTAGCTCAAACTTAAAAAACGTAATACCCAGATCCCCGACTTCTTCGAGAAGTCGGGGATCTATATCGTCGAGGTTTTATGTTTAATGCGGTCAGAAATTTTGCAGCAAGCAGTAGAAGGTACTAACGACGCTAAATAACTACGCATGAAGAGATGATGTTGCGGTTTAGCGCTCAAGCGCAACTACGAGGGAATTCCAGATATTTGCTCTTTCGTTACATAGCTTTGTTTTTTCTCACCAACTTAACTTAGGAGATAATTTTAAAAAGATGAATTTATACTTTGGGAACTTGGTGAAAAAACTCGCTTATGTAATGGGAGTTAGTAGTGCGATCGCGATTACTAATTATATCCAAATTGATCATATAGCGATCGCACAAACATCCTCTAATATATCTACAACAACTGTGGGAGCTAAAGACTCACAAAATAGCCTGAATGAGGTGGACCGAATCTATATACAAGAAGCCGCACAAGCCGGAATGGCTGAAGTTGAAATAGCAAAACTGGCATTAGAAAAGTCGGACAACGAAAACGTCAAACAATATGCCCAAAAAATGATTCAAGATCATACGCTTTTAAATCAGGAATTAATACAATTAGCTCAACAAAAGGGAATGACTGTACCAAGTAATATGGGTTCCAAATATCAAGCCTTAAAAGCACAACTATCAGCACTTTCTGGCGAAAATTTTGACCAAGCATATACAAATGAAGCTGGCGTTAACGGACACATGGAAAATTTAATCATTCATACCCGTCAGTTACAGCTAGGTCAAGACCCAGACTTGCAAGCCTTTGCTGTCAAAAATATCCCCATTGTAGAGGCACACTTGCAATTGGTTGAGCTTCTGTTAATGTCGCCCACTCAGCAATAAACAATAGTTTTTTTATGCACTAAAAAACTGTCCTCAAGGAGGAGTGATTAGTTGGGAATTAAAAGTCTTTTTTAATCTCTGATTGCTAAATATTTATTAAAACAGCAACTAAATTTTAGCATAATTTTTTACCTCTGATTGGGGTGAAAGCTAATATATGAAAGAGTTTATACTGATTTATAACCAGGATCAACGATTTGTGTAAGTGTAATTAAATATGTTTTTTCTGTGAAGACAGCCTTAAATATTTGACGCTAGCAATGGGTATATGAGAATATAATTGAGTAAATTAACTATAAGTCAGTGAATCTAAAAATACCTGATTGACTCTCACTATATGTTGATAGATAGTTTATACCGGCCGGGAAAAAATTTTTAGCGATTCGCACTTCTAGAGGATTTTCACTGACAACATTCAACTTTTTAGAGGAATCGGAATAATGGCTACTTCAACAATGATCAGAAAGTTATCAATGCCTTTGTCCATTGTCGCTGCTGCTGGACTAGCATTTGGCACAGCTACAGGTGCAAACGCCACCTCTTTTTCAGGCTCAGGAACCGGCTTTAGTATCCCAGATAATAATGCTACTGGTGCGAGCAGCACTATCACCATCACCGATGACTTAATAATTAGCGATATGACAGTTACGCTGAATAATCTCACCCACACCTGGATAGGGGATCTGGTTGCCAGTTTGACTAATCTCAATACAGGCACAACAGTAGATTTATTTAACAGAATTGGTAGAACTGGTGGTTCTGGTTTTGGTGACAGTAGCAATTTTGGTGGCAATTACAGCTTTAACGATGCCTCCACTGGCAACCTGTGGACAACAGCAGCAGGAATAGACACATCGACTACTATCCCTACTGGCGAATATTTTTCTACAACAACGAATGGAGCGGTTAGCTTGCTTTCTGCGTTTAGTGGGCAGTCAGCACTCGGCACTTGGCAACTAAGTATCAAAGACTTAGCCGGCGGGGACACGGGAAGTTTTGCTTCTTGGAGCATTAGCGGACAAGGCCAGCCTGTTCCTGAACCAGCTTCTGTACTCGGTTTATTCGCTTTTGGTGCGATGAGTGCAGGTTCAATGATTAAACGCAAACAGCAACAAAAAGCAACAGTAAAAGCATAAGTTAACAGTTCCAATCAACCTTTTAAAAAAATTCAAGCATCTACCCAAATACTTGATGTATTAGGGTTTTACAAAAAATCAAATCCTCAGTCCTCATTGTAGAGGGCGAGAAGTCAGGACTAATATTGGCAGCCCTGACTTCTCCTTTTTGTAATACCCAGATCCCCGACTTCTTTAAGAAGTCGGGGATCTATCTATGCGAATGAAATGGAAAGGACTAAAGTCCTGACTACGAACTTCTTTAACAAGGCATTAACGCATTTTGTCTTCCTAAAACTTCCATATCTTCTGCATCTAACTCCACAGGAATACCACTGCGAATTAATTCGGAAAAATCTTCATTAGGAACCATCACAGTTAAAGTGTACAAGCGAGTATTACCTGTATTTTTAATCAAATGAGTTCCCGTTGGAGGTACTAACAAACTATCCCCGGCTTTAATTTTGACACTCTTCCCATCACACATAGCTATGGCTTCCCCTTTGAGGACAAAAAACATTTCCACAGCCCATTGATGACGATTTGGTGGTGTTTGTCCACCCACATCAAAAATTTCGATGCAGCAAGTTAAAGAAGTATTAGCATTGATAGAATCAAAAATAATCGCCAGCCGATTAGAATCATTGGGACTAATACGATATGTTTGATAGTCTTTGGGTGACTTAATCACAGGAATTACACATTTAGTAGCTTGCATTGATTTATCCCTTTGCAATTGATAACTGTAAATACTCTTTACTTAAAAAGAAAGTGCTTTTAAAATCGCTTCTGAGTCAGTCACAAAACCAAAACATTGGTTAACGTTATATAGTGTCGCTAGCCAACAATACTCAGGAGAAGTAGTAGCTGTGCAATTCTTAACTAAAATGCAGTCATATCCTAAGAAGTTAGCATCACATAGAGTGGACATCACACATTGATCAGCATTGACACCTCCAAATAATAGTGTCGTTCTTCCCAAGTTCCGCAGAATACTATCTAAAGGCGTATCCCAAAACCCACTCATGCGGTATTTATCCACACAGATGTCTTCTGGTAGCTGTGGAAGTTCATCTACCACCGCCGCCGCCCAACTCCCGGCCATGAGGACTTTAGCACCGTTGCTGGGCAGAGGATCGCCCAATCCTACGCCTTCGCCTGTGGGGTTGTAGACGTGTAGTAAACCAGCACTAATATTTAATAAGTCGGGACGATTCCCCCAGTTAAGCCAAATTATCGGCACACCCGCCGCACGTAGTTCTGGAAGTAAGCTATTTAAAGGTGCTATGGGCTGACGTGCTGGTGTGACATCCACGCCGATATGCGCTAACCATCCATCGGGGTGACAGAAGTCGTTTTGCATATCAATGATGATGATGGCGGTTTTTGCCAAGTCCAGGTGCAGAGTTTTGGTTTCTGTTGGTAAAATAACCGGTTGTGGGGTCTTTGGCGGACGAGTAATATCTGCGATCGCCTGATTCACCGTCCACGCATTTGGTTCAATTCCCAATGTCCGTAATGGCAGATTCATAAATTACAACACCTAACACAGTTCTTAAATTTGTAACTTGAATTGCTACTGTTTGTTTAATTACTTAATTAAGGTTAAATAAAGTGAATTTTACGATTCAAAACGTTCTGATTGCTGTCGATGATGCTTATCTGAGCGTAGATGTACAGGTTGTTGATGGTAAAATAGCGTCTATCGCACCCAATTTAAATGTCATTGGTACTGCTATTGATGGTAGCAATAAACTATTACTTCCGGGTTTCGTTAACGCCCACACCCATTCATCAGAAATGTGGCAACGGGGAATAATGTCACTTTTTCCTTTAGAATTATGGCTAGCCGAATTATATGACTTTACGCCCTTAGATTTAGAAAAAGTTTATCTGAGTGCTTTGGGAACAGCTGTAGAAACTTTACTTTCCGGTGGGACGAGTGTAGTTGACCATTTGGTGTTAACTCCGGGGCTAGAATTAGAAACCATCGCTACTGCGGTGCGTGCTTACACAGAAGTGGGAATTCGGGCTTTTATTGCGCCACTAATTCAAGATGAATCCCTCACCGCCGGTATACCTTCAGGGGAGACAGTGCAGAATCATGAACCTTATTTTCGTTCAACTGCGGCGACATTAGAAATTATCGAAGCAGCGGTGAAAAAATTTCATCGTCCTGAAGCGGGAATGAATATTTTAGTTGCACCCACGGGGATACAATTGTGTAGTGATGCTTTATTTACAGGGTGTATTGAATTAAGCGATCGCTATAATCTTTGTCGTCACTCCCACTTATTAGAAACCAAAGCCCAAGAAAAACTCGCCCAAGAAAAATACGGATGTACTGCGGTTGAACATCTGCAACGCATTGGATATTTAGGCGATCGCACATCATTGGCACATTGTGTCTGGTTAACCGATACTGATATTACCATCCTCGCCCAAACCCAATCAACAGTAGTCCATAACCCCTTGAGTAACCTGCGTTTAGGCAGTGGTATCGCCCCAATTTTAAAATATATAAAAGCAGGGGTAAACGTGACATTTGGCTGTGATGGCGCTTCTAGTAACGACTCCCAAGACCTCCTAGAAGCCATCAAAATGGGTTCCATCTTGCACAACATTACAGACTCAGACTATCAACACTGGATCACACCCAGAAAAGCTGTAGAAATGGCATCATTAGGAGGTGCAAAAGGACTAAATATAGCGGATAAAATCGGTTCTCTCACCATAGGGAAACAAGCCGACTTAGTAATGTATGATTTAACAAATTTATCATTACTACCCCGGACAGATCCCATTGGCTTATTAGTATTAGGTCGCCCCACAAATGTTGTCCATAGCGCCTGGGTAAACGGAAGACAAATTGTTACCAATCATCAGATTAATACCATTAACGTAAATAATTTACAGCAAGAATTATTTAATCGTAGTCAGTGGGAAACGAAACGCAAATCTCAAACCGTCACCCAAATAGAAACACATTATCGCCAAGTCATGGACTTATAAACAGCACAAAAACCTTCTTTGCGAACCTTTGCGCTAACCTCCGCGCCCCTTTGCGTTAAAATCTTAAACTTGTTAACGCTTAACATAACCCAACCGCCAATTATCCGGTTCCTTCAACTCATCTAGCTTACCCTGAGCAATTAACTTCAGAGCAATACGAGTGTTTAGAAATCCCCTATTTATAGTATAATACTTTGGTGGTTGCTCAACTCCAGATGAAACCTGGCCAATATCCTGAATTCGTCCGCAATAAGTTTTAGTTCCAGGTGTTGTGACTGTGAATAAACCATCACTTTTGTATCCACTAGGAATTATAAATATAGCGTAGACATTATGTTGACCACGCCAAGGTTGAACTACTAACTTCTCAGGATGAGTGTAGTATTTTTCATCTTTTGGTCTATTGAATCCCCATTGCTGACAGGTAATTATAGGACGTTTTTCGGAGATGTAAGCAGAAATCTCCGAAAATCCTAGAACGCTGAATAAGCTAAGTAAGAACAATATGTAAAGTATGATTTTTCTCACTTGTCAAATACTAAGCTAGTTCTTTAAGATTATATTTTAGCTAGTAAATCAAAAATGTGACCGATGTTAGTTATTGATTTCTTTCTTGGTCACTCGAAATTATATTCACATTCACAGCCAAAGCCTTCAGTGATAGCTTTTTTCTGGCTTTACCTGTAGGTGATATTTTTAAGACTTTAATCCTGCTAATGTCTTTTTTTTAACTTGAATATAAACATTAAACCAAATCGGCTTCTTCAAATACCTGTCTTGTAGTTAATTCTAAACCAGGAAGGAGTGGATTTATGATCAGCATATTATCTATATAAACTTGACTCAATCCATCAAGTAAGAAAACTCGAATACTAACAGCTTCCGGGTCTAAAACCCAAACGATTGATACACCCGCAGCTAAATAATCCTTCGCCTTCTCCTCAAATTCCTGCATAGTTTGGTCAGGTGAAATAATTTCAATTACCAATTCGGGAATCGCCGGACAAGCTTCATTCCGCTTCCAACTGGCGGGTAAACGTTCGTAGGAAATATAAGTTAAATCAGGAACAGGAACCCAATCTTTACCTCGACGCTTTAAAATAACAGCCCATTCTGTACCGACTCTACCTTTACCTTTACACCATAAACGAATCAGAACCAGTAAAGCGGCTTGTAAAGTTGAATGAAAAAATTTTGGAGACACTTTCGGGACGGCCTGACCATCAATAAACTCATAGTTTACATCGTCTTCTGGTAGGTTCAGAAATTCTTCTAGAGTCAGTTTTGTTTCAGTGTTAACCATACTTTTATCCTACACAGAGAAAAAGCGGGGAATGACAATCGTTAAAATTTATCCGGTATCACAGACGCGATCGCTTGACTGTTCTGACTTTTCACGTTGTGTGAAAAAGCTAACGCAAAACCTAACCCCCTAACCCCCTTCCCTACCAGGGAATGGGGAAAACTTAAAGCTTCTCTCCTTGCAGGGGAGAGGAATGAAAGCGGGGTTTTCCAGATCCCGTGAAAAGTCAGCTTGACTGTTGCTAAATTAACAAAGAATATGAGAATTAAACCCAGCTAGCTACAATCGCTCATGATATCTAATTCTACTCGTTTCCCAGATGTGAAAAATCATTGGGCTGGACTATTCATCGAAGAGTTAGCCACACGGCGAATTTTAAATGGTTATCCTAACGGGACTTTTCGACCAGATAACTCAGTCACTCGCGCTGAATTTGCCGCTATACTTGGAGCAGTATTTACAGTATCAGTAAAGCGTCAGTATGTCCCCTTCGCTGATGTCCCAGCTAATCACTGGGCGATAAATGCCATTAAAAAGGCTAACGAAACAGGATTTCTCGTCGGTTATCCTGACGGGCGTTTTCGTCCCAATGACAGAATTTTCCGCAGCGATGTTTTAGTGGCGATGGTCAATGGCTTGGAGATAGCTGCGGCTGTTCCACCAGACTTGCTGAGTACGTTACCACAAATCTATCAAGATGCTGGGAAGGTCCCTGGTTATGCTAGAAATCAGGTGGCGATCGCCACGAGAACACAATTAATAGCTAATTACCCGAATCTGAAATTATTTAACCCGACTGTCGCTGCAACTCGTGCAGAAGTAGCAGTCATGGTCTATCAGGCTTTAGTTTATTTAGGTAAAGCTGATCAGATCGCTTCCAATTATATCATAGTTCCCCCCAAACTTGTACCCACTTCTAAAACAGTGAGCGTTAATCATCGGCGAGAGTTTCGGGGGGCGTGGTTGACAACAGTCTGGAATAGTGATTGGCCTTCCAAAGCCGGACTTTCCACAGCCGAACAACAAGCGGAATTTATCGAAATTGTCACTCGACTGCAAGCCTTGAATTTCAACGCCCTGATTTTACAGGTACGTCCAGAGGGGGATGCTTTATATGCTTCCCAGTTAGAACCGTGGAGTGCTTGGTTGACAGGAACTCAAGGTATAGCACCACAACCATATTATGATCCTTTAGAGTTTGCGATCGCCGAATGTCACAAACGCAATATTGAACTTCATGCTTGGTTCAACCCCTACCGCGCCAAAACTAGCATTGCAGCTAGACCCAACGCCAGACCCCATATAGCTTTGACTAATCCCGAAGTCGTTTATCAATGGGGTAATCAACTATGGATGGACCCAGGAATTAAAATCGTCCAAGACCGGGCTTATAACGTCATTATGGATGTTGTGCGCCGCTATGATATAGATGCAGTTCACCTAGACGATTATTTTTATCCCTATCCTATCCAGGGTCAGACCTTCCCCGACAATCAAACCTATGCA
This sequence comes from uncultured cyanobacterium, assembly GCA_963706595.1. Taxonomy (GTDB): domain Bacteria; phylum Cyanobacteriota; class Cyanobacteriia; order Cyanobacteriales; family Nostocaceae; genus Nodularia. The sequence goes on from OY970166.1 coordinate 2,817,416, forward strand.
GCATATAGATCAAATGGTGGTGGACTGAGTTTAGCAGACTGGCGACGGCAAAATGTTGACCAAATGGTATTGCGCCTATTTCAAGGAATCAAAGCCGCAAAACCCCACGTTAAATTCGGCATTAGTCCCTTTGGCATTTACCGACCAGGACAACCACCAGGAATCAGGGGCTTAGATGCTTATAATGTCCTGTATGCTGATGCTAAAAAATGGTTAGAACAAGGCTGGGTGGATTATATGGCCCCTCAACTTTATTGGCGCATCGAACAAACAGCACAGAGTTATCCCGTATTGCTGAAATGGTGGACAGAAATTAATCCTCAGCGACGACATATATATGTAGGGAACAATATCAGTCAACTCGATGGCAAAACTTGGAAAAATGACGAGATTGACAAACAAGTTACGATTACGCGCAATCTAGCCGCTAACTTGTCATTGGGTAATATCTTTTTCAGCATGAATTCGATTAATCAAAATCGTCAGGGAATTGCTGACAGTTTCCGCAATTCCCTTTATGCCACCCCCGCCATAGTACCCCCTATGTCATGGCAGAATGGAACTGCACCAATACCACCCCATCGAATACAAGTTGACAATCGTCGCCTCAGTTGGGACCCTGGGATTAATCAGTCGGTTCGTTCTTGGACACTTTATCGACAGACTGGTAACACTTGGATACTTCAGCGCATATTATCTGCTGGTACAACCTTCGCCACTGTGCAACAAGCCGGAACTTATGCAGTGTGTACAGTTGATAGGTTGGGGAATGAGAGTCAAGGTTTAATGATTACTGTGAGTTGAATCAGTTATCAGTTATCAGTTATCAGTGAACAGTTATCAGTTAACACTCAACAGAACAGTCGAATAAATGTAACCCTAATCGCTGGGAAAGTTCCTCACACACCTTGACTCCCCGGACGCTATTACCACGCACATCTAACAATGGTGAAAATACACCAATCCCCATTTTGTGGGGTACAACTGCCATAATTCCCCCACAAACCCCACTTTTAGCCGGAATGCCAACGTTGTAAGCCCACTCACCAGCAAAGTTATACATCCCGCAGGTGTTCATGACGCTGAGAATATCTTTGATGTAACGACTATCTACCGCTTGTTCCCCTGTAACAGGGTTAATACCTTTGTTCGCAAGGGTAGCCGCCATTACCGCTAAATCTTGGCAGTTTACCATCACAGCGCACTGTTGAAAGTAAAGATCCAATGTTTCTTCAATATTTTGGTCAATCATGCCAAAATTCAGCATGAGGTGGGCTATAGCGCGGTTGCGATGTCCCGTACTGCGTTCAGAGGTAAAAACGGAGATATCCACAAGTGCATCGTGTCCGGTGTATTTGCGAAACATCTCCAGCACCCGGTTTAAGCGTTCGGTCGCCCCAGATCCTTTGATTAAACTGGTAGTGGCGATCGCACCTGCATTTACCATTGGGTTATAAGGTCGCTTCGATGTTTCATCCAGAATAATGGCGTTAAACGCGTCTCCTGTTGGTTCAACACCCACTCTAGTTAAAACATAATCTCGTCCATGATCTTCTAAAGCCAGTCCATAAGCAAACACCTTAGAAATAGACTGGATAGTAAATTGTTGTTGATAATCCCCCACTTGGTGAATTTGGCCATCTACAGTCACAATACAAATGCTGAATAACTCCGGATTGACCTTCGCCAGTTCTGGAATATAGTTTGCTAATGTACCCTCTGTTTGCGACTTGTATTTAGAATACAACTCGTTGAGAACAGCTAAAAATGGCGCTGAGACGATTTCTAAATCTTCGGAATTTGCTTGATTTGCCATGAGGCTGATGGTTTACTCTGAAAAATCATATTTTAGTCAATATGGCAAGCGAAAATGCCCGTACTTTTTGCTACATAGGTTTTCGTCTATTCATGCCATGGAAACTTTTTTTTATTGTCTCACCATTGATTTTATTTTGTTGGTAGAAAACTTTTAGTTACCAAATCATCCCAATTGCTTATGTATATTTGGCAAAGCAAGAAGATAATTTAAATACTAAATTTTGGATTAATTTACGTGTAATTACGTTTTATAGATATAAGAAGTTCACTTCAATCTAGCAGCCATCCTCTAGCTGATTGAAAATCTGTAATTCCTGTAAGTCTTGATACACAGTATTTACAGTCGGATGGACAAAATTCATTGACCAAATACAATGAAGCATTTGCACCGCATTTTGGGGAAAATATATCGAATTTTTATCTACATTATTTAAGAAAATTATATGTTCTTTAAACTACATTTTTATATAAGGAGTCTTACAGCCAATTTTCAACCGCCACAATGTTAAAGTTTCGTATTAAAAATTTTATTAATTGAAAAAAACGTTACATAGTCAAAATCCTCATTCAAGAACGGTTCTACCCTAGAAATTGAAATTTAAATTGAATCAAATGATGTATATCTACGCTAAAACCCTGATCCCCAAGCTTAAAAATTCATGTTAATCTGTTGCAGTTAATAAACAAAAAGTGAGAGCAGAACCAGTTCCAGTTATTAGGAATACGTCACTTTCAGTGGCAAAAAATCCCACCAACTTAGAAACCTCTGCTCTATAGTCGCTTTAAAAATCGGACGCATGAATCAAAGATATTTGTGGACTATTGTCGCCCTGTTTCTGACTGCTGTGGGTATGCCCTCAGTCGGTCATACTCAAACTACTACGACAAAGGAAACTACTCCAGTTTCTCAAAAATCATCGGTTAGTGATGCCGTTAAAGTAGGAGAGTTTAAAACCTCAGCAGGGAAATCTACCTCTGATGCTGTGATGATTACAAACATTCATTCTCACAACATTGGAGATCGTAAGGCGGCAACCCTGTTTATCAAAAACATTCCAGTTCTCACCTTTTTGAGTTCTCAGCCAGTTGCGAGTGTTGATACAAAAGTTGGTGTAATTGGAGATAATGAGGGACAACAGTCGTATGCCCTAATTGCGGGTAACTCAGCCAAGTTAACCAATGTCGGGAGTTTTACGAATGCGAGAAACCAAAAGAAATCGCTTCATGATGACCCGGTTCATAGAGCTGGTTTAATAGCAGCTAGTATTAACCAGATAGTCCGCAATAGTGAGGACGCTGAACAAATTACCGTCAGTTGGAAGGGCGAGGGCGAATCTACAGCCAATCAAGCCCAGAATAAAAGTGCCTCTGTCCAACAACAGCCAAAGGAACGGTATACGATCAAAATTAATGACCAAGAATTGGTAGAAATCAATGCAAAAACTATCCTAGCAGGTACTACCGATAATCTTGCCCAAGACGCATTGCAAGCAACTAATCGCTTGCGGAGACTGATTGGCGATGCTTCTCCCATCACGGAAATTGCTGGTTTACCAGAACTCACCAGAATTTCTATGCCACAGCAGGGACAGCAAATCGCCAACAATATCCGACTCAGTTTCCGAGGCATAGCTTCCTTTTACGGTCGCGGTTTCGCTGGTAGACCGACTGCAACTGGTGAGAGATTTAATCCAGAAGCGATGACTGCCGCCCATCGTAGCTTACCCTTTGGGACAAGAGTCCGTGTCACCAACACCCGCAATGGTCGTTCTGTTGTCGTGCGAATCAATGACCGTGGACCATTCATTCGGGGTCGAGTCATCGATGTATCTACTGGTGCAGCTAGAGCTATAGGCATGATTAACAGTGGTGTTGCACCAGTCAAGATTGAAGTTCTGGGGAGATAATTCTTCAAAGTAGGACAAAGGGACAAGGAGGACAGGCAATTCTTCACCGCCTACTCCCTACTCCCCAGAAGAGGCAGGGGAGCAGGGCGCACCGGAGTAAGGGGGAGTTAAGAGGCAGGGGTGCGGGGTGCAGGGTGCAAGGGGGAGTAAAAAATTACTTTAAACTTCCGGTTACTTAGCAAGCATTCTTCTTCTCCCCTGCCCCCTGCCCCCTGCCCCCGTTCCTCTTCTCCCCTGCCCCCTGCCCCCTGCCCCCCTGCCTCATTCCACCCATTCCCCTATTTCAGATATAAACTAACGGGGGAGAGGCTTAAAAAGAACTAGGGGAATTTTGTGCGCCTGCTGACAACAGTCGCAGCTTTACGCTGCTATTTAAATAAACGCTGTGCAGAAAATCAGCTAAGGGTTCCAGAAGATTTGGAACTAGATGAGATAACTAGCTGGTACCAGACGGCTGTCGGTTTGGTGCCAACGATGGGAGGATTACATCAAGGTCATTTAAGCTTGATTAAAAGAGCCAAGCAAGAAAATTCTACGGTGATTGTCAGTATTTTTGTCAATCCCCTGCAATTTGGTCCCCATGAGGATTATGAACGTTATCCCCGGACTTTAGAGCTAGACCAACAACTCTGTAGACAAGCAGGAGTAGATGCGATTTTTGCACCCACTCCGGAAGAAATGGGTGTTTCTCAGAAAAGTCTTCAAGAATCTCAAGTTACACAAGTCACGCCTCCATCTGCTATGATGTTAGGTTTGTGTGGTCGTTCTCGGACAGGTCACTTTCAGGGTGTAGCAACGATTGTTACCAAGCTTTTGAATTTGGTACAACCTGACCGAGCCTACTTTGGACAAAAAGATGGTCAACAACTGGCTATTATTAGACGGCTGGTGGCTGATTTGAATTTGCCAGTAGAGGTTGTTGCTTGTGCAACGGTGCGGGAAGCTTCGGGTCTAGCTTTAAGTTCTCGTAACCAATATTTGACTGCACGAGAAAAAGAGCAAGCAGCAGTTTTATATCGAGGTTTACGGGCTAGTTTAGCTGCATTCAAGGCTGGTGTTCGTGACAGCAGCGAGTTGATAGCAGTGGTACAGCGAGAACTGGCAAAGGTTAGTAATCTAATCGTGGAATATATTGAATTGGTGGAACCGACTACGTTAATGTCTTTAGAAACAGTTGAGGAGGAAGGAATGCTGGCGATCGCAGCTCGTCTTGGTTCGACACGTTTGATTGATAATATGATCTTGAGCGATCGCCAACCCATCATCGCTATCGATGGACCAGCAGGGGCTGGCAAGTCCACAGTGGCTCGTCAAGTAGCAACCAAGCTTGGTTTAGTGTATCTGGACACAGGGGCTATGTACCGCGCTGTGACTTGGCTGGTGCTACAACAAGGTATTGCCATTGATGATGAATATGCAATTGGGGAATTAGTCAGTCAGTGTAACATTGAACTTACCCCCAGCCATGATCTGCAATCTCCTGTCAGAGTTTGGATTAATGGTACTGATGTCACTCAGGCAATTCGCACAATTGAGGTGACATCCCAAGTATCAGCAATAGCTGCACAAAGTGCTGTGCGTCAAGCACTCGTTAAACAACAGCAAAGCTGGGGTAAAAAAGGTGGTTTAGTCGCAGAAGGTCGAGACATTGGGACTCATGTATTCCCCGATGCCGAAGTTAAAATATTTTTAACCGCCTCAGTCAGTGAACGCGCCCATCGTCGTCAGCAAGACTTTCAAGAACAGGGTCAACCCGAAGTGAATTTAGAGCAGCTAAAACAGGACATCGCTGAACGTGACTGGAAAGATAGCACTCGTAAAGTTTCACCTTTACAAAAAGCAGCAGATGCAGTTGAAATCCAGTCTGATGGTCTTAACGTCTCTGAAGTCACAGCCCAAATCGTTAATTACTACCAACAACGCTTATCTCAGTTGTAGTAACCGTAATTTAATATTACTTCTTCGCTAAAGATAATGGTGAGCAGTTCTACCTCACCATTATCAAAATCATGCCAAAAATCTTATTTATAATTATTACTTCAGAGGAAGATAGGAATTTAGGTTAAATAGCACAGTATTTTGTCGCAATCCTCCCTTTGGTAGTAGAATAACGATGTTAAGTTTTATATCCTGTACTAATTGGATATACGACGCATACGCATAAAACCTGTCGTTTCCTAAGTTGTGACAACAGCTTGAAACTGGAAAACAGTAAAGAGAGGATTTGATAAAATGGCATTTACACAGCCCCCCTTACCTTACGATTTTAATGCTCTAGAAGCATACGGTATGAAAGGCGAAACCTTTGAGTATCACTATGGCAAACATCATGCAGCCTATGTGACCAACTTAAACAAGCTGACTGACGGAACAGAACTGGCTGACAAGTCTCTAGAAGAAGTAATCCAAATTGCCTTTAAAGACTCCTCGAAAATGGGAATCTTTAATAATGGCGCTCAAGTTTGGAATCACAGCTTTTTCTGGAATTGTTTAAAGCCCGCAGGTGGTGGCGCACCCACCGGCGACTTAGCAGCCAAGATTAATCAGGATTTTGGTAGCTTCGACAAATTCAAAGAAGAATTTTCTAACGCGGCTGCAACTCAGTTCGGTAGTGGTTGGGCTTGGTTAATTGATGATGGTGGAACTCTGAAGGTGATGAAGACACCAAATGCAGAGAACCCCTTAGCTCATGGCAAAAAGGCACTCTTAACCTTGGATGTCTGGGAACACGCCTATTACATCGACCATAGAAATGCTCGTCCTGCTTTTATCAAGAACTTTTTAGAGCAATTGGTAAATTGGGACTTTGCTGCTGAAAATTACGCTAAAGCTTAATAATCTGTCAGTTTGTCCATGACTTCCATGCTGGCTGATTCCAGATATTTCCAGCAGTAAAAATCAGTGAATTGACGAATACTGCAAGCAGTCACGAATAGTATCGTGGCTGTTTTTGCTTACTCATGTATCGTAAACGTAGTGAGGTCAAAAATATGGATAGTACAGAACTAGCAAAATATCTAGAATCAACAAATAGCATTGCCAAGCCTTGGCTACTAGTACAGCTGCGGCTGAAGAAATTACAAGAACGCCGCGCTAATATTTCCGAAGATACTTACGCCAATGAGTTGGCAGACATCCACGAAGATTTGATGCACTTGGGTGAATGGTGGCGTGGTCTGGAAGAGGAAGTCTTTTAGTGCCTCCTTGACTATGGACTATGAACTATGGACTAATGACTAATGACTAATGACTAATGACTAATGACTATGGATTATCGGGATGCTGGGGTTGATGTTGAGGCAGGTAGAGCCTTTGTAGACCAAATTCGCAATTTAGTTCACAGGTACTTTTAGACCAGAAGTAATTGGTGGACTAGGTGGTTTTGGTGGTTGCTTCCAACTACCAGGGGGTTTTAAAGAACCAGTGTTGGTTTCGGGGACTGATGGTGTCGGCACAAAGTTGAAAATCGCTCAGGTTCTCAACCGACATGATACAGTTGGCATTGATTTAGTGGCGATGTGTGTTAACGATGTGTTGACATCAGGTGCAGAACCACTGTTTTTTTTAGATTATGTGGCTACCAGTAAATTAGAACCAGAACAACTAACTCAGGTGGTAGCGGGGATAGCTTCTGGGTGTAGGTTGGCGGGTTGCGCTTTATTGGGAGGAGAAACCGCAGAAATGCCGGGTTTCTACCAAGTGGGTGAGTATGATTTGGCTGGGTTCTGTGTGGGAATTGTGGAAAAAAGCCAGATGTTGGATAGTTCTCAGGTGCAAATTGGCGATATTGCGATCGCACTTCCTAGCACTGGTGTACACAGCAATGGCTTAAGTTTAGTGCGGAAAATTGTTGACTCCAAATCATTGGCTTGGGATGAACGCCCAGAATTATTAGGTGGTGAAACTATCGCCGAAGCTTTCCTCAAACCGACACAAATTTATGTCAAGCCTGTTCTAGCAGCTCGTCAAGCCGAGTTAGAAATTCATGGTATGGCTCATATTACAGGTGGTGGCTTACCAGAGAATTTGCCCAGATGTTTAGGTAAAAATCAAAGCATTCAAATTCACGCCAATAGTTGGACTATTCCGCCGATATTTCAGTGGCTAGCTGAAGTCGGCTCAGTCAGCGCCGAAGCTATGTACAATACTTTCAATATGGGAATTGGGTTTGTGCTGTTAGTACCACCCCATCAAGTAGAACAGACAATCACCTTTTTTAAATCACAGGATATTTCCGCTTTGGCAATTGGTGAAGTTATTGCAGGTTCTGGTACATTAGCAGGTCTGCCATCATAGCACAAATTCTGCTCTCGTGCAATTTGTCGGCAATTGGATGCAACATTGTTCGTGCGTCTATCCTTGTAGAGACGCGATTTATCGCGTCTAATTCGCTAATCAATTTAATCCGTAGTCAAATATGTCCAGAAAAATTTTTTACTAGCTTTATATCAGCAATTGGAAATACTCATGACCATCAGCATTGAGATTTGCTAAGGTAGTCTTAACATATTGAAAAATTTGGCTAATAAGGCTGAGAAAATAATTACTGACACTTTGAAGTGCTGGAGTTATTTTTACCTCTAGGTGTGCGGTGTTGGTGTATGGACAATAAAGTATTTTCATTGATAAAAGATTATGGTTGTAAATTTTGCTCGGACATCTACGAACGCAGACATTTTAAGGCAAGTCTTCCACAGTGTTGATGCCCAAAGCTGTCCCAAGTTATTCAATTTTCACATGCATACTGTCCACTCAGATGGCAAGTTGCAACCAAGTACATTGATAGAACAGGCGATCGCCATCGGATTACAAGGATTGGCGATTACAGACCACCATAGTATTGGAGGGTATCAAGCAGCACAAGCTTGGTTAGAAAACTGGAAATGGAGAAATTCCCATGAGAATAGTCCTTACTTATGGAGTGGGGTAGAAATTAATGCCAACCTTTTGGATGTGGAAGTGCATATTTTAGCTTATGCCTTTGAGCCAGAACATCCTAGTATCCAACCCTATTTGCAAAGTCAACCGACTACAGGCAAACACTATCAAGCACATAATGTCATTGCTGCCATCCAGCAAGCCGGGGGTTTGGCAGTTTTAGCTCATCCAGCCCGTTACAAGCGATCGCACTTTGACTTAATTCCGGCGGCGGCGGAACGGGGAATTGACGGTGTGGAGGCTTTCTACGCATACAAAAACCCCAAACCTTGGAAACCAAGTGTTTTGGAAACACAACAAGTACAACAGTTAGCCGATGAATATCAACTCTTTAATACCTGTGGTACTGATACCCACGGTTTAAGTCTGTTACAAAGGTTGTAAAGAGAAATAAACTTTGATTAACAGTTTGGGTATTAGTAGCCAAAGCGCTACGAAAGATTAAAATGGGATATGGTCTAAACAAGCACTGCCCGCCAGCAAGGACATACTTATTCCCCATCCTGATAAACTTGTTTAGCAAAGCACTTTTGACAGTCTAAAACAATGGAAGCATCTGCTAATTTCGATTTTGAGGACGATAAATTTAACGCCCCCCCTTCTCAAATCATCCCCTGGTGTCTGATGATTAATCCTCGCTATGGCACAGATGGCAATTCTTACGGGTTGGCGATTAGATTAGATAATGCCAATGCTGTAGGTTTTAAACCGGATGAAAACTGGCAACAGGTAGAGCATGAATTTAGCTCTGGAGTGGAAACAGTTTTTATCAGCGATACGCCAAAATTAGTTATAGTCCGCCGGGGTCCTTTATCTGTTAAAGACCGGGAAACTGGTAGCAAACTTGGTACTCTTAAAGAAAATTATGATGCTTTTTTAGCAGACAAACTTAAATTCAAAACTTTTACTCGCTACCTCATTTATTTAGTAGGAGAAAATAAAAAATTTCTCCACGACTCTCCATTACAATTAACTCTTAGCGGCGCAGCCGGAGCAAGTTTCAGCAAAACTTACTGCGAATTTCAACAAGGAAGAGTGAGCGGTGGATTCGTTGCTGAACTAGAAAGAGCTTATGCTGTATATCGCCAGCAACCTGTTTCACCAAAAGGCTCTTTATTTCACGCTCATGGAATTTTCTGCCCGATTATTGAGTGCGAAGAACGCGGAATTCAACCAAAGACTGCGCTGATAGCTTCCACAGTGGATTACAAGCATCCCACTGTGGGGACATTAACTGAATATCTAATTGCTTCAGATTCTGTTGAGTCGGCAATGATCTGCAAGACTTTTGAAGAACACAAAGAGTTTGGCAAAGAAACTATCAAAGTCGAAGCCCCTAAACTGGCAGCAGTTGGTGTTTCTAATTCTTATATTTACGCGGATGAAGACGATTATCCCCCCTACTAGCGTGGGGAGTAGGGAGTGGGGAGTGGGGAGTGGGGAGTTTGTAGGGTGTGTTGTCGCATAGCGCAACGCACCATCCTCAATTCTCGGTGCGTTAGGACTAACGTCCATAACACACCTTACCCAAACTTAACAACTGTTCCTCTTCTCCCCTGCACCCTGCACCCTGCCCCCTTTCCTCGTCTCCCCCTGCACTCTGCCTCTTCCCATGCTCTATCTCTTTAGTAGTAAATAATACAGTGAACCGTTACCACCTGTAACACCAGCGCGATCGCCTGCTACTTTGCCAGAACCCATGAAATAATCCACCCTACCTGGGCCTCTGATGGCGCTTCCTGTATCTTGATCAAGTACAAAGCGGCTCACAGTCCGATATTCCAACTGGCCATTGCTCATCGCATAAGGAAGTGAAGTATGAACCAGTGCTAGTGCGCCTGGAGGCATGAGAGACTTATCTGTAGCAATGGAACGCTCGGCTGTAACTGGGACATTAATACTACCAGTAGCTGGTCTACCAGCGTTTTCTTGGAAGAAGACAAATCTTTCCCATCGGGGGAGATAATTAGTCATTTCCTGGGGGTTAGTTTGGAAAAAGTTCATAATCCCCGGCATATTTAATTGATTTGCCGCTAACTTGCCATCTTTAGACAGTTGTCCGCCGATACTTGTCCAGGGGTAATCTGTGCCACCAGCAAAGCCCACAGAGGTTTTCGTACCATCAGTTAACTCAATTTGGGCAGAACCTTGGATATGTACCATGTATGCCTCGAAGCGATCGCGGAACCAGAGCATTTCTAAACCGCGCAACTGGCTTCTTTCCCCTAGTAAACCGTCTTGACCTTCGAGATCAACGCGTTTGGGGTGAGGTTTAGCCCATTGATCAAAATCGGGTGGTCGGCGATACAAGGGATATTTATATTCTTCCGTTCTCACCCGGCTCGCAGTATAAATAGGCTCAAAATAAGCAGTAAACTTCACAGTCCCTTTGCCATCATTGCCCACAGACTTGAAAAAGGTAAACTCTCGCCGGACAGCAGCTTGGAGTTGGGCTGGAGATTTAGAATTAACAACAAGTTGACGGAACCGAATCAAACTCCGACGCACCCGATCATGAGTAATTCCCCTGACTGGATAATTTTTATAGGCGGCGATCACACTATTTCTTGACAAATAACTCAAACTATGGTCAATAGCAGTCAGCAAAGCCTGGCGATCGCCGCCACCAGATTTACCCACTTGATTCCACAGTTGCTCATCCCAACCCAAGCAAGCGTGTCTGGGAGTACAATTGTTGCCCAGGTTGAGGGGTTTAAGGGGTACTGGCGACTTTACTTGCGGAGTACGTGCCTGGACTAGCTGCTGTATCTGAGGTTTGGCTGGTACTCGTAACGGGATAGGAACCTGAGCTACAGCCGACCAGATAGTATTTATAAAAGCAATTCCCAAACTGAGGGAAACCAAAGCAAGGCTTTTTCTCATGATTTAGTTGAATCTTTCAACGCTAGAGCTAAAAACTGGTTCTACCCGGATGGCGACAATCCGACTTGGACGTATTACTAAGTACTCCTGCTGAATATTCTTGATTGGCACGTTAATTAATTCATTAGAATCAAACTTAGGCATGAGCGAACCGCTATACCACTTTTGAAAATCTTGAAAAGTGGCAAAACGTACTTCTTCCCTGTGACCGCCTTCTAATAAAAGGTGTACGGCAAATTCATTTGCTGTTCTAGGCATAAAATTGAATCATTTAAAACATATTCAACTCATTGTTAACCACCGAACGCCACAATGAAAAGGGTAAGCATACGGGAGCAAGAGTTGCTTTTTGGCATAATTTTTAATTAATCACGCATCACTCCTCACTTTTCGCCTTTACTTTGACTCTAGACGGCCTTCAGTTTTACCAGTTCCCTAAAAAGTCACCGCACTGTTTTAAATTCCAATGCACTAGTAGTTTGGAAGGATTAAAAATCAAGAAAAGCCGTCCTAGAAGGCTTGTACTGAGCAGTTCGACAGGCTCACTGTATCACTTGTCGAAGTGACGGAGCTTGTATCCCATTATTTCCGGTCATTTTATAGCAACCGCAACGTCAACTAATGTTGTTGAGGTCCCTTAGCATCACACTCTTTATTCAAGCACCGTTCAAGAAGTCCAATTCGCCAGCTATAGGCAAAACGACGAGGATTTAATTCTAATTTAGAATTGCGACTAAATAAGGGTTGGTTCAGATACTGCCAAAAAGGAAATTTAATCTTGTTGTGTTGTGCGGACATAGGAGGAACAAAATAGTATAAAAGCGTTGCGGCAGGGTAGTTGGCAAGTTGTGCGAGAATTGCCAGATACTGATTCCCTAGTTTAAGATGACATGATACATATTGAATTGTCTTGGTGGCAATTGCGGAATTTTACTTAAAAATTTATGTCAGACTTGCTAGACTGACCATGACGCTAAAAGTTCCTACTAGAGTCTACAAGGAATTTTCTTTGCCAAATGAGATCAATTGCTCGAATCTAAGTAAATCCACAAGAAGGCTCCCGCCAAATTTGAGACTATGACAGGAGCCTGATCATCAAGATTAATCTATTAATCTGCTAATAATGAGTGCCTGTTTTCCGATGGTTCATAGCAGTAACGGCATCAGGTTTGATTAATTTACCATTGTCAACAGTGGCATAAACGACCCAGTGATCACCACATTCCATCAGTTCATTGACTGAGCATTCCACATAAGCTAGAGCATCAGTGAGAATTGTACAGCCATTATCTGCAACTGTGGTGCTAAAATTGGTAAATCTGTCTTCTCCGGGAGCAAAACTTTTGCGGAAATGCTTGGTGTACTCTAAATGATTACCTTCCTCCAGGATATTCAAAGCAAATTTACTACCTGGATACATTAAAGATTCTATAGCTCGGTCTTTGGCGATCGCCACAGTCAGACCAGGAGGATTGAATGTAGCTTGAGACACCCAAGTGCCTAGCATCCCCGTAGACACATCACCTTGTTTAGCTGAAACGACACAAACCGAACCAACAATCCGACCTACAGCTTGTTCCATAGCCGTAGCAGATTCTTGTGGTAAGCGGACTTTTTTCGCCTTTTTCAAAGTTTGGGCAAAATCTGTACCCACTTCTTCACAGAACTTGAGTGTTACATCATCAGGCTTAAACTTGACCCTCAGAGTATCAAATCCAAACCGATAACCAGCATCCCGCAGTTTACCTTCAATTAAATCAAAGGCTTCACCACTCCAGCCGTAAGAACCAAAAACCCCTGCGAGTTTGTTGCTATCACCAACTGTTAATACGATTCCCAAAGCCGTATGAATAGGAGTCGGAGCATGACCTCCGATAGTGGGAGAACCAATCAAAAAGCCATCACACTTTTGAATTGCAACGTGGATTTCATCAGGGGTGGCAAATTCGCAGTTAATCAAATGCACTGCGGCTCCACCTTTAGTTAATCCCAAAGCCATCGCCTGGGCTAGGATAGCTGTATTTCCATAAGCGGAAGCATAAAGTAGAGCAACAGATATCTCCCGATCCTTTTGAGCATCGCTCCATTCTGCGTAAGCTTTAGTCAGTTCCATTAAGCCAGTACGTACCAATGGACCGTGACCCGCAGCATACATTCTCACCTGGAAATCTGAGATTTTCTCCAAAGCTGATTCTACGTGCTGAGATTGGGGAGCCATCAGACAGTTGTAGTAGTAGCGTTGGTCTTCTTTCAATGCTTCCCAGTTGTCATCAAACACCTCATCGCCACAGATATGAGCGCCAAAAAGCTTATCTGTGTAGAGAATTTGGGTTTTTTCGTCGTAAGTACAAAGTCCTTCTGGCCAACGAGGACTAGGAATAGGTAAGAATTTTAAAACATGACCCTTACCTAAATCTAGAGTTTCTTTCCCCCGCATCACTAAAATTTCTAAGGCGTTATCTGGGAAAGCATGACGCAAATTAGCTTCACTGGGAAGAGAACAAACAAATGTTACCTGTGGTGCTAATTCTAAAATTGCCTTGAGTGTGGGTACACGGTTGGGGCTAAAATGACCCAGGATCACATAATCCAACTCTTTCAAGTTGATGGTCTGCTGTAATGCCTGGACATAAATTTCTGTGAAGGTTTCAGCCGGTGGGTCAATAATTGCGGTTTTATCGCCTTCAATTAAATAACAATTGGAGGTAGTACCTCTTTCTCGTGCGTATTCAATTTCAAACCGCAGGCGTGACCAACTACGCGCTCTAATAAATTTCGTGTTTGTAGCGATGGGGAGAACTTGTACGTCACGGGGTTTGGAATTGCTCATAGATTTTTGGTGAAAAAGTGTGGAAAAAACATGGAAAAACCGGATAGCAGGTGCATCGGTTTTTAGCAGATTTCAGGAAGCGATTCAAAAAAGCTTTCATGGAAATAAGGGGGTGTAGAGATGGCAGGAAGAATTAGGGATGCAAAGGGGAAGAAATTCTCAATCCCCATCCCCTATTCCCCACTCCCTACTCCCCACTCCCCACTCCCCAATTAGTAGTAGTTACCTACTTTGCGATGGCGAACTGCTGTCAGTGCATCAGATTTAGACACACGACCTTCTGCAACGGTGCAGTATAAAAGCCAGTGGTCGCTGCATTCCATGCTCTTTTGGATTTCACATTCCATGTATGCGAGAGCGTCGGTGAGGATGGGAGAACCGTTTTTGGCGGTTTGGGTTTTGACTCCTGCAAATCTGTCAGCACCGGGATGTAAGCGCTTGAGGAAGTGCTTTTTCAGTTCTTGATAATTGCCTTCTTCAAGGACATTCAGAACAAAGCGATCGCCTACTTGCATCAACGAATCAATGGCGCGGTCTTTGGCGACGGCAATTGTGAATCCTAAAGGTTGTAAACTTGCTTGCGCTACCCAGGAAGCTAACATGGCACTGCTGATATCACCTTTTTTGGTAGTGACAATGTACAGTCCGTTGCTAATCCGTCCCAGGGCTTTTTCTAAGTTGACATCTAAAGACTTAATTTGCTTGATGTTACGTTCGCGCATCAGCAATTGTCCCAAGTCTACACCAGCTTCTTGGCACATTTGGAATGTACTGGCGGTGGGAGCTTCTTTAATCCGAATGGCTGGGAAGGCTTCTTTTACACCCAAGTCAATAAACTTTCTCCGCAAGGTGTCAATGGGTTCATCATCACCGCCGTAACATTCAAACAAGCCCACCATTTGCTTGTTTTTAACAACGGATAATAAGGAACTAATCCCAGCTTGAGCCGCAGCAGCACTAGATGGAGGCATTCCAATAATCACGCCAGTGGCTCTACCTGCTAGTTCTTGAATTTCTTGCGGTTCGGCTGTGCTGATATCAATGACTTCTATACCGACTCCGGTTTTTTGGATACCTTCAGCTATGGCTAAACCTAGCTGATCGCTATAGCCATACTCGGAAACATAAAACAAGCCGACGGTGGTTTCTGTTTTAGCTTGTTTTTGACTCCAATTGTGGTAGCACTCTTTTAACAAGTCTAAGTTATGGTACAGGAGGGGACCGTGACCGTTGGCGATCATGTTAATTTTCCCCAAATCGCCCATTCTCTTCATGGCATTCAAAAGAGAACGAGCATTTGGCCCCATTAGACAGTCATAGTAAAATCTAAAGTCGGCTTCAATCGCTTCTAAGTCTTCATCAAAGGTGCGATCATCACAGAAGTGCATCCCAAAAGCATCACAGGTGAACAGGGTTTGGGTTTTGCGGTCAAAGCTGAAGATTGTATCTGGCCAGTGGAGGTTAGGCGCACTGACAAATTCAATTTCGTGTCCTTTACCAATGTCGATGCGATCGCCACTTTTAACAATCCGCTTGGAAAAGGGATCGTGTACCAAACCTTCCAAAAACTGAAGGGCAATTTTTGAAGCTAAAACAGTCGCTCTAGGCGCTAACTGCAACACATCTTCCACCAAGCCGCTATGGTCTGGTTCTGTGTGACTAACGATTATGTAATCAATTGTCTTGGGGTTAACCAGTCCTTTGAGTGTATCTAAATATAGTTGACGAAACTTCTGGTGAGAAGTATCGATCAAAATTGTCTGCTCACCCCTAATCAGATATGAATTATATGTCGTCCCGTTTTGCAGTCCGAATTCGATATCGAAGCGATCGCGATCCCAATCAAGCGAGCGAATCGCCGTTGTGTTAGGGGCAATTTCTACAGTCTGTATAGTTAATCGATGCTGTACGTTCTCTGCGACCGTTACCATGCTTCGTCTCCGAGCGCAAATTTTTAGTATTCTTTTTCTGCACTCATTTTCGCTGATATCTATTTTTAAAGTTGTAATGAAGATGCTATTTTGATAATTTAAACTTGTATTAACTATTGCTGTTTAATGGTGTTTTTTCTAACTCAAAACATCTACTATATTTCTGGCTAGATAAAATCTTTAATTCCATCATATATGTCTTGTTTCTCTAACAAGATTTTCGTAATGAAAAGCATAGAATAAAGTTTTTAACGCAGAGGTCGCTGAGTACACGCAAAGTTACGCGGAGTCTTGATTTAAACATTTTGTGTGGCAATTTTTATAGTATGATTACTAATCATATAAGCTATTTCATAGCCCCCTCCTCGCTTGCGGGGAGGGGGTTGGGGGTGGGGTTCTTTTAATTATGACTGAACAAAAGGGCAAAGTTTATCTGGTCGGTGCTGGCCCTGGAGATGTGGCATATCTGACGGTGAAGGCTTACAGTCTATTAGGCACAGCTCAGGTATTAATCTATGATGCTTTAGTAGATCAGCAATTATTACAGTGTGTATCACCTAATTGTCTGCGGCTAGATGTTGGTAAACGTGGTGGTAAACCTAGTACGTCTCAAGGGGAAATTAATCAATTACTTGTGCAGCACTGTTTGCAAGGAAAACAAGTGGTGCGCCTAAAATCAGGTGATCCGTTTATTTTTGGGCGTTGTACGGCGGAAATTCAAGCTCTGCAAGCGTCTGGCTGTGAGTTTGAAGTTGTACCCGGAATTTCTTCGGCGCTTGCGGCTCCATTAATGGCTGGGATTCCTTTGACAGATCCGGTTCTGAGTCGTTGTTTTGCTGTGTTGACAGCCCATGAACCAGATGCTTTAGATTGGGAAGCGTTATCTCGCTTAGACACGTTAGTAATATTGATGGGTGGGCGACATCTGCCGGAGATCATACACCAATTACTCAGGCACGGGCGATCGCCTTCTACAGCCATTGCCATTATCCGTTGGGCGGGAACTCCCCAGCAACAAATTTGGACAGCCGAACTGGATCATATTCTCGAACAAACGAGCGGCGTTTCTCTCTCCCCAGTGGTAATTGTGATTGGCGAAGTTGTGAGATTATGCAATTACCTAAAACCTGAGAAAATATCTTTAAATCAAGCTTCTCACGCCCAAACTATGTCAAGCAACTTTTCTGCATCTCCCCACCTCCCCCTCACAGGGAAAACTATCCTGGTGACGCGTGCTTCTGGACAATCGAGCCAATTTAGCGATCGCCTCACCGCATCCGGTGCTACTGTGATTTCAATGCCAACTTTAGAAATTGTCCCGCCTTCGAGTTGGGATGGTTTGGATCAGGCGATCGCTAATTTAACTGATTTTCACTGGTTAATTCTCACTTCCAGCAATGGCGTAGACTATTTTTTTGAGAGATTATTCGCCCAAGGTAGAGATGTTAGGGCTTTAGCTGGGGTGAAAATTGCCGTTGTTGGTGAAAAAACAGCCGCAACTCTCAGCAACTACTGTCTTGAACCGGATTTTATTCCCCCTAATTTTGTCGCTGATTCTTTAGTAGCCAATTTTCCCGCAGCATTACAGGGTAAAAAGTTGTTATTTCCCAGAGTAGAAAGCGGTGGACGAGAAGTTTTAGTGCAAGAATTAACGGCTAAAGGTGCAAAAGTTGTAGAAGTGGCTGCATATCAATCTCGCTGTCCTAGTAGTATTCCAGAATCAGCCAAATTAGCTCTGCAAAATCGCACTGTTGATATAATTACTTTTGCTAGTTCTAAAACTGTCAAATTTTTCTGCCAACTCATAGAAGAGATATTTGACCAGAAATCTGACATAACTGATGCTTTAGAGCAAATTTGTATTGCTTCTATCGGTCCCGAAACTTCTAAAAGTTGCCATGCATTATTCGGGCGCGTGAATATTGAAGCTGAGGAATATACTTTAGATGGCTTAACTCAAGCACTGATTAAATGGGTGAAAAATTCTTAACTTACTCATGAATAAACGCATCATCGGCTTAACTGGAGGTATTGCTACAGGTAAAACCACCGTCGCCAATTATTTGGCTAGTGCTTATAATCTGCCAATTTTCGATGCAGATATCTATGCTAGGGATGCGGTAGCTGTGGGTTCGCCGATTCTGAAGGCGATCGCACAACGTTACGGTCAAGAAATCGTCCTCCCAGATAGTAGCCTCAACCGAGAAAAACTCGGTGAAATTATCTTTACACAGCCAGATGAACGCCACTGGGTAGAAAATTTAATTCATCCTGATGTAGTCCATCGTTTTGAACAAGCGATCGCGCAATCATCATCACAAACACTTATTTTAGTTATCCCCCTACTATTTGAAGCCCAAATGACCAACTTAGTTACAGAAATCTGGGTTGTCTACTGTTCCGAACTACAACAACTGCAAAGATTAATCCAACGAAATCATTTAACACCAGAACAAGCCCAAACGCGCATCAACAGCCAGTTATCCCTATCAAAAAAAGCTGCCCGTGCAGACATTACTCTAAATAACTCATCCACCCCAGAAAGCTTACTACAACAGATAGATGTTGCTATTACAATCAATACCTAAAGTAATCTCATCTAAAAAAAAGGGAGCATCCCAACGCATTAAAAACCTAAAATACCGATGCAAAAAACCCATTAAACCCTCTTCCCTTGGCGTTCTTTGCGCCTAAAGCCCTGGGGGCATACGCTACGCGTTAGCGGAGCTTCGCTTTAGCGATAGGCGGTTCGTAAAAAAAAATCCCCTTAAAACACCAAAAAAAATTAACTATGTATCACAAAATTTTAGTTGCTGTAGACAAATCAGAAATGACTCAATATGTATTTGAACAAGCAGTATTTTTAGCAAAAGCTGCTGATGCCGAAATCATGTTGCTACACATATTATCCCCATTAGAAGACCCCTATATCAGCCCTGTATTTACACAACCAGACCTCATGTATCCATCTGTGCAAACCACACCTATGGATAGGTATATACGAGAGTGGGAAGAACTCAAACAACAAAGACTAGATTGGTTGCGATCGCTCAGTGAAACAGCAATTAACGCAGGTGTAAAAACTGGTTTCACCCAAAATCTTGGTGATGCAGGGAGGATAATTTGTGAAGTCGCTCGTAATTGGCCAGCCGACTTAATTCTTGTTGGTCGTCGAGGTCGGACTGGAATCAGTGAATTTTTGCTAGGTAGTGTGAGCAATTATGTTCTACATCATGCGCCTTGCTCAATGTTGATAGTACAAGGACGTATTCCTAACACCGCAGAAATTCCTCCTCATGCATAGGTGTTTCCTACAGCAGTTTGCCATTAAATCAACTCAACATCTTAATTTTATAAATCTTGAGGGGTAGGCATACTTCGGCAAGTGTTACAGTGAGCTTGTCGAACTGCTCAGTATAAGTCTTGCCTGCCCTTTGCTATATTTTCAGTATATCTAAGAAATTTACCATCATCTCGAAACATTTCGCTTTGAAATCATCATTTTAATTACATATAGGATTACTATTTGATTTTTGAACAGGATTAGGTATTGTAGTGGCGTGACAAGGCTAAAATGTTGCAATAGATTTTTGAGAAAATCGAGATAAATCTATGTTTTCTGCTTTTTTCCTAATGCACTATTTTAAGCTTGCCACGCTAGTAGGGTGCGTTAGGATGAAATCCGTAACGCACCTTCCCCAAGGCCTTCGGTGCGTTACGGCTTACGCCTAACACACCCTACCTGTACTTAGTTTGTTTCATAAATTAAATCGGATTCCTATATATAGCTGGGGAGTAGGGAGTAGGGAGTGGGTTAAAACCCTCTAAGTTCAAACAAGGGTTTTGCCGCCAAGCAAGATAATTAATCAGACAAAATAGGATTTACCAATTCTGCAAAAAATGTAGTGACGTTACATGGAATGTCTCTACAAGAGTTCACCGAAAAGACATATTTAATTTTGGGAAATGATTCTTCTTCTAGTGAAACTAGCAGCAGTTTATTTGCTATATAGTTGAATTCACTAAAATTTATATTAATAATTGTAAATTCATTTGCAATACTTAACGGATCTGGAAAGCATAAAAAATAGCTATGCTTTAGTATTTCTTTAAAGTAAGATCAGGATTTATACGGATATAATTAGGTCTATAACTGTTTAAAATAATGGAATAGATAACAAATTCTTTAACTCATCTTAATGACAGCTTAAAGTTATGTGAGAGTAAATTATGCGTCAAATTACTCTTCTATCATCATTAGCTTTGTTGACTTTTACTGTCATTAATCTTTAGCATCTTCACGAAGGAGCGCTCTCGGTTATTACATAAATAAGAAGTAGACAATTATCGAAATTAGTCTGCCAAGTCTATTCCTCATCATTAAGACGCTTGCCAACAGCTATATAGCTAGTTTGGGTAATTTAAAGGGCTGACTTGTTAATTGATCAAAGGAATAAAGTATGACCCACCCGGAACTGATGATATCAAATAATATACTTCACGAATTTAAAACTTGTACTCAACTGCAATACAATGGTTATTTAAATATTAAAAGTACCAAGGGACATAAATGGATTTTCTACTATCGTCTAGGACGAATAGTTTGGGCAACTGGAGGAACCCATCCTTTCCGGCGCTGGCGGCGAAATATGACTCAATACTGCCCTCAGATTGATGTAGATAGGTTAAATTTACGGAAAGAAGACATAGAACTAGACTACTGGGATTATCGCATTCTAGAAATTTTGTATAAAAGACAAAGAATTGAACGAGAACAAATTCATGCTTTTGTAGAAAACACAGTAGCAGAACTGTTATTTGATTTAGCCCAACAAACAAATTTTGTTTCTGCCAGTTGCGATCGCATTCAGGAAGTTATCCTAGAAACACCCATGAGTTTCACGAGTGCAAATGTCTCGATGAAACAGATGGAAGACGCGTGGAAAACTTGGTCGGAAGCTGGTTTGGCTAATTTTTCTCCTGACTTAGCACCAGTTCTGCGGAAATCAGAACAACTCCAGCAACAGGTAAGTCCATCAGTTTACAAAAACTTTGTAAATTTGATTAACGGCAAATACACTCTGCGAGATTTAGCCGCCAAAATGAAACAGGGTATTGTCCCTGTCACCCGTTCATTACTGCCCTATATTCTCAAAGGTATTATTGAACTAGTAGAAGTACCTGATTTGCCTTTGTTAGTTACAGCAGTTAAAAATAAATCTGTTTCCAGCCCAGTTCCGAAATCTACTGCGCCCTTGGTAGCTTGCGTGGATGATAGCCCTCAGATTTGTAATACTCTGGAGGAAATTATGATCTCATACGGACTAAGATTTATCAAGATTCAAGATGCTGTCCAAGCTTTACCAATCCTGATTCAAGATAAGCCAGACCTGATTTTTTTAGATTTAATTATGCCCATTGCTAATGGGTATGAAATTTGTACTCAGTTGCGCCGAATTTCAGCCTTTGCCGACACACCTGTGATTATCTTAACGGGAAACGATGGTCTTTTGGATCGAGTCCGAGCCAAGGTGGTCGGTGCTACAGATTTTATGACTAAACCCGTAGCATCAGATAAAGTCATGAGTGTAGTCCGGAAATATTTACCTGTAAAGCCGCAAGAGAAGTTAAACAGAAGGCTAGATCAAACTCATTTAAAGGTTTGTCATTAAAATCTTTCCTGTTGGTATTTTTGCTGGAAATAAATGAGAAAAATTCAGTTTTCAAACTTTCTTTATAACTCAAGTAAAAATTTAACTTATCAATAGGATTAATCAGATTTTTTTAACGTCAAATTATGATCAAGGAATTTGAACAGCATAGTACCGCAAGGCGGAAGTCAAAAGTCAAAAAGCTTATAAAATAGGCTTTTCATCGATTTTAAATGGTCTGTTTATTTACGCCGACTTGTAATAGCCTTTTTTCGGATTAAATATAAAAATTATCAAATGAAATTGCAGAGGATTGCAACTTTGTATTGATATAATTTAGACACATAGTTCTATGTTTTCATTGTCAGAATAAATTTACAGGTGCTTACCATGAATACTGTTTTAGTCGTTGAAGATGGTTTGACTGATATGGAAATTATCAGTCGTTACTTGCAACAAGCGGGTTACTATGTAGTTAGTGCTACAAGTAGTGAAGAAGTTCAGGGCAAAATAGATAGCAATAAGCCAGATGTAATATTTCTTGATGTAATTTTACCAGGTAAAAGCGGATTTGAAATTTGCCGAGAATTGAAAAATAACCCCGACACTAGCAAAATACCCATAGTTTTTTGCTCAACTAAAAATAGTGATGTCGATAAAATTTGGGGAAATATGCTGGGTGCTGAAGCTTATCTTGCCAAACCTATAAATCCAGAAGAATTAGTAGTTACCCTGAATAGATTGCTGAAGTAAAACTCGATAATTTGTGACTACTTGGAATGAATTTACCAACAGTTTCTGAAGAGGATAATTCCTAGAATTTATCTGTGCAGTTAAGCTAAAATCCTCAAGCCCACAGATAAAGCTGTGGTATCAATCCAAAATCTAAAATTGTCTGACTTAAAGTAATTATCTAGATCAAAGGACAAATAACTTTGGAGAACAAGCAAAAATTTTTAAGTTTGAACTTGGGTGCAAAAGATACAGCAGTAATTTCTTTACAACAGATTACAGAAGTATTTCAAGTCTCCTTGGCAGATATATGTGGCGTTCCCCAGATGCCAAGTTGCGTTTTGGGTATCTATAACTGGCGTGGGGAGATGCTTTGGTTAGTTGATTTAGAGGAAATGCTGGGTTATCCACCAGTTTTGCAAGAAGCAAATTTTCTCTCAAATATGATGACCATTGTGCTGGAAAAAGAGGGTAAATATTTAGGTTTATTGGTGCGGTCTCTCATGGATATTGAATGGCTAGATATCAATAAAATTAAGCCTGCATCTGCCGAATTATTTTATCCAGCCATGTCACCTTTTTTAAAAGGTTACTTTATTAATAGTGCTGAGGAGATGCTATTAAATTTGGATGCTACAGCAATTATTCAATCTCATATCTGGGCTATTAATAATTAATTTTCCGTCCCGACTGAATACTATTAACAATTTTTGAGGCAATTTATCATGACAGTTACATATCAGAACAGCCACGAAAATGAGCCAACAATGACTGATTTAGAACAGTTAAAAACTCCGAATGGTGGCAATTCTACCTCTGCATTGAATGTAGTTGACCAAGAATTTAAAAATTGGCGGCGAGATTTGCAAGAAATTACAACTCGAATGCGTCAAGCCTCAGATATGGATACGCTACTTCAAGTTACTGTGGCACAAATCAGGGCAAAAATTGCCTGCGATCGCGCCTTAATTTATCGCTTTACTTCTCTAGAATCTGGTACGGTTTTATCAGAATCTAGAGGCAGAGGTTGGACACCGACTATCAATGAAAATCTTCCAGGTATTCTGTTTGGTTTATATACCAGTGAAGACTATTTAGAACCTGTCGCTATTAACGATATTAATCAGGTACAACTGACACCTTATCAAAAGCAACTTTTAGAAAAATTTCAAGTCAAATCTAGTTTAACTTCACCCATTGTGGTAGAGGGTAAGGTCTGGGGCTTATTAGCAATCAATAATTGTGATTTAATCCGCCAATGGCAAGAGTCTGAAACTACTCTAATATCTCAAATTAGCACAGAACTCACCTACAAATTAAAAAGCTTTGAATACCAAAATGAATTACAACAGCAAGTCCTAGCTAAAAAATCGGTAGCCAGAGTCATTGATAAGATTTTACGGGTATCAAGTGTCGAGCAAATTTTCCAAACAACCACTCAAGAAATTCGGCAATTATTGCGGTGCGATCGCGTCGGTGTTTACCGCTTTAAACCTGATTGGAGTGGCGAGTTTGTCTCCGAGTCAGTGGGTGAAGGTTGGATAAAATTGGTGACACCAGATTTCAAAATGGTTTGGGAAGATTCACACTTACAAGAAACCAAAGGAGGACGTTACGCCCAGGGTGAAAGCTTTGCTGTCAATGATATCTATCAAATGGGACATCAACAATGCCACATTGATATTTTAGAACAATTTCAAATGAAAGCCTATATAATTGTGCCAATTTTTTCTGGTGAACAATTGTGGGGTTTATTGGCCGCTTATCAAAATTCTGGCCCGCGTGAATGGCAATCTTGGCAAGTAAGCTTTTTGACTGAGATTGGTTTACAATGTGGTGTCGCTATTTCTCAGGGTGAATATCTCGAACAAGTGCAGGTTAAATCTGAGCAATTAGTTCAAATTGCTGCCCAAGAAAAAGCACTGACAAAGACAATTAACCGGATTCGACAAGCTTTAGATGTAGACAGTTTTTTCAAAACAACTACTCAAGAAGTCCGCCAATCATTACGCTGCGATCGCGTCGCAGTTTATCGCTTCAGGGATGATTGGGGGGGCGAATTTGTAGCTGAATCAGTGGGGAACAATTGGGTAAAATTAGTCGGGCCCGATATCAAAACAGTTTTAGATGATACCTACTTACAAGATACTCAGGGCGGTCGTTATACCAAAGGGGAAACCTTTGTGGTTAATGACACTTATACCATAGGACTTGCTCCTTGTCACATCGAGATTTTAGAGCAGTTTGAAGCCAAAGCTTATATCATTGTGCCGATCTTCTTTAGTGACAAACTATGGGGCTTATTCGGAGCTTATCAAAACTCTGGTTCTCGTGAATGGCAGTCCTGGGAAGTTAACTTTTTAAATCAAATTGCCCTGCAATTTAGCCTAGCGAAATCGCAAATAGATTATCTTGAACAAGTCAGGATAAAATCTGAGAAATTAGCGACCATAGCCGAAGAAGAAAAAGCAGTTACGAAGATAGTTAACCGCATTCGTCAATGCTTAGATGTAGAGGAGATTTTCAAAACAGCCACTCAAGAAGTCCGCCAATTACTAAGATGCGATCGCGTCGCAGTTTATCGCTTCAATCCCGATTGGGGCGGCGAATTTATCGCCGAATCAGTAGGTCATAATTGGGTAAAACTAGTAGGCGTTGACATCAAAACCGTTTGGGATGATAGCCACTTACAAGAAACTCAAGGCGGTCGATATGCCAAAGGTGAAAGCTTTGTTGCTAATAATATCTATCAAGTAGATCATTCTCCTTGCCATATTGAAATTTTAGAGCAATTTGAAATCAAAGCTTACGTCATAGTTCCGATCTTCTCAGGAGAACAATTGTGGGGCTTATTGGCAGCTTATCAAAATTCCAGTCCTCGTGATTGGGAAGAATCGCAAGCCACCCTGTTAGCACGTATTGGCGACCAACTAGGGTTAGCATTACAACAGACTGAATATTTGCAACAACTACAAGCACAATCAGCCAAACTAGCAGAAGCCGCAGCACGAGAAAAAGCCGCCAAAGAATTACTACAAAAACGGTCTATTCAACTGCTAACAGCCCTCAGACCAGCCTTGGATGGAGATTTAACAGTCCGCGCCCCAATTACCGAAGACGAGCTAGGTACAATTGCAGATGCCTACAACAATACTTTGCAAGCACTGCGGCAAATTGTGATCCAAGTCCAAACCACTTCCCAAAAAGTAGCCCAAACTTCTAGTAGTAGTGATGCGTCACTGGCGGGACTGACAAATCTCGCCAAACAACAATCTCAAGAAATCACCACAGCCCTCAACGATATTCAACAGATGGTAGACTCTACCCAAGCGGTGGTAACTAATGCTGATTTGGTGCAAGTGGCGTTACAAAAAGCCAACCAAACCGTAGAGTCTGGTGATGCAGCAATGAACCAAACTGTCAAAGCCATCCAAGGAATTCGTGAAACCGTCGCCCAAACCAGTAAAAAAATTAAACGCCTGAGTGAATCTTCGCAAAAAATCTCCAAAGTGGTGAATTTAATCAGCAGTTTCGCCACACAGACCAACGTACTGGCGTTAAATGCAGCCATTGAAGCCACTCGTGCCGGTGAATATGGTAAAGGCTTTGCAGTTGTAGCCGATGAAGTTCGTTCTTTATCTCGCCAATCAGCCGCCGCCACAATTGAAATTGAAAAATTAGTCCAAGAGATTCAAACTGAAACCGGAGAAGTAGCAGTGGCGATGGAAACAGGGATTCAGCAGGTAGTGGAAGGGACAAACTTTGTTAGTGAAACTCGCCAAAACTTGAATGCAATTGTTTCTGCAACTGCTGAAATCAGTCAGTTAATCCAGAGAATTACCGCCGCCACCCAACAACAAATGGGACAATCTGTAACGGTAACAGCATCAATGCAAGATGTAGCCGAAATTGCCAACAAGACTTTTACCGAATCTCAAGAAATTGCTGCGGTCTTGCAAGATTTATCAGGAATGGCACAAGGTTTATTAGCAACTGCTAGTAAGTTTAAAGTCAATTAATCTGGGAGTAGGGAGTAGGGAATAAGAGGCAGGGGGGCAGGGTGCAGGGTGCAGGGGGGAATAGGTGGCCGTATATCCCACACTCCCCACTCCCCACTTCTCATTTCCCAATTCCCCACTCCCCACTCCCCACTCCCCACTCCCCACTCCCCACTCCCCACTCCCCACTCCCCTATTATGATTACAGATGCAGAAATTCGTGAACAAGGCTATATATATTTTCTGGCAGAAGCCCCAGATTTATTACAAATCATTGAACAAGAACTGTTTAGCTTATTAGAAGAATTTAGTATTGCTAAAGTTCATAACTTAATGCGGGCAACTCATACACTCAAAGGCGGATCTGCTAACGTTGGATTAGAGATTATTAAAATGATCTCTCATTCTTTAGAAGATGTTTTTAAAGCTCTTTACAATCCATCTGTGGTAATTGATGCTGAACTGCAAACACTCTTATTCCAAGCTTACGAATGTTTGAGCCTAGCCCTAACAACAGAACTGACAGAGAGTACAGTTAATAATGAAGAACTTCTGCAAAGAGCAGCTTTAGTTTTTGCTCAATTGCAAGAAAAACTTGGTGATGCTTATGGTAATGAAACTCATATTCCTACTTCTGAGGAATTAGGTTTTGATATTGTACAATCAATTTTTGAAACAGGTGTAAAGCAGCGTTTAGAAAGTATTGCTGAAGTTATTCATCATCCACCCGATGACCAAGAGTTTCAAGTTTTTTTAAGTTCTCAGGCTGAGGTGTTTCTGGGATTGGCAGAATCGTTAAATTTGCCTGGACTGCAAGAAATTTCTCGGATAATTATAGTCGCACTAGAAGCTAACCCTAAACAAGTACATCAGATTGCTGAACTGGCTCTGATAGACTTACAGCAAGCACAAAAAGACGTACTCGGAGGCGATCGCATTTGTGGTGGCGCACCTTCACCAGAGTGGCAAAAACTCACAACTGTGGTAGATGAAGAGTTATCTGGATCTACTGGGAATTTTCTCAGTAATGCAGAAGACTTTTATAATTTTTTAACAGCATCTGGTAATACCAAAAATGAGCAGATCAAGCCAACAACTGCCAAGCTATATTTAAAAGTAATTTACTATATTTTTGGCTGGTTTAATCACCAGATGGAAATACCTAAACAAGAACTTGAGTTATCTTTACTTATTCCCAAATTAGAGAAAGATCACCAAATAAATTATATTAATAATTGGTTAACTGATTTTTTGAATTTTGTCCAAGAGGAGGAAGATAGCCATAGTCTTTGCCTTTATCGCCACGGCATAATTTTAATAATTCTGCTAGCAGTGGCTAAATTTCAATATATATCTGACCAGTCTGAAAGCTATGTTGTTTTAGTTCAAACATTACAAAATCAAATTCGGACATTAGCAAAAGAATATAAAAATTATTCCCCTGTTAATACTCAAGAGAAAAATTGGCTTGACAGTCCTAAATTACGTCCATTGCTAATTTTTAAAGAAATATCAAATTCTGCGTTACCCATAACCGATAACTTGGTAGAAGAAATATGGGGAGCAGCATCAGAACCAAACCTCACTGATGATGAGGAAGTTAATAAATCATTAGCTGTCAGTGAGCAGGTAGTTGCAGATATTATCGAAACAGACATTGAAGCTATTGCTAATGCAGCTATCCAAAACAACGAACAGATACAAGAAGATAAATCCCAGTCGCCAGAAAATAAAACTTATCGCAAACCGACATTTATTCGTGTAGATGTAGACAAACTGCAACACCTAAATTATCTAGCTGGGGAATTACTGATTTATCAAAAACGCCGGACATTATACGATGAGAAAATTAAAGAAGTATTTGAACAATTATTAAAACGATTTAGTAGACACCAAGCAACTTTAAATCAATTAAGAGATTTACCTTTGCAGATGCAAAATTTCACATCCCAACCCACACAAAATTTTTCCTCTGTGAAATTTGATGCTTTGGAAATGGATGTATATACAGAATTTCATCTGTCATTGCATGAAGCGATGGAAGAAGTTATGCAATTACAAGAAACTACAGAGTCCCTTGATTTATTACTCAGACAAGCTACTCAAATTAGTGACCAAAAACAGAGTTTAGCTTTTAGTATCATCGATAATTTAGTGGAAGCGCGGTTATCACCTCTGGGGAATGTCCTCAATCGCTTACCCCAGTTGGTGCAAAAACTGGGAAGTGTCTATGACAAAGTTGTAGAATTGAAACTCACAGGTACGGGAGTGCTAGTTGATAAAGCAATTGCTGAAAAGCTTTACGAACCCTTACTGCACTTAGTCCGTAATGCTTTTGACCACGGTATTGAATCTCCAGCACTTCGTCAAAAACATGGTAAACCAGAACAAGGATTAATTGAAATTTGTGCCTATCATCAGGGTAGTCAAACTGTTATTGAAGTTCGAGATGATGGACAGGGATTAAATTTTGAACGTATTCGCAAAAAAGCTATTGAACTTAATTTTATAGCTGAAGATGACGCTAAAGGCTATTTTTCTCACTCGGATCAATCCGAATTATTAGATTTGATGTTTTTTCCAGGATTGTCCACTGCGGATCAGGTAAATGAAATTTCTGGACGTGGTATGGGGTTAGATATTGTGCGTTCTCAGTTACAAGCACTCAAAGGCTCTATTTCAGTTCAATCTTTACCTAATCAGGGTACAACTTTTATCCTCAAAATACCTTTTTCTATGACCACTGATAAATTAATGTTAGTCCAGGCGGGAGGAGTTGTTTACGCTCTACTGTTGGACAGTATCGAAAAAATATTGATTCCTTCTACTCAGCAGATCAAGGAATTTGAAGACAAAAGAGTTTTACATTTGAATATAGATGATCATGAAACTATGATCAACTTACATAAATTTTCTGAGTTGATTGATTATCAAGGTTCATTATTTAATGGTGCTAATTTACTAGGTAATACACCAATTATTCATGAAGCAGGAGTTATGAAAAATCCTGTTTTGCTACTACGACGAAATCAAAGCGGTTTTGGTTTAGAAGTTGACCAAATAATTGGTGAACAAGAATTAGTAATTAGACCTTTAGGAAGTGCGATCGCACCACCAAAATATGTGTATGGTTGTAGTAGTTTAGCCAACGGTAATCTCATCTTAGTAATTGATGCGATATTACTGCTGGAGTCGAAGGAAAGTCCAGCCAAGTTGGATATTGCCACACTACCAGCAGCTCATAATTCGCCGCAAAAAGCCCTAGAGATGTCAGGGTATAATCTCTCAGATATGCCTTTATTGGCTGCTTCTGCGCCCACAAATACTATAGAAGAACAACCCCGTCGCTTTCTAGAACCAAGTCGCAAAGCTCCAAAAGTGATTTTAGTTGTAGATGATGCCATTAGTCTCAGGCAAACCCTTTCTCTGACGTTACAAAAATCAGGCTATCAAGTCATACAGGCACAAAATGGTGTAGAAGCTCTAGAACAGTTGCAACGCCATGCGGAAATTCAGGTAATTATCTCTGACTTAGAAATGCCACGCATGAATGGTTTTGAACTATTAAGTAATCTCCGACAAAACCCCAATTTCGTCAACATACCCATAGTAATTCTCACTTCCCGTAGTGCGGAAAAACATCGTCAGCTTGCTCAAGAACTGGGCGCAAATGCTTACTTAACCAAGCCTTACTTGGAGCATGAATTTCTTTCTATTGTCAATGATTTGATTAATCAAGAAGACTCAGATTCAACCTCTTTGGTAATGGTATAGCCATAAAACATAACAAAAACCCCTTCAATGCTCTCCATGAAGGGGTAATTAAGTCTAATAGCAATTTAAGTTAGAACATTCAGTTAACTTTGTTCTTTTTGTACTTACGAAGTTGTTTAATACCGACGACTAGAGCGATTCCAAACAATCCCAAAATACTAGATGGTTCAGGAATTTTCTCTGGTGTTGGTGGTTCTGGTGGTGGCGGCGGTGGTGGCGGTGGTGGTGGTGGTGGCGGTGGTGGCGGCGGTGGCGGCGGCGGTGGCGGCGGTGGCGGTGGTGGTGGCGGCGGTGGTGGCGGTGGCGGTGGTGCAGAAAAACCTAGTAAGGCAACTGCATCGTTAAAACACTCAAGCGCCAGCGTTGCTATATAGTTACCAACAGGAAGTAACGACTTAGGTAACTTGAAACCAAAAGTTTGAGAACCAAAACTAGGAAGTAGCCCTTTATGAAATCCAGCAGACGATAGCTCTGATTCATTAAGTAGTGTGATGTCTCCAACCTTTGTACCCGATTGAATAACATTTGGGAATAAAGTTTCAGGTCTTGCCCGTGAGCCTGGGCTAGTATAAGGAGCATAGTAAGGATTGTTCCAAGCTAAATCTCCCATACTGGCATCTTTACCTGTGATTGCGCGAACCCCATTAATGTTATGATTGTATAAATTAGACCAGCCATCATTTTCTGCAACTACACTAGTAGCCTTAACATTTCTATACAATCCTGTGCTTGATATCCTTGAATCGTTATTAGGAGCAAAGCGAATTCCAAATAAATTACTGGAATCACTAGCACTTTTAAAATTACCTAATCCCGAAAAATCTAAAAACAAATCTCCCCAGCCTATGTTACCATTAGCAGCAGTAACACCACTAGAATTTCCAGTTAATGGTAGATTAGCATTAATAGCAAACCAGATACTATCGCTGGCTATATCTTCTTTAACTCCTAGTCCGTAAATTTCATATATGGTATTACCCGCAATATACCCACCACGTCCATTGCCGCTAAGACTATCGTAGTTGGGATCTATGCTAATATTCCAGCCATTGATTAATGCTCCAGCGTAAACTGATTTTTCTAAAATACAAAAAAATGTCAATGAACTTATGGTTATAGCAGTTGCTATCCTGAGACTGTTCATGATTTTTTACCTTTGTTGAGCCTTCTTTACATCTCTATGAGCTAGTTTCAACCTATCTTTCTACGTCTGATCAAGAAGTAAAAAAGAAATTCTGTGTGATCGAGAATGGGCTTTTGTTGGAAGACATTAAGTTATGACAGATGACAGTGATATCACTGTAATAATAGTGATATTGGTAGTCAAGGATCAGTAAATAAATCAAACATCTGATACTTGACAAAATCACTAAATTATGGTTTTAAATATGCCACTTCGAGCATCTGAAGATGGAAAAGAGAAAATCAAACAGAAGAAAAAAAATTATAACGATGCTTATTGGTTAAACGCAGCAGCTAAACTCATTACACCTGACTGGCCGCAGGATTTGTTAAATCAAGAAATTTATCCGCAAGGAATTTCTTTAGGTACATGGAAACGATATCAAGCCGGCAAACAGCCAATTAATGATGAAGCGTTCCAGGTTTATTGTGAAATTCTAGGACTTGATTGGCAGGATATTTTTGATTATGGTTGGATTGGACGTAACGATGTAGTTACAAAATTAATTAGTCAGTTACAAAATCAGCATAGATTAATTTTATTAACTGGAATTACTGGTATTGGCAAGAGTGCTTTAGCTGAAAAATTGGCTTTAGAATTACAAGAACAATATTCGGAATTACAAAAATATTGTTTAGAAGATAGTCAGCAAGAACCTAATTTTTCTAGTATTGTTACCCAAATTATTGCAGCAGTAAAAGGTATTCATTTACCGAAAGAAATAAATAATCCAGAAAATTTAGTTCAATGGCTAGTTAATTATATTTGTACTCATGAATGTTTATTAATTATTGACTCTTTAGAATGCACCCTTGTAGGTGATGAAAAAACGGGATGGAGTAATTTTAAAGATGTATGGTGGGAGAAATTTTTTCTTGCTTTATGCGCGGCTGAATCATGTCAGGGAAGAATCATCCTGACTTCTCAAGAAATGCCTATACAACTAGAAGATATTCTGATAAATAATAACAACATTTTTTATCATGAATATTTACGTGGTTTTACTACTTCAGAAATACTCAAGTTTTTTATAAAAGCCGGATTGAAGTTTGAAAACAATACAGAAATAAGCAGTTATCTCAATCGTATAGGAGCAGCTTATGAAGGACACCCATTAGCATTAAAAACAATTGCCGGGGAAATATTAAGTTTTCCTTATCATGGAAATATTGCTACCTATTGGCAAGACTACAGAACTGAAATAGAAGAAATCGAACAAGCTTATATAGACTTAAATTTAGAATCAGTAAATGATAAATTTAAATTAGATTGCTATAGTAAAAAGCTTAGAGCAATTGTTAAATATAAAATTGAAAGAACATTTAGACGTTTAGCACAAGATGTTCCTAATGCTTATAAACTGCTTTGTTATAGTTCTGTATATCGCCGTCCAGTACCGGAAAGATATTGGTTAAAATATTTGGTTAAATCTGGATTTACTAGGGAACAGCAAGAAATAGCTCTCGATGCTCTCACCGATAGATTTTTAGTTGAAACAGATAATAGTTATTTAAGACAACATAATCTCATTCGTAGCACAGCATTAGAACATTTAAGAAATATTATATAAATTACTTTACTATTATTATGGATTTTGATGCTATTCAACCAGATAATTTAACTAAAAACACACTCAAAGATGTTAGCTTTACTATTGGTGCAAAATTGACTATTTGTAATTTAGAAATTGATTGCACTTTATCCCAAGTCTCTAATATGTCTGCGTGGGAATTTGCCCATTGGATAGCTATTGAAAATTGGTTGAGTGATTATTCTCCTGATGTCAATGCGCCTAATTTGGATAAAATCCGTGGTTATTTAGAAGCTTTTCATCATCTTTGTGAACTTTCAGAATGGGAAAAAGCATTTAAAATTTTATTTCTTGATATTAGTTTTTTGGGTGCAAAGCAAGTCTTACATGAGCAATTATTTATCTGGGGATATTATCAAGAGCAAATTATTTTTTTTCAAAGGCTATTAAACAGATTTAGCACTAAAACAGATTGTTTTTTACTAAATCGTTTAGGTAGAGCTTATGGTCATTTAGGACAGGTTGAGTCAGCAATTTCTTGTTATCAACAAGCATTAATTATTGCGATTAAAACTGGCAACTACGCAGAACAAGCTCAAGGGAACGGAGGATTGGGTAGGATTTATAACTTGCAATTAGAGGAAGACCAAAAAGCTATTTTTCACTATCAAAAACAATTAGAAATATCTCAATTAATTAATGATACCTCTCAAGAATTATGTGCTATACTTGGCATTGCAAATTCTCATTTTGGAATTTTAAATTATCATCAAGCCATTAAATTTAGTAAACCAGCTTTAGCACTTGCACAGATATCTCACGATGTTGATATGGAAATAGAAATATCTGGTTTTATCGGTATTGTTTATTCTCAGATGGGATTTCCAAAAAAAGGTATTCCTTTAATTGAAAGACAACTTAGTCTAAGTTTAGACAATTGTAATCAATATCAACAATATCTAGCTTTATATAGATTAGCTATAGCTTATACAAATTTGCAAAAATATGAAATTGGTATTGAATATTTTCAACAAGCTTTAAAAATTATAGATATTTTAGGAGAACCAGTTGCCAAATCCAGAATTCTGGGTAACTTAGGCGTTGTTTATGCTCAAACAGAAAAATATGTATTAGCTCTTGAGTATCTTTTAGCAGCTTTTAATATTGCTTGTACAATTGATAGTAAATTATCACAAATTTATTTAAGAATAAATATGGCATTTTGTTATAGTTGCTTGAAACAAACAGGAGCATTTGAGCATCTTCAAATAGCTATGAACCTTGCAAAAAAGCTCAAATCACGGGAAGTGTTGAGTGTGGCTGTTGCCGGATTAGCTAATTACTATTGGCATCAAAGAAACCATATTTATGGACTCATGTTAATAATCAAAAGCTTTTGGATTTATCCTCCGTGGAAAAGTAGTAATGGCAAGATGGTTTTCAGGTCAGTCATTCGGGTAATTAGTGGCTCAATTATACAGATGATGCAACGATTTAGTATTTATTTTCGAGGTAATAGCAAGTAACAAGTAATTCGGTGTGAGAATTTCAAGTATTTTCTAGAAAAGTTAGCGGTCTAATTTTGAGTTTTGATGTAAAGGAAATAAAATCAAAAATTTTGTCCCCTGATTGTGGGCAGAAATACACTGTAATTTCCCCTGATGCCTTTTAGTAATAACTTGATAGCTAATAGATAAACCTAAACCTGTACCTTTTCCTATAGGCTTAGTAGTAAAAAAAGGATCAAATAATTTATTTTGAAAATGCTCAGGAATACCAATACCATTATCAGAAATACTAATATATACTTGATTATCCTTCGTCAGTTCAGTACGAATAAATATTTTTGGTTTTCTAGTAAAGTTCTTGCTGGTCATAGCTTCTTCCAAAGCATCAATTGCATTTACCAAAATATTCATAAATACCTGATTAAGTTGTCCCGCATAACAATCTACTAAAGGTAAATTGCCATATACTTTAATCACAGCAATTTCTGGACGTTCAGAGTTAGGTTTGAGACGATTTGCTAAAATCATCAGGGTACTATCAATACCCTCGTGGATATTTACAGCTTTGATTTCCGCCTCATCCAAACGGGAAAAGTTGCGTAAAGATAGGACAATTTCTTTGATTCTCGTAGCTCCCATTTCTATAGATGCTAGTAACTTAGGGAGGTCTACAACTAAAAAATCTAGTTCAATTTCTGCGGTTATTTGTTGAATTTCTGCAACTGGATGAGGATAATACTTTTGATAGATTCGGATGACTTTGAGTAAATCTTGAATGTATTCCTTAGCCGGAGCAAGATTACCATAAATAAAGCTGACTGGGTTGTTAATTTCGTGTGCTACACCCGCAACTAATTGACCTAAACTGGACATTTTTTCGCTTTGTATTAGTTGAGTAGCTAGTTGTTGAGCTTTCTGTTCTAAGTTTGCTAAAGTCGCGGCTAATTTCTCGTTAGCAGTAGCTAATTCAATCTCTCTCAATTTGATAGTTTCAAAAGATTGTTCCAGATTTTCAGCCATATAGTTAAATGATTGTGCCAATTGACCAATTTCATCATTGGTAGTCACTTGTGCTTGTTGATAAAAATTTCCTTTCGCCAATTCTTTGACAACGTTAGTCAGTTCTATAACTGGCTTAGAAATTGATTTGGCAACTATAATAGCTGCAAATATTACTAAAATAAGTGTAATGGTAATTAAAATAATAATAATATTTCGCAATGTATTTAAAGAACCAAAAGCTTCTGCTGTATCCATTTTAACTAATAGACCACTATTTAAGGAAGGCAAATACCTCCAAGCGGCGATAGTTTTTTGACCTCGATAATCAAGGGTAATACCAAAGCCTCTCATCCCCTGAGATGCCTGATAAAGTGGGTGTAATTTCTGCTGGTTAACTTTAATAGTTCTGTTAAAGGCAGCATTGGGATCATGACGTGTTGGTGAGGTAAATACTATGGTTTTATCAATTTCTGAAACTACAATTGTTTCGCCAGTTTTACCCAAACCAATATAATTATTAACGACTTTATTAAACTCTTGATTATTCAGTTTTAATACTAATACACCAATAATTATGTTATCCTTAAAGATGGGAGCGGCAATAAAAGCTACGGGTGCTTTAGTATCTATATGATAGCCAAAATTAGATATTTCAACTTGCATTAATGTTTTGGCTCGATCAAAAACTTTGGCAAGTTCATAATCTTTGTAGCTTCCTGTATAAAAGTTTGAGCCAAATTCTTGACCACGTTTTACTGAAAAAATAGCATCCCCAGTCTGAGATATTAAAAAAATATCGGAATAACCAAATATTTCTAAATAATTACTGATAAAGGTTTGATACTGTGCATCTAATTCTTGATATTCTGGAGAATTAACACCAAATTTTTCAAACACCCGTTGGTATTTTTCTACAGCATCAATTATATTAGGAATTTGTGTAATAGCTGTGGCATTATTTTTACGTTCATTAATATAGTTCTCTAGCCATTTGGCTTTGTTATCTGCCAGAGCAATCAAATTATTTTTAGCTTCTTTTTTCTGAGAACTACTGGCAATATAATAATTTAAGCAAGTAATTTTTATCAAAGGCAATAAGGCGATTATTAAAAACCATAATATTAATTTGTTGACTATTTTGCTATTGTTCAAATCTCCACTCCAAATTTATATTTATATAGGGTGGTCAAGTCACTGCGTCTCAGTCAAATTTATCAATTCAAAAGCAGTCAATGGCTGAAAATAGTCTGAAAAATGTGGCATGATTAACCAGGGTTTGCCCAATTATTGTTCCAGCCTTGATAAAGAGATTTGAGAAAAGTTTCCCATTCAGCTTTAGAACGGGAAAGGGGATAAGGTCGGGGGTGAGTTGGTTTATCTGAATTCCAAACAATTTCAAACTGTCCATCGGCTTGGATTTTGCCAACTCGCACTGTTTTCCAGGTATGTTGGTTATCAGGGTCTATATATACAATACCTTCTGGTGCGAGAAAACTTTGGTCTTTGATGTGTTCTCGAATAGCATTGACATCATCTGTACCCGCATCCTGAATTGCTTGCGACCACAGGTAAACGCCAAAATATGCTGCTTCAATAGGGTCAGATGTGACTCTATCTTTACCATATCTTTGCCGAAACTTTTTGATAAATTCATGATTTCTGGGATTATCAATACTCTGAAAATAATTCCAGACGGCATAGTTACCTACCATATCTTTAATAGAAAAATGACTTAGTTCTTCTTCGGCAATACTGAAGGAAATAGTGGGGATTTTATCGGCAGTAATTCCCGCATTTTTCAAAGCTTGGAAGAAGTAAATATTGCTATCGCCATTAATAGTGTTTAAAATAATATCTGGTTGGGTTTCTTTAATTTTTCTGACGGCTTGTGTAACATTATTGCTACCCAAAAGTATATATTCTTCCCCAATAATTTCACCTTGTAACGCGGTTACTTGGTCTTTAATAATGGCGTTGGCTGTGCGGGGGAAGATATAATCAGAACCTACCAAAAAAAATCTTTTCCCTAAATTATCAAAAGACCACTTGACTGCTGGAATAATTTGTTGATTAGGTGCAGCACCTGTATAGACTATGTTGGGTGACTGTTCTAGTCCTTCGTACTGCACTGGATAAATAAGTAAATGGTTATATTTATTAAATACAGGATTGACTGTTTTCCGGCTAGCCGAAGTCCAGCATCCAAAGACGGTAACGACTTTTTCTTGTACAATCAATTCTTCGGCTTTTTCAGCAAAGGTCTGCCAATTAGATGCGCCATCAACAACAATTGGCTGAATTTTTCTGCCTAGAACACCACCTTGAGTATTAATTTCTTCAATAGCCAGTAATGTGGCATCAACAACCGATTTTTCACTAATTGCCATTGTGCCACTCAGGGAATGTAGAATTCCTACTTTAATCGGTTTCTTGGCAGCTTGAATTTGAGTGTAAATCAACAGAGATATGATGATTGTTAACCCAAAAACTAATAATAAAAGCAGCTGTTTTTTATTAATAGAATATTTCAATAGTGACACTGTTTTTGATGTGCTAATATATTATATTAGCAAACTACAGCATTAGCTATGATCCCTAACTTCACCAAACTTAATTAAAAGCGCGATCGCCACACTCACAGCTAAAATTAATGTCATACTCAAGGCTGAACCAAAGCCCCAATTTTGGGTAACTCCGAGAAATTGGTTATAAACTAACCGTGCTGCTGTCATACTAGAAGCCCCACCCAGTAATTCTGGGTTGATAAAATCTCCTAATGCTGTGATTAAAACAAGCATTGAACCAGCCGTAATTCCTGGCAAAATTTGGGGTAAGGTGACTTTCCAAAAAGTTTCCATGTCATTTGCACCTAAATCGGCGGCTGCTTCTAATAAGCGCTGATCTAGCTTTTCTAAAGAGGCATATAGAATTAACACCATATAGGGTAATAAACTATAGCTCATGCCAATTAATACGGCGGGAATCCGGTTAAGTAATTCTAAACTGGGCAAGCCTAAATTGTTGAGTAAGCTATTTAATAAGCCTGTGGGACGTAAAATAGTA
The DNA here is from genome assembly GCA_963706595.1 of uncultured cyanobacterium. Lineage (GTDB taxonomy): Bacteria > Cyanobacteriota > Cyanobacteriia > Cyanobacteriales > Nostocaceae > Nodularia. The sequence goes on from OY970166.1 coordinate 2,856,165, forward strand.
ATCCAAGCATAAGAACGCAGTAGCGAGGATGTCCATAAAGGCAGGACAAAGCCTAAAAGCAGCAAATTTCGCCAGCGTTGCGGTGCGATTTGAGCAATCCAATAGGCGACAGGTAAGCCCAAGATCAGGCAAATTATGGTGGTGGCGATCGCCAACCACAGAGAACGCCCAATCACTTGCAGATATAGGGGATCAAGTATCCGAATATAGTTATCCAGTCCACTGGGATTGACTATATCTCCTGGTCTAATGTTGGGTACTAAGCTTAACTGCAAAATTAACAGTGTTGGTAGCACCAGCAAAAGTAATAACCAAACACCAGATGGGGCAAGTAATACTAAGGGTTGTAGCCAGTTTAAATGCGGGGAATGTATTTTTTTTGTGTCGGTATCACCAGCTAATGAATATATTTGAGACGGGATATTTTTCTTGGGCATAATAAGTTTAAAAAATCATATATTTACTTGCTTAATTAATAGTCAATTGAGTCCAATAACGCTCATAAGTATCTTCTAAATCTCCTAAAGGAGTAATCCGTTCGCACTTTTCTAACAGTGCAGGAGGGGGAAATAAAGTTTTATTATTCTTAATTTGATTTGGTAATTGTTCAAAACCTGCACTATTAGGAGTAGCAATATTCAGGCGTTCGCTAATCATAGCTGCTACTTCTGGCTGTAATAGAAAGTTAATCCAGGCATAGGCTGCATCGATATTGGGCGCTGTTTTAGGGATAACAATTGCATCAGTCCATATTGAAGAACCACTACGAGGAATCACATATTTGAATTTGGGATTTTCTGCAATCACTTTAATAGCATCAACTGAATAACACATGGCTAAAGTTAAATCTCCTGCTAGCATTTGGTTTTGCCAAGCATCCGTGTTGAAGGCCGCGATCGCAGGTTTCAACTTTAACAATTTTTCATAAGCCTGTTTAATTTGGTTTTCGTCTTTTGAGTTATATGAATAACCCAACATTCGTAACACTGCACCCATCACCTCACGGACATCATTTAATAAGGTCATCCGCTTATTGAGTATTCCTTGATTTTGCCAAAGATAATCCCAATCTTCTGGTGCATCTTTGAGGATTTCGGAATTGTAAATTAAACCTGTTGTTCCCCAGCTAAAGGGGATGCTATAGCGATTATTGAGGTCATAACTAGGATTTTGGAATTGGGGAAATAATTGATCAGCACCATTTAATCGCTGATTATTTAATTTGATTAATATACCTTGCTCCTGCATCTTCTGCACCATATAGTCAGATGGATAGATGAGGCTGTAAGCACCACCACCACCCGCTAACAGTTTAGCTAGCATCACCTCATTAGAATCATAGACATCCACCAGCACTTTCACGCCTGTTTGCTCACGAAAAGCTACGAGTAATTCTTGATCAGCATATTGCGTCCAAGTGTAAATATACAATTGGTCACTGTATCCCACATTCGTTACTGACCTGATCTCACCTAGTTTCCAGCCACAACTAGCTAGAGACAAACTAGAAAGTGCTGTCAAGGCTTGTAAAAATTGCCGTCTATTAGCCATAACTAAGGATTTAATAAAGCTATACAGTCACTTTCAGTCCACCAAGCGTAAATAGGTGTATCACGGTCTGGTAAATTGCCAAAGGTATTGGGCTGCAAAACATTGATACTCATACCATTGATCAATTCCACAACATAACTAACGTGGGTTCCCAAATACATGACCTTACCCAGCCGAGCTTCAAAGCAGTTAGTTAATACACTAGGGTGATAAAGTGAAAGTTGGATTTTTTCTGGGCGCACACTCACCACTACGGCTTGAGATAATTCAGTTGGTGTCTCTTGACTGCGGGCGACGGTAATTTTAAGTCCCGTTTTCGTCTGAATTTGTATGCTTGAGGATTCGACATGAGTGATTTCACCACTAAATAAATTAGTGTCACCAATAAAATCTGCGACAAAGGGCGTTTGGGGCTGTTCGTAAATTTGTCGAGGAGTCCCAACTTGCTCAATTTTGCCTTGATTCATCACGGCGATGCGATCGCTCAAGGACATAGCCTCTTCCTGATCGTGTGTCACCATGATGAAGGTCAATCCTAAAGTCTTATGTATATTCGATAACTCTAACTGCATCTCTTTACGCAGTTTTAAGTCTAAAGCCCCCAAAGGTTCATCTAGTAATAAGACAGTGGGGCGATTGACTAAAGCCCTGGCTAACGCCACCCGTTGCTGTTGACCACCAGAAAGCTGACTGGGAAAGCGCGATCGCAAACTTTCCATTTTGACCAGCATTAAAGCTTCTTTAACTCTAGTTTCGATTTCTGATTTGCTGAATTTTTTGTGGAGGCGCAGCCCAAAAGCGATGTTATCCCAGACATTTATATGATTAAACAGAGCGTAGCTTTGAAAGACAGTATTCACAGGTCGGCGATAAGCAGGGACATTAGTCATCGGCTGACCCTGAATCAACACCTTCCCAGCATCAGTCATCTCAAACCCAGCGATTAAGCGTAATATGGTTGTTTTACCACAACCAGAAGGGCCTAAAATACTAAAGAATTCGCCCTGTCTGATATCTAAATCGACTCCATGTACTGCTGGTTCTTTGTTAAAAAACTTGAACACGTGACGCAGTTCAACATCCAGTGGTTGAAATGTGGTGATTTTATTTTGATTTTGCGCGACAGTTTGAGTCATAATCCTGAGTAGAATGCTCTGATATTAGAATATTTTGTCATTTTAGCGTCGTCTATTCAAACTTATAATTGGGTAACTAGAGCTGGCTAAGACTGGAGACGAAACAAGCAATTCCCAATTCCCAATTCCCAGGGGGATTTAAACCCTCATGGAAACACAAACTACGTGCAGAGGTAAACCCTGGGCGTGCTGTGTAAGGTAGGGGTATTAGACCCTTTGCTGATTGATAAATTATGCAGTATAAAAGTTGCTTGAAAGTGCATAGGTCAGGCGATCGCTTTGGTGCTAAATCCCTAGCAAGCATTTAGCATAATTCTATACATATTAATACTAGTTTAGAAAATTTATTTGTCTTATGACCTTATTACAACCATCCCCACTTGGCGGCAAAAAAGATATCCGGACAGTAGGCCGAAATTTTCAGCCAGTATTTTTAATTGCCTTTACCCTATTCATGACCACTGGAATCGGCGTGCGGTTGGCATATATACAAATTGTCGAAGGAGCGAAACACCGTTCGAGAGCAGAAGCTAACCGAGTGCGGATCATTCCCAAACAACCAGAACGGGGTAATATTTTTGACCGTCATGGGCAACTTTTAGCTAGTACGCGTCATCCGCGCTCTGTATATTTGTGGCCAATGGCACATACCAAACCGGGGTGGTCGGTGATCGGTTCACGGCTAGAGAAAATTCTGGATATCCCCAAAGCGGAACTAGAAAAACAATTACAAGCAGCAGGCCCCAACTCTTCTTCACTCATTCGCATTGCGCGTGACCTGAATGAAGCCCAAATCACAGTTCTCAAAGAGTATCAAAACGAATTAAAAGATGTCGAAATCCATACCGAAGCAGTTCGCTACTACCCCCACGGCAAAGAGTTAGCCCATGTACTGGGATATACGCGAGAATTAACTGCCGAACAGTTAAAACAAAAGCGGGAATCAGGCTATCGATTAGGAGATGTCATTGGTCAGATGGGGTCGGAAAAGGCTTACGAAAATCTTCTTCGAGGCGAATGGGGCGGTCAGCAAGTAGAAGTAGATGGCGCGGGTCGTCCGCTCCGGGTATTGGGAGAAAAAAAGGCAAGGTCGGGTAATGATTTAAATTTAACCATAGATTTAAAACTGCAAATGGCCGCAGACAAAGCTTTAGGCAATTACAACGGTGCGATCGTGGCAATTGACCCCAAGAATGGCGCAGTTTTAGCAATGGTGTCTCGTCCCACCTTTGACCCCAATATCTTCTCTAAACAAAAACTGACCCAGAAAGATTGGGAAACTGTCCAAGGTGCAAACCATCCTTTAGTTAATCGCGCTCTGAGTGCTTTTCCGCCCGCCAGTACCTTCAAAATTGTGACTACGGCGGCTGCGTTGGAATCAGGTAAATTTGCGCCTAACACAATCCTACAAACCTACGGTTCCTTAACCATTGGTGGGACTAGATTTGGTGAATGGAACCACGCCGGATTTGGTCCTTTAGGTTTTGTGGGCGCAATGCAGTGGAGTAGTGATACTTTCTTTTATCAAACTGCTAGAGCAGTGGGTGGCCCCACTTTGATTGAATGGACTCGTAAATTTGGATTTGGTCAAAAAACTGGCTTTGATTTTGAATCGGAGGAAAGCAGAGGTTTAGTACCAGACGACGAGTGGAAACGCAAAACTCGGAAAATGCCTTGGAGTATAGGAGACAGCATTAATATGTCAATTGGCCAAGGTGCTTTGTTAGCTACTCCTTTGCAAGTAGCTGTCATGTTTGCTGTGCCAGCTAATGGCGGCTATCTAGTTCAACCCCATCTGCTCAAAGATAATGAAGAAGCCAGAAGTTGGCGAGAACCTGTGAAGATGAAACCGACAACCCTGAAAATTATCCAAGACGGACTCAGGAAGGTGATCACTGAGGGTACTGGTACAGTTTTGGATAAACCCACACTTCCCCCAGTCGCGGGTAAAACAGGCACAGCCGAAGCCTGGCAGCGTGGGGTGAAAAAAAATCATGCTTGGTTTGGTGCTTATGCCCCAGCAGACAAGCCAGAAGTCCTGATCGTCGTTTTTACTGAACATTCTGGTGGTGGTGGTGGTAGTCTGGCTGGCCCGATGCTTTTAGAAATTATGGAAGACTACTTTCAACGCAAGTACCCTGGTAAGTATCAAAAGCCAAATTAATATCCTCCCCACCCTATCTACGGTGTACACACAAATCATTAAATTACTCCAAATCTTTTTTGTAGGGTGTGTTGTCGCGTAGCGCAACGCACCATCCTAGATTTTCGGTGTGTTATGGACGTTAGTCCTAACACACCCTACCCAAATAAAGGTTTTTAGACTTGTGTGTACACGTTAGCCACCCTCTAGAGGAATGGGGATTCTGCGATCGCTTCAGGTCGCGATACTAGGGTTTTTGAGTGGAAATTGCTAACTTCGCCCCTTTGACCTGACGCACCCGATCCATAATTGCCACTACCTGACCATGCCCTACTTTCTCATCAGCATTAATAATTACCAATGCTTCTGAGTTAGAACCAATAATAGTCCGTAATTGCTCTGCTAAAGAATCAACTTTACTAGGTTCACGATTAACGCTAATTACTCCGTTTTCCTCTACGGTGACGGTAATCTTCATGGGAATTTGCTGTTGTGTGGCGGTAGTTGCCGTAGGTAAATTCACGGGCAAACCTTCAGACCGAGTTAAAAACAGCGTTGACATGATAAAAAACGTTAAAATCGCAAAGATGACATCAATCATCGGTAAGATGTTGATCTGTGCTGGTAAATCTGCTTCATCGGGTAGACGCATAATTCCTCTCTCCTCGTTCGTAGCGGCGGCGGTAAAGTAACTCTAATTGTCCCCCATACTCTTGAATGAGTGCTATTTGACGGACATATAAACCCCGGAAGGAGTTGGCAAATAAGAGTGTAAATATCGCCACTACCAATCCTGTGGCTGTAGAAACCAACGCTTCACTGATACCAGCAGTTACACCTGTGGTTTTCGTTCCTCCCACATCACCAATATCTAGGGAAGCAAAGGACGCAATCAATCCTAATACAGTCCCTAGTAGACCTAATAGTGGTGCTAAACCAATAATTGTCTCAAAGATGTTTTGAAAGCGTTTGAGTAAAGGTATCTCTGCTTGGGCTTCACTTTCTAACGCCAAACGAAATTCTTCAGGATTTGGTTCTTCCAATTCCAACGCCGCCAGAAAAATCCGTGCTAAGGGCAAATCGGCATTTTTTTGGAGTTTATCGATTGCACCAACTACGTTATCTAGCCGATAAAGTTTCAATACCTCTCTAATGACACTGCTTTGACGGTTATTGATTCTCACCCAAAACCGGATACGTTCAACAATTAGCGCCACGGCTAACACTGAAAACCCGAACAGCGGCCACATTACTACACCGCCAGCCGTAAACAGATTATTAATTCCCATCTAATGCCTCGTCACAAATAATTAATACACATCCAGATGAGTTGAATCTTCAGGCAAATTGATACTTTTTGTCAAGAGAGTATCAAGGGTTATTAAAAATCACTTTCAATTTTATGAATAAATTTCCCCATTTACCAGTGTTTTACTGTGAAAAATTAGACTGATGGTTCTTGGTATTTGACTCCTCTTTTTTTATGCCGATACTCAGCAACGATAGGATAAACTATGCTGCGTAACCGATTGATTGCGCCGACAGGACGATGTACTGCGAGACCATTCCAAACAGAAAAGCGCAGATTTTCTCCAAAGTCGTCTTCTTGGGGAGAGTGAATGTTCTGATGTTTAACTGTCAGACGACCAACTGTAAAGAAGGGTGATTCCTCTTCATTCCACGTAATGGTAGTATCATCAATGGACATCTCTGGGCTAGTTTGAAATTGGATTTGAAAGTCCCAATAGTATTCAGCATCAGGCTTTGCTAAAGCTTGAGTTAGTTCCTCTCGGTAGTGGTTGTCTTCTGAGCCTAATGCTTTGGCACGCTTAAGTTCGCTTTCTGGTCTGGGCTGGAAAGGAAGCTGTTGATGAGGTGATTGACTAGAAACCGGAGTAAATGCATATTTAATTACAGCTGGATATTCCATAGGAACTAGACTCGTTTTTGTGGGATCAAAATCTGATTTGAGTCCTATAGAATAGGCTGAAGCACTCCAATAACGTTCTGTGAGCAAACTATTAGGAGTTCGTTTGAAACCATTTTTTAGAAGTGAGAATTCATGGGGATTGAACAGTAGCCATAAAAGCGTGGACAGCTTCAGAAATGGAGATAGCCCTGATCGATAAACCGCTAAAAAAAAGCTGTAAAACTTTTTAATGGTTTTCACAAAAAAGAATTCGACATTGTGGACAATAATATCTTGGGTTTTTGACTCGTGACTTTGCTCTAGTCGTTCTCCTTCTACCCCGATTATTTTTACAGCCATCGATCGCGTATCTGGTTCATAATCATTTTTAACTGAAAAAGCACCATTAGCAAATCGTAACCACACCGGATATTGTTTTGGGTTGGCAAATAAACCTTGTTTGAGGGAAATGGCTGAAAGTTGAGCTTCTGTTAATGAGGTGCGTTTGCTCAGTTCTTGTTTAATTACTGCTTCATCAAAGTCAAAGATTTCTAGAGTTCCTTGAACAGCCGCGTGGGTTTTAGCATGAGTATCTCTCTTGGCGGGTTCTTTTTTCTCGTCCCCGTAAAGATTTTCCATTCGCTTTGTAGCTAGGTCACTCATGAGATGGGAGTATTTGAGTTCGTCTTTTTCTGGGTATTCGGTAAATAGTTTCATTTGGGAAAATATCGGATTAATTAATCAATTGAGTTGATTCGTAGGATACGTTACACTTCTGTATGACGTACCCTACAGAATGGGAGTGTTCAATTAAAGGTCAAAAGTAACTTTGTACTTTTTATCTGATGCCGGAACATTCCGATTAACTAAATCTGAGACTGTGTTGGTATTCTGAATAATTTCCCAACCCACAGGCGAAAAAGTCTCTTTATTGAAAATATTGGGTGATAGTAAAGGATTAGTTAAGGCCTGAGAAAAGGCATCAATTCCAATTAAGCGTGCTACTAGGGGAGGGATAGTTGAATTTTCTCGCCCATCCTCGGCATAAAGTCCGACAAAGAATTCAATCTGATCAACATGACCATATAATTCTTTGAGTTTCTGTTGAGCAAATTCATCGCTGGTAACTTGTTCAAATTTAGTTACTCTGGGAAAACCACACATTTCACGATAATCGTTGTAGCTTGCTAATTGTAGCTGTCTTCCCAGTCGAATTGAGGGTAATTCAGTTAATTCAACTAATATGTCAGGGGTGTTAAATAAACCAATTTTTGTACCTGGTTGAGAACAAGTTTCTTCCATCAATGCCCCTAAACCTTGGTCAATAAACATTTTATTGTTCCAAAGAGATGCAGCAATATGGGTTGGTTTACCGTTATAGTTAAAAGTCTCTGGAATCGCACTATGCCAGCGATAAACAAAGTCAAACTCAATGGCCATATAATTGGTACGATGCCAACTTTCCTTAGTAAAAGCTTCAGGATCGGCAAATAACTTAAAGTGATAAGGAGTGATGTGGTTAATGTACTCTTCCATGATGATTTTAAGAATCATTGCCATGAGAATATTTCTCGATGTTTGAAAGAGTCGTTCATCATCCCAATCTGGATAATTGCTTGCTAGTTGCTCACAAAGACGATTATGTTCCCGAAGACAAAGAGTATTGAGCATGACATAGCCAATTTGCACATTTGCTCGTTCTACTCCCATCGCAAACATATATTGTTTTTTATCTACGGACTGTCTTTTTTCATCATTAAGGGGTTGATAAAGACCGTCAAATTCAGGCTTAACTTGATCCTGGGCTGCATCAGCATAATAAAACAGGGGATATTCTTCTTCTACACCATCTTGGCGTTTGAGTTTCTGAGTTTTTAATTTACCTCCTTGAAAACTTCTTAACAGATGTGTTTGTTTCCTGGTTAAACCATAAACATTACACAAATCAATTTCATGGTTGGAAGTATTTTTTAGTTTATTTAAATGATCAATGCGAAGGAAGCTATCTGTAAACCACTGTACCCAATAGGGAAACAACATGGTTGATTTGCTTGAATAAATGGTTTTACCATCTTTTTTGCGAAATAAAATAGCTAGGTCTTCAACTTTAGGTAAATTCCCCTCAGCGTTTAACTTGGGGTCTGGTGGGAGATGTCTTCCTGTGTAAGTGCGATCGTTGAGTGATTCCCAGGAGGTATAAGTATCAGTTTTTTTGGGGATTTTAGTATCAGGGATATACTCATCTAGAGTCATCATACTGTAGGGATTAGGACGAGTCGGAATTTTATAGATGAGACTATTAAGCAGAGTTTTGTTAACTTTACGTTTTAGAGATTCGTTGCTTTGGAGAAGTTGCCAAAATCCTTTAAAGTTTGTTAACAGTAATGTTTGAAGTTTGTTGCCTAAACCGTCTTTGGATGTGTCTCTTTTGCCAGCCATAATTATTTCTCCCTGTTTTTTCCAATTTTGTATGCAATGTACTCAAAATTTATCTACTTCGATCAACCAAATTTATTCTAAATCTTGCAGTTTAGAAATAATTTTTTGGAGATTTTTGGGTTGATAATCTTTGCGGCTTTTCAATCGCTTGATCGTGCTTTCATGAAGGTCTTCAATGACATCGCTGACATCACGAAACTTGATTCCTGCAAGTTTAAAGAATCCAGGATCATTTTTAAAGTCACATTCATAATTGGGGTTAATACCTGTGGGAATCATATTTATATCGAAGTCAAGCCCCAATTTCATTTCACTGATGCAGTCAATCATCCACTGTAAGACAGTATCTGATAACCCAATATGTTCTTCGGTTCCACCACCAATGCAGCCGTGACTACCGGGGAACCACTTTTGAATCACCCTCTGGCTTTGGTTGTCGGCTTCGGGATGCTTTTGCATGGGGGTGACATCAAAAACTTTGCGGAGTTCGTCGATGGCCATAGCGTGCAAGGCATTTTGAACACATTTGTTTAATGTAGTGTCATGGAATTTGTACCGCTTATTCAGCTGCTCGTTCAATTTGCTGAAGAAGGGTATGCCAATTCCAGGAATACCAAGGGCCCCAACTGTGTCAAAACAACCGAGCAAGGTGATGGAGACGCGATCGCCGTAAGATTTTCGGTATTGGGTTGCTTCGTGATCACTGGGTTTAACACTCCGTTTACGGTAAAGCTCGTAAGCTTCATGTGCTTTGGTGATATTGCTGCGGTCTAGAAGACCAGAACAATAGATCATCCCCGCGAGGCTTCTAACTGTGTATGCACCGCGACTGAAACCGAACAGATAGATTTCGTCACCAGGAGTATAATTGAGGCTCAGAAATCGGTAGCCATCTTCTATATTTTTATCGATTCCGGCTCCGGTAATTCCCCCTGCAACTTTTTGACTCTCGGTGCCAATGCCCGCGTCATAAAATACGATCTGTGTAATTCCATCGTTGGCGACTGGTTTCACAGATTGAGCTAATTTCACCACGTTGCTTGGGCAAGGACTTGCTAAATTTTGCCAAGTTCCATCACAACAAACCACTAGACGTTTCATAGTGTTTTAAAGTCTTTGAGTAATTAGAAATGATGATATTCCGTTGCCAACAATAAAGCCGTCAACAAGACGATATCTGCCAAACTGTTGGCATACTGCGTCGAATGGGTTCCGGGGTATTTACGGGTCAAGACTCGTAAATTCGCGGTTTGTCATCGGTATTAATAGTATATTCCATAAGTTTAAGGCATCCACGAGATTTTTCAGGATTTTTCTCATGGATGCTTTTGAACGCTATGATCTGACAGGTAACTAGATGCGATGGCAATTTAGATCATGGTTGTGTGGAGTTGAGATTTCTGGCTTTGTAAAATAATTCTAAACTATGGCGATCGCCTACAAAACGCCAGTGCCAAGGTTCATAACTCACACCTTGAGAATTATTCTCTGGAAAAGAAATTTCAAAGCCAAAACGCGCCGCATTGCCTTCTAACCACTTAAAAGCCTTCGTATTTTCAAAGTTGGTTTGCAGATTAGTGGCTGGTACTGACCCATCTCCTATATCCACAGCGTAACCTGTATGATGTTCACTGTGTCCAGGCGGCGCACTCACCGCAGCCCTTTCCGATGGGGTTTGATTGCGTCTAGCACCAACTCCAAAAAATAACTGTTCTTGCTCTTTTACAGAACGAAAACCAGAAATTGCCACTAAAATTACACCCTCACGCCGCGCCGCTTGCGTCATCGCCTTATACCTTTCGGCTGCAACTTTTCGCAGTCTGATGCGCCTATCTGCGGTAATTGGTAAGAGTTCCGACTCTGGCGCTTCTGGGTATGTCAAATGACCTAACAGCGCATCAACATTATTATCTTGACTATTGACAGAATCACTAGTTTGTGTATCGGTGGGAGTTGTGCCAGTAGATGCAGGTTCAGAGACAACTGTGTTTCTGGGTGCGATCACAAAGAACCAAAAACTAGCAATTAAACCCAGGACGATTAACCCGGATATTCCGGTGATCAGTAAAGTTAGACGTGGCGAAAGTCGCTTAGGTGCGGCTTCAGGGCTATCGCGTAAAGCTACGGGAATATCTTCTTCGCTAGAGTCACCTGATAAGTTATGCGGTTGTCCAGAAAACCGAGCTTTATTCAAGGATCAACTCCTGCTTTTGTGCAATATTCTTCAAAGATTGTAGACTGGACAGAAATAAACATCTTCCGTAGTATTCACATCTATTATTCTTCAGCACAATCTTGGCTAACCTCCTAGAACTATACGTCAAACTTGTGGGATTAGTCCTAGTAGGCTTTTTTCTGGGACGCAAACTACCTAACACAGTTCCTACCCGTCTGGCTCAATGGTTATTTTGGGTAGGAGTACCGATAAGCATCGTCGCTTTTTTACGCCGAGCCGACTTATCGGGACAGATTTGGATTGCTCCGGCGATCGCCTATTTAGCCATTTTACTAGGGGCATTTTTGGCTTGGTGGGGAATGAAAGGGCAAGCCTATTTCACCAAAACCATTCACCAAAAATCAACTCAAGGTAGTTTGCTTCTAGCGGCCATGCTGGGTAACACTGGTTATCTTGGCTTTCCCATCACCCTCGCCTTAGTCGGGCAAGAATACTTTGCCTGGGCTTTATTTTACGATATGTTGGGATCACTATTCGGTGCTTATGGCTTCGGAATAGTCTTGGCCTCTTATTTTGGCGGTAATGTCGGTAATTATGGGCAAATTACCAAATCCATTGTGATTAATCCGGCTCTGTGGAGTTTTGGCTTTGGCTTGCTATTTCGAGCCGTGACGCTCCCCCCTATCTGGGAATCTAGCCTAGAAAAATTAGGTTGGGGCGTGATTGCTTTAACTTTAGTATTAATTGGAATGCGACTTTCCCAGCTTAATTCTTGGCACAGACTACCAGAAGCCGGAATCAGCTTAATCATTAAAATGTTAATTGTTCCTTTAGCTATCGGCGGTATATTACCACTTTTTGGCGTAACTGGTGAACCAGCCCTAGTAATTGTGCTACAAATATCAATGCCTCCAGCATTCGCCACCTTAGTAATTGCTGAAACCTTTAATCTTGACCGCGACCTTGCAGTTACCTCTTTAGCGGTTGGCTCTCTGGTATTACTGCTGACGCTCCCCATTTGGCTATGGCTGTTTTAATTAATAATAAAGCCCTTGGGGTTGGGACTGTTCCCACCCTAAAACGCGCAAGATTGTAGAGCTATGCTAAGTTGACAATTAAATAGACATAAATACACTTATAGACAAAGCTATAAGTGTATTTATGTTTAAACCACATGAATTTGCCGAAAAAATGGGAGTTTCTGTGAAAACGTTGCAGAGATGGGACAATTCTGGGAAATTACCTGCCAAAAGAACACCATCGAACTAAAACCTGTTCTAATTGCGGACATATTCAAGATATGCCGCTTTCAGAAAGAGTTTACAATTGCCACAATTGTGGGCATTCGATGGATAGAGATTTAAACGCAGCAATAGTTTTATCAAGGTTGGCTAAACCTTGAAAGCTTGCTGAGGGATAACCGCTCCCATGCTCCCTTTGACGCAAGAAGTAAATGTCTAGCTTTGTCTAACATTTATATAGCAGAATAGGTGGTTGATATTATTGGGAAACAGCAGATGGATAAACGCCTGTGGAAACTATTACAGGTTTGTTTCTGTACTCAACTTCTAGCTGTCGCTGCATATTTAAATCCCAAGTCAGGTCGTAATCTCGCTCTAGGTCAGCAACGACAAACGGACGCAGCACACCTGTAACAACTATACTTTCTCGATCACTGATAATTGGCTGTGGATCGGTACGCAATACTAGTAACTCTTCTCCACCTAGTAATTGGTCTTCATCCAAGGTAAATGAAACTTCATTTTTCGTGTCTGCTACTTCACCTGCTACAGCCAGAGTTTGACCATAGTATGGGGTGGGGTTAGAAATGATTTCCCCTGGTTTTGGTGCTAATGCCATTGATTGGGCAATAATCACAGGCTGGTTTTCGTATTCACTGTACAAGTCTGACGACAAGTTCAATTTGTAATCTTTATTGATTTCTGGTAGTACAAATCTGCGGACCTGTCCTGTAGCTTGAACTTCTATATCCTGCCCATCAGGCAGAGTAAAAGGTTGACCTGTAGCATTAACAACTAAGATATTATCGCTACCGAATAATTTCTGATCCGTGACTGTAAAGCTGGTAGGACTTACTAAGCTGATCGGTTGACTTCTAATGGTTACGGTTTGACCAATCAGTTGATTTGTCATGTCTGAAACTTCTTCAGTGACGACATTTTTTGGCGATGTTGGAGCAATTGCTTCTCGAAATCCATTATTACAACCAGAAAGCAGCAAACTTCCCAGAACTAAAACAGTAATACCTTTAGACTGCCACAGCTTTTGCATCAAACTACTATTGGGAAAGCTGACACAACGGCTGAAGTGATTTGTGTTCAGTCTATTCAACATGAAAAAGCTCCTCATACTTGTTGTTCGTTCTCTAGAATCAGAGACACAATCTCTGCTCATTACTGGTTGATTTATTTATATCGGTGAATGATGTAGTAAATAAACCCAGAGCATAAATTACATACGAACTTTGTAGACCTAGCTATGTTACAAAATCAAATTCGTCTTTTCTTCCATCCTTTGGATCATTTATTTTTTATAACTTCTGAAGGATAACAACTTAATTAAAATAATATATGGGAATCCGATTTGATTTATGAAAAAATCAAGTATCGTAGGGTGCGTTAGGATGAAATCCGTAACGCACCAAAGCCTTAATAATGGTGCGTTACGCTGCGCTAACACACCCTACTTGTTTGTTCAATAATCAAATAGTATTCCTATAGGTGATGATCATTAAACATTACTCATGTTCTTGTTTGCTAGCCCGGATTTCTTCCTGGTGAAAAATCTGGTAACGCAATTTTAGATTGGGGATTTTAAATTTGTGTCTAATCCAAAATTAAAAATGGCAGCAGGAAATTTTTAATTAATAAATTAACTTGTTATCCTGCATATCTTCACAAAGAGGTTGAGAATGAATCAGCAAAGTAATCATGAATCAGAGGAAACACAGCCTAGTTTATCTGCCCGATTAATAGAACTGGCTCAACTTTTTCTTAAGTTAGGCTTAATTGGTTTTGGTGGACCTCAAGCTCACATTGCCATGATTAATGATGAAGCGGTAGTGCGGCGGGGTTGGTTTACCCAAGAACAATTTTTAGAAGGAGTGGCAATTTGCGAGATGTTACCTGGTCCGGCTTCTACGCAGATGGGAATTTATACTGGGTATGTGCGGGCGGGACAGTTGGGTGCTTTAGTGGCTGGTATTTGTTTTATTTTGCCCGCTTTTTTAATTGTGCTGACTCTATCTTGGGCATATTTTCGTTTTCAGGGTATACCGCAGATTGAAAATTTGTTTCTGGGGGTGACACCTGTGGTGATTGCGATCATCTTCGGGTTTTGCTGGAAGTTAGGAAAACGGGCTATTACAGATGTCAAAGGTGTGGCGATCGCGTTAGCTGTCCTACTTGTCACGTTGCTATTTCAAGTTAATATTTTATTACAATTCGTCTTAGCGGGGATTGTCGGGTTAATCCTTTACAGTCCATCAAATCGCAGCAGTGCTTGGCTAGTTCCCCTCTTACCGATGATGCAGGTACTACCCAAAACCTTAGCGACTGTATCTACTGACACATTAGCATTGTCCAGCTTTTGGGGACTAGAACGGATTCAAGAGTATTATTTAACGTTAATATTTTTCTTCTTAAAAGTCGGTAGTTTTATCTTCGGGGGTGGGTTAGTGATTATCCCCTTGCTGGAGTCGGAAGTAGTCAATCAATTTCATTGGTTAACCCGCAGCGAATTTCTGGACGGTGTTGCTATTGGTGAATTTACTCCGGGTCCGGTGGTGATTACGGCGGCTTTTGTCGGCTATAAGGTGGCTGGTGCAATGGGGGCTTTAATTTCGGCGATCGCCATTTTTACCCCATCATTTCTATTTATTATGGGGGCTGCACCGATCTTAGTTCGCATTCGTCAAAACCCTGGGATTCGTAGCTTTTTGCAAGGCGTGACTCCGGCGGTTCTGGGTGCGATCGCCGCAGCAGCCATTCCCCTCGCAAAAACTGCTATCATCCAAGATACTCTGGGGCGCTCCATCTTAGCTGCGATTATCGGCATTCTGGCTTTAATTGCTCTAATCCGCTTCAAACGTCCCACATGGCAATTAGTCCCCACTGGTGCAGTTATAGGCTTAATTGCTGGCACTTTTTAACAGTTGCTTCTACCCATTCCCCGTTCCCCATTCCCCACTCCCCACTCCCCACTCCCCACTCCCCACTCCCCACTCCCCACTCCCCATTCCTCAGCAAGGTTGACTTACCTTTGCTGTTAATTCTGCGGGGTTCATATTTTCGTAGTGTTCAAAGGGTTGATGAATCCAGGGGTTATCGGGCAGATAATCGACATAATAATCTGGTTTGATGGTAGAACAGGCTTTATACCACAGTACCGCCGTGCGAATTTCTGTAACGCCAAAATTACTATTTTGCTTTAACCAAGGTATAGTCTGCTCAATTGTGATTCCAGAATCTACCAAATCATCAACTAGGAGAATGTGGGAACCTAACTTTTCTGTGGTCATTGTTAAGTGACGAGACAAGGTTAAATTGCCTCTTTCTTGCTTACCAGAACCACTGTAAGAAGATGTAGCTAAAATTGCCAAGGGCTGCTGATATATCCGGGAAATGATATCTCCCACTCGCAGTCCTCCTCTAGCGAGACAAACAATCTGGTTGAATTCCCAGCCTGATTGATATATCTGAGCCGCTAGGTGTTCAATTTTCTGGTGATAATCTAACCAAGAAACGTAAAGGTCTGGCATAAATGAAGTAATTTTTAAGTGATACTGAAGCAACTACAAACTTTTTATCTGAGTATGAGCATGAATGATTCGGTTGATGAGTCTGCCGGCATGAATCCAGAAAATGCCAAACTGGATTTGAAAACCAAACTAGCTTATGGGGCTGGAGATTTTGGACCAGCCATTACTGGCAATATTTCTATATTTTTTCTGCTGGTTTTCTTTACCAATGTGGCTGGGATTCCGGCTGGTTTAGCTGGTAGCGTTTTAATGATTGGTAAAATTTGGGATGCGATCAACGACCCGATTATTGGAGTGTTGTCAGATAGAACCAAATCTCGGCGCTGGGGTCGTCGTTTACCTTGGATGCTTTACGGGGCAATTCCTTTTGGCGTGATCTTTTTCTTGCAGTGGATTGTACCGCGTTTTAGTGCCGACCAGAGTAGTAATATTTGGCCATTGTTTTGGTATTATGTCGCCATTGGGTTATTATCTCAGGTGGTTTACACCGTTGTCAGTTTGCCTTATACGGCAATGACTCCAGAGCTAACTCAAGATTATGATGAACGCACTAGCCTGAATAGCTTTCGCTTTGCTTTTTCGATTAGTGGCAGTATTTTATCGTTGATTTTAGCGCAAATTATTTTTTCTACCATTGAAAATGACCAACAACAATATCTCGTATTAGCGGGAATTTGTGCGGTAATTTCGGTTTTAGCTATATATGTTTGTATTTTCGGAGTGCGCGATCGCGTTTTAGCTTTTGAAGCCAAGCGTACCCAAATTGAACAACCTGTATCCATACCCTTCTTTGAACAACTAAAAATCGTTTTTAACAATGGACCGTTTCTATTTGTGATTGGTATATATCTTTTTTCTTGGTTGGGAGTACAAGTCACAGCCACCACTATTCCTTATTTTGTGATCAACTGTATGGGTTTAAACGATTCAGATGTCCCCACAGTCATGATTGCAGTCCAAGCAACAGCCTTGCTAATGTTATTTGTTTGGAGTGCTTTAAGCAAGAAAATCGGGAAAAAAGTGGTTTATTTTCTGGGAATGAGTTTCTGGATAATCGCCGCCGGAGGACTGTTTTTTTTACAGCCTGGTCAAATAGGTTTAATGTATCTCATGGCTGTAATGGCTGGTGTTGGCGTGTCCACAGCTTATTTAGTTCCTTGGTCACTGATTCCAGATGTGATTGACTTAGATGAATACCGCACCGGACAACGCCGAGAAGGAATTTTTTATGGCTTTATGGTTTTGCTGCAAAAATTAGGTTTAGCTTTAGGAATATTTTTAGTCGGAAACGCTTTACAAGCCGCCGGTTTCCAAGCAACCATAGCAGGACAAGCTATACCCATACAACCAGAATCAGCCTTAACAGCCATCCGCATCACCGTTGGTCCATTACCGACAATTTTCTTGATTTGTGGTTTATTTCTGACATATTTTTATCCAATTACCCGTGAGATGCACGCAGAGATTATGATGAAACTCAAAGCCCGTCAGGAAAATATAGGAATTTAATGATTAGACATCTGGTGACAAAGAATCTAGAGACGTTCCATGGAACGTCTCTACAACGCTTCTGTGATCACGCATATTTTATTTTCATCAGATGTCTATTAACCGCCGATGAACGCTACGGATTTCGGATATATAGTCGCGGATCATGAAAGCGTTCACCTAGCCTGCTGGAGGCTGTATTCCAATCACCAAGTCTATCTGGCAAAATTCGATTACCATAGCTGAGTATTCAAATATTTGGACTGTAAAAATTCTATGACTAGAGTGACATCTCAAGAAATTGCCCTGTTTCGTTCTCAATTAGTTGATGATTCTATGGCTATGGAAGCTCTAGACTTGATTGAAGATTGTGATGGAGATTTAGAAGATGCAGCCATGAGTCTGGCGATTCGGGCGGGACAAGAACCAGGTATGACTAATTCCGAGTGGTTGGATGCTATAGCCAGAAAATGGCGGGCGGTGGTTTGTGAACAAGAATACCGCCAGGATTTACTCAATAACTCTTTGGTGAGTGTCATGGAACGTCTCAAAAAAATGCCATCATTTCCTCAGATTTTGGCAGTCCCAGTTCTCATCTATATTCTTAAGCAAGGCGTGAATGATTTTTGTGAGCCACTGGATTCGTTTCAGTGATATCTGCACCTAGAAAGTGGGATAATAGGGAGATGCGAAACACAATTCCACATTTCCCGTAACACAGTAGTTAACTTTGTCTCCTCTACCCTGTCGATTTCTAAATCTCTGAAATTAGACACAAGATTGATTCAACTAGCACTGATACGCTGTAAATTAAGAACTTTTATCACACAATTATTATTTAATCAATGAATTACGTTGTTGCCGTGTTACCAGACCGTATCCAAGCCGAAGGCGCTTACTTAGCTCTAGAAGCCGAGGGCATCAAAAGCACTATCCTGGGAAGGGGTTATAAAACTGCTGATGAGTTTGGTTTGATTGACCCCAAGGAACAAGCTAAAAAGCAAGCCAAGCTGATGTCTTATTGGCTGATCCCATTCGGCTTTTTTGCAGGTTGTGGTTTCAGCCTAGCTACAGGTTTAAATACCTTTGCTTGGGCGGGGGAAATTGGCAATCACATCGTTGGGGGACTGCTGGGCGCTGTTGGTGGCGCTATGGGTAGTGTGTTTGTCGGTGGTGGTGTTGGTTTAGTGCTGGGCGGTGGTGATGCTTTACCCTACCGCAATCGGTTAGATATGGGTAAATACATAGTTGTGGTTCAAGTTTCTGAAGCCATCAGTCGGCAAGCAACTCGGATATTGCGTAAATTTGAGCCAGAAAATATCCAAGGTTATGCTGATACAACTAACACATAGAAATTCAAAATTGGGATCATGTTACCAAGAGAAGAACTTTTAAAAGGTGTTGAAAATCGAGATAGTGTCGCTCGTGTGATTGATCAGGCTGAACAAGCGATTAAAACTTGGGAAGTGGTTTTGACTGATTTTTTGTCTCCGCCGGAATTAGCAGAAATTAACCGGGTATTCAGTCGATTAACAGATGTGCAATTAGTCGCCTGGGGCGGTTATCCCCAAGCCGAACGTCAAAGAATTGCGATCGCACGTTCGGAACTTCCCTTAGAAACATCTCAAGTTGACCTCGTAGCCCTGGAATTCGCTGGTAATTTTCTTTTTGATACCGCCTCTCACCGCGACTTTTTAGGCGCAATGCTGGGGACAGGCATCGTCCGTGAAAAGACAGGAGATATTATTGTTCTGGGCGAACGGGGAGCGCAAGCCATTGTCGCGCCGGAGTTAGCAGAATTTTTAGAAATCAGTCTGCAACAGGTGCGTTCAGTGCCGGTGAAAACGCAGCGCATTGATATCAATGAGTTAAAGGTTAGGGAACCGAAGAAGAAGGAATTAACCACAGTTGAGGCTTCTTTGCGATTAGATGCGATCGCCTCGGCTGGTTTTGGGATGTCCCGCAGCAAAATGGTCAATTTTATTGAGGGTGGTGATGTCCGCGTCAATTGGAAAGACGTTAGTCAAGCTAGTTCTCAAGTCAAATCAGGTGACTTAATCGCTATTCGTGGTAAAGGACGTTTAGAAGTAGGAGAAATTGCCGTTACAAAAAAAGAACGTTACCGAGTTCAATTAACAAGATATATGTAATTAATTGAAATTTGTAATAGTTCCCAATGAATATTTTTCCAAATTAATTCGCAGTGGTATTCCTGTGGAATTAGATGCAGAAGATATATAGTTAATCTTTTAACTCACCCCGCCTTTGACTTCCTTCAAATTCTCCCCTCTCCTTACTAAGGAGAGGGGCTGGGGGTGAGGTTCTATATTTTATTAAATCTAATTGCTATCCTCATATCAGGTTCTTGTTTTTCGTGACACAGGAAGAAGTGTAAATTAAGATTAGCTACTGAATCATCGCATTCACTCAAAATTATTTAACTCAACCAGAAATTTAACCACGATAATAGAATTAACCTTTCGTGAAAATGATCATGGAGACCCTCACCTTAAACATACCTCCAAGCGTAGGTTTAACCGATGAGCAGTTTTATCAACTCTGCATTGCTAACGAACCTTGGCAATTAGAACTTACCCAGACTGGAGAATTAATTATTATGCCACCAACAGGTGGAGAAAGCGGAATTAGAAACTCAGATATTAATATAGAACTCGGTTTATGGAACCGTCAAACCAAATTAGGCAAAGTTTTTGACTCTTCCACTGAGTTTAAATTACCCAATGGTGCATATCGCTGTCCTGATGCGGCTTGGGTGAAGTTAGAACGTTGGGAAGCTTTAACCAAAGATGAAAAAAGACGTTTTCCGCCGCTTTGTCCTGATTTTGTGATTGAACTGCGTTCAGAAAGTGATAGTTTAACTAAATTACGCCCTAAAATGCGAGAGTATCAAGAAAATGGTGCGCGGTTAGGGTGGTTAATTGATCCGCAAACACCTGCGGTAGAAATTTATCGCCCAGGACAAGATGTAGAAGTTTTGAATTTCTCTTTTGATCAACCTCCTCAACTTTCTGGTGAAGCAGTTCTACCTGGTTTTGTTTTAGATTTGACGATTATTTTAAATCCATAGAGTCGAGTAAAGGTTAAAGCCTTAGCTTAACTATCTGTACGATTGCTCATTTGATCCCAACCCTTACCCGACAAAGATTTTGCTTGAGTTTACAAATTAGCTCTTACACCTTGGACTGTCAATACAGAACAGGGTGCATGGTGTAATACATAGTTGCTGACACTACCTAAGAAAAATTCACTGATGCCACTGAGTCCCCGACGGCCTAAAACAATTAAATCAGCCTGAGAACTACGGGCTACTTCACAAATAGTGCGGCTTGGTTCACCTATTTTTTGGGTAAAATCAGATGCTATCCCCTTGGCGATCGCTTGATTATTGAGCAGTGTTAAAAATTCAATTCCTTCTCGTTTTAAACTTTCCCATTGATTTACATAATAGTTCACATCGTCATAAACACTGTATGTTTCCATTGTGGAAGCATCGAGATAAGCATCATCAGAAGGTGAGATGACGTGTAACAACAACAATTCGGCATTGCTGGCTGTTGCTAAAAATAGGGCGTGTTCAAAAATTTGTTGCCCAATTGCATTGGTACTCAGTGGGACTAAAATTTTGTTAAACATAATTAAAAGTCTGTAGTTATTAGTCAGTAGTTAATCACGCAATTTGTAAATTATTTTAACATTGATAATTGCGAAAAATATTGCTTGGCAGAATGCTTATCCCGTAAGGGTTACAGCCTTAGCATAATTTTCTGTTTGCGATTGCTCATTTAGCCCCTAGTAGGACTAAAGCCAAAAATTGCCGAAAGTGATTACAGTCTCAATGTGGCATTAGAGGATAAGTTAACTTACTAGACAAAGCGCCTACCATAATCATGCACAAAATCCTACCCAAAAAAATCGCTTCCATGCACACCCGTGACGGTATCCGCCTAGATGCAGATATCTATCGCCCCGACGCTGAGGGAGAGTTTCCCGTATTATTAATGCGCCAACCCTATGGAAGAGCGATCGCATCTACTGTTGTCTATGCTCATCCGACTTGGTATGCTGCACATGGCTATATTGTAGTTATTCAAGATGTCCGAGGAAGAGGCACTTCTGAAGGTGAATTTGAACTTTTTACCCACGAAATCGCCGATGGAGAAGACACCGTAAACTGGGCTGCGAAACTCCCTGGTAGTAACGGCAAAGTGGGAATGTATGGCTTTTCCTATCAAGGAATGACTCAACTATATGCCGCAGCTGCAAAACCACCAGCATTAAAAACAATTTGCCCAGCCATGATTGGCTATGATTTATATACAGATTGGGCTTATGAAGGTGGTGCATTTTGTTTACAAACTAACCTCGCTTGGGCAATTCAATTAGCTACAGAAACCGCCCGTTTACGAACAGATAAAACAGCCTACGAAGCATTATTTGCTGCATCTCGTAATTTACCTGTAACTAATCCCGAAATTCTCCAGGAACTCGCCCCAGAATCATTTTATCATCAGTGGCTGGAACATTCTCAACCCGATACATACTGGGAAAAACTTTCGCCTAAAAACCACTTACAAAATGTTGATTTACCCATGTTCCATATCGGGGGATGGTTTGATACTTACCTGCGAGGAACTTGGCATTTATATCAAGATATGAGCGCCAGCAGCAACACACCCCAACATTTGCTCATCGGTCCTTGGGCGCATTTGCCTTGGGGTCGCCAAGTCGGTGAAGTTGATTTTGGTGTTAATGCTATGAGTCCTGTAGACCAGATGCAAGTTCGCTGGTTTGACCAGTTTCTCAAAGATATTAATACAGGATTACTGGAAGAAGATTCTGTTTGCTTATTTGAGATGGGAAGCAATATTTGGCATAGTTATCCAACTATCCCTAAAGTAAACCAGAAATCTTACTTTTTGTCAACCACCGGACTGGCTAATATCAGAGAAGATTCTGGAAGCCTAATCCAAAATCCCAAATCTAAAATCCCAAATTCCTTTGATGTCTTAGTTCATGACCCTTGGCGACCGGTTCCGGCTTTGGGTGGTCATGCAGCACTGTCGGCGGGTGTTTTTGAGCGATCGCATCTGGATTGTCGTGCTGATGTTTTAACTTATACGAGCGCACCTTTAACAGAAAATTGCCATTTACTAGGGAATGTTGCGGTGGAAATCTTCTGTAGTGCTGATCAACCTAGTTATGATTTGTGTGCGGTGCTGTCAGAAGTGCATCCTGATGGCTGTGTGTATAACTTAACTCAAGGTTATGTCCATTGTCCCCCAGGTTCAGAAGACGCGCCGACCAAAATTCAACTGCAACCTATTTGTGCGCGAATTGCTCAAGGTAATGCCCTGCGTTTGAGTTTGAGTGCTGCCTGTTTTCCCGCTTATGCGATGAACTCTGGAAGTGGTACAGTAAGAAGTAGTGGGGAGTTGATGAATGCTCAGGTAATCACAATTACGATAAATTGTGGAGATGCTTTTCTTTCTCAAGTTTTGCTGCCGTTAAGAGTTAATTAAGAGTTTTTTCACGCAGAGGCGCAGAGGCGCAGAGAGGAAGAAGAAGAGTTAAATTAATGGCAGCGAGTTTAGCAGTTTACAGCAAGAATTAATTTACCGGATATTGAACAAAATATCTGGATGATTTTACTATGGAAGTAGAGGAAACAGATGGAAACTAAATTAACTCAACCATCAGCAGCACTCACTGAAATTCCGGCTGGCTATCTAAATATCATGGGTTATGTGGATGAGTCAGAAGTTAATGGTCCTGGAACTCGTGCTGTTGTCTGGGTTCAAGGTTGTCCGCGTGAATGTTCTGGCTGCTTTAACCCTGAGTCTTGGTCTTTTGGGATTAACCAATTAATTTCTGTTGATACTCTGGCTGAGAATATCCTCAGCAAACCTCATAATACAGGTGTAACTTTTTCCGGTGGAGAACCTTTTTGGCAAGCTGCTGCACTAGCTTCTTTGGCTCGTAAGCTGAAAGCTGCGGGATTAAATATAATGTCTTTTTCTGGGTTTACCCTCAAGCAGTTACAGTCTGAATCAGCACCACCAGATTCGGCTGCACTATTAGCAGAATTAGATATCTTAATTGATGGTCCTTTTGTGGACTCTCTAGCAATTAATTCTCCCACGTCTTTGGTTTCTTCTAGCAATCAAGGCGTTAATGTTTTTAACCCAGATTTAGCAGACCAAATGACTTGGGCGAGCGACCAGATAGAAGTCCATATTCTTAAAGATGGTAGCCGGATTGTGACTGGTTATCAAGGCGGTTTAAGTAATTTGTAGTATTTCCTGCGGAAACGCTGCGCGAACGTAGTTCGTAATTCGTAATTCGTAATTAGGCGTTGCTGAATCAAAGTATGAAATGCCAAAATTACCTTTCTTCTTCTTCGTATCTTTGCGCCTTTGCGCCTAACGTACTTCGTACTTCGCTTCGCTAATGCGTGAAACAAATTCATCTTTAAAATCAGCAACGCCCGTAATTAAGAGTGTACAAGCCCCACCCAGATATACGATTTAGAGCAACCACTGATTGCAACTACGAATTACGTTAGCGAAGCTCCTCTGAAAGAGGCATTATCAATTACGAATTACAAGCTAGCCACTCACTTGAGATTCAACTACACCGATAGGACAAGAAACTTTTGTTCCTCCTAAGCCACAATAACCGTTGGGGTTTTTGGCTAAATACTGCTGATGATAAGCTTCTGCGTAGTAGAATTCAGGCGCATCTAAAATTTCTGTGGTAATTTTGCCATAACCTGCTTTGCTCAGAGGTTCCTGATACGCGTCCCGTGATGCTTCTGCTAGCTGCTTCTGCTGTGGGGAATAAACATAAATTCCCGAACGGTATTGCGTACCAGCGTCATTACCTTGGCGCATTCCTTGGGTGGGGTTATGGCTTTCCCAAAAAACTTTCAAAAGTTGAGAGTAACTAATCACTTTGGGGTCAAAGACGACTAAGACTACCTCGTTGTGACCAGTCATTCCGCTACATACTTCATCATAACTGGGGTTTGGGGTGCTACCAGCAGCGTAACCCACCGCAGTTGTATAGACTCCTGGAAGTTGCCAAAATTTGCGTTCTGCACCCCAAAAGCAACCTAAGCCAAATACTGCTTGCTCCAATCCTTCGGGAAAAGGAGCTTTTAAAGGATTTTTATTGACATAATGTTCATTCGGTACTGGCATAGATTTTGCTCTTCCTGGTAAAGCTTCCTCTGGAGTGGGGATAGCCTGCTTTTTACCAAATCCAAATAGTCCCATAATTTTTAACTCTGATTTCTCATAAATTTCTTTACCTTACTTCATATTGTAAAGAATCTTGTACAGGTTGGGGAGTTTTGGAAATAACTCATTCATCATTCCCCAAACCGTAATTATACATAAGTTTACATACAAGTCTGTACTAAAGGTAACAGCCGACCTATTTGTTCTTGACCATTTACGGCTAAGTCGCTGTGACATAAATAAACTTTTTCACCGACACGAGACAGCAAATCTGCTAGGATATTTCGCAATCTTGCTTCTTCTAGCAAGTTTTCATCTGCTGCTGTCCACGGTTCGCCTAACCTATCTCTCAAAAATAATGGCGCGGCAAATAACGTCGCTGCACCACCTTTTGCCCATAGAGGAGAACCAGCATCCAACCAGAAATGCCAACGGTGAAATCTTCTACTAGAGCGATATTGAAAAATAGTTGCCAAGGTGACAGCTTTTCTAGCTGGTCCGATGGTACGCAAGGGGTAAGGGTTGGCGGTAATAGTACCACGTCGCAGTAAGTGTATAAATTCGGCACAGGTTGTGCTGATTTCTTTCCCTGCTTTTCTGGGGGTTGTTTGTCGTAAACGGGTGTCAATTTCCCAATAATGTTGGGCAGTTTCCAGTAATTCCCGCAGTGCTGCCATTTGGTCGTAGGGAGGGCTGCTATCCTGACAGATAAAATTCTGCATTGCCAGATATAACAGCGAAATGGGACTGGGAATCAAACGCTGTGCTTGTTGCGATCGCTGTTTTTCTAACCATTGTAAAATTTCCCCATAAGCTGTGGTGGCTGCATAGCCGATGCGGTCCCAGCGCTCGAATGCTGAAACTGGTATCAAGTGGGGATGATCGGGATGAGGTTTAAAACAGTAATCTGTAATTAATCCGGCGCGTACTGGGTCGATGCGAGGGGAAGGAGACGCGATGAATTGATTGGGGGAAGGAGACGCGATGAATCGATTGGGGGAAGGAGACGCGATGAATCGATTGGGGGAAGGAGACGCGATGAATCGCGTCTCTACAAGAGAGTCTGGTTTTCGACTCAAGACCACTAACATTTCGGCTACGGCTTCTCGATCTACGAGGCGACCTAAACCAGGATAGACTAGTGTCAGCATGGTGAGTAAGGCTCGAATCACAGGTGAACTAATTAAGGGGCGTTGCTCGTTGAGTGATTCGACGGGGATGTTTTGCTTATCGAGGATTTCTACTAAAGTATAACGAGCGATCGCATCTAAACCCGGTGCAATAATTGCTACATCTTCTGCTTGTACTTGTCCTGAATTGATCGCTTTCGCAATTTCATCTGCTGTTTTCCGCAACAATTCGGAGCGGGAGGTAGTTTGAATTAATTGCACTGGGTCTGGTAAGCTCGACACCATCATCTGTTCGGTGACTAACTCCACCATTGGGGTCAAAAGTTCCTCGGCTAGACAAGGTAAAGGTGATGTCGTTAATGTCTCAATTTGACAACGCGTTGCTAAACCCTTCAAATAGTGAGGATCGGCTCCCAATCCTAGCCGCACAGCACCATCAGGGTTATAACTAAAAGCACCTACAGCACCTTGATCTAACAAAAAATCAAACAGTTGACGTGCTACCCCAGGATAATCATCCACATCATCTGCTAGTACAGCTTGATAGCGTTGAGTTAAGTGTTGTTGATAATGGCGATCGCTTAATAACTTCTGACTATACAGTTCAGTCATTATCCCATAACTAAGTAATCCCCGTTCTAAACACCAGTTACGCCAATCTAGTAATAAAGATGCCAAAAAATCCGGTTCTAAATCTATGGCATTTTCTTCTAAGCCCGTTTGCAAAATCCGGCTAATGTCTTCACAGGGTGTACCACTGTAAGCCGCCAATTGGAATAAATCCAGAATCCGACGGACTAACCGATACTCATTCACTCCCGCCCGGCGCAAAGTGGCTGCATCCAACTGGGAATGCCAAAGTTTCGTGGCCAATTCCTGTTCAGTTTCAGGGCGTAATCTTACCGGAAATTGTGCTTTGAGATTTAACGACTGAATCAATAAAGGCCAAAATAAAATCACTTCATCTTGAAAAAAACCGAGCATCGTCTTGGCACGAACTGGATATTTTCCTTGTGTTGCTGTCACAATTTTATCAGCTAGATGACGGCGATTCTCACTATTGGCAGCTAAAAGCAAAACTCCTAGCTCTTTCTTGGGGAGATATGAAGCTGCTGATATGCTCCTACTTTTTGGCTCACTTGATTTTTTAGTATAAAATAATTCAAAACTATGATTTTCACTTTGCACCCAATCACAAAAACTTTCCACCAAACGAGTTGTTTTACCACTGCGGCTAGCACCAACAATCCAAATAGAATGAGAAATCACAAATCCTCCCCTTGTAGATTTGCTAGTATACTTCGTGCGTTAACTTAATGTTAATAATCACCAATCAATCCTGGATGATTACTTCCAATGAAAATACCCATTTTTAGCCAAAGGATTTACCCTTTTTTACTCTCTGCTTACCGATGGTACTTACTCACACCAGAGCGTTCACTAGAAGCAGCTTATCAGGCAGCATTACAGATTAAGCTCCTAGAAGAGGAACATTTTAATGGTAATAAAATAGACTTAAACTCAGCCATCTACAGTAACAGCGTGATGGATTATTTTGAGTCAGATTTAAAGCGACAATTAAAAATTGCCCGGATGCGACTGACAGAGTTTCGAGCCAGTCGTTTGTTTTCTAATGAGTCTGATCAAAGAGCATCTCAGAAAACAGGTATAGAGTATCCTAGTCCTGCCTTAATTTTAGAGAAATTAGAATTCATTGATCAAGTTACCTCAAAATATAATAACTTAGAAAACGAGATCAATTCCGCAGCTTTAGTAAATAAACCTCAAATTATTAAAGTCGATTCGCCTACCTCTGAATCATCACCAGAGAAATTAGCCAATCAAAATCAAGACCCGAATAAAAAACAGCGAGGTAAGGCTGATACAATGGGAATATTGCCGAGGTCAATTTTAAGTACCATCGGCCGTCTGCAAGTGGAATTAGATCCGAATGCTGAACAAGATGTTGTTAAAAATTTCCGTCAGACTCAAAGAAGAACCATAATATCTATTAGATTTATTTTACTATTAATTATAGTCCCTCTGTTAACTCATCAAATATCAAAGGTATTAATAGTAGGACCCCTAATCACCCATTTTAGAAGCCCCGAAACAGCAGAAATATTTCTCAATCTGGAAATGGAGGAAGAAGCATTAGTAGAACTGCAAAGATTTGAAGAAAAAATCAAGTTTAAAAACCTAATTAGTAGCGCCCCTCCGCTATCTGCTGAAGAGATAGAAGTTGAGATTGCGGATAAAGCCCGTGAAATTGCTGAACAATTTCGTCGCCAAAGTGCTAACGCTATAAAAAATGTTTTTTCAGATATTTTCTCAGTTGGTGCTTTTATTTATCTGTTGGTAATCAGCAAGTCTTCTATCGCCGTCCTCAAAGATTTCTTTGATCATATTGTCTATGGTCTCAGTGACAGCGCTAAAGCATTTATCATTATTTTATTTACCGATGTATTTGTCGGATTTCACTCTCCCCACGGCTGGGAAGTAATTTTAGAAGGTGTATCACGTCATTGGGGCTTACCAGCAAATCGAGATTTCATCTTCTTATTTATTGCCACCTTTCCCGTGATTTTAGATACAATCTTTAAATATTGGATTTTCCGTTATTTAAACCGCATCTCACCTTCCGCAGTGGCTACATATCGGAATATGAATGAATAACAGAAATCACATAGGCAAATACATGAAGCCAGATAAAAGAAACTCCAGAATTAGCAAAATAAAAAGTCAGAATCGCGGATTATAAGGATTACACAGATTACGCGGATTAGATTATCTGACACAGTGACAGATAATTAAAATCAGTGAAATCCTTTAATCCGTCTAATCCGTGATGCGGATTAGATTATCTGATACAGTGACAGATAATTAAAATCAGTGAAATCCTTTAATCCGTCTAATCCGTGATGCGGATTAGATTATCTGATACAGTGACAGATAATTAAAATCAGTGAAATCCTTTAATCCGTCTAATCCGTGATGCGGA
Organism: uncultured cyanobacterium; assembly: GCA_963706595.1. GTDB lineage: Bacteria > Cyanobacteriota > Cyanobacteriia > Cyanobacteriales > Nostocaceae > Nodularia. The sequence goes on from OY970166.1 coordinate 2,885,177, forward strand.
TTAGATTATCTGATACAGTGACAGACAAGTAAAATCAGTGAAATCCTTTAATCCCTCTAATCCGTGATATGAACTTAAAATACCAAGACATTACCCAAAAAATTATCGGCGCATCCTTTGAAGTCCATAAATTTCTAGGTAACGGCTTTCAAGAAGTAATTTATCAACGCGCCCTTGCCTACGAACTCCATCAAGCAGGATTAACCTTTGCCAGAGAAATTGAACAACAAATCTATTACAAAAACCTACCCGAACCAATTGGTACACGCCGCGCCGATTTTGTGGTTGAAGAAAAAGTATTAGTCGAACTCAAAGCAGTAATCCAACTCGAAGACGTACACCTAGCCCAAGCATTAAACTATCTCAAAGTATATAAACTCGAAGTTGGATTATTGATTAACTTTGGAAGTAAAAGTTTGACATTTAAGAGATTAGTATTTAGTAACAAATAAAAGAGTCAGAATCGCGGATTATATGGATTACGCTGATTACACAGATTTTTTTCATTTGCTAAGATAACCAAAATCTGTGAAATCCTTTCATCCGTAAAATCTGTGATTCTAACCTTGTTTTTAGCTATTCACACATGACTCAGGCTTACTCAGGAGAAATTGGAAAGGCCGCCACACCCTCAGACGAAAGCAGCGTGGGGTAGTTCAAGTAGTATATTCTGCGTTAATTTTTACATAGTCATAACTCAAATCACATCCCCAAGCTTTACCAGAACCATGACCATTACCAACGTTAACAGCAATAATCACGGGATTATCGACTCGTTGACCTTTAATCATGCTTCTATCCACAGACAAATCATTACTATTATTAGTAGCAATAAAATCTGGGGCTAAAGAAGAATCAGCCGCAATTTGTTTTAAATATGCACTGGCTGCTGCACGGTCAAATGGTACTGGTTGACCATTTTCTAATAATAAGAAATCCCCTAATTTTATTTGCAGGTTATCTTGTTCAAAATTCACACCTGCACGTCCTGCGGCGGCGGCGATACGTCCCCAATTGGGGTCGCGTCCAAAAATCGCAGATTTAACTAGAGAGGAACCCGCAACGGTTTTCGCAATTTGACGGGCGGAAACTTGATCATAAGCCCCAGTGACTTGCACTTCAATTAAGCAAGTTGCACCTTCGCCATCACGAGCGATCGCTTTAGCTAAATGCTGACATACTGCTGTTAACATCGCTTCTAATTTCTCGGCTTCTGGACCCATTTCGGTAATTGCTGGGGTGCGAGATTGACCATTAGCCAAAGCGATTAAACTATCGTTAGTGCTGGTGTCACCATCGACGGTAATGGCATTAAAGCTTTGATCCGCAGCCCTACTTAACATTTGTTGCCACAGATGAGATGAAACCGCCGCATCACAGGTTACAAATGCCAACATCGTGGCCATGTTGGGATGAATCATCCCCGAACCTTTGGAAATACCACCAATTCGCACAGGGCGATCGCCTATAGTTGTCTCTAAAGCAATGGATTTTGTCACCAAATCTGTAGTAATAATTGCCACGGCGGCTGCATCTGAACCCGTTTCTGAAAGTGCGGCCACTACTTTGGGAATACCACTGCGTAAGGCATCCATCTTGATCCGTTGACCAATTACGCCCGTAGAAGCCAGCAAAATCGATTCCGGGGAAATATTCAACTCCCGTGCTAATATTTCGGCTGTTTCTTCCGCATCCCGTACACCTTGCATCCCTGTGGAAGCATTTGCTTGACCAGCATTGCAGAGAATTGCACGGGCGCTGTGTTTAGCTTGTAAGCGTTGACGACAATAATCTACACAGGCGGCTTTGACTTGACTAGTGGTGAATACACCAGTCTGCGATCGCCTCTACATCTGACCATATTAACGCTAAATCGGGCAACCCCGAAGGCTTCAGTCCTGCGGTGATTCCCGCCGCCTGATAACCTCTTGGTGCGGTAACACCACCAGAGATTTCTTGCCAATCTGCCATTTTTCTTCTCCCCACAACTGTTAGCTGCTTGACTGGCGATTATACCAAGTATTCACTGCCAAATATTCGCCAGTCATGAAATAAGGAGAGCTGCGTGGGCGGCTCTCCAGATCATCAGGGTGCATCTACATAGCACAGTATACCATTTTTGTAGTGAGGTGTGATACCCATTATTTATTTTGGGGAGCAATCTTCTGAAGTCGGCAACAGTTATGTCACTCAAAAAATTACTCAAACCATTTGTCGTGAACTTATTTCTGTTATTTTTTTGCTTAATATAAATATAATGTTAAATAATAAGTAAGTCGGCGAGAAAAATTCAATTTACATGAAGAAATATAAATTGTTCGTAGGCTAACGCACCTTGAATTGTTGAGACTGAAGCCGAATTTTTGACGGTGCGTTGCGCTGCGCGACAACACACCCTACATTAAAAGTTCTGAATATAGCTTGAAATATTAGTGCCGACTTAATTATATTATTTTTTCATAAACTCTTTCTTATCAAGATTCTTAAATATCAAGCGTAATATTTACTTCTATTCATAAAGATAAATATCGCATTTCCTCATTTATTGCAACAAATCTTCAAATTTTCAACTAATGCTAGTATACAATTATTTGAATAATTATTTAGTTTTCAACTATGACATTAGCAGTAAAAACCCCAATAAAAAGCCTCAAAGACTACGCTTACCAAGCGATTCAACAACATCTCAAGAAAACCTTGAAATGGGAAAAACCAGTTAAGAAAGATGAAGACCCGGAAGCACTACATCAGATGCGAGTCGGGATGCGTCGCCTACGTACTGCAATCAGTCGGTTTGATTTAGTACCTGAATCTACCGCAGGCAGCTAGTGAGAAAAAAATCGGTAAAATTGCTCGTAATCTTGGACATCTCAGAGATATAGATGTACTCAAAGAAACCTTAGAAACCTGTTACCAAACACATTTATCTCACAAAGAACAAAAGGTTTTGCAAACAGCTTTTGATGCTTTAGATAAGCAACGCCAAAAGGCATTATTTAAGACGCAGACAACATTAAAAAGTGAAACTTATAAATCTCTTAAACAAGCATTACTAGATTGGTTAGATCAACCCATTTATCAGCCTTGGGCATATCTCCCAATTCAACAAGTTCTACCAAATTTACTGTTACCTGAAGTGAGTCGTTTTTTGCTCCATCCGGGATGGCTAGTAGGAACTAATATTGTCGATTCAGAGGTAAAAGTTTGCACAAATTGGCAACCAGAAAACATAGAAGAAACATTGATAACTCAAGGCGAAAGCATTCATAATTTACGTAAACAAGCTAAACGCGTGCGTTACCAAATGGAGTTATTTAGTGACTTATATGGTGAAACTTACGCAGCTTATGTCAATGAAGTGAAAAGCATCCAAGACATATTAGGAAAAATCCAAGATAGTGTAGTTATGGGTGCATCTCTGGCAGATATATTCAAGTCAGAAATTGACACTGAACTCCCAACACTTGCTCAGTTATTAAAGGAAAATCGTAATCATTTATGGCAGGAGTGGCAACCTTTGCAAGAGCGATATTTGCAAGCGGAACACCGACATAATTTTCATTTAACAATACTAAATTCCATGCCAACAGCTATTTCTTAAACAATTATTATTTTAAGTAGGTGGGCGTGAAATAACCAAAATGTGTGAAGAAAAGTAAATAGGGCTGAAACCCTTTTTCCCCCTGCTCCCTGCGCCCTGCTCCCTGCCTTGCACCAACGACTATTTTGAACACTAACCTACTTAACGGCGAGTAGACAAGCTGATGGGAGCTTCAAGTGATAAGACATAAGTACTGCTTTGGGGAATCTGGACAACACGGATATTTTCTGCCGAACCTAAGCCAGTCAGGAAACCCACAATGCTTCCCAGCATTGCACCCCGGTCAAACTGTTTGGGATCACCTGGGCTGAAAAAACCCAAAGTATCTCCACCAATTTGGCTCCAAATCGAACTATTTTCCACAGCTTTGTCATTAGCTCGTTTGTAGGTAATAGTAACACCGGGAATAGTCTGACTCGATGCTTTAATAGCAACAATGCGACCATTAATGACCAAAGATTGAGCGACAATTTTCGCACCGCCGTCTGTAGGTTTGAGGTTAATACTTACAGGGGCATCTTTAGGCACTATAATATTACCTTGATTATCTTCAATAGCATCAGTTAAAGGAACCGTTAAAGGATAAGCCTTGTTTTGTCCAACATCAATAGTCACAGATATTGGAAATCTGACAATAATTGCTGTATCTTGAGGAATAGTAATATCTTCGCTGACTACTTGGGTTTGAGATTGGCCAGCGGGCTGAATAGGAAAAGGTTGAGCGATGGGCAAAGCCCCGCCTCCGGCGATCGCTGGCAACGTGACTGAACCTAACACAGAGATAGAATAGGCAAGGTTTAACAATATTTGCATTTTCATAACCGTTTCTTCCTTTAACTGGAATAGGTTGTTATGGATTTAAACTGACGAACCTCAAACGCTTATTAAATCAAGGATACAGCAACTTATAGTAAAAAAAGCCAGGTCTAGGTTGATCAATAAGACATATCAAGTTTGATCAAACGCCTACCTACTACTACAGCAAGGCTGAAATAGGCGTACCATCACAAATTAATGAAAAGCCTATAGAATAAGCTTTCTGATTTTTGAAGAACGCCTAGCGGTACTATTGGCGTGACACAGCGAAAATAGTGGATGATGATTTTCTTGTGGAACAGGCAAGATGCCTGTTCCGGGCAGCTATAGAGCTTACCCCACAACAGTTATAGTCAAGCTAACCAATTAATCTTTGCCAAGTCATTCCTCCGACAATTCCATCAGCAAGTAAACCATTTTGCCTTTGATATGTCCTAATCGCTGCGCCTGTCTGGGGACCATAAATTCCATCAACACCAGCACCTACACGGGATTGTATGTATCTCACAACTGGACCACCGGCGTGGTTTGGTCTGACTATTCGTTTAGCTAAAATCAGATTAATTGCATTCCAGGTATTTGTATCTGCAATTCCAGTCGGTGCTAGTCCAACAATATTTTGAAAATTTACTGTTGCAGAGCTTGTTGCTGGTCCGGTGATATTATCCTCTACCAAGCGCTTACCATTTGCATCGTTGATTTTTAATTGATTTAAGGCTCTTTGTAGTCTGATGACTGTAGTATCTGTATTCAACTCTTCATCAGGGACAACATTAACAGGAGTGCTAGATACTTGACCCGTCAAGCCTTTAACGATGGCATTAGCAGTTGCTTCCGATTCAAAGATATTCATATCTCGTGGTGAATCAATGAAGCAGCATTCTACAAGTATCGCTGGCATCCTAGTATTTCTCAAGACATATAAGTGAGAACCACTTTTAACGCCACGATTGAAAAATCCTAATTTGACAATTTCATTTAACACTGGTTGAGCAATTCTTCTGCTAGCATTACTACCTGCGAATACTTCCGTACCATTAGCCCGACCATTAAAAGCGTTAAAATGTATTGAGACAAAAACCTCAACTTTATTATTATTCGCGGTATTGATTCTTTGAAATAGTGAATTCGTGACGGAAGTAGACCTATCTGGTTTACACGCTATGACTTCATGTCCTAAAGCCCGTAACTTCGAGATAACTCTGTTCCCTACATCTGTGTTTAAAACATCCTCCGATTTGATCCCTACAGCACCTGTGTCTGGAGGAGTATTATGCCCGATATCAATGCCAAATTTCATATCTTGAACCCTCACTAATTCTGCTGATAAATTCCGGTTTTCTATGGCTGTGCCACGCCAGCTATCAAGTTCTAAATAGTAAGTTAAATTTCTTACTATTCACGCAAACCTGATCAAGATATCGTCTGTGGGCAAATATCATTTATCGAGTTGATATGACCGATGACAACATATTACCCTTCGGGTTTTTGGTTGCTCATGGCGAGGAACTGCGTTAGGCATCTTTGCCAACTTGATGCAAGTGGCGTAGAAAGCGCCTAGACCGCATGGACTCACCAATGAATACTTAACCAAATGTAGTGTATCGGATAAACCACTCAAATAATGATGGCAAATAAAAGAACGAAGTCAGGTTTTAAATTGTAATACAATATACTGCATTGTATTTTGTATTGGGCAGTGACTTGTCGATGCTGTTTGATCGTTGTTTGCTATTAGACTAATGTAGCAGACCGTATTCTCTCGTAGCCTTTTTCTAAAATCCAATATTTAGCTAAATATTTATAAATGTTCAAATTATCCCCGCCTACTGAATTTCCTGGTTTGCACTAAGAGTTGGCGTACATTTGAGTTAGCATAACCTTGCGTGTTTGGAGAAAGGCGATGAGCAAAAAAAAGTTGAGTAAAGCTGGGAACCGACAAGGCAGTTTACCTGTCGAAACATTTAGAACTAAAACAGTTCGGCTCATAAGCCCAGTTTTGGCTATGACTGGATGGTTGGCGATGATGGCTCCAAGTATGGCTGTGACTACCTCTTACGCCAACGATTACCGTGTCTGTACAGCTCGACTCTTGAAATTAAGTATAACTGAACAAGCAGTATCACAAAGTTGTGCAAAAGCACTGCGCCCTAGAGACTTGTCTTCTTGCGTAGTGAGAATTAATCAGCAAACGCAAATTAGTGCCGTAGATGCTCTTTCTTTTTGTGGACAAGCCCGGCGACCTAAAAACTTTTCAACTTGTGTCGTTGGTATTGCCAAAAATATGAAAGAAGCTGTTGACACAACAGTTTTAAACTACTGTGGTCGTAGTTTGTTGCCTGAGCGTTTTGCTCAGTGTGTAGTAGGTTTACGTAGTGAGATTGATATTGCACCTACTCAGGCTATGGATACTTGTATCGATGCTAGTGACCGCGTTAGTGGCTTTTCTCCGGCATCTGTGCCAGAAAATAGAGTCAACACCACCGAATTTAGTCCCTCTTTTGAGGTGACTCCAATTCCAGGTCCTTCGGGAGATCAATAAAAGATTACGTCTTTAAATTGACGCACTTCTTCTAGGCTGGGCTTAACAGCCCGCCTATTTTCTTGTGTTTCAAACACAAGCTAATAGGAGTCACCAGTTATAGATTTAGCGGCTTAAACACTTAAACTTTCCGAACCTTGCAAACCAAAAAATCAAGTTAGCTAATGGCAAAATACAAATGCCAATATTCAAGGTTAGGCATAGAAACCAAACCTCTGACTTTTTCAGCCGGAGACTGAAAGTATTTCTTTTCTGATCTGTTGGTGTTAAATTCACCCAGCCCTGGATTTTTTGTAAGTATATGCCTAGCAGGTGTCGATTGCTTAGAGCAATTAAGCACTTTCCTTTACAGACGCGACCAATCGCGTCTAGGCACGTTGCTCACGCCCCACTCTAATCTAAGCGCAGCTATGCCCACCGGGTTTTACAGCGCTTTGCTATACAAGGTGTTAATGGTATAACACCTAAACTATCAGTCCTCTTTTCTACCAAATACCATCTGCAAAATCATGGGAATACCACCGCTTTGGTGATACCTATCTGCCCAAGCGCGAATGATTTCATCTAATTCTGCCATCGCTTGCTCCCATCGTTCTGAGGGGATGTCAAGTTCTTCTAAGGCTCGCATGGTATTTGGTCGGCGTTCTGCCCAATCTTTCATCATGCGGAAATACCGGGCGGTGTCTTCGACCATGATGTAAGTACGCTCTTGATCGTCTGCTGGCGCATAAAAAGGACGGGTAAGAGCGTAAAAAGGCATTCCCCAAGGAGAATCAATGCGTGTTACTGTACCGGAGTAGAGTAGCCGACGCTTGATATGCTCTGCTAAGGCTTCGCTCAAAGGCATTTGATGCTCAGGTGGCAATACCTCTTGCGATCGCTTGTGCAGAAATTCAATCAAATCTAGAAACTCAAAAGAAGTGGTCAGTTGAGCATCAGGCAGATTACTGGGTAGTTTCTGCTCGATTTGTCTTTTTTCTTCACTGGTCAAATTTGTCCCAGGAACACGGGATCTTCCTGGTTGCCAAGGAAACTTTTCCATCCAGACATAGGGCAATTGGATGAGATAGCGGGGTTCTTGAGAACCTAGCATCTTCAACAATTTGCCTTCTGTCAGCGCCTGTCTGACTTCCTCTACAATGATTTTCACCCGTTTTGGCTCTAGGTGATGCAAGTGACCGGTCATCCGCAGATTTTGCCCTTGCTCTAGATAGGTCATGTATATCGCACACTTAGCTGCGGTTGCGGCTGCATCTAAAAATGCTCCATGCCTATGCCCACTCGTCCGCATGGCACTAAAAGCCAGATAAAGCATGATCTGATCCATCGCACTGGGGCTAAGACGCTTGATCAGATCTATGTCGTTACTCATATTACAGACAGTTGAATAGCACGTTTACAGATTTATTATTCACACAGAAACAAGTAGTATACACCCAATTGCAGCCAATGTCTTTAATTCCAACCTTAGAGATTGTTTGAACTCCGAGGTGGTCGGGAGTCAAACGTGATATTTACTCTTGAGCGGGAAGTTCTGAGGGCAACAACTGTCTGGCGGCTTTCACAAGAAGTGGATCTTTCCAGTTTAAGAATTACTTTTTATTAGGCTTTGAAGGACTGTTGGTTGTTTACAGATTTCCGGCTATGGTTGAGAGTTATTTAGGAGTAGATAACCTACTGGACTAAGAAACATTGGCAGGTTTCGCCAGAAGTTGTAAACCAATATATTGCTTACAACTTCCGGCAATTTTTTGGCAGTATAGGCAGTTGACTGGAGGGACAATCATCTACCTTAAATTAGGCAGATCATTCCAAGCTCAAGATACCTTTTATTTTCTTCAAACATGATATTCTATTTTTGGTCGTTTTTTTATTAATTTTGGATAAAGTAATCTATTGGCTGCAATTCCATGATTACCATGTATATCCTGAATATGCAAGAAAATATTAAGGTTCTCTGATATTTCACCAAAGACTATGAGTTCAACTTTAATTAGTTTTCTGGTGTTGAGAGGATGGCAAAGAAACTTCTGATGCATATCAAACTAATTTACACTCAGATTGTATCGTTTATGCGTGTGCTGTCAATTGGTATGACCACTGAATAATTCAGATTTAATCAGACATAGCTATTTTTTTCGCTGAATTTATTGGCATGGTCGAGTCGGTGCGATCGCATTGAAAATTCTTAATTAAAAATTCGCATATTATAGCAACCGCCAAGGTAGTTAGGACATAGCAAAAATCTAAACCCCAGCCACATCAAGCATTTCAATTTTGACTTTTGACTTTTGCTATATTACCCCATAGCTAAAGCTAGTACAGTTCGGCGTACATAGGACAACCATTTGAAATCAATGAAAAATCTATTTTATAAGACTTTTGTCCGGGCGGATTGCAATCCGCCTCTCCTGACGAACGCGCTGGGGGGTGCTGAATAGTATAAACCCAGTTACTTCACGACTCTGAGCAATCAATACTGCCCTAACCTAGATGACTACGGCTAGAGTTTTCAGAACTAGAAGGTTTAACCTGAGTTCGCATTTTTTCAAAGCTGTAAGCTGCTACTCCAAAACTTACGAATACTACTCCCATGATTTGCACGACTTCCAAGGCTTCCTGAAGTATTAACCCAGCAAAAACTACGGTTAAAATCGGGACACCGGCTCCGATAATCGCTGACCGTAATGCACCCAATTTGCGAATACCAACGTTGTTGAGTACATAGCCTACGAGAGTGAGAACACCCAAAATAAAAGCGGTTAAAATCAGTTCTAGTAAGTTAGACTGCTCAACAGCAAGACTCACATTGCTCGGCAAAGGCAACATCAAACAGATGAAGCTCAACACAAACATGGTGGTAAAGTTAATGAGAGTAAAAGATACTGGATGCAGTTTGGTAGCACATATCCGCGTCAAAATCACGTAACAGGCAAAAGCTACGCCAGCTAAAATTGCTGTGCTGCTTCCCAGTGAGAAATTAGGGACACCAAGGCTGGTAGAACCGCCTAAAACCAACAATTCGCCGCAGAAGATAGCGCCCATAGCAGCAGAGTGGAATCCACTGGGGCGATCGCGGAACAGTAGCCATGAAAGCAGTCCGCTAATTATAGGGTAGATAAAGAACAAGGCGATCGCCGTTCCAGTTGCTACCTGACCAATAGCAAGGTAGATCAGCACCTGAGATAAAAACAAAAAGCACCCACTGGCGATAGATAGCTGTAAAGTTTTTTGTTTCTTGACACTACTATTTGCAGGGGAATTGCCACGTAGTGATGCCACAATATTTTGCATATCTTGCCATACTTGTGGATGCATCATGGGAGCCAAAAGTAACATTAGTGGCACAACGACAAGCAAGCGGAGCATTAAAATTAAGAGTATATTTCCCAGTGTTGGCGAAATAATTCCCTGGATCTCTAAAACCCCAAGATTGTCATAAGGTTTAAAAAACATCCCCTTAATGGCTATGTTGTACAGCGATGATACGACCGTTGACAACACAACCAGCAAGAAACCTATCTGAATTGGCGAAAAAGTTTGGGAGCTAGGTGATTGTGATGATGTAGATTTTGCTTCTTGCTTGGTTGCCGAGTTAGAAGTGAAGGGTTTCGTCTGACGTTCAAAGGATTCCCGACTGAGTACTGAATTGGGTTCACTAGCCTTTCTTGGCTCTGGTGAGGATTTGGTATCACGTTCTGACAAGTCCCGACTAAGTACTGAACTGGGTTCGCTTACCTTTCTTGGCTCTGATGAGAATTTGGTATCGCGCTCAAAGGCTTCCCGACTGGGAACTGAACTGGGTTCGCTTACCTTTGCGGACTCCGATGGAGATTTAGTTTCGCGTTCCGATAAATCCCGACTGAGTACCGAACTGGGTTCGCTCACCTTTGGGGACTCCGATGGAGATTTAGTTTCGCGTTCCGATAAATCCCGACTGAGTACTGAACTGGGTTCGCTTACCTTTGGGGACTCCGATGGAGATTTAGTTTCGCGTTCCAATAAATCCCGACTGAGTACTGAACTGGGTTCGCTCACCTTTGGGGACTCCGATGGAGATTTAGTTTCGCGTTCCGATAAATCCCGACTGAGTACCGAACTGGGTTCGCTCACCTTTGGGGACTCCGATGGAGATTTAGTTTCGCGTTCCGATAAATCCCGACTGAGTACCGAACTGGGTTCGCTCACCTTTGCGGACTCCGATGGAGATTTAGTTTCGCGTTCCGATAAATCCCGACTGAGTACCGAACTGGGTTCAGTAGCTAGTGTCAGTATTTTGTTTGATGATGACGGTGGTGCAAAAGGAGCAGTATTGTTACTTTGTGTGAAGTCTCCAGTGTTTGTGGAACTTGGCTTGGTGGCGCTGGTCTGGATGACTCCTGTTTGTAAATGTGTATGAGAGGAACGGGGCGGCTGTTGCTCCGTAGATGGCAAAGTAGTAGGCGGTGATGCTTTTACTGTTGCTGGTGAAATTTCTTTTGTTGTTTTTCCTAGTTCACCACGCAGATGATTAATAAAGTCCGCGACAATTTCTTCCCCCTGCTGTTGTTGGCTCTGCATCCGAGACAACTGTTGAGAAAGATTATTTTGATAGTTCTTCAGTTCCTGTTGTAAGGAGTTAAAGGTAATGGTCAGGGTATCATCCAAAGTGCCAAGCATTTGTTGAGCATTCTCATTGTGATCCCCGGCTGACTTCATAGCAGTTCGTTCCGGGGAATTACCTTCTACTGATTTGCTGGCCAGGGTTGCCAGAGATGATTGCAGCTGCGAAGATATATGCTTTGCCAAGGCTTCTGATAACTGACGAATTAACACTTGCTGTTCAGTTATTTGTCGTACCTGTTGTAAGTGTTCCTTTTCCTCTAGTAGCTGTTGAATTTCGTCAGATAAACGAGTTTTATCCGCCTGAAGCCGTTTTATTTCTTCCTGTAACGATCTGAGCACATTTTGCTGGAGTCTTTCTAAATCCTCCACCACAGCCCATAAAGCTGTCTCTGCTGCTCTGGATAGCTCGCCTCTGACTCGCGGGTTGTCTGGTCGCTTCTCAAATCGCCCCATTAGCTTCTAACCTCTAACACCTTGAAGATAAAGCTGCTTTCTGTAAACTTGCTTGGTACTCATAGTTATTTCCTGTCTTTTGTCAGGTAAATTCCAAACATTGGCAGGAATTGCTTACATAAATGTAATTTTGTCATGCTGAGTACAAATTTGGCAAAGTATCCAATTTATTTGCGTAACAGCCCTGCTATACTGTGTTCTTTTCAGCATGACAGAGATACCTGCCATTAGACTTATTTAAATTCACGGTTCTCTAGTGAGAGTTTATTAGAAAAAACAATACTCCCAATATAAATACTTGTTTTTAGTAGCAACAGTAATTATCAGAGGTTGATCAATACGTTGATTGCCACAACAGGATTGTCAAAGTTATGGACTTAGATATCAATTTTTGCAGAATGTAGCTTGTATGACAGTTTACATTCTTAAGAGATATTAAGCTAATCTTCCGCAGAAATTTAAAGTATTAGTATCCCCTTGACAATATTTTAGTCAATTAACTGCTATTCTGCAAAAACACACTTTGATTTTGGTTTTGTAGCAGTCTGCTTTTCAAAAAAAAGCGATCGCAATATCAATTCAGAGAAATACCTAAATGCGGGAAACTCAGTCATTCTAATGCTGAGAGGGAAGCAACGCCAGCGGTTGTAACCGCAGTGATGAGGATACATAAAGAATAAATATTAGAGGAATAAAATCCTGGCAGTGCTAAAGATGGCGGCGCTGAGAATTGCACTCACGGGAAGGGTAATTAGCCATGTGACGGCGATACTTTGTAGAGTTTGAAATTTAATTGATTTGATATTTTGCACCAGTCCAATACCGACGACACCACCCACAAGAGCATGAGAGGTGGAGACAGGTAAACCAAACCGCGAGGCTAATAAGATGGTGGTAGCGGTCGCAAGTTCGGCACAGAATCCACTACTAGGTTGCAAAGTAATGATGTTTTCGCCAATTGTGGCAATCACTTTTTCACCCCACAGTGCTAAACCAACGACAATACCAGCACCACCAAGGATTAAAATCCAGATGGGGATAGTGATGCCATTAATGGGGACGCTACCAGTACGATTAATATAGACAATGGCGGCTAAAGGAGCGATCGCATTGCCCACATCGTTAGAACCATGAGCAAAGGCGACAAAGCAAGCACTGATAACTTGAAATCGACCAAACAGGTGTTCAATGGGAGTGGGAAGTGGGGAGTAGGGAGTGGGGAGTGGGGAGTAGGGAGTGGTTTGTATTTGCTCTTTGTCTGCGGTATTCTCCACTTGTTCTAACTGTCGCCAACTAACTACTGTGAGTGCAATGGCTGCAACTGCACCTGTAAATAAGGGAATGTCGTAACTGGGTAAGTTTAAACCAATTCGCTGATTTAAGTAATTGGTGAGGGGTTGGGTTAAGGAAGGTAGAACGATGACACCAAATACTCCTAGCAGAATTACACTCAGCCAAGGAATCCACTGTTGTAGCTGTGCTACTGAATTTGGTTGATCTAAAATCCAGTGTTTAATTTGACTGTAGAATAAAGCCGCGATCGCACTACTGATGATCGGCGTACAAATCCAGCCAATGGTGACTAAGCCAATGGATGACCAATTAATTGCATCTACTCCCACCGCTACCCAACTAAATCCAGCGATCGCCCCGACAACTGCATGAGATGAGGCTACAGGTAAACCACGGGAGGTAGCAATTTGTAGCCATAACCCACAGGTAATTAACACTGCTACCATACCAGTGACGTAAATTTCTGGTGTAGCAGCGAATAAAGTAGGATTGGCAATTTTTGTGGCTAAGGTTTGGGATACTTCCTGCCCAAATAATACCGCGCCCGTAAACTCTAAAATCCCAGCAATAATTATCGCTTGTTTCAGGGTAATAGCTTTGGAACCTACAGAGGTTCCCATTGAGTTGGCGACATCGTTAGCACCGAGATTACAGGCGAAATAAAAGGCTAGTAGGGCGATTAAAATTAATGTAATGGACATTGAGCGTTGGGGTAGATGGAAAGAAAATAGCGCGATTCTCAGATAAATCAAAAGCAAGGGCTTATCGCAAAATATCGAGAAGCGCTATAAATATTTTCTACTGTTATTTTGTTTGCCCGGATTACGGATAAATTAAAATTTTATATGTTGTGGGATTTGGTGCGATCGCTTGCTCTACGGCTGCTGATAAGTTTTGTAATGGATAGCGATCGCTAATTAAAGCCTGGACATCGACACTCCGATTAAATACAATGTCCGCCGCTAGACTCTCAAGCCGATAGGATGAACTGTAACTACCCATCAAATCAATTTCCCGACGGTAAAGAATATTCGGGTTAATGGGAATTTCCACTTGATCGGGGAATTCTGCGAAAAACAAAATCTTACCACCTTTGTGGGTACATTCCAGACCTTGATAAAAAGCTTGATCACTGGGAACAGCTAGCAGGGTGACATCAACATTCATCCCCCCAGTCAAAGCTTGAATTTTGGCAGATAAATTAGGATCACGCGCCTCAAAAGCCGCATCTGCACCGACCGCCAAGGCTTTCTATACTCTCGATGGTAATAGATCAGTGGCGATCGCTTTCGCCCCAAAATGCTTGACTAACATGACAAACATTAAGCCAATTGGTCCCGCACCAGTCACCAAAACAGTTTGTCCTGGAGCAATTTGGGCTTTTTTCACGGCTTTGAGACAGCAGTTAGTTGGTTCTACAAAACTCGCCTCTTCAAAGCTAATATCATCAGGAATAGGAATTAACCCCCCATTCTGGACAATATGTCCGGGAACCTTGACATACTCAGCAAAACCGCCACCACTAGCATTAAATCCGGCTGTGGTAGAGATATTTTTATAGACATCGCACATAGAGAAATTATCATTCATGCAGTAGGCGCAACGCATACAAGGAATGTGGTGCATTACCGCTACTCGTTGTCCTACCTGCCAAGATTTTACTTCAGAACCTATGGCTGCGATCGTTCCCGCCGTTTTATGTCCAAATATGCGTGGTGGTTCATACAGGGGATAACGAATTTTTTTAATATCTGACTGACATAATCCCACAACTCCCACCTGTACCAGCACTTCATCTGGTTCCAGCGTCGGAACTGGGATTTCTTCGTAAGACAGTTGATTAACGCCTCTAAATACCTGTGCTTTCACTTTAGTTGTTCCCCACTCGTGGTTATTAAACGCAATAAACGAAATCATCATAATTCAGATAGCTGTCAATGAAGCAGGATATATTTCATATATGATGGGTAGATCGGTTTGAACAAGCAATAAATGATTACTCAAGATAACTTTAAATCTCTGCTACTATCACTAGGTTTTGAGCAAAATCGAAATGTGTTATCAAAGCATTTTTCGCATACTGAGGGGATGATCAAGGTAGACTTTAATAAAAAAGAATTAATTTATCCTGAAGATCATGGATTAATTATTAATGAGCGTCAGACTTGCAACTTCTCTCAAAATGAAAATTTTGTTGTTTTTGAGTGCGTGCATCGACTTTTAGTAAAAGGATATAAACCTGAACATATAGAACTTGAACCAAAATGGCAAGTTGGGCATGGTGCTAGTGGAGGTCGTGCAGATATTTTAGTAAAAAATCAACAAGGAAAACCAATGTTGATCATTGAGTGCAAAACAGCAGGTAAAGAGTTTGAAAAAGCTTGGAAAGATACTCAAAACGACGGAGGACAATTATTTTCTTATGCTCAACAGATTCAAGAAACTGAATTTTTATGTCTTTATGCTTCAAGCTTTTTAGATGATGTTTGTATTGTTAATTATTATGTCATATCTCACAAAGACAACCAAAAAATCATAGCAGATGATCCTAGTCTACTTAGTTTTGAGAAGGCAAAGGATGTAAAAGGAAGATTTAAAGTTTGGCAACAAACATATCAATTAGAAAAAACTACTAAGGGCATTTTTGAAGATAATATTCCTGCCTATCAGATTGGTAAAGATAAATACACTATTGATGATCTGACACCGATTAATGCAAGAGATAAAGAAAAGAAATATCATGTATTCCGAACTATTCTCAGAAAGCATAATGTTTCTGGACGAGAGAATGCCTTTGATATTTTAGTTAATCTTTTTCTGTGCAAGATTGTAGATGAAACTCAGCATCCACAAGAACTTAAGTTCTATTGGAAGGGGATAGCATACGATAATTATTACGATTTTATTGACCGATTGCAGGGGCTTTATAAATATGGGATGGAAAAATATTTAGGCGAAGAGATTACTTATATTAGTAATGAAGAAATTGAGGGCGCATTTTGGGCAGCGAAACAAAAGCGTAATGCTATTAAAAAGCAAATTAAAGATTATTTTCGTAAACTTAAATTTTTCACTAATAATGATTTTGCTTTTATTGATATCTACAATAAAAATCTATTTGATAAGAATATCAAAATTTTGTTAGATATTGTGGAGATGTGGCAAGACTTACGCCTAAAAAATCAAGAACAAAATCAGTTTTTAGGCGATATGTTTGAGTTCTTTTTAGACAATGGAGTTAAGCAATCTGAAGGACAATTTTTTACACCAATTCCCATAACTCGGTTTATTTGTATGGCTTTGCCTTTAGAAAATATGATCAGAGATAAATCTGAGTTGCCCAGAGTTCTAGATTTTGCCTGCGGTTCGGGGCATTTTCTGACTGAGTTAGCTATTCAGGCAAAGCCTTTTGTGCAGAAATATAGACAAGTAGAACCTTCTACTTTTTTCAAAAACATCTATGGCATAGAGAAAGAATCTCGTCTGTCGAAAGTTGCGAAAGTTTCAGCTTTTATGTATGGACAGGAAGGTATTAATATTCTGCCCCATGATGCCCTTGAGGATATTCCCGAAATTAAACTAGAAAGTTTTGATATTTTAGTTGCTAATCCACCTTTTGCAGTGGAAGATTTTTTAGAAAATTTATCTGAAGAACAAAGAGAAAAGTATGAACTTTTTGACAGTATTTCTGATTTAGGTAATAAAAATATTCAATGCTTTTTTATTGAACGAGCTAAACAATTGCTTGCACCGAATGGAGTGGCGGGGATTATTGTACCTTCATCGGTGCTTTCTAATTCTGATAATACGCATATTGCCACTAGAGAAATTTTGCTGAAATATTTTGATATTATTTCAATTGTAGAATTGGGTGGTAATACGTTTAGCAAGACGGGAACGAATACGGTTGTGTTATTTTTGCGGAGAAAATCACAACGTCCTGAACCTGCGGAACAATACGAAAATCGGGTTTTAGATTTCTTTGAAAATTGGCAAGATGAATTACAATCTGGTGGGGGAATGTATCGGGATATTGATTCTGTTAAAAAGTATTGTGAGCATATTGAGGTAGGTTTTGAAGATTATCAAACGCTTTTATTGGGTGTTCCTTCGGAGCAATTATTAGAATATGAACTGTTTAAGGAATACAAAAATGAGTTTGATAAAAGCACTGAAATTGTTAATTTAAAAAAGAGAAAATCTTTTAAGGATTTTTCTGAGCAAGAACAAGAGGCTGAACTGAATAAGAGGTTTTTAGAATATTTGCAAGCGATTGAAAAAAATAAGCTTTATTATTTCATTTTAGCTTTTAATAATCCCCAGAAGGTTCTAATTGTTAAAAGTCCTGCGGATAATAAGGAACAAAAGCAATTTCTTGGCTATGAATGGAGTAATGCGAAGGGTAATGAAGGTCTAAAATATCTTACTGGTAGTCATATTACGCCACTTTTTGATCCTGATAATCGATACAATTCTGAAAAAATCAATTATTGGATTCAGCAAAATTTTAACGGTAATAATCAAGATATCGAATTGCAAAACCTCAGCAAATATATTACTTATGCCAGTTTGGTAGATTTATTAGATTTCTCTCGTAAGGATTTTAATAAGGCTTTTTCGCTTACTCCTAAGAAGAATTTAAAAATTGAAACTAAATGGGAATTAGTAAAGTTAGAAAATGTTTGTGAAATTGTTAGAGGTGCATCACCTAGACCAATTGATAAATATATTACAACAGATGAAAATGGTATAAATTGGATCAAAATTGGTGATGTAAATCAAGGTTCAAAATATGTGACTCAAGCAGCAGAAAAGATAACTTTAGAAGGTGCTGAGAAATCAAGAGCAGTTAAAGAAGGTGACTTTATTTTATCTAATTCTATGAGCTTTGGTAGACCTTACATTATGAAAATATCGGGCTGTATTCATGATGGTTGGTTACTGCTATCTAAATTTAGTGAAAGACTAAACAAGGACTATCTATACGAGATTTTATCTTACAAAGATACTCAACAACAGTTTTCGGAAAGTGCGGCTGGTGGAGTAGTACAAAATTTGAATACTGAAAGAGTCAGAGCCACTAAAATTCCCTTACCACCTTTAGAAGTGCAGCAGCAGATAGTTAATGAATGTGAGGCAATTGATCAGGCTGTAATCAATGCTCAAGAGGCAATTCAACAATCTAGAAATGAAATTGAAGATAAGATAAGTCAAATATACATTTCAAAATACGATTTCTGTGAGATTAAAAAAATTAGTCTTGATGTGCAGTATGGTATTTCAGAAAAAATGAATACAGAGAATAAAGGCTATAAAATTTTTAGAATGAATGAAATCATTTTAGGAAAGATGTCTGATAACGGATCAATGAAATATGCTGACATTTCGCAAGATGAATTTCTTAAATACAAGCTTCAGAAGGGTGATATTTTATTTAATCGAACGAATAGCATTGAACACGTTGGTAAAACAGGTTTATTTAGTTTAGATGGAGATTATTGTTTTGCTTCATATCTAATTAGGATCATTATAAATAGTGAGTTAGCAATACCTTATTTTGTCAATTTAATAATGAATTTTTCATTGTTTCAAGAGGAAGCAAAATCTAAAGCATCTAAAGCGATTAATCAAGCGAATATTAATGCAACCATTATGAAAAATATAAAAATTCCAGTACCACCTTTACCAGTTCAAGAAAAATTAGTTTCAGGAGTAGAGAAATTAGAGCAAGAAATTAGTAAAAATCAAAAGATTGTAGATGAAGCTCCTAATCTTAAGCAACAAGTGATGAAAAGATATTTGTAAATGATTTTTAAGTTGCCTAAATTGGCTATGAGTCCGCTCTATATGGGGCGATCGCTGTTGAATATTGCGGAGGCGATCGCGCATTGAGATGATGGAAAAAATCGATAGTATACATTACCTCATAACCAGGTAAGTAAGTCATCGTAAATAATTAGAGGTTTGTAGTCAGGACTAAATTACTATATTTTTACATTACTTTTAGTATTCAAGGAGATGTTTTTTTATGTCCAAGTTACGGAGTAACAACCCGTGTTTGAGCTTGTGAGCGAGATTGAGGTTTATTTTTGACTACGATTTCCACGTCTCGACCCAAAGCATTCAAAAAGCGAAATAATCGCACAGTTGAAAAGCCCGATAACTTACCATTGATTAAGGCAGATATTTTAGGTTGGTCAACCCCCAAAAGTTCTGCTGCTTCAGCCTGCGACATCTTTTGCTGAGTAATAATTTTGCTGATTTTACGAGCAAGTTCTGCCTTGACAAGCAACTCATCAGGGTTTTCTAAACCTAAGTCAGCAAAGACATTACCACTGCTTGCTTGCACTCTAATTTCCTGATTCATCCCTTACTCTCCTTTGTTCTGTTTGCAGTAGTTTTCCAAATGATGTGCCTTTGCTCGTTTAAGCCTTGCTGAAATCAACTCAATATCCTGTTGTGGTGTAGCGATACCTTGCTTTGATTTCTTTTGAAAGCTGTGCAGAACATAAATCACGCCGGCCAGTTTGACTGTATAAATGGCTCGGTAAGTATCTCCATCAAAATCTTCCACGACTTCAAGCACTCCAGCACCCTTAAATCCTTTAAGTGGTTTGACTGAAAGATGCTTTTCACCACATTGAGCCAAGTACAACGCATAGCCAACAACTTGTTGAACCTCTTCTGGAAATTCTTTCAAATCCTCCAGGGCATTTCCAACCCACTCAATTGGTTTCAAAGATAAACTCATATCTTAAATTATGCTAGTTTTAGCATATCATTTTCATTGGTTTTGACCAGCAAGCTAACTAAAACTACACTGCAACGGTTTCTACCTATAGCGCCAGCGAAAAACATGAAGCGATCGCCCACTCATGATAGATATTGATTAGTCAAGCTGACTTATCTAAATCATATCAATATGACTCAACAAATATATACAGCAGATATCTTAGTCGTGGGCGGAGGAACCGGAGGAACAGCAGCAGCCATCCAAGCGGCGCGACGGGGAGCAAAAACTATTCTAGTCAGTGAATTTCCGTGGTTAGGGGGAATGCTCACCTCTGCTGGGGTGTCTGCACCTGATGGTAATGAATTAGTGGCATTTCAAACCGGATTATGGGGTGCGTTTTTACAAGAATTACGGCAACGTCAACCGGAAGGATTAAATAATAGCTGGGTGAGCTTTTTTAGTTATGATCCCCGCATTGGAGCCGAGATTTTTGCAGATTGGGTGCATGAATTATCAAATCTGCATTGGATATCTGGACAAGTGCCTTTAGAAGTGTTGCAACAAGGTAATTGTGTAACTGGTGTAAGGTTTGCAGACTTCAGCGTTACAGCCAAAATTATTCTCGACGGTACAGAATTAGGCGATTTATTGGCTTTGGGGGAAATACCTCACCGTTGGGGCTGGGAGTTGCAATCTGAGTTTGGAGAAATAAGCGCCCCAGCAGATTATAATCATCTCACACAAAGTTATCCAGTGCAAGCCCCGACTTGGGTCGTGGTGATGCAAGATTTTGGTGAAGCCGATGCTCCAGAAATTCCACCTGCGCCTAATTATGATCCTTCCCTGTTTGCAGGTGCATGGGATAACTACGGTGCAGAGAAATTCTTGAATTATGGACGCTGGGCAGGCGGTCGATTTATGATTAATTGGCCTATCTGTGGTAACGACTATGCCGAAGGTGTAGGACGATTAATCGAGTCAGAAGCAACCAAAAAGGAATTTTTACAAAAATCTCGCTGGCATAGCCAAAATTTTGCCCATTTTATCCAAAATAACTTGGGTAGACGTTATGGTTTAGCTGAGTCAGTTTTTCCCTGTAAAGCTAGTGCTTTTGCATTGCATCCTTACTACCGCGAGAGTCGCCGCTTGGTGGGACTAACTACTGTGCGAGAACAGGATATTTTGCCAATGGCTGGGGGTAGGGTAGCATCTCTGTTCCCCGATACCATTGCTGTGGGTAACTATGCCAACGATCATCATTATCCTGGGTTCGACTTGCCACTGCAACCGAAATCGATTCTTTGGGGAGGGCGTTGGACGGGTACACCTTTTACTATTCCCTACCGTTCCCTAATTCCTGCCCAAACAGATGGTTTTTTAGTTTGTGAAAAAAATATTTCGGTATCTCATATTGCTAATGGTGCAACCAGATTACAACCTGTGGTTATGGGTATTGGTCAAGCGGCGGGAATGGCTGCGGCGATGTGCGTTGAGTTGAACTGTCAGCCCAGGGATTTACCTGTGAAGCAATTACAAAATGCTTTATTAAAATCCTCAAAAGCTCCGGCGACACTTATACCTTTATTTAACTTAGATATATCATCTCGAAATCCGGAATGGCTAAATTGGCAAGTGTATTACTTAAATAAGCCCCAAGCTTATCCATTAAATGGCAATTATCCTGGTTTCTCTCTGCAACCGTGTAATCACTTAGATAATAAACAAGTATTAACACGTAATAGCGATGGTTTCACAGGCATTTTCCGGCGGATAAATCAGCAATCTTACCGTTTTACTATCACTGCGCCAGCGGCCTATGATGGTCAAACTTGGCAGCTTGTGACTTTGCGATCGCACGTACAAGAGCAACTACAAACTGCTGTGCATGAGCAACTACTAACTATTTGGGGTCATTTAAATCATGCGGGTCATTGGTTACTAGCTGAAGATGTTGACATATCGTAAAAGTAATTTTTTTTCAGTAAAACACACTACTTTTTGATCAACTCTCCGGATACATTACTGGAAAATCAGTAGTAGTAGATAAGAGAGTTCTAAAATAAACATCTGTTATGCGAGCTACGATTTCACTTTTAGTTTCGAGTTTGGTCTTCAGTTCCTTAGCTTTCAACTGCCAAGCAAAGGTAAATCGCCTATCTCAGATGTTGCTATCCTCTTCTGGTTTGCAACAGTTAGCCTCAGATTCATCTCAATATCAAGCGCAATTCAGCGAGCCAGAAAGCCCAAGACTAGATCGGGGTAGTGGACGGATCAGCATCATGCAAAAGTTTGGCGATCATGTTTAATCTGAAGTGACGCTATCTCTTCGTGTCCTATCTTTTGTAGAGTCAGCAGTAGTCTAATTCTCAGAAAATTCAGAACTACTTATCTAGCAGAGATATAAAACTTAAATATTCACGATACGTCATGCTGCAATCAAAACTTTTGCGTCGCTCAACTCATTAAATCTCAATTATTAGGCGATGGCTGATCGGCCTTCGGTACGCGCATACCCATGCAATCATGTGATGAAACGCTTATATAAAGAGAGTGACTCTGAATATTCAGAGTCACTTTTAAATATCTAACCTAAACAGTGGAAACTTTCACAATCCCCTGATGTGAAGGAGTGAAAGTCTATTTCTTGCTCTCAGCAATGGGAACCCACTCAGTGTGGAATGAGCCTTCTTTGTCAAGACGCTTGTAAGTATGTGCGCCGAAGTAGTCGCGTTGTGCTTGGGTCAAGTTTTGAGGTAGGCGATCGCGGCGATAGCTGTCAAAATAATCCAAAGATGCACTAAATGCAGGAACTGGGATACCGAGTTTTGCTGCTGTCATGATTACTTCCCGCCAAGCATCTTGTCTATCAAGAATAGTCTGCTTAAATTCGGGAGCTAATAGCAAGTTAGGCAAAGCGGGATTTTCGTTAAAAGCCTTCTTAATCTTATTCAAGAAGCCAGCCCGAATAATACAGCCACCTTTCCAAATCCGCGCCATCTCACTCAAATTCAAATCCCAATTGTATGTTTTAGAAGCTGTATATAACAGCGCCATACCTTGAGCATAAGAACAAATTTTCGAGCAATAAAGAGCATCACGAACCTTGTTAACAAAGTCCTTCACATCGCCATCAAATTTAGCGCTGGGGCCTGAGATACTCTTAGATGCTGCAACCCGTTCATCTTTAATCGAAGACATAATCCGGGCATTAACTGCGGCGGTAATTGTCGGAATTGCTACACCCAACTCCAAAGCAGTTTGTACAGTCCAACGACCAGTTCCCTTTTGACCGGCTGCGTCAACAATTAACTCCACCAAGGGTTTTTTGGTTTCGGGGTCAACGTAAGGGAAAATATTCGATGTAATCTCAATCAGAAACGAATTGAGTTCATCTGTAGTGTTCCATTGAGTGAACACTTCATGTAGCTGAGTTTCATTTAATCCAGCCACATTTTTCAGCAAATCGTAGGCTTCTGCAATTAGCTGCATATCACCGTACTCAATACCGTTGTGTACCATTTTTACATAGTGACCAGAACCACCAGGGCCAATATAGGTAACACAAGCACCATCATCGACTTGAGCAGCAATTTTGTTGAAAATTGGTGATAGGTACTCATAGGAACTGGGAGTACCACCAGGCATGAGTGAGGGTCCATTGAGAGCGCCTTCTTCACCGCCACTGACACCCATACCCAAGAACCGCAATCCAGCAGGTTCTAACTCTTGAGTACGTCTTTCTGTGTCTTCAAACCAAGAGTTACCACCGTCAATAATGATATCGCCTTCATCTAGTAAGGGTTTGAGTTGGGCAATCACCGCATCCACTGGCTTACCAGCTTGCACCATCACGAGAATTTTGCGGGGACGTTCCAATGATGCGACAAATTCCTCTAAGGTAAAGGCGGCTTTGACGTTCCTTCCTGGGGCGCGCTGCGCCATAAACGCATCCGTTTTTTCTCTGGAGCGGTTATAAACTGCAATTGGGAAGCCATTACGCTCAACGTTGAGCGCTATATTTTCGCCCATTACGGCTAATCCAATCACACCAAAGCTTTGTAGTGTCAT
Organism: uncultured cyanobacterium; assembly: GCA_963706595.1. GTDB lineage: Bacteria > Cyanobacteriota > Cyanobacteriia > Cyanobacteriales > Nostocaceae > Nodularia. Next base: position 2,909,288 of record OY970166.1, read on the forward strand.
AAATTATGTTTGGCTAACTCTTGCAGATCCTTTTATCTTTAGGGTAGACCGAGATTTTGGCTTCTCTCCTAAAGAAGACCTTAAGAGTTGAATAAACTGCAAAAATTTACATTTAGCACAAAGAATTAATTGTGGCAAGTTTGATTATGCGATTACAGCGATTTTTAGCTAAATAAACCACATCTTTATATCTCACGCAAAGGCGCAAAGGCGCAAAGGAAGAAAGAAAGACAGATATCGGCGCGTGTTTTAAATACCTGAAAACTGCTGTAATTTCTGTCAATTAGAGGATGATTTCACTGTCTCCACTGTTTTAGACATAGTAGAAGGTGGGCAAAGGTGCAGCAGGAGAGCGCAGATGAATGAGTCGGTGCAGGCGTTACCATTATTGGTGTTACTGGTGGGAATGGCGATCGCGATCGCTATTCTGATTAAATCTGGTTTAGAGCGCATTGGTGTTCCGGCTCTGGTTGGCTATTTAGTCCTGGGATTTGTCCTGCGCCTGATTGATCATCAATGGGATATCCTTTCCCCAGAGGGAGCAGAAGTTTTTCAGTTCTTGGCACAGTTGGGAATTATCGCTTTACTATTCCGGGTGGGATTAGAAAGTGACTTGGCTGGACTAATGCGCCAGCTTTCCCGCGCCAGCATCATCTTAGCTGGTGATGTGTTACTGAGCGGCGGATTGGCTTTTGTGGTTTCCTACTGGTGGCTGCAACTGGGGCTAATTTCCAGTTTGTTTGTCAGTACTGCCATGACTGCTACCAGTGTAGGGGTAGCCGTTGGGGTTTGGCAGGAAGTGGACGCGACAGATTCGCCCAACGGTCAGTTACTGCTGGATGTGGCGGAAATGGATGATATTTCTGGTGTGATTTTGATGGCCTTGCTGTTTGCGCTCGCACCTACATTAAAAGACAGTGTGGATGCTTCTATTGTCGCCATTCTCGCTCAAACCGCCGGAAGTTTCTTTTTAAAATCTATCTTATTCGCTACCTTTTGTTACGTATTTTCGCGTAACTTTGAGGCAGCAGTTACAGGTTTTGTCAGGAGGATTGAAAAACCCCCAGATCCGATGTTGACTGTGGCCAGCATTGGATTTATCATTGCGGCGATCGCTGGTTTATTAGGATTTTCAGTAGCCATCGGAGCCTTTTTTGCGGGACTCGTGTTCAGCCGTGATCCAGAAGCTGTCAAATTAGATACTTCTTTCACCACACTTTATGAATTTTTCGTCCCGTTTTTCTTTATTGGAATTGGGTTGCAAATTGAGCCTAATGCCTTAACAACGGTTTTGGGTTTGGGGGGTGCTTTGTTGATTGTAGCCGTATTGGGTAAAATTCTTGGTGCTGGTGTACCTGCGATATTTATGACCGGATGGGTTGGAGGGATATTACTGGGTGTCAGCTTGGTTCCCAGAGCCGAAATCACCTTAATTATCATGCAACGAGGGCTGTCATTGGGGAATTGGGCAATTTCTCCACAGGTATTTGCTGCTATGGTTGTCGTATCTGCTGTGACTAGTATCGTCACTCCCTTAATTCTGCACCGAATGCTGGTGCAGTGGCCGCAAACACAAGAAGAATCATCATGAACAGCATTTGCATCCATTCATAGCCTTACTCATGGGCATAATTAACGCTAAAGGTACTTTGTAATGGGTTGATAGCTTTGGATTAAACAAAATTAGCAATTAAGTTACAAAAGTTGCAGAATTAAAATATCTAGTTAAGGATCTGGGTACTGAGGACTGGTAGGCAGGAAATAATATAAATGGTTCCTAATCCTTAATCCCTAATTTCCAATCCCTAGTCAAATAAAGCAATGCAGTAAGGAGTAACCAAAAAATGCTGGCATATATTCTAGCTTTTGTGGTCGGACTGGGTAGTTTAGCCATTTACATAGCAGCTTTCTTTTTTCCGGAAATCCACCGTAAGAATGATTTTATTTGGAGTGGTGTCGGACTTTTCTATGCCTTAGTCTTATGGGTCTTTGCGCCCCGCATTACTGGAGGGCTATTACTTGGTCATCTGGCTAGCGTCGCTCTTTTGATTTGGTTTGGCTGGCAAACTCTTTCATTACGTCGCCAACTTACCCCGCAAACAGAACAAACCCCAGTACCCAGTCCTGAGACTGTAAAAACTGGCATCCAGGAGCAAATGAATAAGTTGTCTCTCCAGGAACGTTTGGGTCAGGTGCAAGGAAGTCTGGGTAATATCTTTAGCGGCGCTAAAAATAAGGCGCAACAGACGATAACCAAGAAAACGCCTGAAACTCCCAAAACGGATAAAACAACCTCTGTACCCGCCCAGAAACCTGTTGTTGAGATTATTGATAGAACCACTCCCACAGCAGAAGCACCAGCAGAGGAAAAATTCGCTGTTGCTGAAACTGAATCTCAAACTGAGGAAGCAACTCCACCAAATCCCCCACCTGCGGAAGTGCTAGCAGCAGCCCAAGCTGAGACTGAAGAAAAACCACCGATTCCGGCTGAGGAAATTGCACCGGATGCGGCACTCGCTCCCCCAGCAGAAGCGCCATCGGCAGAAATACCACCAAATAATCAATCTGGTTGACTTGGATGAAACCCAGCGTTCTGTAACATGGCGTTGGGTTTTAGTCAATTTGTGGGAGTTGCTACAAACCTAAATAAGTGAACGATATGAACTTGCCTTATCAGAAGTTTTGAAGATAAAAATCAACGGTAAATAACTTAAGATATAAAAAAGGTACACTTCTATATCTCACTTAGGTTTATTATTTGTGGACAGAATTACATCTGGCTTGTTAAATACTTTCAAAAAACAACAGTCTTTTCCAGAAGATTTAAGAGAAGCAGAACTGTTTGAACATTTTGTTAATTATTATGTGATTTCCAAAGAATATAATTATCAATTTGGAATTGAAGATGTTCATGTAGGAGGCAGTGGTGATAAAGCCTTAGATGGTATAGCAATGATTGTTAATGGTAGTTTGATTAGTTCACAAGAAGAAATTGAAGATTTGGAAAAGAAAAATAAATATTTGGATGTGGAATTTATTTTAATCCAATCCAAAACTACTAGCAACTTTGATGCAGGTGAAATTGCAAAATTCTTATTAGGAGCTACCGATTTCTTTAGTGAAAATTCTGAGTTGCCAGCCAATAATCAAATAAAAGATAAATCTGAATTAATGGAGCTAATATATAAAAAAAGTAGTTTATTTAAAAATAGGAAGCCTTTATGTAAATTGTACTATGTGACAACTGGTAAATGGCTTGATGATAAACATTTAACGGTAACTATTGAGGGTCTAAGGAAAAGACTTGATGATATAGGAATTTTTGAAAAGGTTACATTTAATCCTATTGACGCGAATGGTATTCAGAATTTATATAGATTAGCAAATAATAAAATATCAAGACAAATTCAGTTTGAAAGACGAGCCACTATTCCTAAAATCAATGATATCAACCAAGCATATATTGCAATTTTGCCAGCAAGTGAATATTTAAAATTAATTACTGATGAGGATGGTAATATAATTAGGGGCTTATTTTATGATAATGTGAGAGGATTTCAAGGTGAAAATGATGTAAATCAAGAAATAGAAGCCACTATAAAATCTCAGGAACGCCAGTTCTTTGTATTATATAATAACGGGATTACCATTGTGGCTGAATATGTTGACCTTATAGGAGACTTGATTACTATAAAAGATTATCAAATTGTTAATGGATGCCAAACCAGCTATATTTTATATAATAACAGAGAATCCATAGATGATTCCTTATATATACCAGTTAAAGTAATTGCTTTAGATCGAGATAGTAAACTAAAAAATAATATAATTAAAGCCAACAATAGACAAACACCTGTAAAAATAGAAGAACTAGAAGCCTTAACTGATTTTCAAAAAAAATTAGAGGAATACTATAATTCTATGCGTGAAGAAAAAAGACTTTTTTATGAAAGAAGACCAAGGCAATTTAATGGAATAGATGAGATTGAAAAAATCAGAATAGTAGATATACGCTCTCAAATGAGATGCTTTGCATCTATGTTTTTAGAACAAGCTCAAAATGCAGGTAGATACCATGCAAGATTGCAAGAAGAAACTAAAGAAAAAATATTTTTACCTTCTCATCCACCAATAGGATATTACGTTAGTGCCTATGCAAAATTTTGTTTAGATGCTCTCTTTAGAAAAAGACAAATAGATCCTAAATACAGTCCATTTAAATACTACCTACTTAATATTCTGAGAATACAAGTTGCTGGTAAAATCATGCCTGATATACTATCTAATAGGTTTATTAGATATTGTGAAACAATAGAACAAGCATTATGGGATGATGATAAGTGCAAAAATGTATTGTTAGATACTACAAAGATTATTGATGAAGTTGTCAATGGAAACTATGATCGTGAAGTAGCAAAAACTGTAGCATTTTCAAATGCTATAAATAATTGTTTTAAGTGAAATGAGGAAGTCCATCTGTTAATGGACAACTAGTTATCTTACATACATAAGGCAGTCTGGTGATCGCATCATCTAGGATAACTTTAGCCGAATCAGGTCAGGCGATCGCATGACTCCACCTCTAACTCACTTACCACCAAAATTCTCAACTCTGTTACTCGCTTCAAAGCCTGATCATTAGTCAAAAAAGCATCACAGTTACTTGTTAAAGCGATCGCTATCTGTAAAGCATCAGGTAACTGAAGGTTGTAACGTAACCTTATGTTCGCAGCGTTTCGTGCAATTGCAGCATTAATATCCACAAAAACCACTTCATTACTGAGCAAGACATCAACAAAAGCTTGCTCTAAATCCGCTAAACCCGAACGTATAGCACCCACCAAACACTCAGACAATGTTATGGGAGATACTACTGCTGTCATACCAGTTTCCAATCGGGCAAAAATTGGATCTACTAAATTCACAAACTGCGGATTGCGTTCTACAAAATAGATGACTGGCGCTGTATCAATAAATATATGAGAAACTCCTACCAATGCCTCGCTAATTTTCATTCTTGTTCTTGTAACAAACCTTCCCGATGCTCATCTCCTTCCCGTCTAGTCTGAGAAACCCACTGTTGAGCATCTTTATCCAATAGCGGATAGGAGGCCATACCCTTTAAATCACTCCATTTGCGTGTTGACTGTGCTGGAATGACGTGCTTTTTCATTCGTTCCACCAAATACCCCATGACTGTCAATTGGTCTTCTGGGGTAAGTTGGTCAATCTCGCTTAACATTTTTTGAAGTGATAGACTCATCAACTTCATCCCAATTAGTGAATAGTGTATTTCCAGATCGTAGCCTGAATGCTACACATTTGACCACGCAACAAATTGTAGTAATCCGGTTTGATTTCCTCTTTATTTGCGTAGGTAGGGAGTAAGGAGTGGGGAGTGGGGAATGTAGAAACCCGAAAGCTTAAGACAAAGCCAGCTTGGGGTAATTCATAACAACCAAACATGATATGATTGCCTGCTGCAAACATCTTAGTTGCTTTCAAATTCCTTGAGTCTTGATATAGCACTAGGAGGAATCTCTGTGACTAGGCGAAATGGAAAAGTGGCAGTTGAAAACAATTGAGCATAATCTGATGTCAGAAATACAGCATATTTATCAGCTTCAGGAGTAAGTTGTGCAGCCATTGCCAACGTGATGGATTTAACGAATTGACGAACATCTGTGGCTTGTTCACCAACAATTTCACCACCACCAAAAGGTGTATTTGGTTTTCCTACCTGATCCAAAGTGGTGCTTGGGTCTTTCACACTTAAATGAGTACCCCCAATTACACCAACTAGCCATTTAGGCGCAGGTATTTGATTAAATCCTACTATTTGTTCGGTCAAAGCCGGGGTACTTTTATCTGCGGAACTGGCTAAGACTAAAGTAGGTACTTGCACTTTACTTAAACCTGTTTCACCAAACATTAAAGAACTGGTAGGACTGAGAGCGATCGCTTGTTTAATTCTATTATCTCGTAGTTGATAGCTATTTTCTGGCAATTCTTGAGCAATACACTGAACTGTTTCGCCCAAACTCAAAATAGCTAAATTACCTTTGCAGCGTTGTTTGAGACCTTCCAATTGTAACTCACCGCCAGCAATTGCTAAGGCTGTACCACCACCAAAAGAATAACCAAGCACCATCGCATTATTAGTCGCCAATTTCCCTTGTAATGGGTGATTAGCGCTTTGATTCAGCTTTTCTAGTTCATCTAAGACAAAACTAATATCTCTAGGACGTTCCAAGAACTCTTGGGGCTGTAAAAGCCTAGCTTTACCTTGTGCTGCTAAATTAGTATTTGTTTCATTACTACCAGGATGTTCTAAAGCGGCGACGACATAACCGTGAGATGCTAAATGGTTGGCGAGGTAGCGCAACTCATGGCGAACTGATCCTAAGCCGTGGGTGAAAACAATTACAGGTTTTTCGGCAGTTGTGGCATTTGATGAGTATATATCAACGGGAATATCGCGATCGCGCTGTTGGTCATTCCAATTCAAATTCAGCACCTGGACTTGAGCCGTTCCGGTTTGACTGGGGTCAAATGGGAGGGAAATCTGCGGTGTTCTAGAGTCCAGTTCAGGTGCGATCGCTAGCATAAACTGTTGAGTGCGCCAAAAAGACGTATTTAAACTTCGTGCCACCTGAAAAGCCTGAAAAACATTAATTTCTAGGCGTTGGCTGGGATAAGCAGCAATAAAATTGAGTAGAGAAAGACCTTGGGGTTTAGTCGCACCTAACACGAATGCGGCTCTGAGTGCTTGTACCCCCGCTTCATCCTTTCTGACTACAGCATCAGACAAGTTACTGAGAATAGTTGTGCCAATTTGAGTATTGAGTAAGCGACTCAGTGTGACAATATCAATTGGTACTCTCGCTCTGAGTACTCCCAACAAAAAGCCGCGTTGTTCTTCAGATATTCTCCCGGTATAAAGTTCTAAACCCCTGGGAAATTTCCCAGTATCCGCAGCCTTTTGTAACTCGGATAGAGAGATAGATTCTGCAAAGGACCAAAACGTAAGATCACAGTATCAGCAGCGCTGACAGAGGTATTTGACCCACAAAACTGTGTCAAAGCGATCACGCTCAAGAAACTTGCAACTATCTTCCAGCTTTTCCAGTTTATTCCCATGAAATTTTACCAATGAATGCTTAGGGGAATATAACGGAAATTTGTGTATTTGACTACCCTAACGACACAAATAAATAAATTAAAAGAGCATAGCTATGCTATGCCCTTATTTTCTTAAAAGAGCATAGCAGTGTTATGCCCCTACTGAGTTTTTGACAAGATTAAACTTTAGCAGATGCCTTAGTAATCATATTCAGTTCACCCTTAGCATACTTAGCAGCAAAATCTTCCAAAGAAATTTGCTTAATCTTGCTAGCATTGCCGGCAGTGCCGAATTGTTCATAGCGGTCAGCACAAACCTTCTGCATATATTTAATCGAAGGCTTGAGGAAGTGACGAGGGTCAAATTCCTTGGGATTTGCTGCCAAAGCTTCACGAACTGCGGCGGTGATAGCTAGACGGTTATCTGTATCAATGTTAACCTTACGCACACCACACTTGATACCTTTTTGAATTTCTTCTACAGGTACACCGTAGGTTTCGGGAATTGCACCACCATATTGGTTAATTAGTGCTAGTAAATCTTCAGGCACAGAAGAGGAACCGTGCATTACCAAGTGAGTGTTAGGCAGACGGCGGTGAATTTCTTCAATGCGGCTAATTGCCAAAATTTCGCCTGTGGGCTTGCGAGTAAACTTGTAAGCACCGTGACTAGTACCGATAGCAACAGCCAAAGCATCTACCTGGGTGGCTTCTACAAACTCTGCCGCTTCGTCTGGGTCAGTCAACAATTGAGAGTGGTCAAGTGTACCTTCAAAACCGTGACCATCTTCAGCTTCACCAGCACCAGTTTCCAATGAACCCAAGCAACCAAGTTCACCTTCAACGCTGACACCCAAGGAATGAGCAACATTTACCACTTCACGAGTGACATTGGTGTTGTACTCAAAGCTAGCAGGGGTTTTCGCATCAGCTTCCAGAGAACCATCCATCATGACGCTAGTAAAGCCATTCTTAATTGCTGAGTAGCAAGTAGAAGGAGCATTACCATGATCTTGGTGCATGACAATGGGAATCTCAGGATAGGTTTCTGTCGCTGCCAAAATCAGGTGGCGCAGAAAGTTTTCTCCAGCATAAGCACGAGCGCCACGAGAAGCTTGTAGAATTACAGGGCTGTCTGTTTCTGCTGCTGCCTTCAGAATTGCCTGAATCTGCTCCAGATTGTTAACGTTAAAAGCTGGAATGCCGTAACCGTTTTCAGCCGCGTGATCCAAAAGCAGCCGCATTGGTACAAGCGCCATACATAGTCCTCCTAATTTATTTTTCAGCTAATCGACTTGAGAAAAGCGTTATTATTACGCTAATCTTAATACTTTTTTCAACTTATAGGAAATTATAACTAGTGACGGGTGTTTATGTTGAAGAACTTTACGCCATCTTTCATCAATATGCCCTATACTTGCCATATACTACTGTACAGTAAGTTACTCTCTCATTAAAGGCTTTAGTAGCCCATATCCTAGATATCAGGTTTGCTCGTGCTTCTCCAAGAGCGATCGCATCTCATACTGAGTATCAGCTAGGGAAGTGCCATCTTCTGGCGATCGCTGGCAATGCCTAAATTACATTCATTAACCTTAAAAGTGGGTCGCCCGAGACTCGAACTCGGAACAAATCGGTTAAAAGCCGAGTACTCTACCATTGAGTTAGCGACCCTTTTGTTTTGCAACTTTGCCATCATAGCATGAACATCTGAGATTTGCAAATAATTTTATAAAAGATTTGCTGTTAAGCTTACAGATGCCGTGCAGCTAGCTTTTGGAGCCAATACGGTGAGGTTTGTACCAGTATTGAGAGCATTACGAGGGGCTGTCCAAGGTTCTAGACAGTAGAAGTCTTTGCCTTTGACTGTCCAAAACACCAAATGAGAATAGATCGGATCGTAATCTAAAGTTAGTTGGAGCGAACGGCTAGGATCTATGACTGTAGCAGACTGGCTACTCAAATCCTTAAAAGCAACATCTATTTCATCGCGGTTAAAATCAAAGTTACCGTCAAACGAGTGCATTTCCTTAGTATTTTGGTCTTGATACTGCACAGCAGGGATTTGAAACTCTAGCTGATTCTTATCACCACCCGTCAGAAAATAAGGATGGAAACCAGCCGAAAAAGGCATTGGTGTGGATGACAGATTTTTATATTCCTGCCGAATTGTGAGAGTATGCCCTTGCAATTCATAAGTAAAAATTACTTGAAAGTCAAAAGGATAAACTGCCTTGGTTTGCTCGTTGCTATTGAGTACGAGAGTCAGACTAGCTTTATCTTCAGTTTTCTGCTCAGTGACTTGCCAAGGTAACTCACGCGCAAAGCCGTGTTGTTTCAGAGTGTACTCTTGCCCGTTATGGGTGTAAGTATTCTCCGGTAAATTGCCACACAGAGGAAACAAAATCGGATTTCCACCCCTGACGCTTAAATCAGGATGAGTAAAGCGTTCAGTATCCAAATAGAAAATTTCTTGCCCCTGGATGCGCCAACGTGTAATAATCCCACCTCTTTCTGGTACTACTTCTATTTGAGAGCCTGCACTGTCATCGCTGAGGATGTAAGTTTTGTATTGTTGCTCTTGAAGGGTGACAGTAAACACAAATTTTAGTCCTTATTGAAGGTTAATTGAGAGTAGACCCAGAAATCACATATCCGTCTTCGTTGAACATTTGTAGAGACGTTGCATACAACGTCTCTACAAGTCTCTACAAGATACCTTACTCGTCTTCGGCGAATATGAAGCGATATAACTCGCTGGGGTCGGGTTCAGGGCTGCTTTCGGCAAACTTCACGGCTTCCTCGATCACTGCTTGAATTTTCCGGTCAATGGTTTTTAATTCGGCATCGTCTGCTAAATTTTGCTCAACCAGATAACCCGCCAGCTTCTTAATTGGGTCACGGGAAAACCAGAATTCTTTCTCGGCTTTGCTACGCATTTCATCTGGGTCGGCGAGGGAGTGTCCCCGGAAACGGTAGGTCAAGGCTTCAATTAAGGTGGGACCTTCACCAGCACGAGCGCGGGCGACGGCTTCTTGAGCGACGGCGCGGACAGCTAACACGTCCATACCGTCTACTTCCACCCCTACCATGTTAAATACACTGGCTTTTTTGTAAATCTCTGGCTGGGAAGTTGCGCGTTCGTGAGACATCCCAATTGCCCATTTGTTATTTTCGACAACAAACAGAATCGGCAATTTCCACAGAGCTGCCATATTTAAAGTCTCGAAAAACTGACCGTTGTTAGCCGCACCATCGCCAAAAAAGCAAGCTGTTACTTGGTCAGCGTTTTGGTCTCCCAAAACTTCGCGGCGGTATTTGCTTTGAAAAGCTGCTCCAGCTGCTACAGGAATGCCTTCAGCCACAAAAGCATAACCACCTAATAAGCCATGTTCAGCAGAAAACATGTGCATGGAACCACCACGTCCTTTGCTGCACCCTGTGGCTTTGCCAAATAACTCTGCCATCACTGCTCGAGCTGGTACGCCGGCACTCAAAGCATGAACGTGGTCGCGGTAGGTGCTGGAAACAAAATCTTCCCCTGGTCGCATGGCTTGGATCACACCTGTGGAAACGGCTTCTTGACCGTTGTAGAGGTGGACAAAACCAAACATTTTGCCCCGATAGTACATCTCAGCGCATTTGTCTTCAAATGAGCGACCTAGTACCATGTCTTCATACAACCGCAACCCTTCTTCTTTGGTGATGTTGATAGTGTTGGTATTAAATGTAGGTAACGTACGTTCTTGAACCATTATTTTTTAGTATTCCTATAGTAAAACTGACATTTACCATCTCAAATAAGTTGCTTTGGGACAATATCTGCTTTGCATTAGCTAAGATGTGCTGAACTCAACCACCAAAATTTATGCACCAAAAAGGTTTATAGGCAATAGAGGCGAAACAATGAGTGAATTTTTGATTGTTCTACCCACGCTCTGCGAGGATCTAACCCTAACGGCAACAGATACACCCCTGAGTTTTTTCACTCTCTACTCCTGTTCATAGGCTATCAATCAGGATAGCTCGGTTTCTGCCTATCCATGAACAATTTAGAAAAAAGAACCAGGAAATTTTTCTATCTAGGTAGATGGTTGTAAATTGCAGCTATTTATGCTAATATCACGAATCTTTAATTAACACATATTTTTTTAAAGATAGTTTCTTTAACTGCATAGCTGAAGAAATCCGTGAACAATCAGTAACTATAAGTTCTTACAAAGCCAAAATACCCAGAATTAACACAAAGTATTGGGGCTTTCTAGGCAAATGCAAAATAATGCTACTAAAATATTATTCAAATTTTAGGAAGTAACAAAATCAATTGTCGCAATATATACTTATAGTGGAAGTCAGCCACGGTATTATTCACCGTACTATTATGGCACGGTTTTACATGCCTGGAATACTCTAGGTGAATTATGTTGATCACGGTGCAGGGGAAGTAGACTGTGCGAATTCCGCTAGATTACTACCGAATTTTGGGATTACCGTTAGCGGCAAGTGATGAACAGTTGCGGCAGTCGTACAGCGATCGCATTGTGCAATTGCCGCGACGAGAGTATTCTCAAGCAGCAATTTCTTCTCGTAAACAACTCATAGAAGAAGCTTACGTGGTTTTATCCAATCCTAAAGAACGTAACAGTTATGACCAGCTTTACCTTGCCCATGCCTATGGCCCCGACGGCAATGGTAATACTGCTGTTGCCGTGGGAAACCACACAGACAGCAACAAAACTGATCCCGACATCCAAAGTCTGAGTGTTGACATTTCCCAAGAGGAATTAGTTGGTGCTTTGTTAATTCTGCAAGAATTGGGGGAATATGAACTGGTATTAAAGCTAGGTCATAATTATCTTACGACTCAAAGCGGGATAGCATCTGCCAGAATGGCTAATAATCTGGCAAGTGAAGAATTTCTCGAAAATTCTGATTACCCAGATATTGTTCTGACTGTGGCTCTGGCTTGTCTAGAACTGGGTCGGGAGCATTGGCAGCAAGGTCACTATGAAAATGCGGCTATTTCCCTAGAAACTGGTCAAGAACTGCTAGCGCGTGAAGGGCTATTTGCTAGTGTACAGGCGGAAATGCAGGGTGACTTGTATAAATTGCGCCCCTATCGAATTTTGGAACTGCTGGCACTACCGGAAGAAAAGGTGGCCCAAAGACGACAAGGGTTAGCGTTTTTGCGGGAAATATTGAGCGATCGCGGTGGTATCGATGGTTCTGGCAATGATCAATCTGGTCTGAATATAGATGATTTTTTGCGTTTTATTCAGCAATTACGCAACTATTTAACCGTTTCAGAACAGCATAAGCTATTTGAAGCAGAAAGTAAACGTCCCTCTGCTGTTGCCACTTACTTGGCGGTTTATGCCCTATTAGCACGGGGATTCACTCAACGTCAACCGGCGTTAATTCGTCAAGCCAAGCAAATGCTGATGCGTTTGGGAAAACGTCAAGACGTGCATTTAGAACAATCACTGTGTGCGCTGCTATTGGGGCAAACAGAAGAAGCCACCCGTGTTTTAGAACTGAGTCAAGAATACGAAGCCTTGGCTTTAATTCGGGAAAAATCCCTAGACTCTCCCGACTTGCTACCGGGGTTGTGTTTGTATGCAGAACAGTGGTTACAACATGAAGTATTCCTGCACTTCCGAGATTTAGCTACACAGCAAGCCTCGCTGAAAGATTATTTTGCTAACCAACAGGTGCAAGCTTATTTAGAAGCCTTACCTACTGATGCCCAAACCACTCAGGAGTGGTCTGTAATCAACCGTCAGTCTTTTTCCCAGCCTTCCCTGCACAATTATCATTCCACTGCTGTTTCCTCACCATTTGCTCAAGGTAAAACACCATTACCAGATTTATCAGCAACGCCAGATCACAAAAGACACGAAAATGTCCACGAATCCCCAACTAATGGGAAGACACCGCCAAATAAAATTCCGTGGAATGCCAACTCACCAGCAGATGTAGGACAATTTTCTCATCCTGAACACACAACCAGGGCGACTCCAAATCATCTCAATGGTGCAGCAGCTAAGTCTACTCCTACTCGTCAAGTCAAAAAGCGTCGGAGGCGAAAGCCCCATCAAGCTGTCAATCGGGGTTATCCTCAACAGCAACAAGCTTTTGCTGCTAGCTTAGAAGGGAGAACACGACTTGTTTGGACTGTTTTTGCTTCTCTGGCAGGGGTGTTAGTTTTTTGGCTGTTAGTTTCGACGACATTTGGATGGATGAAAAATTTGTTTTTTCCTGCACCAGTTTTGCAAGGTAAACAGTTGTCTTTGCAGCTGAATGAACCACCAATAGAAATTCCAGACGAAACCAGCCAGTTGAAACCTCCAGAAGATTCTTTAACGGATGCGACGGCGCAAGAAGTTATTCAAACTTGGCTATCTACGAAAGCCGCAGCTTTAGGTCCCAAATATAATTTGGATAGTTTAGAAGATATCCTCACAGATGCAACCCTTTCTCAATGGCGGTTGCTTGCCCAACAAGAGAGGTCACAAAACCGCCATCGGACTTATAACCACACAGTGAAAGTGGAATATCTTGATCAAAAATCGGATCAAGCTGTCATTGTGGCTACAGTCAGGGAAGTAACACAGTTCTATGACCAGGGTCAAATCAGAAATTTTACTGATGAAACTTTGCGTGTCCGATATTCTTTAATTCGACAAGCCGATGTCTGGCGCATCCAAAATATGTCAGTTATTAATTAGCTGCCCGCTTGTCACTTCTTGTGCCGAGGATGGGAGATGAAGCATAGGGATTTAACTTCCTTTCCTGTGTAGATTGCGGCTTTTAGCTCATCTATAGCTTAAATGTTATGGAAACATGATATTCGCGTCATGCTGTGAAACCCAATTGCCGCCATTTGTGATGAAATCATGACATTGCGATCCCCAAAGAGCTTATAAATTCGTACAACAGGCAAAAAAGTGCCTGTAACCCCCTTGATCCCTAGTCAGGTTTACTGGTTAATATTTACTTAACATTCATAACTGCTTCGATCCCAAAGAAATGCTGATCATGGCATGATCGCGGAATCGAGAGGTAGTTACCCTCAATTTAAGAACAAACTAAAAATTTAAAAGCTGGGCAAAACCAGAAGTCAGGAATCAGAAATTTATCTGGGGTAGATGACATTTTATTTTTATAGAAGATTCTGTAACCCAGGGAAATCATTTACCTTGCAAACTACTGGAGGCCAAAGGTATGGCAAAAGAACGCCCACCACTAGAGGAGATGACATTAAGGCAATTACGAAAAGTTGCCAGTGAATATAGCATCTCTCGCTATAGCCGAATGCGTAAATCTCAATTGCTGGCAGCGATTCAAGAAGTCCAGCGCAGCAAAATATCGCTTAGTCCAACTCGTTCACTGGAGGCACAGGAAACCGTGGAAGCAGCAAAATTTGAATTAGGTCAAGAAGACCGGACTGGTGGTTCTTTGGCGGATGTTGATGAAGGACTTGCAGACCTACCACAAGGTTATGGTGAAAGCCGGATTGTACTTTTACCCCGCGACCCTCAATGGGCTTATACCTACTGGGATATTCCCCATGAACACAAAGCGGAACTACGGCAGCAAGGGGGACAGCAACTAGCATTACGGATATATGATGTTACCGACATCGATATTGACAACCAAAGCCCTCACAGCATTCAAGAATATCCGGCTGACGAACTGGCCAGAGAATGGTATATTCCCATTCCAGTGAGCGATCGCGATTATGTTATAGATATTGGCTACCGTACTGCTGATGGTCGTTGGTTAGTATTGGCACGTTCTGCGAGAGTACACATTCCTCCCGTTTATCCATCTGACTGGATTGAAGATGCCTTTGTGACTGTCAATTTTGAAGAAGATTTACGTGGTCAAACTGTTTACGAATTAGTCCCCCCTGCGAAGAAAGCAGCAGCCGCAGCTTCAGCAGGAGTAGCAGTAAATGGTAACAGTAACCCCATATACGAAGAAATCTTTGGCTTGGCTGAATCTGCTGAATCACAACGAGTTGCTGGTTCTATCTTCGGTTCCATGCACCAAGTACCAGGTTCTGCACGTCCTGAAGAGGCGATTAGTTCCTACGTTTTCCCCTCTGGTGTGGGGATGTGGGCGGTTCCCACTGCGTCTGGTTTAACCATGTCTGGTGCGGGTATGTCTGGTGCGGGCTTCTCGGCTGGCGTACCAATGAGTCCCCGCAAATTCTGGTTAGTTGCTGACGCTGAGTTGATTGTCTACGGTGCAACTGAACCTGATGCAACTGTTACTATTGGCGGTCGTCAAATTAAGCTAAATCCAGATGGGACATTCCGCTTCCAAATGTCTTTCCAAGATGGTTTAATTGACTATCCAATTGTGGGTGTGGCGGCTGATGGTGAACAAACACGATCAATTCAAATGAAGTTTAATCGTGAGACTCCATCTCGAAATACCAATACGAAGGATGAAGCTGTTGTAGAATGGTCTCCCTTCAGTCGCTGATGGTGAATTGAGAATTTAAAGTATTCCCCGCTATATTAATTTTATGGCGGGTTTTTGTTTGTTTTTTGGAGAATCATTTCACCCCACCCCCAGCCCCTCCCCGCAAGCGAGGCTACGGTGTACACACAAGTCAGGAAATTCTCTTTTGCGTCATAAAACCCCACCCCTAGCCCCTCCCCGCAAGCGAGGAGGGGAACAAGATTTCTGATTAAATCTTGTTTTTAGGGCTGGAAACTCTTTTTGGCTGAGGATGTGTGTACACGGTAGACAAGCGAGGAGGGGAGAATATGAGACAGAAAATCTCTGAAACTTTCATTACTCTGTGTTCTCTGCGTCCTCTGTGGTTCGTTCTTTCATAAAAATCAGAGGAAAGCGCCAAGAATTAAACCTTAGCTAAACTTTGGGCTTTTAAATAAGTAAATACAGATTTATCGCCAATATCTGGCGGAATGGCTTGGAATGCTTTACGCAGTGCAAATATTAGAAACAAAATTGGACCAAGTTCCTAATAAGATTTGTTCCCAGTGAGTTGGTAAAATTCCTACTAAATGTCCCAGTAAAAGTATCGGTACTATGAAAGTTAATAACTTAGTTTCTAGGCGATTAAAGCAAAAAGCTTCTTTGAAAAAAATACCTGTTAATGCTACGAAGGTAAAACCTATGCCAAATAATGTTAGCGGTTGGTTGTAAACTGCGATCGCTAAAGGTTCACTACTAGACAATGCCAGTACTACTGCTGATATACTGCCGATAGCCCAAAAAACTTGTAATAGTCGGTGCAGAAATGCCATGTAAATGTGAATGGTTAATAAGCTGATACCTAGACCCAGACTAAAACAGGCATATAAAGGAGTGAGTGCGGCTATAGTATGAGGATTATTGTTGAATAGAACCAAGGCGCTGCTTATAGCAAAGCTGATTGCTGCTACCATTAACCCAGCCCGGTAGATAATCACGCCTGTGCGATCGCTATCATCAACTGTAAATTCCCCAAACTGACCTTGATAAACTTCTGGTGTCGATAGTGTTTGTGTATTCATGTTTAGTGAATTTTGTCAATAGTATTTCAACGGAAAATTTAATTTTCTCAATTCTATGCGGTTTGGTTTGACTCCAAGTATAAAATTTGTAACGCATCTCGCCAGTTAATCTGCAACTGTGAGGAAGCATTACCGCTATTGATGGCAATTTCTACCCAGCCATGACTACCAACTAAAGCGGCTACTTCTCCCACTTTAACATCACTATAAGTTTCACATCCCGGTATAATCATCCCAGCCGCTTGCACACACCAACTTTTACCTTGCAGATATTTTCCGGGAATATTGCTGACTAAGTTGCCAAAATAATCAATATATTGAATACAACCTTTGACATCGGAATGAGTTTGTTGACATTCGCCTATCTCCAACTGTACCAAAGTGGCTGGATCGATTTCTTTTCCTAGCTGTTTTAAAGCGACACCACTAGCAAGATGAGCGCCCACAGGTGCAAAAATATCTCTACCGTGAAAAGTTTTGCTGGGTTCAGGTGTGCGCCAATAGTTAGTGTTTGTGAGTTCAACGGTATGAATGGCTGGACTTTGACTAAGTATGCCACTAAATATGCCATTATCTGGACCTACCAGAAAACCTTGAGCAAATTCTACCGCGATCGCTCTGCGCCTACCACCCACTCCCGGATCTACCACCGCCACGTATACTGTACCCACGGGGAAATAGGGGTAAACATTGATTAGACAAAACCTAGCTGCGGCGATATTTTGCGGCGGAATCTGGTGTGTCAAGTCTACTACCCTAATCTGGGCATTGATTTGAGCCACAACTCCTTTCATGACACTAACATAAACATCGCGATCGCCAAAATCGCTCATGAGTGCCAGGAGTGATGCTTGATTTATTTGTTGTTCAGGCATGGCTTAATGATGAAATTATATTAAGACACAATTTTCTGTATCGACAGATACTAAAAATATGATATGTTAAGAATACCAGACATAAAAAATTAAACAGGAGTATTATTATGAGTCAGAATAGACTACAAGCTATCAGTCAAGCCCAAGAAGCTCATAGAGCGAATATTCAAAAAAGCCTAGAGCATCGCTTGCAAGTAGCCAAGGCTAAGAGTGACGATCGGCTAATTCATCAACTCGAAGCTGAAATCAAATATATTCGTTGAATAAAAAATTTATACTTCCTAGTTTTTTTGTGTAAAACCCAGCTTCGGCTGGTTTTTTAATGCATGGAAAAATCAAACACAAAAGTCTTTCTCAAGTCTCAATGATGCAAAGATATGGGACAGCGTTATGGAAAAAAAGATGCTGACCAAATCGCATATCCGCACCGAAATTAATGAGTTTATTAAACTGGCGATTCCGTTAGCTGGCGCTCAAGTGGCTCAAGCTGGTGTTGGGTTCGTAGACACCATTATGATGGGGCAACTGGGAGCAGAAAGTTTGGCAGCTGGTGGATTGGCATCTACATCATTTCAGTTTGTCTTGAATACGTCGAGTGGTGTAGTTATAGCAGTTAGTCTGCTAGTGGCTGAAGCACAGGGAGCAGGTGACAAAAGGCAAATTGAGCAAATTGTCCGCCAGGGGCTTTGGCTGTCTCTGATTCTGGGCATTCCCATGATGTTGCTAGTAGGGCATCTAAATTCTGTGATGCTTCACCTGGGACAAGCTGCATCAACGGTGAGATTAGCACAGGGCTATCTCAACTTTGTTTTGTGGGGAATATTCCCAAGCTTGGGATTTATCATGCTCAGAGGCTATGTTTCAGCCCTTTCTCAAGCGAGTGTAGTCTTACCACTGGTGATTCTGGGAACATTAGTGAATGTAGCAGGTAACTATGTTCTCGGCTATGGTAAGTTTGGTTTTCCGCGAATGGAATTGGCAGGACTGGGGTTAGCCAGCGCCATTGGGTTATGGACAATGTTCTTAGGATTGCTGATTTACACCCGCCTTCACCCACAACTCAAGCAGTATCCATTCTGGCGGAATTTACATCAACTTAGACCGAAAATTCTTCAGCAGTTGGCTAGAATTGGCGTGGCGATCGCAGTCACAATTGCGGTGGAGTACGGGTTATTTACAGCAGTGACGTTTTTTATGGGAACATTGGGAGTTGAGGTCTTAGCGGCTCACCAAACGGTTTATCAAACCATGATGTTGATTTTCATGGTTCCATTAGGGATGTCCTATGCCGTCACAGTCAGGGTGGGGTTTTGGTTGGGACAACAAAATATTGCCGGCGCTCGAAGAGCAGGATACGTAGGTGTAACTATTGCTGGCGCTTTTATGATTTTGACAGCGATTGTGCTGCTCAGTTATCCACAACAGATAATTGGTATTTATTTAGACATTAATCAACCAGCGAATGCAGAGTTATTCCAGCTGGCGATGCCGATGTTGTTCATCTCGGCATTATCACAATTCTGGGATGGAGTACAACGGGTGGCTATGGGCGCATTATATGGACTTCAAGATACACAAGTCCCCATGTTGTTGAGTATTTTAAGTTTTTGGGGAATTGGCTTAACTAGTGGCTATGTGCTGGGATTCCCTCTAGGATTTGGCGGAGTGGGATTATGGGTTGGACAGTCTTTTGGCGTAGCGATCGCGGGGATGATTTTCCTCTGGCGTTTTCACAGACTCACGTTTAAGCTGAAAACGCTCTTGTAGAGACGCGATACCAGTCGCGACAACTTCAGGAAAGTTGGCAACGTCCTGGCCATTAATCGCATCTCTACTCAGAAATTTTAACCGCCCAATTCGTTGGGGCGCTTGTATTGCTGATAGGCGGCGAAAAATAGCCCAGCCAGAGTAACCACAATCAGACCAAGGACAATACCGGATAGCAAGGGTTCAACCACTTTCAGTCTCCTGTTTACAATTGTTCAATATTCGTTTCTGCTGTTCATTCTACCAAACACTTGTGATGAATCCCTAGTCCGACAATGCTTTGGCAAGACTAATGATCATAAAGAAATTATCATTTGTGCTTGCAGACACGATCAAGAACTTTTAAGCTATGTGTAGGAAATGAAAAATTTTTAGTACACTCCACTTCTACGGCAAACCTTTTGGAAAACCAGATTACCAAACCGGAAACTCTGATTCAGTGGATCGCCTTGTCGGCTCTGGTGATACTGCTAGCAGCCCCTTTGGGCATTTTTGGTGTTCAAATGGTTAGAGCTTCTGATCCTTACGTGAAGAATGTCTTTTCCCTCAAAGGAGACTCAGTTCAAGGACACGCGATCTTTCAAATTAACTGCGCTGCTTGTCATGGACCCGAAGCCGATGGGCTAGTTGGTCCGAGTTTGCAAGGCGTATCAAAGCGCAAGTCACAATATAAGCTGATTCATCAAGTGATTAGTGGCGAAACACCGCCAATGCCAAAATTCCAACCTAGCGTTCAAGAAATGGCAGATTTATTGAGCTATTTGGAAACGCTGTAATTTAGATTCGGATAATTTTTATACCTATGTATTGATATTTAAACTTAAAGATGTATCCGATTTTTTGTCTACATAGAGAAAAGGAAACATTAGTTTGTCAAGTTTTATAGCTAAATTACGGGTACGAACACTCATACCAATTTGGGATTGGGAAGTCCCAAAAGTCTTGATTACAAGGCTGTTATAGAAGTATAGAATCATATTATCCTTTCCTATTTGCGATCAGAGATTCACTCTCAACGCAGCTCGATATGTAAATTCGATATAAAATCTAAAACTTAAAATCAAAAATTACAATGGCAACCCTAACTCCTAATTCTAGTTTTAGTTTGACCCTGCGTTTGCAAATTCCCAACCGTGTGGGGATGTTAGCATCAATTACCCAGGCGATCGCATCTTGTGGCGGTAATCTCGGTCAAATCGATTTAATTGAACAAACCCGGCATGAATCTACCCGTGATATTACTGTAGATGCAGCTAGTACCGAACACGCCGAGACTATTGTGCAAGCAGTGAAAGCATTGCCAGATATTAAGTTGCTCAGTGTTTATGACCGCACCTTTAATTTGCATCGTGGGGGCAAAATTGGCATTGTCAGCCGCATTCCCATCAAGAGTGTTTCTGATTTAGCAATGGCTTATACTCCTGGAGTTGGTCGAATTTGTACAGCGATCGCTCAAGACCCAGAGGAAGTTTACAGTTTAACCATTAAACAAAACACCGTCGCCATTGTTACCGATGGTAGTGCCGTTTTGGGTTTGGGAAATCTGGGACCCTCTGCGGCTTTACCAGTCATGGAAGGGAAAGCGATGCTATTCAAAGAATTTGCGGGGCTTGATGCTTTCCCCATCTGTCTCGACACCCAAGATACAGATGAAATTGTGCGGACAGTCAAACATCTGGCTCCCGTTTTTGGTGGTGTCAACTTAGAAGATATTGCTGCGCCCCGTTGCTTTGAAATCGAAAAAAGATTACGAGCCGAACTAAATATCCCAGTGTTTCATGATGACCAACATGGTACAGCCATTGTTACCTTAGCAGCCTTGTTTAACGCCTTAAAACTTGTCAATAAGTCAATAGCAGAAATCCGGATTGTGATTAATGGTGCTGGTGCGGCTGGAGTGGCGATCGCGCGGTTACTTCGCAAAGCTGGAGCCGAAAAAATCTGGATGTGCGACTCCAAAGGAATTATCTCTACCAGCCGCACTGATTTGACCCCAGAGAAGCAAGAATTCGCCGTTAAAGCCCAGGGTACACTGGGGGGTGCAATGCAAGGCGCAGATGTGTTCATCGGCGTAAGCGCACCCGGAGTATTGACAGTGGAAATGGTGCAAGCAATGGCTAAGGACCCGATTGTGTTTGCTATGGCTAATCCCATTCCCGAAATTCAGCCCGAATTAGTCAGTAAAATTGTCGCTGTTATGGCCACAGGTCGCAGTGACTACCCGAATCAAATTAATAACGTCTTGGCTTTTCCGGGAGTATTTCGTGGGGCTTTAGATTGTCGCGCCCAGACAATTACCACTACCATGTGTTTAGAAGCAGCCAGTGCGATCGCCTCCTTAGTCAAACCTTCAGACTTAAATCGGGAACACATCATCCCATCAGTCTTTGATCAACGGGTTGCGCCTGCTGTAGCTGCGGCTGTCCAACAAGCCGCCCGTCAAGAAGGAATCGCCAAGAGTTAATTCCTCCTTGTAGAGACGCGATTTATCGCGTCTTCTTGATTTATATTCTTGATCGCATCCCTATTTTTAACTCTCTTATTTCAAAGGAATAAAACCAGCACGTTCAACAGCCTGTTGTCCTGGAGGAGATAAAGCCAACTCCACAAATTGCTTAACGGCTGGGCTAGTTTTACGTGGTACTGCTAAATAAACAACGCGACTAATTGGGTAAGTACCATTTTTAACTAAAGCTTTATCTGTCGGCGATATCCCATTAATAGGAACAATGCGAACACTTTGCTGATTTTCAATTTGAGTCACAGTGCTATAGCTAATACCGTCATTACCTAAAGCCCGTAAAATAGGCGTAGTTTCATCTTGCAGCACCGTAGTAAAATTACCACCATCAGGAGCAAAAGCTTTACCAGAAAGTACTGCCTCCTGAAAGAATGAATGAGTCCCACTGTCACGAGAACGGTTAATCACCTTTATAGGTAGATTCGGTCCACCCACTTCCGACCAGTTGGTGATTTGTCCGAGAAAAATTAAACGCAACTGTTCTACAGTTAATCCCCCTTTGTATGGGTTATTAATACCTACCGCCACAGCTAAACCATCACGCGCAATAGGTACTCCCACAATTCCTGCTGACAATTCGCTACCATTCAGGGGACGTGAACTAGCTGCCATTAATACTTTGCCATCAATCAGGTTTTTTAATCCCGCATTAGTACCATTAGGTTTACCATCAGGCATCCCGTAAGTTGTGGGTAAATTAGGATTTAAAAAATTATAGGCAATCTGAAACTGTTTAACTAGAGTGACTATAGTTACACTGCCATCAATGCTTAAAACTGTTGGGTTTGGTAAACTTGCATCTAAACTTCCTACATCAAAACCTTGAACTGGACTAGATTCAGACCCAGAAGATTGATCCTTATTTAAAGCTTGCGATGCATTCTGATTGGGTTCTATAGAATTTGGTGTTAGTCCAGGCAATAGTTTGAAGTACCACAAACCCAATCCTAAAACTCCACCAGTGAGCAATAGAGTCAGCACCAGTATAAGTATTTCTCTATTTTTGCTGTTTGTAGACATATTTTAGTATTGACCCTAATTTACCAACTTGATAGAGGTTTCCAGCTACCACCCAAAGGTTATTTTGTCATACTTTTAATACAATTGCCCTCTGAAAAATTCCGGATTTGACAGTGGATAACCAGCTAGACGCACCGGAAACTGTTTCTCAGATAGGTATCAATGTCGGGCTACAGTATTTCTATTCTGCGTTCAAAAATTCTAAATACCCTTTGCTGAGTTCTTTCACCGCTAAGTCATAAAATTGCTTACCGTGTTCTGGGGTTGCTAAAGCCGGATTTGAACCCATGCGTCCGTCTGGGTAACTTTTACGGAAGTCAGTTGCACTATAAATTCTGTGTCCACTGGCAACTTCTGGTGAGAGGGGTGCTTGTTTTATGGACTCTGGATAAATATACTGGGTAAGGGCGACTTCACTAGGAGTTGCATGAGAGCCTTCTTGGTCGCCATATAATTCTTTAGCGAGTTTGTATACAGAACCGCACATAAACCAGTTAGCTACTTGACATTGTACCTGTTGGGCGTTGGCAATCTGCAAATCTTCCAAATGTGCGTAAGTTTCCGAAAAAGCAGCTTTGAGGGTGGCAATATTACCGCCGTGTCCGTTGATAAAATAGAATTTGGCAAAACCAGCTTTAGTTAAACAGGTGATGTAATCTCGTACTACCTGAATCATCGTACTGGGACGCAGACTTATTGTGCCAGGAAAAGCGGTATGATGTAATGCCATGCCCACATTGATTGTAGGACCAATGAGCGCTTGAGTTGCTTCACCTACACCACGTGCGATCGCCTCTGCACAAATCGCATCAGTCCCAATTAAACCTGTGGGACCATGTTGTTCAGTAGAACCAATGGGGAGAATAATACCCCGTGATTGTTGTAAATAAGCTTCAACTTCTGTCCAAGTGCTTAAATGTAGTTGCATTTTGCAGAAAAATCTAGATTAGGAATATCCAATTTCTAGCATTTTAAAAAATTCTTGGACTACCTCATCTGGATTTTCAGAACACCTAGAGGAATCAAATCTTTCCACCACCTTGATACCGTGTCTTCTAAAAATGCGTTCTCTCTCTTGTTCTTCTACTCTGCGTTCTGGGGTATGATACGGTCCATCAACTTCCAAAATTCCCCATTTACCGTTGTAACAAATTAGGAAATCAGCCTCTTTATTAGCTCTCCCATTGGGTGTATTGAGTCGAGCTAAACAGTTTGGTAAAAATAAAACTTCAGCCCTGTCTAGTGCTTCAGCAATTTTGATTTCTGTTTTTGAGCGAAATGTTAGCCTTTGCCAAGTATGAGTTTTGTAATCGGGATTAAACTGAACTCCTTGGTTATTGGCAATATTAGGAGTTTCGGGAGTTTTGCGTAAAATTAAGTCTGTATTTTCTATGATTTTTTTGTATAAACTAGCAAATTCTCCAGGTAAAAAATTACCTTCTATCGGTCGTCGTTCTTCTGGGTTAATTCTGTCTTCTTCCTCATCATATTCACCAGATAAATAAACATATTCACAAAGTAGTTTATCTAGTTTTGTTTCACTATTAATACTCCAATCTTTTATACAAGCACCTGTCAGAGTTACGTTATAAAAATTTGTAGCGATTACTTTCGATTCATATAAAATAGTCCTACCCAGGTCAGCACTACTCAAGTCAGCCCCTCTCAGGTCAGCCCCTCTCAGGTAGGCATTACTCAGGTTAGCACTACTTAGGTCAGCCCCTCTCAGGTAGGCATTACTCAGGTTAGCACTACTCAGGTTAGCACTACTCAGGTTAGCGCCACCCAGGTCAGCACTACTCAGGTAGGCATTACTCAGGTTAGCACTACTCAGGTTAGCGCCACCCAGGTCAGCACTACTCAGGTCAGCCCCTCTTAGGTCAGCATCAAGCAGATCAGCCCTTCTCAGGTTAGCATAACTCAGGTTAGCATTACTTAAATTAGCATTACTTAGGTTAGCAAGACGCAGGTTAGCATCAATCAGGTCAGCATAACTCAGGTCAGCATGACTCAGGTCAGCATCTACATCTGTATTTTCACTCCTCCACTTATTCCAAACTTGTACACCCTGTTTCAGTATTGCTAAATGCTCTTCAGTCGCCATTATCGATTTTTTATACTTAAATTTCTCAATATTCGGATTTTAACCTAATACCGGGAAACAAGCTCTTGAAAGTTAGCAATGAAAAATAAAGGTTTTTAACCCGCGTAGGCGGGTTTTGTCTGTATAGCCGCGATTTCTAATCGCCAGTCAGTAATAAATCACACTTTACAAACATCATCTTATTCAAATTCTCACATAATTTATTGACAATATTTCTTAACTGATACAAATGCTGATATTATTTATTGATATTCTCAACTTTTACCAAGCCTAAAATGCTCAAACAATTACAAAATAAATCTTATGTCTTTGTCGGTGGATATCTATTGACTGCGGTCTTAGGTTTGACTGGATGTGATTCTACTCCTAGTGAACCAACAAGTGAAAACACAAACACACCTGAAACTACTGCTCAACCCGTAGCAAGTGAGGAAAAAATTAGTGCGGGAGAACAAGCCAATGCGGATTTTCAGGATAAACTCAGTGGTCAAGCCCTTCTAAATGCTTTAAAACAAGGGGGTCATGTAATTTATTTTCGCCACACCCAAACAGAAAAAGATTATGCTGACCAACTAAAAGCGGAGATGGGTGATTGTTCAACTCAACGGATGCTGAGTGAAACAGGATGGAAACAAGCTAGAAGTATTGGGGAAGGGTTTCGCAAGTCTGCTATTCCTTTTGATAAAGTAATTTCTAGTCAGTATTGTCGGGCTTGGCAAACAGCAGATTTAGCCTTTGGTAAATACGAGAAAAATGCTGACCTCAACTTTCCCAAGGCGGAAGACTATACCCCCGAACAAACGGCTGAGATGAAAGCCCAGCTAACACCAATGTTAACGGCTGTACCCACAACAGGAACTAATACTATCATTGTCGGTCATGATGATTTATTTGAAGCTGCAACAGGGATTTATCCAGACCCACAGGGTATGGCTTACGTTGTTAAGCCTGATGACAAAGGTGGTTTTGAACTGATTGCTAATATGCTTCCCGAAGAATGGGAAAAATTAGAATAAATCTATAGGAGTTACGCATGGACAATAAATACCAAATATGTTTAACACTAAGCACATATTTCGTAGGGGTTTAGCATTGCTAAACCCCTACCACACGGGTATATTTACTATCAACATAATCATTGTTCAAAGCCGGAAATTGGCTATTCTGGCAACAGTATACCATGATTAATTTGTACAGTGCGTAAGTCCTAATCTAGTATTTAACCAATCCAAAAAGAGCAGATAAAATCTGCTCTTGATGAGCGATTGAGTTTTATTTAGTAATTTGTCATAAATAATTCAAGGTTTGTAGTCAGGACTAAAGTCCTGAATTAAGGGCTATGAGCAATTACTACGAACTAAATGACAATATTTTTAGATTGCTTCACATAGTTAGGTTTATTCTCGCCCACTTACTTAATCAAAGCAATAATGTTTTTTCACGTCGCTTGTAATTTCCCATGTACAGGACATACCAGCAGGAAAAGTGACTAAATCACCTTTACCCATCTGCACTGGTTGTCCACCATCAGGCGTAACAACGACATCACCTAACAAAAAATAACAAGTCTCTTGAGTATCATAAGTCCAGGGAAATTTGGAGATTTCTTTCTGCCAAATTTCCCATTTGAAAACACCTAACTCCTTAAGATGTTCTGCACTCGGTTGATGCTCAATTTTAATTTCCATGCTATGTTTTCTCGGTTGGGATTTAGCAGTAGGTCTGGATGTCTTCTCCACACTTATCTACTAAATAACACAATGCCCGAAAACGCAAGCCGACAAATTGATCATAAAGTGGATTGAACTTACACAAAGCGGGAATGTGGGCTATTTTGCGACCAAATAAAATGACATCACGCTCAAAAGGACACTGCGCCGGAATCAATTTCGCAATCAAGTGAGCAAAGTCGCGATTTTTGATTTCGAGATTGTCTAGCTTGTTACGCAATGGTTGCAGTAAATCGAATTTAGGGCGAGTAAATTTATTTTTGCTACCTGCTTGATGCGTGGCTTCTACTTCGGCGGAGTTGATAAAAGCAGGTAGGATAATATGTTGATTATTTGTCTTAAGCATAGTTCTGAGCAAGGTCTTCCTTGTATTGATAAACTATTTGCCAATTTCGAGCTTTACCATGCAATCTATGTCGGGAATTTGTTTTGTGCTGATGAATGGAACGAGCAAAAGCACAAAGTGAGTAATTTGCATAGAATCTGCTGGTAAATAGTTCACTTAATCTATATTTAAGCTCACTAGATCACGAATAACTGTCCCGTTAAATACAAAATAACAAAGAAAATATAAATATGGCCTTCCATTAACTTATACTTATTGATTGCTGATTTTGAAAGTAGCGATCCCCTATATTTGATTCCAGTTCATAGTTTAGAAACTGCCTAGTAGTTTGATTTATACTATTGTCGGCTAAAGCAGGTGTAACCTTGACTCCAGCTAGGCTGAATTTCTAGTTATTGCTTAACCACAAATGATATTAGAGCCTTAGTATCAAAAAAAATGTCCTTTTTGTTACAAAACTCCTACTAGATATTATTTAATTAACCGCACAATATCCTTTGATAAGTAGAAACTAATTTAATTTAGTCAGTTTCCGCAATTATTACCATAATCGGAGTTAAAGCGCAAGTATCATTCATCACATAAAAATGGCTGGGACGGATGATCTCCAACAGCTACAAGATTTAATTTAGGCTTTGTCACCCCAAAAAAATTGTGAAGTAAAATTACAAAATTTGCCAAAATATTGAGAAATTGGCTGCAAGCCAAACATGGCTTTAACGTAGAACCTATAGGAGATACTTGAAGAAAATATAAAAAATGAACAAGAATAATACTCAAAAATACCAGTTCGTCTGTACCCTCACCTTTGGTGATATCTACGGTCAAATCATTGTTTGGCTAATCACAATCACTCTCAGTTTGGCTTCTGCTTTGGCGTTGATGGGTGCTAAACGACCTGTATATGCTTTAGCAACTGTGGGTCTGATAGTTCTGTTATCACTGCCATTTTTGCTGTTTGCATTCGTAACTACGCTATTCAATCATATTGAAGTCACCGCTATATCTCCAGGAATGAAGAGCGAACCCATACCCGGTAATATTTCCCAGCAACAACCAGTACAAGCAACTAGCTGATTTAACAAAATCATCATTTTGACACCCTGCTATGAGCAGGGTATTTTTATCCGATTATTGTGTACTCATCCACTGATATTATTTTTCACGGGGTCTGGAAAATCTCGCTTCCATTCATCGCCCTACAAAAGAGGCAGGGGAGCAGGGCGCAAGGGGGCAAGGGGAAGCAGGGAACAAGATTTACATCATATAGCAAGAATAGAGGAACTGAATATTATGGTTATGCCTCTGATGATGACAGGAGCAAAACAATAGTTGAATTTTGATATTGCTCATCAAAATAGCGATGTGATTTCAGTTGACTTGAATTGGGATCATTTAGTAGCAAAAATCGCTCTCAAGATCCGTCAATCCTTAGACCTAGCAACGATTTTACAAACCACTGCTGACGAAGTGCATCAGGTTGTTAAGTGCGATCGCGTGCTACTCTACCAATTTGACCCGGATGGTCGCGGTCAAGTGGTGGTGGAAGCCATTTCCGACCCCCAGTGGTCATTACTGGATCGGGTGGTGCATGATGCCTGCTTTGAGTCCTGCTGGCTGGAACCCTATCAAGAAAAGCAGATCCGCGCGATCGCCGATATTACTACTGCTAACCTCACCCCTTGTCATGCGGAATTTTTGGCGGGATTTCAGGTAAAAGCCAACTTGGTAGTTCCAATTCTGTGTGCATCCCAGCTTTGGGGCTTGCTGATTTGCCATCATTGTCAGGCTCCTCGCCCGTGGACAGAGAAAGAAATGGACGGGTTGGGGCAAATTGCTGTCCATCTGGCGATCGCCATTTATCAAGCAGACTTGGTGGCACAGTTACAAGCCGCAAAGGCAGATTTGGCAGGACAGGTAGCCACTCGCACCCAGGAACTAGAGCAGGCTAATCAGCAACTTTTAACCAAAGTGGAGGAGTGTAACGAGGTCGCCACAGCACTGCACCAAAGGGAAACTTTTTCACGCCAGGTTCTCGATAGTTTGTTAACCTTTGTGGGGGTATTAACCTTGGATGGGGTGTTGATTGAGGCCAACCAAGCTCCCCTGGATGTGGCTGGAATCACCCGTGAGGATGTAATTGGTAAGTTCTTTGCTGATGCCTACTGGTGGCAGTATTCAATAGATGCACAGGCAAAAATTCGGGAGGCGATCGCCCAAGCCCAACAAGGAAACTGCGTGCGGTTTGATATTCCCATACAGGTGCGGGGAGGCGATCGCATCATCATTGACTTTTCCCTCAATCCCCTGCGTGATGCTACTGGGAAAATCACTCATCTGATTCCCTCCGCCATTGATATCACCGAACGCAAACAAGCCGAAATTGCCCTGAGCCAAAGCCAAGATGAACGGTTTCAACTGGCGGCGATCGTGAAATCGTCCCAGGATGCGATTATTAGCAAAACCCTGGATGGCATGATCACTACTTGGAATCAGGCGGCAGAAAAATTATTTGGCTATACCGCCTCAGAGGCCATCGGTGAGCAGATCACGTTGCTGATACCGCCAGAGCGCCAGTCTGAAGTCGCATCGAAGTGTCAGCACATCCACCAAGGGATGTCGGTTGATACCTACGAAACCCAACGGTTACATAAGGATGGCAGCTTGGTAGATGTAGCGTTAACCATTTCCCCCATTTGCGACGAAAATGGTGTGGTAATTGGCGCATCGAAAATTGTCAGGGATATTCGTCAACAAAAACGCCTCGAAGCGGAACGGAACGAAGCCGAACTGAAGCTGCGCCAGAGTAACGCCCAACTCGAAGATTTCTTTGAAAATGCCAGCGACCTGATCCAGAGCGTCTCGTTGCAGGATGGGCGGTTTCTCTATGTTAATCGCGCCTGGCTCACCACTCTAGGCTACCAGCGCGATGAACTTGCCGCCTTGACTATCTTTAACCTCATTGCCCCTGAATATCTACCAGATTATCGAAGGATATTTCAGGAATTGCAATCGGAAATAGTCCACCATGTTGAGCGATTGGAAATTGCCTTTGTGGGTAAAACAGGGCAGAGGATTCTTCTAGAAGGTGGTCTCAATGTCCGCTATGAAGCAGGGATACCCATTGCCACCCGCACCATCTTGCGGGATGTGACAGCCCAACGTCAGGTGGAAAAAACTCTCCAGGAGCAAACAACGATTCTCCGCATCTTCTATGAGTCTTCGCCCCTGATTCTGGGAGTGGTGGAATTGTCAGACAATGACATTCTCCATACACACCATAACCCAGCCAACCTCCAGTTTTTTGGGGTTTCGCCCGCAGCCCTCGACCACAAATGGGCTAGTGAAATTGGAGTTCCACCAAAGCATATCCAACGTTGGTTGTTTCACTACCACCAAAGCCAGGAGATGCAACAGGCGGTTCAATTTGAATATGAACATGAAACAGAGGCTCAGACTTACTGGTTGTCAACGGTAGTCCAATTTATTGGCATTGCTGACAGTGGGCGATCGCAATTTTCCTACACGGTTCAAGATATCAGTGAACGCAAACAACTGGAAATTGAACATCAGCGTGCCGAAGCTATGCAGCGTCAGGCGGAACAAGTCAGTCATGAACTTAAACTTCTAGAGAAAATCTTAGAAGTCATCCTCGCAGGCTATTGGGATTGGGATCTTCAGAGCAATCAACAATACCTCAGCCCTGGCTTTAAACAGATGTTTGGTTACGATGATCACGAACTCTCCAATTCACCAGACACCTGGCAAAAACTGATCTTTCCAGAGGATTTAACCAGGGCATTAGTCTGTTTTGAGCAACATATTCAAAGTTATGGGGAGATTCCCTACTATAACGAAGTCAGATATCGTCACAAGGATGGTTCAACAGTTTGGGTGGTATGTTCGGGGCAGGTGATTTCGTGGGATAACGACGGCAAACCCCTGCGGATGATTGGCTGTCATATAGACATGACTGTTCGCAAACGAGCGGAAAACAATCTCCGCAACATCAATCTGGTGATGGAAAACGCTGTAGAAGGCATTGCCTTCTTGGATGCAACTGGAAGATACATCAGCGTTAACCGCGCCTATGCTGCGATTTGCGGCTACGAACCGGATCAATTAATTGGTCAGGTATGGACGGTTACAGTTTATGCAGAGGATTTACCTGCTCTGGAATCGGCCTATCAAATCATGCTGGAAACAGGCAAAGTCGAGGCAGAAGCTAGAGGCATACGTCAGGATGGTTCTCTGTTTTATAAGCAGGTGATCATGATTACTGATCACGATGAGCAGAAGGCATTTATCGGACATTACTGTTTTCTCAAAGATATTAGCGATCGCAAATACAGTGAACAGCAACTAGCCGCCAGCGAAGCCCGCTATCGCCATATCATTGAAACCACCCTAGAAGGTGTGTGGATGCTAGATGCAGAGGGCAAAACTACCTTTGTCAATCAGAGGATGGCAGATATGCTAGGCGACACTGCGGCCCAGATGGCAGGTACTACGGTGATGGACTTCATTTCTCTGGCTGATCGCCCCCAAGCCCAAATCTATCTAGAACGGCGACAGCAGGGCATTGAGGAACAGCATCCCTTCAAGTTTCAGCGTCAGGATGGAACTCCTCTGTGGGCGATTGTTTCAGCTACACCAATGTTAGATGAGCAAAGCAACTTCATGGGGATAACTGGCTTACTCACCGACATTACCGAACTTGTCACTATTCAAGAGGCTCTCAAATCTTCCCAGATCCAACTGACGAGTGTTTTAAATAGTTCTTTGGATGGGATTATGGCGTTTCGGGCGGTACGCGATCGCCAGGGGATGATTATTGACTTTGAATGGTTGTTAAGTAATCCCGCCGCCTGTCAAATGGTGGGGCGCTCATCGGAACAACTGATTGGTAAACGGTTACTGGTGGAAATGCCTGGAAACCTCAAGGAAGGACTATTTGATCAGTATGTCAATGTGGTGGAATCAGAGAAACCTTATAAACGGGAATTCTACTACAACCATGATGGCATTGAGTCTTGGTTTGAAAATGTTGCGGTCAAACTAGAAGATGGTTTTGCTGTCACCTTCAGGGATATAACGGCAATCAGACAATCGGAACAGGCGATTCAGCAAGTGAATCAACAACTGCAAGAACGGGTTGCCGATCTTGACCAACGCCATGCAGAAATGTTGATCTTGAGCGAAATCAGTGATTTCCTCCAAGCCTGTCTGACGGTGACAGAAGCCTGTGCAGCCCTCAGCAGTTTGGTAGAACCCCTTTTCCCTGACTGTTCCGGGGGAGTGTTCATTACCAATGCGTCTCGCAACCGTGTGGAAGTTATTTCATCTTGGGGAGATTACCTGCGATCTGCACCGGACTTTCACCCCCAGGATTGCTGGGCTTTGCGGCGGGGCAGGTTACATACTTGTCACCACCATCAATCAGGGTTACGCTGTCAGCATATCCCGGCAGATCAGGAGATCGCCACGACTCTCTGCATCCCGATGATTGCCCAGAGTGAGACTTTGGGTTTATTTTATCTGAGTACAAATAACTCTACGGCGCTACCCGATGCTAAACGGCAAATTGCTCGTACTGTTGCGGAACAGGTGGCTCTGGCGATCGCCAATCTAAATCTGCGCGAAAGCTTACAATATCAAAGCATCCGCGATCCCCTCACGGGTTTATATAATCGCCGGTATCTCGAAGAAGTTTTGACTCAAGAAATTGCCCGTGGCCAACGTCGCCAACACCCCATCGGTGTGGTGATGGTTGATGTGGATCACTTTAAGCGGTTCAATGATACCTACGGTCATGATGTGGGGGACTATGTGTTGCAAACCATTGGCGCAATTCTCAAACAGAGTGTGCGTGGGTCAGATATTCCCTGTCGCTATGGGGGAGAAGAAATGACTCTGATTTTGCCAGAATCTTCCCTAGAGGTAACCAGCATTAAAGCAGAAGGGATTCGGGAGGCGATCGCTAAACTGACTCTTGCATATAACGGGCAGCATTTGGGCAACCTCACCATCTCACTGGGCATCGCAGGTTTCCCGAAGCACGGCACAACAGGCACATCTGTGATCCAAGCTGCTGATGCGGCCCTCTACCGTGCCAAAGCCGCCGGACGCAATCAGGTTGTCATTGCACCTTAGCACCTCTTTACCAGGAATTAGCGGGAGCGTGAAAGCCCCTGAGAAGCAGCAACGTAGTTGCGTACTTCGTGCTTCTCCCAAGGGGAGACGCTGCGCGAACAGACAGGGGATGAAACGCGACTCGGCAGGTTTTAACCTGCCGTATCTCCTTCAAGTCTTAAGCTATCAATCCAATCTTCAATCAAAGCTGTGATAGTTTTATCTTTTTGGGCAGCATATAAATAAAGCTTATTCTTTCTACGCTCAGATAAACGTATTGTTAATGTTTTTCCTTTCATAATGCACATACATTGTTAGTATTTAGTGTTAGTATATCCCAAGGAGGTAAAAACGATGTATGGTTGTCAGCAAAGTCTAGTTAATCCAGATGAAGGACTCAAAGCAGTCCTTGAGTTTATTTGCTCAGAGTCCCATAAGTTAACAAACTGCGGCATCTATTATGCTCGTCAACTATTTTTTAAAACAGGCAAGTTGATTGGTAAATATGACCTTGAAAAAGAATATAAAACCAATAAACATTATCAGTTTTTACACTCCCAAGCAGCACAACAAATACTTAGGTCTGTCGCCGAATCGTTCAAGTCTTTTAAGGAGCTAGATAAAAAGTACAGTAGAGGCGAGTTGCATTTTAAGCCTAAATTGCCCAAGTATCGAAAAGGTAAAGGCTATGCGCTTGTGACTTATCCTAAGCAAGCGCTGAAAATTGTTGACAACAATATAAAAATACCCTTGGGCAATACCGTTAAACGTTGGTTTAAACTTGACAGTTTCCTGCTACCAATGCCTTCTAACCTGAAATTTGCAGATATCAAGGAGCTAAGAATACTACCAAGAAACCAATGCTTTTATGCTGAATTTGTCTATGAGCAAGAATCTGCACCAGAGCTAGAGTTAAATCTAGAATACGCATTGGCTGTTGATCCAGGCATTAACAACTGGTTAAGTTGCGTTTCTAATGTTGGAACCAGTTTTATTATTGATGGGCGTAAAGTTAAATCGCTGAATCAGTGGTACAACAAACGTATTTCAACATTAAAAGAAGGCAAGCCTCAAGGTTATTGGGACAGCCAGCTATCTCATATGACCGAAAAACGTAATAGACAGATACGGGATGCTGTGAATAAAGCAGCTAAGTTAGTAGTTAGCCATTGTATTGAGCATCAAATTGGTACTTTAGTTTTTGGATGGAACCAAGGACAAAAGCAAAATGCTCAATTAGGTAAAACAACGCAATCTTTTGTACAAATACCAACTGCTAAATTAAAGGAACGAGTTAAACAACTGTGCGAATACTACGGCATCAATTTTGTTGAAACTGAAGAATCGTATACCAGCAAAGCTAGTTTTCTAGATGGTGATTTTCTGCCTATTTTCGGCGCAAAACCTGAAGGGTGGACACCAAGCGGAAGGCGAGTAAAACGTGGTATGTATCGGACTAACAAAGGCATTCTAATCAACGCTGATTTGAATGGAGCCGCAAACATAATGCGAAAAGTAGAGACACAATTAGGTTTAAGCCTAGTCAAGGTCTGTAGGCAAGTTTTGACCCTTGCTACCAGATTTCGTATCTGGGAAACCAAAACTAAGAAGCGGAGAGGGACGGCTTTAGCCTCCCTCGTAGCAACAGTTTAGAATCCCCGTCGCTTTAGCGCGGGGAGAGGTCAAAATAGAACAACAACTGATTGCGGACAGGGTTAATTATGCTGGAACATGATGTGATTATTGTCGGAGGGGGATTGGCGGGATGTCGCGCGGCTATGGAAATTGCACGCACTGACCCTAGTTTAAATATCGCTTTGGTGGCGAAAACTCATCCCATCCGTTCCCATTCTGTCGCCGCCCAAGGTGGAATGGCGGCTTCTCTGAAAAATGTGGATTCTGAAGATAGTTGGGAAGCACACGCTTTTGATACTGTCAAGGGTTCTGACTATTTAGCCGACCAAGACGCAGTGGCTATTCTCACCCAAGAAGCCCCAGATGTGGTGATTGATTTGGAACATATCGGGGTTTTATTCTCGCGTTTACCTGATGGTCGCATTGCTCAACGAGCTTTTGGCGGACATTCTCACGATCGCACTTGCTACGCTGCGGATAAAACTGGTCATGCGATTCTGCACGAGTTGGTTAACAACCTGCGGCGTTTTGGTGTGCATATCTATGAAGAATGGTATGTAATGCGCTTGATTTTAGAATCAGGTGAGGCCAAGGGTGTGGTGATGTTTCACCTGCTAGATGGGCATATAGAGGTGCTGCGGGCGAAGGCGGTAATGTTTGCCACTGGTGGCTATGGTCGCGTTTATAATACGACTTCTAATGATTATGCTTCTACAGGGGACGGTTTGGCGATGACGGCGATCGCAGGTTTACCCCTAGAAGATATGGAATTTGTCCAGTTTCACCCCACGGGTTTGTATCCGGTAGGGGTGCTGATTTCGGAAGCTGTGCGGGGAGAAGGAGCGTATTTAATTAATAGTGAAGGCGATCGCTTCATGAAAAATTACGCACCCAGTCGCATGGAATTAGCTCCTCGTGATATTACCTCACGGGCGATATCTTACGAAATTCGCGCCGGGCGTGGTGTTCATCCTGATGGCAGTGCAGGGGGTCCCTGTGTTTATCTTGACCTGCGACACATGGGTAAAGAAAAAATTATGAGTCGTGTTCCCTTCTGTTGGGAAGAAGCCCACCGCTTAGTCGGTGTTGACGCAGTAACTCAGCCGATGCCGATTCGCCCCACAAATCACTATTGTATGGGTGGTATCCCAGTGAACACCGATGGACGAGTTCGCAGCAGTGGAGATAATTTAGTTGAAGGCTTTTTTGCGGCTGGGGAGACAGCTTGTGTGTCTGTACACGGTGCTAATCGCCTTGGTAGTAACTCGCTACTAGAATGTATAGTTTATGGTAAGCGGACTGGGGCGGCGATCGCTCAATATGTGCAGAATCGTAAATTACCTGCTGTGAATGAAGAATACTACATCCAAGCAGCCCAGCAAGAAATCCAAGCCTTAATAGAACAGCCAGGGAAACATCGGATTAATCAAATTCGTCAAGCTTTCCAAGATTGTATGACTGAATGCTGTGCGGTTTTCCGGACTGAAGAAATTATGCGTGAAGGTTGGCAAAAAATCACTGAATTACAAGAAAAATATCCGCAAATATATTTAGACGACAAAGGTAGCTGCTGGAATACCGAACTTGTAGAAGCCTTAGAATTACGAAGTTTGATGGTGGTAGGACAAACAATTCTGGCCTCAGCCCTAAATCGTCAAGAAAGTCGCGGCGCACACTTCCGGGAAGATTATCCCCAGCGAGACGATGCTAATTTTCTGCAACATACAATGGCTTATTATTCACCCGCAGGCATTGATATTCAATATCGCCCCGTGGTAATTAATATGTTTGAGCCAAAAGAGCGAAAGTATTAGGAATGTTCGCAAATTAAATTATTCATTTTGTAGTCCTCTTTTGATGCAGAGATCGTTGAAGCAGGAATCGCATCATTTCTAGTCATGGGAGGTTCAAGTTTATAGGAATCCGATTTGATTATTGAAAAAATCTAAGTATATGTAGGGTGTGTTATGGCTTTAGCCTAACGCACCGTCTTTTGGGGCTTGGTGCCGTACTCTCCTCGATAACACACCCTACGTGTGTTTCATAAATCAAAGATGAATCCTATATTATGCAAAAAAACATAATTTTTCAAGACTTAACTCTCTTTTTATAGAGGACAAAAAAAATGGCAATTATAATAACTATTATGATTGATATAGCAATTCCCATTCACGTGAGGTACAAGCACTAATAATTAAACGCAGATGGACGCAGATAAACGCAGATAATTTTGTACTTTATTAGACTGGTAAATGCTATATTGATATATAGTTCTTGACTAGTTTAGCTCTGCCTGGGAACTTTTTTTAAAAGCAATTCAATCATACTATTAGAAGTGTGAAACACTATAAAACTTACTTTTAACCTGTCCCTTGTAACAGTCAAGTTAGAGTGTCCACAGACCACTGTAGTGTAAAGATGAAAAAGTTATGAAAACAACAATTCCTGGGTATGCCTTATTATCAGTTTTTGGTGCAGCGCTTGCTTTTTCAAGTATTGTGCCAATAACTCCTGTTCAAGCCCAAAGGCACTGTCTCAGGACGACTAGACCAGAAATTACCGAACTTTTCGACCGATGGAACAGGTCTTTACAAACAGGTGATCCAAATTTAGTTACTCAGAATTATGCCAGAAATGCTATTTTGTTGCCGACAGTTTCCAACCAAGTGCGACGAAATCATGAAGAAATTCAGGATTATTTTGTCAAGTTCTTAAAAAAGAAACCCGTAGGCAAAATTAATTACCGTAGTATTCGCCTTTATTGCGATGTCGCTATTGATTCAGGGATATATACATTTACAGTCGTCAATAATGGTCAAATTCAGCAAGTTCCAGCAAGATATACCTTTGTCTATAATCGAGTTGGCAATCAATGGCTAATAGCAGAACATCACTCTTCAGCTATGCCAGAAACAATTACTAGCAGCGCTGAATAGGATTATTATTAGAGGATGTTTTAAAAGTCTTATTGTCGGTAGCAAAACATTCTAGATCCCCCTAAATCCCCCTTAAAAAGGGGGACTTTGATTCTAATTCCCCCCTTTTCAAGGCAGGGCTGTTTCATTCCATCAGGAGGGAGGATTTGTCAATATCATTAGGGATAATTTTTGGGACATAAGTCATGGAAAACCTACATTTCAATCCAAAAAATTCAAATTTTTCTCAGGATATTTAGAGCGATCGCTTTAAATATCCCTTGACATAATAAGCCTTTGAGGGAATGAAACAGCCCTGCTTTTCAAGGGGGGATAGGGGGGATCATTAAGTGCCTAAAATCACAGCCGGACACTTTTCAAACAACCTCTTAGGGATAAAATCAAAGTGGAGTTAAGCAAAATTTATTGTTGCTTGACTCCTACTAAAGATAGATGTATAATTGATATCAAATCGAAGGGGAGTAGCTGCTGGTACGTAAGTTTTAATTTACAAGCCAGTGCATCTGAATCAACATACTGGCGATGAGCCTGGTTCAGATGACAAATAAAAAATATTTGGTAGCGAGACCTTCACTGAGTTTACACAAAAAATTGTGTGAAGCTCTCAGTGAAGTCTGACCACTCTCATTGAAGCTCCACACAGGTAAAAAATCCTTCAGGAGTTTGAGAGAGTGTTAACAGCATTTACAGCAGGTTTATTCCTAATTACAATTTCGGAGCTAGGGGATAAAACATTTTTTATCGCTGTCATTTTGGCGATGAAACACTCGCGAAAGCTAGTCTTCATCGGTGTGGCATCCGCCTTAGCTGCGATGACAA
The DNA here is from genome assembly GCA_963706595.1 of uncultured cyanobacterium. Lineage (GTDB taxonomy): Bacteria > Cyanobacteriota > Cyanobacteriia > Cyanobacteriales > Nostocaceae > Nodularia. The sequence goes on from OY970166.1 coordinate 2,947,828, forward strand.
TTATATCGGTACTATTTGGGCAAGTTGTATCTTTATTGCCACAAACTTATGTGAAATACGCCGAAATAGTTTTATTTTTTGCCTTTGGGATAAAGCTGTTATATGCAGCTAGTAAAATGTCTGGTGGTAACTGTGAGACAGAAGTCAATGAGGCTAAAGAGGCAGTAGAAAAAGCCGAGTCAGAAACAAATATAAAAACTCCTTTAGCAATTTTAATAGAAGCCTTTACACTCACATTTGTAGCAGAATGGGGCGATCGCACACAAATTGCTACCATTGCCCTAGCCGCCAGCTATAACGCCGTAGGAGTCGCTGCGGGTGCAGTTTTAGGACACGCAATTTGTACCGCGATCGCAGTCATTGGCGGTAAACTCATAGCCGGACGCATTTCCGAACGTCAACTCACCTTTGCCGGCGGCTGTCTATTTCTGATTTTTGGTATCGTTGCGGCTGTAGAAGGAATTTGAGGTGGGGAGTTGGAAGAAGCAGGGGGGCAGGGAGCAGGGTGCAGGGGGGAGTTGGAAATTACTACTTTATACTCCCGGCTGCTGAATAACCTTTCCTCTTCTCCCCTACCCCTATATCCTTATTCTTCAGCAGGAGTTGAGGGCGATTCAGCAGGCGCTGGCGCTGGCGCAGGAGAGGGAGAAGCCGCCGCCCTGTTAATTTCATCCTTGTATTGAGCAGGTGCTAAAGCCACAGCGCTATCAAATAAAGGTTTAGCCTCTTCAACTTTGCCTTGTTCTCTGAAAAGCATTGCTTTTGCTAAAACGGGACGAAAATCTTGAGGATCTTTCTTAATTGCTTGCTCATAGACAGAAGTAGCTTGAGGATAGCGCTTCTGGGAAGCATGAACAGTCCCTAATAGCACCTGTACAGCCACCGTATCCACACTTCCCGGCTGAATTTTATTTCCCTGATCTGCATTGGAAAGGGTCTGTTCAAGCAAACCAACGGCGGATTCAGGACGTTGCTGATCTAACAACAGAGCAACCATGCCCTGCAAAGCCTTTAAATCACCGGGTTTAGTGTCTAAAATGGAGCGATAAGCTTGAGCTGCGCCTTCTTGGTCGCCCAGTTGCTGCTTTGCTTGAGCTAACAGCACTCCATATTCTGACTGTTGCGGATTGAGTTTAGCTAGCTTTTCTAGCGGCTCAATTACTCCTTGAATCTCACCTTGTTTTAAACTGAGCAGTTGTAGCCTCGCCTGCAATAAGCCATTCAGCGCAGTTTGATTTTCTGGTTCCCGTTGCAAAACCAATTCATAACCTCGTACTTCGTCTTGCAACTTTGATAATTGGTCAGAGGAAGGTACGCTGCTGTTAGTGCTGGCGGCATTTTGGTTTGAGGACGACGGATTATTAATGGCGCTAATAATAGGAATGACCGAAACGCCCACAAAAGCAGAAACTGCGAGCGCTAAGATGATCCTAACTAGCCAACGATTGCGCGGTTGAGACACAGTTTTGTCTTACTCCAGAATTCAAACGACATGATCATTTACATAAATCGGAAAGCGAAAAATTTCCAAAACCTTGCGGAATACCGCCAATTGCCTGTGAATTTTATAACAATTAACTATTCACATTGCCAAAGTAAGTGATGACTTTAGGAGGAGCCGTCAGAATTGTACTTATGATATGCTTCCGAAACTAGTGTAAAGGCTCTCAGTTACATTAGCGTATTAATGCAAATGTAGCGTCTTTACCATTGTCTTGGGCGCTCTGGTGTAGGTTTATGAAAAGCCAATATAGTTTCATCAACCGCACAAACGCTTTTTTTCCATTGCCTTCGTAAAATCCCATTATGGGATGTATCTCCGCCGCAAGGAGTTTTTATGAATTCCGACCTGATGCCTTTGCCTGAATCTTCCAACTCTTCTACCAACCATCAGCCTCTAACCTATAAAGAGGCTACCGCTAATGTTCATACAGTAGCAGTGCATGACTCTAAGCCAGAAAAATCCTCCGTTCAGCCTGGGGAAACTACCTCAAATGGAAACCTAAGTCATCGCCTGCGACCGATTCCACCTCCCAGTGAGCCGATGCAGTACCGAGCCATCGGGTTAGTCCGAGGTCGTTACCTTGCTAGCAGCGAACAATTTACTCAAGGTATACTGCTAACCAAAGATGGTGTAGAACTCAACGCCGTCCTACTCGGCCGGATTATGAGCTTAGTCAAAAATCACCTTGATTTAGAAAAAGATCATTTGTGGGTAGTTTATCCCCGCACACGCCAAGAAAACGACACCTTGCACCTCCAAATTGTTGGGGTTTGGGAGCCAGAAAATCTGGCTCAACAGCCAACAGAGGAGGAAAAGCCAGATTCGGGTTCCCAAAAGTTGCAGACAACTGATGATCATGTACCCGAAAACCAAGAAGAATTTTCTGATGGTAGTTTTTCTGTTCGTGGCGAAGTGGTGTACCAGTCTTTTGACGCTAAGAGCTTAGTGGTCAAAATTAAGCAAGCGCCGCGCAAATCAACCGATAAACCCAAATATTTTAAGTTGAAACTGCGGGGTGTACTGAGTACCAAAGCCGTGAGCAAGTTCTGGGACTTTAAAGCCAAGCGGGAAGCTGACGTATTAGTAGTAGAAAAAGCCGAAGCGATCGCCGATCTGCCCAAAAAACGCAAACCACCCTTCAAAGGTGGCTTTCGTGCTGGTGGTGGTGCTGGTGGCGCTGGGAGAAAACCATTTCCCCCTAGACGCAGTGGAGAAACCCCAAAACCAATCAAGAAAACAGCCGGCGAACCATCGGCGGTATCCAAACCTATACCAAAAGCCCCAGCGCCTAAGCCTATTAAACGGCCAAAGCCAACTCAGGAGTAGGGAGTAGGGAGTAGGGAGTAGGGGGGAAGAACCTTCTCCATCCCAGTCCCCAACCCTAAAAGTCCGTCCAACGGTCTTGGGGTAAAAATGACCTGTCCATCGGAATGGGAGCCACAGGTTCGGTGAGGGTAAAAGTACCTGCGGAAATCCATTGTTTTAATTCTGTGGCAATTTGCCGAGAAAAAAACATACTGGCTAGGGGAGCAACTCTCACAGTTTTACCCTCAATGGTGATGCGCCCAGACTTGAGTTGGGCGTAACTCACTAAACCAAAGGTAGGACGAACGCGCCGAGGAATCGAAAAGTCTACGATGGGCGCGACTAAATCTTTATCTTGAACACTACAGCATTTAACTACTTCTTCGTTTAATACCGGGAGGGGGACACCTACACCCAGCATTAACGAGGGACCATAGCTTTTAAAGTAACAACCCCGCACCCAACGCGCATCCATTTGTTTGGCATCTCCGATTAAGGCTAAAGTGGCAGAGGGGCCAATGGGTGTACGATTGGGTAAACGCTTTTGTAAGGGGAAGTGTTGAGTACCTTCCCAAGCGACGTAGCCAATACCGCCACCTAAAAAAATACGTGTACCAATGCCAACAAGTTGCAAATCGGGGTCGTTAAGTAAGGGGGAAATTGCTCCAGGGTTAGAGTAAACGGCATTTCCTAAACTCGGTTGTAATGGTCCGAGGTAAGTAAATAGTGGGCGATCGCCTCCGTTCACACCTACAATAAAATTCTGGTAAAGATTACGTGGATTGAATAAATAAAACTGATTAATGGTGTCACGGGTAACAGTAGTTTCAAAAGTCGCTCGTGGGTAACAATCTGTGACTTGTCCTTGAGCTTTTACGTGTACAGGTTTCCCGGCGATTAAGTTCTCAATTACATGACCACCACCATGTTCGCGGATTTCTTCCCCATCCATGACATCTACAGAACAACTAGCACCCAAGTATAAATCGACTGCCCCAAAACCTGAGTATGCTGGTACGCCATCTATCCAACAGCGCCGAATTTTAATTGGGGGGTCAGTATGTCCGAGATTAATAATTGCACCACTGGATTCCATTGGCTCAAATGTCCCAGTAGTAATTACATCAACTTCTTTAGCAACTTTACTCACGCCGACTTCGGCTACTCGTGCTTTTAATTCTTCAATTGTCAATACTACTGCACGTTTGCGGCTGATTTTTTCGTTAATTTCGGCAATTGTTCGCATCTTAAATATAATTTTCCGATAAGTAATCCCGGTAGGTTGGGTTGTTCGCGTCAGCGTTGCGGAGCAATTTGCATTTTTCGTTCTTCCTGATAATTAGCTAATTTTTTCTCATACCATTTCTTTGTGAGGCTGCGCCGAATTTTTGAACCTTTTCTTTTCTGTCTCTGTGTCCTCTGCGTCTCTGTGGTTCGTTTAACTTTAAATTAGGCGCATCTTTATACAGAATAGGACTTAAACACTGTATAAATTAATCATGGTGTGCTATTACCAAAACAGCCAATTTCCGGCTTTGAACAATGATTATGTTGATAGTCAATATACCCGTGTGGTAGGGGTTTAGCAATGCTAAACCCCTACGAAATATGTGCTTTTTAGTGTTAAACATATTTGGTATGTATTGTCAATATTATCAATGCTGTTGTTGGGTTGTACTGTCGCTTAACCCAACCTACATCTATTAATCTGCTTCTGGTAAATTAGAGTTAACAATCTGTGCAAACTCTTCTAAAGAATTAACGCTAATTGTTGATACAAGAAGTTGTTCTAAAAAGGATGTATCATCAATTTGATTAATGCTTGCAACTAAATTTTCGGGAATATCACCAAACCGCACTTGTACAAGTTTGATAATATTTTGTTTCAGAGTTTGTTTTGTGGTTTTTTCTATAGCGCGTTGTTCGATGTTAGTTAAAAGTGGCATTTTTCGTTCCTCTTGATAATTAGCTAATTTTTCTTCAAAACTTAATTGCAGGTCTTGAGATAAAGCCATCATTAAATCAATGACTTTATACAAATCAACAATTTCTTTACGGTTATAACCTCTTTCATAAAGTAATCTAGCTAAGTTCCATTTCCACTGTTCCCTAGCTGACAAATTGCTGTTAGTGGCTTTAGTCTTTAAATGTGCCATTACCACTATAGCAAAAATATTATTACTTTGCTCTAACTCTTCCCATTGATAATCTAGAAGCTTAACACTAGAAAAGTTAAAGATTAATTGACTACTTCCTAAGCCATATTGGTAAGAGCTAGGTCGCCAACTGTTGGTTTCATCTCCTAGTATGGCTAAACTAATAACTGGTTTTTGATATAAATCAAAAGCTCGATAGTTATAGATAAACATTCTTTGTGAAAATTCTTTATCATATTGACTTTGTACTTCTACATGGATTAATATCCAAACTTCTTGATTATCTAACAACCACACTTGAAATAACTTATCAGCATGGCGTGTTTTGCTGTCCGCAGAGGCGGTAATCTGTTCTAATTCTTTATCTAGAGAAATGGGGTTTTTCGTCCAATCAATTTGTTGATATATTTCTGGGTAAAAGAAGGTGATAAATGAATCAAAATAATCTCCTATTACTTCTTTCCAGGTTTCATCATAGTTAGCTGTAATTTCCGTCATTGTAATTAAAATAGTGTTAGTAATTATCTAAGAGTGTTTGTTTATATAGCAGTCCTAAGTCATTTCTGAACCTCTTTACTTCTTCACTTGGCGACCTTGGCGGCTTGGCGGTCAGATAAATTCGTAAATCAAATAGGATGGCTATATATAGCGGTTATCAGTTAAGTGAGATACAAGAACCCCACCCCCAACCCCCTCCCCGCAAGCGAGGAGGGGGCTATGATGTCCTTCATTCGAGTGCATACCGCCATAGCGTATTGCAGGTTAATGAGGTACACCAAGAAATAATCAACCACAGATAAACACAGAGTTACAGAAAACCTACTCAAATGTATAGGTACTTACGCGATTTCAAATTGCCAGGGCTAGTATTCTCAGACACCTATAGTCAATCATAAAGTGATTTATACAATAAAGTAGCCCCAGAAGGGTTAATCACGGGCGAGGTTCTCACCCCAAATTTTCGGTAGGATGATTCAAGATGCAAAAGAGGCTAGGGGTGACAGACTAGATATTAGTCTTCTCCCGCTTTTGTGAAGACGAGCTTAATTCGCTCTCTACAGCACTCGGCAATATTTCAACAAACAAGCACACTCCATGCGTATTTCTCTAAATTGGCTGCGGGAACTGGTAGAAATTAAACTTAGCCCGGAAGAATTGGCTGAAACCCTCACAATGGCTGGGTTTGAAGTAGAAGACATTGAAGACCGCCACACTTGGGCTAATGGTGTTGTTGTGGGTAAAGTGCTTGAGCGTCAACCCCACCCCAATGCTGATAAATTAAGTGTTTGTCAAGTGGATATCGGTGCATCTGAGCCTTTAAATATTGTCTGCGGTGCGCCTAATGTCAAGGCTGATATTTATGTACCAGTGGCAACTACAGGCACTTATTTACCGAATATTGATTTAAAAATTAAACCGGCAAAGCTTCGCGGTGTCCCCTCTCAAGGGATGATTTGTTCTTTAAAGGAACTCGGTTTACCTACTGATGTAGACGGTATTCATATTTTTCCCCAGGAAAATCTGCCTTTGGGTAGTGATGTGCGTCCGTTATTAGGTTTAGATGATGTAATTTTAGATGTGACTGCAACTGCTAACCGTGCTGATGCTCTCTGTATGGTGGGGATAGCCAGGGAAGTTGCAGCTTTGACTGGTGGTAAGTTGAGTATTCCTACACCTGGTGCAACATCAGTGTTAAAAGGTGCGGCTCATTTAGGATTAAAAATTGAGGATCAGCAAGCTTGTCCTGCTTATATTGGCACGGTGATTGAACAGGTGAAAATTGCCCCTTCTCCTGATTGGTTGCAACAGCGTTTACGGGCGGCTGGGGTGCGTCCTATAAATAACGTGGTAGATATTACTAACTATATTTTGTGGGAATGGGGACAACCACTACACGCTTTTGACAAAGACCGTTTAGAGTCTGTTACGGGTGGTGAAGGTTTAACAGTTGGTGTTCGCTTCGCCGGTTCTGGGGAATCTTTGAAAACTCTGGATGGACAAACGCGCAATTTGTCAACCCAAAATTTGTTAATTACTGCTAATGATAAACCGGTTGCACTTGCAGGTGTAATGGGTGGAGAAGAAACGGAAGTTCATAGCGGTACTCAAAGCTTAGTTTTAGAAGCAGCATTGTTTGATTCTGTGGCTATTCGTCGTTCTTCTCGGAGTGTGGGGTTAAGAAGTGAGGCTTCTGGAAGATATGAGCGAGGAGTCAACCGGGCTGAGTTGGAAATCGCCTGTAATCGCGCTTTATCATTATTGAGTGAACTGGCTAATGGCGTAATTGTTCAACAGGAAATTGCTGATACTCGCCCAGATTCATCTACTTGGAGTCGTTCTATTTCTCTGCGTTTAGACAGAGTTAATGAGGTGCTGGGGCCAGTGGATTTGGGCGAGGACACAGGAGAAGTCACTGAAGCTGATGTGGAGCGCATTCTCTCGGCGTTGGGTTGTCAGCTAACGGCTGCTGGTGAAGGAACTTGGACGGTGACAGTACCGCCTTATCGTTACCGCGATTTAGAACGGGAAATTGATTTAATTGAAGAAATAGCCCGGCTCTATGGTTATGACAATTTTTGTGATACTCTCCCAGAGAAGTCGGAAGCTGGTTATTTATCTTTAGAACAAGAGTTAATCCGCAAGGTACGCGCCTTTTTCAGGGCGGAAGGTTTAACGGAAGTTATCCATTATTCTTTGGTGAAACCTGGAAATGATCGTCAGGTGGTTTTGAGTAATCCGCTTTTTGTGGAATATTCGGCGTTGCGAACTGATTTGATTTCTGGTTTGATTGATGCTTTCCAATATAATTTGGAGCAGGGAAATGGTTCGTTGAATGGTTTTGACCTGGGGCGGATTTTCTGGCAGGAAGAAGACGGTTTGCAAGAAACTGATGCGATCGCTGGTATTATGGGAGGCGATCGCTCAATAGGCAAATGGTCAAAAGGTAGCAGTGAAAACCCGATGACTTGGTTTGATGCTAAAGGTATTTTAGAAAGCGTCTTCCAGCAACTTAACTTAACGGTGGAATATCAACCCGATTGTCGCGATGAGCGTTTACATCCAGGACGCACGGCTTCTTTGTGGCTGGGTGGTAACAGACTGGGTATTTTTGGACAACTTCATCCCCAACTACGACAAGATAAAGGTTTACCGGATTCTGTCTATGTATTCCAGCTTGATCTAAATGTGCTGTTGGATGCACTTGATCAAGATGAAGTTATGGTTCCCAAATTCCATGCTTATTCTACCTATCCTGCAAGCGATCGCGATATTGCCTTTTTCGCCCCGGTGAAAATTTCGGTAGCGGATATTGAAAAATCCATTAACAAAGCCGCAAAAGGACTGCTGGAATCTGTGGAATTATTCGATGAATATCGCGGTGAAAACGTACCAGATGGACAACGTAGTTTAGCATTTCGTTTAATTTATCGGTCAAGCGATCGCACTCTGACTGAGGCGGAAGTGGAACCTGTTCACAATAAAGTCCGTGAGGCTTTAGTGGAGAAATTTGGCGTTAATCTCAGAAGTTAGTTAATAGTAGTTTTAGATTTTGGGTTGAATATATAGCGGTTATCAGTTAAGTCAGATACAAGAACCCCACCCCCAACCCCCTCCCCGCAAGCGAGGAGGGGGCTATGATGTACTTAATTTAAGTGGATACCGCTATATCCAAAATCTAAAATTATTAGTGCGGGTGTATCTCATTTAGGTAAAATGTGCTGTAATTTTGCATGAATACTTAATAGGTCAAAATATATCGGTAAGGTTCTTTTATGCCGAAACCAAAACGCGAAAAATGATAAGATAAACAATGAAAGTTTCTGAAATTATCAAAATATTAGAAGCAGATGGATGGTATTTGTCGAGAACTAAAGGAAGTCATCGTCAATATAAACACCCTAATAAACTGGGAACAGTTACTGTTCCTGGTAAACAGTCCAAAGATTTAGGAATTGGCACTCTTAAAAGTATTCTTAAACAAGCACAATTGGAGGAATGATCATGCGTTATGCAATTATTATTGAAAAAGCTCCAGCAAACTATTCTGCTTACGTACCTGATTTACCTGGATGTGTGAGTGTTGGTGACACAATAGAAGAAGTTAAACAAAATATTCAAGAAGCAATTGCTTTTCACTTAGAAGCATTAATAGAAGATGGATTAAACATTCCTCAACCGCAAACAGAATGTGATTATGTTGATGTAGCTGCATAATTCGTGATGTATAAGCAGTAATAATTAAACGCAGATGGACGCAGATAAACGCAGATAATTGTGTACTTTATTAGACTAGTAAATGCTATAATCAGATAAATTTAGGTGCTGACACATTCCCTGAAACGTTTCTACAGGGGTTTGGACAACATCAAAAATCTTATTCATACTTCAAATCAGCAATGCCAACAGGAAATATACTAAACTCTTGGTAAATATCAAGAGGAGAGACAAGTAATCATGGCGAAATTTATTATGTGGGGAAGTTACTGTGAGAACGTTCTGGAAAAACGCGCACCCTATCGTCAAGACCATTTAGACGGATTAGGAAAACAGAAAGAATCGGGTGTATTGATTACCCTTGGTCCCACAAAGGATAGTACCAAAGTCTTTGGCATTTACGAAGCTGAAGACGAAGCAACTGTACGCCAGTTGGTGGAAAATGACCCCTACTGGAAAAATGGTATCTGGACCGAATATTTCATCAAAGAGTGGATTCAAGCCTTTTAACAGTTATCAGTTATCAGTTATCAGTTATCAGTCAGGAGACATAATTAGATTTCAGTGTCCCACTACATTGGTGTTAACTGATGACTGTTGAATGTTCACTCAATAATATTGATACTCTTAACCTTTGCGTCTCTGCGCCTCTGCGTGATACAAATTCATTCTAAAGAATTTGGTTCAATAAACTGTTTATTGGCTCTCACGAAACAATTTCCTTGAGTTTTTCCTTGATTATTGACTATCTTTACCCGCAGCCAAGGATTACCCTGTGAATCCCGCACAATAGGTTCTTGAGAATTTTTTGCACCCGCATCGGCTTGGAGTAGCTCATTTGGTTGAAATTGCTTGAGAACTCGCTGATTTACTCCAGGGGTGCTACGGCAGTTTAGTTTACCACTACGAATATTAGTAAACCATGATAATAATACAGCTTGACTACCATCAGGAAATGTGGTGATGGCTGAATTGTAGTCACCTTGACGATTAGGGGTGGGTATTTGGCGTTGTTGGGCGAGGGAAGGTAGAGAAATCATACCAATTAAACTAGCGATCGCGATCGCTGCAACAGAACGAACCATAATTTAAGCTCCCAAAGTCTGAGATGTATGACCACAAACCAGGGAGCATTAATTTCGGAAACCAAAGCCTCCTGAACAAAACCCCATCTTTTAATTATGAGGATTTCCCCTTTGACTTTTGACTTTTGACTTTTGACTTCCGCGCAGCGGCGTTAGCCTTTTAACGCCTTTCTAAAATTGCGGCGATATGATTTATTCGCAATAATTAAAGCAGGCCATAGCAATGATAAACCGAGGCGATTAGGTAAAGTTTGACTAAAATTAGTTCGTTCAAATCCAGTCCATAACTTCCAAACACCACCTACATAAACCACCAAAAGACCGAAAATAATTAACTTAATCATTTTTATTGACTCCCTTAGTAACTGACAGTACTTAAGTTAAGTGTTATTACACTATTGAGATTATGCAGTACCTACGCTGATTAAAGATGACTAAATTCTTCATTACTTCCACACCTTTATTTATAAATACATTCTTTGATTTTAGAGTAAAGGACATTCCTGTATTGCAGCTAGTCAGCTTTTACCAAAATGGAGTATCTATTGCCACAATAGAACATATCACCCAGAAACACCAATTAAACAACAAAATGTCAAAAAAATGTCTTTTTCAGGCTTGTTGTGCCTTGTTTCCTGAAAGTTTCTAGGCCAAGAGTAAGTCACTCATACCAAACAAGTGCGCTTCAGGGCTACTCAAAGGCAGTTTTTTATCTTGATTGTCTCCGAACATACACGTTAAAGTAATGAGTAGATTTGCTTATTTCATAGCAGATGCTTCTTAGGTAAGTTACTCAAATCCCAATATCCATAGCAGACTAAAGAAAGAAGATACAACACACTCTCACGGGTCTGTAAGCAGCATAAGCTGTAAATAGCTAAGGAGAATTTATGCGTGCAGTACTGATGGCTGGCGGTTCAGGAACACGGCTTCGACCGTTAACTTGTGATTTGCCTAAACCGATGGTTCCTATTCTCAATCGGCCTATTGCCGAACATATCATCAATCTGCTCAAGCGGCATCAAATCACAGAAGTTATTGCGACATTACATTATCTACCGGATGTCCTGCGAGACTACTTTCAAGATGGTAGCGATTTTGGCGTGCAGATGACCTATGCTGTGGAGGAAGACCAGCCTCTAGGCACAGCCGGCTGTGTGAAAAATATTGCCGAACTTTTAGATGAAACATTTTTAGTGATTAGCGGCGATAGTATCACAGATTTTGACCTGACAGCTGCGATCGCCTTTCATAAACAAAAACAAGCCAAAGCCACTTTAGTTTTAACCAGAGTTCCCAACCCAGTGGAATTTGGGGTGGTAATTACCGATGAGCAAGGACATATTAATCGCTTTTTAGAAAAACCCTCTAGCAGTGAAATTTTTTCCGATACCGTCAACACTGGTATTTATATTCTAGAACCAGAAGTATTAGATTATCTGCCATCTAACACTGAAAGCGACTTCTCCAAAGACTTATTTCCCTTGATGCTGGAAAAAGGCGAAGCTCTATATGGTTACATTGCTCACGGATACTGGTGTGATGTCGGTCACTTAGATGCCTATCGTGAGGCTCAGTATGATGCCTTAGATCGGAAAGTCAAACTCGATGTTGCTTATAAAGAAGTTTCGCCGAATTTGTGGGTAGGACAAAATACGTTTATCGCCCCTACAGCCAGTATTGAAACTCCCGCCGTGATTGGTGATAATTGCCGCATTGGGGCGAGAGTCCAGATTGAAGCGGGAACCATTATTGGGGATAATGTCACCATTGGCGCTGATGCTAACCTGAAGCGACCAATTTTGTGGAATGGGTCAATTATTGGCGATGAAGCACATCTGAGCGCTTGCGTCATTTCTCGTGGGACGCGTGTAGACCGTCGCGCTCATGTCTTAGAAGCGGCTGTAGTGGGTTCCCTGTCTACTATTGGCGAAGAAGCCCAAATTAGTCCGAATGTGCGGGTTTGGCCGAGTAAAAAGATTGAATCAGGGGCAATTCTCAACATTAACTTGATTTGGGGTAACACTGCTCAAAGAAATTTATTTGGTCAACGTGGTGTCCAAGGTTTAGCCAATATTGACATCACTCCAGAATTTGCTGTGAAGTTAGGATCTGCTTATGGTTCCACCTTGAAACCCGGTTGTAAGGTCACTGTTTCCCGTGACCAACGTAATGTTTCGCGCATGGTGACTCGCTCGTTAATTGCTGGTTTAATGTCTGTAGGGATTGATATTCAAAACCTCGATGCGACAGCGATTCCCATAGCGCGGACGGTGATACCGACAATGTTTGTGGCTGGTGGAATTCATGTGCGGGTACACCCGGATCGCCCTGATTATATCCTGATTGAATTTATGGATGCTAAGGGGATTAATATCACTAAAGCTCTGGAGAAGAAAATTGAAGGAGCTTATTTTAAAGAAGATATGCGGCGATCGCAAATTCATGAAATTGGCGATGTGGCTTATCCTAGCCAAGTCATGGAACGCTACTGCACAGCCTTTGAAAAGCTGTTAAATGTAGATACTCTCCGCAACAGTCGGGCAAAAGTCGTAATTGACTATGTTTATGCGGTGTCTGGCGCAGTTTTACCGTTAATGTTAGATAAATTTGGCGCTGATGCGGTAGTGCTGAATGCGAGTGTAAATAAATCGGCGATGTCAGTGACTGATCGGGAAGCATTGCTGACTCAGCTAGGTCATGTAGTGGAGGCGTTGAAAGCTAACTTTGGTGTGCAAGTATCGGCGAATGGGGAACAACTGATTTTAGTTGATGAGTCAGGCTTTGCGATTCGGGGGGAGATTTTGACCGCACTGATGGTAGACATGATTTTAACATCTAACCCCAGAGGCACGGTAGTTGTCCCGGTTCATGCTTCCAGTGCTGTGGAACAAGTCGCCCGTCGTCATGATGGTCGGGTAATTCGCACTAAAGCCAATCCCACAGCTTTGATGGAAGCTTCTCAGAAAAATCCCAATGTGGTGTTAGGAGGTAGTGGAGAAACTGGTTTTATTTTCCCACACCTGCATCCGGGATTTGATTCGATGTTCTGCATTGCGAAGTTAATTGAGATGCTGACAATTCAAGAGCGATCGCTTGCTACAGCCCGTTCAGAATTACCCCGTGTAGTTCACAAAAGTTATACAGTTCGTTGTCCTTGGACTGCTAAGGGGGCGCTAATGCGTTATTTAGTCGAAACACACCCAGCCCAAAATTTAGAGTTAATTGATGGGGTGAAAATTTGCCAACCTTATGATGATAGTTGGCTATTAGTTCTACCTGATGCTAGTGAACCTTTAGTACATTTATATGCGAATAGTAATGATCGCGATTGGGTAGATGAAACTTTGAGGAACTACCGCACCCGTGTTCAAACCTTTGTGGAAAGACAACAAGAATACCAACCAGCAGAAGTGTAAATTTAGCGAATCTTTATAGGGTGGGTTTCCCGCCCTTCATCAACTTAACGTCATCATATCAAGTCCGCTTGAATACTTACAAAACGCTAAAACCTGCCAAATCTTTGAGTTATCTCCCCTCCTCGCTTGCCTACCGTGTACACACATCCTGATCCAAAAAGGGTTTTCAGCCCTACAAACCGAATTTCACTGTAAATCCGGTTCCCCTCCTCGCTTGCGGGGAGGGGCTAGGGGTGGGGTCTTATGACACAAACGAGAATTTACCGACTTCAACTAATTAAACTGACATGATATCATTTTTACCATTTTCAAATCTATATTCACGATTGTAGTTATCATCTGGATCATAACCAATATCGCCCACAAAACAGAAGGATCTGACTAAATTAAAGGTTCTAGTTTCAAAATAAAATTCTTCTCGTGGGGACATTTTGAGAAAGTCGTTTTTAAACTTCTTCCATTCCCTTTTGTTATGTATATCCATTAATTTATCGTGATTTTTTAAGCGTTCTAGCCAAATATCTTTTTCAATTATTAGCGTGTTTTCATCTGTTTCTTCAAATTCTAAATAAATCTCTTCTAATAGTTTTCGCATTTCCTGGGGATATCGACCAGCTAAAGCTAAAAATGCAATTAATGTTTGCTTGTATTCTGGACTTGGTTCTTCTTTCCAAGTTTTATCATTCTCTACTGGAGTCCAGATTATTTTAATGATTTTGCAAATATTAATCAGTCGTTTTGCAGTTCTGGGAGTTAAATCAACGTGCTGACAAGCTTCTGATATCCATTTAAATTCCTCAGCAGTAAATCTTTCAAAACTAACTAATGGATCTGTATTTGCAGAATGTTGGATTTTTGTATTGTTTTTTTCTAAATTAGATTCTCTATTGTTGGGTTGAGAAATACCTTTAACAACTGAGTTTTTAGTAGGAGTAGGTACTGGTAAATTAAAATCTTCCTCTGTTGGTTCTTCAGTATCAACAGGTATTTCTGCAATTTCATTTTGATATGATTGTTCGGGGAATTGTTCTACAATGCTACTTTCATCAGTTAGTTCTTGTAAGGGGATAAAATCTTCTCCGGTTGTTTGTTCTAAAAATGTATTTTCATTAGTTACTTGTTGGAACATTGCGAAACTTTCTGAGTTGTCTGGTGTAAAATCCTCTTCAACATCTACCAAAGATTTTAAATAACTCGCTGTCACATCCTTACTAATTGGTCGCATTCTGTAGGGAAGTTGGATAATTTTCTCTATATAGTCAACACCACAGGGAGTACCACCACGTTTTAACACACCTTTGTAAGTGTGTTCTAAAGCCCGACCAATATAACGGTCATCTATTGCTAAAACAATGATAAAAAGTTCTGTATTTAGCAATAATTGCACAGCTTCTAAAACTTGTACAACTCTATCAGGAGGACAACGATCTAAATCGTCTATATATAAAACTATTCTCGCCGGACCTCTAGGAAAATATTCTTTAAGGACTTTAAGTTTTTCAGGATTTGTATTTCCTGATTTATAGCTTAAATGTTCAGATAAATCTGCCAAATCATCTTGAATTTGATGCATTAAACCGAGCATTTTTTGATAAGAATCTTCTTCCAAACGGTTATTGACAAAATCCACTAAAGATGTATATTGAGCAGTTAAACCAACACGCTGTTTTTGTCGTTCTACCTGTGCTTGCAGTTTTTCGATTTCCTGCTGTTTTTCAGTTAGTTCTTCTTTCACTGTTTCCTTTTCTTTATAAACTTGATCTTTCTGTTGTTTAAAATTTTTCTCGTCAATTTTAGCCTTAATTTTCTGAGCCTTCTCAGCAGCTAGTTTCTGTTTCTCCTGTTCTACGCTTTCTTTTGCTACTTTAAACAATCTGCGAATTTTAGTTTGAAAAGACCGGATTTTTGTAGATATTTCAACTCCGATACCGATAGCGGGAATTGTGAAAACTGTGGTTAACCAAAATTTTAACCACGAACCTATTTGTTCTATTAATGGTAAGGCATTAGATAAAATATAAGCAATAACATAATAAAATATAAATGGTAAAGACGTTGCAGCTACAAATATGAATATTATTTTTGGTTCTTTTTTAATAAACTCAATTAAACCAACTATTTTACTAGGTTGTTCTTCTACATAATTCTTAAGCCTCCCGGATTTTTGAATAATATCCTCTATCGTGCTATCTTTGTTTTTAATCAATTTTTCAACTTGATCAATTAGATTCGATTCCTCTAATTTGTCTAACTCTTTAACAATCGGAATTTGCGCTTCCAAATTTTCTCGATTTTCAAATCCGTAGTAATTGAGAAAATCTTTAAAAATAGAATCACCAAAGTCATCTTTACGCAGTTCTTTGAGTTGAGTTAAAAAGACAATGACTATAGATGTATTTTCAAATTCTTGATTTATTTTCCTTTCTATTTTTTCTGTTTCTTTATCAATATTATCCTCGATATCTGCAATTTTTTTCTCAAATTTACGCTCAATGTCTTGAATTTCATTTTTTACTTCTGCTTCTAAGCTTTGTAATTCTTTTTCCGTGAGTTTTAGCTTCTCCTGTTCTTCTTGTCTAACTTGAGTGAGAATATCCCAAAGGGCATTACCATCTGCATTTTTATCTTTTAAATTATCAAATACTTCCTGACTTAATTCCGACTCTAATATTGCCTTTCTATCACTATCACTCATCTGATTTAGGACACCCCAAACGTCACCTCCAGCCAGCAAATCAGAAACTTTACTTAACTGCTGTTCTAAAGTTAATTGACGGTCAAGTTGATCAAAAATAGTCTGGATTAAACTTGCCCACAGGTCAGACTTTGCATAACTCCAGGCATTAAATTTGATTTGGTAAACATGACCAACATACGGGGAAAGATGCGCTTCATCTCCCTTATCACCCCAGGTCTGTTTTGCAGTTAGCTTTTGACAGCGAATTTTGGTAATTTGTTTTTCTATGAGGTGCATACCAAAAGATTTACCGCTACCCCAACTGCCTAAAATCGCCACTGCTAAAGGAGGTTCAAGACTCCGCAACATCAACACATCAGCCAAAGATTGCAGTTCTTTAGCCACATCTAGAGAGTCTTCACCTGTCGGTTGGTCATTGCGGAAAGCTTGGGGAACACGACGAATATTAAACCCTTCCCAACGCCAGATTTTGATACCATTTAGACCAGCACTGATGATGTAGTCTCCCTGCGGGTCAAAAGCGACGGAATAAACCGGTCCTTCATCTTCTCCGATAATTATTTGCCAGTTGCGCTGGGGGTCAGAAATATCCCACAACCGCACTGTCTTGTCATGACTGCCACTGACAACGGTTTTACTGTCGGGACTAAAGGCGACTGAGTAGACAATATATGTATGACCAGAGAAAGGTTGACCGATAGCTTGTCCAGTGTTGACATCCCACAACCGCACTGTCTTGTCATCACTGCCACTGACAACAGTTTTGCCGTCGGGACTAAAGGCGACTGAGAAGACGGTAGATGTATGACCAGAGAAAGGTTGACCGATAGCTTGTCCAGTGTTGACATCCCACAACCGCACTGTCCTGTCATCACTGCCACTGACAACGGTTTTGCCGTCGAGACTAAAGGCGACTGAGATGACAATATCTGTATGACCAGAGAAAGGTTGACCGATAGCTTGTCCAGTGCTGACATCCCACAACCGCACTGTCTTGTCCCAACTGCCACTGACAACGGTTTTGCCGTCGGCACTAAAGGCGACTGAGATGACAATATCTGTATGACCAGAGAAAGGTTGACCGATAGCTTGTCCAGTGCTGACATCCCACAACCGCACTGTCTTGTCCCAACTGCCACTGACAACGGTTTTGCCGTCGGCACTAAAGGCGACTGAGAAGACAGTAGATGTATGACCAGAGAAAGGTTGACCAATAGCTTCTCCAGTATTAACATCCCACAACTGCACTGTCTTGTCAGCACTGCCACTGACAACGGTTTTGCCGTCAGGACTAAAGGCGACTGAGTGGACAATATCTGTATGACCAGAGAAAGGTTGACTTTTAGCTTGTGCAGTGATGACATCCCACAACCGCACTGTCTTGTCATCACTGCCACTGACAACGGTTTTGCCGTCGGCACTAAAGGCTACTGAAGTGACAGAACCAGTATGACCGGAGAAAGGTTGACCTATCGCTTCTCCAGTGATGACATCCCACAACCGCACTGTTTTGTCCGAACTGCTACTGACAACGGTTTTGCCGTCGGGACTAAAGACTACTGACCAAACATACTTTGTATGACCTGTGAAAGGTTGACCTATCGCTTCTCGTGTATTGACATCCCATAACTGTACTGTGTTGTCCCTGCTGCCACTGACAACCATATTCCCGTCCGGACTAAAGGCTACTGAGGTGACAGAACCAGTATGACCTGTGAAAGGTTGACCGATAGCTTGTGCAGTGTTGACATCCCACAACCGCACTGTCTTGTCATCACTGCCACTGACAACGGTTTTGCCGTCGGAACTAAAGGCGACTGAGTTGACATCATCTGTATGACCAGAAAAAGGTTGACCGATAGCTTGTGCAGTGTTGACATCCCACAACCGCACTGTCTTGTCATCACTACCACTGACAACGGTTTTGCCGTCGGGACTAAAGGCGACTGAGTTGACAAATTCTGTATGACCAGAGAAAGGTTGACCGATAGCTTGTCCAGTGATGACATCCCACAACCGCACTGTGTTGTCTAAACTGGCAATGACAACGGTTTTGCCGTCGGGACTAAAGGCGACTGAGTTCACAGTAGATGTATGACCCTGGCAGCTTGACCACTTTTCTCCAGTTAGGAAATCCCAAATTTCGATAGTAGCATCTGCTAAACCCACAGCTATGCGTCTGCGTCCCTGGGGTGATATGGCTACTGATAATACTGCACTCTGGAACTCGGCAAAGGGTTTTTCGGGTTCTGGGGCTGCTTCTAGGTCAGTTTCAATTTCTGGGATGATAAATTCTTGGCTGCTTATTTCTTGTTGACCTTGGGGTGGTTCCATGCCAGTAGTGTTACCAGTTGTGTGTGGGTGTTACTGGTTATACTATGTTGCTATTTGCTTGTAAATACTTTTATACGTTTATTTACGGTGGCTATCTATAAAATATCCCCGAATTCGCTCGTAGTTGCGCTTTAGCGATAAAGCCCCAACCATGATGGTTTATTCATGCCGATTTACTTAAATTAAAAATGCGAGAACACAGCCTGCACTGCCAATAAATTATAATTATATTAAGTTGCATAAGTTAAAATTGTCTGTAATAAATATTGTTTAAAACAACATAATAGACATATCCAAGCAATAATTTAGAGACTTGACATTTCACGTCTCTACAAAGGTTCTGAAAAATGCATATTTAAATTCGGTCGATGTTTAATATGGCAGTTATCGGTTGAGTGAGATACAAGAACCCCACCCCCAACCCCCTCCCCGCAAGCGAGGAGGGGGCTATAATATACCTTATATGATTAGGAAAGGCTATAATAGTCAAAGTTAATAGCTTAATTAATTCGCCCTGCTAACCAAGGTTGTAAATCAGCCACACTGTTAAAATCTAATAGTGCTTCGCTCAAGTCTTCCAGAACATCTAAAGGTAAACCAGAAATAGATGAGCGTATTTCTTCAGAGATTTCTCCAAAGCGTTTAGTCAATTGTCGAGAAATAATATTAGCCATCACTTCACGAACTTTTTCAAGACGGGCTTCTTCAAGCCCTTCTAAGCGCCCTTCTTCCTTAACTTCTTGGTAAAACCTCGTTTCCTGGAGCGTGATGTTCGTATTCAGCATAATCTTTACCTTCATTCGGCTGAGTATTAAAGTTAATAACTTAATTAATTCGCCCTGCTAACCAAGATTCTAAATCAGCCAAATTGTTAAAATCTAACACTGCTGCGCTTAAGTCTTCCAGAACAGCCACGGGTAAACCAGAAATAGAGGAGCGTATTTCCCCTGAGAGTTCCCCAAAGCGTTTAGTCAATAGTCCAGAAATGGAATTAGCCATCACTTCACGGACTTCTTCACGTCCTTCTTCCTTAATTTCTCGGTAAACTCTGGTTTCCTTGAGGGTGATTCCTAACATAGTCTCTACCTCCATTCGACTGAGATTTTCAAACCTATACACCATGATTGTGTCGGGTAGGGCGGGGGCATTGCTACCCCTTTCCCCCCTAAGAACCGGACAAGCAAGTTTCCAAGCATCCGGCTCAAGCAAAGTCACTCCTGTTGGTAATGTACCTTTTGATGGCAATATTGATGTAACCAAACTAGGTTTTTAGTTTCGCTTTTTCCACCATGACACCGAGGAATTATATGGTGTAGGTGTAGCGGTTCACCATTAAACAGTGACTCTCCACAGATAGGACATTTATAGTCTTGTTTTTTGGCTACATTTTGTTGGATGCGGCTGAGTTTTTCGGCAGTTGATTTATCCCTGATTCGTTGTCTTTTTTCCCAGTATTCCCTTAATTTTGGGTCGTCTGGGGAAGATTTATGTTGAACCAAAGGGTGTCTTTTAATGTTAAACCACCTAAACTTCAGCATATAAGCCCCAGAAGGTTTATCTCCAAATACCCATTTGTCGTTAGGTCTATGGAAGTTTAACCTGCCCCAATATTTTTGTTTTTTCCATGCCTTTGATTTTTGAGGATGGGTGCGATTGACAAATCTAACTTGTCTACGGAATAAATGGTCATCTAGTTTAGAGAAAGCTTTTGATGACACTACAGTTTTTAGATAATTAGCTTTGCCTCTAATTATGGGGTTGATGGCGGCAATTAATAATCCAACGTGTTTTCCCTTGTGTTCTAGGAAGACATTTTTGATATCATTTCGGGTTTGTTGCAAGAATTGCTTGCTGGGCTTGATGAGTAATTTGTATCCGGTTTTTGTATTGCTGACAGGGTAATGTCGGATATTGAAACCCAGAAAATCAAAGCCTTGTGTAAGATGAACTATTTTGGTTTTTTCCGGTGAGAGTTCTAAACCTCTAGTTGTTAACCAGTTGTTGATTTCATCTTGGGCTTTTTGTGCATCTGTAAGGGTTTGACAAAGAATCACAAAGTCGTCGGCGTATCTTACCAGTGTTCTGTTACTTTTGATTATTCCTCGGTTATCGTATTTGATTCCCAAGGCATCTTCCATGCCATGTAAGGCAATGTTAGCTAGTAAAGGGCTGATAATACCGCCTTGCGGTGTTCCAATTTCTTGGTCGTGGAAGACATTATTGTCTATGTATCCCGCCTTTAACCACTGCCAGATTAATTTTCTACCTGGGAAATTGCCGATGGTAGTCATTAATTGGTTGTGGTTGATATTGTCAAAACACCCTTTGATATCCGCATCTACTGCCCATTTTTTTGTGCCATTTGGTCGGGTTGATAGATATATTTTCCCGATAGCATCATGGGGGCTTCTGCCAGAACGGAAACCGTAACTTATTCCTTCAAATTGTGCTTCCCAACATGGTTCTAAGGCATTTTTGACGATTGCCTGTAAGCATCTATCCCGAATTGTGGGTATTCCTAGTGGGCGTTTTTTGCCATTGCTTTTGGGTATGTAGATTCTTCTGACGGGTAATACTTGCCAGTCTTGGTTTTTGGCGAGGTCGTCCACCAATTTCCCCCTTTGTTGTGGGGTTTTGACTAGTATTTTGTCCACTCCTGCGGTTTTGTTGCCTTTGTTTTGTTGTGTGGCTTTCCTGATGGATTGCTGCACGTTTGAGTAACTTTTTAGCATCAGCCTTTGGAGATTACGGACTTTTCGCCAGTTACCTTCACGAGTTGCTTTAAATATGCGTCGTCTGAGATTCCTAACTCTCCGATTGACTTGATACCAGTTGATACTGTGCCAGTCGGAAGTCCTGTTGGTTACGTTTGCAGTATTTTGCATCTAACTTTTCCCAAATCAGTTCGGTTTCTTAACTTGGTCAATTCTGCTGACTTCACCTGCCAAAGTCTGCACCCTTTCGGGTTGGGTATTGCCCTATTCGTCCAGTTATGAACCAATTAGTTTTGTTTCCTGTTCCCTTGCGGGTGACGACATTCGCTTGTTTGGCATCCTCTCCCCTCTGCGGTTTTCGGCTTTCCTTGCGGTTGGCTTACTCAAGTTTTCGACCTGGGCTTGAGACCTCATAGGGGTTATCCCGTTCCACACTTTTGAGATGCGATATCTTTAGGTTTGTGCTATACTCCGGGAGATTTTTTGGTAGCCTAGGTAATTGATCACGGGAATTACCTCTTTGACTATCTCATCATCGGCGATAGCCCTATTCTCCGCACTATCCCCAACCATCTTTATCGGAATAGCCTAGATTATCGAAGCCTACACAACAAACCTTGGATTTCTTACCCTAGCCCTTTCTTATCCAGATGGTTTAGATTCAGTCAGGACATTTCACCCTCTAGCTGTGAGACATCCCCGTTACCAGTGATGCCCCTTCGGGCGGATACTACCTGGCTACTAGGTAGGAGTCTTTCATGGAGACTCACTCAGAAAGTACGACTTTCGGTTCGCACGGTGATCATCTCTATTATGACGCTAGTTGATAGAGATGTTGCTTCTTCATGAGTTCTAGTTAACAAATACCTTGCTTCTTCTAGTCCTTGACTTTCCTCTACTGTAGTCAGTACCATCAGCGCTAACCATAAAGGGAGTTGGCGAATATTACCCAATTCATCTAAATATACCCGATGGACTTGGTTACTATTCAACAATGCTCGATGGGGATAAATGCTACTCTGTTCAATTGCACGATTTGGATATATAATTACTGCTTGCCAATCACTAAATCTTGCCCGGTTGCGATAGAAATATAGAGAAGATTCCGCAAAAACTCTTTCATAAAGCTGTTCATCCTTTTGGAATTGCACCTCGCAAAAATATACAACTCCTGCGTCTACATTTTCAGGTGGGAGAAATACCCCATCAATTTCAAATTTAGGTTCTTTGACAGCTACGGAATCAAATCGATAAGCATCTGCATTTGTTGGTGGTGTTTCCAGTAGTTGAAATAACAGATTAGGCGATTGTTGGAACAGTTTGTAAAAAATCGAATCTCGACGCATAAAATATATTATTGATGTTAATTTGTAGGAAATATTGCTGACTCGCTTTGAGGGTCAAAAAAGTGCAGTTTTTCGGGATTTAATGATAACCATAATTGCTCACCAACACTTACTAATCTATCTGGTGGGATTCGTACTTGGAGATAATTATCTGTATGACTAACTTGAGATTCTGGTTCTGAAATTCTCACAGATAGGAAAGAATCATTACCCAGATTTTCTACTAAGTCTACTTTTACGGGTAAATTTTTGGTCGCAGGTACACTCAAAATTAAGTGTTCTGGACGCATACCTAAAATAATGGTTTGCTTATCGTATTTTCGCAGTGCTGTTTCCCAAGTTTCTGGGAGGGTGAGACGGAAATTTTCATGGGTAATTAACAACGGTGCATGAAATGTTACAGGAATAAAATTCATCGGTGGTGAACCAATAAACTCGGCGACAAAGCGGTTAGCAGGGCGGTTGTAAAGTTCTAAGGGACTGGCAACTTGCTGAATTTGACCTTGATTCATAATGGCTATGCGATCGCCCATTGTCATCGCTTCGGTTTGGTCGTGGGTAACGTAAATCGTCGTGGTTCCTAGTTGACGTTGCAATTTGACAATTTGGGCGCGAGTTTCGGCGCGGAGTTTCGCATCCAAGTTAGAAAGGGGTTCATCCATTAAAAATACTTGAGGATCACGGGCGATCGCTCTTCCTAATGCTACCCGTTGTCTTTGTCCCCCAGATAGCTGTTTGGGTAAGCGATTCAGCAAGGTTTCCATTTGCAATAATTGCGCCACATTTCTTACTTGCTGGTCTACTTGTCTTTCTTTGTCTGAAATGTAACGCAGTCCTTTAGGTAACTTTCTGGTGACACCCACCAGCAGATTTTTCGCCCAATCAGGAAGTGAAGAGTCCTGAGTTTCCCGATGATCTAATTCCCGTCTCCGGAGTCCAAAGGCGATGTTGTCATACACCGTCATGTGAGGATAGAGGGCGTAATTTTGAAACACCATTGCAATGTCTCGTTCTTTGGGAGGTAGATCATTGATGAGGCGATCGCCTACAGTAATATTTCCTCCTGTCATGGTTTCTAACCCCGCAATTAACCGCAGTAGAGTGCTTTTACCACAACCCGAAGGACCGACAAGCACCATAAATTCACCATCAGCAATGGTGAGGTTAATTCGCCGTAAGACAGTAATAATGTCTGCTTCTGGAGTTGTATCACCTTTGGGGCGATCGCTGGGAGAGGTTGGAGAAGCCACACTTTCCCCTTTGCGTTGGGGAAAACTTTTATAGATATTTTCTAAGACAACTTGCGCCACGGGTATTTGGGGTAACGGTATGCAATGGATAGCTGATTCCACAAAGCGGAACATTCAGCGCCCATGATATATGTTACCTGTGACTACGAAAAGTGAAGTACCCTAGATTTATAGGAATATCAGCAGGTGTTGTCATGACTACCGATGTAACTGAAAATCCTGCCCATGAAATTTTAGACGTAACAACTACAGATTGTTGTATTGTCGGTGGGGGACCAGCCGGGGCGGTTTTGGCTCTACTATTAGCACGTCAAGGCGTTTCTGTCAAGCTTTTGGAAGCGCATAAAGATTTTGACCGGGACTTTCGGGGGGATACAATTCACCCCTCGGTAATGGAAATTATGGAGGAATTGGGGTTAAGCGATCGCCTGCTACAATTACCCCATGCAAAAATGCACGGCTTGAGAATCCGCACTCCTGAAGATACCGTCACTTTAGCCGATTTTAGCCATCTAAAAACCCGTTACCCCTACATCACCATGATGCCCCAGGTTAAATTCCTGGAATTCATCACCGAAGAAGCCCAGCAATATCCACATTTTCACTTAGTCATGGGTGCAAATGTGCAGGAATTAATTGCGGAAAATGGTGTAATTCAAGGTGTCCGTTATCGGGGAGGCGGCGGTTGGCATGAAGTCAGGGCTGTACTGACAGTAGGTGCAGATGGTCGTCACTCACGCTTAAGACAACAAGGTGATTTTGAGTCTATTCAAGCATCGCCACCAATGGATGTCCTCTGGTTCCGTTTACCCCATCAGCCAGAAGACCCAGAGGGAGGCATAGGAAACGTTGCTCAAGGTCGGATTGTGGCTATGCTGGATCGTGGTGATGAGTGGCAACTTGCCTATGTAATTCCTAAAGGCGGTTATCAGCAAATTCGCGCTGCTGGGTTGGAGGAATTGAAAAAATCTGTTGTGGAAGTTGTGCCAAGTTTAGGCACGCGTATAGACCATTTACAAGATTGGTCACAGGTATTCTTTCTCTGTGTGGAATCCAGTTTCGTTAAACGCTGGTATCGTCCGGGACTGTTACTGATAGGTGATGCGGCTCATATTATGTCTCCAGTGGGGGGAGTGGGCATTAATTATGCAATTCAGGATGCTGTCGTGGCTGCTAATATTCTCAGTCAACCTCTGAAAAACAAACACATAGAACTGAGTGATTTAGCCAAAGTCCAACGCCAACGGGAATTACCTACTCGGATTATTCAAGCATTTCAAAGCTTAATTCAGAAACGAGTCTTAGCCCCGGTTCTCCAATCACAGCAGACTTTTAAGCCTCCGGTTTGGTTACGGTTGCCTATTTTACGCGACCTTCCGGGGCGGTTGATTGGTTTGGGGATTTTTCCAGTTCATGTCCGAAGTTAATCAGAATATGGATTTGTGTCACGCATCAGCGAAGCGAAGCACGAAGTGCGTTAGGCGCAAAGGCGCAAAGGTAGGAAGATCAGAAGGTAAGAAGGTATTTTTTCTGCTATCTAATGGTATAATTGTACTACTCATGCAGAAATCAATGCTCGTTTTAGTCAGGCGAAGTGGCGAATAGTATTCTAAATACTGTTCAAAGCGATCGCTTGGCTTTTATGCTAGAAAAGACCCAAGCTGAAAGTGTTGTCAGGAATTTATTCAGGCAAATTACAAATATTTAGCTAATAAAACCCCTATTTCCCACTCAGTATTTTTACAGTCAGGAGGATTAAATGAATAGCTGCGTTTTAATGGCAGAAATCATTCAAGAACCACAGTTACGCTATACCGCCGAGAACTTAGCCATCACGGAAATGCTGGTGCAGTTTCCCAATTCTCAGCGCGCCGAAGACCAGTTAGTTACCTTAAAAGTGGTTGGCTGGGGGAATATGGCTACAGAAATTCAGCAAAATTATCATCAAGGCGATCGCGTCATTTTAGCAGGACGCTTAGGGATGCATACTGTTGAACGTCAAGAAGGTTTTAAAGAAAAACGTGCTGAATTGACAGTACAACAAATTCAACCTTTAGGAAGTGGTTTGGGCCCATCGCCATCGGTAACTGCAACACCCGCACAACAACCATCCCCAGCAGTTCCATCTTCACAGAACGAAGTTAATGTACGTCCAGTCACCGCCCCGGCGACAACTCCCCTTAGCGTTGTTCCCAGTCCGACAAACTTCGTACCCACACCTCCACCTCAAAATTTTGAGCGCACCACTTATTCTCCAGTCAAAGAGCAAGAACCAGACCCAGATGATATTCCTTTTTAAACTGGGGAGTCTACGGTGTACACACATCCTTATCCAGAGAAAGTTTCCTGGATGAAAGCAATAATTAACCGCTTATCTAGTCCCCCTCCTCGCTTGCGGGGAGGGGTTAGGGGTGGGGTGTTATGTCCACCAACGCGCAATTTCCATACTTGTGTGTACACCGTAGTGGCGTGACAAGGCTAAAATGTTGCAATAGATTTTTGAGAAAATCGAGATAAATCAATGTTTTCTGCTTTTTACCTAATGCACTATTTTAAGCTTGCCACGCTAGTAGGCTGGGGAGTAGGGAGATAAACAAGGGAAATATCAAGTGCGATCACTGATTATTGATAACTACGATTCTTATACATTTAACCTCTATCAGATGATCGCCGAAGTCAATGGAGAACTTCCCCTTGTAATTCGCAATGACCAACTGGACTGGGAGCAATTAAAGAAACTGACATTCGACAATGTGGTAATTTCTCCCGGCCCCGGTCGCCCAGAAAAGGTGAAAGACTTCGGTATTTGCCGAGAGGTGATTCAAAAGGTAAATGTACCCCTATTGGGCGTTTGTCTCGGTCATCAAGGACTAGCTCATGTCTATGGTGGAACTGTAATTCATGCACCAGAAATTAGACATGGGCGATTGAGTAAAATATATCACAATAATTCTGAGCTATTTCAGGGTATTCCTCATAGCTTTTCTGTTGTCCGCTACCACTCCTTAATAGTTGCAGAAGAGTTACCCAGTTGTTTGGAAAAAGTAGCTTGGACTGAAGAAGGGCTAATCATGGCGCTGCGTCATCGACATTTACCATTTTGGGGTGTGCAGTTTCATCCAGAATCAATCTGTACAGAATACGGTGGGAAACTTTTAGAAAATTTCCGAGATATCACTGAGCAATTTACGCAGAAAAAATCAGGAGTAAGAACTGAAAACCGGGAAGTTTCTTCACCCCTGCAACAGCACCCCCGCCTCCCTAACTTTTCTGATTCCCAGTACCAAGTTTGCAGTCAAAAACTGGATATTTATCTGGATGCAGAACAGGTGTTTGTTCATTTGTTTGGGAAAGATACTCACGCCTTTTGGCTTGATAGCAGCTTAGTTGAGCTTGGTCTTTCTCGTTTCTCTTTTATGGGTGGGAGTGGTGGTTTAAATAGCTTGTTGGTTGAGTATTGTACCCAAACCCAAGCAATCACTATTACTCAATCAAGTATTATTACACACTGCACAGACAGTATTTTTGACTATCTCAAACGGGAAATTAATCGCCGACAGTGTAAATCTGAGCAGCTACCTTTTGACTTCAATTGTGGGTTTGTGGGTTACTTCGGTTATGAAATTAAGGCAGAATGTGAATCTGAGCTAGTGCATCCTGCGTCGCTTCCCGATGCGATGTTTATCTTCGCTGATCAAATGATTGTTTTTGACCACCAAGAACAAACTATATATCTGGTATGTCTTACCAAAAAGCATCAAACTACACAAGCACAAACTTGGTTTGAGTCAACAGAAAAACAACTTCGCGCCCTAGCTCCCCTACCGCCGATTATTCCCGTGAGTGCCAAAGAACCGATAGTTTTCCGCCTCAGCCGTTCTCACGAAACTTACATAAATGATATTCACAAGTGTCTCAATGAAATCAAGGAGGGCGAGAGTTACCAAATTTGTTTAACTAACAAACTTTATACAGACAGCACCCCTAATTCACTGGAATTTTATCGCACCTTACGCCGAGTTAATCCAGCCCCATACTCAGCATTTCTGCGCTTTGGTGAGGTGGCGATCGCTTGTTCATCTCCAGAAAGGTTTTTACGAATTGACCGCACCGGATGGGTGGAAACGAAGCCGATCAAAGGTACTTCCAGACGTGGAAAGACTCCCGCCGAAGATCAAATACTGCGTGAACAATTGCGTCACAGCGAAAAAGACCGCGCAGAAAACTTAATGATTGTGGATTTGTTACGCAACGATTTAGGCTTAGTCTGTGAAGTAGGTAGTATCCACGTGACAAAGTTGATGGAGGTAGAAACTTATGCTACGGTGCATCAACTTGTCAGTACAATTCGGGGTTGTTTGCGCTCAGATATGGCTGTAACTGATTGTATTAAAATGGCGTTTCCTGGTGGTTCGATGACAGGCGCACCAAAAATCAGAACCATGAAAATTATCGATGAATTAGAGCAAGAAGCCCGTGGAGTTTATTCAGGCGCGATTGGGTTTTTAGGGCTGAATGGTGCAGCAGATTTGAATATTGTGATTCGGACTGCACTTTTGACTCCCAATGGAACCTCTATTGGTATTGGTGGTGGTATTGTGGCTTTATCTGATCCTGAAGCTGAATTTGAGGAAGCTTGTTTGAAAGCACAGGCTTTAGTTAAAGTTATACTTTCGCTTTGAAAAACAAAAATATGAACATTACACAAAATAGAAACGAGAAGAGGGTTGCTCTTGTTACTGGTTCAACCTCTGGTATTGGCATGGCAATTGCAAAACAACTGGCCGCAGATGGATTTACCATCGCTTTTCATTCCAAATCTTCAATTGAAGCTGGTGAAGAATTAGCGCAAGCTCATGAAGGCGCATCTTATACTCAGGCTGATTTGGCCGATCAAAGCCAAGTTCATCGCTTGGTCAGCGAAGTGTTACAGCACCACGGTCGCCTTGATATACTGGTAAATAATGCGGGCATTAATGCAGTGATTCCACATACTTCTCTTCAGGAGGCATCTGCGGAGATTTGGCGGGAACTTTATGAGGTCAACGTCATTGCACCTTGGACACTTATTGCAGATGCTGAAGCTGCACTGAGAGAGTCATCAAGTGCTGATCGTCCCAGTTGCATTCTTAATATTAGTTCTCATGCAGGCATTCGTCCCAAAGGAGCCTCAATCCCCTACGCCGCTAGCAAGGCGGCTTTAAACCACATGACCAAGTTACTGGCAATGAATCTCGCACCAGATATTCGCGTCAATGCAATTGCACCAGGTTTGGTAGATACGCCGATGAGCATAAATTGGACAGCGGCCCAAAAGCTCTGGAAGGAGCGATCGCCGATGGGACGGGGCGCACAGCCAGCAGAAATCGCTCAAGTGGCCTCTCTGCTGATTTCGAGTGACTATCTTACAGGCGAGATAGTTATTTGTGATGGCGGACTAAATCTCACTTGATGGCATCGAGCAATGAGCCTAACAAGCAGTAATAAAAGCGGTTAAAAAATAAACCATTAATTAGCGGAAATTACCAGGATTCAAACGGCTAGGGCTTTGAGGTTGAGAATTACTTGCTGCGCCACTTGGTCGCAGAGTACCACCATCTTGAGGTGCGAGATAAGGTTTCAAATTAATACCACTTCTAGATGCAGTAGTGCGATTGTTACCACCACCGAGAAGTGTGCGCCCTAAATTGTATAATTCGTTTACTCCTCCCAGGTTGCGATCGCCATAAGTATTAACAGCAGTTGTCTGTTGTCCACTATCAGCAGTCGTCAAATTTTGGAAAACGCTATTACGGACCACAACAGGATCTTGTCCACGGGGTACTGTCAGCACAATGCGACAAAATGAGTTAGCCTGGGTGGTTACACAGACAATATTCTCATTATTTTCTACAGCCGTTTGCAGTTCTTGTAAACCATCGGGGCGATATAATTCCAAGCGGGTGGCGATCGCTTCACAGCGTTTTTGTGGACTCCAACCACCACCCAAAGCCGCTGGTGCTGCCCAAGGGAATAATTGCCCTGGTATATTTTGAGGCTGATACATAACAGTATACTGCCCATTGTAAAATTGACAAGTAAACCGAGTCCCACTGGTTACAGTTGGTGTGCTTGTGGGTGTCCCTGTGGGCGTTGATGTACCGCCTGAAGGTACTGTTGGGACAACAACATCACCGGAATTAGAATCATCAAATTGAGCAAAAGCCGCCGAATTACCCAGGAATAAAGATAAGCCCAGACTGCTCAAAAATATAAACTTTAAAGGTTGTGAAGACATAAATTATTGCCCAGTGGAAATTGGGGAGGGAGTTGATAAATTAAGTGACGAACAATTTGGTATTTTTGATTCATCCAGAATCGTGATCTTTCACAATCGGATAGAAATAGCTGCTTCTGGGTCGTATCCCCTACCTTGACAAAATTCATCTACCCAAGAAGCCAAACCGTAAGCATGATTACCAAGTGATGGCATAACTTTCTGGGTTATATCTTTGGGTTTTGGTGGGATTTTGCCATGCTTGTTATTGTCTGGAATTGGCGATTTAAAGCAGTCACGTAAAAATAAAATCCCAGTTAAACAATTTGTCCTCAGCAGAAGAGTACCAAACTTGATGGGTAGACGATAAAACTGGGAATCCTTAACTTTTCGGGAGGGTAGAGTTTTAGCTTTGTTCAGCACATCGATAGTAATTGCCAAAGGCGATTGCGCGGAGCGCAGTGCCAAAGGCGATCGCACTGGTTTATCTTCCAGTAGTAAACTTGAAGGTGATTTGGCGCAGTGTACCATCTTCGCAGAAGGACAAGAAGCAACCTGAGTCGCCACCGATGAAACAAGTTTTTGAGTGGGAAGAATCTCATAATTTTCTGTATATGCTGACACAGGTTTATTTAACCGTGGTAGATCAGAAGTGAGAGTTGCAGCCGGAGAAATCTGAGGAGCAACTGTCACCAAGGCTACAGGTGTGCTTTGGGTATAGTTTTCTTGTAAAGACTCGCTTTCCAACTGAGTTGTAATTGGAGAATGCTCTGAGTTGATTAAACCTAATTCTTGATCAGGATTGAAATCCAGACCTAAACTTGTGACTATGTGATCGGGATTATTATTCAGATCCAGGATAAAAGACATAACCTGATCAAACTGTGGCTCTAAAACCGACAAAGTAGCCAAAATAAACCCAGACGAAGGACGGCGCAAACCATTGTAAGTACCCCAAACCCTCATCTTTACCAGCCAAGAACGATTTTGCTCATAGTAACTCAGCCATTTAATTTTCACAGATTGACGTAGCTGCTGAATATTCATAAACTTGTATATTTTTAATTTGCTTAACCCTGGGTATGAAATCGATAATAAAGCATTCTTTTGACACTTTGACCACCTAGCAAATGTTGTTCTACCACTAGAGGTACTTCATGAGGTATAACGCCGCCATACCAGACCATATCCGGTAACACCAGCACCATTGGACCGTTACCACATTGTCCCAAGCAGCCGCTAGCCGTTACCGTCACATCCGGAACTGGGAAAGCAGTAAAAGCCGCTAATACCTCTGCTGCACCTTGCTTTTTACAAGTGCGATTTTGGCACACCCGCACACATCTAGCCGCAGAGTTAGCGTCTGTTTGAGGAGAGTTAGATGATTGACTGATATTAGACATTGGTAAAATAATGGTAGATACCCTGAAAACTGGGAAATTGGAAGGAACCACAGTGTACACACAAGTCCAAAAACCTTTCATTTGGTAGGGTGCGTTATGGACTTTAGTCCTAACGCACCGAAATTTAGGATGGTGCGTTGCTGAAAACTGGGAAATTGGCATGATTCCTGCTCCCTCTCCTTACTAAGGAGAGGGCTGGGGTGAGGTTTAACGACTAATTAACGACTAATCCTTTTGACGCTAGCCATTCGCTGTTGAAAATGCGTGACTGATACCGAGAACCGCTATCACATAAAATGGTAGCAATAGTATGTCCTGGACCCATCTGCTTTGCCAAAGCCACAGCCGCCCCAACATTAATCCCCGTAGAACCGCCCATTAATATTCCATCCTTTCGCAAAAGTTGATAAACCACCCGCAAAGCTTCTGTGTCATCTATTTGGATAGCATCATCAATGGGTGCGCCTTCCATATTGGCAGTGATGCGGCTATTACCGATACCCTCAGTGATAGAACTGCCCTCAATCTTGACCTCACCGGTTTTGATATAGCTATACAGTCCGCTACCCATCGGGTCAGCCACGACGCATTTCACACCCGGATTTTTGGCTTTGAGATACAAAGACACACCAGCAAAAGTACCACCAGTACCAGTTGCAGCAGTCCAGCCATCAATTTTACCCTCGGTCTGTCTCCAAATTTCCGGCCCTGTAGTTTCGTAGTGCGCGAGACGGTTGGCTAAATTATCAAACTGATTTGCCCAAATAGCATTATCTAACTCGGCGGCGATTCTCCCAGATAGTTTCACATAGTTATTGGGGTCTTTGTAGGGAACCGCCGGCACAGTCCGCACCTCTGCACCTAGAGTCGTCAGCGCATCAATTTTTTCTTGGGATTGGGTATTGGGAATAATAATCAGGCATTTATAGCCTTTGGCGTTGCAAATATGTGCTAAACCAATCCCCGTATTCCCTGCGGTTCCTTCAACAACAGTACCACCGGGTTTGAGTAGACCCTTTTTTTCTGCATCTTCAATAATGTAAAGTGCGGCGCGGTCTTTGACGGAACCCCCAGGATTAAGAAATTCTGCTTTACCAAGGATTTCGCAACCTGTTTCCTCACTAAAGCTGTTTAAGCGAATTAGCGGTGTGTTCCCAACGCTGCCGATAAATCCATTTTTGATATCCATTTCAACTTTACCTGAGTTCTGGTCTATAAAAATTTTGGCGTATTCCGGTGGTAATATTGACAGATTTTTCTACCAAAATACTAATACACCATATAGCAGACAAATTAAATGTGACTATTTCTGGAATGCAGGCGCAGGTAATGGAATCTAAGTTCTAGCTTCCCATGAGTCAGCAATGGTAAATTCAGAAAAAGTTTCACTGTAGTTAATTCAATTAGTTGTAAAATAAAATACAATAGACCTATTTTGTAAGTCCTGTTATCATTTCATTGTTTTAGCTGGAGTTGAGACTGATGACATCTCAAGATGATCGCCATAACGAACTAGAGCAACGAGAACGTAAATTGCGGGAACGAGAAGTTGAATTACGACTGCGGGAAATGGAATCTGATATTAACTTGCCTGTTCATCAGACAATGAAGCATCAGCCGGAGAAGTCCCAAAAGCCGTGGATGAAAAAAATTGTTCTCGGTGGGAAATTATTTCTGCTCGGCGTTGCAGCATTGGTAGCTGTGAAAATATCTTCAGTCGTTGCGGGGATAATGATTGTCTCTGCATTGGGGTGGATATCTTACAAATTATTTTTGGATTCCAACAACAAGCGTCGTTAACTACGGGTAATTGTGATGAGTCAACAACTTGATACTGACAGATTTATCAACGATTTAGAACGGGTTGCTCAAGTGCGGGCAGAAATTTCTGGATGTCTGAGCAGAATGGCTGACACCATCCAAAAAGCTGAATTAGCTGGAGAATCTTCTTCCGGAAAACTCAGTTTAGAGCGAGATATTGAAGATATTACAGTAGCCAGTAAAAACCTGAGAAAAGGTGTGTTTCGCCTGCTGGTTTTAGGCGATATGAAACGAGGTAAAAGCACGTTTCTAAATGCTTTGATTGGGGAGAATTTGCTCCCTAGTGATGTTAATCCTTGTACGGCGGTGTTAACGGTTTTACGTTACGGGGCTGAGAAAACAGTCACCATTCATTTTAATGATGGCAAAAATCCCCAAAGGCTAGATTTTCAAAGTTTTAAGTATAAATATACTATTGACCCAGCCGAAGCTAAAAAACTAGAACAGGAGAAAAAACAAGCTTTTCCTGATGTTGATTATGCAGTTGTAGAGTATCCTTTAGCATTGCTACAAAAGGGCATTGAAATTGTTGATAGTCCAGGCTTAAATGATACAGAAGCCCGCAATGAATTGTCTTTAGGTTATGTGAATAATTGTCACGCAATTCTGTTTGTGATGCGAGCTTCTCAACCCTGTACTTTGGGTGAGCGGAGATATCTGGAGAATTATATTAAAGGTAGAGGATTATCGGTTTTCTTTTTAATTAACGCTTGGGATCAGGTGCGAGAATCTTTAATTGATCCTGATGATGAAGAGGAGTTACAAGGGTCTGAAAACAGATTACGGCAAGTATTCAAGGCGAATTTAGCTGAATATTGCCGTGTGGATGGTCAGGATATTTACGAAGAACGGGTATTTGAAGTTTCATCAATTCAAGCGCTGCGAAAACGACTGAAGAATCCCCAAGCCGATTTAGGGGGAACGGGTTTTGCAGAATTTATGGGTTCACTGAACACTTTTCTTACCAGAGAGCGCGCGATCGCCGAACTCCGCCAGGTTAGAACATTAGGTAGACAAGCCTGTAAGCATACCCAAGAAGCAATTTCTAGACGATTACCATTACTTGATCAAGATGTCAATGAATTAAAAAAACGGCTGGATTCTGTAGAACCTGAGTTTAATAAACTGACTGGAATTCGAGATCAATTTCAAAAAGAAATCATCAATACCAGAGATAGCCAAGCCCGAAAAATTTCGGAATCTTTCCGTGGTTATGTTTTAAATTTAGGTAATACTTTTGAAACTGATTTTTTACGCTATCAACCAGAATTAAATGTTTTAGATTTCCTGAGTAGCGGTAAACGGGAAGCATTTAATCAAGCATTGCAAAAAGCCTTTGAACAATATATTGCTGATAAAGGTGCGGCTTGGACTTTAACTGCGGAAAAAGATATTAATAGCGCTTTTCAAGAATTATCTCGCAGTGCTGCACAGTATGGCGCATCTTACACCCAAGTCACAGACCAAATTACCGAAAAACTCACCGGACAGCCAGTGAAAGTAAATACTCATTCCACCCCAGAAGATGATAAATCACCAGGATGGGCAAAATGGGCAATGGGATTGTTATCTTTATCTAGGGGAAACTTGGCTGGTGTAGCTTTAGCAGGTGCTGGATTTGATTGGAAAAATATTTTGTTAAACTACTTCACTGTCATTGGTGTTGGGGGAATACTCACGGCTGTGACAGGTATTTTTCTCGGTCCCATTGGCTTTGCTTTGCTAGGTTTAGGAGTAGGCTTTTTACAAGCAGACCAAGCACGTAAAGAGTTAGTTAAAACTGCCAAAACTGAGTTAGTGAAATACTTACCACAAATAGCCCATGAACAATCTCAAACCGTATACGATGCGGTGAAGGAGTGTTTTGATTCTTATGAAAAAGAGGTAAGTCTGCGAATTAATGATGATATTGTCTCTCGCAAATCTGAGTTAGATAATTTAGTTCAGCAGAAAGAAACACGGGAAATAAATCGCGAGAGTGAGTTACAACGGTTGAAAAAATTACAGGAAGATGTCATAGGTGAAATGCAACAAATTGAGTCTGTATATAGTGATTTATTGGCTTACTATAGCTAGTGGTTTGGGATGTGCATTTAATATGGAATAACGAACCGCCAAGTCGCCAAGAACGCCAAGGTTGAGAGGAATATTTTCGCTTTGTAGAGACGCGATTCATCGCGTCTTTTCCTAATATATCGGGCAAGACTATAGATAATTTGCTAGCATCAGGGAAATATGCAACAACAGGGTGAAGGTTACAGGAATTTAGCAGATTCTCTTAAGTCTGCATCTGCATTACTGAATTTAGATTTTCGGTCATCATTAAATCAAGATATTCTTACTGTTTGCAATCATCTGGCTAATCCCAGTTTTCGGATTGCGGTTTTCGGACCTTTTAATCATGGCAAATCTACTTTATTAAATGCCATATTGGGAAATCGCACGTTACCAATTGATTTGATTCCCACCACAGGCGCAATGATTACTGTGAAGTATGGTTTAGATGTGCGAACTCGCATTATGTTGGTAGATGGGACAGAAGTTGATCGCAGTGGGACGGAAATTTTACAGAAATTTGCTATTCTTGATGGTGATAGACAGATGCGAAAAGATGTAGCATCTGTAGAAGTTTTTTATCCTCATCCACTGTTGAAAACTGGTGTGGAACTTATCGATTTACCAGGAACAAATGACCGAGAGGCGCAAGATAATTTAGTTAAAGAGCAACTTTTAAGTGTAGATTTAGTAGTTCAGTTATTAGATGCACGCAAGTTGATGACTTTAGGTGAACGAGAAAATTTGCGCGATTGGTTATCTGATAGAGGAATTAAAACAGTTATTTTTGTGGCTAATTTTCTGAATTTACTAGAAGTAGAAGAACAAAAACAAGTACAAAATCGCTTGCTATTTGTCGCAGAAAGTTTTCGTACAGATTTACCTCCAGGTTTTAGTAATTTATATCGGGTTGATGCTTTACCTGCTTTACGCGCTAGATTGAAGGGTGATGTGGCGGCTGCTAATAGTAGCGGTTTAGTGGCTTTTGAAACTGCTTTGCAGAATATTGTCAGTATTTTACAACAAAATAGCGGTGGTGTACGGTTGCCAAGGGTGCAGGCGATCGCCTCTCAAATTCAATTATCATTAAAGGCTAAAATTGACCCTCTGATTCATGAGATCACAGCCTTGGATGATAAACAAAATAAAAAATTTGCGATTAAAGAAAAAGCTGCTAACTTAATTAGCCAAGGCTTTAGTAAAAGTTTAAAAGAGTTATGTAATTGGTTACATTTACCCAATTTACTGGCAAAATATCAAACTGATGGTGCAGTAGCATTAGCAGAAAGTAAATTTAAATCTTGGCAAAATGACACGATAAAAAAAGATTTAATAGAGTTACAGTTAGCTGTAATGAAATGGCTATATCAAGCTTATGAATTTTTTCAAGAAGAACGACCAGAAGATTTATTAATTCGCTTACCGAGTGAACCACAAATCACTCTCCCGCCAAAACCAGGTAATACTGATCAGTTAAGTGAACCCGGTTCAATTGCAGTTGGTGGTGGTATTGGTTGGTTATTAGGTGGACCTGTGGGTGCTGCTGTAGTCGGGAGTATTTCTTATTTGTTAAATAAGAATATCCAACAACAAGATGATCAATTAGCTAATGAATCTTATCATCAGCAGGTTGCTAGAGTTTGTATCACAGTTATTGAGGATTATTTATCTAATTTGAGTAGTCAAGGTTTATCAATCTTGACTGAGTATGAACAAAAAGCCGAAAAAGTTATTCGCTTTACAGTCAGCCAAGAAACACCAGAAGCTACTCAAAAACGTAAAGATTTGCAGCAATTACAAAATGCTTTTAATCACTTATTGCGTGAGTTAGAAAAATCAAAAATTTCTTTAAATTATCCAACTTATCCAGAAGTCGCCAAAACCCAAAATACTCACCGTGTATACATTCCTAAAAGAGAGAAAGTGCAAACTTCCTCACCCAAGAATACTCAGCCAAGGGTAGAAACTCCAAAACAGCAAGTTCCCCCACCTCCTCAAACTTCTCCTCGTCCCCAAGAGGTGGACAAAAAATTTCGCAATTGGGAAATTGAAGAGGAAATGGCGCGCATGAAAGCACAAATGCGTTCTCCCGGTTCTCAAAATACCCAACAACAGCAGCAAACCCAAAATAAACAATCATCTAATCCACCCAAAAATCAAGCGGAAAAAGATAAAATTGCTCGTGCTTATCGCATTTTAGGATTACAACCTACTGCTTCTTTGGCTGATGTCAAACAGGCGTATAAGACTTTAGTTAAAAAATGTCATCCTGATTTATTTGTAAATCAGCCACAATTCCAAAAACAGGCAGAGGATAAGATGCGGTTAATTAATGAGGCTTATGATATTTTAGCGGATAATCATCAATGAATTTGGTCTTAGGTTAAATAATTTGTAGATTATAATTACAATATAGCGGTTCTCGGTTGAGTGAGATATAAGAACCCTACCCCCAACCCCCTCCCCGAAAGCGAGGAGGGGGCTATGATGTACTTCATTCAAGTGAGGTACAAGCACTAATAATTAAACGCAGATGGACGCAGATAAACGCAGATAATTTTGTACTTTATTAGACTGGGAAATGCTATACCGCTATAATTCTTCCCAAAATTTCTTGTTTAACAAAGCATCTACATCACTAGGAAATGGACAAACATCAGAAAAGTAAACATCAGGATAACCGTCTCTGACATTTTCCAAAGCCATTTCATAACTTTTAGAGAGAATTTCTAAAATAAAATTTTTCAAACTGGGTGAATCTTCTAACTCAATTTGTAATCTTTGCCGAAAATTTCTAATTTCAATTTCCCAACCTCGATAACAATCTGACATTGCTACATAACACCGCTTTAGTAAATGTTCCAATAAACGCACCAAAAAACCCTGCACTGTTTTACGCTGACTTTCCCCCAAAGACTCTACCTCTTCAATTAGATTTTCCCAATCTAAATTGTCTTTGTCTCTGGCTTTTAACTTACTGACGGTATCTTCAACCCAGAGATAAAAATCTTCATCGTATAGGTTTTGGACTGATGTTTTACTCATAATTTATATTTGCTGTTTCTTGTAACTTTACTTCGTATCTGGCAAAAATTACGAATTACGAATTACGAATTACGAATTACGAATTATATTAATATCTTCATAAATATCTGCCATCGTTAAATTTAAACCAACAGAATCTAAAAGTAATTTATCATCTTTACATAAAACTTCCATTGACCAGTTACCCGCAACTTCTCGGCGATAAACTTCTACTTTGATTTGGTCTTGATATACCAACACATATTCTTGCAAACTATCTAGCATTTGATAATTAAGGCGTTTTTCTCGTTTATCTGTGGTTTCTGTGGAATTAGATAAAACCTCGATAATTAAGCTAGGACGAGTTTTAAAATACCTTTCTTTATCTTCAGGATCACAGGTAACTAAAATATCAGGGTAATATAATATCTCGGCGTTCTGTACTTTGATTTTAACTTTCATATCTGACATGAAAGCACGACAGGAACTTCCGCGAAGATGGGAGCGCAATAGGTTGTAAATATTGCCTGATATTAGGTTGTGTTCTTCACTAGCACCCGCCATTGCAAAGATTTGTCCAGCTATGTATTCATGACGAATATCGCTGGATTTCTCGGCTTCTAGGTATTCTGCAACTGTGAGAATATTTATAGAAGATTGCATAGGTTTTATATGGGATGAATTGTTATTGATTTTCGGACTACCAAATTTTACTCATCTTCAAATTAAATCCTGGTAAAACGTTTTCACCACTCACAGTTTCAGGATTTTCTAAACATTCTTCTGGTTGTCCAGGACGATAAATATAAACTCGGCGATGTTTACGGTCAATTAACCAAGCTAATTGTATTTCTGGTTCCTGCATATATTCTGTCATTTTGTCTTTTAATGGTTGCAGGTTATCAGAAGCTGACCTTAATTCAATCAGAAAATCTGGACAAATAGGAGCAAATTTTTGTTTTTGTTCTGGTGTAAGTTGATTCCACCGGGCTAATTTTATCCAGGAAGCATCAGGCGATCGCTCTGCACCTGTTGATAGTTTAAATCCTGTGCTAGAATCAAAACAAATGCCCGTATTGTCTTGTTCTGCCCAAACATATAACTGTCCAGCAATATTAAAGTTACGGTTTCCTGTTTCTGAACCTGTAGGTGGCATAATTGATATTTCTCCAAGTTTATTCCTCTCAATGCGTAAGTCGCGGTTTTCTTGACAGAATTCAAAAAATTGATCATCTGTCATTACGATTGATGAGGGAAAATGTAATATCAAAGGGGATGAAAGCATGGTAAATCTCTCCTACTTTGCTTACCCAAACAACTTAATTATATCTATATATAAAAATGGTGGGTTACGCGATCGCTAACCCACCCTACGAATATACTAATATTGGTGTTAATTAAACTTACTTGTTAGGCTGAGGAGTCATCCGCAAATAAGGTTTGATTTCTTTGTAACCTTTGGGGAATTTCTCTTTGAGAACTTCAGGATCTTTCAATGAGGGTACAATTACGCAGTCTTCTCCATCTTTCCAGTCAGTCGGGGTAGCTACGCTGTAATTATCTGTTAATTGCAGAGAATCAATTACTCGCAATAGTTCATCAAAGTTGCGTCCTGTGCTGGGGGGATAGGTGAAGCTAAGACGCAGTTTTTTGTGAGGGTCGATAACGAAGACCGAACGCACTGTGATGTTTGCAGCTGCGTTGGGGTGAATCATGTCATAAAGGTCAGAAACCTTTTTGTCTGCATCTGCGAGAATGGGATAGTTGAGGGCGGTTCCTTGAGTTTCTTCGATATCTCCCACCCAGCCATTATGGGAGTCAACATCATCAACGCTGAGTGCGATCGCTTTCACGTTACGCTTGTCAAATTCGGGCTTTAGTTTGGCAACTGTGCCTAATTCTGTGGTACAAACAGGTGTAAAGTCAGCAGGGTGAGAAAACAGCACTACCCAGCTGTCACCCGCCCATTCGTGAAAGTTGATATCGCCGTGTGTAGAGGCTTGTGTAAAGTTGGGTACTGTATCACCAAGACGCAGAGTCATGCAAGATTCCCTGTAATTTAGAAAGGCTTATGTATTTTACATTGCCATCATGACATACAACACAGTTTCTCCATTGGCTTTTAGAAGTTTTTAACAAAATTTTAGTTTTTTAACGTATCAGGAAATACAAATTAATTAAAGTTGAATAAACATAGCATTTCTTAATCTGTGAGGTAGGGATTGGTCTGTGTTTATTTTGTGATAATTTTTTGGTAGGCTTGGATGATTTGACGCGCGATCGCACTCCAACTAAAATACTCTAAAGCATAATTTTGGGCATTTAACCCCCGTTTCTGACATTCTTGGGGATTTTGCAAAGCTTCTGCAATTAACTTGACAAAAGTTTCTACCTTTGTTGCACCTACCCAGCCTGACTGGCTATCACGCACCTGTTGCCAAATATGCACCTGGTCAGAAATAACTACGGGTATACCTGCTACCATGGCTTCAGCGACAGCAATACCAAAATTTTCATAGTAAGAAGGCAATACGAATAAATCAGCAGCTTGTAGTAAACTAGCTTTTAACTCACCACTAACAAAGCCTGTAATTGTAGTATGCGATCGCAATGGTGAATTAGCAATCTGATCTTTAATTTTTTGCTCATAATCTGGATCTTGAGAATTTGTCCCAGCTAAAACAAAGTGAAAACTGCACTTAGACTCTAAAAGCTTTTCTAGGGCTGGAATTAACAAATCTAACCCTTTTTTTTGGTCAATTCTCGACATAAACAACACCAACGGCAAATCTTTAGGTATTCCCCATTGACTACGGACTAAACTCCCCCCATTTCCCAGCTTTTCTGAGGGAATTACACCCAAAGGAATCACCAAATCTCGTGTAACAACCCCAAAGCGTTCTGATATTTTCGCTTCTTGTTCACTAGTAAAATGAATTGCGGCTGCATCAGCTAGATTTCGACGTTCAATAAGTCCAGCATAAAGCTGTTTTAATTGCTTTTTCTTCCGTAAATCAGCCGGATCAAGAGTTCCTAAAGGACGCAAAATATAAGGTAGCTTTTGCTGACGACATACCCTAGCCGCCGCACTACTTACAGGAGAGAATAAAGCATGAATATGCGCCACATCATATTCACAAGCGTGAACTTTTAACCATTTCAATAAATCAAGAGAAAACTTATAGCGACGAAATGGGGCGCAACGAAAATAAATGATTTCATAACCATTTTGTTTCACTGGACAATTTAAAGGCACATCCAGAGGTTTTTGTCCACTATCACCATTACTATTAGTGGTGATAATCGTGACTTCTACTTTCTCTTTCGCCAAAGCAGAAGCCAGCCCAATTACCATTTGACTGGGACCGCCATAAACAACAGAAATTGAAGGAATAATTTGTAAAATTTTCATTATTTTGTGTGATTATTTGCGTTCGTATGCGAACCTTTAACTATTAACCAAAGTGAGTTCGACGGAACCTAACCCCAACCCCTTCCCTACCAGGGAAGGGGCAAAAATCTCTAACTTGGTAGGAAATAATAGGCTTTTTAAGCCTCTCTCCTTACAGGGGAGAGGTTTGGAGAGGGGTTCTATCCGTTAACCAATTCTTGATAAAACTCAAATTGCTGCTGTGCTAAAGCCTGATTAGTATATTTTTTCATAGCTTTTTGATAACCTTTTTTACCAATATTCTCAGCAAAATTTGGTTGGTCTATTAATTGCACTAAGCAATTAGCTAAAGCTGGAACATCACCTTCAGGAAATACTAAACCAGCATCGCCAATTACATGGGGAATTTCCCCAGAATCAGAACCAATTACCGGAACTTGGCAAGCCATAGCCTCAATTATGACATGACCAAATTGTTCTTTCCAGCCCACAGCCGTTAAAGTTTTAAATTTATAAGTAGTTTCTGAAGGTAGTACCAAGGTACTCATTAAGTTGATATAATTGGCAACTTGATCATGGGGGACACTTTCTACTAAAATTACTCGTTCTCTCAGATTATTTTCTGTGGTAATTTTAATTAATTCTGCTTGTAACTCTCCCCGTCCCAGTAGTAATAATTTCCAAGGTTTATCTTTGATAGTTACTAAGGCTTGCAAAAGCGTTAATAAACCTTTTTCGGGGACAAAACGCCCCACAAATCCTATCACAAACTCATCAGATTTAATCCCCAATTTACTGGCTAATTCTGGTTGTTTTTTGGGAGTAAATAAGCGTTCATCAACACCCAATTGGGGCATCACTTTAATTTTACCTTGATATCCTTGTTGTCTGAGAACTTCTGCGCCGTCTTGATTACCAGAAATAATTCCGTGACTATGGTTAAGATTATATTTCTCTAATAAAGCAATAGGAAATTTTAGTTCGTAGGGCAAATTCCACCAAGTAAAAAATATATTTTTTGCCTTAAGTCCTAATAGCTGATTGAGAAAAATCATTTGAGCATAAGCTAGTCCTCTAGAACCTTGTTCTACTTGGATAATTTGGGGGCGAAATTCTCGTAATAAAGAGATTAAGTCAGTCCCAAAGGTGAGAAGTCCTTGATGATTTTGACTAAAGTTAGAAATTGGGACAATTTTAAAATTGCCTTCATCTCGGTATTGAGTGGTAATAACTTTGTTTTGGACACCCCCAGGTTTCCAGGTTTTAGGGACGATAACTGTTACTTCAATTCCTGGTTTTAATTGAGCTAAAGCTCGTAATTTTTCACAGTTCAGGTCTACAATGTAGGAATGACTAGCAACTAATATTTTCATAAAATTTGGATATTTCTTAATAGTCAGATGTCAGAATTAAATTGTTTTAGCTAATGACCAATGACCAAAAACTAAACTTTTTGATCAAGGTGACTATAAGTTTGACCATCATTCCAGATTGACTGAATGACAGTACCCAAGGCTTTGAGAAAACCCAAACTGTAAAAAATACCGCGAGTGACAATTTTTAAGGGTGAACCACTTTTGTTACAAGGCGGGTGTCCAAGAACATGACAGTCAAACAAAGCGGCGTATAAACGTAAGGCTTGGATGGTGTTGAGGTTTTTCAGCCCCATTAAGAAATGATTGTGGTAGAAGGTGAGTTGATACTTAAGCGATCGCATACTAATATCATGACAACCCCCAGTTTCTTCACCCAAATGGATCAAAAAAGCCTCTGGATCATACCAGATTTTATAACCCGTCTGGCGGATTCGCAAACAAAAGTCTGATTCTTCGCGCACCGCACTACCGCGAAACCTTTCGTCAAAGTGCAGTCCATATTTAGTAAAAATTTCGCG
This sequence comes from uncultured cyanobacterium, assembly GCA_963706595.1. GTDB lineage: Bacteria > Cyanobacteriota > Cyanobacteriia > Cyanobacteriales > Nostocaceae > Nodularia. The sequence goes on from OY970166.1 coordinate 2,991,698, forward strand.
GCGAAAAGACATATTGCAACCCCTAGCTGTTAATACTTGCTGGGGTTTGATGGTGTGGACTAAATCAATGTGATACCAAGCGATTCCAGGGTCCATTGCTTGGGGAGGTAAATATTCAATCTGCAACTCCCCACCCGAATCACTTAATTTACCTCTATCAAATACTCGCCCAGCTACAGCCCCTATTTCTGGATTCTGCACATAGTTTTTTGCATGGGCTGCTAAAAATTCCGGGGTGATTTCCACATCATCATCAATAAATAAAATGATTTCACCTTGTGAACGCCGCACGCCATAATTACGCGCCCCTGGTAAACTCGCCCAGTCTAAGCGAAACCATTGGATTTTAGCTGCTGCGGAGATTTCTTCCAGGTAAGCTTGAATTTCTGGTTCGTGTGTGGGAGATTGGTCTACTACCAAAACCTCAAAGTGAGGATAGTCCTGATTTAAAACATCTACAATGCTGTCCCGCAGAGTTTCTTCTCTCCCATAGGTGGGGATAATGACGGAAATCAAAGGCAAATCATTCATGTGTTTTGATCTTCAAATAAACTTGCGGCTTGACCATCGAATTCTTTGTTGAAGTTACCATTTTTAATGCTATTTCGCTGGTAACTGGAGTAGAAATAATTAAACTTTTGCCCGGAAAGATTTCTTCTTTGTCGTTTCTATAGGCTGAACATTTTTTTGTTCTTGTTTATCCACTACTGCCAATTTAAACAATACACCTGCAAAAAACCAGTAGTATACAGCCACTGGATCAACATCTAAAGGATAATAGTAAGTATTATAGCTAATAACCAGTATAAACACCCACACAGAAGCAGCATAAGTGCGTAAACTAGGGTCTTTAATGGAGCGATATGTTTTAAAAGCAGTAATTGTCAGGGTTGTGACCAAAGCTAAAAATCCTAGCACTCCCACAATACCTACCTCCCATAGCACCTTGGGGTAGTATGTTTCTACAAGCTTAGTTCTACCCAATGCCCTGGCTGAGTTAGTAGCCCGACCTAAGCCGCTACCGATGGGGCTGGCAACATTTTTCCAATTTTCTTCAAACTGATTGAGAATAAAATCTTCGGGGGGTGCAGCGGCGGCGCGACCCGCAAAACTATCTATTCGTTCTTGCACAATATCTGGGTAACTTACCATCGCAATTCCTAGAATTAGGGCAAGTCCCATTCCCATCGGGATTAAACGTTTTAGGTTAGCAATTTGACCAGTCAGGATGAGCAAGAGTACGAAGCAGACTGGCACTAGGGCTAAGGCAATTCTCTGTCCGGAGACCACGGCATTGATAAACACCGTTGCCAAAGAACCTAAACCTAATAACCGCCAAATAAGTGAAGGATCAGCGAAACCTGTGGCAAAGGCAAAAAAGGTGCTAGAAATCAAAAACCATGCCCATTGCCAAGGGGCAACAAAGGTTCCTGGTAAGCGAATTACTCCCTGACTAGGACTATAAAGTAGAGAACCACCAAAATAACATCGAGCCTCTAGTGTGGCTTTAAATAAATCGTCACCTGAAGCATTTCTAGTGCCTTCACAGACTCCAGTTAGTAGTAACACATATTGAATAATTCCCAGCGTACAGCAGGTAAGTATGATCCCCACCTGGAGGCGCGATAAAAATAGAAAGTCTTTTTTATTCCGAACTAAATAGTAAGCACAACCAATCAATGGCACATAACCCAAAAATACTTTTAGTCCCAGAATACCCATACCTATAGGATTTTCATCGGGGGGTTTTTGCAAGAGTCCCACTGTGGGGGGATTAAGGTGTTGTCCACCATTGATAAATACAAGTGTTAATAGGCAACATCCAAATAAAATCAATAGAGGAGTTTTAATAGCTTTGGGAACTATTAGAGGTAGTCCTTGTTTGCGGCAGGTTTGCCACAATGCAATCAAGGCGGGGATGTAAAAAGAATCTTTAGCCAGTTGCAAAACGGGACTGTTGCCGATGTAATAGGTGATAGTACCCCCAAATGGCATATAAATCAGAAAAGCAAATAAGGCTGTGCGGGGGTATTTGTAGGAAAAGGACATGATCAGAATTGCCGCCACCCCAGGAAGTGCTATCTTAATTCCACCGACAAAAAAAAGTAGAATCCCAAAAAATACACTTGTAAAGCCTGCCGCAGTCAGCAGGCTGGTAAATTCTTTACGTCCTTGAGCTTTTTTACGCTTTTGGGCTAACCGTTCTTTAAGCGTCAGGATAGAAGCTTCATTTGTCTCCGGATTTTTTGAGGTCTTGGATTTCCGGGGTTTTGACTTTAATTTAGGCATAAACAGAAAAATTATAGATTACAAATAAATTGGAATTACTAGAAATTGTCTAATACCAGAATCATCATTATCATGATTTTCTTCTGTTTCTAGCATATAAATTACAATTGCCAAAATAATACATCAAAATTTTATATTTAGTTGAATATTTTATACTTCACAGCTTCTGCATTTGAATGAGGCTGTTCATCTGCAAAAGCTGTAATAAAAAATGTGTTTTGATGAAAGAGTTAAACTGCCAGGTGTTGCTGGACTTGAGATACTAATTCTTTTGTCCAGTGGTTAGCCAGTTCAGCATTAGCCGCTTCTACCATGACTCTAATTACTGGTTCAGTACCAGAAGCCCGGACTAATATTCGACCTGCATCACCCATTGCGGCTTCGGCTAAAGCGATCGCCTGTTGTACTGGTATACAATCTTGCCAATTCAAGCGGCGATCGCGATCAATAACGCGCACATTCCGCAAAAATTGGGGATAAGTCTCAAAGCTTTGATCTACCATTTCACTCAGGGGTACACCAGCCTCTTTGACTAAAGCTGCTATATGTAAAGCTGTTAATAAGCCATCACCAGTAATGGCATAATGGCGGCAAAGAATATGACCAGATTGTTCACCACCTAACATTCCCCCAGTCCGCATCATTTCTGCTTGGACATATTGATCGCCCACCGCAGTCCGAATTAAATTCCCGCCTTGTTCTTGCCAAGCCCTCTCAAAGCCTAAGTTAGCCATGACTGTGGAAACAATCAAGTTATCTGGCAGTTGTTGCTGTTGTTTGAGGTGCAGTCCCCACAGATAAAGAATATAATCACCATCGACTTGCCTACCAGTATGATCGACAGCTAAGACGCGATCTGCATCGCCATCAAAGGCAAAACCCAAGTCGGCTTGATGTTCCTTGACTGTGGCTTGCAAGATTCCTAAGTCAGTGGAACCGCAATTAACGTTAATGCGATCGCCATCAGCCTCATTATGTAAGCTGATTACTTCTGCCCCCAGTTCTGTAAATACTTTTGGCGCTAACCCAACTGCTGCACCCCAGGCTAAGTCTAAGACAATTTTCAGCCCTTGAAGATTCACCGTTTGCTGCAAAGATTCTTTCAAGGTTTCGCCGTACTGACTCACTAATTCCCGGCGTGAATAATGTCGTCCACAATGACTAACTTTACCTGTAACTGTATGTCCCCGGAGTCCCGCCTCAATCTCTGCCTGCAATGCTGGAGACAACTTAGAACCATTGCCATTAAAAATCTTAATCCCGTTATCTTCTGGCGGGTTATGACTAGCAGAAATCATCACTCCACCAATGGCTGCACTGATGCTAGTTAAATAAGCAACCGTGGGAGTGGGACATAACCCCAAATACCAAACCTCTACCCCGGCTGCTGTCAACCCTGCACTTAAAGCCATTGCCAGCATATCGCTAGAATTACGGGAATCTTGCCCCAGGATGACTGGCCCTGCTTGACAACTATGATTTTGCAAAACCATCCCCGCCCAAAAACCTACTTGTAATGCTAAGGGCGCATTCAGTAATTCTCCCACTTCTCCCCGAATGCCATCTGTGCCGAACAAGGCATTTTTCGGTAGTAGTGATCCTAAGTTAAGCGCAAAATTGCCATCCAAACCTTTCCCTGATTTGTGCGATTCGGACTTAGAACTACCTCTAATCTCGCTTTGGGTTTTATTTATAGATGTCACCATAGGTTTAAACTCCTCACACCATCACATTGGCAAATATTACTTTACACGTTAGTTCAGCAATTTCAACTGAGCTAACTGTTTATCTGTAATATATACTCGTTTTTATTTCAAAAATCCGCATAATCCCATATTTTTAAGTAAATTTACGTAAATTATTCTTTCAGAATGTCAGTATTTTATGTGACGCGTATTTTCTAGTATTTGATAGTTGGCAATTAAATTCTGACTAGCGATAGTTATTAGCGGCTATTTGGCAAGTTAATCAAAGGCTCAAAAACTGTGAATATGAGAATTTGACAGCAATATTAACGCTAAAACCAAAATTTAGCTCAGGATTACAAAAAGTGCCGGAAATGTTTCTCATGCAGTTCTCAATTACTTAGTCCATTGACGTTTGAATCAAAGTCCAAGTTGGCATTACTTAAAAAATTTTAATATAAATTCTCATCAAATAGTTTTAATCTAACGTTTTGATGGCCTGTTTTAGCCATTCATAAATCGTAACTTCAGCAATTAACCTTTTAAGTTGAGAAATTTAGTATGAGCAGCAATTTAGCCAGCAAATTACGTCTAGGCACTAAAAAAGCCCATACGATGGCAGAAAATGTGGGTTTTGTCAAGTGTTTTTTAAAAGGAGTCGTTGAGAAAAACTCTTACCGCAAACTAGTTGCGAACTTTTATTTCATCTACTCCGCGATGGAAGAGGAAATGGAAAAGCACCGTCAGCACCCGATTCTCGGCAAAATTAACTTTCCCCAACTCAACCGCAAGCAGACCTTAGAGCAAGATTTGAGTTACTATTTTGGTGCTAACTGGCGGGAAGAAGTTAAACTTTCGCCAGCCGGGGAAGCTTATGTGCAACGCATCCGTGAAATTTCACAAACAGCACCAGAATTATTAATCGCCCATTCCTATACTCGGTATTTGGGTGATTTATCGGGGGGTCAAATCCTCAAAAACATTGCTGTGACAGCGATGAACTTGTCTGACAATGAAGGTACTGCTTTTTATGAATTTGCAGAGATTACCGACGAGAAGGCATTTAAAGCCCAATACCGTCAGACTTTGGATGAATTACCTCTGGATGAAGCTTCAGGCGATCGCATTGTCGATGAAGCTAACTCCGCTTTTGGCATGAACATGAAGATGTTCCAAGAATTAGAAGGTAATTTGATTAAATCTATCGGTGTGATGCTGTTTAACAGTCTCACACGTCGCCGTAATCGTGGCAATACCGAATTGGCTACGGCTGAGTAAATTTTTGTTGTAGGTAAAATCTAGGGGCAGCTTCTTTGGGGTCATCTTATTTGAGATGAGGCGATCGCAAAGAAGTTGCCCCAAATGTTATGACTGGGGGACAATGGGAATAGACGCAATTATCGCCTCGGTGCATATCTTTAACTAAACAATGGCAACAAAAATTCCGGTTACAGTGATTACAGGCTTTTTAGGCAGTGGTAAAACTAGCTTAATTCGCCACCTCCTCCAAAACAACCAAGGACTCCGCATTGCTGTGTTAGTCAACGAGTTTGGCGAACTGGGTATTGACGGTGAATTGTTGAAATCCTGTCAGATTTGTCCCGAAGAGGGGGACGATAACAGTAATATTTTTGAATTAACTAATGGCTGCTTATGTTGTACCGTGCAGGAAGAGTTTTATCCCACGATGCAAGAATTAATCAAGCGGCGAGATAGCATTGACTGTATTTTAATTGAAACTTCGGGTTTAGCTTTACCCAAACCTTTAATTAAAGCCTTTCGCTGGCAAGAAATTCGCGCTGCGGCTACAGTGGATGCTGTGATTACGGTGGTAGATTGTGCAGCAGTCGCATCAGGCACATTTGCTAGTAGTCCAGAGGCGATCGCATCCCAACGCCAAGCAGATGATAGTCTAGAACATGAGACACCCTTGCAAGAACTGTTTGAAGACCAACTGGCTTGTGCAGACTTGGTAGTGTTGAATAAAACTGATTTAGTCGATATTGCTACCAAGCATCGAGTAGAGGAATTGATTAAGCAAGAATTGCCCAGAGTGGTGAAGATTGTGTCAAGCGATCGCGGTAAACTGGATGCCTCTATTTTACTAGGATTCCAAGCGGCAGTTGAAGATAATTTAGATAGTCGTCCCAGCCATCACGACACCGAAGAGGAACACGAACACGACGAAGAGATTACCTCAACTCACTTAGTTTTAAACCGCACCTTTGACCCCGAAAAACTACAACAACAACTGCAAAAACTCGCAAACCAACAAGAAATTTATCGCATCAAAGGCTTTGTCGCAGTAGCAAACAAACCCATGCGTCTAGTAATGCAAGGTGTCGGCACTCGATTTGATAAATTTTATGACCGTCTTTGGAAACCACAAGAACCTCAACAAACCAGCTTAGTTTTCATTGGTCGTGATTTGCAAGCTTCAGAAATCGAATCACAATTGGTAGCTTTATAATCTCCCCAAATCTATGAATATCTCTCAACTATTTGACATTTCTAATATTTTCGTTTTACCCTTTTGGGTGTTGATGATTTTTCTCCCCAAGTGGAAACTAACCCGGCGGGTAATGGAATCATATCTACCTTTTGTAGTATTGGCTGGCGCATATTTGTATTTGTTTGTCAACAGCATTACACCAGAAAATGCCGCCGCTTTATCCAATCCCCAATTAGCTGATATTGCCCGATTTTTGGGTGATGAAACAGCAGCAGCAACCGGATGGATTCATTTTTTAGTGATGGATTTATTTGTCGGTCGTTGGATATATTTAGAAGGGCAGAAAACAGGTATTTGGACAATTCACTCAATTGCTTTGTGTTTGTTTGCTGGTCCTTTGGGTTTACTATCCCATATCTTAACTTACTGGATTACTAAGGCATTTTTTCCCAATTCACAGACAACTGAAGCGGTAGTAGAAGAAGCTGTTGCTTCCAGTCACAGTTAGATAGTCCAGAAAAACATGATTGTAGGTTGGGTTGAACGCAGTAAAACCCAACAAAGCCTAGCAAATGTTGGGTTTTGTGCCATTCCTTCGCCACGCTGACGCGAACAACCCAACCTACTTAGATATTTATCTTTGTTTATTAGTAGTAGAAGAGGTTGAAAGTTGAGGATGTCGATAATTTGCATCTACCCAACAGCGTGGTAAACTTTCGCCAGAGGGGAATACGAGATTTTGTTTTTGATAAGTATCAGGTTCTTGTTCTTCTTCACCTAATTGATCTTGGGCGTGGATAATATTAGTATTGGGGTCAATTAATTCTTGAAAATCAAGAACTTTGATGATATCCTCAGAATTTTTGAGTTGTAAAAACATATAAATTACCTGATTAAATTTCTATGCAAGATTAACGCGAATTCATGGAAAAATTCGTTGATAAATTAACTACTCATGTTTACTTAACTAGACTCTTCCACCAATTTCTTAAACCGCAGATATGCTTGTTCTGGTGTCAGAGGTTGAGATTCTTCTTCATTGGGGATATAGTATTGCCTGCTATCAGGAAAATGGCGCACCAAAAAGCTAGGAATTAAACCCAATTTTAAAGCTTTTTTACCAAGTTCTTCGGCTGTTTCGGCTAAAGTGTATTCATCGTGAAACTGATATGCACTCATATCTGTCACCTCCTAGTCGAGGCTGCCAAAAACGCAAATTATCAACACTCAGAAGGCAGAAATTAACTCTGGCGTTGATATTTCTCTAAAATATCTACTAGGTTTACTTGACATTGCAGTGGTAGGAGATCATTTAAAGGCAATTCTTTTCTCCCACCGCCAATTTTGACGGGGATAGATTCTAACACTGCAATAACTCGGTCTTCATTGACAGTTTGAGAAGTAATTAAGGGATACATCTGTTCAGCAACTACAGTATGTAGTTTGGCATCCGACAAATAAAGATGCCATTTGGCAATGTCTATATAAACAGCCTCGCCAATTTCAGCAGCTAGGGCTTCCAGTAATTCTGCGGTTTGAGTTGTTGCCATAAAAATCACCTTAGATCAACAAAGAGAGTTAACTATCAAGGTCTTTAACTATTATCGCGCAATTATTCAGCTGGATCTACTGCCACAGGTTACAATCGCCCTAGCCTTAACACTCCGTCTTTAGGTGGATTTAGTTGGAGTTTCCGTATAGTTAGCGATCGCACTAATATAAATCAGATGCACCAACAAGACTAATATCCAACCTGCGGTTAACCAGGGTAGCCATTCCCAGGTAGTTGCTTTTAAGTTGTGGAAAAACCATAAACTAGAATTAACAGTCTGTAGTCAGTGCGACATGAACAGCAAAATTAATCCGGTCGTCTAACTTGCGGAATGCTGGGTCTTTGCGGTCGGGTTTGCGAGGCCAACGAGGAGGCATAAATATTTATTACAGACTTGAACACGGTAGAAACACAGCTGTTTGGCCATGTACTTACTCATTCTAAAGCAAAAAATTGGTTCATCAACCAATTGGGTGAGGTTTTAATTTATTGGAGTTAAAGGTGATTCGTCTTTTTGATAGAGGCAGTTAATACATCGACTTGTCAGGATCTAAATAAGCGTTAGAGGTAGATCAAAATGACGAAAGCAAATCCTGTAGAAATCCAAAAACATTTGAAAGGTTTTGATTATCCGGCGGGAAAGTCAGATTTAATCAAGCACGCTAAACAACAGGGTGCTGATCAAGATGTCATCTCAATATTAGAACAACTACCAGAAAATCAAGAGTACCAAACTCCAACTGATCTCAACAAAGCCATCGGCAAGATTATCTAGATTGTGCTAATAGCGAGGAATAGTCGCCTGATTTTCCGCCAGTTTTACTTACTAATTGAATCGATTCAATGACAATAGACTTTTCTAAAGCTTTAGCCATATCGTATAAAGTCAAAGCCGCTACAGAAACGGCTGTTAAAGCTTCCATTTCCACGCCTGTTTCGGCTTTGGTTTTGACTGTGGCATGAATTTGATAACCGGGTAGTTGGGGGTCTGGTGTAACTTCTACTGTAATTTTTTGTAGTGGCAAGGGATGACACAGGGGAATCAATGTCGCCGTCTGTTTAGCTGCCATAATTCCCGCCAATCTCGCTGTTGCCAAGACATCGCCTTTTGGGGCATTGCCAGCTTGAATGGCGGCAAAGGTTTCTGGCAACATTCGCACCTTAGCCACAGCTACTGCTTCCCTGATTGTGGGCATCTTAGCAGACACATCTACCATCTGTGCTGCGCCCTGATGATCAAGGTGGGTTAATTCGGCAGAATTAGATAAAAAATTGTCTTGCATTATTTTGATAGTAGTGTTATGATGAAATTCTTGTGAGGGTGTGTAGCTCAGTGGACTAGAGCACGTGGCTACGGACCACGGTGTCGGGGGTTCGAATCCCTCCTCGCCCGCTTGAAAAAAGAAAAGGCAAAGTAGATATGTTTCTATTTTGCCTTTTTTTAATTTTTAGTTGCCATTATTTAAAGCATAAGTATCTTCAGCCCGGCCTAAAGCAAAGCGCAAGGAGTTGCTGAGGTCATGGCTGGACTGGGTGAGAAAGATGATAATCGCCAGAAAGGTTAAACCAGCACCATAACCAAACATATTGCGGTAGCCGACTTGTTCGGCGATGGAACCGAGAACTGGCCAGCGATCGCAATGCCAATATCTAATCCCACCATAGACACGCCAAAGATTCGCCCTCGTTCATGAGGGTGGGCGCGGTCGGTCATCATTGCGGCCATCATCGGAATTGCGGTTCCAGAAGCCGCACCTTCGACAAATGCTGATAGTAAGAACATCGGGGCGCTGTTGGCTTGCCATATACCTACCATCGCTAAGGTAAAGGCAATCAAGCTGAGGGTGATAAATAAACCTCTGCCATAGCGGTCAGAAGCCCGACCAATAAACAACCTGACATTAAAACTAGCGATCGCTGCTACTGTGTAAAACAGTCCTGGATTCAAATCTATATTAGTGGATTTGATAAATAAGGGGACAAAGGTATGCAAAGTCCCTAAAGCCACACCAATTAACAACATGACAATTGCGGGAATCCGCACGCGGGGACTAAATAACAGTTTCCAAAATTGGTTGTCAGTGGGGCGGCTGTGGGGCGGATCATCAACAGGCGGATTGACAATAGGTATTATACATAGCATTCCTATAAAACCCAAAGCCGCAGATAAAATAAATAAAGGGGTATAACCAGCTGCGGCTTGTAAATATCCCCCCAAGGCTGGACCAATAGCCACACCAATGGGATTTACCAAACTCATGTAGCCAATAACTTCACCACGATTTTTAGCCGGGGCTAAATCTCCCACCAATGCCATGTAAGCAGTAGCAAAAGCCGCAATACTGATGCCGTGAAAGGCACGTAACACCATTAATGGCATAAGTGAGGTGGTGAAGATGTAACCTAGAGGTGCGATCGCAGCTGCTGACATTCCAATCAGCATCACAATCTTACGACCCCGCCGATCTGCTAAATTGCTACACCAAGGGCGAAATAATAACATCCCGATGGCAAAACTGCCCATTACAATGCCAATCTGTTGACTAGTTGCGCCTAAATCTTCGATATACAGGGGTAACGTGGGCAATAACGAGGCAATGCTAGACCAGAATAATAAACCTGCTGTAAATAACACCAGCAGGTTACGTCGTAGTTTAGCGTCCAATGTATGAAGAACTTTCAAAATAGATGTAAGTTTATTTCCAGAGTGTTAATCACATTGTTACGTTACTTAACATTTTTCGCTACTACTTCTCGGACTCGATAGATGGGGCGACCTTGAGATTCATGGTAAGTCCGCATCAATAACTCAGCCAACAAACCAAAGCAAAACAACTGCACCCCAGTCACTAGCAGCAGAACTGCCAAAATCAGCAAAGGGCGATTACCAATGGCTTCACCTAAAGCTAATTTAATAAAAGTTAAGTACATCCCAATCAGCGTTCCTGTCACCATCGAACCTAAACCCAACAGCCCAAAAACGTGCATGGGACGGGTGAGAAACTTCTTCATAAAGTAAATAGTTAACAAATCCATCATCACGCGGAACGTCCGCCAAATCCCATATTTACTGCGACCGAAACGCCGCGCATGGTGACGCACTGGGATTTCGGTAATTCGCGCCCCTTCAATGTAAGCCAAAGCAGGCAAAAATCGGTGCAGTTCGCCGTAGAGATTCATATCTGCTACTACTTCCGACCGATAAGCTTTGAGAGAACAACCATAATCATGTAACTTAACTTCTGTCACCTTCCCAATCAGCCAATTGGCAATTTTAGAAGGAATTAACCGGGAAATGACAGCATCTTGGCGTTGATGTCGCCAACCACTCACCAAATCATAGCCTTGTTCTAACTTCGCTAATAATAAGGGAATATCAGCCGGGTCATTTTGCAAATCAGCATCTAAGGTGACAATTACTTTGCCGATAGCATACTTAAACCCAGCCGCCATGGCTGCACTTTGTCCGTAATTGCGACGCAGCAGCACCGCTTTTAAATCAGTGCGGATTTGCGCTTGTTCCTTAAGAAATTCAGCCGAACCATCTGTAGAACCATCATCCACACAAATGATTTCATAACTAAAATTACTATCGCTGATATTAGAAGCGATCGCCTCCAGCAAAAGTGGTAAACTCTCCACCTCATCCCGCACCGGCACAACCACCGAAACATCGGGGACAATCACCGAAATCGCCCCACTTTCCTCATTTAACCTGCCAATTAACCCACTCCTCATCTTCCTCAGCGTCCTCTGCGTCTCTGTGGTATGCGCTACGCGCACGTTTCACGAATGTAACTCTTCATCACCCTACCCGCACCTCGCAGTTGCTGATAATATGACTGACTCACCCCATCGCCCTGTTCCGAGAGCATATCAATCCCGATCCCATTACGTCCCTGATCTTTTCCCGAACTATGAATGTAATAACTATCGCCCAAATACAGCCCGACGTGAGTTGCTTTCTGAGAAGTGCCAAAAAACACTAAATCCCCAGGTAATAACTCAGCCACAGGAATTTTCTCAGTAAAAGCTTCCTGTTGATAAGCATCTCTAGGTAACCAAACACCCACCGACACAAAAGCCGCCTGCATTAACCCCGAACAGTCGTAATTGGGCGCGACTGTACCACCCCACAGATAATAATTTGACTGCTGCATGGCTTTTTGAGTAAAACCAATGATATCTGGTAGTAGTTTCCTAATCTCAGACTCAGAAAATGATTTAGCCTGATAAAGTACAGTAGCAGGTTGTAATATACCCAAGTCGGCAAAAGATACCCACCCTGGATAGTCATCCTCACACAAACACACTTCCACTGCTGACACCTGATGATTTGATCTGATTCGCAAATGTCGCCCAGCAGCAGCTTGAGTTGTCAGGCGCGTACATTCAGGAGAATCATATAAATTCAGATCAGCGATACAGTGGTATTCTGCCGATATCGAATTTAGGATTTGGGATTCTGGATTAGAGAGCATTCTGCAATGATTTTCTTTAGAAAAGACGAACAACTCGAAAATCTTGGTAATGGCATTTTAGAGGCAACTTGGGCAACATTTCCCACCTTAGCCCGTAACCAAGTCGCTTTAACTTGGATTGTCTATGATCCCCCAGTACCTGTAAATACTGGTGGGGCTTTGACTCCTGACGCTTTTTGGAATCATTCAGTCCGTGGTTTTACCTATCGTGGTGTGGAACGAATTTACCCCGCCAGTGTAGTTAAACTGTTTTATTTGGTCGCTGTGAACGAATGGCTGGAAAAAGGCATGACTTCATCTTCTCAGGAGTTGGAACGAGCCTTGCGGGATATGATTGTTGATTCTAGCAATGATGCGACTAGTTTAGTTGTAGATATCCTCAGTGGTACGACTTCTGGACCAGAGTTACCTGTTGGTCCCTTTGAAACTTGGAAATATCAGCGTCATATTGTTAACCGCTATTTTCAATCTTTGGGTTGGGAGGAAATGGAAACAATTAATGTCTGTCAAAAAACTTGGGGTGATGGACCTTATGGCAGGGAACGGGCGTTTTATGGGGAAATGCTAGATAATCGGAATATGGTGACTACTAATGCGATCGCCAAGTTAGTTCATAGTATTGTGGGTGGGGTGGCAGTGTCTAGCGCGCGATCGCAAGCCATGATGAGTTTGCTCAACCGTAGTCTCAACCCTGATGATTTGCCTACTGATGTCGAAGAAGACCAAGTAACAGGTTTTTTGGGCAGTGGACTCAGCCCAGATGCTCAAATTTGGTCAAAAGCAGGTTGGACAAGTCAAGTTCGCCATGATGCAGCGTATATTGAGTTACCCGAACAGCGCCCGTATATCTTAGTAGTATTTACTGAAGGTAAAGCCAACGCTAAACGCCGGGATATTCTACCTTTTATTTCTCAGCTATTTGCCAAAGAAATTAGTAGCCTATAAAACCTCACCCCAACCCTCTCCTTAGTCAGGAGAGGGAGCAAGAATCATTTTAGTAGGGTGTGTTGTCGCGTAGCGCAACGCACAATTTTCAATTATCTGTCAGTCCACTACCATTTTTTGCAACATTTTAAGCTTGTCACGCCAGTAGCCTGAGTCAGGAGAGGGAGCAAGAATCATTTTAGTAGGGTGTGTTGTCGCGTAGCGCAACGCACCATTTTCAATTATCTGTCAGTCCACTACCATTTTTTGCAACATTTTAAGCTTGTCACGCCAGTAGCCTGAGTCAGGAGAGGGAGCAAGAATCATTTTAGTAGGGTGTGTTGTCGCGTAGCGCAACGCACCATTTTCAATTATCTGTCAGTCCACTACCATTTTTTGCAACATTTTAAGCTTGTCATGCCAGTAGCCTGAGTCAGGAGAGGGAGCAAGAATCAGAAGAATTGAATATACGTTCGCCATAGCATCTTACCTGATAAGTAAATTTAATCATGTACCTTGAGATAGATTTAAGCATAATTCATTAAACAGTATATTTAGATATACAGGACATCATGGTTCCCGAAATATCATGCTAAATAACTGATTTTCATGGCAAAATTTCCCATCCTGATTTAGTGTTAATTAATTTGTTTTTAGGTTTTCTATGACATCCCCTGAGCCGCAAACTGAATTTGGAAAAAATCTTTCACAAACCTCAAACAAGTCACTCTTAAAACAACGACGGTGGCTGCGATTATCGTTAGCTTTTATACTAATTTTTGGGGGTGGAACGGCTACACTTTGGCGTGTTTTAACCCCTACAAATCAAGCACAACTTACTAATATTAAAACTCCAGGTGTCAGAGTCAAGGTATCACCAGTACAAATTGGTACAGTTGAGGAAAGTTCAGACTTTGTTGCTAGCTTAGAGTCTCAGCGTTCAGTACAGATACCATCAAAAATTTCGGGACAAGTTACCCAAATATTTCTGAAATCGGGAGATCCAGTTACAGCCGGCACAGCCATTATCCAAGTAGACTCTAGACAAGCAACAATCGATGAAATTAATACTGCTAGACAGGCTGCTATAGCAAAACGAGAAAATGCCCGTGCTAAACTTCAGTCTCTGGAAGCAGCACGCCAATCTCAAACTGTTGATTTGCAATTGAAGCAACAGGACTATGAAAGGTATGCTAACTTAGCAGCGCAGGGAGCAGTATCTCGACGTTCTAGGGATGAGTATGGGAGTATTGTAGCTACAGCCAAGGCTTATCTGAGCGCAATTAATGCCCAGATTCAAGGAGAGCAAACCACCATTTCACAGGCTGAAAAATCTGTGCAGCAAGCCGAGGAAAATATTAAGAACCAACAAATCCAGCCTCGGAGCTATAAAATTACAGCACCTTTTAGCGGCATAGTTGGCAATATTCCCGTGAAAGTAGGTGATTTAGTGAATACTTTTACGCCACTGGTGACAGTTTCTCAGAAACAACCTTTGGAAGTGAATATTTCTGTTCCACCTGAACAAAGTAACCAATTACTTCAGGGAATGCCTGTAGAAGTTTTGAATCCGCAAGGTGAAATTTTAAGTAGTAGTAAAATATCTGTAATTGCTCCTGATACTAATAATGAGAAGCCATCAATTCTGGTAAAAGCACTTTTTAATAATTCAGAAGGTCAGCTAAAACCAGAACAATTAGTGCGGGCTAGAGTAATTTTTAATCAGCGTTCTGGGGTATTAGTCCCTACAAAAGCAGTGTCTCGTTTAGGTGGAGAAACTTTTGTCTATGTGATCAAAACGGAAAAATCTCCACAAGGAATATCTCAATTAATAGCTCGACAAAAGCAGGTAAAATTAGGCAATATCAGAGATAATCATTACCAAGTTTTGGCAGGATTACAACCTGAAGATCAAATTATTACTTCAGGATTGCTGAATGTTAAAGATGGTGTGCCGATAGTGCCTGAATCTTGATATTCATTAATTGGTAATTGGTAGAGACGTTATCAGTTAAGTGAGATATAAGAACCCCACCCCCAACCCCCTCCCCGCAAGCGAGGAGGGGGCTATGATGTACTTCATTCAAGTGCATACCGCTATAATTAGTAATTAGTAATTAGTAATGAATAAAAGTTTTTACTAATTACCAGTTAGGGTGAAATTTTTTCATCTTGGTTTTTACTCCGGAATCTTGATATAGTATTGAGGTCATCTTCTTCCTGCTTTAGTACATAGTACAGTTCAAAATTATGTTGAAGATTGAGCCAAAACTCAGAACTATTTCCCAAAAACTTAGATAGACGTAATGCAGTACTTGGGGTTACACCACGCTTCCCATTCACTAGTTCATTAATTCGTTGGTAGGGAACATGAATTGCTTGTGCAAGTTCGGTTTGTGATATCCGCATTGGTTCTAAAAAGTCCTTTAGCAGAATTTCTCCTGGATGTGTGGGAATCCGATTTTTTGGGGTTCTCATATCTCTATTACTTCTTAATGATAATCCACTATTTCAACAAGAGCAGGTCCTTCTGGTGTCCATGCAAAACAAACTCTATATTTGTCATTAATGCGAATGCTGTAATAACCTTTTTTATCTCCTTTTAGTGCTTCTAACTTATTTCCTGGTGGTACTTTCATATCATCTATGCAAAAAGCCGCATTTAATTGGTCTAATTTTCTCTGTGCAATTTCCCAAAGATGAGTGGGGCAATTCTTCCGAGCATCTTTTGAATCGTTCCCATCGAAAATATCTTCAGTTCCTTTATCTTTAAATGATAATATCATTTTAGCATGATAACACGGGTGATATGCTAAGATATCATAATTATCAATTTAATTTGGGTTAGAAAATATCGGCTGGGTCGGCTGAGTTTAATTTTCGCATCAAACCTCACCCCAACCCTCTCCTTAGTAAGGAGAGGGGGCAGGAATCAGGGTTAAAAAATATCGGCTGGGTCGGCTGAGTTTAATTTTCGCATGGCGATCGCACCGGAAATTAAACACATGATAATTGTTAAAATTAGAACTAAAATTATTCTGTCAGGTGTCATAAATAGTGGTAACTTGGTGACATTGCGGGTAAAAGCATACATCACAAAGGAAACAAAGCCACCAGGAATAAAACCGCAAATAGCTAATATTAAAGCCTCTTGAAATACAACCAATAATAAATAAGTATTACGATAACCCATGGCCTTAAGTGTGGCATATTCCGGCAAGTGATCCATGACATCACTGTAAATAATTTGATAAACAATAATTACACCCACTAAAAAGCCGATGGTGACACCCAAGGAAAAGATAAAACCAATCGCGCCGTTTTCTTGCCAATATTTCTTTTCAAAATCAATAAATTCTTGACGGGTAAAAACTTGCACATCATCATTCAAGTAAGATTGTAATGCTTTGGCGACTAAATCAGCATCACTACCCGGCTTGAGATTAATTAAACCTAAATTAACTTGACCTGGTTGTTGTCCTGAAAAAATCCGCAAATAGTTTTGATCACTTGTGATCACACTACCATTAGCAACAAAAGAAGCGCCAACTTCGTATAAACCGCCAATTTTTACTTTACGTCCTTGCAGTTCTGTGGTAATAGATTTACCCTGAGAAATTTGGGCGATCGCCTGTTCATATTTCCCACTAGAATTGCGGTCAAATAACAGCGTATTGGGATATTTAATCTGATCTAATTTTTGATTAACTGCTGGTAAATTGAACGCAGGTTTTTCAGGATTAAAGCCAATTACCAAAATAGATTCATCCAACTTCGTTTGGGGACTTTTCCAAACACCCAAGCGGACATATAAAGGATTAACAGACTCAACCTCAGACAAATTAGCAGCTTGAAACAACCGCCGACGCGGAAAACTACTGAGAAGCCCCAAATTTTGGGCTTGACGACTCACTAACACCACATCAGCTTGTAAAAGTTCATGAAAGCGAGTATTACTATCATATAAAGCCGACTGAAAGCCCAACTGCATTAACATCAAAAAATCAGCAAAAGTGATTCCACAAAGAGCAACTAAAAACCGCCCTTTTTGCTTCATTAATTGCCGCCAAGCCAAAGGAATTTTACGCTTAAACATAAGGATAATAACTAATGACCAATGATTTACCCTGAGCGTAGCCGAAGGGCTAAGGACTAATGACTATTTCAACATTCACCTGAAGATTAGTAAAATTAGCCACTTGCTGACTAGAAGCTTCATCTAAACGAATTTTGGCTTCAATTACTCTCGCATCTGTAGCTGCGGTGGGGTCACTATCTAACACATCTTTCTTCGCCACTTTTAAACCAATACTATCCACTCTTCCGCTTAATTCACCTGTAAAAGCATTACTAGGACTGGTAATATTAGCAGTTTGACCAGGGCGAATCTTGCCAATATCACTTTCATAAATTTCCGCGATCGCATACATTTGATCAGTTTCCCCCAGTTCCACAATTCCCTCCTCACCGATGGTTTCACCGGGACGAGCTTGAACCCGCAGAATTTGACCTGCTTGGGGAGCGCGAATGTATGCAACATCCAGTTCAACTTGCATTTTTTCCACAGTGGCGATCGCACTATCCACTTCTGCTTGTGCTATAGCTACATCTGTGGGACGCACCTCCGATGTTTGCTGTAAGGTGGCTTTGGCTTCTTGAATTTGGGCGGTGAGAGTGCGTTGAGTTCTGCCTAAACTGGCTTTAGCACCATTTAATTCCGCTTGGGCGGTGCTGACGGTTAATCTGCGAGTATCTA
Source organism: uncultured cyanobacterium (assembly GCA_963706595.1). GTDB lineage: Bacteria > Cyanobacteriota > Cyanobacteriia > Cyanobacteriales > Nostocaceae > Nodularia. The sequence goes on from OY970166.1 coordinate 3,009,837, forward strand.
AAGCTGAAGCCGCGATCGCACCTTCCTTGTAAAGACTTTCATAGCGGCGAAATTCCATCTCTGCATTTTGTAACTCAGCTTCCAGACGAGCATTTGTAGCTTGCTGGGTTGGGATTTCTCCCTCTAACTGTGCTTGCAGATTTCTGACAGTGGCTTCTCTCGCGGAGATTTCACCTTGTTTTGCACCGGCTTTCACCTGATTAAGACGTGAAATTGCTACTTGGACTTGTTGCTGTGCTTCCTTGAGATTAGCTTGTAGGCGATCGCGATTATCCAAAATAGCAATCACCTCACCCGCGCTCACTTGCTTACCTTCCTCAACCAACAATTGAGCCACACGACTACCACCACTAGGATCAGTAGGAGCCGAAATTCTAATTACCTCACCGGCTGGTGACAATCGTCCCAGCGCATTCACCTTTGGAATTACTGGCGGACTAACCTGAGTTGACACCACTGGAGTTGTTTGATTAGTTGTGGGACGGGTTACATAGACTACACCCGCCCCCATGGCCATCACAGAAGTAATACCTAAAGCGACTAACCAACGCAAATTGGGCGCAAACAAAGACGACTTTCTAATTTCTTCAGAATTTCGTAACATTCAATAGTTCCTTAAATAGCAGGTTAAAATATTAAATTCCAGTCCCCCTCCTCGCTTGCGGGGAGGGGCTAGGGGTGGGGTTCCTATTCGCCCCTGTTTCTGCGAGTTCTTCATACTTAAAGAAACCAGGATTTAGAATTCCACAAGGGTCATATTTCCGTTTCATATTATTGACAGTAGACCAGTAATTTCCGAATTGCGATCGCCATCTTGGCAAATCAAAATCTGCCCAAGTCGCCATATATCTTTTACCACCCATTTTCAAACCCAAATCAGTCAGTAAATTTAACTGTTCTAGCACAGGTTCAACCTGAGATTTAGGAATAGTCGGATACATTCCCAAACCGATAATTAAATCATCATCAGGTAAAGGAAACATAGGCATTTTATGCTTACCAGAATTGAGACAAAAAGAACCCACAGGAACAGTGCGGAAATCAACAAACCCTGGTAAACGCTGGAGAGCAATATCAATAAATTCTTTTGCTCTAGACCCTGGTAACAGTACATCTATCCAAGCATTAGCAGTATTGACAGGATGAGGAAGTTGTCCTAAAGGTTGAATGAACTGCTCAAAAGTCAAATCTTCTGTATGAATATGACGATAAAAATTTAAACCAGCAAGCAATTCTGCATCATTTATCTCATTTACAGAATCAACTTCCACAGTAACTTGCATCCTATAAAACCATTGAATTAACGGTTTCATCTGATTTTCTTTCCTACTTATGCCTTGTAAGCAGGGTGAAAATAAAGATACTAAACCATCTATCCGACCTTCTGAAACCAGACGACGTGCATCAGATAAAAGCTGATCTAAATCGTCATAGCAAAGAAAATAACTGCGAGTGTAAGGGCGATATTTTCTCAAGCGATTTTTGACTTTAGTAATAATACCAAACTGACCATAACCACAAAGAACGTGATTAAAAAGTTCGCTATTTTCTTCTGGCGTACACCAAACAATATCACCACTCCCAGTAACAACTTCTAAACCCAAACAATTATCAGCTTGAGAACCGTAACGAAAAGAACTTAAACCCAACCCAGCCGCAGAGAGAGTTCCCCCAAAGTCACTTCAAAGTTATTAGTCAGAACAGGCGGAATTACACCATGAGGTATAGCAGCATCAACGATTTGCTTCCAAGTCACACCAGGATCAGCTTGAAACCAAAGTTCATTAGGACGAAATTCATCAATTTGATTAAGACTCCTCATATCTAAAAGAATGCCATCTTGATTCAAAGATTGACCACTTAAAGAATGTCCCGCAGCCCGTGAAGAAATTGTTAAACCTTGTTTAGCAGCATATTTAATTGCTGCTGCAATATCACTGGAATTTTGGGGACGAATCACAACTTGAGGTTGTCTTTTAACAATATTCCCAAAATCCTGAGAAACTGCTTCTAACTCTGATTCCTTATTACTAATTTCCCCAGAAACAATCTGTTTTAAATCGGTTATAATCTTGTTCATTTTTTTTATTGTAATTAAGATTTTAATCTAACCACAGAGACGCAGAGTACACAGAGGAATAAAGAACGAGCATCTCAATGATAAAACCCTCTTATACCCTCTTCCCTTGGCGTTCTTTGCGTCTTGGCGGTATGCGCTGCGCGCACGCTACGCGAACGTTTCTCCAAAATTAATTAAAAACCCGCATTTTCAGCATCTTAAAACCAACCTTAAACAAACTAGGAATCAATCCCATAAAAGAAAAAACACGAGATATCACCTGAAAAAGATTATTTTGAGTATCTATCTTAGCCCCCAGCAAATTATCTGCATTCCTTTCATACTTAAATACACAAACACAATCACCCTCAGCTTGTTTACTCAAAATAGCCGCCTTTATTCCCGGAAAAGCCCTTCTAGTAGCTTCTTGTTCCATCTCACAAAATACACGACAAGGACTATCAAAACCGTATTCTTTAGCGATAGATAAAACAGGACAAACCCGTTGAATTTCTAATGCTGCATCTGTGCCATGTTGAGAAACATCTACCACATCCATCACAAAGCCCATCAAACCCAATAACGGTGCAGCTTGGGTGAAACCTTTGGCTAAAGTATTATGATCGATGAAAGTACCCATCAACGCCTTTTGTTGTTCAGGATATTTTTCCATCATCTGTTCAAAAGCAGCAGCTTCTCCTTTTTCTGCAACCAGATTTTTGTATTTTTGAAATCTCTTCCTAAACAAATTCACGGCTTTAGATTCATCTAGATTGATGATATCTTCCATGCGGAGATTCCCTGTAAACAGTTCTTTTTCTATGCTCATTTTTTTGTCCATACTATTAAGATGGAATAACGAACCGCCAAGCCGCCAAGAACGCCAAGTTAGAGAGGGAATATTGATTAGTTACAAGTTGATAAGGATTGGTGTAAATAGTGTTTTAGATACTTGAGTAGATGCAAAGGCAAATTATCCAAGCTAGTACATATTTACAAGCATTAAGAAAGGATAATGCAATGTCTATTTCTAGTTCGCTGGTAATATATGTATTGTGTGTTGTTTTATTCAAAGTGATATTTTTTGACATTACCTGTAGTGGCTGTTTGTGGGTTTGGGTGCGAGTGTTGAATAAGGTTTTAGCTATTGATTGTCTGATGTTGACGGATTTGGGTTTTCTCATTGCAGCATCGCCTTTATTAAAGTGTCTATCAGTTGCAATCAAAAAATTTTATAGCCACTTACGAGGATTTCTTAAAACTTCTTTCAACATGGCTTCTTTACTACCAGCAATAGGTTGATCATCGTATTCCCAGTTAGCAGCAGGAGGCATACAATTAAACACACTTTGCTGCTTCACCATACCACTGGCTAAACCAAAACGAATGCCGCGATCGCACGATAAAATAAACTCCACATATCGCCCACGCACTAAATGTTGCCAATACTTATTTGCTTCTGTAAAAGACATATTTTTACGTCTTTCCAAAATAGGCATATAAGCAGGGAGAAAAGCATTAGCACAATTAGTCACTAATGACAGCAGCTTTTCGGGATTTTCGTGATTTAAATTGTCAAAGAAAATACCACCTACACCTCGATGTTCGCCACGATGTGGGATGTGGAAATATTCATCACAGGCATTTTTAAAGCGGGGGTAATAAGCAGAACCATACTGATCACAAACATCTTTATGCACCTGATGAAAATGAACTGCATCTTCCTCAAAAAGATATGCTGGTGTTAAATCAGCGCCACCTCCGAACCACCAATACACAGGTTGGTTAGCATTACGAATCTCGAAATAGCGATAGTTAACATGAGCCGTGGGAGCCATCGGGTTATGAGGATGGATAACAAAGCTAGAACCTGTAGCGAAAAAGCGGTTCCCTTTGCTAGTAGTCATTTTATCGGCTGCATTTGTAGCGAGAGCGCCTGATTTCTCAAAGGACATTCCCGGAGGTAGCTCACCTTCTATGGCTACATAATTAACTCCGACCTTTTCCAACACATTACCATTGTGCAGAACCCGGTCAATATATATAGCGTCTTCACTACTTTCACCAACCGTCCAGAGTCCCTTGCGATCGCGATTCCAGGACTGTTCAGAGAACTTTTTACCATCTAAAGCTTCCAGCGCTTGGCAAGTATTATCAAACATTTGTCTGAAAAACTTGTCGATTACCCCACGCATGATTGGTTGTTGAATCAATGATTTTTCGAGGACATGGTTCATGATGATCTCCCCACTATTGATGAAGTACGTCTATATTTACCAAAAATCATGAATGCTACAAAACTGATTCAAAACCGTAAGCCAGCACCCAAAACAAATTCGTTTGATCTGTGGTTCCTGATCTCTTTCCTTTCTTCACCCCAAAGCATTACTTCACATCAACAATTTGTTGCTGTTTATCCTGACTATATGCAGAAAATTCAGCCTGAGACTTTTGCAGAAACTGACGAAAAGTAATATCTAAAGCATCAGCCGCAACATGAAGTTCCTCTGATATTTGCGGCATTGATTGAGAGTTTAAAGTGGAAACTACTATTGTGTCTTCTTGGGCTAGTTTGTGGTCAATTTTTCTAAAGAAACCATCTAACCAAGGGAAGGGTAAAACATTGCGATATAACACGCGTTTGACACGAGTCCTATTTTGATCAATCGGTAGGTGAGCAACTAAAATGCCAAACTTAATATCAAATCTACTACCACGACCGACACTAATTTCTGCCAGAGTAACATTAGGCAAATATAAAGTCAATTTGGTTTTCAATTCTGGTCGTCCACCGAGTAAAAAGTTCAAGAAACTTTTCGAGTTACCTAAAGATTCATAATTAACTTTAGCAACTGCACCCCAATCATATTTATCAACTTGATATTTAATAGTTGTATCGATGGGGATTCTCTGACCAAACGATTTTTTATGGACTGCAATCACATGGGTAAAATCAAGATTAGCTTCCATGAGACGAGCATAGTTAGCATTATCTATACTGTCATCATACACAGGACGCATAGTCGAGACCATGTATTCGGGAAAAGTTGGTAGAGGAGGATGTTCGGCTTCTGGTAAGTCCCCATAAAACAGCCAGACAAAACCATATTTTTCTTGAACTGGGTAGTTATCAACAAGAGCTTTTTTAGGAATAGCAACTTCAGTCCCATTAGAAGGAATTTCAACACATTGCCCATCAGCTTGAAACTTCCATCCATGATAAGGACAACGAAGACAATCTTTTTCAATCCAACCCAGAGACAAAGCAGCACCACGATGGGGACATTGATCATTCAAAGCTACTATTTGTTTTTGAGAATTGCGATAAAGCACAAATCTCTGATTAAACATCAAAACTTGCTTGGGCTGATTAGTAACTGCCGAGCTAAATTCACAAGCATACCAAAAATTTTTCAACATATTTGTCTCCTATCCTTTTTAGATATCTTGACCTCAAAGCCGAAAAAAATCTCATCTAATTCATCAATGAAGTGTAAATAGACTGTGATTGATGGTAATGAGAATTATCTAATTCATATTGCTCAGAATTTAAACCCCATCCCATAGTTAAATATTTTTGGCGAAGCTGACGATAAGCCAGAGTCAAAGCATCAGCAGGAACATGAACTTCAGTTAATAAATTATCAGGAATTAACTGGGGAGTTTGTGACTCAGTTACTACCTTATCTTCTAAACCAACTTTATGATGAAAATTGATAAATAATCTGTCTGCCCAAGAATAGGTAAAGAAATTACGCAGTTGAATGCGTTTACTAATGGTTGTGTTCTCATCAACAGGAACATGAATAGCATAGTTGATAATTTTGCCCCGACCAAAGTCACTTTCAATTTTAGTTATGTTTGGTAAATAAAAGGTAGTTGTGGCATTTAGTTGTGTTTGTTTGGGACGAAAAAAAGATTTAAAAATGCCATTTTTGGGCTGAGTGTAATTCTTGTAGATAATTTTCGTACTTATGCCCCAAGCTTCATCTTTAACTACATAGTCTGCTACTTTTGGATCTTGTGCAAATCCTGCACCAAAAGAATTAGCATGGACTGCATAAAGATGGGCAGGATCAAGGGCATTTTCTATGACACGAGTGTAATTAGTTTGCATTCCATATTCTATATAAATAGGATGCATTTTCGGGTCTTCGTATTCTGGAAATGGAGGAATTGGTGGCCGTTCTGATTCTGGCAATTCTCCATAAAATAGCCAGATAAAACCATATTTCTCTTGTACAGGATAACTATTTACATTAGCTCTTTTCGGAATGGGTATACCAACTTCATTAGAAGGAATTTGCACACATTTTCCATCAGCTTGAAATTTCCATCCATGATAAGGACAACGAATACAGTTGTCTTCTAGCCAGCCCATAGATAATGCTGCACCGCGATGAGAACACTGGTCTTTCAATGCAACTACTTGACCTTGAGAATTGCGATAGAGGACAAACTTCTGATTTAACATCGCAATTTGCTTCGGCTTCTTAGTAATAGCTGAACTAAATTCACAAGCGTACCAGAAGTTTTTTAGCATCCCTAATTTCCTAAGCTTTTAACGAAAGTTCTTATTTATACTAAAATGCGGTCGAAAAGACGGAGTTTCTGAGGCTGTGGCAAAATCTAACTGATCTTTTGGCTTGTAGTGAGTGCTTTAACGCCCAAAAAATTTTTCCCCGTATTTTTTGTACTTTTTTGAACAACAATCATTTGGTTTTGTTTTTGATGAAAATATTTATTCCAGGATAAATGAGCCAAATTTAGAGAAATTTAGCTGCTGTTGGGATTTTGATATGTGTTTTCGCAATTTGACACTTTCTGGCTTCTCTTGCCTTTGTTTTGTGTCACCCTTTGGATAGAGTTACTTCTCTTTCCGGGGGTATAGGTGATACTATACCAATGCACTGGTGCATTAGTCAACCAATGAATAATTTTACCTGATGAACCATTACACCAATAAACTAGTGAATAAGTTTATTCGTTGGAGTATAGTGTGGCACAAGGAGAAGCTTCGATTCGGGTTTACTTACCCCCTGACATCAAAGACAGGTTTAAAACAATTTGCTTTTTTAAGGGATTGAATATGTCTGACGTTTCGGCTGAACTTATTGAAGACTGGTTAGCTAAAAATGACATGGAACTGCCAAATTCTCAGAAAACCGCATCTGCGCCCGCTATTAAAAAGGGTGATATGTCAGCATGATTCAAGGAAGTTGATTAAATAACCTGCGCCTTTAATTCTGCTGGTGTTTGGGCTGTGTAGTTTTACTGGTGTTGGAGGTCATCAAAGCCAATCTATATCTATGCTAGAAATTTCTGAGATTTTTTGACTCATTTTGTAGCTAATGGGGTGACAACTATGGTTGAAAACCCTATCTAGCCACTGTTTAAGTCACAGTTATGCAAAAAAGTCCGGTCAGTTTTTTGTAACTCAACCGAACTTATAAAAAATTCCAGCGTTTGGGTATAGCGGTTATCAGTTAATTGAGATACAAGAACCCCACCCCCAACCCCCTCCCCGCAAGCGAGGAGGGGGCTATGATGTACTTCATTCAAGTGCATACCGCTATATTAAGTATTGGGTATCAAGTATTATTGACACTCCCTAGTCCCCAGTCTCTGGTACAGGTAGGCGTTTGCAATCATTCAAAAGCCTAGAAAATAAGCTTTTTGACTTTTGACTTTTGACTTTTGACTTCCGCCTTGCGGCTAGCTATATCCATCCCAGGCTAGAGGAAAGGTGTAATCTGAGAACAAGGGAAAATCTGGGTTTTCCTTACGGGTTTCTTCGTCGAGGACTTTTACTACTTTGTGATAAATGTCTTCTGCTTGTTGTGGGGAATCGCCAATGCTGGTTAATCCCAATTTGCCAAACTGGGAAAGACAACCCATGAGATGAAAAACTGTGCCTGTTTCTGTACAGCTATCAAAGTGCAGTCGGTGATGGGCGATAATATCCATTAAATCGTTGGGTAATAATCCCCGATAGCGGTCTTTTTGCAGGTTGTCGGTGGCTATATAGTATTTGGGTCGTCCTTGCTGACTGTAAAATAACCCGGTGGAAAGGTCGTAGCGTCCATTTGTTAACAATTTCAGGGTCATGAACGGATGCGTAGTTCCACCTTTACGCAAGTTAATTTCAATGGCTTGAATGTCCCACTGGCCGTTTCCTTGGTCTACGGTGATAAAGTCTACGCCAAATCTTTCAACTGCACCTTTTTCTGAGAGTTTTCTGCCGATTTGTAAACCGCATTGCTGTAATTGCAGCCGATAGCGGGAATCAGCCGGAAATCTACAACCCAGATAAATTTGTCCGTCTGGTCCGCCGAGTATTTGGTCATGGGTGGAGACAATTTCGACTTCACCTGTGGGTGTGATGCGTCCTTGGACACTAGGCGATCGCTTGATTTCTCCTTCGACAAATGCTTCGGCGATCGCACCTAACTCTGTAACCGGTTAGCAAAATTTCCCCAAGTCTCGTGTGTGGATTGAAAGCGCATGGTGGGGAAGCGATCGCTAATTGCTGCTACTGTTTGGCTATGAGACACTTTCCCCGGTGCTAAATCCATAATTGGTCTCAAATCTAGCAGTGCATTTCCTTCTCCAGAAATGCCTTCATTGAGTTTGACAACTATTCTTTGTAATGTCGGTTGGCGTTCCCATAATTTACCCGCAACTTCTGCCAAATCTTGCTGATTACAGACTTTTTCGCTGCCATCTGGTAGAGGAACTCCACTTTGGGCAAAGATTTGGCGACTACCGCTTTTTGTCCCCCAAATCTGTAAATTTGGTGCAACAGCATACAATGGCACATTTAATTCTAGAGATAATTCGGCTTCTAAAAATGTGGAATTGTAGCAAGTCATAAATGATTTTTCTAGTCTCAAGGCTTGGCGAATTCGCTCTAGTAGCCGAGGACGTTCTAAAATCTTAGCCGTTAGGGGTCTAAGGGAAGAATCATAAGTGGACAGTAGCAGCAAGCGATTACGCGCATGGGAAAAGGGAATTCCCGGTAAAAGTTGCAAATAGTAATCAATCACACTCGGATGTAAAGGCATTGATGTGACGTAAATCAACCGAGTCCGGGGGTTTCGCAAGCGCATTAAAGAGAATAATAGTCTTTCTTCATAATGCTCACAACCTTCGATTTTATGCAGTTCATGCTGGTCGATGCTGAGGGAGGGAATAATTAAAATATCCGCCTCACCATAGTCAAATAGCTCAATGGTCGGCCAGCGATCGCATAAAGTTAACTGAAGATGGCGAAACTTTTCAACTTTGTCTAATTCTGAAATATTCAGCATCTCCATAATCCCTTCTCTGTATTGATCCCCAATACTGCCTTCTTACTCTGGTATATACCAAAGCCAGTCAGATACAGCTAATATGCAACACTTCTTTGACTGCTGTTAACCTATGTTGAGTGAAGAACTAAAAATACACAAAAGCACAAACAGCTATTTTGCTCAGATATTGCCTGTATTGTTAAAACCGGAGAAACAACTATAGCTATCTCCATTCAGTTGTGAGAAAGCACTTAGATTTGACTCCACAACTAAAAGTCAAATTTTATTCAGCCCTGCCCATTAAAAATCACTGTGGATGGCTATCTTTGTCATATTTGACGATATTTAGCACTGATTTAAATGCAACATAGATTTTACCAATTATTTGTAAATAAACCAACATAAATAAATTATATGTATAGAGATGTTGCGTACCCCGTTTTGCTTGAGTTAGTTGGTCAATTCCCTCCTAAAATAAAAAACATTATCTAAAAAGTTTATTACTGTACTTATTGCTAATATCGGGAGGGGAATGATGGTCCGTCCAATAATTTTGGGAATTGTCGGTGATAGCGCCGCAGGCAAAACAACACTGACTAGGGGAATTGCTCAGGTACTAGGTCCAGAAAATGTTACCCTCATCTGTACTGATGATTATCACAGTTATGATCGTCAGCAACGTGCAGAAATGGGTATCACAGCCCTTCATCCTGATTGTAATCATTTAGATATCATGCAGCAGCATTTATCGCTGCTACGCACAGGACAACCGATTCTCAAACCGGTTTACAGTCATTCAACTGGGAAATTTGAGGCTCCACAATACATTAAGCCCAATAAATTTGTGATCATTGAAGGCTTACTCGGTTATTCTACCCGTGCAGCCCGTGAGGCTTACGACGTAAAAGTTTATCTTGCACCTCCCGAAGAACTCCGCGCTGAGTGGAAAGTGAAGCGGGATACTCAAAAACGAGGCTATACTGCTGAACAGGTATTGGCAGAACTAGAAAAGCGTGAACCAGACTCAGCAAATTATATTCGTCCTCAGCGTCAATGGTCGGATATAGTGGTGAGTTTTTATCCCGCCAATGAAGAAGACGAGGATAATAATGGACATTTAAACGTGCGGTTGGTACTGCGACCAACAATCCCTCATCCTGATTTTACTTCAATTTTGAACTTAACTAACGGTAATTCTGAGTCAGCGATTCGCCTGGGATTAGATAGGGATATGAGTAAACCTGTGGATGTGTTGGAAGTTGATGGTCATGCGACTTTGGAACAGGTGAATAAGTTAGAGCATATTTTATGTTCAGATATGCCTTACTTATTAAATGTGTGCGATCGCGAGAGTAATCCAGAATTGGGTAAAATTGCGGGAACAACTGGAGAGACATTGCAAAGTTATCCTTTAGCGCTGACGCAGTTGATTATTACCTACCACATGCTCAAAGCAACGCAAATGTATCAGTGATATCCTCTTACAACTGTAATTGTGATTTAATCAGGACTTACGCAAAATTATGAAAAAACGAACCACATTCGCGTAGCGTCTCCCCTTGGGAGAAGGACGCAAAGAACACAAAGGAAAGAGGGTTTGAGAGAGCTATTGCGTAAGTCCTAATAAATATTCACGCAGCAGCCTCTTGACGGAAATAACCTCCAGCTACAGCAGTATATAGTCCTGATTCAATTAGCCATCTTTGAGAATCATCAATTTCTTCGGTAAGTTTCTCAGAATGAATAATTTTACTCAGCCAGGATGCAACAATTAATTCCAGACTTTGACCTGTGATGTCATTAGCAGATACTCCTGCTTGTTCAAAGTCGGGTTGAAGAAAAGGGCGTGCGTCTATATTATAAGTGGGTTGAATTTCGTCTACTTGTGCAGCCGCACCAGTCCACAAGTAGAATTTATCTGGAAAAACCATCAGAAAGTAAGGCGCTTTTGGGAAAGTACCGTGCGCCAACATATTGCGCCGCAGTTTTTCCGCCCATTCTGAAGAAGTATTGAGTTTGTTTTTAATCTCGACAACCAGCACTAATTGATTGTCTTGGTTATACACAGCTAAATCCCAACCAGCATCCCGACGAGTAAACATGATTTAAAACCTTTTTACACGGTTAACTATTGATCATTTTGACGCAGAATCGGGTAAGTCTTCATCTATAGAACCCATTTGATTATTGTTGGCGTAGCCTGCGCTTGGCGCTTACAAACACATAGTAGCGTGGCAAGCTTAAATATAGTGCATTAGTTTAGAGGTAAAAAAACGCCGATAAACGCCGATAAACGCGGATGATATGGATTGACAGCAGAACGAGTGCGCGATCGCAGTAATAGTAGTTTATTTTTGCTAAACTAAGAATTTGCTCGCCTTCCTCCCACTGCTGCAACATAACCAAGAAGAGATGATGGCTGAACTCAAACTCAGGTCAAAAGATCCAGATTCCCTGAGAAGAATCATTCAAAGTGCTTTGTCAGAAAGATTGCAAAGTGTTAAAGCTGGAATTCAAAGGACAGAAGAACGCCTTCAGGAATTTGAAACTAAGTATCAATTATCAACGGTGGAATTTATCCGCCGCTTTAATAATGATGAATTCTCCCATAGTTTTGACTTTGATGAATGGATTGGGGAATCTAGAATGTTGGCGCATTTACAACAGACAAAAGAAGCTATAGAGGAAGTCAATTTTGTTAATTGAAGACTATTTTCAGGAAATTCAACTTTTGATTGAATCCTCTAAAATAGTACAATTATTTAATATTACTAATGAAAAAAGAGGGTTATAGGAAGGCTTTATTAAAGGACATATCAGCTTTAAAGATAACTCATTACTGCATTTGCGAGAATTTGTCTATGTTGAAATCCAGATAGATAGAAAAATGTATAGTTATCAATATATGAATACACACAATAATCTAATATTTCGCTATGACAATACCGAACATCACCGAAAATTAAATCTTCCTACTTTTCCGCATCATAAACATAATGGTAGTGAGCAGAATGTTATTCAATCAAATGCTCCTTTTTTAGTTGAGGTACTTCAAGAGGTTGAAAAAATATTAGAGACTGCCTAATCGCACTGTGAAAGTCCCTACAAACCCGATTCAGCCAAAGCCACAGCACCCCAAAGCGGCGCATCATCACCCAAAGCCGCCGGCACAATTGCAAAATCAACTTCCGGTAAAGCAGTCTCCCGTGACACCTTACGTACAACATCCCACCAATTATCCCCAGCCTTAATTACACTCCCACCCAAAATAAACAACTGTGGATTAATCAAATTTGCCACATTACCAATACCCACACCCAAAGCCCAAGCACCCTTAAATAAAACATCCTGCGCTAACTCATCACCTTGCGCCGCAGCATCACTCACCACCTTTCCCGTAATCAAATCCAAATCATTACCCACCAACCCCCTCAAAATCTTTCCTTTGCGTCCTTGGCGACTAACGCCCTGGGGGCATACGCTGCGCGAAGGCGGTTCGTCCTCCAAAACTCCCCTAACATCCTTCGCCATATAAGGCCCCGAAGCCAACCTTTCCACACAACCCCGCTTCCCACACAAACACACAGGCCCCGCAGGGTCTACAACTATATGACCAATTTCACCAGCCATTCCGCCCACACCCCGCCAAGGCTGACCATTGAGTATCCAACCACCACCGACACCAGTGCTAATAGTGATATAAAACAAGCTGTGATTTCCCTCACCAGCACCAAAGCGATATTCACCCAAAGCCGCCACATTAGCATCATTATCCACAGTCACAGGAACCCTAAACTCGTCCTCTAGCAATTCTTTAAGGGGAATATTTTCCCAACCAGCGACGTGGTGAGACAGTCGCACAGTCCCAGTAGACGCGTCTACTGGTCCCCCAAAACTAACACCAATTGCATCAGGTTTTTCTCCTTGCAGTAAAGAATTAATCAGGTCGCGCATGATCTCCAAGTCAGTGCTAGCATTGGCATTAGTTGGCGAAAGGCGACGTTCATACCGTAACCATTTTCTAGAACCAGAATTTACCAGTGCTGCGGCCAGCTTCGTTCCGCCAAAATCCAGCGCTAAAATTAACGTCATAATTTCCTCCAAACATTCCCAAGAAAAACAGATAATTATCCAGAAACTACCCAAAAGCTGATAGCGTCAAACAATAGAAAATATCTTTGTGGAAGTTACAGCTTGAAAACCCGTTCTAATTACTGGCAATTATCACCTTATCTCCGACCCCATTGGCAAAATATTACCAAGGGATTTATTGGCATTATCGGTTATGTACTGGCGACGTTAACCTTAATTAATCTTGCGGGTAGATTGGCAACTCCCTTTGGTGAAGGTAATGTAGTAGCGATCGCGCAATTAGCTGGAATCCTAGTTTTAGTATTTCTGGTGCGGGGCTTTTTTCAGTCTGTGCAAGATATGTACATGGCAAAAGTGGCTTTAAGGGTGGCTTTTGACCTCCGCAAGCGGGTTTACTCCCATTTGCAAAAACTGGATCTCAGTTATTTTGAAACAGCAAAAGCTGGTGATTTATCTTACCGCCTCACCGAAGATATTGACCGGATTGGGGAAGTGGTCAATAAAGGATTTCACGACTTTATCCCCTGCGCTTTGCAATTGCTGGCTATCCCCATCTACATGATTTACCTGAATTGGCAATTAACACTAGCGACAGTGGTTGTTGCGCCACTGATGGGTATTTTAATTGGCTGGTTTGGGGAAAGGTTACGTAAGTATTCTCTCAAAAGTCAAAATCGTGTTTCTGGCTTATCGGCAATTCTCACAGAAGTATTTAGCGGTATTCGTTTAGTACAAGCTTTTGCTGCTGAAAACCATGAAATTGCTCGCTTTAGTAATGAAGCAGAGCGTAGTTTCCAAGCTAAATTCTCTGCCGACCGTTTAAAAGCTATTCAAATACCCATCGTGGGCTTTCTAGAAGCTTTAAGTGCAGTGTCTTTAGTTATAGTGGGAGCATGGCAAATTGCCCAAAATAACTTAACAGTGGGAGAGTTTTTCAGCTACTTAACGGCGGCGGCGTTGTTAATTGACCCCATTGGTCATACTACTAATAATTACAACGAGTTTAAACAAGGTGAGGCTTCCGTTGACCGGATTTTTGAATTGATGGCTATTCAACCAACGGTATTAGAAAAGCCCAATGCGATCGCCTTACCCCCAGTCAAAGGAAAAGTAGAATATCGTCATGTTTCCTTTGCCTACAAACCCGGCGAACCTGTATTAAAAGATATCAGTTTATTGGCATTACCAGGAGAAGCGATCGCCTTAGTTGGTGCTTCCGGTGCGGGTAAAACCACCTTTGTGAATTTACTTCCCCGCTTTTATGATCCAGAAGTCGGTGAAATCTTGATTGACGGTGTAGATATTCGGGATGTGAAGCTTCAGAGTTTGCGGCGACAAATTGGGATTGTTCCCCAAGAAACCGTGATGTTTTCCGGGACAATTGCTCAAAATATTGCTTTTGGTCAGAATTCCTTTGACATGGACGCAGTAGCAGAAGCCGCTAAAATTGCCAACGCCCACCAATTTATTACTCAGTTACCAGAGGGTTACTATACCTGGGTGGGAGAAAGAGGAGTCAATTTATCTGGTGGACAACGCCAAAGAATTGCGATCGCCCGTGCGGTATTTCTCAACCCGCAAATCCTGATATTAGACGAAGCCACATCAGCCTTAGATTCCGAATCAGAAGCCTTAGTCCAAGAAGCCTTAGAAAGACTAATGCAGAATCGCACAGTATTTATTATTGCTCACCGTTTAAGCACAGTCCGAAGATGCGATCGCATATTAGTTCTAGAACGGGGACAAATTGTCGAATCAGGAACCCACGAAGAACTGCTAAAACTTGAGCAACGCTACGCAAGATTTTACGCCCAACAATTTAGTTAAAATCCTTAACTACCCTCTTAAATCTGCGTTTATCTGCGTTTATCTGCGTTTACTCACCATAAAAAACGCCCCCTGTTTCCAGGAGGCGATTTTTATTCAGCTAAACTTAATGATTAACCGTTGATAGCAGGTGCAGTTAAAGCAACGGGAGCGACATCAGCAGCAGCCAAGTCTAGGGGGAAGTTGTGAGCGTTACGCTCGTGCATTACTTCCATACCCAAGTTAGCGCGGTTGATTACGTCAGCCCAGGTAGCGATAACGCGACCTTGAGAATCAATTACCGATTGGTTGAAGTTGAAACCGTTCAAGTTGAAAGCCATTGTGCTGATACCCAAAGCGGTAAACCAGATACCGATTACAGGCCATGCAGCTAGGAAGAAGTGAAGTGAACGGCTGTTGTTGAAGGAAGCGTATTGGAAGATTAACCGACCAAAGTAACCGTGAGCAGCTACGATGTTGTAGGTTTCTTCTTCTTGTCCGAACTTGTAACCGTAGTTTTGTGATTCGGTTTCGGTTGTTTCACGTACCAAAGATGATGTTACCAAGGAACCGTGCATTGCGGAGAACAAAGAACCACCGAAGACACCAGCTACACCCAACATATGGAAGGGGTGCATCAAGATGTTGTGTTCTGCTTGGAACACAATCATGAAGTTGAAGGTTCCGGAGATACCCAAAGGCATACCGTCAGAGAATGAACCTTGACCAATTGGGTAGATCAAGAATACTGCTGTAGCAGATGCCAAAGGCGCAGAGTAAGCTACACAGATCCAAGGACGCATACCCAAGCGGTAAGATAGTTCCCACTGACGACCAAGGTAGCAAGCGCAACCGATCAAGAAGTGGAAAATTACCAATTGGTAAGGACCGCCGTTGTACAACCACTCATCTAAGGAAGCTGCTTCCCAGATTGGGTAGAAGTGCAAGCCGATAGCGTTAGAAGAAGGAACAACTGCACCAGAGATGATGTTGTTTCCGTAAATCAAGGAACCAGCTACGGGTTCACGGATACCGTCGATGTCTACTGGAGGAGCAGCTACGAATGCGATGATGAAGCAGGTTGTAGCAGCTAGTAGGGTTGGGATCATAAGAACGCCGAACCAACCGATGTAAATTCGGTTATCGGTGCTGGTGATCCACTCGCAGAAGCGATCCCATACGTTAGCGCTTTGGCGCTGTTGTAAGGTAGTAGTCATGTTTTTATAATTGCTGTTGTTTTTATGAATCAGGTAGGTCTTTTTACCTGTTGTACACATACTAAACCATTTATTTAGATTTGTAAAGCTTTTTAACAAATATATTTACAATTGCCCTGTAAAAACCTCCAAAACCAGATGCTGCTTATGAATGGGGTTTTAATATAAGAACCTCACCCCCAACACCTCTCCTTAGCAAGGAGAGGGGAGATGGGAATCTGAGCGAATCAACATCTATATATATAGTGTCTTATGGGAAATTCTCATTCTTCCACCGTCACCTATAGCCCGGCTTATACCATCGTTCCGACTTACGAGTGCTTCAATCGCTGTACATACTGCAACTTTCGCACCGCACCAGGTCAAAGCCCCTGGATGACTTTATCGGTAGCAGAAAGCATTTTCCTACAACTGCAAAGCCAGCAAGTATGTGAAATCCTCATTCTCAGTGGTGAAGTACATCCCCATTCACCCCAGCGTCAGCAGTGGTTTCAGCGAATTTATGATTTGTGTGAGTTAGCTTTGGGAATGGGATTTTTACCACATACTAATGCGGGAATACTGAGTTTTGCGGAAATGCAAAAGCTGAAGAATGTCAATGTTTCGATGGGTTTGATGCTGGAACAGTTAACCCCAGCATTTTTACAGACTGTGCATCGACACGCGCCGAGTAAATTACCAGAAATTAGGTTGCAACAATTAGTATGGGCGGGAGAGTTGCAGATTCCCTTTACCACGGGTTTGCTTTTAGGAATTGGGGAAACTGAAGATGATTGCTGGGAGACTTTAGCGGCGATATCTGATTTACATCAGCGTTACCATCACATTCAAGAAGTCATCTTGCAACCCCACAGCCCAGGAAATCAGCAAAGCTTTGATGCAGCAGCTTTTGATCCTCATCAATTACCAGAAGTGATTGCGATCGCACGTCAAATTTTATCGCCAGATATTACAATTCAAATTCCGCCGAATTTAGTTCAAGATGATGGATGGTTACTGGCTTGTATAGAAGCGGGCGCGAGAGATTTAGGCGGAATTAGCCCCAAAGATGAAGTTAATCCTGATTATCCCCATATTCAGGAACAGGCTTTGAGAGAAATTTTACAGCCTGCGGGGTGGGAATTAGTGCAACGGTTGCCTATTTATTCCCAGTTTGATAGTTGGTTGACTGGGGAATTGCAAAAAGCAGTTAAGCGATCGCGCAATACTATGTTATTAATCTAACAGGTTTAGCGCGATCGCTAACCAAGAGCGATTACTTTACTACGGATGATCCAGAACATATACATCTACCTTGAGTTTGCCCAGATTTGACAATGATCAATGATCAGGAATTACTTCATGGCGCTGCGTTGATGCGGCTAGTTGATCATGGAGAACGTCTCACAATCTCTCACGCATCTTGGATACATTCATCTATTTATCTAGTTGAAACTGAAACCAGTCAATCGGCTATTCTTTTTAAGGTTTCCAAAAAGCCCAAATCCGCATGGCCATTCACTTTAAGCAATCAAGAAGAATTAGCTTTAGCTACTCTGCATAGTAAATATCACAGTATTTCCGTATTTTTGGCATTCATCTGTCATAAAGACGGTATCTGTTGCATCTCTGAAGAAAGGCTTTGGACTATCCTAGACAAAAATTCTGGTATTGCAGGACAGCATATATCCATGTCTCGCAAGACACATGGTAGTTATCATATAAGTGGACCAGGTAGACAACAGATGGATCAGACAGTCCCTCAGAATGACTGGCCTCGCGTACTATTTTCTAATTAGGACAACACCGATGAGTAAGATTGATATTGCAACGGATGGATATTGTATTAATAAGGTTATTGACAGACTTAAAAGCAAAATTGGAGATACAGCCGCAGGACAATTAAAACAAACTGCTGTTGAGGTAGTTCAGAATTGTGTTGATGTCTACTCTACAAGTTTTGGTTATGGTGATGTTGGTGCTATAGGTACAGGTATTGTTAGTCAGCCTCATAAGGGAGAAATAGCTGATGGTACTACCGGACTAATTTATGGCAAAGTTCAAAGCGGTAAAACCAATACTACCATTGCTACACTGGCACTTGCTCAGGCTAACCATTTCCGTTGCTTCATTGTGTTAACATCTGATAACACGTGTTTAGGCGAACAAACTGCGGCTCGTTTTGCCGATCAACTTAAAGGTGGTCCGGTTGTTTTTAATTGGCAAAAATGGAGAAATGATCCAGAAGACTTTGCCACTAACGAACTACTTGATTATATCCAAGATACTGGTGTTGTCCTAGTATCTACAAAAAATAAAAGTCACTTAGATAATTTGTTAAAAGTTCTCAAGTCCGCTAAAGCAAGTAGTGTACCTACTTTAATATTTGATGATGAAGCTGATAATGCTAGCCCAAATACTAACGAAGCAAAACAGGCTAAAAAAGGTAAAGACACAGTTCCAGATAGTGCAATTTTTGAAAAAATTGGTAACATTCGGAAAGAGGTAGCTAATCATATATATGTGCAGATTACTGCAACTCCCCAAAGCCTTCTACTACAAAATATTAATCATCCCTGTAGACCAGTTTTCTGTGCTGCTCTTCCTCAACCTGGTGATAGTTACATTGGAGGAGATTTATTTTTTTCAGACAACAGCAAATATTGCTGCACAAAAGTTGAACTAGAAGAGTTAGATAAATTAAAAAAACAGGGAGGAAAGATTAACCCTGGTAATAATTGGGATATTCCTCCTGGATTGAGACTATCTCTATGCTGTTTCTTCTTAGGTTCAATATATAAGATAAAATCTGCAAAAAATTCAGATGCTAAATACTCTTTTCTAGCTCATATTGATCATAAGCGCATCACTCATAGTACTTTAGAAAAAGTTATTCGTGGCTTTGTTGTAGAGCTTGATAAGGCTCTTCGAGGAAAGCTATCTGCTACAAAGCATCAAGAAGCAATGAAATGGTTAAGTCAAGCTTACATAGAGTTAAGTGAAACAGCAAAAAATCTACCGCCACTCAAGGATTTAGTTATAGAGTTAGAGCATGAGCTAAGAAATGCCATACCAAAAGTTATTGATGCCAGCAATCCAGATAAAGAAATAAAGTATAGCCCAGGAATGAACATTCTTATAGGAGGTAATAGGCTTGGACGTGGTGTAACTATCGAGGGATTAATGATTACTTATTACGGGCGTGATGCCAAGCAAAAGACGATGGATACAGTTCATCAGCACGCACGAATGTTTGGTTATCGTCAGGAATTACTTGATGTGACGCGCCTTTTTTTACCTCAGCATATTTTAGAAGATTTTCGAGCGATTCATGAAGCTGATGAGGGAATGCGCCAAGCTATAGGTGATGACCCTAAAAATATTAATATTAAGCCCGTTTGGGTAGGTTCTAAGCTGAAAGCAACTCGTTCTAATGTCTTAAATCCAGCAGCAATTAATGCTTTTACACCTGGGAAAGCTATTTTTCCCCCTGATCCACTCTGGAAAGCTTCGGAAATTAAGAAGCATACAGAAGATTTAACCAAGCTTTTAGAGCCGTATAGCGATGAAGATATGCTATATGAAGTAGATATCAACTTTTTACTGAATATTCTGTCATATATGCCAAGTCGCCCTGCGGGTAATTATCCCTGGGAGGATAAACGAGTTCAAGAGGCACTCAAAGCAATGAAGAATACGGCTGGTATTCAGCAGGGACGGTTGAATGTTCGTCGGGGGAAAGAGACAAAAGGGCAGGGACTGAGATTAAAAAATAGACCAGCAAAAGATGGGTCAGGAACTTGGAGAGGAACTTCTGGTTTTACGAGTCCTGAATGGGTAAATAAGGCAAAACAGGAATATCCTAATCTTCCTACACTTATTGTCATTTTGGAACAAGGTAGAAAAGAAGATGGCTGGGAAGGTTTCCCGTTCTATCTTCCAACCTTAGTTCTACCTAAAAACAAATTTGTCTTCATGTTCAATTACTCAGACAATGCTGAGGATTTGGAAGATGATATAGATTTATAGAGTGAAAAAACAAGTATCTAATGTAGCGATCGTATCGCATCTTATGACAAAGCCCTGGCGATTAATTTTATAACACATTTAGCCTGCCTACGCAGGCTAAATGTGTGTAGCGCCAGACAGACTTCTAGTCTGAGGGTTCTGAACTACTAGAAAGGAATGCAAATTAAATGCCAGAAACAATTAATATTGAACAAGCAGTATTGAATTATTTACGCATTCTCTCTAACGAGAAGCAACAAGAAGTCCTAGACTTTGTGGAATTTCTTGCCCAAAAGACGGCAAATCATCAGCAATTAGACCGAGAAGATTCATCAAATCCTCAACAGCAAGCACGGATATCTCTTCAAGAAATTGCTCGGCTACCTGTGGCAGAACGGCACAAAATACTAGAACCTTTTATTGCCGCCACAGCCGAAGATTTTTTGAATGACCCGGAATTAACAGAGTTTGCCGTTTTGGATGGTGAAGACTGGGAAACGGAAAATGACTAATCCTCAAAATGGTGAAATTTGGTTAGTGCAACTTGATCCAACCAAAGGACAAGAAATTCAGAAGACTCGCCCTGCTGTTGTCATTAGTTCTGATATTTTCAATTCTATACCAATGCGAATTATTATTCCTGTGGCAACATGGCAACCTAAATTCCAAAATCGCCCTTTCATGATTCCGATCCAGAAAAAAGATGAAAATGGGTTAGACTCAGACTCAGCAGGTAATGTGTTGCAAGTTCGTAGTGTAACAACACAGAGATTTGTCAGGTGTTTAGGAAAAGTATCAACAGCCGTTAAACAAGAATTATTAAATGGTTTAATTATCTGTATTGATTACGCTCCGGAAAGCCATGATTGAACAGGAGCTTTCATGTAAAATTCTCAAAACCCTTGCGGATTGCTTCACTCCGCTACGCTCCGTATGGCTAACGCCACGCTCCGCTAACGCAATGACATACATTGCAATTTTCACGCTTACTTGCCTGCATTTAGCCTGCGTAGGCAGGCTTTGTCTGTGTAGCCCCAGACTTCTAGTCTGAGGGTTCTAGAGCAAAATTCCCCAAAAATACAGAATGCTTCCTCCAAAAGAAAGAGCTTGCAGACAAAACCCTGTTGTAAAATAGACATAAGTAAGAATTCGGGGGGCCATTTACTGGTCATAAACGCCTATAGAAACTATTGTTGGCAATCTCCAAGGACTAAAAGCCAGTCAGCTGAAACAACTACAGCGACTGTACCACCAGCGCATCCCAGGCGATCGCATCACCACGCCTGATTTCTCCCAGCGTCTGGCAGCAATTAGCACAGAAATCAATCAGCCGATATGTGCCTACCTCAACCGTCGCGGACAAGTGATGCGTGTAGGGGTAGGTACACCACGTCAAACGCAAATACCACCGCTAGAACTGCCCCGTTACGGTGCAGAACGTCTGAGCGGTATTCGTTGTATAGCTACCCATCTCAAGCCAGAACCGCCCAATGAATCGGCACTGACAGCGATGGCGTTGCAACGCTTGGATGCTTTGGCCGTGATAAATATCACCGGCACAGGATTTACAAAGCGCGGTGGCGGTTCCACTGGGTACGTCAAAGAAACTTATTTGGCTCACCTAGTCTCAAGTACCAAACACCTCGTATCAACTCCGCAATTGGTAATCAGCGATGAAAAGTCTCTCGCGCAAGACACAGCCCTATACTCTAGCGTATCGCCGCCTATGAGCTTAGATATGCTGTCAGAGCATGACTTTATCGAGTTGGTGGAAGGTCTGGAAGCAGAATTTCAACGGGATTTTGTCGCCCAGGAAGTAGATGCAGACCATGATCGGGTGCTACTTGTGGGACTGATTACCGATAAAACCACTCCCCAACAATTCCAGGACACCATAGTGGAATTAGCCCGGTTAGTGGATACGGCTGGCGGAGAGGTATTGCAGACAGTACAACAAAAGCGATCGCGCATTCATCCGCAGACGGTAGTTGGTGAAGGTAAAGTTGAAGAAATCGCCTTAACCGCCCAAACTCTGGGAGCTAATCTCGTTGTCTTTGACCGCGACCTCTCACCCGCCCAAGTTCGTAACTTGGAAAGAAAAATTGGTGTCCGGGTAGTTGACCGCACCGAAGTTATTTTAGATATCTTTGCCCAACGCGCTCAGTCCCGTGCTGGTAAATTACAAGTAGAACTTGCACAGTTAGGATATATGATGCCGCGACTCAGTGGCAGAGGTCTAGCTATGTCCCGGTTAGGTGGTGGGATTGGGACACGTGGACCTGGTGAAACGAAACTGGAAACAGAACGCCGGGCGATTCAAAAACGGATTTCCCGACTGCAACAAGAAGTCAACCAGTTACAGGCGCATCGTTCGCGGTTACGCCTGAGACGGCAAAATCAGGAAGTTCCCTCTGTGGCTTTGGTTGGCTATACCAACGCTGGTAAATCCACTTTGTTGAATGCTCTCACCAATGCGGAAGTTTACACAGCCGACCAGTTATTTGCAACTCTTGACCCCACCACCCGCCGTTTAGTAATTGCTGAGGGTGACACTGGTGCAACTCAAGAGATTTTACTTACCGATACAGTAGGTTTTATACACGAACTTCCTGCTTCCTTAATGGACGCTTTTCGCGCCACCTTAGAGGAAGTCACAGAAGCCGATGCTTTACTGCATTTAGTTGATTTATCTCATCCGGCTTGGTTGAGCCATATTCGCTCAGTCAGGGAAATTTTGGCACAAATGCCCGTAACTCCCGGACCAGCACTGGTGATTTTCAACAAGATTGACCAAGTAGATAGTGCGACACTGGCGATCGCTCAAGAAGAGTTTCCCTTGGCTGTGTTCATTTCCGCCAGTCAACGATTAGGATTAGAAACCTTACGCCAACGTCTGACTCAACTGATTCAATATGTGGTTGACGCTCGGTGATTTTGTTCTAGTTCATCCCAAATATAGTACATTTATACTGAATTAAAGTCCCTTTAACCGGGCTTTTTTTTTGAGCAAATGATATCTATTTGCATTTGACTTTCCTCTACTCCTGACACATCAATAATTTTTTTATAGGTAAACATAAGCTCAAAAAGCTTGCTAAAGCTACTTTTTTACTTCACAATACTAAATTAGTATAATCACCAGATAGTAGCGTCTGAATATATTACCAAGCTTTAGCGTGAGATTTTAATAAAAACTATTTCTATTAAAAACTGAACAGCACTTTTTTTATAAGCTTGATCGCTGACTAGCAAGTGGTAAAGATTACATGAGTCATTAATAAAGATTGCATGAATTATCAATCAGATATATTGACTTGTATCATTTTTTGTAGGATCTTATAATGAAGGTGTATAACAAGTTACTAAAAATCAGGGTAACAAAACAACAATGCTCAACAAAATTTCTACTTTATTAGCTTCTGCGGCGATCGCTACTGGTACTGTTGCTACACTAGCTGCTGCACCCGCTTATGCGAATACTGGCATTTGCGCCCTATCAAATGTCCAATATAATTCTGGTGGTGGATTGGTTAACGCAACCAAATGCGTAGGTGAGTTGGAAACTAATAGCACACAGTGGAATTTTAATAACGATGTTACAGGAACTGGCGACCCATTACTGAGTCGATTGAATACTTTGTTTAATCTGTCCCCAGCAGAGTACACATGGTCTTTTGTTGGTAAAGATGAGTCAACTGGGGCGAATAGTCCAACAAATGGTTTTAATGGTAGGGAGAATGCTAAGTCAGGAAGCTGGAGTGTTGCAAACGCTATAACTGGCCCATTTGCGATTAGTTTGAAAGCAAGTACAGGATTCGCTGTGTATCTGTTTGAGAACTTCAACGATTCAGTAACAAGCGGATTTTGGAATACTCAGGCTCTACGTAACAATGGTGGGAACCAACCTAATCTGTCTCATATCTCCTTATTCAAGGCGACTTATGTTCCTCCCGAACCTCCTACTCCCAGACCCGTCCCCGAACCTGCGACAGTCCTGGCTCTAGGTCTACTAGCTAGTGGTATGGTAATGTCCCGTCGTCGTCGCACCATTCCTAACTAATACTCCGCAACTGTCATCCTACCCATATCATAATTGGCAGCGCTAGAACTAACGCTGCTAAAGATTTTTTTGTGGGTATTTTGTTGATGGAGTTTCATACATATTTAAATCAATCAACAGAAAGCGGTGCTAGTGTCGTCAAGTCGTATCTGATGAACAGGTTCCGTTTTTTATTGCTCATAAAGCGGTTATAGCCAGGACAAAGTTCTAAAATTGAGGAGTATTCAATCTAATTAAAGACTTTATGGCTGCCAACGTTGAAGTTTACACTTGGAGTACTTGCCCATTTTGCATCCGTGCTAAAAGTTTATTGAAGAAAAAAGGCGTTAATTTTACTGAATATTGTATTGATGGAGATGAAGCAGAACGGGCTAAAATGGCCGAAAGAGCTAACGGTAGACGCTCACTACCGCAAATTTTTATTAATGATTACCATGTTGGTGGTTGTGATGACATCCACGCGTTAGAAAGTCAAGGTAAGCTGGATGAGTTACTAGCTGCTGGTGCGTAACTGAAAATGGAATTGTTTCCACAGCCGCAATTGTGAATTAGTCCAATCATCAGGGGATAATCTAAGAAGAAATTCCCGGTGATTGAGGCAACAACGTGAAACTGGCTTTTATTATTGATCCCATCCATCAACTTGACCCGTGTCATGATACCAGTGTTGCTCTGATGGAAGCAGCACAAATCTTAGGACATGAAATTTGGGTAACTCAGGCGAATCTGCTCAGTGTAGTAGATAGCAAAGCCTGGGCTATTTTACAGCAGGTTGAATTAGTTCCAGTGCAGTTAGTGGAGGGACGCTGGATTGCGGCAAATCCTTGGTATAAATTGAGCGCTCCCAGCTTTACCTCCCTAGAAGCAATGGACGCTGTGTTCATGCGGACAGATCCCCCAGTCAATGATTCTTATCTCTACGCAACTTACGTTTTAGACTACATTGACCAAAATAAAACTTTATTAGTTAATAGTCCTAGTGGTATCCGGGGAGCAAATGAAAAAATGTATGCCCTCCAATTTATCAATGCAATTCCAGAAACTATTGTCAGTGCAGACAAGCATTTAATTAGGCAATTTCTCGAAGCCAAGGGTGCAGCAATTATCAAGCCACTGGGTAACAAAGCTGGGGAGGGGATTCTATTTTTAGAACCAAGCGATCGCAATTTCAACTCCATTGTTGAACTTAGTACACTGCGCGGTCGATTACCAGTGATGGTACAAACTTATTTACCAAAAGCTAAAGAAGGAGACAAGCGAATTATCCTGCTCAATGGTGAACCCATTGGGGCGCTGAATCGCCTTTCTAGCGGCAGTGATTTTCGGAATAATATGGCCGCTGGTGGGACTGTGGCTCCCACTACAATCACCCCCAGAGAGTATGAAATCTGTAATGAATTAGCCGAGACTTTACGTCAAGATGGCTTAATTTTTGTGGGGATTGATGTCATCGGCGGTTATCTGACTGAAGTCAACGTCACCAGTCCGACCGGTCTTCGGGAAATTGACCGACTAGATGGGACTCATCTAGGCGAGCAGGTGATTTTATGGCTTTCGCAAACGTTAAAAAAATAAATAATTGCCTAAGTTTAGTTGATACCCCGGTTTTTTCCCGTCTGTTTTGGTTATTTACTAGGATCAAAAAATGAGCGATCGCCTCAGTGGGGGGCTTTCCTCCGGAACGCTGCGCGAACGCCCATCGCATCCTTCCGGCTCGGATTTTCACTTTTATTGCCAAAGCAAAATTAGACATCTGAATTTGTGGACTCCTGTCTAAGTTAATTTGATTTGTGGATGGCGTTCACAAGTTGGATCACCAATTTACTGCTTTGGCAATAGCAACCATATCACTTTCCCTCACATAGTGACACTCTAAACCACTAGATTTTGTCCAGCGTTCAGCCAAATCTGAAACTGCAAATTTTATTGACAACTTAAATCCCCAATCAATTAATTCCTTGGTGTCCGCCGATTGCGGAGAAAGTCTGGAATATCCAAGCCCGTTTTTTCTTTAGTAGGTTCCACAACTGGTGTGGGAGGATTAACTGGTGGTGGCTGTGGCGTTGACCGTTTGGAATTAGGTGCTACCCTGACATTAGCCACATTTTGGTTTGGTGGTACTTGGATTTCACCAGTAAACCCAGTTGCAATTACAGTAATTCTCACCTCACCTTGGAGCCTGTCATCAATCACCGCCCCAAAAATAATATTGGCATTGGGATCAACTACTTCATATATCGCTTCGGCGGCAGCATTCACTTCATGTAAGGTGAGGTCACTGCCACCAGTAATATTAAATACAACTCCTCTGGCTCCTTCAATAGAACATTCTAATAAAGGCGAAGAAATAGCCGCGATCGCTGCTTCTCTAGCTCTTGATTTTCCAGAACTGACTCCTATCCCCATTAATGCTGATCCAGCATCCGCCATCACGGCTCTGACATCCGCAAAGTCAACGTTTACCAAGCCGGGGATAGTAATAATATCAGAAATACCTTGTACACCTTGACGCAACACATCATCTGCATAGCGAAAAGCTTCTTGTACAGGGGTTTGCTCTGGTATGACCTCCAGCAACTTATTGTTAGGGATAATAATCAGTGTATCTACTCTACTTTTTAACCCTTCAATACCTTGTTCAGCTTGACTGGTGCGGCGGCGACCTTCAAAAACAAATGGACGTGTAACAACACCCACAGTCAGAGCGCCCATTTCCTTGGCTACCTCTGCCACAATCGGGGCTGCACCTGTTCCAGTACCGCCTCCCATACCAGCAGTAATAAACACTAAATCAGCACCTTCTAAAGCCGTAGCAATTTCATCTCGTGACTCTTCAGCTGCCTTTTGACCAATAGCCGGATTACCACCTGCACCTAAACCTCGTGTGAGTTTCTGTCCAATTTGTAATCGACTCGGCGCACCTGCCAAAGTCAAAGCTTGAGCATCAGTGTTAATTGACCAAAACTCTACTCCGGAAACATCAGATTCAATCATGCGGTTAACCGCATTTCCACCCCCACCACCAACACCAATTACTTTGATGTTGGCTACCCGACCGGGAACAATCTCGCCAATCCGACTATTTTCCGTAGACATCTTTTTACTGTCGTGGTTTTGTCCAAAGTTCAGCCCAGAGTTGTTAAAGGGATTGGTTGAGTTAACTGCTAACGGAAACCCGTGCTGTCCCACAGATTGGGAGTTTTTATAGGTAAGCTCTTGGTTATTATCAAGTGTCATGGGATTTGTGAAAGGTAGATAAACGACTTTTTCAGGTATTATTCACCAGAACCTTCGCATCAAGGAAGCCTCTGGCTTGATTTAGACATGAGGTTTCTGATCTTAGAGTCAACTATAGTTTGACACTGCAAAAATTTATGGCACTGTTCCTTATTGTGATCATGACTCCCAACCGTAACCAGATTCTTAGTGCGAAAGTTTGCTAGGGGAGCAGCTTAGTCGCGCCGCGCCGGAGACAATAGCACAGCTAATTCTAGAGAAGTATACTGAGATTTACTTAAAATTTATCTGTATAACTTCAAGGAAATATTAATATTTTCACTACTACGTTGCCGACTTAGTACATAATAACCTCCACTATTTTTTGTTAATGCTTTAGATTAGCAGATGTTTCTAGGGTGTTTGGGGATTAAGTTTTGGGGTTGTTTGGTTCGTATGTACTAATGGGGATGCTGGATTTTTCAAATCAATGTAGTTTATTTGACTAAAATCAATTTTTGCAGATAACGCTCGCATTTGGGCGAGGACTTTGATTTGTTCGCTTAACTGAGGACTAATAGCACCAAGATGTACATTTCCTAGTTCTGTTTTTAAAATGAGATTTGTGGGATTTTGCCAATCTATTTCCCTTATTTTCACAGAACTTTGACTTAGGGAAGAATAAACTTGACTCCAATAGGAGCGATATTGTTCTGGTGTGCCAACAACTTTGAGAGTTGGCAGTTTGATGCTGGGATTGACTAATCTGTATTTTTCTACGGGGATCAAAACGCCACTAGCATCTAATAAGCCCGCAGGTGAACTTTTTTTGGGCATCTGAGCGATGGCTACAGGTATTCTTTCCTGAATTTCGATGTTTAATCCAGGAGGAAAAAGGCGGCGATTGACAGTTGCTTGGGCAATAGTAGGTTGTTGCTTCAAAGAGTCGGCGATCGCATTCGGTTGGATTCGCCATAAAGACTGAGGATAGGATATCACCAGTAATGACTGAATTGCTGCTGCCGATAGTAATTGATCACCTGATTTGATCACAATTTGCTTGGGAGCATTTAGCACCCATATTGGTTGGAGTGCCACCCAGACCAAACCACCAGCTATGCCACTAGTGGCCAGAGTTCGCCAAATCGCCTGAATGATGGTTATCTGGCGCTGCCGACGGATTTTTTGACGGCGCTGGACTAAATCCTTTTGGGAAACTGATACTATGCCAGCCATTCAAACCTCTTTGTGGTTGCAGTTAAACAATTTTAGATTTTGGTTCGACCCACAGATAAATCCAGGGGCTTGTACTATTAAGGAACTATTGGTCAAATTATTTACTCGGCTCGGTTTATAGATATTGGTTAGTTAACCTATCAGTATCTATTAATTTTTCTCCTCAAGATTTTTTCACATAAACTAGACCAGTATTTAAGTACTATAATGACTAGTATCTTTTCTATTCGAGTTTGCAGTGTTAAGTTTAAACCGAACGTAACCTTTTTGGCAGGTGGTAGCTATTACTAGCTGGTAAAAACTTCACAAAAAAAAGTACCGACTAACATAACACAATATGTAATATTAGTAATCCCGTTGACAGTAATGATATTCGGGAGAGACAAATTATGAGTTAATTAGGCGCTGGCATGACTGGCGAGAAATTTTTTGTAGATCAGAAATTTTTAACCGAGAGCGTACATATCTGAATTTCCGACCATAGTTGTGAGCTTTTACCGAAAATAACGCCAGCTGAAATTGCTGCAACAGCGTGTTTCCAGAAAACGATTAGGCTCGAACAATTGGAAGAAAGCACAAAAGAGAGTTGCCTCATTGCATGAGTACGTTGCTAATTGTCGTAAAGATTGGCACAGAAAACTGTCTCACCAAATCTGTGACAGCGCCGGAATGGTGTTTGTTGAGGATTTAAATTTAGTTGGTTTGTCCCGTGGAATGTTGGGTAAACATTGCCTGGATGGGGGGTTCGGACAATTCTTTAATATCCTTGAACAAACTTGTTTTAAACGTGATGTCTATTTTCAAAAAGTAGATGCGCGGAAAACAAGCTAAATCTGTCCCAACTGCGGAATTAAGACAGAAAAGAAAGAATTTTCACAACGTACTCATGTTTGCTCAAATTGCCGCTATACGACTGATAGAGATGTTGCAGCTGCTCAAGTAGTCGCAATCCGCGGACTTGCAGCCGTAGGGCATACGGTCAAGATGCTGGCTGAGGGTAAATTCATTGGAATCCCCGCGAAGCAAGAATCCTCGTACCTTTAGGTCGAGGAGTGTCAACAACTCAAAGAGCGATCGCCGGAGGCGGGGCTTTGCCTATCGCTCTCTAATAAATCGGCACTCTTTTCCTGATCACCATAATTTTCCATCGCGGCTCGTGGCAAAGTGGCTAAAAAGGCTTTAAGTCTCATGCGCTCAATGTAAGGCCAGCCGCCTTCAGACTCAATATCTTTGAGTAAAGAGTAGAGTTTTTGGCGGTTATCAGGCAAACTCTCCTGAAAAGCACTATCCCGAATATCTCGATGTAACTGTTCTAAATGCCGCAGCAAGCTCAAAAGAGCGATCGCATCTCCTTGAGAAACGCTAGCTACATCATGCACCGCCGTGGCGATCGCTTGCAGTTGTTCAGATAAATTTCCTGATTCCAAACCTTTTTGGTTGCTCATGCAACTATCTCCGTGTAAATGAGGCCTACTCAAATTTACCGAAGATTCTTGGTTTTTATTCGTGATCACAAATTTTCTAGCGCATGAATAGATAAATAAAGGAGAAAATCATAAATTTTCATCGCCTAGAAATGCCTCCAGACGAGGATTATAGCTCCTACCTCCCTATTGAACACAAACAACCATCATCTATTCTCAAACACATTCATCACCTTTAGCACAGCCTGCCATCTGTGCTAAATACAAGCAAATATTTTTCGATCAGATGAGAGAGCTTTGATCTTGAGTTAAAAAAAATCGTATGATCTGGCTAATTTCCCCATAAAGCAATGGACTGTATTTGTATCTGGTGACAACACATAACATAATACAGAAACATTTGGGCAACACCGAAAATGCCATAGGCATTAGTTTTACAATATTAATTTTTGAGATTGAGGTTGACCATGAGGTATCGCGCTTTAATTGTTGCATTCTTGGCTGTATGTCTGGGGCTATTAACTGCTTGCAGTGATGCTCCCTCTTCTGCTTCTAGTGGTAGGGATTTACTTACTTACGAACAAATCCGAAACACTGGCTTGGCTAACAAATGCCCCCAACTGACAGAAACCAGCCGAGGTTCCATTCCCATTCAATCCAGCCAGTCTTATGCCATCAAAGAACTTTGTTTAGAACCAACCAATTTCTTTGTCAAAGAAGAACCTGCTAATAAACGGCAAGTAGCAGAATTTGTACCTGGTAAATTGTTGACCAGATACACTTCTACCATTGACCAAGTACAAGGTGACTTGAACGTTAACCCAGATAATAGCTTGACCTTTCTCGAATCTGATGGTTTGGACTTCCAAGCGATCACCGTCAAACTTCCTGGTGGTGAATCCGTTCCTTTTCTGTTCACCATCAAAGATTTAGTTGCTCAAACCCAACCTGGTTTGACCAGTATCAACACCTCTACGGACTTTGAAGGTACTTTCAAAGTTCCCTCCTACCGTGGTGCTTCTTTCCTCGATCCTAAAGGTCGTGGTGTCGTCAGTGGCTATGATAATGCCGTAGCTCTTCCAGCCCAAGCTGATGACGAGGAACTCACCCGCGCCAATGTTAAGAGTGTTAAAACTCTAGATGGCAAAATTTCACTGCAAGTAGCCAAAGTAGATAGCGTTAGTGGTGAAATTGCTGGTACTTTCGAGAGCGAACAGCCATCTGATACTGATTTGGGTGCTGGCGAACCTAAAGAAGTTAAGATTCGGGGTCTGTTTTATGCGCGAGTTGAACCAAATCGCGGCTAAGTTCTCTGGAATAATTCTGTAATCATTAACTTGATCGCAAAACTTTACCCATTTGTTTCCTTTGGTCTGGAAGCAAATGGGTTTTTTCAGTCAGTTTTCCCTCATATTTCCTGCCATAACAACAGACAGGGCAGTTAGGACATGACCAGAAGAGGCAGGGGAGCAGGGAGCGGGGAGCAAGGGAGAAGGATTTTTAATTCCCCTGCCAAAAGGGATACAAGCCTCTGCATTTATGTATGCCAAACATAAAAATATTTATTATGCCTACGGCACGCTGCGCGAACGAGACGCGCAAGTGCGAAAAATAATGCGTCCTTTTCCCAAGCCCCTGTATTTATGCATGGGGTTCTCCCCCCGGCACCCCGCCCCTTGTCCTCTTGCTTGACAAAATTCCCAAACCAATTCATGGGCATATTGCAATATGCCCCTCCTGATGAACTGATATAAAATTTGTATCAGTCACTGCATAAATGTAAAGTTTAGATAAATTAAATTGATTCACAATAGTATTTTTACTGAAAAAGAATGTAAAGGAATCATAAAGTTTAATTCATTAAGCTTTATGACTAATTAATTAATTAATTGAATTCAGTAAAATTTCGGTTTTGAAAGTAAGCAATAATTTTATACACTGCCTAGTGTGTAGCTTAAATATCTACGCAAATTAAAAAATCCAACCAAAAATAAAAATACCAATCGCGCTTATTTGAATTTGGCTCGATTGTCCATTTAATCAGGTGTTTAGCCGTATTTTTGTGGCTTACACCAAATTTTGCTGGAAAAATCAACAAAGTTTTTCCGGAAATGTTTTGCAATCGCAAATTTTTTAAGCGGGTATTCACTGTTTTTTTAAATAAAATAAATGCGGTGCTATGCCTACTACAGCCAGCAACGAACTGAAGCATGAGATTTGGCAGTTATTGCGAGAATATCAGCAATGTCGCTCTGAAACCATTCGCAATAAACTGGTAAAAATAAATTTTGGACTTGTACGAAAAGAAGCCCACTACTGGATGAATCAATGTCATGAAAATTATGATGATTTGATCCAAGTTGGTTGTTTGGGTTTAATTCGGGCTATTGAAAAATTTGAAGTTTCCAAGGGACACGCCTTCAGCTCCTTTGCTATTCCCTATATTCGGGGTGAAATTCAACATCATCTTCGAGATAAAGGCGTTACAGTCCGGATTCCTCGGCGCTACTTAGCATTGCAACAGCAGGCCATAGGAGTCTCACGCTCTTTGCGCGAAAAATATAATCGTCAACCTACCGACTCAGAATTAGCCGCAGCATTAGCAATTTCTCTCAACGAATGGCAAGAAATTAAACTCGCATGGGTCAATCGTTCCCCTCTCAGCTTGGATGTTCCTATTTTGGACTCAGAAGATGGAACCACCAGCCTGGGAGAATTAGTTCCAGATCCCCGTTATCGCAGCTTTCAACTGGCGCAAGAAGATCAAATTCGCCTGCAACAAGCACTATTTCAGTTAGAGAAATGTACTCGGGAAGTTTTGGAATGTGTATTTTTGCAGGATTTGACCCAAAAACAAGTCGCAGAACATCTGGGAATTAGCGTAGTTACAGTTTCCCGCAAAGTCAAAAAAGGGCTGGGTTTGTTAAAGCAGCTGATGGGTGTTACAGAAGATTAATTAAGAGCAAGGTTAAGCTGCATTTGCTCTAGGCTGGTGGTGTTAAAAATAACCTTCAAAACTGCCAAAATTAGGTTATAAAGGTAACATAGTTTGCCTGAATACAAAATAGGCAATGTTGATTTCCACAAGTCGCAACGTTTCCTAGAGCTTTTGAGAACAGCTAATGGACAAAAATTTCCCCATCGCATTTGTAGCTATTTCAATGTTAGCGATCGCTGGATGTACTATAGGAGGTACACCAGAGGCTACCGCTCCTACGCCCACTGAAACGCCAACAGCACAGTCGCCACCAGCAGCTGAATCCTTTAATAATCCTGTGGTGTCTACCAACGAAACCACAACAAATGCCTCTTCAACTCCTAACTTGATTCAACTCACTAATCCCACAGAACGGGAGCGGATAGTTTCAAAAGGAAGAAATGATCCATTTGCGGGAATTATTGGGCTGCCAACTCCTGTAGCGGCTACTACTACTACTACCAGGACGATTCCCGTCATACCTCCCCTACCTACTCCTAGAGTACAAAAACCCCCAACATCCAGCGCGGCGCTTTCCACCAGAACTACTACGGGAGCAAATCCACAAGCCAAGACACCGAAGCCTGATAATCGTCAGGCCTCAGTTATCCCAAAATTGATGCCCGGAGTCCTTTTAACTCCGACTCTAGGATCTGTCCTACCACCACCACCACAACCTGAGTTAGCTGAGGGAGTGATGGTGACTGGTGTGGTGCTAATTGGTCAAAACCCCCAAGCAATTATTAAAGTACCCAATGAAAGCACAAGTCGCTACGTACAGGTAGGACAACAGCTGGCTGGTGGTTTGCTAATTAAACGTATTGAAATGAATGAAGGTTCCAATCCGATCGTCATTCTGGAACAATATGGTATTGAAGTTGCCAGAATGGTAGGTGAAGAACCTGTCAATTCAGCATCATCAGCGACTAATGTTGAAGCTTCATAAAAATGGAAACTCAAGAAAAAATTGAATTCCCTGGTTTACCTCTGGCTGTCTATCGAGAAATAGCAGCTCATTTGCGTCAAGTGGAAGGAATAGAAGTGGGCTTAATTCGCCAATCATCTTCAGAGTTTAATTACAATCAAAGTCAAATTGCTGGCTTATGGATTTCTGGACTACCCAATTCCGGATTAGAAAGTCAGCAACGCGTACAGCAAATTTTGGCTTACTATCAAAACCGCTACGGTGTTTCATAGGCTGAATTTATCATTGCCCAATTTTCTGGAACTTGTAGATAACATTAGGCTTTTTTTGTTCACAGTGACCTTGTTAAACAGGTCTATTTTTTTTCTCCAAGTTGTTCACAAGTAAGTCTGTGCTAATATTTCCAGCTATACTAAGAAATTTTTATGTCGTCGGTTTTGTCGCCTAGCACTAACCACCTTCCACAATTCAAGGTACGTTATACTACCGCATAACAGATCGTAGTGGCGTGGCAAGCTTAAAATAGTGCATTAGGGAAAAAGCAGAAAACATTGATTTATCAAAATTTTCTCAAAAATCTATTGTGGGGTGGGCATTCTGCCCGCCCAGAACAGGCAAGATGCCTGTTCCACAAGAGAAACATAATGCAACATTTTAGGCTTGCCACACCAGTAGAAATAATTGATATTTCTTCAGATACAGGGAATTATTCTCGCCGACTTACTTACTATTATTTTCTACTTACTAGTAACAACACTAAAATATCCGCATATACTAAACTACATCAACAGAATTGCTGGCTGTCTTATGTTAATGAGGTTAACTGCATACTTTGCACTGCCTTTACCGCCAGCGTCCACCACCGTATAACCGGTAGCCCCGGCTTCGTCGATGATCTTAGCGATCTGTTTCAGCAGCAACTTTTCCGTGACAATGACGAGTTTGCTGGCTTGCTGGGTCATTTATGTTACCGATACTTTTCGCTAATATTTGCTAACAAATACACTCACAAAGTGAAGGCGTATCAACCAATGCACGAAGGAAAATCCCTCGCGCACCATTTATAGCAACCGCCAAGGTAGTTAGGAGATGGCAAAAGTCTAAAACCCATCCACACCAAGCATTTCAATTTTGACTTTTGACTTTTGCTATAGATCCCTCGGCATCCCTCGCCCATCAGTTGGTGACTTGATGAATTTAGTATTAGCTTTAGTAATTTTATAAATCAGTTTATCTAGTCGAAAGCAAAGCTTTTGAATTTGGATATTAGCTAACGCTCCAATTTTCCCATACCGTCCTCGGTGCAATATCCGTGTATAGAGAAAATTCTGGGATGGGCTACGCCCCGCCGGAGGCGATCGCAATTTACTATTGACCAGAAATATACAAGTTTTCTGAAAGTAAAAGAAAAACTTATGATTTGAATTGGAAATTACTTAGCAGATCCATGTATAGCGATCGCAAATTTGTGCAGATTTAAGGATAGACTTAAGCACATAGAAATTTTGTTCTTAATAGGTCTTGGTCTTGGTCTAGTAATTAATCCGGGAAAGCCACACCTTCGGGGCCAGTTCAGAGAGTGAACACCCTGTCGGCAGGTATTCGCGTAACACTTGTGCTGTAGGGATGAAGCGCTTCATCCTTACTTTTTAAAGCTAATTAGTTCACAATAATCGCTCTTCGTTAGAGGAGTCATAAGGAGGTATGCGTGGATTTTTTGTCCAATTTTTTAATAGACTTCGTTAAGCAGTTGCAGTCCCCAACACTCAGTTTTCTGATTGGTGGTATGGTCATTGCCGCCCTTGGTAGCGAACTGATAATTCCAGAGTCGATTTCTAAGATCATCGTCTTCATGCTGCTCACCAAAATCGGTCTGACTGGTGGTATTGCGATCCGCAATTCCAACCTGACTGAGATGGTGTTACCCGTACTGTTTTCTGTATTAGTAGGGATTATCATTGTATTCATCGCGCGCTATACGTTAGCCAAGCTGCCGAAGGTCAAAACCGTGGATGCGATTGCGACCGGGGGATTGTTTGGTGCTGTGAGTGGCTCTACTATGGCCGCCGCCCTGACGGTACTGGACGAACAAAGCATTTATTACGATCCATGGGCGGGCGCACTCTATCCCTTCATGGATATCCCAGCACTCGTAACTGCGATTGTAATAGCCAACATTTATCTCAAAAAGAAGAATAATAGTGCAGCAGACGAGTATCTCGGCAAGCAGCCCGTTGCAGCAGGGGATTATCCCAGCACCCGGCAAGAGTATCTCAGCAAGCAGCAGTCTGCGGATGATCGGGTCAAGATATGGCCGATCGTGGAGGAAAGCCTCCGGGGACCTGCCCTATCGGCAATGTTGCTCGGCCTTGCTCTTGGACTGTTCACTCAGCCGGAAAGTGTCTATAAAAGCTTCTACGACCCAGCCTTCCGTGGACTGCTTTCGATCTTGATGCTGGTCATGG
Source organism: uncultured cyanobacterium (assembly GCA_963706595.1). Classification (GTDB taxonomy): domain Bacteria; phylum Cyanobacteriota; class Cyanobacteriia; order Cyanobacteriales; family Nostocaceae; genus Nodularia. The sequence goes on from OY970166.1 coordinate 3,046,593, forward strand.
GTATGGAGGCTTGGTCAAGGATTGGCGAATTGCGTAAGGTGGCCCAGTGGTACGTCGTGTATAGCCTGTTTGCACCGTTGCTGCATGGGTTTATTGCCTTCGGTCTCGGTATGATTGCCCACTACGCAACAGGATTCAGCCTTGGCGGTGTCGTGATTCTGTCCGTCATTGCCGCCTCCAGTTCAGACATCTCAGGGCCACCCACGTTGAGAGCCGGGATTCCGTCGGCCAATCCCTCCGCCTACATCGGCGCATCCACAGCTATCGGTACACCCATTGCGATCGGCGTGGCAATACCGCTCTTCCTCGGTCTTGCCCAGGCGATAGGCGGCAACTAATCCCAGACTAGTTGCAGTCTGTCGGCGCTCCCTTGACTCGGCAGACCAAGCAACTCAATATATAATATCAATGTACGTAGGTAAGGAGGTAACTAACATGGCCAAGCCAGCCAAAAAGCTCGTCATCATCACGGAAAAGATTTTGCTGAAAAAGGTCGCCAATATCATCGATGAATCCGGAGTGACTGGTTATACGGTGGTGGAAACTGGCGGTAAAGGCAGTCGCAACGTGCGCTCGTCGGGACAACCCAACGTTTCCGACACCCAGGCGAATATAAAGTTTGAGGTGCTCACCGAAAATCGGGAGATGGCCGAGAATATTGCGGATCAGATCGCAATGAAGTTTTTCAACGATTATGCGGGCATTGCTTATATCTGTGACGCGGAGGTACTGTACGCGCACACTTTCTGCGGGCCAGACGGCTGTTGAATCGAAACGACGCAGACCTAAAAACCGGGGCATGACCCCGGCTTTTTAGCTTAAACAGCAAGAAGCCTCTCACTTAACACGATAGCGGAAGTGATGAGATGAATTGCGCGTGAATTGACGACAGTCTCCCGACCAATGCGACAGCGAGGAAGGGAGACACGGAGGAAACGAGCAAAATATTTTAAATTTGGTATAATCGATTTGGTTGACTTCACCCATATTGGTGTCTGATAAGCCTCTGTCCAATAGCATTACGATTATTGGTAAGCGACTCCGTTGCACAGCATAGAAGCAAGTAGGCACATCTTGATTAATACAGATCACCTCCGGGTTTGTCCTATAGCGCGAATCAGCCAGCATCTCATCCAGGACAGTAAAATTTGTAGGGTACAAGGTAAGAAATTGCATAGTCTGCGGAGGGGCTTCTCGTGGACTTAAAACAAAGCTCAGTCAATGTCTTCATAGAAGAGTCGCTGAGAAGCCTACACTGTATGCTTGCATCAGTGTAGGAGTATGTCACTAGCCGTATTTCTTGCCTGTGGGACTTGGGTCTCAGTTGCAGCCCCTAACGCTCTGCTTTCTGATTGGTGGTCTGGTCATTGCCGCCCTCGGTAGCCAACTGCAAATTCCAGATGCGATCTATCCATCGGCGGCGCAGTTAATATTACCCAGTGGGGGATTTGCGGCGATCGCCTCTGGCGGGGCTTTGCCCATCACACGTCTTGAAGATCAGACACGGCGCAGAATTGAAATCCGCTTTACCCGGTTGGGGAAAGCGCAAGAAGTAAAGTAGTGATTAATCTTGCCGAACTGGGAAGCAAATAGTAACATTGGGTGATGCAATTGCTAGTTGCTGAAGTAAACTTGCTAGCAAGTTAATGGACAATCTTACTCAGCTGCTCTTCGGTCTGGGCGTAACTCATAATGGAACACTGGCAATTTCTAATACAGAAACAGGGCGATCGCTCTTGGCATAACCTGGAATCGCCAAACTTAGAAATTTCGGAAGGTCGGTACAGAGTCTTGGCTCGTTGTCATCTACGTAATACTGACGTAGAAATACGGGTAACTCACTCCTCAACCCAAGAAATTCCCCCCAAGCGGCAAACTCAGAAGCGATCGCGGCGTACTAATGCCGAAGGTTTAATGGCGGTAATTCCTTTTACCCACCTCAAACCGGGAATTTGGGAGTTGCAATGCTCTGGGGATTTGATGTCAGATTTGCTGGGTCAATCTTGGCACTACGTTATCCGTCTACAAGTACCCTCTGAGGAATCTCCCAGAGTATGGGGACAACCGCACAGGGGGGAGAATGTCGCGTCAAATTTACCCCCTTCTCCAGATATTATTGCTGATAGCAACCTGAAATCGACCATTGCACCGTCACCTCAACCAACTGTCAAAAACGATCCAGTTCTCACCAATTTACCAACAGCAACAGACAGCACAATTATTGATCAGCCTGTTAGCCCAGCCTGGCTCGAAGGTGAAACGACTGAAGAGCTTTTACAAAATTTAATGGCTTTAGCTTTACCCATGTCTGAAACTTTGTTAGAAGATGGCAAAGTTGAGGATATTTCAGAGCCAAAACCACCGCCACCGCTATCGTTGACTTTAGATCGGGATACCCATATTGCTCATTGGGGAGAAATTGCCGTCATTCATGGGCGAGTGGAGCGACAAAACCAGACAAATCAAAAAGGTGAACCAACAAACCCAGAAACTTTTTATGCCTTGGAACTGGTAATTGAGATGCGATCGCCTTTAGGCTCAGAAATTTTCACCCAAGTTCGACAGCCTTTACCAAATAGCTCGTTGCCGATGACAATTAGCTCTGCAATTGATATTCCCGTGGATTGTGAATCGAAGCTGATTTTGGCAGATATCAATTTATATGGCGCATTTACTGAATTTGGTGAAGTAGTAATATTAGCTAGTAAAACTTTTACAATTACAGCAGATGTGACAGAATTGCTAGCAATTACAGCCGCAACTAGATTTCATGAACAAAATTTATTAAATCACCCCATAACACCAGCAACAGAGCCAGAACCATCTATTGGCATCGACTTAGGACTTTTCAACCTGGCTAAAACTGCAAAAACCGGCCATCCTCAGTTTATTCAAACTTCCCTAAACAAGTCACTACCTCCGCAATTTAACCTTAAAGAACTAGAAATAACCTCTCTACGAGACGCTACGCCAACGCTGCGACTGTCTGAGCTAAATAAATTAGCCGATTCTCGTTTACCGCAACTACCAAGGCTACCTGAAAACCAAATAACTGCCAAAGCTGCGCTTACCGAAGGTGTAACCAGTGCTGATGTAGATATAGAATCCTCTAGAGATGAAGAGTTTGTAGAGAAAAAAGAGACTATAGCCCCGATCAATTTAGAGCAACTCGTGATTAGCCATCATCGAGTGCGGATGCTCCACAGCACTTTTCCCTACTTGAAACGCCTGAAAGCGTTACCTGAGAAAACAGAAGAACTAAAAAACGATACATCAGATGCGTTGTCACTTGCAACTGGTGATGATTTCTCGCAGATGGATACAGCTATATCTGAACCTGAAAATATACCTGAATTAGTTATTAGTGATGCAGAGTCACAGGATGAATCAGTGGCAGAAATTTCTCTCCTACCCAATTTAGAATTAAGTCCAGAGGCTAATCTCAATTCATCAGCCCTGCTGAGAAAGTGGACACAAAGCCAAGGATATTCTTTGCCGAAATCGATTATTGAGGTTTTAGAACAGCAAAAATTATTTGATGAACAGGTTCCAGTTTCAACTCCAACTGAGGAAATTAACTCATTATCACACCTAGAATCGGAAACGGATATTCCAGAAAATGCTACAGAAACAGAGAATCCTACCTGTGCGGTGGAAATAGAGGAGATAGAAACATTAGAACAGGTAGAAGAACCAGATATATCAGCAGAAATCTCTGTAACCTCTCCAGATTCAGAATTAATAGCTGCGGATGATCTCGCAACACCTCCGCCTTGGTTGATCCAAGAATTTGTTGTAGAAGATACAACTGAACCAGCGATGGATGTGATAGACAGCCATTTCTCTGAACAGCAAGAGGAACCAAGCTCAGATTTATCCCATACTCCACTCATGGAAGGGAGAATTGTTGAGCCTTTGCCAATTCCTCTATTACACGTTCCAGATGGTGAACTAATCGCTGGTACTTCTGTGAGAGTCAGGGTAGAATTGCCGACTGTATCCCCGCAAATCGTGGTCAAGTTATGGGTGGAAGATTGCCAAACTCGCGGGCTGCTAGATGGTCTACATTTGCTGACAGACTTGCTACCTAACCATTTGGGGGGTTTAGAAGTGATGACGCAATTAAATATTCCCTTCGGTTGTTTGGAAATTAGCTTAGAGGCGATCGCTTTTAATCAAGCTACTGAACAAGAAAGTCACAAAGTCACAGTGCTGCGGAATGTGATTCCTCCAGACTTACCGAATTTGCAGCTAGACGAATTACTGGGGATTTGAACATCTATCACTCAGGGTTGTGTTAATAATTTTGAGAATTTCAAAAATCGGGTGAATTTTGCAGTAAGCTCGTTTTCGAGGATTGTCTAATTATTCAATAGGAAAGTTAACTATGGCAGCTTCATTTTTGCCTTCGATCTTGGTTCCTCTGACTGGTCTAGTTTTTCCAGCAGTGACAATGGCGTTTTTGCTGTTATACATCGAACGCGATGATATCAGCTAATTAGTTGATAATATCCCACGTCTTCAAGGCGTGGGATTCGCGTTTAATATCATGTCTGCTTGATTACTTATTAAAACCTCAGAACCCCACTCCGCCAAGGAAGTTAAGACATAAACGGATAATCAAACTTGGAGGATGTTTGAAAATTATTGTTTATTACTCAAAAATTTTAGAAACCTAACCCCCCTACCCCCCTTCCCTAGAAGGGAATGGGGGTTTCAAAGCCTCTCTCCTTATAGGCTATCCATTACCCACATCTTTCTTAACATGGCTGTAAAGCAGACTGTGTGGGGATGACATAGCTTCCATGAGAGGGGATGGTTGACAAACTAGACAAAACATGAAAATGAATATATCTATATTGGGATGCGATCGTTAACCAGAAACATCAGATGGGGAGTGGGAATGGAGAAGTTTCCAGGTAGCGGCGATATCGTGTAATCGCCGTAAACCCCGCCAAATAGTTTTAACTCCCGGCTCACCATCTCCCTTGCGAGCCAGAAAGCCGCCGAGAGTGGCAATCATTCGCACCGCTTCTCGTAAAGATGGAGGTTTTTTTGGTGGGGTGGGATTTTTGTTGACAGTGGCACATAAAGATTGCCATTCATCAGTTTCTAAAACAGCATCAGAGGATAAATCAGGGTGAACTCGTGAGGAGTAAGTTAGCCATAATAAACGCCAAGCGACAACAGAATAAGTGGCTAGTGCCATATTGATGCGGTCAGCAGTGGACAATTGTAATTGTTCAATTCTACACCCACTCTTTAGAGTGTAATGATAGCGTTCTATCAACCAACGATAGGTGTACCATTGCACACAACGCGCGGCATCTTCTAAGTTATGAATCTCAAGGCTGGTGAGCAATAACCAACTAATAGGATTGACTCCGGGTGGTGGATGATCTTCTGATGCCAGAATTACTTGTAACTTGACAGGTTTTAGCTGTGAACGCCCGATGTGATGTAATGGGACTTGGATATCAACACTAGTGAATCGAATTGTAAGTATCGCTTTTCTAGCACTATGTTCTGGACTGCGTTTGACCTCTGCTGTCAGTGTTCCATTGGGTTCAATTTGGCGGATTGCAAGATGTAGATATTTCGCACAATGGTCAACTTTGCGGTTGTGAGTCCCACGAATTAACAAATGGGAATTTTCTGAACGTTTGAGATTAAATAAGTCAAATATGTCTGCTTCTGAGTCACCTATTGTCACCACTTGAATCTCTGATGGGACTGAGCTTTGTGTGACTTCTAATCCATCTAACCAGCGCTGACTTTCTTTTAAAAGTGTTTCCCTTTGACGACGTTTTTTCGCTATGCCCAAATTTTCAGGTGGTCTAGCCCATACCTGCTGTTCAATAATTCCTAACGGCACTCCATTACTTGTGGCAGCAAATGTTGAATGTACTTTCAATCCTGATGATTGACGATGGTCAAGATAACCCACACCTTTAGTTTTGGGGTGGTCTGTTAAATCTATGTTTGTTGTGTCTTGAATCGCTAAGACTATTTGATGTTCTTTGATTCTTTCGATTGTGCTATTTATATGCCCTTGACGAATTTCACTGGCGGGAAAATATGGTGATTTCCAAAAGTTATATGCCGCTTTGGTTGCTGCCATATTTCCGCTCGCTTGTGGTACGCTGCTATCCGGCTGTGCGGCTAAGTCCTCTACTATCTTGATTAACCGCTTGTTTCGACGAAGGTCTCCTAGGTCTACCCCAGACAGTTCCTTGGCTGCCCACTTTTCCATGATTCCATTACCCGATTCTGTTCTCTCCACACTATACTTAGCAAGCTTTTTCCCTTTATATTAAGTATCTTGTTGGATTGTTAAGAAAGATGCGGGTAATGGATAGCCTTATAGGGGAGAGGTTTGAAGAGAGGTTTTTAGTATACTTTACGACTTTACAAACATCCTCTTAGACACCATTCGGGTTTTAAACCACTCCCCAGAAGAAGCAGGGGAGCAGGGCGCACCGGAGTAAGGGGGAGTAAGAAATTATTTTAAACTTCCGGTTACTTAACAAGCATTCTTCTTCTCCCCTGCCCCCTGCCCCTTTTCCTCTTCTCCCTACTCCCCACTCCCCACTCCCCACTCCCCACTCCCCACCCATAACTAAAATTACAAACCGCCTGTCTCTAGGAAACAAGCGGTTTGTTAATGCTAATTTTTAAACAACTGCCCGAAAATCCAGACTAAATTGTTTTCTGATCAAACTATTCTTACATTGAAGAACCGACTCCAGCGTAGGCTCCATAAAAGAAAATGCCTACAACTGTAATTACACCTAAACCTGCGATTGTAGCGACAACCCACAGGGGAATTCTTCCACTTCCAGCAGACACAGCTTTTCTCCTCCCTTAATAACAAATCAACGCTGATTTCATGAACAAAGATTTACAACACTTGCTCTGTGTTAGTTAAAGAAGTAACTAGAGAACAGAATTCCTAGAACAAAGACTAAAAGTAGTCCCAGGTATAGTGAAGTCCGGTTTAGTTCAACCGGTTGATTATTCGGATTAGGCGATCTATCCATAATTTCCTCCTAGCGTTGAATAAACTGCATGGCGGCGATCGCGCCTAAAAAGAAGACCGAAGGTACACCCAAAGTATGAATTGCCAGCCATCTCACTGTAAAAATGGGATAGGTAATTGGCTGATTTATGTCATTTCCGCTAGTCATAATTTCAAACTACTTACCGATAAATTGTTCAACTTGCTGTTTAGCGCCAAAACGATCCTTCACAATGGGCAATTCCTGCCGTGTTTGTGTGTAGTATTCGTTAGGACGGGGAGTGCCGAAAGCATCATAAGCCAATCCGGTTTGGACAAAGAGCCATCCAGCAATAAATAATGCGGGAATGGTGATGCTGTGAATTACCCAGTAACGAACGCTGGTAATAATGTCCGAAAACGGACGTTCTCCAGTGGTACCTGACATTTAGATTCCTACCTTCACAAAGATTGTTATTGTCTATTATCCTACAAAGTTTAGAAAGAGTTACAAGTTGCAACGACCTTCTCAGAAATCAGAGCGAATACTGAAGCCTATCATCCCACTAAGCTGCCTCTGGTGAGGAAGTTTTAGCAATGTTTGGTTGGTATTTTAACAAAACGCCGCGATCGCCGATCACAAATCCCTGATTAGGATTGAAGAAAACAACTTTGTACAAATTAGCCGCTACTCCCTCCACATCACGGTCTTTTTCCCAAGTTTGACCACCATCAGGGCTTAAAAGTAAATTACCGCTACCGCCACCTATCCAAAGTTCATCGGGAGTGCGATAAGCCAAATCCAATAAACCCCAACTGGTAGCCAACTCAGGATTTTGCGCTTCTTGCCATTCTTCAGGATTATTGAGATCGCTGAACTGCACCTGACCCCCACGGGCCAGCAGCCACAACTGCCCATTCTCAGCAAAACCCATATTTTCTAAGCGGCGAGAATTATTGCGGTTATGGGGTTCCCAGCTAGTTTGTCCTGGTTCCCAAGTAGAGTAGAAACTACCCTTAGCCGAAACAGCAACATATTTACCATCAGGCGATCGCTCAATATTACGCACCACACCAACGGCTCCCTCTACCTGGGCTTTCCAGTTGATACCACCGTCTTGAGTTCTATATATTGCTCCCACATCGGTAGCCATTTCCGCCGAATTTTCTCCCAAAGCATAAATAGCGATGGGACTACCGGGTAGCTTTTCGCTCAGAGCAATGCGCGACCAAGAACTACCTTCGTCAGTGGTATGCAACAGTAGAGAAGGTTCACCCAAAATCCAGCCTTCTTTGCCAGCAAAACTTACTGAGTCAAAGCGAGACTTCGGATCATCCAATTCCAACGTTAGCGGTTGCCAAGTATCACCACCATCATTGGTTTCCAAAAGAGTAGCATTGCCACCCACCAGAAAACCATGCTGAGAGTTATCAGTAAAGGCGATATCCAGCAGCTTAGAATCTGTTGGCACAGAAATTATCGCCCAAGGGTTAGAGACGGTAGAGGGAACTTTGCTACAACCTATACACAAGAAAACTACTATCAACAAGGCAAATAATCTTTGCCAATTTTTCATAATACCCATTGAATGCATCAGTATTTTTTACTTTTTTCTAAATTCTTGATCTGAGTGGCGATCGCCGCCCTCTAAAACTTGCTAAAAAGATAACGGGTCTTATTGTAAGCCGTAGAGACTGATAAAAAACAAAAACCCCAGCGCCAAAGCCCCAAAAATCAGGAGATTTTTCTGCCCTGGTGTCATTCTGTTAACACCCAAACCATAACCAAGATTTTCTTTAAAACCCGACACAGTACCAGCAGGTCCAATATTGGCGAAAGCAATCTTCTTCGCCGTACATACCGGACAACGCCAAGTTATGGGCAGTTCAGCAAACAGAGTTCCTGGGTCAATATTATGGCTATCGTCTCCCTTTTCAGGTTCGTAAACATAACCACAGGCACGGCATTCAAAGCGGTCTAATGCCGGAGTTTCAACAGCTTGTTCGTTAGCTTGTTCGCTCATGGCTAAATCCTCGCAGAGGAGAAATATTAAATATACGTTACAAATTATGACATAACTGTGAGACTTTTCCATCATCTGCAAAAACGATTAATACCTGAAATCGTTCTGTTTCACAGATTTCATCAAAAGCAACCAGATATAATGTAAAAGAAAGTAACAGCCTTATTTACACCATTAGCGGTAGATATTCATTGTGTTTGTCCTTAGCGGTTACGAGTACCTTCTAGGCTTCTTCATCATCTGTAGCCTAGTTCCAGCCCTTGCACTTTCAGCCTCCAAGCTCCTGCGACCCAGTGGTAACAGCCTAGAACGGCGCACTACTTATGAATCCGGCATGGAACCCATTGGCGGAGCCTGGATTCAGTTCAACATTCGCTACTATATGTTTGCCCTCGTCTTCGTCGTCTTTGACGTAGAAACCGTATTCCTGTACCCTTGGGCGGTTGCCTTCCACCGTTTGGGGCTTTTGGCATTCATTGAAGCCTTAGTTTTTATCTCAATTCTAGTAGTTGCCCTAGTCTACGCATGGCGTAAAGGAGCGTTGGAATGGTCTTAAACTCAAAATTAACCACCCCAGACAAAGAGCAAATCATCAACCCGGTTGAACGTCCCGCAATCACCCAGGATTTGTCAGAAAACGTCATTCTCACCACAGTTGATGACCTTTATAACTGGGCAAGGCTTTCGAGTCTGTGGCCTTTGCTATTTGGTACAGCTTGCTGCTTCATTGAGTTTGCAGCTTTAATTGGCTCCCGGTTTGACTTTGACCGTTTCGGTCTCATTCCCCGTTCCAGCCCCCGTCAAGCCGATTTAATTATTACAGCAGGCACAATTACCATGAAGATGGCACCCCAATTGGTGCGTCTTTATGAACAAATGCCCGAACCCAAGTATGTGATCGCTATGGGTGCTTGTACAATTACTGGCGGGATGTTCAGCATGGACTCTCCCACAGCTGTACGTGGAGTTGATAAACTCATTCCTGTAGATGTTTACTTGCCTGGTTGTCCCCCTCGTCCCGAAGCGATTATTGACGCAATTATTAAATTGCGGAAAAAAATAGCTAACGATTCCATGCAGGAACGAGGACAACTGAAGCAAACCCACCGTTTCTACAGCACAACTCACAATCTCAAGCCCACAGAGCAAATTTTAACTGGTAAATATTTGCAGTCAGAAACTCGCTACACACCACCGAAGGAATTGACAGAAGCTATTGGTTTGCCAGTTCCACCTGCGCTGCTGACAGCAAAGACACAAGAGAAGGAGCAAAACCGTGGCTGAAGAAGAATCCAAACCAGTACCAGCAGCAGAAGAGTCTCTAGTTAAAGCCGGTCAAATTTCCCAATGGTTAACGGAAAATGGTTTTGATCATGAGGCTTTGGAACCTGATAAGCTTGGGGTAGAAATAATTAAGGTAGAGGCAGATTTTCTGCTCCCTATTTCTACAGCCCTTTATGCTTACGGGTTTAATTACCTTCAGTTTCAATCTGGTATTGACCTTGGTCCAGGTCAGGATTTAGTCAGTGTCTATCACTTAATTAAAGTTGGTGATGATGCTGTTAAACCTGAAGAAATCCGGGTGAAAGTGTTTCTACCGCGTGAAAATCCCAGTGTGCCTTCAGTTTACTGGATCTGGAAAACCGCAGACTGGCAAGAGCGCGAAACTTACGATATGTTCGGCATTGTCTATGAAGGTCATCCGAATCTGAAGCGGATTTTGATGCCGGAAGATTGGGTGGGTTGGCCTTTGCGGAAGGATTACATCTCGCCTGATTTCTACGAGTTGCAAGATGCTTATTAGGTAGCGCTGATTTTCAGCAGTGAGAATTTTGTTCAACTCACCTTAGCCCCTTTCCGGTCGCGGAGAGGGGTAATGTTTTTTAACGCAAAGGGGCGCGGAGGTTAGCGCAAAGGTACGCGGAGAATGAGGAGTTTACTGACTGGCTAGAGCTGATTAGTTCAGTTAAGTTGGCTTCGCATCCTATGTAAGATACTATTATCTATAGCCATCCTATTTGATTTATGAATTTATCGAACCGCCAAGTCGCCAAGGTCGCCAAGTGAAGAAGTAAAGAGGTTCAGAAATAATTTAGGACTGCTATAGTTGTAAATTACGTTATCCCTAGTTTTTCACATAAAATAATTTTGAAGTTCTTTTCTTTTTTTTATTATTTCATTATCAATAATTATACTGATCGATTTAAAAATATTTATTAAAATATCTAATTCGGAAGTTTGAATATCACTCATACTATTAATTGGTTTTAAATGTTTTTCTATATCTTCATAAATACCCCATTCTTTTAAAATAACTTCGTTAGACTCAACTTCTTTTAACCCATCAAAAATAATATTAACTATATTAGTATTATTTAGTGGGTATATGCCACGTTTAATAGTTATTAATTTAACAAAACCATCAGTAATGTTAGTTTTAATTTTAATTAAAGTTAAAATATCAGATTCCAAAAACTTTATAGATAAAGTTTGATTTTTTATTTTTATATTTGTACGCCAATTTACCATACTTAAAATCAATGAAAATAAAGAAATAATTACTGTAATTAAACTTTTGAAATCGAAATCCATAATAATTATTTTTAAATTTAAAGACTATTGAATCTTATAATATTAGGTTCTTGCGTCTCTTTTATGCTGATTGAGGATTGATTATAACAAAACCCTTATGGGGCAAGGGTTATAAAGAATCATGGCATGATTTTGAATGAAATGCCCACGGAATAAGGATTTTAACGATTTTGAAGATGGTTTTCCATAAAAAGTACCGAAGAACCGCAAATATTTATATTTCTGCTGAAACGTTGCACAACCCAAGATGTTCCACAAATGGTAAAAAATCTTTGTCACTGAATAAAAGTGAGTTTTGGGTTTCGATACAGAAAGTTGCGATAATAACATCAGCCGTCTTCCGAATCGTGATACCACGCTTTCTGAGAAACCTATAGTTATCAACACTTTTGAGAGCAAAATTAACACCCAACATTTCAAAAATTGTCAGAGAAGTTAACAATTTATTTGCTGTTCTATAATCGGTATCTGAGCGAAATCCTTGTAAAACTTCAGTCAAAATCAGGTCGCCAATTGCAAGCGGTTCTACTCCCAGAAGACCATCTAGTTTATTTGTTTCTGGAGTTTCCCTGCCATTGAAATAGTCTATCCACACGCTTGAATCTACAAGAATCATTGATTTGTTCTTATTTCTTCAAGGTCGCCTTCCCATTTTAGATTGCCTCTATAAGTTTTAATTGTTTCTTGTTGTTTTAGTTTAATCAGTGTTTTCAGCCCAAGTTCTATCACTTCTCTTTGAGTTTTAATTCCAGTTGCTTTAATAGCATCATCTATAAGTTTTTCATCAATAACAATGTTGTTAATCATGACAGGGTTATATGGATACTCTGGATAGGATATTTTGGTAATCAATTAAACTTGACTTGAGGCGATTTGCAAGTGTGAATTAGCCTTTAATTGAATGTTAAAGCGTATTCGTTGAGGTTGTCAACTAACTTATGAAAACACTTGTACTCATTTTGGTATAAAGTGTGAATCTTGATTTAGTATTTATGTACTATAGCAATTATAACTAAAGCGTTAGCCAGCTAAAAACTTGCTCAACAGTTAGGGATAAATCTATGTTGCTGAGAACGGGTAACGAGTCTGCACCTGTGAGCATTTCAACTCGTTGATTTGGGAATATGGTTAAAATGCTGGTTTCTTCTGGAAAAATTAACCAGCCTAGTTCTGTGCCATTTTGGGAACAGTGTAGCAGGTTACGGAGAACTTTGGCTTGGCTTTGGCCTGAAGAAAGAATTTCTATTGCCCAGTCTGGATGAGTTTGAAAACGGTTGGCAATTCTGCCGCTTGGTTCACGGGGAATGCGTTCCCAACGAAATACGGCAATATCAGGAATTATCGCAGCACCGCCAAAAACACAACGCAGTTCGGGGAAAGCAAAGGCAGTTTTTGGAGTTTCCGCAACTTCATTAATAGTAGCGACCAGTTTACCTTGCAAACGGCTATGTTCTCCTTGAGGCATGGGTTTTTGGCTAATTTTTCCGTCAATATATTCGGAAGCGGGTTTGGTTTCGGGAAATTGCAGGAATTCTTCTAAGCTGATTGATTTGACTAGCGTACTCATCGTTTTTCCTCGCCAAATTCTCTTACTTGTATTTTACTTTTTTAATTTGTTGATCCTGGATATTTTTTTTAATATGTATATGAAATCACATAAGTTTTTATACTGAAGATACAACTGTAGGGGGAGAATTAGAGATAGCGATCGCCAATAGCCTAGACATAACCAACTAAAAGAGGTTAAGTTATGGCAGTATCAGCAATTGACATTTCCAGAAGTCTCAGTGGTATAGACTTTCCGGTAAACAAAGAAGGTTTAGTTAACCATGCTAGACAGAAAAAAGCCAACCAGGAGATAATCGACACCCTGCAACAAATGCCAGAACGGGAATATGGCAACATGGCAGATGTAGAACACGCCTTTGGTGAAGTGAAATAATTCCTGAAGTTCTACGGGCGGGTTTACAGATATCATTCATCATTAACGGGCTGATGAGTAAACCCGCTCCTACTTTAAAAAAGCGATCGCTCTAAAAATGGGGCGATCGCTTCTAAAATGATTAAACCAGCAGTGATTGCATCAATGGTCTGTCTTCAGATAACTTCCCAGTCCGTAACCACTCACCCAGTTCATCTGGTGCTTGCACTTGGTTGAGACGTTCGCGCAACTTAGCACCTTCGAGAATTTCTTTCTCCAATAACGCCTGTGCAGTCTCCTCTAGCAACTCGCGGTTATAATGCAAAATACTTAAAGCGATGTGATGAGCATTATCCAGCGTCAGCTTCACTTCCCGGTCAATTTCCTCAGCCACTTTGGGGCTAATACTACGGCGAGGATTACCATAACCTTCGAGGAACTGCTGTTGTTGAATCTTCTCAAAAGCTACAGGACCCAATTTTTCACTCATACCATAGATAGTAATGGCTCGTTCCGCTAAATCAGTAGCCTTCTGGATATCATCAGCCGCACCAGTGGAAACCTTGCCAAATACAGTTTCTTCCGCCGAACGTCCACCCAACAAAGTTGCAATGCGACCGCGAATTTCATCTTCTATCATCAAGAAGCGGTCTTCTTCGGGCATCTGAATTGTATAACCCAAAGCACCCACACCACGGGGGACAACAGAGATTTTTTCCACCTTACCAGCCCCAGGCATTAACGCACCGATAATGGCGTGACCGACTTCGTGATAAGCTACGGTGGTTTTTTCCAGTTCATTCAGCACACGAGAGCGTTTTTCTAACCCAGCTACCAAGCGTTCAATAGCTTCATTAAAATCTGCCATCATCACCGCTTGCCGATTTTGCCGTGCTGCTAATAATGCCGCTTCATTCACCAAGTTAGCTAAATCTGCACCCGCAAAACCAGGAGTTCTCGCGGCAATAGTTGACAAATTAACATCATTAGCTAATTTGACATTTTTCGCATGGACATTGAGAATAGCTTCCCTACCGCTTTTATCAGGACGGTCAACCACAACTTGACGGTCAAATCGTCCAGGACGGCTTAAAGCGGGGTCAATGACTTCAGGACGGTTAGTAGCAGCGATAATTATCACCCCTGTGTTAGCGTCAAAACCATCCATTTCGCTGAGTAACTGGTTGAGAGTTTGTTCGCGTTCATCGTTCCCGCCCATCATTGGTCCAGCACCGCCACGAGACTTACCCAGTGCGTCTAACTCGTCAATAAAGACAATACAGGGCGCTTGCTGTTTAGCTTGGTCGAACAAGTCCCGCACACGTGAAGCACCGACACCCACGAATAACTCAATAAATTCTGAACCAGAAATGCTGAAAAAGGGAACACCCGCTTCACCAGCCACAGCTTTAGCGAGCATGGTTTTACCTGTTCCTGGCGGTCCGACTAACAAGACACCTTTGGGAATTTTTGCCCCCAGTCTGGTGTATTTACCCGCATTTTTGAGAAAATCAATGATTTCTTCCAGTTCGGCTTTGGCTTCATCGACACCAGCCACATCACTAAATTTTACACCTGTGATGCCTTCAGAATAGATGCGGGCTTTGCTTTTACCTACTGTTAAAGCCGCAGGTCCACCACCTTGACGATTGATTAAGAAAGCCCAAATTCCAAAGAAAATTAAAGGTGGGGCTACCCAGCTAAGTAAAGTCCCAATCCAGGCGTTCTCAGATGGGGGTGGGGCAGTAAATTGGACATCATGCTCACGGAGAATTTTGGGCAAATCCAAATCCAGAGCTACTGGCGTAGTGGTAAATACTTTTTCTACAGTTTCGCCTTCAGGAGTTTGGGTTTTGATGGTATATTCAATGCGATCGCTACCCACAACAGCTTGCTCAACTTGATTATTTTGCACCTGAGTAATAAACTCACTGTAAGGGACTTGCACTTGTCGCTGCCCAAACAAACTGGGAACAATTAAGTTAAGCAGTAATAAAAAACTTAGCAAAATCAGTAAACTACCGCCAAACTGCCTAGTTTTCGGATCTTTATTTGGTTTATTGTGATTATTAGTTTCTACAGGCATTTAATATACCCTCCAAATTCAGTTATCAATTTTTCTAACTATTGGGAGCGATTTTGTCAGTGTGGATGTAAAGGTTTGTGTCTGTATAGGTCTATTCTAGAAACTAAAGTCAGTATCCTAATATCGGGTATACCCCACAGAAAAATGTGTATTGCCGAACTGTATGAAAAATAATTTCGGATTTGTAGTGAAATTGTTGGTACTGTCGGGTTTGCTGTCTGTATTGATTAAGTACGCAGGACCGCATTTATCCATAGCGGCAACAAATACTAATGCGTTAATTATAGTTTTGTTACCGATTGTAATCATTGCGATCGCTTTATGTTGGAGATTTCAGTCAGCACAGTCATAAAATGCGGATAAATTGCTAAAATCAGCTAGCCTAATCTCAATTACACAGATGGGGGGCAGCCTGTGAACCTTGGTCAATGGATCGGCTTAATCGCTATAGTTCTGTCTTTATATATTTTATGGCAAATTCGACAGGTATTGTTGCTAATATTTGCCGCAGTTGTGTTAGCTGCTACTTTAAATCGGCTAGCGAAACGTATTCAAAGCTTAGGCTTGAAACGTGGGTTATCTGTTGTCCTCTCAGTGCTGATTTTCTTCGCAGGTGTAGCAGGTTTTTTCTGGCTAATTGTGCCGCCTTTTGCACAGCAGTTTCAAGAACTAACTTATCGGGTTCCGCAAGGATTTGCTCGCTTTAATAGTTGGGTACAACAACTAGAAACTCTCATTCCTGAGCAATTAGTTCCTTACATCCCTAATCTCAATAACCTGATTGCACAGGCGCAACCTTTTCTTAATCAAATATTAGGTAACTCTTTCGCTTTTGTTTCTAGCTCTTTAGAAGTGATACTCAAGATTTTATTAGTCTTAGTATTAACAGGAATGTTTTTAGCCGAGCCTCTAGCCTATCGCCGATTATTTATTCGCCTGTTTCCCTCATTTTATCGGACAAGAATCAATGGCATTTTAGATCAATGCGAACTTTCATTGAAGGGATGGATCGCAGGTGCTTTCATTGCTATGAGTGCAGTGGGCATATCAACTGTAATTGGCTTATCATTTTTGGGTGTGAAAGCAGCCCTAGCTTTAGGAGTTTTAGCAGGATTCCTCAACGTAATTCCTAATTTAGGTCCTACATTAAGTTTAGTACCAGCAATGGCGATCGCTTTATTGGATACTCCCTGGAAACCTCTGCTAGTATTGCTGCTTTATCTTGTCATTCAACAGATTGATGCCAACTTAGTGACTCCCACTGTGATGGCACATCGAGTTTCGCTGCTACCGGCTGTCACCTTAATTGCCCAACTATTTTTCGTGACTTTCTTTGGCTTTTTAGGATTATTTTTAGCCCTACCCTTAACTGTCGTTGCTAAAATTTGGCTGCAAGAAGTATTGATTAAAGATGTACTAGATGAATGGGGTCATAGTCACCGCAAAGAAACTGAATTAGTCATAATTTCTCCATCTTCCCTGTCAGATATTGATTGGAACACAGAAACTCCCAACGGTGAACAAGACAATAAAATTGATGATGTTTTGCCACAACAAGAGTAATTACTTATTTATATCTTTTGTTGTAGCATCATTCTAGTCTACGTAAGTTGGGTTTCACCTCGTTCTACCCAACCTCAGATTTTCTGAAATCTAAAATAGTGAATTAGTCAAAAATTAGACTGGGATATTATTTATAGCAATTTCCAATTATATAAGGTACTCTTAGCCCCCTCATCGCTTGCGGGGAGGGGGTTGGGGGTGGGGTTATTGTACCTCATAACACCGGGAAGTGCTGTATAGCGATCGCCAAGGAGGTTAAGACATAAACCGATAATCAAACTTAGACACCAAAAGGATTTTAACCCACTCCCCACTCCCCACTCCCTACTCCCTACTCCCCACTCCCTACTCCCCACTCCCCACTCCCCACTCCCCAGCTATAATTCAGATTCCTAAGTCAAATGGCTAAAGATAATTTTGTGTAATTCCAAACGTGTAAAAGGTTTTGTCAAATACCCAGATGCTCCCACTAATCTTGCTTTTACCTTATCAACCACTCCCTTATAGCCTGTGACAAAAATCACTGGAGTATTTTTAAACATCGAATTATTTCGGATAATTCGGCACAATTCATAACCGTCAATTCCGGCCATATTCAGGTCAAGTAAAATCAAGTCTGGCTTGTGTCGAATAATCGACATTACAGCTTTTAGCGGGTCATTAATGGCAACGACAACAAAAGTTTCACTTTCTAAAAAACGGCTAATTTCTCGAAGAATTGTCGGACTATCATCTACAGAAATAATTTTATAGGGTTTTAGAGTAGTAATGGTAGCAGTCGTTACTCTTTCAGAACTCAGATTTATGTTATTTGATATTGTTGATTCCTGAATATTTTGTTTGACAACAGCAGAAATATCCTGAAATTGCTCAACAGGAATGTCTGCGTAAGATGAAATTGTATTGTTACTCGACTCCACTGGTATGTCTACTACATTTGCTGTAAAGAATTTTGTTGTATAACTAGAAGATAATGAAAACTTTTTCACATTTGTGGGTAATTGATCAAAAGGTGGATCTGGTTCATGTAATATAACTCCGCCTTTGATAATGTAAGGGTATATTGTTTTAGCTAGTTCAATTTCATCTTGATTAATCATCACAGCTAAATGACGAAGACTGAAACCCTTCATCCAGTTAATTAATTTTGGCTGGAGAGATGGAAAAGCTTGACTGGGGATGACACTCCTCATCAACAGATATGGTCGCTGATAAGGTGAAGAAATATGAGGTGCTAAAGACAGCCAATTATGTAATTGGATTTGGCAGCTTTCTATAAGTTTTTCTATATCCAATCTACATATCTCTGATACTATTAGCTGGGAATCGCTTAAGGCAAAGTCGCCAGTGTTGATTAACAAAAATGATTCAACAACTTCTTTGACTAATTCTGAAATCAGCACAGTCGCTTGTTGAGTATTCAAATATCCTTCATTAATCAGCCAATGAATAGCTTGATAATCAGCAGGTTCCATATTGGTATCACTATGATCTTTCCTGAACTGATGATGTAAGCCAGGGTCAAAAATTAAGCGTAACTGGACACGAATTTCACTAGTAAGCTGCGGAATGTCATAGCTAAGGCGACGCAGATGGCGTTCTAATCGATCAAAAGGCTCTACTGAATGGGTAGCGTAGGTTATTGTTCCATGCTTGATGTAAATTGACCAAGTAACTGAGTTGCTAAAAGCTTGTAAACAAGTAGTGTCAGAACAACTAGATAATTGCCTTAACAAACTTTGGGGAGGTAGTGTTGTGAAAGTGCCAAAAATATTCATATTCTGGAATATTTGTTCGATATATTATACAGAATATACTAACTCACATCTTGCACCTAGCCCTGGCAATGAGAAATTGCGACTATACAAACTAAGTCCACCTGCGCGGATTAACAGAAAATCAAGGTTTTCAACCCGCGTAGGCGGCCTTCCCGACCGGATGACGCTTTGCGTCACGCCTGTGTAGCAGTGAATTGCAGTCGCCTGATGCAAGATATGAGCGCCCCAGGGGGGAAGTCAAAAATCAAAAGTATTAAATCCCCTCGCAACGAATGAAACAAATACATTTCTCTTGTTTGGCTAAAAGCCTTGCTATATAAGGGTTATAAAGTGTGTTAGTTAGGAGCTAGCATCACACAATCGCTATGTATAATTTTGTCGTACTTCATATTTGGCTAAAAAATATAAATTTTTAACTAAAATAACGCATAAAATTTCGTTGCAGCTACTATTAAATAATCCGGCTCAGGCAACTTTGATTTCAAATACTTATGCTTAAAGCCGTGAAATATTCAGCCAATAGTTGGGATTTTGCAGATTAAAAAAACCTGTTTTTTTATAAACATTTTATGAAGTAAGTATGTATACCAATTTTATAGAAGCTTGTGCTTTATTCAACCACAAAAAGTAATACCACAGGCTCACAAACAAAGCCGTATTTAGCTGGATGATTAGGAACATTTTTCTCAAAAAATTTATCTATGGGAATAATTTTGTTAAAACTATCTGTTTCATAAAGATTGCACTAATTAGTGTTAAACATCTATGTTTACTCTTGTAGACTCCGGAAACTCAACTATATACTTTGAAAAAAGGAAAATAAAGCCTTGGACAATAACATAACAAAAAAAGTTATGCACGATACCTTTAAACTCGATGAAATAGTAGAATTTGCTGAAAATCCTGAACCACGTTGTCCTTGTGTGCTATTGCTAGACACATCTGGCTCAATGCAAGGAGATCCCATAGAGGCGTTAAATCAGGGCTTGTTGAGTTTGAAGGATGAATTAGTCAAAAATTCCTTGGCAGCCAGAAGAGTTGAAGTGGCGATCATTACTTTTGATAGTAATGTGAATATAGTCCAAGATTTTGTGACAGCCGATCAATTTAACCCACCAATCTTGACAGCACAGGGACTAACCACGATGGGGGCGGGAATTCATAAAGCATTAGACATGGTGCAAGAGCGTAAATCCCTATATCGTGCCAATGGTATTGCTTACTATCGTCCTTGGGTATTCATGATTACAGATGGAGAACCACAAGGTGAATTAGACCAACTCATAGAACAAGCAGCCCAACGCCTGCAAGGAGATGAAGCCAATAAACGAGTCGCATTCTTCACAGTCGGTGTAGAAAACGCTAACATGATGCGCTTAAATCAATTAGCGGTGCGGACTCCGCTCAAACTGAAAGGACTTAACTTCATAGAGATGTTTGTGTGGTTGTCAGCTAGTATGTCAGCAGTTTCCCATTCCCAAGTAGATGAACAGGTTGCACTACCTCCCATTGGCTGGGGGACACTTTAATGGCGAAGCGAAGCTAGCTGCTTTGAAAAAATCTATGAACACAACATCAAAACTATCTCATTGGCGAGTAGTCGCCGCATCTGTATGTGGTACAAGCCACGTCAGAAACAAACAGCTGTGTCAAGATGCTCACCATTGGCGGCTATTACCAGGTAATGTGTTGGTGACTGCGGCTGCTGATGGTGCAGGTTCTGCCAGCCAGGGAAAAGTGGGAGCAATGGTGGCTGTAGAAACAGCAATAGAAACCCTTGCGATCAAAGAAATTACTCGAGACTCCCTTGCAGATGACGCAATTGTGCAATCACTCTTAAATGAGGCCTTGGTAGCTGCTAAAAAAGCGGTAGAAGAGGAAGCAGTAGCTTGTAGCAAACAGCCTCAAGATTTAGCCACCACCTTAATTATTATGGTTGCTACACCAGATATGGTGGCAGTTGTACAAATTGGCGATGGTTTAGCAGTAGCTAAGGATCATAAGGGTAACTTACTGGCACTGACAACACCCGACAATGGCGAATACATCAACCAGACAACTTTTTTAACTTCGCCTGATGCCTTAGATACAGCCCAAATGAGATTATGGCGTGAAACCATAGTTAATGTTGGTGTCCTCACCGATGGACTACAAATGCTGGCTTTAAACATGGTTGTGGGTGAGCCTCACAAGCCATTCTTTTTTCCCTTATTCGACTTTGTAGAGAATGCCGAAGATAAAACAGTCGCAAAAGAACAGTTAGTGCGGTTTTTAGGTTCTGAGCGGATTACGCAACGTACTGATGATGATCTGACGCTGATTTTAGCTGGCTTCATTTAGCGATTGATCGCGTCTAATTGCTCATTATCTTTTTTCTGTGCAGTGTTGTGGTGATTTTGCGATATCGGTCTTTTACATAACCCCATTCACAGTAATTTTATCATGCAGGTCTTACGTTGTCTTCCCAAACCAGAAATTATCAACCTCAGCGTTAGTTTGGGGCGTGGCGGTGAAGCTTGCATCTATGCAGTGCCGGACTGTGGCGATTTAGTAGCCAAGGTTTATCACAAGCCCACAGTTGCTCACGCCCACAAACTCCAGGCGATGCTTGCCAACCCTCCAGAAAACCCTACCGCTAGCTTGGGGCATATTTCCATTGCTTGGCCAGAGGATTTATTATGGGCGACAGATCGCCGCAAGGGCATCATCGGCTTTTTGATGCCGCGAATTCGCGGGATGCGCCCCATCATCGACTTTTATAATCCCAGAACTCGTCGCGAACACTGTCCCTTATTCAATTATCAGTATCTGCTTCGCACGGCGCGTAATTTAGCAGCAGCTTTTGCGGCTTTGCATCACAGTGGATATTGTGTTGGTGACGTGAATGAGTCAAATATTTTGGTCAGCGATAGCGCATTGGTGACTTTGGTAGATACTGACTCTTTCCAAGTGTCTGATCCTGATCAAAAGATTGTTTATCGTTGTTCAGTTGGTAAACCAGAGTTTACTCCACCAGAACTACAGAATAAAATTTTTGCTCAACACGACCGGAAAATTTCCCATGACTTGTTCGGCTTGGCGGTGTTGATTTTTCAACTCCTCATGGAAGGTACTCACCCATTTTCGGGAATCTTTCAAGGTATTCCTGAGCCACCAACTTACGAAGCCCGGATTGCGGCGGGACATTTTACTTACAGTCAAAAGCACCAAGTCCCTTATCGTCCTACCCCCATCGCACCGGCTTGGGAAGTGCTTCATCCTCAGTTGCAAGAATTATTTTTACGTTGTTTTGAGGATGGTCACAATGACCCAAATCTGCGTCCCAGCGCCCAAACTTGGCTATCAGCTTTAGCTGAAGCCGAAGATAGTCTGATTACTTGTACTGCGAATCCCCAACATCGCTACAACAACCATTTAGATAGTTGTCCTTGGTGTGAACGTGCTTTACGCTTAGGTGGACGTGATCCATTTCCATCACCTAGAGCAGTTGAAAATCGCGAACATCTGCGTCCGCGAGTTGTACCAAAAAGGCGTTACGCCCAGCGTCCCCGTTCTCCACAACCAGTTAGAAACCAGTCCCCAGTTAATTATTGGCAACCTGTAGCTACTTCTAGCTATTCGCCTTATCAACCTCAAAAGAAAACTAAGTTTTATCCGGCTGTGTTGGGTTTAATAGGTCTTGGTGTGTTGGGGTATTTGGACGTAGCAATTAAATTTACTCGTCCTTATGTTTCTCAAAATGCCTACACTCAACAAACGTTGATGGCTCGTCCTCAACCCCAGGAAGATACTTTAACTTTCGCCGATTACTATAGCGCTGGTCATGCTGCTTACCAAATCCAAGATTATGAGCAAGCAGTAGAAAAGTTTAGTCAAGCCATAGAACAGGAACCGACAAATGCTAGAGCTTTTGTTAACCGAGGTAATTCCCGCTACAATTTGAAAGATTATGAAGGGGCTTTGGAAGATTATAACCAAGCTTTGCAGATTAACCCCAAAGAAGTGAAGGCTTTTGTCCACCGAGGCAATGCCCGTTATATGCTAGCTGAATTTAGCCATGATCCTGATCGAGAATATAATCTCGCGATCGCAGATTTTGATCAAGCACTGGGAATCAATAATCAGGAAACTGAAGCCTATATTAGACGAGGTGTTGTCCGCTCTCAAATGGCTAGATATAGTAGCGAATCTGTGCAGGACTATCAACAGGCGATCGTTGATTTTACCCACGCTATTCGACTCAATGCCTCCAGAGCCGAAGCTTATTTTCAGCGCGGTGAAGTTCGCTATAAATTGGCACAATTTAGCAGTAACTTTATTCCAGAATATCACCAAGTCATCGCTGACTTTAACCAAGCGCTACAAATTAATGGCAACTTGGCAAAAGTCTATCTCAAACGAGGGATGATTCGCTATGAACTTACACAATATACTGGCAAAGAATCTGATCCCAATAATCTGAAGGCTATTGAAGATTTACGAACAGCAGCCAAACTTTCCTTAGAACAAGAGGATACAGAAAGCTACCAGCAAGCACTAAGCAGTATCTGTGTAATTATAGAAAGCCAATGTACTGCTTTATTACAAAGCTCTGCCATGTGGAAATATACAGGAACAAATTAATTAAAAAACTAGTTAAATTACAGCTAGTTTTTCCCTAAACAATTTGTGTTGAAGGAAACATAAACATGATAAGTATTAGCATGATACTAATCTTATCATGTTTAGCTATTTTTAATATAGTTAACTAATTCAATTACCATCATATAAGTATTCATATATATTTTATATATAAAAGAAAATCATTTACACCCTCTTCATCAATTTCCTCCAAATAATAGTTATATTATGTACGGAAAGAAAGACATTATCCCAGCATTTTTTTCGCTGACACGTGCATCCTCTTTATCTGAAAAAATTTAAATAATAATCTACCTGCAAATCTTCAAAAGGTAATTGTATGAAAGCGGTAATTCTGGCTGGAGGACTTGGTACACGACTCAGTGAAGAAACTAGTATCAGACCAAAGCCCATGGTTGAAGTTGGTGGTAAACCAATTCTTTGGCACATCATGAAGACTTACTCTGCTCACGGTATTAATGACTTCATTATTTGTTGTGGATATAAAGGTTACATCATTAAAGAGTATTTTGCTAATTACTTTTTACACATGTCAGATGTTACCTTTGATATGCGATTTAACCAAATGAACGTGCATTCTGGTTATGCTGAACCCTGGCGCGTCACCTTAGTTAATACGGGGGATGACACAATGACAGGTGGACGCTTAAAGCGCATCAGCGAGCATCTTGGTAATAGCACATTTTGCTTCACTTATGGTGATGGTGTCAGTAACATCAATATCACAGAATTAATTAAATTCCATCAAGAACAAAAAACTTTAGCGACACTCAGCGCCGTCCAACCCGCAGGACGGTTCGGTGCTATTTCTTTAGGACAAGAGCAAACTAAAATTAGCAGCTTTCACGAAAAGCCTGAAGGCGATGGTGCATGGATTAATGGCGGTTACTTTGTTTTAGAACCGGAAGTAATTAACTTAATTGCTGATGACTCTACAGTTTGGGAGAAAGAACCATTAGAAAAACTGGCACAGATGGATCAGCTATCGGCTTTTAAACATAATGATTTTTGGCAGCCAATGGATACTTTACGCGATAAAAATTACCTGGAAGAGCTATGGAAAAGTGGCCATGCTCCTTGGAAGGTGTGGTGATTCGTAATAGGGTTTACCGCAGGCTACGCCAAGGTAAATACCATATCTAAAGCTTTATTTACACCGTGCTGCAATAGGAGAAATTATCTAATGGAATCAAAATTTTGGGCGGGAAAAAAAGTTTTTGTCACGGGACATACAGGCTTTAAAGGTAGTTGGTTATCTCTGTGGTTACAAATGTTAGGGGCTGAGGTGTGTGGTTACGCTTTAACTCCTCCCACAACTTTGAATTTGTTTGAATTAGCTCATGTTGCTGATGGGATGACATCGGTAGTAGGAGACATCAAAGATTTAGATTTTCTCAAAGAAGTGATGCAAAGCTACCAACCAGATATTGTCATCCATCTGGCAGCGCAGGCGTTGGTACGGGAATCTTACTACAACCCAGTAGATACCTATGCCGTGAATATCATGGGAACAGTCAACTTATTGGAAGCAGTCCGAAATGTACCCAGCGTCAGAGCTGTAGTTTCGGTTACTTCTGATAAGTGTTATGAAAATCGGGAATGGGTTTGGGGCTACCGGGAAACTGATGCTATGGGGGGATATGACCCTTATAGCAGTAGTAAAGGATGTGCTGAATTAGTTACTACAGCTTATCGTCAATCATTTTTCAATCCTGCTGATTACGCACAACATGGGGTAGCTATAGCCAGTGTTCGAGCCGGAAATGTGATTGGCGGCGGAGATTGGGCTAAAGACCGACTGGTTCCTGATATTCTTAATGCTTGGCTTGCAGGCAAAGAAGTTGTGATTAGAAATCCTCAAGCAGTGCGCCCTTGGCAACACGTTTTGGAACCTCTGAATGGTTACTTAATGTTGGCTGAAAAGCTATTTACTCAGGGTTCAATTTATTGTGGAGGCTGGAATTTTGGTCCGAATGAATCAGGAGTAAAAACTGTAGCTTGGGTAGTTGACCAGCTTCAGCAGTTTTGGGGAGAAGATGCCTATTGGATTCAGGATGATGGAGTTCAACCTCATGAGGCTAATCTTTTAACCTTGGATTGTTCTAAAGCCCGGACTCAAATTAACTGGGAACCAAAATTAGATTTACCAACAGCTTTAGCTTGGATTGTGGATTGGACTAAAGCCTGGCAACAAGACCATGATATGCGGCAAAAAAGCCAATCTCAAATTCAGCAGTTTATGCAACATACAGATTTTCAGCACCGCAAAATTTCTCTGTTAGAAGTTGAAGCCGGGGAAAATATGGCTCAAGTAGCTCAATTGAGACATTAAACAAATCGTTTTATTAAATTCAAAAGTCCAAAATACCATGTTTACCACTGTTGCACAAAAAATTGTATCCCTGAAATCGGAGTTAACTTATAGGTCATCACGTTGGCAATATCTAAACAAGTTACCTATACTAACAAACAAAGAACGCATAATTGTTGACTCCATTAAACGTGATGGGATTTATATGACAAATCTCACAGAATTAGGATTAACATCTACCTCATTACTACTGAATTCTGCTTATAGTCTATTACCAAGTATGGAAAGAAAGAACTACAGTAGTTCTAACAAAAATCCCCCAGAAATTTACATAGTTACGGATTTACCCTCATTTTATGACTGGGGAAAAGAAGAAAAGATTCTGAATGTTATCGAGAATTACATAGGTCTGCCCGTTGCCTATCATGGTGTACATTTACGCAAAGATTTTCCTAATAAAGATCAATTTGAGACATTACTGTGGCATAGAGATATAGAAGACCGCCGAGTTCTCAAAGTTATCATCTACTTAAATGATGTAGAAGAAAAACATGGGCCTTTTGAATATGTGCCAATATCTTTTACTTCCAAATCACACCCTAATTATTATCGAATTCAAAACAAAATTAAAACATTAGGCGGAATCGATGATCAAACGTTAAATAAAATTGTCCCTAAAGCGGCTTGGAAATCTTGCCCAGGTCCAGCAGGCACAGTTATTTTTGCTGATACAAGACGAATTTTACATCATGGCACTCTCCGGACTGAAGAACGGTCAACACTATTTTTTGTCTATACTGCCAATCCCCCTAAGCGTCCAGAACTTTGCGCTCATTACTGGAATAATCATTATCCTAGACCAAATTTAGAGCAAGAAGTTGATGAAGTGAAGGATGAAGCAAAAGTGGAACAATTAACTGTATAAATACTATTAATGTGGTAGAAGGACAACACCATGTTATATAGTTATTCCCTCATAAAGGCTAAAAAATTTACACTCAATACCCGAATAGTATTGTCGCCATATCAGTGTGAATTTAATCAAAAAATCTGGCTCTTTCCCTAAAAAATTATCTTGACACACTCTATGCTATTTACTAGAACTGCACTCAAAGATGCATTCATTGTAGACGCTGAAAAAAAGCCAGATCATCGGGGATTTTTTGCCCGTGGTTTCTGCGCCCAAGAATTTATCGCACATGGTTTAAAGCCGACAGTTGCCCAATGCAATATATCTTTTAACCACAAAAAGGGTACAGTGCGGGGAATGCACTATCAAGTTTCCCCGGCTACAGAAACAAAATTAGTGCGTTGTACTAAAGGGGCTATCTATGACGTAATTATTGATATGCGTCCTGAGTCGCCCACTTTTTTATCACATATTGGTGTGGAATTAACCGCAGAAAACCACCGGGCTTTGTATGTACCGGAAATGTTTGCTCACGGTTATCAAACCCTCACAGATGAGACTGAGGTTGTCTATCAAGTGGGTGAGTTTTATACCCCAGGTTATGAACGAGGATTACGTTATAACGATCCATTTTTTAATATTGAATGGCCTTTAAAAGTAACTGAAATTTCTGCGAAAGACTTAAATTGGACTTTACTGGAAATGATTCCTGTTGGTAGTGCAGATCCGAGATAAATAGTTATCAGTCTATGGACTGTTTTAACGATGACTTTGAGTAAACAATTAACAATAGGAGTTGAGCTAATGATTATTATTGATCGTGCCTTAGAAGCCCGCGCTGCATCTGGAAATCCGGTGAAAGTGGGGATGATTGGTGCTGGTTTTATGGGTCGGGGGATTGCTAATCAAATTATCAATTCAGTTCCGGGAATGGAGTTAGTGGCTATTTTTAGCCGTCAGGTTGATGCTGCTAAACGAGCTTATACAGAAGCGGGACTAGAAAATGTTCAAGTTGTGACGAATGTAACTGAATTAGAAGCGGCGATCGCTCAGGATAAATATGCAGTTACCGAAGATGCTTCCTTACTCTGCCAAGCTGAAGGAATTGATGCCATCATCGAAGTCACTGGTGCAGTAGAATTTGGCGCTGGGATCGTCATGCAAGCGATCGCCCATGGCAAACACGTAATTATGATGAATGCCGAACTAGACGCGACTATCGGCCCCATCCTCAACGTGTACGCTAAAAAAGCTGGAGTCATCCTCAGCGCCTGTGATGGTGATCAGCCAGGGGTAGAAATGAATCTCTACCGATTTGTGAAAAGTATTGGTCTGACTCCGTTATTGTGCGGTAATATTAAAGGACTTCAAGACCCCTATCGCAATCCCACAACTCAAGCCGGATTTGCTCAACGTTGGGGTCAAAAAGCCCAGATGGTGACTAGTTTTGCGGATGGAACCAAAATTTCCTTCGAGCAAGCGATCGTTGCTAACGCCACAGGAATGAAAGTCGCCCAGCGCGGAATGCTCGGCTACAACTTCACTGGTCATATTGATGAAATGACCAAAATGTACGACGTTGATCAACTTAAAGAATTGGGTGGCATCGTTGATTATGTCGTTGGAGCTAAACCCAGCCCTGGTGTGTTTGTATTTGCCAGTCACGACGACCCCAAACAACGCCATTATCTCGATTTGTACAAGTTAGGTGAAGGTCCTTTATATAGCTTCTACACTCCTTATCACCTCTGTCATTTTGAAGTCCCATTATCTGTAGCCCGCGCTGTCTTGTTTCAAGATGCTGTCTTATCGCCACTAGCAGGCCCCTGGTCGATGTAATTACCACTGCCAAAATTAATCTCCAAGCCGGCGAAACCCTAGATGGTATTGGCTATTATATGACCTACGGTCAATGTGAAAATTCTGCCATTGTTCAAGAGCAGAAACTACTACCAATCGGGTTAGCCGAAGGATGTCGCCTCAAACGAGATATTCCCCAAGATCAAGTCCTCACTTACGATGATGTCGAGTTGCCTGAAGGCAGACTTTGCGACCAACTACGCGCTGAACAAAACGCTTATTTTGCATCAGAAAAAGTTCTAGCAACCATTGGATAAAATCAGTATTTTCCGAAGAGGCAGAGGAGAAGAGGAGAAGAGGAACGGGGGCAGGGAGCAGGGGGCAGGGGAGAAGAATGGTTGTTAAGTAACCGGAAGTTTAAAATAATTTCTTACTCCCCCTTGCTCCCTGCTCCCCTGCCTCTTAACTCCCCTGCCTCTTTTGACCCTTAGTTAAGGCATGATCCCCTCAAGCTCCTTCATTAGTGGTTTGAGGGTATCTGCAACAGATATAGCAACCGCCAAGGAGATTAAGACATAAACGGATAATCAAAACTTAGACACCAAAAAGGTTTTAACCCACTCCCCACTCCCCACTCCCTACTCCCTACTCCCCACTCCCCACTCCCCACTCCCCACTCCCCACTTCCCAGCAAACTGGAGAAATAAAAGTTTATAGTCAAGACTTTAGTCCTAGCAACCTTGAGAATGAGCGCTAAAGGACTCACTAAAAACACATTTTTATCAGAAATCTTTGCAGCGGACAGTTCTTAATAAATGCTGACATCTTGCACCAATAAAAATTTGATGTTATTCAATCACCTAGTATTCAAACCAAACCCCTGGATTTAGTGATAAAATACGAGATTAACAAAGAAAATCATCGCGGATATTTTTATGTTGTCTGGGTTTTTACGTAGAAGTGCAAGAGATGACAATGGGCATTTATAATCCTCAACACTCCAGTTGTTAAGAGCAACTTGCTGTCAAGTTTTCCCACAAACTTCAGAAGAAAATTAGATAACACTATGAAAATTGCTCTAGTTCATGATTACTTAACCCAGCGCGGTGGAGCAGAGCGCGTATTTGAATTACTTTGTAAGCGTTATCCTCAAGCGGATGTTTTTACCTCTTTGTACAATCCGCAAAAAACCATTGATATGGGTGAGCGGATAGTCAAAACTACTTTTTTACAAAAAATTCCCGGCGCAGTCAAGTATTTTAGATTGATGGCTCCTTTGTACTTTCCTGCCTTTCGGGCGTTGGATTTACAAGATTACGATTTGATTATTAGTAGTAGTACTAGCTTTGCCAAAGCAGTCCGCAAACGTCCAGATGCCAAACATATTTGTTTTTGCCATAATGTGACTCGTTTCTTGTGGGATACAGAAACTTATTTAAGGGAGTATGGGGACTATCGATATTTTGCGCCGTTAATTGAACAAGTATTTCAATTAATGAGAAATGTAGACCTGAAATATGCTCAAGAACCTGACCTTTATATTGCCAACTCTAGCGTAGTTGCCCGTCGCATTCAAAAAATTTACAACAAACAAGCAATTGCCATTAATTATCCAATCGATACAAATAATTTTCTGTTTTCAGATATAAAAGATGAATACTATCTAGCCTCGGCGCGGATGATCAGCTATAAGCGACTAGATATAATCATTGAGGCTTTTAATTGGTTAGGTTGGCAATTATTAATCTCAGGTGATGGGCCAGAACAAGAACGTCTCAAAGCTAAAGCCTTAGATAATATTAAGTTTTTAGGACACGTCAGTGATGCTCAACGCAAAGAATTATTTTCTAAAGCCAAGTTTGTCATAGTTGCCGCTTTAGAAGACTATGGATTAGTTCCCGTCGAGGCCAATGCTAGTGGTACTCCAGTTATTGCCTATGGAGCCGGGGGAGTATTAGATACACAAATACACGGTAAAACCGGAGTATTTTTTAAAAGACAAACGCCCGAATCCATCCAAGCTGCGTTGCTAGAGTCCGGAGGAATCATTTGGAATTATGAAAATATTCGTAATCATGCAGTGAACAATTTTTCAGAACCCGTGTTTTTTCGCAAGGTTGAGCAACTTATTGCCCAAACTTGTAATATCAATTAGCTATTTGTGCAGTTTTTATGTCAATTATAAAAGAGAGGTGACATTTATAGACCTGAAACAAAGATGAAGTTGAATTTGCTCCCTTTGGAATTAGAATGACGTAAAGTCTATGGCTACGGCACTCTAATCATTGGCATAGCCGCGCCCAAAGCGTAGTTCCAGGGCAATTACGAATTGATATTAACTCTATCCCTCCGGGGAAGTAAGCTACGCGTAGCGTCTCTCAGATAAGGATAATAAACATGAATCAAGCTAGTCTTAGTCCCGGTATAAATCAGGTTAATAACTCTAATACAGAACCAAGTTATGGACAGCTGTTTAAAATATTTATTCGCAGATTGCCTTGGTTTTTAGCAGTATTCATTACTTCAATCGCAATGGCAGCTGTAGTAACTGCTAGAACAAAACCTACCTATAAAAGCTCAATGCAGACTGCTTGTCGAACCTAATTATCAAGGTAGGCAAGAAGGCGCTGGGGCAGACAGTCCATTTATCGAGCCTAATATTCAGATAGATACAGCAACTCAGCTGAATCTCATGCAAAGTTCAGGACTCATCCAACAGGCAGTTGACAAACTGAAATCTGATTATCCTGATATCACTGTCAACGAAATTAAAGCCTCTTTAGTTCTGACTCAACTCAGAAGTGCAGAAGATAATCTGGCAACAAAAATTTTCCAAGTAGACTATACTGCCCAAGATCCAGCCAAAACACAAAATGTTCTGGCGACAATTCAGCAAGTTTATGTGGAATATAACAAACAACAACAGGATTCGCGGTTACAAAAAGGTTTACAAGTGATTCGGGAACAGTTGAGTAAAGCCAGCGAGGAAGTGAATGCCTCGGAAACTAATCTTCAACGATTTCGCAGAAACCAAAATTTAATCAATCCTGAGTCACAAGCTAAAGCTTTAGAAGACTCTTTAAACACTATTGAACAAGAACGCCGTGTTACCCGTTCTGAGTATCAAGAGGCTATAGCACGGCAACAATCTTTGCAAGAACAACTCAAGCGTTCTCCACAAAACGCTCTGGTGGCTTCTCGTCTGAGTCAGTCTACTCGCTACCAAGGATTACTCAACGAAATTCAAAAAACTGAACTAGCACTAGCTCAAGAACGTTTGCGCTTTACGGATGAGACTCCTGGCGTGAAACAAATGCAAGAACAACTGGAAAGCCAGAAGAGATTATTGCAACAAGAGGTGGGCAGAGCTTTAGGCGTACAGTCTAATGGTGTAATTTCCTCCCAAGCACCTCTTTTGGAACAAGGACAATTTGGTGAAATTGACCTCAACCTGGCTAGTCAGTTAGTGGAGACGCAAACAACTATAGTTGCTTTAAGCGCCCGCGATCAAACTTTGGCGGAGAAAGAAAATCAATTGCGTTTTGAAATTAAACGCTTTCCGCCTTTGTTGGCTTATTACAATCGCATTATGCCACAGCTACAATTTAGCCGTGAAAGATTAGAGGAGCTATTGCGAGCCGAGCAGAAATTGCGCCAAGAATTGGCCAAGGGTGGGTTTAATTGGGAAGTTGTGGAAAAACCGCAATTAGGGATGCACTTAGGCCCAATCTCCAGCAAAATCTCTTGTTGGGTGGAGTTGTGGGGTTGATGTTGGGAGGTATTGCAGCTTTTATTCGCGAAGCATCTGATGATGCTGTGCATACAACTGCTGAATTGGAAAAGCAGGTTCCTTTACCGTTGTTGGGAACTACTCCCAAACTGCCAACTACCAAAAACCGAGAATCAATCATCAAGTTGCCTTTTGGTAAACCAGAAGTTCTGGCTCCTTGGACAATTCAGGTGTTGCAATCACCACCACGTTGGGAATCGCTGGATTTGATTTTCAAAAATATTGAACTTTTAAATTCTGTTCCTAATTTGAAGTCTCTGATGATTACCTCGGCTTTGCGAGATGAGAGTAAGTCCGCTTTGGCGTTGGGTTTGGCAATGAGTGCGGCTCGTTTACACAAACGGGTACTATTGATTGATGCCAACTTACGAGAGCCTAGTCTCCACCAACAGACTCAATCTTCCCAATGAGCAAGGGTTATCGACTCTCTTGGCTAGTGATGTCACTATCCCCGACCAAATTGGTGTTCAATCTTTAGGTTCAGCTTATATTGATATTTTGACGGCTGGACCGATACCTGTTGACCCAGCACATCTTTTGAGTTCACCACGCATGATTCAATTGATGAATGCATTTGAGGCTAATTATGATTTGGTACTCATAGATGCGCCGCCAGTTCTCGGTTTGGTGGATGCCATGCTGACAGCTTCATCTTGTCGGAGTGTGGTGCTGGCGGCCAGTATGAGTAAGGTAACTCGCAGCCAATTAGCCCAAGCTACAGCGATGTTGAGCAAATTAAATCTGATTGGGGTTGTGGCTAATGGTGTCTCCAACTCTGGTAGTACTTATGTAAAATATCCCCAACCGTCTGAGTCGTCTCAATTGGCGCTGCAACAAGTGATAGAAAAATAAAGCCTATTTTGGAGAGAAGGGAGAGACGCGATTGATTGCGTTCAAGGGAATAGAAAGTTTCTATTTGGATCTGTGTGCAAATTTACTAATTTAAAGGTTTTATATGATGTGCGATCGCACCGTTTGGTATGCGATCGCACATATCTTTTTTTTGAGCCTTTGCTGCAAATTAGCAGCCGCGATCGCGCTGATTTTTGGGAAATTTCCAATTTTGATGGGATTACTAATACTTCCAACTAAGTATATTTATAGCATCTTTATAATTAACTAGAAAAATCACTGCCTGTTTAAAGACTAAATAAAGAATCAATCCCAGCACATAGTCTTTCTACAAAGTCTTATATCCTAGATATTAACGCTCCTGCTAAACAGCTAAAAGACAAAGGTAAACTGGTTTTGTGAGCTTGAGTAAAAAATAAGTAGTCGCAACTAAACGTAAATATGAAGTTGTGGGGTACTTGAGGAACGGGGGAATTTCCCTCTACACTTCCCCATCGTCCGTAATTATCAGAGAGAAACCCGCGTTTCCCAATTAACTTTTCCCCTGTGTTTACTGCTACTTATTTAATTAGTTTCTCCATCTTCACACCAGCAGAATTTCCCAAGATGTGGACTCGTCTGAAGTGCAAGTTAAAAGAGCATATTTCTGCACGCAATTACTAACATATTTTTGGAGCAAAACAAAATTCTGTTCGGAGTCTTTGGCATTAATAGCCTGCAATACTAACTCAGCCATTCACGATTTTATAGATCCAAAGATATATGACAAGTTCATTAATTCCTGCTCTTCAAAACTCTTCTGTCGAAACCCAGCACCACCAAAATAATCAATTTTCATACTGTACGCTCCAATGGCGGCGGGGTCAATTATTGGTCAAATCTCCCGGACTCACTAAACAGCTTCATCTACCTGCTTTGCATGACGAGCAATTCTTAGTAAATTGCTTAAAAAAAACGCCAGTAAATTTGGTCAGTATAGACCCAAATATTGGGGAAGATTATCTAAAACTTTGGGTTGAAGCCTGTGAGCAAGCTGGTAAGCCCATATTTCTCCGCCTACCCTCCAGCAATAAACCGGTTAAACAAGGTAACTGGTGGCAAAAAGTAATTGATGGGATTGTCGCTTTCTTCTTACTAATACTGATGAGTCCAGTTATGCTGGCATTATTTGTGATGTTACAGCTTGACTCACCAGGATCAGTTTTTAGCAGTGAGTGGCAGGTTGGAGAACGAGGTAAAGTCTTTCGGGCGATCAAGTTTTGTACAACCGCTAATTTGAATATGACACCTCTAGGTCGTTTGATGCGTAAATACGATTTAGATTATCTACCGCAGTTGTGGAATGTGCTACGCGGTGAAATGACTTTGATGGGATCTCGTAGTTGCACTTTAGAAAATGCGGTGCGGCTAACTTTGGCGGGACAACAGCAAATCAAGCAAGTATCCGAAATGACGGGTACATGGGAAGAATCTAATCTGCTACATTTGGATAGCCAAACACTATAGTTTTCTGGTGAACTAAACACATTTAGTTACTCAAGTGCGTTAAGCAAAGTGCGATAACGCACCCTAAATCAAAGAGCAGCAATTTTTTGTCTTCTCTAAAAAGAAAAGGTTTTTTAGCATCTATATAACTTATTTAAGTGTTCACATTTTTGTTCCCAAACACTCATGTATATTAAAGCTTCTCAAATACTAGGCGATCGCTTCAAACAAACGAAGTTTTGGCAAAGCAATTATTTAATAATCCGAGAATTTAAAAGTTTTCGCAAAGTTGCTATTTTCGCTTTATTCTTTTCATTCTTAGCCGCAACCTTTGAAGGTGTTAGTATTGGTTTTTTGCTGTCATTTCTGCAAAATTTGACTACTCCAGATGCAGAACCAATTCAAACTGGAATTGCTTGGTTTGATACCTGGATTTTAGCATCTCAGGCATCGGCAATTAATCGACTATATCGCATCTCTTTACTAATTTTATTCAGTACATGGATACGTGCTGGTTTCAATTATCTATCACACGTCTATATAGAAATATCTCAACTATTTCTAGCTGACCGCTTGCGAAAACAAATTTTTGAGCAGTTGCAAGGATTGCCGTTAAGTTACTTTGCTAAAACTCGCTCTGGTGAACTGATTAATACTATCACCACTGAAATTGAAAGAATGAAACAGTGGTTTAGTGGCGCAGCCTTTTTGACAACTCGAGGGATTACGGCTTTTGTCTACTTTATCTCGATGTGTTTATTATCGTGGCAACTGACTATTATTTCGTTTTTCTTATTTACCTTGGTAGGAGTCGGATTATCAACACTCAATGCTCGCGCCAGAGAAACGAGTTTTAGTACTTCCATCGCTAATGGAAACTTTACTTCAATCGCAATAGAATTTATTAATGCCATTCGTACAGTTCAGGCATTTTCTACTCAAGAGTTTGAGCGCCAACGTTTCTATCAAGCCAGCAATAATGTAGTTACCACTTCCACTAAAGTTGTATTAACTTGGGCGCTGGTGAGACCTTTAGCTGAAGCTATAGCTAGTACGATTCTCATTGGGATGATTATTTTTGCCTTTACTGTGTTTGTTGTCAATGGAACTCTACAAGTTGCTTCTTTACTGACGTTCTTCTTTGTGCTGTTCCGGGTTGTGCCAATTGTGCAAGATATTAATGGCACTAGAGCGCATCTCAGCACACTGGCAGGAGCGGCAGATAATATTAAGGAGTTGATTAGGATTGACAATAAAACTTATTTGCAAAATGGCTATATCAAGTTTAATGGGTTGCAACATTCTATTGATATAGTCTCTGCTGACTTTGGTTATGATGCTAATAGTTTAGTGCTAAATAATATTACTCTGAGCATTGAGAAGGGTAAAACTACAGCTTTAGTGGGTGGAACTGGTGCTGGTAAAAGTACATTAATTGATTTAATTCCCCGATTTTATGATCCCACAGAAGGAGATGTACTGATTGATGGCATGAATATCCGTCAATTTGACATTAGCTCTTTAAGACAGAAAATTGCTGTTGTCAGTCAGGATACATTTATTTTCAATACTACTGTGGGGAATAATATTTCCTACGGTACAGAAGGGGCGACTGAAGCTGAAATTCGTGAAGTTGCTCGATTAGCAAATGCACTGGAATTTATTGATGAAATGCCTGAAGGTTTGAATACTCAATTGGGAGATCGGGGTGTGCGGTTATCGGGAGGACAACGCCAGCGAATTGCGATCGCTCGCGCTTTGCTGCGTGATCCACAAATTCTGATTTTGGACGAAGCCACTAGCGCTCTAGATTCCATGACTGAGCGTTTGATTCAAGAATCTATTGAAAAGTTATCTGTAGGTAGAACAGTGATTGCGATCGCTCACCGTCTTTCCACCATCGCCCAAGCCGATAAAGTTGTGGTATTAGAACAAGGACGGATCATTGAGCAAGGTAATTATCAAGAATTACTAGAACTCAAAGGCAAATTATGGGAATACCATAAAACTCAATATCAAATAGGTCAAATTGGATAAATTATGCAAATTAATTTCTGTAATATTATCTAAATTAACCGGATTCAAGGGACGCTAGTTTGCAAATTTAATTGAGAGCAAAATTAGGATTTTCACGAGGTCAAATAAATGGTAAATATTGGTTATCATTCTGCTCGTATCCAAGGAAAAGTTAACCGCTATCTCTATAAATCAAAAATTGCTCGAACGGTTAAAGTTACCATTGACAAAACTCAAAAAGTTCCCCTGAGCGTCTATGCTTTATCTTGTGAGCGTGACTTAGCGGAACAAGTGGCAAGTATTCGTTCATTTATCACTAATGTTGGTATTCCTGAGAAATTTACTGTAATTTCTGATGGTAGCTACACTGATTTGAGTTGTCAGTTATTACGCAGTATTCATCCCTGTGTTGAGGTTGTACCCATTGACAAATTTATCAAACCAGATTTGCCCCAATGTGTATCTGATTATGCCCAAGTGCATCCAATGGGTAAGAAATTATCAGCATTAATGTCAATTCCTGTGGATGGTGCAACTATCTATACAGACTCAGATATTTTATTCTTCCCTGGGGGAATTGACTTGGTTGAGTTAGCGCAGTTAGATAGTCAAGTCTGCCATTATTTACCTGATTGCTCAAATTCACTGGATAGCAGAATCCTTTATGAGGATACAGAAAAAGTCAATCCGGTAAATGCGGGATTTATTTTATTTAAGCATGAATTAGATTGGAGCTTTGCAATTAAACGTTTAGCAAATATACCTGGAACACCGAGCTATTTTACTGAACAAACAATTGTCCATTTGACAATTCACCATCATCATGGTGTTCCCCTATGCTCAGAAAAGTATGTGATGAATGTGATGGATCAATTTATCTATCCAGATAAATTTTCTAGTCAAGAAATTGCTTTACGGCATTATGTCAGTGATGTGAGACATAAGTTTTGGATGAATGTTTACAACTAAATTTATCCCGAAACAATGAGGATTCTCGTGAGAAATAAGCCAAATCAATATGAGTTATACATTAGTTGATCAAAAAATGATTTATCACTGCTCCCAAGCTAATATCAAGGGCGGTGGTGGGATTGAAACTTATTTAGCGTCTTTGATAAATTCTCAAATTACTGGGGTGAGCGATCGCACTCTTTCTTCTCTGAAAAATATAGATCAAAAACAGCCGCAATTGCTGCACGTCCACGATTTAGATATGCTAGACGAACTCCAAGAAGAATGTCCGGCTATCTTTACTCTGCATAATAACTCTAGCTACTGTCCTAGTGGCACAAAATATTTAACAAATCGGGACAAGGTGTGCGATCGCATTATGAACCCCTTGGGATGTACTTGGGGACATTTAGTAGACGGTTGTGGTAGTCGCCGCCCGCAAAATATTTGGCAGGACTGGAGGAATGCTAATCATCCTTTAGGAATCCTCAAAAAGCTGAAAATTCCGGTTATTGCTAACAGCGATTATGTCCGTCAGCAAATCGTCAGTAATGGTTTAGCACCTGAACGAGTGGTGACATTACGGTGTGGTGTACAACCGCCTCAAAGTGACAATGCACCTCTAAATCGGGAAATACACCAAAATCAGCGTATTTTGTTCGCTGGTCGCATTGTTCCTTATAAAGGTGTGGAATGGCTGATTAAAGCTTTGGCACTTTGCGATCAACCCATTCATCTTGACATTGCTGGTGATGGTTGGAGTCAGCCCAGTATGGAAAAGTTAGCACAGAAAATGGGGTTAGGCGATCGCATTACTTGGCATGGCTGGTGTAATAGCGAAAAACTCGAAACACTTTATCAACAGTGCTTTGCGGTGGTTTTTCCCAGTCTGTGGCCTGAACCTGCCGGTCTTATAACTCTTGAAGCCTATGCTCATTATCGACCAATCATCGCTAGTGCAGTGGGAGGTATTCCCGAACACGTGCGAGATGGCGAAACAGGTATTTTGGTTCCACCTCACAACATTAAACAGTTAGCTGCTGCTATCAACGAACTAGGAAGCAACTTTTCCCAAAGTCAATTAATGGGTGAACAAGGTCAAGCTTGGTTCCAAGAAGAGTTCACAATTGATGTTCATATTCAACGGTTAAAAATAATTTACGAAAAAACTATTGCTGAGTTTCTTCCCGGAAATTCAGGTAATTAACTGTAAATTTTAGCAAAATCACCTTACTTTTAAATAAATCTCAAAATTAACAATGGAAAACCCAAAACCGAAGATTGTAGTCATTACCCCTGTAAAGAATGAAGCTTGGATTTTAGATCGCTTTTTAGCTGTCACAAGTGAATTTGCTGATCATATAATTATTGCCGACCAAAATTCCATTGATGGTAGCCAGGATATTTGTCATAAATATCCTAAAGTTATACTGATTGAAAACAAATCAGAAAAATTCAACGAATCAGATCGGCAGTTATTATTGATTCAAGCAGCCAGAGATTTAGTGCCAGAACATAAAATCATTTTGGCTTTGGATGCTGATGAAATTCTAGCAGCTAATGCCATCCATACTCAAAGCTGGCAAGCAATGCTCAAAGCCAAGCCAGGAACGGTGTTATTTTTTGAAAAACCAGATTTATTTGTCACAACTAATCAATGTTTAAGAACTGGTATTTTGACACCCTTGGGTTATGTCGATGATGGCGCAGAACATCAGCCACAAAAAATTCATAGTGTGAGAATTCCCATGCCTGAATATGCTACCAGATTACATATTCATGACATCAAGGTGATGCACTATGCTGTAACTCGTTTGGATGCTCATGCCTCGAAATTACGTCTTTATAGTGTAATCGAAAATGTCTTAGAAGTTGGTCATCCTTTAGGCAGGCGATCGCGCTATCCTTCCAAACCTGATTATTTAAGTCTAGGCAAATTAGAAACTGCTGCCCAGGAGTGGTTTACAGGTTGGGAAGAACGGGGAATTGATATGCATACAATTATCAAAGAAAAGTATTATCACTACGATTTTGAAGTGCTGCGTTATTTTCATAAATACGGGATTCAACGCTTTTGGATGGAAGATATTTGGGCTTATGACTGGGAAGCGTGCCGTCAATATGCTCAATCAATAGGTATGAGTAATATCCCTGATTATCAAATACCCAGAACATCTAAAAGCATAGATTTAATGAGAATTGTGGATGTCACAATGTCAATGAGTACTCAATCTTATAAATATCTGGCTTCAGTTCTCAAACCCTCAATGAAATTGGGTTAAAAACTTAATTGCATACTCCTACCCAAAGATAAAGATTTGAATATGAATAACATCAATTCTGGTCGATTAGAGAACGAGCCTCTTGTCAGTGTGATTATCCCAACTTATAATCGGGCGGAGTATCTTCAGCAGGCGATCGCCAGTGCAATTAATCAGACTTATCAAAATATTGAAATCATTGTTTCAGATAACTGTAGTCCAGAAAATCCCCAAGAAATTATCGAAGCTTTTAAAGATACACGCATTCGCTTTTGGCGACAACCGCAAAATCTAGGGATGATTGCCAATCAGATGCACGCCTTCAAAATGGCCAAAGGTAAATATGTTGCTAGTCTCCACGATGATGATATGTGGAATCAAGACTTTTTAGCCAAACTTGTACCACCATTAGAAGCAAATTCTGATTTAATTCTGGCTTTTTGTGATCAATATATTATCGATGCAAATAGCAGAATTCAAGATGATAAAACCCAAATAAATACCCATAGTTACAAGCGAGATCAACTTGCCCCAGGAGTCCATCAACCTTTCTATCAAATTGGGTTAATAGATAAAAGTATCGCCACTGCTGCCGCTTGCGTGATTCGCAATAACTTAATTGATTGGGATAGTATTCCCGCAGAAATTGGTGGTATGTGGGACTTGTATTTAACTTACCTCTGCTGTATGTCCGGTTATGGTGCTTACTATAGCCCAGAAAAACTGACATTATATCGAGAACATGAGCAGACCGACACTCAGCTTAGTGGTAGTAGAAATGTGCAGGCAAAAATCCGCAAAGCCCAAAGTGAAATGTTCTGTTACAAAATCTTTATCGAAGATTCTCGGATACAAGAATTCCAAACCCATTTTCAAAATAAATGGTTAGAATCTCAGACAACTTTAGGCATTGGTTTACTGCGAAATCAACAGATAGTATCAGCCCGTTCTTATCTTTGGCAAGCCCTGAAAAAGCAAAAATTCAATCTCCGAACCATCGTAGCCCTTACTCTCAGCTTTACCCCCAAAATTTTAGCTGAACAATTACTTAGAATCCCAAAATCAAGCTAAATTATTGATTTTAATCAAGTTGGCGGGAATAAATCTAACTATATGAAACAATGCCAGAGGTTATTTTAAAAGTGTGTGGCTGTGATTTTAGGGACTTAATAATCCCCCCTAGCCCTCCTTGAAAAGGGGAGAATTAGAATCAAAGTCCCTCTTCATAAGGGGAGCCAGTGCGGTCTTGGGGGTTTCCCCCATGAGCAACTGGCGTGGATTTAGGGGAATCTAGAATGTTTTGCTACCAACAATAAGACTTTTCAAATATTCTCTTAATTAAGGACTAAAGTCCTGAATACAAAACTTAAACACCATTAACAATAGAGGGAATAAATGGAAATTTGCATTGTTACCCACACCGTACAAAAAGGCGATGGTCAGGGTAGAGTTAACTACGAAGTTGCCCAAGAAGCAATTCGTCGCGGTCATCACCTGACATTATTAGCTAGTCATGTAGCTTCAGAACTACAGCAAAACCCCCAAGTGAACTGGGTTCCTATTTCTATTAAAGGATGGCCGACCGAATTTATTCGCAACCTGATATTTTCCTTTAAAAGTACAACTTGGTTGCGGAAACATCACGCTGAACTTGACATAGTAAAAGTAAATGGGGCAATTACCCATGCTTCTGGAGATGTGAATGCAGTACATTTTGTGCATAATTCTTGGCTGAAATTCACCTCTAGGAAAACTCAAACAAAGTCTCGGAAATTTGGCTATGACTTTTACCAGTGGCTATACACAACTTTAAATGCACACTGGGAAAAACAAGCTTTTCAAAAAGCGCAAGTAGTAGTAGCAGTTTCTGATAAAGTTGCCCAGGATTTAAGAGAAATAGGTGTACCCCCAGAGTCAATCAAAGTAGTTTTAAACGGCGTTGATTTACAGGAATTCTCCCCAGGAATCAGCGACCGCCAAGAATGGCAACTTCCTGAAGGCGTACCCTTAGCACTGTTTGCAGGTGATATCAGACTGGCGCGCAAAAACTTAGATACAGTTTTACAAGCTTTAGTAGAAGTTCCTGAGTTACATCTCGCCGTAGCCGGAAATACTCAAGGAAGTCCCTATCTTCAACTAGCAGAATCATTGGGATTGCGTGAACGGGTACATTTTTTGGGACAGAGGTCCGATGTTCCAGAACTGATGAAAGCGGTAGATTTCTTGGTTTTTCCCTCACGTTACGAACCGTTTGGCTTAGTGGTGATTGAAGCGATGGCTTCTGGTTTACCTGTAATTACAGCTAGTTCCACTGGTGCAGCCGATTTGGTAACGCCAGAATCAGGAATAGTTTTGTCAGACTCTGACGATGCTGAGGCTTTGACACAAGCAATGCGGTTATTAACAAGCGATTGCGCGGAGCGCTGTGCCGGAGGCGATCGCACCTTGTGCCAACAAATGGGAAAAGCCGCGCGTTCAGTCGCCGAACAACATAGCTGGACGAAGATGGCACAAACTTATCTGGATTTATTTGAGGAGTTAATTAATCATGAGGAATACAGTTCTCATCCCCACCTATCGTCGTCCTCTGGATCTATCACGCTGCCTTTTGGCACTGCAAGCCCAAACTAAACCCGTTGATCAAGTAATTTTGGTAGTTCGGGATACGGATACAGAAACTTGG
The DNA here is from genome assembly GCA_963706595.1 of uncultured cyanobacterium. Lineage (GTDB taxonomy): Bacteria > Cyanobacteriota > Cyanobacteriia > Cyanobacteriales > Nostocaceae > Nodularia. The sequence continues at coordinate 3,089,254 of OY970166.1, forward strand.
GAATTTCTCGCTGAATTCAATTCCCAAAACTTACCACTGCAAACTGTGCAGGTAACACAAACGGGTGTAGTAGCAGCACTCAATGCCGGATTAGCAGCAGTAGAAGGAGACATTTTTTCTATTACTGATGATGATGCTGCACCTCATCCTGATTGGTTAGAAAAAATCAATGCACACTTTATTGCTGATAGTTGTATTGGTGGTGTTGGTGGTCGTGATTGGGTACATTACGGCGACAAAATCGAGGACGGTCAAGAGCCGATAGTTGGTAAGTTGCAGTGGTTCGGGCGGGTAATTGGTAATCATCATCTCGGAGTTGGAAAACCCCGTGAAGTTGATGTTCTCAAAGGTGTAAACATGAGTTTTCGGACTCAAGCAATCGGGCAGTTACAATTTGATCAAAGAATGCGGGGTACGGGAGCGCAGGTACATTTTGAAATGGCATTTACTCTAAGTTTAAAACGGGCTGGTTGGAAGATGATTTATGATCCACAGGTGGCGGTAGACCACTATCCAGCCCAACGTTTTGATGAAGACCAACGCCATAATTTTAATGAAATTGCTTTTATTAATTTAGTTCATAATGAAACTTTGGTTTTATTAGAACATTTGCCGCGATCGCGCCATATTGTATTTTGGCTTTGGGCAGTATTAGTCGGAACACGAGAAAATTTAGGTTTAATACAATGGCTAAGACTTTTACCAAGTCAAGGTAAACTTGCCGGACAAAAATTCCTAGTCTCCTGGCGTGGACGTGGGCAAGCACGGAAAGAATTCGTAATTCGTAATTCGTAGTTCGTAGTTCGTAATTCGTAATTAAGAAGGTTTTGTTTTCGGATCTCTCATTTAAAATATAGAGTTGGTAGATTCATAGTGATTTCTAAACAAATACATTTCAATGCTTTTTCAGAATCACAGTTTTTTCCCCAAGAGCGATCGCTACAGGGTTGGCTAGCTATTGTCGGCTTTTTATTACTGAACGTAGTTTGCTATTTTGCCGGTGCTGCTAGTTTATTGCGCTTAGTTTACCCGGTGACAGCTTTAGCGGTAGCGATATTTTTATACTTACGCCATCCCATTCTTTATATCGGCTTTACTTGGTGGATATGGTTCCTGACACCCTTAGCCACTCGCTTAGTTGACTATCGCATTGGCTGGGACCCCAGCCGTCAGATGCTTGTAGCACCCTATTTAGTAGTATTTGTGACAATAGGGACTTTTTTACGCCATTCTCCTCGCGCTTCCACCCAGGGAGGATTACCGTTTATTTTGGCGTTTATTGGCGTGTTTTATGGTTTTTTAGTGGGTCTAGTTTACAATGCGCCGCTTCCTGTCGCCAGGGGTTTTTTGGATTGGCTGAGTCCCATTATCTTCGCTTTTCACTTATTTAGAAACTGGCGAGACTATCCCAGCTACCGCCAGAATCTGCAACGTATATTTCTCTGGGCTGTGTTGATTTTAGGCATTTATGGCATTTATCAATTCGTGGTAGCACCAGAGTGGGATAGATACTGGCTGATAGAATCCAAAATGTTTACGAGTTCGGGAGATCCTGAACCTTTTGGAATGCGGGTGTGGAGTACTTTACACTCGCCCGGACCTTTTGCCTATGTGATGCAAACAGGTTTATTACTATTATTTACAAGTTCGGGAACGTTAATTTTTCCCGCCTCAGCAGTTGGTTACGTGTCGTTTTTGTTGACACAAGTACGCACTAGTTGGTTGGGTTGGTTGCTAGGAGTAGTAATGATTTTTGGCTCCGTGAAGGAGCATATTCAAATGCGGTTAATTGCCATCATTTTAATCATGTTAATGTGTGTTGTGCCATTGGCAACCATTGAGCCGATTTCTGATGTTGTTACCGAGCGTTTGGAAAGTTTTACTAATTTAGAAAAAGATACTAGCTTTAAAGATAGATCGGGAAGCTATGACAGAAATTTAAGTTTAGCCCTTTCTAATGTTTTAGGTAATGGGTTAGGAAATATTTGGAAAGTCAATGAAAAAACTGGTCAATTAGAAGTTTTTGTGCTTGATAGCGGCATTTTAGATATGTTTTTTACCCTGGGCTGGTTGGGTGCAATACCTTATCTTGGTGGGTTAATTTTAGTGATAGTCAGCGTACTTAAATATAGTGAAGCCCATTTTGATAGTTTTGTCAGCGCCGCCCGCGCAATTGGTCTGAGGTACTTGTGTGCAGTTAGTTGGCAATAGTGCGATGCTGAGTATACCAGGTATGATTCTTTGGGGATTTTTAGCTATGGCTATGGCCGCCCACAAGTACTATGAGCATCAAAGAATCAATACCTTTGTTGAAGAAGTAATGAACCACCGATAAGGGACTAAAAAATCAAATAATTATTTGTAGGGTGGGTTAGGAGGCTAGTCCGTAACCCACAATTATCCTGAAGTTTATGGTGGATTAAGCGATCGCTTTCCCCGACTACAATTTTTGGGTAATTTATTTTTTGGTGTTCCCTAAACGCCGATAAATGCTTAGTGTTCAGCCACCAATTGGCCTTTAAATCCCGGAGATTTGAGTGATGAATTGCAAATTTATCTGATAAATGTGTCGGTGGAACGTTTCTCGAAGAACCCCACCCCCAACCCCCTCCCCGCAAGCGAGGAGGGGGCTATGATCGCGATCGCTATTTGGAATTTGGAATTGAGTTTATTATTTGGTAGAATTGCTTCCAGCCGGGCGTAGGCGATCGCCTTATTTCTCTTCATCCTCTCGGCGGCTAATCTGTTGCAGTACGGGAATGCACTGGTTAATTAGCCAAATCAGCGTTTCTGTCACCGAGTCACCTTGTTGAATGCGGTCTGTAGCTTGGATACCAGCTAGTAGAACTTTTAAACTTAGCAACACAGCTATTAATTTTTGATTGCGGCGGGAAGTAGATTTCTTAGCTGACATTTGATTCACCTATGTGGTTGACTAGGTGAATTATTTTTTTGGGTGTTTCCCCAGACACGTTACCCATGCAATGTCTATAATGCTTGTATCACTTAGGTTTGCAGCTTGGGGAAACTTATTTGTTTGGGTAATGCTAGTTTCTTAAGATTGTCTTTATAAATGCCAAGGAATATTTGTTGGGATGAATCGGTTTTAGAGAATGTGCTGATTTTGGTAGAAGCTTTAATGCAACTGTCTGAACTGCAACCTGAAAACTTACAACCAAAACCTCCACTTTATGTTCAGTGGGAAGCTGATAATAAACTGCGCGTTACAGGATACGAAACCAAACCGACACGAGGAAAAATAGCTAGAACAGTTGAAGTTGGCACAAAGAAGGAACACTTACTCAAGCTTGTGACAACGGTAGGTAAAACCTTAAAACTGCGTCAGCGCCGAAAAGGACCTGTTAGAAGTCAGCTAGAAAGAGAATTGGAAGAAGTGCAATATTTTTTCGACAGTCTCAGAGAATTGAAACTGATAGATAAATTCATACAGAAGCAAGGTTATTGGAAATTTACGCTGACGCTGAAACATCAAACTGCATCAAAGCAAGAGAATTTGCAGGTGGTGAAGCAGAAGTGGAACGAACACCCCAAGACAAAAGCAACTTCTCAGATTATCCTAACCACTGATACAAGCATTGACTGGCGCGATATTTGCCACAAAAGGCTGGAAAAGCAGCAAGAAGATGCACAACTCAGACACAAAGCCACAGAGAAAGGTTTTGAAGTCAATGTTTATGTTCCTTTAGGACTGGTGGAACGCAAACAGCAGCAACGCCGAGGTGAACACGAACAGCGAGAACAAGAAAATCCCTATGCATTAGATAAAGAAGTCATTGTCAAAACTTATGAACGTGGCGACTTTCTTCTACAAGTGATTGGACAAAAACCAGCCGGAAATCACAAGCATATTGCCATCATCGGAGAACCAGGTGCAGGTAAGACAACTTTATTAACTAATATCGCCTCTTTTATTAAAGACACATCTGAAGATTTACCTATCTTTATATCTCTTGCTAACTTGCAAGGAAAGACTATTGAAGACTATTTACTCAAAATCTGGCTGACTGAAGCCATGAGATTAGTTAAAGTTGTCGTCACTCCAGAAATTGAAGATCAGTTAATCGAACGCTTTAGGAAAGGAGGGGTTTGGCTGCTGTTAGATGGTGTAGATGAAATGGGTGAGAATTCTCCCATCCAAGCATTAAGCAAAATTAATCAAGCACTCAAACAATTGCCGATAGAGGTGCGGGTGGTGCTGACTTGTCGGTTAAATGTTTGGGATGCCAATGTTAATAATACACTTACAGGTTTTGACATCTATAAAACCCAAGAATTTAAACCAGAGCAAATTGACGACTTCATTCAGCAATGGTTTACTTGTGCCGAAAAGCAACAGCGCGGTGAAGAACTTAAGGCGAAATTAAAAGCACCTAAATATGAAAAAATCTGTAAATTGGTAACAAATCCTTTGCGTTTGGCGCTGTTGTGTCAAACTTTCTATCTGGATAAGCAAGGAGAATTACCAGAAACTAAAGCCGCCCTTTATCAGAGATTTACCCGCTATTTCTATGAGTGGAAACCTGAACAATTTTGTGAGTTGATTAACTCTGATGATGTGAAGGATGAATTACACAAAGCTTTAAGTAAATTAGCTTTTGCAGGTATTAACAGTGCGGCTAGATTTCGCTTGAAGCGGAGTTTAGCACGGCAACAAATGGGTGAAAAGCTGTTTAAATTAGCTTGTGATGTCGGTTGGTTGAATTTAGTAGACAGGTTAGCGGGAACAGATGAAGAAGTTTATGCTTTCTTTCATCCCAACTTTCAGGAATACTTTGCAGCGTTAAAGGTTAAGGATTGGCGCGAGTTTTTTAAACCTATTCCCAAAAAACCTACGCCAGATGTTTACCGCATTTTTGAACCGCAGTGGAAGGAAGTAATTTTGCTGTGGTTGGGAAGAGAAGATGTAGAGCCGAGAGAGAAAGAGGCGTTTATTAAAGCGTTGGTGGAATTTGATGACCAATGTGGAGATTGGAGCAATATTCATCAAGTAAGACATGGATATTATGAATTTAGAGCTTATTTTCTTGCTGCTGCGGGTATTACAGAGTTTAAATATTTCCAAGCAAAGGAAATAGTTGAACAAATCCTTAGATGGGGATTTGGTAAGTTCGATATTGCGAAACAGCAATGGGTGACATTTCTTTACCCAATTGCAAACGGAATAAAAGCAGCACTCCTACAAACAGAACGCGCAACAGCCATTGATGCCTTGGTGAAGTTAATCACCGACTCCAATGTGGATGACTCTACCAAATACTACGCGGCATCTAGCTTAGGGCAAATTGGCTCTGGCAACCAAACAGCCATTGATGCCTTGGTGAAGTTAATCGCCGACTCCAATGTGGATAATAATACCAAACACCAAGCGGCATCTAGCTTAGGGCAAATTGGCTCTGGCAACCAAACAGCCATTGATGCCTTGGTGAAGTTAATCGCCGACTCCAATGTGGATAATAATACCAAATACTACGCGGCATCTAGCTTAGGGCAAATTGGCTCTGGCAACCAAACAGCCATTGATGCCTTGGTGAAGTTAATCACCGACTCCAATGTGGGTAACTATACCAAATACTACGCGGCATCTAGCTTAGGACAGATTCACCCAGGCAACCAAACAGCCATTGATGCCTTGGAGAAGTTAATTGCCAACTCCAATGTGGATAACTATACCAAATACTACGCGGCATCTAGCTTAGGGCAAATTGACCCACGCAACCAAACAGCCATTGATGCCTTGGTGAACTTCATCGCCGACTCCAATGTGGATAACTATACCAAATACTACGCGGCATCTAGCTTAGGGCAAATTGGCTCTGGCAACCAAACAGCCATTGATGCCTTGGTGAAGTTACTCGCCGACTCCAATGTAGATAACTATACCAAACACAAAGCGGCATTTAGCTTAGGGCAAATTGGCTCTGGCAACCAAACAGCCATTGATGCCTTAGTGAAGTTAATCGCCGACTCCAATGTGGATAACTATACCAAATACTACGCGGCATCTAGCTTAGGGCAGATTGATCCACGCAAGCAAACAGCCATTGATGCCTTGGTGAAGTTAATCACCGACTCTAATGTGGATAACTATACCAAATACTACGCGGCATCTAGCTTAGGGCAGATTGATCCACGCAAGCAAACAGCCATTGATGCCTTGGTGAAGTTAATCACCGACTCCAATGTGAATAACTATATTAAAAGCGTAGCAGCATCTAGCTTAGGGCAAATTGGCTCTGGCAATCAAACAGCCATTGATGCCTTGGTGAAGTTAATCGCCGACTCCAATGTGGATAATAATACCAAATACTACGCGGCATCTAGCTTAGGGCAAATTGACCCATGCAAGCAAACAGCCATTGATGCCTTGGTGAAGTTAATCGCCGACTCCAATGTGGATAATAATACCAAACACCAAGCGGCATCTAGCTTAGGGCAAATTGGCTCTGGCAATCAAACAGCCATTGATGCCTTGGTGAAGTTAATCGCCGACTCCAATGTGGATAACTATACCAAATACTACGCGGCATCTAGCTTAGGGCAAATTGGCTCTGGCAACCAAACAGCCATTGATGCCTTGGTGAACTTCATCGACGACTCCAATGTGAATAACTATATTAAAAGCGTAGCGGTATCTAGCTTAGGGGAAATTGGCTCTGGCAACCAAACAGCCATTGATGCCTTGGTGAACTTCATCGCCGACTCCAATGTGGATGACGATACCAAACACCGTGCGGTATCTAGCTTAGGGAAAATTTTGACAAAAGAACACATGGCGAGTGTTGTCACTGTGTTGAAGAATTGTTTATCAGATGAAATTTATAAGAGTGATTTTGACATCTTCAAGGAATGTTACTCCCTCTTCTGGGACTGCGCCCAAAATCTAACCTACCCAGATTTTTATCAAGCATGGCACGCTGGGGAAGACTCAGAAAATTTAGATTCTCCTAGCGAGACTTTTACACCCCAAAACCTGCAAGCTGCCATTAACAGCGATCGCCTACTCAGTCAAACCATCCACCTCATCTGCATTGACACTAGCAAATTTATTGACCCCAATCACCCAGCATCTAAAATTTACACTGAAATCGTCAAAGCTGGCTGTCCCAAGTGCGAAGATGGTACACCAAAGACAATGACGGAACTTAAAACTTATTGGGACTTGCTAGAAACTGACAAACGTGTGGTTTTAGTGTTTTATCAAGGTATGGGTTCACAATCACAACAATTAAGCGATCTCATCCTCAACCACCTCAGCAAATTTAACAATACCATTTGTGTCATCGGCGACCAAACAAGCGATGATATTTTAAATCGGCTGCGGAGTCTGCAAAGTTAATTCAGCGTTAGCCAAGAGAGATGCCAAGTTTCTCCATTGATCGCGATCGCATCATATCTGCAACTCGGTAGTGCAGTGAACTTACTCCAGGCTTTTTTTAGTTCAGTTGAACTCCCTTCTATTTGGTAAAATCTAGGGTGAGCCAGAGGAGAACAGACATGGTAGCCGCCCAAACGAATTTAAATATTTCTGCCTTAGAAGGAGAATATAGTCAAAGAACACCCAGAGAAATTATCAAATTTGCCTTAGAGACTTATCACAATCTCTCGATTTCTTTTAGTGGTGCTGAGGATGTTGTTCTGATTGATATCGCCTCAAAAATTACCAAAGATTTCCGTGTTTTTACACTCGATACCGGACGCTTGCACCCAGAAACTTATCAGTTATTGGATCAGGTTCGAGAACATTATGGGATTAAATTAGAAGTTCAATTCCCGGATGCTGCGGAAGTACAAGCTTTAGTCGAAGAAAAGGGATTGTTTAGTTTCTATCAAGATGGTCACAAAGAATGCTGCGGAGTTCGCAAAGTTAGACCATTACGCCGCAAACTCAATACCCTTGATGCTTGGATTACCGGACAACGCAAAGACCAAAGTCCTAGTACCCGCAATCATATTCCTGTAATTGAAGTTGATACTGCTTTCTCTACCCCAGACCATCAGTTAATTAAATTTAACCCTTTAGCAAACTGGTCTTCCACACGGGTGTGGGAATACATTCGCGCTTTCAATGTGCCTTATAATAAGTTGCACGAACGCGGTTTTATCAGCATCGGTTGCGAACCTTGCACTCGACCTGTGTTACCTAGCCAGCATGAACGCGAAGGTCGCTGGTGGTGGGAAGAATCCACAATGAAAGAGTGCGGTTTACACGCTGGGAATTTAGAAAAATAGTTAGATAGGCGATCGCCTTCGGTACGGTTTTGGCGATCGCTATCCTTTACGGCTTTTCCAGTATCCAGGTTCTCGACTGCAATTTTCTAGAAGCCGTCTTACTTGTGCTAAAGCCTCATCACCTGATATCGGCTCAACAGCACCGCTACGAATTTCATCTCGCCGTCGCTTTGCTTCAGTCGTCCAAGCAGCCTCAAAAATTGGATCAATATCAAATTCTAGGCTTTCGACGAGTTTTTCTGCTAAAAAAGCTCTAGATTCGTTTGGTAAAGATAATGCTTCTTGCATCAGTTGTTCAATAGACAACATAATCACACAAGTGGGGTTTAACTTCTGCTTTCAGTGTATCTCACCAATGGGAAACAGCCCTGACAACTCAATCATAAAACTATCTCGCAGATGAAAATCAGCCTCTACTCCTCGATGAACTAACGCCCAATAAATAATATTACTGTGTACATCTTCCACGACAGTAGTAATTGCAACTTCTATTTCTTGTTCTATAGCTACGATTTTACTCAAATCCACATCCAAAACCAGTGTTAAACTATCCGATGCTTTCTGGACACTAAAGGGAAGAATATTAAAAGCTGTTTCCTCTTGCATTCCTTGACGGTAGCCATCAAAATGATAAACATTCCAATGTCCAGCAGGGGAAAGGTTAAACTCCCAATACTGGGCAGAATCTTTGATACCAACAAAAAACTCAAAACAAGTACTTTCCCATAGTTCATGCGATCGCACTGGTGTATCTGATATCGGGGGAATAACGACTTGTTTTAAGTCACCGAAAAGCTGATAACGGAGGCTAAGTTTATTTGCACATCGAGCAATATTACCTGTAATTTGTAAATTAGGTAGAGATTCTTTTGAGGGAAAGGGTTGTAGAGAAAATGTCTGATTTTTCATCTCAAATCTGCGATAATTTGGCGAATCTTGATTTCTTGAGCTTCGATACTTTCAGTCAGCTTAAACTGGACTAACGCCCTGGCTAAATTATGTTCTGGATACTTAATTTTGAAGTAGACATTTCCCGCTAAATAGTCAGTAAAGAATCTCAGCCCTAACTCAAAGGTAATCAGACGAATAGCAGCGTAAATGTAGCTATAGTCATTCTCTGTGAGAAAAGCTTGAGCAACATCAAGATAACCCTGTAAAATTCCTTGACACAAGTCTGTATCAAAATAAACCTTTTCCCAATCTTCTGTTTCTTCTCCCACCGGATTGCAACCCGACCGCAAACAGTCGCCAATGTCGTAATGTATTAATCCCGGCTTTACGGTGTCGAGGTCAATAATGCTAACTGCTTGCTGTGTAGTAGTATCAAACAATACGTTATTTATTTTGGGGTCGCCATGTATAAGGCGTAATGGTAGTTTGCCTGTAGCTTTGGCATCTTCTAAAATATTTGCAAAGCTGGTGCGACTGCTGACAAATTGTAAGCAATAATCAACCTCTGGGGATGTGTGCGGGGAATTTCTCCTCAGTATATCCTCGTACTGCTGAAGATAAACTGGTGTAATATGAAATCCTGGTAAAGTATCCGCCAGTTTTGCGGGGGGTAAATCACTGATCAGATTGTGGAACATTCCCAAGGCATAACCGATTTCTGAAGCGTATGAAATATCTGGCAAAGTGTCGAATGATTGGGCGTTTTTCACGAAGCTGATAGCCCGCCAGCAGCCATTATTCTGGTCTATCCAGAGGTTTTGAGTATCCTGAGTTAATAACACACGGGGAACCTCCCAGCGCCGGTTGGTTGGAGTAAGTTTTAGATTCTGGCTAACATGATCTGTTAAAATCTGCATATTCTGCATCACCAGTTTTGGCTGCCCAAACACCTGTGTATTGATGCGTTGCAGCACAAAATGCTTTTTCTCTGACGAATCCAAAGTTACCAGAAAAGTGTCATTAATATTACCATTTCCCAACGATTGAATGCCCGTAACTTGACCTTGAGACGTGAATTTTTCGGCTATAGCAATTAAATTGATCTCTTTTGTCATGTTCTTTGACCTGCACTACTCCCCACATACACTGCACAACAGCTTAGGGGATATAGTAGCCTAAGTTTCACTTCAAGAGAATTACGGGCGATACCTACGGTAAGCTACGCTAACGCACAAAGTTTTAAGCAACACCATAATCTGTGTACTGCCGTTTGAAAGGAGGTTGCAAACCCAAGATAATATCTTCTCGTGGTACTCCCATTTCAACTAATTCCTCAGCCGGATTCTGATCAGTTAAATTCTGCTGAAGCCAAATTTTGCCATTTTTAATGTCGAAATGCATAACACATCGATAAACCCGATTAAATTGCTGCCAACCCACATTCATCCACTGGTAATGGTTATGCTCAGTATCTAAGATGAGTTGAACTTCTACGTCCTGATCTGAGACATCATTACTAGCATAACGAGTCAGTAGTGTTTTAATACATTCCTGATATTTTGCTACTTTATCCACTGCACAATCACCTCATTTGCTGGATCATATACAATTAGTGGTATTTGATATTGTTGTACCGCAATTTTGGTAAACTCAAGTTGAAAAAATGTTTGGTATGTATCCAAAGGAACCGCCAAGTATAATAATCTTTCTGGTTCAGTGGCTGCCAATGCCAGGCGATAACTGAGAAACTGTCCCAAGGCAGAGTAAAAATCTGTGATTGCAGAAGGATTTAGAAAGCTTTTGATCTCAATTGCTATTTTCTCTCCGGCTTTCTCAGCAGCAATCAATTTCTCCGCGCCCAGGTCAATCTGAAAATTGATATCGCCGAATTTAAACTTAAGTGGGTCGTTTGTAATTAACCACTGCTCTTTTTGAAGAGCTTGTTTTACCATTTCGTGAAAGATATCTTTGGCAGACACTTTATCCACTCGTCCTTTTTTACTTTAGCTTCCCAGCAGAAATTCAACCCAACGCTTCAAACTGCTGCCAGCAAAGATATAATGCACGGGGTACATGAAAACAGCCCTTCCATTTACCACCTTTAAGATTTAACAATACTTCCCCCCGACGATTGAGATAGCCGAACCACTCGCCGTATTCTGGATCGGCAAAGTGTGACCAAGTATAATCGTGCATCTTTTGATACCATTCCCCACACTCAGCACGCCCTGTCAAGCGATCGCCCATTGCTAACGCCACTAGAGACTCTAAATGCACCCACCACAACTTTTGATCCCATTCCAGTTGCTGGGGAGGATGACCGTCTGCATCCATAAAGTAATATAATCCGCCGTACTCATTATCCCAGGCAAAATTGAGGATATTTAGCACCACATCAACGGCTTGATTAATCGTCTGAGTATCCTTTGTCCGGTTGGCGATATCCATAATAAACCACATGGCCTCGATACCGTGACCAGGATTAATTAACCGCCCTTCAAAGCAATCAATGTGGGAACCATCAGGGGCGACATTTTCATACATCAGCCCCCGTTTCTGGTCGAGAAAATCCGTCATTACTTCTTGAACAGTGCTAGCCAGGACATTTTCCAGGGTTTCACTGGGTAGCAGCCATTCCATTTCTAGAGTCAGATTGGCTAAAATCATCGGTACAGCCAAAGATTTCATCGGGCGTGTACCGGGATAGGTCTTGTTATATTTACCTTTAGGATTATCTTTGCGGCGCAACACATTATTATAAGCTTGCATTGCTACGTCCTTAGCCCAATCTTCCCCAGAAGCTAAAGCATATTGACTAAATGCCATTGCTGCAAAACAATCAGAAAATATATTGTAAGGTTCTACCAGTGGCTGACCTTCACGGGTGAGGGCAAAGTACCAATTACCTTCAGCGTCTCTACCATGTTGGGCGAGAAAATCAGCCCCATTTTTGGCAATTTTTAACCAGTTTTCTCGCTTTTCTAGCTGGTTGTACAGCATAGAGAAAGTCCAAATTTGGCGATTTTGCAACCAGATAAATTTGTCTGTGTCGTAGACCTCACCCTGACGGTTTAGACAGGTAAAATAGCCGCCTTGCTGCCAATCGAGTGAGTTTTTTTCCCAAAATGGAAGTACGTTATTGAGGAGAGTGTTTTTATAAAGTGCAGCCAGGGTTTTAAAGTCGTACTCCATAGATTTCCTGCCAAAACTAATAACTTAATTATTATCAGTTACGACTAACGATTTAGGAATGCGGATTTAATAAAATATAGAACCTCACCCCCAACCCCTCTCCTTACTAAGGAGAGGGGAGTCTTGACTTTGAACAAAGTCAAAGGCGGGGTGAGGTTTCTTGACAATTATTATTAACCCGGTTAGGGAGTGGGAGATTAAGAACTACTGCAAAGAACTACCCGTTTGAGACAGCATTTCTCCCAGTCGTTGCACCTTTGTGGCTACATCACCAGTAGCGTTAGCAGCTGCATTTTGAGTGTCTTCGCCCAAATCGACCAGAATTTCTGCAATTGAGGAAGTATCGCCACTGGCGATCGCGTCTTTGAGTTCTCCCAAGTCTTCAGCCAGGTCAGTTCCTGATAGTTGTTGTTGCCACGTATTGATAATAGCCATCGCTTGATCGGTAGGGATGGATGTGAGGTCTCTTTGCAAAGCAGAGATGGTGCTGTCTATGTCAATGTTTTGGGTTGCATCAGCCATAAGAAACTCCTGTGTTGAGTGGATCTCAATAATCCCCAATGGATTACTACCTGACCTCATTCTTCTCAAGATCAATACTTAAGTCCTCAGCCTAGAGTTATGTTCTCAAAGTTAGAGAATTTGTCAAAACTTGACTTTATATAAATCAAATAATTCTCCTGGTTGTCTCGCCACTACTTTTGCGCCATTAGCTTTGAGCATTTTTTCCCACTCAGCCACAGGTTCTAGAAAGACTTCAGCGCCTAAATATGTTTCCAAAACAGCCCAATCTTCGGCTAAAGGGTGTTCGGGATTGAGGATGTCAAACACAAAATGTCCGTCTGGTTTCAAGACGCGCTTAACTTCTGCTAAGACGGCACTCCAATATTTTAGGGGAAAATAGCAGCTAAATCCTGTGGCGATCGCCAGATCAAATTGGTCTGCGGAGTAGTTTAATTGATGGGCTGGCCCCAACTCCACACCTTTGAACAGCTTAGAATTCAATTGCGGTCCACGAGAAGTGAGGGTATCCCGTGCCACTGTGCTAATTTCTTGACCATAAAAGTATGCTAACCAATCCCGCCAAGGATAGATTAAAAAGCTGACACCACAGCCAATATCCAAACAGTGCTGGTTTTTTTTCGGTTGAGCAATTTCCCAAAAAGGAGAGGCAATTTTCCCAGACAACAGACCAGTCACCCATTCTTGATAGATGGGCATTTCCTGTACTTCTGCTGGTAATTCCAAATCTTGCTTTTGATACTGTCGGTTAAAGCGATACCCCACCTGCGCCACTCTCTCCTGCCAGTTTTCTGAGTTATGGGGAGTTTGGGAGGGAAAAAGCTCAATTGGGTCTGGTGAATTCCGCTTTTTAGACATTCTGTCTCTGCTGCTCCTAGATTATTTTTAGGTTAAGTTCTAGTGTAGCTAAATGGAGTCTGGGGACTGGTAACGAAAAATCAAGCCTTTTTAAGGTATCTTGCAGGTTTTTACATTTATAGCAATCTTATTCTTATTTGATTTGCAAACACGCTCAGATCCCCGACTTCTTGAAGAAGTCGGGGATCTTTTAGATTCGTAGGATCTGTTTTTTAGATGAAGGCTGAATATTTGACAGTTGAGAAACTTGAGTAGATGGATTTGATTTATGAGAGCAAACCTTCAGGAACATTCACGGCTGAATCTAATCCTTGCACATCTTTCCAGTTTGTATCCTCATTCCAAATAATTGTGTTGAGGTCAGCGCCTGAAAGGTTAGCGCCATAGAGGTCAGCACCTGAAAGGTTAGCACCTAAGAGGTTAACGCCATAGAGGTAAGCGCCATAGAGGTTAGCTCCTATGAGGTTAGCGCCTGAGAGGTAAGCACCTATGAGGTTAGCGGTTGTGAGGTTAGCTCCTATGAGGTAAGCGCTATAAAGTTTAGAGACGGAGAGGTTAGCTCCTATGAGGTTAGCTCCTATAAGGTTAGCGGTTGTGAGGTTACTGCCTGAGAGGTCAGTCCCTGAGAGGTTAGCGCCTGAGAGGTCAGCGCCTGAGAGGTAAGCACCTATGAGGTTAGCGCCTGAGAGGTTAACGCCATAGAGGTAAGAACCAACAGTTTTTAAGAAAGTATCTAAAATAACACTGTTGCTGTAACTAATAATCCGAAGTAATCGCTGGTCATCAAAATTATCACAGTCTTCTTTACCACATGGATAAAAAATAATCTGATCTTTTAATTCATTTTTAGCTTGAGCATACCGATTTACTTCTAAAAGTAAAATCATCACATTCAGCCCAGCATAAATATCTACCTCTCTCAAATCCAGCGATATATTTTGTGCCTTGAATGTTTGCATTTGATTTAGAGGCAGATTATTCGGGTGTCCACTAATAAATTTCCCTTGACACCAATCAAGATAAAAATACTCCAAACGTTCAAATAATTTTATATATTGAAACTTATCTTCAGCCTCAAGCAAAGTCATTAAATATTTTACGATCTCTGATGTCAAGCCACCATAAGCTAGTAAGTCATATATTTCTTTTGATAGCTGATCATCATCGATGAGAAAGTTATCACGTCTACTTCCAGGGTCTAATCTCACCCATTTTTTCAAACTGTCTGTGATTTTTTGAGCGCACAAAAATTCACCAAAACTCTTATGAATAAACTCTACAGCACCCTCAGTTGAATCAGAAGCTTTTGCTGGTCTTAAATAAAATGCTGCTAACGCATTTCTTAAAGGATTTTCTCCTAAATTTTGTTGGGCTTTTTCCAACATATCCTTTACTGATTTATCATTTTTAAGACGTTCTTCAATTGTTTTAATTGAAGTCCACTCTCTACCAGATTGGGTAACACACAATCCAGCTTCAAGCAAAATCAATCGCAAATCTTCTGTATCAAGTCCAGTAATTTTATCGTTAAGTTTATCCGGACGCTGTTTCGTGAGTACCCAATCTATCGTAGTTTGATAAATCCGTATCTTAGCTTGAGCGCCGCTACTATCTTTAAACATTTCAGTATTTAATTCATCATCCCGGTGCATGGCTGCTAACAAATACAATAACAACGGCTCACGCGCTAATTCTTTTACACGCTCTGGACAACTATCTGCTCTTAAAAAATCTTGAAATGCTTCTGCTTTATCTTGTCCAACTAATTTACCCCATTTTTCTAACCATTGTTCTTGGAGCTTGTCATTCATTAAAGCAATTTCTACCCTTTTTAAATTGGTAGGTACACGATTTTCCAGCCCCTGTAAAGCTGATTCTCTACCAGTGACTAAAAACCGATGTTTGCATCCTGTTTGTGCTTGATAATTTCCTACTTGCTGAAGAAAATCTTCAACTCCTTTAGCAGTTCTTCCTTCAAAACGTAATTCATCAAAACCATCTAGTAGAAACAAAAATCGGGTATTGCGGTCATTCAACCAACTATCACTGGTAGAAAAAGGCTGCCTAACAGCAGCGCGGAGAGTATTTTCAATATTAGGCTCAAAAGTATCTATATCTCTCAGTCGAATTAATATTGGTGTCCAAATAGGGTGAAGATTTTCTCTGACCCAATTAGCGAACATTCGACAAAAGACACTCTTCCCTCGCCCTGGGCCTGCTTGAATAAACATGACTTGGCGATTTTGATCGGGTTTGGTTAAATAATCTTTTGCCCAAGTTTCTAAATTAACAGCGTCTACATTTTTTTGAAGTTTTCCATTACTATCCAATAAATTGGCTTCTAAAGACACGTAAATGTCAGGAAATGTAAACTCTTCATCTATTACTTTCCATCGGTCACGTAAAATTGGATCATTAGGCTTTGGTGATATATATTCTTGTAAATATGATTCAATATCGGCGTATTTATGATTAGCTCTGATTTCCTTCGCTGCCGTCATCTTCATATTTAAAGCTTGACGTACATTCTCTGGCTCAACTGATAAAAGTGATTCTACTTTCTGGTAAGTCTCCCAGGCAACCCACCCTGTTATGATGGGTGCAATTGTCTTGTTAATTCCAGCTTTTTCTAAATAATTAGATAACTCATGATTTAAAGCTTGACCTAACGTAGATTCTGAGAAGTTTTTTAATACTTCATTAGCCAAATTTTCATCTAATTCAAATTCTCCTAACTGGTTAATTTGCTGCTTGGCTTCTTGCTCTGATTTTTCAGCATCTATTTTTTGTTTTAACCAGCCATTTCTTTGAATTAAGGCATCAAAGCTTTGGATATAAGCCAGAGGAAAAGCAACTGCTACCCATTGTTCTACGTTGAATTCCTGGTTGATTTTTTCGCGTAGCAGGTCTAATCCTTTGCGAGTAAGACCTACAAAAGACAATCCGGCTGCTACTACAGGTGCTGATGGAACACTTGCCAGTATACCCAGTGCGATCGCCAATTCCAAGCCCGCTTTAGTTACTTCTGCTCCCGACTCTACTGTATCGCCATGCTGTCCTAAGTTTTGGAAGAGTCCATCATTAATCAAACCTTGCCAAATCTGCTTAATCTTTTTCATTATTTAAATTCCGGCGCTCAGAATTTTGCTACCGATGAGGGTTTATGCTTGATACATCTTCAGTATGCAGTTTTCCGCCTTGTAGCGCAATATTCTTCATGTAGCCAGTAAATAACGCATTGCACCAGAATTTAAATAGACCTCTCCCCCAACCCCTCTCCGACGCGGAGAGGGGAGTAAAAAGCATAATTTTCCGTTGCTCCTCCCTTTCCTTGCAGGAGAGGGAGGCTGGGAGGGAGAGGTTCCGTCGAATTCACGTTAATTTATTGTTGGATAAAATTCTTAATCCCGATTAACCCAAATCAAAAAGTAAAAATTCTGTGCTAATGTCGGTACTGATTTGCAGTTTTTCTTCCCCACTAATTTGCACCCCATCACCGGCTCTGAGTTCCTGTCCATTCAAAGTTGCGACACCTTGAGCTATTTGTAACCAAGCATAACGATGAGGTTTAACGTGATAATTCACAACATCACCAGCCTCTAAAATAGACGCATACAAATCAACATCTTGGTGAATTGTCACCGCACCATTACGCCCATCTTTAGCAGCAATTAAGCGTAGTTGACCGCGCTTTTCTGCTAAAGGAAATGATTTTTGTTCATACCTGGGTGTTATTCCTTGCTTGTCTGGTAAAATCCAAATTTGCAGCAAGTGCAGTGGTTCAGTTTGTGAGGGATTAAATTCACTGTGAGCGATTCCAGTTCCTGCACTCATTATCTGTGCATCACCAGGACGAATTATGGAACCAGTACCCAAACTGTCTTTATGTTCAACTGCTCCTGATAGGACATAAGTGAGAATTTCCATATCACGGTGACTGTGGCGCGGAAATCCAGCCCCAGGGGCGATGCGGTCATCGTTGATTACTCGCAGGCTGCGAAATCCCATGCGATCGCGATCGTAAAAATTACCGAAGGAAAATGTATGATAACTATTGAGCCAGCCAATCTCAGCATGACCACGGGCATTTCGATCATGAATTAGATAGTTAATGGTGTTTTGAGACATGATTTTACCTCGCTTCAGAAAGTTGAGTATTTTATTACTGTGCTGATTTAAATAAATAAATTTTTTACTTGTTTAAATAATAGAATGCATACCTACCAAATGAACAGTACGTACTTAAAAGTAAGATAGTTACCAAAAAGAAACCACCACCGCAAAGCGGAAGTAAAAAGTTTACCCTGAGCGAAGTCGAGGGGTCAAAAGTCAAAAGTCAAAAAGCTTATAAAATAGGCTTTTCATTGATTTCAAATGATTGTGCTATTTCCGCTAACCTATACTACTTGTAGCAGTATTCAATTAGCCGCGATTGTTTTGATTGTAAATAGACCAGCATTGTAGGGGTTTAGCAATGCTAAACCCCTACGAAAGATATGGTTTTTGACAATACATATTTAATGTTAATTGTCAATACGTAACTTCTAAAGAAATCCTTATCTGAGTACAGCTGTCTTTTGAGTCGTACCAGCTTTACCATTTTCAGCCTTGACTTCTGCTACTTGCAAATGAGCGTCTAAGAACCAGAGTCGTTTGTCAATGGTGCGGGAAATTTCGGTGTAAAGGTCGGCGGTATCAGCATCGCCTAAGCTATCGGTTTTCGCGATCGCATCTCTGATATGTTTGCCATAGGCTGCAAAACGATCTGCTAAAGCTGCAACATGATCTTTACCTTCTAAAATATCGAAGGGATATTCTGGCAAAATAGAATTACTAGCCGCAGCCCTTGCTGTTCCTAAAGCGTAACCACCTAAAGCGGTGACACGTTCCGCGACCATATCAACATACTGTTCTAACTCCCCCGCCAGTTGATCAAATAATTCGTGCAGCTGAAAGAAGTCATTACCCTTAACATTCCAGTGTGCTTGCTTCGCTTGGGTTTTTAAATCCGAAGTTGCTGCTAAGGTTTGATTGAGAATTACCACGAGTTGTACTCGCGCTTCAGCAGGAATATCAATGCGGGTAGGGTACAGACGAGACGTAAGTGTGTTGTTATTAGTCAAAATTCTACTTCCATTGGAGCGACACAAACAGTCTACAGATAGTGGATAACTTTTTGGAACTCTCTCTGGCAGATGGCCTTAATGTCTAAATGAATTATTATCTTTATTTATGATCTTTATATCAACTAAAGATTCTCAATTAAATCGCTCAAATGTCATGGCTCTTAATAGCGGTTAACTTCTGACTCAGACAGGCGATCGCCGCTTATTTAATTACAGAAAATTATCGCCCCAGGAGATTAAATTTGACTATTTTTCTCAGAGTATTGTAAATTTTGAACTATACCCAAAGAAATATTATTTTCATGAATTACTACGTTATCTATGACGGAAACTGCAATCTCTGCGTTACTCTAGTCCAGTTACTGGAAAACCTAGACCAAGGAAAGCTGTTTCGTTACGCCCCCATGCAAGATGAGCAAACACTGGGACAGTGGGGAGTTACATCCCTAGATTGCGAACAGGGGATGATTTTAATTGATGCTAATGCACCGGAAAGACGTTGGCAAGGTAGTGATGCGGCTGAGGAAATTGGGCGATTATTGCCGATGGGGAGTGTATTTGTGGAAGCTTATCGGGCGTTACCGGGGATGAAATGGGTAGGAGATCGCTTCTATGAACAAATCCGCGACAACCGCTATACTCTTTTTGGCAAGCGTGAAAGTACTTATAAATCAGCGTATTGTGTTGATGGTAGCTGCAAAACTGAGCATTACCAATAATTACGGCTTTTGGGATTACCCATAAATCAATTCTCCAACTTCTACTTTCTCCTGCTCTTAGGTGATTTCGGGTTTTCTTATTTGCAAGTTTTTTTGTCCTACACCAAAACATTAAAGTAATTCATGAAAATCAAATTTCGCCTACTAATTGGTTTGATAATTGGTTTGATAATTGGTACTACGTTGGCACTATACACAAAGACTCTTGTAACTCGTTTCGTAACTCCTAAAAGCTTTAGCGATTGGTGTCAGCAAAAATCAACTTTATCTCCAGAAACAAGACATACAGTTGAGATTCTGTTACAAAAGGCTGATACTCAAAACTGTGAGCTTGCTAACGAAAGCCTTAGCAAGCTGACTTCTCTCGACCTTGATTCCCATCAAATCAGCGATATCCAGCCATTATCGGCGCTGACTAATTTGACTTCTCTCTGGCTCGACTCCAATCAAATCAGTGATATCCAGCCATTATCGGCGCTGACTAATTTGATTGAACTCAGGCTCCACTCCAATCAAATCAGTGATATCCAGCCATTATCGGCGCTGACTAATTTGACTTCTCTCCGGCTCGGCTCCAATCAAATCAGTGAAATCCAGCCATTATCGGCGCTGACTAATTTGACTTCTCTCTGGCTCGGCCCAATCAAATCAGTGAAATCCAGCCATTATCAGCGCTGACTAATTTGATTGAACTCAGGCTCCACTCCAATCAAATCAGTAAAATCCAGCCATTATCGGCGCTGACTAATTTGACTGAACTCACCCTCGGCTCCAATAAAATCAGTGAAATCCAGCCATTATCGGCGCTGACTAATTTGACTTCTCTCAAACTCAGCTCCAATAAAATCAGTGATATCCAGCCATTATCGGCGCTGACTAATTTGATTTCTCTCTGGCTCGGCTCCAATCAAATCAGTGAAATCCAGCCATTATCGGCGCTGACTAATTTGACTGTTCTCTGGCTCGAATCCAATAAAATCAGTGAAATCCAGCCATTATCGGCGCTGACTAATTTGACTATTCTCTGGCTCCACTCCAATCAAATCGGTGAAATCCAGCCATTATCGGCGCTGACTAATTTGACTGAACTCACCCTCGGCTCCAATCAAATCAGTGAAATCCAGCCATTATCGGCGCTGACTAATTTGACTGAACTCACCCTCGGCTCCAATCAAATCAGTGATATCCAGACATTATCGGCGCTGACTAATTTGACTGTTCTCTGGCTCGACTCCAATCAAATCAGTGAAATCCAGCCATTATCGGCGCTGACTAATTTGACTTTTCTCACGCTCAACTCCAATCAAATCAGTGAAATTCAGCCATTATCGGCGCTGACTAATTTGACTTCTCTCAGGCTCGAATCCAATCAAATCAGTGAAATCCAGCCATTATCTGTGCTGACTAATTTGACTTTTCTCACGCTCAACTCCAATCAAATCAGTGAAATCCAGCCATTATCGGCGCTGACTAATTTGACTTCTCTCAGGCTCGAATCCAATCAAATCAGTGAAATCCAGCCATTATCTGTACTGACTAATTTGACTGTTCTGGATATTAAGAATAACCCGATCGCAAGCCAAACCTGTCCTGTTCAACCGGAGTCGATCTGTACCTTTAATTAACGTTAATTATTGGAAATTTATCACCTTTGTGAAACCTTAAGGTAGAAAATTAACCTAGATTAATCACTGGCTTGATTAAAAACCTCTAAGATGTGTCGGCAAATTTCCTTGAGTTTGTCACCCACTTGTGGCGAAGGTTCAGCCATACCGACAAAACTCCAGTTTTCCACAGTAGACAGTCGCCAAGCTTCACCACGATGGTCAAACCCAGCCACTTCTAAACCAATAGCGCGACGTGACTGATTTATGGGATCTTGGTAAAAGCGGATTTGAATCAAAACACTGCGACTGCGCCAAGATTTGCTGATTCCCGGAAAGTGAAAACCGATGTCTATAGAATCTGGATCAATTAACTCTCTGGTTTCTGGGTCATTCTTCCAAGGTTTGAGATCCGATTTCGCATCAGGAAACTCGAATTTAAACAAATTTACTACCGTAGCAATCTTGCTGGCGAGTTCAAGGTTTGTTGCTTGTTCAGATGCATTCACGAAAAAACACTCCTATTACCGCAAGTGCGGAAGTCCAACAATTTTAGATTTTAGATTTTAGATTTTAGATTTAGCAAATTTAAAATTACGCTTTCCTCCTAATTAAGTCTTTTGAGACTAAACAAGGTTATCTTGAGTAATTATACTTAATTTTTTTTATAAATACGCAGTAACTACGCCCATTAGCAGAATTTTCAGGAAAATCCGTTGTGAAGTAGAACGATAGATCACCCCAACGATCTAAAATTACACTGTTAATCGGCACACACAAAACACAATAAATTCAGTTTATGGCGCGTCAACGCTCGATTTTTTCTCTAATTCTAGTATTATTAGCTACATTCCTCATTAGTTGTGGTGGCCCTAGCGTCGCAGTTGTACCTCCAACTTACACAGCAACTCAACTGGAGAGAATTGAGGAATATGTTCCGAAAATTCAGGCTGTGCGCGATCGCTCAGAGGAACTAAAAACCCTGATCAACAAAAAGGATTGGATTGATGTCAGTAATTTTATACATGGTCCGATGACCGAAGCTAGGTCAAGCATGACTTATATCATTCCCAACCTCCTCCCTTCTGTCCAACCCGTAGCACGGCAAAAAACGCGAGATTTACTTAACGACTTGGTTAAAATCGATCAAGCGGCGGGACAGAGTGATACTCAACTGGCTTTGAGTAGCTACCAAAAAGCGATGGAAGACATTGATAAATTCTTCCAACTGCTTCCTGAAACCAACAGTTAAGCATCGGTAAAATGGGATCAGGAGGATGAGAGTGCATGATCATTGCGATCTCCTCCTAGTCCCTGATATCTCCCACTTTCTTGTCCAGGCGTGAGCAATTGTGTCTCACCCACTGACTTCAAAAAAGCAATGAGTCATGTAGTCATTATCGGTTGTGGTGTAGTTGGGGCTGCGATCGCCTATGAACTCAGCCTAGTTAAAAATTTAAAAATCACTGTGATCGACCGTCAAGCACCCGCTCAAGCTTCCACAGGTGCAGCCCTGGGCGTTTTGATGGGCGTGATTAGTCATAAAATAAAAGGTCAAGCTTGGCAGAGGCGACAAACTAGCATTCAACGCTACGAAACTTTAATTCCGGAATTAGAAGCGATCACAGGGCGCAAAATCCCATTTAACCGCCAAGGTATTCTCAGTCTGTTCGGATCAGAAGAGAATTTAGCCGGATGGGAAAACTTGGCCGCAGTGCGTCATTCTCAAGGCTGGGAATTAGAACTTTGGGATACAGCCAAACTCAAAAATCTTTGTCCTCAAGTTGATCATGCCAAAATTACGGGTGCGGTTTATTCTCCCCAAGACCGTCAACTAGATCCTACTGCTTTAACTTTAGCTTTAGTTGAAGCTGCCCAAAACAATGGGGTAACTTGCAAATTTGGGTTAACTGTTGTGGGGACGGATACCCCAAACCCAGAGATGGAAAAAGTCAGTCAATGTATTGCTGTAGAGACGACAGAAGGAAAAATAGCCGCCGATTGGATTGTAGTCGCTGCGGGGCTGGGTTCCACACCACTGACGGCAAAGTTAAACCAGATGCTGGATATCCGCCCGGTTCTGGGACAAGCATTACACATACATTTAGATCAACCATTGGGTAATTCTGACTTTCAGCCGGTGATTACTGGTAATGATGTCCATATTGTCCCTCTAGGGGGCGGTGATTACTGGGTGGGTGCAACTGTGGAGTTTCCTAGTAATGCCGATGAAATTCTACCAAACCAAGAAATGCTAACAGAAGTTTGGCAGCAAGCGATCGCCTTTTGCCCAGATTTAGCCCCAGCCGAAATTATCCGCACTTGGTCGGGTTTACGTCCCCGTCCTGAAGGTCGTCCCGCCCCAGTCATTGAAAAATTAGCAGGATTTAGCAATATTCTCTTAGCTACTGGACACTACCGCAATGGTGTTTTGTTAGCACCAGCAACAGCTGACGCAATTCGTGAGATGATTACTTCTAGGGATTATAAAAAATAGCTTTTAGTATTTGGGCTTTGACGTTTGATTAGGAAAATAGCGTGTCTTTAAAAGAACATAAAATTAAAGTAGATTCTCTGGAATGGTTTTATCGCGAGTGTGAACCCATCGGCAAAACTGACCTGCTGCCTGTATTATTTCTACACGGTTTAGTATCACAAAGTTATAGCTGGCGCAACATTATGCCTGCTTTAGGGAGTCAGGGAAATAGAGCGATCGCACCAGATTGGATTGGTTATGGTTTTTCTTCCCAACCCGAAAAATGGGATTTTAATTACACACCTGATAAATTTATTACTGCCTTAGAAGGATTTGTCAAGGCCTTAGAACTGGAAAGATTTTCTTTAGTTGTGCAAGGATTTCTAGGTTCTGTGGGCTTACAATATGCTTTGCGCCATCCTGAGCAAATTGCTAACATAGCCATCTTGAATGCACCGATTTCCACAACTGCCAAATTGCCTTGGAAAATTAAACAACTGGGTTTACCATTGGCAGGGGAAATGATGACTCAAGACCCCCTCTTAGTTGATCGGACTCTCGAAGGTGGGAGTCGTTACCGCATTGAAGATAAAGATTTAGATATTTATCGCAAACCATTTTTAAAAGCTTCCACTGCGGGGCGAAGTCTCCTCGCCACTGTGCGGAATTTGCAACTAGACCAAGCAATGTCAGAAATAGAATCGGGATTTAAAGAATGGCAACAGCCAATTCTAATTCAATGGGGAATGATTGACCCTTGGCTACCTATAGAGGTAGCACAAAAGTTTGCTGATTCTGTCCCTAATGCCGAGTTAATAAAAATTAATAATGTCGGGCATTATCCTCAAGAACACTACCACAAAACGATTCTAGAAGACCTTTTGCCCTTTGTCAGACGTATAAATACTTAATGAAAAGCCAATAAATCTGAGAAAAATCGATATCATAAACAAGAAACCATACATAAATACAGAGAAGCAGCAATACATTATTTGTTTTTCTCTAAATTTAAGTATGGTTAAGCTTAGTTAATAATGGTTTTGCTGCGGATTTATAATATTATCTAAGACTGCATTTGTAAACTTTTTTATTAAAGCTAAAAAGGGTTTAAAACCACACTGACGGAGATTTTAGTTCATGGCTTATTCCTGGTTTAAAGCATTTCATCTAATTGGGATTGTAGTTTGGTTTGCGGGGTTATTTTACCTAGTACGTCTATTTATTTATCATGTAGAAGCGAACCAAGAACCAGAACCAGCAAAAACGATACTGAAAAATCAGTATCAGATTATGGAAAAGCGCCTTTACCATATCATTACTACTCCAGGAATGTTGCTAACAGTAGCAATGGCTATAGGTTTATTAAGCACTGAACCGGAAGTTTTAAAACAGGGCTGGTTGCATATTAAACTGCTATTTGTTGCCCTTTTACTCGGTTATCATCATTACTGTAAGCGTTTGATGAAGCAGTTAGCCGCAGATGAATGTCGCTGGAGTGGTCAGCAGTTGCGGGCGTTAAATGAAGCACCTACAGTGATGTTACTGGTGATTGTGTTACTGGCTGTGTTTAAGAATAATCTACCAACAGATATTACAGTGTGGGGCATTTTTGGCTTGATAATTTTGATGGCGGTGACTATTCAGCTTTACGCCAAAAAACGCCGCCGCGACAAAGAAAAGCTGATGGAAGAAGGACAAATAAGACAAGTTCCTCAAGAACAAAGTTAGTTCAGCAACGCCAGAAGAGGTAAGAGAAACATAGACATCTGGTGAAAATAAAATCTGCTTTTACAACCCTTGTAGAGATGTTCCATGGAACGTCTCTATATTATTTTTCACCAGATGTCTAATGTAGGGTTTGCTGAAATTTGTCTACATTTGCTTAATCAGCATCTTCCCAGAAAAAATTATGTAACCAAATTTACTAAATAACAGGTAAAAAATCGTTAGTTTAGTAAAGGCCATAAATGTAATTCAGGCTACATCAAAATGCGGCTAGAGCAGTTACAAGCCTTTCTGGCGATCGCCCAAACCGGCAGTTTCCAACAAGCAGCCCGAAAATGTGGTGTGACTCAATCGACCATTAGTCGGCAAATTCAGTCACTAGAAGCTGATCTGGGCGTAGAACTATTTCACCGCACCAGTCACGCCAAGCTAACTCTCGGCGGTGAATGTTTGCTACCTCGTGTCCGCAAAATATGCCAAGAGTGGCAAACTGCTACACAAGAATTAACAGATTTAATGGCCGGGAAGCAGCCGGAACTTTGCATTGCGGCGATTCATTCGCTGTGCGCTTCTTACTTACCACCAGTGTTACAGAAATTTTGTCATGAATATCCCGAAGTCCAATTGCGGGTAACATCATTGGGAAGCGATCGCTCCTTAAAAGTCCTCAAAGATGGTTTAGTAGATTTAGCAATTGTGATGAATAATCGCTTCTTAACCACTGGTAGAGAAATGGTAGTAGAAGCCCTATTTGAAGAACCGATAGAAGTCCTGACAGCAGCCCATCATCCCCTAGCCCAATATGAAAGTATACCTTGGTCAGAATTAGTCCAATATCCCCAAGTAGTTTTCAAAGACGGTTATGGAATGCAACGGCTAGTACAAGATAAATTTGAACGCCTGGAAGCTAAACTACAAGCAGCTTTAGAAGTAAATACTTTAGATGCTTTCCGGGGAGTCGTCCGCCAAGGGGAATTAGTGGCTTTGTTACCTTATTCAGCCCTGATGGAAGCCCGGAAAGATTCTACACTAGCAGTGCGTCCCTTAGCTGATAATTCTGGTTTCACGCGTCAGGTAGTGATGGTAACAACTCAAGACCGCCTCCAAATCCCGCCTATCCAGAACTTTTGGCGACTGGTGCTAGAACATATTCCACAGCAATTTCAGCAGCAGCGATCGGCTTGCTAAAGCTATGATTAGTCAAAACTTGACCGGACGAGGAGCGACTGTCAGACTACCCCGGTAGCTAGTTGCAGTGAGTCGTCAAGAATCACCGACGTTCTACGTCGGTGAGTATGTCAACAATACTTCGTGCTGACTTTTCACGGGATCTGGAAAACCTCGCTTCCATTCCTCTCCCCTTGCAGGGGAGAGGCTTTGAATTTTCCCCCTTCCCTGGTAGGGAAGGGGGCTAGGGGGTTAGGTTTCGCTTTGGTTTTTGCACATAACGTGAAAAGTGAGATACTTCGTGAGATTTATCTGTGGAATCAATCCAAAATCCAAAATCCAAAATCCAAAATTGAATGAGTAATGTATTTAGGGAACTACTAAAAAAAGTAGGTAGCGGAAACCACACAAACGAGAATTTAACTCGTGCTGAAGCAGCCACCGCGACTAAAATGATGCTACTTGGTGAAGCCACACCAGCACAAATAGGCGCATTTTTAATCGCCCACCGCATCAGAAGACCTACAGGGGAAGAGTTAGCGGGGATGTTAGATGCTTATGAGGAATTGGGTCCAAAACTGCAACCAATCGCCTCTGCACGCCCGGCGATGGTGTTGGGAATACCTTATGATGGCAGAACCCGCACAGCACCCATTAGCCCAGTTACAGCTTTAATACTCGCCGCCGCCGGACAACCAGTAATCATGCACGGAGGCGATCGCCTACCCACCAAATATGGTTTACCATTAATAGAGATTTGGCAAGGCTTAGGTGTGGATTGGACTGCTTTACCACTAGCACAAACCCAGCAGGTATTTGAACAAACAAATATCGGCTTCGTTTATACACCTGTGCATTTTCCCTTAACTAACGCCATCTGGGAATATCGCGACCAACTCGGTAAGCGTCCTCCTTTAGCGACAATGGAATTAATTTGGTGTCCATACTCTGGGGACGCTCATATTGTGGCTGGTTTTGTCCATCCGCCCACAGAAGCCATGTTTCGCGTCGCTTTGGAACTGCGAAAAGTCTACAAATACACCTTAGTTAAGGGATTAGAAGGTAGTTGCGATTTACCACGCGATCGCACTGCAATTATCGCTTTGTCTAAAACACCCCAAGAAATTGAAAGACTGCTGCTCTCGCCCCACGATTATGGCATTACGAGCAAAAATGTCCCGCTAGGAAGTACCGCAGAATTGCTGACTCAAATCCAGGAAGTTTTAGCCGGTCAACCTGGGGAACTCATGCAAACAGCCTTATGGAATGGTGGTTTTTACCTTTGGCGCAGTGGTATTTGTTTCGATATGCCATCAGGTTTAAGTAAAGCAGCCGAATTACTCAATAATGGGGCGGTAGCTGCCAAACTTCAAGAACTTAGAAATTATGTAATATAGTCATCCGCTTTGATTTTTAATAGCGTGGGTGGGGAGTGGGGAGTGGGTAAAGAGAAAAAGCCTTTTGAGTTGTAGTTGTACTGCATAAATTCAGAAATCAAATAGGAGTCCTATAGCAGTCCTAAATCATTTCTGAACCTCTTGACTTCTTCACTTGGCGACCTTGGCGGCTTGGCGGTATGCGCTTCGCGCACGCTACGCGAACGATAAATTCATAAATCAAATAGGATGGCTATATATTAAGATAGTGTGAGGTGTAAAACTGGATCTCAAGTAACTATTTGAAAGTATTAATTCATCATGAGCGAAATAAAAGTACGGCGATTAGACTTTGATTTTCCTCAACATATTCAAAAATACTGGTTTAATCAAAGTGTTTTCAAGACACACTTATTTAATAGCTTGACAATTGGTGTTTATGATGTTGAAAAATATCTCATCCAGAGCGTTAATAGAAGAATAGATTGCATTGACAATCCCCAACTAAGGCAAAATGCTCAAGCATTTATAGGTCAAGAAGCACAACACTCACTGCAACATCATAAATTTTGGGATAATTTACGCTCTTCAGGCTATAAATTCGATACTTATCTCATTTTTCTGCGGGCAATTTTTTTGCAAATTTTAGCCCAAACCATGAGTCCTAATTTTAACTTGGCTGTGAGCGTGGGAATTGAACATTTAACTACTTTATTGGCTGAATTTGCTTTAGAAAGTCATTTTTTTGCCACAGCCGAACCCGCCTTAAAGCAACTTTTTGAATGGCACGCAGTAGAAGAACTGGAACACAAAGCAGTAGTATTTGATGTATTGCAAAGTATAACTAATAATTATTTATTGCGTTTATTAGGTATGTTTATTGGACATATTTTAATTTTCTGGTTTTTAAATTTAGGTATGGTTATATTTTTATATCAAGACAAAAAACTTTTGGATAAAAAAGTTTGGCAGGAATGGCTGGAGTTTTGGATTACTAAAGATAAATTCTTGTATAAAGTATTATTAAATGCCAGAGATTTTTGCAGAACAGATTTTCATCCTGCACAAAAGGATCATCTATTTTTGATTCAGAGTGTGAGAAATAATTAATACTTTGCGAAAAATTGTAGTTTTTTAAACGCAAAGTCAGATAGAAGTTTACCAAATTGAATTGGCTACCCAACCGATAATACTAAACCTTCAGAGGCTAGTAATGCTTGGGGAAAGACAGCTTGAACTTCTAGTTGTACTTTGTCAAGAAAATCATCTTTATCATCAGGATGGTGCTGAGAGATAATTAACTGTTTCACACCTGCAATTTTTGCCAACTCTACAGCAGTTTTCCAGTGGACATCAGTGGCTTCATGGTTGTAAGCTGTGGGAGGATTGTAGGTAGCATTGGCAATGAGTAAATCAGCATCTTGAATAATCTGCAAAATGCGATCGCGTTCGACTTGATCAAGATTTTCGTGTAAATCCGTAACGTAAGCAACACTACATTCTTGGTGAGTGACGCGATAGCCCACAGACTTCTGACTTTGATGAATCAATGCCGTGGTAATGGTGACATCATCTAACTTCACCTCGCTTCCCGGAGTCAGATGGTTGAATTGTAATTGAGATTGCATTGCCTGTAAAGGATAAGGAAACAGAGGCTGGAGCATCTGATCACACAGACATTGTTTAATGGAAGCACCATTTGAAGCTGCTATTCCATAAATATGGAAGCAATTTTTGGCGACAAATGCCGGGGCAAAAAAGGGAAAGCCTTGAATATGATTGGATTGGGAATTAGTAAAAAATAAATGGGCTTCTAGTGGCTCTTCTCGCTTTTGCCAAGTTCTCCCCAGTATGCGTAAACCTGTACCACCATCAAAAATCAAGTTTTTGCCTGCTACAGATATTTCTATACAAGCAGTATTACCTCCATAGCGGTGAGTGCTGCGGCATGGAGTGGGAATCAAACCTCTCACACCCCAAAATTTGACCATAAACTTACCCCCCGAATTACTTGGGGGCATAATTGGCTCTTTTGTTTCGTAGCTTTGAGAACCTGATAACTCAAAATTTGACATTTTTCTTGACAATTAGACCTTACTAAGCAGGTCATCGTAGTGCCGCACTTCCAATAGTCGGTTTTTTTCGTCCACAATGACGACGGTAGGAGAGTAATGTTTTAACTCTTCAAGAGTAAACTGCCCATAAGCCATTATAATCAAGCGATCGCCTGTAATGCCCAGACGAGCAGCCGCCCCATTTAGCTCAATTATGCCCGAATTAGCAACCGCAGGGATTGCATAAGTAATAAAACGCTCACCATTAGCATTATTAACTACTTGAACTTGCTCATAAGGTAAGATACCAGCTTTGTCTAATAAAACTTGATCGATGCTGATACTACCCACGTAGTTGATATTTGCCCCCGTGAGGGTGCAGTTATGAATTTTTGCCAAAAGGACAGTACGCTGCATTTTTTTTAGTTTTATAGCATTTTTTGCAAATATCAACCAGCGAAAGCTGCTTGTGTCTCTACAAAGGTAATTGAAAGTTAGAGTTAGAAGTTAAGAGTTTAAGATAAAAACTCATAACTCACAACTTATAACTCATAACTTTTCTATTATGCTTTAGCCGCCTGGACGAATTTATCTACTAAGGCTGCAACTTTGTCAACATCTTGCCAGCCGAGGATTTGTGTGACTTTTTTCTCCAAATTTTTATAGCTGCGGAAAAATTCAGCAATTTCCTCTAAGCGGTGTGGTGCTACATCTTTGAGTGATCTGACATCAGCGTAGCGCGGATCTTTGTCAGGAACACAAAGAATTTTTTCATCGCGATCGCCACCGTCAATCATTTCTAGCATCCCAATGGGGCGACATGGAATCACACAACCAGGAAAAGTCGGTTCATCCATCATCACCATCCCATCCAGAGGATCGCCATCATCAGCTAAAGTATTAGGTACAAAGCCGTAGTCATAGGGATATCGTACCGAAGAATAAAGCACTCTGTCTAGGGCGAAGGCTTCCAAATCCTTGTCAAACTCGTATTTATTTTTACTCCCGCCAGGGATTTCAATTAAAACATTGAGTATACCGGGTTTTGGTTGGGCAGGAATACGGGATAAGTCCACAAAAAAATCCTCTGATAACAGTAAATTCAGGTAGCGCTGAGTTATGGCTACCTCTGTAAAATTTTAAAGCCAAGATGGACTTCTTCCCAAAATATTAATCTGAATAATTGTTCAGCAACGCAAATATAGGACTCCTATTTGATTTCTGCACAACAGCTTACAACTCAAAATGGCTTTTTCCCACTCCCCAGAAGAAGCAGGGGCGCAGGGCGCACCGGAGTAAGGGAGAGTCAGAAATTATTTTAAACTTCCGGTTACTTACAGCAGTTTTTATGTATTTGAACCACAATTATTAGACCTAACCCCCAGCCCCTTCCCTACAAGGGAAGGGGGGTCAATCAAAGCCTCTCTCCTTGCAGGAGAGAGGTTTGGAGAGAGGTCGGTTTGTGGTCTATTTACCTGAAAATAGCTGTAACAACCATTCTTCTTCTCCCCACTCCCCACTCCCCACTCCCCACTCCCCACCTACGCAAATAAGTTCCAAAATCAAAGCAGATTACCACAATAAAAAGCGTTGTGAGAACTCCCCGCAACGCTTTCGACAATTCAGACATCTATCTCTGGTGAGAAACAAAAAAACTTCAACTACACATATCTCAATCAGTCAGAAGACAATACAGATTCAGATCATGCCGGGTTAACTACATCTCCAAAATATCAAATCACAAGGGGTTTTCTCCTTCTGCGAGCGAACTGGCTGTGAAATGCTACTTGCACCTGTTGTTTAGTTTCCACGAATTGGCATTGTATAGGTTTTGGGTTGCGGGTTATTTGAAACATCCGTCGAATAGTGGGCAATGACAAACACAGGTAGTGTTAGAGTCACTAGAGCGATCGCCGTTCCCACAATGTCTGCCAAACGATGGGAATATGTATCGGTAGGGCTGGCAGACTGGCTATTTGCGTCCATACAAATTTGAAATTCGTCACTTTTCTAGTAGGTTTACTCTCAATAAAGAGAGTGTTGATGCTATTCTAACTATTTTTTCCGTGTCAACTATATAGCAGCCAAAAAGTTCACCCAGTTTAGCAATTTTCACAAGAGCAAATTAATAACTGTTGTTTTTGATACAAAAGTACCAAAAAATATCAACATCTAGACTTGGCGAATAATTAGTTACACTCTCACGCTATACTTTACGCTTAACGGGTTAAGAATAGGTTAAACATTAGCTAAATAAATCACATTTTTATTTGAGCATATATATAATTATTCATCCCAATTAGTTAAACCTGCTACTACGAAAACATCTGTAAATAGCTTCAGAGAATAGATTGAGGCTGTTATGGGGTTAAAAACATAGTCAACAATCGAGTCAAGTTGTCTCAATGTAAATTGATTTTTTAAACAATATAGTTGCAGTAGTATTTTAGGTATCGTCAACCCAGGAATTCTATGTAAATCCAACTATAGGAAACATGAGTATCACTGAAAAAGCACAGCAATAATAGGCATATTGGACTATATTAGTGATGCGATCGCACTGAAAAAATCTTTCCGCTTCATCAAAGCCCAACCTGGGTAATACTACCTCATTTTTGTCAATCTACATATAGATAGATACCAAATCGAGCCTGTCATCCCATTCCTTAGCGAGACTAAGCCGAATTCCTTTCTTTCTTTGGGTACTTTGTGTCCTTTGCGGTTGGTTAATCCAAAATGGGGATGAAATTAATATAGCGGTATGCACTTGAATGAAATACATCATAGCCCCCTCCTTGCTTGCGGGGAGGGGGTTGGGGGTGGGGTTCTTGTATCTCACTCAACCGAGAACCGCTACTTCTAAATCTTGGATTTGTTTCTCTGTATCTGGAGAAGCTACAGGTTGAGTGATAACAGGTGTGTTTTGATTCTCACCTAGAAACACAAACGAGAAAATCAGATAAATAGCTAATACCAGAATTATACCAAAAGCGAGATAATTCAATTGTTCTAACATATTATTGCGTTGATTTTTCAAACAAAAAGGGTTTAACAGATACAATCATTCGTTCTAACTCAGTTTTATTATGTATGAGAAGGCGATGTCCCCATAATTCATTCTTGTTTTCAGCGCAGTCTGTCGCCAGAGATTCTCCAATAGCCTCAAAACTCTTTTGAATATTTCTCTTTAAACTCTCTGGGTTAGATTGTACTCCTAAAACAAACACTCTATTTTTTATATCTTCGGGAATATGGCTTTCTACATAAATTAATCTATCTTCACACTGATCAAAGTCCAACAGTAACACCATCATACTTTGTGGATATTGTCGCATTTTACGGACATGATCATTCATCAACTTATCTACAACTTTTTTCCACCCATTAGCAATTGGTAGAATTTGAATAGCACGAGCGTTCACGTTTAAATCTTGAATAAATCCGTTGGCAATCTGGCGATTAGCATCATCTTCAGGTAAGATAAAAAGGTGCGGTTTATTCTTGTTAATGCTCATAATGAGATATCGCCACAAATCAAAGCATTTATCAAATCTCCTGGAATAGATATATCACTAAGCGGTCTAATTAAAGTAGGCTCTAAGTGACTTTTTCGATCAAGTACAAAGGTATTTTCATTAGAAAACTTGCGGATAGCTTCAGGGTTATGAGAAGTTGCTAAAATTTGTCCACTGTTCTTAAATGAGCGTCGCAGTGATGTAATGAAATGTCCAACCTCTGAGATAGAAAGATAGTTATCCGGCTCATCCCAAAAGCAAAAAAGTGGCCCATAGAACTTATTAGCTGCTAACACCACCGCGCAGAGAAAAAAGCATTTCTCCCCATCGGATAAGTCTTCAAAGTTCACACTGAGATTTGCATGGTTTTCTTCAAATCGAACAACCAAGCTTTTGAAGTCTTTACCAATAAGTTCATTGAGAAAATCTTGAAAATCTGGCATAATTTCTCGCAGATATTTGTCAACCTCTCTGTAAGCAGCAGGATATCTACCAAGTAACCCAGAAAACCACTCGCCAATATTTGAACCATCTCGTTTTGGTTCTAAAGTTTCGCCGTAGGAATCTCCAGTCATTAAGCTGGGAATTGGTGCTAAAATAATGATCTGAGCCAGCCAAGTCTTGAAAGTGCGAAGCGGATCAGTTTCAGATTGCTCCTGAATCAGTGGAAGGGCTACCAAATGCCAATCGACTAAAAATTGAGCTTCCCGATTTTGGAAGGTAGAATAAAGATTAACTTGGGCTTGTTTTCGAGAGTAAAGGATATTGTTATCAACTAATAATTGCTCTTCAAAAACTCGCAGTTCTTTAAACTTTTCTGGTAGCTCTAAAGCCAGGACATATTTATATAATTTCTCTTCTAATAATACTTCTATTTCTAACCGAATAGGAACATCAGACCGCCCACGAGCAAAATCTTTAGACTGCACAAGTTGTCCAACTCTATTGATACCTCTACCGATAGATTGAAATACCTCTAACGCGGAGGAAATAGTAGATTTACCAGCACCATTTTTGCCAATCAAGAGAGCAGATGACATCTCTTTCATGGTAAATTTAAAGTCTTCTAGACATCGATAGTTGTGTACATATAGTCTTTGCAGCATAATAGAAATATTCCCCTCAGTGGGAAGTGAATAAATTTTTCATAGGATATACCTATTATAAGTTCCAACAGGCGATTTATTAGAGAGAACCCCGCCAGTGTTTCGGCTATTTATCATCACTACTGCTGCAAAGATTGATTTTCAGATAGAGAGAGTTCAAAAACTACCACATACCTTTCTGTATATCTGGTAATTTACCCTTATTTTTACCTTCACCAATAGGTCTATAAATAAACCCACTCTGACGAGAAACAGATTGATATTCAATTATACCTGCAAATTCTAGCCAATCAATTAATCTAATAGAATTACTTCTGATAGTATTTCTAGTTCTAGGTTTATTAAAATGACATACTTCAACTAACATTCCCTCAAATCTGCTTCTTTCCATACATTCACCTTTATTTTTTTTATTAAAAAACGTTTTAACAACAATGTGATCTATCAATATATTTGATAAGTAATCGGCTATTGTCAATGGTTCAGAACTTTGCAAAGATTCTGAAACTTTTATTAGTTGATCTCCGCAATTAATCAAAGAAAATCTTTTTAGATCACCTAATGGATGTTCTATAGATTTTTTACGAGAAGAGTCAGAATTTACATTTACTTCAGAAGGAGGTAATTGGAAGGAATCATATTTTCTTTTTAATTCTTCTAAAGTAATTTGCTGATTATTTTCTTGACTAATGAATGTAAAGATTTTCCATGCTAGTTTAACGGATGATGTTGGTAGATAATTTAAGACAACAGTATTAGGTTTTTCTGTCGAATATGATTGTGATTGGTTATTAGAATTTTTGGTCTGATGATTCGTATCACTAGATGCTTCTACAACCTTCTCCCATTGTATAAAATCAATATTTTTAAGTTCTAGTTTTCTGTGTAATAGATCAGGACATGAAGGAGCAATCATGAAGGCTAAATCAAGTGGTTTTCCACCATAATTAGATGATTTAAAGTTAGTATCTTCTAACCATTTGGTAAACTCCTTGAGATGACTACTCAAAAGTTCATAGTTTTTAGCCTCACCAAAAGCTCTAGCTACACACTCACCATTATGTAGTAATTCCACATAGCAGTCAAAAGCATGACCACCTATGAGAGTAGTGGTTGAAGCATCCTTGAGGGTATATGCAGACTTCCTTAGATAATTTTTCCATTTTTCCTCACATTGCGCTTTTACTAACTCACGTGCATTACCCTCAAAAACTTGATCAGGTGCTTCCTTAAAATATTTTTCATGTATTTCGAGTACCTGATGATGCGTACTCCTTGCAAAAGGCACGTAGATTACCTGGATTTATTGTAATATTTTGGATTTCTTCCCACGCTTTAGCAAAATCTTTATATCCTTTGTAAGCGCCTTCTATCCGCTTGTCAATTTTTTCCCTAATCATTTGATACTCGCTAGTATAGTTGGAGAGAGAAATAACGGATGCTTTTACATGGCTTTCAAGGACAGAATCCTCAGCAATAAAACTGTTTACATTGATTGAAGTTCCTCCTAAATAAATCAGTAAACGTATTTTAGTTTTTTCTTGCCCTTTTTTAAGCAATGCCCTAAATAGGGACCTAGTATTTTGAATATGATCAGGATATTTTTCTAAGGCATCTAATTCATCGATAAGGTATACAAAAGTAAAAAGCGGTGCTAATTTTGAAACTTCCGAAATAATATTAAAGAAAATATCTTCAAAACACA
Organism: uncultured cyanobacterium; assembly: GCA_963706595.1. Taxonomy (GTDB): domain Bacteria; phylum Cyanobacteriota; class Cyanobacteriia; order Cyanobacteriales; family Nostocaceae; genus Nodularia. The sequence continues at coordinate 3,125,540 of OY970166.1, forward strand.
ATTTACGGTCATGGAAATTTTCCAAAAAATTATTAATAAAATTCTGTTCAGACTCGGTTAATATAAGACTATTCTTTATATCCTCCTTACATAGTTCACCTAGAAGTTTTAGTCCTACCTCTTTTACTTCCGAGGATAAGTTTGTATTGTGTACTAATTTCCAAAAAGTTTGAGCTAGTATATAGCAGTATAATTTAACACTGAAATTCTGATTTCCACCAGATGTTAATAATTTAGATAGTTCAAAGTTCACTACTATAGAACTTTCTCCGTAAGTTGGTTTAATTTTAATTAATTCACATAAATATTTTAGTAAAGAAGTTTTACCAGTACCAAGTAAAGCTTCTACAAATCTAAAAGTAAAATAGCCTTCTTCAAAACAATGTTTTAGATCATCATCAATCAACTCACTGAGGTTAGATATCCCTCTTCCAGATAAACTGTTTGCTGTAGAAACTTTACAATCTGTACTAGGAGGTCTAATAACACGCTCAATCCAAATATCTCCAATATAACCTTCTCCACCTTTTACTTGCTGAAGAAAGTCTTTAATATATTTTTTCTTTCCTGCATCTTCTGTCATTTTCTACTCTACCCACTGAATTAACTCTTCATTTTTTTCAATAACAGCAAATACAACTCTATCGGATTTGAGTTTATTGAAATACTTGTCTAATAATGATTGATAAATTGGATTATCTTCTCTAAATTTTTGACATTCATTTCTGAATTCAGCAACGCCATTAATCTCTATACTGTTGACTTTTCACTTTGTAGTAAAATCACCTTCCTTACCACCAAACCCAACTCAAAAAAAAACTTATCTTCATAACCAATTATTTCTCCCATCGCCACAACAGGAAGATGGGCTACGGGTGCTTTTATATCAAAGGTAATATCTCTGTAGGACAACCACCTTCCTCCTTTTCTCCATCCTACTTTTTCCTCAAAGGCTTCCCAAATTATCTGCTTGTCCTCTTTCGTTCCCCCCAAACTTTGATAAATCCGCGTCTGTACAGAAAACCCAAACCGGCCATGACTATATTTGATCCATAACTGGTCAATTGTGCGGAGGTCTTCAGGCGGAAAGTTCTCAATATTTCCTTCAGCGAAATGACCTTGTAGTTCCTGTTTCGCCACCCCTATCATTACCCGCCATGTTTCTTCATCCGCTTCTTTCCATTTCCCCGCAGCAAGTAAGTCACGCAGGTGATTATAGTCCATCCCTACGGCTGAACTTAATGGTGCTGCATCGAATATTCTTAACGCCTCTTTAACCTTCGCTTCTGTGCGAGACTTCAACAACGCATAAGCGGCATTTTGGACTTCTAGTGATTGATCATTTAAAGCTTGAATGACTAAATCTAAACCCGTTTCCCCATAATTCAAAACTTGTGGAAGTACGGCAATTCTTACCTTTGGGTTGGGGTTACTCAACCGTAATTTTACCCCTTGAATACCACCCAAAACTGCTGCACTCTCTGGGGCTTGATTTTGACGACCAAGCACAGCATCGTATTCTCCCGGTTGTTGCGGATTATTTGCCATTGGTCAACACTTGGGTTTTATGTATCGCTTGAAAGATTATACATGGTTTCTCTGGGTAAATGAGGCTTTTGAGGTGGCAGGCGATCGCAACATCAACACCCCACCCCTAGCCCCTCCCCGCAAGCGAGGAGGGGAACTGGATTTCCACTTTTCGACTTTCGCCTTGCGGTACTAGCCTTTACCATAAGCACTCATCGGTTCCTTGAGAAACTTAATATAAAGGTGTTTAAACGTAGACTTAATCACACGCGGCATGGCAAAATCAATTGGGATTAATTTATCTGGTAGTTGCCAATCTTCTATTTTGAGTAAATCAGGATGTAAATGGGGAAATTCTATCTCAGCTAATTCTGGACAAACACCCAACCTTTGAGACGCTGCAACTGTGGGAACTTGTTCGGGTGGGACATTGAGAATTTCTACTACTGCCCTATCTAAAGCAAATACATCGGCTGCGGCTGCTAAAATTCCTAAATTACGAGGTTCTCCACCACTCGGTCCATTACCTTCATGACCGATAATGCCATCTAAAATAGTTAAATTGGGATTAATTGCTCTGGCAGTTTCTACTAACATTTCACCAAATCGGTTAGCATCTTTCCCTGCTTCCATGTGCCACCAAGCTTTCATTTTACCAGGAACACAACCAAAGAGATTTTTTACTCCCATCGTTAATGTCAACTGCATATGTGATTTGACTTTGGGTAAGTTAATCACTACATCTGCTTCCATCGCTTCTTTGCATAGTCGCAGGTGATTAAAGTCTTCGTTGACTGTTTGGTAACGCTTACCGTGAAACTCAATGATAGGTATATGCAATTCTTCTAAAAGCGGGAGATAGCCGTTGGCTTCTGCTACTCCTTTGGCGCTACCAAAGGCGGGACTATCGCCTAAAAATGGCTTACCACCAGCTGCTATGACCATCTGGGCGACTTCATAAACCAGTTCTCGGCGAGTTGTACACTCTTTTGTAGGGCGGGAACCTGTGAGGAGATTGGGTTTGAGTAATACTCTATTTCCTGGTTTGACAAAGGCAGACATCCCCCCCAAAGGTTCTAGCAGGGTGACTAATGATGCCCGTAAAGCCTCGCTTTCGTAGGAGGTAGCCCGAATTAGACTGACTGATGGTTTTTGTGTCTGCATGGATAATATATGACATTAATATATGTTTAATTATATGAATAAATTTATCATCTGACATGAAACCTCACCCCCAACCCCTCTCCTTATAAAGGAGAGGGGAGAATGTCAATTTAGAGGAACAATGGCGCTCATTTGTTCTAAGTTGAGGACGGTTGCTAATTCTGCTTCACTCATTAATCCTCGTTCTAATACTATTTGTCTGAGAGATTTACCAGTTTCTAAGGATTCTTTGGCTACAGCAGCAGCGTTTAAATATCCGATGTGGGTGTTCAGTGCGGTGACTAATGCTAAACTACCTTCGGCGTAAGCTAAACAACGTTCTTTATCGGCGGTAATTCCTTCAATACAGCGTTCGGTGAGGGCGGCGATGGTGTTACCGAGTATTTCAATGCTGTGAATCAAATTATAGCCAATTAGCGGCATCATCACGTTTAATTCTAATTGTCCGGCTTGGGCTGCTAAGGCGATCGCACTATCATATCCCATTACCTGAAAGCATACCATTGATGTCATCTCTGCCATAACTGGGTTATATTTACCCGGCATAATTGAGGAACCAGGTTGCACTGGGGGTAGTTGAATTTCTTTCAAACCAGTTTTGGGGCCTGAGTCCATTAACCGCAAATCATGGGAAATTTTGACTAAATCCTGTGCTAAGTTGCGTAAAGCCCCGGAAACGTTGACAAAAGGAGCCATACTTTGCATTGCGGCCATTAAATGGGGTGCGGGTTCTAAGGGCGATTCTAGAAATTGGGCAATAACTTCCACCACACGGGCGCGATACTGGGGATGTGTATTCATTCCTGTACCAGCAGCGCTACCACCTAAACCCAAGGCCATTAAATCCCCAGAGGCTGTATAGATGCGGTTTTGGTGTTCTGATAATATCTGCGCCCAAGCCCGGAAGTTCTCACCTAAACGCACAGGTACAGCATCTTGTAAGTGGGTTCTGCCAGATTTGACGATATCTTGAAATTCTACAGCTTTGTTTTCTAAAGATGCGATCGCCTTTTCTAAAGCTGGCTGTAATGTGTGGGTAAGTGCTAATAAGCCACCAACGCGAATAGCTGTGGGAATCACATCATTGGTAGACTGTCCGTAGTTTACATGGTCATTAGGGCTAACCCGTTTGTAATTACCCTTTTCATCGCCAAGAATTTCTAAGGCGCGATTTGCCAAAACCTCATTAACATTCATGTGGTGAGAAGTTCCCGCACCCGCTTGATAGACATCAACCACAAACTGATCTCGTAAATTTCCCGCCAGTATTTCATTAGCAGCTTGGATAATTGCTTCACTGATATCCTGGGGAATACAACCTAATTCGCCGTTAACAGTGGCGGTAGCTTTTTTAATAATCAGACAGGCATCTACGTAAGTAGGTAAGGGCTTAATGCCGCTAATTTGGAAGTTTTCTACTGCCCGTAGTGTTTGAATGCCGTAATAAGCGCTACCGGGAATTTGGCGATCGCCCATCGAATCGCGTTCAATCCGAAAATCTGTATTTTCAGTCATAGTCTTGTGTGGATAATCTCAAAATACAGATCATGCCATGCAAATACACTAAAAACTCAATTTAGTGATATTTTGTTTCTCATCATAGACACGCAGCAGATAATCAAACAAGTTTATTTAAGCTAAACTTGGTGTTAAATAGCATCAGGAAAATATTATGATAAAAACACCAACTCGCCAGATAAGTTTAGAGGAATTTTTAGAATTACCAGAAACCGAACCAGCCAGTGAATATATCAACGGCGAAATCATTCAAAAACCCATGCCTCAAGGTAAACATAGTAGATTACAGCTTCACTCAGCTAATGTAATTAATCATGTGGTAGAACCGCAAAAAATCGCTTTAGCTTTTCCAGAATTGCGCTGTACATTTGGCGAACGTTCTATTGTTCCAGATGTAGCGGTATTTGCATGGGAGAGAATTCCTGTAGATGAAACAGGTAATATTGCCAATGTGTTTAATACCTATCCAGATTGGACAATTGAAATTCTATCTCCGCAACAAAGTACAATCAAAGTTACTAGAAATATTTTACATTGTTTAAATCATGGTACTAGGTTAGGTTGGTTAATTGACCCAGAAGAATATAATGTTTTAGTTTATCCCCATAACCAGCAACCAATATTTTTAGAAAACGAACAAGATATATTACCAGTCCCCGAATTAGTCGGTGATTTACAGTTGACATTAGGGCAATTATTTGATTGTTTAAAATTATGAATTTACCCAACGCGATTACTTTTTCTCGACTGCTGGGAATACCGTTTTTACTTTATGGTTTATATAATCCCACACCCGAAGCTAGATGGATATGTTTAACAATATTTTTAGTCGCAGCTTTAACTGACTGGTTGGATGGCTATTTGGCGCGAAAACTCAACCAAATTACTGATTTGGGTAAATTTCTCGACCCTCTTGTGGATAAGTTGTTGGTGCTTGCACCGTTGTTGGTGTTGGTGGAATTAGGGAAAATTCCGGCTTGGGGCGTGTTTGTGATTTTAGCACGGGAGTTAGCGATCGCAGGCTGGCGCGTAAATCAAACTACTATCACAGGGGCGAATATTTGGGGTAAACTGAAAACAGTTAGTCAGATTATAGCCATATCGCTGTTAATTGCACCTTTATCTCTAGCTTGGCAAATCCCTACATTAACTGCTTTTTGGTTATCTGTGGCTTTTACGGTTATATCTGGTGTAATTTATCTCATACCACCCAAAAAGCAAGAAAATGTGTAATATGAAACAACCCATTACACAGCAACTATACGAGCAAGATTTTTGCTTATGGTTGGAAAATACAGCGAAAAAGCTGCGTTCTAGAGAGTTTAGTGAAATTGAACTTGAGGCGCTGGTTGAGGAAATTGAAGCATTGGGACGTTCAGAAAAACAGGAACTAGAAAATCGCTTAGATGTTCTACTTGCTCACTTACTGAAGCGGATTTATATTGATAGTGCTTATGATAATCGGGGTTGGGAGTTAACAATACAAGAACAGCGTAAATGTTTACGGCGACTATTGAAAAAATCTCCGAGTTTGAAGGGTTACTTTGCTGAAGTTTTTAATGAAGTTTGGCAAGATGCTTTGTCACAGGTGCGGTTAGAATATCGGAAGGTCTTATTTCCTGATATGTGGGAGTTTAGTTGTGATGTGGATGTGCTTTTGTCTGCAACTTTTTGGGATGTGAGATACAAGAACCCCACCCCCAACCCCCTCCCCGCAAGCGAGGAGGGGACTATGACATAACTTATATGATTAGGAAATGCTAGATTAAGTTTTTCTATTTTCGTAGTTTTGTTTTAACCAGGATTTATATTCTCCTGAGCGTACTTGATTAATCCAGGCTGAGTTATTTAGATACCATTGCACAGTTTTCAATAAACCACTATCAAAGTTTTCTTGAGGTTGCCAGCCTAATTCATTACTAATTTTACTACAGTTAATTGCATATCTTCGATCATGTCCCGGACGGTCTTTAACGAAGGTAATTAAGGAAGAATGGGAAAAATCAGGTTTAGGTGCTAATTCATCGAGAATTGCACAAATTTTTTCCACAACTATCAAATTAGTTTTTTCGTTGATACCGCCAATATTATAAGTTTCGCCAACTTTTCCCTGTTGTAAAACTAGGTTAATCGCCTCGCAATGGTCGATAACATAAAGCCAATCTCTGATATTTTGACCATCACCATATATAGGTAATGGTTTATTTTCTATAGCATTGAGGATAGTTAAAGGAATCAGCTTTTCCGGAAACTGACGCGGGCCATAATTGTTAGAGCAATTTGTTGTTAAAGTAGGGAATCCATAAGTGTGATAATATGCTCTTACAAAATGGTCAGATGCTGCTTTTGAGGCTGCATAAGGACTGTTGGGTGCATAGGGTGTATCTTCGCAAAAGGCTGGATCTTGGGGATGAAGGGAGCCATATACTTCATCTGTTGAAACGTGCAAAAAGCGGAATTCTGACTGTTTTGATGCTGATAGTTTTTGCCAATAAAATCGACTGGCTTCTAATAGCTTAAATGTACCGACTACATTAGTCTGGATAAAATCTTCAGGATTCAAAATAGAACGGTCAACATGACTTTCAGCCGCAAAATTGATAATTGCATCTGGCTGATATTTTTCTAATAAATAAGCGACTAACTCTAAGTTACCAATATCTCCTTGCACAAAATGATAATTTTTATCGCCTTGTAACTCAGATAACGTTCCTAAATTACTAGCATAAGTTAACTTATCCAAATTAATTACATTAGCCCATCCTGACTGTCTTGCTAGGAGGACAAAATTAGCCCCAATAAAACCCGCCCCACCTGTAACTAATACTGTTTGCATATCTTCTCAAAAACTAAAAATTTTTTACTGAAAATAAATTCTAAATCAGCAACTAACTCTCCCTTTCCCCTCTTACCTCTGTGTCCTCTGCGTCCTCTGTGGTATGCGCTTCGCGCAAGCTATGCTAACGTTTATCTTCCAACAACCAAACTAACCGTGAAAACCGGATGTAGGTAATCCAGCCACCTCAGTTTTGAAAGCAAACAAATCACCAGAATAGAAACTTTTGTCAATTTCCGGTTGCTGGAGTCCCACAGAAGCCGTAGTAATATAAAGTGTTCGCAAATCTTCACCTCCAAAAGTGCAACTAGTCACTAGTGGTACAGGTAATTGGATTCTGAATACTTCGTCACCAGTGGGGCTAAAACGAATCACACACCAACCATTCCACATAGCTGACCAAATGTAGCCTTCGCTATCTATCGTCAACCCATCAGGATGGAAGGATTCATGAGTTAAATCAACTACAACCCGGCGATTACTAATATTACCTGTATCCGAGTCGAAATCGTAAGCGTAGATTTTTTGTTGCGGCGAATCAGTCAAATAAAAGGTTTTTTGATCAGGACTCCAACCCAAACCGTTAGAAATAGTTAGTCCTGTTTCCATGACGTGTAGTGAACCATCATGGTCATATCGGTATAGACTGGCTTGATTTGCTTCTGAGGACATGGAACCAATCCAAAAGCGTCCTTGAGGGTCGCATTTACCGTCATTAAGGCGGTTCTTTTGTCTGTCAGGTTCAATTTCGATAATGGTGTTAACTAAGCCTGTCTGAGTGTCGAGAAATGCCAATTGATGGCGTAATGCAATGATTAATTGATTATCCCCGGCTGGTGATATCGCACCAACCAAGTCTCCCACATCAAAATACTCATCTTTGCCCGTAGCCGGATAGAATCTATGCACTCGATGGTTAAAAATATCCACCCAGTACAGCAACTCCTGGGTAGAATCCCAGATGGGTCCTTCAGCTAACCGGGCGCGGACTTCTAAAACGTTATAGAGAGAATCTGGCAATAATTCAGTCATAGGTGATTCTGATTATGGCTACGTTTGTATAATGCTAATAAAAATCGGCTTTCCATGCCAGTAGAACACGGAAAGCCAGGCATTTTAGACGGCTTGTAAAATCTCTTCATCCATAGAGAAATCAACTTCAGCTTGATCTCGCCCAGTTTGTAGATAATCGTTTTCGAGGGAATCAGCCAACCCGGAAATTAAATCATATTCAGGTTTCCACGCTAATTCTGTCATAGCTTTGTTCACCGAGGCGAAGAAATGCTGCACTCGCATGGGAAAAGCTTTGCGCTTGCCAAAATCGAATTTTTTGGGGTCGTAATGCACAATTTTTACTGCATCCGGTGATTTACCAGCCGCGATCGCACAAGCACGGGCTAAACCATCGAAAGTCACATAGCGATCGCCTGAAATATTATAAATTTGTCTGATGGCTTGTGAATTGCCGATTACCTGTGTCATGGCTTGGGCTAAATCTTTGACATGACCTAACTGGGTAATATGCGAACCATTCCCAGGAATCGGTATGGGGCGATCGCGCACGATTCTATCAAAAAACCAGCTTTCCAAATCATTATAATTTTGCGGTCCGTAAATGTACGTGGGGCGAATGGAAGTAAACGGTAAATTCTGCTGCATCAAATAAGCTTCGGTTTCATGCTTACCCCGGTGACGACTTTTCGGATCGACTGCATCGCCTTCGATGTGCGGTAATTGGTCAGATTTGAGATACACCCCCGCAGAACTCATATAGACAAAATGTTGCACTTGGTCTTGAAAAATTTCTGCTAATGGTTGAGTATCAGTGAGTTCGCGGCCATTATTATCAAAAACGACATCAAACTTTTCTGATGATAATTTTTCCTTTAATTGAGAGGCGTTAGTGCGATCGCCTATAATTTGTCCTACCCCTGGTAAAGAAGGCACAGGACGATTACCCCGATTGAAAAGTACCACTTCATGTCCTTGTTCAACCAGCAGTTGAGTCAGGTAAACACCAATGAACCTAGTACCACCCATGATCAAAATTCGCATAAATTCCCGGTTTTTAGCTTTTACGTCTTGTCAAGAGAGTCAGGAGTACAGGCTAGAGGATAAAGGATAAAGGATTCCCATTCCCCACTCCCCACTCCCCACTCCCCACTCCCCATTCCCCATTTCCCACTCCCCACTCCCCATTCCCCACTCCCCACTCCCCATTCCCCATTCCCCACTCCCCATTTCCCACTCCCCATTTCCCACTCCCCATTCCCCATTCCCCACTCCCTAATTTGAGATTATCAGGTTGCAGTATCCATCTGGAAACTCTTTTAAGCAAATTACGTCCTATACTGAATCTGGTGCAAGTCCAATATCTTGTTCGCAAAAAAACTCTTCAGTTAACTCCGTAAATTGCAAAGTTTTTTCCATCTATAAAAGTTAGCTGTGTCCTTGAAATACGCTTTGGTTCATGAGTGGCTGACACCGAAAGCCACAGGCGGTTCAGAACTAGTTGTGCAGGAAATTCTGAATCATATTGATGCCAATTTATACGCTCTCATTGATTTTGAATCCACCAATTCTGAAAGTTATTTATACAAACGTCAGATTAGCACAACCTTTCTCCAGCACTGGCCTTATGCTCGTAACGGGGTGCAAAAATATCTGCCTTTGTTGCCATTAGCGATTGAACAATTGGAATTACGTCAGTATGACGTAATTCTATCCTCATCTCATGCTGTCGCCAAAGGAATTCTCACAACCCCCGATCAGTTACACATTTGTTATTGCCATACCCCCATGCGATATGCTTGGGACTTAACTTTTGATTATCTCCGCGAAAGTAATTTGGGTCATGGTTTAGCCGGATGGGTAACTCGATATTTATTGCATCGTTTGCGCCAGTGGGATGTATTGAGTGCCAATCGCGTTGATTACTTCATCGCTAATTCGCAGCACACAGCTCGTCGCATTTGGCGTTGCTATCGTCGAGAAGCAACCGTGATTTATCCCCCAGTCGATATTGATAATTGTCTATTTTTAGGACAAAAATCAGATTTTTATCTCGTAGTTTCCCGGTTAGTCAGCTATAAGCACGTATCTTTAATTGTCAAAGCTTTTAATCACCTAAAACTACCATTGGTAATTATTGGTACAGGTCCAGAGATGAAGAAAATTCGCGATCTAGCTAACTCTAATATCCAAATAATGGGATGGCAACCTGATGATGTGGTGAAAAAATATATGGCTAGAGCTAAGGCATTTGTCTATGCAGCTTGTGAAGATTTTGGCATTGCTTTAGTCGAAGCACAAGCTTGTGGGACTCCAGTAATTGCCTACGGGGCTGGCGGTGCTTTAGAAAGTGTGCGCGATTTGCGGTCTTATATAGATACAGCCACGGGCATATTTTTCTCAAACCAAACACCAGCAGCTGTGATTGAAGCCGTAGAAAAATTTGAAATTTATCAAAATGCTTTCAATCCTGAGTATATGCGATCGCACGCTTCCCAGTTCTCATTGCAAGTTTTTGCTGATCGCTATTTAAAATTTATCGACCAATGCCACAAAGAAAGAACATCTTCAAAATGAATAGCCAAATTTAATTTCTTATTTTGTGCGCTTTTGGCAATATATCCCCAGAAGCATTTCATTTTGGCTTTAAGATTGGGACTATGTGTGGTGTGGATTATTAAGGAGTACGATGACTTCTCAAAGCTCGCTCCTCTCCGGTAAGCGATACATACCCTTTACGAATGGCAAAGCCCAACGGCAAGACACTAGAGCGTCTACGCGTACTTTTTTAAGACGCGGCCAAAAAACAAAAACGCCTAAGCTCAAATCCAGAGGTTTGTCTGTTCAGGGTTTAAACGGAGAGTTTGCTAAACGACTGTTTGATATAATTTTTTCCCTGTTGGTATTGATTTTGTTCTTCCCCCTCTATTTAATTTTGTCCTTGCTGATTGCTTTGAACTCAGAAGGCCCAATTTTTTATATTCAGAAGCGGGTAGGTAAAAACTACAAAACCTTCAATTGTATTAAATTCCGCACAATGGTGACTAATGCAGACGAGATGCTCATGCAAATAATGGAAACATCGCCCCAGTTGCGCCAAGAATTCGAGAGCAGCTTTAAGCTCAAACAAGATCCCCGAATTACCAACATTGGTCAATTTTTGCGAATGACCAGCTTGGACGAATTTCCTCAATTCTGGAACGTTCTCACAGGAGACATGAGTGTTGTTGGACCCCGCCCCTTAGTAGAGTTAGAACTTCCCAAATATGGTTGTCACATTGACCATATTTTAACTATCCGTCCAGGCATCACTGGATTATGGCAAGTTTCTGGACGCAATGACATTCCTTATCCCCGAAGAGTCCAAATAGACCTGCATTATGTCAAATTTAGGAATTTTTGGCTTGATTTATGGATAATATTTAAAACAATTAATGTGGTTATTCGTCCTAAAAATAACGGGGCGTACTGAAGAGGCAGTGGGCGGGCTGGCCGTGAGCGTAGCCGAACGGTACGGGGAGGTTTTGTCCACCCTACCATGCCCCTCATGGCTACGACACGCCAGCTATTGTGGGCGTAGAAACTCAGGAATCTGCCTAGCAGATTGATTCAAACTTAATAAAACGAAAACTATATAAACTTTTGGCAAAGATTAAATAAATTATACCACATATTACGTTGCTTTTGAGTTAAACTGCTTAGAGCTAACTTGTAAAATTAGTATTTAATAAGTATATTTAGTGACGGAAAACCTCTCTTTGTTAGTTGCTAAAACTATGAGGCTTTCCATTAGGCAATCTAGTCTTTAGCTGCTAGGTTGTATCAATCGATGTGTAATTATTTTATCAAAGGCAACAAAGGATAATTGAGCATGACCGAAAAAAAACGCGCGTTAATTACTGGTATTACTGGTCAAGATGGTTCATACCTGAGTGAGTTTTTACTAGAGCAAGGTTATGAGGTGCATGGTATTATTCGCCGGACTTCTACCTTTAATACAGACCGCATTGATCATATGTATGAAGATCCTCACAAACAGGGAGTGCGGTTGTTTCTTCACTACGGCGATTTGACTGATGGTACAACCTTACGCCGAATTTTAGAAGAAGTCCAGCCCACAGAAATTTATAACTTGGGCGCTCAATCTCATGTTCGAGTCAGCTTTGACTCACCAGAATACACAGTTGATGCAGTGGGAATGGGAACACTGCGTTTACTAGAAGCCATCCGCGACTACCAGCAACGCACAGGAATTCAGGTGCGTTTCTACCAAGCGGGTTCCTCAGAAATGTTTGGTTTAGTGCAAGCAGTACCCCAAAGCGAAACCACCCCGTTTTATCCCCGCAGTCCCTATGCTTGTGCTAAAGTTTATGCCCACTGGCAAACGGTGAATTACCGTGAGTCGTATAATTTGTTTGCTTGTAATGGCATCCTATTTAACCACGAATCACCAAGGCGGGGTGAAACCTTTGTGACTCGCAAAATTACTAGAGCCGTGGCGAAAATTGTCGCTGGTAAACAGAAGAAAATTTATATGGGTAATCTCGATTCTAAAAGAGATTGGGGTTACGCCAAGGATTACGTAAGAGCTATGTGGCTGATGTTGCAGCAAGAACAGCCTGAAGACTACGTAATTGCGACTGGTGAAACTTACTCTGTGCGCCAATTTTTGGAAAAGGCCTTTGGTTATGTCAACCTGAAGTGGGAAGATTATGTGGAGTTTGACGATCGCTATATTCGTCCGGCGGAAGTAGACTTGTTAATTGGTGATCCTACCAAGGCCAAACAAAAGTTAGGTTGGGAACCATCAGTGACTTTTGACGAATTGGTAGCTCTGATGGTAGAAGCAGATTTACAGGCGTTGGGTCATACTTCACCCAATGGTAATGGCATAGCTTCTGATGATATTGCTACTACTCGTCAAGAACTAGGCGCTCTCCACTTCTGATTTATACCGCAAACTATAAAATTATGACCGCCTTAGAACTCAAAAATCAACGGATTCTCGTGACTGGTGGGGCGGGTTTCCTGGGTCGTCAGGTAATTTCGCAACTGTGTAAAGCTGGGGCTGATAGTGCTAAAATTACAGTCACGCGATCGCGTGAGCATGATTTACGTGTCATGGAAAATTGCCAGCGTGCAGTTGACCAACAAGACATTATCATTCACTTAGCAGCTCACGTCGGTGGTATTGGTCTAAACCGCGAAAAACCCGCCGAGTTATTTTACGACAACTTAATCATGGGTACTCAGCTAATTCACGCTGCCCACGCAGCTGGAGTTGCAAAATTTGTTTGTGTGGGTACAATTTGTGCCTATCCCAAATTTACACCAGTGCCATTCAAAGAAGATGACCTCTGGAATGGCTACCCCGAAGAAACCAACGCTCCCTACGGAATCGCTAAGAAAGCGCTTTTAGTGCAATTACAATCTTACCGCCAGCAGTATGGCTTTAATGGCATTTACTTGTTGCCAGTAAATTTATACGGACCTGAAGATAACTTTGACACCAGCAGTTCCCACGTCATTCCCGCGTTAATTCGCAAAGTCCATGAAGCCCAAATCAAGGGAGAAAAACAACTTCCGGTTTGGGGTGATGGTAGTCCTACCCGTGAGTTTCTCTATTCCGAAGATGCGGCGCGGGGAATTGTCATGGGTACTACTTCCTATAATGACTCTGAACCAGTTAATTTGGGAACGGGTGAAGAAATCACTATCCGCGATTTAATTACTCTCATCTGCGAATTGATGGAGTTTGATGGTGAAATTGTTTGGCAAACAAATCAGCCAAATGGTCAACCCAGGCGCTGTTTGGATACTGAACGGGCTAAGGAAGCTTTTGATTTCACGGCTCAGGTCAGTTTTAGGCAAGGGCTAAGGAATACGATTGATTGGTATCGCCAAAACGCTGCATAGTTACTGTGGGGTGGGCGATGCCCACCTTTTTTTTTAACGCAGAGGAGCGCTAAGGTAAGCGCAGAGGTACGCGGAGGTTTTTTGCATGGGGAAGGTTGATTTACGTCGGAGTCTTATACTTAAACGGCAATCTATGTCTGTGGATGAATGGAGGGAAAGGAGCGATCGCATCTGTAGCCAGTTGCAAGGTTATACTCTATTTACTCAGGCTAAAACAATTCTCGCTTATTTCAGTTTTCGTCAAGAACCAGACTTGAGTCCATTGTTTACAAATACTAACTATAATTGGGGTTTTCCACGCTGCGTTGGTCAGTCTCTGCATTGGCATCTCTGGAAACCTGAAGATTCTGTTCAAGTCGGTGCTTATGGTATTACTGAACCTGATTTTTATGCCCCGACTGTAGACCCTGCTGATGTTGATTTGATTCTCGTTCCCTGTGTGGCTTGCGACTATCAGGGATATCGTCTGGGTTATGGCGGTGGATATTATGACCGTTTACTCAGTTCACCCCATTGGGCAAATAAGCCCACTATCGGCATTGTCTTTGATTTTGCGTATTTACCCCAAATACCTCTGGAACCTTGGGATAAACCATTACAAGTTGTGATTACTGAAAACCATTGAATTTCAACTAATTGTTATTTTGAAAACCTCTAATTCCCGACTAAAAACTATTTTAATCTATGGGTTATTAGGCGCGATCGCACTGGTGACACTTTTTCCTTTGCTTTGGCTGATTAGTACAGCTTTGAAGTCTCCCACAGAAAACATTTTACAGTCGCCGCCGCAGTTGTTACCCAGTCAACCAACATTAAATAACTTCTTTAGTGTCTGGCGATCGCTACCTTTTACACAATACCTCTACAACAGTACCTTAGTAGCAGTCCTGACAGTGGGTTTGAATCTACTGTTTTGTTCTTTAGCCGCTTATCCCTTAGCCAGACTGTCATTTCTGGGAAGAAACGCCATTTTTATTGCCATCGTCTCAACCATCATGATTCCCTTTCAAATCGTGATGATTCCCCTGTATATTTTAACAGTTCAACTAGGTTTAAGAAATAGTTATTTAGGCATAATTTTTCCCAGTTTAGCATCAGCTTTTGGGATTTTTTTACTGCGACAAGCGTTTATGGGTGTCCCCAAAGAATTAGAAGAAGCCGCCCGCATGGATGGGAGTTCAGAATTAGGCTTATGGTGGCATATTATGTTGCCAGCAGTTCGTCCAGCATTAGTTACCCTGTCTATTTTCGTATTCATCGGTTCTTGGAGCGACTTTCTGTGGCCGTTAATTGTCATCCAAGATGAAAGCTTATATACCCTACCTTTAGGAGTAGCGAAGTTAGCCGGGACATTTTCTTTAGACTGGCGATTAGTAGCGGCTGGTTCCATCATTTCTATTGCCCCAGTCCTGCTATTATTCTTATTTGTCCAACGTTATATTGTACCCACAGAAACAGGTAGTGGTGTCAAGGGGTAAATAGTTTCTTCGTAGTAATTCATTTGCCAAACAGATTATTAAACATCTTGATTTATCGGCGGTTAATTATTCTGATCTGAACCGTATTTATAGCACTTATCAGTTAAGTGAGATACAAGTCTTATCAAGTTGCCTCATCACGTTTTGATCCCCCCTAGCCCCCCTTGAGAAGCAGGGCTGTTTCGTTCCCTAAAAGGGTTAAAATTGCAAGGGTCAAAGAGATAAAAATTGAGTGCAAATCCACAATTAGGACAAAAAATTTTGGTGTCTTCAGACCGAAATACCTGATTTTTCTTTGCGTCTTTGCGCCTTTGCGTGAGATTATCCTCTTGACAAATCTCCAACACAAGCGAATGAATCAGCCCTGCCTTGAGAAGGGGGGAAATTTTCTTAAAGTCCCCCTTTTTCTACGCCGAAGGCGCATCCCCGAAGGGGTTTAGGGGGATTTAGGGGGATTCAGATCACTTAAGAAGTCACTTCCAAAGCCAAATTCACCGTGTAAGGCTCATCCATTGGCTGCTGAGTACTGGCTTGGATAGCATCAAGATAACGGCGCAAAACTAGAATTTGTGGGAAATTGGGACGATAATTGAGATTTCCTTGCTTAACAAACAGTGGTGCAGATGCGATCGCCTGGTAGTCAGAATTCTGCTGAGAACTGCTGGTAAGCCAAGTAGAATCAGGGGTTGCAGGTATTAAGCCCGGAGGTAACTCACCTGACAAAAAGGCTAATAAGCGTTGCTGACAAATACTCGTATTAATCCCAAAATCCTCAAATAGCAGGAGAATTTCGCTAAAAGATAAAGTTCTATCTGGCAACAGCCGCAGCAACTGCATAAACAGGAAATAGTCGGTGTACTGTTGCTGGGGTTGATCTAAAACCTGGGGATGCAAAGGTAACATCGCCAAACCTAATGCTACCCGACTGCAAAGGGGCGCGCCGTTTTCACCAAGATAAAAATCTTGAATAATTTTGGTGTTCGGCAGTTTTTGCTGTAACCAATTATTCACAAGTCCTAAAGAAGCTACCCCACCAGTTAAAATAGCTTGATTAATTGCTTCCGTGGGTATACCACGAGCTAGTAATAACTTATTAAATTCTCGGTTCAAGCGGCGCACAAAGGGG
Source organism: uncultured cyanobacterium (assembly GCA_963706595.1). Classification (GTDB taxonomy): domain Bacteria; phylum Cyanobacteriota; class Cyanobacteriia; order Cyanobacteriales; family Nostocaceae; genus Nodularia. Next base: position 3,142,116 of record OY970166.1, read on the forward strand.
ATAAACACATGGTTTTCTAAATCTCGTCGTTGTAATACCCATCGCTGATCTGCTAATTCCAAAGTAAAGGAATCTTGATTTTGCAAAATCAGTTTCAAGGCCATCGCTGCATTTAGCACCGCCTGTCCTAACAAAGAACTTTCTAACCTCTGCTGGAGACGAATCCGAGCCGTCAGATCCGGTTCCCCTACTTGTGGTAAGTCTAATTCTTCCAATCCCAAACTTTGCCAATGCATTTGATCTAAACCTGGAAAAGCAGGTTGCCATTGCCAAAGATTGTTGGTAATTGTTGTACTGTCTCCTGCGTTTTCCCAGCGCGGTTGCCGATATTTTGAGGGAAACAGCAACTGGCAGATAATATCTTGCTCAATTCCGTTACTAGCATAGGCAAAACTATGGAGCATAAAATCATGGTGCGCCAATTGTTGCAGCTGCTCTGGTAAATCTACCAGTGCCATTTCGGTAGTAGTTGCCCCAATATTAATCACAAAAGTGTTACCAACCACAGCATCATCGCTTGGTTTAGCTGGATGTAAACCTTGGGCATCGCTGATTTGCACTGTTTCACCATTAGCGCTATCGAGTATAGTTAGGAGACTAGCGATCGCTTCCTCCACAAAAAATACTTGCTGTGGATGTGGGACTAATTTGCTAGTCAGTATAGCTTCGCGCACATTAAAGCGATATTGTTCTGACCAGCTAGATGGACAGCTGCAAATTACACCAGCAATATGATTAATAATGGCATGGAAAGTTTCTTCATCTAAACCCACAGCCGTCGCGATTAAACCTTGGGTTGTACTCCGGCGATCTGCTTTCAAAGTCAATAGTAATTTAGAGAGCGATCGCACAACCCAAATCAAAGGTCCCGCAGAAAATTTATTAAACTGTAATACAGGTTGCCATTTTTGTTGTTCATTCTGATACGGGATAGCTACCTGCAAATAAGGCTTCAACTTTACTGAATAACAATTATTCTGCCAATTTTCTGCCGCCTGGACCTCTATTTTTTCAGTCTCTCCTTGCGGTACAGAAGCCGTCGGCAGATAAACCTCCGCCGGCAAACGAAACGATTGCTGAAAACAAGCAACTCCCTGTTGGTTTTCTGATGACCAGCAGATAGGATAAACAACAGCAGTAGAACGATTCAACAAAGCCGCAGAAATTCCAGTTGTACCCACATCAATGCCTAGATACCAAACTGAATCCAGAACATTGCGGGAAGCATCTCTATTATTTACAGACTCTATTTTCTCATTTGTCGGACTAAAATCTAAGTCAGCTTCTGTTTGCGGCCAAGATATTGGGTTAACCTGGAATAAATCCACACCAGAATCAGCAAAATTTGGCGGATCAAAATCAGTCAACATTTCCTGGTCTATACCATCTTCAAAAGCATAAAAAATATCTAAATTCAAATCAGGCTTCAGCATTTCATCAAAGTTGGCTAAATCCTCATTTAACTGTTGAATCTGCTCTTCATCTAGAATAATATCCGGCAGATTTACAGATTGGCTCTCCTCTGGTGAAAGCAAATTTTCTTGTAGCGAAGCCGGAATATAGTTATTTAAATCCCCCTCTTCCTCACCATCAGCCACGACTGACGACTGCTGACTATTGGTGATTACTCCTGCTGTTTCCAAACTAGAAGAGACATCCAACGGCTGCGCTTCAACATCTAAATCAGCAAATAAGTCACTCAGCGCTGTAATTGTATCAGCACTGCTGGGCTGCAAAGGAACACTATTAGTTAATGCAACTGCTGATTCCGAAAACCCAGAAAGACTTAAGGATTTATCTGCATTCTGATCTTCGTCAAAAAACAATTCTTGCCATGAGTCTGATTCCGTATTTGCTTCCTCAAACCCAGGATTGAAAATCTGTTGTTCTGGTTGAATTAGAGGTGTGGGTGTAGACTCTGCAATGTGATCTGTTAAAATCGCCTCTGATTCTAAAGGATGAATTGAAGATGCAAGTATAGTCTCAGGAATATTCTCATCCTGTGGAATCGTCTCTGATTCTAAGGGAGAAGTGAAAGATGCAAGTATAGTCTCAGGAATATTCTCATCCTGTGGAATCGCCTCTGATTCTAAGGAAGAAGTGAAAGATGCAGGTATAGTCTCAGGAATATTCGACAATGATAAATCTTCTACATCAAGGCTGAGATTAGTAAAATCAACAGTCCCCAATAAACTAGCATAAAGTTGATCTACTTCATCACCAATGAATTCCAAAGCATCCTGCTGTGCTGCACTTGCTCTATTACTAGATGTTCCAGAATCATCTACACCAAGTTCCAAAAGCATCGCATCCAAATCATCTGTAAAAAATTCATCTTCATTGACATTTAATGACGAAGAAGATGAAATTTCTGGAGCTATAAATTCCCACGCCCGACTGGTTTTATCCATGAGCGGATTTGCTTGTATTGCTTCTGGCTCAATAGTATTTGCCTGCGTTGGTAATGATGGTAATGCAGATAAAGGTTCATTTTTTTCTAACTCTGGAAAAGATAACAAAGTAGTAGGGGCTTCTTGCTGCAAGTGCTGCGTTAAATTATTCAGAAAGTTCGCCATTAACTGCTCGCCCTGCACACCCGTACTGTGCATTCTCGCCAACCCTTGGCATAAAGACTCGTGATAGGTATTGATATTGCGCTGTAGTGCCTCAAAGACAAAATTCACAGTCCCATCTAGGGATAATAGACGTTTATCCAGTTCCTTGGTCAAATGTGTTAACCTCTGCGCCTGTTCTGATGATTCTAAGAAAGATTGCGTCGCAGAGGATATAACTTCTTTGTTCTCATTATTCGTACTGGCAGAACTGGAATAATGGGCGACACTTTCCGCTATCTGTGGCACTAAATTAGAAGCAATGCGGCTCATAAGTAACTGCAAAAATTCGGAAATCATCTGCTCCTGATTAGCCCACTGCTGACTTAAAGAGGAGTTGTGCTGTTTCCTTTGCTCTAGCTGCCTAATTTCCTGTAAAAGAGTCGCACGCTCTTGCATCATTGCTGCTAATTCTGCTTGCAACGGCTGGATTAATGTCGATAATTCGCTTTTTAATTGCTGAGATAGTAAATCACTTCGTTCGGTGGTCAGTTGGTTCTGCCCTGCTGATAGCTCCCGTGGCGTAGCTCCCGATTGGATATTACCTTGACTGACATATTTTTCCAACAAAGGCGACCTTTGCGTATCTCCAGTCCCCTTATTTTGGTTTTGACTATTTAAAATCTCACTTTCTCTTTGCTGGGAGAGGAAGTTACGAATTTTTTCTAACACTTCTCTGGCTTCCGGTGTCTGATTAGACAGAAGCCTAGACAGCCGCTTACCACTACTGTTAAGTAAGTTATCAATGTCTGCAATCAATTTTTGGATTTCATCTGCGCGGGAAGTCACTTTAAATTACCTTAGCTAGAAATGTACTTTAACTTTTATGAAAATTAAGGTGGGAACCCTTGAGACTCCTCACTGGAATTATGTTAGGGATTACTAAGAGGCTTGTAGCTCATCAATCAACACCCGTTTGAGAAGATTAACTTGATGGCTATTTAAAATCTAAATTACAAAAGGTATTACGAATTTATTTCTATACAAATTTTTTTACCCTCTCACATACACGCAATGTTACAGCTTCTCGGACGTGTCTAGTACAGCATGGCATAAATAAACCACCCATTCCAAATCAATGAAACGCTTGTGGTCTCCGAATTACGACTTACTTACGTAAAGCCCTGGAGGGCATAGCCTGCCGTCGGCTGCTATGAAGAACGAAGAATTCCGCCTAGCGGTACTAGTGATTGAAAACATCCATTCAAAAAATGCTACATCTTTACACCTACATGAGTAATTAATGTAGCTAACCGATGGCTGAATGGCAAGGGGGCATTTTTAACTTGAGTTCTGCTCTAGGTAAATAGCTGAAAATCTTAAATTAGCAAAAATTAACTAAGTTGAGTATCATTGGTATTGTTTGATGATGTTTTATGGTCAAAGAAGAGGAAAAGGGGCAGGGTGCGGGGGGCAGGGGAGAACCCCATAAATAAATTTAAGGGCTTGAAATAAGGACAAATTATAATTTTTTTCTAATGTTCTCAATAAATTTAGTTGTTCTGTTCCCTGTTGGCAGGGAAAATCCTGAATCCTTCCCCCTTGCCCCCTGCTCCCCTGCCTCTTTTGGTCAATAAACCATAACCTAATTCCTGGCTGTCTTTATACATGACTACTGATTTTGGGTAGCTTTTCCGGCACTATACTGACCAACATATTCCCTTTCTGGACAAGTTGAGGCTGAGATTTCCAGGATGAAACAGGAAGTAAACGCCACAACTTTGGGTAAGTTTTATGTAATGCTGGTGGTTCGATAGCTTAAGCTGAATAGAACACCTTGTTTTTTTACATATTACATATTACATATCACAGCTTTAATAAATATGCCGTAATGGAAGACCGATATAGCTTGCAAGCAACCCGCAATCCCTGGATCATCTCGGCTCCCTTTTTTCAAGGGTTGCCAGAAGCTGCTGTAGAGATGGCTCTTACCAATCTTGCTACCCGTACACACCCAGCCAATCAAGTCATTTTGCTTGAAAATGACTGGGGTGGTTCTGTATATTTTATATTAGATGGTTGGGTAAAAATTCGTACTTATAATTTGGAAGGTAAAGAAGTAACACTGAATATTATTGGTAAAGGGGAATTGTTTGGTGAAATGGCGGCGTTAGATGAAGTCCCTCGTTCCACTGATGTGATTACCCTGACTCCGACGATGATTGGCAGTATGCCATCTCAAAATTTTGTCAAGTTACTGCATACAGAACCCTTGGCGGGACTCCGATTGTCACAATTGATGGCTCGACGCTTAAGACAAGTTAACCGCCGACTGCGATTGCGAGAATCTGATAGTCAGTCACGAGTAGCTGACAGTTTATTATTTTTGGCAGAGGGACAGGGAACACAAGGGCAAACTGGGACAGAAATTCCCAATTTACCTCACCGAGAATTGAGTAGTTTAAGTGGACTAGCGAGGGAAACAGTTACAAGAGTATTAACAAGGCTAGAAAAAAAAGGGTTAATCACAAGATACCCTGACACAATTTGTATTCCTGATTTGTCAGCCTTGGAAAAAATGATCGTATAAGTTACGCAACAATAATTTTGAGGACTAACTATAGTCGAGGACTTACGGCACAGTCGGTCAAATTTTTTTTCACCATGAGTATTTCAAATTCTCTCCCAGATGAAAACCCATCACCGGAATTTCCCAATTCTCTAAACTCACAATTGCAGCCAGAGCAGTTGAGGCCACCGAGACTAAAAGTTGATGCGCCTTTACGAATGGTGGAAACAGCATTTTTAGCCAGTGCAGCTAGCTTGATTTGGTTTATTAATTTCTACTTTCCTTTGGGTCCCCTATTACGGATATTTTTTCCCGTACCCATCGCTTTAGTCTACCTGCGCTGGGGTAAAAGAGCGGCCTGGATGGCTGCTGTTACTTCTGGGTTGCTGCTATCAGTGCTAATGGGGCCAGTTCGTAGTCTGTTGTTTGTCATGCCCTTTGCTTTTATGGGTGTGCTTTTGGGGGCAACATGGTATCGTCGTGTTCCCTGGATTGTATCTATTACTTTGGGTACGCTGTTGGGTACGTTAGGCGTGTTTTTTCGGCTGTGGTTGCTGTCTGTGTTGTCGGGTGAAGACCTATGGATTTATGTGATTAACCAAGTTACAGAACTGATTGAGTGGGCATTTCTGAGGCTGCAATTGTTAGCTAGTCCTAGTATATTTTTGGTACAGATAGGCGCAGTGATTTTAATTGTGTTTAATAACTTTATTTATCTGTTTATGGTACACCTGGCAGCATGGCTGTTATTGGATCGTTTGGGAAATCCCATTCCCCGTCCGCCACAATGGGTACAGGTTCTTATGGATTATGAAGGTTGAATAATTGATTCGTATTTATACCCAAATAGAACAGGGTGAAAAATGGATTGCTAAATATAGGGATTGTTTACCCGTGTTTGCCTGTGTTTTAGGTTTTACTGACACTGGTCTAATTCCGGGGATTTCCGCAGCTGGTAGTACTCCAGAAGCTCGAAGGTATACGGCTTGTGCGGATGCTGAGTTTTTATATCACGGACCAAGACGAGAACCTTTATATCCTCTACCACCATTGACTGCGGGCGCGTCACCTGTACTCATTTCTCGTGCTGTTGTTGAGGCGCTGAATATGCCAGTTTATTTGTTTAACGCTGGCTTACCTCAGCTGCCATCTGTGCCAGTCATTGATTTGGGTGGCGCTCCGGCTCAGTGTTTAAGTACAGGTGCTGCGATGGAAGTTACAACTGTACACCATTTGCTCAAGCAAGGACTATTGTGGGGAGAACGCCTGGCTAACAATATTCAAGAAGGATATTTGATTTTAGGTGAGTGCGTTGTGGGAGGTACTACAACTGCCCTGGCAATTTTAACTGGTTTGGGTATAGATGCAGGGGGAAAAGTCAACAGTAGCCATCCTGTTTGTAATCATACACAAAAGTGGGAAGTAGTACAGGCTGGACTGGAGAAGATGAGGGGCGGCGGCGGCGAATTATTAGACCCCTTAGCACTTGTGGCGGCGGTAGGTGATCCGATGCAGGTGGTGGTGGCGGGAATGGCGATCGCAGCTAGTCGCAGTTGTGGTGTGATGCTGGCGGGTGGCACACAAATGCTGGCCGTATATGCTTTAATGAGTGCGATCGCCAATGCTTATGATTTATCTTGGCAACCAGCAGCAGTAGTGGTAGGTACTACTCGTTGGGTAGCAGAAGATCCCACTGGTAGCACCGTTGACTTAGCCCTCAGCTTAGGTAAAACAATCCCTCCTCTGCTTGCTACTCAGTTAAGTTTTGCTCATTCCCGCTATCCCCAACTTCAAGCTTACGAGCAGGGCTTTGTCAAAGAAGGCATAGGGGCGGGAGCTGCTTGCATCGCTGCTTCTCTCAGCCAAAATTGGCCACAACATCAGCTTTTAACTGCCATTGAAGCTCAACTCGACCAGCTTAAAGACTAATACAGCACGGTGTAAATAAACCAACCATTCCAAGTCAATGAAAATCCTATAGGATAAGCTTTTTGACTTTTGACTTTTGACTTCCGCCCTGCGGTACTAGTCCAACTCCCGATACAAATAAACAAAATGCTCAAATCAAAGAACTGCCGACAGACCTTTGTAATATTGACTAATAAATAATTTAATGAATTCTCACTTTCATTAATTGTTCTTCTAAAGCAGCAATGCGATTGTATGCTGCCGTTAATTGTGCTGTTAATCGTTGTATTTGAATTTCTGGTGTTAAATTCTGCTCGCTACCTTGCCGACTCATGTCTAAAGACATACCATCTGTTAATACATCCTTGTGTTCCATTTCTGGATTGAAAGTAATATGTTTTTTTAACTGGTAGCGGACTACATCACCATTGTCTTCATTCTTCTTTGCTTGTGTATTTGCTAAAGAACATTCCGAGAAAGCTTGAGCCACTTTATCATCAAGTTGCTCAATTACCTGGCAGAGGGCATCAAGTTTATCACTCAAATTCATGATCTGCGTTTGTAATGGCTCCATTTAATACCCTCTTCCGTATATTTTCTTTATGTTATGCAATTTACAGGTGATATTAGCTATACTTTTGAATTATTTAATTTTTCAAAAATTTTGTCGCGATATAATCAGTTAAGTATTTATATATAGAAAAACTCAATGGTTTTTATCAGTATTACTGATGATGCTTGTTGATAAAATTAAAATCATTAGCAGTTACTTTTAGAATACTTCTCTGAAGTCAATCCTGACTTTTCACGGGATCTGGAAAACCTCACTTCCATTCCTCTCCCCTGCAAGGGGAAAGGCTTTGAATTTTCCCCCTTCCCTGGCAGGGAAGGGGGCTAGGGGGTTAGGTTTCGGTTTGGTTTTTCCACATGACGTGAAAAGTGAGGAAGTCAATCAAGGGTTTATTTTGGCGCGGATTATTCCGAAAATACGGTTAAATACGCACTTAGTCGATAATTTTAGCTATTTATTTAATTGATGCATAACCAAAAATTCCAAATTTCAAATCCAAAATCAATCAATCGACGGTCTTTTTTATTGGGTGCAGGTGGACTTGCTCTTTCGCAGCTGCTGGTTGGTTGTGGCAACAACAACCAGACGAAACTCAATATCCAGTTATTAAAAGGTTCTATCCCCAGTCAGATAGTTCGCCAGTTTCGCCAGAGTTTACAGCAACAGATACAGTTAAATTTTTCCCCAGTTGAGCAAATACAGGATTTATTTCAACAATTGCAAGGTTGGCAAAATAAATCAAAAACTACTGATGAACCATTTTGGAATCGCTTTATACCATTTAGGGAATCAAAACCAGCAGTTGCATCTGACTTAGTAACATTAGGAGATTACTGGCTCAAAGCAGCTATTGAACAGAAACTAATTCAACCATTAGAAGAGACGGAAGTCAAACAGTTAAAACAGTGGTCTGCGTTAGATGAGAGATGGCAGCAACTGGTAAAGCGCAATAATCAAGGTAATTTGGATACTCAAGGCAATGTTTGGGCTGCTCCTTACCGTTGGGGTAGTACGGTAATTCTTTATCATCGTCAAAAGTTGCAGAGTTTGGGTTGGACACCGGAGGATTGGAGTGATTTGTGGCGAGATGGATTGCAACAGCGAATTTCTGTAGTTAATCAATCTAGAGAAGTCATCGGTCTGGTTTTGAAAAAGCTGGGACAATCCTACAATACAGAAAATCTTGACACCATACCGAACTTAGAAAATGAACTCCGGGCGTTCAACAAACAGGTAAGGTTGTACAGTTCCCGTAACTACTTAGAACCGCTAATTATTGGAGATACTTGGATAGCCGTTGGTTGGTCAAGCGACATCATACCGATTTTGACGCGTTATCCCCAACTGGCCGCAGTTATTCCCAAATCAGGAACAGCAATTTGGGCAGACTTATGGGTACGCCCTACAGGTGTGGAAAAAGACACGTTCTCATCACAGTGGATGGATTTTTGTTGGCAACCAGACGTTGCTAAAAAAATTTCTGTGCTAACTAGAAGTAATTCGCCAGTTTTTCCTGATATTGCTCCGTCTGAGCTTCAGGAACCATTTAGAAGCTTGTTACAAAGTAATCGTGAAGTTTTCGATAAAAGTGAATTTCTGCTGGCTTTACCTCCATCAGCAATGAAGCAGTATGAGTCTTTGTTCGCCAAAATTAAGCAAGACTAGAAATTAGTTTGGATTGCTTCTAGAAAGAGCGCAACAACCTTAACCTATTTTGATTAGTCATCTGAATACGGCATGGTGTTGGACTTGTGACAAAATTACAGGTATAAGTTGCCAACAGGTTCTTTTGATAATTGAAAACTCGAACGTTATAACCGTCTTTTCTGGCACTGCTACCCAAGCGATTTACAAAGTCGTAGCGTTCTAGATAGTCTAGCAAGTTCCAAATTTGCTGATTCACTATCAGGTCTACTCTGGCGGGTGCTTCGTCGTTCGCTGGATATGCTATCCAATTATCTAACAGCTTGTTTTCTGAATTTTCTTTTTCCCACCATAAACTAGGTGTAGTTAATCCTTCTGGGTTAATGGTTTTGGCTGTCATCACAGCACCATTAGGCTGAGTTAATAAGGCAAGTTCTAAAGGTGCATCTGAAGGCGATGGGACTGGGGCTGTTTCTGCTAGTGAGGGCAAGATTGGGAACAGAAAAATCGTTAGCAGTAAAGGAAGCGATGTCTTGCGACTTAGTTTGTGTATAAGCATTAACGCATACCATTTTTTATTTGCGAACTATAGCGGTTGTGAGTTGAGTGAGATATTAGAACCCCACCCCCAACCCCCTCCCCGCAAGCGAGGAGGGGGCTATGACATACCTTATATGATTAGGAAATGCTATATCTTCAATTCGCTTATGGTTTAGGACTAAATAATTGCTGTTTGTGTTTCTAAACTCTAAGGGCAAAAAACCGCAGTCTTTTGTAGTCAGCTGTCCAACTACCATTAGAATACATTTTCTGTGGGAGTGACTGCTCTACCTGTTGAATGACTTCTGTTTGCTGATCAGGAGTTAATCCTGCGAGAAAAGTGCTGGCAAACATTTGAATCCAGTTTGCCATTCCGGCTTGTTGATCTGCTAGGGGTGTGGGACGGGGAAAAAGGATGGCATAAGTGACTTCAAAACCTTGCTGTTCTAAGAGGGTTGTGTATTCGCTAATGCTGGGAAAATACCAAGGATTCCGTGTTTCTACGTCTGTAATCCCCAGAGATTTCAAAGCAGTAGATAAAGCTTGAGTTATGGCTTGTACGTTCCCCTTACCACCGAACTCAGCCACAAAGCGCCCTCCTGGTTTGAGTGCTTGATGTACGCAGGCGATCGCCTTTTCTGGTTCTTTCACCCAATGCAAAGTCGCGTTAGAAAACACCGCATCTAATGGTTGGTCTACCTGAAAGTTTCTCGCATCAGCAACATCAAATAATAGATGAGGATAGTTTTCTCTAGCTTTCTCAATCATGGCGGGGGCGCTATCGATTCCCATCACTTCAGCACCAGCCAAACCAATTTTCTCGGTGAGTTGTCCTGTACCACAACCCAAATCCAAAATAGATTCTCCTGATTTGGGGTTGAGCAATTTCAGCAATTCTTCACCATATTGCCAAACAAAGGCGTGTTTGTCTTCATACAGGTGACTATCCCAATAATTATGAAGTGGGTCAAGATTTTGAGGAGAAAATTCAGGATTTTGTGAGATATCGCTTTTCATAAGGTTTGGGAAACATGAGTATGATGAACAGACTGATGATGGTGCAGTAGTTATTCTCGTAGCAGCAATGAAATTTTCATCCTGTTACCTATTTGTAGAAAATCCATGACATCTCAAGAATTTTTAGAAAATTTAGCCACAGCCGCTACAGATCCTGAAAAACTCATGGTTGTTGCTGAATACCTGGAAACAACTGCAATGGACAATGCAACTACTCCCAGATGGCGCAGCATTCCTTACAGTTCGGAAATTGATATGGCGCTGAAGAATCTGGCTTTTCATTTAGAAGGACTTGCTGAGACAAAAAATTAATTTTGTGCCTTTAATTGCCTTCTCTCATCCACTCTCGCGCTGCTTTTTCGGCGGCTTCGGGCGAGTAGTAAAGCTTGCGCTCACCAAACACTGCACCACCAGGACTCAGCAACCGGAACTGCCAAGAATCATCTTTTTCAGTATAAAACACTGTGAGGGTAACGTTATGAATGCCAACAACTAAGTGAATTTTGGTGCTACTCATTAGTGGTGTCTCAACGTTTACCCCTTTTTTATCATTTTTAATATATAAATATAGCGGTTCTTGGTTGAGTGAGATATTAGAACCCCACCCCCAACCCCCTCCCCGCAAGCGAGGAGGGGGCTATGATGTACTTCATTTAAGTGTATACGGCTATGGTATGGGATGCGATCGCCTTTGGCACTTGGCGAAGCGCGATCGCTTATTCTAAATATCACCAGCTTATAAATCATACAAATTCCTAAACCAGTTGATAAATCCCTGTACCTTTGCATCTTGCGGATTCAAAATATTATACTTAATAGCTTGATGTATTTGTCTACCCGGTTCATCTTGCCATGCTAACCAAGTGTAAATTTCCGCTTTATGAATATAGGAATCTTTGAATGTTGCTCCTTGATTTTTTGCCTCTCTTGCTACCTCCTGAGCATATTGCCAAAGAGATTCCCCCGGTTGAGGAATCATATAACCTAAAAAGGTTTCTAGCATACCTGGGATGATATTATCTGGCATCATCCAAACCCCAAACTTTTGTCCATCTGGTGTGTTAATAATTAATCCTGTTGCTGGTATTTCTTCAGGAATGTTAGCAATACTTGATAAACAGGCATTTCTGATACTTTGCCAACGCAAAGACGCATCATCATCAGCATCTACATTTCGCCGAGTGGCTCAAGATTAGTTCGTGAGCATAAAAGTTGAATAGCTTCTAATATAGATGTTTTACCACTGTTATTTCGACCCACGAGCAGATTAATTCTACCTAGCTGCTGAAGCTCGAAAGATTTGAAACATCGAAAATTTTCTATTTTTACGCTCTTTAACATGATTTTTTTTAGCCAAAAACAACAAAGAGGTAATGACTGGTATGAGTGCAAGCAGTTGTGATACATCTAACTCTAGCAAAACAAGCGCCTGCTTTAACTGCATTCATCAACAGCCGACTCCACAGGCTCAAATGTAACTTTGTTGTATAAATCTTGTAGGGAAATTTCAAAGGGTATAGTATTGAGTGCGATCGCCTGATCTTCCTCATCATACTCACGCAGCGACCATTGCTTTTTCCCAGTCTTAGAAAATTGCTCTACACGAATCCGAGTTTGGTCAATTAGTAAATATTCTTGAAACGTAGGAATAGTTCGATAAGCCTCAAATTTATTCTCACGGTCATAGCCTTTGGTAGATTTTGATAAAACCTCAATAATCACCTGTGGATTGACAATGATATCCCGACGGTTATTGAAAAATTCTGGTTCATCCGCCAAAATCATCACATCAGGATAAGTATAGATACGCTTTTGCGGTATCCACAGACGCAAATCACCTGCGAAAGCCTCATAATTCTGCTGTCTAAAAGCAAAATTTAATGCCGCGTAGAGATTGCCAGAGATTCGTTTATGATCTATTAGACATCTCCCAAAATTAGGTTTTAAACCGTGCTGCACAAGGCTTTGATGCTCATTGGCGGATATTTTTAATGTTCCGCCTGTCATTGGAATTATTACCCCGTCAATATATTCGCTTTTATACTCAGCAGCTTCCTCTAAGGCTAAATATTCCTCTGGAGTATAGTATTGCTTTTGTGTTACTTCCATAATTTTTTACGGTAGCGATTTCTACAAATATAGGAATCCTAAATCATTGGTAAACTTCCTTCTTCTCTTGGCGCTCTTGGCGGCTTGGCGGTTCGATAATTTTGAGGATAGCTATATTCTAACGTGTTCAGACAAATCCTCTGAATTACGAATTACGAATTATTCCCACAGTCTTCTCCTATTTTTTCCGCCTAACCTTTCGTGAGTATCTCCTAACAAAGCAGGAATATCTAATTTTTCTGGACACCGAGGTAAACATTCCCCGCATTCTGTACAACGATTGCCTTTCATTCCAGGGAACCAGTGACCAGCATTTTCAAACATTCCATAACGATATTTTCCATAGTCAGTCATGTCATAAGCTACAGCAAGATTTCGTAACCGCAAAATTTCAGGAATATTGATATTTTCTGGACAAGGTAAACAGGCATAACACTGGCTGCATTTATCAATTTCTAAAGCAGCTTTTTGGTGTTCTTCTAAGTTTTGAACAGCTAATTTTTCTGAAGATGTTAATTCATGAATACTATCAGCAAACTGTAAAGGTTCTATTAATTCATCTGGGTTGGCTGCACCCACACTCAAAGTAGTAATCCGATGATCACTGAGTAAAAATCTATAGTTTAATTCTAAAGGTGAATAAGGCTGACACAGGTCTATTAATGTTTGGGGTGGCGTGTAGAGGCGGCCTCCCTTATCTGCTGGGGAAATGATAAAAATGCCCATGTCCTTTTCAGCCGCTAACTGAATTGCTGGGGCATGACGTTGAAAAAAATAGTAATAATGTAGATTGACAAATTCAAATAAATCTGTATTAATCGCTGCGAGAATTATATCTAATGAAGCGTGGGTGGAAAAACCAACGTGTCGCACTCGACCGTCATCAACAGCCTCCTGGACGGCTTTCATGCAGCCACCATTGGCTTGCACCCACTGGAGATGCTCCCAAGTATTTAAGCCATGAATACCTAAGAAATCGAGATAATCTAGATTTAATCGTTCTAGGGATTCATCGATGCATCGACGCATACTATCAGCATCAACTGTTGGCGGAATTTTGGTGGTGATGTAAACCTGAGAACGGGGTAATGATAATCCGCTTTTGATAGCTGTACCAAGATACTCCTCACTTTTGCCATAACCTCTGGCTGTTTCTAGATGATTCACTCCCAGGGCTAAAGCTGCGGCTATTGTCTGCTGTGCATTTTCGACATCAGCCAGATAGCGCATTGTTCCTAAAGAGAAAACCGAAAGGTTTAGGTTAGTTTTGCCAAAGCGTCGGTATTGCATGAAAAGTGTTGAGTGCTAAGTGGGGAAAGTACTGAGTGTTGAGTGCTGGGTGCTGAGTCAAGAAAGTTTTAAGTTAAGCAGGACTTACGCAAGTGTCACAAAAAATAAAATTTTTTTGCTGGTAGTAAGGGCTTCAGCCCTTATTTTGAGGACTAAAGTCCTCACTACAAACTTCAAATAATATGCCAGTTGCGTAAGTCCTATTAAGAAAAAAGTTTTGAGTAAGTTTCTTTCCCCCCTGCACCCTGCACCCTGCCCCCCTGCCTCTTCCCCCCTGCACCCTGCACCCTGCCCCCCTGCCTCTTCCCTGCCTCCTATCTAGCTGTCGCCATTTCCAAAGCGCTTGATTAAATCTTCGGGGCGAAGATTGGAGATAAATTCACGGAAGGCTTGCTGTTCGGCTTCATCAGCATCGCGATCGACGGGAATTGAAGCATCAGAAACCACTTCTTCCATGACCCAGATCGGGGCATTTGTACGGAGAGCAACGGCGATCGCATCACTGGGACGCGCATCAATTTCTTTTTTGATTTCGCCTTGCTGGACAATTAAAGCAGCATAAAATGTATCCTTTTGCAAGGAGTGAATAATTACCTTTTCTAGAATCATGGAACATGACTCTAAAAGATTCACAATTAAGTCGTGTGTTAGCGGTCTGGGAGGCTTTTGATTTTCTAGCGCCCCCATAATTGCCCTCGCTTGTTCCTGTCCAATATAGATTGGTAAAGCCCGCCGATCTGAGGCATCTTTCAAAAGTACGATGGGACTGCGGGTTATGGCATCTAATGCTATGCCAGCGACTCTCATTTCAATCATTGCCTAAGCCTCTACAATCCTATTAACGATTGAACGCTCTGTAACAAATAATACTGTTTTTTCGGTTAATCTGGGGGCGAGAATAAACATAAGCATTGTTCTCTATAATTGCTTCTATTAAACTCCGAACTGGTTGCGAACACCAGAGTAAGTCAAAGTGGTCTACCTAGACAATAACCTTATTAACCAAGTATGCCCTGTGAAGGATGCGAATGTGTTAATAACTTTATAATAGAAACAGTCAGAAATTATACTTAATATGTGCGGCATTAATGTCAGAATTACAGTGGATTTTTAGCATAATTAGGCAATTAATAGAATTAGTTTGAGAAAAAAGCCGTGTTTACAGGATTAATCCAAGCATTAGGAACGATGAAACCCGTAGGGGGCGATTCATGGCAAATTACTTTTGTAAGTCAGTCCTCTGCTGTCATTATGCAGGATTTGGCTTACGGCGATAGCGTAGCTGTAGATGGAGTTTGCTTAACAGTAGAGAAAATTTTAAACGATGGGTTTATCGCCACTGCTTCACCGGAGACTCTACGCCGCACGACTCTGGGAGAAGAGCAAACACAGCAGGGATACGTCAATTTAGAAGCTTCGCTGCGGGTAGGGGGCAAAGTGGGCGGTCATTTTGTCATGGGTCATGTAGATGGTATCGGTCAATTAGTAACGGCCGCACAAACGGCTAGTTCTTGGGAAATGACTTTTACTGCACCCGAAGCGATCGCGCGGTATATTGTCCCCAAAGGTAGCATTGCTGTCAATGGTATCAGTCTCACAGTAGCTGAATATCAACCGGATTTGTCTCAGTTCACAGTCGCAGTCATTCCCCTCACTTATGACGATACAAATCTCCGCTATCTTGTCTCAGGCAGTTGGGTAAATTTAGAAGGGGATATTCTCGGCAAATATGTCGAGAAATTTCTTTCTCCTAGCAAACAACATTCAAAAACCGATATGCTGACACCTGAGTTTTTAGCAGAACATGGGTATTTGTGATTAGGAGGAGACGCGATGAATCGCGTCTCTACAAGAGGGTGCTAGCTATCTGGTTGTTGGGTAACGCGAGCTGTTTGTAAAGCTTGTACCATCTGACTGAGGGCAACTTGTAATTGTACACCTGAGTCAACAGCAACCCAACCTTCTGGTTTGAGGTGGCGGACTTCAAAGTGCAGGTGAGGCCCTGTAGAGTTACCAGTGCTACCAACTCGCCCAATGACGGTTCCTTGTTCTACTCTTTGACCGGGTTGGACAAAAAGTTCGGACAAATGAGCATAAAGGGTTTGTTGAGCAGAAGCGTGGTTAACAGTTACGGTTAAACCATAGCCACCCATCCAGTTGGCAGTTTGTACTGTACCTGCGGCGGCGGCTACTACTGGTGTCCCCGTTGGTGCTGCTAAATCTGTACCGGCGTGGAAGCGGCGATCGCCTGTAATGGGATGAGTTCTCCAACCAAATACAGAACTAATGCGAGCAGGTATAGAAAGCGGAAAGCTCATTCCCCCATCACTACGATAGGCGATTCTCCCAGTGAAGGGAATTTGTGGCAATACAGATGCTAATTGGAAGTCGTAAGCTACTGTACTGGGTCGGGGTGCAGTCTTCGCTGCTGTCATTGGTGGGGGTAGAGTTCCACCACTGGGTGCGATGGGAGATGCAGTAGCGAAATCGCTAGGGTTCGGGAGAAACCGATTCGGGCGATATGCAGTTTTGCTAGCACCACTAGATACAGCCTGATTAGGACTCCATCTGTTGTTGCTGTTATTTGTGGCTACTGGTCGAGCTACTGGTTGAGCTACTGGTCGAGCTGCTGCAACCTTCGCTACCTGAGTATTTTGGCTGGCTTGAAGCCAGTTGGGTGCTGTTTTACCAGAATTAGCTACTCCCTGATTCCGCGCAGTTTCCTGGGGTGCTTGAGCGCAATTATTGACTGATATAGTTTGCCCAGAGGGTAAAACGGTTTGACAACCACTAGAGCGTTCTGTTAGCACCACAGAGTTAGGTGCTTGATAAGTCGCCGCCGTATTGGTGTTGTAATCGATGGGATCAATATAGGCGTTATTATAATCCCTGGTTTTGCCTGTGCTGCCAATGGTTGCGCCGTTTGAGTTATTTGATGGTCTGGCAATTTCTGGGAGTTTTTCCGGTAAAGTCCGGGGTGTACTCGGTTGGGCTACTTCAGTTTTGGGTTTCTGCTGAGTCACATTTGCTCTAGGAGTAGAAACCTCAGCTTTGGGTTTCTGCTGAGTCACATTTGCTCTAGGAGTAGAAACCTCAACTTTGGGTTTCTGCTGAGTCACATTTGCTCTAGGAGTAGAAACCTCAACTTTGGGTTTCTGCGGAGTCACATTTGCTCTAGGAGTAGAAACCTCAACTTTGGGTTTCTGCGGAGTCACATTTGTTTTTGGAGGGGAAACTTCTTGTCTACTACGTAGTCTTTGTCTCAAATCAGCTTGCTGTTCTGCAACTTCCGGCTGTGGTCGAGATAGTGCAGAAGAAACAGACTCTTTTTTGACTGTAGTTGGGATGACTACTGCTGGCTGAGAGCTTTCAACAGTGGGAACAATATTATCTATACTTGATTCTGTTTGGGCAATTGCCAAGCCGCCACTTAAGAAACTAACACTACTTAGCAAAAAAAAGCTTTGTGCTGGTAGCGTAGATGCATAAATTTGCAACAGCTTTCCGTAAGAATTGCGTCTGGATGAGTTGTTTAAATGGTGATGGGCAGATTTATGGCGCTGCGTCATTGTTTCTCTCAGTTGTTTTAAATTAGTCTCAAGAGATGATGTCAGTGGTTTGTCTTGCCCAAAGAGCGAAATTTTGAACAAACCTAAAATAAAACAGAAGATTTACCGTAACCCAAACTGATTGTACCGGGTTCGACATAAATTTCTGGTGTTTTTATGTCATTTGGATCATCTATTTCAAAAGATACATGAAGATTCCCCTGTGAAGTTACGCCGATGACAGTGCCTAAAACATTATTTATGCATACCTGATCACCGATATTTGTCAATAAATCTAAATATCGAGACAAGAGTACACTTATTCCTTCTTGGCACAGACACTGTATACCGGATTTTATTCCCAGTAAAACTGTGTTCGTGAGCATTTCCAGACAAGAGATAGCCTGAATAGACTGGGAAGCTTGCCAGGATTCGAGATTGATGCCAGTATCAGGTACTGGGTTACTCCAGTTAATGCCGACACCAATCACTGCTTGTATGATCTGTCCATTGTGGACTTTTGTTTCTGTTAAGATGCCGCCGAGTTTGCGGCCATGCAAAACTAAGTCGTTCGGCCATTTAATGCCTACAGTTACGCCGCACTGACGCAACCCCGCAGCAATTCCCCATGCACTGGCTAAGGTGAGCTGATAACTATCCGCAGCTTCTAGTTTAGGAACAATACCCACCGAAAGGTATAGTCCCCCAGTGGGAGAAATCCACTGACGGCCCCATTGTCCTCTGCCAGAAGTTTGCTGAGTGGCAATTACTACAGACTTTTTATCAGCCCCTTGTTTGAGCAAGTCCCACAGGGTCTGATTTGTGGAGGGAACACTTTCAAAAATATGTAGGGAGGATGGTAAATAAGTATCCCCACGAGCCGATTTTATAATAGTTTCCAAGAGTTGCCGATCAAATCCCACAGCAGTTAACCGAAATCCCGTTGTTCAAGTTAGCATTAATTGATTGATTTTTGTTTCGGTTTGGTTCAAGATGCACACTTGGCACTGGCACAATTGGCAAGGACTACCCTATCTTACTAGTAGTCTTCTCAAAGATTGGCATCACGGCTTCTTTACTCAACAGTTTTGGCCGATCGCCTGAAGATTTGACAAAAGCACTGCACCCAGAAGCATCAGCTTATCGTTTGCAGCAGGTACATGGCAATATAGTTCTCACCCCACAAGAAATTGAGCAGCAGTTAGGCTCAGAAAATTCTAATTTAGTCTTGGGTGATGGTTTAATCAGCGAAAACCCTCTACAAGCTCTCTGGGTAGCTAGCGCTGATTGTACACCTGTATTGATTGGCGATGTCAAAACTCGACAAGTAGCCGCACTACACGCGGGTTGGCGAGGAACTGCGGCGAAGATTGTTCCCCAGGCGATCGCCCGACTACAAAATCAAGGTAGTCAACTCGCTGACTTACGGATT
Organism: uncultured cyanobacterium; assembly: GCA_963706595.1. Taxonomy (GTDB): domain Bacteria; phylum Cyanobacteriota; class Cyanobacteriia; order Cyanobacteriales; family Nostocaceae; genus Nodularia. The sequence goes on from OY970166.1 coordinate 3,161,296, forward strand.
GCAATGGGACCCGCGATCGCAGGTGAAGTTTATCAAGTTTCTCTGGAAGTCGCGGCGGAAGTTGGTGCTAGCATTACACATCATGTAGATTTACAGCAGATGATCGCTGCTTTGCATGACTTACCAAATTCACCTTTATTCGCAGACCCCGAACCCGGAAAAGTTAAATTGGATGTGCGACGAGTCAATGTTTTACAACTGGAAAGCTTAGGTATTAGCGCCGAACAAATTGCGATCGCGCCTTACTGTACTTACCAAACTCCAGAATATTTCTTTTCTTATCGTCGGGAGCAACAGAAAAAAGTTCAATGGTCAGGAATTGTCAGGTAAAAGCGAGACTTATGATGATTTTTTCGCTAAACTGTAAGCTCGATCATCGCAGTTGATTAAACACATTATGCACTGGTTGTTATCTGGACCGTTGAGTATAGAGAGATTAACGGTTAAGATTGCTGGTTTGCCTGAATCTTTAGCAGGTAAGAAATTGGTACAAATGTCAGACTTTCATTATGACGGTTTGCAACTGTCAGAAGAAATGTTAGAACAGGCGATCGCAGCTAGCAACCAATTAAAGCCGGATTTAGTTTTATTGACTGGCGACTATGTAACCACAAGCGCCGCACCCATTCATGACCTAGCCTTACGACTAAAACAGCTACAAAGTCAGGCTGGTATTTATGCCATTTTAGGTAATCACGATACATATTACAAACACTCAAAAAACGAAATTACCAACGCCCTAACTAACATCGGTGTCAATGTCCTGTGGAATCAAATCGCCTATCCTTTCGGAAAAGAATTACCATTCGTAGGACTAGCCGATTGTTACTCACCAGACTTCAATCCCACAGCAGTCATGGAGCAACTAGACCCTGAAATCCCTCGGATTATCCTATCTCACAACCCTGATACTGCGGAATTATTGGCAAAGTGGCGAGTTGATTTGCAATTATCTGGTCACACCCACGGTGGACAAATTGTGATTCCCGGACTAGGACCTATGTTAAATTACTACAAACAAATTTTGCCAAATATACCGATGAAAGTACGGAATTACTTTCCCTTTCTGCAAAGAAACTACTTGATTATCCGTCATTGGGAATGGGCGCAAGGTTTACATCAAGTAGGAAATAATCAGCTATATGTCAATCGTGGTTTAGGGACTTATTTACCAGGACGTTTATTTTGTCCACCTGAAGTTACAGAAATTATCCTCCAAAGGGCATAGATTACCGTGAAGTTTTGGCACTTACCAAAGATGTATTTTAATTTTTGATAAGCTGTAAACACTGGTCTGAGGAGTCGCTATTGCCCTATGCACTGGTTGTTTACGGGACGTTTAAGAGTAGATGAAATAACGGTTAAGATTGCGGACTTACCAAAATCTTTACAAACGACAAAGCTAGTACAGTTGACAGATTTTCATTATGATGGTAAGAGAATTTCTGAAGAACTTTTAGCACAGGCGATCGCTGCTAGTAACCAAGCTGAACCCGATATAATTCTCTTAACTGGCGACTATGTAACCGACGATCCTACACCAATTCACGAACTAGCTTTACGGCTAAAAAAATTACAAAGTCGCTGTGGTATTTACGCCGTCCTCGGCAATCATGATATACATTACAAGCACTCCCAAGCAGAAATTACATCTGCTTTGACTAGCATAGGGGTTCATGTCCTGTGGAATCAAATCGCCTATCCATTGGGAGAACAATTACCCATAGTCGGACTAGCTGAATATTGGTCACGGGAATTTAACCCGGAACCAGTCATGAATCTACTTAATTCTGATCTACCCCGCATTGTTTTATCCCATAACCCAGATACTGCCAAAATTTTGCAAAAGTGGCGCGTAGATTTGCAACTATCTGGACATACTCACGGAGGCCATATTGTCATACCAGGATTTGGTCCCGCCATTTTTCATTATCAAAACCTGCTGAAAAAACTTCCGAAAAAACTGCGCCGTTGGGAACCATTATTATTAGGAGATTGTTCAAAAGTAGTGAAACATTGGGAATGGGCGAAAGGTTTTCATCAAGTGTCCAATAATCAATTATACGTCAATCGTGGCTTAGGCACTTATCGCCCAGGACGTTTATTTTGTCCCCCCGAAGTTACTGTAATTACCTTAGTTAGCCAATAGTTATTTCTTAGTTATACCGCATAAAAAATGTTTGCTCATAGTCAGGACTTTAGTCCTGAATTTAGGAACTGAAGTCCCTACTATAACGTTTCCTAATCATATAAGGTATATCATAGCCCCCTCCTCGCGGCGGAGAGAAGTCACAAGGAGGGTTTCCCTCCGGGTGAACTTCGGAGGAGGGGGTTGGGGGTGGGGTTCTTGTACTGCATTAAAGTGGGAAACGCTATACAAACCTTTTACTACTCGCTGAAATATTCGCTTTCATAATTTTTAGTCTTAACTCGGTTGAACAGGCCACAAAATGATTGTTTTATCACCACTTCCACTAGCTAGGGTTTGACCATCCGGGCTAAAAGCAAGGGAGTGAATTGATTCTTCATGTCCTGTGAGACTGCGGAGGAGATTTCCTGTATTCATCTGCCACAGTTTAATTATCTTGTCTTTACTTCCACTGGCTAAAGTTTTACCATCTGGACTGATAGCGATAGAACAAACATGATCAGAATGTCCACTCAAAGTAGAGATTTCTTGACCGTCTTGCAACTGCCATATTTTAATTGTTTTGTCCCAACTTCCACTAGCTAAAATCTGACTATCTGGACTGAATACCAGAGAACTAATTCCGCCAAACCAGTCAGAATGTCCGGTGAGGGTTAAGACTTTTTGTTGATCCAAATACCAAAGCTTGATAGTTTTGTCATTACCAGCACCGCCACTAGCTAAAACCTTTCCATCTGGACTGAAGGCGACACATAGAACATCATCGGAATGTCCTTGGAGTGAGTATTTTTCCTTCTCTGTCTCTACTGACCACAATTTGACGGTTTTATCTTTACTACCACTGGCTAAAGTTTTGCCATCGCGACTAAAAGCAACACTATAAACCTTGTCTTCATGTCCGGTGAAAGTGCAAATTTCTCTTCCTGTCTGCACATCCCACAATTTAATAGTGTTGTCATCACTCGCACTAGCTAAAGTTTGACCATTGGGGCTAAAAGCTACAGAATTAATTCCCCCAGACCAGGAAGATTCGCCGTGACCTTGAAGGGTGGGGGTTTCGGTGTGAGTTAAAGACCAAATTTTGATGGTTTTGTCTTCGCTACCACTGGCTAATAACTTGCTATCTGGACTGAAGGCGACTGAGTTAACTTTGTCTGAATGTCCTTTGAGTATACGGACAGATATTAAGTTTTGGATCATTGGGTTCAGGCGATCGCCCATCCTAAAAACATAGTAAATTTATTTGCATTTTAGTATAAGAAATTACATTTTAATATGATCGCCTATGTAGTTTCAGATAATAATCTGACCAGAGGCTGAGTAATAATTTTTCTGTTTCTAGCTACCTGTTTTTTCCGTAAATCTTTACAAATTTCGTGCAAATCATAATTAAAAGATTTAGCGTGTTCTTCTCGGATTTTATAAATTTCTTCTAACACCTCATCTTTCCACATAGTTAGTCTCCCATAAGTTCATAAGGTGTACAAATTGTTGGTAGTTCATATCCAGATTGAATACTAATTTGTGAGAGTTTTTTCTGGATTTGTGCATTGGCAATATGTTTACAGTTCCATGTTAACAAATAATCTAATTTATAAACAGTAGCTAAGGCAATATGCAAGGCATCATCAGACGCTTTAGGAGGAAGATTGCTTTTTATCAGAAATTGCTGGGCTAATTCTTCCACTGCTTCATTGAGTGCTAATAATGGTAATTCATTTATTAGATCCAGCCGTTTAGTAGCTATTTCTTGATCTCCTCTGGCTAATTCTTCTAAAACTACTTCCGAGATATATAGAGTAAAATTTTGCCGCCGAGTATCCCACCAATTCTGTGTAATTACTGAATTTGAAGCAGTAATTAGATTGGTGCTTGGTCTAATTGTAAGATAACCAATAATACTTGTATCAAGGTATAGACTTTCAATCATTATTATTCATTAATGAGGCAAAATTCTTGATTACTTTACTATATCAACACCATCCGATTTATCATTGGATCATTGGTTTGAGGCGATCGCTCATCCTAGAAACCTAGTAAATTTATTTTTAATTCTAGTATGGAAAGTTACAAATTATCGCGATCCCCTATTTATCCTCAGCAGCTTTTTGATTTTCTGACACCATCTTGATAACAGAGATTTACGCTTGAATACAGGCTTATATGACCTTGACCATCTTGCAGATCGCGATCCATTGAGAGTATCATCTTCTAAAGATGCGGCTTTTTTCAAATCGGAAGCGGCTCGATATTCAAACCCCAATTGAGAACAAACAAAGCCTCGATATTTGTAGGCTTCAACATAGAGAGGATTCAGACGAATAGCTTTAGTAAAATCGGCGATCGCCTCCTCATATTCTCCCCTATTAGCATTCTCCACGCCGCAATTATAAAAACTTTGTGCATCCCAGCGCTGGACAGATATGTTTACCTGATTTGTAGACGTATTTGTGGGTGTAGGAGAAGGCACACTTTCAGTATTTAGCTGTTCAGACTTAAGTTTGTTGTAAGCGACATTAATTTCTTTGATTTTTGCCTCTGCTTCCTGTTTTTGCTGTGAGTCAGAAAAGCGATCAGGATGCCAAATTTTCACCAACTGACGGTAAGCTTGCTTCACCTGTCCTTGTGATGCACCCGGTGTCAGTCCTAAAATTTCATAAGCATGATTTATATCAAGGCGATCGCTCATACTGAAAGAAACAGGCAACTATATTAAATATATGTTAATTCCCCTAAATCTTCTTAACTCAACCCAAACACCTCATAGTGGATACCATTGGGATGGTAGTAATCGCCGCTTTTTTGAAGGTTGGTATTATCGCGTAACTCTGCCCGATAGTGGTCAAACCTTCGCCTTCATGTACTCCATAGAAGACCCCATTGGGAATCAACCCTATAGCGGTGGTGCAGCCCAAGTCCTGGGGGTAAATGATGAATATATCTGCCGTACCTTTCCTGATGTGCAGAAATTCTGGGGTAGTCCAGATGTACTCGGATTAGGTCATTGGGGTAAAACCGACCTCAACACCCCACCTTTGTACCTCCCCCCCACAGAATTTGAACGTCATGTAAAAGAAGGCTATCAAGCCACAGCTACCTTAAATCAGGGAGAGATTCACGATCCCGCTACTGGTAATTATTGCCGTTGGCGATACGAAATTCAGCCCATATACTATTGGGGAAATCAAAATAGTATTCAGCAATCAACCGCCGGCTGGATGTCATCTCTACAGATTTTTGAACCTGGATGGCAAATTCTAATGGCTCATGGCTTGGCTAGTGGTTCAATTGATTGGAATGGCAAAATCTATGAATTTACTAACGCGCCAGCTTATGGAGAGAAGAATTGGGGCGGTGCTTTTCCGCAAAAATGGTTCTGGTTAAACTGTAATAGCTTTGATGGCGAACCAGATTTGGCTTTAACGGCTGGCGGTGGTAAGCGCGGTGTGTTGTGGTGGATGGAATCTGTGGCGATGATTGGCTTGCATTATCAAGGCAAATTTTATGAATTCGTTCCCTGGAATGCCAAAGTACAGTGGGATATTCAGCCCTGGGGTAGATGGCAAATGCGAGCCAGAAACTTAGATTATGAAATTGAATTAACCGGAACCACCCATTTACCCGGTACACCCCTGCGTGCGCCCACAGCAAACGGTTTATTATTCTGTTGTCGGGATACCATGCAAGGAAAAGTAGATTTGGAGTTACGAAAATTAAGTGGCGGAAAATCTCAAACAATCCTGAAAGCACAAAGTTCGGTTTGTGGTTTAGAAATAGGAGGCGGTTCTTGGGATAATTCTTGGCAATCTACCTAAAACTACTGCTATCATAGTATGTGCTTGCATAAGCTTTGTACTTGGGGCTGTAGCTCAGATGGATAGAGCGAGCGCCTCCTAAGCGCTAGGTCGCCGGTTCGAGCCTGGCCAGTCCCGTCCCAGAAGACAATTCCATGAAACAGAGGGTCGGAAATATTTGATCAATTTTCCGATCCAGTGTAAAATACGGCATCAATCACAATAGATGATGTTAATACACATTTAAAGCTGTATTCGAGAAAAATATAAGTTCATACTGGGGTAGATTTGGCAAAAATCTGTTACCTTACATAATTGTTTATCTTTTTTCATAGAAAATCCTGACCTCAACAGCCGAAAGTATAGAGTCTTGAAGAATAATCTATTATTTACAGGTCATTCATTTCGGTTTATAGTTTTCGCCCTACCTCTATTAATGTGGTTGGGATACCAAGAATCGAAAATTGAAACATTACCTCCCCAAGCAGTATTAGTCTTGGGTGGTTCTACGTCACGTTTAGAACGAGAAAAATTTACAGCCAATTTTGTGCGCGAGCATCCAAGTTTACCAATTTGGATTTCTGGGGGGAGTCCACCTAGATCGACTGAGAATGTGTTTGCCCGTGCTGGAGTTGATCCCAAACGATTACACCTGGATTATCAAGCTGTAGACACTGTTACCAATTTTACTACATTAGTAGATCAGTTGCAAGCTCAAGGTATTAAGAGTGTTTATTTAGTTACTTCGGAGTTCCACATGCGCCGCGCCCGTGTCGTTGGCGAGATTGTTTTGGGGAGTCGGGGTATTCAATTAAAACCTGTTCCAGTACCTTCAGACAATATGCGTGAACCCGTGGATAAATCTATCCGTGATGGCGCTAGAGCCTTACTTTGGGTGACTACTGGTTACACGGGTGCAGAACATAGCAAAAAGCAGTGAATGGAGCAGGAAAGAGGAGGTAGGGGGCAGGGAGCAGGGGGCAGGGAGCAGGGGGCAGGGGAGAATAAATGGGAAGATGGGGATGGATGACGACTTCATCCCTATCTTCCCAAATTTTCTTTTCTAATTTCTTATGTGGTCATTTCTTTGACTAAAACATAGGGCTGAATGATCAAAGTTTGAAATCGTTTGGTGCGATCGCTATTCCAATTTCCCAGTTGTGTATCTGAAGGTTTAGCCATGAGTTGCTGATCAATCCATTGTTGTACGGATGAGATTTGATCGCTGGCGATCGCCACTCCCACATCTAGCAAGTCTAAATCCTCTGCGACCACAATCACCGCATCCCGTTTTACATGAGGAATTAGCCAATCCCACTCAGCCTCATCCAGAATTTCTGTTAGTTCTGCTCTTAAATCCGACATAATTCCCCGTCTTGATGCGTCTACGTCCAATTTTATAACATTTCTTAACGTCCTAAATCATGCAACTCATTAATTGCTGTAGCACATTGATGTGTCACAGCTTGTAATTCTGCCTTATTAGTAGAACTGGGCGCATCAATTAATTTACCAATCCGAATAGTTAAGGGAACAGCACGAGGGATAGCCGAACCTTTTTGTAATATCTTTTCAGAACCCCATAAACTCACGGGTAAGAATGGCGCTTTAGCCTTCGCCGCCAAGAGTGCAGCCCCTCTTTTAGGATCTGTAATTCTACCATCTGGGGTGCGAGTCCCTTCTAAGAAAACACCCACAGCCCAGCCATTTTCCAGATACTCTAGGGCTGAACGAATGGAATTGCGATCGCCACTACCCCGACTCACCGGGTAAGCACCATATAATTTAATTGCTTGTGCCAAAACAGGGACTTCAAATAACTCTTCCTTCGCCATATACGCCACTGGACGACGTACACAATTAGAGACAATCGGCGGATCAAAGTAACTAGCATGATTACTCACCACCACTAGTTTTCCTGATTTGGGGACATTTTCCACCCCATAAATTCGCCCTTGAAAGTAAGTATGAAGCATAGGGCTGACAATTGACCACTTAAAAGCGTGGTATAGTGCCAGACTGATTAAAGGTTCGCGTTCTCTGGTCACGGAAGATAATTCAATTTATTTGATTAAAATTTAGCATAAGCGATCGCGATCGCTATTTGGTCTTATACCAAACTAATAGACATCTGGTGAAAATAAAATATGCGTGATCACAGTTGTAGAGAGGTTTCATGGAACGTCTCTACATTCTTTGTCACCAGATGTCTAATGTGAAACTGCACTAAATGACTTACCTAAAATTCTTGGCGTGCTTGGCGTGCTTGGCGGTTCGTTCTCTAAATATTATGTGCATCTGCATACAAAATTGCCACACAATTCTGTCACTACTATCTGTTGGTGAAAAAACGAATTGAATTTTGAATGAACTTGTCCAATACTGTATTTACCCCTAAACTGGCAATTCCGCAGCATTACGGACATTTGTGAAGATTAAATCAGAGGTGGTGCGTTTCATCAAATTAGTTAGCACATTTCCAGGTCCAATTTCCACGACTTGCTCAATACCATCTGTTGGTAATTGCAGAGAAATTTCTCGCCAACGCACCGAACCGGTCATTTGTTGGCTGAGACGCTGCTTGAGAATATTTGTATCCGTAGATGGCATTGGATCTACATTAGACATGACTGGGACAAAAACGGGCTGAAATTCCACTGATTCGAGAATATCTTGGAACTCCGCCGCCGCCGCCGCCATCAAGGGTGAGTGAAATGCTCCAGAGGTTCTTAAAGGGATAGCACGTTTGGCTTTCACTTTAGATATAATTTCTCGTACAGCTTCTGGAGTACCAGAGATCACTACCTGAGCCGGACTGTTATCATTGGCTAAAACTGCATCTGGTGTCTGAGCCAGCACTGCTTCTAATTGTTCGCGGTCAAAGTTCATCAAAGCCGCCATCATTCCACCTGCGGCACTATCCATGAGTTCAGCCCGACGCTTGACTAGGTGTAACCCAGCCGACCACTCAAACGCACCTGCAATATAAAGGGCAATATATTCACCCAAACTGTGACCAGCAACTACATCTGGTTTATGTCCCCGTTCCCGGAGAATATCAGCCAAGATGCTTTCTACCACATAAAGACTTGGCTGTGTATAGAGCGTCTGTGATAACTTTTCTTCTTCGCTTTGACATAAGTCGGTGACAGACCAGCCCAAAATTGCTTCAGCTTGGGCAAATTTATCTTTAGCGCTTGGTATATCTAATAAGTCAATTCCCATTCCCAGCGCTTGAGAACCTTGTCCGGGAAACACCCATGCAGTTTTAGTCATTTGTCCTTAGTCATTAGTCATTGGTCATTAGTCATTAGTCATTGGTCATTAGTCATTGGGAAGTTACCGTCTTCTCCCCCCTGCTCCCTGCTCCCTGCTCCCCTGCCTCTTATCTTCCCCCTGCTCCCTGCTCCCTGCTCCCCTGCCTCTTATCTTCCCCCTGCTCCCTGCACCCTGCTCCCTGCCTCTTTTTCTCCCCCCTGCTCCCTGCTCCCCTGCCTCTTATCTTCCCCCTGCTCCCTGCTCCCTGCTCCCCTGCCTCTTTCTCCCCCCTGCTCCCTGCACCCTGCTCCCCTGCCTCTTATCTTCCCCATTGAAATATGGCTGCGCCCCAAGTTAATCCAGCCCCAAAGCCAGATGCAGCAATGATGTCATTAGGTTTGATTTTGCCTGACCGCACGGCTTCATCTAAGGCTAGGGGAATAGAGGCGGCGGAGGTATTGCCATAATTGGCGAGATTGCTAATTACTTTGTGTTCGGGAATATTTAGGCGTTGGGCAACGGAATCAAGAATCCGTTGATTTGCTTGATGTAATACTAGCCAATCTATTTGGTCAACAGTCAGATTAGCTTGAAATAAAGCTTTATCAATAATTTCTGGGACTTTTTGGACAGCAAAGCGGTAGACTTCTTTGCCGTTCATGGTTATGGGCTGATAATGACCTTTAGTGATATTTACGTCTGGGAGCAATTCTTGTGCAGAAGAGGTATAAGCAAGATTCAGGTAGTGGTTTTGCGTACCATCACTTTTTAAGGAAAATCCTAATAGGCGATCGCTTTGATTCGATTGCAATACTACCGCCCCAGCACCATCGCCAAATAACACACAAGTCCGCCGATCATGCCAATCTACCCAGCGAGAGAGGATATCTGCCCCAATCAAGAGTACATTTTTATAGACACCTGTTTTGATATATTGGGCAGCTGTGACTAGCCCAAAGACAAAGCCAGAGCAAGCAGCTGTCAAATCAAAGGCGACTGCGTTTGTGGCTCCTAATTGAGCTTGAATTTGACAAGCACTACCAAATAAATCATCAGGGGTGGATGTGGCGAGCAAAATCAAGTCCAGGTCTGTGGCTTTAATTCCGGCTGAGGCGATCGCTTGACTACCAGCATCAGCAGCGAGGGTACTCAAAGACTCAGATGGTAGCGCTAAACACCGTTGACGAATTCCCGTTCTTGTGGTAATCCACTCATCTGAAGTTTCTACCAGTTCAGTCAGCGCCTCGTTAGTGAGGTGAGTTTTTGGTACTGCCGAGCCGCTCCCTGTAATTGCTATGCCTAACTTTTCCACTCCGATTCTCCCCAGCTATCAGCATTGTAGTCATTAGTCATCAGTCATCAGTCATTAGTCTTTTCCTATTGACCAATGACCTTTTTCCAGCTATTGATCGCTAGTTTTGTAGCTAATGCCTAACTGGTTTCCTGTTCTAGAATTTCATATTGGGACTGAAGTCTTTGCAGCACCTGATTGTCTACAGCTTCCTTGGCCATCCGAATGGCATTAAAAATAGAAGGAGCTTGAGAGCTACCATGTCCAATAAAACAGACTCCGGCTACCCCTAAAAGCAAAGCACCACCATGTTCTGCGTGATCCATGCGCTGTTTAACTCGTTTCAGGTTAGGTTTTAAAATTGCTGTCCCAATTTGACCGTGCAATCCTTGGGGTAATTCTTCCCGCAAGATTTGCAAAATCACTTCACCCACTGCTTCGGCAAATTTTAATAACACATTGCCCACAAAGCCATCGCAGACAATCACATCAAAGTTACCAGAAAGGACATCACGCCCTTCAGCATTACCAATAAAATTAATTTGGGAATTTTCCCTCAGTAGTTGGTGCGCGCGCAGTGCGACTTCATTACCCTTAGTATCTTCTTCACCAATATTCAACAAACCGACTTCAGGCTTGGCAACACCCAATACATACTGGCTATAAGTTGACCCCATGACAGCAAACTGCTCTAAAAACTTAGGGCGGGAGTCTACATTGGCACCAACATCAAGTATCAGTACTGGTTTACCAGCTTTGATTGTGGGAAAAACCGTGCCAATAGCTGGGCGGTCAATTCCTGGCAATCGTCCGAGGCGAAGCAAAGCTGCTGCCATAGCTGCCCCAGAGTGTCCCGCAGAAAACACGGCATCTGCCTGCTGCTGCTTGACTAAATTCATCGCCACATTAATAGAAGCCTTGCGTTTGCGTCTAACTGCATTCAAAGGCTCCTCATCCATTGCGATCGCTTCCTCCGCAGGAACGATCTCTACCCGCTCCAAATTTGTTTTTGGGGGCAAGGCAGCTGCAATTTGTTGGGGATCACCAACTAATAATACCTTCACACCCAATTCTTCACTGGCGCGCATTGCGCCAGCAACGATTTCACCGGGTGCATGATCCCCTCCCATTGCGTCAATTGCTATCCGTACGCCAGTCGATCCCATTGCTTAGAGCTACTAGAAACCTTACAAATTTTACCAGATGGCTTTGCCCAAAAACCGGAAGTTTCTGACTACCGTATTACTCTTGTCACTATTGCAACTTCAGCAGCAAGCTCAAGATACCATGAATGGTTAGGGAATAGGAAGAGGCAGAGGGGCAGGGGGCAGGGTGCAGGGGGAGAGTAGGAAAGAAAGGTTGTCAAGCAGACGGGAGTGTAGAGTAATTTCCAATTCACCCCTCTTCTGCCCCACCCCTGCCTAATTTCTACTCACTCAATACCCAATTAACTAGGGTTCGCACACCGTAGCCTGTAGCACCTGGGCTGTTGTAGCCGTTTTCTTTATCTGTCCACACTGGTCCAGCAACGTCTAAGTGCGCCCAAGGGGTATCTTTAATGAACTGCTTCAAGAACAGGGACGCAGTAATAGAACCACCAGGACGCGGCCCGGTATTTTTCATGTCCGCAATTCCCGATTTCAGTCCTTCAAAATATTTTTCTTCCATTGGCATCCGCCACAGTTTTTCACCTGCGCTTTCGGCAGCTTGTTCCAGTTGGGAAGCTACAGCATCATCGGGAGTAAATAAGCCGGCAATATCTTCACCTAAAGCCACAACGCAAGCACCTGTGAGAGTGGCTAAATCAATGACTGCATCTACTCCCAATTTGTCTGCATACACCAAGGCATCAGCTAAGGTTAAACGCCCTTCTGCATCGGTGTTGTTCACTTCTATTGTTTTGCCATTGGATGCTTTGAGGATGTCGCCAGGGTGCATGGCGTGACCGCTAATCATGTTTTCTGTGGCGGCTGAGATGAAGTGAACTTCTACATCTGGTTTGATTTGAGCAATGGCTTTGGCTGCACCGAAGGTAGCACCAGCACCGCCCATATCAATTTTCATAGTTTCGATACCGCTTCCAGCACCTTTAATATTCAGTCCGCCGGAATCGAAGGTTAAACCTTTACCAATAATTGCTAGTTTGCGTCTGGGTGTACCTTCGGGTTTGTAAGTCAGGTGAATGAATTTTGGTGGCAAGTCTGAGGCTTGGGCAACTCCTAAAAAAGCACCCATACCCAGCTTTTCGCAGTCTTCCCGTTCTAAAATTTGGATCTCAATGCCGTGTTCAGTGGCGATCGCCTGAGCTGTTTCTGCCAAGGTAATCGGTGTTACCTCATTGGCTGGTGCTGCTACCAATTCCCTGGCTAAATTTACCCCGGAAACGATTTGATTGGCGCGGGTAATGGCTGCTTCTTGTCCACTTAATCCCAGTAAATCTACGGTTTCAATTTTTGCGCCTTTATCTTCTGGTTCAGACTTAAAGCGATTGTCTTGATAAAGAGCTAATTGTATACCTTCCGCGATCGCCTGAGCAGTTTCCGCAGGCTTGTTATCCCACAATGGCAAACTCAAACCCAGGTTTTTGCTTTTTTGCTTTTTTGCCACCCTAGCCACAGCAGCAGCCGCACGCCGCAAGGTTTCTAGTTTTAACGCGTCTGGTTTCCCCAAACCAACTAAAATTATTTTACGGATCGGGCTACCAGCACTAACACGGGTGAAAACGCTGCTATAGGCTTTGGCTGTAAATTCTTCCTCAGCAATCAGTTCTTTTAAAACACCGCCAAACTGCTGATCTAATTTTGCCAGTTCGCCAGTTAACTCTACGGCATCTTCAAATAATCCAATTGCCAAACTATCGCCTGCCCATTCTAGCAGAGGCGTGTTACTAGGTTGAATTTTCATTTTGTGAATTTATCTAAATTTTCCTACTTTTACCAGTATTACTTAAAATTCTTTTTTCTTTGGTGAATTATCGATTAAGCAACGCCATACCCTGTGTAGGGACGTTTGTATGGAGGATGCAACCCTATAACTATATCTTCTTTAGGAATGCCCATGTCTAATAGTTCTTCACCGACATCAATATCAGTTGTGTTCTGTTGCAGCCAGATTTTGCCATCTTTAATATCAAAGTGCAGAATAGTGTGATATACACGCTTCAAGCCTTTCCAACCCACTCGCATAAGTTGGTAATGATCTCGCACTGAGTCAAAAAATAGCTCGTTTTCTACATCTTGTTCATGGGATTTATACTGACTATGTTTTTCTAAAAGAGTTTGGATGCAGGAAAGATAATTTTCTAACTTCTCCATTAGTCCTATTATTAATTTACGAGTTTTCACTAGTATTGTGTCAAAAAATAATTGACGGATATATTTTCTGTAGAGACGGCGATTTATCGCGTCTCTCCAACCGTCATAATGTATTTGACAGACTACTAGGGTTTATTTGGGAAATTTTTTCACACTCAGCTAATAAAGGATTCCCCAAATCAGGATTTTCTTGGGCAATTTCTTGACATCTAGCGACTAAAGCAATGGCAAAATCAGGGTTGAGTTGTTTGAATAGCTGATCTAACGGCTGGGGTGATTTGATGTTTTCAGCAATCTCTTGCAATGATTCATCACTCAAATTAGCAGCTTTTAATTCTGGTAAGATTTCTTCCCAAGTTTTCTGAGGATAACTGGCGAGGATCATTTGCACTAAAATCTGATCCATGATTGCTTCTTGCGCCAAAGCAGTTTCCAGATACTCTTGACTTTGAGCTTGTAAAGTGGCTAATGTTTCTGGGGAAGTCAGGGAAGTGGATTCATCTAGCTTGGCTTCATAAAATCGACAAGCTGCATATCCTAAAGAATAGATCATTGTGGCGTTGGAACTAGTGGCGATCGCAGCACCGGCAAAAGGCACATTTCGCAGCAAACCTAAACCACCCAATCTTAAAAGGCGACCACCACCCAAGCCTAAGCCAAAAATTCCCAAAACTTCACCCTTCCGGGCGGGATCTTTTAAATCTAAACCATAAACCGCAGCAATTTGATAAATCATTTCTGACTGTAATTTAGTAGTTGCTGCCAAATCAATAGCTAACAACGCCGCCGCTACGCCTGGCAAAATACTACTAGCTAGACCAATCCCCCCGGCTTTTCTGGCTTTATCAACCATAATCCTATGGGCGATTTGACTGGGTGATTCATCAGGATACTTTTGCTTGAGCTTGTTTACAGATGCTTCAGCTTTTTCCAAATCGACACTTTCACTAGGGCTAATCAACCAGTTGAGATTTAATACCCCAGTTAGTTTTCTCACAAACCAATTTTCGCTGATGTGATTAACTACATCACCAGTGGTTTGAGTACCTTTTTCAATTAATTTATATGTTTCCTTTGCAGCGACTACTCCCGCCCCAATGGATGTATCTAAAACTATTTGACCCGCTTCAAGGGCTGTATGAGTAATTGCCTTTCCTACCTCACCCACAGCCTCACATACAGATTTATGGTCTTGATTTGTTTACCTCTATTTCTGGTTGAGATTTGTCTGCCATTGTTAAGCACCATATTAACAGCCTGTTATTTCAGTTGTACCGAATATGGCTGGGGCTGACATCCTCCAGAATGAGCAAATTTATCAAAATTATGCAGAAGTAGAGTTCAAGGTTTTGGGAAAAGAGACACCTTCATCAACATCAAAGAGGGAACAAGAAAGATTCAGGCTGCTAAACTGTAATTCTTGGTTTTATCTATAGCTATAAAACTCCCATCTATCGGTAAAGATTATAAATTTATCTCTAATGATTTATTACACGAATATATAAGTTGTCTGATTTTTTACCAAAAAATGCAACTAAAAAACGGTTATTTCTCACTTCCTACTCCCCACTCCCTATTCCCCACTCCCAATTCTCTGCTCGGCTTTGATTTGATGTTCTACAAAATTTTGTTCTCGTAAGATTTTATAAAGATTGATATTGTGTTCTAGTAAACAGGCGTGTCCACTGTCAGGTAATACAGCTAATTTGGGGTTAGGTAAAATACTTACCAAGCGTTTGGCTTCGTTAACTGAGGGTAAGAGGCGATCGCTTGCACCAGCAATCAGCAAAACGGCTTGAGTTAGTTGGCGTAACTGCGCTTCAGTCACACTAAATTCCTTCAGTAAAGACAATCGCCATGTAACTGTGGCTGGGGGTACAGACTGCATGGTTTTCAGCAGTTCATGGCGCAGATGGCGGGGAATACGTGCCAAGGATGCTAAAAAGGGTAATAACCCTAGTGCGCCCAGATCATAAAAGCATTCTGGAACAAAGTAAGTAAATTGGGATGTCCAAGTTAACCAAGGGCGCAACTGAAAAGCTGATGCTGGGTTAATCAGAATAATCCGCTTAAATAACTGTGGTGATTGGGTCGCTACTTTCATCGCCAAACAACCCCCAAAGGACTCGCCACACAGGTAAACAGGTCTGTGTGAGCTTTTTTCTAATTCCGCATGAATCAAATCCAAGACGTTGTTACTTAACTCCTCCCAGGTGGTGAGGTCTTGTCTAGGAATCGCCAAACACCGGACATCAAAGCCAACCTCTAAGCCAGCAGTTTGCGATCGCAATAATTCACCAGTTCCATCCAATCCTGGTAAATACACAAACAACGGATACTCTAATTGGACTCGGTTAGGAGTCAGGAAACACGGCTTTAGCTCAACTTTTGGCATTGTAAAATATAAATTCAACTTTTTAGTTTTATGATAAAATCATATCGTATGTAGTAAAAACCACATTAAAAATAACAATCATAAATCATTAATAAGACCCTTTCCCTCTTCACTTGGCGACCTTCTCCCAAGGGGAGACGCTACGCGGTAAGCGAAGCTTATGCCGAAGGCTTTAGGCGACTTGGCGGTTCGTTCATCTTCATAATAAATAACGCAATTGACAATCAGCCTGTAACAGAGAGACGAATTAATATAAAAATACTCCTAAACAAACCATTTGTAATGCTTACGAAAAACATCCATTAAAAACGCAACAGCATCACATATATCCATAAAAATTCCACCATTTAATAACAACCTTGCTCTAGTAAACTAGCAACTTCATCGTGACAATGTTCAGTGAGTTCATTCACAACATTTTTCGCTTGTTTGCCGTGATATTTCTGTTGATGTTGTGGTGTAATCCAATAAGGGCGACCAATTAACACAGCAACCCGACGATATATAACCAAGGGATGTAAACCTGGTTGATTAAATAAAGGTTCGGAAGGGTCAAATAAACTTAACAGTCGCAGAGGTAAACCATAAGTATTGACTTCTTCTAAGGAAGCGATCGCAATTGGTAAAATTGCCAAATCCTCTACAGTAGACCGCAATGCTAAATGAGCAAACCCTCTATGAAATTCACCAACTGCATTGGGACGAGTAGATGTCACCATTGGCCGAGTTCCTTCAGGGAAAACACCCACCATCTGCTTTGACTGCAAAATTATCTGTGACTGTTCAAAAAAGCTTTGCTGGCGGTTGGGCGTATCCTCCAAAGGAAAACATCCCAATTGTCCCGTGACAATTTCCCGCATTAGTGGTACTTGTCCCATATAGTGATGACAAGCAAAGCGAATTGGTCTGGATAGCGCCGACATTAAAATCAGTGCATCCATAAAGCTACGGTGATTGCTGACTACTAAAACACTACCATCCCTGGGGATGCGATTTTCGTGGTAGCGAAAAATTTGCGTTGATAACGCCGCCAGGAAATAGCGAGAAATATCCAGGGGACTATTTGGACTCATACCTAATTAATATATTTTTTTCCAAATCGCAGATGATCTTGACTTAATTTTTACATTTCTGTATTGATACTTAGGCAGTCTTAAGGTAGAAAAATTTTATCCATAAAGGTAGCTACATTTTCAGACTTTAGAGTTATGTATTCACAGTTACAATTAATATGATAGCAATCATTAGAAAATATTATCATTGGCTGAATGAGTTCTTGTGAGTAGAGGCTAGGCAGATTTATACACATCAAGAAAAAATTCTGGTCATCAGAAATTTGCTAATATTAAGTTATGCTTTGTCAAACAAGTAGTAATATCATAAGATTGCATGGATTTACCAGTAAAAGTAAAATAGAAACCCTTTTAATAATTTATTTTTTTATTTTGTATGGATTTAGTGGATAAAACAAAAAAAAGATTTGCATTGACAACACCCCTATATTATGTAAATGATGTTCCTCACGTTGGCAGTGCTTACACAACAATAGCAGCAGATGTGGTGGCACGGTTTCACAGGCTCTCAGGGCATCAGGTATTACTGATTACAGGTACAGATGAACACGGACAAAAAATTCAGCGTTCAGCAGAGAGTTTAGGGAAACCGCCACAAGAGTTTTGTGATCAAATCGTGCCTAGCTTTATCAAGTTATGGCAGTTATTAAATATTCAGTATGATCGCTTTAGTCGCACTACAGCGAACCGTCATGAAGCCATTGTCAAAGATTTCTTCTTGCGAGTCTGGGACAAAGGCGACATCTACCAAGGTAAACAGAAAGGTTGGTACTGCGTATCCTGTGAAGAATTTAAGGAAGAACGGGAACTACTAGAAGGAAAGCGCTGCCCTATTCATATTAACAAGGAAGTTGAGTGGCGCGACGAGCAAAACTACTTTTTCCGTCTATCTAATTATCAAGCCCAACTCGAAGAGTTTTATCAATCTCGACCAGATTTTATTCAACCAGAAAGCCGTAGAAATGAAGTCTTAAGCTTTGTCAGCCAAGGGTTACAGGATTTTTCTATTTCGCGAGTCAATCTGGACTGGGGTTTCCCTGTACCAGTTGATCCCCAGCATACCCTTTATGTCTGGTTTGACGCGTTGCTAGCTTATGTCACCGCTTTACTAGAACCAGATGCAGAACCAACTTTAGCCAACGCCTTAGAAACTTGGTGGCCAATTAACCTGCATCTAATTGGTAAAGATATCCTCCGATTCCATGCAGTGTATTGGCCAGCCATGCTGATGTCGGCTGGTTTACCCTTACCAGATCAAGTATTTGGACATGGTTTTTTGACTAAAGATGGTCAAAAAATGGGTAAGTCTCTGGGTAATACCCTCGATCCTATCGGGCTAGTTGAAAGTTATGGTAGTGATGCAGTTCGTTATTACTTCCTTAAGGAAATCGAATTTGGCAAAGATGGCGATTTTAATGAAGTTAGATTCATTAATGTTTTGAATGCAGATTTGGCGAATGACTTAGGTAATTTGCTTAATCGCAGCTTAAACATGGTGAAGAAATACTGTAGTGATGGACTAACAATTGGAAATGAAGCCATTAATGACCAAAATCCTTTGAAAGCCATTGGTTTAACTCTAGGGGAACAGGTACAACAATCCTATCAAGCGCTAGCTTTCAACCAAGCCTGTGAAGCTACCCTTTTGCTGGTCCGAACCTGTAATAAGTTTATTGATGAACAAGCCCCTTGGTCACTATATAAACAAGGAAAGCAGCAGGAAGTGGAAATAGTCCTGTACGCAGTTCTAGAATCTGTTAGACTAGCAGCTTATCTTTTGTCCCCAGTAATTCCCAATATCAGTAACGCTATTTATCAGCAACTGGGCTTTGGAATTGACTTTAATGATCAAATAAAAACTTCTATGCTTGCTCCTTTTGCTATCCATGCCAAATGGGGAGTACTAAGCAGTGAACAGTCTTTGGGTAAACCACAACCCGTCTTTAAACGCATAGAAGTTCCCAAAAACGATTAGTCTTTTTAATTTTTCATCATTTTTCGATTTTGTTCAATTTCTTAATTTTCTCAAAAACCTGATCGGGGCTTAACTTATCAGCTCCGAAACCTTATCATAAGCCGTTCTAGCATAAAATCTCGGTAAATTCGTATCAAATATAACAAGCATAATAATGAGGTATGACAACAATGTTGAATAATTTGGAAAGTGACTCAATCTTTACACCGGAACAAGTGTTAGAGAATCGAGGTCGTGTAGCTATATTTATTGATGGTTCCAACCTATTTTATGCTGCATTACAACTGGGCATCGAAATTGACTACACAAAGCTACTATGCCGATTAACTGGCGGTTCTAGACTTTTGCGTTCTTTCTTTTATACTGGTGTAGACCGCACCAACGAAAAGCAGCAAGGGTTTCTGTTGTGGATGCGTCGCAATGGCTACCGAGTCATCGCTAAGGATTTAGTACAGTTACCTGATGGCTCGAAGAAAGCTAACCTGGATGTAGAAATTGCCGTAGATATGATGGCTTTGGTAGATTCCTATGATACCGCAGTTTTAGTCAGTGGTGATGGGGATTTGGCTTATGCTGTCAATTCAGTTAGCTATCGTGGTGTGCGCGTTGAGGTTGTGAGTTTGCGCTCGATGACCAGTGATAGTTTAATCAATGTCAGCGATCGCTATATTGATTTAGAAGCCATCAAAGAAGATATTCAAAAAAACCCACGTCAAAGCTATCCATATCGACCTCTATCCAGCATGGGTTTTCTGGAAGATATGAGAGAGGCTGATCAACAGTTAGAAATCCAAGATTAATGAATTATCAAAAAGGTAGGCAGAAAAAGAGAGTAAATGGTGCTGAAAAAGGGCAGAATCGCCAAGATTTACCCAGATTATTGGCATCACTGTCTCTTAATTCTTTACAACTAAAAGCAAATTGGTTTTACCTGCCTTTAACTTTTTTATTGTTACTTGGATTAGTTGCTTGTGGGGGGAAATCCCCCCCGACTTCTCAATCAAACGATGCTGATTCATCTCCCCAAGAAAGCAATTTAACCTTTTTTGATGTCACTTTAGAACAAGCTGATGAAGTAGGAAGACCAGTTTGGAAAGTGCGATCTAAGAAGGCAATATACACCAAAGAAAAACAAATTGGTGAGGCGGAAAGTCCCGTTGGTGAACTATACCAAGATGGCAAACCGATTTACCAAATACAAGCAGATAAAGCAGATATTGAACAGGATGGTCAGAAGCTATTGCTGAAGGGCAAGATCCTGGCGACAGACCCGGTAAATGGCATTGTATTGCGAGGTAATGAATTAGAATGGTTGCCTCAAGAAGATTTATTAATTGTCCGTAACCAATTAAATGGGACTCATAAACAATTAAAAGCAGTCGCGCAAGAAGCACGAGTTAAAACCCGTGAACAGCGCATAGAATTTTCTGGTGGCGTAATCGCTAATTCAGTTGATCCGCAAATGCAAATGCGAAGTGAGACTTTAACTTGGCGGATTAAAGAAGAAACATTAACAAGCGATCGCCCCATCCAAATCGACCGTTACAATAATAATAAAATTACTGACAGTGGACAGGGAGACGCTGCCGAAGTCAACTTAAAAACTAAAATTGCTACTATCAAAAAAAATGCCCGGCTAGAATTAGTAGACCCACCGACGCAAATAGCTAGTAATTCTATGACCTGGGACATGAAAGCACAAACTGTGAAAACAAATTCCCCCATCACTGTTGTCCAGCGTGCCGAAAATGTGACTGTAACCGCTAATAAAGGCGAAATGAAAATACAGCAAAAAATTGTGAATTTAGCAGGTAATGTCACTGCTATAGGTCAACGTCGTCAGTCTCTCAAATCTAATCTATTAAGTTGGTATCTGGACAAGAAATTATTAGAAGCGCAGGGAAATGTGATTTATCGTCAAGTTGACCCTCCCATAAATTTTACAGGTGAAACAGCCGTTGGTAATCTGCAAACAGAAGACATTGTAGTTAAAAGTGGTAAATCTGGTCGCAGAGTAGTCACAGAAATTATTCCTCGAGATTTAGGAAGTAGTAATTAGGAAGAAGCAGATGTGCAAGGGACTGAGGAATGAATAAGCAAACTCTCAGAAATAAAAGCTATAGCAGTCCTAAATCATTTCTGAACCTCTTTACTTCTTCGCTTGGCGACCTTGGCGACTAAAGCCCTGGGGGCATACGCTGCGCGTAAAGCCTACGGCATAGCTACGCTTAACGCGTAGCGTCTCGTAAGAGAAGGAGGTTCGATAAATTCATAAATCAAATAGGATGGCTATAATTCCTAAATTACGAATTACGAATTAGTCTTATTTGCGCCTAACAAAATTTCGTTACGACTAGCCGCACCCAATTCCGGTGAAAAATATTTAGGAGAGTGGGGAGTAATAGTAGAGGGAGTATTGGGAGCTACTGCTAACTGGTTGACAAGAGTTTGTAAAAGCTTATCTTGATTAGTGCGGAAAGCTGATACTTGTGGTCCACGGTTAATAATAGCAAACCACACCAAACCGCGATCGCGTGTAGGAATGACTCCAGCTAAAGCGCTCACCTCCCGCAAAGTACCAGTTTTCATCACAGTAGCATGAGGCATATTTCTATACTGCACTGTGCCGCGACGGTCAAATCCAGAGGCTGGAAACAAATCAGCCACATTAATTTTATGGGTGGCGGCTTCCCGTTGAATTGCCATTAACATCGCACAGGCGGCTCTGGGAGAAATGCGATTGTCTACTCCTAATCCTGAACCATTGATTAACTGAATTTCTGCTTCTGGTACTCCAGCCAATTTAGCAGCTTTCAATTGCATTACAGCCGCTCCTCCTACGGATTCCGCCAACATTTCTGCCATGACGTTGTTACTGAAAACGTTCATTTCCTTAATTAGTTGCTGCAAAGGTAAAGAACGGCGGCGCACCAGTAGGGTTTGTTGGGGATTTGGTTGGATTGCTAATTTCACACTCCCCGCAATCACAACTTGAGGCTTGGCTGTTCCCCTCGGCATGATTGAATAGATGTAATTTGCCGGACGAGTCCAAGTGGTGTGATTCAGTGCTTGCTTGAGCATCTGCCCAGCTAATATGGGATTTGGTTCAAAATTCATGGCGAAATTGCCGTTTATGAGCAAATTTCCCTTGACTTGCTTAATACCCATTTTATTCAGAGTATTACCCAATGCGATCGCCTCTTCCCAAACAAACATCGGATCACCACCGCCGGTAATCACCAAATCACCCTGTAATACCCCTTTAACTATTGGTCCTGTAGTGCTGACCAAAGTTTCAAATTGGTGTTCTGGTCCCCAAGTTTTCAACGCCACAAGTGAAGTAGCAATCTTAGTTAAAGAAGCCGCAGGTAGAGGAGTTGTACCTTGATGATTAGCCATCAACATTGGTCCCGACTGCATCCAAATACCTTGACTCTCGGCTAAATTTGCCGCCACCAATTTTGCCGAAATCAATGCTTGCAAATATTGCTGGACTGTAGTAGAACCGGCTGGATTTGGATCAGGTGCTAGAACCAAGCCAGGGCTACTTTGCCAAGCTAATGCCTGTAGGGCTTCTGTCGGCTTAATTTGTACCCCAGCCATTTCCAGCCACAAAGAAACTAAACCTGAACCCAATAATTCCAGCATACTTGATTCCTCTAAATTGTTTCCTGTGCTAATATACAAGCTTTTTGAGCATAATCAGCAGGATGGGTTGCGCGGCACAACAACGCACCATCTGGATAGATTATGTTACTAATTTTTTCACACATTGGATAATACTGATGGAGGAAACAAAGACTGCGATCGCTAGATGAAATTTACTTTCTTTCTGGATGTGCCTTTTCTTCCACAGAAGGAGTACCCATCTGGTTAATTACCGCAATCATTTGATACAAACGACCCAAATCACGTTGGTTAAAATACAACACCAAGCGGGGTAGTTCTGCTGTCTCATCTTGGTTTTCTGGAGGTAAAGCTTGACTTTTGGCAATTTTTCCTTTCACCAGAATGTCGCTAAAGTCAGCATTTAACTTCTCCACCGCCGCATCTGATAAATCTGCTGACAGACGAATTACTAACTGCTCCCCGACATAGCGGCTAGAGTGATAAACTCGATAAAAACCAGTAATCGCATTACAAGCTACTTCCAGGTTATCTGTGACTGTATAAAGGCTGGGATCTTCAGGACTCACAAGACCTTTTTGCACCAGTTGCTGATTAATATATTCGCTCCAAGACCGCCAGTAATCGCCACCAGGATGATCAATTAAAACTACAGGAACAGGGCCAAATTTACCCGTTTGGCTTAAAGTCATACATTCAAAAGCTTCATCTTGAGTGCCAAAACCCCCAGGAAATAAGGCCACTGCATCACTTTCTTTGAGAAGAAACAGTTTGCGGGTAAAGAAATACTTAAAATGAATCAGCTTAGGATCACCCTCAATAAATGGGTTAGCTTGCTGCTCAAAGGGTAACTGAATATTTAAGCCAAAGGAATTATCTCGCCCAGCGCCTTCGTGTCCCGCCTGCATAATACCGCCGCCGCCGCCTGTCATGACCATAAATCCTAACTGACAAACAATACGAGCAAACTCAAGAGCCATCTGATACTCTGGTGTTGCTGGCGATAGACGAGCCGAACCAAAAATAGTTACTTTGCGGACGTGTCGGTAGTCATAAAATAACTGGAAACCTCGTTCCATATCTGCTAACGCAGATGACAATATTTTCCAGTCAAGACGTTCAATTTCACTTTCAGCCAGACGCACTATAGTAGACAGCGCCTGCTGAATCAGTTGCTGATTTTTTAACGTTGGTAAACGATCAAATAGTTCAGCGATATCTGCTTGGAGAGTCTCTAATGTGTCAAACGACGCGGGTGAGGTCATGAGAACTGTCGCCACAATGGCATTACATTTTACCAGATTTTGGAATTCAGGTTACAACTGCTTCACGCGGTAGTTAGGGACTGACCAAAAGAGGCAGGGGAGAAGAGGCAGGGGAGAAGAGGCAGGGGTGCAGGGGGCAGGGAGCAGGGGGGAGTTAGCAATTGCTTTAAACTTCCTTACTTACCCTGTTCCTCTTCTTTGACATGGTTTACCACAAAAAAAAGTTGTCTTGAGACGCGAAAACTCGCGTCTCACCAACTTTTTCACAAATATTTACCTAAATCTAAAGCAAATGGCCGATTCAAAAGGATTTGGCTACCAATTGAGTTTCAAAGATATTTTTCCAAAGTAGTAGCTAATGTAGTTTTAGGCACTGCACCGACTACCATATCAACTTTTTCCCCATTTTTAAAAATCATTAAAGTGGGGATGCTGCGGATGCCATACTGACTGGCGACATTAGGATTTTCATCAGTATTGACTTTCACAACCTTGATTTGACCTTCATACTGACCGGCAATTTCCTCTACAACAGGAGCTACCATGCGGCAAGGACCGCACCAGGGGGCCCAGAAGTCAACTAAAACTGGTACATCGCTTTCGAGTACTTCTTGCTTAAAACTAGAATCTGTAACTTGTTCGGCTGCTGTCATGCCTAAAAACCTTTGCCAATTATATTTCTGAGTTTGGTGAAAATTCTACCATAGCAAAAACAGCCGCTCAGAAGTCAAAAATGTACATTTGCAACGAAACTAAAGAAATTATGCATAAACATAAGGAACCGCCCAGACAATAGTCCGGGCGGAGTGTGGTGTGAGGAGTGAACGGAAACATCTGTCTCCGCTATCTCTATTGTAGGCGACATATCGGATTTTTCCAGAGATTGTTTAAGAGTCTGGAAAAATTTTTTATGAAGAATTTGAGTTTGGACATGGGGAACAGTAAATATTTTATTTCTTACTAGTGATTTATGCCTCCCTATTGCCCATTTTCTTTATTTACCCATGCCTAATTGTTGGGCTTTTTGGTATACTTTGCCTTCAGTTAGTAGGGAAGGTGCAATTACCACTTCAACTTTCTGCATTTCTTTAATGTTTTTGGCTCCTAATGTCCCCATGCTAGTTTTCAAAGCTCCCACAAGGTTATGAGTACCATCATCTAGTCCGGCGGGACCGATGAGTATTTGCTCTAGGCTGCCAGTTGTGCCAACGCTAATGCGGGTTCCACGGGGTAGGACTGGGCTAGGAGTTGCCATTCCCCAATGATAGCCCCTGCCTGGAGCTTCGGCGGCTCTGGCAAAGGGAGAACCAATCATCACTCCATCTGCACCACAGGCGATGCACTTGCAAATGTCGCCACCGGTAATTAAACCGCCATCGGCAATGATGGGAATGTAGTTACCAGTTTCCTGATAATAATCATCTCTGGCGGCGGCACAATCTGCGATCGCAGTTGCTTGTGGTATACCCACACCCAAAACGCCACGAGAGGTACAAGCCGCACCAGGTCCAATTCCCACTAATACCGCAGCCGCCCCAGCTTTTAACAAATTCAACGTAACTTCATAAGTTACGCAATTCCCCAAAGCCACGGGGATGGGCATAGAACGGCAAAATTCCGCCAAATCGAGGGGAACTATTGACTCTGGCGATAAATGTGCCGTAGAGACTACTGTAGCCTGGACAAAAAATAAATCTGCCCCAGCTTTTGCTACTATCTCACCATATTTACTAGCTGCGGCTGGCGTAGCACTTACCGCCGCAATGCCGCCTTGTTGTTTAATTTCCTGAATACGTTTTTCAATTAATTCCGGCTTTATGGGTTCGGCATAGAGTTCTTGCATCAAGGACACAAACTCACTTTTACCGACTGAGGCGATTCGATCTAAAATCGGCTCTGGGTCAGCATAGCGAGTTTGGATACCTTCTAAGTTGATGACTCCTAATGCTCCTAACTGTGACAGTTTTACAGCCATCTTGACATCGACTACGCCATCCATTGCGCTGGCAATTATTGGGATTTCTCGCTCAATATTGCCAATAGTCCACTTCGTATCTGCCAGACTCGGATCGAGTGTTCTGTTACCAGGGACTAGAGCAATTTCATCAATTCCATAAGCTCTACGAGCTGTTTTTCCCCGCCCAAGTTGAATTTCCACGCTTTAACTTTTCTCAAATCTGTTTAAGCTAGGGTATCAAATTGTGAGGGGATTTGGAGCGTTTTTTTTGGTCAGCAACCACTAATTTTTAGAAGATAAGAGTCTGGAGAAAAATTTTAACTTGCATGATCAGGACGGGCAAGACTTGTACTGAGCTTGTCGTTCGCGTAGCGTGGCGTTAGCCATAGTATGCCCATCCCACGAAATTTTCAGTCAAAATTATGTTTTGTAGGGTGTGTTGTCGCGTAGCGCAACGCACCATCTTCAATTCTCGGTGCGTTAGGACTAGCGTCCATAACGCACCCTACAGGTTCGTTCACTGATAACTGTTAACTGTTCACTGAATTAACCTATTTCTTTGTTGTTTTGGCTGGAGTTTGGTGTTGGGTTATGAACTAAAGAGAGATTACTATCTGTGTCAGTTTTTATTGGGTGATTATTACGGACTAATTGGCTAATTTGACCGATTAATTCGCCTAATTTACCTTCATCAAGGAGGGTGTTGATTAAGGAAAGTCCACTGGTAGATAGCATTAATTTGTTAATATCTTGAGCGCCATTACTGCCGTTTGCGCCAGGGAATGAGTAAATTCGAGTATCTCCTAAAACTCCTGGTTGTGGGGCTAGGGCTGTGAGAATTTCTGGGAGTTTAGCAGCTAATTCTGGCCAAATTGTGGTCAGTAGTTGGGCTGTCAGGTTGGCGTTACTAATGGTATTTTCGGCGGCTATTTTAACTTTGATGGCTTCGGCTTCTGCTAAAACTTTATCGCGGTTAGCTGCGGCGAGGATACGAATGGCCTCTGCTTCTAATTCTGCGGCTTCTTGGGCGATTTCTGCTTGACGACGACGGCGGAAGGCATCGATTTCAACAACGTTGCGATCGCTTATACTCCGTTGTTGGGCTTCTCTTTCGGCTGCAATTGTGGATAACCGCTTGTTACGTTCGGCTTTTTCGATTTCCCCGGCTGTCTGCACGGATGCTTCGGCTGTGGCTTGTTCTGCTTGGGCGAGAAAGCTTTCACGTTTTTTCACAGAAATAGCAATTTCTAAATCTTCTTGAGCAATTCGTGCTAGTTTTTCTGACTCCACTATCTCCACTTGAGCTTTGAGTCTACCAGCATCTACCTTCTGTTTCCGGAAAATTTCCGCAATTTCTGCTTCTTGTTTTTGCAGTGATTGTGATACCTTTAAATGTTTATTGCGTTCTTCGAGGGCAATATCAGCTTCAATTTGGCTTTGTTGCAAAGATAATTTTCGGCGAATTTCTTCTTCTTCAACTGATTTTTCTTGCAAAATTCTACTGCGTTGAATCGCTGCGGCTTCTTTATCTTTTGCTTCTTGGATTTCCCGTTCTCGCTGTGCCTTGAGTGCCTCTACTTGAAATCTTTGCTCTAATTTAGCACTTTCTTGTTCTTGGGCAATTTGGAGCGATCGCTTTTGGGCATCTAGTTCTTTTTGCTCTATTGCTACTTGACTTGTTAATTCAACTTCTCGTTTTTGTTGAATTGAACGCTGAATAATTTCTGTTCTTAAACGCACACCTTGGGCATCAAAGAAACTATCAGGATCATAAGTAACGCTTTCTAAGATTTCCGAAATGGCAATATTATTGAGAGTTAGCCCAACTTTCTTCAAATCTGGTCCCACTAAATTCAATACTTCTTGGGCAAACCCCAATTTATCAGAATCTATTTCTGCGATTTCTTTGGTTTTAGCTGCGGCTCTAATGGCATCATCTGCCCGTTTGTCTAAAGCTTTTTTAATGTCATCAGAAGTAATTATAGTACCACTTTGAGATAATTTTGCTGCTGCTGTCAAAACATCTTCTTCTGAGGCATTGATACAGACATAAAATGTGACTTTAATATCTGCTCTCAAATAATCTTTAGTCCGCACAGCCATTGTTCCAGTGCGTTCTACATCAATGGAAATTTCTCGCAGAGGTACACGGGTGAGTTGATGAAATCCCGGTAAAACAATGCAACCACCATAAAGAATCACCGATTTCTTTTTGGTAAATAAACCCCCAGTCCTGACAAAAGCTTCGTTGTTGGGTGTGACTACATAAATTCTTGTGTAAGCATATAAGCTCAATAGCAACAAGAAAATTAAACCACCGATAATTCCTGGTAATACTAAGCCATTATTGATTTGAGCGATAGTAGGCTGAACTGTAATTGGTGAGATACTTTGAGCGAGTGTTGTAGTTTGCTGCTGTTTTGGTTGTAACTGAATCTTGGGAATTTCTGATACAGGAATAGTTGGTAAAGACTGGATAAAAGTTAACCAAAATAACATGATTTTGCGCCCTAATTATTTAAGTTTTATTTCTGGGGTTAGAGTTAGCTAACCAAAGTTGTTCATCTATTGTGTCTTTGGCAATTACAAGATAATTTTTTGGTTGATTTTCAATGATAATCACTTGCTCACCACGTTGTGGGGCAATAGTTGCCCATTCTGGTAAAGCAGCACTAATTGTGAGAAAATTCTGTTTTGAATCTAGTACATCTACTTGACCAATTTTATCCACCTTTTCATTGGGAATATAAAAAGAACTCACAGTACCAATACAACCAATCAAGCGATCGCTACTGGCATCTTCACCAAAATCTGCAAAAAGTTTGCCAATTATTTCGGCAATAAATCTTCCCACTAATAAGCTAAGAATTAACGAAATTACTAAAATAGTACCGCTAATAAAGGCACTCCAAGCACCATTAATTATGCCACTAGCCCAAGTATTTAATATTAGTCCAATCAGTCCCCACAAACTCAAATCTGCTGCTAGTAATAAGATGAGTGGAGCCTTACCAATACCTAGCCATCCCAAGGCTTGACCAAAACTTAAATCGCCATCTGTATCCGCATCAAATTCGGCATCTGTATCCGCATCTGCATCTCCCCCACCAGAAATGATCACGAACAAAAACAGCAATACTCCCATTCCCAGGAATATCCAATAAGGCAAGTTGGCGGGACTAAACAGCATAAAAATTTGTCAATGCTATGTATTTGGCTGTTGTGCTACACTAAAATGTCAGGAAAATTACACCTGTCCACGCAACATTCTACATTTTATATTTCGCAGTTAATTTTTATTTGAATACAAGAAAATATTTATTTATATTTGTTAGGATTTCTACCGAAAAAGTTAAGTTATTTACTAAGGCATAAAATATTTTTTGTCAATATTGAAAATATTAAATTTGTATTAAATAGTCTGTTGGAAATCATTAGCGATTAATTATATGGCGGTTCTTAGTTGAGTGAGATATAAGAACCCCACCCCCAACCCCCTCCCCGCAAGCGAGGAGGGGGCTATGATGTACCAAAAGAGGCAGGGGTGCAGGGTGCAAGGGGGAGTAAGAAATTACTTTAAACTTCTGGTTACTTAGCAACTATTCCTCTTCTCCCCTGCACCCTGCCCCCTGCCCCCGTTCCTCTTCTCCCCTGCACCCTGCCCCCTGCCCCCATTCCTCTTCTCCCCTGCCCCCTGCCCCTTGTCCTCTTCGCTGACTCATGCTTTGGTAGTCCCAGAGAAGTAAGACGGGATGGGGAGGCAGGAAAATTTCGCCTTTAAGCCCTTTAAGTTTTAACCTTTCTGGCGCTAGAATTGTTACAATTCTTTCAGATTAGACATTGAAGCCTTGATCCAATCTGAGACCTTAGACCTACTCGAATGGCATCGCCTTTGCCAGCATCTTTCCACATTTGCGGCAACTAAGCTAGGGGCGATCGCATCACTTCGTTTGAACATCCCTACATCTCAAGCAGCAAGTCAACAGTTGTTAGCACAAACCAAAGAAGTCTACCAACTGGAAACTCGGACGACAACAGGACTATCTTTTGAGGGGATTCAAGATATTGGGGATTCCTTGGAACGCGCCGAACTTAGCGGTATTTTAGCAGGGGATGAACTGCTGGCGATCGCTACCACTTTGGCCGGAACGAGAAATTTACGCCGTGTCATTGACAACCAAGAAGATTTGCCCACATTGGCGGATTTAGTCGCCGATTTGCGGACTTATCCCGAATTAGAGCAAGAAATACACCGTTGTATTGATGAACGCGGCCAAGTAACTGATCGTGCGAGTCTGAAATTGGGAGAAATTCGCACAGATTTGCGGAAAGTACGCAGTCAAATTACCAAGAAACTGCAAAATATTTTACAAGCAAAATCTGGGGCAGTTCAAGAACAGATTATCACTCAACGGGGCGATCGCTATGTCATCCCGGTGAAAGCACCCCAAAAAGATGCCATTCCCGGCATTGTGCATGATACTTCAACCAGTGGCGCGACTCTTTACGTAGAGCCTAATTCTATAGTGCCTCTGGGTAATCAACTGCGGCAGACTATTAGAAGAGAACAAACAGAAGAAGAAGTAATTCGCCGGACATTAACACAAAAAGTAGCGGAAGTCAAGCCAGATTTAGAACGGTTGTTAGCAATTGTGACAACTTTGGATTTAGCCACCGCCAGAGCGAGGTATAGTTTCTGGTTAGGAGCAAATCCCCCCAGATTTATCAACCGTGAAGACAATGAAATCATTACCCTGCGGCAATTACGGCATCCTTTGTTAGTGTGGCAACAGCAGCACGAACAGGGTCAAGCTGTGGTTCCCGTAGATTTACTCATCAGTCCCCATCTGCGGGTAGTCACGATTACCGGACCGAATACCGGGGGTAAAACAGTCAGTTTAAAAACCCTAGCTTTAGCAGCATTAATGGCCAAGGTAGGGTTATTTGTTCCTGCCCGTGAACCAGTGGAAATACCTTGGTTTGACCAAGTATTAGCTGATATTGGGGATGAACAATCGTTACAGCAAAGTTTATCGACATTTTCTGGACATATTCGCCGAATTAGTCGAATTTTGAATGCCTTGGATCACGAGGAACAGCCAGAAAATACTACCCCATCTCCTACTTGTACAGACGCGATTCATCGCGTCTCTAGCAACTCACTCGTTCTCCTCGATGAAGTCGGCGCAGGAACTGATCCAGTAGAAGGTAGTGCTTTGGCGATCGCCTTACTGCAATATCTCGCCAATCATGCCCAGCTAACCATTGCGACCACTCACTTTGGTGAATTGAAAGCGCTGAAATATGAAGATGAGCGATTTGAAAATGCTTCGGTAGAATTTGATGAAAGTACCTCTTTCGCCTACCTATCGTTTATTGTGGGGAATTCCTGGACGTTCCAACGCCTTGACAATTGCCCGACGTTTGGGTTTAAAACCAGAAGTGGTGACACAGGCGAAAACTCAGGTAGGAGGGGCGACAGACGAAGTTAATCAGGTGATTGCTGGGTTAGAAGCGCAACGCCGCCGCCAAGAAACCAAAGCTGCGGAAGCTCAAAGTTTGTTGCAGCAAGCAGAACGTTTATACAAGGAAGTTTCGGCAAAATCTGATGCTTTGCAAGAACGGGAAAAAGCTTTGCGGGCTGATCAGGAAGTTGCAGTACAGCAAGCGATCGCACAAGCTAAAGGTGAAATTGCCCAAGTGATTCGCCGCTTGCAAAAAGGCACACCAAAAGCCCAAGATGCCCAACAAGCAACGGATGCGTTAAATCAAATTTCCCAGAAATATCAGCCCAAAGTAGCGCCTAAGCCCAAAGTAGGGTTTATGCCGAAAGTAGGCAATCGCGTCCGGCTTTCTCAGTTTGGGCAAACAGCAGAGGTTTTAACCGCCCCCGATGCTGATGGTGAATTTAGTGTGCGTTTTGGCATCATGAAAATGAGCGTGAAGCTGGAAGACATCGAATCTTTGGATGGTCAAAAACCTGAACCAGTTGTTAAACAAAAGCCAGCCCCAGCCGCAGTCACTCAACCAGAACAAAGCGTCCCAGCGATTCGCACCTCTCGAAATACAGTGGATTTGCGTGGAAAACGGGTAGCTGATTCGGAGATTGTTTTAGATAAAGCCATTTCAGAAGCTACAGGCCCCCTATGGATTATTCACGGACACGGCACTGGTAAGTTGCGCCAAGGAGTTCACACCTTTTTGCACCAACACCCCAGAGTTAGCCACCATGAACCCGCAGCACAGGCAGATGGTGGTAGTGGTGTCACCATTGCCCACGTCAAATAAACTGGCAATAAATATCACGGGCGCAGACTCATAAATTTTTAATATCTAATTACTAATTGTTTAGGAGTTACGCATTGACAATAAATACCAAATATGTTTAACACTAAGCACATATTTCGTAGGGGTTTAGCAATGCTCATACGTGTCAACTTAAGATTAAATCGGCGGTTAAAAACCGCATCTACACAGGCAAAACCCACCTCCGTGGGTTTCAGATCCTCGATTTTTCCTGAGTCCGCGCAGGCGGACTTTGTTTGTGTAGCCGCGACTTCCAGTCGCCGGGGCTTTGTTTGTGTAGCTAAACCCCTACCACACGGGTATATTTACTATCAACATAATCATTGTTCAAAGCCGGAAATTGGCTATTTTCGGTGACAGTATACCATGATTAATTTGTACAGTGCGTAAGTCCTATTGTTTTGATATTCTTAGTAATTAGCAATTAGATATTAACTGCATTCAGTAAGGTCTATTTATACATTTATACGGAAATAATGCTTTTCTTTCGGAAGAACTTGATCGGTTTAGTCAAGTAAATTTCTTGAAAATTAATTTTCATCTAGTAGAGTAAGACAAAGACTATTGCTGTTGACCAAAAAGAGCAAAGCTTGCGGCAGCTTCTAGCTAATAGCGATGGGAAACCAACCTGGAGATTTCAGAGTCTGGTTTCAAAATGGGTAACAGCAACAGCCCCTACAGCCTGATCACCTATGCTAAAAGTTATGCACTCGGCCGCCGATTCAGCCACACCCAATCCCCAGTGGGCGGATTTAATTAAGCTTCCAGCCCCAAACACAGTTAAGTGGGACAACATCAAAACCCAGTTAGACTTGGTGCTGTTGGCGCTAGAAACTTTAACTGGTATTGGTTCCGAGGCCATGCTGTCTGCGGCAATTAATCTGAATTTAGAGTCAAGAGTGCCAGACCGGGTAGCTTTATGGCGCTTGCGTCAGTCTAACCCCTTACGGAAAGGTCAAGGTGGGCGAAAAAAGCTAGATGTGGAAGAAGCGCGATCGCTGGTTCTCATTAACTGCTACCTCGCCAAACAGCACCAGGAGTTGATTCGCCGTGCTGTTGGTCTATTAGAACAAATGGCGGAAAACAAGCGGGAACCTCATCAGGCTGCCTTACTTGGAGATTACATCGATGCTTTTTGCAATACTTACCAAGAACGGATGGAAGAAGACGACCAAATAACCACGGATCTACTCACCCACTTGGCGCTAAAACTGCTTGTAGATTTACTGTTTTACAGTGCGCCTGGTGGACATCGCCGTTTCTGGCTAGCACTCATAGACAGTTCTGCAAAATTTTAGATAATCGTCTCCCTCGCCGTTCCTGCCATGCCACCATTAAATTCTGTCATTAGACGCTACACACCTCCGACTTGTACCTTAGAAATATTGGCGCAAAGTTCACCTTTATCCCATTGGATGGGAAAAACGGTGATTAAGCAGCTTACCTTTGAACTCCACTTTGATGATCCGCAACTACCAGAAGAAGGTAGAATCAAAATTCGGGGCGATCGCGATCAACTAGAAATCTTGTGTGATGTTGTCACCAGCTACGTCCAAGAATTTCTCCAACAACCCCCAGATAACTTTTGGCTGAGTCTTTGTGAACCCCAAGATTCTAGTAAAGTATCTGATGATTTAGAATTCACGGATTTTCAGCCATCTTTACAACCAACCATTAAAAACCTCAAATCTTTCAAAGACCAAACAGAGAACAAAATTTACTTAGAAACAGGCAGTTATTTAACTCACAATCTGTTTCTTGGACCCCTTGCTAACGACATATCTGGTTCTGTAATTCAACTGAGTTTATTGCAACTATTCGATTTAGCAACTGCTTTAGACGAATATTCTGCTGATGTCATGGCGTTACCAAATCTCCATAACAATAATAAAGTTCTGCAATTACCAACTTGGGCCCCTATTGCCGCAGTCATGGTTTTAGGTATAGGTTTATTACCCATAACTTTGCAATTTGCCAACAATAACCGCCAAAATCAGCCACAAATAGCGGCAACATCAAATCCAGAAACAGCGCAAACAGCCCTGGAACCCTCAGCTTCTCTGCCCACATTACCACCAGGATTTACACCCCCGGATGATGTGAAACCGCTACCTCCAGGCTCAGACTCTCAATTTCCTTCCCCTAATTTTCCTCAACAGCCACCGACAGCATCTAATTCTGGTCTGTTGAGCAGTTCCTCTTCATCTTTACCATCTCAACAAGATCCACTGTCTATATTTGAGACTAAAATCCCCAATATAGAAAGTAATGCCCAAGGTACTGCCTCTACAAGAATTCCCCCACAAATTGCTATCCAGCCAAATCCTCAGAGTGAAAGTGCGCTACCCCAAAGGCGGACTTTACCCCCTAACCTATCTGCTAACAGAGACACATTACCCAGTACCTCATCAGTTCCCTTGTCTGTGTCTACTAATCCCAACAGCAATATTAGGCAGACTTCTTCCTCCTCTGACATCAAGATCCAGCAAATAGAAGAAAGAATTAATGCTGCTGTCAATGCGGCTAATGAGGCAGATAATAATTCCTTAGTGGGGAGATTAACTAATGAACCCGTAAAGCCGAAATCTGAAGAGTTAACCTCGGCGAGGACGTTGTTTGACACACCTCAAGTAGCAGAAGCTAGAGAAATCTTTACAAAGCGCTGGCAACCACCAACTGGATTCACGCAAACATTAGAATATAGTTTAATGGTGGCTGTTGATGGTAAGCTAGAAAGGATATATCCCCTCAATCAAGCTGCCAGAACATTCGTTGAAAATGTGGGGATGCCTGAAATTGGTCAACCCTTTGTTTCTGCTAATAAATATGGACAAAATGTCAGGATTCGAGTTGTTCTCGGTCCTGATGGTAGGGTTCAAACATTTCCTGAAGATGAATAACTCATAATTCGTAACTGATAATAGTTATGTATCAGGTAGGGATTTACATCTCCACCTGATACAAGACCGCCTATAGAGGCTTGATAATTGCGAATTATTAATGGGGTTTTTGGTTTTTTAACTTTTGTTTTTTACGTCGCCGTTCAGCAGCATATACAGCCTGTTCAACTGGATAGCCCGCAATAGGTATAGCCTGATATTTGCGTTCTTCTTCTAACTTTTTCAGTTCGGTGTAATCAACCCAATGGATGCAATCGACTGGACAAGTATCAATTGCTTCTTGGATGATATCCTCGCCGTCACCATCTTGGCGAATCACGCGCGATCGCCCATAATCTGGTTCAATGTAGAAGGTGTTACGCGCCACATGAGCGCAGTGTAAGCAGCCAATGCAGGTGATTTCATCAACGTAAACACCCTTTTGACGCTCAATACCACCCAATTCCGGCTCTAAACCAGAGCGTTCTGGGTCATCTCGTAAGAAGCCGCCTAACTCTGGTTCCAAACCGTTCTGGTTCTCTTCTGGTTCAGACTGCGAGGGCAGAAAATCAGCCATTACGCACTCCAGCGTTGTACTACTAAGCGAATTGAGCCATCTTGATTTTTTTCTTGTTCAGTCACTTGAAAGCCTGCGCGAGCGGTTTCTTTGACAACAGACTGATAAGCATAGCG
This sequence comes from uncultured cyanobacterium, assembly GCA_963706595.1. GTDB lineage: Bacteria > Cyanobacteriota > Cyanobacteriia > Cyanobacteriales > Nostocaceae > Nodularia. The sequence goes on from OY970166.1 coordinate 3,197,272, forward strand.
TTGAGTCACTTGGCGTAAGAAGCCATCGACAGACAAGCCTTGTTGCCAATATTGCAAGTCAGCCACCAACTCATATTCTTTGCCATTCCATCTAAAACCGATGTCATAGCCATTTTCCTGCTCAATCGTGACTTCCGCAGGATGAGTTTGACCGCGATAGCCACGGACTTCGCGAGGGCCGGGTTTCCAGTCTATGCCCAATTCTGTTAGAGCATCTTTCAAAGAATCAAGGTTACGGATTTGAGTTTTAATTTGGCTAAAGTGTGACATGGCAGTTGTGAATAAATGACACGAAACTTTTAAAAAAATTTACCAATCGCTGTATGTGGCTTGGGTAGTTGCTACAGCTGATTGTTGCACCTGTGCGGCGAAGAATTCTGAGGTTGGCTGATGACTAAGTACTTGTCCCAGTTGTGCTTCTATTGCTGCTGTAACCTCAGCGCAAGAATTGCCCACAATGCCAGTGACTGTTTCTTGTACTCGACCGTCTGGATAGATGATGAACTCTAATGTCTCCATGCTTTTAGCCAACCTTGATAGTACGTTTGAACTTTACTGCCTGAGCAGCCGGCTAAAAATATAGCCATCGGAACATTGTTACTTAGATACAAACTTGCCATTTGTGAACAAATGTTCCATCTCTCAAAATATATATCTCAGAATCTTTACAAATTTTATTAATATTATAAGCACATACATCAGTTATTAGTTAGTTTCGCTTAACATACTAAATTAGTCAAGCTCACAATTCCGCAGCCAAGATGAGCTAGAAAAGCCCTCAAATCGAGCATTAGCAGTAGTTTAACCCGTGCTGTGGTTCATAAAAGTATACATTTTATTGAAAAATTTTATCATTACCATTGAATATACACTATTCTTGCCATAGATAGTTTCAATGAAGATAGTGTACCCCAGTAGGATTATTTCATCTGTGCGCGAAAATAGGGGGTCTTCTTCACAAAACAGTAGGGTGTGTTGTCGCGCAGCGCAACGCACCGTCAACAATTCCAATACCACATAAAACGCCCTATCGATAATTTATATTTTTTATATACATTTAATTAATTTCTCTCACTTACTTTTTTAGCAAAATAGCTAAGGCGATCGCAACCACCCTAAAAAATCTTTTGTACTGGCGAAATATTTCTGTATTCCTGCTGCGCTCAATATTTGCTTAATCTCTTTTGTCCCAAAGTCCTTAGAGTTTCCAGTCAACAGAACTTTCTGAGCATCTGAAGAGGTTTTAGCGTGATTAAGAATAGAATGCAAAATTAAATTATCTGTGGGATCAGGAATAAATTTCTGATTGAGACTGTCTATAAGTATAGATGATTCTAGATTTATTAAATCTACATTATTTGCCGTCCATTTTAAAACTTCAAAAAGGCGATTTTCAATATCATCAGCCATTGCTTCATTATTAAGTTTTGCAATTTGAAGAGAACGCAAAATTTCAGCAGAATATTTTGACTTGATATTTCCTTTCAGTTCATTTCGTTCTTTTTCTAACTTTTCTGCAAAATCATGTCTCCTTCTGCGTTCATCTGCTAAAACGGAAAGAGACTCCATATAACAAATTGCAGGAGTCACAATTCTAATATTTGATATTTCCTCCAACTCCAACTCTTGAGGATAGATTAAAATCCGAGAATTTTGGTCTTGGTTTTTAGCAAAGCTAATAAAAAAGTTAGTTTCAATATAGAGTGTAGTCACTAGATTTTATACCTTAAATTATGCCGCATCTGCCAAATTTTGCACAAAACCAATTTGTTTTAACTCTTGTGATTTAGGAGGATTATCTGTTTTCCAGTTGTACGCTAAATCTCTTAACCAACTTTCAACTAATGTTTCTAGATAAAACTCAGAAATTCTCTTAGTTGCAAATTCGGAATCGTATTCAGTCATCACTTCATGAGTTGGGAAGGTGTAGACAGTTGCTAGATTTTTACCATCCCATTGAAAAATATTAATGTATTCAGGAGTAGCAGTCATCCCATAAGGAACTATGAGATGATTATGTTGATACTCAAATTTGAGGATTTCTTCTACTTTTCCTTTAATATCTTCTTCAATATCTCTGGCTCTAATTTTCGATACTAAAAGCTTTTGTCCATTTTTATCCCAAGCTGTAATATCAGATACTTCTGTTGTTGGGCTACTTAGTTTTTCAACGTCCATTTTTTAGTCCTCGTGACATTGACTATTGCAACACCTTTATTGTAAAGGATGAGCGAATAAATCAGTTACAATAATAGTGATAAAGAGGATTGTAACTATGAGCGTCGTTATTCCTAACGAAATATTAACCACAACTCGCATGAATGAAGAGGAAATGAAGCGAGAAATTGCGGTGATGCTCTTTCAGAAAGACAAGTTAACTCTTGCACAAGCAAGTCGCTTTGCTGGTATGAATCGGATAGCATTTCAGCATTTACTCGCAAGTCGTGAAATCCCGGTGCATTATGGGGTTGAAGATTTTGAACAAGACATCAAGAATTTGCGAGAGATGGGTAGACTGTCATCATTATTCAGATAGGACTGATATATCATCGCTAATAAACGCAAATATTAGATTATTCATCATCATTTTCGACAAAATATTCACCTATAGTTTCATGTATTTTATCAATATTTTGAATTTCATTACGAATTTCTAATGCACTAAATTTATTATCAGCCTCATGCACAATAAAATTTCTAACTTTCATAGCTCGTTGAATTGCATGATAAAGAGATTGCTCAATAATTTCCTTGTCAACTAATAATCCCAGCAATTTTAACGTGCTGTAACGCATATTTCGGTATTCATCTTGGTTATCCTTCAACTTCAAATCAAGGAGATCATGAAGTTGCTTTTCGAGCATTTTCCATTTCTGTATATATTCTCCATAAAATGTATTCATGTTAATAGCTACATTTTCTGCTAAATTTTCTCTATCATTTTCTGGAACTTCAATTTTATCTAGATTTTCAATAGCTTTTTCAAGCTTTGGTTTTATCTCATCAACCAGTTTTAATATTTCTTCATAATCCTGTTTGATCAATACATTATTATGTGCAATTTGACAACGTATTTCATAAAGTTTTTTCCACCTCGTCTGTAAGTAAGACTTTTCACATTCAACATAGCCTGCAAAATATCTATCCCAGTTCGATTTGGGAATAAAATTTTTAAGTTCAGCTAAAGTAATTGTTTCTAAGTTTGTGGTATTTCTTAACTTCTCTATTAATAATTTTTCCGCATCATTTTTTTTATATTCGTCAAAAAGAAAATTTGCCAGTTGAATAAAATCTGTTTCGTATAAATAATTGTAGTTATCCTTAGTATTTTTATTATCTTTACTAGTCTTAGTGGCAATTTTTAAATCATTTGGGATATCTTCTTTAGTCCAACCTAACCCAACATTTGTCAGCATAAATTTAGTTATTAGCTTCCGCATTAAATTTTCTATTTCATGAATTAGTGGATATGATTTATTAGCATAATAAAAGCTTATATCATCCCATAAAGTCTGTGGTTTCTTATCAGAAGCTTTATGCAACAGGTTCTTGACTGCTCTTAATAATTCGACAAATTCATCAATTGTTGCATCATTTTCACAATTAAATTTGATATGATAATATATATGATTATCAGTTTTTATTAGTCCTTCTTGTATTTCATAATCTATTTCTAAGTTTTTAAATTTAAAACGTTTGCCTTGTATTTTTATTTCCGAATTGGATTGAAGGAAATTATTAAAAGACTGTATATTACCACAAAAAGCACTACTTGAATCAATAATTATAAGATATTCTACTTTCATAAGGTCTTCTCTTCTAATTTCAAAGTTTTATTGTGTTCTAATTATTCGGCTAATTGAAAAGATGTACGTATTTTATTAACCACTTTTTGAAACTAAATTACAACATTTTTACTATTATTCATGTTCTCATCTCGTACTTCTGCTTCTTGTATTCATCTGCAATTATTACACTAATGATATATAAAGGGTTATGCTCAATATACCCACTAAAAGGCTTCATTAAACCGTGATTAACAATTTGTTACTCAAGAAACAGCAAATCCCGTATATTTACGAGTTTCAGGAGATTTAAAACCTAAAATAATATGTGCTTTTGGTATTCCCGCAGCAACTAAATCATTAGCAATTCCCTCTTCTGTGCCATCATGTTGAATCCAAACTTTATGGTCAATTAAATCAATATCTAATAAAGTGCCATAGATCCGATAACCATTTTTCCAGCCTGATTCAACTAATAAATAACGATCATTTTTTTCATCTAACACCAGTTCAACTTGAACTTCTTCATCGTTACCAAGAAAATCAGCGTAGTCTTCGAGAATCTTTTTAATAATCTGACGATATTGATTAGTTAAGGAATCCATCTCACAATTACCTCCTGTTCAGCATCGAAGCTAAATAAACGAATAACACCATCTTCAATTAAAGTTTGACCAGCTTCTTCTTCAAAAACGGTTTTACAAGTGCTTTCACTCACAGCCAAAAATAATTTATATTCAGGATAATAACGCGCCAATAAATGCTCATATAAAACAAATTGACCAACAGCATCTTCTAGGTCTTTCATATCCGAGGGACGAGTAAAACTTTTCACCTCAACAGCTATTTTTTCCGTTTCTCGCTCTGCTGCTAATAATCTTTCTGCACCTAAATCAACAAATAGATTTTTCCCTCTCGCTAAACGAATTCGTAAAGGGTCATAGACAATTTTCCAGCCATCTTTGATGAGTGCATTTTTTACGGTGCTGTGATAGATGTCTCTAGCTGGCATAATGAAAAATCAGGTTTTCAAACCTGAGCAACCCATTCATATTTAGTATTTTCTGTCAAGTCGTAACTTCCATAACAATTGTAATCTAAACGTCACCGTCTTTGTAGTCAAGTTCAAATCAGCACAATATTCTGGCAAAAAAATTATTAGTCAGCTAACGAACCAAGGATAATGGAGCATAATTAACCTTTATAGCTGTTAACACAACGCCACAAATTAAATATGAATACACAACCAACAAACCAACCTATCCGCGTCGGAGTCCTGGGTTTCGGTGGACTGGGACAAGCAGCCGCTAAACTCCTCTCCAGCAAAGGGGAAATGATCTTAGTCGCAGCCGCAGACCAAAAAGGCTACGCTTACTCTACAGAAGGTTTAAATACTCAAGAGTGCATTAAAACCTACCAAAGTCAAGGTTCCGTCGGTTATTTAGAACCAGTTGGCAGATTAAGCAATAACAGCATTCAAGATTTAATCGCTACCACTCAGCCTGTAGATGGGTATTTCCTCGCCTTACCCAACCTCCCCAATGACTTTATCCCCTCCGTCGCCCAAGAATTTATCAAATCCGGTTGGCGGGGTGTGCTAGTAGATGCGATTAAACGCACCAGTGCAGTAGAACAACTTTTGGCGATGAAAGACGAACTGCAAGCCGCCGGAATTACATATATGTCTGGATGTGGTGCGACACCTGGACTATTAACAGCCGCCGCCGCTTTAGCCGCCCAAAGCTACGCCGAAATTCACAAGGTAGAAATTACCTTTGGTGTCGGTATTGCCAATTGGGAAGCTTACCGCGCCACTGTTCGCGAAGATATTGGACATATACCCGGTTATAGTGTAGAAACTGCTAGGGCGATGACTGATGCTGAAGTTGAAGCCTTACTGGATAAAACCAATGGCGTGCTGACTTTAGAGAATATGGAACACGCTGATGATGTGATGTTAGAATTTGCCGGTATTTGTTCACGCGATCGCGTTACAGTTGGTGGAGTCGTCGATACCCGCAATGCCAAAAAACCCCTCAGCACCAACGTTAAAGTTACAGGACGCACCTTTGAAGGTAAAATTTCCACCCATACCTTTACATTAGGAGATGAAACCAGCATGGCAGCCAATGTTTGCGGTCCTGCCTTTGGCTATCTCAAAGCTGGTAGACAATTACACCAACGCGGTATTTATGGTATCTTTACCGCAGCTGAAATTATGCCTCAATTTGTGAAATAAGCCATTATTACAGCAATTTACAATTATATAAGGTACTCTTAGCCCCCTCATCGCTTGCGGGGAGGGGGTTGGGGGTGGGGTTCTTGTGCCTCTAACATACCTCTAAGATACAAGGTTGGGTTGACGGAAGGAAACCCAACTTTTTCGTTGCTGTGTTGGGTTGCGCTACGCTTAACCCAACCTACTTTTCTTCCGCGTAGCAGCGCTAGCGGTTAGCCTCTAGCTCCGCCTGAATTTCCTCTTCTAGTAAAAAAGAGGGTGTTTGCATAATAAATGGCAGTTCTGCCCCTAAAAGACCCCTCTGAATGCGTTCTGAAGTTTCCGTGAAAACCACAAAAAGCGGATAGACAGTATTTGCCCCGTCACTCAAAATATGACTGTGACGCAAAGGCATTGACCACTCATAGTCTGTATCCAGCAACACTTGAGTTTTTCGCCAACGCCCTAATAAATCAGAAAAGTCTTCCTGGGGACGATGAATAAACAGTAAAATTTCCACTCCCGTTTTAATTTTCCACTCTGGATCACACATAATAATGGCGATGTCACAGGGTAAGCAAGTTATTTGTGTATCCGTGTTTACAGTGCCACGGAAGCGCACAATCGGCAAAGGGATAGTAATAATACTGTCATCTGGACGGCGGAGACTGGGAAGCATTTCTAAGTATGGACGGTGTTGCTTGAGTAAGGCGATCGCCGCTAAATTATTGCTATACTCTGCCAAGCTGGCTTCATAGTGAGATTTTTTAACAGACATAATTAATTGACTAATTCAAACTTCAAACAATTATTCAATTTAGAACTTTCAGCAAAATCAAAAACTATAGCAGTCCTAAATCATTTCTGAACCTCTTGACTTCTTCACTTGGCGACCTTGGCGGCTTGGCGGTATGCGCTTCGCGCACGCTACGCGAACGATAAATTCAGAAATCAAATAGGAGTCCTATATGTAGAGTTAGGAATAAAAACTTTTCACTCCTAACTCTTCCAACATTAATTCTAATCACTTAACCCAAAGTTTCAAACACCTTAAACATCGGCAAATACATTGCTAGCAAAATCGTCCCCACCATACCACCCAAAACCACAATCATCAATGGTTCCAAAACACTGGTAAGTGCTTTAACAGCCTGTTCCACCTCATCTTCATAAAAATCGGCAACTTTCATCAACATCGCATCTAATTCACCAGTTTCCTCGCCAATGCTAATCATCTGAATTGCCATAGCCGGAAACACTTGATCCTTTTGCAAAGCCAAGCTAATCATTCCTCCTTGTTGAATATCTACACGGGCTGCATCTATAGCATTAGCAACAACTTGGTTTCCTGATGTATCCCGAACAATTTCCAAGCAAGTGAGAATTGGCACACCTGAACGAGTCAAAGCCCCAAAAGTCCGACTAAAGCGTGCAACTGATGATTTTTGAATTAAGTCACCAAACAAAGGCATTTTCAGAGAAAGGCGGTCAATCGTTATCCGACCAACAGGCTGTCTTGTAATATTGCTGATAAGCGATACTCAATCCAATCAAAGCACCAACAACAACTAAAGACCGCCAACTTCTCAAAATTTCACTACACATCATCAAAAATTGGGTAAGAGCTGGTAATTCCGTCCCTAAATCTGTAAAAATATTCGCAAAAATTGGAATCAAAAAAACAGTCATACCAACAAAGATAGCAGTTGCTAAAAAACCTACAACCACAGGATAAGACAATGCAGCTTTAATTTGATTTTGTAGTCGAGCCACATCCTCTAACAACTTAGCCAAACGATTCAATACTTCATCCAAAACACCACCAACTTCACCAGCTTGAACCATACTGACATATAAACCATCAAAGCAGGCGGGATGCTTACGCATGGAATCGGAAAGATTCATCCCGCTTTGTACATCATTGCTGATGTCAATGAGTGCTAGTTTTAATTTAGGATTGCTACACTGTTCGGACAGCACCCCTAAACTTCTCACAATGGCTACACCTGCATTTACCAAAGCTGCAAATTGACGGGAAAATACCGCTTTATCTTTAACACTCACCTTAGTCATTGCTAACTGAATTTTATTCAAATCAAAGCTAGCAAGACTCTGAGCCTGCTTTAAGTCTTGAACAACAAAACCCTGGTCTCTAAGATTAGTGCGGGCTTGTGACAAAGATTCGGCAACAACTTTTTCCTTTCGGGATTTTCCTTGAGAATCCCGAATCCGAGCGACATAATTTGGCATGGGTTAAGTAATTCAAAATTAGATAATTGCAAAGGTAAAAATTTAACGCGCTCTTCCAGCCGCAGGTCTTGCACCTGCTGGTGGTGCAGAAGTACCAATGAGACGTTGAACTTCATCTGGTTTAGAAGTTTTAGACATTGCAGCTTCAAAAGAAATAGTTCCAGCCTTGTATAAATCAGCTAAAACCTTCTCTAAAGTTTGCATCCCCAATTTGCCCCCAGTCTGGATAGTCGAGTAGATTTGCGCTGTTTTTCCTTCTCGAATCAAGTTAGAAATCGCCGGAGTCACAATCAGGATTTCTTGAGCCATTATCCGGCCAAACTCACCTGGTTTAGGGTTTTTCTTTTCTACTAAAGTTTGGCTAAATATGGCTACTAAAGAGTTAGATAACTGCACCCGCACTTGAGTTTGCTTCTCATGAGGAAACACGTCAATAATCCGGTCAACAGTCTGTGCAGCTGAACTGGTGTGCAGAGTTCCAAATACCAAATGTCCTGTTTCCGCCGCCGAAATTGCCAAAGAAATCGTTTCTAAGTCACGCATTTCCCCCACCAGAATAATATCTGGATCTTCCCGTAAAGCAGCCCTCAAAGCATTAGCGAAACTCTTGGTATCTTCATTCAATTGTCGTTGGTGGACTAGGCTTTTAATTGGTTCATAAATAAATTCAATAGGGTCTTCTACTGTGAGAATATGTTCGGCTTTGGTGCGGTTGATTAAGTCAATCATCGCCGCTAGGGTGGTTGTTTTTCCGGAACCTGTGGGGCCTGTAACCAGAATTAATCCTCTGGGCTTATCGGACATTTCCCGCACTACATCTGGCAGACCTAATTTTTCAAAGTTAGGAATTTTGGAACTCAGCGCCCGTAAACAAGCAGCATAAGCACCACGTTCTTTATAGACATTCACCCGGAAACGAGCTAAACCTTTCACACCATAGGAACAATCCAACTCCCAAGTTTGTTCTAAGGTTTTACGCTGGGTGTTATTGAGCATACTAAAAATCAGCCTTTGGCATTGGTCTGCACTCAATACCTCTTCACCGATGGGGGTGAGTTTGCCACTAATCCGAAAGTAGGGAGGCAAACCTGCGGATAAATGCATATCCGAGCCACCCATTTCAATCATCTGTTCCATCAAGTCTTCAATCATCATTTCCATAGTTATAGTTCCTGGTTTTTACTTATTGAATGCCAATTCCATAGTCAAAAGCTATGACCAATGACTAATTCTTAATCTTGAAAACGAGGTGTCATACAGTAGGGACAATCTAGCCATTCCGGTTGTAATATTGCACTGCAAGTTACACAAGTCAGACCACTCTTGCGTTTGGACTTTAACTCGGCTTCTAACCCAGTATCAGTAAAGGTGACTCGTTCTACTTCTTCTAGTGTGGTCGCACCTTGACGCACTAAGTCCAGACTGTAAGCTAGCAAGGTTTTCATGCCCTCTTCTACGGCCACTTCTTTAATGCGGTCGGTTGGTGCTTCTTGGTTGATCAAGGTTTGCAGGTTTTCGGTGACTCGCATCACTTCATAAACACCACAACGTCCTTTGTAGCCAGAGCCGTTACACTTGGGACAAACCTGCTGATTTTTGGCTTTGGCTTCCGTAATTTCTTCTAATGTTAAACTGTTAGCTTTGTAAAAAGTTACGCCGAGATTTTGGGAAGCTGTTAGGCCATAGCGAGCTAGTTCCTCAGTTGTGGGAGTATAGGGAATACGACATTCCGAACAGACCCGCCGCACCAAACGTTGAGCCAACACACCAATCAGGGAACTAGAAACCATAAAAGGCTCAATCCCCATTTCTCCCAAACGCGCGATCGCACCAGGAGCATCATTAGTGTGTAAAGTAGTTAAAACTAAGTGACCAGTCAACGCAGCCTCAATCGCGGTTTTTGCTGTTTCCCTGTCCCGTGTTTCACCCACTAGTAATACATCCGGGTCTTGCCGCAAAAACGCCCGCAAAGCCGTAGAAAAATCTAACCCTTTTTCCCGAATTACTTGTACTTGAGTAATTCCTGGCAAGCTATACTCAATTGGGTCTTCTACTGTACTGATATTGATCCCCGGCGAGTTCTTTTCTGATAATGCCGAATACAACGATGTAGTTTTACCAGAACCAGTTGGTCCAGTTACCAAAATCAACCCAAAAGGACGGCTCACCATGTCCTGGACGATGTGTAAAGTTTCGGGATCGGTAATTAACTTATCTAATCCCAACTGGGTGGAAGAGTTATCCAAAATCCGCAATACTACTTTTTCCCCGTAGCGGCTAGGCAAGGTACTCACGCGGAAGTCTACCTTCCGTCCCTCGAATAGTCGCCGAATGCGGCCATCTTGGGGTAAGCGGCGCTCGGCAATGTCTAGATTGGAGATAATTTTAAATCGAGCTGTAACCGCAGGTACGATTTTCTTGGGCAGGGGATCGAAAGCCTCACTCAATACCCCATCCTTACGAAACCGAATCCGTAAATTTTCCTCCTGTGGTTCAATGTGAATATCAGAAACCCCCTCATGTAAGGCTTTGGCCAAGATTCTGTTGACCAGGTTAATCACAGGGGCATCTTCCGCACCCTTCATTGCTGCCCCCAAATCAGCCTCAATCTCTTCGGGGTTATCGTCTATGTCAAGATTATTCAGACTTTCTAAATCTTGATTAATATCTGTAAATTTTTCTTTTTCCAGGTGCTTTTGCCGCACAGCTAATTCATCCAAATATTGGTTAATTATCTGCTGGTAATCTTCTGGGGTAATTACCATGCGCTGTAATGCCAACCCAAGGGGGCGGAGGATGCGGTTGAGGTCGTCAGAAGCTTCGAGATTATCCGGATCAACCATTGCCACCAAGACACAAGGCGGTTTTTGATCTTCATTTTTGGATAATGGCACCAAGCGATGGCGACGACAGATATCCACCGGGATCAGGGTTTCAATCAGGTTGCCCACCTTGGTAGTGCCAATTTCGTTGACTTCCGGATCAAGGAACTCAACACCGTACAGTATTTTAAGCTCAAATAGCTGTTGTTTTTTATATTGTCTGACGAACTCAGGTGAAAGTTGTTGTCCGGTGATCGACTCCAGGACTTCTGTCAAGGGTCTGCCAGACTTGCGACTTTCAATCAGCGCCAGCCTCATCTGTTCAGTATTGGCATAGCCAGACTGTATGAGCTTGTTGCCGAAGGGCGAAAACTCTGTTCTTGTAGTTAGAGCGGTACTGCGCCGTTGTGGTGACGAGTAAGTCATAGGTGAGCAATAAGTAGGGAAAACCTCTATTTACAGTATTCCCAGGCTGGGGCAAAGAATTTTCATTTACACTGAGTTAATTTATGTCAAAGTTTTGGCGCTTGCCCCGTACCCCTTGCGGCTCTGCCTTTTCGGTGAGGTTTTCACTCCTGGGAGTTGCCAGAATGAACTAAGTAATGTAAAGATATTTAACTTGGCTTGTAGTAATATATGATGTCCGCCGTTTCAGTAGGGATTTGTCAAAAAACCGAATCATGGCAAATCCTCAAGGCAATAATATTCAGCACAATTCTTCCCAAAGGTTGATTTGTGATGTTAACCTACTCGTTCGGTATACCGTCACCAGAGTGTCTAGCAATCCCTAATCGTGGCGCGGAAAATACGCTAGGGCGTGGGCATGGTGTATGAGAAAATGCCTGTGGAGATGGTCTGACGGGGGCAGTAATGCCTAGTCAAGAATCTGTGAAGCAGGAAATCTCTGGTGTAAATTTAAGAATCCCTTGTTACACTGCGTAGCGGTTAACGGGTGAGTATGTCAAACTAACGTGTTCACCATTTGCCACAATAAAAAGACGGTGGCATCACGAACAGAAAAATGTCGGCGCAAAAATAGCCTCAGTTGTAAGCTGTGGTGACGTACTGCCATAAAAACAATCTGGGACGAGTAGACAATATGGACGAAAATAAACAGGTAAACAATACCAGCCAGCAATTGGGTGAACCAACAGAGGTAAAGCAAGCAATGAAGAGCGACTCCCCAGCCCAAACAAACTTCAACGAATCTGGCAGCGAGGATACTGAGCAAGTGACAATTCCAAATAATGTATCGGAAGATGCAACACTTTCACCAGAAGATGGAATCGCTGCCACTGAAAAAACTGAAGTGGAAACGGCTGCTTTGGCAGAATTGACTCAACAAATTGAGTCTCTCAAAGCGCAAGTAGAAGAACGCAGTACTCAATATATGAGGATTGCTGCGGATTTTGAAAATTACCGCAAACGCACCAGCAAAGAAAAAGAAGAGTCTGGATTTGCAAGTGAAGCGGAACACTATTTTGGAATTGCTCCCCATAGTCGATAATTTTGAGCGGGCGCGAGCTCACCTCAAGCCACAAAGTGACGGCGAGATGACAATTCACAAAAGTTATCAAGGAGTTTATAAACAACTAGTGGAATGCCTGAAACGCATAGGGGTATCACCAATGCGTCCTGAAGGCCAAGAATTCGATCCTAATCTTCATGAAGCCGTTATGCGCGAACCTACGGATGAACATCCAGAGGGAACAGTGTTAGAAGAGTTAGTACGCGGATATTATTTGGGCGATCGCGTGCTGCGCCATTCAATGGTCAAGGTGGCTGCTCCCAAGGAAGACACTCCACCAGCACCCGTAGATCAGTCGAGTTCAGATGACAGTTAAACTGTAGTTGCTCGCCTTATAGGCCAAAAGTGCCAATGTTCTATCCAGAATAGGCATTGCAAATCACACCAAGGAAAGGGCTGTTGACAGTTTGCCGGACTTTCGCAGCCCACCTTTTGATTGCAGCTTGCATCTAGGGCGCGACTTAATTACAAAAAGCCCACCCTACATAACAGTAAGTGTTTCCACTGTTCGCCAGAGGAGTTCCAGAGACATTACCGTAAGCCTTTAGCCCATAGAGCAAAGTGCCGAGTGCTGTAAAGCCCTGCGGGCATAGCTACCCTGAGAACACAGCCGGGCGATCGCCCGTGTTGAGTTAAAATTTCAGTCAAAACTAGACTTTGAGCATTCAGCTTTGTCCTCACTTATAGGATTACTGCTATACAAAAAATCATTCGCGAAAAATCACGGTATAAGCACTTCATAAAGATACTGTACCTATGGGAAAAGTTATTGGGATCGACTTAGGCACTACTAACAGTTGCGTCGCAGTTTTGGAAGGCGGTCAACCACTTGTGATCTCCAACACTGAAGGGGGACGTACTACACCTAGTATTGTGGGATTTGGCAAGGGCGGCGTTCGCTTAGTCGGTCAGCTGGCAAAGCGCCAAGCCGTAACTAATGCTGAAAACACAATTTATAGTATCAAGCGATTTATCGGTCGTCGCTGGGAAGATACTCAAACAGAACGCACTCGCGTACCTTATGTCTGTATCAAAGGTCGCGACGATACGGTTGATGTCCAAATTCGCGGACGTAACTACACACCCCAAGAACTATCCGCTATGGTTCTGCAAAAACTCAAGCAGGATGCAGAAAGTTTTTTGGGTGAAGAAGTAACTCAGGCAGTAATTACCGTACCAGCATATTTCACAGATGCTCAAAGACAAGCAACTAAAGATGCTGGTACTATTGCTGGACTTGAAGTTCTCCGAATTATCAATGAACCAACTGCTGCGGCTTTAGCCTTTGGTTTAGAAAAGCAAGACCAAGAGCAGGTAATTTTAGTATTTGACTTAGGCGGCGGTACTTTCGATGTCTCCATCCTTCAACTTGGAGATGGAGTTTTTGAAGTTAAGGCCACTTGTGGTAACAACCACTTGGGCGGAGATGACTTTGATAACTCAATCGTCAACTGGATGATTAAACGTTTCCAGCAACAAGAGAACCTCGACCTTTCCCCCGATAAAATGGCACTGCAACGTCTGCGGGAAGCAGCAGAAAAAGCCAAAATTGAACTTTCTCATCTGGCGAGTACTTCCATTAACTTGCCATTTATCACTGCCGATCAGACTGGGCCAAAACATCTGGAAATGGAACTCAATCGCGCTCAATTTGAAGAGATGTCAGGGACTTTAATTGAAGCTACCATTGAGCCGATGATTCAAGCGCTTAAAGACGCAAACCTGCAAACACAAGATATAGATCGGATTATTTTGGTAGGTGGTTCCACCCGGATTCCCGCAGTCCAAAATGCCCTGATCAAGTTTTTTAACGGTAAAGCCCCCGATCGCTCTATTAATCCAGATGAGGCAGTAGCCCTTGGTGCAGCAATTCAAGCTGGGGTACTCAGTGGCGAGGTCGATAATCTGCTGCTATTGGATGTCACTCCCCTATCCCTGGGAATTGAAACTTTGGGAGAGGTGTTTACAAAAATTATTGAACGTAATACCACAATTCCCACGAGTAAATCTCAAGTTTTTTCCACAGCAGTTGATGGACAAACCTCAGTGGAAATTCACGTCCTCCAGGGAGAAAGGGCAATGGCAAAGGATAACAAAAGTTTGGGTAAATTTCTGCTGGCAGGAATTCCGCCATCTCCCCGTGGCGTTCCCCAAATAGAAGTATCTTTTGAAATTGATGTTAACGGTATCCTCAACGTTGCAGCCCAAGACAAAGGTACTGGTCGAGAGCAAAGTATTCGGATTACCAATACAGGCGGTTTGAATAGCAGCGAAATCGAACGGATGCAGCAAGAAGCCGAAGTATTTGCCGAAGAAGATAAAAAACGGAAAAAACTGGTTGATCTCAAAAACCAAGCCGATAATTTGCTGTTTAGTTACGAATCGACGCTTAAGGATAATGGTGACTTTATTGGTGAGCAGATGAAAGCTTTAGCCAACGAAAAAGTGCTTCAACTCCAAGCCGTAATGGCTAATCCCAGCACTTCGCTCACAGAGTTTCAGCAGTGCTTAGATGACTTCCAGCAGACTTTGTTTGCCATTGGTGCTGATGTATACAACCGAGCTAATGACCAAGAAGGTGGTGAGGAACTTGAAGAAGTTTCAGAAACTTTGTTGACTTCAGAATTAGAGCAACCGATAAATGAAACACCAATACCACAATTCAACTTTGATTTTGATGACGAAATTACAGCACAGGCTGATTATGAAGCCATAGATTAGTCAAGAGTGATTTCTCTACTCCCTCCACACCGCCCTACGGGTCGGATTTGGGGCTGCTTTTCGTTTTAGCTAAATTGTCGAAGCGAATTGCCGTGGGCTAGATCAAGCACCAGTACAAATGCAATCAAATGCAGATGGGAGGTTTTCCGCACCTAATTGTGCGGCTAGCTCCTATAGTTAATGAATAGGGATTTACCCTGGCAAGTAGCACAATTGTAAGAGAGACAGTCTATGTGCCTAATCTTGGCTGCTGTTGTTGTCGCTCATGAGGACAGCAACTGTTGCTTTAAACTTGCTGGTGATTTTTGCGAAAGGTGAAAGGTAAAAGGTAAAATTAATATTATATTTTTAATAAAAATTTACTTTTTCTTTCTGCCTAGCTTCCGGCAAGCCGCCCTCCAAAGAACACTACCTTACCCAAAGAAGTCACCTGAGCGAGTTTGAGTTCGCCCAAGGGTTAACAACAGGAGTAAATCCTATTGTCCTGACAGGCATACTTTTATGAGTAGCCGCTCCTCAAGA
Organism: uncultured cyanobacterium; assembly: GCA_963706595.1. GTDB lineage: Bacteria > Cyanobacteriota > Cyanobacteriia > Cyanobacteriales > Nostocaceae > Nodularia. The sequence goes on from OY970166.1 coordinate 3,213,118, forward strand.
ATATGACTTACCGTAGGATAGCAAGTGTTCGTGGCGTTTATTGCCTTCTACTTTCTTCCTCCTAACTTTTACCTTTGCTATATGGCCCGCGACTATTATGAAATTCTGGGTGTCTCTCGTGACGCCGAAAAAGAAGACATCAAACAAGCCTACCGCCGTTTAGCCCGGAAGTATCACCCAGATGTGAACAAAGAACCGGGAGCGGAAGATCGGTTTAAGGAAATTAACCGCGCTTATGAAGTGCTTTCTGAGCCAGAGATTCGAGAACGTTATAACCGTTTTGGTGAAGCTGGTGTTTCAGGTGCTGCTGCGGCTGGCGCAGGTTTCCAAGACATGGGCGATATGGGCGGCTTTGCCGATATCTTTGAAAGTATTTTTAGTGGCTTCGCTGGTGGCGGTATGGGTGGTCCGACCACGCAACGACGGCGCAGTGGTCCTGTGCGGGGCGACGACTTAAGGCTAGACCTGAAATTAGACTTTCGAGAAGCGGTATTTGGCGGCGAAAAAGAAATTCGCATTTCCCATTTAGAGGTCTGTGATGCCTGTGGTGGTTCAGGTGCTAAAGCCGGGACTCGTCCTCGTACTTGTTCGACTTGTGGCGGTTCGGGTCAAGTCCGTCGTGTGACTAGAACTCCTTTTGGTAGCTTTACTCAAGTCTCAACTTGTCCCACCTGTAACGGTACGGGAATGGTGATTGAAGACAAATGTGATGCTTGTGATGGTAAGGGGACAAATCAAGTCCCTAAAAAACTAAAAATTAACATTCCGGCTGGGGTGGATAATGGTACACGCTTGCGGATCTCCCAAGAAGGGGATGCTGGTCAGCGTGGTGGTCCTCCTGGTGATTTGTATGTCTACTTATTTGTCAATGAAGATGAAGAATTCCAACGGGATGGCATTAATGTTCTTTCGGAAATTAAAGTTAGCTATCTGCAAGCAATTTTAGGTTGCCGTTTAGAAGTAGAAACGGTAGACGGTCCAGTAGAACTGATTATCCCTGCCGGAACTCAGCCGAATACAGTCATGAAGTTGGAAAATCGGGGTGTACCTCGCTTAGGAAATCCTGTCAGTCGCGGAGACCATTTGCTGACACTATTAATTGACATTCCTACTAAGGTGACTCCGGAGGAAAGAGAATTGCTGGAGAAGCTGGCTAAAATTAAGGGAGACCGGACTGGTAAAGGTGGTCTAGAAGGATTCTTGGGAAATCTGTTTAAGTAGTAAACTACCTACACCGATTTGTCCTTCCCAAATGCGGAGTAGGCTTTGTCCCAGATTTCGCCACGAGTCGGAAACAAGCTAAGTTGTTCTTCCAACAAGCAAGCAATCCCCGGAACTTCAGGGTTGTTTACAGAAACCCCCAAAGCTGAAATGTTTAGCGCGGCATTAATATCAGCGTCATGTTCAAAACCACAATGCCCACACTTAAAAGACTTGTTAAAACGATACGACTTACCTTTTACGGGGTGTACGTGGTGACACCTCGTTCGCGTAGCGTGCGCTTTGCGCTTACAAGTCTGACTGGTATAGGCAGGTGGGACAAAAACAACCGGAACACCAGCGATATTTGCCTTGTAATTAACAAACAACCGCAACTGGTAAAAAGCCCAATTATTGGTTCTACGGCGTTCAGCTTTGCTTCTAGGTTGCTGGTTGAGCGATTTTCTGATATTAGTCAAGTCTTCAAATGCCAAAGCAGAGTTACTTTGTTTGGCATCTTGAACAAGTTGCTTCGAGATATTGTGATTCAACCACTTTTGGAACCTTTGTTCTCTCCCAGAGAGCCTTCTCAACAGCTTCCTAGAACTGCGAGTGCGTTTGGATTGAACATTAGCTCTGACTTTACTGTATCGGTCACGAGTGTTTTGAATCTGTTTACCACTCCAAGAGTCACCATTGGAAGTGGTGGCTATGTTGCGCCTGCCGATATCGACCCCAATCACCTTGGGTGTTTTACCTGTGGGGCTGGTGGGCAAAACAACACAGATGTTGATGTAGTAGTCGCCGTGCTTCGTTTTGTTGAGAGTAGCAGCCGTTGGGGATTGCCCTTTAAGCAATGCCAACTGGTAGTTACCAATACTCAACTTAAACTTTTTGCGACCACACATCAAAGTAACGCTCACAGTTTGCAGTTCTTCCAAATACTGAAAAGTCCGAGCATCCAAGCTCAAAGATGTTGGTCTGAACTTGTGGACTTGTTTAACTGCTTTAGCGTTACCAATCACACGACGGATAGCTTGGCAGACATGATTTGCTTTAATGCCCGTAGATGCGCGTACTGGCTGATAAACCAAGTGGTGAAGCTTGGTAGTATTCCAGCATTTTTCACGTTTTGCCACCTCCAATATCTGATTGCAAGCGTCAGCGAATCCCTGCAAGGTGCGGTCTATTTCAGAGCGCAACTCTACGGGGACTTGAATCTTGCATTTTACCGATATTGTTTGCATTGCACTGGTGTCAAAACTCATCCAATCATATCAGAAAACCCAATGCACAAGCTAGTTGCTAACGAAATATTTGCTAATTGCTTAACTGTCCCCCTCGTTGTTTGTGCTAAAGCACAAATTCACTCAAGGGACGTTTTGCAATTAGCCCTCCATTCCTCTGTCCACCAAACTGAGTACAGTTTTGGTGGGAGTCTACTGGAGGCTTGAGATGAATTCCTTTGACCTTTCAACTCCCAATGCTCAACTTGACTTGCGCGGCACTCCTTGCCCGATTAATTTTGTGCGGACAAAATTATGTTTGGAAAAAATGCTGCCTGGAGGTTTGCTCGAAGTCTGGCTAGATTCTGGAGAACCGATTGAGCAAGTTCCCGATAGCTTGATGATGGCAGGTTATCAGGTTGAGCAAATTACAGATTGCATGGGCTATTTTTCTTTGTTGGTACGCCGTCCTGTTACTGCCCAATGACAACAGTGGAAACTATGTCTACTAATGGACAGTTACTCGGTACGGTGCTAGCCGTGCAAGCCAATTTTTATCGCGTGCAGATGGATGTAGATGACAAAAATATCAGGGTACAGGGTGACAAGGCAGATGTTTACCCACTCCCTACTCCCCCTATGCTTCTCTGCACCCGCAGAACTCGGTTAAAAAAAATCGGGCAACAGGTGATGGTGGGCGATCGCGTCATTGTTTCAGAGCCAGATTGGTCTGGTGGTAGGGGAGCAATTTCTGATGTTCTACCTCGTCAAAGCTTATTAGACCGTCCCGCGATCGCCAATGTTGACCAAATTCTCCTAGCATTTGCGGTGACAGATCCACCTCTGGAACCTTATCAATTAAGTCGATTTCTGCTCAAGGCTGAGTCTACTGGTGTGGATGTGCTTTTATGCCTGAATAAAAGTGATTTAATCTCACCACAGGTACAAGAAAAAATTAGCGATCGCCTGCTGGGTTGGGGCTATCAACCGCTATTTATTAGCGTCCAAAACAGCATCAAGATTGCAGAATTAAGTAACTATCTAAATAATAAAATTACTGTCATTGCTGGACCTTCCGGTGTGGGAAAATCTAGCCTGATTAATCTGCTGATACCCACTCTTAACCTGCGAGTGGGGGAAGTTTCAGGCAAACTAGCACGAGGTCGCCATACAACGCGCCATACAGAATTATTTGAATTGCCTGGGGGTGGTTTGCTGGCAGATACTCCCGGCTTTAATCAACCTGATTTAAATTCTCGCCCCGAAGAATTAATTTATTATTTCCCCGAAGCCAGAAAACGGTTAGCAGTGGCTAGCTGTAGATTTAGTGACTGTTCGCATCGAGACGAGCCTGATTGTGTGGTGCGGGGCGACTGGGAAAGATACGAACATTACTTGGAATTTTTAGCCCAGGCGATCGCCCTTCAAACGCACCTGCATCAACAAGCCGACCCCGAATCAACCATGAAAATCAAAAGTAAAGGTAAGGGTAAGCAGCAGTATGAACCCAAGCTAGAAAGTAAAAAATATCGTCGCGTCTCGCGGAAAACACAGTTGCAAGAGTTAGAACAATTGTATAAAGAAGCGGAAGATTAAATCAGTGATCAGTGATCAAGGGATAAGATGGGGGATTTAGATGAGGGGCTTCTAAGAAATAAATTATCCAGATAAACGAACCACAGAGACACAGAGAACACAGATTTATGAGGGCTTGAGAGGTTTTTTGGGTTAAACGATTGAGTATTTTTTTATTTGTAAGTCCCTTAGCCACCGAAGCTTAACACTCATTGGCTTTCAGTTTTCCGTTAACGCCGATGTCGTGGAGGAAATCAACAGCTAGAACCAAAACCTCAACGGTCTGGAAAAAACCATAGTTAAATATCTTAACAATATAGCCCGCTAGAAAACTACAGTCACGCACCCCATAAAGTCTTAAAATATTGTTAATTTCGCCAAACCCTCGTTATTAAACTGACAAGTACTACCCTAAAATCACTATGGCTATCGGCTACGTCGCGCTTGTACTTCATGCACATCTGCCCTTCGTTCGTCACCCAGAAAGTGACTATGTGTTGGAAGAAGAATGGCTTTATGAAGCCATCACCGAAACATACATTCCATTATTAAAAGTATTTGAGGGCTTAAAGCGAGACGGGATCGACTTTAAAATCACCATGAGTATGACACCGCCACTAGTGTCCATGCTCCGTGACCCTCTACTGCAAGAACGCTATGACGCGCACTTAGCCCAACTAGAAGAACTTATAGAACTGGAAATTGAGCGTAATGTCAAAAATGGGCATCTTCGTTATTTAGCGGAACATTACGCTACTGAGTTTAACGAAGCGCGTCAGATATGGGAACACTACAAAGGTGACTTAATCACAGGTTTTAAGAAGTTTCAAGATAGTAATAACTTAGAAATTATCACTTGTGGTGCTACTCACGGCTATCTACCCCTGATGAAAATGTATCCACAAGCTGTGTGGGCGCAAATTCAGGTAGCTTGTGAACACTACGAGCAAACCTTTGGCAAAGCCCCCAGAGGGATTTGGTTGCCAGAATGCGCTTACTATGAAGGTGTGGAGCGAATGCTGGCGGATGCTGGTTTACGCTATTTCCTCACTGATGGACATGGGATATTATACGCCCGTCCTCGCCCCCGCTTTGGTACTTACGCGCCGATTTTTACAGAACCTGGTGTTGCGGCTTTTGGTCGAGACCATGAATCTTCGCAGCAGGTATGGTCTTCTGAAGTGGGCTATCCCGGTGCAGCCGAATATCGGGAATTTTACAAAGATTTGGGCTGGGAAGCCGAATATGAGTACATTAAGCCCTACATCATGCCCAATGGTCAGCGCAAAAACACGGGCATTAAGTATCACAAAATTACTGGTCGTGGTTTAGGGCTTTCCGATAAAGCACTCTATGATCCTTATTGGGCGAGAGAAAAGGCGGCAGAACACGCTGCTAACTTTATGTATAACCGGGAACGTCAAGTTGAGCATTTAAATGGGATTATGGGTCGCCCGCCCATTATTGTGTCGCCTTATGATGCCGAGTTATTTGGTCACTGGTGGTATGAAGGACCCTGGTTCATTGATTACCTGTTCCGGAAATCATGGCATGACCAAGGAACATATCAAATGGCTCATCTGGCTGATTATTTGCAGACAGAACCAACTCAGCAAGTTTGTCGCCCTTCGCAGTCGAGTTGGGGCTACAAGGGTTTCCATGAGTATTGGTTGAATGAAACAAATGCTTGGATTTATCCACATTTACACAAAGCAACCGAACGCATGATTGAAATATCGCACATAGAAGCTGAAGATGAATTGCAGGAAAAAGCGCTCAACCAAGCGGCGCGGGAACTTTTACTAGCACAATCTTCTGACTGGGCTTTTATTATGCGGACAGGAACTATGGTTCCCTATGCTGTGAGAAGAACGCGATCGCACCTGATGCGGTTTAATAAGCTCTACGAAGATGTTAAAGTCGGTAAGGTCGATAGTGGCTGGCTGGAAAAGGTGGAATTAATGGATAACATTTTCCCTGAACTCGACTATCGAGTTTACCGTCCTTTGTCATAGTCTTTTTGCCGGTTGGGTATTCTCAATGAACTTTATACCCTTATCCCTGGCTTCTTTCAGAAGTTGGGGATTCATCTTTTGAATTCCTGCTCCCTCTCCTTACTAAGGAGAGGGTTGGGGTGAGGTTTTATTTATTTATTCTCTGCGTTAAATTGAAGTAAGTTGGGGATTTAATCCCAGGAGTAATTGCTATGGATATATTGATTGAATCTACAAAAGATTTTGAACAAGATTTAGAGCAATTTAGTAATACAGAAAAATTTAAGATTATTAAAAAACTGAATCGATATGTTGAGTTACTGTCAATAGATACAACTCTCTTTTACAAGAATAGCACGCAATTAAGAAATATTAGACTCAATGAAAATTATGATTCTTCCATATATTCTCTGAGAATTAATGAAAAAATTAGAATTATTCTCACTATTGATGATGATCCGATTTTTGATCGGACTGTCATAACTTTATTTAGAGCCGTTAAGCCTGAAGATGCACACAAAGCATATAATTCAGTTGCGGAAACTCTTTACCAAGACTTCACTGTAGAGAATCAAGAGTGTGAGTGTGAGGTTCATTCTAGCTAATGGCACAAATCAAGCCTCTTTTAGATGAATATGGTGTGATTCATGAAGCAATTAAAATTTTACCCGATGAGTTAAAAGTTGATTTTCTTCAAGCTTTAGCCGAACTAGAAGATAATGAGTGTCATCGAACTAGAAGTTTTCCTAAAACCAGACTGCATAAAGTTACAGGTATTAAGCAAGCAATATACAGAGCCGATATCGATAAAATATCAGGTTGGCGCATCCATATTCAATATATTGAAGGAAAAATACATTTAAAAGACATCATTGAAGGTCAACAACATGATGATGTGATTAAAGTTATTAAGTCAAAGAAGGATAGATATGAGTAATTCGTAATATTTACTAGATTATTGGGGTGAGAATTTATATAGCGGTTCTCGGTTGAGTGAGATATAAAAACCCCACCCCCAACCCCCTCCCCGCAAGCGAGGAGGGGGCTATGATATAATTCATTTAAGTGCATACCGCTATAAGTAGGCAAAAAACCCTTCTGGGACTAATCTTAGTTTATCAGATTTAAATTCAGCAATATCTACCCAGAGTGCTTGATGTTGATGGTTTTTTGATTCAGAAAATATTAAGCTTTCTAGTTGATAGAATTTGGAATCAACGAAATCACATTCATAAAGTTGAATAATTTCGTGTCCTTGCTTACCGTTACAAATAAATATACTTTCTATGCAACCTAGATAGTTAATATTTGTTAAATCTGCTTGAATTTCTTCTTGAAATTCTCTTTTTAAAGCAGCTTCGCTAGTTTCGCCAAAGTCAACTCCACCACCTAAAGCGCGATAGTAAGTTTCTTGTTTGAGGGAATCGTAGCCTTCAGAAACAAAAATGCGTCCGCCATCCCGGATCAATCCTAAAGCTAATACCCGAATTTTTCCTAGTTTGCTCATCTAAAAATCTCCGGGAGTGTGGAAAACGTGTGTTTTAAAGCTTAGGTATACAGTTAATTATCATCGTATATAGCATGATTTGGATTGTCACTATCCTCTACTGGCCAATCTTCATTTTCGCCACCGATGTATAATTCTTCAATTGCGACATATTCCTGATTTAACTGTTTGAGAGCATTGATTAAAATATCCAGTGCGATCGCATCACTGGTTCCCATGTCAAACCAACACCGCGCCCACTGTCCTTCATACTCAAATTCGCCCATGTTGTGCATGAGTGCCAATAAGCTTTTATCATACCCTTCTGGGTCATAATTCATGTAGCTAATTTCCAATCCGGTTTCTTGGACTTGGAGATTTTCGGCATTAAATGCGCCCAATTTGCCTAGATAAAACCAAGAATTAAAAACTTCTTCTACGTATTGCTTTTCACGTCCAGAGGGAATTGTCGTGAATTTTAGCCAAATCCACACATCAAAAGGGTTAATTTCACGGAACTGAATTTGCATTGCGTTTGAATGTCTAAATTATTGTCTCTGAGAATAAGCATATCAGGCAGGGTAGGGAATGGGGTTAATCAATAGCACTCAATAAGCTAACAATTACTCACTTTTCCTCACTTTCCTTGACAAGCCGCGAATAAGCTCACGCATTACATCAGTTTTAGTTCTTGCCACCTGCTCACAGTACGCCTCCAGCCAATCTAGTTCTTGTTGTGGAATCCTGATTGTTATTCGTCTTTCGTCTTTCATCGTCTGCTAATATGCTGTACAATAAGTAGATGATACTAGGATTTAAGACAGAACTCAAATTAAACAATAATCACCGCACTGAACTATTGAAACACTGTGGCGTAGCTCGTCACGCTTGGAACTGGGGACTAGCTTTAACCAAGCAAATACTCGACCACAATAAAGCCAATCCAGAGGAGAAAATTAAATTTCCCTCTGCGATTGACTTGCATAAGTGGTTGGTAGCATTGGTAAAGCCTGAGAACCCTTGGTACTTTGAAGTATCAAAGTGTGCGCCGCAATATGCACTGCGTAGGCTCAAAACAGCCTGGGATAGATGCTTTAAAAAAGTATCAGGCGCTCCCAAGTTCAAGAAGAAAGGAAAATCTGACTCATTTGAGTTAGACGGAACAATTAAAATTCGTGGTACTCACAAAATCCAAGTTCCCAAGTTAGGCGTACTGAAAACATACGAGAGATTGCCCCAGGTTCAGCCTAAGTCCGTGACCATTAGTCGCACTGCTGACCGTTGGTATATCTCGTTTCGGATTGAGGTAGAGCCGACAGACACGCATTCGCTAGTTGACGTTGTAGGCGTTGACTTGGGTGTTAAATATCTTGCTACGTTATCGACTGGAGAAGTGTTTGAAGGCGCGAAATCATACCGCACTTTAGAGACCAAACTATCTAGACTGCAATGGATAAACCGCCATAAGGTTAAAGGTTCCGCTAACTGGAAAAAAGCGCAATCCAAAATTGCACGACTACACCAACGCATTGCTAATATCCGCAAAGATACATTACATAAACTCACTACTTATCTAGCCAAGAACCACGGCACTGTAGTAATTGAGGATCTAAATGTGTCTGGGATGATGGCGAACAGGAAACTAGCTAAGGCCATCGCTGACATGGGATTTTATGAGTTTCGTCATCAGTTAGAGTACAAAACTAAACTCTATGGCAGTGAGTTGGTAGTAGTTGATAGATGGTATCCCAGCAGCAAAACTTGCTCCCACTGTGGAGTCAAGAAAGAATCTCTATCACTCAAAGAACGTGTATTCAAGTGTGAACATTGCGGGTTTGAATGTGATAGGGATCTAAACGCGGCAATTAATCTCAAAAACGCGGCGAGTCACGCCGTGTCAGCTTGTGGACTGGTGAGTGCCGACACTGCCAGGATGAAGCAAGAAGATTTCAGTTTGTTAGCAAACGTTAGTAAATTATGAACGGAGATCAGAAAGACGCGATGAATCGGAATTTTAGAAACAAAGAAAGAAATATAGAAATAAAGAAATAAAGAAATAAAGACGCGATGAATCGCGTCTCTACAATCAGGCTATTCAACTAAACTATTCAGTTGGTTTAAGGTGTTGTTGCGTTCACGCTCAATTTGTCTGACTAAATCGGCTGGAAGTTGGGATCTTTTAGTTAAGGCTTTGTCGAAATTAACAACAGCTTCCTGGATGATTGACTGACTTTTATCTTGTTGTCCCTGTTTTTTCAGGATTTGAGCTTTCAAATAATACAACTCTGGGTGATCAGATGTGGTTTTTAAAGCACTGTTGACATATTCCAAAGCCTGAGAATACTGTTTTAAATCGCGATAAGCAAGGGCTATGCCCCTATCCGCCAAGTATTTCGGTCCAGCATTTGTTTTTAACCTCGCGATCGCATCATCAGGATTAGCAAAGGGTAAATTTACAGATAGCATCAAATCCATGTAGCCTTTGAGCAAATTTAGTTCTGGATCTTGAGGTGCGATCGCTTCGGCTCTGTCTAAATGCTGATAAACTTGTCGCAGCCGAGTTAAGGCTTGGGGCGCACCTTTGAGTGTACCATCACGGGTGAGAATTGTTGCTCCTTCAAAAAAATGTCCGACAGCAGTGTATATATTTCCCCGTAACTCGTCTGTAGCAATTAACTTTTGTCCTGCTTCTAAAGTTTTCTTGCTGTAAGTACCCAGTGTCGCAAAATCTTTATTTGTGTATGCTAAAGATGCCTTCATTGCATAAGCTAGAGGTTCATTTGGTTCATTGGCTATTGCTTTTTGCAGGTAACTGTCTGCTGCTAAATAATCACCCTTTTGGAAAACTGCTTTAAAAGCAGCTTCTGTATTGTCTCCAATATTACGCGGTTCGTTAGTGCGGAATGGATCGCCAGCCAGAGACGGATTCACCCACAAATTAAGTGCGATCGCAGTTGCAAGAGTAGTCTGAGCAAGCTGAGAAAGTTTAGCAAGCCCTATGTGTTGAGGAGTATAAAACTGTTTATTCATTGTCACCTTTTAAAAAAATGTGGTTAAGATTGTTATATCTGTTACTTAGAATTCTAAAGAAAATTAACTATAATTTGTGTCGGTTTCAGATCAAATATTCTACACAGAATGACTGCGATGATTGTGCCATGTTCCCATTTTTGTAGCTTTTGTTAAAAGTGAAGTCTGTCACAATGTATAAAAGAATCAGGGGATATTTTTGCAGATTGTATCCGGTTTTCACCAAAAAAACTGGTAATTTCCGGGAAATTCAGACTAAAATTCAAACCCTGTAGAAAAAATTGCATGGAACGTCTCTACATTGTGACAAAGCTTTTGATCATTTTCTAGTTACTCTTAGGAGTAATCCGCCAACTTTTTAATAGTCCTAACAAATGCTCTATCTCAGAAATATAACTTATCATCCCACAGCCAGCCCAGCCGCGATTCTCAAATCAATTAATCTGGAATTAGCACCCCAGCAGCTGGGTATGATTATTGGTCCGAGTGGTTCTGGTAAAAGTACCTTACTCGAAATTTTGTCTGGACTAGCCGAACCAACTTCCGGCTCACTATTCTGGCGGGAACAAGAACTGATCCCAGAACAGCTACAACAATTGGCTGGGTTAGTATTTCAGTTTCCAGAAAGGCACTTTTGCGGTGGTACTATTTTAGACGAATTACGTTTAGGGCATCCTGAGTTAGGTTCAGAGCGAGTCAGGGGAGCATTAAGCGAAGTGGGATTAGAGCATTTATCGCTTTCCGCCGCACCTCATGCTTTGAGTGGTGGACAGCAGAGGCGTTTGGCTTTGGCGGTGCAATTGATTCGTCAGCCGAATATACTGTTATTGGATGAACCCACAGCCGGGTTAGATTGGTCAATGCGTCAGCAATTGGTAAATTTATTGGCGAAACTCAAAAAAGATTGGACACTGTTGGTAGTGACTCATGATGCTGGGGATATGCTGGCGATCGCCGACCGATGTTGGACACTCAGCCACGGTGAACTACAATCAGTAGACCCAGCCATACTGAAAGCCAAAGCTCAAGAAGCCCAAAAGCCAGTGTGAGAGAGATAACTGTTGACCAATGACTAATGACGAATGACTAACTCAACAACTCCGTTATTGCCAGAAATGTCAGAACTATGGCAACAAACCCTAAATTGGCAACCCAACGAACAGCAGCAGCAACAATTTCAGCAGTTGTATGAATTAATTGTAGTAGGTAATCGACAATTAAATTTAACCCGCATTACCGAACCCCAAGAATTTTGGGAAAAACATCTTTGGGATTCTTTGCGCGGAATTGCACCACAAGGGCAGTTTATCCCATCGCTCTCAGAAAAAACTTCTATAATTGATATTGGCACAGGTGCGGGTTTTCCCGGAATTCCCGTAGGGATTACCATGCCTAATTGTACAATTACTCTCCTAGATTCCACCCGGAAAAAGATTAATTTTATCGACGAAATATTGACTCAATTAACTCTCAAAAATGCCAAAACTTTGATTGGTAGAGCCGAAGAAATAGGTCATCATCCCCAGCACCGTAAAACCTACGATGTGGCTTTAATTCGCGCAGTTAGTAATGCCTCTGTCTGTGCAGAGTATACTCTACCATTGCTCAAACAGGGTGGTTTAGCTGTAATTTATCGTGGTAATTGGACAGAAGAAGAAACTAAATCTTTGCAAAATGCTGTTAACCAATTGGGCGGAATAATTGAATCAATTGATCAATTTACAACTCCTTTAACTAACAGCATTCGTCATTGTTTGTATTTGCGAAAAGTAGTCAATACCCCAGCTAGTTTTCCTCGTGGTGCTGGTGTAGCAACGCAAAAGCCTCTGTCATAGAACCTCACCCCAACCCTCTCCTTAGTAAGGAGAGGGAGCCGGAATCATGATATTTGATAGATTATTTAATGAATAATTTAAAATATTTATAGTAATCCTATTTTATTTTTGATAAGTAGGTCAACCTAATTAAATATAAAACATTGACGATATAGATCCCCGACTTCTTTGAGAAGTCGGGGATCTGGATATTACGTTTTTTAAGTTTGAGTTACTTAGTTGGCTTAACGTAGCCATAAATGTATTTTTTAATGCAACCACAGAGACACAGAGGACGCAGAGAGATTACAAAGATAGATGATTTGGGATGGCTAAAGTTGTAGTTTCTGAGTGATTGATTGTACTAAGTTGTGCAAGTTAGTAGCAGTTTTTTCGGGTTTTCCATCTATGGGAAATACTAAGACACTTTTGATATCTTTGTTATTAATTATGTCTGCTAAACGATGAAATTGATTGTCACTAATGCCAATTCCATCCACATCTCTCACATATTTTAATTCTTCTTGGTAATTCGCATCATTATAAACTTGAATAAACACTCTATCGACGTTCCAGTTTGGCCAATCAGCAGCAAAGTATCTTTTAGCCCAATAAGGGTTATGATGGGAAATATCAAAACTAACTTTGGGGTTAGCTTGTTTAATTCCACTAACCATTTCTTGGACAAACTTTGTTAAGTTGGCGGTACGGTCTACTTGTCCTGGTAGTTCAGCATGATATCCTAAATAATCATCCCACTGCACTGCATCAATTTGGGGATATTTGGTAACAAATTCGACGGAGATATTTTTAAAGAAATTAGCAATTTCTGGTATCTCTACATCTAAAACATAATGTTCAATATTAGAGTAAGTTCTATCTATTCCAGGAACTACCCATCGGCGCGCGATCGCTAAATCGAAAATTGGACTATTTTTATCGATTTTAATGCCTTTTTCAAAATAAGCATGAACTTCCATATCTTGCTTATGTGCTTCATCAATCAGCCAATCTAACCATTTATCTTGAAACTTATTAGGACAGCTTTTAACCCCTAATTTTGTTTGCATGACTTCGCTGTTATACATTGTACAACCATTACCCCAAACACCATGAATGATTGTATTAAATCCCTGGGAACTATATAAACGTACTCGTTGGCGAATGGTTTTTTCGTTAGCATTATTCGTAATATGGTAACGGCTGAAATAAATCCCTCTAATGGCTTTTTTCTCCCAAGGCGTTTGAGGTAATGCTGTTTTTTGCTGAGGTGTTATTGGTGGTGAAACTGGTTCTGGTTTCGCTTCGGGTTTTACTGTGTTTGTGGGTGTGAGTGTGGGTGTCGGTGTGGGTTTGGGTGTCGGTGTAGGAGTTAAAATAGGGGTGGGAGTTGGATTCAAAATCGGGATGGCGATTTGTTGATTCTCAGATAAAAGGTTTGTCACAAGATTGGTGATCATGTCTCGATTACCTTTTTGGCTCAACAACCACCAACTACCTCCTAAAAGCAATAAAATTACTGATATGGGAATATTCGCGCATCCACACCCCTTTGGCTCTTTTTTCGGTTGCGACATGGTATATGCTTACTCCCTGATGATCTGCATCTATCTAATATGTAGCATCAAGATGGATCGCTGGGATTCCGGGAAAACTCTTAATTGTGCGATCGCCTACAATAGATAAAACCATAGCTTTGAGTAATAATTTTATGGAGGTTAAGAAAAATGACACAGGAATTAACAGACCTCAGAAATAGCATTTTACAAGGAAATTACGCAGATGCTTTGGCTATTGTTGATGAGTTAGAGGGGATGAGTAGACAAGCAATTTTGCGTAATATCAAGTCTTATGTCAATATTTTGTTAATTCATTTAATTAAAAACCAAGTAGAACAGCGATTAACAAATTCTTGGGTGGCTTCTATTCGCAATTCTATTCGAGAAGTTAAAAAGCTGAATATCAAAGATAATAATAAATCTTATTATGTCAATCTAGATGAATGGGAAAATTTGATTGAGGAAGAAGTAATTGAAGATGCGATCGCTGATGCTAGTGTGGAGGTGATGAATGGTAAATACAGTCAATTTCAACTGGCTGATCTAATAGATAGAACCGAGTTAATTGAGAATGCTTTAAAATTTTTAGTGTTAACTTATTCCTATTCAGCCAAAAAATTACCGGCAATTGTCGCAGAAAGTTTAACTCAGTTACCAGGTGGTGAAGATTGGAAAGCAGGGAGATGGTAAGCCATGACACAGGAATTAACTGATCTCAGAAATAGCATTTTACAAGGACGTTATGCAGATGCTTTGGCTATTGTTGATGAGTTAGAGGGGATGAGTAAAAAGGCGATTCTGCGGCAAATTAAATCTTTTCTTAAGATTTTATTGATTCATTTAATTAAAAATCAAGTGGAACAACGATTAACAAATTCTTGGATTGCTTCGATTCGCAATGCAATTTTAGAAATTCAAGATGTGAATCTCAAAGAAAACAAAAAATCCTATTATGTCAATCAAGATGAATGGGAAGATTTTATAAATGATGTGGTAATTGAAAGTGCGATCGCTGATGCTAGTTTGGAAGTGATGAATGGCAAATATACTCGCACTCAATTATCCGCAAAACTTGATAAAAACGAGATTACAACTACAGCAATTAGATTTCTAGCTTTAACTTATACTTATTCAGCTAAGGAATTACCAGCAATTATGGATGATTATTTGAGTCAGTTACCAGGAGGAGAAATTTGGAGATAGAAATTTTTAATTAACAGGCTATAGCGGTATTCATAGCCCCCTCCTCGCTTGCGGGGAGGGGGTTGGGGGTGGGGTTCTTGTCATAGCTGTATTTAGGATGATGGTGGGTTACGCTATCGCTAACCCACCCTACAATTAACAAAAATTAACCAAAATGTTTGATGATTGCGTCAGCAAATTCAGAACATTTTAAGGGTTCTACTGGTGGTTCTAGCAATCGGGCTAAATCGTAAGTTACTTGACTGTTAGCGATCGCATCCCCTAAGCCTTGTTTTACCAAATCGGCGGCTTCTTGCCAACCCATAAATTCCAGCATCATCACACCGGAAAGAATTACCGAACCGGGATTAATCCGATCTAAGCCGGCGTGTTTGGGTGCAGTCCCGTGGGTAGCTTCAAATATGGCACAGATATCGCCGATATTTGCCCCTGGCCCCATTCCTAAACCGCCGACAATGGCCGCAGCCGCATCAGACAAGTAATCGCCGTTTAAGTTCATTGTGGCGAGAATTGAATACTCATCGGGTCTGGTTTGGATTTGTTGGAAAATACTGTCAGCAATCCGGTCATTGACCATAATTTTGTCTTTCCATTGACCGTTTCCGTGGGTTTCCCAAATTGTGCTGAGAACGGTTTCGACTTCCTGGAGAATTTGCGCTTGCTTCTCTGGTGTCAGGGAATCATAACCTGGATCAATCTCACGGGCGTTAGCTGCGGCGGAAATATCAGGATTTTTCTCTTTATTGCTTAAAATCCAAGATTCTCTTTCTGTAACGCATTCAGCCCGAAATTCACTGGTAACTAATTCATAACCCCAATCACGGAAAGCACCTTCGGTATACTTCATAATATTGCCCTTATGCACCAGTGTTACCTGTTGCTTGGCTTTAGGCAATAACAAAGCGTGTTTCATCGCTCTCCGTACTAAGCGTTGAGAACCTGTTTTGCTGATAGGTTTGATACCAATACCAGAATCCAGGGGAATTTGCTTTTTGCCGTGTTCTGGGGTGGCGGGGATGAGTTCTTCATTGAGGATTTTAATCAGGCGATCGCCTATTTCACTGCCCTGTTTCCACTCAATCCCCAAATAAATATCTTCGGTATTTTCCCGATAAACAATTACATCGAGTTTCTCAGGGTTTTTGTGGGGCGAAGGTGTGCCTGCATAATAACGACAAGGACGCACACAGGCATATAAATCAAAAATTTGCCGTAGCGCTACATTTAAAGAACGAATTCCACCACCTATGGGGGTAGTCAAAGGACCTTTAATCGCTATACCATATTCTTTGATAGCGGTTAAAGTGTCTTGAGGTAAATACTGATAAGTTCCGTATAATTCACAGGCTTCATCACCAGCGTAAACCTTAAACCAACTAATTTGACGTTTTCCCTGGTATGCCTTAGCTACCGCCGCATCTAGCACCTTTTGGGTAGCAGGCCAAATATCTATACCTGTGCCATCGCCCCGAATAAAGGGGATAATTGGATTATCCGGCACAATCGGTTCACCATTTTTAAAGGTGATTTTTGTTCCAGTGGTGGGGGGGTTAATCTTGTCGTACATACTTCAAACATTCCTGAACGATACGCCACCCGCCAAACAATCTTGCTTTGACAGGCTGGCTAATTTTACTGTGTCTTTTGTTCACCAAGTCACAAGGCGCAGATTTTCCCCTTATTCCCCTTATACAGTCTTTGGGGTGAACGAAGAGGCAGGGGGGCAGGGGGCAGGGGAGACTCCTTTTTCCCTACTTCCTGCTTCATTGCTTCTTCTTTAAGCTATGAAATTTAGTCATAGCTTGCGTGGTGATGTAGCCATAGCCATTGCGATTTTGTACAATTGCCTCCGGCACTGCGCGTAGTGCAATCAAAAATAGTAAACTACTTTTCGCTACTAGTGCTTCACCTTTGAGAACACCCGATAGCCAACCGCTTTTTCACTGAACGCTAACAGATTAATGGCATGACAGACCCCATGATTTTATCAGGCACTGCTGACATCGACTCCCTCCGACAATCGCTAATTGCTGGGTCTCTTCAAGTCCAACAACAAATCATCCCACAGTTGGCTAACTTGGGTAATGAGGGATTAGATGTGTTGATGGAATTTTTACAAAAACGACGCGAAGAACCAGCAACTTGGATTGATGGTAAAGCTTACCAAGTCCTCTACAACTGTGATGCACCTCAAGTTCAAGAATTTCTGCTTGACTGTTTTCCTGAAGGAATTGTACCTCTAAAATCAGAGTGTGGGATTGATTACAATCCTTTGCAACAACTACTCGCTGTCCAAGATTTCCAAGCTGCTGACCTCGTGAGTATCCAAAAAATGTGTGAACTGGCGGGGCCAATGGCTGTGCAGAGAAAATGGTTGTATTTTACGGAAGTGGAAAATGCGCCCATTATTGACTTACAAACTATTAACAACCTTTGGTTAGTCCACTCAGAAGGTAAATTTGGCTTTTCGGTACAGCGAGAAATTTGGTTGAGTTTGGGCAAAAACTGGGAAAGTTTATGGTCTAAAATTGGCTGGAAAAGCGGTAATAACTGGACGCGATACCCTAACCAGTTTACTTGGGATTTAACCGCCCCTAAAGGTCATTTACCCCTGTCTAATCAATTGCGGGGGGTACGGGTAATGGCGGCGTTATTGTCTCACCCAGCTTGGGCTAAAAGTAACAAAATTTGATAGGGTGAAAGGGTTTGAATGGCCTTGATCCGCAGAAATTCAAAGTTAAAATTTTCAATCGGCTTATGGCAAAAGTTCAATTAGAAGACATTAGGCGTAAATTCAATAACGTCACGGCTATCGAAGATATTACCTTTGAAATTCCTGATGGAGAATTTTGGGTGTTAGTGGGGCCTTCTGGTTGTGGTAAATCTACGATTTTACGCACGATCGCGGGGTTGGAATCGGCGACATCGGGTAATCTATTTATCGGCGATCGCTTGGTAAATAATATCCCCGCTAGACAAAGGGATATCGCGATGGTGTTCCAGAATTATGCCCTTTATCCCCACATGACGGTGGCGCAAAACATCGCCTTTGGTCTACAAATGCGGAAGGTTGATGCTAAAATTATTCAAGAACGAGTGGTGACTGTGGCGCGATCGCTTTCTCTCGAACATCTCCTAGACCGCAAACCCAAACAACTTTCTGGGGGACAGCAGCAACGGGTAGCATTAGGACGTGCGATCGCCCGTGAACCACAAGTATTTTTACTTGATGAACCTTTGTCTAATTTAGATGCTCAGTTACGAGATGATACTAGGGCAGAGTTGAAACAGTTACATCAACAGTTAGGCATTACCACGATTTATGTGACTCATGACCAAGTTGAGGCGATGACTTTGGCTGATAAAATTGTGGTGTTAGATCGAGGGAGGATTCAGCAAATTGGTGATCCTCAAAGTATTTATGCCCTTCCTGCTAATCTCATGGTGGCAACTTTTTTGGGTAATCCACCTATGAATATTTTGCCAGCTGTCTATAAAAATGATGTTTTTGATTTGAGTGGTCAGTCTTTAGCGGTTCCATCTGTGGTGAGGGAAAAGGTGCAGTTACGCCAGGGTCAAAGTTTTGATCTGGGGATTCGTCCTGAACATATCAGTATTAACGAACCGCCAAGTCGCCAAGTACGCCAAGAGGAAGAGTTGGGAGGGTTATCGGTTGAGGTGAAGGTGGTGGAACCTTTGGGACGGGAAACTTTGATTCGGGCGAGTTTACCGGGTTCAATGGCGGTGTTAAATATTCAGACGACTGCTGATGTGCGTCCGCGTCCAGGCGATCGCTTGTCTTTGCAACTTGATTTAAACCAGTTGTTTGTGTTTGATACTGCTACAGGCGATCGCATCTCACCGGAGTAAAAGCCTGGGTATAAAATTTAGCTGGAAGGTACAAGTTTAAATCCTGTTGCATTCAGGATTTCTTTGTCACCTTGTTTGACTATCAGGGTAGATGGACCATTGCCATCTTCTGTGATAGCTTGTGACCAAATATAGCGATAATCTCCATTCACCCAACCCATTACACATTCACCACGCCGACAGCTAACTTTACCACCTGTTAAGTTGATACAGTTGCCTTGAGCGTCACATCCTTTATAAGTCACATTTCCGGTATTGTTAACTCCTAACCAAGAATCGCTATTACTAATGGTGACAGTCCATTTACCATTACTGTAACTTGATGAGTTACTGGCTTGGGGTTTAGTTGGTGATTGTCCCAAAATTTCCATTTGGGAAATTATCGATTCTTGACGACTTTTACCGCACGGTTCAATGCTTTCGCAATCATTTAATGATGCGACTTCATAAGATAGGCGGACTTTCTTATTTAAATATTTTTCTGATTCTGCACAAATTTCAAAGGATGCACTTACATTATGAGTTTTTCCCTGTTCATCTACTATGGTGGCGTAGCAGATAATATCCCCTGTAACTAACTCTTTAACTGTACCAACTTGCGGTTGATTATTAGCAACTGCTTGAGTTTTAGGATTATTGGGAGTTGTACTTACTACATCTGTTTTAGGCGGTTTACTACTATTATTTACCGGGGAAGGTTTAGTTTCATTAGAACTTACCGTTGCATCCTCTACTTGAGACTCGGTTTGAGTTGTTTCAATAGTATTAGTTGTAGTTTCCCTGACAGTATCAGTTGGCGAATTACCACAGCTAGTAATTAAGATTGAAGAAACAATTAAAGCAATTGTAGGGATTAACTTATTCATATTTTATGCATTAAATTTCTGACATAAACCAACTACAGTCTTCACGTCCACAATTTCGCACTTGTAGAGACGCGATTTATCGCGTCTTCTTCATATTATCGCGTCTTCATATCTGAGGTTTTGCCAAATTACCAGGAGCAAATGCCCCATTTTCCGTGATTATAGCTGTAATTAACTCAGCCGGAGTGACATCAAAAGCCGGATTGTAAAAATCCACACCCGACGGTGTAAGCATAGTCTCCCCCACTTGGTAAATTTCCTCTGGGTTACGTTCCTCAATGGGAATTTGACTACCATCAGCTAAGGCAAAATCGACGGTAGAAAAAGGCGCTGCCACAAAGAAAGGGATATGATGGGCTTGAGCTGCGATCGCTACACTATAAGTACCAATTTTATTCGCAGTATCACCATTAGCAGCAATGCGGTCAGCACCCACAACCACAGCATGAATTAAACCCTGCTGCATACAATGAGCCGCCATGCTATCAGTAATTACCGTAACGGGAATACCTTCTTGAACACATTCCCAAGCCGTAAGTTTTGCCCCCTGCAAACGCGGACGAGTTTCATCAGCAAACACACGTTCTAAACGCCCTTCTCGCCACGCCGAACGCACCACACCCAATGCCGTCCCATAACCAGCCGTAGCCAACGCCCCAGCATTGCAGTGAGTCAGAATCCGCAGCTTTTCCGGGGTGCTAGGTAATGCCTTTAAACCATGATCACCAATCGCCTGACAGGTTTGCACATCCTCAGCATTAATAGCTTGGGCTGTTTGCAAAAGACGCTGTTTAATTTCAGCCACAGTTCCCAAACTTTCGTAAGCAGTCTTCTTCATCCGGGTAATCGCCCAAAATAAATTAACTGCTGTGGGACGAGTAGAACCCAACAACTCAGCGACCTTTTCCAAACCTTCTAAAAACTCATGCTGACTTTCCGTCTCAATTTCCCGCGCCCCCAGATACATCCCATAAGCAGCAGCCACACCAATAGCCGGCGCACCCCTGACAATCATAGTTTTAATCGCCCGTGCCATATCCTCACTACGGTGAATCTGCACAAAAGTATACTCATTAGGTAAACGAGTTTGGTCAATCAGAGAAACCGAATCATTCTGCCAAATAACAGGATAAAGCATAAAAAATGGGGTAAATAACTCAACTCTTCTCCTCCTCTCTGCGCCTCTGCGCGCGCCACTTGCTCATGGGGGAAACCCCCAAGACCGCAGTGGCTTCTCTGCGTGAAACTTCCTACTGAGGAAAATATGCTATAATCATCGCCACTTGAGGATGATTACGAGCGATCGCCTCCGGTGCATGACCCAGAAGAGAGAACAGCTGACTTTTCTGTTCAACAGTACCATTTAACACCAGCAAATCATTAGTTTTAAGTAACCGAGAAACTTGGCGGACAAAATTCCCACGCACCTTTTGAATTGGTGTATCTGGCGGTAGTTCAATATCAGTAAGTTCCACAGTTGCCCCTCTAACTGCTACGACGTGCAACAATTGTAGCGATGCTTTGAGTTCTGTAGCCAAACTTTTAGCTAATTGGATACTTTGGTTAAAAGAACTAGCATAAGTCTGTTGAGTCGTGAAAGCGATAAACACACGCCTTGTATGTTCAATTGGTAATGGAAATCGAGTTACTAAAACTGGTACAGAACTACGATTGACAATCTTATCAATCACACCACCAAATAGATTTTCCTGATAAGTAGAATAACCCTTCCAACCGCAGACAATTACACTAGCTTGTTTTTCTTCAGCGACACGGGCGATACCCTTATCAATTGATTCATCAATGCGACCAATGGGCGTAACATTAGTAACAGCAGCATGAGCAATCATTTCCGCAGTCGATAATAATTGCTTTTGTCTGGTTTTATCCTCTGGGGAAATAGTGGAATTCTGCTCAAGTAAAATGTGAAGCGGTAGCAGAGTTCCTTTAGCCGATTTTGCGAGGAGAATCGCCAATTGTAGCAGATTATCTTCCGTACTGGGGTTAGCAACTGGGACTAAAACGCGATCGCCTATTTTTCCTATCTTCGGGCTTTGAGTCGTGACTTCTCCAGGCTTCATTTTTTGTCCCCATTGCGCCGTCACCCAAGGAGAAGCAACACAGGTAACTAAAATCATGGCAATAGTACCATTTACAGTCAATTGGTCAACCAACTCAATATTAAAAGCAACAGTAATCGCCGCTAGAGTAGAAGCAGCTTGAGCTACCGATAGCCCAAACATCACCATAATATTGTCAAAATTAAATCCAAATAACTTACCTGCACCCCAAGCCGGGATAAACTTGGCAGCAAGAGCAACAGTCACCATCACACCTGATACTACCAGCGCTCGTGGTTCTTGAAACAGAATGCGGGGATTTACCAACATTCCGACAGAAATCAGGAAAAATGGCACAAATAACGTATTACCGATAAATTGAATCCGATTCATTAACGGGCTAAGTTGCGGTATCAGTTGGGTAATCGCAACTCCAGCTAAAAAAGCCCCAATAATTGGCTCAATTTGGATTAATTGAGCAGCGTAGGAAACCACAAACAAACTAGCTAAAACAAAGGTAAACTCTGCCCCTTCGTCATGTCCAAAGCGCTGAAAAAACCAACGTCCCAGACGAGGTAATCCCCACAGAATCAGGAAGGTATAAATAATCAGTGAGGGAATCAGAAATAGCCAAAACTGTAAAGTTAAATTACCTTCATGCGCTCTCACTACTACCGCTAACACTAAAAGTGCCAAAATATTGGTGATTAATGTTCCTCCCAGAGTGGTAGTCATCACTTGCGATCGCATAATTCCCAGCTTACTAGCTACAGGTAATGCTAATAGGGTATGAGAAGCGAAACAGGATGCAACCAAAACAGCCGGCAATAAATCATAGCCAATAGCCATCATCCCTCCAGTACCCAATACCATCGGTACTAGAAAAGTCGCCAGCCCAAAAATTACCGCCTTATCAGCGTTATATCTCATGTCATCCAGGCTAGTTTCCAGTCCCGCCATGAACATGAGAAATAATAAACCGACTGTACCCAGTAGGATAATTGTGCTATCTCGTGCTAACAATCCCAGGCCATTAGGACCAACTACAACCCCAGCCAAGATTAATCCCACAATCCCAGGTAGGCGAATTTTCTCAAATAGCAGGGGAGCGATGAGCATAATCCCCAAAATCATCAAAAACACCGGTACTGGGTCTTTAATGGGTGTTGATATGAGGGTATTCATTAATATATTAGTCATATCCTGCCCTAAAGTTGCGATATCTACAATCAGCTACGCTAACGCCGCTAATTTCGTAGCCATGTTCAGGCACTATACTTAGTTGCACTGACTAAAATATTAATACTTTCTCAAAACTTCAATCCCATTCATAGTGTATTAAATATGTATCTTTTAATTGGGGATGGGGACAGGGGAGAGATTACTCCCTAATGGGGCATAAAAACTAATATTAATATGAATTCTACCAAGATTAAATCACGACTTACGCAAAAACTCTCTCAAACCATTATTCCTCTGTGTTCTCTGCGTCTGGAGTGGTTCTTTATTCCGTAATTCGTGCGTAAGTCCTGTAAATATGAAGTTTTTATAAATTTATGACTATGATTTTTTCAGTAAATTAACTCTGACAGTGGCAATATCAAAATTCATAGAATAAATAAACTAACTCAATTCTTATTTATTTATGAGATTTTACTCACATTCCTGGGCATTTTTAACTTATTCTTGGGGATTATTAACAATTAGTTTTGCTGTTTCATTGCCAGCTCAAGCATCAATTGTTTGTGAACCAGGAACAATTATTAATTATACTAACAACTCATTAGCAGGTTGTATCCTTGGTCAAGACATGACCGTGCAGTTGTCTAGTGCTAATGCAGGAACATCTAATTTTCCTTGTCGAGCCAAAAGTTATATATCTTTTGATGATAAAGGGCAGTTTCAGAGTTGCCAACTTGCACAAGAAATTGAAATTAAACAAGGTAACTCTATCACAAAATGCCCAGCAGATTATAGAGTATCTGTTTCAGTTTCAGAGAATGGTATTTTCTCTATTAATTGTAGTCGTTATTAATTTACTTGGCGTTGCTGAAACCAAGTATGAATTTAAATGTAGAGACGTTCCATGGAACGTCTCTACAGGGGTTTTGAC
Source organism: uncultured cyanobacterium (assembly GCA_963706595.1). Lineage (GTDB taxonomy): Bacteria > Cyanobacteriota > Cyanobacteriia > Cyanobacteriales > Nostocaceae > Nodularia. The sequence goes on from OY970166.1 coordinate 3,237,114, forward strand.
ATCATCACAAATCGTGTTCATACTTCAAATCAGCAACACCATTTACTTAACTGAACATCAACCGAACTCAAAGATGTATTTTCCAAAATACTTGTAGAGACGCGATTTATCGCGTCTCTACATTCTCACCAGATGTCTAATGTTAACTAGACAACAGGAGATGCTTGCTTTTGAAAGAAAGCAGCCATAACTCTTTCGGCGATTTGACGGCTAGTTAAACCTAAGTCTGCCTTAGATTCATCCGGTGTCGCATGATCTACCAATATATCTGGTACACCAATCCGCTTCACAGGAACCACAACATCAGCATCTAGTAATGCTTCAGCCACCGCTGAACCAAAGCCACCCGTAACACAGCCTTCTTCCAAAGTGACAACCCGGCCGATTTGCTTCGCCAAAGGCAAAATTAATTCTGTATCCAAAGGCTTGACAAAACGGGCATTAATCACAGTCGCTTCAATGCCGTGTTCGCTGAGAATTTCTGCAACCTGCATACTGGGATATACCATAGTCCCGTAACCGATGAGTAAAACATCATCACCGTTACGCAGAATTTCTCCCTTACCAATTTCTAAAGGTTCCCAACCTTCTTCCATCAGGGGAACACCGTAACCATTACCACGGGGGTAACGCATAGCAATTGGTCCACTTGTATGATTAATGCCAGTTACTACCATGCGTTGCAGTTCGGCTTCGTCTTTAGGTGCCATCATCACCATATTGGGAATACAGCGCAGATACGCGATGTCATACATACCTTGGTGTGTGGGACCATCAGCACCAACAATTCCCGCCCTGTCTAAACAGAAGAACACAGGCAGGTTTTGAATACAAACATCGTGAATTATCTGGTCGTAAGCCCGTTGTAAGAAAGTGGAGTAAATAGCCGCTACAGGGCGCATTCCTTCACTAGCCATAGCTGCCGCTAAGGTAATAGCGTGTTGTTCCGCAATCCCGACATCAATATATTGATTGGGTAGTTTAGCTTGGAGTTTATCTAAACCTGTTCCCGTAGCCATTGCGGCGGTAATTCCCACAATTTTGGGGTTTTGTTCCGCAAGTTTGACTAAGGTGTGGGAAAAGACTTTGGCGTAAGCCGGGGGTTTAGGCTTCGTTGAGGGAACCGCTTTACCTGTGGTCAAGTTAAATGGGCTTTGGGCATGGTAGCCTACTTTATCTAGTTCGGCGATTTCGTAGCCTTTGCCTTTAACTGTAATCACATGGACTAAAACAGGACCTGTCATTTCATGTGCTTGGTTGAAGCTAGAAATTAAGTCTTCTAAATTATGCCCATCCACTGGTCCAATATAAGTAAAACCTAGTTCTTCAAAGACTGCACCGACCTTGGGAACCGCTAAACGCTTCATTCCTTCTTTGATGCGTCCCAGTTCGGGAGACAAGGATTCACCAACAAAGGGAATTTGCTTAAACTGTTCTTCAAAATTATCTTTGATAAACTGCACGGGTGCGCTGAGGCGCATTTTATTAAGGTAGCGGGGAATTGCGCCGACGTTGGGAGAGATAGACATCTCGTTGTCGTTGAGAACCACCAGCAGTTTTGTTTTCGGTAAGTGTCCCGCATGGTTTATGGCTTCTAAAGCCATACCACCAGTTAAAGCACCGTCACCAATTACGGCTACTGATTTAAATTTTTCTCCTTTTAATTCTCCCGCTAAAGCCATACCCAATGCGGCGGAAATACTGGTAGAAGCGTGTCCAGCACCAAAGTGATCAAATTTGCTTTCACACCGCTTGAGATAACCAGCAACTCCGGCTTTTTGTCTAAGGGTATGAAAGTCGTTGTAGCGTCCTGTCAGCAGTTTGTGGGGATAGGCTTGATGTCCCACATCCCAAATGACTTTATCCCGATCTAAATCCAGTGTCTGGTAAAGTCCTAGTGTTAATTCTACAACTCCCAAACCAGGTCCGAGATGTCCCCCACTTGTGGCTACTGTTTGTAGGTGCTTGTCTCGAATCTGACGGGCGATTTGTTGCAATTGTCGGATCGACAAACCATGCAACTGGTTAGGATGGGTGATTTCACTCAGATGCATATTATAGGGTGTTCCTCTCTAAACTCTACTTCTAACATTTTTTGATTTTCCCACGGTGGGGATGCTTGTCAGATTATTTGGTCATTAGTCATTAGTCATTAGTCATTAGTCATTAGTCATTGGTCATTAGGAAGTTACAATTTCCCCCCTGCTCCCTGCTCCCTGCTCCCCTGCTTCTTCTCCCCACTCCCCACTATTGGCATTTCTGGTTGTGGCTGCTGTCTTTGTAAATAATGACTCAATAAATAAGCCATGTCTCCACGGGTCATGGGTCGTAATGGGGAAATGTTATTTTGGTCATCTGTGTTAATAAATCCTTCCGCAACTACTGTGGCGATCGCTCTTCTCGCCCATACTGGAATTGATGCTGCATCTGGATGCGGCTCAAGTATTTCGTTTACGGTGCTATCACCAAATTGAAATACACCATAAGCTTGGGCAAAAATAGCCAAACCTTCTGCCCTGGTGACTCTTTGATTAGGGAAGAACAAATTGCCTCGATATCCTTTCATAATATCAGTTTTAAGAACTGCCTGAATGTCATTAAATGCCCAATGGGAACGGGGAACATCTGCCACAGTTTTCGCCTCTTGTTGTTTAACAGCTTCGCGTTGGTCGAGTCTAAATGCCTTCACCAAAATGGCAGCTAATTCTGCACGACTAATCATCCTTTCTGGATAAAAGTTTCCATCAGGTGAATTGGTCATTAAGTTAGCTGTAATTACCTGTTTAATTGCTTGAGATGGCAATGTTTCAGTTGGTTCTAGCGCTCTAGCAACACTTAATGGCAGGTTTTGCAGTAGTAATACTAAAGAAAGAGTACCTAGCAACTTTCGCATCTTGATCATGATTTTCATTTTGCTACTCTGCATCTATAAGCAACTGAGAGACTCACCTTTGTGGGTGATGTTCCAAATATTGACGCATTTTCGCTTGACAAAGTTGCCCTGATTAGGTAGAGAAGTAATTTGGCTATTTTTCTTTAGTAAATCATGGCTCACTAATGATGTGGATGGGCAGTTTTTGCTAATTTGAATTTAATTAAATTTCCTCCTTTTTGATTTCGTCTGCATAGTCTATATTAACTAACTTTATTGGGACATTTCAGGTTGTTAGTATTCAGATTAATCTAAAATCTTCCTAATTTAAAATGTCAAGTTACGTTTTATAGGCACTATAGAATCAGCCCTAACAGTGGGGCTGTGAGCATCTAATACCATTTTTTTATCAAGCTGCATAGAATTCAATCCCCCCTAGCCCCCCTAAAAAAGGGGGGAAAATTTCTTCAAGTCCCCCTTTTGAAGGGGGATTTAGGGGGATAGAGATATATGCAACTTCACATTAAATTGGTATAACACTGAATCGGCGCAATGAATATCAAGTAATCATGATCACAAATTTAAAAATAATTTTACTGAGGATTAACTGAGAAATTTCAGCCAGAGAAATATTATAACCTAACTGCAATTATGCGGTTGTGTAGCTGATAAATCAGGTATTTTGCGGAAATAATGAGGAATTTTGGGTGAGTGAATTAGGAATTGCCGAGGATGTAGTATAGTCGGTCGTGATAGAGCATTGACTCAATATTTCAGGAGTTTTGGAATGAGCGCAACAGTAGATCCAGTAAAGTTGATGAAGCAAGAAGTTGGCAAGGCGGCTGCCGCCCTGGTAAAATCAGGCTCGATAGTCGGTTTGGGTACGGGGTCAACTACAGCTTATACAATTCAGTTTTTAGGCGATCGCATCAAATCCGGTGAACTTAAAGATATAGTAGGTATCCCTACCTCTTTTCAATCAGAAGTGCTGGCGAAAGAATACGGCGTACCTCTGACCACCTTAGATGCTGTTGACCACATTGATATTGCCATTGATGGGGCTGATGAAGTTGACCCCCAGAAAAATTTAATCAAAGGCGGCGGTGCAGCACATACCCGTGAAAAAGTAGTAGATTACTTAGCAGCGCAATTTATCGTTGTAGTTGATAGCGGTAAATTAGTCGAGCGTTTGGGTTCCACTTTTGCAGTACCTGTAGAGGTAATCCCAATGGCCATTACCCCTGTTACCAACGCCATCAAAAAACTCGGTGGTAAACCTGAACTCCGCATGGGTGTTAAAAAAGCCGGTCCAGTAATTACGGATCAAGGTAACTTTGTCTTAGATGTCAGATTTGATTCTATTGACGACCCCGTTACCCTAGAAAAAACATTGAATAATATTCCTGGTGTCTTGGAAAATGGCATCTTTGTAAATTGTGTAGATGTTGTTTTAGTGGGCGAAGTTAAAGACGGTCAGCCTTTAGTGCGTCAACTGTAAGAGGGGCTAGGGCGTGTTTTAAAAGTCTAAACGTCGGTTGGGACTGGGAAGAGGCAGAGGGGAAGGGTGCAGGGCTTCGCTGTCAGCGTCAGCCGTAAAGCCTACGGCATAGCTGCGCTTAGAGCATAGTTTTCCGAAGGGTACGGTGCAGGTAAGAAAATACAGAACCTCACCCCCAACCCCTCTCCTTACTAAGGAGAGGGGAGAATTTGACGCAACTTTTTAGGCGGGGTGAGGTCAAAAACCAGAATTTGGATGTTGTTTAATTCATATTCCTAAGCTCGACTTTATCCAAAATTAAGAAATCAGTTTCTTTCTCTGGCAAAAATCCTGGCTTTTTGGCAAATACTTTTTCTACGTCACAGAGGATCGATGAAGTTAAAAAAGTAAGGTTTCACTTGAGAAAACTTTCACATCAGGTTAAGCTTCCTTAGCTTAACCGCACGTTATAAAATCAGGCGATGACCAAACCTCTGTCCTCCGTAATTCCTGCTTGCACTTGGAGCCGTCCCATCGGCTTAGGCTGGGACAAGCCTTATACTGTTCGCTACGCTAGTAATATTGATGATGGACCTTGGCACGGTATGCCTTTAGGTGGCTTTGGTGCGGGTTGTATCGGTCGTTCTTCACGAGGAGATTTTAATCTGTGGCACATTGACGGTGGTGAACATACGTTTCAAAATATCCCCGCTTGTCAATTTAGTGTATTTGAATCTGATGGTACATCTGCTCAAGCTTATGCTTTGGCTACAGAACCGCCGGCAAATGGTAGTCTCGCAGCGTGGAATTGGTATCCAGCATGTACAGCGATACAGTCAACAGGAACTTATCACGCCTTATATCCCCGGAGTTGGTTTGTTTACGAAAATGTCTTGCAAGCACAGTTAACTTGTGAGCAGTTTTCACCAATTTGGGCAGAAAATTATCAAGAATCTAGCTATCCGGTGGCGGTGTTTAACTGGAAGGCTCATAACCCTACAAATGCACCTATTACCCTGAGTATTATGCTGACTTGGGAAAATATGGTGGGCTGGTTTACTAATGCGTTGAAGTCTCCAGAAGTGCGGATACGGGATGATGGTAGTCCGGTTTATGAATATCAGCCACGTTTAGGCGATAGTCAAGATAATTACAATTTAATAGTTGAAAATACAGAATACTTTAGTTCTATTTGTAGCCGGGTCGTTGATGATGAGTCAGTAGCAGAAGGCGATGGTAGTTGGTGTATTGCGACTATCAAACATCCTCAAGTAGAAGTATTTTACAATACTCGCTGGAATCCTGCGGGTACTGGGGCAGATGTGTGGGAAAGTTTTGCTGCTGATGGTTCTTTGCCTAATTATCAAGATGCTACTCCGGCGTTAGAAAATACACAAATCGGGACGGCGATCGCCCTGCGTTTTACTCTCCAGCCAGGGGAAACTTTAGACATTCCTTTTGTCCTAGCTTGGGATTTTCCGGTAACAGAATTTGCCGCCGGAATTAATTATTACCGCAGATATACAGACTTTTTTGGGCGTGGTGGTAATCATGCTGGGGCGATCGCCTCTACTGCTCTGACTCAATATCAAACTTGGTATAAAAACATAGTAAATTGGCAACAGCCGATTATTGATAGAGAAGATTTACCCGACTGGTTTAAAATGGCTTTATTTAATGAGCTATATGACCTAACTAGCGGTGGAACTCTCTGGAGTGCAGCCTCAGAACTTGACCCCATTGGTCAATTTGCGGTGCTGGAATGTTTAGATTATCGTTGGTACGAAAGTTTAGATGTGCGGTTGTATGGTTCTTTTGGGCTATTACATCTATTCCCCGAACTGGAAAAATCGGTGATGCGGGCATTTGCTAGAGCGATTCCCCATAGTGATCATCACCAGCGTGTCATAGGCTATTATTATACCATCGGGGCAGAGACAACTACCGCAGTTCGTAAAATCGCAGGTGCAACACCTCACGATTTAGGCGCACCAAATGAACACGTTTGGGAGAAAACAAATTATACCTGCTATCAAGACTGCAATTTGTGGAAAGATTTGGGTAGCGATTTTGTCTTGCAAGTATACCGAGATTTTCTGCTAACTGGTGCTGATGATGTCCAGTTTTTGGTAGATTGTTGGGCGGGAATTGTGCAAACTCTCGACTATCTGAAAACCTTTGATTTAGATGGTGATGGGATTCCTGAGAACTCTGGCGCACCTGACCAAACCTTTGATGATTGGCGGTTACAGGGTGTGAGTGCTTATTGTGGGGGTTTGTGGTTGGCGGCTTTAGAGGCGGCGATCGCGATTAGTGATATTTTATTAAAAAACAACCTTGGCGACCTTGGCGACTTGGCGGTACAAAAATCCACCTACCAAAAATGGTTAACACAGTCACTTCCTGTTTATCAAGAAAAGCTCTGGAATGGTCAGTATTTTCGCTTAGATAGTGAGAGTGGTTCTGATGTGGTGATGGCGGATCAATTGTGTGGACAATTCTATGCGCGGTTATTGGGATTACCGGATATTGTACCAAGCGATCGCGCCTTGTCTGCTTTACAAACTGTTTATGATGCTTGCTTCCTCAAATTCTGTGATGGTGAATTTGGGGCGGCTAACGGTGTGCGTCCTGATGGTTCACCAGAAAACCCTAATGCTACCCATCCTTTGGAAGTCTGGACAGGAATTAATTTTGGACTGGCGGCTTTTCTCGTCCAAATGGGAATGCAGGATGAAGCATTGAAGTTAACAGGCGCTGTGGTACAGCAAATTTATGACAATGGGTTACAATTCCGCACACCGGAAGCGATTACCGCCTCTGGGACTTTCCGTGCTAGTACCTATCTGCGGGCGATGGCTATTTGGGCAATTTATCTCATGATTGATTCCAAAATATAGCTGGGGAGTAGGGAATGGGGAGTGGGGAGTGGGGAGTGGGTTAAAACCCGAATGGTGTCTAAGTTTGATTATCCCTTTATGTTTTACCATGCAGCTTCTGGTGGTTATTGTCTCTCCAGCCAAAAAACTAAGTAGCTGCAATTTGTGGTTTTATTTTCCGGGTGTTTCATGAACTAAAAGAACATATAACTAGGGTTAAAAAAAGATTTCCCATACTTACGAAGTAAAACTGCTTTTTGCCAAAATACGAAGGTTATTAATTTTTATCATCCAAAGAATTAGTAACCTTTTCATCAAATATGATTTGACATCAGAATGCAACAGCATCTGGTGAAAAATCTGATGTTCATTGCATCTGGGCTTTGTAAGTAAATTTTTATTTTAATAATTGTCGTGTAAAAAAAGCCTTGTCAAAAGTTGATGGAGATATGAAAAACAATACCACAAATCAACAATCTCCTACTCCAGCAGCTTCTATCCTCCAACTTTTACAGATAGTTGCGGGGGATACAAGTTTAGGATCAGACTTTAGCCAAGCTTGGGTAATTCAAGAATTTCAACCAGGAGAGGATCTGAATGGAGACACTGAAGATACCAACAATTTCCTATATTTAATCTGTCAGGGACAAGTGCGCTTGTGGGGTTTTGATGCAACTCTGGGGCGGAAAGTTTCTACACAATTGCTATTAGCAGCCCAAACTTTTGGCGGAGAACATTTATTTTGTCATCAAACTTTACCATATCGCGCGATCGCAGCTACTGCTGGCTGTGTAGCGAAAATAGCTATTGCTGACCTCAAACAATGGTTAGACTGTATACCTAATCTCGAAAGTGACTTACAGCTATTCACTTATCAGCAGCAAGCACTGATATTTTTTCAAACATATACTGAGTGGCGTTCCCTCACCGGTGCCACTGCTGAAGAATTGCTATCCTACCTTGTAGCCCTAAAAATTACGGCTGGTTCCTCCTTACGAGAAGCAACAGCGCCAACACAAGGACATTTTTGGTTGGCGGGGGGTAAAATTGACAACTCACAACAGATAGGAGATAGCTGGGTATATCCTGATGTCACACCTAATGATGGCATTGCCCAAACCGATTTGTTAGTCTACCACCTGTCAACAGAAGATTGGGAATCGCTCAGAGCAATTGCCCCTGAAAAGCCGGAAACAGAAAAACAGAGCAATTCACATCTCATCCAAATACCGCTTCCTGTTCCCCAGAGTCCCGCACAGTTAAATCATGTCGATACCTCAGAAGTAGCAAATATTGATTTTCCTCCAGAGGGAAACCCGCAAAAATCAAGGGCTAAATTATGGACTCACTATCCGTTTATTCAACAACAAACTGGGTCAGATAGTGGTGCAGCTTGTTTAGCAATGGTTAGCCAATATTGGGGTAAGCGGTTGGGAATCTACACCCTGCGAAATTTAGCGCAAGTAGACCGCATGGGTGCGTCTCTCCACGGTTTAGCCGCAGCCGCCGATAACTTGGGTTACGATGTGGTAGCAGAGCGAACCAGTTGGGATAAATTAGATACTTATAAAAATCCTTGGCTTGCCCAGTGGCCAGAAATGCACTATGTTGTGGTTTGGCAAGTTAAAGGTTCGCGCCTCTTAATTTCTGACCCAGCCATAGGTAAGCGGTGGCTGTCACTGGCAGAATTTACAGATAATTGGACAGGATACGCTTTATTTTTAAACCCTACTCAGCGTTTTTATACCCTCAAGAGCAACAAAGTTGCTCTCAAACGTTATTGGGATACATTGGGGAATTACCGAAAATTACTCGCTCAAATTATTCTCGCCTCAATGTTGGTGCAAGTAATTGGGCTAGCGACTCCCCTATTTACCCAGGTGGTCATTGACCAAGTAATGCCCCTGAAAGATTTTGATACCTTAAATATTTTTGTTGTCAGCTTCCTGAGCTTGGGTATTTGGCGCACTGTCTTAATCACACAGCGTCAATACCTTTTGGAGTATATTGCTAATCGTATCGACATTCACTTGATTAGTCGTTTCATTAACTATACGTTGCAGTTGCCGTTACAGTTTTTTGCATCGCGTCAAGTCGAAGAGATGATCAACCGCGTTCAGGAAAATAGCAAAATTCAACTGTTTCTGACTCGTCAAGCTGTTAGTGGCACTATAGACACCTTCATGGTGGTGATTTATTTGGGGCTAATGGCTGCTTACAATTGGCAACTAACTTTTCTGGTGTTGCTTTGGATGTTATTCATTGTCATTGTCAGTATAGTTTCCAGTCCATTCCTCAAAAAAGCGTCGTGGGAAATTTTCACCGCATCAGTGGGACAAAACTCTGCCATCAGCGAAATGTTTACTGGTATTGTCACAGTCAAAACCGCAGCTGCTGAATATCCAGTGCAGATGCATTGGGAGCAGCGTTTTGAGAAGATGTTGAAAGTGCGGCGGCGCGGGCGGAAGTTGGCGAGTAATTTACAACTCATCAGGAGTGCGATTCATCATCTGGGTAGCACAGCTATTTTGTGGCTGGGGGTAAATCTGGTGATTAGTCAACAGATGTCACTGGGTAGATTTGTGGCTTTTAATCTGCTTGCGAGTCAGATTAGCATCGCAGTTTTAGCATTGGTGCAGTTGTGGGATGAGTTCCCAGAAATACAGGATGCTGTGGAAAGGTTAGAAGATGTTTTCGCTACCCAACCAGAAGAAAATTCCCAAATACCGCTCCCTGTAATGCCTCCGATGCGGGGGGAAGTGCATTTTGATCATGTTTCCTTTGGTTATCACCCCGATGAAGACGGCGAGACTTTGCAAAATATCTGTTTTAAGGTGAAACCACAGCAGACTATTGGCATTATCGGTGAGAGTGGTTCGGGTAAAAGTACTTTAGTGAATTTGCTGGCTGGTTTATATCGCCCCGACACAGGGCAGATTTTGATTGATGGACAAGATATTTCTTTAGTTTCGCCCCAATCGTTGCGGAGTCAGTTGGGTTTTGTGCCACAGGAATGTTTTCTGTTTTCTGGAACTATTTTAGAAAATATCACCCTGTACAATTCCGAGTTTACTACAGAGCAGGCGATCGCATCTGCCCAGTTAGCAGAAGCACACAACTTTATTCAAGCATTACCTTTGGGGTACAATACCCAAGTCGGAGCCACAGGTGTCAAGCTATCTGCTGGACAAAAACAAAAAATTGCGATCGCTCGCGCCTTGATTAGGAACCCAGCGATATTAATTTTGGATGAAGCAACTAACGCCCTGGATGCTGAATCAGAATGGCGCTTTCAGCAAAACTTAATTCAGATCAGCGAATATCCTACCACTTTTATTATCTCTCACCGTTTATCTAGTGTGCGTCACGCCGACTGCATACTTGTTCTAGACAGAGGTGTGCTGCTTGAACAAGGTACTCACCAGGAATTAATGGCAAAAGCTGGACTTTATCGCCACTTAGCCCAACTGCAATTACAACTATAATCCCCAGACTGACGATTTTTTTCCGGATTAACTTTAGTAACGTACTCTACAAAATAAACTGCGCTGATTTTTTGAATTACATCAATAGTTTTCAGACAAAACCTGCTACATCATACTTTTAGAACATCCTCAAAAGGATGTTTGATTTTAGGCAGCTTCAAAATATTTAAAAATTTTATAAATAATACCATGAAGCATTAATAAGTACAAATTATTCTTTGTAATTACTTGCTTAAGCTCAGAAAAATAAATGATGATTTTCTGTAACTTTATCAGGTGTATTTTGCCTAAAAACAGTTCATAACCAGCTATTTTGGTCATTTATCGGAAATAAAATATTGCAAATAGATAGGAATTATTGGCAATAATTAAATCTTCATCAGATATTTTTGGTTTTTTGATGTTGTTTACATGGCTTTAATTATCAGTTGTTTATGAATCTATTTAGTGGTAAATTTTCTAGTACGCTGATAAATAAACAAGTCTCAAATGTGTTACAAGCGAGGGGTTCGACCCCCCTAGTGATTAGTAACTAAATAGCATAAAATGAACTTACACAATACATGAGTAGAGATGAAAACAGTCAGTAAATGTAATGATATATCTCCTGAAATCAGAGATGACATTAATAGGAAAAAGTAGTATAATTACTAAAAGTGTTCTTACTTAATGTACTCATCCAAGTAGTTCACTTTTAAAATAATTAACTAAATTTTAAAAAATGCTCTTAACTTGAGAGCAGAAAAAATATACAAAAGATTATCAGGGAAAACTAATTAAATTAGGAATTGAGACATTCAAAAGAGGTCAAAACTGCATCTACACAGCAGACAGACTTTTAATTGAAGGTCCAGCTAATGGAAAGAATCATCAGGTCAAATGCAGTCGTAACCTCAATTCAAGGGAGAAGTTTAGACATGAAACTTTATGATTTTTATTTTTACTCCTATTTAGCTTCTCAGGTGATGTCAACTGATAGCAGTCTTGTCGCCCCAATAAAAACGAATTTACTAAAAATAAATATCCTGGTGTGTCTCTGGCCGCAACCTTTAATATTTTGGCTCTTAGTTTTCAAATCTGAAGCTAAAACTCTCCTAAACTTTGTCTCAGTCCAACTCAATAGATATCTGGTGGACAAGAATGTAGAGACGTTCCATGGAAGGTCTCTACAAAGATTCTAAGAAACGTTTGTATTTACCTGTGAATAAAATTCTTATTCCCTCAATCATCAGCCGCACAACTAACGAGTAGCTGTAATTCAACTTTTACACCAAAAAACAACGAACCTAGACTAGTCTCATCAAGGATAACTAACACTATGAATCAAAATATTCCTGGAATTAGTAGCAACTTCAATAAAGCAGTAAATCCGCAACAATTCGATCAAATAGTAGAAGCAATTCTTGCTGGTAAGTATTCCTGGGCGTGTGTTTTAATGCTACGCATAGTTGGTTACAATCCTTTACATTACATTCCCTATCGCACTTATAATCGATTGTTGAAAGACAATACTCAAGTTAGCAGAGCGCAGCAACAACATAATCAAAATATGCAAGCTGCTAAACCATCAATGAATACTAATGCTTCAGCCAGTTGTTTAAGTAAAATTAAAGACCTTGCTTATTTGGAAGTCGTGGGAAAGCAAACAAATAATCTTCGTGGTGGCGGTTTAGATAATTAGTTGATTTCATATAAGATTCACAATAAATGGCTCTATCCCTACCTTGAGGAATAGAGCCATATTTTTTAGTTTCTGATGGTGTGTGTTATTTAACATATCTCTCTGCACGTCAGTAAACCTAGTTGATAACAATAAAATTGATCAATAAAAACTGCCAAAATGGCAAATATTGACCGACAAAATCCTATACATTAGAGATAACTACTAAACACGAGGTGATTCAATAAAAATTCATTTACAAAAATCACATCAATGAATATCTGACTATGAATCATATCGAACTGACTGTTGTTGCTGAAGCAGTCAGGATCTCAGGGAGTAAATAACTCCTTAACCAAAACTGACGATTCCAGCGTTACTATTGGTGGTTCTTTTTTCCAGGAAGTCTGAGCAAAGAAAATTCAGAATAGCGTCTCCCCGTAATTTTAAATTTTAATGCCTGGTATTCAGTCTCTAGACGTGGAGAAACTGAATAAAGCTTCTTGACTGAATTTGATGTTATCTGGCTCTAAATAAAGTGATATTTAGCATCATGTCCAGTAGTGAAAAGAGAAAAAGTAAAGTTTCAATCGTAGTTATGGCTCAATATGATTCAGTTAACAGTAGATGAGGTTTAAAATAACCAAATCAAACAATTAAACATCTTAATTTATCGGCGTTTATCGGCGGGTAATTATTCCTATCGGAACCACATAGGGTGATAGCTGATAGATTTTATAGCTCTAACGCTTTTTTTCCAAAAATATAATCCTTTTTCTCCCAAACAGGATTATTTCTGCTTTATAAGTTAAAAATTTATACAGCAACTACTGGAAGCTCGAAATGAGTAGCTTCCAGTTTTTTTATCTTGATTCAATCAACCAAATATCTTTCAAACGCTCAAATAGCAGCATTATTAAGGCTTTGGTTTTGTACTCTACCCGCTTACACACCCTACTGGACTGGCAAGCCTAAAACAGTATATTGGCGTGACAAGCTTAAAATAGTGCATTACGAAAAAGGCATAAGTATTGATTTATCTTGATTTTCTCAAAAATCTATTGCAACATTTTAGCCTTGTCACGCCAGTAGTGGCGTGGCAAGCTTAAAATGTTGCAAAAACAAATTAACACGATACACCAAAAGGATTAAATATTTGCTTGTTGGCGTTGATATAGTGACCAGTACAAACCTTTTTGTTGTAACAAATCTAAGTGAGTACCGCGTTCAGCAATTACGCCTCGTTCTAAAACTAAAATCATGTCAGCACGTTTGAGGGGAGCGAAACGGTGAGCAATTAAAAACACAGTCCGGTGAGATGAAACCTTTTGTAAGTTTTGCAAAACTTGCTGTTCTGTTTCAGAATCTAAGGCGCTGGTAGCTTCATCTAAAACTAAAATTGGGGCTTGGGAAAGAAATAATCTGGCTAAGGCGATGCGTTGTCTTTGTCCACCAGATAGGGCTGTTCCTCTTTCTCCGACGTTGGTTTCGTAACCGTAGGGTAATTGACTAATAAAGTCGTGGGCTACAGCTAGTCTGGCAGCTTCTACTACTTGTTCTGCACCAATATCAGGATTACCGAGGGTGATATTTTCCAAGACAGTACCATTAAATAAGAAGTCTTCTTGGAGAACTACGCTAATTTGTTGCCGCAGTGAGGCTAAATCAGCACTTTTAATATCAAATCCATCAATTAAAATCCGACCTGATTCAATTTGATAGAGGCGTTGTAACAGCTTAGAAAGGGTACTTTTACCAGAACCACTGCGGCCAACTATTCCCACGAATTGCCCCGGTTCCACGTCAAAAGAGATACCTTTGAGGACAGGTTCAATGTGTGGTTGGTAACGGAAAAAGATTTGCTCGAAGGTGACTTGACCTTTTAGAGATGGTAAAACTAAGCCTGTACCTAATTCTGCTTCTGGGGCGATGTTGAGAATATCACCAATCCGGTCTACAGAAAGTAGAACTTGTTGCAGATTTTGCCATAGTTGCACTAGACGCAAGAGTGGTCCGGTAACTCTTCCCGATAGCATTTGAAAGGCGACAAGTTGCCCAATGGTTAAGTTTTGCTCAATCACTAATTTGGCTCCAAACCAGAGAATCAGTAAGGAGGAAAAGTTGGTGAGAAAGTTACCGATATTACTGCTAATGTTAGAAGTGGTGGAAGCTTTAAAACCTGTACGCACAAACCGAGCAAATAATCCTTCCCAGCGATCGCGTGCTACTGGTTCGGCTGCATGGGCTTTAACTGAGTGTATCCCTGAAACTGTCTCTACCAGAAATGATTGACTATCGGCACTGCGATTAAAGGTTTCGTTGAGCCACTTACGCAGAATTGGTGTAGAAATAATTGTCAACGCTGCAAATAACGGCAACACCGCTAAAGCTACAAAGGTGAGTTGGACGTTGTAGTAAAACATCAATACCAAGTACACCACAGCAAAAATACTGTCTAGAATTACAGTTAATGCTGTCCCGGTGAGAAACTGGCGGATTTGTTCCAGTTCTTGAACTCTGGCGATGGTGTCTCCCACACGCCGAGACTCAAAGTAAGCTAAAGGTAAACGCATCAGATGGCGGAATAGTTGCGCCGATAAGCTTAAATCTAAACGCCGGGCGGTATGAGTGAAGATAAATAGCCGCAGTATACCCAGTATAGATTCAAATGCGGCGATCATTAAGAGTGCGATCGCCATGACATCAAGAGTGGGCAAACTCTGCTGCACCATCACTTTGTCAATCACAACTTGAGTAATCAGTGGTGTCCCCAAACCCAGAAGCTGCAACGTAAAAGACGCTAATAATACTTCTCCTAGCAGTTTCCGATATTTCCAAACTGCGGGGGTGAACCAACCCAGGTTAAATGTGTCTTGTTTCGATACCAGTTCAACTTGCCAGACTCTACCATCCCAGGCAGACTCAACCACGGATTGAGGTAAACTTTCACAAGCATAATCATCATTAAGGGGATTAGCAATAATCAGGTTAGACCCTTGCACTCCATAGGCTACCACCCAGGAAGCTGGCGGTGATGAATCTAATTGCCATTGAAGTATTAAGGGAAACGTTAACTGCCGCAAATCCGCCCAACTAACTTGCAACTTCCGCAACACCAAGCCTAACTTTTCCCCTGCTTCCACCAGATGTTTCGGGCTTTGTCCCCGTAGTTGGCGTTGCACCCATTCCAAGTTCACCGGATGTTCTAAGTGTTGCGCCACCATTGTTAAGCAAGCCGCACCTGTATTCCAATTAGAAACGAAGGGATAACCAGATTTGACTACAGTTGCGGATGGGAGAGGTTTCTGTATTTCCTTGATTTCTGGGCTTATTTCTTTACTCTCCCCCGTTTTATGGTGTTCCTGGGCAGTTAACCAAAACTCGTCTAATTGGGGAGTGGAAAACTCTGCCCACAGCGCCGTATTCCAACACACTACTACTACTTCTTTGCTAGCAGCTACGGCTTTGCAATCCACAGTTAGATGATATAAGTCGCCAAACCAATCCCCTGCTTGTAGCGCTGCTAAAGGCTTACCCTCTCCTTCTGACCGCAACCGGACTTTACCAGTAAAAATCCAAAACTGCTCACCGGCGGCTGCGGTTGACCAAATTTTTTCTCCTAGACTATACTGACGGATTTCCGCCTGATTTTGCAATTGAGATTGTTGTTCATTCGTCAGCCAAGATAAGGGCGGTTGATTCCAAGGTATGGAAGCGAGGGCGTTTACTTGTAGAGATTGATTATTCAGAACTTTTAGCTCATTTGTAGTTTGACCGTCAGCTTTTGAATTTTCTCGACTAGCCATTTCTCAAATAATTCATTTTGTAGTGCTTGTTGGAGTTGTATATCTTCTAAAGACGCTGGCAAAAATTGTTCTACGCGAAATAAGCCATAACGTCCTTCGATTTCTATAGGGCCGACAACTTGACCAGGATTAGCTATATCAATAACTGCTCTCAATTGATCTGGCATTGTGCCTCGGCTGACTGGCCCCATCATGCCGTTGACCATTCGATCCTCTGACAAGGAATATTCTTTAGCTAGTTGCTCAAAACTACCTCCTTCTTCAATTTGGGTATGTAGTTCTTCAGCTATTTCTCGATTGTCAACAACAATCCGGGAAACTATCACCCGATCTAGAAAAATTTTGCGTTCAATAAAGTATTCAGAGATTTTTGGTTCTGTAATCAAAACCTTCAATTTTTCTAATTTGAAACTAAAGGCAATTGATTCGTAAAATGCCGCGTAATCTGTCACATTTTTCTGTAACCATTCTTGAAAACTTTCGGGGTCATTTAGTTGATTTTTTAAGCGGAAATCAATGATGGTCTGTTCTGTTAAAGCCGGGCTGATTTGGATGTCATCTCGCTCTTGGATTTCTTGGGAGATTACATACTGTTTGAGAATGTCGCCAATGAAGTGCGCTAATTTTCCAGAGGCTTGCAGATATTTTACTGCCTGATTTATAAATATTGGCTGGTCATTTACTGTCAAAAATGATGAAGATTCCATGAACTAATCTGATAAAGAACAGCGAAAGTTTGATATTTTACAAAATATATATAGTAAGGCGCTTTGATTTTTGATAGCTTGCGTAGGTGGGGAGTGGGGAGTAGGGAGTGGGGAGTGGGAAAAAGCCATTTTGAGTTGTAAGCGCAAAGCGCAGGCTACGCCAACAGAAATCAAATAGAAGTCCTATATGAGATATATGAGCAACTTTACATTTTAGACAAGCGGAAATTTTAACCGTTGTATAGATACACGGAAGTTACACCTGAAGAGTGTTATGTAAATTTACTTGTAATTTTTGAGAAAGAATTTAGGCAGAGAATGAAGAAGTAACGATTGTCCAGAAGAAGGCGATGAGGATGGCAGCGATCGCACCAATTAATGTATTAAAAATGTTTACTACTTCATTGGTAAGCCAGTCATATTTAGATTGCAACGTTGCGCCGATGACACTTTCTAAATTGGTAGCGATAAATGCTGCTAATATGCACCAACCTATTCCGAATAAATCTATCAAACCAACTGCCCATCCGACGCAGGCGATCGCAATTGAAGCCACCACACCGGCTAAGGTTCCCTCTAAACTCACTGCTCCCTCTGTACCACGAGATACAGGTTGGAGTGTAGTAATCAAAAAGGTGCGTTTACCGTAGGCTTTACCCACTTCGCTCGCAGTAGTATCAGAAAGCTTCGTACTAAAACTCGCCACATAGCCTAACAACAGTAAAAACTGGAGATAAGGAACTAAAGACTCGTTACTGGGTATAACTAATCCCGAATTTAAAATACCTACACCCAACGCACACAAAGCCGCAGTCAGAGCCGAACCCCAAACATTTTCCGGTCCTCTAGCTCCAGAACGCTTTTCAGCAATTCCTGCTGCTTCTTTCTCTGCCATGCCAATACGTGTTACACCAGAACCAACCAAAAAATAGAACCCCACCACTAAATATCCTTGCCAACCCAGAGTTACCCAAATCAGTACCCCTAGAAACCAAGCGTGAAATATTCCTGCTGGAGTGAGTAGCTGTTTGGGAGCAATCCATACTAAACTCAATAAAATTGTGTTCAATCCAATTGCTACCAACCAGGGATTTGCAGAGTCAATAAAAGATAACATCAGCAATAAATCATGTGTAGTTTTGCCAGAATATCAACAGAATAACCAATTTTAGAACTGGGATGTTTAATTCCTGCCACTACCGCATTTAAAAAATGCCCAAGTTATATTCCTCTTACAAGTCCAGGAGAACAGAAACAGGGAAAACAATAAAAATAATCTTTCCCTACTTCTCCAGAGGCAATTAACCGCTTCTCCACCCCAATTCAGGCAAACATCGTTATCAGGATATAAGAGGATGTTATTTAAAACTGTGTGCAAATTGACCGTGCCAATTTTAGATTTTGGATTTTGGATTTTGGATTTTGCTTCAAGTCCCGCCGCTATGCCCTCTGATCAATCTAAAATACTTGCACTCGCTGCGTACACTAAGAGGATGTTTTAAAAGTTTTGGGCGAATATAATTCGCTACTACAGAGGCCAAGTCCACCTCCGTGGACTAATGAAAAATTAAGGTTTCAAACCCACGCAGGTGGGTTTCGTTTGTGTAGCCGCGACTTCTAGTCGCCAGGGCTAGTAATAAATTAGACTTTTCAAACAACCTCTAAGAAAATCGCAAATATAAATTTTTATTAATAACAATAGCTATGAGCCAAACTTTATTTCATCTAGCTTTTCCCGTAACTGATATTGCTCAAACTAAAGCATATTATGTTGATGCTCTCGGCTGCATCCCAGGGCGTGAAAGTCCCCAAGCGCTGATTCTGAATCTCTACGGTCATCAGTTGGTGGCACACATTACGAAGGAAACTCTATCACCCCAACGGACTATATACCCCAGACACTTTGGACTAATTTTTATTCAGGAACATGACTGGGAGGAATTACTAGAAAAGGCACAGAAGGAAAATCTGGTTTTTCGGGAATCACCTAAAAATCGCTTTGTTGATTCTCCCTTAGAACATCGCACTTTCTTTTTAGAAGATCCTTTTTACAACTTGATGGAATTTAAATATTACTGCTACCCAGAGGCGATTTTTGGCAGTTATCAGTATAACCAAATTGGTGACGGGGCTTAACTGGCTCGGCTAAAGCAGATGCTACTGCTGCTAAACTCCTAGAATCTGTCAACATCCAAGAGTGCAGTACAACTGGCACTACTACTTCTTTTCCCAGTGACATTTGTGAACTATTTGCCGGAACTATCATCAAATCATAGGGTGTCCATATTGATGTAAAGTTTAACTGTTCTAACATCTGAGCATCAGCATTTAAATCCTGGATAAATTCACTATTGCGGCGCATTTGCAAGCAGCCGTGACGTTGAGAAGCATAAGCAATTACAGTTCCATGATGAGGTGAAGAAATGGTGACAAACCTCTGTAAACGGTTAATTCCTCCTAGCCGTTGAACATAGTAACGGCTGACAATTCCTCCCATACTGAAGCCTATCAAATCGATTGGTTCATCTGGGACAAAGGTTTTGAGGACATAATCAGCTATCTGCTGTGCCAAAATATCCAGACCAACTTCACCATTATTCGGAACGAGATTTAGGGTATACACAGACCAACCCAATTGTCTGAGATAACTCGCCATTTTCTGGAAAACGGCTTCTGTGTCGCCAATACCATGTATCAATAACACCGAGTTACGCTGTTGGTTTTTGGTGTTCATCTCCCAAGTCTGCCTGCATTTAAAGTCTGTAGGAAATTTAGCTGAATACTGTTATTGCCTGCCATTGGGCTATGACAGTTTTCCCACTGGTTAGAAAATAGGAAAATGCAATCCTCGTGAAGCTTTTTTTGATGCTAATTTTTTTTAGCTTAAACAGCAAGAAGCCTCTCACTTAACACGATAGCGGAAGTGATGAGATGAATTGCGCGTGAATTGACGACAGTCTCCCGACCAATGCGACAGCGAGGAAGGGAGACACGGAGGAAACGAGCAAAATATTTTAAATTTGGTATAATCGATTTGGTTGACTTCACCCATATTGGTGTCTGATAAGCCTCTGTCCAATAGCATTACGATTATTGGTAAGCGACTCCGTTGCACAGCATAGAAGCAAGTAGGCACATCTTGATTAATACAGATCACCTCCGGGTTTGTCCTATAGCGCGAATCAGCCAGCATCTCATCCAGGACAGTAAAATTTGTAGGGTACAAGGTAAGAAATTGCATAGTCTGCGGAGGGGCTTCTCGTGGACTTAAAACAAAGCTCAGTCAATGTCTTCATAGAAGAGTCGCTGAGAAGCCTACACTGTATGCTTGCATCAGTGTAGGAGTATGTCACGCAGTCTGTGTTATCTGAACCAAAAAATGTTAAGTTTGATTAAGCATTCTTTGAGAATCTTGCTCTTAGCCACCATAAAATTTAATAATTAATTCTTGATATCTACCAGTTGCGAGTGCTTCTGCACTAAAGAGTTAAGACTATTTGACCTGTAGTTTTACTACAATGTTAATTAAGTAGATAATTATAAGCTTTGTCACCCCAATGGCATAGTTGTTGCAAAGAAATGTAATATACTGCCTGCGATTTTTTTACACCACGATCAAAGATATATAAAGACGGGAGAAATTTTCATGTTCGGTTTTATCAAAAAGTTAATCACTGGTATTTTGGGTTTCCTCACTGGGTTGTTACCTGGTAAAAAAGGCAATGGCTACTACTTGCAGTTAGATGAACCGACATCGGAGAAAGCACCAGAGGTGTCTCCAGCAGCTACAGCTACAGCGAATGGTACAAAGGCTGCGGCATCAGTAGCAGTAAAGCCAGCAGATGCGCTTACTACTCAAAACAATGCATCCACTGCGACAAAAGCTCCCAAAGTAGAAGCATCAAAAAATGGCAAAGCGCCTAAAGCTGAACCCGTCGCAGCGCCAGCCGCAATGTCCAATGGGACAAAACCAGCACCTGCTGAAACTACATTTGCACCTAAATATCTTGCGCCATCAGGTTCTAGCTCTAATGTTCGTCGTCGTCCAGGTGCGAACATGAGTTCTTACCTAGATATGGCTAGTAAAATGAAAACTTCTAACTAAGTTAGGTTTAGTTCATAAATACCAAGCCACTATATAAATGAAACGCTGGGTCCCAATTGGTCTTTTCCCTCCGAAATAGGTGAATGTAAGACTGAATGTTGCCCAGCATTTCTGTGTGATCTAATGCTGTTTGTGCGAAGGGTGTAAAATTTGACCACGTTTTAACTTGTGGTATCTGTGGCGAAATCCATTTTACTAAGCTCTGCCAATTAATTGTGATGGTATTTTGGCTAGCTTGAACAGCAATTTCTACACCTTTCTGGAATTCATAACCATGATCATAAAGTCGGAGAATAGAATTTCTACTGGGTAGATGTAAATCACAAAATTGAGCATAGTCTTGGGTTTTGGTTTTCCGTGTTAATTTACGGCTGCTGTCAACGTCTATAACTTGCTCAAAAATGGGTAACAGTCCGACTACTCTGGCTGTGATTTCTGACCAGTCAAATGTTAGGGAACCTAGTTGATTTTCTCGGTTGCGACAAACAACAGTAGGTTTGGGGTCAGATGCTGAAAAATGTTTGACCTGAAAAACTTGAATTTGCTGTATTGCAGCTATGGTTGTCCAGAAGCAAGGAACCCCAGCCTGCTGTAGCTGTTGACCGTAAAATTGGAGTTCTCCTATTTGTCCAGTTCGATATAATCTCCAACCGCGACTTGGTAGCACTAGCCTGGCCGTGTAGGGGTCTAGCTGCATAATTTGAGCAAATTTTGGCGCGGCGATAGTTTTCAGTTCTGTGGCTAAAGGTTCTAATACTAATACGCCAGGTTCAGCATGACTGGGTTCGGATGTGGCTTGAGATATGGCGCGTTGTCTTTCTTCTTGGTCAATTTCTTGGAGTCGTTGCAAACCTTGGCGGGCTTGGTTGACTATTTTGGTGTTGGTTGTAGTCTGTAGCAGTTGGCGATAAATTTTCTCGGCTTCCTGGCGCTTTCCAGATACTTGATGCAGCTGTCCTAAATAAAATTGCACCCAAGGATTTTCCGGTGTTTCTTTTAATAGCTGTTTGAGGAGTTTGGCAGCTGTGTGATAATCTTTACGCTCAAAGGCAGTTGCAATTTGTTTAATCATTTTATAATTCGTAATTCATAATTCGTAATTAAGAGGGTAGAAGTTTACCCTGATTGCAACTACGAATTATTTTGAATAAGAAAGATATTCCTAAATTATTTATACTTCAAAAGTTGCGGAAATTAGGGTTAAGGCTACTACTGGCGCTGTAACTGCGCGCAAGATCCGCCGACCCAGGGATACTGGTTGAAATCCAGTTGCGATCGCATTCTCAATTTCTGCTTCTGTCCAGCCTCCTTCTGGTCCTGTAGCAATGACAATTTCTGAACTGTCAGATTTAAGCAAACTGTTTAAATGGGGATAATCTCCACGTCCTTCACAAATATAACGGTGATTTGCTTGACTAGAGGTAATCGCCGTACTAAAAGCTACAGGTTCTAATATTGTGGGTACAAAAGCCCGTTCTGATTGTTCGGCGGCTTCTGTGGCTATACGTCGCCAGCGTTCGAGTTTTTGCGGACTGGGATTTAGTAAGGTGCGATCGCTCAATACCGGGGCAATACAAGTTACACCCAATTCTGTACAATAACGGACTATTTCATCGAATCCATTACCTTTGGGTAAGGCTACCATGAGCGTAACTGCTACAGGTAATTCTGTTTCTACGCTCAGTGTTTCTAACACCTGGGCTTGTTCTGCTTCTAACTGCGCTAACCACCATTTTCCTTGACCATCCATTGCAATGAAGCGATCGCCTGCATTTAAGCGCAACACTCTTCTGAGATAATGTTGTTGCTCTTTTGTCAAGGTAATCAGAGTTTCTTGAATTTGAGAGGGTGCGATCGCAATTCGTTGTAGTTGCGCCATGTTAGGGACTTCCAATTAAAAAAACATTCCATCGCTGAGGTAGGCAGGGGAGCAGGGAGCAGGCTTGCCGTGAGCGTAGCCGAACGGGAGCAGGGGGGATAAAAAACAAATATGGTCTGATGAAATGGGGCAATTTATTTTCTGGAAATCCCTTAATTATCTGAAACTGAAGCTGTAAACAGCATAAAATTCAACCTACTCTCTATTAAAAGTAATGGAGAATAGGTTGAAAATTAAGTACAAACTTCTGATTTACGGCAGATTCTGGAAGTAAGCGTCTAACGCTTCATTTACCAACTCAGTCATTGGTCTATCTTGGCTAGTGGCGGCTTCTTTCAGCTTGAGATATACTTCATCCTTAATACTGATGCGATGGCGAGATTTACTGGCAGCAGTGGTAGTCGGGGGTTGGTAAGTAGCAGCAAATTCACGTAGGGCATCAAAACCCAGGCGATCGCAAAAATCCCCAAAGCTTTCCTCATATTCCCGAAAATTCTTGAAGTAAACGAAAATCGGCTCTAAAAAGCTTTCTATGTCGTTATGGTGTAGCTTCTCTATATAAGGTTGAGCCAATCGCGTCTGAGCCGGCGAACCTCCCAGCCAAACTTGGTAAGATTCAGGAGCGCTACCCACAAAACCTAATTCTGCCATGTAGGGACGAGCGCAACCGTTGGGGCAGCCTGTCATCCTTACCACAAAATGTTCTTTTTGTAAACCCAATTTATCCAATAGGGTGCGAATTCGTTCTAAAATACCTGGAATTGCCCGTTCTGATTCGGTGATAGCTAAACCGCAGGTGGGTAAAGCCGGACAAGCCATTGCATACCGGACTAGAGGTTCGATGGTTTCAGGGTCATCAACGATACCGCAACTTTGTAAAATTTCCTGAATGGCTGACTTATTTTCTGGCGCAATGTCGTAAAAAATGATGTTGTGGTGGGGTGTCAAGCGCATGGGTAAGTTAAATTGCTCAACCACTTTCCGCAAGGCAGTTTTCAGTTGAAAGGAACCTTCATCTTTAACTCGACCATTATCAACGGAAATGCCTAAAAATAGCTTGCCATCACCTTGTTCATTCCAACCGAGGAAATCGTAATATTTAAACTCTGGTAGTGGTTGGAAGGGTGCGACTGGTTTACCGAAATAATCTTCAACTTGGGTGCGGAACTTATCTACACCCCATTCGTTAATTAAATATTTTAATCTGGCATGACGACGGTCTGTGCGATCGCCATAATCTCTTTGAGTGGCAACAATTGCTTTAACTAGCTGGTAGACATCATCTTTGTCCACATAGCAAATCTCGTCGGCTATTCTGGCAAAGGTTTCTTCCTTATTGTGTGTCCTGCCAAAACCGCCCCCAGCAAACACATTAAATCCTGCTAATTCTCCCTGCGGATTGGTAATTACTACCAAAGTCAAGTCTTGGGAATATAAATCTACAGAATTATCACCAGGTACAGTCACAGAAACTTTAAATTTACGGGGCATATAATGAGTCCCATAAATCGGTTCTTCGTTATCGTGGATAATTGTACCGGTGCCATTACGCTGTCTGGCGGCTTTAACTTCTGGGCTTTCTTCCGCGCTAATGACTTTTTCCCCGTCTAACCAAATTTCGTAATATGCCCCGGTTTGCGGTGTGAGTAAGTCAGCGATATTATTGGCATATTCCCAGGCGTACTGGTAATCTCGGCGATTCTTAAAAGGGGCTGGTGGAGCCATGACGTTACGGTTGAGGTCTCCGCAAGCGCCCAAGGTGGAACCCATATTTTTAACTATAGAGGCGATCGCCGCTTTCAGATTCTTTTTTAAAATCCCATGTAGCTGAAAACCTTGACGCGTAGTAACTCGTAAAGTGTGGTTTCCGTGTTCATCAGATAAATTATCTAAAGCCAGATACAACTCCGGCGGTACAAACCCACCAGGATTTCTTGTCCGCAGCATAAACTGATAATCTTTCTCCTGTCCCTTGACACGGTTATCGCGGTTATCTTGCTGGTAGGAACCATGAAATTTGAGAAGTTGTACAGCTTCTTCGCTAAAATGAGTTGTATCTTCAAGGATTTGCGTAGCTACAGGTTCGCGTAAAAAATTACTTCTTTCCTTGATACCTTCTACTTTAGAAGGCTGATCACGATTGGCAATGGGAGCAGGAGCAGATTTAACCATCAGAATTGTTATAGTATTCTCAATAAGGCATCGGTCAACGCCGAAGCATTTTTTCGGCTGTGTGATTCCCGGTAATCCGGTCGGAGATAAGAGGAATCATCTAATTTTAACACGCCAAAAAGCCGACTTTATCAGTGATTTAACACTTCAAAAAATCGGCTGTTTGTAGAGACGCGATTTATCGCGTCTACAATAAATTCTGATATCTGAGCGGTTAATTCCCCACTCCCCACTCCCCACTCCCCACTCCCCACTCCCCCGAAGAAGCTATCCATTACCCACATCTTTCTTAACATGGCTGTAAAGCAGACTGTGTGGGGATGACATAGCTTCCATGAGAGGGGATGGTTGACAAACTAGACAAAACATGAAAATGAATATATCTATATTGGGATGCGATCGTTAACCAGAAACATCAGATGGGGAGTGGGAATGGAGAAGTTTCCAGGTAGCGGCGATATCGTGTAATCGCCGTAAACCCCGCCAAATAGTTTTAACTCCCGGCTCACCATCTCCCTTGCGAGCCAGAAAGCCGCCGAGAGTGGCAATCATTCGCACCGCTTCTCGTAAAGATGGAGGTTTTTTTGGTGGGGTGGGATTTTTGTTGACAGTGGCACATAAAGATTGCCATTCATCAGTTTCTAAAACAGCATCAGAGGATAAATCAGGGTGAACTCGTGAGGAGTAAGTTAGCCATAATAAACGCCAAGCGACAACAGAATAAGTGGCTAGTGCCATATTGATGCGGTCAGCAGTGGACAATTGTAATTGTTCAATTCTACACCCACTCTTTAGAGTGTAATGATAGCGTTCTATCAACCAACGATAGGTGTACCATTGCACACAACGCGCGGCATCTTCTAAGTTATGAATCTCAAGGCTGGTGAGCAATAACCAACTAATAGGATTGACTCCGGGTGGTGGATGATCTTCTGATGCCAGAATTACTTGTAACTTGACAGGTTTTAGCTGTGAACGCCCGATGTGATGTAATGGGACTTGGATATCAACACTAGTGAATCGAATTGTAAGTATCGCTTTTCTAGCACTATGTTCTGGACTGCGTTTGACCTCTGCTGTCAGTGTTCCATTGGGTTCAATTTGGCGGATTGCAAGATGTAGATATTTCGCACAATGGTCAACTTTGCGGTTGTGAGTCCCACGAATTAACAAATGGGAATTTTCTGAACGTTTGAGATTAAATAAGTCAAATATGTCTGCTTCTGAGTCACCTATTGTCACCACTTGAATCTCTGATGGGACTGAGCTTTGTGTGACTTCTAATCCATCTAACCAGCGCTGACTTTCTTTTAAAAGTGTTTCCCTTTGACGACGTTTTTTCGCTATGCCCAAATTTTCAGGTGGTCTAGCCCATACCTGCTGTTCAATAATTCCTAACGGCACTCCATTACTTGTGGCAGCAAATGTTGAATGTACTTTCAATCCTGATGATTGACGATGGTCAAGATAACCCACACCTTTAGTTTTGGGGTGGTCTGTTAAATCTATGTTTGTTGTGTCTTGAATCGCTAAGACTATTTGATGTTCTTTGATTCTTTCGATTGTGCTATTTATATGCCCTTGACGAATTTCACTGGCGGGAAAATATGGTGATTTCCAAAAGTTATATGCCGCTTTGGTTGCTGCCATATTTCCGCTCGCTTGTGGTACGCTGCTATCCGGCTGTGCGGCTAAGTCCTCTACTATCTTGATTAACCGCTTGTTTCGACGAAGGTCTCCTAGGTCTACCCCAGACAGTTCCTTGGCTGCCCACTTTTCCATGATTCCATTACCCGATTCTGTTCTCTCCACACTATACTTAGCAAGCTTTTTCCCTTTATATTAAGTATCTTGTTGGATTGTTAAGAAAGATGCGGGTAATGGATAGCCCGAAGAAGCAGGGGGTACTGGTGCAGGGAGCAAGGGGGAGTTAGAAATAGAAATTACTTTAAACTTCTTTACTTAACAACCGTTCCTCTTCTCCCCTGCCCCCTGCACCCGTTCTTCTTCTCCCCACTCCCTATCTAAAGCGATAACCTACACCGCCATTGATGGTGACAGCAGAACCTAAGCTATTTTCGTAGGCACGGATTCCCACTTTTGCACTGCTATAAACTAGGAAATTCTTCGCAACTTCCGATTCTACCCCAGCACCCACCACTACAGAATCTTTATTGCCCAAGGGAGTAGGTGAGCCATTTTTTTCTATAAAAGAATAACCGCCAGTGACAAAAGCGTTCGTGCCATTAGCAATCGGCACGTCGAAGGACACTTCTGGGATAATCGCAGTCGTCTCATTATTCCAAATCACATTACCGCGTACCGACAATGGTGCATTTCCCAATTTCACCCGACCTGTGAGATTACCACCAAAGTTAGCCGCATTGTTTTCGTCTCCACCATCAGTTAGACCACCTGTAATACCAGCACCAATATAACTGGCATCTGTACCCCTTTGTGGTTGGGCAGAAGCAATACCAGCATTAATAATAAGAGGAGCAACTACGAAGGAAGATAATGCTGAAATTGCCACAAAAGACTTGAGTATATTTTTCATAATCTTGCAAAAATTTTGTAGTTTATGCTTATATATTCAAGGTCGAAAACAGTATCAAAAGGTTCCAGATAATTTCTAGATTTTTTTCACCCTTGTAATCATTGATGCCGGAGATTTAAGGCTTGTTGGCTGGAATTTATGTAAATCATCAAATTTAAATTAAATAAATCTCTAACTCCCCCTTGCGCCCTGCTCCCTATCCGTTACTATTTTGGCTATCTGAGATTTTTCCCGAAAAGTAGGCACTTGATCAACTGGCACAATCAGCAAAAGAGATTTCAGCGAAGATGTGGTGGCTCAAATATTTAATTAATACCTGTTGTTATAGCTTTTCACTTATGATCAAATAATCGGCTGTAGCAGCTATGGCAACAAGCTTGAGAGGGAATCTATAAAGTTAAGATTTGGTAATTCTCATGGAGAGTGAATAATGCTAACCGCTACAAAAACATTGTCTGGTTTGATGGGTTTATGTGTCGGTGATGCGTTGGGTGTACCAGTTGAGTTTACTAGCCGCGCGGAACGAGTGAAATCTCCGGTGACAACGATGCTAGGTTATGGTACATGGAATCAACCGCCGGGAACTTGGTCAGATGACAGTTCATTGACATTTTGCTTGGCAGAAAGCCTGTGTAGAGGATTTTCGTTGGATGCGATCGCCAATTCCTTCTGGCGCTGGTATAAGCAAGCTTACTGGACTCCCCGTGGCGATTTGTTTGATATTGGTCAAAATACCCATGAAGCAATTATGCGCCTGAAACAGGGGATTGTACCTCATCAGGCAGGAGGTAAGGTAGAAAATAGCAATGGTAATGGTTCTTTGATGAGAATTTTACCGATGGCTTATTGTCATCAAAGCATAACTTTTGAGGAATTGATGGCGCGGGTGCATGATGTTTCTGCGATTACTCATGCTCATCTGCGATCGCAAATGGCCTGCGGGATTTATATTAGTATTGCCATAGCTTTACTAGAAGGGGCTAACCCGCAAACCGCTTATTTACAAGGGTTAGAAAATATCCAATCAGTTTATGTTGACCGGGAATACATTTTAGAAAAGCCGCATTTTCACAGGATATTCAGTGGTGACATAGCTAAAGTGCCAGTGGAAGAGATTAATTCTGGCGGCTATGTGATTGATACCCTCGAATCAAGCCTGTGGTGTTTGTTAAATAGCTCATCTTACTCAGAGACAGTGTTGAAAGCTGTCAACTTGGGTGGCGATGCGGATACTACTGCTGCCGTGACTGGGGGGTTAGCAGGCATTTACTACGGTGTGGAAAATATTCCCCAAGAATGGATCAACAAAATTGCCCGCAAACAGGACATCATGAAGCTGGCAGAGCGTTTTGCAGACGCTATGGACGCTCAGATGTAGATACAATCACCCCTCCCGCTAGCGGGAGGGGTGAAAGCTGGGCTTTGAGGGGATTTGTGTGAATTTACCGGAAATGACACAACTCCTAATGTTTAACCTGTTCAGAAATCCATTGCAAGTAGGCTTGCGAACCCGCAACAATAGGTAACGCGATGATTTCTGAAACTTCGTAAGAGTGGAGTTCTCGAACTTTGGCTTCCAAAGCTGAAAATAGCGACAAATCAGTTTTAATCAGCAACTGCCACTCATACTCTTTGTATATTTCTCCTTGCCAAGCGTAAATTGAATGGATTGGCAACAAACTCACACAAGCAGCTAGTTTAGCTTCCACAAGGGCATTTGCAATTGTTTCTGCCTCCTGCTTGTTGGCTGTTGTCACCAGTACTACACCATAATCAGCAGGTATCTCCATAACTTTTAGACCATAGACAGAGAATAGACCTGACCATCAATCAACAGTCGCGTAATGCCCTTGGCTTGCAGATGAGTTGTAGCCTTGTGCAGAACTTTACTGTCGGGAACTTTAATTACGCGATCGCGCTTGGTAGAAAATCGCTTTGCCACTCGATGGTTATCAAACACTGGCAAAGTTTTTTGCAAGGTTTCTAGGTTAGGAATTTGTCCCAAGTCACCAAAATCCTTGAGTGGCCGGGTAATTAACTCAGAGGATCTATCAATTACCAAATAGCAACTTTTCGGCAACTGTGCTGTGGAGAATGGTAAGACTTGAACAGGTGCTTCACTTACCCTTCGTCTTGTGACTAAAGGTGTGGAATCGTCTAAGTCTTCTTCCTCGTCCTCGTAATCGTCCTCATAATCGTCCTCGTCTAAATCATCCTCTAAATCTGACAAATCCTCTGACTCATCGAGCAAGTCTTCTCCCAGGAATTGAGCGATGACGGTGGCTTCGGGATTTTCGTCCTTTAAAACCGGAGCAGGAATACTGCTGATTTCGAGCGGTTTGGGTTCGACTATTTCTAATCGCTTGGCTGTGCGTAGCTTTGGTTTTTCTTCTGCTGAGGAACGCCGCCGCACTCTTCTCGCAGAGGGTGTGAATTCCTCCTCCTCTTCTTCCTCTTCTAAGTAACGTTCTTCTACAACTGGCTTGGGTGGCAAAATCTCTGGTAACTTCAAGCGAGGAGTTGCTTTTTCCTGGCTTGGTAGCTCCTTCTCTGGCTCTTTGTCCGGTTGACTTAACAAAGGCAACTGCTCATAACTTACCTGCGCCCTGCCTTCAGGAGTTCTGGCAGCACGTTTGAGAGATACGAGATATTCGTATTCATCTTCTGGTAAGGTGCTTTTGAGCAGGCGACTAATTGTCGAGTTACTCACACCATAGCGTTCTGCCAAAGTTGAGGTTGTTTCGGCAGTTTCTCGATATAACTTCAGAATTTCTTGTTTGTCAGGATCTGTTAATTTTCTCACGGTAGACACCAAATTTTCTAAGCTCGTTTGCGCCCGCTCGAACGCCGAGTTCGGCTCAATGATGCGTCATGTTCTAGGACAGCGCCCATACCAAATAAAACTCCACTAAATACCCAAAACACTTCTAGTATCTCCCCACTTTGATAGGTTGTCCCTTGAGCATATTTAAACCACATATCTGCAATGTAGAGCGAAAATGCGGCGGCTGCAATCATTCTCCAAGATTGGGCAACTCGTCCCCCCCAAAAGGCTAGTAGCAAGGTGGTAGCAATAATCAACAAAACCACATCACTAACTACGTAAAACCAATTCAAGATAGCGACTAGCGGATCAGAAGGGACTGCTTGCTGCATAGAGATCCACCATGCGAACAGACTACCAAATAAAGCAATTGCCAACACAATCAGCAATTGCCATTTTTCTAAATTGATTCGTCTGGAAGCTACAGCTAAAATCATGCCTATGCCAAGGGAAATATAACTCAGTACAAAAAAGACATCGCCAATAGACACATCCGGTTCTTCGCCTAAAATTACTTCTGTGTAACCGAAAATTATCCCTCCCAGGAAATAAGAAAACATACCAATAGCAATTGCGAGCCAAATATTCCGGCTACTGACAATTTGCGGGCTACGCCAATTCCTCAAGCATAAGACACCGGCACCCAAGTAAGCCAAAGCTTCAAAAATATTTGTACCAATCACATACCAATCGGCACGACTTTCTATACCATCTGCGCCTGGGACTTTGGCACTAAATAATAAAAAGTATAACAGTGCCAGCACAGCCCAGCCAATGCCAGCCAAGATGATGTTCTGATTGCTGAAAAGGGATTGAGAACGGTAGGATTTTTTGTCAGAGCTACTCATGGAAATTGACTAGGTAAATGCACTCAGGAGATTTTGGTGTTCAGGAGGTATAGGAGCGGCCTCACTATCCAGTGATACACCAGTTGATCACCAGAATAACTGCTAGTAGCCGCAGTTTTTCCCAAACTTTCCATGCTACTGCCACAGTTTACTCAGTAATGATTGATTTAGCCAAGTGATAAACAGCGATCGCTCTGCTTCTGGCATATCTTGTAACGTGTCAGTAACTTGATGGGCAAAGTTAGCATTCCCAAAATAGGTTTTTCCGAGTTTATGCAGTTCTTGTAATAAGCTAATCAGATGATTTTCTTGCCAAGGAGGAAGTTTAGCCAAATCTAGGGGGTTTGTTGTTACTAGAAGTTTGACGGCTTCGGGGGAAGTGGTCTCAGGAAATTGTTGGTTTTGTAACAATTCAGCAATATCTTTCTCAAAGAGTGTCGCTTGCCGATTGCCTAATAACTCTTCAATATCCAGATAAACTGCTTGCAGTAGCAAAAGACTCCCTTGAACGTAAATTTCTCTTTGGCTATGGCTACCCGTGTCATTATCTATTTGATCTAAGCGAACTTTTCCCCAAACGCTAAAGCGGTCTGGTTCCTCTAACAGGACACAGGCTTTACCCCGATTATCAGTTAATTCTCTCCACAAGGCTCTAGCTTCTTCTTCTTGGCTAGCTTTGAAGACGCTAATCAAGCGAAAGGTTTGCCCCTGATAATTGAGGATCGGCACTTGCTGATCCCGTTTTGGGTGCTGAATACTCGATATTTCAACATCCTGCCGTTTGAGAATAAACATGGCACTAGCAAATAACTCCTCACAGGGGCTTTGTGGATAATGCGATCTATAGTCGTGATTTGATAACATCGCTCAGAGTGCGATTACCTAGCGTACCATTGGGTTGAGCTTCGCGATCGCCAGAAGCTCACCTAAAGTCAGCCAGCCCGAGGGCATCTACATCAACACACAAATAACCTATTGAGAACACAATATAGCTAATCAATAGCCCATTTGCTGCGTTTTTACTGTAAATCAAATAACTAGCGACTTGAATCATACCCTTGCTAGTGAGAAATCTACCATTTTTGCTTGCTTATTGGTAGGAGATCACGATATAATTGATCAGATAACTCATTTGAGAGCTACTGTATTAATTTGGGTGCGTAGCTCAGTGGATAGAGCCACGGATTTCTAATCCGTTGGTCGCAGGTTCGATCCCTGCCGCACCCGTGTTATGATATTAAACGAATAATTAAAGCGGTTTCAGTTGGTCTAAAAGACCAGCATCAAGATACTTTTGTTCTATAACATCTACTGAATTATCACACCATTTTGCCACTACAGCAGTAGGAACACCTTTAGCAATTTGTTCAGATATAAAAGTATCACGACATGAATATGGAGTAGTTTGACGGGCGACTAAAGGGTCTACGATTTTATCCCAAGCCCGTCGGGAAAAGTTTCTATAATGTATTGATAGTCCTTCTGGAGATGGAAAGACTAAAGATTCAGGTTCAGAGTTTTCAGGCTTAATGGACAATAATAATGCTTGTAGTTTTTGATTACAGTTAAAACCGCGCATTTTATTATTCTTAGAGCCATTAACTCTTACCCTTTCACCATTTCCCACCTGAACTAATGCACTATCAAAAGTAATTCTAGAACAATCAGACGTAATATGCTTCCATTGCAAGCCAATAGCTTCTGATGGTCTGCATCCGGTCAAGAATAAAAACTCTACAAATGAAGCATAATGACTGTAACCCATACCTTTTAAAGGTTTGTGATTTTTAAAAGCCTGAATTATCGTTTGCTTTTCTGCTTCACTAAAAGCATTAGGTTTTGAATTATCCTGCCAATTATGCTTGGGAAGTGACTTATACATTCCTTCAAAGGGATTAAAATTCACTAAGCCGTATTTTATGCCCCATTTACAAGCTGCTGCCAGATACATCAGTACATCTTTAGCTTGTGAATTGGTTGTTTGTTGTAATAAAGCCAGTTTAATTTTGATACTTTCGTTCAAATTTTGATAACGACAGCGTTTAATATGTTTTTCCAGTACAGCCAGTTTATCTAATGTTCTCGGTTTCAGAGATGGACGTTTGTACTCAATATACTTATCCCATAATGCTGAAATTGTGGCTATAGTCTGTTGTTCACCTGGAATAACTATAGATAAATGTCTCTGGGGTTTGTACTTAGTAAGTGTTCTGTCAAATTGCCCACAGAGAATATCTAACTCTATTTGATGCGCTGTCTGTTCTGCTATGTGGTGATTTTCCGGTGTATCAGCTAAACCCAGGGTCAGATACTTTTGTGAACCTTCATAAAGTTGTCTTGGTAATCTCAGACGTAATCTTCCCTGAAAGGATTCAATACCTGCTGATCCTTTAGAAGCCTTTTCTGGTTTATGCATATATTTTGACTATGAAAATAATGGGTTCTACCAAAATCATAGTCAAACCATAGTCAAAAAGGCAAGGATGATTGTTTAAGTTTTGGTCTCATAGTCAAAATCATAGTCAAAATCATAGTCAAAAAAGCAGTCAGGAAATCATATATGATTCCCTGACTGTATTGGAAAGGCTGAAACCCTTGGTTTAGCGTTGATTATTTGATTAAATAAATAAGCCCGTGACGAGGATTGAACTCGTGACCTCACCCTTACCAAGGGTGTGCTCTACCACTGAGCCACACGGGCGAAAACTAGAAAGTTGAGTTTTTGAGTTATGAGCTATAAAGCTGTGAATATACCAATCACTTAGCCATTATAGCTCATTACTTTAAAAGTGGTGGGCCGGGCTGGATTTGAACCAGCGTAGGCGCTAGCCAACGGATTTACAGTCCGTCTCCATTAACCACTCGGACACCGACCCATTCGTCTCACGATTACTAACGTTAGCATCAGTTTTTATAAATAGCAAGGGTTTTCTCAAAAAGATTTTATAACCGATTTATTTCACCAGATGAGAACTAACTGAGCAATTCTCCGGTTTCTTGCAGAGAGTGCAAGCGGCGGTAAATGCCCTCATGACGCAACAGCTCATCGTGACTACCCACTTCGGCAATCCTGCCTTGATCTAGAACCACTATTTTATCGGCTTCCCGGACTGTACTCAGACGGTGAGCAATGACAATTGTGGTGCAAGTTCCCTGAATTGAGCGCATGGCTAATTGAATAGCCCGCTCAGACTCGTAATCTAAGCTAGAGGTAGCTTCGTCAAAAATCAGCACATCTGGTTCCACTAGCAACGCCCTCGCTATTCCTAAACGCTGCCTTTGTCCTCCAGATAATCTGACACCACGCTCCCCCACAACGGTGTAATAACCTTGAGGTAGATGTTCCATCACTTCATCAACTCTGGCAATTCTACAGGCCTCCTTGACCTCTTCCAGAGTCGCATTTGGTCTACCGTAGGTGAGGTTATCCAAGATAGTACCGTTGAAAATGTCCACTTCTTGGTGAACGATCGCCAGCCTGCGCCTATACTTACCTACATCCAAGGTGCGAATATCTTGACCATCAATGGAAATCTGACCTGCTTGAGGTTCAAAATACCGCAGCAGCAATTTAACTAAGGTAGACTTACCAGAACCAGAACGCCCAACTAACGCCACTGTTTGATATGGTTCAATCAATAAATTGATATCTTGCAAAACTTGCCGGCTGTGATCATATCCAAAACTAATACGTGAAAATTCAATTTTGCCAGTGAATTTATCAGGTGATTCAGCTTGGTTTTTCTCTTCTAAAAGACCAACTGAATCAGATGCAATTGGTGCTTGCAAAAATTCGTGAAATCGTAACATCGAAGAATAGCGCCGGGCAAAAACTTCTGCAAGTGAGCTAATAGGTTCCAATTCGGCATAAGCCATGCTGGAAAGAGTTAAAGTCATGACAAAGTGGCCGAGAGTAATCCTTCCATCTACAGTTGCAGCTAAAGTTAAACCTAAGATTACGAACACGCAAAACTGAATTACTGCCTTTTGCAAAGTCACCAGTTTGACATAATCTTTATGAATCCGATGATCAACAACCGTTAATTCCCGATCCAAACGTTGCTTTTGTCGCCTTAATTCCTGCGCTTCTGTGGCAAATGCTTTGACTGTTTTGATATTAGTAATTAATTCTGAAGTGCGGCTTTCTGTACTTTCCATATATTTATCAAGGCGACTTTCATGCTCAATTATTCGTCGCAAAGCCCTTAAAGTAAAGGTGATAATAAATATAAAGGAAATTATATATAAAACCGCAATTCGCCATTCAATCAATAAAATAAATCCAAAAATTCCCAATACACGAAACAGTTTAGGAATTAATTGTCCAGCAATTTCAGGATATGTCCAAGTATGGTTAGCCAGTCCTCTGGCTATTCGCCCAGAAATACGTCCAGGGTTATTTTCATCATAAAATTCTAGTGGGAGAGTCAGAATTTTGGCTATGGCTGCTTCGGTTTGATCTCGGCGCGCCCTTAAGGGGATATCCCAATGAAACCAAACGGTAAGCCAAGGCTGTGTGGGTGCTTTGACTACGGTGACTACAAAAATTAACCCCAGTAATACACCCAATGATAGAGTTTGATTAACTGGGTAATTGATGAGTTTTGAAATGCTCGCGATCGCACTTTGCAATGGTCTATCCAACGGTTGATTAGACAAAACATTTAAAATCTGCCCAATCCCATAAGGAACAACCAAATCAATAATTTCATAAACGCTGGATGCGGCAATAGTTAAAACACTCAGCTTCCAGTCTGAATGAAAGTAATTGAAAATATCTCGCAATTTGGCCATGATGCACACCATCCAAGAGCGCAAACTTAACTTGGATTTTATATATTACATATATAATACAGATTATGTTACACTTTAGTCAAGTGCTGGCAACTAAATCAATCTTGAGAAGTAGGTGAAAATTCCAAGCGATAGCGATAAAGGGCGACTGGACGAGAAGCTGCGGCAAAGTAATTTGGGTCTTGAGGTGAAAGATAAACAGCAGTTACTTGATCTGCCTCAATTGTTGGCTTAGATGTAGACAATTTATGGTATGCAGTAGTAGATTCGACTGCGTTGAAATAGGGACGGGAACCGCCTTTAAATAGTTGTTGAAATACTTCTGATGTGATAAATTTGCTATTTGAAGGAGTTTCGATAGCGCGTGCAGTCACAATAGAAACTAATTGGCGATCGCCACGCAAAAGGGTAATTTGCCGATTGGGTGAATCTGGATCTATTTTAGTTGATAATACAGCTTCATCACCTAAATAAGCTTTGGCTAAATTCAAGCTATTAAAAGCTCTATCTGCGACTAAGATTGAAGATTTAGATATTTTTGGAATGAGTTTTAACCCAGTAATAGCAGGTTTTGCTTGAATAAAACGCACTAAAAAACTCACAGGCTGATTCAGTTGGGGGCGATTTGATTCAAATCCAGGGGTGACGATATCCGGTGCTAAAGGCGCAACTAAATCTACTAATGTACTTGTAACCTCCCATGAACCAGCAAACCAGTCTGGATAAACCAAGTCGCCCTCAGCCCGTTGCACAGAAGTGAGTTGTTCCCATTGGGGAAAATTTGCTAGGCGTTCAGATAATTCTCCGGCTATTGCTGTCCCACTCCATCCGAGTAGGCAGAAAATAATTAAGCAAAAACTCCAAATCGCCCTGATATTCAGCATGAATTTTATAAGGTTTCAATGGGTATGGGTTGCCAAACTTCTCCATATTGTTGCTGTAAACTTTGCCAAGCTTCCACTTGTCCGGGTTCGTATTCTCCCGGTTTACCCCATTGCAAAAATAAGCTTAAAGCAACTTCTTGTTGTTCATCTAAAAACCGAATTGCATAGGTGGTAAAATTACCTCGTTTTGCTTCACCTGTTTCAAATTTCACTTGAGTAATTTTATCCATGTTAAAGTGAAATTCAAAGCCTTCAGTGTGCATATTTGCATATTTACCTTTAAGCAATTCGGCATAAAATAGCTTTTCTATTTTGCCGCGAGCTTCTAATACAGCAGCGCTGCTAGTCACGATAATGCGTAAAGTTCCTAAGTTTTGACAAGCTTCTAAAAAGTCTTTCAAAGTTTTATTCATAGTCATTTATTAGTTATAAGGTGTTGCTGTTATGGCGGTTATCAGTTAAGTGAGATACAAGAACCCCACCCCCAACCCCCTCCCCGCAAGCGAGGAGGGGGCTATGATGTACTTTTTTCAGATTGGATTCCCCCCTCTCCTTACTAAGGAGAGGGGTTGGGGTGAGGTTCTTTCCCATTATCTTTCATAACGTTCGTAAGCGGCGACAATACGCTGAACTAGGGGATGGCGCACAACATCTCGTTGGGTGAATTCGCAAAAACCAATGCCTTCAACGTTGTTGAGAACTTGTAAGGCTACCGCTAGTCCTGATTTTTGGCTGAGGGGTAAGTCAGTTTGTGTGGTGTCTCCTGTAATTACCATCCGAGAACGGAAACCCAAACGAGTCAACACCATTTTCATCTGGGCGGGTGTAGTATTTTGGGCTTCATCGACAATCACAAAAGCATGATTGAGGGTGCGTCCTCGCATATAGGCTAGTGGGGCTACTTCAATTACACCACGTTCCATTAAACTGGGGACTTTTTCTGGGTCAATAAATTCATAGATAGCATCGTAAAGTGGGCGGAGATAGGGATTAATTTTCTGCTGTAAATCTCCGGGAAGAAAGCCCAGTTTTTCCCCAGCTTCTACGGCTGGACGGGTTAAAATCAGCTTTTCTACTTGGTTATTGAGAAGTGCTTGCACAGCAACGACAACGGCGAGGTATGTTTTACCTGTTCCCGCCGGACCAATGCAGAATGTCAGGTCACGCCTACGGATATCATTAATATATTCTTTCTGGCGAAAAGTTTTGGCACGGATTTCTTCACCGCGACGAGTTTTAGCTAGGACATCGCGCTGTAATTGCTGAAGTTCGTCTTGGCGATCGCTATCCAGGGCTTGGCGGGCTGTTAAAATGTCGGCACTGGAGAGAGTGTTACCTTTGGTCCAGATGGCTTCGAGCGATCGCACTAATTGAGCCGCCAAGTCAATTTGCGCTTCTGTACCACTAATGTGTAATTCTTGTCCGCGCAGGACTAAAGTGGCTCCTGTTTGTCGGGATAAGAGTTTAAGATTTTCTTCTCTATCACCGGCGAGAGCGATCGCACTGGGAATATTAGGCAGCTGAATGATCAAGGCATCTGCCATAAGTATTTATTGTTTAATTTTTCAAGTGCAGTTTTTGACAACAAAATTTATCCGATGTTTAAGTTTTCACAACTGACCGATACTTCCTTAATGGTACAGTCCCCCAAATTTATCTTTGGAGTCAATCCAAAATCTAAAATCTAAAATCTAAAATTGTTTGACTGAAATATCTGAGCGGCGGTGGTTACTTCCGCCCAGAATTTTTCTTGCTTAACTAACGAGTTCGGGGTTTGACAACAGGTCTGGGTATATTTACAGTTGTGTCTCGCGGTTTAATTTCTGGCGATGGCGCTTTGCTCATTGCTGAAGGCGATCGCTCTTGCTGATCGTCGTCAGAAGACATTCCCTCTCGTCCCAAACCATTACTGCCGTACATATCCAGGTATACTGATTCTCCGGCAAATTCTGCTGCGGCTGCAATTACCGTTCTAATCGCCTGAATATTGCGACCCCCTCGACCAAACACTTTCCCCTTATCTTGGCTTTCAAAGGCGATGCGAATCCAAACCCGTTTGAGAGTCTGAGAAATTTCACAATCAATACTTAAAGTCTCTGGAGATTCTAAAAATGGCTGCATCAAAAACTTAACTAGCCCAACATAGTCGGGACTAGCTTGTGAGGATATTATTCCGGCGTTAGGATGCGGTTGTGGCACTGACCTGTTCAAAAACATTGGCTTTTACTAAAATGCTACGGACGGTCTCGGTGGGTTGAGCGCCTTGTTGTAGTCGCTTGACGATACCGGGAACATCTAGTCGCACTTCATCAGTTCTGGGGTTATAGAATCCCAGTTCTTCTAGGGGACGGCCATCGCGGCGAGCAAGGCTATTAATGGCGATAATGCGGTAACTTGGTTCCCGTTTTTTGCCGAATCGCTTCAAGCGCAATTTAATCATGGTTGAGGACTGATTCTCCTACTTGTTTGTACCGAAATGACAATTTTAGCACTTGCCTAGCCTTGGCTGCTATGAAATCAGTTAACAGTTAACAGTTAACAAATTCTACAGAGTGCCGAAGCCCTTTTTCTTTTTATCTTTGTTCTTTTTCTTTTTCGTGGTGCGATCGCCCGTATTATAACCCCGCCAGCCAGGGGCTGAGGGACGATTATCACCACCGCCAAAAGGATTACCCATGCCGCCGCCGCCAAACATTCCAGGCATTCCCGCCGGCATTTGACCTTGACCCATTTGCTGCATGAGAGTTCGCATTTTTTGGAAATCCCCCACTAGCTTACTCACATCCGGCTCTCTGTAACCAGAACCTTTAGCAATGCGCCGCCGCCGACTGGGAGAACTTGCTAATAAATCAGGGTCTTGGCGTTCTTGGCGAGTCATAGAGTTAATCATGGACTCGCAGCGCTTAAGCTGAGTTTCTCCCTGCTTCAATTGCTCATCTGAAATCTTGTTCATTCCGGGAATCAACTTCATGATGCCTCCCAGTGAACCCATATTTTTCAGCATCCGCAACTGTTTGACAAAATCATTAAAGTCAAACTTGGCTGACAGGATTTTATCCTGCATTTTCTCAGCATCTGCCAGATCAAATTCTTCCTGGGCTTTTTCCACCAGGGAAAGCACATCACCCATGCCCAGAATCCGCGATGCCATGCGCTCAGGATAAAAAGGTTGCAGTGCTTCGACTTTCTCACCTACACCGACAAATTTAATCGGCGCTCCCGAAATCTGTCTGACTGATAGCGCTGCACCACCACGGCTATCGCCATCTAATTTGGTCAGAATCGCCCCGGTAATGCCGATTTTTTCATGAAAGGTGCGAGTCAGATTTGCTGCCTCTTGCCCAGTCATAGAGTCTACGACTAGTAAGGTTTCATGAGGTTGGACAGTAGCTTTAATCCGGGCTAATTCCCCCATCATGTCTTCGTCAATTTGCAGACGACCAGCCGTATCAATAATTACTGTATTAAAACCTTCGGCTTTGGCACGTTCCACACCTTGACGGGCAATTTCTACCGGGTCGGCATCGCTGCCCAAATCAAATACTGGCACGTTAATTTGCTTACCTAACGTTACCAGCTGATCAATAGCGGCTGGGCGATATACGTCTGTGGCGACTAACAAACAGCTACGATCTAATTTTCTTAAATGTAAGGCTAATTTAGCGGTAGCTGTGGTTTTACCAGTACCTTGTAACCCAGCCATTAAAACGATTGTGGGCTTTTCCTCGGTTTCCGCCAGGGGAACATTTTCCGCCCCCATCACCCGCACCAATTCATCGTGAACAATTTTGATGAACTGTTGGTCAGGTCGCACACCAGCCACGACATCAGCACCTTGGGCTTTGGTTTCGACTTCGCTAATAAAATCTTTAACTACCTGGAGATTGACATCTGCTTCCAATAAGGCGCGGCGCACTTCCCGCAAAGCATCTTGAATATTGGATTGAGATATTTTGTCCTGTCCCCGTAGTTTCTTCCAGGCACTTTCTAAACGGTCAGATAAAGCATCAAACATAATGTAATTACAGGTAGTTCGCCAATGAGTCAGCCTGAACCGCTCAGTTTAAAAGTTTTTGAGGCGATTCAGAATTTTCGGTAAAATTTTAACGTGCTATTTACAGCTTAATAGTTTTCATGCCGAGTTGAGCAACCAGATACCGACGATAACTCAATTTATGGTGAGGTTAATTGCTAGAGGTTTCACTTTTAGCGATCGCGTTGCCCGTGATCAAATAGGTTATGTATCAATTATAACTCATGAACAAGTGTTAAAAGAACTTAGCCATAGTTGCACATAGCAACTTACCACAAGCATCTCCCTCATTGATCAATTACAGTGAGGGTAAAAAGAGATAATCAAATATCGCTATGATTAGTAACACTCTGATTCAACCAACAGAAATTGTTCATTTATCAGGTATCAGTTGGCAAACTTATGAAAATTTACTCACTGAACTTAGTAATAGTCGCCGCCTACGACTTACATATAATCGTGGGAATTTAGAAATTATGGTTCCCTCCCCTGAACACGAAAGTTACAAAAAAGTCTTGGGTCGATTTGTGGAGACTCTTGCTGAAGAATTAGACGTGAGGATTGAACCCCTTGGTTCTACTACTTTCAAACATCCAGAATTAAGTGGTGCTGAACCAGATGAATGTTTTTATCTGAAAAATGTTAACCTTATTAAAGGTAAAAAAAGAATTGATTTACAGCAAGATCCGCCACCAGATTTAGTAGTAGAGATTGATATTACCAGCAGTTATAAAAATCGCTTAGAAGTTTACGCTGATATGGGTGTGCCGGAAATATGGCGATATGATGGTAATGATTTTATTATCAATGTTTTGCAAGATAAACAATACATAAATATTGAGCAAAGTTTAGCATTTCCTAATCTGCCACTAACGGAAATTTCTGATTTTCTACAACAGGTTGGCGAAAAAGATTATTTGGAATTAGTTAAAGAGTTTCGTAACTGGGTTAAAAGCCATCTTCAATGAAATAGATGAGGGACATCAATCTTATGACTTGGGTTTAAAAGAGTTTTTGCGTAAGTCCTGAATCTATTAAATTTCCATAAGCATTTCCATAGTGGTTAAGCGAAAACCACAGGATTTAAATAGCTGTCGGGCGCTTTCATTAGCTGCTACTGTATCTAATCGAATTTGCTTAATTCCCATTTCTTGGAAGCGTTCAATACTCAGCTTGATTATCTGTGGTGCAATCCCTTTTCTGCGATAT
This sequence comes from uncultured cyanobacterium, assembly GCA_963706595.1. Classification (GTDB taxonomy): domain Bacteria; phylum Cyanobacteriota; class Cyanobacteriia; order Cyanobacteriales; family Nostocaceae; genus Nodularia. Next base: position 3,279,305 of record OY970166.1, read on the forward strand.
TCAGGTTCCACCCAGATATCATGAATAAAGGCAAATTCCTGTAAGCTGTAAATTGATATTTCTGGCTCTACTGTTGCGGCTAAAAATGCTACAAGTTTTCCTTGGTCTTCCGCTACTAAAAATACGCTGCGCTCTTTATGCAGTAGACGGGTTAACCATTTTTCATAATACTGTTCTGGATGCGATGGGCTACGCCCAGCAGTAGGCGATCGCAAACCATATTTAGCAGCATCCCAAGACTCATGTAAAGCACAAGTTTTTGCTAACATTGGTAAAATTGCGGGTATATCATTTATTGTGGCAGAGCGGATTAGCATCGGCTTTCTTTTCCATGCTTGAAAATTGAATTTTTGCGAATTGATGCCAGAGTTGCATCTTCCTAAAGAAGTTTCCTAATTACAAGATAAATCTTCTACAGCACTGGCTGAATTTGGTAAAGCATCTGTCAAAACTTCCCTGCCTGATTCTGTAACTAAAACATCATCTTCTATCCGTAGTCCCCGCACATCTGCAAATTCAGCTAAACGCTGCCAATTCACAATATTTTCATATTTTGAGCGCAAGTTAACATCATTTAAAATTGCTGGGACTTGATAAAATCCCGGTTCAATTGTGACTAACATTCCTGGGCGTAAGGGACGATTTAAACGCAGATAACCTAAACCAAAGCGCGAACTTCTATTTCTTCCTTCTTCATACCCCGCTAAATCGCCCAAATCTTCCATATCATGCACATCTAAACCCAATAAATGACCAATTCCATGAGGGAAAAACAGCGCATGGGCATCCATATCAACTAAATCTGCGGGATTTCCTTGTAAAATGCCTAAATCTACCAAACCTTCAGCGATGACTGTAGCTGCTAATAAATGAATATCCCCATACTCTACACCAGGGCTGATTTTGGCAATGCAAGCATCATGAGCCGCCAGGACTACATCATAAATATCTCTTTGGGTAGATGAAAACTTACCAGATACAGGCCAAGTCCGGGTGACATCAGCAGCCCAACCCATTGCGGTTTCTGCACCGACATCAGCCAGAATTAAATCACCTGGTTGTAGTGGATGGTGATAATGTTCATTATGCAAAACTTCGCCGTGGACGGTGACAATACTGTTGTAGGAAGTGGTCATATTTTCACCAATAATCACCGCTTCCATCGCCGCCCGGACTTCTGCTTCTCGTTTGGCTTTTGATGTCGCTACTATCCCGGCTTTGTGTGCTGCAACAGTTACAGCCGCAGCTTTTCGCAATTCAATTAATGCGCCTGCGTCATGGGTGAGACGGAGGGAAATTATGGCTTTGGCTAATTCTAAATCATTTTCTTGGGGCGGTTGTTGTGGTAAAACCCATCTATTTAATAACTGGGTTTGCTGTGTCCAAGTAGCTGCATTCTGGACGGGAATTGTGGCTACACCTTCTAGATATGATTCTAATTCTGCCATTGGTCGGGCTGTATCTGCGCCTATTTTCTCGGCTATTTCTTCACGGGTGGGCATTTCTCCATGCCAAAGGGCGCTGCTGGGTGTGGGATTATCTATGAATAGTTCTAGTTTGCCTGCTTCTAGGCGAATGGCGGCGTTTGGTAATGGTAAGCCGGCGAAGTAGAGGAAATGGCTACTGGCGCGAAATGGGTAGATGTTGGCGGGGAAGTTGCGGGGGTTGGTGTTTCCTGACCACAGGATTGCGGGAAAGTTGATCAGGTTGGCTAGTTGTTGTCGGCGTTGGTGTAAGGTTTGTTTGAGCATGATTAAACGCAGAGGGGCGCAGAGGTAAGCGCAAAGGTTCGCGGAGTGGTTGTTTTATTTTAGGTGAGTTATGGGATTGGTGATTTTTCAGGTTGATGCTTTTACGAATAGCTGTTTTGCGGGGAATCCGGCGGCTGTTTGTGTTTTGTCTGAGTGTCGGGATGATGGCTGGATGCAAAATGTGGCGCAGGAGATGAATTTGTCGGAGACGGCTTTTTTGCTGCGACAAGATGATGGTTTTAGTCTGCGTTGGTTTACTCCGACTGTGGAAGTTCCTCTGTGTGGTCACGCAACTTTGGCTAGCGCTCATGTACTTTGGTCTGAGGGGTATTTGTTACCGGATGAGGTGGCGCGTTTTTTTACTAAAAGTGGTGTTTTGATTGCTGAATGTTTGGGTGAGTGGATTTCTTTAGATTTTCCGGTGAATTTATCTCAGGAAATGGTTGTACCTGCGGAATTAGGCGAGGCTTTGGGTGTACCTTGTAAGTCTGTGCTGCAAAATTCTCTGGGGTATTTGGTGGAGGTGGAGTCTGAGGATTTGGTACGACAAATGCAGCCGAATTTTCAGCTATTGAAAAAATTACCTGTGGCTGATGTGATTGTGACTAGCCAAACTCACGCAGATTCAGAATATGATTTTGTTTCTCGCTTTTTTGCACCAGGATTAGGTATAGATGAAGACCCTGTGACTGGGGCGGCTCATTGTTGTCTGGCGGCTTTCTGGCGCGATCGCCTGCATAAAGATGAGTTTTTGGCATTTCAAGCCTCTCAGCGCGGTGGAGTGGTGAAGGTGCGCTATTCAGGAGGCGATCGCGTGTTACTCTCTGGACAAGCAGTAACTGTAATGCGGGGTGAATTAATGAGTTAACCCACATTCTGCACTTCAATATGCACTATTAGTTATGTATCTGCTTACCAAGCGTATAGGTCGGATTAAGTAGTATAGGAAAGAAAGACTAGATGGCAATGGAAAAGATTCTCGGTCTGCTTGATTAGTACCAGTGATTAACAGGCTGATTGTAAAACTCAAAAATTGCCACACCAGATAAACACGATCTGGCATTCTGCTGAGTGGCCCTCTGACCATCAATTGCTGAAAAAAAAGTTTAATCAACCGTGGAGTTTTAACTTCTGTGAACAGTCTGTTTCTGCATCCGCACAGTATAAATTAAAGTTGTTGGATCGATTTGAATCTGTTTTTGAATAGCTTGCTTGACTTGATCTGGTAATGGGACATTCAGGATAGTGTTAACTATCAACAGACTAATAAAAAAGGGTCTTTCGAGTTCCAGACTGTTTACTTTCTGCAATAATTTTTCCCAATCAAATCTCTGTTGAATACGCAATAATTCAGCTAAATCGCAAATCTGAGCCAAAGACGCTTTACTTTCATTAATTCCTCTGGCAATTTGTACAGCGAGGATTATTAACAAATCATCACAAGAGAATTCGATGATAGATTCACCTTTGAGTGTTAAAGACCTGCTTCGTTGCCACAAAGTTTCAAAATCAGGAAGTTTAAAAGGGAAGTAAGATAAGGGAGTCAATTCATAGTGAATATCCACCACTATTTCTGGTTTCTGGCTATGGACAAAAGTTTGTTGCCAACCATAGTGGTCAACTTCTAGTTTATATTTCTGAGCAATCAATAATTCTTGAGCTTTGACTACATCCTCTTGTTTTACCAGAATATCTAGGTCGCTAAATTGTCTCATGGCTAAATTGCCATAAATAGAAATAGCTAAAACAAGACCCTTAAAAGGAATTGCCCGAATTTTGTGAGCTTCAAAAAGCTTAAGGATGTTAAGCAATTCGTGGCTCAAAAATAAGTTGCGACTAGCATTAGTGTGATAATGATTCTGAAGCTGAGTTAAAACTTTTTTGGGAATAGCTTCTTTCCCAGTGGTCTTGAGACTCTGGTACAGGAGTGGTATCGTCCCATGATGTGCTGCAACTTGCATGAGATATGTCCAGTCTATATTTTGCTGGAGTATGGTATTAATTCGCTCTGCGGTTTCGGGGTCTATATGAGTTCGGGTACAACACAGAAGTAGCTCAATTTCCGGACGGCTAACCTTTTTTTGTAATTGAGTAAGAGGCTTGTTTAAGGTCATCATAAATTACTTATTTATAGTGTTGAGCTTGAGTTTCAAACAATTGTGCATAGCAACCACCCAGATTTATTAGTTCTTCATGGGTGCCGCTTTCCATAATTGAACCGTTTGCCATCACGTAGATACAGTCAGCCATTCTGACGGTTGATAAGCGATGGCTAATCAGAATAGCAGCTTGATTTTTAATCAGTTGGCGGAAATTCTGAAACACCTCTTCTTCGGCTTTCGGGTCTAAAGCACTAGTTGGTTCATCCAACACAATTAACTGTGAATCTCGCAAAAATGCCCTGGCCAAAGCGATTTTTTGCCACTGACCGATGCTCAATTCTTCCCCTTGTTCAAACAATTTACCGAGTATGGTGTCGTAACCTTGAGGGAGCTTGCTGATGACATCATCAGCACCGGAACGACGAGCAGCAGCAATGATTTTGTCGTGAGTGAATGGCAGATTGATATTTGCCATCCTAATATTTTCTTTAGCAGTCAGATGATATTTTGTATAATCTTGAAAAATTACGCTAATTTGACTGCGGAGGGCAGCAATTTCAAATTGACGTAAATCTATGCCATCAATGGTAATACTACCAAGGGTAGGATCGTATAAACGACACAAAAGTTTAATTAAAGTAGTCTTACCAGAGCCGTTTTCTCCTACTAACGCGACAACTTCTCCTGGGCGAATAGTCAGATTAATATCCTCAAGTGCCTGACGCTTCGTATTTGCATATTGAAAGCTGACATGATTAAACAAAATACCATTTTGCATTGGCATGGGAAAAGGTTTTGGATTTAACGGTTCTGTAACCTTTGGTTTCAAGTTAGAAATTCATATAAGTTGGTGAGAAATAGGTTGTCTTCATATAAACCAGACAAACCACCCAAGAGACTTTTCAGGTCATTTTGTCCCCGTTGCAATGCTTGGTAATAAAGGACTAAATCACCGAAGCGGATAGTACCTTGCATAGTTTGATAAATAATAAAACCATAGGCAGCAAAAACTAAAGTTGTCGCCGTTGCTTGAGCGCCAAGATTAGACACAGATTGTCTTTTGATCATAGCTATGTTTTCTTGGTATATTTGTCGGCGCAAACGCAAATACCACTGACTAAAGAAAGAACCCAAATCAAACAAGCGAATTTCTTTAGCGTGTTGCTCTGTAGTTAGTATCCGGCTCAAGTATCCTGCTTGCCTTTCCTGGGCTGTCTTTTGACGCTGCCAATGATACATAATACCGGAGTATTTCACCCGCACCACCATCGCCGGAATCGCAGCAATAAATAAGATAACTCCTATTCCCCAATGCAATGACAGTAGTAACGCCAGCATCGCCACCAAAGAGATACTACTCAAACCCAGCCATCCCAAACGATGTAGGATTTGCCCCGGTCGAGAAGGAGCTTCTTTTTGCGCTCGCTGCAAGGCATCATAATAGTCAGAGTTCTCGTAATACTCCAGGTCTACCTCAATTGATTTAGCATGGAGGATGTTTTGCATATAGTCGGTGAGTCGCTGAGATTGGGCAGCATACACCACTTCAGTCAGGGAAGAACATACGGTAGTCACTAGGGTGATAGCAGCAAAGAAGCCAAGCAAAAGTAATACTCGACTAAAGGCTGCTTCTTTGTCGGCAAGATTCACACTGGCGGCTACTGTATCTACAATGAGTTTGGTGAGGTAGAGAGAAAGTAAAGGTAATAAACCTTGAATCAATAAAAGTGCCACGAAAGCAATAGTCAAACGAGGACTACTGTTCCAAACTAAGCGCAAGGCAGGCAGAATACGTAAGCTTTGCTGGATTTTATATCTTAAGGTTTTACCTGCTTTCATATTTTAAATACACTCTTTTGTAAAAGATGCCATTTGGCTAAAATGAGAAAGGTCTGCAACCTTGCCAATTACAACCTGTCCCTGATTTTCTAACCACGCATGAGCCTTTAACTCTCCTTCTTGACCTTTGGCAACACCAATGCAGAGATTAGATGTATAACCGTGGCGACTCATGAAAAACTGGCAAGTTAAGGCACGCGCCAGACACTTGACACCAGGCATATAATGACTGCTCACTTCAACAGCCCAGATGATTTTGTCAATAGAGATGTGGTATTTTTCTTGGCATTTAGGTTTGGTGTTACTTAGCCTCAATAGAAGTTGATGCAAGGTTTTAAATGACAGCAACCACAAACCTAATCTAACTAATGTCAATATAATAAAAGTGCTAATTAAAAGCTGTTTTTTTTGATAATCTAATTGGAAAAACTTAGATAAATGCTTCATTCTTATTTAGATATTTGATGATTTTTTTATTGACAATGCAGTTTTGATTTTCTAAATCTTCAGCAGATAGAGTCAACCGTGGTTTTGAATAATTATCATTGTTGTTCAAAGATGATGCAATAAAAAAATTAATAGCCGACTCTGCTGACCACTGAGGATGAAAGTCTAAACATGAAGATATCTTGGAAATATCAGCTTGTGAATGTTGAATATCTCCTGCACGAGGAGAAACGAAATTAATTTCTGGTTGCCATTGCGGAAAATGATTTTTGAGAATATCAATCAACTGCACTAAAGAAGTAGATGTTCCAGTTCCTAGACCTTCTGATCACAATTTTTCTGTAAGATGAGAGCCAATAAATCCGGCTCCGCCAGTGACAATAAAATGCATGATCTTAAATTTGCTCAGTAGATATAGATAATTGCAACTCCTCATACCTAGCGGTTTCACCCCGCATTTCTCGATAGCAATGCAAAACTCTACGCGCTTGCTCTATTTGATGATTTTGAATATGTAAATTGGCAAGTCCGAGGTAGATATCGTAAAAGTAAGGATCGAGAAAATTCATAGGAAAATTTAGTAATTCTGGATTGCGACCAATGACTTTTTCCTTAGTACGCAGGTAGTCAACGAACATCTGCTCTTTATCTTGACAAATACTATTTGGCGATTGCCGATAACGTGTTAAGGGTTGGTTTAAAAAGTAAATCGGGAATTTTTCAATCACACGCAGCCATAAATCATAATCTCCACAAATTCTCACAGTTTCATCAAACAAACCCACTTGATCTAAACAGTCTCGACGCACAACAACCGTTAGGACTGGAATGTAGTTGTATCTAAAGAGAGTCCATAATACCTGAAGATTAGGGGTAGGAAATTCTGTATTGTACGAACCTGGAAACAAACCCCGTTGATCAGAAAAAAAGAGTGCATCTGAATAGATCAAACCAATGCGTGGATTGGCTTCCAAGACGGAAATCTGTTTTTCTAACTTCTGAGGTTCCCAGAGGTCATCATCATCTAAAAAGGCGATATACTTCCCTTTAGCAGAGCGAATTCCAGCATTGCGAGCGGCAGATAATCCTTGATTGGTTTGATGAATGGCGGTAATGTGATGATGATCGCTAAATTGAGCGAGGACTTGGGGAGTATTGTCCTGAGAACCATCGTTGATGACAATAATTTCGTAGTCTTTGTAGGTTTGTGCCAAAACGCTGTTAATTGCCTGACTGACAAGATTGCCACGCTGGTAAGTAGGAATAATAACACTGACGGTTGGCTTAAAAACTTGCATATTAAAAAATTTCCTTAGTAAATATAGGCAGATATTCAAATTACTGGTGTTGCTAAACCAAAGTATGAATCAGGCGTAAGTTTTCTAAAATAACATCATAAATTTGCCCCAAATTTCCCAAATTATCAGGAAGTAATAACTCCCGCACAGGAACAGTTTTTGCCAATTGACCTAATTCTTGAAACTCCTGTCTACACTGTTGAGAAGAGAGGAAAGCACGCCCATAGGAATTGAACATTAGATGCTTCATTGCTTCAGGCAGAGAAAGAGAATTAATTATAGGTGCTGTGAGGTTTTGGTCACGTTCTGCTAATATGTACACAGCAAGTAGTGGCAAAGCTTGGGATTGAAACTGCCACTGTTCGCTATCTTTTATTTGCAAATCTATAAAGCGTTTATCTAGATTTGTTGATACCAGTGATAACTCTTCTATTGAGCCGTGAATGGCATTTACAGAATTAGGCCACAGGCGTAGACGAGGATACGCAGATTGTACCCAAAAACTTTTTTCATCAGGAATAAGTGCGGCAATATCATCTGCTAATACGGAGAATCCACGGATAGCCAACGCTGCTGCTGTGGTTGATTTACCTGCGCCTGATTGTCCTAAAATGGCGATCGCACTACCATCAACCGCAACCACGCTAGCATGAAGACAGGTCACTCCCCGCAGCCGTAACAGATGACCAAGTACACAACCCAGCAGCAAAGATACCGCATCTGTAAATAGTGCATCTCTAGACCAAAAACCCCAAACTTGACTACCATCAGGATTCAAGATGAATTCCAAGCAATCAACTCCATCACAAGACCTTATCCTCCAGTAAGTGCCGTCATCCCGGTGCGTCGTCCACAAATGGAAGCCTGTTTGTTGATACCACTCAAGCGGCACATTCCAAAAAGTTTGGTCGAGTAATGGCGGTTGACTCTGCTGTTCACCAACTAGGTGAATAGCAACATCTATCGGTGCAGAACTGTTAACAGTAACTAACCCTGGGAGCAGTCGATTAATAGATAGGTTGAGTCCATAAAATTGATAGCAATAATTATCGTTTTTAATTGACATTTGCATTTGTATTTATTTTTATCTGCAAACTCAGGAGTTTCAGAACCCCGATTTTTTGAGAAAGTTGGGGTTCTTTTGGCAAGGACTAACTTACACACTTTATGTTCACAAAATGTTAAGGAAAAGGATAGGTAAAAAATCCCTTTTAGTCTAGATTTATAGGCACTTTTCTAACCACCTTTATTGGGTACTACCAAAAAAACTAAAAAGTGGTACTAACAAAACCACCGCTACCACCCACTTGTTGTGTCAAACCAGATATTTTTCCGTGAGCTTTCAATTCTGGTTGAGAATATTTTTTTTTCGTGTTTTCAGATTGTGACATTTGATCAATCCTTGTTGTTTGCGTTTTACTTGTTTGTAATTATCAGACTATAAAATATTACACTAATTCATCTCAATTGATTTATAAATTTCATGTAAAGTTATTACTATTTTCTGTGATCAAAAATTGCAACTAAAAATTGCCAAAGTCTATATTTACAGCTTTGTAAAAAATATTTTAATAAACAAAAATTCATATATTAATGTGATTTACATAAAAACTCTCCTCAACTATTATTCTTGCCTCTATCCTTTACAGTTAGCTATTTCGTGACTTATTGGTAAGTTCTAATCAAATTGAGTAATAGAAAATTTAGGCAGAGACTACCTTAGTAGTAGATGCCAAATCTTCATATATTTGGAACATCCGTTTTTGTAAAATTGCTTCATCATATTCCTCGACAATAACTTGCCGTGCTTGTGCAAGATGTGCTTCTCGCTCTTGGGGAGGTTGATTGACAACTTTAATCATTGCCTCTGCTAGAGCATCTGGGTTTTCCGGTTCTACCAAAGTACAAAATTCTTCAATAAAAGTGCCTCGATAAGCTGACAAATCACAGGTAATGACTGGGCGTTCACAGGCAACTGCTTCAATTAGTGTCGAAGGAAAGGCATCACTGACGGGATAATTGATAATCACATCTGCTAAGTTGTAGCCTGTAGGCATGAAGTTATAAGGTAGGGCGGGCATCCAGCGCAGATTATCTAATAACCCAAGTTCTTCGGCTTGTTTGCGGATGCTTTCGTAAATAACTACTGCGTCCTCTGCACCGGCACGCCCTAGCTTTGAAAAGACGAGTACCGTCGGTTTAGTGAATTGAGGAAAAGCCTGTGCATAGGCTGTAAATATCTGCTCATGGTTGTACAGTTTAGACCAACCACGGGGCGAAAGCAGAATTGTGGCTTCTTCATCAATCTTCAATATTTCCCGTCGCCATTTTGGTAAATCCTTGGTGACTCCAGTACGAAAATGTTTAGGGTTTGTCCCTAAAGGAATTAATTCTACCCTTTGATGAGGGTTCAACAGTGCTTTGGATTTTTCTATCAAACTAGGTGTCTCTACAATCAGCACCCCAGTGTTCTTAAACACTTGGCTAATCCTATCGTTATGCTTGCTTTCTTCCCTTTCTGGTTGTAGTAAATGATTTAAAAAGCCCCAAGCAGAGAGGACAAGAGGGCTGAGATTCGCCAGGACACAACACTGGGCGTGCCAACCAATGGCGTGGACATGGATAATATCAGGCTGGAATTCGTCTGCAAGTTTACGTAACGGCTCTGCCATTTCCTCGGCCATCTGGTCTTCGTATGGGTAGGTGTTGGTAAACTCCTCTTGATACTTTCGCCAAACAGTGGGGAAATAGCGATAATTTTGGGGAGCTTCGGTTTCATAGGGGTCTACATCTCCTAGTAGCCAAACTTCATAACCTGCTTTTACGACCCAATCTAAGGGTCTTGTCAAGGCAACACCCCCAGCACCAATCATCAGTACACGCATAATTTGATTTTTTGCTTCAAGTTAAGAATCAGTAATTTCCACTAGTCCAACCTTAACCAATTTATCAATAAACTTGAGCAAGTCTTGTTTTAATTTCTCTGGCTCGACATCATACTCTTTTAGCAAGGTGTCGTAAGCTGTCTGGATAGAATCTGACTCAGTTAGCACAAAGAATATTTTTGTACCTACCTCGTTTTGGCTAAAATATTCTTCGCTTTGCAGATTCAGTAAAACTGATTCCCCTGCTAAGTCTTGAGTGAGAACATTTGCAGGTAAGGATACTTTTTGATTAAAAACTATTTGTGTTGTCATTTGTTAGGAAAAGTAATGGTTATGGTTGATTTCCAAAAGCCGCACACTCGTGACGAATAGTCATGAGTTAGGCGATCCATATTCTGTTAGTAGGGGTGAAATGAGCATCCGTTCTGAAATTTACGCTAAGGACTTGATGAGTCACAATATTCAAAGATACTCATATTATCAATTTTCGCCAATGCCCACTAAACATCCAAATACTAAAACTCTGATCACAGCTTGTGACTGGCCAATTGAGCAATTACCTGGATTAAGTCAAGAAGAACAAGCCAAACTGCAAAATTGTGGAATTAAAACCACCAAAGAGTTAATTAAACACGGAAACACTGCGGAAACGAGGGTAAATTTAGCAAAAAAATTACAAGTTAATCTGCAATATGTCAATAAATGGATCGCCTTAGCCGATTTAGCGCGTATTCCTGGTATAGGAATGCAATATTCCGGCTTATTACTGCATTCTGGTATTGCTTCTGTGGCACAACTAGCTCAAACACCTACCCATAGATTACATAAACAAATTATGCGCCTACAGGTATCAACAACGCAGCGACGAGACTTGTGTCCCACCATTGATGTAGTAGAACAATGGAGTCAACAAGCAAAACAAATCACCTAAAACGCCTTCATCCGCGTTCATCTGCGTTTATCGGCGTTCAATTATTCTTTAGCCAACACACCATTGAGAAAGATATCAGCTAATCCTTCAGCCATTTGCTGCATTTCTTGAGGTGAAGCGTCTGGAGCCATGAGGGTATTATTAGAAAATCCGGCGATCGCAAACATTCCCAAAAACACCTTAGCGACTAATTTAGCATCAGTTTGGCGATAAATACCCTTATCCATCGCAGATTGAAAGAAAGCTTCAGCCACATCAGTCATTTTACCAATGACTTCTTCTTGAATGCGATCGCGCAAATCTGGATGAAACTGCACCTCCATAAAACAAACCTTCATTAAATCTACATTTTTGTGTAAATTCCACATCCGACGACGCATGACTTGAGCGATCGCCTTATAACTGCCCATTTCACTCAACTCTGTGAGCAAATCTGTTAAGATGTCCACCCAGCCACTAGTAGCTACTTCCACTAAAATAGATTTTTTATTGGAAAAATGACGAAACAAAGTGCCTTCAGCCACATTTGCAGCTTGGGCTAAATCGCGGGTGGTAGTGCCATCAAATCCCTTAGAAGCAAATAACTTCTGTGCCGCCTGTAAAATGCGGGTACGTGTTTGTGCTTCTGAAGGTGGAGGTGAATTAAAAACTCGCATATAAATTATTGTGTGATCTTCGGAACGCGACTTGTATCATTATTGTCTAACGTTCAGGTACAAAAAGCGCAGAAAGCTTAATACAAGGTTAATTACAGTCTAAAAAAGATTCCGGCTCCCTCTCCTTGCTAAGGAGAGGGTTGGGGTGAGGTTTTAGCTCCCACAGGATATTTATCAGATAATGGAACTTTAATTTTATTGTCGCTTATGAATCAACCCAATTATTCAACGATCAGATTGCGCCAGCTCGTGACCATTTTGATGGTACTCGTAATTTGCTGGTCGGGGTTACTTCCAGACATAGCTCTGGCACAAACTCAAACTGCAAATCCTCTCCAAAGAATTCGGCAATTTCGTCAAACTCCACCAAAGCCAAATTCGATTCAACCGTATTTAGATCGGGTAATTGAGCAATTAACGGAGTTTCGCCTAGAAAATGGGTTGAAATTCATCGTCTTGGAACGGCATCAAGCCCCTGTAGTTTCGTTTCTGACTTACGCTGATGTGGGTGGTGTGGATGAGCCAGAAGGACAAACTGGTGTAGCCCACTTTCTAGAGCATTTAGCATTTAAAGGCACGACGCGCATCGGCACAAAAGACTACGAAGCCGAAAAACTGTTACTCGACCGCTTAGAACAATTAGATGCTCAAATTAGAACCGCAAAAGCCGATGGTAAACAAGATGATGCGACTCAATTGCAAACTGAATTTAAGCAAGTAGAGTCCCAAGCAGATGCACTAGTTAGACAGAATGAACTGGGGCAAATTGTCAACCAATCCGGCGGTGTAGGTTTAAATGCTACTACTTCAGCAGAAGCAACTAAGTATTTTTACAGTTTCCCTGCAAATAAGTTGAAGCTATGGATGTCATTGGAATCAGAGCGATTTTTAGAGCCTGTGGTGCGGCGCGAGTTTTACAAAGAAAAAGATGTGATTTTAGAAGAACGGCGGATGCGGGTAGATAATTCGCCTATCGGGATGATGGTGGAGAATTTTGTGGCTACTGCTTTCACCGTCCATCCCTACAAACGACCGGTGATTGGTTATGAAGAAGATATCCGCAATCTCACACCGGAAAATGTCCAAAACTTTTTTGATGCTCACTATGTACCGAGTAATTTAACCATTGCTATTGTTGGAGATGTTGATCCGGCGGAAGTGAAAAGACTGGCAAAAATTTATTTTGGCCGCTATCGAGATCAACCACAAGCAAAGTCCAGTATTCCGGCTGAACCACCACAAACGCAAACACGAGAATTTACTTTAGAACTAGCTTCTCAGCCTTGGTATTTGGAAGGCTATCACCGCCCATCAGTTAGCCATCCCGATAATGCAGCGTATGAAATGATTGGTGGTTTATTAAGTAATGGGCGCACGTCGCGTTTGTATAAATCTTTGGTAGAGCAGCAGCGTTTAGCATTAAATGCTCAGGGTTTTAGTGGCTTTCCTGGGGATAAATACCCAAATTTGATGTTATTTTACGCTCTCACTGCTCCTGGTAACACAGTGGATGAAGTAGCAGTAGCTTTGCGACAAGAAATCGACAAATTGAAAGTTGAACCTGTGGCGGCGGCTGATTTGCAACGGGTGAAAACCCAAGCACGGGCGAGTTTGTTACGTAGCCTTAATTCCAATATGGGGATGGCGCAGCAGTTATTGGAAGCAGAGGTGAAAACTGGTTCTTGGCGGAATTTGTTTAAACAATTAGATGAGATTTCGCAAGTGACAACAGCTGATATTCAACGGGTGGCGAAGGCGACTTTTACACCGGAGAATCGCACAATTGGCAAGTTGTTGTCGAAACAAGGATAAGACAATGAACCGCACAGACACAGAGGACAGGTCAAGCAAAAGGCAGATGGGATTAAGAATGTTCAATTTAAAATTGAGGTTGGGTAAGAGTAAGGGACTATTTTATAGTTTGATTCTGGCTGTTGCCTGTTTATTGGTCAGTTTTAACTTTTCTTTGGCGGCGACGGCGGCGGCGAAGCATTATACTGAGTTGGAACTTGCGCCGTTACCTGAGATTAAGTTGCCTAAAAATGAGCGCTTTGTTCTCAAAAACGGTTTGGTTGTGTATTTGATGGAGGATCACGATCTGCCGTTGGTGAATGGTACGGCTTTGATTCGCACAGGCGATCGCTTAGAACCAGCTGATAAAATCGGGTTGGCTGGTTTTACGGGTGCGGTGATGCGGACTGGGGGAACTCAGAAGCATTCGGCTGATCAAATCAATCAGATTTTGGAACAACGCGCTGCTAGTGTGGAAACTGCAATTGGTGAAGCTTCCGGTAGTGCTGGTTTTGAGTCTCTGACTGAAGATTTAGAAACAGTGTTTGATTTGTTTGCCGAGGTACTAAGAGAGCCTGTATTTGACCAAAAACAGTTAGATTTAGCAAAAACTCAGGCTAGGGGTGGTATTGCCCGTCGTAACGATGATCCAGACGATATTGCTAGCCGGGAATTTCAGAAATTAATTTATGGTCAAGATAGCCCCTATGCTCGCACACCTGAGTATGCGACGCTGGATAATATTTCTCGTGAGGATTTAGTTCAGTTTTACCAGGAATATTTTCATCCCAATCAGATGATTTTGGGAATTGTGGGGGATTTTGAACCGCAAAAAATGCGATCGCTCATTCAAGCTAAGTTTGGTGATTGGGAACGTTCCCCTCAAATGACTCAGCCCCAATTATCCGAGGTAAAGCCAGCGAATACAGGTGGTGTATTTTTTGTCAATCAACCACAACTAACTCAGAGTAGTGTATTGATGGGGCATATCGGCGGTAAGTTTGACAATCCTGATTATGCCGCCTTGGATGTCTTGAATGGGGTATTAAATGGATTTGGTGGACGCTTATTAAATGAAGTGCGATCGCGCCAAGGATTAGCATACTCTGTATATGGTTACTGGAGTCCTCGCTTCGATTATCCAGGAATGTTTATCGCCGGCGGACAAACGCGATCGGATGCTACAGTCCAGTTTGTCCAAGCCTTACAGACTGAAATCAAGCGTATCCAAGCCCAACCTGTTACCGCCCAGGAACTAGCTTATGCCAAAGAGTCTACCCTCAACTCCTTTGTCTTCAACTTCCAAGACCCCGCTCAAACTTTATCACGGTTGATGCGATACGAATATTACGGCTATCCGGCTGATTTCTTATTTCGCTATCAAAAAGCCGTAGCCGCCACAACAGAAGCTGATGTGCAACGGGTAGCGCGAGAATACCTCAAACCAGAAAAACTGGTGACTCTAGTCGTGGGGAATCAGACCGCCATACAACCGCCATTAACACAGTTAGCTGCATCAGTAACGCCCATAGATGTGACAATTCCAGGTTCACAAACACAGGCGCAAAATTAAAACTTACCTAGAGACGCGATTCATCGCGTCTCTATTCCCATGAAAAGACTCAATATAAAAACTGTTAATACTATAAAAAAAATCTCTTTTAAAGACACAATTACTTGAGATTTGTCTAGAAAATCACCAAAATTCTATTGACTTTTCTTAATCAAATTGCCAAATATAAAGAATAGATTATAATTTTGCAGCATAATCTTTTTGCAAGTCTTACTGAGTTTCACTGTAAGTATTTCAGGAGTTAATTACATGGCTAGGATAGAAATTGATGACTTGTACCCTAGTAATCATCAACAGCTTCTCAATGAAATAACAGACAGGGAAATGCAGACAGTGGAGGGACGAGAAGGAAACACAGTCAGCACAGGAATCAATGACCTGAATGAACAATCTTTAGCCAATACATTAGAGCAAAATATCGATAATCTTCTTTTTCACCTGAGAAACCAAATGGGTGTAGTGATTTTTGGTGCTAGAAATCAATTTAATCAAGGATTCAATTCTTTTTAATTAATTTTGATATTCAAATAACCATCCATTTTGCGTTTAAATTTATTTAAATTTTGAAAATTTCTGATAAAAATCAATAGCCACGATAGCAATATTCAATGGTTTGCAAACACCGCGAGGCTCAGATCCCCGACTTCTTGAAGAAGTCGGGGATTTTTATTTATTGAAAACTCTGGTTTCTTCAAGACACTGGGCTTTTGAAGTCTCACAATATATTCCAGCGACTATTAAATCTACATTTTGTATGTTGCAATTATTCAAAGAAGTGTTATGGCGGTATGTACTTCAATGAAGTACATCATAGCCCCCTCCTCGCTTGCGGGGAGGGGGTTGGGGGTGGGGTTCTTGTATCTCACTTAACTGATAACCGCTATAGTCTCAATTCAAAAACATGATTTGTCAAATAAAACTGATATTTTCAGAAAGACACAACTCTTGAATATATGTCTTTTTTAGGACGAATTTAACCTTGACTTTCTAGTTTTCAATCAATAAAAATGACAGTATCAGTTAAGCAAACACAGCTTGATTGCTTACCGATTTCATTTACCAGCGACAAATGCTTGAGGAGCTAATATGGCAAACATCAAATTGTCTAAGCTAAATGCTACTGGTTCTGAGTTATTCCTAGATTCTGAGAGTTTTCTCAATGAATTGAACGATGTCGATTCAATTACTGGTGGTAGTACCTCTGGTCAAGGTTACAACCAAGGCCACGGCTATGAAGGATTCAGTGGTATTTCAACACTAACTAAATTAGCCGAGGCATTTGTCACAGTCTATGCGATTGGTCATGTTACCGAGCTAGCCAAGTCATTCAGCCACGGATACTAATGGCTTCAGGTAACTAGTAAGCTATCAGGCTCTTGCGGATTAGAGCTAATAAGTAATCTATGTGATTAACATGGACTTTCTTAATTATCAATAATCCCTGAGAGCCAACCAGCTTAAACAATTTTCTGTAAACTTGCTTAATTGCGACAAGACAAGACTGTTAGGAGTAAATCATGGCGAATATCAAACTTTCTGAACTACACGCTGCTGGTTCTGAATTATTCAACGATTCTGAAAGTTTCTTGAATGAATTCAGCGATGTAGACTCCATTTCCGGTGGTGGAATTGGCGGCTACGCTGGAGGAGTTAGCAACCCAGCAACATTAATGAAGCTAGCTGAGGCATTTGTGACTGTATATGCTATTGGTCACGTGACCGTGTTAGCTAAATCATTCAGCGCAAACATTTAATGGTTCTGGTTTACTACAGAGCTTGATGGTTTTCCAGGGATTAAAGATAAAAAGCTATCTATGTGAATAACATGAGCTTTTGTTATTACCAATAATCCCTGTGGTCTAGCTAAATCTAAGCAATTTTCAGTTCATTACAACAAGTCTTTTAGGAGAAAATCATGGCAAATATTACACTGTCCGAATTAAACTCTGCTGGTTCTGAATTGTTTCAAGATTCTGAAAGTTTTTTGAATGAATTCAGCGATGTAGACTCCATCTCTGGTGGTCAAGGCTACGGTGGTGGACTAGGCGCTCAAGTTGCTGTCAGTGATCCTACGACACTGAATAAGCTCGCTGGCGCATTTGTGACTGTATATGCCATTGGTCATGTAACTGTGTTAGCCAAGTCATTTAGTGGCATTTAATGACTTTGGGTAACTGCTGAAATTGATGGCTCTTTAGGAATTAAAGGTAAAAACTAATTTATGTGATTACCAATAATTCCTAAGAGCCGACTAGACACCATCTTGATCTTCACTGAAACTAACAAGTCTTCACAAGTTCACAAGTTCACAAGTCTTTTAGGAGTACATCATGGCAAATATCACTCTTTCTGAATTACACGCTGCTGGTTCTGAACTATTCAACGATTCTGAAAGTTTCTTGAATGAATTCAGCGATGTGGATTCCATCTCTGGTGGAGCAGCAGTTGCCGCTACAGGTGCAACCTATGCCGCCAGCAATCCTTTGACACTGACCAAATTGGCTGAAGCCTTTGTGACTGTATATGCCATTGAACACGTAACTATCTTGGCTAAATCCTTCAGCCTAACTGGTGTTTACTAGCTCTAGTTAACAACTCGAATAAATGGCTCTTTGGGGATGAAAGGCATGATTTGATTACCACTTATCCCCAAGAGCCAGACAGATTCAACGCTCTCGATTTTCATTGAAACAAACAAGTCTTCACAAGTCTTTTAGGAGTACATCATGGCTAATATCACTCTTTCTGAATTACACGCTGCTGGTTCTGAACTGTTCAACGATTCTGAAAGTTTCTTGAATGAACTCAGCGATGTTAATTCCATCTCTGGTGGACAAATTGGCTACGCTGGTGGTGCTACCGTCGCTACAGGTGCAACCTATGCCGCCAGCAATCCTTTGTCACTGACCAAGTTGGCTGAAGCCTTTGTAACTGTATATGCCATTGAACACGTAACTATCTTGGCTAAATCCTTCAGCCTAACTGGTGTTTACTAATCACTGTGATTAGTTACTTCAAATAAATGGCTCTTTGGGGATGTAAGGCATGATTTGATTACCAGTAATCCCCAAGAGTTAGCCAAATTCAACGCTCTCGATTTTCACTGAAACAAACAAGTTCTCACAAGTCTTTTAGGAGTACATCATGGCTAATATCACTCTTTCTGAATTACACGCTGCTGGTTCTGAACTATTCAACGATTCTGAAAGTTTCTTGAATGAATTCAGCGATGTAGATTCCATCTCTGGTGGAGCAGTAGTTGCCGCTACAGGTGCAACCTATGCCGCCAGCAATCCTTTCACATTGACCAAGTTAGCTGAAGCCTTTGTAACTGTATATGCCATTGAACACGTAACTATGTTGGCTAAATCCTTCAGCCTAACTGGTGTTTACTAGCTCTAGTTAACAACTCAAATAAATGGCTCTTTGGGGATTAAAGGCATGATTTGATGACCAGTAATCCCTAAGAGCCAGACAGATTCAACGCTCTCGATTTTCACTGAAATAAACAAGTCTTCACAAGTCTTTTAGGAGTACATCATGGCTAATATCACTCTTTCTGAATTACACGCTGCTGGTGCTGAATTGTTCAACGATTCTGAAAGTTTCTTGAATGAATTTAGCGATGTCGATTCCATCTCTGGTGGTCAAGTTACCATCGCTACAGGTGCTACCTACGTCGCCAGCAATGCTAGTACATTGACCAAATTAGCTGAAGCTTTTGTAACTGTATATGCCATTGAACACGTAACTATCTTGGCTAAATCCTTCAGCATAAGTGGTGTTTACTAATCACTGTGATTAGTTACTTCAAATAAATGGCTCTTTGGGGATTAAAGGCATGATTTGATTACCAATAATCCCTAAGAGCCAGACAGATTCAACGCTCTCCATTTTCACTGAAACAAACAAGTCTTCACAAGTCTTTTAGGAGTACATCATGGCTAATATAACTCTTTCTGAATTACACGCTGCTGGTTCTGAACTATTCAACGATTCTGAAAGTTTCTTGAATGAATTCAGCGATGTAGATTCCATCTCTGGTGGAGCAGCAGTTGCTGCTATAGGTGCAACCTATGCCGCCAGCAATCCTTTCACATTGACCAAGTTAGCTGAAGCTTTTGTAACTGTATATGCCATTGAACACGTAACTATCTTGGCTAAATCCTTCAGCATAAGTGGTGTTTACTAATCACTGTGATTAGTTACTTCAAATAAATGGCTCTTTGGGGATTAAAGGCATGATTTGATTACCAATAATCCCCAAGAGCCAGACAGACTCAACGTTCTTAATTTTTAAGAAAACAAATAAGTGTTCACAAGTCTTTTAGGAGTAATTCATGGCAACTATCACTCTTGATCAACTATATGCTACTGGCTCTGAACTGTTCCACGATTCCGAAAGCTTTCTCAATGAACTGAGTGATGTCGATTCTAGCTCTAAGGATCAATACAACGTTGTCGGCGGCATAATTACATTCACTGCATTCGCTGGAGCATTTGTTGGTACGTATGCCATTGGTCATGCTACTTATGTGGCCAAGTCATATAGTCAACCATACTATGGGTATGGGCGGCGCTTCTAGCTTTGTAGTTAACTATTAATCTTGATGGCTGTCTTGAGATTAAAGGTAAAAAGTAAGCAATTCTATCTGAGCAAAAACCTCATAATACAAAATAATGTTAAACATTCAGTTTCACATAAAATATAGAATTGCCCACTCTTATCTTAATCAGGTTTTGCATAACAAAAGCCTTACAGCCAGCCAAATTTAAAAAAATATGCTGTAATTCGATAACTAAATTGAAACTTAATTAAGACTAGGATCACAATTGGTGGATAAATCTGGCGACAATCGTCAAGATTGCTCAATTACCTAAATTAGATGAATTTAATTTAGTAGTCGTGGAAGATTGGGAATAAATGACAGTTTAACCTGAGCCAGGATAGCACATTAGTTGACGAATGATTAAGCTGACACTTACTGAAAGTAGCTAGCATTAATTCATTACTCAATATTTTGTGTGGAAATCAAGTAAATGGCAAGAATTGTAATTTCTGAACTACACCCGACTAATTCCGAAAGCTTTTTAATCGAAATAACAGATATGTTTTCAATATCTGTGTATGGGGGGAATCAATATGTAATTGACTATGGATTTCATCAAATGCTGACCTTTACTTATAAGCTGATGGATTTTATGTTGTCAGCATTTGCTATCTACAGTATTGTCTCCCTTGCACATTCATTTATTACTGCGTCTGAGCTTAACTTTGCACCTGTTCAGTTTTACTCTTTCTAATTATTGAATCTAAGTTGACATGATGACTAAAAAAATGTTGTGTGCAATCAATGCTTGGATAGGAATCCTCTGGTTTTACAGTTTCTTGATTAACCAGGAACAAGTTTTCACATTACTGAGGAGTATTTAACGCCATGCCATTTTTATTAAGCTATCAAAATGTTTTTGACTACCTAATTCCCCTGGGATTATGTACTGAAGAAGAACGTTCATTGAGCAATATTGAACTAAAACCTGCTAAAAACTTTAACTTATTACTCAGTTTATCAGAGGATAAGAAACTGCTAGTTAAGCAAGAGCGTCACAACCGAGAAGGAAAAACCGCCGGTGAGTTTGTGCAGGAATGGCGAATTCATGAGTTTTTGCAAAGAAACCCTGAACTTAGCTATGTGCGCCCTTTGCTTTCAGAAGCAGTACATTTTGATGCAGAAAATTCGATCATTATTTTCAACTATCTCAATAATTATCGAGATGTAGCGGATTTTTACACCAAGGAGAATATTTTTCCTACACAGGTGGCGACCAAAATTGGCACTATTCTGGCATTAATTCATCGCGTTAGTATTCAACGTCCTGAGTATCGGGAGTTCTTTGAAAATTCTCAGGATGTACCGAGTCAAGATCCACCCAAACTAAATCAGAGAATGGATCGGATTACGCCGGAAATCTTTGGTAACGTTCCGGCTGACGGGTTGAAATTCTTTGCTCTTTATCAACGTTACGATAGTTTGGGTCAGGCGATCGCACAAGTAGGTAATTCCTATACTCCTTACTGTTTGACTCATAACGACATGAAGCTAAACAACATTCTCATCTCCTTAAATTGGCAAGATGTGAATTTAAATAGCTCATCCTCAGACCAAAGCATGATTCGATTAATTGACTGGGAACGCTGTTCTTGGGGAGATCCAGCTATCGATTTAGGCTCATTACTCGCTAGTTACTTGCAATTATGGCTGTATAGCGTAGTCGTTGGTAAAGGAATGGAAATTGAAGAGTCTTTACGTTTAGCTACAACGCCTTTGCAAACACTCCGTCCTTCACTTGCTGCACTAGTTAAAGCTTATTTAGCAGAATTCCCCCAAATCTTAGAAGATCGTCCTGATTTCCTGCAACGAGTAGTGCAGTTTTGCGGTTTAGCCTTAATTCAATCTATTCAAGCCACACTCCAGCATGAAAAAACTTTTGGTAATCCTGGTATCAGTATGCTCCAAGTTGCTAAGAGTTTATTGTGTCGTCCAGAAGCATCTATACCCACTATTTTCGGTATGGATGCGTCGGATTTGACTCCTACTCAATATTCATCTGCACGTTAAAGCGTTTGGAAGACGCGATAGAAGACGCGATAAATCGCGTGATAGAAGACGCGATAAATCGCGTCTCTACAAAATATTTGGAAGCCCCCTCATCGCTTGCGGGGAGGGGGTTGGGGGTGGGGTTCTTGTACCTCATAACACCGGGAAGACGCGATAAATCGCGTCTCTACACAATATTTGGAAGACGCGATTTATCGCGTCTCTACAATTTTTTTCAACACACTCTCTTATTTACAGGCCAGCTTTTATGCAACTATTAGATTCGCTACAAACACAACTAGCTACTATTCCTGAGCCTTTGCAGACATCAATACAAGACATTATTCATAAAGTTGAAATTGTTTCCCATCATTGTATTAAGCACCCAAACTATAAAAGCGTAGAATTAACTGAGCAAGCAGTTTCCCGCTTTCAAAAATTGCCGTTAGACCTCCAGAACAAATATTTAGCACTCCAATTGCGTAGTTTTCTTTATGGTGTCTACTACAACGGTTCTTTGCAAGAGGAACTCAATCTCACATCAGATGGAGAGTCAAAAAATGTAGCATTGAATCGGGATTTAGAAAATAATAGCTTTTTGGGTGTAGATATCGGTTTCTATGACCGCTTACATGAAAGTAACAGAGGTGAAGGCTACTTCAGCCACGATTGGCTGGTAATCAAAGAAGAAACAGATGGTGCTTTGGCTGTGCATAAGGGTGGTTTAACTCTGCACATTGAGCGTGAGCAACACTTGCGACCAGAAGATCAAGCTGTAACTATCGGTAGTTTAGTTCCGATCAAATTACCCAAGAATGTGGTGCAGAATGGATTCTATATGGCAGTTGGCAATGAAGCTGCTCATGGTGATCAAGAAATAGTCAGGATCTACTTTAATTTATCCCCAGACGGTGCTGTTGCTGTCATGGATGGTTTGACTACCCAACTCAATGCTCTGCCAATTTCCTTCACATTTAAAGCCCTATATAATCCTACAGATTATGGACGTTGTGACTCAGCAGTGCTTTACTTTGACAAACACAACTATGAAGTTGTTCGTCCAGTATTAGAACGGGTGTATACAGAAAATAAATCACATTTTGGCGATTCAGTGCCTTTGTTTACTAAATTACTTGCGCCAGGGTTAGCTCTTGCGGAAGAACCAAATAGCAAGTTTACAGACCGTGAAAGTTTTGGGATGAACCGATGCCAAATTATTGCTAATGCTTTGCTTGATGTTTGGCAGCAAGATAATGATACGCCAGCAGGTAGGTTAGAATCTATTCTGAAACATTTCTCTATGCTGGAAATTGAATTGCAACGTCCTTATCTCAATTCCCATTCTGAAGATATCTTTACTTCTTTGCAGTTTTGATATTGTATAGAACCTCACCCCAACCCTCTCCTTACTAAGGAGAGGGAGCCGGAGTTGTTTGTTTGGGAACTTCCAAGGAATAAAATACTTAATTTGTCAGGTGGGTTAGTGTGTAGGGTGTGTTGTCGCGTAGCGCAACGCACCATCTTCAATTCTCAATGCTGATATTATATATAGTTGCTTAATGTCATATTATACAATCTAGCTGCACGACAGCTTATTACAAGTTTTTCGTTTCAGTGTTAATTACTTTTTATGTGCTTAATATATCTTTAATTGTTTCGGCTTTTACCTTGAGACACCTATCTCTGGAGATATTTTGATAACGTATCAATTAAATTGTCCTAAATTTGGCTAACCTAAGCGTTTTTTCTCGCTTGTGATAAATCCGGGAAATGGGTTCTATATATGATATAATTAGAGATTTTGCATTAAAAAACTGGTGACTCAAAAAATTACTTGCCTAAATCCTGATTGCAACGCAATACTGTTCGGTTAAGCAAATTTGTGCGCCAAAAACCCTTGTAGAGACGTTCCATGGAACGTCTCTACACTCCTTAACCGAAAAGTATTGCCTCAAGGCTATATCTCAAAAAATGGCGCTGCCAGGAAGTTGCGAGCGTACAGAGTAAGATAATCGCGAGGTGCAGAAGCGAAAGGCGGTTTCTGTGATTGAGTTTTAGATTCTACGCCACTTTGAATCTACAAAACTATTTGTATATCAAGATTTGCTTACATAATAGGTCATCAAAATTTAATATGAACATCTTTTTTTTTGTTTTGGTGTGTAGGGTCAAGATTTTTGACAAACTACTAGCCCAATTCAAGTATTTGTGTGTAATCAAAAAAAGCTAAATACACGGAGTAAATTATTTCTAACTTTAGATAGAGTTAGAAAATAATTTCTTTTTGAAAAGAATTACAGAGGGGAAACTGAATGCAAGCGGGAATAGGAAAATATTTGGCAATCTTCGAGCCAGAAGTATTGCAAAATTTTTTGCAGCTAATTCGATTAAAATTTCATCTAAATTTTGGATTTGTTCTTTTAGGAGCATTAAGTTTTGCTAAACAGATAGATATTCCACTAATAGTTTCTATATTAGTGATGTACTTATCTTTTAATGTCTGTCTCTACGGTGGCATTTATACAATGAATGCTATTACAGACCTCGAAAAAGATGCTAAACATCCACTTAAAAAAAATCGCCCCTTACCTTCAGGAAGAATTAGCATGAATACAGCCATAATCTTGGCTGTATCTTTAATTTCTTTAGGACTATTCGTGGGTTTTTTCTACTTCGGTAGAAACATTGGGTTGCTCTATATTACCTTTATTGGTGTTAACATTTTCTACTCATTTGTAGCCAGGAACGTCCCATATCTTGAATTATTTGTCAATGCAAGTACCATGCCAATTCGATTATTAATGGGTACTTTTTTAGCTGTTGATGGTTTAGTACCGACGGTTTTGATGTTTGCAGCTTTTTGTATGGGAATTGGTTTTCTTTCTATAAGAAGAATAGTTGAGAAAGATATAAATAACTGGACAGAAGCTCGCCCTGCTTTAAAAGCTTATCAGGGAAATATCATGGTTTGGTTACAATTTATCTTTTTTGTTGGACTTCTTTTCGCATGTGAGTTTGATCCTTTTATCCACCAAGATTTTGTGGGCTACTTGCTGATGGTGATTTATTACATAGTTTTCTGTTTAGGAACTCATGTATTTCCTGCAATAAGAGGTTACTGGACTCAATACTACGGGTATTGATCATATTGAGTAAAAGACGTTGAAAAAGAATACATTGTTAGACTAATTTCTTCATAATTTATTAGTGTGTTAATTAAACTGACCACTAATTAATTCTTAGCATTATCTTGGATTGAGTTAGTCTTAAATCTATATCATTCATCTACCAGTCGTACATAATTTTCGGGTTGTATCTGATTCATGCTTTATTTTTCAATCAAGAACTGCTTCTGCTAGGACAAAAATATCTAGATTTCGATAATCAATTTGATAATTTTGTCCTAGTAGGATTTCTTTGACAACATATTATTATCCTCAAGGGCTTGGTTAATATGAGTTTATTTATTGGCTTAAATCAAACTAAACAAATACAAAGCATTAATTTTGATAAGTTCAATGCGGTTATTTTCGATGTTGATGGGACTTTCTACAATCTGAAAAAGATGTATAGTCTAATGCGCTTGGAAATCCTCAAATACTATCTAAATCATCCTTGTGAAATTCGGGATATCAAAATTATCATAGATTTCCTGCGGGAACGTGAACGAAATGCCTTTGAAATTGTTGATGATTTGGAGAATGCTCAATATGAATGGGCAGCCAAAGCATCAGGAGCTTCATTAGAAAAGGTTCGCGCTTTAGTACAAAAATGGATTTTTAAAGTCCCTTTGGAACATATATATACTTGCCGCTATCTACCAGTTTTGGAGTTATTTGAAAATCTCACGCAGAAAGGTATAGCTACTGGTATATTTTCAGATTATCCAGCAACAGCAAAGCTGGCTAAATTAGGTCTATCTCCTAACTGCATTGTTAGCTCAACAGATGAAAATGTTCGTCGGCTCAAGCCCGACCCTCAAGGTTTATTTGTTGCTACTGAAATTCTAGGAGTTTCAGTGAAACAATGTTTATTTATCGGTGATCGTGATGACAGGGATGGGGAATGTGCCAGGAGAGCAGGTATGCCATATCTAATATTAGGTAAAAGCTTTCTAGTATAAGCTAATGAGCTAATGCGGATTGGGCGCAATCTTAGAAACATAAATATGGCTCTTCCGTACCAAAGTGTTCAGCAAAAATTGAAGAAGCTGCCCAGCACATATTCATGCTTAACGTTGAAGAATTAAACACTTTCTTACGCCAACGCTTAGAAAAAAATGATTGATAGATGTAGGAGGGTATCCGCCGAGGGGTAGAGTCGAGGGGAATGTTGTGACTTGAAACATAAATTGCTTCATTTTCACAAATGGGTTATTTTATTGGGAATCAGCCCTGGTAATTGAGATATATAAATTTTTCCGTCCACCTACTTAATTTTTCAGGTGGGTTAGGATCTTAGTCTTTAACCCACTATAAACTTAAGCGATCGCTTAACGAAAAACCTCACCCTGCTTTTGCTATGCGAAGGTAAGGAGAGGGATTTTTGGAATGATTGTTGTTCGGTTTTGCATGGTGACATCACGTTTGTAGAGACGTTTCATGAAACGTCTCTACATTTTTTGTCGCAGCTATCTATGCTGGTTTTACCAAATTAGCTGATGCTTGAATATTTGTATTTTCTTGCAGATTGGCGACAATTTCGACAGTGGCTATTTGTTGCTGTAGCCAATTGGTAAAAAAGTCTCCCATAATTTGAAACCGCAAGTTGTCATCTAATTCTGGTTTAATTATTTCCTCAACTGCAATGATATGCGCTCCTTTGGGTGTAATGATTGGTTTAAGAATTTGTGGGGGATTAGCAGCAAAAACTGCGGCGGCGATCTCGGCTCGAAAATCAATCCGGCGGCGGATTCCCTGATAGCCACCAGAACGACGGGTTTCGGGATTTTGAATGTATTGACGAGCAATTTCTTGGAAGCTGATTTCGCCTTCTTGGAGGGCATAAAATAGTTCTAAGGCTAAATCTTCATCATCTAAAATCACTTCATAAGTGACTGCGCCAAAATATTTTGCTTGATGAGCATAAAAGAATGGTTCGATTTGCTCTGCAAATAAATGATTGGCTAATTTGGAGGATGTGAGGTTGATTTTAGCTATTTCTTCTAAGTCATCCAGAGAAAGATGATGTTTTTCTAACCAAGACCAAGTATCTTCAGCTTTGAGTAATTGGTTAGCTAAACGAAGATTATCTGCTGCTGTTTGTAGTTCTTCTGTGCTGATTTCAATTCCTGCTTTATCGGCTGCTTCTGCAATGATTTTTTGAGTGGCGATCGCTTCTAATATGACTGGAATTTGACAAGCCATTTTTATATAGTAAATAATGTCTTCGGTTGAAACTTTTAAAATGTTTGACATAGCTAAAGTTCTCCAATTATTAACTAATTAGAATTGTTTTTTGACTGTTGAAAAGCCAGTATCTTATTCATCATTTTTGCTTGATATATTGTTTATTGTCTCTATCTAATGATAGTTTTAATGTTTTGATTAATTATCGTCAGGAATGGCATTATATTTGATTACAAATTAAATCAACCAATGAGCAATATCCCCCTAGTTGATAAAGGTTGAACACCTCAATAATAGGGGTAATTATTAACAATGAATATTTAGCATCTAGCCCTGACAAAGATGTTGGGTTTCCTTGCGTCAACCCAACCTACGTTGCCTTATTTTAGCTGTGTCACTGGACTAAAAGGCTAAAGTTCTAGACCGCCTTGTTGCAATTTCTTAAAGGGATCTAAGATAAAGTCAATGACTCGGCGCTGACGAATAACTACCTCTGCGGTGGCTGTCTGACCGGGGGTTAAATTAACGCGTTGGTTAGCAGCTTGTACATAAGGTTGATCTAGGGTGATATCTAAATCATAAGTGTCTATACTGCCTTGGTTGCTAGACTGAGTTCTAGAATTAGGTGAAATCCAACTCACACGCCCTTCCATCACGCCATAATCTTGATAGGGATAGGCATCAAATTTGATTTTAACTGGCATTCCTTCCTCTAAGAAACCACTGTGTTGGCTGGGTATCTGGGCTTTGAGAATCAATTTACTATCTTGAGGCGCAATTTGGGCAATGATTTGTCCTGGTTCGACTACAGGCCCTGGTTTGCGGATGGGCATCTCAAAAATTATGCCATCAATAGGCGATCGCACTACGCGCTGTTTCATCTGAATCTGCAAGGACGAAATCTGACTCTTGGTTTGAGCCATTTCTGAGTCCAGTGTACTAATTTGCGTTTCCATGTCTTTGAGTTGTTCCTGGCTTCTCAGCACTGCTAATTTACCAGCTTGAACAACGCTTTGATAGCTACTTTGCTGTTCTTGTAAACGTAGTTTTGCTTGCTCAATATCCGCGACAACTTGACTCATAGTCGCCTGATAGCGGCTCATTTCTTCTTTTAAACGTAGTTGCGCTTGAGTGACATCAGATTGTGCTTGTAAATGCAAGCGTTGGCTGTCCTCTGCTGTTTTTTCTAATTCCACAAGTTGGATTTGCGGAATTGCACCCTGTTCGTACAATTCGCGAAAGCGTGCAACTTCGGCGACATCTCTGTTAAAACGACTATTAACTAACTTCTCAGTAGTCTCGGTAGAATTAATATTCTGCCGAGCTTGTTCAACTAAAGCCTGTCTTTCTAACCTTTGTAAATTAGACGCACTTTGTCTCGCATCCAGGGTTTGCTGCGCCTGATTAACTTGAGACATTTTTTCTAATTCTTGGGCTTGATTTTGTTGTTCTTGGATATTGATCGCCAGCATCAATTGGTTTTTCAGCAGCTTAAGTTGCGCTTGGCGATCGCTTAATCCTTGTAGTTGTGTTTGTCTCTGTTGCAATTCTTTTTCCAGGACATCAGAATCCAACTCCAGCAGCACCTGTCCAGCTTTAACTATTGCACCTTCTTGGACATTGACAGTTTTCACAGTCCCAGGAACTGGAATACCTAATTGATGCGTTGCTCCTTTGGGTTCTAAACGCCCTCTAGCGCTGCCGGTTTCATCAATTTTGGTGAGCATCGACCAAGGTAAAATGATCGAGGTAAATCCTACCAAAAAGTACAGCATAGAACGTGTCCAAAGTCTTGGTAAAGCATCTAGCAGTTCTTCTGTACCATAAAACCAATCATTGGTTTGGTTTTCTACCTGTGTCTGATTATCAACAACAGCACTAGAGTTTTCAACCTGGTGATTTTGGTCTTGCTGTGGTGCAGCAAGTACGGATGATAAATGTTGAGATGGGTTTGGCATAAGTAATTCAACAGTTTATTTTCCAGGACTTGGGATGTAATTCGTAATTCGTAATTCGTAATTCGTAATTCGTAATTAAAAGTCTATGTTTTGAATTTTGAATTTTGAATTTTGAATTTTGAATTGATTCATCCCTTGTCCTTTGTTCAATTGAAAATTTCCCAGGTTTTCGACGAAGAGGTAGGGGGAAATCACCCCTTTCTTCTAAGTGGAGCATAGGGGATTGGGGATTGGGGATTGGGGATTGAGATGGAGAATTTTCTTCCCCCCTGCACCCTGCACCCCTGCCTCTTCTTCAGGCTGTTTGTGCTGTTTGAGCTAGTTGTTGCTGGTTGAGATAGAAGTAATGACCTTTTTTGGCTATTAATTCATCGTGAGTCCCGCTTTCGACGAGTAAGCCTCGATCTAAAACTAGAATCAGGTCAGCATTGCGGACTGTGGACAGGCGATGGGCGATAATTAGGCTGGTGCGCCCTTGAAGGATGGTTTTCAGGTTATTTTGGATAATGCGCTCAGATTCCGAATCCAGGTGGCTGGTGGCTTCGTCTAAGAGCAATAAGCGGGGATTTCCGAGTAACGCACGGGCGATCGCAATTCTTTGGCGTTGTCCACCAGATAACATCCCCCCACCTTCACCAATTTGGGTCTCGTAGCCGGTCGGCATAAGTTTGATAAATTCATCGGCTCCTGCTAATCTTGCCGCTTCAATAATTTCCTCTAAAGTGGCTTCTGGGTGAGCAATATTGATATTTTCGCGGATAGTACCGCCAAACAAGAAGGTATCTTGATCGACAACTCCAATTTGAGAACGCAGCGATCGCAAAGAAATACTAGTCACATCTTGGGCATCAATTAATACTTTGCCATCTGTCGGCAGATATAGTCCCAAGATCATCTTGGCGAGGGTTGTTTTTCCTGAACCACTACGCCCAACTACCGCTACAGTCTGCTCTGGGAGGATTTCAAAGCTGAGATTTTCTAGGACATTAATATCACTTTCTGGGTGATAGCGAAAAGTCACATTTTCAAACTTAATGTGTCCTTCTAATCTTGGTAAAAACTGCCGGGGGTGATGATGTAAATCTTCTTCTGGTTCTGCTTCCAGAACATCATTAATTCTTTCACTGGAAATAACTACTTCCTGGAATTGATTCCACAAAACCACTAACCTTTGAAAGGGGCGAATAACGTTGCCCAATAACATATTGAAAGCAACTAACTGCCCAATTGTCAGTTGATTTTGAATGACTAACCATGCCCCGAACCATAGCAAACCTGTAGTTACTAACGTTTCAATGCCGGAGCTAAAAAGCTGCATTTTGTTACTAATAATCTGCCCGGCAAAGGTCTTTTTAATCACATTATTTAATAGCTCTTCCCAATGCCAGCGCACTGTTTGTTCAATGGCCATTGAACGAATTGAGCTAATACCTGTGAGTGATTGAATCAGATAACTATTTTCGTTGGCTGTGGCATTAAAAGCCTCACGATTAATGCGCCGAAAGAAAGGTGTCGCCACCAGTGCCAGAATAAAGAATGGTGGGATGATGGTTAAACTTAGTAAAGCCATTGGGGCGCTATACCAAAACATTAATCCCACGTAAATAAACACTGTCAGCAAATCCAAAGTGATGGATAAAGCTTCTCCGGTGAGGAAGCGCTGAATTTTATAGTTTTCTTGGACGCGGGAAATAATATCACCAACGTAGCGGGATTCAAAAAAGGCTAAAGGTAGGCGGAAAGTGTGTTTAATAAACCCTACCAATAAGGCTACACTGATGCGGTTGGCTGTGTGATCTAGCAGATATTGGCGCAATCCATTAATGATCACACTGAATAAGCCAAAAATCAGTAACCCGAAACCCACAGCGTTTAATGTCAGGGTGCTACGTTGCACCAAAACTCGGTCTAATAGCAACTGAGTTAATAGGGGCGTAACTAACCCAAATATCTGAATGAACACCGAAGCCATGAAGACTTCTAACAGGACTTTGGAATGAGGTTTGACTAATTCAAACAACTGCCAAAATTGTGTACTGTTTTCTTCAGTTTCTTTAAGTTGGGCTGTGGGTTGTAATAACAACGCGTAACCAGTCCAACCAGCTTTAAATTCCTCATGGGTGAGGGTGCGTTGACCGAAGGCGGGATCTCCCACAATCACCTGTTTTTTGCTGACTTCATAGACAACAACGTAGTGTCTGCCTTCCCAGTGCGCGATCGCAGGTAAGGTTTGTTGTGCTAATTTATCTAAGCTGGCTTTCACCGGACGGGTAGTAAAACCGATACTTTCCGCCGCAGTTGTTAAACCCCGCAATGATGCACCGGTGCGATTAATATTGGCTAAATCTCGCAGTCGGTTGACGCTCAAGCGCTTACCCCAATAGCGGCTAATCATCACCAAGCAAGCGGCTCCACAGTCAGCAGCGCTTTGTTGTTCATAGAACGGATACCTCTTGGTTAACCGTCCCCACCAATGTCCAGCTTTGACTGTAGGGCTAGGAAAATAGGCTTGTTTTCGCTTCTTTTTCGGTTCTGGGTCTGGTGGTGGTAACTGTCTAATCAGACTGGGGGTAATTGCTGGTGTAGGAGTGTCTTCTGTAACTTCCTGGGGATTTTGCGATAACTCGGCTAATTGCGGCCAGTATTCTAATACCAGTGGCCAATGGGCATTTTTCAGGCTATAAACCTTTGTAAGTTGAGTCGCGCGCCAATTTTCCTGCTGGGGATATACGTAGATGTTTCCCGGTGTTAATCTGCGTCCATCTGTGTGCTGTAGTTCTCCCTGATGCAATAACCACAGTTTGGTATCTTGGAATAAAGTCACTGGGAGTGAGTCGCCTTCGACGGTGTGGCGCTCAAATAAAGTCAAGGCTTTGAGTATTTCTTCTACAGACCCATTATGTGGCACTAGGGACGTTTGACAACATAGTAACAGTAAATCCCACAATTCGGCACGTTGTTTGAGGCGATCGCGAATACTCGGATGTTTGCGAATTACCTCTTGTAAAGATGCTTGCGGAAAATAAGCCAGCTTTAACTTCACAGAAGCTCTCGCCACATAAGGGCTAAATTCTTCTTCTGTAAATAAAGTCAGTTCGCCAAATGATGCTCCTGTTGTCAGGGTGGTAATTAAGTTATTCGAGCCATCTAAAAGCCTGACTTTACCCCCCAGGACGAGATAGATCCCATTCGGTGCGTTTGCTGCTTGCCAAAATTGCTTGGCTACAGGTGGTTCGACAATTTCTACCCCAATCAAACATCTTTCAATTTCTTGCTCTGATAACGGCTCACCCAGGCTGTGGATAAGTTGTTGCGCTAAGTATTCCGGGGAAAATGCTGATGCCATTTTTTGACCTCCAAGACAGAATTATTTATTGGTCTGAATCAGATTTAATGACCAATTAAAATTAGGTTCGGAGTGAGATTGCAAATCGCCAATTCTAATTCCAGCATCCATTCGGCTTCGCTCATGACAAGCCTTGGTTTGGTCAGTTTCTGGTGGCTGGGAACTTTTCCGTTTAGTGGATAGTCCCATTTGTTTAAGTAGGCGATTAATGTGGCGATCGCTAATTTGGATGTTAAATTCGTTAGCTAAATGTTTGCTTAACCATTGGGCTGTCCAATAAGTAAATGCATAACCATAATCACGAGGGCTATGGCTGACCAACTCTTTCAAACGATCCAGATATTGATCATTCACAATTTTCGGTCTCCCAATAGGTCGCTCATTCCACTTGTGCGCTAAACCTGCTTCCGCTAAACCAATCCAGTAACGCGCCATTTCCTGAGAACAACCGATAGTTTCACAGATTTGACTTTGAGATTTACCCACATCGGCTAATAACATAATTTCAATGCGCCGCCGATATTCTGGCTGTAAATCAGTTTGTAAGCTTTTCAGCAATGCCTTCTTTTGAAAAGAGGTTAAAAACTTACCTTCTTGAAAATTTTGGATGTTGTAATTTTCCAAGTTTTCGCTTTGACTAAGAGAGTGTGACATATTTATTACCAGTTGTCATTTACTGAAAATGTGGGCAATTTTATCCGTTACAGCTATGCTCAAACCTCAATAAATCAGGTTTCACAACTGCAAGATTAATTAGCCTTTTCCAGCTAATTAAGTATTTACGTGATGTGGGTATAATGCTTGGTAATTTCCCTCTAGTATCGTGACGAGATTGAGGGCATATACCCGTGTTATCTTGGCTTTTTATCCTCAATATTTCACCATGCTAATTGGTTGTGCATCGAATGAGAGGTGTCATCAAAAAGCTGCCGACACATCACGGAATTTTGCTATTTTTCCCAGTCAACACATTCTTAGTTAAAAGCTGCGCTCTTGTGGTGTGAGCGATAGATTGCGTGGCGTAGCCATAGATATTCAGTAAGTAGTAGTAAGCAAACCTGACAAAATATGAAGCAAGCATAGCTGTTGTTTAATCTGATAAACAGCAATTTCTGGTAAGACACCTAAAACCAGTAAATTATTTACTGGCTAACCCCAATAACGTGACAAACTTCCCTGAAAATCTGGTGTGTTTCGATTACCAAAAATGTGGTTGAAACTTGTTCCACGACAACATGGAACCTAGAGGCAGCTAAGGTCAGGTATGAATACAAATCTACTTCCTAGACTAGCCTAATACTAGCTAATATCTCATCAGCAGATTTTAATAAATCTGGAATTATCTAGAAAACAAGTTAAACGAAAAAACGACAGTTCTTTACTATGTTGTCTTAACCTACTGTTATCCTTTTAGAAATTTTCCTACATCTAGTCAAGGGTTTTGAGAAAAAAACCGAAATCTTTACTCAATATTGATTATATCTTCATTTAAAATTAATAATTAATTTTGTCCAGACAAAATTAACATATTTATTCAGTTTAGCTTTGCGTAAAATTTTGGCATTAAACTTTACTAATTCAAGCATGGTATGTATTCTAAAATTAGTAGATTACTCAAATCAATTTGAAGCTAAATAGTAATCCTAAATAATTAAAGATGTTTTTACATCTATCTCCAGCCAGAAAAAAATATATTCATTAATATATAGGACTACTAGCGTGGCAAGCTTAAAATAGTGCATTAGGTAAAAAGCAGAAAACATTGATTTATCCCAATTTTCTCAAAAATCTATTGCAATATTTTAGCCTTGCCATGCCAGTAGTATTAACGGTGCGTTGCGCTTCGCGACAACACACCCTACAAGAGAAAATTACTTAACATAGTTGGAAACATTTGTGCCGACTTACTTATTGGGATGGGCAATTCCATAAAAATAACTCATAATTTTCAGGAAGATTACACTTTTCACGATGTCTTTTAGTTAAAAAAGTGTCATTTTACTATTTCATTTCATAGTAGTTTTTGTCAAAGGGGATAAAATCACCCTTTAAAATCTTGGAGACAGATTTTAACAGTTAGTGTTGCCAAAAAATACTCTGTTTGAGGAGAAAATATATATGCCCATTGACGATCTTAATCACAATTTATTTCCTCATAACGGGCTAGACTTCAACACTATCTCCTCAGTCGATACTTTTCAAACTCAGAATGACTATAGTTTTAGTGGTCGTAGTAGCTTTAATTCAGTCAGTGATATTACTGCAAATTCTGTCCAAACTGCTAACTATAATTTCTCTTCTGGCTATGGCTTAATTAACGCCGCCGCCGCAGTAGCTAGAGCGGCTAATCAGAACACTTTTGGTGATGTTCCTAGTCTTGGTGGTAATAATTGGGGAGCAGATTTAGTTAAAGCCCCAGCCGCTTGGGAGCAAGGATATACTGGCAGAGGGATTGTGATTGCGGTGTTAGATACTGGGGTTGACTACAACCACGCAGATTTGAAGGATAATATTTGGACTAATCCCGGAGAAATTCCTGGTAATGGCATAGATGACGATGGTAATGGCTATGTTGATGATGCCCAAGGCTGGAGTTTTGCTGACAATAGTAATAATGCCATAGACGTTAATGGTCACGGGACTCATGTAGCGGGAACCATTGCTGGGGGTAATAATGGCTTTGGGGTGACGGGTATTGCCTATGATGCCAAGATTATGCCAGTTAAAGTGCTGAATGACGACGGAGCAGGTAGCACTAATTCTGTTGCTGATGGTATTTACTATGCTGTGAATAATGGCGCTAATGTGATTAATCTCAGTTTGGGTGGTAATTTTCCTAACAGCACCCTGGAGGCTGCAATTGAGTACGCTAGTAGTAAAGGTGCTGTAGTGGTGATGGCAGCAGGTAATAATGGCTACCCATTTACTAATTATCCGGCTCGCTATGCCAACAACTGGGGGTTAGCTGTGGGGGCAGTTGATAGTAATAATCAGATGGCTAATTTCTCTAACCAAGCAGGGTTGAGTGCTTTCCCCTATGTGACTGCGCCAGGAGTCGGTATTTATTCTACGGTTCCTGATAATCAGTATGCTACATATAGCGGTACATCTATGGCTACTCCCCATGTTGCTGGTGTGGTGGCTTTGATGCTCAGTGCTAATCCTAGTTTGACTGATGCTCAAATTCGGCAAATCATTCTGGAAACATCGGGAAATAGTACACCAGGGGCAAGTTCTAACTCGTTCAATATCCGCCCTGGCATTTCTGAGGCGATCGCACAGATGGTAGGAAATCGGACATCAGCGACTACCTTTAAGTTGGAATTACAAGTCACCATTTTAACCGATAGTAATACACCAGCTTCTAATTTGCCTCCGACGTTTTCGTTTGTCAGCAGAGGCTTATCCATGAATCTAGGAAATATGACTCGGTATTACAATAGTATTAGTAATGTTCTGGGCAGCATCGCTAATAACATCTTCGATGGCGATAGTGCTGAAAAAAATAACGAAAATCCTACAGATATCGCCAAAATCCTGAATCAGTTGCAGCAGCAGATAGAAGAATTTAGAAAATTTTTCCCTGGCTTCTGATTTGACAGGGGAGTTCCAAATCCCCCTGCTCCCCTGCTTCTTCAACTACCTGACTGAAAAGGCTTCGCTAAATCTACGAGTTACAGGCTCGATGATGAAGGTTAGAACTGACTTTTGACGCGTGACAATTTCACCGTTGGCTGACATTCCGGGAGTAAATGCTACTTCTTCTCCCCGGACTTTCATTGAGTGTTGACTTAATTTTATTCTGGTGGGGAAGACTAAACCTAAGTCTTTGTCAACGACTGCATTCGGACTAATTTGCACAACTTTACCGTCAATTGTGCCAAATTCTTGAAAGGGAAAGGTGGCCATTTTTACTTTTGCTCTCATCCCTGGACGAATAAATCCAATATCGCGGTTGAGGACTTTCACTTCTAATAAAATGTCTTCTCCCGCCGGCAAAATTGACAGCAATTCTTCACCTGCTTGGACTGGTCCTTGGGTGGCTTTAATTTTGTAAATTGTGCCTGCGACTGGGGCTGTGATGGTTTCGCCAGCTTGCTGTTTTTTCGCTTGTTCTAGTTGACCATTCAGATTTGTGAGTTCTTCTTGGCGCTGTTTGATCTGGGTTAAAATCTCGCTTTGGCGCTCAGATACTAAACGTTGGGCTTGCTGGCGAACTCCTTGATAAGCTTGTTCGGCTTGGCGAATTTCTTGGTCTTGGGCGGCAATTTCTCTTTTTAAGGATGCTATTCGATCTTCAGACTCTGTGACTCGATTTTTGGCGTTAATTACTTCGTCTTTTGCCCTAGTCATGTCTGTGTTGGCGCGATTTAATCTTTCTTGCGCTTCTAAGTAATCAATTCTAGGTAATGCACCAGGAGCAATGAGGGTGCTGAGGTTTCTTTCTCTTTGTTGCGCGATCGCAATATTTTTTTCAATTCCGACAACTAACTTTTCGGCGTTGACTACGTTAGCTTGGGCATTTTTAAAGCTGGTTTGAGCATTTACGAGGTTTTCTTGTAACCGTTGCTGGCGTTGTTTTACTTGAGCCACAATTGCTAGTTGGCGATTTGCTTCGGCTGCGGTTACAGCTTGACGGGCTTGGTAATCTGCGAGGCGTGATTCTAAAAGTTCATCTTGTAGTTTTGTCCCAGATTCTGTTGTCCCGATGCGTTCTGCTTGCAAACGCTGTAAGTCTTCCCTGATTAATTTGGCAGATTGGGCGAGGCGATTGACATCTGTTTGTTGTAAGTCTGTGTCGCGTTGAATTAAAACTTGGTCTTTAGTGACATGATCGCCTTCTTCTACATTCACTTTCAAAATCGAACCACCGCCCAAGGATGTCACCGGTCGCACTTGTGTAGAGGCGATTAATTCTCCAGGTGCGATCGCCACTTCATCGATTTGAGAGAAATTTGCCCAGGCGATCGCCCCAAATACCACTAAGCTCAGTGTTCCTGCTAAAACTCTGGTATATAGCGGTGGTAATTCTTGTACAGCCTTACCGACTTCATAAGATAGTTGGTCTTCTGGTTTGGCAAATTGTTGTCTTGTTTGACGGGCTTGAGCAGCATTTGCAAGTAAGGAATATTTCATAAAATTTTAGATTATTGGGGGAATAGGGAGTGGGGAGTGGGGAGTGGGGAATGAGGAATGGGGAATGAGGAATGGGGAATGGGGAATGGGGAGAAGAGAATAGGTTGTTAAGCAGTCGTCCGTGTAAAGTAATTTCCAACTTACCCCTGCTCCCTGCTCGCTGCTCCCCTGCCTATTTAATCCCCCTACTCCCTACTCCCCATAATTCAAACCGCAAGATAGCGCCGCAGAAAATTTTCTAAAGTTTCCAAGTGAAAATTAAAAATCCTTTCTAAGTTGGCTATTTCCTCTTTTCTACAGAAAAACTCATTAGACAGTAATGTGCGATAGGTTCCGAAAGCTGTTTGTGCTTGGGGGTTAAATAAACCCAATGCACTGCGTAACCCATCCACAACAAACAAAGGTGAATTAATGATAATTGGTTCTTTGTTGAAGATGCGACTAAAAATTTGGGGAATATCCTCACGCAATAAAATCTCTGGACCTCCCACTGGTAATATTTGGTTGCGTGCGCCTTCAGCTGTGATGGAGTTAACTACTATCCTGGCTAAATCATCTGTACTGACAACCGAAGTTCGATTTTTAGGATCACCAATCAGCAAATACAAACCTGTTTCCCGAAAACGTTCTGCTAATGAGAGTAAATTAGATGCTAATCCAGCCGGGCGTAAAATTGTGTAATTCAAGCCACTAGCCTCTAAATATTGTTCTACTGCGCGTTTGGCTTTGAACACGGGCGCATCTTCATAACCCCGTTCTGCTCCCAGTACAGAAATAAACACAAAATGCTTGACTTGATTAGCTATAGCCTGATCGATCAGTTCAATATTGGCGCGATAGTCCAGAGATAAAGAGTCACCATCAGAACCGTGGGCGCTGATCATGTACTCGACACCCCGACAAGCTTTGACAATATCCTTGTCTCGGCGCAAATCACCGATGAAGATTTCTGCTCCTCGGTGTTCTAACTCGTTATAACGCGAAGTGAGGCGGACAAATGCCCTCACTGGCTTTTCTTCTAGGCGTAGGAGTCGCACGACTCGGCGACCAATTCCTCCCGTTGCTCCAGTTACCAGAAACATAAGGATTTTCGGTGATGAATTCCATCTACACACTAATCTAAAATTCGACAATTACTGGGGTATGGTCGCTGGGTTGGGGTAATTTTCTGGGGGTTACGTCAATCATGCAGCTTTTAGCGCGTTCGTAAAGGATTGGGGTGAGATAATGATGGTCAATTCGCCAACCCATATTGCGTCTAAAAGCGGCGGCGCGATAGTCCCACCAACTGTAGTGTCCGCCTTCTGTGGTAAACTTACGAAAGGCATCAGCAAATCCCAATTCTAGGATATCTCGTAAGGCCTTGGCGCTCTGGTTCCGATGCCATAATGTGATTGTCTGGATTGGCTTTTTCGTGAATGTCTTCGGCTGCTAGGGCAATATTGAAGTCACCACACATACAGATTGCCGGTTGTGACAGTAAAAGGGTTTGCAAATATTCTTTTAGCACTGTTAGCCAGCCTAGCTTGAATTCGTATTTTTCGCTGCCCACTGCTGAACCATTAGGGACATATAAATTTACAATGCGAATGCCATCTATTACGCCTGTAATCACGCGTTTCTGTACATCCCAGGCTGGATCGATATTGGGCAAAATGGGGGTGAAACCAGCGCTGACATCCAGGAGTGGTTGGCGACTAATCAGGGCTACACCGTTATAAGCTTTCTGCCCAGAGAAATAAACATGATAGCCTAATTCTTCAAAAGGCGATCGCGGAAAATCCGCGTCTACAACTTTTGTTTCCTGCAAGCAGAGAACATCAATGGGATTTTCGCTTAACCAAAAGATCACCTGTTCTAGGCGAGTCCGAACTGAGTTAACATTCCAAGTGGCAATTTTCATTTTTTAGTTTTCAGGATGGAAAATCAATATTAATTTTTAATAAGTTATGTTTTGACAATTGTTTAACTTTGACGTAATTTACCCATTTTTGTTAACTGTAACTTAAGAAAAATTGATACTATATCTTAATTTTAGTATTCTCAGCTACAAAAACTATTATTTTGTCAGTTTAGCTACCAAAAATATTCATGGTGGCATGATCCCCAAGGTAGATGAAACCGCTAGAACCTAAGCTATATTTTAAAAGTGTAGCTGCTTAGTAGCTATTGTTGATGTTTTAATTGATGTTTTAAAATGTATTGGTAGTGGTTGAAGGTACGGTTAACCAAGATTGCCCTCCCAAGAGTAAATAAGGTTAATTTAAATCTGAACAAAGTAAGTGTAAATCCTCTGGTTTTCCATAAGAGAATATTACTTGCTTTGCAGGATATTTTCTCGGCTGAACCGAAACAACTTTATGAATATCGCTCAAGTCGCCCCTTTATGGGAACGAGTTCCACCTCCTAGTTATGGAGGAATTGAACTGGTAGTGAGTCACTTAACCGATGAACTGGTTCGTCGCGGTCATAATGTTACTTTGTTTGCTTCTGGTGACTCTCAAACCTTGGCTGATTTAAAGGCAGTTTCTCCCCTTGCATTGCGCTTGGACAAATATGTTCAAGATTATGCAGGGTATGAAACTTTAGAACTTAGCCAAGTTTACCAACACGCTGCAAAGTTCGATATTATTCATTCTCATGTCGGGATAGCAGCATTACCTTTGGCAAGTTTGGTATCAACACCCACCGTTCATACCTTGCATAACAGTTTTACCCAAGACAACCAAAAAGTCTTTAGATACCATCACCAACAACCTTATGTCAGCATTAGTAAAGCCCAGCGTCAAATCAAATTAAACTATGTAGCTACGGTTTATAACGGCATAGAAACTACCGATTATCCATTTATAGCCCAACCACAAGAACCGCAATATTTAGCATTTTTAGGCCGCTTTTCTCCAGAGAAGGGTCCACAACAGGCGATCGCCATTGCTAAACAAACTGGTTGGCGCTTGAAAATGGCAGGGAAAGTTGATATCGGTGATGCTCAGTTTTTTGAACAAGAGATTGTCCCCCATATTGATGGTCAGCAAATTGAATATTTGGGCGAAATCAACCACGCCGAAAAAACTAAACTGCTGGGAAATGCGGCTATAACTCTGTTTCCAATTAATTGGCAAGAACCTTTTGGCTTAGTCATGATTGAATCAATGGCGACTGGGACACCAGTAATTGCCATGAATTTAGGTTCTGTACAGGAGGTAATTGTTCACGGCAAAACAGGTTTTATTTGCCACAACTATGCAGAAATGGTAACAATGATTCCGGCGGCGTTGGCACTCAATCGTCAAGCCTGTCGAAAACATATAGAAAACAATTTTAGTGTTAACCACATGGTTAACGGCTACGAAGCAGTTTACAAACAAATTATCGATAACCGCATTCATTTAAATGGTTATTTAGATGCGGCTCAAGTCCGGTTTTAATTAATAACTTTTTTTGAAGATTTTAAACAACAACAACTTTGTTTTAGGGGGATCTTGCTATGAATATGAGAGCCAACAGCTGTCCGTGTTGCGGTGGTTCCCTTCTGCGTCATGTCCGTCATGGTGAACTGTATTGGTTTTGCCAGTCTTGCAGGCAAGAAGTACCTCTGTTGACGGTGGTTCGTGTGTCTCATCCTCGTGGGGAAACTCAGAATACGGCAGTGCTGACTCAGCCGACATTAAGGGAGTAAGGGTAGCGTTAGCGTTGATAGCTAGTGGTAAAATACCTTTTGAGTTATTGATTAGTGAAGAGCGATCGCTCCAGGATTTAGAACAGTTATTCTGTAATAGGAAGGCGCGTAAAGTGATTAAGGTGGCGATGATTCCTCACCCACCAGGCGCACCAGGCGCGGAGAATGAGAGTTTTTGAGGGGTTGTTTTGCGATCGCACAGATGAAATTGAAGCATCTAATATCGCAGATGAAATATTGTTAAACCCTCCATTGCAAGGATTTTTAACTATTTCTAACGCCTTGCAATGGCGACTTCAATATAGAAGGCTCAGAATCTTATAAAATAGGATATCGAAATAATATTCTCATCAAAGATATATCTACTTTTGATCAACTGAGTAAATTGTATGATTTCAGGGCTGAAACAAAATGGCGTTCTGGTATTAAACATGATTGCTGATCATGAGGAGACAGCACAAAAGATTTTTGAGATTTTGACTTCTCCATCAGCTATAAATTATTATTCATCTCTAATTTTTTGGGATGAAAAGCGCCCAATTAAGTCCAGCATCTTAAATACCTTAAACCTGACAGCCTTAATCGCGGCAGAAGAGAGCTTTTATGGTTCAAAGGGGCGTTCTAAGATTAATTTGTAATATCCCAAGACTCCTCCTTTAGACATGAAAGTGAAAGGCATTAAAAGACCAGCAATTGAATTTCTGACTAAATATTTAGGCAACATATAAGCAAGTATTTTTGCTTTCCAAGACAAAGAAAAAAGTCTCAGGGACAATTTTTGTAATTTTGATAAGGTAGGCTGAATTGCCAAAGAAACATCTTCAAGGACTTGAACTTGAAAGCCAATTGATTGTGCGGTCGCATTCCA
Source organism: uncultured cyanobacterium (assembly GCA_963706595.1). Lineage (GTDB taxonomy): Bacteria > Cyanobacteriota > Cyanobacteriia > Cyanobacteriales > Nostocaceae > Nodularia. Next base: position 3,321,512 of record OY970166.1, read on the forward strand.
ATGATCAATTTGTGAAAATCCCTGCCGAACTGCCATTGAGACTTCTACAAGTAGACTGGCGGTTTTAAGTAACTTAGGGACTTGTTCAAGCTGGATATTACGATAGCCATCGAAGACAATTAATTGTCCACCAGGGCGCAGCACACGAAAAATTTCTGCCAGGGGAATTTCTGGTTGAGATGCATGACATAAACACTCAAAAGCAAAAACAATATCAAAGGATTGATCTAAAAAATTTAATTGATTAAAGTTGCCTTCTTGAAAAGATAAGCTAGAAAATTTATCTGCTTTTTGACGTGCTATGTTAATATGCAATGGAGTTAAATCAATTCCTGTGAAGCTTACTTCTGGATATTGCTCGGCTAAAAAACAGCTATTAAATCCTTTGCCGCATCCTAATTCTAAAACAGTCTTGGCATCAAGTTTACGAATTTGTTCGCCAACTACTCGCGGTTGAGCATAGTAACCATCTGGATGAAATACACCATCAAAGTTCAACCCCAAGTGGATAGCATCTTCTCCAGAGTGAAAGGTTTGATAACCCCATTCACTTTGGGTGTAGTAAGATATGGTAAAGTCTGAATCAAATTCTTTTAAGACGGATTCGCAACCAAACAGCCAGTCAATTTTGGCGATCGCATCTGCTAAAGTTAGTTGACTAGCCAGCGTCGCATAGTCAACTTTTGATCCCCAAGTAAGTAGTTTAATAATGGTATTTTTCAAAAATTTATTTGCTGTCATAAGTGCTGGAAAAAATATTGTTATACTAATATAGCAGTCTACTCTCAAACATCTGGGTTAGCAAAACAATAAGCAGGTAGTCATACCATTTATATATTGCCGCTCCAGGCTAATTGAGTGAATTTTTATCAATAACTGGTATGAGTAAGACTTTATAGCAGCTAGAGTACCTACAAATCTCATGCAAGAATCTTACTCCAAAACGGGAAAACTATGGTTATCCCCTGACGGGGGAAATTTCTATGTAAGTCCCGAATAGGAAAATGTTGCAAAAATTTCTGCTTAACTTCTTGATTTTACCTTTTTCTCTAGTTCCCTGGCTGGGTATGGGAATGGTTTTTGATTCCCAAGCTGATGCGTTACCGGGAGAAACTACAGAAGAAGTAACTACCTGGATTAAAGCACATCCGACACTCCGCCCTAGACCGGGAGAACGTTTATTTATCCAAAAGAGTGATACAGCAGCCCAGCGATTCACTTTTCAAGCATCGGTGTTACCTCCTGGTAGGGTGCGATTAACCCCAGACAGAGGCCGGATTCGTAGTGAGCGCCTGACTATGTATGATGCGATTAACGGGATGAGTTTTCAGCGTCTCCAGGAGTCTCTGCGGGTAATTTATGGCTTAGATATCTATCAAGATTTTAATCGCGCTCAAGTCATATATGAGTATCCTAACCAGAGTGCAATTAACTCGGCGCGGATGGCTAGAACGCCTATCAGGGAAGCTTTACAGGGAGAATTACGTGTAGGCGATCGCTATGCTTATTGGCTGGAAATTGCCCAACCCCCAGAAGGTAAAGCTTTCACAGGTCAGATGACGGTTTTACTCAAAGCTGACCTCGATAAATTGGAATCTGAATTGCGAAATCGCTAATAATTGGCGTTTGCTGTGGGTTCGGTTGAACCCAACCTGCTGCAATCTGCCTCTATAATCCTCCTAATCCTACAGGAGATGGGGTTTGCCAGACACCAGAAAAGATGCTTTCAGTGGCTAGGGAAATTCTCAGTAAATCTTCTTTGAGCAGAGGCGGCCAATCAACCCCAGCTTTGCGCCCGGCTACAAAGATTTGTTGCGCCTTGACCCCCAACTGATAAAGAGCAAAGGCTAATTCTCGGTCTAAGTTGGGTGAGTCTTTCATGGCTTCAAATACCACTTTCAACGCTAACAAAATCGAGGTGATTTGACCGGGTACTGGTGATTTTCCTAGCTTCATTCGCATTAACAAAGCGTCTGGGTGTTCATCAGTTGTTAGTGTCTGGGCTACGAGGAGTTGGCGAGCTGTTTCGTAATTCATTTATCCAGCTTATCTTAGTTGTGAGCGTCAGCAAGAGTACCTACATCCAAATTACTATGAGGATGTAATTTTACTAGTTATCTTGCTATAGTCAATATTCTTGAAATTTAACCACAGATGCACATAGATGAACCCCACCCCCAACCCCCTCCCCGCAAGCGAGGAGGGGGCTATGATGTAGTTCATTTAAGTACACACAGATAGTTTATCGGTGTTTATCTATGGTTCATTTTTTGGTGATTTAAGCCAGAAGCTTAGTATTTATGCTGAGATTGTGCCTCAATTTGTCTGACCACTGTTAGGGCTGAGTAACTGACTCCAGCTGTACCTTCTCCAGGATGAGTGGAATCACCGACTAACCATAAATGGTTGATGGGTGTGCGATTGGCAAATCCAAAGGGGCCAAAGGTGGGTATTCTTTGACCTATACCGCCAACTATACCGCGATCGCGTGCTGTGTAATGAGCAAAACTCCGGGGTGTGGCGGCTTCTTGATGAATGATGGTTTCTGGTTTGAGGTAGAAGTATTCCGAAAGACGGGCGATCGCATCTTCTGTATACTTCTGTTTAAGTCCTTGATAATTATTCGTTTCCCACCACGGTGCAGGATCGACAAAGGATGAAGCGATAATTGTGGCTTTCCCGTCTGGGGCGCGTCCATCTCCGGGATGACTAACGGAAACAAACAAAGAATTATTTTCCCCAATTGGTCCATCAACATCATAGAGGAATTGTAGATGGGGCGGACAATCTGGAGGAATGGCGCTGATATCTACACCTAAATACACCACAAATGCACCCGACGCTTGGGGTAAATTTTCTACCCGATTTTTATACCCAGAGGGTGTTTTTTCTCCCAATAGTTGCACTAAGTTCTGCACAGTGACGTTAGCAACTACATGGTCTACAACTTCTGTGCAGATTTCGCCTGTTTTCTGATTTCTAATCACTACAGATGTAGCTTGGTTATTTTCCACCTGGATTTTTTCTACAGTGTGGCGCATTAATAACTTACCACCATCTCTTTCTAAGGATTCCACCAGGCGATCGCTTAGTACCTGCATACTACCCTGGAGGTGAAATAAACCTTGGGGTAATTGGGAGACACTCAACGCCGTAGCTGCATAAAGTAAAGCTGTTTCCTCCGTATCAACTTGAGAATATAGCTTTAATTGCAAATCCAAAAACGTTCTCAAACGATGGTCGTTACCCAGTCCGTAAAACCTTAAAGCATCGCCCACAGTAAATAATGTATAGGGTACAGTAATTAATGTACTGGGGCGTACTGCTTGAGTTAATTGCCATAAATCCCACAAACTCCGGGGAGGTAATACCGGGTCGCGTCCTTGGAATTGCCAACTAGCCTCAAATAACACCGCCATCATTTGCCAAAACGGTTCACTACCGGGAAATTGTTTTTGGCGTTCCTCTCGCCATTTATTTTGGTCACGCCAAACATTAATCGGTGTACTTTCCCCAGGTAAATACACAGCACAAGCCGGGTCACAAGGTGTCGCTGCTGGTAAATCTATCCCTAATTCTGAGAAAATCCGGTGATGGATTCCCCCTGGTTCTAATCCTGCAACCTGAGTCGCCCCCACATCAAAGGTAAATCCGCGCCGTTGAAATGTGGAAGCACAACCCCCCGGAACCAGGGCTTGGTCTAAGACTAAAACGCTGTAACCCCTATGGGCTAATAATGCCGCCGCAGTCAGTCCGCCTATCCCCGCACCGACGACAGCAACACGGGATTTAGTTTTGTGAGTAGAAATATTAGACATTGTTTACCTTTACAATTTTTAATATTACTACTCATAATTTTACGTTATCTGGCAAAAAAAGGCCGTGTCATATTCACAACCCTAAGATGCTGATTTGAATTGCTAGATAAGATAAAGGAATAACAAAGCTGTTCACTCCTCACTACCCATGACCTCAACCGTGCTAAAATTTCCTCGGATAAATGCCCCCACAGTGCATAAATTGCCCAATGGCTTGACCATAGTTGCAGAACAAATGCCAGTGGAAGCGGTAAATCTCAGCTTGTGGATTAAAGTTGGCTCGGCTGTAGAATCTGATGCTATTAATGGCATGGCTCATTTTTTAGAACACATGATTTTTAAAGGAACCGAGCGTTTAGCAAGCGGTGAGTTTGAACGTCACATTGAAGAACGGGGTGCTGTGACTAATGCTGCAACTAGCCAAGACTATACTCAATACTATATAAATACGGCTCCCAAGGATTTTGCCGCCCTCGCTCCACTGCAAATAGATGTAGTATGTAACGCTCTCATCCCTGACGATGCCTTTGAACGGGAACGTTTGGTAGTTTTGGAAGAAATTCGCCGTTCTGAAGATAACCCCCGGCGCAGGACGTTTAGAAGGTCAATGGAGACAGCTTTTGAACAGTTACCTTATCGCCGTCCAGTGTTGGGGCCAGAAGCGGTAATTTCTCAACTTAAAGCCCAGCAAATGCGCGATTTTCATCGGACTTGGTATCACCCTCAGTCAATTACGGCCGTAGCTGTGGGTAATTTACCTGTGGAAGAATTAATTGCAACTGTGGCTCAGGGATTTAGTGTCAGTGAACAGTTAACAGTTAACAGTCAACAGTCGGCGGTTAATCCTGAACCTGCGTTTACAGAAGTTGTGCGGCGGGAGTTTGTTGATGACAGTCTTCAGCAAGCGCGTTTAGTCATGGTTTGGCGGGTTCCAGGTTTGGGACAGTTAAATGATATTTATGGTTTGGATGTTTTAGCGGGAGTTTTGGCACATGGACGGACTTCTAGGCTGGTGCGGGATTTGCGGGAAGAACGGGGACTGGTGACTTCTATTGGTGTGAGTAATATGACCAATCAGTTACAAGGGACGTTTTATATTTCTGCTAAATGTGCGGTGGAAAATTTACAGGCTGTTGAGGAAGCGATCGCTCAACATATCCGTATACTTCATACAGAGTTAGTCTCAGAACCAGAAATTGCTCGCATCCGGCGACGGGTAGCTAACAAGTTTATTTTTGCCAATGAAACACCAAGCGATCGCGCTGGTTTATACGGTTATTATCAATCTATGGTGGGAGATTTAGAACCTGCGTTTAATTACCCAGATCATATTCAATCCCAAGAAGCAACAGACTTAATGCAAGCCGCAAAACAGTATCTTTCCCCAGATGCTTATGGTGTAGTGGTATTGAAACCGTCTTAGACTGGGGACTGGTTTGTAGGGGCGGGTTTAGCAATATCCTCGTTGATTTTGAATCATATCTGTAAACCCGCCCCTACCGTGGACTGGGAATTAGTGAATAATGATTTTAATACCCGATACCCAATTTAAAAATGTGGACTGAAATTGATACCCATATCAGCCAAGTCACTGGCGAAAAATTTCAAACTCAGCATAAGCGCAGTGTGAGTGGTGGCTGTATTAATCAAGGTTATGCGGTGGCTGATGGTGATTTGACTTACTTTGTCAAACTCAATCAAGCCTCTCAAGTTGCTATGTTTGAAGCTGAGGCGCTGGGTTTAAAAGAAATGCTGGCGACAAATACCATTCTTGTACCCAAACCGATTTGCTGGGGTACTGCTGGAAACTCTAGCTATATAGTGTTGGAATGGCTAGAAATGGGAGGCGGTAACAGCAAATCTTCCCAAGAAATGGGACGCAAGTTAGCACAGATGCACAAAGCCAGCAGCAGCAAAGGTTTTGGATGGGAAATTAATAATACTATTGGTTCCACACCCCAAATTAATACCTGGACAGCAGATTGGGCAAAATTTTATACTCAATATCGCTTGAGTTATCAATTTCAGTTAGCTAGACGACGGGGGGGGAGTTTTCCCAAACAAGAGCAATTACTTGCAGCTATTCCAGAATTATTAGCAAATCATCAAGTGCAACCATCCTTAGTACATGGTGATTTATGGGGTGGAAATGCTGGGTGTACTGTGTCCGGTGAACCAGTAATATTTGATCCAGCAACTTATTTTGGCGATAGAGAAGTTGATATTGCCATGACAGAATTATTTGGTGGGTTTTCAGCCGATTTTTACCAAGGCTATCACGAGGTGTTTCCTTTAGATGCAGGTTATGAGCAGAGAAAAACTCTGTATAACCTGTATCACATTCTCAATCACTTCAATTTATTTGGCGGTGGTTATGCTTCCCAAGCCAACCGCATGATTGACCAGATTTTGCGCTAATATACGAAGCCAAAATTTAGCTCCTATTGTTGTGAAACAGCACTTAGCTGATATTCTGAAATCGGCTGTTTTGTAATTAATGCATAAATAACATCTGGGTCTAAATCGGCTCCCGATTCCCATTGAATTGTCCCGTATTCAGGGTTAACTTGAACAGTGGCAAAGTATTCTGGTTCTTTCAAAGGTGCAAACACGCCAGTAAATTCAACAATTTTGCTAATATCAATTACTCCTGCTACGCCATCTTCAAAGCTGATGTGAAGTTGATAGTTTTCTCTTGGTTCAACTGCAACGATATCTTTAAGCATGATTTACTCTAATGGGGAGATTTTCTGTAAAGTTTGATTTTCTCTAGCCAGTTCCCAGTCTTCCATCAGTTCGGCTTGATGCAAAGTTGCCCATTCTGTGACTAGTTTAAAGAGTCTGGTTGTCAGTTCTCCTTCTAGAATTTCTAGAGTTTGAATGCTGACTATGGCCTTTTGGTTATTGTACCGAACATGAAAGTGTGGCGGTGGATGGTCGTTGTAGTACATGGTGATGATAATTCCAAAAAAACGGCTAATTTCTGGCATTACTTCACTCCCTGGTTTCGATATCGTATAACTGGCATAAAGTGAGCAGTTTTTGTTTTAGGCGATCGCGCACATTTTCTGGCATAATCACTACACAGTCTGGCGCATATTGCATCACTTCACGACTAAACCAAAAGGTACTGGATACACGCCTGATAACTCGCCGCACTTTGGGTTTATCTGGTAGCCATTCATTGATATTGTCTTCTGGTTTCGCTTTATAGCCAAAAGCCAAGCCACCAAATATGTGCATTTCTACTTCTATCTCATCTAAGTGATTACGCCACTCCCCAGGAATAGAAATCACCGCCGCATCTGTAATTCTATCTAAACGCAAACACCAGTTATGAATTAGTTCGGGGATATCAAAGTTTCCTTCTGTTTCTTCACACCAGCAATCAAGATATTCCCGCTTTTCGTGGGGATTAAGCTTTGCATGGCGGACGGTAAAATTAAATATACGCCCTGCTGGATCTTGATAGGAAAGCTGAAATGGTTGCTGTCGCCGGATATAGTTATCTATTTGTAAGCGCCAAGCTGGGGGGAGGTTTTCTAGGAAACCTTGAATTTCGGTTCGCAATGGTATTGATAGTTCGCTGCGTTCGAGAAGTAAATTGGCAATAATTTGAGCTTGTTCTATTTGTCCAATATCGGTTAATGCACCAATACATCGGTGTAATGCCCTAATGCGGGCTTCTGTCCAATCATTATTATTACCGATAAGTAGCTTTCTTTGAGCGATCGCTTCTACCAGTTTCGAGATATTCGGGCGATCGCCCCACATCATACCAAATTGTAAGGCGATCGCTTCTAGTTCCGCTTTATCGCGTTCTGTTAAAGAGAGAGTTATAGACTGACCTTTCCGACTCATATTTATACGGACACTTTATATGGATATATCTTGCCAATCTTTATTTTGCATGGCAATATAAGAAGTAACAACCAGTTACGGACACTATTTAAGTTTATGTCCGAAGAATACAAAATTACTCTCAAGCCTGTTTATTCTCAAACCGTCCCCACACCTGACGGAGTGAAATTACCTAAAGATTGGTCGCTTTCTTGGCATCAATTAGCTACATTAGAAGCACTACGCGATCCAAATATTGATGTAGTATTCAACACAGCCATGACAGGCGATGGTAAAAGCTTGGCTGCATATTTAGAAGTTCTCCAAAGTCAATTTTCCGCCATTGGACTTTACCCAACTAATGAACTCGCCCGTGACCAAGAAACGCAAATTAGAGGATATATTGAACAATTCCAGCCAGAAGATGAGCCGCGTGTAGTTAGATTAAGTGGGGCTGATTTAGAAAATTATGCCGAAAATGAAGGATTGAAAAAAGCAGCAGCAATTTCTACCCTCACTAGCCAAAGAGAGGTATTACTCACTAACCCCGATATTTTTCACTACTTGCATCGAGGGGCTTATATAATTCGTGGCGATAGCCCAGATAAGTTATGGGGCAGAATTGATAAAGATTTTGACTTATTTATTTTTGATGAGTTCCATGTTTTTGCAGCCCCTCAAATTGCCAGTGTAATTAACACAATGTTGTTAATTCGCTGTACAAATCGCCGCAAAAAATTTCTGTTTCTCTCAGCTACACCAGACACAAATTTAATTGGTAGATTAGAACAGGCAGGATTTCGTTGTCAAGTTATTAATCCTATTGCCGAAAATAAATACCAATTTCCCGAAACACCAGAAGAAGGACAGCAACTGCAAACACAGGGCTGGCGGCAGGTAGTCGCGAACAATCTCATTGAATTTTATTCCTTTAGAACCTGCTTTTAAATCTTCGGAAACTTGGCTAAAAGAAAACAGTGATTTAATTTTAGCTCAATTTCAACAGTATCCAGGTAGTAAAGGAGCAATTATTCTCAATTCAATTGCAGCAGTCAAACGCCTAACGGTATTCTTTCAGGAAATATTCAAACCTTATAAATTAACAGTAGGAGAAAATACCGGACTTTCGGGAAAAGGCATAAAAGAGCAAAGTTTGATGGCTGATTTAGTTATTGGCACTAGCACAATTGATGTGGGGGTGGATTTTAAAATCAATTTTCTGATTTTTGAATCATCAGATGCAGGTAACTTTATTCAGCGTTTGGGGCGATTAGGCAGACATGAAGGCTATGAGAAAAATGGTCAAATAATTAAATTTGAAAAGTTTACAGCTTTTGCCCTTGATGCCTAACTTTTTAGTAGAACGTTTATTTCAGGTAGATTCAGCACCCTTAGAGGTAAATAGTATATATGAGCGTCCATGTTTTCATAATACAATTAGTGAAAATTATCGACAAATAAATGATTTTCGTGGTTATTATCGCCGTTGGGGAACTGTACAATCATTTTGGCTGTATTATCAATTGAGCGATCGCACAATTAAACAACAGTATGCCCAAAGCCGAGAAACAGTTTCAAAAAGCCTGTGAGGAAGTCTTTGGAAGCAAGCTGAATCCATAGCTGGACGTAGTTTCAGGATGGGCGAAAGAATGGAAAGCACTGTCAGGTAAATCAGGAAATCCCATCGCTGACGATGCGGCTAGTTTTCGAGGTTCTAGTCCTTTGCAATGTGGTATTATACGATTTAACCGAAGAAAACGAAGCAGACAGGTTTAAAACCTACGATTTACCGGGAATTTTGGGCAATTTGGACATTGAGATGTGGACAGAGGCGGGATTTGTACGGACACTTAAAGAAACCGCACAACGCACCGGACAACCCATAGCCAAAGGTAGATTTGCTCATTGTCTAGCATTTATGAAGTTGCGTTCCTACCGCGAGGAACGGCTGAACTGGAAATTTACATATCCTGGGGACTTACAGCCAATAGCCGACGCTTGGAAAGTTCAGGTTTTAACTGGCGTGGAAATTTGGCAACCTGACAATCAATGGATTGGTGCAATTAACAAACGACTGAAGAAGGAAGGTTTGGTTTGTTATGTAATTCGCCGTCCTGTGTCTGAGGTGCGGATGCGGTTACGGCTACCGATGCACTTTCAGATTTATCCCATTAGTGATCAGTATAGCTTTCATGATGTTAGTGCGCCGTATGCGATCGCCTTTGGTCACTCTGCACTGCTGCTAGATACCCTCGCTTACACGTTTAAAAGCACAGGAGATGAGATATGGATTGTTTAACGTTTCAATCCCTGATAGGGATTTTAGTGATTGAAAGTCTAAAGGCGGAAGAACGAGCAGTAGTACGTTCACAGGGTATTTTTTCAATCCCTGATAGGGATTCAATGAATTTAAGCGCTTTAGACTTATACTATAATTATAGTACACAAGTTTTACACAGGGTAAAAAAGTTTCCCTGGTTAATACAATGTGAACTCTATGTACTGTTCATTATTCTGACTAATCAGGAAAATGCAAAATCGAAATGCCGACCCCCACCTGACCAACCTTATACTCAATGCTGATTTTGAGCATCTTAACCAAGCATTGACTCTACGCCTATTTGATGAAGTCCGTGAAAACCGACGTAGTATTAGTGCGTTAAAAAGACAATTAGACGCGCTAAATGAAGATATATTACACATACTTGACAATCAAGATATGGAAATAAGCGAGTGTAAGGATCTGATTCTGAATCGTATTAGAAATCAGACTAGCGAAATTGAAGAGTTAAGGAGTCTCGTTAATTGGTATTGCATACCAGACTAAAATGAGATTTTCAACGTATTAAATGAGACAAGCCTTTACCGCCAATAACTACTGCGGCTATGAATAAACCAATTTCAGACGAATACAGAAATTTACTAATAGAAGTAAAACAACGCATTCGTTCTGCCCAATATGAAGCACTGAAAGCAGTCAATAAAGAACTCATTGCCCTTTATTGGGATATTGGAAAGATGATTGTTACTCGACAACAGAATGCTACTTGGGGTAAATCAGTGGTGGAACAGTTAGCAAAAGACTTACAAGCAGAGTTTCCTGGGATTAGTGGTTTTTCTACGGCAAACCTTTGGCGAATGAGGCTTTTTTATGAAACTTATACCAAGAATGAAAAACTCGCACCATTGGTGCGAGAAATTGGATGGACTCACAATATAGTCATTTTAGAAAAGTGCAAAGATGACTTGGAACGAGAGTTTTATATCAAAATGACTCGCAAATTTGGTTGGACAAAGAATGTTTTGATTCACCAAATTGAAAATCAAACTTATGAAAAGACTCTGTTGAATCAGACTAACTTTGATCAAACTGTTCCAGCAGAGATCCGTAATCAATTAAAACTAGCTGTCAAAGATGAATATACTTTCGATTTCTTGGAACTAGCAGATGAACACAGCGAACGACAGCTAGAAGAAGCGATTTTGGCAAGAGTTGAACCATTTTTACAAGAAATGGGCGGGATATTTGCTTTTATCGGTAGTCAATATCGACTAGAAATTAATGATGAAGAATATTTCATAGATATTTTATTATACCATCGCTGTTTAAAGTGTTTGGTAGCAATAGAACTAAAAATTGGTAAATTTTTACCCGAATATATTGGTAAAATGCAGTTTTATTTGGCTGTATTAGATGACACGGTAAAATTACCTGATGAAAATCCTTCCATTGGTATAATTCTTTGTAAATCTAAGCAGAGAACCATCGTTGAATATGCATTAAAAGAATCTAATAAACCAATTGGTGTAGGAACTTATCAAATAGTTTCAACATTGCCTGAAGAATTAAAAAATCAACTTCCAGACCCAGAGCAAGTTGCAAAACTGCTAGAAGGTTTTGAATAAACACTCGAATTTATAAAATTAATTATGTGGTTAATCAATATCCGTTTTACGTGCGATAAATAAATACCTATTTAATTACATTGGATGTAGATAATGAATAAAAAAACAAAACCCACCGCAAAAAATCAACAACTGTCTTTGTTTGAAAATAATACTGAAGAAACGGAAGAATTAGAAGATGATTTCTTAAATCAAGACTTTGGCTTTGATGGTGATTCTTCAGACCGTACCATTGAAAATGACGGCGAATTACTCACACTCAAGTTATTGCGAGAAGCAATTCAGGCGGAAAATCCTGATGATCAAGTAATGGCAGATTTTGCCGAATATGTTTTACCAAACTTGCTAAAGATAGCCATTGGTGTCACGGCTAAAGGAGGTAAATTCTTTGATGAAATCGACCAACAGCGAGAAGCAGAAGGTAAAACTAAAGTTAGGCGAGATAATGCTGCTGACCAATCTCTAAATACTCACTTACTCAATGGGTTATTTCCCGCTAATTTAATAGAAAAGCGGTTAGAAAAACTCAATACCACAGTGCGGCGAGTGGTGAAAGAAAGAGAACGCCGCTTAGTAATTGCTGGGTTTATTTTACATGATTTTGAAAAATTTCCTGATGCACCAGAAGATTGTCGCAAGTTACCGTTAGCAGAACATCGCCAAATTATTGATCAAAAAGTTCGCCAGTTAGGACTTGATAAGTTTATCAACCCAGATAACTCAGAAGCTTATCGAGAGTATTTAGATGATTTATTGTGCATGGCTTATAATGCTCAACGACGCTGGGATACTAACTGGAATTTCTCGGAATTTGGCTTAAATCCTGTTCTCAAAGACCGTACCCTTCGCAGTCTGTCTGATTTAACTTGTTTGGCTGATTCTCTCGCTTCAATTGTTAAACATCCTCAAGATGCAGAAAATACCAGACTCCAAGAAATTATCCATAATTTGAGTGATGGACAGTTGAAATTTACCTATCACAGCATTGCTGAGAATAGAGGTGTTTTAACTAATGTGGTGAATAATGCTTTAATTAAAGCTCATACAAGTCTTAACACTGATGAAAATATCTACTATGAACCTTTGTTATATCTGCCAACAGGTGTAATTTATTTAGCTTTGCGTAATGCGCCACCTATTGCACAAGCAGACTTATCAGACCGTGTAGTTGATAGTATTAAATCACTTTGTGCAGGTCAATTGCGCCTCAGACAAACAGGATTTGGTAGAGATGGTAAAGGTATGAAATATGCCGAATATTACAATTTATTCTTTGATGATTTAGGTTTAATGCGAGTAGCTTTAGATGCTACATTACGTATATTGAATCCAAACAAAACTTCTGTTGCTCAAAGTCGCAGTGAAAATCTGATTAAATTTCAGCAAAAAAATGTTTTATCTCCTGATTATAACTTTAACTTTACAGATGATATCCGCATCGACCAAATAGCCGAATTTGGTGATTTAATCAGTCGGAAGATTTGGGAAGAAACAGTTAATCGCATTGATGTTGCTAGGAAGAAAGATAAAAAACTGCCAGCAGTTCCAGATTTAGATTTAACTCACAAAGTGGCAGAGTTTTGGAACTTAGCAGAATATTTACCCCCCATTCGAGAAATTCAACGCATTAATGAAAGTCTCAAAGAAAATAAGTTAAAAGGAAATACTGGCGGAGTACCTTATGAATGGTATTACCTCGCAGCGAAATATCTCGAACTTCATCCTGGAATTGAAAATGTCCGCGAAACTTGTCAGCAAGTTATCGATTACTTAGCAACTTTGATTTCTCCGATTATTTCTCAGTATGAATTACCTGATGGGTGGGATGATTTAAGGCTTTGGGTAAATCGCGTTGTCATGTTACCAAACACAAATCAAGAATTATCACCCGAAACTCAAGTTCAGACATTTTTAGAGGAGTTAAATAACTATAATGCTGCCAAAAAACCAGGACGAGGAAAACAACTTATTTGCTCAATTTCTCACTCAGCTTATACTGTGACTGAACAAATGGAATCAGCAGTTTTATTTACGCCGCAGGTTTATACAAATAAGCAAATGTTAGGAGGTTCTAACGCCAAGCGTAATATTTCTAGTATTGCTGGTGTAGAGATGATGCTGAGGCAAATATTAATGAATCAAACTCAAGCAGTTGGGAAACGATTTGAGGATGGTAAATATCGCTATCTCTACTTTTACCCGACTTATTACTTCACACCGGAAACTAATAAGTTTTTGCAAAAAGCTTACAACGGTATTGCTCAAACTCGCTTTGATACCAGCGTCCGTAATCATTTTATCAGTAAGGATTTACAAGCCGATTTATCTAGAGAAAATTACCAAAGTGTAGATAGTTTCTTAATTGACGAAAATCTCCAGGCTGACAAAGACCGCACATTTAAACTTTCTTATCCAGAAGACCAGCCTTTAACATTTTACTTCATGGCACTGCCACCAGGAAGAGATAGCACAGATACAGAATCTTGGGTAATGCCAACTTGGTTAGCCTTTGCTTTTCCGATGATTTTAGATGTGAAAACTGTGGTTTCTGAGTCGCCAATTCCACCTTTTAACGATGGTTCTGAATTTGAGGAAAGCGTTTTCTTAGATAGTGCGCCTCATGCTTTCCGGGCTTTGGTAAAAAGAGATAGATTTCGTCTTGACTATATTCTGGAAGGTTGGCAAGAAAACGGTATTCAATACCCTGCACCCTTGAATGTGCTTACAGCCGCTTATGCCATTCATTTAGATGTGAATGCTAGACAAGGTAAAACTGGTTACGATGCCAATTGGGGGAGATTTACAGAACTAGCAAAGGATTTTGAAACCAGTTCTTTGTATGTGTTTGCTTATCTCAATCGTTGGGTGCGTAACCAAGGAGTAGAAACAGCACGCATTGAGAAAATTAGGCTTTATGTCTATCATTTTTACCCTTGTTTTGACCCTTATGTTAAATATGACAAAAATATGGAGCAATTAATTGTGGGAGAAGAATCAAGCCTAAATCATCCGAAAAAAGTAACAGATTTATACCGCCGATTTTACCGAGCAAATAAGCGTTATAATCCCAAGTCTAATGCTGTGTTGAAACCAATAGATATCGCTGCTGAAACTATTCTTAAAGCTGACTCAAGTGTGTTTCATGGAGAAACATTAGTGGCGGCTGTAGCGGCTGAAGTCTTCAAACTCATGGATCGTGTTCATTCTTCTACTGCTGAAGGACGTTGGGTAATGAGTAAACGGGAGGAAGAACGACAAGCTGTTCTGGAGTTTGCTAAATATTTTGTACAGGAGGTATTTGAGAAATCTTTTGCAGGCGATCGCGCACGTTTAGCAGGTCGTCAACTTAACTTAATTCGAGATACTTGTGAATTTCTTTATCGCCTTGAAGATGACAAAGAAAATGCAGAAAAACTTGTAGAAACCGAATAGATAAATCTGTTCTTTTGGTACATCATAAAAAATCATTCTTTGGAGACTAATTATGTCATTTCTCAAAACTGTTGAATCCAAATTATTTCAATCTGAAATACCCTATAAACCAATGGGTAAATATGTCCATTTTCTCACTGTCCGCATCACTGAATCTTATCCTCTCTTTCAAACAGATGGAGAATTAAATAAAGCCAGAGTACGAGCCGGAGTCAAAGATAAGACTACAATTAGCCGTTTGTCAATGTTTAAACGCAAACAGTCTACACCAGAGCGTTTAGTTGGACGGGAATTACTGCGTAACTATGGCTTGATGACTGCGGAAGAATGCGAATATAACGTTAGTTTTGCAATGGATAATCCTGATTGCATCATTTACGGTTTTGCTATTGGTGATTCTGGTTCTGAAAAATCTAAAGTTGTAGTAGATACCGCATTTTCAATTACATCTTTTGATCAATCACACGAAACATTTACTCTTAACGCTCCCTATGAAAATGGTACAATGGCTTCTAAGGGTGAAAATGGTTCTAAACCGGGTGAAGTCACCAGTCGAATTAATCAGCAAGATCATATTATTCCACAGGTTTTCTTCCCTAGTATTGTCACCCTCAAAGACCCCACTGAAGCTAGTTTTCTTTACGTTTTTAACAATATCCTCAGAACGCGCCACTATGGAGCGCAGACTACCCGTACAGGTCGCGTTAGAAATGAGTTAATTGGTGTTGTATTTGCAGATGGAGAAATTACCAGTAATCTCCGTTGGACTCAAGCAATATATGATCAAATGAAGGCACAAAATACAATCAATCCTCCTGAACCTTTGGATGAAGATGATGTAATTACTGCTGCTAAAAGTGCAATTGAGGCTTTAATGGCTGATGAGTTTATTGTGCATACTGATTTCATTGGTGATGCTTTTTCACCTCTACTAAATGAAGTTAAAAGCATAGTGGGTGATGAAACAGGAATTAAGGCAGTTTTAGAAAAAGCTGATGCAGAAGCGAAAAATTATGCCAGTAAACATATTAGCAAAAAGAAAACTGCTGCTAAGGCTAAGTAACAGCTATGGCTATAATCTACCGATGTCAATTAGAACTACACGACAGCCTCTATTTTGCGACTCGTGAAATTGGGCGACTCTACGAAACAGAGCCGATAATTCATAATTACGCTCTTTGTTATGCACTGGGTTTAGTTGATAGCGAAATCTACTCTACTACGGTGGCTGAAGAACATTCCTATCGCTATTTTTGCCCTGAACAAGTGCCAAAATATGAGGAGCATTTAACCCCACTTAATCAACAGGGGATTTATATTACTCCGGCTCGTTCTCTCAAGCATTCAGCCATTCTCAATACCTGGAAGTATGCTAACAACAACTACCACGTTGAAATGGAGAAAACACAGAAGAATATTCCTAGTTTTGGCAGAGCAAAGGAAATTGCGCCAGAAAGTCAATTTGAGTTTTTCGTAATTTCTCAAAAACAAGTTAAATTACCAAAATGGGTTCGTTTGGGTAAATGGATGAGTAAGGCTGAGGTGACGGTTGCAGAGTTACCTAAATCTAAAACTATTTCAGGTGTATTTACTTGTAAATATCCTTTAAATCCTTTAGATGTGATGTTTACTCATCAAGTTATTAGCTATGATGTGGTAAATATGCCTCCAGTTAGTCTGATTCAAAATGTGCAAATGCGCGGTGAATACTATCAGTTTGAGGGTATTCCAGAATTAAAGCTTCCGGCTAGGATGGAATATCGTTTTCAAGGTTAATCATTTGGCTTCTTGCAAAGGTCTTTTTTAGAAAGTTGAAACTGCGGTTTCAGTTAATAAATTAGTGCTTTTGCAGGAGGCGTATTCACAAGGTTGATGCAAAGGAATGAAGTTCTCTTTATTCTATTTGTGTTGTGAAGATGAACGAACCGCCAAGTCGCCAAGTGCGCCAAGGAATGACGGAGAAGATTTTAGGTTCGCGCGGGAGTGTGTCTGCAAGATTTATGATTACTGGTAGATATTTATTTTATTCTTCTATTGCTCTCTATACTGACTGTGAAACACTTTCAACAACAACCCAACGCTTTCCCTAGCGAATACCTAAATAATTTATGGGGAGAAATTCAAGCTTGTCGCTATTTTGCTATCAATAATCTCAACCGCGATTTTGTCGGGACGAAGGGATTTTCTGTAGTATTCAGGCGATCGCACATCCCCACAGTACAAGAAAAGTTCCCCTACTTCAAATCATACCTCGATTTGGCTCTGCAACCGGGTTGTAATGCTTTTTACCTCAATCCGTTACAACTCAAGGAAGGTTCCCGTGTAGACCCGCACATTGACCGCTCGTTGCGTTCTTACTGCAAAACCATTGAACCGCCGGCAGTTGTCAGCGTTCTTTATGTGCGCTTACCTGAAAATATGGAAGGGGGAGAATTGGTACTGAAGTCGCAGAAACGCCAACTGGGACAAATTAAGCCCCAGGTAAATACTTTAGTTTACTTCCAAGGTGATTTAACCCACTCTGTCAACGCTGTGAAAACTCCGGGAAATCGCTTGAGTTTGGTTTGTGAACAGTATAGTTTGAGTGAAGCGGAACTTGCAGAAATCCCAGAATTTACTGTGGAATCAAGAATTGTTCAGTCCACAACAAAAAAACGCAAGTAAATTTCTGACTTTTAAATTCAAACCCAATTACGAATTACGTTCGCGCAGCGTTTCCGAAGGAAATATTACGAATTACGAATTATTGAAAATATGCCTCATAGCTTAGTTCTCAACCTACTTCCGCAATCGTCTATCCCATCCCAGTTTCTCACAGGGAGACATCTGCACGCACTATTTTTGACCCTTGTTAGTTCTGTAGATCACGCATTAGGCGATCGCCTACATGATTCTACCGCAGATAAAGCCTTCACCCTCTCACCCCTACAAACTAATTTCCCGTCTCAGGGAACTAGGGGAATATCTAAATTGCAACACTCACATCAACAACCCATTTCCGCCGGAACCCCTTGTTGGTGGCGCATTTCTCTCTTAGATGACACACTTTTTAGCGAACTTACTCAACTCTGGCTGAATCTTAACCCCAATCATCCTTGGCATCTTGGCCCTGCTGACTTGTATATTACCAGCATTCAAGGCACACCCCAATCTACCCAACCCTGGGCAAATGCCTGTAGCTATACCCAATTATACGAGCAAGCCAGCGATCGCGATCGCGCCATTGACTTTATTTTCTCCACACCTACCGCCTTTCGCCAAGGAAAATTTGACACTACCCTTCCTACGAGAGAATGTGTTTTCAATTCCCTGCTTTCCCGGTGGAATAAATATAGTGGAATCGAATTTTCTCAATTTTCCATCGAGTCAATATTTCCCTCCTTTGTCAACATTCGTACAGAAATATTAGCAGACTCCCGCAGCAAATTTATCGGCATTGTCGGAGAAGTTAATTATCGGATTTTAGGTGAAATTGAACCCATACAAATTAAACAAATTAACGCTTTAGCCGAATTTGCTTTATATGCAGGTGTAGGACGAAAAACACCAATGGGTATGGGGATGATGCGGCGACGACATTAACCACAACTTAAACCAAATCATGAAAAATACTGAATATATCGAGATAGCAGCTTTGAACCAATACGCCTATTGTTCCCATCGCTGCTGGCGGATGTTTTGTGCTGGCGAATTTGCCGACAATCAATATACAATTGAAGGTACAGCTTTACATGACAGAGTTCACACCACAGGCGATATTGAAAAAGAAGATACTTGGCAAATACGAGCAATTTATTTGAAGTCAGAAAAATATAAACTCATCGGTAAATCTGACTTAATCGAAGTCGTCTCAGGTGAATATTATCCTATTGAATACAAACGCGGACGTAAAGGTGAATGGGATAACGATGAATTGCAAGTTTGCGCCCAAGCATTATGTTTAGAAGAAATGACAGGGCAAACTATCAACATCGGATATATCTATTATGCTCATTCCCATCAACGGCAATTAGTCGAGATTAATCAAGAACTTAGAGAAAGTGCGATCGCTACCATTGCAGCCGTGACAAATTTACTTGAAACTGGCACAATGCCACCACCATCTTACAGTAAAAGGTGCAAAGGTTGTAGTCTTTATTCGCAATGTTTACCCAAAGCATCTGACAAGTTAAGAAACTATCAAGAAGCCAATTAATTTCAGGTTTGTAACTTGGTAGAAAATACAGAACCTCACCCCCAACCCCTCTCCTTAGTAAGGAGAGGGGAGTCTTTGACGCAACTTTGAGGAAATTTTATTAAATTTTGGAGAAAATTATGGGAACAGTTTACGTCACACAAGAAGAAGCCTATATTGGAAAAGTTGATGAAATTCTGATTGTCAAAGCTGATAAAAAGACAGTTTTCGACGTACCTCTGATTAAAGTTGATGGTTTAGTCATCATGGGGAGAGCTAATATTTCCCCGGCGGCTATTTCTGAACTGATTTCTCGAAAAATTCCCATTACTTATCTCAACTTTAATGGCAAATTTCTCGCTCGTTTAGAACCCGATATGGGTAAAAATATTTTTGTCAGAAATGCTCAATGGAAAGCCGCCGGCGAATCAGCACAAGCAGTCCATGTTACTCAAGGTTTTGTCAGGGGAAAACTCAAAAATTATCGTCAATCTTTATTACTAGCACAACGCCGTTATGACCTAGATTTAAACTCTAATATTACTCAATTATCTCATGCGATCGCATCCCTAGAGCAAGCCAAAACAATTAATTCTCTCAGAGGTTATGAAGGCGCTGGAAGTGCAGCATATTTTGGTTGTTTTAATCAACTAATTCGGGTAGATAACTTTAGCTTTTCCACCCGCAACCGTCGCCCACCCACAGATCCAGTAAACTCCCTTTTGAGTTTAGGTTATTCCCTACTGCGTCACGATATCCAAGGCGCATTAAATATGATTGGTTTTGACCCTTATTTAGGATACCTGCACACAGAACGATATGGTAGACCTTCACTAGCACTAGATTTAATGGAAGAATTTCGACCATTAATCGTAGATGCTGTAGTTTTAGCTGCAATTAATCGCCGGATGTTAGCACCAAAAGATTTTATTACTGAACCTGTTAGTGGTGCGGTTTCACTTACTAAGGAAGGATTGCATAATTTTCTGCGATTATATCAAGAAAAGAAGCTGAGTAAATTTAAACATCCAGTCTTGCAGAAACAATATACCTATCAAGAAACCTTTGAGATTCAAGGACGTTTCCTCGCTAAATATCTCCTGGGAGAGATTGACAAGTATCCCCCATTAGTAATGAGATAACTCCCTACACCCCATGTTTGTAGTAATTTCCTACGATATTTCAGAAGACAAGCGCCGCACCAAAGTTCACAAAATTCTCAAGTCTTACGGACAGTGGATGCAATATTCTGTATTTGAATGCGACTTAACCAAGACTCAGTATGCTAAACTGCGATCGCGCTTGTCTAAAGTCATCAAACCTAACGAAGACAACATCCGTTTTTATTTCCTCTGTGCTTGCTGTCAGGGAAAAGTTGAGCGCATCGGCGGTGATATGCCAAGAGACACCACAGTATTTTTTGCCTGAGTTTTGCGTCAACCAGTAGGTGTTTTTTTGAACATTGAAAATTTTACGCCTGTAATCCTTACCTCATCTGGTTTTGAACCCTCTCACACCTAATTTGAGGTTGACGCAAACTCCCAAACTCTTGCTATCAAAGCTTTTGAGCTATTTATTCCTCTGTCTCTCTTGACAACCCAATCGCTGAAAAGCTATATTCATTTTAGATTGACGAAACAGCACCTTGAAAACCAAATATATCAACGCTTTCAACTGCGGGGTTCCAATTACTAATAATCCCTATCAGGGATTGAAACCAATGATTATGAAGCTGCTGCTATGGTTACAGCCTTCCAATTACTAATAATCCCTATCAGGGATTGAAACCAAAATTAAGGCAGAGGTTTCAATGTAAGGTTGAAAGTTCCAATTACTAATAATCCCTATCAGGGATTGAAACTTATCTTTGTATTTGTCGGGTAAAACACTTAACAGTTCCAATTACTAATAATCCCTATCAGGGATTGAAACAAATACTTAGGGCAAATGCTAGCGGGTGAATTATCTGTTCCAATTACTAATAATCCCTATCAGGGATTGAAACTTTAGTATCCACTTGTTTCAGCAAACACTCGCTTAAGTTCCAATTACTAATAATCCCTATCAGGGATTGAAACACTATAATTTAATAGAAGAAAAGTGGGGAGACTCAGTTCCAATTACTAATAATCCCTATCAGGGATTGAAACAATGGCATATCTTCATCCTCTTCTGTTGGTTCTGGGTGTTCCAATTACTAATAATCCCTATCAGGGATTGAAACTGAAGCCACGTATGAATCTGGAAATTTTGTATTCAAGTTCCAATTACTAATAATCCCTATCAGGGATTGAAACTAAGCAATTTGACCGTGAGCGGGGGACAGGTGACACGTGTTCCAATTACTAATAATCCCTATCAGGGATTGAAACCGCCGACTCTGAAGGTGAATGGGTAGCTTGGATTGGGCATCGTTCCAATTACTAATAATCCCTATCAGGGATTGAAACGCCAGTATTCAGAGGTAAGCTCATCATTCCAATCAAGTTCCAATTACTAATAATCCCTATCAGGGATTGAAACGGGCAAATTCACGATGGCTTGCCACAGGCTACCAGTTCCAATTACTAATAATCCCTATCAGGGATTGAAACAGCAGTTCTTTTCCTTGTATTTGAATGTATATTTGCCACATGTTCCAATTACTAATAATCCCTATCAGGGATTGAAATAAGAAAGAAGAAATTTGTATTTTCTAGAGTCCGCGCAGGCGGACTTTGTTTGTGTAGCCGCGATTTCTAATCGCCCGTGATATTTGCTTTGCGTCTTTGCGCCTTTGCGTGAAACTAACTCTTAGAGGATGTTTTAAAAGTAGTTAGCTGTAATGTTAAGCACGAGTCAATCCCCCCTAGCCCCCCTTAAAAAGGCAGGGCTGTTTCATTCCATCAGGAGGGAGGATTTGTCAATATCATTAGGGATAATTTTTGGGACAGAAGTCATGGAAAACCTACATTTCAATCCAAAAAATTCAAATTTTTCTCAGGATATTTAGAGCGATTGCTTTAAATATCCCTTGACATAATAAGCCTTTGAGGGAATGAAACAGCCCTGCCTTAAAAAGGGGGGAACTAGAATCAAAGTCCCCCTTTCTAAGGGGGATTTAGGGGGATCTAAAACGTTTTGCTACTAAAAAAAAGACTTTTAAAACATCCTCTTAAAAAAAATCAACCTCCCACAAAAATAACATTTGCAAAAGGTTGATTAAATTCGATTAAAAATTACTGCTCAATAATTGGGAGAATAGGCTCAAATACTTCAGGCTCAGGATTGAGAACATACTGCCAATTTTGAATTTGCTGTTGCGCCGTACTGTAAACAGAACTACTGCGAGGAATCAACTTAGCAGTCTCAATAGCACGAGGAATATTAACCTCACCCTGAGAACGGGCAATATCTAACAATTGCTGACTCCATTGATTAATAGCAATATTCGCATCCATCCGCAACGTGCTACTTCTGGGAACCCTATCAGCCAGTCCTATAGCCTGAGACAAAGCTTCTGGTGTACTAGCAGCAGCCACCTGCGTCGCTCGACTCCAATTTTCTCTAGCGCGGATTTGCCCTTGCCAATCATCTATAGCCCTCCTCGCTTCACCAGCAAGCGATCGCCCAGATGATACAATTGGCTGAACAGTATTAATCGCAGCCGTCAAATCCCCACCCCGTGCCAGCATTCTTGCTTGATCTAACAATGGCTGATCTTGTATTCTTTGAACAGTTGCTGTCCATGTGCTAATTTTTCTCTGTGCTTCCGAATACAAAGCCCTACCCCTGCGGATTTGTCCAGCCTCAGATATAGCAGCTTGCAAAGAATTCAGATCATTTAACCATGCCAATTGTTGAGCGCGTTCCAAAATCGGTCTATCTTCAATAGTCTCCACTTGGTTACGCCAACGGTTGACTTCCTTCCTCGCTTCAGAAGCGCGAGGATTACTAGAAGAAATCATCTGGACTTCACTAATCGCTGCCGTTAAATATTCAATAGTCCCTTGGCTAGCAAGTGTCCGGGCTTTTTCTAACCGCGCCACATCTTCAATTTCCATTTGCCAACGAGCAATCAACTGCTGCGCTTCACCATAATTTGACCTGGAAACATCAACTTGTTGCGCCTGAAAGATAGCCGTTTCCAAACCAGACACAGTACCAATCCAGGCATTCCTTTGGGCATCAGTTAAAGCTATAAAATCTGATATTTCTGATTGTAACTTAGTCTGATCTGGAATTTGTCTAGCAATATCTAAAGCTGTATTCGCGTCCCGCCTATCCAGACTTGCCTGTGCCAAATCCAGCATTTTCCGGCCAATTTCAGGAATCAACTCCTGGGCTTTTGCATACAAGTAACTTTCTGATTTAATAGACTCAGATATTTTAATCGCTTCCAGTAAATTATTTACTACTTTGCTATTTGCTAAACGTTCAGCATTTGCTAACTTATCACCATCTTCTCGTGCAGAATTAATCAAGTTATTTAACTGATCATACTTAATACTTGACCAGTATTGATTATCCACACGCAGTAATCTAGCCGATAGCATAAATGCCGAATGCCAACGCCGTTCTTGTAGTTCCTCTTCGGCATTCTCATATACACCTTCTGCCTGAGACCAAATCAACTCCCACTTAGTAATTTGCTCATCCACTAATTGATAAGCCGGCAGTTCATTTGGTATTTTACGCGCAGTTGCGATCGCTTCCTCCAAATTTCCCGCTTGAAAACTCTGGTCTGCAAGCTTTAAAATATCCCGTGACCATTCCTTTAAATACCGATCAATTTCTGAGCGCAACGGGTGATCATCTGGTATTTTACCTACAATGGCGATCGCTTGCAGTAAATCATTCACATTCTGCTTAGAAGCCGATATCTGAGCGCAATGTAACTTCACCGCAGCACTGACAAAAGGTCGAGAAATCCCAGGACAACTGGGGGCGCTGGGCAGCTTCAGCAGCATAGCCATCGCCACAAATCCCACACTGCCAGGAATGAATGTCAACATTAACACCCACAAAACCCAGCTTTTCATCCAGCGTCGGGATTTCCCAGCAATTCTAGTAGGTAAACTAGTTTCTGCTGACTGATTATTTAAAGGTAATTCCGCACTGTCTTGTGTTTGTCGCTTCACTGATTTAGAGGTAGAACCAGAAGCCGAGACACCAAATGCTTGAGATTCACCGAATTGTGGCGTTCGGGATAATCTGGTCATATCATCTGGCTCTCCGGCTCTGGATGGGGGCCAACGTTCTGGAATATCCCGCTCTGTCATCTCTCACACCAAAATAGTTGAATAGCGATCTGTTTTAGGCTGATAATTCCAATGCTGCCATAGTAAAAGCTACTTGATTGAATATCCTCTGACCACAGATAGCATGAATTTTATCAGCTTTTAGTATTTATTTATACTTTAACCAGAAACGGAAGATTCTGTTTGCAAATCAACAATTAGCTGCGCCAAGTGATGACTATTTGCCTGATAAACTTCACCGCAAAACTCACAAATTGCCTCAGCACCATCATCTTTGATAATCATGTCTTGCAACTCCTCTGCTCCCAGGATTTTCAGCGCCCCTAGCACACGGTCAAAAGAGCAGCCACAGTGGAAGCGCAACATTTGACGTTCAGGAAATATTGACAGCCCCATATCTCCCAGCAAATCATTAAAAATTTCTGGCAACGTCTTTCCAGCTTGTAGCAATGGTGTAAATCCAGACAAACTAGCCACCCGTGATTCCAGTATTTCCACCAAAGCTTCATCCCTCGCCGCTTTCGGTAAAACTTGCACAAGCAACCCTCCCGAAGCCGTTACACCACTTGCTCCCACAAATACACCTAAAACCAAAGCCGAAGGCGTTTGTTCAGAACTAACTAAGTAATGAGCCACATCGTCGCCGATTTCTCCCGATACTAGTTCCACCGTACTAGAGTAAGGATAGCCATAACCGATATCTCGCACTACGTACAGATAACCGTTACCGACTGCACCACCAACATCAAGCTTACCTTTGGCATTAGGAGGCAATTCCACCGATGGATTAGCCACATAACCGCGTACAGTGCCATCCAAGCCAGCATCTACCAAGATACCACCCAAAGGACCATCGCCCTTCACCCGGACATTCACCCTAGAACCAGGACGCTTCATACTAGAAGCCATTAATAAACCCGCCGACATACTCCGCCCCAGTGCAGCAGTTGCCACATAAGACAGCTTGTGACGTTGCCGTGCTTCTTCCGTTAAACGAGTGGTAATCACACCCACGGCACGAATTCCACCGTCGGCAGCTGTGGCACGAATTAATTGGTCAGCCATGAAAAACCTTACATTTCTTAACAAGTCTACATTTTCTATTCTAAATTCTCATCTAGCAGAAAAACGCCACTGTGATTCGTGATTGTATTTGCAATACTAGAACTACAACGCCCTAAAAGTCAGTCCTGACCTTTAAACAATTATTAAAAAATGCTAGGTAACTTTCAACAAAGTCAACTACGGATAGAAATCAACGCCAGAGCCTGTGCAATTCGTGATAGTTTGCAACAGCCTGAAAATTTAGCCAAATGGCTTGTCGGGCAAAGTTTCGCCCCAGGGATGCCAGAAGAACTGCATAGTGGGTTCCAGTTTACAACCTGGACTGGGCCAATTTCAATTCATCATCAAGTAGAAGTGGCCAAACCCAACTGTCTCCGGTTGCTACTCAGTGGAGGCATTGATGGCTTTCATGAATGGTACTGGGGCGAAGGTTGGGTGCAGTCCCGCTTAGAGGGAATTTCCATTCTGCCCATCAATTTAGGACAAACCTTAAATTTGTTGAGTTTGCGGCAGTTTTTGGTCAATAAATCGTAGAAACGCCATTAATCCTGTTTCTACAACAGGAATTAAGTCACCCACTTTTATCACTCTGATTCCAGAAAAAAAGTAGCTTGGGTTGAGGCTTTACGAAACCCAACAAGAGGCAGGGGAGCAGGGCGCAGGGGGCAAGGGGGAAGGAATCAGGATTTTCCCTGCCAACACGGAATAGGGCAACTAAATTTATTTATGAACATTAGAAAAAAAATTATTTCGAGATGCGAAGCACGAGAAATAATTTGTCCTTATTTCAAGCCCCTAAATTTATTTATGGGGTTCTCCCCTGCCCCCTGCCCCCTGCCCCCCTGCCTCTTCTTTGACCACCAACACCGAACAATTAGCTTCTTCCACTACTTGAGTGCTGACAGAACCCAAAACAATTCGCTTCATCCCAACTAATCCGCGACTGCCAATGATAATTAAATCAGCCTTGTAAATATTGGCAATCCGAATAATTTCCACCGCCGGATCACCGGTTGCCAATTCTAATTCACTGTTGAATGATAACTTTTCTTTATAACTTAACAGTTGTTTTTCAATATGGAAATCAGGAAATTTTGAAGATTCTGGATGAGGGCGGTCTGCCGGTAGTTCCCTCTCTGACTCTGCTGTAGCAAACACATGACAGAGAATGACTTTGGCATCACTAGCCAACACCAAATCATTTAAACTTTCAATAACTCGTTCTACAATTTCCGAACCGTCAAGAGCTACCAAAACATTTTTTAGCACCACTCATCTCCTAAAAGGTAGATTCCTTTCATATAGTTACTTAATACAACTTGTTCGCAGTTACAGCCTTGATGACAGCATCTAAATATACCCTTAGTCACATAGGTGATATCATGTTCGCCTAATTAGTTCTAATTCCCACCTCTGTGCAAAACACGTAAAATCCTCTTTCCCCCCTGCTCCCTGCTCCCCTTCGACTGCGCTCAGGGCAAGCCTGCTCCCCTGCGGCCTTAATGATAAGTCTTTCACCGAACACGATATGAGGACGGTGAGAACTGGGTTTATACTCAGCGCTTTCTTCTACAGACGCGATTTGTCACCTCTGTGTAGTTGCCTGGGGGATACTGCTGCCCAAGCTTATATCTTGCAGCTACCGAGTAGCTTTGTCCAATAGTTTATGCAAAAAATAAACATTCCAAATCACTCTTCCTGCTGAATTCTGCGCCTGACTGAATCTTTATGAGACGGTAAGCCCTCGGCAGTTGCTAGCGCGTCAATAGCCCCAGCCGCCTTTTGCAGTGCAGTAGGTGAGTATTGAATAATACTGGAATGTTTGAGGAATGTTTCCACTCCTAAAGGTGAAGCATAACGAGCCGCACCAGAAGTCGGCAAGGTGTGGTTAGGTCCTGCCAAATAGTCGCCTACAGCTTCTGGTGTAGAATAGCCCAAGAATATTGCCCCGGCGTGACGGATATTGGGAAGTAATGCCCAAGGATCTTTAATTTCTAACTCTAAATGTTCGGGAGCAAATTCATTGGAAAATTCTGCTGCTGCTGATAAAGATTCGACAACAACAATTAATCCATAATGAGCGATCGCTTTCTCTGTGTCTATCCGTCGGGGATGATCTACTAATTGTCTTTCCACAGCTACTTGCACGTTTTTCGCTAAAGCAGTGTCAGTGGTCAACAAAATAGCTGCGGCCATGGGGTCATGTTCAGCTTGCGCCAACAAATCAGCCGCCACATTCACCGGATTTGCAGTTTCATCGGCAATAATTAATACTTCACTCGGACCTGCTAAGGAATCAATACCAACCGTACCGTAAACCAGTTTTTTGGCTAAAGTGACATAAATATTACCAGGACCAGTAATTACATTGACTTTAGGAATCGTTTCTGTACCGTAAGCCAAAGCCGCGATCGCTTGCGCCCCCCCAACACGATAAATTTCTTGTATACCTGCTTCTTGTGCAGCTACCAACACAGCTGGATGAATTGCTTTTCTGGAACCAGGAGGCGTTACCATCACCACACGAGGCACACCAGCCACCTTAGCCGGAATAGCATTCATGAGTACAGGTACTAGGATAAGCACCACGCCCACCCGGTACATATAACCCGGCACGGTCTACAGGAGTATAACGTTTGCCCAGCACTACATCATCATCGCCAAAGTGTACCCAACTTTTCGGGACACGCTGGCGATGAAATGCTTCAATTTGGCGGCTAGCCAACTGAATCGCCTGGAGTAACTCCTGCGACACCTGTTGGTAAGCTGCATCCATTTCCGAGCCGGTAACACGCAATTCCTCTGACTTGAGAGTTTGATTATCGAATTCAGCTGTATAATGCAAAACAGCTTTGTCGCCTTGGCGCTGCACTGCTTGCAATACTTCGCGGACAGTTGCTTCTTTGTGAAGCACGTGTTCATCGTGAGTACGATTGCAGATACGTTGTAGTTCTGATACAACGTCTGCCTGCTGAGTAATGATTCGCAGCATGGAGTAAGGAGAATGCCAAAATTTAGAATATTCCCGCCGGAGAATCAGTCTTAACTCTTGACCCATGAGGTTGTCGAGCTAATTTTAATTCTCTTCTCTAGCTTAACCTGGATTTTTTTGATACTTCCCAGGCTGCCAGCATATAGGTTGCTTGAGAAGGCGACTATTATTGCTCAGTCCGATTCACCTAATTGGCTCGCCCTAGCGGCAAGCTGTTTGGTATCCGGCAGAGAGAAGGTGTGCCATACCCTCTACCCTTACAACCTAGCCTGTACTCCTTGGGGGTTTCTTGGTGACACATTTGCACATCCATTGGCCTTGAACAAGGAGGTGGAATAGGGTCTGAGTATATTTTTTACTTATTTTTCTACTTTAGTAGCTAACATTCCATCGAAGTAACTTATTTTAACCCATTTTTTCAATCGGTTACACACAAACTGTAAAGTTGTCAAGGATACTTTAAATTAGTCATTGGTCATTGGTCATTAGTCATTAGTCATTAGTCATTGGGAAATTACCGTCTTCTCTCCCCTGCTCCCTACTCCCCACTCCCTGCTCCCTACTCCCTGCTCCCTACTCCCCACTCCCCACTCCCTACTCCCTACTCTTAAAAAGTTTCTTTTTGAATAAATTCTGACATTGGCAGTATGGATGCTATATTAGTAAGTCTAGTAGTGTGTGTACATATTAATAGTATTTTTGGAATAGACTGTGGCGAATACAAAATCTGCTCTCAAACGCGCCCAAATTGGAGAACGCAACCGTTTGCGTAACAAAGCTTACAAATCGGCAGTAAGAACGCTGATGAAAAAATATTTTAGTGCAGTAGATGTCTATGCAGCTAATCCTAACTCAGAATTAGAAAAAGAAGTACAGGTACGGCTGTCTGAAGCTGTTAGCAAAATTGACAAAGCTGTAAAGCGCGGTGTTCTCCACCCAAATAATGGCGCTCGGAAAAAATCCAGATTGGCTCGCAAACTCAAGCCACTGGCTCCAGCATCTGCTGGGTAGTTTAACTGTTCAGTAATCAGTAAATATATTTGTATATCACTGATTACTGCTCACGAAATCATGACCGATAACTGCAATGCAGCTGATTGATACTCACGTTCATATTAACTTTGATACATTTCAGGCGGATTTAGCCGCAGTGCGATCGCGATGGCAAGAAGCAGGTGTGGTACGCCTTGTACACTCCTGCGTCGAACCCTCAGAATTTTCCAGTATTCAATCCCTAGCGCACCAGTTTCCCGAACTCAGTTTTGCCGTGGGTCTGCATCCCTTAGATGTGGAAAAATGGCACAGCGACACAGCCGCCGAAATCAAATCTTTGGCTAGTTCCGAAGCAAAAGTGGTAGCGGTTGGGGAAACGGGTATGGATCTTTACAAAGCCGATAACTATGCAATTCAACGCATAGCCTTTGAAGCCCAACTAGCGATCGCCTGCGAACTCAATCTACCAGTAATTATCCATTGTCGTGATGCAGCCCCAGAAGTCAGGGAAATACTGCAAAAATGGCAGGAGAACACCGGACAAACCCCTAGAGGTGTCATGCATTGTTGGGGCGGTACACCAGAAGAAACTCAATGGTTTCTGGACTTAGGCTTCTACATCAGCTTTAGCGGGACGGTAACATTCAAAAACGCTAAAACTATCCAAGCCTCAGCCGCGATGGTGACAAGCGATCGCCTGCTAGTGGAAACAGACTGCCCTTTTTTGTCTCCAGTCCCCAAACGGGGTGAAAAACGGAATGAGCCAGCTTATGTTCGTTATGTCGCCGAACAAGTAGCTCATTTACGTGGGGAGACATTAGAAGCGATCGCGGCTCAAACTACCCAAAATGCTTGTGACTTATTTGGATTAGCACTATAAAGCCTGCTCATCTATATCCCAGGGAGTGCTGAAAAAATTAAACTCTAGGAGGACAAAAATATGCTAAGATTAATCCCTCCAAAACAATTTGAATACGCCATAATAGAAAAGGAAAGAATTGAAAACTTTTAAAATTGATTTTGTACTGTCAACAACTTGATCATCCACCTCATCTCCACAAGCGGATGTTCTGAATTGATGACTGATGTCAGGATTCGACAGTCACCTAGACTTTGGCCAAAAAACGTTTGTGCTGTACTTAACCTATAGAAAATTGTTAAACGTAAACTACCTTGTGAGCAAAACCCACCAAAATCAAGCCCGGAGTTACAAATCAGAGCCGACAAAATACGCGGCTCTTTCCCTGTGTCTTAGGAGACTACCGTAGGTATAGACGGGGAATTGACGACACAAATAGTCTAGAAATGTCTAGGCAAATTCATTGAGCTTCATGGGAGGGGAAGTGAGGAAAGCACAAAAAATTCATCGATTTTTCAGCCGACGACTGTTAAGGAATCAAATTAATATCTTGATTTTAACGCATCTGGAGAGAGAAAAAGGGCGATTACCCCCCTTGCCAAAATCTTTCTTTGCAGCTTCAATAGCGGCGTTTGCCTACACCTAGAAATAGCAGATGGCATAAACAAACAGAAGTTCCCAAATAGTTATGGACACAAGGCACTTGCTCAGGGAACAGGCCAGCAACAGAGATTAAAGCAGTGTCCTAAAACAAGTTTAACCAGGTTGATGAAGGTAAAGGCATGACTACAGATACATATATGGAATCCGCCTTTTTGTTGCCCGACTTGATTGAAATCCAGCGTGCAAGTTTTCGCTGGTTTTTAGAAGAAGGGCTGATAGAAGAACTCAACTCATTTAGTCCCATTACAGACTACACAGGCAAACTAGAACTGCACTTTTTAGGTAACAACTACAAACTTAAAGAGCCAAAATACAGCGTTGAGGAATCGAAACGGCGGGATAGTACCTATGCTGTACAGATGTATGTTCCCACCCGTCTGTTGAACAAAGAAACAGGGGATATCAAAGAACAAGAAGTATTTATTGGGGATCTGCCTTTAATGACAGACCGAGGCACGTTTATTATTAACGGAGCCGAGCGGGTAATTGTTAACCAGATAGTGCGATCGCCTGGAGTTTACTACAAATCAGAAATCGACAAAAACGGGAGACGTACTTATTCAGCTAGCTTAATCCCTAACCGGGGAGCTTGGCTGAAATTTGAAACAGACCGTAACGATTTAGTGTGGGTTCGCATCGACAAAACCCGTAAACTCTCAGCACAGGTGCTATTAAAAGCCCTGGGCTTGTCAGACAACGAAATATTTGATGCCCTGCGCCACCCAGAATACTTTCAAAAAACCATCGAAAAAGAAGGGCAGTTTTCCGAAGAAGAAGCCCTGATGGAGTTGTACCGGAAATTACGCCCCGGTGAACCACCCACAGTATTAGGTGGACAACAGCTATTAGACTCCCGCTTTTTCGACCCCAAACGTTATGACCTCGGTCGCGTTGGTCGTTACAAACTCAACAAAAAATTACGCTTGTCTGTTCCCGACACCATGCGCGTGCTAAGTCCTGGGGACATATTGGCAGCAGTAGATTACCTGATTAACCTCGAATATGACATCGGTAATATCGACGATATTGACCACTTAGGTAATCGTCGGGTGAGAAGCGTCGGCGAACTACTGCAAAACCAAGTGCGAGTCGGCTTAAACCGTTTAGAGCGGATCATTCGGGAAAGAATGACCGTATCCGATGCCGAAGTTTTAACCCCAGCTTCCTTAGTTAACCCCAAACCATTGGTAGCAGCAATCAAAGAATTCTTTGGTTCTAGCCAATTAAGTCAGTTCATGGATCAAACAAATCCCTTAGCAGAACTGACCCACAAACGCCGTCTCAGCGCCCTTGGACCTGGTGGTTTAACTCGTGAACGGGCAGGATTTGCCGTGCGAGATATTCACCCTTCTCACTACGGTAGAATCTGCCCCATTGAGACACCAGAAGGACCTAACGCCGGTTTGATTGGTTCCTTAGCCACCCATGCGCGAGTCAACCTCTATGGATTCTTAGAAACCCCCTTTAGACCAGTAGAAAATGGTCGAGTCCGGTTTGACTTACCGCCAGTCTATATGACAGCCGACGAAGAAGACGATTTGCGGACTGCCACAGGTGACATTCCCGTAGATGAAAATGGCTACATTAAGGGTCCACAAGTACCAGTACGTTATCGCCAAGACTGGGCAACCACAACCCCAGAACAAGTAGACTACGTAGCTGTATCCCCAGTGCAAATTGTGTCTGTAGCGACCAGCATGATTCCCTTTTTGGAACATGACGACGCTAACCGAGCGCTAATGGGTTCCAATATGCAACGGCAAGCAGTACCCCTGCTGAAGCCGGAGCGTCCTTTGGTCGGTACTGGCTTAGAAGCCCAAGGCGCGAGAGACTCCGGAATGGTGGTGGTATCCCGTACCGATGGCGATGTTACTTATGTGGATGCCACCGAAATTCGTGTTCGTCCTAAAGGCGGTACCTCAGAAACTAGATATCGACTTTCTAAATACCAAAGATCCAACCAAGACACTTGTTTAAATCAAAAACCCCTCGTCCGCATTGGTGAGCGAGTAGTTGCTGGTCAAGTTTTAGCTGATGGTTCAGCCACCGAAGGTGGTGAATTAGCCTTGGGTCAAAATATTGTCCTCGCCTATATGCCTTGGGAAGGGTATAACTACGAAGACGCGATTTTGATTTCCGAAAGACTGGTACAGGATGATGTCTACACTTCCATTCACATTGAAAAATATGAAATTGAAGCCAGACAAACCAAACTTGGCCCAGAAGAAATTACCAGAGAAATTCCCAACGTCGGGGAAGATGCCCTGCGTCAGTTAGATGAACAGGGAATCATCCGTATCGGTGCTTGGGTAGAAGCTGGAGATATTCTGGTAGGAAAGGTGACACCAAAAGGTGAATCTGACCAACCACCAGAAGAAAAACTCTTACGTGCCATTTTTGGTGAGAAGGCGCGAGATGTAAGGGACAATTCCTTACGAGTTCCCAACGGTGAAAAAGGACGCGTCGTTGACGTGCGTTTATTTACCCGTGAACAAGGCGATGAATTACCACCAGGAGCGAATATGGTGGTGCGGGTGTATGTTGCCCAGAAGCGCAAAATCCAAGTGGGCGACAAAATGGCAGGTCGTCACGGTAATAAAGGGATTATTTCTCGAATATTGCCTGTGGAAGATATGCCTTATTTAGCCGATGGTTCCACTGTGGACATCGTGCTAAACCCCTTGGGTGTACCTAGTCGGATGAATGTTGGACAGGTATTTGAGTGTATGTTGGGCTGGGCGGCTCATACTTTGGGAGTCAGGTTCAAAATTACGCCTTTTGACGAAATGTATGGGGAAGAAACATCCCGTAGCATCGTACATGGCAAGTTGCAAGAAGCACGAGACGAAACAGGCAAGGACTGGGTATACAACCCAGATAACCCCGGCAAAATTATGGTGTTTGATGGTCGGACGGGGGAACCGTTTGACCGACCGATAACTGTAGGCGTAGCTTATATTCTCAAGCTGGTGCATTTGGTGGATGACAAAATCCACGCTCGTTCCACAGGGCCATACTCGCTAGTAACTCAGCAACCCTTGGGTGGTAAAGCCCAACAAGGTGGTCAGCGCTTTGGGGAAATGGAAGTGTGGGCTTTGGAAGCCTTTGGTGCCGCTTACACTTTGCAGGAATTGCTGACTGTGAAATCAGACGATATGCAGGGACGGAATGAAGCGTTAAATGCGATCGTTAAAGGCAAGTCAATTCCTCGACCAGGAACACCAGAATCCTTTAAGGTGCTAATGCGAGAACTGCAATCATTAGGATTAGACATTGCCGTACATAAGGTAGAAACCCAACCCGACGGTAGTTCCTTGGATGTGGAAGTCGATTTAATGGCAGACCAATCACCGCGACGTACACCCCCTCGACCAACCTACGAATCTCTCTCCCGTGAATCCCTAGAAGGGGAAGAGTAGGGAATGGGGAATGGGGAGTGGGGAGTAGGGGAAAGAGGCAGGGGAGCAGGGAGAAAGAGGCAGGGGAGCAGGGAGAAAGAGGCAGGGGGGAAAATTTCCTACCTAATCCCCATTACCTGAACTGTAATCCCTAATCCCTAATCCCCAATCCCCAAATTACGAACACTGATTAAAGGATTGCGCGGATGAGATTATTTGTGATAGCAACAGATGCTCAAATCCGTGAAATCCTTTAATCCGTCTAATCCGTGATCAGAATAAGGATTGCGCGGATGAGATTATTTGTAATAGCAACAGATGCTCAAATCCGTGAAATCCTTTAATCCGTCTAATCCGTGATCAGAATAAAAAATTAATTATGAGACCCGCCCAAAGTAATCAGTTTGACTACGTTAAAATCGGCTTGGCATCACCGGAACGCATCAGGCAGTGGGGTGAGCGCACTTTACCTAATGGTCAACTCGTTGGTGAAGTAACAAAGCCGGAGACAATTAATTACCGCACCTTGAAACCAGAGATGGACGGCTTATTTTGTGAGCGCATCTTTGGCCCGGCGAAAGATTGGGAATGCCATTGTGGTAAGTATAAAAGAGTCCGTCACCGTGGCATTGTCTGCGAGCGCTGTGGTGTAGAAGTCACCGAGTCGCGCGTGCGTCGTCACAGAATGGGGTATATTAAACTCGCTGCCCCGGTCGCCCACGTTTGGTATCTCAAGGGTATTCCTAGCTACATCTCCATTCTGCTCGATATGCCCTTGCGAGATGTGGAGCAGATAGTCTATTTCAACTCTTATGTTGTCCTGAGTCCTGGTAATGCAGAAACATTAAGCTACAAACAGCTACTCAGTGAAGACCAATGGTTGGAAATCGAAGACCAAATATATAGTGAAGATTCCCTGTTGGTAGGGGTAGAGGTCGGCATCGGTGCAGAAGCATTACTACGTTTACTAGCTGATATTAATTTAGAGCAAGAAGCCGAAAACCTGCGCGAGGAAATTGGTAATGCTAAGGGACAGAAGCGGGCAAAGCTGATTAAACGGCTACGGGTAATTGACAACTTCATTGCTACTGGTTCTAAACCAGAGTGGATGGTGATGGCAGTGATTCCGGTAATTCCCCCTGATTTGCGCCCAATGGTACAGCTGGATGGTGGACGGTTCGCCACTAGTGATTTGAACGATTTGTATCGCCGGGTAATTAACCGTAACAATCGTTTGGCGCGTCTGCAAGAAATTCTCGCACCAGAAATTATTGTGCGGAACGAAAAGCGGATGCTGCAAGAAGCAGTGGATGCTTTGATTGACAATGGTCGTCGGGGACGCACAGTGGTGGGGGCAAATAACCGACCCCTCAAGTCTTTGTCTGACATTATTGAAGGTAAACAAGGACGTTTCCGCCAAAACTTGTTGGGTAAACGAGTTGACTATTCGGGACGTTCGGTAATTGTAGTCGGACCGAAGCTGAGAATTCACCAGTGCGGTTTGCCCAGGGAAATGGCCATTGAGTTATTTCAGCCCTTTGTGATTAATCGCCTGATTCGTAGCGGCATGGTGAATAATATCAAGGCGGCTAAGAAGCTGATTTCTCGCAACGACCCCAGTGTGTGGGATGTGCTGGAAGAGGTAATTTCAGGACACCCAGTGATGCTGAACCGTGCGCCAACTCTACACCGCTTAGGTATTCAGGCTTTTGAACCTGTGTTGGTGGAAGGACGAGCGATTCAATTACATCCGTTGGTTTGTCCAGCTTTTAACGCTGACTTTGATGGTGACCAAATGGCGGTACACGTGCCTCTGTCTCTAGAAAGTCAGGCGGAAGCCCGGTTGTTGATGCTGGCTTCTAATAATGTTTTGTCTCCGGCTACGGGTAGACCGATTATTACTCCTAGTCAAGATATGGTGTTGGGGGCATATTATTTAACCGCCGAAAACCCTGGTGCTACTAAGGGTACTGGTAAGTTTTATGCTTCCATGGAAGATGTAATTATGGCTTTCCATCAAGACCAAGTTGACTTACACGCGTATGTTTACGTGCGGTTTGATGGCGAGGTGGAATGTGATGAACCGGATAATCAGCCGCTAGAAGTGACGGAAAACGCTGACAAAACTCGGACTTTGCTGTATAAATATCGCCGCATTAGGGAAGATGCTCAGGGAAATATGATTTCTCAGTATGTCCGGACTACGCCTGGACGAGTTATTTACAACAATGCTATTCAGGAAGCTTTGGCGGTCTAGGGAGCAAAGAATTTTGGATTTTGGATTTGCGATTTTAGATTGCAGTCTAATCCAAAATCTAAAATCTAAAATCTAAAATTGATTGACTAAGGACTAATAATTAATGACTAAGGAAAAGGCTGTTTTTCGGAATCGCGTAGTTGACAAGGGTCAACTGAGAAAGTTAATTTCCTGGGCGTTTACCCATTATGGTACGGCGCGCACTGCTGTAATGGCGGATAAGTTGAAAGAGTTGGGTTTTCGCTATGCTACTAAGGCGGGAGTCTCTATTAGTGTAGATGACTTGATGATTCCGCCCACTAAGCGATCGCTCTTAGAAGCAGCAGAAGAAGAAATTCGGGCTACGGAAACTCGTTACCAACGGGGTGAAATCACTGAGGTGGAGCGTTTCCAAAAGGTAATTGATACTTGGAACGGTACGAGTGAAGCTCTGAAGGATGAGGTGGTGGTTCACTTTAAGAAAACTGACCCCCTGAACTCTGTCTACATGATGGCCTTCTCTGGGGCGCGGGGTAATATCTCTCAGGTGCGGCAGTTGGTGGGGATGCGGGGGCTGATGGCAGATCCGCAAGGGGAAATTATAGATTTACCGATTAAAACCAATTTCCGCGAAGGTCTGACGGTAACGGAATACATTATCTCCTCTTACGGTGCGCGCAAAGGGTTGGTAGATACTGCATTGCGGACTGCTGACTCTGGTTATCTTACCCGGCGGCTGGTGGATGTTTCCCAAGATGTAATTATTCGGGAATTTGACTGCGGCACTACCAGAGGGATTCCGGTACGGGCGATGACCGAAGGGGGCAAAATCTTGATTCCTCTGGCTCAACGCTTGCTGGGACGGGTAGTTGCTGAGGATGTAGTGCATCCGGTCACTAAGGAAGTGATTGCCGCCCGCAATACACCAATTTCTGATGACTTGGCTATAGAAATTGGGAAAGCTGGGGTGACTCAAGTGGTGACGCGATCGCCTCTAACTTGTGAAGCCGCCCGTTCGGTGTGTCAACACTGCTACGGCTGGAGTTTGGCACACGCCAAAATGGTAGATTTGGGCGAAGCGGTGGGGATTATTGCGGCT
Source organism: uncultured cyanobacterium (assembly GCA_963706595.1). Taxonomy (GTDB): domain Bacteria; phylum Cyanobacteriota; class Cyanobacteriia; order Cyanobacteriales; family Nostocaceae; genus Nodularia. The sequence goes on from OY970166.1 coordinate 3,359,227, forward strand.
CAAAGTATCGGTGAACCTGGAACACAGTTGACCATGCGGACATTCCACACCGGGGGTGTGTTTACCGGGGAAGTGGCGCAGCAAGTCCGTTCTAAAACCGAAGGTACTATCCGTCTACCCCGGAAATTGAGAACTAGAACCTATCGCACCCGCCACGGGGAAGATGCTCTGTATGTTGAAGCCAATGGCATCATCAACTTGGAACCGAAAAAAGACGGTTCTGGGGACAAGGAACATCAAGAAATTCATGTGACTCAAGGTTCGACTCTCTATGTCCATGAAGGACAACAGGTAAAAATCGGTCAGTTGCTGGCTGAGGTGGCACTGGGTGGACGCACAACTCGGACGAATACTGAAAAAGCAGTCAAAGATGTAGCTTCTAACTTAGCCGGAGAGGTGCAGTTTGCTGATGTGGTTCCCGAACAAAAAACCGACCGTCAGGGAAACACCACCACCACAGCCGCACGGGGGGGTTTGATTTGGGTGCTGTCTGGAGAAGTTTATAACTTGCCTCCTGGGGCAGAATTGATTGTCAAAAATGGCGATCAAGTTGCCGAAAATGGAGTTTTGGCAGAAACCAAGTTAACTACGGTGCATGGTGGTGTAGTGCGTTTGCCAGAAGCGATCGCAGGTAAGAGTACCAGAGAAATTGAAATTATCACGGCTTCGGTAGTCTTAGACCAAGCCACGGTGACTGTGGAAAGTTCTCAAGGGCGCAACCACTATTTAATCACCACTGGTAATAACCAAGTGTTTAACCTCCGGGCTACCCCAGGCACAAAGGTGCAGAATGGTCAGGTTGTGGCTGAGTTGATTGATGAGCGCTACCGCACCAACACCGGGGGCTTCTTGAAGTTTGGCGGTGTGGAAGTTCAGAAAAAAGGCAAAGCCAAGCTGGGTTATGAAGTGGTCCAGGGGGGAACTTTGCTGTGGATTCCCGAAGAAACCCACGAAGTGAATAAAGATATCTCCTTGCTGTTGGTGGAAGATGGGCAGTTTGTGGAAGCCGGCACGGAAGTTGTCAAGGATATCTTCTGCCAAAACAGTGGTGTGATTGAAGTTACCCAGAAAAACGACATCCTTCGGGAAGTAGTGGTGAAGCCTGGGGAACTGTTGATGGTGGATGATCCAGAAGCAGTCATGGGCAGAGATAACACCTTTGTCCAACCTGGGGAAGAATTCCAAGGAACTGTGGTGACGGAGTTACGCTACATCCAATATATTGAATCGACTGAAGGTCCGGCATTGTTGAGCCGTCCGGTGGTGGAGTTTGCTGTACCCAATAACCCAGATGTGCCTTCGACTACATCTATTAGTCAACAAACGGGACGTTCAATTCAAATGCGGGCTGTGCAACGTCTGCCTTATAAGGATTCCGAACGGGTGAAGTCTGTTGAAGGTGTGGAATTACTGCGGACTCAGCTAGTGCTGGAAATTGAACAGGATGGGGAACAAGACCATTCTGCTTCTCCTTTGGCTGCGGATATTGAACTGGTGGAGGATACGGAAAATCCCGAAGTTCAACGCTTGCAACTGGTGATTTTGGAATCTTTGGTAATTCGCCGAGATATTACCGCCGATGCCACCCAAGGCAGCACTCAGACGAGTTTGCAGGTGGAGGATGGAGACAGCATTGCCCCTGGTTCTGTGGTTGCCAGTACCCAAATTTTGGGTAAAGAGGGGGGTATAGTGCGGGGTGTGCGAGCCGGTACGGAAGCGGTGCGTCGTTGTTTGGTGTTGCGTGATAGCGACAAAATCACTATGACTACTAGCGCCCAACCCAAGGTGAAGAAGGGTGATTTGTTGGTAGAAGGGGCAGAAATTGCTCCGGGGGTGTTCGCTGAGGATTCTGGGCAAGTATTGGAAGTAGTAGATAATACTGCTGCATCTGCTACTGGGGAATCGGCGCTGACTGCCCAACAGTATGCCATCAATATCCGTGTTGGTCGTCCCTATCGAGTCAGCCCTGGGGCTGTGTTGCAGATAGAAGATGGGGATTTGGTGCAACGGGGCGATAATTTGGTGCTGTTGGTGTTTGAACGGGCGAAAACTGGAGACATTATTCAAGGTTTGCCTCGGATTGAAGAGTTGCTGGAAGCCCGTAAACCCAAGGAAGCTTGTATTTTAGCCAAGCGCTCTGGTGAACTGAAGGTGGTTTATGCTGAGGGTAGTGATGAAGCGATCGCTGCTAAAGTCATAGAACCCAATGGTGTAGTTACAGATTATCCTCTCGGACCTGGACAGAATTTAATGATGCCAGATGGCTCAATGATTTCCGCCGGTGAACCGTTGAGTGATGGACCATCTAACCCCCATGAGATTTTGGAGGTATTCTTTAGCCTGGGTTCTGAGGATGGGGTTTATGCTTGTGCCAGTCATGCTTTGCAGAAGGTGCAGACATTTTTGGTGAATGAAGTGCAGATGGTGTATCAGTCCCAGGGGATTGAGATTTCTGACAAGCACATTGAGGTAATTGTCCGCCAGATGACCAACAAAGTCAGGATTGATGATGGTGGAGACACTACCATGCTGCCTGGGGAGTTGGTGGAACTGCGCCAAGTGGAACAGGTGAATGAAGCCATGGCCATTACTGGCGGGGCGCGGGCGCAATATACGCCGGTGCTGTTGGGGATTACTAAGGCATCGTTGAACACCGACAGCTTCATTTCGGCGGCATCTTTCCAAGAGACTACGCGGGTACTCACCGAAGCAGCGATTGAAGGTAAATCTGACTGGCTGCGAGGACTGAAGGAAAACGTGATTATCGGGCGTTTGATTCCGGCTGGTACTGGTTACAATACCTATGAGGAACCAGGGGCGATTGATGAATATGCGATCGCTGATACCAATGCGGTGTTGGATGAAATTGATGATCCTCTGGATATGGTGCTAGATGACCGCACAGCGCGTACCTACAACTTAGAATCTGCTGGGTTGGCGGAAACTGGATTTGGCAAACGACGTGCCGAAAGACCTATTTTGGATGAAGAAGATGAGTTGATTGCTGATGAAGTGAGCGACTTGGTAGAAGAAGAAGATGATGATGAGGATGATTACGAAGAAGTAGATGACGATGAAGATGATTACGATAGCTAGTGTGGCGTAGCCATAGATTAAAGCTAAAACTTCAACAGATAAAAGGCAAAAGAAGTCATTCTTTTGCCTTTTTACTTTTGACTTGTTTCGGAAAATCTGCTCCAATCCAGTTCAGTTAAGCAATTCTTTCCTTCTCTTTCTTTTCTTGATCAGTCTTCTGCACCTTTGTGGTATACACTGCACGAATGTTAAAAAAAATGACTTTAACCAAGAGTTTGGTTCCTTAACTGAACCGTATTGTGTAAAATGCTGGAATTCTATCTGCAAAAATAAACTCCCTATACACAAAATGCCTTTTAAAATTATTCAAAACTTTGATACCAGTTTCACTCTACAAGCACAAGCACAAGAAACTTTATTCCAATTGTTGCAAAGTGAATCTTTTTTACAACAAATTTGCCAACAGTCCAAATTTGAAAAAGTTGAATTTACAGAACTACTTTTTCAGCCAGTTCCTTACAGCTTATCTACTCCTAAAGGAATGCCAGCAGAATTGGAAAAATATAATGAGTCTGACGAGTATGTAATTATCAACGTACCGCCAAATTTTATGTTCACCGCCAAGATTTTCCAACCCAGTCGCCTTTGTGCAATTTATCAAAAAATTGGTTGATGATCTCGCAATTATCAAGGCATAGCAAGTTTTAGGTTTTATATATGACTAATGAAATAAATATTCCGGCTTTAGCAAATTTGGAGTATTTTCCTTACATTGACGAGCATGGGCAATTACCTGAAATTTATCAGGGAAAAATAGGAGTTTATGCCATCTTTAACCAAGAGCAGGTGCTGCAATTTGTAGGGTATTCCCGCGATGTTTACCTGAGTCTAAAGCAGCATTTAGTCCGTCAGCCTCAAGAATGTTATTGGGTGAAAGTTCAAACTATCTCCCGCCCTAGCCGCACAATTTTAGAAAATATTGAAAATGCTTGGATTGCTGAAAATGGTAGTGTTCCTTTAGGAAATGCAGATAATCAGGAAATCTGGACACAGCCGATAAATGTTAAACCGTTAATGACTTCTGAAGAACAAGAGAAATATCACCATCCAGCTAATGATGAATTGGCAGAAATCAAAATCATTAAAAATGTGGCTAGGCGAGTAGAAGCAGAAATTTTATTGGTGTTGAAGGAACGGGGTTTGCAGGAACAATTTCGTTTTAGTCCTAAGTTGAAGGAGGAGGGGTTGTTGGATTTGAAGTGAATTGAGGTGGGGAGTTTAAACGCAAAGGGGCGCGGAGTGAAGCGCAAAGGTACGCAGAGGTTTGATGTGGGTGAAGGACCATTTATGCAAATACTGCTAAACAACCGTTATCAAGTAATTCGGACTTTGGGAAGTGGTGGATTTGGGGAAACTTTTCTGGCGGAGGATACTCAAATGCCTTCTAGCCGTTCTTGTGTGATTAAACAGCTCAGACCAATTCAGAATAATCCCCAAATTTATCAGTTGGTACAGGAACGGTTTCAACGAGAAGCGGCAATTTTAGAAGAGTTGGGTGGATGTATTGACCAAATACCGACGCTATATGCTTACTTTCAGTCGCAGGGGCAATTTTATTTAGTTCAAGAGTGGGTTTCAGGTGATACTTTAACGGCAAAACTGCAAAAGCAGGGGTTGTTTAGTGAAACTGCTGTGGGGGAAATTTTACTGGATTTGTTACCAGTGCTGGAGTATGTTCATTCGCAGCGTATTATTCACCGTGATATCAAGCCGGATAACATTATGCTGCGTCATCGTGACGGTAAATCGGTGTTAATTGATTTCGGTGCGGTGCGGGAATCAATGGGAACGGTGGTTAATTCTCAAGGTCTTCCTACCAGTTCGATTGTGATTGGTACGCCGGGATATATGCCGAGTGAGCAAGCAGCCGGCAGACCAGTTTATTCTAGTGATTTATATAGTTTGGGATTGACAGCGATTTATTTACTGACGGGGAAACAACCACAACAGTTAGAGTCAGATTCTCAGACAGGTGAAATTGTCTGGCGACACTATGCTAGCCACATTAATCATACATTAGCAGGGGTGATAGACCGAGCGATCGCCTATCACCCACGAGATCGCTTTCCCACTGCCAGAGCTATGTTAGATGCATTACATCCCGTAGCAAATCCGATTCCACCGACACAACCGATTTTTGCACCACCACCAACTGTTCCTGTTAATCAGCAGACTGTAACTCAAAGCAATAATCACCGTAGTATCCTCATGGGTGGTGTGATTGCAGGTGGGTTAATCGGTGCATCTGTAATTCTTAGTCAGGTATTGAAACCTTCCCCTCAACCTGTAGTTAACCAAGAAGTCACACCCACAGTTACAGAAACTCCTGTTGTCTCTTCATCTCCAGTCATCCAGAAAAATATTACATCTCCAGTCATCCCACAAACTATATTGCCATCTACTACAACAAACAGTTATTTGTGGCTGTCGGAAAGAGCCGTAATTGATGCTGATTTGGAGGAAAAAGACGGTTTGGAGCTAGATATTATGCGAAATTCAATTTATGCTCGTCACGGTCGTCGCTTTGATACTCCTGGATTACAACAATATTTTAATAATCAAACTTGGTATAATCCGGTATACTCACCAAAAGCATTTCCTCCTAAATTACTGTCAAATTTAGAGCAGCGTAATGCTGAATATATTAGTAAATTTCAAGACCGTTATCAAAGAAGACATTTTCCGAAATAATTAGGAGTTTAAACGCAAAGGGGCGCGGAGTGAAGCGCAAAGGTACGCAGAGGTTTGATGTGGGTGAAGGACCATTTATGCAAATACTGCTAAACAACCGTTATCAAGTAATTCGGACTTTGGGAAGTGGTGGATTTGGGGAAACTTTTCTGGCGGAGGATACTCAAATGCCTTCTAGCCGTTCTTGTGTAATTAAACAGCTTAGGCCAATTCAGAATAATCCCCAAATTTATCAGTTGGTACAGGAACGGTTTCAACGAGAAGCGGCAATTTTAGAAGAGTTGGGTGGATGTATTGACCAAATACCGACGCTGTATGCTTACTTTCAGTCGGAGGGGCAATTTTATTTAGTTCAAGAGTGGGTTTCAGGTGATACTTTAACGGCAAAACTGCAAAAGCAGGGGTTGTTTAGTGAAACTGCTGTGGGGGAAATTTTACTGGATTTGTTACCAGTGCTGGAGTATGTCCATTCGCAGCGTATTATTCACCGTGATATCAAGCCGGATAACATTATGCTGCGTCATCGTGACGGTAAATCGGTGTTAATTGATTTCGGTGCGGTGCGGGAATCAATGGGAACGGTGGTTAATTCCCAAGGTCTTCCTACCAGTTCGATTGTGATTGGTACGCCGGGATATATGCCGAGTGAGCAAGCAGCCGGCAGACCAGTTTATTCTAGTGATTTATATAGTTTGGGATTGACAGCGATTTATTTACTGACTGGAAAACAACCACAACAGTTAGAGTCAGATTCTCAGACAGGTGAAATTGTCTGGCGACAGTATGCTAGCCACATTAATCATACATTAGCAGGGGTGATAGACCGAGCGATCGCCTATCATCCACGCGATCGCTTTCCCACTGCCAGAGCGATGTTAGAGGCATTACAATTAGGGTCAACAAGTTTCCCTTCTACAGTCGCTTATCAACATCCAGTAGTAGCCACAGCACCGCCTCAAATCCCATCTCAACACACAGTTGCGGTTAGCCCAGGAGCGACTATTTCCCAGCCTCCTGAGCCAGCTAGGGGAAAAAAAGGAATTTTTCTCGGCAGTTTAATTGTCGGTGGTTTAATAGGCGCTTCTATCATTATTGGTTTTGCCCTTAATAGACCTCCGCAACCAGTTACCCAATTAACGGACTCATTTAAAGAACCTGCGCCCAATCGAAATGAAGTGCCGAATATTACAGAACCTGCACCAAATCCTATTGAACCACCAGAAGTTATACCACCTGTAAATTCTCTACCTCCTGCAAGAGTTATTTCTCAACCCCCATCTTCTCCACCTCCTGCGGTAACACAGCCAGAAATTAATCGACCAACTCCTACCGAAGCTGTACAAAATTATTATGTCAATATTAATCAGGGTGAATATGAAAATGCGTGGAATCAACTAGCTCCCAGTCTACAAAGTAATCAACGTCTTCATCCCGATGGTTATCTTTCTTACATCGACTGGTGGGGAGGAAAGGTTGAAAGCGTCAATGTTGAACAAGTTAGTTTGTTAGAAGCCAGTACAGAAACAGCCACCGTCAATGCTAAGTTTAAATACTTGATGAAAAATGGTAGACAAGTTCCTGGTGCTGTGAGCTTTTCCCTTTTATGGGATGCTGAAAATAGCCGATGGGTCGTTAGTCAAGTTAAATAGTTCTGCCACAACGGAAAAATTTGGATTTATCGGCGGTTAATTATGATGATTTGAACCATATTGGGATATAACCTGTCTGAAACTCGTCTCTTGTATCTGATGTACATTTGGAAAAGGCGATCGCTTGTAAATTTTCATGACAATAACGCTGCTGAACAATCGCTATCAAGTAATTAAAGTACTCGGCGCAGGTGGATTTGGGGAAACCTTTCTGGCCGAAGACACACATATCCCTTCGCGCCGGCGCTGTGTCATCAAGCAACTTAGACCGATAGCCAATGACCCAAAAACCTACCAAATGATTCAACAGCGCTTTGAGAGGGAAGCTGCAACTTTGGAGTATCTGGGTGACAGTTGTAACCAAATTCCTAAGTTATTTGCCTACTTTTCGGAGAATGAACTGTTTTTCTTGGTTCAAGAATGGATTGAAGGGCCAACTTTGACAAATATTGTCGAGGAAAAAGGCTATGAGAAGGAAACTACTGTTCGAGAAATTCTTTTAAGTCTGTTATCAGTTTTAGATTATGTCCACAGTAAAGGTATTATTCACCGGGATATCAAACCCGATAACATTATTCTGCGCGCGACAGATAATAAGCCATTTTTGATTGATTTTGGTGCAGTCAAGGAAACTATACGTTCAGTGGTTAGTCCCTCCAATCATCCTACGCGATCGCTTGTCATTGGCACACCTGGGTATATGCCCACAGAACAAGCCATCGGACGACCAGTTTACGCCACTGATATCTATAGTTTAGGCTTGACGGCGATTTATTTACTGACAGGTAAACACCCACCAGAACTACAGACACACCTGCAAACTGGGGAAATTATCTGGCAAGAATTCGTCCCGGATATCTCGCCACATCTAGCAAAAGTCATTAATCAGGCAATTCAGCCCCATGTGAGCGATCGCTATAGCACTGCCAGTAAAATGCTATATGCTTTAAAATCCGCCACTGATATATCTCTACAATCTTCTATCACTAACGCCACAGTCAGCCTCAGTCCAGCCAAAGCTGCATCAACTCAGGCCACCCAGGCCATAATATCTCCTGCTGCGCCAACTATTTCTCCCAGCAACTGGCAAAAACCCGCTTTAATTATCGGTAGTTTAGTTTTGGGGGGCTTAATTGGTGGGGTAGCAATTTCTAGCGTCACTCGTCAACCACAGTCTGAAGAATCTATCATTACATCATCTACACCCACACCATCATCCAACTCAAATACTTTAGATCCCACTTCTTCATCAAAATCCTCACCTGACGAACCTGACGAACTACCAGTAGCTGTACAACCTCGTTCAGAGAGAGAAGTACCTGTACAACCGCAGCCACAAGTAACGCCCACATTTGTACCAGAACCGGATATCTCCATACCATCACCGCCGCCAGAAGATGCATTAATACCAGAAACGCCACCGCAGCCAGAAACTCCAGAAACCCCACCACAGCCAGAAACTCCAGAAACGCCACCGCAGCCAGAAACGCCAGAACCACCACCGCAGCGAAATCAAGATGCTGCTCCCAGCAACACCAGAAGTTCCAATGTGCCGGCATTTACCACTGGAACTTCTCAAGATGCGGTCAAAGCAGCATTAGGTAAGCCCAGCAAAACTTCCAAAGGCTTATGGAATACTCGTGCGGTGCTTTATCGGTTAGAAGGTAATGTTGACCTTGGTTACTTATTTGACCAAAAAACCGGAGTCCTGCGCCAAACCGAAGTATCCTTTGCCGAATCTATCCCGCCAGAAGTAATGCAAAGAACATTACAGGGAATGCTTGGTGGTAATGCTAATAGTGATATTAAACAAGGACTCCAAAAAGTAAGCGATCGCCAAACTAGGCGATACTCATTTAATGTCGGCGGATTAAAAGGTGTAATTGAACGCAATCAGCAAGATCGAATTTACATCGGTGTCTGGGACGCTGATTTGCATTAAAAAAAAAGCCTGCACAAGCAGGCTTTTTCTGATAGTCCCTAAACTACAAGTCTATGGGCAATCCTAATTACTTGATAGTTACCTTACCGCCAGCTTCTTCGATGCGCTTCTTGGCATCTTCAGCCGCGTCCTTAGTAATACCTTCCTTGACTGCTTTAGGCGCAGCTTCCACCATATCTTTGGCTTCTTTGAGACCTAAACCAGTCAATTCGCGGACAATCTTCAGAACAGCAATCTTCTTGTCAGCTGGAACTGAATCTAGTACCACATCAAACTCAGTTTTTTCTTCAACTGGTTCAGCAGCAGCAGCAGCACCAGGAGCCATCATCATCATTCCACCAGCAGGTGCAGCAGCACTTACGCCGAAAGCTTCTTCAATTTGCTTAACTAATTCAGATGCTTCCAGCAAAGAGAGGGTTTTCAATTGTTCGAGAATTTGATCAGTTGTAGCAGACATTGATATAACTCCTGTAATGTAAATTTTGTTGTTGCCTACCAAAAGCTGCAATTAACAGTAAACTCCAGCAGGCAGACTTGGTTGTAATTTGGCGAATTTTATTCAGCCGCACTTTCGGTACTCGGTTCTGCACTTTCGGTACTCTCACCTTGTTCTTGCTCTTTCTCAGCCACAGCTTGCAAAGCACGAGCCAAAGAACTGGGAACTTCGTTGATACCAACAGCCACTTTGGTAGCCAAGGCGTTGATAGCTCCGGCAATTTGCGCCATGAGTTGTTCCTTGGATGGCAAGTCTCCTAGAGCCTTGACATCAGTCTCCTTCAGCAGGCGACCTTCCATAACGCCACCACGAAGTTCTGTCTTCTTGGTAACTTTCTGGAACTCTTGATAAGCCTTAATTGCTGAAGAAAAATCTTCTTTAACCAACAAAAAGGCCGAAGCACCTTGGAGCAATTCCGAAAGTGGTTTCCAGTTCTCGTCACCATCAATGGCAATGCCCATTAAGGTGTTTTTCGTTACCTTACAGACAGCGCCACTCGGACGCAGCTTTTGCCGTAAGTCAGTGATTTGAGCAACTGTTAAACCCTGATAATCAATTACCAGTGCCAAAGTTGACTCACTCAGAGTGTTTTTGAGATCAGCTACAATCTCTTTTTTATTTTCTAGCGTTCTACCCATGTTTAGTTTTACCTCCAAGGGCAAAATCATTATTTTTCATCAAGTAAAACTTTCAGAACATCTACTTATGAGACTAAATTCGGTTTTACTTCGGTGCTTTAACTAAATCTGTCGCTGGGTTTTTGTTTATCGGTGTTAATTCGAGAGCCAATAGATTACCTGAAAGGGTTTTACTATCAGCCAGTAAAAACAATTAACCCCAGCTATCCGAGCCGGGGTTTCATAGGAAAACTCATACTACGTTAGTACTCACACCTCAATCGGTGGCACTTCAGGCAATTAGAGCTTTAACCTCGGCAGGATATTTGAGCTTTTGGCTCCTGCTGTCTCCGGCTTGGCTTATTTAGTTTTGGGGCATGAGTTCAGTAGGTACTCAGAAAAAAATTGATTACTCAAAGAATATTTTCTAGTCTCTATTCCCTCATCTTCGTTAAGCTAATTCGCTTAGTTTTAAATCCCGGAGAGCGTTGATATCGACTTTAATTGATGGCCCCATAGTTGAGGTGACATAAATTGTCCGCCAATAACGGCCTTTGGCTCCTGAAGGACGGTTGCGATCAATCGTCTCTTGCAATGCCTTCAAGTTTACCAACAAATCTTCAGGCGAGAAAGATGCCTTACCAAACATAACATGGACAATACCTGTCCGATCAGCCCGGAATTCTAATTTACCAGCTTTGAATTCAGCGATCGCACTGGCTACGTCAAATGTCACCGTTCCACCCTTGGGTGATGGCATCAAACCACGGGGACCGAGTAACTTACCCAGTTTCGCTACCTGTGGCATTACATCCGGTGTCGCAATCAGCTTATCGAAATCCATCATCCCTTGTTGAATTTCGTTAATCAGCTCATCAGAGCCAACTATATCAGCACCAGCATTACTAGCTTCGGTAACTTTTTCACCCCTGGCAATTACTGCCACCCGCACAATTTGTCCTGTACCTTTGGGTAGAGTTACCGTTGTCCGCAACTGTTGGTCTGTATACTTAGGGTCAATCCCTAATCTGATATGCGCTTCTGCGGCTTCAGCAAACTTAGCCGTTGCCGTTTCTTTTAGCAGATTTAAAGCGTCTAGGGGCGTATAGTCCCTATCTTCGACTTTTTCTAGCAGCCCCTGCAAGCGGCGTGATACTTTTTTGCCCATTTTTTTCTCCTGGGGTAATTACGAGAATTTACCTCTCCCCCGAATAATTTTTTTCTTTTGTCCTTTGCCAGTTGTATTTTTATCTACAAATGACTAATGACCAATGACCAATGACCAATGACTAATGGCTAATCCGAGATGGTTACGCCCATATTTTTGGCAGTACCTGCCACAATCTTCATCGCCGCTTCGATATCATTGGCGTTGAGATCAGGCATTTTGGTTTGGGCAATTTCTTGCAATTGAGCTTTTGTAATTGATCCAACTTTATTTTTGTTGGGTTCACTAGAGCCTCTTTCGATTTTCGCTGCCTTGCGAATCAGGTACCTGATGCTGGTGGTGTCTTGAGTACAAATGTAAAACTCCGGTCTTCAAATACCGAAATTTCTACAGGGATTACCATTCCAGCTTGGTCTGCTGTTTTGGCATTGTACTCTTTGCAGAACATCATAATGTTCACACCATGTTGACCCAATGCGGGTCCCACTGGTGGTGCTGGGTTGGCTTTTCCAGCATTCAGGGCCAGTTTAATGACCGCTACTACTTTCTTCGCCATTTTGTGTTAACTCTGTTTTTCTACCTGATTAAATTCCAATTCTACTGGTGTATCTCGTCCAAAAATCGAAAGCAAGGCTTTTAATTTGCTTCGCTCTGGACTGACTTCAATCACCTCGCCTTCAAAGTCTTTAAAAGGACCTGAAAGCACAACTATCTTATCACCAGCAGCCATGTCAATTTTGACAATTGGCTCCTGTTCGCTAGTCTGTTTGAAGATCCGTTCTACTTCTGATGGACCTAAAGGTACTGGTTTTACGTGACCTCGGCTTTTGCTACCGCCACGTTTTTGTTCCGCTCCCACGAAATTAATTACATGGGAGGTGTTTCGCACCACTTGCCAAGTGTCATCTTCCATCACCATTCGTACTAGCACATAACCAGGAAAAACTTTTTCCTCTGTTTGCTGACGACTGCCATCTTTGCGAATTTTCACTGCTGGCGTGTGGGGGATTTCCACTTGCACAATTTTGTCGGATACATCAAAGGTTTGGATACGCTGCTCCAAGTTTGTCTTGACGCGTTTTTCACAGCCTGAAGCTACTTGGACTGCATACCAGCGTACTTCATTGAGGGCTGTTTCTGCTCCTTCTTCAGAATGCAAAGCTGAGTTATATGGTTCGTCTGTTGCAGAAGTCATCAGAATACCTGTTGTGCTACCCAACCGAACAATCCATCGACCAAATATATCAAAGATGCGGAGAGTGTCACCATTAGCAGCACACCTGCTGATTCGCTCACTAGCTGCTTTCGACTTGGCCAAACCACTTTTTCCAGTTCTTCTTTCGTCCCCTGAAAGAAGTTGCCTAAACTGAATCCATTGGTGTTTGCTGGCATTTCTGCTTCATTTTTTTTGGCCACTGTCGTTTCCCCCTTTCTTAAATAAAGCTATACCCTGCTAATTTTCATTCAGGCTCACAGCTTTAATGGCATCATACTTAATGAAAGCAAAAAAGCTGTAAATGCAAAATATTCACACCCGAAAGCACCAGGGATATCTGCTATGTTAGCAGGCGTGCTGTTGTTTCGGGATAGGTTTTTTGCTTTTAAGCGCGCCCTGGAGGACTTGAACCCCCGACATCAGGTTTTGGAGACCTGCGTTCTACCAACTGAACTAAGAGCGCACGAAGTGCGTTGGATTCAGTTATTTATTCTGAACCTTTTTTAGTATAACGCATTTCGAGTCTTATTTCAAGTTATTTTTGTCGGGGTCACAAATCAGGGGCAAGTTCAGGTTGCTAGTAGAAATTTCTCCCATACTTTGAACCGAAATTTACAAGGCGCGGTCAAACCGTTGCTTGATCCGGGTGGCTTTACCTACACGTCCGCGTAAATAATAGAGTTTAGCACGTCGGACTTTACCTCGACGCAGGATTTTAATGTTGTCGATGCGGGGAGAATGCAGCAAAAATACCCGCTCAACACCAATGCCTTGAAACACGCGGCGGACTGTAATAGTTTCGTTAATGCCACCATTACGTTTGGCAATCACTACGCCTTCGTAGGGTTGGATGCGAAACTTTTCTCCTTCTTTAATCTTGACCCCGACTTTTACGGTGTCGCCCACATAGATGATGGGCAGATCCGATTTTAGTTGTTCCGCTTCAATGGAGCGGATAATCTCTTGAGCGCTCATAGTCTTTCTACTTTAAAAACTCACAATCACTAATGATAAATCGATAATCCTATTTCAGTCTACTTATTTAAAGCAAAAGATCAATAATTTTACTGATTCCAATGACCTGCACACAAAAGCTATATTACAGTAATCTGGGCTACAGGCATCGGATTATGAGATTTAGCATCGTGATTACTACTTACAATCGCTTAAATTGGCTAAAGCGAGCTATTCACTCGGCTCTTAACCAGACAGTACCTTGTGAAGTAGTTGTTGCCGATGACTGTTCATCTGATGAAACTGAAGAATACATCAAAAGCTTAGGTAATTCTGTTGTTTATCATCGCAATGGGGTTAACAAAGGTCACTCGGCTACGGTAAATGCTGGGGTGCAACAAGCAACCGGCGAATGGATTAAGTTTTTGGATGATGATGACTATTTGGCTCCCAATTGTATAGCAGAAATGACTAGAGCGATCGCTTTATGTCCTGGTGCTGTGATCTGTTCCTGTATAGCGGCTCAGGTGGATAGCCATGAAACTGAACTCAGTCGTACCCCGAAAATTGGACCTGGTTTAGCTTTTTATATCCCACAAGCTGATATTCACTACGGTATGTTGCTAGAACTTGTACCCTTTGGTACGCCTGTTCAGGTAGCTTGCAGCCGCGATGCTTTCTGGAAAACTTATGGTTGGGACTCCCAACTCGATGCTAACTGTGATGACATTGATTCTTGGATTCGTATCGCTCAGTTTGGTCATGCGGTTTTCCTCAATCAGTGTTTGGCTTACCGGACTATTTGGACTGGTGCTTACAATCACAAGTTTTCCTTGTCTCGGCGGCTAAATACAAATATTTTAATTAAAGAGAAAATTTACGCGTTAGTTAATATCAAACACCACTCTCATATCCCGACGCTTCAAAATATAAAAAATTACCTAAAACTACATTGGATTTTAGCGGCTCTCAAGCAAAGGAACTGCCAAAACTTGCTGTTGATGTTAGATAAAACCGTGTTTTGCCCTAGTGCTTGGCAAATTCTGTTAACAGCTATTTTATCGCGGCACTTTCATTTCTACAATTCTCATTTACGTAAATTCATTTTGATTAAATCCTAATTATTACATAAGTTCGTGAGCAAAACTTCGGCGTAAGCGCTCAATGGAAGCATACCCACAACACCATAAATTTTGGGATATATATTTTTTTAAATATGAGATATTTTTAACTTAGTTTCCTGTTTTAAAGGAATTTCAATCACAAATTGTGTACCCTGGCCTGAAGATGAAATACAGTAAAATCTACCACCGTGATTTTTGGTAATAATCTGGTAGCTAATAGACATACCCATTCCTGTTCCTTTACCAATTGGTTTGGTGGTGAAGAAAGGGTTAAAAATTAGTTGTTTAATTTTTTCGGGTATACCCATGCCATTGTCGCTAATTTTAATCATAATTTTATCCTCGTTGAGCATTTGTGTGGAAATCCGAATGATGCTAGGAGATTCCTCTATTTTCTCCTGCAAACGTTTTTTGTCTCGTTCTTCTAAGACATCTATGGCATTAGTTAAAATGTTGATAAATACCTGATTTAATTGACCAGCGTAGCACTCTACCAGTGGTAAATCACCATATTCTTTGATAACTTGAATGGCGGGATATCCTGGTTGACCTTTGAGACGACTTTTTAAAATTAGCAAAGAGCTATCAATTCCTTCGTGGATATCAACTGCTTTATATTCAGCTTCATCTAATCGGGAAAAATTTCTTAGTGAAAGCACAATTTGGCGAATGCGTTCGGCTCCCATTTTCATTGAGGACAGCAATTTAGGTAAATCTTGCATCAAAAATTCTATGTCTATTACCTTATTTGCTGCCTGAATAATCGCTACAGGTTGGGGATAATATTCGTGATATAAGCTAATGAGTTTCAGTAAATCTTGAATATAGTCATTGGCTGGCGTAATATTGCCATAGATAAAATTAACTGGGTTGTTAATTTCGTGGGCTACACCTGCTACTAACTGACCAAGAGAAGACATTTTTGCACTCTGGATCATTTGAGTTTGAGTACGTTGTAATTCCTCTAGTGCCTTTTCGAGTGTTTGGGTTTGTTGGCGGAGTTGAACTTCTGATTGGCGCAAAGCTTTTTCAGCAGTTTTGCGATCGCTAATATTACTCATTGTCCCAGCTATGCAGCTAGTTCCTGTGATCTTATTCACTAAAAATTTGCCCCGATCTTCTACATAGATATAGGAACCATCTTTTTTCTGTAGACGATATTCCATTTGATACTGGCTTTTACTTTGGATTACAGATGCCCATACAAACGTAACCCTTGGGCGATCTTCATGTTGAATATGTGCTTGCCAAGTAGCTAGGTCAAATTGTTGCCATTCATCAACAGAGTATCCCGTAATTTCCTCAATTGCTCCTGCCCAATGAATGTGACTTTGGGCAAGTTCATAAACATAAATCAATTGTCCAGTTTGCTCAACGACTAAACGAAACTGATTTTTGCTGACAGCTAAAGCTGCTTCTACAGATTTGCGATCGCTTGATTCAATTACTAGGCGGACAAATTCAGTAATCGAGCTGATAAAGTTTTCTTCTTCTAAAGTCCACTGACGCAGACTACCCAAATGTTCACAACATACTACACCAATCACCTTTCCTCTAGACCAAATCCTGACATCCAGCATTGAGGTAATGCCTAGCGGAATTGTATAAGTTGCAGAAAATTCTGAAGTGCGAGGATCTTGATGAACATCAACAACTGCTAGAATTTGTTCTTCTTTCAAAGCTTGAAAATAGCTAGGATAGTCACAGACGAACAATTCCGAACCAGAACTGTGAGCATTACTAGAACGTTCATATAAATCAGCACATTGAATTTTGCTATAATCTTTACTGTATAACCAAACACTTACACGGTCTATATCTAGACCAAGACTAGCCACTTTTGTGACATATTTTATAGCAGTGGGAAAATCATCGTATTGTAGTGACTCACTTTGCACAAGTAACTGTAGAGCAGTGTTGTGTCTGCGAAAGCTTTGTTCAGTTTGCTGCTTTAATGCTTCAGCTTTCTTGTATTCATTAATCTCTTGTTGTAAATGATTGATTGTTTGATTTAACGGTGCGGTTCGTGCTTGTATTTCTTGCTCTACTTTTCCACTGATTTCCTGCAAAAGAATTTCTAATTGTTGCTCTTTATTTACATAATTAACGGTATTTTTTACCAGAATACTCCGCAGAGACATTTTAAAATCTGGTGGTAAATTTTCTTGATTGTTAGAAGTAGAAACCTGGTTTAAAAATTCCATCTTCCTTTATCCTGCAAGGTATTAAATTTATATATTTCCGGCATATTCTCTCAAACTTTTGCCATGGGTAAATCTAAAAAAAATATATGCATAATACTGGCATGAAAATAATGTAGTCTGATTGTTCAGCAGTGGCAATCAAAAGAGCAACCGCGTTGAGGTTTTATATCATGTTCGCCTAATTAGTTCTAATTCCCATCTCTGTGCAAAAAACGTAAATCCTCTTTCCCCCCTGCTCCCTGCTCCCTGCTCCCCTGCGGCCTTAATGATAAGTCTTTCACAGAACACGATATTAGCGGGGTTTTCAGGATTTTGCTGAATCCATAGAGCTACAATGCAGAGATTAGTTTGGTTGAAACATATTATAAGGGTGCAAAACCTTACACCCCTAAGAAAGTTTTCTATTCTACACAATTACAAAGAGCTATAGGCTAGTCACATCTCCTACACTGAATCGAAACTGTGTTTTCGCGTAGAGCAACGGACTATCCTAGATTATCGTTGTTAATCGAACTTTTTCTTCCATCCACCCATACGGATTAAAATTGGCTTCGCCCAACGCCAATGTAATAAATCGTGCAGCATAGTATAAAAACAGGGAATGATAAACAGCGTCAGCAATGTGGCTAAAGATAAACCCGAAAATACTACCACACCCAATGGTTGCAGGAATTCTGAACCTTCACCAATTCCCAAAGCCAGGGGAAACATACCTAGAACTGTAGTAATGGTGGTCATCAATATTGGACGTAAGCGTTGAGGAGCAGCTTGCAAAATGGCAGTTTTTCGATTAACTTTGTCTCGTTCACGAATTTGATTTGCTAGTTCTACCATAATGATGGCATTGTTGACTACAATACCCACCAATAAAACTGCTCCGACGATGACAGTCGCACCAATGGCGGTATTGGTAATGTAAAGCCCAAAAATTCCGCCAGCTATTGCCAGAGGAATGGTCAACATAATTACCAAGGGGTCAATGAGTGAATTGTACTGCACTGCCATGACTACGAAAACGAGAAAGCTTGCTAATCCACCTAATAGTTTCAGGGAGTTTTGCAGTTCCTGATTAGATGCAGCGGCCGAACTGGGTAACACACTCACACCTTCAGGTAAATTTAAACTAGCTAATATGGCATCTACCTCGGTAAAAGCATCACTGAGGTTAGCTCCTTCAATCAAATTACCTGCAAATATGACTACCTGACGCTGATTAATTCTCTGAATTTCCCCAGGCGCTTGTCCTGGAGTAATTGTCGCCACATCGCTCAGGCGGACTTGGCGATTATTGTCAACGAACAAAGGTAATCTCTCTAATTGAGAAACCTCTTGCAGTGATGATTGATTCAACTGCACTCTGACATCGACTAAACGGTTACTACGTTGTAGTCGGGTGGGTACACTACCTTGGATAGCGGTTTGAATTGTTTCGCCAATATCTTGAGTAGTTAAGCCAAAATTGGCTACTCTGTCCCAGTCAGGAATGATTTGGAGTTCGGGTTGACGGTCATCAGCATCAGGACGGAATCTGACTAAGGTGGCGCGGTCTTCTAAGGCTGTGAGGACTTCTCGACCAGCTTGTTCTAAGTTTTGTGTATCGTTACCCTGAAGGATGATATCAACATCAGCACCACGGGCTGGAGAGTTACTGAGAATTAAACCCCGCACTTCGCCAGGAGAAAGGCGCAGGCGAATTCCCACTAAATTTAGCTGATTAAACTCTTGGGTGACTCGTTCTACGTAAGCTTCGGTATCAGTCCCTGGTTTGAGGGTAATAGTGCTACTACCTCTGAGAGGATTAGCATTGACATTTGTGCCGAAAAGTGAGCCGCCTGCTGTGGTGAAGACATATTCTGTTTCGGGTTGCTTGAGGAGGATGTCATCTACCATCGCCATGACTTTGCGGTTGGTTTCTAGGGGCGTACCAGGAGGAAACTGAGCATTTAATCGAGCTTGTCCTGTGCTAATTCGCGGCAGGATTTCTTGGGGAATTTGCGGAGCTATCCATAAACTACCACCACCGAATATGATCAGAGCGATCGCCACTGTTAAAAATCGCCAGCGTAATATATCAGTCAAAAACCGCCTATACCTGTTTGTCGCGGTCTCAAAGCGCCGGTTAAATTCTTGTAGCAGCCAAAACTTACTCAACCCACTAGAAAACTTCCATGCCAAGGTGCGGGAAGTGAGCATAGGTATAATTGTCACCGCAATCAAAATGGAAGCGGCGACGGAAAAGCTGATAGTGAGAATTAACTCATTAAACAGCAGTGAAATAAAGCCCCCAATCAGCAAAAATGGCATCACCGCCACTAAGTTGGTACTCGTAGAAGCAATTAAGGCTGATTCTACTTCCCGACTACTTTGTTCCGCTTGTTGAATTAGTTGTTGGGAATTGAGGCGAGTTTTAGTATCTTTACCGGGAGTCATCCCTGCACCCTCGGCGATGTTCTCCAACATGACGATAGAGTTATCTACGACAATACCCACACCTAAAGCTAAACCACCCAAACTGAAGACGTTTAGGGATAAGCCAAAGATTCCCATTAAAATGATGGCGGCTAAACTGGCTAAAGGAATAGCAATGACAATAATAAAAGTTTGTCGCAGGGAACCCAGGAAGAGTAAAACCGCAAACGCAGCTAGTCCCGTACCAATTAACCCGGAAGTGACAACATTAGAAATGGAATTGCGGATAAACTTTGACTCATCCAAGGTAGCTGTAAGTATTGTTCCTTCAGGAACTACACCCGATGATTGGAGTTCTGCTAAACGTTTTTTTACACCATCAACAACATTAACTGTATTAGCATCTGGCTGCTTTTGAATGCTGATTTTAACAGATGCTTCCCCGTTAAGTAAAACGTAGATGCGCTGTTGTTCAGAACCATCAATAACTTCGGCAAAATCTCGCAAATAAACGCGGCGATTCAAAATTGGGGGCGAGGTATTGGCATCAGGGTCAGAATTGACCTCAAAAGACAAATTTTTAATTTCATCTGCACTTTGGAAACGTCCCACAGTCCGAGTTAATGGCTCATAATTTTGTCCTAACAGCCGACCACCAGAAACATCTTGATTGCGGTCTCTAAGTTCATCCAAAACATCAGTCAAACCCACACCCAAGGCTTGCAAACGATCCAAATCTAGATTGACTCTAACTTCTTCTTTGACTCCTCCTGATACGTCTACCGATGCGACTCCAGGGACAACGCCGAGTTCGCGAACTAGTTCTTCTTCAGCAAAAACCCGCAAATCCAGGCTATCTAAGGAGGGCGAAGTTAAGGCAAATTCGTAAACTGGTAACTGGGAAGGATCAAATTTGAATAAGCGTGGTGTTTCAATAGTATCTGGTAATCTGCCTCTAGCTCGATTAAAGGAAGCTGTAGCATCGTTTAAGGCTTGGTCAATATCGCCCCCTGGTTGAAAGTACAAATCCAAACTGACCTGTCCTTCACGAGTTTGGGAAAAAATCTGTAGCACACCTTCAGTGGCTGAAAAGGCTGATTCTAAAGGTCTTGTGACTTCATCAATTGCTACCTCTGGAGAAATTCCTGGTGCGGCTATTCGCACACCAATTCGGGGGTAGGTAATTGATGGGAGTAAATCTACAGGTATTTTGATGATAAAAAATACACCCATTACCACTACTGCTAAAGCCAGCATGAGTGTGCCGATATGTCGGCGGATGGAAATAGTACTAATACTAAATCCGCCGCCCTTCTGTACTTCCTGCATCTATTGCTAATCTCCAATAAAAGGGCTAAATAAACGCCTCAAAAAGTGATTTTTAAGTTTTACTTTGCTGTTTCTGACAAAACTGAAAGAACTACAACGTCACCCTCTTTTAAAGGTCTACCACTACGAGCAACATAGGTTTCCCCGGCTTGCAAGCCAGATAAAATTTCTACGTTGCCATCAGCTTTTTTCCCTAAAGTTACAGCACGGGTGGTTACTTTGGTTTTACCTTCTCTGTCTGTAATTACGAAGACTTTACCATTGCGGTCTTCTGACTCGCTCTGATCTTTTGTAGAGTCAGCAGAATTATTATTTTTTGCTTGTTTTTGAATCGCGGCTTGGGACACCACTACTTGCTGTGATGTCTGGGATTCAAATTTGACTCTTGCTAAAAGTCCACTGCTAATTTTGTTTTCGCTATTGGGAATTACTACTTCTACTGGGATTAAACGCGCTGTAGCATCGGCTACTGGAGAGATGCGTGTAACTCTGCCAATTAATGATTCATTGGGGAAAGCATCTAAGCTGACTTGCACAGATTGTCCGACTTGAATTTGCGACAGTTCTAATTCGGAAACTTGCACTACGACTTTGATACGGCTAAAGTCGGCAATCTGCAAGACTTCATTTCCTGGTTGGAGAAGATTACCTGGTTCTGTGACTCTTTGGGTAATTACACCAGTGATGGGGGAGATTAAACGCGCGTAGGATCGGCGTTCTTTCAACTGAGCAACTACGGCTTGTTGAGCTATGACTCTGCCTTGGGCGGCGGCGACGGCTTGCTGTTCTGTACGCACGCTGTCTTCGGATGCTCGTAGTGATTGGGCTGCTGTTTTTGCTTGAGTGCGGGCTTGTTCGGCGGTTTGTTGCGCGATCGCACCGGCTTGGAACAGTTCCTGTTGTCGTTTAGAATCTGCCTGTGCCTGCACTAATTCTAATCGCGCTCTTTCCACTTCTGCACGGGCATTACTGACCTGAGTTTTTGCCCTGGCGACTTCTGAACCCAAGGCTGCTAGTTCGGCTTCTGATTGTTTTAATGATGTTAACAGGATGGCATCATCTAACAGTCCGACGTTCTGCCCCTGGTTAACTTTATCACCTACATCTAAGTTCAAAGCCAATAGTCTGGCTTCTACTTGCGATCGCAATGAAACAGTCCGAAATGGCGTAGTATTCCCTGTATAAATTGGTTGTACCCGCAATACGCCAGTGCGAGCGATCGCCACATCTACAGGTATGGCATTGTTACCGCGCCTTCCCTCACCACCTTGCTGAGATTGCGCTTTCGCAGACTCCTTTGGCATCGACCCACAACTTGCCGTCAACAGTCCCATACCTAGCAAAGAAGTAATAAATAAGATAGATAGAGGTAAAGGACGATGCCCTGCTTTTGCTCTATCTCTGGTTTCAAAAATTGAATGCAATTGGGGATTAATTACCTGGTTTATGGAGCCGTTATCAGTTGGCAATTTTGCCTGTTTCTTAGGCATTTTTTTCTCCAAAATCATGTATCTTGCTCCTAAAATGGAGTTTTTCACGGTAACTGCCTGTATATTTTCAAGTAATTTCAGAAGGATATTACTAACTTGTCAGAAGGGTGAATATATAAGCGATCTGACAGCTTTTTTGGCTTGAGTGTTTCGTTTCACGCACTAAAATATTTACCATTATGCTGCCTAGTAAAAGTCAATATTTTTTAGCCCCTGAGAAAATGATGATTTTAGGAGAAATATTTGGACATTATTTGCTTGTTGCTCCAAAATGGATCAATTTTAAATAGTCATTTCCAGGAGTTTTTTTAATCTCAGACTGTATTTCGAGATCACCGAATTATTATACTTAATTTTACATAAATATACATAATGTTGCAAATCAAGTATAGCGGTTATCAGTTAAGTGAGATACAAGAACCCCACCCCCAACCCCCTCCCCGCAAGCGAGGAGGGGGCTATGATGTACTTCATTCAAGTGGATAACGCTATAGTATTCCTCGACGTGTATTAAAATTTTTAACTAAGAATTGCGTTTTGTCTCAATGTATTATATGAGTAATGCCAATTTTTGCTTAAGCGAGGACGATTCAGAGTGACATCACCGCTAAAACTTGCACAAACTGCTGACGAAACCCAGATTGCAGAATTTTTCCAAGAATCAGTAGGTCAGTGGCGATCCGAAAGACGCTACTATACTTTGCCAGAGGGTGAAACTAAGGAAATGGAGAGTTTGATCAGCATCCGGTTTTTAGAACCAGGATGTGATGAATTGCAAAATCTGGGACAGAGGCACGATTTGCCCAATTCCGTGAGTTTAATTTGTGGTGCGGAAGTCACTTGGGACAGTACAGATGTGTTAAAAGCCAGAAAGGAGTCTCAAGGTTCCACATTATTTGGAGTTATGGGAAATATCTTATATCGCGATCGCGGTTTTGCCACATCCAAGCCAGTAACCGCCAAATATTATTTCCCCAATCCTAAAACATTATGTTTACGAACCGAGTACAACGGCTCGGTATTTGAGGAAGAATTAAAACTTATTGGTAGCAGATACCGCACCAGACAGACAATTATCTCTCGTGCTGGTGAGCAGTTGATGATTGGTCAATATTTAGAAAAGAGAATGTAAAATTTTCTGGTTTGTAGTTGCGCTTTAGCGCTAAAGCGCAACTACGAGCAGTCAAGAAATAATTAAATTCGGCTAATGTCTAATAATGACTTGCCGTTTTACGTTGATGCACAGCAGTCACACCATCTTTATTTAAGACTTTGCCATTATCTACCGTGGCATATACCAGCCAATGATCACCCGATTCTAAGCGACCTTGTACGGAACATTCCAAATATGCCAAAGCATCAGTGAGGATAGGACAACCACTTTCGCTGTCCTGGGTAGCGACATCACCAAATCGGTCTTGTCCTGGGGCAAAAGGTTTGAGAAAATGTTTCATTAAGCCTATATGCTTACCTTCAGGGAGAATATTGAGGACAAATTTATTTCCTGAGTGCATCAGCGCTTCTAAAGCCCGGTCTTTGGCTACAGCTATGGTTAAACCAGGAGGATTAAAGCTGGCTTGAGACACCCAAGAGGCTAACATGGCGCTGGAGATATCGCCTTCTTTGGCTGTAACGACGCTCAGAGAACCCACAATGCGCCCCACCGCTTGTTCTACATTTGTGGCTGGTTGGCTGGGAACCCGCACTTTTTTAGCTTTTTTCAACGCTTGGGCAAAATCGGTTCCGGCTTCTTCACACAATTGTAAGGTGACATCATTGGGTTTGAATTTGACCCGAATGGCATCAAAACCGAATCTGTAACCCGCGTCTTTGAGTTTGTTTTCAATTAAATCGACAGCTTCACCACTCCAACCAAAAGAACCAAACACCCCAGCCAGTTTATTATTTGTGGCGGTGGAGAGGACAATTCCTAACGCTGTTTGCACTGGTGTGGGTGCGTGACCGCCCAGGGTAGGTGAACCGATGACGAAACCGGCAGATTTTTCCACAGCAGCGCGGATTTCTTCGGGTTCTGTAAATTCACAGTTAATTGATTCGACGGCTACGCCAGCTTTAGTAATACCACGAGCGATCGCCTGAGCTAATGTAGCTGTATTTCCATAGGCTGAAGCATAAATCATCGCCACTGTCAAGTCAGAAGATGCTTGTTGTTGCAGCCATTGCCGATAAGCTTTAGTCAGTTCGATTAAGCCATAACGGACTATGGGGCCATGTCCAGTGGCGTACATTCTTGTCGGTAAATCAGCCAGTTTATCTAATGCTGTTTCCACTTGACGCGCATGGGGAGCCATCAGACAATCAAAATAATAGCGTCGGTCTTCGTTGATTGTCTCCCAGCCTTCATCAAATACCTGATCACCACAAATATGCGCCCCAAATAGCTTATCTGAGTAAAGAATTTCTGTTTGTGGGTCATAAGTGCAGAGTTGGTCTGCATAACGGGGGTTAGGGGTGGGAATGAACTGTAAATCATGTCCTTTACCTAAATTCAGGGTTTCTTCGCCCCGCATGACGATAATTGGTAAATCCTGATTTTCTAAAATATCCCGTAAATTTTTGGCTCCAGGATTAGAACAGACAAAGGTAATCTGTGGTGCTAGCTCTAATAAAGCTTTGATGGTGGCGGCGCGGTTGGGATTAATATGACCCAGAATTACATAATCAATGGTGGTTAAATCCATCCGTTGCTGCAATGCTTCCAGGTAACTTTGAGTGAATGTTTCTCCTGGAGGGTCAATTAAAGCAATTTTATCACCTTGAATTTTATAAGAATTAGCCGTTGTACCCTTAGCTAAAGCATATTCAATTTCAAATCTCAGTCTTGACCAACTGCGCGATCGCATAACTGTGGTATCTGTACCAATGGGAAGAACTTGAACGTCACGGGGTTTATTTTCTGACATAGCTTTTGTTTTTTATTTCTAATTTCTTATTTCTAATAATTCTTGTCCCCCTCCTCGCTTGCGGGGAGGGGCTAGGGGTGGGGTCTTATTCCAACCAACGCGCAATTTCCTCTAAAACACTCTCCATCCTCAACAAAACATCCTCATTCTTAAACCTCACCACCCGCAAACCCAAAGATTCTAAAAACTCTTGTCGAATAGCATCTTCTACTTGAGTGTAATTGTGAACCTCTCCATCCACCTCAATCACTAATTTGATTTCGTGGCAATAAAAGTCAACGATAAATCTATCAATAATCTGCTGACGACGAAACTTAAAACCTCGCAGTTGCTGATTTTTTAATCTTTGCCAAAGTTGCTTTTCTGCTGATGTGGGTTCAGTCCGCATCTGTCGGGCTAGAGGTTTAAGTTGTTTCCAGAGGTCTGGTGGGCTTTGCCAAGAGACCCCACCCCCTAGCCCCCTCCCCGCAAGCGAGGAGGGGGGACAGGAGTTATTTGACTCTGTAAGCGAGGAGGGGGGACCGGAGTTGTTTGACTCTGTAAGTGTGGAGGGGGGATTGGAGTTGTTTGACTCTGTAAGCGAGGAGGGGGGATTGGAATGAGGATTACTGGTGATGTGTTGATTTTGCATCATTTCATATTGCTATTTAAGTATTTAGCAAAGGCGGCGTGGGTTTCTTCACAACGCTTTCACTTGAGGTTGAGACTATTAAACTCTATGGTTTTCCCCCTACTCCCTACTCCCTGTCTTCATAGCTAGGGTGTACACAATCCTGATTCATAAATAAAGGATTTAACCGGAAATCCAGTTCCCCTCCTCGCTTGCGGGGAGGGGTTAGGGGTGGGGTCTTATGTCAGAAAAAAACGATTTCCCCACTACCTCACTTAATAATGGTTCCCGACTTTGCGATGATGGACGGCTGTGAGTGCTTCTGGTTTAGAAACTCGTCCTTCGTAAACGTTGCTATATACTGCCCAGTGGTCGCCGCAGTCCATCCGACTGACAACTTCACACTCCATATAAGCTAAGGCATCGGCGAGGATGGGAGCGCCGTTTTGGGCGGGCTGAGTTCTCACTCCTTCAAAGCGATCCGCACCAGGGGCGAACCTCTTTAAGAAGTGTCTCATGAGTGTTTGGTAATTGCCTTCTTCTAAGACGTTGAGGACAAAGCGATCGCCTACTTGCATCAGTGATTCAATCGCCCTATCCTTAGCCACAGCAATGGATAATCCCATCGGTTTGAAGCTGGCTTGGGAAACCCAGGAGGCTAACATAGCGCTGGATACATCGCCTTTTTTGGCGGTAATAATATATAGTCCCCCACTGATTCTGCCTAGTGCTTTGTCTAGGTCTGCACCGAGAGATTTCATGGCTTTGATGCTGCGATCGCGTGTTACCCATTGTCCCAAGTCTGTACCTGCTTCTTCACAAAGTTGGTAAGTGTTTTCTGTGGGGGTTTGTTTAATCCGAATCGCTGGGAAAACTGTTGTTAAACCCAAGTTACGGAATTTACTCAACAGAGGATCTATAGGTTCGTCATCGCCTCCACCTGTTTCAAAGATGCCGATGGCTTGTTTTTCCTTAGCAGATCCGATAATCGTACTGAGTGCCGCTTGGATATTAGCATTACTTTCTGCCGGCGGCATCCCCACCACAATTCCTGTGCAACGGCTGACTAATTCTCGCAGTTCTTGTAAATCAACCCCTGCGCCTAAATCCACAATTTCCACAGCGACATCGGTTTTATTAATACCTTTGGCTATGGCTTGGGCTAGGCGATCGCTATACCCATATTCGGAAACGTAAAATATCCCCACTGCTGTTTCCGCTTTGCTTTGGCTTTGGCTCCAAATGCGATAACGTCCAGTTAACTCTTCAACATTGTGAGATAATAAGGGACCGTGACCAGTGGCAATCATCTCAATGGTTTTCAGTTCAGCCATCCGCTTCAGAGCAGATAAAACTGACCGCGCATTTGGTCCCATTAAGCACTCGTAGTAATATTTAAAATCTGCTTCAATTGCTGCTAAATCTTCATCAAAGGTGCTATCTGAGCAATAATGCAGCCCAAAAGCATCACAAGTGTAAAGAATTTTCGTTTGATGATCGAAGCTGAATATAGTATCTGGCCAGTGTAAATTAGGAGCAATCACAAATTCAAATTCGTGACCATTACCTAAATCTAGGCGATCGCCATTTTTAACAATTTGGCGTTTAAACGGCTGATGGACTAAATTTTCCAGAAACTGGATTGCAACTTTAGAAGCCACAACAGTGATATCTGGAGCCATTTTTAGCAAATCTTTCACTAAGCCGCTATGATCTGGCTCGGTGTGGCTGATAATTAGATAATCAATTTCTGTGGGATTGATTAATCCGGTGAGGGTGTCAAAATATAACTGGCGAAACTTTTCGTGAGAAGTATCAACTAAGGCAGTTTTTTCACCGCGAACCAGAAACGAGTTATAGGTTGTACCGTTTTGTAACCCGAACTCAATATCAAAGCGATCGCGATCCCAATCCAAAGACCGAATAGCGATCGTTTCTTGAGCAATCTTCACAGTCTCTATGGTGAGCCGTTTTTCTGTTCTTTCGGTGAGTGCTACCATAGTTGGCCTCCTTGACACAATGAGTATATTTTCCTCTAGTTTTATTGTGACACGCCTGGATTATTAAGTTTTATTGAAAAATATAATGAATGACTTCAAAAAATTAAAAGTGTGAAACCACAGAGGCGCAGAGGACACAGAGAGAATATTTGGTTAGCGTTAGAAATTGGCAATTCGCGGCTGCACTGGGCGTTATTTACAGGTGAAACCCTTAACTACACTTGGGATACTGACTATTTAACCGAATCCTTAACACATAAACTAGCTAAATGTCAAGGAATTGATGATTTACCACCAGAAATTTTTCCTCCCAGTCGCCGTAGGGAAGTAGAAGGTAAAAACTCCTCACATCCCCCTATTTTTTTAGCCTCTGTCGTTCCTCAGCAAACAGCAATTTGGCAAACTCACCCTTATGTGCGTGTGATTACCTTGGCACAAATCCCCCTGTTAAATATGTACCCCACTTTAGGAATTGACCGGGCGCTGGCTTTGTGGGGTGCTGGAAAAACTTGGGGTTTTCCCATCTTAGTAATTGATGCTGGAACTGCATTCACTTTCACTGGGGCGGATGCTAACGAGTCTTTAGTAGGTGGCGCAATTCTGCCAGGACTGGGTTTACAATTTAGTAGTCTGAGTCAAAACACCGGACAATTACCACAGTTAGAAACAGAAATTATCTCTTTACCGCCACGTTTTGCCATAAATACAAAACAGGCTATTCAAAGTGGGATAATTTACACTTTATTAGCTGGGATTAAAGATTTTGTTACAGCTTGGTTGCAGTTATTTCCTGACAGTAAAATTGTAATTAAAGGAGGCGATCGCACCTTAATAGTAAACTATATCCAAAATCAATTTCCAGACATTGCCGCGCGTTTAATCGTAGAACCAAATTTAATTTTTTGGGGAATACGAGAAATAACCAGAGACTTTTAAATTCTCCCCACTCCTAAATTCTCCCATCTCATATTCTCCCATCTCATATTCTCCCCTCTCATATTCTCCCCTCTCCTTAATAAGGAGAGGGGCTGGGGGTGAGGTTCTATATTTATCCCCATGCCTCAAAAACTTTAATTAGCCTTGATAAAATTGTGAATATCTCTAGCTACAATTCCAGCACAAGAACTAGGTAAATCACTGCCAGCGTGAGCAATTATTTGCAACTCAACTTGAGGAAGCAGTTGAGTATAAGTTTGAGTTTTGACAACAGCATCAAGTAAATCCTGACCGCCTTGCAAAATTAAAACTGGAACTTCCATCAAGTGTAATCTTTTCTGTAGAAATTCTGCTTCAATTTCTGGTTGCCGCCTTTGGAATAATAACTGACAAGAAGTCGGATATTTTAGTAACTTCTGACGCAGATTAAAATCTTTGTCAATTTTTCCCTTTAAACCCCAAATTTTATTTAAAGGTCGAAACCACTGCAATAATTTCGATAATATTGGCGGACTGCTGACTAATTTTCGCATTTTCCGCGAATATTTTTCTTGTCCTTCTATGCCTACACCTTCTGGCGCTAGTAATACTAAACCATAAACTTTTTCTGGATACTTTAAAGCATAACTAGCAGCAACCCAAGCGCCAAGAGAATCGCCGACTAAGTATACTTTTTCTAATTTCACCGCTTGCAAAAACTCAGCAATACACTCCACCTGTAAATCAATTGAGTGATGAATATTAGGACTTTCTGACTCACCAAACCCTAATAAATCTGGCGAGAGGCAATGGAAATGCTGAGATAGTGAATCGATTACTGATACCCATTGACTACTATCGTTCCAAGCACCATGTAAAAAAATTACAGCAGTGCCTTCACCAGCTTCGCGCCAAAATAATAGCCCTTGAGAGAGTTTCCTCCGGGAGTTACGGTATAGGGTATCCATTTTTATTTAACGTTAAATCTCAAATCCAAAATAGCTTTACGCCAGTGTTGTCAGACCATTCAAGTAGTCCTCTAACTGTCGAGTGTGATCGTGAGACATTTTGCCTAGAGGTAAAGCATCCGTAGCAAAAGCCTGGATTTCCATAACCTCCAAAGTATCTTGAATCTCCATTGTCCCTTGAACTTGTGCTTCAACCACAACACAAATTGAATGAATGCGAGGATCTCTGTCAGGTGCTGAGTAAACTCCTACTAAACGGGTAATTTTCACCAACTCCAGTCCAGTTTCTTCTATCAATTCTCGGTCGACTGTTTTAGGAATATCCTCTCCCCAGTCCACCATGCCTCCAGGTAACGCCCAGCAACCATCATCGCGCCGCTTAATCAGCACAATTCGACCGTCTGGTAATATCGGAATGATACTAGCGCCAGTAATGGGATGACGGAAAATGATCCCCAGTACTGTTTGTCCTACACGCCATAAATTACGTGTGGACTGGACAACTGCTGCAATAAAAAGCAAGAACATTCAAACTTATGTTGTGTGTGTATTGTGTTCTCTAATTTCCGACAATTTACCTAAAATCCAGGAAAATATGGTTAATTTTTGTGTTACACAAATCTGGTTGTAATTGAGGATTTTATTCTTATAACTTCGTATTGTAATCAATCTTCATTGAGTTTGCCCAGGTGCAGATAGTCCAACAGTTTGATTTGTAACAGAGATGTCTGGCAAAACTAGCTGATCATACCAAGCCTAAATTCTCAACACCTGAAAACTTTAAAAACGATTCTGGGTACTATTGACATAAATGTATTGAATACGATAGACTAGTATACTGTTAAAAGTATGTGGATTAATAAGCTAGGCCAAAAGTATATCAATAACATAAGTAGCTGATATTGCTTATGTAATGCCTAGTTGCACTTTTTTGTTGTTTATTAAATGAGGTGAACATGGCCAAGCGCCGTAACCCGAAAAAAGAAAAGGCGCTACGGAACCAGGCGTATGCCAGAAAGTTTCGTAAACGGACTACTACAGGCAGAATGCAGAGAAGGTTCCAACAAAGACCTCCGAAGAGTGAGGAAGAAGAAGGCGCAGCAGCAACTGATACTGATTAAGCCGTCTGTGGAAATCTTTATTACTTGAGTTTTTGAATTTTCAGGGCGTACATATATATGTACGCCCTGATTTGTTAAGGGACTTCCAAGAAATAAATTATCCAAATAAACGTTAGCGTAGCTTGCGCGTAGCGCGTACCACACCAGGCACAGAGGACACAGATTCAAGAGGATTTGAGGGGTTTTTTGCGTTCAGTGGTTGAGTGTTTTTTTATTTGGAAATCCTTAAACGCCCTGTCCGTTGCTATAAGTTACAGGAAGAAGGGACAGACAAGGCAAAAACGTTTTCCCCACTCCCCACTCCCTACTCCCCACTCCCCACTCCCTACTCCCCACTCCCTCTATTCACCAATTTGAGCGCGGGCTGTGGCAATTGCCTGATTGACTTGTGTAAAACCTGTACCACCGTAACTGTTGCGGGCTGCTACAACTTGACGGGGCGATATTGCTGCATAAATATCGGCGGCAAATGCTGGATGTAATTCTTGCCACTCCTCTAAAGTCAAATCTTTTAAAAGTTTACCTGCGGCAATACTGGTTTTTACTACTTTACCTACAAGATTATAAGCTTCTCGGAAAGGTACACCCTTTGCAGCTAAATAATCCGCTACATCGGTAGCATTGGAAAAATCTTCAGCTACGGCTGCTGCTAAACGCTGGGTACGAAATTCTAAGCCTTCCCGCAACAATATTGTCATTGCTTCTAGAGAAGCTTTGATCGTGTTAACGCTGTCAAATAAACCCTCTTTATCTTCTTGGAGGTCTTTGTTATATGCCAGGGGTAGCCCTTTCATAATTACCAGCATTCCTTGGAGATGACCAAATACTCGCCCGGTTTTTCCTCGCACTAATTCTGGGACATCAGGGTTTTTCTTTTGGGGCATAATGCTCGAACCCGTGGCACAGCTATCTTTGAGGGTGATAAAACGAAATTCTTCAGATGACCACAGAATAATTTCTTCTGAAAGTCGGCTGAGGTGAACCATGATTAAGCTAGCCGCACAGAGAAATTCAATGGCAAAGTCGCGATCGCTCACTCCATCCAAGCTATTAGCATAAATACTCTCAAAATGCAAGAGTTCGGCTGTGTAATGTCGATCAATGGGGAAAGTTGTTCCCGCCAATGCACCACACCCCAGAGGCGAAATATTCACCCTTGCAGCAACGTCCTCCAGGCGTTCCCAGTCCCGTTGTGCCATTTGGAAATAGGCCATGAGGTGATGAGCTAAACTCAGGGGTTGGGCGCGTTGTAGGTGAGTATAGCCAGGAATCAGAGTTTCAACGTGCTGTTCAGCTATATCCAGCAACACACCTTGAAATTCCCGCAAGTGACTGCGAATTTCTTGGATTTGGTCGCGGAGATAAAGTCTAGTATCGGTTCCAACTTGGTCATTACGCGATCGCGCCGTATGCAGCTTTTTACCCACATCACCCACAATTTCCGTCAATCGCCGTTCCACAGCAAAATGGACATCCTCCGCATCAATCCCCGGCTGAAATTTGCCCTGGCGGTATTCTTGGCGAATTTGTTCTAAACCCACCACCAGTTCTTCTCCCTCGCTTGGAGAAATAATCCCTGTGTGAGCCAACATTTTGGCATGAGCTTGAGAACCAGTCAGGTCATATTCGATTAATTCGATATCAAAACCTATACTGGCATTAAACCGCGCGATCGCAGGATGCAAGGCTGATTCAAATCGTTGACTCCAGGTTTGTTCTTTGGTCATAGATGATTAGGCAATTAAGGAGGTGGTTATTTAGAAATACCACAAGGAATTTATCATAAGAAAATAGCGGAGGGTGTGGAAGCCACTTGACTTGACTGCTGTGAAAGAAACACACCACGAGTGGTTTTAACCTCTACTCCCCACTCCCCAGAAGAAGCAGGGGGTACTGGTGCAGGGAGCAAGGGGGAGTTAGAAATACAAATTACTTTAAAGTTAGTTCTTTACTTAACAACCGTTCCTCTTCTCCCCTGCCCCCTGCCCCCTGCACCCGTTCCTCTTCTCCCCACTCCCCACTCCCTACTCATCTCAACCGTAACTTGTCAGACCCCGTAGAATATAGCCAATAATCAGACCAATCAACAGCGCCCACACTTGACCTGTGAGGACAAAGTTATTCCAAGTTTGTTGCATTTGACCTAAAAGGTCTGGATCGGTAATGTTTTGAGCTAACATGGTCAGATTTACTGGCAGTTGCCAAATTAACTGAGATATTACACCACTGAAGTAGTTCATAGCTTGGTAATTTATAAGTTATGGACAGCAATTATTTGTAGCCAGTTGTTTGTTTTTGCCCAATCAACACTGACTACGGATTTAAATCCTCAGTATAACTTACGTGTAACCATTCAAGATCCTGAAGATGCCATCCGTAATTTCTCGGCTGTTCGCAAAATTTGCCCTGCCAGAACAGCAGCACCAAACCCATTATCAATATTTACTACACCTATTCCAGATGCACAGGAGTTGAGCATTGTCAAGAGGGGAGCTAAACCGCTAAAACTTGCGCCATAACCGATGCTGGTAGGAACAGCAATCACCGGACAATCTGCCAAACCTGCCACAACGCTGGGCAAAGCGCCTTCCATTCCTGCCACAACGATGAGAACTGATGATGATGAAATCAGATGGCGATTATTGAGCAAGCGGTGAATCCCCGCAACACCCACATCCCAAAGACGCTGTACACGAAAGCCCGAAAGTTCTGCTGTGACAGCCGCCTCTTCAGCTACAGCTAAGTCAGCAGTGCCGGCGGAGAGAATACCAATTAACCCCTCGATTTTGGGTTCGATGATCGGGGGAGTAATCGCACAAATGCGCGCCAATTCGTAATACTGCAAATCTATAATTTTTGCTTGCAGTGCAGTATAAACTGCTGGTTCAATGCGGGTCGCCATGACCACCGAATTACGCCGGCGCATCACTCCCATAATTTGAGCAATCTGTTCGGGAGTTTTACCAGGTCCCCAAATTACTTCCGGAAAACCAGTTCTGAGTTCGCGATGGTGGTCAATTTTGGCAAACTCACCCACAGATTCATAGGCTAAATCTTTTAGTGAATCTAACGCCATATCTGGGGTAACTTTACCATTGGCAACTGCTTCGAGGAGCGATCGCAAATTTTCAGGTTGAGTCACAATAATTTTAGATGGGGGGATGAAGAGAATAAGGGCAACGCATAAGTAATAAATAACACCAAGTATTTTATACTCATTTACTCAATAACTTTGATTTCATGAATATTCCAGAATGGCCCTCCTAAAACCGAGTATTTAATATTGTAAAATTTATTACGCACTGCTGACAACGAGTAAGGATTAACCAAGTAAATAAATGGTAAATTCTCCTGGGTAATCTTCTGCGTTTCGGCATAAATTTCTTTGCGTTTAGCTTCGTCTAATTCCCTAGCGGCTTGGATATAAAGTTCGCCAATTCTGGCCTCCCAAGGTGCGACTTCCCAGCCTTCTATGGGCTTTTGTCCCGCTTGGGGTTTTTGATTAAACATATGTAATCCACCTTCAGGGTTCCAGACGTTAGCCCCATTATTCGGTTCTAAACCACCACTCAATCCTAGTAAAGAAGCATCCCAGTCAAGAGTATTGGCTAACTTATCTGTATAAGTATTCCATGCCAACGGCGTGAAATCGACTTGCATCCCAATTTTGCCTAAATCTTGTCCAATTTGCGCCCCCATTGCTTCGCGGATTCTATTTCCGGAATTCGTCAGTAAAGTAAAGCGAACGCGGTTCCCTTCGGCATCTAATAGCTGCTCTTGGGCATTATATTTAAATCCAGCTTTTTTGAGCAATGCCTTGGATTTTTCAGGATTATAATCATAGGTTTTTAGTCCTTCTTCAGCCGAAATATAAAAGGGACTCTGGATGGTCAGAGGTGAATTTTGAGTTTGACCCAAGCCACGAAAAGTATTATTAATCATGGTTTGGCGGTCAATACCATAAGCTACAGCCTGCCGAAATTCTACTGTATTGAACCAACGTGATTTTATGGGATCTACTAGCGGTTTGCCATCTCTTCTACCTTTGTTGAGATTAAATAAAACAAATGATGTCACGGTAGTGGGACCGCCATTGTAGATTGTGAAGTTACCCTGTTTTTCTTGCTTTTTAAGCAAAGAAAAGTAATCTGGTGTGACTGCTATAGAATCCAAACTACCAGAACGAAATTGCAACAGTGAAGTATCTGTGGATTCGACAATTGACCATACTATCCGTTCAATATAAGGTTGAGATT
The DNA here is from genome assembly GCA_963706595.1 of uncultured cyanobacterium. Taxonomy (GTDB): domain Bacteria; phylum Cyanobacteriota; class Cyanobacteriia; order Cyanobacteriales; family Nostocaceae; genus Nodularia. Next base: position 3,394,406 of record OY970166.1, read on the forward strand.
CTCCTTGTGATCCTTTACGCCAATAGTAGGGGTTGCGCTGGAGAATTACGCGTTGACTGGTGTCATAACGCTCTAATTTGTAAGGGCCATTGACGATAATTTGCTCCACTGGAGTATCAACGCCCCACTTGGTGAGAAATAGGGGCTTACCTTCTTGGTCTTTTGTTTTGATAGATTCTGCAAGGACATGGGCAGGTAAAATTGGTAGTCCTAGAATTTGTAAAAATGGTGCAAATGGTTCTGGAGTCGTAAATTTAACCCGCCGAGTATCGATTTTTTGGACATTAGGTAATGCCCGACTTTCACCAATCCGCAAAACGTCTCTAGTATCTGTGGGAATTTCTTCGTTCAGGTAAATCTCGTTATAAGTAAAAACTACATCCTCTACTGTTAATGGTTGACCGTCAGACCATTTCAAACCTTCTCTGAGAGTAAAAATAAATCCCAAGTTATCATCGGTATTTTCCCATGATTCTGCTAAGTTTGGCTCTATTTCACCAGTTATCGGGTTTTGGGTGGTTAATCCCTCGTAAGTCAATCCCAGCAGACTTGATGTTGATGAATCTTGATTGAGAGGATAATTAAAGGTTTGGGGGTCACTCAGAATACTGTTTACTAACTGTGGTACTTGAGCCGCTGTACTTTTAAAATTAGATGGGTTACAAGCCGCAACTGTCATGGCGACTAATGAGGCTAGAATTATTGGGAACCAAAAACGTTTAATTTGATTAGAGATTTTTTTAGTTAATATCATAATTTCTCGTTTAGTTTGATGACGTAGAAGTAAACCAGTCAAGAAAATGCTGTGTCATAGTAAAATATCTAATTCCAGCTTGACGTAAAGCCTCTCTTACTTGAGGTGGATCAAAAAAATCCTTAGTGTTATTAGTAATAAATACTTTCTCATATCTACAGTTACTGGCATTTTATCACTTATATTTAGTTGATAATAAATGATTATTTGTAATAATCATTTTGCGAATAAGTATCTCCTTCTTGTATCATATCTAACAACCCAATTGTTGCTAACTCTTCTGACGCTAGTGGTTTTACTGATTTCCAGTGATAGGCTAGATCCCGTAACCAAGCTTCTAAAAGCGTTATCAAATATAACTCAAATATTTTTTTTACAGGAAATTCTTCATCATAATACTTTAATATATCGACAGTTTTTAATGAAAGAATTTTTTCAAAGTCATTTTCATTATTTACTTTAAAAATTTCGATTTCTTCTAAATCTGCTAACATAGCAAAAGCATTATTTGCTTGTAGCGTATTCAAGGAGAGTTTTAATTGTGCAATAGACCTATAATTAGTTTGATGTTTTTGAGCTTTGGCTTCAACTATTAAGACAATTTCACCATGTTTGTCTGTGGCAATAATATCCACTTCCTTGTGACGAATTGGCAATTTTACAGCTTCCATCATCTTAATTATCCCAGCTAATTGAGTATGTTGACTTTAGAGGTTGTTTGAAAAGTCTAATTTATTACAGCCCTGGCGACTAGAAGTCGCGGCTATACAAACGAAACCCGCCTGCGCGGGTTAAAAATACCATTTTTTCATTAGTCCACGGAGGTGGACTTTGCCTGTGTAGTAGCGAATTATATTCGCCCAAAACTTTTCAAACATCCTCTTAGACCTGAGTTTAGTTATATGGTAACAATTTACTAATTATTAGCTACTAATAAAATCACAGAGTAAGCACATATACCTTCTTCTCTGCCAACAGGGCCTAATTTTTCGTTAGTGGTAGCTTTGATACCAATTTGATTTGGTGGTAATTCTAAAACAGTCGCTAATTTATTACGCATTTTTTCGATATACGGTTTCAATTTAGGACGTTCTGCTACTACTACTGTGTCAATATTGCCTATCTGCCAACCTTGATCCTTAATCAGCTGATGTACTTGAGTTAATAGCACTAAGCTATCGGCCCCTGCCCATTGAGGATCAGTAGGGGGAAAATAATGACCAATATCCCCCAGGGATAATGCCCCCAACATGGCATCCATAATGGCGTGAGTTAGCACATCAGCGTCACTATGTCCCAATAAACCCAATTCGTGAGGAATTTGGATTCCTCCTAAAATTAAAGGGCGATCGCTCACTAATCTGTGGATGTCGTAGCCGTTACCAATCCGAATATTCATAGTTATTTAGTTATTAGTCATTGGTCATTAGTCATTGCTGGGAAGTTTCTTCCCCCCTGCTCCCTGCTCCCTGCTCCCCTGCTTCTTCCCCCACTCCCTACTCCCCACTCCCCACTCCCTTCTCCTGTTGCCATTTTTTCAGCAAATCGGGGCGGCGATCGCCTGTTCTGTGGATTTGTTGTTCATATCGCCATCGGGCAATTTCGGCATGATTCCCAGATAGCAAGACATCAGGAACTTTCCAGCCGCGAAAATCAGCCGGGCGAGTGTACTGGGGATAATCCAGCAACCCCTCCTCAAAACTTTCTACCTTGAGAGACTCGACTTTCCCCACAGTGCCTGGTAGGAGCCTCACCACGCCATTAAGTAATGCCATTGAGGGAATTTCCCCACCAGTGAGAATAAAATCGCCTAAAGACACTTCACGAGTCACTAAATGCAGCACCCTTTCATCTACCCCTTCGTAATGGCCGCAGATCACTACTAGCTGGTCATAATTGCCCGCCAATTCTTTTAACAGGGGTTGATTCATGGTTTGACCCTGGGGACTCATTAAAATAATCTCTCTGCGGGGTAGAGTTGGCAGGGACTCCACAGCATTAAAGATCGGTTCCGGCTTCATCAGCATACCCACCCCACCACCATAAGGTTCATCATCAGCCTTATGATGCTTATCGGTGGTAAAATCTCTGGGATTAACCAGATTTACTTGGGCAATCTGTTTAGCTAAGGCTTTAGCCAGCAGCCCAGAACTTAAAACTGAGGTAAAACAGTCAGGAAAAAGTGTAACTATATCAAAGCGCACAGTAATTCGTATTCGAGAACACTAATCTTAAATTTGAATCTCTAGCCAACACAATCAGTCAATGTAGGATAGAACTACAGATAAGTTTAATCAATAGTGACTAAAAGTACCAGAACTATTGATTTTAGGTAGGATAAAAAGTTTTTCTAATTACTTAATTTGTGTTTAAATATTGTCACAAGTACATTTAAATTAATAATCTGACTAAGTTAACAACTTCCAGTATGCATGGGACTAACCTCAAAAAAAGCGTGTTAAGACCTGCTGTCCCCCAATACCAGAGGTAAAACGGACATTTTTTCAATGGGGGAAACCCCGGAACCAAGTGTCAACTCTAGTATCCCAAGCATGATTTTGCCAGTCTGGAAAAAGTCTACAGGTGAACAACAAGGAACCCTGGCTTTGAGGAACAGCAACGGACGCATGAATATTGAGGCTTCTCCTGACGGGGACGCTGCGAGAACATGTAGATCAGGCGGGAATTTAAATTGGCAACTTACCCCGATCCTAACTCCAGACAGGTTTCCTCTCAAAAAAGCAAAGTGCAAAAATCATCAGGCTCCTAAAACCTTGTTAAATTCACCTGAAGTTGTTGACAGGAGAAACATAATGCCGCAATTAAAAGCTAAATCGCTGGAAATGAGGACACCCCAAGCAACTAAAACCGCCGTTCTAGTTATCGGAGGCGCAGAAGATAAAGTTCATGGACGCGATATCCTTAGAACTTTTGTTGGCCGTGCTGGCGCTAGTAAGGCCTATATTACAATTATTCCATCGGCTTCTCGCGAACCAGCTATCATCGGTAGTAGGTATATTCGCCTGTTTGAAGAAATGGGTGCCGAAAAAGTCGAGATTTTAGACATTCGCGAACGGGAACAGTGCGAAACTCCGCAAGTCAAAGAATCTTTGGAAGCCTGTAGTGGAGTATTTCTCACCGGAGGCGACCAATTACGTCTTTGCGGGGTACTGTCAGATACGCCAGCGATGGAAATTATCCGACAACGGGTGCGCGCCGGACAGTTGACCCTAGCAGGCACTAGTGCAGGGGCGGCTGTGATGGGGCATCACATGATTGCTGGCGGTGGTAGTGGTGAAACTCCAAATCGTTCTTTGGTCGATATGGCAACGGGTTTGGGTTTTATTCCGGAAGTGATTGTTGACCAGCATTTTCACAATCGGAATCGCATGGGTCGCCTAATTAGTGCGATCGCAGCTCATCCCGACCGTTTAGGTATTGGCATTGATGAAGATACCTGTGCTGTATTTGAACGTGATGGTTGGCTACAAGTTGTGGGTAAAGGCAGTGTCACTATTGTCGATCCCACCGAAGTTACCCATACAAATGAACCTCATGTCGGTGCTAACGAACCTCTAACTGTGCATAATTTACGACTGCACATCCTCAGCTATGGCGATCGCTTTCACCTCTACCAGCGGACTGTATTGCCTGCTGTGCATCGCATCTCCAACTGAGGAGATAAAGTATCCCAAGTTACTCTGTATTGATCGCTGACTTGGTTTCTGGCTGTAAAAAAATCGTAAGGATACCATGAAAAAAGAAAAAACTGTTCTTCATAAACAGTTTAGCGGTCAATTTCAGTAAGAAACTAGAATTTTGGTTCCGAATCTCCATCTACCTATTCCCATGAGAATCCTCAAGATCCAGACCTTACGCGGCCCAAACTACTGGAGCATTCGACGCCACAAGCTAATCGTCATGCGCCTTGATTTAGAAACCCTTGCCGAGATGCCCTCGAATGAAATCCCTGGCTTTTATGAAGGATTAGTAGAGGCGCTGCCAAGTCTGGAGGGTCACTATTGCTCGCCTGGCTGTCGCGGTGGTTTTCTGATGCGGGTCAAAGAAGGCACAATGATGGGCCATATTGTGGAACACGTAGCCTTAGAACTCCAGGAATTAGCCGGAATGCATGTCGGCTTTGGGCGCACCCGTGAAACTGCCACACCTGGAATTTTCCAGGTAGTGATGGAATACCTGAATGAGGAAGCGGGACGCTACGCTGGACGAGCAGCTGTGCGGCTGTGCCAAAGTATCGTTGATAGGGGTCGTTATCCAAAAGCCGAACTCGAGCAAGACATCCTCGACCTCAAAGACTTATACCGTGAATCTTCTTTAGGTCCTTCCACAGAAGCAATTGTCAAAGAAGCTGAAAAAAGGGGTATCCCCTGGACACAGTTGAGCGCGCGCTTTTTGATTCAGATGGGTTACGGCGTGAATCAGAAGCGGATGCAGGCCACAATGACCAACAACACCGGAATTTTGGGTGTGGAACTAGCTTGCGACAAAGAAGCTACTAAACGCATTCTCGCGGCGGCTGGCGCTCCAGTCCCCAGAGGTACGGTGATTAACTTTTTAGATGACCTAGAAGAAGCCATTGAATATGTTGGCGGCTATCCCATCGTCATCAAACCAACAGATGGTAATCATGGACGTGGTATCACCATTGATATTAGAACCTGGGATGAAGCTGAGGCAGGCTACGAGGCGGCTAGACTTGTTTCTCGGTCAATTATTATTGAGCGCTATTACGTTGGGCGCGATCATCGGGTACTAGTTGTAGACGGCAAAGTTGTAGCAGTAGCCGAACGCGTGCCAGCTCACGTAGTTGGTAATGGCAGATCCAGCATTGCCGACCTAGTTGAAGAAACCAACCAAGACCCCAATCGCGGTGACGGTCATGATAAAATCCTCACCAAAATTGAACTAGACCGCAACAGCTACCAACTGTTAGAAAGACAAGGTTTCACCATTAATAGCGTACCACCCAAAGGAGTAATTTGTTACCTACGTGCAACAGCTAATTTAAGTACGGGCGGCAGTGCTATAGATCGGACTGATGAAATCCACCCGGAAAATATTTGGCTGGCACAAAGAATAGTCAAAATTATTGGTTTGGATATCGCGGGACTGGATATTGTCACTACAGATATCAGTCGTCCTCTGAGAGAAATGGATGCGGTGATTGTGGAAGTGAACGCTGCCCCTGGCTTCAGGATGCACGTTGCCCCAAGTATTGGCACTCCCCGCAACGTTGCCGGAGCAGTAATGGATATGCTGTTTCCCAACCAACAATCCGGACTCATTCCCATCTTGAGTGTCACCGGTACTAATGGTAAAACCACTACCACTCGATTATTAGCACATATCTACAAACAAACAGGTAAAGTAGTAGGATATACAACTACAGATGGAACTTACATCGGTGAATACTTAGTTGAATCTGGAGATAATACAGGGCCGCAAAGCGCTCATGTAATTCTGGAAGACCCAACTGTAGAAGTTGCGGTGCTGGAAACGGCTCGTGGTGGTATTCTCCGGTCTGGGCTAGGGTTTGAAAATGCCAATGTCGGTGTTGTATTGAATGTAGCTGCTGATCATCTGGGCATAGGCGATATCGATACTATCGATCAGTTAGCTAACCTGAAGAGTGTGGTCGCAGAAGCTGTCTTTCCTGATGGCTACGCAGTCCTGAACGCTGATGACCACCGCGTTGCGGCGATGGCAGAAAGAACAAAAGCTAATATTGCCTACTTCACAATGAATCCTGATTCGGAATTAGTGCGGAAGCACGTTCAAAAGGGAGGAGTCGCGGCAGTTTACGAAAATGGCTATCTGTCAATTGTCAAAGGTGATTGGACGCATCGCATCGAAAGAGCAGAAAATATTCCCTTGACGATGGGTGGACGTGCGCCGTTTATGATTGCCAATGCTTTAGCAGCTAGTTTGGCAGCTTTTGTCCAAAACGTCACCATTGAAGAGATTCGGGCTGGCTTGAAGACCTTCCGGGCTTCGGTAAGTCAAACGCCAGGACGGATGAATTTATTTAATTTAGGGAAATACCACGCTTTAGTAGACTATGCTCACAATCCAGCTAGTTACGAAGCTTTGGGTTCCTTTGTGCGGAATTGGACTACAGGAGAGCGCATAGGCGTAGTTGGTGGACCAGGCGATCGCCGTGATGAAGATTTTGTTACCTTGGGTAAATTGTCAGCAGATATTTTTGACCACATCATTGTCAAAGAAGATGATGACACCAGGGGACGGTCACGGGGATCAGCTGCGGATTTGATTAGTAAAGGCATCAGCGAAGTTAATCCAAATTGTCGTTATGAGTCGATTTTGGATGAAACCGCCGCGATTAATAAAGCTTTAGATATGGCTCCCGATAACAGTCTGGTGGTAATTTTGCCAGAAAGTGTGAATCGAGCGATCAAGTTAATCAAGTTGCGCGGTTTAGTAATCGAGGAGGTACAGCCACAAAATACCTCCACCACAATCGTAGACAGCCCAAACGGGGTGACATCTTCTGTGATCAATACCTTGCTTTAGTCACACAGTAGAGACGCGATTAACCCGTCTCTACCATTGGCTATTGTTGTTCTTTTTCAGCAGTGGTCTCATGATCATCATGAGAGTTCAATTCTTCTTTAAAACCTCGTAAGGTTTTACCCAGGGCATTTCCCAATTCTGGAATTTTTTTCGGGCCAAAAATCACAACGGCGACTATGGCAATGATGACTACTTCCGGCAATCCCAGTCCAAACATAATGACATATAAGGCACAATTAGCTGGTATTGAGGTAGTTGTGACTGAAGAAAGTTATACCTCAAAAGCTAGTGCATTAGATGGCGACAAGTTGCCTGTTTACTTTTCTAAGTGTGATATCAAGCCTGTATTTAGTGGTCAACGTGTTCAGCGTGGTTTATACAGAACTTCCACTGGCAGAATAATCAATGCTGATACCAATGGAAGTCTGAATATAGCCAGAAAAGTAATCCCAAACTTTATGGATGGGATAGTGGCACTGCCGTTTGTGCCTGTGGTTTTAGGACTTTGGACTAAAACTACAAACGTATCTGTCTAGACTTGGTAACTTTTGGGTAACTTTGTCCAGATTTTTATGAGCGGTACATAAATATTAACGTAGCATTATCTGGTGATTTGCATACCTAACCACTCACTTAATTCATGGGCTAACCATTCTAGTTCCGCTTCAGATTGAATGGCACCAGAATTGACACCAAGCTGATACTTTTGTACTCCCGCCCAAATTTCCAATTGTGCTGACACTGTAGTTTTATCTCCGTCAGAGTCTTTTGTGATATGTCTGGGAATATAAACGAGTTTAGTGATACTTGCTTTGGGCGATGGACGAGGACGATTAATTTTAAATCCCAATAACTCATATCGTAAGGCAATTTGCTGGTCATTTAAGCTCAGTCTCATCTTGCCAAATAAACCCATTAATAAAGTAGATATCATGAAAAAGCCAGCCCCCCAAAAAGGCAGTGAGAACAAAGCAAAGGGGAGGTTGAGCGGAAAAGGAGCTGAAAGAGCGCCTATTGTCCAAAAAAGGATAAAAGAGTTCCAGGCGATCGCAAACAAACCTGTAAATACCATCGACGGCTTAAAGCCAACTGGTGGAATCAGAATTTCTAGATGATCCCAGTTCTTGGTGAGTTGAATTTTACTCCCAGCAGGTTGAACAACATTTAAAGCATAGGGACTGTTCAATTCCGACTCATTCAAAGCTTTTAAAGCTGACTCAGCCGAACTTGGCCGCCGTTCCAGGTTGGGTTCAGTCATCCACTGTAACCAGCGAGTTAAGCCGGGACTCAGATGAGTTAGTTGCTCAAATTGAATGCGAAAATCCTTTTGGGGTAAATCGGCGGGATGATTTCCTGTGATTAAATAAATTAAAGTTGCACCTAAACTATAAAGGTCAGAAGCCGGAACAGTTCGCGCCCCAAATTGCTCTGGAGGCATATATCCATAAGTTCCTACCACAGTCCTGGTTCCGCCTTCAGCCGCCAGGACAGTTTGTACCGAACCAAAATCGACTAGGTAAACTTGACCAACACTATTCCCAGAACGTTCACCCAATAAAATATTGCTAGGCTTAAGATCACGGTGAATTACAGGTGGATGCAGCCCATGTAAGTAAATCAGAATTTCTAAAACTGCTGTGGCTACCTGTTTAATTTCAGCTTCTGTAAAAGTCCGCCCAGTTTGTAAATATTGTTCTAAGGTTTGGGCGGAAATATAACTCTGTACTAGAGCAAATCCTTTAATGTTGGGTGAATTTACTTCAAAATAGTCTAAATAGCGAGGGATAGCCGGATGGGATAAAGATTTTAATGTTTTGGCTTCACGCTCAAACAGCTTGAGATCATCCCATTCAAAGTCACTATTAAACGAGAGTAACTTGATAACTACCAATTCCCCGGTTGTCTGATCCTTAGCTAATAGCGATCGCCGCCCGGATTTTTTTCCTAATAGCTGTTGGACTTCGTAGCGGTCGCCTAAAATTTCGCTGACCATGATGATTGCTGATAACGCTGTGTTTAAAAGCTTTTCTAGCTGATGGCTTGTCAAATTGGGCAAGCTGATATCTTTACTATAATTGTGTCTTTCTATGCCCTCCCAACTTTGGCCTTATATTACCCCTGGTATTCCCGATGAATTGTTTGAGCATTTGCCTGGTATTCCCTTCAGCCAGCGAGAAGTTAGGCTGTTATTGATTTCTCAACTGCGGCTCAAACCTGATTCAGTATTATGGGATATTGGGGCGGGAACGGGGACAATTCCCGTAGAAGCGGGTTTGTTGTGTCCTCAAGGAAAGATTATTGCTGTGGAACGGGATGAAGATGTAGCCAAATTAATTAAGCGTAACTGCGATCGCTTTGAAGTCAAAAATGTGGAAATAATTGAAGGTAGCGCCCCAGAGTGTTTACATGATCTCAAAGTAGCCCCTGACCGCGTTTGTATTGAGGGTGGAAAACCCATACAGGATATTTTGCCCGCAGTATGGGATTATTTGCCGCCATCAGGGAGAGTAGTCGCCACAGCCGTTAATCTAGAAGGCTTGTATGCTATTTCTCAAAGCTTCTCTGTGTTGCGCGCCAGAAATATTGAAGTCGTCCAATCTGCGGCCAACCGCTTGGAGACGCGGGGCTTTTCTCAAACCTTTACATCTGTTGATCCCATTTTTATCCTCAGTGGTGAGAAACTAGACTAGATTCAAAGGATGACAACTGAGGCAGAAAGGATCAATCACACCTCATACTTCAGACTTCATCCTTTACACTTCATAATTACTTTTATGCCTTGGTCTCGGATTATTAGTGGAATTGTTGCGATCGCTCTTGCTCTGGTTGCAACCCTTTTGGGTGGCTGGTATTTTACCATCGCCATTGCGATAGTTGTATTTTTAGGTCAAGAAGAATATTTTAATTTGGTACGAGCTAGAGGTATTGTTCCTGCTGCTAAAACTACCATATTTGTCAGCCAAGCCTTACTGGTAATTTGTAACGTTAACGAAACTTTGGCTGATGCTGTGATGCCAATAGCTGGGACGTTGATTTGTTTTTATCTCCTGTTTCAACCAAAAATGGCCACCATTGCCGATATTTCCGCTTCCATTATGGGGTTATTTTATGTGGGTTACTTGTCGAGTTACTGGGTGCGGTTACGCACTCTCGGTAGTCTAGCCCAGAGCAATCTCCCTTTTGGTGGTTACTGGCCTACAGATTGGACAAATATCTTACAGCAAAAAAGTTTTGCCTCTCTACCACAAGGGTTAACTTTAACAGTGTTGACTTTTTTGTGCATTTGGGCGGCTGATATTGGTGCTTACATTATTGGCAAATTCTTTGGCAAAACTCCTTTGTCTAACATCAGTCCCAAAAAAACCGTTGAAGGTGCAGTTTTTGGCATCACTGCCAGCATTGCCGTAGCCGTAGCCGGAGCTTATTATCTGGATTTGCCCCAATTCCTGTTCACTGGTGTCGCATTGGGCTTACTGATTGGTATTGCCAGTCTTTTAGGCGATTTAACTGAGTCTATGCTCAAGCGTGATGCTGGGGTTAAGGATTCAGGGCAGTTGATCCCCGGACACGGTGGTATTTTAGATCGCACTGATAGTTATATCTTTACAGCTCCCTTGGTTTACTATTTTGTGACTCTCCTATTACCTTTAATCGCCAATATCTGAGGTGTGGTGACTCCCCATTCCTGACTCCCAATTCCCTCAAGGATTGACGTTAATTCTGCCTTGGCACACCAGCTTACCAGGAATTAAACTGAGTTCTTGAATATCGACATCTGAACCAAGATCCAGGTTGTAACTATGTTCATCCTCTAAAAGCGGTAATTCCTTTTGGATGACTTGGATCTTGTCTAGCTTCAATTGATGACTGCCAATTAACTCTAAATTTAAGTAAATTTCAAGAGGCGTGGGTTCGCTGGCTGGTGATAGAATAGCTTTAAGTATAATTTGACTATTACCAAGTATTATTGTTTGCCAAGAAATTCGCTGGAGTTTTGAGAAATCTTCTGGTAAGATTTTAAACACTACATCATTTAATGCTGTAGATAATAGTTCAGATGAAAGAGAACTATTGAGATCCTTTTCCTCGATGAGCAGATTACCAACTACTGGTACTGTTTCTAATAGTTTGACTGGTTGCCCCTTGAGTATGGCTCCTATATTCACCTGAATATTTTCTGCTACGAGTTGAATTCGTGTAATACTAAGACCTTGATACACGGCATCACTGGCAATTATAGATACCCAAGGAATACAACCAGAGAGGATTTGGCGATCGCTCGCTTTCATCTCCACTTCTAACTGTGATACTTCGCTGACTTGTGATTTTAACCAAAGCTTCAGCGCTGTTGTTAGCACATTTGTAATTATGCGGATTTTGTGTGAATTTTTAGTTGGGGAATTTTTATTAGGCATTTAACCACTCTGTTGGTCGGAATTTGCTCAACCACTAACTCAACTTAAATAGGCTTTAAATGTAACATTGATGGCTACTTAGCACAAAACATAAATATTATGTTTACTCTCTAAAAACTTTAGATCATACACAGTAAGTTGAAGATGGAGGCACGGGTACAAAAAATTTTAGCTCAATGGGGGATCGCCTCACGTCGTGAAGCTGAAGACATGATTCGGCGATCGCGTGTGCAGATCAATGGCTTATTGGCACATCTAGGTCAAAAAGTTGACCCAGAAAGAGATAAGATTTCAGTAGATGGTCAGCCAGTAACTAATCAGCAGCGGCCGCCTTTAATATATCTATTGCTAAACAAACCAGCCGGAGTAGTTTCCACTTGCTATGACCCTCAAGGTAGAAAAACAGTTTTGGATTTACTCCCCCTAGAATTACGCGCAGGTTCAGGTTTGCACCCAGTTGGTCGTTTAGATGCAGAATCCACCGGAATACTAATATTGACAAACGATGGAGACTTGACATTTGGACTCACCCATCCCAGTCACAGTATTCCTAAAACTTATCAGGTTGTGGTCAAAGGACATCCTTCTCAAGCAGTTCTAGAAATGTGGTGTCAAGGCGTGGTCTTAGACGGGAAAAAAACACGTCCCGCAAAAGTACGCTTGATCGCAACTCTTGCAAAAAATACCCATTTAGAAATAGTTTTAAAGGAGGGAAGAAACCGACAAATTCGCCGTGTAGCACAACAGTTGGGATATCCAGTCATTGAGCTACATCGTAGTTCCATCGGCCCAATTCAATTACAAATGCCAAACATACCCTTTTTAAGTGAGGGTAACTATCGTTCTCTTAAAGATGCCGAAATTCGTTTTTTAAAAGAGCATATTCAGCATCTACCAATTAAAGATTCAGCTAAGGTCAGGAGATCAGGAAAAGCATGAAATGGCTCAGAAGTAAAGAAAAAGAGCAGCCCAAACTGTCATTAGAACAACAGCAAGCGGAAAAATTGGCAGAATTGGGCGATCGCCTCCGGGCTTCTCGTGAAAAACGGGCTTCATCACTTGAAGAAATGGTAGTTTTAACCAAAATTCCCCGGCGGTTGTTACAGGCCATGGAAGAAGGTAAATTAGATGACCTCCCAGAACCAGTTTATGTTCAAGGTTTAATCAGACAATTTGCCGACGCATTAGGCTTTAATGGAGTGGAATTTGCCAGCAGTTTTCCTCTCGGTTCTCAACCAGTGAGTGTACCGCCTACCGAGAAATATCAATCAATTGGTTTACTACGTCCGCTTCACCTTTACTTACTTTACATATTTGTCATTGTATGCTCCGTAAGTAGCTTATCTCAAGTCCTGAATAATAATGCTGTGAGCGACAGCAATCAAGATTCACCGAGAGACACTGTTTTCAAACCAGCAGAAAATAACTTAAATTCTCAAGCTTTAACCAAAATAAACCCTATTAACAACAACCTTAATCGCACCAATAACGATCAATCAGTACATATTGGTGTCACCTTAAAAGCATCATCTTGGATTCGTGTCGTCGCTGATGGCAAAATCGAGTTTGAAGGCGTTCTCCCAGAAGGATCTCAGCGCACTTGGAAAGCCCAAGAACAACTAACGGTAAAAACCGATAATGCAGGTAGTGTGTTGATGAGTGTCAATCAGCAACAAGCGCAACGGATGGGAGAACCAGGAAAAGAGAGAGAAATCAAGATAGCTGCGAAACCGAGGTCTTGAAACAGTTAACAGTTAACAGTGTGTAGGGTGTGTTGTCGCGTAGCGCAACGCACCATCTTCAATTCTCGGTGCGTTAGGACTAGCGTCCATAACGCACCCTACGAGGTTCAAGCTGGAAAGTTTTTCTCCCCTGCACCCTGCCCCCTGCACCCCTGCCTCTTTCCCCCTGCCCCTCTGCCTCTTCACTTCGCCTGGGGTGCGCGTCCATAGAGTTGAGTCAGATTTTTTAGTCTCTCCCCTAATTCTGGTGTCAACAATGACGGCTGATAACGCCAACCCCAATTACCTTCAGCAGTGCTGGGAAAATTCATCCGCGCCTCGGTTCCCAAACCTAAAATATCTTGCAAAGGAATAATTGCTTGATTAGCGATAGAACTCAAAGCTAGTCGAATTACATCCCAGTGGATACCTTCAGGACTGATACAACCTAAATACAGTAATAAGTTGCGCTTTTCCCAATCGTTAGCTTGATTGAACCAGCCTACAGTTGTGTCATTATCGTGAGTTCCAGTGTAAACTACAGCATTGCGTGTGTAGTTGAAGGGTAAAAAAGCATTACCGGGATCAGAACCAAAAGCAAACTGCAAGACCTTCATACCGGGAAATTCATACTTATCCCGCAGTGCTTCTACTTCTGGGGTAATTACTCCCAAATCTTCCGCTAAAACGGGTAAAGTCCCTAATTTAGCTTTAATCGCATCAAATAATTCATCTCCTGGGGCTTTCATCCACACTCCATTCATGGCTGTGTCTTCTCCTTGTTCTACAGCCCAGTAAGCTTCAAATCCCCGGAAGTGGTCAATGCGAATGACATCTATATAATCCAGCATCGCTTCAAAGCGACCCAGCCACCACTTAAAGTCTTGTTTTTGTAATTCTTCCCAGTTATAAACCGGATTGCCCCATAATTGACCAGTCTCACTAAAGTAATCTGGTGGAACTCCCGCCATTAAAGCCGGTTCCATAGTCTCTTCATCTAGACAAAAGATATGAGGATGCGCCCAGACATCAGCGCTATCTTGGGCTACATAGATAGGAATATCGCCAATAATATAAATCCCGCTCATGTTGGCATAAGATTTGAGTTCTGACCACTGGCGGAAAAATTCAAATTGGACAAATTTATAATAATAAATTTCCGAGGTTAATTTTTCCTTAGCTTGATCTATGGCTGCTGGTTCGCGCTTGACAAGTTCTGATTCCCAAGTATGCCAGCTTGTATTATCATTAGCATCTTTAAGCGCCATAAATAAGGCGTAATCGTCCAGCCAATAGGCTTTGCTGTCACAAAAACCGGCAAATTCTTTTTGTTGAAAAGGTGTGGCTTTAACTTGGAAATTATGGCAAGCTTTTTTGAGTAATGCAATCTTGATTTCGTTTACTTGGTCGTAATCTACCTGAGATTCGTTAAATGCTGGTAAATTAGCAAAGTCTTCTTCAGCGAGTAAACCTTGTTCTTGCAGTTGTTCTGGACTGATAAGCATGGGGTTTCCCGCCATTGCTGAATATGCAGCATAGGGAGAATTTCCGTATCCAGTCGGTCCTAATGGTAAGACTTGCCAATATTGCTGGTAAGTTTCTCTGAGAAAATCAATAAATTTATAGGCTTCTAAGCCTAAGTCCCCAATACCAAATCGGCTGGGAAAAGATGTAGGATGCAGCAAAATACCACTGGATCTAGGAAAAGGCATATTTAACTTCAAATATAGAAATGAGCGATCCCATAGAATCTATCATGCTCAGGTCAACATTGAAAGCTGTCTGAAGATTGAAGGATATGGCGAAATCAGGTTGGAGAGACGCGATAAATTGCCGTCTCTACAGAAAATATATCCGGCAATTATTTTTTGACAAAATACTAGATTTATCTGTAGATAGAACCAAAATCTAAAATCTAAAATCTAAAATCCAAAATTGTATGACTTATAGAAATCCTGCACCGACGGTTGATATCATCATTGAGTTGGTGGATCGTCCACATCGACCGATTGTGTTAATTGAGCGCCATAATTCACCTTTGGGTTGGGCTATTCCTGGTGGTTTTGTGGATTATGGTGAGGCGGTGGAAGTGGCGGCGCGGCGGGAGGCGGCTGAGGAAACGGGTTTGCAGGTGGAGTTAATTGAACAGTTTTTGGTCTATTCTGACCCTGACCGGGATGAGCGTCAGCATACTATCAGTATTGTGTTTTTGGCAACTGCAACGGGGGAACCAATGGCGGGTGATGATGCTAAGAATGTCGGGGTTTTTGAGTCTTGGCGTGTGCCGAGTAATTTATGTTTTGACCATGACCGGATTTTGCAGGATTATTGGCGGTATCGGCATTATGGGTTGCGTCCGAGGTTGGGTTTTGATTAACGAACCGCCAAGTCGCCAAGAACGCCAAGAGAAGAGAGAATTTGTGCGATTATACTGAGATAATCGTATTTTAGGGTGCTTTATGAATGCTGAGACATTGTTGGAGAAATATGCCGCAGGAGAACGCCTATTTCAACAAGTAAATCTGGCGGAAGAAAATCTCAAAGGTGCTGACTTAAGTGAGATCGACCTCTATGGTACAAACTTGAAGGGAACTGATTTAAGTGAAGCAAATTTAACTAAAGCAATCCTTAATAGTGCAGATTTTACTAAAGCGTCTCTCAAAAACGCCGATTTACACAGCATTAATGCTCCTTCATCAATATTTATTTGGGCAGACCTGAATGGTGCTGACTTAAGTTGGTCAACCTTGAAAGATGCTCAATTTAACTATGCAAACTTAGAACAGGCAACTCTAATAGGAGTAAATTTAACCAATGCAAAATTATCATTTGCAAACCTAGATATGGCAAACCTTAGTGGTGCCAATCTGAGTAATGCAGAACTAAGGGTTGCTTCATTAAGTGGAGCAAATTTGAGTAAGGCTTTGTTCAATAAAGCAGATTTAGAAGGATCATACTTAATCGGAGCTAATTTTACTCTGGCAACTTTAATTGAAGCCAAGTTACAAAAGGCCAAAATTCAAGGAGCTAAATTTCAGAGAGCAAATCTATCTCAAGTTAATTTTTCCGGGATGGATTTAGCTAATTGCGATTTTACAGGGGCAAGTCTAGATGGTACAAATCTGACAAAAGCTATTTTTCAAGGGGCAAATTTAGAAAGGGCTAAACTGCGATACGCAAATCTTACTAGAGCAAATCTAGATGGTGCAAATCTCAGAAGAGCAGACTTAACAGGAGCAGACATTTACGGTGCTACCTTTAAAAATGCTGACCTAACTGGTGCGATAATGCCTGATGGGGAAGTTTACCAGCCGACAACCTCTGAGGGGGAAATTGGTCAGCCAGAAACATTATTAGAAGAAGTGATATTTATGACTCGTCAAGTAATTCGTACAGATAACGCACCGGCTCCAGTAGGACCATATAATCAAGCGATCGCCGCTTCCGGTAAAATGATCTTCGTAGCTGGTCAAATTGCCATTGACCCCCGCCTCGGTGATGTCGTCTACACGGATGACATAAACAAGCAAACGGAGCAGGTAATGGCTAATATGGAGGCTATTCTGATTGCATCTGGGGCAACCTTTGAAAGCGTGGTCAAAACCACAGTATTTTTAGCTGATATGAATGATTTTGCCGCAGTCAATGCGATTTATGCAAAATATTTTCCTGAAGAAACCGCCCCAGCCCGTGCTTGTGTGCAAGTCTCACGTCTCCCAAAGAATGTTTTAGTGGAAATTGATTGTGTTGCAGTAATTTGAAAACTTGATTTGGATTAACTAACCGCCAAGTCGCCAAGTACGCCAAGAGAAGAGAGAATTTCTGCGATTATACTGGGTTGGTGTTATTTTAGGTTGCGTTATGGGTGCTGATGAATTGTTGGAGAAATATGCCGCAGGAGAACGGAAATTTCAAAAAGCAAATTTAAGTGGAGTAGACCTCAAAGGTGCAAAGTTAAAAGAGATAGACCTATATAAAACAAATTTGAGTGGAGCGGATTTAAGTGAAGCAACACTAAAAAAAGCTAATCTTTGGGAAGCAAGCCTCTCTAGAGCATCCTTAAAATGTACAAATTTGACACAAATTCAAGGCGGAGGGCTGAATTTGACTTCGGCTGACCTGAGTGGTGCGGATTTAAGCTACGCAAATTTGAATGCAGCAAATCTTTTTGGGGCAGATTTAACAAACGTAAACTTGACACAGGCTAATCTCACTAACGCATTAATTGAAAATGCTAATCTCCAAAAAGCTCAACTTCGGGGAGTCAGTTTGGAGAAATCTAATTTGTCAGGGGTGAATTTAGCTGAGGCGGATTTAGTTGGGGTATCCCTAGAACAAGCAAATCTTCAAGAAGCCTGTTTGCAAGGAGCAAATTTAGAAAGAACCAATTTTTCCAGTGCAAATTTAATGCTGGCAAATTTTGATGGTGCAAATCTGAAAAAGGCGAATTTAACTGGAGCCAATATTTACGGTGCAACCTTCAAAAATGCAGACCTCACTGGTGCGATAATGCCTAATGGGCAAGTTTACCAGCCAACAACCTCTGAGGGAGAAACTGGTCAGCCAGAAACATTATTAGAAAAAGTGATATTTATGACTCGTGAAGTAATTCGCACAGATAACGCACCTTCTCCAGTGGGACCATATAATCAGGCGATCGCCGCTTCCGGTAAAATGATCTTCGTAGCTGGTCAAATTGCCATCGATCCTCGCCTCGGTGATGTCGTCTATACAGATGATGTGAAAAAGCAAACCGAGCAGGTAATGGCTAATATGGAAGCCATTCTGACAGCATCTGGTGCGAAGTTTGAAAACGTGGTCAAAACCACAGTATTTTTAGCTGATATGAATGACTTTGCCACAGTAAACGCGATTTATGCTCAATATTTCCCTGAAGAAACCGCCCCAGCCCGTGCTTGTGTGCAGGTTTCTCGCCTACCAAAAAATGTTCTAGTAGAAATAGATTGCATAGCAGTCATCTAAAAACTTTTTACTACAGCCATTATACTCTTGCTCCCCTCCTCGCTTGCGGGGAGGGGCTGGGGGTGGGGTTTCCGAGTTAAGCGATCGCCTTCAGAAATATTATCAGATGCAGGCGATGGGCAAAGCCCCGCCAAAGGCGATGGGCAAAGCCCCGCCAAAGGCGAACGCACACAATAAATACTTATTAAATTTTCTCAATAAAAAATTACAAAATTCCCAGCAGATTCAGCCCAATTTCCTCTGGCGTATAACTTCCTGCTCTTCTTCCCGATTATCGGCAAAGTGCTTGTCCATAATTACAGGAACTTGTGTCGATGGAATACGACTATAGCGGGTTTTATCTGGCATCACTAAATTCGGACCAGCCTTGCAGTTTTTCATGCAGCCAGTACCTTTAATCGTCACTTGGTCTTCCAAACCGCGATGACTTAAAGCCGCCTCCAATGCTTGACAAACTGCTTTACCACCACGTTTCATACAATCAGACTTTTGACACACCAAAATTGTGTGTTTATTCTTAGCTGATTTCGCCTTATTGCTATTCATTGCTGCGGGTTCCTGTACTGGGGTAGCAGTTGTGACTCTCCCACTCTCAGAACGTGCTGCCATCACACGCTCGGCTTTTAATGTAACTTTATCCTTTTTTATATCATGCTTTTTATAACCAACAACTTGCAGCCAAGTTCCCGGCGCTACACGCAAGTCAAACGCCATGCGTAAATGTTTAGCGAGTTTAACATAGCATTCACCATCGGCAGTGCCTAATAACAAACCTTTGACCTTGTAACCATCTTTAATTACAAAATCGATCAACCTTCCTTCCAAGCAAAATTCTGAGATGTCTGTACTATAAGATGCACTCATTTTCCTTAACCTCCTGTTAACTAACTCAGTCTGAATATCTGTTATACGTCAAAACTTCAAAACTTTCGGTAGCGACTCTTCCAGCAATCTTTAAGATGACAAATTAACTCTTGTCGAGATGCTGTTAATTGCTGCGTTAGAGACCACAGTTGAACAACTGCTAAAGGGTGGTTAATTTCAACCTGCAATGGCTGGTTAGCCTCACAGCAACAGGGAATATCTAGCTCCTGTAAGCGTTTATAGACTTGCCATCGGTCAGACCAGTCCACCCCTACGCTGACAACGAAGTTTTTATTGATTTCTGAACTTAACGATTTCAAGCGACTAGCCCTCAACGTGCGACTAAATGGCAGTAAGTATTTTGTTTTGACCTCCTAATTCTGAGAATCTTTAGGAGTACCACCTCTTTAAACCAGCATACCTTAAGTGCAAACAATTCTCAGTTGGATCAATAAAAAATCTCAAAACTTTGTAATAATTTCTGGTTATGAATCGTGAAAGGAGGAGTAGGGAGTAGTACCGCAAGGCGGAAATCA
Source organism: uncultured cyanobacterium (assembly GCA_963706595.1). GTDB lineage: Bacteria > Cyanobacteriota > Cyanobacteriia > Cyanobacteriales > Nostocaceae > Nodularia. Next base: position 3,414,231 of record OY970166.1, read on the forward strand.
AGCTATAACCAAGGCTTTTTGGACTTGTGTGTACTGTAATTTCCCCTTGATTAAAGCTGGAAAACAAATTCCGGCTCCCTCTCCTTACCAAGGAGACGGTTGGGGTGAGGTTTTTTATGGCTTTCTCAAAAAGTTTTGTCGGATCTGTTGTCGCGTAGCGCAATGCACCATCCTAGATTATCGGTGCGTTAGGACTAAAGTCCATAACACACCCTACCCAAATCAAAGGTTTTTGGACTTGTGTGTACTGTAATTTCCCCTTGATTAAAGCTGGAAAACAAATTCCGGCTCCCTCTCCTTACCAAGGAGAGGGTTGGGGTGAGGTTTTTTATGGCTTTCTCAAAAAGTTTTGTCGGGTCTGTTGTCGCGTAGCGCAATGCACCATCCTAGATTATCGGTGCGTTAGGACTAAAGTCCATAACACACCCTACCCAAATCAAAGGTTTTTGGACTTGTGTGTACTGTAATTTCCCCTTGATTAAAGCTGGAAAACAAATTCCGGCTCCCTCTCCTTACCAAGGAGAGGGTTGGGGTGAGGTTTTTTATGGCTTTCTCAAAAAGTTTTGTCGGGTCTGTTGTCGCGTAGCGCAACGCACCATCCTAGATTATCGGTGCGTTAGGACTAAAGTCCATAACGCACCCTACTGGCGTGACAAGGCTAAAATGTTGCAATAGATTTTTGAGAAAATCGAGATAAATCAATGTTTTCTGCTTTTTACCTAATGCACTATTTTAAGCTTGCCACGCTACTACCCAAATCAAAGGTTTTTGGACTTGTGTGTACTGTAATTTCCCCTTGATTAAAGCTGGAAAACAAATTCCGGCTCCCTCTCCTTAGTAAGGAGAGGGTTGGGGTGAGGTTTTTTATGGTTGTCTCAAAAAGTGATCTGCTTGCATTTGGATATTTATAAACTAGTTTCAAATTATTCTCATTAGTAGAAAATAAACATGACATGATGGCAGTCCAAGCGTCTGACTAAAGAGGAAAAATTGCTATTTTGGACACAGAAAATCATAAATTATTAGATATTAATTAGGGTTGCATTTATTTTTTAAATGTTAATATGTAGAAGATGAGCATTTCAATGCCATCACTGTTAGAAAGCGAGGAGAACCATGTCTGATACACAAACCTTATTACAAAACTTTGGTCAGGTTTATGACAATCCCGTATTGCTAGACCGCAGTGTAACTGCTCCAGTCACTGAAGGTTTTAACGTTGTATTAGCTAGCTTTCAAGCACTATACTTGCAATACCAAAAGCATCATTTTGTAGTGGAAGGTGCAGAATTTTACTCACTGCATGAGTTGTTTAGTGACCACTATGAGCAAGTACAAGATCATATCCATGAAATTGGCGAACGGTTAAATGGACTGGGTGGTGTACCAGCTGCTAGTTTCAGCAAATTAGCAGAATTAACCTGTTTTGAACAAGAACCCGATGGCGTATATTCTTGCCGCCAAATGGTAGAAAATGACTTAGCCGCAGAACAAGCCATCATTAACGTGATTCGTCGTCAAGCTTCTCAGGCTGAGAGTTTGGGCGACCGGGGTACACGCCATCTTTATGAGCAAATTCTGATAAAAACAGAAGAAAGAGCTTACCATTTAGCTCACTTCCTCGCTAAAGATAGCCTAACTTTAGGATTTGTCCAACCTGCTCAAAATTAGTGCTTTGATAATTTCAATTTATTCAAGTCTATATTGAGGAAAGAGTTGGCAGACTTAAACCTTAAAAAAATCTAAAAATGGCAGGGGGATCTGACTACTCTCTGCCATTTTTAATTTCAACTCTTTGCTGACTATGATGTACTAAATTAGCTTCCGTAAGTAGGCTTTTTGTAATTGGTTACTGCTGGTAAATTAAACACAGCCTGAAATCAACTTGGTATAAATAAAAATAAGTGCCAAAAATATGCTCTCGGTCAGCAATAACAATTAGAAAATATTGGCAATTAGCTAGTAAGAAAATATTTCTATTAAGTTAAAATCTGCAAATTAAACTGGTATTAAAATTGTGATCAGATAAATAGTTAATTATTTCATCATGTAGTTAGCTATTATTACAAATATTGCCCATAAAAAAGCATATATAGGAATCCGATTTGATTATTGAAAATATCTAAGTATATGTAGTATATGTAGGGTGTGTTATGGCTTTAGCCTAACGCACCGTCTTCTGGGTCTTGGTGCCGTACTCTCCTGGATAACACACCCTACGTGTGTTTCATAAATCAAATATGAGTGTCTACCACCGGCTGCGCCTACGCCTACCGCACTGATACACTATAGCTACGTTCCAGATGAGAAACAGGAAGGTCTGTGCTAACTCAAACTTGGAAAACTTAATAATAAATAATATGACCGAGGGTAAAGACCCTTAAAATAATCAGGATTTGTATTCTCTTACTCTAACCAAATTACTATGCCCCGCCGTCAAGACATCCGTAAAATACTGCTGTTAGGCTCTGGTCCTATCGTCATCGGACAAGCCTGTGAGTTTGACTATTCTGGGACTCAAGCCTGTAAAGCGCTGCGAGAAGAAGGCTATGAAGTGGTGTTAATCAATTCTAATCCAGCCACGATTATGACCGATCCAGAAACGGCTGATCGTACTTATATTGAGCCGCTTACACCGGATTTCGTGGAGAAAGTCATTGCTAAAGAACGTCCTGATGCGCTGCTACCCACGATGGGAGGACAAACTGCGCTGAATTTGGCTGTAGCTTTGGCGAAAAATGGCGCACTAGATAAGTATAACGTTGAGTTAATCGGCGCAAAGTTACCAGCGATAGAAAAAGCCGAAGATCGTAAACTGTTTAACGAGGCTATGGCTAAAATAGGCGTGGCTGTGTGTCCTAGTGGTACAGCTTCATCTTTAGCCGAATCCAAGGCGATCGCAGAACGCATTGGGACTTATCCTTTAATTATCCGTCCTGCCTTTACAATGGGTGGTACTGGTGGGGGTATTGCCTACAACAAAGAAGAATTTGAAGAAATGGCACAGGTGGGTATTGATGCTAGCCCTGTTTCTCAAATTCTGATTGACCAATCTTTACTCGGTTGGAAAGAATACGAATTAGAAGTGATGCGCGATTTGGCAGATAACGTCGTGATTATCTGTTCTATCGAAAACATTGACCCTATGGGTATTCACACAGGCGACTCCATTACAGTTGCTCCCGCCCAAACCCTGACTGATAAAGAATATCAGCGCCTGCGGGATATGGCGATTAAAATTATCCGCGAAATTGGGGTCGAAACTGGCGGTTCTAATATCCAATTTGCTGTAAATCCTGTGAATGGGGATGTGGTAGTCATTGAAATGAATCCTCGCGTTTCCCGCAGTTCGGCTTTGGCTTCTAAAGCAACCGGTTTCCCCATTGCGAAAATTGCGGCGAAACTGGCTGTGGGTTATACCCTGGATGAAATTAAAAACGATATCACCAAGCAAACCCCTGCATCCTTTGAGCCGACTATTGACTATGTAGTTACCAAAATTCCCCGCTTCGCTTTTGAGAAGTTCCCTGGTTCTGATGCTGTGCTGACTACTCAAATGAAGTCGGTGGGTGAAGCAATGGCGATTGGGCGGACATTTAATGAATCTTTCCAAAAGGCTTTGCGTTCCTTAGAAACTGGTCGCGCTGGTTGGGGTTGCGACCAAGCCGAAAAATTACCCAGTGGTGAACAAATTCGCGCGCAACTGCGAACCCCTCATCCTGACCGAATTTTCTCGGTGCGTCATGCTTTACAACTGGGAATCAGTACTGAGGAAATCTACGAACTTACGGCGATTGATCCGTGGTTCTTGGATAAAATGCAGCAAATGCTGGATGTGGAAAAATTCTTGAAGCGGACTCCTTTAAAACAGTTGACAAAAGAGCAGCTTTATGAAGTCAAACGTGATGGTTTTAGCGATCGCCAAATAGCCTTTGCAACTAAAACCACCGAAGATGAAGTCCGCAGTTACCGCAAAGAATTAGGCGTTATCCCCGTTTACAAAACTGTGGATACCTGCGCGGCGGAGTTTGAAGCTTTTACTCCGTATTATTACTCTACCTACGAAGACGAAACCGAAGTTTTACCGACCAGCAAACCCAAGGTGATGATTTTGGGCGGTGGTCCGAACCGCATTGGACAGGGTATTGAGTTTGACTATTGTTGTTGTCACGCTGCTTATGCGTTGAAGAAGGCGGGATTTGAGACCATTATGGTTAACTCTAATCCTGAGACGGTTTCTACAGATTATGATACGAGCGATCGCCTCTACTTCGAGCCGTTGACCAAAGAAGATGTGATCAACATTATCGAAGCCGAAAATCCTGTGGGGATAATTATTCAGTTTGGCGGACAAACACCCCTGAAATTGGCGGTTCCTTTAGAACAATTTCTCAATAATAATCCGTCTCTTCCTACGAAGATTTGGGGAACATCGCCAGATTCTATCGATATGGCGGAAAATCGGGAACGGTTTGAGAAGATTCTCAATCAGTTAAATATTGCTCAACCGCCTAATGGAATTGCTCGCAGTTACGAAGATGCGCTGATTGTGGCGAAACGCATTGGTTATCCGGTGGTTGTGCGTCCTAGTTACGTGTTAGGCGGTCGGGCGATGGAAATCGTCTATTCTGACACAGAGTTGGAACGTTACATGACTTTTGCGGTGTTGGTAGAACCCGAACATCCAATTTTAATTGATAAGTTCTTGGAAAATGCCATCGAAGTTGATGTGGATGCGATCGCCGACCATACCGGAAGAGTAGTGATTGGTGGCATCATGGAACACATTGAGCAAGCGGGGATTCACTCAGGAGATTCGGCTTGTTCCTTACCGTCTATTTCTCTTTCTCCCGCAGTTCTGGCTCAAATCCGCACCTGGACTGTGCAGTTAGCCCAAGCCTTATCAGTTGTGGGATTGATGAATATTCAGTTTGCAGTTGTCGGCGCTCAAGGTTATTCTCCCCAAGTTTATATTTTGGAAGCAAACCCCCGCGCCTCGCGCACAGTGCCTTTTGTATCTAAATCTACTGGTGTACCTTTGGCAAAAGTCGCATCTTTGATTATGTCGGGTAAAACTTTAGCAGAGCTTAACTTTACCGAAGAAGTGATTCCTTCGCATATTGCTGTCAAAGAAGCAGTATTACCGTTTAATAAATTCCCTGGAACTGATACAATCTTAGGACCAGAAATGCGCTCTACTGGTGAAGTGATGGGAATCGACAGCGACTTTGGGCGGGCGTTTGCTAAGGCGGAATTAGCTGCGGGTGAGTTTTTACCCCTCAAAGGTACTGTATTTGTCTCCATGAGCGATCGCGATAAATCTGATGCGGTGAATGTAGTTAAAGAATTGATCACATTAGGCTTTACGGTGATGGCGACATTAGGTACACGCCGTGTCCTGGAGGAAAACGGTTTAGATGTGGAGTTAGTGTTGAAACTTCATGAAGGTCGTCCCCATGTCCTTGATGCAATTAAAAATCAGAAAATTCAACTGATTATTAACACACCTTCCGGGGAAGAAGCCCAAACAGATGCGAGATTAATCCGGCGCACAGCTTTAGCTTACAAAATTCCCATTATTACTACTATCGCCGGAGCCAGAGCGACTGTAGCCGCTATCCATTCCCTACAAACTACTACTTTAGACGTAAAAGTTATCCAAGATTACTGCACCGTTTTGGAACTAGGTTAAAAGCTGGAAGAGTATGAGCAGACTTGGTTTTACTAGGTAAGCCGATGGTTATGGGGGAAATTATTCATAAAAAATTTCCCCCACTCTGCTTTACTTAATCTGCATTAAGTGGTATTTACAAGGAAAATTAAGCAATTATTATAGAAGCAGGATTATTGTTTCTATTGAGATATGTTAAGAAATATGAGGAATTATTTTTCTCTGTGTAAAGCAGCATCAAATCTGCTATGAGCATCATCTGCTCAAAAAGGGCGGTGTAAGTACCTTGGTAAAAGTAAGTGTCTTTTATTGAGAAGTTAGTAGTTGTCGCTCGATTTAATCTCAGTAATAAGACTGATTCTAGTCATGGGTAAAATAAATTATCATCTCTGTCTGTAACGCAACCAGTCTTCAGGTGTGATCTGTGTAGGTTTGAGTAGCATAGAGCTATGTTATGAATTTGCAATAGGCGGCTAGATTGATCTTGTTAGCTGACTCGATAGCGCTGATGCTGGCAAGTTGAAATAGTCAAAAAACAGGATATATAGTCACTATTTTTACATCTGTAAGAATATCTGCAAAATCCACTCCCCCTGTTTCGATTCATTATCTCAGCTGAAAAAGCCGAAAAAATCAGGGATCAGGTCTTTCCATTTTTTCTCATAAAGGTTACAATTATTAATAATCGAGAATACATAAACTTTTTTGTTTATTACCTTTTATCTCACCTCCGGCACTTGTGAAACATGAAAAACCATTGCAGCGTCTAGCAATTAAGACCTTAAATTTGATTAATATAAGCAGCCGAGCATATCGGAGGCGTAAATTACAGACCTGAGTATGGGTTCTCAGTTTAACTGGGTAATACCCCCGTAGCAGCATCTATCAGTTAATGATCCCACCGTCAAATCCATCATTACCACAGAGTAGCGCCATGAAGACCGCTCAGACAGCCACAGACCTCGTGCGGACTTACCTGCGTGAGATTGGCCGTGTGCCACTCTTAACCCACGAGGAAGAAATTTGCTTTGGCAAACAGGTGCAATATTCCCGTATTTTGCATGAAGTCAGGGATTCTCTTGTCAACCAGCTGGATCGTCAACCGAGTCTAGAAGAGTGGGCCATAGCCGCAAATTTAGAAGTTGCACAGTTGAACGATGCGATCGCCGACGGTGAAATCGCGAAACGCAAGATGGTAGAAGCCAATTTGCGCCTAGTAGTATCCGTTGCCAAAAAGTATATTAAACGTAACGTCGATCTACTGGATTTGATTCAAGAAGGTAGTATCGGGATGCAACGGGGCGTAGAAAAATTTGACCCCACCAAGGGCTACAGATTTTCGACTTATGCTTATTGGTGGATACGTCAAGCCATCACCAGAGCGATCGCCGAAAAAGCTCGTACGATCAGATTACCAATTCACATTACGGAAAAACTAAATAAAATTAAAAAGGCACAGCGCCAGTTATCTCAGCAACTAGGACGCGCACCTTCGGCTGCTGAACTAGCGCAAGAACTAGAATTGACACCAAAACAGGTAAGAGAGTATCTAGAAAGAGCGCGTTTACCTCTATCTTTGGATTTGCGGTTGGGAGATAACTACGACACCGAACTGGGAGAAATGTTGGAAGATCCAGGCGCTTCTCCCGAAGAATTTGTCATGCAATCGTCTTTATCTTATGACTTAGAGCGTCTGATGGACGAACTCACCCCGCAGCAAAAGGAAGTGCTAAAACTGCGCTTTGGGTTACTTGATGGACAGGCTCTAACTCTAGCAAAAATCGGTGATCTCCTGAACATCAGCCGCGAACGAGTCCGGCAAATTGAACGGGAAGCCTTAACCAAACTTCGCAAGTCTAAAGCCAACATGAACGAATATTTAGCCAGTTAAACAGTAGAGACGCGATTCATCGCGTCTTCTTCCATCTTCTTCTATCCAGATTCATCGCGTCTTATTCCATCCAGATTCATCGCGTCTTCTTCCATCCAGATTCATCGCGTCTTCTTCCATCCAGATTCATCGCGTCCCATTCCATCGCGTCTTATTGCATCGCGTCTCATCGCGTCTCATCACGTCTCTACAAGAAATGCTGATCCCAAAGCAATACTGTGTTCAGAGGAGAAAATACGCTACTTGAGGTACGGTTCCACCGACTTCAAAGTATGAATGAGGCTGTTACATTAATTGAGAGGAACAGTTTATAGCCAGTTAAATTTCGTAAAAAACTGGTATTCACTATTCAAGTTGCAAACACTACACTACGCTAGTAGTGATAGTACAGGAGGTACAACATGAGTAACAAATCCAATAGAGTCTCAGAATTCTTTAACGGCGAGTCAGAAACAAGTAACTTGCTATGGCAATACGTTAAATCCCTGAGTCCGGACGCAGTTACCCAGCTATCCAAACCTACTTCTTCCGAAGTTTTTCAGGTAATGGAGCGCAACATCATCGGATTATTAGGTAACTTACCTTCAGAACACTTCGATATCACCGTCACCACCAGCCGGGAAAGTCTTGGTCAGCTACTCGCTTCCGCCATGATTAGTGGTTATTTTCTGCGGAACGCCGAACAGAGAATGAATTTTGAAGCTGTTTTACAAGGAACCGAAAATAATCATCACGAAATTGACTAACAATTTCAAATTTTCGCGAAAAAATTCTACATTCTTGGGTTTATTTTCGTTACAGTCATGAATAAACCCATTAGACTTAACTTCATGGGGAATTTTTATTACATAATTTTCCTAATCATAAATGCAACCTCGGCAGAGACTCAGTTTCCTTTGCCGAATTTGCTATAGCTTAGTTTTTAGGTTTATATGAGTGCAACTAGTTCTTTTCTACCTCACAAAATTATTGGTGTGGCTGTAATTTGGAACGACCACGAGCAAATTTTAATTGATCGTCGTCTTCCAAAAGGTGAAATGGGTGGTTTATGGGAATTTCCCGGTGGCAAAATTGAGCTTGGTGAAACCATCGAAGAGTGTATTCAACGGGAAATTCAAGAAGAACTAGCAATAGAAATTGAAGTAGGAAAGCATTTGATCACCATTGATCATACTTACACTCACTTGCGCGTCACTCTGACTGTGCATCACTGTCGTCTGATTACAGGTATTCCTCAACCCATAGAATGCGATGAAATTTGCTGGGTAAATTTGGATGATTTGGAGAAGTTTACTTTTCCCGCAGCTAATAGTCAAATTATCGCCGCATTGAAACGGGGAATGGGGAGTGGGGAGTGGGGAGTAGGGGGGGAAGAGGAAGGGGAGCAGGGAGCAGGGAGCAGGGAGCAGGGAGCAGGGGAGCAGGGAGCAGGGAGCAGGGGCGAGAAGACGGTAACTTCCCAATAACCAATAACTAATGACCAATGACTAATGACTAATGACTAATGACCAATAACTAATGACTAATGACTAATGACCGAAAATCACGTAACAATGTATTAACTGAATCAGGTTGAGTCCCGCAATTTTCTACAATGGTTGGAGAGACTTTGATCAAGGGTGTCAGCAAGCAAATGCCTAAAACCGTTACCGACGTGATGACCCGTGACCCAATTGTGTTGCGGACTGAAACTCCACTCAAGGAAGCTATCCAAATTCTGGCAGAAAAACGCATCAGTGGTATACCTGTTGTGGATGATGTCGGTAAATTGGTGGGCATTATTTCAGAAACAGATTTAATGTGGCAAGAAACAGGTGTAACTCCTCCGGCGTACATCATGTTTCTTGATAGCGTGATCTATTTACAAAATCCTGCTACTTACGAACGCGAATTACACAAAGCCTTGGGTCAAACTGTGGGCGAGGTAATGAGCAAAAATCCTATAACTATTTCTCCAGAAAAAACTGTAAAAGAAGCGGCTCAATTGATGCACGATCGCAGTATTCACCGCTTACCTGTAATTGACAGCGAGAGTCAAGTGGTTGGTATCCTTACCCGTGGTGATATTGTTCGGGCAATGGCTGCTAGTTAATATTGGTCATTAGTCAAGAGCTTTTTTACTGAAGTTTTTGACTATTGAAGATTTAGTTTTTTAAACAATTTTGAAATTTAGGACAAATAAATGAGTATTACTCCTGAGTCGGTAAAGCAAATGCTCAGTTCTGAAGATTTAGGCGATCGCTTGCGTGCAGTTAATCAAGCTCGTGACCTGGAACCAGCAACCGCTTTTGAACTGATTCAAATTGCTATTGGTGATAGTAATTCGCGAGTGCGATACTCAGCAGTCAGTCAAATGGACACGCTAGGAAACCAAGATTTACAACTATCTTTAGATGTATTACGTAGTTTACTCAGTGACCCTGAACCTGATGTCCAAGCCGCAGCCGCAGATTGTTTGGGCGCGTTGAAATTACACGATGCTTTTGAAGATTTACAGCAACTCTACAACACCACCCCAGAATGGCTAGTACAATTCAGCATCATTGCGACATTAGGCGAGTTAGGCAATCCACGAGCTTTTGAACTACTCAAACAAGCACTCTCATCAGAGAATGAATTAGTCCAAACAGCAGCTATCAGTTCCTTCGGTGAATTGGGAGATATCCAAGCAATTCCCTTCTTAGCGCCCTTTGCTAGCAACTCCGATTGGCAAATCCGTTACAGAGTTGTGCAAGCATTAACTCATTTAGGTGGTGCAGATGCGGAATCTATTCTAGAAGCTCTCTCTGATGATGAAGTGGAAGCAGTGGCAAATGAAGCAAAAAAATATTTGCAATCAATTTGAGTTTATTCAGAGGTAATTAACTTGACTTTTTGTGAATTTTTTAGAAAAATTTCCTGAAAAATATTGCTGCATATTTGTTGGACATTTGAAATATTTCTAGTACACTGAGCAAGTAATTAGAAAAAAATCGACCTAGCTGGGAAAGTTGTGCGTTCCAGTTAGGTCGAAGTTTAAATTAGTGATCATAGCAATCATCATTACTTTCAGTTTCTGAAAGTAATTTTTTTATGGACAGGTTTATTGAGGAATTGTCTTGCGACGGCGAGATACAGCCATACCTGCGGCTACTACACCTAAGCCCAATAGTGTAGCTGGTTCAGGAACAGCAGTGGTAAAGACAGCACCGGAGAAAGTCAGATCACCCAATGAATTCCCCGCATTAAGAATTGTATTCGCTTGAGCAATAGTTGTATTATTTCTTTGGAAAGTTAAGTTTCCTACTCCCTTAGTTACTTCCCCAAGAGCGCTGGTAAAAAAGCCATTAAGATTAACGTCTACACTCAGGTTAGCACCGCTTTGGACTAATGCATAACTACTAGATAACAAGGTAAAGGTATTGACGTTATCATTCAAAGAGCTAACATCATCGCCAGGAAGAATTACACCAGGAATAGGAAGGTTCCCCAAGTCTAGAAATGGGTTCTCGAAACTACTAGCGCCAAATGAAAGAACATCACGTATACTGGCTGAATTGAAACTTAGGAAAGTGCCATCTTGAGAAGCAAGACTGATTGGGCTACTTAAGAACGCTGTCGAACCAGCAGCAATACTATCAGGGGTGAAAGACAGTGAATCTTTTTTTAAGTGAACGAGACTGGTGCCACCTGGAGCTGTGAAACCACCGTTAAAACTGAACTCACCAACTAAGGCAGCAGCTTGAGCAGAACCAGTAGGGGTGAAAGTTGCAGCAGCAGCTATGGGCATAGCGGCTAATGTGGCAACAGCACCTTTAAAAAAATTGGATTTAGATGTAATCATTTGATACTCCTGATATGAAAACTAGGAAAGTGTATATTTTTGGGTTGTGTTATGTGCTGACATACATTGACTGCCACTACTTAGTTTTTATACGGAAAATGCATTAGTGGTTAGTCGAAATATGCGTTAATCACTTCTAGTAGATTTACATAAATCCAGCAACATGGCAACACTTACGTGTTTAACTTTACAGACTCTTCATTTATTGCTGTATAAATGAAGATGTTTACCCATATTTAATAGATATATTTAACTAAAAGCCGAATAACATACAGGTAAATAGGTGGACACAAATCAACTTAACTATATAACGAAAAGTAAAAACCCTGAAAACCTTGTGATGCCTTGACTCTACTTCTTTAAGTTCGCCATGAAAAAGCGGGAGATTTTTTCAGAAACCTACTGAGTAAAAAAAACTGAATATATTATTACACTTAAATACTTAAATTTAGCCACTGAATACACGTATAGACTTATTTATCTTCTACCTGTAGATATAGATAACTTAGACACATGGCTTAGTTTATACATCTTAAATTATTTTGGATTGCGCTACAGAGATTTACATTCCCTTAACATTATTAGTTGGGTAAACACATACCCCCAGCTACTAAAAAACGTAGCAATGCTACATCTATACAAAGAATTTGGTAAAATGTAACGAATTATTAAGCCCCATAAACTTGAGGCCAAGTTGTGATTATAAAAACTACAACTGCGGCGATCGCCAACACGCCTTGAATCAAATTTCCAATCAGCGAACCGACTATAATACCTATACCAGCCTTAACGGCTAACCATAATTGACGACGGTAAATAAATTCACCAATAATCGCTCCCAGCAGCGGCCCTAATAAAATTCCTAACAAAGGACCGCCGAAGGGTAGAGTTGGGAGTAAACCCAAAAATCCCACTATTAACCCCACAATTGCGCCAATCTGTCCCCACTTACTAGCACCTGCTTTTTTTGCACCTAAGTAACTAGCTAAAATATCAACACCAATGCTGAGGACTAAAACTAAAACTGTCACAATTAGTGGAGTTTTAATGGCTGCAAAGGAACCGCCCAGAACACCCCAAATAATAATAGAGGTTAAAATTAAGCCGCTACCAGGGAGACCGGGAACCACAGCACCAATTACACCCACCACCATGACGGTAATTAGTAGCCAATAAATAACTTGCATAATTCGTAATTCGTAATTCGTAGTTCGTAATTGAGCCTGCGGTACGCTAACGCGGTAAACGCAGCTATACCCGTCAGGGCTTTAAATAAGTCGTAATTTTTTCTGTCCTACATCTTACTCTTGAAGAGTGACAGCTAATTTGTCAGCAATTCCAGCAATCCATTGTTCATCTTGTTTGGTATAACTGCGGGGTGCATTTGCTCCTAAAATCAACACACCCTGATTACCAATTGGTTGACAAACTACACCTTGTGTATTTTCAGGTAAATAATCAAATTCTATTCTGCCTGGATACACATACAAAGCAACTAGATAAATTGGCTTTTGTGTTTCCAAGACTCGTTTTAAGATTGGACCTGGTACTACTTCGGCTTTAGCAGCCAGAATACCGCGACGCAACAAGATTTTGCCTTGATAGTAAACTATGAGCGATCGCGTCACCGTATTAGTCAATAATAAATGGGATGCCCAAGCTAACTCTGTTTTGACAGTTTCTGGTAAATCCGTCGCCAGTACAAAACCTTGTTCCCCAATTAGTTCTACAGTATCAGGCGATCGCGGTTGTACTTGCTGCCAAATTAAACCTGTTAAAATCAAAACGGCACTCAAAATTACACCCACCACATCCCCACGCGCTTGAGACTCCGTTAATTCTGGAGTCAGCAAACGGTTAATCAATAAAAGTACAGCGCCTAACCCACCCACAGCTAGGGGTAAACGCCGTAAAATTCGATTGGGATCTGATTTACTCATTTGTCATTAGTCATTGGTCATTGGTCATTAGGAAGTTACCGCCTTCTCACCCCTGCTCCCGTTCGGCTACGCTCACGGCAAGCCTGCTCCCTGCTCCCCTGCCTCTTCCCCCCTACTCCCTACTCCCTACTCCCCACTCCCTACTCTTCCCCAGGTTCTATAATTCTCTGAAACAAATAACCAGTACCTCTGGCTGTGAGAATTAACTCTGGATTACTAGGATCATCTTCTAACTTTGCCCGCAAACGGGAAATATGCACATCTACGACACGAGTATCTACGTGACGTTCTGGTGTGTAACCCCATACTTCCTGCAAAATTTCCGAACGAGAAAACGCTTCTCCAGAACGGCTGACTAGCAACTCTAGGAGGCTAAATTCCATTCCTGTCAAGCGAATGCGCTCATCGCCTTTGTAGACTTGGCGTTTATTGGTATCTATTTTGATATTACCAACATGAATTACCCCAGAGCTAGGTATACCAGAAGCTCCGGTTTTGTCTACTCGTCGCAGCACTGAACGAATCCGGGCTTCTAATTCCTTGGGGGAAAATGGTTTGACTACATAATCATCAGCACCCAATTCCAGACCAGTGATGCGATCGGCAACGTCCCCCAAGGCTGTTAGCATAATAATTGGGACATCCGATTCCTTACGCAATTCTTGACATACACCGTAGCCGTCAAGCTTTGGCATCATCACATCTAACACTACTAGGTCAGGTTCTGATTTGCGAAAGATTTCTAGCGCTTCTTCTCCATCGCCAGCCGTTACTACATCGTAGCCAATCATGGAAAGGCGCGTTTCCAAAATCCGGCGAATGCTGGCTTCGTCGTCTACCACCAGGATTTTTTCTTTATGGCTTTCCAAGTTTCTCTGCGCTCCCTAACTAAAATTTATCATGATTAATTTTTAATACCATAATATTAAGATATCATTCCATCAATTGATTGAGAAAAAGCTGTATCTTTTACTATTCTTGGATTCTAATTCTAGCTAAAAGATTAAGTAAATATTAAGATTATTTAATAAATTTTACGAATGGCAAAGCCTAAAACCTCTTTCGTTTGTAACGCCTGTGGAGCAGAGTCTTCTCAGTGGTTTGGTAAATGTCCAGCCTGCGGTACTTACAACTCCTTAGAAGAGCAGATTTCCATCCAATCATCAGTAGATGTACCATCTAGGGGAGGAATCAGCAACTGGCAAGCAAATCAAAATAATGGCAAACCTGCTCATAAACCTGCCAAAGCACGAGCTTCGCTGACATTTGACCAAATTACAGATCGCCAAATTGCTCGCTGGGAATCAGGTTATGGTGAATTAGATCGGGTACTTGGTGGGGGGATTGTTCCCGGTTCGATGGTTCTGATTGGTGGTGATCCTGGCATTGGTAAATCTACTTTACTATTACAGGTATCAAATGCACTGGCGCAGAGATACCGTATCCTCTACGTAACTGGGGAAGAATCAGGACAACAGGTAAAATTACGAGCTTCGCGCTTGGGAGTGTCGAAAAAGCCTGATCTGCTTAGTGATGGGGATGAAGAACATGATGAGAACGGCAAGGTAGAAGTAGAAGTAGAAGTAAAAACTCTGAGTTCAGAAGAAATTGAAGAAGGTAAAAATGCGGCTTTATATGTATTACCGGAAACAGATTTAGAAGAAATTTTACGAGAGATAGATTCTCTCAGACCGAATTTAGCAGTAATTGATAGTATTCAAACAGTGTTTTTTCCAGCATTGACTTCTGCGCCGGGTTCTGTAGCCCAAGTCCGTGAATGTACCTCAGCACTGATGAAGGTGGCAAAGCATGAAGATATTACCATGTTAATTGTTGGACACGTGACCAAAGAAGGTGCGATCGCCGGTCCGAAGGTTTTAGAACACTTAGTAGATACAGTATTGTACTTTGAAGGCGATCGCTTTGCCTCCCATCGACTATTAAGAACAGTGAAAAACCGTTTTGGTGCAACTCACGAAATCGGCATCTTTGAAATGGTGGAACACGGACTGCAAGAGGTTTCCAACCCTTCAGAGCTATTTTTAGGCAACCGTGATGATCCTGCACCGGGAACAGCCATTGTGGTAGCTTGTGAAGGAACTCGCCCCATTGTTGTGGAGTTGCAAGCTTTAGTTAGTCCTACCAGTTATCCTTCCCCCCGGCGTGCGGGTACAGGTATAGACTATAACCGCCTTGTGCAGATTCTCGCCGTGTTAGAAAAACGGGTGGGGATTCCCATGTCGAAACTAGATTCTTACGTCGCCTCGGCTGGTGGGTTGAGTGTAGCAGAACCAGCCGTAGATTTAGGAATTGCGATCGCCATTGTCGCCAGTTTCCGCGATCGCATAGTTGATCCTGGTACAGTATTAATCGGTGAAGTCGGCTTAGGCGGACAAGTGCGCTCAGTGTCCCAAATGGAACTACGATTAAAAGAAGCTGCCAAACTTGGATTTAAACGTGCGATCGTTCCCAAAGGTCAAAAATACCCAGATTATGACATCGAGATATTACCAGTCGCCAAAGTAATAGATGCAATTATTGCTGCTATTCCCCACCAAACCCTAGAAGCCAGCGACTTAGAACTAGGCGACGAGGAAGAGGAAGAGGAATAATATCATGTCAGTTTAATTAGTTACGATGACCACAATCATGTCACCCCACCCCCAGCCCCTCCCCGCAAGCGAGGAGGGGAGATAGAACAAAGATTTGGCAGGTTTCGCGTTTAGTAAGTATTTAACCGGACTTGATATAACCCTCAAAAACCCGAATTAGCTCGTAGTTGCGCTTTAGCGCTAAAGCGCAACTACAAACCATGATGATTTATTCATTGAACTCTTATTTTGCTGCTGCTAACAGGTCTGATAAGGCTTGCACTGACCTATTATCTGCTTGAGGCGACCAGACAGTGGCACTGGTGGAAGCAAGTTGATTTAAGAGTGTATTCTCTGCGTCACTGGTTTCTAAACTACATCCTTCTTCTTTGGCAACTGCTAACAAGAGAAAGTGGATTAGTCGGAGTTTATCTTGATGTGATAGTTGGTTGACTGTGGGTAAAATTTGGCTGAGAGTCATATTGCCAGAATTAATATTTATTAAGATTTTAACAAAATAGGTTCGTGTTCTGGTTTTCGTTCTTAGGAATAGCTCAAGAATGTTTCATCTCAGCTTGGTCAGCAGCACCTCGTAGCATAACAGTGTCAAAATCTTATAAAAACTGGCAAAGCAGTAATCTGAATCATCTGAGTTAAATCTCTAGATAGACACGCGATCGCCTAAAAATTGTCACAATTAATGATATTAACCGTTATATTGAGACATTAATCCTATGGACTTTGGCATTGGTGATTTATTCTGGATTTTCCTCGTCTTTACTTCCCTACAACCTATCTGGCAAAAGCGCCAAATAGAATCTCAGCGTGTACGCACCCTACACGGATTCCAGCAGGAACGCAAAAGTCGAGTAATATTACTGATACACCGCCAAGAATCCATCAGTTTATTAGGAATTCCCATCTCCCGCTACATTACCATTGAAGACTCAGAACAGATATTACGGGCAATTCGCCTCACCCCGCCCGATGTCCCCATTGACTTGATTTTGCACACCCCTGGCGGTTTAGTTTTAGCCACTGAACAAATCGCTAGAGCATTAATTCGTCACCCTGCCAAAGTCACCGTTTTTGTACCTCACTATGCCATGAGTGGCGGTACAATGCTTGCCCTCGCCTCAGATGAAATTATCATGGATGCCAACGCTGTCTTAGGGCCTGTTGATCCCCAATTAGGTAGTTTTCCCGCAGCCAGTATTTTAAAAGTGGTTGCAGATAAACCCGTCGGTGATATTGATGATCAAACCCTAATTATGGCAGACCTAGCAGGCAAAGCAATTCAGCAGGTACAGCGCTTTGTCAGGACTCTACTTAAAGACAGTATACCCAAACAAAAAGTTTTACCAGAAGATATCGAACCGATTATCGAAGCCTTAACAACAGGACGCGTCACCCACGACTATCCAGTCACCGTCGAGGAAGCAACAGAAATGGGGCTGCCCATAACCGTCGGGCTACCCCTTTCTATTTACAAACTCATGGATTTGTATCCACAACCACAAGGAGGACGACCGAGCGTCCAGTACATTCCCATGCCCTACGATGACCGTCGTCCCATATTACCCTCGCCCAAAGGCAGACCGATGGAAGAACCAAATTAGAGGTCTTGAGGTTGTAGGGTCAATCCAACCTACACCAGTATAAAAAAACATAAAACCATACGATTTTTCTGAGACGGTTGTATAATAGTTAGCGATGACTGCCAAACATCACAATCATGCTTTTCCTGTGTGAGAGCTTCTGTAGGCGAAATCAGCAGCACCTCAAATTTTTCTTGCCAAAAAACCAAGCTTTTGAGGATTACAAATAAAATATCAGTGAAAACTACCTTCTTTACCTATTGTGTGGAATCCAGGGCAGCAATTATTTGGTGGGCGCTACATCATCGAGAAATATTTAGGTGAAGGTGGAATTGGTATTACTTACCTAGCGAGAAATCAACAAGGTAAACTACGGGTAATTAAAACCCTACGTGCAGAAATACTCAATAATCCTGCTTGGATAACAGATCAAAATAGACTCAAGCAAGAATTTAAAGAAGAAGCATTACGCCTAGCCTTATGCCGCCATCCCCACATTGTAGAAATAGAAAATGTCTTTAATCACGACGATTTACCCTGCATGGCGATGGAGTACATCCAAGGGGAAGATTTAAGCAAGCGTATCAGCCAAAAAGGCGCATTACCAGAAGCTGAAGCCCTGCAATACATGAAGCAAATTGGCTATGCTTTAAAACTGGTTCATCAAAAAGGTTTGCTGCATCGGGATTTAAAACCCAGTAACATTATGATGCGTGCAGGTAAGCCAGAAGCAGTATTGATTGACTTTGGCATTGCTAAACAATTTATTCCCGGTGCAGTTTTACAACATACAGAAAGTCTTACCCCTGGCTATGCGCCACCAGAACAGTATGCACCTATAGAGGAACGGGGAGAATATATTGATGTTTACGCCTTAGCCGCTACATTATATTCTTTGCTGACTGGAGAATTACCAATGTCAGCACCAGTCAGACTGCAAAATTTTACCATGCGATCGCCTAAAGAGTTGAACCCCAAAATCAGCGACAGGGTAAATCAGGCAATTATGAAGGGAATGGCGCTAAATTACAAGTTTCGCCCCCAATCGGTGCAGGAGTGGTTGGATTTGTTGGATAGCAGAATCTTATTGACACAACCAGTAATATCTGACCGCCGTACACCCCTAGACTGGGAATGTGAACGCATCATCCCTGGGATTATGGGAATCATCGCCTTTAGTCCCAAACAAGAAATACTTGCCAGTGTAGCTGGTAGTGCTATTCACTTGTTGTCCGTCGCTACAGGTAAACTAATCCGCACCCTAATTAGTCATGAAGACAAAATTAATTCCGTAGTTTTCAGTCATGATGGGCGAATGCTGGCTAGTCGTAGTAATGACAACATCATCAAACTGTGGGATGTAGCCACAGGAAAAGAAATCCGCACTCTGACTGCTGATTCCAAATCAGTTAATTCCCTAGCCTTCAGTGTAGATGGGCAAATTCTGGCTAGTGGTAATTGGGAAACAATCAAACTGTGGTCAGTAAAAACAGGCACAGAAATTCATACTCTGATTGGTCATGCCAAATTGGTTAACTCCGTTGCCTTTAGTAGTGATGGGCGATCGCTCGCTAGTGGTAGTTATGATCACACTATTAAACTGTGGAATGTAGCCACAGGCATAGAAATTTACACCCTGGCTAGTCATTCTGAATCGGTGAATTCTCTAGCTTTCAGCAGTGATGGGCGAATACTGGCTAGTGGTAGCTGGGACAACACCATCAAACTTTGGGACGTAGCAACAGGCAATATAATTTACACCTTGACTGGTCATTCCTACTCAGTTAATTCTGTAGCCTTCAGTAGTGATGGGCGAATCTTGGCTAGTAGTAGTTGGGATAACACTATTAAACTGTGGAATGTAGCAACAGGAAAAGAAATTCGTACCCTGACTGGTCATTCCGAATCAGTTAATTCTGTAGCCTTTAGTAGTGATGGGCGAATGCTGGCTAGTGGTAGCGTGGATAACACTATCAAACTTTGGTCAGTAAAAACAGGTAAAGAAATTCACAATCTTACGGCCTCCGATGCTAAATCCATAGCCTTCAGTAGTGATGGACTAATGCTAGCAAGTGGTATTTATGACCACACTATCAAACTGTGGTCAGTAAAAACAGGTAAAAAACTTCGCACTTTTTCTGGTCATTCCAGTTGGGTTCATTCCGTAGCCTTCAGTCAGAATGGGCAAATTTTGGCTAGTGGTAGTTATGACCACACTATCAAACTGTGGTCAGTGGCTACAGGTAGAGAACTTCACACTCTGTCTGGTCATTCTAAATCAGTTAAATCCGTAGTATTCAGTAATAATGGCAAAATTCTGGCTAGTGCTAGTCCTGACAACACTATCAAACTATGGGAGGTGTCCACAGGGAAAGAAATTCGCTCCCTGACTATACATTTTGGCTGGGTGAAATCCGTAGCTTTCAGTAGTGAGGGGCAGTTTCTGGCTAGTGGTATTAGGGATAACAGTATCAAACTGTGGGAAATGTCCACAGGGAAAGAAATTCGCACACTTACTGGTCATTCTAACTGGGTTTATTCCGTAGCCTTTAGTAGTGATGGACAAATTCTAGCTAGTGGTAGTTTGGATAAAACGATCAAATTATGGGAATTAGCAACAGGTAGAGAAATTTGCTCCCTGAATGCTCATTCCAAATCTGTGAACTGTGTAGCTTTTAGTAGTGATGGACAAATTCTAGCTAGTGGTAGTCATGACAACACTATCAAACTGTGGTCAGTGGCAACAAGGAAAGAAATTTGCTCCCTCAATCATTTTGATTCAGTTAATTCCGTCGTCTTTAGTCCCAATGGAAAATGGCTTGCTGCTGGAGATGATAGCGGAAATATCAAAATTTGGCGATGGGCAAAGCCCCGCCGAAGGCGATCGCCTTCGGTGGAACTGAGTCCTGCGGACACGCTACGCGAACGCCCATCGCCTTCCCAGGATTAACTGTTAAGAAAGTTAGGGAGCAGGCGGATTAAAGAAGCCTGCACCCTTTCCTCTTCTTTAATTGACCGTCGCCTAGTGCAAGATAAGAGTTAACTGTTTTGTTAACGCTTACGGCCTTGGTGTCGGCGTTGTTGTTGTTGTTGTTGTTGGTGTTGTTGTTGGTGTTGGTGTTGGTGGGTGTTGGTGTTGGTGTTGGTGTTGGTGTTGGTGTTGGTGTTGGTGTTGGTGTTGGTGTTGGTGTCGGTTCGGTGTTGGTGTTGGTGTTGGTGTTGGTGTTGGTGTTGGTGTTGGTGTTGGTGTTGGTGTTGGTGTTGGTGTTGGTGTTGGTGTTGGTGTTGGTGTTGGTGTTGGTGTTGGTGTTGGTGTTGGTGTTGGTGTTGTTGTTGGTCGTTGTTGTTGTTGTTCGTTGTTGGTGTTGTTGTCGGCGTTGGTGTCGGTCTCGGTGTCGGTGTCGGTGTCGGTGTTGGTCGCGGCGTTGGTGTTGGTGTCGGTGTCGGTCGCGGCGTTGGTGTCGGCTCAGTGCTAGGCTGAGTTATAATTTTCCTTGCCTCTTCATTCAACATCTGGCGGAATCGCAAATTAGCAATGCCGGTTTCTTCCATCTGAAATTTTTTCTGAGCCTCCTTCACCGCCCTTTCTGTCTGAGTTCCATAGAACTGATCACGGGGTAAAGGAGTGGCTGGTTGAAGTACCGCATTCAAATTTCCTTGCAAAATTTGCACAATAGTAGCTGCAAAATCTTGGGTTTGAGGACCTGCTATACCATCAATAGTCAGCTTATAACCCCGTTGAAATTCTCTGATTGCCTTTCTCGTTTCCTCATCTGTGAGAGAGGTATTTGTTACCTTCACGTCATAGCCTAATCCCCGCAATACAGCGCGGAATTCGGCTGGCGTATAATTACGCTGACGAGCCGCAAAAGTTGTATCCGAGACTACCAGACTAGCAGTTACGAAGGTAACTGCAATTGTCATACCGGATTTTCCCAATCCACACCACATAATTTAAACTCCTTTTGGTTAAACCAACAATATTCAGAAGTATATAGAAATTTACAAACAAATTTCACATTAATTTAAACTTTATGTTCAAAATCATCAAGGATTGTTGATTAATGTAAATTTATGTATTTTGGCAAGGTAGACAAGAACTACACTAGCCAAATATGTCCAAATTCTCAGGCACATACAGGTAATAACTATGCAACGAAAATAAGTGCATTTTTATGTATAAAAAAACAGAAAAATAATGACTAAACGAAAATCAGCAAAACGGCAAAACCTAATCTTTGAAAGATTGATGGCATTAATTGCCACAGTGAATTTAGGCTTAGTGTTGTTTGATTTGAGTTACGTACCTTGGCGGGATTTCTATTTGCGGAATTTTGCACAAATCACCCAAATTTATGATCCCGTTAAGGGAATTGAAGACCATAGAGAAACGAAAAATTATTTAAACAGAATAGACGCACTCCAAGAACAGGTGAGTCAAACGAGGTTAACTTCACCAGAGGCCAAGGCTAAATTAGAGGAACTTGAACGTCTGAGCCGCGAAATGGTTGATAGTAATCCATTTGCAGCAGTGAATAAAAGTGGTAACTTTGAAAAAGCTAAAAATCGGATGCGCGATCGCATCGGTGAAGAATCAGCAAAAGAGTCTTTTTCCCGATTTTGGAGTCCAGAATATTTATCGCCACAGCGCTGGAACCAAGAAATTGATTTTTTTAACAGAGAAATCCGCCCTTTAATCGCCACCAACTATTTCCGCCGGATGGGTGAAAACGGCGAGCTTGTAGATAATTTTTGGCTGATTGACTTACCCTTTGTCTTGTTATTTGGTGCAGAGTTGTTGGCGCGTTCCTTTTATCTGCGCCGTCGTCACCCCAGTTTTACTTGGGTAAATGCCATATTGTGGCGGTGGTACGACCTATTTTTTCTGTTTCCTTTTGTGCGGTGGTTACGCATCATACCCGTAATTATTCGTCTTGACCAAGCCCGGTTATTGAATCTGCAACCGTTACAGCAGCAAATAAATCAATCCATAGTAGCTAACTTTGCCGAGGATCTCACAGAAATAGTCGTAGTTAGAGTAATTAACCAGATTCAAGGATCAATTCGTCGCGGTGATCTCACTGGCTGGCTGACGCAAAAAGAGAATTTGCGACCCTACATAGATATTAATAATACAAATGAAGTCGAAGCGATCGCCGGAATTTTGGTGCAAACATTAGTTTATCAAGTCCTACCCAAAATTCGACCAGAAATCATTGCCATTTTACGTCACAACATTGCCAATACAATCAATCAAGTCCCCGTCTACCGCAACCTCCACAATATTCCGGGGATAGGAAATATGCAAAACCAACTCAGCGAACAACTAGCAACTCAAATCACCGCCAACCTTTACAGCGCAGTGACTGCGGCCATAGAAGATCCCGTGGGAGCAAAACTTTCCAGTCAACTGGGCGAAAGCTTCACCAAAGCCTTGGGAGAAGAGGTGCAGCAAAAACACGTACTTGACGAAATTCAAAACTTAATGTCCGACTTCCTCGAAGAAGTCAAGCTCAACTATGTCCAGCGCTTATCCCAAGAAGACATAGACCAGATTATGGAGCAAACTAGACAGCTAAGAACAAAACCATCAGTTCAGCCCTTAGTAGATAAAAGTCCTATTCTTCCAGTCAAGAAGCAAACTTAGCGAAAGATGAAGAAGATCAGCGAAATGAGAGGGACAAGGGCAGAAAAAATTGACCAATGACTAATGACTAATGACTAATGACCAATGACTATTGACTATTGACTATTAAAGAAATGCGCTAAACTCGGAATAGAGACGAACCATTATTGATTCGTCACAAGACTTCTTGGAAGATATCCCTATCGCAGGAAGTGGGTCTATGCCCACTTTTTTTATTGAAATTTCGCATGACTCATCCTTTAGTTCCACAAATTATCGATTTAGCGACACCAGTAGCAGCAGAACTGGGCTTGGAAGTCGTTGGCATAGTTTTCCACACTAACCAGCGCCCACCAGTATTACGGGTAGACATCCGCAATCCCCAGGATGATACTGGTTTGAATGATTGTGAGCGCATGAGTCGTGCTTTAGAAGCTTCCTTAGATGCGGCAGAGATCATTCCAGATGCTTATGTCTTGGAAGTATCCAGTCCGGGAATTTCACGACAATTAATAACAGACAGAGAGTTTATTTCCTTCAAAGGATTTCCGATAATCGTCTCCACTTCCCAACCCTACGACGGACAACAAGAGTGGATTGGTCAGTTGATTCGCCGGGATGAAACCACTGTTTACTTAAACCAAAAAGGGCGCGCGATCGAGATTCCCCGCACCCTCATTACTAGGGTGCTGCTAGATGAGCGCCAATAGACGAGGAACTCAGCGCTAGGGGCTAGAGACTAAGAACTAGAAGCTAAAAAAGAGGGAATAGAGTCAAACTTTTCTCTAATCTCCAGTCTTTGATGCGTGGTTTCTCACTTCTCATCCTCTTGTACAGACGTGATTAATCGCGTCTGGGCTGTTTCTGATCTCTATTTTTTAAACTCGATTTTAAAGGAGATTGCTTATGTCAATGGTTAGTTTACCAGGATTAAAAGAATTAATTGAAAGTATCAGCCGCGAGCGCAATTTACCTCGTCTAGCAGTTCAATCAGCGATTAGAGAAGCATTACTTAAAGGCTACGAACGTTATCGTCGCGCCCAAAACTTAGAAAGAAGACTGTTTGATGAAGAATATTTTGACAATTTTGAAGTAGAACTTGATATCGAAGGAGAAGGGTTTCGTGTTCTTTCCACTAAAAGTATTGTGGAAGCAGTCGATAACACTGACCATCAGATTTCCCTAGAGGAAGTACAACAAGTTGCTCCTGAAGCCCAATTGGGAGATTCTGTAGTGCTAGATGTCACGCCAGATCAAGGTGAATTTGGTCGCATGGCAGCAATGCAAACCAAGCAAGTACTGGCGCAGAAACTCCGGGATCAACAACGCCAAATGGTGCAAGAAGAATTCCAAGACTTGGAAGGAACTGTCTTGCAAGCCAGAGTTTTGCGGTTTGAGCGACAATCGGTGATTTTGGCAGTAGCTAGTAGCTTTGGTCAGCCAGAAGTGGAAGCAGAATTACCAAAGCGAGAACAGCTACCCAATGATAATTATCGCGCAAACGCCACGTTTAAGGTATATCTCAAAAAAGTTTCCCAAGGGCAACAACGGGGACCGCAGTTATTAGTTTCTCGCGCTGATGCTGGTTTGGTAGTTTATCTATTTGCCAACGAAGTCCCAGAAATTGAGGATGAAGTGGTCAGAATTGTTGCCGTAGCACGAGAAGCTAACCCCCCTTCCCGTTATGTCGGCCCTCGGACTAAAATTGCTGTAGATACCCTTGATCGCGATGTAGATCCAGTTGGCGCTTGTATTGGAGCCAGGGGATCACGCATTCAGGTAGTAGTCAACGAATTACGCGGCGAAAAAATAGATGTGATTCGCTGGTCTCCAGACCCATCCACATATATTGCTAACGCCTTGAGTCCGGCACGGGTAGATGAAGTCCGCCTCATGGACCCCGAAACCCGCCAAACTCACGTACTTGTGGCTGAAGACCAACTGAGTTTAGCTATTGGTAAAGAAGGTCAAAATGTCCGGTTGGCAGCCCGGTTAACCGGTTGGAAAATCGACATTAAAGACAAAGCTAAGTACGATTATTCAGGAGAGGATACTAAATTCGCGGCGGCACGAGCCAAATATCAACCAGAGGAAGATGATCTTGAACTAGAGGAGCTAGATTATGAAAATCAGGAACAACTAGAAGAGGAAGAGGAATCTTTTGAGACGAGTGATCAAGATTAATTTATTAGTCTGATGGAGTTCTGCTACTATTGACAACATTCCTAGTCTTAATGATTACACCGAATCAATCATTCCCATGTCAGTGAAGATTGGTAAAGCCAACTTTATTTTCATCACCAGATTGCTCACCTGTAGTCAAATCAGACCAATGAAACCAAATTATCGGCGTTGTATAAGTTGCCGCAAAGTAGGCTTGAAAGAAGACTTTTGGCGGATTGTCCGCGTCTTTCCATCTGGAAAGGTACAATTAGATCAGGGCATGGGGCGTTCTGCCTATATCTGCCCCCAAATGAGTTGCCTACAAGCAGCTCAGAAAAAAAATCGACTAGGGCGATCGCTACGTGCGTCAGTGCCAGAAACACTGTACCAAACATTGTGGCAACGTCTAGCCCAAAGCCATCCCCAAAATCAAAATTAAAATTAGGTAAAAAAACCTACTGGCGGTAATCCCCAGAGGTACTTGTGCATCAAGCCGACTCTGCAATTCATGGGGTGAATGCCAAAATAGTAAATGGGTGTAGTCAGACTGCGGCTTTTTTACAAGAAGAGTAGCAGAACAATACTCCCAACAAGTTTTACTCGATTGTGTTGTGGAAGACTCAGAATCAGCAAAACAAAAAACTAAAAAATGGCAACCTGGTAGCGCTCAGGCGCACCTTGGCATCAACCATCATTCCAGGTGGGAATGCCAGAGTTAAACCGAAACATCTCTCTTTCCTGACTGGAGGCACCGGCAAAATCACCAAGGGCAACCTAAAAACAGTAATCAAAGGATGGAGATGTCGAAAACCAGGCAACCATCCGCTAAAAAACTGTAAATTAAAGGGGAAGAGTGGATGAACAACGGCAAAGTTAGAATCTACGAATTATCAAAGGAATTGAATTTGGATAACAAAGAGCTATTAGCAATCTGCGACCAGCTCAACATTGCGGTCAAAAGTCATAGCAGCACTATTTCAGAATCCGAGGCAGAACGCATCCGCACAACTGCCGAAAGACTGATAGCAAGCAATGCGATGCATAAAAAAGAACAAGGTATATCCAGCCATAAGTCAAATGCATCACAGACAGGCGATCGCAATCGACCTACCCCACCTCACAAACAGCAAATTTTGGAAATCCGCAAACCCAAAATATTGAGAAATACTACCTCCAACGCCCCAGAAGCTTCAGTTGCTCATGATAGCCAACAAGCTTCCTCGGAAGTTAATTCTACTTCAGCACCACAGCCATCCGATACACTAGTCTCACCCATGAAGCCGACGGCACCAATTCGACCTGTACCCCGGAATCAATCTGAGACCTCGCCAGAAGCTGCAAGCACACCAGCAGATCAAGTTTCTAAGACAGAGGCACCGGAAACAATAGCTACGGGAAAACCTGAACAAGCTGGCACTGAGCGCAGCCGAAGTGCGGTTTCACCGAGACCAAAAGCGGAAAAACCCCAAAAACCGCATCTGGTCTCCCCACCAGCCCGTCCGGCGGCGGAGAATTCTCATGTAGCCGCTGAACAGCTAACTCCAGCAGAGAAACCATTACTCAAACGAGATCAAAGCAAGCCAAAGGTTGCAAAGTCAACCACAACGGATAGCCCACAGGCTCCAGTTCCAAAACAAGCTCGTCCTACCCCATCTCCAACGAGATCCGAGCCAAGAGGAAATAGACCTCCCGGACAATCACCACTGGCAGATGGGCCAAGACCCAGCCGTCCAGTACGTCCATCTGAAGTTGTAGCGGCAATGCCGATTGCTACACCACCTAGACCCATGTCAGGCGGACAAGGAAAAGAGGATCTCAGCAATGATCGAGTTACAGCCGAACTACTTGATTTAAAACGCCCCACCCCACCGCGTCTAGC
Source organism: uncultured cyanobacterium (assembly GCA_963706595.1). GTDB lineage: Bacteria > Cyanobacteriota > Cyanobacteriia > Cyanobacteriales > Nostocaceae > Nodularia. The sequence continues at coordinate 3,441,413 of OY970166.1, forward strand.
CAAAGGGGGTAAAAAGTGGCAAGAAGAAGAAATTATTGACGAAATCAAGGAAAAGGCTGGCAAGCTAGGGGTTAAAGGCAAGCGAGTCAAACCAGTTGTTGAGGACGACTTTGAAGAAGACGATTTACTCGATGATGAGGATCAAGACTCACCAGCTACCGTCCAAGTTAGTCTTTCCATCGCCCGTCCTCCCAAACCAAAAGCAGCTCGATCTGCACAGTCACCCACTGCCGCAGTTATTAGCGCCCCCACGACTAGAAAGAAAAGATCCTTTTCTTCTCGTCGCGACCACAACCGTCGCCAAGAAGTCGATACCAAACTAGATCGTCCAGAAAAAGTAGAGATTACAGGGCCAATGACAGTCCAAGAACTGTCTGATCTTTTGGCTGTTGCTGATACAGAGATTGTAAAAATCCTGTTCCTCAAAGGCATGGCGGTGAGCATCACCCAAAATTTAGATATTCCCACCATTAATTTGGTCGGTAAAGAGCTAGAAATTGAAATCGAAACCACCGAACGAGAAGCAGAAGCCCGCAAAGTCACAGAAATGTTGGATGTGGCAGATATGCAACTGCTCCAACGTCGTCCGCCAGTCGTGACAATTATGGGTCACGTAGACCACGGTAAGACAACTCTGCTCGATTCCATTCGCAAAACCAAAGTAGCTTCTGGTGAAGCTGGTGGTATTACCCAGCATATTGGTGCATACCATGTGGATGTGGAACACGACGGCAAAGCACAGCAAATCGTCTTCTTAGACACTCCCGGACACGAAGCGTTTACAGCAATGCGCGCACGGGGTGCGAGAGTCACTGACATTGCCATCTTGGTAGTAGCTGCTGATGACGGTGTTCGTCCCCAAACCATAGAAGCTATTAGCCATGCTCAAGCCGCCGAAGTCCCAATTGTTGTAGCTATCAACAAAATTGATAAAGAAGGCGCACAGCCAGACCGCGTTAAACAAGAACTGACTCAGTATGGTCTCACACCTGAAGAATGGGGTGGTGAAACTATCATGGTTCCTGTGAGTGCTATCAAGGGTGAAAACCTCGATACTCTCTTAGAAATGATTCTGCTAGTCGCAGAAGTGGGAGAACTATCTGCTAACCCAGATCGTTCTGCTAAGGGAACAGTCATTGAGGCGCATCTGGATAAGGCTAAAGGCGCAGTTGCTACCTTGCTGATTCAGAATGGGACCCTGCACGTGGGCGATATGTTAGTAGCTGGCTCGGCATTTGGTAAAGTGCGGGCAATGGTCGATGACAGAGGCAAGAGAGTAGACATTGCTAGTCCTTCCTTTGCTGTGGAGGTACTAGGTTTAAGCGATGTGCCAGGCGCAGGCGATGACTTTGAAGTATTCGCTAATGAAAAAGAAGCCCGGACTTTAGCCGCAACTCGCGCCGACAAACAGCGTCTATCCCGCCTGTTACAAGGACGTATTACTCTGACAACTCTTTCAGCACAAGCACAAGAAGGCGAGTTAAAAGAACTCAACTTGATCTTGAAGGGAGATGTCCAAGGTTCTGTGGAAGCCATTGTGGGATCACTCAGACAAATCCCCCAAAACGAAGTTCAAATTCGGATGCTATTGGCTACTGCTGGAGAAATAACTGAAACAGATATTGACCTAGCCGCAGCCAGTGGAGCCGTAATTATTGGCTTCAATACCACCTTTGCCAGTGGTGCGAGACAAGCCGCCGATGAATCTGGGGTGGATGTGAGGGAATACAATATCATCTACAAACTCTTGGAAGACATCCAAGGAGCCTTAGAAGGTCTTCTGGAACCAGAGTTGGTGGAAGAACCCCTTGGTCAAACCGAAGTTCGTGCCGTCTTCCCTGTCGGTCGTGGAGCCGTTGCTGGTTGCTATGTGCAGTCGGGTAAATTGGTTCGCAACTGCAAAGTGCGAGTGCGTCGTTCCGGTAAGGTGGTCTACGAAGGTGTGCTTGATTCCCTCAAACGAATCAAAGAAGATGCGCGAGAAGTTAACTCCGGTTACGAATGCGGCATCAACATTGATAAATTCCATGACTGGGTTGAAGGGGACCTGATTGAAGCCTTCCAGATGGTAACTAAGCGACGTACACTCACACTAACGAAGTAGTGTCGGTTACTAACTGCTGGGTCATGAGTAAAAATGATGAGTTTTGAGTTGAAAGGAGTTAACAACTCAAACTTCAAAACTCATCCTCCTGCACTGGCGATGCCCGCTATGCTTACAGCATTCAGCAATGCCAGTTGCTACCCTACTAAGGGAAGCCGCCCTGGAGATAAAATCTTTTGCCGTCGCTCATGAAATCCTGATGGGAGAAAACCAGACTAACGCCGCACCAGCGTTTACAGCACTCATAAGTTTTATATGGCCTCATTTCGCACTGAACCTATATTGTGGATTCATGTCGCTGGATTGGCGATGTTGCCACTTTTTTTAGTCCTGTGTTTATTGTTTTTGTCTGTGGGTAAACCGTTTTTGCCAGTGTGGATGGAGTTATTTTTCGTCGCTGGTATTGGTGTTTTACCACTGTTATGGATGCAATTGCACCGCCCTTTTTATATATTTGCAATTTTGGGTGTAGCTCTGAAGCCGGAAAATCTCACGGAGCAACAGCGTAAAATCCTCTGTTTAATTAATACAAAGTTAAATCGTTTTTTGTCCTTGGTGGCAGCAATATTATTAATTGGAGTATTGTGGCAACTCTATCAGGTGGTTCCACAGCTAGAAAGTTTAGCTAAATTTCTACCCCAGTGGCGCGGCTTAGGTTTACTATTAGCTGGGTTAGCTTTTTTTGCCAGTAATATATTTTTACAAATACCCGTGAGTGTGGCGCGAGTTTTGGTGACCAATGAGACAGAATTTGCGGCGATAGAACCATTATCTTTAGAAAAGATTCAGCAGGATTTTACTATTTTGGGTGTAAGGGTTAATCAAATTGTGCCTGGGATATTTCAATCCCTGAGAGAGATTAACATAAACCCACAAAAACCCTTAAAGTAGACGCTGATGAGTGTGAAACAAGTTATGCACTTTTTTATCTAGGCAACGTCTTATGTGCTGAAAGTGAAAACTGCCATAACGGTTGAAGTTAAAACGAAGGAATCAGGAACTATGGCTCAAATTCCATCTGCTAGCGATCGCCAATTTTCTGCTGACCCGGAAATTTGGTATAGTCTAAAATGCGCGATCGCCACTAGTTCAGGTTTTCAACGCTGGCAACTAGAACACAATACCCAATTGCAGGGACTTCACCTGGAAAAACAGGTACAAAGATATTTACGAGAAACCTTAGAAACTTTAGCTTATTAGCTTACTAAAATTTGAGCAAATCTTGTAGACCTACTTGCAAACGGCGGAGTTGATGGTAAGCATTTTCTAAACGTTCTCCATCAACTTCTACATTTGTCGTCGGATAATTTTCAATTATTTCTAGCAACGTCACCTGCCCATCTTCACTAGCCGAGAGTACCAAAGCTGCGCGTAAAGCTTGTCGGTCGGCTGTCCGGGATGGCGTATGAATAACTTGACTCAGTTGATCAAGGATCACGTTACCAATTAGGCTATTCAAAATTCTATCTAAAATCACCACATCAACTTTAACAGGTGTGGTCAAATATGGACGAATTGTTTTGGGGTCTTGTTGCGCTAAAGCAAAATTAACTCGCAGTGAGCGTGAGAGTTCGCCAGTTTTGGCAAAAGTGGATAGTTCTTCTACTGAAATTGATTCCCGGAAAATACCGTATTTCAGCCCTACTTGTTCAGCCGCCAAGGCAGAAGTTTGGCAAAATAACACACACATACTAACTACAAATAAGGCTCGGCGCAGCACTATAAACTGATACAGCATATTTCTAGGTTGACTTTTCCTAGAATCATAACCATCCAAGTTAATTGCGGCATCTGGCTCTAGGTATCTATTGGCGGCAAACCCTGTGTTCCAGGCACATATTTATACTTTTAATGTAATTATTAAACGCTTCTTGTTGCCCTAAATTAGCTATAAACATACCTACGTTGAAAATTTGATCAGAAACTTAGCTAATTAATTGCTAGTCATCAAATATAGTTTGGCATGGATTAAATAGCTCTTAGCTGCTATATTTGACCCTGTTTAACCAACTGTAATTCCACTAACCACAAACATAAAATGAAATATCGGGGTTTTCATATTTCTCTGGCTGCGCCACGCCAGCTATCAGCCAAAAATTTTGGCCTTTTGCTTAAAAATCACCTCAAATCAAGTTTACCCTTGCGGGCCGGACTAACAGCTTTGTTATTTGCATCAGGCGGTTCAGTATTACTGACCAGTCAGGCCAATGCTGGTGCTACCAACCAACAAACTTTAATGGCGCAAGTGCCTACATCTGCAACAGTCATTTACGTTAACCCAGAAATCGGTGCAGATACAACTGGTGTTGGAACCACAGCAGCAGCGCCCTATAAGACTATTACTTTTGCTCTCAGACAAGCCCAAGCAGGTACAGTGATTCAACTAGCACCGGGAACTTATAACAGCGACTCTGGGGAACAATTTCCTTTATTGCTCAAACCAGGGATGACCCTACGGGGTGATGAATCTAGTAAAGGTCAGGCAATTTTAATTCGTGGTGGTGGTTTCTACACCAGTGTTACCTTTGCTAGACAAGATATTACCATCTTGGCTACCGAGAATACTACTGTTGCAGGTTTAACCGTCACTAACCCCAATCAGCGTGGTACTGCCGTTTGGGTAGAATCAAGTAATCCAACTATCAAAAATAATACTTTCACCAACAGTTCTAGAGAAGGTGTTTTCGTTACAGGTACAGGTAGACCCAAAATTGAAAATAACCTGTTTGTACAGAACCAAGGTAACGGGATTTCCATAACTAAAACTGCCCAAGGTGAAATTCGCAATAACTTGTTTCAAGATACAGGCTTTGGTCTGGCGATAGGTGGTACTTCCACACCACTTATTGAAGGAAACCAAATAGTTCAAAACCAAGATGGTCTGTTTATCTCAGAATCCGCTAGACCTATCCTGCGTCAGAATGTCATTCAAAACAATAAGCGGGATGGTATTGTTGCCACTGTCAATGCTCAACCTGACCTTGGTACTAATGAAAATCCTGGGGGCAATCTCATTCGTGGTAATACTCGTCACGATGTAAATAATGCCACCTCTCGTAATACGATCCTCGCGATTGGTAATGATATTGATCAAAGTCGCATTTCTGGTCGAGTCGATTTCGTAGCTGCTACGGTTGACCTACCCACTGGTCAGAGTGCCTTTAGAGATGTACCTGAAGGTTACTGGGCAAAAGCTTACATTGAAGCCTTAGCCGCTCAAAATATTATTGCTGGTTTTCCTGATGGCACTTTCAAACCCAATGACCCTGTAACCCGCGCTCAATTTGCCACTATTGTCACCAAAGCTTTGACACCACCCATGAAACGTGGGGCGATTAATTTTAGAGATGTAGCCAGCAATTTCTGGGCTTACGGTGCGATTCAATCTGCTTACCGGAGTGAATTTCTCGCTGGTTATCCTGATGGGAGATTTCAACCACAGCAGCAAATTCCTAGAGTACAGGCACTGGTTTCTTTAGCCAACGGTCTGGGTTTCACTGCCAATAATCAAAATGCTCTGACTTTTTACAGTGATGCTGCCCAGATTCCTAATTACGCAATTGGCCCGGTAGCTGCGGCAACTACACGACAATTAGTGATTAACTATCCCACAGCTAGACAACTCAATCCCAATCGTCCTGCAACTAGAGCAGAAATTGCCGCCTTTGTTTATCAGGCGCTAGTTAATGCTGGGCGTGTTGAACCAATTCCTTCACCCTATTTGGTAACAGTGCAGTAAAACTTCTCGCTTTGACATCCTTGTGATTTTTCGAGGGTGTCAAAGTATGTTTACGAACGTTTTTGCCGATTTTGTTCCCAGCGCCAGAGAAAAATCATCAGGGCTAAAACTCCGATTTGTAGGGCTAAGTTAGGCGCAGCGTTATCAATATCTCTTCCAGCTAGGACTTGAAAAAAGAAAATAAATGCCCCAATTAAAGCAGATGCACCAAAACCGATATAAATAAATTGCCGAAAACCACGATAGGGTGTTGCCATTTCGGCTTTGAGGCGGGCATATTGTTCAGGATTAAGGTTATTTTTAGAATTTGGTTTTACCATGAATAAATAATGCTATAATGTTTTGCTGTACGCGCCGATGTGGCTCAGTGGTAGAGCAGCTGATTCGTAATCAGCAGGCCACGGGTTCAAATCCCGTCATCGGCTTAAGTCGAATTACTGAAAAATACTTCACTCCAGCTATTGTCCCATGTAAAAGTGGTAACTTTTTGTATGATGCGATCGCAGGCTCTGGGTTTTTACCACTAATTTCCGCAATAATATCAATATTTTTCCTAAAAAAACAAATTTCAGCAGCAATATGGAAGTTATCTCTCAAGAAAAGCCGAATATACCCCAACCGCCAACATTTACTTCTATTGAGGAAGAACGCCAGCATCGTAAACAGCGCCTCACCGCAGCATTACGCCTGTTTGCCCGCTATGGTTTTGATGAGGGTATTGCGGGACATATCACGGCACGCGACCCAGAACACCCAGAACATTTTTGGGTGAACCCCTTAGCGATGCACTTTAGTTTAATAAAAGTCAGCGACCTGATTTTAGTTAATCACCAAGGTGAAGTGATTCAAGGCAATTACCCAGTAAATCAAGCAGCTTTTGCAATTCATTCTCAAATTCATGCAGCGCGTCCCGATGTGGTAGCAGCAGCTCATGCACATTCCATATATGGTAAAAGCTGGTCTAGCCTCGGTCGTCTCCTCGACCCTCTTACCCAAGATGCTTGCTCATTCTACCAAGACCACAGCCTATTTAATGACTATACAGGTGTGGTTTTAGAAGTAGAAGAAGGTCAACGTATTGCCCAAACATTAGGGAGTAATAAAGCTCTTATCCTCAAAAACCACGGCTTACTGACCGAGAATAATGGGATACAAGCCCCGTACTTTTAGGATAGGACGGCTTTCTGGTAAAATTGGAATATAGTCGCCACAGGGCATTGGGAGACTTTAAACGAACGTCGAGGGATGGTAAGACTATTTCGATAGCACAACCCAATGAAGCGTTAAGGAATCCTCTCTCCTTCAGGAAGAGGAGGTATGTCAAAGTTGGTCACTCAGTTGATGAAGCTGCTTGGTGGTTGATCACAATGGAGCGCTCTTGTCAAGCACAATTACTAGCTGAGGCCGCTGGTAAACCTAGCACAATTAAACCTGAGTATGCGAGTTTGGCACATACTCAGGTTGGTTCAGATTATTTGGGTTGGCTTAGTTTTCAACCATTGTATGAGATGATTGTGCGACAAGAACCGGACTTGCTGGAGTGAAAGCAAACTTTTTTTGTTGGCGTTTAATAACTCCTGCTGCACCTAAAGCACCAAAGGCCAATATCCCCAATACAGCCCCAGGTTCGGGAACAGATTCAGGGTGAAGTGCTACAAGTGCTGCGTCTGCAACTAAACGATGAACATTTGTTGTGGGATGTACATTATCAAAAAATAAAAATTCGTTTTGTTGCTCAACATCACATTCATTGATAATGGTAGTCAAGCTACCTACTACACAAGGGGTAGTTACATTTGTAAAGCCAAATTCTTCGGGATTATTTCCAATTCGATTAAGTAGCGAAAATACATCAACATTAAACAGATTAATGTCAGGTTTGTTGCTTTTAAATATGTTCAAACTTTCGGCTAATTTATTGTTATGGTCAATTGTTAAAGCAGTCAAAGTTGGTGATTGCTCTGTAGCAAATGCAAAAGGAGTTGCACCTAAATCTGGTAAATTGAATACCATGATATTTTTAGCCCCAGCTGTAGCCAAAGAATCTATTGCCGTTGATAAATTTATCACTGTTTGATCAGTAGTAAGATTTCCACCAAACAGGTAATCATTACCACCTCCCCATACAGCATATAGAGCATTGGGGTCAATCTGCTGATTCGTGCTGAGGAATGGTTGGGTAAACAAATTAACTTGACCTAATACTCCCGGTAATGGCACACTCGGAATAACAGCGTTACCAGAACCAGAAGTAGAACCACCGATAGCGAAGTTAATACTCTGGTTAAAAATAGTCGTGTCGAAGGGAGGAGTACCTAAAGTTGTGAATGGAGTGGGCGTTAAATTTAGATTTTCTCCCAGGTAATCCACCCAAATTTTATCATTAGAAAAACGTCCATTAAAGTAGGGTGGGCTTGGAGGTAAATCTGGTATATTGCTGAAAAGTTGAGTAAAATTTAAAATGTTACCCGTATCAGAAAGACTATCACCAAATATATAAAAATTGCTAAAATCAGCACCTAAAGCTTTTAATGGTAACAGGAAAGAAAAAAAGACAAATCCTGCTGCAACAAATGTGTTTTTCATGCTTATTGTGTGGTTATCTCTGACGAGTATTCGGCTTCAGAAGTATTTATCGTAATCCGGTTTGATTTCTGCTGGATTTACGTGATTTTATCGAATACGGCTGACGTTACCAAGTCAATGTGTAGTATGAATTACTTTCATGCCAAAAAATTTATTTAATCTTTATGATTTATGGGTTAAATTTCAATTAATTGTGAAGTTTCATCAAGAAAATTCGGTAGAGTTGAAAAATAACCCAGCCTACTGCTAGATGTATGATCAAGAGATCAGGTTTAGCTTGGCGATCGCTTGATATTCAAAGCCTCACTAGCCGATACACCCTCACCTAAAGTGCCAAAATATCCTAAAGCGGCCGCAGCTTCAGCGCGAGACACTGGTTTTTTAGGTTGGAACAAGGTTGTGTAGCCAAACACCCGGCGAATATTCGATTGTTCGCCATTTTGGAAATCAGCCAGCACCGCACGTAATGCTTTGGGGTCAATTTTTCCGGTATCTTGAAAACCCCAAGTCTGTTTAACTGCTTCTAAATTGGCAGCAGGTAAGGCTTGGCGAGTATCTAGGGGAATTTTCCACAAAATTAACTGTTCTCGTGTCAGTGGTGCATCTGGTTGAAATAAAACTGCTGTAGAGTCACCAGACAAAGGACTAGGGATTAAACCAGTTTCAGCTAACCCTTGAATTACTGGAAAATCAACATCTGATTTTGACACATCACTAAAAGTCGCTTGAGTGACTTTCTGATGCCAAGCGAATCTGTTTAGCTGGATTATTAATATACATGGCATTGTTAGCAGCAACTAGCCAACGAGCATATTCCCGGCGAGTCACGTTTTTACTGGGTTCAAATGAGTTACGGTTGGCATCATTAGAGCTACTATTAGCTTCTTGAGACTTTAAAGACAAAATGCCCAAAGCTGCTAAGTCTTCAATGGCTGGACGTAGTTCTGGCGGTGCTTGGTTGAGATCATTGAATGTTTGAGATTTTGCTGCATCTGTTGTAGTTGTTTGGCTACCGGATGTACTGTCTGGCTGCGTTACCAAATTATCCGGTAGTGGTGGACCAAAAACATTTGGATTGTTGGATTGAGAACTTGCGGTTTCAGTAGGTTTTGCTGTTGCGGTGCTATTAGATATATATTCAATCACTAATGCAGTGGCTGTTTGTGGTTGATCAGGTTTGGGGTTAGTAACTGATTGTGGTTGAATAGAAACCTTAACTTGTAAATCTCCGCGATTTGCTTCAAAGGTATCTGCTAAATCATCTGTAGGCTGTTGTAAAATCTGCCAGTCATTTTTCTGAAACTGGTCACTATAAAAGCTAGTAATAAAGTTGCTGGGATCAGAACTCAGCCAGCGAGTGACTACGCTATTTTCGGCAACCCTAGCAGGTGTGACTGACTCTAATTTAGCATTGGGATACAAAGGGATATTTGGGGGAAAATCAGATGGTAACTCAACTGCGGGTTTGTTCTGCCCTAGTAACGGTTCTTTTTTCGGAGATTCACCCAAGATTCCGGGGTTATCTTGCAGCCTGGGATCTGCCGCTAAAGACTGTTCGAGGGTTTTGGCGGTGGGATTATTACCACAAGCTGTTAAAGAAGTAAATAAAATAGCCAAACTCAGTAAGACAGCTGGACGTTTACAGAAAATCACAGCAAATTACAAATTACGTGTCAATTCCTACCCTAGCGCAGACTACTACAACTGAGTTAAATTAAAGTCGCAATGAAAATTGCCGAAGCACAGCAAAACTGATGAGCTTGATGGGTCTTTTAGACTGTTTAATAAGTTTCGGACGTAGAAAGCGTCCAGTGGCCAAACGGGACAGTCCTTTGATCCGAGCTTGTAACCTGACCGTGAGAAACTTTAGTTTTTCGGGCTTTTGATCTACAGCATATAAAGGCATGAACGCCAGCTTACCGTAGAGTGTATCAGCACGATGAGAGTTACTTAAATTGTTTTGCGAATGTTCTGGATTCGGTAAACCCCCATGTTCCCCATAGTTCCGCCAAGGAATATAGTTCTTCAATTTTCTTTTACGGAGAAAAGAATCAATATTAGAATCCCAAGTTGAATAGTTAGTTTCTCCCACTTTTTCGCGAATTTCTTCTGCAAGTTCTAGCAGGTAGCCAGCACTCTGAGGAGTCACAATGTAAGCAACTGTTGAAGCGGAAAATCCTTCAACGTAGCCATGAGAAGAAATGTTATATATCTGAGGCGCACAAGTGTATAGCCAGCTAAGACCTACATCAGTTTGATCGGGATTAAATGGTAGGGGAAGTTGACCAAAACCCACTACTGGGACAAAATCTGCTTCCACAATGATAACTGGTTTGTCTTCTTGAATGGCTTGTTTCCAGGCGCGGCAATGATTCAACAAACATAAATAACTCCGAGAAAAGTTTTGGTATTCAGGTTTAGTTTCTTGTCTGAGAACTTCACACTGGAAACCTTCTTGAGTTAATACTTCCTGAAGTTGTTGTGTTGATTCTTTGTAAGCAATGATGAAAATTTTATCAATATGGGTAACAAGTTTGCTACTCAGGTTTTTTCGGGTATTTATTAATATATTTGACATATTTAAATGAGCAACAAATTCAATTTTTTCGTTTCCATGTTTACAGGCGATCGCAACTTGTAAATAATGATTTATAAAAATTTTATACTTGAACCAATTCTAACATTTCTTAAATTGCATTTTTTACTTGAGATGTATCTTTAAAGAATTGGCAAAAGGGGATGTCCTTAGTCCATGTTTAGTAAAAAGCTTCACTTTTTTAGTAAGTATTTGGTAATAAAATGTGAGACTTTTTTAAAAGAAGGCAAAGAATGTGTCTATGCAAGCGGTTGATGATTACTAACTTAGGCTGCTGTAATTGATTAATGACACTTTAATTGAGAGTATTTTTCAATATTAAGAAGTTTTCACAACATTATACCATAAACTTATTTTTTGCCAATGATAAATTGCATCGCGGATATTCAAAATTTTCTATTTTTCAATTTGCGGTGCGGGTAATTGATTTAAAACTCTCCACAACACTGTATAACTACCATCGGTACGGCGACGCACTGGACGGAAAGCCAGGATAATGTCACTACTGGGAATCTGTTGTAGTTGCTCTGAGGATATAGGCTGACCATTTAAGATGATGTCTGGCAGTTGAAATTGTAGCGATCGCACTACATAAGTATGGTTTAATTTCGCTTGAGCATGGGCTAAAATTAATTGCTGATTTTTACCAGTCAAAAACCGCCTTTTTTCTACTTGTAAAGCATCCAACTGTTTGGGCGGTTGGTAATTCAGCAAAAATTCTCGCGTTGGTGAGGCGACAATTTCCAGTCTCCCATCCAACTTATCCAGGGGGACATCACCCACGTCAACCATGAAACTATAATCCCAACCTTGATCCACTAGTTGAAAGCGCTCACCGATCATTTGAAGTGCTAAACTAGGATTAAATCCATCCTTAGCATCACCCAAAGAGGGGAAAGGATAACGCTCACTGACATGGGGTTGCAATCGATTCCAAAGAGTATTTAGCGGACGTTGGTAAGCTGAAGACTGTAATACACGGAAAATACCAGTACGAGGCAATTCCAAAAACTTAGCGTAAATTTGCGGTTCCTGCGGACTGAATCCGTAGGTAAGGCGGTCGAGTATCGCCGCATTTTCCCAAGGATCTGTAAAGCGGATTTCTGGGGGAAATAATGCTTGTGTTGCCGTTAAGGTTTGCTTGGCAATTGCGAGAGTAGTAAGTGCTGACTCAGGTGCTGCGATCGCAGGTTGTACAGGCGGTGCATAATTAGCTATGGCTGTTTTGGCATTTCTCCCCATAACTTGTACTTGTGGGGATAATAGTTCGGTCGATGCGCCTTGTGTTCCTAAAGTGCTAGTCGATAAATTTGGTTCCATCGCGAAAGGGACTGCGGGCTTTCCCAGATGGGGATATTGTACAGGCGAAATAGAAAACACAGGATCTGATTGGCGTTCACCAGTGACTAGGGGTAACTGTCTCACTAAGGTTAATTCACCTCGTCGAGATAACAATATGTCTAGCACTGGAAATAGTTTTAATAACTCCTGGCTATTCGTATACAAAGAGCAGTAAATTTGATCTGGGGCTGGTAAGGGAGGAAAATTTATTGATAAATTCATTTGTGAGCTACACAAAGTTTTGGGATTCTTTGGCTGACGATTTACAAAACTTTCTATGCTTTTAATTTGAATTGTTAATTGCCCTCTCACAATTCGCAGACGATTGGCATCTGGACTAGTGAGTGCTTCCTCAATCCGAGCAATCAAATCTATCTGGCGCTGTACCAGACTCCCGGCATCAGTATAAAACTTTTCGTCTGTTGGCTTTGATGTCAGATTTTGAGTGAGGGAAAATTGGGGCTGATATTCAGCACCCAAGCTGGTTACTGGGACAGCAGCTAGACCAAAAGGCAGTAAGAAACCGAAAAATAAGTGTCTCATGTCCAAAACGCCGAGCATATAGGAGGATGAAAAATCTAAAATAGATATTAAATTGAAGAAAATCAACGACCATCGACAACCGTCAGTCCATTCTACTTTCTGTTAAGCGAAGCGTCGCCAGGTTGTTACCAGTGCTGAAACACGATTACATGCAAGTTTCCCAGGATCAGCCTATTTATTCTGAGGCTCCTCTCCAGCTGTTGCTATTTGTCGATGGAAGACCAAAGTCTCGACAACAAGTGCAGCGTATCCGTGCTTACTTAAAAGAATTGCAGGCTGAGTATAAGTTTGAACTTCAAACTATTGATGTCGGGCAACAACCTTATTTAGCAGAACATTTTAAATTAGTCGCCACGCCAGCTTTAATTAAAATCCACCCAGAACCCAGACAGATTATAGCTGGAAGTAATATCATCGCCCAATTGAAAAACTGGTGGCCTCGTTGGCAAGCGGCTGTGGATGCTTATGTAAAATTGCAAGAAGATTTACAAGAACAAATTGATGACAATAGTCGAATTTCATCACCTAAATCAACAATTCGTTCTGTGGCTGTTTCTGCGGAACTGATCAAACTTTCAGACGAAGTTTTTCGCTTAAAGCAGGAAAAAGACAAACTTCAGGAGCAGTTACAATTTAAAGACCGGGTAATTGCGATGCTGGCGCACGATCTCCGCAATCCTCTCACAGCCGCCGCGATCGCCATCGAAACTCTACAATCTAATTACAGTATAGAAATGGGTGCATTTGTGCGGCTGAAACCAGCGATGGCCGCACATTTATTAAAACAAGCCCGCAGTCAAACCAAGACCATTGATAGAATGATTGCTGACCTGTTGCAGGTCGGTCAGGGCAGTGATACAGAACTGCCTATAATACCACAAAAAATGGAAATTGGCAACCTTTGCTTGGAAGTCTTGTCAGAATTGCGCGATCGCTACATTGCCAAATCCCAACAAATAGACACAGATATTCCTCAAGATTTACCCAAGGTCTATGCCGATCCAGAGCGTGTGCGTCAAGTGCTAATCAATTTATTGGATAATGCCATTAAATATACACCAGAAGGTGGTAAAATTACTATTGCCGGATTACACCGCACCACCCAAAAAATTCAATTTAGCATTGGTGACACTGGACCAGGAATTCCCATAGAAAACCGCGATCGCATCTTTGAAAACCACTATCGGCTACAACGCGATCAAGCCATAGAAGGTTACGGCATTGGTCTTTGTTTATGTCAACGCATCATCCAATCACATTACGGGCAAATTTGGGTAGATTCTGCCCCTAATGGTGGTGCATGGTTCCACTTTACATTGCCAGTATATCCATCTTAGGAAGAGACGCGACTCATCGCGTTTCTACCAGAAAGTAGCAAAAAATATCATCCCTTCAGCAATCAATTCTGCACAATTCGATTGCGTCCCTGTTTTTTTGCTTGATAAAGTGCCTGATCCGCAGCCATAATTAAATTAGAAGGAGAGGATTCCCAGGTAGGAGTCATCGTCGCCACTCCCATACTCATAGTCACATACTGACTAATCGTAGAAGCACTATGAGCAATTTGTAAATTATTGACACCAGTTTGGATTTCCTTAGCCACGTAAAATGCACCAGAGACATCGGCGTAAGGCATAATCACAGCAAATTCCTCACCACCATAACGTGCTACTAAATCTTGATGCTTTCGGGCTTTATCGTTTAAGAGATTACCCACCTTACAGATGCAAATATCTCCGGCGGGATGACCGTATTGATCATTATAAAATTTAAAAAAATCAATATCACACAAAATCAGCGATAAAGGAGATTGTTCCTGTGCGGAATTAATCCACTGAGTATTAAGATAATAGTCAAAGCGACGACGATTAGCCAGCCCAGTTAGCCCGTCTACGTTGGCAAGATGCTGCAAAGCCAGATTTGCCGCTTCTAACTGTTTATATACTTGTGCTTGTTGCAACAGTTTTCGTAATCGTTGACGCAGGACTGCCAAATGAATTGGCTTAGTCAAGAAATCTGTTGCTCCAGCATCAAAAGCACGGTTGACAGATTCCTGGTCATCCAAACTTGTAATCATCAATATAGGAGTGCGTTCCCATAAATTTGAGATCACAGTATTACCCAAAGGAGATTCAGTATCAAGATTGTCCAGTGCTGTCATCAAATTGTTTCTGGCAATTTGCAGCAATTTTTTACAGCAAGTAAAGCCATCCATCACCGGCATGATTGCATCTAGTAACACTATATCCGGTTTGACAGTTTGATAAGTATCTAAACACTGCTGACCATCAGCAGCCTCAACGACTCGATAACCTTCTTTTTCCATAGCTTCACGCAAAAGTAATCGGATGGTCTTGTCATCATCAGCCACCAGAATCACCGGAGGTTGCTTAGATAGAAAAAATGGGCTTATGCCTGACATGAGTTGCGTTCCACTGAAAATGAGAATATTGGGTTGGGGAAAATTTGAAAACCCTCACCCTCATCAGTAAATCGCCTGCGGGGGAGAGTACTTTTAAAGTAGTTAAAAATGTAGCAACAAAATTGATGATTCAGTTGCTTTGTGTGCTTGAGACCAGTAAAAATTGTGATTTCAAATAGATAGATTTATTTTTATTACAAAAGATAGGTGACTTTAGATGAAAAATATCAGTATACTACCTAAGACTGTACCGAAGTATTAAATATAGATGAGTTAGCTGGGCAGAGAACGCTGATATTAGTCCGTAACAACACAGACTGTACCGATTATTTTTCCACAAAATCGGCTAAAAAAAGTCATTTCGCCATTCTATCTAAAAATTCCCACTTATTGCTAAGTTTTCTTAAATGCCAGACTCACTAATGTATCAGCAGGACAATTTTGTTGTTCTAGAAACAGACCAACCAGAACAATTTCTCACAACCAATGAATTATTGGACAAACTCAAGCTCGTGCTACAAAAAATGAGTCATCAGGAATTGCCCATAGATTTACAAAAATTTGATTCTCTAGATGCTCAAGCCCAATATTTAATTGACACCAGTTGTGAATTAGATGTTGGGACAGGAAGATATTTACAGTGGTACGCAGTCCGATTGGAAAAATAGTCTTAAACTCAGGGCTTAAGCATATTTTGAATCAGCTTCTGCCCATAACTGGGTGACTGTCTAGGGTATTGAAGTGAGGACTTAAGTCCTCACTTCAAGCCTTTAATTATTTACTGCTGGTTGAGTAATAATTGTTAACTCAATCATATCTTCTCCAACTTCAGCAATTTTAATATCTACTCCAGGTCCAAAATACCTCGTCATTTTCTCGTGTTTTTCCTGCCAATCATCAAATGAAATGAACGGCGAATCAAATTCTAAAATTAAGGCATAAGCCCCATTAATTTCCGTTTCTCGCAAACCTGTAACCTCTGGGCGATCTTCATCTGTGGGACTCAGGCCAAGATAAGATAGAGCTTCATCTAAATGAGCTTCCTGACCATAGCAGTATCGAGTTATATCCTTGCGAATTTTATTTTGAGTGACAGTTGCTTGCTGTTCCCGCAAGAGTAATACTGATGGCGTTGTATCTTCGCTGAAGGGTATGGGTAGAATCTCATTGGCTTTGAGCGCCAGTCCTCCTAGAAAAAGAGGAAACCCATAAAAAAACCCGACAAGATTAAGCGTGGCATTATCAGCAGCATAGGCGACGAAGCCAACAATGATTAATATACCGCCGATGGTTAAACCGATAGTCCCCAAAGAAATTTTACGTAACATGAGCTGAGGATTTTATAAATTCTTAACATCTTAGTTTTATTATCATCGCTTATTGGTTACAAGTTAAGGAAGAGTGACTTCCTATTCCCCTGATGCAAATGCGATTAATCGCGTCTCTACGCCATTTTGGGTTAACTTTAAAATTGAGGCTATTTCTAGACGGGAAAAAATAATGGATTTACAGACTATTAAAGAACGAATTGCGGTAGTTCAAAGCAAACGCGAGTACCTACTCAGCCTTTTAGAGCAGCCCAACTTAGGAACTTTGAGAATTGATGTCAACCAGGCTTTGGAAGAGATGGATGATTTAATTGAGGAATTTCAACGGACTATTCCAGAAACAGATAATAACTAGGCTTAATTAGGTATACTAAAACACATAACAGCGCCAATATAACCGTAGATTAGCGGTGACATGAGCGCTGTTTTTCTATAGATATAGCTGGGGAGTAGGGAGTGGGGAGTAGGGAGTAGGGAGTAGGGAGTAGGGAGTGGGGAGTGGGGAGTGGGGAGTAGGGAGTGGGTTAAAACCCGAATGGTGTCTAAGTTTGATTAGGGACTGCCAAATAAAAAAACACTGAACCACCTAACGTAAAAAATCTCTCAAACCCTGATTCCTCTGTGTCCTCTGCGCCTCTGTGGTACGCGCTACGCGCAAGCTACGCTAACGTTAATCCGGATAATTTATTTATTGGAAGTCCCTTATCCGTTTATGTCTTAACCTCCTTGGCGGTTGCTATATTTTCCAGGTTTCCGACTTGAAAGCAGCCAGGGCTAAAAGTTCACAACAATTTGGCAGCTTCACCTGTTTTTAGTTAAGCATTTCCGGCACTTTCCCCTAATTGCCTGACCAAAGCAATCAGTTCATTTGTGGGAACATCTTTTTGGCAAAAATTATCAAAATTAGGCATGGACTGAGCATTCAAAAAATTCACATTTTCCACCGAGGAATAAGCCAGTATTTGAGTCTGGGGAGATATTGCTTTGATATGACTAGACGCAATCCACCCATCCATAACTGGCATTTGTAAATCTAAAACAATGACATCAGGTTGGCAGCTCTTAACCATTTCTATAGCTTCTTGACCATTGCTAGCTAACCCAACTACTTGGAGGTTTTCTTGAGCAGAAAAAGCTAGTTGTAAAGTTAAACGTGTAAGTTCATGATCATCGACCACTAGAACACGTAATGTCGTAGATTTACAAGAAAGCATTAACATTTAAGGAAATAAAAAATAGAGGCAATAACCCCTACAGTTTACGGGAAGACGCATTAACAATCACTCTATCTTACGGTTGAAAAATTGTCTTGAAGCTGATTAATTCATGAGAACAGGGGCAAAAAAATCAGATTTTGTGGATAGAACTTAATCTATCTACTTGTCTGTGTAATAGTAACTTTTTTTGGCATCAATCAGGTTTGAGGCTATACCAGTCGAACGTAATGCCATATTGATCAGAGTTTTTTGTGAATTAGTTTCTGGACAATCTACGGCTTCCCCAGTAACGCTATCACCTGGACGGCGCTGGATATAACTACCATCAGTTTGTAATTCCCAGGCTTGACGATTATCTGCTAACAGAATTCCCAAAATTTCTTGCAAATCTTTAGCAATATCTGGGTCTTTGATGGGGGTAATTACTTCAACTCGGCGATCTAAGTTGCGACGCATCCAATCAGCACTGCCAATATAAATTTCTTCTTGTTCATTATTATGGAAATAATAGATGCGAGAATGTTCTAAGAAGCGGCCGATAATGCTGATGACGCGAATATTTTCACTGATGTTTTTGAGTCCTGGACGTAAACAGCAAATACCGCGAATGATCAGATCAATTTGCACTCCAGCGCGAGAAGCTTCGTATAAAGCGGCGATAATTTGGGGGTCTACCAGGGAATTCATTTTGGCAACGATGCGCCCAGAAAAGCCATTTTCGACATTTTCTATTTCACGACGAATTAATTCCAAAAAGCGATCGCGCATATTTACAGGTGCAACTAGCACTTCTCGATATGATTTTTGCCGAGAATAGCCTGTTAAAAAGTTAAATAAATCTGTAATATCTGCACCCAATTCTTCGCGACAGCTAAACAATCCCAAATCTGTATACAAACGCGCTGTTTTAGGATTATAATTTCCAGTCCCTATATGCACATAGCGGCGCATCCGGTCTTTTTCTCTTCGCACCACCATGACGGTTTTGCAGTGAGTTTTTAGCCCTACTAAACCATAAACAACGTGAACGCCGACTCTTTCTAAACTCCGCGCCCAGTAAATATTATTTTCTTCATCAAACCGCGCCTTTAATTCCACTAACACAGATACTTGCTTGCCATTTTCTGCCGCAGCAATCAGGGCTTTGACTATGGGCGAGTCTCCAGAAGTGCGGTAAAGGGTCATTTTGATCGCCAGCACATTCGGGTCATGGGCTGCATGGGTAATAAAGCGCACCACTGTTGAGGAGAAGGATTGATAGGGATGATGTACCAACAAATCCTTTTCTCGAATGACTGCAAAAAAGTCTTGACCTTCTTCTAATTCCGAAGCATCTGGGCTTAAACTCGGTTCTCTCAACCTTTGCAAACGGGAAGGAACTACAGACTGGCGTGGTGGTTCTTTGAGTTCGGGTAATGGCAAAGCCATAAAATACATTAAGTCCCGGAGTCCTAAAAGACCATCAACTTCGTAGACATCATTTTCTGTTAAGTCTAAATCTTGCAATAACCGCGAACGTATTGGATCTGGGGTGTGGGATTTAATTTCTAGTCTGACGGGAGTCCCACCCATGCGACGTTTGCGGAGTTCTTGTTCAATGGCTAATAGCAGATCATCTGCTTCATCTTCTTCTAAAGCTAGATCGGCATCACGGGTAATGCGGAAGGGATGATATTCTTGGATATTCATGCCTGGAAATAGAAACTCCAGGTTATGTGCGATCGCCTGTTCTAAGGGTACACCAGTCCAGTGAGCCGTTTGTCCAGTTTCAGAAGTTCCTAACTCTGGTGGTAAAGGCAAAAATCGCGGTAGCACACTGGGGACTTTCACCCTAGCAAAAAATTCTTCTTCGGTGTCGGGATTTTTGACCACAACTGCCAAATTCAGGCTGAGATTAGAAATAAAGGGAAAGGGATGGCTAGGGTCAACCGCTAAGGGAGTCAGAACTGGAAAGATTTGCTCTTTAAAGTAGTTATCTAAATAAGTCCGTTGTTTTTGATTTAAATTAATATAGTCCAGTATGTGGATACGATGACTAGCTAGCAGGGGTTGTAGAACTTCTTCAAATTGCTGGTGCTGTTTGATAAACAGAGGACTGAGGGTTGATCTAACGTCGTCTAGCTGTTTTTGTGGTGTGCGACCATCAGGCGTTAACTGGGCAACTTTCGCTTCTACTTGTTGTTTTAAAGCTGCAACCCTCACCATAAAGAATTCATCTAAATTGGCACTAAAGATGGCCAAAAATTTTAATCGTTCTAAAAGCAGTGTCCGAGGGTCACAGGCTTCGTGCAGTACGCGACTGTTAAATTCTAACCAGCTTAACTCGCGGTTAATGTAATATTGCGGATCGTTCAAATCAATGGGATTGGTGTTCTTCTTTGATTTCGCCATGACGATCTCAGGGTAGCCAGATGAGTTAATACAGCTGGGGGACAATAAATATAGTAGATGAAAGTGGCTATGGACGTAAGAGGGAAATTGTTTCTGGCTGTCTCACACGCGAAGGCTCAACCGCCCGTATATTTACATATAGCAATAGCCTGGGCGGTTAGGACATGAAAAAACTTCAAAACCAATTCACAGCCAGCATTTCACCTTTGAATTTTGACTTTGGCTACACCATCCCATAAAAATCATTACAGTAAATACGAAACTTATAAAGTTTGGACAAAGAATTAAAATATTTTTTTACGTATCATTTCTGGTTACCATGTTTTAAAAAGAGAGTTAAATTAGTTACACCAATGAAAGATGAGTCCTGAAAAGCTTCAGTAAAGCAAATTTTACAGATTTATCGAATTTATTGGTGGTACAAATTTTGACAAACCCCTTAGAAAAATTAAGTAGTACATTGATTATGAAACTCAAAGCAAAAATTGCGATCGCTCTAGTTGCAGCTACCACCAGTGTTTTTGGTCTAGGTTCTGGCGCGATCGCTGGTGAAGGTGGTGCTGCTGGTTCTGCTGCATTTACAATCGACGGTGATGGTGATGTCAGAGGTGTTGCTGTAGCTGCTGCGATCGGTAAAAACGATGCTTCATCCTATGCTTTTCAAGAAGACGGTAGAAACGTAGCAGACTGCTTTAGGTTCTGCTGGTGTTATCGATGTGGACAACATACCAGGTGATGATGTTACCATGTATGGTGGTGAAGACCCAGAACTGGGAACCCCCCAAGCCAACAGCCTGACAAGTTCCACAATCCTGACAATCGGTAGTGTAATCGGATCTCCTCTATTAGTCCCTGATCGTGGAGACTTAGTTTTTGTCAAATAATAGTTACCTTATAGCCTGTGGATAGTCCTAATTAACTATTAAGGCTATGTCAGCTATTAACACAAACCTTTTTAAATAAAAGCTACCAGACATCAAACTGGTGCTAAATCAATTAAGGCTGCCTTTGCAGCCTTTGTTTATATATATGGGACTTACTCACTGTACAAGTTAAATGAAACGGTATATTTAATATCTATTTATTAAAAGTTCATATTTTCTGCTAAAAATTTCTATATTTCTTGATAAACATAGTGTTCATACAATCTTTGACTCCGCTATATTCGATGAAATAGCAAAAAACTGATATGAACATATAGCAATCACATTCCTGTCGTGAAAAACCTATCAGGATCATTTACAGCAGTTCGGGAAATTTCCCACAAATAAATTAATTAATTATTTAATCTTGTGGGGTGGACATTGTTACCACGGCAATTCTCAGGATATCTACCATCACAAAAAACATTCACATACTTTGTTATTTGGACATCTCTCAGCATAATTAATGACTAACAATCACTTCATCAGTTGTGTGCTGATTGCTATAGCCAGTCTAAAGTTTTTGCTAAATAACTAATAATGAAATACAAGTGATGAATCCTACAAACAAACTAGCCATCTCCTTATTTGTTGTTTTTGCTAGTGTCTTTGGGTTAGCAACTCAAACCCTAGCTGGTGAAGGTGGCGCTGCTGGAGCAGTAGCATTCACAATTGAGTCTGGGATGGTGACAGGTGTTGCTCAAGCCGCAGCAATTGGTAAAAATGATGCCGCCGCCACTGCTTTTAACATTTTGAGTATCTCTGGTAGTAGAACCAATTCAGCTGCTGCACTAGGTTCTGCTGGTGCAATCACTATTAGTAATCTGGGTAATTCGGCAGGTGTTCAAATGGTAGGTACAGCAGACCCAGCACTTCACACAGCACAGCTAAATCAGTTTGGTTCAAGTGTAACTATCAATCTGGGAACTTCCAGTGGAGACCAACTGATCAACTTTTAGCTAAACTTCACTCAAGTAGTGAACTGACACAGTTAAAATAGTGCATTAGGTGTAGGTTGGGTTGACGTAAGGAAACCCAACATCCTCGCCAGCATTATTCAGTGATGCCTACAGCACAAGAGTTGTTAGCCGAGCTTTTGCATCGGCGTTTATCTGCGCTTTGTCACCTCTAGATAAAAGAACTATTTTAGGCTTGTCAGTCCACCACATTCAGAGCAAATTAAGGTATTGCTGGCTGAGGATTAATTTGTTCCAATTCATTGAGGTTGCGTTCTCTTTGTAACTGTTCTACTCCTTGGTCAACTCCTCGCCTTAACCGTTCAGCAGTTTGTTGATCAAATGGATTTGCTGGCTCTCCCATCTTAAACAAAATTCTAAACACGTTATTAGAAATGCTAAAGCCATTACCATCCGCATCTCTACCAAAGTTGTATTCATTGTTATTCCAAGATAAACTCAGAGATGGACTATTATAATCATTACCTAATTTAAGTTGCGCCCTAGTTCCATATCGGGAACGACTGCTAGTTTCATTAATAGGTGTGTAATAAGCCGACAAGCTAAAGTTTTTACTTAATTGCAGTTCTAAATCAGCTAAGAGAGTATTAGCAATTGAATTGGGCAAAATATCGCCAAAATAGTTAACTAATCCCAAAGAAACAGAATTCATATTCAGTCTAACTCCCGTTGTCACCGAACTTCCAGGAGAAATACTGATAGTGCTACCAATTGTACTTTCTCGGTCAAGGGCATAATTGACTCCTGTGGATAAAACAAAATTAGTAGTACGATTTACAGGAATTCTTTTAGAAACACTACCTACCAATTGACTATAGTACTCACGGTCTGGATTAATATAACCAATTGCTCCGGCTGAGTATGTCCAACCATTGGTTGTTCGATGAGTAAAGTCTCCGCCAAGATAAGCTTTAATTATGTCTCCAGTAATGACACCTGTGTAATATTTGAAGACATTTTGTGAACCTGTAATATTGCCAGTAAAGCTAAAATGGGGATGATAGATAGTTGTTTCTGTTAATCTGCTACCATCTACAAAATTCACATCTTGCTGAAAATTTGACACATAAATTTGAGTGTAGAAATTTTGTAGATTAGCGGTAGAAAATTCTTGCCCATTCACAGAAGATAGTAAACTAACATTGGAGTTTATACCTCCTTCTGCTCCTGCATTTGCCAAGACCCTCTGAGAACCAATAGGTTCATATCGATTGATCGATTCAATTCTGCGGAAGGTAACAGGTGAAAAACCAATCCAAATACTATTAAAAGTTGCATTAGGAACTTGATTTAAATTAGTTATATTTGTTGGGCTTTTGGCTTCTCCAACCCCTGCATGATATATAGCGAAACTATTCACAGGTAGCCTAGTATTATTGGCCGCTGCAAATAAATTTCTGTTAATATTCGGGTTAACCGGATTTTTGCCTCCTGTAATTTTTGGATTAGCATCTGGTAAGACTGTATTTCCTAACTGAAAAATTGAATTAAGGGCTAAATTAGGATCATTTAAAATGAATCCATAACCGCGAATTGTCCGACCAATGACTGCTTTCTCATTATTAGCTTTGACAATCTGCCGTACTGTTGAATAAAAGCCAGTTGGTGTATTTTGATTATTTTCTTCCCTAGTAACAACAGATGTGTCTCCTGTGTTATTTCCAGGTAAAGCCCCAGCATTGGGAAAATATAAATCCATCCCAATTTCCTGACCATTTGCTCCCCTTTGAAAGCCAGGTAAACTCATAACTGCTAAAGATTCTGGTGTAACTACATCTCCTAGATTGCTGGTTTGATTAATGCGCGTTGGCACAAAAAAGTCTGGTTCAATACTATTTCTGTCAGTGACTAAGCCAGGTGTATATGTACATTGTTGGTCAGATGGAGTATTTGGTAAAATACAGGAACCGACAAGACTCATTTGGATTTGTGTACCTAATAAAGTTTGTGGTTCTTTTCTGAGAGTTGTCACTTCACGAGAGGTTCTAAGAGTTTGTAACTGTACATAACTTCCTGTTTGCTCGACTGTAAAAATGTTATCTCTAGTCAAACTTTCTTGAATCTGACTATGTATTTTGAGAATACCATTATAATCTAAGCTTCCATTTTGATCTTCACCAAAACTAGTTAACCCAATAATTTCCCACTCTGTCAAATGACTAATAGGTATACCATTTAGCAGTAGACTGGTTGTAAGTGGGTTAATTCTTTCTTTAGGCGCAATTCGTGGCGGGATTAAGTAATTTGGATCTCCAGTTTCAATTTGCTGGGGAGTTTCTATTAATGGTCGCTCATCAAGTTCTGCAACCAGAGGTAAGTCATTTGTCGGTTTAGCTGTGGGTAATTTCTGCTTATTGGCGAGTTCTGAAACACTAAACTCATATAGCGAGTCTGAATCCCATTCAGGCAAGATTGGGATAATTTTAATACTTTGTTTTGAATTAGTATCAGCAGCTTCAATTGGTTGAACTTTTTGATCTAAGTCTGCTACTTTGGTCTGAGCATCAAGTTTGATAATATCCTGTTGGAATGGGATGTTAAAATTTAAATTAAATTCGGGAGCGCTATGAATATTTTGATTTTTAAATTCAGATGCTAATACAGGAAATTGGATAAAAATTATAAATTTTAATAGAAGCAATGATAGTTCAAGCCAACGTATTGAAGTCATAAAAAATGTTTGTTGTTGAAGACACCTATAGATTAGTTATTGGCAAGATTTTTGCTATTTTTGATTAGGAAAAACTTGAGTAAATGGCCAAGATATTAAAGATTAACTATCTAAAGGCAGAAGCTAATGAGCTTATAGGCTTTTTTTAGGAAGCATATTATACCGTCAATAGAATTTAAACTCCTTGGAGAATATCCGGCATCAGTAAATTTTCTTATTTTAATGTAAAGATTGATTGAAGGCAGTAAAATTGCTATTAATTGACCAACAGGTTCATAAAATCTTAATTTTATGTCTAGCAACTTAATTATTTTGAATAGAGACAATTTTATATTTAATTTTCGAGGACAAATATCGTCGTAATTTCAAGAAGCGCCTCATCAAGAACGATATGCAGTGTAATCATTTTCGGTTACGATTACTGTCGTAGAAGTATTTGTCTCAACCATAATTTAACATTCAAGAAGAATAACAACAGAATTTCTCTGCGCTGCTAAATGTTTAAAGCTACTCGCCGCCGTCTTGCTATCTGGTACACTGCCGTCACTGCGGTTTTACTTTTACTATTCGCCAGTGGTGTATATTTATATGTCCGCAGTACATTAATTGAGCGTGTTGATGATACCCTCAATCACGTAGTGGAAATTGTCGAGCGATCGCTAGTAATTTTGCCAGTCGATGGGGATGTGGAAAAATTGCGCGTTAATGTAGAAGCCAGTTTTCGCGACAATACCAGCACTGTAGAAGATGACCACATTGACCTAGAATGGTTTAACCCCAATGGCAAATTACTTTGGTCTACCCTATCGGAACCTTTAAATATTCCCATTCATGGTAACTGTCTGGGTGAAACCGTCCGAATATTCAAACCACAAACAGACCACTCCCCTCTTTTACTGCGACAAGTTACCCAGCGTGTGGAAATGGGACGGCAAGTATTAGGATATCTGCGTGTTAGTCATCCCTGGTTTGAAGTCACTAAACCTAGTCGCCAGTTAATCATTGATTTGGCGTTAGGTACTTGGTTCATGGTGCTGTCTGTGGCTGGAAGTGGCTGGTTCCTTTCAGGTAAAGCAATGGAACCAGTGGGGGAATCTTACCAACGGCTAAAACAATTTACTGCTGATGCTTCTCACGAACTCCGCAGTCCTATTACTTTGATTCAAACTAATGTGCAAGTTGCGCTGGCTGATTTAGAATTGGTAGATTCACAAAATGAGAGTTTTGTCAACTATCGTCAACAATTAAAAATCGTGGAACGGCTAACGCAGCGCTTGGGTAAGCTAGTCAATGATTTATTGTTTTTAGCCAGACAGGATAGTGGTATTAGCAAAGATGTGTTTTCATCTTGTCCCCTGGATGCTTTACTCATGGAAGTAGTTGAAGAACAACAACTATTAGCCAAGGAAAAAAAAATTAGTTTAACTCTGGACTTGGTTGATCCTCCCACCTCGGAAACTAGCCCCGAATTATTAGAAAATTGGTTTACACTCCAGGGAAAATGGGATCAATTGGTACGGTTATTGACAAATTTAATTAGCAATGCATTACAGTATACCCCAGCCGAGGGAGAGGTGTATGTACAATTGGCGCGTCTAGAGGGTAGCAATCGCGTTTCTAAAATTCTTTACAACACAGCTTTATTGCAAATTAAAATTAGCGATACTGGGATTGGTATTCCCGCCGAAGCCTTACCCCGCTTATTTGACCGCTTTTATCGGGTAATCCAGCCCGGACTCATAAGACAGCAAAGACCAATACAGAAAGTTCTACAGGTTCAGGATTAGGACTAGCGATCGCTGCGGCCATTGTCCAACATCATCAAGGTCATCTGCAAGTTGAAAGCAATATTGGCGCAGGTACAACTTTTACTGTCACTTTACCAATCACTCTGGAGTATTAAATTTATTTTTAATATTTGTTTCTTGTGATAGATGAAAAAGTATAAGTTTATTTAATATATTAAGTAATAACGCTTGTAAAAAATTTCCTTTCAGACTAAAAGTTTAGGACTACACAAACTAATTCTGTACGGGAATTTCAGGCAACCTGTGCAGGTAATTTGAGTCTGGATGGCTGCGATTTATGCTCGCTTGAAATTTTTGCTGACAGTTTAATATTGCTACTTTGCAAACTTGATTGCGTAGTTATATCAACTGCTAGCTTTAGCTTGGCTAAATACTTACATAATAAAAAATTTTTGGAGGTCTGTCTATATGCCTATTAGTATCAGAAAAGATATTGCTTATATTCTGCTCAAAAAAATTAATGATACGGGAGAAGGAATGCACGAGGTGAGATTTAATGAGGCTGATTTAGCCAGCCGTAAATTAACACCCGCCGAATTTTTAGGACATTTAGATTATTTGAATCAACAGGATTATATTAACGCTGAGTTTACAGGTAATGCTTATGCAAATAACGATGTTCCTGATTTTATAAATCCCCAAGAAATCGCCAATCATAATGGTGCGGGTGGAGTTTTACCTCACTTGATTACCTTTAAAAAGGCAGAATTAACAGAAAAAGGGGAGAAAATGCTCAAGAGACTGGATGCGAATCCTCCTGAAGGTTTAAAAGCAGGTTCATCGGTTCCCATTGCTACGAAAGATATGCCTTTTTTGGAAAAGGTAATGTTGAAAAGTGGTTTAAACGATATTTTCGATGCTAGAGACATTACAGAAGTAGTATACCGGGTGATGCGCGACTTGATGACCACAGCCGCCGCCGACCGAGTAGAAGAGGAATTACACAAACCAATTGAATCCACCAATGATAAATCGCTACAAATGGAAATTGCTGATTTGTGGCATGATACAAATCCAATTGTGGGATTTTTGAGTCGGGTACGTCCACCTTGGCAAGGTCCTGGTATCTTTAAAATTGATAGTGATCGCTTCTTATTTAGAGTAGCAAATGAAGGCGGAATGCCACCCAATGCAGACCGGGAACAAGTGGTAAAGGCGATATTTTCTGCTACTAAAGATGAATTATCACCGGAAAGAATTGAGGAAATTGCTAGTTGGTTACCTGAAAAAGTCCGCCAACTCTGGGAAGAAGCTTAAAGAATATTCAGGACATAAATAAAAAATAAATATCCCCGACTTCTTAAATAAGTCGGGGATTTTAGTCTCTCAGTGTTTGCTAATTATTTCTTATTTAATAACCTCAGCCTTCAGATTGAAATAAAGGCTTAAGTTTAGACTGATTCCGTTACTCTAGTTAGATTAAATAACTCAAGTTAATTGCTATATTTTAATTATCTAGTAATTTGAAATTAATTATCTCATATTTTAGGATTGTCTTACCTAATTTAAATAGATTGAGAAATTTTTAAGGCAATGAAAGTTAAGATGTTTTAGGAGTGAATTATGAATAAACATACCCAAAAGGTTCGCAAGTATGCTGGATTATTCAGCGCTATTTGTGGTGGATTATTAATTAGCGCGCCAGCAATTTCTCACAGGGCTGTAGCACAACAACCAACTTCTCAAATCAATCCTTGTCCTAGTATTTATTACGAAGAACCACACAATAGCCGGATTTTAGTGCCACAGGGATGTCCTCCCAATGCCCTAACGCGAAAATTAGCGGCGCAAGGGATGCTTCCACCTCCTACCGCCCCGGCTACCCCCGCACCTAGTCAAATACCGTTAGGCGTGGGCGGTGAAGCACCTGATTCAAAACCCCTGGTAGTCAATCCCTGTCCGCGTATTTACTATGAAGAACCACACAATAATCAGGTATTAGTACCAGAAGGATGTCCTCCCAATACTTTCACGCAACAACAGCAAGCACAAGGGATTTCACCCAGTCAAGCTGTACCAATGCGTCCACCAGTTACCGCAATTCAACCACCATTACCAGCAGAACAACAACCACCCAGCGCCAAAATTGCTCTCGCTGATGGAAGGGTAAATATCCGCTTGGTGAATGATAGTGGGGCTGAGGTGACTTATGAGGTGGTTGGTGATACACCAGCGCGATCGCTTGAGGGAAAATCAGATATAATGCTCCGAGATTTAACTGCACCAGTAACTGTGACATTCTTTCGTGAAGATGGCGGATTAATTCAGGTGACTCCCCAACCTTCTGCGGAAACAGGAATGATAGAAGTCAGATTGAACGCTACAACTGATGTCCAGCAAGATAAAAATGCTGTGCGGATTCAAGAGGATGGTACGGTGTTCTTGAATTAGAACCCCACCCCCAACCCCTCCGGTGCAAGCGAGGAGGGGAGAAAGATTCAATTACGCATTACGAATTACGAATTACTTCTTCAGCATTTGAGTCAATCTATCAATTAATTGCACTTCCTGTTTGCTATCTGCAAGGGTTTGTGCTAGGACTATCGCCCGTTCATAAAAATTACGCGCGGTTGAGTAATTACCTAATTTCTCGTATAAATGAGCATAGGATTCAAAAGACTTTAATTCTTCTCTGAGGTTTTGTAACCCCTGGGCAATTCTTAAACGTTGTTCTAGTAAGTCAAAGGCGCGCTGATAGCGTCCGACAACACTGTGGGAGAATACTAAACCGTCAATTGCACGTAATTGATTAATGCGATCGCGGCTAGTTTGAGCAATTCGCAATGCTGCACCATAAGTGCCAATTGTCTCTTGATAATCTCTGGCTTCTAAGTAAGCATCACCTAAGTTATTCAGCGTATTGGCTTCACCGACGAGATCACGAGTTTGACGGCGGAAGGTTAGGGCAGTTTCATAGAGTTTAATGGCTTTGTTATACTCTCCCTCTCTAATTGCTACCAAACCTAAATTACTTAAAGATAGTCCTTCGCCTTCAATGTTTTTGACATGACGCGCAATTGTCAAGGCTTCTTCAAGGGTTTTACCTGCGGCTGCGGGTTCACCTTTTTGCAGGAACAAGGTGCTGAGATTATTTAAGCCAAAAATTTGACCTTGAAAGTCTTTTGTATCACGAGCGATCGCTAAACGTCGGCGCATGACATTTTCCCCTTCTTTGAGGCGATTTAGCTGGATATAAGACATTCCCAGCAAATCATAAGTCATTCCTTGCGCCCTGAAATCGCCAATTGCCTGATAAATCTCCAACGCTTCTAAACCCGATGTCACTGCTTTATCAGCGAATCCAGAAGCATATTGTTGTTCACCGATCCGCAGCAATGTATCAGCTTGTTCTCTAGATTGTCGCCGACTCGAACTATTCACAGGGCTGTGGAGTTGTTGGGTAATATCAGCAGCACTCGCCACAGTAGGACTCAGTAAACCAATAAAAACTAAAGCGTAACACCCTGGTAATAAATACTGTTGTTTCATAAATTTTAAGTATTTTTATATAGGCGATGATTGCACCAAGTCTTCGCCCAAGTAGATAACACGGATATCTGCGGGTAATTTGTCCTCTAGCATAGAATAGCCTTCCTGGAGCAAATTGGCTACTTCGAGCGGGGATATTTTTTCTCCTTCGGCTTGCAGGTAAGCCGCAATTCTCGTTTCACTCCAGTGGAAAGTTTGAGCCATTAAAACTATTAAGCGCAACATGGGGGGTAGTTGGTCTAAAGCCTGTTCTACATAGCACCATAGCGGCGGGGAAGTGGCTGAAAGGGAATAATGAATGGCTTCGGTGGGCGGTAGTTGAATCTCGTTGATACAGAAAGCGGTGATATTAATTAGCCAATTTTGCAAAGTTAAATTTTCTAAACTCGATGAGGGTTCAGCTAAATTTAGTCCCCCAAGTTCGTAGTAGATATGTTTCCAAGTCAGGGCGAAGAGATAATCTGCTTGCACAGGCGATCGCGCGGAATGCTGAATCAAGGTGTAAACTATGGGGCTATAACGGCAAAAAATCACCGTAAAATACTTGCCAGCATCGGGATAACTCTGAAATAAATCCAGCAGTTCCTGATCATTGTGATGAAACAGCGACTTCACTAAAGGGTGATTAGCTTCGGGAAAATGGGGAATTTGCATAGCTGGAGAGTAGATAGTAGTTAAAATAGTATTTTTCATCCCAACGTTGTGCTTATCTGTATAAAATCCATGTCTTGGTCTGTTCGGTACTCAAACTCAGACTACTTTAGTATTGATAAACTAGGAACAAGGACTTAAATTTAGTTCTATCGACAATAATAAAAGCGCTCCCTTATAGAATTTTTTGGTTTGTTCATGGTTATAGCAGCTAATGTGATGCCTTTCTTCTTCGCCCCTCTGACTTCAGGCTCTTTTTTGTCTTCCTTGCCCTTGGATAGCTTATTCTCCACCCAAGGCATTATGGTGATGTTGCTGGCGGCTTATGCTGGCGCTATGTGGATGTTCCTCACCAGTGCGCCCAAAGTCCACACAGTCATGGTGTCTGACTTGGAAATTGCCCGACAGTTGTATGAAGGGCTGCTAGATTTGCCAGCCGCCGAAGTACCTTTGCACTACTACTACAACTACGAACAAACTTTAGGCGCAACTGGTATTGATCCACTGTATATGTCTACCAGTCCCAGTTGGTCTAACAAGGTGATGAATAATGCTAA
This sequence comes from uncultured cyanobacterium, assembly GCA_963706595.1. GTDB lineage: Bacteria > Cyanobacteriota > Cyanobacteriia > Cyanobacteriales > Nostocaceae > Nodularia. The sequence continues at coordinate 3,472,756 of OY970166.1, forward strand.
TGATGGGTTGTGGTATCAAATGAAGAAAAATACCCAGTTGCACGTCATTACAGGGGCTAGTTTGGGTAATAAAAATCAGCAACGTCATGTCTGTTTTGACCGCGACTGCTTGGATCTGATTTTATTACGAGTGGAAATGCGCGGTTTGAAGTTCAAGATTCGCAACCAAAAGCCGCTCAATTTTTTGGTGAAGGACTATGAAGGGCGCGTGATTGAAATCGCCGAAGTCGCAAATTAATCATGTTGGGTGTTGCAGTTTTGAACTGATCAACACCCAATTTGTTTATATAATCGAACCGCCAAGTCGCCAAGTGCGCCAAGTGAAGAAGGATGTACACCTCACACCGATATGAAACTGAATTAAACTTAAAATAAAATAGTTAATTCCCAAGTGTTAATTTTCCAAGCTTTAACTCTCATCGTCAGCAATGGTTATTGTTTCAAGGTGAAGTCATGAGTGCTGAGAAAACACCAGATGTCGGTGGCGGAATGCCTGTGATTAAATACTGGGCAGAAAAAACCATCTCTGCTGATGGTGTCCAGGTTTGGCAGAAGTTATTTCACAAAAGTGCTTGTCTTTCCTGCGCGTGGGGGACAGGTGGGCAAAAGGGCGGTTTTGTCAATGAAGATGGTGAAGTTTTACAACGCTGCGCGAAAAGTGTAGAAGCGATCGCCTCGGAATTACAAGCCGCAACTACGTTTGAAAAGCAGTATAATCTAGAACAATTACAACAGTTAAATTCTCAGGCAGCGAATAATTTAGGCAGATTAAGTCATCCTTTAATTTTACGGGCTGGGAGTTCCCACTATGAGCGGATTTCCTGGGATGAAGTGTATGAAATTGCCGAGACAGCATTTCAAAAACCACCACAGAAATTAGCTTCTTACAGTTCCGGGAGATCATCGAATGAAGCGGCATTCTTGTTACAATTGATGATGCGATCGCTTGATTCCAATAACCTCGCCGACTGTTCAGACTTGTGTCATGCAGCTTCCACTGTCGGATTAAATCAAATGTTCGGTTCTGGGACTTCCACGGTAAGTTTAGAAAGTCTCAAACAAGCCGATTGTATAGTTTTAATAGGTTCAAACGCCCCCGCCAACCATCCCCGATTAATGAATGAATTAATCAAATTACGGGAAAGAGGCGGAAAAGTAATCATTGTTAACCCCACAGTAGAAGTTGGTTTAGTAAAATTCTCCTCCCCAGCCTATCCCATCAAATCTTTACTAGCTGGTGGTTCCGAAATCTCCTCACTGTACTTGCAACCAATACCCGGTAGTGATGTCGCTTTATTTGTCGGGATTCAAAAAGCATTAATAGCCGAAAATTTAATTAAACGAGATTTTCTCCAAGCCTATACCGAAGACTGGGAAAACATTATTCAAAATGCCGAAGCTACCCCTTGGGAAAGCATCACTGCAACTTGTGGTATTTCCCAAGCCGAAATTATCGCCGCCGCCCGGATAATTGGTACATCGACAGGCGTAGTATTTGCTTGGGCGATGGGAGTCACGCAACAAGAAAACGGTGTTGATAACATTCATAGTATTGCCAATACTGCCCTGTTAACCGGAAATATTGGTAAACCCGGTGCAGGTACAATGCCGATTCGCGGACACTCAAACGTCCAAGGATTTGGCTCTATGGGTGTCACCATCAACTTAAAAAAGGAAATTCAGCAAGCTCTAGAAAAACTCCTACAACGTCCTCTGAGTCGCATTCCTGGCTATGATACCAGAGCATTAATTACAGCTGCGGAGAAGGGAGAAGTTGACACATTGATTTGTTTGGGAGGAAATCTCTATGCAGCCAACCCAGATTTAAACCAAGCAAAACGCGCCTTGGGAAAAATTGCCACGATTTTTTATGTCGCCACTAAACCCAATCTCGGACATTTTCACGGTTTAGCCAAGCACAATACAATTATTCTGCCAGTATTTACGCGCTTTGAGAATCCCCACAAAACCACCACCGAATCGGGTAATAATTTTGTCCGTCTCAATGATGAGGGAAAAACTCATTTAAAAACGGCTGATTTGATTTCTGAAATCGAATTAATTACGCAAATTGCCCATAGAGTTTTAGGAGATACGCCGATAGATTGGCGTAGACTCCAAGATCCAAAATACATCCGCGAACTGATTGCAAAGACGATTCCCGGTTACGAAAAAATTGCCGAAATTGATCAGACAGGCGAAGAATTTACAATTGCTGGTAGGATTTTAGATACACCCAAGTTTGCCACATCAACAGGTAAAGCTAAGATGTTTGTGACTGCTTTACCAAAGTTAAATTTACCAAATAAAACAGACTTTGGTTTTACAGAATCAACCCCAGGAATTATCTTAATTTTGGGAACAGGTAGAAGTTATTCCCAGCACAATACAGTTGTTTATAAAGAGGGGGATTATTATCGAGGAATGCCTCACCGTAACTGTATTTTGATGAATCTTCAAGATATAGAAACAGCAGGTTTTAGCGAACATCAACGAGTGACGGTGCAAGGTGACGCAGGTACGTTAGAAAATGTAGAAATTATTTGCGGAGACATTCGCGCAGGTGCAGCAATGATGTTTTATCCTGAAGTCAACGTAATTTTTAAAGCCAAAATTGACCAGCGTTCTGGTACACCTGCTTATAAAAGAGTGCCTGTATTTGTTTATTAAAGAACAAGAAAGATCCCCGACTTCTTGTAGAAGTCGGGGATCTGAACCTCGCGCTGTTTACAGTGATGTGTTTTTTTATTAAGAATTAACGAACCGCAAAGGGCGCAAAGAGCGCTAAGAAAGAAGGAATGAAGAGAAAGAAAAAGGTTGAGTTCTAAATAATAGAATATTTGAAATTTACTTGTGAAGCGGGGATATTACCTGCTAATTATCTTAAACCCTGACAGATAAAAGCAGACCAGTAATGAGGAGCAGAAAAAGGAAATTGCTGGGTAGAGTTTTCGATTTCATTAATTCGTCTGTTAAATTTGGCATACATATTATATTCAGACTCCCATTGCTTATATTCCACGGAACCTGAAATATATTTTTTTCTATTTCTTATCAGTTCTTTTTCTCTTGGTTCTACTTGCTGAAATATTTGTTTGAGGTCTATTTTTGTAAGTTCGCGTAGCTGAATTTGGGCTTGTCTTAGTGCTTCAGTACGACTTTGACCTTGTTTTCGGTGCTGGTAGTAGAAAATGGCAAATATTGCTGTCGCTACATCATCTACTTTCCAAAGACTACTGATAACACTTCTCGCACCAGCACACAAAAAACCTGTGGAGAGGGTAAGAATATCATCAGTTAAAGAAGGTGTACCTAAATTAGTTTCGCAGCAAGATAGAAACACTTCTACAAGTTGAGGTAATCGCCAACTTGGTGTCATCAATTGTCCCAAGGTGATGCTGCTACCATGCGCTAATGTTAACTGTGATTCTAAAGGATTATCGAGGCGAGATTGGGCATGGTGACAGGAATGAAGTCCTTGGACTTGTTGTGCTAACTTGCGATAATTCTTAGAAGTCGCTTGATTACTGCCGATTAATCTATTTTCTCGTGGAATATTATACATTTTGGCAATTTCTTCACCTTCAAATATGGAGCAGGGAAGGTCATCTTCTGCATCTTCCACGGTTCCATATTGTAGAGACATTTGATTAGATGTCTCTATGGTTTTATGTGGTTGACAAAATTCTAAAATTTGGCAGCTTGGAGTGTAGCGAATCAGAAATTTATCTCCTAAATATTCCTGATATTCTCCTGTAGGTAAAGCCGCGAAGGGAATCTGATGAAGTAACAGGTGAGGGACTAAAATTAATTCTTCTATTCCTTCAAGATGTTGGGATATAAGTTCAGCTATTTGCAAGCGTTCAGCTAGTTCGTGGAGAATACTGTGAATATCAGTTTCCCATTTTTGGGGTTCATTCATATAAGGCAATAACCAATTCTGGTTAATCCAGCCTTGCAATGTTTCTAGCCCTTGTCCTGTGCAAGTGTGGAGACTAATTTGGCTTTGCTGAACGACAAAAATATGGGTGTCGCTGTTGGTGGTATAAAAACTGAGGATAGCTGTATTAGGTAGGTCAATTAGCTTCTGAATTTCTGACAAGCTGAGGGGGTTAACTTGAATTTCTCCAGCTAATACGGGATCTTCGCGTCTGAGATTTTCCCAAACTTGTTGTTTGTCTGTTTCTAAAGATGCGATCGCTTCATTATAAGCGTCCCAAGCAGCCCGTGTGTCACTACGTTTATTTTCAGATTTATGGCGTTGGCGTTCTTCGTCAATTTGTCGTTGCAATTCTTCATACTGCTGCAATAACTCTTGGACTTTTGGAGGAATTTCGCCACCTTGGTAGAGGTCATTACTTGCCATTAAGTCTACCAGACGTTTGGAACGCGATCGCTCTGAATATTCAAAAGCTTTTTCTATTTGTCCAGCGTTGATGCAAGCTTGCACCATATTTTCGTAAATACCGATGGATTTTTCCAGGATTTCCTGACGACGATATTCAGATTTTGTCCAAGAACGACTAGTTTCTACAGCTTGAATAGCTAGTCCATATCCTGCGATAGCTTCTGACCATAATTCGGCATGAAAAGTCATATTGCCTAGATTATATGCAGAGTTGAGGGACATAAGTGGAAAAGCAGTATGTGTGTATACTTTTAGTGCTGACTTAAACTTTTCTATTGCTTTATCAATTTGTCCTTTATCACGGTAGGCAGCACCTAAATTATTTTGTGTGGTTGCCCATTCTTCGGGAAAATCTTCTATGGTACGAACTTTCAAAGCTTGTTCATAATAGCGGATAGCTGATTCTATATTTTGTGGCTTATCGCCATCAATCCGAGTACAGTAAGCATTTCCCAAATTATTTTGAATTTTAGCCCAATATTGTGGAAATAAAGGTCTTGTAAATACTTGCAATGCTAATTCATACATTTTGATAGCTTCTTCAATATTATGCGCTCTATTAATACCAATTGTTTGGCAGTAGGCATTACCCAGATTTATATTTATTTCAGCCGATTTTTGAGTCAATTTGTGCTGATTATATGTTTGTAAAGCATTTTGATAGCAAATAATCGCTGTTTCTAAATTTTCAGATTTATCGCCGTAACTAATTGCAAGATAAGCACTTCCTAAATTACTTTGTGTATCTGCCCACCTTTCAGGGAATATTTCCCGTTTATAAACTTGCAAAGCATTTTGATAGCAAATAATCGCTGTTTCTAAATTAGAAAATTGTTCACCATGAATTCTATCAAGATAGGCATTTCCTAAATTAATCTGTGTATCTGCCCACATTTCAGGCAATTTTTCATAGTTACGAACTAGCAAGGCATTTTTATAACAAAGAATCGCTGTTTCCAAATTTTTATCTCGTTCTTCACGTAGCCTTTTACAGAATGCATTCCCTAAACTGTTTTGGGCAGTAGCCCATTCTTCTTTATATATTTTTTGGCTGAAAACACTTTCAACTATTTGGTAGCCAATAATAGCAATTTCTAAATTAATAGCTGGAACGCCCAAGGAAAAATCCTGAATAACATTGCTGAAGTTGACAATATCAACTGCAATTGCATATGCATTTTTTTCGTCTACTCTAGATAAGGTATCTAATGTCCAACTTCGCCATACTTGAATTAGCTGATCATCCAGTTTATTCAGGTTAGTTTGCAGTAATGAAGATATTGCCTGGGAGTTACCGTGGCTGTTGTGAGTTATCTGCAATACTTCAAGCAAAAAATCAAGATAATACTTGCGGTTTTTTTTACCCTTTTTTAGTTCAGAGCCGAATCCTTTCGCCATTTATTTAGGTACTTTCTATTTATGATTATCAAAAACTTCTGCCAACTTCTCCACCAGTTCCTCTGCTAAATCCAATAACTCAATTTCATCAATTTCATCAACTTGATCAATAGTTCCGCGATTCCTTTCTCCAACTGCCACATTACCAACTAAGATATTTTTTACATAAAAAATCCGGTCTTCTTCCTCCGAAAGACTCAGACATTTTTCCAACTCTACAGCAACTTCCTGGGTTGTCCTTGCACCTAAACGCGCTCTCACTTTCACCGCTACTAAATCGTCACTTTCCAGGAATTTTACCAAAGCTATTCTCAGTCCATCATCCTGCTTAGAAAACTTCTCAATTGCTGCACAAACATATTCCCGCACACTCATGTTTGCCGCCAATGCCTTTTGTCCAACTACATCTGGGACATCTACCAGTAATACACCTTCATTATCGCTGGCTTGATATAATTCATCCTCTTTTTTCACAGCTACCAGCAAATCAGCACCCAACGCGTGTAAATAGTGCAACACTGATTCCAACTCATGTTCCTTTAACGCCGACTCCAATTTAGACACCGCCGCTTGCTGCACTCCTAGTTTTTCCGCTAGCTGCGCCTGAGTCAATCCTGCCTTATTACGTATTTCCCGCATCGCATCTGTTAGATATAGACGCAGGTACTCTAACTTACCCGCCAAAATCACTTCTGGATCTTCGCTGACCTGTTGCTGTAACCAAGCTTGAAAATTAGGCTTTTTCATCACTGTTCCCTCTGCTGCAATTCACGCAATCTTACTCTTGCAGGTTCTTTGTCTCTATCTTTGATAGCGCCGTCGTATTTTTTCATAAAGGCGTGCAACACAATAAACTTCTGAGGAGTAGCAGCCGTTAAGATAAACCGGGGATTATGTTCACTCTTAGTCATACGTAACTCATACAGGTCATCTTCCAGCTTCTCAAAGATTCCACTGGTCAGTGATAACAGTCCTTTGTTGCACAGGTAGCCGAGATTAACTTGCAGACGCTTAGTTTCGGAAGCACTCAGTAATGGCTTTGGTGGATTCTCTGGTTGTTCCTCTGGCGGAATCATGCGAATGAAAAAAGCAAGTAAATCTTTGGGGATTTCCCCATCGATATCTTGATAAAGTTCCCAATTCCAACTCACTTCCTACCTCACAATATATTATTCCTTAGCAGGAATGTCAATATGTTTATTCTTTACAAGGAATATCATATAAAATAAGTGAGTGCAACTAAGCTAATCAAAGATTTAGCCATAAAAATGGCGCGTTAGGCAAAACCAAAACGCACCATGTTAGTTGTATATTTAAGTACCTTAACTCAATTGTTCATGCTTAAATTTCCCTTTAATGGATTTGTTAAAGTATTGACCTTTAGACGGTGCATTGTCTAAGTCTTCCTTGACGCTAGGAGGTACTTTGAAATACTCGTAAACACTGCCACTATCAAATTCAATAGTCAGTGTTTGAGTTTGGGGATTATAGCTAAATTGCCTAATCACGCTGCCTTCTGGCTTGAGTAACGGAAAGGCGATCGCATCCCGAATACTGGCACAATCAGTTAATAGCATCACTAACCGATCAATCCCAATCCCCAAACCACCTGTAGGCGGCATTCCGTATTCCAAAGCTGTGATAAAGTCCTCATCGACACCTTGGGCTTCTAAATCACCAGCAGCTTTCAGCGCCGCTTGGGCTTCTAAACGTTCTCTTTGATCTACTGGGTCTGTTAACTCAGAGAAACTGTTAGCAGTCTCACGCCCCACGATAAATAATTCAAATCGTTCTACCAAACCCGGCTGAGAACGATGAGGTTTAGCTAAAGGTGAAATTTCTACAGGATAATCTGTGACAAAAGTCGGCTGAATTAAGTTTTCTTCTATCTTTTGTTCAAAAGCTGCATTCAAAAGTTTGCCAATTGTGGGGATATCTTCTATACCATGAAGCCCCGCATTTTTACTCGCCGCTTTCGCCTCTTCCAATGTCGAGAAAGAATTGAAATCCAAGCCTGTATATTCTTTAACTAAATCGTGCATCGTCACCCGTCGCCAAGGTGCTGATAAATCTATCGGTCTGCCTTGGTAGGTAATTTGTAGTGTGCCGAGTACCTCTTGGGCAACAGTGGTAATAATTCCCTCTGTCAGCGCCATCATATCGTTGTAATCAACGTAGGCTTGGTAAACCTCAATTGAGGTAAATTCGGGATTGTGGCGAGTTGATACGCCCTCATTCCGAAAAATTCGCCCTAATTCAAACACCTTTTCAAAACCACCGACAATCAACCGTTTTAAATGCAGTTCTGTAGCAATTCGTAGATACAACTGCATCTCTAAGGTGTTGTGGTAAGTCACAAACGGACGCGCATCAGCACCGCCAGCTTCACTTTGCAAAACAGGCGTTTCAATTTCCAGAAAATCCCGTTCTGTCAAATAGCGGCGAATCCCCGCAGTAATTTGGGCGCGACGGCGGAAGGTTTGCCGCACTTCGGGATTAACAATTAAATCAACATAGCGCTGACGGTAGCGTTTCGCCACATCCGTTAAACCATGCCACTTGTCGGGTAGAGGCAACAGGGATTTTGTCAGGATGCTGTATTCTTTGACGTAAACAGATAATTCGCCCTTTTCAGTCCGTTTAATAGTGCCTTTGACTCCCAGAATATCACCTGCATCTGTAAGTTGTTTGAGGTGAGCGAAGGCATCAGCATCAGCCTCTCCCATGCATTCTTGGATACGGCTTTTCTCTAAATAAAGTTGAATAGTGCCAGTTTCATCTTGCAGCGTGAAGAAAGCCAGTTTACCGAAAACACGACGCGCCATAATGCGCCCAGCAACGGCAACATCTAGATCAACTTCTTCACCACTGGGTAAATCAGCAAATTTTGCTTGCAATTCGGCTGTGTGATGAGTAGACTCCCAACGATAGGCGTAAGGATTAGATCCTAGCTGCTTGAGTTGGTTGACTTTTTCCAGCCTAGCGGCACGGATATCTTCTTCCGACATGGTAAGGGACTAAATAGGGCAACATATATTATAGATGCTGCAAAAGTTGACAGTCATAGATATTTTTGACACTCTGCGGTCTGTTCGCGCAGCGTCTCCCCTTGGGAGAAGACGCGCAGATTCTCTAAGGCTTGGCTTAAAAGCGATAGTCAAATATCCCCCTAGACGCTCAAAACAACTACCAGTAGTATCCGGTATTGCAATTGCGCTTACTTGAGATTTTAATTAATGCTTTGGGAGTTCATCACTTACCAGTTCGGTACGCTCCATGTTTTCCCATTACTTGTTTATCCAGGGCTACAACTTGTGTAGGTACGAGATAAATCAGGGGTTACTCCTTACAAAACACTTCAAAACGTAGATGATTATTCCTACTCACAATCTTATATTATCATTTTTGACCCTTCTCTGCGAGACACTACTTAAATTCTGTATGGGATATATTCCATGAGACTTTCAATTTTGCCCTATTTGTAGCGAATTCCGAGATGAAATAGCCTGCATTTTCAGGTTAGTAAATTCCATGATCGCATTTACCAGGTCTTTTTGTTCTGGTGGCAAGTTGAGTTTTTTTAAGCCCTGATTGATATCATCGCCAGAACGCATATTGTGAGACAGTTTGGTTCGCTGAGATGAATTCAATACTGCTCCGATTTCTCGGTTTCTTCTCTGACGTACAGCTTGGATTTGTTGCTGCTGTTGCGGTGTCAGGTTAGTATCCGAAAATAAGCTAGACCCAGTATTTGTGTTGTCAATTTGGGCAATCATGATACTAGGAGCAGAATGGATTTGAACTGGTGCAGCCAAGGCAATTCCCGGAATCAAAATCACAAAGGTCAGAATACTAGCGAATACGGTTAGCCGTTTTATCAGGTGAATTGCCATATTTTGAAGTGCCTACATCGAATTTTCTGCTGAGATTATATTTCAGCAATTTTCCACTGTGTTAGTTAAGGGGACAGCAGTCCACCTAGAAAGTATTATCTAACGTCAGGGAATCTTGAAAGATAAATTATGCTACAGCCTCTGTCTATAGGTAAGGTGTTTACCCTACAAAAATGGTGGGAAAATATTTATTGAGTCATAAAATATACTAACGTTAGCGGGCAAGATGCCCGCTCTACAAGAAATTTAAGTTTGGGATATTTTTTTATTTGTCAATCCCAAAAGCCTCTACATTGCCTATACCGCTATCTTATGCAGGTGAAAAGTTTAATCATCTGAAAAACATCTAGTTTGCATTGAAATTTAGATGAAACTCTTGTGGGGTGGGCATCTTGCCCGCCCAGATTATGGAAGCTAAATGTGGAAAACCTGATCGCCTAATCAGACCTTTTCATTTTGTTAATTTCTTGTTGCAATTCTTCAATTTGTTTTCGCAAAGTTTCTACTTCCTGTGGGGAGGTGTCGGCGGCAACATTTACCGCACCCGATTTCGTTCGCTGGTAGTTTCCTTGGCGAATTTGCTGGTATTCTTCTGATACTGACCATTCCTGTAAATACCGCAAGCGTTCCACAGGGAAAGGATGGCTCAACATCGTACCTTGAGCGCCATTGTAAATCAAGAATTTATAGACCTGATTCAGTCCATCGTCATCGAGTGCATGATAATTTTCGGACTGCTTCATAAACTCCGGCAAACTGCACTCATGAGCATATTTGATACTGCCACCAGAAACTTTCATCATGGATGACATGACAGTATTTAAGTCATCTATGACTAAGAAAGCCGCCCGATCTGCGGTTAACTCGGCTTTGCGTCGCCATTCAAAAAAGGCATAAATCAACGCTTGAGAGACGAAATTGCCAATTCCAAAGGTTAAATCTCCCAAGGCGGAAGCAGCACTCATCGCCCACATCGCCATTTGAATTAAAATAGTATGACCACACTTAATATGCCCCAGTTCATGGGCTAACACTGCCCGAATCTCGGCTTCGTCGAGTAAGTCTAGTATCCCTGTATTTATGACTATGTAAGGATTCTCTTGCCCCAGGGCATAACTATTGGCTTGGGGGTTCTGCACGACAAACAAAGCAGGTTCTGGGTAAATGTCCAAATCTCGCACGCATTCGCGGAACATCTGGTAAATAGTGGAATATTGCCTCGGCCCTACTTGGATGGCGTTGCCCATTAGATAGACTAACTGAGGGCGTTCGTAGACAAATTCCACAAATTTACGAGCTATTAAATCAAATCCCGGTAAATTTCGTAAAGCTTCTTCGGCTTGGCGATCCAGTGGATGCCTGAAGGCTTCGCTGGAGATTCCTTTGTATGTTGGCATAATTTAGGGTAGTAACAACTAATGTCTAGACGTGATGAATCGCGTCTCTACAAGATAATGGAAATGGGGCGATTGGAATTAGAAATCACTTTGTATGGGATGAAAAGCTTGTGATTGAGGCTGAAGTTCATTTGTCACTACATAACTTCCTGCGATCGCAGGCGGGGTTTCCTTCCTGGCCCCATCATTTAACGATGGCACGGTTGGTAGCACGCGCCTTGCGTTTAGGACGTAGTGCCTTAATTCAAGTGGGGGCGGTTTCTGGCTATCAAGGTCGTTATCGCACGAGTTTTGTGGCATCGGCTTTGATGTGGCATGGACCTGTAATTATTGTCGCCTCAGCAGCAGTACAGCAACGTCTCCTGCAAGTGGAAATTCCCCGTCTCCAACCGTGGCTACAAGCGAATAAACCCATTAGGACAGGTGCAGTTTGGCCGGGAAATGATTTTCAAGGATTACTCCTCACTTCCCCGGAAGCTTGGTTAAAAGGGCAGTTCACATCTGCTGATAGTTTTCCTCCCGGCATTCCCACAATTATTGATGGGGTAGATGATCTAGAAGATTGGGTACGTGATCAGCTTACCCAAGATATTCAACCCCATGATTGGGATCAACTCATGTTAGCTTGTCCCGACCAAGCCGAAATAATTCGCACTACACGGGCGCAGCTAACACATAAATTGTTTCAGCATCCACCTAATCCATATCAGTGCTATCTGATTTCCCAGGCAGAAGTAGAGATTCTCAGTGATTTATATTCACAACTGGAGTCGGTGGAAACATTACCACACCCCTGGAAAGATTTCTGGCAGCAATTCTCTACCAGTAACGAAAATCTCCCGCCATCTAATCTCTTCTGGGCAACGATCGCCCGTCGTCAAGGGTTATTTTCTTTACATTACACCCCGATTGAATTAGGCGAAAGTCTCAAGGCTATTTGGCAGAGGCAACCAGTGGTATTAATTGGTAGTGCTTTAGAACCTGAAACTGAAGCCCCTCTATTTCGTCAGCGTTTGGGTTTAGATGACGTAACTTGTTTGAAGTTTTCCAATGATCATCAAGGGACAGCAATTCAATTGTATGTCCCCCATAAGTTACCTTTACCCAATACTCCAGAGTTTCAAGCCGCATTTATTCACAAGGTTCGGACACTGCTTTGTCTGAGTGCCGCAGCCCCAGGTTTAACGGTGGTATTAGTGGGAGATGTGCCACTGAAGGCTCAAGTAGGTGCTATTTTGGCTTCAGAGTTCGGTTCACGGGTACAGGTGGAAAAAACTTGTTTGGATGAGAATGGGATTTTGATCAGTGGCTGGGAATTTTGGCGATCGCATCAATCGGTTTTACCAGCCCCCCATCTATTAATTATTGCCACTTTGCCGTTACCATCTTTAGAAAATCCCCTGGTGGCTGGTAGAGTTGCTCATTACAAGCGATCGCATCAAGATTGGTTTCGGTTATTTTTGTTACCAACGGCTTTGAATGAATTACAACGAGCGATCGCACCAGTCAGAGAAAGTCAAGGTATTGTGGCTTTACTAGACAGCCGTGTAGTTAATCGTAGCTATGGCGCACAAGTGCTGGCTGTTCTTAGTCCTCTAGCACGGATTAACTACCTTGATCCCAGCCTCTTTTCCCATCCGAGTGAAGAAGATCCCGGATAGTTGAGTATTTACGTTTTGTCAATTCTAGAGCGATCGCCTCCTAGAGCTTGCTATCATCAATTTTGGTGCAAGTTATGTTTAAACCTAAAACCTCATTAAATTTGAATTCCTAATTATGGGTGAAGCAAAGCGTCGTAAAACTACACTGGGAGATAACTACGGTCAAGATACACGCATCTTACCTTGGGTTCCCATCACCAAAACCCAATCTCAAAAGTTTATGGAGTTAACTACTCGTAGTACTTGGTTCTGTATTGGTGCGATCGTTGTCGCCTGGATAACTATCCGTTTTATCGGTCCCGCCTTCGGTTGGTGGGAAGTAGTATAGTGAACATTTCTCAATTTTGAGTTTCTGGGTAGCTGTTGCAGCATCACCTCAAGAAATGAACACATACTGGCGAAATGGCAACATACTTATTCAATGTCCAGTTATTCTCAGTGTTAAGCCATAGCTATTGAGCATACTTATTAGCTCATGTTCGTAAAATTACCTCAGTAATTCTTAACTATTCCTCCCACACAGCCCAATTAAATTATCCACCCAACTCTATAGTTTTAGGAGGATTACACTCTGTGTACCCAATACTTTAACCGCCCTAAACTTTTATTAAGAGACGCATAGACTGACAACATCATTAGGGATATAAAAAATACTGAAGTGGTTTTAAAGCCTTTGCCAGAGAAGAGCTTGGCAGTATATGTCAAAAAAAAATCCGCTCCGTAGCTTTTATGTTGTTTACCAATACCAAATTTGCGTTACGCTTAAGACGGAATACCTTGAGCTTAAGCATTTAATTAGACAGACATACTCTGAAAAAAGGTTAAATTTATCAAATCTGTCTGATCAATCAAACTGAAAAATTGAATAGTTTGATACGGTAAGCTGAATATTTATCTACTACCCTAAGCAAGGTAGTCATCTAACGATTTCGTGAAATTCTGGTAAATGTAATCAATAGTTTACAATACCAGTGGATGAAAAAAGCTAAAAAAAATATAAAAGAGACTAAAATCACTGTGGTGTCTGGAGGAAAAACGTGTTTCTGAGACTAGCGCATCAACACCGACAATTCGTCCAAGACTTGGTAATGAACCTACAAGCCTTGGCAATTGTACTAGAACGACGCGGATATCCTGCGTCCTGTTACACCTGCGGCGACCAGATGAATAGTGCTTCGTTTATGGTTAGCTTGGGCGACAATCACTTGATTCGATTCTTGGTATCCGATTACGGGATTACTTGGACCGAAATGCGAGACGACCGCGAGTTAATGAAACTAGAGGGTGCAGAAGCAATTAATCAGTTGCAAGAACTGGCTAATCTTGTCAAACAATTTACACCAGCTAGTTCAGGTAATAAAACCCTGGCCAAAAAGTGCTAGGGCTGACTGTATCTGATGCAGGTACTTCAAAACAGGTTCCAATAGTCGCTCTCGCATTGGAAACCTATGGCTAGTAATTGGTAATAGGTAATTGTGGCTGAGTTTGCCATACCACATTACCTATTTAAAATTACTCGGAAATTATTTGCTTATTGCTGGGCTGTCAAGTATTTTAAGTTCGTTAATTAAAACTTTATGAGACAATTCTTTCAGATTTAAGCTTCTCAGGTCTAAAGACACTGAGATTTCTGAAGAGTCCATAAAAGAACTTTCTTAGGCTGACTCAAACAGCCTCTACCTACTCCACTTAAGTTAAACTTAAATATTGTAGCTACTTTGCGGATAATATTTGCAGCACCGTTACAGTCTGCATTTATTTTGATTCCAGTTAAAGTTTTAAACAAACCGCGATTTGTTCTGATACCACTACTTTTCCACCTTTCGGGTTTTGCACCAAATGTAGGTAGAACATCATTATCTAAAAACGATGATTTTGAGGTATAGCTTTCTTCGGTTTCAATAAAATCTATTCCGTATTGTTCACATAACTGTTCAATACGGTTTTTTAGTTTGGCTGTGGGGATTTGAACAAACTTTTGATTGTTCTTTTTACCCATATCAGCACTGTCTTTCTGATCTGTATTCCAACCAAAAACAATTGAACCAATTTTGTTTTCTAAGCAGTGGTTGATTATAATTCTCGCTGCTTTATTTACAGCCTCGCGCATCTGTCTATTACGCCTTTCTGTGATTGCCGCAAGTCTGTTAGACCAAAAACCTTGAGGTTTATTCTCTTTGATTTTGGCGACCGATTTGTTGTACCACTGATTTAAGCTTTTGAGATGTAATCCATCCACAATAAAGGACGTACCTACATTAGAAACACAGGTTAGCCAATTGTTTATTCCGTGGTCAATCCCTAAAACTTTTGATTTATCAAGTTCGATAGTTTCTGTCTGTTGTTGATCAACAAACTCGGCATAAAAACACCTGTTTCGCGGTAAGATTCTCACTTCTCTAATAGATTTAAAATCCAGGTTTGATGGCATTGGGAGATAAAACGCATCAACATCAAACCAGGTTTTCACCAAACTACCTAGCGGAAACCGTATTTTTCCGTCTTTTAATTTAAGAGAGCGTCCGGTGAAAGTTGCTAATGCTAAACCACCCGATACTCTGTAATTTGGTAATCTTGGCTTTTGAGTAACAGTTCCTTTTTTTATACCTTTTAGCAGCCCCACGTAGGACTTAAAGGACTCAGCCACTCGAGTTAATATTTGCTGCGCTGTATCAGAGTACAAAGCTTGATAGTGCTTGTTTTTCTGAATAGTGCCTAATTGTTTATGTAAATCAGCTTTGCTAGGAAATTTGCCAGTCTTAAAATAATATTGACGACTGTAATAAACTCCACAATTAATCAAGTTATTTGCTTCTGTACAAACATATTCAAGCAAAGCTTTTAGTTTGTTGTCTGGACTAATCAGATTTTGCTGACATCCGTAAAGCATTTTTTAACTTACAATGTTACTATATATTAGTATATCAATATAAAAAGCAAATAGCAATGCCGTTTCAAAAAAAGCATAAACTAGGCTTTACAAGCAATCAACCGTTTGATAAAAACCCCGTTTGTTTTAAAGTTCCGCCCGGTGTCAAGGACAAACTAAAAACTATCCCTGACTGGCAAGAACGATTAAGAGAGTTTGTTGATAGACTTATTGATGAGGTAAAGATTGAAGGCGATTAAAATCGTTTCTCCTTCGGAGACGCTACGCTGTAAGCGTATCGCTAAAGCGAAAGCTCCGCTAACGCGGTAGCGTGCCGGAGGCTCTAGCTATGCCGTTGGCGTTCGCGTAGCGTGTCGCAGACAAGCCTCTCGAAGAGAAGGCTTTACGTGTCGCTTACCTCTCAGCACTGAAGTGAGTGAGCTTCCCGCATACCGTGTATTTTTGTGAAAAATTCATAGCTGTTAAGAAACTCAAAAATGTCGGAAAAACAACCAATTCCAGCACAATTACCACCAACCAGCGCCATTGAAATTCCATCGAACCAGGAATTTGAGAGTTGGTTTGAATATCCGGTGAGAGTGCAACCCCATCATACTGACTATGCTGGTGTCGTCTGGCATGGTAGTTATATCGCTTGGATGGAAGAAGCACGCGTAGAATGCTTGAGATCCATCGGCATTGATTTTGCTGATTTAGTAGCATTAGGCTGCGACTTACCAGTTGTAGAACTTTCAGTCCGCTATCACCGTTCAATTCAGTTAGGAATGGCTGTAATTGTCAAAATACGCATCACTGAAGTCACTGGTGTCCGCATGAACTGGGATTATGGAATTGTCTCAACTGATGGACAGCAATTATATACTACGGCTAAAGTGACATTAGTAGCACTGGATCGCGAAAGAGGTAAAATAATGCGTCAACTACCTGCAACTGTTAAAGACGCGTTAGCTAAGATTTCCACGTTACCCAATAATTAACAACACAAGGGTGAAGAATGCAGATGCTTGGCAAACAGATGATTGCAGGTTTGCTGGAAGATATTCTTCTTCATCCTTGGTTCTGTTGCAAATTATAGCCGTATTCACATAAGCACTCTCTTGTAAAGAAGCGATAAATCGCGTCTTAGTTCGGCGAAATTGTTTGAGCAATAAGCATGATCTGATGCCAAATATCTTGAGGTGTAATCCCAAAACCGATATTTAATAAAACCAGGATTGCCGCAATTGTTAAGGCATTCTTCAAAGTAGTTTTAATAATTTTAAACAAGATTACGAATACTATCCAAGCCAGAATTAGGGTAGGAATCATCAATATCAATTCCTTAAAAATATCCCTTGTTTAAGGGTTACAGTAAATATTTATTGAGCGAACAATTACTGTTAAATAATTTGTTTTATCCAAACTGTAATAACTCTTACTACTAAGTTTTTACTAGAAGTTTGAAGTAATTGTTATATGCTAAGTATACTAGAAAAGTTTCCTAAATTTTGGCTGAACAGAGTCTTTTATATAATAAATTAGTAAATTTTTTGGCTTGATTGTTAAATATATATAAATTATTGAATTACATCAAGCTGAAAACTAGTGAGGAGTGGTTGCTGAAATAACCATCCTCACTAATATTTTTGTGCTATCGAGTTGTTTAGTGTAACGAAATCACCTGCGAAGAAGATTCTAACTTGTTAGCGACTGTTAAAACTTCTTGCCTTGCCCATTTATCTGCTGCCAAAATGTCATCTAAAGCCGGATTTGTACAGTTATCATTTTGATGGCGATCGCACACCAATTCGATACATCGGGGAATATCTAAAAATTGAATTTTCTCCTCTAAAAATAACGCCACAACCTGTTCATTGGCAGCATTTAACACCGCCGGCATCGAACCCCCAGCCCTACCAGCCGCATAAGCCAACTGCATACAAGGATACTTCTGATGGTCTGGTTCACGGAAAGTTAAATTACCAGCTTTCACCAAATCCAGCCTTTCCCAGTCAGTGTAAATCCGCTCAGGCCAAGATAAAGCATAGAGTAAAGGTAAACGCATATCCGGCCAACCAAGTTGAGCTAAAACAGATGTATCTTGCAACTCAATCAGCGAGTGAATAATACTCTGGGGATGAATGACAATATCAATATCTTCATAATCCAAGCCAAACAGAAAGTGAGCTTCAATCACTTCCAGACCCTTGTTCATCAAAGTAGCCGAGTCTACGGTGATTTTCCGCCCCATCGACCAGTTTGGATGCTTCAGCGCATCAGCAACCTTCACCTGGGCTAACTTTTCTACATCCCAATCACGGAAAGCCCCACCCGAAGCCGTGAGCAAAATTCGCCGCAAGCCACCCTTGGGAATACCTTGGAGACATTGAAATATGGCTGAATGCTCAGAATCAGCAGGCAATAATTTTACACCATGTTTTTCTACTAGAGGTAAAACCACCGGACCACCAGCAATCAAAGTTTCTTTATTGGCCAAGGCGATATCTTTACCAGCTTCAATCGCGGCGATGGTTGGTAATAAACCAGCACAACCCACAATCCCTGTAACCACAGTTTCTGCATCACCATAACGAGCGACTTCTATCACCCCAGAAATACCAGCGAGTAGAATCGGTTGGGGATCAAGGTCTTTGATTGCTTCTTGGAGTTCTGGCAATTTCTCCTCAGCCGAAATCGCCGCTATACTTGGTCGAAACTGCCGAATTTGAGCCGCCAACATCTCCACATTACTCCCAGCAGCCAATCCCACAATCCGAAACTGATCTGGATACTGAGTAACGATATCTAAAGTTTGAGTACCGATGGAGCCAGTAGAACCAACAAGAGTAATAGCTTTCACAATTGCTTTAAAATTTACAAACAACTTCCAGTTTGACATTCTCCCGCCCCAGATGGCTGATGATTCTGAGACTGAATATCGCCCCTCTGGGTTTTTCTCATCTATAGTTGACACCTTTGCACCCAAAATTTTGAAATAATACTTGGGATTGTAGTTTCAGTAGTTTTAGGCAATAATTAGGAGAATACAGGTAGTTAATTATGTTTTTCAAATATTAAAATGCTGACTAAAGATATGTTTTTAGGGCGATGGCACAAAGGACTCATTAAACCTAGTGCTGTTGCTTGGATGATTGGTGTGAGTACTTTAATTTTATTTGCCGCTAGTAGTTTAAGACATAGTTTATTTCAATCAACTGCTTTTGACTTAGGTATTTTTGACCAAGCCTCTTACTTAATTAGTCAAGGTCAAAGCCCTATCTCTTCTTTCATCGGATTCCACATTTTCGGTGATCATGCTGCTTGGATTTTTTATCCTTTAGCTCTATTTTATAAAATCTATCCCAGCGTTTATTGGTTATTTGCCATCCAAGCGTTTTCTTTATCTTTAGGTGCTTTACCGACGTATTATTTAGCCATTGTAGCAGGATTAAAAGAGAGCCAAGCAATGGCTATGGCTGTTGTATATTTGTTGTATCCAGTTGTTTTTAATGCCAACTTATTTGATTTCCATCCTGAAGTTATTGCTGTTCCTTTACTGCTAAGTGCAATTTTAGCAGCACGCCAACGAAAGATAGCTTGGTTTTGCTTATCGATGATTGTAGTTTTGGGATGTAAAGCAGTACTTTCCCTGACTGTTGTAGCAATGGGTTTTTATTTAATCTTGTGTGAGAAGCGACGTTTGTGTGGTGCGATCGCTATTTTTTCAGGTGTGAGTTGGTTTTTAATCGCTACTCAAATAATTATTCCTGTATTTAGTGGTAGAGAAGCAGCAGCAGTAGGGCGTTATAGCTACTTAGGTAATTCAGTTTTTGAAATTGTTAAAAATTTAATATTTAACCCAGGAGTAATCCTTGTAAATCTTTTTTCACTAGATAACTTTGGATATTTAATTTTGTTATTTTTACCTATAATTTGGGGTCTTTCCTCTGCTAGCTTCAAACCCTTAATACCTGCTATTCCCTGTATATTACTTAACTTATTAGCTGATTATCAAGCCCAAAAAGATTTGGTTCATCAATATTCATTACCAGCTTTACCATTTCTAATACTAGCTGTAATTGCTAGTTTGGCTGTAGGTAAAGGATGGCTGCAACATAGACGAGGAATTATTATCTGGTCATTAATCGCATTTCTGTGTTTGGCAAAATTCACCCATTTTGGCGGTAGATATTTGAGATATTTAGATAATTTGCAAGCCACACAGCAAGCAGTTTCCTTAGTGTCACCCCAAGGAGGTGTTTATACAACAGCCCAAATTTCTCCACATTTAAGTCACCGCAAACTAATTAAGTTCACAGATGCTAGTTCTCCTGCAATTGACTTGCATATTTTTGATTATGTATTATTGAATGTACGTCATCCAGGTTGGGGAAGTAATGAAGAATTTGCTAATAGCTTAGTAAATAAACTAAAATCTGAACCTAGATTTAAATTACAATTTCAAAGTGACGATGTGTATTTATTCAATAAGCATTTATAACTTTGGTCAAACATAAAAACCCAAAAATTATGAAACTGGTGGCGAAATTAAGGTAAATTCTTCAGATGTGCCTAAGACTCGACCGCCAGATAAATTGAGATTCTGTAAACTGGCATGATCTAATAGTAAAGAAGATTTATTTGACCACATTTGTTGTAAAACTTTGATATCTGCGGGAATGACTTGACAATCACAGTAAAAATCTAAACTAGGACGCTGATATGCAAAAGAAGTATAAATTTTAGTTCCTGGGGAAATATGGGCGCGAATTAATGTCGCCACAGGCTTGACCGGAAATGCTTCATTTAACTCCCAAATCCAGGATTGCGAACTCATTAATAGTCCTAAAACTAAATACATCCCCGAAAATAGCACAGGAATAAACAAGCGATTTTTCTGTTTAATTAGCCATGCTGCTATACTCATGCTGATTGCCAAAATCAGACTCATGGTTATTAACACAGGTTGAGGATCTGCAATAGCAAAGTAAATACATCCTCCGACACCTGCTAAA
Source organism: uncultured cyanobacterium (assembly GCA_963706595.1). Classification (GTDB taxonomy): domain Bacteria; phylum Cyanobacteriota; class Cyanobacteriia; order Cyanobacteriales; family Nostocaceae; genus Nodularia. The sequence continues at coordinate 3,493,397 of OY970166.1, forward strand.
CTAATAATAACTAGAAATACTGCCCAATATTTGTTAATTAAATAGCGATGCTGCCAAACTTCGCTCAATTGCGCCCCAATTGCTAAAGCTAAAAAGGGATAAATAGGCATGATATACCACGGCAGTTTTGTTCTCATCAAAGAAATGGTGAGAAAATAAACAATTGTCCCGATGAGAACTAGACGCGCCCAAGTAGTATGACGTTTTTTTGCAGCTAAATATAATCCTCCCGGCAAAAACATCAACCAGGGAAAAGCGTATTTGATTAACTCAATTAAATAGTACCAAGGAGGCGCACTATTACCTTCCACAGAAGTTGTGAGACGGTTAAAGGTTTGTGCTTGTAAATTTATTTCTAAGAAATTATTGCCATAATATTGCCATTGGGCAACATACCAAGCCAAAGGTGCAACTGTACCGAAAAACATTCCCACCCAAAAATAGGGGTTTTTCCACAAAGTTAATTGTCCCTCAGCGATCGCAAATAAACAAGCGATCGCACCTAGCAACAAAACCAGCATTCCCTTTGTCAGAGTAATTAGCCCCAAGCAAATCCCCACACCCAAAGCATAGGATTTATTTTGACGCGCCTTTAGTAAAAAAAATAACAATAATAAGAAAAAAGTAATACTCGCGCCATCTAGCATCGCCAGTCTACCATGACGGACTACAGGCAACATTGTTAAATAAACCAAAGCGGCAAACACAGCTGGCAAATTTTGCTGAAACACCAAACCTCCGACTAAGTACAGTGTGGGTACTCCCAAAGCCGTTAGAATTGCACTAGGTAAGCGTGTTGTCCACTCATTCACTCCTCCGAGAGAGTAAGCCCAAGCGATTAGTAAGTGGATTAGAGGTGGTTTGTTATGATATGGTTCATCTCCCAACATGGGATAAAGCCAACGCATCGAACCAAGGGGGGCGCGCCAAATTTCACGCGCAACTTGTGCTACAGTACCCTCATCCCAGTCACGTAAAGGTAAGTTTCCCAAAAATATTAGCCAGAGAATCAGAGATCCTACAACCAAGCTAAATAGCCATTCTTTTTCTCGAAATGGACGCATATCTGAAATTAATATAACTTTTGATCATGATTAGATAATAGCTTTCAGTATTGCTGAGAGCTAACAAAACATCTTTTTAGCTGAGTCTGGCTTTGGCTTGTGCTGAAGGCGATGAAATATATAAAGATGCTTAAGTTATCCAACATCCTCTAAATTACGTATTTATCCTACATCTACATCCATTAAAATTCTGATCGTAACGATCTATTTATTGACAAGTAAAAATATTCTCAAAATTTCAACTACCTTTAGGTAGAAGTTGCCTGAAGTTTCAACATCTATAAAATAACTGAGATGCTGATCAAAATTCTGCGGAATAAATGAGTAAACAGTATAGAGAGTAACGGCTTAGTTTACCTTAATAATGAGAAACTATATAGAGTTGATTATCATCCGTCTACTTTGTAGCAGTTAAAAGGTCGCAGTCAATAAGTTAAAAATTTAACTTTTTCTTAAAAATGAAGCAATCAATGGCAGTCAACATTAAACTATACTCTACCCACTAGACAACCCAAATTTAAAAACATAATTGCTTAAGTACAATTAGGTATTATTGTTAAAAATTGACAAATATTGTCTGGCTATTGTTCATCTAAAACCAGATAATTTAGGTTACAGTTGAAGCCTTATCAACCATAGCCCATATTTCTTAAATTTCTGTAAATCTGTATCTAAAAGTTCTGGATTAGCAGTTAAATTCTGTGTATCTAATATTTAGAGGCAAGTGTGCTGTAAAGTACCGTCAGAATTGTGACTGGTGGTTCTACCCTTGAAGGAGCTATGAAGTGGAAAACAGTAAGTCGTTTCTTTGGCCGCAAGGAATATTAATTGCGCTACTGGCCTTGAGTGCTACTTTAAGCATGAGCTTAATGTTACTCATCAAGCCAGATGCTTCTGACGCTCAGAAAAAACAAACTATAGATATAAATAATTTATCTGCTGCTAAAGTTGGGACACAGCAGCGCATTGAAGCATTAAAGACGGCGATGTTCACCAGTTGGCAGGAAGAAGCCAACATGAAGGGTTTAGCCTCTGCTGCACCTCCACGCTTTCAAGGAGCAACCATTAAGGAGGCAAAACTAATTAAAGGTAAGAAAGTAATTGCTCTCACCTTTGATGATGGACCTTGGCCAGAAACTACTGCACAAGTGCTGGATATTCTCAAACAAAATAATATTAAAGGGACATTTTTTGTCGTTGGACAGAATGTGAAGAATTATCCCCACTTAGCAAAGCGGGTGGTTGCTGAAGGTCACTCTATTGCTAATCATACTTGGCATCATTGGTATCATTACATGAATCAAAAGGCGGCTGCTTATGAAGTTGATCACACCTCAAATTTGATTTATCAAACTACAGGTGTAAAAACAAATTTGTTTAGACCACCTGGGGGGATCATGCATAATGGGGTAGCTGCCTATGCTAGAAATAGCAAGTATGCCATCATTATGTGGTCATCTGATTCATTAGATTATTCACGCCCTAGTGTTCCAAACTTAGTTAATAATGTTTTCAGGAACGCCACACCCGGAGGTATTGTTTTATTACACGATGGTGGTGGTAATCGTTCCCAAACTGTGCAAGCATTACCAGAAATTATTAGTAAGTTTCGCCAGCAAGGCTATAGTTTTGTGACTGTTCCAGAACTTTTAATGATGGAAGATAAGGAGCAAAGATTGTTAGCAAATAAAAAGTAATATTTATTTGGTTTGTGAATATTATAAAGTTTAGATCCCCGACTTTTCTAAAAAGTCGGGGATCTTTTGGTTCGCAATTAAACTGAACTCAACTGTTTTTCGAGAACAGCTTGGGGATTTGCTTCGGGACTATCAGCTTCAGAAGGTGGAACCAATTGCCAGAACTTAGGCAAATATTCTGACCAATTTTGCAGAATCATTTTCGCTTTTGGTGAACCAGTGCGATCGCCATGAGTTTTAATTAATTCTTGCAGTTGTTTTGCACCGGCGGCTGTCAGCACTCGCTGGATTTTGACAATTTCAGGATTAACTGATTCCGGGAATGAATTGTCTTCATCTAAGAAATATGCCAGTCCCCCAGTCATCCCCGCGCCGACGTTACGCCCAACTTTGCCGAGGACAACAATCACGCCACCAGTCATGTACTCGCAGCAATGATCCCCAGCGCCTTCAATTACTGCCATACCTTTAGAGTTGCGTACAGCAAAGCGTTCTCCGGCTAAACCGTTGGCAAACAATACTCCACCGGTAGAACCATAAAGACAGGTATTGCCAACTATCACATTTTCTGCTGGGTCATAAGTGGCATCAGCCGGGGGTTTGATGATAATTTCACCACCGTGCATTCCCTTACCTACGTAGTCGTTGGCTTCTCCTTCTAATGAGAGAATCATGCCAGGAAGGTTGAAAGCACCAAAGCTTTGTCCCACACTACCTTGGAAATTGAGGTTAATTTGTCCTTCAAAACCACTATCACCATATTGGGAAGCGATCGCACCTGCCAACCGTGCGCCCACTGTTCTATCGGTATTGACTAACTTTAAGCTTTTGCTAACAGTGGATTGATTACTAATAGCCGCTTGAATTTCGGGATCAGCCAGGAATTGGTCATCTATCACCGCACCGTTGCTGTGAACTTCTTCATGTACCAACCAGCTACGATCATTTTTGGCATCTGGTAGCTGAAGTAAACAATCAAGGTTGAGTCCTTGGGTTTTAGTAACTGTTGCATCGGCGCGTGTTGTTAACAAATCAGCACGTCCCACGATATCCAACAAAGAACGGTATCCCAGTCTAGCTAAAAGATGACGCACTTCTTCAGCTATAAAGCAGAAGAAATTCACAACGTGTTCCGGCATTCCTGTGAACCGTTTGCGGAGTTCTTCCTTCTGAGAAGCAACACCCACAGGGCAGTTATTCGTGTGGCAAATCCGCGCCATAATACAGCCTTCAGCAATCATGGCGATGGAACCAAAACCGAATTCCTCACCACCCATTAATGCACCTATTACCACGTCCCAACCACTTTTCAGCCCACCGTCTACACGCAAAATTACTCTGTCTCGCAGGCCGTTTTGCATCAAAACTCGATGTACTTCACTTAAACCCAGTTCCCACGGTGAACCAGCGTGTTTAATGGAACTCAGAGGTGATGCACCAGTACCACCATCATGACCAGATACTTGAATGATATCGGCGTTAGCTTTCGCAACACCCGCCGCAATCGTCCCAATACCAATTTCTGCCACCAATTTCACTGATACCTGGGCTTTGGGGTTAATTTGGTGCAGGTCAAAAATTAGCTGTGCTAAATCTTCAATGGAATAAATATCATGGTGCGGTGGTGGTGAAATCAGTGTCACACCGGGTTTGGAACGCCTTAACATCGCAATGTAAGGACTAACTTTTGGACCCGGTAACTGTCCACCTTCCCCAGGTTTTGCACCTTGGGCAATTTTGATTTCGATTTGTCTGGCGCTGCTTAAATATCCTGGTGTGACACCAAAGCGTCCTGATGCGACTTGTTTAATGGCACTAGAAGCTGTGTCACCATTTCGCAATCCATGTAAATGGGGCAGAGTTGGAGATTTACCTGCTGCATCTACATCATTCAGCACCTTATAGCGGACTGGATCTTCGCCGCCTTCGCCTGAGTTAGATTTTCCGCCAATGCGGTTCATGGCGATCGCCAAAGTTTCATGGGCTTCTCGTGACAACGCGCCCAAAGACATCCCACCAGTGCAGAAGCGTTTGAGAATCTCACTGACTGATTCTACTTCTTCTAAAGGAATGGGCGAGCGATCGCTTTCAAAATCCAGCAAATCACGCAAAGCTGTCACCGGTCGGCCTTGGAGATGCTGTTTGTAAACCTCATAGTGATCATATTGCTTCCCATCCACAGCTTTATGCAGCGCCTTAGCCAATTCCGGGTTATTCATGTGGTACTCACCCTTGGGAAGACACTGCACAAAACCCAAATTTTCTAACTTCTTCGCAGTCAGTTCGGGAAAAGCCTTGCTATGGAAAGACAGCACCTCTTGCGCCAATTCGCTCACACTTAACCCACCAATGCGGGAAGTTGTGCCGTAGAATCCCAGTTTTAATAAATCCCCACCAATCCCAATAGCTTCAAAAATTTGTGCTGCTTGATAGCTGGAAAGTAAAGAAATTCCCATCTTAGAGAGAATTTTCAGTAACCCGGAATTTATGGCTTGACGGTAATTTCCGATAGCTTCATCTAAAGTCAGAGTAGCAATTTTACCCCGTTCCATGAAGCTTTGAGTTTTGGGTTCAAACCACCAATTGCGGACAGTATCCAAAGCTGTGTAAGGACAAACAGCATCCACACCATAACCAATCAGACAAGCAAAATGATGTGTACTCCAGCACTGGGCTGTATTCACAATCAGCGAAGTTTTGGTTCGTAATCCTTGGCGAATCAAATAATGATGTACAGCACCTGCGGCTAACAAAGGCGGAATATAGGTATAGTCTGTACCGATACCATTTTCTCCTTCCAGGTGAAGGTCACTCAAAATTAAAATCTTTGCTCCTGCCTTGACAGATTCCGCAGCTTGTGCTTGCAAAGACTCTACAGCATTTTTCAAACCATCGGGACCATTAGCAATAGCAAACAACGTCGATAATTGCGCCGTTGCAAATCCTGATAATTGAATCGCTTCCAATTCCGTCTCAGTCAACACAGGCGATTCTAATTTCAGTTTTCGGGCGTGTTCTGGCTTCACTTCCAGTAAATTACCCCGTTCGCCCAGTTCCACATTCAGCGACATCACCAACTTTTCCCGTAACGGGTCAATAGCTGGGTTAGTCACTTGTGCAAAACGCTGTTTAAAATAGTCATACAGCAGGTGAGGTTTTTCTGACAGCACCGCTAGAGGAATATCATCCCCCATGCAGAAAGTCGCTTCTTTACCCTCAGCCGCCATTGGCTGAATCACCATTTCTACATCTTCTGTGGTGTAGCCAAAGGCTAATTGATGACGTAGTAAGGTTTGTTTATCACTTCGACTCCGCTCAGTGTTAACAATTGTGTTTGCAGGAGAATGACTCTTGCCATTACCGTTAACTGATGAAGGCTGACTAACAAGGTGTTTCAGTTCTTGACGATATTGTTTTAACCATTCCCCATAGGGATGCTGCTTGGCGATACGTTGCTTAATTTCCCAATTCTTCAGCACTTCATGATTGACTAAATCTACAGCAATCATTTGTCCTGGGCCAAGTCTGCCTTTTTCCACAATGTTGGCTTCTGGGATTTCAACTACACCAGCTTCGGAAGCCACCACAATATAATCATCTTTAGTAATGATGTAACGGGCTGGTCTTAAACCGTTACGGTCTAAGGTTGCACCAACTTTTTCCCCATCACTAAATACTAAAAGTGCTGGACCATCCCAGGATTCTTGCAGACCACTGTAATATTCGTAGAAATCAACAATTTCTGGATATTTCTGCAAAGAAGGCTGATTTTGATATGCCTCTGGCACCATCATCATTAAAGCTTCCAAGGGGCTGCGTCCAGAAAGCACCATTAATTCCAGGACGTTATCTAAAGTCGCCGAGTCACTATTATCAATGTGAACTAAGGGCTTGAATTCATCCGCGCGATTTCCCCATACTGGATGATTTAGGCTGGCTTCTCGTGCGGTCATCCAGTTGATGTTACCCAGTAGAGTATTAATTTCACCGTTATGACCCAATAGCCGCATTGGTTGGGCTAGAGGCCACTTCGGTAGTGTATTGGTACTAAAGCGGCGATGATAAACTGCAAAAGCACTTTTGTAAGCTGGATTTTTTAAATCTAGATAAAAGTCTCCCAAAATAGCAGAACGCACCATGCCTTTATAAACAATTGTGCGACTGGACAAGGAGCAAATATAGAATTCTTCGGAGATATTTTTGGTAGCTTTGAAAATTCTTCTGCGGGTGATATATAGTTCTCTTTCTAGTTCTTCACCACTCTTATCGGCTGATGCGAGAAAAACTTGTTCTATCTGGGGTTGATTTTCTCTTGCTTGTCTCCCCAGTAAATGAGGCTGCACTGGTACTACTCGCCAACCCAGGACAGTGAATTTTTCTTCTGCGGCTATTTGCTCAATAGTGGCTTTAGCTTTTGCGGCTATTTCGGGATTTTGGGGTAAAAATAGCATTCCTACCGCCACATTTCCAGCAATATAGTCCTTTTGGAACAACTCCCAAGGGATAGCTGTCAATATTCCTGCACCATCACCAGAATCTTGGTCAGCGCTACAACCACCCCGGTGTTCTAAGCAGGTCAAAGCAGCTAAAGATTTTGTGACAATTTCATGGCTAGCATGATTCTGGCGATGAGCAATAAAACCTACACCACAGGCATCTCGTTCTTCTACTAACCACCTTTGTCCCTGATAATTCTCCTGAGAGTGAATATCTGAATTTTTCATTGTTTGTGATTGATGCATCGCTTTATCTTTCATAGCCTGTTCCTGAGATGGTTAGTCACAAATCTTGCCAGTATTTGTGAGAAAAATTTGCTAGTCCTGAGCGTAGCCCAAGGGCTAAGGTTGGTTCCCTGAGAAATACATAAACAACAACAACCGAAATTTAGGGAAAAAAATTTTAACTTCGGATTTCTTTTCTTCTTGTTTAACCCTGTTAAAATCTGTGCAGTACTTTTTTATACCTTTAGTGGGAATGATATGTGAGACTATACCGCCCTCACAGCCCTTTTATTTATATCGTGATAGCACCACGTAGGGTTATCCATAGCTATTTTTTTGCTCAATTCCCTCTTCCCAGATTCAGATTAGCTTTCAAATAAAACGTGTTTGGCTTACAAATAACACAACCAGCGTTTTAAAGGCCAAAATAATCCTGATTCAGGCACAAAATCAAGGTATTATACAACATGACCAGTTGAAAATCCCTAGAAATATCTGTTGTTGTATATATTCTTTATTTTTTGCTGAACATTATTATCTGTATTGCAACAACACAGACCTCACTTAAATAGCAATCATCGGTGAGGATTAGATATTCTCACTCAGTTTGAAGCACTAAAACTACTGTGTATAGTCCAACTGAAAAAAGTGATAGTTAAAACACTTAGTAACAGTGCTTTTAGTGGTATGATTACCTTTTAAGTTTTACAAGAGATAGATAGCCAATATACAGGCTATCATATTTATTCAAAAATAAAATCACTATTTTTTAAGGTTTCCTCACAATTAGTTAACTCAGTGGTGAGACTCAAACGCGATAAATTACGTCTATTGAAGATATTGCGTCAGAGGAAAGGAGCGTGAGCATCGGACAAAATTCAGTGGCTTTATTGCTCAGAGCCATCAAAACTTTCCTCACAGATCCAACTACCAGTAGATTTTTTAAAAGTAGCTGTAAAAATGTCAAATCGCCTCATCAGAAAACATCACAGCCCTATTACTAAAAAGGCTAAACAAAAGTTATTCCGGTCTATAGCACCAATAATCGTGGCTATTACGATCTTATCTTTATCTGCTACCCAAGCTCCTAGCGCCCAGAAATCGCCAATTCATCCTGAAGCAACTCCACCAGAGTTAATTGTCCAGTCACCCACCCCGAACGCCGCAGCATTAGGGAATGGTAATCAAATTACCCTCAATGGTCGTACCTTGTCAGGGGCTTGGTTGCAGCAGCGCGGAACCGACGGACAGCTAAAAACTCATCTGAGTGATGGGGCTTTTAGGCAGTTTATTGGAGTCGATTTTTTAAGCAGCAACAGTGCAGCCAAACAACCAGTAGAGTGGTTTTCGTCAGTTAATCAACCACTGATTTTAGCTACAAGACTGTTAAAAGGGTATCGCTATGTGGATATTACTAATTTTGCCCAAACAGCAGGTTGGCAATTTCAAGCCAATGGTAATATTTTAGCGATCGCAATTCCACCAGCCCAGGTCAAAAATATTCGTCAGAGTCAGCAACCTTCAGGCGTAAGTCATCCTCCTTTCAACTCGGCTCGCATCGTCTTAGATTTAGATCGCCCAGTACCTTGGCAACTTTCCCAAGGCTTACCCATAAATAGACCTGTTGACTCTGACGGACCAACCACCCAAGCAACCACACCACTCAATAGAGAGTGGGTAGTGATCTTAGAAGGCACAGCCGACCCAGCTTTAATTCAACAATATGCGCCGCCAACTTCACTCCCACAATTACCTGCACAACCAACTCCAGAACCACTAATTACAAAATTGGAGGTAGTCAACAACCGTACACTTATTAGTCTGAGTGTGCCTTTTGGGATGTCTCCCCAGGTGATGACTTTAGCAAACCCTAACCGCTTGGTAATTGACCTTCGTGCCGATGCGCTCGTACAACGAGATATTACTTGGGCTTCTGGATTGCGCTGGCGACAGCAATTAGTCAATTTAGGTACAGACCGTTTTCCTGTAGTTTGGTTAGATATTAATCCCCGTCAAGCTGGGTTAACTTTAAAACCCATTGGCGCAGAACCCAACAACCAAACGGGTACTGCACCACTCATTCAAATGGCACAGCAGTCTTTAGCTGTAGCCGCAATCAATGCTGGTTATTTCAACCGGAATAATAGATTACCTTTAGGGGCAATTCGGCGGGATAATCAATGGTTATCAGGGCCGATTCTTAACCGGGGAGCGATCGCTTGGAATGATTCTGGGCAATTTTACTTAGGTCGTCTCACTTTACAAGAAACTTTAGTCGCTCCTAATAATCAGCGATTACCGATTCTATTCCTCAATAGTGGCTACGTTCAGAGTGGTATGGCTCGTTATACCCCAACTTGGGGAAGTAGCTACACGCCTTTAACAGACAACGAAATTCTCCTTGTTGTCCAAAAAGACCGAGTGACAAATCAGTTACCAGGTGGAAAAGCTGGTGCAACAGCCGTTCCCATTCCCTCAGATGGCTACCTATTAACCTTACGTGCCAACGCTACTAATACTGCATCGAAATTACCTATTGGCACAGCAGTCAGTATTACTAGCAGCACTAATTCGGCTGAATTTAACCGCTATCCCCAAATTATGGGAGCCGGACCGCTGTTGGTACAAAATAATAAAATTGTCCTTGACGCTGAAGGCGAAAAGTTCAGTAAAGCTTTTAGTACACAAAAAGCGATTCGTAGTGGCATTTGTACCACAGCAAGCGGCTCTTTAATGATTGCGGCTGTTCACAATCGGGCTGGAGGATTAGGCCCAACCTTGGCGGAACACGCCCAATTAATGAAGAATATTGGTTGCGTGAATGCCCTCAATTTAGACGGTGGTAGTTCAACTAGTCTTTATCTGGGAGGACAACTACTCGACCGTTCCCCAAATACTGCTGCACGTGTCCACAATGGTATTGGGGTTTTCTTGCCACAGTAATTAATTACGGAGTGGAGAGTAAAGAATTTGGGATTTTGGATTTTAGATTCCAGTTTAGTGACCAAGATCTAAAATTGATTGACCAATGACCAATCCTTTTTAAAGTTAAGGATAAGCTGCCTGATGTTGGATGAAGACTTAGTATAGATATCCCAGTTTTAGCAGTAATTCTTTACACCTTTAAGTTTAATTTTGCTATGTTTAGCAAGGTATAACTAAATGAATGAATTTTACGGTTGTAAAATTACGCTAAATTTTTCCATTAATGTTTAAGACTAATGACGGTTTGTTATGTCGATCAATGAGGTAACTATGGCTCAACTTCAAGAAACCACACAAACTAACACTCTGCCTCTACCTGTGGCGATCGCTAATAAAGGCATTGCGGCCACGGAACTGCGTCCTTGGGGTTCTTTTACAGTCTTGGAAGAAGGGCGCGGATATAAAATCAAACGGATCGAAGTCAAGCCTGGACACCGCCTCAGTCTGCAAATGCACCATCACCGCAGCGAACACTGGATTGTTGTCTCTGGTACAGCTAGGGTCGTTTGTGGTGAGCAAGAAGTACTGTTGAGCAACAATGAATCAACCTATGTCCCCCAATGTACGTCCCATCGTCTAGAGAATCCTGGTGTGATTCCTTTAGTCTTAATTGAAGTCCAAAATGGCGAATATTTAGGTGAGGATGATATCATTCGCTACCAAGATGACTATGCCCGGACTAAGGTTTAACACCGTCATAGCGCTACTAGGGGTGTAATAATTACAAGCTCACATACTGATTATTTCTGCAACCCATCTGAAATAAATACAGTCAAAGAAGAGGAAAGAGAGTTAAGCCGGATAATTACAAAGTAATTTCAATCCCTCCTGCTCCCAGATCCTCTGCCTCTTCTGTCCCTACCGAAATTTAGGTGGGGACTAACACTCAATAGTGATATGCTTAGGTCATAATAGTAATTTATGAATAACAGGCAGGATTAGAAGTGACTAGTCAAGCACAGACTCATATCTAGTCCAAAAAAATCAAAAAAAGATTTTTGGTCAAGTGTGATTTTTGTACTTCACCCGTCTGTAAGATTTAAGATGGGCTTTTTTATGGCCAAAACTAACTTTATGATTCACCTGAGTCAAGCAGCCATTAGTGAAATTGGGCGATTACAGTTAAAACAGCAACCAAATGCTTTGTTGAGATTAACAATTAAGCTGGGCGGCTGTTCTGGCTGGTTCTATGATATGTCTTTTGATGAAACTGTCAAAGCTAGCGATCGCGTCTTTAACTTAAGCGGGATTAAAGTTGTCATAGATCACGAAAGCTTGAATTATGTAAATGGGTTGGCATTGGATTATTCAGAAGATTTAATGGGTGGGGGTTTTCGCTTCCACAACCCTCAAGCGATCGCTACCTGTGGTTGTGGTAATTCTTTCTCCATTGCTACACCCAGCTCTGTTTAATTAAAAAAAATCTATAAGTTTGACATAAAAGCCCAAAAAAAGATATAATCAGGATTTGTTAAAACTTAGAACTCTAAGCAGCTTTACGCGCTGTAACTCATGCCAACAATACAGCAACTCATACGTACTGAACGCGAAAAAGCGCGTCAGAAAACGAAATCGCCAGCTCTGAAGCAATGCCCACAACGTCGGGGTGTTTGTACCAGAGTATACACAACTACACCGAAGAAGCCGAACTCGAGCTCTACGTAAAGTAGCAAGAGTCAGACTAACCTCTGGATTTGAAGTCACAGCTTACATTCCAGGTATCGGTCACAACTTACAAGAACACTCAGTAGTCATGATTCGTGGCGGTCGGGTGAAAGATTTACCAGGTGTGAGATACCACATTATCCGTGGCACCTTAGATACAGCTGGAGTCAAAGACCGCAAGCAAGGGCGTTCCAAGTATGGAACCAAGCGCCCGAAAGAAGCGAAAAAATAGGAAATAAGCGATTAATCGTAATTGCATGACGATTGAGCGTATTTGGTGGAAAGTGCGGAGAAACCGACAAATTAGCGGCGCTGGCTGTTTATTTGAAATCTCGCTAAATCCTGGATGAAGTGGGAAAAAGTAGGTAATTTTAACCAGTATCCAACAAAGCGTAGCTCGCCAAACTAGGCATCGCAGGGGTTGCATCTAAATATTAAAATTTATGATGTTATCGCCTTCTCTGGTTGTAGTGAGCAAATTAATCGGTCAGTCTCGCTGCAACTGTAGAGAAAAAAAGACAAAGTTTGAACGGCGGTTTTCTCCGCCCATATATCCAGTGTCTGATAGCATATAATTTCGTTGCCAAATCCGAATTAAAGGTAAAGTATGTCTCGTCGTGGTGTTATTCAAAGGCGTCCAGTTCCGCCTGATTCCGTATATAACAGTCGCCTGGTAAGCATGATAATCCGGCGGGTGATGCGTCATGGCAAGAAATCACTAGCTGCAAGGCTAGTTTATGATGCCATGAAAACTATAGAAGAACGCACTGGTGCTGCTCCTTTGGAAACCTTTGAAAGAGCAGTGCGAAACGCCACACCTTTGGTGGAAGTAAAAGCTCGACGAGTTGGTGGAGCAACCTACCAAGTACCGATGGAAGTGCGTTCAGATCGCGGTACAACTCTAGCCTTACGCTGGCTAGTAAATTTTTCCCGGTCTCGACCCGGCCGGACAATGGCAAGTAAATTAGCTAATGAGTTAATGGATGCTGCCAACGAAACCGGAAATGCAATTCGTAAGCGGGAAGAAACACACCGGATGGCAGAAGCTAACAAAGCTTTTGCACACTATCGTTACTAAAAAAAGCGGCGGTATATCGTGGATCTAAAGACGGTATATCGCGGACTCACAAACATAAATACGGTTTTCCGTAGAAGTATAGAATCTTAACAAAGAGTAATATACAAGATATCATGAGGCAAAAACTATAATAGGAGGCTACTGTGGCACGTACCATCCCGCTAGAGAGAGTACGCAATATCGGTATTGCGGCGCATATAGATGCGGGCAAGACAACGACAACCGAGAGAATATTGTTTTACTCTGGCATTATTCATAAAATTGGCGAAGTTCATGAAGGAACTGCCGTCACCGACTGGATGGAACAAGAGCGTGAGCGGGGAATTACCATCACGGCTGCTGCAATTACTACCAGTTGGAAAGATCATCAAATTAACATTATCGATACTCCAGGACACGTTGACTTCACAATTGAAGTAGAACGTTCCATGCGCGTGTTAGATGGCGTAATCGCAGTATTTTGTTCTGTGGGTGGCGTGCAACCGCAGTCGGAAACAGTGTGGCGACAAGCAGACCGCTACAAAGTACCTCGCATCGCCTTCATCAACAAAATGGATCGTACAGGCGCGAACTTCTATAGAGTTCACGATCAAATGTGCGATCGCCTGCGTGCTAATGCCATTGCCATTCAACTGCCAATTGGTAGTGAAACGGAATTTCGCGGCATCGTTGATCTGGTACGGCAACGTGCCTATATTTATAACAACGACGAAGGAACAGATATCGAAGAAACAGATATCCCCGCCGAAATGCAAGAAAAGACGGCAGAATACCGCACCAAGCTGATTGAAGCTGTGGCAGAAACCAGCGACGCTCTGATGAATAAGTACTTCGAGGGAGAAGAACTTACAGAAGCAGAAGTTCGGACTGCCCTGCGTCAAGGTACAATTGCGGGTAAGATTGTGCCAGTACTTTGCGGATCGGCATTTAAAAACAAAGGCGTGCAGTTGATGTTGGATGCGGTAGTGGATTATCTACCAGCACCAACTGAAGTACCAGCAATTCAAGGTACATTACCGAATGGTGAGACTGTTGAGCGCAAAGCTGATGACAATGAACCTCTATCAGCTCTAGCGTTCAAGATTATGGCTGACCCCTACGGTCGTCTTACCTTTGTTCGTGTTTATTCTGGTGTTCTGAAAAAAGGTAGCTACGTTCTTAACGCTACCAAGAACAAAAAAGAGCGCATTTCCCGTCTGGTGATTTTAAAAGCAGATGAACGCATGGACGTGGACGAAATGCGGGCTGGCGATTTGGGAGCAGCATTGGGGCTAAAAGATACCTTGACTGGTGATACCATCACCGATGAAGGATCACCAGTAATTCTGGAATCTCTATTCATTCCTGAGCCTGTGATCTCGGTAGCGGTTGAACCCAAAACCAAGAATGACATGGACAAGCTCTCCAAAGCTCTGCAATCTCTTTCAGAAGAAGACCCCACCTTCCGCGTTCACGTTGATCCGGAAACGAATCAAACTGTGATTGCCGGCATGGGAGAGCTACACCTGGAAATTCTGGTAGACCGGATGTTACGAGAATTCAAAGTAGAAGCGAATGTCGGTGCGCCGCAAGTAGCTTACCGCGAAACGATTCGGAAACAAGTCACCAAAATTGAAGGGAAATTCATTCGCCAAAGTGGTGGTAAAGGCCAATATGGTCACGTTGTGATCAATTTGGAACCAGGCGAACCCGGTACGGGCTTTGAATTTGTTTCTAAGATTGTTGGCGGTACTGTACCTAAAGAGTACATTAGCCCCGCAGAACAAGGAATGAAAGAAAGTTGCGAATCTGGTGTTCTGGCTGGGTACCCATTGATTGATGTCAAAGCAACTTTGATTGATGGGTCATACCACGATGTAGACTCTTCAGAAATGGCTTTCAAAATTGCTGGCTCAATGGCAATGAAAGAGGCAGTGTTGAAAGCTTCACCCGTACTTTTAGAACCTATGATGAAAGTTGAGGTTGAAGTTCCCGAAAACTACCTTGGGGATGTAATGGGCGACCTTAATTCCCGTCGTGGGCAAATTGAGGGTATGGGATCTGATGATGGAATTGCCAAAGTAACTGCTAAAGTCCCATTGGCAGAAATGTTTGGTTACGCTACTGATATCCGCTCGAAGACCCAAGGTCGGGGCATCTTCTCAATGGAATTTAGCCGCTACGAAGAAGTACCTCGCAACGTGGCTGAAGCAATCATAGCGAAAAGCAAAGGGAACGCTTAATTAAAAAAGGAAACGAGCATTCATGGCACGCGCAAAATTTGAAAGGACTAAACCCCACGTTAATATCGGTACAGTTGGCCACGTTGATCATGGTAAAACCACTTTAACAGCTGCTATTACCATGACTCTGGCCGCTTTGGGTCAAGCTACAGGTAAAGGCTATGACCAAATTGATAACGCCCCCGAAGAAAAAGCACGGGGTATTACCATCAATACGGCTCACGTTGAGTATGAAACCGAAGGTCGGCACTATGCTCACGTAGATTGCCCAGGACACGCTGATTATGTAAAAAACATGATCACTGGTGCGGCTCAAATGGATGGTGGTATTCTCGTAGTTTCTGCTGCTGATGGCCCCATGCCCCAAACCCGTGAACATATCCTGCTGGCAAAGCAAGTGGGTGTTCCCAGTCTAGTTGTCTTCTTGAACAAGGAAGATATGGTAGACGACGCAGAACTCCTAGAGTTGGTGGAATTGGAAGTCCGGGAGCTATTATCTAGCTACGATTTTCCTGGCGATGACATTCCCATCGTCACAGGCTCCGGTCTCAAAGCACTCGAAGCAATGACTGCTAACCCCAAAACTAAAAAGGGCGAAGATGAGTGGGTAGACAAAATCTACGCCCTCATGGAAGCAGTAGATTCTTACATTCCCACTCCTGACCGTGCTATTGATAAGCCCTTCCTGATGGCTGTGGAAGACGTGTTCTCCATCACAGGTCGTGGTACTGTTGCTACCGGTCGGATTGAACGTGGTGTAGTAAAAGTGGGCGACAACGTGGAATTAGTGGGTATCAGAGACACTCGTAACACCACTGTCACCGGGATTGAGATGTTCAAGAAGAGTCTCGATCAAGGTATGGCTGGAGATAACGCCGGTGTACTCCTACGCGGTATCCAGAAGGCTGATATTGAACGCGGTATGGTAATCGCCAAGCCCGGTTCCATTACTCCTCACACTCAATTTGAAGGTGAAGTGTATGTGCTGACAGAAAAAGAAGGCGGTCGCAAGACTCCATTTTTCTCTGGCTACCGTCCTCAGTTTTACGTGCGGACAACCGATGTAACTGGCACAATCACAGCCTTTACTTCCGATGATGGTAGTGAAGCAGAAATGGTGATGCCAGGCGATCGCATCAAAATGACAGTAGAACTGATCAATGCGATCGCAATTGAGCAAGGAATGCGCTTCGCAATTCGTGAAGGTGGCCGCACCATTGGTGCTGGTGTCGTCTCCAAAATCGTGAAGTAACACCTTTTTGTCCTATAACAAAGGAGCAGAGATGGTAAAATTCCTCTCTGCTCCTTTCTCTTCCGTCTGGGATTATGTAAAATTACGGTTTACAAAAATCTGGCTGCTCAGGCCAAAATCCCCAAAAATTGTCGAAACAATCACAAATATTCATCAGAACCTGGAAAATTAAAGATGGCAACTCTACAGCAGCAGAAAATTAGAATTCGTTTACAGGCTTTTGACCGTCGCTTATTAGACACATCTTGCGAGAAGATTGTAGACACGGCTAACAGGACTAACGCTACAGCCATAGGACCTATTCCTTTACCGACAAAACGCAAAATCTACTGTGTGCTGCGATCGCCTCACGTAGATAAGGATGCGCGGGAACACTTTGAAACCCGCACCCATCGCCGGATTATTGACATTTATCAGCCTTCTTCTAAAACTATTGATGCCCTGATGAAACTAGATTTACCCTCTGGTGTGGACATTGAAGTAAAACTATAATTTAGTCATTGGTTATTAGTCAATCAATTTTGGATTGACGATTTTGGATTTTGGATTTACTCCACCCTAAAATGGATAGCTCTGAGGATTTTAGATTGGCGTTAGCGAAGCGTAAGCAGCGCCGCGAGTATTTTGGATTAATTCCGCCCTGAAGAGGCGGGGCTTGTACCTAAAATTCGCAATCCAAAATCTAAAATCCAAAATCTAAAATTTTTCGGTCATTAGTCCTTGGTCATTAACACTAATGTAGAGACACGATTAATCGCTTCTCTACTAATGACCCGCGCATTCGCTCCACTTTTGATGAAAACATCACTGTCGCTTGTTTTCAGGGCTGGAGGATGCGTTAAATTCATTGCTATGAATATTTACCCAGCCCTGAAAAAATTTATCTCAGGGCTTTTTATTGCCTGGGAAACAAATGATAGAATGTAAACAAAGTAGGGGAAAAGCAGAGAATAATACAATTTTAAAATTAAATTTATACCAAGATAACCAAGATAACAATGACATCTTCTTCTAAAATTGCAGTGCGCGAACTACCTCTGTTCCCGTTACCTGAAGTAGTTCTATTTCCCACTAGACCATTACCCCTACACGTCTTTGAATTTCGCTACCGAATCATGATGAACACGATTTTGGAGAGCGATCGCAGGTTTGGTGTGTTGATGCTCGATCCAACTGAAGGTAAAATTGCCAACGTTGGTTGCTGTGCAGAAATCATTCATTACCAACGGATGCCAGATGACCGCATGAAAATGTTGACTTTGGGACAACAAAGGTTTCGGGTGTTAGAGTATGTTCGTGAAAAGCCTTACCGTGTTGGCTTAGTCGAGTGGTTAGAAGACCAGCCCCCAACCAAAGATTTACGTCCTTTGGCTAGTGAGGTAGAACAACTGCTGCGAGATGTAGTGCGTCTTTCAGCCAAGTTAACTGAACAAAATATGGAACTTCCCGAAGAATTGCCTGCCCTGCCCACAGAACTTTCTTATTGGGTGGCAAGTAACCTCTACGGTGTGTCCTCAGAGCAGCAGGCATTGCTAGAAACACAGGACACTGTGCTTCGTTTAGAAAGAGAAGCGGAAATTTTGACTACTACTCGCAATCATTTAGCAGCCCGTGCTGTTCTGAAAGATACTTTTAATAATTCGTAATTCGTAATTCGTAATTCGTAATTCGTAATGCCTCTTTTTCTGCGGAAAGCTACGCGAACAGAGGAGCTACGCTAAGGTAATTCGTAATCACGGGTTACTATTCAATGCTGATCGGTAGAACATGATAGCTGCCAAAAATCTTGATGATTTCGGCATAAGTAGTTAATTGTGCTAAAGCCGATTGCATTCTAGCTTGTTTAATGTCTGCTTCTAAGTCAACAAAAAACAAGTATTCTCCTAGCGATCGCTTTGTTGGTCTAGATTCAATTCGGCTGAGATTAATTCCTAATTGAGCAAATACTTGTAGCGGTTTGAGCAGCGTTCCTGGTAAGTTGGCAGGTACACTGAAGGCGAGGGAAGTGTGAGTAGCACTTGCTGAGATATTGATTAAATCGTCTTGACTTTGACTAACTACCCAAAAGCGAGTGCAATTTTCTGGATAGTCGTTGATATTACTGGCTAATATAGGTAGGTTATAGATTTGAGCAGCTCGGCTGGATGCGATCGCAGCTGCTGTTAAGTCCTGATCTAGTCGCTGTAGTGATTCAGTTGTAGAATTGCTTGCTATTAGCTGCACATCTGGGAGAATGCGCCCCAACCATCCTTGACATTGCGCCAAAGCTTGGGGGTGAGAATAAACCGTTTGAATACTATCTAAACTAGTGGCACTAGAAATTAAGGCATGAGCAATGGGCATAACCAAGGCTGATTGAATTTGCAAGGTATCCAACTGCCACAGTGTATCCATTGTCATGGTGACACTGCCTTCAATAGAATTTTCAACTGGCACGACAGCCAACTGGGTTTGTCCGTCGGCAACGGCTTGGAGTGATTGGGCAATGCTGGAATAAGGACGACAGATTGCTTGAGTATCTGTTTGTTTAGCTAGCCAATTGGCATAAAAAACGGTTGCTTGTTCTGCGTAAGTGCCAGGAGGTCCTAAATGGGCAATGGATATAGTCACAACGTTAATTCCTGAGTTATGTTTTCGGTTTATACACTGTTTAAATCCTATTTTGCCAGAAAATTTTTCCAGTCGATTATGTATGATTAAATTAAAATTGATAAAACTATAATTTAATTAATAATAGAAGTATTAAACAATTATGGCCCTTTAATTTATGGCTACTCAGTTTACTGCCTCCCAAACTGTAAAAATTAATGTTCCACCACAGCCAATTCCTATTCAATACTACTTGCGTCAGCCTCAACGTCTAGTTAATGCTTTAGCTGACAACAGTCGGATAAACCAGCTTTCCGACGAAGTATTTCGCTTAAAAATGCGTCCCCTCACCTTTATGTCCCTGAGTATCCAACCTACTGTAGACCTGAAAATTTGGGCAGAACCAAATGGGACTATTAAAT
This sequence comes from uncultured cyanobacterium, assembly GCA_963706595.1. GTDB lineage: Bacteria > Cyanobacteriota > Cyanobacteriia > Cyanobacteriales > Nostocaceae > Nodularia. The sequence goes on from OY970166.1 coordinate 3,513,092, forward strand.
TGCGATCGCTCAGTTGTAAAATCATAGGTTTTGAGTACATTAACCAGCGCTTCGCTTTAAATTTACAAGGACATTTGTCTTTGCACCAGCTAAATAACACTACCAGCCTCCAAGGACAAGCCGACTTAGAAGTGCAGGTGGACTTACCACCACCATTTTCCTTTACTCCCAAGGCAATTCTCGAAGCCACGGGCAATGCTTTGCTCAAAAGTGTATTGTTGACAGTGAAACAACGCTTACTACATCAACTTTTAGCTGATTATCGCTGCTGGGTAACATCACAAATTTCCGAAAACTCGCCTTTATCCGACGGTGCGGAATTGCCAATGGGTGAATCGGTGAATAATCTTTAACCTTTTCACCAATTGTGCAACATTAGTCATACCAAGTTTAGTTAAGCAGTAATTACGAGAGAGTCCTAGTCTTCACTCCCCACTTTTTCACTGATTTGACAAGGACGAAAAGATTTGCGATGCAGTGGTGATGCCCCGTATTGTTGCAGGGCTACCAAATGCTTTTGGCTACCATATCCTTTATTTTGCTCTAGATTGTATAAAGGATACTGCGATGCTAAACGCATAATCAAGTCGTCGCGCCAAACCTTAGCCACAATACTAGCAGCTGCAATGGTTAGCGATCGCTCATCCCCCTTGACTATGGTTTCTTGCGGCACTCGCAAATCCTTGATAGGCTGATTACCATCAACCAAGCATAGCTGAGGACTGACTTTTAGTTTCAGTACCGCTCGCTTCATAGCCAATAAAGTGGCTTGCAAAATATTTATTTGGTCAATTTCAGCACTTGAAGCCCAACCAATTTGCCAATCTGTAGCCAACTCATAAATTTGCTCTGCCAGTCTGAATTCTCCGACAACTAGACAGCTTTTTGCTGTCTTTAATGTTGGATGCTATCAGCTTTGGCAAGGCACAAGCAGGCAATATCACTGCTGCCGCTACTACTGGACCAAACAGCGCACCCCGCCCGACTTCATCTATCCCCGCAACTAATTCTGGAAGCTGTGATAAATTTGACTCTAAGGGTGGTGACAACTCCAGCCAAACCTGCAACTTTGGGAGGGCTGGTAAATAACTATTTGTGGCATTCAGCTTGATCTTCGCCATGAAACGGTTAATTGTCCTCAGATGTACTGGAATCTGAATCCAGAGCAGAAGAACGACGGCGGCGGCGACGGTTGCCAATAGAAGTTTTACTGACTAAATCGTTCTCGGTCTTTTCTGCGGAATTTGCATCTGCATCTGGTTGGTTCAGCTTTTCAACTACGGTCTGGGGGTTCGGTTCTGGCTCTACTGGGGATGTATCCACTTCATGACTTGCTGTTTTCACGGCGGTGGAATCTGAAGTTGATTCATTTGCTTTAGTTCTTAGAGCATCAGGGCCAATAACATTAATAATGACGGATTTAGAGTTCTTAATTTCTTGGTCTAATTTCACTAAGGGAGAAACTCCCATTAAGGCAAACACATCTTGCTCTTCTAGGGTCATTTCTACGCTTCTAATTTCCGGCGGTTCTACTACAGGCTTCACGGGATTCTACTTTCGTGATTTTAGTCCGTTCTGCCCTTTCATGCCAACCTGACTTCCCTAAGTTAGGAGAAGGAATTTCTGAGGTAGATTCTCCCAATTCTGGGATTGAGCGCGGCCGAAGTTCAGCGTTCGACTGAGCGCTGAGACCGAAGTCTTCAGCGTCGGTATCCAAATCTAGCTCGTTGTCAAAATCTACTGTTCTCGGAGTCACCCGATTGATGGCTACGCCACGCAAGCTATCATCTTTGGCATTGCTGCCATTAATACTGGTGCGATTGCGACTAATGCGGGTACGGCGAGTTTTGTCACTTGGTTCTTGATAGCTGGGATGATTGATTAAATCCAATGAACTGATGTCGGAGACAGCATGGAACATTTCCCCGAATGTCTCAGAGGTTTCCCGTGGTTCAGCTATGCGATTTGTAGGCAGGCGTGGTTCTTTCTGAGGTGGGGGTACTTTAGACGGAGGGTAGCCAAAATCAGAACGTTCTGGTGATTCGGCAGTGATTGGCAGTCGCGGTTCTGTGTCTCCTGGCAGATGCACAATATGTCCCACACCATTACAGGTTGGGCAAGTATTACCAAACAATTCGTAAATATTTTGACCTTGGCGCTTACGGGTCAGTTCTACTAAACCTAATTCGGTTAATTGGGCAATCTGAGGACGGGCTTTATCTGCTTTCAGTGCTTTATTAAAGTGTTCTAGAACTTGCAATTGGTCACGCCGCGATTCCATATCAATGAAGTCAACGACTATTACTCCGGCAATATTTCGCAGACGTAACTGACGAGCAATTTCCGTGGCTGCTTCGCAGTTTGTCCACAAAACTGTTTCTCTGGCTGTGGCGGAACGAGTGAAGGAACCAGAGTTGACATCTACTACTGTTAATGCTTCTGTGGGTTCAATAATAATATAACCCCCAGAAGGTAAGTCTACTCTGGGTTTCAGTGCTTCTTTAATTGCGGCACTAATGCGGAAGTATTCTAATATTGGGGAGCGATCGCGGTGATGGTCGAATCAAAACGCCTTGTGGTGTTTGACCTCCACTCCAGTTCTGCAAATACTGCTTGACTCGTTTCAATCCAGTGCTGGAGTCTACTACAATGCGATTCACATCGGCACCGTACATATCTCGCAAAACACGCTGAATGAAGTCATCATCTCGATTCAGCAGGGCTGGCGCGCGGGTAGATTGTGCCTCTTGCACAATAGCGTCCCATTGCTTTTGCAGCAGTTCCAAATCTTCAATAATTGCTTCTTCTGGTTTGCCTTCGGCTTCAGTACGTACAAGTAAACCCATACCTGCGGGCTTAATCAAAATTGCTAAAGCGCGTAAACGGTTGCGTTCACTTTCACTTTTAATCCGTCGGGATAAATTTACACCCCTACCATAAGGCATGAGCACTACATAGCGCCCAGGTGAGGTGATGTTACCAGTGAGCCTTGGCCCTTTTGACCCAGTTGGCTCCTTCATTACTTGCACTAACACTTTTTGCTGTGGTGCTAATAGTTCAGTAATTGCTGCTGCTGTGCGCTTCAGCTTCAATGGACCCAAGTCGGTGACATGAATAAAGCCATTGCGCTCTGGGTCGCCAATATTCACAAAAGCCGCATCTATTCCAGGTAATACATTTTCTACTACACCTAAATAGACATCACCGATTTGGTGATGACCAGTAGCAACAACGAGTTCTTGTATTTGATCTTCAGAAAAGACGGCAGCAATTTGATGCTGTTCGGCGATGATAATTTGCTTTGGCATTCAATTTCCTCAAAAATTGGCAGCACCAACGAGAGACATGGAGGTTATGTTATACCTTTTGCCTCTGCAGTTCCCTAAAAGGCGCTGCTGATCATAAAAATTGTTGACTTCTTTGCTCAAATTAATGAGCTATTGACTAAAAATTGCGTTTACACGCTCTGATTATTCCCAAACGCCTGCGTAGTTTTCAGCAAATAAATCAACCGTCTTGGGTTGATTTTTTATGCGAACCATTACTACCTAGTGATTAGGCATTGAGCAGTTGTTTAAAAAGCATAGAGGAAGAGTTGCCGAGGAGCCTGTTGTTTAAGTTACTAGTTCACAAAATGGCTGTAGAGAGGAGTGGGTTCTTTAATCTGCCTCACCGTTGGGCTGGGGCTGATACGTTCGCCATTGGCGTTGCGTTCGCTTTGGTGTTACGAAGTCAACAAGCCTTGTCTGGGATACAATCTTAAAGTCACACTCTAATTTGGCTTTTGCTCTCGTGGTTATCACCAGTTTGTGAACTAGTGAATTTAATGCAGCACCAGAAAATTCTCTTCATTTGATTCTAACGCAACTGAGAAATCAATTTCCATAATGATGCTTTAGTCAGGGCAAGTCCTAGCCAATTGCCATCAGGCTCTGAGCGCAGCTATGCCAGTAGGGCTTGACGCTACGCTCTGCTATCAGGGATTATACCCCTAAAACTAGCTGATTGCGGTGAATGTGCAGGAGTTGAAATTCTCCACCTGCTACCATCTCTAGCATAAACAGGATTTGTTCAGGACGCAATATGACACCATCATGGCGACAACTGCCTAGATAACGCAACACCACTGTGGATTCTGCCACTCTGGTGTCAGTTTCTACTAATTCCAGTTTAAACAAGCGCGATCGCAGATTTATTAAAGTCTGCTTGCCTGATTTGGTTGTTTTCTCCCACCAAAGTTCATCTTTGGCTTTAATTGCATCAATCCAGTGTTGCCATTGTGCAGCATCAACTGCTCTAGGTGTTGCTACCGTAATTAAATAATCTGCCGCCTCCATGACTTGGTTAGCTGCTGGGTCTTTTAAATCTATATTACCAACATCATATATAGGGATTTCTGTGGGTAGTTCCTTAATCAGTTGTTGGCGGAAAGTCTCAACTTCCACGGTCTGGGTTAACTCAAAATCCACAATTTCCCCACTGCTGGTAGCTCCTAGAGCCAAGGCACTAGCGATCGCAATTCGTGGACCGGGATGAAATCCACCAGTAAAAGCAATTGGTAAACCCGCTCTGCGGATGACTCGATCAAACAGACGCATCAAATCCAAATGACTCACCAAAGCCATTGACCCTTGCTTGCCAAACCAGACACGCAGTCTTTGGGCTTTAGTCGTATTAGGGACAAAATTACCAGCAAATTCTGGGATTGCCGGTGGCGGAATCACAATATTATGTCCAAAATCAGTGCCGCAGACACCGCAGTGTGAGCAACCTTCAAAAGAGCAATCAGGTACTATTGCGGCTTCTAAAGCTCGTTGTAAGTCTGACTGGAGCCATTTTTTATCAATGCCGGTGTCAATGTGGTCCCAAGGCAAAGGATTGATTTAAAAAATCTTCCCTGCTTCCTGTTCCATATGCAAATTCCACTGCCTTCTTCGACTTAAGCGGTATTTTCCATCTAAACCAGCTTCGGCTATGGCTGACTCCCAAGCACCAAAAGCTGCATCTAAATTTTCGTACCAGGAATCCATCCCTGCACCCAATTCCCAGGCGCGACGGACGACTTTCCCTAAAGTGCGATCGCCTCTGCCCACAAAGTCTTCCATGGCCGAAATGCGGACATCGGTAAAATTCACCTTCACACCCCTAATCCGGCGAAATTCTTGTCTGAGCAGGTTTTGTTTTTGTTTGAACTCTGTAGTCGAAACTGAATGCCACTGAAAAGGTGTATGAGGCTTGGGTGTGAAGTTAGATATCGTCAAGTTAAAGTTTAAAGGTTTTCTACCTCTACCCCGACATTCTCGTTGTAGCCAGCTGACTGTTTCGGCGATGCCCACAACATCAGTATCAGTTTCACCCGGCAAGCCAATCATGAAATATAACTTGATTTTATCCCACCCTTGTTCCCAGGCAGTTTTTACACCTCTTAGTAATTCTTCATTAGTTAAACCTTTATTTACAATGTCCCGCATTCTTTGGGTGCCGGCTTCTGGGGCAAAAGTCAGACCACCTTGCCGTGTACCACCCAGAATATTGGCAATATTTTCATCAAATCTATCCACCCGTTGACTGGGAAGAGTCAGGGAAATATTTTCGTCTTTTAACCGATTTTTGATTTCCATCCCCACAGCAGGTAAGGACAAATAATCAGAACAACTCAGGGATAAGAGGGAAAACTCATTGTAACCAGTTGCCCGCATTCCAGCTTCAATGGCTGTCACCACTTGATCTGGTTCCACATCCCTAGCTGGACGAGTCAGCATTCCCGGTTGACAAAAGCGACAACCACGAGTACAACCCCGGCGAATTTCCAGTGTCAGGCGGTCATGCACCGTCTCCACATAAGGCACTAACCCAATAGAATAAGCGGGAATAGGAGTTGCTACCCGGCGCAGAATCCGTTTGGGGACATCTGAGTGGGAAGGATGAACTGAGCCATCAGCCGCCATATTGTAAAACTGAGGAACATATACGCCTGGTATCTGTGCCAAGTCCAGAAGCAAATTCTCCCGGTTCAGTTTTGCTTGCTTCCCTTCTGACAAGACTAAACCAACTTCTGGCAGTAGTTCTTCCCCATCTCCAAGGGCGAAAAAGTCAAAGAAATCGGCATAAGGTTCAGGATTTGATGTTGCTGTTTGTCCCCCAGCAAAAATTAACGGGTAGTTACCCTTGGCTCTTTCTTGCCATGTAAGGGGAATTCCCGCCAAATCCAACATTTCTAGGATATTAGTTGCTCCCAGTTCGTAACTGAGACTAAAACCCAAAATGTCAAATTCTTGGAGCGATCGCTGGGATTCTACGGCAAACAATGGTGTATTAGTAGCCCGCAGTTTAGCCGCCAGATCAGCACCTGGGAGATAGGAGCGATCGCATAATTGCTGAGGCTGGGCATTCAAAATGTTATAGAGAATGATATGCCCCAAGTTGGAAGAGCCGACTTCATATACTTCTGGGTAGGTTAAAGCCCAACGTATTGTTGCCGTATCCCAAGGTTTATGTACTGCCAAGTGTTCGTTACCCAGGTAACGCGCTGGCTTGAGAATATCCGGTGTGATTAATTTTTCAACTGCAACAGCCACTATGCTATCTTCTAGCTACCTTAATTACAGCTTACCAAATCTAACTTAGCATTAAGTTAGGCTTTTCAGTAGAGTTGATCGCTGCAACTTACAACTCTTTTACACAAATTTACTTTTCGACTGTTGATGCACATTATGTGCTAGAGGGGAACTTGAATTTTTAGACACCACAGGACTATTTGCATATTGACATCCCCATCTAATTAGAGTTATTGAATCTTTAACCCGGATTTCTTTGAACATAAACTGTTATTTCTGATTTCGATCAAACTCTTCCGGTGTCTTTGCTAAATCTTTATGACTGACATGGGTGTATTTAAAGATTGTCATAGATACAGGATAAAATGTATTCATATATACTTTTTTTCTACCCCAGTTCCAAAACAATCTACATAGACAGTCATAGAGCAGAGACATTAACTGTAACTTTGCTGACAAAGCTTACTTAGGCAACAACTCAGCTAATTGAGCCAAGTCGCAGGTGTTGATTTCCAGACTTTATTTTTATGCTGGCTAGGGTTGCATCCCAGAGTTAAACACAAATTATTTATCCAAGTCTTAGTGATATGAATCACACAAGCATGGGAATTAAGATCACATTTTATACCAAGCTTTATCTTGGATAATTATTATCACATATAATTGGTTTATTAATGATGAGAACTAAGCACGTTATTCGTCAATTGGTAGAAAAAGCGCTTGACATTAAAAAATTGACCCCCGAAATCGAAAATGAAATTAATTCGGAACTGACTCAATTGGGTCATATTTCTGATGTTGATTATGAAGCGTTAGAGTTATTAATGGCAGAAATGGATGCTGGTCGAATTAAGTTAGTACCTAGTTGGGGATATTAATCCTGATTTAGTCACCGAGATTTAATTGCGATTTAGAAACTATTTTGACCATAAATAGCCATATTAGTCCGTAAATATAAATTAACAGCAGTGCTAATGGCAGCCACAATATGATTGCTAGTATTTTTCCGTGAACTTTAGTATTTGTCTCCCCAGTCTCGCGTAAACTGTGCTAGTGAGCATCCAAAATTTGCATTAGTAGTAAACCGCCATGCAGCCCGCTAAACGTTTAGAAAAAATTCCTCCCTATTTGTTTGCTGAAATTAACCGCAAGCGGGAACAACTTGTGGCGCAGGGAGTTGATATCATTAATCTGGCACTGGGCGATCCAGATAAACAGACCCCGGCTCATATTCTCCAAGCCATGCACGCCGCAGTTGATGATGCTTCCACCCATAACTACCCACCTTATCAGGGGACGACAGAATTTCGGGAAGCTGCGGTTAATTGGATGGAACGTCGGTTTGGAGTGACAGGGTTAAATCCAGATACAGAAGTGATATCTTCGATTGGTTCCAAGGAAGCAATACACAACACCTTCTTAGCTTTTGTAGAAGCGGGAGACTATACCCTCATACCAGATCCTGGTTATCCTGTGTATCAGACGGCGACAATTTTCGCTGGTGGTGAACCTTATACGATGCCTTTGAAGGCAGAAAACAATTTTTTACCTGATTTAAATACGATTCCTGAAGAAATTGCCCGTAAGTCAAAATTATTGTGGATTAATTATCCTAATAATCCCACTGGAGCCTTAGCCAGCTTAGAATTTTTTGAAGAACTGGTAGCTTTCTGCAAGCAGTATAATATTTTGCTGTGCCATGACCATGCTTACTCAGAGATGGCTTATGATGGCTATAAACCGCCGAGTGTTCTGCAAGTTCCTGGTGCAAAAGATGTAGCCATTGAGTTTCACAGTTTGTCTAAGTCGTATAACATGACAGGCTGGCGCATTGGCTTTGTGGTTGGTAACGCCATTGGCATTCAAGCTTTGAGACAGGTGAAAACCAACGTCGATTCTGGAGTATTTAAGGCTATTCAAAAAGCTGCGATCGCAGCTTATTCTACCAGTGAAGCAGAACTGCAAGCACTCATGTCAGGTTACCAAAAGCGTCGCGACATTATCGTGCAAGGATTACAATCCCTGGGCTGGCCAATTGAACCGCCTAAAGCTACACTTTACGTCTGGGTCCCTGTACCACCAAGATATTCCTCAATAGAATTTGTTTCCCTCTTACTTGACAAATGTGGCATTATGGTTCCTCCAGGTAATGGTTATGGTGCAGCCGGCGAAGGCTTTTTCCGAATTGCCCTCACAATTCCTGATGAGCGGATGCATGAAGCCATTCAACGCCTCAGAGATGCTGGCATTCGTTACGCTTGATTAGTCATTAGTCATTAGTCATTGGTCATTAGTCATTAGTCATTAGTCATTGGTCATTGGTCATTAGGAAGTTACAAGCCTTCTACCCTACTCCCTACTCCCTACTCCCTACTCCCTACTCCCCATTCCCTACTTCCTACTCCCCATTCCCTCTTGATACGCTTGCCAAATTTGGTGAATAAATTGATTAAATTGCAGTTTAGCATCTGAATCAGGTTCGGTTTTTCGTTCTTTTGCCAAAACTTGACTCAATAGGGTAATTACTTCTGTATCAAACGCTGGTCGAAATAAATTTACAGGCCAAAGCAAATCAGATGCATCTCGCATATCAGTAACAAGTTGTGATTCTTCGCTAAAGCTGACTAGCAGCAAGGGACGTACCCAGCACAACTGACGAGAAACCACTACTTGGATGACTTCTGTAAACAGATTTCTGTCACTATGGTCTAAAGACACAATTTGTCCTGGTTGAAAGTCTAGGCTCATGTTGACGCAGTTGGGACAGTGGCAAGCCACTATTTTTGCAGTTTATTTGATTTTAAAATTGAAAATGTGCTAGTTCTAAACAAAAATACTTTAAAATTAGAATAGAAATCTTAACCCTGTCAGGTATTGGGACTTTTACGCGAAATCAACTCAGCCGAAAAGCATTCCCACAGGATCAGGTTTGCATAGGAATGTTATAAGATTAAGTAAATAACTGTTAAGTAAATGCTAAACAGTTATTCCGTTGTCGTAAATCATCGAAGAAAGAGCAAAGAGCCGTGTCAGTCGAAACTATTGAAAAGCCTTCCACGTCCCGCAAGCTCGCGCCTCGGTATCGCGTTTTGCTCCATAATGACGACTACAATTCTATGGAGCATGTGGTGAAGTCATTAATAACCACAGTACCGAGCCTAACTCAGCCCCAAGCCGTAAGCATTATGATGGAAGCTCATACTAACGGTCTGGCTTTAGTAATTACTTGCGCTCAAGAACACGCTGAGTTTTATTGCGAAACATTACAAAGTCATGGTTTAAGTAGCACAATTGAACCTGAAGAATAAATAAAAATATTGTCTAGCGAAGGAAGATCAGACAAAAATATTGCCTCTAATTTGTGACTGTGATTTTGTCCTCTTCCTCAATTCCGCATGAAAATAAACCTCTTTCGTTTAGCCCAACGCCCTGTCCCCATCAGGCTGGGTTATTTTATTGCAGCTTTATTACTGCTATGGCTCCCCGTTGCTGTCCCGATTTACTTATTCGTCAGTGATTCTAACTTAGTAAGTATCTTGACAATGGTGGTCTTATATGTGGAATTTATTTTTCTCTTGAAGCTATGGGGGAAAAATGTCTATCAGCAACCCCAAATATTTAAGCAGTATGGCTTAGAAATCACGCAGATAAACGCTGTGGATTTGCTGAGTGGTTTAGCTACTGGGATAATTAGCATTCTCGTAGTGTTTGGACTACAAGGTTTCTGGGGTTGGCTGGTGTGGCAAGCACCGCAGGTTTTCTTGCCTAAAATAATTTTAGAGGGTTTACTTGTCTCTTTGGGTATCGGCTTTGCGGAAGAGTTGTTATTTCGAGGTTGGTTACTTGATGAATTGGAACGAGATTATAGTCTAAATGTGGCACTTGGGATAAATGCTGTAGCCTTTGCCGTCTTACACTTTATTAAGCCTTTAGAAGCAATTATTCACACACTGCCACAATTTCCAGCTTTAGTATTGCTGGGTTTAACGCAGGTATGGGCAAAGCGCTGGCGTAGGGGACGTTTGGGTTTACCAATTGGTTTACATGGTGGTTTAGTTTGGGGCTATTACATCATTAATGTTGGGGGATTAGTTGAATATTCTGGTCAAGTTCCTGATTGGATAACTGGTGTAAATCAGAATCCTCTACAAGGAGTTATGGGGGTAGTGTTTATGAGTATATTGGCTTTGTGGATGCGGTGGCGAGCAATAGCTTAATATTGCTTTTCAGACGTTGATAACAGCATATTTGCTATGGCTTTTTTCATACTTCTGGCAAAAGTCGGTAAATTTTGATCTCACTTGCGGAATATTGTGTATTGAAGTTGTAGAACAATTTTGTAAGCATTTTAGATCCAATTATGAAGCTACAACTACTTGGCATATTAACTGTTTTATCTACATCTGCTTTTATTGGTATTAATCGACCTGTGAACGCTGCACCTAGTAGTTATCAGCAAACCTGTAACAATATTGCAATTGCAGGTAATGTCTTATCAGCTAATTGCCGCAGAATCAATGGTAGCTTTAGGAGAAGTTCAATAGTTTTGCAGGGAATCGAAAACATTGATGGTAATCTCACAGTAACTAACCCTACGAGAGTGAGCAATTATCAGCAAAGTTGCAACAACATTCGTATTCAAGGGAATGTATTGCAAGCTAATTGTAGAACCAGAAATGGTAGGCTTAATCGCACGTCTTTAGTCTTGAATGGCATTGAAAATATTGATGGTATTCTAAAGTATACATCAACTCCCCTGCTTGACTCTCAAGTTAGTAGTTATCAGAAAACCTGTAACAATATTGCAATTGCAGGTAATGTCTTATCAGCTAATTGCCGCAGAATCAATGGTAGCTTTAGGAGAAGTTCAATAGTTTTGCAGGGAATTGAAAATATTGATGGTAATCTCAAAGTAACTAACCCTAATAGAGTGAGCAATTATCAGCAAAGTTGCAATAGCATAGGTGTTCGAGGGAATGTATTGCAAGCTAATTGTCGAACCAGAAATGGTAGGCTTAATCGCACGTCTTTAGTCTTGAATGGCATTGAAAATATTAATGGTGTACTGCAATACACAAGTAATCCATAATTACTAAATTGTTGCAATTACTGTACCAATTAAGCAAGCTTTATCCAAATTTACACCGTTTAAATTTGCTCCTTCTAACTCTGCACAGAGTAGATTTGCGCCGCTAAAGTTCGCCCCCGCCAGATTTGTCCCGCGTAAATCCGCTTCTTCTAAATTGGCTTCACTTAACAAAGCCCCTTGCAAATCGGCGCGACTCAAGTCAGCACCTTTGAGATTTGCCCCTGTGAGGTTTGCGCCCCGCAAGTCAGCACTGCGTAAGTCAACACCTTGTAAATTGACGTTCATCAAATTTGCACCACTTAAGAAAGCGCCAGCCAAAGATACATCGCTGAGTTTAGCCCCCATCAAGTTAGCGCCACGTAAATTACTACCGCGCAAGTCAGCACTTGTTAAGTCTGCTTGCATTAAGTTCGCGCCCATTAGATTCGCCCGCAAGTCTGTTTTTTGCAGGTTTGCGCCCATCAAGTTCGCTCCCTCGAAATGCGCGCCTTCGAGTTTGGAACCGATGAAATTAGTGCCAACAAGGGTAGCGCCGGCAAGATTTATCCGGCTTAAATCGAGTTGAGAGAGTTCCTCATCTTCTAAATTTGCGCCGGAAAGTTGTTTGAGTTTTCCTGATTTAATGGCTTCAATATTCATTTCAAGTAATTACTAATCTCCTCACTTGTCTTGCTGTAGCTGTCCCACTGAGAGTCAAGTAGCCATACGCCGGTGCTGACTTTAGGTGACATCAGAGGTAAGTCTAGCCCTTGTTGTAAACCCATAACTAATAAAGCTAGAGCATCTACAAGTTTAGGGTCAAAGCGGGTTGATTGTTGTTCTCTGCATTCGTCTAAAGCTTGAGCAAATATTTCGGCGCGGGTTTTCTGGGATGTTTTGATGCTGTTAACTCGCCATTGGAAATCAGCAACTAAGTCCAAAATTCTCGATTCTAAGGGAATTTCATCCCCAGCTAAACTTGCTGGTTCTCCTGTACCGTTCCACCATTCGCTTTGGTGGGTGATAATTTGGGCAATTGCCCGCAGTCTGGGCATGGTTCGTAATACCTGCGCTCCTGGGACTAGGGGACAAGTTAAGGGACAACTGGGGGCTTGTTCTTGGTAGCGGGTGGATGTACCGGGAGTCAGAAGGCTTTCGGCTTTTTGGAGTGGGTCTATACGATGTAAAAAACCTGCTAGTCGCAATCGCTTAATCTGCCATGCGGGTAGTTCTAAAAGCTGCCCCATCATCTCAGAAAGTGCTACTACTTCCGTCGCCGCCATGGGATTGTTGACATCGGCCATATCCATTAATTGCGCCATCCGCAAAAATGCCTGGATTTCGTTAGAAACCAAGTTGCGATCTAATGCTTGTTGACGCAGCACTGTGGGGATAGATAAGTTATTCTGCCCTGTCTGGAGGTAATCGACGACGCGGGAAACAACTGCACTTAAATGTTCTGGTGCGGCTATACTTGACTTGATCGCATTTTTATGATTTGTAAGTTTTTGTGCTAAGTCTGGATTGTATTTTTCGATGTGAGCGATCGCTAACTTTGCTGTTTCTTGGACTAACTCTGGTTCAAATGTCCATAAGCCATAAAATTTACGCTCTACATCTGAAGCTGGTATTCCACCTGCACCATAATCAGCCTCTGATAACTCTTGACAAAGTACCATTGCTGTGTATTCTGGCGACAAGATAATTAAGTGCCACTCCTGCGCCACTGGGTCATCTGAATTTAATGCCACTAAATCCACGTTAGGGAGTTGGCTCGTGGGATGTTCTGCAAAGCTAGCATCCGATGCTGCCATGATCACAATTTCGCGGCTACACTTAGCGATATCTGCATATCTTTCGGCTTCTTGCAGATACCATTTACCCTGTTGAAAGGCTGTGATGACTAAGGGTGTACTCTCTTCAGTTAAAATATGGTCTTCTAGAGCATGGCACAGAGAAACTAAAGTATTTTTGTAATAAACCCCAAATCTAATTGCTCTAGTCGTATTGCGGTGTGCTGTTTCCAGCTTTTGTAGTATTGAACCTTCTAACATAGGCTTTCGTAATTCGTAATTCGTAATTCGTAATTCGTAGTTCGTAATTCGTAAATTGTTAAGGATGAGAGAATAGACATCTGGTGAAAATAAAATATGCGTTATCACCGAACCGTTGTAGAGACGTTCCATGGAACGTCTCTACATTCTTTGTCGGAGAAGAGGGATATAGGAGATGATTGTAACTAGCCCAAAAATTTCCCCCTGCTCCCTGCTCCCTGCTCCCCTGCTTCTTCTCTCCCTTTTGCTTATGATATGCCAGCCAACTGTTTATCTTTCTTTTCCATTGGTGCAGAAAGTGCCGCTTCTAATTCGGCACAACCCAATTTTTCTTCTAAGATTTTCATCACTTCCCGTCCGAAGTCATTGGGGTTTTGTTGCCAAGCTTGCAAGCAGACTTCTCCAAAGAAGGAACCAAGGGGTTCAGGATTCCAAAGGAGTTTTTTAGCTGTCCACGGCATCAAGCTCATGGGGTCATACCCTGGTTTTAGGATACCTTCTTTCAAGGCATATTCTTCTAAATGGGTATGGGGTTGTAGTCCAATAAAGAAAATGGCAGGTTCCACTTTATCAGCGCCAAAAATCTTTTCTAGTTCGCGGTGGTAGGCGATGGTTTGGCGAATGGTTTCGGGACGTTCGTCAATAACGTTAAAGGAGTAGTTAACGGAAACCACATCGTTAAAACCAGCAGCTTTTAAATCACGGCAGTTTTGCAACACGGTGCGTAAGTTGTAACCCATCCGCATTTTCCGCACGAGTTCCTGAGAACCACTGGTAATGCCGATTTCAAAGTAGTTCATCCCGGTTTTAGCCATCAAATCACACAACTCTGGTGTGAGGTTGTCGGCTCTGATGTATGCTGCCCAGTTGATATCTGTCATCCCAGAATCGACGATTTTCTGTAAGAGTTCTACAGCATCGTCAATAAATTTACGGGCGGGAATAAATTGAGCATCAGTAAACCAGAAATTGCGAATGCCGCGATCGTATAATTGGCGCATCTCGGCTACTACTTCGTCTGCTGGGTTAATGCGTACTTGTTTGCCTTCAACGACGGTGTAGACGCAATAACAACAGTTGTGGGGACAACCGCGCTTGGTTTGTACGCCGATATAAAAGTCTTGTTCTTGCAGGTAAAAGTTGAATTCCGGCCAGATGGTTTCTATATAGTCGTAGTTACAGGCGGTTTTTTCTAGAGGGGTGGGTTGTTCATGAATCATTCGTTGCCGTGGTTGAGTTTCTCCGACTACATAGCAACGTTCATCTTGAATGTCTCTGCCACTTAGCAGTTTTTCTAGGAGTGTTTCGCCTTCACCGACAGAAATAATTGTACCTTGGGGTAAAGTTTTACCCAATTGTTCGTAAAATACGCTGACTGCACCACCACCTAAAATGGCACGGGCATCGGCATGATATTTCTGGGCGCGTCGTAAACCGCGTTTGACTAATCCTTGGTTGCGCCACAATTCTACATAATAAGCCATAAAAATTCGCAACCCGCCAAATGCGCCGCGTAACTTAATCAGGGGATTCTTGGCGTAATAAAATTCAAAGGCGTTTTGTAATGGATTTCCACCACGTCCACCGACTGGGGCATAAATTTGAATATCGCGCCAAGAAAATACTAGGAGTGTGGGTTTAAATTCATCGATACAGGTATCTAGGGCAGAGGCGTAATCTAAAGGTGGTACTGTTCCCAAATCAAATATCCTCTGTGCTATGCCGGGAAATTGCTTGTGGACGTGATCGGAAAGATATACTACCCCAATGGGAAAGATGGGGTTACATGGAAGGCGAACGTAAAGGATGCGATTTTCCATCATGGATTGTTGAATTTCCATCTTGCAGTTATTTATGAAATATATAGAGAGATGTGATGCAGTTTAAAGCTGTTTGTTTTAGTGTGCTGTGTTTTTCACAGCGATGATTGGCATTTCAGCCAATTCCTGGATGAGGTTAGGCTGTGTTAACAATTGTGGGAATAGTTGAATTGGCTCTGCATCAGATGAAATAGAGAGATTTTATGAGAAGAATTGTTATATATCTTTACCATAACATTGACTCTGACTATTCAGCTATGATTTCTAGCTCTAAGTCTGAGGATAGATGTCACAAACAAACCTGCCTTTACAGTTGAGGAGGTGTGAGGAGATAAATGCTAAATTTCACCTGATAGGAGTGACATCTGATGCTTTTATTCTGGAATAAAAATCTTAAATTTGCAGCCGACTTACTGATATTATTTTTGCTGTATCCACTTTTTGGTGAAATTTTCATAACTTGAACATAGATTTAACATATATTTAGATAGATATAGCGTAGAAATTTTCAGTTGGTAGTCGGAGTTACAGCATCTGGGGATCAAGCGATGTTAGTTTAGCTGGTGTAATGTAAAATTGTGGCGTAAAGCTCCTCCGCAGTTATGGCTCAAATATTAGATCCTCTACCACCGGAGCAATCTGGGAATCTCCTTTGTTGTTACGTTAATGCTACGAGCAAAATCCAGATAGCTCGCATCTGCAATATTGCTAACTGGTACTTTGAAAGAGTTGTGTTTCCAGGACAGCGCTTGGTGTTTGAAGCTCCACTAGCAGCGCAAATGGAAATTCATACGGGGATGATGGCCAGTGCAATTTTGTCTGATACAATTGCGTGCGATCGCCTTGCAATTAACGAGCCTAGCAGTAGTGAGTTTCATACAGACTCAATAGGCATCGACACGATCAGTACCAAACCAATGGTGCAGTCCATTAATACAAAAATTGACAATACAACAAAACCTTTAACAATTGCTGGGTTTGGATCAATTGATTAAAAAAAACAATTTTAGATAATTTCAGGGTTGCGAAATTCAGCAACCCTTTTTATTTGGTCATTTGTTATTAGTCATTAGTCATTAGTCATTAGTCAAGGGTCAACCGCCCATATTTTCTCGTTCTGGTTTACAATCAATTTTATGAATTTGCCTTCTTTCATTTGGTTGTGGAAAATAGCCGCGTGGTCAATGGGGTTGTCGCTATTGGCTTATTTGCTGCTAGCAGTTACGGGTGTTTGGATGTTTCGGGAGCGAAGTTCGCCGCATTTCCCTAGTTTTCCGTGGTTGATTGGCGGACGTAGGGAGGTGCGATCGCTGCACTATACAATTGGCATCACTATGGTCTGTTTAGTGTTGCTACTGCTGGCCGTTGGCATTGTTGGCACTTTCGGACACTTTGGTTCCTTGGGACACTCATCACACTTGGTTGCTGGGTTAATAGTAGTAGTATTGGTTTTGCTTTCTGCTTTCAGCGCTACACAAATTAGCACTCGGCGTTATTGGGCTAGACCTTTGCATATTGGCGTGAATATGATTTTATTTGGGGGTTTTACTTGGGTATCCCTAACTGGTTGGATTGTAGTACAAAAGTATTTACCTTAGAAAATACCCAAAGATAAATTAAACCAATATTGATCTGATGATTTAAGTAGGCTAGAGCAAAAAGTATAGCGGTTATCAGTTAAGTGAGATACAAGAACCCCACCCCCAACCCCCTCCCCGCAAGCGAGGAGGGGGCTATGATGTACTTCATTGAAGTGGATACCGCTATAAATATATATACTTCTTGTTCAGGATATTTTTTGGTGTTTGTCAATATTTTGAATCGTTTCTGGAATTACTGACATATTATCTGTATTTAAAATTGTAGTTGATTTCCAAGCTAAGTCTGATGTCTAACAAACAACCTAATTCCAACCAACCATCTCCAAAAAAAATCACTGAAACCACAAAAAATGATAAAAAGCGACCTTTGAACAACGGTAGACCCGATAAAACCGATCACTAGGTTGAATTAAAAAATTAATCAAGATATATTTTTACTATAGAGATGTGATTACCACGTCTCTATATTTGTTTTGGTTATATTAAGACTAAAACTATAATTTCTCCATGACATCTGCGATTTGTTATTTGATGATTTGGCATCAAGGCTCGTATAAACAATTACAAGCTTATAGTAAAAATCAAATCCAAACTTAATTCTTGTCAAGAATAACTTGCAGCTAGCAAAGAATTTCCCAGGCTAGGTTCCTAAAAATACTATTGGTAGCTTGCAATTACAGGTATTTATAATATACTGTTATATATGTTACTTTTGGTAAAAGAATTCACTACGGTAGAGACATCAAACTACTGAGATTAGATAATTAATTCCAAAATGTTAATTGATACAACCAGAAACATAGCTTTTTGTAATATCAATGTATACCAGTGAATCAATCAAGTACTCTACCAGAGCCGAAATCGGACAAACGAGCCGGATTCTAGTGGTAGAAGATGAAGAATTAATCCAAGAAATGCTAGCTCTAGCATTAGAAGAAGAAGGTTTTGGCGTGATAACTGCCCCTGATGGGCGGTCTGCTATAGAATATCTCAAAAGTTGTGAACCCAACTCTGGTGAACCTGCTTTTGATTTAATAATTCTGGATTTGATGCTACCTCATATTAATGGGCTAGATATCTGCCGCTTGCTGCGCCATCAAGGCAACCCAGTCCCAATTTTGATTCTCAGTGCAAAAGGTAGTGAAACTGACCGCGTTTTAGGGTTAGAAGTAGGAGCAGATGATTATCTGACTAAACCCTTTAGCATGAGGGAGTTAGTAGCTCGTTGTCGCGCTTTACTCCGTCGCCAACGCTTAAGTAGTTTGCCACAACTACAAGTCCTAAAACATAAGAATGTCACTTTAAATCCCCAAGAGTGCCGTGTGCTGGTTCGAGACCAAGAAGTGAATTTGTCTCCAAAAGAGTTTCGCTTGCTGGAACTGTTTATGAGTTATGCTCGTCGGGTCTGGTCTCGTGAGCAATTGTTAGATCAGGTTTGGGTCCAGAATTTGTTGGTGACAGTAAAACTGTAGATGTTCATATCCGTTGGTTACGCGAAAAACTAGAGGAAGATCCTAGTCATCCCGAATATATTGTGACTGTCAGAGGTTTTGGCTATCGGTTTGGATAATCTAGGCAAATAGTTGTTAGTTTTTAATAATCATACAGCAACTAGCAACTCAAATTCTCATGCTCTTATTGGGATTTTTTCTCGGTTTAACGGTAGGGATTGGATTTTGGATTTGGCAACAGGTTCAACTTAGACGCTACTTGGGGCGACTACTGCAACCGTTAAGCTCTGTTTCTGACAAGGTAGTGCTACTGCTCATACCACGTTTGCAGCGCGAAATATTAATACTGAAGCAGCAGCAACAAGATTTGCAGCAGTCACTACAAACCTACCAAGACCTGCTGGATTTTGCTCCACTGGGATATTTGCAGGTAGATGAAGAAAATCAATTGCTGTGGTGCAATCAGCAAGCGCGAGAAATATTATCTCTCCAAAGATGGCAAGCAGGACAGGTGCGCTTATTGCTGGAGTTGGTGCGATCTTATGAACTTGATCATTTGATCGAACAAACTCGTGATTTGCAGAAACCACAGACAAATGAGTGGTTATTTCACCCGTCTTTTGATAATGTTGCACAGATGTCAAGGGTAAAATCACTGAGCTTGCGAGCATCCAGTCTACCATTACCCAACGGACAAGTAGGAGTTTTCTTGGAAAATCGCCAACCTCTACTGGACATGAATCAACAACGCGATCGCTCTTTTTCGGATTTAGCCCACGAACTAAGAACGCCATTGACTTCGATTCGGTTGGTGGTGGAAACCTTACAAAACCGCTTAGAACCGCCCTTAGATCGTTGGGTGAATCGGCTGATGCAGGAAGTGGATCGGCTAATTAATTTGGTGCAAAGCTGGTTGGAACTAACCCAAATGGAAGCCAACCCAACTATGCAATTGCATCTAGAAGTTTTGGAAATGCGATCGCTGATTACATCTGTTTGGGAAACATTAGAACCATTAACGCAAAAGCGACATCTGTCTCTTGACTACTCAGGTCCAGAACATCTATTGATTAAAGTAGACCCCGCCCGCATTTATCAAGTTTTTCTGAATTTGCTAGATAACAGTATCAAATACAGTCCTCCTCATACCAGTATTCAAGTCCACGCCAAAATCTTATCTGCACAGAAAACTGATCATAGCGATGGGCTAGGCCCTGCTGGAGGCGATCGCGAAGCGCTGCTGCAAGCAGATCGCGCTGCCACTATTTTAGAAATAAATCTTATTGATTCAGGACTAGGTTTTTCTGAAGCAGATTTACCGCATATTTTTGAGCGATTTTACCGTGGAGATAAAGCCCGGACTCATTCCTCATTACCAGAAAATAATTCTCTGGGGACGATTGTGGGTAATGGTTTAGGTTTAGCTATCGTCAGGCAAATTATTGTCGCCCACGGCGGTTCCATCAAAGCCATGAACGATCCAGACACTGGTGGCGCTTGGATGCAGCTTCAACTTCCTCAAGTTATGGCAAACTCCCTAAGCCAAGACTATAGTTAATAATATCTTCACCTTTGAGACCATAAGTGTGGAAGCTGCCTTGTATGATCGCAATCCTAACCCTAAAAATCCCCAGTTGGCGCGTGCCATTAGGCGCTTAGAACGGGACGTATTACGCATGGGCGCTTTGGTAGAACAATCCTTTCGCCTCAGCCACCAAGCGCTATTTGCCCGTAATTTAACAGCAGCTGAGGAACTTCCCCGATTAGATCAAAAAATTGATCGCTTTTATCGACAAATCGAATCAGACTGTACAGCAATCATGACTCTCCAAGCACCTACTGCTCAAGATTTGCGTTGTTTGAGTGCTTTCATGCAGTTGGTGCGAGACTTAGAGCGCATTGGCGATTATGCTGAGGATTTAGCGAATATTGCCGTTAAAATTTTTCCTTATCCGCCTCATCCGTCTTTACCAGAGATTGAAAATATGTCTCACCATGGACAAGCAATGCTAGCAACTAGCTTAAAGGCTTTAGCTGATTTGGATGAAGTTGGTGGACGAGGTTTAAAGTACCTAGATGATGCTGTAGACAATGCTTATGATCGCGTTTATCAGACTTTAGCCCAGCAACGTGATATATCAGGAGTAGTCGAGCCAATTTTGCTGCTAGCTTTAGCAATTCGTTGTTTGGAACGCATGGCAGATCATGCCACTAATATCGGGCAAAGAGTAGCATACATCGTCACTGGACAACGTTCTTAATCCGTCACGATAAATTTTAAGTGCTATTTTATACTAAAATTTTTCACATTAAATATAGTTTTAAAAAAAATAACAATTAAAATTTTGTTAACTACCATACACTTTACCAAACGATTACCTTTTCTTAAACTTACTCAATTAAAGTCCTGAGAGAGAATACAACAACTGTTTTGATCTCACTGGTACCGCCGTGAAGTCAAAAGTCAAAAATCAAAAATCAAAAAGCTTATAAAATGGGCTTTTCATGGATTTTGAATGGTCTGTTTATTTACGCCGTACTGTACTAGTAATTTGAATGTCATTACAGCGACAAGTATCATACACCGATATAGCAAAAGTCAAAAGTCAGGAGGGGCATATTGCAATATGCTCTTACGAAATTGAAATACTTGCTGTGAATGGGTTTTAAAGTTTTGCCATGTCCTAACCACCTGGGCGGTTGCTATACTTGTGGCTCTGATAGGTTGTAATCAAATGTTACGCTCTAGCAAGTAAGTGTCTAGTTAAACAAAAACCTGCTTTTTTATTGATCAAAAATCTGGGAAAGTTGACAGTATTTGTAAAAATAGAGCATCTGAAATTTTAGCGTAAGAATTTTTGTTACTTCGCCCCGCCTTGGTAGATTCCGCTTTCTCTCTAGCACAACTAGTCCCCGTAGGGTTCTAAAGTAGGAGCTTATATAGGTGTAAAAATTAGAATTTAGCTGAAGTTTGTGTATAGAAATTAAATGCCTACTGCGTTTATCTTCTAGATGCAAAACACAAAACTTTTGGCAAAAATACTATGACTATAAACAGTCATAACTTCGACTAATTAACTATATTCACTATTTAAGTGGAGGTTAATTTTTTTCTGAAAATTTTCTCATTGATGAATTAAAAGACTAATTTAGTTTGCACTCTTACACGTACTTGCACAATGTCTTCCACAAGTTTCACCCCAAACTTATCTGATGTATCGAATGAATCTAGCCTCAGTGGAGATTTACCACAAAGGTTATTTACTCGTAGAGAGTTAATTCCACCTGATAACGATGTCCTGTGGCGTATTGAGCGCGGAGCAGTTAGAACCTTAACCTGGAGCGAAGATGGAATATTTATTACTCTAGGTTATTGGGGTGCTGGCGACCTAATTGGCTATTCTTTATCAAAAGTTCAACCCTACCAGATTGAATGCCTCACAAGCGTAGAAGCAAGTATTATACCGCAGCATCTTTGGTACAGAGACATTGATGCTTTTTTGTCTCATATTAAACATTCAGAAGAGCTTTTAAGCATAGTACATCTCAAACCGATGTCGTTACGCTTGGGGAAATTTCTGCTGTGGTTAAGTGAAAAATTTGGACGTGATGTTGAACAAGGTAAACTAATTGATCTAAATGTTACTCACCAAGAAATATCTGAAGTCTTGAATACTACACGTGTTACGGTAACAAGGATTTTACAGCAATTTGAGGAACAAGGGGCGTTATTACGATATAAACGTCGCATTATTCTTCTATCACCAAATAAGTTAAAGAAAATATAGTATAAAAAAATCATAATTGACTTGTGTTAATTATCAAAAGTTTGCTATATTCATCACTGAAGGTTTGAGTGAATCACCTGGAAAGGCTGAAAGCTTTTTCGTGATTACAGTTATTAGGTGTGAGTGAAATTAAAAATATGACAAAACTATTTTGGAATGCACTGAAGGTTAGCCCAGCGATCGCAGCAACATTTTTGGCTGCTAATAGCGCTTTAGCCGTTGAAGTGAATGAGCAATCAACAACTGTGGCTCAGTTGTCTCAAGAAGCTAACAGCATCGGTCAAGTAACATCTGTTTCTCAGTTTTCGGATGTACAGCCTACAGACTGGGCGTTTCAAGCTTTGCAATCTCTGGTTGAGCGTTACGGTTGTATCGCAGGTTATCCTAACTCCACTTACCGTGGAAACCGTGCGTTGACTCGTTATGAGTTTGCGGCTGGTTTGAATGCTTGTTTAGACCGAGTTAATGAATTAATCGCTACAGCAACCGCCGATGTAGTTACTAGACAAGACCTAGCTACATTACAGCGCTTGCAAGAAGAATTTTCGGCTGAATTGGCAACCCTGCGCGGTCGTGTAGATTCCTTAGAAGCTCGGACTGCTGAGTTAGAAGCGAATCAGTTTTCTACCACCACCAAGTTAAAGGGTGAAGCTATCTTTGCTTTGAATGGTGTAACTGGGGAACAGCAGCCAGACGGTAATACTGACGTAGAGGATAATATTACTTTCTCCAATCGGGTTCGTTTGAGTTTAGAAAGCAGCTTCACAGGAAAAGACAAGTTACAAGTTCGTTTGAGTGGTCGCTAACATTGCCCAATCAGACAACGGAAGCACAAGGGAGGGAAGTGAAAGACCAAACATTACTGGTACAAGAATGACCCGCTTGGGCTTTGACGGTGATGATGGTAACAACGTTGAACTTGACAAAGTTAACTACGCTTTCAACTTGAGTGATGCAATCCGCGTCAAGATTGATGCTACAGGTGCAGAATTCTACGAAACTGGTGTCGATGTCTTCAACCCTGACTTCAAGAGCAGTGGTTCAGGTGCTATTTCTCGCTACGGACGTTTTAGCCCCATCTATCGTCAAGGTTCTGGTGGTGCAGGTGTGACTGTGCAATTCAATCCTAATGGCCCTTTAAGTTTGAGTGCAGCTTACCTATCACCTAGAGCTAGTAACCCCACTGAGGGTAATGGTGTTATAGATGGCGGTAATGCTATCTTTGGTCAGGTGGCTTTCAAGCCTAGCAAAGCCTTTAATATAGGTTTGACCTACGCTCGCACTTATCAAAATAGTGAATCTGGTGTCAACCTTTTTGGTAGTACAGGAAGTGGTATTGCCAATAACCCATTTGGTGGCGTTGCTACAACGTCCGATAACTATGGTGTACAAGCCACCTTCAACCCAAGTTCGGCATTGACAATTGGTGGTTGGGCAGGTTATACCACAGCACAATCTCAAGTTAGCGATGCAGATGCAGACATTTTTTATTGGGCTGCTAGCGTAGGTGTCAAAGACTTTGGTAGAGAAGGGAACGTACTCGGTTTGATCTTCGGTCAACCTCCGAAAGTTACTGGTGGTTCTGTAGGCGAGGAAGATGGAACTTCTTATCATTTAGAAGGTCTCTACAAAATGCGCCTCACTGATAATATCGCCGTCACTCCTGGTTTGTTGGTAATTTTTAACCCTGAACACAGGGATAACGCAGATACCGTCTACGTAGGTACTTTACGTACTACCTTCAGCTTCTAGAACTGGTTTTTGTGAGAAGTTAAATAAGAAGCCCGCCTTGGTGCGGGCTTTTTGTTGGCAAAAAATAGCTATGTGGGATAATAATCTTGTCGATTTGGGATATCTGCTGGGGGGCGATCGCTACTCCAAGCCCACCAAACATAACCACATTGACAATTGTAAAATTCCTGCCATTTGCGACGATGGTCTGCTGTCATGACAGGCGATCGCCTATTAATCCAAACTTCTAAAGCTTCACGGCTACTGGCGTGACAACTAGGACAGCAAAACTCGTAAGCATGAACTGCCTGATTTGTCCATTTAGGCGGTATGGGAGCAAAAGCATCCATTTAATCTTAATTGGGAGTTCGTAGTGAAGCACTTAAGTAGTATTATCTCATGTATATGAGAATAAATTTTTCAACGCAGAGGGACGCTAAGTGAGCGCAAAGGTACGCTGAGTCAAAATTTGAGATGATAACTACGAATTACGAATTACGAATTACGAATTATTCCAATGGAGCCAAGGGTTGAAGTTCGCCGTTTGTTAGATGTGATGCCTGCTTCTAGTCGGATGACTGTCAAGATTGTCAGCAAGCCGGAGCAGGTAAGGGTGATTTCTGCTGCTTTTCCTCTACCTTGGCATCAGGAGCGACCGATATATATTAATTTTGATTTGTGGTTGCGTCTGGCTAAATCTCAACGGGATTTGTTGCTATTGCAGAAGGTTAGCTGGTTAACGGGGGTGACGTGGTTTAAACCTGATATTTATCAAGGTGTAGTTTTGGCTGGGTTGTTGGCGGGATTGCTGGAATCAGCAGAAGCGGATGTAGTGGGTGTGGCTGTGGCTGGGGGATTAAGTGCGATCGCTTTGGTGCGGATTTGGCGCACTAACAAGTCTTCTGAATCAGAGTTAAATGCCGATTTAGCGGCGCTGCGGATCGCCCAACGTCGGGGTTACTCGGAAACTGAAGCCGCCGAGCATTTATTATCTGCGATTGAGGCGATCGCTCGGATTGAAAAACATTCTACTCTCAGTTTTAGTGAGTTAGTTCGTTGTCAGAATTTACGCGCGATCGCTGGTTTATCTCCTGTGGGCGTACCAAAAGGTTATTAAAAACGATTATTTACAGTGATAAAGTTCATATACATAACCGTTGATTGCTGGCAAATTTTGCTTTTCTAAGTCACATTTTTTAACTTCTTCAGCTATTGGAGCCTGAAAATTCACTAACCATAAATCAAAGGGTCGTGGTAACTCTTTTAAGGTATTGTTTAGGGCTGTAGTAGAAGTATTGGGATTTTGGTCTTGATGGGCGAGGAGAAATTGGGTATTAACTTGTGAATTAGAAGATTTTAACTCCCAGGCTATCCCCATCATTTCGCCAATGTGTACATGAGTTATCTGGGTAGTAGCAATCAGGACTGGCACTTGGGATGTTTGTGGAATCAGTTGTACAAAAAGGTCAGGGCGGTAGTATTTTTGATAACCGAGATTGCAAACAACTGTCACAGCACTAAAAAATCCCATCAGCCAAATGAGGATTACGGCTTTTTTGCCAGTGATTCCCCATTTGCCTATACTTTCATCACGCCAACAAACTGCGAGGCTTGCACCTAATAAAACTATGACTGCGGGAAAGTAGACAAAGTTGTAACGAGCGCCTCGTGTCAAATCAATGCCCAGAAAATAGGTAAAAATAAAGAATAAAGCGATCGCTCCCACAACTAAACCAGCTAATACCTGAGTTATAATCCGATTCTCTGGTTGCTGTAGTTGTACTTTGAAGCCACGAATGAGTATTGGTAATGCCCAAATCAAGAACATCAGCATTACTACTCCAGAAGTAATCATAATTGCTAGCTGTGGTGCTTCTATTGGTAGTAAGTAAAGCATAGTTATCCAGGCTGCAAAAGCTTGAAAAATTGGGCTAATCCAAGCAATCCCGACTCGTGGATGTTGAATCCATTCAGTTAATTGACTGCCATAGCTATTTTGCAAAAATACAGGTAACCAAACTAATCCTGCCACAAAAGTACCAGCCGCAACGATATAGATACGCTGCCAAAGAGGGGAAAAGAACAGAGACAATTTAGCCCTAGTCGGGTTTTGATGCCAACCTAGAAAGATGATTACTAAAGCTTCTGTACATAGGGTAAGGGCGAAGAAGTAATGAGTCGCAATACCCAAAGCATTAATTCCTACCCAGGAAAGGACTAGATAAATGGATAATTGAGTCCGATTTTGAATATGACGTGTCGCAATTACCAAACAGGTCAAGGAAGCAATTACCCACAAAATAGCCAAAGTATAATGACGTGCTTCTTGTGCTAAAAATATTCCAAAGGGTGACACTGCCATCATAGCAGCCGCTAAATGACTCACTAATCGCGAGCGAAAAGTTAGCCAGCCCAAGGTATAGATAGCAGGAATCGAGGCTGCGCCCAAAATAGCCGCTAGCGATCGCGCTCCCCATAAAGAAACTAAACCGCCTGGTGTAGGAAATAACTGCATCCACCAATGAGCTAGAAAAAAGTAAAGCGGAGGATGGTTAGTTTCTTGACTCAGGTGTGTCCATACGTCTTGGATATTAGCAGTTGCTTGTGGTTGCAGTGGTTGTAACAGGATATCAGGTGCGATCGCTTGGTCTAACGGTACTCCTAAAAAACTATTTCCCAGACTAAATACTAAGGTGGAAAACTCATCAGTCCAAAGAGATTTTTCCGTCAAATTAGCTAAACGTAAGCTGATACCGATAATTAACCAAATCAGCAACAGTAAAGCATGAAACCAGCGAGTCGAAACAACAGAGCGCCAATTATTATCTAAATACATCTATTTTTTGGCAGAATTTTTGCTGGCTGAAGCTATCAAGTAAACTACCTCGCACTTCTATCTATTGTGCAACGTTAGATATTTTACGATAAATTTGCGTTTCTTCCATGTTCTTTAACAGTGTATAATCTGTTTCTAGTGTGGTTTCCAGTAAGGCGATCGCCTCTGGATGACCTTGTAAATACCAGACGTTTTCGTTCTTGACAATAAACTCAGGTTTTTGTGCCAACACTTTGAGCAATTCTTGATTAGTATTAGTAGTTGGACTCTGCATAACACGGAATAAATAGTCTTTTGATATATTCGATGGATGCGTGACTATCTTCGTTGGCGGTTTAATATCCAACAGCCAATAAACGAGGTGATACTCCATCATGTACACCGTCATATTGCGCCCGCCTTCTTCAGATAAGTATTGCGCTAAATCATATTCTTTACCATAGGACATTGATTGTTGTGCAACTAGGCGCGATCCTACTGTTTTGTATTCATTGAATGTTGGTAACGCCGTCAGAATTAAGGTTAATATCAGAATAGAATAGCCTGCTTTGAGGTTCAAATTCAAGATTTTCTGGAACCAAGATGCCAATACTACAGCAAAAAATGGAGCCAGTTGAATCATATAATGATTATGCGCTGCCCCGCTATTTAAAATCGACCACTCAATACCAACAAAGAATATCAAGCAGTATATTAATTGACTTTGTTTAGCTGAAGAGTTTTTTGATAGTTTAATCATCCTGATCATCTGGAAGCAGCCGATGATAAATATAATTCCCCAAACATTATAGAGTTGTTTAAATATCAGTTCCCATAATGAGGCTTGAGCATTAGAGTAACTTAATGAGGCATCAATGACCGAAGTTTTAAATAGTTGAGTATTATTGGTTAATATGTATGGTATGAGCAAAGCTAAAAACGGAATTAAACAACCAATTCCATAGGCAAATATTGCCAAAAATATTTTTTTAATTGAATGAAAATTAATACTTTTTGCTGCAATGTATACGCCTAAAATCAATGCTAAATAAGCTAAATTCAGGCGAATCATACACGCAGAACCCATCAGCAAACCCACCAAGAAAAAATTAATATTAATCAACTTATTCTTACTAACAAGTAGGGCTAAAGAACCGAGTAATGGCACAATAGCTATATGCTCAGTCATCACAGATTTACCATCCATCAAAGGACCAGTTAAGATGATAAATATAATGGCAGCCAATAGACTAAGTTTGGAATTCCACACAGAGCGACAAATATAGTAAATGAGGATTGCCGCAATCATGACGCAGAGGGTTCCAAATAAGCGAACAGCTATAATAGACTTACCAAAAGCTAAAATAGCTAAAGCATAGCTAAAGAATACTAGTGGTGGCTTTACATCCCAGAGTTCTACATAGGGTAAATTGCCATCTAAAATAGATTGACCCATCAAAATAAATGTACTTTCATCCCAATTAAATGTAGCGCGAAAGAAGAATGGCAGCCGGAAGAATAAGCTAAATGCAATTATAATTAACAGGTGTAGGTAGTTCATGAAGGATAATTCTTATGGTTTTTTAAACTTGCAAAATATTTATTTTTTAACCTCAAAATTGAGATTTTAATTCAATGAAATAGCGGTTAATTAACATCGGTGACTCGCCAACTGAGTTTTAAGTTCAGCCAAAAGTTCCAAATAGTAACGATTGCGATCGCAATCAAATTAGCAATGTATCTGTTACGAATGATCAGATTAAATACTAAATTCAACACCAAGACATTTAAAACTAATCCGCCAAGACAAATTACATTAAATTTCAAAAATCTTTTTAGACGTTGATGCCATTCCTGCTGCTGGCTACTGACATCAGCAAATGTCCAAGCATCATTCCACAGAAAATTATTGAAAATGGCAATTTCACCAGCAATGATTTTACTCCGTGTTAGGGGTAAAGCCAAAGTAGTCGGATCACTGAGTAAATAAAGTATAGCCATATCCACAAACACCCCACTCAGTCCCACCAATCCAAACCGCAGGAATTTACTAATGGGGAAATTGATTTTTTGCTGAACTCGTCCCAGCGCTCCCGTAGACAATCGCAAGCGGACTAAGTGCTGTAAATATTCCACATATTGCTTCCATGTCACCTTACTTTCACCTTGTTGACGCTCACAGAAGATATAAGCAACTTCAGCAATTTGATTCACATTTCCCCGGCCAATTACCTCCAAAAGAATTTTGTATCCTACTGGATGAAGTATGACACCTGCAATACAAGCACGACGCACGATGAAATAACCACTCATGGGGTCAGAAACTCGACTCAATACACCTGGTAACAGAATCAATCCTAATATCTGAGCGCCACGGGACAAAAAACGCCTGATTATATTCCAACTACTAACACCACCTCCTTCGACATGACGGCTAGCTACTGCTAAATCTGCGCCCTGTTTAATTGCAACCAATAATTGAATTAATATTTCTGGTGGATGCTGTAAGTCTCCGTCAATTACCCCTAGAATACTACCCTTAGCCACTTGCCATCCCCGAATTACAGCTGAAGACAACCCCCGTTCTTGTTCCCGTCGCATTACCTGCAACTGCGGGTATTCTTTCATGAGAGATTGTGCTATTTCCCAAGTGCGATCAGGACTATTATCATCAACTACAATTAGCTCGTATTGTCCTGGTATAGATTGATTGAGCAATTCACTCAATATTTTGAGAAGATGATGAATATTGTCACCCTCTTGATAAGTGGGAATGACCAGTGAAAAATAGATGGGTTCACTATCAGCACCTAAGCTGGGAGGAGGTAATTCAGAAATTTGTAATGGGGTAGTTATTTCTAACAATAAGGAACTAGTTTTTTCACTCATACTAGGCGATAGAGATTATACCAAAAATGTTTTTTGCTTTGATTAATTTGATTCAAATATGAATGTGAGCAATCTTGATGGTCTGAAGATTAATTCTAATTTCTGCGAAAATAAATAGTAAGAGTAACTTAATTATCACTGATGCCCTGTAAAACTGTTGATAGTATTTTGGATCATGCCCTTTTGGGGTACGATTTATCTCCCGCCGATGGAGTGGTATTGTTAAAACAAACTGATCCAGAGGCGATCGCTGCCATTCGGACCACAGCTGACAAACTCCGCTACAATCAAGCAGGCAATACGGTGACATACGTCATTAACCGCAATATTAACTTTACTAATATTTGCGAGCAGCACTGTAGTTTTTGCGCTTTCCGCCGAGATGATGGTGATGCTGGTGCTTACTGGTTAGATTGGGCGCAAATTGTCGAAAAATCCACAGATGCAGTGCAAAGAGGCGCAACGGAAATCTGTATGCAGGGGGGATTAAACCCACAAGCACAGATTAATGGCAAATCTTTACATTATTACCTCAAGCTAGTAGAAACTATCAAGCAGGAATTTCCTCAGATACATCTACACGCTTTTTCACCCCAGGAAGTGGAATTTATCGCCAGAATTGATGGTATTGAATATGCTGATGTGATTGCGGCTTTGCGGGATGCTGGTGTAGGCTCAATGCCAGGAACAGCAGCTGAAGTGTTGGATGATCAAGTCAGGCGGGTACTGTGTCCAGAAAAGATTGACACAGCCACTTGGCTAGAAATTGTTGGTACAGACTCACAAATTAGGTTTACCCACCACTAGCACCATACTATCAGGGCATATTGAAACGCCAGAACAACAAATTGGGCATTTAGAAAAATTGCGATCGCTCCAAAAAACTGCCATTGATCAGGAATATCCGGCGCGCATTACCGAATTTATTCCTTTACCATTTGTTGGACAAGAAGCACCTAAAACATTACGCCGTCGTGTCGGACGTGATCAACCAGTGTTAAATGATGCTTTATTACTCACAGCTGTGGCGCGGATTTATTTAGGAAATTACATACCTAACCATCAACCAAGTTGGGTAAAACTGGGGCTAGCTGGTGCTACTGAAGCTTTATTGTGGGGTTGCAACGACATCGGCGGTACGCTGATGGAAGAACACATTACCACGATGGCAGGTGCTGTGGGCGGTACTTGTATGGAAGTGGAAACTCTGCAAAGTGCGATCGCATCTCTAGGAAGACCCCACCAACAACGCGACACTCTATATCACAGAGTCATTAGTCATTAGTCATTAGTCATTGGTCATTAGTCATTGGTCATTGGTCATTGGTCATGGGGAAGTTACCCTCTTCTCCCCCCTGCTCCCTGCTCCCTGCACCCCTGCCTCTTCTCCCCCCTGCTCCCTGCACCCCTGCACCCTGCACCCCTGCACCCTGCTCCCTGCACCCTGCTCCCTGCACCCCTGCTCCCTGCACCCCTGCTCCCTGCACCCCTGCACCCTGCACCCCTGCTCCCTGCACCCCTGCTCCCTGCACCCCTGCTCCCTGCACCCCTGCCTCTTCTCCCCCCTGCTCCCTGCTCCCTGCTCCCTGCACCCCTGCCTCTTCTCCCCCCTGCTCCCTGCTCCCTGCTCCCCTGCCTCTTCTCCCCCCTGCTCCCTGCTCCCTGCACCCCTGCCTCTTCTCCCCACTCCCTCACCGAAATGATCCCCAGGATACCAATCCAGGATAGGATAGACCTTGATTTACGTATTATTCACTGAACAAATATGAAGCGCTATTGGTCGCGTCTACTTGCCTTGGTTTTGGTTGTAACCCTTGGCCTCATGGGCTGTACTGAAAGTCCAGACAGTTTGACAGGTGATTATCGTCAAGATACCTTGGCTGTAGTCAATGTTATGAAAGAAGCTCTGGATTTAACAGCAGATTCACCCGACAGAGCCGCTATTCAAGCAGAAGCACGTCAAAAAATTAACGATTTTTCGGCTCGCTACCAACGGGATAACTCTGTTTCCAGTCTTAGTTCCTTTACAACCATGCGAACAGACTCTCAACTCCCTCGCTGGTCACTACAGTTCTTACCCAAATCGTCCCGTACCCCAAAAGCTCAGAACTCGTCTAGAGCAAGAGTTAGCACGGGTAGAAACTGCGCTGAGGCGTGGGGCTTAACTATTGGTAGTTCGATTGTTAAGAGTCAAAAGTCTAGAGTCCTCGGTTTTTACTCTTGACCGTTGACTCTTGACTCTTTTGTGCAGAAATAAATAACGAACCACAGATTTAGACAAATACTGGCTTCTTTCTCTCAGGGTAAACAGATACTTGCGTACTTAGAAGATTAGAAAATCCATATCTAAGTATATACCGTAAATAAACGGATTCAATAAAACTTAAATCATCAAAAATCAAACTATAAATTCCTTCAAAATAGCGCCAATCTGCTTTTTGTTCCAGGGTTTTGAACTTCATGTTCAAAATTTATCAAAAAATCGGGCAACAGAAAGAGAATTTTTGCAGTCTTGAATATGTAAGCTGCGAAACTTTCAGTGATAAGTTGAAATTTTTATACCTGTAGCTAAAAATTATTTGCATTAGGATTGATTATTTATTTGTGCTTCTACTTTTAGGTATGTTTAACTGTCCTTTGAATCTTCCCAGAACAATTTCATTTTGGCGCTGTCTGTTCGCTACCGTTTTTACCAGTAGTTTGTTTATTTCTCACTTTGGTAGCCCAGCAGCACAGGCGCAAGTAACCGAATATTGCCAATTAACCACAGCAGCAGCAAAAGCCAAAGAAGACTTACGTTTGTTAGCGCTCAAAGGCAATCAAGATGCTCAGAACCGCTACCAACAACTGGTTAAACAACATGGACAGGAGTTGCAGAATTGTCGGAATCGGACTTGGCCAGAAACCCAAGCTATCTGGTTACGTTTATATCCCTGTGATATTCAGCCAGGAGCGATTGACCAGATTATGGATCGGGTTGTCAACCGTGGCTACAATCAAATTTATGTAGAAGCTTTTTCGGATGGGCAAGTATTATTACCAGCAGGAGCTAACCCCACAGTCTGGCCATCTGTACTTCGCACCCCCGGAGCCGAAAACATCGATTTGCTGTCTGTGGCTATTCAAAAAGGGCGACAACGTGGTTTAAAAGTTTACGCCTGGGTGTTTACCAACAATTTCGGCTATACTTACGCTCAACGTCCAGATCGAGTAGATGCGATCGCACGCAATGGCAAAGGTCAAAACAGCCTATCCGTCACTGATAACGGTTCTCAACTATTCATTGACCCCTATAATTTACAAGCCAAACGCGACTACTATCAAATGGTACAAGAAGTAGTCCGCCGCCGCCCAGATGGAATTCTATTTGACTACGTGCGCTATCCACGACAAGCCGGAACTGATTCTATTGCGACCAAAGTCTCTGATTTATGGCTATTTACTCCAGCCACTCAACAAGCTTTATTTAACCGCGCCCAGAATAACAAAGGACGAGAACTAATTCAGCGTTTTGTGGGTAAAGGATACGTCACAGCTGGGGATATCAACGAAATCGATCAGCTTCACCCTCAAGAAAACGAACCCTTATGGCAAGGGCGAATTCCCCAACCAGAGCAAAAGTCAATCATCTCTGCAACCGACAGACAACCATTATTACAATTACAATTGTGGCAACTAGCAGTTGCTCACGCGATGCAAGGGATCTTAGATTTTGTCGCCTTAGCTGCTTACCCAGCGCAGCAACAAGGAATACCCTCCGGAGCCGTGTTTTTTCCCGATGGTAATCAAGCTATCGGACGAGGCTATGATTCCCGCTTGCAACCTTGGGATAGGTTCCCTAGTTCTTTAGAATGGCATCCCATGTCTTATTCGACTTGTGGTAATGCCAGTTGCATTGTACAAGAAGTGCAACGAGTTTTGAATGCTGCACAACCAGGAACCAAAGTTATTCCTGCTTTAGCCGGAAGTTGGGGAAAAGCAGTAGGTAATCGTCCATCACTTGAAACGCAAATGCAAGCATTACGCCAATCTACTCCCCAATTAAAGGGAGTGAGCCATTTTGCCTATTCTTGGCAATACCCAGAACATGATAACGATCGCAAATTTTGTCGCGTTCGGTAACTGGACTTGTAGAGACGCGATTTATCGCGTCTGCATATCTTAAAAAAAAATGAATAAACTTCAACCAAGACAAGCCTTAAATAAAGCATTCCTGAAAGTCAAGCCCAACAGAATTGAAATTGACCTATTTAAAAATAATCTGTCTACCCTCATCGCTCAAATCAACGAAGCGGAATCTGAAGAATTTCATAAAAATTTGATTGCCGATTTTTTAAAGAATACTTATTATAGCCCCAATCATTTTATCAATACAAAAGGACATAATGACCTTGTTATTCATAACGGTAAAGATGCTCAAACTACCGTTGGTGTAATTTTAGAAACTAAAAAGCCAACGAACACAGGCGAAATGCTCAAAATTGATAATTTAAATACTAAAGCATTTCAAGAATTGGTGTTGTATTTTTTGCGCGATCGCATTACAAATAAAAACCTAGAAATTAAATATTTAATCGCTACCAATATTTACCAATGGTTTATTTTTGACGCAAATAATTTTGAAAAACTTTTCATTGAAAACAAAACATTTTTAAACCAATTTACCGAATTTGAAGCCGGGAGATTATCCAGTAAAAAAACAGAGTTTTTCTATAAAGAAATAGCTCAACCAGCCATAGCCCAAATTCAAAACTCAATTCCTTTTACCTATTTTGATATTCGAGACTATGCAGAAATTTTAAATCATCCACAGCAGCAAAATGATCATCAACTAATAGCGCTGTTTAAATTACTTTCACCAGAACATTTATTAAAATTACCCTTTGCTAACGATAGTAATAGTCTTGACAAAGGTTTTTATAGCGAACTATTACATATTATCGGTTTGACGGAAACCAAGCAAGGTAGTAGAAAACTCATTCAACGTAAAAAAGCAGGTGAACGAAATTCAGGTTCCCTCATTGAAAATGCAATTGTGCAACTTGATAGTTTAGACAAAATTTCTCGCCTCAAAAAGCCAGAGCAATTTGGGGAAACTTACCAAGAGCAACTTTTTAATCTTGGGTTAGAATTATCAATCACTTGGATTAATCACATACTTTTTCTGAAATTATTAGAAGCACAATTAATTAGATATCACAAGAATGATAAATCCTTTGGCTTTCTGAATTTAGAAAAAATCAAAAAACTCGATGATTTAAACAGTCTTTTCTTCAGCGTCTTAGCACGTAAACCCAGCGAGAGAAACGAAAATATCCAAAAAACATTTACCAATGTTCCTTATTTAAATAGTTCCCTATTTGAACCAACAGATATTGAACAAGTAACAATATTTATCAGCAACCTTAGAGATGAGAATTTGCCGATTTTCTCCGGGAGCATCTTAAAAGACAGCAATGGTAAAAAGCGCACAGGTGAACTAAACACATTACAATACCTGTTTGAATTTCTGAACGCTTACGACTTCAGCAGCGAAGGTTCCGAAGAAATTCAAGAAGACAACAAAAGACTAATTAATGCTTCTGTACTTGGCTTAATTTTCGAGAAGATTAACGGATATAAAGATGGTTCCTTCTTTACTCCAGGTTTCATTACCATGTATATGTGTCGTGAAACAATTCGCCGAGCCGTTTTGCAGAAATTTAATCAGGCTAAGGGTTGGAATTGTCAAGATATTGAGCAATTGTATGAGAAAATATCCGATAAACCAGAAGCTAATCAAATTATTAACAGTTTAAAAATTTGTGATCCGGCTGTAGGTTCAGGACATTTCTTAGTTTCGGCTCTCAACGAAATTATAGCCGTTAAAAGCGAACTGAAAATTTTACTCGATAGGTCAGGTAAAACATTAAGAGACTATCACGTTGAAGTGGTAAATGATGAGTTAGTTATCACTGATGATGACGGCTCATTATTTGAGTATAATCCTAAAAATAAGGAAAGTCAACGCATACAAGAAACTCTATTTTATGAAAAGCAGACGATTATTGAAAATTGTTTATTTGGTGTAGATATTAATCCCAATTCTGTAAAAATATGTCGTCTGCGGTTATGGATTGAACTTCTCAAAAATGCTTATTATAAAGCTGAGAGTAATTTTGATGTAGAAAACCTCTCTCTAAATCTCTCTCCTACAAGGAAAGAGACTTTGAATTCTCCCCCTTCCCGTGTCGGGAAGGGGGTTGGGGGGTTAGGTTTTTCAGAGTTAGAAACTCTACCAAATATTGATATTAATATCAAATGCGGTAATTCTTTAATGAGTCGTTTTGCGTTGTCTGCTGATTTACGCCAAGCTTTAAAGAAAAAGCAATACAGTATAAATAATTATCGCCATGCTGTGGAAACTTACCGCAACGCTGAAAATAAACAGCAGAAACGGGAAATGGAAAAGCTAATTAAAGATATTAAGGGTAATTTTCAGACGACTCTGGGACTAAGTGACCCCAATAAAACCAAGTTAAGACGGTTGGAGGGTGAACTTTATAATTTGGAAAATCAGACTTTGTTGTTTGAAGAAACCAAAGCTGAGAAAAAGACGCGGGAGAAAAAAGTAACTAAGTTAAATAATGAAATTGACAAGTTAAAAGCTGAGATTGACGATATACAAAACGGTCAGATTTATGAAAATTCCCTGGAATGGCGTTTTGAATTTCCTGAAGTTTTGGATAACAAAGGGGAGTTTGTCGGGTTTGATGTGGTAATTGGGAATCCTCCTTATATTAGACAAGAAGAAATTAAGGATTTGAAACCAATTTTGCAACAAACCTATCAATGTTATACAGGAATTGCAGATTTATTTGTATATTTTTATGAGCTAGGTTTAAAATTATTAAAGCCAAAAGGTTATTTAACTTATATTTCCTCTAATAAATATTTTCGCGCTGGTTATGGTGAAAAGTTACGTCAGCTTTTGACAGCGACAACAACTATTCATAGTTTAATTGATTTTGGAGATTTTCCGGTTTTTGAGGAAGCGATCGCCTATCCTAGTATTATTACATTAAGTAACTGTAAATCTGATCAAAATGAAGTCAAAGCTTTGTCATGGGATAAAGCCAAGAAAGAAAATATTGCACAATTTGCAACGGTGTTAAATCAGTCAGGTGTGAGAATTTCACAAGAAAATTTAAAACCTGACGGGTGGAGAGTAGAATCTTCAGATATTTTAGATTTGTTAGCAAAAATCAGAAACGCTGGAACGCCGTTAGGAGAGTATGTAAACGGCAGATTTTATTATGGTATTAAAACAGGATTTAATCAAGCTTTTGTTGTAGATCAAGCTACTCGTGATAAATTGATTAACGAACATCCCTCCTCTGCTGAAGTTTTAAAACCTTTCTTACGTGGAAGAGATGTGAAGCGATGGTGTGTAGAATTTGCTAATCAATATATCATCAAAATCGAATCTTCTGAAAATAAAAAACATCCTTGGTCTGATAAACCGAAAAAAGAAGCAGAGAAAGTTTTAGCTATCACATATCCTGCAATTTATCAACATTTTACTCAATTTAGGGAAGCATTAATTAAGAGATGCGACCAGGGTAAATTCTTTTGGGAATTGCGCTCTTGTATTTACTGGGAAGAATTTGAACAACCTAAAATTATAATTCCTGCAATTATTAATAATGTTGAATATGCTTCCGATTTTTCAGGATATTACAGCAACGATAAAACCTCTATTTGTATTCCGAAAAATATTAATTATACTTTAGCAATTCTTAACTCATCTTTAATGTGGTGGTTCATTCAACAAATAGCCGCATCTAAACAGGGAGGATTCTTTGAATTTAAGCTAATGTATGTTTCTCAAATACCTATCGCTACAGCTACAGAACCCCAGAGAATATTATTAGAACAATTAGTTGAGCAAATCCTCACGGCTAAAAAATTACACACCCAAGCAGACACAACCGCATTAGAAGCAGATATAAATCAACTGGTTTATCAACTTTACGGATTAACAGCAGAAGAGATTCAAATTATCGAAGATAAAATCAATGGATAAACTCAGCAGCATCACCTATTATTATCTCTTACAGCAGTTTTCATGTATTTAGACCACACCCTGATATCTGTATTTCTTTCTTCCTTTGCGCCTAACGCACTTCGTGCTAGAGCTTACAGCACGCTACGCGAACGCTTCGCTGATGCGCCTTTGCGTGAGATATAAAAATGTGGTTCATTTAGCTGAAAATCGCTGTAAGTTTATGGTGGGTTACGCTGCGCTTTAGCGAAGCCATGTCCCCAGGGCTATACCCACCCTACAAATTGGGTATTTTTTATTTGTCAGTCCCTTATCCTTAATTAGAAGTGTTGACTGGAATTTGTTCCAACCAAACTGTTAAATCTTCTACCGAAGAAAAATCCAGCAGCGCTACAGATAAATCTTCCAACTGAGTCAGCGATAACTGCTGAACCCGTGCTTCTAACTCCGGTGTCAGTGTCCCCACCCTTCTAGGAAGTAAGCGCATAACTAAAGATAGTGTTGCTTGTTCTTTTCCTTGCTCAATTCCCTCTTCCATCCAACTTGTAACTATTTCCATAACTTCCTCCTGTTCTCTTGGTTCTATGGTAGCAATATCGTCTTGTAAAAGTTTTTGCTCTTGTGGACTGAGGCGCAAATAGGTATCAATAAAACCGGAAATTAACCGCATTCTAGCTGGGTCTAATTTTAACGTCGCTAACAGACGCAAACATTCAAACTTGACTTGACGGCGTTCTGCTGGTGCGATGTTCATTTTTGCCATTAACGCAGTAGCTACAGGATTTTTTTGACGGAGAAAATCCCGCCAGTTGAGTTGATTTAGCTGAATGACATCATAGTTAAATTGTAAAATAACTTTGTGAGGAAATGCGACTTGATGTACATTTGTTTCCGGCGTTTTCGGAGAATCGTAAGATAATAAAACTATCGGATAAATAGGGATATCGAATTTTTCATACAACCGTGAGAAGTAGCGAAACATCCGCTTATCAAAATTGGCTTGCTTAGAAGATTGATTTTCAACGTGAATCAGAAAGCAAGAGTCTTGACCTAGAAATTTAGCTTTAACAATTAAGTCGGCTTCGTATCTTTCTCCAGCAGTGACATCAGTGAAAACTTCCTTATCCAAAAACTCTATAGAATCTCGTTCTAAATAAGTTAGCACTTCTGGTAAGAACAATTCTAGGAACTCTACAAAAAAAGTTGTTAGCAGTTCCTTAAATAAGCGATCATGATTAATCATAAACAGTAAGATAGTGTAAATAATAAAGTAGAAAATTTTTGGGCGAATATAATTCGCTACTACACAGGCGAAGTCCACCTCCGTGGACTAATGAAAAAGTGGGATTTTTAACCCGCGCAGGTGGTCACTGAGCTTGTCGAAGTGCGGGTTTAGTTTGTATAGCCGCGACTTCTAGTCGCCAGGGCTGTAATAAATTAGACTTTTCAAACAACCTCTTAAAGACTCTAGGCTAACAAATAGGACTTACGCATAAATTACGGAATAACGAACCACAGAGACGCAGAGAACACAGAGGAATAAGGGTTTGAGAGAGTTTTTGCGTAAGTCCTAACAAATAAGGGCTAAAGCCCTTACTACGAACTTTGTAATTACTTCGTTTCCATCCAATTATCACCGGCGCGGACATCTACCAGTAATGGGACACTCAAAGTTACAGCATTTTCCATAACTGACTTAATTTGTGGTTGCAATTCTTCCCACTCTTGGGGAGGAACTTCAAACACTAATTCATCGTGAACTTGTAATAACAAACGTGCGTCATATTTCTGCAAAACTTCATGCATTTTAATCATCGCAATCTTGATAATATCAGCACTAGAACCTTGAATTGGCGCATTAGCCGCAGACCGTAATAATCCCGCATCTTCAGGACCGATATTTTTTAATTTACTTAAGTCAATCTCTTCTGGGTTGCTGTTTTTTAATCTTCTTAAACTATCATTTCTAAAGTCAACATAACGCCGACGACCAAGAATAGTTTCCACATAACCTTGGGAAATTGCTTGTTTTTTTACGCCTTCCAAATATGCAAAAACCTGGGGATAACGTTCATTAAATCGCTTAATAAACTCATTAGCAATACTTTTATCTATCCCAGTGGAACGGGAAAACCTCAGCGAACCCATACCATAAATCACACCAAAATTGATAGTTTTAGCTATCCGGCGTTCATCTGATGTAATATCTGATTTTTCAAACACTAAACGGGCTGTGACAGTATGAATATCTTCGTTTTGCTGATATGCTTGTAATAATATCGGCTCTTGACTTAAATGAGCCAAAATTCGCAACTCTATTTGTGAGTAATCAGCCGCAGCCATTAAGTATCCTGATTTGGGTAAAAATGCTTTGCGAATTTGACGACTAAATGCTGTACGAATGGGAATATTTTGTAAGTTGGG
The DNA here is from genome assembly GCA_963706595.1 of uncultured cyanobacterium. Taxonomy (GTDB): domain Bacteria; phylum Cyanobacteriota; class Cyanobacteriia; order Cyanobacteriales; family Nostocaceae; genus Nodularia. The sequence goes on from OY970166.1 coordinate 3,553,334, forward strand.
ATTAGAGGATGATAACCTACCCGTGGCTGTTACTGTTTGATTAAAATTAGTATGAACTCTCTGAGTATCTGGACGGACTAATGCTGGTAACGCATCTACATAAGTAGATTTTAACTTAGATAAAGTGCGGTACTCAATAATGGCATCAATAAACCCAGTTTCATCAACTTCTTGGAGTTTTTCTAATGTCGCTGCATCTGTTGAGTAACCAGTTTTGATTTTGCGGGAATATTTGGTGCTTAATCCCAATTTCTCAAATAAGATGACGCTCAATTGTTTGGGAGAACCCAAGTTAAATGTTTCTCCAGCAATTCCAATTACTGTTTCCTCCAACTTCGCTAAATCTATCTCTAATTGCTGCGATAATTCGTGCAAATAATCTGAATTAATGGAAACACCTGTATATTCCATCTCCGCTAAAACTTCTTCTAGCGGTTGTTCTACTTCTAATAATAATTTGTGCAAAGCGGGAAAATTTTCTAGTTCCGCACTTAATTTCTGCACAAGTTGAAATGTGGCGTGAACTTGCAAACAGCAATAATATCCCACAGATGTGATACTGATGTCAGCAATGGTTTGACCTTTGGGAACTAAATCTTCATAACTTTTGAGAATTAAACCTAAGTAACGCAGTGATATATCATTCAGATTGTGGGGAGTATCTGGATTGAGAACATAACTGGCTAACATCGTATCAAATACAATTCCCGCCAGTTTAATTCCTTGACAACGAAACACTAAGCGGTCAAATTTGCCATTTTGGAATGTTTTGGGATAATCAGCACTGGTGAGAATGGGACTGAGTTCTGCAAATACTACATCTTTGCTCAAATTTTCCCCAGTTTTATGCGCCAGAGGAATATAAGCTGATTCATCTGGTTTCGTTCCCCAACAGCAGCCAATTCCTACTAATGTCGCATCCCGTGGTTCTAAATCAGTGGTTTCCGTATCCCAAGCCACGGGGATGGCTGGGTTAGTGAATGTTTGTAGTATTTTTACTAATTCACTGAGTTTTTCGGGGGTGTTAATAATCCGTGGTTTAACTGGTGAATCTGCTTGCTGTGGTAATGCGGCTGTGTCAGCAGCACTGAAAAACCAGAGATCATCATCTTGATCATTGCTGGAGGCTGCTGTGGAAGTCTCCGCAATTTCCCCCCCAAAACGTTGCTGAAGTTCGTCTATTTTGCCCAAGAAATGATTGAATTCTAGCTTTTCTAAAATAGGTTTGAGAACGTTGGTATCAAATCCTGTTAATTTGCAATTTTCTAAATTAATTTCTAAAGGAACATCTAAAACAATTTTTGCTAAATATTGCGATTTTTCCGCATCTTCTTTACCCGTGACTAATTTTTTCTGAATTGCGCCTTTAATTTCATCTAGGGCTGCATAAATTTCAGCCAGAGTACCGTAGGTAGTAAGTAATTGTACTGCGGTCTTTTCACCGATGCCTTTAACACCAGGTATATTATCTGATTTGTCACCACACAGGGCTTTATAATCGACAATTTGCGTAGGTAATACACCTAATTTGGCTTTAACTTCTTCTGTACTAAATTCGGTGATGCTGTTTGTAGAGCGTTTGAGAGCATCTGGACTAAAATTTAAAACGGTGATTTTTTGCTCTGGGTCGATGAGTTGAAATAAATCTTTATCGCCTGATAAAATCTTGACTTTATACCCTGCTGCTGTGGCTTTTTGCGCTAAGGTTCCTAAGACATCATCGGCTTCATAACCTGGGGCTGTGAAAATCGGTATGTTAAAGGCTTCGAGCAATTCTTGGAGATTTTTACGATCAGGAACAAAGTCTTCTGGTGTTTCTCGACGACCAGCTTTATAAGAAGGGTCAGCTTCGTGGCGAAAAGTTGGTAAGCTTAAATCAAAGGCGATCGCCATTGCTTCTGGCTGTTCTGTAGCCATGACTTCTAGCAAACATTTGAGAAAGCCAAAACATACGCTGGTAGGAATACCCATCTTAGTACGTAGTCCGCCATCTCGTCCTTTGGCGAAAGCAAAGTAAGAACGATAGGACAGGGAGTGTCCATCGACAAGGATGAAAGTGGGACGTGTAACGCTTACAGTATCGTTTGTTTGAGACATAACCATATTTTAGCCATTGCGTATCTAAGTTAGTTCCGAGACGCGAAAATCTTGATATCTCTAGATATCTCTAAGATAATTCTAAATTCCGTATAAATAGCATCGCATTTCCCAAATTAGTAATGTACTCTAGATAAACTAGAGTTTTAAGCAATTTGACCGTCTATTTCCCTTAAAATCAAAATTTTTCTGTCACAGTAGAAACCATATTTATGGTTTTACAACTAACTAACAGTATAAATACTCAAATTAAGTAAATTCTACAATATTTAGATTCTGAAAGACGTAATCACCACACGGATTTTATCATCAAATCTTTATACAAAATTGCGTATATTTCTCATGACTAAAAGTCAAATTTTAGAGTTAAAAATAGGTAAGTGATCATGCACCTACTCGTTTGGGAAAATCATCTTTTATGACAACTAAATTACTCAATTCTCTCGCTGCTGCCACAACATTAGCAGGGATGATGGTGACAGCAGGAGTTGCTAATGCAGCTTCACTAAGCTACAACAGGACTACAACTTTCGCTGTAACAGACATCAAAGATTTGCCTCTGAGCATTCAACAGTTTGACTCTTCACTGGGTACACTTAATAGCGTCTATTTAGATTTCACCGGTGATTTGACTGGAAATGCCGGATTTGAAAATACTGGTAGTGGCGAGGCTATAATCACAGTGAAATTACGTGCTGAAATCGACCTAGCAAATGCTAATTTCGATTTAGCACCTCCCTTCCCAATTTTTCCAGAGAGTGATGAAACCTACACAGTTACTGCCTTTGACGGCATAGTTGATTTTGGTGGTACTTCTGGAATGACTGTAGCTGGACTGACGGCTACAGGTTCTATACCTACCATAACCTTTACTGATGCCGCAGATTTAGCAGTATTCACTGGTACAGGCTACTTAGACTTTTTATTCTCAGCTATAGCTGAATCAGGTGTGACTGGATCAGGCAACATGGCATCTTTTGTGACTACCTTAGCTAAAGCAAATCTCACAGTCACATATAACTATGATGATTTGCAGACTGTTCCTGAACCCTCTGCTCTTCTAGGAATTGGTTTATTTGCCGGCATTGGTGTGTTGTCACAACGCAAACAAAGCTGGTTTAAGATTTCCCATTGCTAGACTTTGATTAGTCGCTGTCGGTGCTAAAGAGACTGAAAACGCTGAGGGTAAATCTATAAGACCTGGAGTAATTCAGGCCAAACTCAGTAAATTAAAAATCGTGTGAGCAATAGTCATGCGAGGTTCAAGAATAGTGTTTAACTAATTGAGAGTTGGTATTTTTTGGTATTGTCGCAAGTCATACTTGCATAAGTATAGCTTTTCAGCAGTTGCGTGTTTGTCGATTGAGCTAATCAAATAGCTGCTGCTGTTTAATTTTTAAATTAATTCTAAAAAAACCGATTTTGAGCAAAATCGGTTTTTTTGTATCAAATTCGACACAGAGAAAGGATTAAAGCTTGTAACTACACCACAACAAGCAAGAAATTTGGAATTTCTCCAAATTTGCTTCCTAGAGCTTACTAATAGACCTCAATAAACTAGACATTAATATACATATGTGTACAAATTCTCTACATTTTCTCTCTAGCCAGCCTCTCTATAACATCACTAAGGCTAGTAGCCTTCATCGCAACTCGCTGGACTTCTAGCCAAGCTATTGCTGTAGGAGTGAGTGTCATTGTAAATTTCCTCTTTTTCTCGTCGTAAATTTTCTGGCGTGACATACTTGATCTCCTTTATTAATACGTGTACAATATGAGTATAACAGTAATTGAGGTCGAACAATGCTGCTATCCAGGAAAACTCAGCTAAATCTTACAGATGCCCAAAAGCAATTAATGAGTAAACACGCTGGTATATCCAGGTTTACCTACAATTGGGGTTTAGCTACCTGGACAGCATTGTATAAAGATGGCTTTAAACCCAATCACTTCATTTTGAAAAAGTTCTTTAATAACGAGGTAAAGACAGCACTACCCTGGATTAAAGAAAAAGGTATTTGTCAAAAAATTACTCAATATGCTTTTGACAATCTTGGCAAAGCATTTAAAAACTTTTTTGAGAAAAGAGGTGATTACCCAAGATTCAAGAAGAAAAATGTCAACGATAGTTTTACTATAGATGCAAGCGGTAAACCTATTCCTGTAGGCGGTAAATCAATAAAACTATCTACGATTGGCTGGGTAAAAACTTATGAATGTCTGCCACACACTACTTGCAAATCAATAACTATTAGTAAGCGTGCTGGTGATTGGTACATAGCTTTTACTTATGATGTAGTTACAGAGTCAAATGTCAAATCCTACCCATCTGTAGGTGTTGACTTGGGAATCAAAACCCTAGCTACACTGTCTACTGGCGTTGTAATTGAAAACCCAAAGGCTTACAGAAAAGCTAAAAAGTTATTAGCAAGACGGCAAAGAAAAATACAACGCAAACAGAAAGCATCTAACAGGTATAGAAAGCAGAAAAACTTAATTGCCAAAACTCACAAACGTGTATCTGATATCAGGTTAGACAATACCCACAAAGCTACAACACATATTTGCAAAAACCACGCAGTTGTAGCTATTGAAAATTTAAATGTTAAAGGTATGTTGTCTAATCACAAATTAGCTGGTGCTGTTTCCGATGCTAGTTTTTATGAGTTTAGAAGACAGCTAGAATATAAATGCACTAAGTTTGGATCTAAGTTAGTAGTTGTTGACCGTTGGTATCCATCCAGCAAAACTTGCTCTAATTGTGGACACAAACAAGAAATGCCTTTAAAAGAAAGGACATTTAACTGTGGTAATTGTGGACATAGCTTAGATCGTGATTTAAACGCGGCGATCAACTTAAATAATTACGCAAGAAACACGGAGGGCTTACCCGTGTCTGAACGTGGAGGGTTAATTGCGCCGACGCTACCCTGTGAAACGTTAAATAATGTCTAGACAAGTCTAGGTTTTATATAGCAGACTGCTAACCTCGTACTGGGAGTTAAAACCTGGGGAATTTATGCAAAAAGCATCTGCGGCTGATTTGGCTATGGTGGCACATAATATTAAATTATTGGTTCTGGATATAGATGGCACTATTTCTGGAGAGTCTAACACTGTGAGCGAACCTGTCAAGCAGGCGATCGCCGCAGTACAAGCTAAAGGAATTCAGGTGGCGATCGCAACTGGTCGGATGTATTGTTCCGCTTTACGCTTCCACCAAGAACTTAACTCTGTACTACCATTATCAGCTTATCAAGGCGCTTGGATTCAAGACCCAGCTAATCAGAAAATTCATCGCCATTGGGCTGTTCCCACGGATATGGCGCACCAACTACTAGATTACTTTGAACAGCCGCATCTGCGATCGCTCTTATCTGTCCACTTCTATATCAATGATCAGCTTTACGTGCGGGATTTGAGCCAAGAAAGTCGAATTTATGCCGAACGTTCTGGTATTACTCCGATTCCTGTGGGCGATTTGCGCCAAGTCCTCACCAATGAACCCACTAAAATATTAGCTTTGTGCGACGATACGGAAGTGATCAACGAGCTATTGGGGGACTTGCGCCGCCAATACACACCTGCTGAACTGTATTTGACAACATCTGTGGCGACCTTTTTTGAAGCCACTAATCCCTTAGTTAATAAGGGAACTGCTGTGCGCTACATTGCCGAAGAACTGCTAGGCTTAGAAAGCAGCAATGTGATGACTATTGGTGATAACTTTAATGATTTGGAAATGCTGCAATATGCTGGTATTGGTGTAGCGATGGGTAATGCTCCAGCAGGTGTGCAGGCGATCGCGCAATGGGTAGCTCCTCATGTAGAAAAAGATGGAGTTGCAACTGCTGTTGAAAAGTTTTTACTTTCCTAAGATATTCTTTCTATCTACCATGACCAAATAAATGAAATCAGAAAAGACACCGACGACTGGCCGTGTTTCGTCTCGGTGCCTTCGCTGGTTCGCTCCTCACACAACTGATAATATAGCCGAGGTGATGAAATGAGTCAATACTTACGAGAAAAGTTTTGATTTTTTGCGTCTGAGATCCTATTGGCTGATGGTATGTTCATTCAGCACAAAATTGCGTAGACATTCATTCTCCTTTGCATGGTCAAGTAGAGTATGTTGTCAATTTCGCGATGCTCAATTTTGCTCGTTGGTCAATTCGTCACTCACGCGTATTCATCTCATCACACCCCTATCGGGTAGGCTACAGTGTACACACAAGTCGAAAAATATTACCTGCACTCATTTTCTTTTGGTAGGGTGCGTTATGGACTTTAGTCCTAACGCACCGAAAATCTGGGATGGTGCGTTAGCCTTCGGCATAACACACCACTACTGGACTGACACGCTTTAAATGAGGCATTAGCCAAAGTCTATATCATCCGCGTTTATCGGCGTTTATCGGCGTTTTTGACCTCTAAACTAATGCACTATTTTAAGCTTGCCACGCCACTACTTTTAAAGGATTTGGGGTGACGCAATCACTTGTGTGTACACCGTAGATCGGGTAGGTGAGAGGCTTCTACTGTTTAAGCTAAATTTATTCAGATTTGCCAAATTTTTTTCAAGACACGTAATGCGAGAAAAAATGTATCCTGGCTATAACTCCAGAGGCGCAACAGCACCCAGTTTGTCTACCAGTAAACACCTCAACACAGACTGAGTAGCTATGATTAATCCCAGTCTGGCTTGGGCTAATTCTAGGGCAGAAATTTTTACCTTTCCCCAAATACGGCACTGGCTCCAAAAAATCTCAAAAGTTTGACTTAAATCCAGCCCTAATTTTTCCCAGTTCGCCGCACTACACAAATCAGGACATTCTAAATAGTCTATCACTTGTACTAACTCAGAAATTAGACGACCCTCGGCTGTGTGACTGAGGCGGAGTTTTTGATGGTCGTTCAGCCAAGATATTTGCTCTGTTGAAACCAAATTACGTAAAGCAGAGTTTTCGCCTATATCAGGTATTGGTTCTCGAAGTTTAATCAATCCTTCTCGGTGAGCTAGCAGTGCCAATGAGTAACAGCGCGCATGAGCATATTGAATAGCAAACAAGCGAGACGGATTGTGGATGGTAATTTTGCTGGTTCCCATTTCCCCATCTCCCCCTATATTCGTAACTACGAGGCTTTGCAACCAAGTAGCTAAAAATAGATGAGTTAATTCTAAATAAATCAACCCTGGGGGAACTATTTGCACACTAAAAACGTCGCCACGAATTGCTGATAAGTGAGAGCCGATACCACTGGCTATCTCCATAGTTGTTTGATTATGAGATTTAGCTAACCGTAAGGCTACACCTGAAATATATAAAACTCGACTATTGTCTCTACCTTTATATAGAGGAAATTCGCTAGTTTCTATGCTGATCAATTCACCATTAAAAGTATAAAAACTTAAATTCGCAGGCAAATAAGCATTTAATAAGTTCTTAACTGCTATATATTTGCCCACCAGTAGCCTTTAGTATCCGTACACATATACTCACGAGGTAACTTTTACTTAGTTGTATATTTTTGTCAGCTATCTTAAGATATAAATCTAAACTTCATGAAGAAATATGAGAGTAGCATAAAATTTGATGAATATTCGATGAATAGTAAGTAAACTTTACTACCATCGTTGTACAGTAGGAAGTATAACAAAAGAGTAGAGTGCAAATTAACTGCTTTTCTACTCTTTGGATGGCTGGCGCTGTTAGGCGTTAAGCCTACCCTGCCAACACAAAGACACTCCTTGCACCTTTTTATTACGTCTTTGTCTTCAGCCGAACGCTCTTTGTTACCTATGCAATCTCCATCTTCTTTTTCTGAGGCATCACGGCCTTTTCTAACTTGGCAACGGATTCTTGACTGGGCTCAAGAACACTATCGCTGCCGCACCTTTAGCAAAGATGAGCGCATTCCAGCCAGACCTGGATTGCTGTACTTGGTCCAAAGGGGTGCAATCCGCATGGTAGGAACCGCACAAGTTAGTGCTACTGCCAGTCAACTAACGTCTCGACGAATTAACAGAACTCCAGAAGAAGCATTCTTGGGTTTTGTCGGTGCGGGACAACCGTTTGAAATTGTTGCTCAGTCACCATTCACGCTCCAAGCATACGCCCACGTTGACCAAACTGCGGTGCTGTGGATGTACTGGCACGACTTAGACAACTGGCCTCACTTCCGACGTGAAGTAATGGATGCCTTTAGGTATCAGCACCAGCGTAAATTACTGTGGCTGAGTGCCTTGGGACAACGGCGCACAATTGACCGACTTTTAGGATTTCTCACACTGTTGATTGAGGAATATGGAGAACCTTCCATGAGCGAAACTGACCCCGATGTGATTCGTGGCTATGCTCTGCCCTTCCCCTTGACTCATGCCCAAATTGGTAGCGCTATCGGTTCAACTCGTGTGACGGTGACTCGCTTGATGGGCAAGTTGCGTCAGCGCGGCTTAATTCTGACTCAAGGAGACAATCTTATTTGCTTGCCGGCAGATTCGATTAATCGAGTCAACTAAAACGCAGTTCAAAGCTGATGACAAAAAGCCACAGTAAGTTAGAGTCAGCAACACCTACTTGCTGCTTGGCTGAACCAATCTGTTTGACCACCACAAACAGATGGCGCTGAATTGGGTAACGTAATTGATGCAAAAATCTCAATGCTCAATTTGTTCCTTTTACCAAAACATTTAAAAGGGAGAATAAATGTTTTGGTAATGAGGAGTCTATGGCCCTTGCGTCCGCCCCAACGGCAAGGGCTAATAGCATATTCTGGCAGCTTTTATGGAGTAAAAGCCGATGAGATGTTACCCGAACTATCAGTGAGTTTTGATCTGAAAATAATGGGGCGCTGGTTTTGGCTGATTATGGCACTGGTTCAAAGTCATAGCCAGTACTTGAGCGGTTACCAGGAACTATTTTTACCAACTGTACAGGGGCATTGCGATCGCCTGATGGTAAAAATCTAATTGCACCAGAAGCGCCCATAGCAGAGAAATTAGATGCGGAGAGTGCTTGTTTTACCCCCAAACGCGTCGGATTTTGTTCTAAGGCGGCAATGAGGGCAACAGTGGCATCATAAGCCATAGCAGTGCGCCAACTGACATCACCACCCCACAACTGCCGAGACTTTTGGGGAAATTCTGAATTGCGTTCGCCTTCAATATGCCAGGGAACTGCTACTACCATCCCAGATGCTTGTTCTCCACCAACTTCTAAAGTTTTGACGGTTTGACATCCTCACCGCCCTGAAAGTGCGGTGATTCCAAGAATCACTTCTTGAGCTTCCTCTTTCCGCGACCCGACTTACTAGGAGGGATTTCTCCACCCAAGCAGAGGTCGATGTCTCCAGAGGCGTTAGTTCCGACGTGACCCGCCGTACTTAATGCTTTTTCTAATATGTTCCGCGCCGCGTTCCAATCCCTGTCTTGGGTATGCCCACAATATGGACAAACATGAGTTCTAGTGCTGAGAGTCTTTTTGACAACCTCACCACAATTAGAACAATTCTGTGAAGTGTAGTGGGGGGGAACGGCAACTGTCACCACACCAAACACTTTGCCAAAATACTCAACCCATTCACGGAACAGCGACCACGAAACGTCACTAATCGATTTAGCCAAGCGATGATTCTTGACCATATTCCGCACCTGCAAATCTTCATACGCCACGAGGTCGTTAGACTTCACTACGCACCTTGCTGCCTTAACAGCAAAGTCTTTACGCTGGCGACTTACTTTGAGATGCTTCCGTGCAAGTCTATTTCTAAACTTGACTCTATTTTTGGAGCCTTTTTTAGTCTTGGACATCCGGCGTTGCAACCGTTTCAAAGACTTCTCGCTTTTACGCAGATGACGCGGATTTGGAACTGTTGCCCCGTTGCTATCGGTGTAGAAATGGTTCAAGCCAACATCAATCCCAATAGTTTTACCTGTTGGTTCTCGCCTTTCTACTCGCTCATGGTCAATGCAAAACTGGCAATAATAGCCATCGGCACGACGTACAACCCGCACTCTTTTAAACTGTTTAAGTTGGTAGAAATGCAGGTCACGAGTTCCCCAGAGTTTAAAGGTTCCTGCTTTGAAGCCATCAGAAAAAGTGATCTGCCTCCGGTCATCAGAAAGTCGCCACCCAGAGGTTTTGTACTCAACAGAACCATGTGTTTGTTCCTTCTTGAACCGTGGATATCCTTTTTTCCCTGGCTTGCCTTTTTTGCAATTATCAAAAAATCTAGCGATTGCAGACCACGCTCTTTCAGCACTAGCCTGTCTTGCCATCGAGTTCAATTTGGCTACCCAAGGGAACTCAGTATTAGCAGCAAGGATAGCACAGAACTTACTCAGGTCATATCGACCAATGCCCTTGTTATCCATCCAGTATCTCAAGCAAGCATTGCGAACAAACCGCGCAGTTCTAATTGCTTCGTTCAGCGATTGATACTGTTCGTCTTGTCCCTCAAGTTTTGCCTCGAATACCAGCATGATGATTACGTCAGTTGCACCAACGTAATTTTATCATAATCATGAACAACAATCATAAAAAGCCGTCGTAGAACGACGGGGCTTTAGACCCAACTCTTCGGTAAACATCATCTCCTCCCAGCAAATTTAAACGTTTTTGGTTAATTTGAACTACCTGCAAAGCTTTATCTAGAGTTTCGGTATTAGTTGCGAACATCAACACTTCTGCACCTTGCCCGGTGGCTTGTTCTAGACTTTTCGCTGCACTAAAATTGCCCTGTGACAAATCAAATTCGCTTAATACCTGGCCGCCTTCCAACGCTACAGATGAAACAAACTCAGTTTTCAAAGACTGACTGTAATTACTTTGGGAATTAAAGAAAACTGCTGCCTGGGTTTTCTGCAAGTTTTTGACCATATAATTAGCCAAGCTTCTCGCCGCCATAAAATCACTAGGAACTGTGCGGAAAACGTAGGGGCTAAAATTAGTAATTTTGACAGAAGTGCTAGTAGGAGAAATGGCTACCAATTTTCCAGTATTGTAAATACTGCCTGCTGCTAAAGTCGTATCACTGGCATTAGGTCCCACTACGCCTAAAATATCCGAATTTTTGACTAAGTTAGCCGCGATTTGTTGAGAGATTTCGGGATTGTCATCATCATTTGCTATCCCTACCTTTAAAGGCACTCCCTTAATTCCTCCAGAGGTATTAATGGCATTTTGGGCTTGGGCGATACCACGTAAAATTTCTAGGGAAGAGTTGGGAGCAGTACCTAACGGTATAGATGCCACAATACTATAACTTTTAGCAGAAGCAATGCGGGCATTATTCAGATATATCAGTGCCTGGGGGTCATTACGCTGGATTTTTAAAGATTTTTCTAAACTAGCGATCGCCTGAGCATAATTTTGATTAGCTAAGGCTTGCACACCCTCTTTTTTAGCAGCAGTAGCTTCACCAGAAGTTAAAATTTTTTCTCCAAAACTAATGCGATCGGCAATGGATTGATTATCAGGTGTTGATAAATTATTAGCAGATTGGTTTTGGGGGAATATGCGGTCTTTAAATAACCATATACCACCACCCACTAATCCTAATGTAACGACCAGGGACAACAAAAGTACTGTAGTTTCGTTCTTGTGGGACATATAATATTTTTAAGTTGTTAATTTATAATTAAAGTACCAAAGATATTAATTTATAAATCAGGCGAAATACAGCTGTAATTGAAATAGCTACCAACCCAGCAGCAATTACTAACAGTGCTATTTCTTGAATTTGCATCCCCCCACGTAAAAAGGGAACAAAAAAAATAATTGCGAAAGTAATTCCGGGAATGATTAATAAATCAAACTTTTCTATCCACCGCCTGGTTTGGGCAAAAATCAGGATTCCTAAAATTACAGCAGAGATTACCAAAGTAATTATAGATGATGGAAATATACTATAAAGAGCGATCGCTATTAATCCGCCCTCAAAGCCACTAAAGGCTGCGCCACCCAATAGTTCCCAAGTTGAAAAAGCTGGTTGAGATTGTACTCGCTGAAGTTTTGCTTTTGGCTGTGGTTGTGGCTGTGGTTGTGGTTGTGGCTGTGGTTGTGGCTGTGGTTGTGGTTGTGATGATGGTAATACCGTTGGGGGGATTAATTGCTGCGCCAGGGCTACAAGAACGTCATCAGCCGACTGAAAGCGTTGATTAGCCGCAGCGAGGAGCATTTTGTCTAAAACATCAGCCAAGTGAGAACTGACATTTACTTGATTGCGCCATTTCCACTGATTAGTGTAAGCATCAAACAGCTGAGTTGCTTCCTGTCCTGTCAGCAAATTCAGACTAGTTACAGCCAAAGCGTATAAGTCTGTAGATGGAAAGACTTGATTTCCATACATTTGTTCAGGCGGGGCAAATCCCATCGAATAAATGCCGGTAGAAGTTGCATTTTCAGTTAAAGAAGCCGTTGTCACTTGTTTAACTGCACCAAAATCTAGCAAAAAGAGTTTTCCATCACGACGACGCATGATATTGGAAGGCTTAATATCTCTGTGAATAATATTTTGATTATGGACAAACTGTAAAACCTTAAGAATTTCTTGCAGTACCTCCAAAATTTGCGGTTCAGAGAACTTACCATTTTGAATTAGTTCTTCCTCCAGGTTTTGCCCATCAATATATTCTTGTACCAAGTAAAAAAACTGGTCTTCCCTTCCTGGTTGTAAGCTATTAACTGTGACGGGAAAGAAGGCAAATAAATCAGGTATTTGCTCGTGTTCGCTACCTATGTGGGCTAAAACTTCGGCTTCTCTCTCAAATAATTTTTGTGCTTTTTCCAGTTGAGTTGGGGACAAACTTCCCGCCGGTTGGAACTGCTTAACTACACATTGACGCATTCCAGGTATGCGGCGATCGCGTGCTAAAAAAGCTGTCCCAAACCCCCCTCTTCCTAGCAACTTTATTGGCACGTATCGACCATCTAGCAACAGTGGCATTCCACAAGTAGTGCAGTATTTTTGCTGCGTTGTTTTCAGCGTTGTTATGTCATCTAAATCCGCAAAATAGTTTTGTGGACGTGGGCAACTAGGACGAGTACAGTAAACTTTCATTTTAGTTATTAGTCAGAACAATTCGTAATTGATAATTCGTAATTCGTAAATGTTCTGCTATCAATTAATCAATATATTCGATACCAGGAATATACTTTATGTTTCTCACTAATAAATTAAGGAACTTGCATCTTGAACTTATTAGTGACGAATTACGAACTACGAATTAGTAATTATTTATTCATTAGTCATTTGCAAAAAAAAGACTAATGACAACAGACTAATGACTAGATGTTAGCCTGCGTCAGCAGAGTTAGTGGTGGCTGCATCCAGTGTATTTACCACTATTTTTGGTTGTGATAATTTTAACATATCTTGTTTCCATTCTGGGGTGGCAAACTGAGGCAGAATTTCTTGACTAAAGGCTTCTGCCGCCTTGGAACGATAGCGATTAGGATTAAAAATCATCCACAGCGTTCGCTTGACGACCACACCTTCAATGGGAGTACATCGTAGTACACCCATTTGCAATTCTTTAACGATGGCTGAGGTAGAGACAAAAGCAGCACCTAAGCCTGACTGCACGGCATTTTTGATGGCTTCTATGGAATTGAGTTCCATTTCAAATTTAAACCGCCTGGTGTCAATATCAGAGCGTGCTAGTACCTGATCTATCACCTTGCGAATAGTTGATTGAGAATCCAAAGCAATGAATTGCAGCTTATATAGGTCTTCTTTTTGAATTTTGTCGAGTTTGGCAAAGGGATGGAATACGGGTAGAATCAGGGCTAATTCATCCTCAGCGTAGGGCATAATTTCCAAAGATTCTGCCAATTCTGCGGGAATTTCACCGCCGATAATCGCCAGATCAACTTGTCCATTAGCGACACTCCAAGCGGTGCGCCGGGTAGAGTGGACGTGTAACTGCACAGCTACATCTGGATATTTTTGCCGGAACATACCGATCATTTGAGGTAACAGATAAGTGCCAGTGGTTTGAGAAGCACCGACAATTAAAGTACCACCTTGGAGATTTTGTAAATCTTCCACAGCGCGGCAGGTTTCCTGACACAGACTGAGGATTTTTTCACCGTAGCTTAAGAGTAAATGCCCAGCTTCGGTTAATTGTGCGCGACGACCTCCACGGTCAAATAAAGGCACATCCAGCTGTCGTTCTAAGTTTTGCACTTGCAAACTGACCGCAGGTTGGGAGACATAAAGACTATCAGCAGCGCGCTTGAAGCTTCCTTCTGCGGCGATCGCTTTCAGGATACGTAACTGATCTAAAGTGAAAGGAAGGTCAGACATAAGGCTCAACCCACAAATTTTGAAAGGAGCAGCTTTGGCAACAAATCAATCCGCTACACGGAGTCATTAGTCCTTAGTCCTTAGTCCTTAGTTAATCACACCCACGATAGCTTGCGTGGCGTAGCCAGGGATATGCTTTAACGAACGAAGTCCTGAGTCATTAGTTTTTATCCCACAATAGCTCGCTGGCGTAGCTATGGGGTATGTATACCCAAATAACTAATGACTAGTGACTAATGATTAATGACTACATAATTAAGTTTGTGAGTTTGCTACGGAGCTTGATTTGTTGCATTTTCAACTTGGAGGCTTTACTCGAAAAAGACAGTACCACAACATCTTGACTAAAGTCTCCGGTGGAATACTTTGTGGTATTGGTTGTACTGAGTTAAATTTTTGTTAAATTACTTCACCTATGTATACGATGCTAAATTCTTGGCTTACACCCAGTCATTTTGTCATGTTGGGGTTGCAATTAGCTTTCGCGATCGCTCACAGTGGGGGAGCCGCCCTCCGTCCTTGGGCAGAAAAACACATCGGACCAAGGCTTTATCGCATTTGCTTTGCATTAGTTAGTTTACCGTTAGCTGTAATCTTAATTATTTACTTTTTCAATCATCGCTATGATGGCTTGCAGCTTTGGTTCGTGCAGGCCGTACCGGGAGTCAGGGAAGTAGTTTGGGTATTATCAGCGATTTCTTTTTTATTTTTGTATCCTGCTACCTTCAATTTACTAGAAATTGCCGCCATTCAAAAGCCCCAAGTCTACCTGTTCGAGACCGGAATTATTCGTATTACCCGCCATCCTCAGATGGTAGGACAAATAATTTGGTGTTTTGCCCATACCCTTTGGTTAGGAACTAGCTTTACCTTGGTTACTTCCATTGGGTTGATTTTGCATCACTTGTTTGGAGTTTGGCATGGCGATCGCCGCCTTCGGTCCCGCTATGGTGAATCCTTTGAAATTGTTAAACAAAGGACATCAATTATTCCTTTCCAGGCCATTATTGATGGTCGTCAATCTATCAAATGGCAGGAATTTCTCCGTCCTGCCTATTTAGGAGTAGGAATTTTTATTGGTCTGCTTTTCTGGGCGCACCCCCTGTTAATTGTCGCGACTAGTAGGATACAATGGTAGTTTGAGATGATCCCCACTATCAAAAGAAAATATAAGTTAGGGGAGATTTACCCTATTCAAGTGCTACCAAATCAATGTAGGATAAATTCAAATAAGCTGTCAGTGGGGGTGCGCTCAGTCAGTTTGAGATTTTATAGTAGTTTGTTGCTAGTCTAATGCCTTTTCTGGGGAGCCGATGGTACAGCAGTCTAATTTCGTGACTCGCAACAATTAGGAGTTGAAAAGCCAAAATAGCCTCCGTAGCAGTCACGCAGGTTTTTTTGTCACAGTGAAAATCAACACTGGAATAGTTGCATAATTTTGGTTTCCCTAAAGCTGATGTGAGGAAATGACTGGCGGGCTAATTCCTGCTACTGATAGCTAATTTAATATCAAAACCTTATAAATCTAGAGGCGTCATGGTGTTGTCGGTTAGTGAGCGGACATTTACTCAAGAAGTTTTACAATCTCCAATTCCTGTTTTAGTTAATTTTGAAGCACCCTGGTGTGGCTTGTGTCGCATTATTCATCCTCTATTGTTGCAATTTAATGCTCAATGTGGAGATCAAATTAAGTTAGTAGGGGTTAACGCTGATGATAATTTTAAACTGGCTAACACTTATCGACTAAGGTCATTACCAACTTTACTGTTGGTGGAAAATGGCATGATTCGGCAGCGCCTAGAAGGTTTCCGTGGTAAAGAAGATTTACGTCTGGCTTTGGAAGAAATAAAACTCACTTACAACAACCGTTCTAAAACATACCATAATCTCACAACAGCAGACTTGGAATATCGTTCAGCATAAATCTGGATGTCAGGAGTAGTTACTGGTTATAAATAGCACCATTCACAGTGCTGATTCCCTAGTACCCAGTTCGACAAATATAAAACCATGCTTAATTACCCCACCCAAAGCTTATTGGGTGGGGTATTTTATCCTCAAGGGTGTGTGTCACAATTATTAACAGTTCAGCCTTAGTCAAGAGTTCTAAAAGTAAGCGTCAGTGATGGAAGTAATCTATGAATATGCCTGGCTAATTCCAGTATTTCCGCTTTTAGGAGCAATGCTGGTTGGTCTAGGATTAATTTCTTTAAATCAGGTGACAAACCGCCTGCGACAACTTAACGCTGTATTGATCATCTCCCTGATGGGAGCAGCAATGAGTTTCTCGTTGGCCTTGCTGTGGAGTCAAATTCAAGGACACGCTCCTTACCTCTACACCCTCGAATGGGCAGCAGCAGGCAATTTTCACCTGAGCATGGGCTACACTATCGACCACTTAACAGCCGTGATGCTGGTGATTGTCACCACGGTAGCGTTATTAGTCATGGTCTACACCGATGGCTATATGGCTCATGACCCAGGATACGTCAGGTTTTACGCCTATCTCAGCTTATTTGGTTCCTCGATGTTGGGTCTAGTCATTAGCCCCAACTTGGTACAGATTTACATCTTCTGGGAACTAGTGGGGATGTGTTCCTACTTGCTGGTCGGCTTTTGGTACGATCGCAAGGCCGCAGCCGATGCTTGTCAAAAGGCATTTGTCACTAACCGCGTGGGTGACTTTGGTCTGCTATTGGGCATCCTGGGACTGTTCTGGGCGACAGGAAGCTTTGATTTTGGTGTGATGGGCGATCGCCTAGCGCAACTCGTAGAAACAGGTTCTATCAGCAATTTCCTCGCCATTCTGTTGGCGATTTTGGTGTTCTTAGGGCCAGTGGCGAAATCCGCCCAATTTCCTCTCCACGTCTGGCTACCAGATGCAATGGAAGGTCCCACACCCATTTCGGCCCTGATTCACGCCGCCACAATGGTAGCAGCCGGTGTCTTCCTGATTGCCCGGATGTACCCCGTATTTGAACACGTCCCAGTCGCCATGAACGTCATTGCCTTTACCGGGGCATTTACGGCGTTTTTGGGGGCTAGCATTGCCATGACCCAAAATGACATTAAAAAGGGTCTAGCTTACTCCACCATCTCCCAATTAGGCTACATGGTGATGGCGATGGGATTAGGCTCATACAGTGCGGGATTATTCCACCTGATGACTCACGCCTACTTTAAAGCGATGTTGTTCTTAGGTTCTGGTTCCGTGATTCACGGTATGGAAGGCGTTGTCGGTCATGATGCCGTTTTAGCGCAGGATATGCGCTTAATGGGAGGAATGCGAAAGTATATGCCAGTCACCGGCATTACCTTCTTGATTGGTTGCTTGGCAATTTCCGGAGTTCCACCTTTTGCAGGTTTTTGGTCAAAAGATGAAATTCTCGGTAAGGCTTTTGAAGCCAGCCCACTTCTCTGGTTGATTGGCTGGTTAACTGCCGGGATTACCGCTTTCTATATGTTTAGAATGTACTTCATGACATTTGAAGGCAAATTCCGGGGAACGGACGAGAAAATCAAGGCTAAACTCAAAAAAGCCGCCACTCCAGTGATTGTGGAATTAGATTCAGCCGCACTAGCACCTAATTTTGGTCCTGGGGCGATGAAAAAAGGAGAATTGGCAGCAAATGCTCATGATTCCCACGGACATCACAGCGACACTCCCCATGAATCGCCGTGGACGATGACTTTGCCTTTGGCGCTGTTGGCTATACCTTCAATGTTGATTGGTTTGGTGGGGACACCTTACGCCAATTACTTTGAGGAGTTTATTTTTCCGCCTAGCGAAACCCTCGCTGAAGTTATGGAAAAAGCTGCTGAGTTCAACCCGACGGAATTTTACGTCATGGCGGGGGCTTCAGTGGGTATTTCCTTGATTGGCATTACCTTGGCTTCGCTGATGTACCTGCGGGGCAAAATTGACCCAGCTGCGATCGCATCTCAAATCAAACCACTTTACGATCTATCCCTCAACAAGTGGTACTTTGATGACATTTACCATCGTGTCTTTGTTTTAGGCTTACGTCGCCTAGCTAGACAAGTGATGGAAGTTGACTTCCGCGTAGTAGATGGTGCTGTTAACCTCACAGGCTTTTTCACCCTCGTCAGTGGTGAAGGTCTGAAGTACCTAGAAAATGGTCGCGCTCAATTCTATGCCTTGATTATCTTTGGGGCGGTTTTGGGTTTAGTGATTGTCTTCGGTGTAACCTAGTTTTATCAGGGGTGGGCGGTTGTCCGCCCCGACATTATTTTTTATTTCACGCTCCAGGCGCAGAGTCGCAGAGAGTTGCGTTGGAAAAGATGACAAGATTTTTTAATCCCAGGTTGGTTTTTAGCTTGCGTCCCGCAGAGTACAAAATGAAACCCAACATTCTAAAATTATTCATAAGTTGTTAAGATTTTAATGAAACAGGTAATTCTATGGAATTGAGGTTTGAATGGCATGAAAAAAAAGCCCAAGAAAACTTCAGAAAACATGGAATTAGTTTTGAAGAAGCAAAAACAGTATTCAATGACCCCTTCTCGATCACGATAGCTGATTCTAAACACTCGGATCATGAAGAACGCTATTATTGATATTGGTCTTTCTAGTAGAGATAATTTAGTAGTTGTAGTTTACACAGAACGTCAATCAAATATTCGCATTATTAGTTGCCGTAAAGCTACAAACGCAGAAAAGAAAATCTATGAACAATATTAACGCTGAACAGTCAGATAGCGAAGATAATGAAATGCTCCCAGAATACGATTTTACCGGTGGTTTACGTGGGAAACATTACCAAGCTTATCGGCATGGACATACTGTGACTGTTCATCAAGAGGATGGGAGAGAAATTGTCCAACATTTCACCCTTGAAGATGGGGCGATCATGCTTGATCCTGATGTGCGAGAATATTTTCCTGATGCAGAAACCGTCAACCAAGCTTTACGCACATTAATTAGTCTATTTCCGAAAACTCAACAATCAATAACACCTCAATAATAATCTGAAAATATCGCGTTTTCTAATCATGTAAGGTATATCACAGCCCCCTCCTCCCTTGCGCTACCGTGTACACACAAGTGATTGAATCACCCCACATCCTTTAAAAGTAGTGGACTGACAAGCTTAAAATAGTGCATTAGATAAAAGCAGAAAACATTGATTTATCTCAATTTTCTCAAAAATCTATTGCAACATTTTAGCCTTGCCACGCCAGTAGTGGCGTGGCAAGCTTAAAATGTTGCATTAGAATTAACGATTTTGTGAGTTTCAAACACTGGGTAAAGATGTTTAAGTTTTATACGAGCATCATCAGTAGTAAAACGCCAAATAACTTTACCTGCGGTGCGGTTACGTTCGTTTTGCCAAGCGGTCAATTCTCTAGATAGTTGACAAATACTAGGAATTCGTCGGTCTAGGCACTGTTGGCTTAAAATGCTTAATTCAATTTCGGCAACGTTGAGCCAGCTTCCATTGCGAGGAGTGTAATAAATCTCCAGTCTCCTAGCCAAGCGGTGAGCTTCTGGTGCGGGAAAAGCTTCGTAAAGTGATGTAATGCTATGAGTGTTGAGGTTGTCACATAGCAATTTGACCTTGGTGGCTTGGGGATAGTCTTCATCTAATAGTTGACGGACTTCTTCGGCCCAATCAACACGAGTCCGATGAGCGCGATTGCTGACACGTCGCCAACCTCTGATCGGGTCAAAAAACATGAACAAAGCTTGGACTCCTTCGCGAGTATAGTGATAATCTTCTTTTGCATCTTCACCCGGTTCCATTGGTTTTGGCTCATAAAGATGCCCTGTTAATTGTCTAGAAGCTTCATCCATACAGATTAAAGGTTCCAAATCACTATGTTCTTGGCTGTAGAGGTCTAAAACTACTTCCATTTGAGAGACAAAACGTGCTATATCCCGTTCGGGAATACAAAATCTTTCTGTTTTCCAGGGGCGTAATTTGTTTTTTTTAATGTCTTTCTAATCGTCTCCCTAGAAATTTCTATGATAATTTTTCGGTTTTGAATTTCTTGCGTCAGTAATCTGAGACTCCAGTGTGCTTGCCCCGTGGGAGGTTCAGAACAACATAATGCAATGATTTGGGCTTCAGTCTGACCATCTATCTTGCTGACATTTGGTGGTTTTAACCTCTGATGACGATTTAAGGCAGGTTCTTCTCCCTGTTCGAGGAACCTCTTCCTGATTCTTGCCACCGTATTGCGATGAACCCTTAACCCTATACTTATTTCTTCATCTGTCCATTTTTTCCTTGCACCCTCTCCCTCATCGCACATTAACAACACCTGTGCGTGCAATATTTTTTTGGCTGGGGCCTGTCCGTTGCGAGCGATCGCTTCTAATCTTTTTCTTTTCTCTGTATCTAATATGACTTTATCTCTACGACCTCTCCCCATCAATTTCTCCTTTTTTTTCCTCCATTCTAATGCACTATTTTAAGCTTGTCACGCCAGTAGTAGTGTGGCAAGCTTAAAATAGTGCATTAGGTAAAAAGCAGAAAACATTGATTTATCCCAATTTTCTCAAAAATCTATTGCAACATTTTAGCCTTGCCACGCCAGTAGTAGCGTGGCAAGCTTAAAATAGTGCATTAGGTAAAAAGCAGAAAACATTGATTTATCTCGATTTTCTCAAAAATCTATTGCAACATTTTAGCCTTGTCACGCCAGTAGTAGTAGCGTGGCAAGCTTAAAATAGTGCATTAGGAAAAAAGCAGAAAACATAGATTTATCTCGATTTTCTCAAAAATCTATTGCAACATTTTAGCCTTGTCACGCCAGTAGCGTGGCAAGCTTAAAATAGTGCATTAGGAAAAAAGCAGAAAACATAGATTTATCTCGATTTTCTCAAAAATCTATTGCAACATTTTAGCCTTGTCACGCCAGTAGTGGTGTGTTATGCCGAAGGCTAACGCACCATCCCAGATTTTCGGTGCGTTAGGACTAAAGTCCATAACGCACCCTACCTAATCGCCAGGGTGCAAGATATGAGTCATAGCCCCCTCCTCGCTTGCGGGGAGGGGGTTGGGGGTGGGGTTCCATAGCCAATTTTAACGTAGAACAGATGGCACACTTGCTCTGTGGGAGGCAATTAGCAGGCAGTTTACCTATATTGACGGATAATCCTGGCTTGTAGATGTGGTCTAGGTCATCTGGGAGGATGGGGGATTGCCAATTTGATTAAATCAACCTAACAATGAAGGGAAAAGTGCAAAAAAACTGTTACTTAATAACTAGTGACTTTTTGCCAAACATAATTCTGATTGCAGACGAATTGCGATGAATACAGTTAATTTCCCGTGGCTGACGACCATTATTTTGTTACCGATAGCCGCGTCGCTACTGATTCCCATCATCCCAGATAAAGACGGCAAAACAGTGCGCTGGTATTCCCTCATTGTGGGGTTAATAGATTTTGCACTAATTGTTTACGCTTTTTCTAATGCTTACGACTTCTCCAATCCAGATTTACAGATGGTGGAGAGTTACCCCTGGGTGACTCAACTGGATTTAAATTGGTCAGTAGGGGCTGATGGCTTGTCCATGCCTCTGATTATTTTGACTGGGTTTATTTCCACGCTGGCGATTTTAGCAGCTTGGCCTGTAACGTTCAAGCCAAAACTATTTTATTTCTTGATTCTGGCGATGTATGGCGGTCAAATTGCCGTGTTCGCTGTTCAAGATATGCTGTTATTTTTCTTGGTGTGGGAACTGGAACTGGTCCCGATTTACTTTCTGCTGTCGATTTGGGGAGGCAAAAAGCGACAATATGCAGCGACTAAATTTATTTTATACACTGCCGGTGGGTCGCTGTTTATTTTGCTGTCTGCCCTGACAATGGGATTTTACGGCGATACGGTAACGTTCGATATGCGCGCGTTGGCTTTGAAGGATTTCGCCCTCAATTTCCAGTTAGCCTTATACGCTGGGTTCCTGATTGCCTATGCAGTCAAGTTGCCGATTATTCCCTTGCATACGTGGCTACCAGATGCCCACGGTGAAGCTACAGCCCCCGTGCATATGTTGCTAGCCGGGATTTTGCTGAAAATGGGCGGTTACGCTTTAATTCGCATGAATGCCCAAATGCTGCCCGATGCTCATGCTTATTTTGCCCCTGTGTTAGTGGTTTTGGGGGTTGTGAATATCATCTACGCCGCCCTGACATCTTTCGCCCAGCGCAACCTGAAGCGGAAAATTGCCTACTCCTCAATTTCTCACATGGGGTTTGTCCTGATTGGGATTGCTTCGTTCACCGATTTAGGATTGAGTGGCGCAGTTTTACAAATGGTTTCCCACGGATTAATTGGGGCGAGTTTGTTCTTCCTTGTGGGGGCGACTTATGACCGGACACACACCCTGATGTTAGATGAAATGGGTGGTGTCGGTAAGCGGATGAAAAAGATTTTCGCTATGTTCACTACTTGTTCAATGGCTTCTTTAGCATTGCCAGGAATGAGCGGTTTCGTAGCAGAATTAATGATCTTTGTCGGCTTTGCCACCAGCGATGCTTATAGCTCCACTTTTAAAGTTATCGTGGTGTTTTTGATGGCTGTTGGAGTAATTTTAACTCCAATTTATTTGCTGTCGATGTTGCGGGAAATTTTCTATGGTGAAGAAAACGAAGAATTAGTTTCTCACCAAGCTTTGATTGATGCTGAACCTCGCGAAGTGTTTATCGTTGCTTGTTTGTTAGTGCCAATTATTAGTATTGGGTTTTATCCCAAGTTACTAACTCAAATGTATGACGCGACAACTGTACAGTTAACAGCAAGGTTGCGTGATTCTGTGCCGACTTTAGCACAGCAAAAAGAAGTGCCTCAAATTTCTATGAGTGCGCCGGAACTTGTTCGTTAAGTAACGCTAGTTTAAATTAATGTTTCTCTTGGGAGTGGGTTTTTTAACCCGCTCTTTTTTTGTTGATTAGCTCAAACTAAAAAAACGTAATACCCAATACCCATATCCCCGACTTCTTAGAGAAGTCGGGGATCTATATCGTCAACATTTTATGTTTAATCATTACGAAAAAATAATCTACGGACGAATATTCACTATTTGTAGAGGAACTGCAACTCAAACCAGATATTTCTGCAAGTAAGTAGTTTTTAGGGTATGTTAGAACTTACCCATTGACAGAATATACCAAATATGAGGTATGGGTTTCAGGCATTTAAACGTGATATAATCTTCATACCCAAAAGCCTGAAACGACGCTATTTCGTTCATACACATAATAGTAAATTTGTACAGTGCGTAAGTCCTAATATGTTGGATGTTTTTTAGTTTACTTTGCTTAAGCTGGGTTGAGCTTGTTTTTTATTCTTAGCAACCAACGCTCCCAAAGATAAACCCAATAAACCTAAGATGCTACCTGGTTCGGGAACAGGGGTAACATCTGCCCTTGCTATCCCCTGATAAGTTCCACCAGCAGATGTTGACTGATAAAGCGGTCCGAAACCGGGTTGGAAGGTTAAGATGTTAGCAGCATTTACAAAATCGAGAGACCCTCCGAAGGGTCCACCACCCGAACCGCCGAAGTTGACAAAACGATCGCTACCAATAGTTGCGATGTTTACAAGAATATTAGCCAATGGCGTTGCAATATTAGTGTTTGTAAAGCTGCTTCCATTATCGAAATTAAAGTCAAAGTCAAAGTTTGCTAAAGACGTAAGTGCGACTTGTCCATCTGCAATATCTCCGTCAAAGCTAAAGGTTCCTGTTCCTACGATGGGAGCAGTCACACTGCCATCAAATGTATTATCAAATGTAAAATCAAAGGTTAGTGCTTGTGATTTGAGAGGTGTAGCGCCGATCACTGTTACGGCTACTATGCTTGAGGTTAGGGCAATACAGATGTTTTTGTTCATTTTGGTGTGCTTTTAATTCACGTCAAGTGATTTGCTGCTTTCAATGTTACTTTACCATTCCGTATGTATTGGAATTATCAAGTGATTGTGAATTTTTAATGAAGTTTTGTAGCAGGTATGTAACCTGATAACAAAACCAGACGCTTATGAAATAGAGGCTGAAAACTCTTGCTCGAAAATACTAATTTAATTAAATAAATCTCACAATTAAGGGAAATTTGCCAAAAAAAACTGTTAGTTATTCACTGTGACTTTTTGCAAAACATGATCTTAATTGCTGACTGAATTGTGATGAATATAGCTAATTTTCCGTTGTCAATTTGGGGAGGCAAAAAGCGAGAATACGCAGTGATTATTTTTTTTTATACGCTGTCTGTGGGTCGTTGTTTATTTTGCTGTCTGCCCAGGCAGGATAATTCATAGTTTGGGTGCAATGCCCGTATTATATAAGCTATGTCATAGCCCCTCCTCGCACCCCCCTCAATCCCCCCGCAACGGCAGGGCTGTTTCATTCCCTCAAAGGCTTATTATGTCAAGGGATATTTAAAGCGATCGCTCTAAATATCCTGAGAAAAATTTGAATTTTTTGGATTGAAATGTAGGTTTTCCATGACTTCTGTCCCAAAAATTATCCCTAATGATATTGACAAATCCTCCCTCCTGATGGAATGAAACAGCCCTGCCCGCAACGGGGGGAAGAAAAGGATAAACCTTTGATATGGGAGGGGGTTGGGGTGGGGTTCAAGTACCTACTAAAGTAGAAAACGCGTTCGCTGTTCTTTTTTATTACATTTTCCCGTGCTGCATTACCTGTTGCAGATGGTGGCGAACTTCTTGGGCTTGTTCTACTTCCGATTGTCGCAATTTTTGAAATAATTCTACACAGGGCTGAGAGTTAATTTCCTGTGCATCTTTGATATAGCAATCATAAGCCTTTACTGCTTCCGCTTTATTGTGCAGCACAGTGATAAAGTCATACTCTAGGTTGCTAATTGGTTGTTGTGATTGTCCGTTACCTGTAGCCATAATTTTATTCTCCTTGAGGTGACTAATTAATTTTTACTCATCCTCAAAGTTTTATTCATCTCTCCAAAAGCGTAGGAAAAGATACGCCTAAAAGAACTTTTACACGGTGTTTTAAACTTTCTGGTTTTTGGATAATCTCTACCACCTAGCAGATGCGTCAAAGCCTTTTTACTGGTAAATTTTGGCTATAGATATAAGTAATTTGGCTAAAGCCGCTACATCTGTGGTCGATGATTTTTTCAGCTAAAAGCAATAGATTTTCGTCATATTGATGCTAATCCTAGAATCCATGCTCATCTTGCCTTTCTATACCTTCTAAATGGGTAATAGGGCAAAATTTTGTGTTAGCACTCATGCAATCCATGTGTGGGATTTTGGCACATACAAGTAGTAGAGTAGCCAAAACAAGTAGCAAACCACAAATTGCTGCTGTTTGAATCCAAGAAGTCTCCAATACTCCGTGAACTACTACTTCCCGTAAGAGTGAGACAATAGTGACTTCAACTGCTACCCCCACTGAAATACTATGTTCTTGCAAGTAGACCATGAGTAGCCGAAATAATTCGACTAAAATTAACACAAATAATACTTTAGCTGTCACAAGTTTATAATCTAGTGACTGCACGATGTCCATAAATATACCCCACAACTGGATCAGCATGACGGCGAACAAACCCAAACACAAGACAATCACAATCAAGTCTTGGAAAGCTTCCATGTTGCGAACAATTGTGTGTCTATCCAGCCAGCGATCGCAAAATAAAAATCTACTCTTGGAGCGCTTGTACATTTACTTTTCTATTTCCATTTGGTCAAGTTCAGACCACACCAGTTAGTCTACCCATTAATCTCATATTACGTAAGTTTAAGTGATTACGCCTCAGCGAGGTTGGTAATTTAAATTTTGTGCTTGTTGCCACAATTTTTCGGCATTATTCGCCCATTGGGGATTACCTTGAACATTATATAAATCTTTGGCATATTGTAATACTTGTGCTGCTTCTGCATATTGCTTTTGCTGCATAAAAACTAACCCAGCAGCATAATAAGCATGGGGATAATTAGAATTAGCTTCGGCTGATTTTCTAAAAGCTTCTAATGCTTCTTGTAGTTTGCCTTGATTAAACCAAATCTTGCCAAGATTATAGTGCGCTTCAGGATATTTAGGATTAATTTTAATGGCTTGAACAAAAGCATCTCTGGCTTGATTAACTTGACCTTGCTGGAGATAAGACATTCCTAGATGATAAGGAGGTTCTGGAGCATTTTTACTATACTGTATCGCTTTTTTAAAAGATGCGATCGCTCGCTCCCAATCTTGCTGCTGCTGTCGGACTAATCCTAAGTTATAGTGAGCAAAACCTAGCTTGGGGTCGAGTTCTATGGCTCGTTCTAAGTAATCACTTGCTTGCTGTAAATTACTTCCTTCTAATAATGCTCCACCTAAATTAGCAAAGGCTGGAGCAAACTTAGGGTCAGCTTGTGTTGCTTGATAAAAGGCATCAGCAGCCGGCTTTAATTTTCCTGTTTGCCGCAGTGCTAAACCTAAATTATAATGTGCTGCTGCCAAATTTGGATCTAGGTTAGTTGCTTGTTGAAAAGCCGCGATCGCATCTGGGATTTTTCCCGCCTGAATTGCCTGTAACCCTTGGTTTAAAAAAGTTGTGGCTATTGGCAAACTATATTGTGCTAGTAAAGGTTTGGGGTAACTGGGTGATGAAAAAAGCATACTCTCACCCAGCATTAATAAACTCACTATCCCGACAATTTGATATTTATAAAATGATAATCCCATAGATTTTTTAACTTGAAACAGTTTTAGTTACGTTGACAGCATTAAATATTTGCTAATTCCATTTGCATGATATATTTACGAAATATTACACAATTTTATTTTAACACTGGATAATATATAAACTGATTTAAGATTCTTTACGGTTGCAATCGCTTACCCTCTACATTGGTTCCTGACACCAGAAATCAATGCAGTTCCAGGTATTCAAGCATCAGTAAGTTGAGATTTATGTAATCTCTCTGCCCTGTGATTAAAAGTGCAGGGCTATTTCCCCAGGATAATTTCATTAGATATATAAATGATCAATCTACCACCGTCCTGTTTAGTTTTTGCATTTTTTACTTCCAGCGTTTGATTTACCATCTATACAACAATATGTTTAATAAAATTCGCCGTCTTTGGAGCCAATTTTTTAGCAAATCTGGAAAGATCAATAATCAACCACTGAATAAAGTGAGTTTAGTGGTTCTGATTGCGATTGATATTTTTATATTGGTCAATGTGTTTACGGGATTGGATGACATTAGCAGATGGTATATTAGCCCATCACAGGCTGAACCGTGTTATTCTCAGTGGCAAAATTACAGGACTCAAACTAATACAGATAAAGATTTTGAGATTATCAAAAATTCATTCTTTGGTATAAACAGTCCACTGAGTCAAGAGGAAACTTACCAACAAATCGAAGAAAGACATCTGGGTAAGGTTTCTCAAACTTGCTTCCAGTATGCAAAATATCAACAGCAAATTAATATCCCCCCAAACCAGCAAATTATCCAAAATATTGAGCAGAAGCAAATACAGCTTAGTCAGTTTGAACAAAAAAATAACAATATTCGCGCTCAATATGACTCCACACTTTTAGAAAAAATTGCAGGTCAGTCGCGTGAACAATCGATTAATCTAGTCGGTGCGGAAAAGGCTAAACAAGAGTTAGACCAAAATAATCGCAGAATTTCTACACTCAAACAGGAAATTACTAATTTAAAAAATCAATTAGTTACAAAGCCAGAAAGCATTAATTTTTTAGGCTTTCTTCAAGAGGATAGTAACTTTAATCAAGTTCAAGAAAATTATCAGCAAGCATCATTTTGGTATCCCAGTATTCAACTGGGTTTTCAGTCTTTGTTTCTTGTACCACTGATTCTTGTCGCCTTATTAGTTCATAACTTTGCCCAACGCCGAGAATATGGACTCATTGCGCTGATTAGTTGGCATTTGCTGGTGATATTTTTTCTGCCGCTGATCCTGAAAATCTTTGAATTTCTGCAAATTGGCGTATTATTTACATTTACCTTTGATTTCCTTAGCACTCTTTTGGGTGGTTTACTGTTCCTCATCAGTTATGTTTATATCTTGCTGATTCCAGTGATTGGTTTTGGAATTATCCAGCTTTTCCAAAAAGTGGTCTTGAATACTAAAGCACAGGCAGTGAGGAGAGTTCAAGACTCACGCTGTATCAACTGCGCTAAAAAAATTCGCCAACATGATACATACTGCCCGCATTGTGGGTACTATCAATATGTTGAATGCCCAAACTGCCATAATCTTACTTACAAGTATTTGTCCCACTGTCATCATTGTGGCGCTAGCCAAGATTCCAGTCACAATCACGGCTAATTTGGTATGGCGATCGCCTACTGCACTGCGCGCTCCGCGCCATCGCCTACGACTCGGCTTTGCCCATCGCTACATCTGCTTTTTAGTCATTCAAGCATATTCAAGGACTGTCAGCTTTCATACCATGCCTCAAGCCCAAATAGCTCAACTACATTGATGTTTCTCCGTGGTCTTCAGCTTTTTGCAGATCAATTGAGCTATGTAAAATAGTGTAAATTAATGTTAAATTAATTAAATTAGGTCGTAGTAAAAGCTAATTTTCGACTATGAAGCTGGAATTTTTGACAAATTATCATTTTTAGGATGTTAGACACACAATTTTGGTTTATTGTCAAGCAAATTACTAGTGTCTGCGAAATTGCCCCTAGTGATCGTCTTGGCAAGAATGACGGGTAAATTATGGAGAAGTGGGGAAATTTTAGTTCATCAGTAGAAGCGATCGCCTGTCGAATTGGCTTGATTATGTCTGGCCAGTGCCAACCCCAATAACTTAAAGATGCCAATCTAGTTGTCTGAGTAACGAATTAAATTCTGAATTGGCAAACTTTTTGCGTTTTATACTATACTTTTGCCCTTATTGAAATATTATTTATTGTAAGATCACTTACTCTATCATCCCTGATGTAAATAAAATTTACCTACAAGTGTTAGTGCAACAGATGTAATGGGAAAACTGAATGTACGACTTATTGTAAGTAAATATTTTGACGCTCAACACTCATGTAGCTAAATAACCCTATTACTCGAAATGCTCTGCTCTGATCTGAGGATGAAACATTCCCACCTGATTCGATTATTCTTTATCCGACTGCCGTTGCTGCAGGAAAGCAGTGCATGAAATCTCAAGTAAACAGTAAGCCTAAAATTTTAGTTGTTGACGATGAACCCGACAACCTTGACTTGCTTTATCGCACTTTTTGTCGGGATTATCAGGTGCTGAGAGCCATTTCTGGACCTGCGGCCCTGGCTATGCTAGCGCAAGAAGGAGATGTCTCAGTGATCATCTCAGATCAGCGAATGCCGATTATGAGTGGGACAGAATTTTTAAGCCTGACAGCAACTCAATATCCCGATATTATTCGCATTATTCTAACTGGTTACACTGACGTTGAAGACCTAGTGGAGGCAATTAATGCTGGTAAGGTCTTTAAATATGTCACCAAACCCTGGGAATCAGAGGAACTCAAAGCTGTAGTCCGTCAAGCTCTAGATACTCACAATGTTCTCAAAGCCCGTACCCGCGAACTGACGCGTACCCTCCGCCAGGAATCACTGCTGAACGCGGTTACAAATACTATTCGCAGCGCCCTAGACTATCGGCAAATTTTACAAGCAATTGTCGATACAGTGGGTCAGATGTTGGAGGTGGACGTTTGTCTTTTACGTCCGTTTCAAGATGGACAGTTGGTTAATGAAGGATTTATTTACCAGAAAGTTGCTGAATCGTCTCCCTCATCCTCTGTTTTGGCTCAAACTGTTTGGGAAACTCGCGAAATTCAGGTAATTTACGATGTAGCAGGTGATGCGCGCATTCAGGGGGAAACACCAGAACTGTGTCAACGAGTAGAAGCTTTTGCGACAGCAAATATTTGTTCTAGTTTAATTGTACCCCTGATTTGTCAGCAGGAATTGATGGCAGTGCTAGCGCTGCACCAGTGTGATCAACCCCGCATCTGGGACAAGGATGAGGTACAGCTGATATTAATGGTAGTGGATCAGGCAGCCTTAGCTTTATCTCAAGCCTATGCCTACGAGCAGGTCCGCGCCCTGGCCCAGAGAGAAGCCTTAATTAATACAATTACGACGGCAATTCGTTCTAGCTTAGACCCGGAAGATATATTTGCGGCTATTACGCAACAATTGGGACAAGCCTTACAAGTCGATGGCTGTATGCTGTCTTTATGGGCAGAGGAAGATGAGTTTGTCTATTGTGTGGGCTTGTATGACAGTTCTGAAAATTCTCAAAGTTCCCAATCTACCCCGAAGCAAGTTTTAGATAGTCATGTCCTTGTAGAGCCAGAATCACCACAAGCACCGATTAAAAAGAGTCCGATCCTGCAAGAAATTTTGCGGACACAAGAGCCAGTGGTAATTCATGATATGAGCCATTGTGCTTTAGAAATTCAGGATGTGGATTTGCCTTTGAAAATGCCAGCGCGATCGCTTATGGTAGTTCCCCTACTGGCTGATGGCAAATGTATTGGTAGTATTACTCTACAACAAAGTAACAAAACACGTAAGTGGTTAGCGTCTGATCTGGAATTATCCAAAGCAGTAGCAGCGCAGGCGGCGATCGCAGTCCAGCAATCACGCTTGTACCAAAAAACTCGTGACCAAGCCCAGCGCTTGTTACAACTAGACATTCAAAAAACTGAATTTTTCCAAAATATTTCCCATGAGTTCCGCACTCCCATCACCTTAATTCAAGGGCCTTTAGAGTCGGCGGTGCTGGCTGGGGAAGGATTATCTCATCAACAAAGTGCGATCGCCCTACGTAACTCCCGCCGCCTATTAAGACTGGTAAACCAATTACTAGATTTGCAACGCCTAGATGCTGGCAGAATGCAGCCGAGTTTCCGCCCTTGTAATTTAGTTGAATTTGTTAGCCAAATTGTCGAGTCATTCCGTCCCTATGGTGAAAAAAAGGGACTACATCTAGAAACACAAATGAGCGAATGTCCTCAAGTCTACTTGGACATGGAAAAATTCGACAAAGTGGTTTACAATCTCCTGTCAAATGCCATGAAGTTCACTCCTGAAGGTGGCACAATCACAGTCAGACTGCAATCTGAAGACAACCATTGCAAATTGCAAGTCAAAGACACAGGAATTGGTATTGTTGCCACACAAATTCCGCAACTATTTGAGCGTTTTCGCCAAGCAGAAGGTTCAGGAAATCGCTCCTATGAAGGTAGTGGTTTAGGTTTGGCTCTAGTTAAAGAATTAGTAGAAATGCACGGAGGCAAAGTCACTGTCAATTCAACTTATGGAAAAGGTACAACCTTCACTCTATGGCTAGTTACTGGTCATTCTCACCTACCCATAGAACAAGTTGTAGAAACCTCTATCGAATTAAATACGAATCGTGCCAAAGTCGAATTAGCTGATTTAGAACTACTACAAACAAACACAGAAAATATTAATATTGAAAATATTCCCCAAAATATTCCCGAAAATATATTATCCGATTCAGGTATACAGCACTCTATTTTAGTTGTAGACGACAATCCCGATCTGCGAACTTATGTATCTGATATATTGCGCCGTAAAGGTTATCAAGTTCAAACAGCTCGTAACGGTTATGAAGGATTTAGTAAAACTCAAGAAATTTCACCCAGCTTGATAGTTACTGACTTAATGATGCCGATGGTGACAGGATTAGAAATGATTCGGATGATCCGCAGTGAGGAGAATTTAAAAGGAACACCAATCATTTTACTCACAGCCAAAGTAGATGAAGAAACCCGCATCGAAAGTACAGAACATGGCGCAGATGCTTATTTAGCAAAACCATTTAATGACCGAGAACTTTTGGCAGAAGTTAAAAATCTCTTAGCCTTAAAAGCAAATGAACGGCGGGTTTTAGAGCTAAATACTTACCTCACAGAATCCGTGCTAAAACGGTTTTTACCGCCTGTATTGGTACAAAAAGCCGCAGCCGGAACTTTAACCCTAGATTTGCGACCAGAACCGCGCTTGATCACAGTTTTATTTAGTGACATTGTGGGTTTTACCCAGCTATCAAATACTCTTAGATCCCGACGAGTCGCAGAGTTGCTGAATGAATATTTAGAAACTATGACCAAAGTTGTGTTTAGTAATGGCGGTACTGTAGATAAATTTATGGGAGATGCTATTTTAGCTTTATACGGAGCGCCGGAAGAACTCACCCCCAACGAACAAGTCCGTCGTGCTATCAGTACAGCCAGAGCCATGCAATCCTCACTAGCGAAGTTAAACCAGCACTGGCAAGAGCAAGGTATATTTGAAAATCACGGATATGCAGGTGTACAGTTTCGCTGTGGTATCCACCAAGGAACGGCAGTTGTGGGGATGTTTGGTAGCGCTGAACGTGCTGATTATACAGCTATTGGTCCGAGTGTAAATATTGCAGCGAGGTTGCAGGCGGCGGCTGTTCCCGGTACTATTCTAGTTTCTGCTGCTGTGGCAGATTATTTACAAGACGATGAAATTACTAAAGGTAGTCCGTTAAAACTTAAAGGCATTGATGAAACAGTTTTAACTTTTGCTGTTAAACCAGAAATCATGGCTAATCGTTAAGATAGAAACTGGATTTTGCATGCATGAGCAAAATTGCCGAATCATCTTTGGGTTACAAATATGACATCATCGGTTACTGACAAAACACCAATTCCAGCCAATGAACGGAGACGGCACACAGATCCGCCAAGTTTATGGATTGCGATCGCCATAAGTTCAATTTCCTTGCATTTGCTGGTTTTTTGGTTTATGCGCTCATCTAATGTCTTTAAACCGTGGTTTCCGGAGCAAAACGAAACAATTGTTCCCATTGAATTTATAGAAGTCTCTCCCCCAGCAGAATCATTAGATAAATCTGTCTTAGAAGCTGAAACAGTCTCTCCTCAACCGTCTGCATCAGCGCCTGTGCCAGAAACTGCTGCACCAACTACACCTAGCAATCAGGATACTGAGGCAATAAATTCTGATGCTAGTCTCTTTGGTGAACGTGAAATAGCAGCTTCTCAACCTGAAACCCAAGTCTTTCCTGAGAAAACAGTTTCAACACCAACCCCAGCACCAACTCCAACCCCAACTCCAACTCCAACCCCAACTCCAACTCCAACCTCAGCACCAGCACCAACTCCAACTCCAACTATTCCAGTGGGTGATCTCCCTTGGAACCGTCGTGAGGAAGTTGTATTAGGACAAGGACAGGCACTACCAACAGATATTCCATCTATTCCGTCAGAACTACCAAAACTTTCGGAAGCTGAACAAGGCGAAACGGCACGCACTCTGGATGAGGAAATATCATCTACGCCCACTGGGGAAACTGCTAACACTCCAGATGAGGAAATATCATCTACACCCACTGGGGAAACTGCTAACACTCCAGATGAGGAAGTATTACCTACACCCACCGGGGAAACTGCTAACACTCCAGATGAGGAAGTATTACCTACACCCACCGGGGAAACTGCTAACACTCCCGCCAAAGAAGGAGCGCGGGTTACATTTACAGCAGTAAATAGAACTGAAATAGAACAATTGATACAAGATGGTAGATTAAGTCCTGATGGTCTACCCGATGTTCTAGCTGAACACATACACAATGGAAGTAACAGCAAAGATATAGACTTAAGTTATATTCCTGGCGATTCTGGACTTGAGCCTACACAGTTCCTGGTTAGCTTAGTAATTGATAATAATGGTAATTTTCAAAAAGCTGAAGTTTTAGAAATAGCACCAGCGAGACTGCAAAGTAACAAAAGCTTGTATGAGCAGGTTGTCAATGATATTTTCATCAACGATAGGTTTTTACCTGCACACAATAACGATGGCACAAAACCAGAGTTGAGTAATTTGTTTATGCGGATCAATATTCAGCCTGTTAGCAGCAACGAATAACTAAAGCAATGCAAAATTAAGTGACTAAGTAAGTCGGTGCAGTAAAACCAAACTATGTAAACAAAAGTAAATAAGGCTCAAACTCTTTCTCCCCCTGCTCCCTGCCCCCTGCACCCCTGCCTTATTGCAATAATTCGCCGACCTACTTACAGGAGGTAGAGAGGACTAAAATCCTCACTACAAACCTTTAATATCAATCACCTTGGGGATGTTCATTCCATAAGGTAGTAGTTTCACGTAAACTTTGGTGACTACCATTACCCAAAATCAAATGATCTAATAACGGGATGCCCAACAGTTGCGCCCCGGCTAACAATTGACGCGTTAATTCTATATCTTCTTCGCTAGGTTCTACGTTACCTGAAGGGTGATTATGAGCAATAATTGCCCGTGTGGCTCCTTGACGAATGATTTCTCGGAAAATGTCACGGGGAGATGCTAGGGTTTCGGTGGCAGTACCAATGGTAATTACTTGGGTTCCCAATAACCGATTTTTGACATCTAATAGCAACACTGCAAAACGTTCTTGAGTTTGCCACATCAGGTCTTGACTCAGTGCAGCCGCAGCGACAATGGGGTTATCAATGGGTGTACTGTCTGAAGGACGAAATTGAAAGGTGCGTTTACCTAGTTCAATTGCTGCGAGGATAGTTGTGGCTTTGGCTGGGCCAATACCAGGAATTTGCATTAATTCCGCCGGGGTGACTTCTCGCAGAACAGCTAAGGGGTCACGTTGATGTTTGCTGAGTTCCTGTAGCAAATACTGCCCTAATCCCACGGCTGAAAGTTTGCCTGGACCTTGACCAGTGCCTAAAAGTATGGCAATTAACTCAGCCGTGGCTAAAATTTTGGGACCGTGGGTCATTAATCGTTCACGCGGACGCTCATCTGTGGGGATATCGGCAATTCTGAGACAATAGGTCATAGAATAACTAAGATAAGAGTGACTTAGATCGCACTAACTCTAGTTATCCCTTGTTTACTGTGTAAATCATCCTCAGATGAAAAAACTTGGAATTTTTTACTGGTTGCGGGTAAGCTGTTGAGTATTCAACTTGCACAATTTGGACGGGCAAGATGCCCATCCCACAAGAGTTGTATTTAAAATGTTGTGCAAAATCAAGTTGTTTCAGCACAGATGCGATCGCACTATTGAACTAATTACGGCGATCGCCTAGCCAGATTATACTTAAATTGAGTATATTTTAAGTATATAAAACAGCATTAATATGACAGAAAGTATTGATAAAACCACCGATTTAACCCAACAGTGGCTAACCGAAATTCAGGCACTCAGGGAACAATTAGCAGAACAGCAAGGCGATCGCGATACAGCTTGGGAAAGCGCCCAAAAATGGCGTAAACTTTATAACACCGAAGCTGAACAACGGCGCACAGATGCCAATTTAACCCAACAGGCGATCGCATCCCTGAAAGCAGAGATCCAGCAACTCAAGGGACTCGAATCAGGTACACTCGTAGACGGGAAAGCCACAACAGCCGCCCAACAAGAAATTCAACAAATCCAATCAATAGAAGAATTGCAAGGCAGACTCATAGCCATTATGAAGGAACGCGATCGCCTCCTGCAAGCCTTAAAAACCGAGCAAGAAAACCACGCCCAAACCCGTAAAAGCCTCACCACCGCCTTGGGTGATGCCATTGATGGCTTAACACGAGAAAGAGATGGTGTAACGGGGAAGTAGGGGAGCAGGGAGAAGCCTTCTCATCCAAAAAGGGTTTCCAGCCTTAAAAACCGAATTTCACTGTAAATCCTGTTCCCCTCCTCGCTTGCGGGGAGGGGCTAGGGGTGGGGTCTTATGACACAAACGATAATTTACCGACTTGTGTGTACACCGTAGCTACTGACAAATTCCCCTCTCATCCTCACTCAAATTCGAGTTGTGCTGCAAATAATCATCCAACCAAGCGCAACCCCGCACCAGCAATTCATCTAAACTCTCCACAGGCCACAACCGCGCTGTCCGGTCATCGGATGCGGTGGCGATGGTTTTGCCGTCCGGGCTGAAACTCACACTATTGATTTCGCCTTGATGCCCTTTGAATTCTTGTAACAGTTGCCCGTTTAGAGTCCACAACCGCGCTGTCCGGTCAGAGGATGCGGTGGCGATGGTTTTGCCGTCCGGGCTGAAACTCACACTATAGACTATGCCCTGATGCCCTTTGAATTCTTGTAACAGTTGCCCGTCTAGAGTCCACAACCGCGCTGTCCGGTCAGAGGATGCGGTGGCGATGGTTTTGCCGTCCGGGCTGAAACTCACACTCCAGACCCAACCCTGATGCCCTTTGAATTCTTGTAACAGTTGCCCGTCTAGAGTCCACAACCACGCTGTCTGGTCAGAGGATGCGGTGGCGATGGTTTTGCCGTCCGGGCTGAAACTCACACTAATGATTTCGCCCTGATGCCCTTTGAATTCTTGTAACAGTTGCCCGTCTAGAGTCCACAACCGCGCTGTCTGGTCAGAGGATGCGGTGGCGATGGTTTTGCCGTCCGGGCTGAAACTCACACTCCAGACCCAGCCCTGATGCCCTTTGAATTCTTGTAACAGTTGCCCGTCTAGAGTCCACAACCGCGCTGTCTGGTCAGAGGATGCGGTGGCGATGGTTTTGCCGTCCGGGCTGAAACTCACACTCCAGACCCAGCCCTGATGCCCTTTGAATTCTTGTAACAGTTGCCCGTCTAGAGTCCACAACCGCGCTGTCTGGTCAAAGGATGCGGTGGCGATGGTTTTGCCGTCCGGGCTGAAACTCACACTATTGATTTCGCCTTGATGCCCTTTGAATTCTTGTAACAGTTGCCCGTTTAGAGTCCACAACCGCGCTGTCCGGTCAGAGGATGCGGTGGCGATGGTTTTGCCGTCCGGGCTGAAACTCACACTATTGATTTCGCCTTGATGCCCTTTGAATTCTTGTAACAGTTGCCCGTTTAGAGTCCACAACCGCGCTGTCCGGTCAGAGGATGCGGTGGCGATGGTTTTGCCGTCCGGGCTGAAACTCACACTATTGATTTCGCCTTGATGCCCTTTGAATTCTTGTAACAGTTGCCCGTTTAGAGTCCACAACCGCGCTGTCCGGTCAGAGGATGCGGTGGCGATGGTTTTGCCGTCCGGGCTGAAACTCACACTAATGATTTCGCCCTGATGCCCTTTCAATTCTTGTAACAGTTGCCCGTCTAGAGTCCACAACCGCGCTGTCCCGTCAGAGGATGCGGTGGCGATGGTTTTGCCGTCCGGGCTGAAACTCACACTAATGATTTCGCCCTGATGCCCTTTCAATTCTTGTAACAGTTGCCCGTCTAGAGTCCACAACCGCGCTGTCCGGTCATCGGATGCGGTGGCGATGGTTTTGCCGTCCGGGCTGAAACTCACACTCCTGACTATGCCCTGATGCCCTTTGAATTCTTGTAACATTTGCCCGTCTAGAGTCCACAACCGCGCTGTCCCGTCAGAGGATGCGGTGGCGATGGTTTTGCCGTCCGGGCTGAAACTCACACTCCTGACTATGCCCTGATGCCCTTTGAATTCTTGTAACAGTTGCCCGTTTAGAGTCCACAACCGCGCTGTCCCGTCAGAGGATGCGGTGGCGATGGTTTTGCCGTCCGGGCTGAAACTCACACTAAAGACCCTGCCCTGATGCCCATGAAATTGGTTACGTTCTTTAATATCACTCAGAATAGTATGCAACGCATAAATCGGGCTAATAGCTGGGTATTCATCCAGAGGGCGATTATCTTTAACTAAAGTTTTCAACTCTTTACCAGTTTTGACTGCTGTTACTAGCCCTTCTAATGGGGTAAATTCAAACTGTCTAATCGCATTAACTCCCGCCCGTTCTAATTCTGTTCCCTTTTGCGCTTCTTGTTGGGCTGCTTGCGCTAATTGTGCAGCTTGCTTTGCTGTTTGTTGGGCTTCTTGCGCCTGTTTCAGAGTAATTTCTGCCTGTGCAACTTGAGACTCCGCTTGCTGTTGTTGTTGCTGTGCTTGTTGCGCTTTCTCATCAGCCGTTCTCACTCTCTCCGTAGCCGTTTTAATTCTGGCTTCCGCTTCGGCATTTTTCTTTTCTAATGCTGCGGCTTGCTGATTTACCTTCTCTAAGTCTGTTTTAGCAGCAGCTAGGTTTTGGGTAGCTTTGATATTTTCTTTTTGTGCGTCCTTAAACTTTGCTTCTGCGTCCTTACTTTTAATTTCTAAATCTCGCGCTGTTCTTTGTAATTCTGCCTGTTTTCTTTCCGTCTCTTGCAAATTTTGAGTTGTTCGCCGATAATCACCTTCAGTTTTGGTTAATTTTCGTTCTGCTTGTTGTTGATTTTCATTAGCTTTACTGGCTGTACCAACTTGAATCACTGCATAAACAGAAGCCATCCCTGAAACTATTAATAAAAACACTGATAAACGAGAACTTATCTTAAACCGTTTCTGCCCTTCCCTAATCTTTGCTTCAGCTTCCTGGTTAGCAGCAGCTAATATTTTCTTAGCTTCTTGTTCCTG
The DNA here is from genome assembly GCA_963706595.1 of uncultured cyanobacterium. Classification (GTDB taxonomy): domain Bacteria; phylum Cyanobacteriota; class Cyanobacteriia; order Cyanobacteriales; family Nostocaceae; genus Nodularia. The sequence continues at coordinate 3,592,162 of OY970166.1, forward strand.
TTTTAACTGCTCTTCAGCTAGAGCTAATTTAGCTAATAATTCATTATCCTGTTGTTGTCGCACAAAAGAAACCAAATAATCATGCACCAACTGATACCTATCAGCCGGGGATTCTGGTAATAGCAACACCAAACCAGATTGCACAAAAATATCTAATATCAAATCTAATCTATCAGTTTCTGCTGCTAACTTTGCTGTCAACTCAGCCCTAGTTTTCAAAGGACGAGTGCCATTTTCATCTGTGAGTAAATATAAAATCAATCTCGCAGCGCGTTCATTTTCTGCCCCACAATCTTTAATAACCGATTCTAAAAATCCTTCAACCAGATTTTCTTTAGTCCCAAAATCTTGATACTGTTTTAAAGTTGTAATTTTCTCAGTTTGCAACTGCATCCCCACAAGTTGCAACTCAATTGGGCGTACCTCCCCAATCTTCCCCGCTAAATCCTGCACTAATTGGTCAATTAAAGCAGCTTCTAAAGAAGATTGATTTCTAGTTTCCTCTGCAATCACACCTTCTAAACCAACGCTACCACTTAAAGCAGAGTTCAAAGCCTCTCTCCTCGTAGGAGAGAGGTTTGGAGAGAGGTTTTGTCGAGTCAAAGTTTCAATAACAGTCGTAGCATCTTCCGGTGAAAAATTACCCAAATAATAGCGAATATTTTTAGCCAGAATATTATTATTAATTACCCCTAAATCAAACAGCCGTTCTAACTCTAATAAATAATGTAAATAATCTTCTCGTAAAGACAGAATCACCTTCACAAAAGGAATATCTAAACAAATATGTAGGAACTCATAAAAACTGCGCCTATCACCTTGGTCTGGATAAACAAAGAAAAACTCTTCAAATTGGTCAAAAATTAACACCGTTAACAGATTGCGGTCAGCATTTTTTCGCAACTCTGCCACAATAGCATCTGGAGAATTGAGAGAACTAGCATTTAACGACTGAATATTTGATTTCAAACACTGTCCCAACATTTCCACCCAATTTGTGTAAACTCGCAACAAAATAGGTAGAACATCACGTCCCTCAATTGGTTTTTGTTGCAATGCAGGTATTAAACCACCTTGTAAAATTGAACTTTTACCCACACCTGACTGACCATGAATTACAGTCAATTTATGCTCAGTCCCGCTAATTCTTTCCCGCAATCGCTTCACATCTTGACTCCGACCAGAAGCGGCTATTTCTTGAGCTACACTATCTGTATTTTCTATTTGTAACTGTGCCGGATTTATAGCTTGTTTCTGGGGATTTAAATAAGATGCACCCACAAAAGCCCGAAATCCATATTGATGTTCAATTTGTAATTGTTCTTGCTTGAGATTAAAAGCTAAACGATATTCATTTTTGTTAAAGTAGAGTAAACGTAATCTTTCTAAAATCAAGATATATAATTGCGGATCATATTGCGGATTACTTGCAGTTTTGGCAATTTCTAAATGCTCAATTGCGGCTGTAACTTCACCTAAACCCTGATCAGCACAAGCTAAAATAAATTGATATAAACTAAGTTCATAAGGTGCTAAACTAGAGATATCATTTAATATTTGCAGTGCATTATTCGCCAATTTCCTCGCATCTTGCCAGCGTGACTCTTGTAGCGCTACCTCTGCCAAAAAGCCATGATCTTGTGCTAATTGTCGGAGAGTGCCATATTCTTCATGTAGTGGCAGAGCTTTTTCAGCTAGGCTTTGTAAATCTGACCATGCTGTTAAATGTCGCAGCGCTTCACCCAAATGATTAATATATTTAGCGCTTAAATCTAGACGCTGTATTTCCTCAAAAATTTCTAAAGCATCTTGCAGATAATTTCTCGCAGTTTCCCAAGATATTTGATTATCTAAGGGATTAATTACAGCTTGCCGAGAATAGAGTAAACCAATATGAATTAAAACTATACCTTGGCGTTCTTTGAAATCATTTATTGTTCGCCATCTAGTCAAACTTTGCTGATAATGTACTAAAGCCAAATCAAGTTTATCATAAAGATAATCATGAAATCCCAAGACAAATTCCAGACTAGCGGTAATAGCAAAATTTAAAACTTCCCTACGCTGTTTTAAATCCTGATGAGCAGATTTTAATTCCTGGCAAATTTGCAGAGTGGGACGCACATCACCAGTAAATACTTCACCAGTTGTTTGGCGTAATAAATTAAATAACTCAGGGGTAGGAGTTTCAAACTCAATAATACTAGCCCAATTTTCCAAATCTGCGGCTAACCGAATCAACTTTTGCAGAGTTTGGTCATTCACCCACAACAAAATAGGGAAAGGAAATTGTTTACTAAATTGCTCCCGCACTCGGTTAGCCGCAGTCAGAACCGTATCAATATCTTTAACTGATTCCAACCCAAAAACCATTAAAGCTGGTGGTTGTTCATCTCCCAGTTGTTCTTTAATAGCCGTGTAAAGAGTTTTCACAGATGCAGGTAAAGTAATTTCGCGAATTTGTACAGGAGATAATTGGTGCAGTCGTTCAACCATACGCTGACGCAAAACCGCATAATTACAGCGCAATAAAATCAGTGAAAATTCACCTTCAGATAAGGTAATTGCTCTCACCAAACTTTGCAATGATTGCTGATTATCAACTTCTAAATTTTCCGGTTCATGCTGATTACTCATATAGCAATCCTATTTGAATGGTATTAGATCCCCGACTTCTTTGAGAAGTCGGGGATCTGGGTCACGCGACTACTCTAACTCTCCTCGTTTGCTGCCAAAATCGGATTGATATCAAACCAGGAACCTTCCTCATTACGATATTCAAATACAAACATACTGCGGAGCAAAAGTTCGTATTTCTCATCACCTCTAAAGCTTTTGCGTTCAGTCACCTCACTGAGTAATTCCCACTCATCTTCAGTAATAGCCAAACTTAGCTCATTACACCTTTGTTTTATCACTTTTTCCACGCACTCACGGGACAAAGGTGGGTCTTCTCTCTGCACACAGCGAAATAATAACATCAACAAGTTACGCAGATGACCACCGCTAACTCGGCACAGTCGCTCTAAACTATCAGCCTCCTCAAATACCTCTGTAATTAAATGCTGGCTTTGTTCCCAACTCACTTCAGGAAATGCTCTAGCCATGACCATCTGTTGCAGTAGTGTAATTCCTGGGAGAAAATCACCCCCATGACGGAACTTAACCGGAACCATTGGCAAAACTTTCGGGTCTACCCCAAACCGATTTGTTAACCTTCCTAAAGCGTTGGAAAAAATTAATACTAGGGGAATTGTGTAGACAACATGACAATTTAACTGGTTTAGCTGTTCGCCACGTTCCACAAACAGATATTCTGGCTGGTAATAGGAACCCCCTGGTTTCATAGAATTATCTATGCGGTCAAGGTTATCAACTATCACCACCAGTCCTTCTTTACCTTGCTGCTTCAGTCGTTCTATGGCAGGTTTGAGCAATTCTTGGTTAATTGATTCTAAAATGCCGTTAGTGCGCGGTTCTAAATATTGCCGTAATTGCGATCGCAGTTTTGGACTATCTTTAGTTTTAGCTGTAATCTTGCCAATACCCACAGATAACTCGGCTTCTACGCCAATATCTAACGGTGTTTGTAAAAAATCGACAATTTCCTTAAATAAAGTTTGAAAATATCCCGGTTTGAGGTTAATTGTAATTGCTTCCAGACTTAGACTGACTTCTCTAGCTATAGCCAATAAAATATCTGTAATATCCACATCTGCCATATCCAGGCTATGGCTAGATTCAAAGTAAACTACATGAAACCCCTGCTTTTCTAATTCTTTTTTCAGTCGCAGCAGTTCAGTAGACTTACCACAACCAATATGTCCTGTAAATAATTGACAGGTAGGTTCATCAGGAGAGAGACGGGTAATAGTCCGCCCTAGTTCTTCAATAATCTTGGCACCACGTACTTCAGAAAAATCAATATAATACTGTAGGTCTTCAGGTTTGCTGACTACCAGTGTTTTGGCAGGGTTGCACGCCTTAAAAAATTTACTTACATTCAGTTTCATGACAATTTAGCCGAAATCAGCCTAATACTACTGCCTTTTACGTGATTATATAATTGCTCATGCGCTATTTCGGAATTTATGACCAAACCCGCAGATGTTAGCACCAAAAAGTTAATTAGCCTCGCACCCGACAACTGGGTAAAATGGGTGACACAAATTCCTGATGTCACAGCAACCGAAATACTAAATTCAGAATTTCAATGGATAAGTAGAGAAAGTGATGTTTTAATTCGCGTTGCCAGTCCTCAAGTTGGAGAATTTCTCGTTCTCAATGAATTACAATTACGCTATCAGCCACAAATGCCTCGTCGAATGCGTGCTTATGTCGGACTTGCAGAAGAAAAATATAATTTACCGATCTACCCCGTATTAATTAATATTCTCAAAGTCAGTAACGCGCAAATACCATCAACGTACACATCAAATATTGCAGGGTTGCAAGCACGCCAAGATTACCGCGTGATTAATTTATGGGAAGTAGATGTAAATATTGCTTTTCAACAACCATTACCGTCATTACTGCCATTTGTTCCTATACTCAAAGGCGGTGAAAACGAATCTACAATTAGAGAAGCATTACAAGTTTTGCGTGCAGATGAGCAATTAAACCAACTGGAAACAGTGTTAGCTTTTTTTGCAACCTTTGTACTAGACAGCGCCTTAGTTCAAGAAATCATGAGGTGGGATATGGCTGTATTACACGAATCGCCTTGGTATCAAGAAATTTTACGCGAGGGTGAAAAACGCGGCGAGAAACGGGGTGAAGAACGCGGCGAGGGACGTGGATTGAAAAATGGTATTGAGTTAGCGTTAGAGATTAAATTTGGCACTCCTGGCTTGGAATTAATGCCAATTATCTCGCAAATCCATGATTTACAACAATTAAAGGCAGTTCAACAGGCGATCAAAACGTCAAATACAGTTGAGGAATTAAAACAAGTTTTTTGATCAAAAATGTTAAGGCTGGGCAAAGATGCCCAGCCCACAATATGGATAATTTATTTCTGGGAAATCTCTAATACAGTAAGGAATGCGGATTTAATAAAATACATAACCTCACCCCCAACCCCTCTCCTTACTAAGGCTATCCATTACCCACATCTTTCTTAACATGACTGTAAGCTAGACTGTGTAGGGATGATAGAAGTTTCTAAGTCAGCGCGATCGCCTGTGGAGAGGGTTTGCCGATGTTTAAGCAGAAACATCAAGTGGAGAAGCGGGATGGAGAAGTTTCCAGGTAGCGGCGATATCGTGTAATCGCCGTAGACCCCGCCAAATAGTTTTAACTCCCGGCTCACCATCTCCATTGCGAGCCAGAAAGCCGCCGAGAGTGGCAATCATTCGCACGGCTTCTCGTAAAGACGGAGGTTTTTTTGGTGGTATGGGATTCTTGTTGACAGTGGCACATAAAGATTGCCATTCATCAGTTTCTAAAACGGTATTAGAGGGTAAATCAGGGTGAACTCGTGAGGAGTAAGTTAGCCATAACAAACGCCAAGCGACAACAGTATAAGTGGCTAGTGCCATATTGATGCGGTCAGCAGTGGACAATTGTAATTGCTCAATTCTACACCCACTTTTTAAAGTGTAATGATAGCGTTCTATCAACCAACGATAAGTGTACCATTGCACACAACGTGCGGCATCCTGTAAGTTATGAATCTCAAGGCTGGTGAGCAATAACCAACTAATAGGATTGATTCCGGGTGGTGAATGATCTTCTGATGCCAGAATTACTTGTAACTTTACAGGTTTTAGCTGTGAACGCCCGATATGATGTGATGGGACTTGGATATCAACACTAGTGAATCGAATTGTGAGTATCGCTTTTCTAGCACTATGTTCTGGACTACGTTTGACCTCTGCTGTCAGTGTTCCATGGGGTTCAATTTGGCGGATTGCTTGATGTAAATACTTGGCACAGTGGTCAACTTTGCGGTTGTGAGTCCCACGGATTAACAAATGGGAATTTTCTGAACGTTTGAGATTAAATAGGTCAAATATATCTGCTTCTGAGTCCCCTATTGTCACTACTTGAATCTCTGATGGGACAGAATTTTGTGTCACATCTAATCCATCTAACCAGCGCTGACTTTCTTTTAAAAGTGTTTCCCTTTGACGACGTTTTTTCGCTATGCCCAAATTTTCGGGTGGTCTAGCCCATACCTGCTGTTCCAGAATTCCTAACGGCACTCCATTACTTGTAGCTGCAAATGTTGAATGTACTTTCAATCCTGATGATTGACGATGGTCAAGATAACCCACTCCTTTCGTTTTGGGGTGGTCTGTTAAATCTATGTTGGTTGTGTCTTGAATCGCTAAGACTATTTGATGTTCTTTGATTCTTTCGATTGTGCTGTCTATATGCCCTTGACGAATTTCACTGGCGGGAAAATATGGTGATTTCCAAAAGTTATATACTGCTTTGGTTGCTGCCATATTTCCACTTGCTTGTGGTACGCTACAATCTGGCTGTGCGGCTAAGTCCTCTACTATCTTGATTAACCGCTTGTTTCGACGAACGTCTCCTAGGTCTACCCCAGACAGTTCCTTGGCTGCCCACTTTTCCATGATTCCATTACCCGATTCTGTTCTCTCCACACTATACTTAGCAAGCTTTTTCCGCTTATGTTAAGTATCTTGTTTGATTGTTAAGAAAGATGCGGGTAATGGATAGTTACTAAGGAGAGGGGAGACTTTGACGCACGTTAAAGGCGGGGTGAGGTCAAAAACTAGAATTTGGATGTTATTTAATTCATATTCCTAACTACCATTCAAAGCCTTTTGATTTTCGCCTTGCGCTTAAAATCCCATTGCTTTGGCTACTGCACCCAATTCAGCATCAATGCCTTGTTTAAATTGGCTATGACTGTGCTTAATCGCGGTATCTGGGTCTTTTAAACCATTTCCTGTGAGGACACAAACCACTGTCGCACCTGTGGGAACTTGGTCTTTAACCTGCAATAAACCGGCTACAGAGGCAGCACTGGCGGGTTCACAGAAAATACCTTCTGATGATGCCAAAAGTCTATAAGCATCTAGTATTTCTTCGTCTGTAACGGCTTTGAAGCAGCCTTGACTGGCAGATTGGGCGGCGATCGCTTTATCCCAACTCGCAGGGTTGCCAATGCGGATAGCGGTGGCGATGGTTTCAGGATGGGAAACTGGCTGTCCATTCACTAGAGGGGCTGCACCTGCGGCTTGGAATCCCATCATTCTGGGCAAGCGATCGCACTTTCCAGCTTGATGATATTGACAAAACCCCATCCAATATGCTGTGATGTTTCCCGCATTACCCACTGGGATACACAACCAATCTGGCGCATTACCCAAAGCATCAACAACTTCAAATGCTCCGGTTTTTTGCCCTTCCAAACGGTAGGGATTTACAGAATTAACTAAAGTTATAGGATAGCTTTCTGCCATTTCGCGGACAATTTCCAGCGCCCGGTCAAAGTTGCCTTTAATTGCTAAAACTTCCGCACCATATAACAAAGCCTGTGCTAACTTACCCAGCGCCACATAGCCATCGGGTATGAGTACAAAAGGTTTCATCCCGCCACGTTTAGCATAAGCTGCGGCGGCGGCTGAGGTGTTGCCTGTACTGGCACAAATTACCGCTTTCGCCCCAGCTTCCTTCGCCTTGGAAATTGCCATAGTCATTCCCCGGTCTTTGAAGCTACCAGTGGGATTCAGACCATCGTATTTCACATACACTTTGACTTGTCTGCCAATACGTTCTGCGATCGCCAGCACCGGAATCAAGGGCGTATTACCCTCTAATAAGGTCACAACGGGCGTGGTTTCGCTTACAGGCAAGTACTCACGGTAGGCTTCTATCAGTCCGGGCCAGGGTTGGCGATAAGATTTAGCAACAGACAAACTCACAGTCACAGGCTTTAAAAGTTTTTAACTAAGGATTGGGATGAAGGAGCGCTGCATTGGCCAGGGAAAAAACTTAATTTCTCCTTTTTAGGTCTATTTCCTAGATTTTCCATTCTAGAAGAATATGATCTATCTTTAAGGCCAACGTCTCACGGATAATTTTTATTTTATGTGGAATGCCAACTTATGGTCACTATCAACAGGAGTCGATAGTCGAAGAGATAATAATATCATTTTTCGGTAAATTCACCGCCGCTAACAACCTGATCCTAGCTTGAGAGGAAGTCTGTGATAAATTTCTGTATGGAACATAGCCCACAGAATTACCGTCACTTATGGATACACCAGTAACCTATAAGGTTATATGATGTAAACTATACAAGTATTTAACAAACCTTAAACTTATATTATTATGGTGTTTACCAATGGTGTGAGTTGAGTTGTGGATTTTAGTTAACAATGCCTACCTATTCATCTAGTGTTTCTGAACGCCCCTCCCAGACCCTCTGGGTTAGCGATGTCACAAAGTCTTATTATCAAGATGACCAAGAAGCGAAACTTAAGCACCTGCAAGCAGAGGTAGATTCTCTATTGCAGCAATTGCAAAACCTTAAAGAACAAAGGCAATCGGATCATCACCCAGAATAATCAAATCATTGACAGCGATCGCTAATCAGTGAACAGTGAACAGTAAACAGTTATCACCCCGATTGAGTCAGGGACACCAAACCAAATTATGTTTCTTAACTGAGAACTGATTACTCAAAGCGCTGATTTTTATCTGACCAAAGCTTGAGGCTGTAGTTTTGGGCATTCTCTACCAACAATGCTAGAGATTGACTATGAGAAAGCTTGGCGATCGCTGTTAAAGCTTGTGGAGAAGTATTTTGAAAATCTGTATAAATCACCTTACCACTATCCGACAAGATGAGAGTACGATGACGAGACTGATTTTGCTGTGGTTTTGGGCTATCCAAGTTGATATTCTGCAAAGAGGCGATCGCATCAGCTGAGATAGTCAGCACCATTTCTAGCTGAGTATCATTTGTTAAATCAATCATTTGTAGCGGCCAATCACCCAGTTGTGCTTGAATCTGCACAAAGCCAGGAACATCACCAACCGGAAGCTGACCGATTTGTTGTAAAGAACGCCACATAATCGGCAGTAGCGCCTCGACTGCTTGGGGATTTTGTTGATAAAGTGTTGTCAGAGTCATGGGAGATGGTTGCACCCATTCCAGCGCCGCCTCACTCAAGGCTAAAGGTTTGGGTAAGAGAGGATTATGCTGATTATGAGAAATTTGTTGCCCAGCCGCCAATAGCTGCAATATCCCATTTTGCCACCGCACACCTTTAATAGTAGCGGAGGTAATTTGCTGATTTCTTTGTGAATCCCAGACCAGAATCTGAATAACTGGGTTGAGATTAATTCCCAAAGTTGTCCAGAAAAACTGGGCGGGAGAAGTTTTGGGAGGTTGTAAATTCCTAAAAGGAGAACTCAGCCACCTTTTACCGTCATAAAAAGCATTTACCTCTACCCGATACCAAGTTTGCTGATCTGTGAGTGTGAGGTCTGCGTTGCTATCTCGTTGCAACCACTCAAAGGAATTAATTTTAGTAATGGGCTGCACCGCACCCATAATTTGACTGCGATGATTGGTCGATATTTGCGCCTTTTTCACCTCGCCCTTCAGTTGTGGTAACAAACCTTGAACATAGACCAGATTAGCTGGGGTAATTTTCGGTTGGGACTTTAACCAAGAATTAGCACGTTGTTCTCCCTGCTGCGCTGCTAAAATTAAAGTCGCCCAAGCTTGCACATCTTGTCTAATCGGATTAACTCGCAACGCCGCCACTGTGCGATTCCACAACCGCCCGGTATCTGCTTTCAGTAGGTTAGCGATTTCTTGGGCATTCTGCGGCGATGCGGCAAATACTTGTAAAGCCTTCGCCCAACGACCATCAATCAACTCTGCCAATACTTGTTGACTAGGGCTAGCCCAACTAACATCGGCTTGCGCTGTGGTTAATTGGGAATGCAAGCGAATCAGATCAACTTGGCCTTGGGCGGCTGGGGGGAAACCTCCTTGATGCTGTTTTTGGATAAATTGCAACCATTCCAAGGCAGGTGTCCATAATCCATTGCGAGCAATTAACAAGGCATCTGCATAAGCAGAATTTTGAAATGCTGGTGTTTTTAAAGATATCTCAGCCAGTTGAATCGGGTTGAGATAAAAATTAGTCGATTGGACTTGGTAAACCTTTAATTGGGGTTCTAAACCGACTGTTTGATCAATAACTAGCTCTTTTGCACCTCCACCAGTCACCTGCTGCCATTGGGGTCGTTGTCCGTTGGGATTTTGCCAAGATAACAACTGTTGTAGGTTCTGGCGCTGGGAGTTGTAATAGATAATATAACCGTAAGCGATCGCATTAGTTTCTTGTTGACGCTGACCCCACAAAGTCAACCAACTTCCTGGTGATAGTACGTCAGATCCCAAAGATTGAATTTCAGTTAAAGGGAGACGAATATTATGATCTCGGTATTCTAATGCCGGATCAATCAAAGATTCGTCTGGTGCAATGATGGCTAATTGAGCCGCTAGATCATAGTATTTTTCTGACTGTAATTGAAATTCTCGGTCTTCTGAGGGCTGATAAACTCTCAGTTCCACAATTTCTTGACAATCAGATTGGCAATTTTCACTCTTCTGAAAAATTGGTAATAAAAATGAGCCTTTCTCGTCATCTAAAGCTAGGGATTCCCCGGCTGTTTGTTGTTTACTCAGACCATCTAAAATTTGTTTGCGGCTTTGGGGACGTTCCCTGTCAGTCAGAGGAATTTGCACCCATTCGGGGAGAAATTCGTTCAGCCAGCTTACTTGTTCCGGATGGAAGATAAAGAGAATACTTAACCAGATAAAAGTAATAATTAATCCAACACTACTCAACAAAAGAGCGATCGCGAGAGTTGACCACAGCCAACCCCGTTGAGACTTTTGCCTGGGTTTTGAGGAGACGCGTTTGTTCGCCTTTGCATCAGACTGATTTCGTTTAGAAGCTTGTGGCGTGAGCTTTCGCCAGCGATTTGCCATTTTAGTTCTTATTTAAGCAGAGAGTAAGTTTCTATTTTATGAGATGTGATGCGTAAGAACAGAACCATTACGTGGACGTACACCCGATATCTTTACTTTTTCAGCCGAAAGAGTTGGTTCAGATCGTCCGTAATCGCTAACTTTAAATTTTGTTAAAATCATTGCTTAACTGGATGCCTAAGTCAGGAAGTCAGCCTTCGGACTTAGGCTTTTAGCTATGTTGTCCACCCTTCTCAACACGAGCTAGTAGCACTGAATTGTTGCTCATATCTACCGCTTCTTTAATTTGATCAAATATTTATTTTTTTACGAATAATAAAAGAGGTTTGGTCATCAACCAAACCTCACTATAAATCCAGTGCATAACAACATCCCGGATTAATGTACCTATTTTTTTCCTCCTTAGTCATCTTCCTATGGGATGTGTCCAAATGTGATAAAAGCTGATAAGGGCTGTTTTAGGTATTGCCAAATACATTAGCCAAATCCTCTATAAGACAGCTTTAGATAGCTAAAAATGTTGATATGACGGAATACTCTTTTATCTAGTACTTCCCACCACAGCATTTTTCAAAATGATTAGCCAAATAAAAGACGGGTTTTATCCCGTCGATATAGCTTGAAAGTGGCGATACACCTTGTAATTTAGAAAAATAGCAAAAATAAGATTTAATGGGTTGTCAGGAAAGCAAATGATGTTAACAAAACGAACAGCTAATTATGCTGAATTCCGTGTTTTAATCAAAGTCAATCCTTGCACTGCTCATGAATATATCACATAATAAATTTAATGCGCTGCCAAAATGGCAGATACTCAACAATAAAATTCATGGCTTGGCTGTTGTTGTAAGTATAAATATGAGCAGCTTTTTGGTAATTTATGCAATTTCCCCAAAGATTTTGGAGAAAATTGTCAGAATCGCATATTGTTAAAAATGTCACAAAATTCCTAGCATATCTGCCGGATCATCAAGGTCAGAGCTAAGTGTATGAAAAAAAACCTAAATATAGTTATAATTTAACTATTGAGACGAATATAATAACCGCAGTTCGACCGCAATCAATTTTCTGGTCAACATAGACTGCCTGATTTCGGATTTCTGCAATTCCACTTTCTGTTTATCGGTGAGTGCGAAAAAAGCATCTTGCTAATTTACGCAAATTTTTATTTAAATGTGTTACCTAGACAAAGTAACATCTATGTGTTAATTCTTAGTTATCTTAACGGTAACAAGCTCTGGAGTCACATTTTTACTAATTCTGTTAATATTCCTAAATGTTACAAGAAAAACATAAAAACGAAACAAAACTCGGTTGGTCTTTAGATGAACGAGATCCAAAATTTATTGAATCTTTGATGCCCTTATTGGGCTTTTTGTATAATTATTACTTTCGAGTTAAAACTAGTGGTTGGCATCATATACAACCCGAAAAAAAAGTCCTCTTCGTGGGTTCTCACAATGGCGGACTGGCGGCTCCCGATATGTCGATGATGATGTACGACTGGTTCCGAAGATTTGGCTTTGAGAAGCCTGTCTACGGTCTCATGCATCCCCATGTTTGGCAATTCACCCCTGCAATAGCCAAAATGGCTGCCAAAAGTGGAGCAGTCATCGCTCATCCGAAAATGGCTTACGCCGCTTTGCGTTCTGGGGCGAGTGTCCTGGTTTATCCTGGGGGAGCAGAAGATGTCTTTCGTCCCCATGATTTGCGGAATAAAATTTATTTTGCCGGACGACAAGGATTTATCAAGTTAGCGCTACGGGAGAACGTCCCAATTGTACCCGTAATTTCTACTGGCGCTCATGATACTCTGTTTGTGTTGACTGATGCCTATAAATTTGTACGGCAACTGCATGAATGGGGAATGCCGTGGTTGTTTGGAGTTGATCCGGTAGTTTTTCCTGTTTATCTGGGATTACCGTGGGGATTAGCAATTGGACCGCTTCCGAATATCCCATTACCAGCGCCTATTCACACACGGGTGTGTAAACCCATTATATTTGAACGCTATGGTCGGGAAGCTGCTTGCGATCGCCATTATGTGAATGAATGCTATGAATTAGTTGTAAATCAGATGCAGCAAGAGTTAGACGAATTAGTTAAACTCAGCGCTAAAAGCTGATTTACAACAGCAAAGGCGAAATTTTTGCTTGCACTTCTTCCGTCACTGCTGGTGGTACAGATTCAACAAACTGAAATAAACTTGCTTAATCTCAGATTAAACTGGCACTGCTTGGCGAACTTCTACGGGTTCACCAGTTAAACTAAAAGCTCTAACTTCAGTAATTTTTACCTTGACAATTTGCCCTTTTAGTTGATTAATGTCACCTGTAAAGAAAGTCAAACGATTACCGCCAGTGCGTCCCATGACTTGGGTGGGATCTTTGGTATTTTGATCTTCGACTAAGACTTCTTCAATGCGTCCCATGTAACGCTGCGATCGCTCGGATGCTTTAACGTTAACTAAATGGTTTAATCTTTGTAGGCGATCGCTCTTCACTTCTTCACTGAGTTGATTTGTCCACAAAGCTGCTGGTGTACCAGGACGAGGGGAATATGCGGCTGTATTCAATAAATCGAAGCCGATATCTTCTACCAACTTCAGAGTATTTTCAAACTGTGCTTCCGTCTCCCCAGGAAAGCCCACAATTGCATCGCCACTAATGGAAGCATCAGGCATATACCCCCGAATCGTATCAATAATCCGGCGATATTTCTCCTGAGTATAACCCCGTGACATTGCTTTCAACAGTTCATTATCTCCAGATTGAAAGGGAATGTGAAAGTGTTCACACACCTTGGGTAACTCAGCACAAGCCTTAATTAATCGCTCCGTAAAATAACGGGGATGGCTAGTAGCAAATCTTAAGCGTTCAATTCCTGGAATATCATGGACATAATAAAGTAAATCAGTGAAATTATGTAAATTGCGACCTTCTGGAGTTGTCCCTGGCAAATCTCGACCGTAAGCGTCAATATTTTGACCGAGAAGGGTAATTTCCTTGTAACCTTGTCGTCCCAGTTCTTCCATTTCCGCACGTATGGCTTCTGGGGTGCGAGATTGTTCTACACCACGCACATTAGGAACCACGCAATAAGTGCAGCGTTCATTACAGCCATAAATAATATTCACCCAAGCAGTCACACTGCTATCTCTTCGGGGCTGAGTAATATCTTCCATGATGTGAACCGACTCAGTGGCCACAACTTGATTACCATTTAAAACTGATGTCAGCAAATCTTGGAGACGGTTGGCGTGTTGTGGTCCCATTACCAAGTCCAATTCTGGGACTCGTCGTAATAAGGCTTCTCCTTCCTGCTGGGCAACACAACCAGCAACAATCAGCGTTAAACCAGGCTCTTGTTGCTTGCGTTTGGCTTGTCTACCCAGATAAGAATACACCTTGTGTTCGGCGTTATCCCGAATCGTGCAGGTATTGTAGAGAATTAAATCTGCATCATTGGGGTCTTCTGACCATTTAAAGCCCATGTCTTCTAAAATGCCAGCCATGCGCTCGGAGTCGGCTTTATTCATTTGGCAACCGAAAGTAATAATGTGGTAATGGCGATTAGAAGTAGTCATGGGCGATTATGCTGAGTTAGCGTCAGGTATATAAACTTTGTTTCTATTCTATAACTCAGTTATCAGTTATCAGTTATCAGTTACCAGTCAATAGACATAATTGGGGTTAAGTTCTCCAGTATGTCAGCGTGATAACTGATAATTGTTCACTGGTTCACCGCTATTTCCCCAGGCTGCTATTGACCCCACCCCTAGCCCCTCCCCGCAAGCGAGGAGGGGCTGCTCAGGTCTATTTATTCCTGACTTGCTGGCTGAGATGGAGCTGCTTCACGACTACGGCGTAATGAATTCCGCAACTGATTTTGACTAGAAGAGGAAGTATTAGCTGGTGCTGCTGGTGTACTTGCGGTGGGACGTGGCCGCCGATTTGTACTAGGTTGCGCTGGTCGTGGCGCTGGTCGTGCTGCTGCTGGTGCTGGATTGGTTCGCTGACGCTTGACCCTACGCAAAGAATCTCTGACGTTTGACTGGCTAGGAGTAGGAGTCGTCCTTGTTCCAGATGATGAACCTGCGGCGGTGTTTTGCTGGCGTGGTCGTCTGACTGGTGTTGCTGCTGCGGGTCTGGTGACTGGGGCGGCTGGGGCTGTGGGTGTAATTTCTCGTCTGGCTCTGACTGTAGGTGTGCTGGTGGTGTTGGTAGCAGGAGTATTTGGAGTCGGTGTGGGAGTGGAACTAGATGCTGCTCTCTCGCGGCTTCTCTGTCTTGCTTGCTCTGCTTGTTTCTTTTTCCGTTCTTGGACTTGGCGGTGTCGCTGTGATCCTTCTATAGCAAATTCTGTGGCTATTGATACTCCCTCTCTACCACTCTCTGAGGGCTTCAATTTCCAGTTACGCGCTTGTCTCAAGGTTTCTTCGTCTAATCTGCTGTTACCACTAGAGTTCACAATTCGCGCTCTGGTGACATTCCCTTTGGCATCAGTATCAACTGCTACTTCTACTTTACCCTCAATGCCTCGCCGTCTAGCAAACTCTGGATAATTGGTGTTGCACTCAGTACAAGCTGCACGACCATTACCTGAACCTCTGGAATTACCACTACTATTATTTTGCGGAGCAGTGTTTATCTGTGGCGTTTTGGGTGCAGTGGGTGCGACTGCGACAGGCGATCGCTGTACTCTTGTATTATTACTTGTATTATTATTTGTACCTGAAGCTACTGTATTACTGCTTTGAGTGACTCTGGAATCTCTTAATCCACTTAAAGTTCCTCTGAGTTGTTCACTAGCTTGATTCGTCTGAGGAACTGCAATTGTCGATTCTGATGATGTTGTTGTTGAAGTCAACAGAGATTCTAACTTAGCTACAGATTCCTGGCGTGGGAGACTCGTAGGTTGAGGCTGTGCAGTGGTTGCTGTAGTTTGTTGGACTGGCTGAGAAACTGTTGGTTGGGGTGGCTGAGGAACCGGCGGAGTTTTCACACTTTCAACCTTTGGTGCTGGTGGAGTTACCGTTGGCTGCTGTTGTTGAGGCGCTAAAGCAGGCTGGGAAAATGTTGGCTCAATTTTTACCGGAGTTACCGGAGTTATTGGTGTGACTCTACTCGTAACAATCTTGGTCGGTTCAGGTATTTTAATTTTTTCAGGAATTATTTCTGGTGGTTTTTCTGGTTTTTCTTCTGGAGGGTCTACCGGATCTAAAATTACTAACTCTATTGGTTCATATTGTTCTTTCGGCACTCTCACCAACAAACTACCTATACCCGAAGCTAGTACGCCGATGTGTAGCGTGAACGAACCAATCAGACTGTAAATCAAGAAAGTCTTGAGAGCTTCAACTTCTTGGGAACGATGTTTGATAGAAATGCCGGAAAAGCTCATAGTCTATTGCTACCTATTCTCACTTATCTAGCTATCTTAAAACGCACAGGCTGAAAATATCAAGTAAAAATTGAAAATTCTTGCAGTAATCCTACGAAAACCTGTTTTAGCCCACACTTGCCAGTCCATTGCTGATCATCAGGGTTGTGTGTCTATAGATTGTTTAGTAGGTACTGGAACCCCACCCCCTCCGGTGCAAGCGAGAGCAGGGGGCTATAATATACCTTATATGATTAGGAAAGGCTATGTGTGACGGAATATAGATAAAAATTATTCTTTTTTATAGACTACTATTTTATTTTAATTCTTCGCAAAATAGTATCAACTATTTTGATTGATACTAAATTTGTCAGAAAAAGTGTATATAGTACAAGTCGGCGTAAATAAACAGACCATTCAAAATCCATGAAAAGCCCATTTTATAAGCTTTTTGACTTTTGACTTTTGACTTTTGACTTCCGCCTTGCGGTAATAGCGTCTCCCTTTGGGAGAAGCCCGTTGTGTACACACAAGTCTAAAAACGTTTATTTGCATAAGGTGCGTTAACCCATGCCATGTTGACACATTTATATCTTTGGTATGCGTTATTTATCTTAAGATAAGAATATAAAAGCAATTTCAATTTCATTAGTAAACTTAAGTAAGTTTATCTAGCGGTTAATAGCTAGTTACAAAAAATTAGCACCACAAAAATCTGTCTTTGAAGTAGGCTTGTAGCATCTCAACGCTTGTATTATTTTTATGACTTCCTTGATTCGCTTCTTGATGTGCGCCCCTGACCACTACGATGTGGACTATGTAATTAATCCCTGGATGGAAGGGAATATTCACAAGTCTTCGCGCGATCGCGCCGTGGAACAGTGGCAAAAACTCCACCACATCCTTAAACAACACGCCATTGTCGATTTAGTAACTCCCCAGATTGGTTGGCCTGACATGGTATTTACCGCCAATGCTGGTTTAGTCCTGGGGAAAAATGTTGTCCTCAGTCGATTTCTCCACAAAGAACGTCAGGGAGAAGAACCTTTCTTCCAAAACTGGTTTGAGGAAAACGGTTACACGGTGAATTTACTGCCAAAAGACTTACCCTTTGAAGGTGCTGGAGATGCACTTTTAGATCGGGAAGGACGTTGGTTATGGGCTGGATATGGTTTTCGCTCAGAATTAGATTCTCACCCTTATTTAGCTAAATGGCTAGATATTGAGGTGCTGTCTCTACGACTAATTGATGAGCGCTTCTATCACCTAGATACCTGCTTCTGTCCTTTGGCTAACGGCTATTTATTGTATTATCCCGGCGCTTTTGATGCTTATTCTAACCGCTTAATAGAAATGCGAGTTGCGCCAGAAAAGCGCATAGCAATTACCGAAGCTGATGCTGTCAACTTCGCCTGTAATACGGTGAATGTGGAAAGCATCGTGATTATGAACAAAGCCAGCAATACTTTAAAAGCACGTTTAACAGATTTTGGTTTCCGAGTCATTGAAACCCCACTGACGGAATTCCTCAAAGCCGGTGGTGCTGCTAAATGTCTCACACTGCGTGTCACAGAACCACTAGACGCAGAAATTCATGCTAATGTCTCGGTCGAAAGCCGCGTGATTCGCATGGAAGGCCATTTGCTGGACTCTGGTTTGATTAACCAAGCTCTAGATTTGATTGTGGATACTGGTGGAAGTTTCCAAGTGATGAATTTTAACTTGGGAGAACAACGCCAAAGTACATCTGCGGCTGAGGTACGCGTTTCTGCACCTTCTCATGAGGTGATGGAAGAAATCATCTCGCAGTTAATTGATTTGGGTGCTGTCGATTTACCCCAAGATGAACGAGACGCTAAATTACAGCCTGTAATTCAAGCTGGGGTGGCTCCTGATGATTTCTATGTGAGTACAATTTATCCTACGGAAGTGCGGATTAATGGTGAATGGGTGCGGGTAGAAAATCAGCGCATGGATGGCGCGATCGCCATTACTCAAACTGCCAATGGTTTAGTAGCTAGATGTAAACTATTACGTGACTTAGAAGTGGGCGATCGCGTAATTGTCGATGTCCTCGGTATCCGTACTATCCGCAAAACTGAATCCCGTGAACAGCGTAATTCTCAAGAATTTAGCTTTATGTCCTCTGGGGTTTCCAGCGAAAGACGTGTGGAAATTGTGGTGGAACAAGTCGCTTGGGAATTACGTAAAATTAGGGATGCTGGCGGTAAAGTAGTTGTCACTGCGGGTCCTGTGGTGATTCACACAGGCGGCGGCGAACATTTGGCGCAACTGATTCGGGAAGGATATGTACAGGCGCTCTTGGGTGGGAATGCGATCGCAGTCCATGACATTGAGCAAAATATGATGGGGACTTCCCTCGGTGTAGATATGAAGCGGGGTGTAGCCGTGCGAGGTGGGCATCGCCATCACCTTAAAGCCATTAATATTATCCGCCGTTATGGCAGCATTGCCAAGGCTGTGGAAGCGGGAGTGGTTAAAAATGGTGTGATGTATGAATGTGTATCTAATAATATACCTTTCAGCCTCGCTGGTTCCATTCGCGATGATGGTCCTTTGCCTGATACCCAAACGGATTTGATTAAGGCACAGGAGGAATACGCCAAACTAATTGAGGGTGCGGAGATGATTTTGATGTTGTCTTCAATGTTACACTCAATTGGGGTGGGAAATATGACTCCGGCTGGGGTGAAGATGGTCTGTGTGGATATTAATCCGGCTGTAGTTACTAAGTTAAGCGATCGCGGTTCTGTGGAATCTGTGGGTGTGGTGACAGATGTCGGTTTGTTCCTGAGTCTGTTGATTCAGCAGTTGGAAAAGTTGACAAATCCTTATGTTGCTAGTGTAGGTTAAGGAAATAGATGTTCCTTATTGCGGACATCATTTACTTTATGGGTAATTATGTATGTCCGCAAACTACAATGAGTTTTAACTTTAGCTCCAAACTGTTCCTATGTTTTATGACCAGACGAAACCACAATAAGCTTATATGATTTAGTTCCTGAAATGAGTAAATCTAAATTATATGGTACAAGAAGATTCCTTAAAGTTTAGTATTCAAGAAATTGGTGCAACTTCTCAGCATTTAAAAACTGTCATTAACTTAGGTAATGCTAATTCAGAAACCCTTGGCTTTTTACCCTATGGAGCTTTTGAAAGACTAGCGGACGAAGGTCGTATTATTGGTTTTATTGTTCCAGAATTAGGTTGTGTGGGATATCTGCTTTATGGTATTAGTCGTCGTAATTACAGAGTAAAACTTACCCATCTTTGTGTAGATAAAAATTGGCAAAAAAGAGGAATAGCCAAAAAATTACTCCAGTATTTAAAAAATAAAACTCAACATTTATACGGTATTCTTTTATCATGCCGTCGTGATTATAATTTAGATGGAATGTGGGCAGCACTTGGTTTTGTAGCTCCTCATGAAAGACCAGGAAAAAGCAAAGAAGGCAGTATTTTAACTGAGTGGTGGTTAGATTATGGTCATCATAGTTTACTCACTAATCTTGCCTATCAAGAAACTGAATCTAGATTATGTGTTGCTATTGATGCTAATATTTTCTTTGATTTAGTAGATGATGAAAAGTTTGATGAGGAAGGAAAAGAATCTAAAGTTCTAATTTCTGATTGGCTAGATTCAGAAATAAAATTATGTTTAACTGACGAAATTTTAAATGAAATTAACAGAAATCCAGACAGTAGAAAAAGAGAAAAATTACGTACAGCAAGAAGTCATTTTACAAACCTTCCTTCCACCCAAAAAGAATTTGATAAACTATGCCAAACTATACGTAGATTTTTTCCTGAAAAGATGACTCCTAGTGATGAATCAGATTTACGTCAAATCGCTAGAGTTATTAGCTCTCAAATTAATACTCCTTACTTTGTTACTAGAGATAAACGTTTATTAGGTATTGAAGAAGAGATTTATCAAGAATTTAATTTGACCATTATTCATCCCATTGATTTAATTATTAAATTAGATCAATTACGTAGAGAAAATGAATATCAACCAGAGCTTTTAGGTGGAACTAATATCAAAGAAAAGCGCATTCAGAGTAAAGAGATAGATTCAATAATTGACCTCTTTTTATGTTATTCTCAGGGTGAAAAAAAACCAGACTTTAGAAAAAATATTCGCAGTTTAGTTTCAAATACTAAACAAATTAAAGGTTTTACAGTTAGTCAAAATGAAGAATTTATAGCTCTGATAATCTATGATAGATCAGAAGATAGAGAGTTAAATATTCCGGTTTTTCGATTCAGAAATACTAAAATTACTCCTACTCTTTTACGGAGGTGTATTTTTGAATGTTTCTCAACTGCTGCTAGTGAAAATAGAGAATTCACCAGAATTACTGAAATATACTTGGATGATACAACCGTTAAAGCACTGTCTGAAGATGGTTTTTTAAAGACTAAATCTGGATGGTTAAGAGCTAATTTAGCTATTTCAGAAAATGCAGTAGATATTTCTTCGTATATTACTAACTTGTGTAAAAAATCACCTAAAGATTATGACAAATATCTTCCATTTGCAGATATTTTATTAAATCAAGATTTACTTCAAAAACCAGAAATCATGGCAGATATTGAGAGAATGCTTTATCCTGCCAAAATTACTGATGCTGAAATTCCTACTTATATTATTCCTATTAAATCACGTTGGGCTAAAGAATTATTTGATAAAGAATTAGCAGAAGAAGGAATATGGAGAGCTAAAGAACAATTAGCACTGAGACGTGAGGTTGTTTACTACTCTTCAAAGCGAAAAATGAAATATCCAGGAAGAATTTTATGGTATGTTACTCCATCTCCTGACGATAAAAATAGTTCTGCTATTCTAGGAGCTATTAGAGCTTGTTCTAGACTAGATGAAGTAACAATTGGTAAACCCAAAGATTTATATAAAAAATTTAGAAGATTAGGCATTTACAGTTTTCAAGATGTTTTAAAAGCTGCTAATAACGATTTAGACAAGGAAATCAAAGCTGTTAAATTTAGTGATACTGAGTTATTTGAAAATCCTATAAAATTTGCAGAAATAAAAATAATACTAAATCGATCTATTCAACTTCAAAGTTCTATAGAAATTTCTCCAGAAGAATTTAAAATGTTATATAATAGAGGAAATTCAATGTCTATATAAAATAAAAATGAGTCTCATGTCTCCAAATGTACTTTTAATATCTATTCACTATGAATACGCTAATATGATATTTGAGGGTAATAAACAAGTTGAGTTTAGGCGTGTTAGACCTCGACATCTAAGTGAAGGTGATCTAATTCTTGTTTATGCAACATCTCCTGAAAAAGCATTGTTGGGAGTGCTTGAAGTAGAAGAAGTTGTGGAAATGTCTCCTAATAAGCTTTGGAATATTGTTAAAGATAAAGCTGGTATTAACCAAGAAACCTTTCAAAAATACTACAAAAATTCACAAATTGCTTTTGCTATTTTCTTTAAAAACCCGTTCAGTTTTGATTCACCAATTACAATTGAAAAACTAAGAGAAGAGTGGAAAGATTTTCGACCACCACAGTGTTATCATTATTTAAAAGATAGAGAGATAAATTTTATCAAATCAATGACAAAATATGATATTCTAGCATTATCTAATAAGTTTAGAGGTTATCAAACTGAACTATTGCCTCAAGTTTAAAAGATAAATATATATATTTTTATATATTACTTTTTGTTTTAGTGTAAATCTATTATACTAATATGTAAACTCGTATCCCTTAAATAGTATGAGTGAAACCCTGGCTGATATTGCTATACCACCGCAGTTTCCTGATCATACTCAACTACCAGAGTCTGATGGTACGTTTGTGTTAGCGAAGCGTACCGTAGGTCAGAACTTTCAAGAACATCCCCAAAGCATAATTATCACAGACTCAATAATTCAAACTTTACAAAAGTTACATCCCGATGGACAATTTTGTATAGGTCAAGATTGTGGGATTTATTGGCGCGAAACAGAACCACCAGAAAAAGGTACAGTAGCACCAGATTGGTTTTATGTCCCTGATGTCGCACCAAGATTAGAAGGTAAAATTCGCCGTTCTTATGTATTATGGCGGGAATATATTCCCCCATTAATTGCGATAGAATTAGCCAGTGGTAATGGTGATGAAGAACGAGACAAAACACCTTTACCTTTAGCTGGTAATCGTGAAGGTGCAAAACCTGGGAAATTTTGGGTATACGAAAGAGTGATCCGCATTCCCTACTATGCTATTTATGAAATTAATAATGAGAAATTAGAAGTTTATCACTTGGTAGATTTTTCCTACCAAAAAATGCAGCCCAACGAACGTGGACATTACCCAATTCCCCCTTTAGGTGTAGAATTAGGACTATGGCAAGGAAGTTATTTAAATAATCCTGAGCAACTTTGGCTGCGCTGGTGGGATTTAGATGGTAATTTATTATTAGTCGGTAAAGAAGAAGCCCAATTACAAAGACTCAGGGCTGAACAAGCAGAACACAAAGCAGCACAATTAGCAGCACGATTGCGAGAAATGGGTATTGATCCAGATACAATAGATTAAGAAATTTTTCTCGCAAAGTAAGAAATATGCAAAGGGTTATTTTGTCAAGGGAGTTACAGGTTAATTGGGTGAGTTTTATTGCTGATTTCCTGTTGGTGGGGATGGTTTTTGGTCCTCCTATTGCTCCTTTTTTGGCTGCGTCTGATGTGTCTTTGCTGAGTAGGATTGCGGACATTATTTATTTCATGGGTAATCATGTCTGTCCGCAACCTGATATGGGTTTGGATTTAGCACCCCCGTTTATTATGGCTGTTTGTATGCGTTGCTATGGTACTGTTTCGGGGTTGCTATTTACTCGGTTTTTATATGGGGTAACTGGTGGTAAGGGTTTTTACTGGTTAAGTCAATATGGTTGGAATGGTGCGGCTTTGGCTAGTGTGTTGATGATGGCTTATCCTTTGGAATTGGCTGCTCAGGTTTTTGGTTTGTGGGATTTTAATAATTATTTGGTGACACCTTTTGGGTTAATTACGGGTTTGGCTTGGGGTTTATTTACTATGCCGATTTTTCATCAGTCGCAGCATAATCATTTTTATAAAATTTAATATGAATAATCAAACGCCGATAAACGCGGATAAATCCAGATTTTTAATTGTTTGGCTTGGTTTTCATATCATCTATTCTTAGCCTAACTGTATTTTCCTAAACTTTGGCTTTAATAGTAATCTTACGCAAAAAACTCTCATGACTCTGCGTCCTCTGTGCCTCTGTGGTTAATTAACTCCTGACTTAAGCGTAATTACTGATACAGATTATCCTCTTCTCTGGGTAAACTAAAAGAGAAACTAATACATTTGTATTATCAGGCTTGTAGCTGACCACAGTTAACTCAGAGGGGTGTACCAGATGATTAATACCAGTTACGACTTTGACCAAGCTATCCTACCTACAGGTTCTTCATTAAAAACAAATATTTTGCTGCGTTTTCGGGCTGATATTGCAGAATCTCCCCGACGTAACCTGAATCTTTCTTTGGTAATTGACCGTTCCGGCTCTATGGCGGGTGGTGCTTTGCATCACGCACTTAAAGCGGCTGAGTCTGTGGTGGATCAACTGGAATCAAATGATATTCTCTCAGTGGTGGTTTACGATGATGAAGTGAATACCGTTATTTCACCTCAACCGGTAACTGACAAGTCAGAACTGAAAAAATCCATTCGCAAAGTCAGAGCCGGCGGTATTACTAACTTATCAGGGGGTTGGCTCAAAGGTTGCGAATATGTCAAAGCGCAACTTGATTCCCAAAAAATCAACCGTGTGCTTTTACTTACCGATGGTCACGCCAATATGGGCATTATAGACCCCAAAATACTGACGGCGACATCAGCAAAAAAAGCTGAGGAAGGTATCACTACAACTACATTAGGTTTTGCTCAAGGTTTCAATGAAGATTTGTTAATTGGTATGGCGAGAGCAGCCAATGGTAATTTCTATTTTATTCAAAGCATTGACGATGCAACGGAAGTTTTTAGCATTGAGTTAGACAGTCTCAGAGCCGTGGTAGGTCAAAATCTGACAGTAACTCTGGAATTAGCTGATGGTGTTAGCCTCGTAGATACTTTGAGTTTATCTACAGTTAGTCACAACGAAGCTGGTCAAGCTGTGATTAGTTTGGGCGAACTTTACGAAGGGGAAGATAAACTTTTGGGGTTGAGTCTGGATATCTCCTCAGCACCAGTTGGTAATTTACCTGTAATGAAGCTGCATTACAGCGCTGATGTTGTCCAAGATAACGTGATTCAAAGTGTGTCAGGTACAGCCGATGTCTTCGCTAAAGTTGGTACTATTGAGGAAGCTGCGGCTGCGTCTTCTAGTGGTGTTATCCTGGAACTGAGTCGCCTGACTATTGCTAAAGCTAAAGAAATTGCCCTTGATTTAGCTGAACATGGCAGACATGAAGAAGCTGAACAAACTCTGCGGGTATTAGTGAAAGACCTTCAGGATAAAGGTTTAAATGAGAATTTTGAAATTGCGGAAGAGATAGATCAGCTAGAGTATTTCGCTGGTAGAATTGCTCAAAAAGCTTTGGGTAATGCTGGACGTAAAGAAATGCGAGACCAAAGTTACCAGACAATGACGCGCAATCGCAGCGATTTAGCGGGACGTGGTGTGACTGCTGGCGATGAAGTCTATGCAATTCCGGTGGTGAATGAAGTCGGTTCTGGGGTGGAACTGCAATGTATTCGGGAAGGTGGTAAATTGCGGGTTAAAGTTGTCTCTGAGGGTTACGATACTAGTAAAAATGTCCAGTTTCCGCGAGCAATACGGGCTGAAGGCGCACGTTATATTGTAGAAGGTTTGGAACTTTCTAGCGATCGCACTTTCTACCGTGTCCAGGGAGACATTACTCGTTTTGCTCAAGCAGGTGTCGCAGATACTTTTGTTGACCGTAGAACTACGCAACGAGTTAGCACAGGTAAAGCTTCCAAAGGTCCCGCTAGTGCTGCTGACTTGGAAACAACTGACACTATAGACAATCAGGTTTTAGTGCAGTGTGTCAAAGATGGTGGTAAACTCAGAGCCAGGGTGGTTTCTGATGGTTATGAACCGGATTGGAATATGCGCTTTCCTCGTTCGGTACGGGAAGAAGGAATGCTTTACGTTGTTGATGAAGTGAAGACAGCGCCTGATGGTAAGTCTTATATTGCTTGTGGGGATATTAAGCGGTTTGTCCAACCTACGATTAATAATTAAAAATTAAAGCGTTGCATAAATGCGAGATGATTTTATGCAATGCTTAATTACGAATTACGAATTACGAATTATAGCGGTTATCAGTTAAGTGAGATACAAGAACCCCACCCCCAACCCCCTCCCCGCAAGCGAGGAGGAGGCTATGATGTACTTCATTGAAGTGGATACCGCTATACGAATTACGAATTATTAGACTTCAATTAATGGATGATAGTCGTCTGGGTTAGTGAAACCTGCTATCCAGGCGGCTGCTTGATGACAATTTCTGATATGAGGGGGAACGCGTAAAATATGAATGTGTCCTGTGGATGGACAGGTGACTTTTAAAACGATGAATGGTTCGTCATCTTCAAAGGGAATGTAAATCAGTTGACGTTCTCCACCTGCATCTTGATCGCGATCGCGCACCAAACCCCCCACTTGCTGCAATAATGTTTCATATCCCAAACGCTCAATCAAGACACGGCGTAACTCAACATTCTCAATATTAAGAATATCTTGTCCTGTAATCGAGTCTGATGCAAAAGCAATGTCATCTGTTACCCGGACTCCTCGCCAGCGTAGAATAAAACCATGTCCCGCAGGTAAACTGGTAATTCCACTTCCAGCTAATTCAATTCCATGAGTGACGTGTAAACCTGGGGGAAGGGTGGTTAAGTTTATACAGTCGCTAATATCGAGACTTTCACAAGTGAGATTTTCCGGTAAATTGTAAATATCCGATGCGCTGCTTAAATTCAAATTACCCAAGACACGCATCCCATCCCAGGCGCGATGTGCCAAAATGAGTTTTCTAGCAGTTTCAGGCGATACAGGCTCATGTCTGGCTTGGGAGGGCTGTTTAACGGGCTTTTTGGGGATACGCCCCTTTGACATCATATTCAGCATTAGTCCTCTACCTCTACATAAGCATCAGGACGGTATTCCCGTTGTTTCCAAACTCGATAAAACCCTTGGGGTAATTCAATGGCGCGATGTTCTTCATGTATTAAGGTTGCACTGGATGCTTTGACTTCTAAAAAAAGTTCACTACCATCTACCCACAATTGTACTGCTTGGGTTTGCTGAATGCGGTGGCTATGTCCGGTAACTTCACCGTGTGCGAGAGTCGCACCTGTACGCTTCTGCACACCTGCGGGTAAAGCCGGAATTTTGCTGATGAGAACGTCGCCATGTCTGTAAAGCATATCAGTTTGGGGTTTATTTCACGCAGAGGCGCAGAGAGTTGGAGAGTTTGCTTGACATTACATTTATACTCGCTTAATTTTAAACAAACTAACCTAAATTAACTACGTAAAAGTCTGTAATTATGAATAATCCAGATTTTTTTAATGATCAACTTCTCGAAAAATTCATTGAAACATTTTATGGCTACGGTAATTTGCAAGGAAAGTATTGGTTTATCGGAATGGAAGAATCAGGAGGAGACTTTAAAGAGATTGAAAACAGAATCAATATATGGAGTCAGAGAGGACAAAAGGAAATAGAAGATGTTGCAGAATATCATATAGCTCTCGGATATGGGGAAAGTTTTCAACCAGGTGCAAAATTACAACCAACTTGGAAGAAATTAATTCGCATTGTATTAAGTGCCAAAAAAAATGAAAATATTAATACAGAAGATGTTCGTACATATCAAATAAATGAATTAGGTAGAATAGGTAAAGAAACTTGTTTATTAGAATTACTGCCTTTACCTTCACCCTCTCTCAATCATTAGATATATAAGGATCATACTCAGCTAAGTTATTTAACCGACAGAAATCAGTATGAAAAGCATTGTCTAGAAAACCGCATCAATACAATTAGTGAGAAAATCAAAGAACATCAACCTAAAGCAGTTGTGTTTTATGGAACTGGATATGAATATTTTTGGAGAAAAATCACACAACAAATAACAAACGTTGAATTTTTACTAACTTCAGAAGGTTTCTTAACCTGTAGAAACAGTCAAACCATATTTGTGATATCTCAACATCCTGTAGCTTGGGGTTCAACAAATGAATACTTCCATAAAATTGGTAAATTTCTTGCTACTAACCCAGCCTAAAATCCCAAACTTCTCTTCCTTTGCGACTTTGCGCCTTTGCGCGAAATAAATCATTGATTAAACCACTCAACAACACCCTCAGCCAAAACCCTCGCTAACTTCCCTTGTTCCTGAGAATCCATCGCCAACTCAAAATCATCAGGGTTACTCATAAAACCCAACTCCAATAAAACCGATGGCGCAGAATGGGGACGAGTCAGCGCTAAATTATTCCAATACACCCCAAAAGAAGACCTACCCAAATTTTGCACTAAGCGATTTTGCAATAACACCGCTAAACTATGCGCTTGGGGATGATACCAATAACTGCTAACTCCCTTGGTCTTTTCTGCATCGCCATCATCAGCCAAAAATCGATAATGAAAAGTCAGTGACATCGCAGGTTGATTTTGAGCTATCATTTTCTGACGTTCCACCAAAGACAAATCCCGGTCATCTTCCCTAGCCATTACCACTGTTGCACCTCGTCGCCGCAATTCATCCCGCAACAGTTTTGTAACTACCAAATTTAAATCTTTCGCTAAATATCCTGTTGGACCTGCTGCGCCTAATTCTTCACCACCATGTCCGGCGTTCAGCAGAATTTTTACCCCAGATAAAGGTTGTGGTTGTCTGCGGGAAATAACCGGAGAATGACGCAAACTCAAAACTAAGCTTGTATTTCGGTATTGCAGGTTATATCCCCACTGTTGGTCTTTTGTGAGGTTAAAAGTATATTGCACCTTGCCAGGAGCTATTTGCTGCCAATCTAGACGAGAAATTAAAGGGTTATCATCGAGGCGAATTGTGTCTGTTTGGGCAGTGGTGTTATGCAAAGTCAGGGTAAAAGTTTTATCCCCCTGTTCTATACTGACGGGGACAGGAACTTGCAGAGGAAAGACGATTTCTGTTGTTTTCGGTAATTCCCGCGAAATTATACTGCGAATCTTCGAGTGTGGTGGAATTGCGCCTGGAATCATCCGAGTTTCTTGACGATGAATCCAGCCTCCGTAGTCTAAACGCAACCAATCACCTTCTTTACCTGTAACAGATGCTCTCACACCTTGGGGTAAAGGCGTTAACCGTGAATCAGTGGTACTTGGACCTGTGCGCGCCACACCAGCTTCGGCTATGATTTCGACTACTGGGAGTTTGGCTGGTAAAAGAGTTTGAATCTGACCAGAACTGAATTGAGTTATGGTTTGATTATTGAGAGTTAATTGAAATTCCGGTTTTCCCCCTGCTTCTAATCTTCCTAATGTCGTGCATCCCTGATATTTACCTGGGACAATTTGAGTAATAGGTTGATTTTTACCATCTATATATATGGCTGAATTACTGGGTAGAGATATTTGTTTTGGTTGCGGTGATAGTTTAACAGTTTGCTCTCCCAATCTTACGCTTAAATTAGCATTGGGAGAAGCTACGGCACTAAAACAAATTTCTTCTCCTGTTAAACGGGAAATGTCAACTTTAGGAGTCAGGGAATCTTTGACAAAGGCTAATCCTTGGGGTATTTTTGGTTGAGAATCAACTCTAGTTACCAGCTTCTGAATTTCTTGATTTTGGTAACTTACAGTAAACAGATTTTCTCCCAACTGTAAGGGAAAGCTAGGGGCGAAATGTCCAGATTTACCGCGCTTAATGGGTTGATTATTTATTAAAACTTGTCCCGTTGGTGGTGCAGTTCCCAGGAGGAATATTTTATCTGTATTAGTTTCGTGATTCGCTGGCGGATAAACCACTTTTAGCGTGTTTTCTTGCGCCCAAACTACAGTGGGAGTTGTCAGAGAACCGAGAATGATTAATCCTAAAAGCGATCGCATGATGGAAATGTTTTGGTGGGTAAACCTTCAAGGTGGGTTACGACGATACAAACCTTTTCAAGAAAATATAATTGATCGCCGTCTAACCCACCCTACTTCTAAAGACTCGTTTTAAACCACTCTACAACACCCTCAGCCAAGGCTTTTGCTAATTTTTTCTGTTCTTGGGAATTTGTCAGCCATTCAAACTCTTCGGGGTTAATCATAAAACCCAACTCCAATAAAACTGATGGCGCAGAATGGGGACGTGTGAGGGCGAGGTTGTTCCAAAATACGCCATAAGAAGGTCGATTTAGCTTTTTCACCAGATAATTCTGCATAAATATAGCTAAGTTATGAGCTTGGGGATGATACCAGAAAGTGCCGATTCCCTTGGTATTCTCCGCATCACCACTATCGGGTAAAGCATTGTAATGTACGGAAAGTGCGATCGCGGGTGCTTCTCTGTCTATCATGGCCATGCGATCGCCTAAAGAAACATCAATATCAGTCTCCCTCGTCATGACAACTGTCGCCCCTCGATTCACCAATTCATCGCGGAATAACTTGGATACAACTAAATTAACTTCTTTTTCTGGATATCCAGTCGGACCCACTGCACCAGATTCTTTGCCACCATGCCCAGGATCGAGTAGAATCTTAATACCAGATAGCGGTTTTCGTCTTTCCCCTCCCATTGTTGGCGGATGACGCAAAGCCAATACCAGGGTTGTATCTTCGTATCTCAGCTTATAACCCCACTGTTGAGCATTTTTGAGGTTAAAAGTGTATTGAGCCTGACCTGGAACCACCTGCTGCCAATCTAGACGAGAAATTAAAGGGTCATCATCCAGGCGAATTGTGTCTGTTTGGGCAGTAGTGTTGTAAAGTGTGAGAGTGAAATTATCATCGCTCTGTTGCACACTCACAGGTACTGGAACTTGTAGCGGAAAAACCATTTCCGTTGTACTAGGAAGCCGACGATATCCCACACTACGAATAGTTGTGCGTGGCGGAATCGCACCTGGTAAAACGCGAGTTTCCCGACTATTAATCCAACCGCCATATTCCAGGCGCAACCATTCACCTTCGCGCCCTGTTACTGATGCTTGTGTGCCTTTGGGGAGTGGGGTGAGTCGGGAATAATCTGTACTAGGACCTGTCCGTGCTACCCCTGCATCTGCTACCACCTCCGCAACTTGTAAGTTTGCAGGTGAGAGAATTTGAATTTTGCCAATTCCTGATTTTGTTATAGTCTGGCCGTTAAGTGTTAGTTGAAATTCTGGTTTCCCCAAATCTCTACTCTGGGCAACAGAAATGATGTTATTACCAGAGGTAGGAGAAACAGGCTGTTCTACTGTAGTACAACCCTCATACTTTCCTGGGGTAAACTGGGCAGTAGGCTGGTTACTTCCTGTGAGGGCTGCCGAATTACTTGGTAGACTTACCTGCTGAGGTTGGGGTGCAAGAGAAATAGTTTGATTTGCCAGATTGACAGATACACTGGCATTAGGGGAAGCGATCGCACTAAAACAAATCAATTCTCCCGGTAGTCTGGCTATGTCGGCTGCTGGAATCAGAGAATCTTGAGCAAAGCCTAACCCTAGCGGTAACTCAGGCTGTGTCCCCAGCCTTGTCACCTGAATTTCTCGTTCTTGGTTTTGATGACGTACAGTAAAGAGGTTTTCTCCCAACTGCAAAGGAAAACTCGGAGCAAAATGACCGGCTTGACTGCGGTTAATTGGCTTACCATTGATCAGAACCTGTCCATCAGGTGGTGCTGTGCCAATCAAGAAGATTTTTTCCGCCCTTGTCTGGTGGTTGTTTGGGGGATAAACAACTAAAAGTGATGATACTGCCAATGCGACTACAGAGGAGGTAACGATAAACCCTAATATTAGTAATCCTAGAAGTTTTTTCACGATAACGGCACAAAAGTTTTTACCACAGTGACTGTGGCACAATTACGGGATGTTTTTTGAGAAGTTGCTAAAAATTCAAATTACTATACTATGACTAAGTTTATTTTTGTAACTGGAGGTGTAGTTTCCAGTATTGGGAAGGGCATTGTAGCAGCAAGTCTGGGACGTTTACTGAAATCGCGCGATTATTCGGTGTCGATTTTGAAACTGGACCCTTATATTAATATTGATCCAGGGACAATGAGTCCTTTTCAGCATGGAGAAGTTTTTGTCACCGCAGATGGTGCGGAAACAGATTTAGACTTGGGACATTACGAACGCTTTACTGATACCTCAATGTCGCGGTTAAACAGTGTTACCACTGGCTCGATTTATCAAGCGGTAATTAATAAAGAGCGACGGGGAGACTACAATGGCGGTACTGTACAGGTCATACCTCATATTACTAACGAAATTAAAGAACGGATTCTGAGTGTTGCCCAAGAAACAAATCCATCTGTATTAATTACGGAAATTGGCGGCACGGTGGGCGATATTGAATCACTGCCGTTTTTGGAAGCTATTCGCCAGTTACGCAAGGAAGTGGGACGGCAGAATGTCTTGTATATGCACGTTACCCTGATCCCGTGGATAGCTTCGGCTGGGGAAATGAAAACCAAGCCCACTCAGCATTCTGTGAAGGAATTGAGATCAATTGGCATTCAACCAGATATTTTAGTCTGTCGGTGCGATCGCGCCATACCTCTGGGCTTAAAACGCAAGTTATCAGAATTTTGCGATGTTCCCCAAGAATGCGTCATCACTGCCCAAGATGCCAGCAGTATTTATGAAGTACCCCTGATTGTAGAACGGGAAGGACTGGCAGAGCAAGTTTTAGATTTGCTGCAAATGGAACAACGCCAACCCAACTTGGTACAGTGGCAAACAATGGTAGAACGCTTATACAGTCCTAAGTATACTGTAGAAATTGCCATTGTTGGGAAATATGTGCGATTAAGTGATGCTTATCTGTCTGTAGTCGAGGCGTTGCGTCATGCAGCGATTTCTACATACGGCGATTTGCGTTTGCGGTGGGTGAACTCCGAAGATATCGAAAACGAATCACCCGAAACTTATTTGGCAGGTGTGGATGGTATTTTAGTTCCTGGAGGCTTTGGTGTGCGGGGGGTAGACGGCAAAATTGCGGCCATTAAATATGCGCGCGATCGCCAAATCCCCTTCTTAGGTTTATGCTTAGGGATGCAATGTTCTGTGATTGAATGGGCGAGAAACGTAGAGGGATTAATTGGTGCTAACAGTGCCGAATTTGACTCCGAAACCAACTATCCAGTCATTAACTTGTTACCAGAACAGCAAGATGTAGTTGATTTGGGCGGAACCATGCGATTAGGACTTTATCCTTGTCATCTTGTCCCTAACACCTTAGCTGCTAATCTTTATCAAAAAGAGATTGTTGATGAACGCCATCGCCATCGCTATGAATTCAACAATACTTACCGTAAAATGTTGTTGGAATCAGGCTATGTGATCAGTGGAACTTCCCCCGATGGACGCTTGGTAGAAATCGTCGAATTTCCCCAACATCCATTCTTTTTAGCTTGTCAATTTCATCCAGAGTTTCATTCCCGTCCTAGCACTCCTCATCCTTTATTTAAAGGATTTATGGCAGCAGCGATTAACCGGACTCATCCCATATCTAACTTACCAACACCTGTAGAGGTTTCTTAAACAATTCAAAACTCAAGAAAATCAGTTTTTTGAGTTTTGAAACAGCCCATAGCAACATCCTTTTAGGACTTGAGGCTATTGTTAGTTATATGTTGGGTGCATCATTCTTAAAATTCAAACTCAAGGAGATGTTGTGGGGTACTGGGTGAAAATCCTTTACGATAGGAACAAATATATAGTTAACTTTGACCGTATTAATGCTTTTTCTTTTGAAAAAAACGGCAGGGTGACATTTTGGTTGCCTGATGGAGCTATTCCTATTGTCCTTAATCCGCAGAATAATTTACAAGAATATCAAAAAGTTTTAGAATATATAGAATATGTTACAGGCTTAGAGTTGGAGCATTCTCAGTGGGTCAAAATTAATTATGACCAAAAAGAATATATAATTAATCTCACCTGTATTAGTTCTTTTTGTCAAGAAGCTAATGGCAGAATAACATTTTGGCTACCTGATGTTACTAGCCCTATTATTATTAACTCCGTCAGTCATCCCGAATCATATCAAAAAATCTTAAAATTTGTCCATAAATCAACCGGATATTCCTTGTATTAAAAACTGGGAAGCGGGAATTCTTAAAGAGGCGATTAATTGCCTCTTTAACTGTATTCATGCCGAGATGATCAAAGTTTTACTCCAACTAACCTTGAGTGTGATCAGCGATCAGGTTATTATCTGTATGTAGCTTGATTCGGGAAAATTACCATCAGTAGTAGATGTTTGCGGAATCGTGTCATATCCCCTTGATTACTTCATTAAACTTGGACAAACTCAAGCTTTAAGCCCCTGAAACAAATCACGGCTTTGACAAGTTGGGGTGCAAGTGGAATCTTCCTGCTTATACTGTTGGAGAAATTAAATGTTCCGTTCAAAAGTAACTAAAACTGCTACATTGCTTCTAGGCATTCTTACCTTTAGCTATATTTCTAATTTGTCAATCAATCAGCAAACCCTCAAACTGCAATCGGCGCAAGCTAGCAGTGGACACTGTGGACCAAATGACGATCCCGCCGGCACTGCTGCAACCAAGTTTTTCTTATTTCCTTATGGCAAAACCTTTGATCCTGGCTGTAAGCAACACGATATTTGTTATGCCACGTTGAAACAAACAGGTAAAACCAAAGAACGCTGCGAAACAGAATTTCGCCAGAATCTCTACAAAGTTTGCGAAGATCGCTCTCTCTGGCAAAAAGTCAGTCAGGACTTGTTTGGTTCACTCACTAATCCAAAGCTATGGGGTGGAATTGCCATGACTGGCCCTTGTAAGCGTCAAGCCGATTACGCTTATTGGGCAGTGAGTCAATTTGGTCAAAAAGCCTTGGGGGAACAAGCTATTCACAGTTTAAAAGTTGTTGGCGTTAGGGCTAATCGCATTTATGATCGCTGGAGTGATGATGAACTTAAGGTATGTGTCAAAGTCCGCAACGACGGCAACTTGGCCACAGAGTGGGATCTTGTATTGCTGGATAAAAAAGGCGCGATTGTAGATACTGAGCCGGACACCTACGAGCGTAATATCAAAGTAGGTCAAACCGACGAAGAATGTGTCAGCACTAGGGGAAGCAGGTATTCTATTTCCGATTTGGGAGCAAATGCCAAAGTAGTCGTGCGTATGGATGATCACCCAGGCGTGGCACCATTCACGATTTTGACGACAATCTCAGTGTCAACTGCACGCAAACGTGATCAATTCACACCTGTAGCCAACGATCATCAGAGCCGAATGGACGGATACAAAAAGTTAGAGCAGATCAAGTCCCGGTCTAGCAGGTAGCTTTATAATTAAAAATTTCCACAGATTTCGATTTATATTCCAGGTAATTCTGGAAGGCGACTAAAATTGAAAGATAGGAGAATTTACCCAAAAATATTAAAGCTTGATTTCTATGACTTGGTTGTTGCCGGCGCTGGGATTTCTGTTCACACTACTGATAGTCAGCATCGTCTTGTATCTCATCACTACTCGCCGTTATCAATCATCTAACTCCGTAGCCAATTCCTATGACCAATGGACTGAAGACGGTATTTTGGAGTTTTATTGGGGCGAACATATCCACTTAGGTTATTATGGTTCGCCGCCACAAAAGCAGGATTTTCTCGCAGCTAAATCCGACTTTGTGCATGAAATGGTGCGTTGGGGTGGTTTAGATGAATTACCCCGTGGTACTACCGTTTTAGATGTTGGCTGTGGAATTGGGGGTAGCAGTCGCATTTTAGCAGAGGATTACGGGTTTGCAGTCACAGGTATTACCATCAGCCCCCAACAAGTCCAACGCGCCCAGCAGTTAACTTCTGAGGAACTTGATGTGCAGTTCCTGGTGGATGATGCGATGGCACTTTCTTTCCCAGATGCTAGTTTTGATGTGGTTTGGTCGATTGAAGCTGGTCCACACATGCCAGATAAAGCCATTTTTGCTAGAGAGTTGATGCGGGTGTTAAAACCCGGTGGAGTGCTGGTTTTAGCGGATTGGAATCAGAGAGATGACCGCCAAATTCCCCTAAATTTTTGGGAGAAACCCGTCATGAGGCAACTACTAGACCAGTGGTCTCATCCCGCTTTTTCCAGTATAGAAGGCTTTTCTGAGCTTTTGGCAGCGACGGGATTTGTCGAGGGGAAAGTGATAACCGCAGATTGGACTCAACAAACACTGCCTTCTTGGTTAGATTCTATCTGGCAAGGAGTGATTCGACCAGAGGGATTAGTGCGTTTTGGTTTATTTGGTTTGATTAAATCTCTCCGGGAAGTACCCACTCTCCTATTGATGCGGCTGGCATTCGGTACGGGACTCTGCCGATTTGGAATGTTTCGCGCTAAAAGAGCTAATTTATGGACAAAATCAACTCAGGAGACAGTTGCTGTGGAAACTGTTTAAAGTTTGTATAGCGGTTATCAGTTAAGTGATATACAAGAACCCCACCCCCAACCCCCAACCCGCAAGCGAGGAGGGGGCTATTGAAGGAGTGAGCTTCCCGCCGCATTTGGTGATTTGCATCACAATTTAATGCCTCAAATGATGATGCCAAGCCAATTTTGCTGCACCCACCATTCCTGCTGAATTGCCTAATTTTGCTGGTAATATTTGTAAGCCTGTGCGAGATGTAGGCATGACTCGCTGTTCAATTTCGGCTTTTAGGGCGGGGAAAAAATACTCAAAGCTTGCACTAATACCGCCACCCAGAATAATCGCTTCTGGGGTTAAGACGTAAATTAAACTAGTTAAACCAATACCTAAGTTCTTACCATATTCTTGCCAAAAAGTCAATGCTTCTATGTCTCCATTTGCGGCGAGTGCGCCTAATTCGGCGGGTTCTTTGCCAGTGCGGCGACGAATTGCGGTGATGGAAGCATACTGTTCTAAAGAACCGGAATTGCCACTTTTACATCTAGGTCCGTCGGGGTTCAAGGTAATTAAACCCAGTTCCCCGGCTGCGCCTTGATGTCCGACAAATAGTTTGCCATCGAAAATAATCGCACCACCCACACCAGTTCCCAAGGTCAACAAAATCAGATTTTGAACGTGGCTACCAGCACCCAACCAAGCTTCTGCTAATCCTGCACAGTTAGCATCGTTGGCAATAACGGTGGGTTTTCCTGTTTTGGCTTCTAACCAGTCTGCTAAAGGCACATTTTGCCATCCTGGTAAGTTGATGGCGATTTGGGCAATGCGTCCGGTTTTATCGGCTGGACCTGGAGTACCCACACCAATGGCTACAGCTTGATTATAGGGGTCAATTTGCGCGATCGCATCTACCATCACAGCTAGAACTGCTTCTGGTGTCGATGGTTGGGGAGTTGCTACAGTCAAAGATTGTAAGCAAGTACCATCCGGGTTGAACCGTCCCAGCTTTATCGCTGTTCCCCCCACATCAATTCCAATTAATTGTGTATTAACCACCTGAAAAAATATAAGACAGACCTAACCGTTTCACTAAATCAAATACAGAACCTCACCCCCAACCCCTCTCCTTATCAAGGAGAGGGGAGAATACAAATGGTATTAGATTTTTTGGGTTTTGTTGCCCAAAAATTATGATTTTTCAGTTTCTTTGACCATAACCTGTGAACTCGTCACCATTGCAGAATTAACACTCAATGGTAATTGCCAAGCTGTCATAGGAGTACCCCGTAACAAGCCGGACAAAGCAACGGATAACATAAACCCACCAGTAGCAGCCGCAATTAAAGAAATATTATCTTTCACTCTACTCTCTCTGTAATAACTTCAAAGATATTTAGACGCAAAAACAGCAATTTAGATGCAATTAATGGCGAGTCTCAATCACCCACCATACACCTTGATAACTGATAATTGATAACTGATAACTGAATTTATTTCCGCATTCTATTCTCGCGCCGTAATCGAGGATTGACAAATTCATTTAACCCCTCACCCAGTAATGATAACCCTACTACCATCAATGTCATTGCTAAACCAGGAAACAAGGTTGTCCACCAAATGCCTGTGGGTAAGGCTTCTAGGGCTTGTCTGAGGTCGTGTCCCCATTCTGGCACTTCTTCGGGAAGTCCTAGCCCCAAAAAGCCTAAACCGCCTAAGACTAAAATTGCATCGGCGGCATTCAGGGTAAATAATACGGGTACACTTTGAATGACGTTAAAAAATAGATAGCGAGATAGTACCACCCAAGTAGAAGCACCCATGGCTTGAGCCGCTTCAATAAATACTTCTGTTTTGACGCTTACCGTGTGATTACGGACAACGCGATAATATTGGGGAACGTAGGCAATGCTAATGGCGATCGCCGCATTGAAAATTCCCCGCCCTACCACAAAAGCCAGTGTCACTGACAGCAGCAGCCCTGGTAAGGTGTAGATACTGTCCATGAGAAACAGCAACAGCTTATCTAATTTACCGCCTAAATATCCACTCACCATTCCCAACGGCACACCAATAAACATACTCAAGGCTGTAGCTAAAATGACTACTTGTAGTGCAGCCTG
The DNA here is from genome assembly GCA_963706595.1 of uncultured cyanobacterium. Lineage (GTDB taxonomy): Bacteria > Cyanobacteriota > Cyanobacteriia > Cyanobacteriales > Nostocaceae > Nodularia. The sequence continues at coordinate 3,630,252 of OY970166.1, forward strand.
AACACCAAACAATGTGCGAGAAAATACATCATGTCCCAGGCGACTTGTGCCAAACCAATATTTAGCTGATGGTGGTTCTTGAATGGGGTTAGATAGGAACTCTCTGGGGTTTTGCAGCCATCCCCAAGCTTGAAACACGGGAGCGAAGAAGGCTAGGAAGAGGAAAAATAGGGTAATGGCTATCCCAATTAGCATTAATTTTTGGGAAAGGTTGGGATTTTGAGCAAAACGTAAAAATGTCGGTAGCTGACGTTTAGTCATGGCCATGAGCGATCGCCTAAAGCAAGATACCATTCTACACAGTCAGTCCATATTGCCATACCTTTGGTGAAAGTGGCGATCGCCTCAGTTGTTTTCTGAACTCAAGCGGCTGTAATATTAGCATCAGAAGATTCTGGGAATAAATTCTATGCAAATTAGCCTGAAAACAAGGATCTTGAACTACTTTCAGTCCCTAAAAACATATCGTTGCTTAAAGACAGATAGGTTTTATTGGTTACTTCTATTTTCATCTACATTGTTACTCAGTACCTCTGATACAGTGGTAGCAATTGTAGCGCCTCAACAAATTGCCCAAGTCATTCCCAGGGCTAGTATTAACCGTCCTACCCTCAAACTTGGTAGTCAAGGAGAAAGAGTATCAGAACTTCAAGCAGCTTTAAAACTTTTGGGCTTTTATTCAGGTGCAGTGGATGGTATCTACAAAGAAGACACAGCCAGCGCTGTTTCTCGGTTCAAGCAAGCAGTTAATTTGAATCCAGATGGGATTGTTGATGCTAGCACTTGGCAACGACTATTCCCCACAGAGCCAATAATTACTCCAAATATCTCTTCGCCTAACCCGCCTTCTAACTTGACCTCAAGTTTTCCTGTTCCCACCCAAACCACCCAAACTCCAAGGGTTACGAGTCCTCAACCTCAACCAAGACCAACTCCAAGGGCTACAAGTCCTCAACCCCAGCCAAGACCGACCTCGCCGCCCTCCAGACCATCCACTACACCTGCTGGACAAATCCCTGGTGTTCAATATACCTCCCAAGGATTGCCGATTTTACGTTTAGGAATGTTTAATGCGGAAGTGAGAAAGCTGCAAGAACGACTCAAACAGCTTGGTTTTCTGACTGGTAATGTAGATGGAGATTTTGGACTGATGACTGAAGCAGCAGTCAAAGCTGCACAACAGCGCTATGGTTTAGAGGCTGACGGTGTAGTTGGTGGTGCTACCTGGGAAGCATTAGGACGAAGATAGCTAATTTCTCCAAAAAACTGATGAAACACTTTTTGCTAACTTGGCTGGGTACTGCGGTGGCTTTGCTGATTACCGCTAACGTTGTTCCTGGATTTTTTGTCAGGGATTTTGTCGCTGCTTTAGTCGCTGTAGCAATTATTGGCTTGGTAAATGCGTTTATTCGCCCAATTTTCAGCATTTTAGCGTTTCCAATTACCTTAATTACCTTTGGTTTATTTACATTTGTCATCAATGCTTTAACTCTTTGGCTAGCAAGTAACCTCACTCCTGGTTACGGTTTTGAAATTCAAGGATTCTTACCTGCCTTAGTGGGTTCAATTGTGCTAACAATTGTTTCTAGTCTAATTAGCTATTTTCTCAAAGTTATTTTGTAACACGGCAACAGCTATTGTCACCGTCCCTGGTTCTCCCTGTAAGCGAAAAATGTGTTTAGGAACTAATAATCTGATTTCTAGCTCTTGCTTTCTAGTTAAAGATGGGGTGATGTGGGAGACGGCGAGAATAGCAGCCGCTTCAGCTACGCTGGGAGTTCCCACGGTTTTTCCCGCGATTTTGGCAGGGTTGGGGACAGATACAGTAGACAAAATCTCTGCGGGAAAGATTTTTAAGGAAAAATTGCGTAGACAGCAAAGTTCTATTAAACCCACTTCTGAAGCTTTAGTATCGATGGTAGCAAGACCCGCGATCGCATTTTCGTTGAGTTGATGGTCTTGAAATACTTTTTGTATTGCCGTTAACATCAATTTCCCTGAACTACCCTTTTGACAACCAATTCCTACCCATAAATTTTGTGGCTGCATAATTCATCCGTCTTTTTCTGAGCTAATAACCTCAAGAATTGCCTAAAAATACCAGCAATATTAGCTTAAATAAACCTTGCATTTGACGAGTCTATTATAATACCTGGAAACTGCTCTTTATAATACTGTTAAACCCAATTAAACCTTATATATTTAGCTTATCTAGCACAGTAGGAAACACCAAGGTAGAAACATTTTGCCTGTTATACCTTAGTGTTTCAATTTTTTCCTTCTCCGGCGCGGCCAGTTTTTCAAAGTTGCGACGGAGTTTTGTGATCTTAATTTTTTAATAAGATATGGGACTCATATTTGATTTGTGTTTCCCACTCCCCACTCCCCACTCCCCACCTACGCAAGTAAGTTTAATAATCAAAGTGGGTTTCTATAACTATTCCTGTGCGCCAGCTTTTTGCAGACTTCGCACTATATTCTTATACCCATTAAATTCTGCAATCATCAAAGCAGTATAACCGCCCCGATTTTTCAGATTTATATATGCCCCAGCTGCGAGTAATATCTGTACACATCCACCATAGCCTCCAGAGACTGCCCACATCAATGCTGTTGCCCCTGCTAAGTCCTGAAAATTCACATTTGCACCCTTAGCCAGCAATAACCTGATTATCCCTGGGTAATTGCCTTCTGCGGCTTTAATTAAAGCTGTTTTACTATCATTCCCTAAAGTATTAGCATCAGCACCGTAATCTAGTAATATTTTTACTGTCTCTATGTGTCCCTGGGATATTGCCAGCATCAGAGGTATACCCAAAGTTGTTCTGTTGATTTTTCCACAAGAACTCAGCAATATCTCCACGATTTGGCTATATCCCTGCAATGCGGCTACAAGCATTGGTGTATCACCTAGATGATTTGAAATTTGGGGGTCTGCACCTCGGTTAATTAACACTTGCACCAAATCCACATAACCTTCGACAGCAGCCAAATGTAGGGCAGTTTCACCATCGTTGTCTTGATGATTAATCTCCGCACTTTGATCTAGTAAAGCAGATGCGATCGCACTGTGTCCTGTGGCGGCGGCGGCCAATAGCGCAGTAATACCATCTGCATTTTTCAGGTTGACATCAGCCCCAGCTACCAGCAATGCTTGGACAACGCCCAAATGTCCCAAGTCAGATGCAATCATCAAAAGTGTTTCACCTTCTTCGTCTGGCTGATTGACATTCGTAGTGTTTTGTGATAATAATTCGACAACTGCTGTATGACCGGATTTTACAGCCAATTTCAAAGCGCTATCATTATCTTGATCGGTGATATTTACTTCAGCGCCAGCAGCCAGTAAAACTTGCACTACATCAACATAACCTTTAAGTGCAGCAGCCATTAAAGCTGTGCTGCCATCTTCATTAATGGCATTCACATCAGCACCTCTAGATACCAAAAGCTTTATAATGTCGAGTTGATTGGTACTAGCAGCCAACATCAAAGCCGTTAAACCATAGCGTTTTCGAGGTAAGTTAATATTTGCCCCGGCATCTAATAGCGATCGCACAATTTCGGTGTAACCTAAGTTGGCAGCAAACATTAAGGCTGTAGTACCATCGCGATCGCATACGTCAACCTTAGCATCAGCGGCCAGTAGCGCACACACCCGTTTAATATCGCCACTTTTAGCAGACTTTAGCAGCAAAACATCGTTATTTTCCATGATCAATATTCCCCGCATCAGCAGGTTTTGTGAGTCTAGTCCCCAAATTTAGTCTGAAATTGTTTAACCACTTTGGCAAGAGGGGAAATTAATTCGTAATTCGTAATTCGTAATTCGTAATGCTCCCTTTCCTGCGGAACGCTACGCGAACGGGAGAGCTACGCTAACGTAATTCGTAATTAAGAAGGAGGATTTAATCATAAAATACACAGACCTCACCCCCAGCCCCTCTCCTTACCAAGGAGAGGGGAGACTTTGCTCCCCCACATCTTTCGCTCTTGGCAACTTTAAGCACAGAAATTAGAGTTATGCTAATTTTTATGAAGATTTAAGAATTGGGCGAGAACACTATGAATCTGGAACTGTCATCGGAAGTTAAATATTGGCTAAACTTTTTTCACCCAGTCACCATGTGGGGACTATTCGCACTCTCATTGTACGCTGCTTACTCAGGGCTACAAGTACAGCGCACCAGAAACGCTCAAGGGGATGAAAAAAAAGAACTGATTAAAGGTAAGTATAACATTAAGCACCACCAAATGGGTTCTATACTCTTAGGTTTGATGGTGACAGGTGCTATTGGTGGTATGGCTGTTACCTACATCAATAACGGTAAGTTATTTGTCGGACCGCATTTACTAGCTGGACTGGGAATGACTGGTCTGATTGCCTTTTCGGCTTCTTTATCTCCTTTCATGCAAAAAGGAGCAAATTGGGCGCGCGCAACTCATATTTTGCTAAATTTCGCACTTTTGGGACTGTTTACTTGGCAGGCTATTACTGGGGTGCAAATTGTCCAAAGGATTCTGACTAATGCTTAGTCATTAGTTTTTAGTCATTAGCCATTGACTATTGGCTAATGACTGTTAATTTAGCGCTTTTTCGGGGAATTAGGAAAGGGTATTCCCAGAGATTGATGAAAATCTGCCTGGACTTTGCGAGTTAAGCGGCGGGATACTTGACGGACGATTTGATTAAGTAAGCGATCGCCTGTAGATTGAATCAGAGATTGGGGCAATCGTTGAATAAATTTGGGAAAGTGGAGATTAACTAACAAATCTAATTCCCATTCAATGCGTGTAATCTCACTAAAACCGTGATTCGATGTGTTCTGGACATTTTCTACCAACTGTAGCGATGCCTGATAGTCTACATCATAGCCAGGCGGATGGTAGTCAGGAACAGGGATTGTCCGAATCCGGTATATTCCTTGGTCTGGAGGTAAAAGTTCTAGACCAATTTTTGGCTCTACGTCATAACCAAAAGAGCCAAAGCGACCGATAATTACAGCATAACCATTTTCAGCCAAGGGTTGTACTTTCATTGGTTCAGCACAGCGCGAAAACCAGGAGGCGTGAGTTTCCAGATACTCTGCAACTGTCTCGGCTGGGGCATACATTTCCATTGAGTCGCTATAATGACCGCAAAACTTGGAGAATGACCCAAAGGTTGTTTCTGTATCAGTGTCTTCAGATTCTGTTAAACTTGACGCTACGGGCAAAACTGTTTCTTTTATATCCCAAGATTGATGTTCGCCGTTTTTTGAAAGCATCAATGTGTTCCCCTATAAATTGGCTTTTGTCTATAAATTAAGAGTTCCCAACTTGCTGGTGTAGTTTACCAGTGGACTTATATTTTTGTTGAAACCTCACAAATCTGTCTTCAACTTCATCAAATCACTAAAATTAAAGAACTAAATCATTACATATTAGTTTCCCAGGATAGTTTTTTTTGTGAAAATCGCTGATTTAATTACTTGGTTTGAAGCATGGGCAAATCCGGCTTGGTGTGAAAAATGGGATAATTGCGGTTGGCAAATTCAACCGGGTGTGTTAAAGGAAAAGGCGCGGGTTTTGGTTTGTTTGACACCGACTTTAGCTGTGATGCACGAAGCGATCGCTCTCAATGCTAATCTAATTTTTGCTCATCATCCACTGATTTTTAATTCTCTTAAGTCATTATGTACTGGTGAAGCGATCGCCGAAATGGCAAGATTAGCTTTTACCCACAATATTGGCATTTACAGCGCCCACACCAATTTTGATCAAGTACAGGATGGTACGGCTGACGTTTTAGCTCAAATTTTAGATTTGCACTCAACCACTCCCATCGTACCCACACAAGCAGGATTGGGCTATGGGCGTGTTGGTTTATTAAAGCCATTTCTGACTTTAGAAGAATTACTCGCGACCATTCAAACCCGACTCGCTGTACCTAATTTGATTTTTTCCCCCACTGCTGACTTACAGCAGAAGATTTCACGAGTGGCTGTGTTAGGCGGTTCAGGCGCTAGTTATATTTCGGAAGTAGTCAAAACTGATGCTCAAGTTTATTTAACTTCTGATTGTAAATTCCATCAGTTTCAGGAAAGCCGCGATCGCAATTTGATTTTAATTGATGCAGGACACTATGCCACGGAACGCCCGGCTTGCGATCGCTTAGTACAAAAATTTATAGCTTTAAACCTCGACTGGGTAAAATTGAGTCACAAAGATGAAGACTTCCGCCAATTTATTCTGTAACACCACCGTCAAAAGAAGCAGGGGAGCAGGGAGCAAGGGAGCAAGGGAGAAGACAAAAGACAGAGCTTAATACGTAAGCGTTCAGCATTTTTGAACGCATTACATAACCAAATTTAGAGTGATCAAGTAACCCACATAGTTTAACTTTTTGATCAGCCGATAAATTTTCTCACATTTTCCCACCCAACCATCACCTTTTTTGAGCATTCTGTGATTTCAATCACAAAAATAAGTGATCACAATCACCTATTATCACTGTTTTATATCAATCAATAAAAGGAATAAATGTTCCACAATAGAATTAACAAAATTCTCACCGTACCCTAATCAACATGATTCGCACACTCGTTGAATCTGCCTTCCAAACTGGATATCTTAGTGTCGAATCTGAGGGTTTACTCCATCAAGTATTAGCCAGTAAGTGCTATAGTTCAGAGGATTTGGCAGTTCTTTCAGCTTTATATGACGCAGTTAACACAGGTAAAATTAAAAGAGAAGCATCCTCACAACTGCCGATAGAATTTCTCGGACAATCTAAAATTAAGTAATTCTGCCCCTAGATTGTAGTCGCAAATTCCTGGTTTACGCACACTCACCTTCAAGTTTTCAGTGCGTCAACTCAAAACTCTTTGCCGATTGTGAGAGAAAAGCATTAAGGTTGGTCAGAGAATGAGTTAAGATCAAATACATAGGGATAAAAATAAAGCAGAGTTCCCGGACTTTCCAGCAATGCCAATGACTACAACTAAGCAAATTAAACAACCGCAATCAAAGCTTGATTTGTGGTGTTTTTTATTACATAGTTACAGAAATACTGCTGAGGAGAATTACTGTATTGTGTGACTTCTCAAAGGTAGAGATTCGTTGAAGACCTGAAGGAGATTTTGTTACCCTTGTGCAGTAGCTGTGAGTCTGTGACTTCAAATTTCTCTAGATTTTAGCAAAAATAAGCAAGTCTATGGGTAGAATCATAAGATACAGTGATGCCTAACTGCGGAACTGATTTCTTAAAGGTGTATCTAAATGGGGTAAAACCCAAACTTTACAGGTTTAACTACGTTGTTTAAAAAGGTAGAAGCAGTATATGCTACACCGCAAGATTTATCAACTGTGTTGCGACGGGCGCGAGGTATGTGTATTCTTGCGGGACCAGCAACGCTGGATTGAACGCGCCCGCATCCTCGACATAGAGGGGGACTTAGTGACTCTACGCTATGAAACAGACGAGGAAGACGAAGTTTGTGCCTGGGAGGAAATGGTGCGTCTGGAAAGCATTGGCTCTGTAACCCAAAAGTTAGCCTCAGTGCCACGCGGTAATGCCGAATTTCTGATGACGGAAGATTGTCCAGAATCAGAGCGTATCCACAACAATTCTCCCGATTCTAATCCTGAGTAGAGACTCAATTAACCCCAGTAGAGACGCGATTTATCGCGTCTTTACCAAAGATATCGCGTCTTTACCAAAGATATCGCGTCTTTACCAAAGATATCGCGTCTTTACCAAAGATATCGCGTCTTTACCAAAGATATCGCGTCTTTACCAAAGATATCGCGTCTTTACCAAAGATATCGCGTCTTTACCCAAGATATCGCGTCTTTACACCAGAGGTATTTAAATTGGGTTTTCATGATTGGATAAGCGTTCAAAAGCCGGACAGTAACCTTCGAGAGTCACTTTGAAGTTATATAACGGCGAAGCGGGATTCCAACACCGTTGTCCTCTTTGGTATCGGCAACTACCACAACAGTCTATATCAGACCCGGTATAGCGATCGCCATTTTGGTGCAGCAGTTCTCTGGGAGACAATCCCCGCAATACTAATTCTTCACCCTGCCAACGAGCTTCAACTAAACCAGTATCGGCAAACTGTCGCCACCGTGGGTCATGTGTAATGGCATCAGGTAAAGTGACTGTGATCACTGTTCCTAACTCTGTGAGTTCGCCTTCATAATTTGTTTCTGGCGGTGCTGGTTGTAAAAATGTCTCGCCAATTGGCAACTCTACTAAAGTGCCAGCAGCTGGAGAATGTACATGATAACGGTTCTGTAATTCTTCTAAGCTCGTCAAATCTGCTAAGTATGCCGGGGAACCGTGGACAAAAACGACGTGCTGGGGACGCAAATTATGAATGAGCTGAGTGGTTCCTGGTCCGTCACTATGCTGGGCGAGAAGATAACTTTCGTCTGTAGTAGTTGCTGAATATTTGGGATTAACTTTTATATCAATTTTTTCTGGTAACAGAATCACCCAAGGGCCTGTTTCCTTTTGGCAGTATTGGTTTAAATCAGCTGTGGAGTCTGTCAGCACAATACAGGGAGACTTGCCCACTGTAGCCCGATGTTCTGGCTGCAAACGCCGCACTCGCGGACGCACTCGCTCATCCCAAAACAAAGGTTGATGGCGGGCGAAGTTCTGCACTGATGGCGGTAGGTGGGGCAGTAATTCCAGGTAAGCATCACAACCAATAGCCACAGCACCATCAACCCAGATATCTAAATCTCGTCCGGTGAAGTGGTGGTGAGAACGTAATAGCATTAACAATTCTTGCCCCAAACCTAATGCGGGTGTGGGCAGTAGTACAGAACAACGGTCTGCGATCGCGCGATTAATCCGTTCCGCTAGTTGATTTTCTTGGTTGCGGCGGTGGGGATGGCGTGATGTGCCGTAAGTACCTTCAATAATCAGTACATTTAACTCTAACCCTCGCAACTCTTCTAAACGCAAACCTTCGACGAGGCGGGAGTTAGATAAAAAGAAATCCCCTGTATACAGCAGCTTGTAAGAACGTGCTTCTGTAGTATATGTGAGTAAAATTGCTACCGCCCCTGGTAAGTGTCCGGCGGGAAATAATTCTACCACCAAACCTTCTAATATTTCTATAGGCGATCGCAACGGCAAAGCATGACAAAGCTGAGGAATTTCCTGGGGGTCAAGGTCAAGCCAATTCAGAGGTAGTAACTTACTCGTGACTTCGCTGGCATAAATAGGTAACAGAGGGAACGCCTGATGTAGTTCTAGCAATCCTCTAGCGTGATCTGGGTGGGCGTGACTAACCAAAACCACATCTGCCGGCATTGGGAACTGAGCTAACGAGGTCAGCAATGATGAAGTGTCCCTCAATCCGCAATCTAGGAGAATCCGGTGTGGTCCCATTCGGACTAATAAACACACACCCTCATCATGATGCTGGACACTATAGGGCAGACAATTTAATTGACTCACTACATCCTCAGCATCAACGCCAGAGGATGCTGACAGATTATCCCTCATGCTTTCCTCCCCTTTAACCTGAATCATGATCGAAATGCCTCAAAAGCCAAGAATTATGCTAAATCTTGGTTTTTTGACTGAGGGGCAAACTTCATTTTGCGCCCCTACACCCTGATAAAGCAAATTTTTGATTGGGGAGGACGCTGACACCAAACTCAAGCCAGTGGGGAAAATTTGGTTAACAAGAAACTCTCATCTTTGGCTTGAGAGGAGTTTGCTTCTTGCCGATTTCGTCTTTTTAATGTGCAGATCCGTTACCGTGATAGTTTTCGGAATCATAAAATCCATTTTTCGTGCCAAAGAACAGGCACGCAACAGTGAATAGAACTGTTAATCCCACTAAAATCAGCTTTACATCCATTTGTTTGCTGTTCCTCGCTCAAGACCTTCTTATAGTAATAGAATGCTGCCGAAATCCGGATGAATTAGCAGAAAATCTTTACTATGGTTGGGCTGATTGAGCAATAGGTAAATTTACTACAATCAGTCAAATTGTATAACTTTTCTGTTAACCTGTCCATCCAGATCATCGGTCTGGAACCAAGGCGAAATAAATCTTAAAAGAGGAAAAATATTTTCTAGTTTTAATTCTCAGTTGGTTTCATAAAAATGTATTTATACTGTAAATATTAACACATAAAACTACATAAATGCTGGAATGAAGCATCACATTTTAAAAGCTACGAGAGAAACTGTACATCTGGGTGGTTTCTCGGATCTACTTAAACCAGTACTCACAATTAATTCTGGGGATACCATAGACGTGGAAACTTACACTGGTTATTACGTTTACGACAAAGCACCACCGGAGTTTCTCACACCAGAATTACTGGACATCTGCCAAAATCTCGCGTCAGAACGTAAAGTTGCGGGAGGGCCACATTTGCTCACGGGGCCAATTTATGTGCGAGATGCCGAAGCAGGTGACGTTTTGGAGGTAGAATTACAAGCGATCGCACCGAGTTTACCAGTTGGCTTTAATGCCATTCGTACAGGCTGGGGAGCTTTACCACAGCAATTTACTCAACCAATTCTGAGATTTATTCCCCTAGATTTAACTAACAATATCGCCGAATTTCCGGCTCATAGTGGCATCAAAATTCCCCTCAGACCCTTTTTTGGTATCCTGGGTGTCGCCACCCCAGAAAATTCCCGAACCTCAATTCCACCGGGTAGCTATGGTGGTAACATTGACAACCGTGAACTCCAAGCAGGTTCGCGGATATTCTTACCTGTTTTTGTTCCAGGTGGATTATTTTCTCTGGGTGATGGACATTCAGCCCAGGGAGATGGGGAAGTTAATGTCACCGCCATTGAAACTTCCATGAATGGTAGAATCAAACTCACTCTTCGCAAGGATTTACAACTGACAACACCGATAGCTGAAACACCGACAGATATTATTACAATGGGTTTTGCTCCCACTTTAGATACAGCCTTAGAACTGGCTTTAAAAAACATGATTGCTCTGCTGGAACGTTTCACCAATTTGTCGGCGGAAGAGGCTTATGTCTTGTGTAGTTTAGCTGTAAATTTTCACATTACTCAAGTTGTTAATAGTCCCCAAAAAGGTGTTCATGGTATGCTACCCAAGTCTATACTCGCAGAGCAAATATGTTTATAAATATCAATAAATAAATATAAATATGCCTAATATAGTTATTCAAATGTTGAGCATTGGCTTGGTTGCTGGCTTGACTGGTGGGATGTTTGGCTTGGGTGGTGGTGCAATTATGGTCCCAGCAATGGTGTTGTTAGTTGGTTTAGATCAGAAATTTGCCACTGGTACTTCTATTGCCGCTCAAATTTTACCAATTGGTATTTTAGGCGCAGTAGTATACTATCGTAACGGCAACATAAATATTAAATATGCGGCCATTATCGCTGTTGGTCTAATAATTGGTAATTTATTCGGAGCGTTATTTGCTAATCAGCCATTTATCAGCAGTGAAATGATCAAGAAGTTGTATGGCATTTTTTTGTTACTCCTGGGTTTACGGTATTTAATTTGATGTTAGGGAGTGGGGAGTGGGGAGTGGGGAGTGGGGATAAATAATAATTCCTGATATCATCTTCGCCTAATTAGTTATAATTCCCACCTCTGTGCAAAAAACGTAAAATCTTCTTTCCCCCTGCTCCCCTGCTCCCTGCTCCCCTGCTCCCCTGCTCCCCTGCTCCCCTGCTCCCCTGCTCCCTGCTCCCCTGCTCCCTGCTCCCTGCTCCCCTGCGGCCTTAATGATAAGTCTTTCACCGAACACGATATGACTCGGCACTTTCTTGTACAGACGCGATTTATCGCGTCTCAGTTATTGTACTGGTTGAGTGGGTAAAGCCCCAGTTTGCACAGCCAAGTTAACATTCTGCCCATTGCGCCGCAGTCCTAAGCTCACATTTCCCCCGACTTGAGCATTTTCTACGGCTTTTTGGATACTGCTGGCTTCTGTGACTGATTGACCGTTAAGCTGTTGGATGACATCTCCGGCACGTAAACCAGCTTGAGCGGCGGGTGAGTTGGGCATGACGCGCACAATTAAGACACCTTTATCTTCATTCACCCTGACAGGGCTATTGGGGTCTGAGTTCAGACGTTCTTTGATTTGAGGTGTTATCTCTACCATCTGAATTCCTAGATAGGAATGTTGGGCTTTACCTGTAGCAATTAGTTGGTTGGAAATCCGTTGAGCTGTGTTGATGGGAATGGCGAAACCCAATCCTTGCGCTCTTTGGATAATGGCTGTATTCATCCCAATTACCTGACCACGAGCATTTAGCAAAGGTCCGCCGGAGTTACCAGGATTAATTGCTGCATCAGTTTGAATAAATTCAACTCGCTTATCAGGTGCGCCAATTTGATTACTACTGCGACCTGTGGCACTGATGATTCCTGTAGTGACTGTATTATCTAATCCTAAAGGATTACCAATGGCGATCGCCCATTCTCCGGCTTGTAGTTGGTCTGAGTTACCCACTTCTACTGTCGGTAGATTGTTGGAATTAATTTTGACCACAGCGACATCTGTTAATTCGTCAGTCCCCATCACCTTACCTTCAAAGCTCCGCCCATCTTTGAGTATGACTCTTACTGTGTCCGCACCCGCCACGACATGGGCATTGGTGAGAATACTGCCATCTTTACTGATAATAAAACCGGAACCAGTGCCTCGTTGGACTCGACTTTGTTGTTCTGGTAGCTGAGAGCCAAAAAATTGGCGGAAAAATGGATCGTTAAAGGCCGCAGGTACACGACTAGTCACAGTTCGAGAAGCCTCAATCCGCACCACGGCTGGTCCAACCTTCTGGACTACCTGGGTTACGAAGTTAGCACCTGTAGCCGTTGGTAATGGAGGGGCTGCATTGACTCTACTCACTGCTAGGTTTGATGTCCTATCAGATATCTGCTGAGAGTTTTCAGCCAAATAACCACCTGCGAATGTCATCCCTGATCCAAGCAGCACCAGTGATAAAGAGGCCGCTGTCTTTTGCCAAATTCCTTGATTTTGGGATTTGGTATGAGCTTGATTAGCTGAAATATTATTTAATGAGGAATCTCCATCATTTACTTGCTTGTTCATTGCTGCCTGCAAAAATATTTAGATGTATTACTAATAGTGTAGATATTATTTGTGACGCTTTTGTTGCAAAGGTATTGCTTATTTGTGAAATATTAGTCATTTTTGCAGTTTTATGCTTGTTAGGTGCGTTAACACGCAAGTAACCTATACAAACCTAGCCCGCCTAAGCGGGCTAAAATTATGCTTGTAGAGTGACGTTTAATTTGTCTAACCGCAAATTTGAAAGTGTTGGGCGGATTGAGTCTTAATAATCACCTTTGATGAGACAACGCACAGCCTGCTCTATGTCCTCTTGTTTAATTAAAGATTCTCCCACTATCACTGCATGTGTACCAGCCTCAGCCATCAGAGACAAATCAGCATTTGTATATAACCCAGACTCACTGACAACCATCACACCTAAGTTTTGCAACTGCGATCGCCTTGCTGCCAACAGTTGTTGAGTAATGCTAAGATCAATGGTAAAGTCTTCTAAATTCTGGTTGTTAAACCCGATTAAGCGGATGTCATCAAGCTTGAGTACGCGGTCTAGTTCACTCAAGTTATGCACTTCCACCAAAGCATTCATCCCTAAATAGTGAATTACTCTCAGAAAATCTTGCAATTCCCGATCTGTGAGAATAGCTGCAATTAATAGTACAGCATCTGCTCCTGCTGATCGTGCTAAATAAATTTGGCACGGGTCAATGATAAAGTCTTTGCACAACAAGGGCAATGCTACTTTTTGGCGAATTGCCCTCAAACTTTCAAAACTGCCATGAAAAAATGCTGTTTCAGTAAAAACTGAGATACAAGCAGCGCCACCTCGCTCATAAGCTTTCGCGATGGCTATGGGGTCAAAATCTGGGCGAATATTCCCATATAGTGGCGATGCTTTCTGAATTTCGGCAATTAATCCAGGTTTGTAAGGATTTTGTTGCAAAGCAGTCAAGAAATCTCGCACAGTTGGCGCAGCAGTTAACTGGCGTTGCAAAGAAGCCAACGACATCTGTTGATGCATTTGTGTTACTTCTTGCTTTTTATGCCAAACAATCTCTCTGAGCATCGGTTGCAAACGGGTATTAACAGTAGTCAGTGGGTAAATCATTAGCTGCTATGTATCTAGAGAGAGGGTGACTCAGAAAGGATAAAAAATGAAATATTGTGCCTGTTGTTTTCAGAGTCGAATCCAGTTGGAGTTCATGTCAAAGACTTCCTTCTTTTCCTTGTCTTTCAACTTGGAATTTTCAACTAAGCAATTATTTTTCAGCAGTCGAATGTAGGTGCGGTAAGGTATGTAGTCTATAGGGTTATAGCCAGAAAACCGGAGAATTAATACACAAGCCCATGAATACTTGCCGGCAATAATTGCTTTGATAATTTGTTCAATTTGTTCTGTATTAATTTTCTTAGTGCTTTGTGTATTACAACTATTATTCAGTTGATGCATAGCTTTCCCTCTTTTTTAATTTGGAGTCCTACATCTAGAATCAATTGTGATTGATGTTTTTATCTAAAATCTAAAATCATGGGACCTAGCTTTGACGGTGGTAGTATCATCCCTTGTTTGGAATTTTACTGCCAATTTAACTGGCTTTAGCAGAAAAATTTGTGCTTATTAAAAGCTAATCACAGACATTTGTGCTGATATGTAAAAAGCATTAACAAGAATTACAAGTTGGTTGGGAAAATAGGGGTGAATTTAACTAGTCAGCATTTTTATCTGCCTAATATATATCTAGTTAAACTAGCCCCTAGAGATAAACCGTGTTGCAGAAGCAGCTTCTTTGTTAAGCGTACTCAATTTTTCACCACAGATATATGATCAATTTTTGGATAGACTTATCTCTTCTTTCGCTCTTCCCATTTATTAATTCTCCTTAACTGTCATACTGGCTGGCAGGATTATGCTTTAGTAATAAATTATACTTTAGTAAATTTGGTAAAATAAAAAGACAGATTTTAGGATTTTAATATATATATTGCATCTCTTTTCTAATAACAGGTAAGATTTTTGTGTAATAGCAAGTATTATATGTTGCGATCTGCCACTGTATTAAATCTCAGGGGAGTTTAATTGATTCTTATGGTAATGAGAGAAAAATTCATTTGCTTCAAAACGTTTTTTTATACATGTACTTATAGTCAATATAGTCATTTTTAAACAACAAATCCACAATATTTAGACTGACTATGAACCTTGTAAATCTTAATGGACAAAGCTAAACAATAACAATATTTCAATAATTGATGATTATAGTCTTTAACTAAGATTATTTTCTATTTGTATAAATAAATACTTACAAATTTAGGAATAAAAAAAATTACTGATTTAAAATCTAGTCAATGGATTACTGTTAACAAAACAAATACATCAAGCTATTAACAGCTTATAAATTTTCTGCTACATAAAATTCTTGCCATAAAAATTTTGTAATTATCAATACATTCATTCTTTACATTTTCTATTACTTTTGAGAGATGTTTTAGTAACACGTATATAAATGTAAAAAAAAAGGTATATCTCATGACAGATGACTTAGTACAATATTCTATAGTTAGATGTCTGAAGGAGTAAAATGATTAAAACTCAATTTATAATCAGTAAATTGTTTATTTAGTCGCAATATGATATGACAAAATTATCTAAATTAAATTAGACATAATACATTTGTTTGAAATCATGTTTTAGCAAAAATATATTGTTCTAACTGTAGTATCGTCTTAACCAAACTGTTTTTAACCTAAATTAAACTTAGCACTTAGTGATATATAGGATTTTAAACTATAAGCCAAAGTGCTATTTGGTATATATATATTACCTACAAAATTCTTGGCTTCACCATCAAAAAAATGTTATTTATTTATGTAAACAAGTTTAATATTACTAATTTAGATTGATAAAATCAGGTGAGGAATAGCAATTAACCTGAGAATATTCATAATTAAACTCATTTTTTGTAAAAGTGCCGGGTAATCAGCACTTTTAAGAAATTATGATGATCAAAACTTCGGTGACTCGATTCCCAATTGATAAAAAATAGTGAGTAGGGATATGAATGCTGGCAATTATAAATTAGCGAAATCTGATGATTCATTAAAAGTACAGCCAGAAGCGAAGCTGAAATTTGCTCATTTACTGGTCAAATATTTTTGCTGGAAATTCCCTTTATCTACATAACTATAGATGATTAACGCCAGGAGTTTGACTGTAATTTTGGGTGTGAGAGAAGTGATGAAGTAGTAGAGGGGAGCATGTACAAGTGGACTGACGAATCAAAAAATATTCAACAGCATTTACCACGGGAAATTGCTGAACTGAAGAAAAAGGAAGCACAGATCCAAGAATCCCTTTCTCTGCTTCATTCTATCCTGGAATCTACTGCTCATGGTATTGTTGCAGTCAGTCTTGAAGGAGATATTCTTTGCTGTAATCAGAAATTTGTGAATATGTGGCAGATCCCAAATTCTGTGATGCTAGCCAAAAACTATCGTCAATGCCAAGCTTTTTTGGAGAACGAACTCAAATATCCAGAAGCATATAGCCAGATTATGCGGGAAGTATCCAGTCAACCTGATTTGGAAAGCTATGATATTTTAGAGTTAAAGGATGGGAAAATTTTTGCTCAATACTCTCAGCCTCAGTGCTTGGGCGGCAAGATTGTCGGTAGAGTATGGAGTATTTGGGATATTACTGAATCCCAGCGAACAGAAGAATTACCACAGTTTAATCAAGCTAGCTTGTGTACTTTAGCAGAAACGACCAACGCTAGTATTTTTGTGATTCAAGGCTTGAAGTTATCTTACATGAATCCGGCGGCGGAGGTACTGACAGGCTATACAAAAGAGGAACTACTAACTGGGTTTGATGCGCGCCAATTGTTCAAGAACAAAAAGCGGAAGCAGGTAAATAATAAGGATTTAGAATACCAGGAAATGAAAATCCTGGAAAAAAACGGTACAGAGCGCTGGTTAGCTTGTGCAGTAGGAATGCTTGATGAGCAAGAAACACCAGTGGAAATGATTGCAGGTATTGATATCACCGAATACAAACAAGCAGAATCAGACCTTAGCCAAACTTTAGCACAAATCAAACAACTCAGCGAACTCAAAGCACACTTCATGTCTATGGTTTGCCATCAATTCCGCACTCCCCTAAATGTTGTTTCATTCTCCAATAGCTTACTCAAAAGACATATTCATGGATATAGAGACGAAAAAACACGACCCTTACTGGATCACATTCAATCAGGTATTGAACAGCTGACTAAGATGTTGGATGATATTCTGTTCTTCGCGAAAGCAGAAGCAGCCACAGTTAACTATGATGCTAAACCAGTGAATTTGGTTGAGTTCTGCAAGTCCCTAATTGCACAAATGCAGACAAGTGGTTGCGAGAACCGGATAAATTTTGTGAGTCAAGGTAGTTACTTAACAGCCTGTATAGATCAAAAACTGCTGGAGCCGATGATGAGGAATTTGCTTGACAATGCCATGAAATATTCTCATGCGGGCAGCGTGATTGATTTTAAACTGTTCTGTGAGTGTGGGAAAGTAGTTTTCGAGGTTAAAGATAGGGGTATTGGCATTCCTATTGCCGATAAACAGCGATTATTTGAACCATTTTATCGAGGTAGCAATATTCATAATCTGCCCGGTACTGGACTAGGTTTATCGATTGTTAAAACCCTTGTGGACTTACACCGTGGTCACATTGCGGTGGAAAGTGAAGTTGGTGTCAGTACAACATTTACTATCATGCTACCAGCAGTCAAATCAAATTTCTGAGTTCAGCAAAGTCTTTGTTAATTGTTTCTTGCCCAAAATTTTAGGGATAAAAAAATGCTCCAAGAATCGAA
Source organism: uncultured cyanobacterium (assembly GCA_963706595.1). Taxonomy (GTDB): domain Bacteria; phylum Cyanobacteriota; class Cyanobacteriia; order Cyanobacteriales; family Nostocaceae; genus Nodularia. The sequence goes on from OY970166.1 coordinate 3,648,170, forward strand.
AACAATACTGATAATTGAAGATCATGCTACTACTCGCAATCTTTATGTTGCTGGTCTTGAGGCTGAAGGTTTTACCGTCATAAGTGCAGAAAATGGTCGCGTTGGTATTGAAAAAGCACAAACCTATTTACCTGATTTGGTGGTTTGCGATATTGTCATGCCGGATATGGATGGTTATGGCGTTCTCCATCAGATGCGCCAAGATCCTCTAACTGCGATTATTCCCTTCATTTTTCTCACAGGTAGTGACCATCAGACAGATGTTCGTAAAGGCATGGAGTTGGGCGCAGACGATTATCTGACTAAACCTTCTACTTTAGAGCAATTACTCAAGGCGATCGCGATCCGATTAGAAAAACAATCTCTTTTGCATCGCTGGTATGCGGCTAAATCTCATCAAATGCCAGAATCAGTACCCGCAAATACAACTCCATCTGTCACCTCTGAGTCCATCTTTCCCGCCAGTCGCCATCTCAAAGAAGTTTTCGACTACATTGAAGCTAATTATCATCGAGGAATTACTTTATCTAATGTGGCTGAGGCTGTTGGTTATTCATCAGCTTACTTAACAAGTAGAGTCAGGGATAAAACAGGTCACACTGTTAATGGTTGGATTGTCAAGCGCCGCATGGCCGCAGCCTGTCTCTTATTGAGGGATAGTGACCAGACAATAGAGCAGATTGCTACAGCCCTGGGCTATCAAAATGCTTGTCATTTCTCTCGCCAGTTTCGCCAACATCACGGCATACCTCCCAAAACTTGGAGAAAAAACAATGAACTTTCTCAAGTTCTTAGCCATTAGAAGCCGCAACATGAAAACTATGCACCTTTAGGTCGAGGTTAACTGTTTTTGGGCTTTGTCAATTGCTGCACCACTAATTGGATTGCCAAAGCTAACAAACCAATTGCAACTATACCAAATATTCCAGTTCCCAAAGCAACTACACCGACGACTAAAGTCCGCACAGCAGCACCAATGTTTACAGCTATGGGGTTATCTGAATGGATAGGTTTAGCCGCAAAAGTTGTGGCGATGGATATCATTAGCGAATACATCGCATATCCTAATCCTCCAGCAAATATTGCGCCCGTTATACAACGCAATGGAGTTGGCGGAACCGGATTTTGCGCTTCTGCTTCTGTTACGTTTGAATCACTCATATCTTCTTAGTGTCTTAGGATCTTGGTGGTTAATACTAATGGTTTAAGGAAATTCGTGTGCCGAAAACCCTTGTAGAGACGTTCCATGGAACGTCTCTACACTCCTTAACCAAAAAGTATTGTCTTGGTAGTAGGTTTCGACTTCGCTCAACCCAAGGAAAAAACTTCCTTAAACTGATGATGCCACCTGAATGCCATCTGTAATTGTCCGCGTTACAAACAATTCTAAATCTTCATCAGGAATTGCGGCTCTCATTTGTAGTTTAACTGCTTGTGCTTGTTCTTCAGACTCCACTAGGGCAAACACTGTGGGACCAGAACCAGACATCATGGTTCCTAAAACCCCTGCTTGAGTGGCAAATAATTCTCGCAGTTGTAAAACTTGAGGATAAGCTGGTAAGACGACACGTTCTAAATCATTGTGCAGTTTTTGGGCAATTTCTCCGGCATCTTGATTCAGGATAGCTTTAACTATTGCTCCAGAATGAACTGCGGCCGCACGCGCTGCTAAATTTTCTGTATCTTTGAGATAAGAACTGCCAAATTCTTGGCGATAGGTTTTGTACGCCCAAGCTGTGGAAACTTCCAGACTGCGATATTTTGCCAATACGAGATATATAGTATCCAAACTTGGTAAAGGGGAAAGTTGCTCACCTCTACCTGTCGCAATCACTGTGCCACCAGCGACACAAAAGGGGACATCTGAACCCAGAGTAGCACCCAATTCTTCTAATTCGGGTTTTGTTAGTCCCAGGTTCCATAATAAATCTATCCCCACCAAGACAGCTGCGGCATTTGTCGAACCTCCCGCCAACCCAGCCGCTACGGGAATATGCTTATTAATCGTAATTTCCACACCCCCGTATTTAGCCAAGGCTTCGGGAAATTTCGCCGCCATGAGTGCTGCGGCTCGGTATGCTAAATTACTTTTGTCTGTGGGTACTTGTGGGTGCTTGCAGTTGACGTGAATCGTGTCAGTGCTGAGAGATTGCACATTAATTTCGTCTGCAAGATCGATAGTTTGGAGTATCATCGCTAACTCGTGATAACCATCGGGACGGTCAGTGATGATTTCCAGATATAAGTTAATTTTAGCAGGAGCAATTAGATTGTATGAACGCATATCAGTTATCAGTTATCAGTTATCAGTTATCAGGGGTCAGTTATTGGGAATCAGTTATCAGTCTGTTTACTGTTCACTGTTCACTGTTAACTGATTTACTAATGTTACCCATTGCTGAACGCTGAGGTCTTCGGCTCGAACTTGGGGATTTATTTCTAATTGTTCCAGTAATTGGGTCAGGCGATCGCGTTCAACTAGAGATTGCAAATTATTTCTTAACATTTTACGTTTCGCCCCAAATCCCAGTTTGACCAAAGTCTCAAATTTGCGGGGGTTCAGTGCTGGTGTTGAAATCTGCCGGGGACGCAACCGCACAACGGCTGAATCTACCTTTGGTGGTGGGTAAAATGCACCTGCGGGAACTGTGCAAATAAATTCACAATCAGCTAAATACTGGACACGCACACTCAACGCGCCGAAAGTTCGGGAACCAGGATTAGCATATAACCTATCGGCTACTTCCTTCTGCACTAATAGCACGATAGAGTCAAACGGTTCGGGGTTAGGGTTGGCGATAGTCCCTAGCAACTTCTCTATAATTGGTCCTGTGATGTTGTAGGGAATATTGGCTACTACTTTGTTTTGCTTTTGAAAGTTGGGAAAGGCTGCTAACGGCGATGCTAAATCTAAGGTGAGGAAATCCCCTTGCAATAGTAAGAAGTTATCTTTTTTACCCAGTTCCTTGGCTAACTGTTTGCATAAATCAAAGTCTATTTCCACTGCTACGAGCGATCGCACCAAAGGAAGTAAACGCCGAGTTAGAATACCCGTACCCGGACCAATTTCCAGCACGCGATCGCTCTCGTGACATTCTGCTGCTTTAATAATTGCATCCAGTGCCTTTTCACTTTTGAGCCAATGTTGAGCAAAAGACTTGCGCGGTCTAATCATTAATTTTCCTGAATATATCTAATTTTAAGGTTTTTTATTTAGAAGTTCCTAATCAGATTGACTGAATATCTTGTGGAATCGGCATACTTCGACAAGCTCAGTACAAGTCTTGCCCGTCCTCATTATGCAAGTTACTGGCATGATATATGATACCAAGTCCGGTTGAATACGAAACGCGGAACCCCACCAACCCATCTATTATCTCCCCTCCTCGCTTGCGGGGAGGGGTTGGGGGTGGGGTTCCATGATTGTGGTAATCGTAACTAATTAACTGCACATGAGATGTGAATCAAAGTTTATAGCGTTTTAGATGTATTTATGCGAAAATACCCGGTAAATACCAGCATTTTCTTGCATCATGTCATATACACCTTCAGACAGCATTTGGATTGTTACCGATGACACTCCCCAAATTTCCACTCCTAACGGTACGAAAGGCGGAACTAACAATACAAGAGGCTGGGGCGAAGAACTTCCAAAGGATACCAGCAAAGGGGTAGGAGAAGCCGTTAAGGTTAGCACTGAAAAATTAGAGCAAGAAATGACCCACTTTCTGCAAGTGGTGGGGCGCTTATTTAACCGTGCTGAACAACAAGCTAAAGTTAACTCTGGGATGCAGTTAGATGAAATTGAGTTATCGGTGGAAATTAGCGGCGAAGGTGAAGTTAAATTAATTGGCAACGGTGCAAAAGCTGGAGGAAAAGGAGCAATTAAGCTGACATTTAAACGGCAAGAATCAAAATGAGATGGTAAAAAATTGGGCGATCGCCATCGGCGTTAACCAGTATGATTATTTGCAACCGCTAAATTATGCCAAGCGGGATGCACAGTTAATCCAGCAGTATCTCCAAAATCAGGCGGGGTTTGAGCAGATATATTTTTTCTCAGATGATTCCCCTGATATTGACGGAAAATCTACTCGCCCAAACCGTGCTAACCTATTGCGAGTTTTGCGGCAAAGATTTGAACATCCGTTCATGAGTGCGGGTGATAACTTTTGGTTTTTCTTTAGTGGTCATGGCATCAGACACGCTGGACGTGATTATCTCATGCCTTGCGATGGCGACCCAGAAGATATTGAAAATACAGCAATTGCCATTAATTATGTTACTGAACGCCTGCGTCGCTGTGGTGCTGATAATGTGGTTTTGATTCTAGATGCCTGTCGTAGCTTGGCTACTCGTGGCGGGGAAGGTATTGGGCGACAAGCGGCTGAGGAAGCACGTCAACAAGGAGTTATTAGCATATTTTCCTGTAGTCCCCAGGAGTATTCTTATGAAATTGAGGCATTACAACAAGGTGCTTTTACCACAGCGTTACTAGAAGGGTTAGGAATTCAAGGTAAATGTGCCACTGTTGAAAGGTTGAACCAGTATTTAAATTCTCGTGTGCCGGAAATTGTTCATCAATATAAAAACGGCAAACAAACGCCTTATGTGATTGCCGAGCCTGTAAATAAATCTCACCTGATTCTTGTACCCCAATATGCAACCTTAGCCGATATCGCCACACTCAAAAATGATGCTTATCAGGCAGAAGTAAACAGCAATTTTGAACTAGCAGAACAATTATGGATGCGGGTGTTAGCTGCGGCTTCAGGGCAGGATACAGATGCAATCAAGGCTATTCAAAGAATTGCACGGTTGCCAAATAATACTGAAGGGTTGCGAACAAATTCGGAATCTGGCAATCAAAAGAGTAGCAACAGCACAAACAGCCCTAATGACTCTAAATCGGTAGAGACTCCAAAACCATCTAAGGAAATTCTAAATAAACCTGCCAGTAAACCGATTCCAATTCCTCCTCAAAAGCAAAATTCACCAGTTCCGAAAACTCCTGATAATAGAGAGCCGAGAATTAAAACACCCACGACTCCCAGACAGTCCACAAATTCTTCACCACAACCACCAATAATAACTAACTGGTCACGGCGGAACGTGATTAAAAGCGTTGGGTTTGCAGGTGCTGGTTTGGGTTTAGTAATTTTAGTACCGCGCCTCTGGCAATCTAATTCACAAACGGTAGATAATTCACAAGTTGTAACTGTAGATAGAACGGGGAAAATCATAGACCGCCGTAATGTTGAAGCGAAATCTTCCATTGAAGACTTAGGGAATGGTGTCACCTTAGAAATGATGCAGATACCAAAGGGAACTTTTACAATGGGTTCACCAGCAGGGGAAGCAGAACGACTTGACGATGAAAGTCCCCAGCGTGATGTAAATGTTCCTGAGTTCTTGATGGGTAAATATCCAGTTACCCAGGCACAGTATCAAGCAATTCTGGGGACAAATCCTGCTCATTTTAAAGGTGGAAAAAGACCTGTAGAAACAGTAAGTTGGGATAATGCAGTAGAGTTTTGTGAAAAATTGAGCCAGAAGACAGGAAAAATTTATAGGCTACCCAGCGAAGCCGAATGGGAATATGCTTGTCGTGCGGGAACAACTACACCCTTTTATTTTGGTGAATCGATAACCACAGATTTAGTTAACTACAACGGTAACTATCCCTACGCCTCAGCCCCAAAAGGTGAATATCGTGAACAAACAACAGATGTAGGAAAATTTCCGCCAAACTCTTTCGGTTTGCACGATATGCATGGTAGTATATGGGAATGGTGTCAAGATACATATAATAGTAACTACCAAGGTACGCCCAAAGACGGTAGTCCGTGGTTAGATGGTAGTGATAAAAACATCAAGCTGATGCGTGGCGGTTCTTGGAGCTACGATGCTAGGACTTGCCGTTCTGCTGTTCGCTATGGAGTTACCCGCGCGAATCTGAGCAACCATGCTGGTTTTCGTGTTGTTGCGGTGGTTGCGTGAGGACACTTTGCTCTTTAGCCCTCTGCACCTCTTATTCTTTTCACTTCTTTCCCTCGCCGTTAGGCGGAAAAAAGTTTTTTATCAAATATCTTGATACAAAATCTCTTTTACACTAGATTTAATCAAATTTCTCATTGAGTTGAGAATTTGAGGATGGGATAGGCACTTTTAGCTGCTGCGTGGAGGTTCTTGGAACAACAATGCTAGGAATTGCCGTTATGCTGTTCGCAATAGGAATACACGCGCGAATCAGAACAACAATGTTGGTTTTCGTGTTGTCGCGGTGGTTGCGTGAGCGCTCCCAAAGGTCAGAGCTGATAAGTGGGAATTTATCGGGCGTACAATCGGGAGTCCAGACCTGTCCCAGCGAGGAAGGCGACGACCTACGAATATAAAACTGAGTCGGATAGCTTGGTAGGTTGCAAAACCGAAGACTTGTCCGACCCAACCAAATCTTTTCTAATTAAAGAAGAAAGCACTAGCGTTAGCTGTTAAATTTGTTAACTATTTAAAACGTTTTATCTTAACAAAACTTAATTATCACAGTTACCAGATCCCCGACTTCTTTGAGAAGTCGGGGATTTATTTATTAAGTTCATAAGTAAAGTTTATTGTATTTTGAACGCAGCATTTTCTATGGGCTGTTAGTCTTTTATTATGTGAGCAGTTAAGCAATTCTTGTCTGTCTAAGCATTTATGCCAAGTTCATCATGATTGATTAACTCTTCAGGAATCTCTCACAAATCTATATTCACTAAATACACAAATTTCCCAAGTCTTAATTACTAGCACTGTTATGACTCATTACTCTCTTGATTGGATTGAAGCCTGGTGTCAAGAAAACGGCTGGACAGAATTATTTGTCGAGCGGCGCAACAACTATTGGGCTTTTCCTCCTGGATGCGTAATGCCTGAACCAATTCCCCATCACGTCCTCAACTTAATTAAGGCTGAAAAGGGTTTCACTGTTGAGGAAAGAGTCTGGTCAGCATCAGCAGTAATTAGCACAATTGTAGCTATAATTTCTACATTTGTATTTAAGTGTCCCATGCCATTAGTTTTTGCCTTCGCTTTTAACGCTGTGACTGTAGCTCAACTTGAAATTGAAGATGCATAGCCGCAAGCCACAAGGCGGAAGTCAAAAGTTTACCCTGAGCGAAGTCGAAGGGTCAAAAGTTTTGAGTGTAGTTTTTAAGTCTTGGCGATTAGAATATTGCTACCGCAACGCCAAGGGCGAACGCATCTACACAAACGAAGTCCGCCTGCGCGGACTAAGAGAATGCTTGAAAAGTTTTGCCTGTGCAAGCCTATATCTTTATCTCCCCTCCTCGCTTGCGGGGAGGGGCTGGGGTGGGGTGGTAGATTGTGGTAATCGTAAATAATTAACTTATACTTCTTTCAAATAGTAATTAAACCGTTTCCGGAGTTTTTCCACACTCATATCTTGAGTCCAGTATTCCACTAGCGCATGACCAAATGCCCAGGCGTTGCGGTCAGGTGCAGCAGAGTTTTCTAGTAGCAATGGCCAGAGAGATAGCAAATCAAAGTTGAGAGGATTAACTTTACCTGTATGCAATAGGGAAAACAGATCATAGGCCATTTGCAGTTTACCAATTACAATCGGTAACTGTTCCACAGGGATTTGCTCTGCTAGGAGATACGCCAGAGTGGGAGAACCAGTTGATACTGTGGCGATGAACTGAAGCACAGGACTTTTCAACAGAGCAGTTAGTCCTTGAGTGGTCGCCATTTGGAAGGTGTAATGGTCGATGATTTTGGCAGATGCGGCAGTACGAGCTTCTAAGTTACGCAAAAAGCGGGCTAATCGCAGTTGTTTAGCTGGGGCGATCGCATCTACAATTTGCAGAGATAGTGTTTCTACACCCCAGGCGGCTCGACCTGTTTTGATATCACTGGTAACAATTGGTAATACTAGATTACAGAAGTTATCCAACAGTTGGGCGCGGTATTCGGTAGCGTTGCGAATAGCAATTTCTTTGGGACGATTTCCCGATTCCCAATTGTATGGCGGTTCCCACTCGCGGATAGGACGAAGACGATCTACTTGGGTAATCACGGCGATGGTTGGTAAATCTGCAACTTCCGCCCGCATATCTTGGAGAAAATCTACATCCATTTGTAGGGCGGGATCAAGAGCCGGGGTAACTAACAGTAGTAAATCTGCGTTTGTAGCATAATCAAGCACCAAATTTCGCAAATCACCACCGTTCACCTGTTCATAACCTGGGGAATCCCACAGCGTTAAACTTTCCCCGGTGGAACTTTGCCAATGATAATTTTGAATCTGATCAGTGCTGGGTAAAACATCCACCTCTGCGAGATCAGCCTGAAATAGAGTATTAATCAAGCTGCTTTTTCCCGAACCTGTGCGCCCGACAATGAGAATATTTACAGGTTTTTGGGCAACTTCCTCGGCTGGTTCGGCTTTAGTTAAAATTTCTCGCAGGTTTTGAGTCTTAGCTGTGGGTAGAGTTGGTGTAGAAATACTGGCTTCTGCAACTGGTAATTTGCTACCACTGTAAAGTGCGATCGCCTGACGGCATAAATTCCGCAGGGCATTTTCCCGCAGTAGTTGACCTAAATTTACTAATAACTGCTGAGTTGCTTGGTTAGTATAACCCTTAGTAGCTTGCTTGGCCACTGCGACTACAGGATTAAATAGCCACTGCGCCCAATTCCATGCTTGCCAAACTTTCCGAGCCGATGGCTCAATTTTGCGATAGACTTCATAAGCTTGATAGGCTTGTCCAACGGTAATCTGATTTAGTGCTGGTGATAACTTCTGCATCCACTGATCTAAGTCATCCATCGTTCCCCGAATTAACCCGTAAGCCTGGGGTATATAAATATTCAACAGGGGATATTGAACTTGAGGATAATATATATGCGCGATCGCTGTGACTAAATCCTGGCATCTTGTCCAAAAAGTTTGCCAATCTTCCCAAATCAGGCGATCGCTTTCTGCTGCTTTGAGAATTTGTTGCAGTGCGATTTCTGCCTGTTTGATATTGTCGCTTTGGGCTGGTAGTCCTACTGGCTGATCTGCCGCAGATTCTAACTCTTCTGTGACTTCTGCCAAAGCAGCTTCTACCATATTGATTTGAGGTTTAGTCCATCTCACCAGCAGCCAGCGCCAGCCCACAAATACCAGGGTAAATATACCCCAAATCCAACTAATACCCCAGGTATGAATTTGCATCCCTGCACAGATGAGCAAAAAAGTAATAATTAGTGCAATAGGTAATGCTAATACTACCCATTGCCACAGTTTTAATCGCAGCATTTTTTGGTGGTCCGCCCTAATTTTTGACACTCCCTACATCTATACTAAATTTATCCTAAAAAACTTCTATGGAAAGTGAAACTCTAATCAAGACTCGGTTATCGTTTATCTGCTGCGACAATTCGAGCAAGATACCTTAAACAACATATCGGTAAAAGTAATGTTGCGGTTGCTGAAATATATATTCTACGATCTTCAGGTAGAAGGGAATCTTTCGTTTCTAAATCACAAAAATTAATTACCTTATAAGCGGGAGCATCGGCCGATGAACCGATGGATACATCCCACACACTACCAGACTCATCAAATCCACAATCGTCGAAAATAGTAACTTTTGCTCGTATTGGCGTTCGCTCTTATTCTCGAAAAGCAGATTCATCCACGTAGTGTTAAAAAAAATCCGGGTTAATGCGGGTAGTTACTCCCTTTACGCAAAACTTTTTGAGATGGTTGACTCGATTATTAAATTAAAAAATATGATCTCCTCCGATGCTAGTTTAGAAACTAAATCACCTGACAATACAGTGCCGAAGTTTAACGTTAATGTCGAGTTTCAAATAGCAAAACTATGGCATCAGAAAGGCAAAATTGATCGGGCGATCGCTGGCTATCGCAAGGTGTTAGCGGTCAATCCCATGCACTGGTCATCCTTGCTGGCCTTAGATGAATTGTTAACGATCAAAGGAGAAGATCAAACAGCGATCGCCCTATATCGTCAAGCAATTCAAAACCTTGCAGTAATCGAATCGGACCAACCAACTCGGAAAAAAGCTTCCCGACGGATCAGCATCGTTCCAATGTGATAACCAGGCATGATCTCTCTGGGGATCTGAATTTTCCGTCTAACTGTTTCATCTAAGTCAGGGCTGTAGAATTGGCGAACCTGTCCTAAAACCATATCTAAGTTCGGATTTGCGGCCAAAGCAGACACTTGACGCGCTAGTTTATCCCCCATCCACCGATCATCCGAATCGAGAAAGGCTAAGAAATCTCCTGTTGCTAATTTAATTCCCTGATTTCGAGCTACCGCCGCGCCTTGATTTGTTTGATAGTGATAGCGAACCAAGGGAAAACTACGGGCGATTGCTCCCCCACCGTCTGTAGAACCATCATCAACAACAATCACTTCATCCGGGGTAACGGATTGGGTGAAGATACTTTCCAGCGTCTCGACTAAATAGGCTTCCCGGTTAAAAATCGGAACTATCACACTGATTTTAGGACGGACATTGTTCATTTGTTTGTCAATACTTCTTCGGTGGTATATTGGTATGATACAAGTTAAAAATTCAGCTTAATAGTGTCTAGTCATATTGTTAAAAATCTCTATCCTGAAACAGAATTGATTTTATCTTGCGCTCGCACTCACATATCCGATGGTCTAGCGGAGCAAATCCAGTATCAAATCCAACAGGATATAGACTGGAATTACTTGTTATCAATGGCAGAAAAGCATCGCGTTATACCTTTGCTATACCACAGTCTTAAGGTTGTCAGCCCCCAGAAAATTCCCACGGAAATTAGCACTAATTTAAGAATGCGCTTTTTGGGAAATACGCGAACGAATTTAATATTGACCAATGAAATGCTGCGTTTGTTAGATATTTTTGCCACAAATAATATTAATGTTATTCCCTACAAAGGCACAATTTTATCTGCTTGTTTTTATGGTAAAACATCCTTCAGGCAGGTATGGGACATTGATATTCTCGTCGATGAAACAGATGTTTCCAAAAGTAGAGAATTATTACTATCGGAAGAATATATAATTAAAACTGGTTATGATCGAGAACAGACTTTTTACCATCCTCAGAAAAAAATAGAAGTAGATTTACACTGGGGTTTGACTCCCTATTATTTCCCGGTCAACCTAGAGTTTAAAAAACTATGGTCAAGAACAAAATCCTATCCACTTTCAGGTGTTGAGGTGAAAAGTTTCTGCCCAGAAGATTTATTGATTATCCTCTGTCTTCAAGTAGCTAAAGACTGTTGGGAAAGACGGCAACATCTGGAGCAGTTAGCTAAAGTTTGTGATATTGCAGAGTTGTTGAGAAGTTGCCCAGAATTAGACTGGTTAGATGTGATTAATGAGGCTCGTGGGCGAGGTTTAGAAAGAATACTGCACTTTGGTTTATATCTTGCCAAAACCCTTCTAGAAGCTGATATACCTGAGATTATTTGGATTGAAGTTCAAGGTGATAATTATGCGATTTCTTTAGCTTATCAAGTTTGCTCTCAATTATTTGGAGAAATCGATAATACTGTTACTAACCCTAATGATAATTCTATTTTCAATCTAAAATTTAGACTCAAACAATTAGTCTTTTATTTGCAGATGAGAGAACGTCCTCAAGACTGGGTGAAGCATTTTCTAGTAATTGCAGGACTTACGCACAGAAGTTATCTGTGAGGATAAAGTGTAGGGGTGTAAGGGTTTTACTCTTGTACATTTTTAACTTTTCATCTTCTGCCTTGTCATAACGACAATTTTTAACAACGACCTACTTAAATAAAGATTTTCAGGTTCAGAAAATAAAAGATGCAAGAAAAAAGGTAAAATAAGTAAAAATCCTTAAATCAAGGTGCATCAAGACGTACAAAAAAAAGCGACAAGATATGTTGTATTACACCGAAGATACCCTCTATCAAATGTTAAGTAATATTTCGCCAGTGGTATCATGATTTTCTGGAAAAAAAGGTCAATTTTACTCATTTCGACTTTCATACTCCTTGGTATCAGTTTAGCTTACTTGGGCAAAGGATTTTATATGCTAGCTTTTGCTGGCAGTCAGGAGGGTGCGGGAGATTTGTTAGAACGCTGGAAAGAGCAACAGTATATTTATTTAAACACTTATCCTTATTACATGGACAGCGCAGATATCGATCCGCGATTAGGGAAAGTTATTTCGGGAGGATATCCGCCTTGGGCTTTTTTCACGGGATTTTTCATATTTCCTAATATTTCTTGGACATTAACGTGTTTCTATCAAGTTTTCTTAAATATCTTATCTCTTGGTATTTTGAGTCGATTCGCCTATCAAATAGGCTTACCGTTCGGCCAAATTTCCGCTTATTTTTTCGTTGCGTCTTGTCTAGCAATTAGTAGTCATTCTACTACGCTCGGTCTTGGTCAGTATGGCATTATCATTAATGCGTTCCTGATTAGTGTTTACTATTGTGTTCAAACGAGGAAAAATATTCTTGCTGGTATCTTCATGGGAATAGCTCTAGCCAAACCGAATATTTCTGCACCTTATATCTTAAGTCTCATTATCCATCGTCGGCTCAAACCAGTATTTATCGCTTTTGCTTATATTATTTCTGCGACCTTTTATATCGCTTGGTTGACAAAGCTAGATTTTGTTAATGTCTTTTCCCGGTTTTTAAAGCAAATTAAATATGTAGCTGATGATGGCTTTTCAGGCATTAATATTCTGATCAATTTGGGAATTAATCAAGAGATTGCTATTTTATTATTAATTGCGATCACAACGGGTGTAAGTATTGTGGTTTTCCAAAAACTACGACATACCTCCCTGTTAACACTTTTCGCATCCGCATCCGTCATCGGTCGAGTATTCATCTATCATCGTGTCTATGATGATTTAATGTTAGTTTTTTTGCTATTAGCTTTATTACAACTCGCTTTCCAAGTTCCCAATCGGTATAATATCGGTAGCGTTTTCTTGCTTGGGTTAACTCTATGGATTCCTGCGAGTCTGCAAAATCTCATTCCTTATTGGTCTAGTTTTCAACTGTTGGTTTGGCTAAGTTTGCTATTCTACTTATTAAGTAATTCATTAACTAATAAAAGTGGAGAATCTCAGAGCAAGAGTCCATTTTAACAGCAGTTACTAACCATTATATAAAACCTACTCAAATCTACTTTGAGCAGGGAGAAAATGTAACTGAATACTGCTGTCACTTGCAACTCGCTCCAATCAACGGGTTAAATTAGGGATTCTTCTTTCTTTTATATGACGCAAGTGCCAATACCGCCGTCATTGAATGTATTGCTAGGGCAACTCCTTTGTTAGTCAACCCTTTATCGGCGATTGTGGAATATTTAGGAGAAAATTACCCCCTGTACTTCAATACCCTAGAGGAAGCGGCAGAAAAAGCGATGGATCTAGAACTCCTTCGTCAAGCTACTGAATATTTAAAACACTGTGAAACCCGACAGAAACTATCTGCGGAGTATTTCCTACAAAGTTTCCAAAACAGTGAAGTATACCAACGCATCAAGCTATAGTGCGTGTGATAAAAGATTCAAGATTTGATGGAATAGAAATAGTCAGCAGGATGGGAATATGGAAACAACCAAGGAGTCCTTGTCTCAAGCGGTTGAGCAACAGATGAAACTCGCCCAAGTATGGCAAAACAGAGGAAAAATTACCCATGCGATCGCCAATTACGAAAAAGCGATTCAACTGCAACCAGATTATCTACCCCCTTATCTCCACCTCGTGCAATTACTTGTGCAAACGGGACAGACACAACAAGCCATAGATACTTACCGGCAAGGAATAGAAACAGCGATCGCCAAAGTTTGGTTTCCGCCCCATCAAGCCAGGGAAGAGTATCGAAAAGCACTCAAACAACGGCAAGAAATCGGCCAAGCACCAAGAGTTTTACTTTATACTAATTGTCCTGGAACTTATGGAGCAGAACAAATCAGTCACGCGCTCATGCTTCGACTTGTGAACTCAGGGTATGAAGTAATCTGCGTTCAAAGTCAAGCGGATCATCATTTGATTCAAGCTAGACAAGCTCTGGGTATCGAACATATCTGGCTGAAAGATGACGCATATCAATTTGGTTATACCGTCGGCAATGCTTTGGAAGTAGCGGAAATCAATATCTTGGTATTCCCTGGGATGGGGTGGTGATCTTCACGGCTGCAAGGATGTATCCAGTTAAAGGGTATCAACATCAGGTGGAGGCGATTAAACAACTCCGACATCTGCCAATTTGGTCACGGCTTTATTTTGTTTGGGCTGGTTCTGGAGCTTTACCAGTGCAACTGCAAGCAGATTTAGAAGCACTAGGAGTTGGTGAGCAGGTAAAATTCCTGGGAGAGCGAGCAGATATTCCAGATTTACTAGCGGCGGCAGATATTTTTTTATTGCCCTCTCACGTTGAAGGAATGCCCTTAGCAATTATGGAGGCGATGGCCAAAGGTTTGCCCGTCGTTGCCTCGGCTATCAGTGGCATTCCAGAGGAATTGGGAGATACTGGCAAACTGCTATCAGATCCAACTATCAATGCGCCAGCGACGGTACAAGAGATTGTGGAGATAATTCAGAAATGGGTTTTGGATAGCGATGTGCGTCTGCTGGCAGGACATAACTGCCAACAAAGAGCGATGGAGATGTTTCGAGAGGAAAGAATGCTAGATAGCTACGAAAAGGTAATTCAAGGGACTATCTATCAAGAACTTTACCGAAAAACGAGCCAAAGCCCCTGGCTTTAGACATGGGGAGTGTCAATCTGGTGGCTGACCGCAGTAGCTCATCCAGGAGATGGCGGGAGTATGTTTTTCTTTCCCCCTCGCCCGCATACGATCAATATGACGTTTGTATATCTTGAGCATTCCGTGATGTATCAGACCTTTTTGTTCTAAGGTCATATTGCGATCGTGTTTTCGGTAATACAACATGACTCTAGGGATAACCAATTTATGAATATTGTTTTCCCAAGCGCGGATAAACCAATCCGTATCTTCGTTATCGTGTAGTTTGGGGTCAAATAAACCCACTTGATCAAATACCGCACGACGGTAGAGGGCGCTTCCCAAATTAATAAACTGATAGGGTTTAAAAATGGGTTGGAACTGATAAGAATTATTATCCAGAGAACCTGTTTCCATTTGCATTCGCTGGATCAATCCCTGAACAATTCCTACTTCGGGATGAGCTACTAAATAATCGGCAAATTCGGTTAAAATTCCCTCTTCCCATAAATCATCAACATCGAGAAAGGCGATCGCTTCTCCCCGTGCGTTTTCAATCCCAAGATTGCGAGCAGCGGAAGGTCCTTGATTGGTTTGATAGATGTAGTGAATTGTATCCTGAAATTCAGCAGCGATTTCGGCAGTGCGATCAGTAGAACCATCATCGACAACAATAATTTCCAAGGGCTGATATTTTTGCCCTTGAATATTCTCAATTGCCTGAATTAAAAATCTCTCTCCGTTATAAACCGGAAGAATAACACTGATAGATAAATTCTCTCGTTCCATAGTATGATAAAAATATATATCCTAACTATTCTGTCTATAATAATATTAGACAAATTACCGATTTTTAAGTTTTTAATTTAATCTTCAAAGAATATCGCCCAAGGGGTATTTGCAAATTTTTCTTTTAACTCAAAATAATTAGATATAGATTGAGAAAGAGGTAGGTAAGATTGTTTGACTGTAGCAGGTTTTAAATGCTCATATTCCAATTCGAGAAATTCTTGAACTCGTTTTCTTTCCCGCTCGCAATCTTCAGATAATTCTTCATAAAAAACATCTATTTTTTGATGTTTATTAAAGAATAAATCGTGTTTATTCATATTCGCTTGCGTGCCATTAAAATACTCAACACATTCTTCATAAGTTAGTGAAACTGTAACCTGCTTGGGTTCTTCGGTGATACTATCTTGATTGTTTAAGATCCATTGATCGGTTAGAAAAGCCTTTTTTAAGGACAGCAATGTTCTCAGCATATTTTTTCTTTTAAGATGAATAATTTTTATATCCTGTTGGTTTTGCAAGCAACGCCATACAGATTTTCTGTAACCTTCTCTAGCATGATAATAAAAAATTTTAAATCCTACTGCTGAAACCGATGAAGCATATTCTTTAAAAACTTCTGTTGCTAGAAATTTTTGAGGATTTTTGTTCCTCATAGCTACCAAGTGACTAGATCGAGAATCTTGCCCGTATTCGGGTCTATCCCATCCGATAGCATCAGCATCTCTGAATAATTCTCCATAAGTAATTACTTGACTGTGTGAATTTAGTAAACCGAGTAGCAAATTCGATCCTGACCTTCCCTGTGAAACGACAACGAATTTACAATGTTGTAACCGGGTACTAAATACTTCTAAATCTCTTAATAAACTAGTTAAAAACTGACATCTACTTTTTATTTTTTTAAGTATTTCTCTCATTTTTTTTCATCTCCTAATTACTCTAAAAACTCTAAAATTACTCGTGGGATCTGAGTAATATCAGTGCCTAATTCCAAGGTGTAACAGGGGATTTTTTTCACCAAGCTAGACATCATTTCTAGCGTACTTTGTCCAGTGCCAGAAAGCTGGAATAGGGTACTAGGAGCGAGAGATTTAAGGGCGTGGATGGGCGTGGATTTACGCAATCTTGTATTTGGTTCTTCGGTAATTTTCGGAATTAAAATCGCTTTAAGAGGAAAGCCCATTACAATCTTTTCAGGAAAGTTTTCTTTGAGAAAGATCAGAGCTTTTTCTTCATCTAGGCGATCGCTATTACTGACCAAAGGTGCTAATTCTGGAAACCGCTCTAGATCCTTAGCTCCCTTGAGTTTGGCGGTATTATACAGACTGTAAACATAAGGAACGGGATCGGTGGACACCAGACAGTAATCATCGCTGGCATAAGTTAGATCGGATTTTAGGCAGGCCAGAGCCGAGGTAGATTTCCCCGATCCGCCTTTTGCCGTTAGCAAAACGCCTCCATCGCTTGTTCCCACGGCTGCGGCGTGAACGTACTGGCGGTTTTGGCTGCTTGTCCACCAATTGAGGAGGGTTTGTAAAGGAGAACCCCGCTCCCAATAGGGCAGTCCATCTGCGTCTGCCAGCCAGTATAAACCGATATTTCGCTTGCTGTCTAGGGAGCTGAAAATATTTGGACCGATGTTGTAGCGGGCTTGGAAGCGATCGCTACACAACGGCTTGACATTCTGGCGGGGATCTAAATACTCGTGCCAGTACCAGTGGAATACATTGAGGAAAGCCGGCATTAATCCGGGTAATCGAGTTTTGGTCGAGACATTATCCCAAACGCAGATTGTCAGAGAGGGCTGTTCGGTGGGTAGGACTTCCAGATGGGAAATGGCACGGGTGAGCGCGTCAGCCATATTCTGGGTTGCAAAGATCAAGCAGATGGTATAGCCGCCGATACTGAAGAAACGATCAATCGTTCCCGTTGCTTCCGTAACCCGATGAAACCAACTGTGCAACGTATCGAAAAAGGACAGGCGATCGCTTTCCGTGAAGTGCTGTAAAACTTTCTGCTGCTCCAAGTGCCACGCGAATGGCTCGACATCAACATAGCGGAACATCCAGTCTAAAGTATCCCGATCCATCTGCATCCTCTTTTTAAGTTTAAGTTTTTTTAACTAACGCTAAATACTGTTCAACAACGGTCGTAGGTTCGCCCTCAGACTGAATCCGTCCCCGATTTAGCCAGATTGTGCGATCGCATAGTTCTGCAATCTGATCGGTATTGTGGGAAATCAGCACCACCGCGCAACCGTTGGTTTTCATTTGGGTAATACGCTCAATACATTTCAATTGAAAAGCCTTGTCTCCGACTGACAGGTATTCGTCCACCAGCAGGATCTCTGGGTGCGTGTGAACAGCGATCGCAAACGCTAGACGCATCCTCATTCCCGTACTATAGGTGCGAACTGGCTGGTCAATAAATTCCGATAGTTCGGCGAATGCAATGATCGCATCAAATTGCTGTCGCACCTCACGTTCTAACAATCCTGCCACGACCGCGTTCACAAATACATTATCCCGTCCGGTTAGATCGGGATGAAACCCCGCGCCGAGATCAAGGAGCGCCCCCACGCGGCCGTTAAGTATTACCTTTCCTTCCTCTGGTCGCCCAACTTTTCCCAGCAACCGCAACAGTGTAGATTTGCCCGCACCGTTGCGGCCGATTACTCCCAGCATTTCCCCGCAACTGACTTGAAAACTCACCTCTCGCAAAGCCCAGAAGTAATCGCGGGCTTTCATTCCCCGTCCGCCGGTAAGTACTGCTTCCATGATGGTGCGGGGTTTCCCTGGAGTGTAGCACTGAAATCGCTTGCCTAAATTCCTCACAGTAATGGCTGTTTCCATCTATATTTTCTCCACAAAGCGATCGCTCTGGGCGATAAAGTAGCCCCGTCCGATCACAAATAGCCCTAGCGCCCCGACTCCAATACCCAGGAGCGGCAACCAATTAGGTTGAGCATCTTGCAGCAGGACTGCACGATAGGCGGATACGAGATGGGACATGGGATTGAGCCAGTACCAGAATTGATAGCGATCAGGAATCACACTGATATCGTAAAAGATCGGGGTCGCATAAAACAGAAGTTGCAACAGTACGCCGACAGTGTATTTCGTGTCGTAGAAGGAGACGCTAGTTGCTGCCAGAATATAGGACAGTCCGGCGGTGAATCCCAATTGCAGAAGCATTAAAACAGGTAACTGCCAAATGTCTGATTGCAGCGTTACCCCATCTATGAGCAGGAAGAGGAGCAAAACGGGCAAGGCCAACACAAAATGAATCATGTGAACGAGGATCGTCACAATCGGTAGGATGATACTGGGAAACCCCGGCTGACGGATTAATGTTGCATTAGCGTTAATTACTCCGGTTGCTTCGGTTAACGAAGCCTGAAACCAAGTCCAGACCATCAACCCACAGAACACTGACGAAGCGTAGTGGGGAATACTCAGTTTTAGCACCGAGCGAAAGACCGTGGCGAACACCAGTAGTTGTGACAAGGGGTTCAACAGTGTCCAAGCGATACCGAGAACTGATCGCTTGTACCGAACTTTCAGTTCCCGTCCGACCAATTGATAGATAAGATCGCGCAGATGTAAAACCTCTCGCCGGGAAAGTTGAGGAAACAAACCTCTGTGGACTACCTTCATCGCTGGAAGTCCCCCACCAATAGCTGTTTCCATTGCTGGCGTAGTCGTAATAACTGAGCTTTGAGGAGGAGTAATTTGCGATCGCTTGCTAAGTTGTATTCCAATAGCTCGTAGTAGGATATCGCCATCCTGTTCAAACTCGGTAGCACCCAAGTCGGTGGGGATAAATTCAGGACTTCTTGCAGTTCGCTTAATAAATACCGCAGGGGCAAAACTATTTCGTAATGTTGCGCTCGCGTTACCAACTTTACCCAACGAGCTTCTTCCGAAAGAGAATTGACGAGGGCAGCAGCATCCGCAAGCCAATAAATTGGCCTCTGTGCTTGTCGGTTGTTTTGGAGACTGAGGTGTAATAGCTGATCAATCGGATTGAGGACGAGTGTGGGAAAGTTACTGATCTCAGTAGCAATGGCATCCATCCATAGCCGCTCATCTGTGTATGACTGCGGTTCAGCTTGAAAAAGATGATTGTGTAAATAGAGGGGGACAGAGAGCGTGGTTTTCGGTGATGTAGTTTGCCATAACGTTAGGGGGGTCTTGCCAAAGCGTTCGCCTGGTTGCGGTCTATAGGAATTCGACCAACCTAGTCGTTGTAGGCTATCGAGTACCGCTAGAGTTTGGCTACAGGGTACGAACAGATCAAGCCGATCAATGGGACGATGACCATAATCCGGGTAAATGGTAGACATCAGTGCCATTTCTCCCAGCATCAGAGAACGTATACCCTCCGCCTGTAATGCTTGTAAAACTTCAACAAAAGACTGTGCTAATAATTGATTGACGTACCAAGTGCGACGGTATACCCCTTTTAGACGATTAATGTGGGGATCTTCCACACCATGCCTCACAAGGTTAGGATAGAGCATACTTAAGAGATGGTGCGATTCGGGATCAAGAGTTTCGATATCTACCGAGTTCCGCCACTGCTGCCATGCTTCTAGGGCGGGCTGTTCTCGTAAAATCGCCGCTTTTAATAGCGATCTATGCATTTTTGATGGGGGAGATTGGGAAGGACTGCTTGCGTGGGAAACTGTCTTGGCGGGCGCAATGGTCATCAGCTTATCGATAAATTGCTAAACAGGAAACTAAGGAGCAGGATTAGGTTTTATATCTCTAGGCAGATGTTTCAATCGCCATCAAGGCTACGGCAGATGATGTACACATTACTACCTGTGGTTGGTTTTGGCAATCAAGAAAGCAACGCCGAAGGTTTTTAAGTTGCTGGCGAGGCTGAACCGACGCAATATTTTGCAGACCTCATTTTACACAATCTTTATAAAAAATTTATTCCTAAAGATAGATACATAACTGTATTCTTGTATGGGCAGATACAGGTCTGCATTAAAGTTTATTTTTGCGTAGATAAATTAGTGCAATATGATTGAAAATTTTCAAGTTCCAGAACTGTTAATTGCGATTCTCACTTTTTACTATGATAGTAGGAGATTCCAGGCTTACTAGATTGCCGAATTATTAATATCAAACAGTTGATAATAGAATCATTCTGGTACTTTAGACAAAAGTGATATCTAGGAAGGACTACCCCTACAGATAATTATATTATGGATCACTAATGAATAATTTCATTTAAAACCCTTTGGTGACTTCTTTTGTCTCTTACCTTTGGGCTTAAATTTGTTAACTTCTGCGATGGCTTCTTGAAATAAATTATGCAGATGTATAGGCACACTGGCAATTTCTGGTAAATCTGGCTCTATAGGTTTATCGAATTCCTGCAAAAGTAAATCCAAGTTATTTGCCAGATTAAACTCTGGACGTTGTAGGAAATCTTGCAACAACTTTTCTAGTTGAATTGGATACTTTTGCGCTAAACGATGCCAAATAAAAGCATTAATACTTTTGTCTTCCAGGTAGTGGCGAATTAGTTTTTCATTACCTTCAACATTTTGCCCATCCTCATCCGAGAGAATTGCTTGCATCCTACTATAGGTTGGTAAAAACATTTGTCCCCAACGAGGATGAGAAAGAGCCGTAACTTGTTCTGCTTTTCTAAGTTCGGCAGGTAAATCAACCTTTGGCATGACCATTTTAGTCTTGCCGGTACTCTTGTTATCTTTAAAAATTTGAGAAACTACATTGGAGTCTGCACCAACTTCTTTAGCGGCCGTTTGTATTTCTTCTTCGCTAAGGCCAGCTTCTGCTGCCATTTCCGCAAGAGATTTGGAAGAATCAATTCCTGCTTCAGCCAAACGTTTTTCAGTAATTAACTCTTGAAATTCAGCGATTTTTTTATTTAGTTGGTATCCCGGTAATGTAATTTCATCACTGCCGAAAAAGTCTATAAACTGCTGATGATATTGCTCTACTGATTGCCAAGCTTCCTCTAACAAGTCAGGAGCATCGCTATAAAGATTATTTTTATAGTTTTCTTTGAAATTACCAATTGCTACAGCGAGTTTTGGTTTACCCAATTTACCCATGATTGTGTAGGGGCTAGAAAACATCCAGTAGCTATTGTCAACGGGAAAAATATGAGTTAGTAATATTTCTCCTACTTTCAAACGAGATAATTTCTCTAAAGTTTGAGTATCGCTGGGCTTGACAATATAGTGTTTATCTGTAAGCCAGTTGGTAAACTCAAAGCCATCGGGTAGAAGATTCGTTATGGCAAATAAGCCAATAAAACTACGATGCCAGTTTTTTAGTAAATTGTGATCCCCGGAGGCGGGGCTTTGCCCATCGCTCTCTGATAAATCTTCACAGTTTTCGATAAACAATTCTAATGGTGACTTATCACCAACTTTTCCTTCTACAAGAAAGCTATCAATGATTAAGTCTTGCTGACTACTATCTCCACTACCTTGGCGCAAATGTTCTGCTGCATAAGTTTCTAGCGCTTCTGCTAGTTCTCCTTCTGCATCTAGGACAAAATCGACTAAGGCTTGTTTTAATTCATGCGATCGTTCTAATATGGCATCCACTAGTATATTTTTCGGTGCAACAGTTGCAGTTTACAGCTTTTAAGAGAGTTTTAGCATCTAACGATCGCTAGATTTTATAATTAGGAAATAAGCCCAATGAAATAAATAAACCAAGAGAGAAAAATAAAAGCCCCTTCCATGATAGAAGAGGCTTTTATGTTTGAAAGATAAACCTGGCATCGAGCTATTTTTGCAGAGGGCTACCCCAAAACTATCGTCGCCGCAGCAGCATTTCACCTCTGAGTTCGGGAAGGGATCAGTGTGGTTCCACCGCGCAATAAACACCAGGAAAAAATGGTGGGTCAGAGACCCTGAAGGCTGCACAGTAACGCGAAATAATGAGCAATTCACACAAGCAATGATCTGAGGTCAAGCCCTCGGTCTGTTAGTACACCTCAGCTTCATACATTACTGTACTTCCACTTAGAGCCTATAAACGGGTGTTCTGCCCGTGACCTTACCTACTCACGTAGTGAGAGCACTCATCTTGAGGTGGGCTTCCCACTTAGATGCTTTCAGCGGTTATCCGCTCCGCACTTGGCTACCCAGCGTTTACCGTTGGTACGATAACTGGTACACCAGCGGTGCGTCCTTCCCGGTCCTCTCGTACTAAGGAAGGCTCCTCTCAATGCTCTTGCGCCTGCACCGGATATGGACCGAACTGTCTCACGACGTTCTGAACCCAGCTCACGTACCGCTTTAATGGGCGAACAGCCCAACCCTTGGGACGTACTTCCGCCCCAGGTTGCGATGAGCCGACATCGAGGTGCCAAACCTCCCCGTCGATGTGGACTCTTGGGGGAGATCAGCCTGTTATCCCTAGAGTAACTTTTATCCGTTGAGCGACGGCCATTCCATTCTGCGCCGTCGGATCACTAAGGCCGACTTTCGTCCCTGCTCGAGTTGTATCTCTTGCAGTCAAGCTCTCTTTTGCCTTTACACTCGCCGCACGGTTTCCAAGCGTGCTGAGAGAACCTTTGCGCGCCTCCGTTACTTTTTAGGAGGCGACCGCCCCAGTCAAACTGCCCACCTGAAACTGTTCCCTGACCGGCTGACGGTCATGGGTTAGAATTCTAGCTTCGCCAGAGTGGTATCTCACCGTTAGCTCCATATTCCCCACAAGGAATACTTCATCGCTTCCCACCTATCCTGCGCAAGCGAAGCCCGAACACAATTCCAGGCTACAGTAAAGCTTCATAGGGTCTTTCTGTCCAGGTGCAGGCAGTCCGTATCTTCACAGACATTCCTATTTCGCCGAGTCTCTCTCTGAGACACCATCCAGATCGTTACGCCTTTCGTGCGGGTCGGAACTTACCCGACAAGGAATTTCGCTACCTTAGGACCGTTATAGTTACGGCCGCCGTTCACCGGGGCTTCGGTCGTCAGCTTCAAGGCGAACCCCTGACCAACTTCCTTAACCTTCCGGCACTGGGCAGGCGTCAGCCCCCATACGTCCTCTTTCGAGTTGGCGGAGACCTGTGTTTTTGGTAAACAGTCGCCTGGATCTCTTCACTGCGACCCACGTCTTAGGTGGGCACCCCTTCTCCCGAAGTTACGGGGCCATTTTGCCGAGTTCCTTAGAGAGAGTTATCTCGCGCCCCTTGGTATTCTCAACCTCCCTACCTGTGTCGGTTTCGGGTACGGGTATGATGTCTTCATCACATTACGGGCTTTTCTTGACACTATCCTTCACCAAACGGAGTTCGTAAACTCCTCCCAAACCAATCAGGGTATGGCTATCTTTCATGCGTCCCTCGCAATGCTCCCACATCATAGTCAGGGATTATTCACCCTGTGTCCATCGACTACGCCCTTCGACCTCGCCTTAGGACCCGACTAACCCTCCGTGGACGAACCTGGCGGAGGAACCCTTAGGGTTTCGGGGCATTGGATTCTCACCAATGTTTGCGCTACTCAAGCCGACATTCTCACTTCCGTTTCGTCCACAGCTGCTCGCCGCTACTGCTTCTACCTAATACGGAACGCTCCCCTACCGATTGATACTTAAATCAATCCCACAGCTTCGGTACATCACTTAGCCCCGTTCATTTTCGGCGCAGGATCGCTTGACTAGTGAGCTATTACGCACTCTTTTAAGGTTGGCTGCTTCTAGGCAAACCTCCTAGTTGTCTCTGCAATCCCACCTCCTTTATCACTTAGTGATGATTTGGGGACCTTAGCTGGTGGTCTGGGCTGTTTCCCTCTTGACAATGAAGCTTATCCCCCACTGTCTCACTGGCAATGTGTTCTCTGGGTATTCTGAGTTTGTCTCGATTTGGTACCGGTCTCCCAGCCCGCACCGAAACAGTGCTTTACCCCCCAGATTTAATCATTACCGCTGCGCCTAAACACATTTCGGGGAGAACCAGCTAGCTCCTGGTTCGATTGGCATTTCACCCCTAACCACAGCTCATCCGCTGATTTTTCAACATCAGTCGGTTCGGACCTCCACTTGGTGTTACCCAAGCTTCATCCTGGCCATGGTTAGATCACCAGGGTTCGGGTCTATAAACACTGATTATCGCCCTTTTCAGACTCGGTTTCCCTTTGGCTCCGGCATTCTCGCCTTAACCTACCAGTGCCTATAAGTCGCCGGCTCATTCTTCAACAGGCACGCGGTCAGACGTTAAATCGTCCTCCCACTGCTTGTAAGCTTACGGTTTCATGTTCTATTTCACTCCCCTTCCGGGGTTCTTTTCACCTTTCCCTCGCGGTACTGGTTCACTATCGGTCACACAGTAGTATTTAGCCTTACGAGATGGTCCTCGCTGATTCATACGGAATTCCTCGTGCTCCGTACTACTCGGGATTCAGCTACTATCCTTGAGTTTTCGACTACAGGACTTTCACCTTCTTTGGTGCAGTATTTAGCTGCTTCGTCTAACCGCCAGATTCGATATCGCTGTCCCACTACCCCAAAAGATAAATCTCTTGGTTTAGGCTCTTCCCCTTTCGCTCACCACTACTTAGGGAATCTCTTTTGATTTCTCTTCCTCCAGCTACTAAGATGTTTCAGTTCGCTGGGTTGGCTCTTTCCTGTCTATATATTCAACAGGTAGTATTTAGGGTTGCCCCATTCGGAAACCTCCGGCTCATAGTTTGCTTCCAACTCCCCGGAGTATATCGTCGGTAACCACGTCCTTCTTCGCCTCTGTGTGCCTAGGTATCCACCGTAAGCCCTTATTAGCTTGACCACTTTTTCATTGGTGTTCTTTCTGCAAACTTTTTTTCGTTCTGTTTACTTCGTTCTTTGCACCGATTTTACTCAGCACTCAGTCAAGAAGCAATCAGGACTCTAATTCGTCTGCCTGCTTTTTTTCGCGTTACTATGCAGTTTTCAAGGTTCTGGCTGGATTATTACCCAGCAGTTCGATTGTTCTATCAATCAATTGCTGAATCTTACCCGATCTATTATTTTATCATACTGTGCTAATGACCACAAAAATTATTATATCTATTTTTTGTCTTGTCTGACAATCAACGATATGATTTTTTTGCGATTTTTACACAAGGTGGAGATTAGCGGACTCGAACCGCTGACATCCTGCTTGCAAAGCAGGCGCTCTACCAACTGAGCTAAACCCCCATCAGTCAGTTATCAGGTATCAGTTACCAGTTATCAGCTTTTTACTGATTACTGATTACTGTTGACTGTTAACTGATTTCAGGTGGGCCATCCTGGACTCGAACCAGGGACCTCACCCTTATCAGGGGTGCGCTCTAACCACCTGAGCTAATAGCCCATTATCCGAACCAAATCTATAGTTTGAAAGCTTCAACAAATATTCGCGACCGACCTAGGAATGACCAACTCAGTATCTAATTGCAATTTGCTTTCGATGTTTGAGTGGATTCGGTCTCCCTAAAAGGAGGTGATCCAGCCACACCTTCCGGTACGGCTACCTTGTTACGACTTCACCCCAGTCACCAGACCTGCCTTCGGCATCCCCCTCTCCGAAAAGTTGGGGTAACGACTTCGGGCGTGACCAGCTTCCATGGTGTGACGGGCGGTGTGTACAAGGCCCGGGAACGAATTCACTGCAGTATGCTGACCTGCAATTACTAGCGATTCCGACTTCACGCAGGCGAGTTGCAGCCTGCGATCTGAACTGAGCTACGGTTTCTGAGATTGGCATCACATTGCTGTGTAGCTACCCTTTGTCCGTAGCATTGTAGTACGTGTGTAGCCCAAGACGTAAGGGGCATGCTGACTTGACGTCATCCCCACCTTCCTCCGGTTTGTCACCGGCAGTCTCTCTAGAGTGCCCAACTTAATGCTGGCAACTAAAAACGAGGGTTGCGCTCGTTGCGGGACTTAACCCAACATCTCACGACACGAGCTGACGACAGCCATGCACCACCTGTGTTCGCGCTCCCGAAGGCACTCTCTCCTTTCAGAAAGATTCGCGACATGTCAAGTCTTGGTAAGGTTCTTCGCGTTGCATCGAATTAAACCACATACTCCACCGCTTGTGCGGGCCCCCGTCAATTCCTTTGAGTTTCACACTTGCGTGCGTACTCCCCAGGCGGGATACTTAACGCGTTAGCTCCGGCACGGCTTGGGTCGATACAAGCCACGCCTAGTATCCATCGTTTACGGCTAGGACTACTGGGGTATCTAATCCCATTCGCTCCCCTAGCTTTCGTCCCTCAGTGTCAGTTGCGGCCTAGTAGAGCGCCTTCGCCACTGGTGTTCTTCCTGATATCTACGCATTTCACCGCTACACCAGGAATTCCCTCTACCCCGAACGCACTCTAGCCTTGTAGTTTCCACTGCTTTTACCTAGTTAAGCTAGGTTCTTTAACAGCAGACTTACATAGCCACCTGCGGACCCTTTACGCCCAATCATTCCGGATAACGCTTGCATCCTCCGTATTACCGCGGCTGCTGGCACGGAGTTAGCCGATGCTTATTCCTCAGGTACCGTCATTTTTTTCTTCCCTGAGAAAAGAGGTTTACAACCCAAGAGCCTTCCTCCCTCACGCGGTATTGCTCCGTCAGGCTTTCGCCCATTGCGGAAAATTCCCCACTGCTGCCTCCCGTAGGAGTCTGGGCCGTGTCTCAGTCCCAGTGTGGCTGATCATCCTCTCAGACCAGCTACTGATCGTCGCCTTGGTGCGCTTTTACCACACCAACTAGCTAATCAGACGCGAGCTCATCTTCAGGCAGCAAGCCTTTCACCTCTCGGCATATCCGGTATTAGCCACAGTTTCCCGTGGTTGTCCCCGACCTAAAGCTAGATTCTCACGCGTTACTCACCCGTCCGCCACTATCTCCGAAGAGACCGTTCGACTTGCATGTGTTAAGCATACCGCCAGCGTTCATCCTGAGCCAGGATCAAACTCTCCGTTTTGGTTTGTTTGTTTTAGCTCTTTCTTGACTACTGTTTTTTAACTTTAGTCTCGTTATTTTATTGACTTGACGCGCAATATCTGCTGTATAATTGCTTTCAAACTATAATATTTTCAAGGTTCGGTGTGACTTCAAAACGCCGCTCTTTGGCGCTCGTCTCTCAGGCACTTATCTAATATAACGAGCGCTCCTATCTTTGTCAACTGTTTTTTCAATTTATTTTGAATCTATTTTTTTGTGCCTCTGAAAGCCTTATGGGGTAGGGATTTTAGGATATAGTATTCTTGGAAATTAAAAAGATAGTAATTAAATCGTGAGCAAATTTGGTGTTTTGCCGCCTTGGGTAGTTCTAGATCCTTTACTGCGTGGCTGGTTGCTGGAAGATATTGGTCGGGGCGATCGCACTACAAATAGCCTATTATCGGAAGATGTGACAGCAGGAACAGCTAAATGGGTGGCTAAAGCACCAGGGATAATTGCTGGCTTACCAGTTGCAGCTAGGGTGTTTGAGCTTTTAAATGAGAAAGTTAGTTTTGAGGTTGTTGTGGCTGACGGTACAAGATGTGAGCCGGGACAGGTAATAGCAGAAATTCATGGTTCTCTCGATGCGTTGCTGATGGGGGAACGGGTGGCGCTGAATTTGGCTATGGGTTTGAGTGGAATTTCTACGCTCACACATATATATGTAGAGCAAATAGCGGATTTACCTGCTCAGTTGGTGGATACGCGCAAGACTACGCCAGGGCTGAGACTGTTGGAGAAGTACGCGACGGCTGTAGGTGGGGCGATGAATCACCGGATGGGTTTGGATGATGCGGTGATGATTAAGGATAATCATATTGCGGCGGCTGGGGGTATTGCAGAAGCTATTACCCGGATTCGTTCTCGGATTCCTTTTCCTCTGACTATTGAGGTGGAGACGGAAAGTTTGGAGCAGGTGAAAGCAGCTTTAGAGCATAAAGCGGATATTATTATGTTGGATAATATGCCTGTGGATATGATGCGTCAGGCTGTGGAGTTGATTCGTGAGCAGGATGGTAGGGTGAAGATTGAGGCTTCGGGAAATGTGACTTTGGAGACGATTCGCGCTGTGGCTGAGACTGGTGTTGACTATATATCTAGTAGTGCGCCGATTACTCAGTCGAAGTGGTTGGATTTGAGTATGAGGATTATGGTTTAAAGTTTAGGCTCATCATCTCACTGGAAAATTGGGATCATTGGCGAGCAAGATTTATTTCACGCAGAGGCGCAGAGGCGCAGAAAAAATGAGGATTTAGAGGGTGAAGTCTCAAAATTCCGTTTATTGGTGCGGAAAGTCTATGATTGTATGTCTACGCACCAGATTTTCAGTTGTCACTTATCATAGAAGTATAAAAACTTGTTAAACTTCTCTGTAATTAGGCTGATGCCTTAAATTTTAATCATGAATTAAAGTGTAAATTAGCCTGTAAATATAACACATTTTTTTGACGCTGGAGGAAAAATATATGTCTATTAAAGATACTTCTAAATCAGTTGGTTCAGGGATTGCTATCTCGTCATCAAAAATAGCTTTGAACGCATTCGAGAGTTATGTTGAGGATAAGCTGAATGAAAAGACGGAGAAAAAGGAGTCTAAAAATTTAAATAATAAGGTTGATGTCAATGCACCCAAATCCTTCTGAAATTCTCCGATTATTTTCTCATTTACAGGATCGTTTATATCATGGTGATACTGTAAAAAAAGCAATCACTCAAATTTGTAATTATACCAGAGACACAAGTATTATTAATACGTGTCAAGTCATAGCTGAACTTCTAGAAAGGGACTTCCAAATAATAAATTACCCAAAAAACTTAAGAGAAAATGTTTTTTGGAGAATGATAATCATTGCTAGGGGAAGAGAAAGTGCTTGCCGTCGGCAAGCACTTTCTCTGAAAAAATCAGCATGAAAAATATCTACACTCTAAGGGCTGTAGGGTGCAGTGAAAATCAATTTATCAAAGTAATAATTTAACTATTCCTTGACCAACATTAAGTTGGCGCGCAACAGATATCAATAAACCACTTACCTAAATTCGGGAAGTGTTCAGAGTTAGAATTGGTGAGTCGCTCGATTTGTTTCTCAATTTCTGACATAGCTTGTTTAGTAAGCTTAACTCCGTTTTCGTAAGTTCGAGTTACTAATTTAACAAGAGGATGCTTACCTTTCCATGTCATATTTTGAGCAAAATTTAACGCCGTTTCTACTTCATCCAAAATACTACCATTCCAATAGTTCTCTAGGACTGCCCAAGTTCTTTCAATTGGATTGTACTTACTATGATAGGGTGGATAATAAGCTAAACGTATGTTTAACTGATATTCCTGAGCAAACTCAATTATACGTTTCATGAACTGGGTACGTCGAGAACTGTTCTCTCCACCGTTATCTTGATTAAGAATAAGTGTTTTAATTAGAGGAAATCGCTTACTCTGTGTTTTCCAAAAGTCTACTAATACATCAACAATAAAATCACTCGTTACTTTGGATTCGGTAAAATATAAAAATAGCTCATCTAGTTCTGGAAGGAATATCCCATAAGGAGTCACAGTTGTTTTCGGATGATAATCATGGTCTTCAGTTTCAGTTGGAGTCCTGTTTTTACCACCTCGGTCAAAAGCGCCAATATTGACACGAGCTTTGGCATCAAGACTTAAACGTAAAATGCTCTTGTCATTCAAAGCCGATTGATTAACTATTGCTAATTGCTCAAAAATTGCATCCGTTTCGGGGATTTTTTTTGAGGAAGTACTTTTGCTACCCGTTTAAGTCGATAACCTAAATAATTCAATTTGATGCGAATTGTTTCTGATGTGGGTAATTCTTCATCACTATAACTAAATTTCTCTATCAACAGCTTTCTTACTTGACTTGCTGTGAGGCGTGTATATAGTCTTTGGCTTTTAAAACTTGGGTCAGTTTGGCTTTGGGAATCAACTAATTTTTTGATATCCTCTAAAAGGTTTGGTAAATGTTCTTCTGCTTTGTAACGCCCTTTCGCCGAATAATTATCGATACAGGTCATCCCACTAGTTAATTCTTTAATACCTTTGCGAATAGTTTTTCTATCCCATCCTAATTCTTTTTGAGCTAGTAGTTGTCCTCCGTAGCCTAAAGACATCACAGTTTGCGCTTGGAAACGCCGTCTGGCTGCACCTTTCAATTGAGTTGCTGTTTCTTTAAGCAAACTTGAGAGCGAATCAGTTAATTCAATTGACACTCTTAGCTCCTCGAAAAATTGTACCTAACATCATTGAATTTACTACAAAAAGGGAAGTCAGGGCTACCGAACGGTAGCCCTGACTTCTCCCCTCTACAATGATTATCATTATTAGTAGTTGGGGATTTTATTCCTTGGAAGTCCCAAATAGAATTTGAAATAAAGTTTGAACAGGTTGATATTAATCGGCATTTTCAAGCAGTTCAAAAATTGCAAAAGCATCAGAGTTGGGTATTAGAAACATATCAAGAAATTCAAAAAAAAGTAGGTGATTATAACCGGAGATGGTCTGAACCTTTATTAAAAATAATAGATCCTCAGTTAGCCAGACTGTCACAGCTAATTATACTTCTGGACAGAGAACCTGATATTTGTGACAATAATGGAAATGTTATCCGTCCTAATGATTTGGTTGTGTACCCTTGTAAAGATGAGAAAGATAGGTCTTATGAACACTACGGTGTAGTAAGAGCAACTCCAAATGGTTATAGGGTTGCACATTTTTTTACAGGTGAGACAGTGAAACCAGAAGGTAAAATTGTCAGTGTGGGAATTGGATATGTCCATTTTGCTCCCCACACACCTCATTGGCTTTTTAAAGAACGTCCTGAAAAAGAGCATCCTGAAAAAGTTTCCGATATCCAAATTGAAGAGCGTATTCAGAAGTCAAAAGAAAAAATCCTCACTGCTAAAGATCCTCTCTGGAATATATTGCGCTATAACTGTGAACATTGGGCTAGAGAAATAGTCTATGGTGAACCATCATCTACACAAGCTATACGTTGAAGTGAGAAATCCAGAATATTAGACTCACATAGACGATTGTTTTATTTCATTATCTTCAGTATTAACTCTCAAATTAGGTCACTTTTGGGCTATGTTACACTAAACTCCTCTGGTGTATGTGATTTTTTTCGTACACTAAGGCGGGCAGGATGCCCACCCCACAAGAGTTTTAGTATTAATAGCTGTATGTAACTAGATTTTAAAGCTAAAATAATTGAGCCTTTGAGAATATCTCACTATTAGGCAGGCTATAGCCTTGCACAAAAAGATAACATTTATATATGAACGCTACACAAGAACAACTAAAATTTAAACTTGAGCAGGCTTTGGTGGCTGCTTTTGGCGATGAGTACGCCGGAGTAGATCCGATTTTGGTGACTGCGAGTAATCCTAAATTTGGTGATTATCAGGCGAATGTGGCTTTATCGCTGAGTAAAAGGTTGGGACAGCAACCAAGGGCGATCGCCTCTGCTATTGTTGAGAAATTAGATGTATCTGATTTTTGTGAAACGCCAGAGATAGCTGGGCCTGGTTTTATCAATCTTAAACTCAAAATTTCATATTTAGAAGCACAACTCAACGCTATTCAGGCAGATTCTCGGCTAGGAGTTCCCAAGACGGAAGCGCCAAAACAAGAAATTGTGGATTTCTCTAGTCCGAATATTGCTAAAGAAATGCACGTGGGACATTTGCGTTCTACGATTATCGGTGATTCTATAGCCCGGATTTTGGAATTTCAAGGACATGATGTTTTACGGTTAAATCATGTTGGTGATTGGGGTACGCAGTTTGGAATGTTAATTACCTACTTGCGGGAAGTTTACCCAGAAGCTTTAACCACTGCTAATGCTTTAGATATTGGAGATTTAGTCAGTTTCTACCGCAAAGCTAAACAGCGCTTTGATGAAGATGAGACTTTTCAAGAAACTGCGCGACTGGAAGTAGTGAGATTACAAGCAGGTGCTGAAGATACGCTTCATGCTTGGAAACTTTTATGCGAACAGTCTCGGCGCGAGTTTCAGATAATTTATGACTTGCTAGATGTGCAAGTAATTGAACGCGGAGAATCTTTCTATAATCCCCAACTTCCTTCAGTGGTGGAAGATTTGGCAAAATCTGGGTTACTGGTGGAGAATCAAGGCGCTCAGGTGGTTTTCCTGGAAGGTTTTACCAACCGGGAAGGCGAACCTATGCCTTTGATTGTGCAGAAATCGGATGGTGGTTATAACTACGCGACGACAGATTTAGCAGCTTTGCGTTATCGGGTTCAGCAAGATGAAGCTAAACGGATAATTTATGTAACGGATTCTGGACAAAGTAACCATTTTTCTCAATTTTTCCAAGTCGCACGCAAGGCGGGATGGGTTCCTGATGATGTGGAACTGGTTCATGTTCCTTTTGGTTTGGTATTAGGGGAAGATGGGAAAAAATTTAAAACTCGTTCTGGTGATACTGTCAGGTTGCGGGATTTATTAGATGAGGCTGTGATTCGCGCCCGTGCAGATTTAGAAGCTAGATTAAAGGAAGAAGAACGAGAAGAAACTGAAGAATTTATTAGTGAAGTTGCTGAAATAGTTGGTATCAGTGCGGTTAAATATGCTGATTTAAGTCAGAATCGTACCAGTGATTATATTTTCAGCTACGATAAAATGCTGGATCTGAAGGGGAATACTGCTCCCTATATGTTGTATGCTTATGCACGGATTCAGGGAATTAGCCGCAAGGGTGGAATTAATTTTGCTGAGTTGGGTGAGAATGTGAAGGTGCTTTTACAGCATGAGACGGAGTTGGCTTTGGCTAAGTATTTACTGCAATTGGATGGGGTGATTAGTAGTGTTGAGCAAGAGTTGCTACCTAATCGTTTATGTGAATATTTGTATGAGTTGAGTAAGAAGTTTAATCAGTTTTATGATCGGAATCAGGGGGTACGGGTGCTTGAGGCTGAGGAACCTTTGCGGACTTCTCGTTTGGTTTTGTGTGATTTGACTGCTAGAACTTTGCGGTTGGGTTTGGATTTGCTGGGGATTCGGGTTTTGGAGAGGATGTAGGAGGAGAAGATTTTAACGCAAAGGGACGCGGAGGTAACGCAGAGGTACGCGGAGAGTTTTTGGCTGGGTTTCGATGGGGGTGACGTTTCCTTTTATTATGGGTAGTAATACTAATCTGAATGTGCGATCGCTATGACTGATAAGGAAATTAAACAGTTAATGGAGAGTAATGCTAAGACTGTTCAGGCGATGTTGGATGAAATTGCTGATGCTCGTCAGGAACGTCAAGAATTGCGGGAGGGTATGGTACAACTCCAGAATGCTGTGGCAAAGTTGACTAATATACAGGAGTCTATCGCTAATTTGTTGGTTTCTTTGGATGGCGATCGCCCCACTATTTTGAAGAAACTCACGGCTATTGAGTGTAAGCTGGATCAGTTATTGCCAGAAGAATTAACAGATGAAGCTGAATAATGTAACCTCACACGAGTTGGTGAGGCTATCTGCTTAATTTTCAATTAAAACGGTGACAGATGCTACTGCTATCAACATTTCATCATTTTTGTCGTTGAGTGAGGCGATCGCTCTTCCTTGTACTACCATTCCCCCGGATTCTACGGTTAAGCTTTTACGCCCAAAGGGTAGTACAGCTAGGACTTCTTCTTCTCTGACTTGTTCGGGATAAGGAACGGCGATTTGAACTTCTACAATCATTTCATTGGGATCGTTCAAACCTGCGACTTCCCAAACACCGGGTAAGGCGTTGTGTGCGATCGCATTACGCACGGCTCTTGCTGCTGCTACGGTGGGTTCTTGTCCGTGCTGATCTATTCCCATACCCATCTCAATAATTAAGCGTTTACGCGCCACAGCTACCTCCTAAAGATATTTCATTTCTCACTCTATCGGTCAACATTTTATCTATTTTGCCGTTATTTATGTGACAATCTTAGGAGGAATAATTAAATTTAAAGCAAAATATTCACCTAAATAGGCTGCTGCGCTAAAATAGGGGCATTGGGGTAAAAATCTCTGCGAATAGTTTCAAGAAATGAACAATTTTTACCCAATTCAGTCACAATGTCTCAAGAGCATAACGAATCAATCCAAATTCAGCAAATAGCTAGTCTGAAACCAAAACATTTTGCTGATTTAATTAGAGCCGCTCAGTTAATTTTTGACCCGGCTGCGGGACTTACAATTAGACAGGTAGAAGTTAACTGGCAAGATTTTGGCATTCCGAAAGATGTAGAACACAATCTCAAAGACCTGGGTTTGCACTATCAATATGCTTCTCCTCATATTCCTGGCGATGTTATTTGGAGTCAATTAACTCCTGAAACTAGAGTTTGGTTTCTGAATAATAA
The DNA here is from genome assembly GCA_963706595.1 of uncultured cyanobacterium. Lineage (GTDB taxonomy): Bacteria > Cyanobacteriota > Cyanobacteriia > Cyanobacteriales > Nostocaceae > Nodularia. Next base: position 3,683,053 of record OY970166.1, read on the forward strand.
AGATGATTTGTGGCGGTTTGAGGAGGCTTTTCCGGCGCTAGATGAGGACTAACGCCGCTACGCGGAAATCAAAAGTCAAGCGACAGTTTAAGAGGTTGTTTGAAAAGTCAAATTTATTACAGCCCTGGCGACTAGAAGTTGCGGCTATACAAACTAAACCCGCCTGCGCGGGTTAAAAATCCCACTTTTTGATTAGTCCACGCAGGTGGACTTGGCCTGTGTAGTAGCGAATTATATTCGCCCAAAACTTTTCTGTGGTGGCGTGATCGAGTTCAAATAGTGCATTAATTTGGATGGAATTAAACGCTGATAAACGCTGATAAACGCCGATAAATTGTTTTTATTGATGCACTAGGTTAGTCTGATCACGCCAAGAATTAAATTATAAATTTCGCAGTTTAACTCATTAGCTTTTTGGCTAAAGCGGTGATTTTCGCGGTAGTCTACTGGACAATCAATGACAGCAGGTACATCTTGGGCGAGGGCTTCTTTAAGTATGGGGATGAAGTCTGTCGCCGATTCAACTCTGTAACCTTTTAAACCCATGCTTTCGGCTAATTTGACAAAATCAGGATTACCAAAATGGACAAAAGATGAATTACCTTTGCCAAATTGATTTTCTTGTTTCCACTCAATTAACCCATAGCCACCATCGTTAAATATTAAGGTGACAAAGGGAGTACCAACTCGCAAGGCTGTTTCTAATTCCTGACAATTCATCATAAAGCCGCCGTCGCCAGTTACTGCTACAACTTTGCGGTTAGGAGAAACCAGTTTTGCGGCTAAAGCACCAGGAATCGCAATCCCCATTGCTGCAAAACCATTAGAAATTAAGCAAGTATTTGGACTATGGCAATGATAATGTCTGGCAATCCACATTTTATGTGCGCCAACATCAGAAATTACAATATCATCTGGTCCCATTACTTGCCGTAAGTCATAAATTAATTTTTGCGGTTTAATGGGAAAACCATCATCATGAGCATACTCTTCGTAATCAGCACGAATATTTTCCCGCAAGCTGATAGCATAGGGATTGGGTTTACTCTGTCTATCTGCTAATTTTAAAATTTCATTCAGGGAATCGGAAATATCCCCCAATACTTCGACATTAGGAATATAACTGCTGTCAATTTCTGCCGAATTTGCTGCAATATGAATAATGGGAATATTGCCTTCTGGATTCCATTTTTTCGGGGAAAATTCGATTAAATCATAGCCAATAGCAATTACCAAATCTGTATGATCAAAACCACAGGTAATGAAATCTCTTTGCTGTAATCCCACTGACCATAAAGCCAAGGGATGAGTATAAGGAATTACGCCTTTACCCATGAATGTATTCACCACAGGCATATTCATTTGGGTGGCAAATTGCGTAACTGCATCACTGGCATGAGCGCGAATTGCTCCATTACCTACTAAGATAATGGGGTTAACTGCTTGAGAAATTGCCGCGGCGGCTGCACGAATACAAGCAAAGGAAGCATAGCTTTTTTCGATGTTATCTTTTCGCAATGGCTTACCTTCTACAGGCATAGCAGCAATATTTTCTGGCAAATCGATGTGAACTGCACCGGGTTTTTCAGTTTGCGATCGCTTGAATGCTTTGCGGACTACTTCTGGTGTAATACTAGGTCTAACAATCTGTTTATTCCACTTAGTAACTGGGGCAAACATTGCCACCAAATCCAAATATTGATGGGATTCGATGTGCATTCTATCTGTTCCCACTTGACCTGTAATTGCTACTAATGGCGCACCATCTAGGTTAGCATCTGCTACTCCAGTCATTAAGTTTGTCGCCCCAGGTCCAAGAGTAGAAAGACAGACTCCAGCTTTTCCAGTCAAACGTCCGTAGACATCCGCCATGAATGCTGCGCCCTGTTCATGACGCGTAGTAATAAATTTAATGGAAGAATGTTTTAGTGCTTCTAAAACGTGTAGGTTTTCTTCACCAGGAAGACCAAAAACATATTGTACCCCTTCATTTTCCAGACACTGCACCAACAATTCAGCTGTATTCATTTGATTTCCTCACTGGTTATAAATTAAGACGGGAGTGGGGATTGGTTGGTCAGGGCGGGTTTACTAATATCGTCGTTGATATTAAATGATATCTATGAACCCGCCCCTACTGGGTATTGTCACTGCACCCACACGGTTTTAAGATTGACAAATTCATGTATACCTTGAATACTCAATTCTCTGCCGTATCCAGAACGCTTGATGCCACCAAAGGGTAAGCGGGGGTCGGATTTAACCATGCTGTTGATAAATACAGCACCTGCTTCGATTTCGGCAATCAGGCGATCGCGTTCTTGGTCGTTAGTTGTCCAAGCACTTGCACCCAAGCCAAAAGGTGTAGCATTAGCTAATTGAATCGCGGCGTTAATATCTGGTACACGGAATAATAATGCCACTGGACCAAAGAATTCTTCCTGTGCGATCGCACTATCTAGAGGAATATCTGTAATAATCGTCGGCGGGTAAAAGTTGCCGGGACGATCTGCGAAAGGATGTCCACCAGTGAGGACTTTACCGCCACTTTTAACGGCTGTTTGTACTTGTTGATGTAAATCTTGGAGAAGATCAGGGGTTGCTAGTCGGCCTAAATCAGTATCTGGTTGCATGGGATCGCCAACTTTCAGCGCCTGAAATTTATCTAAAAGTAGCTTTTCAAATTCAGGTGCGATCGCCTCTGCAATAATAAACCGTTTCGCTGCTATACATGATTGCCCATTATTCAACATCCTGGCGGAAGTAGCTGTAGCAACTGCGGTCTCTAAATCAGCGCTTTCTAAAACAATAAACGGGTCACTACCTCCCAATTCCAAAACAGTTTTTTTAATTTGTTTCCCAGCAACAGAGGCGAGGGATGCACCCGCGGGTTCGCTTCCAGTTAAGGTAGCAGCTTTTACCCGGTCATCAGCCATGATATCGGCAACTTTAGCCGCACCGATTAATAGTGTTTGAAAAGCGCCTTCAGGAAAACCAGCCCGGTGAATAATATCTGCAATTGCCAAAGCGCACTGCGGCACATTAGAAGCGTGTTTAAGTAAGCCGACGTTGCCCGCCATCAGCGTTGGTGCGGCAAAACGAAAGACTTGCCAGAAGGGGAAATTCCACGGCATTACAGCCAAAATTACGCCCATAGGATGATAGCGCACAAAGCTTTGGCTGGCATCGGTTTTGATTGTCACATCAGCGAGAAAACTCGGTGCGTGTTCGGCGTAATAGTTACAAACCAGGGCGCATTTTTCGACTTCTGCGACCGCGGCTTTATAGGTCTTGCCCATTTCCAGGGTCATGATTTTAGCAAAATCGGCTTTTTCTTGCTGTAAAATTATTGCAGCTTTTTCTAGCCATTGCGATCGCGCAGAAAAACTCGTCTTACGGTACTGTTCAAAAGTCTGACCAGCCAAATCCAGTTTAGAGGCAATCTCTGCATCCTTGAGTGGCTCAAAGATTTTGATCGTCTCCCCAGTGGCGGGATTAATGGTGGCGATAGCCATTGCCTGACCTCCCGTTAAAATAGCTTGAGGTAGCTTCCTAGTGTTACACAGATTAATTGCGGAAGCTATACCCAAATTTTAGTCTTTTGCTGAAGTTAAATATTTTTTTACTTAAAAACTGCAATTATTTTTATATTTAAATATACTTGGTTTCTCAGTAAATTTTACGTAATTCAATACATTAAAAAACGGCATCTTGGTCTCTCTGGCTTCTCTGGAAAAGGGATAAAACCTAAAACGCTGTCTTTTCAATAAATCATCATTGATTAATCCCTTAGCACTGGTGAGAGGAGAAACTGTTTTGTCAGAAAAAATTAATAATAACTACTTTAGGACTCACCCACAAAACCCCTCAAACTCTTATTCCTCAGTGTACTGTGTGCCTCTGTGGTATGCGCTACGCAAACGCTTTAGCGATACGTTTTTTCTAAATATTTCTGGGGCGCAGGTGATTACGCCCTTGAGAATTAAAATATTGAACTTCACCCCCAGCCCCTCTCCTTGGTGAGAAGAGGGGAAACTTTGAGGAGTTAAATAATCTTAGCGGAACGTAAACCAAACAGTAGACCTACGGCTACGCCCATGAAAATTGCCAAAAAGGCGATATAAGCTATGACTCCAAACATTTCTCTTTCTCCACAATACTTAACTAATCTATTGAATCACGGGGAATGGGCAATGGGGAATGGGGCTTTGAGCATGGGAGTAGAAAAATATTGCTTCATCTCCCTGATTTTTCCCATATTCTTCATCACCCGTAACTCCCCACATTGCGATAGAATACAGCCCACGGGCGCTTATTTGGGTTTAGGCAATGACTTCTGTAATTAATGTAAATCTACCGCAGCAGTCTTATGAGATTGCGATCGCACCTTCAAGCTTAGACCAATTGGGTCAAAAAATGGCTAGTTTGAATCTAGGCAAAAAGGTTTTAGTTGTTTCTAATCCCAGTATTTTTAAGCATTACAGCGAAGCAGCGATAGAATCTCTGATATCGGCTGGTTTTGAAGTAGCTAGTTACAACCTCCCACCAGGGGAACGCTACAAAACCCTCAACTCTATTCAAAAACTCTACGATATTGCTTTAGAAAACCGCCTAGAACGTTCTTCTACAATGGTGGCCTTGGGGGGAGGCGTAATTGGTGATATGACAGGCTTTGCTGCCGCCACTTGGCTACGAGGCATTAATGTCGTGCAAGTACCTACCACTCTGTTAGCAATGGTAGATTCGGCAATTGGTGGCAAAACTGGTGTCAATCATCCCCAGGGCAAAAATTTAATTGGGGCTTTTCATCAGCCACGTTTAGTATTAATTAGCCCAGAAACTCTGAAAACTCTGCCTATGCGTGAATTCCGCGCCGGAATGGCAGAGGTGATTAAATACGGTGTGATTTGGGATGCTGAATTATTTGCCGAGATGGAAGCAAGTAAACATCTCAATCAACTCCGCTATATAAAACCAGAATTTATAGAATACATATTAACCCGTTCTTGTCAAGCTAAAGCCGATGTCGTGGGGAAAGATGAAAAAGAAGGCGGACTACGGGCGATTCTCAATTATGGCCACACCATTGGTCACGCCGTAGAAAGCTTAACAGGTTATCGTTTACTCAAGCATGGGGAAGCCGTGGCTATTGGCATGGTAGCAGCCGGACAGATTGCGGTGGAACTAGGAATGTGGCAACAGGAAGAAACAGAACGGCAAAATGACCTCATTCAAAAAGCGGGTTTACCAACTCAGCTACCACAAGGTATAGATATTGAAGCAATTATTGATGCGTTGCAATTAGATAAGAAAGTCAAAGCAGGTAAAGTCAGGTTTGTTTTACCGACACAAATAGGTGCAGTGACAGTTACCGATGAAGTGCCAACTGAGACTATCCGGCGGGTATTACAGAAAATGTAATTCGTAATTCACTTTTATTAATTTGAATTACTTAATCTTTTGCCCGACAATAATCAATGAATAGGAACCATCTACATCTTCAACTGTTGGATAAGCAATCAGATAAGAGAGGTGACGAATAATTTCTGGGAAACTTAAGTAGGAATATTCTCCTAATCGTTGTTGAATTGAGCGATTTCGTAAAAGCTGAGTTTCCCGCTTAAATAAAATGTTTGACCAAGCTTGACCAACTCGATAGTTCACTTTCAAACCATTGAATTCAAGTAAGCGAGAAAGGGATTGATAGCTAAAAAACTGTTTATGACAAGAATTTGTGGGTAAGCCGGCATCGTCGCGAGGTTCGTATAAAACATTAGGAACCGAGCAAATTAGAAATCCTCCCGGTGACAAAAGTTGAGAAAATTGCTCTAACACACTGCTAGGATTAATTAAATGTTCCAATGTTTCAAAACTGACGATAGCATCAATAGTTGGGTGAGTTTTATCGGCTAATAAACCAGATTGATCTAAATTATGTTGAATCAATCTAGTTTGAGAATTATTACACTGCTGTGCTGCTTGTTTTAGCAGTTCTGAATTTCCATCTACACCGATTACTAAATCAGCAACTCTTTCTAGTTCGTGTATTCCATAGCCCACCCCACAAGCAATGTCAGCAATGCAGGTAAGATGAAATTGACGGAGGTAATCGGCGGCAAATAAATAACGTCCTAAATGCTCAATTTTAACCCATAAATTCTTGTCTGTTTGATCAAATGGATTTATACAATCTTCTCCAAAATCGAGGTTAGTGTTGATTTTTTCTGGCAAAATGTTTTCTTTGATTTGAACATCAATGATAGCAATTCAGATAAGTAAAAATGTGATTAATGAGCTATCACGTTAATCAGTTTTTCTGGAACATTCTGCGCGAACGGTTTCGTAAAAGCATCATCATAGGCAAAGATTTGACGCAATTTCGGTTCAGCTTCTAATTGGTACTCAGATTCAGTTAAAGTTCGCATAGAATAAATTTGATCACAGTTGTTCAAATTTTCTAGTACAGGACAATGTAAATAGCACAACTATTTACATTTCCATCTTACCTTTTATTTACGCAAAAACTTTTCAAACCCTGATTCTTCTGTGCTTAATGTGGTTCATTTTTATCGGACTTATGCGTAAATTACGTATATTTTGCAACATTTAAAATACGCGTTTAGAAAGTAGGACTGTGTTCTGAATCCCAACATTTGTCTTCATTCCAAATTCGATCAGTTCGTTCGCATTCAAATTGATTATTAATCCAAGGAATCGACGTAGGGTAGGGCGACGAGGTGGGTACGGAAGAAATTGAGGACAATACTAGTGTAAAGAGAGCAAGACTAGAAACTATAAATATAATTAAAAGTCCTAATAATAATAAGATATTAATAGGGTTACGCAAAGGATACATACCTTTTTTATAATGCAAACACTGTTTTGAACGACGTTCTTTACCTGCTAATACAACCATATAAAACTTTGATCTGAAAATGGGCAATGAAACTCTTATGCTTAAAAAATGACGATTGTGACTATGAGATTCACAAGCAGTTTTTAGGGCTTGTATTTGCTCATGAGTTAAGGTTTTTTTAACTTCCGGAGATATTTTATGATAAAATTGCTCAAAGCTAGGATGAAAACACTGTGAGTTTTTCATGTGGACAGTAATTCATTATTATTTAAAAAATGTGTTGGTAAATTCACCCCATAAAACAATATTTGTTTTGCAAGTAATTAGCTATTTAATATTAGCATTAAACTAGATTTTTATTTATATTAATAGTGTAAAGTTGATGAAAACTTAGTATCAATTTGATGAAATTTGTTCTTTAAATTCCAGCAATAACCATTAGTGAGTGAGTCTTTTTGATAATCAAAAACTGTAACTCCTATCTTTAGTCCACTAATTTGTTAAAAAATGCCCGCTAAAAAAACTATTATTTCCTAAATTTTGCAGTACAACCCAAACCTTTTGGAGAAGTTGCAAGACGCTAGTACCGCAAGGCGGAAGTCAAAAGTCAAAAGTCAAAAGTCAAAAAGCTTATAAAATGGGCTTTTCATGGATTTTGAATGGTCTGTTTATTTACACCGACTTGTACTAGCTAACGAACTAAGGATTCACAAACTAGTTTACAAATAAGTTACACACCCCGTTACAGTCGATTTTCCATGCCGGCATTACCTTGCAACCCGCCTGTATGTACTAGTAACAGGCGATCGCCCTTTTGAAAAAATTTAGATTGTATTAAATCCATTACACCATAAAACATCTTTACAGTATATACGTAATCCAGAGATAAATCGTGTTTCTCACTACATTGCTTGCTGAATATTAGCAGCTTATCAGTAACCTTTGCATAACCACCAAAGTGATAATCACACATTAATTCCCACGGTGCTAGATAGTTACTTGGTGCAGGTAGCCCAGAGTCCAGATAATTCTTCAGCAAATTGGCGATTTCCTGGGCGAGGAATTCCCCCCTTTTCAGCACGGGAAAACCAATTACTCGTTTTCTGGGATTGAGCGAAAGTGCAATACCAGCTAGTGTCGTACCTGTACCACAAGCCAAGCAGATAGTATCAAATTTCTCTGCATCGCCAACTATTTCTGTACAGCCGCGCACGCCATTCAAATTGCTACCACCTTCAGGAATGATGAACACGTCACCGAAACGTTGTCTTAAGTCTTCGTGTAATTCTTGTGTGTGCTTTTGTCGGTAAGCCTCGCGATTGAGATAGACAAGCTGCATTCCTTGCTGTACAGCAAAACTCAGTGTGGGGTTGAGTGGTAATCTTTCTTCTCCACGAATCACCCCAATGGTGCGGAAGCCGAAGAGATTGCCGGCGGCGGCTGTAGCAAAGATATGATTAGAATAAGCTCCCCCAAAGGTCAGCAGAGTTGTCAAATTTTGCTGCTTGGCTGACAAAAGGTTATATTTTAGCTTAAACCACTTGTTACCGTTAACTAGCGGGTGCATAGAATCGAGGCGTAGCACAGACAATTCCACACCAGCGCGGTGGGAAATCTCGTTTTCTATGTGCTGGGTAAAAGGCGGAAGAAAGGGTGAATACATAGGGGAAAAATTTACGCACCAGGCGCACCAGGCGCAGAGGAGAGATAGTTTTATTCTCTAGTCTTGCTTGATTGCCAGCTAAGAAATAGGCTGAGAATATATAGCAGTTTCATGGAGATGAAGTTCGGATTTATCTGGGTTCATCTGTGGTTCATTATTCTTTGTACTACACTCACTTGCAAACTGGTGTAGATATTTGCCAAATAATCTCAATGTCTATGGCTAAAGTTTTTGACTTTATTACTGAAGAACTGCAAAACTTCATTACTAACCAACACATTTTTTTTGTTGGTTCTGCACCCCTGAGTGCTACAGGTCACGTTAATCTTTCTCCCAAGGGGTTGGAGTGTTTTCGCATCCTTTCGGCTCATCAAGTCGCTTACCTGGATCTTACAGGTAGCGGCAACGAAGTTTCAGCCCATTTGCAAGAAAATAGGCGCATCACTTTGATGTTCTGTGCCTTCGAGGAACCGCCGTGTATTCTGCGCCTCTACGGTCAGGGATACACAATTCTACCAAATTCGCCAGACTGGGAAACTTTGTACTGTTTATTTCCGCAGATCCCAGGAACTCGTCAAATTATTGTAGCTGATATTGAGCGCGTGCAAACTTCCTGTGGTTTGGGTGTACCACTTTATGAATATCAAGGTCAGAGGCAATCTTTAGTTAACTGGGCAAGTAAAAAAGGTGAACAGGGAATCCAAGAATATCAACAGCAAAAAAATATTGTCAGTATTGATGGTTTATCAACTCCATTGAGTAAAAATTGAGAACATCTGCAATCTTTTCATTACCATCAACATCTAAAATTAATTGGGATAAATTCATGAAAAATTCGATTAAGCTCCCCCAAAAATTAATGCTATTGGGTTCAGGTGAACTCGGCAAAGAATTTGTGATTGCTGCTCAACGTCTGGGTAATTATGTGATTGCCGTTGACCGCTATGCTAATGCTCCAGCGATGCAGGTTGCTGATTGTTCTGAAGTGATTTCGATGCTGAGTGCTGATGAATTAGAAGCTGTTGTCCAAAAACATCAGCCTGATTTTATCATCCCAGAAATTGAAGCGATTAGAACAGAAAAGTTACTAGAATTTGAACAACGTGGGATTACAGTTATTCCCACGGCGGCTGCAACTAACTATACGATGAATCGTGATCGAATTAGGGAATTAGCATCTCAAGAATTAGGGATTAGAACTGCTAGATATGGTTATGCTTCTACTCTAGAAGAATTGCTTGCTGCTTCTGAGCAAATTGGTTTTCCCAATGTTGTTAAACCTGTAATGTCTTCTTCTGGTAAAGGTCAATCTGTTGTCCAGGTTAAGGGTGAAGTTGAGGAGGCTTGGAATTATGCGATCGCTAACTCTAGAGGTGATAGTCAAAAAGTAATTGTTGAGGAATTTATTCACTTTGAAATTGAGATAACTTTGCTGACCATTAAACAGTGGAATGCACCAACTATTTTCTGTTCTCCTATTGGTCATCGTCAAAAAAGAGGCGATTATCAAGAGTCTTGGCAACCAGCAGGTATTGCTGAAGATAAAATATTAGAAGCTCAAGCCATAGCAACAAAAGTTACTGATGCTTTGGGGGGAGCCGGAATATTTGGGGTAGAGTTTTTTATCACTAAGGATGAAGTAATTTTTTCGGAACTTTCTCCCCGACCCCATGATACAGGAATGGTAACATTAATCTCGCAAAATTTGAATGAATTTGAATTACATTTACGCGCTATTTTAGGTTTACCAATTCCGCATATAGAACAGTTAGGTGCTTCAGCTAGTGCAGTGATTTTAGCTGATAAAAAATCTGATAATGTGGCTTTTACAGGTGTGGCTGAGGCTTTGTCTGTTCCGGATGTAGATATCAAACTATTTGGCAAACCTAGCGCTCATCTTTATCGACGGATGGGGGTGGCTTTGGCTAAGGGTGATCAGATTTCGGAGGCGCGGGAGAAGGCTAAACGGGCAGCTAATCAGGTGAAGATGATTTAATTTTTCAACGCAAAAGAACGCTGAGGAAATCGCCAAGGGGCGTGGAGGGTTTGGTTTTATGGTTAAAAGTTATGTGGCTTGGCTATGAGATTTACTCAGCTTATTAATTTTCTGGAAAATGTATGTTCCCAATTGAGGTAATAATAAAGGGAACTTTTAACTGGAATTGGCAGGTCTTTTTTCTCAAGCCCTGATTAATTAATTGCTTCGATGTGCTGAAATCAGCTTTAAACATAGCCTAAATCACAGAATTTTTATCCCATGCTTACAGCCAAATTTATTTTCCCATTAACAGCTATTCTCGCCTCTACTCTCATGTCCTGTGCATCTGTAACAGAGTCTGAATTATCAAAACCTAACTCTGGTAATACTGAAACTTCTGCACAAAGGTTAAAACCTGATAGCCCATCGATTGTTTCTGTTTCTGATCAGAGTAACCCTAAGTCAGAAACTATTTTGAAGGAGGTGATTAGCCGTCAGAAAAGTTTACAGGTTTGCAATTTTAATTTTGATGCGGAGGCTGCACTGGAATTTTCGCAAGTCTATACTAATGACAAGGGTCAGCATTTAGTACAACTGCTTTGTTATATGGCTGCTTATCAAGGCGCATTCACTTTTCTACAAGTAGATACCTCCCAGCCGGAACTCAAAATTGAGCCTCTAGAATTAGAAATTGCGGGATTCCCTGATTTTGATCCCAAGACGAATATTCTGTCTAACGCTTATAAATTAATTGGTGCAGGTACTTGTATCGAAGAAACTCAATACTATTGGAATGGTGACGGACTTAGGTTAATTAGTTCTCAGCTAATAGATCAAGTTCCTAATGGTTGTGAAGAATTAGGCGCGCGATCGCCTTCTGATCAACAGCTGATCACTACTAAGAGTGTTGGAGTGGCTAAACTTGGCATGACTTTAGGAGAACTTAAGCAAATATTAGGCAAAGAAGCAACCTTTGAACCAACTCTTCTGGGGGTTGATTTAGGGGAAGGAATTAAAGTCAGTCAGGATGGAAACGTGCAGTATTCGCTGGGTTTCGCAGAGGGACAACAGCCCATCACAAATAACTCTAAAATTACCATGATCACGGTTGAAAATCCTAACTACAGAACAACTGCTGGGGTAGGGCCAGGAACACCTCTTAAAGAAGCCGTTGCAGCCTACGGACAAGCAACCTTAGCTTACAACTTGAATAATGAATCAAGAGAGTATATTAAATTTGCGCGGGGACTGGGTGCAGATGCAGGAGTATGGATAAGATCGAATCAGTGGACAGTTACAGATTTTGCTGGGATCTATCCTAATACTCAAGAATTCAACGAAACCCAAAAGTACCATGATCATGCGGCTATTGCTTCAATTACCATTATTGACAGATAGAAAGTCACAACCCTAAATCTACAGCTATACGATGGGCGCAAGCAAAACCCGAAAATGCTACTGCGTTTAATCCCTGTCCCGGAAAGGTACTGTCCCCCACACAATAAAGTCCGGGAATGGCTGTGCGATTAAATGGCATACTTAATAATCCCTTTAACTTGCGCCGAGGAATTGGACCATAAGTACCATCTTCACGCCCTAAAAAGCGTTGATGTGTGCGGGGTGTCCCTACTTCTAAATAATCTAAGCCAGCATCTAAACCCGGAAAAATCTGTTCTAGTCGGTCAATAATTTGCCAAGCTGCGGCTTCTTTCTGCGCTTCATACTGGCTGGGAGACAATCCTTGCCAATCATCAATCCAGTGGGGTGTAAAGGCATGAATGATCTGATATCCCTCTGGTGCTAAATCTGGATCAAGCAATGTGGGAATGGAAACGAAAAGTGTGCCTGCTGCGGCTGTCATTTGCTGCCAATCTTCCAGAATTATATGATGGCATTCTGTCCCTTTAGGCAATACTGCTGCTGCTACTCCTATATGGAAACTCAGAAAGCTGGGTGACTTTTGATAGTTTTGTTGCCATTTACTTTCATTATCTGGCATTGTCTCTACAGGTAATAATTTTGTAAAAGTATCCCAACGTGTGGCATTAGAAACTATGCGTTTACCAAAATAAACTTTACCATTAGCTAACTGCACACCGACGGCTTTTCCCTGTTCGATGATGATTTTGGTGACTCTGGCTTGGTACTCAATCTTACCTCCAGCATTTTCTAAGCCTTCCACCAGTTTTTGGGCAATTTGTCCTACCCCGCCTTTAGGATAGTTAACTCCGCCATAGTGCCGATCAGAAAAGACCATCCCGGCATTAATCATCGGTGTCATGTCAGCGCTGACTACTGACCAGCAATAACATTCTATGTCAATAAATTTCAATAATTCCGGGTCTTTGATATAGTGTCGGGCTACATCGCCGACATTTTGAGGGAGGTATTTGACTAAACCAAGACAGGCGAGAGGATGCTGCAAAAATGTCCGTAGCAAATACCGAGGTTCTTCTAGTGACAGCAAATCCATGCTGTTGAGGCAATTAAACACCTGCCAACACTCGTGATAAAAGCGACGAATACCTTTCTCTTCATGAGGAAAATAAGCAATAAGATTTTGCAAAAATTTATCATAAGCTCGCTCAACTTTTAAGTCTAATTGGTTGGGCAAGTGATAGTGAATCTGTACAGGATCAATAATTGTTTCTTGGCTGACGTTCACAGCGTCTAGAGCGCGGGTAAGTAAGTTGGTTGTACCTTTTTCGCCAAATCCAAAAATCATTGATGCTCCAACGTCAAATCGATAACCCTGGCGTTCAAAATAGCCGGAACTACCTCCGGGAATTAAATAGCTTTCCAGTACCAGCACCTGAGCGCCTTTGGCTGTTAACTGGGTTGCTGTCACTAAACCGCCAATTCCGGAGCCAATGACAATCACATCAAGTACAGGATTTAGGGATGGAGACATAGGGGCAGATGCTCAATAAAATTCACTAATTTAGTATATTATATAACTCTGTATTTGGAATAAATATACGTAATTTATGGTTTATTTTTCTAGCGGCATTGATATATATAGCAACCGACAAGGCAGTTAAGACATAAACGGAGAATCAAACTTAGACACCATCCGGGTTTTAACCCACTCCCTACTCCCCACTCCCTACTCCCTACTCCCCAGCTTAATTGTGATGTGACGATTCAGTTTTAGAGTGGGGAAATAAAAAGAGGGACAAGCCTGCTGCTGCTGGCTAATCCCGTCTGCCGATCCTTAAAGAGAGGAGAACACTAATAGAAATATAACCTTGAATGAGAATATATGTCAACTAGTAATGCTAAATTTTTTCAATAATTTTCATGGTGATGATTTCATCTGTCGGCGGTAGGCAAAGAAGGAGTATTATGAGGTTTCAGTTCTGATCTAATCAATAAAGTTGCCCAATTCCGGCTATGACACCACAACTGCGTGTTTATGTTCCACCCCATCCTCTGATCAAGCACTGGCTGGCAGTCGCCCGTGATGCTGGCACACCTTCAGTATTATTTCGTAGTGCGATCACTGAGTTGGGCAGATGGCTGACTTACGAAGCGGCCAGAGAGTGGCTACCAACTCTGGAAACAACGGTGCAGAGTCCTTTGGCTTCCTGTCCAGCGACTGTGATTAACCCAGAAGTACCTGTGGCGGTTGTACCGATTCTCCGGGCGGGGCTAGGGTTACTGGAAGGGGCGCAGTCTTTGTTGCCTTTGGCTTCAATTTACCATTTGGGCTTAGTCCGTAATGAAGAAACTCTGGAACCTTCTTGTTATTTGAATAAGTTACCCGAAAAATTTGACCCCCAAACCAGAGTTTTAATTACTGATCCGATGTTAGCAACGGGTGGGTCAATTATGTTTGCTATGGCAGAATTAATACAACGGGGTGTTGATCCAAGTTTGACACGTATCGTTTCTGTAGTGGCTGCACCGCCAGCTTTACAAAAACTCAATGCTGCATATCCTGGTTTAAATGTTTACACGGCGACTATTGATGAAATAGTCAATGATCAAGGATATATTCTACCGGGTTTGGGCGATGCAGGCGATCGCATTTTTGGTACATAAGCTAGTATGCAGCTAGGGAAGGAAAATAGCTGAACTATATATAAAAGTTGCAAGATTTCTTCAAGGCGGTAATGTATGAGTCAACGTGATGGTTTTGCTAGTGGTTTTTTAGCAGGGACGATTTTTGGTAGTATAGTTGGTGGTATTGTCGGGGCTGTGATTGTTTCTCGACAGAATGAGGAATTGACAGCAGAAGCAGCCGAACTTACTAATGGCCAAACGGGGACGAAAAAAGTATCTCCAAAACGCCGACAGATGTTCGCTTCAGAAAATGACGCTATGGAAATTGAAACGGCCAGGCGATCGCTCGAAGATAAAATTGCCCAGCTTAATGCCACAATTGATGAAGTCAGACAGGAACTGGGAAATGTCAACGGCAGTTCCAGCCAGTCAGTGAATGACCGCTCCCTCACCCAAGATTCTTGAGGTGATTTATATTGAGCCAAGGTGCTAATAGTAGTTAATGCGGCAAACCGCACACTTCGTGGCATGGACTCAACTAAAATCAATAATAAGACCGTTTTTGACACTTAGCAGGAAACCAACTTATCCATGTATTTACTGTTTACAACTTTAGCTACCTTCGTTCAGTTCTACAGCTACTTGCTAATTGCGCGAGTTTTGTTAACTTGGTTCCCCACCATCAACTGGTATAATCAGCCATTTGCGGCTTTGGGGCAGATAACCAATCCTTACCTCAATCTTTTCCGCTCAATCATTCCCCCATTGGGTGGTATGGATTTGTCTCCTATTTTAGCCTTTCTAGCACTGAGTTTAATAGGTGGCTTACTGAGAAGCCTAACTGCTCTTTCTTTTGGACAGGCTTTTTAGTTATTAGTTTAACTCAGTATAGGCTTTAGTAGAGACGTTTAAGTGAAAATCGTCTCTACATTGCTTTCTAGGGGAGTGGGGAGTGGGGAGTGGGGAGTGGGGAGTGGGGAGTGGGGAGTAGGGAGTGGGGAGTGGGGAGTGGGGAGTGGGGGGGAAAAAGGCTGGGTGCAGGGTGCAGGGTGCAGGGGGAAAGAGGCTGGGAGTGGGGAGTAGGGGGAAAGAGGCAGGGAGTGAGAAGTGGATTTCAAAGAAATGAGTGAGAAGTGGATTTCAAAGAAATTGCTAACCTGTAGAGACGTTTTATCCAACATCTCTACACTGTGGTCTAATTAACCCAAAAATTCTGTAATTACGAATTACGAATTACAAATTACGAATTACGAATTACGAATTACGAATTATTTCCGGACTTTGCCGCTAAAACCTGCTGCTTTAAACTGTTTCAACTGTAAAGGTTCCGGTTGGTTTGCAGCTACAGTAATTCTTAATTCAAAATCACTCACGCCTGGCGGAATTTCGGCAATAGAACCCAGACGGGTGCGGTTTTGCATGACAGGGTTATTGTTGGCATCATAGATGCGTCCAAAGATATCTGCGTCATAAACCGTTTTGTAAGTGCCATTTTCTGCCTTACCTGTCACCATAAAACAATTAGCGGCGGCGCTACCACTACTAATTACAGATCCTTCTGCCAATTCTGGGGGACAGCCTTTATAGGCAACATCAAATAATTTTATCTGTGTCAGGGCTATTACCTCTGGAGTATACACCCAGGACATAACTGTGAGCAAGCAGGAAATAAAGACGACAGTCACTAGTTTCGCATACTGAGTGATGATGCGGGAATATTTTTGCATAACTAAAGTTGGCGAATTTACTAAAAATGCTATGTTGTAACGATTTTTCATATCTAACTGAATTTAATATCTGGGAGGTTGGAGACTTGATTAAAACTATTGTAATAATTATAAAAATAAACCCCTCAGTGGCGATCAACTTATGACACCAGATGAGATTGAAACAGCCTTGCAAGCAGCCTTTAATAGTTGTAACGCAGCTAGCTGTCCTCTCACTGATATGCAGAAGCAGATATTACTGCGAGTAATTGAGCAAATTCAGGAAGACTCTAACTCGAAGATATCAGATGTAGCCAACCCCTTAGATGAGCTTGACTCTGAGGAATTGTCAGCGTTTTTAAAGTTTGTCAAAACCAATGAACAACAGAACCGCACTTGGAAGGTGCAATTACTCAATGATTGGTTACATGATCACGATTCTGGGAATGTCCAATTTATTCGCGATCGCTATGGTTTACCGTGGCTCAATCGTGTAGAATCATATCATTTTGATAAGTATTCTTATATTGAGGATGCACTGAAGCTGAGAGTTGGCGATCGCATTGAAATCTCTAATGGATTATGGGAATGGGTACAAGAGGACGGCCCTTGTAAGCGTCAATGGTTTCTCTGTATCGTACTACAAATTGATCAAGTTCATGATAGCGATGGTTTACCGACTAATTGTGTAGTTCGTTTATACAACGGTTCTGAGTACGAAATTTCAGGTATCTATCAATGGAATCGCTATAATTGGCGATGGCCGCCAAAATAAGCGGAAAAGGTACAGGGTGCAGATATGACTGCAAAGATTTATCCAAAATTGCCTTTGGTAATGATTCATGCTCGACAATTAAGGAGGTACAACCAAAAGTAACTCCGCAAATGTCACAATCAGACCCAGGGATTCCAGGATTACAAGGGAACTTTGAGGAAATTCTCAATAGCGCGATCGCTACGGCTATTGTCAGTCTTCGCGTCTTCCCAAACTGCGATTGGGTGTGTGATTACCAGTCTCCTGGCTGTGAAGCTATTTTTGGCTATACTGCACAGGAAATTATGACTAATCAAAATTTGTGGATGTTGGGAATACATCCCGAAGATCGAGAAACGGTGATTATGCCACTATATGAAGATGTCTTTGCTGGGCGCACCACCAGCGTAGAATACCGATTTAATCATCAAGATGGTTCTCAGCGATGGATATCAGCTACCTATACCTCCCGCTACGTTGAAGATGCACAATGCTGGATTGTCACGGGGACTAATTTTGACATCAGCGAACGGAAACGGATAGAAGAATCACTCCGCCAAAGTGAAGCCAGATTTCAACACTTAGCAACTAACTTACCGGGAAATATTTACACTCTGGTTCAGTCTCCAGATGGTCGTATTTACTTTGAGTATATAAATTCCAACGTTGAAAAAATTCATGAAGTCACCTCTGAGCAAGTCCTAGAGAATGCTATGCTCTGTATCGGTGCTATACATCCTGATGATCTTCCAGGCTATAACGACGCAGTTAGCCAAAGTTACCAGAACTTAGAACCATTTACTCATGAATGGCGAATTATCACTCCTTCGGGAAAACTTAAATGGTTGCATGGTAATTCCATGCCAGAGCGGCGCAATAATGGGGATGTAGCTTGGTATGGTTTAGTACAAGATGTGAGCGAACAGCAAGCTGCGCTACGCGATCGCCAGCGCATCGAATCAGCACTGCGACAAAGCGAAGAACGCTATCGGGCTATTTTCGATCTCACCTTTCAATTTGTGGGGCTACTGACACCTGATGGTATAATCTTAGAAGCCAATCAGACAGCGCTCAATTTTGCTGGATTGCAACATTCGGATGTAGTGAATCGACCATTTTGGGAAGCCCGATGGTGGAAAATTTCTCTAGCAAGTCAGGAACAGTTAAAAACTGCGATCGCACAAGCTGCTGCGGGTGAATTCGTCCGTTATCAGGTCGATGTCTTGGGGGTGGGAGACAACATCGCCACCATTGACTTTTCCCTCAAACCGATTAAAGATGAAACAGGTCAAGTTGTGCAGTTAATTGCCGAAGGGCGGGACATTACCGAACTCAAACGTGCTGAATTAGAACTTATTCGTAGCCGAGATTTCAAAGAAGCTATCTTTAACAAATCTAGTGATGCTTTGTTTCTCGTGGATGTAGAAACATACTTAACCACTGACTGTAATGATCGCGCCGTAGAACTGTTTGAAGCTACAAACAAGGCTGAACTGATTGGGTTTGATGGACAAACTCTACAAAAAGAACCATTCACCCCTGAAGTTGTGGCCGCCATCGTCGAACAAATTAACGACAAAGGATTTTGGAGTCAAGAAATTGAATATTGTACCAAGCAAGGTAATTTCTTTTGGGGAAACTTAGCAGTTAAAGAAATTAAAGTTGCTGGTGAAATTATACATTTAGTCAGAGTGACAGATATTAGTGAACGCAAACAAGCAGAACTAGGATTACAAGAACGAGAAGCAATGTTGCGAGGAATAGGGGATAACCTGCACAATGGCTTGCTGTATCAGGCGATCCGCGAACTGGATGGTAGCTTTGGTTTTTCTTATCTGAGTGCTGGGGTAGAAAAACTGATCGAAGTCTCAGCCGCAGATGTAATCAAAGATCCCTGTTTGCTGTTTCGCCAATTTTTTCAACCTGACTGTCTCCACCTACACACAGCTATTGAGCAATCTTACTGTAATCTTTCTGTATTAGATATCCATATACGAATTCACACCCCCAGTGGGAAGATGAAATGGTTGCATTTTCGTTCTCGCCCACGTCAGATGCATAATGGTCGGGTGGCTTGGGATGGATTGGCGATAGATATCACAAACCTGAAAAATTATCAAGATCGGCTGGAAGAATCACAGCACGTCGCTCGTCTTGGTAACTGGGAGTATGATTTGGCTACAAGCGAAATTAGCCATTCAAAAGAACTTTTTAAGGTTTACGGCCGAGATTCAGCACAAATCGAGCCGAACTATCAAGAACATTTAAAATTTTACCACCCCGAAGATGCCGCCAAACTCAACCAAGCTGTAGAACGAGCGATCGCCACTGGTCAGTCCTACAAATTAACTCTGCGTTTGCTGGCACAGGATGACTCCTATCGCTATGTTGAAGCCATTGGCAAAGTTGGATTCAATCACAAAGGGCAGGTAATTCGTCTTTATGGAACCCTGCAAGACATTACCGAACAGCAGATTGCACAGCGCGATCGCCAACTTGCAGAAGCCGCCTTAGCTAAAAGTGAAGAACAACTGCGACTGACTTTGGAATTTACCTATATCGGTACTTGGGACTGGAATATTCCCACTAATGAAGTTACTTGGAACAAAAACCATTATCACTTATTAGGGTTAGAGCCACAAACAACACTAGAAACATATCAAACCTGGCGAGATGCTATTCATCCAGAAGATGTGGAACGAGTTGAACAGGCTATATTCAATGCACTGGCAGAACATACCAACTATGACGCAGAGTATCGTGTAATTCATCCCGATGGGACTATTCACTGGTTGTGCGATCGCGGGCGCGGGATTTATAACGAAGCTGGTGATCCCATCCGAATGCTTGGTATGCTCATGGATATCAGCGATCGCAAACGTGCTGAACAGATGTTAGAACTGCAAGCAGTCATTACTCGCAACATGGCAGAAGGCATTTGTTTAGTTAGAGCCACCGATGGAGTCATCGTTTATGCTAACCCTAAATTTGAGCAGATGTTTGGTTATGAGTCTGGGGAATTAACATATCAGCACGTGTCAATTGTCAACTATGAAGATGAACATCATACGGCTGAAGATGTTAATCAGGCAATTAGGGCTACCGTCATCCAAAATGGTGAGGCAACTTATCAAGTCCAAAATGTCAAGAAAGATGGTACACCGTTTTGGTGTCGTGCAACCACGTCGATTTTTGGACATCCTGAGTATGGCAAAGTTCTTGTTGCTATTCACCAAGACATCAACGAGCAAAAACAAGCCGATGAAAAAATTAAAGCATCTTTAAAAGAAAAAGAAGTATTACTTCAAGAGATTCACCATCGTGTTAAAAATAATCTAGGAATTGTCAACGGTCTACTGCAAATGCAGTGCAGACGTATACCAGATTCTCAGGACAGGGTAATCTTAAGAGATAGTCAAAACCGAATTGCTTCCATTGCCTTAGTGCATGAAAAACTATATGGTTCTGAAGAACTTGCCGATATTGATTTCGCTCAATATATTCCCGATTTAACAACTCATTTATTTGATTCCTATAATGTCAGTTCCAACCGGATTAAATTGAATATTCAAGTTGATCATGCTAGTTTGGATATCGAAACTGCAATTCCTTGTGGTTTGATTATTAATGAATTAGTGTCTAATTCTTTAAAATATGCTTTTCCTGGTGATCGTTCAGGGGAAATTTGGGTTAAGTTTTGTCGAGGATCTGAAAGAAATTTAATCCTGATTCTGGGCGATAATGGTGTGGGCTTACCAAATGATTTCCATCAAAAAAGGAAAGAAACATTAGGAATTACTTTAGTTAAGGGGTTAGTTCAACAGATCGGGGGAATTCTTAATATTAAATCTCAGCAGGGAACAGAGTTTAAAATCACTTTTAGTAACAACTGCACATAACCATGGTCAACATCCAACACCATAGCCAAACTATAAAAACCGTTAAAATTCTTGTTGTTGAAGATGAATTTATCCTGGCTATCAACTTACAAGAAACTTTAGAATCCCTGGGATACACTGTTGTAGATATCACAGATTCCGCAGTATCTGCAATTACCAAAGCCAAAGAATTACGCCCAAACTTGATTCTGATGGATATCCGTCTGCGAGGAAAACAGGATGGCATCCAGGCGGCAGAGCAAATATGGAACACTCAACAAATTCCTGTAATTTACGTTACTGGACACTCTGATAGAATAACTGTAGAACGAGCAACCTTAACATCACCTTTTGGGTATATTCTCAAACCCATTAAAGAGCAAGAACTTTATGTTGCTATTCAAACAGCACTCAACCGCTATGAACGCGAGCAGTTTTTAAGTTCTGTCCTCCGGGGGATGGGGGATGGGGTAATTGTGGTTGATCCTCAACGGCGGATTAAATACATGAATCAAGTGGCTGAAACACTCACACAGTGGCCATGGAATCAAGCTAAAGAACATTTATTAACTGAAGTTGTCCAACTGATTGATGAACAAACTCAGCTACCCGCAGAAAATCCGATCATCTTTGCCCTCGAACAAGAAACTACTATTTATCTAGACAGTCTTGTACTACTGGTTGCTAAAGATGGCAGAACTATTCCCATAACTCATAGTGCTACACCTTTAAGAGACAATAACGGTGTAATTACAGGTGCTGTTTTAGTCTTTCGAGATGACACCCAACGCAAACTCACCGCAGAACGTAATCTTGCCGATGAAAGTGCCAGACAACTAGGAATTCAACTGCTAGAAATGCAAAAATTAACCCAGTTGAAAGAAGATTTTTTGGCAACCACATCTCATGAAATGCGAACGCCATTATCAAATATCAAAATGGCCATCTGTATGTTAGAACATATTCTGGATCAACAAGGAGTTTTGCAGTCAACAGCGCCTGCTGCATCTTGGTCGATCAACCGTTATTTAAATATTATCCGTGAGCAATGTGAGCAAGAGCTAGACTTAGTTGACGATTTGCTATATATGCAGATAATTGATGCAGAGTTTTATTCCTTGGAATTAACTTCTATTCAGATTCAAAATTGGCTACCTCACGTTATTGAAACTTTCCAAAAACGTTCTGATAGTAGCCAACAGAATTTACAGGTTAGCGTTGCCCCAGATTTACCACCTGTGCTTTCAGATATGTCTATTCTGAACAAGATTGTATCAGAGTTACTCAACAATGCTTGTAAATATACTCCTGTTCAGGAAGAAATTATCATAAATTCCCAACTCGTGACTAATACAGATGCTGAAATTCCTTTGTTTGAAATTATAGTCAGCAATTCTGGGATCACAATTCCCCTAGAAGAACAATCTCGGATTTTTGAAGCATTTTACCGCATTCCTCAAAGCGATCGCTGGCAATACGGCGGCACAGGATTGGGTTTAGCATTGGTGAAAAAGTTAGTGCAGTATCTCCAAGGTACAATTACTGTCACCAGCACTCAAGGCTGGACAAGTTTCACAGTTCAATTACCTTTGAAACTATCAACCTAAATTCCCTACTCCCCACTCCCTACTCCCCACTCCCTACTCCCCACTCCCCAGATGATCTCGCAATGCTTCACGCATCACCTCTATCGGTAGAGTTTCCCTTTGTAACCAGATTTTTAATGCGGCTACACCTTGCTGAACGAGCATTTCTAAGCCATTGATAGCGATCGCACCTTGCTTTTGGGCTTGTTGCAGAAATTGTGTAGCGTTAGGAGTATATATTAAATCATAGGCGATCGCACCTGGGGATAATTTCTGCATATCTTCCACACTCACAGGCGAATCATCAATGTGAGGATACATACCTACAGGGGTGGTATTTACTAGCAAGTTAGCTTGGGGAATCAGTTGTGCTAAATCATCCCATAGATGAATTTGTAATTTTGCAGCTATCGGTGTATTTTCCCAACTATTACGAAACTCTAGTAATCTCTGCATATTACGCCCCACAACATGAATTTGGGACAAACCTAGCTGCTGACAACCTGCAACAACTGCCCTAGCTGCGCCACCATGTCCTAAAATTACCGCTACCTTTTGACTCCAGTCCTGCTGATATGTTGTCTGCAAGGGAGCAATAAAACCTTCTATATCCGTATTTGTGCCTACCCATTGATTATTCTGGCGGCTCACGGTATTGACTGCGCCGATACTCTGTGCTATTGGGGTAATTTCTGATAATAATGGCATAATTGCCTGTTTATGCGGAATAGTGACACTAAAACCCACAACATTTATAGCTGCGAAGCCTGCGATCGCCACCTCTAAATTCTCTGGTTTAATCGGAAAAGGTAGATAAATATAATCTAATCCTAATTGAGCCAAAGCCGCATTATGCATCACTGGCGATAGCGAATGTTCTACTGGATGCCCAATTACGCCCAAAAGTTGAGTTTTACCTGTAATTAATTTAGTCATTAGTCATTGGTCATTAGTCATTGGTCATTTGGTCACCAGATGTCCATTCACATATCTTGCACCAGGCGACTGGAAGTCACGGCTACACAGGCGAAACCCGCCTACGCGGGTTGAAAACCTTAATTTTAGTTAGTCCGCGCAGGCGGACTTTGTTTGTATAGCCGCGACTTCCAGTCGCCAGGGCTAGGTGCAAGATGTGAGTATTAGTCATTGGTCATTGGTCTTAACTGCAAGGGGATACAATTACAATTATTAGAGTCACTTAATATTTCTTTATATCATGCAAGTAACCACAGCTAACGCCACAACTCCAATTCCTGGTCAATATTGGCAGTGGCGGGGTCATAATATCTACTACGTCCATGCGGGAGAAAAACAACCGCAACGTCCACCCCTGCTGTTAGTGCATGGTTTTGGCGCATCCACAGACCACTGGCGCAAGAATATCACAGGACTGTGCCAAGATTTTGAAGTATTTGCCATCGACCTTTTAGGATTTGGCCGTTCAGCAAAACCTAAATTACAATATGGCGGTGATTTGTGGCGTGACCAACTTTCTGAGTTTATCAGTGAAGTTATTGGTCAAAAAGCCGTCTTAGCTGGTAATTCTCTCGGTGGCTATGCTTGTTTGTGTGTCGCCGCACAGTGTCCCGATGCTGCGGCTGGTTTAGTCTTACTCAATAGTGCTGGACCCTTTAGCCAAAACCAATCTACCCCGGAACCAGAAGCTTTACAAGCACAAATTCAAACCCCCAAACAACCCTCGGCGTTACAAAAACTTTTGGGTGATTCTGTAAAGTGGATTTTTCAACAACCTGTCAGCCAATTTCTGTTATTTCAATATATGCGTCAACGTTGGGTAATTCGCCAAACCCTAGAAAAAGTTTATCTTGATAAAAGTGCCATTACAGAGCAATTAATCGTAGAAATCGCTCGACCGGCTGATGATCCTGGGGCTTTAGATGTATTTGTTTCCGTTTTCAGCACTCCCCAAGGAGAAAAAGTTGATGTGTTGTTAAAGCAATTAACCTGTGCTGTGTTGTTATTATGGGGTGAAGCTGATCCTTGGATGAATGCCAGAGACCGTTCCCAAAAGTTTCGTCAATACTATCCTGAACTGACAGAACATTTTCTGCGTGCTGGTCATTGTCCTCATGATGAAGTCCCAGAACAAGTGAACCCACTTTTACGCGATTGGGTGTTATCAATTGCTCAATAAAATTTAATTGAAAAACCACTACAAAACCAAAAAACCTGGTACGGGTTGACCAGGTTTTTATAGGTTCACGATTTTGCAATTGTTAAACTTGTTAATTATGGGAAAGTTCAAAACTAGGGTTTACAGAGCATCTCACAACACCAGCACTCTCACTCTTTCCGTTTCAGGATTTGGCTTTGACCAGAAAATTAGGTTTTTTGCCACTTGTTGATATGCTGATAATTGCTTGGGTTGATGACAGGGGACACTCGGTCATTCACCCATTGGGGTTTGGTTTTTTATTTTGCGTCCTACTATTTAAGTTATCACTAACTTTGTAATATTTGAGATGTAATTTACTAAAGTTGATGTTTTGTTTCAGTTTGTAATCAAGTAAATAACCTCACCCCCAACCCCTCTCCTTAGTAAGGAGAGGGGAGAATTTAACGCAAGTCCAAGCCTGGCTAAATTTTAACTGTATTTGCGGACTGGTTAAATAACAAATCCCGTGCTTTTTCGATATCAAGTTCTTGATGTTTGAATGCTTCTGCTTTGGCGTAAGCGCGAATAGTCGCCGGACGCGCCTGAATTGTTTCAAACCACCGCTTTAAGTGGGGAAAATCCTCTAGCTTCTGGCTTTGGCTGTCATGGGGGACAATCCAAGGATAAGCGGCTATATCTGCTATGGAATAATCGCCAGCTACAAATTCTCTATCTGCTAGGCGCTTATTTAAGACTGCATATAAGCGTCCCGTTTCTTTGACATAGCGATTAATGGCGTAATCAATTTTTTCGGGCGCATATTTGTTAAAGTGATGATTTTGCCCCGCCATTGGTCCTAAACCCCCCATTTGCCAGAATAACCACTGGAGGACTTCAACGCGATCGCCGGAGGCGGGGCTTTGCCCATCGCGCACATTTTCAGGAAGCAACTTTTTGGTTTTTTCGGCTAAATACAGCAAAATTGCCCCAGATTCAAACACGGAAATCGCGCCATCCTGAGTAACAGGTTCATGGTCAACAATTGCTGGAATGCGATTATTAGGAGAAATCTTCAGAAATTCTGGACTAAATTGTTCTCCAGCCCCAATATTCACCGGAATAATTGTGTATGGTAGCCCAACTTCTTCCAGAAATATGGTAATTTTATGTCCATTGGGGGTTGTCCAATAGTAAAGTTCAATCATCGGTTTATGAATTACGAATTAGTGAATTTAACCTTGATATGAATTTCCTATTTTACCGAGAAACACGTTATCAGATAATGGCAAACGACCTGGGTTTAAGCGTGGTTCGGCTGCATAGCCTACAGGTACTAAAACAGCGATCGCCAAATCAGGATCATCTGCACCAATAATTTCCTTAACTTGTGACTCAATCCAGCCATTCATAAAGCAAGTGGACAACCCTAAACTTTCTGCGGCTAATACTAAATGGGTAGCAGCAATAATCGCATTTTTGATGGCATATTCCCGGCGTTTGTCTCCCAGCCCGGCTTGAAATTGGGGAATAGCGCTTTTAAAGTAGTTTACCGTACCTTCATTCCAAGCATTAGTGGCGATCGCCTGTTCATAAACTGGGGTCAAATCTCCCTCTCCGGCGTTGGGATCGGCTGCAAAAACAAAAGTCACAGGCGCTTGAATAATTTGCTGTTGATTCCAGGCTGCTGCTGCTAATGCTGCCTTTTGCGCCTCATCTTGGACAAGCACAATTTGCCAGTCCTGGATATTGAAACTACTGGGTGCAGCTACAGTTAACTCTACCAGTTGCTTGAGCAATTCCGGGGCAATGGGGTCTGTTTTAAAAGTTTTGATAGAACGACGCTGGATAATAGCGTTAGGTACATCTAAAGGTTTCATTTGGATGGTAGGATTCACGAGATTTTCCTGATAATTACGATATTAGCCTTCAATAGACTGACCTCTCGGTGTACACAGTCAACACTTATTCGTGTCCAGACACTGATAGATCCCGGCTATTGACATCAGTCTAAGGCTATTATTGTTGAATGTGCTGCCCTAAAGTTTGAGCTAAGGTAGTTTTTAGTACTGCACCCACGACTATATCCACTTGTCGTCCCCCCTTAAATACCATCAGCGTGGGAATGCTACGAATTCCGTAATGGCTAGCAACAGTGGGGTTTTGATCTGTGTTCAGTTTTACTACTTTGATCTGTCCTGCATATTCCCCCGCAACTTCATCTACAACTGGAGTCACCATCCGACAAGGACCACACCAAGGGGCCCAAAAGTCTACTAATACTGGAATTTCACTTTCCAAAACTTCTTGTTTAAATGTGGCTTCTGTGACATTCGTAACGGATGACATAATTGCCTCCAGATTTAATTCAATTGTTCGATTTTATCGAATAAACAAAATATACGGCATTTGAAGAGAGAATGCAATGATAATGAAATTCTTATATCATCCAGACCGAAAAAATATTACTTTAGCAGGAGTGCTGTATGCTTTGGGCGATCCCGTGCGGCTAGAGATTGTGCGGTTGCTGGCCACTCAGGGAGAGCAGTGTTGTGCGGGGTTTGATTTTGCGATCGCCAAGTCAACTATGTCAAATCATTTTAAAATTTTACGAGAGTCGGGAGTTGTGTTAACTCATAAAGAAGGCACACAACATATAAATAGGTTACGACAAGAAGATTTAGAGGCACTATTTCCAGGGTTACTGGATGCGGTGTTAAAGTCAGCACAACCATTGTTGCTTTATCAACAGTCAGTAGTAAGCCAATAAAGTCTATGACTCGAAAACCTATTCAACGACCATCAAAGCTCATTCGTTCATGGATTACCAAATTTTTAATTCCCGCCCTCTTCAGTTTGTTGTTAATAGTTACACCTGCTTTAGCCACAGAACAATCACCTGTTAGCATTGATGGTCGCTTAGTATTTCAAGTCGGTAGAACTGAGGAATTTACAGCCAAAGAACGAGCAGATTGGATTAACTTGCGGCTGCGTCAGATTGTCTTATCTCAAGAACCAGTGGAGGTAGTAATTCAAGAACGTAACCAATCGCCAACAATTATTGTCAATCAACAATATCTGCTGACTGTAACTCAAGCAGATGTGGTGGATAATAACACACCGCAAGCACAAGCACAAGCTTGGATTATGCAATTGGATACAGTATTACAGCAAGCTCAAAAAGAGCGCGGTGGTGACTTTATTCGTAATGCGTTGCTGCTGAGTGCTGGCGTTTTGATCGTAGCATTTGCCTGTCACAATCTCTTAGGATGGCTATGGAAGCGTTCCCGACAAGAAGTTTTGCACCGCTTACCTCCATCTCCTGATGAAGCAGAAGTAGATTCTAGTTCATCCACAGCTTTGAATTTGTTATTTAATTTTACCCTGCTGGCGGCGCGGATGTGGGTTTGGGTGAGCGTAATTCTCTACATTACTAACTTATTACCTTTTAGTCGGATTTGGAGCTACCGTCTTGCTAATCAATTGATTCAAAGTTTAACATCTCCCATATTAACTTTAGGTCAAAGTCAATATTCAGTTATTTATTTGTTGGTCTTAATAGTGTTGTTATTGGGACTAATGATTTTAGCTGGTGCAGCCACAAACCTTTTGAGAACTCGAATTTTACAATTCACAGGAATAGATAGAGGCGCTCAAGAAGCTGTTGCAGTGATCACTAAATATACAATTATTATCGTGGGCGCAATTGTATTATTACAGGTCTGGGGACTAGATTTAAGTTCACTCACAATTCTGGCAAGTGCTTTGGGGGTGGGGATTGGTTTTGGCTTCCAAGATATCGCTAAAAATTTCGGTAGTGGTGTAATTTTATTGTTTGAGCGCCCAATTCAGGTAGGCGATTTTGTCGAAGTTGGTGACATAGAAGGTACGGTAGAACGCATTGGTGGTCGTAGTACCCTATTACGAACTTTAGATCAAATTTCCATTATTGTTCCCAATTCCCGGTTTCTGGAAGATAAGGTGATTAATTGGAGCTATAAAAATCCGGTTTCACGGCTGCGAATTCCAGTTGGTGTTGCCTATGGTTCTAATATTAGTGCAGTCAAGAAGGCACTGTTAGAAGCAGTTCACGAGCAGTCTGGAATTTTGCTAATTCCTACCCCGACCATCTTATTCATTGGGTTTGGGGATAGTTCCCTGAATTTCGTCCTGCTGGTTTGGACTGCTAAACCTAGTGAACAATATTTAATTAAAAGTAATTTGTACTTCCGAATTGAAGAACTTTTCAGGAAGCATCATATACAAATTCCATTTCCGCAGAGGGATTTACACATCCGTTCTGGAAATTTACCGCTAGAATTATCACCGGAGTTGGAAGCAACTCTGCGGGAATTATCTCAAAAACCTAGAAGTAGTAAAAAAGATCATAATCTATAAGAATCAATTTATTGTATAGCGGTTATCAGTTAAGTGAGATACAAGAACCCCACCCCCAACCCCCTCCCCGCAAGCGAGGAGGGGGCTATGATGTACTTCATTGAAGTGGATACCGCTATAAATAGGTAAAATTAAGTAAATCACCAGGGCGGAGGAAATTACTCAGATAATTTCACAAGTTAATTAAACTTGTTAGGGTAATTCCCTATCGCTCTGGTGCTTCTTTAGCGGAGATATCCGCCATAAGGGTATAAGTAAAGGGTTTTCAAAGCCTATAACAGTTATTTGAAAAATATTGTATCAGCCCACACATTTTTATGCTGTTTTCACAATGTGAGACGATCAATATTTATGTTTGTCGATGAACGAGGGTGGCGCTGGCTTGGTCAACTGGCATGAGGATGATTTCGTTAATATTGACATGAGGCGATCGCGTGACGCAGAAAAATATCACATCAGCGATATCATCGGCTATGAGGGGAGTAACTCCTTGATAAACTTTGTCAGCCCGTGCAGTATCACCATGAAAGCGCACACTGCTAAATTCCGTTTCTACCATCCCAGGGTCAACGGAAGTCACCCTGATAGGAGTTCCCAACAAGTCTTGTTTTAAACCTTCAGAAATTGCCTTGACAGCAGCTTTAGTAGCACAGTAAACGCCACCACCGGGATAGGTTTGATGTCCAGCAATGGAACCTAAATTCACAATATGACCGCGATCGCGTTTCACCATTCCAGGCACTACATAACGGGTCAGGTAAAGCAACCCCTTAAGATTAGTATCAATCATTTCATCCCAGTCTTGAACGTCGCCTTGATGCAGCTTATCTAAACCGCGACTCAAACCAGCATTATTAATCAGAATATCGATATCAGACCAAGCCGGAGGTAAACTGGAAATTGCAGATTCAACCGCCGAGCGATCGCGTACATCTAACTGTAACAAATGAGTCTCCACACCAAACTCTTTGTTAAGTGTATCTGCTAATTCCTGCAAGCGTTCCCACCGTCGCGCCGCCAAAATTAATTTTGCCCCCGCACCAGCAAAAATTCTGGCGCAAGCAGTACCGATACCACTACTCGCACCAGTAATAAGAATGATTTGATTTTGGACAGAAATCATGATTAATTAAGAGCTAATCTGCAAAAATACTGTAGATACAAAAGGGACAAGAGAACAAGAACTACTCCCCAGAAGAAGCAGGGGCGCACCGGAGCAGGGAGCAAGGGGGAGTGAGAAATTACTTTAAACTTCCGGTTACTTAACAACCGTTCCTCTTCTCCCCTGCCCCCTGCACCCTGCACCCGTTCCTCTTCTCCCCATTCCCCACTCCCTACCTAACCACTTGCAGACGCTGAGTCACCATAGTCATTCCACCACCTCGCAGAATGACCGCAGAAACCCAACGGTTCCCAGGAGTAGCTGGTGCGCGTCCCACTTTAAAAAGTCCACCAGATGTCAACAATTCCAAATCTACAGATGTGGGATTGAGATATTTACTGACTTGAACTGGTTCTTCAATTGCGGTTCCCAACAAAAAATCCTCGCCCAGTGGTTCTTGGACAATGGCATCAAAACTATATTGCTGTCCTACTCTGACTTGCTGTGGTAAATTAACATCAATTTGGGGTGGCTTGTTACCAGAGGTAAGTAGGCTCCGTTCGGATAAAATCTCTTGATGAACTATTTTTGCGCCTTGCATCCGTTGGCGGGAAATAATCGTAGCATTGAGAGCTAAATTGTTACTGTTAGCAGAAGGTAAGCCAGTTATATTAGTTATCGTTTCGGCGACAATGGCATTGCCTTCAGCTTTCCAAGATTGCAACTGTGTATTGTATCGCAACTGCGGATATCGTTTCCAGAGTGCTATCAAGGATTGTTCTAGAGATTGGGCGTTTAATCCATCTCCATGTGTGAAGGTGGGGCTGTATAATTGCATTACTCCTTTAATATCGCCTTGGCTTGCTGCTGCATCCATTTGCGTTAAGAGATTTCTCAACTCAGTGGGTGTACTGCTGGGAACAGTTTCCGCAGTTTGTATTCTTTGAGCAAAACCGTTGGCTGTGCGAGATTCGCGTAGCCTGATTCTTAAAGACATCTGAGATTCTTTGACAGCAGCAGAGACGGGCTGCGCTTGTCCTGGAGTTTTGGCTTGAACGAGTTGCCCATTACTCGTGAAACTAAGTATCAGCAGAGACAAAGTTAACCAAATACTATGAGGAAATTTCTGTTGGTGTTTCAGTAATAAGGCAGTAATGTTAGTCATTTGGTAAGAGTTGACTGATTTGAGTAAAGAACGTCAGGAAATTGTTTTATCTTAGATAACCTAAGCGCTAAACGGTAGAGTTTTGATGGCAAACGCACCGATAAAATTATTAATAGCTGCGAGTGGGACTGGTGGACATTTGTTTCCCGCGATCGCACTGGCTCAAAAGCTGCCAGACTATGAAATTGAATGGCTGGGTGTCCCCAATCGTTTAGAAACTCAACTGGTTCCCACGCAGTACCCTTTGAATACTATTGCAGTTGAAGGGTTTCAGCAAGGATTTGGATTGTCCACACTCCGGATCTTGGGTCAGCTGATGGCGGCGATTCTGGAAGTGCGGCGAATCCTTAAACAAGGTAAGTTTCAAGGTGTTGTCACCACTGGGGGTTATATCGCCGGACCAAGCGTGATTGCGGCGCGTTCTCTGGGTTTACCTGTAGTTTTTCATGAATCTAACGCCTTACCTGGTAAAGTCACCCGATTTTTTGGTCCTTGGTGCAGTGTTGTAGCTTTAGGATTTGCCGAGGCTAGTCAGTATTTACCTCGGTCTAAAAATGTCTGTGTGGGGACTCCGGTACGTTCGCAATTTTTGGATGAAGGTCTGGAGACAACACTAGATTTACCCATTCCTGACGGTGTTCCTTTAATTGTAGTCTTTGGCGGCAGTCAGGGTGCGGTGGCGGTGAATCAATTAGTGCGCCAGTCAGCTGCGGCTTGGTTTGATGCGGGTGCTTATGTGGTACATTTAACAGGCGATCGCGATCCCGAAGCCGAGAGCCTCAAACATTCACAATATATCGCATTACCCTTTTACGACAATATGGCCGCATTATTAAGACGAGCCAATTTAGCCATTAGTCGGGCTGGTGCTGGTAGTTTGACAGAATTAGGAGTATGTGGAACGCCAGCGATCTTAATTCCTTACCCCTTTGCTGCCGAAGACCATCAAGCATACAATGCAGATGTATTTACTAAAGCTGGCGCAGCGTTAACTTTTAAACAATCTGAGTTAACAACCAAGATATTGCAAACTCAGATTTTAAATTTATTACAATCACCAACAGAGTTAACCAAAATGGCAGAAAATGCCAAGGCGATCGCAATTCCTGATAGTGCCGAAAAGTTAGCTTCTTTAGTCCGTGAGATAGTTGAAATTTTTCAATAATTAAAAACTACTCGACCACCAGAACGCCAATCGCAATGAATAAAGCCTCTATGCATTCCTCTTCCCAATCCAGTACAATCAGAGGCGCGACAAATTTCCATTAGCCGTCCAAAGTTGCGATCTAATGGGTAAATATCAATTGCTAATCCTTGGATATGTTGAGAACGGATCGCACCTTTGATTTTGCGATTAACTGCGGGTGTGCGATAACCAGAAGTTACACCAATACTACTGCCATATTTATCCCGAATTTTGCCAAAACCTTGCGCTGTTTTCACAATATTATCGATAATCCTTTTTGACTCTGGCGCTCTTTCAGGATCACAACCTTTGGTCATTTCTCCCCAAGTCAAAGGAATACCAGGAACAATCAATTCATGTTGATAAACTGTCACACCAGTTACAAGCTTCATAGTGCGACCACTTTTAGTCCCCAGAGTTATTGTAGGTAAAGGTGTTAGTTGCTGGGTTTGTTCTTCAAGTACCTGATGATTTTCTGCAATTTCCAGCAATGCAGCCGCAGTGCTTGGTCCTAACAACTCCGGAGAATTTAGCCAAACACTTTCTTTGAATTCTGCAAATGCTTTTTCGGTTAAATTACCCACAATGCCATCAACTTTACCTGTATAAAATTCTTTTTTACTCAGCAAAGTTTGAATTTCTTTAACAGTCGCAACATCAGCTTCATTGAGTTTAACTGTAGTATTAGAACTCTGAATCGTTTCTAAATTAATAAATTCCTCGACAACATTTGTCATATATATCTCTCCTTAAATTAGGTGGTGAATGACTCAGGAAGACGCTATTGCAATACGTCCGGACAAAAGCTAATTAAATAAGCTTCTCATTGATTATCAATGATCTGTTTATTTAAGACCACTTGTACTAGCCAGCACAAATTCAATTACCATAAATGAACCCCTATGATTTGTTTTTCTGCTTTCAATGAAATTATCCTTCAAGAAAATCAGAAATTCTAATTAAGAATTCGATAGGCAAAACCAATAACCAAAAACAGGAAACAAAGAATATGTACCTGTATTAAATAGATTTTTTACCAGAATTAAATATAATTTATGTTCTCACATTTATTTCGTGTTTTGAGTGATATAACATTCATTTTAATAATTTAACATAACTGTGTAATTAATATACATAATAATTAAATTATAAGTAATAGGTAAAAATAAATTTTAATAAAATTTATCATCTGCGATATTTAGTATAAAGATATACGAAGTATTCTTAAGTTTGGCAGCCCCTCTTCAGACACTCCTTTATCTGTGCCTGATTGTATTGTACAATTTAGAACCAGTAAATCTTCCGAATTTGCGACACACCATTCATGCTGAGGGTTAGCCTTATGACAAAATTAATCTGGTTTCCGGTTGTGGCTTCTGCTGTAATCATAGGATATGCAGATCAATTAGCCATTAGCCGAAAACCCAAAAACTATATGCAGATGTCGCTAAACTCTTCAGAAACAGTTGCGGAGTTAGACAAGCCTACGCCGATCAAATTTTCTCCAGCTACGAGCAAAATTGATCAAAAAGCAGCCTTTGACTTAGTTTGGCAACTACCATTAGTACAACGCAAAGCACGAGAAATTCAATACCTCTCTAAGGGGACGATAAAGGTTGCAGCAATTGTTTATGATTATCCTACGCCAAATGACCCCTACTACAAAGTTAGAGTATTTGACGGTGAACCAAAACACGATACAACAATTTATTGGTTCCGTGTCTTGAATACAGGAGATGTGATTGAAGTCCTAGATGTTATAGACAACAAATATATCTCCTTGGAAAAATGGCGGGAACAATTAAAACCCTAGCAAGAATTAATTGTGCCATTCCGGGCTACAGTTGGGATAGTTTTGAATCAGTAAATCCATGTCTGAACACAAACCTCTAAGTCCTTGGCACTACAAACCTTGGTGGTGTCAGCCCTGGTCTATCATGCTTACAGGCACAACACTGATTAGCGGTAGTTGGTTAGTATTTAAAATTCTTTGGCTAACGGTTCTTGTTTCCATCCCTGTCTTCACATGGATGGGATTTTTTATCTTAATTTGGCCACAACTAATGATTCGCAATGGTGGTTTGGAGTCACATCAAAGTCAGGGTAAGCTCATGTAAGCTGGCGCTCTCCCGCCAAGCCTAACGTGTACACACAAGTCTAAAAACCTTTATTTGGGTAGGGTGTGTTATGGACGTTAGTCCTAACGCACCGAAAATTTAGCTTAAACAGCAAGAAGCCTCTCACTTAACACGATAGCGGAAGTGATGAGATGAATTGCGCGTGAATTGACGACAGTCTCCCGACCAATGCGACAGCGAGGAAGGGAGACACGGAGGAAACGAGCAAAATATTTTAAATTTGGTATAATCGATTTGGTTGACTTCACCCATATTGGTGTCTGATAAGCCTCTGTCCAATAGCATTACGATTATTGGTAAGCGACTCCGTTGCACAGCATAGAAGCAAGTAGGCACATCTTGATTAATACAGATCACCTCCGGGTTTGTCCTATAGCGCGAATAAGCCAGCATTTCATCCAGGACAGTAAAATTTGTAGGGTACAAGGTAAGAAATTGCATAGTCTGCGGAGGGGCTTCTCGTGGACTTAAAACAAAGCTCAGTCAATGTCTTCATAGAAGAGTCGCTGAGAAGCCTACACTGTATGCTTGCATCAGTGTAGGAGTATGTCACGATGCAATACCTTTCGGTTAAGGGATGTAGAGACGTTCCATGGAACGTCTCTACAAGGGTTTTCGGCTCACGAATTTGCTTAACCAAACAGTATTGATTTAGGATGGTGCGTTGCGCTACGCGACAACACACCCTACAAAAAAAGATTTGGAGTAATTTAATGATTTGTGTGTACACCGTCGCCTGCCACGCTGAAGCTATGACGGGAGATTTTTGTATAAAAGTCTGAACCTATCTCTAAGCTCCAACGGTGAACTAGTAGCACAAATTTGTCTCCATGCACATCGTATCAGTTTTTTGACTAGACTCAATATAAATACAGATGCTAAAAGGCATAACATATTGTGTTACACAGATAAATTGTCCGCCAGTCTGAGGGTTAAACTATATTGATAGAGCCTGCTGCGGATAAACCCAGAAAAAGGCTTAATTTTTATGATTTTATTTGGCAACTCTGGTTTTTACTCGTAAAATCGAAGACAAAGTAAAAAGCAATAGCATAAATACTCTAAATTAATGAGTCAGTTAATAAGTCAGGGTGCGAGAGTTTTCACTAATTCTCAAATGGTAGATCGGATAAATGATATCGCTTGGCAGGCTCACCAAGGTAGTGTAGCCGCCATTATTCAACTATTGAACGAAAAACTAGCTCATTCGGGGGTGAGAACCAGGGCTATTTTTGTCGCTGGTGTTTTACAACTTTTGTGTGAGGCGGCTAGAGAAGAACAACTTGACCAATCTACTCTAGTAGAACAAATTCAGCAAATCCTGAATTCCATTACACCCCGTAATATTCGTAGAGTTAATATCAACAGTCGAATTGTTCGGGAACAGCAACTACTTTGGCTGACAGAAATTCACCGCAACCATCAATTACTCTGGTCACAGGAAATTACATTAACTCAGCCCCATATCTTCCAACAGCTAGTCGCAGATTTAAAAGAAGCTCGAACTCAAGTAAAAATAAATTTACCTAAGACCAAATTTTCTCGCTCTTCGGTGATTACGAAAAAGGCATCCAAGAAACGGCTACTAGCAGCCACTGGGTTATGTTCACTGTTATTGCTGGCTTGGGTTGTTTATGCCCAGTTGGGTGATAAATTGACAAATTTCGGACAAATAAATAGGACTAACTCTTTAGTTACAGCAAATGGTGATCAGACTCAAGCGGTATCTTTACCCCTTGCTGCTAATTATGGTATTTCTGCTCCTGTTGAAGAACCATTTTCAGACGCGGTGCGAATTGCTAACCAAGCTTCTGCTGCTGGTAAAATGGCCGTAACACCAACAGAGTGGTTAGAATTAGCTGCTCAGTGGCAACGAGCTTCAGATTTAATGGGTATGGTACCACCGAACCACAACCGCTATCAGGAAGCAAAAATTCGGACTCGGTTGTACCAAAAATATAGTGAGGTGGCACAAGAAGAAGCTCGGAGAAGTTCAATATAATTTTGACGGGGACATCAAAAGCTAGATATCCCCACAGATAAAAATATTCAGATTAACTGCTCATCTCCAGCATCCGTTGCATTGGTTGCAGCGCCGCTAGGCGGATATCTTCTGACATGGTGATTTCAGGAGTGCGATTTTTCATGGCTAAATATAGTTTTTCCAACGTGTTTAATCGCATAAATGGACACTCGTTACAATTACAGTTATTTAATGGTGGGGCAGGAATAAAGTGTTTGTCAGGAGCCAGTTTTTGCATTTGGTGAATGATGCCTGGCTCTGTAGCTATGATGAATTCTTTTGTAGGGCTGTTTTGACAATATTTGAGTAAGGCGGCTGTTGACCCGATAAAACTGGCATGGCGTAATACACTACTTTCACATTCTGGGTGAGCGATCGCCTCTGCTTGGGGGTGTGTAATTTTTAACTGCACAATTTTCTTTTCAGAAAAGGTTTCATGAACAATACAGCTACCTTGCCATAGCAACAAATCTCGTCCAGTTTGTTCCATGACATACCTTCCCAAGTTCCGATCTGGGGCAAAAATAATCGGCTGTGTGGGTGGGATTTGTTGGACAATCTTGACAGCGTTGGAACTGGTGCAGATAATGTCGCTCATGGCTTTAATCTGGGCCGAGCAGTTGATGTATGAAATTACCAGATGATCTGGATGCGCGGCTTTAAAAGCTGCAAACGCTTCTGGTGGACAACTGTCGGCTAAAGAACAACCAGCATCTAAATCTGGTAAAAGCACCAATTTATCAGGATTCAAAATCTTGGCTGTCTCTGCCATGAAGTGAACACCAGCAAAGACAATTACATCTGCATTGGTCTGGGCTGCGGCTTTGGCCAGTTGTAATGAATCCCCAATAAAGTCGGCGATATCTTGAATATCCGGTTCTTGATAGTAATGCGCCAAAATTACTGCGTTGAGTTCTTTTTTGAGAGTCTCAATGGCAGTAAATAAATCTAGCGGTAGTCCACCCGGTGGGGTGAGGTTTTGTTGAGGTAGTGCAGTGGTAAACACAATTAGGGGTGCTTTAAGTTGCAAGTTTTTCTCCTGTGGATTCAATTATAGTAGTTTTTACCAAAAATAGGAGAGGGTGGATGTCCCCTCATTTGTATGCAAATCCGGCGGAGTTTCATATCCTGGAGATAGACGGCAAGGAAAGTGGCATGACCAGTCAAAAAACGAAATCAATAACCCTGAAAATTGCTGTGGTTGGAGATGTTCACGACCAATGGGAATTAGAAGATGGCATGGCACTCAAGCATCTGGGTGTGGACTTAGTGCTGTTTGTGGGCGATTTTGGCAATGAATCGGTGGATGTGGTCAGAGCGATCGCCTCCCTGGACATTCCCAAAGCAGCAGTAATGGGAAACCACGATGCCTGGTACACCGCCACGGAATGGGGACGCAGGAAATGTCCTTATGACCGTTCTAAGTCAGATTGGGTACAGGAACAACTCGATTTATTGGGATCTAGCCATGTCGGTTACAGTAAGCTGGATTTTCCCGCGTGGAATTTAACTGTGGTGGGGGGTCGTCCCTTTACCTGGGGCGGTCCAGAGTGGAAATTTGCGGACATCGTGCGAGAACGGTATGGTGTGACGAGTTTGGAAGAATCCGCCGACCTGATTGTTAAAGCCGTAAACAGCGCTGCTCATGAAACGATTATTTTTCTCGGTCACAATGGCCCTAGTGGTTTAGGCGATCGCCCCGAAGATCCCTGCGGTAAGGACTGGCATCCCATCGGTGGTGACTTTGGCGACCCCGACTTTGGGGCGGCAATTTCTCAGGCTCTCACGGCTGGTAAAACCATTCCTCTGGTGACATTTGGTCACATGCACCGCACCCTCAGACATACCAAAAAAGTGCAGCGCCAAGCTGTATTTAAAAGTCCAGAGGGAACAATTTACTTGAATGCGGCAACTGTACCCAGAATTTTGGAAAATCAGGGTGAGAAACTGCGTAGTTTTTCCATTGTTTCTCTAGACGCGGGTGCGGTTTCCCAAGTCTCCCAAGTTTGGATAGGCAATGATTTCCAGGTGACTTTAGAGGAAATTTTGTATGAGCGATCGCGTAGTGTGCCGGAGGCTTTCGCTTAGTGCGTCCTAGATATTTGCCTTCTGTAGTGCAATCTGCGTAGATGATGAGATATAGTATGATCTGTCAGCTTGTTAATTTTCGACAAAGGCGCTATACTGCTGTATTGTCGTAGGTTAACGAAAAGCTCGACAGTTTTATTGGAGAGGTGGCAGAGTGGTCGATTGCGTCCGACTTGAAATCGGATGAGGCTAAAACCTCCGGGAGTTCGAATCTCCCCCTCTCCGTTGAATAAATTATCTATCGTATCAGTTTTCTAGAATCAATTTAAAATTGTTAAGTAAAAAAAAACTGCTAGTAGATTGCTTGTATTATTTTAGAGAGTGATTTTGCGAATATAGAGTGACTATAGTTTCTTCATTAAATTTGAGTTTATATTTAAATTGCAAAACAAAAATCACAAAGTAAAGCATTTAAGGAATTATCTTATTAGTTATTAAATTCTTTCAAGGTAGTTTAAAGTTAAAACTACAACACTAATTTTATGGCGGGAAGTTCTTTGAGAATTTACGTGGGCATTTAGTCTACTTAAAATCTAAATATATTAGTGAATCTGTAGTTACGAACTATGTAGATTTAGAAGGGAAGTTAGCACCTTTTTTTCTATTTGCATCTGCGTGAGTTGCCTGAATATTATCAATTGTATCAGAACCACCAATTGCGAGTGGTTTGATGTGATCGTAATGCAAATCATCGCTATAGTATATTTCTGCACCTGTCAAGGCACAGCGATTTTCCTGAATTTTAATCAATAACCTTTTTTCTTCCTCTGTCAAACGAAGTCTTCTATCCTCTCTTTTGAAATCACTTTTAATAACTTCTAGTCTTTCCTCAAAGCCTTTGATAATTATTTCAAAATCAGCATTAATAGGATTTTTCATGTATACAAAAATCTCTTTTAATCTCTTCTTTATTTCCTGTCTATGAAACTTAGCCATTTGGTAATTTAAATCAGCTAAGATATGCCAAAGCATATAAAAATCCTGAAACCTTCTTACAAGAACTGGTAAATTCCTACCAGCATCAAAGATAGAATTTAACTCCTCCCTTAAGAAATCATTAACATCACCATCCTCAATATCTTTATCAAGAAGAATTAATCGTAAGTTTTTGATAAAGCTTTCTACATATTTAATACTGTCTCGAAATGAACGCAAAGAATCGACATCTGTAGATGCTTGATGAAGTAGTTTTGTCACATCCCTTTTATCTTTAATTCTCGCATTTACGGAATTATTTTTTATATGTATATTAAGTACACCAGTCGATTTACCTTTACCACTTATCTTATGGTAGAACAAGTAAACTAATAATGTGTATAATTCTTCATTTTGCATCCTATCACCATAATCATTTTTATTGCGGGCGACAGTGATGTAGAACCAGTTTTTATGTTTTTCAGCATTCTTTTTAATATCATCAATTAATTCCTTCTTAACCCAAGCATTCCACATCTCAAATGAATTCTCTAGGATTGGGAATGGTTTATTGTTGAGTCTAATAAATAAATCGACAGGTAAAAACTGAGTATTGATTCTCTCTTCAATTTCAACTACTAGCAGCGGAAAATCATAAATTTTATCTTGTAGGTTTATATCAAAACTATCAAATTTGCTTTTTTCTAAATCTCTAAGTATTCTTAACTGTCTTAAGGCAAATTTATCATTCTTTGATTTCTGTTCGTTACCTTCTTCATCAATATAAGTTCCCCCAGTAAATGCAAGAATTGAAAGTAGTCTTTGTTGTCCATCAATCACTTCCCATACACCATCATTACGACTAAAGATAAATATTGGTGGTAGTTGAATACCAAGTAAAATACTCTCGATTAAGGCAGATGCTTTGGGAATACTAATAACTTCAGACCTCTGATAAGGTGGGCGTAAAAGTAGTCTTTTTTTTCTAATTCTTGATAAAAAATCATCAATAGTTACTCTTTGAGGATCTGGCTTGGTTGTTCTTAACGTTTCCAATTGGCTTACCTTTACTAAGGTATCATCTTGACTAGAAACATTAATTTTGGGTTTACCACCACCTAAATAGTTATTGAAATTAGTATTTAGTTTTTCACTGAAGAAATTCGCTATAGTTTGATACCTTTCCAGGGTAGGAGCATAAAAATGTGAGCCTTCTTGAGCGAAAATAGCTATATTTTTTGCTATGTAACTTGAAAATTCAATAGATAAAGATACATTTTCAAAATTGCATCTGGGAACATTTTCTTTTTCTAACACTGAAAATGCCCATAAAAGACATTCACAAACTAGTCTATTAGACCTTATTGCCCTTGAGTATAAAGTTGAGTTTACTTTATCAACTAACTCAAATCTCTTGATTAGTTTATTGCATAATTCTTGAGGATCAGAATTTGAAACTATTAATTCATAGAGCTTATCAATAGTTTCAGTTCTTGATTGGCTAGATGCATAACTTCTAATCGGAAGCATACTAAGGATTAACTGTTTACGCACAAAAGTTAAAATTTTCTGAATTTTAAATTTAATATTATCTTCTGTTTTAGTATGTTTTAAAAAAAGTTGATATGTTTTTTCAGCTAGCTGTGAGTCATTAGTTAGTAAATCCTTAAAACACTTACTTACAGGATCATTTAGATATGCAGCATTATCAATCTCAGCCTTCTTCAAAGGTGTAATTCCAGAATTATACCTTGAAAATATTTCTTTCTTAATCTTATCTTCTAAATCACTATCCAGTTTAGGTTCATTTACTACTGCAAATTCAAATACTCTAAGCTTAGAATCAAGAAAGAGATCTTGAATTTGATTACTCAAATCTTGAAATGATTTTTTCCTTAGTTCTTTTAACTCATACAAACCTTTTTCAGTGAGCTTTAAGTCTTTTTTTAGAAGACGCAAAATCGTCTCAAATCTCTGTCTGCCATCAATTACTTCTTTTGTATTTCCGCTATCGAACAGTATTATTGGTGGTATTTCTGTTCCAAGCAATATACTTTCTATAAAAAACGTTGCTTTCTCAGGAGTCCAGACATAATTTCTCTGGTAGTAGGGATCATATTTAATTTTATTTAAATTTCTTTCTCTGAACAAACTCTCTATACTTTGTGAGTATGTACTAATTTTTAGATGAGATGAAAAAATTCTTTCAAAATCATCTTGCTTCAAAAATATGTCATCCATAAATTCTAGTAATTACCTCGTCAAAACTTTTTCAATTCAACATAAAGAGCCAATTTTACTCTTTATTGATATCTTGGATAAAACTTGCTCGATTTAAAAATTATCATGCTGTAGATTAACGTAAACAGTTTGTTTCAGGCTTTTGTGAATCATCATTTGATTAAGCGGCACACACTAAAAAATAGTTAAAAAAGCATATTGAATGCCTGAGAATCATACTTGACGTTGGTAGTTTCTATCAATGCGTAAGTGATATTGTAATATTAATATTTGCATAATATCTAAGATAGTGTATCATTCTTTAATTAAAAAGTACGACAAATAGTAAGATTTCTTAGTTATATCTAGAAGCTAGAAGCGATTTCTCCTTAATTTTTACTTGCAGAACGCCGTAAAGACAAAAACATAGACAAAAGGTGAAAAAACGTCCCAAAAGTTCTATAGGAAAGCCGTCTTCGTCGTGAGAACCTTCGGACTAATGTAGAACTGCCTGATAGTAAGGCATCCAGTGGAGGCTACAAATGTCAAAAAAAATAATGTTTCACGCCAAGACGCATTCGCAGGAGGCGTTCCCGCCGGATAGGCGCAAAGAATTGGCGTGAAACTGTGCTTTTATTCAGCAGGTTTGTTACTAGCTCGATTAGCACGCGCCTCGGCTGAAGCCATGACTTCATCGAAATTCTCTAGTATTTCACCAGGGAAGTTTTCCAAAACCCTGGTAGAAATAGCCACACGGCCTTTACCTTCATCTAAGTCAATAATTACAGCTTTAATTGTTTGACCAATTTGAAAGACTTTTTCCAGAGATTCAATGTATTTTTGGCTGACTTGTTTAATATGTAGTAAGGCACTCAGACCCTCTAAATCTACAAATACTCCAAAAGGTTTAATTCCAGTAACTTTACCTTCTACAAGCTGATTGAGTGCTAATAAACTGAAGCTGCTAGAACGAGTTGCCAATCGCTGGGAAAGTATCAGTTTGTTGGTATTACGATTAATTTCTAAAAACGCTACAGTCAAATTTTGACCTTTAAGTGCTTCTAAGTTATCACGCTCTGCTAAATGCGATCGCGGAATAAATCCTCGCAAAGACAGCAAATCAACAGTCACACCACCTTTATTCACACCCGTTACCCTGACTTGCACCGTCTGGCCACCTTCGTTCATTTGGACCAGTCGTTCCCAGATTTGCTGAATTTCCAACTGCTTGCGCGAAAGGGTGACTTGACCTTCTGCATCCTGATCTCGGATGATTACAAACTCCAGTTCCTCTTGCAATGGCAGCACCTCCGATAAATCGGTAACAGCTCTCAAAGAAGCCTCATCACGGGGGAGAAAAGCGGATGACTTGCCACCAATATCTACATAAGCTCCATTGGGGTCAAGTTGAAATACTTTCCCACGTACAACTTGTCCCTTTTGAAACTGGTAGTCGTGTACTTCTAGTGCTTTGGCAAAATCGTCCATCGTAAAAGACGAATTGGCAGATTGAGAAAGTTTCGATTCGGAGTTCATGACAATTGAAGATAAATTATTATTTGATGTGATGCCACTGGAGTTTTACTAAACACCTAACAAATTCCGACCCAGTAGGAGTGTTAGGAAATTATGGCATGATTATTTGTTAGGCAAACAACCTAAAATAGCTTGAATAGTCCCCAATATGGGAACTTCACAGTATTTTTCTTTTCAGTACAGCACGGCGTAAATCAACCAACCATTCCAAGTCAATGAAAATCCTATAGAATAATCTCTTTGACTTTTGACCCCTTCGGGGTTCGCCAGTCGCTCATGGGGGAAACCCCCAAGACCGCGCTGGCTCACTTTTGACTTTTGACGAACGCCCTGCGGCACTAGGCTCCTAACACACTGCCAAAAAGTTGTTTCACCTGCTCCCAAGCATCAGCTGCGGCTTTAGGATTATAGCTGGCGCGATGGTCACAGAAAAATCCGTGTTCAGATCCATCGTAACGAAACACACGATGAGAAATTTGGTATTTTTCTAATTCTGCGGCAATTTGATCTACCTGTTCGGCGGGAATACTGGCATCTTCCACGCCAAAGAAAGTATAGATGTGTCCTTTTATATCTGAAGTATGGGTGATAGTGGGAGCGCCACCTCCTGGTGTAC
Organism: uncultured cyanobacterium; assembly: GCA_963706595.1. Taxonomy (GTDB): domain Bacteria; phylum Cyanobacteriota; class Cyanobacteriia; order Cyanobacteriales; family Nostocaceae; genus Nodularia. The sequence continues at coordinate 3,726,979 of OY970166.1, forward strand.
GAGTAGTAATACCAGCACCGTAGAAGGAAGCAGTAGCTTTGATATCTGGTAAGGTAGCAGCAAAATAAGCTACATGGCCACCAAAACAAAAGCCAATACAGCCAAAGCTATCTGGTTTTACTTGGGGGAGACTTTTGAGATAATCGATTGCCGATTGAATATCATTCAATAACTCTGATGCTTGAGTTTGCTGCCAAGCATATTTTCTGCCAATTTCCATATCTTCGGGGGTGTAGCCGGTGGCAAAATCAGGGGCTTGACGTTGAAAAAGTGCCGGTGCGATCGCCACATATCCTTGTTGAGCAATTCGTTCTGTCACTTCTTGAATGTGTACATTAACACCAAAAATCTCCTGTAATACTACAACTCCTGGATAAACACCGGGTGCTTGTGGTTGCGCCAAATAAGCCGATATTTGGAGATTATCTTGCGAAATCTTCACCGTTGTGGTATCTATTATTTGCTCTGTCATAAAAATTTTGCCTAAAAAATTCCATCTGTATATAAGATATCTAATATGTCATAAATGCACCTAGTTACTTACATCTACTCATATCAATAGGTTTGGTAATGATTCAATTCCGTATTCAGCCAGACAGTGAAATTCCTGCTTCCAACCAGCTATTTAATCAAATTCGGTTTGCGATCGCTTGCCGACAATATCCACCTGGATACAAACTGCCCAGCACCAGGGCGTTAGCCATGCAAACAGGCTTACACCGCAATACCATTAGCAAAGTTTACCGCCAGTTGGAAGAAGATGGGTTTGTGGAAAGTCTAGCTGGTTCAGGAATTTATGTGCGGAGTCAAGGGCATGAAGGCGGTGGCAAGCTAAAATCCTCTATCGCCAAAAAACCAGCCGAAGATGCCTATAAACTGGTGCAAAAAGCCCTGGATGAGATGCTAGCTCAAGGTTATTCACTCAATGAAGCGCGAGAGCTATTTTTAGGTGAAATTGATTGGCGTTTACGTTGTAGCGCCCAAGTGCTGGTTGCAGTTCCCTCTCAGGATATGGGTGCGGGTGAATTAATGGTGTATGAGTTAGAAATGTCTCTCAATATACCTGTACAGTTGGTAGCGATGGAAGAATTAACTGCCGTGTTAGATAAAACTAATTCGGCAACGGTGGTTACAAGTCGTTATTTCATTAGTGATGTGGAAGCGATCGCTGGACCGAAATCTGTACGTGTCATTCCTCTAGATATCTACGACTACAGCAAAGAACTCGACCTCCTGAAAACCCTACCAAAGCAGAATTGTGTCGGCATAGTTAGTCTCAGTTCGGGAATTGCTCGTGCCGCCGAAGTGATTCTTCACGGTTTACGAGGAGATGAACTATTGATTATGACTTCACAACCAAAAGACGCGTACAAAATTCAGGCGATCGCCAAGCGGGCAGAAGTCATTATCAGCGATCAAGCCAGTTTTCCCACTGTACACGCAGCAGTACAAGCATCACTTGAAGATATTATTCGTCCACCTAAACTGATTAAGGTGGAAAATTACATTGGGGCTAATTCGATCAACTTGTTAAAACGCGAACTGGGTTTGGGTTAGGTAATTCCCCAAAAAATCACTTATCCAAATAAACAAACCACAACACATACACCGAACACGTGGAATGAGGAAAACAAAGGTTTATATTCTTGACACGAACGTCGAGGGATGGTAAGACTATTTCGATAGCACAACCCAATGAAGCGTTAAGGAATCCTCTCTCCTTCAGGAAGAGGAGGTATGTCAAACTCCCCTCTCCTTACTAAGGAGAGGGGTTGGGGGTGAGGTTAGTGTATTTTCTTAAATCCGCATTCATCAGCTTTAAATTAACCAGCTTGTGGTTCCGGTGCATTAGCCTGCAAAAACTCTCGCACCCGCATTAGGTAAGTTGAGGCATCTTCCAACATCGGAAAATGGGATGTATTGGCAATCATGGCAAACTCAATTTTGTCACTCTTTGCAGCCGCTTGACGACCCATCTCGGCAGGAATAATTTGGTCATACTCACCAGCTACCAGCAAAGTTGGTACTGTCAGCTTGGCAAACTCGTGAGGCATTAATTCTGCTTGAGCTTTACTTACAGAAGTATAAATTGTACCCAATGCTGCATCATAGTCTGCTTCGAGAAAATCTTGCCAAAAAAGCCTGACGCTCGGAACTAGGAATGGGGCTATGCAAAAATCTCGCCATAAATATTCTGTCAACGAACGGTATTTTCCCTAACCACTTGGGACGAAATTTGACTACATAGCCACCAAATTTATGAAAAGCAGTAAAGGCTTTTTCGTCGTACTCAAAAATACCGCTACAAGTTAAAATCCCTCGTTCTACTCGTTGGGGATAACTGTTGATAAATAATGTCGCAATAGATGCACCCATTGAATGAGCATTAATATAAATGCGCTGGAGTTGTAATTCATCTAGCAAAACTGCTAAATCTTCAACATACTCTTCTAATTCATAGGTTAACTCTTTGATTGCGGCTGATTTTTCAGGTGTTGATTGTGACTCCACAACAGATGCACTGGCGGCGGCTATGTTAGGTTTTCCACGAGAACGCCCAAAACCCCGCAAATCGTAGAGTAAACAATCAAATTCGTCTACTAAAGCATCAGCCGTACTTTTCCAGTACCTAGCTGAACCAGCCCAACCATGAATAAACAGCATTACTGGCTTGACCAAAGAACCAGATGGTTTTTTCACCCATTCATAATAATGCTCAACACCACGAACACAAATATAAGGCATTTTTCAAAAGTCAAAAATCAAAAATCAAAAATCAAAAGTCAATGACCAATGACTAATGACCAATGACTAATGACCAATAACCAATGACCAATGACTAATGACCACTAAGCTGATTCTGGCTTAGGTAGGGAAGACGGATGCACTATTAATTCAGCTGTGGAACGCTTCTCTACCATTTCCTTCGTAACCATGCAGCGACTAACATCCTTGCGGGATGGTAACTCGTACATGACATCCAGCATCAATTCTTCCACGATCCCCCGCAATGCTCTAGCGCCTGTTTTCCGACGGTAGGCCTCTTGAGCGATCGCCCGTAAAGCATCCGGTTTAAAATCTAACTGGACATTATCCATGTTGAGCAGCTTTTGGTACTGTTTCACCAAAGCACTGCGTGGTTGGGTCAAAATCGCCATTAGCGCTTCTTCATCCAACGGCTCAACCACCGCTACCATTGGTACGCGGCCGATAAATTCGGGAATCATGCCAAACTTCACGAGGTCATCTGGTTCTAGATAGCGCAGAGTATCGGCCGTCCGCTGCTCTTTGGATTGCAGGTCTCCGGGCTGTACAAAACCCATTGACTTTTTGCCTGCTCTCTGCTCTACTACCTTATCCAAACCCACGAAAGCACCGCCACAGACAAACAGAATATTACTTGTATCAATCTGGATACAGTCTTGATAAGGATGCTTACGTCCTCCTTGAGGTGGCACATTAGCGATTGTCCCTTCTAACATTTTCAGCAAAGCTTGCTGTACGCCTTCGCCAGAAACATCGCGGGTAATCGAAGGGTTTTCACTCTTGCGAGCTACTTTGTCTATTTCGTCAATGTAGATAATTCCGCGCTGGGCTTCCTCGACATCCAAATCTGCCACTTGTAACAGTCGCAGCAGGATATTTTCCACATCTTCACCCACATACCCTGCTTCTGTCAGTGTAGTGGCATCAGCCACAGCAAAGGGTACATCCAAGATGGTGGCTAAGGTTTGCGCCAAGAGGGTTTTACCGCAACCAGTCGGGCCAATTAACAAAATATTGGACTTTTGCAGTTCTACAGCATCATCTGCCTCATTTTTGCCTTTCGACTGAATGACGGCTAGTCGCTTGTAGTGATTATAAACCGCTACTGACAATACTTTCTTGGCTTCGTCTTGACCGATAACGTGTTCATCCAGATAATTTTTAATCTCTCTGGGCTTAGGAATTTGGTTAAGTGAGAGATTAGAAGAGCGCGCACGACGTTTTTGAGGTGGTTCTGACCTTGGTGCTGGTTGTGACGCAGCAGTATTCGTGTCGAGTAGCTCTTCATCTAGGATTTCATTACACAAGTCAACGCATTCATCGCAGATGTAGACTCCCGGCCCTGCGATTAATTTACGCACCTGCTCTTGAGACTTGCCACAAAATGAACATTTTAAATGGGAGTCGTACTTAGACATACCAGCCTCTTATTTCAGAATGGTGACGTTTTCCCCGACGGTGGGAATGTTTTGTCTGGAGATGACTTGATCAATCAAACCGTAATTTTTTGCCTCTTCTGCCGACATAAAAAAGTCACGTTCGGTATCTGCCTCAAGTCTGTCCAGGGGTTGACCAGTATGATGGCCTAGTAACTGATTTAACTTAGCCTTAACGTAAAGGATTTCTCTGGCTTGAATCTCAATATCAATGGCTTGACCTTGAGCGCCACCTAGTGGTTGGTGAATCATGATCCGAGAGTCAGGCAGAGACATTCGTTTACCAGCAGAACCTGCGGCTAACAGAAATGCTCCCATGCTGGCGGCTAATCCAAAACATATAGTAACCACATCAGGGCGGATTTGCTGCATTGTATCATAAATGGCCATCCCTGCGTAGACGGAACCGCCAGGAGAATTGATATAGATTTGAATATCTTTTTCTGAGTCTTCCGCGTCTAGGAACAGCAATTGAGCCACAATGGAATTGGCCACAGCATCATCTATGGGAGTACCCAAAAAGATAATCCGCTCTCGCAGCAGGCGGGAGTAAATGTCAAAAGCTCTTTCTCCCATGCCAGACTGTTCTACCACCATCGGTACAATGTTGGTAGGTTGGCTCAGATGGGAGCTAAATTGGATTCTACTTAAACTATTGATGGGGTCATTTCCCGACTGCGATAGAAGCATATAAGAACTATAGAGAATTAAGTTAGGACAGGTTTGGTAGCACTTATTGCTGCCTTTTGCACGGATGCAATTTTATTTGAGCTATTTATTCACCATTATGCCTCATATATATTCCTCTCGGTGAAACGGATCAAGCTAAAGCAATCACATATACCCTATTTCTTGACGATTCCTGAAATATTTCCTCGAAATTTGGTGTAATAACGCGATTAATCAATCCTCTATCGGACTGAAGCAAAAAACCGTACCCTTCGGGAAGCTTCGCTAACGGCTGACGCTCACGGCGAAGCCTCTCAAACTCTCATAACTCGGTATGCGCTGCGCGTTAGCGACAGATTTTTTCCTTACTTAAGCCTAAGTCTTGTGTTCAAAGGAAGTGCCGAGTCGGAAAAATTTTGACTCAGCACTTTCTTGTAGAGACGCGATTTATCGCTTGTAGAGACGCGATTTATCGCGTCTAGGATTTATCGCATCTAGGATTTATCGCATCTAGGTAAAGATTATATTGATTCTGTACTAGCTGCGACGCTTTCTTCCTCGGTCTGAGGTTCAATTGTCTCAGACTCGTCTGCTGTTTCTTCGGCGGGAGTCAGAGAACCTTCGGGGACAAGTTCCACAGATGAATGTTCTAACAGCCAATCGATGATTTTTTCAGTTAACAGTTCGTTTTCCACCACTGAGCGCATTCTATCAGCGTCAATGTCTTGGTCTGCGTACTGTTCCATCAATTCGGCAACTCTGGCTGCAACTTCTTCCGGTGTAACCTCGATGGACTCACGTTTGCTGACTTCCAATAATCCCAAAGAGCGTTTGAGGCGTTCAATGGCCTCATCGCGCGATCGCTCCCGCAATTGAGGAATAATATCTTCAGTAAACAGCTTTCTCACGTCCAAACCTTGCTGAGACAGCCGCATCGCTGTTTGGTTCAGCATCGCGTCTATTTCTCTGTCAATCAAGGTTTCTGGTAAATCAACTTCCACATACTTGAGCAGTTCTGCTAACAAAGCTTCCTGCTGGTTCGATTTGGTTTTTTCCTCAGCCTCTTTTTGGTGGCGTTCGGCTAAAGAAGCACGCAGTTCTTCCAAGGTGTCAAAATCGCTAACTTCCTGAGCGAAGTCGTCGTTCAATTCTGGTAGTTCTTTTTCCTTCAGTTCTTTGAGTGTAACTGTGAAAATTGCCGCTTTTCCAGCTAACTCTTCGTTGGCATAAGGATCTGGAAACTGAGCCGGAATTTCTCTAGTTTCTTCAGGATTCATCCCTACCATGCCAGATACAAAGCCAGGAATAAACTTGTCTTCTTCCAATTCTAGTTTAAAGTCTGTAGCTTCGGCTCCTGGAATTGCTTTTGGCTCGGCTGTTTCGTCTTCGCCTTCACCTTTTGCCAGCACACCTTTAAAATCAACTACAGCCACATCACCAATTTGGGCTGCACGTCCTTCTACAGGAATCAGCGTCGCTAATTCTTGCCTTTCCTTTTCTAAGACTTCATCAACTCGATTGGTGTCGTGTTTGATTTCCTCGGCTTGGGCGGATAAACCTGTGTACTGCACCAGATTAACTTCTGGTTGCACATCTACAGCCGCTAAAAAAGTCAGGGGTTTTCCTGGTTCATAATTACTAATCAATTCCTCAAAGGAAGTCCGCAGTTGTGGTTGTCCAATTGCCGAAATTTCTTCTTGTTTGAGGGCTTTTTCTACGCCATCTTGAACTATTTCTTCCAGCGCTGCTGCTTTGATTCGAGCTACGCCAAGGCGCTGTAGCAATATCGGCCGAGGTACCTTGCCTTTACGAAACCCAGGAATAGTTGTAGTACTAGCTAAGTTTTTAATTACCTGTTCGTAAGTTTTCTGGGTAATTTCTGGCGTAATCTCGATTTCCAAACCAATTTGGCTGGCGGGAAGTTTTTCCTGGGTAACTTTCATGCTTCGTCTCTAATATTTATTTCTGGTTTTTTTTGGCTCCAAGTACGCACAAGACGCGATTTACCGCTTCTGTGGGTTGATTTCTCTTGGTTTAGGAATGGGAGGGACCCACAAGTTATCTGTCAAAATCCCATATTATATGGATAAGTACCTTCAGTAGATATCCAGTTTATCGTCAATGCCAAAGGACTTGACAATTAACCGCAATAACTTTACCTATGGAAACTCGCAGTTATTACAATCACTTAAGCAAGCCATTTTTCTAAATTCAAAGGTCTAACACCGTGATATTCTGGTTCTTAAGGAGCATTTTATGCTATAAATTGTGGAACTGTCGGGTTTTTCTGCCTTGGGTGACTACTTTTAACTTTACTGATTACAGTCCATCTGGATCATAGTACATCCATCCTAATTGGCAACCCACTTAACCAGAGTGATATTTGTTTACCTATCCTGAAGTGTGTGTACTGCATTTTTCTCTAAGACTGAGTTTGTTGTATAATAATAATATTTAGATATTTTGATAAATCGGTGGAAAATTCTAGCAGCAAGACAAGTAAATTTCAACATTGTCTAACTTAAAATGTAATCTAGAAAATAAACGTCCTATTTTTAGAAAAGTCGCGTAGAATTAAAAAAAATTTTATTAAAAATCTGCGATCGCTATTTAGATAAGTAAGTATAAATTGTAAATTGTTCAGAAAAATTACTCACCTCTTAAAGGAGAAAGCCAGTTTGTCGAAATCCTATCGTGTCGCTATTTTGGGAGCTACGGGTGCTGTTGGCACAGAGTTACTGGAATTACTAGAAAGCCGTAATTTTCCGGTGGCGGAGTTGAAGCTATTGGCATCAGCACGGAGTGTAGGGCGATCGCTCCGGTTTAAAGGCGAAGATTTACCAGTAGAATTAGTCAGCGATCGCACCCTAGAAAATGTAGACTTAGTTCTAGCTAGTGCAGGCGGTTCCACCTCCAAGACTTGGGCAGCTATTGCCGTAGAAAAAGGTGCTGTAGTCATAGACAATTCCAGCGCCTTTCGGATGAACCCCGAAGTTCCCTTAGTCGTACCAGAGGTAAACCCCTTAGCTGCTGCTAAACACCAAGGTATTATCGCTAACCCCAACTGCACCACAATTTTGATGAGCGTGGCAATTTGGCCTCTGCATCAAATCAGTCCCATCAAACGCATTGTAGTTTCCACCTATCAATCAGCCAGTGGCGCAGGTGCCAAAGCAATGGCAGAAGTTCAAACCCAAGCCAGTGCTATCTTACAAGGACAGGAACCAGTAGCCGAAATTTTGCCTTATCCCTTGGCGTTTAACTTATTCCCACATAACTCTGCCTTAAACGATTTGGGTTACTGTGAAGAAGAAATGAAAATGGTCAACGAAACCCGCAAAATTTTTGACGACCAACAAATTAGAATTACTGCTACTTGTATACGGGTTCCCGTACTTCGCGCCCATTCCGAAGCCATTAATCTAGAATTTGCTCATCCATTTAGTGCAGATGCAGCTAGAGAAATTTTAAGTCACTCTCCTGGAGTAAAATTAATCGAAGATTGGGAAAAGAATTACTTTCCCATGCCGATGGAAGCCACAGGTCAGGACGACGTGTTAGTGGGAAGAATTCGTCAAGATATTTCTCATCCATGCGGCTTGGAACTTTGGCTTTCTGGTGACCAAATCCGTAAAGGTGCGGCCTTGAATGCAGTCCAAATTGCCGAGTTATTGGTAGAAAAAAATCTCCTCCAACCAGCAAAAACATACGTCTCTAGTGAGAAATAATCACCAATTAGATATCAGGTATTTTTCCCTAGTAAGATATATAGCCATCCTATTTGATATATGAATTATCGAACCGCCAAGTCGCCAAGGTCGCCAAGAGAGGAAGTAAAGAGGTTCACAATTGATTTAGGACTTCTATATAAAAAACAATATCTTTGAAGTACCTTTCAAACAGTTATCAGTAAACAGTGAACAGTTATCAAGCCGAGTTGCTTAACAACGATTGTAATCCAATTATGTCTCGTAACTGATAACTGATAACTGATAACTGATAACTGTAAAAAACCAAGAGGCTAATTAGGAGTAAAAACAGGGTGGGAGAATTTGGCAGAGTTTTAACCGCTATGATTACGCCGTTTAAAGCAGACGGTAGTGTTAACTATGATGTAGCGGCAGAATTAGCAGCACATCTAGTTAACAACGGTACAGATACATTAGTCGTATGTGGGACAACAGGTGAGTCTCCTACCCTAACTTGGGACGAGGAATACCAGTTGTTTGTGGAAGTATTGCAAGCCGTGGCCGGAAAAGCCAAGGTAATTGCCGGATGTGGTTCTAATTCCACCAAAGAAGCGATCGCAGCTACCCAAAAAGCTGCTAGAATAGGAGTACATGGTTCATTACAAGTTGTACCCTATTACAACAAACCGCCACAAGCAGGTCTATACCAGCACTTTCAAGCGATCGCCCAAGCTTGTCCAGAACTACCATTACTGTTATATAATGTCCCTGGACGTACCGGACAAAACCTCAGTCCAGAAACTGCTGCCAGGTTAGCGGAAATTGACAATATTGTTGGCATCAAGGAAGCAACTGGAAATTTAGACCAAGCAAGTGAAATTCGCCGCTTGACACCAAAAGAATTTCAGATTTACTCTGGAGATGATTCCTTAACCTTGCCCTTGTTAGCAATTGGGGCAACAGGAGTTGTGAGTGTCGCTTCTCATCTGGTAGGTAATCAACTACAGCAGATGATTCAAGCTTTTAGTGCGGGAGAAATCGCTACGGCTACCGAAATTCATCTACAACTATTTCCATTGTTTAAAGCTTTATTTTTAACTACAAATCCCATTCCAGTTAAACAAGCGCTGAAACTTCAAGGTTGGGAGGTCGGTTCAACTCGTCTACCGCTATGCGAAGTTGACTCAGATGTTAGTGATAAGTTAAAGGTGGTGTTAGATAAACTCGATTTAATTTAAATGCCAATTTCTGGAATATCGACCAGTTATCACTTGACATTTTTATGCTGAGACTGTTGGCGATATCTGATTTTGTAGTTGAGTAAAGTATGGCATTGAAAAAATCACAGATAAGATAATTTTGTATTTGATTAATATCAGAAGAGTTATATATGTGAAATCGTTTTATTCAAGGCATAACTGAACATCTCAAACATCATTTAGCTGCTTTTACATAGAAAGCTAGTATTTTCTTTCATACATAACCAAGATAGATAATTGTGAATTTATTAAAGCTGAAAAACCAACAACCATCAAAGGACAAAATGGTAAACAACGAAACTAAATCCGCCCTGAAAATTATTCCCTTGGGCGGTTTGCACGAAATTGGCAAAAATACCTGTGTTTTTGAGTACGAAGACGAAATTGTGCTTCTCGATGCCGGATTAGCCTTTCCTACAAAAGGAATGTTAGGGGTAAATATTGTCCTGCCTGATACAACATATCTACGGGAAAATCGCCATAAGATTAAAGGCATGATCGTGACTCACGGTCATGAAGACCATATCGGCGGTATCGCTTTTCACCTCAAGCAATTTGACATCCCGATCATTCATGGCCCTAGATTAGCAATGGCGATGCTAGAGGGTAAATTGGAAGAAGCCGGAGTACGCGATCGCACTGAGTTAAGATCAGTTAAACCCCGTGATGTAGTCCGCATTGGTCAACATTTCTTTGCAGAATTTATCCGCAATACCCACTCCATTGCCGATAGTTTTACAGTGGCTATTCATACGCCTCTAGGTGTAGTTATCCACACAGGAGACTTTAAAATTGATCATACACCTGTAGATGGCGAACACTATGACTTACAACGGTTAGCAGAACACGGCGAACGAGGTGTACTGTGCTTGTTGAGTGATTCAACTAACGCCGAAGTCCCAGGATTTACCCCTTCAGAACGTGCTGTTTTCCCCAACTTAGACAGGGAATTTGGTAAAGCTACCGGACGCTTATTTGTCACCACATTTTCATCCAGTGTGCATCGCATCAACATGATTTTGCAGTTGGCGCAGAAGCATAACCGGGTGGTGTCGGTGGTGGGTCGTTCCATGCTGAATTTGATTGCTCATGCCCGCAATTTGGGTTACATCAAGTGTGATGATAGTATCTTCCATCCATTGCACGCAGTCCGGAATATGCCAGATGAAAAAGTACTGATTTTAACTACTGGCTCTCAGGGTGAAACAATGGCAGCCATGACCCGCATTGCCAACAAAGAACACTCCCAAATCAAAATTCGTCCAGGAGATACGGTACTCTTCTCTGCAAACCCAATTCCTGGCAATACTATCGCTGTGGTTAACACCATCGATAAATTGATGATTCAGGGCGCAAATGTAGTCTATGGGAAAGACAAAGGCATTCACGTTTCTGGTCACGGCTGTCAGGAAGACCAAAAACTGATGATTGCTTTAACTCGTCCTAAGTTCTTTGTGCCATTCCACGGTGAACATCGAATGCTAGTGAAGCACTCCCAAACTGCTCAGAGTATGGGTATTCCTGCCGAAAATATGGTAATTATCGAAAACGGCAACATCGTAGAATTAACTGAAGAATCTATCCGTGTTGCTGGTAAAGTCGCATCTGGTATCGAACTCGTAGATACTACCAGCGCTGGTATGGTAAGCGATAAAGTCTTGCTAGAACGACAACGGATGTCAGAAGAAGGACTTGTTACCATTGCTGCTGCTATTGATTGGAATGGCAAACTGATGGCTAGAGTAGAAACTCATTTGCGCGGTGTCGTTACCAGTGTAGAGCAATCGCTAGTACAAAAATGGGTACAACAGCGCATTGAAGAAATGCTTACTGTGCGTTGGTCAGAATTTGCCCAGATTCGTGAAGGCGAAAAACCAGAAGTAGACTGGGGTGGATTGCAAGGGATGTTAGAGCGTGAATTACAACGCTCCATCCGCCGAGAATTGCAATGTCAACCAACTGTGACATTATTGATGCAAATTGCTGAAGAACCACCTGCGAAAGTTTCCGATGGTAGAAGACGACGGACTCGCACGACAGCGCAAGTAGCATCTTAATCAAGGTGCTGAGTTAAGTTGGTAGTGGGTTACGGAATAGACCGACACGCTTAAAATAGTTAAGTTGGTGGTGGGTTACGGACTACCGTCCTAACCCACCCTACTGGCGTGGCAAGGCTAAAATGTTGCAATAGATTTTTGAGAAAATTGAGATAAATCAATGTTTTCGGCTTTTTCCTAATGCACTATTTTAAGCTTGCCACGCCACTACGAATATAATTTATTACCCTGGTTTCTTGAATAAATCGGGGTTTTTGATTTTCATCAATAATTGTTGATTCTCAAAAAGACATATCTTATAGTAGTTGTTGTAAAAGTAGTCACGTATACAAAATTAGTTTTACTAATATACTTTATTTTAAGTATAAAATTTTGCTATAATAAATAGGGGAACAAGAAAAGTATTGCAAACCTTTAAAGTCCCTTCTAAGGTTACTGCACCAAGGTTTTTGCAATCCATTTCACACTGCAAATTGCCATTTTGATCCTCTCAGGTCTAAGGATACTGAGATCAATTTCAATGGGTTTACGCATCAATTTTTCAGGAGGTCCTTTATGGACACCAATCTTCATCTCGAAAGTCCATCCCTATCAAGACGACAACTCCTCAACTTTCTGACCGGAGCAACCGTTGCTGCTACTGCTGGGGCTGCACTCTATCCTGTTGGCAAATTCTTCATTGCTCCAGCCGAAAAAACGGGAGCAGGGGGTGCTATTCTTGCTAAAGATATTTTGGGGAAACAAATACCAGCCGCGCAAATTCTGGCAGAACCGCCTGGAACCCGCGCCTTGGTTGCAGGTTTGGCAGGAGAACCCACTTACCTAATTGTCAAAGAAGATAATACACTAGATCATATTGGGCTGGTAGATAACTGCACTCACCTTGGTTGTACCTTCCCCTGGAACCCTCTGGATGAGGAGTTTCAGTGTCCTTGTCATGGTTCCCGCTATGCTCCAGATGGGACGGTGGTACGTGGTCCGGCTCCTCTGCCTCTCAAAATTGTCCAAGTTGAAGTGATCAATAATAGTATTTTGATTTCGCCCTGGACAAAAACTGATCCTCGCACTGGAAAAAACCCCTGGTGGGTCTGAAGATGAAATAATATGAAACCGATTCGTATTTTTTACTTTTCCGATATTCTCTGCATTTGGGCTTATATTGCTCAAATTCGGCTAGATGAGTTAAAAATAACCTTTGAAGACAAGATTGCCATAGAACACCACTTTGTCCCCGTCTTTGGTGCTGCTGGTGAAAAACTGGAGAACCGATGGCGAGAAAGAGGGGGATTGCAAGGATACAGTGATCATGTTCAGGGGGTTGCCAAAAAGTTTGATCACATCAGCCTTCATCCTGATATTTGGACTAAGGTGACACCAGCTTCATCTACATCTTGTCATCTGTTTCTCCATGCGATTCAATTATTAGCAGCGAAAGGTTTGGTTGACCCAGATCAACAGGTATTTGAAAAAGCAACTAAGGCTTTTCGAGAAGCGTTTTTTACCAAATTGGCAAACGTTTCTGAGCGTAATGTGCAATTTGAAATTGCGGAGGAGTTAAAACTCCCAATTGCAGCTATCCAAGCTGAGATTGATAGTGGTGAGGCTTATGCTCAACTATCTAAGGATTTTGAATTAGTCAAAGAGCTTATGGTTACGGTCAGCCCTACCCTAATTTTTAATGAAGGACGGCAGAGACTCAATGGTAATGTGGGCTACCGAGTTATGGAAGCCAATATTCGGGAGTTACTACACAATCCTCCGGGGGAACAATCTTGGTGTTAGGTGGCAAAATATTAAATTTATATGCCTGTCAGCTTAAGTTTATGAGAATTTTTATGATGACCTCTATCTGCTTTAACGGGTCTATAATTCGCTCAATGCGCTGGCTGCTGGCTGCTTGGCTCTGCATTTCACTGTTTGTTTGCAGTCCATTACCCGCTTTTGCTACTGTGACGCAAATCGAAGAGTCCCCAGGGCAGATGCTCTACCAATCCCGGCAAAGTCTGCGGGATCAGAACGGAAATTCTTGGCAGGCGATCGCCTTCAATCGCATCTATCCCGATGGTAGTAATATGATTTCTGTGAGGCTAGTGGGCTTTCCTGGTGCGGTGGAAATAGATCACAGTCAACCACTGACTCTAACAACATCTATGGGAAAAACTCTCACTGCTAAGGATATTTCTAGCAAAATTTCTTCAGACACACCAACCCTAACGAATGTCGGAGAATATGACATTAAGCCTGTTTTACCACAGTTGCAGGCGGAAATCCCCCTTCAGTTAACATTACCGATACTGAATGGCTCTGCGGTCGAGTTGCAAATTCCTTCCACAGCAGTTCAAGAATGGCAAACATTTTCTGCTCATTGATTTTGACATTCTCATTCAAGTGAGGTACAAGCAGTAATAATTAAACGCAGATGGACGCAGATAAACGCAGATAATTGTGTACTTTATTAGACTGGGAAATGCTATGTGGAGTCGGATCAATGTTCAAAATGGGCGAAGTTTCTCGTAATTTAGGAATCAATCCCCAAACGCTGTATTTTTACGAGCGCATTGGGCTAATTCCACCTCCCCAGCGTACTGAAGCGGGATATCGACTTTTTAGCCAGTTAGATGTAGATCGACTGGCTTTTATTACCCGTGCTAAGTCTTTGGGGCTGAGTTTGGATGATATTAAGGAGATTCTATCTTTAAAGGAAGGGAAATTACTCTCCTGTAAAGCTGTTTATGAACGACTCAGCCAAAAAGTTAAGGATATTGAGGAAAATATATCTCAATTGCGATCGCTCCATGATGAGCTAGTACCTTTGGTTGAGCAATGCAAAACCAACTTAGACCATCCTGATCCAGCTTATCAATGTATTATTCTTGACGCAGAACTCTAAAAAACTAAATATTTTCCGAAACCCCTTGACCTTATACATGGGTATAGAGTTTATAGTGAAATCTATCAAGATTATTCTCTATTGAGTAGGTCATTATGTTCCAAACCATCACGAATACTCTAGCCATTGGTTCTGTTGCTGAAACTGAAGCGTTGCAAGAAGTTGCTCAAAACGGCTACAAGACTGTGATTGATTTGTGTCCTGCGGCGGAAGGAAATCAGCTTAATGCGTCAACTGTGAAAGAACTGGCTTTGGAATATGTCAGTGTTCCGGTTTCAGCCAAAAACTTGACCGTCGAAACACTAGAAGCCTTTAAACAAGCGGTGAAAGCATCCCCCCAACCGATTTATACTCGCTGTGCTTCTGGATTAAGGGCGGGAGTATTTACCTTATTGATATTAGCAGAAGAACAAGGTTGGACAGAGGCGCAATATCTTGAGAAATTTCAGGCTTTAGGAATTGCTCAGAAGCCAAACTGTCCTTTAGGAAGTTTTGCTCATACTTACTTTCAGGCAAAGGAAACAGAGAATGTGGCAGTTTAGTGAACCGAATTAGATCACACCAAAAAGGAAATATATCATGAATGCGATCAAGATTGAAATTCTGGGTACAGGCTGCAAAAAGTGCCAACAGCTAGAAGCAAATGCTCAAGAAGCTGTGGCAAATCTTAACTTAACGGCGGAAGTTCTGCACATTACCGATCCTGTGGAAATTGCGATGCGTGGGGTAATGTCTACGCCTGCAATGGCGGTAAATGGCAAAGTTGTCACCAAGGGGAAAGTGATCAGCGCCGAGCAAATCCAACCCCTATTACAGGGTTAAATCAGCAAATTAATGGTTGATCTATTTTATCCTTTTGATTGGCTGGCGACCCAAATTGTAACTGGACTCTTAGGATTATCTATAGAATCTCAACTAGGGTCTAGTTTACATTTCTTTTTCTATGATGTGCCAAAAGTTTTAACGTTGCTGCTGGTAATTAGCTTTGTAATTGGTGTTTTACAAAGTTTCCTATCACCAGATCAAGTCCGGCACTTTCTTGCAGGAAAACGCACTTTTTCAGGGAATATTTTAGCAGGAATGTTGGGGGCAATTACTCCCTTTTGTTCCTGTTCCGCCGTACCATTATTTATTGGCTTTTTAAAAGCAGGTGTTCCCCTGGGGGTAACATTCTCCTACCTGATTTCTGCACCGATGGTAGATGCGATCGCAGTATTTTTACTGTGGAGTTTATTTGGGCTGCAAGCAACTATCCTGTATGTTGTCTTTGGAGTCAGTTTGGCGATCGCCTCTGGATATATCATCGGATTACTAAAACTAGAAAAATGGGTTGAGCCATTCATCCTCAAGTCACGGGATGACTATCTTCCTGATGACAATGAGTCAGACTTAAGTTCATCTGCGTTAACCTGGAAGCAGCGATTGCAAGAAGCTCAATTTCAAGCTCTGGAAATTCTCAAATCGGTTTGGATTTATGTGGTAATTGGGATTGCTATTGGTGCTGGTATTCATGGCTATGCACCAACTGATTTGATTAGTCAGTGGGCGGGAAGAAGCAATCCATTTGCTGTCATCGTTGCAGTTTTGATGGGAGTACCCCTATATACCAATGTTGCTGGAGTTTTACCCATTGCGGAAGCTTTGGTAAATAAAGGTATGCCTTTAGGAACTGTTTTATCATTCACAATGGCGGTGACAGCACTATCTCTACCACAAATGATTATTCTCAAAAGGGTGCTACGCCCTCAACTTTTAGCTGTGTTCATCGGTTTGACAACTCTAGGGATTATCAGCGTTGGCTACATATTCAACTCCATGATTATTTAACTTACTTCCTGAAAATTGTGAAATCATATCATGTTTAAAAAACCAATTCAGACCATATTACTGGCATTTGCGATCTGCTTTTGCCTCTTGTTTGGTATTGGGCAAAATCCGACTATAGCAGCAACTCTCACAGAGGCTGAATTGATATCTCCAGAAAGAATGCAAACTCTGCCTGAAACTAATTTAGAATCAGGAGTTGATAGCTTTCTGAAATCGATTCCAGCAGGCTATTACACAATTGCCAATGTCGAAGAGTTGAAAAGCTTTTTAAAGAACCATCAAACCGTGTTGGTGGATGTGCGAGAAGCCTCTGAGTATCGGTCTGGACATATACCTAACGCCATTAACATTCCCTTGCGAACCCTATCACACAATCTCAATCAGATTCCGCGCGATCGCCCTGTGGTGTTGTACTGTTCCTCTGGTTATCGATCTGCAATGGGGGTAATGACTTTGCACCTGTTGGGCTACGAGAATGCACAGGGTTTTCCGCCTAGCTTTGTAGCTTGGAGAACAGCAGGCGAGGCGATCGCCAAAAAGTCTTAGGATGTTGGGAGTAGGCAGTACAGGCAAAGAAACTGCGAAATCCCAGTCACCTTACCCAGAGATATACTAGAAATAGAGTACAAACTGTTAGTGGGACTACAAAGCGGAGATGTTCCCAAAAAGTTAGTCTGTAACCTAACTCAGCAATTGCTTCTACAACTATGAGATTTGCAACTGCACCAAATAAAGTTAAATTACATTCTTTTCCCAGCCATTGCAAAACCCAATATCTGAATACAGGGCGCTGAAATCCTCCAATATTCAGCCATTACAACTAATATTTGCATTTATGATATTTATACCTACTGCAAATATCTATATAATTTTGTTATATTAATTTGTGTAACGATTACATGGGAACCTGTCCAATGACAGATGACTTTAGTAAAATTTAAAGTATGTGAAGTTATCGATAAGATTAGATTATTACACTACCAATACTGCGAAATTGCGATTAACTTGATGTAGTAATAAATTAGATTCTGACATCAGCGGCTACGGTAACACCTATTGTAACTCAGTCAGGAAAGCATTTTTCCGGTAAAGGTAATTGCCACGTTGTATACATTCATCAGCAAGATGAATACCCTCATTAATACAGAGGCTTAATCATGAAGGTATTTGACAATACCACGAAAAGGTTTTTTTTGGCAAGCTGGGTATCGATTAATCAAACAGAGACTAGTCAAGCTCCTGTAACTCAGCTACACCATTCAGCTTCTCAGTCTCAGGGTGATTTTCTCCAACCCCTGCGGCGGAGGATAGAAAATATTCACATTAATAATCGTCAACTAGCTCACCGCTTGTGCAAACTGATTCCGGCTCAATGTCCCTTTGAGCGCGATGTCAAATTATTCGGCAGAACACTGTTTCACATTCCGCCTATGTGTAAACTCAATCCCTTGTTTGAAGAAGTGGTTGGTTTACGCTTCCGAGCGCTGTGCTACCTTGCAGACGAATGTGGTGAAGATATATCGCAGTACTGCTAGATAAAGAATCGATGAAGATGAATCGATGAAGAAGACGCGATGAATCGATGAAGAAGACGCGATGAATCGCGTCTCTACAAGAGAGTTAGGAGTTGATAATTGACTCCTAATTTTTTTATTTGTAATTTAATTTGTAATTTTTCTGCCTTGCCATTTTTGGATGGCTTCTTGAGCGTCTTCGTAAACTGCTGTCACCTCTGGGACTAAAGTAGCCGTTTCAATTGCTGCTGCAATATTGCCTTGGTCAGATCGACTCTTGGCCAGTTCCAAAATTTTTTCACTCCATTCATTAATAGATTGTTGGGCGCGATCAAATCCTGGTTGACCTGGTGGTACTCTTCTAGCGACTTCAATGGCACGATTATATGTTGATGCTTGTCCAGGTCGGATTAAGGACTGTGCTGCATCTAAAACAGTTATATTACCGACATATTGTTGAGCTTCTAGCTGCCATTGGCTAATTGCTGCTTGTGCTTGAGGATAAAGGTCTAGTTCTGGGGAAATTAATTGCGCCGCAGCAATGGCATTTGTATATTCTTGTTGCTTGGCACGTCCCTCTGCTAAATCTAGAATCATGCGACTCCAAATTTGAATATTGTCCTGAGCTTGTTCGTAGAGTGGTTCCCCTGGTTGAATTTTACTAGCAGTGGCGATCGCTAAGTTGAGATCACTAGCTTGAGTTTCTCTCAGAGACATTTTCGCTAAATCTAAAACTGCTTGATTCCGCTTTTGAGATTCAGAATTAGCAGCAATTTGGGCGCTAGATTGGTTTTTCCCTGAAGGACTTATTGGTATTCTCTCGGAGGCAGAGTTAGCATTTGGCTCAGGGATAAGAGTAGTGGGTGATGGGGGTGGTATTTCTTTAACTTGCAAAAATATCGCCTGATTGCGGAGAACAACTACAGTAATTAAAGCTACTACCAACATACTGCCTCCACCCCAAAATAAAAACTGCTTCCACAACGGGTTATCTGCCTTATTCTTAGTCCAACGAGAAACTTCAGGTTGAGGCATATTGGGGATGAATCTCCCCCCTGTGGCCGTTTGGGGATTTGGCGGGTTTTGTTGGTTGAGGTACTGCTCTTTAGCCGAGCTAGAGAGTTGTTGTTCTTCTAACTCACCAATAGCTGGAATAAAGTTTGACAAATTCAGCGCTGGGGATTTACCACCCAGGGTAGTTTCTATACCTTGGGCTTCTCCCCAGATACTCGTGTTTTGCTTCTTAGTTAAATTGTTGGGGATAATTGCACCAAAAGAAGGCGCTGTCAGTGCCACAGCAAAGGTATCGTCTGGAAAAATCAGTGAGCTCGTTTCCACTGGGTTCGTATGGTGCTGGGAGCTACTTCGTTGTGGCTTTGCACCTCAAACTTCGGCAATATTGCTTGTGGGTGAGATGGAGATATCGTCACAGGGTTTTGTGTAGGTCGCCAATAGTGTTGACATAATTCGGGGGTGAGAATGCTTAAATAGCTGTCTAGATCAGTTAAGTTACTGGCATTACCAGAACGCAAAGCCTCTAATAATGCGGCAGTGAAGAATCCGTGACCTAATTCACTACTTTCATGGGAGAATTGGTCTGATTGGCAAGAAAGAATTGCTGCCATTTGTAGTTCTTTGGCAAGTTCTATGGTTTCTGGCCCCACGGGACTATCTGCTTGTGTGCCAAAAGCACGGTTGATATCAAGCAGTAGCAGTGTATTAATTCCCGCCAATTGTAGACTTTGCATGAGCGATCGCACTTCGATGCCAGTTTCTTCTACTAATTCCGGGTTTCCTTCCACCGGCATTAAATAATCTTGGCCTTTGTAACTGACCCCATAACCGCTAAAGAATAACCACAGATGGTCTTGTGGTTGCCAACAAGCTGCTGTCAAATCCTCCAGCAACATGAGAATATTTTGCTTAGTGGGATAGGTGGATCTATCCCCAATTGGTGGGGAAGCAGCTGTCATCAACAGACAGCGTTGCTGTGCCAAACCTCCTTCTTGAACCAAAAAATTATTTAGCACCTCGGCATCTGCTTGAGCGCAACGTAAAGGTTGAAATAGCTGATATTGATTGATGCCGATTGTTACCGCCCAGTAATTTGCCATCCCGCTCTTTGTAGGTTGTTGTTTGATTGCCTAAAATTGCGGTTGGCTTTGCTGAAAAAACAAAGCTAACCTATGTCTTATACTCTTCGGGGAATATTATCGAGTTACTGAATTATAAGCAGTTTTTATTACAGTAAACTTAGATAATCATGCTTAGTAAAATTCCAATTACAAATCATCACTAAGGAGTTATCAGGTTATGACCACTCGTATTACTCATCAACGATCATTGATCATTCCCTTTCCATTTATTGGCCAAATTGCCAAAAAGATCCGGAGATTTTCGTTAATTGTTTTACTTTTTTCGCCCATTTCTGTATGGATATTAACAGAAGCGATCGCACCCCAAATAGTTCGTGCTTATACCGCGAGAGTTGATTTGAAAATTGAGCGCATGGCAGATGAAAGCTATGAAACCGTTCTCCGGAGAGCCGAAGCGGTTTCCAGGGCAGCCGCTCAACGTAGCTTTGACCAAGATATATTAGCGACAGATGTCTCAGTGATTGTCACGGTAGAAAGTTATGGAGCGATCGCACCAGTTTTGGCTTTAGAAGTTAGTCGCCAGCAATGGCGCACACGCCCTGATCCCAAACGTTGGGCAACTTACTTCAAAACAGCGCGATCGCTCCTCTTGTTTGACACAAAACCAGCAATTCCCAATGCAAACCAACCAACCACTATGATTCCCCCAGCCGCCGAGTAAGGAATGGGGAGTGGGAAGAAGCAGGGGAGCAGGGAGCAGGGAGCAGGGGGGAAGAAGCAGGGGAGCAGGGAGCAGGGAGCAGGGGGGAAGAAAATTAGTCAATCGTGGCGAATCCCCAAAGGCGATAAGGGGGAGCAGGGAGCAGGGAGTAGGGGGGAAGAAAATTCTCCATCTCAATCCCCAGTACCCAAGGACAATCTATAAAGTTGAATTGATCGCTTAGAATAGGAAGGTTGTCAAGAATTGCGATATCCGCTACTATGGCTGTTCCTAAGAAGAAAACATCAAAATCCAAACGAGATAAACGTCGAGCCACCTGGAGACATAAAGCTGTTGTTGAAGCTCAAAAGGCTCTTTCTCTGGGCAAGTCAATTTTGACTGGACGTTCTACCTTTGTCTATCCCACCACTGAAGAAGAGGAAACCGAATCATAATTCCCTTGTTAGAAAAAGCCCCCTGCCAGATTTAGCAATACTGTATAAGCGCTTTTTTTTGGCTTTTCTCTGCGCGGAGCAAAGCGGAGCATGGGTACTCTTCCCCACCCTTTTAGGGCGCTTGAACTGGGGCAGAGTACAAGCTTCGTCTGGATGTTCTCCCTTGCTCCCGTTCGGCTACGCTCACGGCAAGCCTGCTCCCTGCTCCCCTGCTTCTTTTAACAGTAGTGGTTTTGGGCTTTAGCCGACAATTCGCTTCAAGGTTGATAACTTGTCTTTGTAGGGCGCATAACGCCAGTTTAAATCTAGCCAGAAGTAATTTTTTAACACACTTTTGTAATGGGAAAATGTGTCAAAACTAGATTTACCATGATAGCTACCAATTCCACTATCACCGACACCACCAAAGGGTAAAGATGAGACACCAAATTGCATAACTGTGTCGTTGATGCAAACTCCACCCGATGAGGTTGACTGTAAGACTTGTTTTTGCAGGTTTTTGTTTTGAGTAAATATGTATAAAGCTAAGGGTTTTGGTTTAGAGTTAATTAACGCGATCGCTTCTGTAATATCTGTATATTCAATTATCGGTAAAATAGGGCCAAAGATTTCCTCTTCCATGACGGAATCTGTTAAAGAAACATGGTCAAGTAAGGTAGGCGCAATATAACGTTCTTCTGCGTTGGTTTCTCCGCCAATAACAATTTCCCCATCTTTGATGAAATTAGCTAACCTATCAAATTGTTTTTTACTAATAATCCTAGCATAATCTGGACTGGTTGCGGGATTATCTCCATAAAATTCCTTGAGGCATTTTTTCATCCCATCCAGCAAATCTTTTTTGATTTTTTGATCAACTAAAAGATAATCAGGTGCAACACAAGTTTGTCCAGCATTAATAAATTTGCCCCAAACAATGCGTTTAACGGTGTATTCTAAATTAATTTCACTATCGATAATACAAGGGCTTTTGCCACCTAGTTCTAAAGTAACTGGTGTGAGGTGTTTAGCGGCTGCTTGCATGACAATTTTACCAATAGCTGTACCACCAGTAAAAAAGATATGGTCAAATTTTTCTGCTAGGAGTTGTTGACTGGTTTCTACACCTCCTTCTACTACAGCAATATAATCTGGGTGAAAATGTTTACCAATTATTTGCGCTACTAAACTGGAAGTATGGGGTGCAATTTCTGAAGGTTTGAGAATTGTACAATTTCCTGCGGCGATCGCACCGACTAAAGGTGAGATAATCAGTTGCAAGGGATAATTCCAAGGACCAATAATTAAAACCACTCCTAGCGGTTCTGGATAAATTTTGGCTGAGTATTGAAAAAACGTCCAGGAGACTGCGGCTTTTTTCGGCTTTGTCCAATTCTTGAGATTTTTAATAGCGTCATCGATTTCATTAACTACACCAATTTCTGTAGCATAAGTCTCGAATTCCGGTTTATGTAAATCTGCTTGTAGGGCTGCAATGATTGCTTGTTTATTCTCAACTATTGCTTGTTTGAGAATTTTGAGTTGTTCCAGGCGAAATGTAATATCTTTTGTGTTTCCAGTCTGAAAAAATTCACGCTGCTTTTCAATAATTGCAGCCGCATCTAATATTTCATTAGTAATCATATTTTCTATTTTGTTATTTTTTATCCCTAGTATTACTATAACAAAATATTTAAATGTTAATTTCGTAGTACCTAATAGATAAATAATTTCTATTGAAAATATGAATTACAAATTTCCTGAATTTTAAGTTTTATAAATCATAATTTATCATTGGTTTATTCCTGTTTCATGGGTAAATCAATCTTGAAAACACTACCTTGACCTAATTCAGAATTTACTAGGATATTACCTTGATGTGCTTCCACAATGCGGCGAGAAAGGTACAATCCTAAGCCACTACCAGAACTGTTATGGCTTCCCTGACGAAATCTTTCAAATAACGTTTCTATTTCTTCAGGCGGAATCCCCATTCCTGTATCCGCTATTTTAATGTTAATCTTACTACTTATATTTTCTGTATTAAACCGGATATTCACTGACCCAGATTCAGTAAATTTGATGGCATTACCGATTAAATTTGTAAATAAACGATGCAGTTCTAAGCGATCGCCCATCATGATAGTTGTAGTTGAATCTTCAGACAAGTCCAGTTTGATAGCTAGAGCTTTTTCTTGTGCTAACGGTGTCAGTTCCCCAACGACATCTTTTAACAACTGCATTAAATCAACTTCTTGAAATACAAGGGTTTTGCGCCCTGCCTCAAAGCGGTAAACTTCTAATAAAGTATTCACCATAGATAGCAGGTTCAGATTACTGCGAGCCATAATGGTGATTACTTCTTCCATTTGTGGCGATAAGGTTCCCAAAGCACCTTCCCCAAACAGCGTTAACATTCGATCAGCTGCTATTAAAGGTGTGCGTAAATCGTGGGTTAGGCGAGAAACAAAATCTTGGCGCTGACGGGCGATTTCATCACGTTCATCCATACTACGCTTCAACCGTAAGAGCGATCGCACCCTGGCGAGTAATTCATCTAATGTGACAGGTTTGCGGATAAAATCATCAGCACCCAAGTCTAGCCCTTTAGCTACATTAGGCGCATCGTGGGCTGTAATCAGCAAGATGGGGATATATGGCTGAAACTTCGTATCTCCACGAATGCGTCTGGTGACTTCGTAACCATCCATTCCGGGCATCATTAAATCTAATAATACCAAGTCACAAGGTGATTTTTCCAGTTGTGCTAAGGCGCTCATACCATTTTCTGCGGTGCTAATAATATAGCCTTCTCCCTCCAAAATCGTTTTGATCAAAAACACATTATCAGGGGAGTCATCGACAACCAGAATTTTGTCAAAGCGAGAAGATGGCGAAGTCATGGGGTATTGAGGTTTAGGGAAATCAGCGATCTTGTGGCAATGATATTATGCTTTTGTATAAGTTCTATCGTCAAGATTTTGGTGAACTCACAAGTCAGCGCTGGTGCGATCGCTTTCAACGAAGTAGGTAGGCGGGAAAATTTCAAGGTATGTCATTGCGAAAGGAGGGTAGCGGAGTGAAGCAATCGCAAGGGTTTTGAGTATTTCACATTTTGTTACATAGTTAGGTTTATTTGTGTCTACCTACTTACACAAATTGGACTGATAAATATTGTCCTGATGTTAATGGTTTTGCTAAACGTCCACCCAATAGATATAAAACCACATTTGTATCTATCAAAAATATAGCTGGTGTCAATGCCACTCATCCCTGATTTGCTGTTGATACTCTAACGGGTCTTGATTCAGTTTAATGACACCAGTATATTGGTTTAAATTCAACTCTTCTTTTTGTAGTAGCTGATAAGCTGCCAATATTTTTTCTATTTGTTGCCAATCTTGATAGTCAATCAAAACTGCTACCGGATGCATGGCTTCATCGGTGACAATTTTTTTCTTAAAAGGTAACATGATTTTTCAATTCAGATACAATGTTTCACTTTTTGATATTAACTCTAAAACAAATGTGCATTTACACTCATTCTCTAGGAGTCAAATCATCTAAAACTTGCTGAAATTCTGCTGTAGAAGGAATGGCGATCGCTCTTTTCAGCAGCATTTTCAGTACAGAGGCATCTTCTATGCCATTGACAACAGACAAAATAGAATCTGGTACTTGTCCAAAGCGCGTTTCGAGAATGTCAATTACATTATCTCGACCCATTTGGATAACTCCTTGTTCAATCCCTTGTTCAATTCCTTGTTCAATTCCTTCTTGTTTTGCTAATCGTTCAATACTTGTTACGTACCGCATTCTACTGGCCTCCTCGTAACTTCTCAATTCTGTTTGAAAACTCAGTGCTAATTCTTCTGGTAATAACATCACCCAGTCAATAAAGCGAAATAATTCCAGAACCTCTTCCCGACTGTAACCCCGTTGAAATAGCTGTCTGACTAAGCTTAACTTCCACTGTAACCGACTTTCTGGGTTTCGTTGCGTCGCTTTAGTCTTGAGATGCGCCATTACTATTATCCCAAAAGGGTTGGTAGTTTGTTCTAAAACTTCCCACATTTGTTCATAGTCTAAAAGTTTGGCGATGGGAAACTCTAAACTTACCCGACATCCCCCTAATTGATAGCTGTAGCTGGAAGGTCGCCAATTTGACTGTTCATCGGCTAAAATAGCCAAGCTAATCACTGGCTTTTTGTGACGGTCAAACAAGCGGTAATTATAGGTATACATCCGTTCAGGAAATTTGCTGTCATATTGACCTTGAACTTCTACATGAACCAATACCCAAGCTTCTTGACCATCAAGTAACCAAACTTTGGCTACTTTATCAACCCAACGCCGACCAATTTCGGCATCAGGTTCTAGTTGTTGTAATTCTGTATCCAGAAATTCATAAGGGCGTGTCCAGTCGATAGCAGCATAAGCTAGGGGGAAAAAGAATTCTAGAAATCTGGGAAAGTAGAGTTCAATTACTTCTTTCCAAGGACTATCGTAATCGGTATATTGTTCTGTCATATCATGTCAGTTTAATTAGTTACAATTACCACAATCATGTCACCCCACCCCCAACCCCTCCTCCGAAGTTCACCCGGAGGGAAACCCTCCTTGTGACTTCTCTCCGCCGCGAGGTGGGGAGATAAAGCAAAAGTTTGGCAGGTTTTCGCGTTTCGTAAGTATTCAACCAGACTTGATATCATTAGCTAAAACAAAAAGTATCTTTGCGCCATTGGTAAAACGGTTGCGGGTTCACAAGTTAGCAATTCACCATCAGCCCTGACTTGATAGGTTTCTGCATCTACTTCTATATGTGGTAAAGCATCATTTAGCTTCATATCTCGTTTAGTTATTTGACGTGTCCCAGAAACGGCTACAGCAGATTTTTTTAAACCTAACTGAGTGGGAATTTCTCTTTCTAAAGCTGCTTGGGAAACAAAGGTTAAAGATGTGGCGTGACGCGCCCCGGCAAAACTACCAAACATGGGTCGGCTATGCACAGGTTGGGGTGTGGGAATACTAGCATTAGCATCCCCCATCTGTGACCAAGCAATCATTCCTCCTTTAATGACTATCTCTGGTTTGACACCAAAAAACGCTGGTCGCCACAAACATAAATCTGCAAGTTTTCCCGCTTCCACTGAACCGACATACTCAGCAATTCCATGAGTAATTGCTGGGTTTATTGTGTATTTCGCAACATATCTTTTGGCGCGATTATTATCTGCAAGTCCATCGCCGGGAAGGCTTCCGCGTTGCACCTTCATTTTGTGGGATGTCTGCCAAGTGCGAATTATCACTTCCCCCACTCGCCCCATTGCTTGGGAATCGGAAGCTATCATACTAAATGCGCCTAAGTCGTGCAGAATGTCTTCCGCAGCGATGGTTTCCCGGCGAATGCGAGACTCAGCAAAAGCCACATCTTCGGGAATGCTGGAATCGAGGTGATGACAGACCATCAACATATCTAGATGTTCTTCTAGGGTGTTGACGGTGTAAGGGCGTGTGGGATTAGTGGAAGATGGTAAAACGTTGGCTTGTCCGCAAACTTTTATAATGTCTGGTGCGTGTCCGCCGCCTGCGCCTTCGGTGTGGTAAGTATGAATAGCCCGATGTTTGAAAGCTGCAATGGTATCTTCCACAAATCCGGCTTCATTCAGAGTATCGGTATGAATCGCTACTTGCACATCATACTCATCTGCAACACTGAGACAGGTATCAATGGTAGCAGGGGTAGTTCCCCAATCTTCATGTAGTTTTAACCCCATTGCACCGGCTAGCACTTGTTCGACAATTCCTTGGGGTTGACTGGCGTTACCTTTACCCATAAATCCTAAGTTAACGGGGAAAGCATCAGCCGCTTGTAACATCCGGTGTATATTCCAGGGACCAGGAGTGCAGGTTGTAGCATTTGTTCCTGTAGCGGGACCAGTACCACCGCCAATCATGGTAGTAATTCCAGAGGCGATCGCCACTTCAATTTGCTGGGGACAAATAAAATGAATATGGCTATCAATTCCGCCAGCAGTGAGAATCATTCCTTCCCCGGCTAAAGCTTCGGTTCCAGGTCCGATAATAATATCTATATTGTCTTGAATATAGGGATTTCCGGCTTTCCCGATTTTGAAAATTTTGCCGTCTTTAATGCCAATATCGGCTTTGACAATACCCCACCAATCGAGAATTAAGGCGTTTGTAATCACTAAATCTACTGCGCCATCGGCGTTAGAAATGGGGGATTGTCCCATTCCGTCTCTGATGACTTTACCGCCACCAAATTTCACTTCGTCGCCGTAGGTGGTGAAGTCTTTTTCTACTTCGATAAATAATTCTGTGTCTGCTAATCGGATGCGATCGCCTACTGTGGGACCGTAGGTTTCTGCGTAGGCGCGGCGAGAGATTTTGTAAGGCATAATAAGAATAAGATTTAAACGCAAAGGTACGCGGAATATGGACGAGAATGATTTGAGTGAGGCTATAATTGGCTGTGCAGTGCAGGTACATACGGCGTTGGGACCGGGTTTGTTGGAGTCAGTTTATGAGCAGTGTTTGTATTATGAATTGAGTAAGAGGTTTAATGTCAAAAAGCAAGTTCCCTTAACGCTTGTGTACAAACAAGTGGAATTGGATTGCAGTTATCAATTAGATTTAATAGTAGAAGATAAAGTAATCATCGAAGTCAAATCTGTAGAATATCTCGAACCAATTCACTCAACAGAACTCTTAACCTACCTCAAATTCAGTAATTGTAAACTCGGTATCCTCTTCAACTTTAACGTTCTCCACCTCCAAGAAGGAATCAAACGCATAGCCAACAACTTTTAACTCCGCGCCCCTTTGCGTTTAAATCTTCCCATTAACCCTCCCATTAAAACCATAAACTTCACGACTCCCCACCAAACCCACTAAACTCACCTCCTTCTCATCCCCCGGTTCAAACCTCACGGCTGTTCCCGCCGGAATATCAAGACGCATTCCCCGCGCTTTTTCCCGATCAAAATTCAATGCTGCATTCACTTCATAAAAATGAAAATGTGAACCAACTTGAATCGGGCGATCGCCTGTATTTCCCACCTGTAACTTAATAACAGAACGACCAGCATTTAACTCAATTTCACCATCTAGCGTAATAATTTCCCCTGGAATCATAACAGAACTTCCTGATTTATAAATTTTCCAAAAATTCCACAAATGGCTTGAAAGCTTGAGGACATAATTCGGCAATATCTTGATATCTAGCATTGCCTAATATTATTGGTGCATCTGCCCGTCCTTTATACTTTTTGCCATATTTAATAAAAAGTTGTTCTACAATTTTCTTCGGTGGTTCATTATGATTTTGATCTTCAACTGGTCTTGTCCATGTTATTGGTAAAGAATCAACACCAAGTACACTGCTTAATTCTGATTTAGCCGCTAAAATTAATGCTTCTAAATCATGTTTAAAGCAAAAAACTCTAAAACGCTCTCTGAGGCGATTATCATCAATTCCTTTAGACTTTAAAGCTAGATTAAAGTTATTGAGAATACCATTTTCTAGTTCTTCGATGGTTTCATGATGAAAATCTATATTTTGGGGATATAAGTCCGGCATTATGATTACAATTGTATCAGGATTATTCCGGATAATATTTATTGCTTTGGTTGGTATCTTGGTCAATAAATCTTTCTTAGCATGACCTCCTTTATCATTGTCCTTTCCCTTAACAGGAAAAAAATTGATGCTAATACCTTGCTGTAATTTCTCTTCAATTAAAGTTCCTAATAATGCTTCCATTGCGAATTTATCAGATGTGCCTTCTACATAAATATTGACTTTCATGGAAGCCTCTCTAATTCATCGCTACGGTGTAACTGTTCTATTTCATCTGAACCAAAATCGTCAAGCATATCAATTAAAACTTGAGAATTTCCAGGTTTAATAAACTTTGCTTCTCCATTCTCTTTTCTGAGTACAGCAATTTGAGCAATATCAAACTGTGTGAGAAAATAAGAAGCATGAGTAGCTAAAAGAATTTGAGTGCGTTCAGAAGCTTTTTCAAATAAAGCAGCAAGAACAGGTAATGTGCGAGGGTGTACACCTTGATCTGGTTCATCAATACAAATTAAAGATGGTGGATTTGGCTGTACACAAAGACAAATCCAACAAATTAAACGCAAAATTCCATCTGACAAATCAGCAAGACTTAAATCTTGATCAATTCCTGATTCCTGCCAAAAAGCTATGACTTCACCTGGTCCACCACGAGCTTTTACTGTTAAGCCTTTAAAACCAGGAATTACCGAACGTAAGTGTTGTTGTAGTTGGTCAAAGGCTGATCTATGTTCAGTCATTAAATAATGTAAAACTGAACTTAAATTACCTGCATCTTCCCGTAATACTGGTTCTTGTTCTAGGGGAACTGATTTACGAATTTTATCATTTGCTATATTGAAGGAACTATAAAATCTCCAATCACGAATATATTCACGTAAGTTATATAATGCTTCTAGTGATGGATTGGTCATTGCACTCAGCGTTAGTTGATTATGACGCTTTAAAGCAATATCTTGTTGTATGTCTGGTTCAATTTTGACTTGTGTAAATCCTCTTTCTCCAGGTTCTCTAATCACACCTTTATTACCTTGAATATCCATATATATGTATGGATTAGTGTATTGATCACTAAAAGGTTTAGAAGACTCCACACGCTCATAGGATACTTGAGTTCGACCAACCGGACCCATAAGTTCTCCTAAATATCTCATACCAATAGGACGGTCTGTAGCAATTTCTATATTCCATTCAAACTTTTGCGGACCAGGTATATGAAAAATTTGTTGCCCGATAGAACCAGGAACGATTTCAGGTGGTATATCTTGGTAAAGACTATCGCGTAAAAATTTCAGAAATTCAAACAAACTTGATTTCCCAGCACCATTAGCGCCAACAATAATTTCTAGTGGTTCTAATGGGGCTTCAAAATTCCTGAATGGTCGATAACCTTGAATATTGACATTAGTCAATCTATATAGCGATAGCATCTTTTCCCTCTATTTCGCTGACCTTATATTTCTCATATTAAGTTCTTTTTTCCTAACGAATCGGATTATGCACTGTCACCAACTTAGTTCCATCAGGAAAAGTTGCTTCTACCTGCACCTCATGCACCATTTCCGGGATACCCTCCATCACATCATCTCGTGATAACAAAGTCGTCCCATAACTCATCAATTCTGCGACAGTTTGTCCATCTCTCGCACCCTCCAAAATCG
This sequence comes from uncultured cyanobacterium, assembly GCA_963706595.1. Taxonomy (GTDB): domain Bacteria; phylum Cyanobacteriota; class Cyanobacteriia; order Cyanobacteriales; family Nostocaceae; genus Nodularia. The sequence goes on from OY970166.1 coordinate 3,757,580, forward strand.
CCGCCGAAATATAGGCGATCGCCTCTGGATAATTCAACTTCAAACCCCTATTTTTACGCCTCTCAGCCACCAAAGCCGCCGTAAAAATCAATAACTTATCTTTTTCCTGTGGTGTCAATTGCATTCTTCTCTTCCTCTTGGCGTTCTTGGCTTCTTGGCGGTTCAAATCTGCCATACTCTTGGTACACAGCCACCACGATGTAAAAAATCCCCTCGCAGCAACTCCCAAACAACCGTAAACCAGTTTCTCACCTCAGAGGTAGAAGCACCACGATATCGACACAAAAATCCATTTTGTAACCGAGTCATACCTACTTCCCCAGAACCATCCCATAAACTCCGTGCTTTTGCCAAAAATTCCCCAGAAATATCACTTCCCACCCAAACCAAACTACCTGCTATTGGTTGTCCAGCCAAGCCGTGAGGACTGTGAAAAACTGCTTCGCTACCCGGTAAGTATTGGCGATCAATCCACAAGGGTACGCCTTGCTGCCAAATTTCAGTATGCGATCGCCATTCGCCCTGTAAAAATTTTTCGCCTCTAGCAGTCCGCCCAAATCGGGTAATTTCCCAACCTAACCAACTACCTCCGGGTGCTAATTCTACCCGTAAATCTTGGCGATAAATTGCCCCGTTAAAGACAATTGTTTCTTGGGGTAGCCATTCTAAATAAGCACCAGCATCAACTTGGATCTCAATATTTTGCCTCGCTTGCAGTCCGTTAGTACCGTATATTTTACTAGCTGCGGCTGTGGTAATTAAAGCTTGGGCATTGGCTTGGAGGTGGATATTAGAGGATAGGCGATCGCCTCCCACTGCACCCCCAGCAGTGTGTAATATAACACTATGACAAATTTTTGCACCCTCTGGATAAAAAGGCCGTTGTACCTTCAGGGGGGCTTGATTGTGACTGTAAATTAACTGGGTACTATTGAGGCGATCAGCATAAACTAAATTAAGTTTGCCATGCCAACTTTTATCTATTGGACTGTTAACAATCATTAATAAATGGATAAAATTTATCTAGATTTAACTTTAACATTCAAAATCTCAACATTATTAAATTTGTAGAAACATTGTCAAAAATACTTATTCGATGAGATAGTTATTTAGGGCTTACCTGTTTATATTCAAGATTTTGACGGTTTTCGCATCTCAAATTCGGATACCCAAAATTCTGGTATCCTATTTCAGGGTTACTCATCACTTTCACTAATTTACGAAAGCTTATGAACCAAATAGTTCGCTTTGTAATCATTGCTCTGGTTGCGTTAATTTGCACGTCCTCAATCCTATTTCAAACAATGCAATCAGGATTAACTCTACCAAAATCAGCGATTGATCTGCCAACCAGTGTAGATATCGCTCAGAACATTGATTTTAAAAGGCACTTTCAAGAATTAGGAGTTGAGGGTTCAATTCTGATCTATGACTTGAACAACGATCGCATCTTTGAAAACAATCCCCAACGTAATGCAACCGCTTTTTTACCTGCATCGACATTTAAGATTCTCAATTCATTAATTGCGTTAGAAAGTGGGGTGATTTCAGATGAAATTGCAGTTCTAACATGGGACGGTATTCAAAGGAGTATTCCAGGGTGGAACCGAGACTTGAATATGAAAGAAGCATTCAAGGTTTCTGCTGTTTGGTTTTACCAAATTCTAGCTCGTCGAATTGGGTATGAGCAAATGCAAAAATGGGTAATGGAAGCTGGATACGGCAACCAAAAAATTGGTAGTGAAGATGATATTGATAAATTTTGGTTAGCGGGAGAACTGCGAATCACACCTCAAGAGCAAATTCAATTTCTCCGTCGTCTCTACAATAACGACTTACCTTTCTCCAAGCGATCGCTCGCCATTGTCAAAGACATCATGGTAAACGAGCAAACTCCAGACTACACAATCAGAGGTAAAACAGGCTGGCTGGGGTTTGAGGACAACGTAACGCCGAAAATTGGCTGGTATGTGGGTTATTTGGAGAAGGGAAAGAATGTTTACTTTTTCACCACTAACATCGACATTCGTAATCAGAAAGATCCATCGGCTCGAATAGAGTTAACACGCCGTTGTTTTAAAGAACTTGCCGTACTGTAGTAAATCCCTGGCATTTTTACCCGGTTCAACTGATTTTGACTCTTTAGAAGCGATCGCTTCTGATTTTTGTCTTTTGTCTGTATCTAATACTACTTTATCTCTACGAATTATCCCCATCAGTTTCTGCTTTTTTGCGCTTTATTCTACTACTTCTCTCAATATACAAGGTTGGGTTGACGTAACCAAAGCCAACCTTGTATGCAGCGTTGGGTGGCGATGCGCTGAACCCAACCTACGTTTAATGCACTATTTTAGGCTTGTCAGTCCACTACAATAGTTAAATTTTTTCAACCGGATTCATCTATGACTATAGTCACGGTTAAACACAATCAGAAACAATCACTTTAAATCCTCGTCAGATCATACACCACAGACACAAAGCACAAGCATCATCATGACTACCTTTTACCAATGGAAATCTCGAACCGCCGCACTCATGGCTATGGCAATTACTACTACTGCTGTTGCTCCCATGATTGCCTTTGTGCCTGCTCATGCTCAGTATAATATTGGGCAATCGAGAACAGTCACAATTCCGGCTAACGCCAATGTAAGTTTTCCGGTTAGACACGAAAAAGAGAAAGTTGTTGTTAGTCGTGGGGAAACATTAGATATCACATTAAAAATCACAAACGACATCACCGACAGAGAAAGAAATGTCTTAATTCCCAGAAATACTGAAGTTGTAGGCAAGATAGAGCCTGTATATTTCAACGACAGAAACAGAGATAATAACAATATTAGAGGTGTGCGGTTCGTAGCACAGACATTAGTTTTTCCTTCCGGTCGTAGCCAGCCAATAAATGCCTCTTCTCAGACTGTTACCAGAACTGAAAAAATTAGCAGAAATGATAGCGGTAAAATCTTGACAGATGCGGCTATTGGTGCTGGTGCTGCTACGGCAATTTCATTACTTACAGGTAACCGCAGAATTGAAATTTTAGAACCTCTGGGCGGTGCGGCGGCTGGTGCTTTAGCCAGTGTATTCCTCCGGAAAAAAGACACTGAAGTATTCGTCTTAAGACCAGAACAGGATTTGAGGCTGGCACTTAATTCTAATTTAGTTATAGACCGCTACTAAGCTTGACTATATTGCCGCCGTGACTTTAATTATCTCCCCTAAGCGATCGCGACTGTAACTATAGTCGGCGATCGCTTCATTTTTGCTTCCTGCTTCTTTGACTCTGCATTCAGCCTCTAAAATGTTGACATTTGTGGTGAATTAATTCTTGCCAAACCTGACTGAGACGGGACGCACTATAACTATTAATTTTTAACAGTAGAAATACGAAATTTCCAAATCATTCCAAAATTATCAGTTGACTAATGAAAAATCTCAACTTAAGGAACTTTTGATCACGCAAATTGTCTGAATAACTAAGAGAAGAAAATTTTAATTTTACTGGGGTAAATCGCAATGTTTAATTTAAATCGTTGGCAATCTGGAACTGCGGCACTTATGGCTTTGAGCGTCACAGCAGGCGCGGTAGCTCCCTTGATTACAGCTGCACCATCTTTAGCTCAGACTAGATTTTCTGATGTTCCTTCTAATTATTGGGCAGCACAGTTCATTCAACAATTGTCAGAGCGAGGTGTAATTGCGGGCTTTCCTGATGGTAGTTTCCGCCCCGAAGAGGCAGTAACCCGCGCTCAATTCGCCGCGATGATCAACAATGCTTTCCAAAAATCACCGCAACGGCAAGCAATCAGTTTTGTGGATGTCCCCAGTAATTTTTGGGCATCTAATGCCATTAGGCAATCCTATACCATTGGTTTCTTATCAGGATATCCCGGTAATCGCTTCGAGCCTAACCAAAATATTCCTCGCCAACAGGTTTTGGTTTCTTTAGCCAACGGTTTAAATTATTCTCCCACTGCTAATACCCAAACTATTCTGCAATCTTTCAGCGATAGCTTTAATATTGCTGACTGGGCGCGTAGTCCCATCGCTGCGGCGGCTGAACGGCGAATTGTGGTCAACTATCCTAATGTTCAGTTCCTGAATCCCACTGCAACAGCCACACGCGCCCAGGTAGCAGCTTTTATCTATCAGGCGTTGGTCAGTTCTAATCAAGCCTCAGCAATTAGTTCGCCCTATATCGTAGCTTTGGGACCAACTACGCCTCCTGCACCTGTATCTGTAACCATTCCCCAAGGTACGGCTATTCCTGTGAAGTACGATCAGGCAGAAAAAATTCTAGTCACCAAAGATGAGACAGCACCTTTGACTCTGACAGTAGACCAAAATGTAGTTACTCAAGAAGGAACTGTAGTCATTCCGGCTGGTAGTCAAGTTATCGGTAAACTCCAACCTGCTCAAGGCGGTTCACAATTCGTTGCAGAAAGACTACTTTTGACTACAGGTGAAGAGTATCAAATTAATGCCTCTTCCGAAGTAATTACTAAAACTGAAACCATTAGAAAGGGTACTAGCACCAGTACAATTATCCGGAATACTGTATTAGGTGCTGGTGCGGCGGCGGCGGTATCTGCTGTCACAGGCGATCGCGCCGTGGCGACAGAAGAAGTCCTCGGTGGTGCAGCTATCGGCGGTTTGATAGGTCTATTCTTTGGTAGAAACAGCGTTGACTTAATCACAATCGCACCTGATACCGATTTACAAATGACTATCAACCAAAACTTGCTGGTTTCAGTTAAATAGTCATTGGTCATTAGTCATTGGTCATTAGTCATTGGTCATTGGTCATTAGTCATTGGGAAGTTACCGTCTTCCCCCCCCTGCTCCCTGCTCCCTGCCCCCCTGCCTCTTTCCCCCTGCTCCCTGCTCCCTGCCCCCCTGCCTCTTTCCCCCTGCCTCTTCATTGGCAACCAAATCATAAAAGTATTTCCCGGTGCATCGGCTGAAGACATATTTGAGTTAATTGCAGGGCTGAAAATTTCAATTTCGCCCTGCATTTGTTGTATTAACTGTTTGGCGATCGCTAGCCCCAAACCACTACCAGGAATTTCAGTTTGCGCTTGTACTCCCCGATAATGGCGTTCTCCCAAATGTGCTAAATCTTCTGGGGGAATCCCAGATCCAGTATTACTAATAGCAATTCCTTGAAAATTAGCTTTTTCTTGCCCTACCTGAATGAAAATCTTGCCGCCTGGAGGAGTGTATTTCAAGGCATTATCAATAATATTGCTCAATACTTCTTGCAATGCCTTGACATTAACTTGTACCAGTGGTAGATTCCTGGGAATTTCTGTTTTCAGTTGTAGATGACGTTCCTGTGCTATTGCTTGAGCTGACACTAATAATGGTGTTAATAAATCAACTACAAAGCAATCAGTTTCTTTCTCTCCCGTTCCCGGCAACAATAACGCTGGTTTGCGTTCTTTTTCTACAGTTGCTTCTACAAATACTTCATTTTCCGGCAATGACAAAGGCGCTAAATCTGCCTCAGTCCAATCAATTACTTGATCGAACTGTCGCAGCAATTCTTCCAGGCGATCGCTTTCTCGGACAATATTCACTCCTACTTCTCGATTAGGATCACCTTGTCGCAGGCGTTTTAATAGCAATTTGCCAAAGGTTCTGATTGCTGTTAAGGGGTTACGAAACTGGTGCAGGAGGTTATCGAGCAAATCTCGCTGCTGTTCTTGGATAATTTGCTGTTGATGTAGCTGATGCTGTAACCAAGCGCGACGTTGATCTAGAATACAGGCGATCGCCAGCGTCTGGACTATTTTCTGAATTTCGCTTTGCTCTTTTTCATTCCATCCCCTGTCTTCTCTACCTGTCACCAATAGCCCCATCATCACACCTTCATGGATCAGAGGCAGCACAATTTGGTGGCCACTGAGTCGATATTCCTCTTTTATATCTGGTGCTTCAGCATCTGCTTTCGTTGTCTCCTGTGATGAAATCGGTGATCCCGTCCCAGCTGTCAATAACTTACTATGTTGCTGAGGTAATACCAAAACATCCGCAACTGTGGCTTCAGCCATTTCATTCCCAGGCTGCAAGACTGCTGTCTCCGGGTAAACCACCACAGGAATCAGTTTGGCCTCGCCAGCAGGAGCATCTACCAACTCTTGTGTTAAGTAAACAACACTTAAAGATGCTCCCAGTCCTTGGGTTAGCAGTGCTATTTGCTCTCGGCATAGAGCAACAAAATCTGAACTAGCAGACATTAACATTTTTTAGCTTTTGCTCAGGATCACAGAATTTAAGGGAAGATAGAAGAAAGTAGCTTTATTTTTGCTCACTCTTTGAATAAAGCTTAACTAAATCTTTGTAGTAATGGTTTGCACCGGGGAATTATATGCTTTACCAATTTCAAACATTATTTTTCTGTATCAAAAGTTTAAGAACTATTGATATTTTGAACTAGAACTTATATAATTGCGACGGATTTTGTAGCTATAACTACAATCTATAGCTTGAAAGAGGAGGAAAATCAATTGGCAAGAAGACGTAAGCGGAAAAGTCGCCGTCGCCAAGAAGGGCGACGCATTCTAGAACATGTGCCTCAATATAGCATCGAAAGTGGCGAAGAAAAACCTGTAACAGCAGCGAGAAAATTCATTCAAGCTGAAGGGATTGCGCCACCAGCATTGCTACTTGTCAAGCGAAATGAACACACCACAGACCGTTATTTTTGGGCAGAAAAGGGACTGTTTGGCGCTCAATACGTTGAAGAAAACCATTTCTTGTTTCCCAGCCTGCGGACATTAGAATCTCCCGTAGGTCTAGAACCAGTGGCCATGGCTAGTAGCCGCTAAATCATAAATGGTTATCTTAAAGTGTGTAATGTGACTTCTGACAATCATTTAACTGGTAAAGTTGTTCAGTTTATGCAAAGTTTTCGTTTTTTTTAAGTTTGTGACTGATTTGCCAGTATATCCAGTCCAGTTCATTGGATTTAATTAGAAAATCAACTTCTTCTCAAACCACGTTAGTTTGTATCGACCGCTTGATTTCTAGTCAAATGATGCAGAGGGGAGTCAGATAGAGCAATTAAATGATCACGTTTGGCTAAAGCGTGTTCGCGTAGCGTTCGCTCTGCGAATAAGCTTACTCAGGGATAACCGCTCCCATGCTCCCATTGAAGTAAGAAATAAAGTCTAGACTGAATCTAGGTTTTATATAGCAGCAAAATGCATTTGCAAGTGAGAGTTGAGTTGCACTCTCCTCAAATGCGTTGTCAAAGAAGCTCTGTCAGCAAATATAATCTTTTCCCTACGATGCCATGTCGTAGGGAAAACTTATGTGGCCGCCAACTTTGTCCTCCTCCTTCATGTCAATCAGCAGATTTTAACTGTAAAGCCCTCTGTAACTCCATGAGTTCATCTCTATGGGCAATGATCGTAATTTTAGTTGCAGAGCTTAATTCCCCCTGGTTTGCTGATTCTATCTGGAAAGATACCTTTTCAAATCTTCCTGATTTTTTCCAATAAAACAGACCACTCAAAGGTGACAGTATTACTAATCCGATAAACAAAGTACCGAAGTTAGGAAAAAGCATCGATAAAACCAGCGCCAGACAGGCCATACCCCCAAATGCCAGCAGTGTTAAAAACACAGCTAAAAATAAGCTGGGTTGAACAAAACCTTCAAAAATTACTTGATTTTTTTCTCGGTCTATTGCTGCTACTTGGTAAGAACGGGAGCGAAAATACTCCTTAACTTTGGGCATTAAAGCGGCTTCATCTTGTTCAGATACCAGTTCTGCTTTTGTAATTCGGTCTTTGGTGGAAGCCCGAATAAAGAAAAACAGACCAACTGATAACAACAAGGTGAGCAGCAAGGTAGATGGCACAATTGCAGTATCCATAACTAAATTGTTATTTTTTTTATGCGAGGAGATTTATCTAGGATCAATTATTGGTCTAACCCTCCATTCCTCTCACCACCAATCTGAGTATAGATTTGGTGGTGAGAGGAATGGAGGACTAATTGTGAAACGTCCCCTGAGTAATTTTGTGCGCTGGCACAAACAACGATGGGGACAGTTGAACAATTAGCAAATATTTTGCTGGCTAATGGTTTGTGCATTGTATTTTCTGCTATACTTGGATGAATTTTGGTAAGGATGCAATGCAAACAATATCTGTAAAATGCAAGCTTCAAGTACCTATACAGTTTCGGTCTGAGATAGACCGCACTTTGCAGGGGTTTGCCGACGCTTGCAATCAGATACATGAAGTTGCAAAGCGCGAGAAATGCTGGAATACGGTAAAGCTGCATCATCTGGTGTATGCACCCGTTAAGGCGCAGACAGGCATTAAAGCTAATCACGTCTGCCAAGCTATTCGCCGTGTAATTGGTAACGCCAAGGCAGTTAAACAAGTCCATAAGTTTAGACCAACATCTATTAATTTGGATGCCCGGACTTTTCAATACTTGGAAGAACTGCAAACTGTTGGCGTTACATTGATGTGTGGTCGAGTTAAATTCAAGTTGTTGATTGGTAATTACCAGTTGGCATTGCTTAAAGGGCAAGTACCGACAGCAGCAACGTTGAATAAAACTAAACAAGGTGACTATTACATCAATATTTGTGTTGATCTGCCCACTAATCCCACGGGCAAGACTCCCAAGGTAATTGGTGTCGATCTTGGGAGGCGTGACATAGCCACTACTTGCAATGGTAACTCTTGGAGTGGTAAACAGATTCAAAACACTCGTGACCGATACAGTAAGGTCAGAGCTAATGTTCAAAGCAAACGCACTAGGAGTTCTAGAAAACTGCTTAGAAGGCTCACTGGCAGAGAACAAAGGTTTCAAAAGTGGCTGAATCACAACATATCGAAACAACTTGTTCAAGAGGCAAAGCAGACTAACTCTGCTCTTGCTTTTGAAGACTTGACTAATATCAGACAATCGCTCAATCAGCAACCCAGAAGTAAGACTGAGCGACGTAGAACTAACAATTGGGCTTTTTACCAATTGCGGATTTTTGTTGACTACAAGGCAAATATTGCTGGTGTTCCAGTGGTATTTGTTCCACCTGCTTATACAAGTCAGACTTGTAAGCGCAAAGCGCACGCTACGCGAACGCAGTGTCACCATGTACACCCAGTCAAAGGTAAATCCTATCGTTCTGGCAAGTTGTTCAAATGTGGACATTGTGCTTTTGAGCATGACGCTGATATTAACGCTGCACTTAACATTGCAGCTTTGGGGGTTTTTGTAAATAACCCTGAAGTTCCGGGGATTGCTTGCTTGTTGTCAGGACCACTTAGCTTGTTTCCGACAGGTGGTGAAATCTGGGACAAAGCCTACTCCGCATTTGGGAAGGACAAATCGGTGTAGGTAGTTTACTAATTTGTTCTCCCCTTGGTGTAATCTTGCCAAAGTTGCGCTAAATGTTGTGATTGTTCTTGCCATTGTGGAGAAACTTGGTACATCCGTCTGGGGCGACCTCGCCCTTCGAGCTTCTTCCAATACCCATTAATCGCACTTTCGTCTTCGAGAAATTTAATCGCACTATAAAGTACGGTATCTGAAAGCCGATAGGTAGGGTATTCAGTTTCCAGTCGCTGGATCAACTCAGTTCCGTAGGATTCACCCTGCAATAAAATATACACAATGTAGCAAATTGCTAGTTCCTGACAGAGATAAGTTGGCGGAGGATTCTCAAAGAATTGATATATATCCTCAAGTTTCATGGTTTAGTGAATGGCTAAAAAATGCCTGGTAATAGTGGTATTTACAATCCTGGTAGACAGTATATAGTGCTACTACAAAATAAGCAGTTATATATGGCTACTTTGGCAGGGTATTCCCAGGTTAAACATTACAACAATTACCCACACGGCTAAAGTCGCGGGACGGATGTGCAAGTTTTAGGAGCGCAATATACTACGTTCCTACCCCAGTTATAGGTATTGTGGAGAGGAGCAATTAAAGCGATCGCCTGGTCAGCTTCCAGGTGTCAAGTGATGCCAAACTGGTTAGAACTGCCTAAGCATAAAATGCCATCGAAGAAATTTTACAAGCAAAATGGCGTTTTGTCTGCAAAAGTTAATAAACACTTTGTTTTACAGTGATTATCCCAGTACAAAAGCTCAAAAATTCAGTCGTGTGAAAACTCGGCATAAACACCTATAAGCTCGTAAACACAATCAAATCAGCATTCAACACTGACACTCCATCTAGTAAATGTGATATTAAATTTAACAAGTCCTTAGCACATTAGTGATCAGTATGTCAGAAAACCCCGACACCCCATCGTCTTCGTCTAATCTCCGCGCGATCGCCCAAACCTTTCGCCTCACAGGTTGGATTAGCTTTTGGATTCAGTTAGTCCTAGGAGTTGTTTCTGCCATTATTGTGCTGCTATTTGCAATATTTAGTCAGCAGCGAACCGGCACAGGCAATAATCCTGGAACTGGGTTTGGCGTATTTTTAGCAGTTTGCGGAATTTTGATTTTAGGTGGCGGCATTTATTTGGCTTACCGCTATACCAGAATAGGTAATCAATTGCAATCCTCAAATCCCAGTAACCGCCCTCGCAAAAGTGAGACGCTGCAAGTATTACGCCTGGGACTGTGGATTAATTTAGTGGGAATGCTAGTCACATTATTGGGTTCACAAGCGATCGTGGGGACATTGGTAGCCAGGTCGATCTCTCCCCAAGCCGCAACCACTCAATTATTTGACCCCACGCGGATTATTAGCGGTCTAGATATGCTTGTAGTCCAGGCAAACATCAACACCGTCTCAGCCCACTTCGCAGGGCTTGTCGTGTCCATTTGGCTGCTTAATCGCATTACTAAAAATTGAAAGCTTTAGTTGGAATCAGAATTAATATAGAATTTTCTAGCTTGAGCAAGATTAGCAAAGCAAAATTGTGGGACTGGCAATTCCTGCCCTACCAAGCCAAAATCAGGATATGCTGATGTTTTGGCAAGAAGACACTAGGCAAAAAACCGAGAAAAATCTGTGCTGGATATTAAGCAAATACGGGAAAATCCCCAATTAATCCAAGAACGTTTGAACAGTCGTAGTGGTAAATACGACATCGAACCGATTTTACAGTTAGACAAGCAACAACGGGAACTGGAGGGGACACGCAGTAAACTTCAAGCCCGCAGTAACGAAATTGGTAAGCTTGTAGGACAGAAGATTAAATCTGGTACTGATCCGAAATCTCCAGAAATTCAAGCCTTGCGGGACGAAGGTAACGACCTTAAAGCCCAATTAAGTGAACTGGAACCCCAAGAAAAAGCCCTCAAAGCCGAAATTGAGCAACTGGTGTTAGCACTTCCTAATTTACCCAGTGAGTTCACACCTTTTGGCACAAGTGAAAATGATAATCAAGAGGTGCGACGCTGGGGTGATGAATATCTACCTGAAAACCCGAAGATTATTCCCCATTGGGAAATCGGGGAAAAAATGGGTATTCTCAACTTTGAGCGAGCTGTGAAAGTTGCCCAAAGTCGGTTTGTAACTCTCGTTGGTGCGGGTGCGGCTTTAGAAAGGGCATTAATTCAGTTTATGCTGAAGACGCAAACAGAAGCCGGCTATGTAGAAGTTAGTCCGCCGTTGTTAGTGAATACTGATGCTTTAACCGGAACAGGTCAGTTACCGAAGTTTGCGGAAGAAAGTTTTAAATGTGCTGATGATGAATTGTGGTTGATACCCACAGCAGAAGTTCCCGTTACCAACCTTTACCGAGGAGAAATTTTAGCTGCGGAAGAATTACCAATTTATCACTGTGCTTATACTCCCTGTTTTCGGCGGGAAGCGGGAAGTTATGGGCGAGATATGCGGGGTTTAATTCGTCTGCATCAATTCAATAAAGTTGAGTTAGTAAAAGTTGTTCATCCCAGTTCTTCTTTTGATGAATTGGAAAAATTAGTAGTCAATGCCGAAGCAATTTTACAAGCTTTGAAATTACCTTATCGAGTCATTAATTTATGTACTGCTGATTTAGGTTTTGGGGCTACGAAAACCTATGATTTAGAAGTATGGTTGCCTTCTTCTGGGAAGTATCGAGAAATTTCCAGTTGTTCTAATTGTGTAGATTTTCAAGCACGCCGGGCTGATATTCGCTTTAAGGAAGCGGGTAAGAAAGGGACGCAGTTTGTCCATACTTTAAACGGTTCCGGCTTGGCTGTGGGTAGAACTATGGCAGCGATTTTGGAGAATTATCAGCAACCTGATGGGACGATTAAAGTACCAGAGGTTTTGCAGGTTTATTTGGGTAGGGAGATTTTGTAGTTTAGGGGTTTTTGTAGAGGCGTTTGGGGTGCGTCTCTACAGTAAATTTACGTAAAGCATACTGAATTTATAATTAATTTATAGTATGTATGATAAATTAATTATTGATGAAGCTGTAATTGACTTACATAGCTACTTTTATCAATACTTGATTTTGAAAATAGTATATACATGAGTAACTAAATGTCTATTATAAACCTGATTGTAATTGCAGTATTTTATATTATTTACTGGATATTTTTTGGTCGTGATCTTAAAATTATTGGAATATGTATTTGGAGAGCTTTAGGTCTTTCTATCCCAACATTTATGGGAGCCATTGTAGGAATTGTTGAAATATATCACTTTCTATTTTTATATTTAAAACTTTTAGTTAATCAAGTTCCAGACTTTTACTTTTTTCTATTTCCTGTTTTATTATTTTTATTATTATCTTTAGTTATATATCTAGGTTTGATAGGATTATATTTACTATTGCTGAAAATATTTTGGAGTAATCCTCCTCAATGGCTTAAGTTTAGAAATTGGCAAACAATTATTTTAGGTTTTGTTATTTCTGTATTCGCTACTTTACCTGCTGCAATAACCTATGCACCATTTCTTGCACTAATTCCCAAGAGTGAATTAATTATAGACACTTTGATGAAAAAAGGTTATGAAGCATCAGATATTATAAGTGCTATGTTTTTAATTTGGTTCTTGTTTGCAGTTGAGTTATATCATGCTGAGTATAGGTTTCGGATATGGTATGTATCTAGAAGAAAAACAAAAAATCCATGCAGATCATCTTGTAGGGTGTGTTAATGAAATGTAACGCACCATCTTTTATTGATATTTAATCGGTGCGTTACGCTATCGCTAACACACCCTACATTTTTTGAATGCGATATTCTCACCAGTGAGATTTCACGAAATATTCTGTAGTGAAAATTTTGCGGTTGATACAATTTCACAACTTTCAATTCTGCTTTTGTGCCAAAATTACATAATCATCTAATGTATAGTGAGACTCATATTTCTGAGCCAAATATTTTTGCATCATCGGACTCATATACAGTTGCTTAGGTAAATTTTCTCTAGCAAATTTACCAAATTTACTAGCAGAAACAGGTAGTCGAGAATCTGTAGATGTTAAATATCTATACCAGACCAGGTTTAAACCTAAATCCGAAAGAAACTGAATAACAATATTTTTTTCCTGTTCTACATTTTTACTTTGTTGACATTTATAAAGACTAAATAATCTTTTATCCTGTATGACTAACAAAACATAACCTTGAGAACTTAAACTTTTAGTAATGATGTCTTGATAAATCCTATTAACTTGTAGTATTTGATTTTTATCGGCAAAAAAACAATGCGAAATGATAATGAAGTCAAAAAAATCATTAGGTAAATTATCCGCTTGATAATTCCAATTAAAGATGTTAGCAGTCACAAACCGAAAGTAAGCATTGATAGGGGTTATCTGCGACTCAATATATCTTCGCCAAAACTGAAGTCCTTTAAATTGGAAAGTATCTTGCTGGTCTAAAGAGTAATAGGATATATGGATCGGGGGAATATTAAAAAACTTAAGACCACTTTTAAGAAATAAAGCTAACCCATAAGCAACTGTTCCTGGTCCTGATCCAATATCAAGAATTTTTACCTGCGTCGGTAGTAGTCCATCCTGATAAATCAGAAACCAAGCTAAATATATACAATATACACCTTCTAAAAAATACTTCATAAAATAGACATGAGGAGTCAAACTCAAACCGTAGTTTGGGTCTTGTCCAATTTTTAATTTATGAATATCTTCTAAAGCATCTTCTAGTTTAATAGCTAACTGTTGTTCAGACATTTTACCAAACTCTGCTTGTAGGTATTCAACCAGACTAGCTTCCAAACCATCAAATATTTCTTGGTCAATCCCAGTCACTTGTAGCTTATATTCATCATGCTGGACTAAATTAAAAGTTTCATAGATAAATTTAATAAACTTTTCGTCTGGTGCTAATGTGAGATTATCTGTTTGATGAGGCGCAGATGTTATTTGTTTAGTTAAATTTTCTATCTCCCGTTTATAATCTTGAGAATAACGCTCAATTTTTAGCTTATCCCTAAATAATTTTTCTATCCAAGAAAAACTCGCACCTGATTTCTGAATAGTTTGCAATAACTGTACTGCTTTTTTTGTATCCCCACGTTTCAAAGCCGAGTTAAATTGCTGACTACGCCACCAATTAGCAATGGGATTACTCATACCCAAAACCCTCCTTACCTTCTTTAATTTCTACACCTGGAAGTTGATTAAATAACTTTTCTTTAAATTTGAGGTAACTAAAATTTTCCGCATTATACCACCAATCATATTTTTGCTTAATTTCCTCAGCTTCTTGGCGAGTTGAGGCGATGAGGGAACGACGATGATTAGCATGAAAATCTTGAATTACCACTCTATCAGCAACAGCCAATTTACTAATAAAAGCAGCTTCATCAGTGTATAGAGTAGGAAGTAAGGGAGTAATCGTAATAGATATTTTGGGGACAAACCCTTTAAAAGAGTCAATACTTTGCTTCAGTTTAATGATGGCATTTAATCTGGCTCTAACGCTAGGCGATCGCGGTTCAAAATCCCGCCGCACTGATTCACTCCCCGTCGGAATACTCATATTAATTCGCAAGCGCTGAAAACGTTGTAAATAATCAATATCTCTAGTAATAATGGGACTGCGAGTTTGAATTACTAACGTTGGTGTAGGATAACCATCATCCCTCACATCTAGCATTACCTCCAACAATCTGCGAGTCAATTGATGTCGAGATTCCAGAGGTTGATAAGGATCTGTAACACTACTCATGTAAATTCTGGGAGGAGTTTGAGGATATTGCTTATACCATTTTTGTAATTCTTTAGTTAAAACTTCCGCAGCATTATCTTTAACAATTACCCATTTACCCCAATCGTCGCGCATCTGAGTATTCGGACTAAATGCAGCCGCATAACAATAACTACAACCATACTGACAACCCCGGTAAGGATTGAGAGTAAAATCATAATCACCAATAAAACCGCTAGCTTTTGTCAGCAAAGACTTAGCATTTTGTCCATAAACCTGAGTATCACCGAATTTTTCTCTAACTAATTTAGTCGGCTGTACGTCACAATAACCTTCATATTTTGCTTTTGCCATTTTTAATATTGAGTATTTAATAAGGGTGCGTTAGCCTAATGCTACACACCCTACTTTATATAATGCCCATTTTTGATCGCTGAATAACGCCCTAATGCTGCTGTTCTAACCAAACTACCAAATCAGCAACTTCGGAAAAATCAAATAATGCTTCGCCTAAATCTTCTAAATCATCAGCAGATAAATTTCTCACCTGTATCATTAATGAATCATTAATATCACCAAAACGACGTTTCAGAAGACGACTAATCATTTTTAATGCTTGTTTTTGAACTATATCTTGATAAATTACAGACTCTTGCATAATATCCTCGATAAAATACTAAATTGAAATTAGGAAATTTATATGTTATTATCTCAGATAATTGACTAATTTATCACTTGATAAACTATGGAAAAACTACTAAACATCCGTATTGAAAAATTACCAGAAGGTGTTTATTTAGCAACATCTGATGATTTGCAAGGGTTAGTTGCTCAAGGAAGGACTGTTGCAGAAACTTTAGAAATTGCTCGTGATGTAGCGAGAAAGTTATTAGAAGCGCAAAATCAGGATGAAGAATTAGAGTATTTGCAACCTATAACTGAGCAGTTTAACTATCCTTTAGTAGTAGGATATTAGTGAATTGATGGGTAGGTTATCTGGGTTTAGTTATCGAGAAATTATTAAAATTATCAAAAAATTTGGTTTTGTTTTTTATCGTCAAGCCGCAGGAAGTCACGAAATTTGGTTTAACCCGGAAACTAATCTTTATACTACCATTCCTAATCATTCTGGTGATATGCCAGAAGGCACATTACGATCAATTTTGAAGCAAGCTGGAATTAAACCCGATGACTTTCTTGAAGGTTAAATTCTTTCAATTAATTACAATATTTATTATTTATGTTTTAAATAAAGAATTAAACGGAAATTTTACTCCTCTAAAATAACATGATAATATTTATTATATTTGAAATATTGTAATATTGGCTAATGGCAAAACTCTACTATCGTGGTATGGCAGAGCAAAATGGTAAGCCCAAAGTAGGTCGGAGTGCTAGACTATTAGGAGTTAGACTTGGCATTGATATAAATATTGAGCAAATGCCCGTAACTTATCTGGATGAGCAAGGCTATTTGTTAGCAGAGTCAGAACGTGAGAAGTTGTGGGGAGAATTGGTTGCTGTTGCTATTAGAGATACAAAGGGAATGTCCGTTTCCCTATCCATTGACGGTTTACCAACATCTCGCAAACCTGCTAAATTTGGTGGAACTGGAAAAGATCCCCTATGGCAAATTGATGACAGCAACATCACTGGAGATTTGCAAGCTGTTCAGGATAGCCCAACCCACGTTAGCATTTTGCCAAGAGCTACAATGTCTCTAGAAAAGTACGAATCAGCATTGGCAAACACCCAAAACGATTGGGAAAGAGTTGATTAGCACTATAAGAATAGGAGTCTATAGGCATGGCGTGGATATTTAGTTTATCGGCAGAGTGTGGCTCTGATGAAAGCAGTGCTAAGGAATTGGCTAACTATCTGGGGGCAACGACTTTTGCATTGAAACTCTCAGATAATCGTATACACCTATGTTGCACAGACACTTTTCAAGATATAGAAAATAATTGGTGGTGTCGCCTTTACCCAGATAATATTAGTGAAGTGGGCATAGATAGCCCTGAAAGTGCTTATTTAATGACAGAGTTAGGTCTTTTATTCTATGAAGCTCTAAAGTTTGATTCTACATTTCGTTATGCTTTAGTTGGTGTAGAAGTTGATGAATTTAGAACCTATAGTGAACTGATTGAAGATTTGCCTAATTTATCTATTCCAGGATTAGTTTTGTCTAAAGCACTTAAACAGGAAGTAGAAACATTACCAGTTTTCCAACCATTTAGTGATGGTTATGTTTGGCAACCTTATCAGGGAGAAGTTTACAATCCATTAATGGTATCTCCAGAGTTAAAAAGTAAACTTGATCAACTTTCAGCTTTGAGTTGAATTTAAGCATTTTGTATTTCTTCTGATTGTTTAAGGAAAAAAATACTGCTGATACTATACGATGTATAGCATTTTCTAATCTGCTGAGTTACACCTAATTAATTCTTCTCTCTGCGCCCTCTGCGCCTCTGCGGTTCGATTTCCAAAAAAAACAGCCACCTCCATTAGGAAGCAGCTATTTTTCAATTTATGTGGCTATAGACTATTAGTAATCGAAGTCACCGCCACCCATACCACCGCCACCAGCAGGAGCAGCATCTTTAGGCTCAGGCTTGTCAACGATGATACATTCGGTTGTCAACACCATACCAGCGATAGAAGCAGCGTTTTGCAGCGCAGAACGAGTTACCTTCGCAGGGTCAACAATACCAGCTTCTAACAAATCAACGAATTCGTTGGTTGCAGCATTGTAGCCAATGTTGAAATCTTTCTCTTTCACACGTTCAGCAATTACAGCACCATTCTGACCAGCGTTTTCAGCAATCCGCTTCAGAGGCGCAGGTAAAGCACGAACGACAATCAAAGCACCAATCAACTCTTCATCTTTCAGATTAGCTTTTGCCCAAGTTTCTAATTCAGGAGCAAGGTGAGCTAGAGTTGTACCACCGCCGGGAACAATCCCTTCTTCTACAGCAGCTTTGGTGGCGTTGATCGCGTCTTCTAGGCGTAGCTTCTTATCTTTCATTTCGGTTTCAGTGGCTGCACCCACTTTCACCACAGCTACACCACCAGAGAGTTTAGCAAGACGTTCTTGCAGCTTCTCTTTGTCGTAAGAAGATTCGGTTTCTTCCATCTGACGACGGATTTGTTCGCAACGAGCCTTCACAGGGGCTTCGTTACCTTCAGCAACAATTGTGGTTGTGTCCTTGGTAATGGTGACACGGCGAGCTTTACCCAGGCTTTCTAGCTTGGTATTTTCTAGCTTCAGACCAGCGTCTTCTGTTACCAATGTACCACCAGTTAGAACGGCGATATCTTCTAGCATCGCTTTCCGGCGATCGCCAAAACCAGGAGCTTTCACAGCCGCAACATTCAGTACACCACGCAAGCGGTTAACTACCAAAGTCGCTAAAGCTTCTTTTTCAATATCTTCGGCGATAATCACCAAAGGACGACCAGAGCGAGCTACTTGCTCTAAAACTGGTACCAAGTCTTGTACTAAAGCAATCTTCTTGTCGGTGATTAGCAGGTAAGGCTCATCAAAGACTGTTTCCATGCGTTCAGCATCGGTAGCGAAATAAGGAGAGATATAGCCTTTTTCAAAGCGCATACCTTCGGTTATTTCTAGCTCGGTGGTCATAGATTTCCCTTCTTCTAGGGAAATTACGCCTTCCTTGCCTACCTTGTCCATTGCTTGGGCAATCATCTGACCCACTTCTTCGTCGTTACCAGCTGAAATCGCCGCAACTTGGGCAATGGATTTAGAATCTTCTACTGGACGAGCGTGTTCAGCAATTTTCTCTACCAAAAAGGCGGAAGCTTTATCAATACCACGCTTCAAAGAAATTGCATTAGCGCCTGCTGCAACGTTGCGTAAGCCTTCTTTGACCATCGCGTGAGCCAAAACGGTAGCAGTTGTAGTACCGTCGCCAGCAGCGTCATTGGTCTTGGAAGCAGCTTGACGAATCAAAGCTACGCCAGTATTTTCGATATGGTCTTCTAGTTCGATTTCTTTGGCGATGGTTACACCGTCATTCACAATCTGGGGTGCGCCAAATTTCTTTTCTAGAACTACGTTACGACCTTTAGGACCAAGGGTAACAGCTACGGCTTCAGCCAAGATGTCAATGCCTCTTTCCAGGGCGCGACGGGCGTTTTCGTTGTATATAATGCGTTTTGCCATATTTGTCTCTATTCAGGGAGTAAGTCAATTTGATTTGGAATTAGGCGTTGGGCGTTGGGCGTTGGGCGTTGGGCGTTTTTCTTCCCCACTCCCTACTCCCTACTCCCTATTCCCCATTACATGACGACTGCTAAGATGTCTTTTTCTGAAAGCAGTACGTATTCTTCTGTTCCGAGCTTGATATCAGTGCCAGCGTACTTGGAGTACAACACTTTATCGCCGGTTTTGATGTCTAATTCTTGACGGCTACCGTCATCATTACGCTTGCCAGGTCCAAGAGCGACTACTTCGCCTACTTGGGGTTTTTCCTGGGCATTATCGGGTAAAAACAGTCCACCTGCGGTCTTTTCTTCGGGGGCGCTCACTTTTACGAAAACGCGATCGCCTAGGGGTTTAACTGTGGAAACGCTTAAAGTTACAGCTGCCATAAATATTTATTTTCTTTTCTCTTCTCTTAGAGTTTTCTTAGAGTTAGCACTCTCAACTCCTGAGTGCTAATCTACCTAAAATCAACAGACAATGGCAACGAGGACTTGAGTACGGGTTCCCGCACTAGGCGATCGCTCAATTACTTAAGTACAAATACTCAAATATTTTTATCTATCGGGTTTTGCTCGGTAAGTTACGAATATTCTTTTATCGCTAAATTTATTTGCAAAGCCGGGAAATTGTTATAGAACTGTAATCAGGGTGCTTCGTGATGAGTAAGATTACAGTGATCCAGTGCCGCCGTCAAATCCCCAAAATCACTCAGCCTCTGGACGACAAAGCCTTAAGTAATTGTGTAGAAACTTTAGGACTGGCAAAAATTCAGCGACACATTTTGATCTTTGCTGACGAGACAGTTGCTAACTTATGTGCAAAACAAGTTAGTCTGGGATCTTGGGAATACCTAAGAAAAACGGCGAATTCAAGAATTAAAACTTGATCAGCACCAAGACAGTTTCCCATTTGCATCGTTAGGACTAAAGCCAATTGCTTGCGAGTTTGTGGTTCTAGACCGATAATGGTGTTCTACCCAGATGGTGCCTGGTATTGCCTTTGCAAAACCAGAAGTTATTGAGCAAATCATCCCAGAACACTTGATAGGCATGATGATGGTGGAAGAATATACATTTTTAACCCATCTTTTGCCGAAAATCTCCCTACTTGCTTGTAAACCTTTGATAAAGGCTGAACATCCGCAGGATATGATAAAGCAGTAAGCATCTGAAAGCGCGGGTTGTTTTGAAGTTAGGGTCATCTTGAGCCAATACGTACCTCATGAATCGGAAAGATGATATTTAATCAGTGTTTTTTCACCCGCCCCTTTCAAAGCGATATATAATAGCGCATTATAAATACTATTGCTCTACGTATCCTTACCGGAGTCTACCAATGAGATGGAAGTTTCATAGAAAGTGTTCACCACTTTTGAAATTTCCCGCAAAACAAAGGCAAGTTAAGTAGGATAAAGGACAACATCTCAATGATCCACCATAAAGGATAACCATTCAAGACCTTGATGGACCGAAGCGCGACAAGTGCCACTGCTATGAAAGAACCCAGCATGAAAGATCATAAAAGACTGCTACTGATTGATGACGACCCTAACCTCATCTTGCTGGTGAAGGATTACCTGGAATTCAGAGGCTATGAAGTCAACACTGCCGAAAATGGAAGAGAAGCCCTGGATATTCTTGAACAAGATATTCCAGATATGATCATCTGTGACGTAATGATGCCGGAAATGGACGGATACACTTTTGTAGAACAAGTCCGACAAAATGAACGCACCGGCTGGATTCCCGTACTTTTCCTCTCAGCCAAAGGACAAAGTGCAGACCGAGTTAAAGGTCTGAATAAAGGGGCTGACGTATATATGGTCAAGCCCTTTGAACCAGAAGAACTCGTAGCACAAGTAGAATCTTCCCTGAAGCAAACTACTCGTTGGAAAGAACACCAAGCCAAAGGAGGCGAAAACGGTTCCCGTATTCAGGTTCCCTTTGATGTCCAGTTAACCCCAACAGAACTGAAAGTAGTACAGTTTGTGGCTAGGGGTTTAGCTAATCGGGAAATTGCTGAAGAATTAAACGTTAGTCAGCGTACAGTTGAAAGCCATGTGTCCAATATGTTGGGTAAAACCAACCTCCACAACCGCACCGAACTAGCGCGTTGGGCGATTGAAAATCAAATGGCTTAAACCCTCAGCTAATTTCTGAAGTTCAGAGTTTTGAGTTAGAACACAGTAGCCCAAAACTCAAGCTGGTTATGGCATTTTGACTTCAGGTTGAAAGCTAATAGATTATGAATTGTGAAGCTAAATTTGGATTTTTTTAATTCAAACTTCATAATTCATAATTCATCATACAGTCCTCAACTGCGATGTTCCAACCCGGATATCACCTAAAATTATCACTACATCACCCCACGCAAATCTTCCATCTGGGCAACTGGAAATAACCGTGTGGCTTTTGCCTCTTACCTGACTAAGTAACTAAAACATACGGTTTAATACTTTCTCGAATCGCTTTACCGTTTGTTTGTTCAGCTACCTTAAGTTCATAATTCTTTTGAAGATTCATCCAAAGTTCAGCACCAGTGCCAAAATAATAACCTAACCTTAAAGCTGTATCGGCTGTTATCCCTCTTTGTCCATTAATGATTTCAGTGATTCTATTTTTTGGGACATTGAGTTTACCAGCTAATTCACTAGCAGTTATGCCCAGTTGATTAATTTCATCAGCCAGAATTTCCCCAGGGTGAATAGGCGGACGTGCCATAAAATTCTCCTTTAGTGATAATCTACGATTTCAATGTTGAAGGGTGTAGGAGAATCATCAGGCCAATTAAAACAAATGCGCCATTTATTATTTATTCGGATACTCTACTGACCCTTTCTGTCTCCTGATAAAGCTTCAAAACGATTACTTGGCAGTTGCATTAATGCTTCCTTGTTAGGGGCAGCTTCTAAAATGTCTAGACGTTTATACGCCTGCCTTTCAAAAGCCTGAAACTCTGACGGAGACATATCAAAACCAACAGCACAGCAATAAAAAGAAACCAGAGTTATGGGTTACGTAACTTGTAACTCATCCAATCATAACAAGGGATAAATCTTGGTTTTGCTGCACAAACTTAGCCTAACCTTTTATTTGGGTAGGGTGCGTTATGGACTTTAGTCCTAACGCACCGATAATCTAGAATGGTGCGTTGCGCTACGCGACAACACACCCTACAAAACATAATTTTGACTTACCGAATCATTTGTGTTTACACCGTAGCCTTGCAGGGGAGAAGAATGGAAGCGGGGTTTTCCAGATCCCTTGAAAAGTAAGGACAATCCCCGACAATACTACAATGCTACATTACTAAAACTCGGCGCTTTGGGGTGTGCGAGGGAACGGTATGACATCACGGATATTCGCCATACCTGTCATAAATTGCACGAGTCTTTCAAAACCTAAGCCGAAACCAGCATGGGGAACACTACCATAACGGCGCAAATCCATATACCACCATAAGTCTTCTGGCTGCATTCCTTGGGCTAAAATGCGGCGTTCTAACACTTCTAGGCGTTCTTCTCTTTGGGAACCGCCAATAATTTCGCCAATTTTAGGTGCAAGAATATCCATTGCGCGCACGGTTTTTTCGTCATCGTTCACACGCATATAAAAGGCTTTGATTTGCGCCGGGTAATCTGTGACAATTACGGGTTTTTTAAACAGTTGTTCGGCTAGATAGCGTTCGTGTTCTGATTGCAAATCTAAGCCCCAACTGACTGGATATTCAAATTTAACATCGGCTTTTTCTAATAATTTGACGGCTTCTGTATAAGTTAAGCGCTCAAATTGATTATTAATAATATTGTCGGCTGTTTCTAAGACGGTTTTATCAATGCGCTGGTTGAAAAATTCCATGTCTTCTGGGCATTTTTCTAAGACATATTTAAAAACGTGTTTCAGAAATGCTTCGGCTAAATCCATGTTCCCTTCTAGGTCACAAAATGCCATTTCTGGCTCGACCATCCAAAATTCGGCGAGGTGGCGGGAGGTGTTAGAATTTTCTGCACGGAAGGTGGGGGCGAAGGTGTAGACGTTAGAAAAGGCCATGGCCATGACTTCTGCTTCTAACTGTCCGCTAACTGTTAAATATGTGGGTTTTCCGAAAAAGTCTTGTGTGTAATCTACTGCTTCGCTTTTTGTGCGGGGAATGTTTTTTAAATCTAAGCTGGTAACGCTGAATAGTTCTCCTGCGCCTTCGCAGTCGTTAGCTGTAATGATGGGTGTATGTACCCATAAAAAGCCTCTTTGTTGGAAAAATTCGTGAATGGCCGCAGAACAGGCGTTTCTGACTCGGAAAACTGCACCAAAGGAATTAGTGCGCGATCGCAAGTGTCCAATTGTGCGTAAAAATTCAAAGGAGTGGCGTTTTTTTTGCAGAGGATAAGTTTCGGGATCAGCTTCTCCGTAGACCTTCACGGCTTGGGCTTGTAATTCAATGCGCTGTCCCTTACCTTGAGAAGCTACCAGTACCCCACTGACTTCTACAGCCGCACCTGTATTCAGTTTTTTGATGATTTCTTCGTAGTCTGGCAAATCCTGATTAATGACGGCTTGCAAATTAGCTAGAGATGAACCGTCGTTGACTTCGATAAAAGCAAATCCTTTTAACTCGCGTTTTGTTCTTACCCAGCCTTGAATGATGAGAGAATCATCAGGTTCACCACTCCGCAATACTTCGGCAATTCGTCGGTTTAACATATTATATAACTAGTATTTTGTCAAGTCAGATCAGACAGATATTAAATAATATTAACATTTAACTTAATCCTGCCAAGATTGGGATTACCCGGCACAGGATTTTAATATCCAGCCTATGATAACGCCCATACCACCAAAGCGGACAGCTTGCCAGAAAGGTTTTTTCAGACTGCGCCAAGAAAATAACTGGCTTTCTAAGTTAATTTCTAGGGCTTCTAACTGCTGTTGAATCTGCTGTAATTCTGCTTTGATTTCTGGTGTCTGGTGTTTATTTTGTTGTAATTCGTGACGATGCTGTTGCCATTGTGCCTTTTTTTGGCGATCGCTCTGCACTTGATTGTAACGTTCCTTTAAGGCGACAAGCGATCGCTCAACATCCTCTAGTTCTTCCTCAAAATCCGGTTCCTGATTTGACCCTGACGGCTGTGATTGTTTAGGCGGCTTCATTTTCAAGTAGTAAACTATGATTAAATGCTAGTCAATACTCAAAATTTTAACTTTTGACTCAGCACTCAGCACTCACCAATTAAAATCATGTCGAAATCTACCCAGCTTCCTAAAACCAGTCAACTGAATGAAGTTAGCACCTTAGAACTAGCCCAAGCTCTGATGGAAAGGCTAAGTATCTCACCTAACGATTGGCATCGCCTCAAGTCTAACCGCAATTCTCGCGCTAGTGAACAAGCAGCCGCAGCAGTTTTGTATCTCGTCCAAAATCAGCCACAAGAAGCCATAGTTAGATTAGAACAAGCCGTTGGCTGGTTAGATAAGTCAATTTCCGCGCCTCCCTGTGAAAGTCACGGGAATAAGGGAGTGGGGAGTAGGGAGTAGGGGGAAGAAGCAGGGGAGCAGGGAGCAGGGGAGAAGAAGCAGGGGAGCAGGGAGCAGGGAGCAGGGGGGAAGGAATTTCTCAATCCTAGTTCCCGGTTCCGCACAGCATAAATAAACCAACCATTCCCAATCAATCAAAAGCCTATAGATTAAGTTTTTTGACTTTTGACCCTTCGACTGCGCTCAGGGTAAACTTTTGACTTTTGACTTCCGCTCTGCGGCCTTAGCGTCTCAAAGACAAACGAGGGCGATTTGCCATTTCTTTACAAAGTCTCAATTCTGTACCTTTACGATTCCACTCTACTTGATCGAAAATTTGGTGCAGAAGACATAAACCACGACCATTTTCTGACTCATCGGGTGGTAAATAATCGGTTGGTTCTTCATCGTTAGTAGATGCGGGAATAAAACCTTGTCCTTGGTCTGATATTACCCACCAATACTGATTATCTATTAAGGAAAACCGGACTACAACTGTTTTACTAGGATCAAGATTATTACCGTGTTTGGCTGCATTGACTAAGGCTTCTTGGAGTCCTAGCCTGAGTTCTGCTTGTAGTTTGGCGGGAATTTCCGCCAACAGTAAATCTAAAATTGGGCATAGATAAAGAGTTGAGGCGAAACTAATCGTACCCCAATTACGTCCAACCGGACGAAGGGAAATGGTAATCACTAGAGAAACCCCGTAGCTTTCAGTTAGCTAGACATCAGTTTGCTAATACAGGCACCCTGATAAAAATTGAGGTGATCGTGCTGCCTTCAAACTTGCGTCTTTAAATACTAAATTTTGAAAATGCTAGGGAGCATTGACTCTATTTAACAAATGAGATTGCTGATACATAAAACGGCTATAAAAAAGTTTTCATACAGTTAGCAACTCAAAGCTCTGTAAATTTTTGGCAAGAGTAACAGGATGGTTTTGGGATTAGCGATTTTTGCTTTAGACTGCTTTAGACAATCTGATTCATCTTGTTTAGAGTTGATGCTACTTGAGTTTTTGTCACAAAATCATTTTTATTTTGACCTTAATTTAATTTTAGCATTTTTGGTATGCAGTAGGCTAGGAATTTGAAATTTGAGTTTTTGTCCAAGACTCACTAATCCTCTGTCAATGTGAGAGCATCTAGAAAGGCGACAGCTTCTACATGGGCTGTTTGAGGAAAGAAATCAGCCGGTTGTATCCGTGTAATGGTATATTGCCCATCTTGGCATAACAATTTCAAATCACGCGCCAGAGTGCTTACTTTACAGCTGACGTAAACGATGCGTGAAGGTTTCGATCGCAATAAAGAATCGATCACGGCGCGATCGCATCCTTTGCGAGGCGGGTCAAGTAACACTACATCTGGTATAATTCCCATTTCTGGCAGCAATTTCTCTACTGCGCCTACTTGGAATGTGACATTATTAATGCCATTGATCTGGGCATTCAAAATTGCCTGCTGCACAGCTTCAGGTTGTAATTCTATGCCTATGGCTTGGCGGACTTGTTTGGCTAAAGGCAATGTTAAAGTCCCAATACCACAATAAGCATCAACTAGCAACTCATGTCCTTGAAGATTGAGTTCGGATTGAATTACCTGTAATAGCGCTTCTGCGGTTTCTGTATAAACCTGGAAAAAGGTATCTGGAAGGATTTGAAATTCTAAATCAGCAAATTTTTCTCGCAGGTAGGGAACGCCAGCAATACAACGAGTTTCAGAACCAAAAATAGCATTTGTGCGATCGCTATTGCGATTTAACGACACACCCATTAATTGGGGATAGCGCTTTAACCATTCCTGGGCTTGGGTTTCAATTCCTGATAAATTCCAATCCTTGACTACCAAAGTCAACAACATTTCCCCAGTCCGTCGTCCAATGCGTAAACCCAGATGGCGGATTTGTCCTTGGTGTTTGCGTTCATCGTAAATTCGCCATCCACGCTGTTGGATGTCTTGTTTGACTTCAGCCAATAAAGGATTTAAGCGTGAATCTTGAACAGGACATTGATTCAAATTCACTAATTGATGGCTACCTTTTTGGTAGTAACCAGCCTGTACTTGACCTGTGGCGGAAATTCCCAGAGGATAAGTAGATTTATTGCGATAGCCCAAAGGTGCAGATGCAGTCAGCATCGGATCTACTGGGGGATTGACAAAACCACCAATACGTTGTACAGCTTGAATAACTTGATTATGCTTTGCTAAAAGCTGATATTCATAATCAATATGTTGCCACTGACAACCTCCACACTTATCAGCCACAATGCAACTCGGACGCACCCGATGAGGAGAGGCTTCTAATAGCTCATGCAGTTTGCCGTGAGCATATTTAGGCTTAACGTATACCAAGCGTACTATAGCGCGATCGCCTGGAACCGTATCGGGAACAAAAACCACCTGTTCCTCAAAGCGTCCCACACCTTCACCTGTATTACTCAGGTCTGCGATCGCAATTTCAATTAAATCACCCTGTTGTTTAGTCATTAGTCATTAGTTATTAGTCATTGGTCATTAGTCATTAGTCATTGGGAAGTTACCGTCTTCTCCCCCCTGCTCCCTGCTCCCTGCTCCCCTGCCTCTTCCCCCCCCACTCTTCATATTTGTAATTTTCCTTTCTTTGTGTACCTCCAACTCGTTAAACTAGCAAATAATATTTCGTGTGATTGTATATAGCTATGACTGTCATTAGCCAAGTTATTCTCAAAGCCGACGACCAACTGCGTTATCCCAGCAGTGGCGAACTCAAAAACATCAAAGACTATTTGCAAACTGGTGTACAACGGACGCGCATTGCTGCGACTTTAGCTGAGAACGAAAAAAAGATTGTTCAAGAAGCCACCAAAAAGCTTTGGCAAAAACGCCCAGACTTTATCGCCCCCGGCGGTAATGCTTATGGTGAACGTCAACGTTCCCTGTGTATCCGTGACTTTGGCTGGTACTTGCGCCTCATTACCTATGGCGTACTCGCTGGCGACAAAGATCCAATTGAAAAAATTGGTTTAATTGGCGTGCGAGAAATGTACAATTCGTTAGGTGTTCCGGTTCCAGGTATGGTAGAAGCTATCACTGCCTTGAAAACAGCCTCTCTTGACTTACTAAGTGCGGAAGATGCAGCCGAAGCAGCACCCTACTTTGATTACATCATCCAAGCGATGTCTTAATCAAGTTGGTGTTGGTTTTTGGATTGTAATTCCAATCGACTCAAGTTAATTAGATCCATAAGATTCATCATTTGATCATAACCTCCCCACATTTGGTAATAGCTTTGGCAAAATCTCTGTCAAGTTATTAACTGGATGTGGGGAAATTTTAACAGATGCTCATCGTGATATAGAAGTCCTAAATCATTTGTGAACCTCTTTCCTTCTTCTCTTGGCGCTCTTGGCGGCTTGGCGGTTCAATAATTTTGACAATTGGTATCAGCACTCAGCAACTGATAATTTCAGTAGTTCAACAAAACATATCCAAAAAAATATGAATTGCATCGAGAAAACTGCACATATAGGTAACTAAATCGATACAATAATTCTCTGTACTCTTGGTGCATTATTTCCATGACCGCCACATCCCCGACTCCCTTTTCCCCGCAAGAAATCGCCGCCGAAGGTTTAAAACCAGAAGAATATGCAGAAATTGTCAACCGCTTAGGGCGACATCCCAACAAAGCTGAACTGGGAATGTTTGGGGTGATGTGGTCTGAACATTGCTGTTATAAAAATTCCCGCCCATTACTCAAACAATTTCCCACCACAGGTCCCCGCATCCTCGTTGGCCCTGGTGAAAATGCTGGAGTTGTGGACATAGGCGACGGACGACAATTAGCATTTAAAATTGAATCTCATAACCACCCCTCAGCCGTTGAACCTTTCCAAGGCGCAGCTACTGGTGTGGGCGGGATTCTCAGAGATATCTTTACAATGGGGGCGCGTCCCATTGCTTTATTAAATTCTTTACGTTTCGGTGATTTAGACGACCCCAAAACCCAAAGATTGTTTACAGGTGTTGTCGCGGGAATCTCCCATTATGGTAATTGCGTTGGGGTTCCTACTGTGGGCGGTGAAGTTTACTTTGACAAAGCTTACTCCGGAAATCCCTTAGTCAACGTGATGGCGCTGGGATTGATGGAAACGCCAGAAATTGTTAAATCGGGGGCTTCTGGTTTCGGGAATCCGGTGCTGTATGTCGGTTCTACCACCGGACGCGATGGCATGGGAGGGGCAAGTTTTGCTAGTACCGAATTAAGTGAACAGTCACTAGATAACCGTCCCGCAGTGCAAGTAGGCGACCCATTTATAGAAAAGTCTTTAATTGAAGCTTGTTTAGAAGCGTTTAAAACTGGTGCTGTGGTCGCCGCCCAAGATATGGGTGCTGCTGGTATCACCTGTTCGACATCAGAGATGGCGGCTAAAGGTGGTGTGGGGATTGAATTCGATTTAGATAAAATTCCGGTGCGGGAAACAGGAATGGTTCCCTATGAATACTTGCTTTCGGAATCTCAAGAAAGAATGCTATTTGTCGCCCACAAGGGGCGCGAACAAGAGCTAATTGATATTTTTGAACGTTGGGGACTTCATGCTGTGGTTGCGGGTACGGTGATTGCTGAACCCATTGTGCGGATTTTCTTCCAGGGTAAAATAGCCGCAGAAATTCCGGCTGAGGCTTTGGCGGAAAATACCCCCCTTTATGAACGGGAATTGTTGGCGGAACCACCAGAATATGCCCGTGAAGCTTGGAAATGGTCGCCTGATTCTTTACCTGTTTGCACAACCTCTGGGATTGAAATTCAAGGAAAATTGCAATCTTGGGATGATATTCTGTTAACTTTGCTCGATACGCCGACAATCGCTTCTAAAAGTTGGGTCTATCGCCAATATGACCATCAAGTTCAGAATAATACTGTGATTTTACCCGGTGGTGCTGATGCGGCGGTGGTGCGGTTACGTCCCTTGGAAAAAAATCAAAATGAAACTTCAGAACCTGAAACTTTTACAACAGGGGTGGCGGCGACTGTAGACTGTAATCCTCGTTATGTTTATCTTGACCCTTATGAGGGAGCAAAAGCAGTTGTAGCAGAAGCGGCTCGCAATCTCAGCTGTGTTGGTGCTGAACCTTTAGCAGTGACGGATAATCTCAATTTTGGCAGTCCAGAAAAACCCATTGGTTATTGGCAATTAGCTGAGGCTTGTCGGGGTTTGTCTGAAGGTTGTTTGGAATTGGCTACACCAGTTACAGGCGGGAATGTCTCTCTGTACAATGAAACTTTTGATTCTGAAGGTAATCCCCAACCAATTTATCCGACTCCGGTTGTGGGGATGGTGGGATTGATTCCCGATTTAACCAAAATTTGTGGTCAAGGTTGGCAAGCCGCAGGTGATTTAATTTATCTTTTGGGTTTACCTCTGTCATCCCCCCTTAGTTTGGGTGCATCTGAGTATTTAGCCACTATCCACAATACTGTGGCTGGTAAGCCTCCACGGGTAGATTTTGATTTGGAACGTCGTGTACAGCAAGTTTGCCGTGACGGGATTCGTGCGGGTTGGATACGTTCCGCCCATGATTCTGCTGAGGGAGGAATAGCTGTTGCTTTGGCGGAATCTTGCCTTTCTGGTCAGTTAGGCGCGGAAATTAACATAGAAATTTCTGAAAACCAGTTAAATCGTCTGGATGAGGTGCTGTTTGGTGAGGGTGGGGCGAGAATTTTAGTTTCTGTTACACCATCAGAACAGAAAAATTGGGAATCCTACTTACAGGAGCATTTGGCAGAAAATTGGCAAAAGCTGGGTATGGTGGGGAATTCGGGCAATTCTGAAGCAGGTCTGGCAATTTTAACTTCCGATAACCAAACCTTAATCAAAGTTAGTATAGAACAAATGAGCGATCGCTATTTCCACGCGATCTCCAACCGTCTTGCGAACCCAACTAATACTCCCAATTAATTTTTTCCATCCCCTATACCGGGATAATTAACATCTCTGAGCATAATTACGGTAATGTTTTAATAGATGGTTAACGATTCGTTAAGAATTCGGCAACTATCGAGCGACATATCCCTAGTGACCAAATAATTACTAATTCGTAGTTTGTCATTCGTAATTAATTCCAGATCAGAATGTCGCACAACTCACTCAATTTATTGATGGGTAAAAATTACGGTTTATTCTGACTTGACACCCAAACCAGGAGCAATAGCTAATGATTCCCATCCATTCCGTCACTACGGCTACGCCACTCAAGCTATCGGATGAATACCCCAATCAGGAGACCAACCCAATTAATAGTCATGAACATCGCTCAGACAAGCCTGAAGAAGCTTGTGGTGTTTTTGGCATCTACGCACCAGAAGCAGATGTTGCAAAAATGACCTACTTTGGATTGTATGCCCTCCAACATCGGGGTCAAGAATCAGCTGGAATTGCGACGTTTGAGGATGCAAAAGTACATCTGCATAAAGACATGGGTTTGGTGTCTCAAGTCTTTAATGAATCGGTTTTGGAGCATTTGCCGGGAAATATCGCTGTTGGCCACACTCGTTATTCCACCACTGGTTCCAGCCGCAGAGATAATGCCCAACCTGCTGTGGTGGAAACTCGACTTGGTTCATTAGCTCTAGCACACAATGGTAATTTAGTCAATACTCTCCAATTACGCGAAGAGTTAGTGGAGACCAAAGTTAGTTTAGTCACCACTACAGACTCAGAAATGATTGCGTTTGCGATCGCGGAAGCTGTCAACGCTGGTGCAGATTGGCTAGAAGGTTCTATTCAAGCGTTTCATCGTTGCGAAGGCGCTTTTAGTTTAGTGATTGGTACTCCCGCAGGCGTGATGGGTGTCCGCGATCCTAATGGTATCCGCCCCTTAGTCATTGGGACTTTACCCGGTAATCCAATTCGTTACGTCTTGGCTTCAGAAACTTGTGGTTTAGATATCATTGGAGCCGAATACTTACGAGATGTAGAACCAGGAGAGTTAGTTTGGATTACTGAAGCAGGTTTAGCTTCCTACCATTGGATTCAAAAGCCTGAGCGCAAGTTGTGTATTTTTGAGATGATTTACTTTGCTCGTCCTGATAGCATCATGCACAATGAAAGTTTATACACCTATCGCATGAGATTAGGGCGACGCATAGCCGCAGAATCGGCTGTAGATGCTGATATTGTCTTTGGTGTTCCTGATTCGGGAATCCCGGCGGCCATTGGCTTTTCTCAAGCTTCTGGTATACCTTACGCAGAAGGATTGATTAAAAATCGCTATGTAGGGCGAACTTTTATTCAGCCGACACAATCCATGCGCGAAACTGGGATTCGGATGAAACTCAACCCCCTCAAAGATGTGCTGCTGGGTAAACGCGTGATTATTGTGGATGATTCCATTGTTCGGGGTACAACGAGCCGAAAGCTGGTTAAAGCCTTGCGTGAAGCTGGTGCGACAGAAGTACACATGAGAATTTCTTCTCCTCCAGTTACACACCCCTGCTTTTACGGTATCGATACAGATAGTCAAGATCATCTAATAGCTGCTACCAAGTCAGTTGCAGAAATTGCCGAGCAGTTGGAAGTAGATAGTCTTGCTTATCTCAGTTGGGAAGGAATGCTACAAGAAACGCAGGAAGATACTAATAGTTTCTGTTCAGCTTGCTTTACTGGGGATTATCCTGTAGCTATTCCTGAACAAGTGAAGCGTTCTAAGCTGATTTTGGAAAAGGTTGTGGTTTAGTAATTAGAAAAATTTTAATTCAGGGGCGGGCAAGATGTCCACCCCTGATAAATAGCAGTCAAGATGTCTAGCCTTTGAATTTGGGATTTTAGCTTGACCAAATAATTACCAATCACAGCACGTCTCATCTGAACCAAAACCAAAAGGGTGGGAATCTTGACCCACCCCAGAAAAATCAAAATATTAAGATGTGTACTTCATGTACTTGCAAAGGTTGTAAATAGAACTGTTATAGTAATTTAATCCTATTTCATCCAGCAATTATGGTAGTTAATAAATTTTTTAAAGATATCATTGTTAAACTACTTACTGGAATTTCAGAACCTGACTATGCTAGGCTGGCTAGTCAATTAACTTTAGCAGATGCGATCGCTAAAATTGACTCGCTTTTTGGTTGCGATCTTGTATTACAAGAATTCAATTCAGATTTCACCATACCTTACTATACCCAGAGTGAGC
This sequence comes from uncultured cyanobacterium, assembly GCA_963706595.1. GTDB lineage: Bacteria > Cyanobacteriota > Cyanobacteriia > Cyanobacteriales > Nostocaceae > Nodularia. Next base: position 3,790,593 of record OY970166.1, read on the forward strand.
GGGGTTATCAAATCTATCACTCTGGGGATGCTATGCACATGGCATTGAATCCTGATGGTGTATTTCATCCAGATGGTTACTATGGTCAACCGCGAGTAGTTGCCGAACAAATGCGTCAAATTGATGCCAAAAATGTTTTAGAATTAGGATGTGGCAAAGGATTTAATAGTCGTTTTTTAGCGGAACAGTATCCAGAAGTAAACTTCACTGGAATTGATTTAACTCCATCGCATATTAAAATAGCAGGTCGCAAAGCAAATAAATTCTCTAACCTATGTTTTGAAGAAGGTAACTTTAATAAATTAAACTTTTCAGACCAATCTTTTGATATTGTTTTTGGTTTTGAGTGTTTATGTCATGCTTCTCAAGCGGAAATTCCACTGGCAGAAATTTTTCGTGTGCTGCGTCCTGGTGGACAATTAATTGTATTCGACGGCTATCGTCAAATCGAGCTTGAAAAACTCCCTGAGTTACTTCAAACCGCAGCTCAACTTGTAGAAGTATCAATGGCAGTTCGTCATGGATTTTCAGAGATTGATGATTGGCAGAAAATCGCACAATCAATTGGTTTTCGATTTCAAACTATTGAAGATATTTCCTTTGCAGTTAAGCCTAGTTTATCAAGATTACAAAAATTGTCTTTGCAAGTTTTTTCCTTACCTTGGAAGCTAAAAATACTTACTTATCTGTTGCCTAAATATTTAGTGAGAAATTCAATTGCTGGTCTTTTAATGCCTTTGACTGAAGACGCTCTGGGATATTACAAAATGATTTTAGAGCGTCCCTTATAAGCATAAAAACAATGTCAACTATGCTGCTTGACATCCTCCCCACCCTACTTCGTAGAGGGTGGGGATTCCAAGAATCACTCCTTGGGTTTCCTCTTTCCACGACCCGACTTACTTGAAGGAGTTTCCCCACCCAAGCAGAGGTCGATGTCTCCAGAGGCGTTAGTTCCGACGTGACCCGCCGTACTTAATGCTTTTTCTAATATGTTCCGCGCCGCGTTCCAGTCACGATCTTGGGTATGCCCACAGTGAGGACATATATGAGTTCTGGTACTAAGAGTCTTCTTGACAACCTCGCCACAGTTAGAGCAATTCTGCGAAGTGTAATGAGGTGGAACTGCAACTGTTACCACACCAAACACTTTGCCAAAATACTCAACCCATTCACGAAACAGCGACCACGAAACGTCACTAATAGACTTAGCCAAGCGATGATTCTTGACCATATTCCGCACCATCAAATCTTCATACGCCACGAGGTCGTTAGACCTCACCACGCACCTTGCTGTCTTAACAGCAAAGTCTTTACGCTGGCGACTTACTTTGAGGTGTTTACGAGCAAGTTTATTTCTAAACTTAACTCTGTTTTTAGAACCTTTTTTGGTCTTAGAGAAACGACGTTGCAACCGTTTCAAAGACTTCTCGCTTTTACGCAGGTGTCTAGGATTAGCGATTGTTTCCCCGTTACTATCGGTGTAGAAGTGGTTCAGTCCAACATCAATACCAATAGTTTTACCCGTTGGTTCTCGCCTTTCTACTCGTTCATGGTCAATGCAAAATTGGGCATAGTACCCATCGGCACGCCGCACAACCCGCACTCTTTTGAACTGTTTAAGTTGGTAGAAATGCAGGTCACGGGTTCCCCAAAGTTTGAAGGTTCCTGCTTTAAATCCGTCACTAAAGGTGATGTACCTGCGGTCATCAGAAAGTTTCCATCCACAGGTTTTGTACTCAACAGAACCGTGGGTAAGTTCTTTCTTAAACTTTGGAAATCCTTTTTTCCCTGGTCTACCTTTTTTACAGTTGTCAAAAAATCGAGCGATTGCAGACCACGCTCTTTCAGCACTAGCTTGTCTTGCCATTGAATTGAGCTTGGATACCCAAGGAAACTCAATATTATTTGCAAGTACAGCGCAAAATTTATTTAGGTCATAGCGTCCAATGCCCTTATTATCCATCCAGTATCTCAGGCAACTATTACGAACAAAACGCGCAGTTCTAATTGCTTCATCAAGCAATCGATACTGCTCGTCAAGTCCTTCAAGTTTTGCCTCAAATACAATCATTTATGTCTAGTATTGGTACATAAATAATATATCATGATTGTCAAAAACTCAACTACCTTCTTCCCTAATTTCGCTTACGCTCAATTTTGGTCAGAAGGTGTTTCGTTTTTGACCGCTTTACATCCCCTGCCTACGTTCGCGTAGCGTCTCCCCTTGGGAGAAGCGTTGAGGCAGGGGTATTACAGCGATTTGATAAACTCTACTTTGGGCAATAAAGGATCTGTAACAACTCCTACACCACTAAAACCCCAACGTTTGAGCAAGTTTCCCAACTGTGTACCGGGAATTGATTCTACAGCGAAGCGGTTGGCTAATTCACCTGCATGAGTGTTGAGATAACTTAAAGCATCAAAGTTTTCCCGAAACAGCAATAAATAACCGGAAGTTTCAGGATTAGGATGGGCTAGGAGATAACGACCGTCAGCTTGCGATCGCACTATATAATAAATTTCAGAAAACATACTCAATTAAGAATCCAAACGAATTCGGGGGTCGGCGACCTTCAACAGCAAGTCTGCTAATAAATTACCGATATTTAGCAACACGGCACTCATTACGAGGCTAGCCATGACTAAATACTGGTCTTTTGCCATTACCGCCTGCAAAGTCAATCTGCCTAAACCAGGCCAATTAAAAAATTGTTCAGCGATGAATGCACCACCAAATAAACCCGCCAATTCAAAGCCTAACAAAGTAATTAATGGATTTATAGCATTGCGGAGCGCGTGAAGGTAAATCACCCGATTTTCTGGTAGTCCCTTAGCACGAGCCGTTTGGATATAATCTTGACGCAGAACATCCAACAATTCACCGCGAGTAATTCTTTGCAAACCAGCAAAGCTAGTGATGCTTAAGGCAATCGTGGGTAAAATCATGTGCCAGCCGACATCAATAATTTTACCAAACCAAGAGAAATCAGCATGATTGATGCTTGTCATCCCACCCACCGGGAATAAAGGTGAGGTGATTTGAGCAAATATGAGCAGAAATAAGGCAGTGATGAAACTGGGAAATCCTTGTCCGGTGTAGCTAATCACCTGTAAAATCCGGTCAGTGGCTTGATTTTGTTTCACAGCCGCGAGAATTCCCAAGGGAATGGCGATCGCCCAGGTGCAAAATAAAGAGGCGATCGCTAAAAGCAAAGTTGCTGGTATCCGTTCCCACAACAGAGAAGCTACTGAACGTTGGTAAACAAAACTCGTGCCGAAATCTCCGTGTCTCAAAATTCGCCATAACCATAGCCCAAATTGTTCTGGCCAAGATTTAGTCAGACCAAACTGTTCCCTTAATTCCTCAATTCGTTCTGGCGAAATTGTCGGATTTTGCCGCAGGGTATCTACATAATCCCCTGGAGATAGTTTCATGATAAAAAACGACAGCGCCGTTGCCAATAACAAAGTGAACAGTGCTTGGAATATCCGTTTCACCACATAAAAAAACGTTTCGTTCGTGACTAGCCCGATCAGCCAATCTCGACCTGTCTCCAAGGAAATTTTCGTAGAAGTCATAGCAGTTTAGTCATTAGTCATTAGTCATTGGTCATTAGTCATTAGTCATTTGATCAATATAATCAGCTAAAACACATCTACTTTGCTCCCATCAGATTCAGTAAATATCTTGTGGGATGGGCATACTATGGCTAACGCCACGCTACGCTGTAAGCGCAGCTATGCCGTAGGCTTTACGACAAGCTTAGTACAAGTCTTGCCCGTCTTCATGATAAAAGTTAAATGAGGAACAGCCGAAAATAAAGCCCGCCTGACTAGTATTCAATTAAGGAAATAATCGGCACATCTGGTAAACGTTTACGTCCTTGTAAATCCTGTAGCTCGATAATAAACCCAAACCCTACAAGTTCGCAGCCAATGTTCTGCACCAACTTTGCCGTTGCATTGGCTGTACCACCTGTAGCAATCAAATCATCCACGATTAAAACCCGGCTATTTGGATGTAAAGCGTCTTGATGCATTTCCAAACAGTCTGTACCATACTCTAATTCATATTCAATTGAATGCACTGCTGCTGGTAATTTTCCCCGTTTCCGAACAGGAATAAAACCTGCGCCTAATTTGTAAGCTAAGGGAGGTCCAAAAATGAACCCACGGGATTCCATACCCACAACATAATCCGGCTGGAATCCAGATTCGATGCATTTTTCGGTGAAAAAGTCAATAGTGTAGCGTAATCCCTCTGGATCGCGCAGTAAAGTAGTTATATCCCGAAATAAAATGCCGGGTTTGGGAAAATCTGGGATGTCGCGAATGAGAGACTTTAAATCCATAAATATGAGGGAATAGGAGTAAGGAGTAGGCTTGCCGTGAGCGTAGCCGAATGGGAGTAGGGCAAAAAAACTACGAAATCCCCAGTCCTGAGTAACTGAGAAATCCTACACTATAATGTCATACGCTGGGGATTAAGGCTCAAATTTAACAATCCATTGACGATACCTAAAATCTACACCAATCTAAAGATAAGCTTGTATTTACAACCCACAGAAGGTAAACAGATGCTGTGAAAATTTAAATTTAAGTATACGTAACCATTTGAGTAGAACAAGTAATTAATGTATATATTAGGTAGTATTACTACTGCCACCAGTCTCATTTTCTTGTTTAATTACTTATCTTAAATTAGTTTTACTAGTTTTATTTAGTCTGTTTAGAACTGCACAAGGTATTTTATAGAATGAATGTCTCAGCCAGCTTAAAGCCATTGAATAGTCCAATCCCCCCATCCTTGCCGATGATTCTGGATAGTTTACCAGACCCTGCGATCGCCGCACAGGGTTGTCCCGCTAGAACCCGGCTGCAAGTTGATCTAATTTTACTGGCGATTGAAGCTTTAGAGCTTGGCGGTTCTGAAGCTATTCTGGCTTTTGCGGACGAGTTGGAACTCAAAGGAATTATTAAAAACCGGGTAAACTTATGGCGAATGCGTAGCTCTAACCCCATGCGAAGAGCGCATATCCGCCGTCCCTTAACTATCATGGAGGCAAAAGCCTTAGTCGTAATTGCTAGCTACATAGCCCGGCGTTTAACCGTTGTCATCCGCCAGATGTTGATGACCTATCAGCAAATGAGTGATAAGCAGATCCCTTTAGCTCAAAATTTGCGCCTATCTAATTATCTAGAGCGATTTCGAGTCCATTTCAAAAGTCGGATGAATTCCCGACGTTCTAGTGTAATCGCCTTAAGTTCGGATGAAAAATTAGATGAGCTAGCAATGAATTTGTTGGGACAATTACTATTTTGTACCGGCACATCTGGAATGCAGCGCTTTTGGATTAGTCTTTTTGACGGTGAAGTAGAATGAATATTCAACGTAAATACAGTTTACCTAATTGTACGCTGCTATTAGAGGGTTTAAGTGATGCTGCCAAAGCTGCACACTACCAAGAAATGCGGCCAGAATTATCAATATTGGTCAATGCTGAATGCCATGTATCTGGCTATAATCAGCCTCTAGAGGGCGGGCGGGAATTTTTTGAAAGCTTGGTGAGGGCTGTGAGTGGCTATGCTCAAGAATTTTTGAGTAATGTGTCAAACCCACAAGCGCATAATCAAAACTCAGAATTAGTGGAGTTACAAAAAATAGCCACTAACCGACACAGGTTAATTATGCATCCTGAAATAGCTCCAGATGGTTTTGAGTCTAACCCCAACTCTCATAAATCATTGATTCAAATGGAATTGAACACGGTGCAGTTATTTGATCTAGTGGAAGCTGTGGATCAATTTTTTGCTGACACCCAAACCTTACCAGAGTTGTCACTAGAATTACAGCCCGTTGCTAGACGTTACGGAGGTACTAGTCAAGCCTTACTCAAACAGGCAGTACCAGCAGGTATAGGAGTTTCAACTGTAGCAGTGGCCGCGATCGCTTTTAGCTTAATTCCACCCCCAGAAGTCCGCCCACCAGAGCCAAAGGTAGAAGAAGAGACTAGCTCGACAGCACCTAGTAGCAATTCTGCTGCACCAAAGACGATAACACCCCCAGAGGTAGAGAATTCCGCACCAACGCCTGTAGATTTGGTCACTCCCGCCGCCGAGACAGGACCCAGAATTACAGATTTAGAGGCACTTTTAAATACAGTTACAGAAATTACTGATCGGGAGCAACTACGTGTTCTAAACACCCTAGTTTATGAAAAAATTAATCCAGTTTGGAGTAATCGCTCAGGATTAACCCAAGATTTAGTCTATCGTGTGGGTGTAACCGCCGATGGTGCGATCGTTGGTTACAGAGCAGTGAATGAAGGCGCAAATAAAGAAATAGAATTAACTCCTCTGCCCAAACTGCTTTACAATCCTGCTAATCGTTCTCCCATCGCCAATGAACCGATAGGTCAATTTAAAGTAGTTTTTACTGGAAACGGTGTCTTGCAAGTTAGCCCTTGGTGGGGATATTAGTAATTGGAGACTAGGAGAACAGGCAGGGGAGAAGAGGAACGGGGGCAGGGGGCAGGGTGCAGGGGAGAAGAGGAATGATTGCTAAGTAACCGGAAGTTTAAAGTAATTTCTTACTCCCCCTTGCTCCCTGCACCCCTGCCTCTTAACTCCCCCTTGCACCCTGCACCCTGCACCCCTACCTCTTCTTCCCTTATCTGGCAATTTGCCTCATATAATTACCCCACAGTTGAGCAGCTTGACCGCTACTACCGGATGTAGGCGAATTATTATCATTACCTAGCCAAATCCCAGTTACCAGCCGCCGATTGGGGATAGAACCAATAAACCAGAGGTCAACGTTTTTATCAGTTGTGCCGGTTTTACCACCTTCCCCTAATCCAATCGCGGCAGCACGACCAGTACCGCTAGTGACTGCTTGACGCATCATCCGGGTGATTTCGTCAGCTACACCTGTGGGTAAGACTTGCTGGTTGGCGTTGCGATTTTGGTCAAAGGAATAAACAACACGGCAGGTTGTTAAGTTATCACGATCTGAACAATCACTACTGTCTAAAATCCGGCTAATTGCATGAGGTGGATTCCATACACCACGATTAGTAATAGCGCCAAAAGCCCCGGTCATTTCTAAAACATTAACTACACTTTGACCCAGGACTAAGCCGGGAACTGCTTCGAGTGATGACTTGACTCCTAAGCGCTTGGCCGTGGATACGACTTGATTTAGCCCTACTTCTCTAGCAATTCTCAGAGCAATAGGATTTTCCGACTGGGCAAACCCAACGGTCATATTTAAGAAATTCCCCGCACCACTTCTACAGGGTCTGTAGGTAAAACCTTGCCAAGGTAGGGCAGCACAGGAATAAGTTTTGGAGGCTGGTATCCCCTTCTCTAGCGCCGCAGCGAAGGCGAAAACTTTGAAGGTGGAACCTGGTTGTCTTTGGGCTTGGACAGCGCGGTTAAACTGGCTTTGTCTAAAATCAGTCCCGCCTACCATAGACAAAATACTTCCAGTGCTAGTGTCTAGGGTAACGATCGCGCCTTGAGAAAAACGAAAGGTTGAGCCAGCAGTGTTAACTGAATTACGCAACGCTGTTTCTGCTTGGTTTTGGATTCTGGGGTCGAGCTGGGTTTCGATGATATAGTTACCTTCTCTAGCAGCTCCTGCTCCCAAAATTGATTCTAGTTCTTGAAAAACATAACTGTAAAAGTAAGGAGCAATGGTACTAGCTTGGCGATCGCAAACTTTGGGGCTAATTTGAACTGGGGAACGTCTGGCTCGATTAGCTTCTGCTTCTGATACTTTCCCCAGGTCTAACATTCGCCTAATCACGCGATTGCGATATTCATCTACTGGTAGGCGATTCGAGCTATCTCCACAAAAATTGAACGCGTTGGGAGCAGGTAAAATTCCCACTAATGTTGCAGCTTCGGAAAGGGTTAATTCTTTGGCTGGCTTCTCAAAGTAATAACGAGCCGCATCCTCAAAGCCGGATGTATCCACGCCCAAAAATACTCGATTTAAGTAAGTCAGCAAGATGTCATCTTTACTGTAAAAAGTTTCCAGTTTGAAGGAAACAACAGCCTCCCGCAGTTTGCGTCCCAAGGAGTCCTGAGCGCCCACATAGTCCCGGAATAAACTCCGCGCTACTTGCTGGGTTACAGTGCTGGCTCCCTGCTGCACACCTCCACTGCGAGTATTGATTAGCACGGCTCGCAAAATTCCCAAAGGGTCAATCCCAAAGTGCCAATTGTAACGGCTATCTTCTGAGGACACTACGGCTGCGGCTAAATAAGGACCAAAATCATCCAAGCGCTGCATATCCACGTGGGAGGTACTCCGAGGTTCGCGCAGGGGAGTCGAGCCATCACGGGCATAAATGACGATGGGAGCGCTAGTAGCAGTGGGTAGAGGTCTCACAGAGAATTTGAGCCATTCCACGCCGATGACTAACCCCACTAAGGCGCTAACACCAGTAATCCCGTAAGCAGCCCAAGTTGCTGCTTTAATATGCAGGGGTGGTGGATCGACATATTGCAGGCGGACTGAAGCTGCTAGTTCTGGTGGCCCTAAAGTAAAAATATCACCGTGACGCAGTTCTAAGGTATTAACCCGGCGTTTACCACGATAAATACCGTTAGTGGAGTTTTCATCTTTGATCACAAAAACGGGGGTGCGTTGAGCCGAATCCCGCGACAGTGACAGGTGAATTTGGCTGACAACTGGGTTGCGAATGACTATATCACAGGATTTGGAACTACGACCGAGGATGTAGCGATCGCCTAACAACGGATAGACCTCCGCCTTATCCGCCCCCGCATCCTGCACCCATATCTCTGGTACTTTGGCATTAGGCTTGAGCGCCAATTTGGAAAAATCGACTCTCGCTTGAATAGTCTGTACGGCTTGAGTCAGTTGACCAAGTAAAGTTTGTGGCTTGTGAGGAGGTTGGGGGGAACTCATCGGCTATTTACATCACAATTGTTGGCAAAGAATCAGGCAATGACAATCTGGATACAGATATTCCACCATTTTACTCATAAGCCAAAGCAGAAATTGGCTATACGGAATTCTTACCGATTCAATCTTACACTAAGATAATATCCACTCAGAAAACTTACTCTATTGGGTTTGTTACTTTTCCACTGCTACCAAATTTAGGTTCTATAGTCTGTTGTCTTGATTTCTCTGACTATTATTTATCTCATCATCAGGGTTAATACTTTGACTTGGGTGCTGCTAAAAACCAACTTTTAATTTACAGTCAATTTAAAGTTTACACCCCAAAATTCATATATATCTTGTCCCTGATTTATACATCCTCATTTAGACAGATTTTCTCAAATTAGTTGTTTGATTTAATTGGCGGAGTGTTCTGTTTCCGTTGAGGTTAATTTCACAAATGTTGGGAAAATATCTGACCCTGATTGGTACAGCTTTGACTTTGGCTCTGACTACCAATGTTGCTGTTGCCGAATCAAGTAAATCCCCAGTCGCCGAATCCGATAGCTTATCCATGAATGCGCCCACGGAAATCAAGCTCTCACCCGAAGGGATGAAAATTCTGTGTGAGCGATCGCCTCTTAATTCCCGTTGTCCAGGAGGGACTGCACTTGTACCTCCTACCTCTGGTACTATTCCTGTACCAGCTTTGGATGGTAACACCACTCCTGACACCATAACTACACCAGAAACTTTGATGCCGGAAGGAGCTGAACCGAATAGTAGCTCAACTCCAGCACCAGAAACTTTGATGAAGAATGAGTTGGAGTTTCAGCGTGAACCCAACCCCCAATAAATTAGCAAAATACAAGATGCCCAAAACTCTAACTGCGAGTAGTTAAAATTTAGGGATAAATGCTCGTTTTAATAATCCCATGACTGTAAAAATTTGGCTATGTTTATGCTCAAACAAAAGTCGTGGGATTATTAAGTCTTAACATTAGCTTGACCTGTCGGTAGAACTTGGTGTTTTTTGGAAAGAAGCAATTAACAAACAAACAATACCAATACTAATAAATGAATCTGCCAAATTAAATACAGCAAAATTAATCAAGCGAAAATCGAGAAAATCAACGACATAGCCTAAAACGAAGCGATCAATCCCATTGCCCAAGGCTCCACCTAAAATTAAACCATAGCCTAACTGATCCCAAGAATTTAACTCCTGACCAAACCAAGCCAATGCTATCAATACCAGACTCACACCCAAAGATAGCCAGCGTAACCACTCTACTTTCCCACTGAATAGACTAAAAGCTGCACCAGTATTAGTGACATAGGTCAGATGAAATATATTAGGTAGTATTGGTAGTGTCTGTCCCAAGCTAAAGGTCTGCACTACCCAGTATTTTGTCAATTGATCTAAGAAAAAAGTGATGAAGGCCGCAATCCAAAAGAGATGATTTTTTAAACGCATGAAATTAGGGAGTAGGGAGTAGGGAGTAGGGAGTAGGGAGTAGGGAGTGGGGAGTAGGGAGTGGGGAGTAGGGAGTAGGGAGTAGGGAGTAGGGAGTAGGGAGTAGGGAGTAGGGAGTAGGGAGTAGGAAGTGAGAGCTATTACAGCATGGGGTAACTAGGCATACCATTTCAAAAAGTTCAAAATCCCAAAATAAAAGTCTTTTGACTTTTGACGAACGCGTAGCCGCAGTAACCCCGCCATAACTAATAAAACATGAGATGACGTAATACATAAGCTATTAAGGTGACAGCGCACACTACAGCTAGTTGACCGGGTAGTGCAAACCAAGAATATCTGAGAATTGCTGGCATTAGAGCCAAATTTTCTGTGCCTTTCCACTGAAAAAGATAACTGATGAGCAAATAAGTAACGCCGCAGAGGTGGACAGTTAACAAGCCCGACATACAACTAAAAGCCAGGGTTTCTAATTTAGGTCTGGCTTTAAAGGCTAAATAGCCACAAATCCATGCTCCAGGAATAAAGCCTAGTAGATACCCAAACTGAGATAGCTTAACATAACCAATACCGCCACCATCAGCAAATACAGGCAGCAAGGTTAAACCCATGACTAAATAAGCGATTTGCGATAGTGCGCCAGCATTTTTACCTCCTAAGCAACCTACTAATAACACTGCACCAACTTGACAGGTAACACCTAGAGAAAAAGTCTGAATTCCTTGCTTACTCCAACTCCAAGGGCCAGGCAATACCATAAGCTTCTAGGAAGGTCACCGCCCATTGTCAAGAGCAAGCCAACCATAGACCACAGTAATTGAACAGTTCCCACATTTCCAACACTTTCAGCCATTTTACTTTTACAAATGCTCAAACAATGTTTAAAAGGATGATCACCTGTGTTTGAGATTCTGTTTTGAGCATAATTTTATACACATTCTTGTGATCGACTCATGCTTATTTTTCATTATGACAAGTGAATCATATTTTTAGTTTATTGTGTACCTAGTATTCAGGATTAATCTTCCTATGTCTGCTATATAAATGTTAGACAAAGCTAGACATTTACTTCTTGCGTCAAAGGGAGCATGGGAGCGGTTATCCCTCAGCAAGCTTTCAAGGTTTAGCCAACCTTGATAAAACTATTGCTGCGTTTAAATCTCTGTCCATCGAATGCCCACAATTTTGGCAATTGTAGACTCTTTCCGAAAGTGGCATATCTTGAATATGCCCACAATTAGAACAGGTTTTGGTTGATGGAAACCAACGGTCAGCAATAATTATTTCACAACCAAACTTTTGAGCTTTATATTCTAGCTGACGCGTGAATTCATGAAATCCGCAATCAGCAATTACTTGAGCTAATTTATGATTAGATAGCATTCCCAAAACATTCAAATTCTCTACTACTATTTTTGCGTGGTTTTTGCATAAGTAAGTAGTGATTTTGTGAAGGGTATTTTTTCTCAAGTTAGCTATCTTAGCATGATGCCTAGCTAATATAATTCTAAATGATTCTTGATTAGCTACAATTATTTCGCAACCAACAGAGTTGGATAACTCCTGTATAAATTCAAAAGCAAAACGACACATTCTATCTTTATGAGCTATTACAATAATTGCGATTTCGCCTTGAAGCATAGACATCATAATTGATAAGAACTTCTTTCTTTTAAAGTTTAAGCCTCCGCCAATCTCCGATACCCATTCGTCATGTTACCCATAGCCCCAACTCCGGTGCTGACTCGGTAACGATTGGTTTGAGCAAATCACAGGAAATGAGTTGACCAAGTAAAAGAGTTATCACACTCCGCCATAACTACTGCATCGCTACTCTCAAAGATGATTTTTTGAATTGCAGCCATTAAAAATTCTGGTCGCACGGGATAGTCTACATCTGCAAGCGGTGCAATGACTTGGTATTGGGGATGAGGTAGACAGATATCTCTGCAAGTAGGTTGAGTATCTGGCCATTTCGGCGAATTGCCGAATCTCCTCTGCGGCGTGACGAGCGCCAAAACCTACCCAGATGGCCAAATTACCGGCTGATATTAATTCTACAGATTTAGCGATCGCCTCCCCTTGAGAGGTCTTATGAAAACTCGGTACAGTTGGTAATCCCTGGAGCATCTGTGGTGAAAACCACCGTTGGGCGCTCGCAGTTATTATTTTCCCATAATTGTCTTGCTGATCACAAACAATCTAGTACAAGTCGGCGTAAATAAACAGACCATTCAAAATCCATGAAAAGCCCATTTTATAAGCTTTTTGACTTTTGACTTTTGACTTTTGACTTCCGCCTTGCGGTACTAGTGTTAAATTATTTTTCTTTTATGACATATATTTCTCAAGACAGATGACTAAGCAACCTATCATATAGTTAAATCTTTAACAATACATGAGAGGCTAAGAAAAATTACCAATCTCAGTTTATCCGCCAAAATTTATTCATGATGTTAGCAAAATTTAGTCTTTATGCACTGTAAAAATCCGATATTTTATGAATTAATACAATGATGTAGTTTCAGATTTGTAGTCACATCCTTAGAGCGAAAAAATAAGCGCTATGCTGCTGATTATAGATATAGCTTCTCTTGCAACAATTAACCGTTTATATTTAAATATTTCTCAAAACTTGCATTTATCAATTAAGTGGTTACATGGAAATTAAGATTATTTTTATCAGTGCATCATTCTTAGAGAATGTTTTCAAAGTTTTGGGCGAATATAATCGGGCTACGCTTCGCGTTAGCGATACGCTACTACACAGGTAAATTCCACCTGCTTGGACTAATACAAAATCAAGGTTTTCAAAGTCACCTGCGTGGGTTTCGTTTGGGTGGTTCCGTGACTTCCAGTCACCAGGGCTGGAATAAATTAGACTTTTCCAACACCCTCTTAGACTAATAGAATAGATACATTTGCATTATACAACTTTCTTTGTGACTGATTTATATGATTTAGAATCAATAAATTTAAAATCCTAGTTTGGTCACAAGATTAAAATAATAATGAGATTTATTGATCTAAATATTGTTAATTTAATAATGGAGATTTACGAAATAAATTCATCCTATTTTAATTAATTTATGTTAATTTATTAGCAGAAAATTCACAAGTAATTGCAGGTATTTTCGATTCTATTACTGACTTATCATCAGGAGAAAGTAAAGTCATGAACTCTAGTGAACATACATTAGTTTTCTCCAATTTTCAATGGAATCTACAGCCAGAAATAAATTTAAAATTCGCTTACTTTTTGATAAATCAAGCTGTAAATGCCGCTTTCTGTGTAGGAGAAAATGAGCAATTTATTTATGTTAATGATGCTACTTGCCAAATGACTGAGTATTCTCGTGAAGAATTACTTTCTATGAAACATAATGAAAATACAGCAGCTAACTTGGAATACCAAGAAATGAATCTTTTAACAAAAGACGGTACAGAACGCTGGCTAGCTTGTGCGGTTGTAAAACTCGATGGTATGCTAGATTTCGGGGAAAAACCAGTCGAATTGATTACAGGGATTGATATTACAAATTATAAAAATGTCGAATCAGACCTGAACCAGGCTTTAGAACAAGCAAAACAACTCGGCAAACTCAGAGCGCAGTTTCTGGCTATGGTTTGTCATCAATTTCGGACTCCATTGAATATTGTTTCATTCTCCAATAGCTTACTTAAACAACAAGTAGACAAACAGACGCAGCAGAAAATTCAACCATTAATTGAACATATTGAAACAGCCATTACACAAATCAGCCAGATGTTGGATGATATTTTGTTATTTGCAAAGGCAGAAACAGCCAAAATAACTTTTGAGCCTCAACCGCTTGATTTAATCCAGTTGTGCAATAATTTGGTGGCACAAATGCATAGAAGCATGAGCCAAAAACCAATAAATTTTGTTAGTCAATTTGACTGCCTAACAGCCTGTATTGATCCCAAATTGCTAGAACCTATTTTGAAGAATTTGCTCGAAAATGCCATTAAATATTCTCCTTCTTCCATGATGGTTGATTTTATTCTGGCTTGCGAAAATAGTCAGTTAATTTTCCAGGTCAAAGACCAGGGAATTGGTATTCCACTAGAAGATCAACAAAAGTTATTTGAACCATTTTATCGGGGAAGTAATATCCAAAATATACCCGGTAATGGACTGGGATTATCGATTATCAAAACCTTTGTAGATTTACATTGCGGTCAAGTAGCGCTGGAAAGTCAGTTAGGTGTAGGCACTACCTTTACTGTGATGTTGCCATTAATAAAATCAGAAGTTCTCCTTCCCTAGTGATAAGTGTTGAATGAACATGGTTATTAATTAACTAATTAATATTTATTGAAGTCCATGATCACGAAGGAATTACACTATGTGCTGTGGCTGAAGCAGTTGGTTACTCACCTGCTTACTTAACTAACCAAGTGGGAAAACAGACAGGTGAGACGATCAATAGTTGGATTGTTAAGCGCCGGATGCAAGGAGCGCGTTTTTTACTGCAAAATGATCACCAAACAGTCGAGCAAATTTCCAGAGCATTGGGTTATGAAGATGTTTCCCATTTCTCCCGCCAGTTTCGTCAACATTATGATTTACCTCCCCATGCTTGGCGCAAAGAACACCAAGTGGGATATTACAAAGTCAAAGTCAGTAGTTAGGAAATAAAATCAATAAATCTCCAAAATATTCTTTTGAGAATTCTTTTGAGATGAAGGAGAGAATTTGACAATCTCCCGCCACAGTTTACAACTTGGCGGGAGATTCCTGCTGTATATTAACTTGCTTTTTAGTGATGATCGGACTGAGTTTGATTCAGGATAATTCTGTGTAAATTTTAGCGATAAAATAAAATTTCCATGTAACAAATTGATCTGAAAAAGTATATTTTTTTGCCTTTGTTAACCTTTTGTTTACCTTTGGATGTATCTACTAAGGGTATCCTTATTCACTGTACATACATAAATGCACGAAGAATTGACAGTGATGCTTGTGTCATCGAGCAAGCCTCAGACCTGTCCAGTGGTACTGCTACAACTGTAGACTTTGGTGCCAGTGATGTTGCCATGACCGATAAAGCAAGGTCTTTTTGATCTGAATCCGTAGTCGTTTCGCAAAGTGAATATATTTTTCATGGTTCTCAATCGCAAAGTCCTTTTAGCAATCGCCACTCTACCCATGATGTTGGTAGCAACAGCCTGTGCGCCTAGCCCAGAAGCTGGTAATGATGCTAGCCCAGATGGTACAAATGTTAGTAGTGGTAGCGGGCAGAAGATCACCATTAGTGGAGCTGGGGCAACCTTCCCTGCACCTATTTTTCAACGGTGGTTTGATGCCTATAATCGCCAAGTTGACCCTAATGTACAGGTGAGCTATCAGTCCATAGGAAGTGGCGCAGGTTTGGAGCAGTACATCAATGATACCGTAGACTTTGGAGCCAGTGAAGCACCCATTACTGACTCTCCTGATCGGCTAAAGTCCTTCAAAGCAACTCACCCTTACGAGCCGATCCAAATTCCCATGACTGGAGGTTTTTTATCTTTTTCCTACAACTTGCCAGGAATTAAAGATCAAGAACTGAGACTTTCCCGTACAACCTATTGTGGCATCGTTACAGGCAAAATTACTCGCTGGAGTGATCCTGCGATCGCCAAGGATAACCCCGGTTTAAAGATCCCCGACTTAGCCTTGACCTTTGCTCACCGTTCTGATGGTAGTGGTACTACTTTTGTGTTCACCAACCACATTCAAACTGTCTGCCCAGACTGGAAGTCTGGCGCGGGAACATCAGTAGACTGGCCCGTGGGTATTGGCGGTCAAGGTAACGAAGGAGTAGCCGCCACCATTCAGCAGAATGAAGGAGCCATTGGTTATTTATCCTATGCCTACGCTGCCTTGAACGACATTAGTTCCGCCGTAATTCAAAACAAAGCCGGAACCTTTATCGCCCCATCCCCGGAAGCAGCCGGCAAAGCTTTACTAGATGAACCAGTACCGGAAAACTTCGCCCTTTTAGTCCCCGATCCGTCTGGTGTTGATTCCTACCCCATAGTCGGTCTAGCTTGGGTGATGATCTATCGCGAGTATGAAGACGATGCCAAATGGCAAGCTATGCGTAAGGTCTTTGAATGGTCTTTAGGCCCCGAAGGCAAGAAAATAGCAGAAGAACTGCTTTATGTTCCCATTCCTGATGCTTTAGTAGAACGGATTAAAAAGCAGTTTGATACTGTGAACGCCAAGTAAGGATCTGAGATTATTGGGAGTGTGCTTGATCATCAAACACTCCCAAAATTTATCCAGGACACCTGAGTTGGGACATGACCATGTAACAATATTATGGAGGGGAAAAAGTCATGACATCGGCTGATCAATCAACTCGATTAACCCACAATAGCCTGGAAAAACAAACCAGTCCAGCTAGGGTTCTGGATGTCGGTTTTTGGGGACTAACCCTGTTACTAGCCATTGGTTCTGGAGCAGTTTTACTCTGGGTAATCGCCCAGACTGCGATCGCAGCTACACCAGCCATTCAAGAATTTGGCCTCGGTTTTTTATGGGGTACAACCTGGAACCCTGTCACGAACGTCTACGGCGTGCTACCTCAGATATATGGAACCATAGTCACCGCCTTTATTGCCCTGTTAATTGCAGTTCCTCTGGGCATTGGAGTAGCAATATTTTTAACCGAAGGATTTGCTCCCACTTGGGTGACAACTCCCATTGCCTTTGCCATTGAGCTAATTGTTGCTATTCCCAGTGTCGTTTTAGGAATTTGGGGGATTTTTATCCTCATTCCCGCTATTAAACCTGTTTTCAGCTTTCTCAATACTTACTTCGGCTGGATTCCTATTTTTAGTGGCAATGCGGCTCCAGGCAATAGCCTCTTGATTGTGGGCTTGGTATTGGCAATTATGATTGTGCCTATTATTATCTCTATTACCCGTAGCACCTTTGAAGTCCTACCCCCATATCTCCGCAATGGTTCCTTAGCTTTGGGCGCAACTCGTTGGGAAACAATCCTCAGAGTGCTGATTCCGGCTGGCTTGTCTGGCATTGTCAGTTCTGTGATGTTGGCTATGGGTCGAGCCATGGGGGAAACTATGGTGGCCGCTATGCTAGTTGGTAACGCCAACCGCATTAACATTTCATGGCTTCGTCCCGGATCGACTATTACAGGTTTGATTGCCTCCCAGTTCGGAGAAGCCGGACGCACCCAAGTGGCGGCGCTGATGTACGCTGGCGTAGTGTTAATGATCTTGTCGCTGGTGGTGAACATTTTAGCTGAGATGATTATTCGTCGATTCCAGAATATTGAGTAACGTTTCCGGCTTTTAACTCAGCTTTGATTCAGAGTAGATGCAAAATTAAGTTTACAAAGATTAATTATGGATAATCTCAGTCATCAGCCTAACCTTGGGTATAAAGGCAATGATTTCGATATCAGTGAGAAGACTATGGCTCCCCATCGCCGCCTCACTGGGCAGGTGTTGACGATTTTAACTATGGTCTTTGCCGCCACGGTAGTTATCCCTCTGATTTGGGTTCTGGTGAGCGTATTTCAAAAGGGTGTTAGTTCCCTGGTATTTCCAGATATTTTTACTAAGCTCCCCCCACCACCTGGTTTATCTGAGGGGGGCTTTGGTCATGCCATTGTCGGGACTTTAATGACTCTGGGAATTGGTACAATGATTTCAGTTCCCTTTGGTGTAATTGCTGCGATTTACCTGGCTGAGTTTGGTCGGGGGAGTAAGTTAGCTTATTTGGTGAAATTTTCCTGCAATGTCCTCACTGGAGTCCCGGCTATTCTGTGTGGTTTATTTGCTTATTCCATTGTGGTTACGCCTTTAAAGTCGTTTTCGGCTTTTTCTGGTGGTGTAGCCTTGGCTGTGTTAATGCTGCCCATTATTATTCGGTCTACGGAAGAGGCTTTGTTGCTAGTACCGAATGAGTTGCGGTTGGCTGCAACTGGTCTGGGGGCTACCAGATTTGAAACCGTTGTCCAGATTGTGTTACCCGCCGCGCTAACTTCAATTGTTACAGGTGTTGTTTTATCTGTTGCCCGCGCATCGGGGGAAGCGGCTCCCTTGCTGTTCACCTCCTTTAATAATAATTTCTGGGCTACGAATATTTGGGAACCTGTGGCAACTCTGCCAGTGTTGATTTACTTTTTCTCGATTATTCCCTATAAAGCTTCCCAGAGTTTGGCTTGGGCTGCTGCCTTAATATTATTGGCAATTGTGCTGTTGTTTAGTATTGTGTCTCGGTACTTTAGTCGGAAGAGGACGTTCTAGCATCAGGGAGTTGGCATCAATTTTGGTGCTAGAAACTCATCTAGGTTCTATTTAAATTGGAGATATCATGGAACAAAAAATGAGTAGTGCAACCGTAGATACTAAGCATATTTTTCAAGTCAACAATCTATCGGTTTACTATGGCGGTGCGATCGCGCTTCGGGATGTGACAATGGATATCCAGAAGGATAAAATTACCGCTTTCATTGGTCCTTCGGGATGTGGTAAAAGCACTCTGCTGCGTTGCTTCAATCGCACTAATGACTTGATTGCAGGCGCTCAGGTCAAGGGACAACTAAATTACCGGGGCCAAAACTTTTATGCGCCTGGGGTTGATCCGGTGGTAGTCCGTCGTCGGATTGGAATGGTGTTTCAGCAGCCTAACCCTTTCCCGAAGACAATTTATGACAATGTAGCCTATGGCTTGCGGGTGAATGGCATTAAGAACAACATGGATGAGATTGTGGAAAATTCTCTCCGCCGTGCCGCCCTCTGGGATGAGGTGAAAGACAGTCTCCAGAAGTTGGGAACTTCCCTTTCAGGGGGACAACAGCAGCGTCTGTGTATTGCCCGCGCTATTGCAATTCAGCCAGATGTAATTCTGATGGATGAACCTTGCTCTGCCCTTGATCCTGTTTCGACGATGCGGATTGAGGAGTTGATGCTTGATCTCAAACAGCAATACACCATTGTCATTGTCACCCACAATATGCAGCAGGCTTCTAGGGTAGCCGATTATACGGCTTTCTTTAATGCTGAAGCCATGGAAGGAGGTAAGCGAGTGGGTTATTTGGTAGAGGTAGATACCACCGACAAGATTTTTTCGAGTCCTCAAAATCAAAGCACTCGCGATTATGTGAGTGGTCGTTTTGGTTAAGGCTAGTACAGTACGGCGTAAATAGGCAGACTTTTTCCAAAAGTTCAAAATCCCAAAAAAAACCTTTGACTTTTGACCTATACTTCCTTCGTGGTACAAGCCCCCAGATTTATCCGTGGAATCAATCGAAAATCCGAAATCTAAAATTCTTCAGCCCCGATATATAGCAGCCGCCAAGGAGATTAGGACATCGGAAAAGTCTAAAACCCAGTCAAAGCAAGTCTTTCACTTTTGACTTTTGATTTTCGACTTTTGACTTTTGCTATATCTGTGGGATAAACCCAAAATCCCAAATCCCAAATTCAAAATCCGCAGTTATATGACTTTTGAGCCGTCCCAGACCTACTATGTCGCAAGTCAGTTATCTATCGCCAAATTTCAAACTACACTATATTAATTATGGCTACTAACACTAGTACCGTGAATGACACTGAAACCGCTTTACGCACAGAGAACCTGAATGTTTACTACGGCAAGTTCTTAGCTTTGCAGAATATTTGGTTGGATATCCCGAAAAATCAGGTGACATCCTTTATTGGACCTTCTGGCTGTGGTAAAAGTACATTGCTGCGATGCTATAACCGTCTTAACGACTTGATTAATTCGTTTCGGGCTGAAGGTAAGGTTTATTTTTACAATAGTAATTTGTATGCACCAAATATTGATCCTGTAGAGGTGCGCCGCAGAATTGGGATGGTATTTCAAAGACCAAATCCGTTTCCGAAATCAATTTATGACAATATTACTTTTGGAGCCAAAATCAACGGTTATAAAGGTAATTTAGATGAATTGGTAGAACAAAGTCTGCGACAAGCTGCTTTGTGGGATGAAGTTAAAGATAAACTGCGGCAAAGTGGTACATCTTTATCTGGGGGACAACAGCAACGCTTGTGTATTGCCAGAGCGATCGCAGTACAACCAGAAATTATACTCATGGATGAACCTTGTTCTGCCCTAGACCCCATTTCGACTTTGCGGGTGGAAGAACTCATTCACGAACTCAAAGAAAAATATACTATTGTCATCGTTACCCACAATATGCAACAAGCTGCGCGAGTGTCTGATAAGACAGCATTTTTCAATGTGAAGCTTTCCGAAGGTGGGCGCAGTGGTTATCTCGTGGAATACAATTCCACAGAAATGATTTTCAATGATCCTCAGCAAGAAGATACCCGAGATTATGTCAGTGGCAGATTTGGTTGAGCGCACAGATTGATCACTGTTTTTACTCCCCACCCGGCAAAACTTTGAAGGTGGGCATTTTTTTTGATCATTTTACCAGTTATTGCAAAAATAATTAACCGAAACTTAGTAATTGATTATTTATTCACTGCTAAAAAGACTTTAATTTTTTGGATGAATTCTTCCAATTGTGCAATTAATTCAGTTGTACCGACACACTCATTGTGATGACTCAGTTTTTCTAACTTTTCTGCGGCTTGCTGCATAGATATAGCGCCTATATTGGCGCTTGCACCCTTAAGATGATGTGCTGATCGCGCCAGTTTTGGAAAATTATCAGTAGCGATCGCAACTTTGGTTGCTTCTAAATGTAACTGACTATCTTCAACAAATATCTGTAATAACTCTAATTCAAATTCGGTGTTATTTTCAGAAAGCTGATGTAAATGTTCCCAATCAATTGCCAATTCAATATTAACATTGGCATTCAATATTACTTGACTCCAATGCTCTAGAACGGCGGCTAATTTTTCTTTGTTGACTGGTTTACTCAAATAATCATCCATGCCAGCATCTAAACAATTTTGTTGGTCTTCTTTCATCGCATTAGCTGTCATAGCAATGATCACAGGTTGCCGATGAAAACGACGACGAATTTCTTTAGTAGTTTCTAAACCATCTAAAATTGGCATTTGGCAATCCATGAGAATTAAGGAATATGGAATTGCTTCTAATAGCTGTAAAACTTCTTGACCATTGCCAGCAATATCAGCTTCATAACCTAAATTTTGTAGTTGTTTCAAAGCAACTTTTTGATTTACTAAATTATCTTCTGCTATCAAAACTTTCAACTTGGATTTAGTCAAGCCAGCTTTATGAAGAATGGGTTGCTCAACTTTTACAGGATTTGGTCGGTTTTCCAAGATATTCATGATTGTATCAAGTAACCGAGATGGTTTGACAGGTTTGACTAAATAACTAGCAAATCCTATATTTAGCGCTTTTTGTACCTCATCTCTTTGATTAGTAGAGGTCAACATAATTAAGGGAATATCCGCAATCAGAGAATTTTTTTTAATTTGTGTTCCCAATGTTAAACCATCTACATCCGGCATTTGCATATCAATCAAAACCACATCATAAAGCATTCCTTTTTCAGCAGCAGTTTGTAAAGTATTGAGGGCTTGGGCAGCAGTAGCGGCCTCATCTACCTGCATTCCCCAAGGAGTAGCTTGATGATAGATAATTTTACGATTAGTAGCATTATCATCCACCACTAAGAAACGCCGATTGGTGAAAATTTCCCTATCCTCGATAGGGGAAACAGGCTGAAGCTGCTTCGTAAAAGTTAGCTCAAACCAAAATTGAGATCCTTTTCCTAGTTGACTATTAACTCCAATTTTCCCCCCCATCAAGTCTACTAACTGCTGACAAATAGCTAGTCCCAAACCTGTACCACCGTACTTGCGAGTAATGGAAGCATCTACTTGGGTAAATGGCTGAAATAACTTGCTTTGATCTTCAGAGGAAATACCGATTCCTGTATCTGTGACGGAAAAATTGACGGTGACTGTGTTGGGAATTGGCGATAGCGAAGGGCTGTGCGGGAATCCCAGTTCGGCTCGAACTATAATTTCTCCCGTGGTGGTGAATTTGATCGCATTACCAATCAGATTCATCAAAATTTGTCGCAGCCGACTAGCATCTCCTTGGAGATAAACTGGAACATTGCAATGAATTAATCCAGCAATTTCCAATCCCTGCTGATGAGCTTGGGGTGCTAATAATTCTAAAACTTCTTCCACACAATTAGATAAGTCAAAATCTAAATTTTCCAGAACCATTTCGCCAGCTTCTAATTTGGACAGATCAAGAATTTCATTGATTAAGCATAAAAGTGCATCGCCGCTAATCCGAATTATCTCGGCAAAATCGCGCTGTTCTGTCTTCAAATCAGTCTCTAATAGTAAGCCAGTCATCCCCAAAACAGCATTCATGGGGGTGCGAATTTCATGACTCATATTTGCTAAAAAAGCACTTTTTGCTTGAGAAGCTAATTCGGCTTGTTGTCGGGCAATTTCCAGTTGTTTTCGTTGGAGTGTTTCTACTTCTAGTAACTTGGCTTGAGCTAAAGCAATACCCACTTGATCAGCAAGCGATCGCAAAAGTTCAATTTCCCAATTTTTCCATTTCCGGGTATGATGACATTGATGAGCAATTAGCAATCCCCACAGTTGATTTTGTAGAAAAATGGGGACTACAAGATTAGCTTTAACCTGAAATTGTTCTAGCAATTGTTTATGGCAAAGCTCAATATCAGATTCTGCTATATTATCAATAATGCTAATTCTACCTTGATAGTACTTTTGGAGATAATCATCTGTTAAGCAAGAGTCAGTAATATTTTGACCCATAACAACAGGTAATCCCGGAATTATAGCTTCTTTCAAAATTCTTACAGAACTATCGAATTGCAATTGCGAGATGAGTACACGGTCTGCTTGCAATAGTTTTTGTACTTCTGTAACGCTAGTTTGCAGGACGTGATCGATTTCTAGCGACTCGCGAATTTTTAAAGTGACATCAGCTAATAATTGTGACCGCAAGTTTTGCTGTTTTACTTCTTCCTCAGCTAGTTTGCGTTCAGTAATATCAATACCAGTAGTAATAATATATTCAACATTGCCTTGTTCATCTTTCAGGCTAGCATTTTTCCAAGCAATCAAGCGCCGATTACCATCCTTTGTTAACCAGTAATTTTCGTAGTCTTTAATTTGGTGACCAGAAGCTATCTGCTCAAAAATCGCTTTCACTGGTGCGATATCTTCTGGAGTTAAAAACAAGTTCCAAAAATGTCTATCCCGCGCCTCAGTAAATGAATAACCAGTGATTTGCTCACAGGCTTGATTGCAGCGCACAATTCGCCCTTGTAAATCCAGAATTAGAACTAAGACACTAGCTGTATCGAGGACAGCCGAAATAAAGTTGCGTTCTTGTTTGAGGACTTCCTCTGTACGTGTTCGCTCAATAACTTCTCGATAAATCAGGTAGTAGACAAAAGCCAAAATAATAAAACACAGACAAATAGCAATTACCACTGTCACAATAGTGTTAAGTCTGCTGACTTTTGCTGCTAAAGATTGTTGCTGAAGCCGTTTTTGTTCTTCTTGCTCCATTTCCCCGATGATCTCACGGATATTATCCATGAGATTTTTGCCTTGATTAGTTTTGATTACCTGCAAACTAGCTTCAAATCCCTGATTTTTCCTTAACTCGATAGTCTGTTTAAGTAATGTCAACCTAGTTGACAGTAAACTTTCTAGAGTAGTAATGTTTCCTTGTTTATTAAATTGATTTAATGTTAATTTTTTAAGTAATTTAATTTTTTCAGCAATCTTGGTAATTGCCAATTCATAAGGTTCTAAATAAGACTGATCACCAGTGAGAATATAACCCCTCTGTCCAGTTTCAGCATCTGTTATCAAGGAAAGTAATTGCTCTTGAATATTGATTTTGTCTAAAGTTTTTTGCTGCTGATTACTAATTTCTATATAAGTTTTTGTATTTTGATACGAAACCAAACCAATGAGGACAAGAATTGCTGATGCTAAACCAAACCCTCCCGCAATCTTTTTGAAAAATTTGAACCTGGCTTGCTTTGATTGTTGACGCTCATGATTTACGAGAGCTAAACTGGCCAAATTACGTCGCAGTTCCAATTGCTTAATAACTTGATTACCTAAAATTTCTAAAGCATCTACTTGTTCCGCAGTCAGATTTCGCGGTACTTGGTCAATTACACAAAGGGTTCCCAAACTGTAACCTTCAACATTAGTCAGAGGTACACCCGCATAAAACCGAATATTGGGATCTGATGTTACTAGAGGGTTAGTAGCAAATCGTTCATCAATTGTGGTATCAGGAACAATCAAAATACCTTTTTGCAAAATAGCATGAGCGCAAAATGCCACATCACGCGGGGTTTCTAGCACTTCTAAACCAACTTTAGATTTAAACCATTGACGATTGCTATCAATTAAACTCACCAAAGCAATGGGAGTAGCGCAAATATACGAAGCCAAACGAGTCAGTTGATCAAAAGATTCTTCCGGTTGGGTATCAAGAATTTTATACTCTAAAAGCGCCTCAATTCTTGCAGCTTCGTCATCAGGTAATGATGCTTTCATGGGTGTCTATCCCTACTCAGATTATTTTGAGTGATATTAATAATGACACAGGAAATTCAGTATGTGCGAAACATGAATTAATTGTAATAAATCTGACACACAATTAGCTGGCTTTGATGGCTTGACTTCTGCAACAACACATATAAACCCAAAGATCCCCGACTTCTTGAAGAAGTCGGGGATCTGAACCTCTACTAGCAATACTGATTCGGTTTACAGGTTTGATTTTAACATTCGCGTCTCGATTTCTTGCCACCAAGAAGGGGAAGTTTCGCCAATTGCTGCTTTTTTGCAATCAATCATGAACCTAGTTGTATAGAGATATTGCGCCTTTAGTGTTTCTAGCTCTTCTTCAGATAAATCAATAATTTCTGGTGTTAAATTTAAAGCATCTAGCAAAATTATTCGGAATTCTTCAGCCCATTTATTAAGTTCTTTAAGTGGTTGTTGATTGGGAATATTAGATTTAAGTTTATCTAGGTTTTCAGATAGTTTAGTAAGTTTTTCATAATTAAATATTTGCAATATTTCAAGTTCACGCGTGGCCTCAATAGCTTGGTTAATGAAGTCGAAGTTGGCAATGGTGTAAGCGCAGGCATAGGCACTTACGATTAAGAATGGATTGGCGATGCCGTAGGTTTTAGCGATCAAGACGTAGGTCGTGTCGTAGTAGGTGTAGGCATTAGTGATGGCTATGCTGTAGACGTTTCCAATAGCAATTGCACGTTTACCCACAGGCTGAATAGCTCCTCCTGTTCCTGATGTAATCTCATCTGCCCAATTTAATAAAGCTTGCAATTTAGGCGTATTGATATAGTTTTGGGATTCTTCTTGCATCAAAGATAACAAATCACATGCATTATCACCCATCAATTCTGCTACCAATAAAAACACTTCTCGCCAGCGAGGATCTGTCAGGTGTCCTTTAACTAATTGCTCAATTCGCTCATTTTCAATAATGTATTGAGCAGTAAAATATTCCTGAAATGTCAGATGAGAGAATGAGTAAATACCCGCCGAGTCAAAACCCTGCGCTCGTTTAATTAATAAGCCATGTTGCGCCTCTATAGCTTTTAGAACTTCTAGACTCTCATTAGTTGAAATATCTTTGAGATATTCAGCAATATATGTTTGAATTTCAGTTTCCTCAAATAAAGCATATTGCTCTTGATTAAACTTACGATTAGCCACATAACTCAGAAGTTTCTGCTTGTCATCTAGTGACAAATTACGATAACGTTCAACACCTAAATCTCGCTGGATATCGCTGTCTTTATGCCACTGTTCTAACAGCAGCTTGATTCCACTTTTATATAGTTTAGAACGTTGAAAGGGTAAATTTTTAGACTCACCGAAAATCCAGCAAGTCAAACTCAATAGGATGGGAGTTACAGCTAAATCAGCAATTTGCTTATTTTCCGGTAATCTGAGTGTTGCTAAAAATTTCGCTGTAAGTTCTTCACACTGCTGAGGTGTTAATGTAGCAAACCAATTTTCAGCAAATTTTTCAACTTGTTGTGGTTTAAATTCAGCAACTTCAACATAATCGAAATTTTCTAAGGTGTATTCTGTTGTTTGCGTTCTACAAGTCAGGATAAAATGATTTTTGTAATACTGGGTTTCGCGAGAAAATTCCTCAATTTTCTTTTGAACATTTCGCCGTGAATCACTAGGAACTTCATCCAATCCATCCAGAAAAATCAAGACTTTACCTTGCTTGAGAATTTGCTTTGTCTGTTCCTGATCTGGCAAGTCAAATTCTTGATGGATCTCGTTTAATAAATTGAACTGACTAGCATTTTTGATGGATCTAAGTTCAATCAAAATTGGGATGTGTTCAGATTTAAACTCACCCTGACAACAAGCAATAGCTAAATGTCGTAAAAATGTAGTTTTACCTGCACCGGTTTGACCCAAAATCATTAATTTATTGTATTTTTTTGCTACTGCAAATCCATCGTCTCTATCTCCACGCTGCCCTAATGCAACACGGTCAAAGTTATCTCCCAAATTCGAGTCTTGAAGTAGACTTTCCATTGTTGCAAAAGTCTCACTAGAAATACTTTTTAAAAGGTAAACATCCACATAAAGCTGGTCAACGTCAATCCGCTTACCATTCAATAACTTTATTTTGCTGTATAGGTTTTGAATCTTATCACAACATTGCGATCGCACTTGCTGAACTAGATCATCAATGGACATAATACCCTTTGAGTGAATGATACTGTCCTTTTCTTGGCGAAGCTTCACTTTCTCCTCATCATCAGCTACATATATCTCCTCTCCGTCTTTACGTCTAATCAGAAGATTGTTTCGTCGATATCCCCCTTGTAAATCTCTTGTCAGCGTGTGCAAAAATGGGCTTGGTGGAATAGAAATAACAAATAAATATTTCCCATCTAGTGAGACTAATTCACAATTTATTTCTGCAATACGTGGATTGCAAGCTGAGTTAACTTTATCAAGTATTTGCTTTTTATTAATTGTTATTTCGCCAACATCTCGTAAATCTCTTGTTCCGTCAAGCTTTAATTTATTTCCAGCACCAATAATGAGATATCCTGTTTCCGTTGCTGTCCCAATGTTTCCATTAGTTATAGATAATATATCCTTGATGAATTCATCCCATTCTTTATTTTCTACCTTGCCGCCATAGATTACCTTGGACTCGCTTTTAAAATCAAGCTTTGCGCCTTCTTCCCTTCCAATCAAGCACCGGAGTTCTTCACTATCCATAACTTAAACTAAATAGCTAACTCCTAGTATAGAAACATCTGTGTTATTTTTTACCCAAATAATCGCGAACGAAGTTTTTTATCTCATTTGCCGATACGCTCAAGTTCTTCTCGCAAAACTCGCCTTAATGTATCTTCTAATGGTTCTCGATGCTGCTGAATATATTCACGCAAAACATCGTTAATCAAAGTTTGGTAATTTCCCCCACCTGCTAGGTGAACTTGCTCACGAAACCATGCCAGTATTTCATCATCTAGGCGAATTGTAATTCGAGTTTTGCCAGATGGCGTTGGCTCAATTGCTCCTCGCTTACCTTGGCTAAAATGATACTCAGTTTCCATAAATTATCCCTTTTCATAACGAACCACACCAGACGCAGAGAACACAGAGGAATCAGGGTTTGAGAGAGTTTTTGCGTAAGTCCTGTTGTTTAAAAATCTTCATCATCAACAAAAAACTCAGCATCGTCATCAAATCGAGACTTACTCGAACCTGAACCAACAAGACCCCAAAGAGGTTGCAGTAAAGCCATACCAATTAAACCCACGCCAGCGCTAAAAGCCAGCACTAAACCGACTGGGATTTGAATTGTTTGAAAAGTTAAGAATTTTAAAGATACAGGTGTGGCATTTTGAACTGAGATAATCGCGATCGCGACTACCCAAATAGCCACAACTAGAGATATAAAAATAGGAATCAAAGTTTTCATAATAATTAAAATTCATACTCCCCTCTCCTTACCAAGGAGAGGGGCTGGGGGTGAGGTTTGATTAAACTGCTACTGCTTCTAGTTTAGCTATGGAACTTTGCATTTCCTGAGCAACCTTGGCTAGTTTCTCAGCCGAATTGGTTTCCAGGTAAACGCGTACCAGAGGTTCTGTACCAGAAGGACGCAGCAAAATCCAGCTACCTTCTTCTAAATACAATTTAATTCCGTCTTTGCGTCCAACTTCTTTGACTTTAATCCCGGCTACCTCCGAAGGGGGATTTTTAGTAAAGGAATCAATGACAGCAGTTTTGTGTGCCTCTGTCAAGTGCAAATCCAGACGGTCATTGTAAAGCGGACCATCAGCTTCGGCGATCGCTTCCTTCACCAATTGACTCAAGGGTTTACCTTCATAGGCGATCGCTTCTGCCACCAGCATATCGGCTAAAATCCCGTCTTTTTCGGGAATATGCCCAATTACACTTAAACCGCCTGATTCTTCACCCCCAATCAGCACGGCAGTTTCCCGCATTTTCTCACCAATGAATTTAAAACCAACGGCTGTTTCATAAATTGGCAAACCATGTTTAGCTGCGAAATTATCCAGCAGGTGAGTTGTGGCCACAGTACGGACTATCGCGCCACTTTGACCTTTGTTTTTAATTAAATGACGTGCTAGTAATAACAGCACAGTATTGGGGGTGAGAAAATTTCCTAATTCATCAACAATACCAAAGCGATCGGCATCGCCATCTGTAGCCAAGCCCAAATCGGCTTTATCGGCACGTACTGCCTCCACTAACCCAACGAGTTGTTCACCCTTGGGTTCGGGCATTCCGCCGCCAAATAGCACATCACGAGTCGTGTTAAAGCTTTCTAACTGACAGCCACAGTGTTGCAAAACTTCATCTAAATAACCGCGAGAAGTCGAATAAAGGGCATCGTACTTCACCTTTAAATTCGCACCCTTGATGCGTTCTACATCCAGTAGGGTGTAGATAAACTTGAGATACTCTGGTTTGGGGTTAAACATAGAAATTGCCCCAGCCGGAACACTTCCAGGCAGCGCATCAGAGGCACTTTCAATGTTCGCCACAATAGTATCAGTAATTTCTGGAGTGGCAGGTCCAGCATAATCAGGGATATATTTAATTCCACAGTAAGGTGCTGGATTATGGCTGGCAGTAAACATCAAAGCGCCTGCGGAATTTAACAGCCGGGCGTTGTAGGCAATTACTGGTGTAGGGCAGTCCCGGTCAGTAATTTTCACAGTCCAACCCAAGTCTGCCAAGACTTCAGCTGCTGTTTGAGCGAACTGGTCAGCTAAAAATCTAGTATCGTAGGCAATAAGAACTGGTCTATCTTTTGTATAGGCTGTTTCGAGGTAACTTGCGATCGCCCTTGTTACTTTCCGCACATTGGGAAAAGTAAAATCATCAGCTATAATTCCTCTCCAACCGTCAGTACCAAATTTTATTTTGTTTGAATTGCTACTAGCGCTCATTGTTGCCCCTTTCTCCCGAATATCTTGAATACTATAGGAAGCTTCCCCTAAAGCGTGCGTAGCCGCAAGTCTCCCCCAACGTATTTTTTCTCACTGATATTGAGCAATGTCATTTACTAATCGACCTTTTGCCAGTTATCACCTTTGGTCTTTAGTCGCCCCAGCCACAGGACAAGAACGTTGGCATTGCCAGATGAGAAGGGGGTTTATTAAAGCGCGTCAACATGAACCGCAAGTTAAAGCGCTGTTAGGTAAGGCTACAGCACCCCAGAGGATTGGTATCCTCGCCCAAAAAGGCGTTTATGAATTCCATCATAATAGACATCTGTTACACCAATCAGACGGTGTAGACCAAGTTGCCCAGTTACTCAAATTAAGCAACTCAACTGAACAAGTACAACAGCGCGTACGGCAAATTCTGCAAAAATATCATGATGCCCCATTACTGTTAAATAAACAGATTGTCCAATTAACACGGGGAGATGAAGGCTTTCCCAAGCCCATTTTTGTGGAACAGGAAGATGTGCATTTCCGCTTATATGCAGCTATGGACTGTGTTTTTCAAGAGTCTGATTGTACGTTGCATATTTTAGACTTTAAAACTGGCAAATCTGCCTTTGACAGACGACAAGCATTAGTTTATCTCCTAGCTGCGCGTTATCTTTACCCTGAACTACAAGCAGTAGCATCATTTTATAATCTGGAGATGTCTCAAAAATCCGATTTAATTAGCCTGAATAACCGGGAATTAGATTCTTTAAAGTTAGATTTAGCAAATATTGCCAACAAGCATCAATCCGATATCCGAAAATATCACGAAAAAGCCAGTAATTTTAGTCAAATATTTCCTCCCAACCCAGGTAAACACTGCCGTTTTTGTCCCTTTAACTCAATTTGTGATTTTTCTGAAAAGACATCTTATTCACACCCATTGCCTAATTTGAGAACTAATGGCAGAGGAGGGGGTTGAAAAAGAGGCAAGGGAGCAGGGAGCAGGGAGTAGGGGGGAAAGTCCAGATGGGGATTCGACCCCACCAGGAAGAGAACCACTTTGTAGAAGTGGGGGACTCAGACCCATGTTCTGCTCCGCTTCACGGCAGGAGGAAGGGGTCATTTCCCCCTGCTAGAAAGCCCACTTCCCCCTGCCTCTTCGTTGAGGAAGATGGGGGGACAAAAGGATTTGCCAGAAATCAATTATCCATATTGTGCTGTGGGCATGGATAGGGGACGGGTGGGGACACCCATCCCACAACAAAATTGGTCATTGGTCAGTTGACCAATGACCAATGACTAATGACTAATGACCAATGACCAATGACCAATGACTAATGACTAATCACCAAACGGCGGTAATTCATTAAGAATTGTAAAGCGGATGTGATTAATTGCCAAGTCACCTAGAGAGATGTCATCTTTCGTCAGCCTTGTACCTTGACTGCTTAAGGTTTCAAAGGTGATACCTTTGCCAATTTCAATGTGATACCAGGATAAACCCATGAAAAAGCGTGTGGGGTATGGTCCATTGTTACCCACATCATCAGGATTGGATTCCATTGGTAACCAACCAAAACCGGGAATGTAAAACTCTAACCACACATGGTTAAAGTCTGGTTGCAAGGGGACTCCTTGATGTTCGCTATGGGGAGGACATTTATATCTACCCACTGTACGGCAGGGAATGCCATTTAAACGGCATAAAGCTAGTAAAACGCCTACATACTCGCCGCAGGAGCCAACACCCCGTTCTAAGACCAAATCTGGGGTGTCAATGTAGGGTTTAATGCCATAGGATAATTCATCGTAAACGTAGTTGCGGATATTGTACATTTTCCGCAGGATATTGGTTTCTGAACCAATGGCTTCGCTGGCTGCATCGCGAACAATGGGAGTATCCATTGCCAAATCGTCGTCATCGACTAGGTAGCGTCGTTGAAATTCTGGTGATAGTTCGGGAGCATTATCTACATCTTTGGGGGTGATGCGATACTTAATTCCGCGAACTTCTAACAGTGCTTTCCAGCCAAATATATGTCTTTCGCCGGGAGTGAGGGCATCAAATTTAAACACTGCTACACGTTCCCCATCTATGACTTCTTCGGTAAAAGGAATACCAATGGGTTCAATGTGTTTTAACTTTTGGCGTTCAGTGTCTGAAGGTAGGGCGATGCGCCATTCTACATCTGGCAAATACACCTCGTCTAAGGGAGCAATTTCCTCAGCATAGGACATGGAAATCAGATAGCCGTTAGATAGGGCGTATTGTTTATCTGGCTCGTGATGGTAATGTAGGGGGTGAATAAATGTGCGATCGCGGTACGTGAGTTCATGACAGGGATCAGCATTGGGGTTATCCCGGATATAAGGCTCTTCTGAGGCATAGGAGACGAATAGGGTTTCTTTACCTGTTTCTTCATTTTTATGTATGGCAATGCCTGTGGGACATTCAAAGGGTGTTAACACGCTGAATTGAAGTTCTCCAGTGCCTCTGTCCATAGCATAGACTGTTTGCTCTGTGCGATCGCAAACCCAAAGAGTATCAAGGCTGACTGCCAAATTTTCCACCCCTACCCCAGGTGCATAAAACCTGGTGATTTCTTTGCGCGTATTACCATCAAAAATCAGAATACAGCCCAGCTTTTGGCAGCTAACGTAAATTGTGGTTTCCCACACAGCAACGCCATCAGCAGGATAAGGCAACGTCACAAAATGCTCTAGACCCAAAGACGAGAGTTTGGACAGATAAACACTGTTTTCACGCGTTAGCCATAGAGAATCGCCCCACACTGCAAGACCTTTAACATCGCGAAACTCCCTGATTTGATGGGGATTTCGGATTGTACTGTTGTCAGAGATTGGATCAATCTCCAGCAAATGTCCTTTAATACTGTCAATCGCGATCAGTGTATCTTTGATGAAAGCAATGCCACAAAGAGTGGCAGCTGTTAACGGTCGAATTGTTCTTTGACCAAACATTTGGCTGGCAATCAAACTAGGAAGTGCAAAACTTATATTAAGCATATTTATTCAACGGTTTAGCACGCCTAGAATTAATTTTGGTATATCTGGGATGACCAAAATGGTAGCTTTTAGAGCTGCTGTCAATTGATGAAATGTCTTCGTTACTGTTTTTCTTTGCGTAAAAATACATAAAGTTTTAGTCAAAAAACTAGTAGATTTCACCGAATTACATCTACATTCAAGTTACATATTACGAAGAAAATTTTGAATGTGACTTTAATTGATGCTTTAACAGTCATCCCTAAATTATGATCGAATTCTATAACCATTTCCCGTAACATACACAATGTCTGCTAATTCTTTCCCTGTTCGCGTAGCGTTGACCTCAGAAGAAGGTACTGTGGCTTGGCATGGTTTGGACGTTAATGAAGCGCTAAACCTGCTTGATAGCAATGCAGACAGTGGTTTAACATCCGAAGAGGTGCAACAAAGGTTGCAAAAATACGGTGATAACGAACTCAAAGAAAATAACGGTCGCAGTTCTTGGGAAATTCTGCTAGATCAGTTCAAAAACATTATGTTATTGATGCTGATTGCTGTAGCTTTGATTTCTGGGTTTTTAGACCTGATGGCTTGGCAAGCTGGAGAATTAAAGCCTGGGGAAGTGCCGTTCAAAGACACGATCGCCATTATGGCAATTGTGGTTCTCAATGGCATACTGGGCTATGTCCAAGAAACCCGTGCCGAACAAGCTTTAGCCGCGCTGAAAAAAATGACCTCTCCTTTAGTGCGAGTCCTGCGTAGCCGCAAGTTGATGGAAATAGCCGGGAAGGAACTTGTACCAGGAGATGTGATGCTACTGGAAGCGGGGATGCAGATAGCCGCAGATGGACGCTTGATTGAACAGTCTAATTTACAAGTGCGGGAATCGGCACTCACAGGTGAAGCTGAAGCTGTGAGCAAGCAGGCTAATTTAATCTTACCTGAAGAAACATCATTGGGCGATCGCCTGAATTTAGTCTTTCAAGGTACGGAAGTCGTCCAAGGACGCGCCAAGGTGCTAGTCACTAGCACGGGGATGGAAACGGAACTTGGTAAAATCGCTACCATGTTGCAGGGAGTGGAAAATGAGCCGACACCTTTGCAGCAGCGCATGACTCAGCTAGGTAACGTCCTCGTGACAGGTTCCTTGGTTCTCGTCGCCATTGTCGTCGTCGGCGGAATTATTCAAGCCAGAGGTTTCGACAACATCCGAGAACTTTTAGAAGTTTCCTTGAGTATGGCGGTGGCTGTAGTTCCAGAGGGTTTACCTGCTGTGATTACCGTGACTTTGGCACTGGGAACTCAGCGCATGGTCCGCCACAATGCCTTGATTCGCAAGCTACCAGCTGTAGAAACCTTGGGTTCTGTAACTACGATCTGTTCTGATAAAACTGGCACTTTGACCCAAAACAAAATGGTGGTGCAGTCAGTTTATAGCAATAACAATGTGTTTCGGGTGACGGGCGAAGGTTATAATCCTATAGGGGATTTTCTATTAGATAGTCAAACAATTGATGTTGAAGATTATCCCGAAATTTCCGCTTTATTGCTGGCATCTGCCGTTTGTAATGATGCGGTGCTGCAAAAAGAAAAAGGCGAATGGGCAATTTTAGGAGACCCCACCGAAGGCGCTTTGGTGACAGTGGCGGGAAAAGCTGGTATTGAAAAAGATCAATGGAATAGCAAGTTACCCCGCATTGGTGAGTTTCCCTTTGACTCAGAACGCAAGCGGATGAGCGTTATTTGTCAGGTGGAGGAAGTAGCCACAGGTGAAGCATCTGTCAGGGCTGTTGACCCAGTAATTGCTAGTTTGATCGAATCTGAACCTTATTTAATGTTTACCAAGGGTTCGCCAGAGTTGACCTTAGCCCGTTGTACTCAGGTTCTGATGGGGAATAACTCAGCTTCCTTGACAGATGAACAACGCGCTCAAATTTTGGCGGAAAATGACCAGATGGCGAGTCAAGGTTTGCGGGTACTAGGCTTGGCTTATAAACCCCTGCTAGAAATCCCCAAAGAAGGTTCGCAGGAGATATCTGAGGTAAATTTGGTTTGGCTGGGGTTAATAGGGATGCTGGATGCCCCTCGTCCAGAAGTGAAGGCGGCAGTCGAAGAGTCTCGAAATGCCGGAATTCGCCCCATTATGATTACAGGCGACCATCAGCTAACTGCACGAGCGATCGCCATTGATTTGGGAATCGCCCAAGCAGGTGATAGAGTTCTTACAGGTCAAGAATTGCAGCATCTAAGTGACCAGGAATTAGAGCAACAAGTTGACTTAGTGAGTATCTACGCCAGAGTCTCGCCAGAACACAAACTGCGAATCGTCAAAGCCTTACAACGTCGCGGTAAATGTGTAGCTATGACCGGCGATGGTGTCAACGATGCGCCAGCTTTGAAACAAGCTGATATTGGGATTGCAATGGGTATTACTGGTACTGATGTCAGTAAAGAAGCCAGTGATATGGTGCTACTCGATGACAACTTTACTACTATTGTCGCGGCGACGAAAGAAGGTAGAGTGGTTTATACCAATATTCGCCGCTTTATTAAATACATTCTCGGTAGTAACGTGGGCGAAGTTCTCACCATAGCCGCAGCACCACTGTTGGGACTAGGAGGCGTTCCCCTGACACCATTACAAATTCTCTGGATGAACTTGGTGACAGACGGTTTACCAGCTTTGGCTTTAGCTGTGGAACCCCCGGAACCTGACGTAATGAAGCGTCCGCCTTTTAGTCCCCGCGAAAGTATTTTTGCTAGAGGATTAGGTTCCTACATCATTCGCATAGGCATCATTTTCGCCATTATTACGATTGTTTTAATGTTGTGGGCATACAATCATTGCCAGATCCCGGTGGAAGGACTTGATCCACAACGGTGGAAGACAATGGTATTTACTTCCTTGTGTCTAGCACAAATGGGTCATGCGATCGCCATTCGTTCTAATAACAAACTCACTATAGAGATGAATCCCTTATCTAATAAGTTTGTCTTGGGGGCTGTAGTTGTCACCACGATTTTGCAGTTAATGCTAATTTACGTCCCACCCATACGCGCTTTCTTTGGAACTCATTGGCTACCTCCCACTGAGTTGGCTATTTGTTGTGGTTTCAGTGCTTTGATGTTTGTCTGGATTGAAATGGAGAAGCTTTTCTTGCGCTTTACAGGTAGAAGAAGTGTTTGAGGAGTGGAGAGTAAAGAATTTTGGATTTTGGAGAAAGCGATTTTAGATTGCAGTCTAATCCAAAATCTAAAATCTAAAATCTAAAATTGATTGACCATTATTTATGTACCTGAAAAATCTACACCTGAGACAATTTCGGAATTACCAAGACCAGAAGGTTGAGTTTACTGCTGCTAAAACAATTCTGGTGGGTAATAATGCTCAGGGAAAATCTAATTTGTTGGAGGCGGTGGAGTTGCTGGCGACGTTGCGATCGCATCGGATGGGACGCGATCGCGATTTTATTCAAGAAGGGCAGGATATAGCTCAAATTAATGCCACTCTGGAGCGAGAAAATGGTACTAGCGATTTGGCTTTAACTCTCCGCCGCAATGGTCGCCGCAGCGTGGCGATTAATGGCGAATCCGTGCGCCGACAAATGGATTTTTTAGGTGTACTAAATGCTGTACAGTTTTCTAGTTTGGATTTAGATTTGGTACGCGGTGGTCCCGATATTCGTCGTAATTGGCTAGATACATTATTAATTCAACTGGAACCAATTTATGCTCACATTTTGCAGCAATACAACCAAGTATTACGCCAACGCAACGCTTTTTTAAGGAAATCCCTAGATTCAGCAGGCGCGATGAATCGGAATCAAGCAGGCGTGATGAATCGGAATCAAGCAGACGCGATGAATCGGAATCAAGAAGACGCGATGAATCGGAATCAAGAAGACGCGATGAATCGGAATCAAGAAGACGCGATGAATCGCGTCTCTACAAGGGATTCAACGCTGGCTATATGGGATGCTCAGTTAGTTAATACTGGTACTAAGGTAATTAGAAGACGCGATCGCGCAATTCAAAGACTAGCACCCATCGCTGCTGCTTGGCACTCTAGTATTAGTGGTAGTACAGAAGTTCTGAAAATCAATTATCTCCCTAGTGTGTCTTTGGCAGAAACCCCCCCAGAAGAAATACAGGCAGCTTTTTTAGCTAAAATTCAACAACGGTCTGCGGCTGAATTCTACCGAGGTACTACCCTAGTTGGACCTCATCGAGACGAAGTAGAATTAATGATTAATCAAACACCTGCTCGTCAATATGGTTCTCAAGGGCAACAACGAACTTTAGTCTTAGCTCTCAAATTAGCCGAATTAGAACTCATTGAACAAGTTGTCCAAGAACCCCCCTTGCTCTTACTAGATGATGTTCTCGCTGAATTAGACCCATTTCGCCAAAATCAATTACTTGATGCCATTCAAGACCGTTTTCAAACGCTAATTACTACTACACACCTCAGTTCTTTTGATGCCCAGTGGCTAAATTCCTCGCAAATTCTTTATGTGAAATCAGGAGAAATAGTATCGTGAGTGGGGAGTGGGGAGTGGGGAGTGGGGAGTGGGGAGTGGGGAATAGGGAATAGGGAATGGGGGGGGAGAAGACAGTAACTTCCCAATGACTAATGACCAATGACCAATGACTAATGACTAATGACTAATGACTAATGACTAATGACTAATGACTAATGACTAATGACTAATAATAAATTGAGTGGATAAACTCTACTGGCTTGACCAAATTAAACTGCAAGACCGCGCTCAGGTAGGTGACAAGGCATTCTACTTGAGTAAAATTATGCAGCGTGGCTATCCCGTAGTACCTGGTTTTGTCGTTTCCGCACAAGTATTAACACAATTTCTCACGACTCTCAATAGTACATCCGCTTTAGTCGCAGATTTACCCTATTCTTCTTTACACTTAGATGTAGCTAATTGGCGACAACTTCAGCAAGTAGCTGGCCGCCTACGTCAGGAAATCATCACAGGTACAGTACCAGCGCAATGGGTGAATAAAATTTGCGCCGCAGCCAGAGAATGGCAAAGTAGTTATCTAATTTTGCGCCCCAGCTTGGCTTTATCGTCCATCGCACCTGGGGTAGGAAATACGTCTGGGTTGTTGGATGCAATTTTTTGTCGCTGCGATGAGGAAGCGATCGCCTTAGCATTGAAACGCACTTGGAGTCAGTTATTTCGGGCTAGGAGTCTATTGTATTGGCGGCGGGTAGGAGTTAACCTGCAACAAGTTAATTTAGCGGTGTTGGTACAACCGGTGGAGAATGCGATCGCTAGTGGTCTTCTCTATGCTCATTCTCTGACCACGCCACGCCAGCTATCAGGGTGGACAATAGAAGCCATTAAGGGATTAGGAATAGCGCTTTCCCAAGGCGATGTGCAACCGGATGTCTATTACATCCAACAAGAAACAGGGGTAGTAATAGAGCGACATCTAGGCAATAAAATGCTGGCTTATGGTTTTGCTCATGACGCAACTGTGAATTCACACAAGTTAGTTGCAACAGTAGATAATACTGATATAGTGACTTATGTACTTGAAGAAGCCCAACAAAAGCAATACGCTTTATCAGAAGAATATCTGCAACAAGTCATCACTCTAGGAAATCAACTCGTGAGTGAAATAGGTAGCAACTTTACCATTAAATGGACGATCTCTGATAAAAACCCAGATCCCACTCTCCACTTAACTCAAGTTAGTTCGCCTCAATCTGCAAATCCTAATTTACATTATGGCTACGCCACGCCAGCTATCATCAAAGGTCTAGGAGCATCTGGGGGACGTGTAACAGCAACAGCTTACGTAATTACTGATGTCCACAAGAAACCAGAACCAATACACAAAGGAGTAATTTTAGTAGCACCAACTATTACACCAGATTGGTTGCCTTTTTTACAAGAAGTTGCTGGTATTATCACACAGAGGGGAGGATTAACTAGTCATGCGGCAATTCTGTCCAGAGAATTGGGTATCCCCGCCGTAGTTAGTGCCGCAGATGCTACAGTCTTGATTCAAAGCGGTGAGAGGTTGCTTGTAGATGGCGATCGCGGGGAAGTTTATCGGACTAGAGGAGAAAAAGCAGCCCAGGGAGAAACTCCAGCACTCAAGTCCCCAGAGCCAACTGTTCCCCCATCTCCTCATTCTCATGTTGTTTCTCAGTTACCGCTCATTTCTACCCAGTTGCTAGTTAATCTGAGTCAGCCCAGGTTAATCGAGCCAGCCCAAAGTTTACCTGTGGATGGAGTGGGATTGTTACGCTCAGAATTAATGTTACTCAACATCCTCGAAGGACAACATCCCCAAAGTTGGCTGATCAGTGGTCGTCAAGCAGAATTGTTGGAAAAATGGACTGAGCAGATTATCCAGTTTGCTCGTGCTTTTGCGCCTCGACCCGTTTTTTATCGTTCTTTGGATTGGCGAGTCAATGAGTTACCATCGGGGCTGCATCATCAACATTCGATGCAGAATTCACTTCTGGGCGAGCGCGGTACATTCAGCTATGTATGCAATCCCGCCGTTTTTGAGTTGGAATTAACAGCTTTGGCAAATGTGCAGAAGGCTGGATACAGCAATATTAATTTATTATTGCCTTTTGTTCGCAGTGTGGCAGAGTTTTCTTTTTGTCGGGGTAAAGTTGAGCAAGCTGGTTTAAACCAAGTACCGCAGTTTCAACTGTGGATGATGGCGGAAGTGCCAAGTGTGCTGTTTTTGCTCCCAGAATATGTCAAAGCAGGTGTAGCAGGGATTTCTATTGGGACCAATGACTTAACTCAATTACTGTTAGGTGTAGACCGAGAACAAGGAGAGATTACCAGAGTTTTAAATGAACGTCATCCAGCAGTCATGGGTGCGATCGCGCAACTAATCCAAATGGCGAAAACTGCGGGGATACCTTGTTCAATCTGCGGTCAAGCCCCAGCGATTTATCCAGAAATCATTGATCAACTGGTACAATGGGGGATCACTTCTATTTCCGTGGAACCCGAAGCCGTGGAAAGGACTTATAAAGCGATCGCCCGTGCTGAACAACGCCTAATTTTAGCAGCAGCCAGAAAGCAACTTCAAGATTAGTAACCTGTTGCAGTCTATAATCGAGACAAGAAAAAACTATAGCCTTTACTAATCATATATAAGTACATCATAGCCCCCTCCCCGCAAGCCTACGGTGTACACACAAATCTAAAACCCTTGATTTGGGTAGGGTGCATTATGGACTTTAGTCCTAACGCACCGAGAATCTAAAATGGTGCGTTGCGCTACG
This sequence comes from uncultured cyanobacterium, assembly GCA_963706595.1. Taxonomy (GTDB): domain Bacteria; phylum Cyanobacteriota; class Cyanobacteriia; order Cyanobacteriales; family Nostocaceae; genus Nodularia. The sequence continues at coordinate 3,830,753 of OY970166.1, forward strand.
CGACAACACACCCTACATAAATGGAGTAATTCAATCATTTGTGTGTACACGGTAGCCCCGCAAGCCTACCGTGTACACACATCCTGAGCCAAAGAGAGTTTCCAGCCCTAAAAACAAGATTTCTGATTAAATCTTGTTCCCCTCCTCGCTTGCGGGGAGGGGCTAGGGGTGGGGTTTTATGACGCAAAAGAGAATTTCCTGACTTGTGTGTACACCGTAGTGGCGTGGCAAGCTTAAAGTAGTGCATTAGGCAAAAGCAGAAAACATTGATTTATCTCAATTTTCTCAAAAATCTATTGCAACATTTTAGCCTTGTCACGCCAGTAGTAGCGTGGCAAGCTTAAAATAGTGCATTAGGAAAAAGCAGAAAACATAGATTTATCTCAATTTTCTCAAAAATCTATTGCAACATTTTAGCCTTGCCATGCCAGTAGTGGACTGACAAGCTTAAAATAGTGCATTAGATAAAAGCAGAAAACATTGATTTATCTCAATTTTCTCAAAAATCTATTGCAACATTTTAGCCTTGTCACCCCAGTAGTAGTAGCGTGGCAAGCTTAAAATAGTGCATTAGGTAAAAAGCAGAAAACATTGATTTATCTCGATTTTCTCAAAAATCTATTGCAACATTTTAGCCTTGTCACGCCAGTAGCGTGGCAAGCTTAAAATAGTGCATTAGGTAAAAAGCAGAAAACATTGATTTATCTCGATTTTCTCAAAAATCTATTGCAACATTTTAGCCTTGTCACGCCAGTAGGCTTGCGAGGAGGGGGCTATGATGTATTTCATTTAGGTTGTTGACATCTATGTTGGGTGGCGCTGGGCTTCACCCAACCTACGTTTAATGCACTATTTTAGGCTTGTCAGTCCAGTAGTCCTATAGTTAATTTCACCTGATACAACACCCCCAAAACTATCAATAGCGGAAAATAGCTGCTACTGGTGCGTCATTTGGCATTTGTTCTGATTCAACCGTGTACACTTTCCCACCGTTGATAAATGTTTGAATAGCAGCCAAATCTAACATATCTTCATCATCTGGCTCAGGTTCTGAATGTACATCGACAGTCATTGCCTCTGGATCAAATTTACCCCAAATTTGCATATCTATTGGCACAAACATCGAGTCAACCCTTTGACAATAAGTAGCTGAGACAATTTCTTTAATATCACTAGAAGTTGTCCCAGTCCCAGATAGTTGCTGATAAAGTGCCATTGCTGACTGCTGATTTTCATCAAACAAAGGTTCCACAATAGGCCAAGCCTGTTTATGCAACTCTTCGGGCTTCGTCACTTCGGGATTACCCGTAATACCTGATTCAACAAAATGAGGATAAGTATTTGCCTCTTGGTAAATTGGGAACAGATACTCAACCCCTGCTAACACTAAAGGCGCATTGTCACCCCGGATTTTTTCGTGTACTGCCCTATCAATAATGTGACAAAATTGTAAAATATCTGCTTGACGTTTATCTCTGTCAGGACTTCCCTGACCATGAACATCACCCGGCTGTTGAAACGAATTAGCAGTTCCCCCTCTAGGTGTACCAATCCGATGCTGTACCCCTTTTTGAATATCATCCTCTAACAAAGCAGCATCCATACTTTGAGGCATATTTGCTACTTCCATCTCATTGAGACTGTAGCCCGTTCCCTCAAAAAACTTGATATCCTTTTGGCTAAGAGCTAACAGATAAAACTTGCCATCACTATTAATTAAATGCAGCAATGGCTTAAGATGGAAGCGGTGGCTCACAACTACCAGTTCTTGAAACGCCATGGGCAGACGGTAATAGCGAAACATTTGGGGAGAGATAAAAATTGCCAGTCCGTTATTTTGGTTTTGCCAGAAATCCGTTGTATCAAGTTCCTTCGCTGGTTGGAGAAAATCAATCGCCTCAGTGTGGCGCATCCCCATAGCATACAAACGTTCCTCAGCTTCACGGATTAAGTTTTTAAACCGAATGGGGTTTTGGCGAATTTCCGGCCCAGCCTTTTGCGTATGCATATATAAAGAAACACAAGGGCTTTGGGAATTATCAACTAAAATTTTGAGTTCATCATGGGATAATAGCATCATATTATTGAACTCCTATCAATTAAAATTAAACAAGCTAACTTCATTGCACAGCAGGTTTAATTTAATTTCATCTTGCTTTTGATAAGAAACTACCTGCTATATACACCATTCTTTAGATAGATAAACCAGTGCTTCTAAATATGAATAGCTGCTAATTTTTCTATAATAAATAGCCCCCTGTCCCTGATGAAGGTTGGAGGTGACATGGGCTATGGTGATTTCAAAACCATGAAAATTTTTCAACTTGACTGAAAATAGCGGATGAAGCGGAACAATTAAGATATATCAGTATGAGTTCGTTCTCTGTGAATATCTGTGCCATTTTGTGGCTGCATCACAAAACTTAAAGATGCTCGTTTCATAATCCAATACAAACTTAGCAGAATCACAAAGGTGAGAGCAATAATTACTAAAGGCTGTCTACCAAGTAACTCCTCGATACCTGTAGTTAGTAAAGCATCAGGTTGAGTCACGAAATCCCAACTGTTGAAACGTAAGAACCTACCCCAGTACACACCAACCGCACAAAGCGCATGGGTAATCATTTCAGCCACTAAAATCCATTGACTTTTACCTATGCGGTGTAAATAGTAACCTAAATTAATTAAAGATATGACGTAAGCTTCAAAGCCAGCCAAAATTACTACTAGATAAATCGGAATTAGCACTAAGGTAATCATCCATACAGATTGAATCCGACGGATATCTTCTATAAAGTGAATTACATCAGTCAATAAATAAGGTGCATTCGGTAGAAATGCCAAGAAAACCAGGAATCCTAGCCACCAAACCCCAGAACGTTGGCGTTTAATGCGAAATAACCAAACACTCAAAGCTAAAGGGATAAAAGCCAAAAATAAATTCCAAGTCATCCAACGCATATTAAAGCGTAAAATTTGTAAAAATGTAGCGATCAATTCCTCTTTCATAGTTGCTGACTCACAGGACTAAAAAGGATAATGGTTGACTATGTAAATTTGACGCTAAAACCGTGCAAAAGGTTACTACTATTTTTTGTAGATTTAGACCAATTGACTATTATAGCGGGAAAATCAATAAAGCAAGTTCTCAGCAGGTTTTTCCACCACTGAGAACTGATGCTAGAAATTCTAAATTCCAGATTGTACACGCCATAAACTGGCATACATCCCATCAAACTCTAGTAAGTCCTCATGCTGACCCTGTTCCAGAATTTGACCATGATCTATCAAATCAATATAATGACTGTGGCGAATTTTGGAAAGACGGTGTGCGGTAAGCGTATCGCTAAAGCGTTTACGTACTATGCCGTAGGCTTTACGCGGTAGCGTGCCGGAGGCTCTAGCTATGCCGTTAGGCTTATCGCTATGGTAGTCAGAATCATTGTTATTAGTTTGACCATTTTTGGTTAAGCAAAACGGTTTTCGGTTTAGGCATCAATTGTTTGCCAAATTTGGCGTAGAGAGCCGGAATAACCAATAAAGTCAAAGCTGTAGAAGTAAATAAACCGCCCAAAACTACAATTGCTAAGGGTTGCAGAATTTCATTTCCAGCCCCACTGGCGATCGCCAAAGGCAGCATCCCTAGTGCGGAAGTGAGTGCAGTCATCAGAATAGCATTAACTCGTTCTAGAGAACCGTTAACAATCACATCTTTGAGGGGCATTCCCTGAGCAAACTTATTGTTATAGTTGTCTACCAACAACAAGCCATTGCGGACAGCAACACCAAATAGGGTAATAAATCCAATCAAAGAAGCGATCGACATCACACCGCCACTCAAGGCAATGGAGATAATACCACCCACCAACGCCAAAGGCAGATTAAGCATGATGGCGATTGTCGCGGAGAGCGATTTAACGGAGAAGAACATCAACACCGCAATGGCGATCGCTGCCAAAATACTAAATACCAGTAGATTATTAGTAGCACGCTGCTCCGATTCAAACTGTCCACCGTACTGGATGAAGTAGCCATTGGGGAGTTTGATTTTCTGTTGAATTTGGGATTGAATATCGCCGACGACACTGCCCAAATCACGCTCGGCCACGTTTGCCGAAACAACAATCAGCCGTGATACATCTTCCCGATTTACAACATTCGCCCCCATACCGTATTCTACTTTCGCAACCACACCCAATTGGATAGTTTGCCCAGTTGGGGTAGTGATGGGAATAGCGCGAATGGCATCTAAACTATTGCGGGCTTTCTCCGTCAAAGAGATAGAAATATCAATAAGCTGCTGATTTTCTGCCACTTGCGATACTACACGACCATTTAAAGCAGTTTCCACCACATTTGATAACTGCTCCATACTCAATCCATAGGTAGCGGCGGCTGGGCGATCTAATGAATTTGTACCTGACGAATGGGCAGTTGGGGTTCAAGCTGCAAATCTACAACCCCAGCAATGGGCTGAATCACATCTCGCACTTGTTCGCCAATCTTTCGCAGTTCAATTAAATCAGGGCCAAAGATTTTCACAGCGATCGCACTTCTCACCCCCGACAGCACTTCATCCATACGGTGAGAAATAAATCCACCAATGTTAGATGCTACACCAGGCAGTTTATTGAACTCTTGCCGCAATTGTTTAATACTGGCTTCCCGGTCTTCGAGGGCGCGATCGCTCAATTCTACGTCCACATGAGCCATACTCACTCCCGCCCCATCTGCATCTCCTGGAGTGCGTCCTGCCCGTATCTGCACCCACTCATACAAAGGATTATCTTGAAGCGCACTAGACAGTGCTATCCCAGCCCGATTGGTCATATCAAGGGAAACACCCGGAAATAAAACCATTGAATTGACCAATGATTTCTCCTGAAATTCGGGCAGAAACACCCGTCCCAGGGAGGGAATAATCGCAAAAGCCGCAACCAAGGCTGCAAGTGCTACACCCAGAATGATTTGAGGCGATCGCAGCGACAGATTTAACAATGGACGATATAACCGTTCTGCCCAACGGGAGATAAATGTACCTTCTTGCGGTAGGGTTTGATTTGCCAGCAGAATGGCACACAAGGCAGGCGAAAGGGTCATAGCCACCAAAGTAGACGCACAGATTGAGAGCAAATATGCAAAACCCATCGGTGCAAAAATATTGCCCTCAACACCCGTCAAACTAAAAATTGGTGCAAACACGACCACAATAATCACCGTGGAAAAAATCACGGCTAACCGCACCTGTACAGAGGTTTCATACACCACCTCGAAAGGATGCTTCAGATTGCCTTGCGCCTGATTGGTTCGCAGTCCGCGATAGCAGTTTTCCATGTCCACGATTGAGTCATCCACAACTGAACCAATGGCTACGACTAAACCGCCCAAGGTCATGGTATTAATGCCCAAGCCAAAAGCTTTCATGAACATTAAGCCAATCAACAGTGACAGAGGAATTGCACTGAGAGTAATTACAGCAGTACGCCAATTCATCAGAAATAACAGCATAATCACCGATACGATGATGATGCCTTGAATTAGGGAACTGCTGACATTGGCAATGGCAGTATCAATAAAGTTAGACTGTCGGAATGTTCGCGCCACTTGCACATCAGAGGGAAATGTGTCCTGCAAAGATTGCAGCATCGCTTCTACTGCTTTTGTCACCGTGGGAGTATCAACATCAGGCTGTTTGTTAATCATCATCACCACAGCCGGCTGACCATTAAAACTAGCATCTCCCCGCTTCAGTGCTGCACCCGTTTTGACTTCCGCCACATCTTTGAGTAAAATCGGTTTCCCATCTTGCACCTTCACCACAGATTGCTGCAAGTCTGCAATTGATTTCACCTGTCCAATACCGCGTACTAACAGTTCTTGACCACCACCAATGAGAAATCCACCAGGAGCGTTAGAATTTGCGCTTTTAGCAGCATTAGTCACTTCGGTCAGGGAAACATTAAGCGATCGCAATTTTTCTGGATCAACTAGCACCTGTTCCTGTCGTTCATCCCCACCGTAAACAGTAACTTGGGTAACTCCCGGCACAGATAAAATTTGGTTGCTCAGGGTGCTATCAACAAGACGACGCAAATCCATCAGCGAGGTTTTTCCCTGCCCATTCACAGTAAAGGCATACTGTAAAATCGTACCCAAGGGCGATGCTAACGGTGAAATTTCCGGTGGATGCACCCCTTCAGGTAACTGATTTGTCACCTGCTGGAGTCGTTCTGTCACTGATTGCCGGGCTTTATAAATGTCGGCTTCCTGGTCAAACACCACCTGCACCATCGACAGCCCAACTTTGGAGGAAGATCGTACCGTAGTCACCCCCGGCAAACCATTCACCGCGCTTTCAATCGGCACAGTAATTTGTGATTCCACTTCCTCTGGTGCTAGTCCAGTCGCTTCGGTGTGAATATCCACTTGGGGGGGCGCAAATTCAGGAAAAACGTCCAGTGGCATTTGTGTGACAGTGAAGACTCCCCAAACCGTCACTAAAATCGCACAGATAACTATAAACCAACGTTGGGCAATTGAGTTTTTGAGAATCTGATTCAGAATGGAACTCAACATTTCAATTAAAAATCTCCTTTCTTATAGGACTTACGCAATAACTCTCCGAAACTCTTATTTCTCTGTGTCATCTGCGCCTCTGCGGTTCGTTAGATAATTTATTTCTTGGAAGTCCCTTATTCAGATAAATCGCTTTTCTTTTTACCCATACCTACAACAACAGCGATCGCTCCACCCACAAGCACAACTCCACCACCGACTCCTGCTAAAATACCCATCGGCAATCCACCACTTGCTTGCTGAGTTGTTTCACCAGCCTGTGAGACGAGATTACCGCTTGCATCATGGCTATGAGGTATTCCTTGAGCATCTGCCTGAGCATGGGCTGTATCAGTTTTAGGAGTGGCGATCGCATCTGGACTGGGTGCTGTATCGGCGGTTTGAGTTTTACGCGATTCGGCATAGAGCGACAAACTACCTTGGGTAACAAGTTTTTCCCCAACTGACAATCCTTTGGTAATAGCGATTAATTCGCCTTTGGTCTCACCTGTGCTAACTTCCACTGGCTCATAAAAATTCTCATACTGCACAAAGACTAGCTGCTTGCCATCAGCATCAACCAATGCCGTCACCGGAATCATCACAGCAGATCCACCATCCGCAGAGGAGGCGATCGGCGTTACCACAATACCTAATAGTTCATCGGTTTGGGAATTGACTTTCACCCGATCAATGCCGCCCGTTGCTTGAAATTCATCACCATGCCCAACGTGAGCAAATACAACTGTGGGCGCACTGATAATTAAACTGGCTGCCAGAATGGAACTCATTAGCATAAAAGGTTTCATAATCACTCCTCACAATGGATAGGGGGTTAAACAAAAGTTCTCCATAGTTTGCCAAAGGTCAGATGAAATCCAGGTGAAATGGCAAAAGTTTTTGTAAGATCACGTGAGTTCGACAAATTTAAAAAACCCCTCTCCAAACCTCTCCCCTGCAAGGAGAGAGGCTTCAAAGCCTTTATTTAGTGTTGAGTTTTAGAAATATTTAAGCCCCTCTCCGCGTCGGAGAGGGGTTGGGGAGAGGTTATCGAACTCACGTTAAAATCAAGCTCGTGGTTGATTTCCCTGAAGTGATGCGAATTTTACTGGTGGAAGATGAAGCAGATTTGGGACTGGCAATTAAGCAAGTCCTAATTAGCGAAAGATATGTTGTGGATTGGGTGACAGATGGCACTGAAGCATGGCTGTGCTTGGAAAGCCAGTGGACAGACTACACAGTTGCTATTGTTGATTGGCTACTGCCGGAAATGTCGGGATTACAGTTATGTCAGAAGCTCAGACTACACCAAAATCCTTTACCAGTGCTGATGCTGACTGCTTTAGGGCAGCCGGAAAATCGTGTAGCAGGGCTGGATGCGGGGGCTGATGATTATTTAGTCAAACCGTTTGTAATGGAAGAATTGCTGGCACGGTTGCGGGCGCTTCAAAGGCGATCGCCTCAACTACAATCATCTACTCTGACTGTTGCAGGTTTTACTCTGGATACAGCAAATAATGTCCTTCAAGTAAATTCCGATGGATCTACACCCTTAGTCATTCCCTTAACCACCAAAGAATTTCAGCTGCTCATGTATTTGATGCAGAACCCCAATCGCATCATTCCCGGTAGTAAATTGCGTCATCAACTTTGGGATATGGATGAAGAGCCGATTAGTAATGTAGTTGCGGCGCAAATGCGCTTATTACGTCGCAAGTTAGCAAATCATGGCTGTCTCTGCCCGATTGAAACTGTTCCTGGTGCTGGCTATCGCTTTACAGCACTCAGGTAAATGAACTACATTCTCACATCACGCAAAGGCGCAAAGGCGCAAAGGAAGAAGAAAGAATATATATTGCTGTGGTCTAAATAGTATGAAAACTGCTGTAATTCTCAAGTTGAATTCTCATGAATAGCTACTCTCTTTTTCGGCGCAGTCGTCTACGGTTAGCCCTCTGGTATGCGGGAGTTATGGGTGTGATTTTGAGTGTTTCTGGCTTGGGGATGTATCGCGCAATGGTACAAACAAAGTGGGCAGGAATGGAGCGCGAAATTGAATCAATTGCTGGAACTTTACACGATAGCGTTGAACCACTGTTACCGCCTTCTGAAGAACCGACTGCGGTTTTGCAACAAATTTTTCCCGATCTTTGTGTAAGTGGACAACCTTGTAAGGCTACCCCAACGCTGATTCAACGGCACACTATCGGTATCAGCGATCGCACTACATATTATATTCGTCTGTTCAATCATCAAGGGAAACTCCTGGCTTTTTCACCCAATCAACCGTTATCTCTGCCGCCAACTCTCAACCGCAGTTCATGGCAAACTTTTCGCACTGCTAAAGGCATTCGCTATCACCAATTCACTACAATTTTGCATAGTGCCAATGCTGATTCATCCTGGGGCTATTTGCAAATTGGCCGCACTTTAGAACATTTTGATGGGGAAATCAGGCGGATTCGATGGATTATGGCGATTGGGTTGCCTATTGCTCTGAGTTTGGTCGTTACTTCCAGTTGGTGGCTTTCAGGATTAGCCATGCAGCCGATTTATCAGTCCTATCAGCAACAGCAACAGTTTACTGCAAATGCTGCCCATGAATTGCGATCGCCTCTGGCTAGTCTGTTGGCGACTGTGGAAGCTATTCTCCGTATACCGCAATCCAATCAACAAGATATACAAATCATGCTTCATACTGTTGAGCGACAAGGACGAAGGTTGAGCCATTTAATCGCTGACTTACTCTTGTTAACCAGTCTGGAGCAAAATTCAGGTGCAAAACCTTTTCAGCCCTGTTGCTTAAATGATTTGGTGAGCGATTTGACCGAAGAATTTTTAGAGATGGCTACTGCTGCTGATATAAACTTAACCTGCCAAATTCCCACTGGCGAGGTTTATGCTCTAGGTAATGAATCGCAACTTTACCGTTTAGTGTCAAACTTGATTGCCAATGCCATCCAGTATACACCGAGTGGGGGATATGTAACTGTTAACTTAGTCAAGAGTGATTACACTGCTATTACTGCGGTGAAAGATACGGGGATTGGGATTGCGCTTGCTGATCAAAAGCGAATTTTTGACCGCTTTTACCGTGTTGATGGCGATCGCTCTCGTAAAACCGGAGGTACAGGGTTGGGGTTAGCTATTGCACAGGCGATCGCCCAAAAACATCAAGCGCATCTGAAAGTTGAAAGTCAGGTGGGAAAAGGTAGTATTTTTACGCTAGAGATGAAAGTTTTATCTTCTAATATATAGAAAGTATATTTATTCTCATGTTCCCCTGAAAAATGAAAATGGTAATTTAGCCAACATTCTGTTTCTGGGTCTTCAAAAATCAGGCGATCGCACAACCGCAAATCACCAATAGCCAACTCCAACCCTGACGCAGCTTTATTTCTCGCCATAGATTTTTGACCCACTGGCAGCGATACAATAAACACAAATCCATAAAAGGCGGTCTTTATGGCGACACAACTCGATAAAGCCAAAGAGCTACAAAATCTGGTAATCTCTTGGGAAGCGTTGCCGGATGATTTTCAACTAGAGGATGAACCAGTGGAAAATACAGGTCAGCCAATCTTGGCTGGTGCTTTGCGTGAAAGCTTAGAAATTAGCGGTTTCATCCAACCGCAGATGTTGATTGCTTCCAATTTTGGTCTTTGTGCAACTATTAATGGACAATTAATTCTCAAAGCTCCAGATTGGCTTTATATTCCTAGTGTTAATGAAATTTTAAGCGAACTGCCTGCAGCAGCGCTTCGCGAACGCAAAAGTTACACACCGAATTTACAAGGTGATGTTCCCGCCGTGGTGATGGAATTTCTCTCTGATACGGACGGCGAAGAATATTCTGTCAAACGAACTTATCCCCCTGGAAAATGGTTTTTTTACGAGCAAATTTTGCAAGTTCCTGTTTATGTGATTTTTGACCCTAACGGCGGTTTATTGGAATTTTATCACCTGGAAAATGGCCGCTATGAATTAAAACAACCGGATGAAAATGGTCGTCATTGGATTTCGGCGATGAACTTATTTTTGGGTACTTGGCAAGGTATCAAAGAAGCCAGAACTGGTTACTGGTTACGCTGGTGGGATCAGGAGGGTAACTTGTTACCTTGGGCTGTGGAACGAGTGGAACAAGAACGCCAACGTGCTGAACAAGAACGCCAGGAAAAAGAGCGCCTGATGGCTTATTTGCGATCGCAAGGTATCGACCCGAATAATTTGCCCACATAGCAAAATGCTGAGTAGAAACTGCGTAGGCGCGGGTTTTGGCAGTTAGTCTGTGGTTCGACGAAATTATTCATCAACCCGCCCGTACAGTAGTTAGGATATTTACTGAGATTGACCGCAGTATTTATTCAGGTCTTCTGCTAACGCATCGGATTTTTTGCCAGCACTCTGGGCTGATGTGAAAGATGTATCAATTTCTGTTCTTGCTTTTTGGAGTTTTTCCCTCCCTGTGGCTGATGCTTCCGCACTTTTGGCTGTACCAAGTGCTTGAGATGCTTTAGCGATCGCTTGACCAAGATTCTCGAATATAGTGGCAAAATCGCGTTGAAATTCTTTGAGATTCGGGTCTGTTAAATTCAGTTCTTTTAAAGATTTAGTAATCACTTGCAAATCCCTGGAAAGTTGCAAGCTGGTGATCACCTGATCTCCTTTGTTTTGGTCAATCAAAGAGTTGCCGGCATTCACCACCTGAATCAGTCGCTGACATTGGGTGACTTGATCCTCACAACTACTCAGCAGTAAAGCAATACTCAAACTCACAGGAGCAATCACAATCAACTTACGCCACACAGATAATCCCTCAACACCAATAAAACCCCAACAATCTTAGCTAATAATTGAGTGATTTCGCCGTGTAAAATGTAGTTTACCAATCAACTGGTAAACCCAACTGGTTTAAAGTATCTTTCTCTTGTAAAAGTGCTTGAATCTCACTGTCTATTTGAATGCGTCCACCAGATAGCACCAAAGCACGTTGAGTCACTTTTCCCAACCAATGTAATTCATGGGAAGCAATTAACATTATCTGCACTGGCAACTTTAACAATACTTGCGCTAAATGCCTTCGCCATGCGGGATCAAGTCCATTCGTTGGTTCATCTAAAATCAAAATTGTCGGCTCTAGGGCTAAAATCGCCGCTAAAGCAGCAAGTCGTCTTTGTCCTCCAGAAAGTTCGTGAGTGGAACGGTGAGCGTAAGCTTCTAAACCAAAATCTGTTAATAACTGTCTGGCTCGATCAATGGCGACGGCTGGGGGAACACCGTAATTGCGCGGACCAAAGGTAATATCTTCTAAAATAGTGGGCATAAATAGTTGGTCATTGGCATCTTGAAAGCCAAAACCAATGTAACGCCGCACTTGGGGGAGGGTTTTCGGTTCTAGAGGGATACCATTAATTAAAATTTTTCCCGAAGTTGGTTGTTTTAAGCCCATCAGGTTTTCTAATAAGGTACTTTTACCAGAACCAGTTGCACCCATCAAGGCCACTCGCTCGCCTGCATTCAATGTAAAAGAAACTTCTTGCAATACTGGCTCCTGGTGACTGTAGGTATAGACCAGATTCTGCACCGAAATCACTGTGGAGTGGGGGTGATGTGTGGGAAGTTGGGGATCAGAAGTCAAAGATTTCAAAATACCTGAGCTAAATTTTATAGGAAGTTATGGTTAAGCCAGATGCGATCGCCCAAGCTAATAATAAGGCAAAACGCTCTTTTGGTCTAAATGTTGCATCTACAGGTAACTGCCCATTGTAACCACGCATTACCATTGCCGCATAAACACGCTCTGCCCGATCTAAACTGCGGAGATATAAAGCTCCAATCATTGCCGCACTTGTGTAGCGCAACCATCCCAAAGTACCATTTAAACCCCGCAATTGAGCGCTGCGCTGCATTCGGGTGACTTCATCTAGCAAGATTTCTAGATACTGCCCAGCTAACAATAAATTTGCCTTAATCGCTGCGGGTACGGGTAAACTTTTCAAGGCAATACCGAAACTATGGGGAGGTAAGGTTAACAAAAAACTATTCATAGTCACTAGACAAACCAGGGAACGCACCAATAAAAAACTGGCTCGTTCCCATCCCAAAGGTAATGCCATGAATGAGAGAAAAATTAACTCAGTCCCAATGAGTCCGCCTAACTGGGGAATAGGTACGCGCAAAAATGTTGCCCAAACCAGAGCGATCGCTCCATATATCCCCAAGCAAAGCCAACCATTATACTGTAGTAAAGCTGCCCCCACCACAATGACTAAAGAAAAATGCAAACGTAACGGCAAAGTTAGTTTAAGCATTCTTGGGTTTCACCACCTTAGCAATCCCAAAAGCTACACCAAAACTAACCACAGATCCCAGCAGCCCAGCAATACTCGTACCAATTAGCCCTAAAGATTCAATTTCATAGTCAGCAAAAGGCGTTGGTACTTCCACTCGCACTTTCTCGGCTAAATCAATAAAATCTAGGTTTTCAGCCACTCTTTCCAAACCGTCCGGCCATCCTGAAGCCACCAAAGATAATACACCACCAACTAATAAAATGCTGATCACAGGCACTAACCATCCTTGAAATTTCTGCTCCTCTCCTGGGAGTAAATCTGGTCTGGCTGTAGCCAGGTAAGCTACCACACCGCCAGTAATTAAGCCCTCGCCAATCCCAATCAGAATATGTACTCCTGCCATAGCTGGTAAAACTATACCTGCGGATGCTGTTCCAGAAAGCACTAACTGAATGGCACAAGCGACAGATGCCACAACTACGCTGACACCAGCCGCAATACCAGCCGCCAGAGGTAAGCGACCTTTAGAACCTCCAAATAGCCGTTGTAAGGTTTGGGTTAACACCCAGCCCACCCAAACACTAATTACGGCTGCATTTAAAATATTCGCGCCCAAAGCTGTGATCCCACCATCGGCAAATAGTACAGCTTGAATAATGAAAACTGTGGCAATACATAACGTTCCTGCCCAGGGACTGCCCAAAACTATCGCCGCTAAGGTTCCCCCCAACAAGTGACCGCTAGTGCCTCCGGCTACGGGAAAATTAACCATCTGGGCAGCAAAAATAAACGCAGTGGTTAAGCCCAGTATAGGGGCGCGACGGATACCAAAGGCTTCTTGCGATCGCCCACAAGCAACAGCAAGTGCGATCGCACTCACTAAACTAGTAGCCCCAGCTACGGGAACTGAAAGAAATCCATCAGGAATATGCATTATGTACTCTTTATTGGATGTATGGACTCACACAACATAAACAATGTAATTACGGTATCACATTAATAGAAAACAGAATTTCGCCGACTTTGGCAATGCCCTCTGGGGGGATTTTATTCTGTGATTCACAGAATTTTCATTAAAAATCTAATTTCTGTGTAAAATTAGCTTTGTCGCTTTGGGGAAAGTCAGATTTTTTGGGTATTATTCAGTCATTGGGATGATATCTGCAATTGACAGGGCCACTTTAAGTGGTCTAAAAATCAGGAAACAGTTTCAAAATTCTTTGCCGGAAACCTGCCAAAATAGGTTCTTCTTCACCTAGTCCTTCAGCAAATAATAGCTCATATATTAGTGGTACTTCTAGCTGTAAAGCTTCCAGAATTTCCCGTTGGCTAAATACATCTGGTGGTGTTCCCTCTAAGATAAGTTGTCCTTTATCCATGACAAATACCCAGTCTGCCCAACGGTATACTAAATCAAGGTCATGGGTGGCCATTAATATTGTTGTTCCAGAGGCATGAATATTTTTCAGAGTGGTCATCAAGTTACGAGTATGTAACTTATCCAGATATGCTGTTGGTTCATCTAGTAATAACAGTTCTGGTTTTAGCACCATGACATCAGCAATAGAGACTCGTTTTTTTTGCCCCAAGCTGAGATGATGTACAGGTCTTTGAGCTAATTCAGTTAATCCAAACTCAACTAAAGCTTCTTCGATACGTTTTTGAATCTCTGCTGTTGGTAATCCCAAGTTACACAAACCGTAAGAAATATCTTCTTCAACCGTCGAGGCTACCAACTGTTGCTCTGGATCTTGAAAAATAAGACCGACTTTTTGGCGTAATTCTAGTAAAGATTTCCGGTTATATTGTAACGGCTGACTTTGCCATTTAATATTTCCTGTCTGGGGTTTATATAAACCATTAGCTAATAAAAATAATGTGGTTTTACCACAGCCATTTTGACCTATCAATGCACATTTCTTTTTTGCTGGTATATTTAGTGTTAAACCATTTAAAACTGATTGTTGTGTGCCTGGATAAGTGTAATGTACCTGCTCAAATTCTAGTAATGTTTGCTGCATAATTATAATATTTTCCCAAATGCTAAGTAAGTTGTCGTAAATAATTATTATATTTTCCCAAATGCTAAGTAAGTTGTCGTAAATAATTAAAGGTTTGTAGTCAGGACTTTACTCCTGAATTAAAAGGATGTTTTCAAAGTTTTGGGCGAATATAATTAAATATTTTTGACTTTTGATTTTTGACTTCCGCCCTGCGGTTCTAGCCCCATGTCAATCCTATTAAAACTACACATCCGATAATTGCTTCTATAGCATAGCGTTTAGAGAAATGATATCGATGGGGATGCCAAACTTTAAATTCGCCATTAAAACCCCTTGAAGCTAAACTTAAAGAGACTTGACGATAGTTTTCTAGGGTGCGTCTGAGTAGTTGTCCAATCAACAACGATAAACTTTTGATCCCAATTCTAAAAGTGCAGTAGCCACCACGAGACTGCTGTGCAGTCCAGACTTGGGACGCTGTGTTTAATAAAACGAAAATAAAACGGTACATTAATAATAAAATGTCTGTTAATATCACTGGGAACCCAAAGCGGCGCAAGGTTTGTAAAAGTTCAGCAAATGGGATAGTTAACATCACAAAATATAAGCAAGAAAGTGACGCGATCGCTCGTGTTAAAATTGTCCATCCTTGCTCCATGCCATAATGACTAATATATAGATAATAATCACCAACATTTAACCCAAATATGGCATCATCTTGAATCAAATTTAGGTGATTATTATGTATACCATTAATTACTAAAGCTGGCAAACTCGTTAACCAGAACAAAGTAGCAATATAAACTAGTTTTAGATATATATTTAGGGGGATTTTAGCATAAATCACTGTCCAAATACTCATCCAGATGGCAATTAAAATCTGTACTGGTGGATGAGTAAAGGCAGTGATAATTAGTAAGGCGATCGCAAATAATAATTTTTGCTCTGGCGCTAACCATCGCAACCGATTAGTATAAGCCAGAGTATCTATTTGCAGCGTCATTCTTTATTCCTTTGCTGGCGGTCACGCTCCTTATATAATCCAATCACATAACCAATAACTCCAGCACCCACAGCAGCTTGAGAGGTGAATAACAAGCTTTCTACTTCGCCGCTAGGTGGTTCAAAAACAGGTTGAAACCAAGGTTCATAACTAGGCTGTACTTCCCCAATTGCTGCTTCGGCTTCTCCATCCGCACCATTAAATTCTGCATCCCGGATAAATATTAAGGGCGCAACTGCTAAAATGATCACGGCTAATATTAAAAGCCAGTTATTCAATCCTTGTTTAGACTGGTTCATTGTTTTGAGTTTTCCCTGGAATTAATTTCAATAGTTCGAGTTCTTGAGGCGTATAGGATTGTAACCAGTTCCACACCAGCACAGTCAGCAAACCTTCGCTAATTGCCAAAGGAACTTGAGTAATGGCGAAAATGCCCGCAAACTTGGCGAATGAAGCCATAAACCCACCCACAGGTGCAGGAAAAGCTAAAGCCAGTTGAACAGAAGTAATGATGTAGGTGAGTAAATTGGCTAAAGCTGCGGCTAAAAATATGGCAATTCTGGGCTTACCAGTGAGCCGCTTTGTCAGATGATATATCCAGTAAGCGGCAAATGGACCAGCGATCGCCATCGAAAAAGCATTAGCTCCCAGTGTTGTTAAACCGCCGTGCGCTAGCAGCAGCGCTTGAAATAATAAAACCAGCGTACCTAACACTGACATGGCTAAAGGTCCAAATAGCACTGCGCCTAAGCCAGTCCCTGTAGGATGGGAAGAACTACCTGTAACTGAGGGTATTTTCAGCGCTGACAAAACAAAGGTAAAGGCTCCTGCTAATGCTAAAAGTAATTTTAATTCTGGATTGGCTTGGGTAATCCGAGTCAGCGATCGCAATCCTAAAACCAAAAATGGTAACGCTACCGCCCACCAAAAAATTGCCCAACTCGCTGGTAAGTAGCCTTCCATAATGTGCATCGCATAAGCTGGTGCAGATGCTCCCACAACTAGGTAAAAGCTGAGAAGCCCTATCAGTATTAGTGATCCACCTTTGGATGTGATCATGGTTTTTAACAATCTTTCTACCTATTGATGTATTCCAACGACTTAGTTTAAATGAAAAATTTAAAATTCCCCATACAAAAGTCCCATTACTCTCAAAGTGAATTATAGGACTTTGTTTGGTTTGAGTTGTCTGCTCAAGTAGATTTGGCCAATAGTTGATAATAATTGACAATAACTCTTGAATCTCATACTATACACAAAAGTAATTGCCAATTTTTAGTATTTGTGCTGATCATGTCATGCCCAACAACTTTGCTCTAGACCAAGAAAAACTTTGGAGCCGTCGCCAACTGCTGAAATTGGGGTTAGCAGGTGCTGGGGTGACAAGTGCTGCGACACTTTGGCATTTTCTGAATTTACAAAATAACTTAAACGTCAGAGTGCCGTCTATAGAGATAGAAGCAACTGAAGGCGTTGCTCACCCGATGAAAATGCTCAGAGAGTTCGATTATGGGACAATCAAACAAGAAAATGGGCGTACTATCCGAGAATTTGAATTAACTGCGGGTACTTCTACAATTCAACTCAATAGCGCTGTCTCCTACAATATTTGGGATTTAAACGGTCGGATACCAGGGCCAACCCTACGAGCAAAACAAGGCGATCGCGTGCGGGTGCTGTTTCTCAACCAAGCCGGACATTCTCACTCTTTACATTTTCATGGCACTCATCCGGCGGAAATGGACGGTGTTCGCCCAGTTAGACATGGTAGCGCCACAATTTATGAATTTGATGCTGAACCCTATGGTGTTCACTTGTACCACTGCCATATTGAACCAGTTACTCGTCACATTGCCAAGGGGCTATATGGGATGTTTATTGTTGACCCCCCAACACCACGCCCCCCAGCAGATGAGATAGTTTTAGTTATGGCTGGGTATGACGTGAATGATGATAACCGTAACGAATACTACGCCTTCAACGGTTTACCTGACCACTATATGCATCATCCCATACCCATTTACCAAGACCAGTTGATTCGGCTGTATGTCCTGAATATTATTGAATTTGACCCAGCAGTAACGTTTCATCTCCACGCCAATTTCTTTGATGTCTATCGGTCTGGGATGACTATGACTCCCAGTGAAAAAACTGATGTGATTACGATGGGTGTAGCAGAAAGGCATATCTTAGAGTTTGCTTTTCGCTATCCAGGAAAGTATATGTTTCATCCTCATCAGGATGCGATCGCCGAAAAAGGTTGCATGGGTCAATTTGAAGTCATCGCTACTTGAGTCCTGAGAATTAAGGAAGATCATTAAATTCTCTGGAATATTTCAGCAATTAGTTGACAAAAAATATTATTTCGTACAACAGTAAAATCTATACAAACTATTGTGTGTTGTGTGAATCGTTTTAAGAACTTCCAAATAAAAAAACACTCAACCACTTAACGCACAAAAAAACCTCACTTCGACAAGCTCAGTGACCACTCAAACGCTCTTGACTCTGTGTCCTCTGCGCCTCTGTGGTTCGTTTTTCACTACTCTTAAAATTTTGCTAGGAGCAAAAATGATTCAATTACGTTATGCCAGCTTGACTGTTACCACTGCGATCATGGTTGCTCTAAGTGCTTGTAACAGTACACCAACCGCAGAAAATCCATCCACGCCAGCCGCTAATCCCAGTTCCCAAACTACAGAAGTTGTCAGCCACGTTGGTCACGGTGGTAAAGCTCAAATTAACATCAACACTGCTATCTTGTCAGAGTTGGATAAATTTGAAGCCAAGTTAGGTATCCCCGCATTATCGAACAAAATTCAAGCGAACCGTCCCTATGGTAGTCCTGAAGATTTGGTGAGCAAAAAAGTCATCACTCAGGAACAATTTGACCAAATTAAAGATTCGGTTACTGTTCAGGAAGTAGCACTCACAGGTGAAGCCAAAGATGTGGATTACATGACCAAATTGAGTTTAATGAAAGGGCATCTTTTAGTAGCAAAAGAACTGCTAGAAAAGAATCAGCCCAAACAAGCGGAACCTCATATTGGACATCCTGTTGAAGAGATATATGTTGATGTAGAAGAGCAACTAAATGAGCGTCAAGTTACAGAATTTAAGACAACTTTGGTGAGTTTGCAAAATTTCGTCAAATCTAATCCCAAAGATGCCAAAGTGAACACTGATTTGACCGCTTCCATGCAAGCAATTGATGGAGCGATCGCCGCTTTACCCGCAGAACAACGCTCAAAACCAAAATTTGTCCTTCAGGTGATCAACGAATTACTAGATGCAGCGAACGCCGAATATACAGCCGCGATCGCAGATAGCAAAATATCTGAACCAATTGAATATCAAGATTCCCGTGGCTTTGTCGTCTACGCCAATGAACTATATCAAGGGATTGCTAGCCAAGTAGCCACAGAAAACCCCGAAGCAGACGCAGCAATCAAGGCTAGTTTTACTGAATTAAAAGCAGCTTGGCCTAGCGTTATTCCACCAGCTACAGCAGCAAAGACACCGGAGGATGTGACTAAGCTGGTGACAACTATTGCGGAAAACTCGCAAAAAATTCTCAAAAAACCCAGTATCTAAGTCAGGCGATGGGCAAAGCCACGCCCAAGGCGATCGCATTGACTTAATTGGTAGTGCAGAGAGAGGAGTTTAGAATGAATGAGAAGGTAAGGTTATGGAGTGTAAATAGCTTGGGCTTTTAATACCTGTAGAGACTATACCTCTTAACTCAATACTGATGACTCCCCATTCGTAAATTTAACTAACAACTGATGCAAGAGCTTGACAACGAAAAAACCATCGATCTACTGAACGCCATCATGGAATTTGAATTAGCGGGAGTAGTACGCTACACCCATTATTCCTTAATGGTAACTGGCCCTAATCGTATTCCCATCGTAGCTTTTTTCAAAGCACAGGCGAGTGAGTCTCTACTTCATGCCCAACAAGTCGGAGAAATCCTCACCGGTTTAGAGGGGCATCCTTCTCTCAAAATCGCCCAAATGGAAGAAACTTACCAGCATACAGTCAAAGATATTTTGGCAGAAAGCTTATCCCATGAAAAGAAAGCGCTGGATTTGTACAAAAGTCTCTTGGAAACTGTCACCAATGCCAGCATTTATCTAGAAGAATTTGCTCGTGGGATGATTGGCCAAGAAGAGATGCATAATCTCGAACTCAAAAAGATGCTCCGCGATTTCAGCTAATAATTAAGGGAGTAGGGAGGAGAAGAAGCAGGGGAGCAGGGAGCAGGGAGCAGGGGTGAGTTGGAAATTACTTTACACGGACGACTGCTTAACAACCTATTCTCTTCTCCCCTGCACCTGCCCCTCTGCCTCTTTCCCACTCCCCATTGCCCATTTCCCATTCCCTAACCATGAATTTTAGTACTGCTCTACCTACTTTTGTAATTACACTCCGAGAAGGAGTAGAAGCTGCCCTCGTTGTGGGCATTGTGCTAGCGTTGTTGAAAAAAGCCAACCAATCCCGACTCAACCCTTGGGTATATGCTGGTGTCGGTGTTGGCATTGTGATTAGTGCCTTGATAGGTGTGTTATTTAGTTGGTTAATTCAAGCACTAGGGGCGGTAAATCCTCAATACACCTCAGTCGTTGAGCCAATGCTAGAGGCTGTGTTTAGCGTTGTCGCGATCGCTATGCTCAGTTGGATGCTAATCTGGATGACGAAACAAGCCAGATTCATGAAAGCGCAAGTTGAAGGAGCCGTCACAGAAGCGCTAACACAAAATTCCAATGCAGGTTGGGGCGTGTTTAGTTTAATTTTGATCGCCGTTGTCCGTGAAGGTTTTGAAACTGTTCTATTTATTGCTGCGAATTTTCAACAGGGATTAGTACCGGCTTTAGGTGCGATTGGCGGTTTAGCAGGGGCGGCTGCGATTGGAGTCTTACTATTTAAATGGGGTGTCAAAATCAATATTCGCCAGTTTTTCCAAGTGATGGGCGTTTTATTGGTGTTGATAGTTTCCGGCTTAGTAGTTTCCGCCTTGAAGCATTTTGATGAAGGTTTGGCTAACCTTGCCCTTAGCAGTCGTGCCTCAGAAAGTATCTGTTTCTATTACGAACACTTTACTAAAGTCAAATCTTGCATATTGGGGCCAATGGTGTGGAATACTCACACAATATTACCAGATGAACAATTCCCCGGTATTATCCTCAAATCCTTGTTTGGCTACAGAGAACATCTGTATCTAGTACAGGCAATCGCTTATGTTGTATTTTTAGCCACTGTCGGAGGGATCTATTTCCGCAGTCTAACTCGTGGTGCTGTTAAAAATGCCAAGAATAATTCAGTCAATCGAAAACCCATGAGTTCTGCAAAGGAATAAACATAAAAAATGCGAGTAAAGACACAAGCCAAAATTACATTAGGAACTTATGACTTTGCTACTCGCTAAAATCTATACAAGGTTGATGGAAAAAAAGCTATAAGTAAGTATACAGTAATAATGCGAAAATTATTGTTTTATAGATAACAAATCCTATTTTGGTCAATCAATTGACAGTCAAATTTTTGACTCCCATATTTTGGCTTTATTGGTACCGAGAGTCATATTTTTATTTGATCAAAGCCAAGTCTTCTGGTGTATTACAGTTAAATAACATCTCTGATGCTGGTAAAGACAAAACCTGTATAGGATGCTGATTCAGCCACTGCTGGAATGACCGCCCGCCTTGATGGATAAATTCTAAAAGTTGCGGTAAACAGCGACGGCGATAAAAACCACATAGAGGTTCCCAGCCTTTAGTATGATGAACCAAAGTGGCGATCGCTTGATCCCCCACACTATCAAGTTCATTCACCCATGCTTGCAACACCTCCACCCGCAACCGAGGCAAATCACAAGCCAGTAACAATACCCAATCTGTTTGTACCTGTGCCAACCCTTGGGCAAATCCTACCAGTGGGCCGTGGTCAGATGAGGCAGACAAAGGTACTTCCCGAATAAATTGACAACTAGATAATACTAAGTGCTGATAGCGTTCTGGCCAGGGAGTGACGACATAAACATTATCTGTACAACCTGCGGCAACACCACAAACTAACTGTAACAAAGGCATCCCGCCAATAGAAATCAAGGCTTTATCCTCACCCATGCGAGAACTCTTTCCACCAGCTAAAACAATAGCGCTGAGTAACTGATTATGATTTATACCCATTTTTTTACATAATCACCGTCTAATTACTGGTTAACTCCGTATGCTTTGGCTCCCCTCCTCGCTTGCGGCTATCCATTACCCGCATCTTTCTTAACAATCAAACAAGATACTTAACATAAGCGGAAAAAGCTTGCTAAGTATAGTGTGGAGAGAACAGAATCGGGTAATGGAATCATGGAAAAGTGGGCAGCCAAGGAACTGTCTGGGGTAGACCTAGGAGACGTTCGTCGAAACAAGCGGTTAATCAAGATAGTAGAGGACTTAGCCGCACAGCCAGATTGTAGCGTACCACAAGCAAGTGGAAATATGGCAGCAACCAAAGCAGTATATAACTTTTGGAAATCACCATATTTTCCCGCCAGTGAAATTCGTCAAGGGCATATAGACAGCACAATCGAAAGAATCAAAGAACATCAAATAGTCTTAGCGATTCAAGACACAACCAACATAGATTTAACAGACCACCCCAAAACGAAAGGAGTGGGTTATCTTGACCATCGTCAATCATCAGGATTGAAAGTACATTCAACATTTGCAGCTACAAGTAATGGAGTGCCGTTAGGAATTCTGGAACAGCAGGTATGGGCTAGACCACCCGAAAATTTGGGCATAGCGAAAAAACGTCGTCAAAGGGAAACACTTTTAAAAGAAAGTCAGCGCTGGTTAGATGGATTAGATGTGACACAAAATTCTGTCCCATCAGAGATTCAAGTAGTGACAATAGGGGACTCAGAAGCAGATATATTTGACCTATTTAATCTCAAACGTTCAGAAAATTCCCATTTGTTAATCCGTGGGACTCACAACCGCAAAGTTGACCACTGTGCCAAGTATTTACATCAAGCAATCCGCCAAATTGAACCCCATGGAACACTGACAGCAGAGGTCAAACGTAGTCCAGAACATAGTGCTAGAAAAGCGATACTCACAATTCGATTCACTAGTGTTGATATCCAAGTCCCATCACATCATATCGGGCGTTCACAGCTAAAACCTGTAAAGTTACAAGTAATTCTGGCATCAGAAGATCATTCACCACCCGGAATCAATCCTATTAGTTGGTTATTGCTCACCAGCCTTGAGATTCATAACTTACAGGATGCCGCACGTTGTGTGCAATGGTACACTTATCG
Source organism: uncultured cyanobacterium (assembly GCA_963706595.1). GTDB lineage: Bacteria > Cyanobacteriota > Cyanobacteriia > Cyanobacteriales > Nostocaceae > Nodularia. The sequence continues at coordinate 3,853,931 of OY970166.1, forward strand.
TTGGTTGATAGAACGCTATCATTACACTTTAAAAAGTGGGTGTAGAATTGAGCAATTACAATTGTCCACTGCTGACCGCATCAATATGGCACTAGCCACTTATACTGTTGTCGCTTGGCGTTTGTTATGGCTAACTTACTCCTCACGAGTTCACCCTGATTTACCCTCTAATACCGTTTTAGAAACTGATGAATGGCAATCTTTATGTGCCACTGTCAACAAGAATCCCATACCACCAAAAAAACCTCCGTCTTTACGAGAAGCCGTGCGAATGATTGCCACTCTCGGCGGCTTTCTGGCTCGCAATGGAGATGGTGAGCCGGGAGTTAAAACTATTTGGCGGGGTCTACGGCGATTACACGATATCGCCGCTACCTGGAAACTTCTCCATCCCGCTTCTCCACTTGATGTTTCTGCTTAAACATCGGCAAACCCTCTCCACAGGCGATCGCGCTGACTTAGAAACTTCTATCATCCCTACACAGTCTAGCTTACAGTCATGTTAAGAAAGATGTGGGTAATGGATAGTCGCTTGCGGGGAGGGGTTGGGGGTGGGGTTCTAGACTGTGGCAAACATAACTGACTTAATCTCAAGCCCTAGTCTGACTTTGCTGCACTTGCTGTAGCAACTGTTCTTCACCTTCAGCCGGTGCAAGACACTGGAAACCTTGGCAAACTAAACCAACGCTACCCGATGGTAAATCAGACACCACAGCAAACTCCGTCACAGGTAGATACTTAGTCATCAGAGGAATTATCTGCTCAAGCGTGCTGCGAATCAAAGTAGAATTACGATACCAATCTAAGGCTGTAAACAAACTGGGGCAAGCCTGGGGAGCGCTACGCATCACGCTACTAAAGGCTTTCAGTCCTTGTTCGGCTAAATCCAAATAATGTAGATTATCCGTGAGTAGGGCAAGACGGACTAAGTTAGCGATCGCCACTCCATTCGCAGATGGTGTAGCATTATCTGCATAACTGCGCTCGCGCACAATTAAATCTTGACTAGCATCAGTAGCGGTATTGAAATAGCCACCTAATTCTACACTCCAAAGAAACTCATTGAATTGATCTTGCAGTGCGATCGCAGTTTCTAACCAAGATTTTTGTTCTGGTAAACAAGCGTATAAATCCAGTAGCGCCTTAATAAACAAAGCGTAATCTTCAGACTGCGCCAACACAGCAGCTTCACCTTGATAATTGAGTCGATGGAAACGCCCATCTACAAACTGATGTTGCAGAATAAAATGTGCGGCTTGTGTAGCCATTTCCAGATATAAAGGTTGTTGAAACACCGCACCAGCCCTAGCCAACCCAGAAATCATCAAACTATTCCAAGCCACAATCATCTTAGTATCTGTCACCGCCGGAATCCGCCCAGGCCAACCGCCAGTTTTAGCCTCCTGATTATTCGCAGCAGGCGGAAAAATTTTCAATAATTCTGGCTTCTGACCATAACGCGCCGCAAACAACTTACTCAAAGCAACTTCTATCGTTGCGCTCAGTTCCCCCTGATGGCGGCGTTGTAAAACATTTTGTCCTTCAAAATTCCCATTAGGTGTCACCGTAAACTGTTGTTGTAATTCCGTTAGTTCCTCTGGCGTTAACAGTTCTTCAAGTTCGCTATAACTCCAGACATAAAAAGCGCCTTCCTCCGGTTCTACATCCGTCGCGCTAGTAAAACTATCAGCATCTTGAGCCGCATAAAAATAACCTTCTGGAGCCGTCATTTCCCGCCGTAGCCATTCCACAGTCCCAGCCACCGACCTCATAAATGCGGGTTCTTTAACTCCATCACTCCATAAATTTGCGAGATACTCCACAATTTGACCATTGTCATAGAGCATCTTTTCAAAGTGAGGCACTGTCCAAGTGGGATCAACAGTATAGCGATGAAAACCACCACCCAGATGATCATAAATACCCCCTAAAGCTAAATCTAGTCCCCGTTGAGTACAAATTTCTTTGCCATCATACTGAGATGGAAATAAAAACCGAGTTCCCCGTAATCCTAATTCTGCATAGGGGATCATCGGAAAGCTATTACCGGACTGACTCGGAGTAATTACGCCTGTGCTAGTTTCCCAACCTTGGCGAAGCAATTCATTTTCTGCAACTTGATTTGTCGCGCCATCTTGCAATACCGCAGAGGTGAGGAGCGACTCAATAATTAATGCTTTACGTTGGCTTAAATCCTCTTTTTCTGTATCGTAGTAGCGGCGCAGCGCTTGCAAAACTTGCAAAAATCCCGGACGACCGTAACGGGGTTCCACAGGAAAGTAAGTTCCAGCGTAAAACGGCACTAAATCCTCTGGGGATAAAAAGACATTTAAAGGCCAACCACCTTGACCACTCATCATCTGCAAAGCCTGCATATAGATACTATCGAGGTCTGGTCTTTCTTCCCTATCGACTTTAATCGGTAAAAAATTGGCATTCATATACTCAGCAATAGCTGGGTCTGAGAAAGCCTCACATTCCATGACAGTACACCAGTGGCAACTGGAATAACCAATAGAGAGAAAAATTGGTTTATTTTGCTCCCTTGCACTTGCAAGAGCTTCGTCACACCAAGACCACCAATCAATCGGGTTTTCGGCGTGTTTGCGGAGATAGAGACTCTTAGCTTCAGCAAGGCGATTAGTCATAATTCAGATGCAGATAGTTGCCTTATTTGCTCAGTTTACCTTTTTCTGAGGAGCCTGAGCCTAGAACCATATCTACACAAGCAAAAAACTCAACCAGCGACTTATCCCTTGAGTACCAGACCAACTAATTTATCAACTAGCTATTCATCGAAAAGATCGTAATAAAAAGCTCACAATTGTGACTCGCGTTTCTGGTGTCGATGAGGTTGTCCTTGTTTGAATTCGATAATTGGGGCTAAGACTTGCTATCAGGTGGAGTAAAAAGGTAATTATAGCGGCTTGCACAAGTTTTTCAGGCATGGCAGGTATCCCTTCGTTAATAGCACTTCAAGTAGGAGCGATTTGTGTAAATACACGCCTGACTATTGGTTTACCGGACTTGACAAGGATTAACCGGATAATTGCTCAAAAAGAAGCTAAAAAAATGTTTAAAAAGTTACCAATAGTTGACATGAATTTACTATAAATACACTTTATCCAGTGGTCTGTATTGATATCCTCCTATCTAGGTTGTAAAATCGATGCACAAATTTTTCGGCAAGAAAAGGTCTTGTCGTAGACATCAGCTGTTTATTTTTTAATTTTTTTCCTCCCTGACTACATGGAGATAGGGGATATATTTCTATAGACGTTGCTTTTCTATCAAAAGTGCCTATGAGGTTTTTTTCATCTGTCCATAGATCAAGAATTAGCAAAAATTTGGGCAAAAACAGCAATCAGCCCTTAACAGTGATTTTTTTGAACTAACCGCAAAGGCGTGAAACAGAAAGAGAAGAAAGAGTGGGAAAAAATTGCTGAACTGAACTGTATTGGCAGCAATGGGAGCCAGCTTCGCTGAACGTCCGAACGGGGATCATAGGACTGGGAAAGATCGGCGTAAACTGCACAACCAATTTAAATCAATGAAAAGCCTATGATATAAGCTTTTTTATTGTGGACTGTGGACTGTGGACTTCACGGCAGTGCTAGCCTTTAGGCACGAGGAGTATCAAGCCGATAAGATAGATATAAAATTAGAATACCTACAAGCACGCTGCATGATTCCTATCGTTGTTGAACAATCTGGTCGAGGCGAACGCGCCTTTGATATCTACTCACGACTGTTGCGTGAGCGCATCATATTTTTGGGACAACAGGTTGATAACGACATTGCAAATTTGATTGTTGCCCAACTGCTATTCTTGGATGCGGAAGACTCGGAGAAAGACATTTATTTGTATATTAATTCTCCCGGCGGTTCGGTAATGGCTGGCATGGGAATTTTTGACACCATGAAGCACATCCGTCCTGATGTCTGTACTATTTGTACTGGACTAGGAGCAAGTATGGGTGCTTTCCTACTGAGTGCAGGTGCTAAGGGTAAGCGAATGAGTCTGCCCCATTCTCGGATTATGATTCATCAACCCTTGGGTGGCGCTCAGGGACAGGCGACGGATATTGAAATTCAAGCGCGCGAGATATTATACCACAAGCAGCGGCTAAATGAATATTTAGCTGAACATACTGGTCAACCAATTGAGCGTATTGCTGAAGATACCGAACGCGATTTCTTTATGTCTCCAGAGGAAGCTAAGGAATATGGCTTAATTGACCAAGTTATTGACCGTCACGCTGCTGGTAGCCGTCCGGTTGCTGTTCTTAATCAGTAGTGAATAATGGGAGTAGGGAGTAGGGAGTAGGGAGTAGGGAGTAGGGAGTAGGGAGTAGGGAGTAGGGAGTAGGGAGTAGGGGGAAGAAATTTCTCCATCCCATCCAGTCCCCAGTCCCCAGTCCCCAGTCCCCAGTCCCCAGTCCCCAGTCCCCAGTCCCCAGTCCCTGTTCAAAATCCCGCTACTGGGTCTGGCTGAGACTCCAGGTGTTCGAGAAAACTGTGCAATTCTTCTTCGGTTAGCAAAGTGCGTCCCCGCTTGCCGTAAGTTTTAATTAAATGCTCTCTTCCCTGTTCTGGTGTCCAGCCTAAGCGCTGAAGTTCGACATCTGTTTTAGCAATGACATCAGACAAGTCCACTGGTTCACTTCTCTTATTTTTCTTACCTAGCCCTATTTGATTACTTACACTGTCTGGTGGATTATAACTGCGGGGTGTAAATGGTGTGACATTACTCGCAAAATTTCCCGCAAATGTCTGACGTTCCGGCTGGTTATCAGGCATCGTTTCCCGGTTTTCAAATGGGGTATCTAATTCTAGATGCCGGTCGTGGGTTGCAGAAACGTTTTGATTAAAATCGTGATCAGTGCTTTTTGTGTCCCTTGTGACTGACTCTGTGTTGGAATTTTTTTCACTTAGAGGCGGTAGAGATATTTCTCTGTCGTTGGGTGCTGACCACTGGCTACTGCCAAAGTCTTCATCGATAACAGGGGAATAGCTAGCCTGATGGGGTTCGTTAACTTCTACCTCGTCTGTGTTCAAGGCAGAATTTAACTGCTCCGGGGCTGTTGCTTGGGCAGCAAATTCTACCGATACCTGTGGAGAATTGCTAATGCCCAAAACCATTAATGCTCGAGTTCTGGCTTTATCTTCTGCTACTTCTACGGTTTCTGCCCCCGCCATACCAGTAGCACGGGTAACATTTTCAATTTGCAGTGAGCATCGGACAATGTATTTTCCTTGGAAAATTTGCACTAATTCAGTAATAATACTGCCCTGGGGATACAAGCTCTGAAATTGAGCTAACATCAACATAATACTGCCACCAATCTAAATCTGCTTTGTAACGAAAAGTGGACTACTCTTTCCTGTGTCTCCAAAAAAGAAAAATTAAAGTTTCTTTCTGACTCAGGACTCAGCAAGGACTAAACGCCCCGCTACCGCTCTAAGCGCAGCTATGCCCGCAGGGCTTTACAGCACTCAGTTGTGTCCCGATTGTAGCAGTAGCTGTTGGTTGAGTAACTCTAGGTGACCACTGTTTAAATGCTATACTAATTACCCAATTCTATATCCGAAATTATTTTCTGGATGTACGCACTAAATCTACAATAATGGAGATAAGGTTCGCCCTCACTGCTTGTTAAGCTGCTTACCTGATTGTTACCGATTCTACATATAGGAAAATCGGGTGTACTGGCAGTTTATTTTACTTACACATCAGAGTCTCATGTTGTTAAAGTACCTGAAATATAGACAATCAAACACTTGTGGTTTACTCTGGTAGCGCTTGCGGTCTGCGTGGAGAGTTATCCCAATCCAGCCTCTTTTAAAACTCGTTGCGTAATTACCTAGAGTTGCTCAATTCCAATCAGGTGTACTGTATTAAGTTGGGTTACTAAAAGGGACTTTGACTCAAACGAACTCACCAGATGATTTTGCAGTGCGAGGTTCGTAAACTCAAAGTGGCTGACCGTAAGGGTGAGTTGGCTTCCTTACTCTGAACAGAAACCCTGCCTCAAGGCATTCGTTTCCAGCTAGTGTAGTTAGGCAGAAGTGACCGACTATCTGACAACAAGTCGTTGTCTCCGATGCCCGCAGGGCTTCACGCGCAGCGTCTCCCCTGCTCCCAAAGGGAGAAAGCTACAAAGAAAACTGACTTTTCATGGAAACTGTAAAACCCCTCTCCAAACTTCTCCCCTGTAAGGAGAGATATTTTAAATTTTCCCCGTTCTCTAGTCGGAAAGGGGGCTAGAGGGTGAGGTTATACGATAATCTTTCCTCATGACCTGAAAAGTCAGCAGATAAAAAAGTCCTTTGACTTTTGCGTAGCAGCAAAGCGTGTCTGTAAGCCCTGTTTGCCCTGCGTCTCCCCGAATCCCAAAGGGAGAGGCTAGCGCCAAGGGAGAGGGTATACACCGAAAGGGACAGATTAAATGAAAAATGATGTTTTGACCAAAGGTCGGTTCACTGCATGGAATTTTCTATCGCTACACTCCTTGCCAATTTCACTGATGATAAATTGGTTGCTCGTAAAGTTTTGGAAAAGAAACTAGGTTGCGAGGATGAAATTAGTTTACAAAAACTTCACATTGCCTTGGAAGTTCTGGAAAAAATCGGAATTCTGGTGAAAGAACGCGGCAAATATCGCCGGGTGGCCGAAGAAGGTGTGATTGAAGCCAAACTCCGTTGTTCTAGTAAAGGCTTTTGCTTTGCTATTCAAGATGTGGAAGGAGCAGAGGATATTTATATTCGTGAAAGCCATCTGAGTAATGCTTGGAATGGCGATCGCGTTTTGGTTAGAGTCCTCAAAGAAGGTAGTCGTCGTCGTTCTCCAGAAGGAGAAGTTAAGCTGATCCTGGAACGTTCCAACCACACATTACTGGCACGAATTAAGCCAGTAGAAAACGGTTTTCGGGCTGTACCTTTAGATGATCGACTGCTGTTTGAACTCAAAATCCAAACAAATGGCATGAAATTAGAAGAAGCCATCGACCACCTCGCCCACGTGGAAGTGCTGCGTTATCCTCTAGCACAATACCCCCCACTGGGTCGAGTGGTACAAATCCTGGGTAGCGATGCCGAGGCAGCTGCTGATATAGATTTGGTAACTTGTAAGCATGATTTGTCCCGTAATTTCCCTGATTCAATTCTAGATGCGGCCGCTAGGTTGCCCAAAAGGCTCCTGAAAGCAGACCTGAAAGACAAACTAGATTTACGTAATTTATTTACCCTGACGATTGCAGGTGTAAATGTTGACAGTAAATTTATTGAGAATGCTTTCAGTTTAGAAAAAACAGCAGAGGGACATTGGCTTTTAGGCGTTCACGTTGCTGACGTTGCCCATTATGTTCACCCTGACGAACCCCTAGATAGAGAATCTGTAAAACGGGGAAAATCAGTATATTTGGGAGATTTGGTGCTGCCAATGTTACCCGAAGGGGTGGCTGAACGCTGTTCATTCGTAGCAGGAAGCGATCGCCTAGCCCTCTCCTTCTTAATTGCCATTGATCCACAGTCTGGAGAAGCGTTGGAGTGGGAAATTCAACCCAGCGTGATCAATGTAGATACGGATCTGAGTCGGCAAGAAGCAGAAGCTATTCTTAGAGGTGAATTTGAAGATGAAGCTCCAAAGGTAATTGAGATTGTGCAAGACCTAGAAACATTGCGAAAGGCAGTCAAACAGACGCGCCTAGCTCGTGGTAGCTTGCAGTTAAATCTACCGCCTAACCAAAACCCTTACTATGATGAGGGGATCTTGGGAGCAGTATTGGTCAATGATTTACCAGTGCGATCGCTGTTGACAGAGTTCGTGCTACTAGTGAATGAACTCATGGCCAAACATCTCAGTGCTTTAGGTGTTCCCGCCATTTGGCGAGTCCAAGGGACACCGGATACCGAAGATGTTCAGGAAATGCTAAAATTAGCCATAAATTTAGGTGTAGAACTCACACTAGAAGCAGAAGTAGAAATTCAACCTTTAGATTATCAACATTTAACTGGGGCTTTTGCTGAATCGCCATCAGAACAAGTTCTAACTTATCTATTGCAAGATACACTCAAACCAGCTGCCTATAACACCACGAAAGGAACGCACTTTGGTTTGTCGCTAGAGCAATATACACACTGTACTTCTCCTCTGCGAAGATACCCAGATTTGCTCATGCAAAGAGTGTATTATAGGTTACTTGAACATGGACGCGATCGCCGCAATACCCGTGTAAAAGAGCGAGTTAATCTGCGCCATTCTTCTTCTCACCACGAAATTAACTGGAACGTTCTCCCGCCAGAATTGCAACAAGAACTTCAAAGTGATTTGCATCGGGTAATTATCCAGATTAACGACAGAGAAAAAGAAGTCCAAGAAGCCGAAGCCGATTTAGCCGGACTGCAAAAAGCCCAACTGATGAAACAGCGTATCGGTCAGGTATTCCAGGGTGTCATTACTGGTGTGCAGTCTTATGGCTTCTTTGTGGAAATTGAAGTTCCAGCCGCCGAATCGAGTCCTGGAGAAGATATCAGCGTACCTCTACGGGTAGAAGGACTGGTACACGTCAGTTCCCTCAAAGATGACTGGTATGAATATCGCGCCAGACAACAGGCACTATTTGGGCGCAAAAATCGAGCTTCTTACAGACTAGGCGATCGCGTAGCCGTACAAGTTAAAAGTGTCGATTACTATCGTCAGCAAATTGATTTAGTAACTGTCAGCAGTGATCTTGTAGCTAAAGGTTTGGGTGACAATGCTACTAACAGTGACGCATCAGATGTATACTTACCCAGCAACTTAGATACATGACATATCCCTCCACTCAGTGCCAGAGGTGAGTGATTGCTCACCAATAAACACTTATTGGTTTCCTAGTTACTCCCCTTCGGCTGAAGCTCACGGCACCAGCCGAACGGGATTTTGACACTTGCCTAAATCGAGTTACCCCAACCCCTCACAAGATAAACTGTACTAAAAGCCCCGTGTCAAACAACTCCAAACCCCTGATCTTAGGCATATCTGGTGCATCTGGTCTGATCTACGCCGTTCATGCCCTCAAATATCTGCTCGCAGCAGACTATGAGATTGAACTAGTAGCTTCTAAATCAACTTACATGGTCTGGTCCAGCGAACAGGAAACACGAATGCCAGCTGAACCAAGCGCACAAGAGCAATTTTGGCGAGAACAAGCTGGAGTAGCTGTTGGGGGGAAACTACGCTGCCATCCTTGGGGTGATGTAGGAGCCGGAATCGCTAGCGGTTCTTTTCGCACCTTGGGGATGATTATTATGCCATGTAGCATGAGTACAGTAGCAAAGATAGCAGGTGGCTTAAGTTCCGACTTACTAGAACGGGCTGCGGATGTCCAGATTAAAGAAGGGCGAAAGCTAGTCATCGTTCCCCGCGAAACCCCATTTAGCCTGATTCACCTGCGAAACTTAACAACTTTGGCCGAAACTGGTGTCAGAGTTGTACCAGCCATTCCGGCTTGGTATCACAATCCTCAAACCATTGAGGACTTAGTTGATTTTGTAGTTGCCCGTGCTTTAGATCAACTAGATATTGATTGCATTCCCATTCAACGTTGGCAAGGAAGTAAGTAACTCTTGCCCTTTGCCTTTGGCTTTGATTGAGTAACTTTGACTTTTGCCTTTTCTATGGCTGTAATTCGCTTAATTCTGTTAGTAGCAGTACTAGGAATACTCACACTGTTGTTAGTTCAAAATTGGTCGCCTGTTCTATCCCTCGTCTTTTTGGGTGTGCGAAGTCTATCATTACCCCTGGCAATGTGGATTTTTTTTAGTACTGCTGCTGGTGCTTTCACATCCCTATTCATTAGTACCTTGCTGAAGGTATCAAACTATTTTGGGGAACAACAACGCCAAAGACCATATAAATCAGCTGGAACTTCACCCCGCGCGAAAGCGACAACATCTAGGGAAGAACCTCAACCACCCCCTTATAGACCTTCGACCGCAGCTAGTCAAACAGAGTCAGCTACCAGTAAAGCATTTGATGATTGGGAGACAAATGATCGTAGAAACGATGATTGGGACTTTGATGAACAACCACCACAAGCACCTACTCCCAGTCCACAAACTCCACCAGTTCGAGACTCTCAAAGCTATGAACGCCAACAAGAACCTCAAAGCCGTTCCCAATCTGGTTCGGTTTACTCCTACAACTATCGTGAGCCGAAAAATACTGCGGTAGGAAAAACTGAATCCGTGTACGATGCTGATTACCGGGTCATCATTCCCCCTTATGAACCACCGACGACTAACCAAGTGGATGAACAAGGCGATGATGACGACGATTGGAAGTTTTTTGAAGACGACGATTTTGAGAATGAAGATGAGCGATCGCGTCAGTAAGCTCTGAATTACTGGGATAATACACGCTGACGAGACTCCTGCTTAACCTTACCGTTCATAGCGGCCTCTTGCAAAGCCATGAAAGCATTGAAATCTTCCAAGTCATACTGGGTAGTCAGCAGATGCCGTAGTTGGTTTTCTGCTTCAACAGTCAGATAGCTACTTGCTAAAGCTTTTTCTACTACGTCACGAATTCGAGTCATTGTTGATGCCTCTTACATACCACATTAATTTATTTGGTCTTACTCTGATGGGATATGCAGTAACTACTGTTACTAAATCTTCAAGTTGATGAACTTCAGGGGTCAAATGTTAAAAAACAAGTCATTTTTTACACTGGAATTTGCTCTAATTATTGATATAGGCTTGTTATAACTAAGTTTGATAAGTTCAATACTGTGCTTTTAAAAACATAGTATTTTGTACAACTAAAATTTCCCACCAGAATGAGTCCTGTTGGTTTGTATTGACAGAATTTGTCTGGATAAAGTTTCATCGAAACTTTATAAAATTTCATTGAATCATTAAATATACTTAATAAAAAATTACCAACTGGTTTTATTTTATAGCTGGGGAGTAGGGAGTAGGGAGTGGGGAGTTAGTTAAAACCCTTTTGGTGTCTAAGTTTGATTATCCGTTCAGGTCTTCACCTCTTTGGCGGTTGCTATAACTCGTAGAAATACTGTATAAGTAATATTACATACAGATTTCAATTAAATTAAAGTATAGCTGGGCAGTAGGGAGTGGGTTAAAACTCTTTTGGTGTCTAAGTTTGATTATCCGTTTATGTCTTAACCTCCTTGGCGGTTGCTATAATTTTAGAAGTTAGGATGGATAATAGTGAAATTAACCCTAACTGGAGCAAAACGACTGGTGAGTAGCTTATTGCAAGGAGTCAACCTGTATTTAATTGGCATGATGGGCGCTGGTAAAACGACGGTAGGACAATTACTAGCAAAGCATCTGGATTATAGATTTTTAGATACTGATAGTGTAATTACTCAATCGGCAGGAAGATCAGTCAATCAGCTTTTTGCCGAAGAAGGTGAAGCAGAATTTCGCCAGTTAGAAAGTGATGTATTGGCACAAGTGTGTGCTTATACGCGGTTGACCATAGCCACAGGTGGCGGCATAGTTTTACGGACAGAAAACTGGAGTTACCTACACCACGGTTTAGTTGTGTGGTTAGATGTGCCAGTGGAATTACTTCACACCCGCTTGGCAGAGGATACCACAAGACCATTATTACAAGATGCTGATCCTCAAGGCAAATTGCGATCGCTTCTCGAACAACGAACACCACTTTACTCTCAAGCTGATCTCAAAATCACGGTAACAGAAGAAGAAACACCTGAAGAAATTGCTAACAGAGTCATAGAATCAATCCCCAGCGTTCTGAAACCAGAAGTTTTGCATTAAACATCGAGCATTGTTACTGTCCAAATTCCAGCCTAGCCTGTTCCACCAAATCGGCTGTTACAGCCTTTTTCTCGGCTTGACGTGCTAACTGTTCAATTCGGGCTTTAGCTTGGGAACGGGCAAAAAAGGGAATATTTTGCAATTTTTCCTGAGCTTCTGATGTCCAGCCCAAAGCATCTGTAAAATTTGATTCGCTCATATTATTTATTGCTCGTGCAATTAGTTTAATTGTGCCATATCCCAGCGCCAATAAAAAAAGCCCCTGTTGTTAAACAAGGGCAAATAAAGCATTCGATTGTCAGTGATGAAATAAATTTTCCAACCTAGTCAATGTCATCCATGAACATAACTGGCTCAGTCTCACGGTTGATTCCTTTTTCAAAACCACCAGCAGCAGCGCGAGCGCGACCCGCGTGCCATAAGTGACCAATTAGGAAGAAGAAACCTAATACGAAGTGAGATGTTGCCAACCAAGCACGAGGAGATACGTAGTTGAAAGAGTTGATTTCAGTAGCCACACCACCTACAGAGTTCAAAGAACCCAAAGGAGCGTGAGTCATGTATTCAGCAGCACGACGTGCTTGCCAAGGTTGAATATCATTCTTGACTTTATCTAAGTCAAGACCGTTAGGACCACGTAGAGGCTCTAACCAAGGGCCTTGGAAATCCCAGAAGCGCATGGTTTCACCACCGAAGATGATTTCACCGGTAGGAGAACGCATCAGGTATTTACCCAGACCTGTAGGACCTTGTGCAGAACCGACGTTAGCACCTAAGCGTTGGTCACGAATCAAGAAGGTCAAAGCTTGAGCTTGAGAAGCTTCTGAAGCTGTAGGACCAAAGAATTCGCTGGGATAAGCAGTATTGTTAAACCAAACCATGACAGAGGCGATGAACCCCATCAAGGAAAGAGCGCCCAAACTGTAGGAAAGGTAAGCCTCACCAGACCAGATGAACGCACGACGCGCCCATGCAAAAGGCTTGGTGAAGATGTGCCAAATACCACCAGAAATACACATCAGGGCAATCCAGATGTGACCACCGATGATATCTTCCATGTTATTGACGCTGATAATCCAACCTTCGCCACCGAAGGGAGCCTTAATCAAATAACCGAAGATTACAGCTGGGTTTAATGTTGGGTTACTAATAACACGAACATCACCACCACCTGGAGCCCAGGTGTCGTAAACACCACCAAAGAACATGGCCTTCAGCACCAACAGGAGCGCACCACATCCCAGGATGATCAGGTGGAACCCGATGATGTTAGTCATCTTGTTCTTATCTTTCCAGTCATAGCCAAAGAAGGAGGAATACTCTTCTAAAGTATCTGGTCCACGAACGGCATGATAAATCCCGCCAAAACCCAGCACAGCTGAAGAAATTAAGTGGAGTACACCAACCACAAAGTAAGGAAAGGTGTCAAAAATTTGACCACCAGCACCAACGCCCCATCCTAGTGTGGCGAGGTGAGGAAGCAGGATCAAACCCTGCTCGTACATGGGCTTTTCAGGAATGAAGTGAGCGACTTCAAATAAAGTCATCGCTCCCGCCCAGAATACAATCAAACCAGCATGGGCAACGTGAGCGCCAAGCAGTTTACCAGATAGGTTGATTAAACGAGCGTTACCAGACCACCAAGCAAAGCCTGATGATTCTTGGTCACGTCCGCCGCCTAATACAGTTGATCTATTAGAGAGCGTTACCACGCGGTAGAACCTCCTCTGGGAATACGAATTGTTTGTGAGGCTGATCTTGAGGAGCCATCCAAGCGCGGATACCCTCGTTCAGCAAAATGTTTTTGGTATAGAAAGTTTCAAACTCTGGGTCTTCTGCTGCCCGTAATTCTTGGGAAACGAAGTCATAAGCCCGCAGGTTTAGTGCTAAACCAACAATCCCAATTGATGCCATCCATAAGCCAGTGACTGGCACAAATAGCATAAAGAAGTGTAACCAACGTTTGTTGGAGAAAGCAATCCCGAAAATCTGTGACCAGAAACGGTTTGCTGTCACCATTGAGTAGGTTTCTTCTGCTTGGGTGGGGTTGAAAGCTGGGAAGGTGTTAGAAGAACCTTCGCCGTCTTCAAACAAGGTGTTTTCTACTGTGGCTCCATGAATGGCACACAATAGCGCACCACCCAAGACACCTGCTACACCCATCATGTGGAAGGGGTTGAGTGTCCAGTTGTGGAAACCTTGCAGGAATAGTAGAAAACGGAAGATTGCAGCTACACCAAAGCTAGGTCCAAAGAACCAGCTTGACTGTCCCAAGGGGTACATCAGAAATACGCTGACGAATACCGCAATAGGTGCAGAGAAGGCAAGAGCGTTGTATGGACGGATGCCTACTAGACGGGCAATTTCAAATTGGCGCAACATGAAGCCAATCAATGCAAAGGCTCCGTGTAGGGCTACGAATGGCCACAATCCACCCAATTGGAACCAACGGGTGAGGTCGCCTTGAGCTTCGGGTCCCCACAACAATAGTAGGGAGTGTCCTAAGCTGTCTGGAGGTGAGGAAACTGCAACTGTTAAAAAGTTAGCTCCTTCCAGGTAAGATGATGCTAATCCGTGGGAGTACCAGGAGGTGACGAATGTTGTACCGGTGAGCCAACCGCCTAGTGCTAGGTAAGCGCAGGGAAATAATAATATCCCTGACCAGCCTACGAATACGAAGCGATCGCGCTTTAACCAGTCGTCTAATACGTCAAACCACCCTCTTGTACTAGGGGCGCGTCCAACTGCGATGGTCATTCAACTAAAATCCTCTTTTACTAAAATTGCAACGTTTTTGAAGCAGCGCTATCGGCAATTCTACCGACTTTACGCGAATGCAACGAGGAATTAACGTTTTTTTTTGACAATCCCATCTGCCTGAAGCATCTGAGAATCTGAGTTTTGACCGTCTTGATGATCGGAGTTTCTCAGAGTTATGCCATTACACGTACCATTAGCTAATTACTAGCCTGTGGTAACTTAATGATTCTTAACTTATCACATTAGGTTGGGTTTTCGCCCAATCGAGTTCAGTAAATTAGCTATTAAACACAAACTCATTACTTATTATTAATATCAGAATTTTAACAATCTGACACAAGTTTTCTCAGAAAGCTCAAAGGTTTAGTCCCTGAACTTGCACGAAAAGCTCCGGAAATGGCAGACTTGAATAGCGAAGAACTCACAGGCCAAGGTAGTTCAATGACGGCATCAACAACAATTAACAAAGGCGATTCGTCTAATGGCGATCGCAAACCCTCAAGTATCCTGCATCAAGATGTTCTGGGTTCTCGTCGGTTTAGTAACTACTGGTGGGCAACTATCGTAACGTTGGGAGCGACAGGCTTCTTTTTGGCTGGGTTATCTAGTTACACGAAAGTAAATTTTCTTCTAGTGACCGATGCAACTCAACTGATATTCGTACCCCAAGGGCTAGTTATGGGGCTATACGGCACTGCGGGCTTACTTTTAGCCTTATATCTATGGCTAGTTGTTTTATGGGATGTAGGAGGCGGCTACAACGATTTCAATCAGGAAACTGGGCGGATAAAAATTTTTCGTTGGGGATTTCCCGGCAAAAACCGTCGTATTGAAATCGACAGCTATACTCAAGACGTGCAGTCTATACGAATAGACATCAAAGAAGGTCTCAATCCCCGTCGCGCCCTCTACCTACGCGTCAAGGGTCGACGAGATATACCCCTCACACGGGTAGGTCAACCGTTATCTTTAGCAGAGTTAGAAACTACAGGCGCAGAATTAGCCCGCTTTTTGGGAGTACCCCTGGAAGGACTCTGAAGAAGCAGGGGTGGAGGGTGCAGGGAGAAAAGGCAGAGGGGAGCAGGGAGCAGGGAGCAGGGGAGAAAAAACTTCTTTTCCCATTACCTAGTCCCCAAGCCCCATTACTTAGTCCCGAATACCTAATCTCCGATACCCTAAAAAGAAAAGATAAGATACTCTGGTTGAATCTGTAACTGGCTATGCGGTTAAAAATTTCACAATTTCTGGTTGTATTTTTGATAGTCGGTGCTTTGACGTTGGGAGGATGTTCAGGACAGGATGTGACTTCTGATCCCGCCTCTCCCACCTCGACAGCAGGTGATACAAATACTACGACAACGACTGGTGCAACATCTGTATCTGAAACCATTAATGAGAGTGTTCCTGGAATGAAAGATTTACCACGGCTCGAAGGTAACGCTACTGTGGTGATGACGGTTAACAGTTCGCCGATTACTATCGAGGTAGACGGCACCAATGCCCCAATTACAGCTGGTAACTTCGTCGATTTAGTCCAAAAAGGTGTGTACGATGGATTAGCTTTCCATAGAGTTGTCCGCGATCCCCAACCTTTTGTAGCTCAAGGGGGCGATCCTCAAAGCAAGGACCCAAAATTTCCAGCCAATAGACTGGGAACTGGCGGTTATGTTGATCCCAAAACTGGGACTGAACGCCGGATACCTTTAGAAATTAAGCCTCAAGGCGCTGAAAGCCCAATTTATGGCAAGACTTTAGAATCGGCTCGTGTGACTAAGCCACCTCAGTTACAACATAAACTGGGCGCGGTAGCTATGGCGCGATCGCAGATGCCAGATTCAGCTTCTTCACAGTTTTACTTTGCTCTCGCGGATCATGCTTTCCTGGATGGTAGCTACGCCGTATTTGGTAATGTTACTGAAGGACTGGATGTAGTTAATAAAATTCAGCAAGGCGATCGCATTGAATCGGCTAAAGTTACTCAAGGCGCTGAAAATCTCAAAACACCTGAGTAAGAGGGAGTAGGGAGTAGGGGAAGAAGAGGCAGGGGAGCAGGGAGCAGGGAGCAGGGGGGAAAGTTCCTAGTCCCCAATACCCAGTACCGTACCCAGTCCCCAATACCGAATCCCCAGTCCCCAATCCCCAATTCGGAAATGGTTGTTATTACTGGTATTGGTTTAGTCTCAGCTTTAGGCGCAAATTTAGAAGATAGCTGGCAAAAGTTAATCGCAGGTAAATCAGGTATTCAGTGCTATCAACCATTTTCAGAACTGGAAGCATATCCTCTGGGTTTGATTGGGACACAACCATCTGAATTAAAAAGTTTAACTCAGATGGTTGTCGCTGCTGCATTAACAGACGCGGAATTAGTTTCACCTTTACCTGATTGTGCTGTAGTCATTGGCTCAAGTCGCAGTCATCAAGGTGCTTGGGAATCACTGGCGCGGCAAATGTATGGGAATCATACCCCCGAAAATGCTTTAAGTAATGGGGATGTAGTCTTAGAGAATTGGTTGGATTTTTTACCTCATACCAATGCGATCGCAACTGCTCGACAAATCGGTGCAACTGGTATAGTTTTAGCACCGATGGCTGCCTGTGCTACTGGTATTTGGGCGATCGCTCAAGCCGCGTTATTAATCGAAACTGGGCAATGTCAACGCGCGATCGCCGGTGCTGTAGAAGCCCCTATTACACCCCTCACCTTGTCAGGGTTTCAACAAATGGGCGCTTTGGCAAAAACTGGGGCTTATCCCTTTGATTTGCACCGAGAAGGTTTAGTATTAGGTGAAGGTGCGGCGGTATTTGTTTTGGAATCGGCAGAATTAGCACAGCAGCGCCAAGCTAAAATTTATGGTAAGATTCTTGGCTTTGGCTTGACAGCAGACGCATATCATGCTAATAAACCCGAACCGAATGGGAAAAGTGCGATCGCCGCGATTCAGCAATGTTTAAAACGCAGTTCCCTCACCCCAGCCGATATTGATTACATTCACGCTCATGGTACAGCCACTCTTCTAAATGACAGAGTAGAGAGTAAAATTATACAGAATATATTCCCTTATAAAGTGGCAATAAGTTCCACCAAAGGGGCTACAGGTCATACATTAGGAGCATCGGGAGCTTTAGGTGTGGCATTTTCGCTTTTAGCTATGCAGCAAAAAATATTACCACCTTGCGTAGGATTACAAACACCGGAATTTGATTTAAATCTGGTAATGGCGGCGCGTGAAACTGAAGTGCAGAGGGTTTTATGTTTCAGCTTTGGCTTTGGTGGACAGAATGCTGCGATCTCCTTGAGTAAATTTTGAGAAAGAAGATTAAGGTTATTTGAAAGGTTTTGGGCGAATATAATTCGCTACTACACAAGCAAAGTCCGCCTGCGCGGACTAACTAAAAATTATTTCTTTCCAACCCACGAAGGTGGGTTTTGTCTGTGTAGCCGCGATTTCTAATCGCCAGGGCTTTATAAAATACTATCTTTCATAGATAGACAGCCTCATGAAAAACTTTATCTCGAATTAAATCATGTAATGATTTAGGTGTAACAATATCAACTTTACGATTCAAGAGATTTTCTAAATCTGAAATCAAACCACCTGGAAACCAAGGAGAGATTTTATCTAAATCGTAATCAACTAAAAAATCAATATCACTTGCGTCTGTTTCTTCGCCTCTTGCTACACTACCAAAAAGCCGCAAGTTATAAGCTCCATGTTGAGTCGCAAGTCTCAGAATTTCTTCTCGTTTTTCGTAGATTAATTGTTTTAAGCCTGTTTTTTCATCTTCTGCCATAGATCAGTCATCAGTTTATTATTAGAACTTCATGACAACCACCGGGTTTATTCGTAACTTTAACTGTTAACTGAAATCACGCCACAGCCACCACGCGAAAACCAACAAGGTCGTAACGGGGCTGCGCGCCCCAACCGCGAGTGGCAGAACGGCAAATCCTAGCGAAGTCGAGCCAACTACCGCCACGCAGCAGTTTTATGTTATTATTGCTACCATTCAACCACGGAGTACCGTCTATAGACGCGCCTTGGTAGCTATTATTATTATATACATCTTGACACCATTCCCATATATTACCATGCATATCGTATAAACCGAAAGAGTTTGGCGGAAATTTTCCTACCTCTGTTGTTTGTCCACGACGTTCACCTTTTGGGGCTGAGGCGTAGGGAACGTTTCCGTTGTAATTAACTAAATCGGTGGTAATCGTTTCCCCAAAATAAAACGGTGTAGTTGTTCCCGCACGACAAGCATATTCCCATTCAGCCTCACTGGGTAGCCTGTAGGTTTTTCCTGTCCTTTGACTCAATTTTTCACAGAATTCTACCGCATCATCCCAAGTTACCCTTTCTACAGGTCTTTTCTCACCTTTGAAATCAGCAGGATTTGTCCCGATAATTGCTTGATACTGTGCCTGGGTAACTGGATATTTCCCCATAAAGAAACCAGGAACCCTTACCTCACGCTGGGGACTTTCATTATCATCTCGTCCTTCTTCTCCTGGTGGTGAACCCATAGTAAAAGTTCCCCCTGGTATCTGCAGCATTTCCAAAGAAACACCATTCCCTAAATTTTCTGTAAAGGATTTTGCTTGCAGGTTGCGGCGGTTGGTAATGCTTCCCTGTGCATTCACCGTCACAGTTTTAAATGAAAAGGTTTGTAAGCTATTTTCTGGAACTCGTGGAATATCTCCAGAATCAGAGGGAAATAACAACCGATTCCCGACAAAAGTTAAACCAAATCCTCCAGCTAACCATCCCGCAGTTTTAATTACCCGACGGCGTGACAAGTTAGGTGTTGGCTGTGGCTGTGGTTGTGGTTGTGGTCGTTGTGGCTGAGACTGCTGGAGGGCTTGCAACGCTTCCCCTGCTGAAAAATATCTGTCTCGAAAGTGATAACTCACCATCTTATTTAAAACACCTGCCAGTTTGTCACTGACATTTGCCCAATTGCGCCAAATCACTTCGCCATCAGTGGGGTCTTTTGGTAGTTCGTGGGGTTGTATTCCTGTTAAAGCATAAATTCCCAACATCCCCACAGCGTAAACATCACTGGATAATTTCGGTTGTCCGGCGGCTTGTTCACTTGGCATATAGCCATTAGTTCCAACAATAACGCTAACACTGGTTTGACCTTGGGTATTTAACATCACGGTGTTTATTTCTTTAACTGCACCAAAGTCAATTAGCACTATCTTCCTATCTTGACGGCGACGCATTAAATTTGGGGGTTTGATGTCGCGGTGGATGATATTTTTTTGGTGAACTACTGCTAATACTTCCAAAATTTCCTGTAAGAGTTTGGTGACTTCTGTTTCACTCAACCGTTTACCAGGACTGATTTCTTTGCTTAAGTCTTCCCCATCGATAAATTCTTGGACTAAATAAAATTCACCTTGTTCTTCAAAGTGGGCAAATAGTCGCGGTATCTGGTCGCTATCATTGCCTAAGCGGTATAAAACTTGCGCTTCGCTATCAAATAATCTTCTAACGGTTTGTAATACTGCGGGGTCAGAGTTGGGCTTGAGGTGTTTGACTACACACTTGGGATGGTTGGGTAAGTCTATATCTTCTGCCAAATATGTGTCGCCAAATCCGCCACTTCCCAGTAGCCTGATGATTTTATAGCGGTTACGGAGGATTTGACCAGGATTAGGCATGGTTTTTGACTTGGCGCTGGGAAAATTAGCTTTATTGTGCCAAATTTTCCATTATTAAAGCAAGTGATTCTACTCACCCAGTATTTTCTTGTGGGATGGGTGTCCCCACCCGTCCCCTAATCGAGTATCTTTACCCACCCCACAATACAAGATGGAAAACCTAGATTCTGAGAAATGGATATGATAGGAAAGTAAATAAAACTTCAAAAATATTTATCAAATGCTGATTGACTTCCCTGGCTTGACCAAAGTCAAAGACTTAGTAAAAGAAAAGATTTTCTTCGGTCATGAACCCAGTGCCGAGTTAATTGCTATTCTTACCGTTTACTTTGTCCAAGGAATTTTAGGGTTGGCGCGTCTAGCTGTCAGCTTTTTTCTCAAAGATGAATTGCTGCTGAGTCCGGCTCAAGTGTCCGCATTATTCGGAATTGTCGCTTTACCTTGGATTATCAAACCAGTATTTGGCTTTATTTCCGATGGCTTACCTATATTTGGCTACCGTCGCCGACCATATTTAATCCTCTCTGGGTTATTAGGAGCGATTTCTTGGGTATGTTTAGCCACTATAGTTCATAGTAGCTGGGCAGCTACACTAGCGATCGCTCTTGGTTCTCTCTCCGTCGCAGTCAGTGATGTCATAGCAGACTCATTAGTTGTGGAAAGAGCCAGAGCAGAATCCCAAGCATCTGCTGGTTCACTACAATCTTTATGTTGGGGTGCTTCCGCATTAGGGGGTTTACTCACCGCTTACTTTAGCGGAATGCTGCTAGAACATTTCACCACCCGCACCGTATTTTGGATTACCGCCTCATTTCCCCTCATCGTTTCCGCAGTAGCTTGGTTAATCGCTGAAACCCCAATTAGAAAAAATAGCCAAGAAAATCACAGCAATAATCCTCCCAGCACCAAGCATCAACTCAAACAACTCCGCCAAGCAGTCACCCAAAAAGCCATTTGGCTACCCACAGCCTTTGTATTTGTCTGGTTAGCCACCCCCACAGCTGACGCAGCCTTTTTCTTCTTCAGCACCAACGAACTACACTTTCAACCAGAATTTTTAGGACGGGTAAGACTGGTAACAAGTGGCGCTTCCTTAATTGGAATTTGGATTTTTCAACGCTTCCTCAAAGGTGTGTCATTCCGCACCATTTTTGCTTGGAGTACAGTGCTTTCCTCAGTCTTGGGAATGACAATGCTGCTGCTGGTGACTCATACCAACCGAACATTAGGTATAGACGACCACTGGTTTAGTTTAGGAGATAGCCTCATCCTCACCGTCATGGGACAAATCGCCTATATGCCAGTATTGGTATTAGCAGCGAGATTATGTCCCCCAGGAGTAGAAGCCACATTATTTGCTGTACTCATGTCCGTTTCCAACCTAGCAAATATGGTTTCCTACGAATTTGGAGCCATCATCATGCACTGGCTAGGTATCACTGAAACTAACTTTGAACTACTGTGGTTATTAGTGATTATCACAAACCTCAGCACACTATTACCATTACCCTTCATTCGTTGGCTACCTGCTAACGACCCGCAAGCCGATTTACCAACATTACAACCCGTTTCAGTAACTAATGAAGAAGAACCATTGTTACCCAACTTAGTACCCTAATCTAAGACTCCGCGAACCTTTGCGCTTCCCTCAGCGCCCCTTTGCGTTTGAAATAAAATTGTAACAAAAACTACAAAATCACCATTTCTTATCCAGTCTAGGATAAGATAAATGCATACATATCCGGTACGCGAAGATACCGCGACTAGGAGAAAAGTTTATGGTGTTAACATCTCCCTTACCGTTTGAAGCTGCTACTCCAGCGCACATTTGCCCATTTGATCAAGCTTGTAGTTACTTAGACGCAGCAGGTAAAGAATTAAAGCTTAATCAAGGTGTATTGGCAATTCTCAGTAATCCCCGCAAAGTAGTCACAGTTTCCATACCCGTGAAGCTAGATAATGGTGAAATCCAGGTTTTAGCGGGACATCGGGTACAGCACTCTGATATTTTAGGCCCCTATAAAGGTGGAATTCGTTACCATCCAGCAGTGACATTGCGGGAAGTTTCCGCCTTAGCCATGCTGATGACTTGGAAATGTGCATTATTAGGCATACCTTATGGCGGTGCGAAGGGAGGAATAGCCATAAATCCCAAAACTTATAGTGTGGGCGAACTAGAAAGAATCAGTCGCCGCTATATCAGCGAATTAATTAAAGATATTGGTCCTTCCGTAGACATTCCTGCACCAGATATGGGTACTTCCGCCCGTGAAATGGCTTGGATGATGGATACTTATTCTGTCAACGTTGGTCATGCTGTCCCCGGAGTGGTTACAGGTAAGCCCCTTTCCATTGGTGGTTCCTTGGGAAGGGAAATGGCCACTGGCAGAGGTGTAATGATTATTGTCCGTGAGGCATTAGCCACCCAAGGTAAATCCCTTGCAGGAGTGCGAGTAGTGATTCAGGGTTTCGGTAATGTCGGGGGTGCGGCCGCAGAATTGTTACACGAAGCGGGAGCGAAGATTTTAGCTGTCTCTACAGGTTCAGGGGGTATTTTTTCCCCAGATGGTCTTGATATTCCGGCATTAAAAGCCTACGCTGCTGAAAATAATAAAAGTATTGCAGGTTTTCCGCAAACAACACCCATTAGCAATGCAGATTTACTCACCTTACCTTGCGATGTTTTAATTCCAGCAGCTTTGGAGAATCAAATTACCAAAGAAAATGTGCATCTGGTACAAGCGCAAATCGTCGCAGAAGCGGCTAATGGTCCAGTGACTTTGGAAGCGAACCAATTTCTAGAAGCGCATGGTGTAACTGTATTACCAGATATTTTAGCTAATGCTGGGGGTGTTGTTGTTAGTTATTTAGAGTGGGTGCAGGGTCTTTCTTATCTGTTTTGGGATGAGGAACGTGTGAATCATGAAATGGAAAAGTTAATGGTGCAAGCCTATCAACACGTAATTCAGCAATCAAAGATTAGGCAAATTCCTCTGCGTTTAGCAGCTTATACCTTGGGTGTGGGTAGAGTTGCACAAGCGCTTGCTGATAGAGGTCTTTATCCGTGAAGTGAGATATAAGAACCCCACCCCCAACCCCCTCCCCGCAAGCGAGGAGGGGGCTATGATGTACCACGCAAAGGCGCAAAGGTACGAAACCTCTCAAACTCTCATGACTCTGTGTCCTCTGTGTCTCTGTGGTTCGTTTATCGTTTATTTCGATAATTTATTTCTTGGAAGTCCCTTATCTTAAAGTTAAAAAAAAATACTAAACTATTTTTATAGTTGGATTTGGCGGGATTTTACTTCTAATCTCACTAAAATATGTTGTTATAAAACTTTTGTTGAGGATCTGGATGGCAAATAATGAGGCTACCGCCAGAATTAAGATTAATAAGTTACTTGAGGCGGCTGGCTGGCGTTTTTTTGAGGAAGGGGGACAAGCAGCGAATATATGTCTTGAGCCTAATGTGCAGCTTGGATCGTCAGATTTAGATGAGTTCGGTGAGAACTTTGAAAAAACGAAAAAAGGTTTTATTGATTTTTTGTTGCTGGACGATCGCGGATTTCCGTTTATTGTACTGGAAGCTAAGGCGGCGGGGATTCACCCTTTATTTGGTAAGGAGCAAGCACGGGATTATGCCAAGTCTCAGAATTGCCGTTTTGTGATTTTGTCTAATGGAGATTTGCATTATTTCTGGGATTTAGAGCGGGGTAATCCCGACGTTATTACAAATTTTCCTACGCCTAACTCGGTGATGGTTTATCAGAAAATAATTCCAGAGCCTCAGCGTCTTGTGGATGAGGCGATCGCACATAACTATGTAGTGCTGACCCAGCTACCAGACTATCAAGATCAAGCAGGGTGGAAGAATCAGGCAGAGCGACCAAATTTTATTGAAACAAATAAACTGCGATTTTTAAGACCTTATCAAAGGAATGCAATTCAGGCTTTGCAAGGGGCGGTTAGTCAGGGAAAAGAGCGATTTTTGTTTCAGATGGCCACGGGGACGGGAAAAACTCTGACTTCGGCGGCGGTGATTAAGTTATTTTTGCGGACTGGAAATGCTCAACGTGTTTTATTTTTGGTCGATCGCCTTGAGCTTGAGGATCAGGCAAAAAAGGCTTTTGATTTGTTGCTGAAAAATGACTATAAGACCATAATTTATAAGGATAATCGGGATGATTGGCGACGTGCCGATATTGTCGTGACTACGGTGCAGTCATTACTGGTAAATAACAAGTATCGCGATCGCTTTTCACCGACTGATTTTGATTTGGTAATTTCCGATGAAGCACACCGATCAATAGGTGGTAACTCACGGGCAGTTTTTGAGTATTTTATTGGGTACAAGTTAGGACTGACAGCAACACCTCGCGACTATCTCAAGCAGTTTTACAAGACAAAGCCCACGACTAATGATCCGCGAGAATATGAGCGGCGGATGATGTTGGATACTTATCGCATTTTTGGCTGTGGGGATAGTTTACCAACGTTTTCCTATGGGTTAAATGACGGGGTGAAGGATGGCTTTTTGATTCATCCGACCGTGGTAGATGCCAGAAGTAAGGTAACTACAAAGCTTTTGTCTAAGGATGGTTTTATTGTTGAGTTTAAAGATGACGATGGGGGCGATCGCCAAGAAACTTTTAAACAGCGTCAATTCGAGAAACGATTTTTTGCTGAAGGGACAAATCAGCTTTTTTGCAAGATTTTTCTAGAGAATGCTTTGCGCGATCCGATTAGTGGCGAAATTGGCAAATCGATCATTTTTGCAGTCAGTCAAAACCATGCAGTCAAACTGGTGCAAATTCTGAATGACATGGCGGATCGGATGTTTCCGAATAAGTATCAATCGGATTTTGCCGTACAGGTGACATCAGGAGTTAAGGACGCGCAGCAGTTTACGAACAATTTCAACCATCTGAGTAACAATTTGCTTGGTTCTGCCAATTTCTTGCCAACCTACAGAACTAGCAAAGCTCGTGTTTGTGTCACCGTTGGCATGATGACCACTGGTTATGATTGTGCAGACTTGCTCAATCTTGGTTTATTCCGTCCGATCTTTTCACCGACTGATTTTATTCAGATTAAAGGGCGGGGGACTCGCAAGCATAATTTTTTGGAACAGTTGTTTGATGATGATATTAAGGACGGAGTTAAACAACCGCACAAGACCGCTTATAAACTGTTTGATTTTTTTGCAAATTGTGAATATTTTGATCAAGAGTTTAAATATGATCAGGTGTTAGCACTACCTCAGCCGAAAAGTGAGGGTAATGGCGATAATGGCGGCGATGGGACAAAGGGGATTGCAACCTATGAACATTTAGGGGCGGATATTCTGGAGAGTATTAAGGAGGAGAGGATCGGCTTTGAGGGAATGAAGATTGATCGCTTGTATTATGAAAAATTTGAGGAGAAGATCCGCGAGAATCGGGTGATTGCTGAGGCAGTTGAAGCGGGGAAATGGGATCTGGTGATTGATTATATTAATCGTCAAATATTTGACGATCCTGAGCAATTTTATACGTTGGACAAGTTACGGAAAGCGGCGGCGGTTGATCGCCGTTTGAGTTTGCGAGAGATATTAGAAAAAATCTTTGGTTTAATTCCGCGCTTTAAGTCAAAGGATGAGTTACTAGAAGAGGAGTTTTCTAATTTTGTGGCTGCATATCAGCCAGAGGAGGCAATTCCTGAGATTAAGAATTACTTTAAGGCTTATGTCACTAATAGTCAGATTCGGCAAATTATTGAAACTAAAAAATACCAAGAGTTAGCGACAAATCCGGTTTTGTCGATGGATAATTTTAAGGCTGTGCCTAAGTCTTACCGCGATTTGATTCCAGATTACGTTAAAAATTATATAGAGTTAGATCGGTTTGTTGCGTGACAAGGCTAAAACAGTTTAGTAGTGGCGTGACAAGCTTAAAATGTTGCAAAAAATTGTAGTAGGGGTTGACGTTAGGAAACCCAACATCATTGGTAGCGTTGGGTTTCGTTCCTCTACCCAACCTACTTCTAATGCACTATTTTAGGCTTGTCATTCCAGTAGGGTGCGTTAGGATGAAATCCGTAGCGCACCGTTATTAAGGCTTTGGTGCGTTACGCTACCGCTAACACACCCTACTGGCGTGGCAAGCTTAAAATAGTGCATTAGGTAAAAGCAGACAACATTGATTTATCTCAATTTTCTCAAAAATCTATTGCAACATTTTAGCCTTGCCACGCTACTACTGTTCAATAATCAAATAGTAGTTGGATATCAAGAGATGTTTACCAGATCGTCAGGATCGCCAATGTATACTTCTGGATGAGGAACAAGTTTTTCAAGTTTATTTTTTTTCGGTGCTGGCAAAATTTGGAAGCGTTGGCCTTTCCAGTCAAACTCAAGGCGATCGCCTGTAACCGCAATTTCTGCTAGTAGAGTTTCTAGGTCTTCAGGTAATTTATCGATGGTGATGGGTTTCATTTTTTAAATTACGAGTTGGGTTAAGCCGGGTTCAATTTTTTTGAGAAGTGAGCCTAGAATTAGACTCTATAATAGCATTCACCTAAAATATCAATTCATACATAATTCAAAAAAATGCTCGACACTGAAACCAAACGCCGCATCGATACCGCCCGTGACATTCTTGTGGGGAAGGTTCCCGATCCTAAGTCTCAGGTAGAGCAGATCACGATCGCACTCATCTACAAGTTCATGGATGATATGGACGCTGAGGTGGAGGAGTTAGGCGGCGATCGCACTTTTTTCGCGGACTCATTTGCCAAGTTTGGCTGGTCGATGTTGATGAATCCGAGGGTGGGCGGTCATGAGTTGCTAAGTCTCTACAGTGAGGGCATTAGCACAATGCCGCAAAATGAGGGGATTCCTGCGTTATTTCGGGACATTTTCAAAAATGCTTATTTGCCCTATCGCGATCCTGAGACGCTGAAAAGTTTTCTGAAGGTGATCGATGAGTTTAAATACGATCATTCCGAGCGGTTGGGGGATGCGTTTGAATATTTGCTCTCTGTGTTGGGTTCCCAGGGGGATGCGGGACAGTTTCGCACACCGCGCCATATTATCGATTTTATTGTGGAGATTATTCAGCCGAAAAAGGGTGAGGTGATTCTCGATCCGGCTTGTGGTACGGCGGGTTTTTTGATTTCCGCATACAAGCATATTTTGCGGTCAAATCTGGATGGTCAGGGCAATAGTACCCTTACGCCCGATGAGAAGGGACGGATGGCGACAAATTTTAAGGGTTATGATATTTCGCCCGATATGGTGCGGTTGTCGTTGGTAAATCTCTATTTGCATGGGTTTAAAAGTCCGCAAATTGCCGAGTATGATACGCTGACATCTGAGGATAAGTGGAATGAGTTTGCAGATGTGATTCTTGCCAATCCGCCGTTTATGTCTCCGAAGGGTGGGATTAAGCCTCATAAACGTTTTTCGATTAAGGCCAAACGGAGTGAGGTGCTTTTTGTTGATTACATGGCGGAACATCTGTCGCCTAATGGTCGGGCGGGGATTATTGTCCCTGAAGGTATCATTTTTCAGAGTCAGACGGCGTATAAAAGTTTGCGAAAGATGCTGGTAGAAAGCTCGCTGGTAGCGGTGGTTTCGCTACCTGCGGGGGTGTTTAATCCCTATTCGGGTGTGAAGACTTCGATTTTGATTTTGGATAAGTCTTTGGCGAAAAAGTCTGATACGGTGGCGTTTTTTAAAGTAGAAAATGATGGTTTTGGTTTGGGCGCACAACGGCGAGAGGTTTCTGGGGAACAGCTTACACAGGTAAAAATCGAGTTAGCGGAATATCTGCAAGCTGTTCGCAATCAAGTATCGACTGATAATATTTTGTTTACTCATGGGTTGATTGTTCCTAAAGTAAAGATTGCTGCTAATGGTGACTATAACTTTAGTGGGGAGAGGTATCGGGAAGGTGTATTAACTAATCATATTTTCCCTTTAGTTAAAATTGGTGATATTTGCACAATCAACCCACGCAAAAGCCAATTAGCTGACCTTAGCCCTGATACTCGCGTTTCATTTGTACCAATGGCGGATATTAACGAGCATCAAATGGAATTTAAACCTGTGGCAGAGAAATTACTCTCAGAGGTGACATCAAGCTATACATATTTTGAAGACAATGATGTTCTCTTTGCTAAAGTTACACCTTGCTTTGAGAATGGTAAAGCTGGTATTGCAAAAGGACTTCTTAATGGAATTGGATTTGGCTCTAGTGAGTTTTATGTACTGCGAAGTTCAGATCAAGTGCTTCCTGAGTTTATCTATTTTTGTATAAATCATCCATTGTTTAGAGATGCCGCAGTTGCTCAAATGACAGGTACAGGAGGTTTACAGCGTGTACCAAGAGACTATGTAGAAAATTCTAAAATACCTCTACCCCCGATCGCAATTCAGCAAGAAATCGTAGCAGAGATCGAAAGTTACCAAAAAGTCATCAACGGCGCTCGTGCAGTCATCGACAACTACCGTCCTCATATTGCGATCGATCCTGATTGGGAAATGGTTAAATTGGGTGAAATTTCAGAAAAAATTCAATATGGTTTATCCTCCCCACTTAATACAGAAGGATCAGGATTTAAAACATTTCGTATGAATGAGCTTGTTGAAGGGAAGTGTATTGATCGTGGTGATATGAAATGTTCTGAAATTTATCGCGATGAGTTTGATAAATATAGACTAACTCGTGGCAATCTTCTTTTTAATCGCACTAATAGTTTTGAACACGTTGGTCGTACTGGAATATTTGATTTAGACGGTGAATATTGTTTTGCTTCCTACTTGATAAGACTCATAATTGATGAAAGCAAAGCTAATCCATTTTTTGTTAATGCCTTTATGAACTCTGAAAACTTTCAACAAGGCATCAAACAATTCGCCAGCCGTGCCATTGGTCAATCAAACATCAATGCAAAATCTCTCGCAAATTATGCAATCCCTCTTCCATCTCTCGAAACTCAACAGGCTATAGTCGCAGAAATAGAAGCCGAGCAAACCCTTGTTAACGCCAACCGCGAACTAATCACCCGCTTTGAGAAAAAGATCCAAAACACCCTTAACCGTATCTGGGGAGAACAAAAGGATTAGATAAAAGTATGGATGAAGCACTGCAATTACAGCAATTTTCATATAATTAGACCACGCGCTGATATCTGTATTTCTTTCTTCCTTTGCGCCTTTGCGCCTAACGTACTTCGTACTTCGCTTCGCTGATGCGTGAGATATAAAGATGTAGTTCATTTAGCTAAAAATCGCTGTATAGGAGAATTAACAAATGGATGAATTCATGGAAGCTGCGATCGCACAAGCAAAACAAGGTAAAAAAGAAGGTGGGATACCCATCGGTTCTATTCTCGTTAAAGATGGCAAAATTCTCGGTAGAGGACATAACAAACGTGTCCAAGACAATGATCCTGTCACCCACGCTGAAATAGATTGTCTCCGCAATGCTGGGCGAGTTGGTAGTTATAGAGGTACAACACTTTACTCTACCTTAATGCCGTGTTATTTGTGCGCTGGTGCAGTGGTGCAATTTGGGATTAAAAAAGTCATCGCCGGAGAATCGAGAACTTTTCCCGGTGCTAAAGAATTTATGGTATCTCACGGTGTGGAAGTAATTGATCTCAACCTTGATGAATGCGAACAAATGATGAGTGAATTTATTGAAACTAATCCCGAATTATGGAATGAAGATATTGGAAAGTAGTCATTAGTCATTGGTCATTAGTCATTGGAAAGTTACATTTTCCCCCTACTCCCCACTCCCTACTCCCTACTCCCCACTCCCCTTTCTTCTAAGAAATAATCAAAGGTTAACTTATCGGGTAAAGAAGTTTGTGCGCCTAGTTTTGTGGCTGCTAAAGCACCGGCGGCTGAACCCCAAATAATTGCCTGATGTAAAGAAAGTCCTCTATAAAGTGCGGCTGCTAAACCACCATTGAAAGCATCCCCAGCAGCAACGGTGTCCACAGCATGAACTGGAAAAGCGGGGACAAAAAATGTTTCCTCAGCAGTGGCACAGATAGCACCTTTTGCACCCAGTTTGACGATCGCACATTTCACACCTCTTTGTAATAAAACTTTAGCTGCTTTAAGTGCTGATTCCTGATTATCTACAGGAAAACCCACCAACTGCCCCGCTTCTACTTCATTTGGTGTAATAATATCGACTAATTGGTATAGTTCATCCGGTAAATTCCCTTGTGCGGGTGCGGGATCTAAAATTACTTTTATATTTGCATCTTTCGCTGCTTTGGCTGCTGCTACTACCGCATCAATGGGAATTTCTAGTTGTAAAAGTAGTGCTGAAGCTGTTGGTAATAAATGGGATAATCGCTCTATATCTTCTTGATTAACTCGTCCATTTGCACCAGGAATAACAACGATTTGATTTTCACCAGCATCATCTACGGTGATCATAGCAACTCCAGAACTTACAGTTTCATCAATGAAGATATTATCTGTTTTTACGCCAGCAACTTGCAAATTATGGACAAGTTCTGCACCAAAACTCTGTGCGCCTACACGTCCCACCATGTAAGTAGGAATTTCTAATCTTGCTAATGCTACGGCTTGATTTGCTCCTTTGCCTCCTGGTATTTTGAAAAAGTCTTTTCCTAATATGGTTTCACCTGCAATTGGTAATCGGGATGTGGTCGCTACTAAGTCTATGTTGATGCTGCCGAAGACGATAATGGTCATGATTTGAGGATTTTATTTTTTTAACGCAAAGTTACGCAAAGGTTAGCGCAAAGGTACGCAGAGTGTTTGTTAGGCTCTTTTGCTGATTTTTTGATATCTTGGTAGAAAAGCGGAGGATAAGTTTTATGGTGATGACTGCACCCACTCATTCCCAACGCGCCATACTGCCAAACATCAGTTGGCATACCTTTGAAACCATCCTCGCAGAAATGGGGGATAATCGGGCAACACGACTGGCTTATGACCACGGAACACTGGAAATTATGACTCCTTTAATGCCCCATGAGCATAATAATAGACTGTTGGAACACTTGGTTTTTGCTTTGGCTGAGGAACTCAACCTGAATCTGAAAAGCACTGGTTCTGTAACTTGTAAGCGACAAGATTTAAGCCGTGGTGTGGAACCAGATTCGAGTTTTTACATCCAGAATGAACCTGTGATGCGTCATAAGCAAAATCTTGATTTAAGCCAAGATCCACCACCTGATTTAGTAATTGAGGTAGACTATACCAGCGCTTCTGTTGACCGACTTCCGATATATCTGGCTTTGGGTGTACCAGAGGTTTGGCGTTATGACGAACCCGTAATGCAGATTTACCAGTTGGAAGAGGGTGTATATCTTCCTTGTGATGTTTCGCCAACTTTCGCTAATCTGCCTTTAACAACTGAAATACCCCGGTTTTTGCAAGAAAGTTTAAAAATTGGGGAAATACCGATGATTCGCTCGTTCCGTGATTGGTTAAAACAGCAAAAAGCAAATTAACAGGGCAGTGCAGCTATGCAGATCAGAGCTTTACGCGATCGCCTGTTCCGTCATAAATTTAAATATACTGTGAAAATTTTACGTTATGTACACTTAATTTTAAACTAATTACGCACGCTAATAATATACTGAGTACAGTCGCTAACATCATTCACCACAAAGAATTAAAGAAAGGCTGTACTAGCTCATGAGTCATTCCCCAATCTTTAGAAAATTAGCACATACAATTCGTGTTGTTCGTTATTGTCAAAAACACAATATCTCGACTAGCGAAGGGTGGGAACGAATTTCTGCTATTGAAGAAATAATGTCAGTTCGCAAAACCAAACGGCGGGAGTTTCTGGCAGATTTGGGGAAACTGACTTTATTGGGTGGAAGCATTGGTGTAGGGTCTGGCTATTTTCACCGTACTTTAGCTGCACCCCCTGTAGATGCAAAAATAGCAATTGTCGGGACTGGTTTGGCTGGACTTGCTTGTGGTTACGAACTCCAGCAGAAAGGAATTAAGGCGACTCTCTACGAAGCCAGTGAACGAACCGGGGGACGTTGCTATTCCCTTGCTGGTGTGTTTCCTGGCCAAGTTGCAGAACGAGGTGGAGAGTTTATTGATAACTTACACAAGACAATGCTGGGATATGTCAAGGAGTTTAAGCTACAACTAGAAGATTTATCGAAAGAACCAGGGGAAATATTTTATTACTTTAATAATCAACGTTATTCAGAGTCAGCAGTAGTTGATGAATTTCGCAGTTTTGTTGATGTCATGAGAAATGACTTAAGGCAACTCAAACAGCCAACTGCTAACAATTTTACTGAAGCTGAAAGAATTTTAGATTTTACTAATCTCCAAGATTATCTCAGTAGTCGCGGTGCTGGGAATCTGATTAAAAATGTCCTGAACTCTGCCTATATTGGTGAATATGGTAGAGAATTAGACGAGCAAAGCTGTATAAATTTACTGCTATTTATTCATGCGGATAAGCGCTCAAAATTTAGACCATTTGGCGTGTTTAGTGATGAGCGTTATCATGTAATTGGCGGGAATCAGCAGATTGTTGAAGGTTTAACAAATCGGCTATCAGGACAAATCAAATATGCTCAAAAGCTGACTGCGGCAAGGAAAGATGCCGCAGGTAAAATTGAATTGATTTTTAATAATAGTTCCAGTGAGAAATTTGATGCTGTTGTATTTGCTGTTCCTTTTTCAACTTTAAGAGAAGTGGATTTACAAGGACTACAACTTCCTCAATGGAAAATTGCAGCTATTAATAATTTAGTTTACGGAACCAATTCAAAACTGATGGTGGGCTTTAATAGCCGTCCTTGGTCTACCTTGGGAAGTAATGGTTCTACTTACGCTAATTTACCTTTTATTCAAGGCACTTGGGAAACTAATCCTAGCAAAGCTACTAATAATCAGGCTGTGTTGACAAATTACACTGGGGGAAATTTAGGCGCAGGACTCAACCCTACAAATATCCGCACAGAAACTGCTAATTTCCTCAAAGACCTGAATTTCATCTTTCCTGGGGCAGAAAATTCGGCAGTCCGAATTAATGGTAATCAGTATTTAGCACATTCCGAAAATTGGTTATTGAATCCACTCAATAAAGGCAGTTACACCTGCAACCAACCGGGATATTTTACAACCATTGCCGGGAATGAAGGCACGCCAGTAGATAATTTGTATTTTGCAGGTGAACACACTAATTCATTTTATGAGTGGCAAGGTTTTATGGAAGGTGCTGCTAATTCAGGAATTAATGCCGCCAAGCAAATTATTCGGGATTCTCGGCGTAAATAAAGTTAGGCGATCGCGATCGCTAAAACGCTATACCATATCAATGTGCATCATACATCAGCTTTTTTCTTATGCCTAATGTTGAACGCGACGAGAATAGAGAGCATCGCATTAAAACAGAGATAATTGTCGATGCTGAAGATAAAGAAGACAGGGCAATGGGTTGGTACTACTACCTTGACGATACTCTGAATGTGCCATTTATGGCGACGTTAAAGAAGAAATCACGCAAAACATCCCTAGTTGAGGAAAAAACAGTTGAGGTGCTGGGAATGGCACCAGATGATGAGTGTTTAAAAGATATGTATGTAGAAGTGGTTTATCCCAATGGCCAGGATGAAGATGTGTTTACTGCCAAGCTATCAGATTTAGTAGCAATTGATACTGATAATGATACTAAAGAAGCGATCGCAGATTGGCATTATTGGCTTGCTAGAGGTTATAAATTCTAAAAATCAGCAATTTATAAATGCCGAATAATTTGGCAGGGGTTGCCAGCAGCAACAACATTTGCCGGGACATCTTTGACAACTACACTACCAGCACCAATAGTCGTATTGTCGCCAATTGTCACGCCTGGACAAATAATTGCACTCCCACCAATCCAAACATTATTGCCAATTTTCACTGGAGCAGCAAGTTCTCTACCAGAAAGACGTATTTCTGGCTCTGTGGGATGATATGCCGTATAAATTTGCACATAAGGAGCGCACAAGACATTTTCACCAATTGTGACTAAATTACAGTCTAAAATTACACAACCATAGTTCATATATAATCCATCGCCAGCATCAATATTGTTGCCATAGTCACAATGAAAGGGCGGCACAATGGTGACTTTCTTTCCTAATTGACCAAATAATTCTTGCAAAATTTGTTTCCTTTGTGCCTCCTGTACTTCTGTTGTGGTGTTGTACATTCGTAAGAGACGACTGGCTCGCTTTTGTGCTGATACTAATTCCGCATCTTCTGCCAGATATAACTCACCGGATAACATTTTTTGTTTTTCTGTTTTTTCCATATAATTAATCTTCAAACAATACTTAGTATCAATTCAACCTCATACACCACAATCACCAGAGTAAAAAAAATATTACCTGTTGTAGAGTCTTTTTAGGAGCAATTTCTGAATTATCTCGACATAAATCCCTCAGCAGGCGAGAAAATGGTATATATTTAAATTTGTATTCTCAAAAATGATTAGTAGTAAATCTACTGATATCTGTTTCTGCTTGACAATGCTAATTATTGCAAGTTATTACTGAAAATAAGATAACAAAGGAGTTGAGTTAAATATGCCCTTTCGGATTTTAAGTTTAGACGGTGGGGGTATTCGCGGAGTAATTGCCGCAACGATGCTGGCTGCAATTGAGAAAGAAATTGGTCAACCCTTGAATCAGTACTTTGACTTAATTGCCGGAACTTCCACAGGGTCAATTTTAGCAGCTGGGGTTGCCGCAGGAATCAGTAGCAAAGAAATTGTTGAAATATATAAAGAAAAAGGCTCCATTATCTTTCCCTATAGAAGTCTTTTTTCATGGAAGCGAATTCCTTTACTACTGAAGTACGGTTTATCTGCTCCTAAGTTTTCAGATGAGGGTTTGGCTCAAGTCCTCACCCAGACTCTGGGAAACACAAAACTATTAGATATTAAAGATCCGTTACTATTAATTGTTGCTTACGATACCATTACCAGAGAGCCAATAGTCTTTAAAAGCTGGCGTGAAGAGGCTTGTTATGGCAATGTGCCTTTATGGGAAGCCTGTCTTTGTTCTTCTTCTGCTCCTACTTTTTTTCCAGCACATAAACTAGACAAACGAATCAATGGCATAGTGCAGTGTGCAGATGAGGATACTATCACATTATGTGATCAGGTATCTGCAAGCAATAATATATATAATAATACGCACATTAGAATAACTAGTGGTACAGGAAAAGGTCAAACTCGGACTATCCAAAAGTATGAAGGTACAAAAAAAAGAGCTTTCATCGATTCACCTTGGGAAAATATTCCCGATCATACCTCTAGCTACTCTATCAAAACTATCTACTCGGCAATTGATGGCGGCATTGCTGCGAATAATCCCTCTAGCTGTGCAGTTGCTGAAGCCTTAAAATTAGGACATAAAGTTGAAGACGTTAGCGTACTTTCTATAGGTACTGGTGATTTGACGCGAATCATCCCATTTGAAAAAGCCCAAGGCTGGGGTACTATACAATGGGTGCAGCCGCTAATTAGTATGTTGCTGGATGCTTCTTCAATTGTTCATGAGTATATCACTAATCAAATCATTGATGATCGGATTTTACGGTTGCAATTCAGGCTTGATGGAGAGTTAACAGGTAAACGTTTAAGTGATGATATTGATGATGCGAGTCAAGGGAATATATGTAATTTAATTGAGGCGGCAGAAGTTTATATTCAACAACCAAAAGTGCAAGAAGCTTTGCAGCAATTTTTAGGATCTAAGAAACAGATAATTAAGTGATAACTGTTGGAAATAATTTCGGAGAGATATAAAACTAGTTGAAATAAAATATCAGGGGAGATATAATTTTATTCTTGATAGGTTGAGAAAAATTCAAGAAGTACCCAAGCTGTTTGAGAAAGTAAAAATCATCAACAGCTTGGTATAATATACTTATAAATTTATCTCTTGATTGAGAGAATTTTTAAGTGGAGCAAAACCCAGCAGAATTTCAGGAGTTAGACTTAGTTTTGGTGAGTTCAATACTAATTCTGCCGCCAAAATCTGGAATAGGTGCGGCGGGTTTACTGACAATGACTTGGACTTGGGTGACGCGATCGCACTGTTGCAGGATAGAATCAGCGATCGCACCCGCTAACCGCTCAATCAAAGAAAACTTAGCTGTTTTTACCAGATGTTGAATCGAGCTAATAACGCTGCGATAATCTAGAGTATCTTCAATTGCGTCAGTCTTGGCAGCTGTGGAGATATCTAACCATAACTTCACATCCACCTCAAACCATTGCCCTAATACCTGTTCTTCTGGTAGATACCCAGTGTAGCCATAGCAGCGAATATTGGTTAAATGAATGCAATCCATAA
Source organism: uncultured cyanobacterium (assembly GCA_963706595.1). GTDB lineage: Bacteria > Cyanobacteriota > Cyanobacteriia > Cyanobacteriales > Nostocaceae > Nodularia. Next base: position 3,890,514 of record OY970166.1, read on the forward strand.
GACTTTGAGAGTGAATTTGACATTTGGCAATGGAAAAACACAACTTTCCCAGAGGTAGTTCATAATTATCTGATGGCTATGCTTGATTTAATACCATTTGCCTATAAGAATGTTAATCAACTTTGGGCTTATATCTTGACGGAGACACTAAAACGCCTGGGATTGAATTGTGTCGTCATTTGTCCTGGTTCACGTTCTACACCTTTAGTAGTCGCCTTTGCCCAGCAACAACCTGAGATCGAAGCCATTTCCATTCTCGATGAGCGTTCAGCCGCCTTTTTTGCCTTGGGAAGAGCCAAAGCCACCGGGCTTCCTGTGGCGCTGGTTTGCACCTCTGGAACAGCCGGAGCGAATTTTTACCCAGCAATCATTGAAGCCAAGGAAAGTCGCGTACCTTTGTTAGTCTTAACCAGCGATAGACCACAAGAATTGAGAAATTGTCATTCCGGGCAAACCATCGACCAAGTGAAATTATATGGTAGTTACCCAAACTGGCAAGGAGAGTTAGCTATACCCTCCCCAGACATGAGAATGTTAGGTTATCTACGGCAAACGATCATTCATGCTTGGGAACGCTGTCAAATCCCTACACAGGGCGCAGTACATTTAAATATTCCCTTTGCTGACCCCCTTGCACCTATTCCCAATGAAATTGACTTAAGCGATTTACAGTCACAGTTCCACCCAGAAGATTTTTTTGCAGGTATAGCACCTATTCACCCTATCCCTTATTCGCCATTTCCTATTCCCCAAAAGTGGTTAAAATCTGAGCGCGGAATCATTATTGCCGGTGTAGCCCAACCCCAACAACCAGAGAAATATTGTCAAGCGATCGCGCGTCTTTCCCAAACACTCAACTGGCCTGTTTTAGCTGAAGGACTTTCTCCAGTTAGAAATTATGCTGACCTCAACCCCTATTTAATTTCCACCTACGACATCATTTTACGTAATCAGCAACTTGCTCAAGAACTAACACCAGAAATAGTAATTCAGGTAGGGGAAATGCCTACCAGTAAACAACTACGTAACTGGCTATCTACTACACAACCCCAAATCTGGATACTGGATAAAAGCCATGAAAATCTCGACCCTTTGCATGGAAAAGCCACACATTTAAGGGTATCTGTAGAAGAGATAGAAAACTGGGGAATGGGGAATGGTGAACGGGGGCTTTATTTACAAAAATGGTGTAGCTTTGAAGCCAAAGCCAGAAAAAATATTGATGAAACTTGGGAAAACATAGACGAATTAATTGAAAGTAAAGCCGCTTGGTTAATTTCGCAAACGCTCCCACCCAGAACACCATTATTTATTTCTAATAGTATGCCAGTGCGGGATGTAGAATTTTTCTGGAAACCGAATAATTTAGCAATAAAACCTTATTTTAACCGAGGTGCAAATGGTATTGATGGTACACTTTCCAGCGCTTTAGGCATAGCACACCATCACCAAAGTAGTGTGATGTTAACGGGAGATTTAGCACTTTTACATGATACCAACGGATTTTTAATCAGAAATAAGTTTATTGGACATTTAACAATTGTTTTAATTAATAACAATGGTGGGGGAATTTTTGAAATGTTACCCATCTCAAAATTCGATCCACCTTTTGAAGAGTTTTTTGCAACTCCCCAGGATATTGATTTTGCTCAGTTATGTGCCACATACAATGTGCAGCATGAGTTAATTAGTTCTTGGTTAGAGTTAAAACAAAAGTTGAAGTTGTTACCAAAGCAGGGAATTAGGGTATTAGAAGTCAGGACAAATAGGAAATTAGATGCTAAGTGGAGGCAAGAGAATTTAGATAAATTTGGGGCGGATATTGCAATTTAACTATTTATGTCCTATCGAAAAATCTGACTCATATTTTCATTGATTAGGTAAGATTATTTACTAACTCAATACTGAGAATAACTCACCATCAATAGCAATCTTTTTGTCACTGTACTTCACAAAAACATACCCCCCAGTAATGGCATTTTGGGGTAATGCCTTCTCAAAGATGCTGTTAGCTGTTATCCCCGGCTTCACGTAAGAAAATCACAACTGCTGGCTATTTATCCGGTATTTTTCGCATTTTTATGTTAGAAGTAACAAATCCGGTATTTATCTTTGTTGACCAGTTGGCAAAAGATTTTTGAGGGCTTGATCTCAATCACAATCGGCATCATTTAGCAGCTACTGTATTATGAAAAAGACAAAGCTGTTACTATAAGCGGGAGGTTTTCCAGTTCGAGAGTTCAACAGATAAAATATCCCTGTATAAAAAATCTTTGTATGAAAATATGGGACAAATGGGTGATTTGGAATTGCCTCAACACTCAAAAATTAGTAACATTTGCTTACCCAGCACTCAGCATTCAATACTTCCTATGTTAGCAGGCACAACTTTGCAAGGTGGCAAATACACCCTGATTCAGGAAATAGGGCGCGGTGGCTTTGGCATTACCTTTAAGGCTACTCATAATTACTTAGATCAAGAAGTAGTTATGAAAACTATTAATGAAAAACTGCGCCAACATCATGATTTTGCCAAATTCGAGCGCCAATTCCAAGATGAAGCCAGAAGATTAGCTACTTGTGTTCATCCTCATATTGTCAGGGTCAGTGACTTTTTTATAGAGGATGCACTGCCTTACATGGTGATGGAATACATTCGTGGCGATACTCTGGGCGACGCATTTGTATTGCCGGCGATTCCTTTAGCAGAAACAACTGCAATTCATTATATTCGTCAAATTGGCGCAGCATTACAGGTAGTACATAACAATGGTTTGCTGCACCGGGATATTAAGCCAGATAATATTATCCTGCGTCAAGGAACTCAGGAAGTAGTCCTGATTGATTTTGGCATTGCCCGCGAATTTAATAATGGTGTGAGACAAACTCACACTGGTATGGTTTCTGAGGGCTATTCTCCCCTGGAACAGTATTTGACTCAAGCACCGCGCACGCCCGCTACAGATGTTTATGGTTTGGCGGCAACTTTGTATGCTTTGTTGACAGCACAAGTTCCCTTACCAGTATTATTGCGCGATCGCGAAAAAATGCCTTCTCCTCGCGAACTGCAACCCCACCTGAGTGCAGCAGTTAATCAAGCGGTAATGCGTGGTATGGCTGTAGAATCTCAATTTCGTCCCGCAACAGTCGCAGAATGGTTACAATTATTACCTGGAAATAAAATTAATCCGCCTCCCCCACCTCTAACTCAGGCAGTGCCAACTATAGTTTTACCTGTGCAGCCGCAGGGAAAAAAAATTCTGCAAAAAACTCGGCTCAGTCAGCCTAAAAAGCCATCCATGCCTCAGAAGCTGGGGAACTCTAAAATATTCATAGGTTTAAGTGTCGCCGTTGTTGCTGGCACAGCAGGTTTTGGCATCACTACCCTATTTTCTACTCCGCCACAGACATCTTCACCACCTCTGTTTGAACAGCGCACAATGGAGCCGGAAAAACCATTGACTGATTCACCATCTTCATCTGAGGAAGAAGAGAATAACAATAGACAAAATCCTCGCGATTCTTTACCAAGTAATTCTACGCCCGTCACAACTCCCAGACAACGCCGGCGTAATATTCCTGTTGCTCAAGATCAAACTCCAAATAGCAGTAGCCGCAGTTCGAGGGAAAGTCAACCACAATCTAGTTCAACCGAGCCGTCAGTTACTCCTAGTGTTGCTCCCACACCGTCATTATTAGAGACGCTGCGAGAAGTTCGTTCAACTCGTGAGGCTTCACCGCCGCCGCGATCGCTAGAAAATAGTTTACCCACTACTAGCCAAGATTCCACCTCACCCCCACCTGTGAGACCATCAAATTCTCCGAATATACCGACAGTGCTACCACCGACGGAAGCAAAACGCTCAGATCCTCCGGCTGTGGTAGTCCCAACTGTGGAGAACAAGCCAAGTTCAATAGTACTGCCTAATGACTAGTACAACACGGCGTTCGTGGGGAGGGGTATATTGCAATACGCCCTTACAGTCAAAAAGCTGAATAAACAGGCTGTTGAACGATTTAAAATCGTTGGTTTATGGACGCGGTGCGGGAAAATTTTACCGAAAGGCGAGAGGAAAGCCCCCCACTTCAGGCGCGGGGATGAACTCGGTTGCGGCTTCAGTCGCAACCGAGACAATACTCTTCTCTAATCGAGAATATTGAATGGGAAATATACTTTTTGGCTGACGATCTAGTGCGGATTGATTGGCAATCTGGACTGCTGCCGATTCCCTCTGCGATCGCTCGACAAGATTCGCCAGAGATAGCGGGAAAATTTCCCGAACGCGGCGATCGCTTCAGCATATTTACGGATATTGATGTGAGATAAAAGTTGCGTGCTTATGCAATGGGACAGACAACAGCTTCTCCGGGTGCTGATTATGTGGGTATAATACCAGCTAATATTAAATTTTATAGCAAAAAAACCTTTAGAGGACGGCTCCTATCTATCTTGGATTTATCCTGCAAAAAAAATGTAAGAAAAAAGTTGTTAACCAGGGAATATCATCAACCTTGAGTTGATACAAAAATACTATTGATTGATTTTCAATTCATCTTTTCGGACTAAAAACCCATATTCATTCCCAAAAACCAGGAGAACTTGTACAGAACGTTTTCAAGCGCCAGATGTGATCCTCTGACGATGGGATAGAAAATATTCGTAATAGGTTTGTGACATGAATTCAAGTTGCATCTGTTTTGTGTGATTTTCAAGTTTTAAGTAGGTAAACTTAACTGAGAATAGGAGATAAAAATGCTAAAGGTTGTTGTTGGTCATAGCGAAGATCCAGAATCTCAAGATGCAATACTAGAAGTTTTAGAACAATGTTCTCAAGATTTAGCAGGTGTCATACCCCAGGCGGGTATTTTATTTGCAGCCATCGATTTTGACCATCCTCTTATCCTTAAAGAAATTAACCAAGTATTTCCTAAAATGGATTTAATTGGTTGCACTACAGATGGTGAAATATCTTCAAGATTAGGGTTTCAGCAAGATTCTTTGACGCTGATGCTCTTTTGTTCTGACAGTGTAGAAATTCGTGCTGGTGTGGGGTATGGGACAAAGGATAATCCTTTGGCCTCGGCTGACCAAGCAGTGCAACAAGCAACTGAGAAAAGCACTCATGCTCCAAAACTATGTATCACCATACCTGCTAGCTACATAGAAGATGCCTCAACCACTGATGGAGAGCTAATTCTTCAGGGTCTTAAGCTAGCTTTGGGTTCGCAAATTCCTATTTTAGGTGGGACGGCTGGAGATCAGTTTAGATTTAAAACAACTTACCAATTTTTTGGCAAAGAAGTTCTCACAGACTCCTTACCAGTTCTGATCTTTTCGGGAGATATTCAATTTTCTTATGGAATTAGCTGTGGTTGGCAACCAATTGGTCAGAAAAGCATTGTCACCAAGGCTGAGGGGACCGTCCTTTACGAGGTTGATGGTAAATCAGCATTGGAATTTTATGCTCGCTATTTGGGCGATCGCACACCGACTGCGGAAAATCCATTAGCAGTCTATAAAGAAGATAGCGATCTCTACTATATGCGAGTGCCTAACACTTATAATATTGACAATGGAAGCATCAATTTTTTAGGAAATATTCCAGAACAAGCAACAGTGCAAATTACAGATATCAGTCGGGACGAAGTTATTATAGCTGCTGAAGTTTCATTAAAAAATGCCTTAGAAAATTATCCGGGAACAGAACCAGAAGCCGTTTTATTATTTTCTTGTTGCTGTCGCCGTTGGGTTTTAGGTACAAGAGCAAAGGAAGAATATCAACTCGTCAAAAAGTTACTCTCTCAAGAAGTACCTGTTTGTGGATTCTATACCTATGGGGAATTTGCTCCATTAGAGCATCAAGGTTCGACTTACTATCACCAAGAAACTTTTGTTACTCTACTTTTGGGAACAAAGTAGAAAATTATGGAGCATAATGACTACAGTTCCAGAATAAAACTTTTAGAGAAAAATATTCGGATTCTCCAGAAAAAACTTGACCGTTCAGAAGCAGATCGAAAACAACTTGAGAATGCTAGTGACCTCAGAGAATCTATTTTTAAAAGTGTAATTAGAGAATTAGAAGAGTCGCAGATCGCTTTAAAAAAAAGAGGTAATGAACTAGAAACTGCATTAGCCAATCTCCAAAATTTGCAGATTAAACTGGTAGAATCTGAAAAAATGTCTGCTCTCGGAGTTCTGATAGCTGGAATTGCTCATGAAATTAACAATCCAGTTAGCTTTATCTACGGTAACTTAACTTATGCTAACAACTATTTTCAAGATTTAATAAGATTAGTAGAACTTTATCAACACTATTACCCTGAACCAGTAGACGCAATTAAAAAAGAAATTGAAGTCATGGAGCTGGAATTTATCAAGCAAGATTCTGTAAAACTCCTTCAGTCTATGAATATAGGAGCAGAGAGAATTATAGAAATTGTTAAATCCCTCCGCACCTTCTCTCACTTAGATGAGGCGGAGTTTAAAGCAATAAATCTTCATGAAGGCATTGATAGTACATTAATCATTTTAAATCAACGTATCAAACCATCTATAACTAATAAAAAAGGCATTGAAATAATTAAAAACTATAGTAAATTGCCATTAATAGAATGTTGTCCTGGACAAATGAATCAGGTATTTATGAATATTTTAGTCAATGCTATAGATGCTTTAGAAGAGTCATTACTCAATAATGATATGTCAATTGTCCGTCAACAAACTAATGATAATCAACCACTGAAAAATAAAAATCCACAAATTCGTATTTGTACAGATATCATTAATAATGAATGGGTAGAAATTCGGTTTATTGATAATGCTTTGGGAATGAATGAAGAAGTTAAAGGAAAATTATTTGATCCATTTTTTACAACCAAAGATGTTGGCAAAGGAACAGGCTTAGGTTTATCAATTAGTTACCGAATTATCACAGAACTCCATCATGGCAAATTCAATTGTTATTCAGCACCTGGGTGTGGATCTGAATTTGTGATTAAGATTCCCCTTCGACAGAAACCCGACACTTTCAAACCAGATGCAATCCTCACTTCGTGACAAAGAATGTCGAGACTTTACATAGAAAGTTTTAATATCTTAATTTTTCCGCACCACAAAACAAAATCCACCTCAACTTTTGACTGTTTGGTGGACTTGTTTTTAGTTTTTAGTGGATCCGAGCAGAGTCGAACTGCTGTCCAGACTGGGTATTTACCCCCCGCTCATTCACAGGTTTAGCCTTTCTAATCCTCAAGGCGGGAATCGTTCATTATCCCGAACGTAGGATGCTCTGATTAAGTCTTAGCTAACAAGCCAACCAGAGAACACTTGTTAGAGCGTCCGTTGGGGGTTGGTCTCTAGTCCTTAACGGAGTCAAACCAGAGACGCTCGAACCTGTAAGAGGTTTTTAGGCAGCTGCTACTAGAGCAGGCTTACGAGCAAAGCTAACGATGTTATTCGCATTTACTTTTTGTTTTGAGCCTTTGATTTGCGAGAGGAGACTCACTCTCGACCTGAATCACAGAGTAGCGTTCGCCAACCTGTCGAAACCGTGACGGACCCATGAGGTTGATATATCCATTGTAATACGCCGTTTGGGAAATGTGTTGAGATCCCCAAAATTTGATCGAGAAAATTTGATATTTTTGCATTAAGCAAATTAATTATCGGGGCGTGGCGATACCATGCCCCAGGGAATTATCAGTTAAAAATCTCTAGTGATTTTCATCCTTCGACAACTTGGGGGAGTCCCATGCTGTAGTTAGTGACACGAGCTGAGAGATTGTAACTGATTTCACCTTTTTGCAAGAGCGATCGCAGATAATGCTCCAAGTCTGATCCAATGCGGCGTAAGTTATAATCGGTTAAATCAACGCCACTAGATGCTTCTACTAATTCATCAAATTGGCGATAAACCTTTTGTAGCGCATCCTCATTCCAATTGAATTCGTTGTCTGGGTCAATATCCAAGGTTAATACCTGATTGCTTGGAACCAGTTCGCCATCCCGGTCAATTTCTGCCGCGAAAATTCGGATATGCCGGGTTGTGGACTTGAGCAGCATCGGGTTGTCCATAAAAGGGCGTAAGCTTTGCTTTAATTACACTGAATTAATTGTAGCCCTTATGCCTGGGCTTAAATCAGTTATCAGTGAACAGTGAACAGTTATCAAGGCATCAGGTGGGGACTTGATAAAGAAGCAGGCAGAAATTACTTTAAACTTCCGGTTACTTAACAACGATTCCTCTTCTCCCTTGCACCCTGCCTTTTGTTGAACCCCAAAATGATTTTGTAGCCTCAGATACATTTGTCAGAGGATAAATTTCAACTACTTTTACTTATTAGGTCTATGAGACTCCCAGATCAGCTACTCTACTTAAATAGATTAGCTGGAAGTTTTGATATCTTTTAACAATATGATTTGAGTTGTGCTGAATTTGTTCATCAACATCTCTGGAATTTTCAGGTTGGCTAAAACGTACATCAAGTAATTTTACGTAATTCTGGTAAAAGTACCTCTGGCTATAATGAAAGCACCTAAAATAGGCATTTTAACTTAAGTAATAACACTAGAAATTAAGTAAAAAGTCAAACTATTATGATCTAAATAATAAAGTTAATGTAAAAACCTTTAAAAACCGAGGACAAGTTCTTACAGAAACTTTATTGTATAAGATCCCAAAAACTGAATAATAGTTATGGCTTACCTAAAAGCACATCTGGCTCAGGAATATCACGATTAACTCTTGAAGTCTAGTTAAGAAAAAACCCAGGAGAGTGAATTATAGAATACAACTGTTGTGGATTGAAGAAAGACTTTTAATTCCAGCACTGTGAATGAAAACAAAATATAAAGTATTTTGGCTAGGGATATAATTCCTCACCCTGACGACCACTAAGTAAAAAAATACTCACAACTATGAACTCCAAAGCATTACCACGCCAAATCAATAATATCGAAGTAGGTGTTTATGAGTGCGAAATACATCTTAAGTTTCGGCTAATTGAAGAAAAAAGTCTATTAAGCGATCGCGAGCAACTGTTACAGGTGTTGCTAGATGCTTTAACAGAAGGCTCTGATGAGTTTCTAGAGACGCTGCAAGCATCTGTGAAGGCGCAGGAAGTGTCTGAGTTCAAAGCCTCACCACAAATGCGCCGCCAGTTGATGCGCTTACGTAATGCGGTTGACAATACTCAATCGTAAAAAAGCTAAAAACCTCAAACTTTAATTGAGTCATAGCAAAGTCATCAACTAGGCAGAAAATGGTGAACTTTTTTGGAGTATTCCATTGCTTCCTATGTAGTTTTATCAAGGGTTAGCTTGTATAACTTTACGCCAAAAAGACAAGCTATAGTTTACCCTACTCTTTGAGAAGCCAAAAATAGCATCTACACACAATAAATCCAACAGTTTACATTACGGAAATTGCGGAATGTCTACGAAAAGACTAATACCTGAATCTCACAGCAGGTAATTGTTTTTCAAAACTGAGATTTCAGTACAATTGCTTTAACCAGGGTTTTGCTTCGATTTGTAGAAAGATTAGCTAGTAATCTGCCAAAAAGCCGATAGAATCAGCTTTTGAGCAAAAATGATGGTGATATTTAAGTTTACTGAGCAAGACCGTGTTCCAGTGCAAAACGAACTAACTCAGTGCGGCTATTCGTGCCAGTTTTACTAAACAAACGGCTGACGTATTTTTCCACGTTCCGGACACTGGTTTCTAAACGTCGGGCGATTTCTTTGTTCATTAACCCTTCCGCTACCAAATTTAAAACGCTTTGCTCTCTGGGGGTCAAGTCAATTTTAAATGGGGCTGGGGATGTGGAGATTGCACTTCTTTGAGTTAACAAAGCTTTAATTTGAGCAATCTGATTAGCTAGTTCAGCAATGTCAATAGTTTCGTTCTCTTCACCAGTGCTTGTCACCTTAGTGAGTCGGCGCGACAGTAAATTTTCCACTATGGCCACTAATTCATCTGGATCGAATGGCTTGGGTAGGTACGCATCAACACCTGCTTGGTAGCCCTGAATGCGATCGCCTGTCATGCCTTTAGCAGTTAAAAATACCACTGGAAGTGCTTGAAAACGGGGATCGTCTCGCAGTTGTTTGAGGAACTGATAGCCATCCACCTGGGGCATCATGACATCAGAAATCACTAAATCAGGTGTATTTTGCTGCATCAAATCCCAGCCTTCACGGGCGTTACTGGCAACTTGAACGCTGAAACCGCTTTCTTGTAAGTAGTCTCTCACAGCTTCCCGCAATCCCGGTTCATCATCTACCAGTAACAATTGTGCTGACATTTAAGTTTCCCTGTGTTTACCTGTTTCCAATTTAGCGAAAGTTGGCAGGTATTGGTTAAATTTAGAGAACGCTGATGCCGGAATGAAATTGAAAAGCTGTTACAGCCAGTCGATATTTTTGGCATTTTCAGGCAACTTAGCATCTCTTTGCCCAACAAACCGCGCTCTAGCGGTGAATAAACCAATGGGAGTATTTAATAAGTCTACAAGCGTGGCTTGACCTGCGATCGCCTGCAAAATACCTTTTGGTAGTTCCTTTAATAACCAACGCACCCAGCGATAACTGTAATCTTTGGCTGTCATCCCTGGCATTAATGTTACACCGTGCAGTTCATGTAGATAGCGATTAGAGCGTCCGTAGCGTCGCCATTGACTTTCTAGTTCTTGGATTGTGGCGCGGTGGCGGTGCTGGATAACTGCATTGGGGGCAAATTCTAACCGCCCCAGATTTGACCGCAGAATCCGCCAACAAATATCCGCATCGCCCCCAGTGGTCAGATATGGTCGAAATAGACCTGATTTTTCTAAAGTCGTGCGGCGAATTGCTAAATTAGCAGTTTGACCGTAAGGACAAAAGGAATTAGCTAGAGTATGCTTCTGGGATAAAGTTTCTTGACGTTCTGCGTGTTTTTCTAAGATAGTGTCGCCCGGTAGCGCCGCAATTTCACCAGCGACAATTACCACATCTGGCTCACTCAAAGGCTGGATTAACGAGTGTAGCCATTGTGGTTGAGGATGACAATCAGCATCCGTAAAGGCAATAATTTCGCCCACAGCCGCGCGGATTCCCGTATTTCGGGCAGCGTAAGAGCTTTGAATTTGATTTTCGCTCAAAACCTTAATTACAGGTGAATTTTCCGCAGCTGCTTTTAAGAGGCTCAGAGTGCGATCGCTGCTGTTATTATCCACCAGTAGATACTCCACCCGGTCTTGAGGGTAAGTTTGCGATCGCAGACAATTGATTAACTCTGGTAAATCTGCCTCACCGTTATAGATCGGAACAACCACTGATACCATTGGCAAGAAACTGTTCGCAGTGGTTGGATCAACTGGCTGAATCATAAAATACAAGATTTATCGGAATGGGATTACTCAATAATATTCCCACTCCCAAATCTTCCTATCTAAAATCTTAAATCTCTAGCACCAGAACTGACAGGTTGGTTAGTTGGGCTAGCTGGAGGTTGAGCGAAGTTTTTAGTTGATAGGGCGGCGATCGCTCTGGCATATTGCGGATCGTTTTGAGTCCCAACTAAATTCGGATTAGTCGCCAGCTGACGCTCTTGTGCTGCTGTCAAGTCTAGTTTGATATCTGGCACAATCCCTTTTTTATTAATATCTGTGCCATCGGGGGTGTAGTAGTGGGCAATGGTGACTGCTAAACCTGAACCATCGGCCAGTTCATGAACAGATTGTACCAGTGCTTTACCAAAGGTTTGACTACCAATCACAACGGCTCGGTTATTATCCTTAAGCGCTCCGGTGAGGATTTCGCTAGCACTAGCTGAATTACCATCTACGAGTATTGCCAAAGGTCGTTGAGTCAGAGCAGTACGATTGGCATTAGTTATCTCACTACCTCCCGCGCGGTTAACTGTGCGAACAATACCGCCATTATCCAACCACATGCGAGCAATCTCAATACTGGAATTTAACAAACCGCCAGGATTTCCGCGCAAATCTAAAACAAACGCATCAGCTTTTTGATTGTTTAAATCTCGAATAGCTCGACGCATTTGATCCGAAGCATGACCGCTAAACTCCCGCAATTGGATATAGCCAACCCGACGATTGCCTTCTTGCTTGAGGTTATAACGTACTGTTGGGACTTCAATTGTCGCCCGTGTCAGCTTCACATCAAAAGCACTCTGCCCCTTTCTTCCTAATTGCAGCGTAATCGGACTACCAGGTTTACCGCGAATTAACCCAGAGGCTTCTTCCACTGACATTTTTTGCGTAGGTTTGCCATCAATTGCCAAAATCTCATCGCCTGCTTTCATCCCACCCTTCAGCGCCGGAGAATTTTCTATCGCTTCCAAAACAGTCAGACGCTTGCTTTGCTCATTCAATTCCATGCGAATACCAATTCCGGAGACTTCACCGGATGTTTGGCTGGTAAGATTTTGATATTGTTGGGGGTCCATAAATCGCGTGTAAGGATCACCCAGTTTTTGCAAAGCTTCACGAATTGCCACATAGGCTTGTTCATTAGAAGAATATTCTTTGCTTAACAAGCTCTGTCTAGTGGCTAGCCAATCTTGTTGATTAAAGCTGCCATCAACATACTCACGATTTACCAATTGCCATACTTGGTCAACTAACGTTTTCGGGCTATCTTGTAAGGCAGCAAGAACGGAGCGAGTCCAAGCAGAGCCAAATACAGAGACAGTGGCGGTTGTGGCGATCGCTCCACCAATCAAGACTACTTGGAGCGGCGAGTAACGTTTCGCAGATTGGTTCATGTATATCAGTGGAATATATTTGTGTTGTTGACAGTTTAGCAATCAGGCATTTGGGAAATTTTTCAGTTTTTATACTTAATGTGAGTTTATGTTCCCCTCATCATTTTCTCCTGAGAATTCTTTGATACTTGATTAATGAGATTTCTCTAACTATGACCTTTTTTAGTAGTCTAATACGACACTGTGAAGTTACAGTAACGTTACTGTGACTTTGTGATGACAGCCTGATCGATATCAGCTTTACACCCGATATTATTTTAATAAGATAGCACTTCGCTGACTTAATTGTAGGTCTTCTCGACATAATTTAACCAAGCTTTTATTACCTATATCATGAGATATAAATTTACAAAAACCTCGTCAATTTCTCCATTGAGAAAATTACACAAACAGTGGCAATGGCTACAAAAAATAGCTTGTGGCTTATGCTTGATATTTGGTAGTTGGCTAATTTTTACTACTATAACTCTAGTTTGGGCATCATCTGCGCCAGTAGATGCCTTTTTTGTCCTGGGTGGTAGTATTCGCCGAGAAATTTATGTTACCCAAATAACCCAAAAATATCCACAAATTCCAGTTTTAATTTCTAGTGGTTCCCCACCACCCTGCATCAAGGTAATTTTTCAAAGGGAAGCAGCAGAGTTACAAAACGTTTGGTTAGAAAATTGTGCTGATTCCACTTTTGAGAACTTTTACTACAGCATACCCATTTTGCGGCAATGGGGAGTACATAAAGTAAAACTTATCACTTCACCTACTCACCTTCCCAGAGCAAAATGGATGGCACAGATTCTCTTAGGCGCTCATGGTATTTGGGTTGAGCCAGATATTGTTTCAGAACAGGGTAGACCAGGTAATTATGAGTCTGGGTTGAAAACTGGGCTAGATGTCACCCGCAGCTTATTTTGGGCAGTATTTAGTCAGATTATCCAGCCAAAATGCTCAAATGTCATAAGGTTAGCTGAGGTAGATATGCAAGCTTGGCAAAGTAGAGGTTTTCAGTGTGAACACCAGGGGAAAGTAGGGGATCTGACTCCCCAATAACCACACATACCCTTGTAGAGACGCGATTTATCGCGTCTAAATTCCGGTTAAATTCGGGCTAAATTCAAGTAATTGATCTAATTACCTGATTATTTCTGTAACCGTAAATATACATAAGCAGCAATCACAAATCGGACATTTTTTTTCAAGATCATATATATCTGATCTGGAAAAAAATCCGAATATTTTGGGTTTGCAACTACATCAACATCAGGAAATAATTACATGATTATCAAGTTTTTGGTGTATAAATCCAAAATCTAATCATGAATAATTATGATCCTCAGCCTAAAAATAACAAACCTAAATATAAAGGTAAATACCGAGTTGATTCAACACGCTTGCCAGCATGGAATTATGCTACTGATGGCGGATATTTTGTAACAATTTGTACGGCAGGTAAAAAATGCTTTTTCGGTGAGGTGGTGAGGGGTGAAATGCAGTTATCACAAATTGGAGAAGTTGCCCAAAAATTATGGTGTGAGATTCCTCAACATTTTCTTAATTGTCATATAGATGTATTTTGCATCATGCCTAATCATATTCACGGTATTCTATTAATTAAGCAAATACAAGATTTAGAAGAAGATTCACAACACTTAGAAGAAGATTCACAACACTCAAAAGAAGATTCACAACACTCAGAAGAAGACGCGATGAATCGCGTCTCTACAAGGCGACGGGGTGGGGTTACTGGGGTATTTAACCCGATGTTATCTAAAAATTCTATTTCTAAGATTGTGCGGTGGTATAAAGGACGGTGTAAATTTGAAATTAATCAAATATATCAAGGTTTTGGATGGCAAGAAAGGTTCTACGACGAAATAATCCGTAATGAATTTGCTCTTGACAAAATTCAACAATACATTATTAATAATCCCATAAATTGGTCAGGCGATCGCCTCTTGTAGAGACGCGATTCATCGCGTCTAATTGATTCATCACGTCTAATTGATTCTAATTGATTCATCGCGTCTAATTGATTCATCGCGTCTAATTGATTCCATTAGCGATCGCCATAATTGTCCCTAAAGGCACTTCGGCAAAATAATTCTGCTGAAACTGTTCTTCGCTGATGGCGGCTAAAAATCTTTCTAAAGCTGCATCGTTAAAGTCTTCTGAGTTGATGCTGGGATTCCAACTAATTTGCAAATCACGGTCTTGTCTTGTGACAGTAAACCCCAAAGATTTTAAAGCTTCGATTCCCCAAAATAAAGTTTGGTCACGAATGCCGAGTTTTTCTAACAGTTGGAAGCGGGTAACTGATTGATTTGTGCGACTCAAATATTTAGCAATACCAACCAAAGTTAGCCAAATTTCCTGGGGTGGTTGATGATTGGGTTTAGACCAAGCGATCGCTAATTGTTGATTATTATATAGACATCGCTTTAGCCATGCACGTAAATCATCCCAGTGAGTCGGACAATCTGCCATCAAAACTGCTGAATGCTGATTTCTCAGTTCTGAATGTTCTTGATTTCGCCAATCTAATATCATCTGAGTAGAAACACTATTAATCGCGTCTGAATTTTCCACAGAACGCACAGCAATTAATCTAATTTCATAGCGTTTTTTAAAGGTATTGTAATCCAGTTCAGCAATGCAATCACACTTACCTAGAGGTAATTCATCTTTATAGTGTCCCCACCAAATCCCAGGAAATGCGCTTTTAGTATACTCATCCCGAATATCAAAATCGGTTTTAATATACTGCACCTTTTTGCCTTTCCAATCCTGCTGATTACGATGCCAAGAATTTTCAAACCAGCAGTTTTTAATTAACAATTTTGGTACAGGGTTTCCCATCCCACAAGGTTCCAAAAGTTTGAGTTCTAGAAATAATTCTTTACCTAAATCGGCGACAGTTACTGTTAAATCTACTTGCACAGTTGGCGTGAGAGTTGTTCCACCTAAAGATTGCCGTAACTGCTGATTAATCGCCTCTGTAAATAACGGAATATTCTCCGGTAATAAACTCAAACCAGCTGCAAAGGGATGTCCGCCAAAGCTATGTAACAAATGTTCTTGCTGTTTGACTAATTGATATAAATCTACCGAATTAACAGAACGGGCAGAACCACGGGCTAAGAGGGGAGTAGGGGTAGTACCTTGTGTTCGTCCTTCTGTACTCAATAAAACAGTGGGACGGCCTGTTTCTTGGGCTATTTGTCCAGCGACTAAACCCAATACTCCCGCAGGCCATTGGGGATCTTCTAAGACAATAACGCTGGTGGTTGATAAGTCTAGCCCGGAGAGTTTTTGCGCTACTTGGGCTTGAACATCTTTTTGTAAAGACTTGCGCCGAGTGTTGGCGAGTTCTGTGACTTCGGCTAGTTGATGACAATGTTTAAGATCCCGGCTAGTTAATAATTCTACGCAAAAACTAGCATCGCCTTGAATGCGACTGACAGCGTTAATGCGTGGTCCTAGACCAAAGGAAATATCTGTGGGGCGATCGCCATTTTTCTGGCATAATTCTAATAATCGCCCTACCCCTGGCCGTCGTCGGGCTGTCGGTGGCTGCTGAAAGTCGGCTTGCAGTCTTTGAATACCTAATTGGGCTAAATACCGACAGTCTCCACTTAACTGCACTAAATCGGCAATTAATCCCACTGCAACTAAATCGAATAAATCTGCTAAGGGATTTTGGGGAATATTTGGTAGGGTTAAATAAAGAGCTTCAATTAACTTAAAAGCTACTGCTACGCCAGAAAGATGAAATAACTGATGTTCACTTGGTAAATAGCGGGGGTTGATAATTGCTGCAACTGGTGGGCGTTGTTCAGGTAATGTATGGTGGTCTGTAACTATGACATCTATACCTAACTTTTGAGCATAAATAATTTCATTAATATTTGTACTGCCTGTGTCGCAAGTTACTATTAATTTACAACCTTGTTTTTCTAAATTATCAATTCCTGGATAATTGAGTCCGTGGGATTCTTTAAGGCGATTGGGGATGTAGTAAGTTAACTGGGAATTTTGCGTGAAAAATTGTCCTAAACCATCCCATAAAACAGCCGTGGCGGTAATACCGTCTGCGTCAAAGTCTCCCCAAATGGCAATTTTATCATTGTTATTTCGTGCTTGTTGCAGTCTTTCCATAGCTAACTGCATTTCTTCGCCAAATTCAAAGGGGCTGGCTGGTTGATACGTTTTATAGTTGGTAAAGGCTGCTAATTTTTGTTCGTCTTGAATTCCCCTTTGCCATAATAATTGTGCTGCATATAATCCGCTTGATGCTGGTGTATGCTGTTTGACTATTTGGATGAACCAGTCTGGTGGTTTTTCGGGTGTTGTTATAATCCACTGCATGGAGTTTATTAAAGGTTAGGAAGGAGGTTGGTTTTGGATTATCGAACCGCCAAGTCGCCAAGTGCGCCAAGCGAGGAGAGAAGTTTTTGAGTAATAGTTGCAGTTAGTCATAACTTAGAGTTTTTATTGATCATTTATTGGAGTTTCGTTTACTAGGGGATTGAGAATTATTTCGTTAGCAACTCCTTCAGGTTTACGGGTGCGAATTGCTGGACGGGTTCGCCTGTAACCGGCTCTTTCGGCTTTTTGATGTTCGTAATCAATCAGTCTGCCATAATGTTCATGTTTGCTTAAATTCATTGACAGGAAAATATGCTGACGGATATTTCCAAATCCTTTGCGGTTAAAGAATTTGACGGCTGGATTGTTGGTGGGATCTGTGTCTACTAGCATGAATCGCGCCCCATCTTCAATCATCCGTGCGATCGCTTTATCAACTAATTTATCTGCTACTCCCCGACGCTGAAATTTCGGGATTCACAGCTAGCCATAATATATAACCGTAAGTCCAGGATGCTTTGGTAATAATGGTTCCTAAAATAAACCCGGCTAATTCTCCGTCTGTTTCCGCAACTAAACAATATTCTGGGTCTGTATTGTACAGTCCAATTACCTCCCATTCGTCCCAGGTGCGATATAAATAAGGATACAAATCGCTAGTAAATAGCTGTTCGCCCAAGTGGTAAACGGGTGAAATATCGTCTATCCCTAATTCACGAACATAAATCAAATCAGTTTCATCAAAGCTTTTCATATAATTCTCTAGAATTCAGAGAGATACTTCTTGAATATCGGCAAGATTTGGTAAATTCTTTTGATGTTCAGCGCTGGCTTGACTACGTTCACAACGTGTGGCAAAATGACAATAATTACAATCTTTACTATTTTCCGGTATTTGAGGAAATAGTTGATTTATTTGGTAGTCTTCCAACCAGTTCGTTAATTTATTTAACAGTTGATTAAGTTTCTTAGCTGTTTGCTGATGCTGGGTAGAATTGTAATTAAATGTAAT
Organism: uncultured cyanobacterium; assembly: GCA_963706595.1. Taxonomy (GTDB): domain Bacteria; phylum Cyanobacteriota; class Cyanobacteriia; order Cyanobacteriales; family Nostocaceae; genus Nodularia. The sequence continues at coordinate 3,908,655 of OY970166.1, forward strand.
ATTTTGCGGTTGACCTTCAGATTGGACAAACCAGTAAGTCATAGAAATATTTTTGGGCAAATAGGCGGTAGTTTCAGCTAATACATACAAATAAAGACGTGTTTGCCAATTCTGTTCTAATTTGCGTTTATTTTGGGGTTTAGGATAAGTTTTCCAGTCAAGAATTTGAGCTTTTTGGCTATCTGCTATGAATAAATCATAAACAACTGTCAACAAATAATCTTGAACTTGCAGGATGCGGTAATGTTCGCTTTCACGCAAAGTTTGAGAGTCAGTTGGCGTTAAAATTTCTGGTGCTGCATTGGTAAAACCTGACATCCAGCTTTGCAGTTGAGTATCCGCTTCCAGTAAACTCCCAATTGGTAAACCCATTTCTCGCTGTTGCATCAGCAAGTGAAACTGACTACCCAAAATCTGGTGTTCTTCGTGTTCTGGATTTAAAGGCGTATTGAGTTGTTCTAAGTAGGTGTGTTGGAATTTACGCGGACAAGTTTCTAGTAAGTTGAGATGTCCTTGAGATAGGCGGAAGAGTTGAGTTGTTTCTGACAGCATTGTTTTATTTTAGAAGCGATCGCTCTCCTCTAGTTTAAAGTCCAAAAATTAAGCGTCTGCTTTTTGCAAGGCTACCTGAATCAAAAAAATAAAAGGTGGAAGGATGAATTTTGCCTTTTCTTTCATCCCTCTACCTTTTTATGTACCTGATGCTTATTTAATGTTAGCCCGTGCGTCCCTGACTGCGGCAAAGAAAAAGAATCCGGTGAGGGGAATGCTCAATCCGAGGATAATTGCAGTTACCTGAACGCCCAAATCTGGTTGTCCAGAAGTAAGTTCAAACACTGAACCGACGGCGGCGATCGCTGTTACGCAAGAACCACCCAGAAATAAACCGCTTTTTGGAGTTAAATACACTATATGTCCCCTATGCTACTGGTTTCACGGCTTGATACGAGAAGCCATTTTTAGATAACTCCTGAGCCAAAGTCAAGGAATTATCCACACGATCTACAAATACCACGCCTTTGAGGTGATCCATTTCGTGTTGAATGCAGCGTGAGAGTAAGTCTGTAGCTTTGAGGGTTTTGGGACGACCGTATTCATCTTTATAAGCAATTTCCACGGCTTCGGGACGCTTTACGTCTAAATAAACGTTAGGAATGCTTAAACACCCTTCTTGGGCAACGCAGACTTCTTTGCTCATCTGTTTAATGGTGGGGTTAATCAATACCAGTGGCGGATGATCTGGGTTATCTGGTTCACAATCGATGACAATCAGTTGTTTATGAATTCCCACTTGAGGTGCAGCTAAACCAATGCCATCGCTACTGTACATAGTTTGCAGCATTTCGCGCACCAATTGACGAATTTCATCGTCTATTTTAGTAATCCGCTTGGCATCTTGACGCAGCACGCGATCGCCTAGATAGTGAAGTGTCAAGGGCGGATTTTTTAACTTTTTTTTCTCGACAGCAATTTCAGAGGGCATGATGATCAATGACTAAGTTGTGAAAATTCCTACTATCTCAATTCTATCAATCTCCCATAACCCCCTGTTGAGATGCAAAAATTCACCTGAAATAAAGATGATCAACGCAATTTAGATTTTGGGGTGCTGTGTGTTTAAATTTCTGACAAAACTTGACTATTTGCTCAAAGAGACTTTTCTCGGTTTACTGCGGGGCGGTTGGATGAATTGGGCGGCTATCAGTACCGTTACAGTGTTATTATTTTTATTTGGCTTGAGTCTGCAAACTTCTTGGCAAGTTGAAAAACTCCTGAATCAGTTCGGTAGCCAGTTAGAAGTTTCAGTTTATCTCGATCCAGAGACAGCAGCCGGCAGCATTGAGCCATTTATCGCCCAAATGTCGGATGTAGTAGGGATGGAAACTATTACTAAAGAACAAGCTTGGACGAAGTTAGTCCAGGAATTAGGCATTTCCAATATTGACGGGGCTACCCAAGAGTTAGGGGATAATCCTCTGGTGGATGAGATTAAGGTAAAAGCTCGGAATTCTGAAGCTGTCCCCAATTTAGCCACGGAACTGGCGAAGTTACGGGGCGTGGAAACTGTGCAGTATATAGATGAAGCAGTTAAACGCATTGCCCAGTTGCACCGGGGTTTAAACTGGATTACTTTGACAATTACAATTATTCTGACTTTAACTGCGATCGCGGTAACTACTACCACTATTCGTCTGATTGTCATGGCGCGACGGCGAGAAATTGAAATTATGCAACTGGTAGGTGCAACATCTGCTTGGATCTATCTGCCGTTTATTTTACAGGGAATTACCTTCGGTTTAGTTGGTGGTGCGATCGCTTGGAGTTTCATTTCTTTAATCCAACAGTTTATCAGCCGGACTTTAGCAAATCAACCAGATTTTATCCAATTTATTACCAACGGTTTGCAACTTAGTTCCGCACAGGTTTTACTATTGCCTTTAATTTTGTTAAGTTTCGGTGCAGTGGTAGGATTAATGGGCAGCTTGTTTGCTGTGCGGCGGTTTGCGAAGAATTAAAATTACAGCAATCAGGACGTAATTTATGGCAACTCAGTGGGAATCTTTACTGCAAAATCTCGGTGAATGGCAAGGTTCATTTACCCGATTCTCACCCCAAGGCGCACTTTTAGAAGATATCAAAAGTGTGGTTTCTTTAGAAGGGTTGAATAATAACCAGACCATCCGCCAGATTGTCAGCCGCCAAGGACAAGAAGATTTAGTTTTAGAATATAGTTCTGTGGCTAAAAGTACGCTGTTTTTTGCCAATGGTGCTTTTTCCCAAGGTTCAATTCAGTTAGCACCGTTTACAGAATTTGGGGCGGAACTCGGTTTGATTCATGAAAATCGCCGCTTACGCCTGGTGCAAATATTTAATAAAACTGGTCAATTAGATAAAATTACTCTAATTCGAGAACATTTAGCTGGGACTGAAGCAGTAGAACGCCCATCGTTACAAATAGATGATTTATTGGGAGAATGGCAAGGTGAAGCTGTCACCATATATCCAGATTGGTCTTCGCCAGATAATTACTCTACCAATTTAAAATTACAATTAGATGATACTGGACGATTAATTCAAAGTTTAACTTTTGGCGAGCGCACCATTACGTCAACTGGTACTATCCAAGGTTCAATTATTAACTTTGATCAAAATCCGCAAAAACAGGTACAAGTATTACTCCTCCCTGATGGTGCGTCTGTCACATCTCCGTTACAGGTGCAGTTGCGTCAACCCTTATTTTTAGAAGTTGGTTGGTTAATTCAGCCTAACCTGCGCCAACGCATGATTCGCAGCTACAACGATAAAGGCGAATGGGTTAGTTTGACATTAGTTACAGAAGAAAAAGTTTAGTCTATACAAAGATGGTAAATCGGGATCACAAATAGAATTGTAAATGATTGAAATAATTCAATTATTTGTTTTCCAATAGCGTTCAATTAATTCAAAAATTCGATATTTATCTAAAAAATATACAGAACCTATTACCCCTTTAGGGATCTTTTCAACAATTTTTTCACGAGAATTTTCAGTGAAAGAACCACTAATTGCAATGATAAAAGTTGAGATATAATGTTTTTCATTAGAGCCAATTTCGTAGAATGGCATTTTGAAGGCATCATCTAATTGACCGATAAGTTCATCGATCTGTGAATTAACTCTACCACTTATATTTCCAGCTTTAGCTTGCAAACCATAATGTCTATAATTTCCAAAAGAAGTAAGTTCAGAGAATGTAAAATCTTTCCCATATTCCTTACTACCATGTGTGTAGCGTACAAATGAAAAACTCATTCGTCTTAATAAAGGAAAAATTATCTCTTTAGAAAAAGAATCTTCATTAGTTTCATATTCAGATTTCCACTCAATTCCTCTTATAGCAATTTCTGCTGTTTTTAATAACTGCTTTAACTGATTGGCTGCATGGTCAATTGCTGTTTCTATAAAATTCTCTGTGGACAAAATGTGACTAAGTGTAATTACCTTCCAATCGTCTTCTACTTCAATGTCAGTAACTTCAAAATTATCAAAGTGTTTAACCTGCTTGTTGATTGATTCTAATAAATGAGCAAGTCCAAATTGTCCTTCCCAATACTTGTTAGGTTTACGAGATGTGAAATTTAATACAACCCTACTTTTTCTACATGAAATTTGTAATTCGTTAAAAAAATATGTTCCAAAACCATCTTCACTTTCGATCTCAATTGAAAGGTTTTCTGGAAAGGGAGACGCTACTATTTTTTGCAGGTCAGTGAGGTCGCATTTTGCAAAGACATAACCATCCTCAACGTCTAAAACGTCGATCTCTTTACCAGAAATGAAAACATGATATTCTTCATCACTTTCTTTCAGATCAATCACTGCTCTTTTCCTTTTGCTGCATTTCTTGAACAAAATCTCCAATGGGGCGAATTTGACCAGCGTTGAGTTCCTCAAAACCTTGCTGAATACCGGCAATTGTCTCCAACTGATCAATCAATTGGCGTAGTTTGCTAGAATCAATTTTACTAGGATCAAGAAAGGTAACGAGAACTTGAGTGCAATCGCTCAAGTCTTGGGGTAACTCAGTAAGTTGAATTTGCCCATTTTGATAAATGCCTTCGATGGTTTTTAGCATGAGTTGTTATGGGGTTGCTAATTCTCTCCATTCTAGTTGCTGCAAGAATTTATTCACCAGCGCTGCTAATCGCCACGGATTTCAACTAATGGTTCGCTTGTTTGCAAAATTTCTAGTGCTGCTTTGAGATCATCTGCCTCAAGATCAGGTATTTCTTCCAGTATCTGTTCCGCACTCAGTCCAGCCGCAAACAAGTCGAGTACATCTGACACCCTAATTCTCATCCCCCGGATACAGGGACGACCACCACATTGTTTGGGATTAACTGTAATTCTTTCAAGTAAGTTTGACATACGGTTTTGCTGTTAATAAACTTCATCGTGCGTTCCAATATCAAGCAAAACAATAACTTCACTATTTGTTTCCGTATCTTGTTCAATAGAGAAGACAACACGACAATCATAGCCGCAAGAGCAGGACTGAAAAGCATCAAGCTTCCCGCTTAATTTATGAGTGCCTAGTTTTGGAACAAATACATCTGCCTCCATTTGTTGAAGAGTTTCTTCAATACGTTGCTGGAGGTCAGCGTTTCGCTTCACAAACTTGCGGAATGCCCTTTTAAATTTTGGGGTCAAAACCAATGCTCTCATGCGTCTGGCTCTTGCAAAGACTGACGCAATGCAGTAACCACATCCTCTGCTGACTGGGGTTGAAATTTGTCTGCATGGAAATCAGCCAAGGTTTGTTGAGCATCAGCAGCAATTTCTGCCCGACGACTTTCATGGTGGCGGTTTTGCAGAATTTTTATCAGCATTTCCTGCTGTTCGTAGGGTAATTGTAAAGCGGTTTCTAGCACTTGGTCGAGAGTATTCATGTGATTTGGCTATGACCTCTGAAATGGAAACAGATTAAGAATTTAAGTAAATTGTATCGCTATCATTAAGTTCAAGGAAAATCCAAATCTTTACATTAAATTACAACTACGTTGCAACGCTTCCTTAAGTAAAGCCTGATACTCATCATCCCTAATACCGTAAGCACCAAATCTTTCTAAATGGGGATTCATCATTTGGGCATCAAATAGTACAAATTGCTTTTGGCGTAACCTTTCCACCAACTTAACCATCGCCACCTTTGAGCCTTCAGTAATGCGGAAAAACATCGACTCACCAATGAACGCACCGCCAATTACCAGCCCTAAAATACCCCCAGCCAATTCGTCACCTTGCCAAGTTTCAAAACTATAGGCGTAACCATTCTGGTAAAGTAACCAGTAAATCTCTTGTAATTCTCGTGAAATCCAAGTAGTTTCGCGATTAGCACATCCAGCCACCACACCCTGAAAGTCACGGTTAATCGCCACAGTAAAACGCTCTTGATTGAGAACACGCTGTAACGACTTCGGGTAGCGAAATCGCTCATCCAAAGGAATCAAAGTGCGATCGCGACTTCCGTACCATCCCAGGCCTGTATTATCATTAGCCATGAGAAAATAACCTTGAGCATAACCCCGAATAATAGCAGCGATATCATATTGCATAATTAAGCAAACAAGCAAAAAACCCTCTCAGCGTACCTTTGCGTTTCCCTCAGCGTACCTTTGCGTTTAAAAAAAGATGACTCAACCAATTCCACCCATCACCTTACCACCCTCCAACAACCCCGATCTAGAAGGACAATGGTTGCAAGATTCCTTATTGCGGTGGCTAGATACAGAATTTTTACCAGAAATAGTCAATCAAAAAATCGCCCAACGCGCGGCGCAAATTTTTGTCCGTCAACGCATGGAAGGAGAAAACGACCTGGGATCTCTAGTTATAGCCATTGTTACAGAGATGCAGGCATTTGATTTTTCTAAAAGTTTTTATGGAGAGTTTGCGATCGCCAACGCCGTCAGCGATCTACTCTTAGACAGTCTAGGTATAGACCGTTGTTGTGGAGAATAGCTTGGCTGTGGTCATTAGTTCTTTATCCAAACTAATGACCAACCACTACCAGCTAGACTTGACCACACCAGGTAAAAGACCTTGATGCGCCCATTCCCGTAGCACGTTCCGAGATAGCCCAAAGTCACTGTAGACACCTCTAGGACGACCAGTTACCCAGCAGCGATTGCGGTGACGAGTCGGCGCACTATTCCGGGGTAGCTGTTGAATTTTCCGGTGAACTTCCAACTTATCCAAAGGAGATACAGCGCTTTTGAACTCTTCCAACAACGCTTCTCGCTTGTCAGCGTACTTTTCTACCAACTTGGCGCGTTTTTTTTCGCGCTCAATCATACTCTTTTTTGCCATAAATTCTCTAACAGATTTAAAGACAGCATTTTCTATCTTACCGTGTCCCCATTAATTATAGGGATATTTTATTTTCCTTGTCCTGCAACTAATGTTTTCCCAGCACTGGGGCATAAATCACTTAACTCACAAGCCTCACAGACAGGAGAACGGGCTTTACAAACAGCACGACCGTGATAAATTAACCGAATTGACCAATTTTCCCAATCTGGCTGGGGTAACAACTTGATTAAATCTTTCTCAATCCGGATTGGATCAGGAAATTTAGTTAAACCCAAGCGTTGGCTCAAACGCTTCACGTGAGTATCTACAGTCACCCCAGCATTAATACCATAAGCATGAGCTAGAACGACATTGCCAGTTTTGCGCGCCACACCTGGAAGCTGCAATAATTGCTCCATTTTGTTAGGAACAACAGAGTCAAACTCGCTGACGATTTTTCGACAAGCCCCTTGAATATTCTTCGCCTTATTGCGATAAAAACCCGTAGAACGCACCAAATTTTCTAACTCTTCTAAATCAGCATTAGCTAAACTAGCCGCATCAGGAAAGCGTGCAAATAAAGCTGGTGTAACTTTATTGACTCGCTCATCTGTACACTGGGCGGAGAGAATAGTTGCTACTAGCAGTTGGACTGGGGTTGAATAATTCAAGGAACAAGTTGCATCTGGATAGAGATGCTGCAAACGGGCGAGAATTTCTAGCGCCCGTTGCTTTTGGGATGGGGATTTGCGGGTTACACTCACTGGAATTTATGGAGTTTCTAGACGCGATGAATCACGGTTTTTAGATGAATCGCGGTTTCTAGACGCGATGAATCGCGTCTCTACAAGGGAATTACTGAAATAACTTTTGTACCCAATCTAATTGGGAAGTTAATTGACTGGTTTCTTTGACGATCAGAAAAATGCCTAGTCCTAAAAGTAGCACTAAACCAGTTTGCATTACGCCTTCTTGAATGCGGTTAGGTAATGGCTTACCACTTACACCTTCAATCAGCAAAAATGCTAGCTGTCCGCCATCTAAAGCTGGTAAAGGCAAAATGTTGATAATTGCCAAGTTAATGCTGATTAAAGCGGCAAAGAAGAACAGACCACCTGTGTCATTTTGGGCAATGTTGGAACCAATTTGCACAATTTTAATCGGTCCGGCTACCTGACTCGCTGTTTCGCCGAAGTTAGTGATTAGTTTCCCAAAGCCTTGAAATGTCAAGGTGACAAGGCGCTGAAATTCGGTACCACCAATGTTTAACGCTTTTCCCAGATTATTAACGGGACGGCGGACAACTTCACCATTGGGAGCAAGTCCGATACCAATACTACCTCCGGCTGGCTTATCTTCAGGAACTACATTCACTGAAAGCCTTTGGTCGCCACGGGCAATTTCTAGTTGTACAGACTGACCAGGACTATTTTTAATGATGTCTCTGAAAGCTTCTATGTCTTGTAGCGCTGTGCCAAATTCTGTTTGATCAGCTGCTAAGATGACATCTCCTGGTTGAATTCCGGCTGCGGTAGCTACAGAACTGACTTCTGGCGCTAGTTGTTGAATTAAAACTCCTGGGGCGCTGGCTTCACCTATACCGATGAGACTCACCTGAGTTACCAAGAGGAAATAGGCAAAGATTAAATTGGCGATGACTCCGGCGCTGATTACGATCGCCCTGTCGAAAATGGGACGGTTTCGCATCAAATTGGGGTCATTGGGGGGAATATCGCTATCTGGGTCATCGTCGGGAAAGCCGACAAAACCGCCCAAGGGAAACAGACGGATAGCATATTCGGTTTGTGGTCCTTGGTATTTCCACAGAACTGGGCCGAATCCTAAAGAAAAGCGGTTAACGAGAATACCTTGAGAACGAGCTGCGGTAAAGTGTCCCAACTCGTGTACCAAGATCAGAACAGCCAAGACTGCGATCGCTGCTAAAACTGACATAGAGCAAATTAGTCAAAAAATTCGGATATTATTCTTATTGTAATAGTTAAGCAATGGCTAAAGAGTCTTCACCCATCCTGGGGGATCAGGTAATGGCTGGATTGAAGTCAAGACCGCTTCGGCGCAACTATGCCCCTTGGAGTAAGTAGGTTGGTGTTCAAAATAGTCGTTGGGGCAAGGCAGGGAGCAGGGAGCAGGGAGCAGGGGGAAAAAGGGTTTCAGCCCTATTTACTTTTGTTCACACCTTTTGGTTATTTCACGCCCACCTACTTATACACATCCTACGTGTCTTTTCCAAAATTAAATAGTAGTCCTATAGTTGAATTAAATTTTTGCTAAAAATTAGCAAAATCATTTGCCTGAGAGGAAAAACTTGGTCAAAATCTTGTTAAGATTAGTGAAATTACTGACTTAAAGACTAGAATAGTGATAATCACATAGTTAAACTATCAAATAGTGCATCTGTACTGCTAGTTCGTAAAACATTTAGATGCGGCGCTATAGCCTCAATGATTCCAGTACAACTTATCCTCAAAAACTTCCTCAGTTACCGTGATGCAACTTTAGATTTTCGCGGTTTGCATACGGCTTGTATTTGTGGTTCTAATGGTGCGGGTAAATCTTCTCTTTTAGAAGCAATCACATGGGCAATTTGGGGTCAAAGCCGTGCCGGTGTTGAAGATGATGTGATTCATTCTGGTGCAAAAGAAGTTCGGGTTGATTATATTTTTCAATGTAATCAGCAAAAATATCGGGTAATTCGCACCAGAGTTCGGGGTGCTAGTGGTGTCCTGGAATTTCAAATAGAAACGGCTTCTGGGTTTCGGGCATTGACTGGGAAAGGAGTCAGAGCTACACAGGATTTGATTTTAGAACACATCAAACTTGATTACGATACTTTTATCAATTCTGCCTACTTGCGTCAAGGTCGTGCTGATGAGTTCATGATCAAGCGTCCCAGTGAACGTAAGGAAATTTTAGCAGAATTATTAAAACTGAATCAATATGATCAATTGGAAGAAAGGGCAAAAGAGACATATCGCCAGTTGAAAGGGCGGGCGGAAGAATTAGAGCGTTCTCTGGAGTCAAGCCAAGTTCAGCTACAGCAACGGGAAGCAACACAAGCCCAAAAAACAGAGTTAGAAACTGAATTAAATCAACTGCAACAAGTTCAAGCTTTTGAGAATATTCAGTTACAAAGTTTGCAAGTTGTCCAGCACCAGCGCAGAAATTGGGAACAACAACTGAATTTTGTCAAGCAACAACATCAAAATTTAACTCAAGATGGCGATCGCTTGCAACAAGAACAGTCATCTGTGCAGAGTCAGTTATCAGATTTAGAAGCCATCTTAAATCAGGAAGCTGAAATTAAATCTGGTTTTACCCAGTATCAAACTCTGCAAGCTCAAGAAGAAGCTTTTGCCACTAAATTTCAAGAATACACCAGTGCAACGGCTTTACTGCAACAAAAGCAACAGCAACTAACTAGCCAAATTCACGAACTAGAAAGGGAACTGCAACAAGTTCAAGGACAATTAGTCGCATTAGAACAACAAGAGCCAGAAATTCAGCATACTCTGAATAAATCGGCGGATGTCGAAGCGGCTTTAGTCCAACTTACCGCAGCTCGTCGCCGTGTGACTGATTTAGATGAACTGCAAATGCAAGTTTCTCCTTTGTGGCAACAACGGCAAAATCTTCAAAGTCAACTGGATAAAGTTCATGCTGGTTTAGTCGCAAGATTAGAACAGTTACAAGCGACAGAAAACCAACTACAACGCTCCTCTCAACGTCAACCGCAATTACAACAAGCGGCGAGAGACTTAGAAATCCAAATTTCGCAAATGGAGAAAGACAAAGTTTATCTGCAACGAGTCCAGGAAAAAGGGCAGGAAAGACGGCATTTTATGGAACGTCTGCAAGCTCAACAACGGGAATATGAAAGGTTATTGGGCGAATTAGAGCAAAAACTGGAAATGCTTCGGACCCCTGATGCAATGTGTCCTCTGTGTGAGCGTCCTTTAGATGAACATCACTGGAATCGTGTGGTAGATAAAACCAAAGACGAGTACAAGGATACTGAAGGGCAATTGTGGGTATTTCGGGAACAAAAGGCAGTTTCAGACCGAGAAATTCAGGTCTTGAGGCAGGAATATCGGGAAATATTGCAAAAAGTATCACCTTATGACACTCTCAGAGAACAAAGAGGTCAATTAGCCGCACAACTGCAATCAACCAGTGATGCTGACCAACAATTACAACAATTGGCTGCGGAAAAACAACATTTAGAGCGATCGCTGCAAGCAGGTGATTACGCCCCTGAGAAACAATTAGAATTGCGACAATTAGAAGAATATTTACAACAACTGAATTATAATGAGCAAGACCATGCTCTAGCTAGAAGTGAAGTAGAGCGTTGGCGATGGGCAGAAATTAAACAAGGGCAAATTAAAGACGCAGCTAAACGACAAGCTCAAATTGCCGCCCGTAAACCAGAATTACAAGCAACTATTTCTCAGTTACAAAGTCAAATCCAGCAGGATCAAACTGATTCTGACTGTGCTAAAGAAATTACTCAACTTCAACGTCGTATTGCAGAAATTGGTTACAGTTCCGAGGAACATAATAACCTGCGTGTAGCTGTACGCCAAGCCCAATCTTGGCAGTTACGTTATCAACAACTGTTATCAGCCCAACAGCAGTTTCCCCAACTCCAGAAAAGATGGCAGGATTTAGAGGTTTCGAGAAACGAGAGATTGCAAGAACGGCAAAAACTGCTGACTCAAATTGAAAGTCTTACTCAAGAATTAGCGAAATCAGCTAACCCCACTGAGCAAATTAACGCTTTAGAGCAGCAAATTCAAATCCGCCGCCGACAACTTGATGAGAAAATCGCCAGTTTGGGGCGTTTAGAACAGTTGATGCTGCAATTGGAAACTCTGCAAAATCAGTATGAGCAACAGCAGCAGCAATTAAAATCTTGTAAGCAGGAACAGCGAGTTTATCAGGAATTAGCGCAGGCGTTTGGTAAAAATGGTATCCAAGCACTGATGATTGAGAATGTGTTGCCGCAACTGGAAGCTGAGACAAATCAACTGTTATCACGGCTGAGTGCCAATCAATTACACGTACAATTTATTACTCAGAAATCTGGGCGCAGTAGTAAAGCTAAGAAGAAAAACGCCAAGCTGATTGATACTTTAGATATTTTAATAGCCGATTCCAGGGGAACGCGAGCTTATGAGACTTATTCTGGTGGGGAAGCTTTTAGAATTAACTTTGCTATCCGTTTAGCCTTGGCAAAATTATTGGCACAGAGGGCGGGTGCGGCGTTGCAATTATTAATTATAGATGAAGGCTTTGGGACACAGGATGCGGAAGGATGCGATCGCTTGATTGCGTCCATTAATGCGATCGCGTGTGATTTCGCCTGTATACTGACTGTAACCCATATGCCCCACCTCAAAGAAGCCTTTCAAGCCCGCATAGAGGTTCATAAAACCCAGCAAGGTTCCCAAGTCAGTTTGTCAATGTAGATATACCTCTAACTAACGTTGCTGAAGCTAGAGGTTCATTAACAGCTAAATTACGAATTACGAATTACGAATTATTCCACCTTTTGAGTATTACCTGTTTTTACCCAACCTTCTTGTTTCCCTGCTGTGCGAATCTTTTGCCAATTTTTATCCTGACTTTCTTCCAAGACAATCACTTCTTCATTAGCACCAACTCCAGCCACACGTTCAGCATCCATGTTTGGTTCAGCTCGCACACTCAAGCCTTGAGGCCAAGTCACACGTCCTCGGTAAGCCCCCGGTGGTAATTCGTCCGTGGGAGTTGGTGTTGGCGTTGGCGTTGGCGTTGGCGTGGGAGTTGGGGTGGATGTTGTCTTTACCTCAGTCCCTTGAGGAGTTTGCTCTGGCAATAATGGACTATCATTCGCAAAAAGCGGTTTAGGTGGGGGCATAAAACTTCTATTCATAAAATAGAGCGCAACTGCAACACCGCTACCCATTAAAATGGCGATCGCTAAGATCACCCCTAGAATAAACTTTAGTAAATTAGAAAACATCTTTAAAACCTCATCACCAATGGTCAATAGTCAATAGTAGTTCTTAAATATTGACCATTGACATCCAAATGATTAATTACCTAATTATTACAGCTGTCGCTGAATGCCTTAACGTAACTTACCGAAAGTATCAGTCAAAGGATTGTGTTTCGAGGCTAAACGCGCTCTTCCAGATGCAGCCCATTCTTGTAGTTGTTGAATCTGCTCAACAGCCGTTCTCGCCAGGGGTATAATTTGGCTAGCAGCTTCGAGAATATCGTCATTAGTAAAATCGCGATTTTGACTAAATCCAATGTGCATCGCTTCAACCAAGGTTTGCTCAATCTCAGCCCCAGAAAAATCGGGCGTTTCATAAGCTAATCTCTCAATATCATAACTTTTCAGGTTATGGGGGCGAAGTCGGGATAAATGAACGTTAAAAATTGCTTTTCTTTCATCTTGGGTAGGTAAACCCACAAAGAAAATTTCATCAAATCGCCCTTTACGCAACATTTCTGGTGGTAGGGCTTGGATATCGTTAGCAGTGGCGACAACAAACACAGGTGAGGTTTTTTCGGCTAACCAAGTAATAAAAGTTCCAAATACCCGACTAGCAGTACCGGCATCACCTTTAGCACCAAGTCCCGAAAAGCCTTTATCTATTTCGTCAATCCACAACACACAAGGCGCGAGGGCTTCAGCAACTTGAATCATTTGGCGAGTCCGGGATTCTGATTCGCCGACTAAACCACCAAATAACCGCCCAACATCGAGGCGTAATAGGGGTAAATGCCAATGATGGGCGATCGCTTTTGCTGTTAAAGATTTACCAGTACCTTGAATACCTAATAACATTAAACCACGGGGGTGTGGTAATCCGTACTGGCGCGCCTTCTCACTAAATGAGCCGCCCCGACGTAATAACCAATCTTTGAGGTTATCTAGTCCTCCTATATCAGAAATACGCTCAGTGGCGGGGTAAAAGTCCAGGATTTGGGTTTGGCGGATAGTTTGGCGTTTTTCCTCCAGAACTAAGTCTACATCCTCTGGTTGCAGTTCTCCGTGGGATGCGATCGCTCTGGCTAAAACCCGCCGAATCCGTTCCATTGATAGCCCTTGACAAGAGCGCACCAAGTCATCCAGAATTTTGCCAGATAGGGAGTTTTGACCAGTGCTTTGGAGTAAGCGTTCCACCTCAGTTTTAATTTCTGGAGCTGCGGGTAAAGGAAACTCAACCACGGTGAGAACTTCGGTTAAATCGTCAGGAATGGCGACACGTGGCGATAGTAAGACCAGATTTTTGGGTTGGGATTTGAGGAGTCTGGCTAAGTTGCGAAGTTTGCGTGCGATCGCTACATCATCCAAAAAGCGATGATAATCGCGTAAAATCAAAACAGCAGGAGCAGAGGCTGGCATTTTTTCCACAAACTCCAAAGCTTGTAAAGGGTTACGCTTACCAAACCCCGCATCATTGGGGTTTCCCTGGTAGCCATCCACAAAATCCCAAGTATAGACAGGGCGATTACCTTGATTTGCAGCTTCTTCCCGAATCGCCGTTTCTACCCGTTCTTCCTCATAAGTGGGAATATAAATCAAAGGGTAGCGGGCGCGTAGCAGCAATTTAAATTCTTCACGAAAATTCATAATAATAACTCTAAATAGATTTAAAATTTCTCTTAGTCCACTTTAATGGACTTTAGGTATGAGTTAATCAAACTTACCTACACCTAAAACCTGCTGAACAGTTAGCGCTAGTTCTGAAAAAGCGAGAGATTTAATTTGCTGTTCCCCGATAAAAACTGATTCTTCATAAAATCCTTCTTCAAGAAACAGCACCGTCACCTTTTTTTCTAAAGGATCAATAATCCAATATTCAGGAATTTCCAAAGCAGCATATTCAGAACGCTTAAAACGATAATCTCGTTTAATTGATTCTGGGCTAATAATTTCCACAGCCAAAAGTGGAGGAGTTTGACAAACAGCAGATTGATCTAAAATATCCGTCACTTGGTCAACCGTTACCACATATAAATCTGCTAGCCTAGACTTACGCCATCCCGTTCTAATACCAGCCTCTCGAAAGCACAGCCAAGGTAAATTCAAGCGTCGTATTTGTTCATCTAACTGGCTTTCAATAAATTTGGCAACTAAAATATGCCTGAAGGTAGGGGGATTCATCAGTTCTAGTCTACCGTCTACAAGTTCATAACGGTTATCTGTATCATCTTGATATGCAAGATATTCTTCAAAGCTTAATAATTGCTCTTGTGTAGTGAGCATGATTAGCTAATTAGTTTAAAATCAATTACTTACCTTTATTAAAGCATATTTTCGACTTCTGCTGCTAGTTCAGACAAAAAACAACGTTTATGCTCAAGCAACCATTTTGTCAGTTCGTAAGAATGCTTTAATTTTTTAAATTTTATTTCTCTTTGGGAAAAATTTGAAAATAGTTGTTGAAGTATTTGAGATCCATGAATTTTATATAAAAAGTCTTCTTCTGAAAATTCTTTTTCCTGCTTTTTATTCTCTAGCCATTCTTCAACATTTTCACTAGTAATATGTATTTTTAGTGGTTCTCGTCGAGATTGATTTTCTCCATTAAATACGGCTGATATTGCATCTGGATCAAGTAGATAATTTTCATACATCCGCCGAGACAAAAATTCAACAGGTTTTTGACTTCTCTCTTGCCAAGTTTTTTTATCTTCTTCTGACTTCTTCTCAGAATCAAACAAAAAGCCAATTGCAGGAGGAAATAAGTGAATTCCGCCACTTAATTTATCATAAATATCAAATATCAGACTAGCTTTTGTTCCATCAAAGTCACCAGTATGCTGAACTGCGAGGATTTTATTTCCTCTCAACTGTTTATTTAATACTTTCTCAAGTATTAGTGGAAAACACTTTTCTTCAGTTTCACCTTCTACCCAAAGAATATTATCAGCACCAAAAACATCAGATAACCTGACTCCCAGGTCATATAAAATAGCATTTTGCGATTCTATCTCTGTTGCATCTATGACCGAAGCTTTTGTTTCACAATTTTCATAGTGCAACTTGATAATATTAGATGGATTAGCTGCTGTAATAATTTCTGGTGAATGAGTAGCAATAAAATATTGATGCTGGGGAAATGTTTTAATAATTTCTATAAGTTTTCTTGCTGCACCTGGATGTAAAAAAGATTGTGGTTCATCAATAATTAATGTTCTAGGTTCTTCTGAAGAAACCAGGATATATAAAATTGCTAGGACTTGACCAACTCCACTTCCACAAGAAGATAGAGGAAGTGATAAATCATCTCTATTAAGTTTAGGATCTAAATTCCAAACCAGTATTTCAACATTATAGTCCTCTTTTTGCACTACGGAAATCCATTGAATTTCAGGTAAAATAATTGAAACTAATTCATTAAATTTAACAAACACCCCTGGTTGTTTACCTTGCAATATACAAAGAACTTCAGCAAGGTTAGATATATCTGATTTTAGTTCAGAGTTATTTTCTAATTTACAACTTCCTATATTTAGCCTTTCAGCTTTAAATTGGTATATTTTTTGTACAAAAGATTCAAATAACCTAAATCCGATGCTTTCCTTAATATCTGCTGAATAAGAAATTGGCTCAAAATCATCTGGATAATGGTTTTCAAGAATTAGTTCTTCATTGCTATCATATTTGAGTTTATAAAAACCATACTTACCATCTTCTCTTGCTCCAAAAGGGGGATATAATTCAAAAGTAGATAATGCTTCTAATGTACTATCTTCTAGTTTAAAGTTATTAAATAACAATAATTTTATCTCTAAATTCTCATCATTATCCAAAAATTTATCCAATCTATTAAAGGCATCAAATATTAGACTATTTTGCCTCTCCATCACCTCCCTAGCATCTTCATTGTTTGTAGACATATAATATTCAATGGCAGATTCTTCGTCATCGAATCTTATTCCTGGATTTAGCATTCCAACCGGAGATTGAATATGTTTGAAGAAAGTCCGCAATTCCTGTTTTTCAATTGATAAAGAAAACTGGATTTTTGATTCTTCTTTTATTAATGAAGATTTGGTTGGTAAAGTTTTTAAACTTTTATGTGGCTGATTCTCGAATTTTAGTGTTAGTAATTCCAGTAATGATGTTTTACCTGCATTGTTTCGTCCAATAATTATATTGATACCTGGAGTAAATTCCATTAAACTAGAGTCAAGATATGACTTGTAATTAAATGCTTGCAGCTTTTTGATAAACATTTTGTATCATTTATTTACTGTGTTAATTGTATCACTGGTAAATTAACTTAATTTAGCAAGTTAATTTAAAAAATCCGGTTCCTCACGGAAACCGGGCTAATTGGTAAATATCTTAAATTAGCTGGGTAAGGCATAACCCAATAAAGCCTCGGAAATTTTGGGTTTCACTTCGTTCAACCCAACCTACAATTTACGAACCTTTTAAAAAACGCGCCCAAGAAATATTAACCCAAATTAAAAATAATCCCAAAGACTTGTAGAGACGCGATTTATCGCGTCTAAATTCATCGCGTCCCTTTTCAAATCATCCCGGAAGCTGCTTCTTCAACGCTTCCAACGAAGCCCAACGACTATCCCCCGGCTTATTTGAGCCATCAGCATCATCACTCAAAATACCCGGACAATTGAGGTTACAAAGCTGACGCTGAGGAAATGCTAAACACATCTGCTCATACAACCATTCACTCGGATAAAAATAACCTTTCGGTGAGAGAGTTTCCACTAAATCTTCCATCACCACTTCCCGTTCTAAAGGCAAGTCCTCTATTTGATTAGCAGCTTCATCTAACCAAATAACTTCTTTGGTATTCACCGTCAAACGTTGATTATATTGCTGCAAACAACGATTACAGGTACAAGTAATAATTGTTTCTGCCTGACTGGATACTTCCAAGTAATTACCTTGATGATGCACCCGCAAGCGACCTCGAACAGGCGTTAAGCTTTCCAGACCAGGTAGAAACTCGTCAACTGGAATTTCCTCTGTTCGCTCCGGGGCTTTGGTGAGCTGCGGAATAAAAATTGCGTCCATAGGATTTCGATATAATCACAAAAATTTAGGTTTTACTAACAGCAATCTGCTAATAAGGGAACACCGAAAAATAAATTATCCCATATTGTGGCATGGGCATCCTAACCGTCCTTGGTGATTAGCAGGCAAGATGCCTGCTTCACAAGACAATTTGGAATATTTTTTTATTTATCAGTCCCTAAGACAACCCTATTTTAACTCCCATTATTCAACCGCCGTCACTGGACAAACCACCAAATGACGGTGCGGTTCTCTCCCACGGCTGAAGGTTTGCAAATCTGTAAATTCTTTCAAAAAAGAGTGGATTTGCCGCCTTTCTGCTGCACTGAGAGATTTGATTTCTACTTCTCCACCAGAAGCGCGGACTTCATTTGCTGCGGCTTCTGCCATTGCGTGAATTTCTGCTTGTCTTTTGACGCGGTAGCCATTCAACTCAATAGTGTAAAAAGCCTGTTCTGCTTCGGGTAAGCCGATGTTTAGCACCGAATTAGCTAAATACTGAATTGAATCTATAACGGAACCATCAGCGCCAATTAAAAGGCGGATTTGTTCGGTTGTCAGATTAGTTTGGTCAATTGTCAACCAGTAGCTATCTAATTCTGGGGAATCGCCAAATCGAGGCGGGTCAATTTCTAAATTCCCCTTAATTTCCGCAGGTATTCCTGTTAATTGCAGCAGGGTTGTTAACCACTGCTGCCCTCTTTGTATTGGACTTTCCAGCATCATCAACCTGTAGTCTTTTTCTTAGAACTCTTTGGCTCAAATGGTAAACTTCTCTGTTCTGCTGCTGTTTCTTTCTCTTGGGTGGCGACGATTTCTTGTAGTCCCTCTGGTAGAGGTTCACGCGAGAGAATGTAAGTTTGAGCAGTTTGGAAAATATTACCAATTACCATATACATCAATACCCCAGCTGGTAGGGGGAAGAACAAAAACATCCCAGAAAATATAACTGGTGTGATTTTGTTAACTGTATCTTGTTGTGGATTACCACCACTGGAATTCTGCCCGGAAATCATTTGGCTGACATAAAGGCTCACACCGAAAAACAGAATCATGGAGACGATATCCCAATTAATCTGTCCGTCAGGATTTTGAGCGCCAACTCTACCTAAAGCTTGAATGAACAAAAATCCTTGCTCTGCTGCTAGTCCAGGAATTGAGCCTTGAATTGTCACGTCTCCTGGCTCTAAGGCTTCTATATTGCCTTGGGCATCTATTTTTACCCTCTCTTCCCCTTTGGTAACTTTCCATTCAGGAACTAGGTTACTTTCGGGATGTTCTGCTAAAAGCGCTTGAAATGGTCTACCTTCAACAGTCTGATATTGCAGCTTAGTTTTTTCTCCTACGGCTAATTTGTTACCAGCAGGCAGAATAGCTGTGACACGAGTACGTTCCCCATCAGCAATGTAGATGTTTTGGGGCGCAGTCGCAAAAGCTTGGGGTTGAATCCGTTCAATTTGTTCGGAGGGAAGAATTTGGAGGTTAACGCTATAGTTCGCACCCGCAAATGGTGAACCCCGCAATGTGGCAAACAGGGCTAATAATACTGGCATTTGCAGCACTAGGGGCAGACATCCTGCCAATGGGTTGCCAAATTCTTTTTGGACATTGACCATTTCCTCTTGCTGCTTTTGCGGATTATCCTTGTGCCGCTCTTTAATTTCTGCCATCCGCTTCTGCATCAGAGGTTGTACAATTCGCATTTTCCGCATATTACGAATTGAACCAGCACTCAGGGGATAGAGCGCGAAGCGGATTATCAATGTCAAGGCAACGATCGCCAATCCGTAACTAGGCACAACACCATAGAAAAAGTCTATGATTGGCAGCATCACGTTGTTTGAAAGAAACCCGATACCAAAATCCATTATTCTGAATTTAACCTGAGCTACTGTAAACTGAACTGAATCTAATTTATCTAAATCATGATTCTTATATAACTATCCTACGCTACGGATAGCCGCACATTCCAAAATTTTGGGAATGGTTAATCAGATGGATGTAGACGCGATATATGGATGTAGATGTAGACGCGATGAATCGCGTCTCTACAAGGTTATTCCTTATGATTGTTTCGCGCCGCTATATAGGGGATTTTTAGCTGTAACTCTTTCGTTGATGTAGTCATAAGTTTCGCGAAAATTGGGAACAGCCCGCATTTCTAGGCGACTACCATTTCTCAAGGTGAGTACCATGTCTCCCCAAAAGCCGATACCACGGGGAACTTTTACGATCTTGACAACTTCAGAATAGATGATGTCAGTGCGATCGCGCCCTCTCCAGCCTCCAGTCACAGAAATTCTGCGGTCGGTGATGCGGTAGCGTAGCCATAAAGCCCTCACGATGGCTCCAACTGCCAATGGTAGCCCCACAACAGTTAGTCCAATTAACGAATTGAGAATTAAGTCCCCGATGTGGGGGCCACCTTCATAATAAACTTCTTCACGAATGCCCATCAAATACCTCAGCTTTTACCAACAACTGCTCTAATTCTTGCAGAAATTCTTGGCTTACGCACTGAGATTCTGCTGCTGTTGGTTTGACAACGATAACTACCCGCCAGCCTGGGGACAATTTTGGCAACAAATGATGCAAAGCAGCTGTAATTTGGCGTTTAATTCGATTACGAATTACTGCTCTTTTGCTGACTTTAGTGCTAATGGAAACGCCAAATTGTGTGCTGGACAGTGGTTTTTCACTGGTAGCAGTATCCAAGGAAGGCTTTTTTGCACCATTCGGTCGTAAAGCTCTCAATGTGAAATGAGAACTGTGACGACGAATTCCTTCCCGGAAAACTGCTTGAAAATCTTTTCGAGATTTTAATCGATTTGCTTTGGGCAAAGCCACATCTGTTCTTTGTGCTGGAAATTTCCTAAACGCTCAGACGATGACGACCCTTTTTTCTCCTCGCCCGGATCACGTTTCTTCCTGTGGGTGTCTGCATCCTGGCACGAAAACCAGAAGTTCTTTTTCTCTTACGGCAAGTGCCGCCCAGGGTTCTCTGCATAGCGTTCTCCTCTTAGCCTATTTTTATAAAAAGTTACAATCCATCATTTTATCACTACAAGACCAAAAAATCATAAATAAATTGCTGATTTTGTGGTCAAGGGTTAATGCCTCTGAAATAATTAGCAACTAACAAGTGACCACTGACAAATGTTTAAGAGAGACTGACAAGCCAAGTTCCCACATAACGCAGTAGTGGTACATCTCCAGGAGAAAGAATCTGGCAGTTAAAATGGTACATCCCCCCAAAAGGTGGGGTTCGCGAGTTGGAGAACACTAACTCCACTTCTTGTCCTGCTGGTACTGGTTCTTCAGGAAAAATTTCCAGTAAGCGAGCTTCTTTGTTCCACTTGACTTCATTCAGAGGCACTTTTTTGCCTCTAACTCTGACCTCAACCTTCTTGGTGTCAAAAGTTCCTTTGTAATAATCTGGGTAGCTAACGGCAAATTGAGCGGCTGCTAAATTCATGCGTTTAGCTGGTATTCGGAATCGGAATCGCTCCCAGCTATTAGCCTGTCCACCAAAATCTAATCTGTATGGTAGTTGATTTTCGCTTTTGACACCGCTAAATAGCGTGAGTCCTGGTAAGCCTTGCGCTCCGGTTATAATTGGAAATCCAACCAGTAAAGAGCTAGTCACGGCTAGAGCCGAAAGCAGTCTCAAAGGCAGTTTACCCTTATAACCTAGAAATTGTAAATTTTGCATACTATGAGCTTCCTCCACCAAAAAATAGGTTTGTGATCTCAATCACCGAAATTTAGTCTTCGTAACTAAACTTTACTACTTACAACCAGAGAAACTGACGTTAATTTGAAACAAAAAGTGCCATCAGCCCGGAATGCTCAAGTAATAATCTAGTTAATCAGTATAAATTTAAACCTTTATTTGCGTAAACTTTTTTACCACAAAATTGGTAAGATTTACACTCAATACAAATACATCTAGGATTTGATTTTGTTTCTAAATATGTATAAATGTATCTTAATATAAACCTTTTGTGCTAAAAATTGATCTGTCTAGTTAGCGATCGCCTATGAACTTGGGATAGATTGATGAAAATGGGCTGTAATTAAAGCACTAATCATCAAAAAATAACTGAAAAAATTATCAAGATTCAAAAATATCAGCAAGGAATCCTAAAACAAGCTAAAGACAAAGATGCAAATTTGGTAATCAACTTAGGATTTGCAATATGTGAATCTATTTGTAACTATCAGCAAGTGTGACATCTGCAAGGGTGAAAGTGTGGCTGAAACTGGAGAATCACGATTATTCAAGGACAAATTCCCGGTTCCATCTCTCAGAACAAGCGATCGCACACAGTTACTACCCTCAAAGTTGAGTCAGGGGAAAATGACAAATTCCCCAAAGAAAGAGGTATTTATCTCCAGGAGATTTCATGAAAATAGCGGTTGCTAAAGAAATTGAAGTTTGTGAACGACGTGTAGCATTAAACCCTGACACCGTTGCCCGATTAATCAAACAAGGTTTGGAAGTATCGGTGGAAACAGGTGCGGGAGAACGCTCTTATTTTAGCGATTCTGCCTACGAAGCAGCAGGAGCGACAATTGTCAATGATACTGCTAAATTATGGGGTGAAGCAGATATCCTGTTAAAAGTTAGCCCACCGCAAGAGCGAGAAAATGGTGGGTCTGAAGTGGAATTACTCAAGGAAGGGGCTGTATTAATTAGCTTCCTCAATCCTTTGGGAAATCCTGAAGTAGCCCAAAAACTGGCAAATCGCCAAATTACAGCTTTTAGTATGGAGATGATCCCCCGTACTACCAGGGCGCAAAGTATGGATGCTTTGTCTTCCCAAGCTTCACTAGCAGGTTACAAGGCAGTATTAATCGCCGCAGCTGCATTGCCGAAGTATTTCCCTATGCTGACAACAGCCGCAGGCACTATTGCCCCAGCGAAAGTATTTATTATGGGTGCTGGGGTAGCCGGATTACAAGCGATCGCCACAGCCAGACGCTTGGGTGCAGTAGTCGAAGCCTTTGATATTCGTCCCGCAGTGAAAGAAGAAGTGCAAAGTCTGGGAGCTAAATTCGTCGAAGTCAAACTCGAAGAAGAAACAACCGCAGCCGGCGGCTATGCTAAAGAAATTTCTGAAGCTAGCAAACAACGGACTCAGGAAGTTGTCGCCGAACACGTGAAAAATGCCGATGTGGTGATTACCACCGCCCAAGTACCTGGAAGAAAAGCGCCCAGGCTGGTTACAGAGGAAATGGTGGCACAAATGAAACCGGGTTCGGTGATAGTAGATTTAGCGGCGGATCAGGGTGGTAACTGCGCCTGCACTGAAGCAGGTAAAGATATTGTCTGGAATGGCGTAACAATTATTGGCCCGATTAATTTACCCTCATCAATGCCAATTCACGCTAGTCAGTTGTATTCTAAGAACCTGACATCCTTGGTGCAATTATTAGTTAAAGACAAAGCCTTACAGATAGACTTTGCTGACGACATCGTTAATGCGGCTTGTATTACCCACGCTGGAGAAATTCGCAATCAACGGGTGCGGGACGCGCTAGAGGCTTTGAGTACTCAGATTGGCACACATTAATTAACCGCCAATAAACACCGATAAAAGTTTATCTGTGTGGATTTGTGGTTCTAAACAGGAGTTTTTATTTCATGACAGAGGCATTACTTGCTGCTTTGTTTGTATTTGTTCTGGCATCTTTTATCGGCTTTGAAGTCATCAACAAAATCCCGCCGACTTTACACACGCCTTTAATGTCCGGCTCAAATGCCATTTCTGGGATTGCGGTATTAGGGGCGATTGTAGCTGCTGGTGCGAAAGATACCAGTGTGTCAGTGATTCTCGGTTTAATTGCTGTGGTACTGGCGACAGTTAACGTCGTCGGTGGTTTTCTCGTCACAGATCGGATGTTGCAAATGTTCAAGAAAAAGGAAGTTAAGGCGTGAGCGATTTTCTACCAACTGGGATTCAGCTGACGTACTTAGTCGCTGCGTCGTTATTTATTCTGGGTTTGAAAAAACTCGGTTCTCCAGCTACAGCGCGCAACGGTAACGTGATTGCGGCTGTGGGTATGTTGCTGGCGATTGTCGCCACAATGTTAGATCAGCAGGTGCTGAACTACCAGATGATTTTGGTGGGCTTGGCTATTGGCACTGGAATTGGTGCGATCGCAGCTTACAAAGTCCAAATGACAGAAATGCCCCAAATGGTGGGTTTACTCAATGGTTTAGGTGGTGCAGCTTCCGCACTCATCGCCGTAGCTGAATTTTGGCGGTTAATCGCAGCATCTGAACCCATACCTCTAGATGTGAACATTTCCATTTTGCTGGACGTGTTAATCGGTGGTGTCACCTTAACAGGTAGTTTTGTCGCCTTTGCCAAATTGCAAGGTTTAATCAGTGGTTCACCGATTAAATTACCTTTCCAGCAACCATTTAACCTCTTACTTCTGGTTGGTTATATAGTCGGCAGTGCCTATTTAATCATCACACCCGATAGCTTACCGATATTCTTTGGAGTCGTGGGAGTTTCTTTAGTATTGGGTGTCATGTTCGTTCTCCCTATTGGTGGGGGCGATATGCCTGTGGTAATTTCGCTGTTAAACTCCCTATCTGGGATAGCAGCAGCCGCAGCTGGTTTTGTGGTCATGAACAATATGTTGATTATCGCTGGCGCACTGGTGGGGGCTTCTGGCTTAATCCTCACCCAGATTATGTGTAAAGCCATGAATCGTTCTCTGTTCAGCGTGCTGTTTGGTGCGTTTGGTGGGGCGGTTGCTGGTGGTGCTGGCGGTGCTACAGGTGCTACAGGCGACCAAACTGTTCGCAGCATCGATGCTGAAGAAGGCGCGATGATGTTGGGTTATGCCCGTAGCGTGGTAATTGTCCCCGGTTATGGTATGGCTGTTGCCCAAGCCCAGCACAGTGTGCGAGAATTGGCAGACCAGTTAGAACGCATGGGTGTTGATGTTAAATATGCCATTCACCCTGTAGCGGGAAGAATGCCAGGACACATGAATGTCTTATTGGCTGAGGCGAATGTGGCTTATACCCAGTTGTACGACATGGATGATATCAATCCTCAATTAGAAGCTGCGGATGTGGCTTTGGTAATTGGGGCTAATGATGTGGTAAATCCGGCAGCGCGTAGTGATGTAAATAGCCCAATTTATGGTATGCCGATTTTGGAAGTAGATCGGGCAAAGCAGACAATCGTAATTAAGCGCGGGATGAGTACAGGTTTTGCCGGTGTAGATAATGAGTTGTTCTACAAAGAAAAAACTACGATGCTTTTTGGTGGCGCGAAGGATATGGTTTCTAAGTTGGTTTCGGAAGTGAAGCAGCTTTAAGGAATAATTTAGAGCGTGAGCTTGCCTTGGGGGTATGATGTTCCTGGGGCAAGTTTTTTATGGGAAGATTCTTTCAGTCCATAGAAATCTAATATGTCCAATGGTAGAAGCTAATTAGGATGTTAAATTTTGAAATTGAATTAACTCTGATGAGCCAAGAGGCAGGAGAATGAATATTGTTGAATTTATCTACTGATAAACGGACAATAAAAAACTGCACAACATGACAAGCAAAATTTTATGGCTTTGAGAAAAATGTAGATTTTGATTTTGGCGATTTTGGCGTTCAAAACTACAAAGAGTAAGTGATGAGGGTGTGTCGTTAGTAAGTATATGTATATGTTATCGAAACAAGAACGTAAAATAGATTTTCTAGGTAATATTCCTTTTCTATCAATTCATATTGGTGGCTTATTGATTTTTTGGGTAGGTTTTAGTTGGACTGCCTTAGTTACTTGTTTGTTGCTATGGTTTGTGCGGATGTTTGGCATCACAGCTGGATACCACCGTTACTTCTCACACCGTACTTATAAAACAACGCGTTTTTTTCAGTTTATTCTTGCCGTTTTAGGCAATGCTTCCGCGCAGTTAGGACCCTTATGGTGGGCTGCACACCATCGTCATCATCACAACTATTCAGATAGAGAACAAGATATACATTCCCCCGTTGTTCATGGTGGCTGGTGGTCGCATATTGGTTGGGTGGTTTGTCCTGAATATTCTCAGACTGATGAAAGCAAGATCCGAGATTTTGCCAAATATCCAGAGTTGCAGTACTTAAACCGTTTCCACATGGTTGTGCCTATTGTGCTAGCAATTATTGTCACTGTCATCGGCATATTATTTCAGGTTTATCTTCCTCAGCTACAAACAAGTGGTTTGCAGATGCTTGTCTGGGGGTTTTGTTTAAGTACTGTCTTGGTTTATCACTCAACTTTCACAATTAATTCTCTCGCCCACATCTTTGGTTCTCGTCGTTTTGATACCTCAGATAATAGTCGCAATAATTTGTTTTTAGCTTTAATTACTTTAGGTGAAGGTTGGCATAATAATCATCATTATTATCCTGCATCAGAATGCCAAGGTTTCTATTGGTGGGAAATAGATATCACTCATTATATTCTCAAGCTGCTGTCATGGATGGGAATTGTTTGGAATTTAAGAACTCCTCCCCAAAACATTTACGACCAATCTCAGACTCTATCTACAAAGCACTAGAGACTGTTTTCAAACTCTAGAAGTAGGTTGGGTTAAGCGCAGCGCAACCCAACAAAGCAAACCAAATATTGGGTAAAGTTGGGTTTCCCAAAACCTCAAACCAACCTACATTTACGTCTAATTTTGGGTTTAAAAACAGTCCCAAACACAAAGAGGCGTAGATCCCCGATTTGTTGAATAAGTCGGGGATCTTTTGATTTATAACTTCTATTGTGATTTTGGCTTTGAAATTGGGTAATTTATAAATATAGGCACTTTATATATATTTAGGGATAATTTCATGGATATTTCTGAGTCTAAAATTACTTTAGAATCTTTAGCAGATCGGATTTCTAATTTAGAAGTTGAACAGGATCTCCGCCGCAGAAACATTGGTTGGTTAAAACAGTATTTTGATAAGTTGAAACAAGATTTTCAGGAAAGACCGGAAATACAGCAATTTGAATTGCTACAGCAAGAAGTTGCTCTTTTAAATACACAATTTGCTGAGTTCAAACAATCTTTCAATGAATCACCAAATTTGCTTCCAGGTGTGGATAATGGTAACGCGTCAACTGCGGAAAATAATTTAGATGATGCGGAAGTTGTGAAGCAGTTTTTTCAGAGAGTGGAACAGCAAAAAAGTCAACCGAGTTTGGTCGTAGCAGTTCCTAATTCTGAAAATGGTGAAATTAATGTAAATGAACCAGAATCTGAAATTGATGTTATTGAAACAGAGGAAGAAAATAATTCGGGTTACACTAATTTAGAATTTCAGCTAGAGAGAATAATCTGGTTAGTTAACAGAATTTACACATCAGAATTGGAAAGCCAGGATATACCGATTAATGCGGCGAAATTGTGCTGGCATTATAAAGCTGGAGAACGAAATTTTAGCAATTGTAATTTAGCTGGAATCAATTTGAGTGGAAAAGATTTTAACCATATTAATTTAAGTCAAGCTAATTTAAAAGGTGCAAATTTTAGTGGTACTAGCATAATTTCAGGAAAGTTAAATGGTGCAAATCTTCAGGATGCAGATATGAGTAAAGCCTACTTATTTAATACAACATTGAGTCAAGCTAATTTTGATAACGCCAATCTGAATCAGATAAGGCTCAGTTCTATGAGTCTAGAAAACGTCACCCTGAAAAAAGCCAACCTCGTCGGAGCCGAGCTTAACAATACTAACTTGAGTGGAGCTAACTTAAGTGGAGCTAATTTAAGTAGTTTAAATTTGAGAGAAGGCAGTTTAAGCGGAGCTAACTTGAGTAATGCTAATCTGCAAAATGCTAACCTATTGGAAACAAACTTGGAAGGAGCAAATCTTCAGGGAGCGAATCTGGAAACAGCAATTTACAATGAAAAAACTATCTTTTCCAAAGGTTTTGTTCCTCCTACAGGGGCTTATTTAATCGCTCCAGGTGCGTGGTTGGAAAATGCTAAATTAGCGGGTGCTGATTTAAGTCAGGTTAATTTAACAGGAGCTAACCTACAATCTTCTAACCTCGATTCAGTAATATTACATGGTACAAATTTAAGTCAGGCTAATTTGAGTAATGCAAATTTAAGCAAAGCAAATTTGAGCGGTACAAAACTGATTCAGGCTAATATGACTGGAGCAAACTTGGATGAAGCGGATCTGTCTGATGCTAATCTAACTGCTGCTATGCTCACTAATGCAACACTAATGCTGTCAAACTTAAGTGGAAGTAACCTAAATGCGGCGGTATTAAGTGGGGCTAATTTGACAAACGCAAGATTATCTAACGTAAACTGTAGCGGTGCTGATTTCACTGGAGTAAATTTAGTTGGTGCGACTCTTCAGGGTAACTTTAGTAGTGCAAATTTAACCAATGCAAACCTCTGTGGTTAGTTAAAAAAGCCATCGCCTGACTTTCCTTAATTAACTTACTGTGTTAGAGGAATTTCTAGCCACAACTCACAACCCTTAGCAGATTCAGAAACACACTCGATTTTACCACCGTGTTTTTCCACAATAATTTGATAGCTAATAGATAGCCCCAAACCAGTACCTTTGCCAGGTTCTTTGGTAGTAAAGAAAGGTTCAAAAATGCGCGATCGCATATTCTCAGGAACGCCACAACCATTGTCACAAATACCAATTAAAATTCTATTTTGGGATATGACTTTCGTAGAAATAGAAATTAGAGGCTTTGCAGTTATTGTACCATCTGCTACTGACTGTTCCAAAGCATCGATAGCATTATTAATGATATTCATAAATACCTGATTCATTTGGGCTGCATAACACAAAACGGGAGGTAAGTCACCATATTGTTTCACTACCTCAACAGCAAAAGAATTACCCGGTGGTTGCAGGCGATGTTTTAAAATTAAGAGCGTGCTATCAATGCCTTCATGAATATCAACAGGCTTCATTTCTGATTCGTCAAGGCGAGAAAAACTCCGCAAAGACAAAACTAATTGAGAGATTCGATCTGCTCCCATGCTCATCGAAGTAATAATTTTTGGCAAGTCATCAGCAATAAAATCTAAATCTACTTCTGCCGTTTGTTCTGCGATTTTGCCTATTGCTTGAGGATAATCTCGCTCGTAAAGACGCAGTAATTTAAATAAATTTTCGGTATGTTCTTTCACATAAGTGATGTTACCATAAATGAAGGTAATAGGGTTATTAATTTCATGTGCTATGCCAGCTACTAACTGCCCTAATCCTGCCATTTTTTCACTTTGGATTAACTGGCTTTGAGCTTGTTTCAATTCTATGAGAGTCTCTGCAAGTGCTTCTTTTTGCCTTTGCGTCTGTTCTAGTAATTCTGCTTGCTGAATTCCTACGCCTAATTGACTGCCAATCTGTACTAGCAAATCTATCTCATTCTCTTGCCAGTCACGAGGTTTGACATTGTGATACGCTGCTAACAATCCCCATAATTTCTCGCCTTGAAAAATTGGCACCATCATCAATGCTCTGGCTAGAATTGGCGTAGTTATGGGAATATTAGTGCCAGTATTATTGATATGATAAATATCTGGAATCACCATAATTTTACCATTAGCAAAGTCTGCTCCTTGGGTTGATTGCAAATAGTCATCTGCAATCATCGGCAAAAGTTCTTGCACTGGTGTCAAACTTGGGGCTAATGATTCAGCTACGAATTCGCCACTCCAATCTGGATTGAAGCGATAAATTGTGACTCGATCAACTTCTAATAGCCTTTGGACTTCTTGAGTTGTAGCTTTAAATATAGTGTCAATATCCAACGATTGACGAATTTTTTCCACGGTTGCAGCTAAAGTTTTTTCTCTTTGTGCTGCTTTGCGTTCTCGTTTAGCAGCTTTAGCTAGTTTTTCAGCTTGCATTTGCACTTGCTGTAAAGATTCTGCTTGTCGCAATGCTACCCCCAGTTGTACACCAACCTGTGCCAGCAAATTGATTTCTTCATCTTGCCAATAACGAGGCTGGGAGTTCTGATAAGCTACTAATAATCCCCATAGTTTCTCGCCTTGCGAAATTGGCACAAAAATTTCATTTCGTGCGTACTTATTCCCTTGTTTACCTGGGGAAAAAGTTCGTTCTGTGACTAACTGAGGCTTGACTATTGGTGTCCAGCCATCAACTATAGAATCGGCTACAAATTCGCCACTCCAGTCAGGGTAAAAGCGATAAATCGCTACTCGTTCTACTTCTAATAACCGCAGCACTTCTTGAGTAGTGGTTTTAAAGATGGTGTCAATATCCAGAGATTGGCGAATTTTTTCGACAGTGTTCGCCAGTGCCTTTTGCCTTTCCGCAGCTTTACCGATTTCTGCGGCTTGGGTTTGTAGTTGTCGCAAAAATTCTGCTTGCTGCAAAGCTACACCTAATTGAGTGCCTACTTGAGTGAGCAAATAGACTTCATCTTCTTGCCAATAACGAGGCTGGGAGTTTTGGTATACTGCTAACAAGCCCCAGAGTTTTTGACCGTGGTAAATAGCCATGATCACGTAAGCTTTTGCTTGATAGCTTTCTAAAACTTGAAGGTAGCAATCACTAAAACCTGCATTGTAAATATCATTACAAATGCGATAAACTTCACCTCTAGCAAAGTTACCACCTGCTGTATCTTGTAAGTAAGTATCTACTTCTGGAATTTTAGTTAAATCTTTGACGCTACATTCACTAACATTTTCACGTAATTTGGGTTGTTTTAATTGCTCATCTATGAGGGAAGACCAACCCTCGGCCACAGATTCAAAGGCAAATTCACCACTCCAATCTGGATTAAAACGATAGATAGATACACGGTCAGCATTCAACAACTTTCGCAGTTCGGCTGTACTTGTGTGGAAAATAATTTCTATGTCAAGAGTTTGACGAATTTTTTCTATGGTGATGGCGATATTTTTTTGCCATTCTGCTGCTTTTTCTCTGGCTTTCGCTTCTGCTAGTTCTGCCGATTGGATTTTTGCCTGTTCTAAGTAATCTGCTTGCTGCAAAGCTACACCCAGATGTTCAGCGATCAGTTGCACAAACTCAATTTCCGGTGTGGTCCATTGCCGAGGTCCTGTACACTGATGAATACATAATAATCCCCATAAATCTTTGCCCTTCATTAAAGGACAAGCTATGTTAGCACGTACTTGGAAGGCTTCTAGCATCTGGATATGGCAATCGCTGATCCCTGTTTCATAAATATCAGCGATGAAATTAGTTCGACCTTCCTGATATAGTCCAGCAAACTCCGCAGCAAAGCAGTGGTCGCGCAGTTTAACCGTTAATGCTGAATTCCATTCTTCTGCCACATCCTCATAGATAAATTCCCCTTCCCATGCCAATTCAGGATAAAAACGAAATACCCCTACCCGGTCAGTGTTTATCAGATGGCGTACTTCAGTGACTGTGGTTTTAAAAATGGTGTCTATATCCAGAGACTCACGAATGCGGGAAATTACTCCAGATAGGGCTTTCTGCTGGTCGCTGTGAGATAGAGGGAGCATGGTATGAGACTTGTTTGGTTATTGTCCTGAATTCGGTCTTATTGCTGGTATGTAACCAGGGTTTTCTAGACTCGGTGTAATTTTAAATATTCAATGAAAGCTTTTGATCATATTTGAAAATTCTCCTAGTAACTAATAAGTTAACATAAAATAATACTTTTTATACATAAAAATAGGGACATGACTATATCGTGTCCCTACAAAAAATTTTCACCTGTGAGTGAATTATCGCCGTTTGGGAGAACTGCGTCGAATTTCGCGTTTTTCGTCTTCTCGGCGACGGCGATCGCGCCAATCTGCTAAGGTTAAGTAACCAACGCCACCAGTAACCGCTACGAGCAGTAATAAGGCTAATAAAGCCAAAATATTCAGGAATGGATTTTCCACGCTTCCCCTATAATCCGTTACGTCCCCAAACTACCATTGCAATCGACCAAGTAAACACAGCCAAGAGTGATACCCAACCCAGTGTCAAAGTTGCCATAGTCTTACTTTCTAAATAATTACAAAACGTCTCTAATATTTATCATAATGGGAAAGGGCTGTTGATTCTGCAACCGTGTGGTTGAGGACCATGGTGGGTGACGCGATCGCTAACCCAGCCTACTGGTATGAGAAGGGTGATTTTGGGTATAAACTAACGATTGTATAGTATTACCCATAGATTCAAGGTGAACGAAACTTCAGATATGCAATTGATGGCGGAACGCCTAGAATCTCTCAAGGCTGGTGTAATTGGGGGTTTGTCTTTGTGTCTGGCTTTCCTGATTACCAATCTGGTGAATATTCTGGTGTTAGCAAGGTATTTTCCTCCACTTGCAAGTCTGCAAACAGAGATTAATTGGCATTGGTGGCTGAGTGGGGGAATTGCGGGTTTCTCTGGCTTGTTATTTGGTGTCACCTATCGTTATATCATCCGCACAGATGAAAATCCTCAACTCAAATCGGGTGGTGTATTGGCTTTCGGTTTAGTGCGAGGTTTAACCCAGATAGATTGTACTCAGGCAATGTTACCTGATTTTATCCTAGCCGGGGAAAGTGTGTTGTGGTTTGCAATGGGGGCGATCGCTCTCGATACCGCTCTTCAAATCGGCTGGATCAAACCTTTTACATCTCAAAACTCAAGTTGAGTCAAGGGAGTGATGAAGCTGGCAAAAATTAAAAGATACACTGAAATAATAACAATTTCAGGAGCAAACACCTCATGCCAGCACCTAATCGTCTGAAAACCCCTGCTTTTCTCCAGCAGTTACAGTGGGTAGCCGACCCTGTAGGATACATGGAAAAAGCAGCCCAACAATATCCTGACATTTTCACGGCTCACGTTGTTGGTTTTGGTAATGACTTGGTATTTGTCAACCATCCCCAAGCGTTACAAGAAATTTTAACTAATGACCGCAAGAAGTTTTTCGCTGGTGGTAAAGAAAATAAAATTTTGCAACCGTTATTAGGTGATTATTCGATGATTATGCTGGATGGCGATCGCCATCGAAAACGGCGACAATTGGTAATGCCATCTTTTCATGGCGATCGGATGCGGAATTATGGTGAAATCATTAGTAATATTACTGCACAAGTCTGGAGTCAGTTACCGACAGATAAATCTTTTACGGCTCGTAATGTTACCCAAGATATCACCTTACAAGTCATGTTACAGGCAGTGTTCGGTGTATATCAAGGAGAACGCAGCCAACAATTAAAGAAACAACTAGAGGGAATGGCGAATATATTTCGCTCACCTCTGAGTTCTAGTATGCTCTTTTTTTCGTCTCTCCAAAAGGATTTAGGCGCTTGGAGTCCCTGGGGTAAGTTTGTCAGGGATAGACAGGAACTGGATCGTTTAATTTACGCTGAAATTGCTGAACGCCGCCAGCAGAAACTGGAAAATCGGATTGATATCCTTTCCTTGCTGATGTCAGCAGAAGATGAAGCAGGTAATCCCATGACAGATCAGGAATTACGCGATGAGTTGATGACTTTGTTGTTTGCGGGATATGAAACTACAGCTACAGCAATGGCTTGGGGATTATATCTGATTCAAAAACACCCAGAAGTCCGAGAAAAACTGCTGCAAGAACTGGATACTCTGGAGGATTCACAAGATCCCATGGGCATTTTCCGTTTGCCTTATTTAACGGCTGTTTGTAATGAAATCTTACGGATTCATCCCGTGGCGATGTTGACGTTTCCCAGAATAGTAAAAGAACCTGTGGAAATTTTGGGTTATTCTCTAGACACTGGTACGGTATTAGTTGGCTCTATGTATCTGATTCACCAGCGTGAAGATTTATATCCAGAACCCAAGCAATTCAGACCAGAGCGTTTTTTAGAACGTCAATTTTCGCCTTATGAATTTATCCCCTTTGGTGGCGGTGTGCGGCGCTGTGTGGGCGAAGCTTTGGCGGTGTTTGAACTCAAGCTGGTTTTGGCAAAAATCCTCTCAAGCTATGAACTCGCATTGGTTGATGATCAACCAGAAGTACCCCGTCGTCGAGGTGTTACCCTTGCGCCTGGCCGTGGCGTGAATATGATGATTACAGGGAAGCGATCGCGTCAAGAATCTTCACTGAGTATGGCAACAAATTAGACTCAGAAAAGGTGATAGGATTTTGACTGTATTATTTTTATCCAACATCTAATTTTTTATGGACTCCCTAACCTCCCGTATGCAGGCGGTACAGTCGCCAATCATTCCTGTGGTTGGGGAATTAATTCAAAATTCTCCCGGCACTATTTCTTTGGGACAGGGTGTAGTTTCATACAATCCACCGCCAGAAGCCATTGAGCTTCTACCGCAATTCTTAGCGGAATCTTCTAATAATTTATACAAAGCTGTTGAGGGAATTCCGCCATTATTAGCAGCGTTGGCGGTCAAGTTACAAACCTTCAATGGGATTGCAATTAATCAAGATAACTGCATTGTGGTGACTGCGGGAAGCAATATGGCGTTTATGAATGCTATTTTGGCGATTACTTCCCCAGGTGACGAAATTATCCTGAATACGCCTTATTATTTCAATCATGAAATGGCGATCGCAATGGCTGGTTGTCGTGCCGTATTGGTAGCAACAGATGCAAATTATCAACTACGTCCAGAGGCGATCGCCCAAGCAATAACCGCCAAAACACGGGCTATAGTCACAATATCCCCCAATAATCCCACCGGAGTTATTTATACAGAAGCCGCATTACAACAGGTAAATCAAATCTGTGGAACTCATGGCATTTACCACATTAGCGATGAAGCCTATGAATATTTTACCTACGACGGAGTAAAACACATTTCGCCTGGGGCATTCAGTGGTAGTAGAGAGTACACCATTTCCCTGTATAGCCTTTCCAAAGCTTATGGTTTTGCCAGTTGGCGGATTGGTTATATGGTGATTCCGCAACACTTGTTTGTCTCCGTCAAAAAAATTCAAGATACGATTTTGATTTGTCCGCCCGTTATCTCTCAGTATGCAGCGTTAGGAGCATTACAAGCTAAAGCAGAGTATTTACAGAAAAATATTGGTGCAATTGCCCAAGTCCGAGAAATAGTCATCGATGCCCTCAAACCCTTAGAAGGTTTATGTAGCATAGCCCCTGCCAATGGTGCATTTTACTTTTTTCTAAAAGTTCATACTCAAATAGATGCGTTAGAATTAGTTAAAAGCTTAATTCAAGAACATCAAGTAGCAGTGATTCCCGGTACAACATTCGGGATGAAAGAAGGATGCTATCTGCGGGTTGCTTACGGTGCGCTGCAAAAAGATACCGCCAAAGCAGGTATAGAAAGATTAGTCCAAGGCTTACACAGGATAGTGATTAGTGGTTGAGTGGATTAATTATCTGAATTCCGCCTCCCTAAATTACCAAATATTAGTGTTAATCTTCCCACGAAAAAACCTCCATAAGAGTCACCTTACAGAGGTTTTTGTCTAAGCGGGCGGCGGGAATCGAACCCGCATTATTAGCTTGGAAGGCTAAAGTTTTACCACTAAACTACGCCCGCGAAATCAGAAAATATTTAATTAGCTAAATGTCCTAATATACAAACTTTACATAAAATGGATATATGTTTTAGCTTGCACACAGACATAAGTCAGTATAGCATACAATAATTTTATTGCACAAGATAATTTTCCAACTATTTTAAGACCAGCATTTTTGGTAATATTGAAAAATGACCAAGAAATCTGATGCTGACGGGAAGTCAGTTGATTCTCAGCAATTTACCGAGCCGACTGATGGCACACCTAAGTCGGGAGATAGCGCTTGGTCAAACCGTATTACTAATATCTGGAATAAAACTAGAAACCGCTTGGGGAATCTCGTACCTGTAGAGCAAGTAACACAGACTATAGTTCAATGGTTTAGCGTGAGTGAAACTGAGGTAGCAGAGATTTTGGCGACAGTTCGAGCCGAACTCCCAACCACAGAGGCTTTGCTGATTGGTAAACCCCAAGCTGGCAAAAGTTCCATTGTCCGGGGCTTAACAGGAGTATCTGCGGAAATTGTGGGTCAGGGATTTCGCCCCCACACTCAACATACCCAGCGTTACGCCTATCCATCTCATGAATTACCGTTGCTGATTTTCACAGATACGGTGGGACTAGGAGACGTGAATCAGGAGACTCAAGCGGTAATTCAGGATTTGGTTAATGATTTACAAGAATCCACCCGTCGGGCTAGAGTCCTGATTTTGACAGTCAAAATCAATGATTTCGCCACCGAGACACTGCGACAAATTGCGGAAAAACTCCGTCAGCAGTACCCAGAGATTCCCTGTCTATTGGCTGTTACCTGTTTACATGAAGTTTATCCCCCCAGTACAGCTGACCATCCTGATTATCCACCAGACTATGAGGAAGTCAACCGCGCCTTTACAGCCATTGAGGAAGCTTTTACAGGATTATACGATCGCTCTGTCCTGATTGACTTCACTTTAGAAGAAGATGAGTATAATCCTGTGTTTTATGGATTAGAAGTATTACGGGATTCCTTAGCGGAAATACTTCCAGAAGCAGAAGCCCGTGCAATTTATCAGTTATTAGACGATGCAGCTGGTAAGCAACTGGGCGATATTTACCGAGATGCTGGTCGGCGTTACATTTTACCATTTTCGATTATGGCAGCGGCTTTGGCGGCTGTGCCATTACCATTCGCTACTATGCCAGTTTTAACTTCTTTACAAGTCTCAATGGTGGGTCTGCTAGGTAAATTATATGGGCAAACGGTAACACCATCACAGGCAGGAGGTGTTGTCAGTGCGATCGCAGGCGGTTTTTTAGCCCAAGCTGTTGCACGAGAGTTAATCAAATTTGTGCCTGGTTTCGGTAGCGTCATCGCTGCTTCTTGGGCTGCTGCTTACACTTGGGCGCTGGGAGAAGGTGCTTGTGTTTATTTTGGTGACTTAATGGGTGGTAAAAAACCCGATCCTCAAAAAATCCAGGCGGTGATGAAAGAAGCTTTTCAGAAAGCACAGGAAATGTTTAAAGGTATCAAAACTTGAAAATCATTGGACAAACTCAATAGGAATGTAGAGACGTTGCATACAACGTCTCTACAAGGGTTCACCGAAAACGCATATTTGAATATTTGAATTCGGTCGTTGTTCACTTAAAAAATCGAAGATTTATTTTCAGTTGCTTGAACAAACGCCTCAAATTGACCGTTGTGTGTCCATTGGATAGCACCGTCATCTCTAGTTAAAAATAATTTTGTCTTGTTTTTACTCAGTTCAGACAGAGTTTTGGAATCAACATTACCATAAGAGGCGATCGCCACCTGTGGTTGCAACATTTCGACTAAATTTTTCAAAGACTGAGGGCTACACCACAACACTTGCGGACGCAGCAAGCTTCCCGCCTTATATAGCTGTTCCACCTCTGTAGGCTTGACATTACCTACCAATAGCCAATTCTGACCTTGAATTTGAAATTGTAACACAGGTAACTGCTCATTAATTAATTGAGCCACTACTGAACCAGTATTTACAGTTTGACCAGGTGCTAAAGGCTGATAGCTTCCTTGTTGCTTTTGAACTTCCTGTTGAATTGCCTGAATAGCAGTGGTATTTTTTAGATTGGGTGAATATTCATAAAAATTTTTAATGGGTAGAGTTTGCAGCACTTCCAACCAAGCATTGCTATCTTGATATTTAAAATTACTAGCGATCGCCCAATCTATCTGATTAACGCCCTGCTGTTGTAGAAATGGTAAAATTGTGAAACGTCCAGTCCCCTCATCACCACTATTAATCAGCGTCACCTTTCCTCGGTCTTGAATGACTACAACTGGTTCTGTACCTGCGGCTAAAACCGTGATTCTAAATAATGTATTTGCAGAATACCACGATGGGATCAGCACCAAACTAATAGCCATTAAACCTGCGAACAACTGGCGTTTCTGCCACCAACGTACCAGCCAAACCGAAATAATCAGTGCATATATCCCTAGTAACTGCCAAGTAGAGATACTTCCCACAGTCAGAGAATTACCTGGCAAATTGCTAAATGCTTCTACTAATTTAATCAGCCAATCAGTAGGATAATATAATACACCAGCTAAAGCGCTACCACCCTCAGGCCAAACTAATGCGGCGATCGCACTAATAATTCCACCTATACTAATAGTTGCAATCAAAGGAGTACTGATAATATTCAGTAGCACACCATAAGCAGGCATTACCCCAAATACATAAAGTTGCAGAGGTAAAGTCCAAATTGTAGCAGCCAGAGGAACAGCAATTAAAGAGGCGATCGCCAGTGGTAGCCAATCTAAGCGTTTCACAAGTGCCGGAACTGTGACAATTAACCCTAACGTGGCTAAAAAACTCAATTCAAAGCCTAAATCCCAAATCCATAACGGGTTAATCAACAATAATATAGTTGCAGCTAGTAACAGAGAGCCAAATTGTTTAACCTTTCTTTTTAATAGCAAACCGACTAACGCCGCAAAACCCATAATTACCGCACGCAGTACCGAAGGCTGAAACCCTGTTAAACTCAGGAAAATAATTAACGCCAAACAGCCAAAAGTAAATTGTGTTCCCTTAGATGTCCGCCTTGTCAACTGTAGAATTAAACCTAATACCAAAGAAACGTGAAATCCTGAAGCAGCCAAAGTATGAGCCAAACCAGCTTTCACAAACAAATCGCGGATATCGTAAGGTAAATCAACCGCCCTACTACCCAGAACCATTGCACTAACAAGGGGACCGGCTGGAACACCTAACCAACGAACCTGCGATCGCACAATGCGTTGCCGAACTTGCCACCATCCCCACTTACGTTCATCATACTGATCAAGAACATTAATCTGTCTGCCAGTCAAACCAGCAAATATTCCCTGTTGCTGGAGAAACTTCTGAAAATCGAAAGCACCAGGATTTGATGCAGTTCTCGGCTTGTATAAAACTCCAGTCACAGCAACTTGTTGACCAGGATATAACCCCGTAGCCTGAAGCATTGGCACTGTCACATATAATTTACCTGTCACGCCCTTAGAAACAGCTACCGGGCCAGTTTCATTTTTCACCTCATCCAGTTGAGTAGCTGCTAACACAAATTGACCTCGTTGGCTACGAGTTAAACGGGGATTACTCGCCACCTCCCCACGCACAATCACCAGTTGTTGTTGATTACCGTTATTTTCTGACGCAATAAATGTACTTATATCATTTTCATTTGGTTGTGGCGATCGCCATTGAAAATAGAAAGTTGCTAACAACCCCACCAACCCAGCAACCAGCCATATTCTAGGATGAGGAACATTTTGCCAAATACTAGGAAAACCCTCAGTTTTACCCCCAGCATATTCGGATTTTTGAGCAAATCGCCCTAATCTGCGTCTTCCAAACAGAACTGCTCCCACAACCGCAAAACCTAGAACCCAAAACCCACCCCCAGGAACACCCGTCAACAGCAATCCCAGAATAAAGCCAAGACAGATAAACACACCACTTGTCTGAATCATAAGTCACTCATAAAAAAACTTACTTGTTCGTAGTAAGGGCTTTAGCCCTTAAAACACTTGTACCGAATGCTAAAAAACTAACTACAAACTACTATTTATACTTATTAAGTAAATATAATTTACAATTTATTTAAAAATACCTGGGGAAGCAATAAAAGCAGGATTTACGCAAAAACTCTCTCAAACCCTTATTCCTCTGTGTTCTCTGCGTCTCTGTGGTTCGTTATTCCGTAATTTGTGCGTAAGTCCTAAAAAGAAAGCCTTATGCTTTTTGCTGCTGTATATAGTAATTCGTTTTGATTTCGTGAATATCGGAAATCGGTTATCTGACATCTTGTACTAGCCGATTAGAAGATTGGGCTACACAAACAAAACTCTCCTATGCGGGTTTGAGACCTTTGAGACTCTTGATTTTTCATTAGTCCGCGAAGGCGGACTTTGTTTGTATAGCCGCGATTTCTAATCGCCAGGACTAGGTACAAGATGTGAAGAATCTTATTGATTTTTACTTAAACAACGAAAGTATTACCCATAGAGCATAA
This sequence comes from uncultured cyanobacterium, assembly GCA_963706595.1. Lineage (GTDB taxonomy): Bacteria > Cyanobacteriota > Cyanobacteriia > Cyanobacteriales > Nostocaceae > Nodularia. The sequence continues at coordinate 3,948,561 of OY970166.1, forward strand.
AAGGCAATTGGAATCCAAAGCACCCAATTAGATCGATAATTAGCTTTAATGGCGGAATTTGAAATAAAGTGTGGATTTTTTGGCTCTAAAACCAATTGTGGTAAAGGTTGTATGGTATCTGGCTGTATAACTGGATGCATAATTGGTTGTAAATCTTTGAGTGGAAAACCCAACTTTTCCCGTTGCTCAACATATAGATGAGCCACCTTCCGAGCCAAATGACGAATCCTGCCAATGTAACGAGTTCTCTCCGTCACCGAAATCACACCTCTAGCATCCAGCAGATTAAACGTGTGCGAACACTTCATCACATAATCCAGACTCGGTACAACCAACCCACGCTCAGTCAATTGACCAGCTTCCTGCTCATATAAATTAAACAGTGTCAGCAGCAACTCAGGATTCGACCCCTCAAAATTGTAAGTACACTGCTCAATCTCACTTTGCAGAAAAACATCACCATAAGTAATAGTGTCCGTCCAATCAATCTTAGTAATAGCTTCCACCTGCTGGAGATACATCACCAGACGCTCCAACCCGTAAGTAATTTCAATAGATACAGGACGACAATCAATTCCCCCACACTGTTGGAAATAGGTAAATTGAGTAATTTCCATCCCATCTAACCAGACTTCCCAACCAGTACCCCAAGCGCCCACCGTCGCATCTTCCCAGTTATCCTCCACAAATCGAACATCATGATCTTCTGGACGAATCCCCAAAACCCTTAAAGAATCCAGATAAATATCTTGAATATTATCCGGTGAAGGCTTAATCAAAACTTGGTACTGATAATAATGTTGAAAACGATTCGGATTTTCGCCGTAACGGCCATCAGTAGGACGACGACATGGTTCAACATAAGCAACAGACCAAGGTTCCGGACCCAACGCCCTTAAAAATGTATGAGGGTTTTTAGTACCCGCCCCCTTCTCAATATCGTAAGGCTGGGCAATTAAGCAACCACGTTCACCCCAAAACTGGTGCAATAAACTAATGACAGACTGAAAATTCACGCTCTACCCTCCCATAATCAGCAAAGTGCATAAACCATTGTTGCCTACAACCTAGCACTGTGGGGAGTTTCAGGCGCACAAAAAAATGAATTCAAAAATATTTGAAAAAAGAGTTGACAAAGATAGGAGCGCTCGCTATATTAGATAAGTGCCTGAGAGACGAGCGCCAAAGAGCGGCGTTTTGAAGACACACCGAACCTTGAAAATATTATAGTTTGAAAGCAATTATACAGCAAATATTGCGCGTCAAGTCAATAAAATAACGAGACTAAAGTTAAAAAACAGTAGTCAAGAAAGAGCTAAAACAAACAAACCAAAACGGAGAGTTTGATCCTGGCTCAGGATGAACGCTGGCGGTATGCTTAACACATGCAAGTCGAACGGTCTCTTCGGAGATAGTGGCGGACGGGTGAGTAACGCGTGAGAATCTAGCTTCAGGTCGGGGACAACCACTGGAAACGGTGGCTAATACCGGATATGCCGAGAGGTGAAAGGCTTGCTGCCTGAAGATGAGCTCGCGTCTGATTAGCTAGTAGGTGTGGTAAAAGCGCACCTAGGCGACGATCAGTAGCTGGTCTGAGAGGATGATCAGCCACACTGGGACTGAGACACGGCCCAGACTCCTACGGGAGGCAGCAGTGGGGAATTTTCCGCAATGGGCGAAAGCCTGACGGAGCAATACCGCGTGAGGGAGGAAGGCTCTTGGGTTGTAAACCTCTTTTCTCAGGGAAGAAAAAAATGACGGTACCTGAGGAATAAGCATCGGCTAACTCCGTGCCAGCAGCCGCGGTAATACGGAGGATGCAAGCGTTATCCGGAATGATTGGGCGTAAAGGGTCCGCAGGTGGCTATGTAAGTCTGCTGTTAAAGAACCTAGCTTAACTAGGTAAAAGCAGTGGAAACTACAAGGCTAGAGTGCGTTCGGGGTAGAGGGAATTCCTGGTGTAGCGGTGAAATGCGTAGATATCAGGAAGAACACCAGTGGCGAAGGCGCTCTACTAGGCCGCAACTGACACTGAGGGACGAAAGCTAGGGGAGCGAATGGGATTAGATACCCCAGTAGTCCTAGCCGTAAACGATGGATACTAGGCGTGGCTTGTATCGACCCGAGCCGTGCCGGAGCTAACGCGTTAAGTATCCCGCCTGGGGAGTACGCACGCAAGTGTGAAACTCAAAGGAATTGACGGGGGCCCGCACAAGCGGTGGAGTATGTGGTTTAATTCGATGCAACGCGAAGAACCTTACCAAGACTTGACATGTCGCGAATCTTCTTGAAAGGGAAGAGTGCCTTCGGGAGCGCGAACACAGGTGGTGCATGGCTGTCGTCAGCTCGTGTCGTGAGATGTTGGGTTAAGTCCCGCAACGAGCGCAACCCTCGTTTTTAGTTGCCAGCATTAAGTTGGGCACTCTAGAGAGACTGCCGGTGACAAACCGGAGGAAGGTGGGGATGACGTCAAGTCAGCATGCCCCTTACGTCTTGGGCTACACACGTACTACAATGCTACGGACAAAGGGTAGCTACACAGCAATGTGATGCCAATCTCAGAAACCGTAGCTCAGTTCAGATCGCAGGCTGCAACTCGCCTGCGTGAAGTCGGAATCGCTAGTAATTGCAGGTCAGCATACTGCAGTGAATTCGTTCCCGGGCCTTGTACACACCGCCCGTCACACCATGGAAGCTGGTCACGCCCGAAGTCGTTACCCCAACTTTTCGGAGAGGGGGATGCCGAAGGCAGGTCTGGTGACTGGGGTGAAGTCGTAACAAGGTAGCCGTACCGGAAGGTGTGGCTGGATCACCTCCTTTTAGGGAGACCGAATCCACTCAAACATCGAAAGCAAATTGCAATTAGATAATGAGTTGGTCATTCCTAGGTCGGTCGCGAATATTTGTTAAGCTTTCAAACTATAGATTTGGTTCGGATAATGGGCTATTAGCTCAGGTGGTTAGAGCGCACCCCTGATAAGGGTGAGGTCCCTGGTTCGAGTCCAGGATGGCCCACCTGAAATCAGTTAACAGTCAACAGTAATCAGTAATCAGTAAAAAGCTGATAACTGGTAACTGATACCTGATAACTGACTGATGGGGGTTTAGCTCAGTTGGTAGAGCGCCTGCTTTGCAAGCAGGATGTCAGCGGTTCGAGTCCGCTAATCTCCACCTTGTGTAAAAATCGCAAAAAAATCATATCGTTGATTGTCAGACAAGACAAAAAATAGATATAATAATTTTTGTGGTCATTAGCACAGTATGATAAAATAATAGATCGGGGAAGATTCAGCAATTGATTGATAGAACAATCGAACTGCTGGGTAAATATCCAGCCAGAACCTTGAAAACTGCATAGTAACGCGAAAAAAAAGCAGGCAGACGGATTAGAGTCCTGATTGCTTCTTGACTAAGTGCTGAGTAAAATCAGTGCAAAGAACGAAGTAAACAGAACGAAGAAAAGTTTGCAGAAAAACACCAATGAAAAAGTGGTCAAGCTAATAAGGGCTTACGGTGGATACCTAGGCACACAGAGGCGAAGAAGGACGTGGTTACCGACGATATACTCCGGGGAGTTGGAAGCAAACTATGAGCCGGAGGTTTCCGAATGGGGCAACCCTAAATACTACCTGTTGAATATATAGACAGGAAAGAGCCAACCCAGCGAACTGAAACATCTTAGTAGCTGGAGGAAGAGAAATCAAAAGAGATTCCCTAAGTAGTGGTGAGCGAAAGGGGAAGAGCCTAAACCAAGAGATTTATCTTTTGGGGTAGTGGGACAGCGATATCGAATCTGGCGGTTAGACGAAGCAGCTAAATACTGCACCAAAGAAGGTGAAAGTCCTGTAGTCGAAAACTCAAGGATAGTAGCTGAATCCCGAGTAGTACGGAGCACGAGGAATTCCGTATGAATCAGCGAGGACCATCTCGTAAGGCTAAATACTACTGTGTGACCGATAGTGAACCAGTACCGCGAGGGAAAGGTGAAAAGAACCCCGGAAGGGGAGTGAAATAGAACATGAAACCGTAAGCTTACAAGCAGTGGGAGGACGATTTAACGTCTGACCGCGTGCCTGTTGAAGAATGAGCCGGCGACTTATAGGCACTGGTAGGTTAAGGCGAGAATGCCGGAGCCAAAGGGAAACCGAGTCTGAAAAGGGCGATAATCAGTGTTTATAGACCCGAACCCTGGTGATCTAACCATGGCCAGGATGAAGCTTGGGTAACACCAAGTGGAGGTCCGAACCGACTGATGTTGAAAAATCAGCGGATGAGCTGTGGTTAGGGGTGAAATGCCAATCGAACCAGGAGCTAGCTGGTTCTCCCCGAAATGTGTTTAGGCGCAGCGGTAATGATTAAATCTGGGGGGTAAAGCACTGTTTCGGTGCGGGCTGGGAGACCGGTACCAAATCGAGACAAACTCAGAATACCCAGAGAACACATTGCCAGTGAGACAGTGGGGGATAAGCTTCATTGTCAAGAGGGAAACAGCCCAGACCACCAGCTAAGGTCCCCAAATCATCACTAAGTGATAAAGGAGGTGGGATTGCAGAGACAACTAGGAGGTTTGCCTAGAAGCAGCCAACCTTAAAAGAGTGCGTAATAGCTCACTAGTCAAGCGATCCTGCGCCGAAAATGAACGGGGCTAAGTGATGTACCGAAGCTGTGGGATTGATTTAAGTATCAATCGGTAGGGGAGCGTTCCGTATTAGGTAGAAGCAGTAGCGGCGAGCAGCTGTGGACGAAACGGAAGTGAGAATGTCGGCTTGAGTAGCGCAAACATTGGTGAGAATCCAATGCCCCGAAACCCTAAGGGTTCCTCCGCCAGGTTCGTCCACGGAGGGTTAGTCGGGTCCTAAGGCGAGGTCGAAGGGCGTAGTCGATGGACACAGGGTGAATAATCCCTGACTATGATGTGGGAGCATTGCGAGGGACGCATGAAAGATAGCCATACCCTGATTGGTTTGGGAGGAGTTTACGAACTCCGCATGGTGAAGGATAGTGTCAAGAAAAGCTCGTAATGTGATGAAGACATCATACCCGTACCCGAAACCGACACAGGTAGGGAGGTTGAGAATACCAAGGGGCGCGAGATAACTCTCTCTAAGGAACTCGGCAAAATGGCCCCGTAACTTCGGGAGAAGGGGTGCCCACCTAAGACGTGGGTCGCAGTGAAGAGATCCAGGCGACTGTTTACCAAAAACACAGGTCTCCGCCAACTCGAAAGAGGACGTATGGGGGCTGACGCCTGCCCAGTGCCGGAAGGTTAAGGAAGTTGGTCAGGGGTTCGCCTTGAAGCTGACGACCGAAGCCCCGGTGAACGGCGGCCGTAACTATAACGGTCCTAAGGTAGCGAAATTCCTTGTCGGGTAAGTTCCGACCCGCACGAAAGGCGTAACGATCTGGATGGTGTCTCAGAGAGAGACTCGGCGAAATAGGAATGTCTGTGAAGATACGGACTGCCTGCACCTGGACAGAAAGACCCTATGAAGCTTTACTGTAGCCTGGAATTGTGTTCGGGCTTCGCTTGCGCAGGATAGGTGGGAAGCGATGAAGTATTCCTTGTGGGGAATATGGAGCTAACGGTGAGATACCACTCTGGCGAAGCTAGAATTCTAACCCATGACCGTCAGCCGGTCAGGGAACAGTTTCAGGTGGGCAGTTTGACTGGGGCGGTCGCCTCCTAAAAAGTAACGGAGGCGCGCAAAGGTTCTCTCAGCACGCTTGGAAACCGTGCGGCGAGTGTAAAGGCAAAAGAGAGCTTGACTGCAAGAGATACAACTCGAGCAGGGACGAAAGTCGGCCTTAGTGATCCGACGGCGCAGAATGGAATGGCCGTCGCTCAACGGATAAAAGTTACTCTAGGGATAACAGGCTGATCTCCCCCAAGAGTCCACATCGACGGGGAGGTTTGGCACCTCGATGTCGGCTCATCGCAACCTGGGGCGGAAGTACGTCCCAAGGGTTGGGCTGTTCGCCCATTAAAGCGGTACGTGAGTCTGGGTTCAGAACGTCGTGAGACAGTTCGGTCCATATCCGGTGCAGGCGCAAGAGCATTGAGAGGAGCCTTCCTTAGTACGAGAGGACCGGGAAGGACGCACCGCTGGTGTACCAGTTATCGTACCAACGGTAAACGCTGGGTAGCCAAGTGCGGAGCGGATAACCGCTGAAAGCATCTAAGTGGGAAGCCCACCTCAAGATGAGTGCTCTCACTACGTGAGTAGGTAAGGTCACGGGCAGAACACCCGTTTATAGGCTCTAAGTGGAAGTACAGTAATGTATGAAGCTGAGGTGTACTAACAGACCGAGGGCTTGACCTCAGATCATTGCTTGTGTGAATTGCTAATTATTTCGCGTGACTGTGCAGCCTTCAGGGTCTCTGACCCACCATTCTTTCCTGGTGTTTATTGCGCGGTGGAACCACACTGATCCCTTCCCGAACTCAGAGGTGAAACGCTGCTGCGGCGACGATAGTTTTGGGGTAGCCCTCTGCAAAAATAGCTCGATGCCAGGTTTATTTTTTAACGAAAACCCCTTAGCTTTTATCATTGCTAGGGGGTTTTTGTTTATGATGTTTTTATTTTGAGCTTTCAATCACTCTGCTGTTGTTAGCTAAACAGTGTAAAATTACACGCTTTATGTAGTAAATATTATACTAACTTGAAAAGACATGATTCTGTAGAAACTTTCTCGATAATACTCCAATACTAGAGATATAACGAGAAAAATTACTTCAATAATGTTTGCGTTCGGATATTACCGAGAGAAAATGTTATAAAATAAGTCCTTATACAAAAGATAGACAAGTCAGGATTTAGCTTGTTAGTGCGTATGTCACAAATTTTAGGTCTATTGAGGATAGTAATAAATTTGAAATTGGGGATCTGACTTGCCTAGTTGGGAAGAACGAAGCAGGTAAAACTGCTATCCTTCAGGCCTTTTACGGCATTAATCCGTTTGCATCTTTTATTTACGATAGAACTCGTGACTATCCCCGTCGTCACTTTAGTCGTTTTGATGATCGACATACAGATGGTTACTCGAAAGTCATCGAAACACATTGGATTCTATCGTCTGCCGATATAAAACTCGTAAGTGACATTTATAGGACAGACGGGCTGAAGGTGGTAATTGATATAGCTGAAGGCAAAGCTGGAGACAAGCCCCCATTCAACTCTGGAACTATTGTCAACATTCGTATTGAAAACAGCAATCATCGAGTAACTGTCCCACTTTCCGAACGAAGTGCTGGCTTTGTATGGTTCTTTTCTTTCTTATCCCAGTTCAAACAACTTAAGAAGACTACGGGTAATGCCATCATACTACTGGATGAGCCAGGATTAACTCTACACGGAAAAGCTCAATCTGATTTGCTACGTTACATTGAGGAGAGGCTTCTTCCTGAGCATCAGGTCATTTTCACAACACACTCTCCATTTATGGTACCTGCGGAGCGCATGGCAGATGTTCGGATTGTTGAAGATGTAATCAAGTATTAAGGCAGAAAGCCGACCGTACTAGGTACCAAAGTTTCTTCCGACGCATTACTTGTTGATAAAGATACGCTATTCCCGCTACAGGCTGCACTTGGATACGAAATCACCCAGTCACTTTTTATCGGTAAAGATACGCTGCTTGTAGAAGGACCATCAGACATTCTTTATCTTCAAGCATTCTCTACAGCTTTAAAGAATCGCAAACGTGAAGGCTTAGATTCGCGCTGGACGATATGCCCTTCTGGTGGGATAGATAAAATATCCTGACGGGGCGACAAACAAGGCTGAAAACAAGACAGTATAAACAATGTAACGATTTATGGTAAAAAAAGATAGGTCAGGGATTGTCAATAAGACCTATCTAATGAAAATAATACCTTTATTCTATCAAAAGCACTTAAAAAGTCAATTGAGTCTAGCAGAATACCTGTTTCTCCAAATTTTGGTGAACATCTTACAGTCAATTAAAAACGTGAATTTAGAAAGGTTAGCGACTGGGATACCTTTGCCAATTAAATTTGAGAGTAGAAGGAGAAGAATACAAAGATTTCTCTCATTACCAAATCTCACAATTGAAAAAATTTGGTTTCCTATCATTACGGAATGGCTATCAATATACTTCACTAACGAAAAAATAATTTATGTAGCAATATTTGGCAGTTCTAAAAATGGATCGGCTAGCACAAAGATAAATAATTGTGAAGCGAACAGTATATAACAACCGTATTGGAGCGGACTAGCTAAAAATTATAATATGGTTTTCAAAGTTGCTATTAGCCGCTCAATACAACCGTTAGCCTTCAATCTTTCGATAGGGGTGTAGCGAGAGGTGATCTTTGGGTTGTGATGTCCAAGTGAGCTACAATGCAATCGCGATCGCCTGTATTTTGTTCTGGTTGTAGTTTGAAGACGCGTTATGTATCAGCAATGCATACATCGTAAACGCTGACTACCAGGGCGATCGCGCATTCACCTAGAGAAAGATACCCTTATGCTGAAAGTTTGTAAGAATTGAAATAATAGTAGATGTTATGGAGATAGTTCAATGGCAAATGACAGTGTGAGGATTGTTTCTCTGATTCCTGGTGGAACCGAGATTTTAGCCGCCCTGGGATTGACAGATCAAATTGTGGGGCGATCGCATGAATGTGACTACCCTCCAGAAATCCAAAATCTTCCAGTGTGTACCAAAGCACGCTTAAGCCCTCGTGACCCTAGCCGCAAAATTAATGATGATGTCAACAATTTATTACAATCTGCCTTAAGTATTTATGAAATCAAAACAGATATATTAGAAAAATTACAACCCACCCACATTATTACACAAGACCAGTGTGATGTCTGTGCAGTCAGCCTTGCAGATGTAGAAAAAGCTGTTGCTAGTCTCGTCCACAGCTCACCTCAGATTATTTCCTTAAAACCTAACCTTCTGCAAGATGTTTGGAAAGATATTGAGAGAGTAGGTAATATCTTTGGTGTAGACTCAGTTCACCTGTTAGAAAATTTAGCAGCTCGCGTCACCATTTGTCAGAGCAAACTCCAAGGGCTTTCTGTAACAGAATTACCCACAGTAGCCTGTATTGAGTGGACAGACCCTTTAATGACCGCCGCCAATTGGATTCCCGAACTAGTCAACTTAGCCGGAGGTCAATCACAGTTTAGTCTTACAGGTCAGCCATCTGCTTGTGTCCCGTGGGAAACATTGTTACAGAGCAATCCAGATATTATCATTTTTATGCCCTGTGGCTTTGATTTAGATCGGACTCGTCAAGAAGCCAAATTATTCATTCAACGTCCAGATTGGCAAAAACTTCATGCTACCCACAGTGGGAGAGTTTATATTACTGATGGTAACGCCTTCTTCAACCGTCCAGGGCCACGACTTGCAGATTCTCTAGAAATTTTGGCAGAAATTTTGCATCCTGAAATTTTTGATTATGGCTATAAAGGAACAGGCTGGGAGACTATTTGAACACAGTAATCAGACGCGATAAATCGCGTCTCTACAAGTGAGTTTTTTACATCCAAGCACTAAAAACAGCTAAACCGTAATATTTCCAAGGTACTGCTACTGTCTTAAATCCAGATGTGGTCAACATTTGTAATTGGGTATCTAAGGTAGCGAGCTGGTCTTGGTTAGAGTATCCTTGCTGAGTACTAATACCAATTTTAGCCCGCACCTCTGTTAAATTAGTTCCCTGTTGGATTGCCCATTCCTCTCGTGCTGTCTGATAAACTTCTGCTAGGACAGATGATTCTGGTAATGTCGGATCCGCATTGCCAAAATACCCTCCAGGGCTAAGACTTGTAACAATTCGTTGAAATAACTTTAGCTTCATCGGATCATTGAGATGGTGAATTGCCAAAGATGAAACACAGGCATCAAATTCGCTACCAATATGCAACTTTTCTGAATTTTCTGCCCATTCGCCAAAATCGGCTTGTATCCCAGTCCATTGTTGTTGATATCCAGCGGATGTAATTTTATCGCCAGCAGATTTTAACATTCGAGGTGAGTAATCGAGGGCAATGATTTCGGCATCGGGAAAGCGCTGAAAGATTTTTAGAGTCAGTTCCCCTGTACCGCAGCCTAATTCTAAAATCCGGCGAGTTGTGGTAGGGAGACACCGGGTAATTACCTCCAACATTTCATCATATCGGGGTAAGAGTTGGCGAATCCCATGATCAAAATCCGCAGTGTTGGCGAATACTTCTCCAGGAAATATTTGTTGCATGAGAATTGAACAGATAAACAAACAGATGCACTATTATTTATGATGACCTATATTTGAGAATCCCACCCTACCGTATACACACAAGGTAGCTAAGGAGAGGAGGAAAGAAAAGCATCGCTTTGGCAGATCGTTCTTGGATATTGATAAAATAAAAAAAATAATATATTATATCTAGTTGCCCCTGGCGGTACTCAGTCCCAAATTTTCTTCCCATACTTGGGAAACTTTATGCTCCAGCTTGTAATCATTGTGTTGGTTGTTATTTTAGGTTCAGCGCTTTGTTCTTGTACAGAAACGGCGCTGTTTTCTGTTTCTCCTCTGAAAGTTAGACAATTAGCACAATCAAATAACCCTTCAGCAGTTGCACTTTTGGCGATTCGAGAAAATATGAATCGACCGATTGCAACCATTGTAATTCTGAACAATATTTTTAATATTGTTGGCAGTATTCTTACAGGTAGTATTGCTAGTCAAGTGTTAGGAGATACTTGGTTAGGGATATTTTCGGGAATGTTTACCTTCTTGATTATTATCTTTGCTGAAATCATTCCCAAGACTATTGGAGAGCGTTACTCTGAACCCATCGCCATGTTGGCAGCTTTACCTGTGACTGGACTTTCTATAGCTTTCACACCCTTAGTCTGGATTATCGAAAATCTGACGGCACGTTTTTTTAAAACCAAAAAACGACCAACTACAAATGAGGCTGAAATTAAGCTACTGGCAAACATTGGTCAACAAGAGGGAATTATTCAAAGCGATGAAGCAGAAATGATCCAACGGGTGTTTAGATTAAATGATGTGACAGCCGCAGATTTGATGACACCGAGAATTATGTTGACATATATCCGAGGTCATCTAACTCTTGAGGAAGCAAAAAAAGATATTATTGCTTCTCAACATACCCGGATTATTGTAGTTGATGAATTTATTGATCAAGTAATTGGATTTGCCTTAAAGCAAAATTTACTGACAGCGATGGTTGAAGGCAATAACCAGGAAAAAATTGCTAATTTAGCCCGCAAAGTTAATTTCGTTCCGGAAATAATTCGCGCAGATAAACTGATGAAAAATTTTATAGCCGCGCGTGAACATTTAGCTGTGGTGGTTGATGAATATGGGGGTGTGGCTGGGGTTGTCACTTTGGAAGATGTGTTGGAAGTGATAACTGGTGAAATCGTAGATGAGACGGATAGAACGGTTGATTTACAGGAAATTGCCAGGAAGAAGCGAGAAAAAATGTTGCAGTCTATTAATGTTGGTAATACGCCTTAATTATCAAAACTTAGCGATGAGAAAATGTGTGAGATTAGAAGTTGTATTGTTTTCTTGATGAGATATCTGGAGACAAAAAATACAGAGACTAAGGATGACTTGTCTCTCATAGGTTTCTTGAAGGAAGATACATATTTGAATGCGGTATATGCCTATGATAGCGGTGTGTATTTGAGTGATATCCAAAAACAATCCTGAAATCATATCACCGCCAGAATTTTGGTGTTCTCAAATAATTGAAAGCCGCTAGAGTTATATTAAATTAGTGCGTTAGGTTTAATGTCCATAACGCACCCTAGCAAATAAGAAACACAGTTTTTCTGTCCGCCTACTATTCGTCAATTTGACCAAGGCGACGGATATTTAAAATGTCGCTCATTTTTTTAATTTGAGTAAATACTTGCTCTAGTTGCAAGCGATCGCGTATATCTATTCCTAAGTCAATCAACGCTGGTTGACCAATGGAAGTATTTACCTGTGCATGACGCACATTGATTCCCTGGTCACTCAACCGCGATAAAATATCCTTCAAAACTCCCACACGGTCAAGGGCTTCGATTTGCACATTCACTGGGTAAGTGTGGGGACGGCTAATGTTTTCGATGGCTGAGTTCCAACTCACGGGTACTAAGCGCTCATATTCCACACTCTCCAAATTATTGCACCCTTGGCGATGAATGGTAATTCCCCTACCCCGCGTTACCACGCCAATAATCGGTTCACCAGCAATGGGGGTACAACACCCACCTAAGTGATACACCAATCCTTCTACACCAATAATCGGTGAATCACAAGGACGCGTGCTGGGGGGAGGCGTATCGCGGACAGTTTTTGATGTCGTTGGTAGTTCTTTACCCGGAAATAAAGGAATAACGTTAGCAGGTTGTTGTCCTTTAGCTACTTCTCGCCAGCGATTTAGCACGAGGTTGAGAGTAATTTCACCGTAACCCAAATTGGCGAGTAAATCTTCTGCACTGTGGTAATTACACTTTTCAGCTACAGTTTGCATGGCTTGGGATTTCAACAAACTATCAAAACCAGTTTTACCCAGTTCCTTTTCTAACAACTCCCGTCCACGAGCCACATTTTCATCGCGGCGCGATCGCTTGTACCATTGTTTAATCCGATACTTCGCTGCTGAACTCCTGGCAAAGTTCAACCAATCCAAACTGGGATGGCTGTTCTTTTGGGTAATAATTTCGACAATCGCACCGTTCTGTAACCGCGTTGACAAAGGGACCATGCGACCATTCACCCGCGCCCCTGCACAGTGGTTGCCTACTTCTGTATGAATATGATAAGCAAAATCTATACACGTTGCACCAGGGCTTAAGGGTACAACATCCCCCTTTGGGGTGAAGACATAAACATCATCTTCAAATAAATTGTCTTTGACACTATCAAGATATTCTTGAGCATCCTTTAGATCACTTTGCCATTCCAGCAGATGTCTTAGCCAAGTAAACTTTTCATCTGTGCTTGTCAATGGGCTAGTAGAACCACCTGTTTCTTTGTACTTCCAATGGGCTGCAATCCCATACTCAGCGACATGATGCATTTCTATAGTGCGAATTTGAATCTCCAAAGGACGGCCACTCAGTCCAATCACTCCAGTATGCAACGACTGGTAATGGTTAGGCTTGGGCAATCCAATATAATCCTTAAATCGAGAGGGAATCGGGCGAAAAGCATCATGAACTACTGCCAAAGCCCGATAGCATTCCTCATTGGTTTGGACTATAATCCGCAGGGCTGCCAAATCGTAAATTTCATGAAATTCTTTTTGCTGCCTTTGCATTTTTTGATAAATGCTATAAAGGTGCTTGGGACGACCGCTAATATCTTGACAGTGAATGCCGGCTTGGTGCAAACGTTCCCGCAGCATCTCTGTAGTTTTGGCCAGTTTTTCTTCCCGCGCCGCCCGTTTGTCGGAAACATACTCTTGTATTTGCCGATAAGCTTCTGGTTCGAGGTATTTAAAAGATAAATCTTCCAGTTCCCATTTTATATGCCACATTCCCAAGCGATTTGCTAAGGGGGCAAAAATATCTCTGGTTTCTTGAGCGCTGCGGCGGCGACTGGACTCTGACATATACTGTAAAGTTCGCATATTATGCAAACGGTCTGCCAGTTTCACCACAATTACTCGGATATCCTGCGCCATAGCCAAAAACATCCGCCGGAAGTTTTCCGCTTGGCTTTCGGTTTTGCTGGTGAAATTTATTTTAGACAGCTTGGTGACACCTTCCACCAATTGCCGCACTTCTGGTCCAAAATGTGCTTCTATATCATCGCTTGTGACATCTGTATCTTCAACTACATCATGAAGAAATCCAGCTGCTATCATAGCAGCACTGCCCCCCAAATCTCGCAGCAATCCAGCCACGGCAACGGGATGACTAATATACAGTTCGCCCGATTTGCGATACTGTCCTTCATGCAGTTGATAAGCAAATTCAAAGGCCTGACCAATTAATACTGCATCAGTATATTTTCGGTCTGATTCTGGTTCGCCCCTATATGCTGAAGATTCTCGTAAACATTTGATCAGCCATTCCGGGAGGGCGAGATCGGTTGTGGAATTTATAAGTATGCTGCTCATACACTAAAGATTAAAGGTGTTGGGTAGATAGGTGAGAGATGAATCTAATGGATAGCATCGTTGACATAAAATGCTATCTGCAAGGGATCAGTAAAAAAATGAGAAGGATTCTCTAGTGGTCTATGGTAATTATCCATACAGCCATTAAAAAATCTTATGTTGAAAAATAGACTTATTGCAAATAAAACCTCAAAGCGTAATTTGAGGTTTATGGTTTTTAATAAGAAGTTGAGAAAGTTTATTGTAAAAGATAATTTTCTTGACACTAATACTATCTTAACTAGCACTGAATGTCTCTAAACCTTGAGAAATATCAGACACTAGCAATTTTGCTAGAGCAAGTACGTTCTGATACCACTTCTGCCCAAGTAACTGCATTGGAACTGCGAAAGGGTGTATCGTTGTTGCAGCAAATGTTTAGGCAGCAGATTGTGCCTTTGCCTGATGGCAGTTCGCGGGTACAATCCTATCGGACAGAAATTAGTAAGCAGTTGCGCTTGTTGGAAATTGATGTGATGTTTTTCCAAGGAGCGCGCCAACCATCCACTGCCGAAGGGAGGCTGAAGACGATTAGCGATCGCCTGACTACTCTCATTCAATACTGTGACGCTATTCTCCAGGCAGAACCGGAGGAGGAAAAATAACAATTCTTTACCTTTTGCTCTATTTCTGACATAATCTCATTTTTCACTGCCAATTGAAAGTTATTTTTGTAACAACTTTTAAAATGGTTAGTGTGGAAGAGGTTCAGAGGTAAAATGTGGGGAGTTGTCAAGAAAACAGATGCAATTTTCTGGTAAATTTTTCAAGAATTGCCCCATATTTATTTGAACTTATCGGTAAACCGGATACTAACGTAACTGTTCACACTCGACTACCAAGAAGGTATTAAGAAGCAACAGGAATAGGAGGATTTTTGATACCCAGAGGAGCTTAAGTGAGAACTTGAGCAACATAACTGAATAGTCTAATGATTATCATGATTGTATATGAGATGTTTTATTTTTTGGAAGTCTCTTAAAGCATTAATCAAGTTATTTAACTGTCAGTCACATTAAATGCGGTATAAAAATTAGCTTTAAAATAAACAATTGGATTGTTTATTAACTAAATTATTGTGTATACTAATACTTAGTACGAAAAAATAATTGCATGAAAATTTGTATAAACTCATACTTATATCTTTGATATGACTAAAAATTTGCCATCTATTTATTTCTACCTTTCTCAATTTGAGTGGTTCTCACAAAATGTCTTATCTCATTTATCTAATGCAAATACTTACTTGCCTTTTTTAAACCAGCAAGGAATTAGCGATGGAGAGTATGCCTGGATTGTACAAACCTATTTAAACTTGAAGGCAGCAGGGTTTCCTTGTGAAATAACCGGAACTATGCCCCAAGAAGGTATCGTTTTGGTTCACCATAATTCTCTATCGTTTTTTCTGCGTCCTGGACCTCGTTTGCTACTGATTTATTTAAAAGCTGATAAACCCCCTAGGCCTTATGCTCAATTGCAGGTTGTTCAGAATAGCTATGAGGTAGAGAAATTACCTAACAGTTATTATATGCCTCATTGGCCAATACCAGGACTCATTCCCAGAGATCCAGCACGGGGTGATCTATTTGAGACAATTGCCTACTTTGGTACTGGCGGGAATCTTACACCAGAACTCTTAGATCCATCCTGGGAAAAGACTTTGAGCGATATGGGACTACGATGGAGGTTCAAGGGTAGAAATGAATGGAACGATTTTAGTGATGTTGATGCTATCTTAGCGGTACGTGGGTTTAATACTGTGCCTCAGAGTTGGGATAAAGAACAGGGAGCTTGGAAACCGCCAACCAAGCTATTCAATGCTTGGTTAGCAGGAGTTCCAGTTCTTTTAGGTAATGAACCGGCTTATCGAGATCAACGTCAGAGTGAGTTAAGTTATATTGAGGTCAATTCTCTGGAAGAAACCATAACTCAGATTAAACGGCTACGGGACGATAAAGCCTTTCGATGTGCAATTGTTGAAAATGGGCGAGAGCAAGTCAAGCAATTTGGTGTAAAACAGACATTAGAAGCATGGCAAATGTTTTTTACAGATGTGGCTGTACCAGCTTATGAATCCTGGAATCGAAGGTCTTGGTTAAGTCAGAAATCATTCATTTTGGAACGATACTTGGGAGTTAAATGGGATGGAGTCAAACGTCGCATAGGCTCAATTAAAGTTTAAGTTTATTAACAAGCTACAAGCCAAAACGGGCGACTTCTAAACCTTATTTAATCAGCTTTTTGGTTCCAAATTATTACCAATAGCTATGAATTCATAGTACCAGAAATTAAACAAAAAAGCTTTCGACTAGATGGGTTGGGGGTGAGGTTCTGTTTAGACTCATCCGCATTGGGGAGTTAATCTGATAGACTGACGGAAATTTAAACTTATTATCTCCAGTGGTAGCTCAGGGCTAACAACTAATATATGAGTGAAGCTTTATTTTGTATAGAAAATCTGCGTGTTGCTTATCCTCAGAGTCACGAGGAAGCGTTAAGTTGGGCAATTGATGATGTATCTTTGACTTTGCAGCCTGGGGAAACCATGGGTTTGGTGGGTGAGTCTGGTTGTGGTAAATCAACTTTAGGAAGGGCTGCAATGCGCTTGTTACCGCCTGATAGTCGCGTTGAGGGTCGGGTGACGTTTCAGGGTGAATCGGTGTTTGATTTGATGCCTAAGCAGTTACGGAAATTTCGGGGAGAGGCGATCGCACTAATTTTTCAAGATCCCATGACACGCCTCGATCCTTTGATGACTATTGGTAAGCACTGTATTGAAACTCTTCAGGCGCATTCACCAAAGTTATCCACCAAAGAAGCCAAGGAACAAGCGATCGCTACTTTGGCAAAAGTGAATATTCCGGCGAGTCGTTGGAATCAGTATCCTCATGAGTTTAGCGGCGGAATGCGCCAACGGGTAGCGATTGCTTTGGCTTTACTTCTCAACCCCAAGTTAATTGTCGCTGATGAACCCACCACCAGTTTAGATGTCACCGTCTCAGCCCAGATTTTACAAGAATTAACCCGTCTATGTAGTGAAGAAAACATGGCGTTGTTATTGATTTCTCACGATTTGGCGATGGTGGGTGAGTATTGCGATCGCATCGGTGTGATGTATCAAGGCAAAATGGTAGAAATGGGTGCGACTGAAACTGTATTGAGACAACCTCAACATGAATACACGCGATCGCTATTAAAAGCAGCTTTGCATATTCAAGCAGTGGATGAAGACATTAGAAAAGAAACTTCCCAATCACCAATATTGCAGATTACGGAATTGCAGCAGCATTACACTATAGAACCCAATTTTATGGAAAGACTCTGGAAAAAGCCAGGGGAAACAATTAAAGCTGTCGATGGAATTAACTTAGAACTATATCAAGGGGAGATTTTCGGATTAGTTGGAGAATCAGGTTGTGGTAAAAGTACCCTATCCAGGACAATCTTACAACTCATTCGTCCTACGGCTGGCAAAGTTGAATTTTTGGGACAAGAGTTAACGACTTTATCGCGTCCAGAAATTCGGGCTTCCCGGCGACAAATGCAAATGATTTTTCAAGATCCTCATGCTTGTTTGAATCCGGTGATGACAGTGGGACAAAGTATAGCTGATCCGTTATTTATCCACAATTTAGCTGATGCAGAAAAGGCGAAATCACAAGTATTATGGATGTTGGAAAAGGTGGGATTAACACCGCCAGAACTTTATTATCAACGTTATCCATCGGATTTGTCTGGGGGACAGCAGCAACGAGTGGCGATCGCCCGTGCTTTGATTACTCGTCCCAAACTGTTAATCTGTGATGAACCTGTGAGTATGTTAGATGCCAGTGTTCAGTCACAAGTGCTGGATTTAATGTTAGAATTAAAAGTAGAGTTTGAATTAACTTACTTGTTTATTACTCACGATTTGTGGTTAGCACGGTTTTTGTGCGATCGCATTGCCGTAATGCACAGTGGTAAAATTGTGGAAATCGGTAGTACCAAGCAGATTTTTAGCGATCCTCAACACCCCTACACTAAAACTTTACTAGCAGCCGCCCCCTTGCTGGCGCGTGCTTAGAATATTCATACTCCGGAAATCCAGTTCCCCTCCTCGCTTGCGGTGAACCAGCGCTGTAGGCGGGTTTCCCACCGTAGGCGACTGGTGAACCCGAAGGGGGAGGGGTTAGGGGTGGGGTCTTATGACAAAAAAGAGAATTTCCCGACTTGCTTCATACCCCCTCTCCTTACTAAGGAGAGGGCTGGGGTGAGGTTCCACAGATTCAATGATTTCCTTCAATTAATTTAGCTGTGTTTCCACTCGTTCCATAAAGCTCAACAAATCTTTTAAAGAGTAACGTACTTGCATTATTAGAAAATTTACTTAATTTGAATAAACGCTCAATATTCTTGTCAGTTAAGTTGCGGAGATAGGGTAAATCCTCAAATAATGTCAAACAAGAAGCAAAATGTAAGAGTATTTGCAATAAGGGTTTAGGCCAATTTAGATCGCTGTAAATATCTATGAATAACTGATGTTCCTTATCCGTCAATGGGAAAGCTTGAAAAATTACAATTATTCTTTTATTATTGTAAACTGGAATACTCAATTCAATTGTATAGGGAGTGTGTAAAATTAAATCGACCTCTACAATCGGTTTTCTCCAAATTCTCAGAGGATTAGCGGGAGAATCTAAAATTGTTTGAAATTTGATAATTCCACCAATCTTTGTGGGCTGAAAGTGGCTAATATTGAGAATTTTTAAATTATTTAAGCTAAAATTATGAACTGTTTCCAAATGTTTTAAGTTTAGCAGATGATAAATTTGGCAAAGGTAAGGAAAAGGTAAAATATATTCTTGGCTGATCATGTGTCGCTTTTTTAATGCAAACTTATTTGATTGCACTGGACACAAGTTTAATTGAGATTGCTGATCTTTAATATCCGGTTTTAAATACAACCAACTTAAAAAAAACAAAACTGTAGTCAAGAGATGAAAAAATTCTAAGCTAGATAAATAACCATCAGCAAAGGTGTCCAAACTCTGATCTACTATTCCATAAATCCAAGCCGGAATGCCTAACAGCCAAATACTAGTTCTGAATTTACTTATAAATAAAGTTAATTCTACAGTTGAATCTTGCTGCTCGTTATTTTCGGAAATTTCAGGATTCTTTACTAAATTCTTAAACATAAAATGTAGTTAGAAATTTTCTCAGCTACATTAATCCTAGATATAGCTAATAGAAACAACCTCTACCTTTGGTGCATATAGCTTTTTAAATAGGTTGAAATTTCCCAGGTTTATTTGTAGTTATAGCTACAAAAATTAGCCAATATATTTATTCTTTCTCATATTCAGAGATTCATCTGTTTCTCTAGGATGAATAATTGAAAATTATGATAAACAAATAAACTGATAGCATTTCTGCAAGATTAACCAAGAATTTGATTATTTTGCTATTATTTTAAAGATTTTATCTTTCTCCAAAACGGCAGCAATGACCATCCGCCATGCGAATGAGATTGATTTACCTGCAATAGTGGCAATTTATAATGCATCAATTCCCAGCCGCAAAGCCACAGCTGATTTAGAACCAGTTTCTGTACAAAGTCGCCGGGCTTGGTTTCAAGGGCGATCGCCTTTACAAAGACCAGTTTGGGTGATAGAAGTAGAAGGTATCGTTGTGGGCTGGCTGAGTTTTAAATCATTTTATGGACGGCCAGCTTATGATGCCACTGCCGAAATTAGTATTTATATTTCCCCATCTGTTCATGGACGTGGTTTAGGCGGACTACTCCTCGCCCAAGCAGTTAGTCAAAGTCCAAATTTACGGATAAAAACGCTGTTGGGCTTTATTTTTGCCCACAATCAACCCAGCTTAAAGCTATTTGCCAAATTCGGGTTTCAACAGTGGGGATATTTACCGCAAGTTGCAGAACTTGACGGTATAGAACGGGATTTAATAATTATGGGACTGCGAATTTAGGTTTTTACTTTTTCTGCAAAATCCGGCGTTGACGCGAGTTCTGAGGCTGGGGTTTTCGCAATGGTACTACCTCCGCTTCACTACTCTCACGGGCTACCCGAATCAGCAAAGCCATACTTACTAAGCTGGAAATCATGGAATTACCACCATAACTAAACATGGGTAGTGGTAAACCTGTTGTGGGTAATGCACCTGTGGAAACAGCAATATGTAGTAAAGATTGTCCTATAATCACGATTGTGACACCGATGGCTACTAGTCGATTGACTGTATTCTTGGCTTTTAATGCCACGATTAATCCTAGTGTGGTGAATATAGCTAAGATCATCAACATGACAATACTGCCAGCAAAACCAAATTCTTCAGCAAACACGGCAAAAATAAAATCAGTGTCCTGAATTGGTAAATAAAACAGCTTTTGTTGGGAAAGCCCAAACCCAGCCCCCCAAGTTTGACCAGAACCTACTGCTAGCAAACTTTGTACTAGTTGGTAGCCATCACCTCTAGGGTCAGCCCAAGGATCGAGAAATGACATGACACGTCTGCGCTGATACTCTTTCAGGCTAATACTCATTAACCCTAACATTAGCCCACCAGTTGCTGTTCCTCCCAAATATTTGTAAGGTAATCCAGCCGCTAAGGCAATTAACCAAATAGTCATCCCACAGAGTGCGGCTGTACTTAAGTTAGGCTGTGCCAGAATTCCTAATAGTACTAGACAAAAAACACCCAACCAAGTTAAACGAATTGACCAACTCAACCGTTCCCATTGTCCAAACAGTCGCGCACTTTGCAGAACCAAAAAGGGTTTAATTAATTCTGAAGGTTGCAGGGGAATTGGCCCGATTGCTATCCAACGTGCTGCATCAAAAGCCTTTCTACCCAATCCTGGTATCAATGTCGCGAAGATTAACAGCAAAAACAGCGCGAGAAACCAATGAGTATTGCCCAACATTTTCCGTAAAGGAAGATTCACAATCATGTTGAATCCTATCAGGGCAACGAAGACCCAAGCAATTTGGCGCTTAAAGTAGTACAGTCCATCTCCTTGATTCGCTTCAGCTACGACATAGGATGCTGAAAACAGCATAATTAAGCCGACAAACAGCCAAATTAATGTTAACCAGCGTAGCAACCGCGCCTCTAAAGCCCAGGTGGAGACGGAATTATCAAAAATTGGAATCAGGTGGCGTAGATTCACGATTTGGTACAGTAATAAATTAAAAATTAGAAGTAAAACTCATAACTCACAACTTATAACTCATAATTTGATACTCTGCTTGCACAGCACCATTAACATAAGCTGACGGAGACTGGTTTTTTGCTGTATTTACTTGGTTTAGCAAAATTTTCACAGTAGCGATCGGCAAAGCCGCACCGAAGGCGATCGCTTGTTCCTGCCAAGTTTACCACAATTTCACAGTTACCAACTTGCAAGCGATCGCCATCTCTGAGAGGTTGTTTTAAAAGTGTTCGACTATTTAATGCTATGTTCCAGTAAAATTACATTAGTATTTATATTATGTATAATTTAAAAATATTAGTTAAGTATAGTCAGGTCTATGGCAGTGTCAAAACAAGAGGTTAAGTTAATTAATTGGCAAAATTACACACAACAAAAAAGAGGCCTATCTTGACCTCTTGACAACTCCCTAGAATGATGTTCGTTATATATTAATTAAAGCAACCCAGCGTTAGTACCTTGCTTACCAGTTGCTAATTCTACCTTCACAATTTTGCCACCCATTTTTTGAATGCGTTGCTGTTCGCGAAACCAGTTTTCGTAAGGAACTAGCTTGGTGAAGTAAGTATTTTGCAACTCTCTTTGAGTACGAATGCGGGATTGGCTGGGGACACAAGCAGTAACTTTAAACAAACGAGCCATATCTTAAATCTCCTACGGTGATTGTGAAAAGTTTTTTATTACAAACAAAAGTGGGAGTGTATATTTCTATGCAAATATTTAAATTAATCACTCCAAGTCTGGAAATCAACTATCAATACTAGACCGCTAACACTCATTCACAATATAAGCAATAAAACGTTCTAACACTCACAATTGATTTCCAGACCTTAATAAAGCCGCACCTAATGTATTAAGTGCCAACTAACTCTTAGCTCAAGCCAGAGGAGATATAGTCTAAGTAAACGCCCATTTCTTTACCAGCATCGGGGCCGACTAAGCTAGCGGTTACTTCTTTGATAGCTTGGATAGCTTGTACAGTAGCGCCTACGGGAACACCCAAGGAGTTGTAGGTTTCTTTCAAGCCATTCAATACGCGCTCGTCTAGGATCGAAGGATCGCCAGCTAGCATAGCGTAGGTTGAATAACGTAGGTAGTAGTCCAAATCGCGGATGCAAGCAGCATAGCGACGGGTGGTGTACATATTTCCACCGGGACGGGTGATGTCAGAGTATAACAAGGACTTAGCTACTGCTTCTTTAACGATCGCAGCTGCGTTAGCACTAATAGCTGTAGCAGCGCGCACGCGTAGTTCACCAGTTACGAAGTAGCCTTTGAGCTTTTCTAGAGCCGCAGTATCCAAGTATTTACCTTGAACGTCTGAAGCATTAATGACAGAGGTAATTGCGTCTTGCATGTTGTTCTTTCCTTATTTCCAACCTGATTGCAATAGTTGTGTTTCAGCAGCAGTAAAAACAGCTTCAGCTTACTGCATCGCACCGACTAGGTAATCGAAGTAAGCGCCAGCTTCACCAGAGTCTTCAGCAGACAACAAGGTAGCAGCAACATTCTTCATCGCGTTAACGCCACCAGCCACAGCGTCAATAGGAGTGCCGAGAGACTTGTACATTTCACGCACACCCACAACACCGATTTCTTCGATGGGGGTAACATCACCGGAAACAATTCCGTAGGTGACAAGGCGGAGGTAGTAGTCTAAGTCGCGCAGACAAGTAGCGGTCATTTCTTGGCCGTAAGCGTTTCCACCAGGAGAAACAACATCAGGGCGTTTTTGGAACAACTGATCACCAGCTTGCTTAACAATGCGCTCGCGGTTTTCGGTCAAAATTTGAGCGATGCGGAGGCGACGTTCACCACCGGAAACAAAGCTTTTGATCCGATCCAGTTCGCCGGGGCTAAGGTAGCGGGCTTCTGCATCAGCATTCACGATGGACTTCGTGACGATACTCATTAATGGATTCCTCCAGTACTAATGAAACCAGAATTTGAAGAAACTGGTGAGACTTTAATTGGTGTAGAAGTAGCTTTCTGTTCTCGTCGCTTGAGAGAAAACAATTAAATAATTGCCATAGCTATCGCATGACGAGTTAGAGAGAAAACTCAACTACCTTCCGCAAAACATTTTCCGGCATTCTGTCGGGCATTTATGACTGTTCTTAATACTTTGTAATATTAATTTTCAGATTTAACAGCCATTTTTTGCCGGAAAGCTTTATTACACAAGGCGATGAGGGAAAAGAGGCAGGGGAGCAGGGAGCAGGGAGCAGGGGGAAAACTTCAATTAAGCATTTCTTCCTCTTCTTTCTTCCCTTGGCGCTCTTGGCGTACTTGGCGGTTCGTTAAAAAAAAATGACTTTCATCTTTAACCGAACCGAATAAAGCTCCAATTTCCAAACCTCGGTAAGGGCGGGTTTATTAAGATCCTCGTTCATTTTGAATGATATCTGTGAACCCGCCCCTACAAGCGTTAACTCCTAGTGATCGCTTGGTCGTCCTGTCAGTACAGCAGGTGACAAACTAGACCAAGACTGTTTCACCAAGTCAGCAGCCGCTTGGACACTACCAAGGTAGTTACCAGCAGGTAGTGATGGGTAGCGAGGATAAGGCACAACATCTTCACCAAAGAAGCGGGCATACTCTTGACTATCCACAATTGCCTCTACAGCAGCCCTTAAACCGCTATCAGCCAGCAACTTGTTATATTGGCGGATTTCGCCCTGTGTAGCTGGTGCGCGTCCCAATAGGTGACGGAATAGGAACTCAATCACTTTGGTATTGGGATAAGGCGTATAGAACCGTTTGCGGTAGATTTCAGAACTAGCCAACTCTCTAACAAACTCACGCACAGAGATTTCCCCGTTCCGCAGTTTGCTGTCTAAGTTAGAACGGCGGAAGTCTTGGGGAACTTGACCGCTAAATATATCCAACACTTGACAGTAAGCAGCATTAATTACCAGTTGCTTCTCTGCTTGATTTGCACCTAGCGTAAAGCGGTGAATTCGTGCAGGTTTGCGGCGACTTGTACCTACACCCACTTCCACAGACTGACCGCGACCATCATTGAAAGAACGACCCAATTCAATAAATAACGGCTTGGTTTTATCCATCGCCTTGGCTTGGGCTGCTAAATCGGCGATCGCCTTCGCTAAAATAGGCATATTCGCTGAGTTCATGCGGGGCTTCACAGTCTCAAAGCTCGGCACAACCACATCTTTATTTTGCTTCGTCAGTTGGTTGTAAAGCTTTTGCGTATTGGGGAAATTAGCCGCAGGGAGAGTGGGGAAGCGACGATAAGGAACCGTATCTTCACCGAAAGCTTGGCTATATTCCACACTTTCCACCATCGCATTAATAAAAGCGCGAATCCCTTGGGTAGCCAAAATCTGGTTATATTTACGGATTTCAGCTTGGTCTATCGGCGCACGTCCCAAGAAATGCTTAGTTCCCATCTCAATCACCTTAGTGTTGGGATAGGGTGTATAGAACTCCTTCAGGTAGAGATTCGAGTAACCCAAACCAGCAATAAATTCCTTCACACTGATTTCGCCGTTACCCAGCTTACTTTCTAAAGCTGAAAACTCATTCTTGATGATGTAAGGTGCAACATCACGCTCAAAAATTTGACGATAAGCAGCATTGATCAAAGTATTTACAGCAACTTTATTGCTAGTATTTGCTACCAGCTTAAAGACTTTGGTTTGTTCGCGCTGTTTGGTAACACCTTGATTAATCCGGAATTGGATATCAGGTTCTGTGCGGTTTTCTGTTACCGTACCCAGTTCTACAAAGCGAGGTGTTTCAACTTTTTCAACCTTCCCAGTACCCACATCTTCGCGAATACTACCAACGCGCAATTGACGCAACGACACACCAGCCGGAGTCAAATACCGTTCGTAAGGTACTGTATCTTCACCAAATGCCTCGCTGTACTCTGGGGTATCTAGAATGGCATCTACAACTGCATAGAAACCCTTCTTAGAAGCAATATCAAAGTACTTGTTGTTTTCTTGACGACCGTAGGTAGGACGACCCAACAAGCGACGGTGAATATACTCAATCGCCTTACAAACATACAGCGATGTCCAGTACATCTTGCGGAATAAATCCGACTTCGCCAAAATGCGGACAAACTCGCGGACAGTAATTTCGCCGTTTTCCAGCTTAATTTCTGCCACCTTCAGGCGTTGACCTTCGTAAACATCACGACCAAAGACTTGCAGGTAAATCGCTCTAATTACCGCTTGGGTAGAACTTTCCGAGAACTTAACGCTGACACCCTTACCACCCTTGCGGCTGAGAGTCGAAGGAACCTGATCCAATCGGAACACTTTGGGACCTAAAGAACCAGGGAATTCACCCCGCGCCTTGGGATTACTCAATTGATTATTAATCCCCGGCCCTTGGTGAATCAAGATGCGGCGGGTATCCTTACCAAAAGGAGCCGGACTGCTGCTGGGGTTGCGGGTTTCTTTCGGGAAAATCGCCCCAAATTGAATTTCCAAGGGGTCATTACCAGAACCGTATGGATGTTGGTCTGGGAGTGGGCGATCGTAAGCCGCAAAAGTCGTAATAAACTGAGGTATTTTGCGGAAAGGCGCACTGAATTTAAATAAGTCTTGCTGTGGTCCCCAGTTACGACATTCTTGAGCTTCTTGACCCAAACCACGGATGTAGGGAACTGTTTCTTCACCAAAGTAATCGCCGTATTCATTGGAATCAACCAAAGCATCAACCAAAGCTGGTAGACCGCCGTTAGAAATAATCGCAAAGTATTTTTGCACTTCTTCCCGGCTACTTGGTCCCCGTCCTAAAATGTGACGGAAAGCGAGTTCAATAACTCGGCTGTTAATAAAAGGCTGATAAAACTGTTTTTGGTAAAGGGGAGATTTAGCGAGACGGCGAACAAACTCCTTCATGGAGATATCGCCATTTTTCACCTTCGATTCCAAGTCAGAAATCGACAAGCTATAAGCACGGGTAATGTCGCGCTCAAAAAGTTGCCGATAGGCTGCTTTCACAACCTCAATTTTTTCACTGGCTGACAAACCAGGCTTCATCGCAAACTTAGGACGACGTTCTGCTGCTACGGAGTAAATTTGTGGCAGTTGTAGCCCTTGTTGGTCGCCAGAGGGACGCTGACGAACAATATTAGAAGGTGTGGGTGCTTTGAACTCATTGAGCAAAACATCCATGTACTGAGACACAATTTCTGTAGCCACAGCATCTTTGCGGAAGTAGGAAAGTGATGCTGATTTGATTTCCTGCAAAGCTACTAATGTGGCTTCAGTAGAACAAGCATTTTCAATGATTTCCCGCAAACCCCGTGTATTCACACTGATAATATTGGGGTCTCCTGCCACAATTGCATAAGTCGCATAACGCAAGAACCAGGATAAATCCCGTAAGCTCTTGGCCATGTTGCTAGGACCATAACGGGCGACGTTGATGGGTCTAAAACCTGGAGGTGTGGGACCACCTGGAGAGGAGTTAAATATTGACCGTAAATTTTCTAGGAAACCACCACGACTTTCAACGTAGGTGACAGTTCCGAGTTTCATCCCTTCTGTAACACTTCCCTCAGCCGTAGCACCAGCCCCAGCCATTGCTAGTTCTCGTTCTTGAGGCTTTTCTAAGAAAGCCATAGGAGAACCACCGACAAAAATCCGGTTAGCAGCGCGAGAAACGATGATTTCGGAATTATCCGTCAGCATCTGAGCAATTTCCAGACGCTTTGCGCCAGAGGCAAAATAGCTTGCTAGTTCGCTGAGTTCACCGTTTCCCAAAAAGCGGTCTTGCTGCTCGGCTTGGGAAATCGTCGCCACCGGCAGAGTTTGATATAGTTGCGGACGTGCAACGGAGCTTCCACCACTTGCCTTAATGCTCATTAGATTTGTAAAACTCCTTTAATTTATCTATGTGTTAAATCTGGGTTGTTTTGAGGCTTGACACATTGGTGTGAGCATGGACTAAGAGTGCTACCTGCAAAACTGCCAGTAAGTTAACCCAGTTAGCTTTAGATTAAAACGTTTTGCGTTGACGCTGGTGATTTATTAAGAAGTATGTACAATCTGCAATCCAAATGGGTTATCTGGAATGAGTACATATTCTCTCTGGGCGAAAATTACCATTATTTTGTATCCTATCGTACAAAGTCACAATCATACTTTGTAACAAAATTAGTATTTTTTAATATAATTTAATATTTAGCTAAGTTTTGTTTAAGTAGGGTGGGTTAGACGGCTACAAAACTTTGGAAAACACTGAAAATGTATTTCCGTTGTAACCCACCTTTAAGGCTAATGACGCGAAATCCCCCGGAATTTAGTCGGGGAATGTGCTTAACATCCAGCATCAATTTCATGTAGGTAACAAAAGTGGAATTACATCGCAGCATTTATTGCTTCATAGTTAAAGAAGTATCCTTAATTTTCAGCTTATTTACAATACTTTCCTCCAAAAGATGATACAGGAAATGAGGAGTTGTTAAATTAGCTGAATGTAATAGTTTTTGATAAGCTTCACAAGCTGTTTGATCATTTAAAATCCGGTTATGTATGATTCTTGTCCATTCGGGTGCAGTTATCATTAATTGGGGTAAAACTTTAATAAATGCTGCAATTTGTTTTTCTACATGGAAAGATTCCAGAAAATGAATTAAGCTAAACATCACTTCTGGCTGTTCACATTGATCATTTAAAATCAGATGATATGCAGATAAATTATCGTCATCTGGATGATTAGCAATTTCAACTAAAGCATTTTCAAATTGTGTAACTTGCGCTGCTGTTTGCATTAAACAATTTTCTTTGAGAATTGCCAGTAAATCATCTTGATTCAAATAAGTCTCTATAAGTCCCTCCCTTTCCTTCTCCTGGAATCAGTTGAAGTTGATAATTAGTAATTTATTTACTTCTGATTGGTGAAAAAACATAATTTCAGATATTTATCGCTACAAATTTAAAAGCCAAATTTAGCAAAAAAATAGATAATAGATGATAAAATGCTATAAATACTCATTTTTAGTATGTGATTCGCCAAATCTTGATAGTGTTGTCCTCACTACCACTAGCAAGGGTTTTACCATCTAGGCTGAATGCTACAGAATGAACCAAGTTGGAATGCCCAGATAGGGTTTGAAGTAGTTTTCCTGTAGTCACTTCCCACAGTTTGATAGTGTTGTCAGAACTCCCACTAGCAATAGTTTTACCATCTGGACTGTAGAATACAGAATTAACTGATTTGGAATGCCCAGATAGAGTTTGGAGTAGTTTTCCTGTAGTCACTTCCCACAGTTTGATAGTGTTGTCAGAACTCCCACTAGCAATGGTTTTACCATCTGGACTGTAGAATACAGAATTAACTGATTGAGAATGCCCAGGTAGGGTTTGAAGTAGTTTTCCAGTAGTCACTTCCCACAGTTTGATAGTGTTATCCCAACTTCCACTAACAAGGGTTTTACCATCTGGACTGAATGCTACACAATTAACACCCCCTCTATGATTTTTGAGAGTTGAAATACTTATTACTTTAGTCATATCCCAAATCTTAATAATTGTGTCACGACTCCCAGTGGCAAGATTTTTGCCATTAGGACTGAACGCTACAGAATTAACAGGCTTAGAATGATAAGTTAGGGTTTCTAGTATTTCTCCTCTAAGCTTATTCCATATCTTATTAATATTTCTGATTATAGCCTTGTTCCCAGTGCCAATAGCAAGAGTTTTACCATCAAGACTGAATGCTACAGAGTTAACCGACTCAGGATGACGTTTTTGTTTGAAGGTGTCAAGTAAGTTTCCTTTAGCCACATCCCATATCTTGACACTGTTATCCCAACTTCCACTAGCAAGGATTTGTCCGTCGGGGCTGAACGTTACAGAAGTAACGGACTTAGAATGATCATTTAGGGTGTGTATTAGTTGTCCTATTATCTTATTGTTAAAAAATTGCGGTTGTGATGTAGATTCAACTACAGCAGCTGAATCTACTTTAACAACTCCAGGAAAAATCTCAACACCAAGATTTGTAGAGCGATCGCACCAATAGCATTTACCATAAGTTTGGCTATAGTAGTGACCATCTATCCTTTCACATGGCATCAGACTATTACTAGCAACTTTTAACGCCGCTAACCATTCCCTAGCCGTAGGGCGTAAATGAGGATTTTTATGCCCATCATTAAAGCATCTCAGAAAACATCGCTGAATCTCTGGATGTACAATTTCAATCGGAATTGTTCTCTCCACAGGTTGAAACGGGCTGTTTAGTGCATACAGCCATAAACCCTGACAGATAAGTTCATCGATTTCTGGAGTTTCCCCCGCACCTATCCACTTTCCCCCAAAAGGACTTTCACCACCAAATAATAATTGATAGATAATGACTGCTAACCGAAAACGGTCATGTATTTCCGTTTGGTCAATATTAGAAAAGTCCTTACCAATCAGTTCTGGTGGTGTATATCCCTCAGAACCTACCAAACAACGATAAACTTTACCATTTTGGGGATGACGAACCTGAAAAGAATCTGTATCAATAATTGAAGGTAGAGCTTGATTATTAACCAAAATATTTTGCTGCTTGATGTCACCCAATACATAACCATAATAATGAAGTGCAGCAATAATTGAGGCGATATTCTGTGCTGTTGTGTGCAGAAAACGCCAATCAACCTGAAGTTTTAACCTCTTGCGACGCTGGGGATTATATATATCAAGAAGTTCTTTTGCGCCCTTAATTTCTGGCATCAAAAAGCCCACACAATCACCCTCAGCATTTTTCAGCGATGACTTAGGCCAAGCAAAAGAAATATGATTGAGGTGGGAATTTGGCTCTGTGGGTGGGTGCGCTGTCATCACAGCTAATTTCTGCACCCTTTCAAGTGTGGACGAGTGGTAAATTTTGGCTAAATAACCATTGTCATTAGTTCGCCAAACCTTACCTTCACCACTATTAGCCAGAGGTTCACCCACAAGAGTGATTGATTTACCCGTACTACCACAAATGAGACGCGTCATGGAATATTAATTTTTTTCCCAAAGACACAATAGCAAAGTTTTATCATCATCAGTGCGAGCATTTAGCCGTTCCGATTTGAGGAAATTAACGAGATATTCCGCTTCATCCTCTGGATTAGCTGTTTCTTCTAAGTATTCTTCAAAAGGCTTAAAGAATGGTGAAAAAGGTTTCCAATCACTCATGCGAATTGCTAATTTCTCCAGTCCATCAGTAGAAGCACAAATAAACTTTTGTGGCTCTGAAATCACCTTTATCTGCATTTCCGCTAGTGCATCTCTGGAAGTAATAAAAGTGGTTTCATTAGCAAACTCACCCTTATCTGGTTGAAACAACAATTGATAATCTTCTGAGTCTTGGGGACGCACCACTATAAATCCATCCCCAATTTGCATAGCACCCAACCAATGGGGAGTAGCTATAAAAACCAAGAGTGTACAAGCTAAATCATTGATATCATAATCTTTTTCATCTGCTAATTGGCGTAACTGTGCAATTACTTTTTTGACAATTTCAGCAAAAACATTCTCAGTTTGTTTTTGGGAAAGTGGCTGAGAAAAGCCTTGTTGATCAGAAATTTGATTAATGCTTTCAAAGCAATTGAGTACAGTTTCGACCGCTAATTTAGAACCCACATCAGAATATTTAGCACTACCAGCACCATCAGCAATCACTCCCACAATCACATCCTGAAAGATGCGATATTTTCCATAGTCTTGACAAGGTAATTCTTGGCTTTGATGACTCGTTCCCACGTCATAACGAGCAATTGCTTTCCAACCCACGATAAACCCTCAAAAATCTAAGTGGTAATTTGTCCCCATCCCACAGCAGGTAATGCTACAGCTTCCCCAACTTTGCCACTAGAAACCCGTTTCATGGAAGTGGAAAGCCAAACAAACAGTGAGCGAAAGTCTAAACCATTCAGCATGACTGGGGGATGCTTTGTGCTAAGTTGTCGTAAAACGTTAAAATCAGCACCTTGTACGCCTACGGAAAAAAAACACAATCTCTTCTTACTTTCAGCTTTTTTAAGTAGTTGCGCCGCATTGTTCAATTTAGCCTTATCCGTAGGCACTCCATCGGTAATTAGAAATACCCAAGGACGGTAATATAAAATGCCATTATCTTTGTATGTTTTCTTCCGGTTTTCCAATAAATTCAAACCAGACTCGATAGCTTCACCCATTGGTGTTAAACCATCTGCTTTTAACTGTGGTGGCGTAAAGTGTTCAATATTGACAAAATCTTGTGTTAGCTGCACAGAACTACCGAAAGTGACAATAGCCACTTCTACGCTCAGTGCTGCTTGGGAATCTTTTACTACATCTTCTTTGAAAGCAGCCAGTCCGCGATTCAACTCTTGAATGGGTTCTCCTGACATAGAGCCAGATACATCTAGCAATAAAATTACTGGGCAACGAGTTTCCGGATTTTCAACGAATTCAGGCAGTCCTACTGGCATTTGGATACTCCTGGTTAAGCACAATTAGATGCTAAATATTTAATGAATATTTTTCCTTGTTGTGTATAATTTAACATAAACATTCGTATAAATCTATGGAATTAGCGCTCTTTTATGAGTCTCGTTGTGCAGAAATTATCAACCCTCATGAAATGGAAAGGACTAAAGTCCTTACTACGAACTTTTATTCAATCAAGGTATATCATAGCCCCCTCCTCGCTTGCGGGGAGGGGGTTGGGGGTGGGGTTCTTGTATCTAACTCAACCGAGAAACGCTATAAAGGCAATTATTAATAAAGCTTCAGAGATTTATTAGTTGTGAAAACAGAAAGTTAAAATTATTCAAGAACAGAAATATGGGGAGTTGAGCAAAATGTATCAAGTAGACCCGCCCTTACCTCCTACAGAAACACTGCCAACCATGTATGACTTGCCCAGCGAAAATCAGGAGGAACCAGGTTTGCCAGATGAATTTCACCTTCTCCAACCTGAGTTACTCCGCATGACTTTTCGTCCGCCTAGTTATGCTGAGGATAATATTTTTACAGCTAGTGATTTAAACTTATACTATGATCCTCATCATCCCCAATGGTATAAACGCCCCGATTGGTTTGCCGTTTTGGGAGCATCGCGTTTTTATAATCAAACAGAATTGCGATTAAGTTATGTTACTTGGCAAGAGGGAATTAATCCTTTTGTAGCAGTTGAACTAATATCACCAGGGACAGAAGCGGAAGATTTAGGGCGAAGTTTACGGGAGGTGAATCAACCGCCTAATAAATGGTCTGTGTATGAGCGAATTTTAAGAGTTCCCTATTATTTTGTCTTCAACCGTTACACTAATGAGTTTCACTGTTTTGGTTTAATGATGAACCGCTATCAACCTCTTTCTGTAAATGGATTAGGGGTGTGGTTAGAGCCAGCAGAGTTAGGTTTAGGATTATGGGATGGAGAATATCAAGGATTAAAAAGACTGTGGCTGCGTTGGTATGATCAAGACAATAATTGGTTACTCACACCCGTAGAACAGGAAAAACAACGGGCTGATTCTGCCGAGTTAGAAAATGCTAAGTTGCGGCAATTGTTACTTGAACAAGGAATCAGTTTACCAAATGGTGAATAATTCTCCCAATCCGCTAAACTCAGAAATGCTGCGTTCTTCCTCATCATGTCAGACTCCCAAACTGTTAGTGCTGCTGTTGCGAAACTCTACGACACTTATCCCTTCCCCCCAGAACCTCTACTAGATGAAGCCCCTCCTGGGTACAATTGGCGCTGGAATTGGTTAGCCGCTTACAATTTCTGCACTGGACGCAAACCACCAAAGCAAGATATCCGCATTTTAGATGCTGGTTGTGGTTCCGGTGTGAGTACTGAATATTTGGTACATCTCAACCCCCAAGCCCAGGTGGTAGGTATTGATTTAAGTGCGGGAACTTTGGAGGTAGCCAAAGAACGCTGTAAACGTTCTGGTGCTGATAGGGTGGAGTTTCATCACCTGAGTTTGTACGATGTGGAACAGCTACCAGGGGAGTTTGATTTAATTAACTGCGTGGGTGTGTTGCATCACTTACCTGACCCTATTCGTGGTATTCAAGCTTTAGCCAAGAAGTTAGCCCCTGGTGGACTAATGCACATTTTTGTCTATGGCGAATTGGGACGCTGGGAAATTCAACTTATGCAAAAGGCGATCGCACTTCTCCAAGGTGACAAAAAAGGCGATTATCGTGATGGGGTACAAGTCGGACGCAAATTATTCTCTTCTTTACCAGAAAAGAACAGAATTGTCAAGCGAGATCAGGAACTTTGGTCTTTAGAAAACCATAAGGATGAATGCTTTGCTGATATGTACGTTCATCCCCAGGAAATTGATTACAACATTGAGACGCTGTTTGAATTAATTGATGCTTCTGGCTTGGAGTTTATTAATTTTTCTAATCCTGATTTTTGGCAGTTAGGAAGACTTTTGGCGAAAGCACCGGAGTTAATTGAACGGGCGCATGAATTGAGCGATCGCCAGCGTTACCGGCTGATAGAATTACTAAACCCCGAAGTCACCCATTATGAGTTTTTCCTCGGTCGTCTTCCCCTAATTAAATCCAACTGGTCAGAGGATAAAGACCTATTGCCAGCCATTCCCGAACTGAATCCTTGTACTGATGGTTTTCCCAACCAATGTCTATTTAATTACAATTATCAAATTGTCAACTTATCAGAATTAGAGTTGCAATTTTTACAAAAATGTGATGGAAATTTAACCGTAGCAGAAATTTTGGCAACCGTGCAAATCGACTTGAATCAAATCAGGTCACTCCTCGAACAGCAGATAATTTTATTGTCACCGAGTTAATTGCAGTACCAAGACCAGAAAGCTGATTCTACAATTACCCAATCAGCTGAACATCCGATAATTTGCATACCATCATTTAATATAACCCTTGTGGGGTAGGCATCCGTCCCGCCCTGGATGTGCAAATTCAAAGCCGAATAGCCTAAAACAGGCAATAACGATAAAAAGGCGAAATTTGAAGAAAGTTGGAATTTGATTAGCCTGAATTTCGGCTTTTTATCCCCGTTCTGCCTCACTCCCTCGCCTACGATTTTCCGTTACAGGGCGGGCTTCTACCCTGAGTCTGATCATGGCAAGAAGTTAATTGTTTTTTTCTAAAGTATTGTTACCTGATCGTGATATGATTCAGCTGACTGAATGTGCAGTCATTATAAGTTAGCTGTACTGGTTTCAAGTCTCGTGAGCTTGTCAGAAGATTCAATCGACCCCACTCCGACAACACAACAAGAAACTCAATCTGGTTTTGAAGACACAGAACCAGATAACGCCTCCATGCAGGAGTTCTATCAACTCTACCAGGAGTTGTTGATAATTACACTTGCCTTAACAGTGACTGTTTTTATCTCTGTGTGGATTGCTTACTCGCTGAACATTGCCCTAAATTATCTATTAGGGGCGTGTGCAGGTGTGCTTTACTTGAGGCTGTTGGCAAAAGATGTTGAGCGTTTAGGTAGAGAAAAACAGGCGCTGAGTAAAACCCGGTTAGCCTTATTAGTAGCTCTGATTTTCCTAGCATCGCGGTGGAATCAACTACAAATATTACCCATATTTTTGGGATTTCTCACATACAAAGCCACACTCATCTTCTACGTAATTAGGATGGCTTTTGTCTCTGACTAGCCAAAGCGCGGACAACCTGAAAAAGCTAAACTAAGCCTTGCGTGAGGAATATCCACACTGCAACGAAAGCTCCTCTTCTCCAGGTAATATTGGAGAAACGATTGATATGGAAAGAAAATGCTGAATTTTCTGAACTTCTACTCTCTTCCACTTGCCGAATTGGAAGTGGGTAAACATCTGTACTGGCAAATAGGCAACTTGAAGCTACACGGTCAGGTGTTTCTCACATCCTGGTTTGTTATTGGTGTGCTAGTGCTAGTTTCCTTAGCCGCAAGCAGTAACATCAAAAGAATTCCCAGTGGGTTGCAGAACCTCATGGAATACGCCCTGGAATTCATTCGGGATTTGGCTAAAAACCAAATTGGCGAAAAAGAATATCGCCCTTGGGTGCCTTTTGTTGGCACTTTGTTTTTGTTCATTTTTGTGTCAAATTGGTCAGGGGCGCTGGTTCCTTTCAAGCTGATACATTTACCAGAAGGTGAACTAACAGCACCTACAAGCGACATCAATACAACAGTTGCCTTAGCGTTGCTGACATCGCTGGCGTATTTTTACGCTGGATTCAGCAAAAAGGGTTTAGGGTATTTTGGCAACTACGTCCAACCAGTGTCGTTTATGTTGCCCTTCAAGATTATTGAAGACTTC
The DNA here is from genome assembly GCA_963706595.1 of uncultured cyanobacterium. GTDB lineage: Bacteria > Cyanobacteriota > Cyanobacteriia > Cyanobacteriales > Nostocaceae > Nodularia. Next base: position 3,984,199 of record OY970166.1, read on the forward strand.
ACCAAGCCTCTTTCCCTCAGCTTCCGTTTATTCGGCAACATTTTGGCTGACGAACTTGTAGTAGGTGTACTTGTATTGCTAGTACCCTTGTTTGTACCTCTGCCAGTCATGGCTTTGGGACTATTTACCAGCGCCATCCAAGCACTAATTTTTGCGACTTTAGCCGCCGCTTACATCGGTGAAGCGATGGAAGATCATGGCGAAGAGCATCATGAATGAGGGGCATTCAATACCCTCAAAAGTCATGAGTCATTGGTTATTTAACAATGATCAAGGGCAAATGGCAACTGACACACAACAACGTCTAAATCAACTCAACTCAGTAAATTAAGGAAATAAGATCATGGACCCATTAGTTGCTGCTGCTTCCGTTCTCGCTGCTGCTCTTGCTGTTGGTTTGGCTGCAATCGGACCTGGTATTGGTCAAGGTAACGCTGCTGGACAAGCTGTAGAAGGTATTGCTCGTCAGCCAGAAGCTGAAGGCAAAATTCGCGGTACATTGCTATTAAGTTTGGCATTCATGGAAGCGCTAACCATCTACGGTCTAGTAGTTGCTCTAGTGCTACTGTTTGCTAACCCCTTCGCATAATCGGTACTGAGTACTGAGTACAAAAAGTTAGGAGTTAGGAGTTAAGAGTTAGAAAATTAACTCATAACTCATAACTCACCGACTCAGGACTCAGGACTAATATATTAGATAGAAATTAGCAACCATGACACACTGGATCACCTTATTAGCAGTAGAAGAGGTTGCCAAGGAAGGGGGGCTGTTCGATCTAGATGCTACCCTGCCCTTAATGGCAATTCAGTTTCTAGTTTTAGCTTTAGTGTTGAACGCAACACTATACAAGCCACTGGGCAATGCGATTGATGGCCGGAATGATTACATCCGTAGTAATCAATTAGAAGCACAGGAACGCTTGTCAAAAACCGAAAAATTGGCAGAGGAATATGAGCAATCTCTAGCAGGTGCTAGACGACAAGCTCAAACAATCATTGCTGATGCTCAAGCCGAAGCTCAAAAAATTGCGGCTGAGAAAATAGCAGCAGTGCAGAAACAAGCCCAGGTAGAAAAAGAAAAGGCTGCTAGTGAAATTGAGCAGCAGAAACAAGCCGCTTTTGCTTCATTGGAGCAACAAGTAGATTCACTCAGTCGCCAAATACTAGAAAAGCTTTTAGGAGCAGATATAGTAAGTCGGCGCTAATGAAAATTTAGCTTGGAATCATTAAGCGACATTGTAAAGACGCACTCGCCAAGTAACATTTGTTGGCGGCGTGGGTCACGTTAAGCCTTGGCAGCGAGTTGTGGACGAAAAATCATGGGGACTTTTTTACTGTTGATGGCGGAAGCCAGCGCCGTCGGAGGTGACTTGGCAGAAGAAGCGGGACATGGTGGTTTTAGTCTAAATACAGATATATTTGACACCAACCTGATTAACCTGGCCATTATTATTACTGTGCTGTTAGTTTTCGGGCGGAAGGTTTTGGGTAAAACCCTGAAAGGCCGCCGGGATACAATTGAAACAGCAATTAAGAATGCAGAGCAACGTGCTTCTCAAGCTGCACAGCAACTCAAAGAAGCACAGCAGAAGTTAGAGCAAGCTCAAGCAGAAGCCGAAAGAATCAAACAAGCAGCGCAAGAAAACGCCCAAGCTGCAAGTGAAGCTATCTTGGCGCAGGCTGCTGTAGATATTGAACGCTTGCAAGCAGCAGGTGCAGCTGACTTAAATGCAGACCTAAATAAAGCGATCGCGCAGTTACAGCAACGAGTAGTTGCTCAAGCCTTGCAAAAGGTCGAATCTGAACTACAAAGCGGCATAGCCGACGATGCTCAACAAATTTTGATTGAACGTAGCATCGCACAACTGGGAGGCGAGGTATGACAAGTAAAATAGCCACAGATGAAATAGCCGCCCCTTATTCACAGGCTCTGTTGTCACTCGCGCAATCAAAAAACTTGACCGAAGAGTTTGGCGAAGATGCCCGGAGTTTGTTAGGACTGCTTTCAGAAAACCAGGATCTACAGAACTTTATTGGCAACCCCTTTATTAAGGATGAGAACAAAAAGGCTCTGATTAGACAAATACTGGGTGAAAGTGGTAACGCCTACTTACGCAATTTTTTGTTGTTACTGGTAGATAAACGACGGATCGTTTTTCTAGAAGCAGTTTTACAGCAATATTTGGCTTTATTGCGGCAGCTAAATCAAACCGTATTAGCGGAAGTAATTTCAGCAATTCCTCTGAGTGAGCTTCAACAGCAAGCAGTAGTGGAAAAAGTTCTGGCCATCACTAATGCTCGCCAGGTAGAAGTGCAATCTAAAATAGATAGCGAGTTAATTGGTGGTGTGATTATTAAAGTCGGCTCCCAAGTAATTGATGCTAGTTTACGTGGTCAGTTGCGCCGCCTTTCCTTGCGCTTAACCAGTAATTCGTAATTTGCAATTCTCCTGAAGTTTCCTTGCTGTGCTGATAGTCTGGCAAGGTAACTGGGCAGGGGATGAAATAATTGGAGAATCACCGGAAAATTATTTCCCCACTCCCCATTGCCCCTTATCCCCAGAGGGGACCCTGAGTTCCCCACTCCCTACTCCCTACTCTGAAAAGCAAAAAACATAGACACAATGAGTATTTCAATTAGACCTGACGAAATCAGCAGCATTATTCAGCAACAAATCGAGCAATACGACCAAGAAGTTAAAGTTGCTAACGTTGGTACAGTTCTCCAAGTGGGTGATGGTATCGCCCGCATCTATGGTCTGGAAAAGGCTATGGCTGGGGAACTATTAGAATTTGAAGATGGCACAATTGGCATCGCCCAGAACTTAGAAGAAGACAACGTGGGCGCTGTGCTTATGGGTCAAGGTCTGGAAATTCAAGAAGGTAGCTCCGTTACTGCTACTGGTAGAATTGCCCAGGTTCCCGTAGGTGAAGCTATGGTTGGACGGGTAGTAGATGCCTTGGGTCGTGCGATCGATGGTAAAGGAGATATTAACACGACAGAAAGTCGTTTGATTGAATCTGCTGCACCTGGTATCATCGCTCGTCGATCTGTACACGAACCCATGCAAACTGGGATTACAGCTATTGACTCGATGATTCCTGTCGGTCGTGGTCAACGGGAATTAATCATTGGAGACCGTCAAACAGGTAAAACTGCGATCGCCATTGACACAATCATCAACCAAAAAGGTGAAGATGTAATTTGTGTCTACGTTGCCATTGGTCAAAAAGCATCCACAGTTGCTAACGTGGTGCAAACCCTCCAAGAAAAAGGCGCAATGGACTACACCGTAGTCGTCGCCGCTAGTGCCAGTGAACCAGCTACATTACAATATCTAGCTCCTTACACCGGAGCCACCATTGCTGAGTACTTTATGTACAAAGGCAAAGCCACCTTGGTGGTTTATGATGACCTTTCCAAGCAAGCCCAAGCTTATCGCCAAATGTCCTTGCTGCTACGTCGTCCACCAGGACGGGAAGCATATCCTGGAGATGTATTCTACATTCACTCCCGCTTATTGGAACGCGCTGCTAAGTTAAGTGACGAATTGGGTAAAGGTAGCATGACTGCCCTACCAATCATCGAAACCCAAGCTGGTGACGTTTCGGCATACATCCCCACCAACGTAATTTCGATTACCGACGGTCAAATCTTCCTTTCTTCTGACCTGTTCAACGCTGGTATTCGTCCCGCAGTAAACCCCGGTATTTCGGTATCACGTGTGGGTTCGGCGGCGCAAACCAAGGCGATGAAAAAAGTTGCCGGTAAGATTAAATTGGAACTAGCACAATTTGATGACCTGCAAGCTTTCGCCCAATTTGCGTCTGACTTAGACAAAACCACTCAAGACCAATTGGCACGGGGTCAACGGTTACGGGAACTACTCAAGCAGCCACAAAATGCTCCTCTGGCAGTATATGAGCAAGTAGCAATTTTGTATGCGGGGATTAACGGTTACTTAGATGATGTTCCTGTAGAAAAAGTAACTACCTTCACCAAAGGTCTGCGGGAATTCTTAAAAACCGGCAAACCTGAGTACACCGACTCCGTGAAAACCAAAAAGGTACTCGGTGACGAAGAAGAAAAAGCTTTGAAGGAAGCGCTAACTGAATTTAAACAGACCTTCAAAGCAACAGCGTAATTAGTCATTACCCTTCGACTACGCTCAGGGTTAAGTCATTAGTCATTAGTCATTGGGAAACGCTTAATGGCTATTGACTGTTGACAGTTGACAATTGACTCAGGACTCAGAAGTTAAGAATATGGCTAATCTCAAATCAATACGCGATCGCATTCAGTCGGTCAAAAACACCAAGAAAATTACAGAAGCCATGCGGCTGGTAGCGGCGGCTAGAGTACGTCGCGCCCAAGAACAGGTAACTGCTACCCGTCCTTTTGCTGACCGCTTGGCACAAGTATTGTATGGTTTGCAGACTCGTCTCCGGTTTGAAGATGTAGACCTCCCACTACTGAAAAAGCGGGAAGTGAAAACAGTTGGGCTGTTGGTAATTTCCGGCGACCGGGGTTTGTGTGGCGGTTACAACAGTAATGTTATCCGTCGGGCAGAAAATCGCGCCAAAGAACTGCAAGCAGAAGGCGTAAATTACAAATTCGTGCTGGTAGGACGCAAAGCCATCCAGTATTTCCAACGTCGGGAACAACCCATTGACGGTACTTACACTGGTTTGGAACAAATTCCTACCGCCACCGAAGCTACGGAAGTTGCAGATCAACTACTTTCTTTGTTCCTCTCAGAAAGTGTGGATCGAATTGAGCTAATTTATACCAAATTCGTCTCATTGGTTAGCTCCCGCCCAGTGGTGCAAACTTTGCTGCCTTTAGATCCTCAAGGTCTAGAAGCCGCAGATGACGAAATTTTCCGCCTGACAACCCGTGGCGGTCAATTTGAAGTAGAACGGCAAAAAGTGACTAACCAAGCTCGCCCTCTGCCTCGTGACATGATCTTTGAGCAAGATCCTGTGCAAATTCTAGATTCTTTACTACCCCTGTATCTGAGTAATCAGCTATTGCGGGCGTTACAAGAATCAGCAGCCAGTGAACTAGCCGCCCGGATGACAGCGATGAACAACGCCAGCGACAACGCCGGTGATTTGATTAAGAGTCTTTCGTTGTCTTACAACAAAGCTAGACAAGCCGCTATTACCCAAGAACTTTTAGAAGTTGTGGGTGGTGCTGAAGCACTAACTTAAGGAATTGCTCATTGTTTAGTAGTGATAAATAGCTAATTGCTAGTTGTTGGGAAATTAGCAATTGGCTATTTTTAGTATTTGGGACTGTTTAGCTGCAATTTTCCCGAAAATTAATTGGGCTTAATATATCTTAAGTATGATATGGTCGTAGGTTATAGGTATAAGTCTAAATCCTGTTTGAAGAACGCCCGACGTGGCTCTATAGTTTCTCCAAACTCGCACTACCTGAAAGATTTGCTTGAGTTATACTTTGGTGACAAATTGAGAGTTGGTTACTCTGGTAATAGATAGTCAAATCAGAATAGAAGCTATGATGAGGCTGTAGAGTTGATTAAGGAGTAATTTATTGGCTTAGGTAAATTAATTATTAACATCTGCTGGTATCTGCCAGCTATAATCATGATCCAAAATTGGATATGTCGAGTTAGAGAAACACCAGCGGTCTGAATTGCCGCTCCCAATGCTGCCCTTGAAAATTGCCAATCGCTGATCACTGCGAACACTATGGAAAATGATGCGGCAACGCTCTACTGCCCAAATGAAGCTTGTCTGGCTGCTAACCCCTTAACTCACAAGTTTTGCCAGCGATGCTCTACACCCCTACCCAAACGTTACCTCTGGGCTGTAGGGGATGGCTTGAGTGTGGGTAGCCCTGGAGATGTATTAGCTGATCGCTATTTGGTAATTAGTAAATCTGTGGTTTTAGATCAGAAGCCGGGATTACTACCCCAATCACCTGAATTAGATAATTCACAGGGTATCAAAGCTTATCTGAGATTAATACCTTATAGCTTAAACGTACCACAGGTATATGGCATCCTGCCTCTATCTGAGGGACAGTCTCACAAAGAAATATTACTTTTAGAACAGCCGCCTTTATCCGCAGATATTTCAGGACTACAAGTGCAGCTATGTAGCCAGTTAAATATTGCTTGGCGTGATGCTACATCAATGCGTCAACTTAATTGGCTATGGCAGATAGCTAATTTGTGGCAACCTTTGAAGAGTGAAGGGGTGGCTACTAGCTTAATCGATCCTCATGTACTCCGGGTGGAAGGATCATTAGTTCGCTTGTTAGAATTGCGTTTTGACGCGGCAACAGCCCCAGAATTGCCTCAATTAGGTGCATTTTGGCAAAAATTACAGCCAGAGTCCAAACCAGTTATAGCTGAATTTGTGCAGCAAATTAGTAACTTTCTGATTCAGGGACAGATTAGTTCACCGGAAATACTAATTGCAGTTTTAGATCAAGGTCTGGCAGAATTAGGACGCTCACAAACTCCCACGATTAAAATTGTCACTAAAACAGACACTGGTCCGAGTCGTCAACGCAACGAAGATGCCTGCTACCCTGCCAGTGGAACAGTTTTGAGCAAACCACCACAGGCAGTCGGCTCCTTAGCCATTGTCTGTGACGGCATTGGCGGACACCAAGGCGGCAATGTGGCATCTAATTTGGCGATTGAAACAATTCATCAGCAGATACAGCAACTGACAAAGGTTCCTTATGATCACATTGAACCTTTATTACTGCTGGCTGATTTAGATAATGCCGCCGCAATTGCCAATGACAGAATTAGCCAACGCAATGACAGCGAAAATCGCCAAGCGCGTCAACGTATGGGTACAACCTTAGTGATGGCGTTGCCTATTGCCCACGAAATGTACATTACTCACGTTGGAGATAGTCGTGCCTACTGGATTACCCGCCACGGTTGTTATCAAGTTACCCTTGATGATGATGTGGCTTCTCGTGAGGTACGACTCGGCTATGCTATCTATCGTGAAGCTGTGCAACAAGGTGGTGCTGGTTCTTTGGTGCAAGCTTTAGGAATGAGTTCTAGTAATTCATTACATCCTACTTCCCAGAGGTTTATCCTTGATGAAGATGCGATCTTTTTGCTGACTTCAGATGGATTGAGTGATTTTGACCGTGTGGAAGATTACTGGGAAACAGAAATTTTACCAATTCTTCATGGTGAAGATGATATTGTCCAGGTCGCTGACAAATTGGTGGAACTTGCTAACACCAAAAATGGACATGATAATGTGACTTTGGCATTACTACACTATAAAGTCAAATATTGCGAACCAGAATTATCTCTCAAAGCAGTTATTCCAGATATTTCCTCGCTGCCATCTACAAATGCTGTAACTCAAGGGTTACAACCCACATTACTAGAAGATAGCCCTAACAAAAAAACGAAAATTATTCCCGAAAATCAGCCTACTGCAATTGCGAGACTGCCCTTAAATTTAATAGTTCCCTTGGTGCTGGTTGTCTTAGCTGGTTCACTAGGATACTTGATCATGCAAATGCGATCGCCTAGCCTCTCCGACGGAGAATCGCCGGCAAATACCATTCCGACTACAACAATACCGCCAATTCTGAGTAATCCAGTCAATGAAAGGTTGGAGAATCTCAAGCCAGGAGCGGTGATTAGAAGCAACAGTAACGTTACCTTGAACAAGATAACTTTTCCCCCCGATAGTTATTGGCAAGTTATCGATATCCAACCCAATCCCCAACCAGGTACAGGAGATTTATTAGTAAATTTACGGCTTTGCTCCACAACTACTGCACCTTTACCGTTAGCAGATACACAAGAATCAATAAAATTGTCTCAACTGCAAAGTTTTGCAGTCTCTGTCTTGCCATCAAACCAAGAGAATCCTTGTGATTCGGTTTCAGGCCAAACATCATCACCAAATGATCCGACTTCAAATCGGTCAAATTCTCGATAAACGGGTAAAAACCTGGAATAATACAGGTAATAACTACACAAAAAACACCAGAAAAAATTGTTATTGAAAATTATTGGTTCTCACATTTTAGTAGATTGAATCCATGCCATCCCTGAACTTGGCGATCGCCCGTCTCACCAACACTGGCACAGATAACTTCGCTATTTGGGTGGTCAAGGCTCCCTATCCCAGTGGTTATGTTTTACATGACTGCGTCTGGCCAGTTGAACTGACTCAAGTTTGGCAAGAATGGCAGCAGATGTTTGCTGGGCATAGTGGTTTATATATTTTTCCAGATTTAAAGCCGCAGTCAGTTCCACCACTTGCCATCAATTTAGTTTCACCTCCTTCCGGACAGAAGGCTGTTTATAGTAGTCGTCTGATGCAACACTTGGGCATTAAGCTCTGGGAGTGGATATTTGACAGTCCGATTCTTGGTAGTCTCGAACGCAGTCGGGGCATAGCTATGGGGCGTTATACTCGTTTGCGGTTTCGATTAGAAATTCGTGACCCGGATCTGATTGCTTTGCCTTGGGAAATTATGCAGAGCCAACCAGGGCAATCAGCAATGTCTCTCTCGCCAGATTTGCTATTTAGTCGCACTACTAGTCAAGTTGAACCCCTACCGTATTTGCGAACCGATCAGGCTTTAAATATTTTGTTGGTTTTAGGACACGATGACAACTTGCAATTGGCACAAGAAGCCATGATCTTAGAAAAAATTCTGGCAAGTAGCAATTCTCAGGGTTATGCCCCCTGCACAGTCAAGACACTTCTGCAACCTACACCACAAGAATTAATTCAAGAGTTAGAAACCGCAGCGTATAACATTTTCTTTTACGCTGGTCATGGACTACCGGGACCAGATGGCGGATTATTCTTTTTGCGTCCGGGTATGACCCTGAATGGGATTGAATTAGCACAAGTATTAACCCGGAGTGGTTTGAAATTGGCGGTGTTTAATGCTTGTTGGGGCGCACAACCAGCCGCGATCAATCACCAAGCTATCCCTGCCAGCAGTATGGCAGAAGTGTTAATCCGTCATGGTGTTCCTGCGGTTTTGGGGATGCGTGATCAAATTGCTGACCACGAAAGCCATAGTTTTATTCAAGCTTTTACTGAGGCTTTGCGATCGCGTAAGTCAATTGATGAGGCGGTTGCTGAAGCTAGGCAAGAACTGTTAACACTATATAAGTTCAATCAACTTGCTTGGACTTTGCCTGTGCTTTATCTGCATCCTGATTTTGATGGTGAACTGATTAAAATTTCTGATGAAGGCATTACCGAATTACCAGATAGTGTCATCCCCAATATCAATTCCCCGATTCCCATCGCTGTTTTGCGATCGCTTTCATCGGGAGGGCAAACTTGGGTACTACGATCTGGAGTCACCCGCATCGGTCGTACGAAAGATAATGATATTGTCATCCCAGAACCATCGGTCTCTAAGCGCCACGCCGAAATTTTATGCCGTAATACTCTGACTGGGACTACGACAGTGAGAACTTATTATTTGCAAGATTTTTCTACCTACGGCACAACTTGGTGTTTAGTCGCTAACGGTTGGCAACAAATCCTCCGTGAGGAAGTTCCTCTAAAATCGGGAATGCAGTTACAGTTTGGCAGTTCGAGAGGTGAAATTTTGCAGTTTGTGATTGAAGATTCCTAGCAACTGAGGACTGGTAAAGTATTAGCTATTTCTGTTTTGTCTTTTTCTTCTATAACTAATCACTAGGAAAAACTCAATTTTATGGGCTAGTACCATCTGCCAAAGTATATTTTCAACCTGAGATCAAATTAACTGTTTTGCGGAAATCTAATTTGGGCAGTTGTAGCTGTCAATATTGCTAAATAATGCATGAGGAGACCACAAATGATTGACAAGATTAACGGCTCAGACACTTTCAACGCCTTACCGTCTCAATTGGAATTAGAATTATTAGAGACGTTGCTAGTGCCAGAGGATGGGACTTATCCTTGGAATCCGGCTGATGATCAGTCTGAAGCTTATTTTAGCGAATTAGAACAACAATTTGCGATGCAGGATTGGCTAGATGAAGAACTGAATCCAAAATCGTCAGCTTTTTATGGCAAACTAGATAGCCTTTGGTCTGAGGTTGCAATTAACTCAAATTACAAATGTCAACCAAATCAGTCTGTTGTCGATCATCTGCAAGTGGCTTTAAATTCAGCTTTTGCTCATAGTGTACCCCCAGGATGGCTGAATGCGATCGCCCTGAAAGCGGCTGACATTTTTGCTTCTCAACAATCCATGAGTGATCAACTGGTGCAGTGTGTTCAATCTGTACTACCTGCTTGGGGCGTAGATGATCTGTTTGTTTTCACTCGTCCCTTTGCCCATTCTATGCGTAGTAGCGAATCTCCAGAGGAGACCTCGATTATTAGTAAAGTGAAAAACCGAGATTGGATAACTTTATCGGAAATTGAGCAGGCAAAGATTAGTGTAGCGATCGCTTACTATGCCTTTAAGCAATTAAACAGTTATCAGTCTGAAGACTAATCTTAGTTTTTGATTTAGACCGCAAATAGTTTACCTTACAGATGATACTCATTTTGTGAGTTGGAAATTTTTTATTCCCTTTTAGATATAGATAACCCAGAATAATCTCACCATAGAATGATTGCGAGATCAGCGTCATCTATCCCAAGACATACAACGAAATTTTCATCATCTGAATATTAATCATTTGGTCAAATTTTCTGTGAACTTCGGAGGAGGGGCTGGGCGTGGGGTATTAGAATGTGGCAAACATCACTAATTAACCGGATTTGAGATAAATCCTCCCACTTACCAGAATATTAATTTCCTTGTGTTCCTTCTCCCCTCTCAAGCAAGTCAGTTTCTTATTTGGGTCCGATAAAGCGGGTGGCGAAATTTTGCGATCGCGTTGGTGACAACACCCGTGCTTTCAGAATGGCTGCCATCAAGAAGGCATAAGATAACACCCCAACCACCACCAAGAGCAAAGCATTGATAGATCCTGTCGCATTCCACAAAGCATGGAGTGCAGAGGCACTCAGATAACCAATAGAGAGAATCTGCCAACTCATCCGGGGCTTAAGGACAGCTAACCCGATAAAATAGCCTAGATAGCCACTGTAAGCCATGTGTCCGGCTACAGAGCCTAAAATTCGCGGAATTAGCAGTTGAAACCCCGCCAATTGACCAGCCGCCCCTATTCCTACCTGTTGGGTAATTTGTGGCACATACTGCCCCAGAGTTTCCAACAGAGTGAAACCGATAGCCGAAGCTGTTCCCAGGAGAATGCCATCTAAGGGTTCCCAAATCCCGATGCGTTCCCGCCAAGGTGAAGGTAAGCCGCGACCGATTAAATATGCCCCGATTAACGGTAATGCCTTGAGTAATTCTTCCATCAACCCCGCACCAAAGAACATTCTTACCAGCAATTCTGTAAAGGTGATCGGCTCTTGAGGTGAAGGTAAGCTACCCGGTAAGATGACGCGAAACACAAAGATAAATACATCCAACAGGGGACTCAGCAAAATCAACGTTGTACTTAATGCTGCGCCCATTAGCACCCACCAGGGCTTCTGTTTACCGCAAAGTTGGTAAACAAAATAGTAAGCAGCTGATGCTATGTAAGTTGCTACTATCACCTGATTAGCTTGGGGATTACCGACAGTAGCAAACATCAACACTACAAAGATGACGGTGAGTATTCCCGGTATCAGGTAGGCTTTGCGAGTTAAATCCTTACCCGTGGAAATAATCGGAAACAGTTGGGTAAAACTCACCGAATCTGGTTGTTTTAAATGGGTATGTCCGTTATTTTTAGAAGCCGATGGTAGGGGTTTGACTTGTTTTGTCATCACCGTCGGCTGAGAGATCAAATCATACTCAAATATAAATTGCGGCCCATCAGAACCTAGAGAAATGCGATCGCCTGCGTGTAATTCCTGACATTCAGACAAGCATTTTCCGTTTAAAAAAGTACCATTTGCACTATTTAAATCACAAAGTACCCAGGTAAATTTGTGATCGGTCGGTGAAGAGAGGGGACGAACCACAGCATGACGGCGAGATACCATCCGATACATCATGGCATCTAAGACAACTTGGCAGGTGGGGTCGCGTCCAATTACTACCTCTTTACTGGTTAGCAGCGAGTAGCGAGATTCTGATCCAAAAGCTGCTACATTACCAGACACTAGCCGCAGAAATGCATTATGTCTTGTGTTTTTGCCTGTCATCTAGTTAGAGTGTCTTTCCAAACAAATTTATGAAAAATACTTTGGCATTAGGATTTAACCTGAGCCACGCCAACAGCAGCATTGCTAACTACACTATAGCTTTACTTACTGCGAAGAAACTTTAAATTTGCTGATTTAAAATTTAAAATTGCCTAACTCATTAATGACAAGCATTCTAGCGAAGAAAAATATTTTCTGTGCTTTATTTGTCAAATTTATTAGTTAGATTCTATGGATGATATAGTAAAAGCAATTACATACACAACCAATTATTAAATATTAGTAGTATACACCACATTTAGTTGAGTTGAAAGGTTATAAAATTGTTAATTATCCCCTATGAGTTCTTGTTGACTACAAATATTTTCTGATTTTTAGACAAAGTTTTGTAGAGGCACAGCACTAAAAATAGTTTAGTTCATCTGTGGGACTGTCTAAGAGGATGAATCACAAGTCTTATTTTGGTAGCAAAATATTGTAGATCCCCCTAAATCCACGCCAGTTGCTCATGGGGGAAACCCCCAAGACCGCACTGGCTCCCCTTAAGAAGGGGGACTTTGATTGCTGTCTCCCTCTTTTTAAGGGGGGCTAGGGGGGATCTACAAGTGCCTAAAATCACAGCCAACCACTTTTTAAACATCCTCTCAGGGACTTCCAAATAAAAAAACACTCAACCACCTAACGTAAAAAATATCTCAAACCCTGATTCCTCTGTGTCCTCTGCGCCTCTGCGGTTTGTTAATAAACTGTAACTCTGACTACAGATTCTAATTTTCTGTGCATCAAGACAATTTCTTTATTCCACCAGATTAAATTCTGCCATAGCTCTAGAAAAGTTTTTATTTTCATGTCCTGGACGACTGAGTTTAATCAAAGCAAAGCGCTGTAAGGGTGTTAAACTTGCCCATTGTGACAATGTGAGGCTAGTAGCCATTTCTTGAGCTTTTTCCTGGATACTAGCTGGGACAATACCAGCATCCATCCATAACGGATCAGCGTCAATGGGTATCTTTGCTGCTGGATTTCCCGTGTGTTCTAAAATGATTTGTTGGAGATAGTCTTGGTAAGCTTCAATTTCTGTTGCCGTCCTACAAGGTAATTGTACTAAAGCTGCACGCTCATCTTCAGTCATTTGATGCCAATGAGATAATTTCAGCTTGATACCAGATGTATCTAGCTTATAACGCACCTGCATGGGTATACAACGCAGGGAATCTACAAAATCCGCTTCAAATTCAAAGAAATCTGCCATAATTTTAGAAGCTTGAATAAAATTGAGGTTCGCTCATTGTGCCGTGGGCATGGAAAACATGACTCCACGAATGGGAGTTGGTTTTCTAGCTCAGTCTAATCAATTAGTGGTTGGAGGCGTTGCGATCGCCTTTTTTTAGTAGAGTTGTAAATCAGTTTTGCGTCAACCAGTAGGTGTTTTTTTGAACATTGAAAATTTTGCGTCTGTAATCCTTACCTCATCTGCCTTTGAACTCTCTCACACCTAAATTGAGGTTGACGCAAACCTTCAAAGCCTTGATATCAAAGCTTTTGAGCTATTTATCCAAATGTGTTTCTTGACAAACCAATTCCTGAAAAGCTATATTCGTTTTAGGTTGACGGAACAGAACCTTGAAAACTAAATATATCAATGCTTCCAGATGCGGGCGGTAACAATTACCAATAATCCCTATCAGGGATTGAAACGGCTAGATTAGCCTCAAAGACATTTTTAGCACAAGTAACAATTACCAATAATCCCTATCAGGGATTGAAACAGCCTATGAAGAATATACCGGTTTAGATGACTGGGTAACAATTACCAATAATCCCTATCAGGGATTGAAACAACCCTGATGCACAGCCGCCCTAACAAGATTTGGTAACAATTACCAATAATCCCTATCAGGGATTGAAACTTTTGAGGAACAATAGTAATCCGTATGGCTGGGTTAGTAACAATTACCAATAATCCCTATCAGGGATTGAAACCATCTACAAGGGAACCGTAAATCTTACGCAGTACATCAGTAACAATTACCAATAATCCCTATCAGGGATTGAAACACTTGAAACAAGTAACACAAAACAAGTCACACCCCTGTAACAATTACCAATAATCCCTATCAGGGATTGAAACAGGTTGCTCTAAATTGAAAACTTTTACTTTCATCCGTAACAATTACCAATAATCCCTATCAGGGATTGAAACCAGGAATTGACTGAGACAAACCAGAGACAGATTCAGGTAACAATTACCAATAATCCCTATCAGGGATTGAAACGCAGCACCACTAGCTAGTCGCGTTGCACCCGTTCCAGTAACAATTACCAATAATCCCTATCAGGGATTGAAACGATGCAGGGAAGGGAATAACTTTCTCTAAGGGTAACAATTACCAATAATCCCTATCAGGGATTGAAACAAAACCTGTATGATCATAATCTTCACCAGTCCAGGCTCGTAACAATTACCAATAATCCCTATCAGGGATTGAAACTTTATAGAATTTAATGTTTGCTCCAATAGGTTAATTTCGGTAACAATTACCAATAATCCCTATCAGGGATTGAAACTGGCAATATTTAGCTATTATTGCGGGAATTAAATTTGTAACAATTACCAATAATCCCTATCAGGGATTGAAACTTGATGTTTGGGTGTATCCTTCGGCATTTGATGAAGTAACAATTACCAATAATCCCTATCAGGGATTGAAACAGAACAAAAATCTTGAGATTCAGAATAAAACTCTGGTAACAATTACCAATAATCCCTATCAGGGATTGAAACAAGGTAGTAGCTTCAACTGCTGCAAGAACATCAGGTAACAATTACCAATAATCCCTATCAGGGATTGAAACTCAAACCAGATTTGATTTTGTTCGCAGATACTGGTAACAATTACCAATAATCCCTATCAGGGATTGAAACATACTGTATTTATGGATGTTACTATATAGAAAGTGTAACAATTACCAATAATCCCTATCAGGGATTGAAACTGCACAAATCTGCTACCAACTTGCTTAGTAAATGGGGTAACAATTACCAATAATCCCTATCAGGGATTGAAACAAGCTCATATTGGTAGACTTACCCGTACACGGATGAGTAACAATTACCAATAATCCCTATCAGGGATTGAAACGCGGTACTCAAATTCTTTGATTATTTGACAACCAAGTAACAATTACCAATAATCCCTATCAGGGATTGAAACTGATTGAAATGACTGCCCTGGTATTGATGTTTGGTAACAATTACCAATAATCCCTATCAGGGATTGAAACTCTTTCTAAAAATATGCTTTCAAAAGTTGCTAAATCTATAAAAAATTCATCAATTTATCAATATTTAAAAATGATAAATGAATAAATTAGGAAGAAAAAGATCCCCGACTAATTCAAGAAGCCTGGGATATGTGTGTCTCGGTATTTGTAAATATAATTGCTATTTAATGTCTGATATTGCTGCTACGAATAATCCAATAACTAATCGATAGAGCTAAAACGGCAACTCCTAAACCAATGATATCAACACCTGTGACTTTTCCTAAATCCAGAATGATGATTTTACGCGCAACTGCAATTAAGGAAGTAACAATAACTAACTCAACTTGAACAACGTGTTTGCGAAGATAAGCTGTGATATTTTCTAATATTTCTAAAGCAATTAAAACGTTTAAAAATAATCCAAAAATTGTAAATAAAATTTGATTAAATTCGCCATATTTACTAGTAAATAGTTCATTAATTAGGTAAATTACTAAATCAAAAATTGCGACTATAATTACCACTACCATTGCTAGTGACAATACCTTGGAGACAAGCACCTCAAACTTTTCTATCAGGTGCATAAAATTATCGTCCCTAGCAAGATTCCCAATCTTTCTGAATAGATGCCTCATTTGCTATAATTTAAGAGATTCAAAATAATCTTAATTCTTTGGTGTCAAATATAAATATAAATATGGAATAATCACTAATGCAATCAGCGTAGAGGCACATAATTCTCCCTGGCGAACTCAGCTATTTTATACAGTTTAGCGGTTTAAAGTCAATCAAAGTCAATTTTTATAGCTCAAAAAAGCCCACAGACTCGAATCCTGGGGCTATAAAACTCGTAATTCGCAATTGAGTAAGTCAGTTGTGTATCTGCCGCATTCGTGTTTCAAATTGGTCTCACTGATGCGATCGCATTTCTAAAAATGTGAACCTTGCAGGTAACTCTGCATTGACTGGGGTTAGTTGTACAGCACAAGCTTTTAATTCTGGTTGGAGTGAATCTGGGCAAGATTCAGGATGGGTGAGGGTGTTGGCTTCGGCATCATCTGCCCATAAAGCCCCCCAGTGCATGGGGATAAATACTGTCCCAGGTGCGATCGCTTTCGTAATTTTAGCAGGAAATTTGGTTTTACCCCGACGCGATCGCACTTCCACTATTTGATTTTCTGTAATATTTAACCTAGCAGCATCACGGGGATGAATCTCAATAAACGGTTCTGGGTGCATTTTGCGGATTTTTTCAATGTGTCCCGTGCGCGTTTGCGTGTGCCAATGCCCATAAAGTCGCCCAGTTGTCAAGACAAAAGGATAATTAGAATCTGGTGGTTCTGCTAAACCCTTAGAATAATATGCGCCAAAACGCGCCCTTCCGTCTGGGGTGCGGAAACGTAAATCTGTGTAAAGACGTTTATATTCCCCACTCCCCACTCCCCACTCCCCACTCCCCTTATTTGGATGAGGCCATTGAGTCGGTCCGTTGATTTGTAATTGTTCGTGACTAATACCAGTCATATCGCAGAGGCGATCGCCTGTCAATTGCACAAACTCCGCATAAACTTGAGATGAGTTAGCAAAGGTAAATTCTTTCTCAAAACCCAATCTGCGCCCCACCTCGGCGAAAATTTCCCAATCGGCTTTGGCTTCTCTGGGCGGTTGGCGGAAGGCTTGACACAAAGTCACCGTTCTTTCCGAATTAGTCATCACGCCAGTTTTTTCACCCCACTGGGCGGCGGGTAAAAGAATGTGAGCGTAAGCAGAGGTTTCTGTGGGATAATACGCATCTTGGTAGATTGTTAAAGGCGATCGCCATAAAGCCTTTTTAGTTCTTTCTAAATCTGGCATACTCACAGCCGGATTAGTCGCCGCAATCCACAGTAAACCCACAGCGTCATTTTCCAAACCAGTAATCATATCCCAAGCAGTTAAACCCGGAGTAGGTGAAATTTGCCCAGGTTCTAAACCCCAAAACTGCTCAACTTCCGCACGATGTTGGGGATTTTTTACCAAACGATAACCGGGTAACAAATGCGCCAAACCCCCAGCTTCCCGTCCTCCCATCGCATTCGGCTGACCCGTCAGGGAAAAAGGTCCCGCCCCTGGCTTACCAACTTGTCCAGTCATCAAATGCAGATTAATGATAGTTCTGACCTTGGCTGTACCTTCACTGGATTGATTGACACCCATTGACCACAGAGAAAGCACCCGTTGAGATTCCCCCCAGTACCGGGCTGCGGTTTCTAAATCTTCAATACTGATACCACATTGACGCGCCGCAACGTCTGGGGTGTAATGACGAATCACCTCAGCATATTCCGAAAAATTGCTCGTACAATCATCAATAAAACCGATATCAATATAATTCCAACGCATCAATAAATGAGCCATCCCATTCATCAAATCAATATCTGTACCCGGACGAATAGCTAAATGTAAATCAGCAGCTTCAGCCGTTGGTGTCCGCCGAGGATCGACCACAATCATTTTGACGTGGCGATTTTTTTTATGATGTTTTACCAACCTGTTAAAAACGATGGGGTGACATTCCGCCGTATTCGTACCAATTAAAAATGCACAATCAGTTAAATCTAAATCTTCATAACAACAAGGTGGTCCATCTGAGCCAAAACTTTGAATATATCCAGACACAGCACTAGACATACATAAACGCGAATTGGCATCAAAATTATTAGTACCCAGACATCCTTTAAGAAGTTTCTGAGCTATATAATAGTCTTCAGTTTGAAACTGACCAGAACCATACATACAAATAGCTTCAGAACCCTGAGTGCTGCGAATTGTTTGGATACGTTGCGTAATAATATTAAAAACTTCATCCCAACTAACCCGGCGAAACTCCTGATTTAAAGAGTCTCGCATCATTGGGTAATGTAATCTACTTTTATCTAAAGATTCAGCAATGGTTGCACCCTTAACACAAACCATGCCTTTACTTGACGGATGAGATTTATCACCCCGTACCCGCCAAATTGGATTTCCCTGACTATCTCGATTAGTTGCTTTTGCCAATTGCGCCGGGGGTGAAACTTCCAGTCCACAACCCACACCGCAGTAAGGACAAAGAGTTTTAGTAAATTCAGTCATGGTAGATTGCTTTGAGTGGGAGTCGGAAATGGGAAGAGAAGAATTTTCTTAATTAGTACGGACTTACGCAAAAACTCTCTAAAACTCTTCCTTCTTTCTTTGCGTCCTTTGCGTCCTTTGCGGTTCGTTTTTCATGATTTTACGTAAGTCCCTAAAGCCCAATGACTACTTTTAATCCTTAGTAAAAGCAGGGAACTCTTCTGCTGTCAGTTCTGGTTCATCACCCTCATGGTGTTCAGCAAATGAACCTTGAGGTTCCTTCAGCAAAAAAGCACAAAGGAAAGTCACAACCAACGCACTCACACCCAGAGTCTGAAAAAAGATTTGATTCCCAACATCACCTGCTGGTAAAAAACTGTATAAAGTCAAGTAAGCCACAGCGCCAACATTGCCGTAAGCACCAACATTCCCAGCAATCTGTCCAGTAATTCGCCGCTTCACTAAAGGTACAATCGCATAAGTAGAACCTTCCCCAGCTTGGACAAAAAATGAACAAGTCATCGTCAGTAAAATTGCTATAGCTAACCACCAATTACCACTGACACCACTCATTACTAGATAAGCAATACCCATACCACCAGTCAGTATAGTCATTGTCCATTTACGACTCCCGACAGTATCTGAAACCCAACCACCACCGGGACGTGCAACTAAATTCATGAATGCGTAACTAGCAGCAATCATCCCGGCTAATACTTTGCTGAGGCTGAAAGTTGATTCAAAAAATGCCGGTAGCATAGAAACAACTGCTAACTCTGAACCAAAGTTGACGAAATAAGTTAGTTCTAAAATTGCTACTTGCGAAAACTGATAACGGTCTTTAGCAGCATATTGTTTTTTACCTCTCATCAAGTCTTGGTTCACGTCCCAGCACTTATACGCTTGGAAGAGGTACAGACCAATTAACAAAAAGTAGACAATAAATAACTGTGTTGGAGAAAGTAAACCAATTTTAGAAATGCGCCAAGCTAATATGGCTAAAATGCCCACTAAGGGAATATTGGTTAACATCAATAGCCAAAAGCTTTTCTTGGTAGTAACTTCTATCCCACCGTGACGAGAGGGACGCTGATAAACTTTGCCAGAGGGAGTATCTTCAACATTGAAGAAATAGATCACTCCATAGATAGCAGCTATTATCCCAGTTAATGCGATCGCCAGTCGCCAGTTAAGTTGACCAACAGTGAAAAAAGCCGTCGCCGCCGCTAGTGAAGGTAAAGTAAAAGCCGCAGCTGCTGAACCAAAATTACCCCAACCACCATAAATTCCCTCTGCAATGCCAATTTCTTTGGGAGGGAACCATTCAGCAACCATGCGAATCCCAATTACAAACCCAGCACCGACTATACTTAGCGCCAAGCGACTGATTACCAACTGGCTGAAGTTTTGGGCTAAAGCAAAAGCCAAACAGGGAATAGCCGCATACATCAGCAAGATTGAATAAGTAATCCGTGGACCATACTTATCTAGAACCATACCAATAATAATCCGGGCTGGCACAGTCAGGGCTACGTTGCAGATAGCGATAGTTCTAACTTGTCCTTCACTTAAACTAAACGCTTCTTTAATAGCCGTTTGAAAAGGTGCAAAGTTAAACCAGACCACAAATGATAAAAAGAATGCAAACCAAGTCAGATGTAATATCCGGTAACGACCCTGTAATGAAAATAATCCTCTAAGCATTCAATATTCCCTTATTAAATTCCTGTAGAGACGCGATTCATCGCGTCTTCTTCCTTGCGATTCATCGCGTCTTCTTCCTTGCGATTCATGCAATTATTATTATTTAATCTTCAGGATGAGCGCATCGACTAAACAGAAAATCTAAAGCATAATTACGCAGGTGATAGTATTCTGGATCTTCCATAATCTGGCGACGATTGCGGGGACGAGAAAAAGGAATATCTAACACTTCACCGATGTTAGCGGCTGGTCCATTGGTCATCATCACCAGTCTGTCTGCTAAGAACAGGGCTTCATCAATGTCATGAGTAATCATCAAAACAGTCACTTGATGTTCTTGCCAAATTTGCAGTAATTCCTCTTGTAATTCCTCTTTAGTAATGGCATCCAAAGCCCCAAAAGGTTCATCTAAAATCAACACTTGTGGACGGATGGAAAGGGCGCGTGCGATCGCGACTCGTTGCTTCATCCCGCCAGAAATCTGACTAGGTTTTTTATCAGCAGCTTCCGTCAATCCCACCATTGCCAAATGTTCTTTAACAATCGCCCTTTTTTCTGCCGTGGTTTTAGTCGTAAACACTGAATCAACGGCTAGATAAACGTTCTCAAAAACACTCAGCCAAGGTAGTAGACAGTAATTTTGAAAAACCATCATCCTGTCTGGTCCTGGTTCGGTGATGGGTTGATCTTGGAGAAAGACAACACCATCAGTAGGGGTGTTAAACCCAGATACCATATTCAACAGGGTTGATTTGCCACAGCCAGAGTGACCAATAATGCAGACAAATTCACCTTCACGAACTTTCAGGTCAACGCCATCAATTACGGTGTAAGGACCCTGAGAGGTTGGATAAATTTTGCTAACACCATCAATTACTAAAAAATTTTCTTTTTTCTGAGCTAACACTTGATTAATTTGAGTATTTTTGTTTACTAATTGCATAAATTTAATTTTGGTTAATATTTGTTTAAACGAACCGCAAAGGACGCAAAGTACACAAAGTTAAGAAAGAAAAGAAGAGAGATGTTTCTTGCAAATTTCTTAAACTCTTCCTTTGCGCCTCTGCGCCTTTGCGTGAACCTAAATCAACACCTCTTCAATTTGAAACTGACGGTTAATTTCTAAGTTTTTGAGATATTCAATTGGTTCAGAAGAATTAAAAACTTTGCCATCAAATAAATGAATCGGATCATCCCAACCAATATCCAGTAAGCCTAAATCTCTCGCAGCAGCACCAAATAAATCTGCACGACAAACTCTTTCAATCACTTCTACCCAATTTTTAGGAAATGGTACTAAACCCCAACGCGCTAGTTGAGTCACCATCCACAAAATTTCGGTACGGTTGGGATAGTTGGTTTTATTGAGATAAAACTGGTTGTATGCTGTGAGTTGTTCTGGGAGAGTACCATCACCGCGATCATAAGGATCGATGAAACCAGGACGGACATAAGCTGGATCTACATTCAGATACTCAGGACGGCAGATTAATTTGAGAATTTCTTCCCGGTTGCGGAGTTCATCACAGTATTTACACGCTTCTAATAGTCCTTTAATTAGCGCCTGATAGGTTTTTGGATGCTGATGCGCCCAATCTTCCCGGACTCCCAAAACTTTTTTCGGCTGTCCTGACCAAATTTCTAAGGCGGTAGCAGCTACGAAGCCTAAGCCTTGATGAACAGCCATGTAATTCCAAGGTTCCCCCGCACAATAACCGTCAATATTACCGGCTTTGAGTTGAGAAACCATTTCCATTGGTGGAATTACACTCAAGCTGACATCTTTATCCGGATCTATCCCCCCAGCCGCTAGCCAGTAACGCAGAATTAAGTTCTGCATTGAGGTGGGATGAACTACTCCTAATGTGAGAATTTTGTCAGGAGAAGCATTAATCACCGCTTTGAGATCAGCTGGTTTTCTGACACCTTGGTTGTATAAGTTTTTGCTTAAGGTAATCGCGTTAGCGTTACGGGAGATATTCAAGGCATTAATTATACAAGTCGGTGTTTTACCACCAGCACCCAAAGTCATGGCTAAAGGCATTCCCGCCAGCATTTGAGCCGCATCTAATCTGCCTGTAGCAACATTTTTGGCAATTTCGTTCCAACTAGAAGCACGGGTTAGGGTAATTTTTTCTAAGCCGTATTTAGCAAAGAAGCCTTTTTCTTGGGCAATAATTAAAGGTGCAGCATCAGTTAAAGGCATAAAGCCAATATCTAAATTGACTTTTTCTAAGCCTCTGTGAGATATCCCCACTGATACGGTAATTTGCTGTGATTTGCGTTTTTTCGCTTGTTTTTGTTGGTTGAGGAAGTAAATAATTTCGTTTCGCAGACTGTAGTAATTGGGATGTTTGACTACTTCCAAACGTTCACGGGGTCGAGGAATTGGCACTTCCAGAATTTGCCCAATGTGTGCTTCTGGACCATTGGTTAACATGACGACGCGATCGCTCAACAATAAAGCTTCATCCACATCGTGTGTCACCATCACACAAGTAACATTGTGTTCGTTACAGATTTTCATTAATTGTGCTTGCAAACTCCCCCGTGTCAAGGCATCCAGCGCCCCAAAGGGTTCATCGAGTAGCAACAACTTCGGACGAGTAGCCAAAGCACGCGCGATCGCCACTCGTTGTTTCATTCCCCCAGACAACTCATGAGGACGTTTAGTCGCCGCTAGGCGCAGTCCTACCATGTCGATATGTTCTTCAACAATACCCCGACGTTGACCTTTGGGTTCATGTTTATACACCTCATCCACAGCCAAAGCGATATTTTCCCGTACTGTTAACCAAGGAAGCAACGAATAATTTTGAAACACCACCATCCTGTCTGGGCTAGGGTCTCTAACTTCCCGCCCTTCTAAAGTCACACCACCAATACTTGCCCTATCTAGACCTGCAATAATATTTAGCAGAGTAGATTTACCACAACCAGAGTGTCCAATTAAAGAAACAAATTCCCCCTCTTTAATTTTCAACTCAATATTTTTGAGAGCAATATACTTACCCCCATTCGGCAAATCAAAAACCCGATCAACGTGATCAACTTCAACAAAAATAGTCATATTTAATTCGTAATTCGTAATTAGAAGATGGAAATAAAAACCTCTTCCTTTTCTTCCTTTTCTTTCTTAACTTGGCGTACTTGGCGTACTTGGCGGTTCGTTAAAAAAATCTTCTCTACTTTTGTTCAGCCACAACCTTACCAGCAATAAATTCCACCAACTTATCAAGCAGCAAACCCACCAAACCGACATATATCAGAGCGATAATAATCTCACTCAAATTAGTATCCGTACTCGTGTTATAAGCATTCCAAATAAACGAACCAATGCCCACACCACCAACCAACATTTCTGCGGCGACAATCGCTAACCAAGATAAACCAATGCCAATTCGTAACCCGGTGAATATATAAGGAACCGTGGCAGGAAACACAATTTTCACGAAATACTTTAGTCCTTTTAGACGTAAAACCCTCGCCACATTGACATAATCTTGAGGAATTTGTTGCACCCCTACCGTAGTATTAATAATAATCGGCCAAATAGAGGTAATGAAAATCACAAAAATAGCCGAAGGATTAGCTTGTTGAAATGCCGCCAGTGAAATAGGTAGCCATGCTAGAGGCGGTACAGTTCGCAAAACTTGAAATAGAGGGTCTACAGCATTATAAATAAATCGATTAGTACCAACTAAAATCCCCACCACTACGCCCACAATGGCTGCTAGCGAAAATCCCCAAGCAACTCGTTCTAAGCTACTGAGTATTTGCCAACCCAAACCTTTATCACTTTCGCCATTATCAAAAAATGGATGAATGATAAAAGGATCAAAAGTATCATTAAAGGTTTTGATTGGACCAGGTAGCTGAAAATCGGGGATTAAAACCAGTAGCTCCCAAATTACTAGAAAGACAGCTAATGCTACTAATGGCGGAACTATTTTTTCTACCACTAGTTTATTAATAGCCTTTACCGATTTATTACTTTTAAAGCGACTCCCCGTAATAGCAGCCATTTTTTATCTCCCCTCTCAAATTCGGTTGATTACAAAAGAATTCATTGAATCGGCGGTAATTAGACTTTCTTAATTTTCAAACTATTTAAATATTCTTGGGGTTTCTCTGGGTCAAATTTGACTCCATCAAAGAAAGTCTCTATACCACGAGAATTACTGGTAGGAATTTGAGAATCAGGCACACTGACTGCTTTAGCTGCTTGCTTCCATAAATCTTCTTTATTCACCTGATCAACAATTTCCTGAATCTTGGTATCCTTGGGCAAATAACCCCAGCGAATATTTTCAGTTAAGAACCAAATATCATGACTCTTATAGGGATATGAAGCATTATCTGCCCAGAATTTCATCCGATATGGGAAATTTTTCTCAGTGCGTCCATCACCAAAATCAATATTGCCTTTGGATCTTTCGACAATATCGGCAACTGCAACGTTAAAATATTTACGTTCTGAGCAGATTTTGCACATTTCTTCAGTGTTTTCTGGCTTATCGCACCATTGTTGTGCTTCTATAACTGCCATCAACATTGCCTGTGCTGCGTTAGGATTTTGATCAACCCAATCTTGGCGCATAGCAAAGGCTTTCTCTGGATGGTCATTCCATAATTCGCCTGTAACTAAGGCTGAATAACCAATGTCTTGGTTTACCAACTGAGCGTTCCAAGGTTCTCCCACACAGAAAGAATCAATGGTGTTTACTTTCATATTGGCGACCATTTGTGGTGGTGGTACAGGTGATAAAACCACATCTTGGTCTGGATTGATACCACCAGCCGCTAGCCAGTAGCGCATCCATAAATCATGTGTACCACCAGGAAAGGTCATACCAAATTTCAAAGCATTTTGCGCGGATTTAGCTTGAGAAGCCGCTTCTTTCAATGCCTTACTTTCTAACTTGACATTGAACTCTTTAAATTTCTTGGCTACAGAAATCGCCTGACCGTTGGTGTTTAACCGTGCCAAAATGTACATTGGCACTATATTATTGATGGTCATTAAGTAAGGCATGGGGCTGAGGATGTGTGCGCCATCAATCCCACCACCACCTGAACCAAGTGCCAAATTATCGCGGGTGACAGGCCAGGAGTTTTGCTTAATCACATCGACCTCAGTCATGCCGTATTTAGCAAAGAAACCTTTTTCTTTCGCGATAATTAAGGGAGCAGAATCAGTTAAGGCGATAAATCCTAACTTAGCTTTGGTTGTTTCTACCTGTGGTGCATTAGCTGCTAAAGAAACGTTAGTAGCAGGGGTTGTTGTCCCTGTCTCTGTTTGAGAATTATTGCTAGAACAACCATGAGCCAAGATAGAAGCTGCGGCTGCTGCACCGGCGCTAAAAATAAATTGTCTTCTAGGAAAGTTTGACATTTTTGCTTAGTTGTGATGAACGAATTACGTTAGCGAAGCTCCTCTGAAAGAGGCACTACGAATTACGAATTACGAATTACGAATTACGAATTACGAACTATGAATTATTCACTTTTGCCCCAAAGTGCTGAATGAGTAAATCCCGCAGCACTGGCTGTAAATCTTCGCAGGGGATGCCTTTTTGTACGCAATTGCCTAAATGCGCGTCTTTGCCAACTGTGCCACCCATATATATGTCTACGCCTTCTACAGCTTTGCCATCTTTACGGGCTTTGGTTCCCATCAAGCCGATGTCTGCAACTTGAGGCTGTCCACAGGAATTAGGGCAACCAGTCCAGTGAATTCGCACGGGACGAGTCAGGGTTAACTCAGATGCTAAGGCTTGAGCCATTTCCAAGGCGCGGTTTTTGGTTTCAATGAGGGCAAAGTTACAAAACTGTGCGCCTGTACAAGAAACAAGCGATCGCGTTAACATATCTGGATTAACTGCAAACCTCTGTAGTAGTGGCTCTGTTAAAAATATTGCCAAACGCGAGTCAGGAATATTAGGAATGATGATGTTTTGCTCAACTGTAAACCGCACCTCTCCACTGGCGTAAACCTCTGCTAAATTAGCAATTTCAAACATATCTTGGGCATACAGGCGACCCACAGGAATATTTAAACCTACGTAGTTTAATCCTGGTTGTTTTTGTTTATATACCCCAATGTGGTCGCGTTTTTCCCAGTTGATTTCGTCTTTAGCAGCTGCGGGTGACAGTGTTTTACCCAAACGCGTTTCTACTTCAGCACGAAATTTTTCTATCCCCCATTCATCAAGTAGCCACATTAAGCGAGACTTGAGACGGTTAGCGCGTAAACCGTTGTCACGATAAACTTCTAAAACTGCTCTACATACGGCTACTACATCCTCTGGAGAGACCCAAACATTGAGAGGAATCGCCGCTTCACAGCGTTTGGCTGAGAAAAAGCCACCCACAAGAATGTTAAAACCGAAGATTTTTTGAGCAGTCGGAGAAGATTCTTCTGGTTTTTCACCACTCCCCACTCCCCACTCCCCACTCCCCACTCCCCACTCCCCACTCCCCTCTTTAAAAGCTGGAACGAAGGCTAAATCGTTGATTTCTGCGTGAACTGAATTGTCACGACCACCGGCGATCGCAATATTAAATTTTCGTGGTAAATTGCTAAACTCTGGGTTTCCTTGCCCTTTATTGGTCAGCATATCTTGAATTTGCTGCACCACTTCCCTGGTGTCAAATAACTCATCCGCATCTAACCCAGCGACCGGATCGCCTGTGATATTACGGACATTATCCATCCCAGATTGGACGCTGGTTAAACCAACAGAGTCAAATTTAGCAAAGATATCAGGTAAATCTTCAATTCTAATGCCCCGCAGTTGAATATTCTGTCTGGTAGTAATATCAGCACTACCATCATCTCCGTAACGCTGTAATACTGACGCTAAAACACGTAACTGATGGCTAGTGAGAACACCGTTAGGTATCCGCATCCGCATCATAAACTTACCTGGAGTGACTGGGCGAAAAAATACCCCCACCCACTTGAGGCGATGGTCGCGGTCGTTTATGTCCATTGCTTCCCAACCGAGAGAAGCAAATTGTTCTATTTCTTCCTTAACAGCCAGCCCATCTTTCTCGGCTTTGAGTTTCTCAAATTTATTGAGGTTGGTTTTGGTAGTAGTTACTGTATCTGTCATAAACTGACTCTCATTGCTGCTAATCCAGCGAAAACTTTGGACACTAGTGGCCCAATATCAATTAACCCTTAGTCTTTTAATTGCTGGGTCTACGAAGTTGAGTGTTTAACACGTATATCTGTTTGTGGCTAATTTCTCGTAATCCAGAGCCTGACCTAGTGACTCATCTGCTACTTAATCACAGACAAGATGCACAAGTTTATTGAGTGAACTCAAATTGTAGTTAGTTGGGAAACGGTTGTAATCTTTTGCATTTAGGAATTTGTCAAGCAGGTTTGGTTACTGTTTATGTAACAATTTCGATACTCATCAGGTTAAGGTGAGATTATAGTTAAAATCGTATAAATTGTTACGGTTTTTTGAATAAATTGTATAAAGCGGATGAGTTTGATGCAATTTCTGCATTAAAGTCTTTTTTCTTGAAAAAATAAACGTTGATACACCCCGCCTGCATTCATATACTTAAATCACCAAATAGGCAGCAAGTGCTGATTGCTGTGAGTTTTGGTAACAACAAGTCTTGAGCATAAGTCGGTTTTATCAGCGTTTATCTATGTTAATCATTGATTTTTTCGACTCTTATCACGTCAATACATATTAAAAAATTATTAAAAAGTTGAATAATATGACATTATCTATAAATAGGTATTATTTCTT
Organism: uncultured cyanobacterium; assembly: GCA_963706595.1. Classification (GTDB taxonomy): domain Bacteria; phylum Cyanobacteriota; class Cyanobacteriia; order Cyanobacteriales; family Nostocaceae; genus Nodularia. The sequence goes on from OY970166.1 coordinate 4,012,229, forward strand.
AGTAATATGATGGCAGATCAATTTCCCTGGCTAACCGCGATTGTCCTGCTACCATTCATTGCTGCTCTGGTTATCCCTGTGCTACCCGATAAAGACGGCAAGTTGGTACGATGGTATGCCCTGGGCGTGGGAGTTGTAGACTTAATCTTGATGTGTTACGCCTTTTGGCACCATTACGATGCCAGCAATGCTATTTTTCAACTAGAAGAAAATTATAGCTGGATGCCTCAACTAGGTCTAAATTGGGCAGTTGCTGTGGATGGGTTATCAGTTCCCTTTGTACTTTTAGCCGGACTGGTGACGACACTGGCGATTTTTTCAGCTTGGCAAGTTGACCGCCGACCCAAACTGTTCTATTTCCTGATGCTAGTGCTGTACTCGGCGCAGGTAGGCGTATTTGTCGCCAAAGACTTGCTGCTATTTTTCATTATGTGGGAAGTAGAGCTAATTCCCGTATACCTACTGATCTGCATTTGGGGCGGGCAGAAACGTCGTTACGCCGCTACCAAATTTTTGATCTATACGGCTGCGGCTTCTATATTTATTCTAGTAGCAGCATTGGCAATGGGGCTTTACGGTGGTGGTAATGTCAGTTTTGATTTGGTTGATTTGGGACTGAAGGATTACCCCCTAAATTTAGAACTGCTGCTATATGCAGGATTGCTGATTGCCTTTGGGGTCAAGTTGGCTGTGTTTCCGATGCACACTTGGTTGCCCGATGCTCACGGTGAGGCTTCTTCCCCCGTATCGATGATTCTTGCAGGTGTATTGCTAAAGATGGGCGGATACGGATTAATTCGCCTGAATTTAGGAATTCTTTCGGATGCACATATTTACTTTGCACCGGTTTTAGCGATTCTGGGGGTTGTCAACATTATCTATGGTGCTTTGAACTCCTTCGCCCAAGGAAATATGAAGCGTCGGCTGGCTTATTCGTCGATTTCTCACATGGGATTTGTACTACTGGGTATTGCGTCCTTCACTGATTTGGGCATTAGCGGCGCAATGTTGCAAATGATTTCTCACGGTTTAATCGCGTCGGTGCTGTTCTTCTTGGCAGGTGTGACTTACGATCGCACTCGTACAATGATCATGGATGATCTAGGCGGTCTTGGTCAGGTAATGCCGAAAGTATTTGCATTATTTACAATCAGCGCCATGGCTTCCCTGGCTCTTCCTGGTATGAGTGGCTTTGTGGGCGAACTTGCGGTTTTTGTGGGCATAACTACCAGCGATGTCTATAGTTCAGCCTTTTCCATTGTGACGGTTTTCCTCGCCGCAGTGGGAGTTATTCTCACTCCAATTTATCTGCTCAATTTGCTGCGTCAGGTCTTTTACGGTAGTAGTGCAGCCTTGATGTGTGACGTTAATAATGCAGCTTTCGAGAATCAGGAGGACGAAGGAACAGCTTGTTTTGGTACTGACTGTCTGCTACCCGAACAGACCATTTATACCGATGCCAAACCGCGTGAAGTGTTCATTGCTGCCTGTTTTTTAGTGCTGATTATCGGTATTGGGTTTTATCCCAAGCTGGCTATGCAAATGTATGATGTCAAGACTGTGGCGGTAAATGCTCAGGTACGTCAATCTCTGATGACTATTTCCCAAACAAATCCCCACGTCTATGCTCAAGGTTTATTAGTTCCTAATATCCCATCTGCGGAAGTTGCGCCTGTTTTGGGAGTTGTTAAGTAATTTTGTTGACCTGTTAAGATAATGGTCAATAAGTATTACAGAGAATTTCTAGAACTATGAAACGTCGTGATTTCATTAATTGGGTAGGTTTGGGTGCAATAATTAGTAGCTTACCTGTAGCGATCGCGGCTTGTTCTGACCAAACAATTACATCTGACGATTGGCAAACTGTGGGGACTGTGGCAGAGTTAGATAAAGATGGTCAATTCTCATTCAAAAATTTGCCATCTGTCAATGTTTTAGTAGTCGGTACATCGAAAAGCGAAAATCTCATTGCTGTTAACCCTACTTGTACTCACTCTGGTTGCACCGTGACATGGAACACTGAAGGCAATAAATTTAACTGTCCTTGTCATGGTGCAGAATATGGCAGTGATGGTCAGGTGCAAAAAGGCCCGGCTACAAAACCACTCAAAACTTACACTGCCAAAATTGAGAATAATTCTGTTTTAGTTAAACAAAATTAGTCCTCCCCACTTCCTATTTACAAGCATGGTGAATCATATCAACCAGCTTTTAGTCCAAGCACAAGCCGCATCAGATGCAGCCGATTGGTCATTACTAACTCAATATTTACAACAATTGATGCTGAAACTAGATTCTACACACCCAGAAGTAGATCAAAATCGGCAGTGTGTGCTGAAATTAGCACTCTCAATTTTAGAAATGGGAGATTTTCAGCAACGTTGGGATATTGCTAAAGTGTTGCGGCAACTGGGAAATATTGCTATCCCCCCATTGATTGATATTCTCTCAGATGAAGATGCGGCAGAAGATTTACGTTGGTATGCAGTTCGCACTTTGGGGGAGTTTCAACACCCAGATGCCATAATCTCTGTCGTTGATTTGCTGAAAACCAGCGAAAATCAAGAACTCAAAGCGATGGCGGCTTCAGCTTTAGGGCAAATGGGGACTGCGGCCATTACGGCACTGACTGCACTTTTGGCTGCGGAAGAAACAAGACTTGTAGCAGTGCGATCGCTTGCTTATATTCGCACTCAGGAGACCATTACACCTTTATTGAGTGTTGTCGAAGATTCGCAAGCCGCAGTCCGCAGCGCCACCCTAGAAGCCCTCAGTAGCTTTCATGACCAACGTGTACCACCAGTCCTCTTAAATGCTTTAGATGACGTTTCTGCCACTGTCAGACGTGCAGCAGTACAGGGTTTAGGTTTTCGCCCTGACTTATGTACAGAATTAGATTTAGTAACAAGATTGCAACCCAGATTATCCGATTCTAATCTTGAGGTTTGTTGTGCAGCTGCGATCGCTCTTTCCCGCATGGGTACTGATGCGGCGGCGCAGCATTTATTTGAGGTGTTAATTTCAGCGAATACACCACTGAAGCTGCAATTAGAAATTATTCGTGCTTTAGTCTGGGTGGAAACTTTATCTGGCTTGGCATATTTGCAAGAATTATTTAAACATACCACATCCGAGATTCTTTGGCAAGAAATTAGCACCGTTTTGGGGCAAGTGCAGAAGCCGCAGTTAATGAAACCAGCCGCCGAAATTTTGTTAACTGTTTTGCAGTCACCGCAACTCGTGACAGTGGCAAATCCTTGGGGGGCTAGGATTAAAAGTGCGATCGCTCTGGGCTTGGGGCAGTTAGAAAATAATCAGGCTGTTGAAGCTTTGATTTTATTGTTGGCAGATGAGAATCAAATTGTCAAATTAAATGCGATCGCGGCACTAAAAAAGCTGGATAAAGAAGCCGCATATCAACAATTACAGCAATTAGCCCATAATTCCAAACTCACACCAGATTTGCAACAAGGAGTAGCGATCGCGCTGGCGGAATGGTAGTGTTTTGAAAAAAATCTCCCCCGGTTAAAAACAGAGGGGAGATTTACAGTTAAAGTTCGTCAGGTGATCGGAATAGCTATTTATTTAGTATTAATCACCACTACTTTAATTCCTCCTAAAGATAGATAAATCTGATTTCAAGATGGTTGGGCATTCTGAAACTGATGCTACACAATAGTTTCAACCATAAATCTGCGAACCACCACCCGAACCCGTGCAATTAGGTGGTGCGATCGCCGCCGGCGGACGCTTTGCGCCATCGCTGGTTCTATCCTTATTTTTACTACCCAGAACCCAGTATTTTTAACAAGACTTATGTCTACGTAGGGATATGCTAACTGATGTTGAGATGTTACAGTTTTAATATCGCCAAATTTTGTGAAATCATAAGCACAAAATGCCAATTTTGGCAATATTTAGTAAGGAGTGAATGTGAATAGGACTTTTCTTGTCTCTGACACGCTACGCAAACGCAACGGTTTGTTTTACTTGCCCAGTTTAGCTGCCCTGGCAGTCTTAAGTACTGGTTTGTCTGCTGTTGCCCAAACAGTAGATACTCAAATGGTAGCTGAGTCTGCTGTAAATGCAACATCTTCTGATGCCATTAATTTACAGCAATTTCCCAGCGCTAATCCCCAGGAAGTGGCAAATCGAACACTCACACCTGTACCAGGAACAGCCTTAACTTCATCAGCAGGCCTGATTTCTGAATCAAAACCGACGGCTCAATTTCCTTCTACTCAGGTAGCACAAGCTGATATTGATCTTGGTAGACCTACTCGTGGCGGTAGAAGCTATATCGGTGTTGCTGGTAACATTGGTATAGGTGGTGGTGACTCATCTTTAGGTGATGGCAATTTTGCAGTTATTAGTAAAGTGGGACTGACAAATAGCATATCGGTCAGACCGTCAGCTGTATTTGGCAACAACACCACAATCCTACTTCCGATTACTTACGACTTCAACTTGCAGCAGGCAGATCCATTTGAAGAACCCCTAGCGATCGCGCCCTATGTTGGAGTAGGTGCAGCTATTAAAACTGGTAGTGATTCCAGCACTGCCTTGTTAGTATCTGGTGGTATAGATTTTCCTCTAAATCCTCAATTCACGGCCACAGCTTCCATCAATGCCGGATTTTTTGACCAGACTGATGTCGGTTTGTTGTTAGGAGTTGGTTACAATTTCACCGGTTTCTAACTACATAATCTGAAACATAAAAGGCAAAAGTAATATTAGCTTTTGCCTTTTGCCTTTTGTAACTTTCAAATTTCTTAATTTTTAATCAACCTAAACAAATTCTAGAAGTGAGATAATAGTTATATTCTTGACATCGTGAGTATCACTTAAAAATACATAGTTTTCTATCTTGATGTCATGCCTAAATTCTGCAATAATATGCCAAACTTAGCTATTACAGATGAACAACCACAGATCAATTTCTAGGTGGGGATATGAGCTTGATTTTTGCAGTAATTATTTTAGTTTGTATAATAACAAATAAATCTTTAATCAAAATCTAGCATTTATATATATGAATAAACCTGATAAGTCATCTGCTCACATCACACATATTATCGTGGAAAAGCAAAAAGAAGCAGAACTGATGCATGATGTGCTTCTATTGCTGCAAAATTTGATTTCTAGAGAAGTAACTACTATCAAGCTAGTCTTGGATTCTCTCTATGATGTCGGCTCAACTAACCTGATTAACCACAAGTTTCGTTCTCGGACTCTCAATAGAGGTTTGAAACTAATTTCCCGGACATCCAAGCCAGTATTTAGAATTTTGGCTTGGCGCTGGTTTCAAAAGAATGGTTCTCAATTAATTACTAAATGGCTGCAAAGCCAGGTGACTTTCAAAAGCACAGAACAACCAAAAGCAGCGAAAGCAGAATTGGTGCTAGAAAATCCCGAAATCAACCTGAATTATCCTCCCAAGCCTCAGTATCAGCTTCATGAAGTCAAGCATCTTCGTTCCCAAGTGACATTGCTCACTGGTATTTTGGCCGGAGTTGTGACAGTGTTCGGTGGTAGTTTTGTCTGGTTAGGTTATTCCCTAGAGCGATCGCATCTGCAAACAATTGTCGAATTACAAACTCAGGTGAAAACTCTCGAAGCTAGCGTCAATAAGCCATAGCCCACCTTTGTGGGCTGTGTAGCATAGTTCGGGAACTTCTATTGAGGACTAGGATTAACTTTGTCAATCACCTGAATTTTGCCATCTGCTTCTACAGTCCAAACATCGTAGACACCGACAACATCACCGTTAGCATCAACATCAACATTACCGCTTGCGCCTTGATAGTTAATGTCTTGACCCTCTCGCAGTAATTTCAGCCCCTCGCAGACATCAGTAACTTCTGTACCAGGTTCATTAGCAACTTCACGGATTTTGTTAGAAATACCAACACCTGTGTTTTCCTGCGCCGCTTGTGCTGCAAGTACCAACAAAGCCGCAGCATCCCAAGCTTGGGGAGCGTATTCCCCTGGAGAACTGCCTTTTTTCGCTTGCCACAGCTTGTTAAAATCTGCTAACGCTTTGCCATCAGAACCGGGTACTGTACCCACCGCCCCAGCTAAGAGATATTTCCCATCAGCGCTTTTGCCTACTTGATCAGGAAAGGTGGGTGCTTTGACTCCATCTGTGAGCATAATTTGCACACCATCAGTTAAACCTTGTTGGTAAGCAGTTTTCAGGAGGAGACTGCCTGTTTCAGCATAAAGAACGGCTATGACTGCATCTGGTTTTCCCGCAAAAGCAGCAGCAGCTTCGGTATCAAATGTTTGGGCTTTAGGATCATAGCGCACAGGCTGATCTTTATTAATTACGGTTCCACCCAATTTTTCAAAAGTTTCTACAAAGGCTTTTTCAAACCCTACCCCATAGTCGTTATTAATCACAACTGTGGAAACTCGCTTGAAGCCTTTTTGATTAGCTAGTTGAGCTAATGCTAATGCTTGGTAGGTATCAGGAGGAGCAGTTCGCGCCCAAAAACTTTTAAAGTCTCCTTTTTGGGCTTTTTCTGTAAACACTGGACTGGTACTACCAGGAGAAATCATCATTACTTGGTTAGGGACAGCCACTGAGACAGCAGCAGTAGAAACGCTACTTGCAAAGGAACCAACTACACCAGCAACTTTATCCAGAGTTGCCAATTTGGTCATCCCCGCCGCACCTGCTCTAGGGTCGGTTTGGTCGTCTACTTCTACGAGGGTGACTGGTTGCCCATTCACACCTTCGCAAGCGTTCACAGTCTCCACTAGCAAGGGAACTGAGCCTGACATTTGCTGTCCAATGGCAGCCAAATCACCGGTTGCTGGCAGTAAAGAACCAATTTTCAAGCCTTGACTACTATCGGTTGCGGTATTGGTGTTCTCAGCATTTTCGCAAGCTCCCAAAAGGAAACCCGTTGCTAAGGTAGCTATACTTAAGGCTAAAGCAGTATTAATTTTTGGCATAGTTTACTTTCACTCCTCAGATATTTAGGAGCCTCAAAGTAAGATTCAAACTAGGCTTTTAGGTTAGCCCAATCTTAACAGGCTCTAAAGGATAAATAATAGCATCTACCCACAGGAGTAAAACTTTTTACCAATACATCAAGATTTATTGGTTTGTTTTCTATTAATTTACCTAGTCCTACCTAAGCTTGAGCTATGGGTAAAGACTAGGTTTAAATAACTAAAAACGGAGAGGGAGGGATTCGAACCCTCGGTACGGAGTTACCTGCCGTACAACAGATTAGCAATCTGTCGCTTTCGACCACTCAGCCACCTCTCCAGGTGGTCTACAGATAATAACGTTAGCAGACTTTTTGGAGTTAGTCAAGTCTGGGTGAGCAAATAATTCGTAATTCGTAATTAATAGACAGAGCTACTTCGTTTATCAATGGATAAAACAGAAATGCAGTCAATTTTTTAGATTTTCCTGAATTTATTTATGGTGTGCAGAACTTACGAATTACGAATTATTCTGACTACTGGCCTGATTAAAGCACTTGCGATCGCATCCACGCTACTGGCAAAGAACGTAACTTTTGCCATTGGGGTACGTAGGCACGCCGAGTAAACACGTTGTAATCGTTGCGTTCAATTATGGTTAAAATTCGACTGTAATGCATGAGAGCCGCCCATACAGGCCAACGGGCATCACCAGATAGGTAAGTAATACCTCTTTCGGCTTTAGTATAAAACTGTCTAGCTCTGTTAATTTGAAACCGCATCAGGGAGCGCCAACGGTCATCAACTACACCTTTAAACAAATCTTGCTCGGTGTAATTGAATCGCGCCAAATCCTCCAAAGGAATATAAATGCGTCCACGTTGTGCATCTTCGCCCACATCTCGAAGGATGTTGGTGAGTTGCTTGGCAATTCCCAAGGCAATTTCTTCAGCAGTCGGCATATAAGGCTGTTGTTTACAGTTCCACGGGGCTGTATTTCTGGTTTCATCCAAACCCATGACTGACGTTGACATTAAGCCGACAGTGCCAGCGACACGGTAACAGTAGAGGTATAAATCCTCAAAGGTTTCATAGCGACTGCGATATAAATCCATTTGCTGACCAGCAATCATATCCCGGAAGGGCTGAATGTCCATGGGAAAGCGTCGCACAGTATCAGCCAAAGCGACATCATAATTTTCGACTGGGTGTCCAGCAAAAATTGATTCGAGCTGCTGTTCCCATAAATCTAGGGTTTCTGGCGTAGTCATGGCACATCCAGGACCATCTACCAGTTCATCTGTACGGCGACACCAAGCGTAAATCGCCCAAATAGCGGGACGTTTTTCTTCGCTCAGGAGCAAAGTGCTTAGGTAAAAAGTCGCGGAATACTTGGCTATAAGTTGCCGACAAAGTTTGTAGGACTCGTCTACAGAGACCAGCGTTTTCATGCGCGGAGGGGAATCAGGCAGTTGCAGCATTCGTTGCGGGCGGTCGGGTTGGCGTTTGCAGGTCTGAGGAATTTGCTACCGGGGGTGCTTCAGATATCGCTTGCGCTGTCAGCTTACCAGAAAGTACAGCACCTTCCATACTGGCTAAGTAGCGTTGCATGGTGTAATCCCCAGTCAAATAAAAGTTGGCTATGGGGGTTTTTTGTGAGGGGCGGAACTCTTGGCGACCTGGGGTCGCTTTGTAAACTGAACGAGGTGTTTTCACTACATGATATTTCAGCAATTTCGCCGGATTTTCCCCCCCAAAATGGTCGGGGAAGAGTTTTTCCAACTCAGCAATGGTGGCGGTAACAATTTCCTCATCCGATTTGGTGATCCAATCTTTTGCCGGAGCTAAAACTAATTCCAGCATCGAGCGCTCAGAATTAGCATATTCACGACAAGCATTGCTCATATCAGCATAAACGCTGAGGAGGGGCGATCGCGAAAATAATAGGTGATCAATTTCTGTCAGTTTGCGGTCAAACCACAAGTGTACGTTAATTACAGGTACGCCTTCGAGGCCTTCTAGCTTCTGGAAACACTCAATTTGCTTCCAAGGTTCTGGTAACATCACCTTCAGGGGGTCAACTGGCATCGCCGACACATACAAGTCAGCAGTCAACACTTCATCTTCTGCCCCATTTAACCCTCTGAGCAAAAATCCTTTGACAGTGCCATCAGGGTTGAGCAAAATCTCTTTTAACGGAGCATTGAGACGGACTTCACCACCGCCCTCGGTGATGTGATCTACTATGGGCTGACACAATCGCTCTGTGGGTGAACCATCTAAAAACGCCATTTTTGAGCCGTTTTTTTCTTGGAGGAAGCGATTCAGGGCAGTTAGTAAGATGGTGGCAGAAATTTCATCGGGTCCGATGAAGTTGAGTGATTTGCACATGGCAATAAACACTTCGTCATTCACCCTCTCCGGAATATTCTGCTTCCGCAACCACTCTGTCCAAGAGTATTTGTCCATTTCCTCAACGTATTTCTGCCCCTGAACCATTGCTGGAATCAGACCTAAGCCAAATTTAATTTTTTCTGGCCATGTCAGCATATCGTTGTTTCTCAGAATTGCCACGACACCATTTAAGGGGGCTGGCAAATCCGGGAAATCGAAGCGGCTGTATGTTCCTGGCGCTTCGGGCTGGTTGAAAATCATTGAGTGTTCTTTCCACTGCAATCGATCTTCAATATCCAGTTCTTTAAAGAACTGCAACATATTGGGATATGCGCCAAAGAAGATGTGTAGACCTGTTTCGTACCAGTCTCCATCCGAGTCTTTCCACGCCGCCACTTTGCCACCCAATACATCCCGGCGCTCCAAGACAATGGGAGTGTGACCTGCGTCTGTGAGATATTTCGCGCAGGATAGTCCTGCTAGTCCAGCACCCGCGATCGCTACTCGCATTTAAACTTACTGCCTTTCAATATTTTTTATCCTTTTGTCGTTCTCATTATACGTTGCAATCCGTTACATTTGGCAGGGGTTGTGCGATCGCTTCTGCAAAAACTGCCCTCAAAAGCAATTTTACTGCGATTTGCAAACGAAAGCAGAGCGCCAGCATCACTACCACTCAAGGACACAAAGATTCGTAAGTTATATCCTAATTCTTGGAAAAAAGTCTCAAATATCCCGGAGTATACGTTAATTTATTTAATTTATTTGTTAAACTTTTACATGAATTTTGACGTGGTGCTAACATACAAAATTTTTATTGCCATCCATACCCTCCACCAAGAAAATATTTTTTCTCAATGCAGATGAGTTCGAGAATCAGCACTCACAAAATGTCCCCAAATCATCAGTAGGTAGTCACGAGCTATGACGTTGACCAGCAAAATTACATCTAACTGCGGCAAATCATCCGACTGATTGCTCAAAAGTTGACAAATGCCAGCTTATGTATGCTATCCAATAACAAGAATCAATTACAAACTACATCCAGTATCTCAAATCCTATGCCAACAACTAGTACAGAGAATTGGTCTAATTCTGATGGAATGATTGTATCCAAGTTAGAACACATTACTCCTCTGATTCTTACTTATAACGAAGAAGACAATATTGAGCGCACGCTTGAGCATCTCTCTTGGGCAAAAACAATTATAGTTATTGATAGTTATAGTACCGATGCAACCCTAGAAATTCTTGACGGATATTCACAAGTCCAGGTATTAAAACGTAAATTCGATACCCACGGTCAACAATGGAACTATGGCTTAGAGCAAGTGCAATCACCCTGGGTACTTTCTCTGGATGCCGATTATATAGTTACAGATGAATTAATCTCGGAAATGGCCACCTTACCTGTGGATGGAGAAATTGATGGCTACTTTGTCAGGTTCAATTACTGTGTGCTTGGCAAACCCGTTCGTAATACCAGAATACTTCCTCCGCGTCAAGTTCTATTTAAAAAAAGCAAAGCTATTTATATTGATGATGGACATACACAAGTTTTACAACTGACTGGTAAATCAGATTTACTCTCTAGTTATCTGTACCACGATGATCGTAAACCGTTTAGTCGTTGGTTATGGTCACAAGAACGCTATACAGTGCTGGAAGCCAAGAAAATACTGGAAACCCCCATCAGCGAACTCGATTGGGTCGATCGTATTCGCAGACGAAAAATTTTGGCTCCTTGGATGATCTTTCTCTATTGCTTAATTATCGAAGGCTGGATTTTTGATGGTTGGCATGGTTGGTATTACGTATATCATCGGGTTTTAGCAGAAACTATTTTGGCAATTCGGATTATTGAAGCAGAAAAATTAAAACGGTAGTAAAATCACCCTGATTTAATAGAGTATCAATCCATACGAGTGGCAACACACATCAAAGACAATGCAGCCTCTGGGGAGTTAGGGTCTATACCGGATAATCTCTGAGCTAGTCGGTACTTCCAAAATGGCCTACCGTAATTACCCTTTAATGCTTCTGCACCTACTATATGGTTATGAGGGTAAACCTTAACTCCAAACCCCATCGATTCTAGGATTTCATAGAACATCTCTGATGTCACACCATCACAAGCTTTGTGATGTACTTCTGTTGCCAAACCCCAGGATTGCTCCTCTGCCGTGGAATGTCCGCCTCGTTGTATATACTGATAAATTGGCAAACGTAACTGCCACAATAACGAACCTAAACCTTTAAACTGATAAGCATTTTTTTGGGGATCGTGATCTGTGATTAAAAGCCCACCAGGGCGGACTAATTTAGCAGCCTCTTGCAAAACTTTCTCCATATCATCGCAATGATGTAAGCTGGCATTTAACATCACAATATCAGCAAACCCAGACACAAAAGGTAGATTGTGAGCATCTGCTAGGACTGTTGTATATCCTAGCGAACTAGCCATTTTTAGTGCGCCGAGAGAAACATCTACGCCAATTAATAACTGCGGTTCACCACAAAACTCTTTGAGAGAGGCATACACATTGCCTGGACCACAACCGATATCCACTACTATTTTGCCTTGCCAACTACCAATTACAGCTTGCCAAAGTTCTATAAATTTTTCATCTCTGTGACAAGCTGCAAAATAATTTAATCCCCAATCTGGATGCCCAAAGTAGTAGCTGTTGGCTTCGATAGCTGGGGTGGGATTTAAAATCTGGCAAATAATAGTATCTTCATCCCATCTATCAATTTTGCTTGGTTGGGCAAAATAGTCAGCACAGTTGGTATGTAATTCGTTTAACATCTATGACAATTTATTAGTGTGTATTTACTTAAAACGTTGTGGTTGACTGCCGACACTAGAGATTATACTGGACTTGAGTTATAATCTATTTGAAAATAACATAAAGTTTATGTAAATGTATCAGTATTTTCGTAAAACTCTTAAACTAGGATAAGTTCATCAAAAAAATCACAAAAAATTAATGTTTTTGTAAAATCAAACCACCTAATGTCAGAGTTGGAATTTTTTATTGAGTTTTGCCATTTTCGGAAAGTTATATATAATCAGATTTCCAATTGTTTTTACTAAATCCGGAATAAATTAGAAATGATAGACAAAACTTCGAGAAATTATTATGCAGAGCAAATTTTAAATAAACTCGAACAGTATAAATCGGCTTTAAAAAAAGAATTTGCCATCGCCAACCGGATCAACGCCTGTTATTTAGATGATTTATTAAATGTAGAGGATGTACTGAAAATCCATAACGCATTTCCTGATAAGAAAAACTTATTGCAGTTAAAAGATTTGAGAGAATTTAAATATGTTGGTATCCAATTAGATAAATTCAATCCTATTTTAGAAGAAATTATCTATGCTTTCCAGGATGACAGAGTAGTGCAGCTAATTGCCGAAATCACCGGATTTGAACAGTTAATGCCAGATGAATACCTTTACGCTGGTGGCTTTAGCCTCATGGAATATGGCTGTTTTTTAAATCCTCATCTGGATAATTCCCATGATAAAGATATTAATAACTATCGGGTTTTGAATTTACTCTATTATGTAACTCCTGGTTGGCAAGAAGATTATGGCGGGAATTTAGAACTTTGGGATCAAGGTTTAAAGCATCCTTGTCGAACTATTCATAGTAAGTTCAATCGGCTAGTTATTATGGTTACTAATAAAAGTTCTTTGCATTCTGTTAGTCCAATTAATCATCATGGTCAGCGCTGTTGTGTGTCTAACTACTACTTTTCACCAAAACCTGCTGATACACAAAATTATTATCATGTTACTTCTTTTAGAGGTCGCCCAGAACAGAAACTGAGAGATATAGTTTTGAAAGTAGACGCTAGCTTACGACAAATAGTGCGTAAAGTTGTGAGAAATCGCTTTAAAAAACCTCATTTTTATAGAAAGTAAAGTAATAGATCATGCTATTGAAAAGAGTGTGATTAGTTGCCAAATTCCATTGTCATCGCCAGCACAAATTTTCATCTCATATCAATTTGCCTTTTGGACACACCCACTCTAAAAAATAGTAGGACTCATGGGTTAAAAGATTTACTAGCGTGTATTGCCGTTTTAGGAAGCAGATAAATTTTAGATATTTTATATATCAAGCATATAATAGGACTTGCGACATATTTGCTACATATACGTAGGTGTGAGCATAATTAGTCATCCACTACAGCCGATTTATTAGGGACTTCCAAATAAAAAAATACTCACTCACCTAACGCAAAAAACCTCTCAAAGTCTCATAACTCTGTGTCTGGAGTGGTAGCCTTCGGCAAGCTACGCTAACGTTTATTTGGTTAAGGTTATTTCTTAGAAGTCCCTTACGGGGCAAAAATTTTTAACCTGGTTATAAACCTGTAAAATAATACCGTATTTGCTCAAAATTGAAAATCCCCGTTGTTTGTTACACAACTAGAGGTGAAGCATGATGGCAGTATCGCAAGAGTTCGAGGGCTTTGGAAATCACTTGATCCTGGGGATTTCCGGCGCTTCATTAAGTGATGACGATAAACGCACACTGAGCGAATTAAAACCAGTTGGGGTAATTTTTTTCGCGCAAAACTTTCTGGATGGTACGCCTTATGAAGTTTGGCTAGAAAGCTTCAAGAATCTGAACGACGAAATCAGAAAATATACTGAACGTGACTCAATGTTTATGACATTAGATCACGAAGGGGGAAGGGTTGTTCGGACACCCCTACCAATTACGCGATTTCCTTATGCTTTGTTGTGCAGATCACAGGCAAAACAAGTAGCAGAAGCTACAGCATTAGAGTTGAAATCCCTGGGAATAAATGTGTCCTGGTCTCCTGTAGCAGATATTTTTTCCCATCCTCAAAATCCAATTATTGGGCCTCGTGCCTTTGGTCGCACCCCGGAAACAACGGCTGAAGGTGTCTGTGAATACTACAGAGGACTTCGGGAAGGGGGAATTTTAGGATGTGCTAAACACTTTCCCGGACATGGAGACACCAGCAAAGATTCTCATATTGAATTACCAATACTGAATCTTACCCTAGAAGAATTACGGATGCGGGAATTGATACCGTTTAAAGCGCTGATATCGGAGCAAATTCCGTTAATTATGACAGCGCATATCCTGTTTCCTCAGATAGATCCGCAATTTCCCGCCACACTTTCCCCAGCTATCCTGAAGAAGATACTCCGAGAGGAATTGGGCTTTGAAGGAGTGGTTGTATCTGATGACTTGGATATGAAAGCTGTCTCAGATATGTTTATCCAACGTGGGACAGTAGCGCGAGCTTTTAATGCTGGCTGTGATTTGTTTATTGTCTCGCGGAATATTAATTCGTTATCTATTGAAAGGACTTATCAAATGGCTAAAGATTTTGCTGATTCCTTTAGCAACGGTAGTCTAGATGAATCAGTCGTGGCCGCAGCTAGAGACAGAATTGAGAAACTACTGACCGTAACTCCCCAATATATGATTCATGCTTTGGATAGAAATATCCTACAGCAACACGCTGAACTGGCGATCGCTTGTTGTTACTAGGGGAGTGGGGAGTAGGGAGTGGGGGATCTTAAGGCAAAAACCGATCTAAAGCAGCTTTTAACTGTTGAATTTCTACTTCCATGTTGCCTTCTTGAGCTGCTCTAGCAATACACTCAGTTAAATGTTGATCTAAAACAATTCTGGCGACTTTATCCAAAGCGCCCCGCACAGCCGCAATTTGTAATAAAACATCAGGACAAGGACTATCGTGCTGCACCATTGTTTTTATACCGCGCACATGGCCTTCTATCCGAGATAGCCGATTGACGATTTTTCGTAGTGACTCTTGACTATGAACGTGAGGATGCGCCGACGTTCCATGCTCATGAGTATGATTTGTCGGCTCTTCTGTATCATGATTGTGGACTTTTTCTACTTGCTGGGATGCCGGCAAAGATTCTTTAGCTAATCGGTTTGATCCGTTCATGGGTTCATGTTGCCAAAGCACTGGTAGTATTAAGATCCTAGCCTAGAAGATAATTGGTATTGAAAAAAGTATTTCTGCCATTGAGCGATCGCCTGATTTCAATGACTCAATGGTGAAACCCGAACCTGGAACGGGCAATGTCCTTAATAGCTATTTTGTTAAATATTATATTAATTTTTATGACAGGTAGTTTACGACGAATCATCTGCCATTCTGTAAAAATAAATGTAAATGCATTTTTAGGCAAAAGTTAGGCTGCCATATTAGGTTGTAATTATGCGATTTTCCCAAATATCAAGTTCTATACGTCAATTCAGTTCTTATTTGTTAGCCCTAATTATCGGCGTGACGCTAACCGTCAGCACTTGGCAGGTATTACCCTCTCAAGCAGAACCGGCTCCTTATACAGACGCGATGAATATAGACGCGATGAATATAGACGCGATGAATATAGACGCGATGAATATAGACGCGATGAATATAGACGCGATGAATATAGACGCGATGAATCGCGTCTCTACAAGTGATGGTTCGGATATGGTCGCCCGGCAATCACCAGCAAATGCGGCTATAGGTAGCACTAGCTTTGTCACGGCGGCGGTGAATCGTGTGGGAACAGCAGTGGTACGGATTGACACGGAACGCACGATTACGCGTCGGATGGAGCCTTTTATGGAAGACCCGTTTTTTCGGCGATTTTTTGGTGATGGTTTCCCTCAACAGATGCCTTCTGAACAATTGCGCGGTCTAGGTTCGGGGTTTATTATTGATAAAGGTGGTCTAGTTTTGACCAATGCCCATGTAGTCGATCAAGCTGATAAAGTCACAGTCCGCCTCAAAGATGGCCGCACCTATGAAGGTAAAGTTCAAGGTATTGATGAAGTCACAGATTTAGCAGTGGTGAAGATTAACCCTGATCAAGATTTACCTGTTGCGCCTTTGGGTTCTTCCGATGCAGTACAAGTGGGAGACTGGGCGATCGCGGTGGGTAATCCTTTAGGATTTGATAATACCGTGACTTTGGGAATTGTCAGCACTCTGAAACGTTCTAGCGCCCAAGTTGGCATTGCTGACAAACGCTTAGACTTTATTCAAACCGATGCGGCGATTAATCCTGGTAACTCCGGGGGTCCATTATTGAATGAACGGGGCGAAGTCATTGGGATTAATACGGCTATTCGTCCTGACGCGATGGGTATTGGCTTTGCGATTCCTATTGATAAGGCTAAAGCGATCGCCTTGAAATTGCAACGTGACGGTAAAGTTATTCACCCCTATTTAGGTGTACAAATGGTAACTTTAACGCCAGAACTTGCAAAGCAGAATAATAGTGATCCCAACTCTCCTATTCAAATACCAGAAGTTAATGGTGTTTTGGTGATGCGAGTTGTACCTGATTCGCCAGCTGCATCTGCTGGTGTACGACGTGGGGATGTAATTGTGCAAATTGATCGCGAACCTGTCACCAGTGCCGATAAGTTACAAAATTTGGTGGAAAATAGTCGCCTGGGTCAGTTGTTGCAGGTGAAAGTTCAACGCGGTAATCAGATCCAACTGCTTTCCATCCGCACGGCTGAGTTACGAGATCCTGTTTAAAAGTAGAGACGCGATAAATTGCAAATTAAACAAATTAAGACGCGATGAATCGCGTCTCTACAAAAGTCACTATATTTATGTCTTTATGCTTTACAGAAGATTTGGCCGCACAGAATTACAGATGCCTGTTTTTTCTTGTGGCGGTATGAGATATCAATTCAAATGGCAAGATGTTCCTAATTCCGAAATCTCTACGGATAATCAGGCAAATTTAGAAGCGACTATTCGCCGCTCTCTGGAAGTAGGAATTAATCACATTGAAACTGCCCGTGGTTATGGTACATCGGAAATGCAATTAGGGCAAATATTGCCCAAGTTTCCCCGTGAAAAATTAATTGTGCAGACAAAAATTGGTCCGGTTGCAGATTCCCAGGAATTTCGCCAAACATTTGCACAATCACTACAAAATCTCCAGTTAGATTATGTTGATTTACTGGGAATACACGGCATTAATCATGCTGAATCATTCGACTATAGTATGCGCCCTGGTGGCTGTTTAGAAGTGGCGCGGCAGTTGCAAAAGGAAGGCAAAGTCAGATTTATCGGCTTTTCGACTCATGGATCTAAAGAGGTAATTATTCAGGCAATTAATACTAATCAATTTGATTATGTTAACCTGCATTGGTACTATATTAATCAATGGAATTGGGAGGCAATTACAGCCGCTAACGATCATGATATGGGTGTATTTATTATTAGT
Organism: uncultured cyanobacterium; assembly: GCA_963706595.1. Taxonomy (GTDB): domain Bacteria; phylum Cyanobacteriota; class Cyanobacteriia; order Cyanobacteriales; family Nostocaceae; genus Nodularia. The sequence continues at coordinate 4,029,831 of OY970166.1, forward strand.
CCTTCAGATAAAGGAGGAATGTTATATAAACCACCGCAAAAGTTAGTTAATCTTTGCGCTCCTTTGAGTCCGATGGTGTTTAATGATTTGTTTTGTCTGAGTCGTGAAAATGTCCATACCTTAAGTGTGGGTGCAGCCAGACCTGAAGATTTTGATGAACATCTCAAAACTTTAGATTATTTAGAGCAAGCGGAGGAAATTTTACCGCCAATCTTGAGTAAGTTAGAACAAGAAGCGATCGCTACTTTAGGAGAAGACTGGGTAAAAACTTGGGAAACTAATTTACCCACCTGGGAAAAAACACCGGGACAAGTGAATATTCCTGTAATTTTGTGGTTGTTAAATTTAGCGATCGCCTACGATTTAGTAGACTACGCCAAAATGCGCTACAACTTATTGGGTCATGGTAGTCACTGGTTCCCAGGTAATAAAGCAGACCAACTAGATGAACTCAAACTGGGACAATCTCTCGCCAATAGTCCCCACGCCCAGAAAATTCCGCAAATGTTAGCAAAAGCCCATGAGATGTTAGCAGGGGCTGAAGTTAAGCGGTTATCTAAGTAACATGATCGTAATTAAGTTCGTAGTCAGGGCTTCAGCCCTGATTAGAGGACTAAAGTCCTCACTACAAACCTTTAGAAAAGTGAATATAAATTAAGTCTAATTTTTGTTATTTTTAACGACTTCCTCCTGTAGTAAAACTTATGGCATTTTCTTCTATTGTGCGTGCCTTAGCGCGATCGCCTCTGACTACTGAATTACTTTCCAAGTTAAATCGCCAACGAGAATTGCAGTTAAATGGCATTTCTCGCTTACCGAAAGGTCTGGTGGCTTCGGCATTAGCACAAAATTCAGGTAAGAATTTATTGGTAGTAGTGCCAACCCTGGAGGAAGCCGGACGGGCTTTTGCACAGTTGGAAGCGATGGGATGGCACACAGTGCATTTTTACCCCACTTCTGAAGCCTCTCCCTACGAACCCTTTGACCCGGAAACGGAAATGACTTGGGGACAGATGCAGGTTCTCGCTGATTTGATTAATGGAGACTGGGAATCAAGCCAAAATTCCACAGCGAAGCGTTCTTTGGCAATTGTCGCCACGGCTGGGGCGTTACAACCCCATCTACCACCGCCAGATGCTTTTATACCTTTCTGTCTCACTGTCAAGCGGGGGATGGAATTTGATTTGGATACCTTTGGGGAAAAAATTACGACTTTGGGCTATGAACGAGTTCCATTGGTGGAAACAGAAGGTCAATGGAGTCGGCGCGGTGATATTGTCGATGTCTATCCGGTTTCGTCGGAAATGCCCGTGAGATTAGAATGGTTTGGCGACGAAATCGAGAAAATCCGCGAATTTGACGCTGCAACTCAACGTTCTGCCCTTGACAAAGTTGACCAAATTACCCTCACTCCTACTAGTTTTGCGCCTATTGTTTCGGAAGCACTCAAAGATAGTGCTGAGTTTACAGACGCGATGAATCACGTCTCTACAGAAGAAGGAAGTCGCAGATTTTTGGGGTTGGCTTTTAAACAACCGGCTTCACTTTTAGATTACTTAAGTGAAAATACTCTGGTGGCTGTGGATGAACCAGAACAGTGTCATGCACATAGCGATCGCTGGGTGGAAAATGCGGAGGAACAATGGGGAGTGGGGAGTAGGCTTGCCCTGAGCGCAGTCGAAGGGGAGTGGGGAGTAGGGAGTGGGGAAGATTCCTTACAATTGCCGAAAATTCACCGTTCCTTTGATGAATGTCTGAATGATGTAACTAAATTTCTTACTATATATTTGTCGGAACTATCAGAAGAAAACAGTGGGATAAATTTGGCGAGTCGTTCGTTACCTGTGACACCGCACCAATTTAATAAACTCGCGCAAACACTGAGAGGAGAGCGCGATCGCAATTTCTCAATTTGGCTCATTTCTGCCCAACCTTCCCGTTCTGTCTCTCTCCTCCAAGAACACGATTGTCCGGCGCAATTTATCCCCAATCCCCGCGACTACCAAGCAATTGACAAATTACAAATTAACCATACACCTGTAGCCCTGAAGTATTCCGGTTTAGCTGAACTCGAAGGCTTTATTTTGCCGACATATCGGCTAGTAGTTGTCACAGACCGGGAATTTTACGGACAGCATTCCTTAGCTACACCGGGATATATCCGTAAACGTCGCCAAGCCAGTTCTAAGCAAGTAGACCCTAACAAGCTGCGTCAAGGTGATTATGTAGTTCACAGAAGTCACGGAGTAGGTAAATTTGTCAAGCTGGAAAGTCTCACGATTAATCATGAAACTCGTGATTATTTGGTAGTACAGTATGCTGACGGTATTCTGAGAGTTGCAGCCGATCAAGTTGGTTCTTTATCCCGATTTCGCCGCACAGGAGATAAAGCCCCAGAATTACACAAAATGACTGGTAAGGCTTGGGAGAATACGAAGAACCGCGTTCGTAAAGCCATCAAAAAGTTAGCAGTGGATTTACTGAAACTTTATGCAGCCAGATCCAAGCAAGAAGGCTATACCTATCCTCAAGATATGCCTTGGCAAGAAGAAATGGAAGATTCTTTTCCCTACCAAGCTACTACCGACCAGCTAAAAGCTGTGCAGGATGTCAAACGGGATATGGAAAGCGATCGCCCAATGGATCGTTTAGTTTGTGGTGATGTAGGATTTGGGAAAACCGAAGTAGCAATTCGCGCGATTTTCAAAGCTGTGACATCAGGTAAACAAGTCGCCCTGTTAGCACCCACTACTATTCTGACTCAGCAACATTACCACACCCTCAAAGAACGCTTTGCACCTTACCCGGTAAATATCGGCTTACTGAATCGTTTTCGCAGTGCTGAAGAACGCCGCACGATTCAAAAGCGATTAGCCACAGGAGAATTAGATATAGTTGTCGGGACACACCAACTTTTAGGAAAAAATGTCAGCTTTCGGGATTTAGGACTGTTGGTGGTAGATGAAGAACAACGATTTGGGGTAAATCAAAAGGAAAAAATTAAAAGCTTAAAAACTCAAGTTGATGTGCTGACACTTTCGGCGACTCCCATTCCTCGGACTTTATATATGTCTTTGTCGGGGATTCGAGAAATGAGTTTAATTACTACACCACCCCCCAGCAGAAGACCAATTAAAACTCACTTATCGCCATTAAGCCCGGAAATTGTCCGTAGCGCTATTCGTCAAGAATTAGACAGAGGGGGACAAGTATTTTATGTAGTTCCACGAGTAGAAGGAATTGAAGAACTGACGGCTAATTTACGAGAAATGATACCGGGGGGTAGGTTTGCGATCGCGCATGGTCAAATGGATGAAAGCGAGTTAGAGTCTACAATGCTGACTTTCAGTAATGGTGATGCCGATATTCTGGTTTGTACAACAATTATTGAATCTGGTTTAGATATTCCGCGAGTCAACACCATTTTAATTGAAGATGCCCACCGCTTCGGTTTATCGCAATTATACCAATTACGTGGTCGTGTAGGACGTGCTGGAATTCAAGCACACGCTTGGTTATTTTATCCTAAGCAAAGAACTTTATCGGATGCAGCCCGGCAAAGGTTGCGAGCGATTCAAGAATTTACCCAACTCGGTTCTGGGTATCAGCTAGCAATGCGCGACATGGAAATCCGGGGTGTGGGTAACTTGCTGGGTGCAGAACAATCGGGTCAAATGGAAGCTATCGGCTTTGATTTGTATATGGAAATGTTGGAAGAGGCGATTCGAGAAATTAGAGGACAAGAAATACCCAAAGTTGATGATACACAAATTGACCTCAACCTCACAGCATTTATTCCCTCTGATTATATTCCCGACGTGGATCAAAAGATGAGTGCTTACCGTGCAGTGGCGGCGGCGAAGTCTTCAGAAGAATTAAAATATATCACGGCTGAGTGGAGCGATCGCTATGGGGCGTTACCAGTTCCAGCGAATCAACTTTTACGAGTTATGCAACTCAAACAGTTAGCGAAAAAGTTAGGATTTAGCCGCATTAAACCAGAGAATAAGCAACACATTGTTTTAGAAACGCCAATGGAAGAACCCGCTTGGAATTTACTAGCGGGAAATTTACCGGAACATTTAAAGACACGTTTTGTTTACTCTCCTGGTAAGGTGACAGTTCGCGGTTTAGCAGTTTTAAAAGCTGACCAACAATTGCAAAGTTTGCTGGATGCGATGAATAAAATGCAAGGTGCTGTTGCTGAGGCGGTTGTTGTGTGATCAATAATCCATCAGGAGTTCAAAAAAAGGGTTGCTTAGGTCTGGTTGATTCTGGATTTGCATAGAATAAATGGCAGATTTACCTAACAATTGGGCTGATATACAACCAGATACTGTATATATTTCAATGAGTGGGCTGTTAATTTCATTTGCAAGCGAGCAAATAAAGTTAGGAATAAAATATGATCAAAATGGCAAGCATTTAAAAGCAATCGAGAAGGGACAAGTACCCACACGCGGTAATGTTGGGCTAGTTCCTTCCCAAGAAGAAGGCTATGAGTTGAAATCGAAAGTATTAGGTAAAGGTGGCGATCGCCGATTTCATGCAAAATTTATTGATGGTGTGTTGCACTTTCCCGGTTGGATAACAGAACATTAAATAGGAGTAAGTATGACAAAACTCGAATTAAGAAATCACCAAGTCTGGAGAGATTTAACCGAAATATTAGAAACTTTATATCCTGATATTCTTGTTAAAGAACATCTTGAATCATGTGATTATAAAATATGCGGCTACTGGGATGAGCAAGATAAATATCATGAAACAATTACTTTACCGCGTAATCTAGAAGCCTTATTAGTCAGCAGTTCTATCGGAGTTACTAATAAAAAACGCTTTATACAACTAAAGTTTTCCCTAATAAATGCTGGTATTGATATTACTCATCAGCCAAGTAATAACTCTCAAAAGTTGGGTGAATTAGTTCTTGTATATGATGAAAATCTGGAGTTTATTGATGAAAATTGGCTTTTAGATATCGATTTTATATAGCAATCCTAAATAAGTCATTGGACCCAAAGATCCCCGACTTCTTGAAGAAGTCGGGGATCTGAGCCTCTCGTCCTTCACTGATGCAGCAAATTATGGGCTAAAAAAATGTGTTACTCTACAGGTGTTAATCTTTACATTATCAAACAAGCAACTTTAGACTCTGAATATGCAAATAGAAAAACGCTTAAAAAATCACTACAAACGCTGGAATATTGAATTCTCTTATGAGGAAGAATTTTTAAAGTTCAAAAATAGATTGGTAAGGATTATCGATAAATTAATCGGTGTTGAGCTGCTTTTAAATTCAGATGTTGATAAAGATTTTATTGAAATATTTAACTTCCATCAAGCACATGAACCCTATGTGAATACTTATTATAATGAAGAGGATTTTTTTGATCTCGATACCAAAATATTGCGTTATATCAAGGATTGTAAAAATACACAAGAACTAGCGACAGTATTACAATTTATGTTTTGGGCGCTAGAAAAAAATGATGAAACGCAAAATTTGGTTTTACAAATAGTCAAAGAAATTAGGAGATTGTCTCCATTAACACCCAGCGCGGCGTTTCAAATTTACAAAAAAGGTAAGCAAGTAATTATTTACCCTTATGGTGATGAGTTTTTGGATATCGGTATTATCGATTGTGTACTGTCTGGACTGGAAGATTATCCAAAAGTCGCTGAACCTTTTGAAAAAGCACTCAAGATTTATCAAAGTGGTGAAATAAGCTTATACAGAAATTTGCTTGATAATTTACGCTTTGCGCTTGAGCAACTTTGTCGGCAGATATTGAACAACGAGAAACAATCATTAGAAAATCTAAAACCTTCTCTTCTACGTTGGCTTCACAATAAAGGATTACATAAGGAAGTATCAAATTTATATGAAAAGCTATTAAGCCAATATGAGAAGTACCAAAATAACGCTGTGAAGCACAATGAAAATTATTCTATAGATGAAGTGGAATTTATGATTTATCTCACTGGCAACTTTATCCGTCTCATACTCCAGTTGGCAAGGCAAGTAAACAATGTTACCGAGTCGTAACTGTTCACTGTGAGATGTTAACAAGTGATCGCCTGGAAAATACACCCTCAGATTTTATAATAATTAGTGCGCTATTAGTGCGATCGCCCCTCATATCGGCAACAATAAAATTAGAGATGAGATTTCATGAGTTTTGCAGAAGGTGAATCCTATGGAAAAAATAATGGCTATTGCTCAAATCGAAGAGCAGTTTAATTCAGAATGGGTACTGGTGGAAGACCCAGAAACTGATGAAGCTTTAGACGTTCAAAGCGGCAAGGTACTGTGGCATAGTAAGGATCGAGATGAAGTTTATCGGAAAGCCGTAGAATTACGTCCCAAAAGGTTTGCAATGCTTTACACTGGGCAGATACCTGAAAATACAGCGATCGCGCTATGAGTTTCTCTTTCTGGAAGTCTTTGCAGTAGGTTCAAAATTTTGGTCAATGCAAGTTACCGTTGCAGAGACAGTTGTTATTTCAATACTGATAATTGGTAGCCAATTTATTAAAACGGGTGTAGAGTAGTTGAGATCGTTTATCTCATCCTCACCTTTAAAGCATCCATCTATGGATAGAAAAACCAAGCGCCTGTTATTGCTCGTTTTTTCCTGTAGTCTAACTGGTGTAATTCTAGGCGGCACATCCAGTTGGGCAGAAAGTAATCTTTGCTTACAATCCGAGACAGTGACGAGCAATTGTTTAAAACAAGAACCCATCCAAAAAACTATCCAAGGCATGAGTACAGGTTTGGTAGCAGGAGCAGGTGCGGCGGCTGGTGCAGCCTGGAATATCCGTCACGAAGATTAATTTGTCAGACAACATCCCTATTTTAGATATAGAGTTTGAGCAACGCTTGGCGTTGCTCAGTTCTGGGAACCAATGACTTCTAACCTGTGGGCATTTGTGCCAAATCAAGGTTAAAAAGTATAATTTCGCTCGCGCACCCATAAACTAACGGGTACAGCATTACCTTGAGGATCTACTTTGACTCTGACAGTAATTGGTCGGATTTGTCTACCTCTATTTCCTCTATTTCTTCTAGTTTGCTGAACGCTTTGGAAGATATCATCACTAATTTGCTGCCGTTGTTGTTCTGGAAGGTAGTATGTTTCTACTCCATAGGTAACGGCATTATCTTGATATACCCCTCTTAAGGCTACTTGATTACTGGGGAGAGATTCAGGCAGATTGCTACTTACTCGTATCGGTCTCCAAGCGGTGGGAACACCACGACCAGAAGAAATTCGTTGCTCTTGCAAAATCACATACAAATTGGTTCCTGGTGCCAATTGTCTGTTTCTACCTTGATTTCCCTGGAATAAATCATCCCAACCGCGAAGTCTTCGCAAATTTTCTACACGGGATATGTTGTATTCCAATTGTAGGGAAAAGTCTTGAACAACATTATTCGGGTCTTGAGCCACTGTTTGCAGAATTACATCCCTACCCGCGATGTTAGTATACATTGCTTGGGTAGGAACTGCGAGAATTATTCCTGTTTGAATTAAGAGGGGAACTAATAGCCGCCAAAAAGGTAGCGGTTTGTTCGCTTTTTGTTCAGTAGCAATGAGGTAATCTCGAAAAGTTAGCTTCTCCGAGAATTCGGCTTCTGGGGATAATGTTCTAAATGATTTATTTCCACTCGATTCAGAGGAATCACTTTTCATGAGCGTAGTCCTAAAATGAAGGGTTATTTTTCTAATTCTGTCTGGTTAAATTACCAGAATTAGGACTGACGCAGAGATCCTCTAAAAAGGGTGAAACACAGAGATTTCACTAGTACAAGTTGGCGTAAATAAACAGACCATTCAAAATCCATGAAAAGCCCATTTTATAAGCTTTTTGACTTTTGATTTTTGACTTTTGACTTCCGCCTTGCGGTACTAGCTACTATCGGTAAACGGAAAGAAGTTACACATTTGAAATGCTCAAACCCTTACAGAACTGTAATTACGAATTACGAATTACGAATTACGCATTACGCATTACGAATTAGATCCAACAGGTCGGCGACGTTCAAACCACAGTCCAGCGCTAATTAATGCCGAACCGCATAAAACAAAGACAAGTGAGCGAAAAAGTATGTCAGTGTCGTATTCTAGCACGCGGCTAATAATTTGCAGCGTTAGTAATAGCATACCGCCCCAGAAGGTGTTTCTGTTGTTTAATTTTAATCCTTCTCGGATTAGCCCTGATGCCAAAAATGCTAAAAGTACATTGAAGATAAAACCGCCTAATTCATCAATGCGCGTGATAGCTAGATGCCAAAAAGGTGTAACGATGATGAAAGTCAAAAAAGTGATAACTACAGCAAGAGTGAAAATCACTTCCCGGCGAGGAGGGTTATTTCTCAGGCGCAGCAGCGACAACCATTGTAATACTGCTAAACCACTGAGAACTCCTAAATCGATCACAGGCAGAGTCATGAATAAGTTATTTGTTGTGCTATTTAGCACAAAAGAATTCAAGGTTGGGGCTACCCATTGCCAACGAAAAGACAAGGCATAAAACACCAGTCCAAAAAATATCAACGCTAAGTTACGGGCGAGAGGTTGAAATAACCTGTAATTAACTGTCGGGAACAGCAAATCATCATAACTCCAAAACAATGCAGGTGGCAGTGCAAAAGCAAAAGATGCCACCCAAGGAGCCATATTAGAATAGTTCAGCAGTGGTAGCGGATTGAGATTCAACTGCAAAGTACCAGCAAAAACCAACGCTGCTAAGGCAAAAATCCAGCGCGAGCGACAAAAGTATGCTAAGGGTACAAATAGTAACCATGACAACAAAGGCATGTGTCGCACTAGCAAACGGACCCAATTTAAATCGCCCGGAGAAAATGATAAGTCTCCTCTTCCCATCCAATACCCGATTTGGATGAGGATGATTGCCATAATTCCCAGGGAACTTAAAGACAGACAGTAGGCCATAGCCAACACACCAAATCCCCAAGCAAAAAACAGTTCGGTCATAGAACCGTTAATGTTAAAAGCTTGTGCCATCAGAACTATGTTTGCGCCTAAAATGAAAGCGCTTAAAATTAGCAGACTTTCTCCCAGGATGCGTTTACCTTGTTGCTGTTTATTCTTTTCGTTGTTGCTGGATTTAGCTTGGTTCCATGTCGAAAAACCAGTGATACTCGTTGAGATAAACAAACTCATCATCAGGATAAATTTGACTTCTCGTGACCATGTTTGCCAGTTTGCTGCTACAAAGGTAATTACACCTAAACACAAAAGGATACTACCGATAGAAATCACAATCACGACAAAGCGATCGCGTGCTGCTGCTTCTAGGTTATTAAATCGATAACGTTGTGCTAGGTCTTGGTACTGGGAAGCACTAATTAGTCCTTCATCTCGCCATAATTGTGCTTCTCGGCGTAATTTTTGCGGAAAATCATCTAACATTTATGACCATCTCCTGTACAGTGGGTTAGCTGAGAAATCATGATCAGAATGTCGGTCATTAGACTTTCAGTATGCAGCCAAAACCCTGAATAGCATTGTTCTTCTGTAACAGTTTTACTAATGGAAAAACCATCAAATTTATTACTTAAACTCTCGCGCCGTTTGTTTGAAAACCCTGATAAACAAGAACAATTTATTGATGCATTAATTAATCCTCAACCTTTTAATCCGGCTATTCTTTGGTGTCAAAGCAAGCCGAACTTACTGCCTTTTTCAGTAGAATTACCAACAGATTGGCAACCAGATTTTGTAGACCGTCTATTATTAGGAGAAAAGCCAGGTAAACATCCCCTACATCAACAAGGTTATTTTTATTGTTTAGATTTTTCTTCTATATTTGCAGCTTCAGTTTTATTAACAATTCCTCAGCCGGTGCGTTTGGTTTTTGATATGTGTGCTTCCCCAGGAGGAAAGAGTGTTTTCGCCTGGAAAGCTTTGCAACCTGCTTTACTAATTAGTAATGAAGTGATTGGTAAACGTTTGGGGATGCTAATTTCTAATTTAAAGCGTTGTCAAATTAGCCCTTGTACCGTAGTTAATCGAGATTCTAGTATTTTTGCCGACAACATTCCTTTGTCTAGTGATTTAGTCATAGTAGATGCGCCTTGTACTGGGCAATCTTTACTAGCTAAAGGGGAAACAGCACCTGGATGTTTTCATCCCACAGCTATTAATAGAAGTGCTAATCGGCAAAAAAGAATTATCGCTAATTCGGCTCAATTAGTTGCACCACAAGGCTATCTAGCTTATATGACTTGTACATACTCGGCTGAGGAGAATGAGCAGGTTTGTGAATGGTTTTTGTCAAAGTTTCCTCAGTTTCAAGCAGTGAGAGTTGATTATTTAGATGAATATCAGTCACACTTAAGTAATATTCCTTGTTATCGGCTTTTTCCTCAAGATAGGCTGGGTGCAGGTGCATTTACGGTGCTTTTTCAAAATACTGAAGTTGGTAAAGCACAAGAAATAAATTTAGACGATTTGTCTGGGGTTTGGATGAATACGAACCACAGAGGCGCAGAGAACGCAGAGAATTTTTAGCGTTGCTGAAAGCAAGTATGAATTTAAATGTAGAGACGTTCTTTATTGCAAGTCTTTACAGAAATTTTGGCATGATCACAAATCATGTTTATACTTCAACTCAGCAACGCCGAATTTTTAAATGTATTCACCACAGAATATGTATAAGTAAACTTATGGTTGCTCATAGAGAAAATATGGGTATTTTTGAGTAAAAATACGGAAGTGTAGCCCTAGATTTAATCTTAAGATATACTTGGATATTTATGGATTTTAATCATGTCAGAAGTGCCTACTCAGTGTCAAAATTTATCAGAGCAAGTTGAGTCTATATTACAATTTTTACAGCAAGAACCATCTTTACGTTCTCAAGATATTACATCTGTACAAACTTCTCTAGGAAAAGTGATTTCTCCAAAGTTTGAAATTGTATTTGCAGGTGCATTTAGTGCCGGGAAGTCGATGCTAATTAATGCCCTCCTAGAACGGGAGTTGTTATATAGTGCCGAAGGACACGCTACAGGTACGGAATGCAAAATTGAGTATGCGGAACTAAATAATGAACGGGTGGTTTTAACGTTTTTAAGTGAAGTTGAAATTCGGGAACAAGCTAGTTTTCTGTGTCAACATTTGGGATTTCAAACAGCCGTTAATATTAATCAAGTTGAAGTAATTAGCCTCTTGCGTCAAGGTTGTGAAACGATTATTCAGCACGAAGGTGGGGAAAGTAAATCGGAACGTGCAAAACAAGCGAAGGCTTTAATATTGCTGCTGGATGGGTATGAGGCAAACCGTCAACATATTCATACTATGAATAATGCTACATACTCGATGGAGCAATTTAACTTTTCTAATCTCAAAGAAGCTGCTGGATATGCGCGGCGTGGGAGTAATAGCGCTGTGTTAAAAAGAATTGAATATTACTGTAACCATCCCCTTTTGTCAGATGGTAATGTGATCATCGACACGCCAGGAATTGATGCACCAGTAGAGAAGGATGCACAGTTAACTTACGACAAGATTCAACATCCAGATACATCGGCGGTGGTGTGTGTGTTAAAACCTGCTTCTGGTGGTGATATGACGAAGGAAGAAACGGAACTTTTAGAAAAAATGCGAAACAATGCGGGAATACGCGATCGCATCTTCTACACCTTCAATCGCATTGACGAAACTTGGTATAATACCCAGTTAAGGCAGCGTTTAGATGATTTAATTAGTCAACAGTTTCGAGATGCGAGTCGGGTTTATAAAACCAGTGGTTTACTCGGATTTTACGGTAGTCAGATTAAACGCACTACTGAAATAGATAGATTTGGGTTAGATTCTGTTTTTACAGAGAGTGTTAAAAGTCTCAATGGCACAGAAGAAACACCGCAATTTATTAATGAGTTTAACCGCTATTGTGTTAATTCTGGCAAACTTTCACATAGACAGTTTCCCATTTCCATAAGCAATGCTCAAACTGCCAATCAAAATTATGTGAGAATTTTAAATGAGCATGGAACGCCTTTAATTAATCAGCTAATTCAAGATAGTGGAATTGAGGAATTTCGCACAGCTATTACTAAATATTTAGTAGAAGAAAAGCGTCCACAGCTTTTCAAAAATCTGGCTGATGATTTGGAAGATATTTGCATTAAATTAAAAAAACATTATCAGGGTGAACAAAGGAATTTAGATAGTCAACCGCGAGAAATTGAGGCGATGAAGGCGCAAGAGTTACAACGCCTGAATCAGCAGCTACAGCAAGTTGGTAAAGATTTTAGCCAGCATATTGCAGAAGAAGTCAACCAAATAATTAATAATTCCTGTGATGCTTTTGAATCAGATTTTCGACAACTACAATCACGGATGATTCGGCGTTTAGATGAATTGCTAGATACCTTTTCTGTGGCTGATGCTTATCGACGTTCTACTATTAGTCATCCCCGAAATGCAACTGCACCTTTACTAGCTATTTTAGTCGAGGCATTTTATTATTTAGCAAATCAATTAGAAGATATCTTGATAGATTCTTCTCAACAATTAGTTGCTAATTTGTTTCAGCGATTAATGGATAAAATTCGCAAGTCAGAATACTATCGTCAATTATATCGGTTGTTAGGTAATGATGGCGGCATTGAAAAAGAGGTAAAAATTTTAGAAAAATCAGTATCTTTAGCGTTAGTAAGTGCAGCTAGTATAGAATGCGATCGCTTCGTCAGAGAAAGTCCTAGATTTTATGATGAAGGCACGTTTTCTATATATCAATTTCGCCAAACTTTGCTGCAAACTTCCCAAGGTTACGATTCTGAAAGCATAGTAGAAGCTGAACCAGCAATTAGACAATTGTTAAAGTTAGATTTTGAACCAAAAGTTTCTCAAACAATCCGTAAAACCTTCCGCCAAACTATCAGCCAAATCCTCAAAAGTCAGTTATTACCTATGGCGGAACAGCAAGCAGATGATATTTTGCAGCAGTACCCCCAAGCGCGGGCTTATTTAGAGCAAAGTCTGCAACAAGAAGCTGAGGAAAAAATTCTGAATAATCGCCGCTTATTGAGTGTTGTTGAACAAAAAATTGCGGCTTATAATTCCGCCGTTTCGCAAATCAATAATTGCTTACAGTCTATGCAGTTATATGATCATTTATTGCCTGAAATTGGCAACGAAGATGTTCAACCACTAGTAACTGATGCAGAAGTTGTTGAATTTGCGAATAAAGATACTTTTATTGCTGATGGTTTAGTCAGCAATATATAGCATTTTCCATCTTATAACTATTCATCCCGTCTTCCGTTTGTACAACAAAAAGATCCCCGACTTCTTCAAGAAGTCGGGGATCTAAGCTTCTCGGTTCCGCCACATAATCAATCAGGCTAATTGATGAATAAAACGCCGCGAATTCGTATCCCGCCAGAAGTCAGACAATATGTATTTCAAAGAGATAAATACCAATGCCAAAGCTGCGGTAAAACCAAGTTAGAAACTGACTTGACAATCGATCATATCATCCCCCTAGCCCGTGGCGGTCAAAACGATATGAGCAATTTACACACCCTCTGCTTGACTTGCAACCAGCAAAAAACCGATAAACTTGACCCTCGATTCCGGCGACATTTTCAGAATTAGGAATTTTCCAAAAATAAATTATGCCTTTTTAGTTAATTGTGTTACATTAAGTAGCGAGATGTAATACATAGGCTTTGTTATGGTTTGGGTTCTATATACCCGACTGGCGCGCCAACCACTGGATTGACCGTGTAGTACAAAGTAACTTGTAACGTCACACCATAAACCCCAAAAGTTAGCTCACTGGTAGAGCAATCGAACAAAATCGATTTGTTACAGGTTCGATTCCTGTACTTTTTACCCACCCTGAAAAGGTGAAACACACTAACCTGAAAAGGTTACTAGAAACTCTGTAATGTAGGCTTACTAGCGCTCATCACTTGTGGTGTTCGGTAGTAGCAGTAAAGAAGCCAGCGCGAATGTTCTCTCCCTGACTTGAGTCTGTCCCTTCGGTTTTCCTATCCGGAGTTCTGGAACTGGCTAACCGAACGGCATATTTGAGCGTTGTTGTCTGTTTCTAGATTACCCTTGGGTAGTTTAGGAATAAGTAGCAGCCTTCTTAATCCAGTTTTGGATGTGAAATTTGCCCGCAACTGAACTGTAAAAACCTACATTTGCGGAGTTTTAAAATTTAGTGTAGTATGTGTAGTATTGACTCAAAAGTTATCTCCTAATTAAGTTATTGGCACTAATGCCTGATATAGCGGTTATCAGTTAAGTGAGATACAAGAACCCCACCCCCAACCCCCTCCGGTGCAAGCGAGGAGGAGGCTATGATCTACTTCATTGAAGTGGATACCGCCATAACTCATTTTACCTATGTTTTTATTAAACTTTTTTCGTCGGCTAAAACTGCCGAAATTATCTATGAAAATTTCTTTGTGGAAAACTTTTTATATCAAGCCTAACGAAATTGGGATTTTGTATCAACGCAGTGATTTTCATAAAATCTTACAACCTGGTACTTACAACTATTTTGGTCCGCACTGGAATGTGAAAACCTATGATCTCAATCAACCAGAGTCTCAAATTGAGAACTTGGAATTGTTGGTGCGAAATCATAGTGCAGAGTTACAGCCACATCTCTTAGTAGTTAAAACAGCATTTAATGAAGCGGCTTTAGTTCGCTGTGGTCAAAATTGGGTCAGTGTTGCGCCTAATGAATTACGAGCTTTTTGGCGTGGTTTTATTGAGGTAGAATCCCATATTTTCAACTTAGATGAAAACTTGGAATTACCTGCGGAATTTGTGCGGCAACTACGGGTAAATACCTTAAATGGCATCAAAAAATTCCAAATTTTTGAGTACGAAATTGGTTTGCTGTACGTGCAGAATAACTTTGTGCGCCCCCTAGTAACCGGAGAGTACGCTTTTTGGGCTGTAGATAGAGATGTTTCAGTGCGGACTCTCAGCCGGATGATTCCAAATCCAGAGTTTCCCTTAGAAGATATCTTGATTTCACAACATCCCGATTTTGTCGCAGCTTATTGCAAAACTGTCGAATTACAAAATCAACAAGTTGCGATCGCCCGCTATCAAGGTAAAGTTATTAGTATCCTCGCCCCATGTAGTCGCAAGCTGTTTTGGCGAGATGTAGAGGTAGAAGTCATTGACATCAGCACCGATGCTAAATTGTCATCTGATTTAGTTGCTGAGTTGGTTGTGGGTTTACCTGAAGCGGTAATTTTGAGCCTCAATAGTTTACATATTGCCTACATACCCCCGCAGTATGTGGGACTGTTGTACATCAATCAAGAGTTTCAAACACAACTCCAGTCCGGGAATCATGCTTGGTGGGTGTTTGGGCGTTCTGTAAACACAGAAATCTTTGACCTCCGCCAACAAACGATGGAAGTATCCGGCCAAGATATTTTATCCAAAGATAAAGTGCCTTTGCGCCTCAACTTAACTGCTGGCTACCGCATCACCGACCCACTCACAGCCAAAAACCGTTTATCGGATTTAACTAGCTACTTATACAAAGAGTTGCAATTTGCTTTACGTGGTGCTGTAGGTGAAAAAACCCTAGATACCTTACTAGAAGACAAAGGAGCCATTGATAGCAGTATTTTTGATTACATTCACCAAAAAACCGCCGACTATGGCATAGAAATAGATTCGGTTGGAGTCAAAGATATCATTCTCCCTGGTGAGATTAAAACGATTTTAGGGAAAGTAGTAGAAGCAGAAAAAATCGCCCAAGCTAACGTCATCCGTCGTCGTGAAGAAACTGCTGCTACCCGCAGTATGTTAAATACTGCCAAAGTAATGGAAGATAACCCCGTAGCATTGCGTTTAAAGGAGTTAGAAGTATTAGAACGAATTGCTGAGAAAATTGAGAAAATCCAAGTCAATGGAAGTTTAGATAGTATTTTGACCGACTTAGTGCGGATGAATCGCGATTAATATCCACAACATTCAACTATTCCTCTCTGCGACTCTGCGCCTCTGCGTGATACCCTTCCTGATTTGTTTCCGGGGTGTTAAACTTCACCCCTTCAAAAAAAATAGACATCCAAGGTAAAGCCGCAAGAATTCCCGCTAAAACGACTAAAAATACAGAAATTGCAAATATTTGATCACGAGGAATTTCCAGAACACCACGTAAAATTACTTCTCGCAAAGCCGAAACAATAGTAATTTCCACGGCTGCACCTACAGAAATTCTCTGTTCTTGTAAATAATCAAGTAACAATCTAAATAACTCAACTAAAATCAAAATAAATAAGATATCAGAAGTTACTTCTCGTAAATCTAAAGGATGTAAAAACGAAGAAAACATATCTGCTAATCGAATTAGCATCACACCAAATAATCCCAAGCACAGAGCAATAACAATGAAGTCTTGAAAAAGTTCTAAATTACTGACAATTCTCTCACGCTTAAACCAACTTTGTACTTCTATAATTACCCGCTTGGGCATAGTAACTCCAGATATTTTAGATTCCTCTCCCTTCATCATAGGGAATTCAAAATTTTAAAAGTTATTAATAATAACTTTTTTAGTTAAACATATAAAAATATCAAACCTAATCTCTTATACCAATTTTACGTAAGGCTGTATATAATCGTGAAATTACTTGATCAATCCATCTTTATCTGTGTTAATCTGCGTCCATCTGCGTTCAATAAAAAAAAGGTGCGTTGCGCTACGCGACAACACACCCTACAGATTTGATACTGAGTTAATCCAACTTACTCAAAATATGGCTGACATCAACAGCTAACTTTTTCCCTAACTTCAGCAATTGACGACATTGATTGTTGTCTTCCTTATTGCTAAAACTTGTGAGACACAATGGCACAATTTGACTTTGCAGACAACTGAAATATAACTCTTGCGATTTGTGCAAAGAAATACCAATATTTAGCTGATAGCTAACATCAATCAACCGTTCTAAACATTGAATTTCTATGGCAAAACTACCGTTAGCATCGTGTAACAATTGCCAAAGTAATCGCATGATCAATTGCTCTAATATCTGCTTACCTTCGGGTATATTCAGCCGACAATGCAGTTGTTTAGATTCAGTCGCGATCGCCTCTAATTCTACAACATGACTTAAGCTTAACGCCGATTCAGTGATATCTTGCTCAAGCGATCGCAATGTCAGCATACAGCGCGATCCCAAAGCAATCTCGGCGGCTACCTGCAACTCTTGCGGAACCTCTAACTCATCCCGGTGAAACGCCATCAAAATACCGTAATTATTCCGATAGACTTGGCTATAAAGTTGGTCTAAACGGGTCAGTGTTTCCTGACTGAGTAACCGCATAATCCGGTGACGTTCCTCAGCAAACAAATTCTGCAAGCTGAATGTTTCCTCTTTAAATAGCTGTGTCATCACCAAGATAGTTTGAGCCGCACTCGCCTGTTCTAAAGAACTAAACAGCTTTTCTTTCAACTTACTGTAGTTACGCCGTCCCGTAAATAATTGAGTACAGCAGTGGAAATCCCAGCCACCCAAATGCAGTACGGCAAATACCAAACTCTCACTTTCCCAGGTAATTTCCGACACTAGCTGTAAATGTCCAACCGCCAGCGTCAATGATCCCATGCGTTGCAGTTGGTAATCTATCTCATTGACGGTGTAACAATAAACACGCTTGTGGTCAGGATGAGGATATTTAGCTTTTCCAGGATGAGGATTGGGCTTCTCTGTAGATTTATGATTACCAAACAGAGAAGTAATGGCATAGTGGGCAGCTACTTGCTTTACACTAACTTGGGCAGTTTGCACCAGTTGGCGATAAACTTCCCCACCATGTTTGAAACTATCCACATTACTGGGGGCTAATCCCAAGCGTTTGAGGAAATTCTTTTCCAACTGCACACCAGCCACATCTCCAGCTAATTCCAAAGCACGGGAAGCATAGCGGAGAATTTGCGTACCTTCTGGGCGAGAAATTTCTTCAAAAAACCAGCCGCAACTGGTGAACATCAGCAAAGCATGACGCTGCATTTCTAACAGCCGCAAAGCATCTACTTGTTCGGCTGCGGTGAGTTTATGGGTTTGATGGCGAGACAGGAAGGAGTTAACATTAGCAGGAGAGCGATCGCGCATCACTTGAATATATTCATCTCGTGCTAACCAGGGATCATTAAATAGCAACCCAGCATTTTCTTCATACACCAAAATCAGCTGATCCCGCAGCCAATTTAAAGCATCTCGCAGAGGTCGCCGCCATTTTTGATGCCAAACCCCACCTTCACCACCACAACCACAGTCATCTTGCCATCTATCAACACCGTGGGCGCAACTCCAAGCCGTGGCGGGTTTAATTTCAGCTTCCCAAGTGGGAGTATTCAGGCTGAGATAGTGAGCAAAATTTGTCACCGTCCAACCTTGTTTAGGAAACTCACCAATAAAAGCGTAGGCTAAAGTTTTCTCGGTTCCCTTCTTATGGTGTCCGAAAGTTTCCCCATCTGTAGCCACAGAAATTAACTGGGCTGGGCGGTGATCCCCACGTACCGCCGAACCGATGCGGCCAGCAAAGTGACTGGAATTATAGACCACATCACTAAAACCCATATCCCGTGAAATGGGACCATCGTAGAAGAAAACATCAATGTAAGGGCGGGTATCAGTGCCGTTACTTTCTTTGAGATAACAGCGATAAGGACGGGTAGGATCAATTTGACTACCGCCAACTTCTTGCCATTCCGGGTGGGGATCATTCTCCGTTGGTAGGGGACGGCAACGCTGCGCCTGAGATGGTGCAAGGATAATGAAGCGAATCCCTTCAGCAACCAAAGCTTCTAAAGTGGGGTAGTCTACACCCGTTTCCGCTAACCACATACCTTCGGGATCACGCCCAAACCGAGAGCGAAAATCTGCTTTACCCCAGCGAATTTGGGTGTATTTATCCCGTTCATTGGCCAGAGGCATAATTATGTGATTGTATACCTGCGCGATCGCATTCCCATGACCATGTAAGCGCTGACAACTCTTGATGTCTGCCTCCAAAATGCGCTGATACACCTCAAAATCGTAGCGTTCTAGCCACGACATCAGCGTTGGCCCCATATTAAAGCTGAAATATTCGTAATTATTCACAATTTCTACCACTTCACCTTGGTCATTGCAGACCCTGGCAAAAGCGTTGGGGCGATAGCATTCCCAGTGAATGCGTTCATTCCAATCATGGAAAGGTGCAGCACTGGGTTGACGTTCAATCGCGTCTAAATAAGGGTTTTCCCGTGGTGGCTGGTAAAAATGACCATGCACTGTGACATAAACACCAGTCGCCTGCTTCAGGGGATCAGTCTGGTGAGTATCGTGGGGAGTTGAATGTGATGTCAAACTTGTGCCAGGGCTAACTGGCCTTTCAGCAGCAGAAGTCATGTATATTTATCCAAATAAAAAACTTACATTTGCGCCGAAACCTGGGATTTAAACCTTACTACAGAGGTTTACAGACAAAATCCGGTATACAGCAAAACTATGATTATAGAATACAGTCAAATTGGCGAAAAAATTGTTTGACTAGAGCCGGAAATCTGCGTTATCGCACAGGTATGAGGTTTGTTTATGAAAATAAGGTTAGTCAAATATTTTAGAGTCTATGGATCTATTAAACCCCATATTTCGCGGAAAATCTTCGCTCTAATTGATATTTTTGCTACGAAAGTTTGCAAAAACTCCATAAATTGCAATTTTATTTTACATATCGAGTACTAATGTAGAGACAGTATAATTTCTCAGGACACCGCAGACACTTCAGAGTATCCTAGTGTCTGTTTGCAAAATATTGCGAATTATCTGTGCATGATACTCTCACCTTAAGGTAGCAAATGTCAATTAAAAATAAACTTTTTCTGGTTTTCTTACTGTTTATTCCAGTTTCCCTAGCAGCCCACTTTTTGGAGTGGGGAGACTTGATAGTTTTCATTACAGCTGGTTTAGCAATTTTGCCCTTAGCAGCCTGGATGGGTACAGCTACAGAAGAAATAGCTGTGGTAGTTGGCCCTTCATTGGGAGGATTACTCAATGCTACTTTTGGCAATGCCACAGAATTAATTATAGCTTTAGTTGCCCTGAATGCCGGCTTGGTGGATATAGTCAAAGCCAGTATTACAGGTTCGATTATCAGTAACTTACTACTAGTCATGGGTTTTTCCATGCTTTTGGGCGGACTGCGTTACAAGGTACAGACATTTCAATCTGTTGTGGCGCGTGTGAATGCTTCGGCGATGAATTTGGCTGTAATTGCCATTCTCTTACCAACGGCTGTGAATTATACTTCAGTAGGAATTAACGAAAAAGTTCTGCAAAATCTTTCTCTTGCAGTTGCTGTGGTGTTAATTCTAGTTTATGTTCTGACGCTGTTATTTTCGATGAAAACCCATGCCTATTTATATGATGTGGGTGTTGCAGAGATAGAAGAGGAAGAAACACCTCATACCAAACCCAATATCTGGCTATGGAGTGGTGTGTTGTTAGTATGTACTCTTTTGGTGGCATTGGAATCTGAAATGTTGGTAGGTTCTTTGGAAGTAGCCACATCTCAACTCGGTTTAACATCACTATTTACAGGGGTGATTTTGGTTCCCATCGTTGGTAACGCGGCTGAACACGCTACCGCAGTCACTGTGGCTATGAAGAATAAAATGGATCTTTCGATCTCGGTCGCTGTGGGATCAAGTTTACAAATTGCCCTATTTGTTGCACCAGTTTTAGTAATAGCTGGATGGGTACTTGATAAACCAATGGATTTGGATTTTAACCCTTTTGAATTAGTAGCTGTAGCTGTATCAGTTTTAATTGCCAATAGTATTAGTTCGGATGGTGAATCTAATTGGTTAGAAGGGGTTTTACTATTAGCAGCTTATACAGTTTTGGGGTTTGCTTTCTACTTCCATCCTGTAATTGATGGTATTGGCTAGTATTTTTTCCCAAAATAATTGCCGGATATATTTTATGTAGAGACGGCGATTTATCGCGTCTCTCCAACTATTTGACGGCACGGGTCTCTCCAACTATTTCACGGCACGGGTCTCTCCAACTATTTCACGGCACGGGTCTCTACAACTATTTGACGGCACGGGTCTCTCCAACTATTTCACGGCATGACCTCACCCTGGTTTTGCTATGCAAAACCTGTCCCTCTCCTTGGTAAGGAGAGGGAAATATGAACTCAACTGTTCACTTATAGCCTTTTAGGTCTATCATAGCCCCCTCCTCGCTTGCGGGGAGGGGGTGGGGTTCTTATACCTCAGCAGACTACGAAACGCTATAGCAATTTTTCTGTCTTGAATAGGAATGAGGCGGTTATTTTTATTACTTGGCTGGAATTGCCAAAATATGATTGTTGTAAAAAATATCTTGATTTGGGTTAAAAATTGTACAAATCATGGTTAGATTTATGCTTCAAAAAATGCTTACTAGCGAATATCTGGTAAGTTTTATTACTGAATAAAATATTTTGTGAATATATTTATTTACTTTCGTTAATTACTGAGGAAGTTGATGAGACTTTGGGAGGAAGAAAGCAAATACTAGGTTATTGTACATTTAACTAACTTAAATTTAAATATAGCAGATGCAATTAATCGCGTCTCTATAAATGGGAAGAATTAAATAAAAACTGCAATATGAAATGGGTGATAAATAATAATTACAAATAAAAAATACCTGATTTTTAGGATGTTTTTGTATATACCATTCCAGACTCATAACACGTTTGTTTGTCAAGTTAGAGATTAGGTTGTTGCTAAAATGAATGACGATGAGCGAAATTAGTCTGCTGATGACGAGTATATTAATCGCCAAAGGACTATCTTTACACCATAAATTACCGAAGCAGCAACCATTGGAAATGGAAAATAGCTCGGATAACTTAACAGAAAATAATTTAACTCAATTAGTTATTAATCCTGAAATTATACCACCTGAGTTCATGGAAACAAATCACATTTCTCCAGTGGCTTTATCTGCATCTCAGCTAGATAAAGAAAAACTGTTGGATAAAATCACAAAAAGGCATTTATCTCCAGGTTGGTTAACTCTGGCTAAGAACGACAATGGGCTAATTCTCAGCGATAGTAGTATTAATATAGCAGCGCGATCGCCTAGATTTACCGGACCAGCTTTACCGACTCTGCGTTTTGGTAATTCCGGTACTTCTGTGAGAATTTTACAACGTTTATTAGTTGCTAACGGCTATGCAATTCGAGTTGATGGGGCTTTTGGTCCCCTAACGGAAACGGCTGTGAAAGCCTTTCAAAACCAGCGTAGTGTCGGGGTTGATGGAGTCGTAGGACCAGTTACTTGGCAAATTTTAAGCATTTAGTCAGTTGTCAGCGTGGAAATTTGACGATATAGATCCCCGACTTCTCAAAGAAGTCGGGGATCTGGATATTACGTTTTCTAACGATGCTGATGCTGTTCTAATAATGCTTGGGCTTTGGGTTTGTAAATTAGATAGAACAAAGCTTCCAAGTAGCGCAGCAAATCTTCGCGGTTTTCCTTGGAGGTAAAGTTCCAAAATCCATAAATCCGGGCTAAAGATAGCAATTTGGTGGTATGGATTTTCCAAGTATATGTAGTCAATACTCGGTTAATTCCTTCCTCAGAAACTGCATCCCAATATTGAGGACTTTGATCACACTTGCTCACAAATTCTAAGATTTTCTCGGCTGTTTCTTCTAAATTTGTGGGGTTAATGTAAAAGCCATTGATTTTATCTTGGATAATTTCTAGTGGTCCACCAAATTGGGTTGCAAAAGTTGGTAGTCCTGAAACCATAGATTCCAAAATTGTCAAACCAAAGGCTTCAAATAAAGCTGGTTGGACAAAGATACCTTTACGGTCAGCAATGACTCGATAAATTTCACCGGAATCAGATTTGCTTAAGCGCACACCTAACCAACGAATCTTACCGTAAAGATTGTACTGTTCAATGATTTGATAGAGTTTGATAATTTCGTCCCGTTCTTCGTTGTCGCCTGAATCTTCTACACGCAACTTACCTGCGATTAAGATGAGGTTGCAATGTTTCTGTAATTCTGGACTCTGACCATAGCATTCGGCTAAACCTGTGAGGTTTTTAATTCGGTCAAGACGCGCTACGGAGAACAGAG
Organism: uncultured cyanobacterium; assembly: GCA_963706595.1. Classification (GTDB taxonomy): domain Bacteria; phylum Cyanobacteriota; class Cyanobacteriia; order Cyanobacteriales; family Nostocaceae; genus Nodularia. The sequence continues at coordinate 4,052,988 of OY970166.1, forward strand.
GGCGTTTTGTGGGGTCATCCAGTTTACCAAAAATTTGGTTGGGATCTTCCAAAGTAAAGAGGATATCAGCCAGGCGATCGCTATCAGCTTCTACTCTTTCTTCTTTGCGTGTGTAAGGGAAGTAGTAACTCTCGTTGACTCCAGGAGGTACAACGTTAAATTTAGGACTAAATAATTCAATCCCGTTGACTACGTGGTATAACTCCGGCATGGTGAAGCATTTGTACGATTCGTACTGTCCCACGCTATCCGGTGTCCCGACAATTTCTTGATAGGTACTGCTAACCACGAAGTTTGCTGCATTCATCGCAATCAAATCGGCGGTAAATTGCAAGGAGAAATGATATTTATCTTCTAAGTCTTCCCAGTAGAGGTTACTAAACAGGTATTTGGATTTTTCCAAAGCGTGGGCGATGTTACATTGAGTCACATCCATCCGTCGTGCTAAGAGAAATGCTACCAAGTTACCATCAGAGTAGTTACCCACGATTAAGTCGGGTCTACCTTGAAATTCGGCGAGGAGTTCTTTTTCAGAATCAATCGCAAAACTTTCTAAATAAGGCCAAAATTCAAATCGGGAAATCCAGTTTTGCGTCATATTAGGGTTGAATTCCCGCAGAGGTACGCGCAAAATCCAGGCGTTTTCTGTCCCGTGAACTTTTTCTAGGCGTTGGTTACACAGTGTCCCGTCACTATTGGGAATCAGACGGGTGAGAATAATTACTTTTGGCTCAACGTTCAGTCCATCTAAACCAGCTAAATGAGCATCTTCTTGGAGTTGCTTTTGCAGATTCTTGGCTTGGTCGAGGACATAAACCACTTGTCCACCAGTATCAGGACGACCCAAAACGCCTTCTTGACCAAACCAACCATGCGCCGATACTAGGACGATTCTAAAAATCATCGGGATGCGAGAAATAAAGGCTTCGATGGTTTGGGGGTCAGGAGAATCAATCAATTCATCTAAAATATCCAGGGTGTCACCTACCCGCTTGGCTGTGTTACCCCAACCCGGTTCAAAACCCATCATTTGCAATTCAAAACGGAATTGTTCGTAGGGTTCATCTTTGGGGCGATCGCTCACAAAGGTGATCGCTTTTTTAATTTGCTGGGAAAGTTGCTGCTGAGTTGTGATGCGATCGTTGATTAGCAGTTGGACACCGTTGTATTGGTGGAGACGCAAGAAATTTAATAAGCTGTCCAGCAGTTGTTTTGAGTCTTGGAAAATTTTGCTGGAGAGATAGCGGTTGAGGAATTGTACCCCTTTACCAATATTTTTCGGGTCGCGGATAATTGGCGTGTAGTCATAAAACGGACCGAAATCTAGTTCTAGCAGATCACCTTCTTGGGGATGAAATTTATTCACCAAGCGATCGCGTAGATCCAGTAATTCCTGTACTGACATTGGCTCAACGTTCAAATCCTCTGTCAGCCAATACACTTCTTGACTAGCAATTTTAGGACGAATGATAAAACAAAGGTTGGAATCCTCTTGAATAATTTCCTGAGTATAGTAAATTAGTTTGCCTAAGCGAGAAGAAGCCGCAGCAGTTTCTGATTTTTCGGACTTGGAGCAATAATCAATAAAAACATTCAGGATGTCGTTACGCAGCAAGTAATTTTTTTCTTCCTGGCGTAACTGACTCACGAAGGAACGCAAATCGCTTTTTTCTTCGCTATCCAGGATTGCTTGGATTAATTCAGACATAGTGACACCTAACGTTGATTTTCATTTTTGACTTCCAGGACAGAGTTAACATCTCTTCCTTCCGCCTAATCACATACAAACACAAACAAACACAGACGAATTCTCTATCTGTGTTCCTTAGCTCACCCATGAGCAGACATCTTCATTCGTGTTTCTCTTTAGTCAGAATATCTGCTACTCAGTATTTTTGCACTCTAACTAAGGACGGACAATTTCTCATCGCGTCTATGTTATGTCATGATTCTCACACAAAGTTGGCAAAATATTGTAAATTCTCAATTAAATAGTTTTTGGTGATTAATTACAAAATTTATCATTCTTGACTAATAGACATCTGGTGAGAATTAAATGTGCGTTTCCTATAACCCTTGTAGAGACGTTCCATGGAACGTCTCTACATTCTTTTCTGGAGATGTTTAATGGCCTTGCCTGAATATTTAGATAAAGATTATCTCTAAATACAGAATCTGTACCAATATTAAATTAAAATAGGGCGAACGATGGGAATTGAACCCACGAATGGTGGTACCACAAACCACTGCCTTAACCACTTGGCTACGCTCGCCATTCGATATTCTTGATTATAGCACCTTGCTCGCCAAAAAATCAAGACTTTTTTTCAAGGAACGGATTTTGTTAATTTAGAGTCTTTGGACTGCAATCACTATAGAGAATCGAAGCTAGAACAAATGAAAGCACTGACCATTATAGCCTGTTCGGGAGCAGTAGGACTAGCAGCCTTGGGGGTGGCAATGTCCACAACAAATCCATCTCCACCGGAATACGAAGAGTATGCAGCACAACGGCTCACAGAGTATCTCAAAACGGACATTTGCCAAAAAACCACAAATTTTCTCGAAAATTTAATCAAGTCTCAATGCGAAACTCTGGTGGATCAAGCCACTCCCCAAATGCGGGAAATCCTGGGACGCAGTACAGAACAGCAAAATTTTGTGATTTTCAGTATTTACAGGACGGATTTAAAACTGAGTTCCTTGATACCGATTTATAAATTTGAAACCGTGGGAGCGTTTAATAACTTTTATACTTACACCGCAGAGCAGCAATAAGGGACTTCCAAGAAATAAATATCCGGATTAACGTTAGCGTAGCTTGCGCGTAGCGCGTACCACAAAGGCGCAGAGGACACAGAGGAATCAGGGTTGGAGAGGTTTTTTTACGTTAGGTGGTTGAGTATTTTTTTATTTGGAAGTCCCTAAGCCAAAATTGGGGAATTACTGATTACTTCCACTCTATTCCGCAATTCTTTTTGAGTTGGCTTGTTCCTCAAGGATACTTCCCTTCTCGGATTTGGGCTGGTGGGACTCAAGTTTGGCAACACACGCAGGTTTTAGTCTCAAAGTTACCAAACTGTTACCGTGACATACTCCACACACTCCCTTTCAGGTGAGTGTAGGCTTCTCAACGACTCCTCTATGAGGACATTGGTTGAGCTTTAAGACCGTGTGTCCCACGGTTCTTGATATTTATAGCCGCATTCAAATCTCTGCACAAACTCGCATGACATACAGGGCAGTTGTGCATTCTTTGGGATAGCGGCTTTTTAACTTTGTGACCACAACTAGAGCATTCTTGGCTTGTCCCGCTTGGGTTTACAGCGATTACTTTCAAGCCAGCATTTTCGGCTTTGTTTGAAAGAATGGTTATAAATTGTCCCCAACCAGCGTCATTAATACTTTTTGCCAACCATGTTCTAGCGAGTCCTTTTATATTCAACTTTTCTACAGCAATCACATCGTACTTTTTTAGGAGATTGTTTGCGGTTTTAAAGTGGAAATCTTTGCGGGTATCTGATACTTTCTTGTGTTGAATACCCAGTTTTTTAATCGCTTTTTTACGACGATTAGACCCTTTTTTTCTACGAGAAACGCGACGTTGCGCGGATTTTAATTTACGTTCAGCTTTACGCAAAAACTTAGGGGCTGCAATCCTTCCATTGTCTGATGTAACAATAAAATCAATTAGTCCGACATCAATACCAACAATATTATTAGCATTAAAATCAGGCTTAATGACTGGAACTGTTTTATCATCAAGGCTTAGAGTTATATAATACCCGTCTGCTTTTTTAGTGACAGACACAGTTTTAATATCAAAGCCATCGGGTATTTGACGATGAATAATTACTTTTACGTCGCCTATTTTTGAAAGCGTTATTTTGTTTTTAGCAAAATGATGTCTCTTAAATTGAGGATATGTAAATGTTTTATATTGCCCCGCACCTTTAAATCTAGGCCTGCCCGATTTTTTACCATTAACATCACCTTTTAACCATCGATCAAAGGCTAATTCAACTTTTTTAGGAACTTCTTGTAGCACCTGAGAATGAATATCTCTGTACCAAGGACGGTCTTTTTTAAGTTGAGTTAATGATACTTTTTGGCTGTAATAATTTGGCTTATCCTTGAGTTCTGGTAAATGACAAACGAAAATGGAACACCTATCAATAGGAGAACGGTTTTGTTCATACCAATTAAACCGTTGAGCAAGCAAATAATTGTATTGATAACGCAATTTTTCTAGCGTTTTATCAATCTTTTCTGCCTGTTCTTTCGTCGGCTTAATTTTGTATTGGTATGATATCCGCACCTGATTTTTGCTTTTTCCTGGCATTGGTGTTACTGTTTTAGTATACACCAACTACAATAGATATGCCAAAAAGCTTGTGAAAAATGATTTTGTATCGAAGGGAAGGTCGGTCAGCGATTTAAAAGTACATCTAGTTTTAACGACAAAATATAGACGCAAAGCCTTTACTGGAGAGATGTTACAGCGACTTCATCTTATCTTAGAGGAACTATTAGTAAAATGGGACTGCAAGCTTGTGGAGTTCAACGGAGAGGAAGATCATATTCATTGCTTATTTCAGTACCACCCGGACTTAGAATTAAGCAAACTGATAAATAATCTTAAATCAGTTTCTTCTAGAAAATTACGCCAAGAATTTTCAGAGCATCTAGCAAAAATTTATTGGAAAGATGTTTTTTGGAACGGATCTTATTTTGTAGCTAGTTGTGGTGGGGTAACTATTTCAACGTTACGAAAATATATTGAAAATCAAAATTCACCGGAAGAATAAGGAAATGCTCGTTTCCTCCGTGTCTCCCTTCCTCGCTGTCGCATTGGTCGGGAGACTGTCGTCAACTCACGCGCAATTCATCTCATCACTTCCACTATCGTGGTAAGTGAGAGGCTTCTTGCTGTTTAAGCTAAAAATAGCTCCTAAAAGTGAAACCTTTTCCATGACATCTGCGTATTTACTAGTATCCCACGGCAGTCGTGACCCCCGCCCAGAAGTTGCTATGCAGCAATTAGCTGGGTTGGTGTCTCATAAATTGGGTAATACCAAACATCCGGTAGCTATAGCTGCTTTGGAATTACAACCTCAGCCTTTACATCAGCAGATCCAAAAATTTGCTACTTCGGTTGACGAGGTTGATTGCTTGCAGGTTGTCCCGCTATTTCTGTTACCGGGTGTCCATGTAATGACGGATATTCCTGATCAGATTGCTTTGGCAAAACAGGCTCTTGGTGAAGAGATCACGATTAATCTGCGTCCCCATCTTGGTAGTCATCCTGGTTTAATTACGTTACTATCCGAGCAAATGGCTACAATGAAAGCCGAAACCACAATTTTGTTAGCTCATGGTAGCCGTCGTCTTGGTTCTTTAGAAGCAATTGAAACCATAGCCGCGAAGTTGGGCGCTGTAACTGCTTATTGGGCTGTAGCTCCTAGTTTAGAATCGCGGATACAAGATTTGGTAGCTGGGGGAAAGAGGGAAGTGACAATTTTGCCGTACTTTTTATTTACAGGTGGCATCACTGATGCGATCGCTCAGTCCATAGAAAAGTTAAAATTACAATTTCCTGCTGTGACTTTCCAATTGGCTGCGCCTTTGGGAGCAAGTGCAGAATTAGCTGAGATCATTGGGGATTTAATAGATACATGAGCCGCACAGAGAAAGAAACGCAAAAGTGTTTGGGTAAGGTTTATTTGGTAGGTGCGGGACCAGGAGATCCAGGACTCATGACCCTTAAAGGTAAGGGTTTATTAGAATGTGCAGATGTAGTTATCTATGATGCTTTGGTCAGTCCAGCAATTTTGGCTATGATTAATCCCCAAGCTGAAAAAATCAACGCTGGAAAGCGTATGGGGAGACATTCATTATTACAAGAAGAAACCACCCATTTATTAATTGAAAAGGCGCAGGAACAAGCTGTAGTGGTGCGTCTTAAAGGTGGCGACCCGTTTATCTTTGGTCGCGGTGGCGAGGAAATGGCTGATTTAGTTGCATCTGGGGTGTCTGTAGAAGTTGTGCCGGGAATTACATCAGGAATTGCGGCTTCTGCCTATGCGGGCATACCTTTAACTCATAGATTATATAGTTCCTCTGTTACTTTTGTAACTGGACATGAGTCAGCAGGCAAGTATAAACCACAGGTAAATTGGCAGGCGATCGCTCACGGTTCAGAAACCATTGTCATTTACATGGGCATTCACAATTTACCTTATATTGTGGAACAATTAAATCAAGCTGGGCTGGATTTACAGACACCCATAGCCTTAGTCCGTTGGGGTACACGACCAGAACAAGAAGAACTAATTGGCACTTTAGAAACCATTATTGGACAAGTTGCAGAAACTGGATTTAGCGCTCCGGCGATCGCAGTCATTGGCTCAGTAGTAAATCTGCACAGTATTCTCTCTGGTTGTCGTCCTGTTTGAAAAATTTAATAGGAGGATAAAATGGGATTTTACTCACAAAAAATACTTCCTTATCTCCTTGATTGGTCTTTATCAGACCCTAATATTGCCAAATATCGAAAAGAAATTTTGGCAGAAGTAAAAGGGGAAGTTTTAGAAATAGGTTTTGGTACAGGTTTAAATCTTTCCTACTATCCGAAAGAACTAGAAAAGCTGATTACCATTGATTCTAATCCCGGAGTGCATAAATTAGCACAAAAACGTATTCAATCATCCTCCATTACAGTAGATAATCGCATTCTAAATAGTGAAAATTTACCAATGGCAGATGACACCTTTGATAGTGTGGTCAGCACTTTTACTTTATGCAGTATTGCCAAAGTTGAACAAGCGCTAAAAGAAGTCTATCGGGTATTAAAACCGGGAGGAAAATTTTTCTTTGTAGAACATGGATTGAGTAATGAACCTAAAATCCAAGTTTGGCAAAACCGATTAACACCCATACAGAAAGTTATCGGAGATGGGTGTCATTTGAATCGCAATATTAGACAATTAGTTGAGCAACAGTTCGATACTGTCACCTTAGAAGAATTTGTTGGTGAAAACTTACCAAAAATTGCCGGATATCTATATAAAGGAGTGGCAACAAAAGCGGTGAAAAGTTCGTAGTGTTCGCGTAGCGTCTCCGAGAGGAGATAGAGAGGACTTTAGTCCTCATCTTAAAAAAAACATATACAGAACATATAGCCGTCCTAAATCATTTCTAAACCTCTTTACTTCTTCACTTGGCGACCTTGGCGACTAAAGCCCTGGGGGCATACGCTGCGCGAAGGCGGTTAGATAAATTCATAAATCAAATAGGATGGCTAAAGTGGCACAAATTATCATTGTAGGCGCAGGTCCCACAGGTGCAGCACTAGCCCTACTCCTGGTGAAACGTGGTATTAATGTCACGCTAATTGAAGCAGCAAAAGACTTTAATCGTATATTTCGCGGTGAGGGATTAATGCCTAGTGGGTTAGATGCACTCACACAAATGGGACTATCTACACTCTTAGAGAATATTCCATCTCGAAAACTCGATGGTTGGGAGTTCATCATTGAGGGAAAACAATTATTTCGCGTAGACGAGCCAATGGGGTCAACTCGTCCCTGTACACTGGTGTCACAACCGCCACTGCTCAAAGCCTTAATTTCCGAAGCTCAAACCCATGATGGATTTGAATTTATCCCAGGCGTTGCTGTCAAAGATTTATTTTGGAATAATCAGCGTGTTGCAGGTGTAATACTCAGTGATGGGCGACAAATTACGGCTGATTTAGTGATTGGGGCGGATGGTCGTAACTCAATTGTGCGGGAACGTGCAGGATTAAAATTAGTACATCAGCCCAAAAATATCGATATTCTCTGGTTTAAGTTGGCAGCTAGTCCCCAGTTTGCAGATGATAATGTGTTTCGGACGATAGTAAATAGCGATCGCATCTTTAGCATCTTTCATGGAGCAGAGTCTGATAAACTACATTTAGCTTATGTAATCTCCGCCAACGAAAAAACCGATTACAAACAAGCAAATTGGGCAGAAATTTTCGCCTCATTATCCCCCGCATGGTTAGCAGAGCATTTTCGCAATTACGCAGATACTATCGAATCTCCCATTAAACTCTCTGTTGTGGTTGGTTGTTGTCCACAATGGCACGCACCAGGGATATTACTTTTAGGTGATGCTGCACACCCCATGTCGCCTGTCCGCGCTCAGGGTATAAATATAGCGTTGCGTGATGTAATTGTTGCAGCTAATTATTTAGTACCGATATTGCAAGCAGACGCGGAACACCAAAAAATTGATACTGCACTATCACAGATTCAAGCAGAACGTCAGCCAGAAATTATCCGCGCCCAGCAACTTCAGTTACAAGAAGCTGCACAAGGCGAACTACTGCGAAACAATTCCCTAGTGCGATCGCTCTTAATCCAATTTTCGCCTTTGTTACGTCCTATGATTAAACTCTCTTGGTTAAGGCGACAACTTCAAATGCGCCAGGGCATCACACAAGTCAATCTAAAAGTATAAAAAACCTTTAGCTATGATGCGCTCAATTCCATTTTTTGGAGGATTTGTAGAGCCTTTTATGACGGCATTGCTTAAAATGTAAAGAGAATAATCATGCATACTTCAATCCAATATCCATTCTATGCAAATTACCCTTAACCTTGATGAATCGCTTCTCAACGAAGCCTTTCAACTGACTAACCTCACCACCCAAGAAGAACTTATGAATCTTGCTCTAAAAGAATTTGTGAGATCGCGCCGTAAGAAAAACCTTCTCGACCTTGCGGGACAGATTCAATTTGCCCCAGATTTTGATTATAAAGCCCTACGTGAAACTCGTCATGTTGCTGATTGATACATCTGTGTGGATCAGCGTCTTCCGCAATCGCAGTGGTCAAGTTCGCCAGCAGCTTGAAACTCTGGTTGCGAATCGGCCGGTACAACTCACTCGGTTCACCCAGCTTGAATTGTTGCAAGGTAGTCTGAATGAGCAAGAGTGGACTCTCCTCTCTACTTATCTTGAAACACAAGACTACGTTGAACTCACGCCTTCTTCGTGGCAAGAGGCTGCACGTATCTACTACGACTTGCGCCGCCAAGGGCTTACCGTTCGTAGTCCAATCGATTGCTGTATTGCTCAAGTGGCACTGGAAAATAATTTGCTTTTGATCCATGATGATCGTGACTTCGAGACCATTGCTCAAGTGCGATCTCTCCAACACCTTCGTTTTCAGCCTTGAATCCTCTAATCGTACTTAAGGGTTGGGGTTAGCTATTGCTGTGGCGATCGCCCAAAGTTATGTGTTTTACATTGGGCAAAGATTGTAAATAATCATTAAATATAGCTAATAAATTTTTTACTAAATAAGGTATTTATGATACTTAAATCAACTAATTAGCTGATGTGTTGAAAGATGATTTTCAATAAATCCCCTTGTATAAAAGGTTTAGCTAAAAAGCCTGAAGCTCTGACAAACTTGGCTCTAGCTCTATCTATCAGCCCTGTTCTACCTGTCACCATAATCACAGGCGTATTTTTCAAAGATGAGTGTTTACGTAACAACGAGCATAATTCATACCCATCTAAATTAGGCATCTCAACATCTAATAAAATCAGGTCTGGTTTGGTGCGAACAATTTGCATTAAAGCATTCAAAGAATCGGTAATTGTAATCACAGAAAACATTTGCTCATCTAAGTAACTTTTTATAGTGTTTAATACCGCCGGACTGTCATCAATACAGAGGATTGTGAAGAGATTTTTGTCAGCAGTTGGTGTAGTTTGCTGACCGCTATTATGGATATTATGAATATTGTGAGTTGATGCAGGTTGAGAGTATGCAGTTTTATGACCTTCACTGACTTTAGCAGAGGTTTTTACAGGTTGTGTTTGAGGTAATGGCTGATTTAACCGCACAACTGGCGATGTCTGTGTGTAGGTTCCCCCACGGCTACCCCTTTGCTGCTGTTCCACTAATAAACGAATATTTAGATGACAGTACTTTGGCATATCATCGAGAAAGCTTTCCGGAACAAATTCATAACTTCCTTCTTCTAAGTTCAAGAATGTCTCCAAGACTTCTAGCGCCAATTGCTCTATGAGCATCGCCGCTTGAGCAGGGGTGATGTATTTTTGGCTGACTAGCCAACAAATAGCCAGATAATCTGGGTTTGGTATTGCTTGATCCTCAATCCCATTTTCAAATATCGCCTGTAACTGCTCATTAATTCCGTGAGGAAGAGTTGAGATGTGCTGACTTAAGCTTTCCAAGTTTCTGTAAAGCGGCTCAAACATTTTCTCGGAGTAGCAAGCATAAATCAGCTTACCCTCTTCTATATAGATTGACCAAGAGCCAGATGTGCTAAAGACTTGTAAACAACCATTAACAGTCTTACTGGTAACCTTTTTTAAAAGAGGTATGGGTTGAAGTTTTTGGAAAAATCTATATCTACTAATGGGAAGTGTCTTCATCGGCACAGATTTGAGATATAATTAACATCCACTGTCAAAATCAGTGAATAACCTTTTGGGAATTAACAACCAGAGTTTCAAAAATAGTGTTCAGCTAAATATAGCGGTAACATTTGGGTTAGTACAGATACTCTTCACCCCTAACTCCTAATTTCCCAATATCTGTTAAGCTATAGTTGATAAAATGGCGATTTACTGTATTAGACCCAGCGATGCTATTGAAAAACAGTAAAATCATCCCACTGGTGACTGGAAAATAGGATTCTCAAAACCAGTTTGATGGTCTGTGATTTCGCTAATTTGGCTAATTTAACAGTAACTTAACTCTTGCACACAGACTATTGGCTCTAGCCCATCAGTAGCAAAAGTGTTGCTATTCACCGTATTTCCTCGATTAATGTCTGCTCAATCAGCACTTAAAAATCGGCTTAACTAGGATAGATAGTATTTTAATTGACTAAGTAGCTATCCGGTTGAGGCTGTTGCGCCAGTTTGAGATGGGAGAGTTTTTCTGTAATCAGGTTGAGGCAAAATTTTCGCTTTCACAACAAGAACAGGAAATTTTGCCAAAGGTGAGGTTCAAAATTTAGATCATGTCCGTTGAATTGCTGATTAAACCCAGAACCCCTTTAGCCAAAGCTACACTTTATTTCCTTTACCCGCCTGCAAAGAGGGGTTGGGGAGCTAGTAAGTTGCAGCACTTTCTCAAAGTCATAGGTGGGATGCAATGATTGTGGTCATCGTAGACTAATTATCCGGGCTTAATATTACACTTCATAAGTACGGAAAAGATGTCTAGTGTTGTGTGATGGTAAATAGTCACCCTACACCATTTTGAGTGCCAGATACCATAATTTATAGCGAGATACAAGAAGTATAGTACAGACCAACAAAATAGATTTTTTAGCTAAATGGTAGAACCGTAAATAGTTTGCTTACTAATTTTTAGATTACTATAATTTTTGCAGAAAATAACAAAATTTTTATGAATATCATAAGGAATAAGTAAAGGAAACGTGAATAAAATTAGTAGCTATTTTCTCGACTTTTTTCCGGAAACTCTACTTTGACAATAGATACCGTGCTTACACGTATTGCTAAATAAACCAATAATTATGAAATTATATGATAGCGATAACACCTAGAACCACAGTAATTATAGTAAGTATTAGATTATATATGGTAGTTTTAAATGGGGGATAAAATTATTGGTTAATCTTGTTGGTGTTCTTATACCAAACTTAGATGAGGCAAGCGCTGATCTAAGTTTTTGTGAATTTCTTAGACAGTTGATCTATAAAATTACACTGTATGGAAACTAAGCTGGTGGGGGTTGATAAATAGGTTTCCAGTTCTAAAACTTGTGCTAATTGCGGAACCGAAACAGAAACACTTGCACTTAATGAGCGCTTGATAACTGGCGATCGCGCCTAAATTCCTTTCTGACTCGGCTGTTGGTTAAAATTAACAAAGTGGCAAGCTCTCCGTGCTTTACTGCCAGCAAGAGGAATTAATTTAGAACAATTGTGACCGCATTTAATTTACAAGTTGAAGAAACAGGCGATCGCCTTGACCGCTATCTTTCCGAAAATTTACCTGATTTATCTCGTTCTCGCATCCAGCAATTGATTGAACAGGGAAATGTTCACCTCAATGAGCAAATCTGCACAACTAAAAAAATTAATGTCAAAGCAGGCGATCGCATTACCTTAGAAATCCCAGAAGTTCAACCCCTACAAGTGCAAGCCCAAGATATCCCCCTCGATATCCTCTATGAAGACGACCACTTACTGATTCTCAACAAACCTGCTGGCTTAGTCGTCCATCCCGCACCCGGTCATCCTGATGGGACTTTGGTCAATGCTTTGTTAGCACATTGTCCCAACCTCCCCGGAATTGGCGGTGTCCAGCGTCCAGGGATTGTGCATCGATTGGATAAGGATACAACAGGGGCGATCGCGATCGCTAAAACCGATATTGCCTATCACAGCCTCCAAGCCCAACTCCAAGCAAAAACTGCCAGACGAGAATATTTAGGCGTAGTTTACGGTGCGCCGAAAACCGAAAATGGCATGATTGACGAACCCATTGGTCGTCATCCCCAAGATAGAAAAAAAATGGCAGTAGTCCCTATAGAAAAAGGCGGACGTAATGCGGTAACTCATTGGCAAATCTTAGAAAGACTAGGAAACCAGACATTAGTCCTCTTTCAATTAGAAACAGGACGCACCCATCAAATTCGTGTCCACAGCGCTAAAATCGGTCATCCCATCGTTGGCGACCCCATTTATAGTTCGGCTCATTCCGTGGGGGTCAAATTAAATGGTCAAGCACTGCACGCATGGCGATTAAAATTGCAACATCCAATTTCCGAGAATTTGATTGAGGTGACAGCTCCCCCTCCCCAAACATTTACAACTTTGCTAGAAATTCTCCGCCGACGAGTTGCTAGTTAAAGTTCTCAAAATATCATTCTGAAGGTAGATGCTTCAATTACGAACGTTGCATACGGATTAAGCAAGAAGGGGTAGAGGACAAACAGAAATAGGTGGGACTTGACTCCTCCCTATTCTCCTATATTTAGATTTGTAAAGTTTTTTGGGCTTTTTTGCTGTAAAAAGATCAGTTGATCACCATTTTAAGTAACAGGTCAACAGACTATCTTAACATCTTTTAATAAAAACTGCACTGGCTAAAAATACTCATAAAAACTGCCATGTCCTGTATTTTCAATACTTCTAGAAAAATTAATAAAATCTAAAACTCTGGAATTTTCCGGCGATTTGTAACAGACATGAAGTAATGTAAAGCAATTTTGGGCGATTTCTCAGGCAAAGTCCTTATATGTAAAGCATTTGAGGTGGTTCTTATTCGGTCATCTTATTTATTCATAATTTGTAACAAATAAAGGATCTATGGCATTGTATAAACATAAGCTGAAGGGGTTAAATGACAGACAGAAGTCAAACAAGGCATCCATTTAATCAAGTTTGCCCATTTCTCATAAATTACCCCAGGTTCTCATAATTGCTCGTTCATTTGGTGACAGGGAATTATGAGACTAAGGTGAGAAGCGGTTTGATCCCCAGTCTGTTTTTAACCATAAACATTGCTAGTTTTAATCTAGACATCTCACAAATTAGGAGATTAAAGTCCATGACATTAGATGTATTCACCAAGGTAGTTTCTCAAGCTGACTCCAGAGGCGAGTTTTTAAGCAACGAGCAATTAGACGCTTTAACCAACGTTGTTAAAGAAGGCAACAAGCGCTTAGATGTTGTTAACCGCATCACCAGCAATCAATCAGCTATTGTTACCAACGCGGCTCGTTCTTTGTTTGAAGAACAACCCCAATTGATTGCTCCTGGTGGAAACGCTTACACAAACCGTCGTATGGCTGCTTGTTTGCGCGACATGGAAATCATCTTGCGTTACGTTACCTACGCTATCTTGGCTGGTGATGCTAGTGTTCTAGATGATCGCTGCTTAAACGGCTTGCGCGAAACCTACCAAGCTCTAGGAACTCCTGGATCTTCTGTAGCTGTCGGCGTTCAAAAAATGAAAGACGCTGCTGTTGGCCTAGCTAACGATCCTAACGGCATCACCAAGGGTGATTGCAGCAATTTGATGTCTGAAGTAGCTAGCTACTTTGATCGTGCTGCTGCTGCTGTTGCTTAATATCAATAACAAAGTCCAACACCTAAATATTTAGGTAATCAAACCAAAAATTTACGAAATACCAAGGAGATTTTAGAAATGGTTAAAACACCAATTACCGAAGCGATCGCATCTGCTGATACCCAAGGACGTTTTTTAGGCAACACCGAACTGCAAGCAGTTAACGGTCGTTATGTACGTGCTATTGCCAGCATGGAAGCTGCTCGTGCTTTGACCTCCAACGCTCAAAAGTTGATTGATGGTGCAACCCAAGCGGTTTACCAAAAATTCCCATACACCACCCAAACACCAGGCCCTCAGTTTGCTGCTGACAGCCGTGGTAAGTCCAAGTGCGCTCGTGACGTTGGTCACTACCTACGCATCGTTACCTACAGCTTAGTTGCTGGTGGTACAGGTCCTTTGGATGAGTTCTTGATTGCTGGCTTGTCTGAAATCAACAGCTCCTTTGATTTGTCTCCTAGCTGGTACGTTGAAGCTATCAAGTACATGAAAGCCAATCATGGTTTGAGTGGACAAGCTGCTAACGAAGCCAACACCTACTTTGACTACGCTATCAACGCTCTTAGCTAAATAGTATCTTGCCCGGATCAGGATGCAAGTGTTGGATGGAGTTAGTCAACCCTTTGGGGTTCACCAGTCGCTCGTTTTGTCAAACAAAAAGACCGTTCTGGCTCATCTAGCAGTTGAATCTCGCTCCGGGCAAACTTTTATTTAGCAGAGAAATAAAAAAGGTTTGAGTAAAGTCAGCACTCGGTACAAATAGCCGAAATGCAAATAAATAGGTGAAAAATCATGGCAATTACAACAGCAGCATCTAGGCTAGGAACAGAGCCTTTTAGCGATGCACGTCGAGTTGAACTGCGCCCCAACGCCAGCAAAGATGAAGCAGAGGTTGTAATCCGCGCTGCTTATCGGCAAATTTTGGGTAACGACTATTTGATGGCATCGGAACGTCTAGTCAGCGCCGAATCCCTCCTGCGAGATGGCAATTTATCAGTGCGGGAGTTTGTCCGCAGTATTGCGAAATCAGAACTTTACAAAAACAAGTTTTTTTACAACAGTTTTCAAACTCGGTTGATTGAACTCAACTACAAGCATCTTTTGGGACGCGCACCCTACGATGAAGCGGAAGTTGTTTACCACTTAGATTTGTACCAGAACAAAGGGTACGACGCGGAAATTGATTCTTATATTGATTCTCCAGAGTACCAAAATAACTTCGGTGACAATATCGTTCCATATTATCGTGGTTTTGATAACCAACCAGGGCAAAAAACTGTCGGCTTTACGCGGATGTTCCGGTTATACAGGGGTTATGCCAATAGCGATCGCACCCAAGTAGAAGGTACTAAATCCCGTTTAGCGCAGGATTTAGCAAGTAATAAATCTTCTTCCATTGTGGGACCATCAGGAAGCAATGATAACTGGAATTATCGTGCTTCATCAGATGTCGCGCCCAAGAAGAATTTAGGAAATGCTGTGGGTGTAGGCGATCGCGTGTACCGCATCGAAGTTACAGCAATCCGTGGTTCCGGCTATCCCAGTATCAGACGGAGTAGCACAGCATTTATCGTACCTTACGAGCGACTTTCTGACAAGATCCAGCAAATTCATAAGCAGGGTGGCAAAATCGTCAGCATCACGTCAGCATAAGGTAGCGTTACTCAAACCATACAGGAGATAAGAAGTAATGTTCGGTCAAACCACACTTGGGGCTGGTAGCGTTTCTTCATCTGCAAGCCGAATCTTTCGTTATGAAGTCGTAGGCTTGCGCCAAAATGCAGAAACTGACAAAAATCAATTCGACATTCGTCGCAGTGGTAGTGTGTTCATCACAGTGCCATACAGTCGGATGAACGAAGAAATGCAACGCATTAACCGCTTAGGTGGCAGAATCATCAATATTTCACCATTGAGCGCTGACGAGAACTAATTTCTTGGCATGAACGAACCCAGTGCGTCAGAATATTCAGCAGAAAATGCGCCCCAGTTGACACCAGAGTTAGCACTCGCCAACCTGCAATCATCAGATTTAAGTCTCCGCTATTACGCAGCTTGGTGGCTGGGCAAAAATAAAGTGAGCCGCCCAGATGTTGTAGATGCCTTAATTGCAGCGTTAGAGGATGAAGCCGACAGAACAGAAATGGGAGGTTATCCACTGCGGCGCAATGCAGCCAGAGCATTGGGGAAATTAGGTGATGCCAAAGCTATACCAGGCTTAATTAAGAGCTTGGAATGCCATGATTTTTATGTGCGCGAAGCAGCAGCCCAGTCTTTGCAAAAGTTGCGAGACAAAACTGCCGCCCCAGCCCTCATAAAAATGTTAGATGGGGGTGTTGCCCAGGCCGTGCAAGTAATGGGTCGCCCTCATCTCACCCAGCCCTATGAAGCGGTAATAGAAGCCTTGGGAGCTATTGGTGCAACTGAGGCTATTTCTTTAATTGCACCGTTTTTAGAGCATGAAATCCCAGGGGTACAGTGTGCCGCCGCTAGAGCAATGTACCAGCTAACACAAGACCCTGTTTATGGGGATAGGTTAGTGAAAACTTTGTCCAGTAGTGACCTGAAATTGCGCCGCTTGGTTTTAACAGATTTGGGTGCAATTGGATACATGGCAGCAGCAGAGGCGATCGCGATCGCTCAGGTAGAAAATAGCTTCAAACTCATTGCCCTCAAAGGATTACTAGAACATCAACTCACCCCAGAGTTAGATGTTTTGTCTGTTTCTGACAATGCTATCCAGGTGATGAATTTGATGGATTCACTTTTATAGTCATTAGTCATTAGTTATTAGTCATTAGTTGAATGATGAGTAGCCAATGACTATTGATGATTAATTACCGACCGTTTACTAATGACTGATGAATTAATTCGTGCCGTCGCCCAGGCAGATACACCAGCCAATATGGTAACGGCAGTCAAAAACTTGGCAGCAGCAAAAGATGTCGCCGCCATTCCCACATTAATTGCGGTGTTTGGCTATAACAACCCAACCGCAGCAACCGTGGCGGCGGCAGCATTGACCGAAATGGGAGAAATAGCAGTACCACAATTGCTATCTCAGATAGACGATTATAACTATGGCGCACGGGCTTATTCGATTCGTACTTTAGCAGCGATCGCAGACCCCCGTGCTATAGACGTTTTAATCACAGCCGCAGCTACAGACTTTGCTCCCAGTGTCCGCCGCGCTGCTGCCAAGGGATTGGGAAATTTAAACTGGCATAAACTCGACTCTGCCGACAGAGAAACAGCGCTGAAAAAAGCATTGGAAACCCTGCTGTTTATTTCTCAAGACTCAGAATGGTCAATCCGTTATGCTGCTGTTGTCGGTTTACAAGCCTTGGCGAAAATACCTGATTTACAGCAACCCATTCAGACGAGATTTGACCAGATGTTAGCCACTGATGACGAAAAAGCAATTCGCGCTCGTGTGCAGGTGGCTGTTTGAATCAGTGAACAGTTACCAGTTATCAGTTAGTAACTTTGAATTTCTGCGATCGCTGGTTTCTGACTTACATATCATAAAACAAGGAAAAAGTAAATATGTCAATACCATTACTGAATTATTCATATACCACGCAAAATCAGCGTGTAGAAGGTTACGAAGTACCCAACGAAGACACGCCCACCATGTATCGGTTAGCTGCTGCTACCTCAGATACAGATATTGATGCCATTATCTGGGCAGCATATCGGCAAATCTTTAGCGAACACTTAATCATTGCCAGTAATCGCCAAAAGTTTCTGGAATCTCAACTGCGAAATCGGGCAATTAACGTCCGTGATTTTATCCGGGGATTGGGTAAATCGGAAGTTTACCGCACACAAGTAGCAGATATTAATACCAACTACCGCTTAGTTGACATCACCTTAAAGCGGTTTGTGGGACGCGCCGCCTACAACAAAGACGAAGAAATTTCTTGGTCTATTGTGATTGGGACAAAAGGATTACACGGTTTCATCGATACCTTGTTAGATAGTGAAGAATATCTGCAAAACTTTGGTGATGACATCGTACCTTTTCAACGCCGTCGCTATAAAGACAGACCCTTTAACTTAGTTAATCCTCGCTACGGTTCATACTGGCGCGATCGCATGATGTTGGAATCTATCGGTGGTCGTACCTTCTACAATGCCCGCACCACAGGCTTTGCCAGTAAACAAGAGATTCGTCGAGTTATTCCCGCCAATTTCATGAGCATGGCCGGGCAAATTCTCGCCCCGGAATTGAACTACCAACGGACAGTAGCTACAGTCACCTCACAAATCAAAGATATCAAGATTCCCGACAACTCCCGCGAAATTGGTACTCCCCAACCAACCATGAAACCTGTAGCTGTGGCTCTACCTTACCGTTACATCCCTGCAAATCCCACAAATTAAGACCTGAGCCATTACTTAAATATAGCGGTATGCATTTGAATGAAGTACATCATAGTCCCCTCCTCGCTTGCGGGGAGGGGGTTGGGGGTGGGGTTCTTGTATCTCACTCAAACGATAACCGCTATAGTCAGACTCCAACAACTGATAACTGATAACTGATAACTGAAATGACAATTCCTTTACTAGAATACAAACCCAGTTCCCAAAATCAGCGCGTAGCTGGTTACGAAGTCCCGAACGAAGATACACCCAGGATTTACCGCATCGAAGACTGTGCTTTTGATAGTGAAGTCCAAGAATTAATTTGGGCAGCATATCGGCAAATTTTTAGCGAACACGAAATCCTCAAATTCTATCGGCAGACCAACTTAGAATCTCAGATCAAGAATCGAGCCATTACCGTGCGCGACCTCATCCGGGGTTTAGCTAAGTCTGAAGCCTTCCGGAATTTGGTAGTGCAAACCAACTCTAACTATCGGTTAGTAGACATTGCCCTCAAACGGATTTTAGGTCGTGCGTCTTACAACAAAGACGAAGAAATTGCTTGGTCAATCAAAATAGCCACCCTCGGCTGGAATGGTTTTGTTGACGCTTTAATCAACTCCCAAGAGTATCAAAGCAACTTTGGCGACAACATCGTTCCCTACCAACGACGACGCTACAAAGATAGACCCTTTAATTTAGTCACACCCCGCTACGGTAACTACTGGCGCGACAAGTTAGAAGATGCGCGCTATAAAGCAGGCGACATCAAGAACTTTATGGAACTAGCCAACTCCATCGAAATCAAGATGCTGAAATTTACCCCAGTTAACCTAGCCAGCATTGAAATTCCCGACATGGCCAGGGATATCAACCCCCAAGGTATTCCCGTTTCCATAAATTCCAGCGCCAATTTCCCCGTGCGCTAAATTACTAACATAATGGGGGAGAATAAGTAAAGCATCAGTGAGGGTTTGAGGATTCAAACCTCCTTGAGTTTTCCGAGTCAGCTTTTTGTTCACATTGTTAATAAAGGGAAGAACGCAGTATGTCTCTGCCATTACTTCAATACAAACCCAGCAGTCAAAATCACCGAGTCGCCAGCTTTGGTGTAGCTGACCTGAATGAAGATACACCATATATCTACCGCATTGAAGATGTCAGTTCTTACACTGATATCCAGAACATTATTTGGGCAGCTTATCGCCAAATTTTCAGTGAACATGAAATCCTCAAGTTCAACCGCCAGAAGACTCTGGAATCTCAACTGAAAACTGGTTCCCTATCTGTGAGGGACTTCATCAGAGGTTTAACCAAGTCTGAAACCTACTATCGTTTAGTTGTCTCATCCAACAACAACTACCGTTTAGTAGACATCACCCTCAAGCGGGTATTAGGCCGTGCGTCTTACAACAAAGACGAGCAAATTGCTTGGTCAATCGTTATTGCTACCAAAGGTTTTGGCGGCTTCGTTGATGCTTTAGTAGACAGCGAAGAGTACACCCAAAGCTTTGGCGATAATATCGTACCTTACCAACGCAAACGCATGGAAGGTCGTCCTCACAACTTGGTAACACCTCGTTACGGCGAAGACTTCCGCGAAAAAGTCGGTACAGTGGAAACCGATTGGCGCTTCACTTTGGAGAAGTTCTACACCCGCAAGTTCCAAGAAAAACGCCTCCCCGAAGGCGACCCTCGCAAATATGCGGATATGGCAGCATCTGTAGGTGGTAAAGGCAACTACGCGCAAAAGCTTTCTGCATTTGATATTGATTATCTTGATGCAGTTCCTTACCGTGGTGGTAGCAGACGCTAGGATTTAAAATCTAACTGTCTCAAATTTTATACTGGGTCTAGTTTTTGTGTTGATGTGACGACGGGTTTGCAGTTTTTCTGTTAGCTAGGCGTTGCGTTAACTGGAAACTAGACCCAGTAGCTTTTAATATGGGGAAGGTCTAAAGGAGTAGTCAAATGCTAAAAGAACTTCATTTAAAGTCTGTTGGACCTGCTTCTCAATTTGATGTTGAATTTGCTGATAGACTCAACATTTTTACTGGGGATAATGGACTAGGTAAAAGTTTTTTACTTGAAGTTGCTTGGTGGGTACTCACGGGAAATTGGGTAGACCAACCCGCTTATCCCCAAAGAAATATAGATGAATTACCAAAAATTATATCCAAAATTATTACTCTAGATGATGATCAAGGAATAAATTATTCAAGTAAATTTAATTTTAATAAACAGAAATGGCAAGATTTCCAATATGGTGTTCCCTTATTAAAAGGGGTAATTATTTTTGTTCGCGTTGATGGAAGTTTTTCTGTTTTTGACCCTGCTCGCAACGATGAAGATTCGTATAATTTTACCCCGGATACACTTTGGAATGGCTTAAAATCAAAAGGTAAAGTTGTTTGTAATGGTCTAATTCAAGATTGGGTAACATGGCAAAATCAACCACAAAAAACGCCATTTCAACTTTTATCCGATGTCATTAAACAACTTGCACCTCATCCTGATGAATGGATAGAAATAGGAGAACCAACGCGAGTATCTGTAGAAGATGTGCGCGACATTCCCACAATTAATCTTCCTTACGGTAATATTCCCATTACCCAAGCATCAGCAGGGATGAAGCGTATTCTGGGACTTGCCTATTTGTTGGTATGGGCTTGGTACGAACACGAAAAAGCTTCGGAACTCCGGAGACAAGAACCAATGAATCAAATAGTTTTACTAATTGATGAAGTTGAATCTCACCTACATCCACGCTGGCAAAGAGTTATATTACCATCTATTTTATCTGTGCCTAAATGAGTTCCAGTCAAATATGAAAGTACAAGTTTTAGCTACAACTCATTCGCCCTTGGTACTTGCTTCCTTAGAACCAATTTTTGATGAAGAACAAGACAAATTATTTTTATTTGAACTGGAAAACGAAAAAGTTTCCTTGGATGAAATGTCATGGGTTAAACAAGGAGATACAGTTGGATGGTTAACATCAGAAATATTTGG
The DNA here is from genome assembly GCA_963706595.1 of uncultured cyanobacterium. Classification (GTDB taxonomy): domain Bacteria; phylum Cyanobacteriota; class Cyanobacteriia; order Cyanobacteriales; family Nostocaceae; genus Nodularia. The sequence goes on from OY970166.1 coordinate 4,074,502, forward strand.
ACTCAAACAAGCTCGTTCTCAAGAAGCAGAAACAGCGATTGAAGCCGCAGAAGCATGGATGCGCTATGATGATATGAATAATTTTCCAGAACACTTAAGAAGCCAGCCACAAATTCATCAGGAATTGCAAAAACTTTTACCCGGACATGATCCTTTTTGGCCTCGTTGGATAGTAACAGCAGAAAAAAGAAATGCTGGCTCATCCGAGGTATAGTAAATATGTTAAAGTTTAATCCTCCACCAGAACCACCAGATTTTGATGCCAAAGCACGGCAGCTAGGTAATAATTGGTTAGTCAAAAATACAGATTCTAAAAAAAGACCAAGAGATTATTGGTCAAAATTTAAAATAGATTTAGCCGATGGTTTTGGTAGTCTTTGTGGTTATAGTGCCATGTTTGAACCTGTTGGCACTGTAGACCATTACCTCTGTTGTCAAAATCATCGGCATTTGGCTTACGAATGGAGTAATTATCGTTTTGCTTCTGCTTGGATAAATAGTAGCAAAGGCACTGTTGATGATCAAGTGCTTGACCCATTTCTGGTCGAGGATGATTGGTTTGAAATTTTGTTACCTTCCCTCCAGTTAGTCCTAACTGATGCAATTCCACCACAGGAAAGGTCAAGAGCCGAATTCACTCTGCAACGACTGCATCTGCGGGATGATGAGCGAGTCATCCGTCAACGTCAACAATGGTATCAGCTTTATCTTAATGGTGAAATTACTCTCACAGGATTAGAAGGGAAAGCTCCTCTCATTGCGCGTGCAATTAGAAAACAGCAGTAATCGCTTCCAAATTAGAAGATCATTTTATTTCTATTACTCTATCTTGGACAACCATTTTATCAAAATCCTAATCACATCTAGATAAATCAGGCATGATTGTGTCCTGAAGATTAGCACCGTTGAGGTTAGCACCTTGGAGTTTAGCACCCCTCAAATTAGCTCTTTGGAGATTAGCCCCAGCCAAATTTGCTCCTGTAAGGTTACTCCAAGTTAAGTTAGCACCACTCAAGTTAGCTTCAGTAAAATTAGCTCGGAATAAATATGCACTACTAAGGTGAGCTTGGTGCAAATTCGCTTTGTAAAAGTCAGCTTTATAAAGATAAGCTCCGTTTAATTGCACTTCGTACAAATTGGCTTCACTTAAGTCAGCATTAATTAAGTTGGCTTCAATCAAATTGGCAAAACCAAGATTAGCCCTGATTAACTTCGCTGTACCTAAATCAGCATCTCTCAAGTTCGCGTCTCTTAAGTCAGTTCCAATTAGGTTAGCTTCAACGATAATCGCGCCTTGAAGATTTGCTTCACTCAAGTCAGCGCCAATGAGATGGGCGTAACTCAAATTTGCTTGGGTAAGTGTCGCACCACTCAAGTTAGCCACACTCAAATTTGCTTCGCTCAAATTAGTTTCTATTAACTTGGCTTGGTGCAGGTTTGCGCCACTCAGGTCAGCGTTACTAAGGTTAGCTCGCACCAGTAAAGCATGACTTAAATCGACTTTGTTTAAATTGACCCCTTGGAGGTTTGCGCCTCTGAGGTTGTCTCCTCTGAGGTTCGCGGCGCTGATATCTAGTTTCATTTGGGGATTTTGCTGTCTCCACTCCATCCATTGGACTGCACCTGCTTTGAGTAAAGCTAGATGCTCTCGATTTGCCATGTTTTCTCCTTTACTCCTGTCCCCCACCCTGGGGATTTATTCGACCTGCTACATTTTCAATGGCTGTTAATGCTCCGGCTGCACCTGCGAGAATATCTTGCTCGGCTCCACCTAAGTAAAGCCGTCCAAAACTTCCTACAGCTTGCACTTCTAGGATATTAATCGCTGCGGCTTTCTCGGCTTCGTTCGCAGCTAGTGCGGCGTAAGCAGCCGGTTGAACTTCTAATACATATAGGGTTTCTCCGGCTAGAATTAGCTGTCCTCTGCGTGTGCGATTAATGAGTTGGGTTTGGTAAGCATCTATGTTGCGGATAATTTGGTTAGAAACTACACGGGGTTTTAGTCCGTCTTCTTTTTCGACTCCTAGTGCTGCTAAAATCGCTTGACCAGCAGCTCGCGTTTCTCCTTGAGAGCTAGAATGAATTTCTAATAATCCGTATAGTCGTTCAACTATTTGCACTCCTGGACGCACAGAGGCTGATTTAAGTGCTATGTCTGTAATGCGATTAATTTCAATACCCGGAGAGATTTCAATCCACAGTGATGTATCTCCGGGTAATGGCAGGAAACCTTGGGATACTGTTCCCATATAAGCTGCGTGTTGAGGTTGCAGGTTGTCGAGAAATACAAAACTGCGTAATTCTATTCCCAAGGTGATGCTCTCCAGTCATGAGGATAAAAGTAGTCTATTGCAATGTATGAGTTTAACCTTAAATTACCATAAGGCTAGGTACTGTTTTCTTACCCATGACTGTGGTCAAGTGTTTGAATTTCTGTTTGGAGATTGGAACGAGCAGATTGTTCGGCAATCTCGAACATCAAGGGCGTATGATAAATACGCTGCTGTCGCAAAAAATGCGCTAAAACTTGTTGACGACCTGTAATATATTCGCATTCTGACAACCATGCATATTCTTGGCGAATAGCATGGGCGTATTCTTGATACTCTTCTGGGTTAGTTGCCAAAATAGCCAAATCTGCATCGAGTAAGACTTGGCTATCATAGTCATCTGTCGCAGCTTGGTGATTTTTGGTGTTGAGAATGAGACGGGTAACAGTAGCTATAGTCTTTGTGGGAATGCTTAAATTACTGAGCAATTCACCAGCATAGTCAGCGCTTCTTTGTTCGTTATCTTGAGCTTGAGTATTATATATTACATCATGAAGCCACGCCGCTAGTTGCACAGCAGGGAGGTCTTGAGCGTAGGCTTGTAAAGTGTCAATTGTGCGGAGGACGTGATTAATATGTTTGAGTGTGTGGTAGTGGCGATCGCTTGTAGAATAAGCTTTAACTAAATCAGTAAAGCTTTGCTCAGATGCTACTCGGTCAACTCTCAAGTTTTGCAGTGTCTGCTGCCAATAACCAAATAATCCCATTGCTCACTTTTAGATAAATATTTGTTCATGTTAAATCTGTGGTGATTGGAGTGTTGTTAGCAGTAGCAGTGACCACGGTACTTTTATATCTGGGATGAGGGATGAGTATTTTCTCAGTGCGGGTAAGGCTGCTGGGATCAGAAATTTTAGGGAGCGTAGGGATGCTGGAATATTACCTTCTTGATCTACAATTCCATATTGTTGGGCTAGTTCGGCGACAATCTGCACTTTTCCTGTGCGGCGCATGACATTTGGATCACCAGTCAGTGCTGCAATTACTCGCCCTGTGAATAAGGGAGTTTCCCAATTATAACGCTCGGCAAATACTGAGTTTTGTCCGTCAGTAATGTTTTCTGCTGCCATGTCATCTGCTAAACGGGAGATTTGCTCAGTACCCACGATTCCCGGCCACAGGGACACAGAAGCCACGTTATGAGGCTTGAGTTCTACGGACATATCAGCCGCTAATCGGTCACAGGCGGCTTTACCAGCACCGTAGGCGGCACTGAAAATTCGGGACATCCCACCCCATGAGGAAATGGTACAAATTAATCCCTGTTGACGTTTGAGCATAATTCTGGCAGCATAAATACTGGCAACGTAATGGCTACGCAAACCAACGTTGTTAGTTGCATCCCAAAGGCTGGGTTCACACTCCCAAAAAGTCTTTTTTTGATTTTCTCTTAAGGCTTGGACTCCTGAGAAGACATTATTAACTAATAAATCTAGTTGTCCATTTTGCTCGTCTTCGATACGTTCAAAGAGCGATCGCACTTGTTCATCGTTGCTATGATCTACCTGGACGGGAATACATATACCACCGGCTTCTTCAACTGCGGCTTGGGTATCAGTGAGATTTCCTGACATTTCAGCACTCGGATCAGAATTATCTAGGGTACGTCCGGTAATATACACAGTTGCACCTGCTGCACCCAGACCAATGGCAATTCCTTTGCCAATACCCCGCGTAGCACCTGTGACTAAAGTTACTTTTCCTTTAAGGTTTTGCATCTAATATTTTATACTCAAGTTCATGAATAGCGATCGCTTCATCTTTACCTCTTAATTTTACGAATTTATCGACTAATCGCAGTGAAAATAATTCTGGTTCAGATAAACTTAAAATTACTGAATCAGTTACCAAAATTCCACAGTGATGGTATTTAGTTATACTCTCAACCCGTGAGGCGATATTTACTGCGTCACCGACTACTGTAGAGTCAATGCGACAAGTAAATCCTACCGTACCCATGACCACCTCACCACGATGAATGCCAATCCCGATGGCAATTTTTGGTAAACCGTGTTGCGATCGCGCATAATTAAACTGATCAAGAGACTGTTGCATTAAAATTGCGGCTTTAAGTGCGCCATCAGTGGCTTGATCATCAAACAGCGCCATGATCGCATCACCTATATATTTATCAATAAAGCCACCAGATTCATCAATGGCTTTTCCCATACAAGCTAAATAGTCATTTAAAAACAAAAAAATTTCCATTGGTGTCATAGTTTCTGACATGGAAGTATAATCGCGAATATCACAGAATAAAATTGTCATTTTCCGCGTCGCAGCCATACCTACTTGAATGTTTTCTATTCCTTGGGGAGCAATGACTGAAACAAATTTATCTGGGACAAATTTCTCAAATGATTCTAATGTCTTCTGCAATTTACTAAATGATATCTGCAATGCACGTGACATTTCATTGACGGAAATTGCTAATGCACTAATTTCATCTACACGATGATAAATATCGGCGCGATGTTGCAAATCTCCATTGGCAATTTTAGCAACGCTCATCTGTAACCGCCGCACTGGATAACTCAATTGATTCGCTAAAATGTATGCAAATACTAAACCAAAGTTCAGTCCTACAAAACCTACCATCAAAGCTTGGTTAACTGCGTTACTAATAGCAATATCTACCCTTCTTAAAGATATACCTATGCGTAAAGTACCGAGCTTTTGTTGACTTAATCCCAAAATATTTGAAGCCACTTCAATCACGCGTTCACCACGTTTAGCTCGTAGCTTTTCTCCAAAGTAAATATCTCTGAGCAGAAATGTTTCTGATACACGAGTCCGATTCTTAGAAGATGAACTTAGGGCATGATTGGTGACACTTAAAGGTACTAAATCAGGAATATATTGATCTAGAAATTCTTGAGGAGAACCTGCAACGATTTGATTACCTAAACGGGTATCCGATACAAAAACATAGACAACATCTTTATTTTCTTGCATCAAAAGATGTAAGTTTATGCGAATTTGACTCCAATTTTCTTCCGATAATTCGTTAGAATATGTAGAACTTAAAACTTTAGAGGTAATTTTAGCATCATTTAACTTTTCTTGCCGGTAGAGAGTGCTGTCAGTTTTTGCCCAAACCGTAACTATAGCTGTAATCAAACCCAGAATCAGCAAGGTAGTTGAAGTCATAATCTGGGTGCGAATAGAACGAAAAGTTAAGATTTTCATAATTGTGGAGTTAACTCTTCGACAAAAGTCACCCATCGCTGCTTCTTAGTTCTGCTCGGACAATCATCACCAAAGGCCAAAGTCACTGGACCCCCCATTTGCGCGGTAATTAATTGTTTTTCTTCACCCCACCTAGTAGCTAAGATAATATCACATTTGAGTATATCCTCTGTTACTAATTCGATGGGTTCAGCATTTCTGCGGTAAACTGCTGCTTTACCACGCACGACAACAGAACTAAGAGTATTTAATTGGACTCCAGCTAAGGAGAGAACATCTCGTAGTCTCACACCGTGTAATTTCACTTGACCACTCGGCCACCACACCCGATAACCAACATTTTGCGTCAAGCTAACTTGGGGTAATTGATCTAAATCTGCTAAATTGAGTTCACTGTCCCCTATACTCACTTTGGCTGTTTCTGTGCCAAAAATGACATGAGTCACATAAAATGCCCACATCCCCTCATCATAGTTTTTTCTAATTTCTGGATACTGGGTATAGGGAAAAATTAAATAAATCGGTCCACCTTGCTCACGCGGAATTGGTTGACCATCCTTGGCAACTGCTAAAATAATTGGGTACTTGAGTAAATCTTTGATGTTGATAGTTACTTGATAGGCATCATAGCAGACAAAAGTTATTTCCGTGATTTCTCCTTGAGCCGCAAAATTTTTTATGAGTGAATTTACAGATATACCTGTAAATTTAAAGACTTTTTTGGGATTGACAATGTTATTGCCATCAACTGTATTAATATTGACTGTAGCTAAATCCTGCAACTGTGACCAATCTAATGTTTCCGTTTTTCCTGTTGCTGTCTGACCTTGTATAACTAAATTCCATTGCTGCTGCTGGTTATTTTGAGCTTTTTCTGTCACAATTTCAGCATTGCGATCGCTTGCTTCTTTACGCCATACTTCCAGTTGTGCATCTGTCGGCTTTTCTGTACAACCTCCCAAACAGACCATAGCTATCCCCAAAGATATTAAAGCCAAGTTTTTCCAGACATTCCATACAACCACGTTCACAACTATTACTGGAGACAGTTGACATAATGGCACTAACTACGTTATTAGAAGCACCGTATTAAAGTTTACACCATGATTCTACAAAATGGGGAGTGGGGGAAAGAGGCAGGGGAGCAGGGCGCAGGGAGCAGGGGGGAGAAGACGGTAACTTCCAAATGACTAATGACTAATGACTAATAACTAATGACTAATAACTAATTTTATGGTATTACAAGTACAAACCAGCACCTACGAAGCTAAAACTCAAGAAATTGCCAAACAGCTGCTCTCAGCAACCCAAGAAAATCGTTCATTTTTAGGTTCCTTGCGTGATCAGATGCGCTGGGATGATAAATTATTAGCTTGGGCGATGAGTAATCCTGGTTTACGGGTGCAATTATTTCGGTTCATCGACACATTACCCGCTTTACAAAATAAACCAGAAATTGCCGCACATTTACAAGAATATTTAGGAGAAGAGTCTGTAGAGTTACCCTCAGCTTTAAAGGGAATGCTCAACTTTGCCCAACCTGATTCTATGCCGGGACAGGTGGCGGCGACAACCGTTTCTACAGCCGTGGAAACTTTGGCACATAAATATATTTCTGGGGAAAATATTAAACAAGTCATTAAAACGGTTGAAAGACTGCGAAAAGATAAAATGGCTTTCACCATTGACTTACTTGGTGAAGCAGTAATTACTGAAACTGAGGCGCAGTCTTATCTAGAACGTTATCTGGAATTAATGCAGCAATTGGTGGAAGCATCAAAAAATTGGTCTGTAATTCCAGCTATTGATCAAGCAGATGGTGAATCAATACCACAAGTTCAGGTTTCTGTCAAGCTAACGGCGTTTTATTCCCAATTTGACCCTTTAGATGCTCAGGGTAGTGAAGAGAAAGTTAGCGATCGCATCCGCACTCTTTTACGTCGGGCGAAAGAATTAGGCGCATCTGTGCATTTTGACATGGAACAGTACGCTTACAAAGATTTAACTCTGAATATTCTGCAAAAGCTACTCCTAGAAGATGAATTTCGCCAACGTACAGATATTGGCGTGACAATCCAAGCATATCTGCGTGATAGCGAAGAGGATGCTAAAAACCTGATTTCTTGGTTACAACAGCGCGGTTATCCTCTCACAGTCCGGTTGGTGAAAGGTGCATATTGGGATCAGGAAACCATTAAAGCGGAACAAAAGCACTGGAAACAGCCAGTTTATAACGATAAAGCGGCTACAGATGCCAATTTTGAAGTTATTACTCAGCTATTGTTAGAAAATCACCAATATGTGTATGCTGCTATTGGTAGTCATAATGTGCGATCGCAAGCTCGTGCAATTGCTATAGCCCAAAGTTTAAATGTCCCTCGTCGTCACTTTGAAATGCAAGTGTTGTATGGGATGGGGGATAAGTTGGCGAAAGCTTTGGTAGACAAGGGTTATCGAGTTCGGGTTTATTGTCCTTATGGTGAGTTGTTACCGGGGATGGCTTATCTAATTCGGCGGTTGTTAGAAAATACCGCTAATAGTTCCTTTTTACGGCAAAATCTAGAAAATCGACCAATTGAGGAATTACTCGCGCCACCAATTCCAGCCTCCCCCTCGCTTGCGGGGGGGAATGAGGGGGGGTTCCTCGGTGTGGCGGATACAGATTATTCCGAAGAGGAAGCAACAATGAAGTCTGCTGAAGCTTTTAAATTGGTTCGTCAACAATTGGGTAGGACTTATTTACCTTTGGTGAATGGGGAGTATGTGAATACTGCGGAGTTTGTTGATTCTCTCAATCCTTCTAATTTTAGTGAGGTGGTTGGTAAGGTTGGTTTGCTGAGTGTGGAACAGGCGGAAGAGGCGATGCGGGCGGCTAAGGCGGCTTTTCCTGCTTGGAAGAAAACGCCTGTGAAGCAACGCGCTGGGGTTCTGCGGAAGGCGGCTGATTTGATGTCAGCACGTCGGGCGGAACTTGCGGCTTGGATTGTTTTGGAGGTGGGGAAACCTGTTAAGGAAGCAGATGGGGAGGTTTCTGAGGCGATAGATTTTTGTCTGTATTATGCTGAGGAAATGGAACGGCTGGATGCAGGTGTAATCTATGACGTAGCTGGGGAAACGAATCGTTATATTTACCAAGCGAGAGGAATTGCTGTGGTGATTTCTCCTTGGAATTTTCCGTTAGCGATCGCCTGCGGAATGACAGTCGCAGCTTTGGTTGCAGGTAATTGTACTTTACTCAAACCTGCGGAAACGTCCTCTGTAATTACTGCAAAACTCACAGAAATTTTAATTGAGGCGGGAATACCTAAAGGTGTATTTCAATACGTCCCCGGCAAGGGTTCCGAAGTTGGGGCTTACTTGGTAAATCATGCAGATACTCACATTATTGCTTTTACTGGTTCTCAGGAAGTCGGTTGTCGCATTTACGCCGAAGCCGCAACGCTGAAACCTGGACAAAAGCATCTGAAGCGGGTAATTGCGGAAATGGGTGGGAAAAATGCGATTATTGTCGATGAAAGTGCAGATTTAGACCAAGCTGTAGTGGGAGTTGTACAATCAGCCTTTGGTTACAGTGGGCAAAAATGTTCTGCCTGTTCGCGGGTAATTGTGCTGTCACCGGTATATGATGCTTTTGTGCGGCGGTTAGTAGAGGCGACAAAATCTTTAAATATTGGCGCAGCTGAGTTACCGAGTACCCAAGTTGGTCCAGTGATTGATGCTAAGGCACGCGATCGCATCCTAGAATATATTGAGAAGGGTAAAACCGAAGCACAAGTAGCGCTGGAATTAACAGCACCAGCACAGGGGTATTATATCGGTCCAGTGATATTTAGTGAAGTTCCAGCCGATGCTACAATTGCCCAGCAAGAAATATTTGGTCCAGTGTTAGCTGTAACCAGAGTCAAAGATTTTGCAGAAGCTTTAGCAGTAGCTAATGGGACTAACTATGCTTTAACTGGGGGGCTTTATTCTAGAACGCCTTCCCACATTCAACAAGCACAGACGGATTTTGAAGTCGGGAATGTGTATATTAACCGCAATATTACAGGTGCGATTGTGGCTAGACAACCTTTTGGCGGTTTTAAGCTTTCTGGTGTGGGTTCTAAAGCTGGAGGTCCTGATTATCTGTTGCAATTCTTAGAACCTCGGACGGTTACGGAAAATATTCAACGCCAAGGTTTTGCACCTATTGAAGGCGCGGAATAATTCTTTTTAACGAACCGCCAAGTACGCCAAGTACGCCAAGGGAAGAAAGAAAAGGAAGTATTAGCAACAACTCTCTAAATTTCTCTTTCCTTTGTGTTCTTTGTGTCCTTTGCGGTTCGTTTCCTCAAAATTTCAAACTCGAAGCTGCAAAAGCTAACGTACCCCAACCTAGCAGAAAGGCTACACCACCTAAAGGCGTAATTGCACCCAAGTATTTCACACCAGTTAAACTTAGGGCGTACAAGCTACCTGAAAAAATCGCAATACCAACGATAAATAACCAGCCAGTAGCTATTAATATTGGTTGAGGCGATGTTGTGCGACTAATTAATAAAGCTACTAGCAAAAGTGCCAAAGCGTGGTACATTTGATAACGTGCGCCTGTATCGAAAATTTCAAGCGATCGCTCACTAATCTTTTCTTTCAACGCATGAGCAGCAAACGCACCTGCGGCTACTGATAAACCGCCTAAAATGGCAGCTATGCTGACAAATATTTGTGCCATTTCTTCTAGATGTCAAAATGATATGATACTCCGCCTTTTTCGCTCACTTGAAAATCAGCATTGAATTCTTTAGCTTTCATATCTAAATACTCTTGTGCGTCTGCTGCTGGGAGTTGACAATTCATCGCCAAGCCTAAAACAGTGACGCGCCCGTTATTTTCTTGTAACATTTTATAGAAATTCGATTGCAGGCGATCGCTTAATTGTTTCTGTTGTGCTTTTTTCTCATTCTTGCTTTGACGATACATTCCTAAACTCATCCAACCGCCTAACATCATTGTCGGAATCCCAAAAATTATCCCATTTCTCGCCGTATTATCCAGGAAATAAACAGCAGGTTCATTGATAAAATCCTCTGCTACAGCCTCATGGTATCCTGTGGACATGGGCTTCAGCATCGATTTTTTCTCAACTGTCGCTGAAACTGATAGTGTCAAAAACATGAATCCCAGTGTTAATAGCCAACCCGCAGCCAATTTTTCAGCAGTCTTCATAATTTCCCATCAGATTTTAAACTTTGCTTGCGATTCTAACCTGACTTTAGTCAAGGTTCCAGTGTACTAATCTACAGCCGAAAAATGCTAAAGTTAACACCCGCACACAGTGTTCTAAAAAATCCCCCCTCTCCTGACTAAGGAACCACGGTGTACACACAAATGATTGAATTACCCCAAATCTATTTTTGTAGGGTGTGTTGTCGCGTAGCGCAACGCACCATCCTAGATTTTCGGTGTTAGGACTAACATCCATAACACACCCTACTTAACCGAGTAATATTCTCCCCTCTCCTTAATAAGGAGAGGGGTTGGGGGTGAGGTTCTATATTTTATTTACGCGTAGCTTCCAATAAACGCGAGTAATAAAAACGAGTCTTCGTCATCGCTTGGCGTTGTACCGAAAAGCCATTACTTTCTAAAATTTTCACCACATCAGCCTCACGGTGGAGATAGGCGCGAGTAGCTTTACTTGGCCCAGGAAAGAAACTACCAATTTTCTTGAGTATAGTCAAAGCGCAGTTCTTGGGCGCAAAACTCATAATTACCCTAGACTCAGCCAAAGAACAAAGATGTGAAATCATCTCATCGGCTTTTTCTTGGGGATAATGAATGAGAACATCCAAGCAAATCACCGTGTTGTAGCTACCAGTCAAGGATTCTAAATCCTGGACAGCAAAAGTAGTATTTTCCGAATTTTCCAAAGTTGCTAAAGCTCTATCTTGAGCTTCTGTCACCATTTTCTCAGAAATATCACTAGCATAGATTTTAGCACCATCAGCCGCCAAGGGGATGCTCAGACTACCCACGCCACAACCAGCATCACAGATTGATAATTCTGGTAAATTACCGTCATCTTTCAGCCAGCCAATCACTGTATCTACAGTTTGCTGGTGTCCGGTGCGGATATCTAACTGAACCTTGTTTACCTCGCCATCGCCGTAAATTCGCCGCCATCGGTCAAACCCCGTGGAATTAAAATACTCGCGAACAATCGTTTTATCGTCAGCTACGTTCATAAACTTAAATTTTCAAGTGTTCCCAATGCTTAAAATTATCATTAATAGCAACCGTCAAGAATACTTTGACATATTTTTTTCATAAGTTTTTCTCTCACTTACGGCATACTAACTAATTATAGATAATACCTGAGTCAGCTTGATATTTATCACTTTCGCCAGATAAAATTTGATTTTTTAACTATTTTATCTCAAATAAACTCCTGTTCAGAAAAACCTGAGCTATAGTTCTTACTCATTTTATGAAACAGACTCAACTTTTTGCTTTTGCTTTTTCAGTAGTCTTGATTAAAATATAATTATAAAATATAATCTCAGTAGTCATGCTATCAATAATTTGTTTTTTACTAATTTCTAAATATTTGTATACATCGTACATTAGTTTATTGGCTCATTTAGCTTTATTCATCACCAATGACATCAAATCTAATAACTGAGAGTCCCATTATTCAGTTTACCATTCTCCTCACAGTAATTTTTACTGTCCCTCCGATATTTGAGCGCCTGCGAATACCTGGATTAGTCGGTTTACTGGTCGCAGGAGTGGTACTAGGGCAAAATGGGTTAAAGCTTCTAGACACTAACTCAGAAACGGTCAAGCTGCTTTCAGATATCGGCAAAGTTTATTTAATGTTTGTGGCCGGTTTAGAAATCGATTTACAACAATTTCGTAAAACTAAAAATCGCTCAATTGTCTTTGGAATCCTCACATTTATAGTGCCATTAATTGCTGGGATACTTGTCGGGCGATTGTTCAATTTTGGCTGGAATGCGTCTGTCCTGATTGGTTCTTTACTAGCCTCCCATACTCTCTTAGCTTATCCAATTGTCAGTCGTCTGGGAGTGGTAATGAATGAAGCTGTGACAGTCACAGTCGGGGCGACAATTTTTACTGACACAGCCGCTTTATTAGTCTTAGCAATTTGTGTGGGAATTCATGGGGGAGAATTCTCGGTGATAAGTTTAGTAACTTTATTAGGTGGATTAGCAATTTATTCTGCTCTTGTACTCTTTGGCTTCGATTGGGCTGGTAAAGAATTTTTTCGCCGTTCTGGAGATGAACAAAGTAACCAGTTTTTATTTATCTTACTAGCTTTATTTCTCGCATCTGTGGGAGCGCAGATAGTTGGAGTTGAAAAAATTGTTGGGGCATTTTTAGCAGGTTTAGCAGTTAATGATGTTGTAGGACGCAGCCCAGTTAAAGAAAAAATTGAATTTATCGGTAGCGTCTTATTTATCCCTTGTTTCTTTGTAGATATGGGGCTTCTAATTAATATTCCGGCATTTATCAAAACTCTTGGTTCAATTTGGCTAACAGTGGTAATTGTCGTCGCTTTAATTTCCAGCAAATTTATAGCTGCATTTTTAACCAAGCTCATTTACCGCTACAACACTGCGGAAATGCTCACAATGTGGTCGTTGTCCTTACCACAAGTAGCCGCTACATTAGCAGCAACCTTAGTTGGCTATCAAACCTTAAATCCTGCTGGTGAAAGGCTAATTAGTGAAAGTGTCTTAAATAGTGTGATTGTCCTGATGTTAGTTACTTCAATTATGGGTCCATTAATCACAACAAGATTTGCGGCGTTATTACAAATGCCCCAGACAGATTTAGAAACCGAAAATACTTCAAATTGGTGGGAAAATCCTGATAGTCAGCCAGCCGAAATAACTCAGCATCCATTCACTGTAGCAGTACCAATATACAATCCCCAAACGCAGCGCTATTTAATAGAAATGGCAGCCTTAATCGCTCAACATGAATCTGGTAAAATTTTGCCATTAGCTATTACCAAAGCCCACGTTCACATGGATGATCCACAATTAGGAATCTCACTAGAACAAAGTCAAAAAAGATTAAAAATGGCTGAAGAAATCAGTCAAGAATTTAATGTAAAAGTGTCAACAGCAATTCGCATTGATGATGATGTTGCTTTGGCAATTAGCCGCATCAGTCGAGAACAAAATGCTAGTTTAGTCGTAATGGGTTGGTCTCGCACCACAGGTTTACGCGCCCGTTTATTTGGTAGTATAATTGATAGCGTTTTCTGGTCTTCTCACTGTCCAGTCGCAGTCACACGCCTGGTAAGTAGTCCCAAGACAATTGCCAGAATTATTGTGCCAATTGGAGATTTAAGACCTCAAACTATCAGCGCTTGGCGGTTTGCGGAAATGTTAGCTGATGTGAATCAGGCGGAGGTTGTACTATTACACGTTTCTAACAGCAACACTCCCGCGAATTTAGTAGAACAATTTACAACTCAATTGTCTGATATTGTTGCTAAAAGTCAGTTGCAGGTTAATACAAAAATCCAAATCATTATCGATGATGATGTTGCTAAAGCCATAGTTCGGGAAGCACAAGCTTTTGATTTAGCTGTGTTACGTTCTGTGCGTTATCGCACCACAGGCGGGTTAGCCGTCAGTCAAGTCACAACTCAGGTGATAGAAGAGTTAACTGGTTCTATTGTGTTATTAGGAGAAGCACATCTTTAGGGCTAGTAACAAATTAGATTTTTCAAACATCCTCTAAGCTCGACTTTATCCAAAATTAAGAACTCGGTTTTCTTTATCTGGCAAAACCTCTGGCTTTTTGGCAAATATTTTTTCCATATCACTTATTATCAATGAAATAAAAAAGGTACAACACCTACTCCACAAAGGTTTCCGTCATAGCTATTGCCTCAGCGTAAAAATGGATAAAGTCGAGCTGAGACGGCAAAGTTATCAAAGGTTAATCTCAGATTTTACTTACAATTATTCTAGAACAAATAAACAATGCAAGAGTCATTTTCCAATTCAGCAGGCAGACATCTACAGGATGCCCAAATTCTTTTGAACGCGCAACGGTGGGACAACGCCGTTTACCTAGCAGGTTATGTTGTAGAATGTTCCTTTAAAGTACTTGTTGAGCAATACTTTAAGCATGACCAAGGTGCGGTAAAAAAATATGGACACGACCTCACTGAACTTGAGGGAAGGGCGATGGAACGCTTGCGAGTTCTCTATCCTATTTTGGATAAGCAACTTCCTGCTTTACGAATAGTTGGCACTGTTCTAGGTCAATATCATCCAGATCGTAGATATTCCAAATGTGGACTTTGGGCTGAAGCTGAGGCAAGAACTGCCGTTCAACGTGCGGAAGAAATCTACCGGGAAATACTCCCTAAGTTAGTGCTAAACGGCTCAATTTCTAGCCAGGATATTTAATAAATGACGATCACTTTTGGTGAAACCTTTGATAAAGTACGCGAATGCTTTCAGGAACAAATCATTGTAGATACACTTGTACCTAAACTTCAGTCCGTCACTATTATTCGTGATGTTAATGGAAAGATTAGAATTTTTCTTGAACCATTACAAAATAATACCATTCAAGAATCAGAAACAACTGATCTTAATACCGTTTTATCTACAGAACTGGGAAATTATTATGGGCATGACATTTGGCTGCCGACAGGAGAAAAGGATGCTTACAAAGCTTTAATTGATACTATCAAAAATGAAAGAATTTTTGCGTCTTGGGATGATCAATCAGTTAAGCCTCGGTGGTATATTCTTGAGCGCCACATTGCTAAACAGGCATGGACAGATAATAAACTAGGTAAACCACCTTGGACATATTCCTTAGTCGCGCAAAAGCATAAGCCTGCAATCGTATCTTTTTTCTCATTTAAAGGAGGTGTTGGACGGAGCAGTCCTCTTGTTGCGACGGCATTGACTTTAGCCCGTAACGGTCATCGAGTTGCCATTGTTGACCTGGATTTAGAAGCACCAGGTTTGGCTACGATTTTTTCACCAGACAACTCCACAAATCTAGGTGTGATTGATTATTTATTGGAAAAGAAGATTCAACAAGATGATTGTAAACTACGTACTCATCTGAGAAGCATTAATGAGCAGACTTTGCGAGGTGATGATGGTGAAAGTATACAATTACTTCCGGCTGGAACCGTAGATAACAATTATTTAGAAAAGTTAGCCCGATTGGACTTTCAGAACCTTGTGGATGGTGAAATGCAAAGTACAATGCAAAATATGTTAAAAGAATTGCAAAGCGAAGTAAGAGATTTAGATTTTATTCTGATGGATGCGCGAGCTGGTTTTCACGATATTGGTGGCTTGGCAATCACAAATCTCTCACATGGGGTAGTTATATTTGGAACTCAATCACGTCAAAGTTGGGCTGGCTTAACCCATGTTATTCGACATTTAGCAAGTCCTGGAGTTGATGAACGTTTACCGTTGATTCTTGTACATTCGATGGCTCCAGCTATAGGAATGCCAGGACGAGAAACAGAATTGAAAGAATTTCGGGAACAAGCATACATTGTTTTTCAAGAAAACTATTACTCTGAAGATGAAACTGTCCCTGATACTAACAATACAGAAGAACCATTTTTTCCTGTCGTTTTGCCGTATCAGGAAAGTCTACGTGGGGACATAGCTCTATTTTTTCGTAACTCAACTCCAGAAGAATCAAATCGACTGTCAGACCTCGTAAACATAATGACAAATTCTCCTTATCAGGATATTGCAGAAAAGTTATGTGGACTTTTTGGGCGTGAATTTTAAAATTTAGATAAATTGAAACTATGAGTGAATTTAATAAGCAAAAACTACTGGAATTAATCGTGGATATCGCCCCAGGTTGGGGTATTGCTGAACACGAAAGCTATAATGAAGATAAATTCTTAAAAAACTTTTTGCCCATAGCAGATTATCGTCTTGTTTTAGAACCGAATATATTATTAATACTAGGAGGACGTGGGGTAGGAAAAACAGAATTATTTCGTTTACTGGCAATGCCTTTAGGACGAAAATCTTTGGTTGAAAGCTTGGAAATCAGATCCTTACCTACTTTGAGCAAAACAACATGGATAGCTGGTTTTGGAAGGACTCGCACAGCAGAAAAGCGATTTCCAACGCCAGAGAGTGTTGAAAGACAAATGGATAAGGCGACAAAGATTGAATGGCGTAGCTTCTGGATTGGTTTAATTTTAGGTGTATTATTACAGCAAGAAGATTTTAAGTTCAAAAATTTTCTGATTGAACAAATAGATCCAGAAATAGCCAACATTCTTAGAGATAACTTATCTCTCTTATCAATCTGGCAACCTATAGTTAATCAACATCTTGAAAAATTAAATTCTGTTTTGGATAAATTAGATCAAAAACTCACAGAAGAAGATGATTGGTTATTTGTAACTTATGATGAATTAGACCGATTAGTTGCTTCCTATACTGCCTTAGCAAGCCCAATTCGTGAACTTTTAGCTTTGTGGCTTGATCGATGGCGACGTTGGGATAGAATACGACCTAAAATATTTTTGCGTACTGATCTGTTTCGAGAAGATTTTTTGAGTTTTCCTGATGCTTCCAAACTGCAAGCCCATCAAATCCGATTGGAATGGAAACATTCATGGCTTTATCAATTGTTGGTCAAACGACTTGCTAACTCTGGTACTGAAATGACGGAATATTTGCAAAATATCCCAGAGTTAATTATTGAAAACAAAACTGGTTTGGGCTGGACTGCAACATCAAATGAAAAATTATTTGAAGAACTAATCGAAAGGATGATTGGTAAGTATATGGGGGCTAATGCTAAAAAAGGAATTACCTATCGCTGGATTCCTAATCACCTTCAGGATGCTGGTGGTAGAATTTCGCCACGTTCTTTTCTTAAATTATTTGCCTTAGCTGCACAAAGTCGAATACCACATTTGTCTTTTATTGAACAAAATACACTACTTTTACAACCCTCTGATTTACAAGGGGCTTTAATGCATACTTCAGATGATAGAATTAGGGAATTACAGGAAGAGTATCCTTGGTTAGAATCTCTCAAGACGAGCTTAGAAAATCTGAAAGTTCCTATGCAAAAAGAAGTATTTTTAGATGCTATAAAATCTACTACGTGGACTCCTGAAAAACGACCACCTGTAACTAAGTCTGAAGAAATTTTGCAATATTTACTTCAACTTGGAATTGTAGAAATTCGTTCTGATGGACGTATTAATATCCCCGAAATCTATTTGTATGGATTTAAAGTTAAACGCAAAGGTGGGCTGAAACGTCCCAAGTAGCGTAATTGAAAATAATGATTCGTTGATGTATTGCTCATGATTCGATGTACCAAATTCTGGTAATAATGTAATTATTCATTATCAATCTAACCAAATAATCTTTGCCAAGTTAATTGTTTCGTGTTTTCATCTTTATGCCAGCGCAACAAATTGGCGGCTGGATTAGAAATAATTCCGGGTAAATTTATCGCTTTTCTAGGTGCATTTGTAGCTAAGGCGATCGCACTTTCTAAATCACACACTCCCCAGTTTACCAAATTTTGCACTCCCACTAATAAGGGTAAAGTTGTCCCTGATAAAGTTCCATCCGCTAATCTGGCTGTACCGTTTTTCACTTCAATTTGCCGACTGTCCCAAGGATACACGCCATCGGGTAGCCCCAGAGGTGCGAGGGCATCACTGACCAAAAATAGCCCTTGTGCTTGATGGCTGGCGCGGAGGAGAATTTGCAGCATTGTGGGTGTAACGTGTTCACCGTCGGCAATGAAACCACACATCACATCAGGATGGGTAATTGCTGCACCTAATAGTCCCGGTTCGCGGTGATGTAATGGCGGCATAGCGTTGAAAGCATGAGTTACCATTGTTGCCCCCTGGTTAAAAGCCGCTTGTGCTTGGGCTGCTGTCGCCTGGGAATGCCCTAAACTGACAATTATCCCCAAAGAACGCAAATATGGGATTACTTCCCCGGTAGTGTCTAATTCTGGGGCTAAAGTAATTACTTTGACAACATGGGCATAATCACCCAAAACTCTGTTTACTTGCTCAATTGTCAGAGGTAACAAATATTCGGCTGGGTGTGCGCCCCGCTTTTGGTAATTTAAAAATGGACCTTCTAAATGTACCCCCAGAATCTTTGCACCTATTTTTTGTGTGGGAATCAGATCAGCTATGATGGCGATCGCACGCTGGATATTTTCGACTGAAGTTGTCACTACAGTGGGCAAAAATCCATCTACCCCAACATCCCAGAGAAATTGCGATATTTTAGGGATAATATCCGCATTTTCCGCCTTTAAATCGGGAAAAGCCAAACCCAACGCCCCATTAATCTGTAAATCCACACCGCCCAAAGAAATCCAATCACCAGCGACATCTAGCAAAGACTCACATCCAGTCAATGCCGTACTCATGGGTAAGATTTGCTCAATTATCCCTTCATGGTTAACTAAAATTCTTTGTAAATCTTGATAACTAGGTACTCGTGCATTGATAATACATAACGGGTTTTGTGTTGCTTTGGTCATCACATTAGTTAGCTAAAATCTAAAATCTAAAATCTAAAATTAACATGGCTCCTCTTATCGGTATTATTATGGGCAGCGATTCAGACTTGCCCACCATGAAAGATGCGATCGCAATTTGTGCAGAATTTGGTGTAGAAGTCGAAGTAGCCATTGTTTCCGCCCATCGGACTCCAGAACGCATGGTGCAGTATGCCCAACAAGCCCATCAACGAGGGCTAAAAGTGATTATTGCCGGCGCAGGCGGTGCAGCCCATCTTCCCGGAATGGTAGCATCTTTAACCCCACTGCCTGTAATTGGCGTTCCCGTAGCGACTCGCAACTTACAAGGTATTGATTCTTTATATTCCATTGTCCAGATGCCTGGAGGTATCCCAGTGGCAACAGTGGCAATCGGTAACGCTAAAAATGCTGGACTGTTAGCAGTGCAAATTCTGGCGACTCAGCAAC
Source organism: uncultured cyanobacterium (assembly GCA_963706595.1). Taxonomy (GTDB): domain Bacteria; phylum Cyanobacteriota; class Cyanobacteriia; order Cyanobacteriales; family Nostocaceae; genus Nodularia. The sequence continues at coordinate 4,094,028 of OY970166.1, forward strand.
CAGAATTACTCGAAAAAGTCCAACAATACCGCCAAAATCTTTCGGAATCGGTAATGGCAAAGCAAGCCAAACTAGAACAGATGGGCTATGAAAAATATTTGCAACAAGAATTGTTATAGCACGACCAAAAAAGGCAGGGGAGAAGAGGAACGGGGGCAGGGTGCAGGGGGCAGGGGAGAAGAGGAATGGTTGTTAAGTAACCGGAAGTTGAAAATAATTTCTTACTCCCCCTTGCTCCCTGCTCCCTGCTCCCCCGCTTCTTCTTTGACAGCAAGAGCTATTTGTTGATTTTTGCGGGTTCTTCTAGCAGCAAGTCAGCATGGAAACGTGACTTGATACTAACAAGTTATTCATCTTTTTTAGCCAAACTTAATAATCTGCTTGACTTTTGGCTTTTAAAGTCAGAGAATGCTGACAAGGCAAAGGATACAGCTTCTGGCAAAGAATACTTACAGGCCACGACAGCAGTCAAAAAAACTAAAAAAGTATCTGCTAATACAGAACTTTAGTGCAAGTAAATAGAAAATCAGTCAACTTTACAGGCAATTTTACCAACGATTGCCACATAAATTACTCTAGATAATGCCCAGTTTTGGTCATGCAAAGAAGTAAGCTTGCAGTAATATTTTTTACTGCTTATTGTGGCTTTTACGTAAAACTTCTCATTTTTGGTATTTGTCGTGCCGAAGTATGACTGTTTTTAGATGCAAAATTTCAGTAAAAGTGAAGGAGGCTTGAGCGTTTCAGAAACTCGATAATATTTGTCTTAATAAAATCATAAAAAAATATTTACAAATGTACCCATAGTTTCCTAAACTCCTATTGAGATTATGTGAATTTTATGCTTTGTCAGCTAGTAGTCTGCATGGCTATCAAAAACCACTAATTTTAACTTGGGGAGTTGGTTTTTTGGCTAAACTTGTGTTTTTCTGTTCAAGGTTGGAGGCTGTAATTTAAACTCATGTACAAACAAAAATTGAAAAGGAAAACTAGGCATCTATCTGCCAGAAAATCCGCTAAACGTACACAAATTAACTCAAAATTTCAGGAACTTAAACTAGGAATTAAGAAACTTTCTCCTAGCTGGCAAGCCTGCTTACCTTTAGCTTGTTTGATTGTTTTGGGCTGGGGTTATGTTGCCGTTGCTCAAACACCAGATGCCGGACCAACCACAGCAGAATTGAAAGTTGCGCTGGATACTCTTTGGGTAGCGATCGCCGCTTTTTTAGTATTCTTTATGAATGCTGGTTTCGGGATGTTAGAAACTGGCTTCTGTCGCCAGAAAAATGCCGTCAACGTTCTTTCTAAAAACTTAATTGTTTTTGCTCTAGCTAGTATTGCCTTTTGGGCAATTGGCTTTGGCATTATGTTCGGTGATGGCAATGACTTCTTCGGAATCTCTGGATTTTTCCTCTCAGGAGCAGATAACAGTCCTGTAACAGGCGATGCTTATCAAGGTGTCTTCAGTTCTCTGAGTTGGGCGGGTGTACCTTTAGCCGCCAAGTTTTTATTTCAATTGGCATTTGCGGGAACTGCGGCCACAATTGTTTCTGGTGCAGTTGCCGAACGGATTAAATTTGCTGACTTCTTAATCTTCAGCATCCTACTTGTAGGTATTGCCTACCCCATTACCGGACATTGGGTTTGGGGTGGTGGTTGGTTAAGTAAATTTGGATTCTGGGATTTTGCTGGTTCTACAGTCGTTCACTCCGTTGGTGGTTGGGCGGCTTTAATGGGAGCAGCATTTCTTGGTCCACGTATCGGTAAATATCAAGAACAGCAAGTTGTGGCTTTACCTGGTCACAATATGAGTATTGCCACCTTGGGCTGTTTAATTCTCTGGTTGGGCTGGTTTGGTTTTAACCCCGGTTCCACAATGGCTGCTGATGGCAATGCGATCGCTCACATAGCTGTTACAACTAATATGGCTGCTGCTGCGGGTGCAGTTGCCGCTACAGGTACAGCTTGGATTTACTTAGGTAAACCAGACCTATCAATGATTATCAACGGCGTATTGGCGGGCTTGGTAGCAATCACAGCATCTTGTGCTTACGTGAGTATTCCGGCTTCTTTAATCATTGGCTTCATTGGGGGAGTCATCGTAGTTTTCTCAGTTACACTCTTTGACAAAATCCGCATTGATGACCCAGTAGGCGCGACCTCAGTTCACCTAATTTGCGGTATCTGGGGAACTCTCGCCGTGGGTCTGTGGTCTGCCGGTCCTGGTGTTTATTCCTGGTATGGTGAAGGTGCGGGACCAACTGCGGGTTTATTTGCCGGCGGTGGCTTGGGACAGTTATTCATTCAACTGGTGGGAATTCTGAGTGTAGGCGGGATGACAGTTGTGGTCAGCAGCATCTTCTGGTTGTTGCTCAAGGCTACTTTAGGTATCCGAGTATCTCGCGAAGAAGAATTAGAAGGTTTGGATATCAGCGAACACGGTATGGAAGCATACAATGGATTCGTGACAGAAACTAGCTCCGGAGGATTTCCCGAAGGATATGGTTCATCTGGAATCTCACAAGACAAATATTAATTAGTCATTTGTCATTAGTCATTTGTCCTTAGTTCTTGAGGGTGCATAAATGACCAAGCACTCCGCGTATTTATTGCTGAACCCGCCCATGAGATTTTTGACATCAATCCCAGTGGCGGGTTTTTTCATGCAAAATTTTTTCTCGCTTAAAGTTATGGGAAGTGCTAAGTGCTAATGACATATTGGCGCTGGCGATTTAAAATCTGAGTCAAATCATTGGTATATTTTGCTATTTGTGTCCACTTCTGCAAAAACCTTTCCGATCTGGGGATTTTTCTTGCTGGTAACCAACAGCATACTAATGTTGGCGGTCATCTTGCTGATTTGGCAACAGCAGCGATTAAAGGCTGTTTTTGGCAATCCACTCTCCCCCGACTCAGTTCGTCAAACTCAAGCCGTCACACTAGATTTAGGTCGCCGTCATCAACTCGGTTATCAGCAGTGGCTAGATATTCTCAAGCAAGAAGCTCAAGTGGCTTCTGACCAGCCTCCTGAGCGTTTAAGCATCCTCACAGGAGATTCTCTGAGTCTGTGGTTTCCGCCCCAGTTGCTACCCGAAGACAGAAATTGGCTCAATCAGGCGATTTCGGGTGAATCCAGTGATGGGCTATTAAAAAGATTAGACTTATTTGACCGTACCCAGCCAGAGGTAATTTTTGTGATGATTGGCATTAATGATCTCATCCGGGGGGTAAGCGATCAAGTGATTTTAAAGAATCAGCGTCGAATTATGACTTACCTGCGTAAAACCCATCCTCAAGCGCAAATTGTTGTTCAGTCGATTTTGCCTCATGGGGATGAAGCCGCAACTTGGGAGGGAAGAGAGAAACTGCTGAAGATTCCCAACAGTCGGATTCGCCAGTTAAATCAACAACTCCAAAAAACAGCTACCAAAGTTGGTGTTAAATATCTTGACTTGTATCCTTTATTTACCAACCAGCAGGGTAATCTCCGCAGTGAATTTACCACTGATGGTTTACATCTCAATCCTACAGGTTATGTAGTTTGGCGGACTGCGTTACAAATGTATAGCAATATGGAAGTAGGGCGTGGGGAGTAGGGAGTGGGGAGTGGGGATTAGGGAGTGGGGAGTAAGCGGAATATTTTCCCATTGCCTAGAAAATAGCGTCTTAGCACGAGAAAATAAGAAATAGTCATTGAAACTGCCAAAAAAGAACAATGGATACAAAAGCTTTTAAACGGACACTGCAACATTCGGAAAATTACAACCGCAAGGGATTTGGTCACAAAGCAGAAGTTACTACCCAGTTGCAATCTGAGTATCAAAGTGACTTGATTCAAGAAATCCGCGATCGCAACTACACATTGCAACGAGGTGATGTCACCATCAGACTAGCCCAAGCCTTTGGTTTTTGCTGGGGTGTAGAACGCGCGATCGCAATGGCTTATGAAACCCGTCAGCATTTCCCCACAGAACGCATCTGGATTACTAACGAGATTATTCACAATCCCTCTGTGAATCAGCGAATGCAGGAAATGAATATCGGATTTATTCCTGTACAAGCAAATCAAAAAGATTTTTCAGTGGTAAAAACTGGTGATGTGGTCATCCTACCTGCATTTGGAGCCAGCGTTCAAGAAATGCAGATTCTCCATGATCAAGGTTGCAAAATTGTTGATACCACTTGTCCTTGGGTATCTAAAGTCTGGAATACCGTGGAAAAGCACAAAAAAGTGGCTTACACTTCCATTATTCACGGTAAATATAAGCACGAAGAAACAATTGCTACAAGTTCCTTTGCTGGCAAATATCTGATTGTGCTGAATTTGAAAGAAGCCCAATATGTTGTAGATTACATTCTCAATGGTGGCAACCGCGAGGAATTTTTGCAAAAATTTGCTAAAGCTTGTTCGGCAGGATTTGACCCTGATCAGGACTTACAACGAGTGGGGATTGCTAATCAAACCACTATGCTCAAAGATGAAACTGAGCAAATTGGCAAGCTGTTTGAGCGCACCATGATGCAGAAGTATGGAACCATTGAGTTAAATCAGCATTTCCAAAGCTTTAATACCATCTGTGATGCTACCCAAGAGCGGCAAGATGCCATGTTGGAATTAGTACAAGAAGACTTAGACTTCATGCTAGTAATTGGGGGATTTAATTCATCCAATACCGCCCAATTACAACAAATTGCGGACCGAGAGAAAAATTCCTTCCTATCACATTGATTGTGTAGAAAGAATAAAATCAGCAAATGCTATTGAACATCGCCAGTTAAATGGAGAATTAGCGATCGCGCAAAATTGGCTACCCAATGGCAAAATTATCGTCGGAGTGACTTCCGGTGCTTCCACACCCGATAAAGTAGTCGAAGATATCATGGAAAAGATTTTTGCATTAAAAGCCTTAGTCCCAGCACTTTAACCACAAAATCCCGCTCCCCTCTCCTACACCCCTCTCCTACTCCCCTCTCCTACTCCCCTCTCCTACTCCCCTTCTCCTGCTCCCTCTCCTTAGTAAGGAGAGGGTTGGGGTGAGGTTTTCTACAACTTAGGTAAAATTTCCGGTAACAAATGACCAGGAACCTGAGATAAAGCGAGATTTTGTCCCTGTATCCCCAATTTACTGTGGAAAGCCCGAATTGTTTTCACCACATAAGCGAAAGTTGTTTGATAAGCCTCTGATTGTTGGCTAAATCCATTCAAGGCTTGCAAATGATGATTTAATGCTGCCTCTAAATGTTGCGAACTTGCGGCTTTGTCACCATGAAAACAATCATCTGTTACTAGCTGATAATGAGCTAATCCCAAATTATTGTGAGCAGCAAACAAATCAAAACTTAAAGGTGTACCGCTAATTGAGTTAGCCAAGGCAATAGCTTCATCATAAGCATCAATACACAATTGTAATAATTTTTGGCGTGACTCTTTACTGGTTTGAGATAAGTTTGATAAATGCCAGTATGCAGTCCCCAAATTATTTTGTGTCGCAGCACAAGCACTGGGAAGATTCGCTGGAGTCCGATATTTCAGCGCTTCACAGTAAACATCAATCGCTAGTTGCAGGTTTTTGGCTGGTTGTTCGTCGTATTGTGCCAAATTCCAGTAGGCAGTGCCGATATTATTTTGAATCATGCCATACTTCAACGGTTCCTGTTCGGGGCTGTAGTGAGCCAACGCTTGACTGTATGAGGCGATCGCCTTGTGCAAATGCACCACTGGTTGATCATACTGCCCTAAATGCCAGTAAGCAGTGCCTAAATTATTTTGGCAAGCCGCATACTTTAATGGTTCCATATCGGCTTGACGATACCGCAGCGCTTCACTGTAAGCTAATACTGCTTGTTGCCAATTATCCGCAGAATTAGCAAAACGAGCTAAATCACCATAAGCAGTCCCTAAATTATTTTGAACTCGTGCATAGGTTTCTGACTGTTCTTCGGCAGATATCAGCCTTAAAGCCAAATGATAAAATTCAATTGCTTGTTCTATGTAAGCTTTTCCATCCCCTGAGTTATGGGGGGCGCGGTACAGCATCCAGTAAAGTGTACCCAAGTCATTTAAAATATCTGGGAGTTGCGGTGATGTTTCATCACAGGCGATCGCCTCCTGATAGGCAAGAATTGCCACCATCAAATTTTCTAAACTCGACTTTCCCTGTTCAATCCGTAAGCGATATAAGTTTCCTAAATTGTGATAAGCTGCCGCCAATACCTCTCCAGAGGCTTGTTGTGAGTGTAGTTCCTCAATCTCTAACAGCATTTGCTGCGGTTGTTGGTTATCCTCTCCATCTTCATCAAGCTTTGTGTTCATTGTTCCTAGAACTAGCTCGGCTAAGTCCTGGCTAATGTGAGACAACGACCCTGGCGATTGGCTATGATCTTGATTGGATCTAGACGTGGATTTCCGTTGCTGCGTTTCAACCTTCAGTAATTCCGAAGTTAAATGCCAAGCTTCTGGCTTTTTATCTGGCTGCTTTCTTGGTGATTCCACCGGGAAGTCAAAGTCATCCCCAAATTTTAAGCCGTTGGCAGACGCGGCTTTGAGTTCGGCTTCAATAACTGCTTCATCCAAAACAGATTGCTCAATATCTTCTAAATCCAAATCTCTAGAACGGTCAGAACGTTCTGGATAACCTTGATTTTCTGTTGTGGGCGTGGGTTCCCCCGCAAACACAAACACACCAGTCCGCCAACGCCAAAACTGTGGTGCTGACTGCTGAATGGCAGACAACCAAGGACGCGATACCCACAACAGCATACTGGAATCTAAAAACTGACTGGACTCTTGACTAGAAAAATTTTCTTCACTTAAGCGCAGATAGTGTAAAAATAAACGCTGTATCGCTACTGGTTGCTTAGTTAACTGTTCCACACCGACAATTTGAAATATCGGTATTGGTAGGGGTCTTCCAGACGTATCTTTTGATGCCCCAATAATTGGTGGTGGATAATTAGCTAACCATTGATTTATATGATCTATGGGATTCGGATCACTTAAATTCAACCTCAATGTCACTAATCGCGGATAAGCTGGAGTGCTAGATTCCTGACCATCCACAGATTTATATAGCACTTGCCCCACTGGATAAGCTAAAGTGGAATGCAAACGAGCCGCTACTTGATTTCGCAAGTGTAAATTGTCACTGACTGCTAAAAAAACTTGTCGTCTTAAACCAAGACTGAGGGAAAGTTTCAGACGATGATATACTTGGCGATTCCAAGTAAAATTATTGGGGTGTGTAGTATCATTCACGCTCATGGCGGCTCAGAAGCCCAAACATGGTATACATAAATTTCACAGGTCAAAGAAGAGGAACGGGGGCAGGGTGCAGGATCAATTTTTTCAGATGTTGATAATTTAAAAGTATTTATTTATACTTGGTTCCTTATATAATTCTAACAAAAAAGAAAAAGCAAGGACCCCAATAACATGGGAACCTTGACCACCAAAATATTAAATTTTATGACAAAATTTCCGGCTCAACCGACATGAGAAACAGAGAAGGCAACAACAATTAACCCAGCAACCAAAGCTGCACCAGCGAGTCCTAAGAAAATATAGGTACGTTTTTGGCTGTTTGTCGGAGGTTCTGCTGGGTAAACCTTTGGTTCGCGGGCGAAATTGTTCAGACGACCGCCTTCTTCGTTTGTATAGGGCATGAATTAATTCCTTATTATCTGCTTTTATTCGTTTTATGTTACATACACGCTATATTCTGCTTTCATACTTAGAGATAAATCTTTACGTTGGGGAGTGGGGAGTGGGGAGTGGGGAGTGGGGAGTGGGGAGTGGGGAATGGGGAGTGGGGAGTGGGGAATGGGGAATGGGGAGTGGGGAATGGGGAGTGGGGAGTGATACTTAATTCCCAATCCCCGATTCTTTAATTAGTAATTGTGCCTGTGAGTGGTGAACTGGCACTAGCGTAGGTTTTCAGAGGCATTCTGCCAGCTAGATATGCTAAACGACCGGCTACTGCTGCTAAATTCATGGCTTGAGCCATGACTGGGGGATTTTGGGAAAGGGCGATCGCACTATTAATTAATAAAGCATCAGCACCTAATTCCATCGCCTGAGCCGCTTCCGAGGGTGAACCAATGCCAGCATCTACCACTACTGGTATATTGGCATTTTCAATGATAATTTGAATATTAGCCGTTGTTTTCAGCCCTTGTCCTGAACCAATGGGCGACGCTAAAGGCATGACTGTGGCACAGCCCACATCTTCTAGACGCTTGGCTAACATGGGGTCTGCATTAATGTAAGGCAGGACAGCAAAACCTTCTTTCACTAGCTGTTCAGCAGCTTGTAGCGTCCCAATCGGATCAGGAAGTAAATATTTCGGATCAGGTATAACTTCTAATTTCACAAAATTATTATCTTCCTGTCCCAATAGTTTCGCCATTTCGCGCCCCAAACGCGCCACCCGAATGGCATCCTCTGCGGTTTCACAGCCGGCAGTATTAGGCAACATCCAGATTTTTGTCCAATCCAAAGCTTCAGCTAAACCTTCATGTCCTGCGGCTTTCGTTTGCACCCTTCTGACTGCCACAGTCACAATCTGACAACCACTAGCAACAACACTTTGCTGCATTTCCGCAATACTGCGATATTTGCCCGTCCCCGTCATCAACCGAGATTGAAAAGTCTTCCCAGCAATTACCAATGGTGAATTTGTAGAGACGCGATTCATCGCGTCTTCATTCAACGCGATTCATGCGTCATCAACGATATTTCCGTTAGAGAAGTTAGCAGAGTGAGTGAACATAGAAGTGGGGGTAGATGACTGACTATGAAAGCGGGAATAGTGGAAATTAGACAATATCGGATCAGATTTGTGTTCCCAAATCAAATCGGCAATTAAGGCTGCGGTGATCGGCGCAAGTAATATACCATTACGATAATGACCTGTCGCCAAGGTTAAATTTTGACAGTGGCTAGTGCCAAAAATCGGTAACTCATCAGGTGTGGCGGGACGAAATCCCCACCAAAATTCCTGAATGGGATAATCCTGTAATTGGGGATAGAGACTTATGGCTTGTTGAAGTAAAGTTTGAATACCTGCGGGGGTGTTGTGGGGCGTAAAACCCACATCTTCACTCGTCGCCCCAATAATAATCGAACGGTTTCGCCTTGGTACGATGTAAATATTATCTCCGAACAAAACTCTTGTCAGGGGCAATTCTGGGATAAAATCTGGAACTCGCACCCTGAGCATTTGTCCTTTGCGAGGACTCACAGGTAATGGTAATAATTCATTAGACCATGCACCTGTAGCTAAAACATAATGGTCAGCACGAATCACGCCTGTGTTGGTTTGTACACCAACAACCTCTCCAGACTGCTGTAAAAATGCTTCTACTTTAATGCCATCTTTAAATTCCACACCCAGAGACTCAGCAGCCGTCCTCAGTACATTTATTAAAGCCCGATTATCAACTTGTCCATCTTCTGGATACCACCAGCCACCAACGACTTCTGAACCCAATCCTGGCTGATATTGATGAATTGCTGCTTGATTTAGCCAATATGGGAATTGGGCAGTGGTGGAAGCATTTAATTTATCTTTTTGTCCTTGATAAACTGGTGCTAAGATTCCACAAGGCCAGTAACCAGTATTTAAACCAGTCAAATCTTCAAGTTTGTGTGTCCAGTCTGGATATAAGGCACGCGATCGCCTGCACAAAGAAAGCATTGCACCATTGGGGATGTTTTCCGCATCTGGTGCTAACATCCCGGCGGCGGCGTGGGTAGCAGCAGCCTGAAAATCACGGCAAAGCACGGTGACAGAGCCGCCGCGCAATTTTAACTCTACGGCGATCGCCAAGCCAATAACACCGCCACCAATAATTAAAACGTCACTAGTCATTAGTCATTAGTCATTTATCATTAGCTATTTACCATTAGTACATAAACTAATAACCCATAACTAATAACTCGTCACGACTATCCTGGTTTACCACAAAGCCCGAATTGGACTTCTAGCCCGATTGCTGGTGCTAGCTGTGTTGCTGGTTGAGGTTGTACCTGAGCTAAAGTCTGTGCTTCTAGTTCCTGATGTTGTAGTAGTATCAGAGCTTGAGAACGAATCATTACTCTGAGCAACACTACCTCTATTTTCAGAAGTAGAAAAGCTATCTTGAGCAACACTACCTCTATTTTCAGAAGTAGAAAAATTATCCTGAGCAACGCTACCGCTACTTTCAGGGGCTGTCTCGTTACTTGTAGTCCTACTAGGAGCGGAGCTATTAACATTAATATTAGCTGGGAGTACTTTGGATGTTTTGCCGTCAGCAGCATCATTCCTGGCCGTTTGTTGTCCACCCATCGGAAAATTGATCCCTAACAACGTACCAAATAAAATTGCCAAGCCTCCGGCCATGAGAATTAGTGGAGTCCATCTACCCATCTTAATATTTTCTCCTTTTTTAACCTAACCTTCTGGTGTCCATACTATTTGGGAACCTTGTCCCCAAAACCCATCGAATTTTGTGACTTTTACATCCCCTAGTACCTCGGTTTGACAAGCTAAACGGAGTTCAGTTGTAGGAGAATGGGGAGGAAGCGAACGTCTCGCTTTGTCTCGCCAATTTGCAACAGATACCTCACCTTCCACTTTGACTGCACAGGTTCCACAACTGCCAATGCCTCGACAGTTGATTAACTTAGCGCCGCCATTGTAGAGGTCAACACCATTTTGCTGCAAAACTCGCCGTAAATTAGCTCTCGCGTCGCACTTAATTGTCTTACCTTGAGCTAGTACTTTGGGCATATCTTAATTACCAAACTGGCTTTTTGTTGTATATTGGCACATCGCTTTACTCGTTGTCTCGCAAGTCTCAGTTTTATGACCACAAATCCCTCACCTCAACTTTGGCTTTATGACACCACACTACGGGATGGTACTCAGCGCGAGATGCTCTCAGTTTCAATAGAAGATAAGTTACGCATCGCCCGCAGACTCGACCAATTGGGAGTTCCTTTCATTGAAGGTGGTTGGCCTGGTGCCAATCCCAAGGATGTTCAGTTCTTCTGGCAATTGCAAGAGTATCCGCTCAAACAAGCAGAAGTTGTGGCTTTTTGTTCTACACGTCGCCCTCATACCACTGCTGACACGGAGCCAATGCTGCAAGCGATTCTGACTGCTGGTACTCGTTGGGTGACAGTTTTTGGCAAATCTTGGGATTTACACGTTACAGCCGGACTCAAGACGACTTTAGCAGAGAATCTCGCCATGATTAGAGATACTATCGAGTATCTTTGTTCCCAAGGGCGACGGGTGATTTATGATGCTGAACACTGGTTTGATGGCTACAAGCACAATCAAGATTATGCTTTACAGACATTAGAAGTGGCGATCGCCGCAGGTGCGGAATGGCTAGTCCTCTGTGATACTAATGGTGGGACTTTACCCCACGAAATTGGTCAAGTCGTGGAATCAGTGATTAATCATGTCTCATTAGTCAATAGTCAACAACCTCTACCCCAAATTGGTATCCACACTCATAATGATTCCGAAACAGCCGTAGCTAACGCCTTAGCTGCTGTCATGGCCGGGGCGAAAATGGTACAAGGTACAATTAACGGCTACGGTGAACGATGTGGTAATGCTAACCTCTGTTCATTAATTCCCAATTTACAACTTAAGCTCGGCTATAGTTGTATACCAGAACACCAGCTAAATCAGCTTACAGAAGCTAGTCGCTTTGTGAGTGAAGTGGTAAACCTTGCCCCCGATGAACACGCGCCCTTTGTGGGACGTTCAGCTTTTGCTCATAAAGGTGGTATCCATGTCTCAGCAGTAGAACGAAATCCCCTCACTTACGAACACATTCAACCAGAACAAGTCGGTAATCTTCGCCGCATAGTCATTTCCGAACAATCTGGACTCAGTAATGTTTTAGCCAAAGCCCGGAGTTTTGGCATTGAACTCGATAAAGACAAACCAGCCGCCCGACAAATTTTGCAACGTCTCAAAGAATTAGAAAGCGAAGGATATCAATTTGAAGCAGCAGAAGCGAGTTTTGCCCTGTTGATGTACGAAGCGTTAGGTGAGCGTCAGGAGTTCTTTGAAGTCAAAGGATTCCAAGTACATTGTGATTTAGTTGAAGGTAAAGAAACTAACAATGCCCTAGCCACAGTAAAATTAGGGGTGAATGGGAAAAATATTCTGGAAGCAGCAGAAGGAAATGGACCCGTTGCCGCTTTGGATGCCGCCTTACGCAAAGCTTTGGTTAATTTTTATCCCCAAATTGCCACCTTTGAATTAACAGATTACAAAGTGCGGATTCTCAACGGACATACAGGTACAGCAGCTAAAACTCGTGTATTAGTAGAATCAGGTACTGGTTCAGAACGCTGGACAACTGTCGGAGTTTCCCCCAACATTTTGGCAGCTTCCTATCAAGCCGTTGTAGAGGGCTTGGAATATGGTTTGTTGTTACATTCTCAAGATTTGGGAGTGGGGAGTGGGGAGTGGGGAGTGGGGGGAAGAGGCAGGGGAGCAGGGGGCAGGGAGCAGGGGGGAAGAGGCAGGGGGGCAGGGAGCAGGGAGCAGGGGGGAAGAGGCAGGGGAGCAGGGAGCAGGGAGCAGGGGGAAGAGGCAGGGGGGCAGGGGGCAGGGAGCAGGGGGGAGAAGACGGTAACTTCCCAATGACTAATGACCAATGACCAATGACCACTGACCAATGACCAATGACTAATGACCATTAAGAAAACTGTTCCCAGGATTGCGTAACCAATTGACTTAGCCAACGCCGTTGTTGCTGATTTAACATGGGATCGTCAGCTAGTAGTTGAGCAGTTAATTCTTCTAAGGATTGTCCCTGAGAACTCACAAGTTTGATCACTCCGGCGATGGCTGAGGCGACTAATTCTGCATCAATTGGCTGTTGTCTTAGGGCAAAAATTTCCTGGGGACTGTCTGGGATGGGATAATTCATGGCGTAGGGTTAAAAAAATACAAAATGAACAATAAACTTTGACAAACTATTAAAAATTCTTTACTCAATCTTTATTGAACCAATAGGGCGGAGTCTAGCGTAGTTTCTACCTTTATAAAATCTGTCTGAGTGAATAGATTCATCGGAGATGTCAGCAAAAAATGATGGAAGAAATACTTTATTTGGAAGTTCCCACACCGGATACTGCAACTGTACTTACTTGGTTGCAAATTGAATTTGAACCAGGAACCGGGGAAAAATTACTCCGACCGGATGGCTTCCGCCTGAAAATACCGAGAGGAGCTAGAAATGCTGACGCGGCCATGACCGAAAAATTACTGAGCGAGCTTTCTGTATTTGTCTGGTCAGTGCAGCGAACTACTTATCTAAAAGTATTTCGTTGGGGAGATCAAGCTGTTTCTGGAGAAGCACAAATTCTGCAACGTCTGAGTCAGGAAATTAGAAAGCAATTTCCCCATAACTACCCAGAACCTCCAACCATTGATTCCCAAAAATCGATTTTCGAGGAACTAGGAACTTATTACCCCCTGACAGTGAAATATTTTCAGCAAATGCCGAATGGGGAATATGACCTCAATCGTGTCTATTGGTGGGAACAAAGATGGCGCGAAGGAGTACGGAATCCTCGGCAGCCTCGTCAAGTAGTTTTTTCCCAAAATGCAGAATCTGGGGGAGGTCAGAAAGACAGTAGTATAACATCTTCTTCGCCTACTTACGATCTGATTTACATCGGCGGCGCGTTAGGGGTAATTCATGCGGCTGTTATGGCCAGATTGGGTTATAAAGTGCTGCTAGTGGAACGTTTGCCTTTTGGACGGATGAATCGAGAATGGAATATTTCTCGTGATGAGCTGCAAAGTTTAATTAATCTGGGTTTGGTAACAGCCGCCGAGTTAGAAACTGTGATTGTTCGGGAATACAAGGACGGATTCAATAAGTTTTTTGATGGCAATAATCCGGTTAAATTGCGATCGCCTATTCTACATACCCCCACTGTCTTAAATATTGCCTTGGACTCGGAGAAATGGCTGCGGATGTGCGGGGAAAAACTCCGAGATGCGGGGGGGACATCTGGGATGAAACAGAGTTCATGCGTGCCGATATTGACGATGCACAGGTGACGATTACAACCAAGCATTTACCCAGTAAAAATGAGCAACGCGTGACTGGGCGATTATTAATTGATGCAATGGGAACAGCTTCCCCTGTGGCTTGGCAATTAAATGGTGGTCGTGCTTTTGACAGTGTATGTCCCACTGTGGGCGCAGTGATTGAGGGGGGATTTGAAGCAGGGGTTTGGGATTCCCAGTATGGAGATGTGCTTTACAGTCACGGCGATATTTCTAGGGGAAGGCAATTAATTTGGGAATTATTCCCTGGATTTGGTGAAGAATTAACAATTTATCTATTTCATTACCACGAAGTCAATGGGGCAAATCCCGGTTCTTTACTGGAAATGTATGAGGACTTTTTCACGATTTTGCCAGAGTATCGACGCTGTGATTTAGATAAACTGGTGTGGAAAAAGCCGACATTTGGCTATATACCGGGACATTTTAGTGTAGGAAGTAGCGATCGCACCATTGCCTTTGATCGATTAATTGCCATTGGTGACGCTGCATCCCTCCAGTCTCCCTTAGTGTTCACAGGCTTTGGTTCCCTAGTTCGCAACTTAGACCGTTTGACAACACTGTTAGATACAGCCCTCAAGCATGACTTGCTGAGTTTCCGCAATTTAAACAGGATTCGGGCTTATCAAAGTAACGTCTCTGTAACGTGGCTATTTTCTAAGGGAATGATGGTTCCCACTGGGAAATTCTTACCACCCCAACGAATTAACTCTATGCTGAATACCTTTTTTGGGTTGTTAGCAGATGAACCACCAGAGGTAGCAGATAATTTCATCAAAGACCGATGTGATTGGTGGACTTTTAACCGTTTAGCATTGAAAGCTGCGCGCAAAAATCCAGCCCTGCTGTTATGGATTTGGCAACTAGCTGGATTTAGGGATTTAGTTCGGTGGCTGGGTAATTATTTTAGCTTCGGTCTTGATTCCCTCGTCGGTGCTTTACTCAGAGGATGGTTCCCCCGCTTGTTGATGCGGAGTCAATCTTGGCTGGAACCCCGGTATCCGGCGTTATGGTTGCGGCTGTTGGTGATTAACTATGCGATCGCTGCTGGTAAACTGGGAACTAACTTGTCAGTGCGATCGCCAAATCATTCAGCACCAGTCAATCCAGATGCCAATATCCCCAAATCAGAAGCAAAAATTCTGAATTAATCGCCGAATTTTGCCCAAATAAACTCACAGTAGTCAACCCCCGGAATAAAATTCGGGGGAATATGTCAATAGAGGTTATACCAATTTTATGTGAGGCTGCATATTATTGTTACTCCACCCCTTACTCCTAACCCGTAAAAATCCGGTTCCCTCCTCGCTTGCGCTACGGTGTACACACATCCTGGATTAAAGACAGTTTCCAGTCCTAAAAACAAGATTTAAGCAGAAATCTTGTTCCCCTCCTCGCTTGCGGGGAGGGGTTAGGGGTGGGGTCTTATGACACAAAAGAGAATTTTAAGACTTGTGTGTACACCGTAGCCTCGCTTGCGGGGAGGGTTAGGGAGGGGTTCTTTTTATGCCTCTTTATATAAAATTGGTATTACACATTGACAATTAACATTAAATATGTGTTGTCAAAAACCATATCTTTCGTAGGGGTTTAGCAATGCTAAACCCTACAATGCTGGTCTATTTACAATCAAAATAATCGGGGATAAAAGTCTGAAACGACGTAGTTTATGGAAATCATACCCTGATTAATTTGTAAAGTGCGTAAGTTCTAGTCAATTAGTTTCACCTCAAAAATTATCCACAGCCCAAAGCGTATTCATAGCGAAGATGGTACAATTTCATTCATGCTAGGGGTGCCTGAATATTCAGGCTGAGATCACACCCTTAACACCTGAGTCTGGCTAATACCAGCGGAGGGAAGCTGTTTATTGAGGAATTCAAATATGCGGACAGAATGGGTTGCTAAACGTCGTGGTCAGAGTAACGTAACTCAGATGCACTACGCGCGTCAGGGTGTTATTACCGAAGAAATGCACTACGTGGCCAAGCGGGAAAACCTGCCTGTAGACCTGATTCGTGATGAAGTGGCGCGGGGACGGATGATTATCCCAGCTAACATTAATCACACCAACTTAGAACCGATGGCGATCGGTATTGCTTCTAGATGTAAAGTTAATGCTAATATCGGCGCTTCTCCCAACTCTTCTAATCTTCAAGAAGAAGTAGATAAGTTGAATCTAGCGGTGAAATACGGTGCTGATACCCTGATGGATTTATCCACAGGTGGCGGTAACTTAGATGAAATTCGCACCGCTATTATTAATGCTTCATCTATTCCTATTGGCACAGTACCAGTTTATCAAGCTTTAGAAAGTGTCCACGGCACAATTGAAAATCTCACCGCCGACGACTTTCTGCACATTATCGAAAAACACGCCCAACAAGGTGTAGATTATCAAACTATTCACGCCGGGATTTTAATTGAACATTTACCGTTAGTCAGAGACCGGATTACTGGTATTGTCTCTCGTGGTGGTGGTATTTTGGCGCGGTGGATGCTGCATCACCACAAACAAAACCCCCTGTATACCCATTACAACGACATCATTGAGATTTTCAAAAGATACGATGTCTCCTTCAGTTTGGGTGATTCCCTGCGTCCTGGCTGTACTCATGATGCTTCAGATGCTGCACAATTAGCAGAACTGAAAACCCTCGGACAGCTAACCCGCAGAGCTTGGGAACATGATGTACAGGTGATGGTAGAAGGGCCTGGACACGTCCCTATGGATCAAATTGAGTTCAATGTCCGCAAGCAGATGGAAGAGTGTTCTGAAGCACCTTTCTATGTGTTGGGACCATTGGTGACAGATATTGCTCCTGGTTATGACCACATTACCTCGGCAATTGGCGCAGCAATGGCTGGGTGGTACGGTACAGCAATGCTGTGTTATGTTACACCCAAAGAACATTTAGGCTTACCCAATGCCGAAGATGTCCGCAATGGTTTGATTGCTTATAAAATAGCGGCTCATGCGGCGGATATTGCTAGACATCGCCCAGGTGCGAGAGACAGAGATGATGAACTCTCAGCAGCCCGTTATAACTTTGATTGGAACCGTCAGTTTGAGTTATCTTTAGACCCCGAAAGAGCTAAGGAATATCACGACGAAACTCTACCAGCAGATATTTATAAAACTGCTGAGTTCTGTTCCATGTGTGGCCCTAAGTTCTGCCCCATGCAAACCAAAGTTGATGCTGATGCGTTGACTGAACTTGAGAAGTTCTTGGCTAAGGAACCTGTAACTCAAGGTTAAGTTAATTCTCGTTAAATGTCGTTACTGGGGTTAACCTGGTAACGATATTCATGTTGAGGGTAAATTTGGAACAATCGAAATATTTATATTGAAATTAAAGCCTAAAAATCAATGAGTGAATCAATTAAATGGACTGCTGACGCTGAAGCTAAACTCAAGGAAATCCCTTTTTTTGTCCGTCCTTTTGCCCGTAAAAAGATTGAAACCTATGCTGAGGAGAATAATATTTCTCTCATCACTCTCGAAATTTATGAAGCTGTGAAAAAACAATTTAATTAAGATTTTAACTCATATCATTTTCTGCAAAACATTTATAATTCAATTTCACGCAGAGGCGCAGAGTCGCAGAGAGTTTTCATGAGTGTTTATGATAACTAATTCAACTGACTATATATGCTGAATGTTGAAAATTTTTCTAGAAATATCTTCTCTCGGAAAAAACTCTGGACTGTCACTATTTCATTGACGGCTATCCTGTTTGTGGTGACGGGTTGGACGCAATTCTCTTGTTACCCAATGGTGACTGGTGGAGTTTTACCCAAATTTTGTAATAGTCACGAAAGGATACTAAAAATTATCCAAGAACCTAGAACTCATGGGAATACTTTAAGGATTTTGGCTGCAAGTCCTGAATCTGATGAAAGTGTACTCAGAGCCTTGACATCTTCCCTTGATAGCCCAAAGGTTGATAAAAATCTCAAGCTGCTTAAACGTGCGATCGCTTTTAATTCCAATACTCCTGTAGATGTCTTAGATGTGTTCGTACAATCGGAAGATGTGGGTATACTTGAGAATATTGCTAAACGTTCAAATGCTACTCCTGAAATCCTGAGAGAAGTTGCTAACAATCCTTATGCAGATGCTTTTGTAGTTCAAAAAGCTCTAGTTGCAAATCCTCAAACTCCTGAAGATGTATTAAAAAAATTAGCTAAC
The DNA here is from genome assembly GCA_963706595.1 of uncultured cyanobacterium. Classification (GTDB taxonomy): domain Bacteria; phylum Cyanobacteriota; class Cyanobacteriia; order Cyanobacteriales; family Nostocaceae; genus Nodularia. The sequence continues at coordinate 4,112,313 of OY970166.1, forward strand.
TCAAAAGAAAGCCAAATTTTGTGGTCAATAGCCAATCTAAAAAAAGCTTCTCCTAGTATATTACGAGAAATATCTAATAATCCTGTCATCACCAATCCTATGATTCAGGATGAATATCTCAAAAACCTTCCTATTAAACTGGCTGCTAATCAAAACACTCCTGAAGATGTCCTAAAAAGATTGGCTGAATATACAAATTATAGTGTCTTACTTTTAGTAACTAAAAATGTAAATTCCTCTGAAGCAGTAATGGATTTGGTAGCAGAAAATCCTATCACATGGCAAGAAAATGGTATTCAGATATCACTAGCTAGTAAAAACAAAATATCAAACAAGCTCATCCAAAAATTAGCTGATTCTAACGACGGAAATGTTCTGTTGGCATTATCTCAAAACTCAGCTTTACCTTCAGAGTTAAAAAACATTGTTATCGAAAGACTCGATCAATACACAGATGATTTGAAAATTGAAATTTCTCAACCGCTTGATATTTCAGACAACATAGTAATTGACAGTAAAAAAAACAACTGTCCTAACAGACATCTTCGGAATAATCTCTTAGGAGGAGCCGCAGGAGCATTAGGATTTATATTTGGTGGACCTGTGGGAGCATTAGCTGCTTATGGTACAGTGACTGCTTCACTAGAAACTGTGACAACTATTTATGGTTGTCAGTTCTAATGTTAATGCTAAATGTTGATGATTTTTTTATAACTTAAATTGGAGAAATTAATTATGGAAAGCGAAAACTCAAAATTGGTAGGAAAATCTGAGCAATCATTTACAAAGTGGATAGTGACTGCTTCATTAATCACTTTTTTACTATTTAGCACATTTTTATTTATGGGCTTAAAAAGCCAGTATATTGAAGTAGATTTGTGTGTTTTTGCGGTTAATTGTTCTCAAGCCCCGGAACAAGTCACAGATAAGGCTCGAATTGATATAACAGAAGTTCCTCTAGATCCAAATACAGCCTTTCAGCCAATGAAAATAACTGTCAAACCATTAGCAGTAGCAGCAGTTGCTGGAGTGGTATCTAGTGCTGCTATCGCAGCCTTGATTGGATTGGGATTGATTAGTCTGCCTATGGAATTGGCTTTGGCTATAGGAGCTTTAATCGGTTATGGAACTCATTTTGCTTTGAAAACTTTGTATTAATCTGGTTGTTGGCAATTCGTTATTATTATGCTATTGCAAATAGCTATTATCTCACTATTAAAATCAACATCAAAATCTAGAGGAGAATAAAAAGTGAATGTCATTGAAATAGACAATATAAATTACGCTCGTTCTTATATAGAACATCCTCTAGAAAATATACAACTTACAGTCAAGCAAGGAGAACTTGTACATTTAAAGGGTGAAACTGGTGCTGGTAAATCCACTCTCATAGATATTCTTCTAGGCATTAAATACCCTGATAGCGGAACAGTAAAAATTTTTGGTTCCCCTCCCAGCGAACTTAAATCAAAATTTCTCACAGGAGTTGCACCACAAAAAATAGGACCTCCAATTGAAAATGCCCAGTTAGGCAGGTTAATTGATTTAATTGAAAGTCATTATCAAGGAGCAGAAGGTAAAATAAATTCTATCTTAGAAGATTTTGGACTTAAGTTTTCTAAAAATAAGCAAAGATTGTCAGGTGGACAAGAAAGAATTTTATTTTTTGCACTTGCACAGGCTGGTTCTCCTAAGCTTTTAATTCTCGATGAACCTACTACATTTCTCGATACTGAAGATACGGAAAATAATGTTAGTAAACTCACAAAATTCTGGAAGCATTTGCAGAAGTTTCATGAAGAGGGTAATACAGTTTTACTAATTTCCCATGATCGAGAAATTGGTGTTCAGCCAACACGAACTATCTGCTTAAAGGATGGTCGCTTAAACGAATCATTTAATGTTTCCAATACGGAGGAATCATTCGATCAAGAAGTTGATTCAAATTTAATTGATTCTGATAACCAAGTAGGTGCATTGCACTGGCTATCCTTACTTAGTAAACACGTAAAGTTTAATATTCAACAAACATTCCAGGCTGACCGAAAATATATATGGCTGACATTCATAGCTAGTTTTGTGTGGGCGGGCTGCATCTCTTTTGCTGCAAAGATAGGAAGCGGTGAAAATTCCAGCAGTGTATATACTATCGCTAATGCTTATTCTTTCTATCTAGCGATGACTGCCGCTAACAGCACTGGTAACATTATTGCAGAGGAACGCCAAAATGAAATATTGACGAAATTTCTGAAGGTTCTTCCATTACCTCCAATTATTTATCTATCTGCCAAAGTAATTGCATCTTGGTTAATCACTTCTTTACTAATATTAACAATGCTATTTACAACACTGTTTAGTAATGTAATATCCCCATCTATATTTATTTCATTATTAGGGAGTTTAATATTGGGAGTAATTCCGTATTTGTTTTTAGGATTGGCATTAGGCTATTTATTTGAAAAACCAAAAAGTATTCAGATAGCGGCTTTAATGTCTTCGCTTATTTTGACAATACCAGTTTTTACCAGACCTATATTTAAGGTAATAGAAACTGTATTTGCAATACCAGGAAAACTAAATATGGCAGCATTGATAGGAGATAATGTTGCAGCTCATTCTCCTATTTACCATTACATCCAAATAATACTTTTTTCGGGTAAAGCACCTGAATATGATCGGTACTTGTGGCTGCACTTGGGTTGGCTAATATGGTTTACTCTCATTTCCATACTTATAGCTTTATGGGCATACTGGCGTACCTGTAAGCAAGAAGCACAAGCATGATATCTGAGAAACCAAACAATTTAGATTTTATATCACTTGAATTAGAGGGATAGGAAAGCACAAAAATGTTGCTATGTATGAATTTTATCCCCAGGGATAGAACAGGCGATCAGGAATACAATTTAGCCTCTAACTGTTTTAATATCCGCTTAGGATCATTCTTATCTCCTTTGAAAAACTTCCAAGCCGCAAAACCAGCACCAGCAGCAATTAACGCCCCGCCACCTGTTACTGCTGCTAATCCTCCTAACATTCCTAAACCACCCGTAGCTACAGAGCCACCACCTAATAGAGCTAAAGTTGCATTAATCGCTGCACCTCCAGATAAAGTGCTAATTGCTGTCCCTGTACTAGCAACACCAAAAGCACCCGCAGCAGTCCAAACTGTACCAACAGCAGCAGCACTTGTTGCAACTCCAACTCCAGCTGCAATTCCTAATTTTTTCTTATCTTCAGCATCCATTTGGCTAACAGAAGCAACGGATACTAAAGCAGCTGCACCAATTAACGCGCCTCCACCCGTTGCTACTGCTAATCCTCCTAACATTCCTAAACCACCCGCAGCTACAGAGCCACCACCTAACCAAGCTAAAGTTGAACTAGTCGCTGCACCTCCAGATAATGTACCTATAGCTACTCCTGTTCCTGCTTTTATCCCATTTTTTGATGCAATTTGTATAGCAGTTGGGACAATTGCAGCAGCTTTTTTCACTGAATCGCTGATTATTCTGACTTTAGCAAGAACATCATCATTTTTCTTTCCGTTCTGATTGTTCACTGGTTCACGCATCAACTTGTAAATTACTTTACAATCATCTGGTATCTGAGAATCTAAGATGAGTGAGTCTAATAATTTCAAATTTACTCGCTCAGAAACTTGTTTACCATCTATGAGTGCAGCATAGGTATTAAGTATATCGGATTTGTATGTACTACTTGTGATGCTAGAACAACTATCAATTAGATTGACTATAAATATATCAACAGTCATCGCTTTAGCTGTGACACTGGAAGAGAAATATATTTGTTTAAGTTCGTCAGGCAGTGAACTATTTTGAATAATGGTATCAAGTTGATTTAAAATCTCAAAATTAGCTATGTTTTTTCCGGCTTTGATACACTGATATGTTCCTCTAATCAACTGCTTCTCATTCTTATTTAAGTTAGATGCAGTTAAGGCATTATCAATACATTGTTCTATTTGGAATAATCTAGAATTTTGACTTGCAATATTGTATCGCTTAGAAACTGAAGAATTTACTTGAGAGGATGAAATAATAAAATCTAATAAATTTAGAGCAGGTAAGTCATCTATAGATTTAGCATCGCTAATATTCTGATATACATTTGCACATTTTTCTTTGCTTGTTAACTTAATATCCGCATTGTTGATTAAGTCATATATTATTTTCTCTATGTTTGTACTATTGTCAAACAATGTATGGACAGTGATAATAATATCATTTTCATTATCTATATATTCTGGTGAAAAATTTTCATAAATTTTACTAATAATTCCTTTAAAAGAATTATTATTTTTATGTGAATTACGTCTTTTTAAGCGTAGTTTAGTTTCTTCCAAACAGTTAGCAGGAATTTTAACTTCATAGCTTTTTCCTGACCTTGATGTAACTTGTTGCGTTCCACCTTGCTTGGCTGTTCCATAAGCTACAAAAATGTGCTGTAACTCGTCTTGTTGAGCTTGCATATTTTGTTCTGTCATGACTAAATAGTATAGTGAGAGTTTTGGTAAGAAATATACCAATCATGACCATGAGTCTAAGTAATTAGCAACCGAATAAACACTTATAATCATGCAAATAATTTTAACCAAAACAGTATTATCAACCATACCCTCAAACTACAGCTTAAAAAACAAGGGTGTCAAATGACAGAAGAGCAATACCTCTGGTAAAGGGTGCGATCGCTTCGAGATAAAATAAATATAATCACGGTAAATATTGTAATTTTTTACCGACTATTGCTGATTTCCACAATCATTTCTCCTTGGCGCAATTGTTTAAGCGCAGCAGGTAATGTCAAATTCAGGAGTCGATGCAAATTACGATTAGTAACATTTCCACAAGTCAGCCAAAGAATTTGAGGGGGTATCCCTAGCCGACAAACCAAATCAACGAAATCACTGTCTTTAGTCATGATGATGACATTGGCGATTCTTGCAGCTTCAAAAATTTCGATATCTTTAGCGTCGCGGAGTCCAATATCTCTTAATGAAAAGGCTTCTATAGCAACAGTATTTGTTATCCAACTTGCCAATGTTGGCGGTAACTGAGCATCAATCCAAATCTTCATGCTGTCAAACGGACAAAATCAGTGCGACGTGCAGCAAACAAAAGACAAGCTTGAATATCTTCTGGTTCTAAATCAGGAAAGTCCTCTAAGATTTCGTTAACGCTGACATTTTCCGCTAACATTTCTAAAATGTCGCTGACTCTAATTCTCATACCTCGAATGCAAGGACGACCCCCACATTGACCCGGAATTTGCGTGATACGAGTCAATAATTCACTCATTGAATTAATCGTTTATTGGGCTATAAAATTATATTTTACCATAATTTCGATATCATAAATTGACTATACGCTTTTTTCGACATTTTCAATATTTACTATGTGCGATCGCATATCATGAAAGTAGCAAGCTGACAAAGTGCCTGTCCTTGGCGTTCTTTGCGTCTTGGCGGTTCGTTTTCTCATTCTTCTGTAAGCCAAAATCCCATAAATCAATGAAAAAAAATTGCAACCTTTAACACAGGGATATCAACTGCAATACACACATCCTCACGGAAAACTTTATCAAGGTAATTCCATAGATTGGCTGACATCACTTGAATCCAAAAGCATTGATTTAGTCTTTGCTGACCCACCTTATAACATTAAAAAAGCTGAGTGGGACAACTTTGAGAACCAAGAAAAATATATCGATTGGTCAATTCAATGGATTAGCCAAGCTTCACGTATTCTTAAGCCCACTGGCTCACTTTATATTTGTGGTTTTTCCGAAATATTAGCTGATTTAAAACATCCAGCATCAAAATATTTTAAAAATTGCCGTTGGTTAATTTGGCATTATAAAAACAAAGCTAATTTAGGTAATGATTGGGGACGTTCCCATGAAAGTATCATTCATTTTCGTAAATCTGATTCCGTTAAACTAAACATTGACGATGTGCGAATTCCTTATAGCGCACACACATTAAAATATCCCTCTCACCCCCAAGCCCAAACCAGCGCCTACGGAAAAGGAACAAAGCAGAAACATAATAACTGGACACCTAACCCAAAAGGCGCAAAGCCTAAAGACGTAATAGAAATTCCTACTACTTGTAATGGAATGGATGAGAAAACACCCCACCCAACTCAAAAACCAGAAGAATTAATCAGAAAATTTGTATTAGCATCTTCTCAAGCAGGAGATTTGATTATTGATCCATTTTCAGGTTCAGGAACAACTGTTGTAGTTGCAGAACAACTTAATCGTTACTGGATGGGATGTGATCTAAATATTGAGTATAACGATTGGGCTACTAAACGAATAGAAAATGTCCGTCGCCTGAGCAAAGAAGAATGGCTAGCCTTTGATCGTAAAAATGCCGAAAGAAGAGTATCTATCAGATGAATATATAGCGGTATCCACTTCAATGAAGTAAATCATAGCCCCCTCCTCGCTTGCGGGGAGGGGGTTGGGGGTGGGGTTCTTGTATCTCACTTAACTGATAACCGCTATATAAGGTTTCTAAATTATTATGCAGTAGAAACAGGGAGAGTGCATTTTTACCTAGTTATCAGGTGCGAGGCTAATCATATCAAATTTGGGTGATTACTTATCATAAAATATGTCAATGTAGGTTGGGTTGAACGAGAGTGAAACCCAACTCTGTCCATGATGTTGGGTTTCGCAAAGCCTCTACCCAACCTACTTTAATTATAAGTGTTTAACCGAACCCAAAATCAAACGTTTTGTGCTGACAGATGCGGATTTTGTCATGGTGTTGTAGATGCTTCTACAAGTATTAGATAGAAATATTGAAAATTGTGTTGGGAGAGTCGCAGCGCGACTCTTATCCCCTGACTAATTAGCTAATTCTTGATACCGTTTTTGCAGGTCAGCAATTGTGAATACAGTCTGAAAGTTCAACCCCACTGACTGATAAAACTCTGCACCACCTTGTAGTCGGTCTACAAGTGTAATTACGGTATCAACCGTATAACCAGCTTCCCGAAGACGCTCAACGGCTTTCATGGCTGATTTCCCCGTAGTCACCACATCTTCCAAAACGATGACTTTTGCACCTTCTGGCAAATTTGGCCCTTCAATATAAGCCCTTGTTCCATGACCTTTGGCTTCTTTGCGAATAATCAGCGCTGGTATGGGGCGATTTTCATAAGCAGAAACCACACTTACGGCTGACACAATGGGGTCAGCACCCAATGTTAAACCGGCTACAGCTTGAGTATCTGTAGGTAACAGGGATAAAAGAATACGACCAATGGCTAAAGCTCCTTGGGGATGAAGTGTTACCTGCTTACCATTAATGTAGTAAGAACTGCTTTGTCCTGAAGAAAGGACAAAATCACCCTCTTGATAAGCGAGTTGGCAAAATAAATTTAGTAGTTTGTCGTGCAGGGTGGTCAGGTCAGTAGTAGCTGCACTATCTGATTGGGTAAAGGTTTCAGTAGTATATGTCATTACAAAACAGGCAAAATTATGTTACACCAAAGGTTGAACTGATCAGAGTTCTGAAATTAAGCATAAGTTAGGATTGCCCAAAAGTTGAGGAGTAGAGAATATGGGTATTAATTTGAAAACCTTTGGTGGTTTATTAGCGTTGCTGGTTTCTGGTGTAGCTTTTCCCTCTGTTGTAGTTGCTCAAACAGAAACAACCAATTATGAAACTACAAATAATACATTTGAGCGAGCTTTTTTTCGACACGATCGCAACTTCTACGAGAATAACAGCCCTAAGCGTCAGCTAGACTCATTTGTGGGCTTTGGTACTCCTTCGCGTAATTCTTTCCCAGAAAATGAAATCGCCCGCGATGCTGAGTTAGTTAACACTCTCTATCGTGATGTTTTCCAGCAGCAGGTAAGTAATGATCCGTATATTCGCACACCAGATTTACCCAATCCTTATGACACATCTTTGCTGATGTCTCCTCGTTTTAATGCTAACAAGCTCAGAGTTGGGACCGAGTTCCGATTTGAAAATGTGACCAGACGGTAAGATTGCTCAGTTTCAGATGGGGACTGGGAAATTAACTATTCAGCACTTAAAAAATTCCTATGGAGACGCGATGAATCGCGTCTCTACTTGGCGATGAATCGCGTCTCTACTTGGCGATGAATCGCGTCTCTACTTGGCAATGAATCGCGTCTCTACTTGGCAATGAATCGCTTCTCTACTTGGCAATGAAAAAATCCAGGGTGCAGGAGTTGAACCTGCCTCGCGCAAATTATGAGTTTGCTGCCTCAACCGCTCGGCCAACCCTGGTCGAATTCCTATTGTAGCTTAATTTGACTAATTGTGTAGACTCGACAATAGTTTACCACAAGATTATAGTACATATTTCCTCAAAAATAGTGCTTCTTAGGATTAATTATAGCGGTTCTCGGTTGAGTGAGATACAAGAACCCCACCCCCAACCCCCTCCCCGCAAGCAAGGAGGGGGCTATGATGTATTTCATTCAAGTGCATACCGCTATAAGTTTTATTAAGAAGTGAGGTACACGTCTGGCAATATTGTCATCTCCAGAAATTAAATATGCGTCTTCGCTAAAATGTGGAGAGTAGAAATATTTAAAGTATTTTTATGTGGGGGCTGCATTCATACATTTTTTGTTCAATACCCTTAAAATAGACCAGAATTTTTCCGCAATAGCTTGTCAGCGATGAAAATAAATTCCACTGTACTTCTAACTTTAACGTTGTTAATTCTGATGCTGGGTGCAGGTTCTGTGAGTGCGTTTTTAGGTTTTGATATGGGGAGTTCAGCGCTCAAAGGTGTCACAACACCAGACGGTCGCCCTACTAGCAAATTTCCTAACAGTAAGACCAATAACTCTCAACAGTTAAGTGTGGCACTATTGAAAGAAGATGAGATCCTGAAAATTGTTAAGGCTCGAATTGAAGGTAAGACTAAGGCTGCTAAATCAGAAAAGCTAGAGGAAAATGACGAGGACACCAGAAGCACTAGGCAAAAGCCCAAGGAACAACCCCCAGCAGTGGTTGCAGAAAAACTTGAACCAGGATTTCCAGTTACTTCCGAGAGTGAGGGTGTAACTTTTGCGGTGCAGTCTGTTCGCTACTCTGGCGGTGATTTACTCATGAGAGTAAATATGCAGAATAAAGGTAATGATTCTGTGCGCTTCTTGTATAGTTTTCTGGATGTGAGTGACGAAAAAGGACGAACATTGAGTGCTAGTACAGAGGGTTTACCAGCAGAATTACCTCCTGATAGCCCAGCCGTTTCAGGTACGGTGATTATTCCTACGGCTTTACTGGATGATGTGAATAAGATATCTCTGTCTCTCACAGACTATCCTGCTCAAAAACTGAAGCTAGAGGTGTTAAATGTTCCTGTAGAAAGGTAAATGGGGAGTGGGGAGTGGGGAGTTACTTCGACTACGCTCAGTAACCGAGGGAGTGGGGAGAAGAGGAAAAGGGGCAGGGGGCAGGGGGCAGGGGGCAGGGAGTATGATTCCAAGATGGGGGCGTGATTTTTACACGAGCTTTGGCGGTGAGTGGTTTTTCAACCTTAATTTGGACGGATGTGGGGCTGAGATTGTTATCAGTGCTATTGCTGATTGCGATCAATGCTTTCTTTGTGACGGCAGAGTTTTCGATGGTGACAGTCAGGCGATCGCGCATTCATCAGCTGGTTGAGGCGGGTGATATTCCGGCGATCGCAGTTCAAGGACTACAACGTAGTATTGAAAGATTATTATCGACAACGCAGTTAGGCATTACCCTTTCTAGTTTAGCCCTGGGATGGATTGGTGAAAGTTCCATTGTGGTATTGGTGAAGTCATGGTTAAAATCCTGGCCTTTACCCTTAGAGATGAGTAATGTGATCGCTCATTCCTTATCAATTCCCATCGCCTTCTTTCTGATCGCCTATCTGCAAATTGTTTTAGGCGAATTATGTCCTAAATCATTAGCTATGTTGTACCCCGAAGAACTGGCGCGATTTTTAGGGCCTTCGGTAAAAGCCATCGTCCGTTTTTTTAATCCCTTCATCTGGATTCTCAACCAATCAACCCGGTTTTTGTTGCGAATTTTTGGGATTGAATACACTGGACAAAGTTGGCGATCGCCTGTAACTTCAGAAGAATTGCAGATGATCATCTCCACAGAACGAGAATCTACTGGTTTAGAGCTTTCAGAACGAGAATTACTGAATAATGTCTTTGAGTTCGGGGATGTCATCGCTCAAGAAGTGATGACTCCCCGGACTAGCATTACCGCCTTGTCAAAAGATGCCACTTTCCAGAACTTACTTCAGGAAATGATTTCTACTGGTCATTCCCGCTATCCCATCATTGGAGAATCTTTAGATGATATTTGCGGCATAGTCTACTTTAAAGATTTAGCCCAACCCTTAGCAGTAGGAAAATTGCCCCCAGAAGCAAATATCCAACCTTGGATGCGTCACGCCCGCTTTGTACCAGAACAAACGCCCTTAAGTGAACTATTACCTATGATGCAGCAAGAAAAGCCCGCTATGGTGATAGTAGTCAATGAATTTGGCGGTACTGTGGGATTACTGACCATCCAAGATGTGATTGCGGAAATTATTGGTAACGCAGGCGAACCTGACACTATCAACGACTTGCTGGTGGAAATGTTAGACAATCAGACATTTTTAGTGCAAGCCCAGATCAACCTCGAAGACCTCAACGAAGTTTTACATCTCAACTTACCTCTAACAAAGGAATACCAGACCCTGGGGGGTTTTGTGCTGTCTCAACTACAGAAAATTCCCGTTAAAGATGAAGTATTCTACTATGACAATCTGGAATTTACTGTAGTCTCAGCCGTTGGTCCACGCCTGCATCAAATTCAAGTGCGACGCTTAGAAGCAAAATAATGGTTATTGGTCATTGGTCATTGGTCATTGGAAGTTACCGTCTTCTCCCTCCTCCCTCCTCCCCCCTGCCCCCTGCCCCCTGCCCCCTGCCTCTTCCCTACTCCCTATTCCCGATATGGCAATGGGTCTTTCAAGCCCAATTCGGCAAAAGCTGCTAGCCTTAAACGACAAGAATCACAGATACCGCAAGCGACATCATGACCTGCGTAGCAAGACCAAGTTAAATTCCAAGGAACTCCCAATTGGTTGCCAAGTTGAATGATTTCGGTTTTTTTCAAATCAATTAGCGGTGCAACAATTTCGATCGGGTTGCCCTCACGTCCTTGTTTGGTTCCTAGCTGGAAAACTTTCTGCATCGCCTGGATATAGTCGGGACGGCAATCAGGATATCCAGAATAATCTAGAGCGTTCACTCCAATATAGACCCGTTCAGTCGCGATCGCTTCCCCATAGCCCAGGGCAAAGCTTAAGAAGATAGTATTCCGTGCAGGTACGTAGGTGACTGGAATACTTTGAGACATTTGTTCAAGCGATCGCTCTTGGGGTAAATTAATTGTGTCGTCCGTCAGTGCCGAACCGCCCCATTGTCGGAGGTCAAAGTTGACCACCTGATGTTTAACTACTCCAACTTTTTCAGCGACGAGAAAAGCTGAGTGCAACTCTCGCCGATGTCGCTGCTGGTAATCGAAAGAAATTGGATAACATTCATAACCATCAGCTTTGGCTTGATACAAAACTGTGGCAGAGTCTAATCCTCCAGACAATAGAATTACAGCTTTCATAGAAATACCTAGTATGTATGAAACTCAGTCACCAAGAGTGCTGAGAGGGAAGCAACACCAGCAGTTTTAACCGCAGTGATTATTAGTCCTGTGCAGCGTCGCATTCAGATCCGTTTCAAGTTTGGGATTTCCCATCGCCAAATTACACTTCAACAAAATGCCAGAAACAATGCTACAGTCCTCCTAAACCTATTTTGGCTATGGCAGTTTTTACTGTGTTTACCATAGCCAAACAAAACTGCCTATACTAGCGCATGAAAAAAAGTAGTCGGCTCAATATGTAGAAGTTACAGATAATTATGCAAAAATTGTTTGAGTGTTTTAGCGGTGGCGATCGCGTGAAACATACCATACCACCATCACCATGCAATGTTTTCAAATTTCTGTATTTTTGATCACAAAATAATATTATTTTTGAATGGTGACAAATTAAATATTGATCCCGTTCATTAATTACCCAACCGGGTTGTTATGAGTTATTACTTACGTTTTCGTAGGTTTTCAAAGTCAAAAATCAGACATATTATATTTTATGTGAAGCACAAAATATGGATTAATTTACAACTGAATATCCAAAAAAGCCAAGTTTCGGGAACTGATTACAAACTTTGAAATTCTTCATAAATGTAACCTCTATGTTACCATCTGGATGGTTTTCGACAGAGCATAACTGGCTTTTAAGTATAAATAGCAACGGCCGTAGCGTCTCTAAATTTGGTGGTTGAGGAGAGAATAATAGTGCAAAATAGCATGTCATTGGCAGAACCAAATTCATATACACAGCGCAATCAACCAAAACCAATTCGCATAGGCGTAATTGGGGTAGGTAACATGGGACAACATCACGCTCGTATACTGAGTTCAATGAAAGATGTTGAACTGGTAGGTGTGTCAGATATTAATGTTGAACGAGGCTTAGAAACAGCTAGCAAATACAAAGGACATTTTTTTGAAGATTACTGTGACCTGCTACCCCATGTAGAAGCAGTTTGTGTTGCGGTCCCCACCCGCCTGCATTATGCAGTAGGCATCAACTGTCTGTTAGCAGGAATTCATGTTTTGATTGAAAAGCCCATTGCTGCCAGCATTTCTGAGGCAGAATCACTAGTAAATGCTGCCGCAGATTCTCAGTGCATTCTGCAAGTGGGACATATAGAGCGTTTCAATCCAGCATTTAAAGAACTGAGTAAAGTTCTCAAAACAGAAGATTTGCTCGCCCTAGAAGCTCATCGCATGAGTCCTTACTCAGACCGGGCCAATGATGTTTCAGTGGTGCTGGATTTAATGATTCACGACATTGACCTGCTATTGGAACTAGCTGCTTCTCCAGTGGTAAAGTTAACTGCTAGCGGTACTCGGTCTTTGGATTCTGGTTATTTGGATTACGTGACAGCTACCCTGGGCTTTGCCAATGGTATTGTTGCCACTTTAACTGCCAGCAAAGTCACTCACCGCAAAATCCGCCGCATCGTGGCTCACTGCAAAAACTCATTTACAGAAGCGGATTTTCTCAAAAATGAGATTTTAATTCACCGACAAACAAATAACAACACTCTAAACGACCATCGACAAGTGCTTTACAGGCAAGATGGTTTGATCGAGAAAGTTTACACCACTAATATTCAACCCCTGAGTGCAGAATTGGAACATTTTGTCAACTGTGTACACGGCGGCAATCAACCCTCAGTAGGTGGTGAACAAGCCCTGAAAGCTCTGAGATTGGCAAGTTTAATTGAGCAAATGGCCTTGGAAGATCGAGTGTTGAATCCATTAGACTGGCAATCTGAATTGAGAGTGCAGTCATTAACCCCAATAGTCTAAACGAAGGGAATGGGGCATTAGGGAGAAAAGGCAGGGGAGAAGAGGAACGGGGGCAGGGTGCAGGGGAGAAGAGGAAAAGGGGCAGGGGGCAGGGGGCAGGGGAGAAGAAGAATGGTTGTTAAGTAACCGCAAGTTTAAAATAATTTCTTACTCCCCCTTGCTCCGGTGCGCCCTGCTCCCCTGCCTCTTAACTCCCCCTTGCTCCGTTGCTACAGTGACCCCCTGCCTCTTTTTGTCACAAATATTACGCTGAAATTGCTGTTAATGGCTTGGGGAATGTAGAAAGCCCAGAGCTTCAGGCAAAGCCGGCTTGGGGTAGTTCATGAAAGTTAAGCTAAAGTTATCCACGAGACTGGTGCGACAATTTTAGGAATAAATTCAATGCTCGAATGGATAATTAATACTATTAACTCTCTGGGCTATTGGGGAATCGCGCTGCTGATGTTTATCGAGAACCTCTTTCCCCCCATTCCTTCAGAATTGATTATGCCACTAGCAGGATTTACGGCTAGGGCAACCCCGGACAAGCTCAATATCTTTGGCGTATTTTTCGCCGGGCTTTTAGGTTCTGTAGTAGGAGCGCTGATCTGGTACTATCCAGGTAAGTTTTTGAGTGAACAGCGTTTAATAACTTTAGCTGACAAGTACGGAAAGTGGTTGACGATATCTGGACAGGATATCACTAAGGCCAAGAACTGGTTTGACAACCAAGGTAGCAAAGCGGTGTTCATTGGTCGCCTTGTACCGGGAGTCCGCACTTTGATTTCTGTTCCCGCAGGCATCAGCAATATGCACTTACTGCCATTTGTATTTTATACAACTCTGGGTAGCGCTGTCTGGGTCGGTTTGCTAACATACTTAGGATACGTATTGGGTAGTCAGTATGAACTTGTAGAAAAGTACCTTGCCCCTGTATCTAAAATTGTGCTTGGGAGTCTGGTACTGGCATTTTTTGGCTGGATACTCAAACGCCAACAGAAAAGCACTAGAAGCTGAAATGTGCGGCTTTTAGGTGAAATTGGGGGTTACATCTCGTCAAAATTAACTTACACTATGCCAAATAATGCTGAATTGGCGTTGGCAATCGCGCCACCTCTCGTAGAGAAGCCCATAACACCGAAAGGTGTAGCCTCAACGAAACATTTGCCGTAATTCTAGCTACACTTGACGGAGCCGAGAATTTTTGGTGTCTCGAATGTTTGTCAGATAGGCATGATAAATTTTTAAAGTTAAGTTAACTAAGGATTAGGAGCTTTCATGACAGACCAACCTTCCGCAGCTACCCCAATGAATGCCGCTGCCATACCTCTAAATAGGGTGTCAGCATCTACCCCGATGAATGCTAATCCTGCCACCAATAGACCAAATACTGGAGCCGGTAAAACCATTCTCAGTGTTGATTTAGGCAGAACTTCTACCAAAACTTGTATCAGCCGCGAAGCAGCTAGTGTAGTGTTCGTACCTGCCAATGTTAAGAAAATGTCCATAGAACAGGTTCGGGGTGGCGTTTTTGAAGCCAGGGCTACTGACCCTCTGATGGATTTATGGCTAGAGTATCAAGGCAATGGATATGCTGTTGGTCAGCTAGCAGCAGACTTTGGCGCGAATTTAGGAGTCGGCCAATCTAAAGTAGAGGATGCACTCATAAAAGTTTTGGCAAGTGCCGGCTACTTCAAGCTTAAAGACGAAATCTCAGTTATCCTCGGTCTTCCTTTCCTTTCTTTAGAACAATTTGAAAAGGAAAAAGCTCAGTTGACTAGCCAGGTAACTGGTCCCCATGTCTTGAACTTCCGAGGCGAATCTTTATCGCTGAATATTACTAAAGTTTGGGTAATGCCAGAAGGTTATGGCAGTCTGCTTTGGTCGGAAGCTCAACCGAAGACAGGTGCTAGAGTCCCCGATTTCACGAAAATTTCGGTAGCAGTCGTCGATATTGGACATCAAACCATCGACCTTTTGATGGTAGATAACTTCCGTTTTGCTCGCGGTGCTTCTCAAAGTGAAGATTTTGGGATGAACAAGTTCTATGAAATGGTAGCCGCCGAAATAGACGGAGCTGATAGTCAATCTTTAGCACTGATTACTGCCGTCAACAAACCCAAAGGTGAACGCTTCTATCGTCCTAAAGGTGCAAGCAAGCCCACCAATCTGGATGATTTTCTCCCCAACCTGATAGAAATGTTTTCTCGAGACATTTGTAGTCGTGTGTTGGCTTGGTTGCCAGAGCGAGTTACGGATGTAATTATCACTGGCGGCGGTGGTGAATTCTTCTGGGAAGACGTTCAACGCTTACTCAAAGAAGCCCAAATTAATGCCCATTTATCTGCACCTTCCCGCCAAGCTAACGCCTTGGGGCAGTATATTTATGGAGAGGCGCAATTGTCCGCCGTTCGAGCTGCTAGGGCTTAAAACTGATGTTCCAATGGTCAAAAAAGGTAGTTAAATCGGTCACGTTCAACCCAGAAGTTGCTGATGAGAGCTTGTTAGGAGTTGTGGAAAATTATTTGGAGCAACTACCTGACAAAACTTTTAGCGACATCTGTAAAGAAGCCCTATGGCAATCTTTATGTGTACCAAAAACTGTAAAACCTAGTCCAACAACAGCAGCAACAGACTCGGTTGAAAAAAAAATCGATGCGTTGCAACGTCAAGTGGCTGACCTAGAGGAACGTTTTTTTGCTCAGGAATCTCATCGTTTGGAGTCGATAGAACGCCATATTTTGCAACTTACCCAACAAATGGCGAATTTGGCAATTATGGTCACTGAGCGTCCAGTTATTCAGTCTTCAACTCCATCAGTACCAGAAGTAGCTAATACTACTTATGCTGATAACCCTCCTGAAGAGGTTGATCCCGTCATCAGCCGCTTAAGTCAGTTTCTTGATGATTTCTAAGAATGAATTAGGTTTGTGAGCATTTTTTGCTCCTGTAAGCAATCCTTAATAGTTTTTACTATTAAGGATTATTAATATTTTATAAATTTTAGCTTAAGTAAATTTGCTGTAGTAACATTACACCAAAGTTACAATAATTTGCAACTTATAAGCAAGTTTTTCCTATTGCAACTATCAGCTAAGTTGATATTCAGCAGATTTCATCTGAGTGAAGTACACAAGGGCGGGCATCTTTGACCTCCCCACAAGATTTTATGAATGCTGGGGAGTGGGGAGTGGGGAGTGGGGACTAGGGAGTAGAAGAAAAGGGGCAGGGGCAGGGGAGAAGAGGAACGGGAGCAGGATGCAGGGGGCAGAGGAGAAGAGGAATGGTTGTGAAGTAAGCGAACGTACAGTAATTTCTTACTCCCCCTTGCTCCCTGCTCCCTGCTCCCCTGCCTCTTCACTCCCCCCTTGCTCCCTGCTCCCTGCTCCCCTGCCTACCTCAGCAATGGGATATTTTTTAATTGGAAGTCCCTTAACCTCCTTGGCGGTTGCTATATGTACTTTAGATTAAGAAATGTTAAGAAATTCTTATTAAAGAATATTGCAATACCTTGATTTAATTGTTAGGGTGTGTATTGGTAACGATGCTGGTGAACGCTCTGAATTTAGGAGAGACAAAACCTATGAGCTATGTCCATTCAGCCAATTGTGTCAAGTGTTGATTTTTTATTTGAAAAATCAGGCAGAAATGTTTTGAATAAACAATGCAGATTAGTTCAAGAATATTTCGTTGCCAAAGGCTTATTTACTTTTTGAGTTCAATAACGACTGATTAATGGTCTTACCTTGTGCAAGCAAGCGAGTAGCTTTGATTGTGTCTGTCGGCAATCACTAAGAGTAGGGTAAGACACCAATTTTGGAGGTTAAAACCGATGAATATTCAAGGCAAAGTTGCTCTGATTACTGGGGCTTCCCGTGGTATTGGTAAGGCGATCGCACTTGCACTAGCACAACGAGGGATCAAGCGGTTGATTTTAGTAGCACGCGATCGCCAAAAATTAACCGCAGTAGCTCACCAAATCGAGGCTATGGGCGTAGAAACCACCATCTTGTCTATTGATTTAACTAAAACAATTGAAGTCAACATTGCCGTAGCCCAATTGTGGCGCAACTATGGACCCATTCATCTCCTGGTTAATTGTGCAGGTGTCGCCTATCAAACCTCCTTCTTGCAAACCAAACTACCCCAAGTGCAAGAAGAACTTTCAGTCAATTTATTGGGAATGTACAACCTCACCAGCCTCATAGCCCGGCGCATGGTGAGCCAAAAAGAAGGGACAATCGTCAATGTGTCCAGTTTGATGGGGAAAGTAGCTGCACCGACAATGGCGACTTACTCAGCTACCAAATTTGCCATCATCGGCTTTACCCAAGCCTTGCGGCGCGAACTCGCGGAACACAACATCCGGGTAATTGCCTTATTACCCACTCTCACAGACACAGATATGGCGCGGGACTTAAAATTATTTCGCTGGGTGATCCCCATGAACCCCGAACAAGTAGCGCAGGTACTCGTCTCTGGGTTGCAAAAAGATGCACCAGAAATTCTAGTTGGTTGGCAAAGTCATTTAGCGGTTTGGTGTCAACGGTTAGCCCCTTGGCTGTTAGAAATAATTTTACAAATCGCCACTCCGCCCACCTTGGCAAAACCACAGCGTCCTGCAAAACGCAGTTTTATGAGAAAAATTTATCGTTTTAGCGATCTCTTATGGTCAAGAACATGAATTCTCTCTCTTTCTAAAATGTGATAATTTTATCCGGCGGTCAATCACTTTAACTTTTCAGATAAAAACGGCAATACCCCACCAGGTAGAACACATTGACCGCAATTAGCATTCCCTTACCCCAGTTTGTTAACGTAGAGCTAAATAGGTAAATCGTAGCTAAGAATACTAGTAGAATTTCCACCAAAGCGGCAATAGTACCATAATGATTGCGATCCCAATAAGAAACGGGACTGATAAAACGGTAATTACTCAAAGGAAAAAAGTGCCGATGCGCGTCGTTGTTGTGGACTGGGAAATCTAACAAAGAATGTAGCACCATACTAATTAAGCCAATCTCTATCAGTTGCCAATTCCAGAAATGGGCAATCAACACGCCCAGCACAGCCAGGGGAACTGAATGAAACGTACTCACAAGACCTTGCCAAAAAGGCTGATAATAAACCTCTGACCAAATCTGCTTTTCTGGTAGACGGTAAACAAACTTCATCAGCAAGTAGAACACAAAGATGGGAACATCTGGTAAGACCGCACCGATGAGAATCGCCGGACTTGCCTGATCTCGTAGTTGTTGATTAAAAATGACCAAATTGAGAATTGCATGGCTGGGAGTATTCATGTAATCGGTGCAAAATGAATAAATTTAACTTATTTCGGAGCAATCATAAATGCTGACATTGCCTACCACGCTGCCTGTTCTGCCCGAAATCATCGATAATTTACCAAATATTTCCGGTTGGGAAACAGAGGTGCTTTCTGTAGTTAACCATGATGCACCTGTCTTTTTACCCTCCACAAATATCCGCCTAGAGGATGTAAAAGCTGTATTTGCGATCGCCTTACACATGCACCAGCCCACAATCCCGGCTGGACATGATGGCGGCTTAATCAGCAATCTGCAATATATGTTTGAGCATACCCACGAAGGGGATAACCATAACGCCGCACCTTTCGCCCATTGTTACAGCCGCATGGGAGATTTGATCCCCGAACTCGTTAATCAAGGTTGCAACCCCCGTGTGATGTTGGATTACTCAGGTAATCTTCTGTGGGGACTCAGACAAATGGGACGCAATGATATTTTAGATAATCTCAAACGCATCACCTGCGATCGCACCTATCAACCTTATGTAGAATGGTTGGGAACAATGTGGGGTCATGCGGTGATTCCTTCCACACCCATATCTGATCTTAAATTGCATATAGTGGCATGGCAACATCATTTTGCCGCCATTTTTGGTTGGGACGCACTAGCGAGAGTTAAAGGATTTTCTCCCCCAGAAATGCACCTCCCAAATCATCCTGATACTTTATTTGCATTTATTAAAGCCCTGAAAGAATGCGGCTATCGCTGGTTACTTGTACAAGAACATTCCGTAGAAACAATTAGCGGACAATCTCTGACTCACAAACACTTACCACATCGTTTAATTGCCCGTAATTCCCACGGCGAAACAATTAGTATTACCGCCTTAATTAAAACCCAAGGTTCAGATACTAAATTAGTTGCTCAGATGCAGCCTTATTATGAAGCTAAAACTTTAGACAAACAACAAGTAGGAAAGGTCTTAATTCCACCCATTGTTAGTCAAATTGGGGATGGTGAAAACGGTGGGGTAATGATGAATGAATTTCCCAGTGCTTTCAAACAAGCTTGGGGAGATATGGTCAATAATGGAGGAGGTAAATCTGGCGTTGTTGGGGTGTGTGGTACAGAATATTTAGAATTAATCACAGCCGCAGGTTGTCAACCCGAAGACTATCCCACCTGTCAGCCAGTAGGACAACATCAAATTTGGCAAAGAGTTTCACCTGAAAACTGCCAACCTGAGACTGTAGAAACTGCCATTCAAGAATTAAAGCAAATCAACCCTAACTTTCATCTCGATGGCGCTTCATGGACAAATCATATTAGTTGGGTAAAAGGATATGAAAATGTCATCTCTCCCATGTATGAATTAAGCAGTTTATTTCACCAACAGGTAGATAACATATTGTCCACTAATTCATCCGCATACCGTAATCTGCTTTTACATAACCTGTTGCTGCAAACTAGCTGTTTTCGTTATTGGGGACAAGGTTCCTGGACTGACCATGCGCGCAATATTCACCAAAGGGGCGAAAACTTGCTACAAACCATATCTAAATCTCAACAAAAAGTGTGAATTAGCGGATTTATCGCACTTTTTAAACTTGAACTAGTTTGTGTTTATAGCTACAAATAAACATTACAATTAACTCAACTACAGACAGACTGTATAGTTTAATATGTCTGCCTTCAGAACGGTTAAGCCTTAATCTATAATCGCTAAATTGGCCTTAGATGAAAGCACGCACCAAGATTGACTTAATCGTTCTTATCTAAGGAGAATATTAATATGGTTGAAAGTAAACAGGCTACAAATAATCAGACTGAAAATGTTAACCGCACCACTACAGACCAATCTTGCGTCGGGACAACAAGAACGGATATGGGAGGGGTATCGAGTACAGAAGAGGTTAACCGCACAACGACAGGCGAATCCCGTTCTGGTGACGTAAAAAGCGGATATCGATCCGAAACTCGCTCAGAAAACGGCAGAATGAATTCGGCATTAAGTAGAGCTTTGATAGGTGGACTTATTGGTGGAACTTTGGGATCATTAGCTGGCGCTTTAGCTGGGAGAAGAATTGGTGAAGGATTTAACCACACGATGAAAGGTGTGGGAGAAGCAGCAAAAACTATCGGCGAAGGTCTTGGTCATACTGCAAAAGGTGTAGGAGACGTAGCCAAGAGTTTTGCTGAAGGTGCTAGCCATGCGGTTGTTGGTGGTGCGGTAGAAACAGCCCAAGGTGCTGCGGAGGGAGTTAAGCAAACCGCAGTCAGCACATTAGACGCAGTACAGAAGACGGCGCAGAACGTTAACCAAGCGGTACAAGACACGACTGAATGGACAAAGCAAGCCGCAGAAAATTCTCAAATTTCTAAAAATGGGGGTCAGCAAGATAGCCAGGACACTCAAAATCAAGATGTTGGTATGGGTCAGCGAGAAACTAGTACCCAATCGATCTACATTTCCACTCCAGAATATGCAGAAGGATATGTCGGTGAAACAACAACTTTTATAAATGAGAACAATTCTGTAGAGCCTTTTGAAGATAGCTCACTTGCAGAAGAGATTCATCGGATTGATAGTTAAACTCAAGCAAATTTTGCAGTTAATAAGCTTTCAATCTGGGTCAGATGAGAATAATTAACCGCCGATAAATTCAGATGTTTAATTGTTTTATTTGGTGTTTTTGACATCAGCTATCCTTAATTCAAGAATATGGAAATATGTCCTAATTCTTCTGTTTTTTCTCTCACGAATAAATCAGGTATCTTAAACTAAATATCCTGTTTATTTTGTCTTTTGGTTGGATAAATAGTTGGTCTGGAATTACTGATATCTTGCACTAAGTCACGGTCTGCGCTTTCCAGTCGCTTGGTGCAAGCTATCAGCGCCCCAGCAAGGCGATTACAAGCCCGCAAAAAATGATAGAAAAATATTGAGATTGAAAACCTCAAATCCTTACCCTGAAAATAAATCAAGAGGTATTGATGATGAATGGAAATCAGCAGTTTTCGGATAGGCTTGAAGACAATCAAGATTTGCGTACAAATCAAGCTGATGTTAATAGAGTAACTCCAGAATCAAGTAACGAGTTCTCTAAAATAGTATTTGGAACCGTTATGGGTGCTACTTTAGGCGCATTAGCTGGGGCTTTAGCGATGAGAGGTGCAGACCAAAAAGTTAACGAAACTATTAAAAATTTCGGGAACTTAGTTAAGGGTACGACTAATAATTTTAATCAAACTGTAAAAGCTGTAGGGAATGCAATCAAGACTGTAGCGGAGGGTGTTAACGATACTGTCAAAGATGTGAGTGAAGCTGTTAAGGGGACAGCCGTGGATGTTAATGATACTGTCAAAGATACGATGGTAAATATGAAAGGTACGGCAGTAGATGTTACAGACACGGTACAAAATACGGCGGAGATTGTTAAGGGAGCAAATCAAGGTATTAGCGATACTATTCAAGGAACTGTAAACATAGCTAAAAATGTTGTTTCAGATGTAAAACCATCTAGTAGTCAAAACGTTAATCCACCTAGTAATCAGACTGCGTATATTTTGGTTCCTGTGGACAAGCAAAAGTAAATTTAGGAAACACCAGAAAATAAATTATCCCATCTTGTGGGATGGGCATTATTTGACTGAGCGATGATTAGCAGGCATCTTTGCCCGTTCCATAAGCAGAAATTTAGGAATATTTTTTTATTATAGTAAAGGTAATAATATTTGAAATTCATTGCCTATACCCAGTTGTGAACGAAAGTTTAATTTACCACCATGCCTTCCTGCTATAATTCGATAACTCATTCCTAAACTAGTTTCTTGATCAGCCCATTTTTCCAAAGAAAAAGATTCGATCATTTGTTGTTGCGATTCTGGAGACATACCTGGTCCATTATCAGCAATGCAGACTGAAACCCAACGGGAATCAGGCGAATCTGCCTGGGTAGCTTCTAGGGAAATGATTTCTGTAGTAATTTCAATTCGTGGTTTAGCAGCAGAATTTGGATATTCTTGATGAAAACTTTGCCGCACTGATTGATTAAGTAAAGCCTCTACAGATTGGCTTAAAATATTCATCAATGCTTGGTTAAACTGCCCCCGAAAGCAATAAATTGGTGGTAGTTTACCGTAATTTTTAATTATTTCAATTTTTCCTTTTAATTTACTTTTAAGAAGCAGGATAATATTATCTATACAGGCGTGTAAGTCCACTGGTTTGGGATGAACTTCATCGATATAGCAAAAATTTTGTAAGCCAATGACAAGTTTTTTTAATCTTTCTGCTCCGGTGCGAATACTCGTCAGAGCTTTTGATAAATCTTTTTCTAAAAAATCAAATTCAATTTCTTCTTTAAAATTGTTAATTCTCTCAGAAATTTGAGGTAACTCTTGGTCATACTCAGCTATAAGCTTGAGTAAATCTTGACTGTAGTTAAATATGTAAGTTAAATTACCCCAGATAAAACTAAGGGGGTCGAGAATCTCGTGTACTACTCCATCTACCAAACGCCCTAGACGAACCATTTTGTCATTTTGAATCATTTGGATTTGGCTGCGTTCATAGCGCACTTGAGTCTCGATTCCTTGGATTTGCCAAGCTGCGATATTTAAGTCATGTATATCTAATAATTTGTAGCTATTAGCGGCTGTTTGCACTACTATTGGTTCTGCTAAAAATTCAGGCGATCGCCTGAGAGTATGTTCTAGGGCTGTTAAAATCGATGTTGTTCCCGGTAGCAGCAAAATAGCTGTGCGTGCATAACTGTAAAGTACACCCAATGTTTCTTGGGTAAATAACTCTTGTCCACGAGGGCGTAGCGGAAATTCCAGAAGTCTTCGCCGCGAAATCATTCCCAGAAATTTTCCCTGTTCTAACAAGATTACTCCTGGTAGCAGTGGATATTTGTCTAAAAAATGAGCAACTTCAGCCCCACTACAACTAATTTCTACCTGAAAATTGTATATTGGTAGTTCTTGGATTACTGACTCTAAATCGAGATCGCGATCGCTACCACGAGAAAAAACTGGCGGCGAAATCAAGGAATGAAAATCTTGTGGCACTGGTGACTCTAATTTGGATAAAATCAGGTAATCTGCTTATATTTTACTCCTTAGCAGTCTTTAGCGATCTGAGAAATTTTTAATTTATTAGATCACGAAAGCTAAACTGCAATTTCACGCTGGATCTCAGTCCTGGAGAAATCTTTACGTGAAAATACTCTTTTTTCTTTACCTATTTGTTGCATCTTGGGCTTGCCATTTTGAAGTTTTTATAGTAAAAAATCAACCATTGCTGATGTAGAATTTTGCCAAAAAGCTGCAAAATTAAAAACCTTAGCGATCCCCGAATGTTTAAACACTGTGAACAGTTTATGAAATTTCAGGGAAGATCACATCCTGACGTACTAGTTTACAGTAAGTATAAACATTAAGTAATCACAAGTCATGCAGGTAGATGCTTATTTCCCAAAACTCGGAACAATTTCGGAAGTGAGACCATCTTCAAATCAGCCAGCGTCAGTAAATGCACAGAATTAAACAAAACTATCAACAACTCCCTCGCAGTGATCAGCGCTTAAGCGTAACTAGAAACAGTACCCTAACTTCGGGTTCAAATCAGCTTCAGTTACCCATAGATGCTTTTGATCCCCATTCGGATAGAATGGCTAGACATAACCTAAAAACTTTCAACCGCTTTTGACTGCGATACCCATGAATCAACTGAACAATGGTTTCACTATATTTCTGAGTTTGCTAGTCGAGGCGATGCCGTTTTTGCTATTTGGAGTTTTATTCTCCAGTGTGCTGCTGATTTTTATCGATGAGCGAAAATTAGTCGCCAGAATGCCCAGAAATCCAGTCTTGGGTGCTTTAGCAGGCAGTCTCATCGGCTTTATGTTCCCCGTGTGTGAGTGCGGTAATGTCCCGGTAGCGCGGCGGTTGCTGATGCAGGGAGTACCCACACCCGTGGCCATTGGATTTTTGCTCGCAGCACCCACAATTAACCCCATTGTCATTTGGGCAACTTGGATAGCCTTTCGAGACCAGCCAGAAATAGTAGTATTACGAGTGGTATTTTCGCTGGTAATTGCCGTAACTATTGGCATTGTTTTCAGTTTTCAGAAAGATGTAACTCCTCTTGTGCAACCTGCGATCGCGCGTTATCTCAAATTCAACCCCCCAGCCGGGACAGAAACTCAACATGGTGGCAGAGGATACGCCGCACCACCAACCGCAAAAGTACCCAGTGTATTGAAATCGGGGACTTATATTTTAGGCGGAAAACCAGGACTAACTCAGCGCTTAGATCCGAATTTATTACAGACGACCACCGCCACCGCCAGCCCCAATAAAACAGTGATGGATAAACTCCGCCTGGTTTTGGATAATGTCATGCAGGAATTGCGAGAACTAGGCGGCGTGATGGTTTTAGGTAGTGCGATCGCCGCTTCTGTACAAGTATTTGCTCCCCGTGACTTAATCCTCACCTTGGGTGCGGGACACATCAGTTCAATTGTGGTCATGCTGATCTTAGCCGCAGTTGTATCAGTCTGTTCCACAGTCGATTCCTTCTTTGCCCTGTCATTTGCCTCAGCTTTTAGTAGTGGTTCCTTGTTAGCATTTTTAGTATTTGGCCCTATGGTTGACATCAAAAGTATCGGATTAATGTTAACCGTTTTCAACCCCAAAACCATATTTTACTTATTTGCTTTAGCAGCACAATTGACCTTTGTATTAACGCTGTTCATGAACTTGTATGTGATGTAAACCAGTTAACAGTTATCAGTTATCAGTGATTCAGGTGGATGCTAGAGAATTTAAACCCGCAATCAACCCTTACCATTCATCGGAATTGAGTTATTAGTTTTCAATTTATTCAGTCAACGCCGAACTAGCGGAATTCTTCAACTCAAATATTTCTTTTGACTGATAACTGCTACATTCTTCTCCCCTGCCCCCTGCTCCCCTGCCCCTTGCCCCCTGCCCCCTGCCCCCTGCTCCCCTGCCCCCTGCTCCCCTGCCCCCTGCCCCCTGCTCCCCTGCCTCTTTTTTAACCAATGGCTAAAAAAACCAAAATTCCCCTGCAAAATATTTTATTACCCTGGATTGATGTCTTAGCCGTGACAACTTGGGGCATTTTAATGCTGCAATACTGGCTATCAGGCAAATTATATTTGTTGATTCACCCCAATTTCTTTGGGTTAGTCATCGGATGTGGCATCGTCTTACTGATAATTGGTTTGTTGAAGATGCGAGAACTTTGGCAGCAACGTCGCCGGGCGAATACATCTAACCTTCAGCATATTAATTTATTTCCCCCTGGCTGGGGTAGCGCCTTGTTATTAACTGCGGCGATTTTGGGGTTAATGATTACACCCCGCGTTTTTGCTAGTGACACTGCCATGCAGTTGGGTGTAACCGATTTACTATCCACCGGACGGGTTCAACCCCAATCCTTTCGTCCTTCTATTCGCCCAGAAGATCGCTCACTGGTGGATTGGGCGCGCACAATTAACGTCTACCCAGAACCAGACTCTTATACAGGACAAGATGCCAAAGTTCAGGGGTTTGTGATTCACCCACCAGATATAGGAGAAGAATATATTTTCTTAGCGCGATTTGTGCTGACTTGTTGTGCCGCAGATGCTTATCCGGTAGGATTACCAGTCAAACTCCCAGAAAATCAAAAACGCTATTCTCCTGATACTTGGCTGGAAGTGGAAGGAAAAATGATCACAGAAACTTTAGCAGGTAAACGCAACTTGACTATTGCTGCTACCTCCATCAAAGAAATTCCCCAACCCCGCAATCCTTATAGTTATTAATAACTAATCACTGACAACGAAAAACTAATCACTGATAATTGAAAAATGGCTACACCCAAGACATTTATCCAACCACTAGATCGCGTGGCGATCGCATTGATGCTGCTACTAACTCTGCTGATTGGATTCATGATATTAAAAGGTGATGTGGTGGCAGTTCGTGTCCGAGAATTTACTTGGCAAAATCAACAAATTGGCGCAGAGGATATTTCCTTCACTCTCAATTTTAGTCGCCCAATGGACATCAAAAGTGTAGAGGAAAACTTGAGAATTGAGCCGCCTCTAGCAGGTAAAATCAGTTGGGCGGGGCGACGGATGGTTTATACACTGCTTACACCAGCACCCTATGGTACGAATTATGAAGTGCGGTTGCAAGAAGCGAGAGATAGGTTTGCCGAAAAAGAAGGGGAAAATCGAGTCATACAGCCCTTTACAGGCAACTTTAGATCCCGCGATCGCGTGATCATGTACATAGGAGCCGATCCAGAAAATCAAGGTCAGTTAGTTATTTACAATTTAACCGAAGAGATCAAAAAGATAATTACCCCCAAAGACCTGATCGTGATGGACTTTAAGCCATTTCCAGATGGGGAAAAGATTTTATTTTCAGCTCGTACTTCTAATAACCAAGACTTACTCTCAGCCCAGTTATATACAGTCACAACAGGCATTTCCACACAGCCGGAAACATCAGCAGCACCAGCAGGTAAAGTTGACCTAGTTTTAGACAACAAACAATATCAAAACCTGAAATTTGACTTATCGCCAGATGGCGAAACAATTGTTGTGCAGCGAGGGAACAGAAACAATCCCAGCGATTTTGGGCTATGGTTCATGCCCACCACTAGCAATACCAGAGAAAGACCCACTCCCCAACGCCTCAAAAGCGAGCCAGGGGGAGACTTTATGATTACACCCGATAGTAAAGCCGTAGCAGTTGCCCAAGGTCAAGGAGCAGCCATTCTACCATTACAAACTGATGCCAGCAAACCCCTTGATTTTCTCCCACAATTTGGGTTAGTCCAGTCTTTTTCTAAAGACGGCTCCCAAGCAGCAATGGTAAAATTTAATACAGATTATACAAGGGATTTGTTTTTAGTCACCAACCAAGGCATCCAGAAACCTCTGTTAAAAACTACAGGTTCCATTATCAACTGCCAATTTGACCCCGCTTCACCGACCCTCTACTGTTTGCTGACACAGCTAATATCCGATGAAGAATATGTAGAACAGCCTTATTTAGTCGCCATTGACCTAAATACTGGAGAACAAAAACCACTGTTGTTACTACCAATCGAACAGAGGAATGTGCAAATGAGTTTAGCACCGGATGGTTTGGGTTTGCTCTTTGATCAAGTCATGCCACAAGTAGATCCCGTAGCCTTAAATACAAACGTACTCAAAACCGAAGATGGAGAGGCGATCGCCACTAGTAGCTTGTGGTTAATGCCTTTATTACCCATTGATGATGCCAACACCACAATCAGACCAGAAAAACTACCCTTAGTGGGATTTCATCCCCGTTGGTTGCCATAAGCATACCCAGTGGGTACAAGCAAGTGCTGAGTATCAACCCAGTCCTTCATAGCTCTGATAAATATCATGCATAAATATTAACAACAGTCAAGCAGGTTGCAACCCTTTCTCAGCATCTGCAAGCCAACCTGTATATTAGTAGTATTTGCACCATAGTTCCCATAGTTCCCCTCAATTCCCAAGGTTGACGGGGGATAAGCCCTTAATGTTATAACGGCATCAGGTCTAAATAAAAAAAACGGCAATATTGATTTATGACTAATCACTGATAATTGGCAGCAGTCTAACTTAGCTTCTAGAGTAAATCCTGATCTGACGTAATTGATCAGCAATGTTAAACATAGCAATACTAAACATTTTTTAAGTGAGTGGGTCAAGAGTGATAGATAAACCTGACACCTCAAACAACAGGGCGAGAATGGAATCCCTAAATTCTGATAATTCACGACAACCGGATCAGCCTAGCTGTCCATTTTACTCAATTGTGCCTCCCGACAACATGGCCAATCAACAACTGCCGCTTCTCAAACCTGCTGTGGAACCACACTCAGAAGTACAAACTCCTGACTCTCCGCAGGACGCAACTCAATCAGACTGGGTTGTGGAACCTAATAGCGAACAACAAATACTGGTTGATACTGAATTTAAAAAGCTACTGCTATTGAATGAAGAATTGCGTGCAGCAAACAACCAGTTGTATGAGGAAGTGGAGCATCTCAAAGATGACCTCGCCGAATCAGAAAAGGCTTTGCAGTGGCAGAAAAGGCGTTCTAGTGTCGCCGAATCAATGATGAACCAACAAACCAAAGAACTGGCCGCAGCCCAAGAACAAATTAAATCTCTATTCCAAGAGTTAGAATCAGCCGGACAAACTGTTCAACGCCAAGCAAACTTTATTGAAACTCATAAAGCACAACTACAACTTAGTCAACAGCGTCTGGCTCAACTAGAGCGAGAATGTGCGCTGCTGCAAACTAACTATAACGAACAGTCTCAACAAGCATTACAATCAGAAAATACCTGTCGAGAGCTACGTAGTAGGCTAATGCGTCAACAACGCCAAACCCTACAATTTAAAGCAGCTCTAGAGAAATGTCTGGAGCCACCCGGACTTAATGATTCCTCTGAAGATACAGCCAATTACCAAACAAGATTTTCGAGAAAGGCTCGGTCTTTGTTTCCGAATGTGCAGCCCATTAGACCTTGGTCAGCAGAATCAGAATCCAATGGTGAGCAATTCGATTCTCCTTGGAATCAATCTATGGCTCCGCCACACAAACTATCAACATCACCCATAAACAGCACTCATAATTCTGAGCCGATTCCATCATCGCCTGATCACTTGCCAATTCAGGAAGACACACCCATTCCCTCACAACCAGCAGTCTCAGAAATTGACGATTCTCCCACTAAATCAGCAAATATTTCATCTCTGGAGTCATCAAAGCTAGATGATCAATTGGATAGTCTGATCCAAATGTTTTTTACTACTGAACCTGCATCTACATCGCCACCCCCGGCCGAAACTCATGCAGACAGCAGTCAAACTCCAGCGCCTATTTGGGAGACTTGGGGTACAACCAAGGAAAATGATCAGCAATTAGAAACTTTACCAGAACAGCAATTAGAAATCTTGACAAAAGAGGCAGATGCCCCACCTTCATCTGTAAATAATTCACCAGAATCTTTCACTATCCCTTTGAGCGAGACAACTGTTGAGAGGTCATCTAGGGAAGCATTGGAAAATTATTGGTTAGAAAACTCAAAATCACATCAGGCTGATTTTGTTTTAGATGATTCTGGAGACTACCCCGAAGATACTCAATCGCCCTCACCAGTGGTTTATCCCCAGCGTCCCCCTAAAGGGCGTAAGTCTTTATCATCAGTAGAATTACCAAATTTCCGCACAAGTAATCAATTTAATCATCCTCAATGATTCGTGATTCCATTTTGGATTTTGGATTTACGTTAGCGAAGCGTACGCAGCGCAGCGAGTATTTTGCATTAATCTCTCCTGATAAAGAAGAGGCTTAAAGATGGAAAACTTTTTGTTTTTCTTCTGCGTGAACCCAGAGGCTTGAAACCAAATATTTGAGATTTCAGATTTTCATTTAATCCAAAATTTAAAATCTAAAATCTAAAATCTAAAATCGCTTCGGTCAGGACTAATGACTAATGGCTAACCATTACAGATATATTATTTTTTACAAACCCTACGGAGTCCTCAGCCAGTTTACGCAAGAAACACCGAAACATAGTACCTTGAAGGACTATATCCAGGTTGCCGATGTTTATCCTGTGGGGCGTTTGGATTGGGACAGCGAAGGTTTATTACTATTGACCAATGATGGACAATTACAACATCGCCTCGCCCATCCTCGCTTCGGACATCAACGCACTTACTGGGTGCAGGTAGAGCGCATTCCAGATGTGGATGCTATCAACAATTTACAAACAGGTGTGGAAATTCAAGATTACCGCACTCAACCAGCGCAAGTCAGACTGTTATTAGAAGCGCCGCTTCTACCTGAACGCAACCCGCCCATTAGATTTCGCAAAAATATCCCCACATCTTGGTTAGAAATGACATTGACAGAGGGAAAAAATCGTCAAGTGCGGCGAATGACTGCGGCTGTAGGGTTTCCCACTTTGCGACTCGTCAGGGTGAGTATAGCCCATCTCAATCTGGATGGTTTACAACTGGGTGAGTGGCGCGACCTCATGCCATCAGAACTGGAATTTTTGCATAATTCGCCTAAAAACTACAAAAGTGTGGCTAGAAGTCTGACTGCTAGGCGAAAGCTATAATGTCCCTACTGTGAATTGGGTTGGGAATTTTGTCATCTCCTCAGCGCCCTGTCCGTTGCTATAGAAGAGGATAGTTGAGTTTTTACCAATAAATTTGATACAATTGAATTGGTTGCTTCACCTCTAGACAGCCCTTCGGGGAAACCTACGTGAAAACGTTGGACAACGAGAAAAGAAGTAGGCACATCTTGATCAATATAAGTTACCAATGTGTTTGTCCGATAGCGCGAATAAGCCAGCATCATCCAGGGCAGTAAAACTTGTAGGGGTTAATTAACAGCATTCCGTGGACTTAAAACAAAGCTCAACGCCTCCGAAGCAATAGCTGGATTGGTTGAGAAGCCTACACACTATGCTTGCATCAGTGTAGGATTATGTCACTGAATAGAAGCAGCTTGGAGCCAGAATGAAGGAACTTCTACTATGCTGATTTGCCCTCAGTGTACATTTGAAAACCCCAACACGAACAAATTTTGTCAAAGCTGTGGTGCATCGCTGACCCACAATATTTGTGCTGAGTGCAGTGCCGAAGTACCTGTGAATGCACAAGTTTGTCATAACTGTGGTGCAGAATGCGGAATAGTTTGGCAGGCAATTATTGCCAAGGAAGGTAGTGAGGACTGGGTGCTGGGTATTGGGGAAGAAGGAGAAAACACAGCTTTAGAAGCAAATGAGCCGGAAAATTTCCCCACTCCCGCCATTTCTCTGTTACAACTCACAGCAGGTTCTTATTTAGACCAAGAACAGCGCTATCAATTGTTAGAACCGCTATCAGCCGCAGAGGGAAATTTGTCCAAGGCTGAAATATGCGTGAAAGTTTTGGACTGTTTGCCATATCAAATTTCGCCGATTGAGGCCATGCTAGCCAATCAGCAAGAGGGACTGGTGGTATCACCAGGGGAAATGAGTCAAATCTCTCGCCTGGCTAAAGCTTATATTGTCTTGCAATCCCAAACTCACCCAGGCATACCAGCAATTCATGATGCTTGGCAACAATCTGGTCTTCAGGTGTTGTTAATCGAAGATCGTTCAGATTGGCAGTCTTTATTAGATTTATGGCAATCTGAAGAAACGTCCATGTTGCAAATTTTACACTGTCTTTATCAGATGACCCAACTCTGGTCTGTGTTAGAAACAGTGAATTGTCGTCAAAGTTTGCTGGATGTGTCGAATCTCTGCTTAGACGAAGACCAAACACTGGCGCTACAAAGGTTGTATGTAGAATCACTAGATGAACAGCCAATTATGGCATCACCTGATTTGGGAGAAGTAGAAAAATTTACAATCCCAGGGCAACCTTTAACTATCCAAGCTTTGGGGCAAGTTTGGCAGGCACTATTTAGAGAGTCTCAACGCACTCAGTTTGGCTCTGTAGTGCAGATTTTAGAAGATTTGGAACTCGGTAAAATTCCAACTGTTGAGCAGTTGCGATCGCGTTTAGAAGAGATCGCCACTGAATTAGAAACACCAATCACGGCAAATATTGATCCAATGGAAGAAAAAGAGACTGCCTCACCCACTATTTTACAAGTAGATGATTTAGAAAATTTCTCTGCCAAAGCTGATGATTTGCCAACTGTTCTGCTATCAATGCAATTGAATAGTTTGGAAGATGCCGGACGTACTGATGTCGGTCGTCAACGTCATCACAATGAGGACTGCTTTGGCATTGAAACCAAAATCAACAAGCTGGAACTGCCCCGAAACCGAATTTTACAAGCCCGTGGTTTGTATATCCTCTGTGATGGGATGGGTGGACACGCCGGGGGTGAGATAGCCAGTGAGTTAGCAGTTAACACTCTCAGGCAATATTTTGATGCACATTGGATGGCTAACCAAATGCCCACGGAAAATATGCTCCGTGAGGCGGTATATTTAGCTAATCAAGCAATTTATGAGGTAAATCAAGAAGAAGTCCGTTCTGGCACCAAGCGTATGGGTACTACCTTGGTGATGCTCTTAATTGAAGGTACTCAAGCCGCAGTCGCCCACGTAGGAGATAGTCGCCTTTATCGCCTGACACGGAAGCAGGGATTGCAACAAATCACAGTAGACCACGAAGTAGGTCAACGAGAAATTTCTAGAGGTGTGGAAGCCAGTATAGCTTATGCCCGTGCGGATGCTTACCAGCTAACTCAGGCCTTGGGACCTCGTGATCAAAACTCAATTAATCCCGATGTCGAATTTTTTGAGATTACTGAAGATAGCCTCTTCATTCTGGTATCAGATGGCTTATCAGATAATGATGTCCTGGAAATTCATGGGCAGAATCAGCTAATTCCCCTGCTGAGTACTGGCGCTAACTTGGAACAGGGAGTCACAGAATTAATTGATTTGGCAAACCAATACAATGGTCATGACAACATTACTGCTATACTTATCCGGGCTAAATTGCGCCCAAATATGGAGAGTTAAAAATACCAAAGGAAGTGCGAAGTAGTAAATTATTTTCTCATCCCTAATGCCTAATCCCTAATTGTTTAAGCTTATGCAGGTCGTATTGTGGTTATTCTGACCCTGTTAGAACCGCAACAAAAAACGTCACTCAAGCAGTGGTGCTTTGAAAATTCCTCCGTCATTCGCATTGGTCGAGCGGGGGATAATGATGTGGTTTTATCTGATAGTTTGGTTTCGCGACACCATTTGGAATTGAGGCAAGTTAATTCTGCCAAAAATAAAAATGTTGCTTCTTGGCAGGTGTTTAGTAAAGGCACTAATGGCACTTTTTTGGATGGTACGCTTGTGCTTCAGTGTGCTGTGCCGGATAATTCCCTGCTGCAACTAGCACAGGGAGGTCCAATATTACAATTCCAATTGCAGAAAATACCAGATACTGTGCTGCGATCGCCTACAGGTGACGAAGCTGAAGCCGAAAGTGCAGGGGATTTAGCCTCCACTTGCCAGCACGAAGGGAATTCTCCTCATAATTTATTTTGCGTTCATTGCGGTCAACCTATCTCGGTGCAACAGAAAATTCGTCAATATCAGGTGTTGCGAGTTATCGGACAGGGAGGTATGGGTACTACTTATCTCGCTTGGGATGGAGCAGGTCTGAGCAAAGGAAAACCACAATTGCTGGTTTTAAAGCAAATGAATGCTGACATGGCTAAAATTGCCAAAGCCCAAGAGTTATTTGAACGAGAGGCACATACCCTCAAATCCCTTGACAATGAGGGGATTCCCAAATACTACGATTTTTTTGTGGTTGCTGGCAAAAAATACTTGGCGATGGAATTAGTTCATGGACAGGATTTAGAAAAAAGAGTCTATGCGACTGGGCCAGTTACGCCTAGCCAAGCGATCGCTTGGATGATTCAAACCTGCGAGATATTAACGTATCTCCACAGCCAACATCCACCACTAATCCACCGTGATATCAAACCCGCTAACCTGATGGTGCGAAATTCCAATAATCAAATAGTAGTGTTGGATTTTGGGGCTGTGAAGGAGATTGGTACAACACCTGGCACTCGTATTGGTGCAGAAGGTTACTGCGCTCCTGAACAGGAACGAGGACAACCCTTAACTCAATCCGATTTGTATGCCATTGGCCCGACGTTAATTTTTCTGCTCACAGGTGAAAATCCTTTCAAGTTTTATCGTCACCGAGGACAAACTTCCCGGTTTGATGTGGTCAATGTTCCCACTATTAGTCCTCAATTGAGAGAAATTATTGAACGCGTTACGCAGCAGTTGCCACGCGATCGCTACCAAAGTGCTAAAGAACTGGCCTTAGCATTAGCTGCTTGCCCAGTATAGTCGGTGGGGAGGATGAGAAATACTTACTCCCAATGCACTTTGTCTTACTCTTCGTCCCAAGCTTCTACTGATAGCAAGTCGCCAATTGGATCTTGCATACTAAAGCCAAAGTCTTGCAGTTCCTGTTTCCAGTGCTGCCAGTCGTTGCCATAGAGCAATGCAATTTTCCAAATGCTATCAGTTGGTTTGATAATATTGGATTCGATGAGTGATTGCACGTTACGCTGCAATTTCACCATTGGGTGAATCACTTGCTGAGTCATAGCCTCGATTCAATTCAGATTATGTTTGGTAAATGCTTAATTAAAACTGCTTTCCGTTTTGCAATTGTCGTCGATGCGTGGAGTATTGTAGTTGGCAAAGCTAGTCTTAACTATCTAACTATACCATAACAAACTCTAGCAGTTGGCTGGAAAATTCGGTTTTGTACGGTAATCACCACTACATAACTGAAATACCGCCAAGCGATCATCGTGGATGCTATACGGGTAAGCTGGCCTTCCAAAAATTACATAGAGAGATGAGTGGGGAAGGCGGGTAAATTTTGGAGTTTTATGGTCAACAGAATCTGTGTGATTGTTAAAAGACCATAGAACCTGGAATTTTCGATGATTTTTGCGTAATGGTGCCAAAAACATTGATTACGCATATTTAACCTTTATATAGACTATCGCAAACATCGAGAATTAAACAAACTTCTGCGAAATCTTTATATTAATTTAATAATTATCGGCATGAGTGGGGAGTGGGGAGAAGAGGAAAAGGGGCAGGGGGCAGGGGGCAGGGGAGAAGAAGAATGCTTATTAAGTAACCGGAAGTTTAAAATAATTTCTTACTCCCCCTTACTCCGGTGCGCCCTGCTCCCCTGCTTCTTCTGGGGAGTGGGTTAAAACCCCAATGGTGTATAAGTTTGATTATCCGTTTATGTCTTAACCTCCTTGGCAGTTGCTATAACTGGAGACGATTTCACTGGCTGGATCAGTCTAAAAGTAGGTTGGGTTAAGCGCAGCGCAACCCAACGAAGCAAACCAAATATTGGGTTAAGTTGGGTTTCCCAAAACCTCAACCCAACCTACATTTACGTCTAATTTTGGGTTTAAAAACAGTCCCTAGTACAAGTCGGCGTAAATAAACAGACCATTCAAAATCCATGAAAAGCCCATTTTATAAGCTTTTTGACTTTTGACTTTTGACTTTTGACTTCCGCCTTGCGGTACTAGCCCCTTCACTGGATCAGAGCAGGTATGCAAAAAACCTACTCAATCCGAAAATTGAAGGGTAAACGAGTGTAAATTCCTTGAGGATCGTTCATTTTTTGGAGAATGAGCATTTCCTGTTGGAGTTTGTAAAATTGGGCGGTCAAAGGATTCGCTGGTTTAACTGACACTCCCGCCATCTCTAAAATAGTGGTGATTTCTTGAACCGCGCGTCCAAATAAGCGTTCTTCCAAGGTAGTCACTCTGGGATACTCTTGCAATTGCCAATCGTTGTCCAGTTTAGCTTGCTGGGCAGCATAATTAATAGCAGCATTCAGACCACCGATTTCATCTACCAAACCGATTTCTTTAGCCGTCATCCCTGACCAAACTCGTCCTTGGGCAATTTCTGCCACTTTTTGGGGTGGTAATTTGCGACCTTGAACAACTTTATCGAGGAATAGCTCATAAATGCGGTTGACACTGCGCTGATAAATTTCTAACTCTGGGGGTGATTTCGGGCGGGCGACGGTTTGCAGGTCGGCATAACTGCCAGTTTTTACCGTATCCCAGGTAATCCCATTATCATTGGCTAGTTGTTGCCCATTAAACAGCACTCCAAATACGCCTATGGAACCTGTAATTGTGGTTGGTTCGGCAAAAATACGGTTGGAATCGCTGGCAATCCAGTAACCACCAGAAGCGGCGATATCACCCATGGATACCACCACAGGTTTTACCTTGCGAGTTAATTCTACTTCTCGCTGCATGACCTCGGATGCGGTAGCGCTACCTCCGGGGCTATTAATTCGCAAGACAACCGCCTTGACATCATCATCTTGACGGATTTGATTGAAGATTGAGGCAAAGCGATCGCCGCCAATTTGACCATCTTCCCCTCTACCATCGACAATTTCGCCCTCAGCATAAACCACAGCAATTTTATTTAGGGAGTTGCGTTCTATACCCAGAGATTTACCAGAAACTTGAGCGTAATTTCTGAGATTAATTTGTCGGAAGGAGCGATCTGTTTCGTCGCTGGCTGTCAATTTTTTGAGGTCGGTAACTACCTCATCCATGTATCCCACTTGATCGACCAAACCACGGGCTTTGGCTTCGCTGGCTGTCAGTATTGCCTGAGTATCGGCGATCGCTTGCAACTGTTGCGGGGTAATTTGACGATTAGAACCGACTGTACTCCGCCAATCTGCCCAAACATCATCCAATAATTTTTGGATTTGTTCGCGGTTTTCTGGACTCAATTCGTTGAGGATAAAAGGTTCGATTCCGCCTTTAAATTTGCCCACCCGCACAACCTGAACACCAAGTCCAAACTTTTCTAAAGCCCCCGCCAGAAACATTGGTTGGCTACTCAAACCCTTAACTTCCATCAAGCCTATGGGATTCAGGACGATTGTATCAGCCACCGAACTCAGGTAATAGTTCCTTTCACTTAAACCGACTCCATAGGCGACAACCTTTTTTCCTGATTCGCGGAACTTTTCCAAGGCCTGGCGAATTTCTGTCAGGGAAGCAAAGCCCATGCTACCAGATGTTCTTGTACCTGTTGCGTCTAAATAAATACCGACAATGCGCGGATCAAGCCTGGCTTTTTCCAAGGTATCAAGAACGCTGCGGAGTGTCATTCTGGGGGCTTCGGCTCCGGATAAAGCTCGTTGCAGCAATTCGCCAGAAGCGGGGGCGCTATCGGTAATATTCATTGACAAGTCAAAAACCACGACTGACTGATCTTTCACTTCGGGAGTAGTATCTCTAGAAGCGGTAACGGCAAATAACAGTAATAATATTCCTGTTGTGCTGATACCGAAGAAAATCATCAGTCCTAGTACAGTACCTAGTACACTGGCAAAAGTTTGTTTGAAAAAATTACGCATTTTAGTTTTTTAGCATAATCGGCGAAAAACCCTAAGTTTGGGATAAATCGCCGGAAGATTTATTGTATTCGTTGTAAACTTTGTGAGTTTTGCAAGTTATTTAATGTGGTGTTGCCAGTACAAAATAATACTGTGCTAATTTCCGCAAATAACACCTTCACTAAATCATACAGTGCGGCTTCTGATTCCACTGCGGCTTGTAGGAAAGGCATAGCTAAACCAGCAATATCTGCTCCCAGAGCGATCGCTTTAGCCACATCTAGCCCATTACGTAATCCCCCCGAAGCAATTAAGGGGACATCAGGAGCGATCGCGCGAATACTGGTGATACAGTCCGCCGTTGGCAAACCCCAATCAGCAAATGTCCTACCCAAGCGCCTTTGCAAGGCATTTTCCGCCCGTTCACTTTCCACCTTTGCCCAAGAAGTCCCACCCGCACCAGCCACATCAATGGCTGTAACTCCAGCCGCTAACAATTTTTCTGTCATTGTGGCAGAAATGCCATTACCCACTTCCTTCGCAATCACTGGCACTGTTAACTTACTGCACAAAACATGAATTTTGTCAAGTAATCCTCTAAAGTTAGTATCCCCACTAGGCTGAATACACTCTTGTAATGGGTTAATGTGCAGAATCAGAGCATCAGCTTCTAAGATATCAATAATCTTGAGACATTCATCCAAACCATAGTGATAATTCAGTTGTACAGCGCCCAAATTAGCAAATAACAAAACATCCGGCGCGTACTTGCGGATAGCAAAGGTATCAGCCACTTGGGGTTTTTCCAGCGCCACACGCTGAGAACCAACACCCATGGCAATTTTATAGGATTGAGCCACTTTTGCCAGACGCTGGTTAATCATTGCGGCTTGTTGTGTTCCTCCAGTCATAGAAGAAATTAACATCGGGGCTGCTAGGTGTTTACCCAAGAAAGTTGTACTGGTATCAATATCCTCGTAGTTTAGTTCTGGTAAGCAGCAGTGCTGAAAGCGATAGCGTTCCAGTCCATTGCTGAGTTGATGAAATTGCACATCTTCTTCCAAACAGATGCGGATATGATCTGCTTTGCGTGACTGGGTTTGTTCTGAATTCTTGCTAGGGGCGTTCACTGGTAAATCTAATTCAAAGCAGTGGTTTTCACTATTGTGACAGTTATTGCAATTTTCTGGTATTGTCCCATTTGTTTTTTCCTGTCTTCCTGCTGTAAAAGTTCTTTCCATACAACACAGACGCGATGAATCGCGTCTCTACAAAACAAATGGCAAGGATGCGTGGTTGCTAATTTCCCCCTTGCATTTCTTCAACTTTAAACATACTAATTAATACTCCCGCCAGAGGAATTGATAGAAAAATTCCTACTAAACCCGCTACTTTTGCCCCGACTAACAAAGCAAAGAACATGAAGACTGGATTCATATTAATTGAGCCTTGCATAATGCGCGGCATCAGTAAATTTTCTTCGATTTGCTGAAGGACAACACAACCGATTAATACTTGCACACTCAGCCAAATTCCTTGAGGTAAAACAATCAGGGCAACTAGGGTAATTCCAATTGTAGCGCCAATGCCAGGAATTAAATCAAATACTCCGGCGATCGCGGCTAAAAATAAGGCATAAGGTAGTTGCAGAAAAATAAACACAATAAATGCTGAAATGGCAAAAAATAAAGACAATAATAAACGCCCCCAAAAAAAACCTAAAAAGTTTTGCTGGACAGATATAGTGAACTTATGACGAATACTTGGCGGGAGAATTTTGATCATAAAATTCCAAACTCTTTTGCCATCTAGCAACATAAAAAAAGCTACAACAGCAATCAAAATCAAATCAACTAAATTAATTAACAAGCCTTGAAACGTTGCCCAGCCTGTACCAATTCCTGCTAAAATTTGATTGCGTAGTTCTTCTTCGACTACTTGAAAATCAACCTTAAAATTAAATCTGATTAGGATATTTTGTAATGATTCTAATAGAGAAATTACATAGTCAATAAATTGAGGTGCTTGTTCAATTATTTGTTGAAATTGAGATAAAATGGCAAAACCGAGGGTTGCGATCAATCCACCCAAAATTACCAGACTCAATAAAAAAATGATAATAACTGCAATTCCATGTGGTAAAAAACGTTCAGCCCATTTTACTGGATAACTCAGCAAGAATGCCAGAATACCAGCCAATATAAAAATGATAATTACTGTAGAAAAATAAGCCAAAACTTGAACAATTGCCCAACCAAGAACTAACAGTAATACATAACGAATTAGCCGTGTATTATTCAATTGCTCCCAAAACCTTTTGATGCTTGGCTCATTCATAATTTAGATAGATTATATATGACACTATTGGCTGATAATTACCGATATTTTCCGAATAAAATTGTGTTAAGTAATTAGAGGAAAATTCATCTACCTCCGGGGACATTTTTTCGGTTTAAATGACTGGTTCTGCTGTTGTTCTTCAAAGACGTGTACAGCATATTCAGAGGGAACAATTGCAGCCCCGCGCTGTTTAGCGTAAACCTTGGTAAATTCAGCCCCTAAAAACAGAATATGAGCAGCGTAAAAAATCCAAGTGATCACGATGACAAACGAGCCAGCCACGCCATAAGTAGAACCAAAATCAGTGCGACTGAGAAACTGTCCAAAGAAATATTGTCCTACTAAAAACAGAAGTGAGGTAATGAACGCACCAACGATAGTATCACGCCAAGCAACCTGGGCATCTGGTAGTATACTATACATCATAATAAATATTAATGTTGTCCCGCCAAAAGTAATCAATAAACTAATGAATTGCCACAGATAACCTGAACCGGGAACTAATTCATTCAGATAAATAACTAATCTTGCCAAAATTGTGTTGACTACAAAAAACAAAATTAACACACAGGCAATTACCAGTACCATCAAAAAACACAATAAGCGTTTACGCAATAAATTTAAAACCCGGTGTTTTGGCGCTGGCTTTACCTCCCAAATTCTGTCTAGTGCTGTTTGAATTTGGGTAAATACTCCAGTAGCACCAAATAGTAAAAAAGCAATATTAAACACAATTTGAAACGTTTGTTCTTCAGAATCAACTCTCAGATTGACAATAGCTGTAGAAATTAATTCCGCCCCCTCCTTTCCAAACAGTTGACTTAACTGATAAATCAGCTCGTCTTGAACCATAGCTTCTTCAAATATTGTCCCCACAATCATAATTACCAGTACCATTAGTGGCGCTAAGGAAAACACTGTGTAATAAGCTAGTGATGAAGCTAGCA
This sequence comes from uncultured cyanobacterium, assembly GCA_963706595.1. Taxonomy (GTDB): domain Bacteria; phylum Cyanobacteriota; class Cyanobacteriia; order Cyanobacteriales; family Nostocaceae; genus Nodularia. The sequence continues at coordinate 4,153,355 of OY970166.1, forward strand.
GAGAGACTTCATTAACTTGCCATTCATCCAAAATTTCTGTTAATAACCGCCGAATTTTCCTCAAAGTTACCATAGTAACTAAATCAGGCAATATTGCCGTTAAAAGAGCTTTTACTTGTCTATGAAATACACCTGAGCTATCGCTTGAATTTTTCTTCCCTCAGTAGGCAGAAAAAGCAAGTAGTTTCTGCTGCTCATCTTTTTAGTTTATTAATTGAAAATATCACAATAGCCAGTGCGATCGCTTGACCATAAATATTGATTTTTGATAATTACTAAATATCTCTCTTAAGGCTGAAATGAACTTACTACTATAGATATAGCAATCCTAAATAAGTTACGAACAGAAAGATCCCCGACTTCTTGAAGAAGTCGGGGATCTGAGCCTCTTTTCATATTTCCAGAACACAAACCCACTTAAGCAGAATTTCCTATATACTGATAGATATTTAATAATAAATGTATCTATCGCGACCCACCCATGAACCAGATATGTTGTCTCAACGCAGAGTGTGATAACCCGCAAGTTCCCGAACATACCAAATTTTGCCCCAGTTGCGGAGTTCCCCTAATCACGTTGAGGAACCGCTATCAACCAATCAAATCATTAGGTGGTGGAGGATTTGCTAAAACTTATTTAGCATCAGATATTGACAAATTAAACGAAAAGTGCGTAATTAAGCTCGTGCAAATGCAGGAATTTTTCTGTAAATAACGAACTAACTGTTAACTCATCAGCCAGATAGTAAATAAAAATATTCGTATCATAAAGATATCTCATTCGTCCCATTCCTGACGTAGAGTATCTAAATGAGCCAGCATTGCTGCTTTCTTATGCTTTAAAATTCCTTGGGCTTGAGTAACTTTTTCATAGTCCTGGTCAACTGCTTCCCCAAGTTGAGAAACTGGTGTGTTTTTAAGCGAAGTTTCCAAATAGCTTAAACCAGAATCATTTTCCTCAATTTCATCATCTATGAACAAAACAATTACTTTGACACGGCTATGTTTGTGAGCCATTAAGGGGGTATCTAAACAAAGTTGACCGTTTTGATCAACACTTCCCATTATTTCTTGGGCTATCATTTTTGTTTCCCTTATTAATCACAGAATAAAAAGAATTATCTTAACAGTATATCATTTATTAATTGGACATTGTTTAATGTATCACTCTTAAGGATGAAATCAACTTACTACTCTAGATAGTGGTAGAAGAAATTCAAAATAGATAACCTAAATAAAGGGAAACCAGAATTCACCACATTAATTCTTGGCAGCGCGTACTGAGGATTGCTGAACTCAATCTGGATTTTCTCAAAATTACTTAGCAAATTAACAGATCCTCGCACGATAAATATGAAAGTACATGAATTCCTGAAAACCTATAATGCAGGCGTTAGAGATTTTACTGGCGTTAATCTCAGTGAGGCGGATTTAAGAGAATCTGATCTCAGTGGCGCAATTTTAGATAGAGCTATTTTAGGTGGCGCTAAACTGAATTATGCTAATTTAGTTCAAACCAGTTTGATTGAAGCTGACCTGAATGGAGCCGATTTGAGTAATGCTAATCTGACTGAATGCAACTTAGTTGGTGCTATATTGGATGGTGCTATTTTAGATGGCGCAATTTTAGATGGTGCTGATTTGAGTCAGGCTAATTTGGAAGTGGCTAATCTGATTGAAGCGGATTTAAGTGAGGCAGATTTACAGGAAGCAAATTTGCAAGCTGCAAATCTCGATGGAGCTAACCTGACTCAAGCGAATCTTTCTGAAGCAGATTTGAAAGATACAAATTTGAATGGTGCTAATTTGGAGGATGCTGATTTAGGCGGCGCAATTCTTGATTAGGAATAGGGATTTAATAAAATACAAAACCTCACCCCCAGCCCCTCTCCTTGGTAAGGAGAGGGGAGAATTTAATGCGACTCCAGGGCGGGGTGTCGTAGGATGATGGTGGGTTACGCTGTCGCTTTAGCGTAGTCATATACCCCGACTACATTTTTATAGTTTTTGCATGACTTCCAATCCAGAATTGTGTAACGCGATCGCCTATCATATTTCTACCAGTCCTCAAGGGCGAATTACTTTCGCTGAATTTATGGATCTGGCTCTATATCACCCTGAACACGGTTACTATTCTAGTCATGCTGTGAAAATTGGTTTTCAGGGTAGTGATTTTTTTACTTCGCCTCATCTCGGTGCTGATTTTGGCGAGTTACTGGCGGAACAATTTTGGCAGATGTGGGAGATTTTAGCGCGTCCTATACCTTTTTCTTTGGTGGAAATGGGAGCCGGTCAAGGACTGCTGGCTATGCATATCCTCAAGCACTCTAGGCTACATCATCCAGATTTTTTTGCAGCGCTGGATTATGTAATTGTGGAAAAGTCGCCAGGATTTCAGCAAGAACAGCAACAACGTTTGCAAGATTTTTCTGTGCGTTGGTGCAGTTTAGCAGATATCCCTTCAGACTCGATAACTGGCTGCTTTTTTTCTAATGAATTGGTGGATGCTTTGCCTGTGCATCAGTTTATTTTAGCAGATGGGGAAATGCACGAAGTTTATGTTACCACTGGGAAAGATGAATCTGAGCCGTTGTTTGTGGAAGTTACGGGAGAACTTTCTACACCGGAACTGCAAAAATATCTGGATTTAGTGGAGATTGATTTAACTTCCCGTGGTTATGAAGATGGCTATCGCAGTGAAATTAATTTGGCTGCTGGTGACTGGTTGAGTATTGTAGCCGACCGCTTGCATCGAGGGTATGTGTTAACTATTGATTATGGCTACCCGGCTGATCGTTATTATCATCCCAGGCGATCGCAAGGAAGTTTACAATGTTATTACAATCATCGCCACCACGATAACGCTTATATCAACGTCGGGATGCAAGATATTACCGCCCATGTTGATTTTACAGCTTTGGAACGCTGGGGCGATCGCTTCAAGTTAGAGAAAATCGGGTTTATCCAACAAGGTTTATTTTTAATGGCTTTGGGTTTAGGCGAGCGTCTTTCAGCCATTTCTCACCAAGACCTTCCTCTCTCACAACTTCTAAAACGACGAGAAGCACTACACCAGCTAATAGACCCTACAGAACTAGGTAACTTTGGAGTGTTAATTCAAAGCAAAGGACTCCAGCAGACAGAAATTGCTCAACCACTCAAAGGACTAACGATACCAAGCTAAGGGAGTTCTAATTAAAAAAATGTTCCATTGCTGAGGTAGGCAGGGGAGCAGGGAGCAGGGAGCAGGGAGCAGGGGGGATAAAGAACAAAGATGGTCTGATGAAATGGGGCAATTTATTTTCTGGAAATCCCTAAAATACGGACAAGCTAAGAATGCTATCCGATGCCAATATAGATTAGCATAACATTGACTACTGTGCAGATTCAGACAACAGGAAAGTATTAATTATGACGGCTCATGAACTTTTTTTATTGATAACATTACTTAGCCCCGGCATCTTGCTATCGGTGATCATTATGCTGACATTTGCCGCAGGTGGCTGATTTTTAGTCAGTCATCAGTCATCAGTGAACAGTTATCACTGGACAAAGATAATTGTTCACTAAGCGTACAATCAAACATACGACTAGCTACACCTGTACTAAAGGAACGTAAAAAATGAAGGTGGCATTTCTGGGAACTGGACTCATGGGATTACCGATGGCGCAACGGTTGTTAGCAGCCAACATCGAGCTAGTAGCCTACAATCGCACCCCAGAAAAATTAGCCCCACTACAGGCTGCTGGGGCGGAAATTGCCACACATCCCCGTCAAGCAATTCGTGCGGCTGATTCCATTATTCTCATGCTAACTAACGCCGCCGCAATTTATCATGTTTTGCTTTCCGATACTTCTTGGCGAACTTTAGAAGGGCGGACTGTAATTCAGATGGGAACTATTACTCCTACAGACAGCCAAGAAATTAGAGATGCCGTAATTGGTGGTGGTGGCGAGTATATAGAAGCTCCAGTATTAGGTAGTATTCCCGAAGCAAAAACTGGCAAGTTGATTGTCATGGTAGGCGCTGAACCAAAACAATATCAACGCCATTTAAAGTTATTGCAAAATTTCGGTTCAGAACCAGTACTTGTCGGTCCAGTCGGTGCTGCGGCTGGGGTGAAGTTGGCACTAAACCAACTAATTGCTTCCCTAACCACTAGCTTTGCTCTCAGTCTAGCTTTTGTTGAGCGTCAAGGTATCGACATCGATTTGTTTATGCAAATCCTGCGCGAAAGTTCACTTTATGCGCCTACCTTTGACAAAAAATTGCGGCGGATGTTGGATGGTAACTATACCAATCCTAATTTCCCCACAAAACACTTGCTCAAAGATACAGATTTGTTTATATCAGAAGCCAAATCACTAGGTTTGGATCTCGTCAGTATTGAAGCTGTGCGCCAACTTGTCCACACAGCCGTAAAAATGTCGTTTGCTAATGATGACTACTCATCCATATTTTCTGCCATTAGTCAATGGGGAGAAGCAAGTGGAGAATAGAAGAGGCAGGGGAGCAGGGAGCAGGGAGCAGGGGAGCAGGGAGCAGGGGGAAAGTTTTTTCCCAATACCTAGTCCCCAGTCACTAATACAGCCTACAGAATAAAGTTTTTGACTTTTGATTTTTGACTTTTGACTTCCGCCTTGCGGCCCTACACTACAGTCACACCGAGCGCTCCTCCTAATGCGGAAAATACAGCAGAGACAAAAGCTGTAGCAAACAACCACCAAGAAGCTGTGGCTGCGGCTTTGCGGGTTTCTTCCGCTTGCCTTTGGGCTTGATGCTTGACCTCTTCTAGGCGGCGTTGCGTTTCCTGTTGTAGGCGTTCGGCACGTTGCAATACTTTGTTGCGTGCGCTTTCAATTTGGTCAATAACTCGGTTGGCATCTGCTTCAGAAATGTCCTCACGGGAACTGATAATCGCCACTAGGGTGTCGCGGTCGAAAGAAGAGAGGCGATCGCGTAACGCTTCAAATCCCGCCTGTGGATCGTCAAAGAACGTGCGAACATCCCGCTTGATGCCATCATAGTTGAGTTCGGGGCGATCTAAGGAGTTGAGATAGTTACGAATCCGGGCAAAAATCCCTTCTACCACATCTTGAATCCGCCGTTGCATCCCCCGGATTTGTTCCACAAATTGATCACGTACCGAGACGATATTATCAGCAATTCTGGCGGCTTCTTCATCGGTCATATCTTCGCGAATTTTCAGCAAAGCAATCACTGTGTCACGGTCGAAATGTGCCAGGCGATCGCTCAAACTTTCCATTCCCACTCGCGGATCATGCAATAATAATTGTAAGTCCCGTTTAATCGCTTCTGGGTTAAGTTCTTCTTTCCCAGTTTGTCGCAAATACTCCGACAAATAAGCTTGGAATGTTTCCATCTCTTTGCTGTGTGCGAGTAGCTAAACGACGAGGCGCGCGGACAATATTCCGAATCGAAGTTTGCACAGAATCAATAACTTCATTGACTTGTTCTTCACTCAAATCTCGCCGTTGACTCAATAACTTCACTAAAGTATCTCTGTCTACCTGAGACAAGCGACGGCGCAGCGCTACGGCTCCCTCTCGCGGTTGTTCAAATAATCTGGTAATATCCCGTTGAATGCCTTCAGGATTCAACTCTTGTTTGCCAGTATTTCGTAAATAATCGGCAATGGTCGCGGTTACAGAGTCGTACTGTTCCCTAGCTTTATGTGCCAAAGCTTGCGGTGTATGGCGGATATTATGCCAAGCATCTTCCACCGCATCAATAATTTGATTAACTTGCTGTTCGCTCAAATCTTGACGTTGACTCAATAACTGAATCAAAGTATCGCGGTCAAAACGAGCTAATCGGGCGCGCATAGCCGTCATTCCCGATTGGGGGTCTTCGATCAGCTTCTGAATATCAGCACGAATCGCATCAGGATTTAACTCGGCTTTACCAGTATTTCGCAGATATGATTCTACATTCAACCATAAAGTTTCTGCTTGATATTTAGCTTGTTCTGCCAATCCTTGAGATTCTACCAACACGCGATCGCGTTGGTCTTCTAAGTCATTGAGAATTGGGTCTACTTCGTATGGTTGAAGATCATTGCGTTCTAGCAAGATTTCCTGCATTCCCTGGCGGTCAAATTGCGACAATCGCAGCGACAGAGTTTCGTAATCTGCTTCGGAATCTGCTAATAATGGTTTAAAGTTTTGCTCAATTCCTTCTGTAGTCAAATCTGCCTTATCAGTCACCAGGAGATAACTTTCTACTCGCCTTTGCAAATCCTGTGCTATTTCTCTTTGTTCCGCAGCGCTGACTATGATTAATACCTCTTGGCGCACAGTTTCTAGCTGGTCGCTAATACCCTGGATTTGTTCTTGAGTTAATAGTCCCCGTTGTTGCAGGATATTAGCAAAATATTGGCGATCAAGTCGCTCTAATTCCCTTTTAACTATACCAGGGTCGGCGGCTGGGTCATAGATGACATCACGAAATTCTGCCGCGATTCTTCCTGGACTCAATTGCCAAGAGTATGTATTGAGTAGATAGTTTTCCACATCAGCCCGAATCGGGCTATAGGGTTCTGATGGTGTCGGTAAACCTAGTTTATCAGCTTGTTCCATGGCTTGATCTTTTGCCGTAGTGAGCGATCGCCAGATTTTCTCCACATCCAGATCAGATAAATCTGATCGTCCCAACACAATCCCAGTCAGCGCCGTGATTCCCTGTTGTAAAGTCTGTTGCATCAAACCGGGTTTTTCTGCTGTTGTCTCGGAAGTACGAGTTTCTGCAATTAACCGATCCAGCTTGGCGTTGAGTTCATCTGTCTTCGTTTGTCCTGGGGGAAGTGACTTCAAATAGTTGACTAACTCACCTAAATTGTCTTGGATGGGTTTTTGCTGACCTACTACCTGCTGCCAAACATTGTATAGTGTATCGGCAATCCGGTTAACATCTCGTTTAGAAAGGTCGGTGCGACTGCTAACTAAATCGATAAACCTTTGGCGGTCAATATTGCGGAGGTCTGGACTCCCCGCGATCGCTTGAAATTGTGGGTCTTTGAGTAAACCTTCAAAATCCCGGCGAATGTGGGATAAATCTAATTCTGGGGGACGTAGCTGTTCGAGGTAATCTTCGATATTTTCCCGAATACTACCAGGATCAACAACATGGCCTAATTCCCGACGCACAGCAGAGGCCGCAGCTTCCGCCGTTGCAACTACCTGCTGATTCACCGCTTTAGCACCTAATGCCGCCGTAGCAGTCCCCATAATCGCCTGAAAACCGGAAGTGGCGGAATTGACCACCGAACCAACCAAGGAACCCACAGTAGTCGAACTCACCCACACCAGGAGCAAAAAGTATGCACCCCAAATGACTAATCCCAGAATTGCGCCCAGTCTGGGATCTAAAACCAGTAAACTTAATTTAACCGCGAGAAAGCAAGCAATTAATAAAGCGATCGTCACAGTCACTAATGTCCACAAACCCAGTGCTGTGCCAATTTTGCGAATCGTACCCCCGAAACTTCCCACTTCCCCCACAACTCCATCCGAGTCAGATGGCCGCCCCAAGTAGGAAATACCAGCTGCGACGGAGAGGTTAGTTAATACTAATTGGAAAGCAAAAGCGAGGATTACACCGGAGATTAAAGCCACAAAAAAGCGCGGACCAGAATTGAGAACTGATGCTTGCGCCGGTGTAATCCCTGTGGGAACTACTGGAATCTGCGCCAACCATAATAGTGGCTTGTAGACTCCCACTATGTTTTCCGTACATTGAAACATTATATTTCCTTATTCTAAGTTTAAATTTGGGGAGGATGAGAAATTTCATGAGCAGCCAGTAAACATCTATTTATCTGGTGTATCTATGGCAATACCCAACTATTGCCAACTTTCAGAATCGTGGAATTTAGCTGTTGAAAGCATCCCCCTAAAGTTTGAAAAGTATATCTAGCGCGAGACAGAAGTTATTGAGCTAACAAGGTAAATTTTGAGCTAAATAGTAGCTATGAAGAACTAAAAATCTAATTTATTCGCGACTGCAAGGTAATATTTGAAAATTGCTGCTCACAACAAGTTTATTTGCTTAAATGCTAAAAACATTCTCCTTGCTCAAGTGTTAATTTACATTTATTTATAATTAGAATTTTCATCACCTCCTCAAGGTGGATTTACCCATACTTATAAATTTCTGATAATCGTCCCCAAGAGGTGTGTGTAGTTTGTACCTACAGATGGAAAGCAACTTACTGATTAAAAGGTAAATTTAAGTTAAGCAAATAAATGATTCAGGATAAAAAACATGGAAACTCGAGAAACTCGCCCTGCCACTGATTTACCACCAGTGGCTCTGGAATACAATGGTAGAGACCGCAATGCATTTATATTTGGCTTTAATCCTCAAGCCGAACTGTGGAATGGCCGCTTCGCAATGATTGGCTTTTTGGCTTACTTACTGTGGGATTTAGCTGGATATAGCGTTCTGCGGGACGTGCTACATCTCATTGGTTATTAACGATTAAACATTCAATAATTAGTTTGATTTTGGAGTAAAAAATGGAAACTAGAGAAACTCGTCCTTCCAGTGATTTACCACCAGTTGCTAAAGCTTATAACGGTGTAGACCGTAACTCATTTCTGTTTGGTTTTAATCCTCAAGCCGAACTGTGGAATGGTCGGCTAGCAATGATTGGCTTTTTGGCTTACTTACTGTGGGATTTAGCTGGATATAGTGTCTTACGGGACATACTCCACTTCATTAAATATTAGTCATCAACATGGCATGAGGAGTTAAAATCTGACACTAATTAACTCCTCAATAATACAGATGTGACAAGGCGGAACCGAAACTGGCGACCGCCTTTTGAATAGCTCTCTTTTTTTGGCGTTGCTGATTTGAAGTATGAACACCATTTTTGATGATCTCAAAACCCCTGTAGAGACGTTCCATGGAACGTCTCTACATTTAAATTAATACTTGGTTTCAGCAACGCCATTTTTTGAGATGATCAAAGAAGAAAACGCACCATTACATACAATGCTAAAGCCACCAGTTGCACAAGCATGACTGGAATTCCATAACGGAGAAAAGTTTTAAAGGAAATGCGTCGTCCGTGTTGTTCAGCAATACCTGCGGCTACGATGTTAGAAGATGCTCCCACTAAAGTGCCATTTCCTCCCAAAGTCGCACCAAACATCATGGCATAAAACAGTGGTAGCACTAAATAGTGCATTAAACGTAGGTTGGGTTAAGCGCAGCGCAACCCAACGCTGCCAATGATGTTGGGTTTCCTTACGTCAACCCAACCTACAATTTTTTGCAACATTTTAAGCTTGCCACGCCACTACATTGAGGTGACTTTTTGGCAATTTTAATGGGATGAAAAATTACTAGCATCCAGCCCAGTCTTTATTCATCAATACAATTGGGTATACCCAAAACGGCACAGGGAAAATTAGAACCTAGTATTTGGATTAGGGGATGATTAACAGATTTACATCCCAAAAATAAGATATTAGCAGTTTCCAATTCCACAACTTTTTTAAGTTCTGTAGCAACGCAACCAAACCGCAGATGAGATTTAAAATCACCCTGCCATTCTTCAGCTAGGCTTCGTGCTTGCCAAAGAATTCTGTCCGCTTCTTGGACAGGAGTAATGGTTTTTTCTGCTAAAAATTGGGTGATTCCTCTTAATTTGGATTGAGTTAAGACCGGGATATCTGACTTTGATACTGCACTTACTGAACACTCTAAAGTCGGCAGAGTTTTTGTACAACTCAACACATCTGTAACCTGATTATAATCATGATTTTCTACCACATAAACGGCTTGCACGTTCACTGGTGCATTTGTAGCTAAACGCGTTTGGTGGGCAATGCAGAAGGCTAAATCGAGTGCAGTATGACTATTAGGCGAAGCATCATAAGCAACGATTAAGTTAACAGCTTGAACTTCTGGAGAAAAAGGTTTTTTTGGCTCTGGTAATAATACCATTTGCTCAATTAAGTCATCTCGACCGATGGCGCTTTGCAAACGCACTAACATGGGCTTTATTTTCACAATTTGAACTTCTCCCCAAAGAAACGCATGGTGAATGAGAAGTAGGTTAAAAACGGATAACCCCTATCCCAGAGGATAAACAAGTCATATCCGCAAAGAAACCCCAATAACAACTGGTGTTAAAGCCAAAGTTTTGGGAGTTCCTTCCATTGCCGACGGAGTTAGCTGACGGGCTAAGACTGGAAGGTGTCTCTCGTTAAGATTAGCCCCAAACATTGGTTCCTGCTATATAACACCTAGACAAGTCTAGACATTATTTAACGTTTCACAGGGTAGCGTCGGCGCAATTAACCCTCCACGTTCAGACACGGGTAAGCCCTCCGTGTTTCTTGCGTAATTATTTAAGTTGATCGCCGCATTTAAATCACGATCTAAGCTATGTCCACAATTCGCACAGTTAAATGTCCTTTCTTTTAAAGGCATTTCTTGTTTGTGTCCACAATTAGAGCAAGTTTTGCTGGATGGATACCAACGGTCAACAACTACTAACTTAGATCCAAACTTAGTGCATTTATATTCTAACTGTCTTCTAAACTCATAAAAACTAGCATCGGAAATAGCACCAGCTAATTTGTGATTAGACAACATACCCTGAACATTTAAATTTTCAATAGCTACAACTGCGTGGTTTTTGCAAATATGTGTTGTAGCTTTGTGGGTATTATCTAACCTAATGTCAGATACACGTTTGTGAGTTTTTGCAATTAAGTTTTTCTGCTTTCTATACCTGTGAGATGCTTTCTCTTTGCGTTGTAGTTTTCTTTGCCGTCTTGCTAGTAACTTTTTAGCTTTTCTGTAAGCCTTTGGGTTTTCAATTACAACGCCAGTAGACAGCGTAGCTAAGGCTTTGATTCCCAAGTCAACACCTACAGATGGGTAGGATTTGACATTTGACTCTGTAACTACATCATAAGTGAAAGCTATGTACCAATCACCAGCACCCTTACTAATAGTTATTGATTTGCAAGTAGTATGTGGCAGAAATTCATAAGTTTTTACCCAGCCAATCGTAGGTAATTTTATTGATTTACCGCCTACATGAATAGGTTTGCCACTGGCATCTATAGTAAAACTATCGTTGACATCTTTTTTCTTGAATCTTGGGTAATCACCTCTTTTCTCAAAAAAGTTTTTAAATGCTTTGCCAAGATTGTCAAAAGCATATTGAGTAATTTTTTGACAAATACCTTTTTCTTTAATCCAGGATAGTGCTGTCTTTACCTGGTTATTAAAGAACTTTTTCAAAATGAAGTGATTGGGTTTAAACCCATCTTGATACAATGCTGTCCAGGTAGCTAAACCCCAATTGTAGGTAAACCTGGATATACCCGCGTGTTTACTCATTGATTGCTTTTGGGCATCCGTAAGATTGAGTTTAGTTTTCCTGGATAGCAGCATTGTTCGACCTCAATTACTGATATATTCGGATTTTACACTTTTGTACATAGATGTAGATTAATGTCTAGTTTATTGAGGTCTAGTAGTAAGCTCCGTTCCAAATCCAGTTTTGATGAATTTGAATTAGGCTACCCACTAAATAAATAATAGTCTAATTTAACACTAATTTCGTTGATTTGTACTAGACTCGCTAAAATCATTGTATATGTAAGTTTACTCATCTACTCCAGACGCACTTTAAAATAATGGATTTTAGTCTTTTCCTGGCTGAAAATACTGAGATTATTCTCAAAAAATGGGTTGCCGCAGTTCTTAAAGATAGAAAAATTGAAAGTGCTGAAGACTTACCTTATACAGCAATCCAAAATGACCTTCCAGATGTGTTAGAAGCAATGGTAACAGTGCTTTCTAAGTCTCAGGGTAGTGATATTCAGTCTATAGTTACGGCTAGTTGGCATCATGGAATACTTCGGGCTAAACAAGGTTTTGATCCAGCCGAAATTACTCATGAATACCATTTACTAAGAATGGTAATCTTTGATACTCTTGAAGCTGAGTTATTGAAGGGAAGTCCTTCAGAAATTATCCGTTCTATGCGTTTAATTGATGCTGTGATCGACGAAGCGATCGCTCAGTGTGTTAATAGTTATATTGAAGAACGCTTACAGGAATTTAAGCAGTTGTATTCGTCATTAGTGCTGCATAATCAGCAACTCAATCGCTTAGTGATCGCCAATCAAGATCATATTTCTCAACTCGCCCATGATCTCAAACATCCTTTAAGTTCAATTATTGGGTACTCAGATTTATTTTTACGCCAACAACGAAAAAAGCCAGAACTAAAAGACAACTACGCCAATATTGAACATATTGAGCGCGTGCTACGCAATGGGAGACAATTACTCCGTTTAATTAACGATGTCCTCGAAATTTCGCGGTTTGATGCCGGACAAACAAAACTTCATCCAGCATTGATTAATGTCCGTGAGTTAATCGACAATGTGTGTGAGATGTTGCAGCCTTTAGCTGACGAAAAAAAATTACCAATGGTGGTCGATTACGATAGTATCCCTCAACAAGTAGTCACAGATGAATTTCAATTACAACAGATTATAATCAATCTGGTGAGTAATGCGATTCGATATACAGAGTCTGGGACTATTAGCATCCAATGCCACTTACTGGATAATAATCAGTGGTCGATTGCAGTTTCCGATACAGGAATTGGCATTACGCCAGAAAACCAAATTCAAATCTTTCAACCCTACTTTCGCGCTAATTCGGGTAATCGGTCTTATCTTCCTGATAGTACTGGGTTAGGATTAGCAATAGTATCGCGTTTGGTAAAATTATTACAAGGTAAAATTGATGTAGTTTCCGAAGTAGAAGTAGGTTCTACTTTTACAGTAACTATGCCTTTAGAATTGGAATAGTTGAACTTTTGAAAATATTCTTTATTTTTGGTGGCTAGTCTTTTTATGAAAAATCTAGAAAGACTAGACAAAATTCAGACGTTGCTGATTTGAAGTATCAACATATCAACACGATTTGTGATCATGTCAAAACCCCTGTAGAGACATTCCATGTAACGTCTCTAAATTTAAATTCATACTTGGTTTCAGCAACACCAAAATTCGGATTGTTATATATTTGTGGGGAATATTTATAATTTTATAACTGCGTAATGCTAGAAAGTTTGATCTTAATCTTGCTGATCGGCTTTTTTGTGGGACAAATTGCCCGACGGCTGAAAGCCCCTGCACTAGTAGGCATGGTTTTGGTGGGAATTATACTGGGACCTCAAGTTGCTGACCTAATCAGCCCTGATGTACTGGCAGCGTCTGCTCCTTTGCGAACGATCGCTGTCATGGTAATTTTGATGAAGGCAGGCTTAGGTTTAGACCGGGAAAAACTGGTACAACAAGGAACAGTAGCACTGCGATTAGGGTTTCTGCCTGCGGCGTGTGAAGCCCTATGTATTGCCTTCGCTGCCATCTGGATTTTTAAATTCGACTTTGCCACCGGGCTATTGCTAGGTTGTATCATTGGCGCAGAGTCACCGGCGGTGATTGTACCGGGAATGCTGCGACTAAAAAGTTTGGGTTGGGGAGTTCAAAAGGGGATACCTGATGCCATCCTCACTGGTAGTGCGTTGTCAGATGTATTACTACTGCTATTATTTAGTTTGTTATTGAACTTTTTAGCACAAGGACCAACTGCCACAATCACCTTGCCTTTAGGTTTCACCCTGAGTGCAGTTCAAATTCTGCCTCTTCAAATTATTTGCCAAATTGTTTTGGGAATCGGACTGGGTTTAGTGACCGCAAGGCTTTTGGTGTTGTTGCTGACGCAGCAGAACTGGACTCAAAATGCAGTTCAAGATAGCCTAGTTGCAGCCAGTTTAGCGTTGTTGCTAGTAGTAATGGCAGAAAAATTACCCTTCTTCTCTGGCTATTTGGCAGTAATGGCAACAGGATTTTTCTTGATTGAGTTGGATGCTCCTTTAGCACGACGGTTGCGTTCTGGCTTCGATAGCCTGTGGACTATAGCAGAAATCGTTTTATTTGTGTTGTTAGGGGCAAGTATTCAATTACAAGTGTTAGAAAAAACGCTGCTCCCAGGATTGGTAATTCTGGCAATGGGGACGTTGATCGGACGCGCTCTGGGATGGTATTTATCTACATTAGGGAGTAACTGGAATTGGCGGGAGCGAATGTTTTTGCTGCCAGGGAATTCGGCTAAAGCAACCGTTCAAGCCGCAATCGGGGCGATTCCCTTAGCAGAGGGAATTCCGGGTGGTGAGACAATTCTGGCGATCGCAGCTTTATCTATCCTCGTCACAGCCCCCTTGGGAGCTTGGGCTATTCCCACTTTTGCACCAAAATTGCTAGAGCGGGGCGAGGTTGATCCCACAAAGGTGGCGATCGCTCGGCGGATTCTCATCCTAGCTGCTGTTGATACCTCCCCTCTAGCTCGTCAGGTATTAACTAAAGCGGCTGAACTTGCCCGTCGTAGTGATGCCGAAGTGATTGTATTACATATCATTTGCAGCAACGATCCTCAAGAAGTAGAGGATCTGCGACAAAAAACTCAACGACTTTTAGCAGACATCCGCCATCAGTTCATTGCTATTACAGGCTCAATTCCAGAGGAAATTATCCGTGTGGCTCAGGACTATCAAGTTGCTGATCTTGTCATGGGTAAGCGAGGACATCAATCTTGGCATCAAGTTCTTGTGGGTTCTGTCTCCCAGGCAGTATTGGCATCCAGCCCGATTCCTGTGATTTTAGTTGAGGATGATCGTATTAGGACTGACTAAATGTGCCAGAAATTGCTATGCTAAAAATCGAGACTCGTTATTGTGCCAACCATGCCCGCGCCTACTATCAACCCCACAATCACAGCCTTCCCTTTGACAGCTGTAGTCGGTCAAGAAGCAATTAAAATAGCCTTGCTGTTAGCAGCAGTCGATCCCGGTTTGGGAGGAGTAGCGATCGCAGGTCGTCGCGGTACGGCAAAATCAGTCATGGCTCGTGCTATCCACGCCTTACTCCCACCCATTGAAGTTGTTAAAGACTCCATTAGTAACTGCGATCTCAATCACCCAGAAGACTGGGATGATTATCTGTTCGCCGAGTATGGAGACAAAGATATTCAAGATGTCCCCACCCAAATTATTCCCGCACCCTTTATTCAGATTCCTTTAGGAGTCACAGAAGACAGACTCCTGGGTTCTGTGGATGTAGAAAAGTCTGTGCAGCAAGGTGATACTATTTTTCAACCTGGGTTACTCGCCTCAGCTAACCGGGGTGTGCTGTATGTAGATGAACTGAATTTATTAGATGACCAAATTTCCAATCAGCTATTAACAGTATTATCTGAAGGACGCAACCAGATTGAGCGCGAAGGCATTAGTTTTCAGCATCCTTGCAAATCCTTATTTATAGCCACCTATAACCCAGAGGAAGGTGCATTACGGGAGCATTTACTCGATAGAATTGCCATTTCTCTTTCTGCTGATGGTGTCCTGGGCTTAGATCAAAGAGTATCAGCTGTAGAGCAGGCGATCGCCTATTCTAAATCTCCCCAAGCATTCCTCCAGCAATACGAAGAAGACTTAGACTCCCTGAAAACCCAAATTCTTCTAGCACGGGAATGGTTGAAAGAAGTCACCATCACCCAAGAACAAATTACCTATTTAGTAGCTGAAGCCATTCGGGGTGGAGTCCAAGGACATCGCGCCGAATTATTTGCCGTGCGTGTAGCGAAAGCGGCGGCGGCTTTAGAAGGACGGACAACAGTCAACGCGGAAGATTTACGCCGGGCGGTGGAATTAGTGATTGTCCCACGTTCCACAATCGTCCAGACCCCACCACCAGACCAACCACCACCACCCCCACCACCACCACCTCAAAATCAAGACGAAGAAGACCAGCAAGAACAAGAAGACGACGAAGAAGAAGACAAAGAAGAACAGGAACAAGACGAACAAGACGAACAACAACCCCCCGACATTCCAGAAGAATTTGTCTTTGACCCTGAAGGGGTAATTCTCGATGAGAGCGTGCTTTATTTTGCCCAAATGGCGAAACGACAAGGCAAATCGGGGAATCGCAGCATTATCTTCTCTGATGACCGGGGACGCTACATTAAGCCGATGTTACCCAAAGGGAAAGTCAGACGCATTGCGGTAGATGCAACTCTGAGGGCGGCTGCACCCTATCAAAAAGCCAGAAGGCAAAGACAGCCCAATAAAAAGGTGATTGTGGAACAAGGCGATATCCGTTCCAAACGTTTGGTACGCAAAGCTGGAGCCTTAGTAGTATTTGTCGTGGATGCTTCTGGTTCCATGGCTCTAAATCGGATGCAATCAGCCAAAGGTGCTGTCATGCAACTTTTGACAGAAGCTTATCAAAACCGTGACCAAGTAGCCTTGATTCCCTTCCGAGGAGAACAAGCCGAAGTATTATTACCTCCAACACGTTCCATAGCCTTAGCCCGTAACCGCTTAGAAAGGCTACCTTGTGGCGGTGGTTCGCCTCTAGCACATGGTTTAACTCAAGCAGTCCGTGTGGGTGTAAATGCCCAAATGAGTGGTGATATTGGGCAAGTTGTAATTGTGGCTATCACTGATGGACGGGGTAATATTCCCTTGGCGCGTTCCTTGGGTGAACCGTTAGAACCAGGAGAAAAACCAGATATTAAAGCCGAATTGTTAGAAATTGCCGCGAGAATTCGAGCCTTGGGGATGCAATTATTGGTAATTGATACCGAGAGTAAATTTGTGTCTACTGGTTTTGCTAAAGAGTTATCGCAAACAGCCGCAGGTAAGTATTATCATTTGCCCAAAGCCAGCGATAAAACCATTGCTGCCATGACTAAAGGTGCGATCGCTGATTTAAAATCAAGATAATTAGTCATTAGTCATTAGTCATTGTTAGGATTTTCGAGTTTTGATTCGCTTGTAGAGACGCGATTTATCGCGTCTTTTAGACATTTATCGCGTCTTTTAGACATTTACCGCGTCTTTTAGACATTTACCGCGTCTTTTAGACATTTATCGCGTCTTTTAGACATTTATCGCGTCTTTTAGACATTTACCGCGTCTTTTAGACATTTATCGCGTCTTTTAGACATTTATCGCGTCTTTTAGACATTTATCGCCTCTTTGAGAGATTTATTGCGTCTGAGTCTCAGCAATTTTCAAAACCCTGTTGGCACTGTTTGTGGTTGTAAATAGCAAATTAGATCCTGAATGCCTTTTTGCAAATATCGTGTGACTGTCATCGGACTGGTGCCAATATTCTTCGCCGCATCCTTGCGAGAAAGTTCCTTCAGAAACACCATTTCCACTGCCATTCGGGGCTTGTCTTCTAACATATTAATTGCTCCTTGCAGTTGTTGCCGTTCTTCATTTTGTTGCTGAAGCGCAGTAGAACGAGGACAAGGAAGCGCCTCACCCAGTGTGATTTGGCAATCCAGATAATGGGCGGCGGTAGCGTCTAAACTTAAAGGCATCCGATTTTGAGATGCTAACTTAGTTTCTTGCCATTCTTGGACAGAGACTTGTAGTTTCTCCGCAATTTCTGTATCTCTGGGAGAGCGACCCAAAGAAATTGATAATTCTTTACGAACTTTTTGCCCCTCGTTATATAGTTCTTGCCAACGACGGGGGATTTTTAATAGACTACTGCGATCGCGTAAAAAGTGCAGCATCTCGCCTCGAATGTATGGCACAGCAAAGGAACTAAACGCATATCCTTGGCTAGGATCGAAGCGTTCAATAGCCCTAATTAAGCCAAAATAACCTATTTGTTCTAAATCCTCATAAGGTTCATGACATTGATGGCTGAATTTATGAGCAATCTTTCTGACTAAACCAGTATGTAACTGTACGAGTTGATTACGAAGTTTAATAGAGGGATTTTGGTGGTATGAGTGCAATAACTCCATACCATCAATTCGCATAGAGGTTTCACAGGTTGCCATATAAAAATTCCTTTTTTATAACTCCTTTTTCTTAAAAAAATGGAGTTGCGTATATTGCCTTCAAATCTCTCATTATTTTCCTTAGTCAAGGCTGAATAAACCATCGTTGTTTTACTGAAATTAGGGAAAATCCTACTATACTAATCAGTAATTTTACGCAAGTTTCGCGGTTTTTTGCTGTTGCTAGTTATTTTATTTTTCCAATGAATAATTGTTCCCCCAAAAATGTTGCGTTTTTACAACAAAAGCTAGCTATTTATGATTAAAAATGCCTACCTTACCCCATAGCCGTATTTCTACTTGAGGGCAACAAAGTCTGATACTAAGTTGAGGTCAAAAATAGCATCTAGAAATTGTATTGTTGATCAGTGTGAACCTTGGCTGTTCACCGCAAAAGTTGGTAAAAATGGAATATATAGGATATTCATCTCAAAAAATTGACAAATGAGCAATACCAGCAACTTTCGTGACGCTATTCGTGAGGCTAAAACTCAAGCCCTCATTGGCCCAAATGTCATTGCCAATGCCCTACCCTTTGTCGGTGGCGGTCTTGTGCTAACAGCCTTGGGAACCTATGGCGGTCTAGGCGTTATTCGTACCAACCCCGCTATTTTCTTTCCCACCTTCATTGGTGCAGTGATTGTGGAGTTAATTCTATTCTTTGTTGCCAGAAATATTGCGGAAAAAGGTAACAAGAGTTTAGCACTACCTCTACTAGCAACCTACAGTCTCTTATCTGGATACACCCTCAGTGGCTTAGTATTCCTTGCCTTGCAAACCCAAGGCGTTGGCATTCAAGGTATTGGTTTAGCTGCCCTTGGTTGTGGCGTTACCTTCATTGTCGCTCGTCAAATTGGTTCCAATCTTTCCGAAAAAGATGGGATGGCTTTGACAAAAACCATCAGCCTGGGTGTAATTGCCTTGGTCGTTGTCTGTCTTGTCCAATTTGCATTCGCCATGTTTGGTGTTTACACACCTAGTTGGTTAGAAATCGGGATCTCAGGTTTAGGGGTTTTCCTGTTTGTGGGGGTCTCTGTGGTTGATTTCTACATTTTGCCTCGGACTTATCGGGACGACCAATATCTACCTGCGGCTTTGTCGATGTACCTTACCTACGTGAATCTGTTTGTGTTTATCTTGCGGTTGTTAATTGCCCTGAATGGTCGTGATTAAGGGTCCTCAAAACAATCCAAATTATAGCAACCGCCAAGGAGGTTAAGACATAAACGGATAATCAAACTTAGACACCATTCGGGTTTTAACCCACTCCCTACTCCCTACTCCCTACTCCCTACTCCCCAACTATAATCATTAATTGTCCGCCGTGGTGACTGTAAATGAACCACGGTTTTTTGTGGTCAGATAAAGAATGGCAATTTTATACTACAATAGTTAGTTGACCTTCTTTAGCAAGCACTATGGAAGTATTAGAACTCAAACGCGAAATCGAAATATTGTCCGGTCGTCTGGGTAAAGCCCAGGACTATCTTTGACATACCTGCACTGACTGCCAAAATTCAAGATTTAGAACAAATAGCCGCACAACCAGAATTGTGGGACGACCAAACTCAAGCACAACAAACGCTGCAAGAACTTAACGACCTGAAAGCCCACCTCCAGCAATATCAGCAGTGGCGTTCTAGTCTGGAAGATACCACAGCAGTTGTTGAACTATTGGAGTTAGAAACTGACGAAGCACTATTGCAAGAGGCAGAATCTACAGTCATCAAGCTCAATCGTGAACTTGACCAGTGGGAGTTACAACAGTTACTTTCTGGCCCCTATGATGTAGAAGGGGCAGTATTGACAATTAATGCGGGCGCTGGTGGCACAGATGCCCAAGACTGGGCGTTTATGCTCATGCGGATGTATACCCGTTGGGCAGAATCCCACGGTTACAAAGTCAGTTTAGCTGAAGAATCAGAAGGTGATGAGGCTGGGATTAAATCAGCAACCCTGGAAATTACTGGTCGCTACGCCTATGGTTATTTGCGCTCGGAAACAGGCACACACCGCCTAGTACGCATTTCACCTTTTAATGCTAACGGTAAGCGGCAAACCAGTTTTGCTGGAGTGGAAATCATGCCGCAATTAGACCACTCCGTACAACTAGACATTCCCGAAAAGGATTTGGAAATTACTACATCCAGGGCTGGCGGTAAAGGTGGGCAGAATGTCAACAAAGTAGAAACAGCAGTCCGAATTGTTCACTTACCCACTGGACTGGCAGTGCGTTGTACAGAAGAACGTTCTCAACTGCAAAATAAAGACAAAGCCCTCGCCCGCCTGAAAGCTAAACTGCTGGTCATTGCCAGAGAGCAACGGGCTAAAGAAGTCGCCGAAATTAGAGGTGATATGGTGGAAGCTTCTTGGGGCAACCAAATTCGTAATTATGTGTTTCACCCTTACCAAATGGTCAAGGATTTGCGAACAAACGTGGAAACAACTGCCATATCTGATGTCATGGATGGCGACCTCGATTCGTTTATTCAAGCCTATCTGCGGCAAGAAAACCAG
The DNA here is from genome assembly GCA_963706595.1 of uncultured cyanobacterium. Taxonomy (GTDB): domain Bacteria; phylum Cyanobacteriota; class Cyanobacteriia; order Cyanobacteriales; family Nostocaceae; genus Nodularia. Next base: position 4,173,802 of record OY970166.1, read on the forward strand.
CTGGTAGAAAACACTTTGGCCTAACCCCTACCGTGTACACACAAGTGATTGAATCACCCCAAATCCTTTAAAAGTAGTGGCGTGGCAAGCCTAAAATGTTGCAAAAATTGTAGGTTGGGTTGAGGTTTTGGGAAACCCAACATCATTGGTCCGGTTGGGTTGCGCTGCGCTTAACCCAACCTACGTCTAGGGCATCATTTTAAGTGTGTCATTCCACTACGAAAAGAAAATGAGTGCAGGTTATATTTTCCGACTTGTGTGTACACCGTAGGTCCTAACCCAGGGCGCAGGGTGAAAGAATAGGCACAATGACGATAGAAGCATAGGTAAGCTGTTACATTTATAGATAAAAGAGATTGGGGAGTAAATTATTATGAGCAATTCACCAACAGAATCCAAACCTAGCTACGTAAAATTGGCCATGCGAAACATGGTGCGTAAGGGAGGCACTTCTATGAAACATTTTGCCCTCACTACTATAGGGCTTTTAGCTGTTTTCGTGGGTCTGGCTTACCTAACTCACTAACAACAAACCAAAATTGCAAGCTGTGAGGAGAGTTTAAAGCTGGTGCAAGTTGAACTAGATGTGCAGGATTTGTTTTATGAATCGTCCCCAATAGAAGCTAGAGATTTTGGGGATAACAATAGTCGAATTGCTACCCAAACTTGGTCAGACTGGTTTAATCGCTGGCTGGAATCTCTACATCCTCATCTGCCGCCAGCGCCAAGTTATGAAATAGGGCTGCGTTTGACAGATGACGCGGAAATTCAGGCATTAAATTCTCAATATCGTCATCAAGATCAACCCACAGATGTTTTGTCATTTGCGGCCTTAGAAGTAGATTTTCCTCAAAGTCCGGAAATGCTGGATGCGCCTTTGTATCTAGGTGATATTGTGATTTCAGTAAATACAGCTCAACGTCAAGCTCAACAGCAGGGGCATAGTTTATCAACAGAGTTAGCTTGGTTAAGCGCTCACGGGCTATTGCATCTGTTGGGTTGGGATCATCCAGATGAAGAGCAGTTGATGCAAATGCTCAAACAGCAAGTAATCTTACTGAAAATAATCAGTATTGATCTTGACATAGAATATTAAGGATTATTTATGTCTGTAAGTGTTTATAATACTTCTGTAGAAAAATCCTTCCAACTTGATTGCATCATAAAAAAAGCAAAAAATCAGTGATATTCTGCTGTAATTACTTTGTTGTTCTATTTTTAAGCTTATGTCCCAACAAGTTTCCCCTCCATCAACACCAAACTGTCTACCAACACTAGTCACTAAGGAACGGGAACTATCCTGGCAAGTTGCTTCTAATTTATTCATCAGCTTTAAATATGCCTGGGCTGGAATCAGTTATAGTTTTCATACTCAACGCAACTTTCGCATCCACCTAAGTGTTTGTGCTTTAGCGATCGCTTTAAGCATTTTCTTGCATTTGCAAGCAGTAGAAATTGCTATCATTGGTATAACTAGCGGCTTAGTCTTGGCATTAGAATTACTGAATACAGCAGTTGAGTCCCTTGTAGACTTAACCGTGAAGCAGACATACCATGAGTTGGCAAAAATCGCTAAAGATTGCGCTGCTGGTGCTGTGCTGGTCTCCGCTTTGGTAGCTGTACTGGTTGCGTGTATACTCTTGCTGCCGCCTTTGGTGATTTTAATTATGTCAAATTTCTAGGTTTGGTTGTTATTCCCAGATGATCATGCTGATAATATTTGAAAAGTGGACATACTTTGTACATGTCGGCTTCAGGCAGGGCATCAGTTGGTATGTCTGGTTATTTTTGATAATTAATGACTATAAATAATATGGGTGATAGAAACCAGGAGTTATAAGTTTTGATTATAGTCATCGATAATTATGATAGTTTTACATATAATTTGGTGCAGTATTTAGGAGAACTAGCAGCAGAGTTCCCTGTAGCATCAGATATTCAAGTTTTTCGCAACGATAAAATCACAGTAGACGAAATTCGCGCCTTAAATCCGGCGCTTGTAGTCATTTCTCCTGGGCCTGGTCGTCCAGAAAACGCTGGAATCTCGCAAGATTTAATTAAACAGCTAGGTCACAATTTACCAATTTTGGGTGTCTGTTTGGGGCATCAAAGTATTGGTCAAGTATTTGGTGGTAAAATCGTTTCGGCTACAGATTTGATGCATGGTAAGACTTCTCAGGTGTCTCACACTGGGGTAGGTGTTTTCCAGGGGTTAGAAAATCCGATGGTCGCAACCAGATATCATAGTTTAGTCATTGATCGTGACACCTGCCCAGAAGTCCTAGAAATCACCGCTTGGGTTGAAGATGGCACTATTATGGGAGTGCGACACCGGAACTATCCTCACATTCAGGGTGTCCAGTTTCATCCAGAGAGTGTTTTAACATCTTCAGGAAAGCAGTTATTACGAAACTTTCTGGAACAATTACAGTTAAGAGAGTGATTAATGAAACGACGACAGTTGATAGGCTATGCTGGGGCGGGTTTATCCACAGCACTAGTTACTACTTTGGGTTTGCATCTGAAAGCTGACGCGCAATCTAGCGGTTTATCAGTTCAGTGGTTGGGTCATACTTGCTTTCTATTTACTGGTGGCGGGGTGAGAATTCTGGTTAATCCATTTCAGACGGCTGGCTGTACAGCTGGTTATCGTCTGCCGCGAGTTGAGGCAGATTTAGTCATGATTAGCAGTCAATTACTGGATGAAGGTGCTGTAGACGGACTACCAGGAAACCCCAAGTTAGTATTTGCACCGGGTGCTTACGAATATCAAGGTATTAAGTTACAAGGAATTGCCATAGACCATGACCGCAGAGGTGGTAGGCAATTTGGGATAAATACTGCTTGGCGTTGGCAGCAAGGGGGAATTAATATCCTGCATCTAGGAGGCGCTGCTGCACCTATTTCCACTGAACAAAGAATTATGATGGGTCGTCCCGATGTGGCGTTAATTCCAGTGGGAGGTAGTGATAAGGCGTATAATGCCCAAGAAGCCAAGCAGGCTATTGGGGTGTTAAATCCTAAATTGGTGATTCCCACTCACTACCGTACACAAGCTGCTGATGCTGTATGTGATATTTCTCCAGTGGATGAATTCCTCACTGTGATGCAGGGTATGACTGTGCGTCGTAGTAATAGTGATACTATTGCTATTAGCGCTAGTAATCTCCCAGAGAATAGTGAGATTCAGCTTTTAAGCTACAAATTTTAATTAATAAATTTTAGTTAATCAAAGACCCCACCCCTAACCCCTCCGGTGCAAGCGAGGAGGGGAAAAGAGTATAGGGGTTCAAGATGTAATTAAACTGAGTTTACACTCAGCACTGATCTAGGCGGTAAACCATTGTGGGGTCAGTCTATTTTCTTCAGCAACAAAAGACTCAGTTGCTGTTGTGCCATTCATAGACCAAATTTTATCTACACCTGTTTGTTGGTCACGCCAGTAGATATCAGTTGTGCCATTACCATCGAAGTCACCCAATGATGGGGACAAACCAGGAGCAATGCTTGGTAGGAAAGCTTCTGTGCTAACTGTTGTACCATCCATCAACCAGGCGGTATTCTCACCAGTTACCTGATTATGCCAGAAGATATCTGTCTTACCATCGCCATTAAAGTCACCAATAGAAGATGTCCAGGATGAGTCTAGTGTTGCTAGCGCACCTTCAGTGACAAAAATACCGTTCATTGTCCAAATCTTGTTTTCACCTGTTTCGCTGTTGCTCCAAAGAATATCAGTTCTAAAGTCACCATTGAAATCACCAAGGGTAAAGTCCCAAGATGGGTCTTGTGATTGGAGACCAAATTCGGTTTTGTTATTACCATCCATAAACCAGACTTTGTTCTCACCAGTTGTCTGATTGCGCCAGAAGACATCACTCTTGCCATTACCGTCGAAATCTACAATGGTGGGAGCGTAGGTTGTGTCTGTGGTGTCTAGAACGGCTGCGTCAATAACTGTGATACCATCCATTGTCCAGATAGCATTTTGACCAGTTTGAGCATTATGCCAGAAAATATCGGTCTTGCGATCGCCATTAAAATCGGCAATTTTAGCAGTCCAATTGGGGTCAACTGTTTCCAGCGCCACTGTATTAGCAATTCGTGTGCCTTCCATTAGCACAATGCGATTTTCACCTGTGGCTTGGTTACGCAATAAGAAGTCAGTCTTGCTATCACCATTAAAATCAGCAATTTCGTAAGACATAGATGATAGGTCATATTGACCGAGGGAAGCCTCTTCAATAATCCTGGTTCCATCCATGAGGCGAACGATGATTTCACCAGTTTCAGCATTGACCCAAAGTTTATCTGTTTTGCCATCTCCGTTGAAATCAGGCACAATCGCCGCACTGGTTAAGTACGGATTAGGGTTAGGGTTGGCTCCTCCAAATAGGTTGGGAATTGTTGGTGTAGTGTTTAAGGGTGAGGAACTGCTACTGCTTCGTGATATAGGATTGAATTCTAGGTCTGAATTAGATACTAAAGCTGTTGATATTGCCACAGATTCATCAAATGAACTCTTTATTCTTTCGTCAAATCCAGAAGTAGGCATAATGTATTTTTATGAGTTGTTCTGATTCAAGTTTTAACTTTTTTGTGGAGTAAGATTCTGTAATTTAAAAACTTTTTTTATTATTTCCATATTTCTTTATAAACATTTATCTTTAATAATTGTCAGTCTTTCCATACATTTATTAGTCTCGTTAATGATTTTAATCTGCGAGTGAATTATCAGGCTTTATAGACAAATTAACAATATTTTTGAAGGTGAATTATCATGAAAAAACTATATTTAAATAGCGGCTAATATTGCCAAAAATACCGTTATTTTCAATACATTAAAAATCCGGCATTTGAGTTCAACCCAGATATTAATCAGGGTGTGAGTAATTATTCAAAGAAATATTGGCTAAAATAATTGAAATTAGACACAACTTTCCCTAGTTTACAGTTGTCTAAAGTGTAAAATAATACTAAAAGTTACAAATTGATTACTTATGCAAGCAGAATATCAGCAACGTCGCGATCGCTTAATGGCAAAAATTGGTCATGGTACGGCGATTTTTCGCAGTGCGCCAATGGCCGTCATGCACAACGATGTGGAATACACTTATCGTCAGGACAGTGATTTTTTCTATCTGACTGGGTTTAATGAACCGCAAGCCGTCGCAGTGTTAGCCCCACACCATGCAGAACATCGGTTTGTGTTGTTTGTCCAACCGAAGGATCGGGAAAAGGAAGTTTGGACTGGTTATCTTTGTGGGGTGGATGCAGCCAAGGAAAAGTATGGTGCGGATGCAGCTTACCCCATATCGGAACTTGATGAAAAGTTGCCCCAGTATTTGGAAAAAGCTGATCGCATTTACTATCATTTAGGACGCGATCGCACTTTTAATGATACCATCCTCGGACATTACCAACGCTTACTGCGGACTTATCCCAAGCGGGGGACAGGGCCAACTGGCATTGAAGATACTGGAACCATCCTCAACAGTATGAGATTGGTGAAAAGTGAAGCCGAATTAGAATTGATGCGCCAAGCGGCGGACATTGCTGTGGAAGCACACAATCGCGCTAGGGAATTTACCGCACCTGGACGTTATGAGTACGAAATCCAGGCGGAAATAGAACATACCTTTAAGTTACGGGGTGGGATGGGGCCAGCTTATCCTTCCATTGTGGCTTCTGGTGTGAATGCCTGTGTATTACATTACGTCGAAAATCATCGGCAAATGCAAGATCAAGAATTGCTGCTGATTGATGCTGGTTGTGCTTATGGTTATTACAACTCTGATATTACCAGGACATTTCCGGTAGGTGGTAAGTTTACACCAGAGCAAAAAACATTGTATGAGATTGTTTTAGAGGCTCAAAAACAGGCGATCGCTCAAGTAAAGCCCGGTAATACTTTTAACGCCGTTCACGATGCAGCCGTGCGTGTAATCACAGAAGGATTAGTAGAACTTGGTATCCTCAAAGGTGAAATTGACAAGTTAATTGAGGAAGAAAAATATAAACCCTATTATATGCACCGTACCAGCCATTGGTTAGGTTTGGATGTTCACGATGTGGGTGTTTACCAACACGGCGAAGATAAACCGCAGATTTTGCAACCTGGACAGGTGTTAACCGTGGAACCGGGAATTTATATAGTTCCAGAGACCAAACTAGCAGAAGACCAACCAGAAACAGACCCGCGCTGGGTGGGGATTGGGATTCGCATTGAAGATGATGTTTTGGTAACACCTACAGGAAATGAAGTTTTAACGGCTGGGGTTCCCAAAGAAGTAGCGGAAGTGGAACGATAAAAAATGGGGATGGTTAACAGTTATCAGTTAATAGGATAACTTGTTAACAGTTAACTGTTAACTGTTAACTGTTAACTGTTAACTGTTAACTGTTAACTGATTTAAGTGCGATCGCATATCTGTTCTACGGAAATAGAAACATCTGGAAATGCCAGAGGTTGAATTGTTCCTGTCCTCAAGGTTTGTTTTGTGGCGTATTCTCCATCTAGGATGTCTCTAAACACCACTAAATGTAACTTTTTCAGATTTACAACCCAATACTCTAAAATACCTGCTGCGGCGTAAATTTTAGGCTTTAGTGCTAAATCTTTCTCTAAACTAGAGTTAGCATACTCAATTAACCAAAAAATATTTTCAGGATAGGGATGATGTTCTCGATACTCCCGTCCTAAACATTGGACAATGGCTAAATCAGGTTCGGGTTCCGAGTCGTTGGGTAGGGTAATGGGTTTAGCTTGACGTATCGTGGCACGTGTACCTAACAAATCTGTGAGATACTGACCCGCTTCATGGCTACAATAAGCATGGGGTTCTCCTTCTGGCGACATTTCGACGATTTCTCCTTCCAGTAATTCCACCTTGCGATCGCACAAAATACCAGAGTCAATCATGCTGTGATATTCGTCAATTGTCCACTTAGCCAGAATTACGTTCATGACGATTGATTCCTCCCAATCATGCTTTCATCTACTATACAGCTGCGCTAATTCGGCCTGTGGTGTGCTGTAATTCCTCTTCTGGGTAGTAGCAGTCAATACTAAACTATCACGCCATAATAGTTTATTCATACTTTAAAATAATTACTCTAAATTATTACAAATAATCTATCCTGTCCTACTACCCATGATTGAATTTACCAACTACATCCAAGACTTACAAACCAATATTAAACGCGGTGGAGAACGCAGTCATTACCCCAGTTTACAACGGCTGATTGAAGGCTTAATGATTGGAATTAATGCCACAATTGAAGAAAAAGGTAATCAAGAGGGTATTCCTGATTTCACTATCAGAAAAAATGATCGAGTTTTAGGATATATAGAAGCTAAAGATATTAATGTCGATTTAGCTAAAACCGAAAAAAACGAACAACTCAAACGTTATTTAGAATCAAACATTGGTTATAACTTGATTTTAACTAATTATCTCGAATTTCGTTGGTACGTAGATGGAGAATGTGAAAAAACTGCTAAATTAGCTAATTTAGAACAAGGTGAAATTATCCTAATTGATAATTTACAGCCCATTGAAGAATTACTGCAATTATTTCTCAATCAAAAAGCCAAAGATATTAATAACTATTATGATTTGGCTAAAGAAATGGCAGCTTATACTAAAACTATTAGAAATGCGATTTTCTCAACTTTAGATATAGAAGCAAACACCGAAGAATTAAATCAATTAAAAGAAACATTTAAACAAATATTGATTCTGGATATAGATAATCAAAGTTTTGCTGATATGTATGCTCAAACCATTGCTTATGGTTTATTTACAGCGAAAATTGGTCACGCACAAAACCCAGGACAATCTGCATTCAACCGCACAACAGCAAGTATTTATATTAGTGATAGAATCCCTTTTTTAAAAGGTTTATTCGATATAGTTATTGCTACTGATGGCGTGAGCAAAATTCACAAATCAATTGAAAATTTAGTAGAATTACTAAATTCAGTTGACATGACCAATATTTTAGAAACATTTGGACAAGAAACCCGCACAGAAGACCCAGTTATTCACTTTTATGAAACATTTTTAGCAGCTTATCAATCTTCATTAAGAAAAAGTCGCGGAGTTTATTACACTCCTGAACCTGTAGTTAATTTTATAGTTCGTGCTGTAAATGATATTTTAGTGAATGAAGAAATATTTGATTTACAACGTGGTTTAGGAAATCGTAAAGTCACAATTCTTGACCCCGCAACAGGAACCGGAACTTTTTTATATGCAGTTATTAAACAAATTCGGGATAATGTTTCTAAATATGGAATCGATAAATGGAATACTTTTTTAAGAGATGCTAAACTTGTAAATCGCCTATTTGGCTTTGAGTTATTCATGACTCCTTATACTATAGCACATTTAAAATTAGGGTTATTATTAGGAGATTTAGGTTATAAATTTGATTCAGAAGAAAGATTAAAAGTTTATTTAACTAATGCGTTAGAGGAAGGCATAAAACAAGGTGATTTAATTCCTGGTATTACCCAAATTATTGCGGAAGAATCAAGTCAAGCAGGAAAAGTAAAAACCGAAGTTCCGGTAATGGTGGTATTAGGAAATCCTCCTTATTCTGTTAGTTCTCAAAATGCGAGTAAACGCAAAAGGCTTTTAAATCAAGACGAGAAATATTTAGCTGATGTTGAATATACTGGTTCAGCTTGGAATAAGAAATATAAAACTGGGAAAGCTGGTAAAACTATTACTGAGTTAACCCATATTGGCGAACTTTTAGAATTATATAAAGGTCGAGTCAGGTTAGAAAAAGAAAAAAATATTCAACCTCTGGATGATGATTATATTAAATTTATTCGTTTTGCTCAATATCAAATTCAAAAAACACCCAAAGGTTATGGAATTATTGGTTTTATTACTAATCATTCCTATCTCAATGGTTTAATTCATCGGGGAATGAGAGAGGAGTTATTAAAGTATTTTGATAGTTTATATATCATGGATTTGCATGGTAATTCTTTATTAAAAGAAACTACACCCGATGGAAATATTGATCAAAATGTTTTTGATATTCAGCAAGGAGTAGCAATTTTAATTGCTGTGCGGGAAAAAAGCGAACCTGATTATTTTTCTACTGCTTATAAATCCAGAGATGGTGTGAAGGAAATGGCGAAGGTGTTATATTATGATCTCTGGGGAAGTCGTGAAGATAAATATCGGTTTTTGGAATCTGCAAGTTTAAATGATGTTGATTGGATAGAGTTAAAACCAACAGCACCTAATTACTTTTTTGCACCGAAAGATTTTGATTTAGTTACAGAATATAATCAAGGTTGGATTGTTACAGATATTTTTCCTGTTAATTCTAGTGGTGTTAAAACACATCGAGATCATTTTGCAATTGATTTTGATTTAGATAAACTTTATAAAAGAATAAAAGATTTTATAGACTTACGAATCACAGATGAACAAATATCTACTATTTATGATTTAAAAGATACTCGTGATTGGAAGCTTTCTTTCAAGAGGTTATCACTAAATAAAAATTTAAAATGGGAAAATTATTTCACTACATATTTATATCGTCCCTTTGATAGCAGATTCTATTATCATCACAAAGATATTGTAGAACTGACCAAACATGAAGTCATGAGAAATTTACAATTTGATAATTTAGCATTCATTTTATGTCGTCAGCAAAAAGAGATCGGTTTTAAACATTGTTTTGTAACGAATGAGATAGGAGATGGTAATACTATTTCAATTCATTCAAGAGAATACAACTATTATTTCCCTCTCTATACTTACCCAAATACAGAAAATCAACAAACGAACCTATTTATAGAAAAAACTTCTAATTTATCCCCAAAATTTTTAGAAACCATCAAAATAAAATTGGGTAAAAAACCAACTCCAGAACAAATATTTTACTATGCTTATGCTATTTTTCATAGTCCCACCTATCGCAGCAGATACGCTGAATTTCTCAAAATAGATTTTCCTCGTCTTCCCTTAACCAGTAATCAAAAACTGTTTAACTTATTAGCTGAAAAAGGAGAAGAATTAGTCAATTTACATTTAATGAAATCTAGCACACTGAATAATTTAATCACGACATTTGTAAATCAGGGAAATAACCAAGTTAATGAAGTAACTTATAATTCAGAGTTGCAAAGAATATATATCAATAAACAGAGTTATTTTACAGATATTCCTCAACATATCTGGGAATTTAAAATAGGTGGATATCAAGTATTAGATAAATGGTTGAAAGATAGAAAAAATGCTCATCGTCTATTGTCAGAAGAAGAAGTTAACCACTATCAAAAAATTGTTGTTGTTTTAACAGAAACCTTGCGGTTAATGCAGGAAATTGATAGTTTAATTCCTGGGTTTCCCATAGAATAATATAAGTGTATATGGTTGACACAATGCTCATTTTTTTATATCTTTACACACCCCAACAGATAAAACAAAAAATATCTGTAATTAACTAACCTCTTTCCTTAAACCAGCGCACAATTTTATCAGCTAAATTATTAAAAAAGTGTTCAGTCAGCGTATCCTCACCACCCCAAGCGGGAATTTTTGCCCCCAATCTAGTGAAAAAATCATAGATAATAAATTGAGCGAGTTTGCTTCTTTTTCCAGTCGCTGAATAAATCATCTGACAGGGGTAAGCTAAAGTACCAACAGTAGGAAGTAAACCTACTATCAAAGCGAACCAAGGTACTTCTCTACCTTCCCTGGCTTCTTCAATCATTCTCCAGGATGTATAGATACTCCTATATACTGGACCACCAACCGCGAACCAAATTATCAATACTATTTCATTAATAATCCCGGTAGAATATAATATTGGTAACATTAAAATTTCTAGTCCTTTAAAAAATCCTTTAATGCCCAGATGTACACCAAAATCTGTTAAATAAGCACTAGCATTTTCACTAGATAAGCGTGTAAATAGATCATTGGCTTCTTCAGATTTAAGTTGACCACGTTTTTGCCAAGCCAAAATTCTATTAGAGACATAATCTCTGGCAATTTTTAATCTATAACGCTGAGAAACAAAAAATTTACCCAACTGTTTCACTATTCTTTGATAATGAATAGTTTTTAGTTTGTTAAATATTTTTGATGGCAAAGAAATTATCAGGAATTTCACGCCTATGCTAATTATTTTCCCTAACTCTCGTATATACCAAATCAACGGATATTGAGAAAACCAGTTAGCCTGTTCTTCAGTGATATAACTCTTGTGTAATTGATATTTAATACTTCTATCAAACCTCCTCATTGATTTCCATTTTTTTTGATTATATTCGAGATGTTCGACCTGTTCTAAAATTTCTAAATATTCTTCAGTTCCTAATATATCTTCTAAACCAACCTTTTCCTGAGAGATATATTGCTTCAATTTATTAATATCTACATCATCAAATAATGGATTTCTATGTTTAAATGCCTTTGGTAAATAAAATGAGAAAAGTGTGAAAAAATTAATAGGAAATAAGGCCGGAACACCAGACTCGCAGTCTATAAATACAAAAACATATTTTTCTGCTGTATTACTTTCTAATAAAAAATTGTTTAAAGCTGTGGGACTACCTTTACCAGCTTGCCAAACCAGACCATCAAAGCCAGATTTTATTAGTAGTTTTTGCAAAGGTATCATAATAACGTGAACTAACTCCCGCAACTCTTCGCCTTGATTTTGATTAAAAGGTTGGTGTAGTTCAACGTGTCTCCCACTAATAAATTCTGTATCTAATTGATAGGCTTGAAATTCTTCATTCCACCCCATAGCAAATGCGTCCGCAACTCTGAGTTGAGAACCAAACCAAAATTTAACCAGTTGCTTTAATATTTTGCGGCGATAGTAAGCACAGCTTAAGGCATTTTGGTTCCAAACGTAAGGATTAGGAACACCAAAGAAAAAATAATGAATTAAGTTGGCTATCTTGTCCTCAAAGAAGATTTTTCTAGCAATAGAACCTTCAGGTGTATTAACTAAATAAACTTGTCCTGATTTACCTGCACCTAACAACTTCGGGGGAGAATCCTGTGGAATGTCTACCATCTGAGGTTTTATATTTTAATAAAATTAAGATCCGTCCATCAATACCTTCGCCAAATTGAAAAAAGCCTAAATTCGTAGGTTTGGTTGTTCGCGGTAGCGTTGCGGAGCAATCAGCATGAAACCCAACAAATGCGTTGGGTTGCGCTGTCGCTTAACCTAACCTACAATTTTTTTGCAACATTTTAAGCTTGTCACGCCACTAAATATACTTGGATTTTTTCAATAATCAAATCGGATTCCTATATATAGATCCATTATTAGAGACAACCGTAAATTTATTAACATTTAGTCAAAAAAATAGGGATGGTTGATACCATCCCCATTAATCTCAAATTCAATCTCAAATTCAATTCAAAACCTTACAGTTGTGGTACAAACTGAACTTTTTCAGGTACTTCAGCGTACTCAGCGACAATTTGGCGGAATTCTTCACCGTCAATGGTTTCTTTTTCGATGAGCAAATCTACTAGGCGATCGCAGACGGTACGATGATCACGCATAATTTGTTTAGCGTTGTCATAGCACTTTTCTACAATTTCCCGGACTTGAGCATCGATTCGAGCCGCAATGGATTCCGAATACTCAGAGCGGGTAGTCCAATCACGACCCAAGAATACTTCTCCCTGTTGGCTTTCCAAGGATAGTGGACCTAAGTCGGACATTCCGAAGCGAGTCACCATTTGGCGAGCCATTGCTGATAGCTGTTGCAAGTCTCCACCCGCGCCAGTTGTGACTTCCGCAGCGCCAAACACAATTTCTTCAGCAGCGCGTCCACCTAACGCACCAGTAATTCTGGCTTTGAGTTGAGAACGGGAAATTAATCCTTGTTCTTCATCAGGAGTAAACCAAGTTAAACCCTGTGCTTGTCCGCGTGGGATCAGAGTAACTTTCTGCACGGGGTCATGTTCTTTTAACAAAGTCCCGACTAAAGCGTGTCCGACTTCATGGTAAGCAATTAAGCGTTTGCTTTTGCTGTCTACCAAAGGAGTACCTTCCATACCCGCAACCACTCTATCCACTGCATCATCAATTTCGCGGATGGTGATGGCTTCTTTACGCCTTCTAGCGGTAAGAATTGCGGCTTCGTTGAGTAAGTTGGCTAAATCTGCACCAGTGAAACCAGGAGTTCGACGAGCGATCGCATCTAAAGATACACTAGGATCAAGCTTCTTATTCCGGGAGTGAACTTGTAAAACTTCCAAACGTCCTTTAATATCAGGTGCATCAACAGTGATTTGGCGGTCAAAACGACCGGGACGCAATAAAGCTGAATCTAATACGTCAGGACGGTTGGTAGCAGCAATAATAATAATCCCTGTATTGCCTTCAAAGCCATCCATTTCGGTGAGCAATTGGTTGAGGGTTTGCTCTCTTTCATCATTACCGCCACCAATCCCAGCGCCTCTTTGCCGTCCCACAGCGTCGATTTCATCGATAAAGATGATACAGGGAGCGTTATCTTTGGCTTTCTTGAACAAATCGCGGACGCGGGATGCACCCACACCAACGAACATTTCCACAAATTCTGAACCAGAAATACTAAAGAAAGGAACACCAGCTTCCCCAGATATAGCCTTAGCTAGTAAAGTTTTACCAGTTCCTGGAGGTCCAATTAACAACACACCTTTAGGAATGCGTGCGCCTACAGCCGTAAACTTTTCTGGCTGTTTGAGGAAGGTAACAACTTCTTGCAGTTCTTCTTTAGCTTCTTCAATACCTGCTACGTCGTCAAATTTGACTCCGGTTTTTGCTTCCATTTGGAAACGAGCCTTCGATTTGCCAAAGTTCATCGCTTGACCAGGACCACCGGGCATATTGCTAGAGCGACGGAACAAAAAGAACAATCCAGTAATCAATAAGATTGGAAAAATGAGATTCCCCAACAGTCCCCAGATCGCGCCATCATTACGCATAGGGTGGGCATCAAAACTAATGTTTTTTTCTTTGAGCTTGGTAATTAACTCCGGAGAATTAATCGGCAAGTCCACCCGCCACCGTTGGATACGATTTTCGATATCTTGATCGTTTGCTTCGACAATTGCCGTTCTGCCGCCTTCATACAAGTCAACACTGGTAACACGGTTAGCGTCCAAGTATTCCAGAAAGCGACCATAGGTCATGCGGGTGTTGGCTGTATTTCTACTCATATCAGCCGGAGCGCCAGCAAAAGCCCCTTGCCAGAAGAAAAAGCCAATTACCAAAGCAGGCAATGTCCAGAGTACTGCGACTCTCCAGGAGAATTTCATTTTAATTTGCCTCTAGATGCCAATACAATTAACCATCTCTAAAAACTGATGATGCAATTCACCTGCGATTAGATTAGGTGTGTCATTTTGTTTAATTTGATCTTTGATCTTAGATCGCGGTAGAGCCATGAGGGCATTACGGCGATGTCAAAAAGTATCTTAATTAAAGTTAACTTAATTTTAATACAACTTTGCACTAGAAGAGAAGGAGTTAAGGAGACGAAGAAACAGGTAAAATCGCCACAACAACTATGAATCGGTTATTGCAGCATTTTTACATCACTTAAAAATTTCCTGAATTCTGGTGAAGAATGGAGATTTGCTTTTTTATCTCCCTCATTTTTCTTGTACAGACGCGATAAATCGCGTCTCTCTTGTTTTTCTTGTCCGATTGATTGCGTCTCTGAGGTCCCTACTTAACTTCTGTAATTTGTAACGTATAGGGAAAATACTTGTCTTTTTGGTATGAACCCACCCAAATTTGGTAGTTTCCCGGTAGCCATTCCCCCACTATGCCGGGATGTTTGCCCTCAAAATCGTCATTACACCAAGTACCGCCAGGTCCTTTGATAATCATGGTGGTGTCTTGAGGACTTTGTACTACTAGCTTCAGGTACTCAAAGGAACTTGTTAATTTTAATGTATGTCCTGGGGTGTCATCTACAAATCCGGTACAGGGTCCAGTGGGTGTTTCAGACCGCCCTGCCACTTTTTTCCCTGGTACTGAGCCGCCACTCATACCCCGAACTGTCAAAGGATCTGGAGAAAATTTTCGCTTAATAGTGATGTCTCCAAATATCGGTGATCCTTCCTGAGCATCAGCTATGGCCAGAATTCCTGATGTGAGTCCGAGCGTAACTATCATCAACGATAATCTGATCCCTTGGTTTAGCGCTATTTTCGGCATTGCAGTTACATAAGTTGCTCAGTTTCTTCTCAGACCAGGATTTTAGACAGCAAGTTCCCAAAATCAGAGAAATTGGAGTAGAGACGTTGTATGCAACGTCTCTACATTCTTTGTTGCTAATTTGCAGCCGCGATCGCTTGATTTAAACGTGGCTGGTCTAAACTAACCTGATGCAGGAGTAACCAAGATTGAATTAGATCAGGTCCATGAACATCTCCGGTTAAAGCGGCTCGAAGCGATCGCATCACTAAGCCTTTCTTGAGTTTTTGCTCTTTGACTACCTGTTTAATAATATCTTGGGCGGCTGCTTCCGAAAATTCGGGTTGACTGGACAAAGCTGTGAGAATTGCTTGAAGAGCAACGGCTGAACCTTCTTTTTGCAGTTGTTCCCTACCTTCTTCAGTAAATTCCACTGTTTCGGTGAAGAAAGGTTGACTCATCTCTACAGCATCTACCAGACGAGTTAAACTCTGGCTGATTAAAGTCACTAACTGCTCTAACCAGGGGCGTTCTCGTCCACCTGCAAAGCTAAATCCAGCCTCTTCCCAAAAGGGGATGATTGAATCTGTCAGTTTATCTATGGGCATACTATGCAGATACTGACTATTTAACCAATCCAGTTTTGCCCAGTCAAATTTAGCCCCGGCTTTGTTCACACGCTCAAAGCTAAAGTTTTTCGCTGCTGTTTCTAAAGTGAAGATTTCTTCAGTAGAGTCTGGAGGCGACCAACCCAGCAAGGTCATGTAATTGACCAAACCTTCAGCAGTGAAGCCCAATTTCTGAAAATCCGAAATAGAAGTGACTCCATCCCGTTTAGAAAGCTTGCGCCCTTCCATATTCAAAATCAAAGGCGTGTGGGCAAACTCTGGAATTTTTGCGCCTAAAGCTTCATATAACAGAATTTGCTTGGCGGTGTTGGCGATGTGGTCTTCTCCCCGGATGACATGGGTAATTTGCATATCTATGTCATCAATCACAACGACAAAGTTATACAAGGGTTGACCAATACCTGTTTCTGAGGCGCGGGCGATGACCATATCACCACCCAGATCACTACCTCGCCAAGTCATGGTTCCCCTTACTAAGTCATTCCAGACAATTTCTCGTTCGTCAGCAATTTTGAACCGAATGACACAGCTGCGTCCTTCGGCTTTGAAAGCGGCTTCTTGTTCTGGTGTGAGGTGACGGTGACGGTTATCGTAACGGGGAGCTTCGTTTCTGGCTTTTTGTCTTTCTCTGAGGGTTTCTAATTCTTCTGAGGTTGTATAGCAGCGATAAGCTAAACCTTGTTCTAAAAGTTTTTCTACCGCCTCTTTATACATATCCAGGCGTTGGGATTGAAAAAATGGTCCCTCATCCCAATTCAGCCCCAGCCAGCGAAAACCAGCCAGAATATTTTCAGTATATTCGGGACGCGATCGCTCTAGGTCTGTGTCTTCAACGCGTAAAATAAACTGACCACCGTGGTGGCGGGCAAATAACCAGTTAAATACAGCAGTTCTGGCTGTACCAATATGTAAATTACCAGTTGGACTCGGTGCAATACGGACTCTAACAGTCACAATTAATTCTCTCTTTCACAATCATGATAAATTTAGCTTATAACAAGCCCTGAATCCTGAGTTAAAGGAATAAGGACTTAATATAGATATCCCCAGTCAGATATATATCATCTGCTAGGGGAAGCAAGAATTATTACTCGAAGTTAGAACGGGACTGACGGGGCTCGAACCCGCAACTTCCGCCGTGACAGGGCGGTGCTCTAACCAATTGAACTACAGTCCCTTGATTTGCAACTTTACTATTGTTGCTGTTTTCCTTGGATTTGTCAAGTCTTTTTCGGAAAAAAGTAAATTTTTTTATTTCAGCTTTTTTTCGCGCAACTCAACTCCCATATATTAGCACAATATTCTAGCACTTTAAAGCCTGGGGCGTTAATGCCATTTGTTTGAGCATTTGGGATTGCATCTGCTTATACTGTTGCTTCAAAAGGTTTTTGCTCAGATGCGCTTGAGATGAAGCTGGTAGGCTTTGACTCTGTTTTACCCAAGTTTTCAACATTTGCCTCTGATTAAAATCGATATAACTGCTGAGAACGTTGGCGCAGTTATGGGGTGCTTCTAGGGTAAAGCAAATCACCGGATAGCATTCATGATCGGCTAAGGCATACACCAGGGGATGATTTTGGGAATTTTGCATATCTAGGTAACAGGGTAGCCACTTCAAACCCAGTGCTGGAGTATAGATTACTGTCACCCATAGCATCATCGGATGAGGCGATGTGATCGAGATAAATCGATTGCGAACCTGGCAACCGGCACGTTGATGGATCTCTTGTTGAGATAACATCAGCGATATTGCGGCGACACTTTTGGGTGCAGTATCTAGAAGTTGAGGAAAGACAATTTCTTGAATGGGTTTATTTTGCGGCCATGTCAGTTGCCGACAATGTTTTTCTATGGCTAGGGGTAAACTATAAACTATAGGTGGCTTTAAGGTTGATTTAGAAGCTAGAGTTGCCGGACTAGTAGGAGAAATAGATTTTTCTACACTGTTTAAAATTTGTAATATTACTGCCATATTTTGAGGGCGATCGCTTGGTGTTTTCGCCAGACAAGCCATAATTAAATCATTGAGTTGCTGAGGTAGTTGGAGTTTGGGCTTCACATCTGCGATCGCTCGTGGTGCTTGAAAGTGATGCGCTTTATACCAAGCACCAAACAAATCTGTTTCTGGCTGCCAAGGTTTAGCACCTGTGAGCATTTCAAACATCATCACACCTAAACTATAAATATCAGAGCGACTATCTAATTCTCCCCCTTCTAATTGTTCAGGAGAAGAGTAGGGTAAAGTGCCATGAAATCCTCTATTAGTGCTGATTTTTCCGGCATCATTTAAAAATTTTGCGATGCCAAAATCCAAAATTTTGACTAACTGTCCCAGTATGGGATCAGGCATAACTAATATATTAGCAGGCTTGATATCTCTATGAACTAAAGGATAAATTTTACCTTCAACATGAATACCTTGATGAGCGCACTGTAAACCCAAACAAATTTGACGAGCCAGATTCAAAAAATTAGGCAAAGGCATGGGAATTAAATCTTTTAAACTCTTGCCATTCAGATATTCCATAACATAGAAAGGTTTCCCAGTTTCACTTACACCATAATCATGCGCCCTGACTATATGTAGGCTTTTCTGACTCAATGCTGCACTCATCAAGGCTTCATGAATAAAATCCTGTTTCATTTTGGGACTGGAAACAGTTTGAGCCAGGAATTTGACCGCCACGGGGATTCCACCTAGCAAAATATCCTCGGCTAAGAAGACTTCACCCATTCCCCCTTTACCAATTAAACCCTTGAGTTGATAACGTTTAGCCAGTAACCCTGTATTTTTTGAAGAAGTAAATGCACCTTGAACCACTTTTTAAACCTCTTTTTTTTGCAAATTTTAATAATTTAATTAAAATTAAAAATTTCCCTCTAAGCTCTTTGTAATGGGTTCAATTACCCGCTAAATTTTGCAAAATTTTATTAAATAAATTTGCTGCCCAAGTTTTAAAATCTTGTTTGGTTATTGAGGGATTGATGGCTATCTTGTTTAATAGTTGAAATTTAAATTTTTTGTATTCTGTTTTTAACAAAGTTTTAGCTTGGCTAGAGGAAATAAACTCATTTGACTTTTGACTCAGCATGAGCCAATCGGTAAGTTGCTGACGCTGGCTAGCAGTTAAAGTCAAAGTCATGACATGGGCGCAACGGCTCGGTTCTTCCATTGCAAAAAATAACAAATGATAGTAGCCTGTATCTGCTAAAGTTCTGACTATCTTCTGTCCACGATCATCTTGAATGTCTAAGAAATAAGATAGCCAGCGTGCCAAAGAAGACTGAGTATCATATAGTACGGTTATCCACAACAGCATCGGGTAGATATTCATTTTGGCAATAAATTCAGTTTTATGACTTTTATCAAGTAATTGGGTAATTTCTTTTTGGGGTAACATTGCCCAAAAAGTTGGTAATAAACTTTGATGGCTATGTAACAAATGAGGAAAACCAATGGGAGCGATTGGTTTATGTTTAGGCCAAGTTTTCTGCCAACACTCTTTTTCTGATAGTGAAGTGAGAGGTACTAATTGTACAGATGAAGAATTTTGCTGAACATTGCTATTATTGCCAGTTTGACTATTAACTATGTCTAATTTAACCTGTTTTAAAACTGCTAATATTTTACTAATATTTGCGGGGCGATCGCTAACTTCTTTTGCTAAACAACTCAAGACTAAATTTTGTAATTTTAGTGGTATTTTTACCTGTGAGTTCACTTGTTCAAATGCTAGTGGTGTTTGAAAGTGATGAGCCTGATACCAACTACCAAAGGAGTTACTTTGGGTTTTAAATGGATGTTTACCTGTGAGCATCTCAAACATCAAAACTCCCAAACTATAAATATCTGAGCGTACATCTAGTAGTTTACGTCCTTCCATGTGTTCTGGGGAAGAGTAAGGTAAACTACCAATAAAAGAATCAGTAAGTGTTATCCCACTGCGCTCAGTTAAAAACTTGGCAATCCCAAAGTCGAGAATTCGCACATTTTCGCCTTGTTTGACATCTTCAAGAATAAATATATTTTCTGGTTTAATATCTCGATGTACAATCGGATAAATTTCACCTTTGAGACTGATACCTTGATGAGCGTACTGTAGACCTAAACAAATTTGATAACAAATATATAAAAATTTTCCTATTGTCAGTGGCTGCTGTTTAATGATTGTCTTCAAATTTTTCCCTTGAAGATATTCCATAACATAAAAGGGAGTTTGATCATCTGTCACGCCATAACTGAAAATACGAACAATATTTTTACTTTTACGGCCAAGTTGAGCGCCAATAAAAATTTCTCTAGCAAAGCGTTGGGACATTTTTTGAGTTTCTAGACTCATTATGAGAATTTTTACCGCAACTTGCATCCGCCCTTTCGATAAATCTTCTGCTAGGTAAACTCTACCCATTCCCCCTTTACCAATCAAGTCTTTTATTAAATAGCGATTGTTTAAAAATTTTCCAATATAAATATCAATTTCGGTTTCTGGCTTGAGCATATTGGGAAAATTTACGGTATTAATAATTGATTAATCCGGCTCTTGCGAGATGCTACGCGTTAGCGGATCTGATCCCGTAGCCATGCTCGTCAAAGCTTGACGCTTTAGCCCTACGCGCAGCGTCTCCGTTAGTAGAAGAATGCAGAGAGAAGAAAGAAATAAATAATATTTAACTGAACTGTATTCTCTTAAATATTATGTAGCATATTCCTTGAAAAAACCACATAAGAAAATTCACTGAACCTATATATAAGCTAAGATAATTAACCTACAGATAACAGTGAATTCACGGTAATCGAGCGACTATAACAGAATAAATTTAAAATATAATTTTTCTCATTATAATCGGTTGTGATGAATTTTTAACGCCTAAAAATGGGAATTAACCGACGTAAAAATCTGATTGTGGGTGATTCTATTTTGAGTTTAAAAGCTAAAATTTGCTGACGTTGCACTGAATTAAAATTGTTGTCACTAATCAGGATTAATGAGCGTTGTCCATCCGGTAAGCTAGGTCCAAGGGTTAAACCTTCGATATTGTCTAATAATATATCCAGTTTGTTGAATAATACACTCAAAGCTCTCAAATCTAAGAGCAGTTTTTTCTTGACTGGTTTGATTTTCTGGAAGTCAACTGCTAAAAGGCTATCGATTTTCTGAATCTCATCAGCACCTGCTAAGGAAACTTGAAAAAGCGAAACAGCAAATCCCAAGCCCGTAAAAGAGCGTTCTATACTGAGAAAATTTCCTTGATTATCTAAAGCTAGTAAGTCAGGTAAGCCACTAGCAAACCTCCCACCGAGATTAAAGATTTCTGGGACTGGTTCAGTTTTGTACAAAAATTCTTTTTCTGGTAATTTTGTGAGCAGATTGTATTGTAAAATTCGGCAATAACTGCCAAGTTTGGGTTTAGCTGCTGCTCCATCTTGAATTAAAGCATTTTCTGTGGCTGTGAACAAACGCTGATTGTCTGGTGTAATGCTGAGGCTTTCAAAGGCTAAGTTGTTGCGAATACCCAGTTTACGGTTTTTATCTGGCAAAAACTTATTTGGTACAGGTAATGTTGTGAGTAGTTGACCATTGGCAAGGGAGAATTCTTGAATAAAAGGATTAATTAATTTTTTGACATCGCCTTCAGAGGAGATGAAAACAGTATCTTTGTTGGTTAAAGCAATTCCTTCTGTATCGGTTTCGTCAGCAGGAAAGGGTTGATTATCTTTATTTAAAAGAGTAGTTACACCCACAGGAACAACATCGCTATTTTTTAAGCTCCCTTTGCTCAAGTCTATTTTTAGGGTGTAAAATCGAGCCGGAGCTTTTTGTCCCCGGTCATCAGAAATAGCATAATAAAGGTTTTTTTTGGCATCGTAGGTGATTCCTGATAATCCGCCAATTTCTGTATTTTGAAAAGTTGATTTTTGAGGTAAAGTAGCTGCGCCAATAAACTCAATTTTGCTAATTTCAGTAGCATTTGTATAGGAATTTGTCAAGAAGAAGCTGATAATTACAATGGCAATACTAATGTAAATAATTCGGGGAAAAAGTAAAATTTTTTTGATGCGCTTGATCTTCATTTTCATATTGTTGAGCAATTGTCCTGAGTTCTGGGAAATCCCGCCCCTAACCGTCAGTGAAGAGGGGGATTTAGGTGGATTTTAAAACTAGCGTATAGCGGTTATTAGTTAAGTGAGATACAAGAACCCCACCCCTCACCCCTCCCCGCAAGCGAGGAGGGGAACAAGATTTAAGCGGAAATCTTGTTTTTAGGACTGGAAACTGTCTTTAATCCAGGATGTGTGTACACCGTAGCCCCGCAAGCGAGGAGGGGGCTATGATGTACTTCATTGAAGTGCATACCGCTATAGGTAGGAACGATGCTGTCTGCGGCGTTTTTTCGCAAGTTTGCTGAAGAATAGAGAAAAATTGTTTCTACTCTGTTGATTAGACATTGTAGAGTCTACACTGGTTTGTTTGCTTCTTCTCCAATGGTCGAGGGAGTAAATATTAAAGCTGTGTCCAGCAAGTAAAATAAATAGCACTAGAGCGTAACTCAGCATTGATGTAGCCGCACCCCAATTTTGGACTGAGGTAACGCCCATTTTTAAGATAATCATCAGGATAAATGTGGCTATGAGGGCGCTGCGAGTTGCTAACCCGATGGTGATTAATACTCCCACGATTAACTCTACTGGGGGAACGAGGTAGGAGTTAATTCTGACGAGAAATTCGGGAAAATAAGAATCTTTTAGTTGCTCCACTATACCTTCCGCAAATCCGGGGATATCGAAGATGCGGGTAAATCCATGATTAAAGTAGTTTACACCGATGAGGATTCGCAGCAATAAATAAGCGATCGCTATATCTTGTGGTTTGAGGCTAATGTAATTTTTCTGATCATTCATCGCTTTAATTCCAACTATGATTAACGGCGAATTGCATATTTTGATTGCTTTGTCAAGGGTTCAAATGGGCAGAATTAAGCGAACAGCGCGATCGCCTAATAAATAAGTATAAACCCAAGTAAGCAAAACTATTAATCGACTGCGGAATCCAGGTAAATATACTAAGTGAACGCCTAACCACATCAGCCATGCGAAAAAGCCTGTAAATGCAAAGTTACCAATTTTGCCGACACCAGAATAACAGCCAATAATTGCTAATCTACCTTTGTTGAAATAACTAAAGGGTTTTGGTGATTTACCTCGCAGCTGTTGTTGAATATTTCGGGCGACAGCGACACCTTGCTGAAGTGCTTCTGGCGCAACTCCAGCTAATGGTTTACCGTTCTGCTCCATATAAGCTAAATCCCCAATCGCATAGACGTTGGGTTGTTCTAGGAGTTGTAAGGTGGGATGAACTAAAAATTTTTCTTTTTTGGCTGTGGATATCTGCTCTGATGTTTGGGGAGAGTTGGCTTCTAACCCCGCAGTCCAAATCACTGTGGCTGTGGGAATTATTTCGTTGTTTTGCAGATATACAGATGCTTTTGTGACTTGGCTAACTCGCGTTTGCAGGTATATTTCTACTCCCAATTGACGGAGTTTATTGTAAGTATAAACTCCCAGTTTTTTTGGTAGTTCGGCTAATAGGCGATCGCCTGATTGGATGACAATTATTCTCACTTGCTGTAAATCGAGCGTGGGATAATCTCGGCGAAATTTACCGCGCAGCATTTCGCTTAACGCCCCAGCCATTTCTACACCTGTCGCACCACCCCCGACAATGGTAAATGTTAGCAGGTGTTGGCGTAGCAGTGGATCAAATTCCTGACTAGCTAATTCCAAACAAGTAAGAATCCGGTGACGTAATCTGACAGCTTCCTCCAAAGTTCTCATGGGGAAAGCATATTCTGACGCGCCCGTAACACCTAAATACTGAGTTTGGCTACCAGTAGCAAGGACAAGAAAATCATAGGCGATCGCACAACGATCTGTCTCCACAATTTGGGCGGAAAAATCAATGCGCTGCACCTCAGCCCATAAAAACCGAGTTTTGGGCTTGTCTTGGTGTCGTTTCCGAGAAAATCGCCGCACAATCGTGCGAATAGGGTAAGCAATATACTCTGGTTCTAACTGACTTGTCGCTACCTGATACAGTAGTGGTACAAAGGTGTGATAATTATGGCGATCAATTAAACAGACATCTGCTCCAGAATTAGCTAAAGATTGAGCAGTTTGCAATCCACCAAATCCAGCGCCAACTATGACAATGCGGGGAGTTCTCAAATTTCCTCTCCTAATTTAGCTAGTTGGTTAAGTTTATATAAACTATATTAATTTTTATCTCAATACAAAAAATATTACAATCTACGATAAGTAGAACATTTTACCTGCCAACATTTTAGCCTTGTCAGTCCAGTAGTGGCGTGACAAGGCTAAAATGTTGCAATAGATTTTTGATAAAATTGGGATAAATCAATGTTTTCTGCTTTTTTCCTAATGCACTACTTTAAGCTTGCCACGCTAGTAGTGGCGTGACAAGGCTAAAATGTTGCAATAGATTTTTGAGAAAATCGAGATAAATCAATGTTGTCTGCTTTTTCCTAATGCCCCATTTTAAGCTTGCCACGCCAGTAGTGGCGTGACAAGGCTAAAATGTTGCAATAGATTTTTGATAAAATTGGGATAAATCAATGTTTTCTGCTTTTTTCCTAATGCACTACTTTAAGCTTGCCACGCTAGTAGGGTGTGTTATCACGAAGTGTAACGCACCGTCTTTCAGGTCTTGGTGCGTTAGGCTAAAGCCATAACACACCCTACATATACTTAGATTTTTTCAATAATCAAATCGGATTCCTATGGAAGAAAATGGTAATAGAACAAAGGTTTCAATTTTTGACACCTAAGAGGATGTTTTAAAAGTATGGGGCGAATATAATTCGCTACTACACAAGCAAAGTCCGCCTTCGCGGACTAATGAAAAATTAACCCACGTAGGTGGGTTTCGTCTGTGTAGCTGCGACTTCTAGTCGCCAGGGTTATTTTTTTAACATCCTCTAAGAATCGTTCATTTTACATTTGTAGTATTATGTACAGTTATTCAAATTTAAGCTCAATACTATCCTGCTTATCATCTTTAACTCTTGCAGAGCTAAAATTTATTCAAGAAAATATAAATGTGATTATTACCGAGAAAAATATAGTAAATAATCAGCAAAATATAAAATTACATAAATATAAGAGTATTTTAGATTCATCTTTAACCACATTGGTTCGTAGCACTTTACCATCTCAAGATAATTTTACTTTTCTTTCTAATTTATATATCAATCGAGAAGCTACGGATAATTTAGGTTTAGTTCTAGAACAATTCAAACTCCCTCTAAATCAAAAGTATTCCTCTACTCAAAAACCTGCTCGTCCTTTAGGTGTATGGAAAGGGAAGGTAAGAATGTCTGATGATTTCGATGAGTCATCAAGCGATATTCTTTCTGAATTTGGTATAGCATTTTAACCCATACCAGTTTTGCTCAAGTTGAAATATTAAAAAAGTCGCCAACTAGATTCATTTTCCACAAATTGCACCAGCCAATCCTTCACACTACGAGTAGCGCGACAATCATCTTCATTGTAACTTTGAATAATTTCTAGCAAAGTGCGATCGCCTGTTTCCAGCCACTTATCATACCAGTAAATACACTTAGCACCACTAGCTTCCTTTTCCCGCCACTCAAAGCCCAACCAGCGAGCAATGGCTTTCAGGGCGTAGCTTTCGATAGGTAAGGCGACACTTTGAGTTAATTGTTCATATACATCCACGAAGCGATTTAATACAGGACGCACGGAAGAATTGGGAGTGCGGTAAAGTTTCGCCAAGCGTTTCACCGTATCCAATTCATACACACAAAAATGATAAATTGGGGCTTCAGGATATTGCCAAACTAAATCTAAAAATTGCTGCCAAATTAATGCTTCGTCTTCTGGTTTTTCAGCGAGAAAAGAATAAAATTTTTCGGTATTGGCTTGCTTATCAACTACCAAAATTCCTAAAAGATAATCTAAATCCAAATCTGGCTGTGCTTCAATATCAAAATAAAGCTCCACAGGAGCCGTAAATGTAATATCCTCTGTTCGTAAGGAATGAGGTAAAAGAAACGGACGTTTTTGCAGTACAGATTGGGCTTGTATAATCAGCTTAGGTGCTACTAAGCTGGTGAAACCAGGAAGGTTTTCTAGAATCAGAGGGTTAGTATGAGCCAGAGATTCCACAGTGTTGATAGATAAAGCCTGGAGTTGGTTGTAGCGAACAGGTGTAACTCCTGGTAATAAAGAAAGGTGTTGCTGTGATTGCGCGATCGCATAACATTGATTATACCAATGGCAAAGATTGCACTTCTGGCGGGAAATAAAAACTTCTGGTGGTTCTGGTAACTCTAAGGCTTGGATAAACTCCCACAAAATGCTCTGCATTTTTGGTATCCATTTGGATAAATCTACTGTATAGTCCCTGTCTTTGGTACGCAAAACCAGCCAAGCTATTTCCGGCGTAATATCCTGAACCTTTGCCAATACATCAGCGTGAAACGCCGCCACCACCTGATATTCTTGCTTAGGACGCTTACCCAATTCGATATTTGCCGGCACATACATCCAATCGCCAAAACAAGATTTTCCTGGCTGTTTTACCAGCAAATCGGGACGACTGATCACAGTGTATTCCAGAGATGGCGAGAAATTTTGATTTTCCGGGTCGGCTAAATCGTCAACATTGGCTAACAGCACTCCGCGATAAATGTATTCCACCCCACTCTGCATTAATTCTAAAGTGGCTGCTTGACCTGCGTCCCAGTCCCCCCGTGGGTAATCTGGTTTGTGATAATAACTTAACTCTGCCAAAATACTCTGACGATGAGCGATTTTATCTTGTTGTAACTTAACTAGCAACTCATTGGGAGCTTGACGCTGAGGTTTATCGCCGTGAGTATCTAAGACAGGTCGGCGTTTACAGCGTTGATATTGCAGTAGGTGTTCGGCATTGATTAACATTCCTTTAAGTTAACAAGAATTAGCGAAATCTGGTCTAAAAAATCTGGGGAGTGGGGAGTAGGGAGTGGGGAGTGGGGAGTAGGGAGTGGGGAGTGGGGAGTGGGGAGTGGGGAGTGGGGAGTGGGGAGTGGGGAGTGGGGAGTGGGGAGTGGGGAGTGGGGAGTGGGGAGTAGGGAATAGCGTCTGCGTTTTGACTTGTTCCTGATTCAGTGGCAAAGTGTGAAAATGTCAGAATGGGAAAATTGTTATTTTCAAGGTTTTATGACTAATATTTCGACTGCACAGACTAAATTAGATCAACATCGGTCACAATTTCCGGCTTTAGCAAATAAGATTTATTTTAATTATGGTGGGCAAGGTCCGATGGCTCAAGGGGCGATGAATGCCATTACTCAAACTTTAGCTGACATCCAACAAGCTGGACCTTTTGGGAATGAAGCCTACGCCAAGGTTTCTCAAGCAAAGGAAAGTCTCAGAGATGCGATCGCCTCCCAGTTGCAAGCACCACCAGAAACCATTACGCTAACAGAAGATGTCACTGTTGGCTGCAATATTGCCATCTGGGGTATTGACTGGCGCGCTGGTGATCATCTTCTACTCTCAGACTGCGAACACCCCGGAGTAATTGCTGCATCCCAGGAAATCGCCCGCAGATTTGCTGTAGAAGTTACCACCTGTCCCCTCCAGGAAACTTTAAATACTGGCGATCCCGTTTCTGTGATTGCTCAACACTTACGCCCCAATACTCGCCTAGTAATTTTAAGTCATGTCTTCTGGAACACCGGACAAGTTTTACCCCTTGACAAAATTGTAGAAGTATGCAGAGCGAATAATTCTTTGGTTTTAGTGGATGCTGCCCAGTCTGTGGGTTTATTACCTTTAAATTTAACCGCATTGGGGGCAGATTTTTATGCCTTCACAGGTCACAAATGGTTATGTGGTCCGGCGGGTGTGGGTGGTTTATATGTCCGTCCCCAAGTTAGAGAGAATTTGCAACCGACATTTATCGGCTTGCGTGGTATTGTGGTCGATAGTCAAGCTCAACCTGTGAATTGGCAACCCGATGGACGAAGATATGAAGTATCGACATCAGCGACTTCATTATATGCTGGTTTAACACAGGCGATCGCCATCCATCAGCAATGGGGAACCCCAGAAGCACGTTATCAGCAAATCTGCCATAACAGTGAGTATCTCTGGCGGAAATTAAATACACTATCCAATGTCCAATGTCTGCGAACTTCCCCACCCGAAAGCGGTATAGTTTCCTTCCAACTTACCCAGCCACAATCGCCAGAGCATTTCAAATTGGTACAATTCTTAGAATCACAAAAAATATTAACGCGTACAATTGCTAATCCTGATTGTATCCGCGCCACTGTTCATTATTTGACTTTAGAATCCGAAATTGACCAATTAGTTGAGAGTGTACAAAGGTTTGCTTAGACAGGAATCTCTCCCACTCATTACCAGCATCTGTCTCTAAGGAATGCGGATTTAATAAAATACACCAACCTCACCCCCAACCCCTCTCCTTACTAAGGAGAGGGGAGACTTTGACGCAACTTTTTAGGCGGGGTGAGGTCAAAACCCAGAATTTGGATGTTATTTAATTCATGTTCCTAAGAGGATGTTTTAAAAGTTGTAGAGACGTTCCATGGAACGTCTCTACATTCTTTATCGGAGATGTCTAAGGATCATCTGAAGTATTTTGTCTGATTGTTAAAGCAAAAACGGACGCGCTAGCATAAAACTAGTAATCGATTTAGCATCTACCGCCTCGCCCTGGAGAATAGCTTTCTCCAATTCTTCGGGAGTCATTAATACAGTTTCGATATCCTCATCTTCATCCTGTTTGGGCGGATTTTCCAACTTTTGCAAATCTCGTGCCAAAAAAGCATAGATAATTTCATCAGAATAACCCGGAGCCAGGAAAAACTCACCTAGTTTGTCCCACTTTTGAGCGCCATAACCAGTTTCCTCCTCAATTTCACGCTGTATTGTCTCCAGAGGATCTTCATTCCGTTCCAAAGTCCCGGCGGGAAACTCCAATATCCGACCTTGAATAGCAAAACGATACTGGCGCACCAATACAAGTTTACCTTCGGCGGTAACAGGCACAGCTAAGGCTCCACCAGGGTGACGAATACATTCCCAATCCCCTTCTGCTTTATTCGGCAAACGCAGGCGATTGACTTCAAAATCAAACTTGCGTCCTTTATAAAGCAAGCATTGTTTCAGTAGCTGTGGTAATTCTCTACCTAATGGCATAGTAAATTTTTGTTATAGGTACACAGGTATATAAACATTGTTCCATTAGTAGAAACAGTGTTTTTTAGGTTTATGGTTGGCAAATTTAAGGGCTAGTAAATAAATGTACATCAGAACAGTCTACCTCTTTGACTAAATCTTTAATCACACGTTGGGAAATTGGCTCTACCCAATCTGGGGCAATTTCTGCCAATGGGATTAAAACAAAAGCCCGCTCTCCCATTCGGGGGTGAGGAATTTGGAGGTTGGGTGTATCTATGATTAAGTCATCATATAACAACAAATCTAAATCCAGCGATCGCGGACCCCAACGTTCCTGACGCACTCGCCCAAACTGCTGTTCCGTTGCCAGTAAAGTCTCTAATAATAAAAGTGGTGACATTTCTACTTGTAATATAGCGCAACCATTTAAATAATCTGGCTGCGGTGGTCCTACAGCTTTAGTTCGATACCAACTGGATTTCGCTAGTAGCTTAATTCCTGGAGTTTGGGCTAATGTCTCTATGGCTGCTTCTAGAATTTGATATGAATCGCCCATATTACCACCCAGAGCGATCGCACTAGCTTGACCAGATACCTTAAATGAACTTGCTGGTTTGAACAATTAGTTAAAACTGGTGTATGAATCCTGACAAGAAAATTAACGAACAGGGAAGGAATATTTTTATGTAATACTGAATTAAGTTAATTATTTATAGGGTATTATACTAACACAAACGTGGTGCGCTAACCCCAATAATTTTACATCATGGATAGGTTTCAGGTACTTTAAGAGAGGACTGATGTGGGAAAGCTCACCTCCTAGTTCAAGCAAAGATCAACCAATTTGAGCGACTCTGACCAGGAGCAACCGCCATTGATCCCTGGTAATCATTACGAGAACAAGGAAGCCACAAATGAGAGCTTATCACCCACAAGGTTTATGAAAACAAGGCAGTTCTGGAATCAAATAAATAGTGTCTCATCGGGGATCACTAGTATATTTAGCAGCCGAGATCGACCGTTTTATCGTCGGCTTTGGTTTTGGGCAACGCTAGGTATAGGTAGTAGCTTATGTGGTACAGTTATTGGCCTGCACTACTTAATTAGCATCATCGATCAAAGCTTGCCAGATAAATCGCAACTACAAGTAGTCCGCCGAGCCAAAACCCTGACCATCAAAGCCGTTGATGGCAGCATCCTACAACAACAAGGTGAAGCCACCAGAGAACGACTGAGGGTAGAGGAAATACCTGAGCAACTCAAACAAGCTTTTATCGCCTCAGAAGACCGAAGATTTCAAAATCATCATGGTATTGACCCACAAGGAATTCTCAGAGCAGCTCTGAAGAACTTGCGATCGCAGACTGTAGCAGAAGGTGGTAGTACCATCACCCAACAGCTAGCGCGAATTCTTTTCCTGCAACAAGAGCAGACAATCTGGCGCAAACTCAAAGAAGTCCGTCTAGCTCATCAACTAGAACAAGAATTGACCAAAAACCAGATTATCGAGCGTTACCTAAATTTGGTATATTTAGGATCTGGAGCTTATGGTGTAGGAGATGCTGCCTGGGTCTACTTCAGTAAAACGGTAGATCAACTCACCCTAGCCGAAGCAGCAATGATTGCTGGATTAGCTCCCGCCCCAAGTTTATACTCCCCCATACAAAATCCCACAGTTGCTATACAGAGGCGAAACATAGTACTGCAACGGATGTATGAAGATGAATTAATTACAGCCGCCGAAAAGCAAGCCTCATCACAGGAAACCCTAAACCTCAACAGCAGCTTTCCCAAACGCCTAGAAGTAGAATCTCCCTACTTTGCCAGTTACGTCCTCCAAGAATTACCCAAATATGTTTCCCCCGAAATCCTCAAACAAGGGGGTTTAATAGTTGAAACTACCCTAAATCCCACTTGGCAGCAAGCCGCAGAAGCAGCAGTTGCCAAAACCTTGAAAAATCAAGGTCGCTGGCAGAACTTCACCCAAGCGTCTTTAGTCGCCATAGACCCCCGCAACGGTGAAATTCAGGCCATGGTGGGAGGAAAAGACTTTAGTAAAAATCAGTTTAATCGAGTTACCCAGGCACAACGTCAGCCAGGATCGACATTTAAGGGATTTCTCTATGCCGCAGCCATAGCCACTGGTAAAAGCCCTTACGACACCTACCTAGATGCACCTTTTGTAGTCGATGGTTACGAACCACAAAACTTTGGGAAAACCTTTCGTGGCTCCATGAGCATACGAAATGCCCTCACCCGTTCCACTAATGTAATTGCGGTGAAAGTTTTGCTTGATGTAGGCTTTAAGCCAATTATTAATACCGCCCACAACTTGGGAATTAAATCCGAACTGCAACCGACCTATTCTTTAGCTCTTGGTTCCCATGAAGTCAATTTACTGGAATTAACCAACGCTTATGGTAGCTTTGCTACGCAAGGATTATACATAGAAGCTCATGGCATTCGCCGCATCCTCAACCGTCAAGGACAAGTCATTTGGTCAAATGATTTCCAGCATCAACGGGTTCTTGACCCCACAAGTGCCGGCATTATGACCTGGATGCTACGCCAAGTAGTAGAAGCCGGTACTGGCGGTCCTGCACAATTAAAGAATAGGCCTGTAGCTGGGAAAACCGGAACTTCCGATGAAGCCCGCGACTTGTGGTTTATTGGCTACATTCCCCAAATAGTCACAGGCGTTTGGTTAGGCAATGATAACAACCGCCCCACTTCAGGAGACAGTGCTAGTGCTGCTTACACCTGGAGGGAATTTATGGCAAAAGCAGTAGAGGGAATGCCTATAGAAAAGTTTCCCGAAAGACCAAAACTCCAAGGTCGCGTAGGTAGCATTAAAGCACAGCCCATCAAACCGAAATCAATACAGCATCGTTCTCTTTCCACTACTGCAAATCAGCCAAGTCCCACCACAGCTAACGTTACCCGCTCATCTAGAAGGTCTAGAAGACGTTCACAGCCACAGGTCACAAATACACCCGCCAGTGTATCTTCACCGAGACGGCGTAGAAGAGTACAATCAAATCCTACGCCACCCGCCACAACTAAACGGCCTAGTAGTTCAATTCCTTCAACACCCCCACCTTCGTGGCGGGAAAGACTTAGACCCGGCTCAAATTCTTCGGATTGACTTGTTCGTAGGGTGTGTTATGCCGTAGGCTAACGCACCTTGAATTGCTGACATTGAAGCCGAAGTTTTAACGGTGCGTTGCGCTACGCGACAACACACCCTACATTAAAAGTTCTTAATATAACTTGAAATACTAGTGCCGACTTACTTACCTACTTAGATGAAATATAATATATAGGACTCCTATCTGATTTTTATTGGCGCGGCATAAAACAAAAAGGTTATTCCCCACTCCCCACTCCCCACTCCCTACGCAAATAAATATGGCTACGCCACGCTACGCAAACAGAAATCAAACCTGATTACTATATATTCGCAGTTCCCTTTAGTTTTTCTGAATTCCATAACACAAACGACCAATTAACCAATTATTATCTTCACTATTATTTGATTTTCCAGACTGTAGTATTTCTGTTCTATTTTTCAATCCAATGAAAAACTCCTCTATACCCTGAGTCTTTGTCCCATCTTGTTCATTACTTCTTGCTTCCCAGTCCCACTCTTTCCACCAAATAGGCGTTTGTAACCTTTGAGCAAAAATATCAAATTTAAACTTATAAACACCCGATTCGGGAAACTTGTTAGGCTCAATTAATGCCGAGAAATTTAATTTATTTTCCTGAATCTGCCAATCTTGTAATTGAAAAGCAGTATTAATATCTGAACTATTCATAACTTTGAATTTTTTTTCAAATTCATCAAATTTTTCCACATCGACTTTTGAATTAATCAAACTTTTGTCAGTATCAATAAGCAAACTATATTTAGCCGCATAAAAAGGGAGAGTATAATTAATTGTCAAACTTTCCTCTTGTCGATTGTCTATTTGCAAAAGTTCACCAGGATAATTATCTTTAGTAACAGAAACTCCATTTTTAACCAAAGAAACAGGTCGGTTCACACCTGGAACTGTTATTGTTGGTAAAGTTTCTAGACTTGAGACACCATTAATTATATTTTCTGGATGAAAAATCATCAAATTACTATTAACCATCAATTGTTGTGAATCATTCTTTTTTAAATAATCAAAATAATACTGAATATCACGATATGGACCAACAAACAGAACGTAAAATGGTCTGAATTTCTCCGGTTCTTTTCCAGAAGAATACGCAAAAGTTTTGAGTTTATTTAGCTCTTGTACATATACAGTCCCATTAAACTCACTTTTTATCGCCCAAATTCCCACTGCATAATCCTTTCTATCTAGGTTAAAATAAATATCTTGGATTTTTTTGGTTAGCCTAGTCACATCACCGCTATTTTGCTCTAAATCCGTAACTATAACCGTCATTCTTTCCTCATCTTTTTTGGGAGGAATAATCGCAGCATCAATGGGGCTAGATACAGCTTTAAATTTTGTATTACTACCATCATAAAATACAGGCGCTCCGGCATAACTATAATATTCACCTCCTGTAATTTTTTGGTTTGGATTATCCAGACGATAGTATTCAACTGGTAATTTACCTATTAATTCAAAGGCATTTCTAATACTATTTAAAGCTTTCACATAATTAGTCTTTCCATCTCTCACATACCCCAGCATTGAGCCACTACCATCAACATAAATTCCTACATTGAGATTGTCAGATTTAGAAAGATTACTTTGATTGAATGCCGGAATTTCACAGGTTAATTTATCCTTAACTGCCACTGGATTGCAAGCTGTTAAAACAGTTATTACAAATCCTAAAAAAAACCATCTAAATTGCATCATTTTGTTTCCTGAAGAAATTGAGAACTTATGAATCAGAAGGGACAAGCAAGAAACCAGGAGAAAAAACCCCTAAATAAATTCAGAGTTTTCCCACGAAAATGCCTTTTTGCTATCACTATGTGTCCTGAAAATTTTTCTTAACTTTATTAATAATTAAATTTTAAAGGATTTAAGCCTGTGGAAAGAAGTCAAAAAATATTTCTTTCCTTTAGCTCCTGCCTTGATTGGGTAAAGATTTTTAAGTAAATGTACGGTAGTTTTAATTCTTATAAAAAAAGGATGATAAAAGTATATCAAAAAATACTAGCGATAGCTTTAAGCACGATGTTAAGACTCTGGATACAGAACAACAATAAGGAGAGCTAATGAAGCCGTGGGAAATAATTAGGATCATCATTTTTAACGTTATTGGTGCTGCACTAATGTTTTTGGGGCAGCGTCTCATCTATGAAAATCAAATCATACCCATTCAAAAAGTCCCCCTTGATACTTGGCTTGGTGCTGACTATACCACAGCCGCACTGATCATGTTTGGAGTTTGTCTGTTGTCCACGATGATTTGGTGTCTCATTGCCGCAGTCAGTAAGTTTACTGATAGTAGAAATGCTGGGAGTTGGATGTTGTTTTGGTGGTTGTTAGGACTTTTACCCATAGCCAGCATTGGTTTTACAGTGTTTTACATTAACCGCAGCGACGAAGCCCAGTTTTCGCTGATGGGATTTTTCCTTTTAGATGCTATCTGGCTGTATTGGTTCAGCACCGCCACTAGTTCTCCTGAAGCCGTGAAATATATTCCACCAGGAGCTTTTTTTATCCGTCATAAGCTGATGGGAGATTAATAAATGTCAATTTATGTGATTGGAATTGGTGGTACTGGCGCTAAGTGCATTGAAGCTGTAATTCAATTAGCATCCATAGGACTTTTTGGCGAAGAAACCCTGAATTTATTGTTTGTTGATGCTGATGAAAATAATGGTAATTTAGAACGGGCATTAAAAAGCCTAAAAATTTATCAAGATTGCCAAAATTTAGGTCTTGCTGATAAACATCCCTGGATGAAAACCAAAATTGAGTCCTTTGGTTTATGGTCGCCTTTTGCCAACACCAGCGTCAATAAAAACCTTAGCTCATTCTTTGAATATAATATTCTCAAAGATGATGAATCAGCATTAGGAAATTTATTTGATGTTCTTTATACTTCAGAAGAACGCGATGCTAATTTAGACGTGGGTTTTCGTGGTCGCCCTGCTATTGGTGCGGCGGTGATGAGTCAGGTAAAACTTGATTCTTTAGACCATGACTCATGGGGACAACTAATGAGTCAACTGCAAAAAGACACTGGAGGAGGTAAACGCCCCAAAGTATTTTTATGTGGCTCAATTTTTGGTGGTACAGGGGCTTCAGGATTACCAACTATTGGCCGTTTAATTCATAATAAGTTGGAAACTCTGCAAATTAGAACTAAAGTTGATATTGGTTGCTTATTTGTTTTACCTTATTTTGGTTTTACTCCTACTTTGGGAGAAAATGCAGAAACAGTCTATGCTCGTTCTGAACAATTTTTATTAAACACAGAAGCAGCACTGCGTTATTATGGCAGTCAAGCCCAAGACAGTTTTGACACTGTATATCTGTTGGGAAATCAAAACTTATCTCCAGTTAAAGTTTTTAGTGTTGGTAAAAATACTCAACGCAATGACCCCCATTTTATTGAACTCTATGCGGCATTAGCAGCACGGCAATTTTTATTGAATACAACTTCCGAACAAAAAAAAGTGGTGTTGATGAATCGGGAGAATTTGAGAAATCTGATTTGGAAAGATATTCCCGACCAAAAAGCAGTTAACTCAGAGTTAGTTAATGCCACTCGTTTTGCTTTTATGTGGTTATCTAATATTGCCCCAGCGTTAGCGGAAGCTAAGAAAATTGGTGTGAAAAGCTTCCAAAAAGGTAATAGTTGGTTTGTGAAATTCTTTCCTGACCGCATTGTTTTTCGCAACAATCAAAGACAAGAAATAGATTTTAATGATCCAGAACAGCAAAATGCTATAGAAACAATTACTGTCTGGTGTCAAGATTATTTACGTTGGCTGTCATTAGTTCATCAATGTGCTGGTGAAAATATTCAATTATTCAATGCTCAACATTTCAGTAATAGTAAGCTGAATCCTCAGCATTTATCAGATTTAATTAGTG
Organism: uncultured cyanobacterium; assembly: GCA_963706595.1. Classification (GTDB taxonomy): domain Bacteria; phylum Cyanobacteriota; class Cyanobacteriia; order Cyanobacteriales; family Nostocaceae; genus Nodularia. Next base: position 4,209,927 of record OY970166.1, read on the forward strand.
GCTTAGGTGACAGTCGAGATCAAAACCAGAAATCTCAGGACACAGTACAAAAACTCAAAGAACGTTTGCATCCTCCAGCTATCAGTCTGCCCAATCAAGGCATATTGGGACTGTCTAAAGCTTTATATCTTGTTTGTCGGTTGTAGAAGGAAAGTTAATTATGACCAGTGCATATACTACCAATCAATCTGCTTTGTTGCTACCCAAACTCAAAGATGATTGTGATGTCAAGTCTGGGAATCCCGGGATTTGGGATTCTCAAGCCCCAAAAGCTTTTAATGATGTCGCCTCCAGCTTAGATTACAAAGCACCGGGAGAAGTTAAAAGTGTTAGTTCTGTTCCCACGATTTGGGCGCGTCCTTTATCAATGGAAATGGCATTACACAATGATGCTTATCCGATTCGGGAACAAATGATCATTCAATGGCAAGGAATGTTAGCGGCTTTAGCATTAGCAGAAGTACGCGGTTTTCCGATTAAAGCGGAACTTTTGGAACTGGGAACGAAAAAGGATAGTCACGTTTTTGCCCGTTCTCTGTATGAACTTTTACCTGATCCAGTTAACACCCTTTATACGTTCAATAATAATAAACATCCTTGGGAAGATTTATATGTCTTTACTTGGAAGAATCAACCTATAGGGATGAGTTCTCCTAGTACCTTGGTTGTACCTTCAGAAGAAGGCATCTGGGACGGTTTACCTTGGTGGGATAGTAATATATTACAGTTGCGATCGCCTCATAATTACCTTAACGACACAGAAAAAGCCCAACTAGCATTTTGGTTAGATAACCTCCGCAGAGAAATTAGAAGATATAACGGTCAAAGTAAAGCAATTGACCGCATTGTTGGCTTAGTCAATGGCTTTATTAACAGCTTAGGTGTGACAACTACACCTAACTTTCAATTTAGTGATAATCCTGCCTACTTTGAAGTAGAAATCAACCGAGGCGCGTTAACTGCACTCAATTTACCTGTTAAAGTTGAGTCTAGGGAATCTAATGTGAGGATTGTTCCCAGTTTAGTTAAACCAAATGTTCCCCCACTACTGATAATTGATCCCGCCATTGCGACCGCTTGGAATGAACCACCGCAGAACATTTGCGTTTATGAAGGTAAAAATTTAGCAGCTTTTCGTCCTGAAGATTTAGAAACCTGGAACCGGAGTAGAAAAGTAATCTGTCTGGAATCGAAAGATTTATTTTTACCAGACTTGAAATTTATTGATCAAGAAGGAATTTTACCAGGGGCTTTACTTCCCGAAGGAACTCAAAGCTTGGTCTTTAAAAATAGGAATATTACCCCTTTAATTCCTTTGAATCCGATTTTGTTAAATTACTTCACCCCAGAAGATTTAACCAAAAAGATTAAACTCCAACTGGTTAATAATGGTGCTGGCGGTTCACAAGTTCGGGTAAGTTTAACCTTACCTTTATATGGTGTTAAAGGTGGTAAAGTACCGCAAAACTTCTTTTTAGTTAAAGACTATCCTTTGCTAGAAGAAAACATCATTTACCAAGTACCTGTTTTAGAGGTATGGCCTGACTTCCGTGCTGAAGGTTGGAAAGAATATTACGGCTTTTACTACGATGCTGAATATGGGGAAGAAACATTTCAAGTCAGTTTCCCCAATGCGAAAGATATTCATATTTTTAAAGAACGTAAAGGTTCTTATCAAACAGTACAGCTAGAGGAATTTCCAGCATTTATTGAGTGTAAAGACATTTATACCAATACTGTTGGATTAATCCTATTAGCTACTCCAGAAGAAATTTCTCCAGTCGGAAACTGGGTAGTTGGTGTTGACTTTGGAACTTCTTTTACTAACGTATATGTCAACAAAAATGATAAAGTTACAGAAAGACTAAATCTAGAAAATCTGCATCGTAAAATTACTTACGTGTTGGTGGAAACTAGATTTCCAGTATTGTTTGAATACTTTATTCCCGAAAGCTTTATTCCCATAGATAAACCTTTCCCCATGTCTACTGTATTAACAAGGAAAGGCAGCAAAAATGCCAATGAAGACCAATTAAATCCAATTTTTGATGGTCGGCTGTATATTCCTGCTCGTAATCGCTTTGAGCCTCAACAGACATGGATTAGAACCAATCTTAAATGGGACACTATTAACTTAACCGATAATCAACTTTTTCTCAAACACCTGGCGCTACATATTACTGCGATCGCAGCTAAAAATGGCGTAAAAAATATTCAATGGTCTTTATCATTTCCATCTGCTTTCTCAGCAAAACAAGAACAAAATTATGCCAAGAATTGGCAGAAAATAACCAAAGAAATAGAAGCTAAGTCAAGTATTAAACACCAGAGTCCCGCCAAAGATGACCCCACTTATTTCCGTACAGAAAGTTTAGCATTTGCTCAATACTTTGCTGAATACGAAGATGAAAATCTTGTCAATACAACTTGTATTGATATGGGTGGTGGAACATCAGATATTTCCATTTGGCAGGATGATGAGCTAGTTCATCAATGTTCAGTTGAATTAGCAGGTCGTGATTTATTCTCTCAATTCATTAAAATTAATCTTAATTTTCTCAAGAAGTTAGATATCAATCCTGATGAGTGGAAAACACTGAACAAAGAAGAAGCTTTCAATGCCAAACTCGATGTATGGATGCGTCTAGAAGCCGCTAATTGGTTAGAGAAAAAACGAGATTTATTAGAAGAAGATAAAGACTTTCAAGGACTGCTGCGTTTAATGGCAATAGGTGTATCTGGCTTATACTTTTATGTTGGTCAGATTCTTTCTGTTCTACACAAAGAGGATAAATATACTCTTGATGAAATTACTCCAGTGTATATAGGTGGTAATGGTTCGCGTTTGTTGCATTGGTTGGCTGAAGGTGGTGAATTTGATAAAAATTCAGAAATTAATGGTTTATTAAGTCGAATGATGAGTGTAGCTTCTGGTTTTACTGATACAGAAGAACTCACACGCCTAAGTCAAAATCCCAAAGATGAAGCTGCTTGCGGTCTAGTTTTGAAAGATAAAAAACTCAAAGGGTTAAATAAAAAGGAAAAAGATCATGTAATTGCCGGCGAAGATTGTGAAATTGATGGTCAAATCTTTAGTTGGCAAGATCGGTTACAAATTAAAGCAAAAACAATTTCTAAATATCAAATTCCTGAACTAACTCAGCTAAGATTATTTCTTGATGCTTTCCATGCTAGTTTAGAAGACTTAGGAATTGATGGCATTAAACCTCTAGAAGGTTATGAATTTGAAAAAGAATATCCAGATGATCCAGACCCTGACTATAATCAAAAACTATGGAAAGCTACAGCTAGGGAGTTAAAAGATTCTTTAAATTCTATTAAAGGTGATGTTGAAAATATCCGTGAAGAACCACCATTCATTCTAGCGTTAAAAGCATTGCTCAAAGTTTTAGCTAAGAATTGGGCTGGTAAATAAAACACTTGCTTTAAAAGTGGGCGATATATTCATATTCGCCCAAATTATATTAAAGTCAGTAAATCAACTATAAGGAGGTTAAAAATGGAAAAAAATTCTAATAAATGTCCAGTTTGTCACACTGAATTTAGTGAGCAGGAAAAAAGAGAAATAGTAATAAACAATATAAATAAAATAAATAACTTTAAGATAAATTGTGAAAAACTAAACGAAGAAAATAAAAACTTGAGAATTCACATAGAGGAATTAAACCAAAAAATACAAGAACTTCAAGAACAATTAATCAAGTATGACAGTCCTGATGATTCAGTAGTTCAATATAATGATGTAGAAATACAAGAACTTCTACAGAAATTAAAACATCCACTGGTTATTGAGGCTATTAAAAACATAATTCATAATCATGTTGAAAGCCAAGATAATTCAATATCTAATCAAGTTGGAGAAGATCTCAAAAATCAAAATGTAGATGAAATAATAACTGATGATGTAGAAAATAATTCTCCTGAGTCTGATACAGCTATAACATTACACGAACAGGAATTAGTCAAGAATTATCAAGATTCAAATTTCGATTTTCAGCAATTTATAATTAGGGTCTCTGAACCAGAGCAAAGTCAAACTAATCGTTGGGGTGGTAGTAAAGAAGCAACAAGTTTTAAATATAATCGCCAAGGTAATTATTGGATAGTCAATATGGATAATGGTTTGTATATCGTGCCTCAAAAAAAGTTTAAGATTAATGAATATAGCCAAGAAACATTAACCTCAACTTTTGATTGTCGTAACTATCAACCAGGAAAATCAGAAGATTTTGTTTTAATAAAACCTGGGAAAGTAATTGCTATAAGCGCAGAGGAATGGCAATTAGTAGAACGTGGTATCCTACACTTTTAATCATTACATTATGTTAAAAAGCAATTACATCAAATCTCTCCCTGTAGTTTTACTAATATCTCTGATGGTTGGGTGTGAACGTCCTCCCTTGGATTCCCAAAATAGTAATCCTACAGTTAAAATCAGTACATCTCCAATTGTTCAAGAGAAACCAGATAATTTAAATGCAGTTTTATCTGCATACAGTGAATTTAAGAACTCAATCACTAAGCTTAATTCTGAACTGAAAAATTTTGTAGTAGGGAATTTACAGCCAGACCAAGTAAATTTTAGCGAACCTAACAAAAAGCTAATTAAATTACAGGAATCTATTTTAGCTTTAAAAATACAGCTTAATGGCATAAGTAATAATTCCGATATTAATCAATCTATTGATGATATAAATACAACAATTACAGATATTCAGAGAGTAATTAAACCAATAGAAAAAGGATTAAATTCTGCTGTTGTGCGTGAAGTTCAACAATTAATAGACCTGCAAAAAAATACAGGAATAGCTCCTACAGGTATTTTTAAAACCACTACACAGGAACAACTCGAAAAATTCCTTGTGCTAAGACTTGGAAATTTAGACCAGCAATTTAAAGAAATTGATAACCTTATTCAAAAAACAGAAAATATTTCCATTAATAACAATATTATTAATCCTGATAGTCCAATTATCGCAAATTCTACGGCGGAAAATCAGGACGAAATTCTGATATCTAAATCAGCACTTGATAATATTTATAACCGGCTGAATCTGACTGTGACTATTACCAGTTGTGGGTTTATTATCCTAGCTGGATTATTCGCATGGTTGATGTATAGGCTAAATCTCGTCGAAACCAGACTAAAATCTAGTAATTCCTCAAAAAATGAAACTCAATTAGGGAATATTAAAAATTATATTGAGAGCGAATTTACACAGATTGAACAGTATTTACAAAGTTTAGATACTAGGTTCAAAAATTTAGAAATATCTTCTCAAAATTATAGTTCACCAAATTATAAAGGTGAAAATAATCAATCCTATACTTCACAAAGTAACACAGCAACAAATCATCCACAACCTAAAGTAGTAAATATTTCTCATTCTCAATCATCTACATCGAATAAAGAAACTCAGATAGTGACATTATATAATAATCAGCCTCGTTCTCTATCTGCAAATGCAATTACTGTGGCAGAAACTGATCACACAGTTGAACAACGTCGTATGGGTAGAACTGTTGCACCTATTTTAGAGGAAAATCAGCTAGGTAATTATTGGATAATTCAAGAAGGTCATAACGAATATCTTGTACCTAAAGGAAGTATTAAAATTAATGAATATAACTATGAAACAATATCAAGCTGTTTTGAATGTTTAGCATATAATCCAAATTATTCCAGTAATTTTATATTGTTAAAACTAGCAATAGTTTCATCTATAGGACAAAATTGGCAATTAATAGAACCAGGTGAATTACAATTTTAATCAACACAAATTACATGGAAATGCAAAATATTGAAAAGGTGGATTTTTCGGAAAATGAATTAATTATATTATATAATTATATTCCCCGTCTAATTGAAAAATCTGCAATATTAGTTAATTTATCTCCTAGTTACTATACAAACGGTAAGCAGGAAATATTGCTGACAGAAGATACAAAAGGAAATTACTGGGTTATTGCAACTGATTATGATATTTATTGGCTGTTTCCCATTGCGACACTCAAGGGTAAATTTAACCACCATGTCAATGAAGCATTAAATCTATTATTTGAGTTTAAAAATTACGAAAATTCAGAAAATCGTGAATTTACGCTGAAAAAACCAGCTAAAGTTTATCCTGCGATTAGTCGGGAAGGTTGGATACTAGAATCAACAGGTTTTCTGGATTTTACTAATTTACGGTTATTATCTATTGAAACATCAAATGGCAACAGCAATAAAATACCATTAATACAGGAAAATTCAACTTTACAGCTATCACAAAAAGAATTTGAGGAATATAGAAGTAAAGTTGAGGCGGAAATTAATCTATTAAAAATGCAAGTTCAACAGTTGACGGAAGCGCGAGAACAATTTAAAACCGAAATTAAAGAAATTAAGGATAGGTATTTTAGTTTAGAAACTCAACTACCAGCGACAGCAGAACACAATAGTTCTAGTAATCATCAGGTTGAGAATACTCAAGAGGTAAAAATATCAAATCAGGATAATTCAATTAATATATCTACAGAATTAAATCTCACTTCTGAAGAATTACGAATTGTTGAAACATATAATTATAATCCTGTGATAATTTCACAGCAAGCGAAGCAAGTTTCTGAAACTACAACTAGTATTGAAAAGCGTAGTCAGGGTATTAATGATACAGTTGTTTTAGAAAAACAATCTCAAGGTCATTACTGGTTGGTTGGTAAAGAGACATTATATTTAATGCCTAGACGAGGTTTCAAGATAAATCGCTCAACTGTAGATACTTTTAAAGCTTTATTTCAATTTCGAGGAAGTAAAGTTCCAAGTAAGTTTAAGTTAATCAAACCTGCTCAGGTAGCTATGATAATTAATTCACAAACTTGGCAACTAACCGAGCGGGGAATTATTGAATTTGAATAAGCTTAAGTAAGTTGTTGAGAAAAATTTAATGTATATAAAAAGATATTAGCTGTTGCACTGTAAATTGGTGAAGGTGCGTTGCGCTTCGCGACAACACACCCTACTTAATTTGTCTTTAGATTGTCAGAAGTATTCGTGCTTACCTACTTATTTATATGAAGTATAATTTACGAAGTCTCAAACCTAAAACAGAAAAGCTGTTAGATAAACTCAAGGAACTGAAACTTCAACTGCAAGATTTATTTTTACCTAAAATAGGGGGGAAATGTGTACACAACCTATATTTATAGTAGAATTAAAGGCTTTATTGACTATTTTATCACAAAGGTGGGATTAATAACTAATGTCTACAATAAAGTTTGATGAACTTGTCCGCAGTTTTAATAATTTGAGACAACTTTGTTATCAGAATTTTGCCGTTAGAATAACTAATATAGAAGATTATCTATCTACACTTACTGACCGAGTTATAGAGGGAAAGGTGATAGTTAATGGTAATTTTGAGGCAGAAAAAGTTAGCCGTGTGAATATTTCTGAGTCTCAGTTGGTGCAAGTTTATAATGATGTTCCTCAAGTTTTAGGGAAAAATTCTGTTGTTTTGGAATTAACTGCTAAAAGTTATCGTAATCTTCAACATGGTGAACCAATTTTCCTGGAAAATGATGAGAATGGTAAATATTGGATGATTACAACTGATATAGATCGGTTTTTTGTTGTGCCAAGTATGAATGTTAAATCAAATATACACAAATTAAGAACTGTCAAAATGTTGTTTGATTTCTCTGGTGATGAGCCGTCAGCAGATAGTGATTTTATATTAATTGAACCTGCAAAAGTTTCTAGTCAAGCCAGTGGTAAGGAATGGAAACTAAAAGAAAGGGGGATTTTGGAATTTAAGAATGCTTTTTTGCCGAATCAAAATTTTCAAACAAATGTGGAAGATTCTAATTTAGAAATAAAAAAAATTGCTCAACAGTTAGATGATTTAAAAATTCAGTTCTATGAGTCGCAGCAAGAAAGAATAAAATTACAGTTGCAAGTTGAAGAAATAGCGAATAAGTTAAAATGGTTAGATTAATTTAGTTTTAATAAGCTATAGCGGTTATCAGTTAAGTGAGATGAACCCCACCCCCAACCCCCTCCCCGCAAGCGAGGAGGGGGCTATGATGTACTTCATTGAAGTGGATACCGCTATAATCTCTATTTAATATCAATGTCAATGTCGCATGAATGAATATTTGTAATGGAGAAGGTCGCCAAGTGAAGAGGTTCAGAAATGATTTAGGACTGCTATAGGTTAGGTTGAGCAATGCAAAACCCAAAGTTGGCGAGGATGTTGGATTTCCCAAAGCCTCAACTCAACCTACTTTAATTATAAGTTGTAATTTAAATATGCGTTTTCGGTGAACTGTCGTAGAGAGCTTGTATACAATGTTTCTAGATTCGGTGGCATTTTTACAATTTTAATTGTTCGTTTTGGAGAATTTCTGTGGCTTTTTCAGCCGTAAGTGGTCTGTAGAACAGAAAACCCTGGACATCCTCACAGTTGATGGATGCTAAAAAATCGAGTTCTTCTTGCTTTTCTACTCCTTCGGCGGTTAATCTTAATCCTAAACTCCTGCCTAAAGTGACGATCGCCTGGACAATATGAGCAACTTTCGCATCCTTTGTCAACCCGTGGATGAAAGACCTGTCAATTTTTAAATTGTGAAATGGTAACAGTTGTAGGCGCGAGAGTGAGGAATGACCAGTACCAAAGTCATCAATGGAAATATGAACGCCCATTTGTTCTAAACTTTGCAACACTGTTCTAGTAAAATCTAAATCTTCAATAGCTGTAGTTTCTGTAATTTCTAATTCTAAAAAGTTGGGGTCTAAACCTGTCTGTTCTAAAATTTTAGCTACTGTCTCTACTAGTTTAGGTTGGCGGAACTGTTGAGGAGATAAATTGACAGCAATAGTCAGAGGAGGAAATCCAGCTTTTTGCCAAGCTTTATTCTGAATACAGGCTGTCCGTAATACCCATTCGCCAATCTGGACTATTAATCCATTGGCTTCAGCCAGGGGAATGAAAACATTGGGCGCGACTAGTCCCAAATCAGGATGCTGCCAACGTAACAGCGCCTCCATACCAGTAATTTTTTTGCTATTAATGTTGATCTTAGGTTGATAATATATCGTTAATTCTTGCTTTTCTAGGGCATGGCGCAAGCTTTTTTCTAAAGTTAGAAGTTCAGGATTTTTGGTATTTAGGGTATTGGTGTAGAACTGGTAGTTATTTCTGCCTTCATCTTTGGCATAATATAAGGCGGTATCTGCGTGCTGAATTAAAGTTTCGGCATCAGAGTTATGTTCATCAAGTAAGGCAATGCCGAGGCTGGCACTCACATAAAGTTCATGTCCATCCAGATAAAATACATCTTCTAAGGCTTTTAAAATTCTCTGTGCTACCTGTGAAACTTCTTCAAGATAATTCACGCGAGTTAGTAGGATAGTAAATTCATCACCCCCCCAACGGGCAAGAGTATCCCCGCTTCGGAGAGAGTTTTTCAATCTTTCTGCCACATGTTGTAACAATCGATCTCCCAATGTATGACCCAATGTGTCATTGATGATTTTGAAACGATCCAAATCAAGAAACATCACAGCTAAACTTTCCTGATTACGAACCGCGTTGGGTACGGCTTTTTCCAGCAGCTCATTAAATAACAACCGATTGGGTAATCCAGTGAGGAAATCATGAAGAGCCTGGAAGCGGATTTTGCCTTCGACCTGCTGACGCTGCCAAGCACCACTAATACTAGCTGCCATTGTCAAAAGTGTAGATTCTTCATGCTTTGACCAAAGGCGCTCTGTTGAACAATCTGCCAAGCCCAGATAACCCCAAAATTTTGCCTCTAGCCGCAAAGGTACTAGTAGCAGAGATTTTATACCGTCTCTGGAGAGTAATTCTCGCTCGCTGGGAGGAAATTCTTTTGTGAGTCCGTTAATAGATTCTCCACTAGAGAGAACAGCATACCAACGTCCTAATTCAGCAGATTGATAAGACTGATTCTGCCAGTCTTGAAGAGAAGATTCAGTGTTGATGTTTGTCCATTCAAACTGGAGGCTAACTGCCATTTCCCCTGTTACTGAATGAAGATGATTACTAAAGACATAGACACGATCTACCTTGGCAGCTTTCCCCAACACAGCCAGAGCTTTGTGAATAGCGATTTCGTAGTTCATTTCTACTAGTAAATAATTGGCTGCTTCGGCAACTGCCTGTAGCAAGCGATCGCGTTGCTGGAGTTCGGCTTGGGCTTGTTTTTGCTCAGTAATATCCCTAGCAATAAAAGTTCTAATTAAGTCACTTTCTGGCAGAAAATGTACTGATTGCTCAAAGATTTTTTGACCAACCTGCACTTCCCGGACAAAAGGATTTTTCTGGCGATTAGCAACTGCATTGAGTAATCCTGTGAGGATAGGATGTTGTTTGCCCATTTGCTTGAGTTTGGGAAACTCCATAGATGCAGCTGGATTGAGATAAGTCACCCTCTCCTTGAGATCCATCTCAATAATCGGATTGGGGATAAGTTCTGGGAAAGAAGCTAGGCGAGCTAAAGCTGTATTATTAGCTCCGTCAGAGCCAGGATCAATAATTAGAGTTTGAAAAGGATTGAGGGTGTTGACTTGGTTAGTCAGAAAATCAGACAGGTCTTCGGCTTCACAAGAGGCAAAAAATTCTGTTTCAGATAGGTTAGAAACAGCATAATATTTAGCCTGAGCTTGATGGTCACCAAACACAATCACATCTCCATGCTTGAGGTTATGAGAGAAGGATTTATTCCCATTTACTAATAAGCCATTAGTACTACCCTGTCCTGTGAAGTTACCATCTATAATCCAAAAGCCATATTGGTCAGTTTCTGGAAGAGTTACCCGTAATAAAATTGCATGTTGTCTAGATACTGAACGTGAACGCAGGACAATAGAGTTTTCACGATGCCGTCCTAAAGAATAAATAGCCTCGTGAAGGGGGATAGTCTGCCGTCCTCGCAAGTCTTGGATAACTAACAAGTGGCGTATTTTTTCCCGCTCATTTCCTGACATTGCTCATCCTTAAATTTTTATATCTGAGAATTTTTTCGGAAAAAACACTGGTCAATCGATTGTGGATTTTGGACTGATCCTGACCAGCAGGGTAAGGGGCTTGGGGATTTTGGATAATAGAATTGCTTCACTCACAGGGGGGAGGTACTGAGGTTCTTTAGTTTCCAAAGGTGGGGCAAGTGGCGTTGAGGCATGAAAAAAAATCTACAATTGGCACGGTCAATTTAACCTGAATTTTCAGTCTCTGTTTTCTGAAAAAACTCTGGTGGTATCTATCTTACATTTGGACAGAGGACTCCCTCTACATCCTATCGGATTAGCGGTGAGATGAATGGCGGTCAAAAAAAAACTAACGCCATAGAGTTTCCTGTTTTGGTTGATTTTAGTTGTTCAACTTATTATTTTAGTTGCTAAACAATCAATTCCTTACTCTGAAAGCTGCTCCATAAAAAAGGGCGATTAAAACTACCAAAGCTAAAAACTTTAAAGCAAGTATTTCTAGAAATATGAGCAGAAAAATCAAATATGGCACTGTTTCTCAAAGAAGCACAGATAAGTCTTTTGCAGCAATATTGTTTGAGATAGAAGAATTCAAAACTAATAATCAAGGGAAAATAGCAGGGATTGATTTAGGCGTAAGTAGTTTAGTAACTGGATTTGATGGAAAGAACTGCTACAAAGGTAAAGCAGTTCAGGTAGTAGCCAGAGTTTACGAGAGCATATCTCATATCAGACCAGATTTGTTTCATGAAAAATTAGTATAATTTAGCAACTATCTTAAGAATGGACTTTTGGAAATCAAGCACTGCGACTGAAAAACACCGCAGCTAGCACAATTAAACTTAACAACACTAAAGGCACCCATAGATTAGGTATATCTGATAAATTCATTACACATTTCTGTTAACAGTCCTGATCAGCGATAATTCCTTTATACATGAACCCGCACGGAGAATAGATGATGACATCTCCAGAAACGGTTATATGGCTACAAGAACGCACACCTTTAGGAATTCTCTCACCTGGGGTGCTAGATGCGATCGCTCAAGTCATTGAGGAAAAATTTTTCCCAGCCGGAAGTAGTTTAGTTAGTGAAGGTACTGCCCCAGAAGCACTTTACATTCTGCAACAAGGGCAACTCGAAAGCAAGACCAGCAATCAAAATAACCCCGCCTTAGCCTGTGGTCTTCTACCTGGGGCAATTGTTCAACTCAAGGAATTACTCTTAGATGAGTTAACCCCAAGCACAATTACCACTATAACTGAATGTCAGTTCTGGGTGATATCTGCTGCTCAATTTCGCGCATTAGTTGCCCAATACCCAGAAATCGCTCAGGCTTTTTCTCGTTTACTAGCTCAAGAATTAGCCGAGGTGACATCTGCACTTGGCTATGAACAAGAACGGGCTGTAGCCTTACGACCATATTTAGTTACCAAAGCCCAACGAGGAATTGTCGGTACAAGTCGCTATGCTGTGCGTCTGCGTGAGCAAATTAGAACAGCAGCAAGCACAGGTGAATCTGTAGAAATTTTTGGGGAACCTGGCTTAGAAAAAGACAATATAGCCGCCCTAATTCACTACGGTTCACCGAAAAGGCGAGAAGCGATTATTAAGGTCAATTGTGGAATTCTCCAAACGAGCGGCATGGATTTATTCGGTCGCGCTGGTGGTAAGCCCGGACTGTTAGAATGGCTAGGGTCAGGCACTATTGTTTTTAACAACATCCAAGAATTGCCTCCAGAATTATTACCGTCTGTAGCACAGTTACTAAAAACAGGCAAATATACTCCCGTGACTCGTTCGGGAGAACCAGCTGCCCAACCTCGCCCCTGTAAAGCCCGTGTGATCATTGTTTCCGAAAAAACACAATCGGACATTGAACAGTGCGTTGGTTGTGTGATTAAAGTGCCGCCGCTACGGGTACGGAAAACAGATATTCAAGCCCAAGTAGAATATTACACCAGTCTTTATATTCGCGGGAAGGGTCTTTCTAAACCGAAAATTACCCCAGAAGCTTTGCGGCGCTTACAGTCTTACGATTTTCCCGGTAATCTCAAAGAATTAAAAAATCTTGTGGAACGGGCGATTGTGCAGGTAGGTGATGGACGGGAGTTAACAGAAGAAATATTTTGGTCAGCCCAAACGCAGAAAAAACAATTACGTTTGAATCTGTTGAATGCTTATCCTGGGTTGCGGAAATTTCTGCGGAGTCCTTGGTGGCCAGACCGGATTAATTATGGTTTTACTTTCGCCGCGTTTGCTGTGATGATCGCCATTTTATTTATGGGACCGCAAACACGCGATCGCAATTTCATTTTAAACTTCTTTTGGGCTTGGTGGTGGCCTTTCTTTCTCTTTCTCTTCCCTTTCTTAGGTCGGATCTGGTGTTCTGTCTGTCCTTTTATGATCTACGGCGAAATTACCCAAAAACTTTCCCTCTGGCTGTTTCCGAGACAACTCAAAGGCTGGCCGAGACAACAAGCTGAAAAATGGGGCGGATGGTTCATTTTTGGACTATTTACCCTAATTTTCCTCTGGGAAGAACTCTGGGATTTACAAAATACTGCCTACCTTTCCGCTTGTTTACTACTGTTAATTACAGCTGGGGCGATGATTTTCTCAGCCATTTTTGAACGGCGGTTTTGGTGTCGGTATCTTTGCCCCATTGGCGGAATGAATGGTTTATTTGCTAAACTCTCGATGACGGAACTCCGGGCGCAGCAAGGTATCTGTTCGGCTTCTTGCAATACTTATCAGTGTTACAAAGGTGGTCCCGAAAAGGGCGAAGGAATGGAAACTAATGGCTGTCCGGTATATTCCCACCCCGCACAGTTACAAGATAATCGCGACTGTGTATTGTGTATGACTTGTCTCAAAGCTTGTCCCCATCGTTCCGTTGAGTTCAATTTACGTCCCCCGGCGATTGAACTGTGGACAACTCATACACCCCACAGCTATGAAGTGGCGTTGTTGTTTTTGCTATTGGGTGGAGTGTATCTGCATCGCTTACCAGAGTTACAGTCTTGGTTAGGTTTAGAAATCGATTTAAGTTTGTTTTGGCAGCATTTGGGATTATCTCTGCTAATTTTGCTCATCCCCACGGCTGTAATTTTTGGGGCTTACGGCTTGATGCAGTTAACTAAATTTGGGCGTAAACCTCGACCATTTCTGGAACTTACTTATGGTTATTTACCACTGGTGCTGGGGGGTAACTTAGCTCATTATTTGCGTTTGGGTTTGGGTGAAGCTGGGCGAATTTTACCTGTGACTTTGGCTACTTTTGGTTTAAATGGGGAACAATTACCAATTTTAGTAGCACATCCGGCTGTGATTGACTTTTTGCAAGGTGCTACTTTGATTTTATCAGTGTTATTGACGATTATTTTAACCCAAAAAATCGCTCGTCAGCCTATAAGATCGCTCTTTTGGCAGCATCTCGCCGCTATTGGTTTGGGAGTTAGTATGTGGGCAATTATTGTTTCTTAAATAAAGCATAAAATAAAACTCCCACTCCTGCGCCCTCTCCTTACTAAGGAGAGGGTTGGGGTGAGGTTTCAACAGCTTTCGTTGTTGCTATATTTTTAGGATCGGGACGGGAAAAATTGAGATGTTGTTATAAAAGCTGATATATATTTGTTGGTCAGTGTTAAATCAACAATTGTCCAATTAAGAGCAATGTCTTTTTTGGACAAAAGTTAAATCTTAGAGGATACCCCAGAAGTGAAGGAAACCTTCACCAGAGAACACTTCAATTAAAGCTGCGGCTACAAAGCCGATCATTGCCAAACGACCGTTCCAATGTTCTGTTTGAGTGGTGAATCCCCACTTCCAAGCGTTGCGGCTCTCTGTAGCTGTGGTGGTAGCGGTTGTGCTTTTCATGGTTAATACTCTCGGTAGGAGTTAGTACAGGTTTTTGTTTCCCCTATTAAGCAATGTAACAGAGATTTTAAAAAATGTAACAAACAATTGCAAAAGAATTTTAAATACTTTCCATAGAAATCCTCGCTAATTGGCAAACACAAATATTGGCTCTGATCCCCGACAAAATTGAATTCGCCGGGGATCATTGAGGTGTCCAGTTATTGAGGATTTTTATAATTTAATCTCTGTCTGTCTCTTCTTGATTACTGACTCTCTCGGCTATCCTCAACTTTGCCGAACGCGATCGCGGATTACTCGCCAATTCTTCCTCTTCAGCAGTAATTGGCTTTTTTGTCAATACTTTTACTAAAGGAGAATTACGCAAACCATGCTTCACCGGGCGGTCTTCCAAACTATGAAAACTGATAATGGCAATGCGTCCCCCAGGAACCAAGGCGTTAGGTGCTTGATCTAAAAAGGTTTCTAAAGACTTTAACTCATCATTGACCACAATTCGCAAAGCTTGAAAAACCCTTGTAGCTGGATGAATGCGACCATAACGATATTGACGGGGGACAGAATAGGCGATCGCCTCAGCCAATTCTGTAGTAGTTTCAAATGGTCGTTTTTCGACAATCCGTCTCGCAATCCGCCGTGATAGTCGTTCCTCACCGTATTTAAAGAAAATATCTGCTAATTCCTTCTCATCCCACTCATTAATCACATCAGCCGCCGTCAAAGACTGTTGCTGATTCATTCGCATATCCAGATTTGCCGCGTGGCGAAAGCTAAAACCCCGTTCTGGCTGGTCTAAATGGTAAGAACTTACACCCAAATCAGCCAGGATACCATCGAAAGTGTTAGGACTATATTTATAATCGCAAAAATTGCTGTGAATAAACTCTACCCTGTCACCAAACTCAGCTAAATGCTTTTGCGCCGCCTCTAAAGCATCCTCATCTTGGTCAATAGCCGTTAGCCGCACATCGGTTGCAGCTTCTAAAATCAAGCGACTGTGACCACCACCGCCTACAGTTGCATCAAGATAATGTCCGCCAGGACGTACCGCCAACCCCTCAACGACCTCCTGGCTTAAAACTGGCACATGAAGAAATTCAGCGCCTACAATTCCTTGGATCTCAAGCTCCATATAATAGTTGAAGAAGTGAAACAAAATGAAACAGCAAGTAAAATCTCTTTGCTGCCACTCCTCTCCAACATACTCCTGTATGGGTGATAGATGTAGAAGCTTCTGTGGCGACTGCTCAAAAATATTTCCCTTACCTGATTTTGGCAGACACGATTAATCGAGTCTGGTTGGCATTATGCGGCTCAAGTTAAAATTTTCATAACTGGAGAACAAGGAACTTATGGCAAGATTAGAAACCCGCACCGAACCTATGGTGCTGAATATGGGGCCACATCACCCCTCAATGCACGGGGTTTTGCGGTTAATTGTCACATTGGATGGCGAAGATGTCGTTGATTGTGAACCGGTAATTGGCTATTTGCACCGGGGAATGGAAAAAATTGCCGAAAACCGGACTACTGTCATGTACGTCCCCTACGTGAGTCGGTGGGACTACGCCGCCGGGATGTTTAACGAAGCAGTCACCGTTAACGCCCCGGAACAATTAGCAGGTGTAACCGTTCCCAAACGCGCCAGCTACATTCGCGTGATTATGCTGGAATTGAACCGAATTGCTAACCACTTACTCTGGTTTGGTCCCTTTCTCGCTGACGTAGGCGCGCAAACTCCCTTCTTCTACCAATTTAGAGAACGGGAAATGATTTATGATTTGTGGGAAGCTGCCACAGGCTACCGGATGGTAAACCATAATTATTTCCGTGTGGGTGGCGTAGCAGTTGATTTACCCTATGGTTGGGTAGATAAATGTTTAGATTTCTGCGACTACTTATTACCCAAAGTTGACGAGTACGAACGTCTGGTAACAGATAACCCCATCTTCCGCCGTCGTGTTGAAGGTATTGGCACGATTTCCCGTGAACAAGCAATTAACTGGGGATTATCTGGTCCCATGTTACGCGCCTCTGGGGTGAAATGGGATTTGCGGAAAGTTGACCATTACGAATGTTACGACGATTTCGATTGGGACGTACAGTGGGAAACCGCCGGTGATTGCTTCGCCCGTTACGTAGTGCGGATGCGGGAAATGCGCGAATCTGTGAAAATTATTCGCCAAGCAATTAAAGGACTACCAGGAGGTCCCTACGAAAACCTCGAAGCCAAGCGGATGGCGGCGGGGAAAAAATCCGAATGGGATGCCTTTGACTACCAATACATCGCGAAAAAAGTTTCACCTACCTTTAAAATGCCCAAAGGTGAAATCTATTCCCGTGTGGAAAGCGGTAAAGGTGAACTAGGAATTTATCTAGTTGGCGATGACAACGGTTTCCCTTGGCGTTGGAAAATTCGCCCGGCTGATTTCAACAATCTGCAAATTGTCCCCGAATTACTAAAAGGGATGAAGGTTGCAGATATTGTCGTGATTCTCGGCAGTGTTGACGTAATTATGGGATCTGTAGATAGATAAGAGAGGGAGTAGGGAGTGGGGAGTGGGGAGTGGAGACTGTATCAAATACTTCTCTGTTTCTCACTCATCTCCCTCCTCAGATACTGACAAAAAAAAGAAACACCCAATAATCTAACAAAATAAACCTCTGATTTCTCGATTTTATGGAAAAACGAACCGCCTTCTCTTACGAGACGCTACGCGTTAAGCGTAGCTATGCCGTAGGCTTTACGCGCAGCGTATGCCCCCAGGGCTTTAGACGCAAAGAACGCCAAGGTAAGAGGGTTTAATAGGTTTTTTACATCAGTTTTCTATGTTTTTACCAAGTTGGGATGCTCCCCAACCTAACCTACGAATATGTTATTTATTCAGAGTAATAAAAGAGCCGTAATTTCTTAAGAATCCCCAATACTCCAGTAAAAGACACTCAAACTATTAATATGAAAAACGTTAGCCTATTCAAACCCAGTAACTAACCGTGCCATCCATGCCTCTGTCGCGCATAGTCACGCTAATTGTTGGTTTAATTGTCATTTTGGCATTAAGCCTGTGGCTGATTGACTCTCTCTCTCGGCTTTACTGGCAGTTGTCTTATTCTCCACTGCTGGGCAATTTGCTGTTGCTGTTGCTGGTTTTATTAATTGGGGGCTTGGTTGCAGCTTTTGTTTATTATTTATTCATCCTGCAATCAGGGGAAAAAAAATCGCGCCGCCAACGCCGAAGAGTTACAGCCGCAGAAATTCCCGCCGCTAAATCTGATGCAGCTTCCACAACTCTGCAAGCTGTGAAGCAACAGGTAGCCCAAATTCAAGATGAAGTCGCCCGACAAGCTTTATTAAGTAAATCACGGGAAATTGAAGTCAATCTGGCACGGGGTGAAATTCAAGTGGTTGTATTTGGCACAGGAAGCGCTGGTAAAACTTCCCTCGTTAATGCCATTATGGGGCGCATGGTGGGTCAAGTGAATGCGCCAATGGGAACTACCCAAGTGGGGGAAACCTATTGTTTGCGGTTGAAGGGTTTAGAACGGAAGATTTTAATTACAGATACGCCAGGGATTTTAGAAGCCGGGGTGGCGGGAACCGAACGGGAACAATTAGCGAGAGAATTGGCAACTTCCGCCGATTTACTGCTGTTTGTGGTGGATAATGACTTGCGCCGTTCTGAATATGAACCACTACGCAGTTTAGCCGAAATTGGCAAGCGATCGCTCCTCGTTCTCAACAAAACAGATTTATATACAGATGAGGATACAGAATCAATTCTCGCCCGGTTGCGTCAACGAGTCAAGGGATTTATTGCGCCGAATGATGTGGTGGCGATCGCCGGGAATCCCCAACCTGCACAGCTAGAAACTGGCGAAATCTTCCATCCAGAACCAGATATAATTCCCCTTTTGCGGCGCATGGCTGCCATTTTACGGGCTGAAGGTGAAGATTTGGTCGCAGATAACATTCTCCTGCAATCGCTACGGTTAGGAGAAGAAGCCCGAAATCTGATTGATATTCAGCGTCGTCGTCAAGCTGACAAAATAGTTGATCGCTTTCAATGGATTGGTGCTGGTGTGGTATCGGTTACGCCTCTCCCAGTTGTGGATTTATTAGCAACCGCCGCCGTTAATGCTCAAATGGTAGTAGAAATTGGGAGAATATACGGTTGTGAATTGAACATGGAACGTGGGAAAGAATTAGCTCTTTCTTTAGGCAAAACCATCGCTAGTTTAGGTATAGTTAAAGGCGCAATTCAACTAATATCTACTGCTTTGCAATTTCACGTAGCTACCTTTGTCATTGGTAGGGCAATTCAAGGTGTGACAGTAGCTTATTTAACGCGTATTGCTGGTAAAAGTTTTATTGAATACTTTCGCCATGACCAAGATTGGGGTGATGGTGGTATGACCGAGGTAGTAAAAGAACAGTTTAAACTCAATCGTCGGGATGAATTTATTAAGACTTTTGTCCAAGAGGCGATCGCCCGCGTGGTAAAACCTTTAACAAATAACTCTGAAGTGATTGAACAGGAAGAAGAAGCCAAAAATTAACATAAAAATTGGATTTTTTAGCTCAATTCCTGTCAATAACTAACTTGCTTTTTAGAAAGTGACGCTGCAATAATATATTTTCCAGGCTTCCGGAAAAACTGGTGAAATCAGGAAACCTATATAAGGACTTATTCAGTAACTAGCTCATGAACCATCACATGATCGGTCGAGTAATACAAGCACGTTACAAAATTCTTCAGAGCTTAGGTGCAGGGGTATTTGGACATACATACATTGCTGTAGATATGGATAACCCAGAAAACTCTAAATGTGTGATTAAAAACCTCATATCTAACAGTTTCCCCCCCAGCTACTTAGACACCTTAAAGTTATGCTTTCTCACAGAAACAGCAACTCTCCACAGTCTGGGAAGCCATTCCCAAATTCCCCAATTAATCACCTGCTTTCAAGAAAATGAGCAATCCTATCTAGTACAAGAGTTTATAGAAGGACACTCATTGAGTGAAGAATTACCCATCAACCAATATTGGCGATGTGTTTGGAGTGAGATAGAAGTTGTGGAATTGTTAGAAGATGTCTTGGGGATTTTAGAATTTGTTCACTCCCAAGGCGTTATCCATGGCGATATTAAACCAGAAAACTTAATTAGACGTAGTGTTGATAACAAGTTAGTTTTAATTGACTTCGGTTCCATTCAGTCAGTTAGTTTGGGCTTAGATGGGGAATTGCCTATTTATGAAATTCCTGTCACCTCCCTGGGATACATACCGCCAGAGCAATTTATTGGTCAAACACAGCCTAACAGTGATATTTATGCTTTGGGTATGATTGCCATTCAAGCTTTAACAGGGCGAGAACCACTGCAATTAAAAGTAAATCCTCAAACTAAAGAGATGATCTGGCGGACTCCAGATATATTAGTTAATGATTATTTAGCTGCTATTCTTAGTCAAATGATTTGCTATGATTACCAAGACCGCTTTCAGTCTGCGGGTGAGGTACTGCATATACTCAAACAAATAGTGGGGGAAAGTGGAATTCAGCCCGTTGCTGAAATACAACAGGATGTAGATCAACAGACAACAGTAGAAAGTGACGATACACATCAAGGATTTAAAGGTAAATTATCTTCACTACTGACAGGAATGAAAGTCGGCTTTGCGGCTAATTCTTTATTGATGGGATTGGGAGTATATTCGATCATGAATAATTCTCCAGGATATTCAGAAACAGAAACTTTATATAAAGCCACAGAAGAATATCAAACTGGAGATTTACAAAAAGCCCTGGCTTTAGTTAAATCAATTCCTGCTTACAGTAATGTTTATCCAGAGGCTCAAGCAACAATTGAAGAATGGCAGCAGCAATGGCAATTTGCCGCCAAACAATATCAAATAGCTGAACAAGCTTTAAATGATGGTCGATGGTCGGATGTATTAGATGTTGCTCCAAAAGTACCAGATATTTTATATTGGCAATCGAAAGTAGATAAACTGGTGCAAAAAAGCAAACTCAACATTGAAATACAAACATACAAGTTGTTAGCACAA
The DNA here is from genome assembly GCA_963706595.1 of uncultured cyanobacterium. Classification (GTDB taxonomy): domain Bacteria; phylum Cyanobacteriota; class Cyanobacteriia; order Cyanobacteriales; family Nostocaceae; genus Nodularia. Next base: position 4,230,889 of record OY970166.1, read on the forward strand.
GCTTACGAAAAAGCTGCAAATAGAGAATTTTCAAATGCTATAGAATATCTGCGTCAAATTCCTCCAGAAAGTTCTGCTGGTGCCTTAGTTCAAGAAAAATTGGCTGAATACAATAAAAAGCGGCAAATTAGAGCAGCTTATTTTTTACATAATGCTAATATCAAAGCATCTATTGGTGACTTTAATGGGGCTGTCAAAATTCTTCGCAAAGTGCCTAAAAATACTCCTGTTTACGCTCAAGCTCAGATTAAACTAAATGAATATACTCAAGAACAGCAACTACAAATTAAAAATAGAAATTTGGCGTTAAATTCCTTTGATGCTCAAAAATTAACGCATAAAAATGAAAATTTTCATTCAGAAAATCATCTGCAAGAGGTGAATATTCGTTAGTGGGGAGTGGGGAGTGGGGAGTGGGGAGTGGGGAAAAGAGGAACGGGTGCAGGGGGCAGGGGAGAAGAAGAACGGTTGTTAAGTAACCGGAATTTTATCTGGGGATTAGTTTTCAGAATTGCGAATAGTTGGGACAATTATAGAGTCTGGTTTTTTAACGGATAATTCGCTTTGGGCTTGGTTACGGGCGTTAATTGCTTCTCGATAATTTGGCTGGTACTTTATGGCTTGGTCATAAGATTTGATTGCTTCTGGATATCGTTGCAAATTCAATAAAGCATTGCCTCTGCTGTACCAACTTTCCGCATGATTGGTTTTATAACGAACGGCTTTGTCGTAAGATGCGATCGCCTGCTGATATTTCTGTAAAATATATTGAGAATTACCTAAATTATACCAAATTTGATAATCATTTGCTTTAATCGCGGCGGCTTTAGTATAAGACTCTATCGCTTCTTCATAGCGTTGGCTTTGATGCAATGCCCAACCCCGACTATACCATGATTGATAATCATTGGGTTTATATTTAATTGCTTGATTATAAGATTCAATTGCTTGGGGATAGCGTTGTAAAGTAATTAAAATATTACTGCGAGAAAACCAAGCTGGGTAAAAATTTGGTCTGTATTGTACTGCTTTATCATAAGCTGCCAAAGCATGATCAAATCGATTTAAATTATAGAAAGCATTGCCGAGACTATACCAAGCTTGCCCATAGTCTGGCTTAAATTCAATCGCTGTTTCGTAAGCGGTAATGGCATCATCATATTGCTTTAATTTATGAAATGCTAACCCCTTACTATACCAAGCTTGATAATAATTAGGTTGAAATTCTAGAGCTTTGTCATAAGCTTGAATGGCATTATTATATTGCTGCAAAATACTGAAAACTTCTCCTTTAGCATTCCAGACATCTGGAGAATTATCATCTAATTGTAACGCTTTATCAAAAGCAGCGATCGCTTCGGGATAGCGTTGTAAATTTCGCAGGACAAAACCTCGACCACTCCATGCTTCTACATAGTCTGGCTGAATTTGAATGGCTTGGTCATAAGCGGTCAACGCCTCCTCATATTTTTTTAATTCCGACAGAGTTTTACCTTGTCCACTCCATCCCGGAACATAATCTGGACTAATATTTACTGCCTCTTGATAAGCGGCTAGGGCATCTTGATAGCGCTGTAATTCAAACAGTGTACTTCCTTGTTGCGATAGTGCGATCGCATTATTAGCATTAATACTATTAACAACAAATACAGATCCTATACCACTAACTCCAATTAAAAATATTGCTGATGAAAGCTTAATAAATATATCTTTTTTGTATTTATTAAATTTAAAACTTTTCCGTAGTGGGTCGGGTTGGAGTGGCAAGGCAGGACTCACAACTATAGTCCCAGATGATGGTGGCATTAATTCTTGCAACTTTTGCAATGCCACAGTTGCCGAAGCGTAACGTTGTCGGAAATCATAACGCACCATTGTATCGATAAATTCCGCCAATTCTGGGGACACACTCGCCTGATTTTGCCAGATAATTTCATTAGAATCAATATCAATTTCTAGCTGGTTGGGTGATAATCCTGTCAGGGCTTGAATGGCAATTATTCCCACAGCATAGATATCACTGCTAAACTTTGGTGTACCCTGGGCTTGTTCTCCGGGTAAATATCCCGGAGTTCCAATAGCAACAGTGGATTTAGTTTGTCCTCCAGGGCTAATTATCTGAGTAACGATTTGCTTAACTGCCCCAAAGTCAATTAAAACTAACTTGCCATCTTCCTCGCGTCTGAGTAAATTTCGCGGGTTAACATCGCGGTGAATTACCTTCTCTTGGTGAACAAATTCTAAAATTGACAAAATTTCTTGAACAAGAGAAATCACCTCTTCTGGACTGAAGATTTTTCCTGCTGCTAACTCCGTACTGAGGTCATGACCGGCGATGAATTCCTGTACCAAATAGAATTCCGCATTTTCTTCAAAGTACGCCAACAATTGGGGGATCTGGTCATGAATCCCTAATTTATACAGAACTTGCGCTTCTGTATCGAATAAACGTCTAGCTGTCTCCAAGTTTAAGGGGTCAGTGGCTTGGGGTTTGAGTTTCTTGACAACACACTGAGGTAATCCCGGCAAGTGAGTATCACAAGCCACAAAAGTTTCACCAAATCCCCCATCTCCCAAGTGGCTAATAATTTGGTATCTTCCAACAAGTGTGTTTCCCAGCATCTCGTTTGCCTACTTGAGTGCATTGTTACCTGATTCCAATCTTGCCACAAATTAATTGAAATAGGGGATGGGGCGAAGAGGCAGGGGCGCAGGGCGCAGGGCGCAGAGGGGGGCGGGATGAAGAAGAAAATTTATGGAAAATTCAAAATCTATATGATTCCTATTACTGATAATATTCGCCTGCGTCATCAACCAATTATTATTTATTGGCTGATAGGGATTAATATGGCTATATTCTTATGGCAACTTAAACTCGAAGTAAATGGGGAATTAGGATATTTCATTAATAGTTGGGGTTTGATTCCCGCCCAGATTACGAGTGCAATTGTCAATGCCATCTACTTTAATCCAGCCGCTTGGGTAGTGGTTTTTTGGCGTTCATCTGCCCTATTTTTGGGCATATTTCTCCACGGTAGTTTTAGTCAAATTTTAGGCAATTCGTTATTTTTATGGGTGTTTGGTAAAACTGTCGAAAACGTGATTGGACATGGACGTTTTCTGGGATTGTATTTGGGTGCGGGGATGCTGACAGGAATAGCCCAGATTATTTTAGAACCGAGTTTGACCATACCATTAATTGGAGCTAATGGTGCGATCGCGGCGATTTTAGGCGCTTATGTATGCAGGTTTCCTAAAGTTAAAATCGACACAATTCTCCCCCTGCTAATTGTCTACATTCCCCTTGAGATTCCCGCCTATTTATATCTATTTTGGTGGTTTATCCAACAATTATTTTACGGCATTGGCAGCTTAAACATTCCTCCCTCTGGTGTCAATTCAGGGAGTTTAGCATACTGGGCGCAATTGCTGGCATTATTGATTGGTGCGGTATTTATGCGATTTCAACAACCATCCCAGAATAAAAGTTAGTAACCTTGACGATATAGATCCCCGACTTCTTTGAGAAGTCGGGGATCTGGATATTACGTTGTTTAAGTTTGAGCTACTTAACTGATAACTGATAACTGATAACTGTTAACTGTTAACTGTTAACTGTTAACCGCAATACCACGCACAAAAATATCTACACAAGTTTCAATATAATCCTCACAACTGTAGCTATTTTGGTGATATTTTACAGTCCGGCATAACATTCCGGCTAATAGCATCCCTGTAAACATATCAACAGCCGGCAACGGATGAAGATCAAGTCTAACAGTGCCTCGTTTCTGACTAGATTGCAAGTAAGCAACCAATTTTTCACCCAAAGGCTGGGCAGCTTCTTGAATTATTTGCCTAGCGGCTTCAGGATGACGTTTAGCTTCCCCAATGAAAGTCCGAATCAAATCTTCGTGTGCTTCCAGCATGGCATTATAAAGCTGGGCATACTTTTTTAAATCAACGCCAAGATTCTGTGTCCAAGCTTCGGGGTGGGCGAGGGCTTCTGTTTGCAGGGCGGAAGCATTTTCAATTACTGCCCTGAGCAGTTGTTCTTTGCTAGCAAAGTGGCGAAATAAAGTCACCTCATTCACTCTGGCGACACGAGCTATTTCACGAGTAGTTGCACCTTGAACACCTAAACTAGCAAATACCTGTGAGGCAGCTTCTATCAAACGTGTACGGGTAAGAGCGGATGAGCGGATAGTTCTATTCATTTTGCTGGCAAATACTTGCTTAAACAGTATTACATTTTGTTAAATTTGTTGCAAAAACAGTAAAACAAGTTCACTCAGTTTTACTAATCTTAAAGCATATCTTGATCAAGCAGGAGTTAAATTTTTACTCATTTTGGTAACTGGAACAACTATGCCCGTTCTGAGCTGATGAGGCGCTCTTTTTATCGGAGTAAATCCCAGTCGAAAATAAAATCCTTCCGCATAAAGACTGGCAGTTGTAATTACTTTATCTATACCTTGATTAGCCGCTTCCTGACAAAAATGTGTAACTAAAGCGCGTCCTATGCCTTTACCTTGATAATAAGGATGCACATATAGTGCAATCAGTTCATCAACCATGAAACTAGTAAAACCTGTAATCATCTGATTCTCCACCGCCACCCAGAAAATTTCGGCTTGCATATAATGCAAAATATTTTCACCATTAGGCTTGTCGCGATAATTACGCCAAGCCAATAGCTGTTTTCGGGTGTAAAAAGTTGTGGGAAGAGCTTTGATGGCTGCAATATGAATTGCACTCATCACCCACGCGTCTTTTTCCTGTGCGAGTCGCAGAAATATATTTTGGTCGCTCATAATACAGCAGTTTTAATGTATGAAACTAACTTGCTCTCCTGCTGTATGTTAGCAATTTCCAGCCCCAGGCCTAAAGCCTGTGGGCTGATCCTATTTTTCTTTCTCCTTCTCCTTTTCAGCCTCTGGGGAAGGCTTTTTGAGAACTGGTTTGGGCGGATTAATACTGGGCTTAGGATTATCCTTTTTGGCTGGTTGCGGGAGTGTCGCTTTATTCTTCTGAGACTCTTGCAGGGCGGTAGCTTTATCCTTTTTAGATGCTTTGAGAAATCTAGGTGCAGTTTCTTGGGGTGGAGCTAATAGTGCCACAAAACCGAAGACATTACGCCCAGGCAAAAATTTGGCTTTCAGGGAGACAAAAACCGGATGTCCTTGGTCTTCTTTTTCAGCTTTGGGATTAAATCTGAAGGGTCTAACTGGTGCGTCCTTCCAGAATAAAGGCAAATGACTAGCCTTCATAAATTTCACCTTTCTCGTTGGCTCGGCCTGCTTAATATATTCAAGTCGTTCACGAGTAAAATTGCGGAAAACGGAAATGCAAGGAGTTTGACAAACGGGAATAAATTGCCAAAGTCCTGAGAATTTAAACTCGTTGTCTTCTAACTCTGCTGAAACTGTCTGTTGTTCTCTCCCTCTGTCAAAACCAACTAGCTGAAAAGTCATACTATGTGGTTGATCTTTACGCGGAAAATGAACTGCTTTAGGATAAACTACTAGCCTAAAAGTCTTGTTACCAGTAGTTTCTATTTCTTTAGTGAGAGCGTCAAATACTTTGCGTTTTTGGGGAATATAGAAAAGCGGATATTCTAAATTACCAATGGTAACTGTGTTTTTACCATCTTCATTTAAGTTTACATCCCCAACTATTACCCCAATAGCTTGAAATATTGCTCCCGATTCTTCAATCTCTTCCTGAGTTTCAGTATCAATATTTACTTCTTCAGGTTCAGGTGGGGTTTGAAGTTGAGTTTCAGCCTCATTTGGCTCATTGGGGGTAGGTTCAGTAGATGACATAGTGGTTAGTTTTTTTGTTCGAGCAATAATTCTTTGAGATACAGGCGACATTTGAGAGACTGAAAAAATCCCATAGGTACATACGAAACAATGTTACATACAAGTTGCTAAACTACGCTTGGTAGGGAAGTAGTGACTGATAGAACAATTCTACCCAGGCAAAAGCTAGCCCATGCTAACACCAACCAACTACCTTTAATAACGCTCTCTCCCTGTGAGGATTATAGCTAGTACAGGTCGGCAGAAATAGCACAACCCTTTGAAATCACTGAAAAGCCTATTTTATAAGACTTTTGTACGGGCGGATTGCAATCAGCCTCTCCTGACTTCACGGCGGTACGAGGTAACTTACTCAGTCAATTATTTTAAAGCTTATCCTTAGTAATTACGATAGTATGCACCATGACCAATTACTTTCGCGCTAATATCGATGCCATGGCCAGCTATGTCCCCGGTGAACAGCCCCAAGGTGGGATACAGATCATTAAACTCAATAGTAACGAAAATCCCTATCCTCCCTCGCCTGCGGTGCTAGCTGTGCTGAAGAATATTGAAGGGGAGTGGTTACGACGGTATCCAGAACCGTTAGGGGGAGAATTCCGGCGAGCTGCAAGTAAAGTTTTGGGCGTTCCTAGTGATTGGATCATTGTCGGTAATGGCAGTGATGAAGTTTTGAATTTAGTGATTCGAGCTTGCACTGAACCTGGAAGAAAGGTAGTTTACCCGATACCAACTTATGTATTATATGTGACTTTGAGCCAAATGCAGGCGGCGGAAGTTGTGGAGATTCCTTATGGAGAAGATTACAAATTACCCGTGGAGGAAATCATCGCCGCTAATGGGTCTGTAACATTCATTGCGTCGCCTAATAGTCCTTCAGGTCATGTAGTACCAATCACCGATTTACGACAACTCGCAAGCCGTTTATCTGGGGTTTTAGTGATTGATGAAGCTTATGTAGATTTTGCTGAGGAAAATGCTCTGGCTTTGGTGAAGGAATACGAGAACGTGATTGTAATTCGCACACTTTCCAAGGGTTACTCATTGGCTGGATTACGCCTGGGCTTTGGTGTGGCTCATCCCAAGTTGCTGCATGGATTGTTTAAGGTTAAGGATAGTTATAACATTGATGCGATCGCCTGTGCTTTAGGAACAGCTGCCATTACTGATCAAGATTATAAAAATGCTTGTGCAGACAAGGTGAAAGCATCACGGACGCAACTAGCCACAGACTTAAAAAAATTAAATTTCCAGGTTTGGGATTCCCAGACTAACTTTTTGTTGGTACAGCCTCCCCAAGAAAATGCCGAATATCTCTATCAACAACTGAAAGAACGCCAAATTTTAGTCCGCTACTTCCCACAGCCAGGACTCGATAATAAATTACGCATCACGGTTGGCACAGATGCCCAAAATCAAGTTTTAATAGAAACACTGAGTCAAATTTGCTCGTAGTCAGGACTTTAGTCCTATCTTTTAAAATACTCAATTACAGCATGAGCGATCGCTTCATTCCCGTCTTTAGCCAGAGGTTGAGATTGCTTTGGAAGCTGTGGCGTTTCATGCAGAAAATCCCAATCACCTGCAAAAAATTCCTTCGGCGTAAGAATTTGATGTTGATTGTAATTAACAATACCTTCTAACAGCAAATTAGCTTCAGCAAAATCATCTCGCGGAATCGTCACCAGAGGGATATCAAGTTTTGTGGCTTCCGAAAAAGTGCTGTAACCAGGTTTAGAAACCACACGCCCACAAATCGGCATAAAATCCACAGGACGGTATTTTTTGTCGCTAATTTTACAGACATTAGGTAACTCAGGGGCAGATTTATCAAAGATAATAAATTGCCAATCGGGAAAATGCCGTAAATTTTCGTAAGGTATTTGTTGTACACCCAAACCGCCGAAGGTGAGTAAAATTGTTTTTTCTTTAGGCGCAGTTATCCCCCAAGTAGCCCGGAGTTGATCAGCAGAGTAAAGCGGAGTACCACCAGTTAAACCGACATTTGTAATATTATTGAAGGCTGACATCGGTTCGTGAAAAGGCAAACGAAACAGTTTATCTGACTTGGAATAACATTCACTAATCCAATCAGCAATAGCCATAAATTCGTCTCCCCAATCTCGGTAGATCAAGTCCCAACCAAAATTACTGATCATCCAACAGGGAATATTTGCCGTTTTGCCAAATAAAGGCGCTAAAAATGGAATATCTGCCAAGATTAAATCCACCCGATTTTGCCGGATAAAATTGACTTCTGAGGCAATTAGGGAATTTTGCTGCTTTTGAATTTCCCGCAACTTGGCTAAAGTCGCAGGTTTATCCATTGTCAAACTATCTGCCTGCACCACACCCAAATCAAAAGCGCGGGGACGATGAATAAAATCGCCTTCTATGTAGCACTCTAGCAACCATCGGGGGGCAGTTGTCACCATAATCAGCAAAACTTCTGGACATAACTTTTGAATTGTTGATGCTAGTGATGCTGTGCGAGTAGCATGACCAAAGCCGTGATTAGTGATTGCTACGTATAAAATTGGGCGCATATAGTAATCCGCGTTGATTTTTGATAGCTTGCGTAAGTGGGGAGTGGGGAGTGGGGAATGGGGAGTGGGGAGTGGGGAATGGGGAGTGGGGAGTGGGGAGTGGGGAGTGGGAAACAGCTTTTTGAGTTGTAAGCGCAAAGCGCAGGCTACGCCAACAGAAATCAAATAAAACTCCTATATTAATTTGTAATTCGGACTAGGAATGCATGGTCAAGAATTTGGTTCGCGATTAATCCAAATCCCCCTCAAACCAGCTGCTTTAGCTCCTTGATAATCCTCTACAATGCTGTCACCAATGTGCCACGCTGCTTCAGGTGGACAGTTATGTTTTGCTAAAGCGATCGCAAAAATTTTGGGATCAGGTTTAGCCGCACGGGCTTGAGTTGAAATAGTGACTGAGTTAAAATAACTGCTCAATTCTAAACTTTGTAATACTGAGAAAATTCGGGAGTCGAAATTAGACAGTATTCCGAGTTCGATACCCTGTCGTCGCCAGTCTATCAAAGATGACAAAACATCAGGATAAACGAACCAAGGTTCAGCCGTGCCAAAGTGGATATAGAGTTCACTAAAAAAACTAGAAAAATCAGCAAATTGTTCGATAACACCGGCGCTTTCAAAAGTATTCAGGGTTATTTTCCGCCACCATTCAAACTCTTGTTGGGGAAGATCATGTAACTCTGCATTGGGAAATACCGGTGGTGCTGCGGCTTTAAAGCTTTGCAGAAAGGTTGTATTTAATATTTCTGCTGAAGCTTCAACATCAAATTCCTTGGCTATTTGACTATAAACTTCGCCCACGCTGCCTTTTACGCCGAAGAGTGTGCCAACAGCATCTAAAAGAATAACTTTCGGTCGTTCCATCAAACCTTGTATAATTAATTGTAAATGTGGGGTTTTAGATTTGGTAAAATGCCAAAATCTAATCAGAAAGTGTATCTATAATAGGACGAACTAGCCAATTAAAACCAACTTTGAGTTGATGATCTAAAGTTGGCATCCGATAGAGATAAGCTAGACGACGGGCAAGGTATGCTAAGGAACCATCTAATTTCACACCTAAACCTGTGAGGGTGGCGTTATCTATCCCTAATGCCATCATTTCACCTAACTGCTGGTAACGGAATGGTAGTAAGGGGCGATCGCTCAGTGAAGCCCAGATATTCCACGCAGTATAATCAGCTTGTTGGAAAGCAACTTGGGCTGTAGCTGGAACTTGTTGACCTTCAGCATCAACACAGTCGGCTAAATCTCCCAAGGCAAAAATTTCTGGATGTTCTAGAACTTGTAAAGTGGGTGTAGTGGTGATTTGACCACGCTGATTTTGTTTTAAAGCCAGTGTCTTGACTACAGGCGCAACTCTGGTTCCTACAGTCCAAATGACTAAATCTACAGGAATTGTATCAACCTGATTTTTGTATTCTAGGGAGATGGTATCCTGTCCTATGGATTCAACTTTGGTTTCTAAATCTAGAAATACTTTTTTTGCTTCTAAAGCTTTTTTAGCAGCTTCGCGGTTAAATTCTGGGGAAGTGCGTAAAATTTGATCACCAATTTCAATTAGGCGGAAACGTCCCTTTTCTCCAAGTCTGTCTGCTAATTTACAGGCTAATTCTACACCACTGTAACCAGCGCCCACAATGGCGACGCGAATTTTATCTGCATTGGATTCTTCGAGAACTCGCAGACGTTCTTCTAAACGATAGGCATCTGTAATATTGCGGAAAGGGTAAGCGTGGGAGGTAGCACCGGGAACCATATCTAATGGTGTTTCTCCACCCAAAGCCAATACTAAGCGATCGTAGGCGATTTCTGGACCATCTTGTAAATATACCCGTTGTTGTTCGGTGTCAATTCCAGCGACAACAGCTTGACAAAAACGCACACCTGTGTTTTGTAGAAGTTCTTCAAACGGTGGGGCGATTTCCCAGGTTTGCAGTTCCCCGGTGAGTAATTCGTAGAGTAAAGGTGCAAAAATAAAGCGATCGCTTTGATCAACTAAGACAATTTCGGGCTTTTGGTCATTTTCCCAAGGTAACTGGCTTAAGCGCAGGGCGGTATATAGACCACCAAAACCTCCGCCGAGGATACATATTCTAGGAGTTTGTTGAGTCATCGATTTTATAGGAAAGTCAATCCCAGCATGGCAACTACCTTCAGTGTAATGAATTTCTTTGCTTCTATAGCTGTTATCAGTTAAGTGAGATAGAAGAACCCCACCCCCAACCCCCTCCCCGCAAGCGAGGAGGGGGCTATGATGTTCTTCATTGAAGTTCGTACCGCTATATTGCCATTAGTCGATAATCTCTATATGTATGTTAAGTGGTTTCGGTGCGATCGCATCCCTCGTCGTAGGCATCGCATCCCTCATCGTAGGCATCGCATCTATTTTTTTTCTCTGCATTTATGGGAAGTAGCGATAAATATCCTGACGGTGAAGCACACGTACAAAGGTAACTATATCTCCTGTAACCGTGAAACCTATACGGTAGTCTCCTACGCGAATACGATATGCACTATCAGCATCTTTAAGTTTTTTCAGACTGCTGAACTCATCCAAACTGGAATATCCAGGAATCTCCTCAAACACCAGAGATTTAATTGACTCAAACACCGGAGTGCTTTTCAACGCCTTCAGGTCTTTGATAAACGTAGGCATATACTCACAGTTCATTGCTGTTCAAGTTCCGCCAAAGCCTCATTCATACTTAGAGGAATTTCGCCCTTAACTGTTTGCATAGCTTGGTAAAGTCCTTCGTCTTCAATAGCTTCTAATAGACGCTGATATTCTTCAAAATTGAGGACTACCTTGAGAACTTGACCTTGTTTATTTGTGATTAACTCTTGAACAAAAGGATATTCTTCAGCTTTCATAGAATCATTACCTTCTACTATAAAGCGATCATTGCCTGACACCCTACATTAAAACTCAGTTCTGCACGAGGTGCATATTGACTTTTCACGGGATCTTGAAAACCCCGCTTCCATTCCTCTCCCCTGCAAGGCTACAGTGTACACACAAGTGATAGCACTACCAATCCTCGAATATTACCCCACCCTAACCCTCCCCTTGGAAAGGGGAGGGAACTAGATTTTCCGGTTTCCCCCCTTTCCAAGGCAGGGCTGTTTCATTCCCTCAAAGGCTTATTATGTCAAGGGATATTTAAAGCGATCGCTCTAAATATCCTGAGAAAAATTTGAATTTTTTGGATTGAAATGTAGGTTTTCCATGACTTCTGTCCCAAAAATTATCCCTAATGATATTGACAAATCCTCCCTCCTGATGGAATGAAACAGCCCTGCTTTCCAAGGGGGGATTAAGGGGGGTAAAAACCGGATGTGAAAGTAACGACGATTTGTGTATACACCGTAGCCCTGCAAGGAGAGAAGCTTTAAATTTTCCCCCTTCCCTGGTAGGGAAGGGGGTTAGGGGGTTAGGTTTCGCGTTAGCTTTTCCACATAACGTGAAAAGTCAGGGCGCATCCCCCACTTCCCACTCGCCACTTCCGCAAACCCTCGGCGCATCAGGATGACTAATCAAATAACCCTTCAGCCAACTGCAACCCTGCGCTAGTAAATCATCAAGATCCAAATTCCACAGTTTGATCGTCTTATCCCAACTGGCGGAGGCTAAAGTTTTGCCGTCGGGGCTGAACACCACACTATTGACCGATGCGCCATGACCTTCTAGGGTAGAAATCAGTTTACCTGTGTCCCGATGCCACAGTTTGATCGTCTGGTCAGCACTGGCGGAGGTTAAGGTTTTGCCGTCCGGGCTGAACACCACACTCCTGACCCAATCGCCATGACCTTCTAGGGTAGAAATCAGTTTACCTGTGTCCCGATGCCACAGTTTGATCGTCTTGTCAGCACTGGCGGAGGCTAAAGTTTTGCCGTCCGGGCTGAACACCACACTAATGACCCTTTCGCCATGACCTTCTAGGGTAGAAATCAGTTTACCTGTGTCCCGATGCCACAGTTTGATCGTCTTGTCAGCACTGGCGGAGGCTAAAGTTTTGCCGTCGGGGCTGAACACCACACTATTGACCGATTCGCCATGACCTTCTAGGGTAGAAATCAGTTTACCTGTGTCCCGATGCCACAGTTTGATCGTCTTGTCAGCACTGGCGGAGGCTAAAGTTTTGCCGTCGGGGCTGAACACCACACTATTGACCGATTCGCCATGACCTTCTAGGGTAGAAATCAGTTTACCTGTGTCCCGATGCCACAGTTTGATCGTCTTGTCATCACTGGCGGAGGCTAAAGTTTTGCCGTCGGGGCTGAACACCACACTATTGACCCAATCGACATGACCTTCTAGGGTAGAAATCAGTTTACCTGTGTCCCGATGCCACAGTTTGATCGTTTTATCCCAACTGGCGGAGGCTAAAGTTTTGCCGTCGGGGCTGAACACCACACTAATGACCCTTTCGCCATGACCTTCTAAGCGATTTATTTCTCGAATATTGAGCAGAATAGTCTGCAAACTAAACAAAGGGCTATAGGCAGGATAATCTGCTAAAGATTTTTTATCCTTGACTAAAGTTTTGAGTTTTTCCGCACTCTGCACTGCTAACAGCAATGCCTCAATTTCTCTTGAAGGTCTAAACTCCCGCAAGGCATTTGTGCCTTCTTGTTCCAGTTGCGTACCTATCTGGGCAGTTTCACGTTCTCTTTCTGCTATATCTAAACCTGCAATAGCATTTTGACGCTGCTTTTCTGCACTATCACGTTGTCTTTGAGCAGTTAGCGCCTGTTGTTGTGCCGTCTGTTGCTGTGAAATTGCTTGCTGTGCCTGTGTCTGCGCTTGTTGGTACTGTGTGTTAGCTGCAGCTACTGCCTTATTTGCTTTATCTAAAGTTTGCTGTGATTCTTTTATCTTGTTCTCAGCAATCGTTAAATTCTTGTCTGCTAAAGATTTTTGTTTTAATATCCTGCTATTTTCTGTCTTAGTTTCTTCAGTTGCTGCTTGAGCTTGTTTTAAATCTTCCTTAGCCGCATCTGCTTCTTTTGTAGCTGTTTTTGCTATTGCGAGAGCATTTCTAGATATTTTAATACTATATTGAGTGACGAGAAAAGATGCAACTGCCCCTACCAATGTCACACTCAGTATAAAAGAACCAATACGAATGCTTCGATTAGCTTTACGGTTCGCCTCTGCTAAAACCTGCTTTGCTTCTTCCTCAACTTCCAGACTTTTCTGGAGGTCACGTTTTTCTAATTCCTGACTAGCATCCAAAAATCGGTCATCAACATCAGTCAAACCTTTACCAATTCGCCAAACCAAAGCCTCTTGTAACGCCTTTCCCCGCAACAACCGCGATTCATCTTGAAAATCAGCCGCCACCCAAGCATTAAAAGCATCAGAATAAGGACGCAACTTAGCTAAAATCTTCTCACACCACTCTTGCTGAAACACCTCTGCATAGATGCGGTTATAAATTCGCAACTTCCCATCCCGCCGCACCACCAACCCAGTTAACCGCAGCACCTTTTGGTCATCACTATCATCAGCAACTATCTCACCCTGCTGCATAATTTGCTGACACAACCCCAACAACCGCCCAGTTCGCTGTTCCCCACTCAGCATGATTCTATCTCGAATCGTCTTCAAATGTTCCGGCTCATCCTGCCCTTCCCAATTCTCAATAATCCGCTTTCTGACAACTGCTTCCACTAACTGCTCAATTTGGGATTTTTGCTGATTTTTTGATTCTTGTGGGGGTGAAGAAGACGCGATAAATGGGGCAGAAGAAGACGCGATAAATGGGGCAGAAGAAGACGCGATAAATCGCGTCTCTACAAGGTGTTCTTCGATTAATAGGTTACAAACTTTCTGCGTCAAAAACGGTTGTCCTCCCGTCCACGCTAACACTGTTGCTATTACGTCCTGGGGATTACCAAACTTTGTCAAACCCTGGGCTAAAGGTTCTGCTTCATCTAATTCAAAACCGGTTAAATCAATAGCTTGTCCAATATTAAAAGGTGTGCGTCCTTTATCTTGAATCAAATCGGAAGGAGTGGACACCCCAATCAAGGCAAAGGTGAGACGGTTATATTCAGGATTATCAGCCCGGCGGTTATAGCAGTCTCGAATTACTGCAAAAAAATCATCCAGGTTAAAAGTCAAGCTAAGAATACTATCAATTTCGTCAATAAAAATAACTATATTGGCTGTGATTTCTTTTAATAAAACTGTTTCAATAAATTTACTAAAACGCTGCACAGGTGAAAGCAACTCGTTCTGACTCCACCAACTTTCTAAATCAAAAGCAGTATAAATCTTAAAATATCCCACTAAGGTATCAATCACCCCGGCATACCATTGTTCTGGCGTAATATCTGCCGTCCCCACTGAGGTAATATCAACTACAGCACAAGCCAACCCCTCATTCTGCAACTGTTGCATCACCCGCACCCGCAAGCTAGATTTCCCCATTTGGCGCGAGTTGAGGACATAACAAAATTTTCCAGCTTTCAAGCCTGCATACAAATCATCATCAGCTTGCCGTTTGACATAAGTTGGTGCATCTTGGGGTAAGCTACCCCCGACTTGATACTGGTACTGGGTCATAAATGGGTGTAGGGGTGTAATTGAAGAAACCCCTCTCCAAACCTCTCCCCCCACAGGGAGAGAGGCTTTGATTCTTGCTCCCCTTCCCTTGTAGGGAAGGGATTGGGGGTTAGGTTTGAGAATGTTGTTAACTGTTAACTGATTCATAGTTCGAGGCGATCGCAAAAGTATTTCCGGTATAAATTACATAAAGGCATAATTTTATTTCCTTGAAATTTGACTAACCCCATACTGCGGAGTTTAAAGGCTTCTATGGTTCCCACATTCACCGCCTCATCAGCTAAAACTACTTGCTTCAGCGCTGCTAATAATTCTTCATCCTCCTGCAAATTCAGCAAATGGCGGCGCAAATGGTCATTATAGGGGCCGGCTTCTGTGGGTGCGACTTGTTCTAGCTTGTCTAATGTCGTCCTCTCCCGTGCAATTTGATAAAGCGCCATTCGCACTAAATAAGGATGTCCACCCACAAGCATAATTAACTGTTGCACTTGGGAATTAGACCAACTTAATCCATGACGCTGGACTAAATCTTGCACCTGTTCTTGATTTAACTCTGGTAACTCCACAGGTAAACCCACATTAAAGGGCGACTGATTAATATTCAAAGGCACGTACACTTCCTTAGAATGCACAATAATTAACCTGAGTTTTTTCCAATCTGGGTCATTTTTAGCCCGTTCATGCCAAGCCCGTAGCAAACCAAAGAAATCCGTGGCTATTGTGGGATGCTTAAAAATTTCATCTACTTCATCTAAACCCAAAACAATCGGCTTGTCTATCTCCTGGAGTAAATACCTCTGAAAGTAATTTGTACACTTGTTTTTACTACCCAAAACCCCTTTCCAATAGTCGTCTAGCTTTTCTGGTAAATTCAAGCTATCGGTGACACTGGCGCAGAACCACTGCAAAAACATATCCAAGCTGCTGAGATATTCCGCATCGGCTGATTGAAAATTTAAAGATGCAGGTTTATAACCTTGCTTGCTACCATAATCCAGAACCCTTGACATTAAGGAGCTTTTACCCATCTGTCTGGGGGCTTTAATCCGAATTAATGCCCCATCCCGGAGAATTTCTTCATAGCAGTCAGTTTCAACAGGCGATCGCTTGATGTAAAATGGAGATTCCAAAGGTACTTGTCCTTCAGGATTTTCTAAAGCGATCGCTGAATTAATGGGAACGCACTTGGCTGATTTGCTTTTCAGTACAGGGGTTGCCGATTCAGGAATGCTTTCTAAATCAATCGCCGTACAGCCAAACTCATAAGCATCTTCATAATCTCTCCCAGCCCCTAAAGCATCATAAAAGCCCACAGCAAACTTAATTGCGGCTTTATCCCCAAAAGCCTGATTCATCCCCACTACACAGTCAATGTGTTGAAAAATCGCCTCAGCTTGCACCTCGCTATAGCAAGCATTTAACAACACACATTCTATGTTGTCCTGAAATAATTTAAACAGCCTCGCCAGTGCATCTGTATTTACTAGCTGTGCATCCCCTGTCTTACTTTCCAAAACCAAACCTTGTTCCCCAGCACCATGTCCAGAAAAGTGGACTATCTGAGGCTGATAATCTAAAAGACTACGGCGCAAATCATCGGGACGCACAGCCCATTTAGAAATAATTGTAAACTGATCTCGACATTGAGAACGTTCTAAACCTGCCTGAATTTCTCTAACCTCTTCATCCAAGCGCAGTCGGCTGGTATTTGTGGGATTGGCTGATAAAATCAGGATTTTTTTCACAACAGAGAATAAAAGTAGATTAACCCAGGGTTTTCACCTAAATATAGTCTACTACAGCCAATATTCCCAAAACACGCTTAGTTATAAAGAAATTAATCAGGCGATCGCTCTCATTTTCAAGTAATATGATCTTTGAAGATGAATGAAGAAATGGGTAATCAGAAATCCTACAGAATTCTGAAATTAATCTGTTAACAGTGACAAATAATTAGTGAATTTACAAAAAAAAGCGGGTGATGGGACTCGAACCCACGACGTTCACCATGGGAAGATGACATTCTACCACTGAATTACACCCGCAAATAATGGTTAACTTAACCAAGCCATCAACTATAATAGCACTATATTGGCAGATAATAACTTACAAAATGATTTTTTGGTCATATCCAGCAGACTGATTACCAGAACCTCAGCTACAAGTTAGCCTGGGTGGCGGGTTTAAATCCTCACCATACCCTTGATAACTGTTCACTGTTCACTTAATTCACACCTGTAACCTGCTACTTCTATAAATTGAGAGACTATGGACTATGATTGTGAGCAAGACATAAAGGTGGCTACCAACCACACTAGTACAAGTCGGCGTAAATAAACAGACTATTCAAGAGGAATGAAAAGCCTAGAAGATAAGACTTTTGTACGGGCGTATTGCAATACTACCCTACTGATAAACGCCTGGCGGTACTAGTACCTAAGCTACATCTGATAAATCTGCATTGTCTGCAATTCCAGCAATAGCAAACCTGACCATGCAATTTTGACAACTCTACATAAAAATTTTATTTATCTGAGTCACCAATATGTTCAATGTCACTGAAATTTTAATTGATGCCTTTGTTAACCAAATTCGAGAAGGCTACCGTCGCACGTACGGCTGCTTAAAAAATGATTATCAAGATATTATCGCTTGGGCTGGTAATATGGCGTTGGAAAATATTGCCAATAGCGATGCCCTATATCACAATGTGGAACATTCTGTCTTAGTTGCGATTGTGGGTCAAGAAATTCTACGGGGTAAACACATCCGAGAAGGTGGTGTCTCTAGTGAAGATTGGCTGCATTTTATCATTTCCTTGGTGTGTCATGATATTGGCTATGTTAAAGGCGTTTGCCGAGAAGACAAAGAGTCTATAAATTTATATTCCACAGGTCAAGATGACAAAATGATTTCTCTGCATCCAGGGGCTTCTGATGCTGCTCTGACACCCTATCATGTTGATAGAGCGAAACTCTTCATTGATGAGCGTTTTGGTGGTCACAAGTTAATTGATGCGGAAGTTATTAAAACTAATATTGAGTTGACGCGGTTTCCTGTCCCTGTGGCGGAGGATCATCAAGATACCATTAGCTTTGCAGGCTTAGTACGTGCGGCTGATTTGATTGGACAATTAAGCGACCCACGTTATTTAAAGAAAATTACTTCTTTATTCTACGAGTTTCAAGAAACTGGGATAAATGAAGTTTTGGGTTACAAAACACCTGCCGATTTACGCAAAAACTACGCTAAATTTTACTGGAATGGCGTTTATCCTTATATTAAAGATGGATTACATTACTTGTCCCTGACTCAGCAGGGTAAACAAATTATGGCGAATCTCTACTCAAATGTTTTTGTTGTAGAACATGAAAAGAGCCAAGAAGAAAATTTATATTTACTAGAACAACAACATAGTTAGATATAGTAATCCGCTTTGATTTTTCAACTTACTTGCGTAGGTGGGGAGTGGGGAGTGGGGAGTGGGAAACAATATATCCAGATCCCCGACTTCTCTAAGAAGTCGGGGATCTATATCGACCTACTTATCTCCGACAAAGAATGTAGAGAAGCTGCATGAAACGTCTCTACAAGCGTTTACCGAAGGCAAAGGAAAAATAACATGAATTGGTGGCAAAGACTTCAGAAAAATCCTTTGGCGCGATTGGGGGCAATTGTGCTGTTAATTTTCTATGTGGCGGTAATTGCTGCTGATTTCGTCGCTCCTTATAATCCTCTTGCTTCACAGCCAAATGGTTCACTGCTACCACCAACTCAAATTTATTGGTTTTCACAATCAGGGACTAAGCAATTCATTGGACCTCATGTATATCCCACAACTCAAGGAGATACTAACTTGGAAACAGGCGATCGCCTATTAATTGTAGACTTGGAAAAGCCTACACCTCTACGTTTGTTTGTCTCCGGTCCTGAGTATCGGCTGTTTCAGTTGCGTTTACCACTACCGCCCAACTGGGATGAAGTCACTATTTCCCCTGGTATTCCTCTAAATTGGCACTTGTTTGGGACAGCAGGTGCAGCCTATATGAATATCTTAGGTACTGACGACCAAGGGCGCGACCAATTCAGCCGTCTGTTACATGGTGGTCGCATTAGTATGTTTATTGGCATTATCGGGGTGATGATTACCTTTCCCCTGGGTCTGATAATTGGCGGAATTTCTGGCTATTTCGGCGGTTGGACTGATAGCGTAATTATGCGTGTTGCCGAAGTGCTAATGACTTTCCCTGGAATTTATCTATTGGTGACTTTGGGCGCAGTTTTACCACCAGGTTTAACCAGTACCCAGCGCTTTTTATTAATTGTCGTGATTACTTCGGTGATTAGTTGGGCGGGGTTAGCGCGGGTAATTCGGGGACAGGTGCTATCGATAAAAGAGCGAGAATTTGTCCAAGCAGCCAAAGCAATGGGTGGTAAGCCAATTTACATTATTATTCGTCATATTTTGCAGCAAACTGCCACCTATGTGATTATTTCCGCAACATTGGCTGTTCCTGGTTTTATTGGTGCGGAAGCTGTCTTAAGTCTGATTGGTTTGGGAATTCAACAACCTGATCCTTCTTGGGGAAATATGCTTTCTTTAGCCAGCAATGCTTCAATTGTAGTGTTGCAACCTTGGTTAATTTGGCCGCCTGCGGCGTTAATTATTCTCACAGTGCTGTCTTTTAATTTACTCGGTGACGGTTTGAGAGATGCTCTTGATCCCCGCAGTTTGCGAAGATAGGTTTGATGAGGCTTGCTATAGTCATTGAACCCCACCCCCAACCCCTCCCCGCAAGCGAGGAGGGGAGTTAAGTATAGTTTTTGTAGAAAATGGGGTTGTTTTATTTTTTTGGCATTGAGTGTGGGCAAAAATAACAGAGGAGATGAGGAGCAAATTTTCCAACTTACTCTTCATCTCCTGTATAAAATTTGTGATTTTTGCTGGTGCTGTGGTTAAGGAGCCAAAGCGTTACCGCGAATCAGACTACCAATAGTTTTGGCAGTAATTTTTAGTTGGGTGAAGGGGTTGGCGGGGACAACTGTTTTATATAGATAGCTATCAAATGTGAGCTTCTGCACATCCAGGTCATCGCACATTTCCACAAAGGCTTCGCGGGTAGCGTCGGAACGGTAGAACACGGTTTGCAAAATGTCAAGCACTTTGTAGGTGAGTCCGTATTTTTTATCCCAGCGCTTCAAGTAAATCTTCAGGTCTTTTTCTGTGGGAATACTTGCACCACTGTTGGACATTTCCACGATGGTTTCAGCACACATCCGCCCTGACTTAGCTGCAAAGTAAATACCTTCACCAGAGGACTTGGTGACGTAACCAGCCGCATCTCCTACTAACGCAATCCGACCGACAACACGACGGGGACGGGGATGTTCAGGGATGGGGTGAGCTTCGACTTTGATGATTTTACCGCCTGCTAGCTTTTCGGAAGCACGGGCGCGGATACCAGCTTGTAACTGTTTGATGCTGGCTTTATTGACTTGCATTGTGCCAGTACCGACGGCTACGTGGTCGTATTTGGGGAAAACCCAGGCGTAGAAGTCTGTAGAAACGTCATTGCCGACATACATTTCGGCTAAGTCGTTATAGTAGTCCATTTTATCCTGGGGTAAGCGGATTCGCTCTTGGAAGGCGATCGCATAGTTATAATCCCCAGCATCCATTTCTTTAGCAATGCGAGAATTAGCCCCATCCGCCCCAATTACTAAATCTACTTTTAAAGTTTTAGTAATACCTTGTGAACCACCTTCTGTATGGTCAACGTAGTGGATTGTATAAGGGCTGGTGTTATTTGTGGGTATATCGAGTTTATGAACAGTGGCGTTAATTAAATTTGCCCCTAGTTTTGCCGCCCGATCTCGCAGGAAACCATCCAGCACTTCCCGACGGCACATTCCTATATATTCGTCTTCTTTTACTATATTGATATTAACCTCACGATTGGAAGGTGAAATCATTTTCATCTTCCGCACCCGGCGGTCAATAATCTCTGGTGGTAGGTCAAATTCATCCACCATACACAGAGGAATAGCACCCCCGCAGGGCTTGGCATTATCTAGCTTCCGCTCAAACAAGTAAGTCTCAATTCCTGCTTTCGCCAGCGTTTCCGCAGCAGATGAACCAGCAGGGCCTGACCCAACAACAGCAACCCGTAGTGTCAAAGGTCTTCTCCCAATAGTTGATAAAAACGTTTAACCCAAGCATCCTATCACGGAGTTTTGCTTGATTTCCCGGTCTTGTTTCAGATTTTGCCTGAAATGCAATATTCCTTAATATTTCGCTACAAAAAGAGGGGGGTAGAGCATCGAAAATCGGGACTTGTCAATGGGAATCATAAGGTATTACCTAGCATTTACTGGCTCCTATGCAGATTTCTTCATTCAACTCGTTGACTAGACAAGTCGGTGCGATCGCAATTACTGGATATCAAAAACATATTTCCCCCCATAAAGGTTTTGCTTGCGCTCATCGAGTCTTGTATGGGGGTGAATCTTGCTCCCAGTATTTCAAGCGGGTGATTATTCAGGGTGGTTTCAGCGCTGCACTCATTCAGTCTCGTGAACGATTTCAAGCCTGTAAGCAAGCTAATTATATTTTGCGCGCACAAGCCGAGAAACCTGAACCAGAACCACCAAACCCCCAATCACCGCAGAAAAATCCTAGTAATAATTTGGACTGTAATGACTATCTAAATGGTATTGAGTGTGGCGGTAATTGTGTTGAGATGATGACTACTAGCCCTGATTGTAGTGCGGTTGATTGCAGTGGGGCTGACTGTGCTAGCCCTGATTGTAGTGCAGTTGATTGCAGTGGTGCTGACTGTAGCTTTCTCGATTGTGGCAGTTGTGGCTAAAATGTCTAATTCAAATTAACCGAAAGGATCTTATCTGTGATATATGTAAAACACGGTAATCCTAGCAATAAGCCGTAGATTGAATTGTAGAGGTACAGCAGCAGTGGGCATAGTAGTTGAGAATGTATCTAAAAATTTCGGGAGCTTTCAAGCGGTTGATGAGGTTGATCTCGAAATCAAGAGTGGTTCACTGGTGGCCTTATTGGGGCCATCAGGATCTGGTAAATCCACTTTGCTACGGTTAATTGCGGGGTTGGAAATGCCAGATAGGGGCAAAATCTTGCTGACTGGTAAGGATGCTACATATCAAAGTGTGCAAGAGCGAAATATTGGATTTGTGTTTCAGCACTATGCCCTGTTTAAACATTTGAATGTGCGCCAGAATATTGGTTTTGGTTTAGAAATTCGTAAAGCACCAGCGAAAAAGATTAAGGGCCAGGGTAGATCAATTGCTAGAATTAATCCAATTGACTGGATTAGGCGATCGCTATCCATCCCAACTTTCCGGGGGTCAAAGACAAAGAGTAGCATTAGCCAGGGCGCTGGCTGTAGAACCTAAAGTATTATTACTAGATGAACCATTTGGCGCACTTGATGCTAAAGTCCGCAAGGATTTGCGGGCTTGGTTACGCCGCCTCCATGATGAGGTTCATGTTACCACTGTTTTCGTTACCCACGACCAAGAAGAAGCGATGGAAGTTGCCGACGAAGTAGTGGTGATGAATAAAGGGCGGGTAGAACAGGTGGGAACACCAGCCGAAATTTACGACAATCCCGCAACGGCATTTGTGATGAGCTTCATTGGCCCGGTAAATGTCTTATCCAACACCTCAAAGATTTTCCAAAGTAGCGGCTTTGATTCGCCAAATAGTCAAGTATTTTTACGTCCCCAAGATGTGCAGATTGAAAGACAGGCTAATGGGACTACTGCACCAGCTACAGTGACGCGGTTAATACATTTGGGCTGGGAAATTCAGCTAGAATTAACTTTAGATGATGGGCAAGTGGTAGCAGCGCATTTAACACGCGATCGCTTTAATGAGTTACAGTTAGAACCGCAAGACCGGGTGTATGTGAAGCCCAAAGATGCGAGGTCTTTTCCCCTGTACTATTCAATTTAAATGCAGTATAGAGATACTTTGAAAACCCCAATTTCTTGAAGAAATTGGGGTTTTTGAGTTTGAAGAATTACTGAGTATGGCTATAAAAAAGTGCTGAGTGCTGTCAAGCCCTGCGGGCATAGAGCTAGGTGCTAAGTGCCGAGTATAAACCCAATCGCTGGACTTTTAAGACAACCGCTACAGATGGGTTTATTTTTTCAATTGGTAGTGCTTAAAACATCAATTTTACGACTTTCCTCGAATTAGATAACTTAGTCGCTCAATGCTGCAAATGTTTTTTGTTTCACACCAAGGTAGGTAGCCTCTGGGGCGGCTTAGACGACGTTTCCCAAGCTAGGTAGCGCCAAGGAATAAATACAGAAAACCAGAGTATGGATTAAATACATGAAAACTACTGTAAAACTCAAAAATCAAGTTATTTTTTTACATAAATATTCTCAGTTCTAAGTGTATACATATAAAACGCAGATTTGCAGATAAATTTACAGCCTGGAAGTGAGAAATTTTTCTACACTATATTTTCATTGTTTATTCCTGATAGTATTGTCACCCCCTGTAAAAATAATAAATTACATAAGTCAGATAACAGGCTGAATTTAAAAGATACATGAAGACAATACTAATCACCAAACAAGTTTTTTGTTATTCAATATATGCCAAAAAACTTTAGAGAACCTCAAAAATGCAAATAGACAGCCTTTTACAGAGTATTAGCGTGACTAAGCTCAAGGATCTTGAGAAAGATATTTTGTAATTTAAAAGACAAGAAAGTAATGGTTATTACTCTAGTATTAGTAGCTGTGAAATGCCTTCTTAGATGACTAAAGCTCATGTATTTATAGGAAAAAGCCGATGTTAGCCATATTTCATTCTTGATTGTTAATGTACTAGAAAGCACAAAATGTAATTAGCATCACTACTGTTAATAATGTCAATTTTTTACCTAGTTCAAGAAGTTAATCCGATATTTTTAGCTGGGAGGAGAATAAAAGAGGTATTGCATCTAATACCAGACAATACAGTATAAAAAAAGCCCTTTTAAGCAATAGTCAAAATTCACAAATAGCAACTGATGGAGGATAATGCTCTAACAGATGGAGAGTAAAATTTAAAACTATGTGGTCAAGAATTATTTGTCATTGACTATGAATATTTTGGTACATACCGAGTGTAATTGTAGAGCCACTACATTACAAAAGTCGCCAAAATTGTAGGCGGTTGGTACAGATAAAACCTTGTAACTTAGACTTTGAACTAATTTCCCTCTGGTTTTGGGCTTAATACCTCAAAAACTCATGGCTCAGTGCAGTGGTTTAATTGATTACCTTAGTAATCTCTGAAAACTTAATTTTTGGGAGCAATAAATTTGCCCAAAAACCCTGAAAACACAACAAAATGAATGTTAATTTTCACCAGATCAGTTTGATCTAAATATTGGTATCAAAATTTTAGTAATATTTAGCACCTGAAACCCAAATAGAGGAAAAAAGATGAAGATAATTGCTCACTTGGCTAGCGCATTAATTCTACAAATCTTGGCATTGGCTGCAATGTCTCATATTTCCCCGCAGGAGGCGATCGCTGCTCCTCAACAGCAAACAACCCAGAGAATTTGCTCTTTAGATCCAGTTGCAGATTTATTACCGCCACCACCAAGTAAACAAAGTAATTCTTTACTGGCTTATCTGACTCAAGAAGGTTTTATCCAAACTGAAGAAGGTGCTTGGGTATGTTATGTGAATGACCCCAAAAAACCGGAGCGATTCTATACCCTGTTTAAGGTTCAGGAGGTTGATGGCAAGCTGGTAGGAAGTTCTTTTTTAGAGAATGAAAATTTAATTGCTGAACAAGAAAGTCGGACTGTTGACTTTTTCATGACCCTGGTTAAGCATCATACGAATACCAGTCTAGAGAACCGTCAAAGTGTACAGAGGTATTTAGAAAGTTTCGTTTCCCTGGTGAAGGAAAAGAAGATAGAAGCTTCGAGCCGTGGGTTTCTTTTTGACCAACCCAACCGAGCCTTAGTTCTGTACCACGCCATCTCTACAGGAGAACTCAAAGGTACGGCAATCACAATTAATATTCAATCACCTCATAACTTGAGTGCTGAATCTGTGAGCAGTGGAATAAAAACATCTTTGAGGGAGAGGTTAAAACGTAATCGCTAAATGATCCCGAATTTTTAATAGCGTTTGTGTGGTTTATTTGAGGTGTCTAATGTTGAAATCAACTTTTAAAAGTATCACAATCATATTTTCGTCTTTGGCAGTGGTGTTAACAGTCTGTGAGTCAGCTACTGCTCAGTTACGCATCAACCAGAGTAATTCTATCCCACGAGGACAAGAGTCGGAACTTTTAGAGTTTCAGCGTCAAAATAATCAGCAAATGCGCCAGATGCGGGTGATGCCTAGCTGTCTGTTGGGATCTGGTCTGGGCTGCAACAAAACTGGCACAGTCGTTGAAAAGATGATTAATCAGTTTAATGGCACTAACTACCAAGATATGTTGATGCGAGCAGCTGGTGGTGAAGATAACTACCGTAAGTTTGCAGCTTTTTACGAAAATAATCCTCGGCTAAAGAATGTTCCCTATGCCTCATTTTGGAGGAATGATGATGCCTCTATTCTCGATGGACATCAATACGCTCTTGGAAACTCTGTTAGTCGCAATCCTTTATCAGGACTCAAAGCTGTCACGAATAACTTTGCTTGGTCTCCGTTATCGAGAGGCACAGAAATCAGTCCTCGTGATGGTTTGCTGAATTTGAAATACTCTTACGGACGTGTTCTCTTTGAAGAAGTGGCAAAAATTCCCGACTTGGAACAGCAGGTGAGGTCTTTGGATTTGTCCACAGAGATGACCCAATTTTATGTGAATAATATTTCTCAAGGGTTACGGGCATTAAATACTGGTGATGAGAGGGGACTCAAAGACAGCGTTTTAAAACTACTTTCCTTACCCTACAGGCCAGGCGGCTATAGCAATGATGGTTGGTACAACCGTAAATTAGCCAACATTCCCGACACCTTGATTGAAGAGTCAGGGAAATCTCTCCCCGGAGATAGTTTTGAGAGCGAAAATCCAGTATTGGGGGGAGAAGACATGAGCATTGCCCTCAATGATCCCACCTTTGAGGAATATTTATTGCCGTCAGGAGGTTCTTTTCTACCTTATGCAGGCATCGCGCTGCTGCTTTTGCTGATGTTTATGGGAGGGAATGGTGGCTCAAGTCAGCCAGCTAGTTTTGTCGAAGTTCCCTCTGATGTGATCCCCAGCGATGTTACTCCCGGTGACAACGATTCTGCTAATGAGCTTGAATTGACAGGCGATATTGATGTTCTAGCACCACAGCAACCCCAAGTTAAGACGGTAGCAGAGCCGTCAACTCTCTCAGCCTTACTAGTGTTAATGCTGACGGTTTATATACTCAATTACAAACAAAGGTTTATCTAAATACTTAAGCGATCGCGCCAATAAAAAATCCCTCGATTAGTCATCGAGGGATTTCTATTTTTAGTACTTTGCACATGAAATGTATCCCACAGAAATAGTGTATCTATCCTTTTGAAATTATGTGTGCCAAAATGCCAATTTAACGCGACTCATTCAATCCATGACGGCTCTTAATCATTTGTGGCTACCTGTACCGAAAAGTTTGACTTTATTACCAAATGATGTACATATCTGGCGGATTAACCTTGATGTCCCAGAAGCACAGCGACAAAATTTGCTAGCAACCCTATCGGGTGACGAAGTTTCTCGTGCTAACCGCTTCCATTTTCCGGAGCATCAGCAGCGTTTTATTGCGGGGCGCGGTATCCTCCGGAGTATATTGGCTAGCTACTTGGGTATTGAGCCGCAACAAGTCCTGTTTGACTATCAAGAGCGTGGTAAACCAGTGTTAGCGGCTACTTTAGCTAGCAGTGGCTTATGGTTTAATTTGTCTCATTCCCAGGGGTTAGCGCTGTGTGCAGTCAATTATCACAGTCAAATTGGCATAGATTTAGAGTATATGCGCCCAATGTCGGATGTGGAAGCCCTTGCCAAAAGGTTCTTTTTGCCGAGAGAATATGAGGTAGTGCGATCGCTATCTTCTGACCAACAGCAAGAAATATTTTTCCGTTATTGGACTTGTAAGGAAGCTTATTTAAAAGCCACTGGAGAAGGACTAGCTCAGTTAGAGCAAATTGAAATATTACTCAGTTCCACAGCACCAGCCCAGTTACAGACATCTAAAAATTGGAGTCTATTTGAGCTAACGCCTGCTAAGAATTATCTTGCTGCTGTGGTTGTGGCGGCTTCAGGTTGTCATTTGAAGTTTTGGCAATACTGATTAGTTATCTTCTTGCATATTTCTCACAATCTTTGTCACTAGCCTTCTGGGGGTAAAGCTGACACTTTTGGCGAGAATTTGATTGATTAAACCAGGAATGACAATGGTTTGACCTTTCATTAAGGCCGCATAGCCAATTTTAGCAACCGTTGCGGCATCCATCATCCTTTTCCCCTTCAGCAGTTTAGAATCTGCCATCCCCGTTCGTTGATGAAAGGCAGATGCGGTTGAGCCTGGGCAGAGTACCGTCACCGTCACACCTGTACCTTCTAATTCATTAGCGATCGCCTCAGAAAATGATAAAATGTAACCCTTGGTAGCAAAATAGACCGCCATCAACGGGCCAGGTTGAAAAGCTGCCGCCGAAGAAACGTTTAATATCTTGCCATAGCCTTGCTTGACCATATCCTTCAGAAATAGCTTAGTTAAATGGGTCAAACACACCACATTTAGTTGCAGCATTTCCAACTCAGATGTTAAATCTGTTTCGTTAAACAATCCATAAATCCCAAATCCGGCATTATTCACCAGCACATCAACATGAATGTTTGCAGCTTGCAACTCCGTGAAAATTTCTTGGGGAGATGTGGATATAGATAAATCCTTGACAATAGTTGTCACAAAATTGCCAAATTCTGCGTGAAATTTAAGCGCAATTTCTTGGAGTTTTACCCCAATTCGATCTACCAATACTAAATTGTAATTATTAGCAGCAAAGATATATGCTAGTTCGTAGCCAATACCACCCGCCGCCCCAGTAATCAGAGCAGTTTGTTTGTGTTGAACTTGGTTTATTGTATTCATATTAGAAGATTGGTGAATTCAATTTGCTCGATCTGCCTGAAATTGAAAGTGGCTTTCCGTGATGTCCAATTTAATAATTGTGCTTGCAACTACTAACATTATTACAGTTCCTTATCCTTTGAACTGCTTGCGTGACCAGATGTCAATATAGTGAAAAGTTCATCAAGGTCTTTCACTTTGTACAAAATCCTAACAAACACGATTCGTATATATTTAATTGTTATGATTTCCAAATAAAAAAATACTCAATCATCCATATCATAGCCCCCTCCTCGCAAGCGAGGAGGGGGTTGGGGGTGGGTTTCTTGTATCTCACTCAACTGAGAACCGCCATAACACTCATAGCAAAAGCTTCTCAAAACCTTACAAGTAAGTTAACGGGAATAAATCTAATTAAATTTCAATATCTCTTATCAAAATAAAGTAGAGACGTTTAATCAAACGTCTCTACTCTTACTTACTATCTGTTAGTATTGGGTCAATTTGATGTTTATTGACCAGAGAAGAAATTAGGCTAGAGTTAAGAAGCCAGTCTGAATCAAATAGGAAGTGTAAGTCATCAATAATTGAGAATCAATTGGTGGACAAACAATAGAACTACCTGCGAGCGCTTTCAGAGTTTGCTGACAGCTAATAGTTGGTCTTCTCGCTTGCAGATACAAATCAGGAATAGTCAATTGTTCATCAGACCAACGTTCTAGTAAGAAAGGACGCAAGGTATATAAAGGATTCTCGACAGAAGAGACATTATTGATTAACTCTGATTGCCATTGTTCGTAGGGAATCATCTCTACAGGATAACCAAAAGACCGCACCCATTCAACTAAATCTTTTAAAGAAATTGGTTGCGGATGTTGTAAATGGAAAGCCTTACCAATAGATTGTTTTTGTCTGGATAAGTAAACAACGGCTTTACTTACATAGTCCACAGGGGACATATCTAACATATAATCTACATCAGGGAAGCTTCCCATTTGTAAACAGCCTTTAGTCATTAAATTGATAAAATCATGGGTATTACAAATACCTGTTTTGCTATCCCCTGAAATTAATGGCGGTCTGTGAATAGTTACAGGTAAACCTCGCTCACGGGCAACTTTAACTAATTTTTCTGCCACCCATTTAGTCTGAGAATAACCAAGGTAAATACCTTCCCAATGATTAAAGTCATCCTGTTCTTCTACGAGATGTCCAGCATAAGCAGTTGATTCAAAAACAGCGATACTGGAAACGTAATGCACAGGCTTGACTTTAGTCTGACAAGCTAATCTCAAAATTTCTTGAGTACCTAAAACATTGGCTGTTTTTAGTGCTGAATAGGGATAAACATAATTCAGCAAAGCCGCACTGTGATAGATAGTATCAATATGGCTAGCTAAAATGTGAAACTGTTCAGAATCAATACCCAAAAGTGGTTGGGCTAAATCACCAACAATAGCAATAATTCGAGAATTAAATTTCTCATCCCAAATTGCATACTGTTCTAAATTCTTTTGCAGTTTGCTTTTGCCTTCTTCTGTATTAGCAGCGCGGACTAAGCAATATATATCCGCATCGGTTTCTTGTAGTAGTTCCCTGATAATAAAAGCGCCTAAAAAACCAGTGCCGCCAGTTAAAAAGATATGCTTGGGTTCACCTGTAAATACACTCACTGCATTACTAGGATGAATAGTGGGGTCAAGCACAACTTCATCTGCCAGATTTACAACTGAAGTGTTAACTTGACCATCTTTCACCTCTAAACCTTCTTGTAATTCTTCAGCTAAACGCTGAGAAAGAGATGCAATATTTGGGTAATGCCATAGCAGAACCGGAGCAGGTTGAAAACCCAATAATTTTTCTAATTTGCTGACCAGAGTCATCGCTTGCGCGGAATCCAAACCATAGTTTTCTAAATTTTCGTTGATGTCTATCTCATCAGTTTCTAAACTGATTAACTCAGCCAGATTAGTCACCAGCCATGCTTGAATATCTGCGGCGCTATAAGTTTGTTTTAGAGTCATTTTTACATCTCCAATAAACGAGAAAAATCTGGGCAATATTGACTGTAATCATCGGGGATTTGCATTCCTTGAATTTTCAAGCTTTGAATGCGATATAAAAATGCTGCTCCAGTCATGATGTGATGAGCAACATCAACTACCCGACGATTATTTGGTTCAGCTAAATAAGAACCTCGCACCCAATCATTAAAACTACCCATTGCTGGGCCACACCAAATTTGATAATCGACTTCTCTACCTTTTTCCCCAGAACTAGACCACCGAGAAGATAATCCTAAATACCAGCGAAAAATTAACGCCATTTTCAGCTTGGGATTATTAACTGCTTTGCCTAGTTTTTCGGGGTTTTTCTGGGATAAATAAGTTGCTGTTCCTTCCCAGACTTCAGCCAGAGTTTTGCGGAAAATTTGCTTTTCTAATTTCTGTCTTTCTGCTAGGGGAATTTCTTCAATTGAGTTATAGTTACGGTACAATTCATACAACTTTTGCGCCCGCATGGGGAACATTGTGCCGCGTTTGAGAACTTGCAGTTTCACACCCATTTCAAACATATCGGCGGCTGGAGCCATAATCATATCCGCCATTTCAGCTTGAGCTAATAATTTTTTGGTATAATCACAAGCTCCAGATTCAATGCAGGACTGATTAATTGAGCCAGTCATAATGTAAGCCGCACCCATCATAAAAGCTGCTAAGGCTGATTCTGGTGTGGCAATTCCGCCAGCTACTCCAATTCTAATTGGTTGTTGATATTGAAATTGTTCTTGGATTTCATTCCGCAAACTAATAATAGAAGGTAATAAACAGACTAAAGGACGATTATCTGTATGTCCGCCAGAATCAGCTTCGACGGTGATATCATCAGCCATCGGCACTTTAGTTGCCAGTTTGGCTTGTAAATCAGTAATTAATCCTTGTTCCAGGAGTTCTTTTAATATTCTGGCTGGTGCTGGTTGGAGAAATTTACTGGCTACTTCTCGACGGGAAACTTTGGCAATGACTTTGTTTTTAATTTCAATTTGATTGGCATCATTTAAACTTAGTCCGGCAACACGGTAATAAACTATGTTGGGGGTTAAATCTAAAAATGCTGAAGCTTCTACGGTTCTTACTTGATATTTGAGATATAAGTTCACAGCACGGCGTTCAATTGCCATGTCGTTAGGGCTGTGAATTAAATTGAAGGCGTAGGGACCATGAGGTAAGGCTGATTGAATGCTTTTAATGGCTGTTTCTAAACGTTCTGGAGGTAAGCCACCTGCACCAAATGAACTCAAAATTTTGGCTTTTCCTAGTGCAATAACCATTTCTTCGGAGGCTATTCCGCCAGCCATTGCGCCAGTTACATAAGCATATTTTACGCCATGAGCAGCTAGGAAATTTGGATCTCCTAGTTGTTGTAGATTGATTGGGGGAATAACGGTGAGGAGTTCTGGTTGTGCTGTGGTGTTATTTTCTGAAGGGCATAAGTAGCCTTCGTTTGTGACACCAATTTTTCCGGCAATTTTGAGGATGTAGCAGGGTTTATCTAATGTTAATAGTTTGTTTTTGATGGCTGATTCCTGGAAGGATATGCTATCTAATGCACCTTTCCAGGTGAGGTTTTGACTGTGGGGATTGGTGGGAAATTTTAGGCTATTATTGTGTTGGTCTGGTAGTGTGTCTACGGGAATCACGGTGGTTATACCTCAATTTGTTAATGATGGGTTATTAACGAACCGCCAAGTCGCCAAGTACGCCAAGAAGAGAAGGAGAGATTTTTATTTGATAGTTAGCATGGCTGAATGAGAGTCGGGAGTTATGGAATAACGAACCGCAGAGGACACAGAGTACACAGAGGAATGAGAGTTTGAGAGGTTTTGTGCGTAAGTCCTAAACCGGATTTCTCATCTCTTACTCTCTGCGCCTCTGCGTCTTGGCGTGAGACTAATTCATGATTTCAATCAAGTTTGTTCATTCAATAAGTTTTCGGCACAAACTAGCTGTAATTGAATGATTTCGCTCATCTGTTTACTAAAATCTTTTCTGGCTTGGAGGAATGCCGCGTGATTTTGAGTTATTCTGTAATTGTTATCGCTCAGTTTTTGATACTGGGTTTTGTTTAATTCGGACATTCTAATTGTGTTATCAAGTTGATGGTTTATAGCTGGAGATGACACAATTGGTTGCTGGATTTTCTGTGCCAGAACTGTTGACTCAGAAGATTGTAATTCTTCTGGAATCTCAAAACCGTGTTCCATGATATTTTTTGTTGGGTGTTCTGCTGGCTGGGTTGGGGAATTTAGGTTTTCTAATTCGCTGGAAATTGGTATGTTTTGATGCAGTTTTTCTACCCGATAACTGTTGAGGTTTTTGGCGATATTTTGGAAGTATTTACGGTTTTCTTCACTTAAAATTGCACCTGCAATTGATTTACCGCCCAAGGTAATTGTTCTTAGGGTTAATTTGTTTTGTTTGGTTGTGGCTGTACTGAGATTGTACAGAGGTGATAAATCTAAATTCACCCGATGGCTAACAAGTTTTGCTAAGGCTTTGACCATTGATGTGTGGTCATCCATACCTCTACGATTGAGGGATACGGTAATGTGTTCTTTGTTTTCTAAGATTTTACTAATCCATCGAGAACAAACTCCACCAGCGCCAGCTTCGACAAATATTTTCACGCCATCGTCATAGACACGGTTGACTAATTGGGGAAAGTCAAGTTGTTGGCAAAGTCCGGTGGCTATGCTTTTAGCTATGACATCTCTATCAAGTTTGATGGGTTGATACTCGGCGGCTGAGTAAAATGTGATGTCTGGTAAGTCTTGGGTAGGTAAGCTATTAACTTTGGCGATTTCTTCGTATTCTGACCGCATAGCTTCACAATGAATTACATGGTCGAAGGGTGCGGGGAAGGAGTTACAACCCAAAGTTTGAATTACTCTCTGACAAGCTGTTTTTTCACCAGCAATTAAGACTTCTTCTGGTGTGTTGATTTGAGTTAAATAAACTCGTGACTCATGTTTTAAACATTCTTCCACCTGGGAAGGTTTCGCCATGAGGACATAAGTCGCCCAGAAGTTATCTTCTTGTAATTCTGTGCTATCTGTTAAGCCCCAATACTGACGCACCGCATTTTTTGCACCTGATAATTTATCTCCAAATAAAGGTGATGAATTTAAGGTATTACTTCCGCCTTCAAAATCACTCCAAACTCCTTGGGCTACCATCATGCTGGTTTCACCTAAGCTATAGCCAAAGACGCATTTTGGTTTCACTTGAAAGTCGTCTCGGAAAATCGCTGTCATGTATCTAGCGAAGGCGATTTCACTTTCAAACATTCCTAGAGAATCATCTAACAATTCTTTTTCGAGGGTTTCTAGTTGTCTGGTGGCGAGTTTGGGGAAGCTGCGGGGATAAACCAATTTCTCTACATCAGCAGCACGGTTATAGAGGTTATTACTCTTTAAGTCCTCAAAAACTTTGGGAAATAATCGGAACACTGTCCGACCAATACCAATGTAGGA
This sequence comes from uncultured cyanobacterium, assembly GCA_963706595.1. Lineage (GTDB taxonomy): Bacteria > Cyanobacteriota > Cyanobacteriia > Cyanobacteriales > Nostocaceae > Nodularia. The sequence goes on from OY970166.1 coordinate 4,264,473, forward strand.
ATTAACGGCGGCTGGATAAACATAAGCGACACTTGCAGTTTTACCTAACGGTTTGGCTGTAAAGTAACTACCTAATGGTGTTAACCAGTCTGTACCTTTTTCAAAGGCTATATTTACACCTTTACGTGCAGCATCAATTTGTTTGAGGAGTTCTTTTTTGTTACGTCCGGTAATTGTTAGAGCATATTTACTTTCAGAATACTCTTTAAAAGTTGTGAAGGTTTGACTGGCTGTAGTTGATAAACAAGAACTATCTGCAATAGTTTTTTCGAGATTATTTAAAACCTCTTGTAAGTTGTTTTGATTCTCAGCTGCTACAGGGAATAGATGAAAAGGCATTTGCTGTAAATACCGACTGTCACGTTCTTCTTGGTTTGGGTCTTCAGATAAGATAACGTGAGCATAAGTCTCGTCTATACCTATGCTATTAATGGCGGCTATACGACGCGTACTACCTTTATCGACAAACCAAGGTCTGGACTCTGTAGCTACATAAAAAGGGCTACCTGACCATTTTTGTGGAGTCTTTGCACCAGACCATTTAGGAGTGGCGGGAATGTATCTGTAATAGAGACAGAGGGCGGTTTTGATTAAACTAGCAATTCCCGATGCTGTGTATGTATGACCAATATTAGCCTTGACGCTACCAATGGCACATTGCAAACCATTTCCAGTTTGGGGATAAGCCTGTAATAACCCGGTAATTTCGGCTTCATCTTGTTGAGGAATACCACTACCAAACACCTCTACATAGTTAATCTCTTGAGGTTTAATTTTGGCTATGTCAAAAGCTTGGTGACAAGCATCGTTTGTGGCTGCTGCAAAACTGACTGCATCCAGGACAGCATATATTTTGTGGTTGTCTTGTTGAGCCGTATCATGACGCTTGAGGACAACGGCACCAGCACCTTCTCCGACCATCCAACCATCGGCATTTTCGTCAAAGCTTAAGGTGTTGATACCTTGATTTATTTTGGCTAATTGACTGCGTAACAAGACATTTTCTACACCTCCAGCCAAATCAATTGCACCTAAAACTACAGCTTCAACTTCTCCAGAGGCTAGTAACATTTGTGCGACTTCTAAGGCTTTGAGAGCAGAGTTTTCACCAGCCGTCATTGTGAAAGCGGGTCCTGTGAAATTCCATAAGGCGGAAATTCTACCTGCCATAATATTGGCGATGTGACTGACATACTCGCTGGTTTCAACGGGATGATGAATACTATCTTTAACTACGCCTTCTAACTGTGAAAGTTCTGCATCTGGCAAAGAGATATTATCCTCTAATAAGCCCTCTTTTACCTGCCAAGATAAATCCCATCTTTGTTGTAATTGATGCACAGAAAGCTCGGTTTCCGCCGCTACAATTACGGCGACATTTCCACCTTCTTTGAGTCCTGCATCTTCAACAGCACGGTTAGCAACTTTTAACAGTAACAGTTGTTGGGGATTGAGTTTTTCAACTTCGTTTGGAGGAACCTTACAGGCTAAAGTATCAATGTCAAAGTCTTGAATGTATGCTCCAATTGGTGCTTTACCATCCTCTAAACCATACTCTTGCAGTAAGTCTGTTTGCTCGTCTATACCTTGCCATCTAGATGAGGGTAGAGGAATAAAATGCTGTTTTCCTTCGTAAATACTGCGCTCAAAGGCATCTAATCCGTTACATCCACCGAAAAAGGCATCCATGCCTACAATAGCGACTTTGGCAGGTTCTACAGGTGAATCTGAGTTAATATCTAGGGCTGTATTTCCTTGTTCAATAATTAAGTGGGAATTAGTTCCGCCAAAACCAAAGGCGCTGATGGCTGCTCGTTTAATTGGTGTATTTTTGTGAGGCCAGGCTGTGGCTTTTCTGACAATATTATCACTGGAAATAACGTTATTGTCTGAGGCTAAAGGGACATCAACATTAATAGTAGGTGGAATGACGTTCTGAGACATACTCAGAATTACTTTTGTCAAGCCTACCATCCCAGCAGCAGTTAATAAATGCCCGACGTTAGCTTTAGCAGAACCTACTAAGGGTGAGGCTTGATGTTGTCCAAAAAAGGTTGCTATGGAGTTGAGTTCTGTGGTGTCTCCCAGCAATGTTCCAGTAGCATGACATTCTAAATAGTCGATGCTTTGGGGACTAATTTGAGCTTCTTTATAGGCTCGTTCAAAGGCGAGAACTTGTCCTTTGGTATTGGGGCTGAGTAGGTGCTTACCTTTACCATCGTTGGAGAGTCCATTACCGCAAATTGTGGCGAGAATATTATCTCCATCTCTGACAGCATCGGTGTATCTTTTCAGAACTACCATCCCTACACCATCACCGGGAATCAAACCTCTGGATGTCTTATCTAAAGGGCGACTTGTACCGTCTTCTGCAAAGCCTTGGACACCAGAAAAGAGCATTCGCACAAATAGCGAGTCTGCACAACTGATGGCTCCGGCTAACATCATGTCAGCTTTATGAGATGATAGGTAATGAGAGGCTAGTTTTATGGCATAAAATGAGGATGAACAAGCCGCATCTAGACATAAGTTAATTCTAGATAATGATAAGGCTTGAGCAACTATTGATGCTGGTAAGCCGGAAATCATCGCATTGTAAACAGATGCTTTGGTTGTTGTGGGTAAACCAGCTAAATCGAAGTTTTCATGCTGCAAAAGTTCTTTAACAGCAGGTGCGATCGCTTGCTGATAAATAGGGGAGAATAATTGATGGGAAAGTCTGGTTGGGAATGACAGATTACCCAGAATTACGCCACATTTAGCGAGGAGGTTTTGATTTCCCCAGTAGCCACTATTTTTAATGGCTTGTTTGGCTGCATATAATGACCATTTAAAGCTGTCGTCTAAACCAGCAAGTAATTCTGAGGGGAGATTGTATTCAGACGCATCAAATTCAAAGTCCCGGATGTAGCCACCTTTGAGGGAATATGTTTTATCTGGTGTGCCTTTGACTGGGTTGTAAAAAATAGTGGGATCTACCCCAATTTCGGCGATGGTGGCTGATGATGTGGCATCTTTTTTGTTAATCAGATTCTGCCAAAATTCTTCAGGGTTTTTAGCATCGGGAAATAGGCTGGATAATCCGATGATGGCTATTTTTTGCATTGTTATATCCTCGACAGTTTTGGGGTATTAAAAGAAGGCAGGATTTACGCTGTTCCCCAAATTTGAGAATGTGAATGAAATGCAAGATATCCTTTCTCGGTTGAGTGAGGTAGAAGAACCCCACCCCCTCCCCGCAAGCGAGGAGGGGACTATGATAGACCTCTTATGTACGCCAAGAGAATAAACCTCCTCTCTCTGCGCCTCTGCGTCTTTGCGTGATAATCAAGGCTAAATAATTAACTTCTGAGTTGCTTCATTGACCAAATAATGGCATGAGCGCCTAGCATTTGAGAGTATATTTTTCCCTGATTATCGTGTATAATAAAATCTGCGATCGCACTACTCGGAGTTTTCGCTTTTATTTCACAAGAAACATAAAATAGTTCGTTGTGTGGGGTAGGCGCAAATTGTTCAAATTTCTCTACTTTTCCCGGTAAGCAACCTTCTTGATGAAAGTGTTGTGTCCAAATCCATAAGGCGTGCATACTCAAGTCTGTGGTATAAGGATTAACCCATCTTACGGGGAATTGTCCTTGTTTTTGAGCGCTGATTTCTGTCCACAAACATTCTGTGGTGATTTTTTCAGGCGTAATATTTAAAACTCTTTGAACTTCTTGAAATGAAGGTCCATGAAATAATGTAGCCCCACCATTTTGATAGAACTCTTTTCCTGTAGCAGTAATAATGTGATCTTGATTTAGATTGATAGATTCATAAGTAGGAACATGAGGAATTATCCTATGCAGGTTGAGTTGAGCGCTAAAGTGATAATGGGTTTTTCCGGCTGGGTTTTTACTCCAGATTTTAGCTTTAACTACAATTTTTTCTGAGTTAATTTTCTCAACTTCTTCTATGTCTAGAATGTGTTCTTTGGCTAAGTTGTGATTGAAGGTAATTCCCTTTAAAACTTTGAAATCTGTGTAATTGAATAATCGATAGCCGGGATACATTTCCTCACAGCAATTAATTATCCATGTCATTGCACAGGTAGCAGGTAATACTGGCGAACCAGCTATTGCATGGTCATATAAAAAGGGATTGGCTTCCAGTTTCATCTGGCGACGGATGCGATGATTTCGCAGTTGGGAATCTAACTCTATAGCTGGGGGAAGCAATGGACTACCAATGACAACTTGTGCAGTATCATGATGGGACGGGTGCAATTCGTTGACTAACATTTGTGTACCCGCATCCACAGGAATAATATCAAATCCCCTTTCTGCAAGCGCTTTTTTCAGTTCTGGTGACACCATCCCACTATCCCAAGCGCCCCAGTTAATGGCGACTACGTGACAGTGAGGATGATTTTGCTTGATTAAATGGGCGGATTTGTTGAGAATTTCGTTAGCGATCGCATAATCAGATTGTCCAAGATTGCCGTAAAATCCAGTTACGGAGGAGAACAATACTAAATGCTGGAGTTGCTCAAGGTTCACGCAAGTTAGGAGATTTTCTAATCCCTGCACTTTAGCAGTGTAAACCTTTTCAAAATCCTGGTCTGTTTTCTTTTCAATCAGCTTATCAGCTAAATTTCCCGCCCCGTGAATAATCCCAGTGATTGCACCTACAGCCGCTAATTTTTGCTGTAAATCTGCAACATTGGTGACATCTACACTAATATATTCGGCTTGAGCGCCTGTTTGTTGGATACTTGCTAAGGTTTTCTTAATTTCTCGACTGGAAACGATTTTGTTATATATCTTCAGTACACTCATAGGAGTTGGTTTTTCTCCTTGAGTCAGAAGATTCTCCATAATGCGTTTCTTTAAGGCTGGTTCCTCGATACAATCTTGAGCAAATGCTGGTTCAATTTCTAAAAGTTCGGAACGACCAAGGAGAATGAATTTACAAGGCTGGTGCTGGGCTATTTTAATCGTACATTGGGCTGTAATCCCTTTTGCACCACCACTTACAACAAAAACTGATGAAGGACGAATCTGTGTCTGTGTAGTCATATTTTTTTATGATTAAAGAGGAACGAACCACAGAGACGCAGAGTACACAGAGAGATTAGACTTAGTGTTCTTCCTTCTTTGCGTCTTTGCGCCTTTGCGTGAAACAAAAAATATTTCTGTAATGAAGAGGGAAATATAGAGTCCTATTTATCGAACCGCCAAGTCGCCAAGAGCGCCAAGGAATGATTTAGGACTGCTATATCTCCCTCATTCCCTTACTTCTCGAAAGAAGCAACTAAGGTTACGCGTCCTTGGGAACCGTAAGCAACTTCGCTGATATAAAGATTGGGGTCGTGCATTTCAGCGATGATATATTCTGCTGACTGTTGGGGATTTATAGCTGGACTTAAGTCAATGGCGCGAGTAAAGACTTTTGGCCATTCCCATTTCAGAGTTTTGGTTAATCCAAATAATCCTGCACCAATGGCTCCAAAATTAATGTTATGTTCTAAGCCAAAAGCACCATCTAAACGGTTGACTGTTATGAAACAACTGCGTTCATAACGCGCTACTTCGTTGAGGGTTTGCTTGAGATGTTTGGCTATGAAGAAGACGTGCTTGACAATGGCTTTTTCTTGTTCTAAGTAAGCTGGGGTTTGATTTCCGGGAAATACTGGATGAATATGGATGAAAGCGCCAATGTTGCCGAAGTGAGTCGCGATCGCAGATAATTTATGTTGAAGCAATTCTTCGGTCATATCTGCGAGGACTACGCGATTCACTCCGACTGGTAAGGGCGATTGTTGAGGAACGATAGATGGGGGGAAACTTAAAACTACCACTTTCCCGCCGCGATCGCTTAAAGTTTGAGCTAATTTTGAGGTGGTGAGGGAACCATCGTCAGTAATTACACTCACGTGTCCCTCTGGTAAAGCGAAGTCTAAACTATCCGGTGGTGGGAGGAATTGCAGTTTAGCTGGTCGCCGTGTCACACCGTCTATTACCTGGACTGGCTGGTAACTAAACTCCTGCTGAGGCTTTTTTTTTCACCCCCAGCAGCTAGCTTCTGGAGATAATCAACTATTTGACCGATGGTGCGAAGGTCTCCCAGTTCTTCTATATTCGGCTGGGGTAAATTGGGGTATTTATCTTGCATCGCTCCCAATATTTCTACCCGTTTGATGGAGTCAATTCCTAAATCAGCCTCCATATCCATATCCATTTCTAGCATCTCTACTGGGTAGCCAGTCTTATCACTGGTGATGCTTAACAAGGTTTCACCCAAGTCTGCGTAATTATCGGTAGCTGCTATTTCTGGTTCTGTTTCTAATTCTGCGGGGAGGGGGGTAGAGACAACCGGGCTGGTCGTCTCTACGGGAATGGGGATCTCGTTGTCCCCTATGGGGATAAGGGACAAGGGGGATTGAGTCGATTCTAGCACGACTTCTGGAGTAGTAACAGCAGCACTGCCAGAAACTTGGGATTGCAGGTATTCTACAACTTGACCAATGGTGCGTTTTTCTGATAATTCTTCTAAGTTTGGTTTGGGTAGGTCGGGGTACATATCCTGTAACGCGCCCAAGATTTCAACTCGTTTGATGGAGTCAATTCCTAAATCAGCCTCCATATCCATATCCATCTCTAGCATCTCAACTGGGTAGCCAGTTTTATCGCTGGTGATGGCTAACAAGTTGTTACCCAATTCGGCTAAGTCAATATTAGAAGCAGCTACAGGTGCGGGGGGAATTTCGACTACTGGCGCTGGTGCTACTGCTACAGGTGCGGGTGGAATTTCTACTACTGGCGCTGGTGCTACTGCTACAGGTGCGGGTGGAATTTCTACTACTGGCGCTGGTGCTACTGCTACAGGTGCGGGGGGAATTTCTACTACTGGCGCTGGTGCTGTTTTTAACGACTGTCTTTGTGGGCTGAGTCGTTACCTGAGTCGAGATAATTTGAGAATATTCTTGTTGGATAAGTTGGAAAAACTTCTTGGCGTATTCTAACTGTTCTACAAGATATTGCTCATGGATGCGGAGGGTTTCACCTTGTTGACTGTGAAACTGCATCATTCCTCGTTCTACACTTTCCTTGACAACTAGCTGAAGTTGTGCTGCTTCATCGTTAGATTTGCTGTTAGCAAACACAGCGTTCTGTTGCTGCATCAATTGGAAAAACGCTTTGGTATATTCCATCTGATGTTGCAGATAAGTCCCGTGGACTTGCAGATTTTCGGTTTGATTTTGCTGGAACTGTGTCAGCAGATATTCTAAACTCTCTAACGCCCGTTGGTAATTTACAGGTTTTTCTGGTGTTGGTTGCATTTTTGTCTCCTGGGCTATTGCAGTAGGAAGAATCACAGGATTCATTTGAGCCTGGGGTGCAGAATTAGTAGATTTATGTGAAAATTCGGGCAGACTATCTGGAGGATGGGCAACACGTCCATTGGTGGTATGTTCTTTCACTGCTGGAGTTGCTACTACTTCGGAAAATTCAGGTGCGGTAGTGACAGGTAAACTCACTTGATGTCCGTTCTGCAAAGCTTCAGTAAAAGCGTTCTTGGTTTTTTCGGAGACATAGTTCATGCCGTTTAAACGCACATTTAACGCCTTCTTCTTCTCTACTGGAGGTAGTGCAGGTTCTACTTGATAAGGATCGAGATTTTTCAAAGATAAGCCCACTACACGCAATTGTACAGCCGCTTCTCTCAGAGAGCGATCGCTGTTCTTTTGAGTGCTGGGGTTCAATGAGATGGTAAGATGTGGGCGATCGCCTAAAATATCTTTAACCAAGTTGGTCAAAATCCGTCGGGGACCAAATTCCACAAAGCAATAACCACCCGCAGCATAGATATTTTCGATTTCCTGTTTAAACATCACCGAATTAGACAGGTGAGTTTCCAGAATTTTTTGAATTGCTTGAGATTCTTGGGGGTAGGGTTTCCCTGTAACGTTGGTGAAGACAGGAATTTGAGGCTGATTGAATTTAACAGATTTAGTGGCGATCGCAAAGGATTTTTGAGCAAAAGCAATTAACGGCGTGTGGAAAGCAGCAGACACAGGTAACACCACCGCCGTACAACCTTGTTCCTGTAAAGCTTGTCTCACCTTCGCGATTTCTGCCGTCGGACCAGCCAAGACAAATTGCGTCGGAGAATTAAAGTTAGCAATAGTCACCTGGGGAAAATTCCGCAGTACCACCGCAACCTTAGTCATATCTTCCTTCACCGCCAACATACTCCCAGCATCGTGGTCTGGGTCTTCTGGCGCAGCCATCGCTTGACCTCTAGACTTCACGAGAAACAAATAATCTGCTTCACTCAAAACCCCAGCAGCCCATAAAGCTGTCAATTCCCCAAAGCTGTGTCCCGCCACAAAATCTGATTTAAATCCCGCTTGTTGCAATATAGAATAAAGACCAGCGCTAAATACCCCAATAGCAGGTTGAGCGTATTCTGTGCGTTGCAATGCAGCAATTTGGGCATTTTTTTCTGCTTCATCAAACACCGGATGAGGAAACACAATTTCTGAAACTGGCTGCAAATTATCTTTAAGTAACAAACTATCCATACAGCCATGTAAACGGCGCATAGTCGGGAAGTTCATCACCAATTCTCGCCCCATTTCCAGGTATTGCGAACCTTGTCCAGAAAACAGAGAAACAACCTTTCCGCCCAAAGCCATTCCAGAAGAACGGTAATAAATACCTTGGGGATGTTCCCAAGAAGCTGCGTTAGCTTTATTTCTCAGCCAGTCAATACTCACTTGCATAAACTTGCAGGCTTCTTGCAGATTCTCAGCCACAAACCCAACTCTAGCTGCAATTTGGGGAATCTCCAGCGATTGACATTCTTGAATTAAAGCCGCAAAGTGTCTGTCACCATCGGCTGACTGCAACTTACCCAGAGTTTCTTCACATTTACTCAAAAGTTGAGCCGGATTATTCGCAAATAGCAACACCTCACGGGCTGTACTGTGTAAACGGTAGGGAACGTTGTCTCCAGTTTCGTATTCTTCTAAAACAACGTGATAATTTGTTCCACCGAAACCGAAAGAACTCACCCCAGCCCGTCTTGGTGCTTCACCTTCCGCCCGAATCCAAGGTCTGGTTTGGGTATTCAAATAAAATGATGAATTCTTGATATCCAGTTTAGGATTTGGTTCAGTAATATTGATGGTTGCGGGTAAAACTTTGTGATGCAAAGCCAAAGCAGTTTTAATCAAACTTGCAGCCCCAGCAGCAGCTTTGGTATGTCCAATTTGAGATTTTACACTCCCCAAAGCGATATGCTGTCTTTGGGAATCATGTTTGCCAAAGTAATCTTTTAAAGAACCGAACTCAATCGGGTCTCCAGCCATTGTCCCAGTCCCGTGGGCTTCCATTAACCCCACAGTCGCAGGAGAAAAGTCAGCATCATCATAAGCACGTTCCAAAGCTTTGACTTGGCCTTCCTTGCGGGGAGCATAAATACTCTTGTAGCGACCATCGCTAGAAGTGCCAATCCCTTTAATCACGGCATAAATTTTATCATTGTCCCGTTCCGCATCTTCCAAGCGTTTGAGGACATACATACAAACACCTTCACCCAGCAACATCCCATCAGATTTAGCATCGAAAGGTTTGGCGTTTTCACTGGGAGAAACGGCTGGGGTTTTGCTGAAAGAAATGTAAGCCATAATTGTGTTGTCAGTGTCAACACCACCGGTCAGCATCATATCAGCCCGATGTTCCACCAGTTCGCTAATAGCCATTTTCAAAGCACCAAAGGAACTAGCACAAGCCGCATCAACTACACAATTTGTGCCGCCAAAATTCAAGCGGTTGGCAATTCTTCCAGCTACCACATTCGCCAACATCCCAGGGAAAGCATTTTCATCCCATTTGATATAGGCGCTTTTAATTTTTTCGATAATTTTTTGGGTATCTTCATCAGAAATACCACTGCTTTTAAGTGCCTTTTCCCAAACAGGATACTCTAACCGAGCCGAAAGTGGCATTCCCAATTGCTTGGCCATCGCCACCCCTAAAATGACCCCTATCTTTTCGCGACTAAATTCACGGGAGTCACCATAACCAGCATCTTCCATTGCTTCTTTAGCAATCACCAAACTTAATAGCTGGGAAATATCTGTAACTTCCAAGATGCTGGGAGGAATGCCAAACTCCATGGGGTTAAAATCAATCTCTGGAATAAACCCACCTCTTTTACAGTAGGTTTTATCTTCAGGGGTTCTGGGGTTGGGGTCGTAATAATCTTCGACGCTCCAATGTGTGGAGGGGACATCAGTAATACAATCAATTTTATTAACGATATTTTGCCAGTATTCCCGTAAGTTTCTCGCTTGAGGTAAGAGAGAAGCCATCCCGACAATAGCTATGGGATTTTGTGCTAATTTTCTATTAATTTTGTTAACTGACATTACTGACATAGGTGTTTCCTTGCTCAACTTCTTTTCCTCTATTGACCTAATCAAAGTTTTCTCAACACTTTTGATAAGGCTCTCTAACTCTGCCAAAGCCGTATCAATTGAATAAGCAGACATAAGGCATATACTGTTCTTAAGTACTGTGGATTGTGATAGCTGGCGTGGCGATAGCTACAGTAATTCCTAATTCGTAATTCCTAATTTGTAATTAAGAAGTCAGATTTCATCTGATTCGGGAGAACTGGTATAATGTCAAGCACCCAATAAATGAAGTCCACATTTTAATTTTATTAATCTTGTGGGGGAGGGCAAAGATGTCCGCCCTTGTGTACCTCATTTAGATGAAATATACTGTAACTGGTTGTTACTAAAGCAACCGCACACGATACATACTGTCTTTCCGCCCTCATTAATGGATGCTTTGAGCATTTCCAGGCACTTTCGGAATACAGCATTCGTGAAATAATCTTATACAGGACTCGACTCTTGATATTGAGGTAATAGGTCAATCACGTTGTTGAAACTGGAAAAATAGTCTTGGAGTACGTTAGCTGCTTGACCAGTGAATTCCATCCATTCGTAATGGTAGAGATTTTCAGCGATTGTATCCCACTGGATTAAGGGAAACTGAGGAGTAGCTACTAGGACAGAAACGCTTTTTTCTCCCAAACTAGTTTGAGTATCTAGCCTAACCGCAGCCACGTAGCTGGTGTTAATGACAACGTTCTGTATCTTGATAAATGCCATAGCCAGTTTCAGCGTCCAGGATAATTTAGTTTAAGCAATTTGACCCAGAAAAGTTGACAACTTCGTTACAGAAAAAACATTCCCTTTAATTCTGAAATCATGCACTTTTCTGAAGAAATACTCACACACTTATAGAATGATGCCAATGCGGTTAGGTTTAGTTTTGCTTTTTCAAATTTAAACAAAATAACTAATTTTCCTTGCCGCTTTGAAAGGGTTGAATTAATAAAAACAATAGCATGATTCACACAAACTAAATCATTTGTTTAAAGTAATTTTATAAATAAACTAGATTCTCCCTGGTAGCAATTTTCAAAAAGGCACGATCTACAAGTATAGTAAATAACTGAGTTGCTAGGCTGGTATTTTAGCTTAACTGCTTTCCTAGTCTTGATTTTTATGCCAGCACGCATATTTTGGTAATGCAGCTAAGATTTAATCAATACATCAAAAACGTCCGGTTTTATCTAAGTTTATTTTTCAGCAGAACATCATAATTAAAGGGAATAATTCGATAATGTTTAAAGATAAAAGTACCTATAGAAAGCAATAGTAATTTATAAAGCAAACATTAATTTAGAAGATAGTGCATAATAAACAAAACTCATTTGTGATGAATTGCCTAAACTTTGACCGCATTTAGCAATATCTGACAAAGCAGTTACAGATTAAGAAATAACTTTGTGAATCAAGGAATTTTAGATTTTAGATTTTAGATTTTAGATTTTGGTGTGTCTGTAGTAAAAAATAGATACTAAGACACCAAGCCGATTTTCTGCGGTAATTTACCAGTCCATTTCTGCCACCGCATGATTCCCCGATTCACCAATTGGGGATTTTCATCGCCAATAAAACAGATTCGCCCCATTCTTTCGCAAGCAATGAGAATTTCACCGTTACCCATAAATGGAGCAATGACAAAATTATTCTGATGGGTATACAAATTAATTAAGTAGTTGACAATACCTTCTACGCCGTCAATATTAATTGGTGTCTGTGGCTGAGGTATTGATTGGTGAGAAAAAATGCCCACATAAAGATTACCTAGAACTAATTCATATTGAAAAGGCATTTGGCTATGACGATAAAAATTATAAATATGACCCTCAGAACGCAGCACCGCCACCACCCGCGCTTCATCTATTAAGTAATTATGCTCCCAAGTCTGAGAAAGGGTGGCGATCGCTAAAGCAGCATCTGACGGTAACAGGTTTCTAAATTTTGAACTAGCAGTATGATCACAATACACTAAATGCCGTCCCAGCATCCATTCTTCACCAATTTTAACACTCGGTTCATGAGTAGCGATCGCTGGTTCCGGCTGACGTTGCCCTTTTTTGTGCGCCAACTTAGCTTCCCGTTGCGCCATAGCACTTTTGTAAGCCAAAATCTGTAAATCTTTTTGCTTCGCCTTAGCTTCCAGCATCAATTGAGCTTGCCTTGCCGATTCTGCGGCATCTCCTCTCGCCTGGGCTAACTCCCAAGCCTTTTGAGACTCTTGGGCTAAAATCCGCTCTTTACTCCCAGCCCTAGCTATTTTCAGCAGTGCAGTCGGACTATCAGCAACAGGCGAACCCTTAATGATTTCTTTCACCTCTGAGTGAATACTTTTAGCAATTTGCTTACCGTGCTGAAAGGTGCGTTCAGAGTAGCCAACTTCTCTCGCCAACTCCACAGTCCGTTTTAACGGTGGTGAAATGATTTCACCACCTTTGGCTGTATATTGATTATCGCCAACCTTTGCCCTTAAACCCATCCGCGCTAAAATCTCGTCTCGCTCCAACCACAATTCCGAACGCTCCAGTGGTTCCAACTCATTGCGAATCAAATTCTCATCAATTTCCGCCAACCGGGATTGATCAGAATTTTCATAGTTCACAATATGACACTCAACAGCCTCTAGCCCCAAAAGTTTGCAAGCCGTCAAACGATGTAGCCCAGCAATCAAATTCAGCTTTTGATCCACCGTAATCGGATTTAACAAACCATTAGCCCGAATTGACTCCTTCAACTCATTCACCTTTTCGCCCTTAACCGGACGGCGATTCAGACCAATCCGAATTTTATCTATGGACACTATAGGCATAATTACTAAACTTGAGTGCAATCAGTCAAAGGTATATCTAAATATATTGCATCAATATACTCATTGGCGAGTCAATGAAGAAGCAGGGGAGAAGAGGAGAGGCGGTTGGGATTGACAAGATAGGCAATTTTTGCAATACTTATAAACGAGCTAAACCAAGTTTTGCCAGTTATTTTTCTCTTCGCTGCGAGCATCTGAAGATTTAGATTTTGATCCTAGCCAGATTGTATTTTACGCTACTTGATTCGGTGTCAAATTAGGATAAAACTAAGGAAGATTTGCAGTCACACCACCATTAAATCAGTGAACAGTGAACAAGGCTTATGGTGGGGGATATAAACCCAATTATGTCTCTTGACTGTTCACTGATAACTGATAACTGATAACTGTACAGGCGTACAACAATTTATATAGAACTAATTAGACCTCTCAATTGGCAAAAAAGTAACACCAGAGAGAAAACCCTCTGGGTTAAATTGCGGATGAGTCTATTGCATTCAAATGATCTAGCCATTTTAGGCTGTTCCCTGGCATAGCACAATTGGAATAAAAATATGGCCGCAAACAAAGAACGCCTGTTACTCATAAAACCCCTCGGTCGGTGGCGAATAATTTTGGCAGCTTCTATCACTGTAGCGACTGGATTAGTAACTTTTTACAGCTTTTCACAAAATCGATTTAGCGCCCAAGTTCAAACTCCCCCAGCCAATTTGCCAAAGACTACCGCTACCGCCACCCCAGCCAAACTTGCGGTGACAGCTTTAGGACGTTTGCAACCTGACGGTGAAGTGACTCAGTTATCTGCGCCCAATTCAGTCAACGGTGTGCGGGTAGAAAAAAGCTTGGTCAAGGAAGGAGAAGAAGTTAAAGCTGGGCAAGTATTGGCATATCTAGAAAATTATGCTCGCGCCACAACCGCCCTGCAACAGGCTGTAGACCAACACGAAGTTGCTAAAGCTAAACTAGCACAAGTGCAGTCTGGAGCTAAAGCTGGAGATATTGCCGCCCAAAGAGTTGCGATCGCGCGTTTAGAGTCACAATTAAAAGGAGACATTGCGGCTCAACAAGCCACAATTAACCGCATCCAGGCCGAAGTAGATAACGCCCAAAGCGAAAACAATAGATATCAGCAACTATACAAAGACGGTGCTGTTGCCGCCTCCGTCGCAGATAGTAAAGCTTTGCAACTCAAAACTGTACAACAGCAGCTCATAGAAGCCAAAGCCAGCCTTAACCGCACCCAAAATACCCTTCAAGACCAACTCAAAGAAGGCAAAGCCAGACTAAACAGTATTAGCGAAGTGCGTACCGTTGACGTAGAATTGGCACAAACTGAAGTGAATAGTGCTGTAACTGCGATCAAACAAGCAAAAGCAGACCAAGAATTGACTTACCTAAAATCTCCCATAAACGGCCAAATTCTCAAACTTCACGCCAAAACAGGAGAAGTAATTAGCAACGCTGGATTTGCGGAGATAGGTAAAATATCGCAAATGTATGTGATCGCAGAAGTTTATCAAACCGATATTCAAAAAGTCAAATTAGGTCAAAAAGCTACCATTAATAGTAATGCCTTTCCTGGTAAAATACAGGGAACCGTCAGCGAAATTGGTTGGCAAGTTGACAGACAAAGCATCTTCAGTCTTAATCCCGCAGCAGATACAGACCGCAGAATAGTGGAAGTAAAAATCAGCATCAATGACCCCGCAGATAGTCAACGGGTAGCGCGTTTAACAAACTTACAAGTAGATGTCGCCATTCAACTCTAATTCAAGACGTGATTTATCGCATCTCTACAAGACGTGATTTATCGCATCTCTACAAGACGCGATAAATCGCGTCTCTACAAAACAATATCCCAGATGGTATTAAACCATGAATTTTAAAATTCCTTTAGCGTGGCTACAGCTAGCCCAACAAAAAGTTAGGTTTCTGGTAGCTGTAGCTGGAATTGCATTTATTGTACTGCTGACCTTCATCCAACTAGGCTTTCAAGATGCACTGTATTCTAGTGCTACTGCACTGCATCAAAATCTCCGCGGCGATTTATTTTTAGTTAGTTCGCAATATAAATCTTTGACCGCAACTCAAAGTTTTTCCCGCAGTCGTTTATACCAAACCTTGGGTTTTGATGGTGTAGAGTCAGTTAGCCCCATATATTTGCAATTTGCGAAATTAAAGAACCCAGCAACTGGAGAAAAATATTCCATATATGTGATTGGTTTTGACCCCGGAAAATCTGTATTTAATATACCCGAAGTTGCTGAAAATTTAGACAAACTCAAAATTCCGGATATTGTCCTTTTTGATCGAATTTCCCGCCCAGAGTTTGGTCCAATCGCCGCCAATTTTGATGCTGGAAATACTGAGCAGACAATTGAACTATTTCCCTTTGATGCTCCCATTGGTTACAGAATCAGAGTCGGAGGCTTATTCAGCTTAGGTCCTTCCTTTGGTGTAGATGGTAATTTAATTGTCAGTGATTCAACTTTTCTCCGGATAAATCCTAATACTCGCCCAGCAGACATGATTGATATTGGTGTGATCACTCTAAATGCTGAGGCAAATCCAGAGCAAGTTTTGCAAAAATTGGCAGCCAGCTTACCTAATGATATCCAAGTTTTTACTCGTCAAGGCTTTATTGATTTCGAGAAACAATATTGGTCTGTGAGAACACCCATCGGTTTTATACTTAACCTCATGCTGACTATGGCTTCTGTGGTTGGTGTGGTAATTGTCTATCAAATCCTTTACAGCAATATTGCCAATCAATTAGTTGCTTACGCAACCTTAAAAGCTATTGGATATGCCAATGGATATCTACTAAATGTAGTTTTTCAACAAGCATTAATTCTGGCTTTGTTAGGTTATATTCCAGGGTTTATCTTTTCCATAGGCTTGTATAGTTTTGCTATGGAAGTGACTAAATTACCAATTATGATGACTGCAAACAATGCCATAATTGTTTTAGTTTCAGCAGTTTTAATGTGCATAACTTCAGGGTCACTTGCTATCAATAAACTTCGTTCCGCAGACCCGGCTGATATTTTCTAAATACACCAATTCTTCCTAATTATGTACTTATCTGAAAGCAGAAATAGCCTTCTAGAAAAGTATGCTAGTTCGCCCTTGGCGTTCCCATAGGCTATAAATTAAAAAGCCCAAAATGCCAAGGATAACTAAACTTACAGGTAATTAAGTATTAGTTCATAAAACAGAGCTAATACTGGTTATTCCACTCAAATTCCCTAATTTACCCATCACTTATACCACTATGAACCTCCAAAACAAAACTCTCTTAATCACTGGTATCGATGAATTTGTTGGTTTGCGTGCAGCCGAATTAGCAATAGCGCAAGGAATGAAAGTTCGGGGACTACAAAGTTCAACAGAGGTGAATAAAACAGCACAAAATTTGGGAATTGAGATCATTGTTGGTAACATTACCGATGCTAAAATTGCCCAAAAAGCTTGTCAGGGTGTAGATATTGTTTTACATACGGCTCAAATTGCTCAGGAAGCTGGCGCAATTAAAGAATTTCGTGAAGTAAATGTTGGCGGTACGGTTAATATAGCTAAAGCTGCTAAAAATGCTGGGGTAAAAACTTTTGTCCATCTTTCTAGTGTGATGGTTTACGGTTTTAATTATGCAGATGGTATTACAGAATCTGGCACTCTATCCGGTGATAATAATTCCTACTGTCAAACCAAAATAGAAGCCGAAGCTGAACTTCTACCCCTGAATTCTCCTCCTGATTTTGGTGTAATTATTCTCCGGGCTGGAGATGTTTATGGTCCTGGTAGTACTTCTTGGGTTGTCCGACCAATTCTGATGATGCGTCAAAAATTATTTGCTTATGCAAATGATGGTCAAGGAGTGATGAATCATGTCTATGTGGATAACTTGATTGATGCTGTTTTCCTCGCAATTCAAAAAGAAACCTACGGGGAAATTTTTAATATTACCGACGGTCAAGAAACTTCCTGGAAAGAGTATTTTCTGCGTTTAGCTGCAATGGAAGGTTTAGCTGCGCCGATGTCTTTACCTAAAGAGGAGATGAAGTTATTTCTCAAGCTGCGCGCCCAAGGACAAAAACTGTTTCGCAAAAAAGCTGATATTCTCCCAGAGTCTGTAGATTTTATGAGTCGTCCTCATGCTTATTCCATTGCTAAAGCCCAAAATCTGTTAGATTATAAACCAAAAATTGATTTAGAAGATGGTTTACGACTAACACAAGAATGGATTCAAAAAACTGATATCTAAAAGCTAGTGAAATGCCTTTAGATTTTACTTAGCCTTTTTTTATATGAGCGACAATATACCACGAGTAAGCATTGGTTTGCCTGTATATAATGGCGAGAAATTTATCAAAGCAGCCCTCGATGCACTTTTGGCTCAGACTTTTGAAAATTTCGAGTTAATCATCTCAGATAATGCTTCGACAGATAATACTGAAGAAATTTGTCGGGCTTATGCGGCTCAAGATAAACGTATTCGTTACTACCGCAATCAGAGTAATCTTGGTTGTTCATGTAACTTCAATCGTGTCTTTGAATTGTCTGTGGGCGAATACTTTAAATGGGCAGCTTATGATGATTTACACGCTCCTGAGTTTCTGATGAAATGTGTGGAAATACTTGACAATAATCCCAAAGTGGTATTATGCCATCCTCAAGTATATTTCATAGATGAAAATGGTAATTTTCTGCAAAACTACAATATTCAACTCAAGACTGATTCAGAAAAACCTCACAAGCGTTTTCACGAGTTGCTGACTAAGCATCTCTGCTATCAGACTTATGGTGTAATTCGTGCCAGCACTCTGCGAAAAGTGCCACCTATGGGTAGTTATGGGACTGCGGATGGAATTTTATTGTTAAGAATTGGGTTGCTTGGGCAATTTTATGAAATTCCTGAATATCTATTCTTTGCTAGAAGCCATTCGCAGCAATCGTTGAGTATGTTTTTCCCCAATTATCATTTATTGGGGGACAATCAATCAAAATCTCCTCCTAGCATTTTACCTGACTTTTATGCTTACACAGTTTGGTTTGACTCAGCCAAAAAAGGCAAGATATTATTTCCACATTGGAGAATAGTTTGGGAATACATGGTTTCTGTCTGGCTGTTTAAACTGAGCCTTTATCAGCGCCTACGTTGCCATATCAGTATTTATCAGCAGTTGCACGGTACAGAATATTTGTTGCTTAAAGATTTACTGAAAGTAGCTCAAATATTATGGCAGCGTTGTTGGCAGTATCCATCTATAAACAATGAAAAAATCATCCCTTAAAGGGATTGCTGTGACAAATTATTTCCAAGTAAAATCACATTTTCAATTCCCCAAACTATGTTGAACATTACTCATTTTAGTCGTGTACTTCTAGCTACTTTATTGAGCCTGAGCTTTGCGAGAACTGTAAGCGCCGAGCCAACTGCAACTCTTACAGTTGTAGTCAATGGCATCAGCAATCAAAAGGGGACGATTTGCATGGGCATTTACTCCCGTGCTAAGGGATTTCCGATGAGTACCTGATGATGTGGTAACAAGCGCTTGTGTGCAGCCTCAAGGCAAGACTTTAACTCACAAATTCTCTGGTTTGAAGCAGGGAACTTATGCGGTTGCGGTAGTAGATGATCAGAATAGCGATCGCAAACTCAATAAAGACTTTCTCGGTATTCCTCAAGAAGGTTTTGGTCTTTCCCGAAATCCCACTGTCTCAATAGCAACTGGTACACCAAGTTTTTATGATGCCAGTTTTATATTGATGCCAAATCAAAATACCAAAATCAACATTTTGATGAAATATTCCCTTGATTCATAAAAGTAGCTAGTGGGGGATTGAAAAAGAAGCAGGGGAGCGGGGAGTAAGAAATTATTTTAAACTTCCGGTTACTTAACAACCATTCTTATTCTCCCCAGCCCCCAGCCCCTTTTCCTCTTCTCCCCACTCCCCACTCCCTACTCCCTACTCCCCAGCTATATATGAAAGAGTTGACGATATTCATTAATCAGTCTTTGCTGAGTTGGCTGGCTATTCAAATGTGTTTAGCGCTGGTGTTTCTGTTATACCTGCGATCGCACCAAGAAAACATCTTAGCCGATGAGCAGTTACCCAAAACGGCTGTAATTCTTTGTCTGCGGGGAGCCGATCCGTATTTACCTAACTGCGTCGAGGCGCTGTTAAATCAGAATTATCCAGAGTACGATTTAAAGCTGATTGTTGATAGTCAAGAAGATCCGGCTTGGCAAATTGTCAATGATATTATCAACGAACAAGGAGCCATCAACGTCCAAGTCAGCCCTCTGAGGACTATACGACATGACTGTAGTCTCAAATGTAGTTCGCTGTTGCAAGCTGTTTCCGAGTTGGATGATTCCTATCAGGCGATCGCCTTAGTAGATGGTGATACTATTGTTCATACTAATTGGTTACGTGAATTAGTTAGTCCTCTCGCTGATCCCAAAGTCGGCGCAACCACGGGGAACCGTTGGTTTGTACCTACAGGTAACTATTGGGGGTCTTTGGTCCGCTACATCGGTAATGTCTCTACTGTGGTGCAAATGTACCTGTTCCAAGTTCCTTGGGGTGGAACTTTGGCGATTAAAACAGATGTGCTGCGCCAAACAGGTCTGTTAGATAAGTGGAGACAGGCTTTCGGCGAAGATTTTATGATCCACAAAATCCTCAAAAAACATGGGATGCGGGTTAAGCTTGTACCTTCCTTGATTATGCTCAATCGGGAAGAGTGTGATTTACTGGGATTAATAGACGCACTCAAGCGTCTCATCTTGTATTCTCGACTTTATCATCCCAGTTGGTTAGCGATAGTTGGTGATGCAGTTTCGAGTATTCTGTTTCCTTTTGTGGCCATAATTCTGTTTCTATTATCGTTGTTAGATGCACAGTGGGATTTAGCCGTTTTATTGTTTTCCACTTATTGCATTTACACTGTGGGACTACTCTTAGTAACGCTGATTTTAGAGTTAGGGGTAAGCCAAGTGATTTACTCTCATGGTCAGCCCACTTCAAAATTATCAATGGCGACAATAGCCAAAATATTCATTGCTATTCCCCTCACGCAATGGGTATATGGATTAGCTTTGCTCTCGTCATTATGGATGTCAACAGTTAAATGGCGCGGTATTGTTTACCGTGTGCAAAATGCCTGGAATATCCGATTAGTTGAATACCATCCTTATGATTTGTTGGATCAACCTATTGACAGCAAAATTTCTCTTTGAGGTAAATCAATGAGACGCGATGGAGACGGGATGAAGACGCGATGAATCACGTCTGTACAAGAAAGTTCATCTTTCAGAGTCAACCATACAGCAGTAATTAAAGATGAACGACTTGGTAATATTCATATCTAGGTGTCTAACCGTTAGCTTGGCTGTTCAAGTATGTTTTATGTTAGTGTTTTTGTGGCATCTATCCTCATCCCCAAAAAATCTCTTAGCAGATGAAGATTTACCCAAAACGGCAGTGATTCTTTGCCTACGTGGCGCTGATCCGTTTTTGAGTGATTGTTTGCGGGCGCTGTTGAATCAGAATTACACGCAGTATGATTTAAAAATAGTCGTTGATCGGATGGAAGATCCAGCATGGACAATTGCTACGGATACTGTCCAGGAACATGGCGCGACTAATGTGCAAATCAGCCCGTTGCGAATTATCCGGAGAAATTGCAGTCTCAAATGTAGTGCTTTAATCCAAGCGGTGACAGAATTGGATGATTCTTATCAAGCGATCGCCTTAGTAGATGCTGATACAATTGTTCATGAGCATTGGCTGCGTGAATTAGTCACTCCTTTAGCTCATCCCCATATTGGCGCGACAACGGGGAACCGTTGGTATGTCCCTACAGGTAGCCATTGGGGTTCTATAGTTCGGTATATGTGGAACGTATCTGCGGTGGTGCAGATGTATTTATATGGTATTCCTTGGGGCGGGAGTATGGCGGTAAAAACAGCAGTCATTCATCAAACAAAATTGCTGGATAAGTGGGGAAAAGCCTTCTGTGAAGATACAATGATGCGTCATATTTTAGGTAAACATAAAATACAGATTAAATTTGTACCTTCTTTGATGATGCTGAATCAAGAAGAGTGTGATTTAACTGATTTAAAAACTTGGATGCAGCGCCAACTTTTGTTTTGCAGACTTTATCACCCCCACTGGTTTGCAGTAGTAGGTAACGCGATTTTAACAATCCTGTGTCCTACTCTTTTGAGTGTATTGTTTGTAGCAGCTTTGCTAACTGGACAATGGTATGCTGCATCATTATCTCTGAGCTACTATAGCAGCTATGTAGTGGCATTACTATTGATTGTACTTTTCTTAGAACAAGCAGTACAGCTAGTTATTCGCGCTGATCATCAACCAAGTGCAAAATTATCCGTTGCGGCAATTTTCAAGATGTTAATGGGAATTCCCTTAACACAATGGGTTTATGGGTTCGTATTCCTCTCTTCTCTCTGGATGTCAAAAGTTAAATGGCGTGGGATCACCTATAAATTCAAAAGTCCCTGGAAGATTCGGTTAGTTGAATATCGTCCTTATCGGTCGGGAGACAAACCTGTTTTGCCAAATATTTCTTTGAATTGATCATGCAATGCGCTCGAAAAGCATAAAGAGACCTTTTTTTCGGTTCTAAAATACACAAAAGCACTAAAATTATGAACAAGCAACCGCTTCGTATTGCTCTGTTTACAGGATTGTATGCTCCTTTTTTAACAGGGGTTTCAATTGCAGTCCATCAAAGGGTGCGCTGGTTACTCGAACAAGGGCATGAAGTTTTTCTAATCCATCCAGAAATTAACGATCAGTATCCTAAAAATGTTAGCAATCGTCCTATGGCAGGACTGGAAGAATTGCAGTGTTTTCCTAATTTTTCTGCTTATGCTTTCCCCACAAAGCCACTAATTTTTTACAAGTCTTTACCCCAACCATTACACTATCGCCATTGGAGTGATACTAAGTTATTAGAAAAGTTTAAACCCAATATTGTAGTAGTAGAAGAAGCTCCGCAAATGCGAGGTTTCTATTCAATGTTCTTGCAAGGTTATGGTCGCCCCATTGGGGTTGAATATGCGAAGAAAACGGGGACTCCAATTATTTCTGTTTTCCACACTGATATTGTTGCCTACATTCAATACTACTTGGGTAATCAGATTTTCAATTTGATGCGTCCGATTATTCCCTTTTTAGTCAAGCAGTCCACTGAAGTCTATGATCGCAATTTATTTCCTTCTCAAGGACAACTCCTAAAGTACAAAGAACTGAATTGCCAACGGGGTGAATATGTTCCTTATCAAGGAATTGATTGTGAAAAATTTCACCCCCGCAATATTATCCACAACCCGATTCCCGACGACAACAGACCAACTATCTTGTTTGTGGGACGCATTACGGCGGAAAAAAATGTCACCCAACTTATCGATATGTTTCCGCTAATTGCTGCCAAAATTCCTGATGTTCATTTGGTGATTATTGGTAGTGGTCCTTTAGATGAAGAACTGCGTCGGCGCTCCCAAAAGTTTGAAGGTATTACTATGTGGGGTGAGTCCCACGGTACAGAACTTTTGGGTTGGTTTGCTCGTGCAGATGTATTTGTCAACCCTTCTGCGACTGAAAATTTCTGCACTACAAATACCGAAGCGCTGGCTTCCGGTACTCCTTTGGTGGCTGTGGTTGCACCTTCAAGCTTTGAGCAAGTTTTTCCTGGTCGCAATGGCTTTTTAGCTGAAGCCAATAATCCTCAAGATTTTGCCGATCAGGTAGCGGCAATTTTGGCAAATTCTCAACTTAAAGCAGAAATGGCTGAACAGGCTCGTCCTTCTATACTCAAATATGATTGGTCGGCGTGTTCACAAAAGTTTGAAGATAAGCTTTATGAGATAGTTCAAGATGTTAAGAAACTAGAGCCAACAACTGTTTAATTCGTAATTCGTAGTTTGTAATTCGTAATTATGCTACAATACACTCTACTGGTGTGAGGCAGGGCAAGGACTGCCCGCCCATAACAGGCATCTTGCCTGTTCCACAAGAGAAACATAATGCATCATTTTAAGCTTGTCACGCCACTACGAATTACGAATTACGAATTAGTAATTATTTTGTTGCTTTCTCAATTTGCTGAGTAAAGTATGTTTCCTCATGTTTGAGTTGTTGAGCAAGTTCTAATCCTTTTTGAAAGGCGGCGAGTGCTTGGGGATATTCTTGACGTTCTAAATATAATTTACCAATTTGATCGTAAGCTTGCATTAGTCCATAATAATTGATGGCTTGCTCTTGTGTCTCGATTAAAATTTGGCTAGTTTGCAAAGCTTCATCAATTTGTTCTTGAGCAATATATAGAGAAATTAACTTTTGCAAAGCTTCACCAGCCCGAACATACTGGCGCGATCGCACACCCATGAGATAAGCTTCTTGATAGTTATCAAATGCTTGTTTGAGTAAACTAGGATTTTCCTGTGCTAAGGTTTGATAATTTGAGCCAATGGCTATTTTTAATTCTGGGATTTTAGTTAGATTATTTTCCTGTTCGTAAATTTCTGCTATTCTTTTGAGAACATCTACAGATGGCTGGGGTTGTTTTGTCTGCTGGTATATATAACGTAGCTGTTGCAGGTATGCTAACTCATTAGTTTTATCGCTCTGAGTAGCAGTTAAATTTAATAATCTCTCATAAGTGGCGGCTGCTTGAGGATAATTAAACCAACTCAAATGCAGTTCGCCCATTGTTGTCAGGGTTTGCACGATTGCAACTGCATCTTGTTGTTGTTGCACTGCTGTTAAAATTTGCTCATAAATTTCTAAAGCTAGTTTAGGCGATCGCACTTTTTGATATGCTTCACCAAGCGATCGCATTAAATCTAAATCAACAGTTTTTTGTTTTTGTGCTTGCTTTTGGATAGTTTGCAATCGCTGCGTAATAAATCTTACCTGCTCACTAGCATTTCGGTTCCAAGCGATCGCACCAAAGCGCGATAATGCTTGCAATTCTGCCAATGAACCCAAATAGCGCCGCAAACGTACTTCCCGGTTCCAAATCGCAAATGCGGCTTCCTCATCTCCCCCTTGCAATTTAGCCGCAGCTTCCTGATTCAACTCATCCAACGCCTTCTCCAAGCTTTGCAGTTCTGTAAGAGTTAACTGCTGTTTATCAATCAAAGGCGGTAACAGTGGATCGGGTTTGGTAATTTCTAGGGGATTAGGAGCAAATTTAGTCGGCTGTTGCGGCTTTTTAGTCTCTGCTAGGGTTAACGAACTGTTAAGCTGACAGAGGACAGCGACACTAATAATAATACATAAGCGCCTGAGCATGGGTACTTTACCTAAGATGGGAATAGAGGATAGGGTATGACTACCATACCCAAAAATTTTAACTGCCAACTTGTTTGACGCATCAAAAATCCAGAATTCTCCCCACTCCCTACTCCCTACTCCCCACTCCCTATTCCCTCTACAATGAATCCAGAGAATTTTAAATGTAATCACTAATTCTATGGATATTACAACCTTAGCTCGCTGGATGGCAGCTGATTTTAGTAATCAAGCCCAAGCTTTTGAAAACCCACCTTTTTTTGCTCATATTCGCGTGTGTATGCGCCCTCTACCCGTAGAGATGCTATCAGGAATCAGTTTGTTTGTGGAACAAGCTTATGATTATATGCTGAATAACCCTTATCGCGTGCGGGTTTTGAAATTGGTAAATGCAGGCGATAGCGAAGCGCTCCGTAGGAATCGCATCCAAATTGTCAACTATACTGTGAAGCAAGAAGAAAGCTTTTATGGTGCATCCCGTAACCTCCAACTGCTGAAAACTTTAACAAGCGATCGCCTAGAAGAACTTTCAGGATGTAACATGACTGTAGAGTGGGCTGGTAACAGCTTCAAAGGCAAAGTCGAACCAGGTAAAGGTTGCATTGTCTTTCGGAAAGGGCAAAAAACCTATTTAGATAGTGAATTTGAAATTAGCGAAGAAAAATTTATCAGCCTTGACAGAGGACGTGATTTAGATACCAACGAACATATTTGGGGGTCTGTTGCTGGTCCATTTCACTTTGTGCGGCGAAACAGTTTTGCTGATGAAGTAATATAGCTCAGATAATTTAGGATACCTTAGCGGCTAACTCCAATGGATTAAAATAAGGAACTCGCTCTACAGAAGTTTCCCACATCCCATTGGGGTATAGCTTCAACAACCGAAATCCAGGGTATTTGGAATCAATCATCAAAGTGGGACTTTTGGAGCGAAACTGAAGCCCAGTTGACGGAGTGCTGAGGTAGTGAACTTGGTGACGCTGGCGTTGAAATTCTTGATGGATGTGACCAAACAAAACTAACCTGACTTGGGGATGACGGTCGAGAACAGCAAAAAATTCTTGGGGATTTTTCAGAGGTACTGCTATCTAACCACGCCGAATTTACCGGAAAAGGCGGATGATGTAGAGCGACTAAAGTCGGAGCATCACCCAGGGTTTTTAATTCAGAGTCCAGCCAATCGAGAGTTTTACCGGAAAGATGACCATGTAAACAACCAGGAACCGAAGAATCGAGTAAGATAAAATTCCAACCACCACGATGAAAAGACTTGCGTCGGGAAACCATCCCCATATTTAAGATATCTTCCATTGCGATCGCACAGTCATGATTCCCTGGTATCCAGTAAGCAGGTATTTGTAGTTGATTCACTAGATTTTGCAGATTATCATAGGAATCAGGCTTACCATCACCAGACAAATCACCCGTTAGCAGTAGTAAATCAACTTCACTCCTGATCTGTTTTAACCTGTCTACAACTGCCTGGAAAGACTGTATAGTAGGCATTCCCAGCATTTCGTGATTTTCCGCAGCAAACAGATGTGTATCTGTGATTTGAGCGATTGAGATCGGAGATACTTGATTGATTTTCATGGATGGCGATATGTGCAACTTAACATCTGATTCTTTTGGGGGAAAGTAGCTGACCAAAGTCAAACAATTTTAGATTTTAGATTTTAGATTTTAGATTTGGGATTGACTCCCCAGATAAATCTAGGGGCTTTTACCATGAATGAACTATTGGTGATAGTGATTTTGATGTCATCATAGAGCTAAAAACCATAAATAAACATCTAATTTCTGGAAATCCCTGAATTTTCATCTATCTTAAGAGTGAAATTGTATTTTTTTTTGTGTTTTACGTCACGCATTTTTGGCAAAAATTCATCAATCCCTCACACTATCCCCACAAATCTTCATTTAGCGCTGCCATCTCCTGGGATGTGCAAATGCCATTAACCACTAAATTTGCTCAGGTGCGGCAAAATTTTCAAGAGACGTAGGGTGTAAATTTAGAGAAAATATGTTATGCTAAGGAATCGTGAGAGCGATCGCGGCGACATAGCCAAGTGGTAAGGCAGAGGTCTGCAAAACCTCCATCCCCCGGTTCAAATCCGGGTGTCGCCTTCAGGGTTTCAGCGATTCTAGTTCCATAGATTCTCTAGAAACCAACAATCCAGGACTCAATACAGGACTCAAGAAGAATCCCCAAGCTGTTATTTGCTGCATGGGGATTCTTTATTTGTCCAGTTCATCCGACTTGGCACATCTGATTTGATTATTTAATAATCCAGGTTTCCTGACTGTCTTCCGTTGGTAGCAGTATCTATTCCATTCAGGCTGTTACCTGCTGTATGGGGGTTCTTTTTGAGTCCCTTGAGTCCTTTTTTGAGTCCCTTGAGTCCCACTGAGTCCCTTGAGTCCCTTTTTGAAATCCTTGAAAGCTTTATACAGCCTATGTTTCAGCTTGGAACTCAAAAGGGACTCAAAAAGGACTCAGGGACTCAGCCGGAAACCCAAAGGGACTCAAGCAGCAGATAACAGCCCAGTATGCCCTAGTTTCCCTAAATGACTAACTAACCATATAGATAGAAGTATTTTTATTCCTGTAGGTTTGTCCTGTAGTATTGTTGCCCCGGTGGTCTGGTAAACCATTTGGGGTCTTTTTGTTGTCCAGGCTCCCAGGGAAACCACTTGTAAAGCTGAGAATCGTATATAACATCAAGTTGGCTGTAAAAGCCCTAGCATCAAGGCTTTTTGTTACTGATGCGGCTGTTGTGGCTCTTGTAGATGCTTTGGTGTTTCCAGTAGCATAAATACACTTATAAACTCCAGGTGCGTCGTTCATCCCCTGGGGGTTTATTGGAAGACTTGACGACGTTAAGTTTATGGTGCTATCATCATTTTCAAGGGATTG
The DNA here is from genome assembly GCA_963706595.1 of uncultured cyanobacterium. GTDB lineage: Bacteria > Cyanobacteriota > Cyanobacteriia > Cyanobacteriales > Nostocaceae > Nodularia. The sequence goes on from OY970166.1 coordinate 4,291,983, forward strand.
AGCATTTGCGCGTATTAGCTCAGTACCAAGTAAAGATAAAAAAAAATACTTTAAATCAGAGGTAATATGAGCCTCTGACATTTTCTCGTAAATATATTTGACTAATTTTAAAGCCTGTGATACATTCTAAATATGGAGAATCAGAGGAATGAGGAAATAGAAGCGACCCCAGTTGCAAGCCGGGGTCTTGTTGTTTCCTATTTTCTTTCCAAGCTGTACTAGAGCTTGAAGTTTCTTCTATGCAAACTTTTAATACAAGGACAAGGATATGGGGAACAGACCCAAACCTAGCTTACTACAGAATATCAAACATTCTGTAGTTTTGGCAACCGCAGTTCCACTGGTTTTTTTGGGGGGTGGTGTAACACTTAGCGAGTGCGGCGGTTTTGTCCATATAAAGCTGTCGGATTCTGGCAATGAGTTTTTAGTGGACAAGCGCAACTGCAAACTCCCCAGTGATTCAGAGGAATCAGAAAAATCCTTAAGCTCTAAGGATTCTCATATTAGCACAGAAAATGACCAGCCGCAGGTTGATTAACTAGGATTAGCAGATCCTCCTACTGCTGATTTATGCCATACTTTGTCCCCTTAGTGCCTAATCGTGCTGAGGGTTTTTTATCTACCTGACTATGCTAAAATAGACAAAGAAAAGCCCCGGCGCTAACCAGGGCTAAACAAGCTTTATTAAGAATCGTTACACTTACAACTTACTCCAGGTAGCTCGATCATCATCCATCGGCTCCCTACCCACTCCTTGAGAATCATACCGCTTGGTAAACTCAGGGAGTTTTGATATGGGTAGGGTTTTCAGTTGCTCTCTTACCCACCTCTTAGCTTTTCTGATACTCTTCTCGGTAGTGGGGTCTCTTTCAGCAAGTACCCCAACCTCGCACCTAGTCGCCACCTCCTCAAAGAATATCAACTCACGTACGATCACCGTCTCTTCAGTTGCCTGTACCGTCTCAGGCTCATGGGTGGCTATGGGTGGCTTAGGCTCTACAGGCACATCTGGCACGATCACGGGTTCAGGTTCAGATATAGCCACGGGTTCAGGTTTAGGCTCTTGCCAGCCTAGATCCTCAAGGCTCTCTCTCAGATGATCTAACCTCCTATTAACACTTGCCTCATCACGGCTCTTGCCAGCCTGTTCGGGGTAGTAGTCTAGTTTCCTATCTTGTCCATACCTGCTAATGGCTTCCCTCATGAGCGGGTGGCTAAGTTGCTTCAGAACAGTGAAAGGGCGACGCTCAAAATACTCAGCCTTGTTTTTGATCACGAAGTCCCACACATCCTCTGGAAAATCAGAAGGCACAACTTCATACCATTGTTGGTTGCCGTTCTTTGTCTTCTGTCGGGTAACTACCAGCCGTGCGTTACGAGATACAAAATACCTCCGATCCAAGATCCTCTCAGTTTCAGCATCATCTAGCTTAGTTTCCTCATCAGGTGATAGCCTAACCCATCCTGACGCTTCACACACATTGGGTGCTACGTTTTCATCATAAGCCTTATCAGGCAAAAGGTCTGAGGTGCTACAGCCTAGCTGTTCTAACCCCAGTAACATTGCCTTAAGCGCCAACTCATTCTGAGTCAACCCTATACTTTTAGCAAATGTTTCCATCCTTGTTTTGATCTGTTCATCCAATCGGAATGTAACTTGTGGTTTCTTGCTTGGCATAATCTATCCTTTGTTTATGGTTGGGTGCTACACATCTACTTGTAGCACCCTCAAGTTATTGCTATACAGCTATCTTGGCATATCGTAGCACCCATGTGTGGAAAGCCCTGTTTTTTATTTCAAAGTTTTCCCCTGATTATTTGGGCGATGCTGGCTAAACTTTGCCAGCCATTCCCCCGTTAAAGTAGTACCCAACCGTAGCACCCTCAAGTTATTGTAAAGCAAGTTGTTTAGCAACTGTAGCACCCAATCGTAGCACCCAATGTGTGTAAAGAGCCATATTCCCTAGCTGAAGTTTAGCCCGGTTAGTTGCTTCTTACTCACAGTCCCATCAGGCTTGACCATATCCCCAGTCGGGTAACTAATCCCTGAAGATTCCATCCCGCCCCTAATCGCACCTAGCAACCGCCGTTCCTGGATCAATAACCTGATACCATCCCTGATCAATCCCGATGCCGTGTTATCAGTCTTAGCCGCCTCAGCCTCTAACCACTGCCAAGTCGCCTTACTCAGCCGTACTGCCAACTGTTTACTATCTACTCGCTTCCGTCCCATTACCTGCATACCAATGGTGTACATCTAGAGATAGTCAAGTTGGGTATTAGTGGGTTGCAAAATCCTAGTTTTGACAAGTTGAAACCCTTACAGGCTAAAGCTTTGAGTGGTCTACAAGAATATGGCTACTAGATAGATGCTAGACTGGCTACTAAACAGGCTACTAGGATTTTATTGGCAATCATCGCTTAAGCATCTCTAAGTTATTTCTCCCCATAGTGCGCTTAAACATCTCTAGGATTTTTTGCTGCATATCATCACTTAAGCGCCCTAAGTACCCACAATTCCCTATACACTTAGTCCACTGAGATTATTTAAATAAACACATACTCAGCCAGAATCGACCAAACTTTATTGGGTGTTTTCCTAGCTTTCATTCCCTTTGGTTTCAGTTAGTAGCCTTTGCCCCTGGTTAATCCTGATTACTCAAGATTGCTCAGTTACCACCATGCTGTTAGTTGCTGTATAGGTGTCTTGGGTGGCTAATGGGTGGCTGTCTCCCTCCTCATCTTTTGTAATCTATGTGTCCCAACAATGTTTTTATACAGGTTTAGTATCCGGGGGAACCTAGCCATAAAATAAGCCCCTCCAGAATCGCCTAGAAGGGCATCAAAATCATTTGGCTATACGATTGATTGCAAGTCAGTTTTTAGTCGTTAGGGGCAACCTTACCTAAATACTCTGCATCCAAGGAATCCTCAGAGATTCTGTAGTACCCCTCGTGAATCTCACCATCATGATCGCAGTTATAGTACCCCATAATGTCCATTATTCTGGATTCATCCCATGCTCTAGGGCATTTGTCACTCAACCCATTACCTCGTTTATACTGTACACAATCTACTTCTGACCAGTGAACGATAATAGTTCTCTTTCCCATTGTTATTTCTCCTGAGTGCTACAACTCAGGCATTTCTATGGGTGTGACATTACCCGCATAATGCTTGAGAATGATCGCCGGACTATTCCCCACAAGTTTAGCCACTTCTGAGACGGTAAAACCTGCACCAAGCATCATAGTAATGAATGTATGCCGAGTATTGTACAGGCATCTATAACGCTCTACCGCCCCTGAGTCTACCAAGGCACGCATAACCCCAGTATAAAACTTAGTTCCCTGTTTTCCCCCGTGCCATACTTGCTGTGAGAACTTTGTATTGTTAACCATCCCACCGTTGGGACTGGTAAATACAGAATCATCAGGCAACTGATCGGGTTTCCTTAACTCTTTCAGAAGTTCTTTAAGCCTGTTATTACAAGTAAACCTACGACTTTTACCTGTTTTGGTACATTTCCTAACCTTTGTTGCCCCATCGTAACTATCACTAAAAGTTATAACTGAGTAATCCGGTGCGATATGCTTCCACTGTAGAGCTATTGCCTCACCAGTCCTACAACCAGTCCAGAATAGAAACTTGATAAATGGTGCATAATGTGGCTTATTGGCTTCAAATGCCCCGATGATCGCATCCATCTCAGACTTACTAAATGGATCAATGGCATCATCGTCTGATTTAGGTAACTTGATATCTGCGGACATCTGCATAAATGGATTGTCCTTAACCAGTCCAGACTTTACAGCCCAACCAACACAGGCGCTTAGATAAGTTAAAACTCTCTTAGCTGCATTCGTGGTCAAGTTAGCTAACAGATAATCCCTGATCGCCACTGAATCATCTAGGCTGTGAGTAGGCAGTGACTTGATATGGTTTCTGTACTTCCTAGCATAATCCTTTCTGTAAGTTGTCTCTGCCAGTTGTGGCTTCATATATTCTGAATATCTATCCCATAGTGTTAGCAGGTTGAATCTAGGCTCTACAGGCTTTCTAGGCTCTACTACGACTAGATGCCTATTCTTATAACTTGCTAACTTGTCCTTATATTTGGCTAGGGTCGGATTTAGCTGTTCTGTGAGTATATCCTCCTCAATCCAGTTAGCCACGCCTGATACACGCTTCTTGTTAATCTCAGTAGTATCTAAACCTGAGTAAATATAAACCTGCTTACCACCTGCTACTGACCTGGGAAGCCTTAACCTCAGCTTGCCTTCTTTATCATCAATGTTCACTGACATCTTGGCTTTTTTCTGTGCGACCATATCTCCCTGAGTCCTCTTAACCTTTACCTTACCAAGGGTAATCAATCCAGGACTCAAAGTCAATAGGACTCAGCAATATTTCTAGGCTAGACAAGGCATCTGGCTAGTAAAAACGGTAGGCTGTCGCTCTGCAAAACCTCCATCCCCCGGTTCAAATCCGGGTGTCGCCTTCAGGGTTTCAGCCCTTTAAGGACATCCAAAAGTTAATAAAGCCGCTATTTGATAGTCAAACTGATAGTCAAAAGGATTTCCCAGGCTGTTACTTGCTGCCTGATGGTTGTCTTTCCTGCCTGACTATGCTAAAATAGACAAAGAAAAGCCCCGGCGCTAACCAGGGCTAAAATGTTATTCTTGATTTCTTAACTATTACTTAATAATCCAGGTAGCTCGATCACTATCCATCGGCTCCCTACCAACTCCCTGAGAATCGTACCGCTTGGTAAACTCAGGGAGTTCTTCTATGGGTAGGGTTTTCAGTTGCTTCCTTAGCCACTTCTTTATTCTCTTAACGCCATCGGGTGTAGTGGGGTTTCTCTCAGCAAGTAGCCCAGCCTCGCACCTAGTCGCCACCTCCTCAAAGAATATCAACTCAGGTACGATAATGTCTAGACTCCAAGGGCTGTAGGGTATGCATTAGAGCCTTTTGGCTAGAAATTGATGCTTGAGTTGATATGCTGGATTCGTTAGACACATAAAAAAATATTTACCAATATGGTAAAGTATGCTTTTTTGAGGTTATATCAAATTTATTTACCAAAACGGTAAAGTATTACATTAATTGATATGATATTTTCTCTAGAATATAACAAATTTATTTACCAAAATGGTAAACTTGTATTAGTCTACTAACGCATGGAAACTTCTTTCGCTGACGACAAACTGCAAAACCTATGCGAGCAACCAAAACTAGCACAAAGAAAATTAGGTGCAAACTGTGCTAAGAAATTGGCAGCCCGATTGGCTGACCTTGATGCTCTTAATTGTGTCACAGAATTATTTGCAGGTCGTCCCCATCCCTTAAAAGGAGATCGGGCAGGTGAGTTTGCAGTAGACCTAGAAGGTGGTAAACGACTTGTGTTTAAACCAGATAACAACCCCATCCCTTTAAATGAGGATGGAAGCATTGATTGGTCTAAGGTTACTGCTGTTTGTATTGTTTTCATTGGAGATTACCATGACTAAGACAACCCGTCCGTTTACTCCAGATTGGGTTTCTCCCCCTGGTGATACTATCGCTGATGTACTAGAAGAGCGTGATTGGACACAAATAGAATTAGCAGAGCGTTTAGGTTATAGCACAAAATTTATTAGCCAGTTAATTAACGGTAAAGCACCTATCAATGAAGAAACTGCTCTGAAACTAGAACGAGTTTTAGGGAGTACAGCCGCATTTTGGCTCAGACGTGAAGCTCAATATCGCGCTGCTTTAGCCAGGAAAGAAGAAGAAAGCTGTTTAAAGGGGTGGATATCTTGGTTAGATAAGTTACCAGTCAGAGAATTGATGAACCAAGGTGCAATTCCCAAGTGCAATTTGATTGCTAAAAATAAGCCAGAAGTGGTAAAAAAGTTGTTACATTTTTTTGGTGTTGCTTCACCAGAAAAGTGGGAGAAATGCTACGGAAATTTGGAAGTTTCTTTTCGTCGCACCCGTGAAGACCAAAGTGATGTTGGTGCTATTTCTGCATGGTTGCGTTTGGGTGAAATAGAAGCAGAAAAATTAGACTGTCCTAAGTACAGTAAACCAAAATTTGAAAAAGCAGTGCGGGAAATTCGCACTTTGACGGTGTTACCACCAGAGGAATTTGAACCACGAATGCAACAATTATGCCGAGAATCTGGGGTGGTGTTGGTTTTAGTACCTGCAATTAAAGGAGCGCACGTTAGTGGTGTAGCGAGGTGGTTAAATCGCCATAAAGCACTAATTCAACTTTCACTTTACGGTAAAACCAATGATCGGTTCTGGTTTAATTTCTTCCATGAAGCAGCACATATTCTATTACACAACCAGGAAAATATTTTTCTTGATGAATGGGATAGTGGGAAAAGTTGGGAATCTGAACTAGAACAGGAAGCTGATAAATGGTCGCGGGAATTTTTGATACCTTCTGAGTATCAAGGAGAATTAGCGCAACTTAAATCTAAAGCTGATGTTGTTGATTTTGCAGCGCGTATCAATATTCATCCTGCTATTGTTGCAGGGCGACTTCAACATGATAATTTAATTCCTCTCTCTTGGATGAATGGTTTCAAGGAGAGTTTTTGTTTTCAAGGGGTAGAATAAGTACAAGATGATACGTTAAAATCATGGTGGAAATTACTAAATCAGAAATAGAAGGTTTGGAATTTTCAATATTAATGATTTATCGTGTTGCCTAACCATTATCTAGCTTTGCCTTGCTCTGCGCGCCATAAGGAATCGCTGGGAATATCTTGTGTGTGTTGTGTCGCGTCTCCAGGAGAGGACTGAAGTCCTCACTACAAGCTTTTTAGTTTGCTGTGTAACGTTAGGTTATTCTATTCTGTCACAATATGAAGAAAGATTAAGATAAGTGGTGTGCAGGAAAATATGACAATGTTTAGTCAGATTAATTGGGTGTTGGTTAATACTGGTTTGCAGTTTGCTGGTTGGGGAGTGTTTTCGCTGCTGCTGGCTGAAGTCTTAAGAGACAGTTATCATGTTTTGTGTCACGAGGTCAAATGGCTCGCTAAATGGCACAATAAGCATCATCAGGTATATCGTCGGGATTTATCCATTGTCTCTGTGCAAGCTTACCAAGATTCTCAGCTTTATCACGATGTTCTGGAGTCGAGTTTACTGGTTGCGGCTTTAACCATCATCGCCTTAGTTGTTCAGCAAATGGGGTTATGGCTGGGGGTACTCTATGGCTGTACTTTCTTGTATGGTGCTTCTGTGCGCTATTTCTCAGGTAAAATCGATACAGATTACAATCACTTACCCGGTCCTTTACAGATAATTCCCTCTGTTTGGTGGGTAAATCGCACTTACCATTGGCGACATCATTTTGATGATGTCAATGCTTACTATAGTGGTGTCTTTCCTCTCGTGGATAAAATACTTGGTACGGGTTTATCCCTCAAAGGTAAAACCGTTGCTATAACTGGCGCGTCAGGTTCTCTCGGTCAAGCATTGGTGGCGGAACTGCTCAAGCATAATGCCAAAGTGGTGGCTTTAACCACTAACCCCGAAAAATTAACACCGCAGACTAATTTTAAGGTGCTTTCCTGGGAGTTAGGTAATGAGGCGGAACTCAAAGACAGTTTAGAAAAAATCGATATTTTGATTATCAATCATGGTATCAATGTCTATAATAGCCGGACACCGGAAGCGATCGCATCTTCATATCAGGTGAATACTTTCTCAGCTTTGCGGTTGATGGATATATTTTTAACAACTGTCACCGGACCACAAGCCAAAGCCACCAAGGAAATCTGGGTGAATACTTCTGAGGCTGAGGTTTCCCCGGCTTTAAGTCCCCTTTATGAACTGAGTAAACGCACTTTAGGAAATCTTGTCACCCTGAAGCGCTTGGATGGAAATTGTGTAATTCGCAAGTTAATTCTGGGACCTTTTAAAAGTCAACTCAACCCTTATGGAGTCATGTCAGCCCAGCAGGTCGCTCGTGGTATTTTGTTTTTAGCACGGCGAGATTACCGCAATATTATTGTCACCATAAATCCTCTGACTTATGTGTTCTTTCCTATCAAGGAAGCTAGTACATGGCTGTATTACCGGATTTTTAGTAAAACAGCTAAAAATTAGGCTAAAAACCTTTCATTTGGTAGGGTGCGTTATAGACTTTAGAACTTACGCACTGAAATTTAGGATGGTGCGTTGCGCTACGCAACAATACACCCTACAAACTACAAACTACAAACTTATCCAGTCCCCCTCCTCGCTTGCGGGGAGGGGCTAGGGGTGGGGTGTTATGTTCACCAACGCGCAATTTCCATACTTGTGTCTACACAGTGGTTGCTTGTAGCAGAGGGTTAGGGAAAAATCAATATATTTGATTTGGGAAATTATCTGGTATTCCAGCCATATCTCTGATATATTAAAAATATCGATTGTTCGATATAAAAAATATGCCCAAAATAGTTGACCATGAGCAATACCGTAAAGAACTTCTGAGCAAGTGCTTTGATTTATTTGCTCAAAAAGGTTACGGTGCGCTCACCATGAGACAAATCGCTGAAAGTTTAAATGTTTCTACTGGTACACTATATCATTATTTTCCTAGCAAACAGGCTTTGTTTGAGCAATTAGTTGAGGAAATAAGTCTTCAAGATATCAGTTCAGCATTGGTGGAGATGGAAGGAGTAGAAACACTTTCAGAAACAATGACTGCGATGGGAAAATATTTAGTTAAAAATCAAGATTACTTTATTAATCAAACTTATATCTTGGTTGATTTTTATCAGCATCACGACAAAGAAACCATAGAGAAAAGTCCGGTATTTCAACGTGTAAAGCAAAGGTATCAGCAAGCAGTTTGTGATTTTTTAGGAATTGAAGATCCAGTATTAGCTTCTTTTGTTTTGAGCTTTATCGATGGGTTGATTTTAGCAAAACTCTGGGGTGATCAAACAATTGATTTTGTTGAACAATTTGCCTTGTTAGATAAATTGCTCACCAGCTATTTATCAGAAAAATCATAACATATAGTAATCCGCTTTGATTTTTTAACTTACTTGCGTAGGTGGGGAGTGGGGAGTGGGGAGTGGGGAGTGGGGAGTGGGGAGTGGGAAAAAGCCATTTTGAGTTGTATTGATATTCAGAAATCAAATAGGAGTCCTATAGATAACCCCTAAATTAGAGAAAAATTTTAATTCTTTGTACCTAAATATCTCCAAAAAATAGTGTGTTTAGTGAGGTAAAAATGACTCAAAATGTGTTGTTTAAAGTTCCCAATCACAGGTTAATTGTATTAGTAGTAGCTGCTACTGTGATTACAGGTGGAATTGCTTTTTATGGAATTGCTCAGTCTGGTTTAGTTGGTCAAACTGCTTCATCTGAACTTGGAGAAACTCCGCCAGTTACACCAAAAATCTCGGCTTTAGGAAGATTAGAACCAGAAACAGAGGTAATTAGTCTGTCTGCACCTTTGGATTTGGATGGCGATCGCATTGCTCAGATTTTAGTCCAAGAGGGCGATACAGTCAAATCTGGTCAGGTGGTGGCAATTTTAGACTCACGCACTCGCCTACAAACTGCTGTACTCCAAGCAGAACAACAGGTGAGAGTGGCTAAAGCTAAATTGGCTCAAGTTGAAGCTGGAGCAAAAACTGGAGAAATTCAGGCACAGCAAGCAACTATGGAACGCTTACAGGCTCAGTTACAAGGCGATAAAATAGCTCAACAAGAAGCGATCGCTCGCATAGAAGCACAGTCTTTAGGTGAAAGATTAGCACAAGAGGCGACAATTAACAAGCTGCAAGCCGAATTAAATAATGCTCAAGCTGAATATGAACGTTATCAGCAACTATCCTCAGAAGGTGCAATTTCTCATTTCTTTATTTGATAGTAAGCGCTTGAGTTTAGACACTGCAAAACAGCAACTTTCACAAGCCCAAGCAGTTCTAAATCAAATTAATTCTACTGCTAGTCGAGAATTAGCTCAAGCTCAAGTTACACTGACTCGAATTAACGCCACTGGGAATAAACAAATTAGTGAAGCCCAAGCCACACTCAACAGTATTGCTGAAATTCGTCCCGTAGATATCGCAGCAGCTAAGAGTGAAGTTGAGAGTGCGATCGCGACACTCAAACAAATGCAAACTAATTTAGATTCTACTTCCATTATAGCACCAATAGCTGGACAAATTCTCAAAATTCACACACGAGTTGGAGAAAAAATTAGTGATGCTGGAATTGCAGACTTGGCGCAAACTGAACAAATGATTGCAGTTGCAGAAGTATATCAAACTGATATTAGTAAAATTAAGCTGGGACAGTCAGCAGTAATTACTAGTCAAGTATTTGCTGGTGAATTGCGCGGCACAGTTTCTCAAATTGGTTTGCAGGTAAATAGACAAAATGTTTATAGCAACCAACCCGGAGAAAACTTAGATAGTCGCGTGATTGATGTCAAAATTCGTCTGCATCCTGAAGACAGTAAACAAGTCGCCAATTTGACTAATTTGCAAGTACAAACATCAATTGAATTGTAGAAGGAATAACGAACCACACCAGACGCAGAGGACACAGAGTCAAGAGGATGTTTGAAAAGTATTGTTTATTACTCAAAAATTTTAGAAACCTAACCCCCCTACCCCCCTTCCCTAGAAGGGAATGGGGGTTTCAAAGCCTCTCTCCTTGTAGGAGAGAGGTTTGGAGAGAGGTTTTTAGTATACTTTACGACTTTACAAACATCCTCTAAGAGAGTTTGAGAGTTTTTTTGCGTAAGTCCTGTTAAAAATACCAGTATTATTCCACTCCCTACTCCCCACTCCCCACTCCCCACTCCCCAATTATGTTCTTTAAACCATCACGGAAGACTCCCCTAGCATGGCGACAGTTAATGAAAGAAAAAACTCGTCTGTTAGTCGCAGTTGCAGGAATTACTTTTGCTGATATGCTAATGTTTATTCAGCTAGGTTTTGAAAGTGCGCTGTTTGATGCTGCTATTCAACCTCACCGCAATTTACAAGCAGATTTGGTGTTAATTAATCCCCAATTTCAAACTCTGTTTTCAGTCAAAAGTTTTTCTAGAGAACGACTATATCAAACATTGGGTTATGAGGGTGTAAAATCAGTAAATTCTGTTTATATTGGCACTGGACAATGGCGAAATCCTCAAACCCGTCTTGATCGGGCTATCTTGGTTTGGGGTATCGATCCGGCACAACCTGCTTTTAAGTTTCCCGAAGTTCAAGAAAATCAGAATCATCTCAAACAATTGCATCAAGTGCTGTTTGATCAAGCCGGTCGTCCAGAATATGGCGCTGTTGGTGATATATTCCAGAAAACAGGCAATTTTGACACGGAACTGAATAATAAAGCTATTCGTGTCAGGGGTGTATTTAGTAATGGTGCTTCTTTTGCTGCTGATGGAAATGTGATTACCAGTGATTCTACGTTTTTACAACTGTTTCCCGAACGCCAAAGCAACCTTATAGAAGTGGGTTTAATTACTCTTAATCCTGGTGTAAATGCGGGAAAAGTGCGATCGCAATCTAGCCGCAAAGTTACCCAATGATGTCAGCGTTTTAACTCCAGAAGAATTTGCTCAAATAGAAAAGAAATACTGGGCTGAGGGGACTGGGATTGGTTTTATTTTCGGTTTAGGTGTGGTGGTGGGGTTTATTGTCGGTATCGTGATTGTCTACCAAATTCTTTATTCTGATGTCTCCGAACATCTCCCAGAATACGCTACCCTCAAAGCGATGGGTTATAGCGATCGCTATCTGTTGGGAGTCTTATTACAAGAGGCTTTATTTTTAGCCGTCTTCGGTTATATCCCGGCATTTTTTCTTTCCTTCGGATTATATCAGCTTGCTTACGCTGCCACAATGCTACCCATAGCCATGAAGCTGGAAAGAGCCACAACTGTGTTTATTTTAACCGTAATTATGTGTAGTTTTTCTGGTGCGATCGCCATGAGAAAGTTACGCACAGCCGATCCCGCAGATGTTTTCTAATTCCCAATAGACCAAATTTTGGCAATAAGAACCCATGATACAAAACAGTATATCAGGAAATGACCCCTTAAATTTATCTACTGTGGAACCTGTGATTTCTGTTCACAAAGTCAATCATTACTTTGGCAGTGGAAACCTGCGAAAACAAGTCTTATCTGAGATTAATTTGCAGATTAACGCCAGTGAAATTGTGATTATGACTGGTCCCTCCGGTTCAGGTAAAACCACTCTGTTAACCCTCATGGGTGGTCTACGTTCCGCCCAGGAAGGTAGTTTGAAAATCTTAGGACAGGAAATTTGTGGAGCCAGCAAAGGACAATTAACGAAGCTGCGCCGTCAGATTGGTTATATTTTCCAAGCACATAATCTGATGACTTTTTTGACAGCTAAAGATAATGTCAGAATGTCCATAGAATTGCATGACGAGTTTTTCGCTGAGGATATCAACGCCAAAGCGATCGCCATGTTGGAAACTGTGGGTTTAGCAGACCATGTAAATTACTATCCAGAGAATCTCTCAGGGGGACAAAAACAAAGAGTTGCGATCGCGCGTGCGTTAGTCAGTCATCCTAAAATTGTTTTAGCAGATGAACCCACAGCCGCATTAGACAAAAAATCTGGGCGCGATGTCGTGGAATTAATGCAAAAGTTAGCCAAAGAACAAGGTTGTACAATCTTGCTAGTTACCCATGATAACCGGATTCTTGATATCGCTGATCGAATTATTTATATGGAAGATGGTCAGCTAAAGACTAATGCTGTAGATGTAGCCACAACAATGCATTAAACTTCAGACATTTCTCCCCTCTCCTTAGTAAGGAGAGGGGTTGGGGGTGAGGTTCCATGATCACCGGATTCTTGATATTGCTGATTGAATTATTTATATGGAAGATGGTCAGCTAAAGACTAACGCTGTAGATGTAGCCACAACAATGCATTAAACTTCAGACATTTCTCCCCTCTCCTTAGTAAGGAGAGGGGTTGGGGGTGAGGTTCCATGATCACCGGATTCTTGATATTGCTGATTGAATTATTTATATGGAAGATGGTCAGCTAAAGACTAACGCTGTAGATGTAGCCACAACAATGCATTAAACTTCAGACATTTCTCCCCTCTCCTTAGTAAGGAGAGGGGTTGGGGGTGAGGTTCCATGATCACCGAATTCTTGATATTGCTGATTGAATTATTTATATGGAAGATGGTCAGCTAAAGACTAATGGTGTAGATGTAGCCACAACAATGCATTAAACTTCAGACATTTCTCCCCTCTCCTTAGTAAGGAGAGGGGTTGGGGGTGAGGTTCCATGATCACCGGATTCTTGATATTGCTGATTGAATTATTTATATGGAAGATGGTCAGCTAAAGACTAACGCTGTAGATGTAGCCACAACAATGCATTAAACTTCAGACATTTCTCCCCTCTCCTTAGTAAGGAGAGGGGTTGGGGGTGAGGTTCCATGATCACCGGATTCTTGATATTGCTGATCGAATTATTTATATGGAAGATGGTCAGCTAAAGACTAACGCTGTAGATGTAGCCACAACAATGCATTAAAGTTAAGACATTTCCCCCCTCTGGTTACTAAGAACAGGGGTTGGGGGTTAAGACATTTCTCCCCTCTCCTTACTAAGGAGAGGGGTTGGGGGTGAGGTTCTTTAATTTTAGAGGATATAATCTATGAAAATTTGGGTAAATGAGCAAATTGATCCTTCTGGGATGATTTATGCCTGTATTGCTTGTTGTGATGAATCGCAAGCCCAAGATTGTCATGAGTCCTTTCAAGAAAACTTGACCGCTAGGCAAAAGTCAACCGGTTGGATAGCACAATTGCGGATAGTTAGTTCTTGGGATGAAGTCCCAGTTAATGCACTCAAACTGGATTAATTGTTTCCCGATTCAGTTTATCAAGATATTTTTTCATTTATATAGGTCATCCCATTCAGGTTTTGACCTGTATTTTCTTGAGCAAGAGTTTAAATTTTTAGCTGTTGATTCAGCCAACCCAAGTAGTTATAGTAGCCAGATACCTAAGTATAACTGAAGAAACCATAAAAATTACCGCAAAAAAATTACGATTTTTACACAAGAACTTTGAAGAAACCTCACATTTTCGGAAAAATTGATCATATTTAGGAACTTTTAAGGGTTATTATCATACCAAGAGTTCAACGTAAAACTTGCAAAAGCCGAATTAATATGGTGAACTATTCCCCAGTTTACACTTCGGAGCAAGGCTGTCCTATTAATTTGGTTGGCGAAACAGGACAAGCGGTGCAAATTTCCATTCATTCCCCCAGTCAGTATATCTGTGCCAACTGCGAACGGATATTACCAGATTGGAAAAATCAACCTTGTTTCTGGGTTGTAATTGTTTTACAGCAGTCACGTTATCCACTCGTAAAAAGTACGCCAGAAATCGAAATGGAGAAACAACGCCTGCGGGAAAAGTTTATGCGGTTTGGCTTTGACTTAGCATTTCAATTGCGGGATATCGGCTATCTAACCGACTTGATTGATCCTCGCACGGGCTATCCCTTACTTTCCCATCCGGGAGAAATTCCTCACAATGACATCGCAGTTGTGAAAGCCTTGCTCAACTATCGAGTTATTAAAAATAAATGTCGGGTGCTGATTCATCCTCTCTGGGGAGCAGCAGTTTATCCCAGCGTTTTAATATCAGCAGCACCGCCAACAACAATTGAAAGTTTCACCAAAAACATTGCACCCTTACACGGATGGAATTAACTAGGTAGGTACAAATAAACCTAACTATGTAACGAAAAGTAAAAGCGCTGAAAACCTTGTATTCGCTTTACTCCACTTCGTTACGTCTGGCTAACGCCACGCTTTGCAGTAAGCGCAGCTATGCCCGCCAGGACTTTACGCAATGACATAGTTGTAAACTTTTTCACCCACCTACTTAACAGTCAGAGGAGAGTACAGCACCAAGACCACAGAAGACGGTGCGTTAGGCTAAAGCCATAACACACCCTACATATACTGAGATTTTTTCAATAATCAAATCGGATTCCTATATAAAGGCTGATTAGAAAGCAAAGCTAGTATTTTGCAGTGAATCGAAGAGATGTCATCAATAAAAAGGCAAGTTTAGTTAAAATTTTCTGATTTTTTATATTTTTCCTTATATATACAACATTCAAATAATCACTTAATAAAAATTTATTTAATCCCACACCAAACATATAACCACAGCATTATGATCGGAAAAGAAACAACCATATAATTACCGAATTATCTCAAAAAAAATAATTTAAATAGTAAATACCTGGAAATTTAGCCTGTAACTCCGTAGATATTTCCGATAAAGACTTTAGCAACGTTTTATGGAACCTCTCTACAAGGGTTTGAGAAAAAGCATATTTAAATTCGGTCGATTTCTAGTGAATAAGTAGATTTTTTTCTATTTTTTAGAAAATGTAGCAAGTATGACCCTTAGACCAGGAATTGAACCCTTAGCTAATTGTGTGTCTGTTGAATTGCCTACTTTAAAAAATGCCATATATCTTTTCCCCTTGACTGTTACCCCTGATACTCGTGTAATTGATGCGATCGCCTTAATGAGTCAAGCACGAGGCAGTAATTACCAGATAGTAAATCAGAATCTGTCACCAACTCCAGAAAAAGCTAGCTGTGTCTTGGTAATTGAGCAAAGGCAACTAGTAGGAATCTTTACAGAATGGGATGTAGTCAGGCTCACTGCCACAGGTGTGGACTTATCTGAGATTACCATCGCTGAAGTCATGATTCACCCAGTGATTACTATTCAGCAATCCCAGGCTGAGGATATGTTCACAGTGCTGTCAATCTGGCATCAAAATCGAATTCGCCATCTACCAGTAGTGGATGACAAAAATCATTTAGTAGGAATACTCACACCTGAAGCAATTCGTCAAGTAATCCAACCAGCAAATTTATTGAAATTACGCTCTGTATCAGAAGTAACTGTCAATCATGATATTTATGCCCCATTGACTACCAGATTACTCGACATTGCCGAGCTAATGAATCATCAAAATATCAGTTGCGTAGTCATTGCAGAACCTAACGCTACAGGATGCGTCATCCCCCAGGGAATGATCACGGAAAGGGATATTGTCCAATTTCAAGTTTTGGGGCTGGATTTTACCCAAATTCAAGCTCAAACTGTGATGAGTACACCTTTATTTTGTGTGCATCCTGAAGATTCCTTGTGGTTTGCCCATCAAGAAATGCAACGGCGACAATTGCGGCGATTAGTTGTCACCAGTCAAACTGGGGAATTTCTGGGAATTGTCACTCAAACCAGCTTTTTGCAATTGTTTGATCCCTTAGAAATGGCTAACGTGATTGCGGCTTTACAGCAACAGGTTGCAGCCCAGGGAAAAGAACTAGAACAGACTAACCAGCAATTGCAACAGGAAATTACACAACGCCAGCAGACAGAAGAGAAACTGCATCAAGCTTATACAACTTTAGAACAACAAGTTGCCCAACGCACCGCCGAACTATCCCAAGCCAATGCACTGTTACAGCAAGAAATTGAGGAACGCCAAAAAACAGAAGTAGCACTCAGGAACAACCAAGCACAGGCTTGGCAACAACTTGCAGAAATTGAAAGTATCTATGCTTCTGTCCCCATTGGACTGAACTTTGTGGACACAAACCTGAGATTTGTCCGCATCAATGAACATCTAGCTCAGATTAATAATGTCCCAGTGGCCGAGCATATCGGGCGAACCCTGCGGGAAGTATTACCA
Organism: uncultured cyanobacterium; assembly: GCA_963706595.1. Taxonomy (GTDB): domain Bacteria; phylum Cyanobacteriota; class Cyanobacteriia; order Cyanobacteriales; family Nostocaceae; genus Nodularia. The sequence goes on from OY970166.1 coordinate 4,308,733, forward strand.
AATCTCAGTGACAAATTAGAGCCGCTTTATCGACAGGTGATTGAGTCAGGCTTACCCATCATCAACCGCAAAGTTCATGGTACTATCCCAGCCCAACCAGGTATTGAACGTTACTGGCTAGTTAATTACTACCCACTGAGAGGGCATGATGGTGAAATGCTTGGTGTCAACTCAGTAGTACAGGATATTACCGAACGCCAACGCACAGAGAAAAAGTTACGGCATCAAGCACAAATTATCAACCAAATCCATGATTCAGTCATTGCCACTGACCTTAAAGGTTATATTACCAGTTGGAATCAAGGTGCAGAAAAATTAACAGGTTACTCAGCTACCGAAGCTATGGGTAAACATATTTCGCTGCTATATCCAGGGGAATTGGTTGATGTATTGGAAAATCAAGTTATTGCCCCTCTCTTAGAAACAGGAGAGCATGAAATTGAAGTGATCATGCAAAATAAGTTTGGCAAACGATTTGATGCTCTTTTGTCACTGTCGTTATTACGTAGTCCTAATCAGACTCCTATCGGCATGATTGGCTATGCTATAGACATCACAGAGCGCAAACGAGCTGAAACTGCCCTGCGGCAAAGCCAACAGCAGTTTGAGGATATCATCAACAACTCGACAGCAATCATTTTCCTCAAGGATCTCCAAGGAAGATATATATTAGTCAATCGTGGGTTTACAATTCTTTTTAACCTGAGCCAAGAACAAATTCAAGGTAAAACTGACTACGACCTTTTTCCCCAAACACAAGCTGAAAGATTTTTGGCAAATGACCGAAAAGTAATTGAAGCCAGAAAATCTTTGACTGTAGAAGAATTAGTAACATTGGCAGATGCTACCCACACTTACGTTACAGTTAAATTTCCTCTGCTTAATGCTGAAGGTGTACCCTACGCTGTTTGCGGTATTGCCACCGACATCACAGAAAGCAGATTAGCCGAAGAGAAAATCCGCGAACAAGCAGCCCTGATTGATATTGCCACAAATGCAATTTTTGTTTGCAATCTGGAGAGGCGGATATTATTTTGGAATCAAGGTGCTGAGGATATTTATGAATGGTCAGCAGCCGAAGCCTTGGGCAAGAATGCCAACGAACTTTTATTTGAAAAAGCTTCACCGCAACTAGAAGCGGCTCGTTTAAGTGTTTTAAAAGATAATTCCTGGCAAGGAGAGTTACATCAAGTCACTAAACATGGCAAAAAAATCATTGTGCAGAGTCGATGGACACTAGTACGCGATCAAGTTGGAGAGCCAAAATCAGTTTTAATTGTTAACACCGACATTACCGAGAAGAAACAACTAGAAACCCAATTTCTGCGGACTCAACGGTTAGAAAATCTTGGTATCCTCGCCAGTGGGATTGCCCATGATTTAAACAACATTCTCACACCGATTCTGACCAGTACTCAACTGCTACCCGTGAGACTAGGCAATGTGGATGAGCAAAGTCGCCAACTGCTAAAAATGCAGCAAGACAGTGCCAAACGTGGTGCGGAGTTAATTAAGCAAATTTTGTCCTTTGCTCAGGGAGTTGAAGGAAAGCATTTTCCCCTACAAGTAAGACATTTATTAAGAGAAATTGAGCAGCTTGTTAAAAGTACATTTCCTAAATCAATTGCAGTTGAAACCTATATACCAAACACAATTTCTTCAATCATAGTTGCTGATCCTACCCAAATTCATCAGGTGCTAATGAACCTGTGCGTCAATGCTCGTGATGCCATGCCTAATGGCGGTACTCTACGTTTAGAAGCAGATAATTTCTTTGTTGATCAACATTATGCCCAGATGAATCCAGAAGCCAAGGTTGGCAGCTACATTGTGATCACTGTGTCAGATACAGGATGTGGCATACCACGAGAGTTGTTAAAACGAATTTTTGAACCCTTTTTCACCACCAAGGAATTTAGTAAAGGCACAGGCTTAGGACTTTCAACAATTATTGGTATTCTCAAAAATCACGGCGGTTTTATCAATGTTGATAGCACGGTAGGCTTAGGGAGTAATTTTAAAGTTTATTTGCCAGTCTCTGACCAAATAGTGACGGAAGAAACTTATAAAAGTGAGATACCCCAAGGCAATGGTGAATTAATTTTAATTGTCGATGATGAAGACAGTATTCGAGCGACTAACAAAGCTACTTTAGAAAGTTACAATTACAAAATTATCACCGCTAATGATGGTATAGAGGCTGTTTCAGTTTACGCCCAACATAAAGATGAAATTAGTGTGGTCTTAATGGATATAGAAATGCCATCTATGGATGGTATACGAGCTATTCAAGTCCTATGCAAACTTAATTCGGCTATCAAGATTGTCGCTATGAGTGGATTAGTATCGAACCGCGAACGCCTCAAGGAAATTGCGGCTTGTGTGCCAGCATTTTTGTCAAAACCATACACGATTAAGGAATTATTAGAAACTGTGCAATTTGTTTTAAATAATCATGCTTAATTATTTCTCCGTCGTCGTCTAGAAGCAATGGGGATAAGAATTTGATTCAGACTACGCAATTGTTCCGATGTCCCCATGCAAATTAGGGTATCTCCTGGTAATAAAACAGTGTCACCAGTGGGACCACCAATCAGATGTCCATCGGCGCGACGAATGGCAATTACTAAAGCGCCGGATTGCGATCGCAACCTTGCTTGTCTTAAAGTTTGCCCCACATACGGATAAACCGCCGGATCAAGTAAAAATTCTTCCATATAAAACTGTCCGTCTAGACCGGAGATGAAACCATCTACAAAGTCTAAAACTTGCGGTCTGAGGGCGGCGGCAGCCATGCGCTTCCCACCAGTAATGTATGGTGAAACTACGGTATCAGCCCCACCACGTTGTAACTTTTTGACAGATTCTTCTGTACTGGCTCGTGCGATCGCTCTAATTCCTGGATTCAGTGTTTTTGCTGTTAACACTGTATATAAATTTTCAGCATCTGAAGGTAAAGCCGCCACTATACAAATCGCTCGTTCTACGCCCACTCTCAATAAGGTTTCATCTAGAGTTACATCACCTTGGTATGCGATGTAGTTTTCTGCTTCTACCTCTTCTACAGATTCGATATTTGCATCAACCACCACAAAAGGTACGCCTTCCGCCTGAAATTCCTTGGCAATTTGACGACCAGTGCGACTAAACCCACAAATAATGTAATGTTGTGTCAGGGATTCCATTAGCCTTCTCTGTTGCCTGAGTCTCATTCCTTCTTGAAAGTAGCCTTGAATCACGGCTTCTGTAAATCTGTTCACCATGTAACCGATAGTGACTACACCCAACATAATCAAGGCAATTGTAAATAATCGTCCTTGGCGACTCAAGGGGTTTGTTTCACCAAAGCCCACAGTAGTTAAAGTGATGACTGTCATGTAAGCCGCTTCTTCCCATGACCAACCTTCCATGAACTTGTACCACAAAGTGCCAGTCAGGAAAACGCCAGCCAATGAAATCGCCCCTACCGTTAGTTCTTTTTGCAGTCGTCGGTATTTTTTCTCAAGTACAGAATACAAAGTTTTTTTACTGCTACCATTTTTTGGCAGGATATTTAACAGTTAGCCTACAAAAAAGTATCAGATTTGTGAAATAAAATGTAATTTTTAAGATTTTCTAGCAAACTAGTAAGTAAGTATTAAAATTAAAGACTTATCAGGAGGCGCGATCGTGAGCATAGAAACTCTAATTGAGCAAGCTACCATCCCCCCAACATCAGGTTCTATGTCATCTAGCCCTTTTGACGCTAATAGCTTCGATGAAGCCGTAATGTCAACTTATGGCCGGTTTCCCCTAGCTTTAGACAGGGGTTCTGGCTGTCGCGTTTGGGATACCCAGGGACGGGAATATCTGGACTTTGTAGCCGGAATTGCCACTTGCACCCTCGGACACGCCCACCCAGCTATGGTGGAAGCGGTAACACGCCAAATCCAAAAGCTGCATCATGTTTCTAATTTGTACTATATTCCCGAACAAGGCGAATTAGCCAAATGGATAGTTGAACATTCCTGTGCAGATCGGGTATTTTTCTGCAACTCTGGGGCTGAGGCTAACGAAGCCGCCATTAAACTGGCGCGGAAATATGCCCACACAGTTCTAGAGATTGACAAGCCGATTATTCTCACCGCCAATGCTAGTTTCCACGGTCGGACTTTGGCGACTGTCACCGCTACCGGACAACCGAAGTATCAAAAACATTTTCACCCCTTAGTACCTGGTTTTGCATACGTTCCTTATAACGATATTAATGCCATAGAGGTAGCAGTTAGTGAATTAGATGAAGGAGATTATCGCGTAGCGGCCATTTTAATTGAACCATTGCAAGGAGAAGGCGGTGTGCGTCCTGGTGATGTGGCTTACTTCCAAAAGCTGCGGAAAGTTTGTGATGAAACTGGCATTTTGTTGATGTTCGATGAAGTGCAAGTTGGGATGGGACGCAGTGGTAAGTTATGGGGTTATGAACATTTGGGTGTGGAACCAGATATCTTTACCAGTGCGAAAGGTTTGGGTGGCGGTATCCCCATTGGGGCGATGATGAGTAAGAAGTTCTGCGATGTCTTTGAACCAGGAGAACACGCCAGCACTTTTGGCGGTAATCCCTTTGTATGTGGTGTGGCGCTGGCTGTTTGTCAGACTTTAGAAAAAGAGAATATTTTGCAGAATGTGGAAGACCGAGGTATACAGCTAAGAAATGGCTTAAATGCGATCGCGGCTAAATATCCCAACTACATTTCTGAAGTCCGGGGCTGGGGTTTAATCAATGGGATGGAATTACAAGCAGACATTCCACTCACCGCAGCTAATGTTGTCAAGGCTGCTATGGACAAGGGTTTATTGCTAGTCCCAGCCGGTCCGAAAGTTGTCCGGTTTGTCCCGCCGTTGATTGTGACTGAAGCGGAAGTTAATTTTGCATTACAAGCTGTTGACGAGGCGATCGCTTCTCTCACCGCTTAAGCTATAACCAGCGAGGATAGGTATTCACGCCTATCTCTCGCTGTTTTTTACGCTTTTTGTCTGAATTTCTGGCAGATTGGCGGCACTGATACCCGCCACCATTGTACGTTTGAGCATGGGGTGATTGGTATGAGTAAATCCCGTGTCCGAGTCGGGATGAAAACAAACAACAGTTAATTTATCTGCCTCTGTCCGAAACTTATGCAGATGATTAGCAGGAATAAAAATAGTCATACCTGGTTGCAAAGGAATAATACCATCAGGTGTTTCACACTCTCCACTACCTTCAACTACAATAATTAGCCGATAACTAGGATGAGTATGAATCGTCTGATCCACTCCTGGGGGAAAATATAAAGCATTCAAACAAGGATCTCCAGACATAATTGGCGGAATCAGCACATTATCTGTACCGCCATCGATATAACTTAACCTCCCGATAGATTCAATTTCCCCCCCAATCATAAATACCCCTTTAAAAGTCGGACAACTCACCACAAAACCCGATGAATTTTCACCCCCAACTGCACCCTCTCCAGATAAACTAAAGTACATCCCAGGGTAAAGTTTGTAATCTTGTAAACCCGTCCGGCGCTGCAAAATAGGATTACCACTATAGACAAAACCGAAATGAGTTCCTGTATCGGGAAGTTGAATAGAATCTCCATTCCAACCCATAAAGCAATCTGGTACTTGCTCATTAAATTTGGCAAGTTTACCGTGAGTTAAATTTTGATAAATTTGGAGTGTCATGATCGTTTTAATAGATGTATTGATAATTAATATTTGTGAAAATCAGCCCAATTTATGACTTCACCACCCCAGCTATAGGACTACTATTTGATTATTGAACAAACACGTAGGGTGTGTTAGCGCAGCGTAACGCACCAAAGCCTTAATAACGGTGCGTTACGGATTTCATCCTAACGCACCCTACAATACTGTGGTTAGTTTAAAAAAGTCCCGTTCAAAACTCAAAGAGGATTCCTATATAAGAACTGAGTATGAATAAAAATTCATAAAATAATAGCCTCATTTATATTACAAGTTTTTATTACTGTCAAGATGCAATAATACTGAATCTAAAAGTTGCTTCCGAAATTCGTGTTGAATCATACAATCAGTATTCAAACACTCGACCAATAACAAAAGAGCTTGATAATATTGCTTAAGCAGCTTTTTATCCTGCTCATTAAATTGCCAATCATTACTTCCTATGTGACGGTTTTTCTTAGCGAGGCTTCTAGATTTATCAGCTAAGATTTTCAGTTTTTCTTCGTCCAGTTCACTATGATTAATCTGAGCATCATTTTCGTATATTTTCTCTAAAACAGTTCTTAATTCTGGCTGTAATTTCCCAGATTCCAGGGCATATTTAACAGCAATATACATAGCTTTATTGGCTGAGGAAACCTCACTAATTTTTGGTTCATCTGGTCTAGCATCTTTATCATAATTTTCAGCAATATGGATACCTTCTTCAAAACTAGTTTCTTGAAAAACACGCGCAAAAAAACTTCCACAGACTAAATAATTAGCCGCAGGATCTAGTAGTAAACTCAGTCGTCGCTCTTGATCTATATCAAAGTCAATATCAAAATAAAAAGCTCTGATTGCCGATAATTTAACTGCGGTTTGATGAATTAAAGATTGTTGCTGTACGTAAACTAAAAAATCTTGAATTTTCTGATTTTCGTCTATAATTTTATCAATTCTTTCTTTGAGAATTGTAAAAAAAAGCGTCGCATCTGGTTGAGCCATTTCGGCTGATAGCAAAAATATTTCTTTCCAGTAACGGTCACTTAAATGGTTTGCTAACTCTTGAAAAGCTTCTCGCTGTGGACGCTTTCTGACATTGATTTCACGGGCGACAAAATACTCATGAAAAGTTAGGTGAGAAAAAGAATAAATTCCTTTAGCTCTTTCTACTAAAATTCCATGTTGTGCTTCAATTGCGTGTAAAATTGCCTCACTATCTAGTTGTAAATCTTTTGGTTCTCGGTCAGCATTACTACTGAGATTTTGGATATATTCTTTAATATAAAGTTTGGCTTCTTTTTTAGAGAAGAAAAATTCTTTTTCCTTGAAGGTCTTGAAAGCTATATAACTTAACAAATCTTTTTTCCTTTGCAAAGAAAGTTCTTGATAAACTTGCTCGCGTTGGATTCCTCGTTTAGCATCCCATTTATTGAGCAGAATCTCAATTCCTTCTGTATATAATTCGGAACGATTATTAGGAAAATTACATTTTTCATCAAACACTAAGCAAATTAAGGTCAACAACAAAGGCGTTACTGCCAATTGAGATAAGCGGTCATTATTTTTTAAAGATTTAATGAAATCTTCTGTTGAAATCAGGCTTTTATTTTGAAATTCCAACCATTGGGAAATAAATGTTTTAATCTGTTCTTCATTAAAATCTGCTAATTCAACCTCCGCAAATTTATCTAATACATCATACGAGTATTCTTTAGCAGCTATTCTACACGTAATAATAAAATAGTTATCATAATATATCCGAGATAAATTCCTAATCTCATTTAAGGTTCTTTCGTAATGTTCATTTTTTACCTCATCTAGTCCATCCAATAGAACTAAAACTGATTTGTGTATAAATAGTTCTTGAATCTGCTCAAAATTGATTCCACATTCAGCAAATATTTGTCCCATATACTCTAACAAAGCAGGAGAATTAGGAGATTCAGCAAAATACTTGAGATTAATAAAAATCGGCACAAAATTGGGCATAAATAACCCTTCGTTACACTGAAGCGCTAGATACTTGAGAAAAGTAGTTTTTCCGGCTCCAGGCTTACCTAAAACAATCAGCTTTTTATATTTGGTAACTGCACTTTCACCCGGAACTCGTTCTTCCGTGACTCTACCTAATCCAAATCTTTCCAAATCTTCTAAATTAGACTCTGCAAGTAGCTCTTTAATTGTCTTGCGTCTGTGAGCGGTTAGCTTTTCTAAAATATTTACATCCGTATATATTTGATTTATTTGTATTGGTTGCGACATATCCAATACGCGCATTGTGCCGCACCATTCTTGAATGATCTCTCTGATGTTACGGCGGACTTGTTTTACCAAAGATGCAATATTGTCTTCATTTTGATGGCTCGAATCAATTGGATTTTCATTAACCTCGACTCCTGGTGTAGTAAGTTTATACCAGTCTTTGTCAAAACCCAAAGCTTCACCGATTTGGAGAAAGTTATCTAATAAAATTGGTTTGCCGTTCAGTAAGGCACTAATGACTGAACGATGAAGTCCTAGCTTATCGGCGAGCATCTTTTGCGTTAATCCCTGCTTGGTTAAGGATTCTTTAATGATCTGGATTCCTGCCAACGAAGCTTGTAATGTGGGCTTTGCCATAAGTGACTCCATGCGAAATTTTGTTACTACAACCCTAAAGCAGTGCTGGTTCACGACAACCAATCAAAAGTATATCGGGTAAGCTTTTCATTGGTTTGATCACGACATTAGCTATTATACTACGACAATAAACCATCTTTTGACAAACTTTAAACCAACATTGACTTGACATATCAACCAACATACGTTTATCATCTGAGTAAACACGGAGACAAACGCAGGCGCAAGCGCACTCGTACTAGAGGAGGCTAAAGCTTTATGGACACAAGGGAAATAGTGGACTTACTTAAAATTATGCCTAGTCCAGGTTGTCCATTCAATTGCACCTTAAGAACTGTGGAGGGAAATCATCTGAATTTAGTCGTACCGAATGTCAAAAGCTTTCATTTTTCTAAACAACAGCTAAGAGACTTTGCACTTGATAATTGCTTACCAACATCACTTGTGGAATTGATGAGTGTCATCGAAAGCAAAGAGTTTAGTTGTCCATCACGCTTTTTTCAAGCCGCACTAACAGCCCTATCTTTGGGGCGTGGCTATGGTGTAATTAACCTAGAATATCCCGACACAAGAGCATTTATTGCCACGGTTAGCCCTTCTTACCGAGTTTGGATGGGAACAGATAAAAGTATTTAGTTGCTTTCATCTGCTGTAGATAAAAACAGTTGCTGCAACTAAATGAAATCATTAAAAATTTAGTTTATGAATAAGCTGGGAGGATTAGAACTTAATCACAAAAGCTGGTTTTAGTGGGATGTCACTGGCCAGCTTTTTTATTGGCATTAGTTAATCCAAGAATCTCATCTCTATAAACTAAAAGTTTCAAATTAGTGTGGTTGAGAGTAATTCGATTCTATTTTCTCAGTTTCCTAAAGGTAAAAATCATGAAAAACAACCTAAATAATGGCAGTGGTTATTTATTTGATTTGGCTTGTAAAGGGTTGAAATATTTTCTATTGACTCTGCTTGGTTTTGCGATCGCATTTGTCATATCTAGAGTTTTTGGAGTTTCTCAAGTTGTGCAAATGCTGTTATACCCAAGTATATGGGCGTGGCTTTTCCGCATTGCAGTTTCTATATTCTGTCTGTTTGCAGTCGCTATCATCTATGAATCTTCTTGTTAATTTGCTTCATTCTTAGCAGTGAAATTATTTTGGTTGTTAAGAGATTATTCAAGGCAAAATCTCAGAACAGGTTTACTAAAAAACAATTGCAAAAAGTTTGCTGGATAAAAAAAACGGCAACTTGCTGACAACTTAATAACCAAAATTTATTTGTTGCTATACAAAGACGTGGTTAGCATCTGCTCTTTAATTAGGTCTACTATTTAGACGAGGGAAAATTTATGAATCTAATTGCCAACAACTCTGCAAATAATGACTTTTCCCAGCAAGACTTAAGCTACCACGATCTCAGCAACTACAACTTGAGTCACAACTTATTTATAGAAACTAAACTCAATGGCTGTAATTTAAGTTATTGTAATTTAAATGGAGCCAATTTAAAGAATACACAACTATGTGGTGCAGATTTAACGGGTGCTAGTTTGTGTGGGGCTAAACTGTATAATGCCAAACTCAATGGAGCTAACTTGTGTCAAGCTAATTTAGCTGGGGCAAATTTAAGTGGTTCAGATTTACGATATGCTACTCTCAAAAAAGTCAAGCTTAATGACACCATATTTAATGACGTAAAAGTAGAAAATGCGGTATTTGAAAGTTGTGAGGGATTAACTGAAGATATCAAGCGGACACTAAAAAACCGAGGTGCGATCTTCAAAGATTCTATCTCTCAACCTGGAAATATCAGATGGTATATTCAGTATGTAGTTGTACCAATTTTAGTTGCTCTAATTGGTGCTGGCATTTTTCTCAAGCCACAGAATGAAACTTGTTCGCTTTCATGGGGTCAAAAGTCGATGCTTAAATATCTACCGGATGCTGTCCATAATATGGTAGAGCTTCAAACCAATGAGGATATTTACCTTGTTGCCAATCTAAATAAGCCAGTTCTAAAATACAACTAACTGTTGCAGCTAAACCAGATGTGGCTTTAATTAGTTGATATTCACTCTGCCAATTGGCTAAGGTTTCTTGCCATGCTTCCGGTGTAAATACGGTATCAGGTAATAAGGCTGTGATACTCAAGTTATCAGGCGATATTTGGTAAATAGCACCGAAGATTTTTCCCCGTTGTGCTGCCATTTCTACGGCTATAACTGCTGGTTTCGATTGATTTTGACCTTTGTTCGCCCAAGCTACTGCGGCTAAGGTGGAAATGGCAAAGATAGGTATATTTAACTGTTGTCCCAAGGTGCGGGCAATGACTACACCAATGCGAGTCCCGGTGAAACCGCCTGGACCTCTAGCTACGGCAATAAATGTTACATCTGCCCAGGTTTGGGGTTCGATAAATTCTTTTAAATACTGATGTACGTAGCTAGATAAATCACGCCCCAAATTCCAAGTATCAGCGCGAGTTTCACCAGCAAAATTACTGATAGCCAACCCCAGTTCGGGTGTTGTGGTGTGTAGCGAGATGGCGTATTTTGTGGCTGCAAGGTTTTGTAGTTCTGGGGTCAAGGTTAATTTAGATGTTAATAATTTGAGGGTTATTTATTTATTGAATCATATAATTGTGGCTTTATTTAGCTGGATGGATTATCGAACCGCCTTCGCTTTAGCGTATGCCCCCAGGGCGTTAGTCGCCAAGAACGCCAAGGGGATAAGGTAATGGTGGAATGTACGACTACTACAGGCAAGAGTAGTAGCCGCTTTGAATATACAGTAATTGTTTTTGATCACGTTGGTACTAGTTCACCAGGACGCAATTTCGACCATTTACCTGTTTCTCGCTTGAAGCTGAGACAACCGACAACATCCCATTCCATTTCAATCATCTCCCCGCTTGTGCGGATGTTGACGTTAATTGAGGGTTCATTTGGGTCGAAGGTGGGATTTTCGGTTAAATGGGGCTGTTGGTGTTGTGCTTCTACGGCGTGGTAGGTTTCACAACTGTCTACGTAGTGGCAGTTCACACAAATACACATAATAGAACTGTCTCCAAAAACCTTTCTTTATTGTTAATGTAACTTAAGCCCAAGTTTTATTCACTATTTGTTGGGTTGATTTTTATGACAATCCACGGTTTGATATATCCGACTCTAGTTCCTGAAAATTGGCCTTTTGGCTTGGAATGGTTGCCGCAACCTGCTTATATTGTCGGTGGTGCGGTACGTGATGCTCTTTTGGGTAGAACTCGTGAATACTTGGATTTGGATTTTATTATACCCTCTGGGGCGGTGGCAGTGGCTCAGGCGATCGCACGTCATTATCAAGCTGGTTTTGTGCTACTTGACCCTCAAAGACAAATCGCCCGTGTGGTTTTTCCCGAAGCTACAGTTGATTTTGCCCAACAGGAAGGCGATAGTTTAGAGACTGATTTGCATAGAAGAGATTTTACAATTAATGCGATCGCTTACAATCCCCATACCGCAGAAATCATCGACCCGTTACAAGGGCGGGCTGATTTAGCACAGGGTATCTTACGAATGATATCAGCTGCTAATCTCAAAGATGATCCTTTGCGATTAATGCGGGCATATCGTCAAGCCGCCCAACTTGGTTTTACTATTGAGTCAGATACACAGAAAACTATTCAGTCTTTGGCATCACAGATAACTGAAGTCGCAGCCGAACGAGTGCGGGTAGAAATTAATTATTTATTAGCAAATTCTCAAGGTACATTTTGGCTGACAAAAGCCGCAGAAAATAATTTACTTGCGCCTTTCTTCAAAAATGCTACCCCCGAAAGCTGGGAGAAACTAGGAAAAGTAGACACAGTAGCCGCTTTAATTCTCCAGAATTGGCCGCAATTGAGTAGAGAACTGCACCAGTATGTCCGCGATACCGTAAAAACTACTTGGTTAGGTATGACTAAACTGGCTTGTCTTGTTCACCCTAATCCAGAAGTTGCCAAAATAGAACTACAAGCACTAACTTACAGCCATGCAGAAATTAAAGCTGTTAGCACTGCGCTGAAACTGTTTCCGCAGCTAAAATCAGCTAGTATGTCTGTGCGAGAACAGTACTTTTTCTTCCAAGAAGCGGGAAATGTATTTGCGGCTACCATAATTTTAGCCTTAATAGATGATAATTTGGTATCGGCGATGTCTGGAGACCAGTCGCTACGCGTCTACGCACCATTAATCAGCCGCTACCTGAACCCTGATGATCTGGTTGCCCATCCCACTAAACTCGTCAGTGGTGACCAATTAATTATAGCCTTAAATATTGCACCTTCGCCAAAATTGGGCGAATTATTAACAGAAATCGCCGTAGCCCAAGCTGAGGGTAGAATTTCCACTCCAGAACAAGCGATCGCATTGGCGCGGAGTTTACTCGTAGACTAGTGACACACTTCAAAAACTGTCCTGGTAGATATAGGAACTCCTATCTAATTTTTGTGGGCGTAGCCTGCGCTATGCGCTGACAATCTCGACGTAACACAAAAAGGTTATTCCCCACTCCCCAGAAGAAGCAGGGGCGCACCGGAGCAGGGAGCAAGGGGGAGTTAAGAGGCAGGGGCGCAGGGTGCAGGGTGCAAGGGGGAGTTAAAAGGCAGGGGCGCAGGGTGCAGGGTGCAAGGGGGAGTAAGAAATTATTTTAAAACTTCCGGTTACTTAGCAACCATTCCTCTTCTCTCCTGCACCCTGCCCCCTGCCCCCATTCTTCTTCTCCCCTGCCCCCTGCACCCTGCACCCCTGCTTCTTCCCCCCACTCCCCATTAGCATTTTTGCTGATCCTTGCTACTGATTCTTATTGCTGCTGCTGAAATTTTTCATCCATTTCTTATTTTGCAGAATCAAAATGTCAATAATACTGCTCAAGTATAAAGTTTACACAAATAAAGCAACCTCCAATAAATTCAGCCTGGAGTGTAGGCTAAAATATGATTATGAGCGATGCCACTATTTCATCGAGCAATGCCATTCTCACCAGTAAATACATCAATTTATATTACATTTAATTAATTTTTTTTAAAAAACTTTCTTTTCCATAAATAAATTGTATATTTCGCAAAAATTACGTTTAAACTCTGGAATTTGACATAATGCAAAACCAAGAAAATTCCCAGCCGCCAAATATTTTGAAGTTATCATTGCTACCAAAAATCACGGAATTAGAGGCATTAAATACACCCATCCATTCTGTGCAGTCAAAAGAAATAAAATTACTCGCAGAAAGTCACAAACAAGAGTTGCTAGTTAGTTCTACTCAAGAAGAAGGAATGATTTTTCAGCTAGCTGATACAACGATACAAGCCTGTAATTCTGCTGCTGAGAAAATTTTAGGATATCAGCTGCACCAAATAGTGGGAAAAACTTTTTTTGAACCGCCCTGGCAAATAATTCATGAAAATGGGTCAGTTGTAACACCAGCAACTCATCCGGCTATGGTTGCTCTCCAAACAAAACAGCCATGTAAAAATATGGTGATGGGCTTTTATCAGCCGACTGGCAAATTAGGTTGGTTATTGTTAAATTCCCAGCCGTTATTTCCAGCTAATCAAGCTGAACCCTATGCTGTTGTCACGACATTTATCGATATTACTGAAATAAAACTTGATCAATTTAGCAATGATAATGCTATTGAAATAAATAAAAAATTATTTATAAGTGGCGACCAAATTCAAGTTAATCAAACTTTATCACACAGTGATTTTTGGAATTTTTCCCTTGACTTGTTATGTGTGACGACATTAGATTGGCACTTTCATCAAATCAACACTGCTTTTAGTCAAATGCTGGGTTACTCATTTGAAGAACTGGTTACTTACTCTTGGATGGATTTGATTCATCCAGATGACCAAGCTGCAACTCAAGCAGAAATGAATAAACTAAAAACAGGTATACACAGTACTTACTGGGAAAATCGTTACCGTTGTCAAGATGGTTCTTACAAATGGCTGGGTTGGACAGTAACTCAGCCCAGAGAAGCACAACTTATATATGCAGTCGCACGAGATATTAGTGTATATCAGCCAGAAATCAAACAGCAGGTTGTAGAATGCACAGCACAATTACCACCCGCCAATGCCATCTTAGCTGAACGAGAAATACTTTACCGGACTCTGATGCAGCATATCCCCAATGGTGCTGTTTACTTATTTGACCACAATTTGCGTTACTTGGTGTGTGAAGGTACTGAGTTAGCAGTGGTGGGATTAGCAGCCGATTCTATGATTGGCAAAACCGTTGGGGAAGTTTTTCCTGGGGAAACCTGCCAAATCATAGAACCTTTGTATCGTGATGCTTTAGCAGGTAAAACCACAGTTAGAGAAATCATTTATCAAAATCAAATCTACGAAACTCATACTGTTCCTGTTCGTAACCAGCAAGGAAAAATTTTTGCAGGTATGATGCTACAGCAGAATGTGACTAGTTGCAAGCAAAATGAAGCCCTCTTGTCCTTGCAAAACCATATTTTAGAATTGATTGCGACGGGTGTATCTCTCCAGGAAGTTTTGATAACTTTAGCCCAGTCCATCGAGGTCAGGTTACATCAAGTTTTTTGCTCGATTATGTTACTAGATGAATCGCAAACGAAATTACATCTGACTGTCGGTTCTAGCCTACCAGAGAAATATACTCAAGCATTAGCAGATGGTGTGCCTGTGGGTGCAGATATGGGCAGTTGCGGCACGGCTGCTTATACCAAAGAAACGGTAATTGTCTCAGATATTGCTAACGATGTGAAATGGGTAAAATACCGCGATTTGGCACTGCCTCACAATCTTAAAGCTTGTTGGTCTGCGCCGATTTTAGGTAGTCAAGGCAATGTCTTAGGAACCTTTGCGCTGTACTATTCCACACCACGCATTCCGCAACCATCAGAGCAACAACTGATTGAGAGTGCATCTCACCTCGCAGGTGTGGCTATTGAGAAATATCGCTCAGAACAGGCGTTGCAACAAAGTGAATATCTCTTGCGGTTGATGACCGAAACTATTCCGCAACAGGTATGGACAGCATTACCTAATGGTGAATTGGATTACTATAACCAGAGGTGGCGTGATTTTACAGGTAAAACACTCGAACAACTGCAAGCTGATGGGTGGTCTGATATTGTGCATCCAGAAGATTTAGCACGAGTGGAAAAAGTGTGGAATCACTCTGTGCAAACTGGTAGCGAATACGAGGTTGAGACTCGCTTGCTTTCTAAGAGTGGGGAATATCGTTGGATTCTAGGACAGGCGCTGCCTTTACGTGACCAAGAAGGAAAGATAATTAAATGGTACGGTACTAATACTGATATTACAGATCATATCCGAGCGAGGGAAGCTTTCAAAGCCAGCGAATTAAATTTCCGGACTTTGGCAGACACGATGCCACAAATTGTTTGGACTGCTCAACCCGATGGCTGGATAGACTACTATAACCAACGCTGGTTTGACTATACGGGCATGACTTGGGAGGAAACTCAAGGTTGGGGCTGGGAAGCGGTACTACACCCCGAAGATGTCCAAATGTCCGTAAATAATTGGACTGAATGCGTTCGTACAGGTAAAAATTATGATGTAGAATACCGCTTTCGTCGTGCTAGTGATGGACAATATCGCTGGCATTTGGGTCGAGCTTTTCCTTTACGTAATTACAAAGGAGAGATTATTAAGTGGTTTGGGTCTTCTACCGATATTGATGATTATAAACAGTCAGAAGCTGCGCTGTGGAGTGCCTTGCAACAGCAACAAGCCGCGCGTGCGGAAGCTGAAAAAGCTAATCGTATTAAAGATGAGTTTCTCGCAGTGCTTTCTCATGAACTACGAACCCCACTTAATCCCATTCTGGGTTGGGCGCAGCTGTTGAAAACTGGCAAGCTAGACCAAGCTAAGACTGCTCAAGCAATAGAAACTATTGAACGCAATGCTAAATTACAGGTTGACTTAATTGAAGATTTGCTGGATGTATCCCGCATCCTCCAGGGCAAGTTAACTTTAAATGTATCTAGTGTGAATCTAGCAAAGATTATTTCCGCAGCGTTAGATACTGTTAGTCTAGCCGCTTCTGCAAAAGAAATTACCATTCACACTATGTTAAAGGAAAATATAGGGGAAATTACAGGTGATTCGGCTCGTTTACAACAAATTGTCTGGAATCTTCTATCTAATGCGGTGAAGTTTACCTCTCCGGGCGGGAAAGTAGACGTGCGGCTAGAGGAATGTGGTTCTATGGCTCAAATCCAAGTCAGTGATACAGGCAAAGGTATTAGTCCGGAATTTTTGCCATACATATTTGACTACTTTCGTCAAGAAGATAGTTCAATTACTAGAAAGTTTGGGGGACTAGGCTTAGGACTAGCAATTGTCCGGCAGTTAGTAGAGTTACATGGCGGCACTGTGAAGGCTGAAAGTTTAGGCGAAGGACAGGGAGCAACTTTTACGGTGAGACTACCGTTGCGTAAAAGGGTAGCGACTTATCGCCAGACTTCACCGCAACCAGAGAGATTAACAGATCATGCACCGCAGGAAGCAACTTTAAATTTAAATAGTATGAAAATTTTAGTTGTGGATGATGATGCTGATTCGCGGGATTTTATCGCTTTTGTGCTGAAGATGTATGGTGCAGAAGTGACCAAAGTGGCTTCAGCATGGGAAGCATTGCAAGTTATTTTCAAGTCTCAGCCAGATGTTTTAGTCAGCGATATTGGGATGCCGTTTATGGATGGCTATGAATTGTTACGTAAACTGAGGGTTTTGCCGCCAGAAACCGGTGGAAAAGTTCCGGCGATCGCTCTCACGGCCTTTGCGGCAGAGTATGATCAGCAACAGGCGATCGCCGCAGGTTTTCAAATGCACATCCCTAAGCCCGTGGAACCAGATACTTTAGCAGCAGCAGTTGTGCAATTAGTTAATAATTCGTAATTTAGATTTTTTTGTTTCGCGCAAAGGCGCAAAGTCGCAAAGGAAGAAGGAAGAAGAAATTAATATAGATGAAAGCTGCTGTAAACTAATTTTAGGGAAGTATATAACTTCACTACCCAGGGACATAAATTATGGTACACAGCTTTATACTGCCACAAGAAACAATTTCTATCTTTCAAGAACGATTAAAAATACTTGAGAGATGTCTGAATGATGCCAACCCGAAAGATGAAGTAACAGCAGAGATACTTGAACTGGCAAACAGCAGGCAAATATCTTTGATTCAACTCCGAGAAGAATTTAGAAAGTTTCAGGACAAAGTTAATAAGTTTAATAAATTGGGACATAGATTAAACGACAAAGTTAAACAAGGTGAATTAGCAGTTTTACTTTGTGTTAGATTCTATTTTTTGCTCAAAGAAATTGCAGATAAATACTGGTATTTCTCCTCAATTCAAGTGGGGAAAAAAGTATTTAAAATTATGACTTTAAATTTTATTATTGCCTACAAAAAATCAATAATTGAAGCTGGACATGAACATTATAAAAATGAGCATAAATATATTATAATAGAATCGCTAAAACATTTAATCCCATCACTAATCCAAGCTAGTGTAAGAATGAATGCATTATCTGAAGGAGAAATTAATGCACTAGAGTTAGGAGAAATCACACCCCAAGAATCAGAAACTATGCTGATTTCTTTGGCATCTACAAACAAATGGGATGAGGTGTACAAGAATCTTGCATAGTCCTAAATTTATTGAAAAACCAGATGTTTTAAATATACATACTAAGCAGATTAAGCGATATGGTGGCTCATTTGGCATCCGCGATGAAGGCTTACTAGATTCTGCTATTTACCAACCTCAAGCAAGTTTTGGGGGTGAACTTTTACATCCGACAATTGTTGAACAAGCAGCAGCATATTTATTTCACATCACTAATAACCATGCTTTTGTAGATGGTAATAAGCGAACTGCTTTTGATGTTATGGTGACATTCTTAAACTTGAATGATTACGAACTGAATCTGACACCAAAAGAAGCTGAAGAATTAACAATACAGGTTGCCGATAACAAAGTGGATAAAGAAAAGTTAATTGAAATCCTGAAAAATTGCATCATAGAACTCTTCTAATAGGATGTTTGTAAAGTCTAATTTATTAATAGCCCCGGCGACTAGAAGTCGCGGCTATACAGACCAAACCCGCCTACGCGGGTTAAAAATAAAAACCTTAATTTTTTCATTAGTCCACGGAGGTGGACTTTGCTTGTGTAGTAGCGAATTATATTCGCCCAAAACTTTTAAAACTCTTCCTCTCTGCGACTCTGCGCCTCTGCGTGACACCAATCCATATTTAAACTGTCACCCCTTCCAACTGTTCATCAGTCAAATCATACAACTGACGCAACTTATCCAACTTATCTGCATCAGCTTGCCAAATACCCCGCCCATGCGCCTCAATCATTCTGCTCAAAATATTGCGAAAAGCTTCAGGATTCGCCTTGCGTAACTTCTCCGCCATCTCTGCATCTAAAGCATAAGTATCCGCCGCTTGGTCATAAACCCAATCATCGTGAAAATCAGCAGTCCCACCCCAACCAATCAACGCCGTCATCCGTTGGGAAATTTCAAACGCACCACCAGAACCTTGATTCGCCATAGCTTGCGCCCATTTCGGATTGACTAATTTACTGCGGTATTCCATTCTGAGTAAATCATCTAAATTGCGGGGTGTGGTATCCTTCGAGAAACTTTCCACAAAACTGGTTGTCACCTTCTTACCGCGTCGCATTTCTGCCGCCTTTTTCAAACCGCCCGTATTAGCGTAATATTCTTGAATATCAGTTAAACCATATTCTACAGAATCGATTTCTTGAACAATGCGATCGCTAGTTTTTAATAAAGCATTTAAAATCTCTGGTCTAGCTTGACCCTTATCTTCCCTACCATAGCTAAACACATTCCGACCTTGCCAAGTATTGCCTAATTCTTCCCCAGATTCCCAATTACCATCAACCACCTGATCATTTACCAAAGAACCGAAATCACCAGATGGATTAGAAAACAATCTTGCAGAACTATTCTCTACACCTTGCGCCTGTAAAGCTAAAGCGTGCTTTCTAATAAAATTCTCCTCTTCCGATTCATCAGCATCAGCCGCCCGTTGAAACAAATCATCCAATAATTCAATAATATTCACAAAACTATCGCGGAAAATCCCCGACAAATTACCCAAAATATCAATTCTGGGATGTCCCACCTCAGACAAAGGCTGCAACTCATAACGCACAATGCGCCCAGTCCCCTCCTTCACAGGTTCAGCCCCCACCAACTCCAAAAGAATCCCCAGAGACTCACCCTTAGTCTTAATCGCATCCAAACCCCATAACATCACCGCCACCGTTTCCGGATACGTCCCATGTTCAGCCAAATGCTGGGCGATAATTTTCTGACCAATTTCCCGCCCCCGTGCAAAAGCCGCCGGAGAAGGCATTCTATAAGGATCTAAAGCGTGAATATTCCTCCCCGTAGGTAACACACCCGCACCATCTCGCAACAAATCACCCCCAGGCGCAGGCAAAATATACTCCCCATTCAACCCCCGCAACAAACTCCCCAACTCATCAGTAGACTGCATCAACAAACCACTAACTAACTCCTCCTCCTCTTGGCGACCTTGGCGACTTGGCGGTTCGTCTCCAAAATAAGCCTCCAAATAAGCCTCCAACTCCTCCTCATTCGGCGGTTCCCCCAAAATATGCAAACCCGAAGAAAACAGACGATTCTCCAGAACTTGCAGATATTCGTACAACTTCAGCAAATAATCATCAAAAGCGCGATCGCTAAACATTCGCACATTCTCAGGACTAAAAGCAATCCCCAAACGTTTAGCATCATCAAAAGGACAATCAGCATCCAAACCAGAATCAACAATCTTCTTACAAATAACCTCCTTCAGCAGATAATTCTTCTGCGGGTCCTCACGATACTCCGAAATCAAATCCCGCAAAGACAGCAACTCCTTATATAAACCAGCCCGACCATAAGGTGGTACATTGTGAGAAATTAACACCCCATAACCGCGACGCTTCGCCAACATCGACTCAGAAGGATTATTTGCTGCATATATATAGAGATTAGGCAAATCCCCCAGCAGAATATCCGACCAAGAATAACCAGTATTACCCAAAGGTGAACCCGGCAACCATTCTACAGTCCCGTGCATCCCGAAATGAACCACAGCATCCGCCGCAAAATCATTTTGTAGCCATTTATAGAAAGCCGCATATTGGGGATGGGGAGTTAAATCTCGTTCAAACATTAACCGCATCGGGTCGCCTTGTATCCCCAAAGGTGGTTGCACACCAATCCAGACATTACCTAACTGCACACCACCAATATGTAACTCCTCCCCATAAGTTTTAATTCCAGTTCCCGTTAAAGACTTCCATTGTTTTTCAATGCGGGAAGTTAGCAGATATCCCAACCATTTTTCTAACTTACGGAAATGGACAGTATTTGCAGATGCGGGGAAAGGTTTATTTTTTTCCCATGTTTCCATTTCTTCATCTGCTGCTTTCACCTGACGAATCAACTCTTCCCCATCTTCAGGAATATCACCAACCTCATAACCTTGGTCTTTGAGGGCGTGGAGAAACTTAATTAGACTCCGGGGAACATTCAATAAAGCCGCAGTCCCTACAGCCCCATATCCTGGGGGAAATCCATATAAAATAATTGCTATCTTGCGTTCTGATGCCGACTTTTGCCGTAAAGCAATCCAATTTTTGACTCTACCAATTAAACGCTGGACTCGTTCGGGAACTAGATAAATTTGTTCCCCCACTAAACCGCCGAGGGGAATGGTATCAATCGCCCCATCCAGTTCCGGTAAAGCATACAATACGACACTTTGCAGTCCGCCTACACCTTGACGCGTCCATGAGTGAATGTCTTGAATTAGCAGGGGTGCGGCTACTATATAGGGTACATTCTTAGCAGCGAGGATGCGTTTGGCTACTTCCACCTGTCGCCCTGCTTCCATTGAACCTGCGGGGCCACCCACCAGAGGAAAGCCAATGGTAGAAACAATTGCATCTACCTGGACAGCTTGAGCAGAAAGTGAGAGAGTTTCAGTATTACCTTTTTGTCTTTGCTGGGTTTCGTAGTCGGTGGTCATCCAATCTCTGACTGCTACGTGTCCTTCTACACCGTTGATAAAAATGGGTAAGGGAATTAACCCGGCTGATTCAAAACGGCGGATTAATTGGGCAATATATGGTTGTTTAGTAATTACGTGCTTACGGTAGAGTAAAATCCCGATGACTGGGGAGTGGGGAGTTACTTCGACTGCGCTCAGTAACCGGGGGAATGGGGAGTGGGAAATTTTGTTCTGATTTTTATACCATGCTAAATATTCACGGGGGGATGTAAAAAATCCCTGATAGTCGGGATGCAGTAAACCCATGTCGGGGGTTTCAATGGGTGGGGGAATGTCACCGACTTTTAAATCTAAGTATTTTTCTGCTAGTATCCAGAATAATGCGGCAACGTTTTCGGAACCGCCGGCGTTCCAGTATCCATAGATAATTAACCAGTTGCGTAAGTCTTGGACTTTCTGCACTGGGACGAATTTTAAAAGTTTAGGACCAATTTTTAAGAAGCTAATATAACCAGCGAGTTTGTCTTCTTCCCGTCCGTTGCTGAATTTGTCGAGGATGAATTTAACAGGTTTTGGCATTCCTTTGGGTTTGTCGCCAATGGCAAAAATACCCAATTTGGTTAAACTCATCAGTTCTAAGGCTGACTCGAACACCAGACGGATGGGAATTTGGGCAATGCGATCGCGCAACCACAAAACTTGGTCATAATCAAATAGCAGACTACCGAAAAATACATCAGCGCCATCTAGGGCTGCTTCTACTTCGCTGCGTTGACTGGTAATATGGCGATCGCTAAACACCCGAATATCCAAATCAAGACAGCGCGATTTAGCCACCTCAGCCGCTTTCCTGTACAAGTCAGCGTTAAACGATTCAAATCCAGCAATCAAGACAATGCGTTTCATGCCTAAGCTACGAAAGATCCCTCTATGATCTTAAAGGTAGTTTCGCTGTAATGACCAATAGTTCCTTAATGGTACAACCCCTGATATTTATCAGTGGAGTCAATCTAAAATCTAAAATCTAAAATCCAAAATTGTTTGACCCATACCCCAAAATGAATTCGGTAATCTACCCAAAGACTGAAAATTATTGGTTACAAAATACCATTTGGCAATTTGGCACATTTTCTGATTGCTGAGTTGGTATTGTGAGATTCGCGAATATCTTTGTGCGACAATACCGACTTGCAGAATCCCTCAGTTAGCAGGCTAGCTACTGGGGGTATTTTTTTGGTCTTTTATAAATCCGTTGGAACTGAAGTTCAAAAAACTCCTGATCGCATAACTGTATGTATGATCACGTCCAAACTAGGATAAAAATTGTTGGTTATATACCTAGCAATGGCAAAATTCTCTTCTAGATTCATGAAAAATTAAACAATAAATAATATTTTATTTTGATAACTTTCAGCCGAAAAGTAGTGGTAATTTTTACTAAATCAATATACAAAGATTGGCTTAATGAAGGATTTTTCAATAGAGATGTACAATAAAACTAACTGCCAAAGGTTCACCCCTACTTCTACCATCACACCCAAGCTACTTTCGCCAAGTTTTTGTATCCTGCGGTCAACCTATATGCATTAGAAGTAGGCAATGGAGAGCATACCTATAGGCAAAGGAAAGATTGCGTAAAACCTGCCTGGACAAGAGTTAATCAACTCCTTGGGGCGTTATATTTGGGAATCTCGACAATCACCACAATTTGAGTTTATTTGCGGCTAGTACCCCTTAACGTCAGTTGAAAGGCTTTCATTTTGGGATCTATATTTACGCCGTGAAAGAAGACCTATTGACAATTTACCCAAAAGCGTTTCCAGATTTAAAATCTAGAGGAGTCCATGAGTACCACTAATTTTACCAAAGCAGAAAATTCCCATAAACGCCCAGAGGAAGAACCTCATTTACCAAGAAAAAACTTGATAAAAAATGGTATAAAACATGAAAATTCCCAAAAACGGGAGTCTTTATCTGATAGTTCCTTGTTAAAACTTGAAAATCGTGGTCGAGTAGCTATTTTCATTGATGGCGTAAGTCTATTTCATACAGCTTTACAACTCGGTATTGAAATCGACTATCTCAAACTACTTTGCCATTTAACAGGGGGTTCTCGGTTGTTGCGTGCTTTCTTTTATACTGCTATTGATACCTCCAGACCCACTGCGGCACGTCCACGGACGAATGAAAAGCAACAAGGTTTTCTGTTTTGGATGCGGCGCAATGGTTATCGTGTAGTTACCAAAGAAGTTCAACTGGCAGACCATACCAAAAAACACAATTTGAATGTCGAAATTGCTGTGGATATGATTACCTTAGCTCCTTACTATGATACAGCAATCTTAGTGAGTGGAGATAGAGATTTAGCTTATGCTGTAAATGCTGTCAGCGCTACAGGTTCTCGCGTTGAAGTTGTGAGTTTGCGGGCATTGACTAGCGATAGTTTGATTGATGTCGCCGACGAGTTTATTGACCTCGATAGAATTAAACAATACATTCAGAAAGATTCCCATCTTGGCTATAGTTATCGGGTGCTTTCCAATTCCAAGTTGTAAATCTCCATTGCCAATTGAGCAAATTTGATCTTGATTACTGCCTCTACTTATATCAGCTTAATAGAGTAGAATGGCAAACTAGGGAATTACTCTGCGTATTTTTTTATTAAATCCTGATTGAAATGGATATTTTAATTGTTGAGGATGAACTGGAAATTTCTCAGTTAATCCAACATTCTTTAAACAAAGAGGGATTTTCCTGTCGAATTAGCCGCGATGGTATCAACGCTTTGCAGATGTTTCAGGAACAACCACCAGATTTAATCATCCTCGACTTAATGATTCCGGGGTTGGATGGACTGGAAGTGTGTGCGCGGATTCGTCAAAAACCCGGTGTAAAAGACCCTTATATTTTGATGCTGACAGCTAGGGGTGAGGAAATTGATCGGGTGATTGGCTTATCGACTGGTGCTGATGACTACATGGTTAAACCCTTCAGTCCCAGAGAGTTAGTTGCTAGGGTCCGGGCCTTATTGCGGCGTAGTCTCCGCCAAGGAGGACAGCATCAGGTGAATCGGACTCAACACTTTGTGATTGATTTAGACCAACACACTGCGATGCGACAAATTAATTCCCAACCAGCCGAAACCTTAGACTTAACTACTTTAGAATTTAATCTATTAAACACCTTTGTCAGTAATCCGGGTCGAGTTTGGAACCGGACTCAGCTAATTGATAAACTTTGGGGGGATAATTTTTTTGGTGATGAACGGGTTGTAGATACTCATGTAGCCCGATTGCGGAAAAAAGTTGAGCCTGATCCCGCTAGTCCCACTTTTATTAAAACTGTGGTTGGGATAGGGTATAAGTTTGAAGATACCCTGTAGCGTGAGGAGAATGGCATGGGCTGGCGTTGGGCAAGGTCTTTGCCTCTGGCATCGCGTCTGTTTTTATCCCACCTCGTGGTGATGATTGTGGGGTTAGCTAGTCTGGTAATCATTAGTGGAATTTCTTCTCCTCGCTTTTTTTTCCTGCACTTGCAAAGGTTAGAAAGTCGAGGGATGAGATTAATTAATATTCGGACTGAATTGGTGCAAGGATTTGAAACGGCTTGGCGACGTAGCACGATTTGGTCTGTGATTGTCGGTAGCACTGCGGCGGGAGGATTGAGTTATTGGGTATCCAAACGAATTATGCTGCGGTTGACAGAGATGGAACAAATTACGCAAAAGTTTGCATCTGGTCAACTAGAGGCGCGATTACCTTTATCTGACATTCCCGAACTGCATCGCCTGGGGACTAGCTTTAATCAGATGGCGGCTAGTTTAGAAGGGGTGGAAGCCCGGCGGCGGGAATTGATTGGTGATATGACTCATGAATTGCGGACACCATTAACGGTTGTGCGGGGTTACTTAGAGGAACTCGCTGATGGAGAAATAGAACCATCTCCGGAGATTTATCGGCGGTTGGCGAAGGAAACGAAACGGTTAGAGAGATTAGTTAACGATTTACAAGAATTATCGAAGGCGGAAGCTGGTTATCTGCCAATTAATATTCAGCCTGTAAATTTATGGCCTTTATTAGAGTCATTGGTGGAAAAGTTTAGCGACCAACTGCTAGAAGATGGCCCGGTTTTAGCCTGGGAATGTCCCGAACAATTACCTCTGGTGTTGGCAGATATTGACCGCACAGAACAGGTGTTAGTTAATTTGCTGGGTAATGCTATACGTTACACTGTCAAAGGTGCAATCACTATTCGTGTTTATATTGAGGCTTCTCAACTCTGGATTGCTGTTATAGATACAGGTATTGGCATTTCTCCACAGGATTTACCTCATGTATTTGAACGCTTTTGGCGGGCTGACCAATCACGCGATCGCGATTCTGGTGGTACTGGTATTGGTTTAACTATCACCCGCCGTTTAGTGGAACTCCAAGGAGGTCGGATTTACGTCACAAGTGAACTGGGTATTGGCAGTACCTTTCGTTTTTGCTTACCTTTGGCGTGAATATAGAAAATGGCTGGACGCGATCGCCTATTTATTTCCCCAAAATCATTCCCCAGACTCAGCAAATTACCTATTGTTGCAATTAAGTATCAGATATTTTGTATAGATGGTTACTAGGGGTGTAACCCCTACGACAGTTACTATGATCATGAATTAATGTGAGTTAATTGACTAAAAATGTGTCATTATTGCCACTCAGCTAATTTTTAGCGGAAATTCAGCCTCAACGCTGTTTTATGTGTTTGCTAGTTTTGATTCATATTTATATATTCAAAAAGTATTAGGGTGACTCCAGAAAGCAGAAAATACCAGTTACATATATCTAGCTTTTTGGGAATCAAATCATATAATAACTGTATTCAGTTTTGTGGGATTAACCATAAGGAGTGTTAAAAATGAATCAGATGCAATTATCTTTACTGATGAGCTATTTTCTGATGACTTGCTATTTTTTCACCAATTGGCTCAAATTTACCCTGCGTCATCCTAATTCTACTCCGGAAGAGAAATTTTTATCTTTTGTGATGTTTCTGATCACAACTATTTTTTGGCCTTTAACTGCCATAATGAATTTATGGGAAATATTCAATCAAAGAAAACTGGAATTAAGAACGACGATTCCTGTTATCTTAGCCATCTTTGCCTTTAGTCTTTCATATTATTTAACTTATCTGTATTAACAGAGTTTTGTCCCTAAGAATTTATTCCGCTCATTCCCATCTTAATTTTGAGAAATTTGAGCATATACCCCTGCATATTTTTTAGCTATTTCTGCAAAATATAAAATTTTAATCATACCTGACCAGCCCCAGAGAACCTAGATTTTACATGGGATAATCAAACTAATGAACGTAGAATACTTCACCTTTGGTCAACAGAGAACAGCTCATATCTTGCACCAGGCGACTGGAAGTCGCGGCTACACAGGCAAAACCCTCCTACGTGGGTTGAAAAACTGGATTTTCTGTTAGTCCACGCAGGCGGTCACTGAGCTTGTCGAAGTGCGGAATGTGGGTTGTATAGCCGCGTTCGCCCTTGGTGTTGCGTTAGCAATATTCCCATCGCCAGGGTTAGGTGCAAGATGTGAGTTAGCGTACCTCTGCGTTTAAAAAGCCAAATTCCGACCTCAAGTGACCATTTCAAACTCTAGCTGATGACTCTGGAAAAAATCATGAGTGAAATGATCAACCACATTAGTATCAGCAAGTTCTAAATTATAAAAATCCACAAATTCATGCTCAAAATATGGACCAGCGTGCCAAGTACCCTCATTTAACTTAATGAAGCAATTTCCCGGTATGCGGAAAGCCGAAATCTCTGCTAATACTGGTTCATTCAAATCATTATGAGGAGGACAAACTGCAATTAACCAATCCTTTCCTGCCAAAGAACCTAAACATTGAGTACATTGTAAATGACGAGTAATTCTATCAAACTTCCTGCCCCGTTTTTCTAACCTCATAATGTAAAATCGCGGAGTCCCATTTTTGAGGTTTAATTGAGCATCTTCTACATCAAAAGTTTTACCGTCTTCACTAGCAGAAATTACCTGTCCATAAGGGCGAAAATTTTCTGGTGTTATCCATTCAGCCGGCAATTGTTGCATTGTCTGTGATCTATTCATCAATCTGACTGCTTATATATATTAGGATCGGGGTAATTCTAGGATATTATCTTTTTGGAAGTCTACTTGCACTCGCATCTGCTATGAGGTTCATCTATGCCAATCTATGTATACTGGGGCGAGGATGATTTTGCCATCGAAAAAGCAGTTACAATATTACGCGATCGCATTCTCGATCCACTCTGGACAAGTTTTAACTATACATCTTTATCGCCCGATCAACCCGATGTCGCAATTGCGGGTTTAAATCAAGTCATGACACCGCCTTTTGGGGCTGGTGGACGATTGGTGTGGCTAATGAATACTTCTCTGTTTCAGCATTGCCCAGAAAATATCTTAGCAGAACTGACGCGAACTCTGTCAGTGATTCCCGAAAACTCCTGGTTATTACTCACCAGCCGTAATAAACCTGATGAACGCCTCAAATCTACCAAATTACTCAAAAAATCCGCCCATGAATTTCGAGAATTTCCCCTGATTCCACCCTGGAAGATAGAATTGCTAGTACAGTCAGTGAATCAAGTGGCTCAAACGGTAGGAGTGAAACTGACAAACCGGACTGCGGAAATTTTAGCAGAAGCTGTAGGTAATGATACTCGGCTACTATACAATGAAATGGAAAAGCTACGCCTTTATGCATCGGATAGCGGTAAGTCTTTAGACGTAGATACCATTACACTATTAGTTAGAAATACTACTCAAAATAGTTTACAATTAGCAGCAGCAATTAGAATGGGAGAAACGGCTAAAGCTTTAACTATTTTGGCTGATCTCATCAATGCTGCCGAACCGGGATTGAAAATAGTTGCTACACTTATAGGTCAATTTCGTACTTGGTTATTGATTAAGATTGCCATGGAAAGTGGGGAACGCAATCCTCAAGCGATCGCCAAATTAGCCGAGGTTAACAATCCCAAACGTATTTACTTTTTACAGGAAGAAGTCAAATCGCTTTCTGTGCAGCAACTAATCTCCTGCTTACCATTACTACTAGAGTTAGAAGTCAGCCTCAAGCAAGGATCTACGGAAGTATCTACACTTCAGACCAAAGTGATACAACTTTGTCAAGTATGCCAACGGGGCGGATATTAAAGATAAAAATTGCATTGACAGACAGTTCTGTGGAACTTCTCACTCCTAAAATAATTCAAAGCCATTAACATATCCCTAAAATATTTCTGTGCTATCAAATTTATGAAAATAATTTCTAATTTATTTTTTCAAACTACCTTGCAACATCTATTTCCCAAGAGTCTATTTTTTGGCATTCTTACCACGGCCAGTTTACTTACCAGCAGCCTGGCCTTAAGTTCCCAAGCGGATGCTCAAACACCTGCTGCTAAAGTTACTGATGACATCACCAGCTACGCCCAAGCCGTGTTAGCAATGGAAACACCGCGTCAACAAGCTTTTGATGAAATTAAAAAATTAATTGGGGGTGGAGAAATACCCAAAATTATTTGTAATGATCCCAAAAGTATGGGCAGTCTACCACGGCAGGCTCAAGATATCGCCGTGACTTACTGTAATCGCTCTCTAAAAATAGTTGAAGATAATGGTCTGACTATTGATAGGTTTAACAAACTTACTCTAGAGATACAAAATAACAACAACTTAAAAAGACAAGTTTACAATACATTAATCCGCCTGCAAAAAGCTCCCGAAGCTCGGTAGATTAAATTCCCAAGAATACCCCCGGATTACGCCGAGGGTAAAGATTAGTTATTGACGATGAGAAACTAATAACTCTTATAGCAATTCCCATTCACGTGAGGTACAAGCACTAATAATTAAACGCAGATGGACGCAGATAAACGCAGATAATTTTGTACTTGATTAGACTGGTAAATGCTATATAGAACCCCTTTGACATCTAAGAAGAGGCTGCAAGCCTCTGAACCATCAGCCGAATAAAACAAAGATTAACTTTGGCAGTCGCATTAACTAGAATTCGTCAAAGTTTTTAACGAGAATTTTGCATCTCTCCATCCAAGCATTTGACTTTTGGAGTCATCTTACTTCAAGATAGTAAAAAATGTCAAATGGGTTCTATATATCCATAATTAGTGGCGATGAATTATTGGCTCATGAAATCAGAACCATTAGTCTATAGCATCACTGACCTTCAACGGCAGAGCGAGACTATTTGGGATGGCGTTCGCAATTATCAAGCTCGCAATTATTTGCGTCAAATGCTCCCAGGAGATTTAGCTTTTTTCTATCACTCTAACACTAATCCTCCCGGTATTGTGGGGTTAATGCGTGTAGTCAAAACAGGTATTGCTGACCCGACCCAGTTTGAGCCAAAAAGCAAATACTTTGACCCGAAATCAAGTCCTGAATCACCGCGTTGGCAAACAGTTGTAGTAGAATTCGGGGAAATTTTTGACCACCCTATTAGTCTGTCAACGCTCAGAGAAAAGTTTACCCCTGAAGAACTAATGGTGGTCAGACCAGGAAATCGCTTATCGGTGATTCCCGTCTCTGAAGCAGTGGCGATGAAGATTCAGGGCATGAAAACCTTTTAAATGCAGGCTCAATGCGCTTAAAGGTTTTAAGCAAGGCTGGAAGCTTTATCAAATAAGCGATGGCTTTTCCCCAAAGTGAAAAAGCTATCTATTTGTTTGTTCTCTGCTTTACATAAACCTACTTAAAACCACCATCAACATCACCTGATTTACTATAAAATTGTATAGACCAAAGATTAAAAAGAAGATGAGATCATGAGTTATCAAGACATCATTAAGATTGAACCTGGAAAACGCAGTGGGAAACCTTGCATTCGAGGAATGCGTATCACTGTGTACGATATTTTGGAATATTTAGCGGGTGGGATGACAGAAGCAGAAATTCTCGAAGATTTTTCAGAACTGACATCTAAAGATATTAAAGCTTGTCTTGCTTTTGCTGCTGATCGAGAGAAAAAATTATTTATTGCATCTCTATGAAACTGCTATTAGATGAAAATTTGTCAGATCGGATTGTTGATAAAATTATTGACCTATATCCTGATTGTCAACACGTTAAAACTTTAAGACTTATAAATATAGACAAAGCATTTCAGTAGTTATAAAGCATGACCCCAGTCATAACAGATAGCTACGGAATATGAATTAAATAACATCCAAATTTTGGTTTTTGACCTCACACCGCCTTTAACTTACGTCAAAGTCTCCCCTCTCCTTACTAAGGCTACGGTGTACACACAAGTGATCTGATCCCCCTAAATCCCCCTTAAAAAGGGGGACTTTAAGAAATTTTCCCCCCTTCTCAAGAGGGGCTAGGGGGGATCAAAACGTGATGAGGCAACTTGATAAGACTTGTGTGTACACGATAGCCTTACTAAGGAGAGGGGTTGGGGGTGAGGTTCTGTATTTTATTAAATCCGCATTCCTACGCTGCACTTCGTCAACGTATACCAAAGTATCCCATAAACTCAGTACCTTCCTCATTGTTGAGTAACCTCTAGCTATTGCTAACAACCGCCCTAAAAGGGACGGATAACACAACTATGACCAAGATTAAATATTTTTAACATTACGTTACAATAAATTCATAGAGAAAAGCGCAAGCAAATCTCTTATATATGTATTCAAAGGTGTACGGCATGAATGGCACAATTCGCGTTGGTAATCTCTTCGGGATTCCCTTCTATATCCATCCGTCATGGTTTCTAGTTCTGGGCTTGGTAGCTTGGAGTTATAGCAGTGGACTGACGGCACAATTTCCCTTATTATCTGGGGGATTAGCTTTAACACTGGGATTGATGACAGCGTTGTTATTGTTTGCCTCTGTCGTCGCCCATGAATTAGGACATAGCTTTGTCGCAATTCGCCAAGGAATCGATGTCAAATCCATCACATTATTTATATTTGGTGGCTTGGCTAGTTTAGAAAAAGAATCGGAAACCCCAGGGGAAGCATTTTGGGTGGCGATTGCAGGTCCTTTAGTTAGCCTCGTCCTCTGTGGTGTATTCACAGTCATTGGTGTCACTACCGCCGCCACAGGTGCAACAGCAGCTATCCTTGGTGTTCTGGCTTCTGTTAACTTGGCATTAGCGTTATTTAACTTAATTCCTGGCTTACCTTTAGATGGTGGTAATATCCTCAAGGCTGCTGTGTGGAAGATTACAGGCAACCCTTACAAAGGTGTAACTTTCGCCAGTCGCGTAGGACAAATATTTGGTTGGGTGGCGATCGCATCTGGTTTAATTCCCCTATTATTCTTTGGTAGCTTCGCCAACTCTTGGAACTTGTTAATCGGTTTCTTCTTGCTACAAAATGCTGGTAAATCAGCCCAATTTGCCAGAGTACAACAAAAATTCACAGGCTTGACCGCA
Source organism: uncultured cyanobacterium (assembly GCA_963706595.1). Lineage (GTDB taxonomy): Bacteria > Cyanobacteriota > Cyanobacteriia > Cyanobacteriales > Nostocaceae > Nodularia. The sequence continues at coordinate 4,340,621 of OY970166.1, forward strand.
GCAGATGCTGTAACCGACCATAGCCCCATCGTATCCGCCAATACTAGCCTCAGAGAGTTTGCAGACCAACGAATTTTTAACAATCAAGATTGGAAAACATTCTTAGTCACTGATGAAGATGGAAAATTAATCGGCGCAATTAACCTGAATGATTTGCGGACTGTTCCCACAACACAGTGGACAGAAACCCCAGTCAGCGCCGTGATGAAGTCCATTGAAGAATCGACTACAGTTAAATCAGATCAACCTCTGTTGGAAGTAGTACAGTTACTCGAACAACAAAAGTTATCTACGATTTCTGTGATTCGTGACAATGGTGTACTGGTGGGAATTTTAGAAAAAGCAGCGATTATTCAGTTACTGCAAAATAGAACTCAACCTAATCCTGTATAGTTGTCTGACAAAATTGAATAGCTGAAAGACTCCCTCGGATTTTCTGGGGGAGTTTTAAAATTAATTATTTCACGCAGAGGCGCAGAGGCGCAGAGAGTTAGAGATGTTTGAGAAACAGCCAGAAGGTTTACAGCAACGGGTGAAGGAGTTAGCGAACCAAGCTATGGAAGAGGCTAATCCTACTGCATGGTTTGATGTTTTATATAGTCAGTCTCAGGGTGATGTCACACAAATTCCTTGGGCTAAGTTAATTTGTCACCCTTATTTACAAGATTGGTTGACTATTCATGATACTCAAGGTGAGGGACTTTCGGCGCTGGTAATTGGGTGTGGTTTGGGAGATGATGCAGAAGCTTTAGCCAGTCGGGGTTTTCAAGTTACTGCTTTTGATATTTCGCCAACGGCTATTGATTGGTGTCAGCAACGATTTCCTGATTCTTCTGTGAATTATGTAGTTGCAGATTTGTTAAATTTACCTGCACAATGGCATCAAGCTTTTGATTTAGTTGTAGAAATTCGGAATATCCAAGCTTTACCTTTAAATCTCCGTTCTACTGTGATTGCGTCAGTGGCTTCTGTAGTCGCCGCAACAGGAACTTTATTAGTGATTAATCGGTTTAGAGACACAGATATAGAACCTGATGGACCTCCCTGGGCTTTGTCTGATTCCGAATTAGCCCAGTTTACAGAATTGGGTTTACAAGAAGTCAGCCGTGTGCAGTTTTATGAGGGTGAACGGGTTGATGTTCCACAACTACGGTTAGAATATCAGAAATCTGTCCCGCCAAAAGTCTAATAATGCTACAAAATGTTACCTCAGCACTGCTTTAGAAATTTTTGAGTCACAATAGAGGTAGAAGTCATCTACGATTGGAGGTTGTGATGATTTACAACTTGACACTATTTGACCCTACCAACTACCTAATTGTTAAACTCAGTATCCTGATTTTGGTACTGCTGACATTTTTGGTAATTTCTGCCGCACCAGCAGTTTAGTCACTCGACTAATTCCACGCCGAATACTTCCGCAAAACAATCAGCTATATTAACACGCACTTCTTCGCAGGTAATACCGGGAATCCATTCGGCTAAACTGGCGACGGGTTTATCAGCAATACCACAGGGGATAATTTGTTTAAAGCCTGACATATCGGGACAAACATTGAATGCAAACCCGTGCATGGTAATCCAACGGCTGACTTTAATGCCGATGGCGGCGACTTTACGCCCTTCTAACCAAACTCCAGTAAAACCCGGTAGGCGATCGCCTGTCAACCCATAAACTGCCAATACCCGAATTAATACTTCTTCTAGCTGCCGTAAATACCAATGCAAATCTTTACGATAATATTGCAGATTTAAAATAGGATACCCCACAACTTGACCAGGGCAATGGTAAGTTACTTCGCCACCACGTTCAACTCTGTGAACATTGAACTTACTTTGATCTAGGTCTTTGAGAAATTCGGGGTTGCTGCCTTGTCCCAAAGTATAGACAGGCGGATGCTCTAGCAATATTAACACATCATCCAGACTAGGTTGAAGAATGCGCTCCTGGAGAAGCGATCGCTGCCATAAAAGTGCCTCTGTGTATGGCATCAATCCGGCGTTAAATAACAAACAACGTCTGGAATCCCTTTCGGTACTACGAATCATGCCAAAAAACAACTGGGTTATTCACCAAATATATTTCAATTTACAGCTTTTGGGTCAAGAAATGTCAAGCAATGCAAAGGATTTTAAAGGAACGCCAAAGTCAGGTGCATTCTAGAATACAAAATGCTAAGTTGAATATATAACCTCAACGGTGTTAGGAGGAAATCTCAGCATCCAGCATCACGCCAAACAGAATCAGAACGAATGCACTGGCTGGTGAATCTCATAAATCGTTTGCATCTGGAACTGGATCACCCATCCAAAACAGAGCCAACGCATAAGCAGTACATTAAAATAGTTCAAAATTTGTTTTGGCGGTAGTGAAAGACCTTACCGCGACTTCTTTTCATACAAAACAAATTCACATCAAATATATTCAGTGGGAGAGTTTACATGAAGCTTGTCATCCACGGCAAAAATATTGAAATCACCGATGCTATTCGGGAGTATGTACATCTAAAAATTGAAAAAGCCGTAAGTCATTTTCAGAACATCACCAATGAAGTGGATGTGCATCTGAGTGTCGCCCGCAATCCTCGGATTACCACCAAGCAAGCGGCGGAAGTCACTATTTTTGCAAATGGTAGTGTTATCCGTGCAGAGGAAAGCAGCGAAAATTTATACGCCAGCATTGATTTAGTAGCAGATAAAATTGCCCGTCAACTGCGTAAATATAAGGAAAGACTTCAAGACCAGAAAACTAATGCCCCACCCACAAATCAAGTATTAGTTCCTGAACCAGTGGCGGCGGATTTAATAGGCGATCGCACCCCCGAACTACCAAACGAGGTCGTCCGTACAAAGTATTTTTCCATGCCCCCGATGACCGTTGCAGAAGCCACACAACAGCTGCAACTGGTGGGACACGACTTTTATATGTTCCACAACTCTGAAACTGGCGAAATGAATGTGGTTTACGAGCGTAACCACGGCGGTTACGGTGTAATTCAACCCCGTCATAGTAACGGAAACACCAACGGCAAAAATGGCAATTCAGCCCAAGCTGTCCCCGAAAAAGCCCACTCTCATAAGTAAGAGTCGGGTCAGCAGACCTAACCCCCCTAGCCCCCCTTCCCTACAAGGGAATGGGGGAAACTAACTCACCTCTCTAGCTCACCTTTCTAGCTCCCCTCTCCTTACTAAGGAGAGGGGCTGGGGGTGAGGTTCTTTTATACCGCCAACTGTTGCAAAGTTTTCAGCGCTTCCTCAACGTGACCCTTAAAATTCAACATTGAATCAAACACATACTGCACAACGCCCTCTTTGTCAATCACATAAGTCACACGACCGGGGACAAAACCAAACATAGCAGTTGCGCCGTATTGCTTCCGTACTTGGTCGCCTTTATCACTCAACAGCGTAAAAGGTAAATTGTACTTCTGGGCAAATTTCTGGTGAGACTCGTTAGAATCACCGCTAACGCCAATCACTTCCGCACCAGCAGTTTTAAACACCTCATATTGATCCCGGAAAGCACAAGATTCGGCTGTACATCCCGGTGTATCATCCTTGGGATAAAAGTATAACACCACAGCTTTTTGACCACGAAAAGCGCTAAGGCTAACTGTGGAACCATTTTGGGCGCTGAGAGAGAAATCAGGCGCAGTATCACCAACTTTAACAGACATATTATTTCTTACCGATTTTATTAAGCATCCATCTCTGCTAATTCTAACCACCGTTCTGTCGCCGTATCAATCGAATGCTTGAGATTTTCCACTTGTTCGTAGAGTTTCTGGACTTGGGTGTAATTCCCAGCAGAGACATTTACCAAAGCTTTTTCGGCTGTGGCTTTCTCAGTTTCCAACTTGGCAATTTTACCTTCTAACTCCTCAAATTCCCGCTTTTCCCAGTTTGATAGTCTGCGGCGCTTTTTATTGTCGCTGTCTGAAGACGAAGCTGCAACTTTCACCTCTTCCTTGGGTTTTTCCTTCGTATTCGCGGTTTGTTGCTGTTTTGCTTCTTCCTCCTCAGCCTTCTTGTAATCGAGATAAATTGAGTAATTACCTGGATATTTACGGAGATTACCGCCCTCTTCCAAGGAAAAAATAGTATCTACAGTGCGATCTAAAAAGTAGCGATCGTGAGAAACTGCAATTACACAACCAGGAAAATCTTCTAAATAATCCTCTAGTACCGCCAATGTCTGCACATCTAAATCATTGGTAGGTTCATCTAAAATCAACACATTAGGCGCACCAATCAGAATCCGCAGTAAAAACAAACGGCGTTTTTCTCCACCAGATAACTTATTAATTGGCGCATATTGCTGGTTTCCGGGAAACAGAAACCGTTCTAACATTTGAGAAGCAGAAATTTGAGTTCCATCAGAAACTTTGACAAATTCGCCCTCTTCTTTAATGTAGTCAATCACGCGCTGATTTTCGTCTACGGCTGAAAGTAACTCTTCCGAATGCTGGTCAAAATAGCCGATGTGAATTGTCGTCCCAATATCCACAATACCGGAATCTGGTTGAATACGTTTGGTAATCATATCCATTAAAGTAGATTTACCAGTTCCATTTCCGCCAATAATTCCAATGCGATCTTCTGGACTAAATTCGTAGGTGAAATCCTTAATTAAAGTCCGTCCATCATAGCCTTTAGAGACGTTATTTAATTCAATAACTTTTTTACCAATGCGACGGCTAACGGTGGAAATATCAACTTTTCCCTGGACTTGTTTAAACTCAGTTTCCCGCAAACTTTCTACGCGTTGAATTCGGGCTTTTTGTTTAGTGCTTCTGGCTTTTGGTCCCCGGCTTAACCATTCTAATTCTCGGCGTAATATACCTTTGTGTTTGCGTTGGCTACTAATTGCCGATTCTTCAGCTAAAGCTTTCTTTTCCAGGTAATATGAATAATTACCAGAATAAGTGTAAATATCGCCTCGGTCGATTTCAATAATTCGGTTTGTGACTTGATCAAGAAAATAGCGGTCGTGAGTTATGAGCAAAAGTGCGCCACGAAAGCGATTTAAATAACTTTGCAGCCATTCCACAGACAGCGCATCCAGATGGTTTGTAGGTTCATCCATCAGTAAAACATCTGGTTCTGATAGTAAGGCTGTTGCTAAAGCGATGCGCTTGCGATAGCCTCCTGACAAAGTACCAATAACCGCATCAAAATCAGAAATTCCTAACTTAGTTAAGATAATTTTGGCGTTGGTTTCCAGTTCCCAAGCGCCAGCAGTTTCCATGCGTTGCATTACCCCAGACAAGCGGGACATTAACTGACTATCTTCTGGATGGTGAACCAGTTTATGAGATAGTTCTTCATACTCACGCACCAAAGCCAAATGTTCACCACTATCAGCAAAAATTTGCTCTAAAACAGTGTGATTTTCATCTAAATCTGGCTGCTGCGGTAAGTAAATTACTTTTGCACCAGAACTAAAGGTAATTTGTCCACTATCAATTGATTCTAATCCGGCAATCATTTTTAATAAAGTTGATTTACCAGAACCGTTAGTCCCAATTAAGCCAACTTTATCGGTAGCATCTAAGCTAAAACTAGCATCTCGTAAAAGTTCTTTGATGCCAAAATCTTTTTTAACTGATTGTAATGTAATAGTACTCATAAAAATTAGTTATTAGCCCTTCGGCTACGCTCAGGGTAAATCATTGATCATTAGTCGGTGTCTGTAGAACATCTAGTTTTACCAAGATGGGAACATTTCAAGTGGGTTATTTTCTTTTATCCGCCTGTGTAAGTTACAATCTCGTTAGTCAATTTAACTTACACATTTGGAATACTTCCAACGACAGTGGCAAATTCTACACAAATAAATCCAGGGGTAAATGTCCATACATTTCGTTGATTCCCCCTTCATTATAAGATTGGCAAGAAATTAATACACCCCGATGATGTCCGGCATAAGCATCGAGATAACATAATCCATTTTTGCCATTCAATTTGATATAAACTGGACCTTCGGGTGTAGCTAAATCAGTGGGGACTTCATAGCCAAAAGCATGAGAATAAGTCCTCATCGCCAGTATCCCATCTTCTGCGGTATCAGCACAAATCCCTAATATTTGGTAATCCGAAATACTAGCTACCAAAGTTAAAGCCCGACGCACCAAGGCTTTTTCTGAAGGTTTGAGAATGGGTGCGATGTCTAAGCAGTTGAATTTATGCAGAATTTTTGTAGCTTCTGAGATTGTCAGGTCTTGATGGTTTGGTGTCGTCATAAATCAATTTATGATTTTCTGGGTTTGGCTTTGGTATCTGAGGTGGGTTACTCCCACCCCATTTTGCATTATTTACTCAAATTATGGTTGATTGTATTCGGGATTTCCCAGGTTGAAAAGGAATGGCACACCGCCTTTGGATTCATTACCCATAACGAGGACTCTAGGCATCTGAGAGCCGCCATTTCTCCAAGCTTCAATTGCTTCTTTTTGCAGAACTAACTGCCCACCTTGGGCTTTGAGAGTCTCTGCTAAGAGTTTTTGGGCTTCGGCTCTACCCTTGGCGCGATTCACATCCGCCTGAGCTTGTTGTTCGGCTTCCCTGGCTATATAAACGGCTCTTTGCGCTCGCTGTTCAGCTATCTGTTTTTCTTCTACAGCTTTGGCAAATTCTGGCGAGAAATTCAAGTCAACTACGCTAGTATCTAGCACAATTATCCCATATTTAGCCAGGCGATTGCCCAAAGCAAAATCAAAGTCTTCTTTTAATTCACTCCTTTTGGTAATTGCTTCTTCTACTGTTCTTCTAGCAGCAGCGATTTTAAATGCTTCCTGTGTCTGAGGAGCAATGATTTTTGAGACAATATTTGCTAAAGTTCCTTGCTTTCTTCTTACCTCAACTACCTGTGTGGGGTCAAGGCGAAAGTTAATCGCAAATCTTGCTGATAAATTTTGCAAGTCCTTGGTAGAACTTTCGGCTGGGACTTCAAATTTTTGTACCGTCAAATCATACACATCAACTACCGACACCAGGGGTGGTTTAATGTGAATACCTTCTAGTAGCGCACCATCTCTAGCTTTACCTAAGATGCTGATGACTCCTGCTTGTCCTGGGTTGAGAATAACAAAGGAATTTAGTCCGACGAGGACAATGAGTGCTAACACAATTCCAAAAACTGTGGTTTGCCAATTCCCAAATTGCTGACTTTTCAAGGTTCTATCTCCTTTTGCATCTTTAGGCAACTCCTGTACTATGGTGACACGTCCTCGGTAAAAAGAGGCAGGGGGGCAGGGAGCAGGGGGCAGGGGAGAAGAGGCTGGGTGGCGGGGAGAAGAGGCAGGGGAAAAGAGGCAGGGGAGCAGGGAGCAGGGGGCAGGGGAGAAGAGGCAGGGTGGCGGGAATTAGCGTTTTAACAGCCAGGGTGTTGGGTTGTTGATAATAGTTACTAGAATGCTTAAAATGCGATTGTAGGCTCCATAAAGTTCTCTACCTGTTTCCACATCTAAATAATTACATTTAACCGCGAACTTAAGCCAAGTTTGCGTTTCTGCTGCCTCGGACTCAGAATCACTTAGTTTAGCTACAAAAGCTGCTTCATAACGACGCTTTCTCCATGCTTCTGCAAGATTTGCACAAACAGAACGAGATGAACGACGAATTTGATCTATCAATGAATACTTCTCTTCTACAGGAAACTTCTTTGATAATTCAAAAATTTTCATGGCAACATCAAATGCCATTTTGTAAACTTCCAAGTCTTCATGACTTTTAATTGGTTCTTTTTCCATGTTCCCTGCTACTTTTTTTACCTATCTTACCCCCGCTCCTTGCCCCCCTTGCTTCTTCTCCCCCCTGCTCCCTGCCCCCTGCCCCCCTGCCTCTTATTGTGGTAACATCAGTGTCACGCAACCGTAAATGACTGTGGCTATAGCATTTAAATCTGTTCAGGCATCAAAAAGACGTAGGCATTCAGTACATCCTCTTCAGCGCTTGCTTGACTACGGACACGAGTATCGGCAACAAATTTGGCTGGCTATTGTTTGTTCTATCCTGAATAAACTTTTTGATTTAGCACCACCAGCACTAATTGGGATTGCGGTGGATGTGGTAGTTCAGCAGCAGGATTCGATCATTGCTCAGTTTGGTGTTAAAGATGTCTTTGGGCAATTTTTGATTCTGTCTCTACTCACTGTGATTACTTGGATTTTAGAATCATTTTTTGAATATCGCTATAAGTTATTGTGGCGTAACTTAGGGCAGAAGATTCAGCATAATTTACGTTTGGATGCATACAAACACCTGCAAGAGTTGGAATTGGCTTATTTTGAGGAACGCAGCACAGGGGGGTTAATGTCTATCCTCAGTGATGATGTGAACCAATTAGAGCGTTTTCTAGATGTGGGCGCAAATGACATCATTCAAGTAATCACCACTGTGGTAATTATTGGCGGGGCATTTTTTGTTTTGGCTCCTAGTATAGCTTGGATGGCAATTTTGCCGATGCCTTTTATTCTCTGGGGTTCGGTAGCTTTTCAGAAGTTGTTAGCACCACGTTATGCTGATGTCCGCGAAAAGGTAGGTTTACTCAATGGCCGTTTGTCAAATAATCTGAGTGGAATCACTACGATTAAGAGTTTCACGGCTGAGGAGTATGAAGCCGGACGTTTAGAGTTAGAAAGTCTAGCTTATAAACAAAGTAACTCGAAAGCGATCGCACTGTCTGCGGCTTTTATTCCGTTGATTCGGATGTTGATTTTAATCAGTTTTACAGCCTTACTCCTATTTGGTGGTATGGAAGCAGTGGCTGGGAGAATGTCTGTAGGCGCTTACAGTGTATTAATATTTTTAATCCAGCGTTTACTTTGGCCTTTAACTAGGTTAGGCGATACCTTTGATTTATATCAACGGGCGATGGCTTCTACTAATCGGGTGATGAATTTGTTGGATACTCCTTTTGCAATTCATCCCGGAAACATCGCTTTACCTGTGGATGTTGTGCGGGGGGAAGTGGAGTTTCACAATGTCAGTTTTGCTTATCAAGATAGATTACCAGTGATGGAAAATCTGTCTTTGCGTGTGACCGCCGGAAATACAATTGCAATTGTGGGTTCTACTGGTTCGGGTAAAAGCACTTTAGTTAAACTTTTATTGCGGTTGTATGAGGTAAAATCTGGGAAAATTACCCTAGATGGGATTGCATTACCAGATTTAAATTTACGGGATTTGCGGCGCTGTATTGGTTTGGTGAGTCAGGATGTATTTTTATTTCATGGTACGGTGGCGGAGAATATTGCTTATGGCAGCTTTGATGCTAGAGAATCAGAGATCATTACGGCGGCTAAGGTGGCTGAGGCGCATGAATTTATTATGGAACTGCCCCAAGGTTATGAGACAATTGTGGGGGAGCGTGGTCAAAAGTTATCTGGTGGACAACGACAAAGAATTGCGATCGCACGTGCAATACTCAAGAATCCGCCAATTTTGATTTTAGATGAGGCTACCTCGGCGGTGGATAATGAAACGGAAGCGGCTATTCAGCGATCGCTCGAACGGATTACAGTAGATAGAACTACCATTGCGATCGCTCATCGTCTTTCTACTATCCGTAATGCTGATTGTATTTATGTCATGGAGCATGGGAAATTGATAGAATCAGGAACCCATGAGCAATTACTGGATAAAGACGGTATTTATGCAAGCCTCTGGCGTGTCCAAAGTGGCTTAAGATAAATCTCACTCATTCAATTACGAATTACGAATTACGAATTACGAATTATTTATGATGTTTGGAAGTAGTCAACCGGAGACAGGGAATAGCAAGTGGCGCGGCCAGTTGGATAGGTTTGTGAAGGAAAATCAGCGCGATTTGGCGGCGCTTTTTTGGGGGTTGTGGTTGGAGAATGGGAATAGTCAGGGTACTGTTGGGATTGATTTACAGCCAACTCCACATTTTATTTATTGTCCTCAAGCGGCGATAGAAGATTTAAATCAGAAGGTTGATAATCGGCTTCAGGAAATTTTGGGTATTGTTGATCATCATAAACCTGAAATGGAAGTGGTGATGATTGGGATTGGTAAGGGTGAATTGAAGTTGATTCAGTTTGCACCTGAACCTCCTCCGCCGGTTTGTTTTGAGGAAGTGGGGAAGGATGTAAATGAGTTGTTGGAGTTGTTGGAACAGAAAATGAGTGGACAGTTCGACTTGTAAGTAATTAATCCTTTAACTTTTTTGTTTAGCTGCTATTTCTATTTAAAATGAGCCATCTGATTTCAGATATTATTCTCATTGGCCCAGTTGGTACAGGTAAAAGCACTCTGGGAAAACTCCTCGCTCAAAAGTTAGGAATTTCACAGTGTTCTATGGACGATGTACGATTGGATTATTATCAGGAAATAAATTATGATGCAGAACTCGCACAGCAAATAAGAGAAGAAGCAGGATTTGAAGGGATTTATCGTTATTGGAAACGCTTTGAAGCCTACGCAGTGGAAAGATTACTTTCTGAACATAAAAATTGTGTGATTGATTTTGGTGCAGGACATTCTGTTTTTGAAGACAATGAACTTTTCCAGCGAGTACAAAGAGTTTTAGCGCCTTATGAAAATGTCGTGTTGATTCTTCCTTCTCCAAATTTAGAAGAGTCTATCCAAATTCTGAATGAACGCAATGGTGGAATTGTGAGTAATGGCGTTGATTTTAACGAACATTTTGTGAAGCATCATTCAAATCATGATTTAGCCAAGTTCGTTGTTTATACAAATGGTAAATTGCCTGAAGAAACACGAGATGATATACTCAATATGATAAAAGTTTAAAAAATTACTCCTGCAAAGGCAAGACAGTAATTAAGTTAGCAAATCTGGCAAAGTCACTTGTGTTGTGAGTCAGTAGTTGAGGGATATTGTAAACTAGCATGGTGGCGACAATATTGGCATCATGAACTTGCTTACCACTGCTAGGAATTTGCTCAATGAGATTTAGTAACCTATCTGTTACCAGAGAACTATCTTCAGCTACCCGAAAACGGGTTTGAAAATAGAGAACATCCTCAATTACTGTTGCAATGGGTAATGGGTTGGTAAATTGTTGAGTACGGGTAAGAGTAGCTAAATATTCCCGCAATATTTGTCGGCTAATCCACAAGTCCACACCCACATCATATAAACTTTGCATAGCTGATATCGCGGCTATGTGAAATGGAGACTGAATTTGACTAGCATATACTAGGATATTTGTATCTAAAAAAACAGGATTACCTTCCCCAATCACCATACATATCCTCACGTCTTAAAGAAAGATTTTCAGAACCAAGACCACAATTATGCACGGGAAAGTTTAAAGGAGGACGCTTTTCCTGACTCTCTACTTTCTCATCTGTATATTTTTCTTCAATTACTATCACTACATGATGCTCACCTGCTGGGATATCAGGCGGTAATTGTACTGTAATTTTACCGTCTTTTGTGACTGTGGCAATTGTTTCTATACTTTTCATACATCTTCCTCAATTACTGCTAATACGGCTTTTGGTAATAACTTATCTTTAAACCAGACAATTTTGGCGGGGACATTATCTAATTTTACTCCAGCTTTTTCTAAGTTTAATCTTTCGGAAATAGCTAAAATTAAATTGTCACATCCAGAACTACGCACTTGATAAAATTTCTTTTGCAAATATTCTGGTCGCCAATAACCAACTATTTCTAATAAATAGTCTCTCCCATCAGGATGGACTAACCGAAAATCGGGAATCATCACACTACCAGGAACGGGTAATAAATCCACTTCTCGCTCTAATACCCAATCTGTTTTAAGTGCATCCCATTTATCGGCAAAGGATGACTCTAGCATACTATCGTAAGGCTTACCCTTGGAATAGTGAGACACTAAACCACATTCAGAATTGAGGGTAAATCTTCCCGTGTTCCATGCTTTGGTGTAAGGATCACGAGTTTGCAACGTCGCGGAAAGACTCCATTTAGTGACATGAAGTAAAGCCGGAATTAATTTGGCGATCGCTAGCCCATATCTTGTACTAGGATTAAATAAACTCGTCGGTCCATCAACGGTAATTGTAAACCCGTGGTCAGCATCACCTTCAATATAAGCCATTAATTGAAACAACTTCAAATAACGAAACAACAGCTTATATTCCCCTGGAACATTACGATGAGCATTTAAAATTAACTTACTGGCTTTATAAAAAATTCCCTGTACCTGAGACAAATTATATCTATTTAATAAATCCACCGGACTCGGCGCATCAAAATTAGTTAAAATCTTATTTTCAGCCAAATCAGCATATAAACCATCGCGTACCTGTTCCAACAACACCTCACGTTCCAATTCCTGACTCAACTCATCAGCAATCTTCGTTAAAGTCACCTGAGTAGACTCCCCACTAGGAACCGACTTCGCCGCCAAAGCAAACACCCGTTCCCGTAACATAGGCGGTTCCAAAGGACTCACCACCTCAAAAGTGCAGAAACTACTCTTGAGAATATAAGCCAAACCCCGCTTCACCCGATAATCAGTAGCATCACCCTCCAAATCTAAAAGCTGACGTTCCAACACCCCCTGAGTCTTCCCTTTCGCCTCCTCAAAACAACCAATCAACTCATTCCCCAAATCCAAAGTTTTCTGATCAATCTTCAACCTCTTCGGAATTATTTCCTCTCCGTTTTGGCGATGACTGAGTAAATCCGTCGGTAACATTGTTCTTATCCGTTGAATACTTAATCTCTACCTGTTCCGCAGCTTTAGGAGTACTACCCTTCCCACCCCCATAAACAACCTGCAAATTCCCCCTCTTTTCTTGGCGACCTTGGCGACTTGGCGGTTCGTTACTCCTCTCTTCCCCCCTACGTCGCGCCGAAGTCCCCTCCTCACTAGTATCCTCAGCCACCACCTCATATAAAATCGCCCGCTTATTAGCCACATTCCCCTTTCTCAACACCCGACCCAAACGCTGAACATACTCCCTAGTCGAACCAGTCCCCGACAAAATAATCGCCACAGAAGCAGCAGGAACATCAACCCCCTCATTCAACACATGAGAAGCCACCAAAGTATTGTATTCCCCCTCCCGAAACTTAGTTAAAATTTCATGACGTTCCTTCACAGGAGTTTGATGAGTAATCGCCGGAATTAATAACTTTTCAGAAATACTATAAACCGTCGCATTATCAGCCGTAAAAATGAGAATCCTTTCCGGAAAATGTTCCGCCAATAAATTAGCTAAAATCCTTAACTTACCATCAGTACCCAAGGCGATGTTTTTCGCTTCCCGGTGTGCTAACATAGCCCTACGTCCAGCAGGCGATCGCGCACTCATTTTCACAAACATTTGCCAACCTTGAATACTCCCCAAAGAAATCTTTGATTGGCGCAAAAAATCATTGCGAGTTTGAATTAATTGATTGTATCTCTCTCGCTCATTCTGTGATAACTTCACCTTAATTTGGACAATTTCATGGTTAGCTAAAGCACTTCCCGCTAAATCCTCAGCGCGTTTGCGATAGACTTCCGGTCCAATGAGAATATTTAAATCTGCGTGTTTCCCATCAGTGCGTTCTGGTGTTGCTGATAATCCTAAACGATAAGGTGCGATCGCATACTCTGCAATTACCCGTCCAAAATCCGTAGGTAAATGATGACATTCATCAAACACCAGCAAAGCATACTTATTTCCCAAGCTTTCCGCATGAATAGCCGCACTATCATAAGTCGCCACTAATATTGCAGTGCGATCGCGTGAACCACCACCCAACAAACCCACCTCAGCATCAGGAAAAGCCGCCACCAAATGAGCATACCATTGATGCATCAAATCCAAAGTTGGAACCACAATTAAAGTAGTGCGGGGTGTAGATTGCATCGCCATTTGCGCCAAATAAGTCTTTCCCGCCGCAGTAGGTAACACCACAACCCCCTGTCTTCCCTCCAACTTCCAAGCTGCTAACGCCTCAACTTGGTGGGGGTAAGGCTCCATTTCCATACTCGGAATTAAATCCACCGGATAAAATTCCTTAGCCTCATCCACAAAATCAACATCTTCAGCTTGTAGTGCTTCCACCAAAGCCCGATATCTCATGGCGGGAATGCGAAACTTCTCCACCCGATCATCCCAAGTAGCATAATCCATCCAACCCTTACCCCGTGGCGGTGGATGTAAAATTAATGTACCGCGATCAAATTTTAAGGTGGGTGTGCGAGCCATTTAGGGATTTTCCAGAGATATATTTAGAAAAAAAATTGTCAAATATTTGGATATATATAATATAGGATTTTCGGCGATTTATTCAGGTTTATTCACAAGTAAAAATTGCTGATAATAACTTTTCACGAATACTTCCCAAGAGATAAAGTTTGAATAAAAGTACGAGATTCAGGAACATGGTAAAAAATTCTGCCTATACTTTCCATTGTTATAAAATCTAATGCTTTGCTCTGAAGGTCTTCTTCTCGAAGAGTTTGAAGATTCGTAGTACCGTAAAGTAATTGTTTTAATTCTCCTGGTTTCTTCCCTGGTTTTCTGCCAATTAAGTCTTTTGCAGCAGCGATAAATATCTCAGTTGAGGGAAATGTCACAAGCGGAATTACCACAGGTAAGTATTCGTGGGTGTAACCTTCTCGTGCCTTCGCTCCATAAAATGTTTCTATTCCTCCTACTAATATTTTAGATATACTGAATCTCCAATCCTTAAAGTAGTCATCAGGCGTAGTAAGCGTATGTTCACTATCAGCCGTGAGTAGTATGATATCCCGGTTACTAACTTCCGTAACTTCTTTTTCAAATTCTGCAAAAGCACCGTAAAGAGTATTGGTAACTGATCTTCTAAATTCAGCAGCTTGTTCACCTGTTAAATAGCAACCACTATTTAATTTTATAACTTCTCTACAATATTTTTCTACTGGATCATGCAGTGTTTGCCTTTTTAATTCAAAATAGTTAAGAGTCACATTATTTTCATAACCATTAGATAGAATACATTCAGAAATTTTTCTAAAAATTGCCCTATCAGTAGCTCCATCTCCAATAATCCCTATATTTCTCTCTGGCATTACATTTTACCCAATTACCCAATTGTCCCGGAGTACCAAAGTTCTGCTAATTGATACTTTGGTATTTGTACTATCCGTTTCCCTGTAGTTTCATCATCTATTATCTCACCTTCTACAGTACCTATACCGACAAGTGTTTCCAGAGATGTATTTAGATTTCTGACATCACTTGTTCTATTACGTTTTTCTAAACGAACTGTATAAACATGATCTAAGTAATTATGAAATTCACGTAAGACAGAGGGACTATGAGAAGTAATAATAAATTGAGATGTATATCCTTCTGAAGTTGGAGATGTCATTTGCCAAATCCAATGCATTAGTTCTTGAATATTCCCAGGATTTACACCATTTTCAATTTCTTCTAAAAGTATCAAACTTGGTGGTCTATAAAGAGAAGCTAGAAGACTAATAGCCGCCGCTTTCATAAATCCATCTGAAACCGAATCTGGAGTGAACTCCTCTACAGTTGTTTTTCTGCCAAAATCGAACTCCCAAACCAGTTTAGAAATCTTCTCATTATAGCGAACACCTTGAAAATTATTTTCAAATCTCCTCATTAAAGCTGTAAATCTTGTAAATGTCCGTTCCTCTTTTTCTTTAATATATTTAACAACTGCTTGCAATCCCAGCCCTGTACTACCTAATTCAGCAGGAATTTTAATATAATCACTTTTTCCTATTTCATGAGGAGAATCATCAAGATTCCCCATTTGCTCATCTTTAACTAAACCTTTGAGAAAAGCAGGTTGAAAATGATAACTATATGTATTTGCAAAATCCCCAAAAAACTCTTTACACAATTGTTTTTCTGCTGTTTGCAAAGATGCATTGTCTTCAAGGTCTTGCCTTAAAGCCATTAAGTTAGTTGACTGGTCATGTCCACTGGTAATTATCTTTTCATCTGCACTATCTAGCCTTATTGTTATTTTTTCTTTGCAGCTAGCAGATTCTGGAAAATGCCTATTTTCATATAATTCCATTTCATAGATAATACTTCCCTTTAAGTTATTCCAAGTTATTATAAATCCCATTGGTTCATGATCAGCAGCTAGCCTATAACGATGAGGATATAAATCTCTATGAACATTAACTGTTTTATTAATATTTCCAGGACGACCTCTTCTTACTAGCCTACAAAAGTGTTGTATCCCTGTTAAAAGGTTAGACTTGCCTGAATTATTATTACCAATCAGCAAGGTTACTGGATGAAGCTGTACAGTAGTCAGTTTATGTGTTTTAAAGTTTTTAAGTGTAACTTGTTTAAACATGATTTTTTTTAGTGATGAACAAGATTTTACATTGCTACTCTTAAAAATACAACTGTTTCGCTTGTTTGCTGACTTAAAGCATTAATCTTTTGAGCGATTGCTTGCAACACAAATTGTTCAGTTGAAACTCCCTAAATACTTACCCATTTTTCAATCTTTTGTTGGAGTTGATCAGGAAAATTCATATTTTTAACCCTTAAAGTGACAGTCTTTGCAAAACTTGCTTAAACACCATCGCCGCCCAATCAACATCAGCCTCCGTAGTATCACGCCCCAAAGTCAAGCGCACCCCTCCCAAAGCAGCTGATTCGGGATAACCCATTGCTAAAAGTATCGGACTAGGGCTAAGTTTACCACTGTGACAGGCAGAACCGGCACTAATACCAATACCAGCCAGATTCATTTGTCTTACCAAAGCTTTACCACTGATTTTTTTACCATCGGCGTGTTCTAGACAGAAACTGACATGGTGAGGTAAACGATGATTGCGATCGCCTGTGGGAATTAAACCAGGAATATCTGCTAAGTGAGAAAATAGGCGATCGCGCAACTTGATTAAACGGGGGATTTCACTCAGTAATTCTACGGTTGCTAATTCGGCTGCAATTCCAAAACCGGCGATCGCAGGTACGGCTTGAGTCCCAGAACGCAATCCCATTTCTTGACCACCACCACCCAACAAAGGCACTAATTCGATATTCGGACGCACATACAGCGCCCCAGCCCCTTGGGGACCATATATCTTATGACTGGAAAGGCTGAGTAAATCTACGGGCAATTTCTGCACATCTATGGGTACACGTCCCGCAGCTTGGACTGCATCTGTGTGAAATAAAACCCCATGTTTTTGGGCAATATTTCCTAATTCTGCAATTGGTTGGATAGTACCGATTTCACTTTGTCCGTAAATCACCGACACTAAAACAGTGTTATCTTGCAAAGCTGCTGTTAAATCCTGGGGGTGAACTCTTCCTTTAGCATCTACACCCAAACGTGTCACTTTCCAACCCCAGATTTCCAATAATCGCGCTGGTTCAGAAATGGCGGAATGTTCCACCTGGGAAATAATTATGTGTTGCGGTACAGTATATAATCTGGCAATGCCCATAATGGCTAAATTATTAGCTTCTGTACCACCCGCAGTAAAAATAATCGATTCTGGATGAGCCGCATTAATTAAACCTGCAACTTGGATTCTCGCTTGTTCTACCATTGTGGCGGCTCGTTGTCCCCACTCATGTAAGCTAGAAGGATTGCCCCATTGTTGATTGAGGGCTGTTTGCATAGCTGCGATCGCTTCTGGGCGAGTGGGAGTAGTGGCGCTGTAATCTAAATATATTTGCATATTATCAATAATTGTGTTAATGCACGAACTACCTATATTTTCAGGAATATCAGTCAGTGGCTGAATTTGGGATACTAAATTTTGGGAAATATAAATGTGTTCATCCCCAATCCACTTTTAACAAATTACCGTGCAGATTTTCCCACAACGAAAATATTTCCTGATCTTTTTTCTGATTCTCGCCATAGCTGCTTGTCAAAAAGCCCAACCCAAAAATCAGCTTCTAGCAGCCTTACCACAAGATCCATTAGTTCAAGTTTACTTTAACCATTCCCAAGCTTCAGAATACCAAGAACCTTACCGCCAGCAAACACGCCTGGGGGATAATTTAGAACAACAGATTATTGATGCTATTTCTCAAGCTAAAACCACAGTAGACGTAGCTATTCAAGAATTTCGTTTACCTAAAATTGCTCAAGCATTAGCCCAGAGACAAAAAGCGGGTGTGAAAGTGAGAGTAATTTTAGAAGATAATTACAGTCGTCCTTGGAGTAGTTTAACACCTGGGGAAATCCAAAAGTTCACACCTAGAGAACAAGCTCGTTATCAGGAATTTTTTAATTTTGTTGATTTAAACCAAGATAATCAACTGAGTCCCGAAGAAATTAATCAAAGGGACGCATTAATAATTTTAAATAATGCCAAAATTCCTTGGATAGATGATCGGGCTGATGGTTCAGCCGGTAGTAATTTGATGCATCACAAATTTGTGATTGTTGATAATCGTTGGGTAATTAAAACTTCGGCTAATTTTACTCTGAGTGATATTCATGGTGATTACAGTAATCTTAGCAGTTTAGGCAATGCCAACAATTTCTTAGAAATTGATAGCCCAGAATTAGCTGTGTTATTTACTGAGGAGTTTAATATTATGTGGGGTGATGGTCCAGGAGGTCAGCCAGATAGTAAATTTGGCATCCAAAAACCAATGCGATCGCCTCAAACTATAACATTAGGTGAAACTAAAATAACCGTAAATTTTTCGCCTATTTCCCCAACGCAACCTTGGCAGAAATCGAGTAATGGTTTAATCGGAAAAACTTTAGATTCTGCAAGCAAATCTATTGATATGGCGTTGTTTGTTTTTTCTGAACAGCGTCTAGCTAATATTCTCAAAACCCGTTATCAAAATAATGTTTCCATTCGGGCTTTAATTGATTCACAATTTGCCTATCGTTATTATAGTGACGCTATGGATATGATGGGAGTAGCGCTGAGTAATGATTGTAAATATGAAGTAGATAATAATCCTTGGCAAAATCCTCTAACTACTGTGGGTATACCTACTTTAGCTAGAGGTGATTTATTGCATCACAAATTTGGCGTTATTGACCAAAAAACAGTCATTACAGGTTCTCATAATTGGTCAAAAGCTGCCAATCATGGTAACGATGAAGCACTGTTAATAGTGGAAAATCCGACAATTGCAGCCCATTACGTGCGTGAATTTGCCCGTCTTTATGGTGATGCTAAACTGGGTGTACCGCCATCAGTTCAACAAAAAATTGCCTCAGAGAAAAAACAATGTCCTCAGATAATAAGTCAGACATCGAGTAAGTCTCTAGAAATTAAACCCGTAAATATCAATACTGCGTCCTTAGAAGAATTGGTAACTCTTCCGGGAGTAGGTAAAAAATTAGCCCAAAAAATCATAGTTGCTCGTCAGCAGCAAAAGTTTACATCTTTAGAAGATTTAGCCAGAGTCTCAGGCATTAGTACCAGGATGACAGAAAAATGGGGCGATCGCATTAGTTGGTAAAAATTTTGGCGTTGCTAATTTGATCATGAATTGAGATTTTTGTAATCTGCCTCAAGGTAGACTTTGCGAGCCTGAGAGCAAAATAGCACAATTCCTACGATCAATCAGCAACGCTCTTTTTGAACATTTTTGACTTGAGATACCTATTGCTAAAGGCTATTTAGCGAATGTGAATGGTTAATAATTATAGTTAGCTGACAAATCAGGTAGCGCGATCGCCCTACTTGTTACTTAACTTATTATAAAAATTAAAAAATCTTTTAATCATAAACCCTTAGTCTTTTACTTGGTTTTTCTTTAATCAAATAACACACAATCTTCACAAACCCAGAATTATTTATTTAGTCTATTTCTCCGAAAAATTGCCGTGTAATTCATGTTGCTTGTAAATTTGAGAAATTTGGTAATTTAACTTTACTTTGTAATTTTTACATAAAGTTCCGGGTTACTACTGGCAAAACACTCAAGTAAACAGTATGGTGTAAAAGTGAACTTACGAAGTATTGCTTAGTAAAATAAGCCATTAGTGTACTCGCTGAAGTTCAAGCCTCGCTAGTGCTGGAAAAAGTCATAAAAATGCCTGATTTTTAGGTATTTACCACACTTAAGTATCTGCGATCGCGGCAAAAGTTGGATTTACGGACTGTCGTCACAAAAAACTTGAGTACGATTTTAAACTTCTCAAGAATCTGACGACATGGATTTCAGAACATCTCAGTAATAACAGTTACAATAGGAGACATCACATCAATGCTGAATTCCAAAAAAAACTTGTCTCAATTGGCAGCACGTGCTGCTGTATGTTCATTCGCAATAGCTGGAATATTCGTCCCATCGGCAGCTCGTGCGGCCAGCTTAGTCACAGGTTTTACTCCTTCGGGCGGTGCAGTTGAACCCGGTAACTATGACGTATTTTTAGATGCTGGTGACCCACTACACATAGATGTGACTGTAACCGTCCCCGCAACACCTTCCAAACTGGACTTATTCCTACTGGAAGACCTGTCTGGTTCATTTGGGGATGATCTTAATGTAATCAAGACTTTAGTACCAAATTTAGTCACTTCCATCACAGGTATTGTGTCTGATACCTTCTTTGGTGTTGGCTCTTATGTTGACAAACCAATTTCCCCATTTGGTTTTTCTGGTGACTATGTATATAGAACCGACTTAGCTCTGACTGCTGACACAGGTTTACTGCAAACGACTGTCAATGGACTCACCATTAGAAATGGTGGCGATTTCCCTGAATCACAACTAGAAGCACTGTTACAAACAGCAGTTCGCGCTACTGGTGAAGTTGGCTTCCGGAATGATGCCTTTAAGGTTGTGGTTTTATCTACAGATGCTACTTACCACAAAGCTGGTGATTTTGCCTCTAGACCTCCAAATGACGGAGATGCCATTCTTGATGGTAGTCCAGAAGGAACTGGTGAAGATTATCCCAGCATTGCTCAGGTAAAAAATGCCTTACAGGCTGCTAACATTATCCCCATCTTTGCAGTCACAACCAATGTCATATCTACCTATGAAGATTTGGTAGCTCAGTTAGGATTTGGTTCAGTAGTCCAACTGTCAAGTAATAGTTCTAATTTGGTAACTGCAATCACCAGTGGTTTATCAGATGTTTTCAGAGACATCACTCTGAATGTAGAAGGTGATGATTTTGGTTACGTCCAGAGTATTACTCCTGGTGTATTTACAGATGTACCAGAAGGAGACAGCAGAACCTTCAAGGTAGAATTACTCGCTGATGGTGTTGATGATGCCAACGATACTCTGAGTTTAGTTGCTCCTGGATTCGGAACAACATTGGTTAACGTTACTGTCAGTGATACAACCTCTGTACCCGAACCAACCACTATGTTGGGTCTGTTGGCATTCGGTGCTGTTGGGGCTTCCACCGCATTGAAACGTAAACAAAAAGCTGTCGCTACAGTGTAAAACATCACTTATATATTTAGTAACTGCTGTGTTTTCTGTTGAAAGACACGGCAATTTTTTTATGTTGAGATTTGCCGAAATCGGGGCATGATATCATGCCCGCCTAATTAGCGCTCTTTTATGACTCTGATGAAAGAAAAGATGTAGCTTGCTTCCCCCCACTCCCCACTCCCCACTCCCTTTTTTAAGGAATTACTAAGACAGTTGTGTACCCCTCCGGTGCTAGAGTGTAAGATGACCGAGAATAACGGGATACAAGCCCAGTCCTTCTACGGCTTTCTGGTAAAATCGGAATATAGTCGCCTTATGGCATGGGGAGACTTTAAACGGACGTGGAGGGATGGTAAGACTATCTTGGGAGCATCAACCCGAAGAAGCGTCAAGGAATCCTCGGACTTTAGGACGAGGAGGTATGTCAAATTGCATAATCTTATGTCTTCCCAGACCCTATCTGAAATCTTCCTACAAATATTAGGCGCAGCATGGTAACAACAGCAGAAAAAACCAACATTGGCTACATCACCCAAATCATTGGTCCAGTTGTAGACGTTAAATTTGCCGGTGGAAAGCTACCCCAAATCTACAACGCCTTAACTATCAAAGGTACCAACGAAGCCGGACAAGAAATCAAACTCACCGTTGAAGTGCAGCAGTTGCTGGGTGACAACCAAGTGCGAACTGTGGCGATGAGTTCCACTGACGGCTTAATCCGTGGTCTGGAAGTTGTTGATACAGGCGCTCCCATCAGCGTCCCAGTTGGTAAAGTTACCTTGGGACGGATTTTCAACGTTCTAGGCGAACCCGTAGACAATCGCGGCCCTGTGAATGCGGAACAAACCTTACCCATTCACCGCCCTTCTCCTAAGTTCACTGAACTGGAAACCAAACCTTCAGTGTTTGAAACTGGGATTAAAGTTGTTGACCTTCTCACCCCCTATCGACGTGGTGGTAAAATTGGTCTGTTCGGCGGTGCTGGTGTTGGTAAAACCGTCATCATGATGGAATTGATTAACAACATCGCTACACAACACGGTGGTGTGTCTGTGTTTGCTGGCGTGGGTGAGCGCACTCGCGAGGGTAATGACCTCTACAACGAAATGATGGAATCTGGGGTAATCAACAAAGATAACCTCAACGAATCCAAAATTGCCCTAGTTTATGGTCAAATGAACGAGCCACCCGGAGCCAGAATGCGGGTTGGTCTGTCAGGCTTGACTATGGCTGAGTACTTCCGTGATGTGAGTAAGCAGGACGTACTCCTGTTTGTTGACAACATCTTCCGGTTTGTCCAAGCAGGTTCTGAAGTATCAGCGCTATTGGGTCGGATGCCTTCAGCAGTAGGATATCAGCCTACACTAGGAACCGACGTGGGTGCATTACAAGAACGGATTACCTCTACCACAGAGGGTTCCATTACTTCGATTCAAGCGGTATATGTACCTGCGGATGACTTAACTGACCCCGCACCTGCAACTACCTTTGCTCACTTGGATGGAACTACAGTATTATCTCGTGGTTTGGCTTCTAAGGGTATTTATCCCGCAGTTGACCCCCTCGATTCTACTTCCACCATGTTGCAGCCGGAAATTGTCGGTGATGACCACTACAGTACTGCCCGTGCTGTACAATCAACTCTGCAACGTTATAAAGAACTTCAGGACATTATCGCAATTCTCGGTCTCGATGAATTGTCTGAAGAAGACCGTCTGATCGTAGCGCGGGCGCGGAAGGTTGAACGCTTCTTGTCTCAGCCGTTCTTCGTAGCAGAAGTATTTACCGGTTCTCCTGGTAAGTATGTGAAGTTGGAAGATACCATCAAAGGCTTTAAAATGATTTTGTCTGGTGAATTGGATGCTTTACCAGAGCAAGCTTTTTACTTGGTGGGCGACATTAACGAAGCGATCGCTAAAAGCGAAAAGCTTAAGGGTTAGTCATTAGTCATTAGTCATGGGTCATTAGTCATTAATGTAATTACTTAATGACTAGTGACAAATTATCAAAAATCACAGACAAAGGACAAAGGACAAATGACTCTAACCGTTCGTGTAGTTTCCCCAGATAAAACAGTATGGGATGCCGCAGCTGAGGAAGTAGTTCTACCCAGCACTACTGGTCAGTTAGGTATCCTCAGTGGACACGCGCCGATGTTGACAGCTTTGGATACAGGTGTGATGCGCGTCCGTGCTAGCAAAAACGACAATTGGCAAGCGATCGCTTTATGGGGTGGCTTTGCTGAAGTCGAAGAAGATGAAGTAACCATTCTGGTGAATGGTGCTGAACGTGGCGACGCGATTAAACTTGAAGATGCTCGTGCTGCTTTCAATCAAGCACAAACACGTCTAAATCAAGTGAATCCAGGCGAAAAGCAAGCCCAAATTCAGGCGACTCAAGCCTTCAAACGCGCCCGCGCTCGCTTCCAAGCGGCTGGCGGTTCTGTCTAAATTTACACATAGACAGCTTTGTTTTGTGGGGTGGGCAAGGATTGCCCGCCCCTTGGTGTTTTTAAACGCAGAGTTTTGTTATTTTTTCTGCATGAGTTGCCAACATTGTTGCGCGATCGCCCAATCTTCTTGAGTCCGAATTACTAATACGCGCACAGATGAGTTAGCTGTGGCTATATCTTGATCAATCGGCTGTTGCTGATTTTTTGAGGGGTCAATTTTTAAGTTCAAAAATCCAAAGGCTTCGCAGGCTGCTTGGCGTATTCCTGCCGATTTTTCCCCGATACCTGCGGTGAATACTAAGGCATCTAATCCGCCTAAGCTGGCTAGCATGGAGCCAATACCAGAGCGTAAGTGATGCACATACATATCCCAAGCTAGTTGAGCGCGATAATTCCCTTCGGCGATCGCGGCTATGACTTGGGGTAAGTCGCTGGATACACCCGAAATTCCTCGTAAGCCAGAACCTTTATTTAATACATAGTCTAACCTTTCCGCAGAGTAATTTGATTGCCGCAACAAATAAATTAAAATCCCTGGATCAACCGAGCCAGAACGACTACCCATCATTAACCCATCCAGGGGAGTGAAACCCATAGTAGTATCAATACTGCGTCCATTTTTAATCGCCGCTAAAGAGCAACCATTGCCTAAATGACAGGTAATTAAGCGCAGGGATGCTAAATCTCGGTTGAGGATTTGAGCCGCACGATTTGAGCAATATTGATGACTGATACCATGAAAACCGTAGCGGCGAATACCTTCCTCTACCCATTCATAGGGACCTGGATAGATGGCTGCGGCATCAGGGAGAGTGGCATGAAATCCCGTATCAAATACTGCTACTTGGGTGACATCTCCCAAGCTTTGCTCAATGGCTTCTATGCCTTCTAAAGCGGCTGGATTATGTGCTGGCGCTAAACTAGATAATCTAGAGATTGTCTGTTTGACCTCTTCAGTAATTACTACACTTTTTCTGTATTCCTGACCACCATGTACTACACGATGCCCCACCATATCGATTTCTGAGAGATGTTCGATTACCTTGGTAGCACCACGAGTCAGGGTATAAAGCATATAGGCGACGTGTGCGCGTCGTGAGTCGCCATAAATGGATTCTTGCAGAGTTTCACCCGTAGCTGTTTTCACCTCAATTTCTGCCACACCCCGGTCTTGAGTCCAGTTAACTTTTCCTGACCACAGAGGCTGGGGTGCGACCGTGGGTAAACAATTATCTGCAATTTCATACAAACAACTTTTTTGGCTACTAGATCCAGCATTTAAAACTAATACTTTCATTACCTTTACCTCTTTGACGTTTGTGAACGCTTAACTATATGGTTACTAATTTTCAGCTATTAAATAAACTAAGTACCGCTAATTGCAGAAAGGCAAAACGTGAAAAGATTCCAGAAGCTATATTCAATTACGCTCTTGCTATTTGCCTTCATCTATCCGTCGGCTATAGCTGAAGCTAAAGATAGTAATGTCAATAATCTTCTCCATCAGCAGAATCTAGAACTAGAGACAAATTTAGTAGAGGGAGATACCAGCCCAGAACTTTTGTTGGCTCATAGAAAGCATAAGCGGCGTTATCGTAAGAGACGCTCCACAGGACACCACTATCATCGCAGAAGGCGCAATCAACGATATCAACGCATTCGTTATAAGGGACAACCCTATCGTCGTGGGCGATGGCAGCGAGTCCGCGATCGCCATGGTAGATTAATGTATGACTGGCGAAGACATTAAATCAGTGAACAGTTATCAGTTGTCAGTTATCAAGGCATAAGGTAGGGGACTTAAACCCCATTATGTCTCTTAACTGATAACTGATAAAGCACGCACAAAATAGGGGACGAGATGAGCAGGTTGAGGATTTACTCAACCTTTAATACTGCTCAGGATAGTGCCTTAACGGCTGGCTATCACTTCTCCCTCAAGGCTAGCTAGTCGCTCTGCTAATAGTTTTTCGAGAGCAACTAATGCTTTGGTAAAGCCATCAATACCTTCTGCTAGTTTGTCAGATGCCATGCGGTCAGCAGCGTGCATCTTGTCATAGGTAGCTTTATCAACGGATATCTTTTTGATTTCCATGTTTGCTACTTTAGCAGGATCAAGTTTGCGTGGCAATTCTCCCTCAGTTGCTTGCAATTCTGCCAATAGTCCGGGAGAAATGGTCAGCAGGTCACAACCAGCCAGTTCGGTAATTTCGCCAATGTTGCGGAAGCTAGCTCCCATAACTTCGGTTTTATGTCCGAATTTTTTGTAGTAGTTGTAGACTGTGGTTACAGATAATACACCTGGATCTTCGGCGGCTGGATAGCTATCACTTCCAGTATCTTTCTTGTACCAGTCGAGAATCCGACCGACGAAGGGAGAAATTAAGGTAACGCCGGCTTCTGCACAGGCGATCGCTTGGTGCAGACCAAACAACAATGTTAAGTTACAATGAATACCTTCTTTCTCCAGGATTTCCGCAGCGCGAATGCCTTCCCAAGTGGTGGCAATTTTAATTAGCACGCGATCGCGATCAACACCAGCCGCCTTGTATTGAGCAATCAATTCTCTGCCTTTGGTAACAGTAGCTTCGGTATCAAAAGACAAGCGAGCATCTACTTCTGTAGAAACACGACCAGGAATAATTTGTAAAATCTTCAAACCGAAAGCCACTGCTAAACGGTCAAAAGCCAAAGTCACGATATCTGCTTGACTAGCAGCAGCACCAGCATCTTTCTTCGCTTGGAGTAAAGTTTGATCAACAATTTCCTGATATTCCGGCATTTGTGCCGCCGCCGTAATCAGAGAAGGATTAGTAGTAGCATCTTGGGGTGTAAACTTCTCAATCGCCTTGATATCCCCTGTATCCGCCACCACAACGGTCATTTGGCGTAATTGTTCTAGTAAAGTTTTAGACATATTTTTCTCCGTAAGTTGTGCTGGTTTCGGACGTACTTAATTCCTTACTTGTTTACACTCTTGACTGTTCCTCAGAATTCCGATTTTGGCAACTTTTCTTAAACATTGCCCACATTGGCTAGCTAAAATTAACCACAGCCCTATTTTAGGTGCGTTATGCCAAAATTGGCTGTCCAATGGAATGCACTTTAATTAAATCGGTTGTTCCCAACTTAGCCATTTCGCTTGTAGAGACGCGATTTATCGCGTCTAATTATCGCGTCTAATTATCGCGTCTAATTTATTTGATTTATCGCGTCTGTGGGATAAATCGCGTCTCTCACCAAGCACCAACACCAGTGAGTTATTCTTTTGCTGACATCGACAACATTAAATCAAGCACCCGATTTGAGTAGCCCCACTCGTTGTCATACCAAGCCACAACCTTAAAGAAGTTAGAATTCAACTCAATCCCAGCACCAGCATCGAAAATACTCGAATGAGTATCACCCTGAAAATCAGTAGAAACCACTGCTTCATCTGTATAGCCCAATATCCCCGCTAACGCACCTTCAGCAGCTTGCTTCATCGCCGCGCAAATTTCCTGATAACTGGTAGCCTTAGCAGTTTTAAAAGTTAAATCAACCACAGAAACATCGGGAGTAGGAACCCGGAAAGCCATACCTGTTAACTTACCTTTTAATTCTGGCAAAACTAATGCTACCGCTTTTGCTGCACCCGTAGAAGAAGGAATAATATTTTGGGCTGCACCTCGTCCACCCCGCCAGTCTTTCTTGCTGGGGCCATCTACAGTTGGCTGAGTCGCAGTCATGGCGTGAACCGTAGTCATCAACCCTTCGGTTAGTCCGAAGTTATCATTGATTACCTTAGCTATGGGTGCGAGACAGTTTGTTGTACAACTAGCATTAGAGACAATCACATCTTTGGCTGGGTCAAATAGCTGATGATTCACACCCATTAACAAAGTCTGCACTTTATCTGGCTCTTTTGTGGGAGCAGAAATTATGACTCGCCTTGCACCAGCTTGCAGGTGTTTTGCCGCCCCATCATAATCGGTGAACAGTCCTGTAGATTCGACCACATAATCTGCGCCTAATTTACCCCAAGGTAATTCCGCCGGATTTCTCACCGACATACAAGGGATAAAATGCCCATCAATGAGGATACCATCAGGCTTGGCTTCAACTTTACTTCTCAACTGACCGTGAGTAGAATCGTACTTAAATAGATAAGCTAAGTTATCTGGCGGTACGAGGTCATTAATCCCCACAAACTCGATATTGGGGTTATTAATGCCAGCGCGTAGCACAAGTCGCCCAATTCGACCGAAGCCATTGATACCAACTTTTAGTTTAGTCAAGATTAAACCTCCTGTTGTGGGAGTTGAACAAAAGGTAAAAGATAAAAGAAGATCACTTTTACGCTTTACTTTTTGATCCTGACAGTTTTAACTAGTTAAGGCATATTTACTTGGCATCTTTTAAGGTTTCTGAATTCTGTGAGCGTAGGCGGTGTAGGGCTATACACGGGATATCCATAAATTTGACTGTGGATTTTTAGACACGAAATTGCGCGTTAAATTGGTAACATTAATTATGATTAATTTTTTGGCGCTCAATGGTTTGCTTGAGGTGAAGTAAAGGCACTGGTAGAAATAAATTTTGTATTTCAAAGTACATATAAAAAACCCCTAGCACACGCAGACTAGGAGCTTTTAATTTTCCAATATTTCTTGTGAATCATGTACCTATCCAACTTTATGGTAAATGCTTGGGTATGAGACTAAGCTACTTCTAAAAAATCTCTGTCTGATGGATTTTCCGGGAAGAATACAGCAGGTGAAACATTGAAAAATTCCGCAAGCTTTTGAATATGTTCAACCGTTAATTTACGCTTGCCTTTAAGTACATCAGAAACAATGGATTCCGTTTTAAAAATAGGAACTAAATCCTTTTGTTTGAGGTTCAATTCCATAATTAAAACTTTGAGAAGTTCTATCCCATAAATATCTGGAACCAAATCCTGCTTTTCTTCGTATTCATAAATTAACATTCCCAGTAAATGCAAATAGTCTTCTTCCTCATCAGTTAGTTCGCCTTTATCAAGTAGATTATCGACCACTGCTTGAATTTTGTGTAAATCTTCTTCATCTTTTATAGGGCGTGGGGGAAAGATGTAAGTAATTCCATGTAGCTGTTGTGATGATATAACATTTCTTCATTATGGTATTGGTTGCTTAATTATTAGCGCTCTTTTATGACTCTGAATGAAAGAAAAATGTAGGTTGGGTTGAACAAAGTGAAACCCTACATATACTTAGATTTTTTCAAGAATCAAATCGGATTCCTATAGTTTTATGATTAACTAATCCCCAAATCTTTCTTACTACTTTTCAACTGTTTCCAAAGAATCTGAATTTGTTTGTAAGCATCCTCCGGAGAAAGCTTACCACCAGTTTGTAAACTACAAATATAACTTACTCGTTGAGAAAAATCTTGGAGATTAGCATTAAATTTCAAATACTCTTGTTTAAACTCCCCAGAATATGGACTGCGGGGATAAAGAAAATCAGATAATTCCGAGAGAAAATTATTTGGCTGGTTCATAGGTATTTAGATGTGAAAGTTAATAGTAATAGAAATTAAAAATTATCCAGTTTAAAAATTTCATCCAAGCTTGTGCCGTCCCCTTTGAGAAGCATTACAGTTACAAGTCTTAGGTTCAAAATCAATGCAACCAATCGACTCCTCAGAACAAGCTTTAACTGGGTTAACTGTGCATTTGAGGCGATAATCATTGGTAAAAAACTCACAATTATGGCAAGGTATTTGGTGTAGCTTTTTTAAATGATTTGTGCCTTTTTTCAAAGTCAACCAGACACTGAAGCTAGACAAAATCAAAATTACCCAACTACAGAAAGCGCAAAAAATCATAGCTAACATGAGAAATCCTCAAATAAATTCAAATAAAAAGCCTACAGTTGACTGCTGTGAACCGCAGGCGTTAGAAAATATTTAGCTAGTGTTGAGCGAAACTTAATTAATTATTAACTTGACGCGAACTGACAAGTCAGCGCTGGCGCGATCGCCAAGAGTGCCAAACGTAACCCAAGAAAGCCAATACACCAATAAAAAATTGAATGTTTGCCAAACCCAGACGTTCAGAACCATAAAATTCTCTAGGGAAAACCGTTGTGTTATATCCCACAAATGCAGCCGAAATCGAAGCCATTAAAGCTAAACCCAGCAAGCTATAAGACAGAATATCCTCACCATTTTCTATGGGTAAAATCTTTCTTACCCAATTAAGATGAATTATTTCTTCATCTCCCTCTAGTTTTTCATTAATATATGGAAATAGTGGAAGGTTGTGCAGATATTGCGAGCGATGATCGCCTCTGGTAACAGCCCCAAAAATTTAAAATTTGTTCGCCCACTTCTTGAGGGTGAAAATAGTGAAAGAAATGATAACCTTGAGGAAATTGCCAAAGTTTATCTTCCGGCTTTAACCAATTGCGCCAGTCATCTAAAGCAGGTGGATTAACTACCGAATCAGTTTTGCTACCGCAGACCATCATCGGCATAGAAACGCCTCCCTTGGGTAAATAAACCAACTTAAAAAGAGAATGGGGTGAAGGCGATCGCTCTAAATCCTTATCTAAAGCCGTAATTAATTTTTTAGTGGTGTGACATGGTTGTTTACCAAAGAGACTGCGAACACTGTTAGCTAAAACTTGCTCACGACTAATTGTAAACATTTGTCGTTGAAAGTAATAATGAGCGTGCCAAGTATTAGCAGGTTGAGATGCTACAGCCAGGAGAGTAAGCGATCGCACCTTTTCAGGATAACGTCTAGCATAAGTTAATGCGATCGCACCACTAATTCCATGACCACCCAAATGCACCGCATCCGGGTAAGAAGCTAAAAATTCATGCAACAACAGCACAGCTTGATCTATAGAACTAGCTTCATCCCTAGTTTGTTGATATTCCCACTGAGCGATTTGCAGATACCCAGACAAGTGTTGAAGCAATGGTTGATCAAAACGCTTCAAACTGGGACTAGCATTTAACCAAAGAACATCGAATAAATCAGACATATTAAATCAGTGAACAGTGAACAGTGAACAGTTATCAAGAGACTTAAATCAGTAAATAATGAACAGTTATCAAGTCCTATAGCAAAGAACTTAGACCCAATTATGTTTCTTATACCAATTATTTGTGAGGCTGCATATTATTTTTAACCCACCCCTTACCCCGGAGAAATCCGGTTCCCTCCTCGCTTGCGGGGAGGGTTAGGGAGGGGTTCTTTTTATGCATCTTTATATAAAATTGGTATTAACTGATAACTGTTCACTGATTATTTTCTACAAACCAAATTCTGTCTTCAACTGTGCAACCCAAGCCTTAATGCGCTCATCTGTCAGGTCAGATTGATTATCATCATCAAGAGCTAAACCACAAAACTTACCATTTCGCAAAGCTTTAGAATCGCTAAAATCATACCCATCAGTTGACCAATACCCGACCGTTTTACCCCCCTGTTGGGCAATCTTTTCTTCCAAAATCCCAATAGCATCCTGAAAATTATCACTATAGCCAATTTGGTCTCCCGTACCAAAATAAGCCACCGTTTTACCGTTAAAATCAACATCATCCAAATCAGGATAAACACCTTCCCAATCGCTTTGAAGTTCACCAATATTCCAAGTTGGGCAACCAATAATCAGACATTCATACTCATCAAAATCAGCAGTATCCGCCTGAGACATATCATGTAATGTCACCACATCACCGCCAAAAGCATCACGAATAATTTCAGCAGCAGATTCAGTCTTGCCAGTTTGAGTACCGTAGAACAAACCAATTTTTTTCGACATTTTGACACCTAATAAATATTTTTAACTTGAGTTTGAGGAATGAGACTTCCTCAATCTCCAACCCCTACAGAAAAGAGACTGAAAATATCTTGTGGGGTGGGCATCTTGCCCGCCCTAAACGTGTAGCCACGATTAACCCAGCATGAATCGACTTTGGTGTTTGAACAGCCATGCTGGTCATCAGATTAGCTCCTGAGAAATTGTGCCTATGCCTGAGATCAATCAACCCAACTAATGAGTATCTATCTCAATAAACATTTAGAAACATATTATCAGACTTATTGAAATTATTTATCACTAATTTAGTGTAAATTTTTGTAACGCAGCCTATAACTGGATCTGTAAAATGCTTGTATGCCATAGCTTCACAGGATATTAGTGCTTAAAAAATCTGTAATGATAAAGAAATAATTAATAAAAAAGTGCCATGAAATCTCAATAAGCTCATGGTAAACTGGAAGCTACTCGCACAATGTCAATAAACCTTCCGCATTCATAAGGCTGAATCATGTTTTGAGAACTTGAGATAACAAAACAAGGATTTAGCCTTTTTTGTATGCTACAGAAACTTTTAAAATCCTGACTCTCTGCGTTCTCTGTGCCTCTGTGGTTCAAAAAGTATTTTATTTAACTACACCAGACGCAGAGGACACGGAGTAAAGAGGAATTTTACCCATCTTTAAAAAGGTAATTCTTATAAATTAGATATTGACACAATAGACTAAATATGTTTTTAGAAACAAGAAAGCATCAGGACGATGTAATTTCTCTATTTTTCGCAAAAAAGTGAAAAACTGACGATTTTTGGGAACAATAACCCTATTGAAGCTTAGGCAAATAGGGTAAAAGCATTGACAAATCAAGCGGCTGAACAGTTGCGCCCCTCTGTGGAGAAGTTAGTTAAGGAAATTGTCGCAATTAACCATGCGTGGAAAGTCGCGCGTGAATTATTTGGAGAAGATTCACATCTATCTATTTCTTCACGCGATTTAAAAACCTGTTTGCAGGTTCGTTTGTTGCGAAGTTATGCACCAAAACAGGTTTATTTAATTGAGGATAAAGAATCAGAAGGTGAACCCGCTTATGGTTTACGTCTTCGGGAACCTATAGGAAACCGCCAGTATGCAGAACATCTGCCAATACGGGTAGCGCAAAAAGTTCTCACAGATAAAGAATTAGAACAATTTCAAAAGATATAACCAAGATAAACAAGAAGGGTGCAGTGTGGAAATAACGAAAGTTTGGGACATTATTTGGGATAACGGACCTTTTCATTGGACAATTGCTTTTCTGTTAGGAGTCGCAATTATTCGCGAATTTTACACAGTATGTAAGTATTTATGGCAGGATTTGGGGGCGACTAAAGCCGCTATTAAATTTTTGAGTAAGTAAAAACGGTAAAATGTAAACGTAAAAGATAACGAGTGGTTCAAAGAGCATTTCGGAACCGACGATGTAAGCATAATTCGTCAAGAGAGAGAAAAAAACGGCAAATTCTTACTAATAAAGTATCCATCTGTTTTAGTCCGCCCAGTACCTCGAACTTCTTTGCGTTTTGTGACAACTTTATGTACTGCTATCGGCGTTTTAGGAACATTTTATGGCATACAACAGGGACTTCAAGGAATTAACTTATCTACAGAAGTCCTGAACAACTGATGAGTGATAGTAAGGTGCTACTGGTAGGAATGAAAACAGCGTTCTCTACTTCCTTGATGGGGCTTGGTTCTGGTAGCTTGTTTACTTTAGTTTTGTTTGGCAGTGATTTTGTACGGCAGAAAAGGCGTGATAGTTTGCGTGATGATTTGAAGGCGATTGCCACTTTAAAAACCACAGAGAATGATAACCTTGAAGTTGCTCAAGCACTTACGCTTGTAGCACAACAATTGACCGGATTCAAACAGCTAAAAGCCGAAGATATTGGTCAATCTGTAGGTAGGAATATAGCAGAACAGTTCGCAGGTTTAAATCAGTTGTCAGCCCAAGCTATTGGAGAATCTGTCAGACAGCAAATTTTACCACTTTTGAGAGATATATTCAATGAACAGAGAAGACTTCGAGAACTCCAAGAAAATCAGGGACAGAGAGTTTTAGAAGAACTTATTAATGATTTGCGAATTCAGGTACTAGAACCGATTGCAGACCGACTAGACAAAAGTGCCGAGTTAACCCAGCAAGCTTCCACCGCCGTGCTGAATCTACATCAAGAACTTGGCGGAATCTCTGAAAGTTTGGCAAGTTCTATCCTAACAATTCAGAACTTTCAACAAGAGACTTTGGTACAACTCCAAGGATTTGCTCATAATTTGGGAGATACTTTAAATGATTTTAAAACAGATACAAGAGGTGTTTTACAACAAACAGCCCACGAAATTAATCGAGCTGTAAACCAGAGTATTGAGGGAATGACAGCCCAACGTAGTGCTTTTAAAGCAAGTGCAGACGAAGCTGCTGATACTTTCCGAGGCATTCGAGAAGAACTGCAAATAGCATTACAAGAACGCGCCACAGTCGAACAAGAAATGCTTCAAGGATTTGCTCACAATATGGGAAAAACTTTGAGCCAATTCAAAACTGAAACCACAGGAGTTTTACAACAAACATCTCAAGAAATTCATCACGCTGTAGTCGCAAGTATTGAGGGAATGACAGCCCAACGCAGTGCTTTTGAAGCCAGTGCAGTTCAAGCTGCTGATACTTTCCGAGGCATTCGAGAAGAATTGCAAACAGTATTACAAGAACGCGCCGCAGTTGAACAGCAGATGCTTCAAGCTACTCAAACTGGAATTATCCGAATTCTCACCCAAGCAAATATAACCTTTCATCAGCAAACTAATACGCTAAAAACAGTGGGTGAAGAAGCCTCTGGATTGATGAATGATGCTAAGGATAATCTTTTGGCTACTTTAGGAAATATTGACGAAAGACTCACAGCCACTCGCCAAACAGTAGAAGATGATTTGACAAGGTTTAGGGAAGAATATCAACGGAATTTACAGATGTTTTTTGAAGAGCAAAACACCTTACTTGACGATACACTAGGCAGACAACAGGAAGGATTATCTGGAGTTGTGAACAATCTGGATCAAGTCTTCCGAGATGAATGTCAAAGACGTAGTGAATTGACTCAAGAAGTAGATGCAAGTATGAATAAAGTTCAGGCATCTGTCATAACTATTCACGAATTAGTTATTGCTGCTGGATTAAACGATGGAGAACGACTCATACAACTACAAAATCTAGCTCGTGGTATTGGCGAGGAAGTGGAAAGAGTGGAAAACTCATACAGAAATTTAAATCACAAATTTGACGATAGTCTTCATGCTTGGGAAGGTCATCTTCAAGGTTATATGAAAAAGACTGTTGAGTTCCAGGTGGACTTTTTCCAACAAGCAGATACTGCTATGTCTAAAGTTTGCGAAAATGTACTCAAAACAACAGAAGTGCTGCTAGAAGCAAATAATAAATACTAAATTACTGGCATTCCTGGTTGGAAGTATGAACAAGTTTTTGATAATATCAAAGCCCCTGTAGAGACGTGATATGTCAAGTCTCTACACCTAAATTCATACTTGGTTTCAGCCACGCCAAATTACCAATGGAGTCATAAAAATGGTTGATTTGAGCAGCGACGAATTTGTTGATGCAGAGATTACAGAGGATGATGATTCTAGTATTTATCTGTCTATTGGCGATTTGATGTCTGGTTTGCTGATGTTTTTTGCTTTGCTATTTATCACTGCACTACTCCAGCTTGCACAAAAGGATGTACCAAAACAGCAAGTAATTAGTAATGTTGTGGAAGAGATGCAAAACAACAATATCAATGTCAAAGTTAATCCAGATACTGGGGATATTACTATCCAAGAATCGATTTTGTTTGCTCAGGGAAGTGCCGAACTAAAACCAGAAGGTAAAGCCTTTCTACGCAGCTTTATTCCCGTTTATAGTGGGGTAATTTTCTCAAAAGAAGAATTTCAGCAGGAAGTTAGCCGTGTAGTTATAGAAGGTCATACTAGCTCGGAAGGAGATGAACAAATAAATCTGGAACTGAGTTTAATGCGGTCTGCATCAGTTCATAAATACATTTTTTCGGACATTGATTTTGATAACAAAGCACTTTTAAGCCAGAAAATACTAGCTGCTGGTCGTGGAGAAATTGAAGCTGATCAGAGTCGGGATAATCCAGGCGATCGCAAGGTGGTTTTCCGCTTTCAGTTTCGTAATGATGAGTTAAAAAAAGATATCGCTGAAACCTCATTTTAAAGGATAAATAATCTTGAATTTTCAATTTTCTCTTCCTTCCCTACCTGAACCTCCCCAATGTATTCCCAATCAACTAATTCAGCTTACAAGTAATTTACCAGAGCCAACAATCTCAATACCAAGTGTTGATAAAGTATTAGCAGCGATTGAACAGGGTAAAGCTGATCAAGTAAGTCAATTAGACTGGATTTACTGCATCCATGCTAAAGCACAGTGGGATAAACAAAATACTGACCGTTCTAGGGAAACATCAGCAGCCATTTGGAAGGTAGCAATTTCTAACTCATGGTTACAACATCAGCTATTGTGGCGTTTAGCTCTTTATTCTCATCATCAGCAAGAACAAGTCTTAGCCAAGTCTCTAGCTGAATCTTTTGATATTTTTGCTAATTCTAAGTTAGTTAGTCACCTGCTACCAGTTCAAATTGTGCAGGCGCTTTGCAGTCAACAACCAGGGAGAAAGTTAGCAAAACTTGCTTATAAGCAGCGTGTCAATCAAACTGAATTAGTTAACATAATTCGCCAAGATTTACCAGTTTGGATTCCATCATTCAGCCAATTCGTAGAAGAGATAACACCATATTTTGTAAAAATTATTTCTCCCAATCAGCAGCAAGTAACTTGGTTGTTAAGTTGCTTAAATGAAATGTCAAATAATCAGCAAATACAAGCTGTTGATTATTTACTCACCCATATTTATAATGATGTAGTAAAAAATCATTCTTTCTTAGTTGACTGGTTGCTAAATAACTACAGAAGTGGTGAAAACTGGTATGAACTTTCCGAACCAGCTAGGCAAAGGCTTCGAGAGTGGATTGGAGGCATTAATTATGGTGATTTCCAAAGGTTAGTAGATGTCATATTAAGCCGGATAGCTTTAGAATCCTCCGAGTCAGATAGGCTAAGTAGTCGCAGAAAATTCTGGGCTAACTACAGTAACCGCTTTGAACGGCTTCGGATTTTGTTACCCAGGACATCACAAGATGCTATAGGATATCAAATTCAAGGTGATGTCGATCTACTAGAGGATGATGGTAGTGATCCTACAGAGGTTTGTATATTCGATTTTGGTGACTTGTTTGTAGTCGAATTTTTCCGTGGAAAAGGTAGTGAGATGCGCCTGTTTCCTAATAATTCCCAAACTCAACAAATCCTTTTTGGTGAATCAAGGCTTTCAGTTAAACGGATTCGCTGTCTGGGTGGCGATAAGCACGATCATGTATTTCTTTGGCAGTTTTTTTGCCGCCAATGGCTGGTAAATCAGGGAGTTAACCCAAATCCAGGAACTGAACCGTACACAAACCCAACAGCATATAAATTGCAACAGCGAGAATACAAGCTTGAACGCTGGAAAGGAGAAATTAAGTATCTAGAACGGGAAGCTAGACTCTACTGTGATTTTCAGTAGCTAGACACTAAAATACAAAAAATTAACTGTAGGGTGTGTTGTCGCGCAGCGCAACGCACCGTTAGAGGATGTTTTAAAAGTAGTTGGCTGTAATGTTAAGCACGAGTTGATCCCCCCTAGCCCCCCTTTTTAAGGGGGGAACTAGAATCAAAGTCCCCCTTTTTAAGGGGGATTTAGGGGGATCTAAAGCGTTTTGCTACTAAAAAGAGGACTCTTAAAACATCCTCTTAGGGACTAACAAATAAAAAAACATTCCAAATTTTATTGTGGGATGGGTGTCCCCACCCGTCCTTTAATCAGAGCTACACAGGCGAAACCAGCACTATGGCTAACGCCACGCTACGCTAACGACAAGCTCAGTGACCACCTACGCGGGTTAAAAACCTTGATTTCCTGTTAGTCCGCGCAGGCGGACTTTGTTTTGTATAGCCGCGACTTCTAGTCGCCTGGACTAGGTGCAAGATGTGTTTCTATGGATTTGGACACCGCGTAAATATTTTACTATGGCCAAAGACCTATTCCACCAAGCCGTCAAGCAAGCGTTAATCAAAGATGGATGGACAATTACTAACGATCCATTAATCATTCGCATTGATCGCGTTAAACTAGAAATTGATCTGGCTGCTGAAAAAGTATTTGCTGCTGAGAAAGATGGTCAGAAAATTGCTGTAGAAGTTAAAAGCTTTATCAATCCTTCCGCTATTAGTGACTTTCATAATGCACTAGGTCAATTTCTCAACTATCGCTTGGCATTGGAAATGACCGAGCCTGCTCGTATCCTCTATTTAGCCGTTCCTATTGATGTTTTTAATACATTTTTTCAAGAGCGTTTTACTCAAGCTGCGATCTTGCAATATGCCATAAAAATAATAGCATATAAACCGAATACAGAGGAGATAATCGAATGGAAAAACTAGCCAAATATCGCCAAATTGTGCGCGAATTATTAATTGCTCATGCCACCCCAAACGAGCCAAATATTGAATGTCAAATCATTTTTGATACAGAACACGATCATTATCAAATTCTAGATATCGGTTGGCAAAAGTTTAATCGCATTTATGCCTGTTATATCCATTTAGACATTAAAGACAACAAAATCTGGATTCAGCACAATATGACAGAAGCTGATATTGCTCAAGAGCTAGTGGAAAGAGGAGTTCCACCTTCAGATATTGTTTTAGGCTTGCATCCTCCATACAAACGTCCTTATACCAAATACGGTGTTGCCTAAAAAGTTAAAAAGGGGGATTACAGTGATTTTCAGCTAAATGAACTGTTAAACTTGCATCAGCCGTGAAGATTGGCTTGCTCTTGTAACCAGGGGTCTACAGGCTGTCCATCTTTGCGACGTAGTTCAATTTCTATGGCTATAACTTCTTTGGAACCAGGAGGCGCAGGTTTTTGATGGAAAATAATGTCATAATCTAATGGATCATGTTTGCGTTCTTTTAACCAGTCCTGCACTTTAGTTGTGGCAAAAAATGATTGCCCTTGCTCAAACATCCGGGTAATCTGCATTTGTAATGTGTAGGGATTGATGCGACCCATTTTTTAGACCCTTTCTTAAGTAAACCTCATATTCTAGTTTATCTTAAGGACGGTTGGAAAAGTTTCTGGAGTACGGGAAACTGTAATACTCCACATATTATGTGTTCGTTACAATCAGAGTTATAAACTAAGTTGAGAGGACACCAGAATGAAAGTTGGATATGATTCTGATAAGCGTAAATTGCTATCATCGCTGTGCCACGGGGCGATTTTCTTTAGTACAACACTATTCTCTATTGGGGTTCCAATTGTCATTACCTTCATTTCTGATGACCCAGTTGTAAAAAGCAACGCTAAAGAATCGATTAATTTTCACTTTAATGTTTGGTTTTGGGCAACTGTAATTGGGGTTCCAATGGGGATTCTATCTTTCCTCACCTTTGGACTGGGGGGACTTTTATTCTTTCCCGTGGTGGCGTTGGGTTTTGCTCTGCACTGGGGATTGACAATTTGGGCGCTGCTGCACTGTTTCAGCCAGCCGGATGAACCATTCCGTTATCCGTTTATCTTTCGAGTTTTCTAATTGCAGTCAGTTAATTTTTGCTGTTGCTGATTTCAAATATGGATTTTTGTCACGCAGAGGCGCAAAGGTAATTGAGGCATTTCATATTCTGATTCAGCAACGCCCAATTTTTTCTTTATGAAAAAGGGCGCGAAAATAATAATAATACTGTTTCTCTATTTTACCATGCTGTTTGACACAGTGGTAATTAAATCGGTGAACAGGGTAATGATGAAGCAAATTATCTTCCTCAAGGATTTGTGTTTTCTTACTTGGGGAATATTTGAGTATAGTAACAAGATATATCTTAAGTTATATACAAATAGATAAGTAGGTCAACCTAATTAAACATAAAACCTTGACAATATAGATCCCCGACTTCTTTGAGAAGTCGGGGATCTGGATATTGGATATGGCATTTTTTAAGTTTGAGCTACTTAATGAATTCAGGGCAAATATATTCCCTAAATTCAGCCGCCAGCCAGAGGAAAACTAGGATGAGAATATTTACACTCATGAGTATACATATTCTGCACTTGGAAACTTATGCCTCTTTACAAACTCGAACATTTTGACCCTAACTACCGAGAAACCTTTGGCGGTGATGATGTAAAGGCTTTAGAGCTTTACACCGAAGGAGGAGTAAGAATCGGCTCGGTGGCTGATGCTTTAGTTGACCAAGGTGGACGTTTTCGGTATTTAGTTATTGACAGCAGTTGGGATTCTATTACTAAGAAAATATTACTACCAATTGGGCTTTCCCACATCAATTATCCTGCTAAACGTGTTTATGTTGATGGATTGAGTAAAGAACAAGTCGAACATTTACCAGAATATCAGGAAAGCATGACTGTTGATGAAGATTATGAAAAACAGGTACGTCATGTTTTTCGCCCTCAAAGCAGAAATGAAGCTGATAATCGCGAGATATCTATTTACGAAAGAGAACCAGATTTATATAATTTAAATGAACAATATCATCAAACTCTCAGGTTGTATGAAGAACGATTGATTGCTAACAAACATCGGGTTAAAACTGGAGAAGTAGCAGTTGGTAAGCATATTGAAACGCATACTGCAAGGGTGACAGTACCTGTTAAAAAAGAACGTGTTTTGATTGAACGAGTTCCACCAACAGAAACAGGAACAGTTGTAGACCCAAACGCACTCAAGTTTCAAGAAGGGGAAGTAACACGCATCGAATTGTACGAGGAAACGCCTGAAGTTCGCAAAGAAGCTTTTGTGCGCGAAGAAGTGAGAGTGAAAAAAGTTGTAGATCGGCAAACAGTAGAAGCACAAGACACAATTCGTCGAGAACAGTTAGATATTAATACTACAGGCGAATTGTATGTGGATGAGACTGGAAAAACAGAGGAATCTGTTTGAGTAGCTGGGTAATGAATTTGCTTTTAAGATTGATATTAAATTATACAGGCAGGGAAAGGCTTCACTCTGTCTGTACTTTTTTGGATTTTGCTTAATTACGATCATAAAAATCTAATTTTGCGAGTTTTTATCTGATTAAATCAGGAAATATCTATAACTTTTGATGTCGTCGTTTTGAAGGAAGTCAGTCGATGGTAGGAGGTAAATCAGTATAGAAAGATTTACATTCTTTATTAAGAGATGGTATGAAAAGTCAGAGGTTAATTTTAATGGCACTTCATAAATTGGCAGATTTTGATCCAAATTATCATGACACTATTCAAGGTCATGATATTAAAGGATTAGGGGTTTATACAGACGTAGCTAATGAAAAGATTGGCACTATCAGCGATGTTTTAGTTGATGACGAGGGACATTTTCGCTATCTAGTGGTTGATTTAGGTTTCTGGATATTTGGGAAAAAAGTATTACTTCCAGTTGGGCGTTCTCGGATTGATTATGATGCTAATCGCGTCTACGCTATTGGTATGACTAGAGAACAAGCGGAAGATTTACCGAGGTTTGAAGAAGGTAGAATACTTGATTACGACTATGAAGAACAGGTGCGCGGTGTTTATCGCGATAGTAAGTATGGTACTAGACCTGTAGAAGCATCGACCCGCACAGCAACAACTACACCAAGTTACAGTCGTGACAGTTATAGTTACGAGCATGAACCTTCTTTGTACAATCTAAATCAGCAAGACCATCAAACTCTACGATTGTATGAAGAACGCCTAATTGCTAACAAAATTCGCCAGAAAACTGGAGAAGTGGCAATTGGTAAACACGTTGAAAGTGAAACTGCAAGAGTTTCAATACCTCTAGAAAAAGAACACGTTGTGATTGAGCGTATTACTCCTGAAGATGCGGGTAGGGTGGTTTCTGCTCAGGAAGCTAATTTCCGTGAAGGTGAAGTTGCTCGTGTAGAACTCCATGAAGAAACACCTGAAGTTCGCAAAGAGGCGTTTGTACGTGAAGAAGTTAGAGTTAAAAAGGTTGTAGATCAAGAAACTGTTGAGACTCAAGGAACTGTACGACGCGAGGAGTTAGATGTGACTTCTCCTAATCTTCCCGTTGAGGAACGTTAATTAAGTCAGTTGACAGTTATCAGTTATTAAGGCATAAGGTGGGAAATAGACCTACTATCAATGTTTAATATTAATTGGCTTTTAGTGATGAGATGTCAGTTTACATTGATGTAATACCAAGTATTAAAAGGGGATATAGCGGTTATCAATTAAGTGCGATATAAGAACCCCTCCCCGCAAGCGAGGAGGGGGCTATGATGTACTTCATTGAAGTGGATACCGCTATATAAACCGAATTATGTCTCTTTACTGATGACTGATAACTGATAACTGATAACTGATAAGTCAACAGGATAAATTATATAGCTAGTTTTTATAAAAGCATTTCATCATTTTTTTAGGAACAGCCAACCAATGGCAAATGACTTTAAACAAGTAACCCATCAGGCTAGTATCCACAGCTTGCTAGAAAGTTTGAGAAACAAGGTAAAAAATTTTTCTGTGACTGATCCGCAAGGTCAAATAGTAGGCAAAGTTAAAGATTTAATTTTGGATGCTAATCGTCGGCTCAATTTAGTTATAGCTCAACAAGGGAATCAAAAAGTTATCACAAATGGTACACCTGATGTGGATGCACATCGCTTAGTTTTATTGTTGAGTAGAAAAATCAACAAAATCGACAATTCTACGCAATCTATTCTCCTAGATATAGAAAAATCCGAAATAGAGCTTATGCCTGAATATTTAGAACCAGAAACACAAGACGATCAAAAAACAGTAGATAAATTCACTGAACTAAATCATCCCACAATGGTGACAAGTCAAATTGAAACAGCTAATACAGCAAGAGTTGATGAAGAAAGTATTGTTCGTTTAATAGAAGAACGATTGATTGCTGATAGCAGCAGACGCAAATTGGGTGAGGTGATTGTTCGCAAAGAAATTGAAACTCGGATGGTACAAGTACCTGTCCGACGAGAAAAATTGATTGTGGAACAAGTTGGGGCAGAAAATAAACAACTTGCTGAAATTGACTTAAGCCAAGGTGAGATTTCTGGGATTGAGTTGATGGCAGAAGAAAGACCTGAAGGTACAATTCTAGATGGTCATTTAACAGTGGGTGGTAATTTTACTTCTCCGAAAATTGCTAGTTTACTTTTAAATGCGATCGCTCTCGAAAAAAATCACGGCTGTCGGCAGGTGAAAATCACAATTGCTGTTACAGATGAGTCACTTCAGCAAAAATATCAGGAGTGGTTTGATCGTTGTTCTAAAGGTCAAAAACCCAAGGTGTAAAAATTAGCTTACAGCTAGTAAATTAACAGGGTGGGCATGATTGTCAACCCTATATTTGTTTGTGCATTATTTATTGCTTTATTTTTAATTAAAATATCTTATAACTAAGTTTAGGAGTGCTAAATTTAACAATAATATAGTAATTATATTAAATTGA
The DNA here is from genome assembly GCA_963706595.1 of uncultured cyanobacterium. Classification (GTDB taxonomy): domain Bacteria; phylum Cyanobacteriota; class Cyanobacteriia; order Cyanobacteriales; family Nostocaceae; genus Nodularia. The sequence goes on from OY970166.1 coordinate 4,383,846, forward strand.
TGAAAAAATTTGGTAAATATTTAGGGTTAGGGCTACTATCTACGTTCCTGACTGCTACTCCTGGACTGGGGGCGGAACGAATTAGCTTTTTTTACCCTCCCTATGGTGAATTCTCCCTGAGTGTTGACTCTTTAGAAACATTTGCCAAGTCAGGCAAAATCACTGATGAATTTGCGTTTTACGCTAGCCGTGCTAATGCCCAGCAACTGGCTCAATTACGAGAACTACTTCAGCAGCAGTTTAATGTCACTCCTACCCTAGTTTCTCAGGTGACTTACTCACCTATTGGCGAAGACCTCATACAACGTTTAGGAAGCTTAATTCGCACTGAATCTAAACAAAATGGCTTTTTTGCCCTCAGAGGTGCTTTGATATTAGCTGCGGCTGATTCAGAGGGTTTAACAGTGGTGAATTTTCTGCGTCAGTTTCCTTCCCGGACGATGCGGCTAAGTTTTACAGAAGGGCTAAAGTTGGTCGATGATTTATTGCAAGTATTACAGAAAAGGGATGAGGTTGTGGCTTGGATTCAACAAGAAGCGATCGCTAGCACCGCAAAAGTTGCCAATCCTACCATTGACTGGTCTCAAATGCCAGATTTGCGATCGCCTGGTTCATTTACTTGGCAACGCCAGGAATTGATTCTCCGGGATAGGTCGCGAAATCGCATTATCCCAACGCATATTTATATCCCAGCAGCCACACCATTAACTAGCCCTGAAGATCCCTCAGCGCCCTTTCCCCTGATTGTGATTTCTCATGGTGTGGCTTCAGACCGTTCTTCTTTTGCTTATTTGGCGGAACATTTAGCATCCTACGGTTTTGCAGTGGCTGTATTAGAACATCCTGGGAGTAATGCTGAACGGGTTGAGCGTTATTTGACAGGTTTAGCTGGACCACTGGAAGCAAAAGAATTTATCAACCGACCTTTGGATGTTAAATTTCTCCTTGATGAACTTGAGTACAGGGCAAAATCAAATTCTGACCTTCAAGGAAAACTCAATCTTCAGCAAGTCGGGGCAATTGGCCATTCTTTTGGTGGTTACACTGTTTTAAGTTTAGCAGGGGCAAAGATTAATTTTGAGCAACTACAAAAAGACTGTGGTGACAATATTTCCTCTTTTAATTTGTCGCTGTTTTTGCAGTGTCAAGTGACTGAGTTAGCAGCACAAGATTACCAACTCCAAGATGAACGCATTAAAGCCGTATTGGCGATTAATCCCTTATCTAGCTCAATTTTTGGTGAAAGTGAGGTTAGTCACATTCAAGTGCCTGTGATGCTAGTTGCCAGTACTCAGGATATAGCTACTCCAGTTGTATCTGAACAGGTTCGCCCTTTCACTTGGCTGGCTACTCCGGATAAGTATTTGGTATTAATTGAAAACGCGACTCATTTTAGTGCGATCGCAGAACCAACTCCAGGTAATAATGTGTTACCCATACCACCCACCTTACTCGGACCGAACCCTACGCCGGCTTATGGTTATCTGAAGGCTTTGAATGTGGCTTTCTGGCAAACATACCTGCTTAACCGACCTGAATACGCCTCTTACTTGCAACCATCTTATGCCCAATATCTGAGTCAAGCTCCCTTAAATCTCAGTTTATTACAGTCGTTATCAACAGACCAATTAAATCAAGCTTTGAAAGAATTAAATCCCTAATCTGTCTATATAGCCATCCTATCTGATTTATGAATTTATCTAACCGCCAAGTCGCCAAGGTCGCCAAGTGAAGAAGTAAAGAGGTTCAGAAATGATTTAGGACTGCTATAGTTGCGTTTGAGCGCCGCTTGATTTCTGCTAGGCGTACCCCAGGCGATCGCACATTTTTTCATTCCTCACTGTTACAAATGCTAAAATCCTCTCGTAAATAGTGAGGACACCTCAATGGCAGTTGCTGCTAACTCCATTAAATTTGGTACAGATGGCTGGCGGGGCGTTATTGGTGATGAGTTCACCTTTGAACGCCTCGCCCTAGTCGCGCCAGTTGCTGCACAAGTATTATATAATACATATTTTTCTACAGTTGGCAGCAAAACAATTATTGTCGGTTACGACCGCCGCTTTATGGCGGAAGACTTTGCTCGTGCTGTGGCTGATTCGGTCACTGGTATCGGGTTTGATGTCTTACTCAGTGAAAGCTTTGCCCCAACTCCGGCTTTTAGTTGGGCGGCTAAAGACCTGAATGCTTTGGGGGCGTTAGTCATTACAGCCAGTCATAATCCTGGTACATATTTAGGTCTAAAAGTCAAGGGTTTCTTTGGTGGTTCAGTACCGCCAGAAGTGACACAAGAAATAGAAGCTTTATTATCTGCGGGTGTACCTGAACAAGTGGCTAACCCTGGGAAACAAGAGCCGTTTAATCCTTGGCCGAGTTATATCACAGCATTAAAAGCTAAGGTGAATATTACCAAGATTCAAGCAGCGATCGCCTCTGGTAAACTAACATTATTTGCTGATGTTATGCACGGTGCGGCGGCTGGGGGGTTAGGGAGATTGCTAGGTGATGGTGTCCAAGAAATTAACAGCGATCGCGATCCTTTATTTGAAGGTGGTGCGCCAGAACCTTTACCAAAATACCTGAGTCGTTTATTTTCGGTGATCAAAACTTACCGACAAACAGATAAATCAGGTTTAGCAGTGGGGTTGGTATTCGATGGTGACTGCGATCGCATTGCCGCAGTGGATGGCAACGCTAACTTTTTAAGTTCCCAAATCTTAATTCCCATTTTAATCGATCACTTAACCCAAAGGCGCAACTTTAGCGGTGAAATCGTCAAAACTGTGAGTGGTTCTGATTTAATTCCCCGTGTCGCAGGATTGCATAACTTGTCACTTTTTGAAACCGCCGTCGGATATAAATACATCGCCGATAGAATGTTAGTTGCAGATGTATTGTTAGGTGGGGAAGAATCGGGAGGAATCGGTTATGGTAGCCATATTCCTGAAAGAGATGCACTGCTATCAGCGCTGTATGTTCTAGAGGCGATTGTGGAATCTGAGTTAGACTTAAGCGATTATTATCATTCTTTGCAAGAAAAAACAAATTTCACCTCAGCTTATGATCGCATTGATTTACCCTTAGCAAATATGGCAGTGCGATCGCGTCTTTTAGAACAACTGCAAAGCCAACCATTAACAGAAATTGCCGGTAAAGCAGTAATTGATTGTCAAACCATCGACGGCTATAAATACCGCCTAGCTGACAACAGCTGGTTAATGATTCGGTTTAGCGGTACAGAACCAGTATTACGCTTGTATTGCGAAGCCCCAACCATCGAACAAGTGCATCAAACCCTAGCTTGGGCGAAAAATTGGGCAGAATAAGTTAAGAGTGCTGAGTGCTGAGTGGTAAGAAGAAATCTCACAGCCTTTTTAACTCAGCACTACGAATTACGAATTACGAATTACGAATTACGAATTATGAATTATGAATAAAATACTCGTAGTAGCTACCGGAAATCCCGGCAAATTACCGGAATTACAAGCTTATTTAGCTGATTGTGGTTGGGAATTAACTCTCAAACCAGCAGAATTAGATGTTGAAGAAACAGGCGCAACCTTTGCCGCGAATGCTTGTTTGAAAGCTTCCCAAGTGGCTCAAGCTACAGGACAATGGGCGATCGCCGATGATTCTGGTTTACAAGTAGATGCCCTGAATGGCGCACCAGGGATATATTCAGCACGTTACGGAAACAGCGACTCAGAACGGATTGCGAGGCTATTGCGGGAATTAGGTAACGCCGTCAATCGCCAAGCACAATTTGTCTGTGCCGTGGCGATCGCACGTCCTGATGGTACAATAGCTTTAGAATCAGAAGGCTTATGTCGCGGCGAAATTCTTCATGCACCCCGTGGCGAAGGTGGTTTCGGTTATGATCCTATATTTTACGTCCCAGAAAAACAATTGACTTTTGCCGAAATGTCACGGGAGTTGAAAAGGTCAATTAGCCATCGAGGTAAAGCTTTAGAGGCTTTAGTTCCTCAGTTAGCAACAGTCAATATTGATGTGAAGTGATAAAATATTGTAGTCATTGCTCTAATCCCCGCTCTAGATGAACAAAGCACTGAATGAAGCGCTTTCAATTGAAATTGCCCAAAGCATAAAAAGCAAAGCTAATCAGCCATTTAATAATGCTTATAAAGCAGTATTAGCAACAGAGAAAGCCAAGTATGTACAGGGATTTTTAGCTGCTGCCCAAATGCCATACGAACCAATTGAACATGGTTGGATAGAATTAAGCAATGCTGATGTCAATGAGTCTGTTATCAGTATTATTGATCCGACTTTACCACACTTGCACAAAAACCCCCAAGAACTTTGGTATTTCGCCGCCCAAAGCTTTAGTATCAAGCAACTGAAAGCGATTATGGAAGAATCAAAAGAAGATTATCCAGAAGACGATCCATTACCAATCTATGGTGATGCACCTTATGAATATTACGGTGATGTCATGTTGGGTGGACAAGAATATTTAGCAGCTTATCAGGCGGCAGAGATTAAGTGCAAAGAACTCAAACAATTACACGCCATGAGCAAGGAATGAGGATTAAGTGTCAAAATAAAGAAATATTAAACTGCATTAAAAAAACTGCATGAGTCAAACTGCCTTAAATTTAGTGGCAATATCTATATTTCTGATGACCTTCTCAGTGCTGTTGGGGCCATTAATTCATTTGTCCCCAGCCGTACCAGCATTAGCTACCTTCGCTCTTTTGGGAATAGCCACTTTCGATAATTTCAGTTTGCAAGGTCAGGGAGGTACTATAATATTAGACTGGATTGCTGGTTTTTCTCCTAAACACCGCGATCGCATTATCCACCACGAAGCCGCTCATTTTCTCACCGCCCATCTGCTGGATATTCCTGTAACTGGCTATACACTCAGTGCTTGGTCAGCTTGGAAACAAGGGCAACCCGGACAAGGTGGTGTGAGTTTTGATGATGGTGAATTAGCCACTCAATTAGAACGGGGGACAATCAGCGCCCAAATCATCGACAGATATTGTACAGTTTGGATGGCGGGTATTGTGGCAGAAACTTTAGTGTTTAATCATGCCCAAGGTGGGGCTGATGATCAAAGCAAACTAGCTGGAGTCTTAGCAGGTTTAGGTTTTTCCCCATCAGATTCCGAACAGAAACAACGGTTTCATATTCTGCAAGCCAAAAATTTACTGCAAGAAAATTGGTCAAGTTACGAAGCTTTAGTCAAATCCATGCAACAACGCGCCTCTGTAATCGATTGTCAGCGTGTGATTGATGATGCTGCTGCATGAACCCCTTGTAGAGACGCGATTCATCGCGTCTGTCTGTCCTGTCCGATTGATTCATCGCATCTGTCTGTCCTGTCTGTCCGATTGATTCATCGCATCTGTCTGTCCTGTCTGTCCGATTGATTCATCGCGTCTGTCTGTCCTGTCCGATTGATTCATCGCATCTGTCTGTCCTGTCTGTCCGATTGATTCATCGCGTCTGTCTGTCCTGTCCGATTGATTCATCGCGTCTGTCGCGTCTCTATTCAGTTTATTCATGAAGAAACTGCTTTGAGATGGGAAACAGAAGAAGAATAGTCACGCCCCACAGCTTGATTACGTCCAGTAGCTTTAGCTTGCAACAAATATTGATCCGCACGATACAGCAAGTTTAACCCATGAACATCATCTTTTGTTTGCAGACTAGCAACACCTAAGCTAATGGTCATATTAATAACTATTTTTCTGTTGATTTTAAACGGTTCCTCGCCAATAATGCGGTTGAGACGCTTTGCTACCAGAATTGCTTCCTGGCCATTGGTGTTCGGTAAAACCACCACGAATTCCTCTCCACCATAACGGAAGGGAGTATCTTGAAACCGCAGATTATGCCGCAGACGTTCACATAGTAATTGTAAGAGGCGATCGCCAACTAAATGCCCATAGGTATCGTTAACTTTTTTAAAATAGTCAATATCTAAAATAATTAAACTTAAGGGAGTTCCTTCAGTCCGCGCTTGGATGATTTTCCTCGGTAATTCCCATTCCAAAGCCCGTCGATTATTGATATCTGTCAACGCATCAGCTAAAGCGAACCCTGACAATAAATCATTTGTCCGCAGCAAATCACGGTATTTCTGCGCCTTCCGCACACCCACCATCACTTGAGCTAGCAATAAGCTATGATGTGCGGTGATAGGCGTGATGGTTCTGTCTATTTTTGTCTCAGCAAATTGCCAAACATAAGCATCAGCCCCTTGTCTGAGTGCATTTGCCGTCATTTCTAGTTCCCATTCCCAGTCATGCTGATTTCTATCAACTAAATGTTGGGGACAATCTTCGACCAGGATACAGTATATCCATGATAACTCAGTCTGGATTTTCAACCAACGGCACAGTTCCATACTGTCAGGCATACTCGCTTGTGCAAGTATGACATCCGGCAGAGCAATTTGAATGTGCGATAGTGCCTGATTAATATCTGTGATAATTGTTACCTTAAAATCAGTGGCATCAAGGATATGATGGGGAAGTGTCGCGAGAAAGTTTTCACTTCCAAAGACCAAAATAGAAATTTTCATTCCTGTGCTTTTAAAGGATTTAAAACTAAAGTTTACTGCTTTTTTGGTGAATAATAAATATCACCGGATTACGGCATATTTGGAAATTTCTTCCAAAGTATTAGTTTGATTTGCCAGAATGAGTGCTTTTAAAAAAGATATAGTCAAAAAATTGGTATTTAGCTGAATTTTAAAAGAAGCAATCTTTTTTATTAACAATATTAATAGAATACAAAGTTTCATCTTATTTCGTAAAAATCCAGTAACTTTTTGCATAAAAAATATATAAAACTTAGCATTTACAGTAATAAAGCAGCTCTAAACCCCTAGATTTAGATGGGGGATCAATCCAAAATTCCAAATCTAAAATTCACATTTTTTTGACTTTTTCGTAGCAGTAATAGTTTCACCTGTGATTTTTGGAGAAAATTGCCGATGATCATCAATAGCCTTCAATGTGAAAACCAGCAGCAACAATTACCTGTTTAATTGATTCCTCAGCCGCAGAAGATTCCACCGTGACAGTTTTATCTTGCACATTTACATCTACTAAAGCATGAGGTTCCATCACATGAATAGATTCAATGATTTTTTCTGCACAATTATCACAAGCAATATCTGTAACTTTTAGTTTTAGTGCCATGACTGACCTCGGTATATGAATTTTATTTTTGCTGATTGAACCAATAATATAGATGCAGATAGCGATGGGCAAAGCCCCACCTCCGGCGATAGCGTTCGCGGAGCGTGTGCTTTACACTCAGCGCTGCTGCAAGCAGATCGCACATCTAACTAAAGTTAGGTAATGGGGGAATTTACAGATAGATAAGTATAGGAATCCGATTTGATTATTGAAAAATCTAAGTATATGTAGGGTGTGTTATGGCTTTAGCCTAACGCATCCAGACCTGGAAGACGGTGCGTTACACTTCGTGATCACACACCCTACTGGTGTTTCATAAATCAAATATGAGTCCTATATACAATGGCTGCAATAACCCCCCACGGGCAAAAAGGGCTGGCAGGAAACTCAAACAAAATGCCAAAATATAAATACAGCAGCTTTCATTGAGATAAATTAAAGAGTTATCTGTGTTTATCTGTGTCCATCTGTGGTTGATTCTTCATTGATATCCCAACTTATGGCATAGAGTCCCTATCCTGGGGCATACTTTTTCTGTAAAAACGACTATTATTGAAACTAATTTTGCAACTCATGCCTAAAAATCCCCAAAAACTGAGCGGTAATGCAATTCGCGACATATTTCTGAACTTCTTCGCCGAAAGAGGACACCAAATACTCCCCAGCGCTTCCCTCGTCCCGGAAGATCCCACCGTGCTGCTGACAATTGCGGGGATGCTACCATTTAAACCGATATTCCTGGGACAACGCACAGCAGAATTTAATCGCGCTACCACATCGCAAAAGTGCATCCGTACCAATGACATCGAAAACGTGGGACGCACCAAACGCCATCATACATTTTTTGAGATGTTGGGTAACTTCAGCTTTGGGGATTATTTTAAACCACAAGCGATCGCCTGGGGCTGGGAATTATCAACTCAAGTTTTCGGCTTACCACCAGAAAAGCTAGTTGTCAGCGTCTTTGAAGATGATGATGAAGCTTATAATATTTGGCGCGATGACATCGGCGTACCCGAAGCTAGAATTAAGCGCATGGGCGAAGACGATAACTTTTGGGTATCTGGACACACAGGCCCTTGTGGTCCTGTTCCGAAATTTATTATGATTTTCACCCAGAATTGGGAGATGAAAACATTGATTTAGAAGACGATACCCGGTTTATCGAGTTTTATAACCTGGTATTCATGCAATATAACCGGGATGCTGAAGGTAATTTAACACCTCTGCAAAACAAAAACATCGACACCGGCATGGGTTTGGAAAGGATGGCGCAAATCCTCCAACAAGTCCCGAATAACTACGAAACTGACTTAATTTTCCCGATTATCGAGACAGCAGCCGAAATTGCCGGCATTGATTACCACAAAAGCGACGAAACCACCAAAGTTTCCTTAAAAGTTATTGGTGATCATGTCCGTTCTGTGGTACAAATGATCGCCGATGAAATTCGCGCCTCCAATGTGGGACGGGGTTATGTGCTGCGGCGCTTAATTCGGCGGGTGGTTCGTCATGGGCGATTATTGGGAATTAACAGTGAATTTATTACCCAAGTTGCGGAAACTGCAATTTCCCTCTCAGAATCAGCTTACCCCAATGTCCGGCAACGGGAAGCAGCAATTAAAGCTGAGTTGCAACGGGAAGAAGCCAATTTCCTCAGAACTTTGGATAGAGGCGAGAAACTTTTAGAGGAAATCATCCAAGAGGTGAAACAGGAAGGCCAAACCTCTATTAGCGGTGAAAGTGCCTTTACTTTATACGATACCTTTGGTTTCCCCCTGGAACTGACTCAAGAAATCGCCGAGGAAAATCAGTTAACTGTGGATGAAGCGGGATTTAACGCCGAAATGCAAAAGCAGGTAGAACGTGCCAAAGCTGCCCACGAAACCATTGATTTAACTGTGCAAGGTTCTCTGGATAAGTTAGCCGAACACATCCAGGCGACGGAATTTATCGGTTATACTCAACCTGCGGGGACTGCAAATGTTGAAGCCATATTAATAGATGGCATTGCCCAAGAGGAAGCAGAAGCCGGGACAGAAATTCAAATTGTGATCAATCAAACCCCATTTTATGCCGAGTCTGGGGGACAAATTGGGGATAAAGGTTATATCTCCGGTGATGGTGTGGTGGTGCGTGTGGAAGATGTGAAAAGAGAATCTGACTTTTTTATCCACTTTGGACGCATCGAACGCGGTACAATCCGAGTAGGAGATTCTGTGACTGCTCAAATTGATCGGGCTTGTCGTCGTCGCGCTGAAGCTAATCATACTGCAACGCACCTATTGCAAGCGGCGTTAAAGAAACTTGTGGATGATAGTATATCTCAAGCCGGTTCCCTGGTTTCCTTTGATAGATTGCGGTTTGACTTTAACTGTCCCCGTGGTTTGACAGCAGCAGAAGTGGAACAAGTGGAAGCCCAGGTAAATACTTGGATTGCGGAAGCACATACTGCAAACATAGAAGTATTACCTATAGCCGAGGCTAAGGCTAGGGGTGCTGTGGCGATGTTTGGGGAAAAATACGGTGAAGAAGTGCGGGTGATTGATTTTCCTAGCGTGTCAATGGAACTCTGCGGTGGAACTCACGTAAGTAATACTGCGGAAATTGGCATCTTTAAGATTATCTCTGAGGCGGGTGTGGCTTCTGGGGTGCGACGCATTGAGGCTGTATCTGGCCCGGCAATCTTGGATTATCTCAATGTTCGCGATAAAGTAGTTAAGGATTTAAGCGATCGCTTTAAAGTTAAACCCGAAGAATTACCAGAGAGAATCACCACTCTGCAAACTGAACTGAGAAATAGTGAGAAACAATTAGCCACACTGAAATCACAATTGGCGATCGCAAAATCAGACAGTTTGCTGCAAACAGTGGAATCTGTAGGCGAGTATCAAATTTTGGTGGCGCAAATGGAAGACGTTGACCCGGAATCATTGAAAACTGCGGCGGAAAGGTTACTGCAAAAAATCGGTAACGGTGCAGTGGTGCTGGGTTCGGTTCCGGAAGCTGGGAAGGTGAGTATAGTTGCAGCCTTCAGTGCAGAGGTGAATAAAAAGGGACTACAAGCGGGTAAATTTGTCGGTGCTGTAGCGAAGATTTGCGGCGGTGGCGGTGGTGGGAGACCGAATTTAGCCCAAGCCGGCGGACGTGATGCGAGTAAGTTACCAGAAGCGTTAGCAAAGGCGCAGAGTGATTTGCAGTCAGCACTGAGTTAATTATCTTCTCTTGTGGGGCAGGCATCTTGCCTGCCATAATTTTTTACGAATTTAGCCCAAGCCGGCGGACGCGATGCGAGTAAGTTACCAGAGGCATTAGCTAAGGCGCACAGTGATTTACAGTCAGCACTGAGTTAATTACCTTCTCTTGTGGGGCAGGCATACTTCGACAAGCTCAGTACAAGTCTTGCCTGCCTTTGATATTTTTAAGTTGATTACTCATCAGGAAAAAATATTCCCTCACCTTGACATCGCACTACAATTTAAGAAACGATCATGATAGCTACCGACATGGTATCAATTCCAATCACCTTGGAACAACTCATTACGGCGGTACAACAGTTGCAGCCAGATGAACGGGCAAAAGTCGCCAAAGCCTTGATTCAACTAGATTTACGTTCAGATTTGACGGCTTTAATTCAAGAACTTTATGCTGAACCCCCAGTTGATGATATTACAGACGATGACATCATGGCTGAAATTAAAGCTGTGCGTCAGGAATCCCAGCCGATATGACGTTGCGAGTAGTCATTGACACCAAAATTTGGATTCGCATTTTGCTAAAAGGACGAGTTACGTTGCCGATTTTGGAAGCATTTAATCAACACAAATTCCAGTTGGTAATGAGTCAACCTCTCATGGAAGAACTCCATCTTGTTTGGAATCGCCCCCGTTTAAGAAAGCGGATTGATCCGAGTCAGGCAATGCGCCTGGAACAACAATTGCAGTACCGCTCATTATGGGTTGAATTGAAAACTATTCCGCCTCATTGTCGAGATCCTAAAGATTTACCTGTGTTGGCAACAGCTATTGATGGCGAAGCGAAAATTATCGTATCTGGAGATGATGACTTGCGGGCTGATGATGACTTGAGAGCGCTAATGGGAAGCTATAGTATTCAGTTACTGGGCGTTAATTCTTTCCTGAAATATTTGGATGAAAGTGGTGAGTCAGGATGATCTCTCTACTAATGTGCCGGGCTTTTTCTATTTTCATCGATACCTTTATGACTATCAAAAAACTCCTTTTCCAAGAAATTGAATCTTCCCCAGACTCTCTTCTAGAAGAAACACTAGACTTTTTGCGCTTTCTCAAGACTAAGCAAGAAGCAGACAAAAAAGATATACCTGTCTCACCAATTAAATCAGAAGATACCCAGCGACTACCAGAATCCAATTCAACAGAAAATTCTCAATTACCCTACCGTCCAGCTTCCGGGCGTTCCATTTTGAGACACGCGGGAACCTGGGAAGGCGATGATTTTCAAGAGTGTCTTCAGTCGGTTTACGCTACTCGTGGTAAAGCCAAATTCGATTATGACTTAAATCCTTTTGAGTCATGAATCTATTAGATACCAACCACTGTAGTGCTATCATCCTCGGCGAACCAAACGTGATTCGTCGAATAGCTGAGGTAGGAGAATTAAATATTGCTACCTGCGTAATTGTGCAGGGAGAACTTACATACATGATGGAAAATTCTGCCAAGAGAGAAACTAATCTCGCTCGGTTGAAAGAATTTCTCGCAGATATACGCATCTACAGCGTTACAGAGGACACTGCTAGCATTTATGGTCAACTCAAAGCGGCCTTAATGAGACAATTTGGCCCAAAGACAAAAGCAAACGCAGAAAAACTCAAATAACAGACCTGGGTTTTGATGAAAATGACCTCTGGATTGCTGCTCTGGCTCTACAGTATAGTTTTACTGTTGTATCTGCCGATAGCGACTTTCAGCGAATTATACAGGTAATAGCATTATCTGTTGAATCTTGGCTATAAATATTACTTTTTATCACAATATCTGCTGGCAACTATTCAAAATATTATCAATAGAAAAAATGATCGCACAACTCTAACTTACACCAAGTGCGATGGCACTTTGCGCCCGCCGGAGGCGATCGCCTGAATTAGCGGTATCATATTAAAGATTTAAGCGAAGGCAAAACGAGCCATGAGCCAAACATTTGTGTGGATAATTTTTCCTATTAGCCTACTCATTCTCGTTACTTTCATAGTTCTCTATTTCCGAGGGGTATTCCGTTCTCGAATTTTCTACAAAATTAAGAATTTACCCTCACCAACCACAGCTAACTTTCCTGTCACCATAGCTAGTCTGTCAGATTCCTTTATCACTCAGGGTAAAAGTACCGGATTTTGTCGGGAAGCGACAGATATTTTTGCGGCGCGACTGGAAGTAATCAATAGTGCTTGTAAATCTATTCAGTTTGAAACATATATTATCACCCCCGGAAAACGTGCTGATGATTTTGCTCAAGCTTTAATCAAAAAAGCCCAAGCAGGTGTTATCGTCCAAGTAATTGCTGATACTTATGGCGCAAAAACTATACCTAATAAATACTGGCATACACTCAAAGCCGCAGGGGTGGAAGTGCTGCTGTTCAATCCTTTGACTTGGAGAGATCCCGCCGCTAACCTCAGACGCAACCATCGTAAGTTACTGATAGTAGACGGAGAAACAGTCCTGATTGGGGGCGCTGGAGTTTCTGACTTGTGGGATGGAAAGGACGAAACTGAAAATAAGCAACCTTGGTTAGATTATGAGGTTAGTTTTCAAGGTTCCTTAGTGACTCGTTTCCAAGGTATTTTTCTCCAACACTGGCTAGAAGCGGGTGGCTCATTAGATTGGAACTCGGCGAGTAGTTCTCAGCGTCACGAACAAGAGGAAACCTTATTAATTACCAAGGGAGAAGATCCCACTCAGAAAGATTCGGGAATTCGCGCTCTGTTTGAATCATTACTACAAGCTGCGAGAAAGCGGATTTGGATCGCTAGCCCCTATTTTTTACCTAATCCCAATTCCTGCAAAATATTACAGCAAGCAAAATCCAGAGGAATTGAGATCAAAATTTTGACAATGGGAGTGCATAATGATAAACCGCCAGTCCGCTATGCTTCTCGGCGATTGTACCCAAAACTGTTAAAAGCGGGTATTGAAATCTATGAATATCAGCCTAGCATGATGCACGCCAAGTGCTTATTAATAGATGATGATTGGGTCAGTTTGGGTAGTGCTAATCTTGACTCCCGCAGCTTATTTCATAATGACGAGTTAAATATTTCTACAAGCGATCGCTATTTATTCCCGCAGATGGAGCAATTTTTTCTCGATGGTTTTGCCAAGAGTCGGCTGGTTTGCAACAGAGATTTACGCCATCGTTCCTTGCAGGAGCATTTAATTGGAAGTTTGACGCTGTTGTTTCGCTGGTATTTGTGAATTTATCCTCAAAACCTCTAATTAGATAGATATAGATATTAGTCTGTAGATAGATTAAAATTAGCACTATTTTATCACAAAATAACGGAGTGATAGCTTTTTTTGGTGTTTAGATATATTATGCAATCAAAACCTTTAATCTTACAAAAAATCATCCCTTTATCTTTAATTGTGCTTCTTCTTCCCTTGGCATCCTGTCAAGTAGAGCGAGAACAAGCAGGTCGCTTACCTGATGTGAATGTAGAACCCGGAAGGCTACCACAATATGATATTCAAGGACCCGATGTGAAGGTCGGAGTGGCAAAGCGCACGGTTACAGTACCCAAAGTAATCGTCATACAGGAAGAACAAACCGTTGAAGTTCCTTATATTGATGTTGATGTACCTGGAGCAGACAGAAAAGAGCGGACCATAACAACTGAAGTTGAGGTTCCTTCTAGTGGTTACAATCTGGAAATTCAAGGTATATATGCCCTAAACAATGAGCTTTGGGTGGTTTCTCAACTTGAAGAAGAAAATCCCAATGCACCAAATACAAGAGTACGTGTTTCTGATCGCGTTGTTGTTAATAGTCCCGATATACCAGTACGTCACTACATTATTGGAGAGCGTCCTGTGGGTAGCTTTAACGAACAGTACACATTTATTAATAGTCGTCAGCCAATTGCTTCAGAATTAGAGTCAGGACAACTGCTATATCAAAAGCCGGAAGAGACTGCTTTAAAATAAATCATCACCTAATTCATTGCACCAAATACAATTAATCGTAAAACTCTGAATAGTTTCCCACCTTAGTAGTGGCGTGACAAGCTTAAAGTAGTGCATTAGGAAAAAGCCGAAAACATTGATTTATCTGAATTTTCTCAAAAATCTATTGCAACATTTTAGCCTTGCCACGCTAGTAGGGTGCGTTATAAAGTCCATAACGCACCGAAAATCCAGGATGGTGCGTTAGCCCTACGGTTAATTTATATTTGTTCATAGAGATTAAATTCTTTTCGCCGCCTTGCTTACTCAATCAGCATGATTTATTACTTTCAACTTCAGCAACTCGGCGCTTCACTGCAATTACACTATCAGGGTTGAGGGAAATTGAATCAATCCCCGCTTCTACAAGAAAAGCCGCAAATTCAGGATGATCACTGGGTGCTTGACCGCAGATACCCACCTTGCGATCGCTTTCATGAGCAGCTACGATTAAACGGCGAATCATTCCTTTGACTGCTGCGTTACTTTCATCAAATATATACGCCAATTCGGAGGAATCACGGTCTACTCCTAAAACTAGCTGGGTTAAATCATTACTACCAATAGAAAAGCCGTCAAACCGTTGGGAAAACTCAGCAGCTAACTCAATATTTGAGGGAATTTCTGCCATTACATAAACTTGCAGTTTATTTTCGCCCCGCTTCAAGCCATTTTCTGCCAATACTTGCAAAACCTGATCGGCTTCTTGGAGAGTGCGACAGAAAGGAATCATCATGATGATATTTGTAAATCCAATTTGTTCACGGGCGCGTTTCATAGCCCGACACTCTAAAGCAAATCCTTCACGGTAGCGATCGCTATAATAGCGAGATGCGCCCCGAAATCCTAACATCGGATTTGCTTCTTTTAACTCAAATTGTTTACCACCAATTAAATTAGCATACTCATTGGTTTTAAAATCGCTCATTCGCACAATCACAGGACGGGGATATTGAGAAGCGGCAATTTTTGCCATCCCCCGCGCCAAATGATCCACAAAATACTCGGTTTTATCTTGATAGCCGTAAGTTAAATTCTGAATCTGCTTACGTGTACCTCTATCTTTTAAATCATCAAAATGCACCAAAGCCATCGGGTGAATTTTAATAATATTATTGATAATAAATTCCATCCGCGCCAAACCAATACCATCACAAGGTAAACGCCACCAACGCAAAGCCGCCCCCGGACTGGCAATATTTAGCAATATCTGCGTTTTGGTGTGAGGGATATTTTCCACATTTACCTCAGTCTCCTCAAACTGCAAAATGTCCTTATAGATATAGCCTTGGTCGCCCTCAGCGCAAGAAATCGTAATTTCCTGCTGATTTTGCAAAACTTCGGTTGCTTTATCCGTGCCGACAATCGCCGGAATTCCTAACTCACGGCTGACAATCGCAGCGTGACAAGTTCTTCCACCGTGGTCTGTGACAATCCCGGCGGCGCGTGTCATTACTGGAACCCAGTCAGGGTCTGTCATCTGCGTGACGAGAATTGACCCATCTTGAAAATCTCGAATATCTTCGGCACTTTCAATGAGACATACTTTACCAGATGCGATCGCCTCGCCAATACTCAAGCCAGTCAGGATTTTCTCACCCTTTTCTTGCAAACTATAAGTCTTCAGAGAAGCAGCCACTTTTTGCCTTTGGACAGTTTCTGGACGCGCCTGGACAATAAACAAATCACCCGTTTCGCCATCCTTCGCCCATTCCATATCCATCGGCTGGTTATAGTGGGTTTCAATCACAGTCGCCCAAGCAGCTAATTGTAAAATCTCCTGATCTGATAGCACAAAAGTTTGACGTTCTGCTGGAGATGTGTTAATGTTTTTAGTAGACTGAGTACCACCCTTGGCATAAACTAGCTTTTTCTGTTTATCCCCCAAAGTTTTCTCAATCACAGGTTTAAAATTATCTTGATGTAGCAAAGGTTTAAACACCCGATACTCATCCGGTGTCACAGTTCCTTGGACAACATTTTCACCTAAACCCCAAGCCGCATCAATCAAAACAATATCTGGGAAACCCGTTTCCGTATCAATGGAAAACATCACCCCAGCACTGGCTTGATCAGAGCGTACCATCTTTTGCACACCAATGGAAAGAGCCACTTTTGTATGCTCAAAACCTTGGGCTTCTCGGTAACTAATCGCTCTGTCTGTAAATAGTGAAGCGTAGCATTTACGGCAGGCATCTAATAATTCTACTTCACCGGTGATATTTAGAAACGTTTCCTGCTGACCGGCAAAACTCGCTTGGGGTAAATCTTCGGCTGTGGCGCTGCTTCTCACAGCCACATCAACCTCATGGTTATGGTAGTTTTGACAAAGTTGATGATAAGCATCTTTAATCGCTGCGGCGATGTCTGCGGGAAATTCCGCCGCTAAAAATAACCGCCGGATAGACTTACCAACCTTATCTAAGGGAGTTTTACCGCTTTGCAGTTGTTCTAAATGAGACTGAATTTTCTCTGTGAGTTGATTTGCTGTTAAAAATTGCCAATAAGCATCGGCGGTAGTAGCGAAACCATCAGGAACGCGAATACCTTTATCTTTGAGACTGGCTATCATTTCTCCCAAAGAGGCATTTTTACCGCCGACAATGGCGACATCATCGGATTTGAGAGTTTCAAACCAACGTATATGAGAGTTTTGCGGAGTTGACATAGGTTTTTTTTAAACGCAAAGGTACGCGGAGGTTAACGCAAAGGTACGCAGAGATTTCTTTCTTCTCTTCCTTGGCGTTCTTGGCGACTTGGCGGTTCGTTTAAACAGTTTGCAGAGGTCGAGAGATTTTCGCCATTTTTTGGGCTTGTCGAACCATTTGACTGGCGTAACCCCATTCATTGTCATACCAACTCATGATTTTTACTAAGTCGCCATCGACAACTTGAGTCATGCTTAAATCGACTATGGAGGCGCGCGAATCTTGGATGATATCAGATGAAACTATCGGATCTTCGCAGACACCTAAAATACCTTGGTATCGTTGGTTATTGGTTTCTTCTCTAAAAATATTGTTGATTTCTTCGACAGTGGTTGGTCTTTCGGTGACAAAGGTGATATCTGCAATGGAACCGACTGTTACAGGAACCCGTATCGCCGCGCCATCAAACTTGTTTGCGTATTGGGTGAGAACTTGAGCAGTGGCGATCGCAGCCCCGGTTGTAGTTGGTACTATATTAGCAGCCGCAGCTCTACCCCTAGTAAACTTCTTATGCGGTCTATCTACTAATTCTTGAGTGGAAGTATAGGCGTGAACTGTGGTCATAATCGCCTTTTTTACTCCGATTTTTCTGCCCATCACTTCGACTACAGGAGTAATGCAATTAGTGGTACAACTGGCACAAGAAACCATCCGCTCTGATTCCGGGATTTCGTTAACGCCGTACACAATTGTCTGAATACCTTCACTCTTGGGTGGAGCCGATAAGATCACGTTTTTAGCTCCGGCTTGCAGATGTTTTTTTAATTCTTGTTTCTTCGTGAATCTTCCTGCACATTCAAAAACGATATCAATATCTAAATCACGCCAAGGCAGGTTAATTGGGTCTTGCTCGTTAAATACTGGATATTTTTTACAACTAATTATTAAATTATTACTATTGCTTTCTACAGGTTTTTCATATCTACCATAAACAGTATCATATTTCAATAAATAAGCCAAGTTATCTGGGGGGATGATCTCGTTTATAGCTACTAATTCTAATTCGCTAGTATTCAGGACAATCTTTAAAACTGCTCTGCCAATTCTACCTAATCCATTAATTGCTACTCTTGTCATAATTTACCTGCTTTTGGAATTAATGAATGTTATTTTTTATGAGGAAGGAAATCAGGCAATTTAGCGATATGATTCAATCAGGAAGGCGGGCAGGATGCCCACCCCACAATATGGCTAAAATCTTCACCTAATGGGCTACAAGTTGCTCGGTGCGCTGTGCTAATAGCTGCTTGGCTCGCTCTGCTGTATTCTGGTTTTGCTTTTTCACGTCTTGGAAGAATTGAGTTAAATCGCGATCGCCTGCTTGTTGGGCATCGTTAAGATATGTTTCACAGCAAGCACAACATTGCAAAGCGTGGTATAATACACTAATCAAATTAAAGTGTTCGTCGCTTGTTCCAGTATGATATTTGTCAGGCATTGTCTTGACTCCTGGTGACAGTAGTTTCTAAGGTAACTGTGTCTTTTGCAATTAACTCCTACCAGAGGAAATAATTAGACATTAATGCTCATACTCCTACTGGCTGTCTAACTTGCGATTTCACAGCTTCTACAATGGCATCCGCATCAATTTTGGCAGCATGAAGTAGTTCTTCTGGTGTCCCTGAACTCGGCATATCTCGTACCGCTAATTTAATTAATTGCAGTTGGGGACCATCATAAATGGGTGTATTGCTAGTACCTGCAAAGGCATCCAGTACCGCCGCACCGAGTCCGCCTTCTATCCAATGGTCTTCTACAACGACTAAATTTCCTTCTGTATCCCGTGCGGCTTGATGCAATGTCTGCACATCAATGGGTTTGACTGAGTACGCATCGATGACGCGGACTGTGATTCCTTCGTCTTTCAGTCTGTCGTAAGCCTTAATGGCTTCATGGAGAGTAATACCTGCACCAATTACCGCCGCTTGATCTTGGTCAGAACTGCGAATGATTTTGCTACCACCAATGGGAAATTCTTCCTGAGCATCATAGATGATATCTGTTTTTTCTCTGGTTGTGCGAAGATAAACAATACCATTGCGATCGCTCATTTGGGCAACTAATTTCGCTGTCTGATTGGCATCACTGGGATACAGTACAGTACTACTCCACACAGCGCGAAATGCGGCTAAATCTTCCAAACCCATCTGTGAAGCACCATCCTGTCCAATGGATACTCCAGCATGAGAACCCACTAATTTAATATTGGCACGAGAGACAGCCGCCATCCGTACAAAGTCGTAAGCACGAGTGAAGAAAGCCGCGAAAGTAGAAGCGAAGGGTTTGTATTCTCGCACCTGTAAACCCACCGCAGCTGCTACCATTTGCTGTTCAGCAATGTACATTTCAAAGTAGCGCTCAGGGTAAGCTTCGGCAAAATCTTCGGCGTAAGTGGAATTACTCACCTCTGCATCAAGGGCAATGACATTGGGTTGTGCAGCACCTAATGCAACTAAAGCATCACCATAAGCGCGTCGTGTTGCGACTTTTGCACCTTTGTTGTACGTAGGTAGTTGCAATGGTTGAGCATTCCCAATACTTGCTGGTTGTCCTTGGTCGTCAGGTGTATCCACTGAAATTATAATCTGTCTTTCACCACCTAACTCAGCGATCGCTCGTTTCGCATCCTCAGATTCCAGGGCTTTACCATGCCAACCACCCAAATCTTCTAGAGAAGCGACACCTTTACCTTTCTTCGTGCGGGCGATAATCACTGTGGGGCGATCGTTAACAGCCACAGCAGCGCTATATGCTTGATCTATCTCGGTTAAATCATGACCATCAATTTCAATGGCTTGCCAACCAAAGGCTGTAGCACGTTTAGCATAGGCTTTTGTATTCCAACCCAATTCAGTTTGACCCCGTTGACCGAGGCGATTAACATCGATAATGGCAATTAAATTATCTAAGGTATAGTGTGCAGCATGATCGAAAGCTTCCCAAACTGAGCCTTCGGCGGTTTCACTATCACCCAGCAGCACCCAGGTATGATAAGGTAATTGGTCTAAATATTTACCTGCTAAAGCTATCCCCACACCAATGGGTAAACCTTGTCCTAAAGAACCGGTGGCGACATCAACCCAAGGTAAAAGCGGTGTGGGATGACCTTCTAAACGACTACCAAAATGACGAAGCGATCGCAATTCGTCATCGTTGATTACACCTGCTGCTTTATACATACTATATAATAGTGGTGCAGCATGACCTTTAGAGAGAATCAAGCGATCGTTATTGGGGTTATCTGGATTATTGAAATCATAGCGGATATACTTAGAGAGTAAAACCGCCATCAAATCAGCCGGCGACATAGACGAGGTAGGATGACCCGAACCCGCAACGGTAGTAGTGCGAATACTATCTACGCGTAACTGTTGCGCTAATTCATGCCATCTGTGCAGTTGCTCCTGTGTAGTCATAATACTTTTCCTAAATGAAAATACAGGTAATTTATAAAATTCGGCAATTTTTTTGGCTAAGTTGAGCTATTTACCCGGATAAATTCCCACTATGCTCTATCCCCAAACAAAGATTTTCATGTTTAATTTTGTTATGAGTAATAACTAGCCAATAACCAAAATTGCTCAGAAAGTTATTTATGTCTTCCTGGGTTCACTTTAGAGAGTAGGAGTTATAATAACTTCTTTCTAATGGAATAACTACCCTTTCTTTCTTAGGGTATATATAGCTAATTCCAGTATTTATGTATTTTTATAAAGCATAAATTTTAGATAATTAAAGAGTTATAATTGTGCTTACCAATGACTAAATCTGAATGTGGGTGAAAAAGTCCGCCTGTATATCAAGGTTGCTCAGGAATATGAATTAAATAACATCCAAATTCTGGTTTTTGACCAAAGAAAAAAAGGAGACAAGCCCCTAAATTTATTTATGGAGAATAAAAAAGTGAAACAACATTAATTCAAGCCCACGGATAAATCCGGGGGGTATTTAATTTTGAATTTTGAATTTTGAATTCGGAGCGCAGCGACGTGACCTCACCTCGCCTTTAACGTGCGTCAAATTCTCCCCTCTCCTTAGTAAGGAGAGGGGTTGGGGGTGAGGTTCTGTATTTTATTAAATCCGCATTCCTAATGCAAAATAATTCATCCATTCGCTAATAATTTTTCCATGACAAAATTGATTAATTTTTGCCCTCTTCGTTCTACTTCTTGTTTTTTCACAACCATAAAATTCTTTCTTGCAAAAAAAGGTTTAGCTGTAATACTGGCTTCTACAAATAACTTTTTAATTTCTAAACCTCTGGCTGTTAATTCAATTTCCTCTAAGATTTTAGTCCCAACTCCTTGCCCTTGAAAATCTTTATGGCAATAAAAGCGGTCAATGTGTCCATTTGCCTCTAGTTCCCCAAAACCCATAATTTTACCATCCTCTTCCGCGACATAAGTAAACTTACTTTTTAAGCTGTTCATCCAAACTTCAACATCCATATTTACTGAGGTCCAAGCATCGATTTGTTCTTTGGTATAATCACGAATATTCACTCCCTGAATAGTGTCATAGAACAACTGCATAATTGCTTCCGTATCACCTATTTCGTATCTTCGTACTTTCATAATTAATGTATATTTTATGATTTCACAATCTGAAAACCCATTACCCAGTACAATTCAAGAAATTCCCTCCTCCGAACCGATGCAGCAAGATTCACTCATTGCTAAAGGCTGGGAACGGGAACAGTACATTGGCATTGGTATACTGGCTATTGTCTTGATTGCTGCTGTCGGATATTTTAGTCGGCGATTTGCATATGCCTTGTTGTTTGCTTTTACCCTTAGTATAATATTGATAGTTTTTTTTATAACGATTTAAGGATATGCTCTGTCCAGTATATATTTAAATTTTAAAATACCAAATGCTATTATTCTACCTCTAGACCATTGAATAAATGAACAATGCTCAAATTTTTTGCTGACCGAGGTGGTACATTCACAGATATAGTTGCTGTCACTGATAATCAGGTAATTATAGACAAACTTTCCAGACATCCTGACCGTTTTTTAATTGTGCCGATTCCTGAACAGCAATGGGTTATAGTCTACAAACTACTTTCCGAAAATCCCGAACAATATCAAGATGCAGCTATTCAAGGTATTCGGGATATCATGAGTCTGACAGCTAACGAACCCATTCCCACAGCAGCCATAGAAGTAGTCAAAATGGGGACTACAGTAGCCACCAATGCCCTCTTAGAAAGAAAAGGCGATCGCGTCGTTCTTCTGATTACCAAAGGCTTTAAAGATGCCCTCAGCATTGGCTACCAAAATCGCCCTGATATCTTTGCCCGTCATATCGTTTTACCAACGATGCTGTACGAACAGGTCATTGAGGTAGATGAGCGCTATAATGCCCACGGAGAGGAATTAACCCCCGTTAATATTCAACAAGTAAAACAGGATTTAGAAACAGTTTACCACACAGATATTCGCAGTTGTGCCATAGTTTTCATGCACAGCGATCGCTATCCCCATCACGAACGACAAGTAGCCCAAATCGCCCAACAAATCGGCTTTACACAAATATCTATATCTCATCAAGTTAGCCCCTTAATGAAAATAGTTAGCCGAGGTGATACAACAGTTGTAGATGCTTATTTAACACCGATTTTGCGTCGCTACGTCAACCAAATCGCCAGTCAGTTACCCGCAGTCAAATTAATGTTTATGAAATCCGACGGCGGATTAGTAGCAGCCCAACAATTTCAAGGTAAAGATAGTATTTTAAGTGGACCGGCTGGGGGTATAGTTGGTGCAGTCCAAACCAGTCAAAGAGCCAATTTCCAGTTAATAATTACCTTTGATATGGGCGGAACCAGTACAGATGTTGCCCACTTTAAGGGAGAGTACGAACGCCAATTAGATTCCGAAATTGCAGGGGCGAGGATGCGAGTTCCCGTATTAGCAATTAACACCATTGCGGCTGGTGGCGGTTCAATTCTATTTTTTGATGGTTCGAGTTACCGTGTCGGACCCGAATCAGCAGGTTCAAATCCTGGTCCTGCTTGTTACCGCAGAGGTGGTAAATTAACAGTAACAGATGCCAATGTGATGTTAGGCAAAATTCACCCGCAATACTTCCCCTCTGTCTTTGGCATTGATGGTAATTTGCCTTTAGATCAAAACATTGTCATTGAGAAATTTACCCAATTATCCCAAGAGATTGCAGACGTTACCGGGAATCAGCGTACACCCGAACAAGTAGCAGCTGGATTTATCGCGATCGCAGTCGAAAACATGGCAAATGCCATTAAAAAGATTAGTTTACAACGAGGTTATGACGTTAGTCAATATACCCTTTGTTGTTTCGGCGGTGCTGGCGCACAAGTTGCTTGTTTAATCGCCGATACATTAGGAATGAAAACGATATTTCTGCACCCTTACGCTGGAGTTTTATCCGCTTATGGTATGGGATTAGCTGATATTAGATCAATTAGAGAAAGTGGAGTAGAACAGCCTTTAACCCCAGAAATCATCCCCCAATTACAGCAACTAATGCAGACATTAGAAACCCAAGCTAGAAAAGCATTAACTTCAGAAGGCGTAAATAGTCAACAATCAGTAGTCCAAAAAGTTAACTTAAAATATGTAGGAACTAACTCAACCTTAAATATCAACTTTTCCTCAGATGTGGCAATAATGCGACAAGAATTTGAGCTTGAACATCAAACTCGTTACGGTTTCATTCAACTAGAAAAACCCTTAATTATCGCATCTGCATCAGTAGAAATAATTCAAAAAATGGATACACCTGAAGAACCCTTAATTACTCGTACCCGTCCCATAGATGCAGCACCCAAACCTGTGGAAATAGTCAGAATGTTTACAAATGATCAATGGCATAATACACCAGTTTACCGGCGAGAAGATTTACAACCAGAAGATATCATTAATGGGAGTGCAATCATAGTAGAAAAAATTAGTACAATTATAGTTGAACCTAATTGGCAAGCCAGATTAACTGAACGCAATCATTTAATTTTACAGCGCTGATCATCATAGGAATTTATAATGTTCATTATCTAATAAAATATATTTTTGTAGGTTGGGTTGAACAAAGTGAAACCCAACATTTTCACGAATTTGTTGGGTTACGCCTTCGGAAAACTACTGGCGTGACAAGGCTAAAATGTTGCAATAGATTTTTGAGAAAATTCAGATAAATCAATGTTTTCGGCTTTTTCCTAATGCACTATTTTAAGCTTGCCACGCTAGTAGTGGCGTGGCAAGCTTAAAATGTTGCATTATATTTCTCTTGTGGAACAGGCATCTTGCCTGTTCTGGGCGGGCAGGATGCCCACCCCACAATAGTTTTGTCTATTGCACTATTTTAGGCTTGTCAGTCCAGTAGTGGCGTGACAAGGCTAAAATGTTGCAATAGATTTTTGAGAAAATTGAGATAAATCAATGTTTTCTGCTTTTACCTAATGCACTATTTTAAGCTTGTCACACCAGTAGTGGCGTGACAAGGCTAAAATGTTGCAATAGATTTTTGAGAAAATCGAGATAAATCAATGTTTTCTGCTTTTTACCTAATGCACTATTTTAAGCTTGCCACGCTAGTAGTGGCGTGACAAGGCTAAAATGTTGCATTAGATTTTTGAGAAAATCGAGATAAATCAATGTTTTCTGCTTTTTACCTAATGCACTATTTTAAGCTTGCCACGCTAGTAGTGGCGTGGCAAGGCTAAAATGTTGCAATAGATTTTTGAGAAAATTGAGATAAATCAATGTTTTATGATTTTTCCTAATGCACTACTTTAAGCTTGCCACGCCAGTAGTGGCGTGACAAGGCTAAAATGTTGCAATAGATTTTTGAGAAAATTGAGATAAATCAATGTTTTCTGCTTTTACCTAATGCACTATTTTAAGCTTGTCACACCAGTAGGGTGGGTTAGGACGGTAGTCCGTAACCCACCATTATTTAAGTTTATGGTGGGTTACGCGGCGCTTTAGCGGAGCCATGCCCCTTGGGCTATACCCACCCTACA
The DNA here is from genome assembly GCA_963706595.1 of uncultured cyanobacterium. Lineage (GTDB taxonomy): Bacteria > Cyanobacteriota > Cyanobacteriia > Cyanobacteriales > Nostocaceae > Nodularia. The sequence goes on from OY970166.1 coordinate 4,408,933, forward strand.
ATTTTTGGGTAATTTATTTTTTGGTGTTCCCTAATACACAAACCTAGACGAGTAGCCGCAACTTCTAGTTTCCATTGTTATTATTAATAAATTAGACTGGACAAACAGCCTCTAATATGCAGAAACAATGAAAACTCGGCGCTATATTCGGAGGAAAAAATTAATTTTAGATTATATCTTTTTGGTACATTTCCCAGGCCAAAGTTGTGGACACAATTTGGTCTAAATTATTATATTTTGGTTGCCAACCCAGTAACTTGCCAATTTTCTCAGCACCAGCTATCACACAAGCCGGATCTCCAGGGCGACGTTCTGTTTCAATCACCGGAAAATCTACCCCAGAAATCACCTTAACTCGTTCAATAACTTCACGAACACTGTATCCTTTTCCATAACCACAGTTGAGAACTTGGCTTTCCTTACCTTGCTCTAAATAGGTCAAAGCATCTAAATGCGCTGCTGCTAAGTCTTCAACATGAATATAGTCTCTAATTGCTGTTCCATCTGGTGTCGGAAAATCTGTACCAAAAATTTTTACTTCTGTTCTACGTTGGAGCGCAGTATCACACGTAACGCGAATTAAATGAGAAGCGTCTTTTAACATCTGCCCCAATCGCCCACCAGGTTCGGCTCCGGCAACATTAAAATATCGTAAAATTACATAACGTAAATCAGAAGCCTTAGCATAGTCACGAATCAGCCATTCACAAGCAAGTTTTGACCGCCCATAGGGGTTAATAGGTTCAGTTGGTGAAGATTCAGTCACAGGAATCTTTTCTGGTTGTCCATAAACAGCTGCTGTGCTAGAAAAGATAATTTGGTTCACACCCACATTTTCGCAACAACGGAGTAAATTCAGAGTGTTGCAAGTATTGTTAGCGTAATAATCTAGAGGACGAGAAACAGATTCGGGTACATTCAGACTAGCAGCAAAGTGTAAAACTGCCGCAAACTGATGCTGAGAAAATACTTGAGAAAGACATTCAGAATCTTTTAAATCACCAACAATTAAATCACCATGTAGTACAGCTTGGGGTGAACCAGTAGAGCAATTGTCATACACCACAACATCGTAACCTGCTTCGCCCAACTGACGAACTACATGAGAGCCAATGTATCCCGCTCCACCAGTGACTAAAACTTTTTTATTCATCTACCCTTACCTAATAGTACTACTCTAATGGTTTTGAAAAAGATTGCCAAATCCAAAGCCAGAGAATAATTTTTGATGTAGTAGAGATCATAAGCTAACTTCTCGTAAGCATCTTCTACCGATGCGCCGTAGGGATACATAACCTGCGCCCAGCCTGTAATTCCAGGTTTGACGACATAACGTAAGTCATAGTAAGGAATTTCTTCTCGCAACTTGACATCAAATTCTGGTCGTTCTGGACGGGGGCCAATAAAGCTCATTTCTCCCCGGAGAACGTTTAATATTTGTGGTAGTTCATCGATTCTTGTTAGGCGTAACCAGCGTCCCACCGTCGTGATTCGAGGGTCTTGTTCACCAGCCCACTGCGCCCCCCGTTTTTCGGCATCTTGATACATAGAGCGGAATTTGTACACTCTAAAGGGCTTACCTTCGCAACCAGTTCGCATTTGTGTGTAAAACACAGGACCTGGACTATTCAACTTAATAGCTATTACTACTAGCAACATCACTGGAGATAAAATCACGAGCAATAACCATACCAAAATAATATCTGTCAACCGCTTGAGTCTTTGACTGATGCTATCAGCCGCTAAATTAAAACCATTGCCAAAAGCCAGCCAGTTACGCTGAAGCAAAGATGAAGGAAGTTTGTACCATAGGGTTTCACAAATATCGGGAATTTTGTAGATGGAGACACCAGATAATCGTAACTGGATTAACTGCTGTATCTGTGCATCAGATAATTTTGTTGTTACTACTACCCCTGACCAAGATTGTTGACTCCATTGGGTTAGGTCATTAAGACTCCCGGTAGCAACTCGATTACTTTTTGTGAGCGAATTGATGTTATTATGCTCTGCGCTGCTTAAAACAACTAAGCGGCCTAATGAACTGCGTTCTAGAAAATATTCTACAAAGAGGATAGCTTTTTTGTCAGCACCCAAAATTAGCCAACGACTGTTTTCAGCTTGCACTCTTGTCCACTTGGCCGCGCATATTCTTAATCCCATAGCCCAGAGTGTAAATAGCCCTAAACTGGGAAGCAAAGTACCCCGTTGCAGAAATGTCTCTGTTCTCCAACTACCAGTAAAATAAATCAGCGAGGCCACAATACAGCCGACAATAAAATTACTAATCAAAATCCGGTATGGAGCGCGTAGACCTGATATTTGGGTCTGTGGATGGTAAGTATCTGCTAAATACAGTCCCGCAATCACTAAGAGAGCAAATAGATAAATCAAAGGGTCAAAATTATTCAGATTTTTGCCCCATCGCCACCATAGAGAGGTAGATAAACTCAAGATTAATCCCAAGATATCCGCCAATAACAACAGGACAGAAATAACATTTCCGAATAGGATATTATTATTTTCCGATAACTTATTTTTGCCAACAGTAATATTAATAGTCACTTAGGTTTTTCTTCCACGCTAAAGACATTTGCAAAAAAGTAAATAACCTTAAAATTACAGGTTGTATTTACTACATTTTTCACCCAATATATATGTATCATATATTTAGACATTTATGGAGACGTAAAATTTACTGATTTTACTATTGTAACTTTTGTAACAGATACCGCTAACCCCAATTATTTTAGACAGACAGTAAAAATACAGTGGATAAATTTCTTTGTGAAGATCGCTTGATTAGCCAACTTTCTCGCCAACTCTACCTAGAGGTGACGGCACTAGCCCCTGCTGATTACGGTTAACACTATACTTTTCCTAAGAAATATAGCAAGGGACAGGGAGCAGGCTTAAAACTCCTTAACTACAAGGGTTTTATGATCTGTTTTTGTCCTAACCACCTTGGTGGTTACTATACTTTTGAGTTGGTCTGGCTGTATTATAGTAGTATTACTTAAGTAATACTACTATTGAATAAAGTTCTGAAGAAATATTTTCATAGATACAAAAGATACAATAAAATTACTTATTGCTTTTTTTTGAAAAAAGCATAAGATATAGGGCGTATGAAAATAAATTAACTAAGTACCATTATCAGCTAACAATCGGATACAATGTTTCACTTAGCGATCGCCATAGACCATACATAACCCATAGTCTATGGCAATATAATAGAAGACCTGTATAATTTGAGTCATCTAGTTTATGCCTTCCTATCAAGAAGACCAAGACGAGATTAATTTCCAAGAGTATTGGCTGACGGTGAAAAGACGATGGTTTCTCATAGCAACCATCATCGGTTCTGTTTTTGGCCTCACGGCGTTCATTACTTTTAGTCAAAAGCCGATTTATCAAGCCCAAGGCAAGCTGATTTTTGATAAAAATAGTGTTTCTTCCCTAGCAGGTATCAGTGAGGGGCTGGGAGGATTAGGAGGACTAAGCGGGGTGACAAATCTCTCCAACCCTTTGGAAACCCAAGCCGAAATTATTCGATCCCACCCCCTGATCCAAAAAACTATTGATAATTTGCAGCTAAAAGATCAAGAGGGAGAACCTTTAAAGATAGATAATTTTATGCGGAAGTTTAAAGTCCAAAGTAATCGAGGTACAGATATTTTGGACCTTTCCTACCGTAGTATTGATCCTCAAGAAGCCAAGGATACCGTCAATCAATTGATGGATGCTTATCTGGAAAATAATCTTTCTACCAACCGTTCCCAGGCTAAATCTGTACGAGATTTTTTAACCCAGGAATTACCCCAAGTTGAGGCACAAGTTTCCAACGCGGAATTTGCATTACGTCGGTTTAAAGAAAAAAACGAGGTTGTTGCCTTAGAAGAAGAAGCTAAACAACGACTTGAAAGGGTGTATGAAATATCCAACCAAATAACTTTACTGCAGGCGCAATTAGTAGATGCTAACAGCCGTTCTGATGCTTTGCAAAATCAATTGGCATTGAACACACAGCAAGCCACAGCACTTAGCACTTTAAGCCAGTCAAGAGCAGTACAACAAGTTTTATCAGAATACCAGAAAGTTCAAGACCAGTTGGCTGTGGAAAGATCACGATTGACAGAAGAACACCCAGTAGTCGTGAACTTGTTAAGCAAAGAAGCAGCTCTGAAAGTACAGTTAGAAGGCAGAGTAACCCAAACTCTAGGTAATTCACAGCCTATTCCAGATCAAGATTTACAAATAGGAGAACTCAAGCAAGCCTTAACTGCTAATTTGGTGCAAGTAGAAGTAGAACGGTTGGGATTGGAGAATCAAGTTAATGTTTTGACACAGGCATTTACAGGTGATCAAGCACGTCTAAGAAGCTTACCCAGGTTAGAACAAGAACAGCTACAGCTACAACGACAGCTACAAGTGGCACGAGCCACCTATGAACAAATGCTGAGACGACTCAAAGAAGTTCAATTGCTGGAAAACCAGGATGTAGGTAATGCCAGGATTATTTCTCAGGCTTTATTGCCAGAAAAATCAGTTTCCCCGCGCATTGCCTTGAATTTGGCACTAGGAGGATTTTTAGGGATCTTATTGGCTTTTGCATCTGCTTTATTGTTAGACGCTGTAGACAAGTCAGTGAAAACAGTGGACGAAGCCGAGAAGTTGTTGGGCTATCCTTTATTAGGTAAAGTTCCTAAGCTGCCTCTTGATGAGAGTACAAGCGAGTTACCCTTATTAGATAATCCTTATTCATCCGTGAATACTGCCTTTGAAATGCTACAAATCAACCTTGGTTTTACCGTTTCTGACAAGAAACTCAAGGTAATTGTGGTGAGCAGTTGTTTGCCAGGGGAGGGAAAATCTTTTGTCACAGCTAATTTGGCAGTGGCTACAGCCCAGATGGGACAGCGAGTTCTATTGATTGATGCTGATATGCGTCGCCCTCGCCAACAAGAGGTGTGGAAAGTACGCAATTTGATGGGCTTAAGTAATATTCTGGTGGGGCAGGCTAGTTTAGCACAGAGTTGTCACGAACCATTAGTAAATTTACACTTACTAACTGCTGGAACCATACCGCCTAACCCTGCTGCGCTCCTAGACTCAGAGCGTATGCATGAATTAGTGCAGCAAGCTGCTCAAGATTATGATTGCGTAATTATTGATACGCCACCGTTAACATTTATTGCTGATGCCTCAATTATAGGCAAATTGGCAGATGGAATATTGTTAGTTTCTCGTCCTGGTGTGGTTAATTCGGATGCGATTAAGACTACAAAGACATTGCTAGAAAACTCACGGTTGTCGGTATTGGGTATGGTCGTGAATGGTGTATCTGGTGATAGTAGTTACTACTACAGCAATTATAATTATCAACAAAAAAATGGGGATGGTAAAAAGCATACGATTGAGTCTCAATTCAAAGAAATCACGGAGAAATGGCTAAAAAAATAGTGATTCAAGCTATAAAAAATTTGTGACTCAGTTGCAAATTGAGATAATTTAACAGCAAAATATGACTTAATTTGTTTGAATGCCCTCAAAAGGCAACAGTGAAGGCGCAAGAGTCAATAACTACGCGTTACGAATTCCTCACTATGGTATTGTACATAAGGTGCTAGTTTTTAGGAGTTGGGCTTCGATGGTCTAATTGATCTCAGTCCCTCCAAACGTAACCTTCCTATCTTAATTTATATATAGGAGGTCGAATTGCAGAGAAGGTGTGACCGAAATTAGAAGCACTGAAAATAGGACTTACGCATTGACAATAAATCCCAAATATTATGTATAACTAAAAGGCACATATTTCGTAGAGATTTAGCAATGCTAAACCCCTACAACACGTGTATATTTACTATCAACATCGTCATTGTTCAAAGCCGGAAATTGGCTATTTTGGTGACAGCATACCATGATTAATTTGTACAGTGCGTAAGTCCTAGATTAATCCAGTCAACCCTTAACCGTATATGCAGAGCAAAAAGCGACACAATCAGAGTCAAACCCTCATTCAAGATTTACGACAGTTGTGGGGCTACCTCAGCCGTCGCCGTCGGGTGCAGTTGGGGGTTTTGCTGCTGCTGATGCTTGTGTCTTCTCTGAGTGAGATGATTAGCCTGGGGGCAATTTTTCCCTTTCTAGGAGCCTTGACCAATGCAGAGTCGCTTTTGAATGCGCCCCAGATGCAGCCAGTATTGAAACTGTTGCAGATTGAGTCACCAGTGCAACTGGTGACGGTCTTAGCCGTGGGATTTATTGCTGCGGCACTGCTGGCTAATGGGCTGCGCTTGCTGACGCTGCACGTACGTCTTCGTTTGGCGGCAGCAGTTGGGGCTGATGTGAGTAGTCGAATTTACCACACCACACTACGGCAGCCCTATAGTTTCCATGTGCAGCACAACAGTAGCGATTTGATGCAGACGCTAACGGGGGATACGACGCTTCTCACTAACAATATTTTAATACCACTTCTGGCGTTGCTTACTGATGTGCTGCTGGTACCAGCTTTGATAGGGACACTGCTACTTATTGATGGCAAAATTGCCTTATGGACAGCGGTGATTTTGGGGGGAGCCTATACGCTGATTTACCGTACCCGACAACGGTTGCTGAAGCGCAATAGCCAGATTATTTCCCAATCGGGGCAGCAAAAAATCAAGGTTGTACAGGAGGGTATAGGCGGCATTCGGGATGTACTTCTAGCACATTCCCAGGACTTTTTTGAGCGTGTGTATCTGGAGGCGGAGGCTTCTTTCAAGCAGGCGACGGCAACTAATTTAATTATTTCCCAGTCACCGAGATATCTCATAGAAGCGCTGGCCTTGTCGGCGATCGCTCTACTGGCTCTGAGCTTGGGGCAAAATGGTGACTTTAGTCAAGCAGTGCCAGTGTTAGGTAGCCTAACCCTGGGGGCGAAGCGGTTGCTGCCTGCGTTGCAAGAAGGATTTGCGTCTATGGCGAAAATTCAGGGGTCACGGGCGGCTCTGGCGAGGGTGTTGGTGGCTTTGCAGCGACCAGTTGATCCGCTACTACGTACTGCTCCAGCCATGCCCTTGGGATTAGAAAAGGAACTGCGGTTTGAGGGGGTTTGGTTTCGCTATGGGGAGAAGACGGACTGGGTGCTGCGGGATTTTAACCTGAGTATGGCGGCGAAGACGACAGTGGGGTTTGTGGGCAGTACAGGCAGTGGTAAGAGTACAACAGCAGATTTGATTTTGGGGCTATTGCAACCCCAGAAAGGGTCTATTTGGGTGGATGGGTTGCCTTTGGAGGGTGAGCGGTTGCGCCAATGGCAGCAGAGTATTGCCCATGTGCCGCAGCAGATTTTTCTAAGTGATGGGACGATGGCGGAGAATATTGCTTTTGGTATTTCTCAGGAGCAGATTGATTTTGAGCAGGTACGAAAGGCGGCGAGGTTAGCTCAGATTGAGGAATTTATTGAAGGTTTGCCTGCCCAGTATGATACCTATGTAGGGGAGAGAGGGATTCGCCTGAGTGGGGGTCAGCGGCAACGGATTGGCATTGCGCGGGCGTTGTATCGCAATGCGTCGGTGATTGTGTTTGATGAGGCGACGAGTGCGTTGGATAATGCCACGGAGCGAGAGGTGATGGCGGCGATTGAGGGGTTGAGTCGTCAGTTTACGATTATTTTGATTGCCCATCGGTTGAGTACGGTGGAGCAGTGTGATTTGGTTGTGGAGTTGAGTCAAGGGCAGGTGGTGTCTCAGGGAAGTTATCAGGAGTTAATAGAAAAATCTTCGAGCTTTCAGCAGATGACAACAGGGTGAATACAAAATATTGTTCTCCAAAAAATTATATAGCGGATTATTTTTGAATGGAAACTCAAATTAAATTTGAAATATTGCCCCAATTTTCTGGATTCGATTATTTGATAGCCGTCATCAATAAACAAGATGGAACAACTCAAGAAAATTGAAAACCAAGTCGCTAATTTTTTGTGAAAAAGGGTTTTATTGATAATTTTGCAAAGAATGAAGTGGTACTAATCAGAACAAAAATGTATTTATCCGATTCGGAGCGGCTTCTACGCCAAGGCGTATCTCTGATTCCATACACGACCTGGAAAATAGGAGGTACTGCCCGATGGTTGGCAGAACCAACCCTTGATGAAACACCTGAGTTGCTCGCTTGGGCATACGCACAGGCAATTCCCGTCTACTTTCTCGGTCGCGGCTCAAATGTATTGATTGATGATGCTGGACTACCTGGGTTGGTGATATTAACTCGTAACTCTCTCAATGAGTTGCGACGTGATGGAGACCAGATTATAGCCGGAAGTGGCGTATTTTTGCCTCACTTATCCCAATTCGCAGCACGCGAGGGCTTTTCAGGCTTCGAGTTTCTCGTTGGCATTCCTGGCACAGTAGGCGGCGCTGTAGCGATGAATGCTGGGTTGACGGTTTTTTGTCCCCGTGAGATGACAGCAATTGTTCAAGATTTTGATGTCTTAAATCTAGATGGCAGCATTGAAACACTAACTATGGAAGACGTTCATGCGGGTTATCGCCATACTGATTTGTTTGATGGAAAGCGCCTGATTCTGCAAGCTCGTTTTCGCTTAGAAGAAGAGGGCAATCCAGAGGATATCAGGCGCAACACTTTTGCTCATCTTGCCGAACGTAAGCGTAAGCAACCACTAGATAAGCCTACTGTCGGAAGCACTTTTAAGTCACCTCCAGGGAGTAAGGGTGCCGGATGGTATATCGAACAAGCGGGTCTTAAAGGCTTTCAAATTGGTGATGCGCGGGTAAGTCCCATGCACGCAAATTGGATTGAAAATTTGGGTGGTGCAACTGCGAGAGATATACGTCAATTAATTGCACACATTCAAAGCACTGTTAGAGACCAAATGGAAATTCATCTAGAACCTGAAGTTGTTTTTCTGAGCTAACTAAACTTATCTTAAACAGCTATGTCTACCTTATTCAGCGCTGCTACTAAGCAACCTTCTTTATCAATGAATGTATGCGGCTCTCAGGTTCGATCTGAAAAAGTTCCGGTGAGCAGGGCTAAAAATGCCGCTACGGACAATAATTATATGATTCAATTTCTCAGTTGTTGTTTTCTTGAATATACATTAGATTCCTCTCAAGCCTTCTGTCAAGCCTAATTGAGATGCTCTTACCCTGCCCGTAATTAGGGTTTAAGAGATTTTTTATTTGGAGTGCTTTAAATCTTTAATTTTCTAGTTCTCACGAAGAGACACATTATTTTGAATGTTTATCTAATGTAGAAATATTAAGGATATATCAAGAATTATCGAATAAGCCTGTTTCTTCTAAAAGCATGATTGCAATTTCAGTAGGAGTAAACAAATAGTAGCAAACTAAATAATTTTGACTCTTCCGTACCTGTTATGCTAAATACACATCTAAATAAGGTTAAAACCCTTGTTGGAAAATAATAACAGGCTTTATTATTAACGTTTGAGTCTTGGCGCTTAAATGGAGGATATAACCGCCTGTAAGCCTTGATTTTCAATGGAAATTCTAGAGTTTAATTAAAATTAAAGCATAACACATACCGAAGAACCACAATTTTAATAACTATGGATTCCTCAAACTATTCTATTCTACAATTAATATCTGACATTAAATCAGATATTAAGCTAAAATCATCTTCTTTTAAAGGCGCTATTTTCTATTTTTTATTCTCGCCACAAATAAAGGTCTTATTTTATTATCGTCTTTCGCACTGGCTATATAAAAATGGCTTTGGGGGGATGTCTTATATCGTGAGTTCTTGGCAGAGTAGATACGGCTGTTACATATCCCGAAAATGTGTTGTTGGGCAACGTGTTAGATTACTTCATCCTGTAGGTATTGTTATTGGTGATGGTGTTATTATTGAAGACGATGTATCTATTTGGCAGAATTGTACTTTAGGCAGTCATGGCAAACCAAGCATACCCAAAGCGTATCCATACGTTGAAAAAGGTGTGAAGATTTACGGTGGCTCTGTTTTGATAGGAGATATCAGAATTGGAAAAAACTCTATAATTGGAGCTAATAGCGTTATTTTATCAAATGTTCCTGAAAATTCAGTGGCTGTTGGAGTTCCCTACAAGAGAATTTAAAATCAGGTTTTTTAAAATCAAATTTCCTGAAAAAATGTGACTTTAACCAATATCTTTGCCTAAATAACTTTCAAGCCAAAAGTTTATTTCATATTAAAAATGATAGAAAACTTCAATAAGCTCATTATTCATCCTTCCCGCTTAGTAGGAGAAGTAAGGGTTAGCGGGGCAAAAAATTCGGCTCTTCGCCTCTTGGCTGCTTCTTTACTAACACCCTATCCTGTTCGTCTTAAGAACTACCCAAGCACATTGCTTGATGCTCGTCTCCATGTTGAGATGCTTGAAGCACTTGGTAAAAACTGTAGATTAATTAGTAAGAGTGAAATAGAAATCCTAGAGGTTAACTCTCCTCCACCAGAGCTAGTGTGGGAAAAACGATCAATTCGCAACACTTTGCTAATTTTAGGTGCTTTAGTCAGTCGTACAGGTAGAGGTAAGGTGCCATTACCTGGAGGCTGTAAGCTGGGCGATCGTAAGTATGATATTCATGTGATGGTGCTTGAATCCCTGGGCGCTCATGTCTGGGAAGAGGGAGACTATCTTTGTGCCGAAGTTCCTAGCCATCAAAAGCTCAAGGGGGCAGAAATCTTTCTGCCTATTCGCTCAACTGGAGCCACTGAAAACAGTATTATCTGCGCTTGTTTAGCTGAAGGTACAACCCGTATTTGGGGACCACATATTCGTCCAGAAATTCATGATCTGATTAAATTTCTTTGTTCCCTTGGAGCTAAAATAGAAGTCTGTGGACAAGAAAGTATTATTGTTCAAGGAGTCCATGAATTGGGCAGTACCACCCATGAAGTAATTGCCGACAATGTTGAAGCACTCACTTGGCTAATTGGTTCTGCTGTCACCAATGGAGATGTAGAAATTCTAGATTTTCCGTTTGAACACTTAGAAGTTCCTCTCATTCACCTGCGAGAAAGTGGCGTTCGTTTTTATCGGTTAGAAAACCGCCTTATTGTTCGAGGTTCTAGCTGTTACCCCATTGATATCAGCACAGGCCCTTATCCGGGAATTAATTCTGATATGCAACCGCTTTTTGCTATTTTAGGAGCAATGGCTAAAGGCGAAAGCCGTATCATTGACCTCAGATTTCCTGGACGCTACGCTTATGCAGAGGAACTCGCTAAAATGGGAGTGACTTATGAGGTCAAGGATAATCTTTTAGTGATTCAGGGAGGCCATAGACTTCAGGGAACTGAAGTAATAGCCCTTGACTTAAGAGCTGGTGCAGCCCTGATGATTGCAGGTTTCATAGCAGATACTCCAACCACTATTACCAATGCATGGCAAATTTTTAGAGGTTATGATCAGCTAAATAAAAAGTTATCTCAGCTTGGTGTTAGTGTCTTCAGTGAAATGCAAGTATTTTAAAAACGAGTTTTTAGCAAGCAAGTATGAACTAAGTTAATGAAATTGAAAACTTTAATTGCTTCCAACCAGGGTTAAATTGGATTAGAAAACTTATCTAATTAGAGGGTGTTTGCGTATCTATTCTAGGTGAAATATAGAAGTGATTCATACTACTACTAAAGAAATTTTAGATAAACCACTTGTTTCTATTGTTTCGTGCTTTTACAATCGGGCAAATTATGTCAAGCGTTCTGTTGATAGTCTACTAAAGCAGACATATTCAAACATTGAGATTCTTCTAGTAGACGATGGCTCAACAGACAACACGTTAGATGAACTGGTCTCTTATAAAGATCCACGAATTCGCCTGATAAGACATGAAAACAAGGGACTTGTACGTGCTTTACGTGCTGCAATTGCATCATCTCAAGGGGAATTAATTGCAATTCATGGCTCCGGAGATATTTCTTTACCTCAGCGAATAGAGATGCAAGTTGGCTTGCTGATAAAAAATTCTGATATTGGGGTTGTCGGCTGCTATATGCGCGATTTCAATATAGTGAAAAATAATTGGGACAACATATGCAGAACTATAGAAGAGGATCAGCTATCTCAATTAATTACAGAAAATCCCTTTTCTCACGGAGAAGTGATGTTTAGGCGAAGCTGTTATGAACAAGTGGGCGGCTATCGTGAATTTTTTGAGTTTTCCCAGGATCGGGATCTTTGGTTAAGAATGGCTCCAGTAACTCGTTTTGCTGTTGTTCCAGAAATCTTATATGAAAGGGACGCAGTTGAAGGTTCTGTAACTAAAGTTCCCTCAAAGGCTAGAAAGCAAGCTCATTTATCAGAATTTGCGATCGCTTGCGCTATTACCAGAAGGGATCAAGGATTTGATCCACTGGATAGAGATGGTCCTGAAGCTTTTAAACGTCTAGCTAACACCAGTTCGAGATTACAAATTCGACTGAGATACTTAGTATCTCGCTACTTGGCAGATCACCAGTTTGATGCCGCTCAGGAATTAATGTCAGAAGTGGTTTCTCTAAATGCTTCGGCTTTTAATAGATTGACTCTGACAGCCATAACATTGGCTCAAAAAATTCCAGTTTTCCGCAAACCGCTGCAACTGATATTTCAATGGCGCTTAAGGCTCATTAGTTTCCAAAAAAGCAGTTGAGAAGAGGTGCGATCGCATTAGCAAATACTCAGCTAATCTTGCTTAAATCTGAGGAAGTACAATTAATTAAGTCCATTTTAAAACTAAGAGGAAATACAAAGAATGGAGCCATTGGTTAGTGTAGTGATGTCTGTTTTTAATGGCGAAAAGTATGTAACTGATGCTATTGATAGTGTTATTAATCAAACTTATAAAAACTGGGAATTAATTATTATTGATGATGGCTCAACAGACAGCACAGCATCTCTTATAAAAAACTATCAGGATCGGCGAATACAATATATCTTTCATAAAAATATGGGGCTAACTAAATCCTTAAATAAAGGTATTAAACTGTCTAGAGGCGAGTATATAGCACGGATAGATTCAGATGATCGCGCTTTTCCAGAAAGGTTTGAGAAACAGGTAGAGTATTTTGTAAGAAATCCAGAAGTAGTATTAATAGGTTCATCATACTATAAATTCGATGCTTCTACTAGAATGTCTTCTATTTTCACTCCTCCTCTAGATGATTTGGGCTGTAGAAAATTATTAAAACTTGGTCATAGTCTATTCCATCACAGCTCAGTAATGTTTAAGAAACAAGTTGCTGGTGAGATGGTTCTCTATGATGAAAACTATAGGGAAGCTCAAGATGTTAGACTCTGGATCACCTTGTTAGGTAAAGGGAAAGCGGCTGCATTGTCAGAAACTCTTTGCTGCATTCTTAGTTCCCATTCTGGGAGTATATCATCTAATCGATCTCCATTAGAGAGTGCAAAGTTTCAGTGGCACTTTTCTAGAATTGCGCGTCATGAATTAGATGGGAATTTCTATGACTTGCTTCTAAGTTTTAAAAGTATTTTAAAAGGGCTATTACTTAACTCTTTGAAGGTTTTATTTGTATATACCAAATTTGTATATACTGCGCTATACTTGTATCTATTCTCTTTATACTGTGCCTCAAAAGGGAGGAAAGGCAACCAGGTAGATTCAATGATTGTTGAGATATGGCAGCGTAATTATTTGAAAAAAATTTAGCAAGAATAGGCTAATGTTAAAATGAATTTAAAGTTAAGCAAATTGGCTTCTGATTGGTTTTTAATCGTGTTACTGTTTCTTTACATTTATTCTCCAGATTTTTCATTTGTAGGATTTAATAACTCAGGAATAGTTCTATTTCCACTAGCTATTTTTGGTTATGCTTTCTTTCTGAAGCCCAGATATATAATATCTTTCCTTACAAGAAACAAGGTAATTGTCGTATTTCAATTTTTGATATTATTTTTAGTGTTGCTTAGTACTATACTGCAAGTTTTTCAAAACTCAGCTAATAATGTTTCACTTGCAAGCCAATATCCTATATCTCTGGTTAGATTTTATTTTGAGGTAATAGTTGCATCTGTTGCTCTACATTGTCTATTCGCTGTGAGAAAAAAAGAGCAAATAAATGATCTAATTAATGCTTTTTTTTGGATAATTTCTATTCAATTTGCAATTACTTTGCTTTCACTAATTAGTCCCTCGCTCAGAGACTACATAAACTTCTCTATTCTCAATCCAAACTCAAAGCTTATACAAGCTGACTGGCTATATCAGAGACGCGGATATGGACTTGCGTCAGGGCATTTATTTTTTTATCCCTTATTCAATGGATTTATTCTATCAATAGCACTATGGGGTTCTGTTTCCAGCTTTAAAAAGAAAATAAATTATTTGGTTTATGCCTTAATGGCACTATTTCCAATTTTCCTTAATGCACGAGTGGGTCTTATTTCAATTCCATCGTTCATTGTTTCATTACTTTTAATTAAACCTTTTAACCTGCGCTATACGCTGGGATTGGCACTAACTACTATTTCCACAGGAACTCTATCCATATTATTATTCTCTTTTTTAGTTCAGCTTGATATTTTTGGTTCAAGTACACTTAGATGGATTTACGAGGGTATTTTACAATACCAAGCATTCTTTTCTGGTCAATGGCAAGATGTAACAATACTCAATGCACTTTTGGATGGTCATGTTCACTTTCCAACGAATCTTTTAATTGGAGATGGGAAGTATTTATTTCAAAACGAATCTATTTCCTTTAACAGTGATATTGGCTATATTAACTACTTATATTTTGGAGGTTTATTGTATTCTATATTACTTTACGCTCCTTTTGTTTGGATATTCTGGAAAGCCATACTTAAAACAGACAATATAGCTCTTCGAGGCATTCTTTTAAGTGGATTAATTATAATTTTTATTGCTAATTTTAAGGGGATTATTTTTCAAAGTAATTCTTTAACGCGAGCTTGTTTCCTTATGATAATATTTATACTTTTTGAGAAATCTAAAAATATCAAAATATTTCTCTAAATAGCCTTGCCTAAAATAAAATTTTCATGGTATGTTGATTTACACAACCAATTAAGCAAGCACAAAAATCTTCACAGAAAAAATTAAATGCTTCCTACTTATGTTGATATTGTCACAATTGCGAGAAATTCAGATAGTGTAATATTGAAAACTTTAGAGAGTGTTAGTTCTCAGACATATGAATATATAAATCATATTATTGTTGATGGGGAATCAACAGATAAAACCTTACAAGTTATTCAAAATTTTTCTCATAAAAAAAAGATAGCTATTCACTCGCAAGCACCTTTGGGTATTTCCAATGCTTTTAACACAGGGTTAAGCAAATCATGCGGTGAGTTAGTTATTTTTTTGAATTCAGGGGATAGATTGGTTAGTAACAATATTGTTCAGCAGATTCTTGATTCTTATCAAGCTAAAAATTGGCTATGGGCTGTTGGTGAAACAATATCAGTTAGCCGCAGAGGATATTTGAAAAGGCACGTCAGACAGCATAGCAAGTGGGAACAGAAATTGTTTTGGTATCGGAACCCTGTATGTCATCAGTCTACTATTTTCTCTCACAAGCTTATAGAACAAGTAGGCTTATACAATGAACAGCTTTCTTTAGAAATGGATTATGATTTTAACATCAGATGCTCATTAGTGGCTGATCCATTCCTGTTATATTTGCCAATATCATACTATGATACGTGCGGTGTATCCTCTAGACGAGTATTCCAAAGCTATTTCATGCAATCAGAGATACGTAAGAAATACTTTCCATTGAGCATAACTCGTAACTTAATAATTGAAAGTGTAGGTTTTTTAAAAGCAATCCAGCGTCTTTTCATGATACCCATTAAGCTTTTTTTGTGATGGAGGTTTCTTTAAAACAAAAATATTAAACATAAAAAAATAGAGTCAACCATTATCCAATCATCATTTGCATGAACTAGCTATTTGTGTAAAAATCATGTTTGTGAGAAAATGTCAATACCAAAAACAGATTTCGTGAGATGAATAAAAGTCTACGCAACTTATAACGTTATACATGATTCCTAATACGATCTCCCCTAAATTAACATTAGCAATACCAACTTATAACGAAGCAGCGAATATAGAGCAGGTAGTGAAAGGATTCCTTTCAACAAAATATACCAATTTAATAGAGGTATTCGTTGCTGATGGTGGTAGTACAGATGGAACCCAAGATGTTGTTAGAAACTTAGCCTTGGAAGATTCTAGAGTTAAACTTTTACATAACCCCTTAAAAGTTCAATCAGCTGGACTAAATCTCATATTAGAGGAATCTAATGGCGATATTTTCCTGAGAGCGGATGCTCATTCAGACTATGCACCTGAGTATATTGAAAAGTGTGTCGAAGCATTATTATCGTCTCAAGCTCTCAATGTTGGTGGGGCGCAGCGTTTTGTTGGTAGAACAGCTTTTCAAGCCAGTGTAGCTTTAGCTTCTAAAAGTGTTTTGGGTAGTGGAGGAGCCAAATATAGGAACCCTGAGTATGATGGCTATGCTGATACAGTCTATATGGGATGTTTTTGGAGACAGACATTACTGGATATCGGCGGGTTTGATGTATCAAATCACCCTAATGAAGATGCTGAATTAAATCAAAAATTACTTAATATTAATCCAAAAGCAATTTATATAAGTTCTAAAATTCGCGTCTGGTACTATCCCAGAAAAACATGGAAATCTCTTTGGATTCAATATTTTAAATACGGTCATGGTCGCTACTTAACAACTACCAAACACTCAATTAAGTCCCAAGTGAGGGGTATGACACCATTTCTTGTCTTATCCATATTAGTTATTTTTGTTTTGATTGGTTTGTTGTTTCCTCAACTACGGCTACCTATTGAAATATTAATTTTAGTCTGTGTGTTTTTACCCTTTCTAGAAAGCTGGCGAATAGCCCTAAAGTTTAGCAAAAACTTTGAAGAAGAAATTTGGCGGGGGGATAAAAATAAAATCCCCTCATTCCTGAGTCGCTGGTTTGCTTGTGGAGTCGTTTTACTAACTATGCCAATCGCTCATTCTTGTGGTTATGGCTATCAGTTAGTCAGACATAGGGTTTTTAGAGTTAGTGGTTGCTAGAAAACAGCGACATTACTCTAATTTGGGGTTAAAACGAGCGCCGGTTCTATCCGTGAAAATCCACAATATTGAGCGCCCACTATCTCGCAAGACTCGCACGAGAGATTCTGAATCGTCCCCCGATGATGGTACAGAAACAGGTGTAACTACAATCCCCTGGCTGCCTAAAACAACAGTAGCTATAACCATTGACCGCCGCATATGATAATCTGAAGTAATCAAGTAAATATGCTGTAAATTCCTATCTGCAAATTCTTGTACCAATGTTGTAAAATTTGTCACTGTATCAGTTGCTCTACCATCTAAATGCAACTTTTCATCGGGAACACCAGACTGCAAAAATATCCGCCGATTAGCATCTAAATTCCAAGCAAAATCAGAAACCCAAATATCTAAATTTCTGTGAGATTGCCAAAACTCTGCCGCAAACTTCATCCGCGCGGAATCACCCCCCAAGACAAAAATAGCCTGTGGTACTGGTGCTTGATAGAAAGCGATCGCAATTCTCACCGGAATAATACTCACCACCACTAAGGCGATCGCTAAAACCCACCTGATTAATTTTAGTTTAGATTTCATAGCATATAAATTTTATATCATATTTTAACTCTTAATTTTTAACAATGTACACAACAAATCAACCCGATCCAGTTCGCTTAGAAATCTTCAAAAACCTGTATCAATTTATCGCAGAACAAATGGGGATTATTCTCCAGAACACAGCAGCATCGGTAAACATCAAAGAACGCCTCGATTTCTCCTGCGCTATTTTTGACACTTCGGGGTTATTAGTAGCCAACGCTCCCCATATTCCTGTACATTTAGGCTCAATGAGTGAAAGTGTCCGCAGCTTAATTAACGATAAAGGCGACACCATTCAACCCGGAAATGTTTACCTATCTAATAATCCCTACAACGGAGGAACTCACCTTCCCGATGTTACAGCTATTACCCCTGTTTTCCTCGAATATAATACTTCATCCCCTACTCCCCACTCACCATTCGCCACTCCCCTGTTTTACGTTGCTTCTCGTGGACACCAAGCCGATATCGGTGGAATTACACCCGGTTCCATGCCTCCCCACAGCACCACAGTAGACGAAGAAGGCATTTTATTTGATAACTTCCTCTTAGTTAAACAAGGAAAATTCCAAGAAACTTCAGTAAGAGAAATCCTCGCAAATCATCCCTATCCGGCGCGTAACCCTGACCAAAATATAGCTGATTTCAAAGCTCAAATTGCTGCCAATGAAAGAGGAGTGCAAGAACTCCGAAAAATGGTTGCTCAATACGGCATTGAAACAGTGCAGTCTTACATGAATTTTGTGCAAGACAATGCGGAAGAAGCAGTAAGACGAGCCATAAATCTGCTCAAAGATGGCTCTTTTAGTTATGCAATGGATAATGGGGCAGAAATTAAAGTTACAGTCACAATTGACAAAGAAAACCGCAGTGCAATAATTGATTTTACTGGCACATCTCCACAAATAAATAGTAACTTTAATGCTCCCAAAGCTGTAACTCAAGCCGCAGTTTTATATGTCTTCCGCACTTTAGTTGATGATAATATTCCCCTCAATGCTGGGTGTCTTAAACCTCTAGAAATCATTATTCCCGTTGGCTGTATGCTTAACCCCACATATCCCGCCGCAGTGGTAGCCGGTAACGTGGAAACCTCCCAAACCATTGTCGATGCTTTATATGGTGCATTGGGTGTCATGGCTGGTTCTCAGGGAACTATGAATAATTTTACCTTTGGAAATCAGCGTTATCAATATTATGAAACCATCTGCGGTGGTTCTGGCGCAGGAGCTTATTTTGATGGTACTGATGCAGTGCATACCCACATGACTAACTCCCGATTAACTGACCCCGAAGTTTTAGAAACCCGTTATCCTGTATTAGTAGAAAGCTTTAGTCTGCGTCCTGATAGCGGCGGTAAAGGTAAACATTCCGGTGGTGATGGTGTAATTCGCCGCATTCGGTTTTTAGAACCCATGACAGCCAATATTCTCTCTAGCCATCGCTTAGTTCCTCCCTTTGCATTAAATGGAGGGGAACCAGGAGAAGTAGGACGCAACTGGATAGAACGTCAAGACGGAACCCAGGAGAATTTAGACAGTACCGCCACCGTAGAAATGCAGCCAGGGGATGTTTTTGTGATTGAAACCCCTGGGGGAGGAGGGTTTGGATGTGTTGCTTAGATATACTGATGACGAATTACGAATTAATTAACCACTTGGCTTCCATGACTACGGGGATCATCTTGATTGTTGGCGGGTGTAACGGGAGCGCGAAATTGGGAAACTTGTCCGCTAGTTTTAGCATAGGGTAAGGAGGAACCAGCCACCAACGCGTCTAAGTTACTAGCCATGACTGTATGGGGTTGGTCGCCGATGGTTTGGGCGATGCTTTCCCCATCTTTAGCTAAAAATACAAAGTGAGGAATCCCATCTACTCGATATTTCAGCATTTCGGGTAGCCATTTGGTGTTGTCTACGTTCAACATCACAAAGTTTACTTTGTCCGCATACTGCTGTTCGAGTTCGGCGATATCAGGAGCCATTTTTTGGCAGACTGTACACCAGTTAGCGTAAAACTCGACTATTGAGGGTTTACCGTTGCTAATGGCTATTTCTAGGGGTGTGGATGTTTGATCTAAGTCGGCTAAAGAGGTGGAATTTGTTTCTGTTCTCAATCCTAAGACTAAAGCTACACTCAGAGCGATCGCCACTATAGCAATTAAGAAGTTTCTCACCCTCCTCCCAGTTGTGGTTTCAGGCTTAGGGGTAGAATTGATAGGGGTTTCTGTAGTCATAGGAAATTTATTAAAACTTATTAAGTATTGTCACTCTTTAGTTTAACGTTTTCTGCTTCTGCGGCTTTTGCAAGTCACACTAAGCTAGAACAGAAACTACTCTCTGCTAAAGCTGTGAAAAAACGAGTTACCCTGACTTTTCCCAAACGTGCGATTCAAATGCCGGTGACTTACCTACTGGCAAAGGAATTTAACGTGGCTGCAAATATTATCCGCGCCCAAGTTGCACCAAATCAAATTGGTAAACTGGTGGTAGAATTATCAGGAGATATTGATCGGTTAAATGAAGCTATTGAGTGGATGCGATCGCGTCATATCAATGTTTCCCATAACTTAGGTGAAATTGTCATTGATGAAGATGTCTGTGTCCACTGTGGTTTGTGTACTGGGGTTTGTCCGACAGAAGCCCTGACTTTGCACCCAGAAACATTCAAATTGACATTCACGCGATCGCGCTGTATTGTCTGTGAGCAATGTATTCCTACTTGTCCAGTACAAGCAATTTCCACGAATCTCTAATTTAGAAGAATAGTTTAAATCGTCCTAACTGAGTTTCAATAGCTCCAGTGATCATTTTATTCAGTTCTGTACTATCTTGAAATTGCAAAATTTGTTGTGTGGGCAAATCAAAGGGAAATTCACCCTCAAAGTCTGGGTGTTGCATCTGTGCTAACAAAATTTGTTCAGCCCGCTTACTTTGCATAGCATAGCCAATCTCCACACAGACATTGGGACTAGGAATTAATTGATTATTTTCTTTCCCAGAAATGCTCGCAATGGGTGTAGTATCAGCGATAAACAACAAACTCCTGCGGATTCTTCTCATAATAGCATGGCTGAGTCTGATGGGAGCATGACTAGGGCGGTAAGCTTCTACTAATGTTAAAGGCAGACGCGATCGCTTGTTCAAAGACTCTAAACTTTTTTGTAGTTCCTCTCTTAAGGCATCACTTGCTGGTACATACTCAGTTTGGGAACATAAAAAAATCGTTGGTTCTAACTGAGCTAATAATGCTTGTTTGGTGAAATAAATTTCATGACTAATTAAGTCAATGTTAGCTACACAATAGCCGCCACTACCTTCAATATAAAATTCAATATTTTCGCCTTCTAAATAACGCCCAAACCAAGTTGATTGTCTAACATGGTCAATATCTTCCAGAAAGTCCGCTCTTAATGCTGATTTCAGCAGACTTTTTTTACTGAGGCGAATGTCTGGCGGACGTTTTTCCAGTTCTGCAATCGGCTCATAATCTTGAATGTACCAGGCTCTGAGCGCAATAATTGACATAAGGCGCTATTTCAAATTTCTTTGACTATTTAACATCGTCATTAGCTTACACCCAAATGTAGCAATTTAAACAACAACACCCAAACTTCTACTAGCTTTAATGATTTCCTCATTTTGTTTATTCTATCCAGGGATGTCATCAGTTACATCACCTTAAACAAGCAATGAAAACCAATTACAGCGCCCCCTAATTTTCAATATTTGAGGAAATATTAGCGTTTGCGTTGGGTGTTGTTGGGTTCAGACGAGACAGACATGAGTTAAACAGCGTTTTTACCTCTTCTTCTATTACAGATTTAGCTGTTGCATCTGCCAGGAAAGCTTTGTAGCTTCAATTATCAGATTAGCACTTAACAGATGAGCCTGGAAATTTTTGCAACTAAACTTTACTTATTATCCTCACAAAAGTAAATATATGTCGAAGTTAACTCTCTAGTTAAATGCTTTATTGATTAATTTCTGTTAACCTGCTGTGTTGTGATCTTTTCTCCATGGCTAAATATTTGATCAAACAGCCCAAACATAGATGAAAATATAGGGCTTCTATTTGATTTCTGAACATCAATACAACTCAAAATGGCTTTTTCCCACTCCCCACTCCCCACTCCCCACTCCCCACCTACGCAAGCTATCAAAAATTAAAGCGGATTACTATAGCTCAGAAACTATTTACCTTTTGAGCAGCATTCATCTGACGAAAACCTTTCAGAGGAATCTCAATCAAAAATTCTGTACCTTTCCTTATTTCTGAGATACACTCCATTGAGCCACCATGTTTCTCCACCACAATCTGATAACTAATTGCTAGTCCTAGTCCTGTACCCTTACCAACTGACTTGGTGGTAAAAAACGGGTCAAAAATTCGCTTTTGGACTTCTTTCTTCATGCCCATACCGTTATCAGCAAAGCGAATTAACAAATGGGATTGGTCTGTGGAAATTTGAGTAGAAATCCAAATTGTAGGTTGAGGAAGAGAATTTTGGATCTTCATCACGATTCTCGATTCTTCTAAGGCATCGATAGCATTGCTGAGAATATTCATAAATACCTGATTCATCTGACCAGCAAAACATTCTATGCGGGGCAAATCGCCATAATTTTTAATTATTTCCACACTAGTGAGATTGGCACTTGCTTTGATCCGATGTTGTAAAATTAATAAAGTATTGTCGATACCTTCATGGATATTAACAGGCTTGTTCTCCGCCTCATCCAACCGGGAAAAGTTGCGTAAGGATAAGACGATTGAACGGATTCGATCAGTCCCAATTTGCATTGAGGAAATAGTTTTTGGTAAATCTTCTACCAAAAAGTCTAAATCAATCACTTCAATTAATGAGTGAATTTGATCATGGGGGTGGGGATAGTGCAATTTATAAAGGTCTAATAGTTCCAGTAGTTGTTGGATATAGTCATTGGCGTGGGATAGGTTGCCGTAGATAAAGTTAACTGGGTTGTTGATTTCGTGGGCTACACCTGCTACTAACTGCCCTAAACTAGACATTTTTTCAGTTTGAATCAATTGAGACTGGGTTTCTTGCAGTTCCAACAAAGCTTTTTCTAATTGTGCAGCTTTAGCCTTGGCTTTAATTTCGGCATTACAGCTTTTTTCGTAGAGTTCGGCTTGTTGAATGGCGATGGCGGCTTGATCTGCTAGCCGTTGCAATAAATCAATTTCTGTATCCTGCCAGTTTCTGGGAGCATGACATTGATGGGCAATCAGTAACCCCCAGAGTTCCTGACTAATTTTGATCGGCACAACTAAGTTAGCTTGCACTTGGATATTTTGCAAAAATTCTCGATTGCAATCACTTAAGGACTCTGTGGAAACATTATTAATGGCTCTAGTTTTGCCCCGAAAGTATAAACGCGCCATCTCATCAGGGAAGCATTCTAGCGGTGCGTTCATTCCTAACACCGACGGCCATTCGCCATTGATATCTTCTACTGTCACCTCTCCACCAAATTCTCCCATTAGTTGATAAATTATTACTCGGTCTGCATTTAGCAGGGGTCGGACTTCCTGAACAATGGCTTGTAAAGTAGCTTTCAAATCCAAGCTACTGCGAATTTGCTCTGTAACTTGCTTGATTACCTTGGTAAGCCGTAATGATTTTTCTAGTTCAGCAGTTTGTTCTTTTACGCGAGATTCTAAGTTGGTATTCAGCGTCTGTACCTGTTCGTACATTTGCTGCTGATGAATTGCCATAGAAAAGTGATAGGACAAAGCTTTTGCCAAGGAAATTTCTTCGGGTTTCCATTCGGGTGCTTCTCCCTTTCTTTCTTCTCGCCAAAGTTCAAAGGAAAGTCGAGGTAGTCTTTGGCGCTGATTGGAATCATGCCGTCCAGCCCACAAAATTTCGCTATCATATCCAGGGCGAAAAATGCTCATTACAGCCAGAAAATTTTGGCGGTCATAGAGAGGAATCACAAGGAGTCCGCGAATCTGAGTTGGTTGGAATGCAGTCGCCAAAACTCGCAAACGTGGTTCTTTGTAGAGGTCAGTAATTGCCCCAATATGACTCGGTTCAAATTCTGAGATCCAGTTTTGCCAGACTGGGTGTTGTTCAATGGCGGTGTTTTCTAACTGATAGGGTAGTTGCGGCTGTTCGCCTGATGTGTATGTTTCACCAGTTTCAGCAATGTAGATTCTCCCGCCGATGCTACTGAATGCGGTGATCACTTCTTCTAGTGCATCTTGTAATTGGATTGTGGGGAGTTGATGCAGCAGTGTGGTGATTCTGTTAATTGTGGCTTCTCGCTTTTGCTGGGTCCGGGCTTCGGTGAGTAAGTTACTTTGAGCGATCGCAATCATCACCTGATCCGCAACTTGTTGTACTACTTTGAGTTCCCGCTTCAAAATCGTGCGCGGTTGGCTGTGATGCGAAACTAACAACCCCCACAATTGTCGCTTTGCTGGGGTCACGGCTGGGTCGTCATGTAATATTGGTACAACCAGTGAAGACTGTACGCCCATTGATTTTAAGTATTGAATATGACAGGGGTCTACCTGCCGATAGTGAATATGATCTGTTTGGATAGATTTGCCGCTTTCTTTTGACTTGAGTGGTGATAGTCCGATTTTTCCCCCAGCGACATCGACTATGGAACGTTGCCGTGCTGTCACAAACATCTCTTTAGCTTCTGAGGGGATATCATCGGCTGGGAAGTGTAACCCTAATAGCGATGGTAGACGCTGTTCATGAATAGATTCGGCGATCACTTCACCGCTACTATCCGCGTCAAATCGATACACCATTACTCGGTCTGTAGCCAAAAATAAGCGCACTTCGTCAACTGTAGCTGCTAATATCTCTTGCAGTTCAAGCGATCGCCTAATCTGGTTTGTGATCCGATGCAATAAATTTTCCTGGTTGAAAATTGGCTGCACATCGTTGGACTTTTCAGTAAATTCCATTGCTGGTACATTTAAAATGATACATTGAATTGGAAAAAATCTTTGTCAATAATTGCCAGTAGCAGTCGTCATTTTTACGGCTCTAAAGTTAAGAAAAGGTTATTATTAATAACTTAATCTTATATCTTCGATATCAAAATGTATATAGTAAAATTATGCAGTGGAAAAAATTTCAACAGATTATTGATAATCATTATCAAATTTCATGAAAGTTAACATTAGTAGATATTAGTTAAGTAATTTCACTTACGAACTTTCCTAAAAATTTTTAATCTGGGAGAATGTTGTCATTCCCCAGCCACAGCCAATATTTAATTACTTCTAATTAATCTAACTTACTTTCTCTAGAAATTACCGTGAAAACTCGCGATTGGAGAATTTCTGCACGTACACCCATGAGAATTTTGCCAAGATGATTTTGACCAGTTTTTTCAGCCCCACAGCCCCAAAAATAATCATTTGGCGAATTTTCCACCAGCGTCTCATTACCAGTGGCGATCAGAATTTCTTTAATCTCCAGATGAGTGAGAAACTTTTTGAATACAGCTTCTCGCATAACTTTAGTTTTGACCATTTCCCAGTCTGGACGAAGTTGGCGAGTCCGGCAACGCCCCAAAGCCGCAGCTGCTTCTGGGGTTTCGGCGGACTGGATAACGGGTATAATTCCGGCATCGACACTACCGACAAACTTTTGCGCTTGATAATAATGTTCCACGGTTGGCCAATAAGTATCCTGAATTTGGATGCCGTGGCCAGAAAAGTTAGAAAAACAGCCATAAGGCTGCCAAACCTTGTAAAAGTATATAGTCATTTGAAAATTGCTCTTTATATATATCAATCTCTATGATGCCTGTAGATGCTAGCAAGAAGTTGTCAACTTTAGGCTGAAAGCTAGCACTTGTCTCCAGACAGAAGATATTACTGGAACAAAAATTATATTGTGGTAAAAAACTCTGTCTGTGAGGTTGACAATGGAGGTCAAGAGTGAAAATGTTGCTCGCCCTATGCCGTTGATTCTTGCCGGGATTTTCCTGGGAATGGGTTTAGGCGGCTTCCTGGATGGTATAGTGCTGCATCAAATTCTACAATGGCATCATATGTTAAGCAATATTCGTCCTTTAAAAACTGTCTCCAATATTGATTTGAACATGGTTTGGGACGGCTTGTTTCATGCCTTTGATTGGGTAATGACCGTGGTAGGAGTGGCGTTACTGTGGCGCGCTGGAGGTCGTGCAGATGTTCCTTGGTCAACAAATACCTTTGTGGGTTCTTTGCTGATAGGTGCAGGCTTATTCAATTTTGTGGAAGGACTAATTGACCACCAAATTTTGGGTATTCACCATCTGAAACCAGGTCCAAATCAGTTAGTGTGGGATTTGGGATTTCTCTTGTTTGGCTTGCTCATGGTTGTAGTCGGTGGAATCATGCTCAAAAATCACAATAAATATCTCCGACAAAGAATATAGATTCATAATTTTTGCCGAAAAGTAGCGATAATGGCGAAAGTATCCAAGAAAATTATTTTTTATGACCTGTTGCAGTTGATACACCACCCTACACCTGATATCTAGTGCAAACGATGGTTACTGCCAGACGAGTTTATTTGTGATTGTTTTGAGGGATAGCGATCGCCTTGATCCTATCCTTTTTCTTTCGCCCACTATTTTATTCTTCATTTAATTCAACATTGACGCGGTGATAAATTTCACTTAAGGCAATTTGAAAGTCAAGAGCATCCATTACTAAAACTGCATTTTCTCCTTCATATTCTTTAAAAAGCCATTGCCCTTCTGTCTGTTTAACAAATTGCTCAACTGCAAAACTATACTGGTCAATCATAATATATTCTTCAAATCCAGCTAGAGAACGATAATATTTAAATTTATCTATTTTGTCATAATTTTTAGTGGAATTTGATAAGACCTCAACTATTAATAACGGGTTAGTAATAGTTGTTGTTCCCGTTCCTTGATATATAGGCTGACCTTTAACAACCATAATATCAGGATATGTATAGATCCGATACTGAGGTATCCATAATTTCACATCACCAATGTAGATTTCGTAATCTTGCTCTGCAATTGTTAAAGGAAATCTTTTATAAAAATTACCTGCAATTTTATTATGGTTAGTTGTTCCGCCTGTCATCGGGATAATTTCTCCATTTCGATATTCATTTTTGTATTCAGCTTGCTCTTCTAAGTCCAAATATTCTGCGGGAGTGTAATAGCGATTTTCTGTTTTTAAAACCATATTAATTTACCCATGTCATGTGTCAATTTGGTGCGTTAACAATAGCGTAACGCACCTGAAGATTACTCAACAAATTTTGGTCTGGCTTTTCCGGTTGACTGTAACTTTAATTCTAAAGCTGCCCAATCTGACTGCTCAATCAAGTTAGTTAATTCATCAAGTTTTTGGCGATATTGTTGTAATGAACTCAGCAAGGCTTGGCGGTTATACTGAGCCATCATTACCCCTAATTGGGGATTACCACCACCGACACGGCTGGTATCTCGAAAACCTGAACTCGCGAGATTTTGGGCTAATTGCAGCACTTGCTCATCAGCTTCACCCATGCAAGTAGCAATTAAGGACGAGCTGACCATTACGGGTAAATGGGAAATTAAACTCACAGCGCGGTCATGTTCTTGTGGCTGGCAATAATAAAGATTCGCCCCAAGCGATCGCACAATTTCTTCTACTAGTGAAATCGCTGTCTTTGGTGTTGTATAATCTGGTGTAAGAACATAGGGTTTACCCAGAAACAAATGCCGTTGCGCCGCTTCTATGCCACTATCTGCTGTTCCCGCCATCGGATGACCACCAACGAAATTCTCCCACAAAGGAGCGATCGCCTGAACTATGGGTGCTTTGACTGAACCAACATCAGTGATTACAGTAGTTACAGGCAAATGATTAATTAACTGCTGTAATTGGGGAATAATAAGCGCAATAGGTGTACAAATAAAAACAACCTCTGCGGCTGCTAACAGGCTCATGTCAACAGATGCTTCATCGACGCTACCTAAAGCGATCGCTCTAGAACAGGTAGACGGACGGCGACTGACTCCTAAAACATGATGACCAAGCGATCGCAAATCATAACCCAAAGAGCCACCTATCAGTCCCAGTCCTAAAATACCAATTTTCATTTTTTTTGATTTTGACATACGTATTTTCTGCATACTTTACCAACTATTAAAGTTGGTATCTAAGGAATTACATTCATGACTGTAGAGGAATTGCTAGAACAATACGCAGCAGGAGTCATCAACTTTAGTGGTGTTGACCTTTGCGAAGCTAACCTATGTGGTGTAAAACTTAGTGGGATCAATCTCAGCGAAGCTGACTTGAGTATAGTTAATTTAAGTGGTGCAAACCTGAGCGGCGCTAACTTGACTAATGTTAAACTGAATGTAGCTCGGCTCAGTGGCGCAAATCTGGAAGGTGTGGTTC
Organism: uncultured cyanobacterium; assembly: GCA_963706595.1. Classification (GTDB taxonomy): domain Bacteria; phylum Cyanobacteriota; class Cyanobacteriia; order Cyanobacteriales; family Nostocaceae; genus Nodularia. Next base: position 4,437,004 of record OY970166.1, read on the forward strand.
TCAATAATTCTAGTCTGAATGTCGCTAATTTAATTCGAGCCGATTTGAGTCACGCTCAACTGCGAGGAGCATCCCTGGTTCGGGCTGAGTTAATTCGTGCTGATCTCAGTCGTGCTGACTTGTTTGAGGCTAACTTGAACAGCGCCGATTTACGAGAAGCCACACTGCGCCAAGCTAATCTCCGTTACGCCAACTTAAGCGAAGCCAATTTAAAAGATAGTTCATTAGTGGGCGCTAACTTGGAAATGGCTAACCTCAACGCCACTAACCTCAGCCGTGCTGACCTCAGTGGTGCGAATATGCGAGATGCTGAACTCAAACAAGCTGATCTCAGTCATGCTAACCTCAGTGGTGTAGATTTAAGTGGTACAAATCTCCGTTGGGCTGATTTAAGTGAGGCTAATCTTTGTTGGGCTAATTTAAGTGGAGCAAAATTGAGTGGGGCTAACTTAATTGGTGCAGACTTGAGTAATGCCAATTTAACCAATGCGAGTTTAGTTCATACTAATTTAACTCAGGCAACTTTAATTAACACAGAATGGCTGGGTGCAGATTTAACAAGTGCAACTTTAACAGGGGTAAAACTTTATTCTACTTCCCGTTTTGGGATTAGAACTGAAGGCATAACTTGCGAATGGATTGATCTGAGTCCCAAAGGCGATCGCTCCATCATACAAAGATTCGCCGGCTCAGATGCACAAGACTTTTTCAATGAAACCGCACCCACTATCTGCATTATTATTGATGCACCTTTAAAACACGAAGCTAATTTTGCTCTGGCTGGTTCTTATTACCAAATTGCTCAGAAATTTCGAGAACTGAAGCAACCTCCCAGTGTAGAAATTAGCAGTCGCCGTACTGTCTTGACTTTCCGCGTAGACAATGACCAAGCCTTATTACCTACTGCTTGTCTGGCTATTCTGCCATTTCAAGATGCTATTCATACCCAAAAAAACATTTCCACTATTGCCGAAATGTTAGCCAAAGAAGATATGTTTCATTTAGGACTAAAAGCACCAGATAAAATCAAGGAATTAAGTTCGCTAATCCAGCAAGCTATTAGTCAGGGTCAGATCATTAAAGAAATGAGAAAATATCTGGAATTAGCCGCAAAATCAAAGTTCTGCAAAACACCCACCCAGACAATATTGACCAATTCCAGTGCTAAAACTTTAATAGTATATGATCACCCTAATTTTGGTAAACGATTTGTTAATTCTGTTGATTCAGATGTGATATTTTCACCTAATATATCTAGCGTAGCTGCTACATTGACACCACCTGCTTTAAATATAATTGTGGATTTTATCAACAGCTTTCGTTATATCAGTCAGTAGTAGAGATATGATTTTGCAGTGTATTGATCAAAATTATGGAGTCAGCAAATGCGCGCGTTTAATAAAATGATGGGTCGGACTCGCTATGTCGTCTGTCGCTTGTTTTTACATTTAGCCGGGTCTGATGTCGCCCCAATTTTAGGAGTACTAAATAGTACAGCACGAGAGGCGATCGCGACTGACGGTGACTTGCAAGAATTAGGAGCAGGATTAGTCGAAATTTGCGAAACCCTATTGCGATACGATGAATCCTGGCTTTCTGCTTCCAATGAAGGGGAAGTATTCTGGGATGAAGGTGAGGCGGGAGATTACGTCAATGAATTATTTAACGACTCTGGCGAACGCTACGGTGCAGGATTTGATGTTAGTTCCGCATCTGGTTTAAATGAATCCTTTTCTATCCCTGTAACCCGCAACGTCATTGTCATGCTCACTGTAGCTTATGAAGGCGAAGTTGCCGATTTAGAAGCTGACCTGTCCAACATCCCAGCCTTAAAAGATGCTTTAAAAGCTTTAATCAATTTACACTACAAAGAAAAACTGCGCGCCATTCAGGTCCATTTCTCTCCAGCCCAATTAGGCGATGAACTGACCAATGATCAGCTGTTGCAATATTACCCAGAATTAATTCCTTTGTAACTTCTTGGGTAGTATCTACACTACCACTTCCATTGAAGCTTGTTAAGCTGAAAAATAGGAAATAGTAAAATGCTCATGACAATATTACGAAAATTTACAGTTGTTTTTTTAGCGCTGACTTTGTGCTTAACAACTGTGGCCTGTGGCAGTTCTAACGAAACTGCCTCTCAAAATAGAAATGTTAGCCGCACCGCTACTCCTACCAAGTTGAGTGATGGTCAATATCAGGTGCAGCAAGCTAGTTTTGACGATGGAACTGGAGAATACACACTGTTTTTACTTAACAGTACACCTCCAGCCTTTAAAACCGAAAATTTGCAAATGGCACGGCTAACTGATGAAGAAATTAAGGAAGGAAAAAAGACTTCTTTGAAGGTGGAGAACGGACAACCCGCCTTGTTTATGACAGAAGACTTTAAAATTGAATATGTCCACAACGTCACCGAAACACAAACCAATCCCCAAACGGGACAACAAGAAACAGTCGTAGTGCGAAGAGAAAGTAACTTTTGGGCCCCTTTTGCCGGGGCTGTAGCTGGTAACATCGCCGGTCAGGTGATCGGGAATGCCTTATTTAGACCCCAATACTATGTACCACCTGCCTATCAGCCTGGAGGAGTCCTAACTGGCTACGGCGGTTATGGAAGTACCTACAATCAAGCAGTTAGTAGCTATCGGACTCGCTACAATGCACCACCAGCCGTTGAACGCAATCGGACAACCTTCCGCACAACCGGCAACATTAGAAGATCATCTCCTGCTACTTCCACTACACCCACTAGACCGAGTACCAATACAGGTAATCGCCCCACTGGTTCCGGTTTTGGTAGCAGTAACTTAAAACCTTCTAACAATTCCGGTTCCCCCAGACGTAAAACTGGCAGTGGTTTTGGTTCTGGTGGACGTTCTTCAGGCGCGCGCAGTTCGCGGAAGGCGTTAAAACATCAAACTAATAGACATTGACCCTTTGTAGAGACATTGCATCCAACGTCTCTACATTTTGGATCACCAGATGTCTAATGCAAAGCCTATATATAGCCTTTCCTAATCATATCAGGTATATCATAGCCCCCTCCTCGCTTGCGGGGAGGGGGTTGGGGGTGGGGTTCAAGTACCTAGCAGACTAGGAAACGCTATACCGCCAAAAATCCGAATTACGAATTAGTTACAGCAGCTACTGGTTGCGGCCAACGTCCCACCGCGTTACCAATTACGCCCAATTCTTGCATTAAGTGATCAAAACGTTCTGGTGTCAGAGATTGCGGCCCATCAGATAAAGCCTTGGCAGGGTTGGGGTGAACCTCAATCATTAAAGAATCAGTTCCAGCTGCGATCGCAGCCATAGCCATTGACGGCACAAATTCAGACCAACCAGTGCCATGACTGGGGTCAATCATAATTGGCAAATGAGTTAGCTTTCGCAATACTGGCACTACTGATAAATCCAAAGTATTGCGAGTGTGTTGGCGGTCAAAAGTCCTAATTCCCCGCTCACATAAAATCACATTCGGATTTCCAGCCGCCAAAATATACTCAGCTGCCATCAACCAATCTTCAATAGTCGCTGCCATTCCCCGCTTTAAAAGAATTGGTTTGGGTTGCGCGCCCACTTTTTTGAGCAGAGAGAAGTTTTGCATATTTCTTGCCCCCACCTGGATCACATCCGCAATCTCAGCAATTATATCCAGTTCGGCAGTATCCATTACTTCTGTAATAATCCCCAAACCACTTGCTGACCGTGCCTTTGCCAATAATTCTAAAGCACTCTCGCCGTGACCTTGGAAGGCATAAGGTGAAGTTCGGGGCTTGTATGCGCCACCACGTAAAAACTTAGCGCCTGCGGCTTTAACGCGCATCGCCGTTTCCACAATCATCTCTTCGTTTTCTACTGAACAAGGGCCAGCAACAACCACTAAAGGATGGTGTTCGCCAAATACAACATCCCCATCGGGAGTATTAACTACAACCTCAGAAGCTTCCCCGTGTCTAAACTGACGGCTAGCCCGTTTGTATGGTAACTCTACCCGCAATACTTGCTCAATCCAAGGGCTGACTTCCTGAATTTGTAACGGATCTAATCTAGCTGTTTCACCTACTAGACCAATTACCACCTTGTGTTTACCAATGATTTTTTCTGGTATTAGTCCCCAGCTAATTAATTCCTCACTAATGCGGTTAATTTCCATTTCTGGGCAACCGCTTTTCATGACTACAATCATCTTAAATTCCCTGATTAGTTGACTTAAACCTCAAACAAGTAGGAGCCACTTGATCTTGTTGCTGTTATTTAATTTAAATTAAGTTTAAATATTTAGTGATCTAAAACGCAGATTTTGATGATGGCAAAACAGAGGGCGCTCAGTAGTTTTACGGCTAAGTATTAGGTTTAATCAAACATCATAAATTTTTGCTTTTTAATGTTGAAGTTAGTAAATTTCAACTTCAACATTAACTGGAAAATCCACCCAATACCGCAGTTAGCCTGGTATCTGAGCGCCAAGCATCATACGTTTTTTTGCCGAGTTTCGCGCCAAACCTCAACCATTCGACCCCAATTGGTACTAAATTCACCCAAACCCAAAAGGCTTCCGGCTCTTTCTTCATCCCATGAGGCTGAGAGAACACCATAAGTTATCCCCACAACTCCTATACCAAATAATCCCATATTCACCAATAACACGGCAATGGGAGGCAATTGGATCTCGGAGTAAATAGCTAGTAAATAGCTGACTACTAGGGTTGTAATCCCCAAAGCTGTCGGTATACCACAGAATCCAGCTACGCGCCTGATCATTCTTTGGCTGACAACTTGGGGAATTGCCCTCTCTTCCTGATTAAAAGGTGGCTGTTTAATAGACTTTTTTTCCGAGGTTTTTGGCTGTGCTTGTGGTTTGCTTACAGCTTTGGCAGGTTTTTGACGCTTTGTTTTTGGTTCAAAAGGTAAGCGATTGCGCTCAGATTCTTCAGCAGACATAAGCGATAGTTCCTATCCACGAATACCGAGACGAGCAATTAAACCTTGATATTTTTCCCGGCTATCTTGCTGAATATAGGAGAGAAGACGCTTGCGTTGACCAATCATCTTCAATAATCCTCGACGGGAAGAATGGTCTTTTTTATTTGCCTGGAGATGTAAACTCAGACGACTAATGCGGTCAGATAGCATAGCCACTTGAACTTCGGCAGATCCAGTATCGGTTTCGTGAACTTGATAGTTCGACATTATTTCTTGTTTGCGCTGTTGCGTCAGTGCCATAATCGATTCACTTTCTATTCAATTAATGTATGCAGCAGTCTCTTATGATATCACAGCCCTCAAATTGCGGGTATTACTCGCCAATGAGTATTGTTGCTATCTACAAAAAGATGATGTAAAAGCTAGATATTAGTGGAAACAACTGGGGTGACAACATTTGCCACAGAGTTTTGATTCAATATAGGCTGGCGAGTGTTGAGGTCAAATTTATAACCATTTGGCAAAATATAAAGTTTTGCGCCAAAAATCGCCAACGGCTCATCCTTTAAGATTTCGCCCATATTGTTTGTAGCTTCTGATTCATCAATAATTGTCACCGAACCTTCCCCAATGACTTCAATTTGATGGTCAGTCACTACCATTGCGGTATTCTCATCAATACCAAATCCTAATCCGGCGGGTTCTTGGACTAAAGCTGAAAGTAAACGTCCTAAGCGTCCGCGCTGGGAAAAGTGCTGGTCAATGACTACACCTGGGAGAAAACCAAGACCCGGCCCCATGGCCACAATTTCCATTCGCGGATGGGTTTGAGCATCGCCTTCCACAATCATTTGATCAGGCATGATTGCGGCTCCGGCGCTGGTTCCCGCTACAACCATCCCTTCCGAAAAGCGTTGATGAATTGCGGCATCTATTTCAGTATCTTTGAGGATGCTGATGATCCGAGCCTGGTCTCCACCTGTAAAAAATATACCAGTTGCTTGAGCGATCGCTTCCAAACCTGTAGATGAAGACGCATCATCACGGGTTTCTGTGTCAATTATACGAACTCCTTCAGCGCCTAAACGTTCAAACACCCGAATATAATTTTCTCCTACATCCCTCGGTAGTTCGGCCGCAGCTGTCATAATGACAATTTTGGCCTTGATCCCCCCAGCACGGCGCACAAACTCCCGCAAAACTTGGGAATCTCCATCTCTATCTTCAGCCCCGCCAATAATCACTAGTTGGCGTTTGGTTGTACTGTCCGTCATGATCACTCCTGATCTAAATTAATTACTTAATTTCAATAAAGCATGACAATTAGACTCATAAAATCATCCGTTTGATAGATTACAACATCACCACTAAGATTCAAGGCTAAATATATATAGTAATCTGCTTTGATTTTTAAACCTATTTGCGTAGGTGGGTAGTAGGGAAAAGCCTTTTTATGTTGTCCTGAGATTTTTCGTAAATTAAATAGGAGTCAATTATTAAACCTCAACATCCAATAGCCTCTAGAGTTAACTCTAGAGGCGTTGTTTATGATATACATCCCAGTGGGCAATTCTAGATTAATTATGCTATGATCACCAGCAATTTTTAGTTAAACAGAAGTAAATTTTGTAGCCTTCCCACTTGCGAAATTTACAGTTTTTTTAGTCATTCAGGCGCATAAAAATTTGCTCTTTGAAGTCATAGCTTTAGTTGCCAAATTCTAAGAAACTTGGCTTCTATAAAGCAAGTTAATTAAAAAAAACCGCGCTGATTGCAGTGGGATATGCCTGGGCTTACCCTGGTAAACAATTTGATACTCATTCAGATCTGCTCCATCTCCATGACCAGAAATTAGCTTGCGGTGAAAAGCCTCATCAGCAAGTTCACGAACTTCATTTCTGAGAGCAGCTTGCGTACTGTTCATAGGTGCTGTCTCCTCGAAATCTATGTTAGACATCGACCAAATTCAAATAAGCTTTATCAATCACCCTTGTAGGGATAATTAATTTATTGTTCTTTTTCACCAAATGTCTTCTCGGAGTGTATGAATTTTGAAAGTCCATTTCATCTTTCAAAAGTTATATCTTTGATAATTTATAGTATTTAATGACTGATATTTTTTACTTTATGAGTCACGGGGATTGAATTATGCTGTGGGATGGTTGAAAATGCGTAGAAATAACTGTATAATGGGCGAGTATAAATTTATCTAATCTGCAAAAACTAGATAATTGCGAAATAATCATCTAAACTCGACTACAATCCATAAATCTAACTAATCAATAAATTAAATCACAAATTCAGGGTGTTTAGCTGAAGGCATATCATCAATGATTCAACAGAAAAGCAACGGCTTAGTCCGCGTTAATGCTAGAAAAACTGATGTATTCGATATTTTTAACTTCAAGCATTACCTTGGTCCTAACCCATATCTAGATACAGGGGCGCTAGTATTCGACTTGGCGGTGATTTCCTCTAGACAGCCGCTACCCATTGCAGATTATATTTCTAGCATAGGCGATCGCTACCCACATCTACGCGAACAAACCTACGAAACCCACGCCCATCTCTTTGCCAAAGTTGCCTCAGAAGTAGGTAAGCTAGACATGGGATTACACCTCAACCGTTGGAGCGTCAAACCTGATGCAGATTACGCCTGCATTAGCATTCAATCCTTGCATGAACGCACCACCAGAGCAGTAGTTTACCTTGTTTGGGATTGGTTTGAAGCCATCAACCAAAACAAAAAATTCTTCTTTGATGACGAACTGCTAACCCTTCAGAAACGATTTCGCGAATCTGTCTACGGTGGTCCCACAGTTTACGCCCTATTACAAACAGCTTATGCAAAAGGCATTCCCAGCACTTATCTGTGGTCAGAAGCACTCATGCAATATGGCTATGGCAAAAAACAAGTTCGTGGAATAGCTACAACCTTTGATTGCGATAGCCATATAGATTCAGATTTCACCACCCGCAAAGATGAATGCAAGATATTCATGCATTCATTGGGTTTGCCAATACCAGAAGGTGACATTGTTCTTTCCGAAACAGAAGCCTTCCAGGTAGCAAAAGAAATTCGTTACCCAGTAGCAGTGAAACCTGTAGTTGGTCACAAAGGTATTGGCGTTACAGCTGGTGTACGAGATGCAAAAGAACTAGAATCTGCTTACAATAGGGCATTATTAGCAATTCCCGAAGACCAGCCAACGCGGATAATTGTTGAAAAAAGCATTTCGGGAACCGACTTTCGCTTATTGTGTGTGAATGGTAAATTTGTCGCCGCCACGGAACGCCGTCCCGCATCAGTTAAAGGAGATGGTTACTCAACTATTGCAGAGTTAATCCGAGAAGAAAATCGCCAACCAGCACGTTTAGATACACCCACCTCGGCCATGTCTAAAATTCAGTGTGATGAAGCGATGGAACTCTATCTAGACGAACAAGGTTATACCTTAGATAGTGTAATCAAAAAAGGACGTACTGTTTATCTTCGCAAAGTTGCCAATCTTTCCGCAGGAGGCGTGAGCATCGATGCTACATCCACAATTCATGATGATAATATTATCCTAGCCCAAGACATTGCCCAACACTTTCGGCTAACTTGTTTGGGTATTGATGTCATTGCTGAAAACCTGTCAGAATCTTGGCAAACCAGTAGTCACTTCGCCATTCTGGAAATCAACGCCGCACCGGGAATTTTGATGCATCTTAATCCTGCTGTTGGTGAAAGTGTTGATGTTCCTTCCCGGATATTAGAAACCTTTTTTGAATCTGGGCTAGATTCCAGGATACCAATTATCACCTTTAATAAAATTTCAGTTGAAGAATTGCAAGCAACAATTGACCATATTCTCTCACAACATCCTGACTGGACAATAGGTGCTGTTTGCCATGATGCAGTCTTTGTAAATCGGGCGCAAAAAGCATTAAGCAACGATTACAATAGTAACGTCCAAACTTTGCTGCGTCATCCCAAACTTGATTTATTAATTACCGAATATGAAGAATCAACTTTAGAAGAAGAGGGGATGTTCTACCAGGGAAGTAACATAGTAGTTTTAAATAATCCCACAGAAACAGAGATGATGTTAGCACGGGATATCTTTGATGATTCTACGGTGATAATTAAGAAAGAAAACGACATTTCTATCCGTCGTCAGGGCTTAATTGAAGACTACACATTAGGAGAAGATGAACCATTTACTAGGGTGTATTTAAAAGAAATTGGGACAATTTAAGTCTTATCTCCCCTCCTCCCTTGCGGGGAGGGGTTGGGGGTGGGGTGCAATTATGGTGGGTGGTAATCATCACTAACTCACCGGACTCGATATCAGCCCCCATATCAGGACTAAAGTCCTGACTACGAACTAACTTAGTTTTTGGTAAGCAGCCAAAATACTTTTTTCGGTTTCATCCCAACTAATACATTTATCGGTGACAGAAACACCATACTTTAAATCTTCTCGCTTACCAGTCATCGGTTGACTACCTTCATACAAGTTTGATTCCAGCATCACGCCGACTATTGATGTATTACCATCAACAATTTGTTGAATGACATTTTCTAATACAGTCGGTTGTAGTTTATAATCTTTATTGGTATTTCCGTGGCTACAGTCGATCACAATTCTGGGTGATAAATTAGCCTCTTTTAATTTTTCTTCTACCAGTTGGACATTTGCCGCTTCAAAGTTAGGCTGACTACCACCCCGCAGGATAACATGACCATAGGGATTTCCCTTAGTTTCAAAGACACTGACTTGTCCCTTATGATTAATCCCCAGGAAATTATGAGAGCTTTTAGCTGATTGTAAAGCATTTAAAGCCACTTGAATATTACCATCAGTCCCATTTTTAAAACCTACCGGCATAGAAAGACCACTAGCCATTTCCCGATGAGTTTGTGATTCCGTAGTCCGTGCGCCAATGGCAGACCATGTAATCAACTCACTAATATATTGAGGTATAATTGGGTCTAGTGCTTCTGTACCAGCAGGTAAACCCAACTCTGCTATTTTTATCAATAGGCTACGTGCAGTTAATAAACCCTTTTCTACATGGAAAGAATCATCCATATCTGGATCATTAATCAATCCTTTCCATCCTACCGTGGTTCTGGGTTTTTCAAAGTACACCCTCATAATCAGCAGCAGTTTATCCTTGACTCGTTCAGACAGAAGTTTCAATCTCTGGGAATATTCCAGCGCTGCTTGTGTATCATGAATTGAGCAAGGACCAACTACAATAAACTTTCTGCTATCTTGAAAATCTAGGATATTCTTAATTTCCTGTCTATGTTGCAAAACAGTATTTTCAGCCCCTTGAGTTAAAGGCAATTTTGCTTTTACTTCATTGGGTGTTAATAATACGTGAGAGTTCTTGATGTTAGTATTAAATAATTTATTGTGCATAGAGCCGAATTAGTGATTTTTGCTATTCCACTGCGGAATGAAGTTAATATATTATTTTAAATCAAAAGTACAACACGAACTTATAGATTTTAGGACTTACGCACGAATTACGGAATAACTAACCACACCAGATGCAGAGGACACAGAGAAATAGGGGTTTGAGAGAGTTTTTGCGTAAGTCCTGGATTTTTGAAATTTAAAAATCGACCTAGCTGCGGGTAGAGAATTGTTTTGTTTTCATAACTTTAAAAGGGGACAATACGCCCCCTTTTGTGTATTATACAGATTTGATTACTGCCATACAAACACTTTGGCTTCGTATGGTCCTAAGTCAGTAATCATGCCATCATCATCAGCATCAACATGATAATTGCCTGTCCATTCATGCCATGTACCACCACAGGGAAAATTAGGAATGTGATAGCTACTCAGGAAGTTTTCTGAAAAATTTGCGACAACAACGACACGAGAACCTTCTTCATTCCAGCGACTGTAAGCTAGTACCTTGGCTTCTAGGTTTTCGTGAATAAAATCAATATTTTCTGTGTAGAGGGCGTGACTATTTTTACGCAGATGAATCAACCCCTTGTAGTATTCAAATAAGTGATGATTTAAATGATTCCCTAGCAGTGACCATTCGATTTTGGATGATTCAGGTTGTTTGGGTCTGTATTCACCAAACTCTTCTCCCATCCAAATTAAAGGTACACCAACAGATGTCATCAGAATAGCTGCTGCCAATTTAGCTCTGTTAAACCCTTCTTCCTCAAAAATCTGCCGATTAGCCAGTTCAAGCATAGTCCGTTCATGGTCGTGGTTAGTCAGATAATTAACCACATTGGTTGTACCCATAAAGCCTTGACGTTTACCATCAATCACATCTTTGAGGCTTTCTAAATCAAAAGTATCGCCACAAATATGCACCGTAATTGTATGACGGAAACTGTCGTGCCAACAACCATCCATTGGTCCATCTATATTGGTAATACTGGTAGTTTCTGGGATGTGTTCGGCAATGTTATAAAAACTCCTAGTACCAGCAGTAGCTTTGGCTTCTTGAACAATCCAATGCATGAAATCATAGTTAGCAATTTGTCTGGCTGCATCATAGCGAATACCATCTATATGATATTCTCTAATCCAAAAACGAATTGTATCACCAATAAACTTTCGGGCTGGGTAAGTGTCTAAAATTTCGTCGTAATGTTCGTAATTAAACTCAGGACCCCAGTTATTTTCAACGTCACGCGGAGAATGGTGATACCAATAATCATGATCAATTTGAGTTAATGGACTTGAAGCTTCTGAGTGGTTATATATGCCATCCATAATTACCCGAATGCTTCTACTATGACATTGATCAATTAGCTGCTTTAACTCAACGGTAGAACCATAACTAGATTCGGTGGCAAAGAAATAACAAGGATTATAACCCCAGCTATAACTTCCTGGATATTCTTTGATGGGCATCAACTCAATAGCGTTGATTCCTAATTCACACAAATAATCTAACTTTTCAATGACGTGTTTATATTTTCCTCTGGCGTGTCGGTCATCTTCACCACCAGAAAAATCACCAACGTGCAATTCATAAATTACTAATTCATGGTCAGCAGGTAGAGGTTTATCATCATGTTTCCAAACGTAAGTATCAACAATTCTTTCTCCATCTTTGATGCGGACAATACCGTGATCTTCGCCACTGGCTCCATTAATGTCAGTTGCGTAAGGATCTATCACATCAACCCACTGTTCTGGTTCAAAAAACCATGAATTTGACTGAACCCTGAATTTATATTCATAGATGCCATCTTCTAGTTCAACATTCGTCCGAAAATAGCCATCTTCGCCCCTGTCCATGGAGATTTCTTGCCAATTAGAAAAGGAGCCAATTAATGCGACTCCTTTGTTGTAAGGCGCAAATAAATTAAATTCAACGGGTGCTGCCATAAGATGATTTTGATTAAAAAATGTAGATGTGAATATCTTCTAAATTATTAATCAATTTGCAAACCAGTCTTTAGAGATATTTATGTAACTGCTTCATCTATCTGAAGTTAGATTCTCTTGTATCAAAATGGGTTGTTGATTGAGTATTAATTGCTGAGATTACTCATGATTAAATTATATAGCAATTCGATTTAATTCCTAAAATAAGTTGTATAGGCAGGGAACAGAGAACAGCAAAGCAGGAATCCAGGACTACCGAGTTTTTTCACAAAAAATTAAATAGGAGTCCTATAGTATAATGCTCACTATTATTAGGTATAAATATTTATTTGAAAATCATTCATTTTTTATTTTTTCTGCTCAATTTAGTCAATTTTGCCGTTAGTTTCTTGTAAATAACTTAATAACCAATTTGCGGCTGTGGCTCTACGAGTCTGTCGCGGTCCAAATTCACCAATTTTGTAACCTTTGAAACCCAACTTTTCTTTCGCTATTTGTTTATTTTCTTGAGGAATAGAACGAGTTAATTTGACTGTAGCTGGGCGACTATCAATAAAGTCAGGTGGTTCTGGGTACTCATCTCGCCATGCTGATGCAACTTCGCTATTATCCCATTTGTCAGTTGAAGTGTTATGGCGATAGCCTAAGTAGTGCCAGACTAATTGATTGACTGTGGCATCATCAATTTGCTCATTAAAAATTGCCCAGATTGTTTCTGTATTCAGTGGTGGTAAATTAGACATAAGCGATGAAAATTTTACAATTCACGTGTGACTAAATTCGATTCTGTCCAGCAGTTAGGCTGACTTTGATCAACTCCTACAGATCAGGATGATTTTATCTCTTTCTACACCTACTGAAAAAGTTATCCGCAAAAACGACAAGTGTTTGAGTGAAAAATTCGGTTGTGCGTCCACAAAACAGGTAAACTTGAAATCGTAAAGCATTGACTTGTCTATGCAGAATCCTACATCACTGCCCAAGATAGTCCGCGCCCATGTATTGATTTCCGGTCGAGTACAAGGGGTAGGCTATCGCTATGCGACTGTCGATACAGCTAGCCAGTTGGGTTTAACCGGTTGGGTGCGGAATCTCCCTGATAACAGTGTGGAGGCAGTTTTTGAAGGGGCGCGGGTGGTTGTGGAAGAGATGGTTCGCTGGTGTCACACTGGCCCCCCGGCTGCGGTGGTGAAAGATGTTGTGCTTGAGTATCAAAAACCTGAAGGTTTGCGGGGGTTTGAAGTTAGGCGCTTTGAGTAGCCCTTTTCTAAACATTATGGTAGTTGAGGCTTTGCGAAACCCAACAAATGCTGTGGATGTTACTGGGAAAATGTTGGGTTTCACTGCGTTCTACCCAACCTACCATAATTTTTCTACAACATTAAGTAGGTTGGTTGAGTCGGACAAGTCTTCGGTTTTGCAACCTACCAAGCTATTCGACTCAGTTTTATATTCGGAGGTCGTCGCCTTCCTCGCTGGTTCAGGTCTGGACTCCCGATTGTACGCCCGATAAATTCCCATTTATCAGCTCTGACCTTTGGGAGTACTCACGCCACAGCCACAGCCACCACGCGAAAACCAACATTGTTGTTACGATTCGCGCGCGCGTTATGATTGCGATTGGCAGAACGGCAATTCCTAGCGTTGTTGATCCAACTACCGCCACGCAGCAGCTAAAATCGACCTGCCCCATCCTCAAATTTTCAACTGAATGAGAAATTTGATTAAATGTAGTGTATAATAGATTTGATATCAAGACACCAGATTTGATAAAAAATTTTTCCGCCTGACGGCGGGGGAAAGAAGGGAAAAGAATAAGAAGTGCAGAGGGCAAAAGGGCAAGAGTGTAAAGGGCAAGGAATCCTCACGCCACAGCCACAGCCACCACGCGAAAACCAACAGTGTTGTCACGAGTCGCGCGCGCGAGAGGATCGCGATTGGCAGAACGGCAAGCACTAGCGAGGAGGATCCAACTACCGCCACGCAGCAGCCGATAATCATTATCATTCCCATTTAGCCAAGCACTTCCGTCTGTGGGCGCTGCCTCGTAATTTTCGTTATATATATCTTGGCACCATTCCCATATATTACCATGCATATCGTACAAACCGAAAGAGTTTGGCAAAAAATTTCCGACATCTGTTGTTTGTCTACGACTTTCACCTTTTGGGGCTGAGGCGTAGGGAAAGTTACCGTCGTAGTTAACTAAATCTGTGGTTATGGTTTCACCAAAAGAGAAGGGTGTGGTTGTTCCCGCACGACAAGCATATTCCCATTCAGCCTCGCTGGGTAGCCTGTATTTGCGTCCTGTACTTTGACTCAATTTTTCACAAAATTCTACAGCATCATCCCAAGTCACTTGTTCTACAGGTCGTTTATCACCTTTGAAATTAGCAGGATTTGTCCCCATAATTGCTTGATACTGCGCCTGGGTAACTGGATATTTCCCCATGAAGAAGGCAGGAACATTAACCAGATGCTGGGGACTTTCACTATCGAATCTTTCTGCTTCCTCTGGTGGTGAACCCATCAAAAAAGAACCGCCAGAAATCGCCACCATTTGCAGAGTTACGCCATTACCTACATTTTCTACAAACTGGTCTGCTGTGCGGTTGTCTCTGGCAACAATATTTCCCTGTGCATTGACTGCTACGATTTTAAATTCAAAAAAAGTCTGTAAAAAAAGAGAATCATAATTAGGTATATTATAATTCCGACTAGGATTTTGGGTAATTTGATGTGTTACCACTGATGTCAGTAAACCCACACCTCCCCAACTAAGCCAAGTTAAAAATTTCCTGCGGCTGATTATCGGGGAAATAGAATTATTCGATTTAACAAAACTCGGCTGGTGAATTGATGGCTGAGTCACTATTCCCAACTTTCGTAATTTTTTCTGTCTTTGGAGTGAGCGACTAAAATCATCTGATACTTTCATGGTAAGTACAGATTGTTTTGTCATAAAGCCGAGAAAAAGATAATCCCGTAATAGACTATCTTGAGAAGCTGGTTTAGATAATAAAGAACGGATGGAATTAGCTAATTTGGTTAAAAAACTAGGAGCTTGTGTTGCTATTTCTAACTGTAATTTGCTGAACGCGGAACCTAACCCCCTAGCCCCCTTCCCTACCAGGGAAGGGGGAACATTCAAAGCCTCTCCCCTTGTAGGGTAGAGTTTTGGAGAGGGGTTTTCCTGATCCTGTGGAAAGTCAGAACCTTGAACAGCCGTATTTAATAAATCTTCTAGCGCATTACGAATAATCTGCTGTTGTTCTGGGGTGAGTGTTGTCATCAGGTAAACAC
Source organism: uncultured cyanobacterium (assembly GCA_963706595.1). Classification (GTDB taxonomy): domain Bacteria; phylum Cyanobacteriota; class Cyanobacteriia; order Cyanobacteriales; family Nostocaceae; genus Nodularia. Next base: position 4,452,603 of record OY970166.1, read on the forward strand.
GCAACCAGTCTGGCATATAACCAGAACGCAGCCACGGTAAACGAGCCAAATCAGTCAAGGAACACACTTCTAATAGAGATTTTCCTGACTCTGTGGTGAGAACGTTACCCAGATAAATAGTAATATTCCAATGCAATTCCGGAAAAACCGCACAAGCACTCAACCAATAAAAACTATCCTGTCCAAGATATTTCTCCAGCGACTCCAGCATGAGATTAATCTGCTCAGATGGGGGAGGATTCCGTTCTATCCAGAGATAAGGTTGTGTCCGTAATGAATCTGGTAGAGGTATTGGCGTTTTTTCCGCCAGAAAATAAGTTGCTACACCCTGGCGTAGTCTTTGACTTAGCACCTGTAAGCCTTTAAGTGTTGCGGGTAAAATAATAAACTGTTGTGCAAGTTCTAATTCCTGATATCTCCAGTTTTCTACAGGAGTGGGTGTTAGAAATGCCCGGTTTTCCCAGTCTGTCAATTGATTTACCCAAGGTTCTAATTCACCACTAATAGAGCTAAAAAAGTTATCTGTATCGGAGATAATAATTAGACAATGCTGACTGTATTTTGATGTAATTTCTCTGAGTCTAAGTGGGAAGCTTCCTGGCTGATGGGGAAAACACATTCTTGGGTCATCATCGAAGAAATAGATAGTAGTAAATACGCCTTCATCTTGTAAGCGCTCAATTATTTCTTCTACAAATTTAGCTTGATGATCTCGATAGCTGGTGCGGTTAACCAGAAATAGATACTCAGGGAGAATTTGATAAGTACGATAAACTGGAGTTAGCCATCCGCCTCGGCTGAGAGTTGCATTAATAGTTTTATTGACATCAAGTTCATGAGATGGAATCTGAATTCTATATCTTAAACTCTGGGCAATTTGGCGCAAGACAATATGAGAAACTAATTTATCTTCACAGCCAGCAATAGAAATTTTGTTTAATTCGGGTTGTTTTGTTGTACTATAACGTTGCAAAAACAGATTAGCACGCCATTGCGATCTCAAAATGAGAAATGCAACTGAGATAGTTAGATAAAGTAGTAAAATTTGCCAATTTAAAGGTAAAGTTTCCGGAGGATCTGTTTTTGTAATTTCTCCTCTGGGAGGCACTTGTGGAAGTGGTCCCGTTGCTGGTGGGGGTAATACTGGGGTTGTTGTTTCTCCTGTTGGTCGTGGTTGTCTGAAAGACCTCTTCTCTATGGGGGATGGGAATAAGATAATATATACAAAACATAGAAGAAAAATAGTAATTAAAGTTAGCAGTCTGAGTTGCTGCATCCCATAGGAGACAGAGGGTATTTTTTCTGGTTCGACTGGATGTGGTAGAGTTTCTAGGGTTGCTTTTTCTGTTAAGAAATTAGTTCGGCTAGATAACTGAACCCATCTGTCAAAACGTTGTGGAAATTCTTCCTGCTCAATGGGTGAACTACACAAAATTGGCCCTAACAAATTTCTCAGATTCTCTGGACTATCCAATGTTGTACCCCGATCAATCAACATCAAGATTAAATTTTGGGCTGCAATATACTGAGATATGCCAATTTTGTAACCTGCTGCTCTTAGTTCATCGATGAACTCGATCAAATCATCAGGATTTAGCCAGTTTAGATTGTTTTTGTCTGTTCCTGTATCCACTGTTCTACAATTTTTTTAGCTTTTTCTTGATCATCAGCAGTTTTAATTAAGCTACTCAAAGTACCAAAAACTACTTCGGGTTGCAGTAAAGGATTTTCTGATGGACTATGAAACTTTCGTAAAATTATTAGCCAACCCAATAATTCAGCCGTTGCGGGTTTTTTCCTCAAACCACTTTGGGGGGAACGTAACCTGTAAAATAAGTTAAGGGCTGCTTGCAAAAATGGACTACTACTACCAGCATTAATATTGAAACGATTAGCGACAATCTCAGCCAGTCGCTCAATTTTGGGAAAAGGAACGTTGTAATAAATGCAACGCCTGAGAAAAGCATCAGGTAAATCTTTTTCAGAATTGCTGGTAATAATTATAATTGGTTGTAATTCTGGTTCGGCGGCAATTTTTTCATTTCCTAACTCTGGAATCCGAAAATACATTAACTCCAATTCGTTGAGTAAATCATTGGCGAAATCACGAGGTGCTTTATCAATTTCATCAATTAAAACTACTGAACGTGTTTTTTGAGAATGTCGAGTTTCTAATGACAATAAATCTTTAACTTCATCTGGATTTTTAGTGTGTAAAATTGCTGTTCCTAAAGCTTGAAAAGTGATGTAATCTAAAAATTTAGTTGAATCAACCCCACTTTGCACATCTTGGAATCGCTTTAAGGCATCATAAGTATAGAATAAGTCACGAGCAACGCTAGTGGACTTAGTTTCAAACTTTAACGGCTGTTCCAGTCCAAGTTCCCAAGCCAGACTGTAAGCTAGTTGAGTTTTACCGGTTCCTGGTTCGCCGGTCACAAGTAGGGGTTGTCCTAATAACAGGGCTACATTACACGCATCTTTCAAGCCTGAATCTGCAATATAATTCTTTGGCTGGAGTAATTGAGAACGGGGAGAAGTTGGCACTTTTACTGGTAAATCCAATTGTTTGCGAGTTCCATCACCTGAGTAAAAGGGGTAATTCATGCTGATTCATCCTGTAGGAGGGGTTTGACTAATTCAACTAATTTTTCAGCTAAATCATGCATGGGAATCGTATCAGAGTATGTTTGTTCTTCCCAAGATTCAAACATCTCTCCAACTCTTTGAATTAATGGTTCAATCATGGCTTCTCCCACTAGCTTTCTAGTATCTTCACTACGTACCCAATTTTCCACTTCGCCCTGATTTATTCCTTCTAATTCTGGCAGAACGATTACAGAGAGAGGTTGAAAATGATTAAAATTTGAGTTAGCTAATTTTTCGAGATACTGGCGAACTCTTTTATTTATCTGCTGACATCGATATTGTTTAGAAAAAACGCGTGAAAAACTGAATATCCACTTTATCCAGAGTTTTTTGGCAGATTTGTTGCGTTTGTTTTTATATTTAATCGATATGTAAATAATTAATTTTTGACTGATTACTGTTTCATGTAAATGATTACAAAATTCCAAGAGTTTATTCAAAATTTCAAATTCTTGTTTTTGCAAATCTTCTGTAAGTAAAGTGGTATAAAGTATAATTGGTTCTGGATAATTGTTTAAATAATCGGTGATTTTTTCCAAAGAGTAGAAACTATTTCCCAAAACACCCTTTGTTAGACTTTTATATAACTCATTTCGTAGTTGATGCAAATTTTTTAATTTTGAAGGACATTCCAGTTGATATGTTGTCTTACTAATTGATTGGTGTGAAAGTATCTCTAGCCATTTAGGGAGAGCAAAGGTTTGTATGCGTTCTAAAAAGTTGTGATGACATTGGGATTCATCTCCATGAACAATGCAAACTAAATGACCAGGAGAATCTTGCTTGAGAAATTTCAGAAATGTTTCACCTAGTTGTGATTCCTGTTCTTTCCGGTTGGTTAAATAGGGTAGGAGTGGTGGAAGTTCTTTTTTAAATGGAGTCGGGGGTTTTTGGAAACTGCTTGACCCACTTTGATGAAAGGTAACATTTTTGGACGTGTTGGAAATTTAGAGCCTGTCCATTATCCAATTGACCAATACTCTGCCCAAAATTTTGACCTACTTCCTGCTGAATTTCATTCTTTGACTGGGGTGGTTGAGGTTCTCCCTGGTTTGGTTCTTGAGTCATTTTTTCGCAAACTTATGGCATCACTTCGTATTAGACTAATTGACTAAAGTGTGACATTTCCATCTACACTACCGATGCTACCAATGTTTTTAGCTTGGCTATTCTGCATCTGTCCAATCATTTGTCCTTCAACTGTGCCGGCTGTTTGCTGAATTTGAACGCCACCTTTATCAACTCCATCGTTATCTTGAAGAATTTTGGCAATGATATCTGCAAGTCCTTGATCTTTTTTAAAGAGTGTTTCTAACTCTTCTTGAAGTGCGGCTTTCCAAACTTCACTATCTGGTTTTTCTGCTAACTTTGTGGCGGCGATGTTGGCTGCTGCTTCTGCTTCGACTGGAGGATATAATTTTTTCCAAATTGCGGTGGCTTTATCCCAAGTGTCTTGACCAAGCTTGGTCGCTGCTGCACTTAATGCCGGCTCTCCAACTTTTTTTAACAGAAAGGGCAGACATGGAGCTAGAAAAGTTGTCAAAATTGCTACATCCATTTATTTAAATTCTGATATTTTGCAAGTAACTTGATGTAACTCATAAATACCACAGCTTCTTATGGGAAAACAAGCCCAAATCCTGCATTTTAGGGATTGACGACTTGATGGGGATATTTAGCCTCTGGTAGAGTTTATAACTTTTTTGTAAATTATCTTGACATTTTGTAACAAAGTTGTTAAGATTGTTTACATAAGTTAGCAAATACCTCAAGCACCTACGTAAATTACTATTAAAAAAGTTGCCTTGGAATTGAGTTAGAAATTCGCTTATTTGTATTGTTGTATCTAAATCGTCATTCTTACTTCTCCTAATCAGAGACCTCAGTTGCCAAGCTGAGGTTTTTTGTTGGGGATAAATTAGCTTTTTGGTTTTTGAAATATTTCGGCGAAAAACTGCTTGAGGGCTTGCCAGGAGCGTTTTTCTACTACTGGATTATATAGCGATCGCGGCGCACTATTAGCTTCTGGATTTGTAAAGCTATGCACTGCACCACCATAAGATATTAATTGCCAATCAACATTGGCTTCTCGCATTTCGGTAGCAAATGCTTGTACTTGTTCGTCTGGCACAATGGGGTCATCAGCACCATGTAACACTAATACTTTGGCTTGGATGTTTTTGGCATCATTGGGGTTAGGGGTGTCAAGGTTGCCGTGAAAACTTGCTACTCCGGCAATATTTGCCCCACTCCGGGCTAGTTCTAAGACTGTTCCACCGCCGAAGCAGTAACCAATGGCGGCTATGCGTTGAATATCGGTGAGTGGGTTTTGTCGTAAAACTTTTAAGCCGGCAAGAGTGCGATCGCGCAATAATTGTCTATCCTGACGATAAATTGAGGCTTGTTTTCCTGACTCTTCGGGGTTGTTTGGTCTAATGCCTTTACCGTAAATATCAGCAGCAAATGCTACATAACCAAGTTTAGCTAATTCCTCAGTGCGTTCTTTCACAAAGGACTGTAAACCGTTCCACTCATGCACGACTAAAACGCCAGGACGCTTACCTGGGATAGAATCGTCGAAAGCAAGATAACCTTCCAAAACGGTATCGCCGTGTTTATACTCAATAGTTCGCGTTTGAATTGCTGCAAGCACTGGTGTAGAAGATAACGACATCAGCACAGGGGCAACTAAAACCGGAATCAGTAATTTCATGGCGTGATTAATTTAAACTTTCTGGATATTTTGCCATTGTGACACGGCTAAATCACGCTGCGATCGCTACATTAGAAGATACAACAAGATATTATTTATAGGCGACTCACACAAAACCATGAGTGCAAATCTCACTATTTCGCAAAATCCCTTACTTCAAGGTTCTGGCTTACCTCCCTTCAGTGAGATTAAACCAGAGCAAATAATACCAGCTTTTACCGAACTATTGGCAGAACTTGAGCAAAAGCTGACCACCTTAGAAGCTAATATTCAGCCTACTTGGAGTGGCTTAGTAGAACCACTCGAAAAGCTCACAGAACGGCTAAACTGGAGTTGGGGCATAGTGAGCCATTTAATGGGTGTGAAAAATAGCCCCGAACTGCGTGAAGCTTATGAAACCGTACAACCACAAGTAGTACAGTTTCTTAACAAACTCGGTCAAAGCCAGCCAGTTTATAATGCTTTGAAGCAACTCCGCGCCAGTGATAACTGGGAAAATTTAGAATCAGCCCAGCAAAGAATTGTCGAAGCTGGTATCAGAGATGCCAAACTTTCCGGTGTTGGCTTACAAGGAGAAGCCAGGGAGCGTTTCAACGCCATTCAAATGGAATTAGCAGAACTTGGTACAAAGTTCTCAAACCATGTCCTAGATGCCACCAAAGCCTTTAGCTTAACCCTGACAACAAAAGCCGAAATTGACGGCTTACCCGATAGCTTAATTAGTCTAGCAGCACAACTTGCCCGTGATGCGGGAGCAGAAAACGCCACCCCAGAAAATGGTCCTTGGCGCATTACCTTAGACTTTCCCAGCTACGGACCTTTCATGCAGCACAGCACCCGCCGAGATTTGCGCGAACAGCTCTACAAAGCTTTCGTCACTCGTGCTTCATTCGGGGAGTTTAATAATCAGCCGTTAATTGAGCGCACTTTAGAATTACGGCAAGAACTAGCAAGTTTACTCGGCTTTGAAAATTATGCCCAAATGAGCCTAGCCAGTAAAATGGCTCCTAATGTGGCAGCAGTGGAAGCATTATTAGAAGAACTACGTCAAGCCAGTTATGATGCGGCTGTCAAAGACTTAGAAGCACTCAAAGCCTTTGCAGCTAGCAAAAAAGCACCAGAAGCCGAAGACTTACAACACTGGGATACCAGCTTTTGGGCAGAACGCCAACGGGAAGAAAAATTTGCCTTCACCGCCGAAGAATTACGTCCTTACTTTCCCTTACCTCAAGTTTTAGATGGTTTATTTGGACTGGTAAAACGGCTGTTTGGCATTACTGTTACCCCTGCTGATGGACAAGCCCCAGTCTGGAATGAGGATGTGCGTTATTTTCAAATTGCTGATGAAACCGGTAATCCTCTAGCTTACTTCTACTTAGACCCCTACAGCCGTCCCGCAGAAAAACGCGGTGGTGCTTGGATGGATGTCTGTATTAATCGCAGCAAAATCACTGATAATGGTGTAACAGAGATTCGTTTGCCTGTGGCTTATTTGGTATGTAACCAAAGTCCCCCGGTTGATGGTAAGCCAAGTTTGATGACTTTCTATGAAGTAGAAACGTTATTTCATGAATTTGGTCATGGCTTGCATCACATGATGACCAAAGTAGACTACACCGGAGCAGCAGGCATCAACAATGTCGAATGGGATGCCGTAGAATTACCCAGTCAATTCATGGAAAACTGGTGCTATGAGCGACCAACTTTGTTTGGCATGGCGAAGCATTATCAAACTGGTGAACCCTTACCGGAGCATTATTACCAAAAACTCCTAGCTGCACGCAACTATATGAGTGGTAGTGTGATGTTGCGGCAAGTTCACTTTAGCAGTGTTGATTTAGAATTACACTATCGTTATCGCCCTGGTAGTGGTGAAACCGCCGCAGATGTGCGTCATCGCCTAGCTAAAACTACTACGGTTTTACCGCCGCTACCAGAAGACGCTTTTTTATGCGCTTTTGGACACATTTTTGCTGGGGGTTATGCCGCAGGTTATTACAGCTACAAGTGGGCTGAAGTTCTTAGTGCTGATGCGTTTGCTGCTTTTGAAGAAGCTGGTTTAGAAGATGAACAAGCGATAAAAGCTACAGGTAAACGTTACCGGGAAACAGTCTTAGCTCTCGGTGGTAGTCAACATCCCATGAATGTGTTTGCATCTTTCCGAGGTCGTGAACCTAGTACGGCTTCGTTACTCAAGCATACTGGTTTATTAGCGACTGTAAATTAACGATTATCCAGTAGGGTGTGTTATGCCGTAGGCTAACGCACCTTAATTCGTTGATGCTGCTGTCTGATCAGAATTCAGTATTTTCCTAAATTAAAATGGTGCGTTGCGCTACGCGACAACACACCCTAAGTCTAGATTAAGTTTATATTTTTAATTAATTTGCTGATATTTACAAACATAAATAGAAAAGTCTCATTTTTATATAAAATTCTTTGCAATACTTAACTTTTTTATAATTAAAATAAATCAACATAGATTAAAAATAATAACTAACATCATAATTTATGAAGTTTATTACGCTAAATTGAGAGTATGCTTAATCCTTGAAGCCTAGTTCCAAGTTTAAGTAACTTAGGGCAATATAACTCAACATTAATTAACTATTCATCACAGGTTTTAGTGCTAATAGCTAAATGATTAAAAGTTTGTTTGTGCCGATTTACTAACTAGGTTATTGAGTAAGGCGTTGAAACTTTCAACTAAGCCAAGTAACAAGACTAAACACCAAAGCAACTTTAAGGGCGAGAAGTAAAAATGATTAAAAAAATTTTGCTAGCGGTTTCTGGCTTGGGCCATGCAGAAGAAATGCTCAAAACCTTAAAGGAGATGCCATCAATCCAATCCGCAAAGGTTACAGTTCTGCACGTTGTACCTCCCCAAAGTACGTCTGCGGCCATGACAGATAAATGGGAAGAAGGGGGCAAAATCTTGGCTAATGCGATTCAATTTCTGAATTTAGACCCCAGTCAGGTGTCTTCAATTTTGCGCCAAGGTGATCCCAAGGATGTAGTTTGCCAAGTAGCAGATGACATGGATGCTGACTTAATTATTATGGGTTCACGCGGACTCAAGCGTTTGCAATCCATTTTATCTAACTCTGTGAGTCAGTATGTTTTCCAGCTTTCTTCTCGCCCCATGTTGCTGGTTAAGGATGATATTTATGTCAAGAGAATTAAGCGCGTGATGGTGGCGATGGATAACTCTGATTCTGCCAGAAAATGCTTAAGTTTGGCACTGTTCTTGTTACAAGGTGTTCAGGGTGGTCAGTTAATTTTGTCTAATGTGACTACAGATTTGCGTGGCAAAACATCTGAAGTTACGGATATTAACCCCGAAAAAAATTCAGTTTTGGCAGAGGCGGTTGCTGACGCTCAAAAATATGGTGTGCAAACTCGTTGTGTCACCAGTAGCGGCAAACCAGGTGAAGAAATTTGTCGTCTAGCAGAAGAGTTAAATACAGACTTATTGTTGATTGGATCTCCTGACCGTCGGCCATCGGTGGCTAAGAGTTTGGTGGATATAGACAGACTCATCGGTGCTTCTTTGTCTGACTATGTTCGTGTTAATGCTACTTGTCCTGTGTTGTTGGCGCGGACTGTGGCTTAATATCACCCTAAATTTAGCGGTTGGTCAACAAAAAACCCCTGCACCAATGGTGTTGGGGTTCTTTATCTTATACACAAATGTCAAGAATCTTTTCCACCTTCACGGCTAGCAGTTTGGATGTAAAGAACTATTAAAAACACTGCGGGAACTAGAACGAACAGAATGCTCGCTACAAACCCTAGTTCATTCACTTGCATAGCAAGAAAGCCTCTCTTTAATTTCAGTTTCCAGTCAACAACTTTAGAATAGCATTATCGATGCCAGTGTTAGCTGAAATTTTTGACAAGTTAGGCGTTAGGGTTTTGTGACTACACTAACTGGTCCATTGACTAGGGTTTGACAGGCGAGACGGTAATTATCCGGCTTTTTTTTAAACTTTTGGTTCTCTACATTGGTGCGTGGGGAAAGGTTTTCCATTCCTTCGACTATTTCCACAATGCAAGTACCACATTGACCAGCGCCACCGCAATTGGTCATTTTGCCAATAAGTTTATATATATCAATGCCATTTTCCATAGCTTTGAGTCGAAGATTAGCCCCATCTGCTGCTATTACTTCTTTGTTTTCTTTGACAAATTTGATGTTACCCATAGCTGATTGATACCTGTTTGACTGTAGGCGTGGCTGGAAAAGCTGAGTTTTACACAGTTTCTATAAACTATCCTACTTAATTTATGGTAGCTTATTACAAAATATTAAGAAATATCAAGTTTATCAAAGCAGAAATTGCCAAATAAATAGGACAGGTTAAGATACCTGTCCCAAAAATCGGTAATGGGTTAGCTTACCTGAATCCAACGGCTGCTTGCCATACAAAAGCCAACAACAAGAAAAATACGGGAATAATTGGGAGAACATCTACCAAAGGATCGAAGATTTGGTAAGCTTCAGGCAATTTTGCTAATAACAATGCTGCTTCCATGTTTGTCTAAATCCACCTATCTAACACAGAGTTAATATTTGAGATGTATCTTAACATGGTTTGGGGATTGGGGATTGGGTATTTAATATTTTGGGATTGAACAAATTCTGGGAGAGTCTCTATTCCTTAGTTTAGCCAGTGTGCGAATTCGGTGGCAAAGCGATCGCTTAATATTGCTTCACGAATTTTTTGCGTAAACCGAATTAATTCGGTAATGTTGTGAATACTCAATAATGTGTATCCTAAGATTTCCTGCGATCGCACTAAATGAGAGATGTAAGCCCGGCTAAAATTTTGACAAGCATAACAAGGGCAAGTTTCATCTAATGGTGCATAATCTTCACGAAACTTAGCATTCTTTAAATTCCAACGTTCCCCCTGGACAATGGCTGTACCGTGTCTCGCCCAACGGGTAGGAATTACACAATCAAATAAATCTACACCAGAAGCGATCGCAATGGCCATTTCCCGATAAGTCCCCACACCCATTAAGTACCTGGGCTTTTCCCGTGGTAATAGAGGCGCTGTAGTTCGCACAATATCAGCCATGAGTTCCGGCGGTTCGCCCACACTCACACCACCAATAGCATATCCAGGCAAATCCAACTTCGCTAAAGCTTGGGCGGCTTGGGCGCGTAAATCCAGATATACCCCTCCTTGAACGATACCAAACAAAGCTTGATCGCTACGTTGATGAAAAGTCATACAGCGTTCTAGCCAGCGATAAGTCCTCTGAGTTGCAGCTTCCACATCTTCGCGACTAGCGGGATAAGGAGGACATTCATCAAAGGCCATGATTACATCAGCCCCTAAAGTATTTTGGATCTCAATGGAGCGTTCTGGCGTTAAGTGGATAATTTGCCCATCATGGGGTGAGCGAAAAGTTACACCATCTTCGGAAATCTTCCGCATTTCGCTCAAGCTGAACACCTGAAATCCACCGGAATCGGTGAGCATCGGTCCATCCCAGCCCATAAATTTGTGTAATCCACCCCCTCCCGCTACAATTCTTTCCCCTGGTTGCAGGTGGAGATGATAGGTATTGGATAAGACCATTTGCGCCCCAGTGCTTTTTAGTTGGTCTGGGGTGACGGTTTTGACATTTGCCAGGGTTCCCACAGGCATAAATCTTGGGGTTTCCACAGGGCCATGAGGTGTGTGAAATATCCCAGCCCTAGCTTTTGTCTGGCTACATTCAGCCAGGGATTGAAAAGAAAAGTTGGCACTCAAGGTAAAATTAATGCGATCGCGCTAAATGTTTAAATACTGGCAATTGATTGATTGTGAATACTTGAGTAATCACTACTAAGCCTGATTTCTCTCTCCCTTCTGTGTATTTGGTGGGGTAGAAAAAAAATTATTTAACCACAGAGGCACAGAGGAGCCACTGCGGTCTTGGGGGTTTCCCCCATGAGCAAGTGGCGTGACACAGAGTTAAGAGGAATGTTTTGACTACAATTTTTACCCATTTTGAAAGGGGTTGTATTCACGACCAACCTATGACCGACTTTTTGAGTATATGCTTTATCAGTTCTAATTAAAATGAGTCGGAACAGTCATCGTCAATTTCTGCATCCCATTTAGCGGCAAAGACTTGCTCCATCATCGCTTCGATGGCGCTAACATTCAAGTTGCGCTCTTTTCGCTCTTGGGAGGGAGTCGAAAGCGGAATCAGCCGTAAACACATCCCTTCTTGCAATAAGTCAAAGTAGGTTTCTTGTTGCGGTGATTGTTTTAGTTCTAGATAATCAAAACTATGAACATTCAAGTATAGCGCCGAGTTAGCAACTAGGGTAGACCTTTGAGGATTGACAAAGACTTCCATGACATCTCCTTCACCCTCGCTCTGTATTTTGCCGAATTGGGTGTAGATGTAGCGGACTCGACCTAAATCAGACAGCAATCGCCGAATGTCGAGCTTATTCACAATTATTCCCGTGTTAACAATACACGGAGCTGGTATCCTGGTGTCGGGTAGATGGTGACTCATAGGAAAATAGGAGATAAGCAAAGGTGAGGTACAACACAGCTAAAAGGTAAATTTCACAGCCTGGTGTCCTCATATATTTAAAAAAATATCAACTTTGGAGGGCTATCCTCTAAATTAAGTCTAGGGTAAGTTATTAGTTGAAAAATGCAAAATCCAATTCTTGGTTGTACTAGTAGTCTGTCAAGTTTACTGACATTCAGTTGCAATCAGCACTCGCAGAAGATATGACTGAGAACAGCATAACAAAGTTTTTTCCATGAGTCTCTAATCAAAGGCGATCTTATTTAAAGCTTTAAAATTCCGTACTACTGCTGCTGTCGGATTTGTGGACAACATCTGTCAGTCAGTGTATGTATATTAATTAACATCATTAATCAGCCGCAGTGGTGAAAAAATTAGTTTTAAATTTATTTGCTAGTATAATATTTTATACATCTATTCCTCTGCCCTATATCAAGGGGCTAGACTTCCAAAAAGTGGCGTATTTTGCGCCGCTAGTGGGGCTGATGATTGGCGGCATTTTAGGGCTATGTGATGGCGGAATGAATTATTTGGGGATACCAGTGTTAACTCGTAGCGCTTTGGTAGTGAGTATTTGGATTGCCATCACTGGAGGATTACACTTAGATGGGGTAATGGATACTGCTGATGGTTTGGCGGTGGGGAACCCTGAAAAACGCTTAGAGGTGATGGCGGATAGTGCTACAGGTGCTTTTGGTGCAATGGCGGCGATCGCCTTAATATTACTTAAAACTACAGCTTTAATCGAGATTGGTGATCACCGTTGGCTGGTGCTGATGGCGGCTTGTGGATGGGGACGCTGGGGACAACAAGTAGCGATCGCCTGCTATCCTTATTTAAAACCCACTGGCAAAGGTGCATTCCACAAAGCCGCTATTCGTTCATATCAGGATTTATTACCAGGACTGTTTTTGCTTTTTAGTCTCAGTGGTTTTTCGGTAGTAATAGAGAAAGAATATCTGTTTTTAGCACTCAGCATGATCGGGACTGGAAGTGCGATCGCCACTTTGACCGGATTATGGTTTAATCACAAATTAGGCGGACACACAGGAGACACCTACGGCGCAGTAGTTGAATGGACAGAAGCCCTATTCCTCTGTGTCCTCACCATATTTTAATTACGAATTACGAATTACGAATTACGAATTACGAATTACGAATTACGAATTACGAATTATTTCACTTCTTGCAATTTTGTCACCTTCAGTTTAAAGGGACCAACCCCAGTTTCGCCAAAAGACCGGACACGAACAATATAGTTTCCTGTTTCATAAATGCGGGTAAACAGTAAGGAATTGCTAGTACCATCAGGTCCATCATCATTTTCAGCTACTGTTGTTCCATTAGGTGCTAAGAGTGTGATGATGGGATCAAAACTCTCAGACGTTAAATCAATCACTAACTTATCACCCTGATTTAGATTGACCATATAATCACGGCCAAAACCACCCTGACCTGTGGGAATGTCTTTGACTGAGAGTGTATCTGACAGTTCCGTACTGGGAGTTAAAGGAATTGGACTATACAATTGATTTTGGGCAAATCCTACCCTTGTATTCATGCCAATTACCAACAAAGTGGCAGGAATAATCATTAGTTGTCTGAAACCTACCACAAAAGTTTTACTGATCATTATTAAACAGTGTTCCCACAAAAACAGGGTTATTGGTTAATTATCGGTTAATTATCGGTTTGTCAGCTGTAACTTGCTGAGAAACTTTTAAGGAAGTAGTCACAGCTACTAAACCTAAGACGGTAATACCATGCTGATTCAGAATTTTTACAGCAGACCTAGTTGTAGCACCCGTAGTATAAATATCGTCAACTAATAACACTGGGACTTTGAGACGGCGACGGCGTAATTCTTCTCCAACAGCAAAAGCTTCAGCTAAGTTATTTTCTCGTTCAGATACTGATAAACCAAATTGTGCTTTCGTTTCTTGGACTCTTTTTAAACCATTTATCTGCAATTTTAAGCCCGTGGTTTGACAAAAACTTTGAGCTATTAATGCAGCTTGGTTATAACCGCGAGTTTTTTGCTTCTGGGGATGGAGTGGTATGGGGACTACCAAAGGTTGTGGTTGGCATTTGGACACATTTGATAACAACCATGTTTCTCCTAGCCATTGACCCAAAGGGCGGGCAATTTGGGGTTGATTGTCATATTTCATCACAGCGATCGCGCGTTTGACAATTCCCCCATATATTCCCCAGCCAAATACAGGTATTGGTTGTTGCCACAAAGCCGCAGGGTCTTTGTGCTGACAGCTTTGGAGTTGCTTAGTACAGTAAGGACAAAATTCACCCGATGTCGGTCTTTGACATAAAGGACAATGGGATTGCAAAAACAGGTTGAGAAAGTTGTGAAAACTGTGCTTCCAGGTTGGCATTTATAGGGGAGTGGGGAGTGGGGAGTGGGGAGTGGGGAGAAGAGGAACGGGTGCAGGGGGCAGGGGGCAGGGGAGAACAGCTTTTAATTATTGGGGAGTAATTTCATATATACGCGATCGCAACGTGGTGTTTCTACTCCTGTTGCGGGTTGATAACCATTACTTTCATACAACTTGACTGCTTCTACTAAAGCACTGGCGGTTTCAATCCAAATTTCCTCAAAACCACGGTTCGCGATCGCCACTTCTAACTGTTGTAACAAATATTTCCCCAATCCCAAACCCCTCACACTTGACAAAAGATACATTTTGCGGATTTCTACAGCTTTTTTGCCACGTTTTATGGGGTAGTATGCCCCCGTACCAACTAGCTGATTTTGGTGTTCGATTACCCAAAACTCACCACCAGCTTCTAAGTAAAATTCCTCAACTTGCAGCACATCTTTGTCTGCGCCCTGGGGTTCCCAACCCAGACCATATTCTGATAATACATAACTGATGACAGAAGCGGCTCTAGTGCGATCGCCTATCTCCCAATTACGAATCAAAAAATCTTGATAATAGTTTTTCATTACTATTTAGGGGGTCAGGTTTGCACAGAAAATTTTTCTGGATCTATATTCCAATGTACTCAGTCAATAGCTTCTATGGAAGAGTTAATCTCAGACGTTACTGACTAAGAATATTAGCCTCAGCATTCTGGGTTAAGAGAAAGCTGTCCACGCCTCACTTGTCCAGCACTTTTTCCAGCTAGCTGACTTGATAGTGGCAAGCTATCCGACTAAACTAAAAGAAGACTTCGGAGTATTTGTACTCAATGGAAATTTAACCAGATGTAAGAAACTCTTGACCCACAATATTAGCAAAGGTAAATTTGGTAGGCTTAATTCTGATCTCCAAACCACAGAAATAACCCTGATCGTTAAATAACCCTTTGAAATAGGCATATTAACCAGATAGCATTGCCATAAATCTAAACATACTCATTAGGATTACAAGGTCAGTAAGCATCAATGTCGCAGTTTTATTTTGATACAAACAATAACGGTCATAAATCTTTTGAATTACCAGGCGCTAAACCGCACTACAACCCCGACCGTCCTGGACAAGTAGAGCATATTTTCCTGGATTTGTGTTTGGATATTCCTCGCCAAAGTTATCACGGTACTTGCAGCATACGTCTGTTACCGATCCGGAATGGCATTGACCGTTTGACGTTGGATGCTGTCAATCTGAAAATCCAGTCTGTACAGGTAGACGAAATAGCGCAGGATTTTGACTATAACGGCGAACAGCTAACTATTCAACTTTCCCAACCAACACAGATTGCTAAACATTTGTTGATTGCGATCGCCTACTCAGTAGAAAAACCCCAACGCGGTATATACTTCATTCAACCAGACAAACATTACCCCAACAAACCCACCCAAGTTTGGACACAAGGCGAAGACGAAGACTCTCGTTTCTGGTTTCCCTGCTTCGACTATCCCGGACAACTTTCCACTTCCGAAATTCGGGTGCGCGTTCCCAAAGATTTAATTGCTATTTCCAACGGCGAACTCATCGACACCCAAAAAGATGGAGATGAAAAAATCTACCATTGGTCACAACAGCAGATTCATCCTACCTACTTAATGACCTTAGCCGTCGGTGACTTTGCCGAAATTCGGGACGAATGGCAAGGTAAACCCGTCACCTATTATGTAGAAAAGGGTAGAAAAGACGATGCTAAACGCAGCATGGGCAAAACTCCCCGCATGATGGAGTTTTTAAGCGAAAAGTATGGTTATGCTTATGCTTTTCCTAAATATGCCCAAGTTTGTGTAGATGACTTCATCTTTGGCGGGATGGAAAATACTTCCACAACCCTACTCACAGATAGATGTTTAATCGATGAACGCGCCGCCTTAGATAACCGTGGTACAGAAAGTTTAGTTGTTCACGAATTAGCGCACCAATGGTTTGGTGACTTACTGGTAATTAAACATTGGTCTCATGCTTGGATTAAGGAAGGGATGGCTTCCTACTCTGAAGTCATGTGGACAGAACATGAATATGGCGACCAAGAAGCCGCATATTATCGATTATTAGAAGCCAGAAGTTACTTAAGCGAAGATAGTCACCGCTACCGCCGCCCAATGGTAACTCATGTTTACCGAGAAGCCATCGAACTTTATGACCGCCATATCTACGAAAAAGGATCTTGTGTTTATCACATGATTCGGGCGGAATTAGGAGAAGAATTATTTTGGCCAGCAATTCACACCTTTGTTCAAGATCATGCCCATAAAACTGTCGAAACAGTAGACTTACTCCGCGCCATTGAAAAGGCGACTGGGCGTAATTTGGCATACCTCTTTGATCAATACGTTTATCGTGGTGGTCATCCTGATTTTAAAGTAGCTTACTCTTGGGATGGAGATGCTAATTTAGCCAAAGTCACAGTCACTCAAACCCAAGCCGACAAAAATGATAGTAAAGATTTGTTTGACCTGAAAATCCCCATTGGTTTTGGTTACACTCAACCAAGTAAAACTGCACAACTTAACACTTTCACTGTGCGGGTAAATCAACGGGAACAAAGCTTTTACTTCCCCTTAGCAGAAAAACCGCAATTTGTCAGCTTTGATGTGGGAAATCATTTCCTCAAAACGGTGACTTTGGAGTATTCAATCCCAGAGTTGAAAGCCCAGTTAGAATTTGACCCTAACCCCATTTCTCGGATCTATGCAGCCGAAGCTTTAGCCAAAAAAGGTGGATTAGAAGCTACCAATGCTTTGTCAGATGCACTCAAACATGATTCATTTTGGGGTGTGCAGGTCGAAGTCGCGAAACAACTAGCCGAAATTAAGTTAGATCAAGCCTTTGATGGGTTAGTTCCCGGATTACAAGACCAAAATGCTTTTGTGCGGCGTGCGGTGGTAGAAGCATTGGCGACCATCAAAACCTATGACAGTTACAAAGCCGTGAAAAAGTTGGTTAAACATGGCGATCCTAGTTACTACGTGGAAGCAGCCGCAAGTCGGGCTGTGGGGTCAATCGCAGCTGTGAATTTGGCAGATAAACCCAAAGAAGAAAAGGTAATTAAACTGCTGCAATCCGTTTTAGAATCAAGGGCGGGCTGGAATGAAGTTGTGCGGAGTGGTGCAATTGGCGGTTTAGCTGAACTGAAAACTTCAGAAGCTGCTTTAAATCTGCTGCTAGAATACACAAAACTTGGTATCCCGCAACCGTTGCGTTTAGCCACAATTCGGGCTTTAGGCAAGATTTCTGTGGGTCAAAGTCCGATGAATTTAGAACGGATTTTAGAAAAGTTAGCAGAACTAGCCAAAGAAACCTTCTTTTTAACCCAAGTGGCTGTAGTCATGGCTTTGGGACAAATGGAAACTCGCAAAGCTATGGGGATTTTGCAATCGCTAGCCGACCAAACAGCCGACGGGCGTGTGCGTCGCTATGCTGAAGAGGAAATTTCCAAGGTGCAAAAAAATGTGGGGACAGACAACGCATTGCGCCAAATGCGGGAGGAACTAGACCAACTCAAGCAACAAAACCAAGAACTGAAAAGTCGCTTGGAAGGTTTGGAAGCAAAATCTAATAGTCATTAGTCATTGGTCATTGGTCATTGGTTATTGGTTATTGGTCATGAGATGGGGTAGTGATGATGAGGAAAACTTCTTCCCTACTCCCTACTCCCCAGAAGAAGCAGGGGGTACTGGTGCAGGGTGCAAGGGGGAGTTAGAAATAGAAATTACTTTAAACTTGTTTACTTAACAACCGTTCCTCTTCTCCCCCACTCCCTACTCCCCACTCCCTAATTTGTACTTTTATAAAGTATAATTAAGGAAAAGATAAAAACATCTGGAAAGTAATCTAGCCTCAAACGGCCAAGAAGACTACCAGGAAACAATTTAAATTCCTAGTTTTTGATACAAAAGTACACAAAATCCCGACATACAATTAATTTGTACGTGGGGACATAAAAAACGCAAGTATATAATTCCCAGTTGAAGAGGTATGTAAAGGCGTGGGTCAGAATCAGCCCGGTCAGCTAAGACGCTACAATTCAGACGCGATCGCTCGTCACTATCGTTACCGTCCCTGGCTTGCTTGGGGACGAATGTTACAAGTTATCTGGTCTTTTGCTGTATTTATTTTGAGTCTCAAGTGGGACGACTGGCAAGATAAAGTTGAGCAAAACAAAGGGAAACGCGCTACACAATTACGAGAACTACTCACTAGACTTGGCCCGACATTTATTAAAGTAGGTCAAGCCCTATCCACTCGGCCAGATTTGGTACGTAAAGATTTCCTAGAGGAACTGATTAAACTGCAAGATCAGTTACCACCATTTGATAATGCGATCGCTTATCAAATTATCGAAACCGAATTAGACAGATCCATCTCTGACATTTACAGCGAATTGTCACCTAGCCCAGTGGCTGCTGCTAGTTTAGGGCAAGTATATCGTGGTCGTCTACTAACTGGCGAAGAAGTAGCTGTAAAAGTGCAGCGTCCCAACTTACGCCCAGTCATCACACTCGACCTTTATCTGATGCGCTGGATAGCTGGCTGGTTAGCACCATGGCTACCCCTGAATCTCGGTCACGATCTCAGTTTAATTGTGGACGAATTCGGCATCAAGTTATTTGAAGAAATTGATTACATCAATGAAGGTCGTAACGCCGAAAAATTTGCCAGCAATTTCCGCAACGATCCGCGAGTTAAAATTCCGGATATTTACTGGAGTTATACCAACACTCATGTTTTAACTCTGGAATGGATTAATGGCTTCAAACTCACCGATACTGACAGAATCAAAGCCGCAGGTTTAGACCCAGAGGAAATTATTCAAATTGCGGTAACATCCGGACTGCAACAGCTATTGGAACACGGCTTTTTCCATGCTGACCCCCACCCAGGAAATTTGTTTGCTATGCCTGATGGACGCATGGCTTACATTGATTTCGGCATGATGGATCAGCTAGAGGAAAACACTAAAGAAACTGTAGTAGATGCGCTAGTACATCTGGTAAACAAAGACTACGCCGATTTAGCCGCAGATTTTGTCGCATTAGGTTTTCTCACACCAAACACGAATATTTGCCCCATTATCCCAGCCTTAGAATCAGTATTGGGAAATGCCATTGGCAAAAATGTCAATGAATTTAACTTCAGAACCATAACTGACGAGTTCTCGGAACTGATGTATGAATATCCGTTTCGAGTTCCGGCCAAGTTCGCCTTGATTATTCGTTCTCTGGTGACTCAAGAAGGTATTGCCCTCAGTCTCAATCCAAACTTCAAAATTGTAGAAGTGGGTTATCCCTACATAGCACGACGCTTACTAACTGGCGAATCTCCTGAATTAAGGCGGCGACTATTGAACGTCTTATTTAAAGATGGTAAATTCCAGTGGGAACGCTTAGAGAATTTAATCGAAATTGCTCGTACTGATAGCAACTTTGATGTCTTGCCGACAGCGCAAATGGGATTACAATATCTCATGTCTGAAGAAGGCAAATTTCTCCGCCGAGAGTTCGTATTAGCACTCACCGAAGATGACCGTCTTCATACAGAAGAAGTTCAACGCCTATGGGATTTGGTGAAAGAAGACATTAAACCAAATCGGTTGTTAGACGTAGCCATTGGTATGTTGACAGAGTTATCAAGAGAAAGCGTAGCGGCTATCATTCCCCAATCTGGTTTCTTCGCTGCTTTTAGTGCTGTGCAACCAAACAGTAAAAAATAAACAGACTAAAATTTTTACTGCATAACTTTTTAATATCAATTTGGAGTTTTCATGTACTATTTCCCGGAACAACCACCTTATTTTCTGTTAATTATTGGTTTTTTAATTGCATTGACTTCTGGTCTAGCCTTATCTGGCACACTCAAAGTAATAGTGCAGCAATGGCCAGAAGATAATGCCAAAAGTTCTAAATCTGCTTCCTCATTAAAACAGTTATTTGTGCCATTTCTGGGAATTACTGTCGGTGTTTCTGTATTCCTCTCATCAGGTTTAGAGATATTTGGTTTTCCGTCCCCCTTGGCTTTAGGAATTGGTTTACCAGTCAGTTTTCTGACTTGTTTACTGGTCTGGCTGCAATTGGGAAGTCTGCTCACTTTTGCCCAACGCGAAGGAATGCAAGCTCTAGATTTAGATTCTTGATCTGATAACTATTCATAATTACAATTTATTGTGAAGTGCTGAATATATTCCACGTTTTTATTCAGCACTTTTTTTGTTAATAATTAACTTTAGTTATAGTAAAATTCAGCATTTTTTAAAGCCATGACTCTAGCTAAATTTAAACGGTAGTGATAGCCAATTCTGCGTTGCCATTTTTCCCATAAAGTCTTCTGCTTATTGCTATAGGAAGCATCCGTGTGATGCATAACATCTTTAATTTCTTGCCAGCCATCTTGGTAAATAGTCCACCCCACCTTAGTAGCAGCTATTCCCATTGCATTACCTGCACCAGCATGAATTCCTCTTAATTCTAAATACCTGCCAATCATTGCCCAAGTTTTTAAGTAATCGATTTCCCTACCATTGTCTCTAGCAATAACAAATAAAGATTCTCCCACATAAGTCACAGTTTCTAAATCTATGTTGAAATGTGAAGCCACTTTTTGAAGAGATGGTAATCTTTCAGGAGTATACTGGGTGACGTGTTCTACCAAGTTTTCATAGTGTCCGACTGTGATTCCTGGTTTCCACTGTATATTCTCTGGTAAAGGAGCTAATATTCTTGTATCTGCATCAATATGAACTGCCGCCGGAAATTTTGACAACGCTATTTCCATGAGAATGCTTTTATCATGATAACAATGCAGAATCCCCTTTTGGCGATGTTTAAAAGCTAAAACATTAGAATTGTCTTGAAAACAACTTGGTTCGTCTGTTAATACTAACAATTTAGTCCCAGGAGCATATTTCTCTAAATCACTAGCCAATTGTTGAGCTAGCAGACGATATTTATTTCTTAAGGCTAAGGTACAAAAGCAGAAATCTTTTTGTTCGTGATTCATAAACTGCTTACTAGCTAGTATTTTATGGTAATTTTAGTATAGAATTAAGGATCAACAAGAGAATTTAAAAGCTATTATACAGTAAAAATTAGAGGATGAATGCACCAGTCTCATTGATTACTAGCCCTGGCGACTAAAAGTGGAGGCTACACAAACTAAACCCGCACTTCGGCAAGTGTTACAGTCAGCTTGTGGAACTGCTCAGTGACCACCTTTGGGGGTTAAAAACCTTGATTTTTCATTAGTCCAGGTCAGTGCTGTGCTTTTGTAGTGGTGTATCGCGAAAGGGAAAGGTACGCTAACGCGGAGCGTGCCGGAGGCTCTATTATTATATTCACCCAAATAACTTTAAAACAACATCCTTTTTAGAGATATTGTCTCTGTCTGCTGTCTGAGTTATGAGATACTAGAGTTCTGATATAAATTAACTTATTAGCTCAATAATTCGAGCGTTGGGAACGTGGGAGGGGTCAGAGAGTGGCTGATGATAAAAGTGGAGTAATGCCAGAACAGATTGATTACCAAGATTTTTCCTGGCCTTTCTGGTTTACATTGCCACTCTACCCTTATGGCAAACGGCGGACAATCCGTAAAGAAGTAGTTAAAGACACAATCTGGACTTTTGACCAAATGCAGGGGATTTTCTACGTTGTTGTGCCAATTCGCATGACCGTAGTTAAGCTGGATGAAGGTGGTCTTTTTGTATACGCTCCCGTTGCACCTACCCCTGAATGTATCCGATTTGTGAAAGAGTTGGTGGCAGAACACGGTGATGTTAAATATATTATTTTGCCAACCGTCTCCGGGCTAGAACACAAAGTCTTTGTTGGTCCCTTTGCCAGATATTTTCCCAGCGCACAGGTGTTTGTGGCCCCTCATCAATGGAGTTTTCCCTTAAATCTTCCCCTCAGTTGGCTGGGATTACCTGCTAAATATACGCAGGTATTACCGGAAGATAGTAGTAAAACACCATTCGCTGACCAGTTTGACTATGCGATTCTCGGTCCGATTGAGTTGGGTCCGGGAAGGTTTGCAGAAGTGGCATTTTTCCACAAGCGATCGCATACTTTATTAGTAACAGATTCAGTAATATCTGTATCAGCCGATCCGCCAGCGATCGTACAATTAGATCCATATCCCTTGCTATTTCATGCCAAAGACAAGGCATCTGATCTGATTGCAGATACTCACGCAAATCGCCGTAAAGGATGGCAACGGGTTTCGTTATTTGCTTTGTATTTTCGTCCCAGTGTTTTAGAAGTGGTCGGATTGGGTAAAGTATTACGCGATGCGATTAAAGCACCCAATCGCTCACAAAAAGCCTATTTTGGCTTATTTCCCTTTAAATGGCCATCAGATTGGCAGCGCTCATTTGATATACTCAGAGGTGAGGGTCGTTTGTTTGTCGCACCCATTTTGCAAACGCTGATTCTCAACCGCGCGCCAAGAGAAACCATTGACTGGGCCCAGAAGGTGGCGAGTTGGAATTTTGAGTGGATTATTCCTTGTCACTTCGATGCACCGCTTCCAGCAAAACCGGAGCAGTTTCGTCAAGCATTCTCCTTTCTAGAAAAGCATCCGGCTACCAGTGCAAGTTTGTTAAGTAGTAATAGTTATCCCTTACCAGAGGAGGATTTTCAACTACTTAGAGATATTGATCAAGGTTTAATAAAAACTGGCATTGTGCCACCAGCAAAGGAGAAAGTGTAGGCTAAAATCTGAACGATGGGCGACAGGGGGCTGTGAATCCCAGCCATTAAAAGTAGTGATTGCTGCTGAACATTTGAGCATAATTAAGCTAAAAATTGAATATATAGCTTTGAGAAGGTCGCCTCAATAGAAAGTTTCAAAACCCTCAAAAACCCCAAAAAAGCGATTGTACACAGATAAATCAGTACCCCAGCAGATTCAGAAACGCGATCACCGAATTATCTTTTAAGCAAAACGTAGTTTTATTATGCCCAGTTCCAAAATATTCACTACATCTTTTGACTTTCAAGAAGTTTACCCTTGTCCCGTCTGTCGCGTCGGTAAAATTTCTCGGATGCCAATGATGGAAACTATGGCTTGTGATTTCTGCCATGAAATTTTTACCGTTAACCTAGAACAACAACAAATCAAGATGCCTTCTCGGCAACCTCCCCTGATTTGGCGCTGGAATGGCTTTAATTGGACAGAAGCCCAGTTGGAGGGCTTTGAATTGGGTTGGGGTTATGGGCTAGCCGCTATTGCTTTTGTGGTGCTGCCCACAAGCTTAATTGGTCTAGTCGCTTACTACTTTCCGGCAATAGCTCATGATCCGATTACTTGGATACCATATATTTGGACAATATTAACTTTCTTGTTACATTTATCGATTATTCTGTGGATTTTAGTGGAGATTTATCAAATTCCTGTTGTCGCTTATTTCAGAGCCATGAATCGGTGGCGCAATGGCATGATGGCGAGATATCGACGCTCTCCTGACTAGAAGTCAGGAGATTCACTACTAGGCTTTACACCCAGACTTAGCTTAAGGTTTCGTTGCTCTGGGCTTGGAAAACACTTAACGACACTGGCGATATTTAATATGATAGACTAAACCACGGTGAGCGAGGTCAAAGGAGTCAACAGTCGCCATTCCCTTACCACGGGCGCTCATTGCCGCATTCACACGCATATTTGCACTGTCGCCACAGCGTGACCAAATATCACCTACAGTTGCTAATTGATCTCGAACGTTGTAGTCACTTTCGCCTTTAAATGTCCTAGAAAAAACAGGTCCCCTCTGACCAGCAAAGAAGTATTCTGCTCTTAGCCTCCCAGTTGTGTTGGGAGCAACATAGCCCCGATAATCAGCATCATAAAGGGAGATTTGAAAGCCTTGGGGTACTTTAATCGGAATGCTCAAGTTACAACTTCTGCGACTTTTTGCTACATCATTTCCCAGAGCGATAAACTGATCAAATAGAATACTTAGCTCTTGTCCATCGGGACTGACGCTCACACTAGCCGAACCAGCAGGACAACCGTTACCACCATATTCTGCACCGACAATTTCAACTTTGTTGTTAGCAAGGGCGGGACCGACAGAAGCCGTCATCAGTGTAGCCGCAGCCAGAAAAGCTTTGGCAAAGTTGACAGATGTGTTTTTGAAGCTTTGATGATTCATGAGTTACCTGCCTTGATTATTATCGATGGTGTTAGCTCCAAATTGGATGCAGCGAATTTCGGAAATTTGAATGATTAAATTTATCCCACGAAGCCAGCGGTGTTGGTAGGTTAAGATCCCAAGCCACCGAGAACAATTGCTTCTAGCCAAACAATCAGAATTAAATGCCACGATTTTGTCAGTATTTGTTTTGCATAAAAATCTTTTATTGTCAATATCTAGATCAAGTGAGAAAATGGGTATAGGGCTGATTACAAATAACTACATCGATACAAAACTACACGTTTAACCAGGCGATCGCAGTAAAGTTTCGGTGTATACAAAGAAGGTAGAGTATTTTAAAATTTGCCCACAAAAAGGTTATTTATGAACTGAGTTAGCTAAGACACCCTTGTATAATATTTAAATATCAGTATTGAATTTAGAGCCGATAGGGAGAAGCTCTGGTTGAATTGATTTATACCTGTGGACAAAAACCCGCCGACGGGCTGTCAAAACAGGAATTAAAACCGATTCCAGTCTTATGAGTAGATTTGAGTAGGTTTTATCTAGCGGCTGCATCACTCATACTTAATTTGATTGTTGACAAAAATATCATAATGAGCGAGATGGAGCAGTATTATAGAGTTTTAGAAATAGAACCTGGAGCAACACTTGAGGAAGTCAATCAAGCTTATAAAGACTTGGTTTTTATTTGGCATCCTGATCGCATTCCTCAAGAAAATCACCGCTTACAGAAGAAAGCCCAAGACAAGCTCAAAGCCATTAATGAAGCTCGTGATAAATTGCGCTCTTTACATGGTAAGCAGAAAAACATTTATCATTCTCCAGCATCTCAAGCAAAAACACCACCTGAAAGTACCTACAAACCACCTAAGACTAACCCTGATTTAAGTGGAAAAGATTTTAGTGGCTCGAACTTAAGCAACAAAGATTTATCTGGCAGAAATTTGAGTTACGCTGATTTGAGTGGGGCTGATTTGAGTGATACTTTTATGCACAAAGTTATTCTCCGAGGGGCAAATTTATCCTCGGCAAATTTGTTTCGAGCTAACTTACTTTTAGCCGATATGAGAGAAGCTAACTTGCGCTCTACTAACTTGATTGGTGCGGATTTGAGTGGAGCCGACTTGCGCGGAGCCGACTTAACAGGAGCGCGGATTCGTTCAGGCGATCGCCTACTGGTAAAATTGATTGGTGCTAACTTAGCTGGGGCAATTATGCCTGATGGTGTTATCCATAGTTAACATCAGTACATAAAGAAGGTATTGTTAACGTAAAGATGCCGACTATAAACTCGAAAAATCAGCTTTATTTATGAATATTGCCATTATTGGTTGTGGTTACGTTGGCTGTGCAGTTGCTCAATTGTGGCAGCAAAAGATGACCTTTATGGTTACAGCTACCACAACTACCCCTGAGCGTGTCTCGACTTTACAAAGTGTAGCCCAAAAAGTTGTAGTCACCCAAGGAAATGACCGAGAAAAACTAAAATCTGTCTTGCAAAATCAAGATATTGTGTTGTTGAGTATCGGCGCAAAAGGGTCAAATTTATATGAAGATACTTATCTGAATACTGCGAAAACTCTAGTTGAAATTTTCCAAGATACTCCTAGTGTTAAGCAAGTAATATATACTGGAAGTTATTCAGTTTATGGCGACCATAATGGTGCTGTGGTAGATGAAGAAACCCTAGCGACACCAAGCCATGATCATGGAAAAATTCTCAAAGCAACTGAAGATATATTGCTAGGAGCATCTAGTGAAAAGCTCCGTGTTTGTATCTTAAGATTGGGGGGTATTTATGGACCGAACAGGGAACTGATCAAAATATTTAGTAGAGTTCCTGGTACAACTCGTCCCGGTAATGGTGAAGATGTCGCTAATTGGATTCACTTGGATGATATTGTTGGGGCGATAGAATTTGCGCGTCTAAATCATTTGCAAGGTATTTATAATCTGGTAGATGATGCTGGTTTAACCAGTGGAGAGTTACTTGATAAATTAATGGAAACACACAATTTACCCCAAGTAAAATGGGATCACACTGCCAAAACTAACCGTCCATATAATGCGAAAGTATCCAATCAAAAAATCAAAGCTGCTGGCTATAAATTAATTCGTCCAAAGATGATTTTTTAATAGCTTTTAACTAATTCCTATGGTAAATACAGTGAATATCACAATATCTCCTACCCAATTTTACACTTGGCAAAATTATCGTTGTGCCTACGAATTATATCAACCAGCTAATTCCAGCAGTGAGGGTTTACCTTTACTTCTAATTCATCCGATTGGTGTGGGGTTATCACGGCAATTTTGGCAAAGATTTCGTAAGCAATGGTCGAGAAAAGGTTATAAAAATCTTATTTACAATCCTGACTTACTCGGATGTGGTGAAAGTGATATGCCTCGTGTGGCTTATACTCCTAAAGATTGGGCAGAACAACTAGATTACTTTTTGCAAACAGTAGTAAAACAACCTGTGATAATTGTAGTTCAAGGTGCTTTATTAGCAGTTGCTATTGAGTTAGTTCAAAAACAATCAAACTTAATTGCTGGAATGATTTTAGCTGGTCCTCCAGCTTGGCCAGTGATTACTAAAAATTCATCAGCATTACAGCAAAAAATAGCTTGGAATATTTTTAATTCGCCTGTTGGGAATGCTTTTTATCGCTATGCGCGGACAGAAAAGTTTTTGCGTTCTTTCTCAATTCGGAAACTTTTTGCTTCTGAAAATGCTGTGGATAAAGAATGGTTAGATATGTTAGTTGCGGGGGCGGAAAATCCTGAAAGTCGCCATGCAGTATTTTCGTTTTTGGCGGGATTTTGGCGACAGGATTATAGTAGTTATCTTGCTTGTATCAATCAGCCGACATTGGTAGTTTTGGGAGAAACTGCATTGAGTATTAGCAAAGAAGGTAAACAAGAGACACCAGATGAACGCATGGCTGATTATCTCGGCTGTTTACCTCAAGGTAGTGGAATTAAGTTACCGGGACGCAACGTTTTACCCTATGAATCAACAGTAGAATTTGTAGAAGCGATCGCACCATTTATCGCCAGCTTAAAAATTGTAACCTAACTCTGAAACAAACCAGGGATAAGCCAAGTGCTTCTCTTGTAAAGGAAATTGTGGAAACCCTTGATTTGACGTTGGTCGTTGCAGTATTTTGAGACAAAGCAAATTACTACACCATTACTGCCTTATCTTAGCTGTCATCTTGAAATGCTTAAATTTTGATTTGCTGTTTTTTGGGGTTCACCAATTTTGGGATTATAACTCTGTGCTGCTAATGAGGCATACTCTATATCGGTCATGTTGAGATTGTGAATCATGGCTTTTCCTCAACAATTTGGTAGATGTTGGCAGAGCGATCGCCATAGGCATCGTATAATTACGTATTGGATTCTACCTCAGACAAAAGTAGAATATCATCAAAAGCAACACAGGTAATAAACAGTTAGACTATAAAACTAGGACGCTGCATACTTTTGTTTTAGCAAAGCTCGGAACTCAGGCATAGTCATAGATAACGCACCGCCGGGGTCGTTTTTATTACCAGGTCTTCCGCCTTCATCACAGCATTCATCATGACCTTTAACATCATCAAAAGAAAAGATATCTGGTGCTTGTGATTTGAGCCATAACAACAGTTTAATTAATGATTCCTCTTGGGCTGGTGTATATTTCTGATACCATCCTTCCCGTTGAGAACCATTGCGTTTAACATAGCGCATTTCTGATTCTGGGAAATATTCACTGGTTTTTTTATGGAACCAAGCTTTAAACCTCCGTTCTCCATTCACTGTTTGTGGTTCACAACGTCCAACGGCAACTATTTCAATTCCCACGCTGTATTTATGGTGATATGTACCACTATGAGAACCACCCCGATTTAAGGGAAATGCTTGGTAAATTACACCATCACGACCCATTACCAAACAGGGAAAACCTCTTTCGCCCAGGTATTTTAAAGTTCCTATGGGGTTATCACGTCCTGCTGTAAAATGAACTACCGCACCCTTTGGATATCCCTTGTCATAAGTCCATTTTGTTGGTATATCAAATGGATGTTGTGCAAATGGTATCCATAGTTTTTCATCTCCTTTAGGTTCTGGTTCTATGGTCAGTAATGCTTTCCAGAAATCAGGATCAGTAATACCATCAACTTTAATATTAAACTGTTTTTCAAATTGTTTTTCTACTGAAACCACTGCTTGTTTAGTTTTTGCACCAAAAATACCATCAACCTTTAAACCTGCATTAATACGGTTATTCAGTTCATTTTGCAAAACCTTGACCGCTTCTCCCCTATCTCCTTCTTTGAGTTCTGGGTACTCGGCTGCTGCCTCTGCAATCAATTCCTGAGCTTCGTTGTATAAATTATTGATGATGTACTCATGATAAGTTAGACCACCATGTTGGGATTTCCAGGTATCGGTATAACCGGGAGGACACCAAATAGGACCAATAAAAGCAAGGAAATCTTTAGCACTGCTAACATGATTACGCCATCCTTTGTAGGGAGAACGTTCAACAAACCGCCAATAACCACGTACTGCATCTATGGGATTAGCGAACTTACAAAAATTATCACCACCAGTTGGTTCACTATTGGTTGAATAATAGACAGAAGTAGCAATACCTTTCATTTCTTCACGCCATTTCATCCCGTGAAAATTATGATGTAGTTTTGCTAAATCAGTGCTACCACGTCCACTTTCTAAAATTGCCTGTGCTAAACACGCTGTCTTTAGTTGCGGAAATTCAATATCTGTCTGTGCCACAGCTTCAACAAATTCCTGCCAACTCATACTATAAACCTTTGTAAAATATAAAACTAGCCTTTTTTTATCATATTTCTGGCTTTTCAAAGATATACTGCTACAAAAAGTTAATAAATACTTGAACTAACTAACCTATATTAAATTGACTGCGATTAACTAAAACATTTGTTTAAAAGCGGTCTTGTTTTGCGCGTATCCCGCTTGAACCCCGTATTGGCGAGAAAACTATGAGATTAAGCGATTGCGCGGAGCGCAGTGCCGGAAGCGATCGCCACTCCTCATTTATAGCTAGAATCAGAATGTTTACTTATTTGTGCTGAAGTTGTGGCTACTATATCTTGTCCCCATTGCCATCAACTCGTTGATAATCAGGCAATTACTTGCCCTTATTGTCGGACAACCCTCAAAGCTTACGGTCATCCCGGAATTCCACTGCACCGTGCGACTGGGAAAGAGTATCTGTGCGACAGCTGCACATACCACGCCGATAATACTTGCAACTTTCCTCAACACCCTTACGCTAAAGACTGTACACTGTACGACAACCTGGAACAGAGCCAGTTGAGATTACAGGCGCAACGTCAAAGTAGCAACTTTGGGGCAACTGTGAAAAACTGGAGTCAACGCCATCAGTCTTTGCTGCTGCTATTAGGTTTATTATTCGTCTGTTTGCTTGTAGTTTTGTCAACTGGTTGATAAACCTTAAACAGCAGGAATTGTGATGGTTTCAGTCGGAGAATCAACTAGGATTTTTGGCTGTTCTTCAAATAGCGTTAAGTCGAACCAAAAAGTAGTACCCACGCCCACTTCACTCACCAGATGCATTTGACTGCGATGCCGTTCCATGATGTTTCTGACAATGGATAAACCCAAGCCAGTACCTTCGAGAGTGTGAACTCGGTTTTCTACCCGGAAAAAGCGGTCAAATATTGCTTGTTGGTCTTCTGAAGCAATGCCAATACCAGTATCAGATATTTCCACCCGCACATAAGCCTGCTGATTGTGTAAATTAGGCTTGGGATCTAATTGGTAGGCGCGAATTGCAACTTGACCACCAGACTCAGAAAATTTGAGAGAATTACCCACCAAATTCGCTAATACTTGTAACAATAAATCATAATTACCCAAAACTAAGGGCAAATCCAGGGGTACTTCCTGAATTAGTTCAATACCTTTGTCCCTAGCATTGAGTTGGTAAGTACGTAGGGTTTGGTCGATGGCTTGGGCTAAATCTACGCCACCAAAGTTGTAGCTGCGTCCAGATTCGAGTTTGGATAAATCCAAGACATCGTTAACTAAACGGGTAAGTCTGTCGGTTTCATTATTGACAGTTTGTAGAAAATCCTGACGTTGTTCTACACTCAAGTCTTCGCCGTACTCATGCAAAGTTTCAATAAAGGATTTGATATTAAATAGCGGCGTGCGTAATTCGTGAGAAACATTACTGATAAATTGGCTTTTAGCTTCATTCAGTTCTACCTCACGAGTGATATCTTGGACGGTGATGGCAATACCTTTGATGCTTTCTCGTTGTAAGTTGAGTACAGTAGTCAAGAGAATGCGGACGGTGCGCTTGGTAGGTTCATGCAAATGAATCCGGAACTCAGCACTTTCACATTCACCTGCGGCCATTTCATACAAAGGGCGGGTAATTTCCGTCTGTACCGCCGGGGGTAAATGATGTAAAACGTTGCAACCCTCGACTTCTATCCCTTCCCAGCCAAAAATGCGCCGCGCTGTGGGGTTAACTAAAATCACCTGCATACTGTTATCAATTAACACAGCACCATCGGCGATTGTAGAAACCAGTGTTTCGAGTTTAGCTTTTTCTGCGGTTAATTCCTCAATATTTTGCTCCTCATAGCGCTCTAGACGCTCTGCCATTTCATTAAAACTGAGAATTACCTCTCCGAGTTCGCCACCCAGAGGTAAGTCAATGCGCTGCTTAAAATTACCCGCAGCAATTTGTTTTACCCCCACCAGCAGTTCTTTAATGGGCTTGGTAATGGTTAAAGCGTTCACCACTCCCGCTAAAATCACCATGACCCAAATTGTGATAAAAACGGCAATGGTAACATCACGAGTAAAATTAGTGGAAATAACTGCGGTTTGGTTGGGGTTGATGCCTATCGCCAATACACCCTGGTATTTTTGATCGACAATCAGGGGAATAAATACATCGGTGACTATACCATCTGGGGTCAAGTGTTGCCGCACCATCGGCTTTTCTAAGTCGTTGGTGTAATCTTCTGGTAGTTGTATGCGTCGTTCAATGGTGAGGGAGTTTTCTACTTCTGGTTGTGAAAAAGGAATGCCGAAAAATATTTTTCCAGTTTGGTCAGCGTAGAGCATATAACGCACACTGGAGGTGGTGCTATAGAAACGTTGGGAAAATTGGGCAACTTCTGTGAGATTATGATCGGCTATCAAGGGAGCAACGTTAGCAGCCAGCAGTAGTCCTAAATCACGACCAAAGCGGGTATCATTCATTCGGGCATCTTGCTGAATTGTATTCACAGCCCAGAAGGTGAGACCACTCATGACCAATGACACTACCAAAGTGGCGGCGGCTAAAAGTTTAGTTTGGAGGGTAAATTCAGTCCACCAGTTGGCGAGTGTCTTGGATACGCCGTTGGCGAACGCTTCTCGGATTGTTTTTAAAGGAGCCAGCATTTTAAATAAAGTTGTTAGTAGTTTCGGTTATTCAACGCCAACAACTAAAAAATTAACAGTTAATTTGATCAATATGTTAATTGAAAGATGAGGGTAGGTGGGAAATGCCAATTTTTCGGGGAGTGGGGAGTGGGGAGTAGGGAGTGGGGAGTGGGGAGTGGGGAGTGGGGAGTGGGTTAAAACCCGAAATGGTGTCTAAGTTTGATTATTCCTTTATGTCTTAACCTCCTTGGCGGTTGCTATACCTCAATCATACTGTGGTATTTGTGGTCTTCGCTGTCTTCTTGATTTTGGATGCGGTCTGCAAAGTAGACGGACAGATATACTGCATATTTCATCTGAGTAGGTACTAGGCGGGCAAGACTTGTACTGAGCTTGTCGAAGTATGCCCACCCCACAAGAGTTATAAAATGAAGATGTGTATTTGATTTACTGCGAAAGTGCTGTAATTTCTACTTCAGGACTCGATGACCGATGTCTTTTCGGTAATACATTCCTTCAAATTCTAAGGATTTGATTCCAGTGTATGCCTGAGCGATCGCCTCCTGAAAATCTTTGCCGATGGCAGTCACATTTAACACTCTTCCCCCATCTGTGACTATTTGTTGTTGCTGGTTTAATTTCGTACCTGCGTGAAATACGGTCACTCCGGCGGCTTCCGCTTCTTTAATTCCAGTAATCACTTGGCCTTTGTCGTATTCCCCTGGATAACCACCGGAAGCGGCGACTACAGTGGCAGCAGCCCCTTGTTTCCAAGCTATGGGGGGCATTTCGCCTAAACGCTGCTGTACACAGGCTAAAATCAATTCTTCTAGGGGTGTGTCTAACAGTGGCAAAATCACCTGAGTTTCAGGATCACCGAAGCGACAGTTAAATTCTAAAACCTTCAAGTCACCATCGGGGGCAATCATTAATCCAGCATACAGTACGCCTCGGTAGTCGATGCCTCTGGATCTTAAACAGGCGATCGCTCTTTCCAAAACTTCTGTTTGAACGCGTGACATTAACTCTGGTGTCGCAATAGGTGCGGGGGCATAAGCTCCCATCCCACCAGTATTTTCACCTGTATCGCCCTCTCCAATCCGCTTATGATCTTGCGCTGGTAGCAAAGGGCGAATAGTTAACCCATCAGTCAAGGCTAAAACTGATACCTCCTGCCCAATCAAACATTCTTCCACAACTACAAAATTGCCCGCACTCCCAAACTGTCCCTGAAAAATGGCATCAATAGCATTTTCAGCCTGTTCTAAAGTTTCAGCAACTATCACACCCTTACCTGCTGCCAAACCGTCAGCTTTTACCACTATGGGTATTCCCTGTGCTTTCAGATAAGATTTGGCTGCTGCTGCTTCAGTAAATACCGCAGCCTTAGCTGTAGGAATCCCCGCTTCTTGCATTAAAGCCTTAGCCCAAGCCTTACTCGCTTCAATTTGCGCTCCGGCTCTCACCGGACCAAATACCATTAGTCCTTGACTTTGGAGGTAATCTGTGATGCCCATTGCTAGGGGTACTTCTGGCCCGACTACCACCAAAGAAATGTTATTTTCCAGAGCATATCGGCTCATACCTTCAAAATCATCGACAGCCAAAGGCAAATTCTGACAATGTTCCAGAGTTGCACTACCGCCGTTTCCTGGCACACAGACAACCTGCTGAATTTGCGGAGATTGTAACAGTTTCCAGGCTAGAGCGTGTTCGCGCCCTCCATTACCAACAACTAAAACTTTCACTTATTTCCTCGTGCGTCCCTTGTGAAACGAGAACACCCTAGCGGGGAACTCGTGGATCAATTTTTTCATCAATTATTGTGCTTATGCAAGTCCCTAATCAAATTTTGTGCTAATCACATTAGAGGTTATACTTATTTTATTCGTATATTTAAGGAGTAATTCTATTGTTTTAGAACAATAAAGTTATAAGTACTTAGAAAATATCAATACAGGTCTTCAGTATTTATCATGGATTTTTAAACGTTAAAACAATTAACTGCAAAGAACTTGCTAATTCATGACATTTGATGATTTTAACTATTAACCTGTGAATATTGAAAATAAACACATATCCATAGCAGAGAAAACATGACTAAAAATATTGTTACTGGCGCGGCAGGATTTATTGGTTCTCACCTTGTGGACGCATTACTGCAACAAGGACAAGAAGTAATCGGAATTGATCAATTTAACGATTACTACGATCCGATGTTAAAGCACAAAAATATTGCACATTTACAAGATTCACCTAATTTTACTTTAATTGCGGAAGATATTCAGTCTTTAGATTGGGCGGCGCTGCTTCAAGATGTTGATGTAGTTTACCATCAGGCGGCACAAGCTGGGGTCAGAGCCAGTTGGGGGGAAGGATTCCGTAATTATACTGAACGTAATATCAGTGCCACCCAAGTTTTGTTAGAAGCCGCAAAGGATGCTCACAACCTGAAAAGATTAGTATTTGCCTCTACATCTAGTGTCTATGGCGATGCCGAAACATTACCCACCAGTGAAAAAATTCCGCCGCAACCAGTTTCTCCTTATGGGATTACCAAACTAGCGGCTGAACGTTTGTGTAGACTATATCACAAAAACTTTGGTGTACCGATGGTGGCATTACGCTATTTTACCGTTTATTGGACCCAGACAGCGCCCAGATATGGCATTTCATAAATTTTTCCAAGCTATTTTGCAGGATGAGGCAATTCCCATTTACGGAGATGGACAGCAAACGCGAGATTTTACTTTTGTCAGTGATGCCATAGCGGCTAATTTAGCTGCTGCCACTGTACCAGAAGCGGTGGGTGAAATCTTCAATATTGGCGGTGGTAGCAGGGTAGTTTTAGCAGAAGTTTTGGATACTATGGCAGAAATAGTGGGCAAACCCATTAAAAAGAATTATATCGAAAAAGCGATGGGAGACGCGCGTCATACTGCGGCTGATGTCTCGAAAGCGAGGGAAATCTTAGGATATCAGCCCCAAGTTAGCTTAAGGGAGGGTTTAACGCAGGAATGGCAATGGGTACAGGCGTTATACGGAAAAGTGCTGATTGCTGAGTGAAGAAAGTAAAGTTCTGTCTAAGTTTTTTTCCCCCTGCACCCTGCCCCCTGCTCCCCTGCCTCTTTTTCAAAGGGTGTTATTGCTGAGGGTAGAGGCTGCTTCAATAATTTGCTTCATTACCCACACATTATTTGTTCCCATCAAAACAATTAAAGCTACTAAACCAGCTTTGTAAAACCTATTTTTAATTAATGAAAGGTTGGTGACAATTGCTAGAACCAAAAAAGTAAAGTGACAGGTATAGAGAAACATTTCATGTACACCAAATATCGAATGAAGTGCGATATTAAATAGAATGCATAGGAAAAGTCCGTAGAACATAGGCCTGTTCTGATGAATCATTTGTATGTTCTTGAATAGGCCTGAAATAAAAATAGACAGCCAAAGAAGAATCCCTGCTAACCCCACGAGATTGTAATTCAGAGGACGCTCAAAAAAGCCGATAATTGGTTTGCGAGTGAGCATTTCCTCCGCTAGTGGCAAAGGTGAGGCTGTGACGAAATTGACAATGAAAAAATGTTGTCCCAATTCATGGAGCGTAGTTAAAGGTTGATTAATAATGTTAATGGCTGTATATTTTAGCTCTGTTACAACTGTTGAAGGTACGAAAAATAGAGCTGCGTTGGGAAAAATTCTGTCTTGAATCAGACTTAATAAAAAAGATATTAGCAATACAACACCAATATATTCTGCAACGATGGCAAGTCTATCTTTTCGGCGAAGCAAAATAACGACTATCGAAAAGCAAATGATGCTTTGGGCAAAATTGGTAATCGTGATGCCAAATGTAAAGAACCCTGTTAAAACCCAATATTCAGTGTATAGTTTTTTGTCTCTTAAACAAATAAAGAATAATATATGGGTGGCAATAATGCTAGCAGCAGCAAAGGCATAGGTTTCTGGTATCATTCCAAAAGCTAACTGGCTCATACTGAAGCCAAATACGAGCGTTAAAAGTGTCGCATCAAGAAATTTTCCCAGCACCAAGCGAAAGAAAATAAAGGCTAAGAAAACTGCTAAACTGGCAAAAAAAGCATTCAGAAGGATAACGGTTACGACTTTAGATGAGATTAATTGATGTAGACCTGAACCTATAAAATCTACAAACAGCAGAATTAAGGGATGAGATCCTTTGTGATTACTGTTCCACTCCATAGATGTCCAACCGTTTATCTGCTCACCAATATCTGATCCAAAGTAGTCAAATGTGTTGAAATAGGGCGATATTTGTAGACCCAGTATCACATAAATGATAAAAAAAGTTCCCGGGATACAGATTGTGGCAACTATTAACTTCCAATCTCGATCTGGAAGCAGATTTTTTTTCATTCCTGCTATGAACTGGTGAAAAATGTTGGCATAATTAAAGTTATTTCTAATTTGCCGGAAATATTTCACCGATGACACAGCACCTATTAAACAAAAAGCTCCTAACAGGTTAAAGGCAATAAAAAATTTAATATACCTGAGAATATAAAAATCTAGGGGATTTTCTTCGCGACCTGAGAGGGGTTTGATAATAAAGAATGATTCACCTGAATATAATCTTGAAATAATGGGATGTACAACTAACAAAGAGACAAGTAAATTAAATATTACTAAGGTTAGAGTAGCTAAAAGAATCTTATTTCTCTGACTTAGCGATGTAACAGGTTGTTGTAGTTGCATAATTAATACTGATTTATGGAAATACTAAAATGACAAAGATTTCACTAAGTTTTGGCTAAAGCGATCGCCCAAATACCACTTAATACTAAACCCACCCCTATCCATTGAGAAATTAATACTTTTTCACGCAAAATTAGAGACCCAGCAACCATTGTGGCAACAATTGTTAAACCTATAACCATTGGATAGGCAACAGATAAATTCATTTTCCCTAAAACTAATATATAGAATATAGTACTCAATCCATAACTACAAATACCTCCGAACAAATAAATATTTAAAGGATTTTGACCTGCTCCTAGTTTCAATAGAGTTTGTGCTAGTGTGTTTAACCCCACTGTAATTAAAATTAGTAAACTAAAGATAATTGGGTTGGTCATAACGGCAATTTTTTACCTACATTCCTGATGTTTTGCTTACTCATAAAAATTATTTAAAATTTTCATAATTAATATGATCATGAAATTCCCAAAGTTCTGCTGTCTCTAAATAAGGCATTTGAATCCATTTACCTGCAATTTTTTCCCACCATCGTGGCGGATGGGGTAAGCTAGCAACTTGGATGGAAGGACAACCACAAAGCCATGCGCCGACAATATCAGTATGCAAACTATCGCCAATAACTACTACATATTTGGGTGATAGTCGCATTGAGTATATGGCTTGGCGAAATGCCGAGGGAAAGGGTTTCTTAGCCGGACTGATTGCGGGAATATTCAGTCGATGTGACCAGAATTTAACGCGATACTGACGTTTCCCATTTGAGAGCATAAACAACTTTAATCCGGCTAACTTTGCCTCGGTAATCCAATTTTCTGCTTCAGGCGATATGTAGCGATCATCTTCGGAAATAATAGTGTTATCTAAATCTAGAATAATTCCTTTAACACCACACTTCTGAATTTGCACAATGTCGATCTGGGCTAGTTTATGGATGCGTTGTGGAAGTTTGTCGCTTCCTTTTCGCCACTTCCGCCAAAAAATTGTCAATTTTTTCATCTGCAAGTTTCTGAAGATGCCTTACTCTATAAGACCTTGATGTTTGAACCAGAGAATGATGAAGCAAGTGATCACCCAACTCAAGACTGTCAAGAGAATAGGCAAGTCTTTTAATAAAACCTCTTCTGGTCGTTCACTACGTCCACCTACTTCTGAAAGGCTATCGCCCTGAGTGGAAATTTCTTGGGGATCACTCAGGAGTTGATAGCGAAAAACGCCATACAAGACAAAAGGTAAAGTCATTAACATCCAAGAGGTAGATGCTCCATTCAGGGAAGGGCCAGAACTCCAAAGTGCATAGGTAACAATTGTACCAGTGGTGACTACATTTTCCATGCGATTCAGCAATGCTAGAGAGTAACGCTTGAGAACAGCACGGGTTTTGCCGCCTTTAATTTGCGCTAACCGCAGTTCGGCTTTGCGCTTTTCAATACCTAAAAACAGTGCCAGCATTGCTGTACACAGTAAAAACCAAGTTGATAAAACAATTCCTGTGGCAGCAGCGCCAGCATAGGCTCGTAGTACAAATCCGGTAGCGATCGCACCTATATCCAAAATTGCCGTGCGCTTGAGTCGCAGATTATACAGTACCTGTAGAATTGCATAAGCAGTGATGGTTGCTCCTAATTGGGGCGATCGCCACCATGCAATCATTAAAGAACTACTGAGCAAAATCAATGCCATGCCTATGGCTACGGGAATACTGACTAAACCAGCCGCAATTGGTCGCTTACACTTGACTGGGTGCTGACGATCAGCTTCCACATCTGCGATGTCATTAATTAAGTAAAAACTACTAGATGTGTAACAAAATAAGACAAATGCTATTAAACTACCCAGTAATGACTGCAAATTGATACTAAAAGCAAATAAGGGTGCTGCAAATACCACGAGGTTTTTAGTCCATTGTCGTGGACGCAAAGCATTAATGTGGTGAAGCAACTTCTTAGAACTCTTTGCTATAGCAAGCAGTAATTTTGCAACAGGGGAAATATGCCGAGAGTTCATATAAAATTTGTCTCTCTGTGGTAAATAAATGCCGTCAATGGATATCTGGGAAAAGTAAAAATACTGTTGCCAGTATCATAGTAATATTACTACCACAAGAAAATTCTCTGGTAACAGTAAAAAAAAACTTCACCGAATCTTTACATAACTATTGCCATTGTTTAAGTTCATCGCTGATATTGCGGAGTAGGGTATTGATTTGAGTCCGGCGAGTTTCAAAGTTAGCAGCTATGGAAATCAGTACGATACCGACTAGCAAGCCGACAATCCATTTTAAAAAGGGATAACTGAAGCTGAAAAGCACTAATTGATAGAAACTGGTAATCAAGAAAGTGGCTGTACCCAGATAAAGAAATGCCCTAGTTCGCAAAGCTAATCCGGCAAAGATGGCGATGAGGCTGAAGATTCCGGGGATGAAGGGTGTTTGTTGATGAAACAAAATTGCCCATCCACAAATGAACCCACTGCCTAAGAGTCGTAAAGTGTGACGAGATGTTTTAGAGTTTGGTAGTCTCAACAAAGGATCTACTTGAGCAACATACAGCAGTGACAATCCGATTGTTGTCACATACCACAAAGGATCTGTGAGGCGGATGCTATCAAACCAGCGCAATAATGCCCAATCAATTATTGCCACACTGATATATGTAAATCGAATATTGTTACCCATTTTGGCCAGGAAGATATAAAACCCAGCTGCTATGAGTAAGGCAATGGGGGAAACTTCCAGTCTGGTTTCCCATAAAATGATCAGGGGAACAATGTATGCGGCTTGTTGCCAAGGTCTTTTCGACCAACCCCAATTTTCCCAAGGTAAGATATAGAGAAAATAGGCAATTACGCAGGCGATCGCACCATTCCAAGGCACTAAGGGACCACCTAACCACTGTCCTACGGCTGTTTCCCGCCAATACACTCGCATCGCCGCTATCTCTAAGAATCCGAGGTAAACCCACAATTCTCCTAGAGTGATTCTGTTAAAGATGCGGGGAATTGCAGGGGTTCCCTTTCCTTGAAAGATGGCATATCGAATTAAAAATACCCCAGTGGCTAATCCTACCAAACGGTTAATGTCAATGGGAAGGGGAATCGCCGCCATTAATAAGCCACTACTCCAAAACCAGTGGAGATGAGAGATACCTTTGAGTTCTTGGGGAGTCAGACGTAAGTAGCCAACAATCCAAGGGGTGAGAATGCGATAAGCATACATGATGCTCGTCCCCAGGGCAGACATAGCAATTAAGCCATCGCCGAATGCGCCTCCCGTGGTTTGGGACATTTGATAAAACAGCAGTTCATAAGCGGAAATTGATATGCCAATGATGCCTAAATATAACAGAGGTTTGAAAGCGGCATTTCTTCGCCCCACGCCAATGAGAATCAACGCTACACCCAAGGACAATAAACCAGTCCAATCGCTAAAGGTGTCTAAACGCAGCAGTACACTAAATCCGCCATAGATTAAGGGTAAAATATGCAAGCTAGTGGGGATTCTCTCTAATTCGTGTTTGCGTCGCCACCACTCTCCTAACAGTTGGGCGAATAAACCCAAGGCGATGTTAGCAATTGCAATCCTGATTAATGAATGTTCTCCAAAAGCCAAGATTTCCGCAATGATTAATTCCACACACCAACCGATACCGTAAAATGCCCAATTTGTGGGAGACTGCCAACTACGATAAACAATTGCCCCTAATGTGATAGTGGTGGCTGTTAAAAATAATGTTCCTGGGGTAAATAGCCCTAAATATACTAAACCTGAGTGTAGAGTCATCGTCAATAATTCGATGCCACATAATACACTCGCCCAGCCATCACAAGCTGCTGCATATATAGTTGCTAATTCGTTACCGCGTCGGTTGAGGGCTGTTCTGGCTAACCATAAACTGAGGATGGCGATCGCCCCAACCACAAACCACGCAGTTATACTAAGTTCAGGTATACTCTGCCACAGCAACGCCCCGGTTAAACTCAAGCCAAAACCAACTGTAATTATCGCCGTGGCTTTGTCTCTTAAATACCAAGTATTGGCAAACATTACAGCCGTAGCCACACCCAGACTAATTAATCTGGTTCCTGGCAGTGTTAAAGTTAATAGCTGATTGATACTGATAGCGACAATACTTAATACAGTATTTGCCCTGCGCCGTTGTCCAGTGGTACGACTAGCTAAAGCTGTGAGACTTACAGGGGTAATTAGCCATAACCATCCCCAAGGATATTGGTTAAGAACTAGGTTATATCCAGTTTGTACATCACTTACCCACAGGAGACTAAAACTCACTACGGCAAGTCCTATGCCGATGTACCATGCACTACGTTGCCATAAGCCTGCGCCCAGACTAAATACCCATTCTGCGACCATCACAGCGAGTAAAATACTTACCCAGATGTGTATAGCTAGATTTGGTAATAGCCAATGAATACTGGCACACAGTGTCAGCACTCCCATGATGTGAGTCAGATATACCAAGGGAATGGTGACGGAAGAACGGCGTTTGGTGACGACTGCGAGAGTGATGGTAGAAAAGAGGAAATTGAGCGATCGCACTGTCGGATTTACAGTACCAATGGTGGTTAAAAAAGTCCCAAATAACAGCGTCAGCAGTTCACCAAATTTAGCTAATTCTGGCTTTTGGGCGCGATTTAGCTTTTCAGTAATTACCACCATGAATATTAAATAAGGGAATAAAGCGACACTTAATAATGCCCAGGGTTCATTGACAGCGTTAGTGAGTTGCAATCCAATGGCGATCGCTCTTTGTTGTATATCTCAAAGGTACTAACCGCCAACCCAGCCAAACTGCTTGTAAACCAATGGTAAAAAATGTTGCCAAGTCAATGAGGAAAGAATATCTTTGTAAGCGATTACCTACGTACCACAAAGCCAATCCACTCACGACTATGGCTTGTGCTGGTTGATCAAATACTGCAACTAGCCAACCGAGGAATAGTAAAATACCTCCCAGGCGTTGCCAGATGGATGAAGAATCTCGGTTTTGTGCTAACCAAGTTGCCAACCAGCCGCAAATCCCAATGGCTAAACCTAACTGAGTGACATTTACGCCATTGACAAAAATTGCTCGGATTAATAGAACTACTAACGCATAAATAATTACAGCAGCGAATAAGTTTATACCTAATTGATTCGGTTCGGAACGGGGATTTTCTGCGGTAATGGGGCAGCGGCTGTTGGTAGCGATTGTGAGAAATAGTAATGATAGTTGTACCTACCATAGCCACGTAAATGGCAATGACGGGAAAGTTGGATAATTGCCAACCCCAATGCAAATAACTTAACCCCAAAACATTGACTAGAGGTAATTTCCCGGTGGGTAGGTTATTAAAAACGCTGCGATTTTTACAGAGGAGAATGGTAATAAATGTTAGAGTAGGACAGGCGATCGCCACTGTCAACCAGTCCAAAGGATTTTGCCACAATTTGAAGCTATCCATTGCCCAAAAGTTCACCGGGATTAATAAAAGGGTGACAATCAGCAACGTCTGAGCTGTTAACCTGAGATTATCTTGTCTTCCCGCCCAAAAGCTAAATCCCCAGAAACTTAAGGTATACAGGAATAAAACACCATACTGTCCAGAAGCCGGAAACCTTTCCCACTGACTAGCAGCGAGTACGCCAGAGGAAACCACAACCAGAAATAAACCTAAAAACAGTAGCCAACGCACACTCAATTCCGCCCCCAGGGACTGCAACATTGAGGTGAGGAAGCTGGGTTCTGGTGGTGGTTTGGGTGTTTGTCTGCGGCTACTAGATGCTAAAGCTGCTACAGGCAAAGATTTTACAGGGTCAGAAACCGTGATAGATACCCTTTCTGGTTGAGTTACAGGTTCTAAGATGACTGGACAGACAAGAAACTGTCGGCATAGTTGCCTAACTTGGATATCGGATATTAAACCCAAACGCAACCATATATCTAATCCTGCTAGTAATTGCGGGTGGGAGGATGATAAACTGAGTTCAATTTTTAAAGGTTGGTCAAATGGATATGGCATAAGCCGTAATCGTATCGGTAGATACTTATATCATTATTCGTGAAGAGTGGATTTATGCGATCGCTATGCCACTTATTTTTGTTGACCACGATCATTTATTCTGTGATTTCTGCGTCAACCTGTAGGTGTTTTTTTCGGGATACCATTTTTTTCGGCTGAACCTCTTACCCTGACTAGGTTTCAGGCTCTGAATCGAGGAAGGAGGTTGACGCAAATCCTCAAACCTTTACCAGTCAGGCTTTTTCGGTGTTTTTTAATTTCACCATCTTGACAACTTGGTTCTGAAACGGTACTTTTAGATCAGGTTGACGGAACTGAACCTTGAAAACCAAATATATCAATGCTTCCAGCACCGAGCTATTGCAATTAAAACTAATCCCTATCAGGGATTGAAACAAGGACAACACTACTAAATAAAATTTGCAACATTGATTGCAATTAAAACTAATCCCTATCAGGGATTGAAACATCGATATTGAATTTAAGCGACTATTCCCAGAAGATTGCAATTAAAACTAATCCCTATCAGGGATTGAAACCTTACACAACAATGGGCATCACAATTGATGCCCATAATTGCAATTAAAACTAATCCCTATCAGGGATTGAAACAGAGCATGAAGATGATGAAAATTGCTTTGGTGAAGATTGCAATTAAAACTAATCCCTATCAGGGATTGAAACTTATTTTTGCTCAACCAGTGACTGAGCAAACCTGAGATTGCAATTAAAACTAATCCCTATCAGGGATTGAAACA
This sequence comes from uncultured cyanobacterium, assembly GCA_963706595.1. Taxonomy (GTDB): domain Bacteria; phylum Cyanobacteriota; class Cyanobacteriia; order Cyanobacteriales; family Nostocaceae; genus Nodularia. The sequence continues at coordinate 4,496,043 of OY970166.1, forward strand.
TGGCATCCTAATTTTAAAGTGACTTTAATAATGAAATTGCAATTAAAACTAATCCCTATCAGGGATTGAAACACAAACCTAAAGGCGCTGGAATTAAAGATTAACGATTGCAATTAAAACTAATCCCTATCAGGGATTGAAACAGCCTCTACCTTTAAAATGTAACTGTGATCATTCGCCTGAAGCTGTCCCAGATTGCAATTAAAACTAATCCCTATCAGGGATTGAAACTATCTGTGCAAGCGATCGCGCTTTGTCTCTACGCATTGCAATTAAAACTAATCCCTATCAGGGATTGAAACTTTTATTGCTTGGGCTGCTGGATTCCAATGTATTGCAATTAAAACTAATCCCTATCAGGGATTGAAACGCTGTTTTCCTTGCTACTAAGCTCAGTAGAAATATATTGCAATTAAAACTAATCCCTATCAGGGATTGAAACAGGGGAGAAATAACTTTCCACATAATGAATAAGAATTGCAATTAAAACTAATCCCTATCAGGGATTGAAACCGGGGAATACTTCCTTGACGACCTCAATAACCCCAATTGCAATTAAAACTAATCCCTATCAGGGATTGAAACAGCCGGGATGGCTTGCTCATCTGCTTGAAGTAAATGATTGCAATTAAAACTAATCCCTATCAGGGATTGAAACGGCAGACAAAAATTTAATTCCTTATTTAAAGCTCTATTGCAATTAAAACTAATCCCTATCAGGGATTGAAACTCTTGTGGTTTGAATTTAGCTATCGGGGATTCCTTATTGCAATTAAAACTAATCCCTATCAGGGATTGAAACTCCAGAAATACCAGTGATAGTTAGTGTGTATGTATATTGCAATTAAAACTAATCCCTATCAGGGATTGAAACATCTTAATGAAAACACTAATTTTGTCATAAGAAAAATTGCAATTAAAACTAATCCCTATCAGGGATTGAAACATGGGAAACTTTTTCACGTATAGGAATCCGATTTGATTATTGAAAAAATCTAAGTATATGTAGGGTGTGTTATGGCTTTAGCCTAACGCACCGTTCTCCAGGTCTTGGTGCGTTACACTTCGTGATAACACACCCTACGAAATATGTGCTTTTTAGTGTTATACACATTTGAGATTTATTATCAATGCGTAAGTCCTAACTAAGTAAGTCGGCGTAAATAATCAAAGGTTTGTAGTCAGGACTTTAGTCCTGAATTAAGGGCTGAGAGCAATTACTACGAGCTAAATAACAATAATTTTATATTGCTTCACATAATTAGGTTTATTCTCGCCAACTTACTTAATGCCTATCAGAATTTTACCTACAAAGCTAGTAAAAAGATTGAATTAAGAATCAGAACTAATCAAAGCTTTTTGCTGTTGATACATCTGCTTAAATAAAGCTTGCTGCACTTTATGATCTACAATCGGTGCAGGATAGTCAATACCTTGAAGCTCCAAAGGTGGAATTTTACCAGTTACTAAATATTGTGTATCTACAGAGCGCAATTCTGATACCCATTGACGAATATATTCCGCCTCACCATCGAATTTTTGGGCTTGACTAGCAGGGTTAAAAATCCTTAACGGTTTCGGGTCCATTCCACTAGAAGCACTCCATTGCCAACCGCCATTATTAGCAGATAAATCACCGTCGATGAGTTTCTGCATAAAATATTTTTCTCCCAATTGGGGATTGATGATTAAATCTTTAGTTAAAAAACTCGCCACAATCATTCGACAACGGTTGTGCATCCAACCCATTTCATTTAACTGGCGCATTGCCGCATCTACAATGGGATAACCAGTTCTCCCCTCGCACCAAGCCTGAAAATGTTCTGGGTTATTTTGCCAAGGAAAGTTTTTGAAGGTGTCGCGATAAGCACCCTCAGCTAATTCCGGGAAATTATACATGGCGTGTTGATAAAACTCCCGCCAAGCTAATTCCTGTTGCCATGTGCGGATACTAGCTGCTGTTTCTTCGCTGCGGCTAAATTCTTGCGCTTCTAAAGTAGCTTCCCACACCTTACGAATGCCAATAACACCAAATTTCAAAGCTGCACTCAATCTTGATGTGCCATCAACGCCGGGAAAGTTACGCTGTTCTTGGTATTCAGTAATTGCACTGTGAGTAAATTCCTCTAATCTTTCTTGGGCTGCGGCTTCTCCTGGTGAAATGCTTAATTCTCCATCCCAGATAAATCCTAAGTCTTTAGCTGAAGGTAATGCAATGACTCCCGCTTGTTGGGCTATTTCCTGTTCAGCCTCTGTTAAACCTACGGCATTTTGCAGTGTTTCTACTGGTTTGGCTTTGGGTTTGCTACTCCAATTTTTCCAGAAAGGTCCGTAAACAGTGTAAGGACTTTTAGTACCTGTACGAATCTCCTCTGGTGAGTGGAGAATCTGATCCCAATTTTCGTGCAGAAATTCAATGCTGTTTAATTTTAGGATATCAATTATCGTGCGATCGCGCGTCTGAGAATAGGGTTCTACATCCCAGTTCCAAAATACAGCTTTGGCATTTAAAGCCCTTGCTAAAGCTGGTATAACTTGCACAGGATTGCCATGTAGGATTAACAATTGGCTACCAACTTGTGCATATCGCTGTTGTAGTGCTTGTAAACAGCCAATCATGTACGTAACTCTCGCCGGGGCGACATCATCCCGTGACAGAATTTGAGTATCAAGGCAAAATACACCCACTACTTTTGCACTCCGCCCTCTAGCCGCAGCTAGTCCTGTATTATCAGAAATACGTAAATCACGACGATGCCAAAACAAAATTAAGTCAGACATTCCACACCCATTATAGTTCCCTTGTACTAGTTTAGTCCTTGATGATACCCTTGAGCATCATTCTGATCATAAAGAATGTAGGGCAAAGTCTCTACAAGGGTTTTGGAAAAACCAGATGTAAAATGTGAGCAATCCATAATCTCCGGTGAGCCTATCGGGATTGTGGCTTATTGAGTTAAAGTTAAGATACTCCTTTTAATCGACAATAGTTAATTAGTATTTTTGTCATGCCCACCCTATTACTAGACGACGGCACAATCAAGCTAAATTTAGATGAAATAGTCCGAGAACTCGCGCCTCTTGACATTCGCCTAAAACATTATGACCCAGGAACATCAATGCTTTTCTCCCATCTTCTAGAACAGGATGTTTTGACTGATTTAGACGAACAGCAGATAATAGGACTGCATAACGGCGTTTTTGAATTTATTCAGCAAGAAAATGGCTATCTGTGGTCTGATTTGCTAAATCTACATCCTGGTTTACCAAATTTGCCAAATTTGATTGCTACTTACAGCCGTTACCATCATCATACTGCTCCTGAAGCCCTCTACGTATTGGCAGGAGAAATGATTTTTGGTTTTGTCAAACCCGATGGTCATCAGGTACAGCTGTTAATTCAACCCCAAGACTATATCCACATTCCCGCAGGTGTGGAACATTGGTGTAGTCCTACGGCATTGTTACATTTTAAAGCGGTACGATACTTTACAACTGTAGAAGGATGGGTTCCTAACTATACAGGAACTGAGTTAAGTGATTCTCTCCATAAGCCGTATTAAGACTTTCAGCACTCAGTCAAAAACATTTGTAAGAGTGCAAATTTTTGCACCCTTACCCATTAGGTTGTAGTGCTATTACTTACGCACCACGACTAAAGTCCCAGTTGAAGCCCAGTTATACAGTTGACGAGCTTGGGGAACTGGCAAATTTGTACAACCACGGCTAACTGGAGTCCCAAAATTGTTATGCCAGTAAGCACCATGAATGGCATAGCCGCCATGATAATACATAGCATAGGGGACATCAGGAATATCGTAGCCCCTGCCTCGCATTCGGTTAACACGATGCTTCGATTTAATTCGATAAGTACCTGTAGGAGTGGGGGTAGAACGCTTTCCTGTGGAAACTCGGAATGAATACACGAGTTTCTTACCTTCCCAGGCGCGTAGACGTTGCTGGGATAAGCTAATTTCAATCCGGCGAGGTTTAGAGTTGCGTTGCGCTATGGTGAAACTATTGTTGGGCGGTGAGGCGTTCACCATAGCAGAGTTTGAGTTACCTGTGGTTGATGGTGGACAGGAAACCAAAGTAGCGATCGTCAATACTACACCTGTGCAGAAAGTTCCTGTTGAACGTATCCACCTTTGCATATTGCATTACCTTATATATTTGGTTTGCTAGTTTCGGCAAAAATGAGCTTCTTCTACCGTCTGGAGTTTAGACTAAATAGCCGAATTCAAAGGAAAAAATAAGGGGTGTGATTGAACACAGTCCCCCTATTAGCAGAAACTGAGAGCAGAACTACCAACTCTCATCTGCCAATATGAAATGTGCCAAACTAAAAGAATTCCGTCAAGCCGCGTACAACCACTTAGGTAGAGCGCATGACGTAACTTTTGAACTAATGGATGCAATATTGCTGACTCGTAACGCTTACAGTTTGGCAGATTTATCGCTATCGCCAGTATTTAGACGCAAGTGGCCAAGTATTTATGAGGCATTACAAGATAGCAGACCACAGCGACAAAAGTTGATGCAGTTATACATCAAACAGGTGACAACGCAGGAACGTCTGTTGTTAGTAGGTGACCATACGGCCTGGTCGCGCCCGGACGCGGTAACCCTACAGGAAAGGACAATTGAACATAGCAGTGTCACAGTAGCGGGAAACAAACCAATTACCATTGGTCACGGATATAGCACCATTGCTTGGATACCAGAAGATTCGGGTAGTTGGGCGTTACCCTTGAGACATGAGCGAATTACGAGTTGGGAAAACCCGATACAGAAGGCAACTTGGCAACTACAACAAGTGTGTGAAAATTTACCAACTAGACCAATTTCGGTTTGGGACAGTGAGTATGGCTGCGCCCCTTTTCTGTTGAAGACGGCCAACATCAAAGCAGACATTCTTGTCCGTTTGCGTTCAAATCTTTGTTTATGGAATGCACCGCCACCATATTCTGGAAAGGGAAGACCCAGAAAGCACGGTGAGAAATTTAAACTGAATGAATCCTCTACATGGAACGAAGTCACTCAAAGTTTAGAGGTGAACCATCCCAAGCTAGGAAGAGTCAAGGTGAGGTTATGGTCAAATTTACATTTCCGTAAAACTGCTACACGCCCCATGTCTCTTATCAGGGTTGAACGTCTAGATGAGCAAGGCAATTTGAAGGTATCAAAACCTTTGTGGTTGGCTTGGGTTGGGGAACAAATGCCGACCTTAGAAAAAGTTTGGCAACTTTACTTGCGTCGCTTTACTGTTGAACATTGGTATCGTTTTTTAAAGCAACGCCTACACTGGACATTGCCCAAGCTTAGTACGCCTAAGCAATGTGACCGTTGGAGTGACCTTATGCCTCTGATGACTTGGGAATTATGGTTGGCTCGTGATAACGTTATTGACAACCCCCTACCTTGGCAGAAGTCATTAGACAAAATGACCCCTGGAATGGTTGCCCAGGCGATGGGGAGTATTTTTGCAGTGATTGGTACTCCTGCCCGTTCACCCAAACCTCGTGGAAAGTCTCCAGGCTGGAAGACCGGACAACCACGCCAACGTAGAATTCGCTATCCCATAGTCAAAAAGACTACAACCAAGCCCCGCAAAAAGCAGCCAGAACCTGTTTAGGGTTGTAGATTTTCATGCCAGAAGCCTGTTTCTTTTCAACTCAGCGTTGCTGGGTCGTTTCTTGTTGCTTAGTCTAAACTCCAGTACCGTGATTAGTTGCGTCTATTGAAAATGCCAATCATCAGGTGTTGAACTTGGGGAGATTTTCCAACACCTTTTCGCTGAACTGTATTGAAGTGTGAACATAATTCGTAGTTAAGAACCCACAGATAAAGTCGATGGTTTGACATCAAGATGGCACTTTATTGTGGTTATGTCTCTTAAATTACAAATTATTCGGTCAGGATTTACGCGAGATTGCTTTCAGGCAAACAATATAAGTTGCCTCTTCTATTTTTATTTTCAGGTTTGCTTAGATTGATTCCGGAAGTTTTCTGGCTAAATACCTCAAATGTCTTGATTTCTGGTTATTTAGTGCGAAATTACATCTGAGTCAGCACACAGGAACTGTTTAGATAAAAGTTTAGATTTGTTTAAGCGAACTACTTTCGTAATTATACTGGTACTGCTATATTAAATTTAGAACCCTGTTTTGGACATTGTTAGTTGGAGAGACGCGATAAATCGCCGTCTCTACAGAAAATATATCCGTCAATTAATTTTTGACACAATACTAGACTAATGACAATACACATTAGTATGCCAAATTAACTAAAGAAATGCTTTCATTTAGTTTCCGCTTTGTCAGAATAAACATTGTAATAAATTTATGGCTAAATCCGATCCCGCAAAATTAAAAAATGTATCATTTAGTCTTCCGTTTGGCATTGGTTCTGTGGAGTGGGAAGCCGACCCAACAGAATGTAGAGCCGCTTGGTTACTTTACGTTGAATTAGTAACTCGCATTGCTGTTCAACGTTTAGAAATGGTAATTGCTGGAGTGAAGGAGTAACCGATGGAAAAGTTTGATGTTTTTCTTTGTCACAATACTAAAGATAAGTCTGCGGTTATCGAAGTTGCCGAACAGCTAAAGCAATGCGGAATTGTACCCTGGTTGGATATTTGGCATTTACCCCCTGGTTTTCCTTGGCAACCTATACTAGAACAGCAGATAAACCAGATTGGAGCAGCAGCAGTTTTTGTGGGGGGATCAGGAATTGCCCTTGGCAGATTCAAGAAATCGATGCATTTCTACGAGAATTTGTGAAGCGGCAATGTCCGGTTATTCCGGTACTTTTACCGGATGCTCCAACAGAACCAAAATTGCCTCCATTTCTCCAGGGTTTAACGTGGGTTGATTTCCGTTTAGAGTATCCTGAACCGATGGGACAGTTGACGTGGGGTATAACTGGACAGAAGCCACAGGGAAACTTACAGGTGGATGATAAAAAGCCAGGAGAAGTATCGACAGAGAAATTTCTTGAAAATACAAAATCTCTGCCTAAACCTATTAGATGGAATGATCAAAAAAGACAAGAATTAATTAAGATTGTCGAGAACGTATTTGAAGAAGAAGAATTAAAGACTATATGTTTGAATAATCGAGAAATATTACATGGAAATCCTTATAGTAAAATTCAAGGAAATACAATTAGTAACAGATTGAATTATTTAGTTGATTATTTAATTAGAAAAAATTTGATTCAATCTTTTCTAGAAATACTTATTAAAGAAAGCGAATATTTTGCTTCTTTATTAGAATTTTTACACGGATAAGTAAGTTTTCAGGAAAGCTTATAAGTTTACCATTGATTTTTACAAAATATGGAATTCAGAGATAACCAAAGACAAGAATTAATTAAAATTATCGAGAACGAATTTGAAGAAGAAGAATTAAAAACAATATGTTTGAATAATACAGAAAAATTACATGGAAATCCTTATAATCAAATTCAAGGAAATACAGTTAGTAGTAGATTAAATTATTTAGTTGATTATTTAATTAGAAAAAAGCTAGTAGATAATTTTTTAGAGTTATGTCTTAAAGACCCAGCTAATCAAAAAACTGAACTAAATAAATTTTATTCACAAAGATTAAGATTAAGATTAAAAAAAATATTTCATAAGTATAATTTTCAGATTTTAATTAATCTTTTAGAGAAATTTAAGGAAGATAGATATGTAATTAGTTCTTACAATAATTATTTAGAAAACAATGATAGCCCAAAAGAAAAAATAACATTATTTGATATATCACAACTAATTGATGATTTATTGATGTTGATGTGTTCCAATTCTTACGAAGAAAATCATATTTCTGATAACTCTCATGAATCTTGTTATTTACTAGATTTCGTAGAAAAGTTTTTGTGTGAAATTGTATATATTCAAAATATTAAAGAGGATTTACAAAAATGGATTAGAACAAATTGTCCAGAAGTGAAATTTCCTAATGAGATAAAAAGTCAAGATTTAAATAATATGAATATTGCTAATTATCTTTTTTTTGTCATAGAACCAAAGACTGGAAATAATAACAAGAGAGAGTTTTTTATCAAAGCTCAATTTGCACAATTTGCAAATAATAAGACTCAGGAAAAAATCAGAGAATTTCCTATTGAGTTCAACACAAAAAAAGCACCTGAAACTTATGCGGAAAAACAAATCATTGACTTTGTATATCAAAGCATTCAAGCAATGACAGAAAAGCTTAAACTAGAAGGAATTGAATTATCTAGCTTACCAATTATAGAATTATTTGTACCTATCAGTATTCTAGGCACAGAATTTGATGTTAAAAAAATTACTGGAGACTTTGATACAAAAATGCCTATTGGTCAGTTATATCCATTAATTGTGCGCTCTTATGAGAGATTTTCTAAAGATAAAAATGATAGATTAAACATTGTGTGGCAAGAAAAATGGACATCGTTACAAGATTTTATTAATAATGCTCATAATACTCAAGAATTTATAAACAACGTTAACAGTAATAAGCCTTGTATTTCTAATCTAACTGCTGACCCTTTCCCGAATTCAAGAAACAGGCGTAAATTGTTTGAGCGCATTTTGTCTGAAGGTTTTCCTTTATGCTTATGGACTAGATACACAGAAACTAATCAAATTGATAATATTCACCAATATTTTCAACTTATCTTAAACATAGATTCTCATCCTTTTCCTGATTTTTGTAAATTATATAAAATCTTGAGAAATATTCATGATATTCGCAAAGAATACATGAAAGAAAAAGACGATTTTGGTTATAAATTAGGAGTATTATTTGACCATTATAAAATACCAACAAAATCTAGTCAACTAATTTCACCTAATACAGCAATGAAGGTTTAGAAATCTATATTGTAGTAATTAAATTATATATGAACACAAGGAGGAAACAATGACTAAAAATAAACCAAAAAATGATTCAGAAAACCACAAAGATTGGTATTTATTTTATGGCGATGGCAAAACTCATGTTAAAAAGATTGATGAACTTCCACCATCACCTCCTTGGCGAAAATTTTTAGATATTAAAAAAGACTTAGAACTAGACAAAGAAATTAAAGAACAATGGGGAGAAATTCAAAAATTAGCAATCTCTGATGAAAATAAACGAGGTCGAGAAAAGGGTGAAAAATTTCGTGTTTCTAGTCAAGCAACAAAAGCAGATGATGACGAGTATACAAATAATACTAATATAACAGTATTAGATGCGGTAAATGCGGCGCTATATTTGCGACGACCTCTTTTGGTTACAGGAAATCCCGGATCTGGAAAAACATCTTTAGCTTATGCGATCGCTCATGAATTACAATTAGGTTCTGTATTAACTTGGGCAATTACTTCTCGTTCTACATTACAGGATGGATTGTATGATTATGATGCGATCGCACGACTCCAAGATTATCAGCTAAATAAAGACAACCTAGAGCAGAAACAATCTTTTGATATTGGACAATATATCACATTGGGTCCAGTTGGTACAGCCTTTTTGCCATCTCTTCATCCTAGAGTATTATTAATTGATGAAATTGATAAAAGTGATATCAATTTACCTAACGATTTATTACATTTATTTGAAGAAGGTAAATTTGCCATACCTGAATTAGTCCGTTGGGCAGATACTTCTAAAATTGAAGAATCTAAAATTGAAGAATCTAAAACTGTAAAAGTTCGTACAGAAGATTCAAATATTAAAGCTGCAATTAAAGCAGGTAGAGTAAATTGTTCAGAATTTCCCATTATTATTATGACCAGTAATGGTGAACGAGATTTTCCTCCTGCATTTGTACGTCGGTGTCTGCGGGTAAAAATGCCAGATCCTGATCAACAATCTTTAACAAACATAATTAAATCTCATTTTACTGATAGTAGTTTTACTCAGACTGAACAAAAAACTATTGAACTCATACAGACTTTTTTAGGGAAAGAAGAACAAGAACGAGCAACAGATCAGTTATTAAATGCAGTTTACATGAGAAATAATCTTAGTTCTGAAGCTTTTACCCAAGATTTACAAGATTTATTGTTTAAAAGTTTATCTGCGACTGATGAACAATAAAAACTTCAAAAATATTTTAGTCTGAGACAATTGGTATTGGAGTCAGCAAAAAACTATGAGTGAGAAATTTGACCAGTTAATTAGAGTATTACAAAAAGAATTAAAGCTAACTGGTACAGAAATCGCTGAAATTCTCTGGTTAGCACAACAAACCTCGTCTAATTTTTCTGGTCAAAAAATACAAGATTCATCTAATGAACCAAAAACAATAATTAAAGATGTACCAGAAGATATACCAGCAGATATACCAAAAGACAGACCATTTGATATACTAAGTGACCCACCCCCACCAACAAATGTTATTCAGCCAGAACCATCAACTGCTGTAGTTACTCCTCAAACCTCAAAGACATCTTCTGGTAGCGGTTTATCGATAAAGCTTCCTGACCGTTCATCTCTTCCTTATCCCTTAAAAATTGCTAAAGCATTACGTCCTTTAATTCAATATATTGCCTTTGGTAAAGCAGTTTTGTTAGATGAAAATGCCACAGTTGAACTGACTGCTGAATTAAATGGAGTCTGTATTCCTGTTCTGAAACCGCAACTAGAATTAAGATTTGATTTAACAGTAGTAATCGATAAAAGTGATTCTATGATTTTTTGGCAAGGCATAACCAAAGAATTAGAACAAATTTTAAAACATTATGGTATTTTTCGCAATATTCAAACTTTTGGTATGGTGGAAAATGAGCAAGGAGATATTTGTTTAAGACAAGAAATAAGTAAAAAAAAATATTCAACTCAGAAATTAATTGATCCTAGTGGTCGTCGTTTAATCTTAGTAGTGAGTGATTGTGTTAGTGAAATTTGGCGCAATGGCAAAGCTTTTGATTTATTAAAAATTTGGGGTAAACATAATGTTGTAGCTATTGTGCAAATGTTACCGGAAAAAATGTGGTTAAGAACTGGCTTGAGTTTAGGCACAATGGTACAGTTAGATAGTTTAATTCCCGCAGTATCCAATCGTAATTTATTCATTAAAGAAATTTTAATTTGGGATTATATTGATCAAAATTCTATCAAAGTTCCTGTTTTTAGCCTAACACAAAATTCTATAGAAACTTGGAGTCAAATGGTAACAGGAAAAGGAAATATAGGTGCAGGTGGCTTTGCATTTTCTTCTCTTCAAGAGCAAGAGAAAGAAAGTGATGAGCAATCACAATTAACTATTGAAGAAAGAATACACAATTTTCGTGTGAGTTCCTCCCCCGTAGCCAGAAAATTAGCCAGTTTATTAGCGTCTGCACCTGTAATTAATTTGCCTGTAGTGCGTTTAATTCAAAATTTAATTAATAAAAATAATAATTTAGAACTTCCTCAAATTCATGTCATAGCTGAAGTATTTTTAGGTGGTATTTTAAAACCTACCAAAGAAATTACACCAGATACTGACCCAGATTATGTTCAATATCATTTTATTGATGAAAAAATTAGAGATAGCTTACTTTCAGACAGTTCCAGAGTCAAGTCACGGGAAATAATTGAAATTATTTCTGAATATTTTGCTAAACAACTGGGAAAAAATCTTAAAGAATTTTATGCGTTGTTAAAAAAGCCAGATGAGTTAGAAAAATTAAAAACCGAGAAGAATGTTACAGATTTTGATGTCAAACATTTTGCCACTATCACTACCAAAGTTTTAAAACGTTTAGGAGGAGATTATGCTCGATTTGCTGAAGAAATTGAACAGTCTCAAAATCCACAACGAAAAGATACCGAACCTAGCATTTTTCAAGTATTTGCTGGAGAATACACTTGTTCAGTTAAATGGGGTGGAGAAACAGGTATTTGGCGTAAAGAATCACAACCAGAACATTTATGGATTTCTCCACAAGGTGAAGTGCAGTTTCGTTCTCGTTTTGGGTTGGCGGTAATTCAAAATTTAACTATAAATGAGCAAAGGTTATCTTGGAATTTTGGTGATAATCAAACTGCTGCTAGTATCACTTTTAAGGTAAATAGCGAAGATAGCTACTTTTGGGGAGATAATCAAACAGGAAAGTTATTTCAAGGATGGTTGAATTATCCCAAGGAAGGCAAAATAGATTTTCGAGGTAGGTTGGTAATTAGTGACCCATTACAAGGTTTCCCTCCAATTCAAGATTTAACCTTTGAAGCCGTAAATATTTCTGTTGAGGATGATGATGTAAATTACAACCTGCAATCTTTTGAGTTTGAAGTTGCGCTCATCACAGGAATTAAAGAAGCTAATACAACTAATCCTATAGAAGTTGCTAATAATTTAGTATTTTCCCAGACAGAAAAACATTTGACTGAAGTTGAACAGCTAATTATACAAGAAACAATATCAGATAAAACTTATGAGCAAATCGCAGCATCATCAAATTGCTCTACAGAATACCTAAAAGAATTAGCATATCGATTATGGGAAATTTTTTCAACAGCTTTGGGTGAAAAAGTTAATAAAAGAAATTTCAAGAATGTTATTCAACTGCAAGTAAATAATTCTCTAATAAATATTCGTCGTAGTCGTCAAACAGCCAATTATTTTATTGAAGAATTGAATGGTGTTCAACTAGAAATGGTGTCTATTCCTGAAGGCAATTTTACGATGGGGTCGCCAAAAGAGGAACCAGCGCGTTTTAGTGATGAAAGTCCTCAACACGAAGTAACTGTTCCAGCTTTCTTCATGGGCAAATACACAGTAACACAAGCACAGTGGCAAGCAGTGGCATATCTGCCGCAAGTTAACCGAGAACTAAAGCCTGACCCTTCTAAATTTAAGGGTGCAAATAAACCTGTAGAGCAAGTTTCTTGGTACGATGCAGTTGAATTTTGTCAGCGTCTTACTGCCCATACAAAAAGACAGTATCGCCTACCCAGCGAAGCAGAATGGGAATATGCCTGTCGTGCTGGAACTACTAGCCCATTTCACTTTGGTGAGACAATCACATCAGAATTGGCTAACTATGATGCTACCTCCATTTATGGCAGGGGTGTAAAAGGAAGCTACAGAGAGGAGACTACACCTGTGGGCAGTTTTAAAGCAGCTAACAACTTTGGACTATACGATATGCACGGAAATGTATGGGAATTGTGTCTTGATGATTGGCATAGTAATTATGAAGGAGCGCCAGGAAATGGTAGTGCGTGGTTTGATGATAATAATAACCTTTCTCAAAAGCAAGGAAAAGCCTTACTGCGGGGCGGTTCCTGGGTCTACTCTCCTAAGTACTGCCGTTCTGCGTCTCGCAGCAACGATCTTAGGGCGGAGCGCGTCGATGTCAAATACAGTATCGGTTTTCGTGTTGTCTGTGCTGTTGGCAGGATTCTTCAGTAGCCCTTTATACTTTTTCTCTTTTGTCCTTTACCCTTCTTTTTTTCCTTTTTTAGCGGAGCGATCTTTTTTTAAAAAATACAGTAAGTCGGCACAAATAAACTTAACTATGTAACAGAATGTAAAAACCCCAAAACTCTTGCGATTGCTTCATTCCACTTCGTTCCATTCGCAATGACATACATTGAAATTTTTACGCCGACCTACTTATTACACTTGATAATTATTAAAAAATCGTATTTTGGGATATAACCCGAATTAGACGCAAACTTAATTAAAAATTTATTAAATATAGTCAATGTCCAAAATAGTTATAAACAGAACGCAAAAGACAGCCCAATACTATGTAGAAGATTTGGGCGATGGAATTGGGTTAGATATACTGCTGATTCCTGGGGGTAGTTTTATGATGGGTTCACCAGAGAATGAACTGGAACGCAGGGAATCAGAAAGCCCCCAGCATTTAGTAAATATTCAACAATGTTGCATGGGTAAATATCCAATCACTCAACCACAGTGGAAAGCTGTTGCAGCGTTAGCAAAGGTGAATAAAGACCTAGACGCTGACCCCTCTAAATTTAAGGGTGTAAATAGACCTGTAGATCGAGTCTCTTGGTACGATGCAGTTGAATTTTGTCAGCGTCTTACTGCCTACACAAAAAGGGAGTACCGTCTACCTAGTGAAGCAGAATGGGAATATGCCTGTCGTGCTGGAACTACTAGCCCATTTCACTTTGGTGAGACAATCACATCAGAATTGGCTAACTATAGAGCTACTGAAACTTATGGCAGGGGTGTAAAAGGAATTTATAGAAAGGAGACTACACCTGTGGGCAGTTTTAACGCAGCTAACAACTTTGGACTATACGATATGCACGGAAATGTATGGGAATGGTGTCTTGATGATAGGCACGAAAACTATGAAGGAGCGCCAACAGATGGCAGAGCTTGGTTTAATGATAATAATAATGATAATATTTACCAAAAAAAAGGAAGATCCTTACTGCGGGGCGGGTCCTGGTACGACAATCCTAGAGGCTGCCGTTCCGCGTCTCGCGGCAGTCTCACTAGGGCGGAGCGCGACAACCGCAACCACAGTTTTGGTTTTCGTGTTGTTTGCGCTGTTGGGAGGACTTTTAAGTAGCCCTTTACACTTCTCCGGCTATGTTGTGACGCTCTGCATTAGTTGATTTGCCTGGGACGCGATCGCCTGCCAATTTCCTTCTCTAACAAGCTTTTCAGGAAATAATTGACCACTCAAACCCACAGCGATCGCACCAGCTTGGATAAATTCTGGAGCATTTTCTAAAGTCACTCCCCCAGTGGGAATTAAGGGAATTTCACCCAGTGGACCTTGTAAACTTTTAATATAATTAACTCCTCCCACAGCTTGCACAGGAAACACCTTCACACAGCTTGCACCCTGATTCCAAGCAGTGACAATTTCTGTGGGAGTCATAGCACCGGGGATAATCGGCACATCTTGTTTGACTGCGGCTTGAATCATGGCAGAATCAACGTGAGGGGAGAAGAGAAATTGCGCCCCAGATGCGATCGCCTCTTGCAATTGTCCGACATTAAACAGCGTCCCCGTGCCAATGAGACAATTTGGTAACTCCGCCCGTAATAGACTAATTAATTCCCCAGGGCGATCGCTATTCCAGGTAATTTCAATCAGCCGCATTCCCCCAGCCGCAGCAGCCATAGCCATATTTTGAGCTAACCGCATATCTGAAGCGCGAATAACTGCGATCGCACGGTGTTTTTGCAGATGTGATAACCAAACTTGATCAGACATTGAATAAAAACGTGAGTTCGACGGAACCTAACCCCAACCCCTTCCCACCTCCTATAAGGCTACCGTGTACACACAAGTGGGGAAATTCTCTTTTGTGTCATAAGACCCCACCCCCAGCCCCTCCCCGCAAGCGAGGAGGGGAGCAGGATTTTTGTTTGAATACTGTTTCTAGGGCTGAAAATTAGCTCTAGTCCAATTTGTGTATACACCGTAGCTTCCTATAAGGAGGGGGAAAAGGAATAAATAAATAATAGGCTTTTTCAGCCTCTCTCCTCGCAGGGCTAAGATATACAAACATCCTGAACCCAAGAGAGTTTCTAGTCCTCAAAACAAGATTTCCGCTTAAATATTGTTCCCCTCCTCGCTTGCGGGGAGGGGTTAGGGGTGGGGTCTTTCCCGACTTGTGTTCTCGCTTGCGGGGAGGGGCTAGGGGTGGGGTCTTATTACACAAAATGGAAGGTACAAGATATGTGTTTTGACTATTCCTAGAGGGAGATCCATACATTTAGTATCATGCGACCTTAGCCAGATGGAATCAGAGGTTGAGATTTTTAAGCTGAATATAGTAAGAACCGAAATATAACAGGTGTAAAAACCGTATCGAACTTAACTTGCGCGGTGATACGGAATTTAAAACCCGTGCGGGTATTTCTCAATCATTAATTCATTATGGTAGACGCAACTATCACCAGCATAGTCGATGCGGTGCGTGGGTATGCCCACCGATTAACAGGCGCAGATCAAGACTACGATCCATTAATGAATTTAATCGGCAACGCGCGTTTTGTCTTGATTGGCGAAGCCTCCCACGGGACTCATGAATTTTACGAACAACGGGCGGAAATTACCAAGCGACTAATTCAAGAAAAGGGGTTTACAGCCGTAGCGGTGGAAGCGGATTGGCCTGATGCTTACCGAGTAAATCGTTATGTGCAGGGTGTCGATGATGACCCCACACCAGCCGAAGCACTCTTAAATTTTCAACGCTTCCCTTTATGGATGTGGCGGAATACAGATGTGCTAAATTTTGTCGGCTGGTTACGGGAATACAATGATCGTTTACCCAAAAAGGCCATTAAAACGGGTTTTTATGGGTTAGACCTTTATAGTATGTACGCTTCCATAGAAGCAGTTCTCGGCTACCTGAATCAAGTTGACCCCGAAGCCGCCCAACGCGCGCGCGATCGCTATTCATGTTTAGAGCATTTTGGCGAAGATGCTCAACAATATGGGTATGCTACCAGTTTTGGCATTGCTAAATCTTGTGAGGAACAAGTAATTAATCAACTGCAAGAATTGCAACGTCGGACTGCCGAATACGTGCAGAAAGACGGGCGAGTTCAGGCTGATGAGTTGTTTTATGCCGAACAAAATGCTCGATTAGTCAAAAACGCTGAACATTACTACCGCTCGATGTTTCAAGGGCGAGTCTCTTCTTGGAATATACGCGATCGCCACATGGCGGAAACCTTAGACCAGCTGGTGGAACATTTGGATCAACAACATCCCCAAGCCAAAGTTGTGGTTTGGGAACACAACTCCCATTTAGGTGACGCACGCGCCACTGATATGGGGTCAATGGGTGAGGTGAATGTTGGTCAATTGGTCAAAGAACGCTATGGCGATCAGGCTGTAAATATCGGATTTACCACCTATACGGGTACTGTCACCGCAGTTTCTAACTGGGGAGAAACGGCTCAACTCAAACAGGTTCGCTCTGCCTTACCTGGAAGTTATGAAGCTTTATTTCATGAGACGGAAATACCCCAATTTTACCTCAACCTCCGGGATGAGAATCAAGCAATTGTGGGTTTACGACAACCCCGGCTAGAAAGAGCAATCGGTGTGATTTACCAACCGGAAACTGAGCGTGTGAGTCACTACTTCCATGCTTGTCTCCCCCAACAATTTGATGCGGTGATTTCTATTGATGATACCAAGGGAGTCCAACCTCTAGACCGTGTTCCTACCTGGGAAATGCGGGACGCACCAGAGACTTTTCCCTTTGGTGTTTAGACAAACTATTGATAACTTCAACGCCAGTTACAAACTCCAGCTATGACAAATCTTGACCCCATGAGAATGGGAACGCGCTTGGCCAGGAATTGGTGGACAGTTGCATTACGAGGTGCGATCGCGATCATCTTTGGTTTAGCAGCCCTCTTCTGGCCAGATATTACCCTCACAGCTTTGATATTTATCTTTGCTGCCTTTGTCTTAGTCAGTGGAGTATTATTAGCGATCGCTGCCTTCCGAGATGGTCTAACTCATACCCACGGTTGGCTAATGTTGCTCGAAGGTGCAATTGGTATTGCGATTGGAATCATGGCTTTTATCTGGCCAGGGATTACAGCATTAGTCTTACTTTACATCATCGCAGCTTGGGCGATCGTCACTGGCGTTTTAGAAATCATCGCAGCCATTCAGGTACGAAAAGAAATTCAAAATGAGTGGCTACTAGCCATCAGCCGGCATTGCGTCGGTATTGTTCGGCGTTTTACTCATCGTCTGGCCTATTGCTGGTGCGTTAGCAATTCTGTGGATTATTGGTGCTTACGCCATTATTTTCGGTATCTTACTTCTGATTCTGGCTTTTCGCCTTCGTACTTGGGGAACTGAACGCAGCATTTTTTAAACACTTCAACAATTAATTGGAGATAAAAATCATGGTATTAAGTCGCTGGGAACCTTTTAGAGAAATAGAAACCATCCAACGCCAAATGAATCGTCTACTTGATCAAATCACACCCTCAACTGATACAGGCGAAATCATCAGCGATAGATTGACATTTGTACCTCCAGCAGAATTGGAAGAAACATCTGATGATATCAAACTGTGGATGGAAATTCCTGGGATTGACCCCCAAAACTTAGATGTCAAAGTTGCCGCAGATACGGTTTCTGTAACTGGTGAACGTAAATGTGAAATCAAGGACGAACAAAAAAGAGGTATGCGGCGTTCAGAGTTTCGTTATGGCAGATTTCAAAGAGTAATACCTCTACCATCTCGAATCCAAAACGATAAAGTACAAGCTGACTTTCAGAATGGTGTTTTGTGTCTCACCATGCCAAAAGCCGAAGAAGAAAAAACCAGAGTTGTGACTGTTCAGTTACCAGGACAAAGCCAACAAGGGCAAATTTCCGGAGGTCAAAAACAGAAATAAAACCATTGTGGGGTGGAAGTAGCTCATACCAATTATTTGTGAGGCTGCATATTATTTTGACCCCCCCTACACCACAAAAATCCGGTTCCCTCCTCGCTTGCGGGGAGGGTTAGGGAGGGGTTATTTTTATGCATCTTTATTAGGACTTACGCAGACTCTGCGTTTTCTTGGCGTTCTTGGCGACTTGGCGGTTTAATAAATCAAGATTCTTGGTAATTTTTGCGTAAGTCCTGTTTATATGAAATTGGTATCAAACTTAAAAAACGTAATATCCAGAATATCCAGATCCCCGACTTCTCAAAGAAGTCGGGGATCTATATCGTCAAGGTTTTATGCGAATAGAAACGCTACCGCCATGAGCTGGTAAACCTTCGGCTGCTGCTAGAGTTACGGCGGCTTTACCGATGGTTTGCAGGGCTTGTTGATTACATTCTAAATAAGTAATGCGCTTGAGAAAGTCGTACACACTC
This sequence comes from uncultured cyanobacterium, assembly GCA_963706595.1. Lineage (GTDB taxonomy): Bacteria > Cyanobacteriota > Cyanobacteriia > Cyanobacteriales > Nostocaceae > Nodularia. Next base: position 4,514,852 of record OY970166.1, read on the forward strand.
AACCCAGAAGCAAAACGTGCAGAACGGGCGGTAGGTAGAACATGATTTGGTCCCCCTAAATAATCGCCAATGGCTTCTGGGGTATAACGTCCTAAAAATATACTCCCAGCAGACTTAATTTGATTAGCAAGTTCCTGGGGATGATCTACGCATAATTCTACGTGTTCGGGAGCTAACTGATTTAGTAGGGGGATACTATCAGCTAAATCTTCTACCAGAATGATTGCACCATGCTGTTCCCAACTGGTTTTAGCTACTTCCTTTGTAGGTAGATTTACGAGAATTTCCTCAATGGCTGCTAAAACTTGATCAGCAAAGCTGGCAGAATCAGTAATTAAAATAGATTGGGCGCTGGGGTCGTGTTCGGCTTGCGAAAGTAAATCCCAGGCTATCCATTCTGGGTTATTTTGGCTATCTGCTACCACCAAAATTTCCGAAGGTCCGGCTACGCTGTCAATACCTACAGTCCCAAATACCTGACGTTTCGCTTCTGCAACATAGGCGTTACCAGGACCGACAATTTTATCTACAGGGTTCAGGCTTTCTGTACCATAAGCTAAAGCGGCGATCGCCTGCGCCCCTCCAATACTATAAATTTCCTTCACCCCGGCAATTTGGGCGGCTGCGAGTACAGCCGGATTAATCTCACCGCGAGGCATAGGTACTGCCATGACGATTCTTTCCACACCCGCAATTTTGGCAGGTAAAGCGTTCATTAAGACAGAACTCGGATAACTGGCGCGTCCTCCAGGGACATAAATCCCCACCTGAGATAAAGCCACCCAATTTAATCCCAGTTTCACCCCGGCTGTATCCGTATAGCCAATATTTTCGGGTAGTTGCTTTTGATGAAAAAAACTAATTCTTTCTGCTGCTAATTCCAGCGCATCCTTGACATCTGGCGGACATTGTGCTGCGCGTTCTGCAATAAAATCAGCACTTAGATGTAAAGAAGGGGGAGAGTAATGATCAAACTTAGTAGTATATTCCTGAACTGCGGCATCACCGCGCACTTTCACATCAGCGAGAATATCTTTAACTGTACCACTAACATCAACCGTTGCTTCGCGGCGATCGCTCACCAGCGCCTTGAATCTAACAGAAAAATCTTGATCGGTTGTTTTAAGTAGCTGCATAGACTATATCTCTGAACTAGTGCGGGTTTTACCGTAATCATTATATTAATAATAATTTAGCTTCAATGGTGGATTTTATTTATGCCCCGTTGTGCTGTAACAACTATTCTGAGACTGTCTTCTTAGAGGATGTTTTAAAAGTTTTGGGCGAATATAATATGGCTACGCTTCGCGTTAGCGATACCCTACTAACGAGAAACTCAGGATTTTCAACCCACGTAGGTGGGTTTTGTCTGTGTAGCCGCGACTTCTAGTCGCCAGGGCTAGTAATAATCGATACCTTACTTTCTTCCTTTGCGCCTTTGCGCCTAACGTACTTCGTACTTCGCTTCGCTGATGCGTGAGATATAAAAATGTGGTTCATTGATCTGAAAATCGCTGTAAACAGCTTAATTCCATCATAAGACTGTACACAAAAAATTAACTTACATTTTTTTAACTCATATTCTCTGCGACTCTGCGCCTCTGCGCCTCTGCGTGAAATAAAATCACTTCTCGTCTAATTTGTCAATGGTGAATTTTATCTAAATCTGTCAAACGGTTTTAGCTAGAGTAGAACCAGAGTCATCAAACTTTAATTAAAAATAAACGATTTTCCGAAACCTGCTCGGCTGAAAATAATGAACTCTCAATCCAACTCTTCTGACGGGAAACAGGTTAGCCAAAACGAATTATTTCCCGTTGTGGGAATGGGTGCTTCTGCGGGAGGATTAGAGGCATTTAGAGAACTACTCAGCCATTTACCTACTAATACAGGTATGGCCTTTGTCTTAATTCAGCATCTCAGCCCCAATCAAAAAAGTTTGTTGACAGAAATTCTCTCTCGCACCACCCAAATGCCTGTGGTAGAAGTAGAGCATGGCATGGTTGTGGAACCAAATCATGTGTATGTAATTCCGCCCAACAGGATGATGACCATTAGTCAAGGAATCCTGCAACTGACTCTACGAGAAAAGACGCATGGATTTTCCATGACAGTTGATACTTTCTTTATTTCTTTAGCCGAAGAACGGGGAAACAAAGCCATTGGGGTTGTACTGTCCGGGGGTGACTCCGACGGCACAAAGGGACTAGAATCAATCAAAGCGGCTGGGGGAATTACTTTTGCTCAGTGTGAAGAATCGGCAAAAGTTAATAGTATGCCGAATACAGCCGTGGCTTCTGGATATGTAGATTTTATTCTGACACCCAAACAAATTGCCGCAGAATTAGCTAATATCAGTCATCATCCCTACGTTAATCATCCCACCTCAGTTAAAGCCATAGATACAATCCCTGAAACCGGAGATGCTTTAACAAACATCTTCAGTCTGCTGCGAACTGCGACCAAAGTTGACTTTAGCCATTACAAGAACACAACCCTGAAGCGGCGCATCCAGCGACGGATGATGTTATCTAAACTAGACAGGCTAGAAGATTACGTCACTTATTTGCAAGAGAACCCGGCGCAAATTAAAGCTTTATATCAAGATTTACTAATTACTGTCACCAGTTTTTTCCGCGATTCCGAAGCCTTTGAAGCCTTAAAGACAGAAATTTTTCCCATAATTACCAAAAATAGAACCCCAAACTCACCCATCCGCATTTGGGTAGCTGGTTGTTCCACAGGTGAAGAAGCCTACTCTATCGCTATCTGCTTGCTAGAGTTTTTAACTAATCAGGGAATTAATATTCCCATCCAGATTTTTGCCACCGATATCAACGAATCAGCAATTGAACAAGCTCGCAACGGTATTTATAAAATAAATCAAGTAGCAAATATTTCACCAGAACGGCTCCAGCGCTTCTTTGTCCCCGTCGAGGGCGGTTATCAAATTAGCAAGCCAGTGCGGGAACTGTGCGTTTTTGCCAGACAAAACCTGATTGGCGACCCCCCATTTTCCCGGTTGGATTTAATTACCTGTCGCAATGTGCTAATTTATTTGGGCAGCGCCGTGCAGAAAAAGCTGCTGCCGATTTTCCACTACGGTCTGAATGCCAATGGTTTTTTGATGTTAGGCACATCGGAAACAGTCGGTGATTTCCCGGACTTGTTTGCTTTAGTGGATAGAAAGAATAAGATATATTCCCGGAAAATTACTGCAACTCGCTTGGGTATGGATCTGATTACCAACAACTATCCTTTAGAAACTGTCAACACCCAGCCACCAGTCAGCGCAGATACTTGGAATGATGTAGAACTATATAAAGCAGCTGATCTAATTGTGTTAAATGACTACGCTCCGGTGGGTGTAATTATTAACGAAGATTGGGAAATTTTGCAATTCCGGGGAAATACCAGTCCTTTTCTGCAACCACCACTAGGCAGACCCAATTTTAACTTACTGAAGATGGCGAAAGATGAATTACGGTTAGAGTTACGTACCGCTATTCATCAAGCCAAAAATAGAGAAGTGCCGGTGAGTAAGTCAGGCATACAAATGAGAGATCATGAGCAAGTCAAGCAGGTAAAAATTGATGTTGTGCCATTTAAACCTCCTGCGGCTAGAGAATGGTACTTTTTAGTGCTGTTTGCATCATCATCCTCCCCAACCCCTATTTTAGAGGCTGTTAGCCCTCCTGGGCGGACTGGGCGACGCAAGCCCAACGAGCAAGAGCAGGAGATTAAGCGACTTAAACAAGAGTTAGCAGCTAATAAAGAGTATCTGCAATCAATTATTGAAGAGCAGCAAGCTACTAATGAAGATTTACGAGCCGCTAACGAAGAAATTCTCTCCAGCAACGAAGAATTACAAAGCACCAATGAGGAATTAGAAACAGCCAAGGAAGAAATTCAGGCTACCAACGAAGAACTGAATACGATTAACGACGAACTGCATCGGCGTAATATCCAGTCAAACGAAGTCACCAACGATTTACAAAATCTCCTCAGCAGTATTAATATTCCCATCCTGATGTTGGGAGGAAATCTGCAAATTCGCCGCTATACCCCAGTAGCTGAGAAAATTTTTAACCTGATTTCCAGTGATATGGGGCGACCAATCAGTGATATTAATCACAACTTGAATATTCCTGACTTAGAGAAACAAATTTTAGATGTAATTGGTACTCTCAATTTTAAAACGCAAGAAGTTCAAGACAAAAACGGGCGTTGGTATGATTTGCGGATTCGACCTTATCGGACAATAGACAACAAAATTGATGGGGCTGTGGTGATTTTAGTTGATATTGACGACCTCAAACGCAGTTCGGAACTGATTAGAACATCCAGAGATTATGTGCAGGCCATTGTGGATACGATGCGCGAATCTCTCGTGGTGCTAGATGTCAACTTACGAGTAATCAGCGCCAATCAATTTTTCTATGATACTTTCCAGGTTCTACCAGCAGAAACAGAACAACGCCTGGTTTACGAAATCGGGAATGGACAGTGGAATATTCCCCAGTTGCGATCGCTTTTAGAAGAAATTCTCCCATATCAAAACCAGTTTCAAGGTCTGGAAGTTGAACACAACTTTGAGCAAATTGGACACAAAATCATGCGGCTCAATGCCCGAAAAATGACCCTAACAGACAATAGGGAAATGATTCTGCTGGTAATTGAAGACATTACTCAGCAAAAGCAATTAGAAGCAGAACGCACCCACCTTTTAGGTCAAGAACAGTCAGCTCGCAATGCTGCGGAAGCCGCCAACCGCGCCAAAGATGAGTTTTTATCGATTCTCTCCCACGAACTGCGGAACCCACTTAATTCTATGCTGGGCTGGTCGAAGTTATTACAGAAGAAGCAATTTGATCAAGCGACAATTAATAAGGGGTTAGCAGCCATTGAGCGCAGCGCCCAAGCTCAAGCTCATCTAATTACAGATTTGTTAGATATCTCCCGCATTAGTGCCGGGAGGCTGCGGATGGATGCCCAAAAACTTGATCTGGTTTCCGTAATTGAATCTGCTATGGAGGTTGTCCGGTTCTCAGCCGAAGCCAAAAATATTCAAATTGAATCCCAGCTAACTCCTGCACCCAAAAGTATGGTAGGCGATGCAAATCGCTTACAGCAGGTGTTTTGGAATTTACTTTCTAACGCCATAAAATTCACCCCAACCGGGGGTAAAGTTGCCATTACCCTAAATTACACTGATTTTCAGGCTGAGATTCAAATCAGCGACACTGGTTATGGCATTAGTGCTGACTTTCTTCCCTACATCTTTGAGCGATTCCGTCAAGCAGATGGTAGCAGAACTCGCTCGAACCCTGGATTGGGACTGGGGCTTTCCATTGTTCGCTATTTGCTAGAACTCCACGGCGGTACAATTGAAGCCGAAAGCCAGGGTGAAGGTCAAGGGGCAACTTTTACCGTCAGGCTACCTCTGCAAGCTCCCAAGGAACAGATATCTCTGCCCACATCCACCAAACCAGCCGCCTGCACAAATCAGCTAGAATTGCCAACTGGAGGAAATTCCATCTCTGGAAGGAGTGCGGGTATTAGTCGTGGATGATCAAGCAGATATATGTCAGTTATTTAAAGCAGTATTAGAAGAGTACGGCGCGCAAATGACAGGAGTCGAATCAGCAAAAGAAGCTTTAGCAACGCTGAGAGCCAACCCCGGTGGCTACGATGTACTTTTATCGGATATTGGTTTACCAGAAGAGGACGGTTATAGCTTAATTCGTCAGGTGAGAGAGTTGAGTCCTGAAGCCGGTGGACAAATTCCCGCCGCCGCCCTCACCGCCTACGCGGAATATGCAGACCAGACAGAAGCTTTAGCCGCAGGGTTTCAAATGCACGTCGCTAAACCCATTCCGCCTGCTCAATTATTATCTATAGTTGCTACTTTGGCTGGGAGATTGAAGTAGGACTTATATCATGTCTGTTTAATTAGTTACGATTACCACAATCATGTCACCCCACCCCTAGCCCCTCCCCGCAAGCGAGGAGGGGAACCGGATTTACAGCCAGTAGGGTGGGTTAGCGCAGCGTAACCCACCTTAAATTGAAGGATAATGGTGGGTTACGGACTACCGTCCTAACCCACCCTACTAGCGTGGCAAGCTTAAAATAGTGCATTAGGAAAAAGCCGAAAACATTGATTTATCTGAATTTTCTCAAAAATCTATTGCAACATTTTAGCCTTGCCACGCTACTACGTCACCAAAATAGCCAATTTCCGGCTTTGAAAAATGATGATGTTGATAGTAAATATACCCGTTTGGTAAGGGTTTAGCATTGCTAAACCCCTACGAAATATGTGCTTTTTAGTTACACATATTTGGGATTTATTGTCAATGCGTAAGTACTAGGAAGGAAGGAAGAAATCGCTTTGGTGCAGTCTTGAGAAAAACTTAGAACTTACGCAAAAACTCTAGTAAAATCCTCTTTCCTTTGTGTTCTTTGTATCCTTCTCCCAAAGGGAGAGCCTAGCGCCAATGTGGTATGCGCTACGCGTTAGCGGAGCTTTCGCTTTAGCGATACGTTCCTCCTAAAAAACACATTTCATGCCAACGCAACCCGTAAAACTTGCACCTCTGCTTGTGGAGAAATAACTGTTTGACCCACAGGCAGAACAGCTAAAGCATTAGTTTGAGCTAAATTAATTAAATTAGCCGAACTGTGACTACCATCGGCTTTGTGAAATTCATAAACGCCATCAATTAAATGCAAGCTACCCCAAATGTATGTTTCTCGCTTGCCGTTGGATTTTAACTCGTGATGCGATCGCACTTTCAGAAATGTCGGTTCCCAACCACCAGCCAAACCCGAAAGCTTCTTAATAGCTGGTTGCACAAATCGCCAGAAAGTCACCATAGCCGAAACAGGATTTCCCGGTAAACCAAAATAAATTGGGGAGTGGGGAGTAGGGAGTGGGGAGTGGGGAGTGGGAAAAGTGGCGACGGTGAGGGGTTTACCTGGACTGATGGCTACAGACTGAATATGAATTTTAGCTTCCAGAGATTCCAGGATTTGATCAATATAGTCATAATCGCCCACAGACACACCACCAGAAGATAAAACTATATCAGCATGAGCGATGGCGTAGGCGATCGCCTCTCTTAAAGTATCTGGATGATCTTTCACAATTCCCAATAATAACGGTTCTGCTCCCGCTTCCCTGACTAATGCGGCTAAAGCGTATTGATTAGAATCAACAATTTGACCAGGTTGCAGAGGCTTATCAGCCGTTACCAACTCATCACCACTAGAAAAAATTGCCACACGGGGACGACGGTAAACACTTAATTTCGCACATTGCGCCGCCGCTAAAACTGCAATTTCTGGAGGATTTAATTTCACTCCTCTGGGTAATAATTGTTTTCCCCCTTGGTAAAAAGCCCCTTTGTGTCTGACAAATTCCTGTGGTTGGGGTGCAGTCAAAATAAATACACGGTTTTCTTCTCGGCGTGTTTTTTCCTGCATTACCACAGTATCCGCCCCGGTTGGCATCACCGCACCTGTAAAAATTCGCGCTGCTTGCCCCGATTGGACTATGGACTGGGGTTGATATCCTGCGGGAATTTCTTCAATAATTTCTAAACTTGTTGGCTGTGCGTCGCTAGAATGCTGGACATCTTCGTAACGAACTGCGTAGCCATCCATTGCGGAATTATCCCAATGGGGAAAATCTAATTTACTGGTGACAGGAGTGGAAATAATTCGTCTGTCTGCTGCCAATAAATCTATAATTTCTATATCCCGTTGCGAATCTAACGGTTGCACCAAATTTAAAATAATTGCCTCTGCATCGCTAACTGATAGCATGGCCAATGACTCTGACTTTTCAGGAAAGCATATCATAATGGCAGTATGAGCGATGACACCTGTAGCTACCCAAATCCCAATTATGACAATTATTCCTATACTAACTGCTATAGGCGATCGCTCCTGGCAAAATTTTCAAGAACTGGAAGCAGATTTTGTCTCCCAGTATGAGTTGGAAGTGTGGCAAGAAGTTTTTAACTTCCGTGTTTTGCCAGCACTTGATCAGGATTCTCGTCGCTGGTTACTGGTGCAATGGTGTGGAGAAGGAATTAACTCGGTGCAAAATGTGGCTTAATTGACGAAATCAGCCAAGCGATCGCTTCAGTCTTCACTTTAATATAAACAACAGGAGCCATGATTATTTTCCCAAACTAAATAAAAACACCTATTTTTTATGACTATAGAACGAGTCCGTGAAATACACTATCCCAAAGCTGATATTGGGCGGCGAGGAATGGCATTAGGGCTAGATTTCCTGGGTGCATGGTTAATCAGTTCTATATTGGGAGGCAATCAAATCGGTATCCAGTGGGTGCAAATTCTCGTGTTTCTGTTCTGCTGGGTGATTTTTCGCATACTGGTAGTTTACAACAATCAAGGGCAGAGCTTAGGGCGTTGGGCTTTTGACCTGAAAATTCTCGAAGTCAGCAATGGCGAAATTACAGGCAGAATCCCCACCTTGCGATCGCTGCTCAAACGAGAAGCTATAATCGGATTTGGTGCGCTTTTGGTGTCAATTGCCCTGGGCAACATCAGAGCTAACCCCACTGCTATACTGCTATTAATTCCCCTAGCCATTGATTGTGGCGCTGCTTTGTCTGACAAGCAGATGCAGCAAGCCCTACACGACCGCTACGGTGGTACTTTCATAGTTTCGTCGCGCCGGGGCTACTCGCTAGATATAAAGATTAAGCGATTAGTTGCAAAAATGCGCCGAAGTGTGAGAAGATAGTAATTTGTGTTAATTTCTCTTCAGGCTTCACTGTTTGTAAGATTATGGCTAAGAGTAAAGGTGCGCGTATAATAATGACACTCGAATGTACAGAGTGTCGGACTAACCCAGACAAGCGTTCTCCTGGTGTTTCCAGATATACCAGCACCAAGAACCGTCGCAACACGACCAACCGTGTAGAACTGAGAAAGTTCTGTACACACTGCAACAAACATACTGTTCACAAGGAAATTAAGTAAAGATGAGTTACTATCGTCGTCGCCTGTCTCCCATTAAGCCAGGAGACCCCATTGATTACAAAGATGTTGATTTGTTGCGTAAGTTTATCACCGAACGGGGCAAAATATTACCACGTCGGATTACTGGGCTTACCTGTAAGCAACAGCGAGATTTGACATTAGCAATTAAACGGGCGCGGATTGTGGCATTATTGCCATTTGTTAATGCGGAAGCTTAAGAAAAAGTCACTCAATTTTGGATTTTAGATTTTAGATTTTAGATTGACTTCATACCTGAAGGTAGATGCTCAAAATCTAGAATTTAGGATTTGGGATTTGGGATTTTAAATTTGTGCCATGAATTAAATCAGTGGCTTCAAACCTGTTTAAATTTTGATTTTTCAATCCAAAATCCAAAATTTAAAATCTAAAATGAGGTGATGAGTTAAGAATCAAAACTCCTAACTCTGAACTTAAAACTATAAAAAATGTTCACCAATAATTGCGAGAGTTGTGGATAAGGGTACGCTAGTTGAATTTAGGGTTCAAGGCGACAATCCTGCGGATAGGCTACGCCAACGCCGTCTGGGAGTAGTAGACCGCCCGGACGGCAAAACCCGTTGGTTTGTGGTAGATGAACGTGGTCAATCTCACAGCCTCGCGCCTAGACAAATTAGTTATACAGTTAACGGACAAACCTATAAACCCTCGGAAATTAGCAGTTTTCAAGGGCAGGTTCAACCTTATATAGATCCCTCTAGTCTGGAAGTAGCTTGGGAATTACTGGTTGAGGATGGAGAAACAGTCACGCCAGCCCAAATGGCGACTCTGCTGTTTTCCGAATCAGAAGCGGCTGCTTGTTATGCTGCCCATTGCTTGTTATCAGAAGACAAACTGTATTTCAAGCAAAAAGGAGAAGCTTATGAACCACGAACGGCGGCGCAGGTAGCAGAACTCAAACACCAGACAGAAGTCAAGGCACTGAAAGCCAAGGGACAAGAGGAATTTTTATCTCGCGTAGAGCAAGCCCTCCAGGGAGAAGCGGTGGAATGGCAACGCCACGACCGCCAGCGATTAGAAGCACTGGAAAAATACGCAGCATTGCTGGCTGATGTGGTGCGAATGGGAGTAAATTATGATACTCTCGCCCGTGCCTATCCGCCGCCAGCCCCAGTGTTAGAAACAATGAATATGCTGGGTCGTCCGGCAACTCCTCCAGGAGCCTTTCAGTTATTAATAGACTTAGCTTGGTGGGATGCCCATGAAAACTTGTTTGTGCGTCGTTCGTCAATTCCGGTTCAGTTTCCTAGCAAGGTATTAGAAGTGGCGCAACAGCGTTTGGATTTCCCCCCAACTGACTTAGATACAAATCGCCTAGATTTGTCTCATTTAAAGGTCTATACAATTGATGATGAAAGCACTACGGAGATAGACGATGGTCTAAGTTGGGAATTACTTCCAGATGGGCGAGAACGGTTATGGGTGCATATTGCTGATCCTACCCGGTGGTTAGTGCCAGACGATGAATTAGACCTGGAAGCCAGAAAACGGGGCAGTACAGTATATTTACCGACGGGCATGGTTCCCATGTTCCCGGAATTATTGGCAACTGGTCCCATGAGCTTGGTACAGGGAAGGATTTCTTGCGCCTTGAGTTTTGGGGTGGTTTTAGATGAAACTGGGTGTGTGGAAGATTACACCATTCATCCTAGTTTTATTAAGCCGACTTATCGCCTCACCTACGAAGATGTGAATGAGATGTTGGAATTGGGTGTGGAAGCAGAACCAGAAATTGAGGCGATCGCTAACTGGGCAAAGCAGCGCAAATCTTGGCGGTATAATCAAGGAGCCATCAGTATCAATATGCCGGAGGCGACGATCAAAGTCAAAAATGACCAGATCGATATTGATATTTTAGATGATTCCTCATCACGGCAATTGGTAGCAGAAATGATGATTATGGCGGGTGAAGTAGCCGCCCGTTATGGTCAAGCTCACAATATACCTCTGCCCTTTCGTGGTCAACCCCAACCAGAATTACCCCCAGACGAAGAATTACTTTTACTCCCAGCCGGATTTGTTCGCTCCTGCGCCATGCGTCGTTGTATGCCCAAGAGTGAAATGAGTATCACGCCTTTACGCCATGCTGGTTTAGGTTTAAATACATACACTCAGGCAACTTCCCCTATTCGCCGTTACAGTGACTTACTGACTCACTTCCAGTTAAAAGCCCACTTACGGGGTGAGAGTTTGCCCTTTACAGCCGACCAACTCCGAGAAGTGATGATGACAGTCACCTCTACCACCCAAGAAGTGACAATGGTAGAACGGCAAACTAATAGATATTGGGCTTTAGAATATTTGCGCCGTCATCCCGACCAAGTTTGGGACGTGACAGTGTTAATGTGGCTACGAGAAGACAGCAACTTGGCACTAATTTTATTAGAAGATTTAGGCTTACAGTTGCCGATGTTCTTTAAACGTTCTGTAGGATTAGGAGAACAGGTATTAGTCAAAGTTAGTCACGCTGACCCGCAAAAAGATATGATTCAGTTTCAGGAAATCATTTATCAAGAAAGCCATCAAGCAACAAATTAACTGTTGGGAATAATGGGGAGATTAATACTTCGTTAATGACTAAAGCATCAGAGTTAGTTTTACAGATAACAAGCTGATCAGGCTGGTTATTTGTAAAATAATCTAAAATTCTTTAGTATGAGGAATTGTCAGATGAACGCTCATAAAATCGAAGTTATTTTAACTGAATATGGAACTTTGACATTGCAAGGTTTACCCTTTCATGCTGGCGAAGCTGTGGAAGTAATAATTTTGTCAGCTAAAACGCTACAAAATCAAGCAGATAAAAATCTTTATCCTTTGCATGACACACAGCCATATCAGTATGATGACCCCACAGAAACTGTTGCTTTAGAAGATTGGGAAGTTTTGCAATGATTGTACTTGACACTATTTACAAGCTTCTGGACAAAAAAAATGTAGAGACGTTGTATACAACGTCTCTAGAAAAATTAATCTAGGAAAAATATTGTAACTCAATACTGTTCGGTTAACAATATTTGCACATTGGAGATCCCCCTAAATCCCACTTCTGAAGGGGGACTTTGAGGACTTTAGCCCCCCTTTTCCTACGCCGAAGGCGCGTTTAGGGTGGTTGGGGGGATTGCCTACGGCACGCTACGCGAACAAAACCTTAACCGAAAAGTATTGTATTTCAATTAACTAGCGATCGCCTCAGTTTTTTCCTCAACTTTTTTAGCCGGTACGGGTACATAAGGTTCTTCTTTTCCTTGTGCCAAATATGCAGCCACCTGGCTTTCAATTTGCTCGCGGACAATTTGGCGATACTCTAGAAAATGCTCGTTGTGAGCGCAGACAGAGATATAATGCTCCAGCACTCCTGGGTTACGCTTGAGGATACTAAACAAGTGATGCCAGAATTTCCAGCGAGTCTCGCGTTTAATACCTTGTCGCCAAATTACGATCAGTAACGCCTTCACAACTATCCATTCCGGCATTTTGGAAGGTGCTTTCCATTTTGGCAAACCCATCATCAAGAAACAGCGATAGGTACGATCCAAATAGTTGACAGGATCATATAAAGTGCAGAACGCCTCAATATATTCTCTGCCAATATCTTCTAAAGGACGGGTAGGAAGAAAATTCATCAACGTTGTTTGGTTGATGTTACCATCTTGATTTTCCCGCAGTCGTCCTTCTCTTTTCAGACGATGCCATAATGCTGTGTTGGGTAAAGCTTGCAACATGGCGAAGGTAGTAGAGGGGATTCCCGCTTCTTCTGCAAATTTGACAATGCGATCGCCTGCACCTGCTTTTTCGCCATCAAACCCAATAATAAACCCAGCCATTGGCCGCAATCCAGCCTTAATAATGGTTTGCACTGCATCGGCGAGGGAACTGCGGGTATTTTGAAACTTCTTCGTTAATTGCAGACTATCTTCATCCGGGGTTTCAATACCTAAGAACACCGCAGAGAAGCCAGACTCAACCATCAATTCCAGCATTTCTGGATCTTGTGCCAAATCCACAGAAGCTTCAGTATCAAAGCGGAAAGGATATTGATGTTCTTCCATCCAGACTTTCAACTCTCTCAGCAACAATTTCACATTGCGCTTGTTACCAATAAAGTTGTCATCCACCATAAACACACCCCGCCGCCAACCCAACTCATACAGACAATCTAACTCTGCTAATAGTTGTGCAGGGGTTTTGGTGCGTGGCTTGCGTCCGTAGAGAACAATAATGTCACAAAATTCGCACTGGAAAGGACACCCACGCGAAAACTGTACCGACATCATGTCATAAGCATTCAACTCTAATAAATCAAAGCGGGGAATTGGTGTACTGGTGACATCTGGTTTCTCTGTGGCGCGGAAAACACCAGAAGTTTCACCCCGTTGTAGTGCCTCAATAAACATGGGTAGGGTGAGTTCCCCTTCATCGAGAATCAGGAAGTCTGCACCGACATTTTCCACTTCATGAGGGACAGAAGTAGGATAAGGACCACCCACAGCAACTAACTTACCACGTCGTTTTGCCTCTTGAATTTGCCCTAACAAATCTTCCTTCTGGACAATCATCGCGGACAGAATTACCACATCTGCCCAAGCCCATTCTTCTTCCGTGATGGCGCGAATGTTGCGGTCAACCAGCTTGAACTCCCATTCTTGGGGCAGAATTGCCGCTACGGTCACTAAACCCAAGGGTGGTAACAAAACCTTGCGATCAACTAACTCTAGGATTTTCTCATAAGACCAAAAGGTTTTGGGAAATATTGGATATACCAGTAAGATTCGCATATAGTATTAATCCTCACACTGTGATTGTTATCCCAACTTTAACGAAAATTAAGACTTATTGACTTTTTCTTAAATTTGCTTCAGTTTACCGTGATTTTTTTGACTTGGCAATTATACTACAGTGACCTGATAGCCAAGTTTTCTGTTCCAATCAAGAATTTAATTATTGCAGAGGTTGTTTGGAATTGTAGGCGATCGCATTCAGCCTGACCTAGTAACCACTCACTCATAGCACATTATTTGACATTTTTGCTCAGAAAAATTAGATACTTACAATAAGTAATAGCATTATTTGGTTACAAAGAGCGTTATGAAACGCGAAGCTTAAACAATCGGTTTTTTCCATCTAAACTGCTTGCCAAAGCCAGAAAGCTCAATGAAAGTAGCGAATCATTTAATGATTTAAGCTGCTGTGCTTACTTGTGGAAAATAGCGTAAATATAGCAACCGCTAAGGTGATTTTGGGTAATTTGTCAAACATGATGTGATTTCCTTTTGCTAAAAAACCTGACATTAAGGAGGTAAAGTTCAACTTACGTCTTGACATTGTTGTATTAATCTTCTAAACTCGTTGTATAAGCAGGGTTTCAGCATTGGAGGTCGAACCATGCCTGACGGGGATATATTTCACGGGCTTTCAGGACTTTATCAGAAGCCATACAGAATCCTGTGTGAAGGAAAGTTTGAGCGCAACGAATGTGCCAGGATAATGATGGAAGCCTTTTTAAAGGATCTCAAGAGGAAAGGTGCTGCTGCTATTGTGTTAGCCAAGCAGATGGGAGAACTCCTAACCCAAGAAATTCAAGACTCTGGTAATAATGAATCTATAGTTTGGGGCGATTTAAATAAAAAACTTGATAGATTCGTACAAACAGCCAACATACCAAATCGAACTAAGTCACTTGTCCTTGATGCTGGAAAAAGTATTCTCCATGATTTACGTTATGGCCAGCAATTTGAAACCAGCACGATTGCAGAGGCTATAACAGAAGGATATATGCAAAAAGTGTATGTATCAGAATTTGAGGGACGAATTCCACTCATTCCCAATCACCACGAAAAATTTGATATTTTAACTTTTACAGAGCGTGCAGAAGCAATAAGGAAAGATATTTTTGACCAGATCAGTAAATGGGCAAAAAAGGCGAATATAGATGATGATGTAGCCAAGCTAAAACGAAGTCGGCGATCGCAAGTTAAAGCAATAGACCTTGAGGAGGATCTGCTATGAACAACAGACCTTCGCTTCAGCAAAAATCTTATGAAAGTGATTACAGCGATTACACTTTGCATTTTCAAGCTGTGTCTAATAATTATGGATCTGTGCTGTTTGTTGATCACTCTCAGAATAAGAAGCTAACTGTTGGTATTAATGTAGATGATATAGAGTTCAAATATAGGGTTAAGGAAGAGTTTCCAGCTATTGCTGCGGATCTCATTGACCTTGCTGTTGCAATCTATACTTCAGATCGTCTTGCACCTCAAAGTCTTACAGAGAAGCAGCGCCGCTTTCATGTGATCCTGCCAGTACGTCATCCAGAATTGCTGAGTGCTGAAACATTTCTCACAAAACTAGATGACTTGCTGAAATGGACAACTGATAGCGAATGGGTTTTCGACTTCCGAAAACGGATTGCGCCAGAACGCTTAGTTGAACACCCATCTCTTTCCATAGCGCCCCAAGGATGTGAGGTGACTTTATGGAGTGGTGGACTTGATGCTCTCGCAGGTTTGTACACTCGCCTTCTGAAGTATCCAGAAAAAAAGTTCGTTTTGTTTGGAACTGGCAGCAACAATAGTGTATATGCCCGCCAGAAAAGAGTATATGAGAAAATTGAATCTCTCTTCCCTGGTCGTTGCAATCTTTTCCGCGTCCCTGTCCGATTTGATCATAGTAGTGAGCAGCACAAAAACAAGCTTTCCCGTGCAAGGGGTGTTGTCTTCACTCTCCTTGGTGCTGCGTGTGCATACCTTATGGGGCAACAAATTCTTTATCTGTATGAAAACGGAATTGGTGCAATCAACCTTCCATATCGTGAATCGGCTGTGGGGTTGGATCACTCTCGTTCTGTTCATCCTCTGACTTTGCTGATGGTAAGTGATGTTGTTTCTGAGCTTTTAGGAGAAGATTTTCAGGTAAAAAACCCATTTTTGTTTTGGACTAAAGCCGAAATGTGCAAGGCATTGGCTAAAAATGGGAGAGAGGATTTACCACCTTTCACTATGTCCTGTGACAGTCCACATCGTCAAAAGCCAGTTCAATGTGGTTACTGCTCCTCTTGTATTTTAAGGCGACAATCTCTTGCAGCCAGTAGCATAAAAGATAGAACTCGCTATGTTGTCTTGCATGGAAAGCGTCCAGAGAAAGATCCGAGTTTATGTTTCCTGAATATGCAGGCACAGGTTCGCACTCTTGACTCTTTGTTTACTGTCTCAGATACAACTTGGAAAAATCTGACTAAAAAGTTTCCTGATCTGGATGACATTGTTGATCGAACTGCTTTAGCAGAAAATTTATTGCCTGCTGATATGCGAATTCGTCTAATTCAACTCTATCAAAATTACGTTTCCGAATGGAATGCTGTGGAATCGCAGATTGTAGAGGGATTATTAAATAAAGGTAGTTATCATAAGGCATCTAGCAGATACGTAGTCTCATCTCAACAAGGTTGAGGGATAAACATTATGGCTACCAACATCCTGGATAACATCGACCTACGGATATTGGGTGAACTGCTGCAACAAGCACGGAAAAAGTGCGGGATGACTCAGGCTGATGCAGCTAAGGTGATTGATGCTGCACGTACTACTGTGATTGCTATTGAGAAAGGAGAACGCCGTCTCAAAGCAAATGAACTGATTAAACTTGCTCGTGCCTACGGACGTTCAGTGAGTGATTTCGTGCGATCGCGTCCTGTGGTACAACCTTTTGAGGTACAGTTTCGGGCAGTCTATCAACGCAGTCAAGAGCAACAGGCACAAATTGAGCCATTCATCCTTCATTTAGAGGAATTGTGCCAAAATTATCTAGAACTTGAGAAGATTATGGACGCACCACTGCCGCATAATTATCCTCTTGAATATGAGGTAACAAATATGCCCATCAAGGCAGTCTGCGGAAAGTATAGCAGTTGCAGAGCGTCAACGGCTAGGACTGGGAGATGCGCCCATTTCCAGACTGCGGGACGTTCTAGAGCAAGATGTGGGTTTACGTATCTTCTATTTGAAGATGCCACAAAAATACTCAGAAGTGTATAGTTACAACGAACAACTCGGCGGTTGCATGGCAATTAACGCCAATCACCCAGAGGAGCGGCGACGTTGGTCAATGGCGCATGGATACCTTCACTTTCTAGCACATCGACAAAAACCTGAATTTCACTATGATGGACAGTATCAAAGATTTCCTGAAAGTGAGCAATTAGCGGAAACTTTCCCCAAATATTTCTTAATGCCGACAAGTGGATTGCTCAAGCGGTTTAATGATATGTATCGTACACATGGCAAATTCACTCCAACGAATTTGTTTACACTCGCTCATTACTACGGTGTTTCTGTAGAAGCACTTGTTTATCGGTTAGAAGAAATGGAACTTCTGCCTTCAGGAACTTGGGATAAATTACGAGATAGAGGTTTAAAAGTTAGAAAGGTACAGGAAGAACTTGGCTTAGAACAAATCCCCCAAAGGATTGATATGATGCCACTTCACTATCAACATTTGGCAATTGAGGCATTCGATCAGGGTTTGATTACTGAAGGGCGTTTTGCTGATTTCCTTTGTGTTGACCGCTTAGAAGCCCGTCGCATTGCCGAAGCATTACGAGAGTATTCAAGCGGAATGATGGAGGAAGATACAGATTTTGATTTGCGACAAATAGAGATTGGTGGAAAGTGAGGACAATTTATGCAAATTACTCACTCCCACGTTCTTCTTGATGCTTGCTGTATTCTCAACTTTTGTGCTTCGGGTAAATTTCTGGAAATATTGAAATCTATTCCTGCTGAAGTTGTAGTGACTACAGTTGTACAAGAGTACGAGTTAAAAACTCTGCAACGGTTGAAGGATGAGGATAACGAGGGTGCAATTCAGTTTCAGGAAGCTATTAAACAAGGTCTACTACTGGTTGTAGATTTTGCATCAGCAGAAGAGGAAGAATTATTTGTCAACTATGCTGTGAATCTTGATGATGGTGAGTCTGCAACTTGTGCGATCGCAGTTTACCGCAAATGGGCGATCGCAACTGATGACAAACGAGCGATCGCGGTTTTTCGACAAACAGCCCCAGACTTGCAAATTTTATCAACTCTAGATATCATTAAACATTGGTCAGAGTTCTCAATGGTTGATTTGTCAGCACTAAGTAATGTACTCAATGCAATTCGGTTTAAGGCTCGGTATTTACCACCCAAAAGCCATCCTCTCCGCAGTTGGTGGGAAGCTGCTTTAACCGAAATTGAACTGTAATTTTTATTTAATTTTTTGCGCCTTTCACACCACTAATTTTTAAAACATCGCTCATAGTTGCACAGTAATTTGGTAAGCCCAAACTGGCGGGATTGACCACATTTTCATAACTAAAATGGCGATTGTTCATGCAGAATCTATCCCAGGCGGCCATTTGAATCCGAAATACAGCAATAATTAAATTAGCTAATGCTAACGATAGCGGAATGCGAAAATAAATCTTTTTACCTAAATAATTGCAGACTTCTTCCACTGCTTGATTAGCTGTTAATGCTTGTTGTCCCAAAACAAACTTACGTGGTTCGTTTT
The DNA here is from genome assembly GCA_963706595.1 of uncultured cyanobacterium. Taxonomy (GTDB): domain Bacteria; phylum Cyanobacteriota; class Cyanobacteriia; order Cyanobacteriales; family Nostocaceae; genus Nodularia. The sequence goes on from OY970166.1 coordinate 4,533,464, forward strand.
CCTGGGGAGGAAAATCAATTAAATATTGTACAGCAGTGGCAATGTCTCGCCCGTGGATAAAATGAAAACTGCCATCTACCTGCAAACAGCGAATTAAATTAATATATTTAGTTACTTCTGGTATTCCCGATGTCAGATGAGAATAAGGTTTTTGATCATCACCGCCTAAAACTAAAGTTGGGAAAACCTTAGTAATTTTCGGGGCTATTTCTAGCTGGGACATTTTTTGTAAACAATCATATTTGGAACGAATATAATCTGTACCAATTTCCCCAGCTTCTTTCAGGGGTTGATTGTAGCGATCCAAAACACTAGCTGTAGAAAAATAAATTACTTGTTCACAGCGCTGCGGATCTAGCATTTGCATCAATTCTAGAGTCTTGGAGACATTAATATCAAATGTGTGATCACCACCCCAAGCCGTAGCCGTGAGGACTGCTGTATCAATTGTGGGGAGTAAATCAGCTAACAGGCTAATTTTTTGCATATCACCCTGTAAAACGGTGATACCTGGACGAGCCTGGGTATCAACTTGCAATTTCTGCGGATTTCTGACCAGTAAATATAACTCGTGATTAGTATTTTGAATTAAGGCTTCTGAGATGTAATGACCTACACAACCGCTTGCACCTGTCACTAAAATCCGTTTCTGATTCATAGTTAAGATTTAAAATAAATTAGTAATTAAAACTTAAGAGTTAAAAATAAACTTAAAAGTTCCACTCTTAACTCTGTGTTCTCTGTGCCTCTGTGGTTAAATAATTGATTTTTTTACCACTGTTTTTAATAGACATCTGGTGACAAAGGATGTAGAGACGTTCCAGGGAAAGTCTGTAAAAAAGTTCTGTGATCACGTATATTTTATTTCCAACAGATGTCTAATATACAAGGATGTGTTATGCAGCAGACTTAGACACTATCTAAATTTTCGGTGCGTTAGGACTCAAGTCCATAACACACCCTACGAGATCACAGCTTTCCTGATTAAACTTCTACAGATTTAAGTTGTTTTGCTGTTTCAAAAAAGAAAGCCACATTTTCTTCTGGAGTTTCTGGTAATACACCATGACCAAGATTGAGAATATGACCCCAATTACCAGCTTTACGCACTGTATCCAGGATGCGATCGCGGATAAACTCTTTAGAACCAAACAACACACCAGGGTCAAGATTTCCCTGAACTTTGACGTGTTTACCTAATCTGGCTCTTGCTTCAGCCATATCCACAGCCCAATCCACAGTCACAATATCTGCACCCGATTTAGGCATTCTTTCCAGCACACCGGCACTACCGCTAACTAACAAAATTAACGGTGTATCAGGGTGAGTTTCCTTAACTTGCTGAAAAACTCTTTGCTGATAAGGTAGAGCAAAGGTGTCATAATCTTGGGGACTCAGTTGACCAGCCCAAGAATCGAACATTTGTACAACTTGAGCGCCGCAGTCAATTTGATAGCGTGTATAGACGGCGATCGCATCAGCAAATTTAGCTAATAGCTGATGTAACATCGTCGGATCTGAAAACGCCATATTTTTAATCACGGAGTAGGTTTTAGAACCTTTACCCTCCACTGCATAAGCGGCTAAAGTCCACGGCGCGCCCACGAAGCCTAAAACAGTTGACTGATTGCCTACTTCCTGGCGTAACGCCTGCAATATGGTCTTAATAAACGGTAGTTGTGCTTCTGGTTCTAAAGGACGCAGGCGATCAATTTGTTCTTGGGTACGAAGGGGCGAGTGAATGATTGGGCCTTTACCTTCCGCAATGTCCATTTCAATGCCCAACCCAGGCAAAGGGGTAACAATGTCAGAAAATAAAATCACTCCGTCTGGCTGGAATGCTCTCCAAGGTTGTAGGGAAACTTCTATGGCCACTTCGGGAATTTCCGAGCGATCGCGGAACGAAGGATACTTTTCCCTTAAATCTCGATATGCTTTCATATATCGTCCCGCTTGTCGCATCATCCAGACGGGGGGACAATCTACTACTTCACCACGTGCAGCTCGGAGGAGATGAGGAGCCGTTAACGAAACACCCATTTAACACTTCATCCTAAGTCATTATTTTTATGCCACTGTTTAGCTTATCATTCTGAGATTACGCTTTTTCAGGAGGTTCGCCTCAGACAACAATAGTTAACTTAATATGCAAACTGACTCTAATAGTCCAAATCATGTTGCATCGACTCTCCACCCAGGAAAGTTGTTGATTCCGCGCGCCCAGAGACAAAAATTTGTTCTCCAGTTTACCTTGATGACTGTCTTGGGATGGGTTGTAGGTGGAATTGCTAGCATAGGTTTAGAAAGAAGCATCCTGGGAGGCCTACCTCCTGCCGATTCCTTTCATTGGGTCAAAATACTTGGTAACATTGTGTTTGCGGTAGTTTTTGCCGCCGATCAAGCCCTGGTTTTGCGTCGCTATATCTCCGGTTGGCTATGGATACTGGCTACCAGTGCAGGTTGGTTGATTGCCAACAGCATCGCCTTTTTTTGGGTGAGATATATTTCCGCCATAGCTAGTTCCTTCAATGAAGGTGTAGCTCCTGAGTTAATCTTCTTCTGGGGATTTTTGTCAACGATTTCATACATTCTGGCGGGAATTTGGCTAGGATTGTGCCAATGGTTAGTTTTAAAGCGCTACGCAAAACCAGCCTGGAGGTGGATTTTCCTACCTTCTGTGTCCTTCTTCTTGATCAGTATTTGCGTTTGGTTCCTGTCTCTTGTGCAAGATTTGATTCCAGAAATGAATCGCACTCCTATATTGTATTGGAGTGAACAAACATTTACGGCTATTATTCTCGGAGTAATACCAGCAATTGGCTTGTGTACCTTCAAAAGAAACTCTCATCGCTCAACTAAAAGTTCTAGTTCATCTACCCTTACCGACAGCTAGTTGCTGGATATTTACCATAGGTTAACAATTATGAATAAAGATAAAGTTTTACCAAAAATAGTCACGCCACCGATTGCGACACAAAAACCAGAGGTTTTAGAATTGCATGGCGATCGCCGCATCGACAACTACTTTTGGATGAATGATGTGGATAATCCCCAAGTCATTGCTTATCTGGAAGCAGAGAACGCCTACACAGCCGCAATGACGCAGCATACAGAAGCACTGCAAACCCAGATATACAATGAAATGCTGGCGCGGATTAAAGAAACAGATTTATCAGTGCCATTCCGGAAAAATGAATATTATTATTATTCACGCACTGAAGAAGGCAAAGCTTATTCCATTCATTGTCGGAAAAAGGGGAGTTTAGACGCTCCCGAAGAAGTGCTAATAGATGAAAATGAATTAGCAGCAGGTCACGATTTTTTTGAATTGGGTGTATTTGAAATTAGCCCCAATCATCAAATATTAGCTTATTCCTTTGATACTAGCGGTTCAGAGCAATATCTTCTCTGTTTTCTTGACTTAACCACACATCAATTATATCCAGAAACAATTGCCGAAACTTATTTTTCCTTTGCGTGGGGTAACGACAATCAAACTGGATTTTATACCAAAATTGATGATGCTAATCGTCCTTATCAACTGCTAAAACACACATTAGGAACTTCCCCAGAAGCAGATGTGCTGATTTATGAAGAAACAGACGATATCTATCATTTATATGTTGGCAAAACCCGCAGTGAATCATATATATTGATGCTTTTGCAAAGTAGCATCACTACAGAAGTTCACTATTTGGATGCTAACAGTCCCCAAGGCGACTTTAAAATCATTCACCCCCGAACTACAGGGGTAGAATATGATGTTGACCATCACAGCGATAGCTTCTACATTGTTACCAACGAGAAAGCCACTAATTTTAAATTGGTGAAAACACCAGTAGCTGCGCCATCTCAAGAAAATTGGCAACCGATAATTCCCCACAGAGAAGATGTGTTGCTATTAGGGGTAAGCTTGTTTGCAAATCATTTAGTGATTTATGAAAGAAAAGGCGGATTGCAAACTGCAAGAGTGCAAAATTTATCCACAGGTGAGGAAAATAATATTAATTTTCCTGAACCCACTTATGAATTTGATGAAGGCAATAATCCAGAATTCAACACTAATATATTGCGCTTTCATTACACCTCTTTAATTACTCCCCAATCTGTTTTCGATTACAATATGGAAACAAATGAACGGGAACTGAAAAAACAAACAGAAGTATTGGGTGGCTACGATAAAACTCAATATCAAAGTGAGTGGCTAATGGCGACTGCGACCGATGGTACAAAAATTCCCATCTCCATTGTTTACAAACAGGGAATTAACAAAGATGGCAAAAATCCCTTGTTACTCACAGGCTACGGTGCTTATGGTTCTTCTTACCCAGCATCCTTTTCATCCACCAGATTAACACTTTTAGACCGGGGAGTAGTATTTGCAATTGCTCATATTCGTGGTGGCGAAGAAATGGGGCGGAAGTGGTATGAAGAAGGTAAATTTTTGCATAAAAAGAATACCTTTACAGATTTTATCACCTGTGCAGAGTATTTAATTACTGAAAATTGGACAGCAAGCGATCGCTTAGTCATTACTGGCGGTAGTGCAGGCGGTTTATTAATGGGTGCAGTCATCAATATGCGTCCTGATTTGTTCAAAGCAGTAATAGCTAATGTCCCCTTTGTAGACGTAGTAACTACAATTCTAGATACCTCCCTACCCCTATCAGCGATGGAATGGGAAGAATGGGGAAATCCTAACGACAAAGTTTATTACGACTACATGAAATCTTACTCTCCCTACGATAATGTCGAAGCCAAAAGTTACCCAGATTTATTGATTACTGCTGGTTTAAATGATTCTCGCGTCAAATATTGGGAACCCGCCAAATGGACAGCCAAACTGCGGGAAATTAAAACAGATAATCATCTGCTGCTGCTGAAAACTAACATGGATGCAGGACATAGCGGTGCATCTGGACGTTATGAAAGCTTGCGAGAACTAGCTTTTGAAGATGCTTTTATTCTCGATAGGTTGGGTTTAGGAAATATTTGATTTAACTAATAGCTCAAACTTAAAAAACGTAATAATCAGATCCCCGACTTCTCTAAGAAGTCGGGGATCTATATCGTCAAGGTTTTATCTGCAAGAGAAAGGATTAATCAGTGATTTAGATTAATTATGTCCACTCATTGCAAATATTTGTTTGATAATCAACACAGAAGCAATGGCTATCATGATTATCAATGTCACCTTACCACCAGGGACAAGCGGTTGATTCATCCTATTTAACTGTTGTTCTTGGCGTTGTTTCCAAGTCATTAATGCTGGAATTATCCCGCCTAAAACTGAAATACTAAAGGTTCCCGCGAAATCTAGGGCGTTAAAGAAAATGCTGGGATTAATTGCACCCAAACTCATGGGAGGTAACAAAATCAGTGAATAAAGCGGGAGACGGCTAGAAGGTTTATTCTGTGCGACTGGGAAAATATCTTTGAAGAAATCTAGCAACCCGTAGACAAAACCAATAAATGAGGTGGCGATCGCAAACTCTGAGAAAATAGAAAGTAAGATTCCTAACCATTCCCCAGCACCACCCGACCGTAGTATTTGCAGTGGGTCAAGATTAGCTGTGCTGTGTACAATATCAGGACTAATACTACCCAAAATTACCGCATTCCACAGCAAGAACATCACTAAAGGAATTAAAGAACCAATAATAATAGACTGGCGAATCTTGGGGATATCTCCTTCCAACTGAGTCACAACCACTGGGACAACATTATGGAAAAACAGCGCCACCAACATCACCGATACAGCACTCCCCAAAGCTGTCCAGTTGTGAGTCAAGAGTTGCACACTCTTAACCTGTCCTCCTCCGAGAAACAATAGTCCAATAAAAGAAGTAATCACAATCGCCACAAAAACGCTGTTGAGTTTCTCAATTAATTTTTGTCGCCCCAGGTACATCATGCCACCAAATAACAAGGTGAAGATAATTGTCCCCACCCAAGCAGGCGGAATGTTTTCTAGTCCCCACACCTGAGAAACCCCAGAGACTAAAATATTTCCCCCTTGAGTCATGTAAGCCACCAGCAAAGCATAGTGCAGAAACAGATACGCAGCGCCAGCAATCCGCGCCCCCACAAACCCCAGAGTTCCCTCAATCATTGCCAACAGACCAACACTCAAACGCCCTTCCAGACGCATGGCATTCACACACACTTCTGCCAGCAACAGCGCAGAAATTACCGTATACAGCCATACAGCAATTAATAACACTGTAGACGGCACAACGCCAGATGGTAGAGTGACCGCAGGTAATGCCAGAATACCAGCCCCAACCGTTGTACCTGCAATCAGCGCCGTATTTCCCCACACACTACCCGGTTGATGACTTAACTTATTTTCATTGAGTTCAACGTGAGAACATAATCGAGTGACTTCTTCTGGATGCAACTTGAAAACAGTGTTTGTAGGAGTCATACCGAGATAAATATCCGAAAGGGATGCAGACTGTGAAGTTATGTAACTAATTTTAGCAAAAACCTCAATATACTGCTTTTACACGCAAAAACCTCTCAGTCCAAAATAAACTAGGACTTACACATTGACAATAAACAATAAATATGTAGGGCGCTAAAAAGCATATATTTCGTAGGGGTTTTGCATTGCTCATTGGTGTCAACTTCAGCCCCGGCGACTGGAAGTCGCGGCTACACAAACAAAGTCCGCCTGCGCGGACTCAGGAAAAATCGAGGATCTGAAACCCACGGAGGTGGGTTTTGCCTGTGTAGATGCGGTTTTTAACCGCCGATTTCATCTTAAGTTGACACGTATGAGCAATGCTAAACCCCTACCACGCGGGTATATTTACTATCAACATCATCATTGTTCAAAGCCGGAAATTGGCTATTTTCGGTGACAGCATACCATGATTAATTTGTACAGTGCGTAAGTCATATAAACTAGACAAATCGCTCAGTAAACTCATACATCAAATCAACCCTGCCTTTCCGCAACATAGCGGGGTCTAATCTTTCAGTAGTATTGCAAGTCATCAAAACAACTAATCTTTGCTTAAGTTGAATACCAGAATCATCAATGATACTTTGGTACAAAGTTCCATCCAAAAGCCCCAGAATATGTTCGGTTTTATTATTATTTTGAGCCACTTCCGATGCCCGATTTTGTGCCAAATTATCAGCCTCATTGATGATAATGCAAATTCGCTCTAAATAATTGGGAGGCACAAAGTTCGCGATCGCATCATGATCTAAAATAAAAATTACATATCCTAAAGGGACAATAATTTCCTTTGCTACAGCCTGTGTCCATACAGTTTTACCTGTACCCGGTTCACCATGTACCACAATAGCTAATTGATTCTGAGTCAGAATTGCTTGTTGTACCGTATCAGTGAAACTTTGAATATCTGCGGAAAAACTCCGAATAGGATATTGACTGTAAACCTTACCGACACGACTTTGATATCCACTCAGCATCACAGCTAAGTCATAAGTTGCTTTGTTAATTAGCGGTGAGATATGCGTTGACATTAAAGTATAATACCGTTTTCCGCGCTCGTAGGATTCAATTTGCAGCCAAGTATCATACTTTGACCAATAAGCATAAACTGTATTAATAACTTCTAGACGTTCCCAACTCACAAACTTTTCCACAGGGAAATAGAAGTCTCTTTCTAAATAATACTGGGTAATAATATCAGGACGATCTAATAATTGTAAAACTCGTAAAACGGTAATTTCTTGCAAGCGATTCAGAACGTAATCAATCGGGATGCTGCTACGACTCACAAATTGTACAATAGGTGTCTCCGTACTCAAAATATCTTTGTAGCGATGATCTGGTGATTGCGGGTCAGGTGTAATGTAGTTCCAAAATTTTTCTACTTCGTAGCGAGTATTATCAGATACTACATTCAGCAAATTTGCCCACCAAGCATAATTATTACGTCCCAAAATTTCAGCAAAATTGCCGACTAAATTCAAAGATTTTTGTGTTAATTCGCGGGTGTCGTTGTGCAGCAATTGCCCTAAAAAGTCCCAGTCTAACTCTCTATGAAATGGTCTCCAACCACTGGTAAGTAAACTTTGACGGTTATTATTATTAGGAGTACTATCGTTGCTTCTCAAATAATCAAATTCCATATTTTTAAAATTATCCAGCAGTAGTCGAGTTATTTAGTTATGGACTTAGGACATTTTTAACTGGAGATTTTGGAGTGAGTTGACATTTTGTATACTACAGATGTAACACAACAAAGTCAAGCAGGCAAAATTTTGCGAAAAATATCTTAAATTTTGCCAACTTAATGCGATCGGCAAAGCCGCACCGTAGGCGATCGCATCGATTTTTTCACAACTCCATACCTACGCACATCTGCTAAGAATTGTTTGTTTACGTCTAAGTTGAACCCTTGATTTCTGCCAGATGCACACTCGTGACTTCTAGTCATGCAAGGTTCAATTTATATCTTTGATTCTACGGAAATAAGTAGCACTCTCCACAGACTACTGTGCATTAAAATTGTGATATTGACTTATTATAATCTTGGCGAAAAATATTCTGTGATTTTGCGTATAATCAAGAAGTAGTTGCTAAACCTATAGATTTGAAGTTTTCTTTTCCCGATGTTTTTGGCTTGGGTAAGAATCATCAAATAGGCGCAAGCAAAACCTGAGCCAATCCTGGATTAGATCCATTCTATCCTTGCGGGATGTCTCGATTATTATCTCAAGCAAGACGATAAATCCCAACGTAATCTTCTGGAGAAGAGATGTATCTGGCACATTCGTTCATGAGTGATGAAAAGAAGCAAAATCCTCAGCAGCCCTTAATCTTGGTAGTGGAAGATCATGATGATAGTCTACTGCTGATTGGTTATGCCCTTAAGTTACTTGGCTGTAGATTCATTTGTCAAAATGAAAGTTCCACGACGTTACTAGTGGCAAAAGACTATCAGCCAGACCTGATCATGTTAGATATTTTATTACCAGGTCTTAGCGGCACTGATATTGTACATGATCTCAAACAAGAACCGCTAACTGCCAAAATACCAGTACTCGCAGTTACGGCTTTAGCTAGTAGAGATGATCGAGAACGCCTCCTCTCGGCGGGTTTTGATGACTACATCAGTAAACCTTACATGATCGAGGATTTAGAGGCGATAATTAGCCGCCTGCTACGTGGTAAGCTCAATTCTCCGACTTTGAAGAGTGCTGAACGCTGACTAATGACTAATGACCAATGACTAATGACTAATGACTAATGACTAATGACTAATGACTAATGACTAATGACTACTATGTTTTGGTAGGGTGACTGTGAATACACTACCTCGCCCTAATTCAGAGGTAAGTGTAATTGTGCCACCGTGTGCTTCTATAATTCGGCTCGATAGATGCAGACCTAAGCCACTACCAGACCGTTTATTTCTACCTTGGCGAAACCGTTCAAAAACAGTTGCTTGGTCTTCGGGCGCAATGCCATAACCAGTATCTGTAAGCTCAATGATGACGCTATCTTGACCCTGAGAATTAGCGGATTTTTCCCAAAGACAAACTTCGATACCGCCTGTATCTGTAAACTTGATGGCGTTGCCAATTAAGTTGTTAAATACGCGTCGCAGTTCTAGCGGATCGCCCATTACTACACCAGCATTTTCTTTCTGTAAATCTAACTTACTGGTATCTATTTTCAGAGCCAAGTTTTTCTCACTTGCAAGGGGAGTGAGTTCGCTACTGACTTCTTGAATTATTTCTGGTAGGTTGCACACGTCATCGTTTAAAGTCTTTTTACCTGCCTCGAAGCGATAGACTTCTAAGAGGGTGTTTACCATTTGCATTAAGTTTTGATTACTGCGAATCATGACGGCGATCGCTTGTTTCATTTCTGGAGAAATTTCGCAGAAGGTTTCCTGTTGAAACAAGTCCAGCATCCGGTCAGCAGCCACTAGTGGGGTCCGCAAATCATGAGTTAAACGCGAAACAAAATCTTCGCGCTGACGGGCCATTTTTTTTTGCTCATCTAAACTGTGTTTGAGGCGCAACAGCGATCGCACTCTGGCTAAAAGTTCATCTGTATCAAATGGTTTACGAATAAAATCATCTGCACCAGCATCCAACCCTTCAACTACACTGGATTGGTGAAAGGCAGTAATGAGCAGAATGGGAATATAGCTGCCATTCAATTCCGGATTATTACGGATGCGTCGAGTCACTTCATAACCATCAATTCCTGGCATCATCACATCTAGTAAAATTAAATCGGGTGGAGATTGTTTAATTTGCTGCAAAGCTGTTAAACCATCTGCAACTAAGTCAATCTCATAACCCTCACTTTCGAGAATCGTCTGAACCAAAATCAGATTATCTCTAGTATCATCAACGGCGAGAATACGGTCAATTTTCGGCTTTTCTACAACAGACATGATTTATCAACGGTTTATGAGCATAATTTAGAGCTTGACATTGGGAAAACCCATCGATGCTTTACTGGATTTGGCAGGGGACTGGTGAGGGTTCTGAACAGAGTAAAAAATATCGTGTCCATCCAAATTGTCAGCTGCAAAACTCTCGGCGGTGGTTGGTAACGATAATTGCCTTGGTACTTCAATTCTAAACATAGAACCAACCCCTAATTTACTTTCCAAAATAATTCTGCCCCCCATCATTTGCACCAAAGCATCTATAATTGCTAAACCTAATCCTGTACCAGCATATTTGCGCGTGATACTTTGGTCTACTTGTCGGAAAGCTTCAAAAATATGTTTAAAATCTCTGGGCGCGATGCCAATACCTGTATCCCGAACCGCGATGGCTAATTGGTTGTGAGGAAGTTCTTTCACTTCCACCCAAATACAACCAGATTCGGTGAATTTAATAGCATTGGATAATAAATTGATTAAAATCTGCCGCACACGCACTGAATCATTAAATATCAGAGGTTTTTGCATATCAATATCGACGCGCAAAGACAGCTTTTTTGCTTCAGCTAAAGAACGCATTTGGGCGACGACAATATTGATCGTTTTTGTTAAATCAAATAATTCGGGCTTTAACTCTAGTCGTCCTCCTTCTAGCTTAGAAAAATCAAGAACTTCATTTAATAACATCAATAAATTCTTGCCATTATTCAATATGCGCTCCACCATGTCTGTTTGCTGATGGGTTAGCTGACCGAACTTAGGGCGCAACAAGATTTGAGAAAACCCAATAATGGCATTCATCGGAGTCCGCAGTTCATGAGACATGGTAGCTAAAAACTGCGATTTCAGCCGTGATGCTTCCAAAAGCTTGAAATTTTGTAACTGAATTTGTTGTCTTTGTTGTTCTAGTTCTTGATTCTGACGCAGCAGTTGCTCATTAGTTTCTCTAAGTTGCTGGTTAGCTAAAGCTGTTTGCATTTCAGCGCGGTGTATCCGCATGGCATGGCGTAAAACCTGTGCTAATGTTTCTGAACATACCCTAGATTTAGAAAGATAGTCTGTAGCACCAGCTTTCATCAAATCGACAGCGATTTGTTCATCTTTTTGGGCGGTAAGAACTACTAAAGGAACTTTGATTTCCGCAGCCCGTAATCTTTGAATAAGTGCCAAACCGTCTTGATCTGGTAGGCGATAATCAAGGAAAACACAATCATAATTAGCAGTTTTTAATGTAGCCAATGCGTCACGTCCGTCTGTTACCTCAGACAGTTCAATACAAACACCTGCTTGAGTTAAAGCCCGACGCACTACCATCCGATCTACTTCATTTTCATCTACAACCAAAATTCTCAGCGTTTCTTTCATTGGTTTTTATTTTCGCTGTCAAATACAGGTTGATGTCTAACATCTCTAACTTCAAACTATCCAATTAAATAATTTGGTTTTGATTTGATATCTGGTTTTCATCAAGTTTTCTCCTCTACCCTGTTGCATTTAATTTTTATACTCAAATTTTCCAGAATCAAACTATTTTTCCATCCGAATGTAACTGACTAAAAATTTGGCACAATATCCCGGATTTATTGATTAATACCATCGGTTTCCTCAACTTTATGCTCATCGCAGGCTGAGAAATATAGTCAGTCACTTTTAATCTTTCAGCCTCCACTCTGTCTTGATCCCGGTTGAATTAGTACAATTACGGACGTTGCTCTCAATTTACTATCGCTGGTTTCTCAAGTAGAGCAAATTGACATAAAGTCCGATAAAATACTTTGTTAACCCTCAAAACGATTGTAAATGAGTCTGGTAACGCCTGTCCTCAGTCATTAGTGAGAGTTACGTACCAAAATCGTGTACCATAAGCCTGAGCAGCTTGACTCACTTGGTTGCTGAGTCCAAGTTAAGCCAAAGTCTTGCCAATGCCTGCAATAGAATTCCCAGTAACCGTGTTTTTCCTCTGTGTTCACATTGTTTTTGACCTGTGCTAGAGCCATGATTTATTTGGCGATCGCCAACTCACAGTGTTAAAAAACTCACTAAACTTGTATGACAATACGCAGAATAATACTGAAGCTATCATCTGCTATGATCTTTATGGGTATACAAGTTAGGATTGGTTTTGGTTTATTCATGGGTGGGATTTTTAATTAAAGCTTTAGAATAATAGTAAATAAGTTTCTACTCCTGAAGACATGACATAAATTATAACTCGTCTCAATCTTCCATATTTGTGGGGAAAATAACGATATATCTTTAGCTAGATTTTTAACGCTAGCTAGGATGAAGAAACCGCGCATTTACTATTTCTATCGATGGATGCGGATTTGGAAAAATATCATCTATCTTAGGGTTGGGAAAATAAGATAAACTGCTTAAAAAAGGTGATCAGCTGCAAGATGCAATTATCAACAGCGAGTATAGCAATGAGTGAAATCAGCATTATTTTAATTGAAGATCATGATTTGACCAGAATGGGACTAAGAGCTGCGTTGCAATCTAACAGCGCGCTGAAGGTCATTGGTGAAGCAGCAAATGCCACTCAAGGACTAAAACTTTTGGAAACGGCTAAACCAGATGTGGCAGTGATAGATATTGGTTTACCTGACATGGATGGGATTGAACTCACCCGCAAGTTTAGACGCTACCAAGCAGAAACAGGGCAGAATGCCACCAAAATCCTGATTTTGACGATGGATCATACAGAAGATGCCGTCCTGGCAGCTTTTGCGGCAGGTGCAGACTCTTATTACATGAAAGAGACTAGCATTAATAAATTAACCGAGGCTATACAAGCAACTCATGGCGGTAACTCTTGGATTGATCCAGCGATCGCCAATGTGGTATTAAAGAAAATGCGCCAAGGTATCCCCGGAGAAACCCAAACGGCGGATAAGCACAAAACCGTAAAAATTGAAGCCCTAGCCACGGAATACGAACAAGTTTTAGAAACCTATCCTCTGACTCAACGCGAACTGGAAATCCTAGAGTTAATTGTGGCTGGATGCAGCAATGGGCAAATTGCTGAACAACTATATATTACAGTGGGGACAGTGAAAACTCACGTGCGGAATATCTTGAATAAACTCTGCGCTGATGACCGGACTCAAGCTGCTGTGCGGGCTTTACGTTCTGGTTTAGTTGGCTAAAAATTAATCTGTTTCGATTAATACCATTTTTGCTGTAAACAATCAGCAATTCTACGGGCTGCCCCTGGTTTACCCATGCGCCGCATTCCGTTTTCGGCAATCATTTGCAAACGATCAGGATCTTGCAACAGCGATCGCACCACCTGGGGAACTTGTGCTGGATTGTCTACTAAAAGGAGAGATGTGCCTAAAAGTCGGCTTTGAGCTTCGGCAAAGGCTGGGTTATATTGGGGACCATGACCGGGAATAGCGATCGCGGGTTTTCCTAAACCTACGAATTGTTCTGTTGCTGTACCAGCCATCGCGATCGCTAAATCTCCCCAATAGAGACAATCATTATAGGCTTGTTGTGTGAGGACGACATAAGCATTTTTTTGCTGAAATACCAACGCATCAGGATCAGCAATGGGGAGGGGCGATTCTGCATGAATTTGCCATCCTTGGGATTTCATAGTTGTGGATAAAATACTTTGATCTAAACCAGGAGCGATCGCCCCCAAAAATACCACACTGCCAAAACTTTGTAAAATCCCATCTCGTTCCGAGAAACTAGCCATCAATGCAGACACAGCCAGCATAATAATTTCCCAGTTAGCGTAAGCCTCCGGGGGACGTGAACCCGGTAATAGAGTGACTACTAACGGTCTAACTATTTCTTGCTGCTGGGCGGCTGAACTATAAAATTGTGGTTTTGAAAACGTTGATTCTAGATCATCCATCATCGGATTACCCAAATCAAAAGCCGGAATTGACCATTTTTGTAATATTTCCGTAGTCAAAGCATCTCTAGGGAACACAGCCTGACAACGGCGACGACTCATCAACCAACGTTCCCAAGGATGATAAATTGAACCAGAAAAGTTTTCCCAACGCGCACCTTTTGATTTTCTGGGTAATAGTCCCACTTCATTCCGCACGTAATATTCCGATTTTGCCGTCCCTACAAAAGCATAATTAGCACCACTAAAAGCAGCAAATAACAAAGGGACAATATCCCCGACAGCTAAAATAGCGCTCTTGTTACCTAATTCTTTTTGGGAAGCTACCCAACCCCGAACAGCTTCAATTTGATTCAGGGTAAGTTGCAGCAAACCACCACGGACATCCCTGACTAATTGCCGGCTATCCATATAAATAAAGCCCCCAGAAGGCATGGTGCGGACTGAACCAATACAGGGGATGCCTAACTTTTGGTAAGCACGTCCTTCACCCACCAAAGGTAATGCAAAGATATCTGGGGGGTGTTCTTGTTGTTGGAATTGCTGCACAATGCTGGTAGCAATTACATCTTCTCCATGACCGTTACTTAAAACCAGTAACTGTAACTTGTCGTTGACTTTTGGGATTAATGGGGAGACATTACTCATATAAAATTGGTATAAACAGATAATAAACAAGATATTGCCGTCATCAAATATAAATATTATTTATTTGCCCTGATGAAAAAAGATTCTATAAACCCTAAACGCATATTATTCTTACATCCCAACTTTCCCGCCCAATTTCGCCACATAGCCACAGCTTTAGCCCAAGATAGTAATTACCAAGTTGTATTTTGCACTAATTGTCAGGAAGGAACAATACCTGGCGTATTTAAAGCTATTTATCAACCTTCCCGTCAAGCTACAAAACCAACTCACCATTATGTCCACAATTTAGAAAATGCAGTTCTCACCGGACAAGCTGTATATCGAATCTGCACACAACTCAAAGCACAGGGTTTTATCCCAGATATAATTTATGGTCATTCTGGTTGGGGTCCGACTTTATTTATGAAAGAACTTTTCCCCCAAGCAGAGTTATTATGCTTCTTTGAATGGTTTTATCATGCTCACGGATCTGATGTCAACTTTGACCCCAAAGAACCATTAAATACGGATGAACAATGTCGAATTCGGATCATCAACGCCCCAATTTTAATTGATTTATATAGTTGCGATCGCGGACTTTCTCCCACTCATTGGCAGCATCAACAATTCCCACCAGAATATCATAGTAAAATTAATATTTGCCATGATGGCATTGATACTAACTTCTTTCGACCAAATCCTGGAAGTAAATTAGTTTTACCCCGCATTAATCTTGACCTTACCCATGTGGAAGAATTAGTAACCTATGTAGCCAGAGGAATGGAACCTTATCGTGGTTTTCCTCAGTTTATGGAAGCAGTAGCCTTAATTCAACAACAACGACCAAATGCTCATATTGTAGTTGTAGGAGAAGATAGAGTAGCCTATAGTAAAAATCTCCCCAATGGCAAAACTTATAAACAGTTAATGTTAGAGAAATTAGATTTAGATTTATCCAGATTACATTTTACTGGTCTACTACCTTATCCTGAATACCTCAAAGTTTTACAAGCATCCTCAGCCCATATTTATTTAACTCGTCCCTTTGTTTTATCGTGGTCAATGTTAGAATCAATGTCCACAGGATGTTTGTTGATAGCTTCTAATACTTCCCCAGTGTTAGAAGTAATTAAAGATCGCCAAAATGGACTACTAATAGATTTCTTTTCTCCCCAACAAATTGCCAACAAAGTCAACGAAGTGTTAGACAATCCCCAAGATATGATAGCTATTCGTACAGCAGCAAGAAAGACCATAGTGAAAAAATATGATTTAGCAACATTATTACCACAGCATTTAGATTGGTTATTGGGAAAGAAAACTTCCGTTAAGTCTCATGGGTTTGCAAAGCTAAGATAGTTATCGTGATCTAGTAGGGTTTTTTCGTTGCTACCTACTTAAGTGAAGTACACAGAAGAGATAATTAACCACAAGGTGTTGCCCAAACCAAGTATGAATTTAAATGTAGAGACGTTCCATGGAACGTCTCTACAGGGGTTTTGACATCATCACAAATCCTGTTATACTTCAAATCAGCAACGCCAACCACTAACCTAGACACAAAGTGGCTAACTCTACGAAAAAGCCAAAGGTAAACCCGCAGGACATACAGATAAACCGGGAATTCTTACAGGTGCATAAGAAACAAAATCTTAAAATTAACTGTCTGTTTAGGCAAGAGGTATCAATGAGGATATTAATCGGCCAAGCTGCTGTTAGTGATTAATATCCTCATTACCTAAACTCACTAAAACTAATTACCAGTGAATTAGGCTAAATATTATGCAAATTTCTTCTGCGGCAATTCTGACTTTGGCTACTTTGGCAGCTAGTAATCTTACACAACAACAAGCAACGGCTACAACTATCACAGTTGCTTCTCAGGATGAAGCTGCGGAAAATTTTGTAGTGCCAGTCATTGCAGAAACACCTGCACGAATTGAAGCTATTGCATCCCCAGAAACTGTAGCTATTCAACAATTTTCTCAGAATAATCTAGTTGTGCAAACAGGTGGACAAAAAAACCCCACCTCTTCACGTCAACCTATCCTCATCTCTTCAGATACCACTGATAGTAATTTAGTTGTCCCTGCTACAGATGTCCAGGTGGTGGGAGCTACTCCAGAATTGCAGCAGATTGTCCGCCAAGTGATTAAAACCCAGACAGGGGGGGAAACAAGTCAAAGTCAGCTACAAAGAGATGTTAACACCATCTTAGAGACTGGTTTATTTGCTAGTGCTAACGTCAATAGCAGCACTACCCCAAATGGCCTAAATGTAGTGTATCAAGTGGAACCAGTGGTAGTGCGATCGCTGCAACTTTCAGGTGCAAAAGCCCTCACCTATCGGGTAGCCCAAGAACGTTTCCAATCGCAAATCGGTAAACCCATCAGTCCAGAAGGACTCAAACAAGCTGTAAAACAAATTGATCAATGGTACGCCGACAATGGTTATAAATTAGCCAACGTATTATCCATTAAACCCAATCGTCAAGGTATCTTGACAGTCAATGTCGCTGAAGGCTTAGTGGGTGACATTAAGTTTCGCTTTATTAATGACGATGGGAAAACCGTTGATAGCAAGGGTGAACCAGTAGCAGGACGTACCAAACCCGATTTTCTTCGACAGCAATTAAAACTCAAGCCTGGGCAAATTTTTCAAGAAGATACTGTCCGCCAAGATGTGCAGCAGTTATACCGCACTGGCTTATTTGAAACTGTGAATGTTGCCTTTGAAGGTGATGCGAATAAAGTTGATTTAATTTACCAAGTCAAAGAATTTGGCGCGCGGGCGATTAACGTCGGCGGTAGCTTTAATGCTGACCTGGGATTATTAGGGACATTAAGCTATCAAGATCAAAATATTGGTGGTACTAATGATAATTTGGCTGTAAGTGTGGGCGTGAGTCGCAATGATTTGCAGTTTAATACTCAATTAACAAGTCCTTATCGTGCCACTGAACCTGAGCGTTTAGGCTACACAGTTAATGCTTTCCGTAACCGGGAAGTTTCCTTCATCTTGGATGACAAGATTAAACTAGCTAATGGCGACCAAGCGCGAGAAGGTCAGGTTGGGACTGGTATCAGCTTTCAGCAACCCCTTGATGATTGGGATACAGCTTTGGGATTTAACTATACTCGCACTAGTATTCGCGATCGCCAAGGTAATATTACCGCAACCGACGTACAGGGCAATCCCCTGACTGCAAGTGGTACTGGTATTGATGATCTAGCCACAGTATCCTTTACCGCCTCCCAAGATAAACGAGATAATATTTTTAATCCTACTCAAGGTTCCTTACTAAGTTTGAGTACAGAACAATCTGTACCAGTTGGTCAAGGTAATATTACTTTGAATCGCCTCAAGGCCAACTACACTCAATATGTGCCAGTGAAATTATTTAACACTAATAATACACAGCCCCAAGTATTCGCTGTGAATTTTCAAGCTGGGACAGTAATTGGTGATTTACCACCTTATGAAAGTTTTAACTTGGGTGGTTCTAATTCAGTCCGGGGTTACGATACCGGAGAAGTTGGTAGTGGTCGCAGTTATGTATTAGCTAGCGCAGAATACCGCTTTCCCATTGTCCCAGTGTTGGGGGGTGTAGTATTTGCCGATTTTGCCTCAGACTTAGGCTCTGGTGAGACTGTATTAGGAGATCCGGCGGGTTTAAGGGGCAAACCGGGGTATGGTTTTGGTTATGGCGCTGGGGTGCGGATTGACTCACCTCTGGGCTTAATCCGGGCTGATTATGGCATTAATGACCAAGGAGAAAGCAAAGTGCATTTAGGTATAGGACAAAGATTTTAAGCACAAACAAAACTCCGAAGTGCAGGACTCTGCACCCTGCCTCTTCCCCCCTGCACCCTGCACCCTGCACCCTGCACCCTGCCTCTTCTCCCCACTCCCCACTCCCCACTCCCCACTCCCCACTCCCCACTCCCCACTCCCATATTAGCGATCGCCTGTCCTTCCGCGATAAAATTCTCAAGCACAACAGCGCCATGATCCATGACCCAAATCAACTGGCAAATTGCCAAAAACTACGAAGATATCACATATCACAAAGCTGACGGTATTGCCAAAATCACCATCAATCGCCCCCATAAACGCAATGCCTTTCGCCCTAAAACTGTCTTTGAACTCTACGATGCTTTCTGTGATGCTCGTGAAGATTTGCACATTGGCGTAGTCTTATTTACTGGTGCAGGACCCCACACTGATGGTAAATACGCCTTCTGTTCTGGTGGAGACCAAAGTGTACGCGGACAGGCGGGTTATGTTGACGATGCGGGTATCCCCCGTTTAAACGTGTTGGACTTGCAACGCCTCATTCGTTCAATGCCGAAAGTGGTAATTGCTTTAGTTGCTGGATATGCCATTGGTGGTGGACACGTCCTGCATCTGATTTGTGACCTCACCATTGCCGCCGATAATGCCATTTTTGGACAAACTGGACCCAAAGTGGGCAGTTTCGATGGTGGTTTTGGTGCAAGTTATCTCGCCCGTGTTGTGGGACAAAAAAAGGCGCGAGAAATTTGGTTTCTCTGCCGCCAATATAATGCCCAACAAGCTCTAGATATGGGTTTAGTAAATTGTATTGTCCCAGTAGAACAACTAGAAGCTGAAGGTATTCAATGGGCGCAAGAAATTTTAGAAAAAAGTCCCATTGCAATTCGGTGTCTGAAATCAGCATTCAACGCTGATTGTGACGGACAAGCTGGTTTACAAGAACTAGCCGGGAACGCCACTCTACTGTATTACATGACAGAAGAGGGTTCTGAGGGAAAACAAGCCTTTTTGGAAAAACGTCCCCCGAATTTCCGTACCTTTCCTTGGCTACCTTAAAATTATAAAAATCGCACCTAGTGATCAGGTGCGATTTTTTCAGATTTAATAAACTAAAAATTGAGTTCGTTCTCAGCAACTAAATTTGTCCTACCGTAGTCTTAGCTTTTGGTGAAGTGTAGTTAGCTATTTCTTCTACAGGAGCAGTAATAGTATTGTCGGCATCTGTAGCCAGAGTGTTTGAAGAACCTAAAAATCTTTTTGCATCTGGTAAATCCCAAGCGTCTTCCAAAGTTTCCCAAGAAGGTGCAAAAGGTGGCAGCGCCAAAGAGCAAGCTTTCCAACCTGCTTGCACAAGGCTTCCTAACTGCTGGCACATTCCGCCTCGGCGACCCTCTGGTTGGTAATGACGACAATATCTACAGGCAGATGTCACGGATTTAATAGGTTTCATTTGAGTTCATCTTTAATGCAGTTTGTGGCTGATTTGCATACTTACTATTTTGCTCCTATATATAAAGGGGTAATATACCCAAAAAGTCATTATCTTACATGGGTTTCAGCGATCCCCACTACTAAATAAACTTTAGAATGTTTTTATATTCTTGTTATATATGTAAATGATCACGGTAGTGGATACACACTAATTTTTAAGTAAAACTGACTGGGGATCAATGCTAAGGTCATAAGTTTGGATTTCAACAAAATCAAAAATCTATGTCTCAGGTATAGTTTTTGTAATGAATTCCCGTAGATTGTTGAGGCTCGCTGGCATAATTTTATCTAAAGTTATACATCCCTCAAGGATGAAAACATCCTCATGTTTGTGGTTAATTAATTGCTCGCATATCTACAGACGCGATTGAAAAGAAGCAGGGGAGCAGGGAGCAGGGAGCAAGGGGGAGTTAGAAATTACTTTAAACTTCCTTAGAGGTTGTTTGAAAAGTCTAATTTATTACGAGCCTCGGCGACTAGAAGTCGCGGCTACACAGACAAAACCCACCTTCGTGGGTTCAAAAATCGCTATTTACAGTTAGTCCGCGCAGGCGGACTTCCCTCCGGGAAGCCGCTACGCGTCATGTTTGTGTAGTAGCGAATTATATTCGCCCAAAACTTTTCAAACATCCTCTTAGTTAACTGTTCCTCTTCTCCCCTGCACCCTGCCCCCTGCACCCTGCCCCCTGCACCCTGTCTCTTGTTGGTAGGCTAAAACTGCTTGGCAGCACAAACACAACAGACTTGCCAACGCTGGAGTTCACCGGGTGGGGTAGGAGATTGACACTGGGGACAAAGGGGTAAGCCATGCGATCGCGCTTGCATTGTTTTAGCCCAAGATTCAAATGCAGTATTGGCGCTCTTCTTAGTGGGTGTAACCTGAGTGCGGGAAATATTGACATTACCCAAATAACTGGGATGCTCCTGTGGAATGACGGTTTTTTCCTGTAAGTAATCTGGAAGAGGTTGCCAATCTTTAGTAGAAAACCGAATATCCACCAAAGGCTCAGACAATTTTTGATTTAATTTTAAAAGTAGAGTTGTCCTTCCAAAGGTCATGTTCTGCGCCCAAGCAGCGCTAGAAGTTGCTACCTGCAAAACATCACGCTGAATTGATAATGGTCGCGTATGGGTAGCAGCCACTTTTCCGACAATATCTGGCCATAACTGAAGCAAGCGCTGAAATGGGTGTTCTTGCCATTTAGCCTGCTGTTTCACAACACCTAAAATATCATTAACTGATTTCAAAGACATTTTTAAATTTGCTGAATGTTAGTAAGGAGATTTAAACAATTTTCGCTATGATGACGCTTAATGTCATGTATCTAAAGTGAATCCAGTAGTCTAGGTTTGAGGCACACAGATGAATCAAAATCCCCTGATAGATTCCGAACCGAAATCATCGAAAACATCTGGCTTGAAGCCACCATTAGCGGCGGCGCTGGCGAGTTTAGAAGTACCTATAGATCAAGAGTTAGCTCGATACAGACGCACAAGAATGGGAGTCAGAATACAGAATCAATACCGTACGGGAAGTTATATCAGCAGTCAATCTCCAGATTTGCTGGATTATTCGGCGACTCCGAGCAAAGTTATACCAACTGTAGAAGACAATCATACTCAGACTCCGCCTGCTTTTATACCTAATGAGACTCCTGAAGAAAACCCAGCACCAACTGATGCTCAACTGGATGATTTCAACTTAGTCTCTGATTTTGAGTCTATCAACACACAAATTCCCCAATCCTCGACAAATTCTAGCAGCAGCATTGTGCATACGGTGGTTGATGCTGATCACAATCAAACCTCAGCCCATGATCATCCCTCACTACCAGATGACTATTTGGAATCAAGTGAAGCACTGCTGCGAAGTTTAACAGATGAAAAACAGTCTACAGAGGAGCCGAGTCATTCCCGTGATCATTTGCTATCACCTTTGGGTATTGGCTCAATGTTACTGCTATTAGTGGCTAGTCTCACCCTGGGGTACGTAGTATTTAATCCTAGTTCTCAAGGCTGGTTTGGGTTTAATTTAGGTAGATTGTTTTCCACCGACTCATCACCAAACAGTGGGGAAAATGCGGTAAAAGTGGGAAGTAACACCCAACCTCAAGCAGAAGTTACACTTATACCTAAGTATCCTAATTTAGCTGCGAAAGAATTTCCAGAGGTGAGAAACCCGACTGATGTAGTTGGTTTACAACCCAAAGTTCAACCAACACCCACCCCAATTATTACTCCGGATGTGCAGTCTTTACCACAATTGCAGCCTCTACCTCCCGTAGATGTACCCTCAACTTCTACAACAGAAACTTTGTCTGAGGAAACGACGACTCCACCCAAGGCTAAGGCAGAACTCAAACCAGCAGCAGATGGGTTTTATTATCTAGTGGCGGATAATCAAGGCGATCGCGCGCTCTCTAATGCCCAAAAAGTGGTTCCCGATGCTTATTTATCACCCAAACAAACTTTAATCTATCTGGCTGCAATTAAGACACCAGAGGCAGCACAACAAAGGTTGCAAGAGCTACAGTCTCAGGGTATCAAAGCCAGGATTCAGCAGGATTGAGTTCTAAAAAACTAAGCTAGGATGAAGAAAACATCTATCAAGTGAACAGTCATTACGGCATAAGTTGGGGGACTTAAACCCAATTATGTTTCTTAACGGGTAACTGATATAGCAACCGTCAAGGAGGTTAAAACATCAACGGATAATCAAACTTAGACACCATTCGGGTTTTAACCCACTCCCCACTCCCCACTCCCTACTCCCCAGCTATAACTGGCGTGTCTCCCCAAGAACAGCAATTTTTCCCGAAAATCAATGGAGAGCCGATATGGAATTTATCAAGCGGATCTTGCGGATAATTCGCGCTAACATCAATAGTCTGATCGGCAATGCGGAAGATCCAGAAAAAATTTTACAGCAAGCTGTACTGGAAATGCAGGAAAATTTGGTGCGCTTAAGACAAGGGGTAGCACAAGCGATCGCTACTCAAAAACGCACTGAACGCCAAGCACAGGCGGCAAAATCAACTTCAGAGGAATGGTATCGTCGCGCTCAGTTAGCATTACAACAAGGTAATGAAGTTTTAGCACGAGAAGCTTTAACTAAACGCAAAGCCTACCAAGAAACTTCCACAGCGCTATTTAGTCAAATCGAGCAGCAAAATGAGGTGGTGGCTAGACTGAAAAAGGATATGCGATCGCTAGAGTTAAAAATGGGCGAGGCCAAAACTAAAAAAGATATGTACATCGCTCGCGCCCGTTCGGCTGAGGCTTCTGTGCGACTCCAGGATATGCTAGATAGTAGTTCTGCTACTAGTAGCCTGAATGCCTTTGAGCGCATGGAAGATAAAGTTTTGCAAATCGAAGCTCAATCTGAAGCGATCGCTCTACTGGGTACTGACGACTTGCAAAAACAATTTGATTCCCTAGAATCGGGTGGTGACATTGATGCAGAACTAGCAGCGATGAAAGGACAGGTTTTAGACGCAGGTGAAAATCCGCCACCACAAAAGTTACCTAAAAGTCAAGACTCTTAATGATTGGGCAATGATCATAGTTAGGATATATCTTAAAAAATAACGGGTGTCGGAAGTACCGAACCAAGCCGGAAAGATTACATTGAAATGGGAAGCTATTAAATAGTAAAAAAGCGAACTTGCCCACAAAGCGCGTAAACTCTACAAGGAAATACACAATTATGGGATTATTTGATCGAATTAAACGAGTAGTTAGTTCTAACCTCAACGACTTGGTGAATAAAGCTGAAGATCCTGAAAAAATGCTAGAGCAAGCCATCCTGGAAATGCAGGAAGACTTGGTACAGTTGCGTCAGGGTGTAGCTCAGGCGATCGCTGCCCAAAAACGGACTGAAAAACAGTATAATGATGCCCAAAATGAAATCAATAAGTGGCAACGCAATGCTCAATTAGCTCTCCAAAAGGGCGACGAGAACCTAGCACGACAAGCTCTAGAACGCAAAAAAACTTTTAATGACACCGGACTGGCGCTCAAAACTAGCCTCGATCAGCAAACCACTCAATGTGAAACCCTCAAGCGCAACTTAATCCAGCTAGAAAGCAAGATTTCTGAAGCCAAGACCAAAAAAGAAATGCTCAAAGCGCGGATTACCTCTGCTAAAGCCCAAGAGCAACTCGAAGGTATGGTGCGGGGGATGAGTAGCAGCAGCGCCATGTCCGCATTTGAGCGCATGGAAGAAAAAGTCTTGATGCAAGAAGCTCGCGCCCAAGCAGGTGCAGAGTTAGTCGGTAATGATTTAGAAAGCCAATTTGCTCAGTTGGAAGGTAGCGACGTTGATGATGAATTGGCGGCGATGAAGGCACAAATGCTACCACCTGCGGCTGCACCTAACCAAGCCCAACTACCGCCGGAACAAGAAACCACCGCCCCTACCACCGCCCCTAAATCCAATCCTGGAAGTGAAGTGGTGGATTCGGATTTAGAAGCCTTAAAAAGGCAATTGGATCAAATGTAACTTCACTTGACTACGCCAGAGGCGCGAGAACAAATTTTTTAACTAAGCGAGTCCCACACCTCATGGTTGTGGGATTTTAAATTAGTTTTAGCCAAAAATATTGACAAAAGGCCGCATTGTCTTCGGAATTTGAAGTTGTAGTTAACCCTTGAGGCTGAGGAGTATCAAGCTAACAGCATCTAGCACTTTTAAGATAAAGTATTCTGTGTGCGAACTTTGATCGATGCCACCTAATGGAGATATCTAATGAGTAAGGGTGTAATCACCATAACTGATAGTGAGTTTGAATCAGAAGTATTGAAAGCCGAACAGCCTGTATTGCTTTACTTTTGGGCTTCCTGGTGTGGTCCTTGTCAGTTGATGTCGCCAGTAATTAATCTAGCGGCTAGTAAATACGGCGATCGCCTGAAAATTGTGAAAATCGAAGTCGATCCTAATCCGATGACTGTGAAACAATACCAAGTAGAAGGCGTACCAGCCTTGAGACTAGTTCAGGGCGAAACAGTATTAGCATCCACAGAAGGAGCTATTGGTAAAGAAAAATTACTCAGTCTCTTAGATAAGCACTTAAGTAGTAATTAGTCAATAGTAAATGACTAAAAACTAATGATTTACCCTGAGCGTAGCCGAAGGGCTAACGATTAACGACTAATATGCAGTTTGCTCAACGTTTACAACCCCTGCAATCCAATGTATTTGCTGATATGGACAAAGCCAAGGCTATGGCTTTATCAGCCGGAAAGCAGTTAATTGATCTGTCTTTGGGGTCTTCTGATTTACCAGCCAGTCCCCACGTCCTTGAGGCGATCGCTAAATCTGTCTATGATCCAAGTACCCACGGGTACTTGCTGTTTCATGGAACACAGGCATTTCGCCAAGCCGCAGCTGACTGGTATGAACAAAAATTTGGCATCACAGTTGACCCAGAAACTGAAGTTCTGCCCCTGATTGGTTCCCAAGAAGGTACAGCCCATTTACCCTTAGCACTGCTTAACCCCGGCGATTTTGCGCTGTTGCAAGATCCAGGTTATCCCTCCCACGCCGGAGGAGTTTATTTGGCTAGTGGTCAAATATACCCAATGCCGCTACTGGCAGAAAACAATTTTTTACCAGTATTTGCGGAGATTCCGGCAGAGGTTTTGGCGAAATCACGGATGATGGTATTGAGCTATCCTCATAATCCCACGGCAGCGATCGCCCCTTTAGCTTTTTTCCAGGAAGCTGTGGCTTTTTGTCAGCAGCATGATATCGCCTTAGTTCACGATTTTCCCTATGTAGATTTGGTATTTGGCGAAATTGGGGATAGCGTTCCTTCTGTGCTGCAAGCTGACCCAGAGAAAAGCGTCTCTATTGAATTTTTTACCCTTTCCAAATCTTACAATATGGGCGGCTTCCGCATCGGTTACGCCATTGGTAATTCCCAGTTAATTCAAGCTTTACGCCAAGTTAAAGCCGCAGTTGACTTTAATCAGTATCGGGGAATTTTGAACGGTGCGATCGCTGCTTTAACAGGACCTCAAGCCGGAGTCGCAGATGCAGTTTCTACCTTCCGTAAACGGCGAGATACTTTTATTACCGCTTTACACCGGATCGGTTGGCAAGTTCCCACCCCCAAAGGCACAATGTACATTTGGGCTAAATTACCCTCGCCTTGGCATCAAAATTCCGTGGAATTCTGTACTCAGTTAGTTCAAAAAACTGGTGTCGCCGCTTCCCCTGGTGCTGGCTTTGGCAAATCGGGAGAGGGATATGTCCGCTTTGCTTTGGTACATGAACCACCTTTGTTAGAAACTGCTGTAGAGAGAATTGCTGAGTTCTTGTAGTTAGTTATTTTCCCATAAGTCAGTGGGTGGAAATAAAATTAACTGGTGGGTTGGTCATTTGTCCTTTGTCATTAGTCATTTGTCAGGATTTCCGGCGTGTTTACCTTTGGTTTACTGAGTTTGGGTTTTCAATGCTTACCTACTTAGTATGAGTTTTTAATTTACCTGATAGGAAAACACTCCCGCAACAGCCTAAGTATTTACACATAAAAATTCCTCAAAAAAACCGGAAGATTTTTACAGGAAATCCACAATAAATTTACTCAATTAAGTCTCTGTGCTGTGTAGAATTGGTTTGTACGCTAAGTTACGAAATATCGCTACTAATTACTGTTGTTTCTTCAAATAGCAGGATTGTTAAAAAGCTCAACCCTGTAGTGAAGCCCAGCGAAATTTATTAGTTCCAGCAGTATAAAACCACACTTTAACCACAATGGGGACTTGTTAATGAAAAAAACTATTCAGACTCTAATGATTGGGACTGCAATGGCTGTGGGTGTGAGCGCGATCGCCGCTACCCCAGCCCAAGCCGGAAGCTTGACCAATGCTACTATTGGCGGCTCCAACTCAAGTGATTATTTGGTTTATGACGCTGATGGTACAAATACCTTTTTAGTGGACAATACCCAGGCAAATGTGCAAAAAGTCCTGGATGGAAATGCGAGCAACCCTACTGGTAATATAGAGTTAGCTGCTAGTAGTGAACAACTAGGTTTTGATTTCAGCAAAAATACTACCTTGACAGGACAAATCGGTGGTAGAGATATCACTCTGAGCAGTCTCACATCTGCGGACTGGTTCAGTACCTGGATCAGGCTCTAGTACCTCCTATGGAGCAGATAACTTCGCCAACACTTGGTTTAATGCGTTTTATAATGCAAGTGGTTTAGTAAATAAAGAGTCTGGAATTAAAGCAGCCATAGGCGTACCAAATTTCACTCCTAGCTCGGTTTTACGTGGACTAGCGTTTGATGCATTTAAACTTGTTGGTGGTTTCCAACGCGCCAGTGACCCCAATATTTCTTACGTTAACCAAGATAAAATTAGTGGCGAAATCAAGATTGGGTTAGCTGGTCACTATGATTTAAAAGCTTATTACACTGATTTGTTGGGAGACTTTGGTCTATTTATCGATGATAAATTCCAAGCCAGTGAAGTGGTTAAGTACTCTTATGAAGGCAATACTGCTTTTCTTTACAGTTTCTCAGCTACAGACAGTGGTTTGACAGCACGGAATATGGTCAATGATCACAGTGGCAATTATGAAGTTACCATTGCCGGTGTACCACCAACATCAACATCAGTCCCAGAACCTTCAGTAATTTTGGGTATCCTGGGTGTTGCTGGTGTGTTCGCCACACAACGCAAATTCAACAAAGTATCTAGTTAAAGCTGCTGTTTATTGAAAATGACGAAAATAATCAAGGAGCTAAATGCTCCTTTTTTTGACTTTTCGCAGTTATTACGATTGTAATCAGCAGTATTTTGGATAATCCACACAAAAAATTTATTTTTCTTAAAATAAGAATAGATGAAATTACCTAAATTAGGTTGTGGCAATATCTGCTCGAATAGTACCACTGATTAAAGATCCAGAACGTCTGGAAAACCGTCTAGCTGAAATTCCCCCGGAACCGGGAGTTTATTTCATGCGGGATGGTGGCGATCGCATAATATATATAGGTAAATCCCGAAAATTGCGATCGCGTGTTCGTTCCTATTTTCGGGATGGATATAACAAAAGCGATCGCATAGCCACAATGGTTAAGCAGGTGACAGAAATTGAGTTTATTGTCACTGATACAGAAGCTGAAGCTTTGGCGCTGGAAGCCAACTTAATCAAGCAGCATCAGCCCTATTTTAACGTTTTACTCAAAGATGATAAAAAGTATCCTTATGTCTGTATTACCTGGTCAGAAGACTATCCGCGAATTTTTATCACCCGTAAACGCCAACTAGGTAAAATAAAGGATAAGTTTTACGGACCTTATACAGATACAAGTTTATTACGAGAGATATTACGCATCTCTAAACGCATTTTTGCACTACGACAACGACCTCAACCACTGTTCAAAGACCGTCCTTGCTTAAATTATGACTTAGGGCGGTGTCCCGGCGTGTGTCAACAGTTAATTTCTCCCGAAGAATACCGCAAAACAGTGTTGAAAGTGGCGATGGTGTTCCAAGGAAGAACTCAAGAATTGATTGATATTCTTAGCACACAAATGCAAACCGCAGCCGAAGCGTTAAACTTTGAATTAGCGGCGCGGGTTCGTGACCAAATCACCGGGTTAAAATCGCTGAATGCTGACCAAAAAGTTTCCCTACCAGATGATACCGTTTCACGGGATGCTTTAGCACTGGCAACCGATAAAGAACGCGCTTGTATTCAATTATTTCAGATTCGCGCCGGACAATTGGTCGGACGTTTAGCATTTATTGCAGATAGTCACGCTGAACCTGGAGCTATTTTACAACGAGTTTTAGAGTCACATTATCAAACTGCCGATGCGGTAGAGATTCCCATAGAGATTTTAGTCCAGCATGAGTTACCAGATGCGGAAATCTTGGCGGATGTTTTGACTCAACGCAAGGGAAGAAAAGTCACAATTTTAGCTCCCCAGCGCCAAACTAAGGCAGAATTAATAGAGATGGTAGAGCGAAATGCTGAGTATGAATTGCAAAGAATGCAAAAACTAAGCGATCGCAACCATGAAGCAATGCAAGATTTAACCAATATTCTCGATTTACCCGATTTACCCCACCGCATCGAAGGTTATGATATTTCTCACATTCAGGGTTCCAATGCTGTAGCTTCTCAAGTTGTGTTTATTGATGGTTTACCGGGAAAACAGCATTATCGCCACTATAAAATTAAAAATCCCACAGTTACAGCTGGACATTCCGATGATTTTGCTAGTTTAGCCGAAGTTATCCAGAGACGGTTTCGCAAGTATAGCGAAGATGCAAAATTAGCCAGAGTGGGAAATCCTGACTGGCCTGATTTAATTATGATTGATGGTGGTAAAGGTCAATTATCTGCTGTTGTCGCTGTTTTGCAAGAAATGGATTTATTAGAAGATTTGCGCGTTGTCAGTTTAGCGAAGCAGCGAGAAGAGATTTTTGTACCCGGAGAATCGCAACCTTTGGAAACTGACGCAGAACAGCCAGGAGTGCAGTTATTGCGGCGGTTAAGAGATGAAGCACACAGATTTGCAGTGAGTTTCCATCGTCAACAGCGTAGTGATAAATTTAGGCGATCGCGTTTAGATGAAATTCCCGGTTTAGGACACCATCGCCAAAAGCAGCTTTTAGGGCATTTTCGCTCAGTCGATTATATCCGACAAGCCACACCCGTACAATTAGCTGAGGTTCCGGGAATTGGACCCAGATTAGCCCAAGAAATTTACGATTATTTCCATCCCGCTTAGTCGGAATTTTATTCCTCAATCATTAATCTACCTAGAATTTCATTCCATTTCTCTTTGTGAATTTTCTGAATTTCATTATCTGACTCGATTAATTGTGAATATAAATCTAGGACTTACGAATTGACAATAAACAATAAATATGTGTGGCGCTAAAAGCACATATTTAGTAGGGGGTATATTTGCTATCAACATAATCATTGTTCAAAGTCGGAAATTGGCTATTTTGGTAATAGCATATCATGATTAATTTGTACAGTACGTAAGTTCTAAAATCAATAATTAAATATATTTTTGTAGGTTGGGTTGAGCAACGCGAAACCCAACGCCTCAACCCAACCTACGTTAATTAATAGCAAAGTTTATACCAATTTAATATTTTTTATTTACAGACTTAGCTGTGTTATTTTACGTGTAAACATTTTATATAAATGTAATTTATATAACATCAAAACTTTTGCTCCAACATCTTTATAAAGCAAATATTAACTAAATCTTAAAAGAAAAAATTTTGTTACCAAAGATACAGTATTTTCTAGCTGTTAATTTTTCAATACAAGAACGGCTTTTAATAATTGTCTAACATAACCCTAGAATAGGACTATCTCAAGGGAATAGTAATGGGGATCACCAAAATTCTAAGAAGATGTGTAATTATAAAATTAATTTATATATCTAAGGTGGGATGGTAAATGCAGTCAAAAATGAAGATAATGTATAAAACGTGAAAAAATGTAAATCTAAAATTTTCTTTAAAATAGTTAGCCAATCTCAAGGCTGTTTGTTGATTTGAACCAAATTAAAATATCTGCCGTTTTAAGTTGCACTTTTGTTAAATAAGAAATAATTACAACCAGGGGTTTTAAAATGAATACAGTTCAAAAAGTTCACTGTCCAAATTGTGGCAGCAATGCGGAGCGTCACTATATTTCTGATAGTCAATTAACTCGGACACAATGCCCAAGTTGCGATTACTTGATGATTACTTGTACTGTTACTGGCAAGGTAATTGAGGCTTACGCCCCAGGAATTAGTGCCAAAAAACAATTGAGTTCTAAGGTTTAATTAATAGAATATGGACGCGATTATATAGATAATATAGACGCGATAAATCGCGTCTCTACAAGGGGGATTTTATTTGCTGGCGCGAAGTTGTCCACAAGCTGCGTCGGCTTCTAAACCACGAGAATAACGGACACTCACAGCAGTGTTTTGTTGTTTGAGAATGTTAACAAATGCTTGAATGCGATCGCCACTAGGGCGTTTATAATCAACTTCGCTGATGGGATTGTAGGGAATCAAATTGACGTGGCTTTGGAATCCTCTCAGACATTTTGCCAGTTGCATGGCGTGTTCTGGTAAGTCGTTGAACCCAGCCAAAAGCACATATTCAAAAGATATGCGTCTTCTGGTGATTTCTACATATTCCCGACATTCATCGAGTAAATCTTCTAGGGGATAGGGACGGGCGCTGGGAATCAGTTCTTCTCTAAGTGCTTGGTTAGGTGCGTGCAGACTTACAGCCAGAGTGACTTGTAAATTGTGTTTGGCAAACTCACGGATACGACCACGAATACCAACTGTAGAAACGGTAAGCGATCGCTGTCCAATACCGATATCTTGATTCAAAGATTTCAAAGATTTTAACACATTCTCAGTGTTTAATAACGGTTCACCCATCCCCATATACACTACATGGCTCACCCGTTGCTGAAAATCTTCTTGTACAGTCAAAACTTGATCGACAATTTCATGGGTTTCCAAATTGCGCGTGTAGCCACCCTTACCAGTAGCGCAGAAATCACACGCCATTGGACAACCTACCTGGGTAGAAACACAAACCGTCAGGCGTTTTGCGGTGGGAATACCAACAGTTTCAATGATTTGACCGTCTGCAAGTTTTAAAAGATATTTGATCGTGCCATCGGGTGCAACAGCACGATGATGTATGATAGAGCGTCCAATGGGGACTTCTGCAACTTCTGCACGCCATTGTTTCGGGAATGCAGAAATATCAGCTAGCGATCGCACACCCTTATGATAAATCCAATCGTGCAGTTGCTTACCTCTATAAGCTGGTTGTCCATGTTGCTGTACCCAAAGGCTTAACTCGGCAACTGAAGCACCTAGTAGGGGCGGAATTAGTTCTGATTTTACTGAATCAACCTGAGAAACAAGCGGTGTAGCAGACATAAATATTTTATTTATTTTATTTAAAAATTGATGCTAGATTTCTATCCTACAACTTTCACATCCATTTGGGCGTGATGTGTATGAGCAACGAACCGCATAAAGCCTTCGGCATAGCTAGAACCTCCGGTACGCTACCGCGAAGGCTTATGGCGCAAGCCTCTCCCCTTGGGAGCGGTGTACACACATCTTGGCAATCAAGCACAGACCTTGAATTTACCCCCCTTAATTCCTTTGCAAGGGGAGGGTTAGGGTGGTGTAATGTGAGGACTGGTAGTGATTCGATCACTTGTGTGTACATCGTAGCCTCGCTTGTGGGGAGGGGGTGGGAGTGGGGTTCACCTCCTAGTCATCAATCCCCTAGATTGCTCAACCAAGCGAATAAACTCACCCCGATAGCCCTCTTTGTCTTCTCCCCTAGCTTGAGTTGCCAAATTCATCACCAAATCCAAATCCGCATTTCCCTTGTATTCAGAGTCACGCAGCACCATTCCAAAAGTCGCCACCGCAGCCGCAAATCTCAGATTAGCCGAAGGTATTCGGTCAGCTTTGAAGTCACTATCTGGGATAGTTTGGGTAATCAGTTGACTGGTGCTGTTCTGGGGTAATTTATAGCGGAGTTTAACCAACATCATCTCATTCTCGGCTGGAGTCGTTACACCAGAACGCTGATACCTCAATGGGTCTACATCCGATAGCTTGACATCACTCTTCGTACCAGTAGGAATCACCTCATACAGTGCTGTCACCGAATGACCAGCCCCAATTTCCCCTGCATCTTTTTGGTCATCATTGAAATCTTGGTTTTGCAGCAAGCGGTTTTCGTAGCCAATCAAGCGGTATGCTTGGACTTTAGCGGGATTAAACTCCACCTGAATTTTCACATCCTTGGCAATAGTAAACAGAGTTCCCCGAATGTCATTAACTAGGACTTTTTTCGCTTCTAATAAGGTATCAATGTAGGCGTAGTTACCGTTACCCTTATTAGCTAGTTGCTCCATTTTGCCGTCTTTATAGTTACCAGTCCCAAACCCCAGAACTGTCAGGAAAATTCCCTGATCTCGCTTCTGTTCAATTAATCGGGTCAATTCGCCATCACTAGAAACCCCGACGTTAAAATCTCCATCGGTAGCTAAAATGACTCTATTATTACCAGACTTGAGGAAGCTTTGTTTGGCTATATTGTAAGCCAATTCAATCCCCTCACCACCAGCCGTAGAACCTCCAGCCTGCAAGCGGTCAATGGCTGCCAGAATTTCTGCTTTCTCACTACCAGGTGTAGCAGGTAAAACTAATCCAGCATTCCCTGAATAAACTACCAAACTTACCCGATCTTGAGGACGCAGTTCATTCACCAGCAATTTTAGGGACTGTTGCACCAAAGGTAATTTGTCTGGTTGATCCATAGAACCAGAAACGTCAATCAGAAATACTAAATTGCTGGGTTGTAAGGTTTCACTTTCTAAGCGTTTACCTTGCAAACCCACCTGTACCAGCTTGTGTTCAGGATTCCAGGGAGCAGCAGTAACTTCAGTGCTGACAGAAAAAGGGCGATCGCCTGTTGGTTGAGGATAATTATAAGTAAAATAGTTAATCAGTTCCTCTATTCGCACAGCATCTTTGGGTGGTAATTGACCTTGAGTAATAAACCGGCGCATATTACTGTAGGATGCTGTATCTACATCTATAGAAAAAGTAGAAAGAGGGTCATTACTAACGCGATGAAAGGGATTATCGTCAATCCGGTTATAGTTCTCCGTGTTGAATCTACCACCTGTTTGAACTTCAGGGGCGACTATTCCCTGAATACTCCTACGAGCTGAGAGTGGAAGGCTACTCGGACTGACAAAGCCTTGATCTCGGACAGATGCCGAAGGCATACTAGGGGGTCGAGTCTTTGGAATAGACTGAGGTTGATTAGCTTCTCTGGTAGTTTGAGTGGGACTGACGTTACTACCAGCTTCTAATTCATTGAGCGAATTTTTTAAAGTTGCTAACTCTGGTGCAAATTCGCTCTGTAAGCGTTGCAAAGTTTTGAAGTCTGTTTGGGGAACTGTTGTCGAGTTAGTTGCTTCTAAACAACTATTCAAGACTGTAGCAAACTCTGTCCGGGTTACAGGAGAACTGCCAAAGTTCTGCACAGAGACAACACAACTATAATTTTTGACTAATGCCTGGAGTGCTTGGTAGTCAGGGTGATTGGGTAGAATGGAGTTTGCTGGAGTAGTTTGATTGGCTGGAATGGCAATTGTCCCAGACTGATGTAAAACGGCAATTCCTACTGTTGGTATTACCAAACATAGCGTTAAAATACTCACTCGCTGCCACATTTTGGACGGAATCGGGTAAGACATTCCTAAATCCTCACATTCAAATAGTTTTGTGATATTGCCTTGTTGCACTGACCTAGAATAGTCCTGACTAGCCTGATATTTCATCACTGTTACAGTTTTGGTAACTGTAGCGTTTTTAACTCGCGTCCAACTCCCCCCTC
Organism: uncultured cyanobacterium; assembly: GCA_963706595.1. GTDB lineage: Bacteria > Cyanobacteriota > Cyanobacteriia > Cyanobacteriales > Nostocaceae > Nodularia. The sequence continues at coordinate 4,568,075 of OY970166.1, forward strand.
TCCTGATAAAGGAGAGGGGCTGGGGGTGAGGTTCTATATTTCAACAAACCCCCAAGAAGAACAGACAAGAAAAAGCAGGTGTATTAGCACCATAAGAACACAAAATTTAGTTAAGCCACATTTTCCTCTGAAAAATACTCCAAATTGTGTAAAATCAAACTAATTCATAAAATGAACAGATGGACTCTTTTGTGATCACAGACCATCAAGAGAGCCGTTATGGTCGGCATCATCTCATTGATTGGTGGAATCAGAATCGTCTCAAAACTGCCAGAGTCCTAGTTGCTGGAGCAGGTGCATTAGGTAACGAAGTACTCAAAAATCTAGCCTTGGTGGGTGTGGGTAAGATCACAGTCATTGACTTTGATACAGTTTCCATTACTAACCTGACTCGTTCGGTTTTGTTTCGAGAGTCTGATGTGGGCTTACCAAAAGTAGAAGTTGCTCGTCAAAAGGCGTTAGAAATTAATCCAGAAATCACCATACAGGCAATTCATGGAGATTTAGAATTCGACTTGGGTATTGGTGATGTCCGAGAGCATGATTTAATTATTGGTTGTCTGGATAGCATCAATGCACGTTGGGCAATTAATCAACTTGCCTATCGTGCGGGAATACCCTGGATAAATGGGGGAATTGGTGTATCGGAGGGAGAAGTCAGTTTTTTTGACCCCAAAACAGCAGCAGCTTGTTATGAGTGCAGCATTTCTAATCAAATGTGGGAACGTCGTAACCAACGCTACTCTTGTCAAGGGATGAAACGCCATATCCCCGAAGCCGCAATGCCCACAACAGCTACAATTGCCTCCATAGTCGGAGCAATGCAAGTACAACAAGCTCTGCTTTATTTACATAGCAAAACAGGGTTATTAAATGCAGGTGAAAAAGTCTTTTTGGGTTTAAATCCTTGGATGGCTTTTAAAGTGCAAATCCAACGGCAAGAGGCTTGTATTGCCCATGATTTAACCATTATTCCCACAGAAAATATTAACTATGAGCCAAAGCTGACAGTGAAATCAGTTCTGCAAAGATTAGAACAGTCTGGATTTACAGAACCTATTCTCTGGTTAAGAAATGAAGTAATTGGGATGATGAGATGCCTCAATCTAGATTGTGGTTATCAAGAGCAAATTAATATTCCTCTGCGTCAATACCCTGAATCAAAACTAGCTTGTCCTAAATGTAATCATGAACGTGATTTTGAGGTAATTAGGAATATTTCACTAGCCTCACCTGGGGCAAATATTACCTTGGGAGAATTATGTCTACCGAACAACGAAATTTTACACTGCGCCACCAACAAAGGTGCAATAGCAATTCAACTTTGCCAAATATAGGAATATAAGAGCAACAATGTCTGATTCAATTTCCCTTGTGATTCGTTCAGCAGATCAAACTCGTAAAGCTGCTGTTTCATTACCTCCAGCGCTAACTATAGAACAGTTACTACAAACTACCCAGGAAAAATGGAATCTCCCATCAAATACTAACTATGCCATGCGTTTAGAACGAACAGGACAACAATTAGATCCTGCAACAACTCTCGAAAGTCTGGGAGTTGAGGAAAATGATGTCCTGGAACTTTATCCAATTTTAGAGGCTGGTTAATTATGGGTATCAGAGAAAGACGATTAGAAAATGACTTTAAAGAATTAACCACATTAGTTAATACTTCCGGTGCAAAACTGGCGCTTATTTCCAAACAAGGACAACCACCATATCACTATATAATTGAATATCGCTGTCGAGGCATAGCAAGAGTACAAGGAATAGAGCCTACTTTTCGCACTACTCACCGTGTAGAGATTAATATAGGTAGTAATTATCCTAAAGAAAAACCTGACGCTAAGTTTCTCACAGCCATATTTCATCCTAATGTCTATACTAACCAAAGAGTGTGTCTCGGTAATTATTGGACAATGGCTGAAACCCTTTCGGAATTAGTGCTTCGCATTGGCAAAATCATCCAATACTCAGATGATGTCCTAAATTTAGAAAGTCCAGCTAATCCTGACGCTAAAAATTGGGCTAAAAATAATCTGCGGCGGTTTCCTGTGGATACACAAACTTTCAAAGTTAATCAAAAATTATTGACAACAATAGTTTGGAATGATTTATAAAATCATTAAAAAACTTTTGCAAATATTTAGTTCATATAATTTATGGCAAGAATTTTATCACTCAAAATCTGTAACCATGAGCAACTTGAATCAAACTATGGATGATGAAAATCAAATCATCTCACCTCAAAATGCACAAATTGAATGGGTAGAATGTGATGATGTTTATAAACCAATAGAAAAACCTATCGAGGAATTTTTAGCAGAACGAGGAATTGATATTAATTTCTTCTACCAAGTTTATATTTTAGAAACAGCACATACAACCCTATTAGAACATTTAAGAGAAGATACAAAGGTAGAACATGGGGGTATTCTCTTTGGTAATGCTTACAGAGATTATGAATATGGAATTTATGTAGAAATTACAGCCGCAGTTCCAGCACCAGCCACAATGGGTACAGGTGTATATTTAGAATTTACAGCAGAATCATGGCTGAAAATTATGGATTATGCTAAAGCTGCTCATCCAGATGCAAATATTGTGGGATGGTATCATTCACATCCCAACCTTGGTGTATTTATGTCCGGAACAGATATGAGAACACAGCGAGCTTTTTTCTATCATCCTTGGTGTTCATCAATTGTTTTTGATCCTGTGAGAAACCAAATTGCTTACTTTTTGGGTGAGGATGCAAATATGGTAAATATCATAAAATTTAGTTGATTTCGAGAAAATGAATAAACTTGCAACATCAGCTATAGCTGTAAATATTGATTATTTTTATCCAAAAAGCTGAAGATATGACCAATAATATCAGATATGTAAATTTGATTTGGCTAGGATTTGTTGGTGCATTTATTGGTGTGTTTATTGGTGTCTTGAAGGTGTTTAATTGGGATTTTATTTTTTTAGTGATATTTATAGTCGTAATTATTTGCTTAATCGCATTTTTGCATAAAAAGCTAACAGCTAATAATTCCGCACAAAACTCACAAAGACAGTCAACACCACAACGATTTTTATCTCCTAGTAATCAGACTAGAAATAACTTTTCATTAACTCAGAGGAGTTTACAAAATATTCAATGGACTGAAATAGGTACATATTCATCAAATAATTCTCAAACAACTGAAGAAAATAATATTACATTTGATGATTTTATAGACTTGCATGATGCTACAGCCAATACAAAAGAACTGATAAATAATTTAATAGGACAAAAAGATCGTGTAACTGGTGATATATTTAATCCAGGTGAAAAAGTATATTTCTGTGTTCCCTGTCAACTAGGATATCACCAAGATAGTTGGCGATTTTTAGATAGAAAGTGTGAACAATGCAAATCTCCTCACGCGAGTAAGTATACTCTTACCGTTTCGAGAGTGAGTGAACAGCCATTGGATACCTCTAACCCTTCTTTAACATAATTAGAATTAGAAAATTCAATATTTTAACAACATCTTCTAGAAATTAATTTAAATAAATGTTTCCAGTTGCGGGAAGTACAAACATGAAAATTTTATATGGAATTGAACCATATATATGTATTAACAATCCTGATATCTTAATGAATTTTTCTTTAGATATTGTATTACCTCAATATTTCCTCACCCAAATTACCCATTTGAGTAATAGTAATTTTGGTAATGCGACTGTATCAGCAAATAAAATTATCAACTCATTACATCGATGGGAAAATTCAAATTTATTATTTAAAACCAACGCAAAAGGAACCGTTTATTTTATAGCTGAAGCAATCAACTATCTTAAAGTTGACAGCCAATATCAGAACATAGATAATACGAATCTACTAGACAGATATTTATTAAGTCTTTTATATTTATCCAATATTCTAGAAGCAAAAATAGTCTTTTTAGCGTCATCGCCTGAAATGATTGGCAAATGTCGCATTTTAAATTTAGACCCTGTTACTTTAGCCGAATTTACGCTGAATGGTGAGTCTTGGTTACAACCAGAAATGTTAATTAATATGGAAACAAGTCACCCAGATATAGTTAGTGAACCCGATATTTTAGATGCTTCAGAAAGAGAGACAACTGTACAAATTCAATGGTTAGATATTAGAGTTTCACAAGAGACAAGTAATATTCAATGGCTAGATATGAGATAGAATTAACTCTTTCTCCCCTCTCCTTATTAAGGAGAGGGGCTGGGGGTGAGGTTCTATACCACAGCAACATTCTGCAAAATAGTCATTGGTCCTTTATTTTTGATTACCTGCATTTGTTCCTCATTCCGCACTAGCAAAGCACCAGCAAATCCCAATGAGTTGACAGATATAGAATCAAAATCCTCGTGCGATCGCGGTACAATTAACATCCATTCTCGTGTAGCTAAAAGATTGTAAGCCCCAGATTGTCTATTGTCCTCCAAAGCCTCTAAACCTACAGCACTCAATAAGCTCTGATATAGCTCCAGCGTGGCTACTGCGGTGGCAAACGGGGAATTACTCCAACTGGAGTCTAATTTCGCTAAAGCATGAATAAAGGGCAATTCCGGCACAGTAGTTATAGAATCTGTAAATTGTGCTGATTTCAGTAGCGGTTCTATCGGTATTTGCACCCCTGAAGGTGTTAGTGGTAAAGGGACTATTTGCAGATGTTTATGCGGCTGACTTGCTCCAGCAAGTTTACCACCGTTGTAGAACACCAAACCCTCAAACTCAGCCAAACAAGCCCACATAGCAGCAAAATCTTCCAGGGTGAGTAATTTTTCCTGTTCCTCAAAGGCGCGGGTAATAATCAGCAGATGATAGTCAACAACGTTGAATTTGTTTAATATGCAAACATGAGTCGGGGAAATATCCGCGACGAATAAATCTTTCTCATAGGGAAGAAAGGGATTAGTTTTTTTTTCTTGCTGCTTGGCTGTGTTTTTGCGGGTAAGATTAGATAAAATTCTGACTACAAATTTGATCCCATTCTGCTCGACAAATTCAAAATCTGTTGGTATTGATAACAGCGCGCCACATTGCAAAGCATTTTCAGTTTGTTTTTTGATACTGTTCCACAAAGTGCCAGGTTTCAGCAATATTTCTCTCTGTGCCATTTCTTGTTCTTGGGGCATAGTGAAATATTATATCAGTTATGATCAATTATTTATCCGGCAATTTGCAAGTAAATGAAGTAGATATTTTAGGGAACACCAGAAAATAAATTATCCCATCTTGTAGGATTAGCGGGCATCTTTGCCCGCTCCACAATATTTTTTTTGAAATTATATGATTCTATTTTTTCAAAATCAATTTAGTTAAGATTTTAGAAAAACATAACTTCACCCAATTCAACAAACATTTGTTCAAACATATCATCAGGATCTTGGTGCATCTGGCGCAGATTTACCGGACCACAGACGAATTCTTTAATGGTGATTTTCTGCTCTCGAAAATCTTTGACAAAATCGCGGATAGCGGCGATAGTCTTAATTTCAGCTTCCACTTGTTCCGCCATGCTGCCAATCGGATCTATTCCTTCTTTCGCCGCTTTTCGACAATCAGAAACTATCGCGCCTTCTGGTGTATTTTTAACTGAGCGAAGTTCCTGCTTTAATGTCTCATATTGAGTTGTGAGAATTTCATTTTGCTGTTCTATTCTAGTGCATTGGCGAGTTAAATCGTCTTCACTGTTACTATCAATAGACTTGCCTACTTGATGTTGCTGTTCAATTTCCAACAGTCGCGCCAAATCACCTTCTTGGTAGGCTTTGTTAATTTCCTTCATGATTTCGGTATGACGCATTTGAGTTTCGCCATCTTTTACTTTGTCTGGGTGAAATATTTCGGCTAAACTTAAAAATGTTTGCCGAATTTTTCTGGCGGTATCAGATTTGTTTCCCGAAGAAAAGTCTAGATCCTGTGACGCTTCTTGATATTGACTGTGTTCTTCTCTATGTTTACCTGAAAAATCATCTTCTGGCTGATTATCTTCAAATAAGTCGTCTAATTCTGTGTCCTCATCTTCTGAATGTTTTTTGGGTTTGGGACTGATAATTCTGGCTATTTGGAGTTGATAGTAAATTCCTTCAATATCTTTTCTGCTCTGCTTACCCAATTTTCTTAAAGTCAAGATTTCATCAAACAGAGTATGAATTTCTCGGTCGATATCTACCAATTTTCGGAACTTGGGATTACATCGATTAAATATATCTGCGGCTAAGGAACGCATCTGTTCGACAAAATTGTTCAGTTCAGTCCGTTTCCTCTTAATTTGTTTCAATAGCCACTGGTGTTCTTTATCTAAAGTCTCTAGCCGGATATGGAGAGACGAAAGCGCCAGTGTGGTTGTATTTGGGGACTGGGATGAAGATGTTGATTTTCGCGGCATAAAACAGGCCAGTCTGAATAAGTTGACATCTTATACAGATCCTACCGCCAAAAGATTAAGTTTAATCAGTTAATCCAGGCGATCGCATGGGTCAAAATTGCGGGAAACTAAAAGCAGATCATGAAGAGAGGAGAACCTAATGAGCTGGACTAAAGTTCTTGCAGCTGATGCACTTGCGCCAAATGGCAGACAAGTGGTAAAAGTTGGCACACGAAAAATTCTGCTTGTCAACCACGAAAGTCAACTTTATGCTGTCGATAATACCTGCCCTCATTTAAAAATGCCCATGAAAAATGGGAAAATTACCGAAAGTGGGGCAATTGTTTGTCCTATACATCGTAGTGCTTTTGACTTAAGTACTGGGGAAGTACAAGACTGGTGTCCTTGGCCGCCTGTTGTAGGTAAAGTACTTTCAAAGATTTCACCGGAGAAGAAACTACCAGTGTTCCCTGTGCGTGTGGAAGAAGGTAGTATTTGGATTGATTTAGAGGAATAGTAGCCTCTAGTAAAAGAGGCAGGGGAGCAGGGTGTGGGGGGCAGGGGGGAAGACTGAGACGGAGCTTGTACCCCTTCCCCTCTGCCTCTTCGGTGAGGCTAGCAAAAGCGATCGCTTGCCCTCTTTCCCTTCTAAGCCAGTAAATTTAGTCATCACATCAGGTTGCTATAGTGAATCCCCAATAGTCAATCAGCAGACTTAGCAGTTTTTATACCCTCAAGCTTCTCTATCCGGTAATTCTGGATTTCATTCTGCGCCACCACTTCACTTCTAAGTAATTTGATTTCAGATGTCATATCAGAAACACGGTTGCCCATACTAAAACCACCAGTAATCAAATAGAGTCCTGATTGGGTGGTTATGGTCAAGACTGTGATCAGCATGGCTAATCGTTCGGCGGTCATGGTAAAACCTTTTTAATTATTAAGCTGGTTCTTGCCAGGTAAAAATTAGGGAAGAATTGCAGCTTAAATTTACCCGGCTGGGGAAAATCAAAGAACTGGTCGCCAAACCTCAAAATTTGAGAATTGGCAACCGGCTTATTTGGTAAGTCCCACAAAATTTGCTCAATCCTGCCAGCACTTTTGTAATTTCTGGTAGGTCGAGCCTTGAGAACAACAATTAATTTGCTCTCATCTTCAGTAAATAAATATGGAATGAGTACAGAATTTAATGGTTTTAAATCAAATCGATACTCATTACCAAACACGAACTGAGTTTCCATTTACTTTTTAGCAAGTGAATAAGTTCTACCATGCGGCGAGACGAAACTAGTAGGCTTTTTACTTGCGTTTCCCAAGAATTTCTTAATACTACTAATGGTAGCGCTGGCAGGAACGGGGACACTTAAGTATTTAACTGCCGTTCCCTTTTTGCTAGCTGCCGATGAATTAGTTCCAGGTAAAGGAACTTTAATGCGTTTAGCGCCAACGCTCCCTCGAACAGCAATCGTTGACTGTTTTTTTGAGCCTTTAGCTGCCTTTCTAGTAACAGTTGCGTCAGGGACGATTTTAAAGCCCAGTTTTTCAGCTACAGACCGCAGCATATAAACGTATACCGATTTCGCCCCTTGCCCTCGTCCTTGTCCGGATTCAAATAAAACCGTTGCTCGTGGTCCAATCTTTTTTCGTTGTGTTGCCATTCAATTGCTCCAATGCTTAGTAATGGTTTTTAGAGATAATCAATTGCGATGATCACAACGTCACCATTGCCGGCGGCTTCAGAGGTAAAAGGAATATTTGCGCTGATAGTGGCGACTCCAGCTTCCAGGTCGAATTGGACCTGAACGTTGTCCGGCTGGGAATCAGTGGGAACCACAAGTTTTTCACTAGCAGCCAACAAAGTAGAAATTTCAATGAAGGCTTCCATGATAGTACTAGACTTTAGATCACCGCCGCCATTGACAAAACCAGAATAAGTAGAACCCAAGTAATCTTGTGCAACAATTTTGGTAGAACCATCTGTTTGTGCAGTTGCAATAATAGGAATTGTTGCTGCAACTGAAATAGTTCCAGTGTCGAACGAAACGGTGGTAGCTAGGTTTCTTCGTGGGGTTAGTCCTGGGTTAGCTCCATTCCGAGCTTGTTCTGCCGCATCCATAGCCCTGGCCACTTCAAAGAATGCCGATGGAATTTGTGTAGCGTTTAAAGTTCCCGCAGTTCCTGGGTCAAATGTACTCATTCGTTCCTCGCTGTAAAAAATGTAGTAACCGTATTTGTAATCAGTTGTAGCCCGGAATTGTCCCAAATTGGCGGGGACAAACCAATCTAGATTCTTTGGGCTTAAGGTCGAAGAACCCACCGCAGTTAAAGAGACTGAACCGGGAATAAATAACTTATTCTGCCGAAATACTAAATTAAATGCGGATTTCGAGAAAAAATCTTGAATTGGTGGTGGTACATTATCAATTACTTCCTGCCAGTCAATGCTTGCAGTTTTTCCATTGGGGAATGTAATCGATGGGGCAGACTGGCTTTTGTTAGAACTTTTAGTTTTGACTATAGGAGTCTTAGGGAGTAAAATATACCAATTTCGTTTCCATTTGTAAGCTATAGCTATCCCTTTCTTTAGCAGTCTCTTGAATAGCTTTAATAAATAAGTGTCTGCAAAATTGGTTATTTTAGCGAGGTCAGATAATTTAATTGCTAAATGCCCATTGATAACATAAATTTCAAATAGTTCTACCCTCATGATTTCTTTTTATCTTTATCTCTCAAAGACAAACTCCAAGTAGGCATATTATCTTTCTGCCCAGTTTTGAAGAAATGCACTCTAACCGGAACTACACGAACTTGTTTGTAGACTCCAGGGCGTTCGCCAATCTTGGGCGGTTGAATGTCTTTTAGGTATTTAGGGGCAATGTATGCTTTGAAAGCATTAATTACCCTCGTACATTCCGTCTTACTTTTCGCATTGATAATTACTTTTGAATTATCATTAAGAACCAGAATTCCTTCAAAGTTTCCTTTTTCATATTGAGGAAATTTAGGCTTGAAATCCTTTCCTTTATTGTAGTGAGGAATTGTTATAGCCCATCGACTGCGACCAATTTTACCATCTTCAAAAACCTCAGCGTATTGAATGACTAACTGCGGACGCTGAAAAACTCGCACTTGCCACCACTCAGGAGTCACTAAATAGGAATCTTCATTATTTTTAGCTTCACATAATTTTGTGTTAGCCTTAGCCATCTCGGCATAAGAATTGCGAACTTTATTTATTTCATTTCCTGTGGAGGTTGCCAAAACTTTGATTGTTATTTCCTTAGTTTCAGGTGTCCATACACCATCGCTTTCAGTACAAAGAATAGTATCAACTTTTATCTCTACCCAAGAAATATTAGAGGTGCATCGCTGTACTTGAGTACTAGTTTGATTCACAACATTAGTCAAACTATTGACTTGGTTATTAGTTGCATTGGTAACGTTGGTCAGATTAGTGACTTGGTTATTAGTTGCATTGGTAACGTTGGTCAGATTAGTGACTTGGTTATTAGTTGCATTGGTAACGTTGGTCAGATTAGTGACTTGGTTATTAGTTGCATTGGTAACGTTGGTCAGATTAGTGACTTGGTTATTAGTTGCATTGGTAACGTTGGTCAGATTAGTGACTTGGTTATTCGTTGCGTTGGTAACGTTGGTCAGATTAGTGACTTGGTTATTAGTTGCATTGGTAACGTTGGTCAGATTAGTGACTTGGTTATTCGTTGCGTTGGTAACATTGGTCAAGTTGCTGACTTGGTTATTAGTTGCGTTGGTAACATTGGTCAAGTTGGTGACTTGAGTACCAAGTTTTGTAATATTTTGATTTGCATTATTAACTATATTTCCAGTATTTATAACTGTTGGTCTGAGAGCGGTGACAGCACTAGCAGTAGCCAATGAAGTAGTATTTAGTGCCACAGCCTGACCTTGTAAAGCTGCTACTTGTCCCTGTAAAGCTGCTACTTGTCCTTGCAAAGCAAATACTTGAGTTGTGACAGGAACGATGGCCGCAGTTTGCGCAACCGTAGCTAGTGGCGATGCCTGATACCACATATTTAAGCCTTCAGGAAAGCATTTACCATTTGTCATTTCCTGGCATAATGCTTCCTGCATTGCGCTAGGCAATGCGTCTGTTTTTAGCCGAATATTATTGCTCAATACCTCTACGTTGGTTATTTTTGATTGCAAAACACCCAAAGCACCAAATATACCAGCTAATTCTGCCATATTAAATTTGCCATCCTTACCACGCTGACCAGTCAAACCACGCTGACCAGTCAAACCACGTTCTCCAGTCAAACCACGCTGACCAGTCAAACCACGTTCTCCAGTCAAACCACGCTGACCAGTCAAACCACGCTGACCAGTCAAACCACGCTGACCAGTCAAACCACGCTGACCAGTCAAACCACGTTCTCCAGTCAAACCACGCTGACCAGTCAAACCACGCTGACCAGTCAAACCACGTTCTCCAGTCAAACCACGCTGACCAGTCAAACCACGCTGACCAGTCAAACCACGCTGACCAGTCAAACCACGTTCTCCAGTCAAACCACGCTGACCAGTCAAACCACGTTCTCCAGTCAAACCACGCTGACCAGTCAAACCACGCTGACCAGTCAAACCACGCTGACCAGTCAAACCACGCTGACCAGTCAAACCACGTTCTCCAGTCAAACCACGCTGACCAGTCAAACCACGCTGACCAGTCAAACCACGTTCTCCAGTCAAACCACGCTGACCAGTCAAACCACGCTGACCAGTCAAACCACGCTGACCAGTCAAACCACGTTCTCCAGTCAAACCACGCTGACCAGTCAAACCACGCTGACCAGTCAAACCACGTTCTCCAGTCAAACCACGCTGACCAGTCAAACCACGCTGACCAGTCAAACCACGCTGACCAGTCAAACCACGCTGACCAGTCAAACCACGCTGACCAGTCAAACCACGCTGACCAGTCAAACCACGTTCCCCCTGAAGTCCTCGCGGTCCGGGGATAGCTTTTGCTCTTAGTGCCGATTCAGCCGTAGCTAATGCTTGATTGGCAGTATTTTTAATGGGTAAAAGTAATCCCAGCACGCGAGAAATATCAGCCCCAAGCGCTGATAAACCACGCTCTACAGCATCAATTCTCGCCCCTAGTACTTGCAGTGCTGCAATTGATGCCAAGATTCCCGTAATAGTAAATGCTAATGCGGCGACCTTAGTCGCGGCGGCGGCGGCGGCGGCGGCGGCTCCCTTGGCGATTGCTTCTATAGCGAGAAATTTTATTGCCAGCCCTGCGATCGCAGCTGCTATTAATTGCTCGGTACGAGGCATGATTAGAGCCTCAGCCCCGGCTATGGAAGATTGGATAATTTGAGGTTTTTCACTCTTCAGAACATACTTTCCATCCAGGGCGGCGATCGCCGCACTCAAAGCAGCAATTTCGCCCGATATTTCGTTACAAGAACTCACTCATTTAATCCCCGCGATTTGTGCGCGCAATGCCGACAATTCATTGAAAATACGCTTGCAATCCAAGCAGCAATCGCCGCAGTCCAGGTTATTAGGCGGGCAAGGCGATTCACACTCTGTACAGCTACCAGAGGTATTTCCGGATATTGGAGCGCTAGTTCTTGCTTCGGATAAGCTCTGAGTACCGCTCCGATAGTAATACCAATGAGCCACTTGCCGGACTCCATCTACTATCAGATGGTATCCCAGTCCATTGAAGGAGTAAGATGCGGCATATCCACAAGCAAAATGCTCGTAATAAGCATCATTATTGACACCTTGTCCTGAAAATCGCCAGCATTTCTTAGCCGCCGCCATTAGTAATCATTCGGATCGCGAACGTTGTCCGTGGATGGTTTCCACAAGTTAATCGTTATGGGGTCGTTTCTGTATTCAATTGCGGGTTCACCCCGTTGGGTGATATTTGAAAATCCATCTTCAAGCACAATTGACTGCTCAAGATTAGTCTCAAAGTTAGCTGGTGATAAATAAGCTTTAGCACCCAAAACAATACTGACTAAATGTCCTTCAGCTGTTGCCGTTTCTGGAGTCGTCAACCCAGATGCCACTAACGCACTATCGGGAATGAATAACCCTGCCTCTGGTGCTGGGTGTGTCACCGCTAAACGTACTGCCCCAATGCCAAAAATTTGAGGGATGGTTGGTTCCATGAATCTTTATCAATATTGTTAATACATAATTAATAATTCAATACATCAATGATGTAAACTTCCACTTTTATGTAAAACTGGAACAATTATTAATACGCTCAAACTATTGGCACTACTGGGTTTGATGGCTACACTAATGATATCTGAAATATCAAATATTCCAGATTAACCAATTAGGATGGTTAAAGATGAAGTGATTTTATGAAAAACAACAGGCATGGACAAGCTGAAATTTTAACTAATTCGGAATTTTATAAAATTCGCCAACACATTAAAAGTAAAAAATATAAATTACTTCTTGACCTGGCGTGGTACACGGGGGAGAGGTGGGGCGCAATTACAAAATTAAAAGTTGAAGATGTCTATAATTCTGATGGTAGCCCTAGATGTGAGATTACTTTTCGTGCTGCCACACGCAAAGCCGCGCCAGACGGAGTAAGAAAAACTAGACAGTTACCAGTTCATACTGTTCTGGAAGAGTCGTTATTATCCTACAAGCCGGAATTTAACTCTGTTTGGTTGTTCCCGTGTCGGGATGGGTTGAAGCCGATTAGCTTCAAATGGGCAGATTTGATTTTTCGCACTGCCGTAGAAAATGCTGGACTAGCCACCAAGGGGATTAGTACCCATAGCACCCGCCGGACTTTCATTACCAAACTGCACAGGCAAGGCACAGATTTGTACACAATAAAGAAAATTACAGGACACCAAGATTTTAAATCACTAGAAAAATACGTAGAAATTGATTGCGATCGCGTCAAAGGCGCTATCAACACATTGTGATATATTTGTACTAGTAAACTGGCTGATAAGATGCACCCCTGAATGAGGAAATATGGTCTAGCGCGTAGACCATACCTTTTTTTCAAAGCTTGTAACCATTCATGCCAAAACCACCGCGAATGAAGTTTTTAATTTCACTCGGCGATTTACCCTGCGCAATCGCACTCTCAACCATCTGCTTTCTATCAATGGCCATCGGATTTTCATAATTTCCCCCAGGAATATGGATGTGATGAATCCCACGCACATAGTAGCAATACCGGAAATACCAGTGCTTTACACCTGAACGCTTAACATAATATTCCTCAACCCATTGGTTATTACGTTGTTCTGGAAGAGTAGGAGTGTGCGGTTGTAAATCTTGTTCTGGAAGTTCTGGAAAAGGAAGAGTGAGTTCTATAAAATCACCATCGTTAAAGTCTGACTCTTCCAGAACATCGTCCAAAGCACGGGACATCATTTCATCCCGGTCAGGTGGCGGAACTCTCTCACCTGGGTAAGTTTCATTTATGAACTCAATCGCGTCAAGTTCAGCATCCAAATGGGTGTTGTAGTTGCCCTGGAAAGTTCCACAGAGCAGGTAGTCATCGTAGACAGTCCATTGAATTTGGTTGTTAGGTAATTTAAAAAACTTGCAAGTATAACCACGGTAATTCTTCTGCCACCGATGCTTTTCATCAGATGTCGTAGTGTCTACATTAGGTTCTTCCAGAACACTGAATCCTTCTGGCATCGGAAACCGTGACTGCCAATCACTAAACCGCAATTCAAACTCTGCAAGTGAATCACAATCGTCTGGCTCTGGTGGTTCTTGGGAATCGTCGTAAAAAAGTGTGAGTTGACCGTTCTCATCTCTTCCAGAAAACTCAGCGTCTAGTATTACTTCATCCCAAAAAGGATCATGAACAGTCTTGACGGTGGTGTACTGCTCAACGTCGAATAATAGTGTCATTGGTTATTGGTTATTGGTTATCAGTCGTTGGGGATATCGCTGCATCATTTCTTTGAGGTCGTGGGGATTACCGTCATTGTCATACACCGTCACCCCTCCTGAAATAGCACTGACAATTCCTTGTTGCCTCGCCCAATTGAACCAGATGCTCAATTCAGAAGTCACTGTGTTCTTAGGCTTCTCCCCAGTTTTGCAGCTGTTGATGAATAAGCCTGTGGGATTGCTGCACCACCCTTCATTAACTGCTTCTTTTACACGAGCTACAGCACTGGCGACATTGCCCCAGTATTTCTTGATTACACCCAAGCAAGGTTCTGGGTTAATCCTCAGTGTTCTTAATTCAATGCAAACCTGCCCAACTTCAGCTTTAGTAGGCGCTGCGGGTGCAATTACCTCATGCTCTTGTTCAATTTCTTGTTCATGATCATCAATGAAAGTTTCCTCAACAGCAGTGTTGTTTTCTTTTAAACTACTTAAGTTAGTTTTATATGTTGCGACATTTCCAGCAGGTACTTGTGGAATAATTGGCACGTCTGTGTGAAATATTTCGCATCGTTGAGAATCTACATCTGGCGCGATTCTTTCAAGATTCAACCTGTACTGACTGGCAGTATCTTTGGGAAAGCAGTGTGACGGCTGCTCATCCAAAATCCCATCAAAGACCAATTCTTTGATGTGCCGGCTGATGGTTGCCCGGCAGTAACCCAGGATGTCCGCTAGGTCTTCAAAGGTAACTCTCACCCATTCGTGCTTGTAGTAAAGTTTGCCGTCAAACCAGGACAAGATAGCCGCCTTGCACTTCTGGCGACGGTTGAATGTGGCTAAAAATTCTCTGAGAATGTTGATAGGGGTATTAATTTCGCCAAAGGTGGCGGAGGTAAAGTTTGTCACTGCTAATACCTCCGTGCTAATTGAGTCGAAAATGTGGGAATACTCATGAGGTAGCTACTGGAGTTGAGATGGGTGATAAATTTGGTTTAAGCCCCAGTGATGTTGTGTCTATGGATGAAGACAAAAGCATTGTTGGAAGCACGTTTAAAGTCAAGGAAATGCTTCTTAGCCTAGCCGATAGGTCAATCAACGATGACTTTATTACTCAGTGGATAGGGACAGGAGTAGAGTGTGAGGTTTTGATCAGTGGGCAGGACTGGCGGAAGGGCAAAGTGAGAATTTCTCTGGAGTTCATTCCTGACCAGCCACTGTCACCACTTGATGATCTGCGGGAATAACTGAAATAGTCACCACGAAAAAACCGTCCTGACCTGTGGTAGGTGGACGGTTCTATTCAGAATCTTGAATTTCGGAAATCTGCTTTAACTCTTCAATTCTTTGTCTCAGAAGGCTTGCTTGTTGTTCATGATATGCCAGCTGTTTGTCAGCCTCACAAATTAGCTGGCTGAGAAGTTTCCCAGCGATTCCTTCAACCGACTCCCCTCTGAGGACAGATATATCTGACTTGTGGCTATCTTCTCCACAAGCTCTGATCTGGTAAGTCCCATGCTCTGTGCTAACTCCTGAAAAAGTTCCCAAGCATCGGGATTCACTTTTAAGCTTACCCCCTTGGTTTCCCGTCCTTTGGGCCGTCCCGTTCTCGCCATAGTAATTGTCCTGCATAATATTCTGCTTTTAATTATTGCATATCCAAAAATCCATTAATTAATATTGACACAGGATATCTGGATATGCAATAGTAAGATTGTTGGATTTTTGGATATCCAATAGCTCCCACCCCACACCGGGGATTACCACACGGAGCAAGCACCCACGCCTAGAACTTGCGTGGAACAACCTTGACCAATGACTAATATCAGCGCTTGCGCTTCACCAAAGCGCTGCAAACTTGTTCTTTCATGGAGGGAAACTTAGACGACAATCATCAAAAAAACCAGGGATAAACACTCTTTTTTCATTTCCCCAGTAAAGGCTAATTACTGGGGTTTCTCCCTAACACAAGCCAATTTGTCACTGAATTTATAAGGTTTTCTTGGTGGTGTTGCGGCATCACCAAGTTTCTCATAATGTCTGCGTTAATGTCTGCATTGCACATATAACCATCAAAACTATGAGCTATAAACAAGCCTCACCCTGGGCTGTCTTTAGAGTAGAAGATTTTGGAAATCTTTTACTAACAAGATTCCGCAAGCGTAGCGACGCTGATGAATATGCAAAACTTCTCAGAAACAACACACCCTACAAAATTGAGGTGGTATTCGACGTATGACACAAAAATCACTATTACCCTACGATGGCAATTACGCTTTAATTCACAAGCGGACGCTACTGGTTAACAGTATGGTTTTGACTGCGATGACAGAATTTATCTCGCAAAATTCATCTATCACAAGCGAACAACTAGCTCTACTGTTTGGTGAAACTGCTAATAAAATTGTTGCTGCTATGTCCGATGAAACAGTCAATGCCAACGCTTGCGGCTTAATTTCAAAGTCCATCATAAACAATGGCGTTTCTTCATTTGTTGAATACCATTCCAGTAAAGAATAACATCATGAAAATTAAAACTATCACTTATCAACGAGTTCTCAACCTGGGGAATTATGAAAGCAAGCGGTTAGACATGACTATCGAAGTTGACGCAAATCTTGAATTTGCAGAAGAAGAATGCTCCATCCTCATGGAATCTGTAGAGCGTAAAATTCGAGAAGAATCTGAGGCTTTAATTCTCAATGAAATTAGAGATGCCAGAAAAAAACTGCGTGAAGTTAACAAGGAAATTGAAGCGGGTAAGCAACTTTTAGCAGAAATAGGAAAGGAATTAAACCCGGACATCGAGCCAGGACTTTCACCTTATGAAATAGCAGAAATCGACCGTAAAGTTAGAAAGGAGGCATATCTTAACCCTGACGAAGACTTTTAAGATTTAGGCGATCGCACAGTTTGGAGGAGTGCGATCGCTTTTCTTCCTTGCCAGGATAATGAAACAAATATAACTTAAAACCGCCTGAACGAGCCGGACTAACTCACCGGCGAAACGTGAGCGCTCACGTCGCGGACTGAGTTCGCAGCACATCAACTTAGGGCTTTGTTAGTGAATTAAGCTCTTGTGGCTTTCCCATCTTCGTAAGCTCGGTTGATGTGTTTTTGTGTCCCCAGTGTTTGCAGCACTGGAAGCTTTGAGACTGAATTAGGCTCTTTGGCCTTTGGGTGATTCACAAGCTGTAAGACACAATTCACACACCTACTCTAAGGATGAAAACTGAATGACTAGAATTGTTGGGTTGGATGTTTCCAAGTCAAGTGTTTCGTGCTGTCTATTGGAGGAAAAGCCAAGGAATCCAAGAGAATTTTACTATGAATACCCCTTCAAAAAGTTTCAAAGTGATAAATTTGGATTATTGGCATTAATGGCATTGCGGCCAGAAGTTGCAATTCTTGAACCGACGGGAGTGAATTACTCCAAATTCTGGACAGAACATTTATCTCGTGCCGGGGTAGAAGTTCGCTTCGTAGGACACAAAGAACTCAGGAGTTACCGCGAAAATCACTTGGGACTGCCAGATAAAGATGATGATGCCGACTCGTTGGCGCTGGCTTGTTATCAGTTCGACTATGGAAAAGATTTGAGCCGGTTCGTCCGGGTACGCGATCGCTTAATTTCCCGAACGAGGGAAGCAGTGCTGCGGCTTAGTCATCTTAACCGAATACAATCCCCCATCATCAACCGCATCCGTCAGGATTTGGCATGGCAGTTCCCAGAAGTTGCGCTTGTCCGTTCAATTCGGTGTTCTGGAAGAGTGCCTTTACTTTGGGGATGGCTAGCTGGTCAGCGTGAAAGTAAAAAATATGATCGCATTTACGCCACCACCGCAGGATTAGGATTAACCGATTCGGTAAGGTTTCACGCGCAGCGCATTTGTAGCTTACAGGCAGAAGAGCAAATTTTAGAAGATGAACTAGCAGAAATTCTCATAGATGAACGGTTCACTCGTTACCGTGATATTTTCGCAAATTTCCAGTTTGGGGAGAGACTGCAAGCTGTGATTCTCTCCCAAATTTACCCCTTAGAAAATTTCTTGGGTGAGGATGGTAAACCAGAAATCAAAATCCGCAAAGGTAGGAAATCTGGTAAACCAACCAAACGCCACCTGTCACTAAGGCGATTTCAGAAAGCTTTGGGTGTAGCGCCTTCTCAAGAATCAAGCGGCGATATTTCTAAATCTAAAGTTTCCGGTGGATCGGCTTTGTGCCGTCGCGCCCTTTGGCAGTGGGTTTTTAGTGCAGTTGAACCTGCCAAACGCCGCACGAATCCCATGTTAAAAGAATTGGGAGAATTTCTTGATACCGAGAAATTAGCAGGCAAACCAGTCAAACTGGTACGAATGCGAGTAGCTGTTAAAGCTGTAAAGCTGTTATTTAAAATGTTGACTAGTAACGTTATCAGTCAATAACACAATGGTGGCGTAGGGAGTCGGTACAATACACGTAACAATTACGCCGCCACTATTTTATTAGACTGAAGATGGCAAAGTTATCAGTGGAAAATTAAATCATGCTCGAAAATCGAGACTATACACTCATTATCGACAAAAGCGGTAGTATGGCTACCCCAGATCAGAAAGGTGGTAGAACTAGATGGGTATCAGCACAAGAATCTACCCTAGCCTTAGCGAGTAAGTGCGAGCAATTTGATCCAGATGGCATCACTGTATATTTATTTTCTGGTAGATTCAAGCGCTACGATAATGTTACAGCCGCTAAAGTAACACAAATCTTTAAAGAAAATGACCCCTCTGGTTCTACAGATTTAGCAGGTGTGTTGAAACACGCCACGGATGATTACTTTCAACGTAAGAATGCGGGTCAAACGAAGCCCAATGGTGAAATTATTTTGGTAGTTACTGACGGCGAACCGGATGACCGTAAAGCGGTAATGAAGGTAATTATTGAAGCTTCTCGCCGGATGGATAATGATGAGGAACTAGGTATTTCCTTCATTCAAGTTGGTACAGATGCACAAGCTACTCGCTTTCTGAAAGTGTTAGATGATGACCTCCAAGGTGCTGGAGCAAAATTTGATATCTGCGACACAATTACAATGGATGATATGGAGGATTTAAGTTTATCGGAAGTGCTACTAAATGCCATTACGGACTAGCGACCGCTGCGCGGAAGTCAAAAGTTAAAAGTCAAAAGTTAAAAGAACTTTTTGAAATGTATCCCTATTTACGCCGTGAATTACTAGCTTAAAAGCATGGATTCTCTTGATAAGCTGCTAGATGAACTCAAAGCTGAATATGATCAAACCAAACCCGCAGCATCACAACCCCAGAAAAATTCAGCCAAACCATTTACCCCACAACCACCAAAATCGTTATCTTTAGTCGATAGCCTTTTGGCAGAAGTTGGGGCTGATTTTGCAGCACAAGATGAAGTGGAGGAGTTTAAAAAACAGCAAGAATTAGCACAGGAAAAAAATCGACAAGCCCAAATCAAAGCCCAACAAATAGCAGCTTTGAAAGTTGAAGCAGAAACATGGTTGAAAAAATTAGATCCGTTTTCTTCAGAAGGACTTTGGTTTGAAAGGTTTGCTGAAAGTTACCCTTCAAAATTAGAGGCGGCGATTGAATATTTACAAAGCAACGAATCAACTCAAACTTAACTTGCTAGTCGTTGATTGACAAAAAGTGTTCAACAGCCCATTTATGCATTGCATAAAGAATTGGGATCAGACTTTTTCCCAAACTTGTCAATGAGTATTCTACCTTTGGGGGGATTTGTGGATAAACTTCACGATGTACAATACCGTCTTCTTCCATTTCTCGGAGTTGCTGAGTCAGCATTTTTTGGGTAATTCCCGGTAAGCCTCGCTGCAATTCCCCAAAGCGTTTGGTCTGTGAAATTAATTCTCTAATAATTAAAACTTTCCAACGCCCACCAATTACCTTTAATGTAGTTTCAACTTCGCAAGTGAGCCTGATGTCGGTTTTTGCTTCAGCTTTCATAAGTTAATTTTGAGTAAGTACTGTACTTTTAAGTGCCTACTTTTTCTATTAACTATACTTGATTTAAAGTCTATTTAGTAACTTTTTAGCAAATTAATTTGGGATGTTTCCTACCCATAAATATGGAGGTGAATGTTAAATTTGACAGCAGGGATTTGGCGGCATATTTAGCAAGTGGAACATTAGCAAAAATTTAGCGGCTAATTTTTTAAATTCAGAGTAAAAGTAAGTCGATAATCTACAATACCTCTAGAAATTATCTAGAGGTTTTTCTCAATAGTTCAGATAAGTTTGTTGCCAAAAACTTCGCTTTCAACTAACTAAATTTGCAATGCTTTAAACCATTTAGTCACAACTGTGTTAATGGTTTGTTTAATTTGATGTTTGCGATACCATTTTTGAAAAGCCATTTCGTATTCTTCACCTTTCGTTTGAAAGGTATTCCAAATATCCAGCCCTAATGTCAAGCCGCAAAATAGTAAAAAATACAATGACCAAGCAAGACCGCCACCACCGACGATATCCACTAGCATCAAAAAACTGTTAATAATTGCATAATTACCAACACGTTTCTTAAATCTGCCGATGCGGTAGGAATTGAAAGCTTCTCTCTGTTGCATTTCGCTATGTTGCGATCGCCAGTCAATTTCTGCTAGGTTTAGAGAATCGGGTGATATATCTAACTCTTTGGCAATTTCTAACAATTGCTGATAAGAAAACTCTTTATCTTGATCATCAGCTTGACGAGCGATCGCCAACTGAAGAATACGCTGCACATCCTCTTGGCTATAAGAACGAAGGCTCTGAGGTTCAAATGCCGTCATAATTATTATCTCTTAGTGTGAGCCACCATTAATCTTGTTTGTACTATCTTTACATTAGCAAATCTAGAAAAAAGTATGGGGTGTTGGTTATCTCCCTCATCCTCACCTTACCCCAACCCCTCTGGGAATCAGTCGCTGATGTATAAGGCAGAACCTCACCCCCAGCCCCTCTCCTTATTAAGGAGAGGGGGAATTAGATTACCGGGGTTGGGGTAGTTGAAAAGCATAAATATCTTGAATAGCTTGCACCCAACCATTAGAAACAGATTCGAGGATGCGATCGCCTTTTTCCTTCGTTGCGGTTGTCGCGTCACCAATTACGCCACTTTTACTGACATCTCGCGTCGCCCAAGACACAGGTAACTTCCCCTCTAAACTCAGTAAAGTGCTTTGAGTTTGTTCTGGTGGATACTCAGCTACAGCTAAATCCATTTTTACCTGTTCTGGCAAAATCGCCAACATAATGCTAGTTTCGGCATCTCCCGCGTGCATTCCTTGGGCAGCTTCCTTGGGTGTTAATAATTCTTTGGTAATATGAGGCACACGCCAAGTAAACAAGGGAAACACCAAAAAATCATCATATTTAATGTGCAGATCCCGCGCCACCATTTGCATAACTTGGGGTTGTCCGCCGTGGGAATTCATCAACACCAATTTTCTAAACCCAGCCCGGTAAATACTTTCACCCATTTCCATCATAATTGCTGTCAGGGTTTCGGTACTTAAAGTTATGGTTCCGGGAAAATGCCAATGCTCATTCGATTTACCATAATAGAGAGTGGGTAAAGCATAAGCGGGAATGCTAATATCCAGTTTTTTCAGGGCTGCTCCCAGAACTCCTACACCAATAGCCGCATCAACAATCAGTGGTAAATGAGGGCCATGTTGTTCAATCGCCCCGACTGGTTGAATGATTACCACATTTTCCTTATTCGGCATAGCCTGGATATCAGTCCAAGTCAAGTAGGGAAAAAACCGTTCTGGGGGAATAAAGCTGTGCATCTTACTACTATCGCGTCATTTTTATGTTAACGAGATTTGAAGAAGTAGGGGAGAAGAGGAACGGGGGCAGGGTGCAGGGGAGAAGAGGAATGGTTGTTAAGTAACCGGAAGTTTAAAGTAATTTTTTACTCCCCCTTGCTCCCCGCTCCCCTGCCTCTTAATTCCCCCTTGCACCCTGCACCCTGCTCCCCTGCCTCTTCATCTAGTACACCAAGCAGTAGGAAGGACAAAACTCAATGATTGAAGATCATGAATCTATTCGTACTCTATCAGTTGATATTGGTGGTAGTGGTGTTAAAGCACTGGTTTTAGATATCACAGGGAATCCCGTCACCAAAAGGATGCGTTTAGAGACACCCCAACCGGCTAAACCAGAGATGATCATTGATGCGATCGCAGTATTAGCAGCAGATCAAGGTGATTTCCATCGTGTTTCCGTGGGTTTTCCTGGTGTGGTGCGTCAGGGAGTCACAGAAACAGCCGTCAACTTATATCAAGATTGGATTGGGTTTGACTTGGAAACAGCATTATCACAACGTCTTAACAAGCCTGTACGCGTGATTAATGATGCCGATATGCAAGGTTTTGGGGCAGTAGCAGGTAAAGGTTTGGAATTGGTAATTACCTTGGGTACAGGTTTTGGTTCGGCTTTATTTATTGATGGCAAACTTGTGCCAAATATGGAAATGGGACATCATCAGTTTCGCAAGGGTAAAACCTATGAAGAACAACTGGGACGGGCAGAATTAGAGAAAATTGGTGATAAAAGATGGAATAAGCGTTTAGAGAAAGCGATCGCCTCTTTACAAAGTCTGTTCAATTATGATTACCTTTACATTGGCGGCGGTGAAGCCGTCAGAGTAAATCTCCAACTCCCCTTAAACGTCAAACTCATCCCGAATATCACTGGTTTATTAGGTGGAATTGCTTTGTGGCGAGATTAGCTAGGGAGTGGGGAGTGGGGAGTGGGGAGTAGGGCGCGTTCATACTCTCTGAAATCTACCTGCTGCGTAAGTCCCACGAAAGATGTCCAAATTAATTATCCAACTTATCCATAAAAGAAAGGATAGGGATAATTAACCATGCAATTAAAGCCCATTAATCAGCAAGTAGTAGCCGTCGTTGGGGCTTCTAGCGGTATCGGTAGAGAAACAGCGCTAAAGTTTGCCCAACGTGGTGCAAAGGTTGTAGCTTCAGCCCGCAGTGAACCGGGACTGAAATCTTTAGTTGAAGAAATTCGCGGATTGGGCGGTGAGGCGATATATACTATTGCCGATGTCAGTGATTTTCAGCAAGTTAAGGCGATCGCCGACAAAACTGTGGCAGAATATGGACGCTTGGATACTTGGGTTCATGCGGCCGCTACAGGTATTATCGCGCCGTTTGAGCAAATTACCCCAGAGGAATTTGAGCGAGTTGTGGATGTCACCTTGATGGGACAGGTATATGGTGCGATGGCTGCACTACCTTATCTCAAACAAGAAGGACGCGGCTCATTAATTCATATTTCCTCGATGGAGGGTAGGCGCAGTTTGCCGTTACAAAGCCCTTATTCGGCTGCAAAACACGGTTTAGAAGGTTTTTTAGAATCCTTGCGTGTGGAATTGCGACATGAGAAATTGCCGATTAATGTCACCTCAATATTGCCTTCCACAATCAACACACCCTATTACAATAAAATTCGCACCAAGCTAGGGGTAAAACCCAAGGGAATACCGCCTTATTATCAACCCAGTATTGTCACTGATGCCATTCTCTATGTTGCTGAACATCCGATGCGGGATTTTATTGTGGGAGATGCAGGGAAAGTATTAGATTTACTGCAACGGGTTTCACCGGAATTAGTCGATGCAATTTTACTCGCGATCGCTTTTCCCGGTCAACGTACCAATGAGCCAAAATCAGAAGACGCACCAGATAATGTTTTTACCGCTATTCCTGGTTATGACAAAATTGAGGGCGATTTTAGAAACCACTCAATCCCCAGTTTCTTAGATTGGTGGGATATGAATCCGACTTTGAAATGGGGTGCTGTGGCGCTTGGAGTCGTGAGTGTTACAGCTTTTCTGGGTGGGTGGCGTAAGAGTTCGGATTGGTCTTAGGGAAATGTTGACCTCACCCCCAATCCTCTCTTTTATTGGCGTTCTTGGCGACTAAAGCCCTGGGGGGCATACGCTGCGCGTAAAGCCTACGGCATAGCTACGCTTAACGCGTAGCGTCTCTTAAGAGAAGGCGGTTCCTTTGTCCATATTCAAAAAATCAGCCATCAGCAGTTTTTTCCGTTGTTAACTTCTGACCAATCTTCGGTTCCATACCCGCCAGCAACCGCTCAATATTAGTCCGATGGCGTAAAATCACATACAAACCCCCAGCAACACCAAACAGGATATAAGGTAGCGGTTGCTGTAAAACGAACATCAAAATAGGGACTGCGATCGCACCGGCAATCGAACTCAATGATACAATCCTAGAGATAGCGATAAACACCGCAAAAACCCCGGCTGTAGCCAATCCCACCTGCCAATTCATCGCCAATAAAATTCCTAAACTGGTAGCCACAGACTTACCACCAGAAAAGCCCAAAAAGATAGATTTACTGTGTCCCAAAATAGCGCATAAACCAGATAAAGTAATTATCCAAGGTTGCCAAATGGGAATATCTACCGTAGAGGGGATAAGACTTTGACCAGAAGCAGCAGAGAATAACCAGTAAATAAGTGCGATCGCTAAAACACCCTTCAAGCAATCAATCACTAAAACCAACACTCCCGGACCTTTCCCCAAAGTCCTTAATACATTAGTTGCGCCCGTTGAACCCGAACCAACTTCCCGAATATCAATACCCTTTAACAGCTTCCCCGCAATGTAGCCAGTGGGAAAAGAACCCAACAGATAAGCTACCACCAAAGCCACACCACACAAACTGAGCCAAATCGCCATAATTAAATCAGTTAACAGTTAACAGTTAACAGTGAACATTGAGGAATTAAAAATCATCATTATAATTTCTCACAGTTTTAGGGTCAGGAGCAAAAGCCAACCATAAAGGAAATTGCAGCATTGCTAAACTAATTTGCTCGAAGGAATCATCAATGATAATGAAAGGTAATTGATTAGCCTTCACCAACCGGTCAGCTTTTTGAGCCAAAGCTTCAGGCGTTTCAAACAAAGCCACACCTCTATCCGGTCCAAAATCAGGGCGAGTAATTCCCAAGCAGTCTTGCAAACCGCGCCGCCATTCACCTAAACGTTCTGGTGTATTAGCTAAAACCAGAATGCGGATGCGATCGCCATACAATCTGTGTAATATCGAAGCCACAGCCGAAGCAATGAGAATATTCTGCAAGCGGCTACCCATACTCCGCAAAGCACCCCGTCCTCCTTGGCTGAAGAACCAATCAGACACTCGTTCTGCGTGGACAGGTTCAAAAGTCCGGCGCAGTTGCCAAGGCGGTCCATAATAATCTGGTTTGCTGCGATATTGGTCAATCAGACGGCGAATTTTATTGGTAGTATCTTGAAACTGTTGTTGGGCAAATTGCGGTGTTCCCGGCTGTTCTGCGGCTGCTTTCACCTCTTGGACAACAGGTTTAGCTCGTTCTGCTACCACTGGTGGTGTCAGTTGCAATTGCTCTGCTGACATAGCCAAATCCTGTAAACTACCAGTGAGATAGTCTTTAAAGCCCTGCACCCGAATAGCTAAATCTTGGGATGTTCCCGCAAAAGTAGTTCGCATCTCATTCCGAATGCGTTCTTGGCGGCGTTCTAGCTGTTCTACAGAAATTTGCAGTGCTTGTTTGCGTTGTTCTAACTGCACTAGGGACTCTTGTACAAGTCTTCCTAGAGAGGTTTGAGTTTCACTTAATTGTTCCTGAAGCGTTTTGTAAGACACTTCTAAACTGTTTATTTCTGCCTTCAGCGCTACTTCTGTGCGTTGTAACTCGGCGACTCTGGCCTCAGCTTCGGCGTATAGTAAATTATCTTGTGACTCTGATTTTACCTCTGACTCCATTACCGGAGTTTCTGCTTCTAACTCCACTGCAAATTCAACAGTTGACTCTTTTGTAGACTCCATCACAAAATCTACCACTTCTGTATTAGAAAGAATTGGCTGAATATCTGGGTTATTTTCGGGTATATCAGGCGCTTCTGCTTCCAGGACTGACTCTACAGATGAATTTTCCAGCTTTTCCAGCCTGGGGTTGTCTACTTCTATTTGTTCCAACCACTCATCAATCTGTTCTGGGGTTTGAGATTCCTCTGGGTTCATAAACAATAATGCAATTCCTATGATGCAAATAAATAACTTTCACAAAATATAGTCTAAATTCAAAACCACTCAGTCAAGGCTTGTGCTAACAGAACTTCAAACCACACTCATATACGTGGACAACGTTCTTCTAAGCAAGATTTCAGGGTTTTGGGGTCAAACAAAATCGGTAAAAAGTGAATGCTGTTAACTTCCTTAAAATAAAACAAGATGGGAATTCCATTCCAGAAGACACGCCAATTTTGCCATTGTTGGTAGGGAAAGCGCCGCAGTAGTTTTTCGCCTCGGTAAATATCTAAGTCTGTAGCGGTAAAGTGTAACCGTATTGTTCGAGTTTGAATTAAAAGAAATAAACCCAACAATCCGATGACTACTCCTACCCAAAGCTGCACTACCAGTAATGGCACAGCAGCAACTAGCAACACAATAGGGATATTGTAGCTAGGCTTGAGTTCCACAGTTAATGTTGAAGGCGCAAATGAACTTGTCACAATTTGCAATCCTGTTTTCTTACTAGACATCTATCCTATTTTACGAGTTCGGGGTTCCTAGTAGAAAACTGCCTACTCTCAACTCCCTACTCCCTACTCCCTACTCCCTACTCCCTACTCCCTACTCCCTACTCCCCACTCCCCAGTTTTAAAACCCTTGCAACAATGCACCACCAGTTCCCTGAAACATTAACCATGAAAGAAAGAAATTGCTAGTAAATATAATCAGCAAGGAAGTAACAACAGCCGTTGTGGTTGATTGTCCCACGCCTTTAGCTCCACCCTTCGTAGTTAAACCCCAACTGCAACCAATGACGGCGATTAGCAAGCCAAAGCAGCACGCCTTAATTAAAGCGCTGATAATATCCCAAATGCCGACAAGGTTACGAGCTGAGTCTAGAAATACGGTATCGGCAATACCATAGATATTCGTCGCAATCACTAATCCCCCTAAAATCCCTGTGATTAAAGACAAAAGGGTTAAAATCGGCAGCATTAAGCAGCAAGCAAGCACGCGAGGGATAACGAGGTAATCAATGGGATCAGTTTTTAAGATAAATAAAGCATCGATTTGCTCCGTTACCCGCATAGTACCTATTTCGGCTGCAAAGGCAGAACCAACTCTTCCCGCCAAAACCACTGCGGTTAGCACGGGTGACAGTTCTCGTGTCAATGCTACCGCCAGGACTCCGCCCACGAGATTAGAAGCGCCAAAGTTAATAAACTCCCGTGCTACCTGAATGGTAAACACTGCGCCGACAAACACAGCCGTTAACAAGGCAATAAATAAGGAATCTGGCCAAACAACTGCCATTTGCTCTAAAGTGTTGCGCCAATTAATTTTTCCCCTCAAAAGGTGAACTATTACTTGTCCACCCAGGAAAATCGCCGCCAGCAGTCGCTGACTCCATGCTCCTAAACTGGATTTGGATTTGGTCTCACTCAATGTTTTGTAGCTAACACAGTAACTGCATTAAGAATAGCGGATGTCGGTTGCTTTTGGTCATTGGTCAATCAATTTTAGATTTTAGATTTTGGATGAGACTGCAATCTAAAATCCCAAATTCTTGACTCCCTGCTTCCAACTCTACGGGGTGAAACGTTAACTTAACTTAAAGCTCGTCTCAGAAAGTAAAGTTGCGTAACTTCTGTTTTGATCGCATTCTTACGAAATAATATCGAGCAAAAGCTTTGCTGTATATGGGTTTAAGTTAAGTTAAACCTTTTTAATTCTCAAATTATCTGATTTAATAAGGGGCTGTTTCTTTTAATGGAAACTTAAGATTTTTGACATATCCTCTGTTGAGGAGCGATCGCACGTATTCTGGAAGATGACATCTCAGTTTTCAGCGATTATTCACTTTATCAACGGAGCTTGCTGTAAATGTCTGTTTTCACCAACTTTCTCCGCTCCCTACTGTTGACTATATTTTTTAGCTTTATTGCTCCCATGTCCTTGGTCGGTGGCTTATTATTCTTTTTGCCCCTCATCGGTCACTTTCGGGCTTTACAAGGAACAACTGAGGCCAGCGCGACTCGGATCATACATTTTCTC
The DNA here is from genome assembly GCA_963706595.1 of uncultured cyanobacterium. Taxonomy (GTDB): domain Bacteria; phylum Cyanobacteriota; class Cyanobacteriia; order Cyanobacteriales; family Nostocaceae; genus Nodularia. The sequence continues at coordinate 4,596,468 of OY970166.1, forward strand.
GCTGTCTTTGGCAGTGGTCATCCCCTTCATGGACTTGTAATCATTAGTTTGACTTGTAGTTTCGTCGGGGCCCTGTTTGACACTTATGCTTATTACCGCTATCAAATTTTACGCATCGACTCTTAAATGATCAGAACACTGGTTTGGGTGTTCACAGACAAATCAAAAAACTACAATCTGTAACCTCGATAGGTACTACTATTGCTAGGCTGATCTCATTAACTTGTTTTAATAAATATTAATTAAATTATCAATAGTTACTAAATAATAACATACTATGGTATTGCAGAGTAACTACAGTATTAATCAAAATTGTAACTTTATATTTCAATAAATATACGCAGGAAATCTAAAAAGATAATTAAGATTTTCCATAGGCTCATGGCGCTGAGTTTTTTTGCACAGAGGAAAGTACGACGTTTAAGCGCTGGGCAATTTATCAAATAATTGGGTTGAAAACCCCGTGCTTGCAGCACGGCTTTAATTTACTAGAGAAAGTAGTGCTAGTAAATATGTGGTATAAGAGTGAAATGCTAACCATGAATTACCGCTATCGAATCTACCCCACTATCACCCAAGAACAGACACTTCTTGAGTGGATGGATATTTGTCGCGTTGCCTACAATTATGGGTTGCGAGAAATTAAGGACTGGTGCAATAGTCGTAAGTGCATGGTTGACAGATGTTCGATTAGTCATGAATATATCATAGCTGCGGACGTTCCTTTCCCTAGCGAAGTGCGCCAGCTTAATGCTTTGCCAAAAGCTAAAAAAGTATTTACCCGATTAAGCGAAGTACCAAGTCAGGTTTTGCAGCAAGCACTCAAACAATTGCAGCGAGCATGGGAGGGATTTGTGAAAGTTGGGCATGGGTTTCCCAGATTTAAAAAGTTTGGGCAGTTCAAATCTTTGCTGTTCCCTCAGTTTAAACAGAACCCAGTGCAAGGAGTACATATTGCACTGCCTAAACTGGGGTTGATTCGAGTCAACTTGCATCGCCCAGTTCCAAGTGGATTTGTGGTTAAGCAAGTTCGGATAATTAACAAAGCTAATGTTTGGTACGCTTCTATCAACATTCAATGTGATGTTAATGTTCCCAGTCCAATGCCGCATGGTCATCCCATTGGGGTAGATGTAGGACTGAAAAAGTTTTTAGCAACCAGTGATGGTGTTCTCGTAAAATCGCCCAAGTTCCTGAAAGTGATGCAAAGCCAGCTGAAATTGCTGCAACGCAGGCTTTCTCGGAAAAAGAAGCGCTCTAAAAATTACGAGAAACAACGCATCAAGGTTGCTAGACTTCACCACAGGATTGATAACACCCGCAAAGATTACCATTTCAAACAAGCTCATGCTCTTTGTGATGCTGGTGATATGCTCTTCATGGAAGACTTGGATTACCGGACTTTGGCCAAAGGAATGCTTGGGTTACAGATGCTTGACGCTGGGTTTGGACAATTCCGAACCATCACCAAGTACGTGTGTTGGAAACGGGGTAAATTCTTTGCTGAAGTTAGCGCTAGGGGAACTTCTATCGAGTGTCCTGAATGTGGTGCAGAAGTTAGAAAAGACTTGAGCGTTAGAGTGCATCATTGTCCTAGTTGCAATTACACGACTGATAGAGATGTTGCTAGTGGTCAAGTCATTAGAAACAGAGGAATTAAATTAATTAGTACCGATGGGCAGTCGGGAATCCAAAACGCCTATGCAGACGGTTTGCCGGGGATTGAAGAAACTCAGTCTAGGTCAAAGTCGAAAACCCGTGAGACTCGCCTTGAGCGCAGTCGAAAGGAAACAACTAGGAAATCCAAGAAGTGATTCTTAGAAACTCCTTACCTTTAGGTCGGAGTCATGTCACATTGAGTGTATTACAGAGGTTTTTTAACTGCTCATGGTCTGGCCTTTCAAGTCCAAGTTTCGCAAACAAATTGCCCGGATAGAAATTACTGGTGCGATCGCAGGTTCTACTCGCAAGCGCGTATTAGAAGCCCTAAAAACCGTAGAAGAGAGAAAGTTTCCCGCTTTACTCCTACGCATCGATAGTCCTGGGGGTACAGTTGGAGATTCACAAGAAATCTACAGCGCCCTGAAAAGGTTACGCAAGAAAATTAAAATTGTCGCCAGCTTTGGTAACATTTCGGCTTCTGGCGGTGTCTACATTGGCATGGGAGCCGAACACATCATGGCTAACCCTGGTACAATCACCGGGAGTATTGGCGTAATTTTACGAGGAAACAACTTAGAACGCTTGCTGGAAAAAGTCGGTGTTTCCTTCAAAGTGATCAAATCTGGCCCTTACAAAGACATTTTGTCCTTTGACCGCCAACTTACTGCACCAGAAGAAACCATCTTGCAAGAGTTGATTGACATCAGTTATCAGCAGTTTGTCCACACAATCGCTGAGGCGCGTTCCTTGGAAGTAGAAACTGTCAAAAGTTTCGCTGATGGTCGAATTTTTACCGGAGAACAAGCTTTAGAATTAGGCGTTATAGACCGTCTGGGAACTGAAGAAGATGCGCGTTGCTGGACAGCAGAAATGGTGGGTCTTGATCCTGACAAAGCGCCCTGTTATACCCTAGAAGAACGAAAACCTTTATTGAGTCGCGTTCTACCCGGAAGCCGTCAGGTTTCATCAGGGCTGGGGGCGGGAATTAATTGGTTGGAGTTTGAAATGTCTACCAGTGGTCTGCCACTGTGGTTATATCGACCATAAAAAATTCACACTCATTGGTCAATAGTCTTTGATTAATGACCAATGACTGATGACTCATAACTGATGATTAATTAAGGAGGATTTTGGCGTGGAGTGGAAAATGCGGGCGATTCGTGGAGCAACAACCGTTTCCGAAAACACCATTGAAGCGATTACAGAAGCGGTTACAGAACTCATAGATGAACTAGAACAACGAAATCAACTCCAGCCAGAGGAGATGATTAGTGTAACTTTCTCAGTGACACGGGATTTGGATGCGATTTTTCCGGCGGCGATCGCGCGATCGCGTTCTGGATGGGATAATGTGGCTATGTTGGATGTACAGCAAATGCACGTCGAAGGTAGCTTACAGCGTTGCATTCGGTTTCTCATTCACGCTCACCTCCCAGCTTCTACACCAATTAATCATATTTATTTGCGCCAAGCTGCTAAGTTACGTCCAGACTGGAGTTTATCTCAGCCGTTACAACCATCACAGCACGTAGTTAAGTCAAAAGTTTAAAATACGGCTGTAAATTATATGTAAAAATTAGCACGAAATGAGCTATTACCGTGGTGATGCGGCTCAACATACTGCCATTGGCGGGAGAATGTTTACTGAGCGGGGAACTGGTGTTTGCGTGAAGTTAGAGGATTTTTTGAGCATTCTCTCCAAAATGGAGCAGCCACTAGTAATTTTCACGAGTGAAGGCTATTTCACCAAAATCTACAAGTATGTCACAGCATACAAAGGTTTTGTGTTTTTTGCCGAATCTTTAGACAAATTGGATTTTGGTAGCAATATTGAGGTGATTTACGCTCAAAATCTCTGCACTGATATTTGAACTAAACCAGAGTGCATCAACCTCTCGTCTATTTGGCTGTGTATAAAGTAGGAAATACCAGCAATGCAACAGTCAGGTAGTGGCACAATTCATTATCTGGCTGTCGCTATCTTTTTCACTCTTGAGTCCCTGAAGCTACTTTTAGGTTATTCGTTTGATTTGATTTAAGTTCATCGATATTTTCTGTTTGGATGAATTCATCAAATAGTTGAAAAAAAACATCTAAAGCAGCTGGTTCATAACAGCAAGCTTTTTCATATAAAATCATGACATCCCAAGTCAGATTATCACTCACATCAAATTTATGCTTAATCCAGGATTGAAACTGGGAAAAATGCTTTTCTTGTGAGGTTTGCGGGATTCCCATCTGGCGACGGGCAAAGCAATAACCTGCTAAAAAAGTGCGGAGGTTCGAGATGGAAGGTTCTCCCAAATACATGGCAGGACGTTTCCGAATATTGCTGATTAGTTCATACAAATCAAACATTTTTCTCTCCTGCTTAAAATTCGGTTTCGGTGATTTGGAAATTGCCACCTAAATCTTGGACAGGGCAGTAAAGGTTATTTATCCAGTCTACTCTGGAAATTCCTTCGGGGTGGATGTTGTCAAAGATGAGTTCCTGTCCATCAATTTCTACAGCGATCGCTTCATGTCTTCCGTTGATAGGGATGTTTTGTTGGAGGCGTTCATGATAAATGTTACAGAAGGGATCTTCTGTAGTCCCTGTAGATAGGCTAATCTGTTTACCGGAAACTTTTTGATCTATGAGGAATTGCCGCAGGGCGATCGCACAGGAAACACATTCAAAAATTTGAAATTTTTCCGCGATCGCACTCAGTTGACTGTGAACTTTCCCATTGGTAATTTTTTTGTTAGGTAGCTTTCCTGTATCTGCCATGATTAGACGATACGATACATAGAATAAGCTACCCTAACGCCACTGTGGAACTATTCGTGATGACGATTAAATCTAATTCCTACAAAGATGTCATACACAAATTCAAAAAAGTCTTTTTTCTGTAATAACCCCGATGTCTGAGGACTACCCTTTTCATCCAATAACGGCTTCATGGCGTAATAAGCAGGTTGGTAGTTATACCAGGGAATAGAAGGCCATAAATGATGGATGAGGTGGTAATTCTGTCCCAAAATCAGGATATTGAGCAGTTTACCAGGATAAACACGGGCATTTTTCCAGCGATCGCGCTCCGCAAACGGACGATGTGGTAAATAATCAAAAAATAATCCTAATGCTATCCCCACCAAAAACGCCGGGATAAACCAAAAATTGAGAATGTAACCTAAAAAGTGATACTGAATAGAGATATAAAAAATCGTCACAACAATTAAGCGGCTGACGAACCATTCTAATAGTTCATACTTACGCCACAGTCGCCGTTGAAAGAAAAACACCTCATGGTACAAAAAACGCACCGCAATCAACCACAACGGACCTCCTGTAGAGACGTAATGATCTGGGTCGTTTTTGGGATCATTGACGTGGGAGTGATGCTGTAAATGCACCCGTGTAAATACGGGAAAAGCAAAAGCTAATATCAAAGCGCTACCATGCCCTAACATGGCATTAATCACGCGGTTGCGATGGGCTGATTGGTGACAAGCATCATGAATCACAGTGCCAGCACAATGTAAAGCCAGAGTATTAATGGTAAAACACAACCAGTCTGGCCATTGCCATAGCCAGTAACCGCAGTTAGATAACACCAACATTGTTACCGTGGATAAAAACAGCAACAGTGTCGGATTAAAATCACCAGGAGGCGCTAAAAATTCCTTGGGCGGGATTTTCAGTGACTTCTGTGCCTCCAATGTGAGCATTTGTAACTCCTTCCTTGATCAATCATTACAAATATACGATAAAGATGAGCGGATTATAAACTTTTGTAAGCTTTTATTTAGCAATATTTAACTTTATCTTTGCGGAAGAGTAGATGAATAGCGCTATGATTCCAGACGTGAGATAAGTTTTTGCTGATCAGTAGGATGTGCTAGGCAAGCATCAAAGAGTAGATTTCCAAACCTCTCTTACGCAGGATGTAACCAAGTTTGGTGTACGATATCTACTCTATCTCACAACTATTGGGAAATGTTAACCAGGGGAAAATAAGTAATTGCTGCTCAAAGTTACTCTCACACCCCGATTCATCCTCTGCCTCTGTTGGTTATGGATATAGCAGTGACTGAAAACGAAACGCCCCTTAACTTACTATGAATCTCTAGATAGAGATAGCCCCCTAGAATCAGCCCCTATGCAATTAAGAGACTCTCTACGCCGGACAAAAATTGTAGCTACAATTGGACCTGCCACTAGCAGCCCAGAAATGCTGAAGGCGATTATTGAAGCGGGTGCAACGACACTGCGGCTCAACTTCTCCCACGGTACTCATGCCGACCATCAGCGTAGTATTCGCTTAATTCGGCAAACAGCCTTTGAATTAAATCAGCCAGTGGCAATTCTCCAAGACTTGCAAGGGCCAAAAATTCGCTTAGGTAAGTTTGAAAATGGGTCGATCATTTTAGCAAAAGGCGATCGCTTCACCTTGACAAATCGCCCAGTTATCGGTTCACAAGAAATTAGCTGTGTTACCTACGATCATTTGGCAGAAGAAGTGCCTGTAGGTGCAAAAATTCTCCTTGATGATGGACGAGTAGAAATGCTCGTAGAAGAAATTAATCGTGACAAAGGCGATTTACACTGTTCTGTCACTGTCCCTGGGAAGTTGTCCAACAACAAAGGTGTCAACTTTCCCGGTGTTTACCTGTCCATCAAGGCCATGACCGACAAGGACCGCGAGGATCTGATGTTTGGTCTAGACCAAGGAGTAGACTGGGTAGCGCTTTCCTTTGTCCGCAACCCCCAGGACATGATCGAAATTAAAGAGCTAATTTCTAGCACCGGCAAGCAAGTACCAGTAATTGCCAAAATTGAAAAACATGAAGCTATTGAACAAATGGAAGAAGTTCTAGCTTTATGTGATGGCGTGATGGTTGCTAGAGGTGACTTAGGTGTAGAACTCCCGGCTGAGGATGTCCCTGTACTCCAAAAGCGGCTAATTGCTGCCGCCAATCGTTTAGGGATTCCCATCATCACCGCTACCCAAATGTTGGACAGCATGGTGAGCAACCCCCGTCCCACTCGTGCGGAAGTGTCAGACGTAGCCAATGCCATTTTAGATGGCACCGATGCCGTGATGCTATCTAATGAAACTGCTGTGGGTGACTTTCCCGTAGAAGCCGTAGCCACAATGGCACGCATTGCCGAACGCATGGAGCAGGAAGAGGTACTACATCCAGTAGTCCGCCCACAGCGCGATGATCGGCGTTCTATTCCCAATGCTATTAGTCAAGCCGTGGGACAAATTGCTGAACAGTTGGGAGCAGCAGCAATTATGACCCTCACCCAAACAGGAGCTACAGCCCGTAATGTCTCGAAATTCCGTCCCCATACACCTATTTTGGCTGTGACACCCCATGTAAATGTGGCACGACAGTTACAAATGGTTTGGGGAGTTAAACCCTTATTAGTGCTAGGGCTACCTTCCACTGGGCAGACATTTCAAGCGGCGATCAATGTCGCCCAAGAGCATAATTACCTTTCTGAGGGTGATTTGGTGGTCATGACTGCTGGTACACTCCAAGGCGTTTCCGGCTCAACGGATTTGGTCAAGGTTGAAGTTGTCACAGCCGTGCTAGGTCAGGGTATTGGTTTGGGACAAGGTTTTGTCAGTGGTCGTGCTAAGGTGGCTCACACTGGCATGGATGTGAGTAATTTCAATCCTGGAGATATTTTGGTTGCACCCCGCACCGATGCGGATTTTGTCGAGGCGATTCGGAAAGCTGCCGGGATTATTACAGAAGATGATAGTCTGACAAGTCATGCCGCAGTCATTGCTTTACGTCTGGGTGTACCCGTAATTGTGGGTGTGAAGGCCGCAACTTCGGTGATTCGGGATGGAGCAATTCTGACTTTGGATCTACAACGGGGTTTGGTTTACTCTGGTGCGGTGGGAACTCCGTAATTCGTAATTCGTAATTCGTAATTAAGAATTGCTGGGAAAATCTACTTTGGTTGATTTGAAAATTTAACTCTCTCGTAAATCTGGCGATGGGGAATTTGGCAATTTGCGGCAGCTAAGGTTAAAACTCCGTCTTCATTGTCAGATTCTCTTAACAGCCAGTTAGCTTCTGCTGTTTTAGCTAAAATTTATCTTTCATTCCCCGTAAACGAGCAAAGGTTTGCACTGAATCACTACTCTGAGTAGCTAACTGTAATGATGGTTGTTCCCAACGTAAAAAAGGATTGGTGAGCTTCTCCACTCCCAATAATGATGGAACAGTAGCTTTTTGGCGACTACGATAGTTCTTCACTTCTTCGTAGCGCCTTTGTAATGCGGTATTATCACCATCTACCGTCAGCGCAAATTGCAGATTTTTTAAAGTGTATTCGTGGGCGCACCAAACACGAGTATGGTCTGGGAGAGAGCGGAGTTTACCCAAAGATTCCACCATTTGCGTGGGTGTGCCTTCAAATAAGCGTCCACAACCGCCAGCAAACAGGGTATCACCACAGAATAATTCTCCGGCTTCACCAGATGTTACTGGGAAGAAGTAGTAAGCGATATGAGCGCGGGTGTGTCCAGGAATGAAGAAAACTTCGGCGGTGCGATAGCCAAACTGAATGCGATCGCCTTCTTGTAGAAATACCTGTTGTCCAGGAATTCTCCCTCGATCCTCCAATCCGCCATACACTATCAAATTGGGGAAACTTTTGATTAACTCGTTGTTTCCACCTACATGATCGTGATGATGGTGAGTATTAAAAATGGCTACCAACTGAACTTTCAGTTCTGCGAGTTTCTCCAATACTGGTTTAGCCTCTGCTGGATCGACAACAGCAGCAATATTTTTTTGCTCATCGTGCAGTAAGAATATGTAGTTGTCTGAGAGTGCCTCAAGACGGATTACCTGCATTCCCTCTTTCTCCCTGATTCAGTAAATGTTTTGGCTAATTAGCAAGTTTTTATACTTTAGTGAGCTAGCGGATGACCATATAAACCCATTCCAACACGATTGACTAACCACAGGTTACTGCATTTATAATCCTCCTAAATAACTCATTGTAATTAGCACGGTAATATTACTACTTTAACAGTTCAGTTATATTGATAACATACAGGGGTGATTTTTATGAATATACGCAAAATCAAATAACGATTAGTAGCATTTCATCTGAAGACGTATAGAAAAGACAACACCGCCTGCGGCTCCTGGCCTTGCTAAGGGGAGGTTGGGAGGGGTAAAATAATTTGCAGCTTCATTGTAAATTGGTATAAACCAAATCTTATTTAATATTCACCCCTTTGACTAAAGCATATAATTATACTGTAAACTACAGCGATGAGAGGCATAAATTGTGCTATGAACTATAATAGTTTCCGAATCCTCACCTTTATGGGTTCATAAATGAAGTTAATTCACACAAGCTCTTGGTATTTTCCCGAAACATCAGGTGGTGTTGAAGTATACATAGATTCTTTGGTGCAAGGCTTGCAAGCAGATGGAGTTGAATCTCTAGTTGCAGCTTCTAAACAGGGCTTTGCGGAAGAGACTTACAAACATAACAATATCGGAGTATATCGCTATCCTATTTTTCCTGATCGCACAAAAATGCAGGTGCATAAACAAATACCCCACGGAGGATTTGAAGCTTTTGCCAATTGGTTAAAAAATCAACAAGCCGATGTTTACCATCAGCACTCCTGGCGATTTGATTGTGGTTTACATCATTTGGCTATGGCCAAAAAATTGGGGATGGCAACTGTGGTAACAGTCCACATGCCCGAACCTCTATGTCTGCGGGGTACAATGATGTCTTATGGTCAAGAAGCCTGTAATGGATTGATTGATCCAACCCGTTGTAGTCCTTGCTTAGGTGTGCCAAAGAAAGTGCCGTCTTGGGCGATCGCAACGTTAAGTCAACTGCCTCTCAATGTAGGCATGGCCGCCGAAAGCAAAATGCTTGGCTCCAAAAGTATTAGACTGCGCCTACTTGGTAAAACTTTTAGCATTCCTGCCCAAGTATCTGAACATCGCCGTCAGCTAACGCAATTAGTAAAACTAGCTGATCGGATTGTTGTTCCGAGTCAGTGGCAATACGACGCTTTTCGCTTAAACAAAGTTCCCGAAAACAAACTCACTCTCTGCCGTCAGGGTGTAGCTCAAACTTTCCAAAAAGAGGCAGTACCAACAAAATCAAAAAACGCCACTTTAAAAATTGGCTTTTTGGGGCGCTGGCAAGAAACCAAGGGAGTCCAAACTCTAGTAGAAGCAGTACATCGTCTACCGGCTGATATACCTGTAGAATTAGTTATTCATGCTACCCATCCTAAAAAATACGGTGTAGGCAATCGAGAGAAAGTTGTAGCAATTGCCGCTCACGACAGTCGGATTCGCATTGCTGAACCGCTTTCACGCCAAGCAGTCCGAGAGGCACTGGCAGGTTTTGATCTCCTGGCAGTACCATCACAATGGTTGGAAACAGGGCCTCTTGTTGTTTTGGAAGCACAGGCCATTGGTATTCCTGTACTGGGTTCAAATTTAGGAGGAATTGCCGAGTTAGTTGAACATGGAGTTAATGGTTGGTTAGTTCCAGCTAAAAATATACAAGCCTGGACTGATGCGATCGCCAAATTAGCTCAAGACCGTGATTTACTAGACAGATTAGGTCAAGGTATTAAGTCAGTACGGACAATGGACAATGTAGCGTCAGAGATGGTACAGCTTTATAGAGAAATCACAAAAACTGTTCAAAAATATTCTTCGTATTAATTAACGTCTAATTTTTATTATGTATGAGTCTGCAAAAAAACAAGTTAAAAATTACCATAATCACACCTAATTTCTCCAAAGGTGGAGTTGATAGAGCATATTTGCTAGGTCAGGTATGTCAGAAACTGAATTATGAAGTGGAAATTGTGGGATTTTTATTTGGAAAAAATATTTATCCTGAACCACCATCTGATATGGCAATTTACTGCTTACCCGGTTGCAATTATCCAAAATTATTTGGTTCGGTAAAACAACTGTTGCCCAAAGTTGATGGTGACATTATCTGCGCTATCAAACCAAAACCTACAAGTTACGGTGTTGCGTTAATTAACAAAATTTTCCAGCACAAACCTGTAATCCTAGATATTGATGATTGGGAGTTAAGTTGGTATGGGGGTGACGAGTGGCGCTATCGTCCCCAAGCCAAGCAATTAGCCAGAGACATTTTCAAAAAAGAAGGAGCATTAAAAAATCCCGACCATCCATTGTACCTACAGTGGATGGAGTTATTGGTTAATCAAGCCAACGCTGTGACAGCAGATACTCAATTTTTGCTCAACCGTTTTGGTGGCACTTATATTCCTAATGGCAAAGATACTTGCCTCTTTGATCCCCAAAAGTTCGATCCGCAAGTCAGCCGGGAACGCTATGGTTTAGCAGAATATCGCGTCCTCATGTTTCCTGGAGCGCCTCGACCACATAAAGGACTGGAAGATGTTTTAATAGCACTTGACCAGTTAAATGAACCAGACTTCAGGCTAGTCATTGTGGGGGGTAATCCTTATGATAACTATGATGACCAACTCATAGAAAAGTGGGGACGCTGGATTATTAAGCTGCCTCCAGTACCAGTAGAAAATATGCCAGAAATCGTTGCTGCTGCCCATGTAGTGGTAGTTCCACAGAGAGATACACCCACAGCTAGAGCGCAGTTTCCCATCAAATTAACAGATGGAATGGCAATGGCAAAGCCAGTTTTAGCAACACGAGTTGGAGACATTCCCCAAATTTTAGATGAAACTGGTTACTTGGTTGATCCTAGTTCACCTGAACAAATTGCCGAAACTATTCAATGGATATTCCAGAATTTTAATGAAGCCAACGAAAAAGGCAAAATGGCCAGAGAAAGGTGTATTCAACATTATAGTCTTGACACTATGGCATCAACATTATCTCAAGTATGTTCTCAAATATTAAGATAGAATTTTCGTGGAGCCAATAAATGTTAAAAAGTGCCGATTTTGTTTGGCTCGAATAAATAATTTGTTTACGAGTATACTGTTAGTTTAAAAGATTCATTATCCATTACTTATGTCTACTATTAATCAACTTTTAAAGTTCGCTAAACCTTATCCCGGTAGAATTATTTTAACTATAATATTGGGATTTTCTGGAGCTTTATTTAATGGCATCAGCACAGCAATGATTGTGCCTATAATTTTAAACATTGTCGGGCAAGAAATAGATGTAACAAATGCTCCGCCTATTATCAAATCCATAATATCGCCCTTTGATAGTTTCCCAGAAAATTACCGGATGGTGATGATGGCAGGAACAATTATCTTCATAATTTTCCTCAAAAACGCAGCTAGTTATGCTAGTAGCTTGGCATCTAGTTCTGTATCTCGTACACTCACATCAGATATGCGAAGGGCCGGTGTACAGTTACTACTAGATATTGACATAACTTATTTTACCAAGATGAAGCTTGGTGATTTAATGACACAGGTTAACGGAGAAGTTTCGCGGGCTGCTACTTCTTTAAATAACATAATTAAATTAATCATAAATGTAATTACAATTTTCGTGTTTCTATTTATTTTATTATCAATATCTTGGCAGCTAACGATTGCATCCACAGTTTTACTAGCTTTTGTAACATTAGTAAATCAGTATGCAATTTCGCGCTCAAAATATTTTGGTAAACAACTAACGCAAATGTCTCAAATTCAGACATCTACTCTTATAGAAACATTAAGTGGAATTCGCTTAGTTAAGGCAACCGCCAATGAAGAAAAAACATATCAGAAAATTGACCAGCTAATTCAAAACCGCGAAACAGCAGAATTTCAATCTCAAGTTAATTCTAATATTATTGGTCCTACAAGTGAAGTGGCTGGACTGGTATCTATATTACTAATTGTCTTTATAGGAAAAATTATATTTGCCGATCAAGTTGATTCGTTCTCAGCCATTCTGCTGACATATTTATTGGTACTACTCCGACTACTTCCTGTTGTTTCGCAGTTAAATGGTATTCGCAATAGCTTTGCTAATAATTCAGCTAGTGTAGATGTTGTGGCTGACTTTTTAAGGCGGGATAATAAGCCTCTAATGGCTAATGGTGATATAGTCTACACCACATTTAAGGAGGGGTTACATTTTAAAAATATATCTTTCGCGTACCCCGGTAATGATAAATTAGTGCTGAAGGATGTAGATTTATATTTACCAAGAGGTGCTACTCTGGCTTTGGTCGGTAGTTCTGGTGCAGGTAAATCTACTCTGGCTGATCTTTTACCAAGATTTTATGATCCTATTTCTGGCCATATTGCTATTGATGGGGTAGATATCCGGAAGTTTCATCTCAAGTCTCTGCGAAAGGCTATGGGTATTGTTAGTCAAGATACCTTCCTGTTCAATGATTCGATAAAAAATAACATAGCCTACGGAAAAGCAGAAGCTAGCGATGAAGAAATTATGGCAGCTACCAAGCGCGCCAATGCCTATGAATTTATTAGCAAATTACCCCAAGGGTTGGATACTTTGATAGGCGATCGCGGTGTCATGTTATCTGGTGGACAGCGCCAACGTCTCGCCATAGCAAGAGCTTTACTGCAAGATCCAGAAATTTTGATTTTAGATGAAGCTACCTCAGCATTAGATACTGTTTCGGAGCGTTTAGTGCAAGCAGCAATCGATGATTTAAGCCGCGATCGCACAACCTTAGTAATTGCTCACCGCCTTTCTACTGTCCAAAAAGCTGATCAAATTGCCGTATTTGATCAAGGACGAGTCGTAGAAGTGGGAACCCATGATCAACTCTTACAAAAAGGTGGTTACTATTCGCGCCTCTATTCCATGCAATTTGGTGAACAGGTAGATAATACCAGCAAATCTAACCAATTATTGATTCGCATCTCTTACGAAATTCGGACAAGACTGAATGCTATAATTGGTTGTCTGCGATTATTAAATGATGGCATGGTAGATGATGCCAAAGAACGGCAAGAATTACTGGACGAATCATACAAAGCAACATTGAGAATTATTACGAATATTGAAATTTTTCAGGAAAGTATTAAACTACACAATAACTGGCAATCATCGCCATTCATTAGCAAAAATCAGACAATCAATGATCATGATCAAAAGTTAAGGCAAATATTTGATGAACTTCAGATAAAACTCAATAATATGATCAACTACCTAGTTTTACTCGCAGATGATTTAGTAGATAATGGACAACAAGAAAATAAATTAATTACTGATTCTTATAATTTAGCTATTTACTTACTTGAACAAGTAGAAATATTAGAAAAAATCAAAGCCTGAACTATTCATAAATCAGATAGCATTCACCTCGGACTCAATGAGGGTAGACCAAATAGAAATTTGACGATTATAGGTAATAATGGCTAATATAAAATATCAGAGAATAATCGGGTGAGGAATCATGAAAAAGATAGCTATCTTTTACCCATATTTTATGGGTGGTGGTGCAGAAGCAGTGGGATTATGGATTATCCAAGCATTGAAAGATAAATATGCTCTGACATTATTTACTTTGGGAGAAATTAAACTTGAAAAACTCAATGCCATGTACGGAACAACTATATCAAACGAAGATATAGAGATTCTGACTATTCTGCCTAAATTTTTTGACATTCTTTGTTATTTCATGATGAGCAGAAATAATAATTTCCAAATGTTATTTTTTCATACTTTAATTCGTATTTTTAAACAAAATAGCCACGAATATGACCTAGTTATGTCTGCATACAATGCGATGGATATGGGTCAAAAAGGAATTCAGTACATACATTGGATCAAAGTTCTTGAGGGTAAACCTTTTCATAGAAAAATTTCGGCTTTTTCTCAGGAACAGCTAATGGAAAACATCTCTGTTGCCAATTCTTACTGTGTTGCAGATTATGTCAATAAGCACTATGGAATTAATGCTAATGTTGTGTATCCTCCTGTTGTTATAGACACCCCTGATATTGCCTGGAGTGATAAAGAATATGCATTCATTTGCAGTGGCAGAATAGTAGAACCTAAACAGCCTCATAAAGTCATCAAAATTCTCAAACAAGTGCGTGAGAGAGGCTTTGATATTAAGCTACATATCACAGGTGGAGGTGGTGGTATTTATGAATGGAAATATAATAATTTAGTCAAAAAAATGGTGAGAGAAAACTCATCTTGGATAACCTTACATAAAAATCTTCCTTATCAAGCATATGTTAAAATATTAGCTAATTGTAAGTACGGGATTCACTATAAAAAAGAACCTTTTGGTATTTCTATTGCCGAAATGGTTAAAGCTGGTGCTATTCCTTTCGTGAGATATGAAGGCGGACAGGTAGAAATAGTCGGTCAGAATAATGAAGAATTATTTTTTAATACAGAAGCAGAAGCAGTAGAAAAAATTATTGCCGTTTTAAGTAGTTCAGCAAAACAAACCCAAGTAATTGCATCTTTGAATAACCAAAGAAATTTATTTTCTACCCAAAGGTTTATGTCAGAAATAGATGATTTAGTTACGTCTTACTTTGACATTGACACAAAATTATCAATCTTAAATTCAAAGTAGAAAGGTCATATTATAAATTATGATTCATTGCTATTTATACTAGTAAATAACTAAAAATAATGAAATCAATTATTAATTACCATGTTATTGATTCTACAAATATTGGAGATTTATTTTCAGCCCCCACGAAATATTTTAGTTTTCCTGGTTATACTGTCGAACAAGCTGATATCCGAAACATAAATGTTAATGAGATCAGAGACAAACATATTATTGTGGGTGGAGGGGGACTTCTATATAAACCATTTTTAGATTCTTTTGCAAAACTGATTGAGTCTAAAGCCAATATAAAATTAATTGCTTGGGGAATTGGCCAGCAGAGTTATGGTAGTGGTTTTACAAATCAGGAATTGCAGAATTTTAACTATTCTCAATACCTGAAAGATTTTGACTTAGTTGGTATTCGGGATTTTAACTATAAAGATAATTGGGTACCTTGCGCTAGTTGTATGCACCCAGCATTTGATAAAAAGCAGGAGATTAAACATGAATTTGTAGTTTTTTCGCATAAAAAATTTCAAATAAAAATTGGTAACTTCCCTCAAATGACTAATAATAATCAAGATATTGAGGAAATATTGGATTTTTTGGGTTCGGGAGAAACTATATTAACCAGTTCATATCATGGAGCATATTGGGGAACACTACTTGGGAGAAAAGTTTTGTCTTTTCCATTTAGCAGCAAGTTTTATACACTAAAACATTCTCCCGGAATTTACCCTATTCAAAAGTGGATACAGCCAAAAAGAAAACTGTCGCTATTCAATAAAACCTTGTTTGAGTACAGTGATCAAAACAAGTTTTCCTGTAATATTGATAATTGGCAAGATTATCTCAAAAGCTGTCAAGTTTATTCTGAAAGTCTTCACGAAAATCGTGAACGTAATCATTGGTATCACGCTCAAATAATGAATATTTTATCTAATGCCTAAAAAACATAAAAAAATATATAATATATATGAAAAATCTCAGTTTTAAACGGCATTATATTTTCTATATTCCAGAAGATTTACCAAAAGCACAAGCTCATCTAGTTTCATCTAAAAATGCGGTAAACTTATGGCTGAAAGATGTTTTAGAAACTAGCCGTATAAAAGTAAAAGCTTATGTAGATATAATCAAATTTCTCAAGCAGTTTTATTGGGAAAATCAAGCCGTAAAAATTCTCAGTTGCGTTGATAAAACTCTAATTAATCAAATTATAAATTAACATGGATATAAAAACTATTGGTATGATTAGCAGCTATGGCAATCTTGACAAAAGAGGTGATTGGCTGTGGCAACAAACCCCCCATCCATTAGGTATTTGGGGTAATATCCAAATGCAGGCGATCGCATCAAAACCAGATTTTCTGTTGCTGTATCAGTTTAACTTTCCCAAACCTCCCAAGCAACAATCTTGGTGGGATAATTTTCGCAAAAAACAACAAAAAACTGCATTAAATCTTGATTCTTTGCTACGCGGAGTCAGCAAGGAAAGGATAATTTATTTGTTGCGGGAACCACCATTAGATGAAGTTGTAGAAAAACATCGTAGAGCATACCAGCAAGCTCAGAAATACTGCGGCTATGTTTCTGGACCTGATGATTTTGCGCCTCATCCCGACTATATGCCTGCTATTTGGTATCATGGCAACTCGTTTCAGGAATTAAATGAAATGCCACCACCGCCAAAAGTTTCTCCTTGCAGTTGGATCACTTCTGGTATTAGTCGTACTGCGAACCATCGTCAAAGATTAAACTTTTTACAGTCTTTACAGTCTAGCGACATTAAATTTGATTTGTATGGGCGCGATTTACCAACATGGGCAAAAACATCTGGTGAGTTGGGTAATAAATGGCATGGAATGGCACCGTATTATTATAATCTTTCGATTGAAAACTATGCTGATAACAATTGGTATGTGAGTGAAAAATTATGGGATGCTTTGTTGGCTTGGTGTTTACCTATTTACTATGGTGGACCAGCAGCTGATAAATTATTACCACCAGGTAGTTTTTTGCGGTTACCTAGTTTAGATGAAAAAGGTTTGGCCTACATCCAGGACGTGACTGCTACTCCTGATGCTTGGTATGCTGCTAAAGATGCGATCGCAGAAGCTAGACAAATTATTTTACATAAATTAAACCTACTCAACTGGTTATCAGAATTTACTGGTAAATATTCTTAATAAATTGGGGATTTTTATATGGATGGTATTTGTACTCTCGCCAACGACCGAGTTTATGAACAAGTCATTGCTTTACTCAACAGCATAGAGGCAATTTATGGGCAAGAAATGCCAGTTTGTATCTATCCTTATGACGACAATATAGCAAAACTTAGTGCAGAAATTGCTCATCGTCCCCAAGTGCAACTTTACGATGATCGAGAATCGATTCAGAGATGGGATGAGTTTATTTGCCAGATTTGGGACGCACATCCCACAGCCGCAGAACATTGGTCAAAATTAGGTAAGGATAAATATCATCGAGTCGGTACTCATAGACGTTATGGTGCTTTTGATGGGCCATTTGACCGTTTCGTTTATATGGATGCCGATACTTTATTAATGAGTCCATTAACGGCAATTTTCAACCAGTTGAATAATCATGACTGGGTAGTATATGATTTCCAATACACAGATTTATCTCATGTGTATCATCAAGCCTCGGCAAAGTTAACAGAAATATTTACACCACAACAACTGCAAACAGAAATATTTTGTTCGGGATTTTATGCTTCTAAAAAAGGGGTATTTGATGCCAAAATGCGAGAATCGTTACTAGAAAAACTTCGTCAAGGAGAAGCCGAAATACTTTATGATATGGCTCCTGACCAAACTATTCTTAATTATATGGTCATGCGCTCAAAAATCTCTAGCTATAATTTTGCTCTGGAACTTCCCGAATCTGAAAAAACAGGATGTTGTGTAGTTTCTGAGCATTTTCAGACTCAAGATAATATATTGTATGACAAAGGTAAACAATTAACTTATCTTCACTATATCGGCTTGAGTTCTAAATTATTTGTGCGAGTTTGTGAGGGAGAAAATATTGATTTTCCCTATCGGGATGTTTTCTTACATTATCGCTATCTGCATGAACCAGACAAGCGTCCAAAATTTACAACTAAAGCCAAGGCTTATAACGCCCCTCCCAGTTTAGCTACAAAAGTTTTAAAAAAGTTAGGATTAACCAGTGGAGGTAAATAAGATGAATCGCGGAATTTATATTATTGCTAATGACAAGGTTTTAGATCAGGCGATCGCACTCTTAAATAGTATCAGATTGCATGACGCAGATACACCAATTATCATAATCCCTTATGATGATAATTATCACCAGATAGCCGAAACACTTAACCAACATTATGGAGTAAAAGTTTACGAAGATTTAGATTTTATTGACCGTCTAGCGGGAAAGCTACATGAAACTTTTGGGGGCAAGTTTTTCGCTCGTCCCAATCAATTTCGGAAGCAGGCTTGTTGGTTTGGACCTTTTGATGAGTTTTTGTACATTGATACCGATATTGTCGTTTTTGAGAAGATTATTGATAATCTGAATTATTTGGCGGAATCAGATTTTATTTGTTGCGACTATCAACATTTAGGTGGGATTAAGAATGTTTTTAGTTCCCAGGTATTAGAAGATAAAATATTTACGGAAGCAGAAGTTAAAGAGATTTTTAACGGTGGGTTTTGGGGTTCCAAGAAAAACTTAGTCTCGGAAAATGATTTATATGAAACTTTTGCCGAGTGTGCAGCCCATCCAGAATACTTTGACTTTTCCGAAAAGACCTCGGATCAACCAATTATTAACTATATGTTGCTGAAGCGGATTCCACGTCGCTTTAATGTAGTTCGGAGAGAGGGTAAAGCACCGGGAAATTGGGCGGGAACTCCACACTTTCAGGCTGAAGGCAATATTCTCTTTGATCCTACAGTCAATCAACCGCTACAATATCTCCACTGGGCGGGGATTCGGATTCAACCCGGCTGTCCTTACTGGGAAACTTGGGAACATTACCGCAACCTAAATCCAGCGTTACCTGCGGCGAATATACCCGCACCTGTAGAAAAAAGTCAGTTGCAAGGAACTCTCGAACAGGTGAAAAATCAACTTCGTAAACTGAAAAAAAGCGTTTTAAGTGATTAATTCCAGCCCAGTGCGATGGGCTTCACCCCGCCTTTGGCGATCGCATCTGAATTTTTTGACAACTAAATAGTTGCGATCGCACCCTACGATTCGCTAGGATCTGTAAGCTTTAGGTTATAAGCAAAGCTGCTGGTGATTGTGAGCTATGCTGCTAAAACCCAAGTTAATCAGATTTTACAGGAAAAAACGAAACCGATGGCGAAACGTGTACAGTTAGTTTTAAATCAAGATATTAGCAAGCTGGGAAAATTAGGCGATTTAGTAGACGTAGCTCCCGGCTATGCTCGTAATTATCTCATTCCCCAGAAATTGGCAACCCATGCTACTCCAGGTATTCTCAAACAAGTAGAACGCCGTCGCGAGAAAGAGTTTCAACGCCAACTAGAACTTCGTCAACAAGCTTTAGAACAAAAAGCAGCTTTAGAAAAAATTGGCAGCTTGCAAATTTCCAAACCCCTTGGTGAAAACGAAGCAATTTTCGGGACAGTTACGACTCAAGATGTCGCTGAAGCAATTCAGGCGGCTACCAGTCAAGAAATTGATCGTCGTGGAATTACCATTCCTGATATTAACCATCTGGGAACTTACCAAGCCGAAGTCAAGCTACATTCTGACGTAACGGCTCAAGTTAATATTGAAGTTGTAGCCAGTTAAGTGGTAGAGACGCGATGAATCGCGTCTGTACAAGAATTGCTGGTAGAGACGCAATGAATCGCGTATAAGGAATTGCTGGTAAAGACGCGATGAATCGCGTCTCTACAAGGAATTGCTGAGTGAATCCCATCCAAGTTGAAGTCGCTTATGTCGGAAGAACTGAGTTTTCAAGGCGATGGTAGCGATCGCCTACCACCCCAAAATATTGAAGCAGAAGAAGCGATTTTGGGCGGAATTTTACTTGATCCAGAAGCCATTGGAAGAGTGAGCGATCGCCTCTTACCAATAGCCTTCTACATCAGCGCTCACAAAGATATCTATCAAGCCGCCCTGCGCCTCCATGCTCAAGGTAAACCCACAGACTTACTCTCAGTTACAAGTTGGCTAGCCGATAACGATATTCTCGCCCGGATTGGGGGCAGAAACAAATTAGCCACTCTCGTAGACCGCACAGTGTCAGCCGTTAACATTGATGCCTTAGCCGGGCTGGTAATGGAAAAATACCTGCGACGGCAGTTAATTAAAGCTGGTAACGAAATTGTCCATCTTGGTTACGAGACAGAAACCGAATTACCCACAGTTTTAGATCAAGCCGAACAGAAAGTTTTTGGTGTGACTCAAGATCGTGTCCAATCAGGTCTAACTCACATTTCTGATACCCTGATTAATACCTTTCAAGATATTGAAACTCGTCACCAAGGCATTGCTCTCCCCGGTATTCCTTGCGGCTTCTATGATTTAGATTCCTTAACCAGTGGCTTCCAGCGTTCTGATTTAATTATTATCGCCGGTAGGCCATCAATGGGGAAAACGGCATTTTGCTTAAATCTCGCTCACAATATCGCGGCTGGTTATAAATTACCGATAGCCTTTTTCAGCTTGGAAATGTCTAAAGAACAGCTAGCACAAAGACTATTAGCTAGTGAAGCGAAAATTGAAACTGGTTATTTGCGGAGTGGGCGCATTAGTCAAACACAATGGGAACCTTTAAGCCGTGCTATTGGTATGCTTTCAGAGATGCCCATTTTTATTGATGACACATCCAATATTACCATTACCCAAATGCGTAGTCAGGCTAGGCGACTGCAAGCAGAACAAGGAACTGAATTAGGATTAGTTGTGATAGATTATTTGCAATTAATGGAAGGTGGTGGTGATAACCGCGTCCAAGAATTATCAAAAATTACCCGTTCTCTCAAAGGTTTAGCCCGTGAATTATCTGTACCAGTGATTGCCCTCTCACAGTTGAGTCGTGGAGTGGAAGCACGCACCAATAAGCGCCCCATGCTCTCAGATTTGAGGGAAAGTGGCAGTATTGAGCAAGACGCGGATTTAGTTATGATGTTATACCGCGATGATTATTATAATCCTGACAGTCCTGATCGGGGGATTGCAGAAGTCAACATAGCTAAACACCGCAACGGTCCCACAGGTACGGTTAAACTTTTATTTGATCCGCAATTTACAAAGTTTAAAAACTTAGCCAAACAAGGCAATTATTAATAATTCGTAATTCGTAATATTTCCTGCGGAAACGCTGCGCGAACGTAATTCGTAATTGGGCATTGGGGAAGAAGAAATAGGTTGTACTTTCCTAGACTCCAATCCCCAGCCCCTATTTTCTACTTAACGCCCAGCAATTCAACGTCAAATAGCAAAGTAGCATTAGGTGGAATTGCACCACCAGCACCACGGGAGCCATAACCTAAATCGGAAGGAATGATTAGCTGACGACGACCGCCTACTTTCATAGTGCTGAGTCCTTCGTCCCAACCTTTAATCACTTGTCCGATACCGATTTTAAACTCGAAGGGTTTACCGCGATCGCGTGAACTATCAAACTTAGTACCATTTTCTAAAGTACCAGTGTAGTGAACTACAACCGTTTGTCCAGGTTGAGGAGTCGCGCCAGTTCCTTCTTCTAATTCAATATATTTCAGTCCAGATGGGGTTGTGACGACGTTGGCATCAGAAGACATAGTATTGCTCGCAATCAAGGTTTGGTTTTGTGTGACACTCGTGGGTGCTGGTGTAGTTTCGGTCAAATTAGCAGCAAGAGCAGAGTTGACATTATTGTTAACTTGTGCTACTACCAAAACTACAATACAGATCAGCATGAAACCCACGCTGAGTAAAATTGATTTCAAAATTAGCCCTCCCTAATTAGGCAATCTGGCATTATTTAAGATTACCAACAGGACACAATTCAGTGTAAATCAGAAAGCCGCTTTTAGCGCCAAAGCTTATTTTCTAAATCACGCAGTTGACGCTCTAAACGGTCAATTCTCCCCCGTAATTCATCCACTTCAGACTGACGAGCCACGCCCAAATCCTGCATCATATTCCGCATTTGTCGCTGCATTTGGTCTTCCCAGTTTCCCTGCTCTGACTTTAATTGCTCCACAACGTCATCCATAACCGCCTTAGCTTGCTCAGGATCGAGTTTACCGTCCTTAACCAAATCATCGCTAACTTGCCGCATTTTTTCCGCTACCAAAGACGTTGTACCAATACCGAGCATCATTAACTGTTGCAACCAGTTATTACTATCCATACTCCCTTCCTCTTCATGATTTCCCACTAGCTGACTCTGGCTATTGAGTGTATACAATCAAGCTATGCTGGAAAAGTGGTTATTTTAGCCTACATCTCTATTTTGGCAAATTCGTAAACACAACAGAGGGAATTCAAGAGTGTGGTTATAGAACTACTGAAGTTTCAGGTTGCGCCGGAAATGCGAGAAAATTATATCCAGAAGGATGCAGAAATTTGGACAACCGGGCTGGCTAAGTATCCGGGGTTTTTAGGAAAAGAAGTTTGGATTAACCCCAATGATCCCACAGAACTGATTTTAATTATTCGTTGGGCAACAAAAGAACAGTGGAAAGCCATACCCTTAGAAGATTTACAGATAATTGAAGACAAATTCACTCAAGCAATGGGAAAATCATATCCCATTGTCGAGTCAGCCGAATATCAGGTCCGAAAATTTCCCTATTCGTAAGTAATCATAGTTCCAAATCACATAGTCAAATAGAGTCTAGGCATCATTGAACAACAGGTGTGGTCAAGAATTGAAGAAGAATCTTGGCGTTTGTTGTGGGGGTAAAACCCGGATCTCAAAGTAACGCCAATTTATGACACCGTAGACAAGGGAGGAGGGGGAGTTTGAGCTAATTTATTTCTTGGCGACGATGATGGGCGGCTTGTAATAATAAGGACTCTGCAAAAGCGATCGCATCTGTGGCAGATTTCCCACCGGCTAACTGCGCTAGTTCTTCGCGGCGATGGCTGAGATTTTCTAAATTAGTGACTCGCACCACAGTGCGCTGCTCAGTATTACGACCTTGGGTAATTGTTTGTTTATCTACACGAAAATGTCGATCAGCCATGGCGGCAATTAAAGGCTGATGGGTGACACATAAGACTTGGTTATTTTGACTAAGCTGATGTAATTTTTCGGCGATCGCCTGAGCAACTCTCCCAGAAACTCCGACATCAATTTCATCAAATACCATTGTTTCGGCGGCATCCACTTGACAAAAGCAGGCTTTTAGTGCTAATAAAAACCGACTCATTTCCCCACCAGAGGCGATCGCAATCAAAGGTTGCAGTGGTTCCCCAGGATTCGGGCTAAACATAAAGGTAATTTTGTCTGCACCTGCGGCTGTGGGGGAAGTAGCCGCTATCTCCACCTGAAACTTCACCTTTTCCATCGCTAAAGGCTTCAATTCACACAGCAATTGAGATTCTAAATGTGCGGCGGTTTGACGACGCAATTTTGTTAACTTGGCACAAGCTTGATTTAGCTGGACAAAACACGCTGTTTCCTGTTGTTCTAGACTTTCAATCGATTGTTCGCTATCATTGAGTTCTCCTAATTCACCTTGAATGCGTTGATAATATGCGATCGCTTCTGTAAGAGTCGGTCCATACTTGCGACAAATTTGTTTTAACTCTTGAATCCGTTCTTCTACTTCTTGCAAACGTTGGGGATCAGCTTCCAAACTACTTCCATAAGCATTAATTTGTCTTCCCACCTCAATCATCACAGTTTGAGCATCCCTAACCAAATCCAACAAAGGTTGCAGTTGGACATCGTACTCTACCATGTCAGTTAATGTCGCTTCGCTGTCCCCCAATAAATCTGCGGCGGCTGGGGTTTCATTATCGTTTTGATACAAGGATTGATACACCTTGTAGCTCATCTGTTGCAATTCCACTACATGATTGAGGCGTTCTCGTTCCTGCACCAGTTGTTCCCATTCCTGGGGATCATGGAGATTAGCGCCTCCCAATTCTTGTATTTGATAAGTAAGTAAATCCAATTGCTGGAGACGTTCCCGTTCTGATGTCCGGCGTTTTTCTAATACTTGATGGGCTTTTTGGTAAGCTATAAAAGCCGTGGCGATGATTTGACGCTGTTGTAGCAGCGAGTCGCCACCATACACATCTAACCATTCTCGGACTTGGGCGGATTGTCCCACCTGTACAGTTTGACCTTGGGCGGTAATTTCCACAAGGCGATCGCGCAAACCGCCCATAATTTGCCGATTTACCAACACCCCATTCACCCGCGACCGACTGCGGATATTACTAGTAGTTGCAGTAATTTCTCGGCTGACTATTACACAGTTATCTTCAATTAAATCGATTTCCTGTTCCATCAACCAAGCCGTTAAAGCCGGATTAGATGTAAAAGTAGCTTCTACCATTGAGCGATTCGTCCCCGTGCGAATGACTCGACTAGAGACTTTACCACCCAAAGCCGCATCAATAGCATCTAAAATAATCGATTTTCCCGCGCCGGTTTCACCTGTCAAGACATTGAGTCCAGCCCCAAATTCCAGTTCCAGTTGGTCAATTAGGGCAAAATTTTGGATTCGCAGGTAAAGCAACATCAAGCCAAATTCTCCATGAGGGCAGATGCCGAAACTTTTAAGTTACACAAAACTAAGCACTATCTTTTCGTTACCTGCCTTTGGTGCATACATATTTTAATGATACAACCCTTGGGGACAGAAAATCTGGCGTTGCTGATTTGAAGTGATGATGTCAAAACCCCTGTAGAGACGTTCCATGGAACGTCTCTACATTTAAATTCATACTTGGTTTCAGCAACGCCGAAAATCTCTACTTGGTTTCCAGTGCCGGAAGTGGACAAAACCGACTGGACTGACACAGCTAAAATAGTGCATGATGATTTTCTTGTGGAACAGGCATCTTGCCTGTTATGGGCAGGCCAGACAGCTTACCCCACAATTTTATCCCTGTTAGAAGGATGCTTGTTTGTAAACTTATTGTTACAATAATTTACAAGCTTAATCCGACCGTTGGCTGACTTCATGATTGTTAAGACACTTCCCCCGACTTCCCGAAACACCGAGGACGAACCACAAGTGACTGAAGTATTCACAAAAAATGGCAAATCAACTTTGGTTGTTCGTTCACCAAAACGCATAATTGACCAAAGTTTAGAGACTGATGCCATACTTTACGATCCCCAAGAGATAGGAGAATATTATCGCCACCGCCCCCTGAAAGTTTTGCGGCGGATTTTCGCAGTTTTAGGGCCGACTATTTCCTTTGTTTTTGGGTTGTGGTGGGACAGCCGGCGGGGAATAGCCGTGAAAAAAGACCAGCGTCGAGCCGTGCAGTTGCGAGAATTACTGACGAAACTGGGACCGGCTTACATCAAAATTGGACAGGCTTTATCCACTAGACCGGATTTGGTTCCCCCCGCATATCTAGAAGAATTAACGAGGTTACAAGACCAATTACCGCCCTTTGCTAACGAAATTGCTTACCAATTTATTGAGGAAGAATTAGGCGCACCACCCCAGGAGATTTACGCCGAACTCTCCCCCCAGCCCATTGCGGCCGCTTCTTTGGGGCAAGTTTATAAAGGTAAACTAAAAACTGGTGAAGAAGTCGCCATTAAAGTCCAACGCCCTGATTTAAGAGAAAAAATTGCCATTGACTTGTTTATTTTGCGCCAACTGGCCGCTTGGGTAAAAAACAGAGTTAGACGAATCCGCAGTGACTTGGTTGGTATCCTCGATGAATTAGGCGATCGCATCTTTGAAGAGATGGATTATATTCATGAGGGAGAAAATGCCGAACGCTTCTTTGAGTTATATGGTCATATAGAAGACATTTACGTTCCCAAGATTTACTGGGAATACACCAATCGGCGCGTGTTGACGATGGAGTGGATAAACGGCACAAAATTAACCCAAACCGCCGAGATTAACGCCCAAGGTATAGATGCCCGTTATTTGATAGAAGTGGGTGTGCAATGCTCTCTGCGCCAGCTACTAGAACACGGATTTTTCCATGCTGACCCCCATCCTGGTAATTTGTTAGCTACACCAGAGGGTAAACTGGCTTATCTCGACTTTGGGATGATGAGCGAGGTGCAACCGCCCCAAAGATATGGTTTAATTGAGGCGATCGTTCACGTTGTTAACCGCGACTTTGAAGGTTTAGCCAACGACTACGTAAAGCTAGATTTTTTATCCCCAGAAACAGATTTAACCCCAATTATTCCTGCGTTTGCGAGAGTGTTTGCTGATGCTCAAGGAGCCAGTGTTGCTGACTTAAACATCAAAAGCATCACTGATGAACTTTCAGCTTTGATGTATGAGTATCCTTTCCGCGTTCCTCCCTACTACGCGTTAATTATTCGCTCCCTGGTAACTTTGGAAGGTATTGCGATATATATAGACCCGGAATTTAAAGTTCTCAGTGAAGCATATCCTTATGTTGCGAAACGCCTGTTAACCGACCAAGCACCACAATTAAGAACATCTCTGCAAAATTTGTTGTTTAAAGATGAAAAATTCCGGTGGAATCGGTTAGAAAACTTGCTACGCAATGCTAAGAAAAATCAAGATTACGACTTTAATCTAGTTTTAGACCAGGGAGTAGAATTTCTCTCTTCTGAACGTGGTTCATTTATTCGTGACAGGTTGGTAGATGAATTTTTGAATGGAATCAATGCTGTCAGCAAAAATGTTATGCACAATTTCACTTATGTGCTGCGAGAAAGAGTAGGTTTGACAGCAGTTAATGAAACTCCTGGGGCGACAGTTGAACAACAACAAACCTTAGAGCATATTAAAAATATTTTAACTATTCTCCGAGAAACCCGTGGTTTTGACCCACTACAACTAGCGCCCCAACTCGCCCAATTGTTAGTTAATCCAGGTGTTCAGCGTTTGGGTCAACAAATTACCAATCGCCTGACGCAGAAAGCCCTCGCTCGGTTAATTCGGGAGTTATTAGCGGCGGAAGAAGTTAATAACAATCAAGGTCGGGCGTTAGCGAAACCTGCCAGAGCATCCTTACCAGCAAGGGTGTAGGATTAGCAAGAGAAATTAAAATCCTGTAGGGGCGGGTTTACAGATATCATTCACCATTAACGAAGATATTGGTAAACCCGCCCCTACCTTGGGTATGCCCTACTCTAGTTGCATTTGTAGAAAGTTCTGTTTAACAGAAGATTGCGTACCCGGATACAGTCTGGTAAAATGCGAAAACCTAAGAAATTAGCACCATGTTTGAGTTCAAATAACTGACTTTTCACAGGATGAATTTTTAATCTTAATTGAGATAAATATTCTACAACCTGCAAACGGGCTTCAGCTAAAAAGTTCCAATCATCAGAAAATAAAGCAAAGTCATCGACGTAGCGCAGGTATTTTCTAGCTTTGAGTTCTTCTTTCACAAAATGGTCAAAACTATTTAAATAAACATTAGCAAAAAACTGGCTAGTAAGATTACCAAGCGGTAAACCCCGCCGTCTTTGTAGCGGTGTGAATAAATTATCCCCTGCAAAATGTTCAGCTATTGGTAACTGTGCGTTGCTGTTGTCAATCATCATATCTATTAACCACAGCGTATCTGCACATTTTAATTTATGACGCAGCAAGGTTTTAAGAAATTCGTGGTCAATGCTGGGAAAATATTTTTGGATATCGCACTGAAGTACATAGCGACTGGAACGAGCAAATTTGGTAAATCGCCGCAAGGCGCGATGAGTACCGAAACCTACGCGATTCGCGTAAGAATCACCGATAAAGCTGGATTCAATTAGAGGTACAATAATATTACATAAAGCATGATGTACTACTCTATCTCGGTAGGGAGCAGCAGAAATCATGCGAATTTTTGGCTCTTTAATGTAAAAGGTTCTATATTCACCCGGCTGATAAGTTTGATTAGTTAGTTCTGTTTGTAATTTGGCTAATTCAGCTTCTAAGTTATAGTTAAAATCTAAAACATTTTCTCGGAATCTTTTACCCCTTTGGGCTTTTTTAGCGGCTATTAGGAGATTTTCAAAATTGATAATTTGATGATAAAGATTACCGTGACGTTTCATTTAATTTTTTACAGATTTTTGATAATTACTTTGTTGTTTAATCCAGCCACCTAAATCCATACCAATTTCATTAATTAATTTGCCTGCATATTCATATCGGTGGATGGGAATTAAATCAAAATCAAATAATATCCTAGTTTGATATTTTAAAATATCTATAATGCTTTTAAGTGGTTCTAACACACTGAGTTTTTCTTGGCGATAGCGAGCAGTTAATAAACCCTCTAGCAAATCATATAATTGATTTGTCATTCTGTCACCCAAGGTAAATTTATGAATTTTGGGCAACCGAGTCAGAATTGGGATGTACCATTTAATCAAGTCGTAGGTTTTTTGGATGATTGGTAATTCTTCCATTTAAATTTGAGAAATTTCGCTGTTTGGTTTACATGACAGATTTTATATGTTATACTAAATTATAAGAGTGTATATCTGTAAAAAATTGATCGCTCCGTTTCACTACGCTAGGAAAGGGCAAAGAGGAACAAGAGCAAAGAGCAGAGGGCTAGAGTGCAAAGGGCTAAAGAGTCCTCGCCGCCGCACCACTACAGACAACCCGAAAACCGAGATAGTAGTTCGCGTGGTCTGGGTTGTGGTTGCCGCGACGGGCAGAACGACAGTTCTCAGGATAGTTGCCCGACGAACCACCGCGCAGCAGCCGTCTGTTTTGATTATCATTATCAATCCATTCACTACCGTTATCAGGCGCACGTTCGTAGTTACTGTGCCAAGTATCTAGACACCATTCCCACAGATTTCCGTGCATATCATACAGTCCAAAGGCATTAGGAGGAAAGCTGCCTACAGGTGTTGTTTTTCGCCGATACTGTCCTTCAGGGCTATTACCATAAGTGTAGTTACCATCATAGTTAGCCACTTCAGTTGTAATTATATCACCAAAATGGAAATGTGTGACAGTGCCTGCACGACAAGCATATTCCCATTCCGCCTCACTGGGTAGTCGGTAATCAAGACCTATTTTTTGAGACAGTCTCTGGCAAAACTCAACTGCATCATACCACGAAATACTCTCTACAGGAAGATGATCATCCCCTTTAAAATGAGATGGTCGAATCTCTAGTTTTCTCTTAATTTGTGGAAAAGATGCAGCCACTCTTGCCCATTGTGCTTGAGTTACTAGGTATCTTCCCATATAAAAGGATGGAACTGTTACTTGGTGTTCGGGGCGTTCATCATCGCCGCTTCCTTCCTCTTTTTCGGAAGCACCCATCATAAAAGTATCACCAGGAATCTTAACCATTTCTAGGTTTACACCCTGACCTAAATCTTCTATGAAGCCTTTAGCGTGTTTTGATATAAATTCCTCGTGAACAAATACTTGATTCTCGTATTCTGTTTTAAATAGTCCTTTTTTTACTTCAACTCGCTTAATGTCCGTTTTTAGCTTTACTATTTCAAACTTAAACTCAAATTTCTGTAATTTTGACTCAGGTTCAATTGGGGATGGCGAAGGAACGGGCTGAGGATTGGAAACAGGGTTACGAGGTGGCAAAGGTCTCAGCTTACCAAGGGCTGGTTTTTCATTTGCAGGTTGATTAGTTAAGTGGCGATAAAGGTTTTCATAGCCTTCATCATTATGAGCAAAATAATGAGTAGTTCCTTGCAAAGGCTTAGGGATATCCTCAAATTTACCCGATTCTAGTAATACAGGTATAAACCTGTGATTTAATGCCCCTGCATTGAAAAGGTCTTGAGATGTCAGATGTCCTTCCCATCGCACACCATTTCCTCGTCCTGGTTCTTCTTCACCTTTGCAACGACGTTTATAGATTGCTGTACATATTACTAAAACAAAATTCGCTTGCTCAATCTGTCTTTCCATCCACCGAGGCCAGCCTTCGGGAGGCGCTAATTCATATTGGTCAAGATTGCAGTCAATTCCCGATTTACGTAGCTTATCCGATAATGCTAATACGCTTTGTTTATGTTCAGGCGAGTCCCAACTATAGCTAATAAAGACTTTTGGCGGAGTCTGATTTGACATATTTTTAAAAAGGTAAAGATAAACCAAGTAGGGTGTGTTGTCGCGCAGCGCAACGCACCACAAACAATTCATAACTAATTTCCATAATCTACCGAGATATACTGACTCAAAAGACAAATACTATATTTTTAAACATTTTTCAAGTGTGTACCTAGCATAGCACTTCTCTACATAGCTATAAATACAGATCCAGCTAAAATATTGAAATTTGTAAGGACTTTAATTACTTTCTAAAAATAAAAATGGATTTGAGTTTTTAGAACTTACGCATTGTACAAATTAACATGGTATGCTGTTACCAAAAATAGCCAATTCCTGGCTTTGATGATGATATTTAGTAAATGTACTCGTGTGGTAAGGGTTTAGCATTGCTAAACCCCTACGAAATATGTATTTTTTAGTGTGTACATATTTGGTATTTATTGTCAATGCGTAAATCCTAATTTTGATGCTCATCGAGAAATGAATAAAAGATCAGATCCCCGACTTCTTCAAGAAGTCGGGGATCTAAGCATCTCGACTATAAAATAAAATATCTGGCAATAATGACGGTGATTAATAATGTTAAATAAAACGGGTAAACAGAAAAAGAAAGACTAGAGGTAAATAATAAATTGACAACATTCATGCCTTTTGGTGGCTTCAGCATAAAAAGCTGATTAATTGTCACTTCGCCTGAATGTAAATCTTTGACAAAATCGTTATATATCTCCCGAAAGCTGCGTTCTTGACCCAAATAATATGAATCTAGTAAAAAGAACAGCACAATGGGGATAAGAGATATCCAAGCATAAGTAGGCTTATTCTTATCCGCTAATACGACTAAAGTTGCCGAAACCAGAGAAATACACCAAGTTTTGCAGCTGGCGCTATTATTTGCCATCCGCGCAATAACCCCTTGCAAAATATTCAGATAACTCTGCACAGAGTTAGAATCAGGGTCTACCTTATGTGGTTGTGACTGCGGATTAAAGTTACTCACGGAAACTTTTCGCTACTGTTGTGGTATTTTAATTCTTATTGTATATCGTTGACGCTGCTTTGATTGAATCCAAAATGGATAAAATCGAGCTAAGAGGGTGTTTGAAAAGTCGTAGAGTATACCCTAGACCCCTCTCCAAACCTCTCCCCGAAGCGGAGAGAGGCTTTGAAACCCCCATTCCAGCAACAAAAGTTTTTCCTTTTCCCTCTCCTTGTAGGAGAGGGCTAGGGAGAGGTAAGGAAGGGAGGCTATGGGGGGTTAGGTTTGTGTTAGCGATATAGCGGTTCTCGGTTGAGTGAGATACAAGAACCCCACCCCCAACCCCCTCCCCGCAAGCAAGGAGGGGGCTATGATGTATTTCATTCAAGTGCATACCGCTATAATACTTTTCAAACAACCTCTAAGACTTAATCTGAGTCTCTATGGTGGTCATTTCTGTCACGTTTAAGACTTTCTTCTAAAGCTTGAATCTGTTCTCTCCGGGCTTCTAATTCCAGAGAACGACGTGCTAAATCTTGATTTTGTAAAGTTAGAGATTGTCGCCAACTTTCAGCGATTTCTGCTTCTTTTTGCAAGTCAGTCGGTGTCATCCCAATGCTGAGAAAAGTTTGGACTAAATTTACTACCCAGTTCCTAGCATCTGCTAAACTTTCAATTTCACCTGTAGGGGAAACCTGCACTAAAACCAGCAAATTCTCACTCACGGGAGTTGTTTTGCTCAACAAAACAAAACTTTCTTCTGGAATAACTACCCAAAGGTTTTGACTTTCTTGACGTGCTAACAAGCGTAACTGATATTTGTCTGAAAATTCATTTTTATTTACTTGAGCTAGATATAGCATGGCGTTCGATTCAGATTTGAATTGCCAAAATATTTTTAAGTTTAAATTTAATCTAAGTAGGTACAGGGCGGGCAAGATGCCCACCCCACAAGATTTATCATCTTAAGATGTGTACCTGATTTGCTGTCAAAGTGCTGTAACTCAACTGTTACCCATTACAGCTATAGTAAACTACTCAAGCGATCGCGCAAAATTTCGGCTTGTTTCTCAGCTTCTGCTAAAGATTCTCTCGCTCCCTTTACCACATCAGCCGGGGCTTTATCCACAAACTTAGGATTGCTTAATCTTGCACTCAAAGAATTAGCCTCTGCTTCCACTTTGTTGAGGCTTTTTTCCAGTTTGGCACGCAAAGTAGCAATATCTACCACATCACCACTCAAAGGAATTACCACTTGTACAGTTCCCACAACCCCAGAGATGGCATTTTCAGGTGCTTGTGGCTGTGGTAATTTGGTCTGTAACATGGCTTTGGGAGGGGTTGGTGGGAAAAACTTCGCCCAGAACTTTTGTCTAGCCTCCGCTTTCAGGAGTATTTGGATAACAAACCAAGATGTATAACCCAAACCAACTATTTCCAAGAATTTACCGATAACGGGAATTTGATAAACCGTATTCCCCGCAACCAAACCTATCCTCGCAAAGACAAGCCCCGCGATAACAAAACCAATTGTCTTCAAACCCCTCTGAGGTTTTTTCTCCACAACTTCAGCGCTGGTTTCCTCTGGAATAGCCGCTTGTTGAACACCAGCACTTCGGCTGCGCTCAGTACAAGCAATAGTTAAATTCTCCACCTTGGCCAAATCTTGAATATAAGCCTGTCCAGCAGTGAGGATTTGCTGTTCTTGGGGATTCTCAGTTTGTAAATTAGCGGTGATTTTCGCCCCTGGCTTAATATCCGCCTCGGCGCGTAAATTCCGAATTGTGCGAATTGTGCCAATTAGTAATTCAAACTGGGCTTCTAAATCAGGATTAATCAGGTTATTATCGGCTTCAGGATAGGCTTGTAAAGCTAAAGTTTGTAAGGAATCGGCTGGTTGTTGGGTGAGAGTTTGCCAAATTTCCTCAGTAATATGAGGCATTAAAGGATGCAGTAATTTTAAAATCCCTTCCAATACATAGCCCAGAATTTGTTGGGCTACCTGGCGCGATGCTGGGTCTGCATCTTTTTGTAACCGGGATTTGACTAATTCAATATACCAGTCACAGAAATCACCCCAAATAAATTCATACAGACCTTTTGCAGCTTCACCTAAACCATAGTTATCAATGTAATTACTCGTTTGGTTGATAACTTGATGATAACGGGAAATCATCCAGCGATCGCTTAATTCTGTAGCAATTGGTTCACCCAGTTGTGCTGGAGTTTGTCCATCCAAATTCATCATTACAAATCGGGCTGCATTCCACAACTTATTCGCAAAGTTGCGCGAAGCTTCCACCGATGCAGACTCATCCTTTTTGCGGTCATACTCCAAGCGGATATTTTGACCCGCACCCGCAACTTCTTTAATTAAGGTATAGCGCAGCGCATCAGTCCCATATTTGTCAATTAATAACAGTGGGTCAATCCCATTACCTTTAGTCTTTGACATTTTCTGACCATTTTCATCCAGCACTAAGCCGTGGATGTAAACATCATTAAATGGCATTTTCCCAGTAAAGTGTCCCGCCATCATCGTCATTCTGGCTACCCAGAAAAAGATGATATCAAAGCCAGTGACTAAAGTACTGTTAGGGTAATAAGTTGCTAAATCCTGAGTTTGTTCAGGCCAGCCCAAAGTAGAAAACGGCCAGAGTCCAGAAGAGAACCAAGTATCCAATACATCTGGGTCTTGTTCTAACTTGACATCTGCCCCAAATCGTGATTTAGCTTTTTCCCAAGCCTCATCGACTGATTTGGCGACGATAAACGGCGTATTATCGGTAATTTCACCACCAGTTTCACTGACAGCATACCAAGCCGGAATTTGATGACCCCACCACAATTGACGAGAGATACACCAATCTTTTAACTTGACTAACCAATCACGATAAACCTTAGTCCAGCGTTGGGGGACAAACTCTGGAGAATTTTGATTATCGAGAAATTTTAAGGCTTTATCAGCCATTGGGCGAATTTTGACAAACCACTGAGTAGATAATAATGGTTCAACTGGTACTTTACCGCGATCGCTATAAGGAACAGTATGCTTATAATCCTCCACCTTCACCAGCACACCATCGGCTTCT
The DNA here is from genome assembly GCA_963706595.1 of uncultured cyanobacterium. Classification (GTDB taxonomy): domain Bacteria; phylum Cyanobacteriota; class Cyanobacteriia; order Cyanobacteriales; family Nostocaceae; genus Nodularia. The sequence goes on from OY970166.1 coordinate 4,630,899, forward strand.
AAGCGAGAAACCACATTTTTTCGAGCCACAAAGCGGTCTTGTCCTTGGAACTCCCCAGCGTTATCATTGAGAGTCCCGTCCTTATTCATAATATTGATTGACGGCAGATTGTGACGCTTACCCATTTCAAAATCATTCGGGTCATGGGCTGGAGTCACTTTTACACAACCAGTCCCAAATTTCGGGTCAACAAACTCATCACCAATAATCGGAATTTCCCGATTCATAATTGGCAGAGTTAAGGTTTTGCCAATCAAATGTTTATATCTGTCATCATTGGGATTAACCGCCACACCTGTATCACCCAGCATAGTTTCTGGTCGAGTTGTCGCCACTTCCACAAATCCAGAATTATCACTGAGGGGATAGCGGAAATGCCAAAGATTCCCATCAACTTCTTGATTATCCACTTCCACATCAGACACCGCCGACATAGAAGCCGGACACCAATTGACTAAGTATTCGCCACGATAAATTAATCCTGATTCGTAGAGACTGACAAAAGCTTCCAGAACAGCTTGCGATAAACCTTCATCTAAAGTGAACCGTTCCCGTGTCCAGTCAACGGAGACACCCAGGCGTTTTAACTGATTCACAATTGTACCCTCAGAATCGGCTTTCCATTGCCAAGCCCGTTCTAAGAATTGTTCGCGTCCCAGTTCGTAGCGAGTTTTACCTTCTTTTTTGAGTTGTTTTTCCAACATCGTGTGAACGGCGATGCTGGCGTGGTCGGTTCCCGGAACCCAGAGAGTATTGCGCCCTTTCATGCGGTGGTAGCGGATGAGGGTATCAATTAAGGCGCTTTCAAAGGCGTGACCCATGTGTAAACTGCCGGTGACGTTGGGAGGGGGAATCACGATGCAGTAAGGTTCACCGGGGTGATTGGGGTCAGCTTTATAGACTTGGTTTTCTTCCCAAAATTTTTGCCATTTGGCTTCGGTGGTGAATGCGTCGTAGAGACTAGGGAGGTTGGTAATGTTTGCGGTCATGCTGGGAATACTAATTGTGGAGGGACTTTAGTAAATTTTGCCATAGGGGGGAGAGGGGTTGATGGAAAAAACGAACCGCCAAGTCGCCAAGTACGCCAAGAGAGGGGAGCCAAGTCAGGAAGTAGATAGGCTGGCTTATGCTGTGATTGGAGCAGCGCTTGAGGTACATCAACTGTTGGGGCCTGGGTTTTTGGAGCAAGTGTATAAGGAGGCGTTGATTATAGAATTGTTCAGGCGCGGGATACCTCATGAATTTGAAAAGCCTGTAACAGTAAATTACAAAGGACATGAAGTAGGTACAGGGAGATTAGATTTTTTAATAGCCAATTGTCTCATTGTGGAATTGAAAGCTGTCCAGAACCTAGCCCCAATACACGAAGCCCAAGTCCTCTCTTACCTAAAAATGACCAAACACCCACTCGCCCTCCTCATCAACTTTAACGTCCCCCTCCTCAAAGACGGCATCAAACGAATCATCCTCACCTCCTAACTCCTCCCTTGGCGTACTTGGCGACTTGGCGGTTCGTTTTTTCCATCAACCCCCCGCATAGCCAAAAGCGCCGAACCAAAAGCAGCCTCAGTATGCACCGAAGAAACCACAGACACCCCTAAAACACCTTCCCGAATCGCACACCAAGCACTATTCCCCGCCCCACCCCCAGCCGTATAAACACGAATTAACCTATCCGCACCCATTTCCTGCAACAAACCATACCCACGCCCCTCAATCCTAGCCATACCTTCCAACAACCCATGCAAAAACGCCACAGGATCATCAGGACGTGGTGATAATCGTGGTAGTAAATCGGGATCATTAATGGGAAAGCGATCGCCTGCTCGCAACAAGGGATAATAATCTAACCCACTGGCTGTAGTAACATCAATCTCGCCGCTAAACCTTTCCAACTCAGCCGCACTAAAAAAATGCTTTAGCACAGCCCCCCCAGTATTAGAAGCCCCTCCAGTCAGCCATAAGTTCCCCAATCGATGACTGTAGATACCGTATCGTGAATCCTCCACACGCGTCCGACTCAATAATTTAACTACCAACGTTGAACCTAAAGAAGTCACAGCTTCCCCCGGCGATTTAGCCCCACTAGCCAAAAAAGCCGCAATACTATCAGTTGTCCCAGCACAAACTAAACAATCATCAGGAAAATTGAACTGAGTGGCAATTTCCGGGCGTAATTTGGCTATAGGAGTACCAGGAGTTAAAACTTTTGGTAGCTGAATCGGTAATTGTAATTTCTCCAGCCATGCTGGATATTTTAACTGCTCCACATCATAGCCCAGCTTTAACGCGTTGTGATAATCGCTAATTCCCAAATAGCCATGTAGCAGAAATCCTAACCAATCGGCTTGATGCAGAAAATATTTCGCCTGACTAAAACTAGGTTGTTGCATCATCCACAACAATTTAGCCAAACTTGAAGTAGCGCTTAATACATTATGATGCGGTGGTGCAATATTTTTCAACTGCTCCAGCACCACTGCTCCCCGTGCATCGTTGTACAGTAAAGGTGCATCTACAGGCTTACCAGCAGCATCAGTTAGCAAGACTGTGGATGACGTACCATTAATAGCGATCGCCTTGACTTCTCGGCGCAATTTCTCAGGTATTTTTGCCAGCAGTGTAAATAAAGCCGTCTCCCAAGCAGTTGCTAAATCCGAAACAGCCTCATCTAGCCAAGGATACTTGATTTCTGCTTCGGTGCTGGCTTCACGATTAATCACCACACCCCTAACGCCAGAAGTACCAAAATCGATCCCCAAATAAAAATTCATAGTTTGATAAATTTTTTAATAGTGGCTACCGGTTAATCACGGCTTTTGTTGCATCTTGTTACAAGATATTCCACATTCTTGGCAAAACAGGGAAAAGTAGTAAACGAACGGTTCAATATTGATTTCAAGCTCAGGAGGGTTCCGACCATGCCTATATCAGATACTCAAGTGTACATTGCTCTAGCTGTAGCCCTGATTCCAGGAATTCTAGCTTGGCGTTTAGCTACAGAACTTTATAAGTAACGCCACTTTCTGACTTTATCAGTGGGGCAGATTAAAAATCGCTCCACTGTCAAACAACAATCAGGCTCTTCCTGGTTGTTGTCTTGACAATCCCAAAAATACAGCGCCGACAGCATCTAAAAATCAATTCGCCGCTATATCCAGAAATTTCTAAGTATATATAATTACTATTGATTTGTGGTAACTGCTTAATTTGTGAGTGAAAATCTGGCAGAAATAACATGGCGACTAAAAATATTTGTTGAGTACAATGGGACACCTCTAAATTTTCCAGACAGAGGAAAAATAGGGAGAATTATTCATAAATATCACCACAACTTGGAATTGACATAATCTTTTAAAAGAATAATAATCGGTCAAACCGGGTGCTAGTCACTGGATACCAGAAGCTTTTGAATACCAAATACTTACGTAGATTGCGTTAGTTTTTAACCTTCAACATACGTGTAGCAATTTGGCAAAAATGAAGTAATATGACAGCTAAATCAAGGTGTTATCAGTGCCAGTGTGCTTTCTATGATGTTGCCATTCAATCAGTAAGGTTCTATTTAGCATAATGAACGCGAGTCAACCGTCTAGACCACCGCTACAACCTCTACAAAAACGCCGGGCTGTTCCTCGCCCAAAACGGCATCTTCGTCAACGTTCCTACCAGGTTATGGCCCTGGAAACCACGGCAAAGATAGCGGTTAACTTGGCAATCTCCGCAGCAGCAGTATCTGCCTTAGTGCAACTTGTGCCTCAGCACTGGACACAACAAGACAGATTGCGCGAAGTCAATACTGAAGTTAAACTGATGGAAGAACGTGTCGAAGGTTTGCAGACGGAATTTAAGCGTAATTTCGATCCCCATCAAGCTCATAGTATTAGACAACAGCAAGCCTATAAATTTGACCCTCATCAACTTCCAGTAGTGTTCGTGAATCGGGATGGTAAGGAAGTTGAAGTATTAGAGTTATTACCCTAAAAACAATATTCAGAATTTATATGGAAAAATCGACTTTTCTGACGGGCGCGATCGCCTGTAAATACAGGATTTTTGTATGCAGTACCATCGGCTGATAGTTATGAGGGACACTCCAATTCACAAAAATACACGGTATGCGGGAAGCTCAGTCACTTCAGTGCTGAGAGGTAAGCGACACGAGCGATTTTAATCGCCTTCAATCTTTACCTCATCAATAAGTCTATCAACAAACTCTCTTAATCGTTCTTGCCAGTCAGGGATAGTTTTTAGTTTGTCCTTGACACTGGGCAGAACTTTAAAACAAACGGGGTTTTTATCAAACGGTTGATTGCTTGTAAAGCCTAGTTTATGCTTTTTTTGAAACGGCATTACTATTGGCTTTCTATATTGATATACTAATATATAATAACATGGGAAGTTGAAAAATGCTTTACGGATGTCAGCAAAATTTAATTAGTCCAGACAACAAACTAAAAGCTTTGCTTGAATATGTTTGTACAGAAGCAAATAACTTGATTAATTGTGGAGTTTATTACAGTCGTCAATATTATTTTAAGACTGGCAAATTTCCTAGCAAAGCTGATTTACATAAACAATTAGGCACTATTCAGAAAAACAAGCACTATCAAGCTTTGTACTCTGATACAGCGCAGCAAATATTAACTGGAGTGGCTGAGTCCTTTAAGTCCTACGTGGGGCTGCTAAAAGGTATAAAAAAAGGAACTGTTACTCAAAAGCCAAGATTACCAAATTACAGAGTATCGGGTGGTTTAGCATTAGCAACTTTCACCGGACGCTCTCTTCAATTAAAAGACGGAAAAATACGGTTTCCGCTAGGTAGTTTGGTGAAAACCTGGTTTGGTGTGGATGCGTTTTATCTCCCAATGCCATCAAACCTGGATTTTAAATCTATTAGAGAAGTGAGAATCTTACCGCGAAACAGGTGTTTTTATGCCGAGTTTGTTGATCAACAACAGAGAGAAACTATCGAACTTGATAAATCAAAAGTTTTAGGGATTGACCACGGAATAAACAATTGGCTAACCTGTGTTTCTAATGTAGGTACGTCCTTTATTGTGGATGGATTACATCTCAAAAGCTTAAATCAGTGGTACAACAAATCGGTCGCCAAAATCAAAGAGAATAAACCTCAAGGTTTTTGGTCTAACAGACTTGCGGCAATCACAGAAAGGCGTAATAGACAGATGCGCGAGGCTGTAAATAAAGCAGCGAGAATTGTAATCAACCACTGCTTAGAAAACAAAATTGGTTCAATTGTTTTTGGTTGGAATACAGGTCAGAAAGACAGTGCTGATATGGGTAAAAAGAACAATCAAAAGTTTGTTCAAATCCCCACAGCCAAACTAAAAAACCGGATTGAACAGTTCTGTGAAGAATCCGGAATAGATTTTATTGAAACCGAAGAAAGCTATACCTCAAAATCATCGTTTTTAGATAATGATGTTCTACCTACATTTGGTGCAAAACCCGAAAGGTGGAAAAGTAGTGGTATCAGAACAAATCGCGGTTTGTTTAAAACTTTAACTGGAATCAAAATAAATGCAGATTGTAACGGTGCTGCAAATATTATCCGCAAAGTAGCTACAATATTTAAGTTTAACTTAAGTGGAGTAGGTAGAGGCTGTTTGAGTCAGCCTAAGAAAGTTCTTTTATGGACTCTTCAGAAATCTCAGTGTCTTTAGACCTGAGAAGCTTAAAATTAAAAATTCCTCAGACTTTTTTGGCATTTTTAATTGTGATTTACCCATATTCTCAGTGAAACACAGAACCACCCCCAGGTGGGCTGAACACAATCGATTAATCGAGATTTTCCGGAAACAACAGCTCATTTAACCAATTTTCTAGCTGTAAACGCAATCGGTAACCAGACATATTTTTGCGATCTAGTCCGGGTAGTTGAGTCAGGGCGCGACGATAATCAGCGATCGCACAATTCCAATCACCCCAAAGATGATAAGTTCTGCCCCGTTCTGCCCAAATATGACCTTCTAACTGCCCGAAAAGCATTGCCACCTCAAAAGTCTCAATCGCCTCTTCGTACTGCCCCAAATCACGTAAAGTAATCCCTCTGTTAATCCGCGCCCGCACATAACTAGGATTTAAATCAATTGCTTGGTCGTAATCAGCCAGTGCGGCGGCGAATTCCTCACACGCTGCATGGTAATTGGCTCGATTGTTATAAGCGCTAGCTAAATTGGGGTTTAATTGCAGTGCTGTGTTGTAATCACCCAAAGCTTTTGGCATTTCGCCACTCTGAAAATAAATCAAGCCCCGGTTGTTGTAATCAACGGAGTTTTGCGGACGGCGCGCGATTAATTCGGTGAGTAAGGCGATCGCCTCAGTATAATTTCCTTGTCGAGCTGAACTCAAAGCACAAGAGCGTAAGTAGTCGTCTCCTAAAGCAGATCCACCCTTACCGTTTTTCTCATGCTCATTAGCATAAACAGTACTATTTGACACAAACTTGTATCGATTATTTGGCTGGTTTCCAGAAGCTAAAAATGAATGAATATTCATATTGTATTGCCTGAGCTACTTGCTCTTTAAAATCAAATTACAGTTTTAGTCGTGATGGTAGTTTTGCCCCTGTGTCAGTTCTTCAGGTGTCTATAATTACTTTCGTTTCGGTAGCAATACTGTTTTAAGCTCCGACATCAAAAAGTCGAAGACTTTACCTTACTTAAATAATTAATGCTCGAACCTAATAATTAATACGTCACCCATAAGTTAAATTCCAGAAAGAATAAATATCAATCTTCAAGACTAATCAAGTAGTGACAGCAACAAATTGGTAGAATGCCAACAAGCCCTTCACATTTAGCTGATTGTCGGTCAGCCCCAAGTCCATAGCTACTGGCTGTTTGGCGGAGGATGAACGGCGGTAAGTGCAGGTGTGTCCCCTAACTAATGCTGTAGGCTATGGAAGAGGACAGCACTGCATAATTTTTAAGTGTTGAGAAAATTTTTATGACAACAGCAATTTCCTATCAAAATGCCCCTGACTTAGCTGCTGACGATTATATAGTTATAGGTCTATCAACCTGTTTTATCAAGGAAGACGGGGAAGTTTATCAAGTTGAAGTTGTAGAACCAATTCCCTCTGCGGCTTTAGAAGCTTTGTTAAAAGGTATTCCCACGTCCTATCACCTGGCTTGTGCAACCACCCTAGAATCTGTGCTGGATGGTGATACACCTCTGTTACCCGATGGCTTTCCAGATTCAACTCAGTTTGGCGAAGAGTTTGCCCTGCGGGCATTTGCGGCGGCTCGCACCTACAAGCGTCGTGAAATTGCCAAGTCACTAATTCCCCTGGGTACAACCTACACTGATTTTAAATATTCAACTGAGCGTAAGCGGGTACTCAATGCTGCTAGAGTTGTCAATAAAGAAGACAACGTGAAACAACATTCCCACACTCACAAAGTTCTTTAATTTAAAGTCATTATGCTGAAACTTTACGGCGGCGCTCGTAGTCGAGCCTCAATAGTCCAGTGGTATTTGGAAGAACTGGGCGTTGGCTATGAATTTGTGATGTTGGAGATGCAGGCGGGCGAACACAAGCAGCCTGAGTACCTGAAGATTAACCCAATGGGTAAAGTGCCAGCAATTGTCGATGGCGACTTCCACCTTTGGGAATCTGGGGCGATTTTACTATATCTTGCCGACAAATACGGCAAAACCCCACTTTCACCAGAAGAGAGGGGTATCTTTTCCCAATGGGTCTTATTTGGCAATGCTACCCTTGCTACGGGCATTTTTGTAGAAGCCAATCGAGAGAAAGAAACGCCCCGCTTGTTAACTCCCTTGAATGAGATTTTTGAGCGACAATCTTTTGTACTGGGTGATGTATTCACGGTTGCTGATGTAGCCGTGGGGTCTATCCTGGCTTACATCCCCATCATGCTCAAGTTAGACCTGAGCGCCTATCCAGCCGTGTTGAACTATATCAAGCGCATATCTGAGCGTCCAGCGTTTCAAAAAAGCATTGGCGGCGGTTAGCGAAAATCATAAATATTAATATAGGGTAGAAAAAATTGGCGTTGCTGATTTGAAGTATGAACACGATTTGTGATCATGTCAAAACCCCTGTAGAGACGTTCCATGGAACGTCTCTACATTTATAGCAACCGCTAAGGAGGTTAAGACATAAACGGATAATCAAACTTAGAGAATGTTTGAAAAGTTTTGGGCGAATATAATTCGCTACTACACAGCCAAAGTCCACCTCCGTGGACTAATGAAAAAATGGGATTTTTAACCCGCGCAGGCGGGTTTAGTTTGTATAGCCGCGACTTCTAGTCGCCAGGGCTGTAATAAATTAGACTTTTCAAACAACCTCTTAGACACCATTCGGGTTTTAACCCACTCCCCACTCCCTACTCCCCACTCCCCAGCTATCAATTCATACTTTGTTTGAGCAACGCCAAAAAATCTACCCTATAAATTTTTTAACGGTAATTAGTAAATTGCAAAGCCACAGGAAAATCTTCTTGTTTTACCCGTTGCATCACACCTTGTAAATCATCCTTAGCTTTAGCTGAAACCCGCACAGCATCACCTTGAATTGAGGCTTGGACTTTTTTAAACTCGTCCCTAATCAATTTGGAAATTTGTTTAGCAATTTCCTGACTGATACCTTTTTTGAGGGTGATTTCTTGACGGACACGATTACCACTAGCTGATTCAACTTTGCCAAACTCAAAAATTTTCTGAGAAAGGTTACGCTTGGCGGCTTTTTCTCGGAGGATGGTGTGAATAGAATCTAAGGTAAACTCGCTGTCAGTGCTGACATTAATGCTTTCCTCTTTTAACTCCAGTGTAGTTTGAGTATCTTTTAGGTCGTAGCGACCTTTGATATCTCGCACAACTTGATCGATAGTATTCACTAATTCTTGTCGGTCAAAGTCGCTTACAATGTCAAAGGAATATGTAGAAGCCATAAACAATTTTAGATTTTAGATTTTAGATTTTAGACTGGAGAACCGCCTGGGGGGAAGTCAAAAGTCACAAGTCAAAAGTCAAAAGTCAAAAAAACTTTCTTTCCCCACTCCCAACTCCCCACTCCCCACTCCCCCGGTTACTGAGCGTAGTCGAAGTAACTCCCCACTCCCCAATTAACTAGCTTGGATAATGCTCAAGGTGATTAGAGTCGCAGAGCCAAGAGAGCCAATGACAAACATTAGCGATCGCAATAAAGGTATATTCAAAATATAAAAAATTGAGTATAGCAAACGCGCCACAACAAAGGCGATCGCTGCTACTGTTGCTCTCGAAGAATCAACACCAGTAACATAAGCCATCAATGCTGCGGTGGCAAACAACATAAATGCTTCAAAGGAATTTTGATGCGCCCAGGTGGCTCGTTGAGCATAGGGGGGCAATTTATCAAATTTGGCGCGAGGAGTAGCTAACGCCTCAAACCCAATCTGCACACGAGCATAAGCTACCAGTAAAAACGGCAGATAAATCAGAACGGCAGCAGCAGCAATAGAATACAACAAAATAGCAGACACAGGCAGTTGAGAGACCATCATTAAACCAATCAATAGTAGTTGTTAGTTAACTGTGATTAATCGGTAACAGGTAATTTGGCTAACCCAACTACCTATTACCAACTCGCAGTTTCCTATATCTATCATTACCTGGGCGAGGACTTACTGCACTTTAGTCAAAGTAGAAAAGCGTTACCACTTTTCTTTGTTCTTCGGCATCTCCACAAGTTTGGAGCAGAGTCCGACTGTCGTGAAATGCAAAACAAATCAGTTGCTGACAGCGAGAAACAATCTCCTTATTACAAATATAACTAGCTTCAGCTAAAGACAGATTATCATTACTGGGATTTTCTACCAGATGCATCACCTGCTCTAGTTGCTGGCGCGATTCATGGGGCTGGCGTGACAAACTTTGGGGTAAAATCACCGTTAATAAATTGGGATCTGCCCGCATTGCTCCCTTAATGGCAGCTGAATTTGTACCTGTAGCTCCAGAGGTGATTACCCGATTCCCTGATAGAACCAGGGCGTAGGTCATCATTTCAATGAGATTCTGATGCGTAATTGGCACATGGCGAGAACCCAGCAAGGCGATTCGCTTAGAACCCGTTTGCTGGATGGTCGCCAGTTCCTGCGCTAATGTATCGAGTTTGGTAATATCTGTTGACTGGCTCAAAGAGGGGATGTAATCAGATTAAACAACCCAGCTATTCTACCAAACAGAGTGTAAGTGAGAAGCCAACTTGAGTTACATATTGCTACATTTTCCCGATGTTGGCTTTATTAGCTGAATATCTAGGTCATTGCCGGAGGCAGGGGAGCAGGGGGAAAGATGCAGGGGAGCAGGGAGCAGGGAGCAGGGGTGAGTGATAAATTACTTTACATTCCCAGTTGGTGCTTAACAACCTTTCCTCTTCTCCCCTGCGCCCTGCCCCTGCTCCCTTTCCTGTTATCTTCTCCCCCGTACCCTGCACCCTGCCCCTCTGCCTCTGCTCCCTGCTCCCTTACTTCTAAGGTAATCTCCCGGCGGGAGTTAAGCCGAGTTTAGATAACAAGCGATCAATGTCAAAATGCTCAGTCATCAACTGGCGAATACACTGAACCTTAATTGGTTCGTGTACCCGGACTTGACCAAAAGTTCGCTCAATAATTTCCACAGTAGTGAGGGTATCTAAATCAACCGATAGGATCGGGATTTCTAGCTCTTCAGCACGGGTGAGAATAAACTCTGGTGGTGGCAGTTGTCCAGTCAAAATCAGGCATTGTGTAGAACTTTCTAGGGCGGCTTGTTGAATTTCCACGCGATCGCCTCCTGTGACTACTGCCATATTTCGGCGTTTGCGGAAATACTTCACAGCCGAATTGACGTTCATTGCCCCAATTGCCAAACTCTCTACCATCAAATCCAGGCGATCGCGGCGACAGAGAACCTCAGCATTTAACTGGTTGACCAGTTGACCAACGCTGACACTGCGTAGCAAGTCACTTTTCGGCAGTGTTCCTAATACGGGAATGCCTTGCTGTTCTAGAAACGGACATAATTGAGCGTCAACTATTTCTAATTCTTCAGTAGGGATATCATTAATGACAACACCCACCAAGCGATCGCCCATCAGCTGTTTAGCAGACAATAACGCATCAGCGCAAACCAGCAAATTATAACGACATACTAGTAGTACAGACGCGTCCAACGCTTGAGCCACCTGTAACAAAGACAAATCAAACAGATGTCCTTGTGTTAAATCACCAGGACCCTCTAGCAACACTAAATCTCCTTGGGAAATTTGCAAATATTGCTGTTTTAAGAGCTGCCGATAATCGGTTTTGTCTTCACCGCGCCAGCGTTTTTGGACATTAACCTCATCCAAAGCCAGCATTGTGGCAGCAACACGGTTTGTCGGCAAGTTTAGACTATGGGCAATAAACTGGACATCTTCCTCAACTACGGTTCCGCCAGATGCACTAAAACAAGTGCCTAGCGGTTTACTGTAGGCAATATCTAGTCCTTTTTCCTGTAGCTGATGAGACAAACCCAAAACTGTTGCAGATTTACCACTATAAGTTTCGGTTGAGCCAATCAGCAAACATTTAGCAGATTTTGGCACAGATGCGCTCCTAATTGCAAAAGGAAGTAGAACCAAGCTAGGTGTTCCCTAATTTTAGTTGGTTCCGGCAACAGGCTGGAGTGCTGACAAACTGGAATTTCCCAGAATGTACTTTTTGTGAGTATATCTTGAATCTTGCTTAATCGTATTTATACATAAAATCCTAGTAACAAATTTGTATTTAAATAGACATTTTTATGACTTTATTCGTCTATACGCAACACTTTACGGTAAAAAGCTTGTGAAAAATCCGTCAAGCGATAGCGCTTATAATTTTCCATCAGTTCAATTAAAAAACTCATAAATTCAAAACTTGCCATCATCACTTCATAGCTTAGGTCAGCATTCCCCTCAAACTGTATCCGGCAACGTGTTAAATCCGAAGGCAGAGTGGCAACATTCCAAGAAGCTACAAAGGGAATACTGTCACTGCCTTCAATTTTGCGCTGTCCCTCCAAAACGCCTTTTTGATAGAGACTCAGGGCATAGGGTAAAAAACTACGCTTTGCACTCTGAACATAAGGTGAGTAAACGTTTGCTTGTTGTTGATTGGCAGGCTGGAGTTGCTCAATAGACATCGTTGAATATTTCTCAAGGTAGTTAACGGTTATTAATATTGTTCCCAAAAAATGTCTATTACTTACACTCAGGTTTGGTATTCCACCGGGTGGATAGTGGGTGAAGGTTGCCTTGTCTTCCGTTCTGGGTGGAGTTAGCAAATTGAAAAAGAGGCAAGGGAGCAGGGAGCAGGGGGCAGGGGGGAAAGTCGAGATGGGGATTCGACCCCACCTGGACGAGAAGCACTTTGTAGAAGTGGGGGACTCAGACCCATGTTCCGCTCCGCTTCACGGCAGGAGGAAGGGGTCATTTCCCCCTGCCTCTTCGTTGAATCCGCAAAATATGTAGAAATGTAGAAATGTAAAAATGTTTCAGTCATACTCTTAGCGGCTTATGCCTTTGGAATTTGGGCTTTTATATCCAATCCCAACTTGGAAATGATCGTGATTATAGGAACTTTGTGCTAAGAAATATTAAAATTTCGGTTACAATAAGGCTGCATTGGCTTTTAACTAAGAAGCTGGAGCAATAAAAAGCAAAAATCTGCGCTGTCAGGTGTTGGATCATGCTATTGCAGTTTTTAACCACAGCAAACTGCTACCTCGCACTTATTTGCCCCAATCGCTGACTTGACAAACTTAATAGTGAGTCAGAATCAACGGTTGCGAGAGTCTGTGCAAGTTGCGTGTTTGAATGTGGAATTTCCTGCTTTTTTCAGGTGTATAACAATACTGGTTTTTGAATCAAGTAACCTATGCCAGCGAATTCCTGGCCCGAAGACGATTATTACGAAGAGCTTGACCCACTTAACTCCCTATTATCCGACCAATTGGCAGATGAGGAGGAGTCAGTGGTAGAGGTAGATCCCATGTCTCTACCATCCCGGTTTCAAGGACGTAGACGCAAAGCCGCTCTGGTTTTGACTGTAGTTTGGAGCGGTACGATCGCTCTGCATTTAGCTTCTTGGGGTTCAATATTTATTCTCGGACTGACTACTGTCCTGGGATTCCACGCTTTAGTGGTCGTATTTGCTAGACCCCGGCGCTATAGCAAAGAAATGCAGGGAGATTTGCCCTCTGTATCTGTGTTAGTAGCAGCCAAAAATGAAGAAGCAGTTATTGGTAAATTAGTCAAGAATCTTTGTAGTCTAGAATATCCAGATGGGCAGTATGAAGTCTGGATTATTGACGATAACAGCACCGATCAGACACCGCAGTTATTAGCGGAACTAGCCCAAGAATATGACCAACTCAAGGTTCTCAGGCGTTCGCCAGAAGCTAGTGGCGGCAAATCAGGAGCCTTGAATCAGGTATTGCCATTGACTAAGGGCGAAATTGTTGCAGTGTTTGATGCTGATGCTCAAGTAGTACCAGACTTACTGTTACAGGTAGCACCCTTATTCCAACGCGAAAAGCTGGGGGCGGTGCAGGTGCGAAAAGCCATAGCCAACGCCAAGGAAAATTTTTGGACTCAGGGTCAAATGGCTGAAATGGCTTTGGATACCTGGTTTCAGCAGCAACGTGTCTCCATCGGTGGGATTGGCGAACTGCGAGGTAATGGTCAATTTGTCCGGCGTACAGCCTTAGAAAGTTTTGGGGGATGGAATGAAGAAACCATCACCGATGATTTGGATATGACTTTGCGCCTACATCTGGACAAATGGGACATTGAGTGTACATTGTACCCGGCTGTGCAGGAAGAAGGGGTGACAAATGCGATCGCTCTTTGGCATCAGCGCAGTCGGTGGGCAGAAGGTGGGTATCAGCGCTATTTAGATTACTGGGATCTAATTCTCAAAAACCGCTTGGGTGTGCGAAAAACCTGGGATATGCTGATCTTCATGTTCACTATGTATATTCTCCCCACAGCAGCAGTTCCAGATATCTTAATGGCAGTGGCTCGCCATCGTCTACCAATGTTAGGCCCCGTAACTACACTATCAGTCAGTATGTCTGTTGTGGGGATGTTTGCCGGACTCAAGCGCATACGCCAAAATCAGGAATTCAATATTTCTACATCTTTCGCATTATTGCTACACACCCTGCGTGGATCTTTGTATATGTTGCACTGGTTGGTAGTCATGAGTGCTACCACTGCTCGGATGTCCATCAGAGAAAAGCGCCTGAAATGGGTCAAAACAGTGCATTCAGGAAGCGAAGACTAACCGCAGGGCGGAGTCAAAAGTCAAAAATCTTAGCATCCAAAGTTCAGAATTTATTCTCAATTTTGGATTTTTTTTTGGAAAAAAATTTGGTTAATTCAAAATTTTTCTAGTTTTATGGCCATTTTAAGTAAAAACGAGTCGCCCCCTCAAATGCCAGAGTTTCAAGCCGCAGTCAAAAGCTGACCTTGAACAGTGTCAACTTCCACTGTCTAGAAAATAATCTCGGTGGATTTGGTAAGTTTGTGGTGGAACTAGTGACTTATAGTGAAGGTGAAAAAATAAATGAATCCGCAACCTGATGAAGACTTGCAACGTCGCCTCCAAAATCTAGAGGCACAAATCAACTCTAAATCTGTAGCTGGGGGACAACCACCAGAAAATACACAGAATTTGCAGTCTGTATTTCTCAACTTTAAATCTCGGTTAGCCAAATTGCAGGTTTGGTTTCAAAACTTGAACGGGATAACCAAGGTGATAGTTGCCAGTACCGGGGTGCTGGTGGGATTGGCCATGCTACAAGCAGTGATGAAACTAGTCGCATCTGTAATCAGTGTGGCACTGTTGGCATTTTTAGTGTATCTTGGGTACAAATTTTTTATATCTGGTAGCTTTCCCAAAAAGCAATAGTATATTTTAACTGTGCCGAGAGTCACTTAAAAATAAATTCAAAGGAATTATGCAATGGCGACCCCAATTGTGAGGAGAAATACCAGTCAATCTAGCCAGCCCAACCCACCGGAGAAAGCCATGTCATTGCCCTTAAACACCAGGCGTTTGGCTGCATGGGCAACTGAAATCACCCTAGTGGTGGTGAGTGGGCTAGTTCCCTTTGGTTTTGGTGTCTATGCCAATTCTAGAAGCGATTTAAACCGCGTGCCACTTCATCCTGTATTGGTAGTCACAGAAAGAGCGATCGCTCGACCTTTGGCGTTGCCTGTCAGCTATGGTATTCGCAACGTCGCCGCCCCGACGAATTTTTTGTGGATCATCGCCTTGTTAGCCCCTATAACCCTTTCATCGTGGCAATTATATTTGCTGGGCAAAACAGGTAGTACGCTTCCCAAGCGGAAGTTTGGTGTGCGAGTTGTCAACGAAGTCGGCAAACCAGCCGGTTTAGCCGCAGTTGTAGCGCGGGAAGGAGTTGGTCGATGGACTGTACCTGTTTCCATTGCCTATATTCTTTGGCGCTACAGTTTTGCCTTTCCCAATTTAGGATTGTTTACATTTTTGACTGTATTAATGGTGCTGGGAGAAGGGGTAGCCCTTCCTGCACGTCGAGGTCGTCGCGCACTACATGACTGGTTAGCAGGTACGTATACAATAGATGCCACTCGTCCTTTGCCATCCTCTACTCCGGGTCATAAATCTCAGGTATCACCGACAGTAGAGGAATTAGCCCCTGTCTCAATGTCAATGTTCACAGGTGAAACTACAAATACGGCTAATTTGTGGCAACAAATGCGACAAAACCCCAGCCGGACTTTGTTTGGGGTAGCCCTAGTCAGCATGATCGCTGTGCTGGGAACTTTAGTCGCCACCCAAGTTTATATCCAAACTCAACACAACCGCCGGGAAACCAAGCAAATCAACAGCCAAAAGTTTCTGGCACTTGTAGAAAAATTGAGTCCTAACTCTGGTGCTTCCATAGAGGAACGCCAAGGTATAATTCTGGCGATGGGTGGTATTAATGATCCTCAGTCTATCCAATTTCTCACAGACCTTCTAGTTAAAGAAACTAACCCCACCCTCCTGAATACAATTCAACAAGCTTTAGCAAGTGTAGGCCTCGAAGCTATCCCGGAATTAAAAACCAAAAATCAGTTTTTAGCAGGTGAATTAAGGGCTGTGGGCAGCGAAGCATCCCCAGACCAGGAATTGCGACAACAGCAGTTACATATTAACCAGCAGACAATCAACAAAATTCTCAGCGTCTACAGCACTCAAACCGCAGGGATTGATCTCAGTCGCGCCGAGTTAGGTCAAAGTGGCACTCCGGAAACTTCATTTTTCAACTTGGTCTTAGATAACATTGATTTGTCAGGAATCAACTTCAAATCGGCAAATCTTAACCAAGCCAGTTTTAAAGGTAGTATCTTTCGGGGGGTCGGTCAGGACGGACGCTGGGACACTTATGATGATGCGATCGCGGATTTGAGCCAAGCTCAGATGAAACAAGCCAATTTCACCGATGCTAATCTCAGTCGCGTGATCATGAACCGTAGCAATTTAAGCGGTGCTACCCTCAACAGAGCGAATTTATCCCATGCCCGTTTAATTGGCGCGGATCTGGGCAGCACCCAGCTAGTAGGAGCCAATCTGCGGGGTGCATACCTAGAAAAAGCCAGCTTAACTGGGGCTGACATAGGTGATGCCAGATTCAACGAAGCCAATTTGTACGGGGCGCGTTTAAGTCGCGTCATTGCCATCGGCACACATTTATCCTATGCCAACTTAACTAATACTGATTGGCGAGGAGCAGACTTATCAGGAGCCTATTTAGACCGGGCTAATCTCAGCAATGCCAACCTCAGCGCCACTCGACTGACTGGTGCTGTTTTGCGCTCCGCCAACTTGAAAAATACCAACTTGCAGAATGCTGACCTGAGTTTTGTTGATTTACGGGGAGCAAATGTTGCAGGTGCTGATTTTCAAGGCACAATTCTTGCTTCTGTCCCACAAAATGCCGAAGATCAATTTGTCCAAATGCCAGATTTAGGCTCAATCTCTGCTGTCGTTGAAGGAGTTGATTTTTCTCAAGCCAAAAATTTAGATACAAGGCAAATAGCTTATTTATGTACCCAAGGCGGTCTGCATTCGAGTTGTGCGTCAGTAGGACTGGGGAGGGTTAGTCAATAGCTAATTATTTGCTAACAATAGATGATATATGCTAACAAATGCTAATGTAGGGGTATGGCTTATGTACCACTACGAGAAGCAGTCAAAAAACTGGGACTGCACCCAAACACTTTAAGGAAGTACGCGGACAATGGCAAGATTGAAAGCATCAAAAACGAAGCAGGACAAAGACTTTTTAACGTTGAATCCTACGTCCGTGGTGCAACTAGAACTTCCTTTGTTTGCTACTGCCGAGTTAGTTCAACCAAACAACGAGACGACCTTAGTAGACAAATTGCCTATATGCAATCACTCTACCCAGATGCCGAAATCATCAAAGACATCGGCAGTGGAATCAACTTTAAAAGAAAGGGACTGCAAGCCTTACTGGACAGACTTATGCGGGGAGATCAGCTCACGCTTGTTGTTACCTGTCGTGACCGACTCGCAAGGTTTGGATTCGAGCTTATTCAATACATGGTCGAGCAAAACGGTGGACAAATCGTGGTTCTCGACAATACTGTACACTGCCCAGAATCAGAGCTTACCTCGGATCTTCTCTCCATCCTCCACCTCTTCTCTAGTCGGATGCACGGACTTAGGAAGTACAGTAAAAAAATCAAGGAAGATCCGGATCTTGCTCACAACCGCGCAGAGGCGGATGGTTAAGCAGTGGTTTGGTGTATCCAGGTTTGTCTACAACACTACTGTCAAATTGCTGCAAGACTCTAAAGTTAAGGCTAACTGGAAAGCGATTAAGACTGACATATTGAACGGACTACCAGAATGGAGTAAATCAGTCCCTTATCAAATTAAATCAATCGCCATCAAAGATGCCTGTAAGTCTGTCAGCAATGCCAAGAAAAAGTTTAAAAACGGTGGTGGTATTAGCAAGATGAGATTTAGGTCAAGAAAAGACACTGTACAATCTTGCTACATTCCCAAATCTGCGGTAAAAGACTTGGGGATTTACCACACTATATTAGGTCAGGCAACCTTTAAAGAAGCCTTACCCCAAAGCTTTGGCGACTGTCGTTTGGTGTTTGCGTACCGTGATTACTATTTGACAGTTCCAGAGGATGTGCCACAACAGAAGTCCGATAACCAAGGACGTGTTGTAGCACTTGACCCCGGCATCAGAACATTTATCACCTTCTTTTCTGAATGTAGTTTTGGTGAAATTGGAACATCTGCTAATTTGCAAATTCAGAAGCTATGTTTTCGTTTGGATAAGTTAATTTCTAAATTCACTAAAGCCAAGTGCAAACAAAGAAGAAGGATGAAGCTTGCCGCCAGTAGACTGCGAGGTAAAATCAAAAACCTTGTAGACGAATTGCACAAGAAAACTGCTCGATTTTTGGTTGATAACTTTGACATTATTTTACTGCCAACCTTTGAAACATCCCAAATGGCTAAGAAGGCGAAGCGACGGATTAGATCAAAGTCAGTGCGCCAAATGTTAACACTCTCCCACTACCGATTCCAGCAGTTTCTTAAGCACAAAGCTTTTGAGACTAATAAAGTAGTTATGGATGTCAACGAAGCGTACACATCGAAAACAGTCAGTTGGACTGGTGAAATAATCCCCAATCTTGGCGGTGCTAAATTCGTCAAGTCTCCATCTGACGGGCAGGTGATGAGCCGGGACATGAATGGTGCGCGAGGGATTTTCCTTCGTGCATTGGTTGATACACCCTCTCTTAAAGAGTGTATTTGTTAATGAATGTTAGCAAAAAAGTATCGGGTAATTAATCGTAGGTGATATACTCCCAAAATTCTACCAGAATCACTTCTTGGTTTTGCTGGTAAATTTTCACCTAATTAATCAGTAATAACGATAATATAAGTATTCAAACGAACTTATAAAATTCAAGATGTGTGAGGTTTCCAGTGATGAGGCATCTTTCTTATTTGATTCCAGCTTTAGCGGCTGGCGCGGTCTTGAGTGTAGCTATTACTATTCAACCAGCACAGGCTCAGGTAGCTTATGGTAGCTACGTCGGTGTAGGACCCACTGTTGGTCTGACTGATGGTATTCAAATTGGGGGTGTTGTAGCTGTCCGTTACAAGCTTCTAGAATCACCAATTTCTTTTCGCGCTCAAGCTTTAGTTGGCAGGAATACCGCAGTTGTACCCACGGTTTCTTATGATGTCCCTATCAACTGGCAAACTGATGCTTACTTGGGCGCTGGTTTGGTGTTGGCTGGTGGTGATAGTTCTTCTCCTGTGGGTAACAAAATCAGTTTTGCCTTACAACCAGGAGTTGATTACATTGTCCCCAATAGTAATACTGTGATTTTTGGTAACGCCATCATTGCTTTTGATGCCTACCGTGACGGTGCTGGTGGTGCGGCTATCTCTGTGCAAGGTGGTGTTGGTTATAGATTTTAAGGGTTTGTCCATAAATTTGATCCCCGCTACTACAGTACGGGGATTATTTAGGGGTTTCATTTTTTGGCAAGCCTACAACCCCATGACAGGACGTTCTGCTTGTTTTGGCTCGGAAGCAGAAATGCGAATGTGGATTGAGATGCAATATTACCAAGAAATGTAACGATCAGAATTGATTTTTGTAAGAGTATAATCATCATAAATATTATCCAGTCGTTGATTATGCCATCTATCAATTCTTCTGATCCAAACGATGTCCTTCGTTACCGTCCTCGCCGTTTACGCCGGACTGAAACTTTACGACGAATGGTCAGGGAAACAACTCTCAGCGTTAACGACCTCATATATCCCATGTTTGTAACTGAGGGAGAAGGGCAAAAAGTTGAGATAGCTTCTATGCCTGATTGTTATCGCTATTCCTTAGATTTATTGTTAAAAGAAATTAAGGAAGTGTATGATTTGGGAATTAATGCGATCGCACTGTTTCCGGTAGTTCCAGAAGAGCTAAAAGATGATACTGGAACTGAAAGCTTTAACCCAAATGGACTGGTACAGCGAACTGTCAAAGCTATCAGAGAAGCCGTTCCAGAAATTATTGTCATGACTGATGTTGCCCTTGACCCTTTCACGAATCATGGGCATGATGGTTTAATTGATGACCAGGGTAATATTTTAAATGACCCCACCGTGGAAGTATTGGTAAAAATGGCTGTTTCCCAAGCCGCAGCCGGAGCCAGTTTTGTTGCACCTTCCGACATGATGGATGGTAGAGTTGGCGCAATTCGTCGCGCTTTAGATGCAGAAGGCTACATTGATGTGGGAATTCTGGCATACTCAGCCAAGTATGCTTCTGCCTATTATGGACCTTTTCGGGATGCTTTAGATTCTGCACCGAAATTTGGTGATAAAAAGACTTATCAAATGGATGCAGCTAATGCCAGAGAAGCTTTGAAAGAAATAGAATTAGATATTGCTGAGGGAGCAGATATGGTCATGGTTAAACCTGCTCTCGCTTATCTCGATATTATCCATCAAGTCCGCAACGCCACAAATCTGCCTGTAGCAGCATATAACGTTAGTGGTGAATACTCGATGATTAAAGCTGCTGCACGCATGGGTTGGATTGATGAGAAAAAAATCATTTTGGAAACTTTAACCAGCATGAAGCGAGCAGGTGCTGATTTGATTTTGACTTATTTCGCCAAGGAAGTGGCTTTAATGTTGGCGTAAGGATTTACAAACCTTTTTCTTCTTGATTTCTCTGTGTTCTCTGTGCCTCTGTGGTTTGTTTATTTAATGATATTGTTTCCTTGAATACAAAACCCAGAGGAGCTAATTATGATCCGACTTTTAATTCTGGGTGGAACCGGAGAAGCGGCAGAATTAGCTGCCAAAGTTGCGAATATCCAGGAAATTGAGGCAATCTCATCTCTAGCCGGCCGCACCCGTGAACCGTCAGTCCCATTAGGTGATTTGCGTATTGGCGGTTTTGGTGGTGTGGCTGGACTAGTTAAGTATCTGCATCAGATGAAAATCGATTTGTTGATTGATGCTACTCATCCTTTTGCTACTCAGATTGCTTTCAATGCGGCTGATGCGGCGATGGAAGTTAAAGTACCTCGTCTGAAGTTAATCCGCCAACCTTGGCAAGAAGTTAATGGCGATCGCTGGATTAAAGTTGATAGTATAAAAATTGCCGCCGAGGTTCTCGAAAATCAATCACAACGGGTCTTCTTAAGCATTGGTAGGCAAGAAATCGGTGCTTTTGCTCATTTGCATCAAACTTGGTTTTTAATGCGGATGATTGACCCGCCTGAAGCAAATACATTAGTACCACCAGGAATATTGTTGTGCGATCGTGGTCCTTTTAACCTCCATAATGAGAGAGAAATCCTGAATCATCATCAAATTGATACCATAGTCAGCAAAAATAGCGGTGGTGATGCCACTTATGCCAAAATTATCGCCGCACGGGAACTACAACTCAAAGTTGTAATGGTAAACCGTCCCCCTGTACCGCCAGGAGAGCAAGTCACAGACGTAGATGAAGCTTTGGTGTGGCTACTACAGCACTTGCATCGGTGAATCAGTATTTCTGACTTTGCGCCTCTGCGCCTGG
The DNA here is from genome assembly GCA_963706595.1 of uncultured cyanobacterium. Lineage (GTDB taxonomy): Bacteria > Cyanobacteriota > Cyanobacteriia > Cyanobacteriales > Nostocaceae > Nodularia. The sequence goes on from OY970166.1 coordinate 4,652,568, forward strand.
TGCGTGACACAAAACAAACATAAAAAACGCCCCCCATTTCTGAGAGGCGTTTCTTATTCAGCTAAACTTAATGATTAACCGTTGATAGCAGGTGCTGTTAAAGCAACTGGAGCAACATCAGCAGCAGCCAAATCTAGGGGGAAGTTGTGAGCGTTACGCTCGTGCATTACTTCCATACCCAAGTTAGCGCGGTTGATTACGTCAGCCCAGGTAGCGATAACGCGACCTTGAGAATCAATTACTGATTGGTTGAAGTTGAAACCGTTCAAGTTGAACGCCATTGTGCTGATACCCAAAGCGGTAAACCAGATACCGATTACAGGCCATGCAGCTAGGAAGAAGTGAAGTGAACGGCTGTTGTTGAAGGAAGCGTATTGGAAGATTAACCGACCGAAGTAGCCGTGGGCTGCAACGATGTTGTAGGTTTCTTCTTCTTGTCCGAACTTGTAACCGTAGTTTTGAGATTCGGTTTCGGTTGTTTCACGTACCAAGGATGATGTCACCAAGGAACCGTGCATTGCGGAGAACAAAGAACCACCGAAGACACCAGCTACACCCAACATGTGAAAGGGGTGCATCAAGATGTTGTGTTCTGCTTGGAACACAATCATGAAGTTGAAGGTTCCGGAGATACCCAAAGGCATACCGTCAGAGAAGGAACCTTGACCAATTGGGTAGATTAAGAATACTGCGGTAGCAGAAGCCAAAGGCGCAGAGTAAGCTACACAGATCCAAGGACGCATACCCAAGCGGTAAGATAGTTCCCACTGACGACCAAGGTAGCAAGCGCAACCGATCAAGAAGTGGAAAATTACCAGTTGGTAAGGACCGCCGTTGTACAACCACTCATCTAAGGAAGCTGCTTCCCAGATGGGGTAGAAGTGCAAGCCGATAGCGTTAGAGGAAGGAACAACTGCACCGGAGATGATGTTGTTTCCGTAAATCAAGGAACCAGCTACTGGTTCGCGGATACCGTCGATGTCTACTGGAGGAGCAGCTACGAAGGCGATGATGAAGCAAGTTGTAGCAGCTAGTAGGGTTGGGATCATGAGAACGCCGAACCAACCGATGTAAATACGGTTGTCTGTGCTGGTGATCCACTCGCAGAAGCGATCCCATACGTTAGCGCTTTGACGCTGTTGTAAGGTAGTAGTCATTTCTATGATTGCGATATGTTGTTAATGAATCAGACGCATCGTTTGCTTGTCTGTCCTAATAAACTTAACATCTATTTACGTTTACTGTAAAGTATTAATTTTGTGATGATATTTGCTACAAACATTAGATTTACTTATATCGAGTTCCCATTACAAGGTAAATAACCCTTAAAAATCAAAGTAAATATAAGGTAAGCTGCCATCAGGAGCTAATAACCATACGGAGTAGAGGCATAGGGGGACGAAGACAAGCTTGACAGGCCAGTTAAACTCTAATTTCAGCCTGCCATTAAAGATATAGATGATACTCATAAATCCAGCTAAAATTCCCAGCAACGCAGTCAGTTGGTATTGGCTCATATTCAGGACTTCTATGTAAACTTTTTGGACAAACTGTGCATCGGCAGAATGACCCCAGAGATGCTGAATTACCCAAGAAGAGTCCTGGAGGTTGGGGAGACGAAACCAAATCCAAGAGATAAAAACCATCAGTTGGGTTAAAAACCAAGCGACAACTATACCCACAGGATTTTGCCAGAAATGTGCCAAATTTTCAAAGCGATCGCTCATCACATCTGTAAGTCGATGCACCCCCAAAGCTAAACCGTGGAATATGCCCCAAACAACAAAACCCCAGGCTGAACCGTGCCAAATACCAGCGATTAGCATCACAATAAATAAGTTCGTGCAGGTGCGAGTTAAGCCTTGACGCGAACCACCCAAAGGAAAGTAGATATAATTTCGTAACCAATCGCCTAAAGTAATATGCCAGCGTCGCCAAAAGTCAGCAATGCTGGTACTGAAATAGGGAAAGTTAAAATTTTCAGGTAAAACTAAACCGAAGAGTAAAGCACTTCCACGGGCGATGTCTACGTAACCACTGAAATCCAAATACAACTGCAAGCCGTAAGCAAATGTAGCCAACCACAAATCAGTGCTACCCGCCCGTTGTAGATTGCCAAAACATAAATCAACGAAAATTCCCAAGTTATCTGCCAAAATTCCTTTTTTGACTGCACCCTTAGACATTAACCACAGTGCCTCACTCACTCTCTCCGCAGAGGGAAAGTGTGGTTTATGCAATTGAGATGACAGGCTGTGATAACGAGTAATTGGTCCAGAAATTAGTTTGGCAAAGAATAATTTGTACGTAGCGAATTTGAGAAACTTTTTAGTAGCTGGCGCACCGCGATAGATATCTACTAGATAAGCAATACACTCAAAAGTGAAAAATGAAATCCCTAAAGGTGCAATTAATTTAAATGCAGAATCTGGTGAATTAATTTGCAGATTCAACACATATTTAAAGAAAGCGGGCAGATATTTAAAACTTAGTAACAATAAGACATTTAAACTTACACCCAGCCACAACAATTTTAGCCGCCGACGATTCCAGTCAGTTTGGGCAAACTGCCACTCTTCATTAGAAAGTTTCCAATCAACAGCATACTGTCCGTGTGCGGTATTGTTGCCAATCTCTAACCCTAGACGAAAGTTAATCCAAGTCAGTACTAATAATAAAGGAATGTACTGAATATTCAAAGAACCGTAAAAAACCAGGCTAGCTATCAGCAACGTCCACATCCGTAATTTCTGGCTACCTACAGACCAGTAAATTCCCAGTACACTCAGCAAAAACAGTCCATAAAAAATTGATATGAAGTTCATATTTTAGTCATTGGTCATTGGTCATTGGTCATTAGTGATTGGGAAGTTACAATCTTTTCCCTCTGCTCCCTGCTTGGCACTTTACTTCATCGGCCAAGCAATCATCGGATCATTAGCTAACCTTTTTGATACTTCGTATGCCCCAAAGCGGTTGAGATGACTGGGATCAGAAAAGTAATCATTATTTTGTGGCCAAAGTTGGCTTAAGTCTCTATATATAAAATTGGGATTACTTGCTAGAGATAACATGTGTTGCTGAAATTTTTGCTCATATTTTGTCCGCACTGGATCTAAATAATCAGAGGTCAGGGGCATATTAATAAATACCAAAGAAATATTTCGAGACTGGGTAAACTGTAAAACTTTTTGGAAGGCAGCATCTTGTTTACCTTCTATCTGGAAATATCTATAATCATTGTCATAATTGCCTGCAACTCTAGGGTGTTGTTGATAATATTCTGTAGGGTTAAATCGCACAGATAAAGCCAAAAAACCATCAAAATCTACTGCCTGCTGGTTAATATCTATTTCTGAATCATCTGGATTTAATTGTGTCTGTGATGCCACAGCCTGATTGTATCCAACTAGAGGCATATCTAAGATTTTTTGATGTAATAAAGCCTGAATTTTATCACGATTTTGGTAGCTAATAAAAACTTCAGATGCTGCCTGATTTAGCAATTCATTTACGGCTTGATAACTGTTGAAATTTGGTTTTCGTACTACTTTTTGCTGACCAGAAGAATTATCTGAATTTTGCGATAATTCATCACTACTTGTGGCGGACAATGCTTTCTGCAATACCTGTTGATAACCTTCTGATGCGGCGATCGCCTGAAAGGTGACATCCTCGCGATTGCTATTGAAGGCACGAGAACCATCTGCCCAAAGTATGAGTTTTGGTAGTTCTGATGGTTCTAACACCTGACGAATAATTAAATCGACAATTTGGGCTGTAGCACCGTTAATTCCAAAATTAAATACGTCAATATTGGCATAACCCTGATTTGCTAAAGCCTGAGAAAGTGCTACTGGGTCAATTCCTCTCAAGGCGCGGGAGGAACCAATAATTAAGACATCTGCTGCTTTACCGTTTTTAGCAACTCGCTGTTTATACAATGCTAGTTGTTCGTTTAATTGCCGAGAATTGAAACTGGGTATCGGCGTTAGTGAAGCTCCAGCCTTGCGCGATCGCGCTGTCAATAAAATTGCTGCGGCGTTGGCTCTTTCTTTGAGTGGACTAGCTCTTAAAATCTGCTCTTGACCATCATCATCTTGAGTGAATCCAGAAGCATTAAAGACATCCTTTTCACTTTCAAGAGCTTGTTTTCCAGACCGATTAGTAAAAAATGCCGTTCTCTGATTCTGGTCTGCTTGAGAACTCAATGATGTCTCCTGTTGTGAGGATGAGGGCGAAGTACTAGTTACTGGTGGTGAACTTGGTGTGGTGCGAGTAATTATGTAATTCAAAATCCCATCAGTTTGCAAAGTCAGCAATAAACCCAATGTTCCCCAAACTAGAGCTATCTTCAGCCCTTGACTATCAGGGTTTCTTGGTACTAACTGATCACTTTCTCTAAATATCTGCGTTTCTAAGAGCCATTTTTTCGCAGTGGTGACAGCAGTTGTTGTCCAATCCCGTGCTACTTCTGTAACAAAATTTTGAACTTCTTCTGAGGTTAAATCGCTACGTAAAACTGGTTCATGATTTTCAGTGGTTAAAAGCTCACTCATATATTCCGAAGCAGCAGCAAATTCGGGGGTGGCTTCTGGAACTAAACGTTGGCGTTGGACTAAATCTTCGCCATGATGCCAAGATGGTTCTTGATTGCCAGCCCGGCGACCGTAAACACGCACCCCAGAAATCTTGGGCATTTTTAACTGCCGCAAAAGCTGGGTGACTTTGTGAGCGACTTGTGCGCGGGCTGGGCAAATGGGCGCATCACACATAACGTGCAGCAAGTCACCTTTGCGTAGTAGCATGACACGAATACCACCTGTCTTTAAACGCCAATCCAAATCAATATTGAGTAAGCGCTCTAGTAGAAAAATAATTGCGTCTTGATCACCATCACTGGCCAATTCCAGAGGTAATGGGGCTAGGGCTGGATGTTCTGTAGCAGGTAAATTGAGCCAGTCAATCCAAGCTGGTTGCTGATTTGAAGTTTTTTGTCCGTAAACACTGGCAGCGAGAATACCTTGGGGAGCGATCGCTTCGAGGTGGCGGGATATGATCTCTAAACATTGGGCTTTATCTGGCACGGGTTCTGTTGCTAAGGAATCAACAGCCGCAGTACAAAAAATATGTAGGGTTGATTCTTTGAGAGAAACTTGGACAGCCACCTTTAACTCTGACAACAGGGATTGTAACAGCCTGGCGATCGCCTGTACATCTCCCCACCTCGCCCAGTCCTTGAGCATCATTTCTGGAGGTCGCAGATCCACTCTGAGCAGCCAATCAGATGCTGTTTCACCAGTTACTTGGGAAATAATCACCGCATCTTGATAACCCTCCAGTTTCAAATCCCGTAACTGCTGGGCGACTGGTTCAGCTAATAATGATGAATCGGGGCTATAGCTAGATTGACAAAAAATCAACAGGCGATTAACTACCCCTTGATTGCCATCTTTCGGCTGATACTCCTGGGTTTTTACCTGTACCGACACACCTAACAGACTCAGACTTTGGCTGAGATAACGGGCAATGGCATTGGGGTCTCCCCGACGTGCCAAACTTTCATTAGAGACAATCAGTGATCCACCCACTTGAGCAGATTTTTCCGAGTCTTCCAGGACTTGTTCTACCTGTTCTAGATGCCTTTCTAGTTGGTTTAAATAAACGCGATGGCACCACTGGGGTCGATATTCCCCTTTCTTCCGCCCATAGACAAATACTTGGTATATTGAGGGTTGTTCGTTACTGGTTAAAAGATCCAAATCTGTTTGCTGTAGCGCGTGAAGCAAGTCAGACAGAGTGCGCCACCGTTGAGGAGACTCTAAACTTTCACACAAAATGTGGAGGTCATTTCCTCGCAACCGGACTTTTACCCCAAAAGAGTTGATTCCTGTGGCTTGGCTCACCCACTGCACTAGTGATTTCTGACTATCTAGTAATACTGTTTTCATGAGCAGTTAACTTTAGTCATTGGTTATTGGTTATTGGTAATTGGTTATTGGTCAATCAAACATGAACTCAACACTTTATTGTACAGACGCAATTGATCGCGTTTGTACGCAGGACTTGGGAACGGTAGTGCCTGTACTTGTAAACTAGAAACATAGGTCTATCATATTTTGCCGTTTTTTTTTAACAATTTTGTTACTTTGTGGGCTTGCAAAATCGGCCAAAATAGACAAGTAGGCCTGGAAGTCGCACAGATGTTGAATGCGCGCGTTTCTTTTTACTCATTTGCCAACAACCAAAAATTAGCAATGACTCCTACTACCCAAAAATCCTCGGATCATTCCGGATGCAATCTGCCTTTGTTTAGCATTCCCCAATCTTTTCTTTTACAAATAGGTACAGCGTCTATACTACTGCTGCTCACCACTCAAAAGGCTACAGTAAAAGCCCTAGAATCTATGGGACAAGCCAGTGAAGAATTATTTCGAGGCGATCGCCTGCCAATTCTCCCGTTCCCAGAGGCCGCAGGTGACAATACAAGCACCAGAGGCGGGGAAAGAGGTTAAAAAGTATATTTAAAACCTAAAATGCTCATGGTTTTACCTTGAGAATTAATTGCCGAATCAGAGGCAGGGGAACAGGGTGCAGGGAGCAAGGGGGATAATTAAAATGGAGATTCGACCCCACTTGCACAAGAACCATTTAGTAGAAGTGGGGAATCCCCATCAGGTTCCATCTTCTCCTGTTTCCTTCCTTCTGCCTCTTTGTTAAACGGACGGGATTTATCGCGTCTTTACGATGTAAACAGTAATCAGCTTACAAGAGCAGAAAGAAATTATGGGTTCTCTTTTATACAGTTTGTCTCATGCAGCGAATTTCTACCCTGCTTCGGAATTATTTTTGCGTCATCGTCTCCAAGTAGTAGAAGAATTGTGGGAATCAGTACTGCGGCAAGAATGCGGTCAAACGATGGTGGATTTATTGCGGCAATTGCGCGATTTGTGTTCGCCAGAAGGACAAGCAACAAATGACCAAGCCGCATCTGCCGTTAAGTTGATTGAACAACTCAACATCAATGAGGCAATTCGAGCAGCTCGTGCCTTTGCGTTGTATTTCCAGTTGATTAACATCATAGAACAGGAATATGAACAACGTCAGCAATTAACCCGCTATTCTGAGGGGGAAGCCGAAAAGGTAATTCAGGAGGAGAGGTTATCAAACGCTACCCACTCCGCCAACCAAAAAGAAGATGATTCCATTCCTGAGAACAAAGGCATGGAAATCGACCTACTATCAAAAAGTTGGCTGACCAAATCAATCGGAAAACAAAAAGGTACTTTTGCGACTTTGTTTCCCCATTTATTCAAGCTGAATGTCCCACCGCAACAAATTCAACGCCTGATTTCACACTTGGATGTGCGTTTGGTCTTTACAGCTCACCCCACGGAAATAGTGCGTCACACCATCCGCGATAAACAAAGACAGGTGGTAAACCTGCTGCAAAAACTGGATGTAGTGGAAAACCGCACTGAAAGCACCCTGGGCGGATATCCTTGGGAAGCGGCAGATTTGCGAGAACAATTGCTCGAAGAAATTCGCCTCTGGTGGCGGACAGATGAACTCCACCAGTTCAAACCCACGGTGCTAGATGAAGTTGATTATGCCTTGCATTATTTCCAAGAAGTTTTATTTGATGGCATTCCTCAACTCTATAAGCGCTTAAAATATGCTCTGGGTAAAACATTTACTTGGCTAGAACCGCCGCATAAAAACTTTTGCTCTTTTGGTTCCTGGGTAGGTTCAGACCGCGACGGGAATCCATCAGTGACACCAGAAACCACTTGGCGGACAGCTTGCTATCAGCGCAAAATGGTGTTGGAACGATATATTAAATCAGTGAAACAGCTGATTGAATTATTGAGTGTGTCGATGCACTGGAGCGATGTTTTACCAGAGTTGCTGGAATCGTTGGAGATGGATCAGTCGCAGTTAAGTGATGTGTACGATGCGCTGGCTTTGCGTTATCGCCAAGAACCCTATCGCTTGAAATTGGCTTATGTGCTGAGACGTTTGGAAAATACCCGCGATCGCAATGTAGCCTTGTATAACAGCGAAAAGTCAACAAATGAAGACTCCCCCATGTATCGTTCGGGATCAGAGTTTTTGGCAGAACTGCGGTTAGTTGAACGTAACTTGACTGAAACTGGTTTAAGCTGTCGGGAGTTAGAAACTCTGATTTGTCAAGTCGAAATTTTTGACTTTAACTTGACTCAGTTGGACATCCGTCAAGAATCAACGCGACACTCTGATGCCATCAATGAGATTCTGGAATATCTCCAAATTTTACCCCAATCTTATAACGAGCTATCCGAAGATCAGCGAGTTGCTTGGCTAACAGGGGAATTGCAAACTCGCCGCCCATTAATTCCGGCAGAATTGCCATTTTCGGAAAAAACCAACGATGTGATTGAAACTTTCCGGATCTTGCGATCGCTACAGCAAGAGTTTGGTGTCAACATCTGCCAAACATACATTATTAGTATGTGCCGGGAAGTAAGTGATGTTCTGGAAGTTTTGCTATTAGCCAAAGAATCCCGACTGTTTGACCCTGTGGTGGCAGTGGGGACTGTTCAGGTTGTCCCCTTATTTGAGACAGTAGAAGACTTACAACGCTCTAGAAGCGTCATGCGGCAGTTGTTTGAACTCCCGTTATATCGAGCTTTATTAGCAGGTGGCTATGAAGCACTCAAAGCCAGTCAAGAAGAAGGCTCTTCATTGCCGATTGTCCCCACTACAGCGTCTCCTCTCACCCCTAACTTACAAGAAGTGATGCTGGGGTATTCTGACAGCAATAAAGACTCTGGTTTTTTAAGTAGCAACTGGGAAATTCATAAAGCCCAAAAATCACTCCAGACAATCGCTGAAGGATATGGTTTGAGTTTGCGGATTTTCCACGGACGCGGCGGTTCTGTGGGACGAGGAGGCGGTCCAGCTTATGAGGCGATTTTGGCTCAACCAGGACACAGTATTAATGGGCGGATCAAGATTACTGAACAAGGGGAAGTATTAGCTTCTAAATATTCCTTGCTGGATTTAGCTTTGTATAATCTGGAAACCATTACCACGGCGGTAATTCAAGCCAGTTTACTACGAACTGGGTTTGATGATATTGAACCTTGGAATGAGATTATGGAAGAATTAGCAGTGCGATCGCGTCAACATTATCGCGCCTTAATTTACGAGCAACCAGATTTCATTGACTTTTTCCACCAAGTTACCCCCATTGAAGAAATTAGCCAGTTACAAATTAGTTCTCGTCCAGCGCGGCGACCATCTGGAAAGAAAGATTTAAGCAGTCTGCGAGCTATTCCTTGGGTATTTAGCTGGACACAAACCCGGTTTTTGCTGCCTTCTTGGTATGGTATCGGCACAGCTTTACAGGGATTCTTGAATGAGGAAGAGGAATCAGAAGAACACCTGAAATTGCTACGTTACTTTTACATGAAATGGCCATTCTTCAAAATGGTGATTTCCAAGGCAGAAATGACTCTAGCCAAAGTCGATATGCAAATGGCGCATCACTACGTCCAAGAACTCTCAAATCCTGAAGATAAAGAGCGGCTAGAAAAAGTTTTCCAGCAAATTGCCGATGAATTCTATCTCACCAGAGATTTAGTTTTAAAAATCACTGGTCACAGTCGGCTGTTGGATGGTGATCCTGTCTTGCAACGTTCCGTACAGTTACGCAATGGCACGATTGTACCTTTAGGATTTATCCAAGTTTCTCTACTTAAACGTCTTCGCCAATCCCGTAATATTACCGCTACCTCTGGTGTAATTCATTCTCGTTACAGCAAAGGTGAGTTATTGCGAGGCGCACTGTTAACTATTAACGGTATTGCCGCAGGGATGAGAAATACAGGTTGATCGAAAGAAGACCAAAATAAATTCCCCAAAAACCGTAGGGTGGGTTAGCACAGCGTAACCCACCATTGCTAGAAATAGCTGAATTCAACTCATGATTAAAAATAGACTTTTAACTTGCACCTTTTTAGCTTTAACATCAGGATTTTTTGGTGGTTACATCGGTGGACAAATCACATCGATGCTGCATAACCAGAAGTGTCAAAACCAAGCTTGGGGTTTAAAGGTGATGTGTAATGTTTGGGTAACGCCCGGAGCTACTTGGCAAGGTAGTACAACCGGATTATGGACAGGTACAATTTTAGGAGCATTTGTTGGCGGTTCCATCACACGCCCAGAATGATCAGGGGGCGGACTTGTTTTTTCATAGTCTTTTGGTGTCAGCAAGACTGTAAAATCTACCCATAGAGTTGAGAATAAATTGCCATGCCTGCTGAAACTAATGAAGTAAATTCTACAACCAAGGGTGCTGATGCTATTGACGAAGCGATCGCCAAGGGAATCGATTTTGATGGTTCTGCCATTCCGACTGCAAAGCTAGAACTGTATACCAAAGTCATGGCACTAGAGGGAAATAGACAGCGTAGTGGTGTATCTAATACCATGCGATCGCGCATTGTGCGAATTGGCGCAAAACACATTCCTCAAGCAGAACTCGATCAATTCCTTGTAGAAGCAGGTTTTGCACCCCTCAAAGAGAAAGAAGTTGCCTTTTTCTATGGCGGTAAATGAGATCCTTATTTTTCTAAAGTTCTCACAGTCACTACTTGCGGCGGAGTGGAATCGGGTGGATAAATCAAATCTAACTGTATATTGCGCTGAGATGAAGGTAGCAGTGTAACTTGCAATAATGGTTCTAGAACCTGAGCGGTTCTATGCCATAGATGCACATAGCGTGTTTTTTCTTGTCCCTGGTCATCAACATAGCGCAATCTGACTGTACCCCGAAAAAACGGAAAATCCAGGGATGGCTTGCGAAAACGCACACCACCTTGAGATAACTTATCTTCCTTCAAAGGTGTTTCTAGAGTCAGAGTCACCTTCTGGGTGGCGTTCGTGTTGTTGTTTAGGGGCAAGTTGAGTTTATATTCCACCCCATAATTACCATGCGCTTCATAGGCTGTATCGGCATAGCGTACCAGCATTTTCGCAGTTTGAATTTGTGCAGTACCTAATCGACCACTCCGCAGCGTGTCTAAAGCATAGGAAATGCCTTTACCTGGTTGAGGAATTGTCAAATAGTTGGCTTGAGGATTATCCACCAGCTTTGCTTGCCACTGGGAACCTTGGGAGACACCAGCGACACGCCCATAAATCAGTTGTCCACTGGTAGCGTCTGGAGAAGTTGGGGTTTTATCCCTTGGTCCGGCGAAGTTTCCAGTATCCAGTAATGCTTGCCATTCTACAAGAGTGGGTGCGCGATCGCTATCATCAGCATTTTTTTTGGCAAATGTAGCCAAACTAGCTGCATAAATTTTGCCATTACTACGCAGACGCATGAAACTAGAGCGACCATTGACAGGTTTTTCTAAATGTCGCACGCGAATAGGATGATTGAGTAACATTCGACTTTTTCCGGGAGGAATTACCAGTTTGGCGGGAAAATCAGCTTGGCGAATGCCTCGAAGTACGTCACTCACAGCCCGATTGCCTGGACCTGAGTAGGCTTTACCATCATTATTTTCTACATAAGGGGGTAAGGTAGCAAAGGGTGCATCCTCCATCAAATAACTTGCTGCCTGTAACACATCCACTGTGACAGATTTTTTCCCAGGATTATGCAGAATTACGCCTAGATAAAGTGTTTGTAAATCCTTGGGAGTATGGGTATAGTGATGAGCAAATAAATCAAAGCGTCCCTGAAAAGGAAAATTCAGGTGTGCGGCGGCTACTTTTTTCCCATTTGCAGGAAATGTAGAAAGTAAAATGCCCTCGGTTTTGACCCATTCTGGACTATTGCTATTAAATACAGGTATTGTATCCAAATTTCCAGGTAAAGCGCGGACTTCCCCAGCTTGTACTATCTCTTGGGGTGTTGGCTTTGGTGAACTTTGGGCAACTACTGAATCATCACCAGGAAGATTTAATTTTAAAATATTACATCCACCTACTGGAGTCATCGTAAGTCCCAATAGAAGTAAAAATATAGTTTTAGGTAATTTATTTTGAAATTGATTGAATGACATTGATGTTGATTTCCCCGAAACTGTTGATTCAAAGATCACAATTTGTAACTACAAGTTCCTGGAAGCAGATTTCTAAAACACGTACATATTTATAGCCGCAGTCAGATATGTGAGGACAGTGTTGATTGTTCCAAGCGTTGAAGCAACTGGGTTTATACTCAGAAAACTCTCCCCTCTCCTTGCTAAGGAGAGGGGTTGGGGGTGAGGTTCTGTATTTTCTATAAAAAAAAAGACAGGCATTTCGCCTGTCCACAAAAGTATTGATTTAGCAAAGATTTTAGAAATTAAGTTCAGCAGCTTGAACTTTTTCAACCTGCTTCTTCTTCAACACGAGCATTACTTGAGCTAACATTACAAGAGCAACAAAGGCAATCATGCCTTGAACTCTAGTAGAGTCTTGCAATACAATTTCTACATCTTTTTGACCAAATCCACCCACATTGGGGTTATTGGTCAAAGCATCACCAGCACTTACAGATTGTCCTTCAGAAACAATCAATTCTGGTCCTGCGGGAATGGTATCAATAGTAGTATCGCCAGCTTCGGTTTGGATATTTACTAGATATTTAGCATTACCAGATTCATCTTCTTCTTTGGCAATCTTGCTAATTGTGCCAGTAGCGGAAGCATTGTAAATGGTATTATTGCTCTTTTCACCAGTAGGATAAACTTGTCCACGTCCCCGGTTCGCACCTAAGTGAACTGAATATTTACCGAAGTGAATATTTTTATCGGTGGCGGGGTTGGGAGAAAGAACTGGGAAGACAATTTCTTGATACTGTTCACCGGGTATGGGTCCCACAAGCAGAACATTCTCGCTGTCTTCAGTGTAGGTTTGGAAGTAAACATCGCCTACTTCTTCTTTGAGTTCTTCAGAAATGCGGTCTGCTGGTGCAATTTTGAAGCCTTCTGGTAACATCAACACAGCGCCGACGTTCAAGCCAACTTTAGAACCATCAGCACCAACTTGTTGGATGTTGGTATCGTAGGGAATTTTCACTACCGCTTTAAACACGGTATCAGGTAAAACTGATTGGGGAACTTCTACTTCTGCTGGTTTAGCTGCTAGGTGACAGTTAGCGCAAACAATCCGCCCTGTCGGTTCGCGGGGGCTTTCAGGATAGGTTTGTTGCGCCCAGAACGGATATGCAGCAGCGCTTTGGGGAAGGGCTAAATCGCTAGTGAAGTAAAATGTCAAGGTAGCGATCGCTATGAGCAATGTTTTCATAATTGCTCTAGCATTGCGAGTTACACTCGCTGTGGTACGGGCATTTCTCATCTCTATAAGGACAACTATTCTCTGGTTAATTGGTCATTGGTCATTGACTTTGCACTCAAAACTTAGCACTCTCTTGTACAGACGCGATTTATCGCGTCTCAGAACTCAGCGCTTCATTAAGACCACCAAGGTTCTTCGTCGGTGCGGAAGTCGGTTTCAGTCCAAGGGGTCAAAACGATTTTGTCATTTTCGGTTTTGGTGTGTGCGAGAGCCAAAGATAGAGGTGCTGGACCTCTGACCACCTTACCAGTTGCATCGTACTGAGAACCGTGACAAGGACATTTAAACTTGTTCTCTGCGACATTCCAGGGAACAACACAACCTAAGTGTGTGCAGATAGCATTAATGCCGTAATCGCCAATCGCTTCTTTGCTTTCTACGACCATATAGGTGGGGTCGCCCTTGAGTCCTTGAACTAAGGCGCGATCGCCTACGTTGTGGCTTGCGAGAAAGCCACTGACGCTAACATCGTTACCCAGCTCGTCTTTTGCTGTTGTACCGCCACCAGCGCCACCACTAGCAGGTGGAATAAAGTAGTTGACTACGGGATACAATGCACCCAGAGCCACACCTGTCACAGTCCCAAAAGTCAGCAAATTCATGAACTGACGACGGCCCATATCTGGCACGTCCATTGATTCAGAAAATTGAGCCATATTCTACGCGCTCTTTGTGTATTTTGTTAAGCATTCTTACAAGAGTACCAGTACTTGAGCAACTCCTGTTTGAGTGGAAATGCCAACGCCTACAACGATGCTAATTTTCTTTATTCCAAGATATATTGAGCATCTCTTCTGTTAGCATTACATTTCTTTATATGTCTATCATACTTGAGTTACCGAACGTAACATCATAACTAAATGTAAAATCTAATGGAGAAAAGCTATGACAGGACAGGAATTACGGAAATTATTGCTTGACAAATGGGGATATTCTTACGATGTCCAGTTCCGGCGCACCAAGGGGAAGATATTTCTGCAAGTGATGTGGAAGTATCTTGAGCAAGCTTCTTTTCCCTTGACTGAGGCTGAGTACCAAGAGCATCTTGACAGTATTGCTAATTATCTTCAGGCTTTGGATGGCACTGTGCAAGTACAAACATTTATTGCTCAAACGCGCGATCGCCCCCGACTGGGTAAAGCTGTGAGTATTCCCCTCGATTTAGGTGAACGCGCCTCGGAATGGATTGTTTGAGAGGCGATGCGATGCGATGCGATCGCCAGTCAGACTAAAAAAATGTTCAGGCTATTCAGCAAGAGTTTACCCATGTCATGATTAATAATCATGGTATAGGCAGAGTTGCACCATTATAGAAAACAGCTGCTTTACCTTCACTTTTAGCAGCACTAACAGCTTGTCTAGCTTCCTCCCACGATGGCAACGATAGAAACTCCCATTTACCATTATTATCATTAGCAATGGCTATAGTGGTTTGCTTTTGTGTCCAATCGCTATCTGAACATTTCTTGTATTACAAGATGAATTACGGAAAGTGGGTTTTATGTTTTATTTTAAAACTTTGTGCTGAGAAGATATTATTTTTGTGTGCGTGACTTAATATGATTTCTGATTAAAAATTACAACTTTTAATCAATTAGTTAGTTCCAAGGAGAAACAATTTCAGGGATTATATCAGAATTTCCCATTTCTTTTTTTAGGTAATTTACAATCTCTTCTTCCAAATGATGCTTATTTTTTAAATAATCAATTATGCTATTACATTTATTTTTCGCATCCTCTGGTGATTCGCCAAATGTTACAATATCTTCTTCATCACTGATATAGACTTTTGGCAGAATTTTACCAGTGTAAATATCTATATCAAAATCAGCAACCAGTTCTTTAATAAGAAGTCTATATAGATATATAGGCTTTCGTTTGTGGGCATTAAAATTATTACTGGTTTCAAGAAAATTATTTCTTATATATTTGAGTTTATTCAATAAATCACTAGAAAAAACTTTATTCATTATATAGTAATCGCTAAAAATTAATAATTCTTTAAGACTATCTAATATCTTTTCATAATCATCAAAAAATTGATTTTGCAATTTCTCTAAATTTTTATTCAAATAACGTTTTGATAAATAGTAACTTGTGAATATACCAAGAAGGGAAGTGGTGATGATGACAATTCTAACAATTATTATGGTTCTTTTATATTGAGGTTGGTAATTAGTTTGATTAATATAAGTCCTCTTAACTTTCATATCTTCATTCAATTCAATTTCAATTAACAACCTTTCAAGATAATTCAAGCATTGTTGTAATTGAATTGAGTATTGGGAGATTATATCAATATTTTTCTCATCATAAATACCTACTTTATTCAATGCTGTATCATAAGATTTAGAATTAATAAGATCATTTTTATATATTTGTATGTAATTAATGCCTTCTTTAGGTGAAGTAAATGATAAATAAGTTTTAATAAATTGTAATGATCTCACTTGTGCATCAATAGAGTTTCTAAATAAAACTGCTATTTCTCTCTTTTCTTTATCATCTGCTAATTTCTTTAAAAATCTATTAGTTGAAAAAGTACCTAATATGATAAATATAAAAGAAATGCTAGAGTTATCTTTAGCCCAACATTGAATTGAAGACCAATGACTATAAATAATCTGAACAATAAAGCCAGAGGCTATAAAAATAAAACTTGACATTATAACTCCTGGCGGAGTTTCGTTAGATTCAGGAATTTTAACACCATGTACGAATGTTAATATAAATAGGCCAGTTATTAAAAATCCAATAATTGCTGGTAAAACTTGTATCATAGGGTATAAATAATTAAGAATCATCATAAAAACCGATTCAATTAATTTAAACAAATTCAGGTGGTCTGAGGTTTGTAAAGTTAGTAGCAGCATAGTGATTGTCAATCATTTTGGCGGAGGTTCCAGTCCATCGGCTGATCGCTGTGCTGTTAATATGTGACTCTACACACAAGCTAATAAAAGTATGTCGTGTCTGGTAGCTTTTGCGGTAAGGAACGCCACATTTAGCTAAAATTGCCTTCCATGCACGATTAGAAAAGTTGTGATGGTCGATAAATTTACCTGTTGGACTGGTAAAAACGAAGGCTTCAGAATTAGGTTCCTGCGTCCGAATTTCAGCTACGATAGCTTGTAATTCCGAATTAATTGGGAAATCACGCTTTGTTTGTGTTTTTAACCCTTCCTTCAGAAATAAGCCGTTTTCAGAAACAACAACCGATGCCCGAAACTGAATTACACTCTTAGTAATGTGTTTCCACTTCAACCCGATAGCCTCAGATGGTCTGCACCCTGTAAAAAAAAGGAAGCGCACATAGTTTGTATAGTGACTGTAGTAGCGATCGCTAGCAAAAGTCTGAATAATTAAATCTCTTTCTTCTTTACTGAAGGGTTCTATATCTTTTTCTTCAGTCACACCCTTGGGTACTTTGATTTTCATGGGCGTAAAAGGGTTAATATCAATTAATCCCTCTGACATTGCCCAATTACAACAAGCTTTCAACTGAGTTAAGCAACGTTTCGCAGCATCAGGAGTTAAATTCGCCAAAAGATGATCTCGAATGGCTGATGCTTCGTCTAGCGATCGCGTTGGTAACTTAGCGATGTGATTTCGATGTTTAGTAAAGTCTTTAGCGAAAGTACTAGGGCTGACTTGAGGTTTTTTAAACTGGCTATATTTGTCCCAAAGTTTGTCTAACTCAGGTTTTGGTTTCTGAATTGGTGTAAGTGGTGTAACCGTACTTAAAGATGATTTAGGTTTGTATTTCTCTAAAGATTCGTCAAACCTTTCCCATAAGATGTCTTTCTCAACCTCCTCTGCTTTAAGTTCTGCTAGTTTCCGGTTACTAGGAGTATCAGCCCATCCGGTGGAAAAATAATAGCGCCTACCACCATAGTGAAATCTCAACTGTAATCGACCATTAGAGTTAATGATTGACACAGACCCCTTAGATCCTCGTTCGGTAGCAGTGTCACTGTACATATGTATTAATGGTGTAATTCTCCCCTACTTTACACCACTTTTTTGCCTCAAGGTATCAAAAATGTCCAAAACTTCTCTCAAAATTACAACATTAGTTCTCTATCTTTCAGTCATCACAAACTAAAAACCCCTGAAAAGCGATGTTTTCAAGGGTTTTTATTTATATGCCAGGAACCGGACTTGAACCGGTGACACGAGGATTTTCAGTCCTCTGCTCTACCAACTGAGCTATCCCGGCTGGGGGCTTTTGTCACCCACGATTAATAAATGTAGCACAACAATAATTGCTTGGCAAGAGGTTGAAGAAAAAAAGTTTATCTGGCTTTGAAATTCAACTTAACGGTAAAGAAAACAGCGACAAAAAACAAAAACTGCACAAGCACAATACTAGGGCCTGATGGCAGGTTAAAAAGTCCCGAAACCATAATACCAGTCAGGCTTGTGGTTGAACCGACGATAATTGATAAAACCAGAAAACGGTTAAAGTGATGACTCATCAGCTTGGCTGTGGAAGCGGGAATCACTAAAAAAGCATTGACTAGCAAAACACCGACGGCTGTAATCGCTACGGCAACAGCTAGGGAAAGTAAAATGATAAAGCCATAGCGATATAGTTGAACTGGAACACCTTGTACTTGCGCTACATCGGGGTTCAGGGTTAACAAAATTTGCTGTTGCAGGGTGGAAAATAAAAATATGCTGCTGGCTATCAGCAAAAGTAAGGTCAAAAT
Source organism: uncultured cyanobacterium (assembly GCA_963706595.1). GTDB lineage: Bacteria > Cyanobacteriota > Cyanobacteriia > Cyanobacteriales > Nostocaceae > Nodularia. The sequence continues at coordinate 4,670,618 of OY970166.1, forward strand.
TAAATCTGTATTGTCGATCGCCAGAATATCCCCGAACAATACTCTCATTAAATTGCCACGATAACCCGGAACGAAGCTAGTCAGGATTACGCCAATACCTAATGCTCCTGATAGCACTATACTCAGGACACTATCGCTGGCTAAATCGGTCTTGTCGATGAAGTAGAGGACAACCACGCCAAACACTAAGGTAAAAGGCAACAGCATCCAAGTTGGATTCAACTGTAGCAATACTCCTAAGACTACGCCGATTAATGCTGCATGACCCACGGCATGGCTGAAAAAAGATAGTTGGCGCAATGTGGCAAAACTACCTAGTAAGCCTCCCAGAATTCCCATTAACACAGCACCTGCGATCGCGCGCTGCATGAAAGGAAATTGTAACAAATTTACAAAGTCAAAGTTAGAGGCGATCGCTAGCAAGTTGATTTGGCAAACAGAGCATAAATACATAAGTACAATCTATATATTTTTGAGCCTGATTTTATTGATCACAGGCAAAATTTTATCAATATCAATCAAAGATAATTTTTATAATTAGATGGAAATTTAAAACTGGCCAATATTGAGTATAATTTAAGATAGATTACTATAGATATTCATATTGTGCAACACTTAGCAGGACAAGTTATCAGCACCGAAAAAGCCCAACAGATGGCGGAATTCTTTAGCTTTTTAGGAGACCCTAATCGCCTGCGAATTCTTTCTTTTTTGGCTAATAAAGAACTGTGTGTGAGTGATTTAGCAGGATTACTAAATATGAGTGAATCTGCTGTTTCCCATCAACTGCGAAATTTGCGAGTCATGCGATTAGTTGGCTATCGGAAGCAAGGACGTAATGTGTTTTATCATCTCCACGATCATCATATTTTTCATCTTTATCAGGCTGTAGCTGAACACTTGGATGAACCTGCTGAATCGTCAAATTAGCGAGTCAAAACTTATTTGGCTTTTACTTTTTGAATCGGGGATGTGAATTATCCAAAATTGTGAGTAACGGTATTGTTAAAAATTTTAATGGTGATGCTTATAAGGACTGAATCCCAGACCATAAGTTGCTAACAGATTTTGGGGTGAAAGGGCAATTTCGGGTTGACCAGTACAAACAACAGTTTGGTTAAAGCAAAGAACGCGATCGCAATGACGGCTGACCATATCAATATCATGGGAAACCTGCAACACCGTCCAACCTTCTTCCCGCTTTAATTCATTTAACAAAGCGTAAAAATCTGTTGTCCCTTGGACATCAACACCAGCGAAAGCTTCATCTAGTACCAAAAGTTGCCGAGGAATTACTAAACAATAAGCCAGCAATACCCGCTTCAGTTGACCACCACTAAGAGTTCCAATAGCTTGATGCTTAAGATGATACGCATCAGTTCGCCGCAAAGCCTCTGCTATGGCTACAGACTTTCTCTTATCTCTTTTCCACAACTGGGAAAAAAATGAATTCTGATTTTTACTTTCATTCGCCCATCCCAGTCCGACTAATTCACCTACAGAAATCGGGAAACTGCGGTCAAAGATGAAATTTTGGGGCATATAACCCAATCGATGACGCAAATTTCCCAATTTGGTAATTGGGCGACCAAAAATTTCAATCTTACCAGCACTGTGAGGAATTAAATTTAAAATTGCCTTTACCAAAGTACTTTTACCAGCACCATTGGGACCAACAATAGCTGTATCTGTTCCTGGTAGCAATTCAAAGGCTACATCTCGCACAGCTAAATAACTGCCTTGATATACATTTAATCCTTCGACTTTTAAAATGGGAGATGTCATGAGTCCTGGATTATGGGTAATTAATTATTAATTGATCATGACATCAAGACAAACGATCATCAGGTATCGCTGTCTTGGTCATTCAATTATTTACACCCAGCCTCCAGAGTTTGCAAGTTAGTTTTCATTGCCTGAAAGTAATACTGTGGATTTCTGTCATCAGAAGTTTCTAAAGGGTCTAAGTTACGCACAGTTAGATTCAAATCTTGGGCAAGACTGGTTAATAATTTATTATCTACCCCTGCTTCACTAAATAAAGCTTTAGCGTTATACTTTTTCACAGCCTTGACAGCTTTCTGCACATCTGCTGGCGAAAGTTGGTCTTCAGGAAGTTGCACCACCGCCACTTGTTTGAGATTATAACGTTGAGCTAAATATGGAAAAGCATCATGGAAGGTGATAAAGGTGCAGTTAGGAGTTTTCTGCAAAGTTTGCTGAAATTCTTGATCTAAATTGTTTAATTCTTGAATATAAGCCGCAGCATTAGCTTCATAAGTAGCTTTGTTAGCAGGATCAGCCGCAATTAATCCATCCCGAATATTTGTTACCTGCTGTTTTGCTAATACTGGATCTAACCAAACGTGAGGATTTCCCTCAGCATGATCATGGCTATGTCCGTGGCTATGTCCATGTTCTGTTACTGTTTCATCAACCGGGGAAATTTCATCTAAGGTTTTAATCCCTTTACTGGCATCAATTTGAACCAAGTTAGGATTTTCGGCATTTTTTACAGTATTGTCGAGAAATTCCTCTATTCCCAAACCATTCTTTACTAAAATACTGGCTGTAGAAATCGCTTTAACATTATCCGGTGTTGATTGGTAATCATGCACCTCCGTAGTTGGTGGCACGAGAATTGATACATCTGCTGCATCTCCAGCTACAGCCTTAGTAAACAAATAAGTTGGCAAAATTGTGGCTACAACTTTAACTTTTTCCGAGGTGGCTGGAATCGCTGCTGTTTCTTGTGCTGGGGATGTCTGTTCTGAAGTTTCTCCGACATCTGGATTTGATTGGTTACAGCCAACAGCAGCTGACAACGTGAATATAGCCATTAAAAGCAGAGGTATCCTGCTTTTTTGGTCTTTTTTAGGTTCTAAGCGAGTCCAAAACATGGTTTTCCCCTCTTAATTAATGATTACTTTACTTTTTGGCAATTTTCTATTGAAAATCAAATTAGTCCTACATTATAGAATAAGTCTCATTCTCACACAATATAGCCAAAAAAATTTCGTAATAAAAAACACAAACTGAATACTGCTTTCACAAGATACTGCGGTTGAAAATTTATCTAGTCAGCAGGGAAGATAACTTTTTGACTTGTAGTGTTAGGCAAATCCTTAAACTCCTGTTAATATTTGGAATATACATTTTTAAAGAAGGTATTGTCGAAAACGCCCGGTGTGTGTGCAATCAACCATCAATAAGTGTGAGGAAGGAAATGCGAGAATTCTGGAAATATCTACTTGTTAGTCCGGTATTTGGCGGTACTTTGCTATGTTTTAGCACTGCTGTCTATGCAGGGGAAATACCCACCACATCAGCAATAAATAGTCCAGAGATTAAAACTGAGAACCTCACAACAGGTCAGGTAATGGCGCAAATTACCTCAGTTTCTCAGTTATCCGATGTGCAACCTACTGATTGGGCTTTTCAAGCATTGCAATCTTTGGTAGAACGTTACGGTTGTATTGCAGGTTATCCAAATAGCACTTATCGCGGTAATCGGGCGTTGACTCGATATGAATTCGCGGCTGGTTTGAATGCTTGTCTGGATCGGGTGAATGAACTAATCGCTACCGCTACTAGCGATATGGTGACACAACAAGATTTAGGCACATTACAAAGACTGCAAGAAGAATTTTCCGCAGAACTCGCAACACTACGGGGTCGCGTGGATTCACTAGAAGCACGGACATCGGAATTGGAAGCGAATCAGTTTTCCACTACAACCAAACTGCAAGGGGAAGTCGTCGCAGTTATTAGTGATGTTGCTAGAGGTGACGTTATAGCCGGGAATACCACCCTGGGAGCGCGGACACGGATTCAATTTGTCACCAGTTTTACAGGGAGAGATACCCTGTTTACGAGAATCCAAAGTAATAATATTGTCAACCCTAGAATTGGGACAGAAGAGGGTAAATTTGCCTTTGCGGGTGAGGATGGGACTAACAATGCGGCAATAGATGCACTGTTTTACAAATTTCCCCTGGGTGCAAACACACAGGTAATTGCGATCGCCAATAATGGTGCAGCAGATGACCTCACTAGTACAGTAAATATATTTGATGGTGATGGTAGTAGTGGGGCTTTGACTACCTTTGGGACGCGTAACCCAATTTACAACCAGATCGGTGGTGCGGGGTTGGGAATTACCCAGGAATTCGGTGATAAATTAGCACTCAGCTTAGGATATTTAACTGGCACAGCCAGTGACCCCTCACCTGGGAGTGGTTTGTTTGATGGTGCTTACGGTGCTTTGGCACAATTAACATTCAGACCAAGCGATCGCATTGCGGTAGGTTTAACTTACATTAATTCCTACAAACAGCCACTAATCAGTGGTAGCAATAACGCAACCTCAAATTTTAATGGGGATGCCTTCTCCAGCGATTCCTACGGTATCCAAGCATCTCTTGGCATCAGTGAAAAATTGGTCTTAGGCGGTTGGGCAGGATACACCAACAGCCGCGCCTTGACAGGCGTTCAAGGCGAGGCTGACATTTGGAATTATGCCGTTACCCTGGGTTTTCCTGACTTGGGTAAAAAGGGTAACTTAGCTGGGATTATTGCTGGTGTAGAACCTAGAGTCACAAGTTCCACCATCACAGGTGTCGATAGAGATAGAGATACTTCCTATCACCTTGAGGCTTTCTACCAGTACAGGCTGACTGACAATATTACTGTTACCCCTGCTGTTATCTGGTTGACATCTCCGGATCATAACAGTGACAACCGTGATGTTGTGATTGGTGCGCTCAGAACTAGATTTAGTTTCTAGATAAGTAGCTCAAACTTAAAAAACGTAATACCCAGATCCCCGACTTCTTTGAGAAGTCGGGGATCTATAATCTTCAAGGTTTTATGTTTAGTTTTTAGATGAAACAAAAAAGACCAGCATTGCACAGACTGGCCTAAAATATGTTTTTCCGCGTTGTCTTCTCATAGAGTTAAAACCAAATTGCGCGTTCCCAAAATCAACGGGCAACCTTTCTTAACAATATTGTAACAGTCAACACAGTTTTTTTATAAAAATAAATCAAAAAAAGATATCCCCGTAGGAAACCAGCCTCTATCTTTGAGAATAAATTTTAACTACCGTGAGGTATAGCCCGGAGGCTGAGGAAAAGTTTTGACTTCCGAATCACCAATGAATTAGGAATTACGCAAAAACTCTCTTAAATCCTCTTTCCTCGGTGTACTCTGTGCCTCTGTGGTATGCGCTACGCGTTAGCGGAGCTTTCGCGTTAGCGATACGTTTTCCCATAAATTTGCGTAAGTCCTGTAAATCAGGAATAAAAAACTAACCTCACCCCCAGCCCCTCTCCTTAGCAAGGAGAGGGGAGACTTTGACACAAATTCTTAGGCGGAGTGAGGTAAAAACCCAGATGTGAATCTGATTTAAATTCCTAATGACTAATGACTAATGACTAATGACTAATGACTAATGACTAATGACTAATGACTAATGACTAATGACTAATGACTAATGACTAATGACTAATGACTAATGACTAATGACTAATGACTAATTGCGGCTGTCCCCAGAGGATGCGCTCTTGCTTGTAAATGGCAATACCTGGCTTGGCTCCTTTGGGTTTGTAAACGTGCTTGGGCTGAGTATAAACGACTGGTACTTGCTCACTCTGACGCGCACGACTGTAGTAGGCGGCGAGATTAGCTACAAATTGTAAATCTGCTGCTTCTGGAACTGTACCCGGTTCTAAACGCAGTAACAGATGACTTCCCGGAATTTCTTGAGCGTGGAACCACAAATCATAATCTCCAGCTACGCGAAAGCTCAATTGATCATTTTGGCGATTGTTCCGACCGATTAAGACTTCAAAATTGTTAGGGGTGCGGTAACGATGAAAGTTTGTAGCGGCTGTTTCGCTGGTACTGCGGCTGCGATATCCGGGATCTTCTAAATATTTTTGTCCAATTAACTCGTCGCGGATTTCTTCTAAAGCCTGTAAATCTGCTGCTGTTTGGTAGTTTTCTATCTGCGTTATCGCAGCTTCTACTTGTTCTAAATAGCTAATATCTGATTGTACATCCAAAAGTAACGGTTCCACAGCCGCACGAGCGCGTTTGAGTTTTTGGTGCTGTTTATAAAGGCGTTGGGCATTTTGAACGGCGTTTTTATCTGGTTGGAGAGCGATCGCAATGGGCTGATCTGTCTCAAAATCAGGTAGGATAATTTCTTTCATCCCTGGTTGCCATTTTTGCAGGTTAGACATCAACAAATCAGCTTTGGCTCGGTATTCATCCGCTTGATCTGATTGCCGCAAGCGTTCCGAAAAAGTTTGTCCTTTATTGCGTAATTTTACTAAAACATTATGTAATTTCTGGTTTAATTGATGCCGTAACTGAGCAAATACTTGCTGATTTGATTGGTCAGTGTAGTACCTATTCAGTAAGGTTTGGATGTCTTTTTCTGGTGCAACTGCGCCCCAACCCATGACGGTATAACCATTTGCTGTCCAAGCTGGTTGAAATTTACTTAACTCCAATGCTTGTAGCCATTCTTGCCAACGGGTAAATAGTCTTTGCCAGTCTTCAGCTTTGAGCTGATCGGTGGTTGTGTCTGGGGCTAAATCTGCTGCAATTACCATAGATTCTACCAGTGCCGAACTCAAGCCGCTATAACTTTTTAATAACTGACGCTTGATTGCTCCTGGGACTAAGCTTACCCGTTCTTGCCAGCGTTCTGGGGTTTCACTCAAACTGGGAACAGGTCCAGTTAATTTTGGTGGGGTTTCATAAGACTGTCCGGTTTGGATGGGACGGACGCTAGACTGATGCTGACCAACTTGATGGGCAGCTGTAATAATCATTTTGCTGGCATCGGTGAGGATAGCGTTACTATATTTGCCCATCACTTCCACGTATATGTGGTATAATGCCTCTTCTCCAGGACGACGGGCAAATTGCAAGTCCACAACCCGCTCCCAAGGGGCGATCGCTTGAATGTCCACCAAGGCCAAACCACCCAATTGGTGTACTAATTGCTGGCTGAAGGTGAAGGTATCTGGTAATCGTGGTGGTGGTTCACCTACACAAATCCGCGCCGCTTGGGGATGCCAAGAAATCTCTAGCCAATCCCTTTGTTTAAGGGTGCGTAATGCTACCGCAATAGTATAGCGATCGCGCTGATAAACTTGTTCTAATCGAGATGGCAGCCAGTGAGCGCGTAGTTCGCTACAAGAAGCTGTGAGAGTAGTATAGTCAACTGGTTGCACAAGAGTTAATTTTACGTATTACTGACCAATAGTTCTTTAATAGTACAAGCCCTCTGATTTATCAGTGGAATCAATCCAAAATCCAAAATCCAAAATCCAAAATCTAAAATTGTTTGGCTAATGCTGGTTCTTTTACCGATTGCTGCAAAATTTGGGTGTAAAGTTCACCTAGCTGAGTGGCGACACCATCCCAACTAAACTTACTTTCTACGCGTTTTCTGCCAGCTTGACCTAATTCTTCTCCCCATTGTGGATTTAATAAAATGCGGTCAATCGCAGCTGCAAAGGCGGCTACATCTTGGGGTGGAGCTAACAAACCTGTGACTTCGGGAACTACAGTAAATTGAAGTCCACCAACATCACTGGCGACGACAGGTGTACCACAGGACATGGCTTCAATGGCCACGAGTCCAAAGGGTTCATAGTGACTGGGAACGACGCAAACATCAGCCGCAGCGTAATAAGTGGGCAGTATTTCCTGACTGAGGCGACCGGGGAGGATGGTAAATTCACTCATACCTAATTCGTTGATGATATTCTGGATGCGATCGCGTTCAATACCGTCACTATTACCGGGGGTGCTACCACCACCAATAATTAATTTTAGGTTGCGATCGCCACGTAACTGAGATTCGTTGACGGCGCGGACTAAAGTTTCTATGCCTTTGCGTGGATCAAAACGTCCTACATACAATACAAGTTTAGTTTCTGGAGCAATTCCTAATTCTAACCTAGCTGCTTGGCGCTCAACAGAACCAAATCGGCGAATATCTGTACCGCAGGGAATAATCTCAATATTACCTTGAGTAGAAACAAGCGATCGCATATGTTGCTGTTCCTGGGGACTTGTGGCAACAATGCATTCTGCCGTTTCCAATACCTCTTTTTCCACTGCTAATCGCTGACTAGCAATCAGAGGAATTGTTTCTATTGTATTATACTTAACCGCTCCTAAAGAATGGTAGGTATGAACCTGCTGAGTACCTTGAATTTTTTTCAGTTGCATCCCTATCCAGCTAGAGTGCCAGTAGTTTGTGTGAACTAACTGATACGTGATCTGATTCTCTGCTTGGAATTGGAGGAAATTAGCCAAAAATTCCGGCATATAGTCCAAAAGTTGATCTCGTGGCACAAATTCTACAGGGCCTGCTGCTAGACGAATATTGCGACAATTTTGGCTAATTTGAACAATTGTCTCTTGCTCTATACTCACTTTGCGGGTAAACGTATCAACTTGCCATCCTAGCTGTGCTAGTGCTTCACCCACATTACGCACATAAACATTTTGTCCACCAGCTTCTTCCTTACCAATTTCAATCGCCGGATCTCCATGAACAGAAATTAAGGCAATACGTTTGTCGGTAGTAGCGTTCATAGTTTGTGTGTTGCTAATTCTAGGAATATATCGTCAAAGTTTCGCCGCGCAAACTTAACTAAACTATGGAGGAACTTTGAGTAAAATTTATTTTAATTTAATTATGTCAAACATTTTCATCTGCTAGCTTCCCGGTCTATAGTTATTTACACAGTAATTTTCTGGAACTTCTTTATACATAAATAACTATATTTATATCTAATGCTTTTGATAGATAAACTTCGATTTCACGGTCATAAAAACAACCCACCCCAAAGACTGGCTCGGAGGTGGTAACTAAGATATGGCGATAATAACTGTGAAAAATTAACCAAAACTGGCGATCGCACTGACAACATTGGCAAAATCACCATTTCAACAAGGTACTATGGGGAAGTGACACACTCCACACACTGACCTGAGTACAACAGGTACAGTGTGGGCTTCTCAACCAATCCGGCTATTGCTTAGGAGGCGTTGAGCTTTAAGAACCGCGTGACCGTCGGCTCTATTCTTTATATTGATTGCTGCATTGTGGTCACGGTCAAGACTGCATCCACAATTAAGGCAGTCATGCCAGCGTTCGTGCAGCTTTTTAGGAACTTTCACCCCACAACTAGAACAATCTTGTGATGTACCTGATGGATTCACTGCGATTACCAATAACCCAGCATTTACGGCTTTGGTTGTCAATATGGACAGGAAGCTTGACCATCCAGCGTCATGTACAGATTTGGCTAGCATGGAAAGAGAAAGACCTTTAACGTTTAAATCTTCATGAACTACAACGTCATATTTTTTCAGGAGATTGTTCGCTATTTTCAAGTGAAAGTCTTTACGTTTATCAGCTACTTTTTTGTGCTGCTTGGCGACTTGCTGAATAGCTTTTTTACGCCGATTACTTCCTTTTTTCCGGCGTGAGATCCGTTTTTGAATGACCCGTAATCGCTTTTGAGATTTACGGTAATGCTGAGGGATCGGGACAACATTACCCTCGGAAGTTGTCAAAAAGTCTTTTAAACCCAGGTCGATACCAGTTATAGAATCTGGATTGAAATCAGGTTTAATTGTGGGAACTGTCGCATCTTCAAGGCTTAAACTCAAATAATAACCATCAGCTTTTTTTGTTACTGATGCGGTTTTAATTTTAAATCCGTCAGGTATTGGGCGGTGCAAAATCACCTTGACCATACCAAACATCGGCAAAGTGATCAGACTGCCTTGTAAACACCCATCTTTTATCTGTGGATATGTAAACGTGCGGTAACGTTCACGAGATTTAAAGCGAGGTCGCCCACTTCGTTTTCCATTGCTATCACCTTTTAAAAAACGGTCAAATGTCACCTTCACTCGTTTAACTATGTCCTGTAATACCTGCGAGTAAATTTCGCCGTACCAAGGATGAGTTTTTTTAAGCTGTGGTAGCGTTTTCTTTTGTGAATAATAGTCTGGGTTATCCCTTAATTCTGGTATATGGCAGACCAGAGGACAAGCGTTAATCGGTGAACGATTGCGCTCATACCAATCAAATCTATCAGCCAACAGATAGTTGTACTGTGAACACAGCATAGCCAACCATCTGTCTATTTCAATGGCTTGCTTTGTTGTTGGTCGTAGCTTATATTGGTACGCTGTCCTCACTTATCTACCCTCAACTATAAGACTATGATACGATAACAGTGACAACAACGGGTAGACAATTATGAAAACTACTAGATTAAATGTCAGAATGTCTGAGCGCAGATTGAACAAACTTCGCTCTTATGCTGTAACGAAAGATAAAACAGTCACGCAGATAGTAGAAGACTGGGTTGACAGATTACCAAATACACTTGTGTTGAGCGAAGTGGAAACAGAGATCGTTAAAAATAATGCTGACCCCCTTCCTGTCAATCCTCCGGATTGAATTGGGCGGAGGTCGCGTTATTTTTAATCGCCTTATATCTCACCACTAAACGGAATACCGTTTTAGTGGGAGGCTTACGGCGAAATAGCTAAAACCTAAAAACCGCAATTTTTAAGTTTTAATTCCTATCCCCATAGACTTAATTCGTAGTTTGTGCAGCTAGCATCTGCTTGAGCTTTTCTAATTCAGAAGCCCAACGTGGATCGGGACGAATAGTATCTGAGTCAGCACTTGTGCTGGTTTCCCGGACACCACCGCCACCGCCACGGCGAGACTTCTTAGCGCTTTTCTCACGACGAGCGCCTTCTTTTTGGATAGTTGGCGCGGGATGACTAGGAGTACTAGTAGCTGCTTTAATGGGCTGCTCGTCACCTTCCTCACCTTTTGTCCGAGGTAATGCTTTTTCTAGCTTAATGGGAGTCTCTTTAAACAATTGACCACTATACTTTTCAATAATTTGATCAGCTTGTTCGTCATTGTTGACTGTGAGAAACCCGAAACCACGGCATTTACCCGTTTTCCGGTCTTTAATTAGTTTTGTAGTCACAGCATCGCCTTCTTCGGCAAAAACTGCTTGTAGATCCTGACGATCTATTTCTTCTTTTGGCAAATTGCCTATATATAGGCGAACGGACATGGACTATACCTCCAGAGTTGAACGAACATGGCAAGGCAAGAAAACAATCACTTGGCTTTGGCTATTAAATAGATGCTATTGACCAAGACTGCCGTAAACCAAATTTTTTACTCCAAACTGTCAATCTATACAATACAGTTTTTCGTTGGGATCAAGCTTGTTTAATACAAAAGCGTAGACAACGCTCGGCTAATACCACCTTAATTCTAAGAATCGTAAATTTATAAGCCTTGGCTTGCTAAAGTAAATATCTTCTTTGATAACCTTGCCCGCAGAATTAAATACCATTCCTTACATTACCACGGTATTATCTACGTAGCTAGTTCAGAGCATACATTTCCAACGATAGCATTAATATATCGTAGCATAAAATACATTTTTTCTCCAGAAAAATTATCAGAAACAAGCACCAGCTATTATCTGGTGAATTTGTTGCTGTATAAGGACGATAAAAAGGATATATTTGCACGAATTAGCCAATTTTAGATAACCAAGCTATATTGCTCAGTTAATTCGATTGTGAGGGATTACGTAAATAAATGTAACGTTCATTCATAAAATTTGCAACTTTTATTTACATTCCCAATGGTGAAAGAAGAGGGCAGGGTGCAGGGAAGTAGGGGCGTATTGTAATACGCCCCGGCTGAGGAACGCCTAGCGGTGCTAGCCTGTGAGAAAGATGTATGTACCCCAAGCCTGTGCAGCAACGGCCACAACGGTAGACCATAAGGGATGAGGGCTATAAATGGTTTTACCACTTTGAGTTTGTACGGTGTGAATATCAATCCAAGGTGTTGCTCCCCGGCGAAACCAGCCTGTGACTATAATTTGCCGACCAATTAAATCTTGAGGATTAACTGACTGTCCTAAAGAAATGTGGTGTAATTTCACTAGGCCTGTGCTGGATTGTAAAATTAAGTCTTGTCCCAAGCAATTACCAGCACCTCGGCGACCTAATAGCTTACCCACAAGCCGCACACTCATACTATCAATCGGAATAGCAGATGGGTGAGCTAAGAGGTTGGGCAGGCTTTGCTCATTTTGGACACGATTCGTTTTGATATCTGGAAAAAACGCATTCATTCGGAACACCATACCGATGCTGAAGCCAATCAGTAGGCAACCTGTGACAAAAGTCCAATCTTCGTATATCCACGTTAAGTTTATCCACTTAAGAGTGAAAGCAGTTTGCCATATCAGCCAGATCAGACCCGCTAATACAAAACCAAAAAGAATGCCCAAAAAGGGAGCGATTTGTAAGAAGAAGGACTGACGCTTTACCTGAAAAGTTGGTTGGACTTCGGCTACGCTCAGTCCAGGGCTAGTGAGATGTAGTTCCGGATCTATGTGCCAATGGCGGGCAATTTGACTTAGACGTTGGATGCGATCGCCTATTAACGGATGGCTATTATTAATCGTAAACCAGCGCCGATATGGATGAACAGTATCCCACATTAATATAGATTCAAAAGGCATTCGACCAGCAATACTACCCAAAGAAATACTCTGCTCATAACCCACTGGGAGTAAGAAATTTAAACTTGACAAATGCCAACTGGTTTGTTCGGATTTTTGGATATCAACAGAAATGCCGATAGCAATTTTGAGTAAAGCGCGAGTCAAAGCATTGGGATTGCCAGTAATTTCCGCCGCCAGGCGATCGCTATAGTAAAGCCGCAACCGCGACAACCATAAACTCACACCAGTCAACAAACACCAAACTCCATAAATCACACCAGCCAAAATGGTTATTGGTTTATACCAAATCCCCTCTGATTTGCTGTTTCCCCAAGTTGATATTTGCTGATATAGCCGATGAATTGGTAGTGACAGCAGCAACACCAAAGACATCACCACAAAATCCCAGTGGGCAATATGTCCTAACTGTGTTGCATAGATAGTCGCAATTTCATCATCTGCCAATTGCTCTAATAGTCCCTGACTGACCACAATCCTGGCGTTGCGGGACAGATTCCCATAAGTCAGCGCCATTGGTGCAGCTATGGGCAGAATTCGCAGTTTAGGTGATTGCCAGCGACGCTGTTGGCAGTAACGTTGTAGTACTCTTACTGTTTCGCGACTACGGCTATGTAAGACATCTTTGGACAATTCTCGCTGTCCATAAAAGTCTGCTAATAGCCAATCTAGCAACCAGGGTGATAGTCCAATGAGGATGAATAAAGCTATCAATAAAAATGAGGTGGGATTGCGGTAGAGGAACTGTAATGGCTCCAAATATGGTAGTTTGACTAAAGCAAAGTTAATCAACCCCGTTAGTAAATTGACTATTTCTCGCAGTAAGTAAAACAAAGCCACAAATGTACCAACTGCTAGAAATCGCAAGGGAATTAACTTCGGCTTACGCAGTGGTTGCCATACCTTGGCACGTTTTCCTTGTCGCCAATAAATACTGGATGGTGGCGTTTGTGTATAGCTGGTAGAACCGAAAAAAATGTTTGTGTTGCTAGCAGGTGCTTCGGCAATGGTTGTGTTTTGGTACTCAACTGATGGTATAGCCGTATTCCGCAAGCTACCTGATTTGACGGCAGATGAATTGCGATCGCTTGTATTTTCTGCTACTGTATCTTTTGGTTTGCGTTTTGACGCAGCAGAGTTTTGAGCATTTTCCAAAAGTCCCAATCCAGTCGCCGAATTCGTGGAAACTTTGCTACTTTTTTTGCGTTTTGTCAAGTGTGTGAGCGCCAGTTCAGCCCATTCTTTCACTTGTGTATTTTGGCTTTCAGTGAGAGTATGACACAGGGCTGTGGCCTTGCTGATTTGCCCAATCCGGGCGTAAGCCATCACTAAACCAACCCGTGCCTGTAAGTTAGCCGTAGCATCTTCTTGAATACTAGCAACAGGTGTCAGTTTAGCGATCGCAACTTGGTAATTTTCTTGTTTGAGGGCGACTAAACCGGCCTCCAAAGACAGTTCGGCATCTGAATGCATAGAAATTTTGGCACTCCAATGTCTACTTGATCCACGGTGGTACACAAGCGCGAATCTTGAATGCCGTGGACATTAATTGCACCCGGTTAGTCCCATCAAGTGAATTATTCTTCCACTGATTGTTGACCAGAATACACCGGGGCGATCGCGCTTAACTTCAACTCTGGATGATCTCCCTGTAACTGTTGGCAATTCCATTCATTGCGGAACAGCAAAACTGGCCGTCCCAAATTATCTTTGACAGTAGTGGTGTTGAAAATCCGTCCCACTTTATTCAAAGCTTCCCATCCACCTTCCACCCAACGGGCGACGCTGTAAGGAAGTAACTCTAAAATGGTTTCTACACCATACTCGTTCTGCAAACGAAACTGCACCACTTCAAATTGCAGCTGACCCACCGCGGCCATAATCGGGTCACGTTTGGCTTCATCCGATGAATACATAATTTGCACTGCACCCTCTTCGCGCAATTCCGAAATACCTTTTTGAAATTGCTTAAACTTTGAGGGGTTGGGATTTCTCAGAGATGCAAACAGTTCTGGCGAAAAATAGGGGATTCCTTCATATTCGAGCTTTTGACCTGTATAAATAGTGTCACCAATTGCAAAAACACCCGGATTGTTTAAACCAATGACATCGCCAGGATAAGCTGTATCAATCGATTCCCTCTCCTGGGCAAAAAGTTTTTGCGGGCGAGACAGGCGAACGAGTTTGCCTGTGCGCGCATGATTCACTGTCATATCTTTTTCAAACTTTCCTGTACAAACCCGGATAAATGCCACGCGATCGCGGTGCTTAGGGTCCATATTTGCTTGCAGCTTGAAGACAAACCCAGTAAAGTCGGGATAAGTGGGGGGAATTTCGCCCACGCTGCTGTTATGCGCGCCTGGTTTGAGGGCATACTTGAGAAAGTACTTAAGGAATAACTCTACCCCAAAGTTCGTCATTGCGCTACCAAAAAAGACTGGAGTCATTTTCCCTTGATGTACTAAGTCCAAATCCAGTTCTGGGCCGACTCCTTCTAAAAGTTCTAAGTCATCTTTAAGTTGCTGATAAAGCTCATCTTCTAGCAGTTCCGCAATTTTGGCATCACCTAAATCTACGGTCGTCTCGCGGGCTTCCCGGCTACCGTGGGCGCTGCGTTCAAATAAATGAATTTTTTGCTCGTGGCGGTCAAATACACCTTTAAAGCGATCGCCCATCCCAATCGGCCAGTTGACTGCATAGGTTTGTAAACCTAATTCCTGCTCAATTTCATCCAGCAGTTCCAGGGCTTCCCTTCCTGGACGGTCGAGTTTATTTACAAATGTAAAGATGGGTAAACCTTTTAACTTACAGACTTCAAATAACTTCCGCGTTTGAGGTTCCAAACCTTTAGCCACGTCAATCAGCATCACCGCATTATCTGCGGCTGCTAGAGTGCGATAAGTATCTTCACTAAAATCTTGGTGTCCGGGTGTATCAAGTAAATTGATTTGACAATTTTGGTAGGCAAACTGTAACACAGTCGAGGTAATGGAAATTCCCCGTTGTTGTTCCATTGCCATCCAGTCTGAGGTAGCCTTACGCTGCGCCCTCCGGGCTTTAACAGCACCAGCTTCGTGAATAGCACCCCCGTATAACAGGAGTTTTTCTGTGAGGGTAGTTTTACCTGCGTCGGGGTGAGAAATAATCGCAAAATTGCGCCGCAGTTCCACTGCTTTATCTAGTTCCGTCTGAATTTCAGTTGACATAAACTGTATTTTTTTCCTTGTTGCTTAATTTATTTTAATTTTTTATCTTGAAAAAGAATGGGCGATGCCTACGGCTGCAAGCTACGCACTACCAAGATTAGTTAGAAAAGCCACCACCGGGTGAAACAGTGCTGAAAAGAACCTCACCCCCAGCCCCTCTCCTTGGTAAGGAGAGGGGAGAGTTTGATACCTGACTTTTCACGGGATCTGGAAAACCTCTCTCCAAACCTCTCCCCTACAAGGGCAGAGGCTTTGAATTTTCCCCCTTCCCTGCCTTCGGCACGCTGCGCGAACGTAGGGAAGGGGGCTAGGGGGTTAGGTTTCGCTTTGGTTTTTCCACATAAGGTGAAGAGTGAGAGTTTGATACAGGTTATTTAATTGACATTTGTTACTGGTGTAACTCCCGCCAAATCTAAGATTGGTGCAATTAAATCTTCCCGTTTTACAGCCATGATATGGACACCCTGGCATAATTGGCGGGCAGTTTGCACTTGTTCGGCGGCAATTTTCATTCCTTCTTCCAGGGGATCTTTTGCTTTGGCTAATCGCTCAATAATATGCGGGGGAATATTTACACCTGGAACACACCGATTAATAAACTGGGCATTTTTTGCCGATTTCAACAAAAATATTCCTGCCAAAATTGGTTTCTCATAATTAACGGCTACGGTGTCCATAAACTTTTCTAGCCGTTCAAAATCTGTAATCATCTGGCTTTGGAAAAATTGCGCTCCGGCTTCAATTTTGCGTTCAAATCGCTTTTGTAAACCTGACCAACTGGGAGACTGGGGATCTACAGCCGCACCAGCAAATAACTCAGTCGCCCCATCGGTCAGAGGCTTTTCATTGTCATCAACGCCCTGATTTAGCTTCCGAATTAGTTGCAGCAGGCGCACAGATTCTAAATCAAACACGGCTTTAGCATGGGGATGATCGCCAACTTTCACCGGATCACCAGTTAAAGCTAAAATGTTGCGGATACCCAACGCATGAGCGCCCATTAAATCAGCTTGTAAACCAATTCTATTGCGATCGCGGCAAGCCATCTGACAAATCGGCTCAATGCCATTCTGTAACAAAATCACTGAGGCTACTAAAGAAGACATCCGCAATACGGCGCGGCTACCATCGGTAATATTGACAGCATGAACCCTTCCCTTAAGGGTCGCCGCCATTGAAATCATGAGTGTGACATCTACCCCTTTTGGGGGTGCTACCTCGGCGGTCACTAAAAATTCGCCTGCTTGCGCGGCGCGACGAAAGGAATTTAAAACTGTGGGATTTTGGGTATCCTGCATAACATTAATTTTTCTGTTTCCTTAAAGGCTATAACGAATTATGCCTAAAAGCGAAACCCTTAAAGAGGTAGAGTATAGCCCAAAGCAGTTTTTACCTGTGTGAGAGTTTGATTAGCGATCGCCTCAGCTTTTTGCCGTCCTTCCCGCAAAACCGAGTCTAGATAAGCTTTATCTGCCATCACCGCCTGATATTTTTCCTGTATAGGCGTTAAAGCATTAATTGTTGTTTCTGTCAACAAAGGTTTAAATTGTCCCCAACCCATATCTTGACATTCTGCGGCGACCTCTTCCTTCTTCTTTCCAGACAGCAGCATATACAGACTTAACAAGTTGTTACACTCTGGACGCTCTGGATCATCGAAAGTCAAACCCCGAACCTGATCAGTTTTACAACGCTTAATCTTATATTGAATCTGCTCTGGTGGGTCTAGTAAATTAATCCGGCTTAAATCCGAAGGATCAGACTTTGACATTTTGCGCGTACCATCAGCCAAACTCATCACCCTAGCCCCTTCCTTGCGAATTAAAGGCTCTGGTAACTTAATCACAGGCTGGTCAGGTTTACCAAATTGGTGATTAAATCTGTTAACAATATCTCTTGTCAATTCCAAATGTTGTTTTTGGTCTTCACCTACTGGCACTTTATCAGCTTGATACAGCAAAATATCAGCAGCCATCAGCACAGGATAGTCCAACAAGCCGACATTGACATTTTCACCCTGTTTAATCGCCTTTTCCTTAAACTGAATCATGTCTTGCAACCAGTTTAAAGGTGTAATGCAATTAAACAACCAAGTCAGTTCGCTGTGGGCAGAGACGTGAGATTGCACAAAAATAGTGGAATGACTTAAATCCAGACCACAAGCCAGATAAAGCGCCACCAGGGTATAGGTATCAGACGCTAACAGTTTGGGGTCGTGTGGCACTGTAATGGCGTGCAAATCAGCCACGAACAGGTAATTATCGTATTCGCTCTGACCTTCTACCCAGTTGCGAATGGCTCCCAAGTAGTTACCCAGATGGTAATTACCCGTTGGTTGAACTCCAGAAAGAATACGCTGCTTGCCCATAAATTTCAACTTAATTTATCTCAAATCCGCTCTCTGTCAAGTGGCGGTTACAAAACTCATTCAATTTTGACACTTTCCTGAATAAATTTATAAATATAACAAAAAATGTAGGGACAATTCATGAATTATTCCTACAAATGTTCTGAAAGACGCATATTTAAATTCAGCCGATGTCTATTGAGGTCGAATCAGGCTAACGCTTTTGGTTGCACTATCCCAGACTATCCAGGCACAAGAATTATCTACATCTTCTGCATGATTGGTAACTTTAAAATACACCTTATCCTGTCCTTTGGGTTCAACAGCAAAGTCGGCATTTTGGGCATAAACCACTTTAAAACCTTTGTCTCGCAAGCAATACATCGCCCAAGCTTTCAATGATTGCTTGTATGGTTCATGGGGAATTGGTGGTTTAGTGATGGTGTCTTCTATGACTTGAAATATTTCCATTGGTTTTGAGTTTGTAGATATATATATATGTATTTTGTTGTATCACGCTCCAGAGTCAGAAAAGCAAACAGCGAATCATGAAGCTAAATAACTTCTGGAGACAATAACAAGCGAAACACGGCAGAGAACGTGTTAAATTTAATTTGCCCATTCAGTTGGAATCACTTAGATTATAAAAATCTAGATTATCTGTTGGGAATATTAGCCTAATTCACTGTTAAGGTAATGAACTCTATACAAAAACCTTGCTTAACTATTCCTGATTTCCTTGAACATTGGCAAAAAACACAACCAGATGCGATCGCAATTATCGCCCCCCAACGTCAACCCCTAACTTACCAGCAACTTCACGCCCAAACCCTGATAGTTGCCCAAGCTTTAGCACAACTCAATATTCATCCTAACGAACCGGTAGCCGTTGCCCTTCCCAACAGTCCAGAAATGGCTGTGATGTTCCTCTCCGTTGCTTCCTATGCCACCTGCGCCCCCCTCAACCCCAACTATCGAGAAACAGAGTATGAATTTTATCTGAGTGACCTGCAACCAAAAGCGCTGATTATGCAATCTGGGGTAGCTGACGCAGCCCGCAAAGTCGCGGAAATGCAAAAAATACCAATTATTGAGTTATCACCTAATTTAGAGGCATCAGCAGGTATCTTTTCCCTGAACTTTACCCCTGCATCTACCGCCCAAATTGACCCCGCCACCCCCGATAATATCGCCCTGATTTTGCATACTTCCGGCACTACCTCCCGCCCAAAAATCGTTCCTCTCAGCCATCACAATCTTTGTACTTCTGCCAGCAACATTAGCCAAACACTACAATTAACAGCCCATGACTGCTGTCTCAACGTCATGCCTTTATTTCATATTCATGGGTTGATAGGCTGTTTGCTCTCCACCATCAGCACCGGGGCAAGTATAATTTGTACTCCGGGGTTTCAATCACCCAACTTTCTCGACTGGTTACAACAACTGCAACCAACTTGGTATTCTGCTGTACCGACAATGCAGCAGCTAATTTTGGAAAGAGCAAAATCTACTTCTGACCTCTCCCACAACTTAAGGCTAATTCGTTCCTCCTCCGCTTCCCTTCCCCCACAAGTAATTCAAGAATTGGAAGCCACCTTCAAAGTGCCTGTGATTGAGGCTTATGGCATGACAGAAGCCTCCCATCAAATGACCAGTAACCCCCTACCGCCTTTAGTGCGTAAACCCGGTTCAGTTGGTTTACCAGCAGGGCCTGAAGTTGCCATCATGGATGAAGCTGGTAATTTTCTTGCCGTTGGAGAGGTTGGAGAAATAGTCATTCGTGGTGCAAATGTGACACAAGGATATGGGAATAATCCTGAAGCTAACACCAAAGCATTTACACAGGGGTGGTTTCGCACAGGAGACCAGGGGATGTTTGATGAGGATGGCTATCTGACGATTAAAGGACGAATCAAAGAATTAATCAATCGTGGTGGAGAAAAAATAGCCCCTCGTGAAATTGATGAAGTGTTACTGGAACATCCAAACATTGCCCAAGCTGTAGCTTTTGCTGTTCCTCATTCTCTGTTAGGAGAAGAAGTTGGAGTAGCCGTAGTTCTCAAACAGGGCAAAACTGTTACCGAGGAAGAAGTACAAACATTTATTGCCAAGTCTCTAGCAGATTTTAAAGTTCCCCGTCGGGTTGTTTTTTTAGATGCAATTCCCAAAGGTGCTACTGGCAAGTTACAACGGATTGGATTAGCTGAAAAATTAGGGATCACCTTTGCCGAACCAGCAACAGAACTTTTAAGTTTTATCCCTCCTAGAACATCTTTAGAAATAGTCATCGCCAACATTTGGGCAACGTTTCTCAAACGGGAGAAAATCGGGATAGAAGATAATTTCTATGCCTTGGGAGGACAATCTTTAGAAGCGGTGGAAATTACAGGTGAAATAGAAGAACTTTTTGCTATTAAACTACCCTTATTAGCAATCTCTAAAGCTCCTACGGTTGCTAAACTGGCAGAATTAATAATACAAAAATCCTCACAGGCAAAACTCCTAGAAATAATGGCTCAACAAATTCTCGATGTGGCGGATATGCAAGAAGAAGAAATTGAACAAATGTTAGCTGAACACAACGCTTGTGCTGGGGTAGAAGGAGAATCATGAGTCAATTTGAACAGCAACCATTAAATTTATCAAGTCACAAGCGGGCTTTATTAAAAAAGCTACAACAGCAGCAAGGAATAAAGGGAGTATCAACACAGAAAATTCCCCAAAGGACGACAGAGGGAGAACTTCCACTTTCTTATTCTCAAGAGTGGATGTGGTTACTGGAACAACTGACTCCTACTGTTTACAACAATCCCCTGACTCTGAAATTAACTGGTCAACTCAATTACAAAAGCTTAGAAAGAGCCTTGAATGAAATTGTAGTTCGCCATGAAGCGCTGAGAACAAAATCTTATTTATCAGCAGGAATAACAAAACAATTTATTGCGCCTCCCTCAGATTATATTCTCTCAATTGTTGATGTATCGTCAGCATCAGAAGCTAGAGAACAGCTAATAGCAGAAACTAAACGCCCTTTTCAATTGGAAAAAGACTTGCCTTGGCGTGCAGTTTTATTCCGCATCAGCGAAATTGAACATTGGTTTCATCTCACCTTACATCACATCGTTGATGACGATCAATCTGATGTACTTTGGGTTAAGGAACTGACTGTTTTATATGAAGCATTTTCAGAAAATCGTCCATCACCTCTATCTGAATTACCCATTCAATACGCAGATTTTGCGCTTTGGCAGCGAGAGCAATTACAAGGAGAAAATTACCAAAAACTTCTAAATTACTGGCAAAATCAACTAGGAGATTTACCCCCTGCTCTCAATTTACCATTTAAGCAACAACCAGACTTAAAAACATTAGCAGGTGATCAAGAACAGATCAGACTTTCCCCAGAATTAACCAGTTCCTTAAAATACCTGAGTCAGCAAGCACAGGTGACTTTTTTCACGCTACTTTTGACTACTTTAAAAATCTTGCTTTATCGCTATACAGGGCAAAGTGATTTAATAGTTGGTACTCCTACTTCTTGGCGACAAAAACCGGAAACTCAGAGTTTAATCGGGGTTTTCATGAATAACTTAGTATTACGCAGTAAGCTATCAGGAGATATTAGTTTTCTGACATTCTTAAGACAAGTACAAGATACGGTTTTAGAAGCCCAAGAGCATAGTAACTTCCCCTATCTAGAACTGGTTACTCAGTTGGAGAATGGTGGCGTTGATAAAGGAAACTCTCTATTTGAGGTAATGCTGGATTTTCAAGGTCAGTCATTACCAGTAAGGGAGGTTTCTGGTTTAACTTGGGAATCCCTGGAAATTAATCCTAAAACTGCAAAAGTTCCTCTTGCTTTACACCTGGAAGAAGACAATGGAGAATTGAAAGGCTTTTTTGGATATAGCACTGGTTTATTTGATTGAGATACTATTATTCGTGCTGTTGGACATTTTGAAACCTTATTAGAAGGGATTGTTGCTAATCCTGATCAACTTATTTCTAAGTTACCTTTGTTAACAACTTCTGAGCAACAACAAATTTTAGTTGAGTGGAATCAGACTGAGACAGAATACCCACAAGATAAGTGTATTCATCAATTATTTGAGGAACAGGTTGAGAAAATGCCAGATGCGATTGCAGTTGTGTTTGAAGATCAACAACTAACTTATCAACAGTTGAATGAAAAAGCTAATCAACTAGCACATTACTTACAAGAAATTGGAGTCAAACCAGAGGTTTTAGTAGGGATTTGTATAGAACGTTCTCTGGAGATGATAGTAGGATTATTAGGGATTCTCAAAGCGGGAGGAGCTTATGTTCCTCTTGATCCTAATTCTCCCCATGAGCGAATGGAGTATCTATTTGCCGATGCTCAATTTAGTTTATTGATCACAAAAAAAAGAGCATCATTAAATTTCCCAAAATCCTATCCTTTGATAATTGATATAGATGAGTGTTCAGACGTATTACAACATCAGAGTAAATCTAATTGTCAAAGTGGTGTAACAGCTAGAAATTTAGGATATGTCATTTATACATCTGGTTCAACTGGACAGCCAAAAGGTGTATTAGTTGAACATAGAAGTGTAGCCAACTTTTTGTATTTTCGTAACAACGAAATTTTTAAACCAGATGAGTTAAAAGCAGGAACAGTCACAGCTTCTATTTACTTTGATGCTAGTGTTGCTCAAATTTTCTCTCCCCTAATCATAGGTGGTAAAATCGTTATCATTCCCGAAATAGGCCAATTATTTAAATGGATAGAGCAGGAAAGAATTACTTGTTTAACCATAGTCCCTTCATTATTAGAGCAATTACTCCAAAGCTCTTCCCTACCTGATTCTATTCAGGTTATTGGATTAGGTGGAGAAGCAGTAACTGAAACTTTGCTAAAAGAATTAGTCCAGCATCCCAACGTTAAAAAAATTATTAATTTATATGGTCCAACAGAAGCCACAATTGGTAGCTGTAGTAGTATCATATATGAGCAAATAAATCATTCAGTGTGAGACTTATCTATGTATTCAAATAATCAAAACATTACATCTAATAACTTATCTAAAAATCATTGGAAAAAAGCTCCCCAATGGTTTGATTTGCTTAGTTCACCCTTACGTCCAAGTCCTGAAGATATAGATTTTCTGAAACTACAAGTTTTACCTAAACTACAAATAGACTCTGCTGAAACAAAAAAAGTTGTTTTATTAGGAGTAACACCAGAAATTGCCACTTTACCTTGGTCTGAAAAGACTGAAATTTTAGCTATTGACAGTTCTGATATGATGATTAATACAGTTTGGCCTCGAGAACAGGTTTCTAGAGGAAAAGCTATTAATGGAAATTGGCAACAACTGCCTTTAGCAGATAATTCCTGTAACCTGGTTTTAGGAGACGGTTGTTTTACTTTACTTGATTATCCTCATGGCTATAAAACAGTTTTACAAGAAATTCTCAGAGTCCTTAAAACTAACGGATTATGTGTAATGAGATTTTTCTTGCGCCCAGAGAAAGCTGAGGATTTGCCAACTATATTTGCACAATTACAGAATAAATCTGTTGGTAATTTTCAGGTTTTTAAGTGGCGTTTAGCAATGGCTTTACAAAAAAATATTCAGTCAGGAGTTCCAGTCAGAGAAATTTGGCAGGTATGGAATCAAGAAGTTCCTTTCCCAGAAAAACTTATGCAAGAATTGGCATGGTCGAGCGAATTGCTAGAAACTATAAATATCTATAAAGATTCACCATCTGTTTACACATTTCCCACATTAGCAGAAGTTAGACAGTTGTGTAATTCTGACTTTATCGAAGAGTCCTGTTATTTTCCTAGCTATGAGTTGGGAGAACGTTGTCCCACTTTAGTATTTCGCGCTCTCAAGTAAAATTTTTCTGAACCAATATTGTATTAAAACGAAGTCACTTTATAGGAGGATGAATTGAATGTTGGATTGCATCGTTATTGGAGGGGGTCCAGGAGGCTTAGTTACTACTAAAGAGCTACTTGAACAAGGCATAGATAAAGTAGTTTGCTTGGAAAAAACAGAGGAAATAGGCGGTGTTTACATTAATCATGCTTATGATAATTTAATTTTGACTTCTTCTTGTACATATAGTATGTTTTCAGATTTCTGGATGGGAGATGGAAAACAGCACGAATTCTGGACTAAAAAAGAAGTTGTTGAATATTGGAAAAATTACGCTAAACATTTTGGAGTTATAGATAAAATTCGTTTCAACTCTGAAGTTTTATCAATAACTCCACAAGACACAGGAGGATGGCAAGTTGAACTGAAATCACAAGAAATTTTACACTCAAAACGAGTAGCATTAGCAATTGGCAATAATAATATCCCTAGTTATCCAGATTGGAAAGAATCATTAACCCAGGTTGAGTTTTTTCATTCCCAACAATATCGCAATGCTAACGGATTTGTAGATAAAAATGTATTAGTAGTTGGAGGCGGAGAGTCAGGAGCAGATATAGCACTAGAAACATCTAAAGTCGCCAAAACTTGCTGGAATAGTCTACGGAATTCCGCCGGATGGATTATTCCCAGAAAAAGAGGTGCTTATGCTGCTGACATTGCTACCCATCGAGGGTTATATGGTTTACCAAGGGAATATGGATATACATTTAGTAATCTTCTTATTCAAAATGAATTGAATTACAATGATCCGGTTCATGACACTGTTGTGAAGCTGAATCAGAAAATAAAGTCTAAAAACGGAATTTGGGGAATATATGGAACTAAAAACTTGTCATTACCTCAAGCAATTGTTGATCATGGTTGTCAAGTTGTAGGCGAAATTTCCCAAGTAGAAGATGGAGGTAAAACTTTAATCACTGCGGATGGTGAAATTCTGGAAAATGTAGATGCAGTGGTATTTTGTACAGGTTACAAAAACTCTATTTCCTTTCTACCAGATGAGTTTAAAAAAACCGATCCTCGATATCTGTATAAACATATGTTTCATCCAGAATTGCGGGATAAAATTGTTTGGATTGGTTGGGCGCGTCCAGGTTATGGTAGCCAATTTCCGATTATGGAAATGCAAGCTAGGTTGTTTGCGTTAATTTGTGCCGATCAAAAAGAACTACCATCTTTGGAAACTATGAAAGAGGTTGCATTTGTAGATAGAGAAAATTTTTTAAAGCAGTTTGAACATAATGCTGTTCGCATAAGAAGTTTGGTTGATTACCATATCTATATGGATGATCTTGCAGATGTAATTGGATGTAAACCGCCATTATGGAAATACTTCTTTTTGCATCCTCGTCTATGGCTACGGATAGTATATGGAGCAACTCAAGCTACTCAATTTCGTCTCCAAGGACCTGGACAGAAGGAAACTTTAGCTCAAGAGTTTATTAGGAAATTACCTGTAAGTCCCTTCAATCATGTGGTCAAAGCTGGTTTAATAGGTCGTTTAATTTATGCTTTGAACGCTATAGTTAAACCTATTTCATCTTTACGCTTACGGAAGCTAAAACATAAAACTTTATCTTGATAATCAAAGTACATAATCAAAGTACGAGTCTTACAAAAACAATGGGAATATCTATTGGTAAACCGATCTTTAATACACAAGTCTATATTCTTGATCAAAACTTAAATCTTCTTCCTGTAGGTATTCCCGGAGAGTTACACATCGGAGGAATTGGTCTATCTAGAGGCTATTTGAGGCGCGATGAACTAAGTGAAAATAAGTTTATCCCCAATCCTTTTGGTGAGGGAAAGCTATATAAAACTGGAGATTTAGCTCGTTATCTTCTTAACGGAGAAATTGAATTTCTCGGTCGTCTAGATGATCAAGTCAAAATACGGGGTTTCCGTATTGAATTAGGAGAAATTAAAAATTCTTTATCTCAGCATGATCAAATCCGAGAAACCTTAGTTATTGCCTACGAAGATTTAGTTGAAAAGCGATTAGTTGCTTATTTTGTTAGCCGTGCTGATGACGCTATTTCTAATCAAGACTTACGAGAGTTTCTAGGGCAAAAATTACCCTCTTACATGATTCCGTCTGCTTTTCTACAAATAGAGAAGTTTCCCTTAACTACCAGTGGCAAAATCGACCGTCGCGCTTTACCAAAACCGAGTTTTGAGCAGATTAATACAGAGTTTGTTCCCCCTCGCACTGAGATAGAAGTCAAAATTGCCGAGATTTGGTCACAAGTTTTGGGGATAGATACTATCGGCGTTGATGATAATTTTTTTGCCGTAGGAGGACATTCACTTTTAGCAACTCAGGTAATTTCCCGCCTGTTCCAAGTGTTTGGTGTCAAACTTTCTTTTATCAGTTTTTTCTCTACACCTACTATAGCGGGATTAAGTCAGGAAATAGAGAAGTTGCGCGGGGTTAGTGATGATTATGAAGAGGGAGAAATCTGAATTATATTCAAATTTTACACAAAAACCTCACTATAAGTATCGCTGATTTCCTTGGGCATTGGCAAAAAACACAACCAGATGCGATCGCAATTATAATTCATCGAGAAGAATTTGTTGCCCCTACTCATACAACAGAAATTAAATTAGCTCAAATTTGGGAAGAAATATTGAAAATAAAGAACATAGGAATTGATGATAATTTTTTGGACTTAGGAGGAAATTCTTTACTGGCAACACAAATTATCTTTCGTCTCCGCCCAACCTTTTAGGTAGAAATTTCTCTAAAGAGTTTTTTCAAAACACCTAATATAGCGGGATTAAGCCAGGAAATAGACAATTTACGCGAGTTTAGTGATAATTATGAGGAGGGGGAAATATGAATTCTATTCAAGTATTATTGGAAGAATTGCAAGCTGAAAATATTCAGTTGTGGGTTGAGGAAGATCGTCTGCGCTATCGTTGTCCAAATAATGCCCTCACCCCAGAGTTAAGAGAACAGTTATCTGCTCATAAATCGGAAATAATTGCTTTTTTGCGACAACAGGAACGAGTGGAAACTATCCCCATTGCTGAGGATGATTTTCTCCCTTTATCCTTCGCCCAGCAACGTTTGTGGTTTCTCGATCAACTTGAACCAAATCTTGCGGTTTATAATACCCCTCTAGCTTTACGTTTGCAGGGGAATCTTGATATTTCTGCTTTAGAAAAAAGCCTGGAAAAGATTGTTGAGCGTCATAGTGTTTTGCGTACTAATTTTCCCACGATAGACGGAAAACCTTATCAAAATATAGTATCGGAATTAAGGCTATCCGTTCCTGTGGTTGATATGCAACATCTTGATTCTGCTACAGCAGAGGCGGAACTTCAAGATATTCTTGTTCAATTCATCAACGAACCTTTTGATTTAGCAGAAGGAAAGGTAATCAGAAGTCAGATATTTCATATCTCTGCTTCAGAATATATTTTAGTCACTGTTGTACATCATATCGCTTTTGATGCTTGGTCATCAAGGATTTGGTGGCAGGAGTTAATGAATTTTTATCAGGCTTTTGCTTTCAATGAACCGATATCTTTACCAGAGTTATCGATTCAATATAAAGATTTTGCGGTGTGGCAAAAATCACGTTTGCAAGGAGATTTTTTAGACCAGGAAGTTAATTACTGGCGAGAAAAACTAGCGGATGCGCCTCAAAATTTGGATCTGCTTACTGACAACCCCCGCCCACCTGTACAGACTCACACAGGCGATCGCCAACATTTTCACCTTTCTAGTTCTCAAGTGGTAGCACTCAAACAATTAGGACTGGGTAAGGGGGCGACTTTGTATATGACTTTACTAACGGCTTTTGCCATCCTGCTGCATCGCTATAGTGGCCAAGAAGATTTTCTGATTGGTTCACCCATTGCTAACCGCAACTATACAGAAATTGAAAACTTGATTGGCTTTTTTGTCAATACCCTGGCTTTGCGGATTAATTTAGCTAAAGACATTACTTTCCTGGAACTGCTGCAACAAGTTCGAGATACTACCCTAGAAGCTTATAGCCATCAAGATATTCCCTTTGAAAAGCTGGTTGAGGAATTGCAACCACAGCGCGATCGCTCCCGTCATCCGCTATTTCAAGTCATGTTTGCCCTGCAAAATGTGCAAAGAGCAACCGTGAATTTACCTGACATTAATGTTAGTTCTTTCCCAGTTAGTACCAATACGAGTAAGTTTGATATCACTGTCATTCTGGAAGAAACCAAGGAAGGATTAAAAGGCTTTTTTGAGTATAGCAATGATTTATTTAATCGAGATACTATTATTCGTGCTGTTGAACATTTCCAAACATTACTAGAAGGGATTGTTGCTCATCCCGATCAACTTATTTCCCAGTTACCGCTATTCACAAATTCTGAGCAAAAACAAATTTTAGTTGAGTGGAATCAGACTAAGACAGAATACCCACAGGATAAGTGTATTCATCAATTATTTGAGGAACAGGTCGAGAAAACGCCAGATGCGATCGCAGTGGTGTTTGAAGATGAACAACTAACTTATCAACAGTTGAATGAAAAAGCTAATCAACTTGCTCATTACCTAAAAGGTTTAGGGGTTGGTACTGATGTTTTAGTAGGGTTATATGTAGAAAGGTCTGTTGATATTATGGTTGGTATATTAGGCATTCTCAAAGCTGGTGGTGCTTATGTCCCCCTTGACCCCAAATATCCATCGGAACGTTTGGCATTAATGATACAGGAGGCTCAAGTTGAGGTTATATTAACACAACAACACCTAATAAATTCACTGCTAAAAACAGAGGCAAAAATCATCTGTTTAGATACAGATTGGCAAGTAATATCATCTTCCCATTCTCCTCAATCTTCCCCCAGTCCTCAATCCCCTAATGATCTAGCTTACGTAATTTATACATCTGGTTCAACTGGTAAACCCAAAGGCGTTGCTATGCCGCATCGTCCTTTGGTGAACTTAATTACTTGGCAATTACAAACATCCACCATTGAACCCCAAAGCAGAACACTGCAATACACACCCATTAGTTTTGATGTCTCCTTTCAAGAAATCTTTTCCACCCTGACCACAGGTGGCACATTGGTCTTAATCACCGATGAGACACGACGCAATCCCAGCAGTTTATTGCAACTTCTTCAGCAACAGCACATCAATCGTTTATTCTTACCCTTTGTTGCCCTACAACAATTAGCTGAGGTGGTACAGCTAGAAGGTATACTCCTCAGTAGTTTGCAGGAAGTGATTACTGCCGGCGAACAGTTACGGATTACGGAGGCAATCGCACATCTGTTCACCCATTTACCCCACTGCACACTACACAACCATTATGGGCCGTCAGAAACTCATGTTGTAACTGCCTATACCTTGACAGGTTCAGCCCAAGATTGGGCGATGTTACCACCGATTGGTCATCCCATAGCCAATACTCAAATTTATCTCTTAGATGCTTACGGACAACCAGTACCAATTGGGGTAGCAGGGGAATTATATATTGGGGGTGCTGGTATGGCTAGAGGTTATCTCCATCGTCCTGAACTAACTGCTAAGAAATTTGTTTCCCATCCCTTGAGCCATGAATCAACCGCAAAACTCTATCGCACTGGTGATTTAGCACGTTATCTTCCTGATGGAAATGTAGAATTTCTCGGTCGTCTAGATGATCAAGTCAAAATACGGGGTTTCCGTATTGAACTTGGAGAAGTGGAAGCTGTTCTCAATCAACATCCTCATGTCTTCAATACAGTGGCGATCGCCCGTGAAGACATTCCCGGAGATAAACGCCTCATAGCTTATATTATCCTTGAACCCCAAGCAACACCCTCTCAGAGCGAATTGCGGGAATTTCTGAGACAGAAGCTACCAGATTACATGATTCCCTCTGTTTTCGTATTTTTAGACAAGTTTCCCCTGACTCCCAATGGTAAAATCAACCGTCGCGCTCTGCCCAAGCCTGAATTAACTCTGCAAGAACGAGAGGAAACTTTTATCGCGCCACGTAATGAATTAGAAGAGAAACTGGCAGTAATTTGGCAAGAAATTTTAAAGATTGAGCCAATTGGTATTCACGATAACTTCTTTGAACTAGGAGGTCATTCCCTACTCACAGTCAGTCTGGTAACTAAAATCGAGACGACGCTGGGGAAAAAACTGCCAATTACAGCTCTATTTGAGTTAACAACCATTGCTCAGTTAGCCAATTATCTTAAAAATGAAGATATTTTAGACAACCCTCCCGCTCATCCCACTATTTACGATTACCAACTTTCTGGAGAGCAAGAAAAACAGCTTTTAGCCATTATCGTTGGTCGTCAAGGTGAACGACCTCACCCGCACTCATTCATGGTGAAAATCCACTCAAAAGGTGATCAGGAAAAACCGTTTTTTTACTGCGCTAATAGTTATAAAGAAGCTCTACCTTTAGCCAATTGTTTAGAATATTCTTTTTATTTACTCGAATCAGGTTATACTGTCTTTGGTAGTGATTATGCTTACGGCATTAAGGCTTTAGCGGCGCGCCATGTGGAAGATATTTTAAGAGTCCAGCCTCACGGATTTTATTCCATTGGTGGTTATTCTTATGGAACACTGGTAGCTTACGAAATTAGTCAGCAACTGCAAGCACGAGGAAAAACCGTAGATTTATTAGTGATTTTTGATCGTCCAGGTACTCATTTTCTTTACGTACTTTATCAATACTTCTACAAGCTACCGTCTCATATTAGTTGGATTTTGTCTACTCTCCAGCAGTCTCACCCCAGAAAACGTTTGCAAGATTTGCAACAAAAAGGATTAAGGATTTTGCGGAGGTTGGGATTAAATCAGATACCACAGCAAGCAACAACAGAAATACAACTATCAGAACAGAGCCTATCTTCCCCAATGCTGAACACATCTCCTTATCAATTTGCGCCCTATGAAGGTCGTGTAGTCTTGTTGTGTGCAGAGGAAAGAAAAACGCCACTGTGGTTATTTCCCCACAATGGGTGGAGTCAGAAAATCCTACCCAATTTGGAGGTATACAAAGTACCTGGGACGCACCACAACATGATTAAATCTCCCCATGTCGAAGTTTTGGCAAAACAACTGAAAACGTGTTTACAACGCATCGCATTTTAGTTTGGTAGAAAGGATTGCCCGCCCTTGTGTACCTCACCCAAATGAAATGTGCTGTAACTATTCCTCATCCAGTTGCATTTGATGGCGATTTGGTTTGAATAAACTGGCTGTGGTTGTTTTCATCACAATATACAAAATTGGCACGACAAACAAACTCAGAAAAGTAGCGATTAACATCCCGCCAAATACCGTAGTTCCCAAAGACAGACGACTTCCCGCACCAGCACCTGTGGCAATAGTTAAGGGGAAAATACCCAGAAGCGTAGAAAAGGCTGTCATCAAAATCGGGCGTAAACGTCCTTGTGCAGCCTCTACAGCCGCCTTAGTAATGGAAAGCCCTTCATCCCGCAGTTGATTGGCAAATTCCACAATCAAAATCGCATTCTTACTCGCCAAACCAATCAACATGACTAGACCGATTTGACAGTAAACATCATTAGCAAAACCTCGCATTGATTGAGCTACAAGTGCGCCAAAAATTGCTAAAGGCACTGATAAGAGAATAATTAAGGGGTCTATGTAGTTCTCATACTGAGCAGCTAGCACTAAAAAGACGAAGACAATTCCTAAACCAAAGATAATCGGGGCTAAACCGCCAGATTCTATTTCTTCTAATGCGGTTCCTGACCACTCATAACCAAAACTAGGTGGTAAAATTTCTTCTGCTAGGTTTTCCATTGCTTGAATAGCCTTACCAGAACTAGAACCGGGAGCCGCAGAACCATTAATTTCAATTGAACGAAATAGATTATAGTGATTAATTGTTTGCGCCCCGACAACAGAAGTCGTTGTAATTAAGTTTCTCAAAGGAATCATTTGATTGGTTTGAGAACGAATATGTAGTTGACCGATATCTTTGGGGTTAGAGCGAAACTGTTGATCGGCTTGGATATAAACTCGATAATTACGCTGCTGGAGATTGAAATCGTTAACGTATTGAGAACCCAATGCAGTTTGCAGAGTCCGGAAGATATCATCGATGGAAACTTGCAGTGCTTTGGCTCGATTGCGGTCTACTTCTACCAGCAATTGTGGTGTTTCGGCGGCAAAAGTGCTAAATACAGCTTGTAATCCTGGTGTTTGGTTGGCGCGACCCAGCAATTGACCCATTGATTGGACTAAACTATCTAAGCCACTACTACCTCTACGGTCTTGTAGTTGAAAATTGAAGCCGCCAAAGTTACCTAATCCTTGAATGGGTGGTGGATTTACAGGAAAGACTCTGGCTTCTGAGATAGCAAATAATTGCCCTTGTAATTTACCAATGATTGCCTGTACTGTTTGGTCTGGTCGTGAGCGTTCTCCCCAAGGTTTTAAAGTTGTAAAGATAATGCCGTTATTTGCAGTGTTACCACTAAAACTAAAGCCGCCAATAGCGAAGGTTCCCACGACTTCAGGAATTTCTAAGATTTGTTTTTCTACCTGGGCAATGACATCACTGGTATATTGCAGGGAAACTCCTTGTGGCCCTTGGAGCAGCGTAATAAAATAGCCTTCGTCTTCGTCTGGGAGAAAGGCTGTAGGTACTGTGATATACAGCCAAGCTGTCATTCCCAAGGAGACGATGAATAATCCAATAATAATGTTTTTGAAGCGGATGAGAAAGTGGAGCGATCGCTCATAACTTCTTTGTACCGAGTCGAGTACCTGATTAACTCGATCAAAAAACCGCCCCAGCCAACCTGAAGCTTTCTGTCCTGGACGTAGCAGCAAGGCACACAAAGAAGGTGTCAGGGTCAAGGCCAGAAACGTAGAAATCACAATAGAAAAGGCGATAGTCAGGGCAAATTGCCGATAAAGTGCGCCTGTAGTTCCCGGAAAAAACGCCACGGGGATAAATACCGCCATCAACACCAAGGAAGTAGCAATAACTGCACCAAAAAGTTCAGCCATTGACTCACTGGCGGCTCGGCGAGGACTCATGCCTTTATCCTGGATAAAACGGCTGATTTGCTCAACCACCACAATCGCGTCGTCTACCACCATCCCAGATGCTAAGGTTAGACCAAATAAAGTCAAACTATTAATGGAAAAGCCAAAAATTCTGGCAAAAATAAATGTCCCAATCAGAGACAAAGGAACAGTCAAGGCGGGAATTAAAGTAGTTCGCCAGTCTTGCAAGAAGACAAAAATCACAATCACAACCAGTATAATTGCTGCAATTAGAGTCTTGACTACTTCTGTCATTGATTCTTCGACAAAGCGGGTGGTGTCAAAGGCTACCTGATACTGTATTCCTGGCGGAAAATTAGGAGCCAGTCGCGCCATTTCTTCCCTAACTCCCCGCGCCACATCTAAGGCGTTACTCCCAGGAAGCTGATAAATACCTAAACCGACAGCATCTTTGGCGCGATATCGCAAAAATGAGTTGTAATTTTCGGCTCCTAGTTCGGCTCTCCCAACATCTTTCAGCTTGATTAAAGTGCCATCATCGTTAGTTCTCAGGACAATTTCGGCAAATTCTGATGGTTCTACTAATCTACTAGCCGCACGGACATCAATTTGATATCTTTGTCCTTCTGGAGCAGGTTCTTGACCAATGCTACCTGCACCGACTTGTAAGTTTTGTTCCGATAGGGCATTGGCTACATCCTCAGTCGTTAGCCCCCGACTAGCAAGGCGATTCGGATCTAACCATATACGCATGGCATAACGACGTTCGCCAAAGATGGTAACATTACCAACACCTTTGACTCTTTTTAAGGCATCTCCTAAGTAAAGGTCGGCATAGTTGCTTAAAAATATATTGTCGTACTCATCATTTTCAGCAAATAGACCAATTGCTAAGAGTATGTTATTAGATTGCTTTGAGACCCTCACACCCGTGCGTTGTACGGATTCTGGGAGTTGCGGTTGGGCAATGGAAACCCGGTTCTGCACATCCACAGCCGCAATATCAGGATTTCGGGATGAATCGAAGGTGGCTGTAATATTTGTGGAGCCATCGTTACTACTACTGGAAGTAATGTAGCGGATACCTTGAATACCGTTGATTTGCCTTTCTAAGATGTTCGTCACACCGCTTTCTACGTCCTCAGCACTAGCTCCGCTAAAGTTGGCGGTGACGTTGATTTGAGTGGGAGCAATATCTGGGAAACGGGCGATGGGCAGTGTGGGTAAACAAATCAATCCCAATAACAGCACAATCAATGCACAAACTGTGGAAAAGACTGGCCGTTTGATAAAGAAATCAATAAACATAGATTTGAGAATTGGGTAAATAGAAATTGGTGGTTAGGAATTAGTCAACCCATTTTGGATTTATGAATAAAATCGAACCACCTTCGCGCAGCGTATGCCCCCAGGGCTTTAGTCGCCAATATCGCCAAGGGAAGAGGTAAAAGGAAAGGTTTACAACTGATTTGGGATTGCTATAATTAACCAATTTTGGGTTTTAATTTGAGGTTTTTCTATCTATTGACGAAATTGAGCATCTTAATCAGATTTGTATTTTATTTACTGGCAAAGTGCTGTGATGTCTAAGATTTCAATTTCTGATTCTAAATATTATGCAATTATGAATTAGAATTAGGGTTTCTCGTTACTCTTTCCTTCTGGTGCAGGCATAATCGGCGCACCATTGGTTAAGTTAAGAATGCCAGAAATAACGATTTTTTCTCCAGCTTCTAGTCCTTCTAGAACTTGATAATTATTTCCTTCAATGTCTCCCAATTTCACGGGTTTTTGTTGAGCTACTAAGTTTGGCATTCCTGGTTTTGATTCTGCCGGCGCTTGGGCTACAAATACAAATGTCTGTCCACCCATGCGAGATATTGCTTCTGTGGGAATTAATATTCCTGGGCGTTCATCCCAGATGACTCTGGCTTGCACGTTGAGGCGATTTAGTATTTGGTTTCTGGTATTGGCAAAGGTGGCTTTAGCTAAAATATTCTGCGTACTCACACTGATATTAGGCGAAATAAAACTTACTTTACCTGTGACGGCGGGTTTGCCTTCAGCATCTAGTACTTGTACGGGTAAGCCTACACGCAATCTTTCGGCTTCATTGAAAGGAATAGCTAAATTCAATTCCAAGGAGTCATTTTTATTCAGTGTGGTGAGTTCGTCTCCTTCGCTGACAAAATCTCCTGCCTTTGCCGGGATATCACCGAGAATACCAGTCAGAGGCGCGACAATGTTTGTGAATTGCTGTTGGACTTCGGCTACCTGGACTTGGGCGGCGGCTTCCATGACTTCAGAACGGGCTTGGGCAATTTCTTCTGGGCGAGGGCCGTTCTCTAGTTGTCTGAGGTTTTGCTTTTCTAGTTCCACAGCCGCAGCTAGTTCATCAATATCAGAGCTTCGGCTTTTGCGGAGTTGGTCAAGCCGTCTTTGAGCTTCTTCTAGCCTCGCTTTAGCGCTTCTTTGTTCTCCGAGAAATCCT
Organism: uncultured cyanobacterium; assembly: GCA_963706595.1. GTDB lineage: Bacteria > Cyanobacteriota > Cyanobacteriia > Cyanobacteriales > Nostocaceae > Nodularia. The sequence goes on from OY970166.1 coordinate 4,706,207, forward strand.
TCTAGTTGGTCTTGGGAAACAGCTCCGTCTGTTCTTAATTGTTGGTATCGTTTACCTCTTGACTGTGCCAATTCTAAGTCCGATTTGGCGACTTCAATTTGAGCTTCAGCCTGAGCTATTTCTTCGGGACGCGCTCCTCCTTGGGCGTTTTTCAGGCGAGTTTCGGCTTGAACTAATCTGGCTTTACCCTGAGCAATTTCTTCAGAACGTGTACCTGCTTTGAGTTCTGCTAGTCGGGCTTGGCTACGGTTTAATGATGCTTTTGCTTGTCGTAGGCGGGCTTGGGTGTCGGCACTTTGCAGGCGAATTATAACTTGTCCTTTCTGGACGCGATCGCCTGCTTTAAATAAAATTTCACTGATGCGCCCGTCAATTTCTGGCTTGATTGCTACTGAGCCAGGAGCGTCTAAAAAGCCACCAATCACTGAACTGTCTTCGATGGTTCCAGTTTCTACGGTGGCTAATTTTACAGGAATTCCCATTGGTTGACCAGCCGCAGCTGTATCACCAGGTGCATTCCCCGCCAAGCTATTTTGCCACCAGCGCCAGCCAAAGCCACCACCGGCAATTAACACCACGATGCCTAAAATCAATGGCCAACGTTGCTTTTGACTGGGTTTAAATGTTTGCTCTTGCTGTTCAATTTCAGCAGAATTTTGAGGTTCAGGTGGTTCAGAATTGGGCATATTTATGTTCTCATGTTATGGATAGACTCGGAATTTGGTAATCTACTCTTGATTGACAAACCTTATGTCAGGTTGTTTGAGCAAGTTGGTTGCTATATCTAAAATTTGTAAAATCTAGTGATTAGTTTCTAGACTGTGGTTGATTTCCGCAAATAAATAAAGAATAACACCATTCTGACACCCAAATGTAAGCACTTGCTTGCATTATATACATAAGGTGATAAAATGTGTAGTAGTGAGCAGGATTTGATCGCGATCGCCAAAAAATGTACAACTAAATTTCAGTTAATCAAATTTACCAATAAAACTATAAGTTTTTTTTATTTAAATTAACTATCTATAGGGGAAAATGGATAAAACGATTATTTTGATTGTAAATACCATTGTAGGGGTTGAGCAATGCTAAAACCCCTACGAAATATCTGTTTTTTGACAACACATATTTAATGTTAATTGTCAATGCGTAACTTCTAAAGTATTTATTCTCGGTAAAATTTGCGCCAGATAACTTGAGCCTAGATTCATAAATAGCTTGATAAAACTTCGACAGTAGCAAGTCCTGTTTTTTCCCAACTGAATTGATTTGCTCTATTTATACCTTGGCTGGAAAGGTGCGATCGCACTTGCAGATCCTCCGCTATAATTTGCATAGCCTCAGTAATTTCTCCGATGTTGTAGGGATTGATTAAAATCGCTGCTTCTCCAGCCACTTCCGGGAGAGACGAAAGGTTAGAGGTAATTACTGGAGTCCCGCAAGCCATTGCTTCGAGAACGGGAAACCCGAAGCCTTCCCACAGACTCGGAAAAACCAGTGCGATCGCACCATTAATAATCTTTGGTAATTCGTTATAAGATACATAATTGAGAAACTTTACTTGCTCAGTGATTCCCAGTTCTGCAACCTGCGTTTCTAAACCTGGAGTGTAACGCGCATCAATGGGACCTGCTAACCACAGTTCATATTCACCCTTATTTGGTAGCGCCGCAAAAGCCGCTATGAGTCGGTGTAAATTCTTATAAGGATCTTGTCGTCCCAGGTAAAGAAAATAACGCTGACTTCCTCCCCATTTTGCTTTCATCGGGCGAAAATGTTCGCCATCATAAGCCAGAGGAATGGGCGTAATTTTGCTGGCGGGAATTTGGTAAAAATCGATCATATCCTGCGCTGTGGCTTGGGAATTGCAGATTATGTGTTGCGCTTGTTTGAGGACTTGGGGAATGTAGTAACGATGGTAAGGTGTTAACGGCGAGAAGCGTTTGGGAAAGCGCAACGGTATTAAGTCATGAGACATGACCACAAAACGACAGTTACTATTAAGGGGTGCTTCCGGTAACGGCGAAAATAACAACCTAGATTTTAGGTTTTTATAGATTTGTGGTAATTGGAACTGTGTCCACAATAAGCGGCGCAAATGCCCTTTTGTACCTTGAGCCGGAGTCAGATTATTGGGGACTGGATAGCAGTGGAATTTTGAACATTTCTGTGCTGTTAATAAAGTCGGCTCAAGAGATTTTAAATAAGGAGCAATATTTTTAGCATAGTTAGTTATACCTGTTGCTTGAGGTAATAGAATGGATAAGTTGATAATTAATTGATTAGCGCCAGAATGATCAGATAATTTCATTAAATAATAGTTTGATCAGCCTTGAATTTTTCTATTACCGTTCTTTATTATGAAAATAATTTTACTCTTTCTCTACCTTTGTTGATGAAAATTATCAATATATAGCCGTAGTCATATCGGTTAGAAGAATTCTCATAGCTCAAAGCCTGGCAAAGACTGGGTTTATACTCAGCAGTTTGTGATTCAACTACAAAAACTACCCGATTTGCTTTTGATTTTATGAAGGTGGAATCAACTCCAAACTTTAATATTCAAATCTTTAACCTACGCCATCCCTCAATTTTTTGAGGTCATAATCCACCATTAATTCGACCATTTGCTCAAAAGTATGTTGAGGTTGCCAACCTAACTCAGTTTTAATTTTATCAATGGAACCAACTAACTGCACTGGTTCATCAGGACGGTAAAATGCGGGGTCAACTGCCACATAATCTTGCCAATTTAGACCAACATAATTGAAAGCACACTCAACGAGTTCTTTGACTGAATGAGTTTCACCACTGGCAATAATATAATCTTCGGGTTGCTCTTGTTGTAACATCAGCCACATAGCATAAACAGCATCTTTGGCATAGCACCAATCACGACGAGCATCTAAATTACCTAATTTTAATTCATTTGCCAAACCGAGTTTAATTTCGGCTGCGGCGTGGGTGATTTTACGAAATACAAATTCCGTCCCACGTCGGGGCGATTCATGAGTGTAAGTAATACCACAGCAGCAGTAGAGGTCATATTTTTGTCGGTAGTTAACAGTCATCCAATGGGCGTAAGCTTTAGCAACACCGTAGGGGTTACGGGGACGAAAAGCGGTGCGTTCGGTTTGGGGCGATTCGTCTGGTTGACCAAAAACTTCACTACTGGAAGCTTGATAGAATCTTGCATCGGATTTGCAGCGACGGATTGATTCTAAGAGACGGGAAACACCCAGGGCTGTGTATTCTGCGGTGAGAGAGGGTTGAGTCCAAGAGAGGGGGACGTAGCTTTGAGAGGCGAGGTTATAGATTTCATCCGGTTGTGAGTCTGTAATTACGTCCATTAAGGAACATTGATCGAGGAGATCACCGGATAGGATTTTCACATCGCCGGAGAGGTGGCTAATACGTTCTAAGTTGCTGGTGCTGGAACGGCGGACTAGTCCGAATACTTCGTATCCTTTGTTAAGGAGGATTTCGGCGAGATAGGAACCGTCTTGTCCGGTTAGTCCAGTAATGAGGGCTTTTTTAGTCACAGTGATAATTGTGCTGTTAAACAACTAAATTTAAACGAATTGTAGATGCGATCGCCTGCTAACCGCCAATATAAAATCAGACAAAGGCGAGTTTGTAGTTATTGGACTTTTGACGAACGCGTAGCGCTGCTAGTTTCTCTGATTTAGACATCGCCTCAAATACATTAACACCCCCTGCATTTTTCCTAGTGATACTTGCGGTTTGATGACGATTAAAACAAGAGCGTACAGAATTAGTCTAGTTAATCTGATTATTTGTATAGACAGATTTGTATATTTTTCTAATGTGATTAAATAGCTGTATGTACTATATTTAATTTTGAGAAAAATATTTCTATTCGTAATTGACGATGGTTGATGAATTACACTAAAATTATTGGTTACAGCAATTAAATTTCCTTGATTCGCATAGCGTTGACAAAAATCAAAATCTTCATAATAGAGAAAGTAAACCGGGTCAAACAAAGGAGGTTCCGAAAAATTTCGTAAATTAATCATTAAACTACAACCAGAAACCCAGTCACAAATCACATAGGGTTGATCTGTGTCTGTTAACAAGTTTTCATCAATAATTGCACCCATGCTAGGAAGAAAGCGACCACCTGCAAACCAAACTTCACCTTGAGGTGTATAAATAATAGTACCAAGAATTGATAACTCTGAATAAGAATCAAAAAAAGTATTAACTTCTGCTAAACAATTTTTTGACAAATAAGCATCAGGATTAATTATCCAAATAATTGCTTGCTGATCTTCATTGAAAATATATTCAATCCCTAAGTTGCAAGCATTACCAAAGCCTATATTCCCTTCAGCATGAATAATCTGCACAGATTGACCTTGAATTTGATTAATATCAGAATCTTCAGGAGAATTATTGATGATTAAGACATTGTAAGCAATATTTTGGTCTGTTGGAAATGAATTGATTAATTTAGTTAACAGATTCGTAGAATAATAGTTAACTGTTAAAAAGTAAATCATGTCAGTTCAATTTGACAATCATCACCTATCAAAAAACGTAAAGCTTTAGGAAGACGAGGAGCAACAGTCAATTGTGCGCGTTGTCCAATCACACTATCAATAATACGCTGATTAATTCCCACAATTTTTGCACCTTCTAAAACTACGCTGTGTTCTAAATCGGTATCAATGAGCTTTGTATGATTCGCAATGCTAGTGTAAGGACCAATGAAGCAGTTTTCTAAATAACAATCATTGCCAATCACAACTGGACCGCGAATTGTACAATTAATAATTTGGGAATTAGTACCAATTTCCACTCGCCCAATAATCTGACTATTACTATCAACTTCGCCTAAATTTGACGTTTTCAAACAAGTATCAAGAATCAACCGATTAGCTTCTAGTAAATCATCTTTTTTACCAGTGTCTAGCCACCAACCATCAAGTTTACAAGCTACAACTTGTTTTTGCTGGTTGATTAAACATTGAATAGCATCGGTAATTTCTAACTCCCCTCTTTTTGAAGGTTGGATACAAGAAATGGCATCATGAATAATCGGGGAAAAGAAATAAACCCCTACTAATGCTAAATTTGATGGGGGAACTTTGGGTTTTTCAATTAATTCTAATACTCGCCCTGTTTCGTCTACCTTAGCAACACCAAAAGCGCTAGGATTCACAACTTCACGTAGTAGAATTAAGGCATCTGGTTGTTGTTCAGTAAATTCTTGGAGAAAATAACTTAAGTCACCTTGTTGAATTAGATTATCACCCAAGTACATAACAAAGGGCGAATCTGCTAAAAAGGAACGGGCGACTGTCACCGCATGAGCTAATCCGGCTGGCTCGTCTTGTGTAATATAGGTGATGTTAGCGCCAAAAACTTTGCCATCTCCGGTTTTACTTTGGACTTCTGCTCCGGTTTCGGGGCTAATAATAATCCCAATATCGGTAATTCCAGCCGCAACCATCTCTTCAATTCCATACCACAAAATTGGTTTATTGGCAACGGGGACGAGTTGTTTTGCGCCTGTATAAGTGAGTGGGCGTAGACGTGTACCTTTACCGCCGGATAGAATCAGTGCTTTCATAATTATGATTTGGAGAGCCAGTTTTTGAGCATTAGCCTCAGTCTTTGTCGCCAATGGGGGGGGTAAGTTCCTAGAACTTTTGATATTTTCCCACAAGCTAGGACAGGATAAGCAGGGCGACGGGCTAAGGTGGGATATTCGGCGGTGGTGATGGGGATAACTTTGGGTGGTGTGAGGGGAAAACCAAGTTGTTGGGCTTCTTCAAAAATCGCCACTGCAAAGTCGTACCAGCTAATCACGCCACTATTGGTATAGTGGTAAATGCCAGCTATTTCTGGTGTTAACTGGGGTATAATGTGGGCGATCGCATCAGCAATATCTTGCGCCCAAGTGGGACTACCAATTTGATCTGTAACTACACCAATTTCTGAGCGTTCTTTACCTAGTCGCAGCATGGTTTTGACAAAGTTACCTTTTCCATAGGTTCCGTAAACCCAAGCTGTGCGAAGAATAATATGATGGGAATGAGTTTGCTCAATTGCTATTTCTCCGGCTCGTTTGGTTTTACCGTAAATACCTAACGGGTTAGTTGCATCAGTTTCTTGGTATGGGTGGGTTTGCTGTCCATCAAATACGTAATCTGTGGAAAAGTGAATGAGGAAACAGCCGAGTTTTTGGCTTTCTTCAGCGATAATTTGCGGGGCTGTAGTATTAATGGCGGTAGCTAGTTCGGGTTCGGTTTCGGCTTTGTCTACAGCAGTATAAGCAGCAGCATTAATGATTATTTGTGGTTGGATGTCTCTGATGATTTGACGCAGGTTATGGGGTTGAGTCAGGTCAATTTTAGGGCGCGCCAGTGGGATAATTTTATGTTTGGGCGAAAGGATTTTTTCGAGTTCTTGTCCTACTTGACCGTTACTACCCAGTAGTAAGATTGATTCATTCATATACTTCTGCGGTTCTAAATGCTTGACCGTTGTTATCTTTATCTGATAAGATTGGCGGTTGTTTGATAGGCCAATTTATCGCTAAATCTGGATCATTCCAGAGAATGGTGCGATCGCCTTGAGGAGCATAATAATCTGTCGTTTTGTAAATAACTTCGGCTACTTCTGACAGCACGAGAAAACCGTGAGCAAAGCCTGGTGGTATCCATAATTGGCGTTTATTTTCGGCGCTGAGTTCATAACCTACCCATTGTCCAAAGGTGGGCGAACTTTTTCTAATATCTACGGCTACGTCAAAGATTGTACCAACAACAGCACGAACGAGTTTACCTTGGGGTTGGATAATTTGGTAGTGTAGTCCGCGTAAAACGTTTTGCTGAGAAGCCGAGTGGTTATCTTGAACGAAGTTGACGGTGATACCCAGTTTGTCTGTGAATTTTTGCTGGTTGTAAGATTCCAAGAAAAAACCGCGCTCATCTTGAAAAACTTGAGGATAAATGATTGATATAGCGGGTATTTTTGTTGATATAATTTCCATTGTTTCTTTTTAGTCAAAATATTTTTTATTGTTTTTTCTCATCTTTTAAATAATAACTTTGTTTTTGGGATTTGCACATATTTAAGTTTTAAACAAGGTTTTTCTATTAAATAATAACTCAATAAGGCGGGTATGATAGTAAGCAGCATACTCAAAATAAAGTATATAGTAAATCCAGCTTTATTCAGACCATAAAATGCTAAACTTTGCTGAATAGGAAATGCATATATGTACATACCATAAGATAAATCTCCATATTTATCAAAATTATTAAAATTAAAAGGTAACTCAAATGCTAACCAAAATAAAATATAAGGAAGAGTAAAAGGTGCAATTAAAGAATAAAAATTATTCTGAATTCCGATAATTATTAATATAATTGAAAAGAAAAAAATTCTTTTATTTATAAGAATATTTTTTCGGTATACAAAATATATACACCCAGCCAAAAAATAGATTAAAAATTTTAGTAAATTTATATCTGCAAAATACGGTATAATTTTACTCGCTGTTCCGGGAATAACCGAATCTAAAATGAAAATTAACCAAAGAAAAAGAAATAGATTAAGTATAAGATTTTTATAATTTGTTAAAATTCCTAGTACTCCTAGTATTGCTATTAGTAAGTAGCATTTTAATTCGTAAGTTAATGTCCATAATGAACCATTAAAAATTTTCGGAAAAGGAACATCACTGAGAATATTAGCAATGCCAAACTGTCTTATATCTAAGAAAAAGTTAGTTTTTAAGTAGTTCCAAGGGTTATCAGTAGTACTTTGAAAGTAACCAGTCATAGTACCTATTCTCAGACCAATAAATAATAGGTGCAAAAATTAATACGGTTACGACCAAGCAAATCCAAAATCCTGGAAAGATACGTAAAAATCTGTGCCACAAAAAACGCCATATTGAAGAAGATGTAGTATAGCTCCGGGTAATCAGAAAGCCGCTTAAAATAAAAAAGCTTTCAACTGCAAGACTACCATAGCTCTCTTTGTTACTTCCCAATAGACTCTCTGAACCAAAACCACCTAGAGGATAGCAATGAGAGAATATGACTAAATTTGCCAGAAAAAATCTTAAGAAAGTCAAACTGTTCTTTCTAGGGTTAAAAGCATCATTTAAATACGTCATAACAACTCCTAATATATTAAAGATTTATGTAACAAATGAAAAAACCCAATTTAAACGAAAATCTATGTGATTTCTTAACCAGTTTAGATTCAAATAACGAGACTATTGTTGTGAATAAGAGATTTATTCTTGATAACTACTAAAATAATTCATAATACGCTCACTCTATCCTCCATTACTTGCTTAAAAAATTCTAGATAAGTATCAGCTACTGTATCAGCAGCAAAGAGATTATTAAACACATAGGTAGTATTTCTTTTATGCAGGTTTAATAATTCTTCATTATTCATGTAAAGCAACATTGCCGCAATCAGTTGATCTTGATTAACTTCTCCTGAAGACTGAAGCGGTACAATTATTCCAGCATCTTTACCATGCAAAGAAATCATTTCTGCAATTGAACCTTTATCTGTGGCAATTGTGGGTTTACCGCAAGCCAAATATTCTATAATTGTTGATGGCAAGGATTCCGAAATAAAACGTGTTGGCAGTAATCCTACATCACAAAATGCCATGATTTCTGTAGGATATTGTACTTCTTTTCTGAATTCTATCTCGGCAATATCTTGGTAGCTTAATTGCAAATCTTGAGCATAATCGCTGTATCCTATGAGGATCAGCTTTGCAGTTTTATGCTCACGTTTCTCTGGTGGTAATTGATTAATAAAGATAATTGATTTAATCGCCTCTTCCCAACCTTTCTCAGGAATAGCGCGGGAACAGAGACAGAAAATAAAATCTCCTGTTTGACGATGAACTATAGATGAGGATGGAATGTGAAGATCATCTTTACTCAAACCGTTAAATAGTTGCTTAATGTGTTTTGGTAGGGCAATATTCCGATTTTCAAAACATTTAATGTTGCGCTCGGTAGAATAGCAGATACCTGACGCAGACTGCATTAAAGGACGAATCAATTGTTTAAACTCAACATCCCAACTTGGATTTGCTAAAAGTCCCTCATAGCATCCATGCATTCGGATAAACCACGGAAGTTCTAGTTCTTGATTTAATTTATAAACAAAGCGATCTGCCCACCAAACATGAGATAAAATAACATCAATCTGGTGCAGGCGTATCAAATCGCGGACTACCTGCAAACGTAATTCGCCTTCAGAAATTTGACTCAGATTGTTGAATGGTTGTTCTTGGCAATTTGACCAAGAGTTTGGCTCTAAAGAACCCTCAAGGAAGACTACATTTTTATCTACTAAACCGATAATGTCATAGCTATATAAGTCAGGTCTGGCGTTACAGAGAAAAACTCGGTTGTTCTTGGCAAATTCATTAGCCAAGCGGATACCTGCAATTTGCCCACCACCAACTTCAGCATCACCAATCACAACTAATATGTTCAGTCCAGTTGGTAGGGGAGAATATTTATGATGCAAGTTTTTTTGAATACGTTCTATGTTGGGTTGAAGATTTTCATTACTAGTAAATTTAGGTCTAGATACTCCTTTGCGAATTGCTAAATCATAATACTCATATATTGTTCTTCCCAAGCTTTCGGAGATCCGATTCAAAGATATTTTGGTTGTCTCATATATTTCTGCTTTAACTTCCAGGATTTCTTGTATACCTTTTTCCTGTGATTCTATTTTATTAGTGACAGTCTCTAAATGCCGACGGTGAAAATTCAGTGTCTCTGAGACAAATGCTATTTTTCCTTGATTTAATAAGCTGATATAAAAAAACCAATCACCTGTGAACCGAAATGAAGCCAGTTTTGCGGTAAAACTAGAAGACTTGGGTCTGCGAAACACAACGGCGCTAGCATTGGGAATGGTATTTTTTAAGCTGAGAATATCTTGGATTTCTGTGATTCCTTCATTAAAATATGATGTTTGCCATTTTTCGAGAGAAATATCGTTGGTGTAGAACAGATAATTTGGTGCGAACAATTGATTATGCTCACCCACAGGTGCTGACTGAGAGTAAGCCAGTACAATATCTGGATCAAAGAAAGTAGATACTAATTTTTCCAGAAATTTTGACTCACAATAATCATCAGCTTCAGCAATCCAAATTAAATCGCCACTACAAGCTTCTAGACCTTTGATCCACTGCTTAAATGGACTACCACTATTTTCTGTATTTTCAATAAACTTGAAATCAATATGCGATCTTTCAGCTATTTTTCTGGCTTTCTCCAGACTGTCGTCTTGGGAAGCATCATCTAAAAAAATTATTTCATCTGGCTTGAGAGTTTGGCTTAAAATTGTTTGCAGCCGTTGCTCTATATATTTACTATAATTATAGTTCGGAACGATTACTGAAATTTTAAATTTCTGTGATGGGCAGTAATTAAAGTCACTTTTGAAGATGTTAACAATTTGCTCAGAAAAACAATTCCACGTCAGAGATTTCTCAATTAAATTCTTGGCGTTTAATGATATTTTTTTTCGCCGTTCTTGATCGGAAATAAGAGCCAGAATTTCTTGCACCATTGCATCGACGTTGAGATATTCGACAGATACTCCACACTCGTTAGGATAAATTTCTGTCGCACCACCGCCCCCTTCAAAGGCTATGACTGGTAAACCACAACTCATAGCTTCTAGATTCACCAGTGGGAAGGGATCTTCTCTTGATGTCAATAAAAATATATCCGCGCCAGCAAAATAATTTGATGTATCATTTCTTGGTCCTGCGATAATAATCTGCTTTTCCATACCCATAACTTTTGTGTCATGAAGTAACCAATTACGGAAGATATCATCGTAGGATTTACCAATCCAGATAAACCAAATGTTAGTAACATTACCCGAATTTAGCACTCGTTTTGCCACCTGAACAAATATATCGCTTCCTTTACGCATATCAACTGTGCCACAGCCTAAAATGATTAAGGCATCATTTGGTAAGCTAAACTCTTGCCTGAGTTTTTGTCTAGCATTTTCAGTATCAATGTGGGCAAAGTTTTTGGCGGGTGCAGCATAAACTGTTGAAAATAGCTGTTGATCTACGCCATAATATTTCGCAAGTGAAGATTTGACAAACTCAGAAACAACAATAGTTTTTCGGGAATGTTTGATAATCTTTTCAAAACTTGGTTTGCCTTCTAAGTATGTTTCAATAGATGTTGGCAATTCGTGTAACCAAGCCAAAACAGGAATTTTGTTTTCATCACAAGCTTTATTGATGTGGGAGATGGCGGCTGTGTTACATATCGCAACGCTGCTGTGAGAGAATTGACGGAAACTAGAGAGAACATCTTGCAAAATCTGGTCTTTGTAAAGATTAGATTTTGCCAGTTTGCTTAAGTTTAAAGTGGGAGCATATTTAGCAAATTCTTCTTCCATTTCTTCGCCACGGTCTAGAAGCACCCAGCAATCAAAATCCGGTTGATTTACTAATTCTTTCAACAGCATTAGTAAGCAAATTGGCGCGCCTGTGCGGGTGGCATCATGAGAGATTAATAATACTTTAAAGTGTTTAGAACCTTGAGGTTTATGTTTAGTTAGCTGTTGCCAAGGTAGTTCTAAAAAGTCGAATTTCGTTTGGTTTTGAGGTGGCGAAGATAAGAGGACTTCTAAAAAGCCATATTTACGCACTTTGGCTATTGCATAACCAATACCTCTGGTTTTTAAGATGGTTGATAAAAATTTTACTTTGATAATTAATTGCTTAAAAAAAAACTTGCTATTTTGTGACGGATTATCTTTATCTAGACCAAATAATCCTTTGATTTTAAACCATAGCTGTCGCATTTTCCAAAATTTGCTGGTTTCCATTGCGGCGATAGTGATCTGCGATCGCTCAAATTCCGCCTGAGTTTGTTGTAGTTGAGACTGCGATCGCTCAAATTCCGCCTGAGTTTGTTGTAGTTGAGACTGCGATCGCTCTAGTTCAGTCTGAGTCTGTTGTAGTTGAGACTGCGATCGCTCTAGTTCAGTCTGAGTCTGTTGTAGTTGAGACTGCGATCGCTCTAGTTCAGTCTGAGTCTCTTGCAGTTGCAATTGCGATCGCTGCGATGTTTCCAAAACTTTCTCATAATTCGTTTTGATTTCAAAATATTGTTCTTCCATAGTGCAAGGATTTGCCCTGATAATAAACTGTAATGTATCGGCATCTTTATCTTCTTGAATTTTTTTAATAGTATCTACATGAAATTCATCTCTATTATTTTGAGGTATCAAATCGCTCTTTATAAAACAATCTAATTTTGTACAATCTACAATTTTTGCTAAATAGCCAGTTTTTTCAAATAATTCTTTAACTGTTTTTCTCGTAAAAAACCTGAGATGAGTATTATCTAAAATACCCAAATCTGTATAATCAAATCGACCTTTGAGCAAAGATAAGCGAATTGCAGCATGAGCTATGTTCGGAATAGAAGCAATTACATAGCCATCTTTTTTTAATATCTGCTTAGTTTCTAGCAAAACTTTGCTAGGGTTTCGCAGATGTTCTAAAACATCTCCAAATATTGCTATGTCGAACTCCTGAGCAGGTAATATTTTTAGAATAGAAACAAAATCTAAATCGGCAACTATTACCTCTTCACAGTGCTGTTGGGCAGCTTGGGCTGCATCTGAGTTGATCTCAACTCCAGTAACAATACATCCTTTTTTCTTAAGTAACTGAGCTAAGTATCCAGTAGCGCACCCAAAATCTACTACGCGCTGATTATTTTCTACTAGCTCAACTATTTTACTTAAACTATTGTTTTTATCTAGTGCTTCCTCTGTCAAGTATTCGGATGAGGGATAATCTTTTGACCAATCTTTATCCATATTTATATATAGTTATAGAACTTTAATAAAGAAATTATACTGAGATTTCTATTGTTGGTAAAACTGTTTTTTTTACATTGACCCTAATTGGCTGGTCAACTAAAGCATAAATATTTTTTCCTGTATTCGGAGGTAAAACTTGAAAGATAATTGCATTATCAATCCAATCGAAAGTAACATCTTCATAATTTTGCGACCCCGCCACTGTCAAACTATAAGAGTTCGGTCTTAAAGGTAACTTAAAAACAAATTTAATTTCTAATTGCTCTCCTGATGCTAGACTATCTATCTGAATATTTTCTTCAAAAGTGTTACTACCAATTATTTCGTTGCCATTTTTATCACAAATATAAAATCCAACAATGCAACTCGCAAGTGGTTCATAAGTTTTTAAATTAACAATTAATGTAACTTCTTCGTTGAATTCAAAAATAGGGCTTTCTCCGGGATTATCACCCAAGTGATTCAGAAGCTTTATTTGTTCAAATTTAGCCTTACTGCTACCTCTACGTGTTGACTTACCAAAAGTTTTATTGGTAGATAAATTATCAGTAATTGCAGATGTAGTTATGGGTTTGTCTAAAGCCGTAGCCTCGCTATTTTGCTCCTTAATTGGAGTCTGTATTTCTAATGGTTCCCTTAAACCTAATTCCAAATCCGTAACTAATTTAAGATATTCAATTATGACTGCATTCGGCAAACCAGAAGCACGTAACTTGCCATCATGAATCATGACTGCGGAATTACACAAATTTTTGATTGCTCCGGAATCGTGAGAGACAAATAAAGTTGTTACCCCAGAATCCATTAAATCTCGCATCCGCCGCATACATCGATGCTGAAACACAACATCACCAACAGCCAATGCTTCATCCACAATTAAAATTTCTGGATTGACATTTACTGCTACAGCAAATGCTAAACGAACAAACATACCGCTTGAGTATGTTTTAACAGGTTGCTCGATAAAGTCTCCTATATCTGCAAATCCGGCAATTTCATCAAACTTTTCGGCAATTTCTTGTTGAGTTAACCCCAATAAGCGCCCATTAAAAAATACATTTTGTCGCCCTGTAAACTCTGGGTTAAAACCACTTCCTAGTTCTAATAAAGCAGAGACTCGACCTTTGACTTGTACTTCACCGCTTGTGGGGGTTAAGGTTCCAGCGATGATTTGCAAGAGCGTACTTTTACCAGAGCCATTGCGCCCAATAATTCCTACTGTTTGTCCTTTGGGAATTTCTAAATTAATATCGCGTAATGCCCAAAATTCATCAGAAATACTTTTACCGGGTAATAAAATTTCTTTTAAACGGTCTACTGGACGAGCATAGCGCTTAAAGCACTTCGATACATTTTTGAGAGAAATTGCAATTTCTTCTCCCATATTTTCAATCTCACTCCTCTAAACTCACACACAATTAGCAAAGTTAATATTTTATAGTATAGTCATTTACAACACATCAGCAAAAGCCGGACGTAACCGCTTGTAGACTGCAAAGCCAAGGCAAAATATAACTAGTGCGATCGCACTCGCAACTCCCCATTCTCCCCAATGCTTCACCTCCCCTACTAAAATTAAATCACGATAAACCTCCGCGATCGCAGTCAACGGATTTAACCAAAATACCCAATTTCGCCATGCTTCGGGAATTGCTGAGGCAGGATAAATAATTGGTGTTAAATACATCCAAATATTTAAAGTTACTCCCAGTGTCTGCGGAACATCACGTAAAAAAACCGTTAATCCCGCCGCCAAATAACCCAAACCAGCTGTTAATAATAATTGTGTTAACCAGACTAAGGGTAACAGTGCCAACGTAGGATGTAAAGTATGCGCTTGTACTGCCACAAATAAAATCAACGCCATTAAACCGAAAGAACTTTCAATGAACGTCGATAAAATTGGCACCAAGGGTAACAAAGCCAGGGGAAATACCACCTTCTTAACTAAATTCGGCTGGCCTACCACCGAACTAGCAGATTGCATTAGTCCACCTGAAAAAGCAATCCAAGGGAGCAAACCAGCAAATAACCACAATCCAAAAGTGAAATTATTTTCTGGCAAACTTGTGAGAGTGAGCTTTACCCTTAAAACAATGGAAAACACATAAGTATAAATCAGTAATTGTGAAAGCTGATTTACCAAAGGCCACAAATTTCCCAAAACAGAACCCTTATACCGCGCCTCTAAATCTCGCCGCACTAAAGTTCTCAATAAATCAAACTTAGCCCACAATTGCTGGTTTATTGGCAGTATTCGCCTCAGCTTTCCTACCTTACTTACAGCATTTTGCATTATCCGTACCAATGCCTGTTTCCTCGCTCACTACTCACACTCACACTTAATTATCATCAATTAATCACAATATTATATGAAGATTTCTTCAATTTTTATACGTGTATAAATAATAGCTATAACAAAGGATTGAGAAAATTAATAAACTATACACACATATACCTTTACTACAAAAAATACCTTCATCCAGATGATTTTGTTTGGATGAAGGTATTTTTTCTGACTTAAGTTAAAGTATCTGGGTCAACTCCTAAAGAACGCAAATGTTCCGCCAGTCGTTCCGCCCGTTGATGTTCCTGTTCAGCCCGTTGTCTTTCTTGTTCCACCAATTCTGCCAGTTCTGTGGGTATCAGTAATTTAGCCCCAGTATCTAAGCGATAAAACCTTAACAGTTCCTCTTCAACTTCCAGGCGCAATCCTAAAGGCTGAGATAAACTGTCAGTAATCGGGTGATAAATTTCATTCTGTAAACGATATCCCTGCAATTTTTCGTTAACCCATTCGCCTTTGGGGTCAAATAACCAGTATTCTAAAATACCTAATTGTTCATATAAGATTTTTTTTTGCTCTTGATCCTGCTTTTGAGTGCCTTTACTTGTCATCTCAAATACCACTTGCGGCACTTGACCTTCTTCCCAGACTTTATAGTTATCTCTACCCCCAGGCTGCACATCAAAAATTACCATTACATCTGGTGCAACTCTTAATCGAGGAAAACCCTGAGCATAATATAGAAATTGATTTGCTAGTACCGTTGCCTGTCTACCTGCTAAGTATTGTTTCAGAACTTCCAATGTAGTTAAAATGGCATAGAGATGTAGATATGTTTCTGCCACAGGTTCTCCATCAGCACTGGGATATTCAATGTTTGTATCTACTAAATTTATGGCGGTAGTCATAGTTGTTACCTAATCAAGGAAACTATCTTGGTTAACTCCTAGAGTCAGCAAATGTTGCGCTCATTGTTGCCCTTGTACTCAATTATCGCGGAAATCTATCACCGAAGGGACACTGATTCGGCTAAACTGAGACTTGGTTTATTGCATTGTGACTAGGCATGGAAATCGGACAAAAGGTTAAAGTTTTTCGTCTGCGCGATCGCGTATCTGCTGCTATTGCGAAAAAACTCGGACAAATAGGCATTATCCAAGGCTACAAAGTCACGGATGGTCGTGGAATCGGTGTAGTGGTACTGTTTGACGACAATTCTTCCACTTGGTTTTTTGAAGATGAAATCAAACTTGTGTAATGGATAGAACTCAACGCGGAAGCTAAGAGTATTTGCCTAGTGCTAAGTTGGAGTGGAAAAGATTGGCGGTGAATATAGGAATCAAGTCATGTCCCTGATATTGACATTTTTGGGCAAAGGCGGTGTAGCGCGGACTAAAATTGCGATCGCCGCCGCCAAGTTATTGGCAAGCCAAGGCAAGCGTGTACTTCTAGCAGGTTTGGCAGAACCAGTTTTACCCATTTTACTGGATCAGTCCCTGACTCCTGATCCCCAGGAAATTGCTCCCAATTTACAGGTTGTGCAGTTTCAATCATCTGTGTTGCTAGAACGCAACTGGGAAGAAGTGAAAAAACTGGAGGCGCAATACCTCCGCACGCCCATCTTCAAAGATGTTTATGGTCAAGAACTGGTAGTCTTACCAGGGATGGACAGCGCCCTGGCCTTGAATGCGATCCGCGAATATGATGCCAGTGGCAAATATGACGCGATTATCTACGATGGCACAGGTGATTCCTTGACCCTGCGAATGTTGGGGATGCCAGAATCTCTGAGTTGGTATATACGGCGATTTCAGCAATTATTTGTCAACTCTGATTTGGGAAAGACTATTGCGGAATCGCCTTTAATTCAGCCGCTAATTAGCAGCTTTTTTAATGTCAACTGGACAGCAGATAATTTTTCTCTACCAACCAACCAAGTGAATGGTTTTTTAGATAAAGGAAAAGCCGCCCTTGCAGATCCTCATCGCGTTGCGGCCTTCTTGGTGAGTACACCAGACCCCCTAGAAGTGGCTAGTTCCCGCTATTTGTGGGGTAGCGCTCAACAAATCGGTTTAACCGTTGGTGGTGTAATTCTGGTATCACCTGAGCCAAACGTCAACCTGTCAGAAGAATTTACACCTCTGAGTGTGAGCGTTGTTCCCGATGTTCCCACAGGCGAATGGCAACCTTTGATAGATGCTCTACCCAACTTTGTAGAACAAGCACTACAGGCTCCTAAACCCATAGAAGTTGACATCCACAATCGTCAAGTCCGCTTATTCTTGCCAGGATTTGACAAAAAGCAAGTCAAACTTACCCAATATGGTCCCGAAGTCACAATAGATGCCGGAGATCATCGGCGTAATCTGTTCTTACCCCCAGCACTAACTGGCAGACAGGTGACTGGAGCCAAATTTCAGAATAATTATTTGATAATTTCTTTTTAATTACTGGGTACTGGGAAGAGGCAGAGGGGTAGGGGGCAGTGGGGAAGTTTTTGGGCTAGTGCCACAATCTTTTTTCCTCATCTCCTTCTATTCCTCACTCCCTATTCCCCACTCCCTACTCCCTACTCCCTACTCATAGTTTTATGTCCGAATCAACCCCAATTAACCCTAATTCTCAGCCAGCAGAGGCTATAGATTCAGTGACACCCAAAGAGGAAATTACAGCCGTTGCCGATCGCAGCTCCAAGGCTCGGCAGTTATTAGGCATGAAAGGCGCAGCACCAGGAGAAAAATCTATCTGGAAAATCCGCCTGCAACTGATGAAACCTATCACCTGGATTCCCTTGATTTGGGGTGTAGTCTGTGGTGCGGCTTCTTCGGGTAACTATACTTGGACACTAGAAAATGTCTTGATGTCGGCAGCTTGTATGTTGCTTTCTGGACCTTTACTCGCAGGTTATACGCAAACCTTAAATGAATATTATGACCGTGAAATTGATGCGGTGAATGAACCCTACCGCCCCATTCCCTCTGGTGCAATTCCCTTACCTCAAGTCATTACCCAAATTTGGGTATTGTTAATTTCCGGAAATCTTCTGGCTGTTGCACTTGATGTTTGGGCTGGTAATGAATATCCGACGATTACAACTATAGCTATACTGGGTTCGTTTATTGCTTACATTTATTCTGCGCCCCCATTAAAGTTGAAACAAAACGGTTGGTTAGGCGGTTATGCCCTGGGTGCAAGCTATATGGCTTTTCCTTGGTGTACTGGTCATGCGCTGTTTGGCGAACTGAATTGGAAAATTGTTGTAATCACTGTGGTTTATAGCTTGGCTGGTTTGGGTATTGCCATTGTGAATGATTTTAAGAGTGTGGAAGGCGATCGCCAGTTCGGATTAAAATCATTACCTGTAATGTTTGGTGTCACCAGAGCCGCTTGGGTTTGTGCCGTGATGATTGATGTCTTTCAAGCTGTGATTGCAGTTTATCTGATCACTATTCACGAAAACTTGTATGCCGCAATTTTGCTGCTATTAATCATCCCGCAAATCACCTTCCAGGATATGTATTTCCTGCGTGACCCCCTGAAAAATGATGTCAAATACCAAGCCAGCGCTCAACCGTTCCTAGTTTTGGGAATGCTTGTAGCTGGTATAGCCCTGGGTCATGCTGGCGTTTAATGGTAATTGGTAATTGGTAATTGGTAATTGGTAATTGGTAATTGGTAATTGGTCATTAGTCATTAGTCATTGGGAAGTTACCGTCTTCCCCCCTCCGCACCCTGCACCCTGCCCCCCTGCCTCTTTCCCCCCTGCACCCTACACCAAATTTATACCTCTGTAGTCAGAAGTAAAGAATGAGGAGTTAGGAGTTAAAATACTTCTAACTCTTAATTTTTATCAGGACTTACCGTGTTAGAGTTGACAAATTTTCTAATTGGGGGAATTCAACCCTTATTAGTCCCTATTTGCTTTGTCGTTGCTTGGACTGTAATTATTCTCGTTGCTTCGAGTCTTTGGACAGCAGTTCGAGATGGTGTCACCACAGCCAAACAAATGCATCAAATTCCCTGTGCTAACTGCCAATTTTTTACCGACAATTACCGATTGAAATGCACTGTACATCCATCTACAGCCAGTACAGAAGAGGCTATTGATTGTTGTGACTATCAACCAAAGACCAATCCTATGCTCTACTAGAAAGGGGACTTGAAAACTTAAAATCAAAAATCGACTGATGCTAGTTCAAAAGCTTAACGACTGTCAAGAATTTATTGCTGGAGATAACACCATTCTACGGGAACTACTACATCCCGATAAACAGCCCCTGGCATTACGCTATAGTTTGGCTCACGCAACTTTACCAGTGGGGAAAACCTCTCAACCCCACTCACTGACTACCTCAGAAGTTTATTACATTCTCAGTGGACAGGGAGAAATGCATATTGACGATGAAACTCAGATAGTTGAACCAGGAGACGCAGTGTATATTCCCCCCAATACACGGCAATTTATTCGCAATTCTGGTAGCGAACCTTTGGTATTTATCTGTATGGTTGATCCAGCATGGCGTAAAGAAGATGAAACAGTTTACTCACTTTGAATTCTGCTAGATATTTCTCAGTATCTAAGGCAAGTGATAATTACTGAACACATTAGAATCAAGTAAAAACACAGTTGCTTTATTTAAAGATTTAAATATTTGAGAAATGGCGTAAATACTGGCACTATTTCCGGACTACTGACAACTAGGGTGGGAAAAGAGCGATCGCTATAATCTTCCCCTGATGACAAAGGAAATGGCTGCTCCTTCAGAGATGTCCAAATACCTCCAGCCGCCTGAACAATCACCCAAGCCCCGGCGATGTCCCAAACCTTTGGTGTGGCTTCAATTCCGCCTAGTGTTGCGCCAGTCGCAACTGTGAGAAAATTATAGCTAGCCACACCCAGCATCCGAATTTTGCAGGGAAAGTCTGTTTGAATCACAGAAGTGCTGCGGGAGCAGAGGTTAAAAAAGTGATTTTTACTGACAGCATCATTACTGCTATGGATGGGGTGGTGGTTGAGAAATGCGCCGGAGGGTGTTGTTAAACCAGAGTCACCCGCCCAGAAACCGTGCAAAGCTTGACTCAGTGGTGGAACGTAAACATAACCAAAAATAGGCGTGCCTTTATACAGCAATCCCATCGAAATTGACCAGATGGGAAGACCTCTAGTAAAGTTGGTAGTGCCATCGAGAGGGTCGATTACCCAGCACCACTCTGTACCCGGAAATACTTTGTCGCTTTCTTCGCTCAAAATGCCATAACCAGAAAAACGAGCAGCTATTGCATCACAAATTTCCTGATCTGCCCATTTATCGGCTCGTGTGACTAAACTACCGTCAGCTTTTTGCGAAGCCTGCACTTTGCCAAAATCTTGCATCAGTTGCTTTCCCACTCTGGTAGTGGTGGTTTCGGCAAAGTCGAGAATTGTTGTCCAAAAATCATTCATGAATTAATTCTCTCGCAAAGATGCTTCTGAGCCAAGAAATTAGTCTAAATCACTTTCGAGAACAGATGCGATCGCTTGTTTCGCACTAGTTTGAAATTCTTTGACATTGACTCGATTCAGGAACCAAATCGACACTACCATCCCCACCGCTTCTAGAAAGAATACCATTCCATAAGCTAGTTCTAAACTCGGCAGAAAATTACGACCAATATCCAATATCGTACCGCCTATAACTACGGCAATTCCCCTAGAGACAGACTGAGCTAATCCCCAAGCCCCAATAAAAGTACCTGCGGCTTCAGCTGCTGTCAAATCCAACATTAAACTAACGGCTGCGGTAGTTAAAAAACCAGTAGCTAAACCAAACAAGAACAAACTTGATTTCAAAAAAGCTACATTCGCTGTAAATCCTGATAGACCCAGTAATACCGCACAAATTGCCACTAATACACAGCCTAAGCGTGCAGTTCTGCGTTTACCCAAACGCGGCACAATTAAAAAACCTGTGACACCATAGGCTATCAAGATACCAAAACCATAAAAAATATTCAATCTGGTGCTTTCTGCCAAAGGCATACCAAACACCTGACCAGCGTAAGGTTCTAAAACAGGGTCTTGAATAAATAAGCTGATAGTCATGACCAGCAAAAATGCGAAAAATAAACCTGTTTGACGACTAGCTGTCAAAATTTTCCAAGCTCTACCCACGCTAACGCTGTCGTCTCGATTCTCAGTGTTAGAACGGCGGGAATATTGGGAATATTTTTTTTCTACGCCGAATGTAGCGATGATCGCCAGCCCAAAGACAATAGCCGGAACGATGAAAAATAATCTGTTAACAGCTGACTGTAAACTTTCTAAAGGTGCTTCTGAGGTTAATTGACTGAGCAAACTGGAACTAATGATTGCTCCCACAATAATCCCCACCATCAGCATTGACCAGACAATACCAACGATTTTAGAACGGTTATCTTCTTGGGAGATATCCACTAATAAAGCCGCAAAAGCAGTACCACTGGCACAAATTGCTAAACCATATATGGCAAAAATTAAAGATAGCAATGCTGTCCAGCCAATAGTTTGGGTTGTCCATACCCAGGCATCTGTGCTGCTAGCTGCTGCATTTAATTGCCATAGCACTTGTATTGCTAAAAATGAAGCGATCGCAAATACTGCTGCTCCCACCCAAACGTAAGCCGTACGATTGTAACCCCATAGAGGTTTGAGGTCTGACATTTGACCAAACCAAATGCGAGCCGGGGAAACGAATGCAGGTAGAGCTAGTACTAGGGACACCAATATTGCTGGAATTGCTATTTCTTGAATCATGACTCGATTGAGTACACCCAGAATCAAGATAGACATCATGCTCAGTCCCATCTGAAACAAGCCCAACCGGAACATAGTAATCAGGTTAACCCTTGGCACACTTAAGGATTTTGTTTCAGTATCAAATATATCACCGCTTGCCATAGCTACTTCTTCGTATGATTTACAGAATCTAGACTCTCTTTAATTAAATCCTGTCCTCACTTTTATTTGTAACGATAAACTATAAAGGTAAAGAAATGTAAATAAAATACATATTGCCACGTGGAAAATATCACATTAGGACAAAATGGCCCCAGTGTTACACCCCTTTGTATTGGAACTTGGGCTTGGGGTGACAAACTCTTTTGGAATTATGGCGATGGCTATGGACCAGAACAGTTAGAGGCAGCTTTTACAGCAGCATTAGAGGCTGGGATAAATTTCTTTGATACTGCGGAAATTTATGGTTTGGGACTGTCAGAAGAATTATTAGGGCAATTCATGCAAAAAGCCCAACAACCTGTGCAAGTGGCGACGAAATTTGGCCCTTTGCCTTGGAGATTTACAGGTCAATCTGTTTCGGATGCGTTAACAGACAGTCTCAAACGCCTACAAGTAGAACGAGTGGAACTGTATCAAGTGCATTGGCCGTTTGCTTTCTTTTTAAGTCAAGAAACTTTGATGAATACCCTAGCAGATGAAGTGAAGCGGGGTAGAATCGGCTCAGTCGGCGTGAGTAATTATTCAGCCACTCAAATGCGAGAGGCGCAGCAAATTTTAGCCGCGCGTGGAGTACCTTTAGCTGTAAACCAAGTCCGCTACTCGTTGCTAGCGCGTCAAATTGAAAGCAACGGGATTTTAGCCACGGCTCGTGAATTGGGTGTAACTCTATTGGCATATAGTCCCTTAGCTCAGGGATTACTCACTGGTAAATATACACAAGATAGTAATCAAACTCCCGGTGGTGCGAGGAAGATAGACCCGCGATTTAGTAAAGAAGGGTTACAAAAAATTGCCCCTGTAATTTCTTTACTCAACAGTTTGGGAGAAAAATATGACCGTACTCCTGCCCAAGTAGCCCTCAATTGGTTAATAGCACAAGGAAATGTGATTCCTATTGCTGGGGTCAAAACTGCCCAACACGTAAAACAAAATGCTGGCGCTTTGGGCTGGAGCTTAAACACCGATGAAATCGCGCAACTCGAACAAATCAGTCGTGATTGGCTGAATTAACAGCTATTAGTCATAAGTCTTTAGTAGCTAGGCATGACTAATGACTAATGACTAATGACTAATGACTAATGACTAATGACTCAGAAGCTTATTCTCTACCAGCATTTGAAGATGACACAGAAGCGTCTCGGCGATTACTGGTATTTGTCCGTAGCTTGGGCTTGGGACTACTTCCATTGTTGTCTGGTTTGTTCCAGGAACGATTTCTATCGTTTGAAGCTTCACCACCACGACGCTTGGCTAACTTCGGCTTGGAGGAAGGCTCATCATCTTGAGGATCTACGCCTGATTGTAACCAAGCGGGGCGAGTTTGATCATAAGCAATTTGTAATGCAGCTGCGGCGATCGCATGAGCATCATATTCTTCAATCAATTCGCTAACTATGGGCAAGAATGAAGCTAAACGTTCGCCAGTCAAGGCTTCTTTGACTTGTTCTTGCAATTTTTTGATATGTCGTGCTTCAATCTGCGCCCGTGTGGGAATCGTCAGCAATTGCCAATTTTGGCGGTTATGGCGCTCAAATGCCTGCTGCTTACGGCGTTCAAAAGGTTGTACCAAGGAAATTGCTGTACCTTCTTTCCCCGCCCGACCAGTCCGCCCAATGCGGTGAACATAGGTTTCGGCGCTATCTGGCAAGTCGAAGTTAATTACATGGGACAGTAGATCGACATCTAACCCCCGTGCCGCAATATCAGTTGCTACCACCCAGCGCACTTGACGATTACGGAATCGGGTCAATAATCGCTCCCGCGCCTGTTGGGACAAGTCACCGTGGTATTCGTCCACACTATGACCGGCTCCTTGTAGGAGATTGGTGAGTTCTGCTGCTGTCCGTCTGGTACGCACAAAGATTAAAGCTGTTTCTGGATCTTCCATTTCCAGAATCGGCTGCAATGCCTTGGCTTTTGTCCAATGACGGGGGATCAGATAAGCTACTTGATTGATTTTGTTGGGTGAAGCCTTGGGCTGCTCAACGGTGACTGTGGCCGGGTTTCGCAAGAATTTATTGACAATCATGCGAATCGATGGTGGCATTGTCGCCGAGAATAAAGCTGTTTGGCGCTCTTTGGGGGCTTGAGACAGGATTTTGATCACGTCATCAATAAAGCCCATGCTCAACATTTCATCAGCTTCATCCAAGACAAACCACTTGACTTGATCGAGCTTTAAACAGCCCCGATCTAGTAAGTCGATCATTCGTCCTGGTGTACCCACAACCATGTGAACACCACGTTTGAGCTGCATCATTTGGCGTTCAATGGATTGACCACCATAAATTGCCAGAATCCGCAATCCTTCGTCGCCCACAAATTGGGTGATGGCATCGTGAACTTGAATTGCTAACTCACGGGTTGGCGCTAGTACCAGCGCTTGTACAGCTTTGTGATTCACATCCATCTGCTCTAAGATTGGCAGAGAAAATGCTGCGGTTTTGCCTGTTCCGGTTTGGGATTGACCCACGACATCCCGACCTGCTAGCAATTGGGGAATGGCTTGAGTTTGAATATTAGTAGGTGTGGTAAAGCCGATGTTTTCTAGTTGCTCAACACGCTTTTGTGAAATACCTAGTTCTTGGAAAGAAAGAGTCATTAATTCTCCTAGATTTTGTTGTTTGGTTCGGAATTTTTAAATCTGACAGCAGTTGTATTGAGTAGTCAGATTTAAAGCAAGTTTGTGAAACCCTCATTTAACAGAGGGTGCTACGCGGTCAGCGTTAGCGTGGAATGAGCGTCAGCGATGCCCAAAGGGCTTGACGTGACTTCTCTTGTGTCCAAGACGCTGCGTTCTTGCAGTGCTGGACTCACCCTGCGGCCTCTACTTTTGGTAACTATTAACAACTTGACCGTAGAGGTCATAAGTATCAGCGCTATGGATCGCTACTGGCACGATGGTTCCTAATTTTGCTTCCCCATCGATATATATCTGACCATCGACTTCTGGGGAAAACCTACCTGAGCGACCTATGAGCTTTCCAGTTTCAGGGTGTTCTTGCTCAATCAGGACTTCAACTATTTTGCCGATTTCCTGTTGATTTTTTTTACCCGCAATCGGCTCTTGAAGCGCCATTAATCTATGCCAGCGCTCATCCATCACGGATTGGGGTAACTGATTGGCTAGCTTATAAGCGGGCGTTCCTTCTTCCGGTGAAAAGGTGAATACACCAACATGGTCAAATTCGTGTTTCTGAACGAATTCTAGTAGATGCTCAAAATGCTCTGCGGTTTCTCCGGGGAAACCAACTATAAATGTTGTCCTGAGTACCGCATTTGGTAGGGCTGCTTTGATGCGTTCAATAATCCCATCATTTACCCGTCCTTGCCAGGGACGATTCATTGAGCGAAGAATATCTGGATGAGAATGTTGAAGGGGCAAATCTAGATATGGTAAGACGTTGTGGGTTTCTTGGATTGCCTCTATGACATCTGGGGTTAACCCGGTGGGGTATGCATAATGCATTCTAATCCACGGTACATCTACTTTACCCAAAGCGCGAAGTAATTCGGCTAACTTTGGCTTTCCATAGATATCTAACCCGTAATTGGTGGTGATTTGGGAAATTAAGATAATTTCCTGCACCCCTTGGCTAGCTAACTGCTCCGCTTCAGCAACTATAGATTCAATAGTACGCGATCGCTGGTTCCCTCTGAGATAAGGAATAATACAAAATGCACAACGATAATCACATCCTTCGGCTACCCGCAGATAGGCAACGCCTTCGGTTGTAGTGCGATAACGCGGTGTAGTTTCGTCGGCAATGTAGGTGGGTTCTAGACTAACCTCTTTTACCTGCTCGCCTTTTTCTACACGCTCAATTACATTAACAATTTTGTGATAATCACCAGTGCCTACCAGTGCCACTGCTTCGGGCAACTCTTCTAATAATTGTTCTTGAAAGTGCTGCGCCATACAGCCAGTGATCACGACTTTCTTGTTAGCTTCTGCCAGTTCTACTAAAGTTCTGACAGATTCCTGTCTTGCTGCTTCTATAAAACTACAAGTATTAACTATAACGTAATCGGCTAACTCTTCATTTGTATCTATACCATAGCCTGCTTCTGCAAGCAGCCCCAGCATGTGTTCTGTATCAATTCTATTTTTTTCGCAGCCCAGGTGCGAAATTGCAATCGTTGGCTTTTCACCCATATTTTGAAAACATTTTCGGTTTTTTGTAATCAGATCCTCAAGCAGCGATGATTTCGCTGATTGTGATACACACCTTTACACAGTCAAGGGCTAGAATAACAGGTTTTAACTGCCAGCTACTACCTGTCTGTATATGACATGGATAGTTTCCGGCCATGTTATAATATTTGTACTATTTAGTCTATTTCCCTGGGTAAAGTGAGTGTCTTTGAGTACAATTGACACCTGTGTTTTTTAACAATTTTCTGTTGGTATTTTTAGTTACCGCAGCGTGTTTGTTGTTAATTTACCCGTCGGGAAGCCGCCCAAAGGGCTTGTTTTGAGAAGTCGCTTACCCTCAAGGAAACCACGCTCTCTGGGTAGATTTTTTCGACCCAGGAGTACGAGACCACGCCTAATAAAGCAGTTGTGATGCTACCCTCATGATCAGGCTTTGCCCACGACTACGCGCGGACGAGGTGCCTAAACCAGTGGAAGCTGCCTCGCGTCTTGTGAGTGGCAAACTCTTCTTCTAGCCTAGTTTTATCTTAACATATCTTAGGGGAGGTTTTACGATAATTTCCATCCTAGGGAAGAGGTTGTAAGACAACCAAACTTAAAACACATTTGACTAGTTAGTTAAAAGTCAAGAGGAGCCAGCGCCATCAGCAGCTTCCCTGACTTGAGGTGACCAGAAGAGGCAGGGGAGCAGGGAGCAGGGAGCAGGGAGCAAGGAGCAAGGTAGAAGGATTTTTAATTCCCCAGCCAACAGGGATACAAGCCCCTGCATTGATGTATGCCAAACATCAAAATAGTTATTTCCAGACGCGCAAGTGCGAGAAATAATGCGTCCTTTTCCCAAGCCCCTGTATTTAGGCATAGGGTTCTCCCCCCTGCACCCCGCCCCCTGCCCCTTGTCCTCTTGCTTGACTGGCGTTCAATAGTCAATAGTCAAACACATTCTAGACTCTCGACTGATGGACACTAGACCCCGCAAAGCGGATGAAAGACGTGGATTTATATCAGCTATTTAAAACTCGAACACCGATTATTGGCGTGGTTCGATCTACTTCCACTGCCCACCTCGCCCCGTTGGGGAGGTAATCTCAAAGCGGTAATTCACCGTGCCGAACAAGAAGCCGCAGCCTTAGCCAGTGGTGGGGTGGATGGCATTATTGTGGAAAACTTTTTTGATGCGCCGTTTGCCAAAAACCAAGTTGATCCAGCAGTTGTGAGTGCTATGACTGTGGTCGTCCAACGAATCCAAAATTTGGTGCCACTGCCCATAGGCTTAAATGTTTTGCGGAACGATGGCAAAAGTGCAATGGCGATCGCCAGCTGCACACAAGCACAATTTATTCGGGTCAATGTATTGACAGGGGTGATGGCAACTGACCAAGGATTAATTGAAGGAGAAGCTCATCAATTACTTCGTTATCGGCGAGAATTGGGCTGCGATGTCAAAATTATCGCTGATGTGCTGGTGAAGCACGCCCGTCCCTTGGGTTCTCCAAATCTCACAGTTGCTGTGAAAGACACAATTGAGCGAGGTTTAGCAGATGCCATAATTTTGTCTGGCTGGGCTACCGGTAGCCCTCCTAACCAAGAAGACCTGGAACTAGCTTGTGGTGCGGCAAATGGGACTCCAGTTTTCATTGGTAGTGGAGCCAATTGGGAAAATATTGGTACACTGATGCAGGCGGCAAATGGTGTAATTGTTTCCAGTTCTCTCAAGCGCCACGGTCGAATTGAGCAACCAATTGACCCAATTCGCGTCAGTCAATTTGTAGAAGCCGCCCATAGTCTTTGGAATTCTCCCGGTGAGATTCAGTCTATTTCTAGGCCTATGAAAATACATTCTTAGGAGACGGTTGACGGTTGACTGGGGAAAGAATTTTCTTAATGACCAATGACCAATGACCAATGACCAATGACCAATGACCAATGACTAATAGCAGTTTATGATTCGCCGCCGTTCTACTCCTTGGATTCACAAATGGTCGCGTTTATTGATTGGGGCGATCGCTGGACTTGGTGCCTTGACTACAGGTTATATCGCCATAGAAAAGTTAACAGGAGGCAGTGCCGCCTGTGTGGCCGAAGCTGGTGCCAAAAGCTGTAATGATGTACTTTCCAGTCCTTGGGCAACCATACCAATTTTTGGCGGACAGCCCTTAGCTTTATTCGGGTTTCTGGCTTATGCCGGTATGCTGATTTTGGCTGTTGTGCCTTTAGCATGGAAACCGGATGCTAAAAATAGCCTGAAACAACTGGAAAACTTGACTTGGTGGTTGCTGCTGGTAGGCGCGATCGCAATGTCGGTTTTCAGTGGCTATTTAATGTACTTGCTGGCATTCCAAATCCAAGCCGTCTGTTATTACTGTATTGCTTCGGCTTTGTTCTCCGTCAGTCTTTTAGTTTTGACGATTATCGGTCGTTCTTGGGAGGATATAGGGCAAATCTTTTTTACCGCTATTATTGTGGGGATGGTAACGCTGATTGGTACTTTAGGTATCTATGCTGGCGTGAATTCATCAGGTGTGACATCAGATTCAACTTCTGGTGAATCTCAACGAATTAGCTTTACTCCCAAAGAACAACCCAATCCGGCTTTTGGTTGGGAAATCACCACTACCTCTGGTGAGGCAGAAATTGAACTAGCGCGCCATCTAGCAACCGTAGATGCTAAGGAATATGTTGCCTATTGGTGTCCTCACTGCCATGAACAAAAACTACTATTCGGCAAGGAAGCTTACCAAATTCTTCAAGAAAATCAGATTCCGGTAGAGTGTGCTGCTGATAGCCCTAAAGGTCAACCAGAAGTATGTAAGGCAGCGAACATCACAGGCTTCCCTAGTTGGATTATTAATGGTCAAATCTATAGTGGAGTTCAAAACCTCGAACAACTGGGAAAGATTTCTGGTTATACAGGTGCCAGAAACTTTAAGTATTTCCGATAGTTAGTGGCAATAAGTCTTTTTTTTCATCAAAACTCGGATTAAATATAGTCAACTGGTTGAATGCGGCTACATTCTTTCCCAGTTGACTTTTTTTTGACTATAAATCCGAAAAAAAGATTTGTGAATTTGAAGCTATTAAAAGTACGACGGTTTATATAGCAACCGCCAAGGAGGTTAGGACATTGTTGATTGCTGAAAGCCTTGAGCTAACTTGGTTTCTACTCAGCACTTTGCTATACATGAAGAAATATAAATTGTTCGTAGGGTGTGTTATGCCGTAGGCTAACGCACCTTGAATTGTTGACACAAAAAGCCGAAGTTTTGACGGTGCGTTGCGCTGTGCGACAACACCGACTACATTAAAAGTTCTTAATATAGCTTGAAATATTAGTGCCGACTTACTTGTATCTATACTTAACTTGTTCTCATAGGCAACAAAGCTCTAGTAAAGCATGGCGTAAATTGAAATATTATTCCCAACAGTTCAGGAGTCACAAATTTAAACCCTAATCGCAGTTCTTAACTTTTAATTAACTACACCCACCAGAGGCGGGGTATACACTCCAACACACTAATGACTACTTAATCAATGGTGATCCATAAGAGGTCACCAAAATTGTTTGAAGGAACATAACTTAAGGGAAAAAATTCTGAGAAACTAAATCAACTTCACACACTGATTATATTTGCTAGCTAGTTGATGGCTACAAGAAATATTTTTCCTGCTAGGTAATGGGTATGATTAAGCATCTAGAAAAATCTCTTGTCAGATTAATTTTGAAACTCAAACAAACCTTTGGGCGAAGACATAAAGCATTGATTACAGCTTTAATTGTGGCAGTTTGTATCTTGATTTTGCGTTCTGTAGGATTATTACAATCTTTAGAGTTAGCAGCGTTGGATCAATTATTTCACTTACGTCCAGAGGAACAACTAGATCCTCGAATCACTATTGTCGCCATTGATGAGGCTTCTTTGAAGCAAATAGGTTCCTGGCCAATTCCAGATGGTGATCTGGCTGATTTATTACAAAAAATTCAAGCCTATAAACCCCGCGCTATTGGTTTAGATATCTACCGGAATTTTCCAGTTAAATATGGTTATGAGAAACTGGCCGCAGCTTATCGGTCAATGCCTAACTTGATTGGCAATCAACTATTGGCAAATAGTCCAAATGGCAGTGTTTCACCTGCACAAAGTCTGAATAATCAACAAGTGGGTTTTAGTAATGTATTATTTGACTCTGATGGCAAAGTACGTCGCAGCTTACTATATTGGCACGTGGGTCAACAGCTACACGAAAGTTTTGCTCTGAAACTGGCTTTATTGTATTTAAAATCGGAAGACATAATTCCCCAAAAAGCAGCTAATAATTCTGAGTCTTTACGGTTAGGTAAGGCGGTATTTACTCGATTTGAGGCGAATGATGGTGCTTATGTGCAAGCTGATGCTCAAGGCTACCAAATTTTATCTAACTTTCCTAAGCCAGGTTGTCACAGTTCATCTCAAGAATTATGTGGTTATCGTCAGGTGAGGATCACCGATGTCCTGGAAAATAAAGTTCCAAAAAGCTGGATGAGCGATCGCATCGTCTTGATTGGTTCCACTGCTCCCAGTATCCAAGATTTTGTGTTTATTCCTCATTCTAGTCGTCTGATAGGTACAGCAGAGCCTATTCCTGGCATTAAATTGCAAGCTTATTTTATCAGTGAGTTAATCTCAGCAGCTCTAGAAGGACGACCTTTACTTAAAGTCTGGTCTCAAACAGGGGAATGCTTATGGATTTTTACTTGGTCTTATGTGGGTGCTGTAATCACATGGCGAATCAGATACCCAATTCCAAGTATTATCAGTACCTTACTATCTTGCTTGGTGCTGCTTCTATTGACTTACTTAGCTTTTTTGTCAGGTTGGTGGATACCGATCATTCCTGCATTATTGACCTTTGTTAGTTCCGCTATTTGGATTATCTCTAATATTGCCTATAAGCAAGACGAGTTAAAACGTTCTAAAGAGTTTTTGCAACAAGTGATCAATACGATTGCTGACCCGGTTTTTGTGAAGAATGAACAATATCAGTGGATTGTTTTGAATGAAGCTTATTGTCAATTAATCGGTTATCCCAATACTGTCTTAATTGAAAAGTCAGATTATAACTTTTTTCCTCAACATGAAGTAAATGTGTTTCGACAGCAAGATCATCTGGTTTTTCAAACTCAGCGACCGCAGGAAAACGAAGAAGAATTTACTGATGCTAATGGTACTACCCATCTGATTGCTACTAAGCGATCGCTCCACAAAGACGCGGCTGGTAATTTATTTTTGGTGGGGGTGATCCGAGATATGACCCAGCGTAAGTTGATGGAAGATGAACTGAAGCGGACTGCGGCTGAGTTATCCCGCTCTAATAATGAATTAAAACTCAAAGAAGACCACTTGCGTTATCTGGCTGATCATGATCCTCTTACAGGCTTAACGAATCGGAAATTTTTCGCAGAACAACTTCAAGAATCGTTAATTTGGGCGCAAGATCATAACTTGTTACTGGGATTGCTGTTTATTGACCTAGATGGTTTTAAGCAAATTAATGATACTTTAGGGCATGATATAGGCGATCGCCTACTAATATCAATCGCTCAACGACTCAGCCAGACTTTACGCGGTAGCGATACTGTATCCCGATTGGGTGGCGATGAATTTATTATAATTTTACGGTCAATTCCTAACGTAGAAGTAGCAGCTAAAATCGCGGAAAAAGTTTTAGAAAGTATCATTGCGCCAATTGTTTTGGAGGGACGTACTACTAGGGTTTCTGCCAGTATTGGTATTAGCATCTACCCAATAAATAGCCAAAATCCTAAAACATTGATTAGACAAGCAGATGCGGCTATGTACCGTGCCAAGCACCTGGGAAAAAATCGGTATGAATTTGCTGAAAATGCCGATAATTAACCAAAACCATCAGTGGGTGTTTAATTTTAATTTACACATAGCAAATATCAATGAGTTATAAAAATTATTGTTTAACTTTTGACGAATGCCCTGCGGTACTAGTCAGCTTACCTCCATACTGCAAATTCAATATACTTAAGTAATATTCTTTAAAGTAAATATTAATTAAAACTAGTAAATTTACAGCTTTATCAGGCTTGTTATCTGAAATTTAGTTGTATTGGCTGTTGAATATAAGACTTTTAATTTTTTTCCAATCTTTAATATCGTATTTACACGGTTAAAAAATAAACGTTTAGTAAAAATTTATCGTTTCATATAATTTTTTTGTAAAAGCTTCTTAATTATCTCTGACTTTAGACTGATGTTTTCAACTGCTTTTTAGTTATATCTCTTAGATGTAGGTGATTTCAAGCTTTAGCTTTTGCCTAATGCGCCAGCTACTCAGCATTTATCAGTAGAGTCAGTATGAGTTTAGTTGTAAAAACAATGTAATTAAGATTTAAATTTTTCCGGAAGTATCACTAACACTGATGTAAATACAGAGAATCACGCAATGAAATTAGAATCAATGGAATTTACCAAGACTTATGGGAACCAACTGGATAATTATGAGGGCTGTGCTATTTTTTATCAGTGCTTATTGGATGATTCCAAAAATAGCTGTCACCACAGTTAACGTCAACGCTGTGACATTGGATAAGTTGAATCCCAGTAATCACAGCTATTTAATCACTGATCAGGTTAATAATCAGGATTCAAAAGATATGTATATTCCACCAAATAATGGCGGACCTAACAGTAAGCATGGTAGTGGTACGCGCTGATATAGCAAAGTGCTGTGCTTAGAGCAGCGTAATAATTATTGAGATAAACCTTGTTGCTTCATAGCGTTGACGAATTAACACTGTCCTCACTTCTGTAAAAATTCTGAGCAAATGTCTAATTTTTCAAGATCAGAGATTTCTGCCATTGGCGTTTTTGTACTAGGGTATGGACTTGCCAATTGGGATCTGATTGAGGATAGTCTAGGCGGTAATGTCCGCCACGGCTTTCAGTTCTAAAAGCTGCACTTTTAAGAATTAAATAGGCTACATCTAGTAAATTACGGGTTTCTGCCCAAAGTCGCAATTGCCTTTCTACATCTGGGATGTCAAAACTAACTGGTTCGTTAGGACTTAAAGAAAGTAAGAATTGACTCAAAGGTAAAGCAGCAAAATCTTGTTGCCAAGATTCAACAGTGGCGATCGCATCTGCTAAACTTGACTGTTCTCGACAAATCCCCGCACTTTGCCAAACTAAACGGGGTAGTTTTTCTCTAAGTATTTCTAATTGGGTTTTTTGGGTTTGCCATTCACCGACATTGGCGCTAAATTCTCGTAATGGCAGGATTGGGACTTCTGAGAATGGTGCAGTATCTCCCAGATCAAGATTAGCCATTTGTGCGCCAAACACAATACATTCAAGCAAAGAGTTACTCGCCAAACGATTCGCCCCATGTACTCCCGTACTGGCGGTTTCTCCCACTGCGTATAAACCCGGAATATTTGTGCGATTCATTAAATCAGCCACAATACCACCCATCCAGTAATGGGCAGCCGGGGCTACTGGAATGGGTTCCTGGAAGACATCAATACCCCAATATTGACAAACTTTGACAATGTTAGGAAAGCGATGACGAATTTTTTCCGGGGGTATAGGGCGCATATCTAACCAAACATGGGCAGTGGCTAGATCCACTGCTGTCTGTTGCAGATGGCTGAAAATAGCTCTGCTGACTACATCTCTGGGTGCTAGTTCACCCGCAGGATGGTAGTCAAAGGCAAAACGCCGCCCTAGATCATCAATAAGGTGTGCGCCTTCTCCCCTGACAGCTTCACTAATGAGAAAGTGGTCTGCACCCGCTTTAGTTAGGGATGTGGGGTGAAATTGCACAAATTCTAAATCCCGGAGTATCGCCCCCGCCCGCCAAGCGATCGCTACCCCATCGCCCGTACTGACAGCTGGGTTAGTTGTTTGAGCAAATACCTGACCACCGCCGCCGGTTGCCAAAATCACAGCCCTAGCTCTGACCCAGGTGATTTTACCTTGATAAAATAGGCTAATTCCTTGACATCTTCCGGTTTGGGGTTCTATCCACAAATTCAAAGCCAAAGCTTGTTGGATGACTTGAATGTTCTGGCGGCGCAATACTTGGTCTGTGAGGGTAGTGGTGACTGCCCTCCCTGTCGTATCGGCAGTATGGAGAACGCGATGACGAGAATGGGCAGCTTCTAATGTTAAAGCTAAAGCTTGACCGTGACGGTCAAAAGCTACTCCCAAGTTAACCAGAGATTGAATACACCGAGGGGCTTCTTCGGCTAAGAATTCTACGGCTGGGCGATCGCATAAACCTGCACCGGCGTGTAATGTATCCTCAATGTGCAGTGAAGGCGAATCTTCCGGGGCGATGGCCGCCGCAATGCCTCCTTGCGCCCAATCGCTGGCAGATAGAGACACAGTTTCTTTGGTAATCAAGCCGACTCGTAAGTTCTCTGGTAGACAGAGTGCTGTGTACAGTCCAGCAGCGCCAGCACCGACTACTAAAACATCAAATTGGCTAGGGATATCTATTTGAGGCAAAGTCAAACAATTTGGGATTTGGGATTTGGGATTTGGGATTTGGAATTAACTCCACAGATAAATCTGAGGGCTTGTAGCATTCAGGAACTATGGGAGAGCAAGGAATGGGGGAGAAAGAGATTATTCCCCATTTCCCATGCCTAATTTGCTTTTTAGTTATCTGTAGATACCGTTGTTAAAGCGGTCATCTCCGGCGTTGAAGATCACATCTCTTTCGGTGACAGCGAAATTATCTAAGTTGGCTTGCAAAAGTTGTTTTTGGCGATCGCTCAATCCTTCCAAATCCAATACATCCTCTACGTTCTTGTAAGGAGCATTAAGGACAATTTTCTTAGCTAGGGTAGGGTACAGACCAGGAAACTGTTGAAAAGCTCGCACATTGGTATTATTCAAATCAACTTTTTTCCCAAATGCTGTCCCTAACTTCGCGTCTGCTCCATTCTGTCTCTGAATTGCTAAAACTGGAACTTGTCTAAAAGCAAAACTGTTGAGATTGGCAGCAGTGGCTATCTGAGTTGTTCCCAGCCATCCCCAAGAGCCAATTAATAAGCTAAATACTGTTAATAAACGTACCAATGTTTTCATCATTTTTCTCCTGCTTTCCATCAAACTGAAATAACTACGTTAAGTCAAATACTATCAACTGTCAGATGAATTCAGACCTATGAAGTCAAGCACAGCGATTATTACTGTGAGCTTCTACTTCGTCCTAGCCAAGATGAATAGACACTTTGAGTGTATATTCGTCTTGGCTCCTTCACCTTGGGTTGAGAGCTTCTGGCTTCTTCAACACACAGCAGTCATCAAAGACTAATATACAGCTTATTAATACCCGCAATATTTGCTGCTACTGGGTTTGATACTATTTTTACAAAAAGTTATCTACACATCTGGGATAGTGGGAAAAAATTATTAATTATTCACTTTTTTGATACCATGCTTATTCTAAGTAAGTGTTTAGGCAGCATTTGCAGCTATTAAGAAGAGGCTATCTACCAAAATTGTACTTAACACTGCTCCACTAAAGGCGTACCAATGTTGTGATTTTGTACGTAAAGGTAAAATTCCTGCTGTTAACAGCAAGATAGCTAAAACTACTGCCCAGCCTTGTCCCCAAGGGGTTTGGACTTGGATTAAAGCAGTTTGTAAGATTGGTGGCACGCTATCCGGTTCTACTAGCATAATTTGCCGCCAATAGGGCATCAAGTCTACTAGATAAAAATACACATCAGTCAAAATAGTACCGAGTAAAGAACCTAAGTAAAACCAGTTACCAACTTTGCCCCAATTCCTGAATAGACACCAACAAGCAAAAGGTAAACCGATAGATTCTACAGGTAAATGCCAAAGAGGTTCCCAACGTAACCAACCCCAATAAATCGCTCCGGTTAACCAACTCCAGCTAAAGCCTAAGAGCAAATCTCCCCAGACATAAGTTGTGGGGCGTGACATTAAGACATAACTTAGCCACACCCAAAATCCTGTGAGCGCTACACTCAAAACTGGCAGCGATCGCACTAATGGTGCTTCTATAAATACTGGGACTGATACCAAAAACACTGCGACCGCCAACACTAACCACGTTTGGCGTGTAGCCGTAGATATGGGTATAGAAGGAGACGATGCCAGTGTAGATTCTAACTGCCTGATGCTTTTTTGCCCAACTTCCGTTGTGGGTAAAACAGTATTGATTCCGTTAGCAGGAATGGTGTAGGAAGACAAGCTATTATTAATCAACGTTTTTAATATTTGTTACTAAACTTTATTTTACTTAAGATATCACATGAAAAATCCCCCCCCTGGGCATTTTTATTGTACCGAAATTTTGCGTAGATTGTTTATTGCACCCAAAGTAGGCAGATCAACCGTGCTGGATTGTCTTATTGTGGGATTACTTTTCCCAATCTCCAATCCTCAATAAGTCGATGCTGTCTGAGGATATTTTCCTGGAAAGTTACCCAGACAGCTGTTTGTGTAATTGGTTGTCAAAAGAAGCAGGGGAGCAGGGGGCAGGGAGCAAGGGGGAAAACTGAGCCGGAGCTTTTACTCCGTCCCAGTAAGAGCGCCCTAGAAGGGCGGGGCTTGTACCCATGTTCCGCTCCGCTTCACGGCTACTGGGCAGGGATTGCTCCCCCTGCTCCCTGCTAGAAAGCCCCTCCGCCTCTTTGGTCATCAAAGCACAAGCTCCGCTTTCGCTATCACAGGTAAATTAAATGGCTAGATCAAAACGTCAATGGTTCATGCTCTTAAGTGCAGCATCTGCCATTTTCTCAGTTGCAGCATTTCCTATAAAAGTTTTAAGTACCCAAGCTAACCCAGCTTTAGAGGAGATACAGCAACCAATGAATATCTTACAAGCGATTTTTTTAGGCTTTGTGCAGGGAATGACCGAATTTCTCCCCATCAGCAGTTCAGCACATTTAAAAGTTGTGCCTGTAGCCCTGGGTTGGGGTGATCCGGGAGTAGCTTTTACGGCGATTATTCAGCTGGGTAGTATTGTCGCCGTGTTGTGGTATTTCTGGGATGATATGACGCAAATTATCAAGGGAGCAACAAAAGCGATCGCTCTTAAAGATTACCAAAACCAAGACTTCCAGCTATTTATGGGCATTATCTTGGGAACAGTGCCGATCCTGGTCTTGGGATTGTTAATTAAAAGATTTATTCCAGATTACGATAATTCACCCTTAAGAAGCCTCACAGCGATCGCCATAGCCTCCATATTCATGTCGCTGTTATTGGGAATAGCAGAAAAACTCGGTAAACGTCAACGTGACTTCCAGCATTTAAGCATGAAAGATGGGTTATGGATGGGTTTAGCTCAAGCTTTAGCATTAATTCCTGGCGTATCTCGTTCAGGTTCCACCATCACCGGGGGGCTATTTATGAGTTTAGAACGAGAAACAGCCGCCAGATTCTCATTTTTGCTGGGAATTCCCGCCATCACCATCGCCGGATTAGTGGAATTAAAAGATTTTTTAGCAGTAGGTGTAGGTAACGTCGGTATAGTGCCGATGGTTGTCGGGACAATTTCATCTGGGATATTTTCGTATATAGCGATCGCTGGATTGATCCAATTCCTCAAAACCCAAAGCACCTGGGTATTTATTTGGTATCGCCTAGCATTTGGTATCGTCATTTTAGGTGCAATCAGCGCCGGATTATTGAAAAATAGTTAATAGTCAAGCAATTTTGGATTTTGGATTTGCGATTTTAGATTGCAGTTCAATCCAAAATTTAAAATCTAAAATCTAAAATTCTCCACCATGTCTACCATCAGTCCTGCCCAAATTACCAAAGTATTACCCGATTCCATCGCCGCAGAAGTTGGCTTTGACGCGGGGGATGCCATAGTTGCTATCAATGGCACACAACCCCGTGATTTAATTGATTATCAAT
Organism: uncultured cyanobacterium; assembly: GCA_963706595.1. Lineage (GTDB taxonomy): Bacteria > Cyanobacteriota > Cyanobacteriia > Cyanobacteriales > Nostocaceae > Nodularia. The sequence goes on from OY970166.1 coordinate 4,744,438, forward strand.
TTTTGTGTGCTGATGAAATTCTCGAATTGGAAGTTTTAGACGCATCGGGAAATACTCATCATATTGAAATTGAAAAAGATTACGACGAAGACTTGGGGCTAGAATTTGCCACAGCTTTATTTGATGGGTTAATTCAATGTAATAACCGTTGTCCATTTTGCTTTATTGATCAACAGCCACCAGGTAAGCGTTCCAGCTTGTATTTAAAAGATGATGATTACCGTCTCAGCTTTTTATATGGTTCCTATTTAACCCTTACCAATTTGTCAGAAAGAGAATGGCAACGTATTGAACAAATGCGCCTATCTCCCTTGTTTGTTTCTGTTCATGCGACAGAACCCGAAATCAGAATTAGACTGCTGAAAAATCAGCGTGCAGGGCAAATTCTGTCTCAAATAAAATGGTTCCAAGATCGAAGATTGCAAATTCACGCCCAAGTAGTCGTTTGTCCTGGTATAAACGATGGAAAACACCTGGAACAAACCCTCAAGGATTTAGCATCTTTCCATCATGGTGAAATACCTGCTGTGGCATCAGTCGCAGTAGTCCCCGTGGGCTTGACGCGGTTTCGCCCAGAGGAAGACGAACTCATCCCCGTAACCAGGGAAAAAGCTCAAGAAGTGATTTCCCAAGTGCAAAAAATTTCCCAGCAGTTTCGCCAACAATTCGGTTCTGGCTTTGCTTGGTTAGCCGATGAGTGGTTTTTGATTGCAGGTGAGGAATTACCCAGTGAAGCGGACTATGAAGAATATCCGCAAATTGACAACGGTGTGGGTTCCATTCGTTTATTTATTAAGCAATTTGCATCTACAGCCGCCGAATTATTACCGCCTAAGCTTTACCATCCCAAGAAATTAACGTGGGTAGTTGGTAATGCGGTAGAGCAAGCATTTCAACCAATTTTGAAGCGTTTAAATGCGGTTGAAGGTTTAGAAGTTAATATGCAGGCTTTATCTAGTGATTACTGGGGACAAGATATTAGTGTGACTGGGTTAATTACAGGTCATGATTTACTTTTAAATCTCTCAAACAAAGATTTAGGCGATGGAATTTTACTGCCAAAACTGATGCTAAAAAATGGCGAGTTGATATTTTTGGATGATATGAGTGTTGCCGAAGTTACTGAAAAACTTAAGACACAAATATTCCCAGTTGCAGGGATTGAAGAATTGATAAATGCTTGTATTAATGAACAAGTTCTAGTTTAGTGAGTAAATATCAGTCGTTTTTCGGAGGTCATTTATGGATATATAGGACGATACTAAATAAAACGTGAACATTTCTCTTTTTTCTCTTTCTCTGTGATCTCTGTGGTTCGTTTATAGGACTTACGCATAATCTACGTTTTCTTGGCGTTCTTCTCCCAAGGGGAGACGCTACGCGGTAAGCGAAGCTATGCCGAAGGCTTTAGGCGACTTGGCGGTTCGATAAATCAAGATTTTTGGCAATTGTTGCGTAAGTCCTGGTTTAAAAAAGTCCTGTTCAAAACTCAAATAGGATTCCTATAGAACGATAAATAAACAAAAGACTGGTAAATAATAAATTTAGGAGTGAATAGTGAAGAATCACAATAGATACCATAAGAAAATCAAAAAAGCTGGATTCTTCATTGTCACTTTTAAACTTTTAATTTTTCAGAGCTTGGGGATTTTACCAGCAACGGCGACTACTGAGGAACCTGTCTTAAGTGTGGTATATAGTCAAGAAAATCAGCAGCAATGGGCAGAAATTACCCAGCGTTTGCAAGCCATAAATGTGAAATATTGCGTTATTCCCATAGCTAATGTCAGGAGTGCCGCAGATTGGGGCGATCGCAAGGTGTTATTTTTACCTAATGTTGAGAGATTAACACCAGTTCAAGCGATCGCTCTCCAAGAATGGATGAGCCGGGGCGGAAACCTGATTGCTAGCGGTCCTATAGGTAGTCTGTCAGATCCAGGAGTCCGTCAGTTAATGCGATCGCTCCTGGGAGGTTATTGGGGTTTCAGTCAAAATCAGACGCAACAGATACAACCCTCAAAAACTCAGAATTATCAATGGGAAAACCAAAACGGACTTTTCGGTAAAGTACATGGCGGGGTTTTAATTCCTAACAATGTTACCAGTCACGCTGCTGCTGTCTGGAATTCCCCAGATAATCCGGCCGCAGTCGTCACAACAGAGCGTTCTACCTTCTTAGGTTGGCGTTGGGGAACAAATACAGCCTCAGTCGCAGATTTAGATAACAGCTGGTTAAAAGCTGCCCTAACTCGCCATAGATCAAAGTCATCACAACGCCAGAACAAAATACCCGGAGGTTCCCCAACCTGCTCAACATCACTAACCGCCGCTATCTCATCCCCCCCCACTCCCCACTCCCCACTCCCCACTCCCCCTTCCCCCGACGAACTCGATCAACTACAACAAGCAGTACACTGGGATATTTCACCCAACTCCAATGCACCGATTAATCAAAATCAAGCGATCGCCCTTCAACAAGAATTAAAAAACCTGATTGGTCGGGTAGAAAGCGCTCATCTAGCCGCATCAGCATATAGTAGCCTGGGTGAAGCCATGACTAACAACCCATCTCTCAAGGGACAAACATCTCATAGAGCCAGAATTGGCAGTCTCAGCAAAGAACAAGATCTATCACAGGCTAGGGTATTTGTCAATAAAATACCTCAATTAATTGCCCAAAAAAAATACGCCTTAGCTCGCCAACAATGGCTAGCAACCAAAGCAAATTTATGGAAACAGTTTCCTCTCAATAGCAGACTAGCTCAAGCCGAAATTCGGGCTGTATGGTTAGACAGAGGCACAATTGTTCAGGCTGGTAGCGAAAAAGAACTAGCCAAAATCTTTGACAGGTTAGCAAAGTCGGGAATTAACACCGTCTTTTTTGAAACTGTCAACGCTGGTTATACTATTTATCCCAGCCAAGTTGCACCCCAACCCAACCCATTAATTCGTGGTTGGAGACCCCTTGGCGGCTGGAGTGAAATTAGCCCACCAACGGGGAATGGAGTTACACGCTTGGGTTTGGGTTTTTGCGGCTGGTAATCAGATGCACAATCAGCTAATTAATGCCCATCCTAATTATCCTGGACCAGTTTTAGCAGCCAATCCTGATTGGGCAAACTATGATCATCAAGGTAAAACAATTCCGGCTCGACAAACCAAGCCATTTTACGACCCAGCTAATCCCGAATTGCGGCAATATTTACTCAAACTGTATGAAGAAATTGTCACCCGCTATCAAGTAGATGGTGTACAACTAGATTACATTCGCTATCCCTTCCAAGACCCTGATGCTGGACGCAGTTATGGTTATGGTAAAGCTGCTAGAGCGCAGTTTCAGCAACTGCATGGCGTAGATCCAGTCAATATTTCTCCTAGTCAACGGGACTTGTGGCAAAAGTGGACAGCATTTCGGACCGAACAAGTTGACAGCTTTGTTACCCAAGTCACACAGCAACTACGAAAAAAGCGTCCAGATTTGATTTTTTCTGTAGCTGTCTTTCCTCTCCCGGAAAAAGAACGCATTCAAAAACTTCAACAAAATTGGGAAGTTTGGGCAAAGCGAGGAGATATAGATTTAATTGTGCCAATGACTTATGCTCAAGACACTTCTCGGTTCCAACGATTAGCCCAACCCTGGATAACTTCCAGAAAATTAGGTTCTACCTTATTGTTGCCAGGTATTCGCTTACTTTCTTTGCCCAATGTGGGAGCATTTGACCAACTGCAATTGATTAGAGATTTACCAATCAGTGGTTATGCACTATTTGCGGCTGAGAATTTTAATGATCAGTTAGAACAAATTTTTCATCATACCCAAGGACAGGTTTCATCCAGAACTAATGAACCTATTCCTCACCGCCAGCCTTTTAAAGCTGCTGCTGTCCGTTACACGGCGTTACAAAGTGAATGGCAATTAGTTCTGCAAAATGACCAATTACAAATGTCTGCTGCCACAATTGCTGATTTTAATCAGCAGGTAAAAGTTGTCCAAGGTGCTTTAAATCAATTAGCAATTTCACCTTCTACTGGTAATTTAATAGCTGCAAGAGCAACATTGACTCGATTTCAGTCTCAGTTTCAGATATGGATGCGCCAACCAGCTACAGATCATCCCTATCAAGTCAAAGCCTGGGAAAATCGCCTTGCAACTATAGAAAAGTTATTGCGTTATGGCGAAAGGCGATCGCCAGGAACGCGATAAATTAACAAGGGTAGAACTAAATTGCCCTGTCTTACCCAGTATCTAAGCTTTAGTGTAAATTTACATAACTTTTAATTTAAATATTATTGTTTATTTTGCACCAAAATATTAGAAGATTCTGAGATCAATAATTTGCTTTAATTAACTATTTATTGATGATAGCTATCATAATTCTCTATGCAAGCTTTACCTCACTTTACCTGCCTACAGTGCTTCAAGTCAATAATTGACTTGAATCCAGTAACGGTAGATCCAGAAACTTTAGTGTTAGACGCAGTATTGCTGATGGCAAATCATGCCGTTAGTCTCTTGGTTGTGTCAGTATCACAGGTAGTAGGATGGTTTACGCACAAAGATGTGGTGCAGCTTTTAGCTGACGGGGTTAACTTGAAAACAACCACCATTTCTGAAGTTATGCAATCTGTGACAATTACCCTAAAACTTGCAGAATTTCAAAGTACAGCAACTGTAATTACACTGTTGCAGCAGCATCAATTGGATATTTTGCCAGTTATAGATGATCATAATCAACTTGTGGGGACTGTAACTCCTACAAGTATTTGTCAAGCCCTAGCAAAAGCAGAGGAAGAAACTCAAGGCGAATATTCACAAACTCCAGCCGAAAAATTGCGTTTGCTAGAATCTGCAACGCTAAATGCTAATGACACTATTCCTGTAAATCATCAAAAAGGAGAACTTTACGGTTTTGTTGGAATTGCTGAAGATATTACCGAACTCAAACAAGCACAAGCAGCCCTAACCCAGGTGAACCAAGAGCTAGAAATGCGTGTGGCCCAAAGAACTATCACTTTAACTCAACTGAATCAGCAGCTAGTCTCTGAAATTACCGAACGCCATGAAAGCGAAGAACGGTTTCGCTTTTTGGCAGAATCCATCCCGCAACAAGTATGGATTGCAAATGCTAACGGTGAGCTGGAGTATGTTAATCAACGCGCTGTTGATTACTTTGTTTGTAGTTCAGAACAACTTATAGGGGTAGGATGGCAGCAATGGATACATCCTGATGATTTGCCAAATACTCTGTCTGGCTGGCAAGAATCTCTCAGGATGGGTACACCGCACGAAATTGAATTTCGTTGTCTGAGAGGAAGTGATCAAACCTATCGCTGGCATCTGATCCGAGCTTTGCCTATGCGTAATGAACAAGGTAAAATTGTCAATTGGTTCGGTACTAATACGGATATTGACGATCGCGTATCCACAGAAATTACTCTGCGACAAACACAACAACAGCTACAGGCAATTTTAGATAACTCTCCGGCAGTGATTTACCTGATCGATCTTCATGGTAAAAACCTGCTGGTCAACCGCAAGTATGAACAGCTATTAAACCTCACTAAAGAGCAAATTGTCGGCAAAAGTATACACGAACTTTGGCCTGATGATATTGCATACGAGTTTGCCACAAACAATCGTCAAGTAATTGCAGATGGTGTGTCCATAGAAACAGAAGAAATTATTCCTCAAAAGGATGGTTTACACACCTACTTGTCGGTCAAGTTTCCTTTAAAAGATGCTAATGGCGTTGCTTATGCTGTTGGTGGTATTTCTACTGACATTACACAACGCAAGTTAGCTGAAGAATCACTACTACGTTTTCGCAAAGCCTTAGAAAGCATTAGTGATGCTGTAATTATTGGAGATATCACAGGTGCAACAATCCACGTTAACCCAGCATTTATCGAACAGTATGAGTATACATTGGAGGAATTACAGGCGGCTGGGGGATGTACAGTAATTTACGAGCATCCAGCAGTTTATGAAAAAATTCGCGCGACTGTTGAGATTAATCAGTCTTGGCGTGGTGAAGTAAAGTTTCGAGCCTGTAGTGGTCGCCTGGTACAAGTTTACTTGCGTTCTGATGCCATTAAAGATGCCACAGGTAAATTTGTCGGTACAATCTGCATTCATACGGATATTACTGAACGCAAGCGAACAGAAGAAGGTTTAAGATTACGTAATCGAGCCATGGCTGCCAGTAGTAATGGCATTATTATTGCTGATGCCAGTCTTCCCAACAGCCCGATTATCTATGTTAATACTGCCTTTGAGCGCATAACTGGGTACTGTGCAGCAGAGGTGATTGGCAGAAACTTTTGTTCGTTCCAAAGTGCTGATATTAATCAATCTGGCTTAGAAGCACTCTCTGCTGCCATGGAAGCCGGAACAAACTGTACTGTCACTTTAAGCAACTACCATAAAGATGGCAGGCTATTATGGAATGAGTTGAGTATTTCTCCAGTCTATGATGCTGCTGACAAACTCACCCACTACATCACCATTCAAACAAATATCACTGAGCGTAAGCAGGCAGAAACAGCCCTACTAGTGAGCCAACAACGGCTACAATATCTACTCTCCTCCAGTCCTGCTGTCATCTATACCGCTATGACTACTGGTGATTTAGGTAGTACCTTCGTCAGTGATAATGTCACTGCCATGACAGGATATGAAGCCGGGGAAATTGTCGAAAATTCTCACTTTTGGACTGCTCATATCCACCCAGAAGACTTGCCTTATGTCTTGACTGAGGTTTCCCAGACACTGAAGAAAGAACATTACGCTCTTGAATATCGCTTTTTACATCAAGACGGGACTTATCGTTGGCTATATGACAAAGGCAAGCTAGTGCGCGATGAAACTGGAAATCCATTAGAATTTGTCGGTTATTTGGCAGATATTACAGAGCATAAGCAATTAGAAGCAGAACTGAAAGTAGCACTAGAGACTGAAAAAGAACTTCACGAACTCAAATCCCGTTTTGTTTCCATGACTTCTCATGAATTCCGCACGCCGTTGAGTACCATTCTTTCTTCGTCGGAATTACTAGAACATTACCGCCACAAATGGACAGAAGAAAAACAACTTACTCACTTGCATCGCATTCAAGCTGCTGTTAAGCGGATGACAGAAATGTTAAATGATGTGTTGGTTATTGGCAAGGCGGAAGCGGGAAAACTAGAGTATAGACCAACGTGCTTCGATTTGGTCGAATACTGCCGTTATTTGTTGTCAGAGGCACAAGTGAATCAAAACAATATGTGCGTAGTTTATTTTACTAGTTTACATAAATCTATTCCATGCTGCATGGATAAAAATTTACTAGGACATATTCTAAATAATTTACTTTCAAATGCTATCAAATATTCACCAACTGAAAGCACAATCCAGTTTACTCTGGCTTGTCAAGATCAGCAGGCAATATTTAAAATTCAGGACCAAGGAATTGGCATTCCCGAAGAAGACCTTCCACGCTTGTTTGAATCTTTTCATCGCGCCAGGAATGTTGGCAATATTTTAGGAACTGGACTAGGATTGGCGATTGTCAAAGATTGTGTAGATTTACACCAGGGTAAAATCTCTGTCATCAGTAATCTGGGCATTGGTACGGTATTTACTGTTACATTACCATTAAATAACCTGATGGAGGTTGAGGTGACAAATGACTAAAATTTTAGTGATTGAAGATGAAGAATCAGTTCGTGAAAACTTATTAGATTTGCTAGAATCTGAGAATTTTGAAACTATTACAGCTGCTAATGGCGCAATGGGCATAAATTTGGCTGTATCTGTCATGCCTGATTTAATTTTGTGCGACATGATGATGCCGGAAATTGATGGTTATGGAGTGCTAAAAGTATTGCGTCAAGAACCTTTAACTGCAACTATTCCGTTTATTTTTTTGACGGCTAAATCTGCTAAAGCTGATTTTCGTCAAGGTATGGATATGGGTGCAGATGATTATTTAACTAAGCCATTTACTCGCGCTGAACTTTTAGGTGCAATTATAAATCGCTTAGAAAGACAAGCTACTTTAAAAAAGTATTTATCTGTATCCCATCAAACTGCAATTAAAACATTATCCCCGAAAATGCAATTGCTGGAAATGAATTTACACCGAGTTATCCACCAGAAAAAATTTGAAGAATTGGAAATTTATTATCAACCCATCATTAATATCGCTTCCGGAAAAATAATTGCTGCCGAAAGTTTATTGCGTTGGCATAGTCCGGAATTGGGTTCTGTTTCTCCATCAGAATTTATTCCGGTGGCAGAGTCTACAGGTTTAATTATTTCTCTGGGGCAATGGGTATTACAAAATGTATGTAAGCAAATTAAAATCTGGCAAGATATTGGGTGTATTTCTTTAAGAATTGCGGTAAATATTTCAGTAATTGAATTTAATCATCCAGATTTTATTAGAAAATTAATTGAGCTTCTGAAGATAAATAATTTAGAACCAAAATGTTTAGAGTTAGAACTGACTGAAAGTATGATTATGCAAAATGCCAACGTGGCGATCGCTACGATGAATGAATTACAAAATTTGGGGGTGAGAATTGCTATTGATGATTTTGGTACGGGATATTCTTCTTTAATTTATCTAAAAAACTTACCAATTAGTACGTTAAAAATTGACCGTTATTTTATTCATAATGTTGGTCATGACTCCCAAAAATCTGCTATTACCAAGGCATTAATAGAAATGGCTCACAATCTCAATATCCAAGTAATTGCCGAAGGTGTAGAAACAGAGTCTGAACTATCTTTTTTACGGCAAAATAACTGTGATGCCATACAAGGTTTTTTATTCAGCCGTCCATTACCAGCCGCCGAATTGGAGAATTTCCTGTGGAACAATAGCAGCTTATCTGTATAACTAAATTCACTAAAAATAAATTTTTAGATGGCTTATTTTCACCCTAACTTCATCTGATTTAAGCTAAATTACTAATGGATCGTGATAGTCATCTGGTTGAGAAATTTATTTATGTCTCCAATTGAGAATGATAATCAGTTAAATATGAATGAATCTTCTTCCCATTCGGGTGAGAGATACTGGGGTACGGTGGATGTCATAGAAGAAGGGGAAAGCTATAGAATTAGTCGTGTTGAAATTAAGCCTAGACACGGCATTAAACCACAAATTCATTATCACCGTAATGAACATTGGGTTGTAGTCTCCGGTGTAGCTAAGGTAACTTGTGGAGACGAAGAAAAATTGCTGAATCGAAATGAATCAACTTTTGTTCCCGCAGCGACGCTGCATAAGGTAGACAACCCAGGACAAATTCCACTGGTGATTTTAGAAATTCAAAATGGTGAATATTTGGGTGAGGATGACATTGAACGACCCTATGAACTGAATGTAGTTAAGGCTACGACTGAAAATAAACAAGTTTAAATCAATCAACAGTTAAGTAGTTGACATAATTAAACATAAAACCTTGACGATATAGATCCCCGACTTCTCAAAGAAGTCGGGGATCTGGGTATTAGATATTCCTATCTGAGACAAAATTTTCTGTCATCTGTAACAGTGTAGGAACTAAAATTTATTGTAATTACGAATTACAAATTATCTAAAACCATCCCTCTTGTTCTAGGGTTTCAATCAACTGTAAACCACGAGGATCACCCACTCCTAAAAGTGAGGCTTTAGCGTCTTCGCGGACTCCTAAATCTTGGTCTTCGGCAAAGGCTTGAATCAGCGCATCGATGGCTGTGGCATAAACTATGTTAGATGGCAATTCTCGGCACAATTGCCCAATTGTCCAAGCACAGTTACTCCGTACGGCTGCGACGGGATCTTGAACTAAAGCTTCAATTAGGGCGGGGATGGCTCCCACAACGGCTTCATAACCTACGTCTGCCATCTGCGCTAAGGCACTAGCCGACCATAAGCGGACTGCGGAAATATCAGTTCTTAAGGCATCTGCTAGGGGTGCTAAAGAACGGCGATCGCGGCAATTTCCTAATGCCCAAACTATACCTTTACGGACATAGCCATTCCAGTCCTTGTGAAGCTGAATAATTAAGGGTTCCACTGCTTCCGGACTGGGATTGCGGCCAATGCCATAGGCTGCACTGACGCGCACCAAAGGACAGGTGTCAGTTAACAGGCGAATTAAATGGGGTATCGCCCGTTTATCTTCGATGTCACAAAAAGCACGAGCCGCTAGCATTCGTTGCTGCGGTTGATGATTTTCCAAAAGTGCTAGCATCACTTCTGGATCGGGCTTTGGCACTTCAGATTCAGCAGTTAGCGGCGCTATTTTATCCAGGGGGCTTTCTAGTTCCACCTCGGCATCTAGTAAGCTTAGGTCTTCTTCGTCATACATATTTTATATAAATGCGCGAGTAGGATTTAATTTAACTCCCCGTGCTAATAAGTCAAACAATTTTAGATTTTGGATTTTGGATTTTAGATTGATTCCACAGATAAATATCGGGGTTTGTACCATTAAGAAACTATTGGTTAAAACTTGATAGATATATAAGTATAAAATATTGTACATCTATATCAGTTTATTTATAGTGGAGTGATTTGACCATCGATAGGGATTCGGTTTGATAACCTAAGTGATTGTAAAGATTTAAGGCGGCTGAGTTAGATTGAAAAACTTGCAAACCGATTTGGCGATCGCCTCTGTGAATTGCCCAATTTTCGACATACTGCATCAAAGCTGTACCCACACCCCGTCGCCGATGTTCTGGGACGACGTAGAGCAAAAAAATGTGAGCATGGCGATCGCCCTTTACTTGATCTATCGCATTTCCCACCCAAAGGCAAGCAATGGGAGGTTGGGGGGAATCTTTCTCACGCAAATACTCTACCCACCACAAGGGCGTGTCCGGGGATAAATATTGCTCAACGGTTCGAGCTAGATGGGCAAAATCTTGCTGAGGAAATAGATCCTGGTAAGTTTGCTGCATAAACTTTACTAGCAGCGATCGCTCTAGTGTGGAACCGCGACGAATATAATAACCGGGTAGCAGTTGCTCAGACAAACTCAGTTCCCATGACTATAGTTCTAGGGAAAGCACAGCCAAAGACACCAATGTAGTCTCCTGGTTTCCCCATTGCCCGATCTCTCTATTTTCTTCAATGGGTGCGGGTGCGGCCATATCAGAGGGTAAAAAGATGCGGGCGCTGACTGCCACAAGGGCTAAGGAAAATATCAACACTGCCACCAATGGGGCAATGTATTGACGAATTATACTCATAGTTTAATTGAAATCGGCTAGGATCTGGTTTAAGAATCTAGCTAAAGATTTGTGAAGTTTTCTTGATTTATTTTAGCGACTTTTGAGCCTGATTAACGTTGATCCCGTTCCAAGTCATCAATTACTCTCTCGCAATACCAAGTTTCTGGCATTTCCGGATAGTTGAGCTTGGCCTGCTCAATCAATCGCTCGGCTGCGGCCACATCACCTCCTAACTTGGCAATGAGTTTATTTTTGAGATGGCTATCAGCTATTTGCTCAGTGATTAGTGTCTCTGCTGGCGCTGGTCTTTCTTTTGGTACTACTTGTGTTTGTTCTCGACGTAGCTGCCAAAATAAAACGTAATAAAGTGTACCAAAAATTAAAATTAGGCTGAATGTGCCAAACAGAGTTAAGAGGTTAAACGCTAGGAATCCCAAAACTAACTGTGAGAGAACATAGCCGAGTAACAAGCCAGTAATTAAGAGAATAAATGTACCGACAATAATAACTACTTGGTTCCCCATAAATCCTCGTCTTCTTCCTCTAGTCCTGGTCTGGATATTGCCACTGGTTTAGGGTTCCAAGGGGCAAAGAATGGTAACAGAAGTAGTCCTGGAATAGCAGCGACTATACTAATAATGAAAAATAACGGCCAACCTGTGCTTTTTGCTAAAGTGCCAGCTGGCGCAACTAGAATATCACGACTTACAGCCATAAAACTGGATAATAAAGCATATTGTGTGGCAGAAAAGCGCTGGTTACACATATTCATCAAAAAGGCCACAAAGGCTGCTGTTCCCAAGCCACCACAAAAGTTTTCAATGTTGATTGTGAGTACTAGCGCCTGGTAGTTTTGACCTACATTGGCTAGAACATAATAAGCTAAATTACTCACGGCTTGCAAAGCCCCAAACAACCAAAGTGAGCGATTCAGACCAATTTTGCTCAAAATTACGCCCCCGGAGAGCGTACCAACAATTGTAGCAATTAGCCCCATACCACCTTGAATAGCCCCGATATCGGTTTGGGTGAATCCAGTTTGCAACAAAAAGGGTGTAGACATATTGTTGACAAAGGAATCGCCCAGTTTATAGAGGACGATGAACACCAGGACTAAAATGGCTTGGACTACACCCTGGCGCTGAAAAAATTCCCCAAAGGGTAAAATTACCGCCGCAGCTAAAGATTCTGGGGGACTGGTTTCTTGGGGTTCTGGGGCAAATAAGGTGGCAATAATTCCAATTCCCATGCCTAAAGCCATCACTAGGTAAACTGATGACCAAGGTAAAATATCGGCGAGGATTAATGCTAAAGAACCTGTGAATAAAAGTGCTATGCGATAACCTAAGACAAAAACAGCAGCACCTGCTCCCAATTCTAATTCTTCGAGAACGTCGGTGCGGTAGGCATCAGCAGCAATGTCTTGACTGGCACTTAAAAAGGCGATCGCTACAGCATTGACCGCTAATAATTGTAGTGCTTGTTTGGGTTGTTGGAAAGCCATGAGGGCGATCGCAATCAATAACCCAATTTGCAGTGTAATTAGCCAACCGCGTCGCCTCCCCAATATTGGCACGGCAAACCTGTCTATTAAAGGCGACCAAATAAATTTCAACGAGTAGGGTATACCCACAAGGCTAAATAAGCCAATGGCGGTTAAATCTACCCCTTCCACAGTCATCCAAGCTTGTAGGGTTCTACTGGTTAAAAACAATGGTAAACCGGAAGAAAACCCGATCAATGTCAAAGCCGCCATTTTACGGCTACCGAAAACTGTCAGTAGCGATCGCACTGGTTTCATCTTGTGCAGGTTCCTCTCAATCTTGTGAATTGCAGTTATATTGCCATAGCTGCTGTGTCATTCTACGCAAACATGAGAATTTGCCCAGGTTTTCACCACTAAGATAATCATCAAAGATGCCGTCACAGCCTCAGTAATTCCTTAATTTTCCTGAATTTGCTCAATTTCATGATCTACAATTTCTACCCCGTGTGCAGCCAGACATTTTTCCCAACCTGCACGAGTTCCTATTTCGCTTTTCTGCTTGAGTAGTCCTAACTGCTGTTCTTTTTGAGTCAGTTGAGCAAATTCCTCATAGCGGGGGTAGTTGGGAGTGACAAAATTTTCTTTGCGGTGCAGAATTGGCGGATTAGCCCTATCTGCATAATCACGGTGAGTTATGTATAAACTTTTTAAGTCAATAGTGATACTAGCTTTTAAAGCTGGATGGGGATCACTGTCAAAATCTGGGTAAAACAAATAGGATATTTGCGGTTTTTCAATGTTGTATTTAATTAATGTCGCCCCATCAACACGCCCAATAGTGCGGCTGGCACAGCTTTCATAAATTCGTAATAGGGGATCTAATGCTGGGAGTGCGGAAACATGAACATAAAGTGCGCCCCGTGTGTGTTTGCCAATTTTGCTTTTTTCACAAGCTGTTTGCACAACTTTGGGATTACCTAAACTAAATAGTTTTTGGTCGGCGACTTCACAAGCTTCTGCATAGCTACCAAAAAAGGCTTTGATATCGTGACGCATTTCTGGCGCTAGTTTTTGCCATGATGGACGTTGCTCAAAGTGGCTGAGGGCAAGATATACTTGGATATCTAAAGAACGACGATAGGCGATCGCATCCCATTCAGCTTCATCGGTAGCTTGTAACACCACATTAAAAGCCCGGCGGAAGTTTCCAAATTCACTGAGTAATTCTGTTTGGTTCGCTAATTCGCCTTTAACGGGTAATCTGCCCCGTTTGGCAAAAAAGTCCATCAGAGGTTGCAGTTGCTCTTGATAGTCCTCAAAGCGCTTGCTGGGGATACGAACTCTGGGTGTAGCAGTGCTAGAAAAGAAGCGGATGGCTTTGAAATTTTCTTTTGCAGCTTCATCACGAAAGACGAAATACACACCCAATGCTACAGGTACTGCATCAACGTTGAGAACTTCATTAATATAACTTCTCAGTTCTTGTTGTTCATAATATTTCTGAAAAGTATTCCGGCGCGTGACAATCCCATCACTGTAAGCTAGTTGTGCTTTGCTGGGGGCATTAATTAATACTTGAGCCGAGACAATTAACACCTGCTGAGTCAGTTCCCAAGCGTGGATGAGACTTTGACGGCGTTCCTCTTGGTCTTCAATGACATTCAGGACATAACCTAAATTGACCACATCGGCGGGGGTAATGGTGTCATGGGGAAAATAATAAGGGTCCCAGCCAGCGCTGGTGTAGCCTAAATTGCCGACTCGCTGCACATCACCACCGTAGCCGCAGCCGTAATCAAAGAATGAGGTTTCCTGATGAAGGATAGCCCATTCTATTGCTAAACGTACGGGGCGAGAGATATCATTACGAGCGATCGCGACTCGATGACGCTCAATTTCTAAAGATTCAGGCATATCAGTTATCAGTTAACAGTTAACAGTTAACAGTTATTAATATCCTTTCCATCTTTCAGCGCCAATTGGATTAAATCTTCAATTTTCTTGATATTTGGATCTCCGGCTAAATAACCAATCCCCCGATGCAAATGCAGCCGAAATTGGCTAGCGAGGCTGTCTTTATCAATGGGGTAGCCGTCGTTGTGACAGCGTTGTTTCAAAGCGAGGAGGAGGATATCAGACATTTCGCCGCCAAATACCCGCCAAGTCATTTCCACGTTGCTATCTTGGGGAATTGGTACCGGTGAGGGTGCGGTTGGTTCGGCGAGGGAACGACAAAAAGCCCAACGACATAATATATTCCATTGGTCAATTTTTGTAGTGCGCCTGAGTTTAAGAAGTTGGTCTTTCGCAGTTTGGGAGAGTTTAATTCTTTCTATTGGAGATTCCATAATAATTCCATTATATTAATTTTTACTTGATAACATTTCTTTATGAGGCATTTCCCAGTCTAATACAGTACACAATTATCTGCGTTCATCTGCGTCCATCTGCGTTTAATTATTACTGCTTGTACCTCAGTTGAATGGGAATTGCTATAAACCCAAACAGTAGCGAACCGCAGCTTCAACTTCAAGCATCTTAGAATCAGAAATTTTGCCAGTTGATTTAGCCACAAAGCGATTTGGATCTAAAGACCGAATTTGAAAACATAAAAATACAGTTTCTATCAGCAGTCCACTGTCACTGGGAGATATCCTAATATTAGTGGGATAATCGCGCTTAATATTTGTGCCTTTCGTCCCTACAACTACAGTCACTACCAAAGGTAATTGGTTAATAGCGTCTACAGATAAAACTAATACAGGTCTTGTACCTGACTGTTCTCGACCTATGACCGGATTAAGATTAACAAAATAGATTTGCCCTCTTTCGATATTCACGGCTGTGATAAACCATCCATTTCGGTAACAATAAATTCCTGATTAATATTGGATATTTCTGTTTGTATATCTGGATCAATAGCCATTGCAGCTAGTTGTTCTTGCATATATTTCAAATTAATAAATCTATCTGATGTTTGCTGCTTTTCTTTCATTTGTTTTTGGATACGTTCTAAAAGCCATTCTAGTTCTTCTAATGACAAACCACTTAAGTCACGTTCTATTTCTCGTAAATTTGATGACATCATATTTAACTAGCGATTTTTACCTGTGTGTGAGATATCTATTATTTTAAACAACATCTACTACCAAAAATATTTATTTTCTATGATTGTAGTTTGGCGGGTTGAGGAATCGTATTTGAGCAGATATTCACGAGCGATCGCTTCATTATTTCTCAGTGTTTCTACTTCGTGTTTACCAATCTCAGTATCAGTGGATAACAGTATTACTTGATGACTAGCAGAGGGAAAATAGCGTTCTACGAGGTTTCCCCGGTGGGATGAGTCTAATCTCCCCAGAGGCGTGTCTATGGCTACGGGTAAGCGGTGTCCAGAGACTCGCGCTAATCCCCAGAGGAAGGCGATCGCTAACAGTTGTTTTTCGCCGGCTGAAAGTCGATGTTTAGGAACTGGTTTACCATTGAAGTCATACAGGGAGAGGCTAAAGCTATCAGTATGAATGGCGACACGATGCACTAAATCTGATTTGTGTAGCAGGTAGCGGAAACATTCTGTAACTTCAACTTCTAGTTTATTCAGTTTGCGTAGAGTCAGTTTCTCCCGAAAAAGTTTGAGTGTATCTTGAACTTTAGCCGTTGCCGTAATAATATGTTCGTTATATTTGCGATCAATATTGGTTTCTGTATATTTTTCTAAGGTTTTTTTAGTAGTCCGAATTTCAGTTTCTAATTCGTTTAAATTTTGTTTCGCTATTTCACAAGCTGCTTGCGCTTCTGCAACTTCTTTTTGTGCTGCTTGCAATTCATCTACCAACCTTTGATAATCTTCTGGAGATGCGGCTGTTTGAATTTGTCTTTCTAGGGTAATTACTTCTTCTTCTTGAGTTTGGTGTAGTTCTAGCTGCTTTTGAGTAGCGTTTTTTGTATGAGGTAAATAATGATGAATAGTATTATCTAAATGATGCAGGGTTTCCGTGTCAGATAATAGCCAAACGTCCCCTGTGGTATCTTGCTTAATTAAATTATTTTCTTGATCAATAAAATCTTGAATTTTTTCTACTTGTTGATCAGCAATAGTTAATTGTTTAATTAATTCAATTAAGCGGTGATCTCGTTCTAATAATAAATTATATGCTACCTTAGCTTGTTGAGTCCGAAATTCCTTTTGTCCTTGGATATAAGTTTCATTTAGCAAAGGTTCAATTAAAGCTAACGGTAAAATATCCGCAGCTAATCCGCGCATGGCTTGACGGGTATTTTCTGACTCCGTAATTAGTTGAGATTTTTGTTTTTCTAAATAAGTGCGATCGCCTGCAATTTTACCACCTTCAGAGATGAAATTATCCACAGCTTCTTGCTGCTTCTTTTCCGCTTCTCCCAAATTATCAGTCAGTTCATTTAATCCAATTTCAACTTCCTGATATTCCTCTTGTTGTAGCTTGAGTTCTTGTTCAATTTCTTCTAAATTAGCCAAATCTTGAGTATCAGCAATTTCTTTTCTTTTACGGTTGACGATAATTTCTAAATCACCGCCTAAACGTTCAGCTAATTCTAAACCTAAAAGTCCGCGAATTGCATCAACTACAATCGATGGAGGTGTTTCTTGTTCTGCGAGTTCCTTAACTTGTTCACCATCAAATAAAAACAGATTAGAAATACCTAAAGGTAAGAGATTTTCTATATACTCATCCCAAATATTAACTAAAGCCGTATCCAGCCATTCTTGAGCATCTAGAATACCTAAGTGGTCTTTACCATCTTTAGGGTTTTTTGTCCAGCGCCGGACAACTCTATATTTTACTGGTTGGTCATTTTCAATATGTTCAAAAACCAATTCAATGCGAGTATCTTCAGTGGGTGAACTGTGGCTATTAACGCATTGGTTGAGAAAGTCATTATAACTCAAGTTACCACGAGTGGAACATTGGGCGCGATGACCATATAATGCTAGGCGAATTGCATCCATCAGGGTAGTTTTTCCGCCCCCATTCATCCCACCTAAGAGGATAATTGGATAAGAATTTTCTTCATCAATTTTTGGATCAAGGTTGATGACCTGACGACCACAGTAAGGGCCAAAGTTTTGTAATACGAGTTCGAGAAATATCATTTATCTTTGAGTTTTTAAGATACGGGGCGAGCGAGAGAATCCGGGCGAATGGAATTCGCGGCTACACAGGCGAAGTCCACCTTCGTGGACTAATAGAAAAGTGAAGTTTTTAACCCGCGTAGGCGGGTTTTGTTTGTATAGCCGCGAATTCCATTCGCCAGGGCTAGTTTAAGTAAGTTCCCATAAAGGAATGATAGATTTTTCACTATGATGTATGCCTTGATTTCTAATATAATTAGCTACGTTGTCAATAGCATCATGACTAACAGTAAATGATCCATAACTACCTTGCCATTTAAAAAATTCATCTGGCTTAACTTCATGAGTAATAAAATGAGAAGAACTACCCTTAATTTGTTTAATCAATTCCGATACACTAACAGTTGTTGGGAAACCTGTTAAAAGATGAACATGATCTTCAACACCACCGATTGCAATAACCGTGCATTTTAATCGTTCACATTCTCGAATAATTGCCGCATAAACTAATTTTTGAATATCAGGTGTAATTAGCGGTAATCTATCCCATGTAGCCCAAACATAATGTAAATACAATTGCGTAAAATTTGCTCTCATTTCTCCCTAACCCGCGTAGGCGGGTTTTGTCTGTGTGGTTCTGCGATTTCCATTGTCCGGGTATTTTGTTCATTTCTCTTTAACCCGCGCAGGCGGGTTTCGTTTGTGTAGCCGCGATTTCAATCGCCCGGTACTTTATAATCTTTATAATCAATATTCATTTCTCCTTAACTCTTTTTAAATTTCATATTTCCCCAACTTGGCGGTTTATCCCTTGCGTCGTCGCTTTCGTCCACAGCGTCGCCCAAAGTCAACTGCTTGACCTTTTTCACATCCCCTTGGTCAATGGCTTCTTTTAAATCGCGTTTTAAATGAGCATTTTTAATCGCTTCCTCTGGAGAATGGGAACTGGTGACAAAACATTTCTCTAGACTTTCATATATTCCCACCCGACGACCTTTTTTGCGATATTGGCGTTCTGTGTCTAACAGCTTAGACATCAGTTCTAAGTGCATAGCATCATCGCCACAAATTTCCTCTAGCACTTCCCATTCATCGCTACCCAGTAGACTATAGCCAGCACCAGGACGAGGGTCTTGGAAAACTTCACCAGTCACTTCTTGATAAATCCGGGGTAAACTATCATCAAATTCATGCTTTTCTTCTAGCCAAATGCGGCGAATTTCACTAAGTTCCTCTGGAGTTATTAGCGTAATATCGCGCATATTCTCTGGTGCTGTCAGCCTGATTTTAGTTTGTGCTTCTAGTAACTTTCTTAACAAATGTTCTCGCCAAGATTTAACGTAGGGTCCAGGTATTGGCTCAATAGAAACTTCCCCGTCCAAGTTACGCTCAAATAGTTGAACTTCTCCCCAAATACGGCGAAAGTCTCGCTTACTTCGGTCTTGGTCAATATTTAATTCTTTAAACGAATATCCAGTCAGAGGTTGCATCCATTCTTTCTCTTCATCATTTTGGATCATGGCTTGCATAGACTTATCACTATTAACTAATGTACAAACCCAGCATCCAAAACGAGAGCTACCACAACTAGGAGTAGAAGTATCAACGACTAAAGGACATTCATTATCTGCTGTTGCACCTCGATACATAGCAAATAAGTCTTTGTTGCTATATCCCCAAGGATTTGCCCATTGCATCAAATACATCCAAACTTCATCAGTACGCCAATCTTCGATGGGAGTATAAAGCAGTGAGTTAAGCCAGACTAGGATTAGGACTAAGGCGCTCTCGGACTCTACCAATTTCACGCTTGGCCATAATAGCCGCACGATTGGTACTTTCAGCTCTTGCGAGTTCCTAAGACTACAATTGTTTCACCACTAGCCCGGACAACATCACGAATGAAGTTGTTAGAAGGGTCAATTTTCAACCTTCCGGTACACCAACGGAATTTGTGACGTGGTGCTGGGTAGCCTTTACCAATCAAACCTACCCAGAAACTCTGTTTAGTCTCTGGTTTCAATAAATGCGGTTTTATTGGCATTTTTTGCTCTTGAGCCGCTACTTTCATCTGTTCTAATGAATTACGTACCCAAGTAGCAACATAAGGATTCTCAACTCCTGTATCAGTTGTAATTACATGAATTGGTTTAATCCGTTTTTCTGGTGGAAGTTCCTGTATTGCTTTCCAAATAAGCTGTAAGGTTGCTGTGCTATCCTTACCTCCGGAATAACCAATAACCCAAGGTATCTCGTCTAAACAATACAATTCTTGTATTTCAGTGGTGAGAACTTGGATATAGTCCACTAACTCTGCTACAGTACGTGTTTGCGGAACTTTATTTTCTGGTTGTTGTGCTGTAGTCATAATCTCTCTATATTTTTAAATATGGGTGTGAATTCATTTTTACTATCCCAGTCAATGGTATTAGCTGGTATACAGGCAAAATTTACCTATGTGGGTGCAAAATTTTTTTAAAAACCTTACTACTCTTACTCAATTTTTAGACAATTAGACTATCCTAACACCATTTTGTTTTTAAAAATTAATAAATATGAAGAAGAATGTATCTGATCAAACTGCTGACATCGCTCAAGAGTATCTGGAACGAGAAAACAAGGATAAACAGGTACTCGCCTTACTGCTAGAGAAGTTCATGGGGAAGAAAGACCAGATTCTAGTCCAAAAAACCGAGATGGGCGGTACTGAGGCTTTTGTTGGTTCTGTCACCTTGGAATGGTTGGCTGGTCGTGTTCATTTCGCCTCTGGTTTACCCTTGCTTGAGAAAAAGTACAATTCAGACACTGGTAACATCGAAATTGACGCAGATAGCATTGATGAAATTCAGCAACGTCCCATTGACTGGACACGTCAAGCGCCCCTAGTACAGTATTTAGCAGCGCGGAAAAGTCACAAATTCCCACCTGTGCTGGTAGTAATTAATCAACCTTGGGTGGATAATCCCAAAGCGGCTGAGTGGGATAGTCAGGGAATAGCCTTAAAATCTACTACTGATTTCACCGCTTTAGATAAAGATGGTAAAGTTGGTCTGCTGAATATTTCTGAAGATAATGTGACAATTTATGCTTTGGATGGTCAGCACCGACTCATGAGTGTACAAGGGTTGATGGAGTTAATCAAAACTCGCAAATTGCAGCGCTATAAAAAAGATAAAACTGCTGACGATAACTTTATTACCTTAGATGATTTGAGAGATCAGTACCAAGTAGACCTTGATTACTTGCAAACCTTACCCAAAGAAAAAATTGGGATTGAATTTATCTGTGCGGTTGCGGCTGGGGAAACTCGCACCGAAGCCAGAAGAAGGGTGAGGTCTATCTTTGTTCATGTTAACTTAATGGCTGCACCATTGACTAAAGGTCAGTTAGCACAGCTAAATGAGGATGATGGGTTTTCAATTGTGGCGAGAAAAATTGCAGTTACTCATCCGCTTTTGGAACAACGAAAAGAGCGCAATCCTCGTGTTAATTGGAATAGTGGAACAGTGGCATCTAATTCTACTGTTTTAACCACCCTGCAAGCTCTCCATGATATGTGTGAGCGATATTTGGGGCAAAAATTCCCTCATTGGAAACCTCTGGAAAAAGGCTTAATTCCCATGCGTCCAGAGGATGAAGAACTTGAGGAAGGAATTGCGGAATTTAGCCAGCTATTTGATAATTTAGCCAGCCTTCCCAGTTATAAGCTGTTGGATGAAGAAGACACTCCAGCTTTGCGACGCTTTAGTTTTGAAAAAGATGGGGGGGAAGGAAATCTGCTTTTCCGTCCTGTTGCTCAAGTGGCTTTAGCGCAAGCTTTGGGAATCTTGGTTTTTCAAAAAGGTTTTACACTAGCAAATGTCTTTAAGAAGTTGCGGAAATTTGACCAGCAAGGCGGTTTGAGTGGTATGGAGTATCCACAGTCTTTATGGTATGGCGTTTTGTATGACCCTAATAAAAAGCGAGTCCAGGTTTCTGGACGGGAATTAGCGGCGAAGTTATTCATTTATATTTTGGGTGGAGTTCAGGATCAAATGGAACGTGCTGAACTGCGTAAGGCTTTGGCTGATGCCAGAACTATAGAAAATAAAACAATAGGTTTTGATGGTAATTTTGTTGAACCCAAGCAAGTAGGACTTCCACCCGTGCTGTAATTAGGCTTGAAATATATTTTGGCGATGCCATTGAAGTGCTTCCATTTCTGGAAAGTATTGTTCTGTATTTGGTAGAAGTATTTTTTCCCCATGAAAATCTTTCATAGGTTTAGCGTAGGGAGAAACTTCTGCCAAGTCTTGGCTAACTAAAATTTTGTATTGGTCATCTATGGTAAACCAACCCCGGTCAAATGCCCAATGATGATTTTTACACAGTGCTATTCCATTAGGGATTCTGTTGTCATAAAACTGGGAAAATGGTTTAATGTGTGCGCCATCAATAATATTTTGATTTATGGCTTTAGTTACTTTCATTCCACAAAAAGCACACCTAGAATCATAAACATATACAATAGCTTTCCTGAAAAAAGCATTTCTAATTGCTGCTCGCTTTAACTGCCATCTTGGCTCATAATTTGCATTATCAGATTTAAGTAATTTTTCTATTTCTACAGTTTGGTCATCAAAAGTATCATTGATTTTCAAAATAACTTCTATATCACTTTCATTCTCAGAAAAGAAGGCTACCACGAGTGCATCAATTAAATATTTTCGAGAAGTTTCATCTTGGAGGAAGTTAAATAATTCAATATCTAAATAGGCATATTCAATAGTTTCTTTCAGTTTTTTAGTCGTTTTTGGACGCAACCCATTAAAATGAGGTGTAAACGCTAAGTACCAAAATCCTTCATTTTTTAGATGGTAGAAAGGATAGTGTAAACCACCTTTGTGATACGCAGACCCTATAACATTCCAGTAATTAGTAAATGTTTTAATTAATTCTTGTGAAATATAAATTTTATTATCGTTAATAATACCTCTGCTAATTAAGTCAACCACAGATAAAAGTAATATAGGTTTATATAAAGCATTACCAAGCTTCCGGCTAACACTAACATTTAATTGTGAAAATTTTTGACGATAATATTCTAAATTCTTCATTTTGAAGCTTTTTTAAAGAAATAATTTAACTTAAAAATTTACTGAGATCAAATTCTTCGTCTGACTGTTCTTGAGCATCTTTTTCGGAAATGAGAACCAATAACAGACGTTCTGAATAATCAACGGCTCCTCGTAATTCATTTTGTAAAATTTCCAGCCCTCCATTAGCATACTCTTCAAATATTTGGGTACGTTGGTCTTCATACTCTTCTTCTCTAGAAGAAAGTATTTGTATATCTTTGGTTTCAGTTATTCCTAATAATTTGATAATGAGGTCATGTCCTAGAGAAGCAAAATTTTCTTGTGGAATTGGTGAAGGTTCCCTTTTTGTAAATTCGCTTAGAGGAACACGCTTTTTATTTTTCACACCTAAAGCCGCCGCAAATACCATTACTTCCACATAAGTTTGAAAAGGTCCAGTTGTGTCTTTTGATGCTAATAACTGTTTTACCAACTCAGCCTTATCTTTAGCAACCCTGATTCTAGTTTGCAGCCATAATAATGATATCTATATTGTGACTATTTTAACCGAATATTAGATGCGATCGCCTATTCCTATTCCCCCTTCCTCTCTGTGTCCTCTGCGCCTCTGTGGTTCGTCAACTCCACATCCTCATAAACCAGAGATAGAGGAAAGCGAAAATCAACACTACTTAAATGAACCTCATCCCCCTCAGCGTAAGGATGTAACTCCCATAAACCCCTGTCATTCAATCGAAAACAATCCAAACTCATTTTTTGAGCATCAATCAGCACATACTCTTGCAAAGTTGCTATCCGACGATACTGCGTAAACTTACCCCCTCTGTCGTAAGCTTCCGTACCAGGAGAAAGAACCTCAACAATCAGACAAGGATACTGAATAAACTTAATAGCTTTTTTATCCCTTGGATGACAACTGACAACAACATCTGGATAATGAAATGGACCATTTTGCGATACACCTACTTTTGCATCTGCAATATTTACACGACATCCTCCCCCGCGTAAGTGTCCTTTTAACGCCGAAGCCAAATTGAAAGCTATATCATTATGAGGAATAGTCCCCCCAGTCATGGCGAAAACTTCACCATTAATATATTCGTGCTTAACCTCCTGCGTCTCCTCCCATTCCAAATACTCCTGGGGAGACATATAACTTCCTTCTCGACTCGCAATCATAACCCCACCTCGAAAACAACCACCCATCTCAACTCTACCTCTTCCCTCCGCGCCTCTGCGCCTCTGCGTGAGAAATTCACCCCTGTGTCCTCACAGTCAAAACCTGCGGTGGAGTAGCATCAGGAGGATACAAAAAATCCACCTCAACTTGTCGCCTCTCTCCCCCTTGCATTTCCAACCTCAGCAAAGGTTCACCAGTTTGTCCCCGTCGCTGTACCAAATGCACATAGCGGGTTCTTTCCACGCCATTATCATCGGGATAACGCACCCTCACCGTTCCCCGAAAAAATACCTGTTCCACCCGTGGCTGTAAAAACAGTAACCTATCACTACCCCCTTCATCCTTCACAGGAGTTTGAATAGATACAGTAACAGTCCGGGTTTGACTGCTAGAATTACGTAAAGGCAAACTGAGATTGTATTCTATGCCATAGTTACTGTGAGCATAATAAGCCGTATCTACATAGCGTTTCAACATCGGCGCACTCTGAATTTGCCCAGTACCTGAGAGTAACTAAATGTATAGTCGCCAAAGGATAAGAAAACGCCTGTCCTCGCTGCGGTATCGTCAAATCTGGTACACTAGAATTATCTGTAATTTGGGCTTGCCATTGCGTCCCTTGGGAGACACCAGCCACCCGACTAAATACTGTGGGTTCTCTGGGAGGATCGAGAGGCGTAGGAATAGCATCGCGCTTTCCTGCTAAACTGCCAGTATCCAGAAGTCTTTGCCACTGGGCTAAACTGGGCGGAGTACTGCTACTCTGAGATAATTTTGCCATATAAAGCGGGCGATCGCTCTCCAATCTAATCATCGTACTGCGACCACTAGAAGATGGCGATCGCACAGGAATCTCTAAATTCGCTAATATTTGGCTTTTCCCTGGTTCTATTACCAATGTTTCCGGGAAATTAGCTTGTCTGACACCCCGCAAGACATCATTCATGGTCCGACTACCAGGGCCAGCGTAAACTGTACCTTGGGGATTATCTACCATATCCGGCAAACTGATAAACGGTGATTCTCTGGTAAGATAACTAGCAGCTTGTAATACTTGCAATGTTGCAGGTTGATTTCCAGGATTATGGACAATAATACCTTGGTAAACCGTGCGGCTTTGAGACGGTGTTTCTGCTCTAACTATATGATGGGCGAAGACATCAAATCTGCCTTGAAAAGAATAATTTAAATGTGCTTCTGGTGCTTGTTTGCCTTCTGGGGGAAAAGTTGATAGTAAAATGCCGTCAGTTGTCACCAATTCGGGGCTATTACTGTTAAATGTGGGAATAAGATTCAGTTTTCCTGGTAAACGCCGCACCTCTTGGGGATGAACTTCTATTCCCGCAATATATTCTGGGGGGACAGTGTAGATATTTAACGCCCGACACATTAAAGCGGCAACTTCCCCTCTTGTAGCACTTTGTAGAGGTTTTAGCTGTTTAATGTTAGGATAATTAACAATAATACTATTAATTGCCCCTTGAGCGATCGCACCTTGGGCATAGTTAGGAATTTGCGCCGCATCATCGAAATACTGTCGTAATGTTTGTACTGGGTTAGGTACAGAGTTATAATTTTTCGCCCCAGCTAAGACACCGATAATTTGCGCCCTGGGAATTGCTTGATTTGGTTGAAAAATTTGCCCTGGATAACCAGCAAAGAATCCTTTTTGATAAGCCCTAGCAATAGCTTGATTTGCCCAATGATTGGGAGGTACATCTTTAAATATAATGGCTGGGCGCTTTATTGGTGCGTCGGGGAAAGCATTTAACATTAATACAGCTGCTTCGGCGCGGGTGACGGTTGCATTGGGGCGAAAACTTCCGTCGGGGTAGCCTGTAATTAGTTTGCGTTCTCCTAATTGTTGCAGACAATCTTTTCCCCAGTGGTTTTGGGTGTCAAGGAAGGCGAGGGTGTGGGTGTGGGATAAGGTTAAGAGAAAGGTGAGTGTTATTAGGATATATCGGTTCATGATTGTTTCACGCAAAGGCGCAAAGGCGCAAAGAAGAGAGGAAGAAGAATTACAGCAGGTTGCAGGTATATCAGGTACAAAAGCAATAGTGAAACTCTTGTGGGGTGGGCATCTTGCCCGCCCTTCTGTACCTCATCAAAATGAAATAATTCGTAATTACGAATTACGAATTACGAATTATTTCTATGATTTCGGTATATTCAAATTCGTTGGGACTTTGCTTGACTAAGGGGTATCTTTGTCCTGCCAATTGGATATAATTTTGTTCACAATCTGGTTTTGAGGAATAATAGGTAAGTACGTATTCTCTACCTATTCTTTCTGTCATTTCTTCTTCTACTTCACCTCGCCATTGAGTTTTACTGGCTAAGACAATTAATTGGTTAGCTAATTTGGGAATTGTTCGGGCTATATGTCTCCGTGACATTTCATCTAAGCTGCCAAAGGGGGAATCCATAACAATAGGAAATGTGCTACTATCGGGAAGCATCATCATTTTGCGTTTTTGACTCCACTCTCTCACTTTATCGATGATGCTGGCAATAAAGGATAAGCTGAGAATTTGATTTTCTCCGGTGGAAGCTGCAACTGGTGCTTCTATTCCCGCAGTATGTTCTACTAAGGTTAATTCATATTTTTCGCTGATTTTGGGAATATATGGTTTGACTGAAAGCTGGTTAAATATTTCTTGGACTCGTTTTTCTAGTTGCAGACGAAATTGTTTTTCTTGCCGATTTTTAACTTCGGTTAACCGTTCAATTGCATCTTGAGTAGCGTTAATGCGTCGCTGTGCCAATATTTGCCTTTCTTCATTCAGTTTCTGCTTGGATATTTGTTTACCTAAAGCATCAATTTCTGTTTTTAATTGAATAATTTTCTGCTGGTTTGCACCTTGTTCTCGATTTAATTCATCAATTTTGCTGGAAATCTCATCTAAGCGTTTTTGTAAACTGCTAATTTCTTCATTCGCATCTTTTCGCAGTTTGTCTTGAAGGTTATCTAATTCACCCTCAACTTGGGATATGGTTTCTCTTAACTGCTTAATTCTGGCTTGTTCTCTATCAACTTCTTCCCAAAAAGCCGCAGCTTGTTTATCAATTTCATCGACTTGAACACCCATGCGAATAGCGGTTTCTTCAACGGCGGAAGAACCAGCTTTATCTAGCCAAGTTCGGACATTTTCATGATTATCACGTACCTGCACTTAA
Organism: uncultured cyanobacterium; assembly: GCA_963706595.1. Classification (GTDB taxonomy): domain Bacteria; phylum Cyanobacteriota; class Cyanobacteriia; order Cyanobacteriales; family Nostocaceae; genus Nodularia. The sequence continues at coordinate 4,771,687 of OY970166.1, forward strand.
GTCTGCACCACAAATACAACGCTGGGATTTTAATAATTCGTTGACAAATTCTCGTGAAATTCCAGAGGTTAACTCACCTCGCTGTTTTAAGTCATCAATGATTTGCCGAAATTGTGATGTCGTCTCCCCCAGCAATACTGTATAACCCCGTGAGGAAATGATTTTTTTTAGGGCTTCTTTATTTTTCTTGAATGCTTCCTGGTTTTCGGCTTTCTGCAATTCTAAATTTTGCCATCTGTCTTCTATTTCTTTGGCTTTGACAAGTTCCAATAAACGGTTACTTGTCTCTTTTTTAAAGGTTTGCTGATATTCTAACTCTTGTTTAATTTCTGTTTGGCGGTTGGTGAGGCGTTCACTTTCTTGTTCTATCTGTTCTTGCTGTTTTAGCAGTTTCTTCGTTTCTGCATCACCAATGGCTTTCAACTCATTCTCTAAAGTTTTTTTCGCTTCTCCTAAATGTCGAATAGAACGGTTAATCACTTCTACACCCAAGAAAATCTTAGTCGCTTCCGCAATTTCAGCTTTTTTATCAGAACGCACTATTTCTTCTATCCGTTCACCGTCAAAGAAAAAATATTGATGTAAACTTGCAGGTAAAATCTGATTAATAATATCATCTGGCTGTTGTGGTGGTAAATACCATTTACCATCATCTTCACCTACCCACATCCGTAACTCGGTTTTACCAGCTTCAAAGTCACTGTCATTTTTATAAACCCGACAGGAACGTTTAACTTTGTAGCGTTTACCTTCGTGTTCCCAACCAACTTCTACCCAACATTCTACGGGTTGACCTTTTTGGGCTTCAGCAATGGAACGCTTATTAACTAACTGTTCGGCGGAGGCGAAAGCGGCACTAAATTTTTCATATAATACCCAAGTGAAGGCATTGAGTAAACTGGTTTTTCCAGAACCGTTATTACCATGAATAATTGTGGTGTTCAGAGTATATCCCACCGCGAGGAGTATTTCTGGGGTTGTACCATAAAAGGAGCGAAAGTTGCACAGCTTAATTGAAGTCAGCTTCATTGCACTTCTTCCTTGACAATATCTAATATCTCTTCGTTAATATGGCTATTGATTTTTTTATCTAGTCTGCCTTTTTCCAATTTCCAAACTCGCTCAATAATCTGTCGCACTTCTGGCGACGCACTGGAAATTGGTTCCTGCACATCTTCAATATTTGTGTCTGGGAGCATTTGGCGGCTTTTCAATAGGTTTTCTTTATATTTTAGCTGCTAGAAGTCCTGCATTTACATCCGTGAAGCTACTATTACTCTTGGTTTTAGGTATTGCGGGAATTTTTGCAATTTATTGCCGAAAAAAAAGAAAGCTTTATTTTGCGTTTTGGGTGTGGTAGATTAAAGATAGATTTACATTATAATCGGATGCAGGCTAAATTTTTAGAGCAAGCTACATCCCATTATGATCAACCTTAATATTATTCTCCCACACTTTCTGCTATTTACTACAAATTTTAAAAAATTTTTTGTTAAAGAGGAACGAACCGCCTTCGCGCAGCGTATGCCCCTTGGGCTTTAGGCGCAAAGAACGCCAAGAAAGAGGAGGAGGAGGAAGTATGATCAAATATCTAATAATCCGTAACGTTTTTGTAAGTTGAGTAGTTTCATTCTGGCTTCGCCGGCGTTATCGGCTAAGTCGGCAAATTCTACGAAGCGGCGTAGTTCTTTTTTTAAGAGGTTGCGTTCTATTTCTATGGTTTCTCTATCTAGGTCTGGTGGTAGGACTATCATATCGAAGATGGTGGCGCGTTCTTTACCAATGTGAGGACGTAATACTCTCCCCCGGCGCTGAATGAATTGGCGCGGGTTTCCAGAACTTGATAAAATTACGGCTGTTTGAATGGCTGGTATATCAACTCCTTCGTCTAAACAGCGTATTGCGACTAAACCTTGCAATTCTCCACTTTCAAATTGACAGCGTAAGGTTTCCCGTTCTTTGAGGGAAGTGTGGGCGGTGTAGGTGCTGACTCTATATCCTAAGTCTACACCGAGAATTTTGGCTACGGCTTTGAGTTGACGCAAGGATGAACGTTGTCCGGTTTCTTGGGAACCATCGCTACAGTAAAATAATGTGTGGGTGCTTTCTCGCCGAGTTGTCATTAATTCTCGCAAAGCGGTTAATTTATTTTCTGCTGTACCAATTAATCTGGCGCGTTGCATTAATAAGGGTTTTAAGTCTTCGTTGTCTTCAAAGTTTCTGGCTTCGCCATTTTCTCGTTCTCTATATAATAGAGCGCGCCCAATTTTTTTGGTTAACTTTAAATAAGCCAGACTTTCCGCTTCAGTCAGTTCTACAAGTATGGGATAATACAAATAATGTACTAAAGCCCCTTGAGCGATCGCATCCTTTAAGTTAAACTCTGGTTGTAGCACTGAACCAAAGTAATCAAATAACGATTGCGTGCCATAATCATCAAAATATCTTTCTGGTGTCGCGGATAAAGCCAGTCGTAACCCCACCCGACGCGGTAAATTTTCTTCTAATTTCGGTGCGCCTAAATTATGCGCCTCATCACCAATAATTAATGTTTTGGCAGGAAAATACTTCATTTGGGACTGAAAACCATCACCAATTAATGTGGAGTTGGTAGTAATTACCGTGAGAAAGTTTTGCGAACCGGAACGCAGATTATACAGTTGGGTAGACAGTTGACTTTGCCAAGTGCGTAAATTCTCGAAAGCTAAGATAGGCTGTAAATTAAACTTCTCACATTCTCGCGCCCATTGGGTGACAAGATGACGATAAGGACACACCACTAATAACACTTGTAAGTTAATTTGCTGGTATAATTCACAGGCGATCGCTAAAGCTGTAATAGTCTTACCACTACCAGTAGCCATTTTCAGCGTTCCTCTACCATTGTTAGCAAACCAGCTAGTAATAGCCTGTCGCTGATATGGACGTAATTGCAGAGATGCAGGCAAAATTGGACATCCTGGTAATGGTTGACGAGTTTGATAACTCCCCTGACGTTCCCTCACAAATGGAACTTTTAGCCTAAAAGTAGATTGTTCCTGTACTAAATAATTAATCATCAGTTATTAGTCATTGGTTATTGGGAAGTTACCCTCTTCTCCCCCCTGCACCCTGCACCCTGCACCCCTGCCTCTTCCCCCCACTCCCCAATTAATAACCGCGCCAAACTCCCACCAGAGAACCCTGCACCTGCACTTGTGTAGCGAGTACCTCTATGGGCTTATACTTAGGATTTGCAGGTTTGAGGGTGACGCGATCGCCTTGGCGATAAAAACGTTTTAAAGTAGTACCATAGCCATCAACTCTCGCAGCGACAATAGTTCCATTCTTTAACTGGTCTGGTTCTAAGACTGGATGCAGAAATACCAAATCGCCATCAGCAATTAAATCTTCAATCATGCTATCGCCCGCTACCCGTAAACCGTAGCTTTGGGGAGGTAAAGAAATATTAGAAAAGTCTAAATGGTCTATAGCATCAGTAAACGGTTCAATTAAACCACCAGCCGCAATTGTGCCTAAAATGGGAATACCTTGCTTAACAGGATGCAAAATCCGAATCGTTCGCGCCTTTCCTTCATTCCAATCTATATAGCCTTTAGTACGTAAATGTTCTAAACGACTTTGAATCGGTGCAGGCGATTTCAGCTTCATTGCTTCCATCATTTGCCGAATGGAAGGAGAATACTGGTGAATTTTGATATATTCTACCAACCAATCGTATAATTCTTGTTGAGCTTCTGTGAGACGTTCCATAAATTTATCGGGAATTAAATACAAATGCCTTTAGAACATTAGTACTACAAAAAATCCCAGATAACAAGATAAAAGTAAAAATATGAAAGGCAAAAGAAAGATAAATCTCTTTGCTTTTGCCCGATAAGTTTTTACTCTGCGCCTAAAATACTAGCAAGCAAAGCTTTTTGGGCGTGTAAGCGATTTTCGGCTTGTTCCCAAACTCGCGACTGAGAACCTTCTAAAACTGCTTCGGTAATTTCTTCACCACGATGGGCTGGTAAGCAGTGTAAAACAATTGCCTCTCGGTCAGCAAGACTTAATAACTCTTCAGAAATTTGATAAGGTTGAAAAATTGGTAAGCGATTATCAGCTTCTGTTTCTTGCCCCATACTTGCCCAAACATCAGTGTAAAGCACAGCAGAACCCTTGGCGGCTAATTCTGGGTCATGAGTCAGCATCACTTCAGTTTTATCACCTGCAATGGCTCGTGCTTGTTCTACAATACTCAAATCAGGTTCATATCCTGGAGGGGTGGCAATTCTCACATTCATTCCGGCCAAAGCGCAACCTAGCATGAGCGAATTAGCGACATTATTACCATCACCGACGTAGGTCAAAGTTAAACCAGAGATATCACCAAAGCATTCTTGAATGGTCAATAAATCAGCTAATATCTGACAAGGATGTTCTAAATCGGTAAGAGCATTAATTACAGGAATCTTGGCGTAACTAGCAAAAGTTTCCAAATCTTGCTGTGCAAAGGTGCGAATTGCTAAAACATCTAAATATCGGTCTAATACCCGTGCTGTATCCTGCAAAGGTTCGCCACGACTAACTTGAGTCACATTAGGGTTAAGGTCAATTACCTGTCCACCCAATTGGTACATTGCTACTGTAAAACTGACTCGCGTGCGAGTTGAGGCTTTAGAGAATAACAAACCCAACACCTTGTTGCAATGCAACTTCAACTTCTTGTGATTTGAGTTGGGTTGCTAGTTGCAGGAGTTCTTGAAGTTCCTGGGGACTGAAGTCCGCTAGACTTAATAAATCTCGTCCTATCAACGCTGCCATGCTTCCGATTTGTAAAGAACAATCATCTATTTCTGTTCCTTGACCTAGCTGGGTCAAAAAAAGTACAGTTTTAAACCTGTACCTCATATTTTTGCATCCAGCCCAGTATTTGAGTTAGTTTTTGCTATGCATATTAATTTAGCAACTTTACCAGTAATTCAAATCACTAATATTTTCGGGTTGACTGCGCTTTCATCACACCGTTAACTATAGGTTCCCCGGTCAGGATATCAATAAATATTTTTTTTGCCCTTGACTATAGACAATCAAATTATATATGCTAAAATAGGAAGTCGGTTAACGCGTTGAACGCAATAACCATGCTCGCCAGCATAGCACAGTGGTAGTGCATCCGACTTGTAATCGGAAGGTCGTCGGTTCAAATCCGACTGCTGGCTTTGGTGTACATTCGCACATTATATGTCGCAGTTCGCAAAAATTCTGCCGTAAATTCAAATTCTTCGTCAATACTCACCGATTTTGAGAGTTACCTCCAATGGAACCCATTTATGAGGGAGGCTGAGGGTGAGATTAAGAAAGGACAAAAATTAACCGTTTTTATTCAGCCTTCAGAGAGTGGAGGAATGAAGTTTAAACCTACTATCTTAGGATCTGAGACAAATCGAGAACTGCGCTGGCGAGGTAGTCTTCCCATCCCTGGATTATTTACAGGTGAGCATATTTTTACGATTAAACAATTAGACAAAAATCGATTCCAGTTCATTTACCGATAAATCTTTTCTGGTTTATTGATTCCCTGGATGAAAAAATCGCTGAATACAGATACTAACAAGGGTTTTCAATCAATGAATCAGGCGTTAAAAATCCAAGCAGAAAGTATCACCTAGTTGATTCAAATAGGAACTGTTGCATGGCTAATACAGACGCAAACCCAAAGCAGCCACTATTACCAGCGCTGAGGTCAAGAAACTATCGTCTGTTTTTCGCCGGACAAGGCCTTTCCTTGATTGGTTCATGGATGACACATATTGCCACAATTTGGCTAGTATATTATTTAACTAACTCCCCAATCATGTTGGGAATTGTGGGATTTTGTAGTCAAATTCCTAGCTTTTTTATTGCACCTTTTGGTGGAGTCTTTGTAGATCGGTTTTCGCGATATCGGACTTTAATTGGGACACAAATATTTTCGATGATTCAGTCATTAGCCTTAGCAGTGCTGGCGTTAACTGGGACGATTCAGGTATGGCATATTATCGGCTTAAGCTTGTTCCAAGGTTTAATTAACTCAGTCGATTCACCCGCGCGACAAGCATTTGCGCCCGAATTAGTGGAACGGAGAGAAGATTTAGCCAATGCGATCGCGATGAATTCAACTATGATTAATACAGCGCAATTAATTGGTCCAGCAGTGGGAGGTTTACTCATAGCCAGTATTGGTGCTGCTTATTGTTTCTTAATTGATGGATTGAGCTATATTGCTGTCATCAGTGCTTTATTGGCAATGAATATTAAACCCAGGCAAATTGCAGTAACAATCGGTAATCCTTTCCAAAAAGTGGCAGAGGTATTTGTTTATGCTTTTAATTTTCCAGCAATTAGAGCTATATTATTATTATCAGCCTTAGTCAGTTTTATGGGACTGCAATATACAATTCTGCTGACAATTTTTGCCGAAGATATTCTCAAAGGTAGTGCCGAAACATTGGGATTTTTGATGACCGCATCAGGAATTGGAGCTTCATCTGGTGGTATTTATCTAGCTACACGCAGAACAATCATCGGAATTGGTAAATTAATTGCCTTAGCACCAGCAATTTTAGGAATTAGTCTAATTGCTTTTTCCTTATCTCGGTTTTTACCCCTTTCTTTATTCATCATGCTGTTCGTGGGCTTGGGAACAATTCTACAAATCGCTGCTAGCAATACATTTCTCCAAACAATTGTCGAAGATGATAAACGTGGGCGATTGATGAGCTTATACACAATGTCATTTTTAGGCATTTTACCTTTAGGAAATCTAGTAGGTGGCTTCTTAGCAAATCGCATCGGCGCACCTAACACATTAATTATTGATGGTATAGTTTGTATTTTAGGATTTATATTTTTTTACAAAAAACTCCCTGTATTAAAGCAAGCTATTCGTGCAGTTTATGAACAAAAAAGCATTGTATTAATTAAAAACCCTGCCCAATAAATTTTAGGTAGTCAAAGAAAAGGGCATAGGGAGTTGATTTAATTTGTTGCGAGACTGGAAACCGCTAAACAACCAGTCCTCACGAAATGGCAGGTTCATCGGTTGTTTTTAACCGTTGCAAAAATTGTTCAATTTGAAAAACTCTGTCATTTCTACTTTGTGATTTAAAGATATCTAAAGCTTTTTCTAAAGCAGCTATCCCCTCATTTTTTTGATTGCTTTGTAAAAGTGCCACGGCTGAATTAGCCAGAGCATCGGCATATTTAGGATTAATTGCTAAAGCTTTCTGATATGCTGTAATAGCTTCTTCCCAACGACTTTGACTAGCATAAACTAGACCAATACCGTTGTAAGCCAGAGCATGATTTGAATTGAAGCGAATGGCTTCTTGATAAGCCTTGATAGCCTCCTCTGCCTTATCTTGTCGAAATAAGACATTTCCTAATTCAAAGTGTCCAAAGGCGTATCTGGGGAATCTCTTAATTAATTTGCGTAAGTTTTCTTCTGCACCTGCGAAATCGCCCTGACTGGATAAACTTTTAGCTTGTTGTATCAGTTGCGATCGCTCTTCTGGCTGTGAACCGCCAAATTGAGCTATTTTTTCAACTCTACTGTTGACACGTTCGGGTGAATTGACAGGGACTTTTCCAGGATGCGCTAATGCTAATGGTGATAGAGCAATTGTAGTGACAATACTCAGCGTTATGTAGCTCAGAGTGGGAAAAAATCCTGATTTCATTTGGCTATTTACCTCAATAATGTTCTATAGGTTCAAAATGAGTAGATATGGAGTAGGAAAGAAGAATCACCGATGAACCTCACCCCCAACCCCTCTCCTTGGTAAGGAGAGGGGAGATTTAGATGTAGGGTAAAAAAATCGATTTGCAGGTTATTTAAGCACCTTCGCGCAATTTATCTAAAACACTGCGATCTTCTAAAGTAGAAGTATCACCAGATATCTCTTGACCGGATGCGAGATTCCGCAACAAGCGCCGCATAATTTTACCCGATCGCGTTTTGGGCAAAGCATCGGTAAAGCGAATTTCTCCCGGACGGGCGATCGCCCCAATTTCTTTGACAACGTGCTGCTTCAGTTCTTTACTCAGTTCCTCACTGGCTTGATATGTCCCTTCTAACGTAATAAAAGCCACAACTTCTTCACCCTTAATTTCATCTGGCTTACCCACTACCGCAGCTTCCGCAACAGCTGGATGAGAAACTAACGCTGATTCGACTTCCATTGTTCCCAATCGGTGTCCTGAGACATTCAAGACATCATCAACCCGACCCATTACCCAGAAGTAGCCATCTTCATCTTGTCTCGCACCATCACCAGCAAAGTAGATATAGTTACCATCTTTGGGGGGGATATGTTCCCAATAAGTGCGACGGAAGCGTTCTGGGTCATTATAAACTGTCCGCATCATTCCCGGCCAGGGATAACGTACTGCTAAATAACCGCCTTCGTTGTTGGGGACGGTATTACCTTCTAAATCAACGATATCTGCAAGAATACCAGGGAAGGGCAGAGTTGCTGAACCTGGTTTGGTGGGAATGGCTCCGGGTAGTGGTGTAATCATAATACCGCCGGTTTCTGTTTGCCACCAAGTATCCACAATTGGACAACGTTCACCACCAATGATTTTGTGATACCACATCCAAGCTTCTGGGTTAATTGGTTCGCCCACTGTTCCTAACAATCGCAAGGAAGATAAATTACGGGCTTTGGGATGGTGTTCACCCATCTTGATAAATGCCCGAATTGCCGTAGGTGCGGTATAAAAGATATTTACCCCATATTTCTCAATTACATCCCAGAAGCAGCCAGGATTAGACGCACGAGGCGCACCTTCATACATTAAAGTCGTTGCACCGTTGGAAAGTGGTCCGTAAACGATGTAGCTGTGTCCAGTAATCCAACCGACATCGGCAGTACACCAATATACATCTGTATCTTGCAAGTCAAAGATCCATTTGGTGGTGATATGACTGTATAAGTTATAGCCACCAGTGGTATGGACAACACCCTTTGGTTTGCCGGTGCTACCAGAAGTGTAGAGAACAAACAGCATATCTTCGCTGTCCATTGGTTCTGCTGGACAATCGGCTGATACACCTTTTTGTAAATCATGCCACCAATGGTCGCGCCCTGGTTCCATCTGTGTTTGCTGACAGGTGCGTTTGACTACTAGCACATCTGTAATGGAGGGGACAGCATGATCAGCTAAGGCTTTATCTACTTCTACTTTCAGGGGAACGATCGCATCTTTACGCCAACCACCATCAGCAGTAATCACTATTTTAGCTTCTGCATCGTTGAGGCGATCGCGCAAAGCTTCGGCACTGAAACCACCAAATACGACGCTGTGGGGTGCGCCAATTCTCGCACAGGCTAACATGGCGATCGCCGCTTCGGGAATCATTGGCATATATATCCCAATGCGATCGCCTTTTTTCGCTCCCAATTGCTTCAGCACATTGGCAAACTGGCACACTTCCCGATGTAATTGGGCATAAGTTAGTGTACGAGAATCTCCTGGTTCTCCTTCCCAAATCAGCGCCGCCTTATTTTTGCGCCAAGTAGTCAGGTGTCGATCCAGACAATTATAAGAAATGTTAATTTTACCACCGCCAAACCACTTAGCAAAAGGTGGTTGCCAATCTAGCACCGTGTCCCATTTTTGGAACCAATCTAATTCAGTTTCGGCTAATTCTGCCCAAAATTGCTGCGGATTAGCTTTGGCTTTGTCGTATAATTGTTGATAGTCCGCCAAACTTTTGATTTGAGCGTTTTGAGCAAATTCGCTGCTAGGAGGGAATGAGCGCTTCTCTTGTAGGATTGATTCTATCGTTGGCTGAGACATAACTAACCTTTCCCTGTAATAGCGTTGTGACTGATAACTATCTTGTACTGAAATTTATGCACGATTGCTTTGAATTTCAATAAGAGATACAGTATTTTAGGCATAAGTAATTCCACACCAACTGTTTTGGTATGGCAATTAGCCAAAAATTCTGATATCCTGCCCAGGATAGAATAGAATATACAGTCTATGGTGCATTGTTTTTTTACCAAAGCGTTAGTTATTGAAAGTAGGGAATCGTTTGCAAGCACAAGAGATTAAGGATCAGTTAAAACACCTTATCGAGCAAGCTTCCTCGATAGACCCTAACTTGTCGAAAAAATTAGATGAAATTAATCGTTGGGTAAAAAATACTAGGCCAGGTTCCTTGACTGCGAAACCATTTGTCCTCGCCTTTCTCCTAGAAGTAATTACAGACTCTACCATTTGGCTGATGATTAAATCATCATCTTGTGAAGCAGAACAAAAAGCTAAGTTCGAGCAGATGACTCCAAATGAGAAATATTGGTATGGCTGTCTTTTTCCCAGATGGATAAATGCTAATGACTCCAAATTTTACATTTGGAAACAAAAACTCATGGCAGGGGAATTTAATCAGGAAGATGATGATATCATTAAAGCTATAGCTCAAGATATTGTGCAGCGTGAAGGTAGTGTTTGGAAGCGTTATATTGCCGACCTGTCTATGGCAACAGATTTGATTGTGAGTAGTCGTCAGCACAAACCACTATGTATTCAAGTTACCAGCGTATCCGAAGAGTTTAATCATCAAAAGTATCATTTTTGGCAAAACACACTGCATTCATGGGAAATCGAGAGAGGAATATTTTTAAGTTACAATCCCAAAGATGCCAATTTCATTCAGCAGTTAGTCAACATAGCACTGCATAACAGTGACTATCTTTCTGGTGGCAAGTATTTGAAATTTGATTGATACTCTCAACAGTTCAATAATTCCAGATTTGTATTTTTACCCTACATACTCATCAGCTAATCATAGCTTTTATGGCTCACCTACAAAAAACTCACAGCTACGAAACTCCTGTGGAAGAATTTGCTCAAGCTTTGACAACAGCGCGCAGAATGCAGCATGACTGGCTAACTTACGGGGTAGATTATGTTAATTTTTATGTTGAAGATGCAGATAGTAATTGGCTAGAAACTTGGGGAGATGAGGACATATTAGGGAATAGGTTATTAGATGATATTAAGGAATTTTTAGTCAGCAGTGATGATGTTGCGATCAGAATTAGGCAAAATTTAGGAGAGCGTTCTTTGTTTGATTTAGCTGTAAATTTAGAAGTATGTTGGAGAATTGGCGAAAGTAGTGACAGGTTATGTCTGGTGAGAAATCTGTTAGCTGGTGAGGACAAGAATGTTGATTTAAATAATGGGGAGTTATTAAATTTAGCAGAGAGTCTGTTGGAAAAATTGGCAGAGTTTTCTGAGTAAATAGTTCAAGGTTCGTAGCGAGGACTTCAGTCCTCTCTATTTTTTTTAACGATAGCGTAGCGCATACCGCCAAGAACGTCAAGGAAGCAACAGAGAAAGAAGCCGAAAGTCAAAGGCTTATTATGTCAAGGGATATTTAAAGCGATCGCTCTAAATATCCTGAGAAAAATTTGAATTTTTTGGATTAAAATGTAGGTTTTCCATGACTTCTGTCCCAAAAATTATCCCTAATGATATTGACAAATCCTCCCTCCTTATCGAATGAAACAGCCCTGCCCTTGAGAAGGGGGGAAATTTTCTTCAAGTCCCCCTTTTTAAGGGGGATTTAGGGGGATCAAATCACTTGTGTGTACACCGTAGTTAGTAAGGAGAGGGAGCAGGAATAGTTGGGTAGTGGCGTGTTGTCGCGCAGCGCAACGCACCGGCAATAATTCCAGATGCGCTCACACCCCTACGAATAATTTATATTTCTTCATAAACGTATCTCAAGACATTTTCAAACCCAATATTTGCGTTGCTTTGTGGGGTTGCGCTACGCTTAACCCAAGCTATTTTTCGAGTTTGAAAACAGGACTACCCTATCGCTCTTTGTCAGCCTACACGTAGCCTGTGTTTGCATCGGGGTTTAAATCCTCGTCGGAAACATCTTCAGTTTTGAATTGTGAATTGTGAACTCTCACACTCTGGCTGTAGAACAAGAGCATTTTGTTTTTAAACACTTCTTTATCATGAAAACAAAGCCTGTCAATAAAATAGAGTAATGCTAACCCATATTAAAGACTTAGCCACAAAATTAGCGCCTCGCTTAATTGAAATTCGCCGCCATATCCACTCGCACCCAGAACTCAGTGGTCAGGAATACCAAACATCTGCTTTTGTGGCGGGTGTGTTGTCCTCTAGTGGTCTCCATGTGCAAGAGGGGATTGGTAAAACCGGAGTGATTGGAGAATTGCCAAATAAGGCCACAAATGAGCGTGTATTGGCAATTCGTACTGATATGGATGCTTTGCCGATTCAAGAACGGACAAAATTAGAATATGCTTCTCGGACAGAAGGTGTGATGCACGCTTGCGGTCACGATGTTCACACCACAGTGGGCTTAGGAACTGCAATGGTACTGTCTCAAATGGCGGAGGAATTGGGCGGGAAAGTCCGGTTTTTATTTCAACCAGCTGAGGAAATTGCTCAAGGCGCAAGCTGGATGGTAAATGATGGGGCGATGGAAAATGTCTCAGCTGTATTAGGGGTTCATGTTTTTCCTTCTATCCCCGCCGGATCTATTGGTATTCGTTACGGCGCATTGACGGCTGCGGCTGACGATTTAGAGATTATCATTATCGGAGAATCTGGACATGGGGCGCGTCCTCATGAAGCGATTGATGCCATTTGGATTGCGTCACAAGTGATTACTTCGTTGCAACAGGCTATTAGCCGCACACAGAATCCTTTGCGTCCTGTGGTGTTGAGTATAGGAAAGATTACTGGTGGCCGAGCGCCCAATGTGATTGCTGATCATGTACAGTTGTTGGGAACAGTGCGATCGCTTCACCCGGAAACCCGGAGTCAACTCCCTAATTGGATTGAAAATATTGTGGCTAATGTCTGCCATTCCTTTGGGGCGCGTTATCAAGTTAATTATCGCCAAGGCGTGCCGAGTGTGCAGAATGATTATGCGATCACCCAATTATTACAATCATCGGCTGAAGAGGCCTGGAGTAGCGATCGCGTCCAAGTTTTACCTGAACCTTCTCTAGGTGCTGAAGACTTTTCCGTTTATTTAGAACACGCCCCCGGTTCCATGTTTCGCTTAGGTGTCGGCTACAAAGATAGAATTATTAATCACCCATTACACCATCCTGAATTTGAAGTTGATGAATCTGCCATTATTACCGGAGTTGTAACTATGGCTTACGCCGCTTATAAGTATTGTCAGTAATTGGTGTTTAATCAGTAAAACCCACCTGTGTGGGTTTCACAACCTTTATTTCTAGTTAAACGGCTGATGATGGCCAATTACTAAACATTCGCTCCGGTTTTAGCACCTCCCAATCTTGCTTGAATTTTGCTCTTAGCGGCTTTAAATTGTGTCGCCAGTTGTTCAGTTTGTTCAGAACTACAGTTGTTACGAATAGCTGCAAACATTGTGCTTTCTTCTTGACGAATATGATCGCCGACAAGATCCATCAAATTTCTGACTCTATCTTTAAATTCAGGCGCAGAGGGATTAATAGCGCGGATTTCTTCTAACCATCGTTTCATTTGGGCTTGTTCGTCATAAAGTTCTTGAGTATCAGCCTCACCGTAGAAAGAACGCACTCTGGGGTAAACTACTTCCTCTTCAGCTTCAGCATGAGCAGTTAAATCTTTGTAGATTTGACCGAAATACTCTTGAATCTTTTGCGGATCATTGCTTTGCAATAATTCTGTAAACAGGATATTCACCTTATTGTGATCCATGCGAATCACATCCTGGATATTCATATCCTTTTTGTCGCTGGTTTGAGTCACAGCGCTACCTACAGCGCCACTAAAAGCGGCGATCGCATCTTGAACTCTTCCCCAAATCCCCTGGTCTGCATCTTGTCCAGTCAGTTCACGCACACCCAAAACTTCTAGAATACCTTTAAGCTGCTCTTGGTGAGCGCGGTTTTCAAAGTTAACAGTATTTAAAGGACTAATCGCCGCCATTACGTCAGCACCAACTTTTTGAGCAGCCTTGTGAATTGTAATCCCAGACATTACTTGTTGATGCTTTAACAATTCATGCTGAAATATTTTTTCATAGAAACTCAATTCAGAGCCTTGCATCAATTGACTGATTTTCTGGTACATTTCTTGAACTATTTTTTCTGGCTCTTTTTGGATACCATACTGAACCATCACAGTTTCTAGAACGCCTTGATTTTTCTGGTCATCTTCTAGCATCTTGCGGATGCGATCAGAAATTTCGGCATCAGTTGATTCTCTTAAAAAAAGTTGCTCGTTTTCAAGGAACAACTGTTGGATTAATTTCATATTTGCCAATTTCATGGCAATAGCATTTCTTTTGGTGTCATCTAATGTTGTCACCATGCTCAGTTCTCCTCTGAAAAGTGTTCGGATTATTACTCTGTTTCAGAGTGACATACAATTTAGGTAGATTCCATCTTACTTTTGAATGATCACTGGCGTAACTCTAGATAGAATCTTCAGATATTTACCACCACTAATTTCATACTTCTACTTGGCGAAAGATAGCTTGATAAATTGGAATACATCGCTAGGTAGATAAAATTTCTAGGGTATTTTTCTAAATTGACTCAAGGATAATTAAATAGGACTTATAGCAATTTGAAAACATTGTGATTTATCGGCGTTGCTCGGCGGTTAATTATGCTGATTCAAACCAGATATAAATAAAATTGGAGACATTAATATTGTCCATTGAAGCCAATAGTCAATAAATTGCTTTTAGCTAAAAATAGGATACTAAATAATGGAAACTACAGGAACAGAACCCAATTCTACACCGTTCCCAAATATCCCACCGATTATAGAAAGTGACGACAGAGAATATCGGGATAGTGGCGTACCCAGCACAGTGGCGATCGCGGGACATCCCCTACACCCCCTGACCATCATTTTTCCCATTGCTTTTTTAGCTGCTGCGTTGGGAAGCGACTTCGGCTATTGGTTAACAAATGATTTTTTCTGGGCTAGAGCATCCCTATGGTTAATTGGACTGGGACTTCTAGGGGGTATCATCGCCGCCATCACAGGGATGAGCGACTTTTTAAGAATTGAACGTGTTCGCAAGCGCACCGCCGGCTGGACGCATTTAATTCTGAACGTCATGATTTTAGCCTTGACAGCCCTTAATTTGATTTTACGTCTCGGATCTCCAGAATCACGAATATTACCCTGGGGATTCTTTCTCTCCCTGGTAGTGGGTACGTTAACTAGCATCACGGGCTGGTTTGGGGCTGAACTTTCCTATCGACACAAAATTGGTGTAGTGGGTGCTGGTAGTAGAAGGTATCCTTAGAGGATGTTTTAAAAGTTTGAGGCGAATATAATATGGCTACGCTTCGCATTAGCGATACGCTACTACACAGGTAAAGTCCACCTGCGTAGACTAATACAAAATCAAGATTTTCAAACCCACGCAGGTGGGTTTCGTTTGTGTAGCCGCGACTTCCAGTCGCCAGGGCTGTAATAAATTAGACTTTTCAAACACATTCGTGCCACACTCATAGGAAGATTATTACTGGGTACTACCTTTGCTTGGTGGGATTTTCCTCATTATGTGTTGGGTTGTGTTTGCGGATATTTCTGGCTACAACAACTACAAGTAATGAGATATGCAAAAAAGAGTTAAAGTTAAACCTAATTCCAAAGAACAAAAAATTGAAGAACAATCTGATGGTAGTTTGACTGTCAGGTTAAAGTCTCCGCCAGTAGATGGGAAAGCAAATGAAGAGTTAATTAAACTATTAGCTGAGAAATTTGATGTCCCTAAATCTCACATCAC
This sequence comes from uncultured cyanobacterium, assembly GCA_963706595.1. Lineage (GTDB taxonomy): Bacteria > Cyanobacteriota > Cyanobacteriia > Cyanobacteriales > Nostocaceae > Nodularia. Next base: position 4,787,477 of record OY970166.1, read on the forward strand.
AATTAAATCTGGTTTATCCTCTCGGCAAAAGCTGATTGAAATTGATACAGATATTTAATTTTCCAGTTTTGTGTGGATGATTTATTAAATATTTCTGGAAAGAATACACAAGTATTTATTCAGCAAAATTTTTATCTTGTGTAATCGAGAGATATCTAGGCTGAGATTTAACTCGTTCAATCCAAGCTTGGATAGCTGGGAATTTTGTTAAATCAAATCCACCTTCATCAGCCACATGAGTATAAGCAAACAAGGAAATATCAGCAATCGTATAACGCTCATTGACAAAAAAATCATGGGTCATTAAATGATTTTCCATAACCTTTAGTGCTGCATAACCAGGTTCACGTTTTTGCTCTATGGCTGGGCGATATTCTTCAGCTTTGCCTAAAATAGAGATCCAAAATCTTGATGTAGCGATAAACGGTTCATGGCTATATTGTTCAAAAAATAACCATTGCAAGACTTGCGCTCTTAAAAAGCGGTCATACGGTAAAAATTCTGTGCCTTCACTCAAATACACTAATATGGCATTTGATTCTGCCAAATATTTGCCAGTGTTAACTTCCAAAACTGGTATTTTACCGTTAGGATTTTTAGACAAAAACTCTAGTGTACGTGTCTCTCCTTGCAAAATATTAATCTCTATTCTCTCAAAAGGTATACCCATTTGTGTCAATAATAGTCGGATCTTATAACTATTACCTGATGGTAAGAAATCATACAATTTTAGTGTTTCCATGTCAACAAATATAATTAATAATGAATGCCGAGATACGTGAGGGGCTAAAATACAATATATTACAAAATAATCTAAGGAAAACAGGATAATTTTTATTTATTTTAAGTATATGCGTACAAGGCAAAAAAATCGAGAAAATAAAAAATCAGATAAACAATACTATTCTTGATTCCTTGTATGGAAAATTTTGATTTTATTCAGTGTAGTCAAATAAAAATATGTGTGGAAGATTTACTTTAAATCAGTCATCATCGGCTTTAGCCCAATTTTTTCTGGTAGAGAAAATTCCAGATTTAGCTGCTCAATATAACATTGCACCTACACAAAATGTGGCAACAGTGCTACATAATCCTCAAACTGACAAGCGGGAATTTCAGCAGTTACGTTGGGGGTTGATACCCTCGTGGGCGAAAGAGCCAGGAATTGGTGCGAAGCTAATCAATGCGAGAGCCGAAACAGTTGCGGAAAAACCAGCTTTTCGGTCAGCATTCAAGCACCGACGCTGTTTAGTGCTAGCTGATGGTTTTTATGAGTGGAAACGGCAAAATGGTAAAAAGCAACCGTTTTATTTTCGGCTTTCGGATGGACAACCCTTTGGCTTTGCGGGGTTGTGGGAAAAATGGCAACCTCTACAGGGAAAGCCTGACGATGAGGAAATTATATCTTGTACAATTTTAACAACGGCAGCTAATGAATTAGTCCAACCAATTCATGATCGGATGCCAGTGATTGTGTCTCCACAAGATTACGATTTGTGGTTAAATCCCCAAATGCCAACACCAGAGCGACTACAGCAGCTATTGTGTCCATATCCCGATCAAGCAATGACTGGCTACCCAGTTAGTAGCTTGGTGAACAACTCTCGACAAAATAGTTCTGAGTGTATCATCCCTCTGGGTGAGGATAAATCACTTCCTGAGAATATCTTTTAAAACCATAGAAGCAAATATGCCAAGAACCCAAAAAAACGATAATTTTGTTGACAAATCCTTCACAGTCATGGCGGATCTGATCCTGAAACTTCTGCCAGCCAACAAAAAAGCTAAAGAAGCATTTGTGTATTACCGCGATGGGATGTCAGCACAGGCAGAAGGTGAATATGCCGAAGCTTTAGACTATTACGAGGAAGCTCTGACGTTAGAGGAAGACAGTTACGATCGCAGTTATATTCACTATAATATGGGGCTAATCTATGCCAGTAATGGTGATCACGATACAGCTTTAAAAATGTATCACCAAGCGATTGAAATGAACCCACGTTTACCCCAAGCGTTAAATAACATTGCGGTGATTTACCATTATCAAGGCGAAAAAGCCAAAGAAGCCGGGGATAATGACGCTGGTGAAGCCCTGTTTGATCAAGCCGCAGATTATTGGATTCGCGCTATTCGCATGGCTCCCAATAACTACATTGAGGCTCAAAACTGGCTGAAAACCACTGGACGTATGCAAATTGACATATTCTTTTAATATAAGAAAGAACCCCACCCCCAGCCCCTCCGGTGCAAGCGAGGAGGGGAGCAAGATGTGGATAATCTAGAATGGTGCGTTGCGCTACGCGACAACACACCCTACAAAAGTAGAACCCCACCCCCAGCCCCTCCCATATCAAAGGTTTATCGTTTTCTTCCCAGCGTTGCGGGGGGATTTCGGGGGGTCCGAGGAGGGGAGCAATATCTAGTTTTGGCGGGGTGTATTTTTGTTGAGAATTAACCAGAGGAAAGAAAATTAAGGATTGAGAAACCATGATTGACCGCGAACAAGTTCACAAAGTAGCTCTTTTAGCTCGTTTAGAATTGACTTCAGAAGAAGAGGAGCAATTTACTACCCAATTGGGAAGTATTCTGGATTATATTGAACAGTTGAATGAAGTAGATGTCACTGATGTGCTGCCGACAACACGGGCAATTGATGTCAGTAATGTGACTCGAAAAGATGAGTTACAACCATATCCGGAGCGAGAAGCGATCCTGAATGGTGCGCCTGAACAAGAAGGCGAGTTTTTCAAAGTACCCAAAATTATGAATAGCAATTAAATCAGTGAACAGTGAACAGTGAACAGTTATCAAGCAGATTTAGTCAGAAATTTCTACCCAATGATGTCTCTTAACTGATAACTGATAACTAATAACTGATAACTGAAAAGGAGATATATATGGGTTTGGGAATCCTCCAGGATGGTAAGTGGATATCTAGACGGGATCAAGAAGATTCACAAGGTAAATTTATTCGCCCATCCACAACTTACCGGAATCAAATTACCGCCGATGGCTCTAGTGGTTTTAAGGCGGAACCGGGGCGCTATCATTTATATATCTCCTGGGCTTGTCCTTGGGCTTGTCGGACGGCAATTATCCGCCAATTAAAGGGACTAGAAGATGTAATTGGGTTATCCGTAGTTGGGGCGGAAATTGATCAAAACAGTTGGGAATTTACTGATGAACCGGGGGCGATTCCTGATTCTGTAAATGGTACTCAATATCTTTGGCAACTTTATCTGAAAGCTGATTCCAACTACAGTGGACGGGTAACAGTGCCAGTTTTATGGGATAAAGAAAAGGGGACAATTGTTAATAATGAATCCCGCGAAATCATCCGGATGTTTGATACGCAATTCAATGATTTTGCTCAACAAGATATCAACTTTTATCCCGAAAATTTACAACAACAAATTGACGAGACGATTGATGCTATTTATCAACCGATAAATAATGGTGTATATCGGGCAGGATTTGCTACTTCTCAATCAGCTTATGATGAGGGGGTGACAGATTTATTTGCAGCCCTTGATGACTGGGAGAAGATATTAGGAAAACAGCGCTATCTCTGCGGGGATCAAGTGACTGAAGCTGACTGGTGTATGTTTACTACTTTGTTGCGGTTTGATGCTGTTTACTATGTGCATTTTAAATGCAATTTACGCCGGATGGTTGAGTATCCTAATTTGTGGAATTATCTCAAGGAACTCTATCAATTACCTGGTGTGAAAGAAACTTGTAATTTTGACCATATTAAACGGCATTATTACAGGAGTCATCCGAATGTAAACCCGACTCGCATTGTGCCTAAAGGTCCGGTGATTGATTTTGATGCACCCCATAACAGGGATGAAGTGGGTACATAAAATATCCCCGACTTCTTCAAGAAGTCGGGGATTTGAGCTATCCTAAGTTGACGTAAGAAGTAAATGTCTAGCTTTGTCTAGTATTTATATAGCAGTCTCTCGGTGTAAATCATAGTTGAAAATTATCCGGTGCGTTGCGCTACGCGACAACACACCCTACTCAATGAGGAAGCACTTTTTTGAGGGTGGCGGTGAAGTCGGGGTAGGAAATGGCGGCTGCTTCGGCGCGGTGAATGGTGGTGATTCCTGTGGAAACTAAAGATGCGATCGCCAGACTCATGGCAATGCGATGATCTGTATAACTATCGACATCAGTACCTACTAAGGGCGTACCGCCAGTAATTTCCATACCGTCGGGTAATTCACTGACTTTTGCGCCCATTTTATTCAGTTGCTGCGCCATCACGGTAATGCGATCGCTTTCTTTAACTCGCAATTCCTCTGCATCCCGAATCACAGTTGTACCTTCGGCAAATACTGCCGCTACTGCTAAAATGGGAATCTCATCAATCATTCTGGGAATGATATCTCCAGCAATGGTGCAGCTTTTTAACCGACTGGAACGCACTCTGATATCCGCCACTGGTTCCCCAGCTACTTCGCGCTGATTTTCTAGTTGAATATCAGCCCCCATCAGTTCTAAAGCTTCTAAAATCCCGGTACGAGTGGGATTAACACCAACATTTTCCACTACCAATTCCGAACCGGGGACAATTGCGCCAGCGACTAACCAAAAGGCTGCTGAACTGATATCCCCAGGAACGATGACTTTTTGTCCCCGCAGTTGCGCTGGTCCAATGACAGTAACGCTATTGGTGTCTGGATCAATACTCAATTCTGCACCAAAAGCCCGTAACATTCTTTCGCTGTGATCACGAGAAAGGGCGGGTTCGGTGACGGTGGTTTTTCCGGCTGTTAATAAACCTGCTAGTAATATACAGGATTTAACTTGGGCGGAAGCGATGGGGGAATGGTAATGAGTTGGTTTGAGGGCTTGTCCTTGAATTGCTAAGGGTGCTAAAGAATTGCCTTTACGTCCCCAAATTTCTGCGCCCATTTGTTGCAACGGTTTAACTACACGGGACATCGGACGCGATCGCAAAGAACTATCCCCTGTGACTGTAAAAAACCGCCCTGGATGAGAAGCTAAAAGCCCTAACATCAGTCTGAGTGTAGTCCCAGAGTTGCCAGCATTCAAGACATCCAATGGTTCTTGCAATTGTCCCAAACCAATACCCTGAACTGTGACTAATTCGGTATTGAGTTCCGAAATTTGCGCCCCCATAGCTTGAAAACAGCTTGCAGTGCTGCGGGGATCTTCGCCTAAAAGCAGCCCTTGGATCTGTGTTTCACCTTGAGCGATCGCACCTAACATTAAAGCCCGATGAGAGATGGATTTATCACCAGGGACACAGATACAACCCTGTAAAGACAGCCCAGCCGAGGGACGCTGGATAATTAACTTTTGCGAAAGGTCTGGTTGAGTTTCTACAGTGATGACAGCAGCCGACATGAGTTTACACTTCTTGGATACACCGGAAGTTCATCAGCGACTAAATTTGTCCCGACTGGACACTTCCTGCCTAGTATCCTATCGCTTTTTGTTCGCGTAAATTTACCAAAATCTACCCAATAGATGATGAATCTTCACTGTATACTTTTTTCCTCGACAAAAATCACTCTCAGGGGTCTTGTGTTTCTTGCCACTGTCATTTCATAATTTCCCCCAAAAATTTTCCAAATAACACCAGAGAAAGTGTTTAAATTTATAATCTTTTATTTATTTTTAGGTTGATTTATTGGGCTTACCAAATCAGCATCATCAGTTAATATGAAGGATGTTTGACTATTTACCAAAGAGGCAGAGGGGAAGGGGAGAAGAGGAATGGTTGTTAAGTAACCGGAAGTTTAAAGTAATTTCTTGCTCCCTGCTCCCCTACCTCTTAACTCCCCCCTGCTCCCTGCTCCCTGCTCCCCTGCTTCTTTTGACTGGCTGCTCCTGACTGTTAAAGATACTGGTGTTAATTTCACGTTCAATAGCTTTTAGCCCCTATCGCTCCCATGCTGACCCATCACCGTAAGCCCGTATGTTTATCACTTATTTCCACTGACCTGCCATTCTGGTCTGTTGTGGAGACTGCGGGAACATTGTATCAAAAAGACAATCATAAATTTCATTTACTATTGACAGCACCGCCTTTAATTACCTGCGAACTGGCAAGTTCTCTGAATTCAGAAGAAATCCTGCTTGAAAATCAGAGTAACTCTCAAGCCTCCAGCAGTCCCAGAATTTTGTGGCTAGAGATTTCCCCCTACCGGGTAATTATGACTATGCAAGGTAACGGTCAAGTTAGTTATCGCCATTTTTGGGAACAAGGCGTTTATGGTGTCAGCCGTTATTGGCTACCTAGTGAGTCATTGAAACCTCATAATCCGATTCGTTTACGAAATTTCACCAAAAATCTGTCGCTGAAGGGACACCGCTTACCAGAGCATTTACGGCTGGAATATGAATTGTGGGCAGATAAAGTCCAGATGGGAAGCTACATTCTCAATCTGGAAATTAAACACTAACGCCGCCGCTAGGCGGAAGTCAAAAGTTTACCCTGAGAGCAGCCGAAGGGTCAAAAGTCAAAAGTCAAAAGTCAAAAACTTATTTTTGACTTGGTATGATTAACCGAAATAACTGGGTTCGTTACTGGGTTTCCACTTAATATTGCAACCAATACTGGGCTTTTGTGCAATTGTCACGGGTTGATCTGCCAATACGGATGCGATCGCCGCGCGTAAATCTGCACCAGTCACGGGTTTACCATTACTGGGACGGCTATCATCCAATTGTCCCCGATAAGCTAGTTTGCGTTCTGCGTCAAATACAAAAAAATCAGGTGTACAAGCTGCTGTATAAGCTTTGGCTATTTCCTGCGTTTCGTCATAACACAAGGGAAAGTTAAAATCAAGTTTTATGGCCATGGCTTTCAAAGACACTGGCGCATCATCTGGATATTTCTCCGCATCATTGGCGCTAATGGCTACGATTCCTAAATCCTTGGAGGAGTAATCGTTTCCTAGACGCGCTAATTCTTCTTGGATATAGTTGACAAATGGGCAATGCTGACAAATGAACATGACCAACAATGCTTTTTGATCTGCAAAATTAGCCAGGGAAATCTTTTTTCCAGATACCACTTCGGGTAGATGAAAATCTGGTGCTTGCGTGCCTAATGGCAACATAGTAGATGCAGTTAAAGTCATAGAAGTTGGGGAGTAGGAAGTGGGGAGAAGAGGAACAGGTGCAGGGGGCAGGGGGCAGGGGAGAAGAGGAACGGTTGTTAAGTAACCGGAAGTTTAAAGTAATTTCTCACTCCCCCTTGCTCCCTGCTCCGGTGCGCCCCTGCTTCTTCTGGGGAGTGGGGGACAATTCTTAGTTTCTAGCCCTTTTTTTGTCTGTTAATAGTTTAAGCATTATTGATGCATATACATAAAATTAAAGACGGGAAAATTCCCGTCTCTACATTTTTTAAATATTAAGTTATCAATATTAGTTTTTACAGGCTTGCCAAAAGGCCGATTATACCATGTCCTGTGAATACCTCTAATGCGATCAGAGACACGAAACCAATCATTGCTAAACGACCGTTGAGCAATTCGGCGTAGGGAGTGAACCCGGTGCGATCGCCTTGCTCGTCTATATAAACCTTTGGTTCAATTGCAAAGTTGTTCATTAGACCTTGGTCATCAACAATGGCTGTATTGGTACGCATCTGTTTTTTCCTGTCTTTTCTTGTGTATGTAAACAACTGTAACAAAGTTATTAAATTTTGTAAAGTATCTGAGACAAATTTTTTCAAATCATCGACAAATCTGGTTGGTCTCCTTCTCCCCTCTCCTTGCTAAGGAGAGGGGCTGGGGGTGAGGTTCTTTACTTTATTTTCTCCGGCCTCCTGAACGAGATATTATAGTGAATCGGGTTCACAAAGACGTTTCACCAACAGGTTGCAATTTATCAATGCATCGATTTCGAGTAGAGGTTATTGCCAAAACACCAAACCCGCAGCAAGTGGTTTATGCTGCGATGCACCAAGACTATAGCGATGGCTTTGTGTATGACGAGCGCGATTCTTGGCCTTCCGAGTCACAATGCGGCGAAATTATTGTTAAGCGACTTTTAGCAGGCGATCGCGGACACTATGGCTGCTATACTCCTGACACTGAAGTATTGACCCGCAGAGGGTGGGTAAAATTTCCCCACCTGTTACCTCAAGAAGAAGTTGTTGCTGTAAATATTCAAACTGGTCAGGGACATTTTGAGTCTCCCATTGCTTACCAAAAACATACAATCAACGACAAACTTTATCAGGTAAAAGGTCAAAATTTAAGTCTAGCCGTAACCCTAGACCACCGTATGGTTGTTGCACATCGCCAAAAAGGTGGGAGTTGGACAGACTATTATTTTGCATCAGCAGCCGATGTAGCAGGTAAACCCAGAAAATATCTCAATTCTACCTGTCTCAAATTCGATCAGCGTTGCAGTTATCCTCTAGATTTACCTCCTGGATATGATCCTGAAAATTTAATGAAATTGGCTGGTTTTTTTATTGGAGATGGCTGCATCAATAACGCCAGTATTTATACTAGATTTCGGCTCAGAAAGCAAAACAAAATTGACTATCTTTATGAGTTAGGGTTTGAGATTAAAGAACACCCAAATGACCGATACAGCCTCACAGATTCCAAGGTAGCGGCTTGGTTGCAGAAAACCTTTACCCATAACCAAGAAAAATTTATTCCTTGGTCTTACTTAAACTTAACGCCGGATTTGATTGTTTGTTTGTTAGAAGGGATGCGAGTCACTGATGGCACTCAAAAAAGAAGCAGTTGGTCTTATGATTCTACAAGTGACCAAGTTTTAGACTTTTTACAAGCGATTCTACATCTAAATGGCGAATCCGGTTCGTACAGTCTCAATCATCCCAATCAAGGCGAAGAACACAAAAACCACAAACCTTGTGGCAGAATCCATATATCTAAACGCAGAGAACCTAGAGTAGAAATCTCTCAGAATAATCGCTCTCGTAGTTATGTTGAAAGCATCGAATCATATCAAGGTGATGTTTTTTGCGTGACGGTTTCAACCGGGGCGTTGCTGGTGCGAAAAGACAGAAAAGTTGTTGTTTGTGGGAACTGCTTAGAGCATCCTCAAATAGTTTTTAACTGTGGTTATTTTCCCCACAGTGTGATGCAGCAGGCTCGTACTCATCGGGTAGGGGTATCATTTGATGTGCAATCTTTTAGGTACACTGGGAACCAATTTATTGATGTAGTAGAAAGTAAAAAAGATATAGAAGATGTCTTTTACCTGCGTCCTGTTGGTGATTACTCTGATAGACAAGGCAAAAAATATTACTATTCACCAGAACAACGAGCAACAGATTTAGAATGGTGTCTCGAAGCAGCGAAGCGTTACAAAGCTGATTTTGAGGGGGGAATGTCTGAGGAACACGCAAGAGGTAAAGTACCTTTTGACTATCGTCAGCATTTTGTCGTCAGTTTTAATTTAAGGTCTTTCATGCACTTTTGTGACATGAGAAATAAAAAAGATGCTCAACTAGAAATTCAACAGTTGTGTGAAATGATGTGGCCTCACTTTGCAGAATGGACACCTGCGATCGCACAATGGTATGAGAAGCAGCGTCAAGGTAAAGCCAGATTAGCACCTTAAATAGTCGGTTTTTTTAACGCAGAGGGGCGCTAAGGTAACGCAAAGGAACGCAAAGTTTTAATTATCCCTCTTTAACTTGGCGTTCTTGGCTTCTTCTCCCAAAGGGAGAGGCTAGCGCCAAGGCGGTTCGATAATCTTATTTCCTTTCAACAAAGCTACAGGAAAATGTTTGAGTACATCACCAATTAACAGAATTTTATCAGCGCTGACCATTTCCCCAGTAATAGTATCTTGCCAAACTGAAGGCGCTACTGGTGGTAACTGAATATATGTATCATCCCAGACTTGCTGACTTAAAGGATATTCTCCCGGTTGAATTAAGCTAGTAAAAAAGCGCGGTGCAATGGTAATCATTGTCTGATGATTATAAACCCTCGCAAAAGCAATGATATGATTTGCAAACTTTCCCCTAGCTTCTAAAGGTAAATAGTCACCTTGCTGAAAAACTGTTAAATTTTCTCTTCTCGCTTTTAACGCTTGAGCAATTAGAAACAGTTTTATTCTACCATCTTGTTTAGTTGCTAATAATTCATCTATCAATTTTAAAATATCAGTTTCGGCTTGTTTTTTAATGGCTTTGAGATAAGTCTCTCGTAGGTCAAAATCAACCGGACGACGATTATCAGGGTCAACCATACTAAAATCCCAAAGTTCTGTTCCTTGATAAAAGTCGGGAACTCCAGGAGAGGTGATTTTTAATAAAGTTTGAGATAAGGAATTAAAAATACCATAGTAGGCTATGCGTTTCTGAAAAGGGATAAATTTATGCAAGAATTCATCTTCTTTTAAAACTGCTGAAACAAACTGAGTCAAAGCATTTTCATAAGTTTCATTAGGTCGCAGCCATGCTGTATAAACTTTAGCTTCTCTAGCAGCTTTGAGGACATAATCTTGAATGCGTTGGTAAAAGTCATTATATTCACTTTCAAAAAAGGGAAATGCCCCAATCAGCATCTGATAAAATTGGTATTCCTGGTTTCTAGCTGGGTTATGTAAACTTTTATTTAAACTGGTTTTGTGAACATGATTAATTTCACAAAATGCGTAAACTTGTGTTTTCCATTCTTCGGGGATTTCTGATAATACATTTAATCTGGCGCGGATATCTTCACCACGTTTAGTATCATGGGTGGAAGTAGCATTCATTGAGTGTAACCAATGGGTTTGTCGCTGTTGATTAAACTTGTGAAAATCGGCAATACTTACGCCAAATTTATCGGGATTTCCACCAACTTCGTTTAAGGAAATAAAGCGGTTATAAACGTATAAAGCTGTGTCTTCCACGCCTTTAGCCATTAAGGGACCAGTATACTGCTGTAGTCGCATGACAAAATCAAGCCATTGCTGTTGATCCTCTGGTGTGAGATAATTTTCATATTCCAGTAACAGCAATTTTTCAATGAAGTTTAATTCATGGTGTAGCAGGGGAAGATTGGATTTTGCTTGTTGAATTACATCTTGGATATATTCACGGTCTGCTGCTAAGATACCGTCTGAATTTGTGTAAGTTCGATAGATAGGAAAGAGAGTTAATATTTCTGCGATCGCACGTTTTAAGCCATTAATGGTAAAATCATTACCATAACGATGTTTGCCTGCTATTTTTTTTAATATATAAGTTAAATTATCAACATCTCCGGCTAAATTTCGTTCTAAAATTAAATGCTTTTTCTCAATAGCTAGTTGTTCATAAGCTGTTCTAAAACCTGTCACATTCCAATAGATTTTAGTAAAAGCTTCTTCGCTTGCAGTTTGACAAAAACTACCATTCAGATAATTCAAGAAATCATAACCTGTAGTCCCTTGAATCGACCATTGGTGAGGTAAATCTTCCCCTGATTGCAAAATCTTTTCGGCGATGATATATGTATTACCTACTTTTTCTTTTAGTCTCTGTAAATACTGAGTTGGATTATAAAGTCCATCAATATGGTCAATTCGTAACCCAGTAATTTGATTTTGTTTAACTAACTTTGTAATCAAAGCATGGGTATTTTCAAATACCTGAAAATCTTCGATATTCACAGATATTAATTCATTGACTGTAAAAAACCTTCTGTAATTAATCTCTTCTGCGCCGACTTTCCAAAAAGCCAAGCGGAAAAACTGTTCAGAAAGTAAACTATCTAAAAGATTAAAGCTTTCGGGTTTACCTTGTTCACCATTAAACAGTTTGAGGTTTTCGTCAATAAATCTTTGGACTTCTGTATTATCTGTATAAAGTTCCCATAACAAGCCTTTGACAAAATCTATTTGGTCTTGTCTCTCTTTTGGTGTAGCATCAGCAGGTATATGTTTGACCATATAAAGAATACCAAGCAAGCGCACAAATATGGGATTATTTCTCCCTAATATTTGAGATAATTTGCCTATATTATGATTGAGAAATATAGCATAAGATTCTAATTTTAGGGGAAATCTGAAATCATAATAATTCACACTCAAGCCATTTTGGTCATATTTGAGTTGAATTTCTCCATTTTCTAAGGATTCACCGTAAAAATTGCCCAGCAAAGGCGCTAAAATTGGTTTTTGACTATCAGCAATTCCATTGTTTATGGGAGAATTCCAGGAAATATCAAAGTAGTTAGCATAAATAGAATTAACACCATTTTCTAGAACATTCATTAGATATTGATTTTGGCTATCATAAGCCATGTGGTTGGGGACAATATCTTGAAGCCAACCGATATGATGCTGTTTTAATTCTTCAACTAAAGCGGTAAATTCTTCTGGTGTTCCTAATTCTGGGTTTAATTGATTGGGGTCAACTATATCATAGCCGTGGGTGCTACCTGTTCTGGCTTTAAATATTGGTGATGCATACAGGTCGGATATTCCTAATTCGTTAAGATAGTTGATGATTTTTTTGGCTGAGTTAAAATTAAATTGGGTGTTGAATTGAATACGATAGGTTGCTGTTGGTATTCGCATGGGGATAACTAATTCCTTTTTTATCGTTCGCGTAGCGTGCGCGCAGCGCATACCACAGAGGCGCAGAGTTCACAGAGATGAGAGAATATGGATTTGTTTCGCGCAAAGGCGCAAAGGCGCAAAGGTACAAAGAAAAATAAAGTTAATTTTGGCATTTCATCTTCTGATTCAGCTTTTACTTCTTTGTCTCTCTGCGTTCTCTGTGTCTCTGTGATTCGTTATCTAAATATTTTTCATAAATTGCAAAGCTTTGTTTGGGTAGGCTTAATTCTTGATATACTTTAGCTTTTTCTGGCAAATGTGAACCTTTACCTAACCACTTTGTTTCAGCAGAGTCTAAGATTTTAACCCAATTTTTATCTGTGAATTCTTGGCTAAATGTAATATCGCAGTTATTGAAGTTCATTGCACAAAATATTTGGTTTTCTTGGCTAGATTTAAACCATGTAATCAGCTTTTTGTCTTCATCACAGTCTATTTGTAAGTTTTCTCGTTCGCGTTTCAATAAGGCGGGTTTTTGGCTGCGTATTTGAATCAGTTTTTTGTAGAAGTATAATAAAACTTGATGTTTGCCTGATTGGCGTTTGTCCCAATTCAGCTTACAATTTTTAAAGGTGTTAGGTGATTCTGGATCTGGTGGTTCTCCTTGAGTATGAAAAGCCAAAAACTCTTGTTTACGTCCTGCTCTCACTGCTTTAATTAAATCTGGGTCTGAGTGACTGACAAAATATGTAAATGGTGATTCTTCACCATATTCTTCTCCCATAAATAACAGGGGAATGTAAGGAGAAAGTAATACTACGCCAGCAGCTAATTTTAAAGATTCAAAATCTACTAATTGTGATAATCTTTCGCCTAAAACTCTGTTACCTATTTGGTCATGATTTTGGTTGGCTACTATAAATTGCGAGGGAGAGCGATCGCCTGCATAATTTCCGTGGTATCGTTGGCGATAATGGGAATATTTCCAGTCGTAAACAAAGCTGTCTTTGTAGGCTTTAGCTAAATGTTCACACTTGCCAAAGTCGGCGTAATAACCAGTGCGATCGCCTGTCAATAAACTATATAATGAATGATGAAAATCATCACTCCATTGAGCATCAATTCCATAACCGCCTAACTCAAAAGATCGAATTACTTTAGGGTCATTTAAATCACTTTCAGCAATTAAATAAAGTTTGCGTCCCAGTTGCTGAGAAAGTGTAGCCACATTTTCTGAAAGTTCCGCTAAAAAGTGTTTTGCACCCAAATCGTAAATCGCATGAATTGCATCTAAGCGTAAAGCATCAATATGAAATTTGTCTAGCCAATACAGTGCATTTTGAATAAAAAACTGGCGCACATCATAACTATAAGCATCATCAAAATTAATCGCACTTCCCCAAGGAGTATGATAGGTTTCTGTAAAATAAGGGGCGAAGCAACTGGTGTAATTACCTTCTGGTCCAAAGTGGTTATAAACCACATCTAAAATTACAGCTATTCCTTGTTGGTGACAAGCATCAACTAATTGCTTTAACTGATTAGGTTCACCATAAGAATTCTGCACAGCAAAGGGATAAACCCCATCATAACCCCAATTCCGGTCGCCGGGAAATTGAGCCACTGGCATGATTTCAATAGCATTTATCCCTAAATCTCGTAAATCTGAAAGTCGGGGAATAATCGCAGCCAAGGTTCCTTCTAGGGTGAAAGTACCAACGTGCAATTCATACATAATCATGGTTTCTAAAGCAATACCAGACCAATTTCTGTCACTCCAAACAAAGCTGTGATTTATGACTTGGGAGGGTCCATGTACATCGAGAGGTTGAAAATTTGATGCGGGGTCAGGTCTAGATTCACTATTATTTAATTGATAGAAATAAAGTGTTCCTGGTTCAATATCTCTAGCGATAACTTGCCAATATCCCCCTTCTTGGCGCATAGGTAGTAAGCGCTGGTCAGGAGAAACAATTTCTAAGGCGACGCTTTCTAAATGCGGTCCCCAAACTGTAAATTCACAAATACTTTCACCTAGATAATGAGCGCCAATTTTCATAATAAAAGAGAGGACTAAAGTCCTCACTACAAGCTTGTGCAAATTTTTAGGCGAGACGACGAAGCAAAACAAGCGATCGCTCCATTAATGCTACACTTTGATCACCTGTAAAAAACTTCCCTGGTAGGACGAAACGCGGTTGATTAGTGTCAATAATCATCTCCCATGCTCGTTCCTTAAAACCACTGGGTAGCGAAAAATCAATAAGTTCATAATGAGCGTTATAAAATAGTAAAAAACTCTCATCAATAATTCGCTCACCATGAGGTCCTGGAGTCGCAATTCCTTCACCATTTAAGAAAATACCCATAACTTTGGCATAATTAACTAACCACTGCTCATCAGTCATTTCACTACCATCAGCATTAAACCAACTAATATCACCAATACCAAAACCATAAATGGGTTCACCTTGAAACCACTTGCGCCGTCGAAATACTGGATGCTGATGGCGGAAATAAATTAATTCCCGCGTAAAATTTAATAAATCCGCATTTGATGCTTGCAAATCCCAATTTAGCCAGGAAATCTCATTATCTTGGCAATAAGGATTATTATTACCTTTGTGACTAAAGCCTAGTTCATCTCCCCCCAGCAGCATCGGTACACCCTGAGACAACATCAAAGTTGCTAAAAAATTACGTCTTTGACGTTCCCGCAAACGTAATATTTCTGGGTCATTAGTATCACCTTCTACACCACAATTCCAAGAATTGTTGTGATTTTCCCCATCTTGATTATCTTCTTTGTTCGCCTCGTTGTGCTTTTCGTTATAACTGACCAAATCATTCAGCGTAAAACCATCGTGGGCAGTGATAAAATTAATACTTGCACTCGGACTGCGCCCATTTGTTTGATACAAGTCAGGACTACCCGTAAAAGAGTAAGCAAACTGCCCCAGGCTGTTCTCTGCACCCCGCCAAAAAGCCCGCGCCGTATCCCTATATCTGCCATTCCACTCTGACCACCGCAGAGGGAAATTACCCACTTGATAACCGCCATCTCCCACATCCCAAGGTTCAGCAATTAGCTTCACATCTGCCAATACTGGGTCTTGATGAATAATATCAAAGAACGCGGCTAGGCTATCTACTTCATATAATTCCCGCGCTAACGCCGAAGCCAAATCAAAGCGAAAGCCATCGACGTGCATTTCTGTTACCCAATAGCGCAAGCTATCCATGATTAATTTCAAGACTTGGGCATGGCGTACATTCAAAGAGTTACCACAGCCTGTAAAATCCATGTAGTAACGGGGGTTATCCTTAACTAGGCGGTAGTATACAGAATTATCAATACCTCGCAGGGACAACGTTGGTCCGAAATGATTACCTTCACCAGTGTGGTTATAAACGACATCCAAAATTACTTCAATTCCAGCAAAATGCAGATTTTTAACCATCTGCTTAAATTCAGTGACTTGCTCTCCTAATGTTCCACTAGAACTATAACTAGAATGGGGGGTGAAATAGTTGATAGAATCGTAACCCCAGTAATTACTTAATCCTTTTTCTACTAAATGTCCCGGAAAGCAGAAAAACTGATGCACTGGCATTAATTCCACGGCGGTAATTCCTAGTTGCTGGAGATGTTTAATTACAGCCGGATGTGCTAATCCTGCATAAGTCCCCCGCAGTTCTTCGGGAATATCTGGGTGTAGTTTAGTTAAGCCCTTAACGTGGGTTTCATAAATAATCGTTTCGTGCCACGGTCTATATAAAGGTTGGTCATCTTCCCAATCAAAAGACTCATCTACAACAACACACTTTGGCATCATTTCGGCATTATCTAAATTGGAAAAAGCTAAATCTGGTTCAGGATCATCCCAAGCATAACCAAAAATAGCTCGACTATGCTTAATTTCGCCATCAATTGCTTTAGCATAGGGGTCAATTAGCAGTTTATTGGGGTTAAAGCGATGACCAGTTTCTGGGGACCAAGGACCATGGACTCGAAAGCCATATCTTTGTCCTGGGCTGATTCCTGGAACATAACCGTGCCAAACAAAATTATTTTTTTCACTCAGAGGTAAACGAATTTCATGATCTTTTTCATCAAATAAACACACGTCTACCCCTGTGGCATTTTCGGAAAATAAGGCAAAGTTTGTGCCTTTACCGTCCCAACTAGCGCCTAAAGGATATACGTTACCCGGCCATAGTGCTACATACATAGTTTTTAACTGTGAATAACCAAGTCTGGTGAAGATAATTTCACTTTTTTAGCAAGTCTTAAAGAACCTCACCCCAACCCTCTCCTTAGTAAGGAGAGGGAGTATGAAACTGAGCTACTCCCGTGTATTGATGAGTTTATGTAGGTGTAGTTGAAGAACAAACAGAATAATGCTAATTTGAATTTAACTCGGAAATAATGCTTTTTATTCCATCAGTAGGAGGAACCATTATTTAATAATAAGGTGCTAGGAAGTAGATTTATGTAAATGCTTTTAGTATGCAAGATTACAAAATAAATTAACTTAAAAACTTATACGATAAACTCAAAGATCCCCGACTTCTTCAAGAAGTCGGGGATCTGAACCTCGCGAGTTATCTGATTTTTAATCTTGCGTCTCAAATAAACTGGTATTCACAAAAATTTTTCCGGGTTAAATCCTCTAAATAATTAGACATAAATCTTAAATATCTATCTTAAGATTGTCATAAAAACGGGATCTAATTTTGTAATCTTAGTCAGAGTGTTTTTAATCTAAAAGCTGTAAAAAAATAGCTATAAAAAAAATAAAAGCTAATCGCTTAAGGAGAAAGGAAGATGCCACGACCGATTAAAAATTCAGTCATCGTCATTACAGGTGCATCATCAGGTATTGGACGCGCCACAGCCCTGGAGTTTGCCAAAAAACGGGCAACACTAGTGTTAGCAGCACGGAATGAAAAAGCTTTAGAAGAGGTAGCCCAAGAATGTCAACACTTGGGTGCAATTGCTGTGGCTATACGAACCGATGTCAGTAGAGAGTCAGCAGTTCAAGACTTAGTACATGGCGCAATTTCTAACTTTGGCAGAATTGATGTTTGGGTGAATAACGCCGCAGTCAGTTTATTTGCGCGCTTTGAAGAAGCACCCCCGGATCTTTTCCGTCAAGTCATTGAAACAAATTTATTTGGTTACATTTATGGTGCGCGTGCTGTTTTACCGCACTTCCGGGAACAAGGTAGCGGTAATTTAATTAATGTTTCTTCGGTGGTTGGCGCAACTGGTCAGGCATACACCAGCCCTTATACTATCAGTAAATATGCTATTCGTGGTCTTTCCGATTCTCTACGGATGGAGTTGTATTTAGATAATGCCAGAGATATTCATGTCTGCACAGTATTACCTGGTTCCATAGATACCCCAATTTTTCAACACGCAGCTAATTACACTGGTCGTCAAACTAAGGCAATGTCCCCTGTATACCCAGCCAAACAAGTAGCTGAGGCTATTGTGGGGTTAGTGGATAAACCAGAGCGAGAAATTGTCGTTGGTCAAGCTGTATACTTGATGCTTTTACAGAAAACCTTAGCGCCTGACCTTTTTGAACCGATGATGGCCAAGCAAGTTGACCAAGATCACTTTCAGGATCACAAACCAGCACCTCTGAGTGATGGCAATGTCTTTGAGTCTACGCACGATTATACAGGCATTAGTGGCAATTGGATAGGTACTGGCGGTATCACATCCCAAGATGTTTGGGATATGGCTAGAGAGACAGCACAAAAAATTGGTTTACCTCTTTCTTAAAGCAGAGACTCCCCCAAAAAATATGAGCCTACATCAAGGGAGATTACAGAGTCAATATACCATCGTTGATGGTTTATCGATGCACGCGCGGGTATCAGCCGAACCAGTAGATGCGCCCGTAGTCATTTTGGTGCATGGACTTGTGGTTTCTAGTAGTTACATGATACCGACTGCGGAGTTACTAGCAACTGATTACCGAGTACCCCTGTAGTAGGGGTTTAGCATTGCTAAACCCCTACGAAATATGTGCTTTTTAGTGTTATACATATTTGGGATTTATTTTCAATGTGTAAGTCCTAAAAGTATGAAATGCCAAAATTACCTTTCTTCTTCTTCGTACCTTTGCGCCTTTGCGCCTTTGCGCCTAACGTACTTCGTGCTTCGCTTCGCTAATGCGTGAAACAAATTCATATTTGAAATCAGCAACACCTGGAATAGTTATAAATTTACTATTTACGGTAACAAATAAGCTGCTGCATAACTTGCTCACGCAGTTTTTTATCTTGAATCAATTGAGCAACATGCACAGCTTGATTATAGTCACCAACTTGAGCTTTTAGCAAAGCGATTTTTTCTAAAGAACTAGCCCGGTCACTATCATCATCTACCACTGTAACATCTGGGGGAGTACGAAAAGTTAAAACCCGTGATTCTGGATCAGGAATAGTTTTCGCTGCGGCCAAAGCTAAATCCAAAATATACTTTGCTAATTTAACTTTTTCAGCGCGAATATAAGTTTCAGCTACCGTTATCAAGGCGCTAGTTTTAGTTTCTGGAACTTTCACATTTTGATTCATCTCTTTGACAATATCAATTGCTTCTCCACCATTTTCAATAGATATTTTCGCCAATTCTAGCAGCTTGTAACTTCTTGTTTCTGTAGGGATCGCTTTTACAATCTGCAACGCCGCCGAATATTGTTTAGCTGCAATCAAAGAGTCTGCTATTCTTAGTAATTGTTCTTCAGGCGGAGAAGAATTTTTCTCAGTGGTAATAGACTTAATAGCTTCACCAATAAATTGATTTCCCTGTTGCTGATTTTGCAGTTTAAAAAAAGCCTGGGCAACACTTGCTAAACCCACAGCCCGTTGTGCAGGGGCTAATTTTCTGGCTTCGTTAACAGCCTGAGTTAATATTTTATCTGTTTGTGGAGTTTTTCCAGATCCACTAGCAATTAATGCTAAAGTATCCACTCGATAGGGTAAACTACCAGCGTTACTAATTTGCTGAGTAATAGCTAGAGCTTTATCTATTTGTTTATTTTGGGCATAGCCATAAGCCACTTTTTGCAAAAGTTTATGACGTTGCTCAATCTCAGCTTGATCTAAACTTTGAGCAGCTTGTAAAGTTACTTCCATTTTACCAGCTTTAATTGCTGCATCTGCAATTCGTAATAACCAGTTTTCTCTGCCTATAAATTCATGTACTTTCGTATGATGCCATAAATCAAAAGCTAGTTTATATTGTTGGTCATTAATGGCGTTTGCCAATATATTCTGTACATATCCTATTGAGTCTAAACCCTCTGGTGTTTGAAGTAGGGGAATCATTTCCTTAATAATTTTATCGGCTGTTTGCACCTGTCCAGCTTTACTGTATTCGTTGGCAATAATACCCAGGGTAACTGCTTGTTGTTCAGGAATTTGCAGTTGTTTGGCTGCTGCATAAGCTGCATCTCTCTGCCCTCTTCTAGCATAAAGTTGGATTAACGGTGCTTGAGCATAATTAGCATTACCATCATTACCAGCTACTTGAAGTGCCGCATTAAAAGCTGATGCTGCTAGTTTGTCTTGTCGTTGATTACTAAAAGCTAGGGCAATTTCTACCAGACTTTGAGATTTAAACTCAGATGTTTGAATATTTTGAGCTTGCTTTTGTGCAGCTGCTAATTGATTTGTCTTAGCTAACTGCTTGACTACTTCAAATAATATCCGGGAACGGGAATAGGTTTGTGATATTCCTGGAACTATTTGTAAAGCACTTTCAGTTTTACCCAATTGTGCATAAGTAATAGCAATAGGTTCTAATACCCAAATTTGACGCAGAGGATTTTTAGTTTCAATTCGTCGGGCAAATTGTAGGGACTGATTTAAAATACTTTCAGCCTGGGCTGTTTGTTTAAAACCCAGATATTCTTGGGCAATGGGAGTTAATGCTTTCGTTTTAAACTCGTTTCCTTGAATAAATTTACTGGTTGCTAATGCTTGGGGCAGCAATGATACAGACTGTGAGTAATTAGCAATTCTGGTTAAACTTTTGGTTTTAACAAAACTGTAACCACTATTTAAACTTTGTGTCAGGCGCGTCAGTGAAGTTAATAAATTATTTACTTGGGCTTTTTGGCTAGGTTCTGCTTGTTGCACTAATTTTCCTAACAGTGAATCCTGAACTACTTGACTATCTAGCAGTAGGTTGAGAAAATTGCTTGTCAGTCTAGGATTATTGGCTGTGAGAGCAATTTGGATCGCTTGGCTAATTGACCCCACAGCTTGCTCATTTCTGCCACCACTAATCGCCTGTTCGGCATCCGATACCCGGCTGATAATTTGTAGCTCTATATTTTGCGGCTGACAATTGCTGGTTTGGGCTGATGTCGGTGCGGAAAAGGCTATATGAAAGGGATCTAGTAATAATAAAAGTGATAGCGTCAGCAGCGAAAACTTGGCGTAATAATTGTTCATATTGAGGATTTTCAGGTTTTGCGGATTCCTATATCTTTATATACAGTCTATTCTGTTGTGATTACGCCCAAGGACTCTAAAAAAAATCAGTTTCAATTTCCGAAACCGAACTGACAAAAGCTGTATATAAAGGCTATGTTAGTGTTTTAACAACAGCCGTACTGTAGCAGCTATGGTCAAAGAGTTAGCGATTCGTACCTGTGGATTAACGAAGCAATTTGAGCGACACGTTGCTGTCAATGATGTTGATTTAGAAATCCCAGGGGGTGAAGTGTATGGATTAATTGGTCCGAATGGGGCTGGTAAAACAAGTCTGATCCGGATGTTGGCGGCTGCGGAAGAACCAACTATGGGTGAGATTTATATTAACGGCGATCGCCTGCGTCTTGACAAGAGTAATTCTCACCTCAAACGTCGCCTGGGCTACTTACCTGATGACTATCCCTTATATGAAGATTTAACCGTCTGGGATTACTTAGATTATTTTGCCCGATTGTATCGTTTGCGGGAACCACGGCGCACTCAACGCTTACATCAAGTTTTAGAACTTATCCAACTGGAAAATAAACGTCATAGTCTGATTTCTACCCTATCACGGGGGATGAAACAGCGTTTGAGTTTAGCGCGGACGATTATTCATGAACCCATTTTACTACTTTTAGATGAGCCTGTTTCTGGGCTTGATCCGATTGCGAGGATGCAGTTTCGCCAAATTATCAAATCCTTGCAAGAAGCCGGGATGACAATTTTAATTTCTTCTCATGTTCTCAGTGATTTAGCCGAATTGTGTACTTCTGTCGGAATTATGGAATTGGGTTTTTTAGTAGAAAGTGCTTCATTGCAAGAACTTTACAAACGGCTTTCTCGACAACAACTTATTTTATCAACTCTGGGGAGTTTAAAATCTCTGGAGAGTGAATTAAAAAATTGTCCCTGGGTGAACGAATGGGAGCAAATACCGGATAAAAACAGCTTGCGAGTTAATTTTTCGGGTACACAAGAAGATGCTGCTGATTTATTGCGATCGCTTATTGTTTCCGGTATTCCCATAACTGATTTTCACTGCACTCAAGAAGACTTAGAAAGTATATTCTTGAAACTGGGACACAAACAAGCCTCTTAATTCATCAAAAATGATCACTGTTTATTTTTGGAGTTGCTAATTATGCTCAATTTCAAGTACAAACTAGGCGAATTAAACCCTCAATTCTTCCGAGAGATTAAAGGACGGTTAAAAAAAGCTAACGTTTTGTTAGTAGTATTTATATCTTTTGTATTTCAGTTTGTATTTTTAGCATTTGCCCTAGATGGGGAATTACAACTTGTTTATAATTGGCTCGGTGTGATTCAAATAATAGCCATTATCGTCTGTGGAACCTATGCACTCATCAATGATTTAGCTACCGAGGAACGGCGAACGACACTAAATTTTATTCGTCTGAGTCCCCAATCACCTCAAAGTATTTTTGTGGGTAAAATGCTAGGGGTTCCCATCCTGGGGAATATGTTCATATTACTGGCAATTCCTTTCCATGTATGGTTAGGTGTAAATGCAAAATTGCCCTTGAATCAAATTTTGTTTTTTTATGTAATTTTATTCGCTGCTAGTATTTTCTACTATAGTAGCGCCTTACTATTTAGCTTAGTAGGTTCTTGGTTAGGTCGTTCTCAAGCTTGGTTAGGAAGTGGCTTCCTCTCACTGTTTTTCATCTTTACTCAGAAAGATTTGCATGGTAGCGTAACGGAGATACCAGCAATATTCAGGCTAATTAATCCCCAATATTTTATTCCTGATTCTGCCAACTATTTGATCTTTGCTGATTTCCATTGGTTCGGTCTACCATTAGGAAAAAGTTTTATCATTACAGCCGTCTTTAGTTTATTAGTTTATTCCATGGGAATTTACTTTATTTGGCAATCTATAGAACGTTGCTATCATGCGCCTCATGCTACTATGTTGAGTAAAAAACAGAGTTATTTACTCACTACTAGCTTTACAGCGATTACGTTAGGATGCTCAACTACTCTAGATGCAGAAGCTTTATTAAGTTTAATATTTTTGAACTTTGGGCTGTTTTTCTATTTGATTGCGGCACTTACGCCGAATCGCCAAACCCTACAAGATTGGGCGAGATATCAGCACATTTATAGTGTGAAACATCCCGGTAAGCACAAGTTAGTTAAGGATTTAATTTGGGGTGAAAAAAGTCCGGCTTTACTAGCGATCGCCATCAATGCTTTAATTGTTCTTACCAGTTTAATTGCATTTATTGCTATTGCATCGAGTCAGGAAGTTGACAAAATTAATGCTTTGGCATCTGTCATTTTTACCTTTAGTTTAGTGGTTATCTATGCAGCCATAGCTCAACTACTTTTATTCATGAAAAATCAACAGAGATTATTATATACTAATACCGCGCTGGCTGTTTTAATTATCTTGCCACCGATATTTTTATCTCTTTGGTTTTCCCATCCTGGGAACTTAACTTTACTGTGGTTTTTCTCGATATTTGCACCAACGATTTTCTTCTTCCCAGCAAATGCTTCTTTAGGTGCAATGGTTCCTATTCTCGCAATGCTGGGACACCTGAGCATTTTAAGTTTATTGCTGTTCCAAATCAAGCGCCAATTGCAAAAAGCCGGAGAGTCAGCAACAAAGGCACTATTAACAGCAAATTAGCTGTGGACTGATTTTTAATGCAGTTCAAAAAGGCTGAGAAAGTATTTTTCTGAAGTTAGGACACAAACAAGCCTGTTCACCAGTCAATAATTATAAATAGCTATTTTTGGAGTTCCAATTATGCTCAATCTCAAGTACAAACTAGGCGAATTAAACCCTCAATTCTTACGAGAACTTAAAGGGCGTTTGAAAATTCGCAACGTTTTGTTAGCAATATCTACATCTTTACTTGGTCAGTTTATACTCTTCATGACTTTCCAAGCCCAACTGCCGGAAACCCTGATGGAATTGCCATATAGCAACAAGTATTGTACAGGTGAATCTAAATATAATCTACAAGAATGTATTGTCGATAATTACGGTAATCTCATTATCAACTGGCAATTATGGTATCAAGACATTTTTGATTGGCTCAGTTTGCTAGGAATTTTTGCCATTTTACTCGGTGGAACCTATTTACTCATCAATGATTTAGCCACCGAAGAACGGCGAGATACGCTAAATTTTATTCGTCTTAGCCCCCAACCACCCCAAAGTATTCTCTTGGGTAAAATGCTGGGTGTTCCCATCGTTTTGTATCTGGTAATATTGCTGGCAATTCCTTTCCATTTTTGGTTAGGTTTGAATGCCAAATTACCCTGGGAGCAAATTTCAATTTTTTATATAATTCTGCTCGCTTCTAGCTTTTTCTACTACAGTGGCGCATTACTATTTGGTTTAATAGGTTCTTGGTTAGTTGGTTTTCAATCTTGGTTAGGAAGCGTGTTTGTTTTGGGTTTGCTGCTATTTACTCAGGAAGCACTAAAGGATGGTAATTACTTAGCCGGTCCGTTGCAAGCACTGAGGCTGATTAGTCCACAGTATTTTATTCCCCATTCTTCAGCCAGTTTTGGACTTGCTAGTTTTCACTGGTTTGGTCTCCCATTAGGAGATAGTTTTGTGATTATCAGCAGCTTTACTTTAGCAGTTTACTTAATCGGCAGTTACTTTATCTGGAAATCTCTACAACGTTGCTATCTTGATCCTAATGCCACAATGTTGAGTAAGCAACAGAGTTATTTACTCACTATTAGCTTTACTGCTATTACTTTAGGATGTGCCACTTGGCCAAATGTAGTTGCTAAAAATTATTCCTTATCAGGACTAAAGGCAGATTTATCAATGTTATTGTTTCTGTATCTGGTGCTGTTTTTATATCTGATTGCGGCGCTGATGCCGAATCGCCAAACACTACAAGATTGGGCTAGATATCGCCACATTTATACTGCTAAAAATTCAGGTAAGGGCAAGTTAATCAAGGATTTAATTCAAGGTGAAAAAAGTCCGGGTGTACTAGCGATCGCGATCAATGCTTTAATTGCTATTACTAGCATGAGTGTATTTATTTCCATCCAACCAATCGATGTATTTCACAAAATTACTGGTTTTGCCGCTTTAATTTTCGCCTTTAGTTTATTGATGATCTATGCAGCCTTAGCTCAACTACTTTTATTCATGAAAAATGACATGAGATTATTATGGACTAATGGCATTATCGGGGCTGTAATTATTTTGCCACCGATTGTTTTAGTCCTGTTGTTCTCCGAACCTGGAAATCAAACTTTTCTGTGGTTGTTTTCTATAGCTGCACCAGTTATATTTTTACACTTACAAAATCAGGCTTTGTTAAATGTCATGAGTTCTATTGTCGCCATTTTGGGACACGCAGGTATTTTAGGTTTATTGCTGTTCCAAACCCAGCGCCAATTGCAAAAAGCCGGAGAATCAGCTACAAAGGCACTATTAACACCAAATTAAATCCCACATTTGATTGAGGGATGGGTGTTCTCACCTGTGCCATAATTCTCTTATTTACCAACTAAAACTTCTTTTCTGGCGACTGCTGTGGGGATATTGTAGTTCTTAGCTAATTCGTGGTAGACAGCCAGGGTTTCTTCATTCACTCGCGCCGCACTAAAACGTTGTAAATTTTCTTTGGCGCGACATCTCCACCTGCGTAATTGTACGGGGTCTCTGAGCAATTGTGTCAAAGCTGTGGCTAAGGTTTGACTATCTTGAGGTGGAACTAAAATACCAGCTTGTCGATTATCTAAAGTTTCGGGAATCCCGTCTACATCGCTGGCGATAATTGCACAACCTGCTTCCCGCGCCTCTGTCAGCACTAAACCAAAGGATTCGCAGTGTGAAGCCAGAACAAAAATATCGGTTGCTAACATATAGCGTTGCGGTTCTGGCTGGAATCCTTCAAAATGAATGCGATCGCGATCAACTGTATTTTGCACCATTGTCTCAAAGGTGGCGCGGTCTGCCCATCTCCGACTAAATATAGATGGGCGTTGGGAAATTCTGCCGCAATTTTGCTAAAAGCTGTAATTAACTCCACAATTCCTTTGCGGGTATACATCCCGGCTACAGTGGTAATTGCTGGACGCTGTAGGGGTAGTGGTTGGTAATTTTGAATGCTACTATGCCGAGGACTGTTTAATGTCCCGTTGGATATTACCCGCAGCTTCTTTGGTGGTATACCTCGCTGTACCATTGAATCAGCTACTGCATGACTAACAGCAATGACTCGATCGGCTAATCCCATCAGTACAGCACTACGCTGGAACTCATTGTGTACTGTAGAAACTAAACTGTACTTATAGCTGCTTTTGTACATCCCTGCTAGTACAACCCCTGTCATCATGTGTGCATGGACAATATCAGGCTGAAACTCTTGCAAAATCTGTCGAAAACGCCAAGCAGCTTTGATAATATTTAGTGGTTCTCGATACTGATTTAATTGCCAGTGTTGGACATAATGAGATGCTAGTAATATATCATATTCGCCTCCATCTGAGACAACAGCCACAGTATGACCATCTTGACTTTGTAAACAAGCTAAGTCTACTGCTACATTGACAATTCCATTACCAATTTTCTGAATGTGGTTGATAATATGTAATATCCGCATATAATTTTTATCCTCAGCAGTTAGTCAATCTTAAAAAAGATTTCATAAGAACCTAAAAAACGCTTAATAAAGCCACGAGGTAGGCTTTCAACTTGAGATACATAAGAGGCGATCGCTCTATTTTTCTTTTCTTGAACTGGTGTAATAGAAAAACAGTGCGCTGCGGCTATGTCCTGTAACTTGAGGAGAATAAAGAGCGGCGCTCTCCAAAATAACCAAATGGGATATTGTAGCAATTCTACTGTGATGTTATTTTGAGCGTAGATGCTAAGTAGCTTCTCATCAGATATGGCTGTTTTGACTAATTGATACGTAGCTTCATGATCTCTATGACAATCTTTTTGGTGAGGTACATATACTTCTTCTGGTTGATAATATCGAATCAGTGCAGATACTTGAGAAATTGTCTGTTTTTTATCTTCAGGTTTTAAATTTTGCAAACTCCCATCTGGTTTAGCTAAAAAATGGATCTCTGATGCTTCTACTCCTAAAATCGCCAATGCTGTTACTGCCTCTTGTTGGCGAATTTGGACTAGAGTATTTTGAGAATCTCCAACTCCTAACCCCTGTCCATCTGTGAGAAATACAACTATGACTGGTATTCCCTGTTCACGCTTATGAGCAATCATTCCCCCACAGCCAAAGGTTTCATCATCTTGGTGAGGAGAAAACACCATCGCTGATTTTTGGGTAAATTCTAAAGGCTGACTGCTACGAAGTAAAATCCATTTGCACAGTAAGCTAGAGTGGATATATTGTAATTTCTCAAGCCAAGGATAAGGAAATATTGTTTGTAAGCGCTGCAAATGAGTTTTGACTGTGATCATTACTTAATGTTCCCTAAAAAATTACTTATTCAATGGAGTCAGCAACTTGGTTATGAAAAACTACTTATGTGCAATTTTTTTAACTATTGAATCAGCTTTAACATTAATAGGACTTACGCAAAAACCCTCTCAAACCCTTATTTCTCTATGTCCTCTGCGTCTGGTGTGGTATGCGCTACGCGCACGCTACGCGTTAAGCGCAAGCTATGCCGAAGGCTGTACGTTTTTTCATAATTTTGCGTAAGTCCTGATTAAATTTTAGTGTTTTTTAATAATTTTAATTCTTCCTGGTTGCATCCCAATAAGTTCAATTATTACTTACTTCTATTTTATAAATTTATTTTTTATGTAAAGAAAGTCTGTAAATGTAAAATAATGTCTTTATTGATAGAATAATAATTCTATTTTTATGCCCAAAGGATATTGTTTTTTTGATGTATAGCTGGGGAGTAGGGAGAAGAATAATGGTTGTTAAGTAACCGGAAGTTTAAAATAATTTCTTACTCCCCCTTACTCCGGTGCTTCCTGCTCCCCAGCTTCTTCTAGGGAGTGGGTTAAAATCCTTTTGGTGTCTAAGTTTGATTATCCGTTTATGTCTTAACCTCCTTGGCGGTTGCTATAATTATGTCGAGTGTTTTTTTATGTTCTACAAAATCAATAGAGAAACAACAAGACAAAGAAACAGAGTTACTGGACAACAGCCAGAAACTCTGTTATTAACAGCGTTTTCTCTATCTCTTGGCGAATGCTTATAATTTCAGGCGATACACAATCACTTTGGCTTTGGCGTTTTCTTCTACAAATACGAGATATTCACCATTAGAGCGGCGGGTAGCACGAATACCATAAGGGATATCAATCCAGCCA
The DNA here is from genome assembly GCA_963706595.1 of uncultured cyanobacterium. GTDB lineage: Bacteria > Cyanobacteriota > Cyanobacteriia > Cyanobacteriales > Nostocaceae > Nodularia. The sequence continues at coordinate 4,815,789 of OY970166.1, forward strand.
CTTTCGTTTGCAACTTCTTTCCCTGGTTTTAAATTTTTGACAAAAGCCCCTGTCTTGGCATTATATATATATACTTCTGCGGTTTTTACAGTGACGGCAAAAACATAGTCTCCGGCTACACTCATGGCTGCGGTGGAAACTTCGCGTTTACCAGTCGTATCGTGGGGAACTACTATGCGCCAACGAGGTGTGCTATTTCCCTGACTCCAATTATCAAAGCGCACAATCTCAGAACCCAAAACTTTGGTATCATCACCAACTGCGGGATGATCGACTGTAAAGCCTGATAAATACATGGTATCGGTTTCTGGTAAATACTCAATCCGCCGCAAATCGCTAAATAAGCTGGGGGTTTTTTGCTTTTGCATGGAACTATAGGTGTAGATGGGGTTTCCATGCTCATCTAGTCCCTGTAAAGGATAACGGCGGATACCGTCTTTGGTTCGCAAGGTTTTCCAGACATCACCTTTAGTATCTACCCACCAGCCGCCGATGTAAGGATAATCTTCGCTGCGATCGTATTCACCTTGATCAAATTTACCGTTTTTGTTGCGATCGCGCCAAATCCATTCTCCTGATTCTGGTTGCTGTGGCGGCCAACTTTTCTCAATTGATTTTCCCCCACCACCACGAGTCCCCACAAACATTCCCGCCGGAATCGCAATTTTGCCATCTGTATTGGAATTGAAGCGATAAACTTGCAGAAAGCTTTCATACATATCAGTGAGGAAAACAAAGGGTTTCCCTTGGATGCGGCGCACCCAGGTAGCATCCGGCGATGTATGCAAACGTGGATCTTGGGGATATTTGAAAGGATTTAATGTGTAGGCTTTGTAAGTCCATTGCTTACCAGCCGGCTGACTATAATCCATCAAAAATTCTTCTTGTTTGCTAAATAAATTTACGCCATCACTCTTGGGATCAGCATCAGCATTATCAACAAACTTCAATCCCAATAATTTCCATAACAACTTTCCCGATGATGAAAACTTGCGTAAATCTGTGCCTGAATAATGAAAACCATTACTATTAACATAGACATTACCTGCGGAATCTGTACCAACTCCAGTCAAACCGTAAAGTTTCAAATCTTTGATTTCACCAGGAACACCACCATAAACTCCCCCCTGGCTACCAAAAGTACCAACCTGGACTGGCTGATTTTTAATTTGGTAAATCAGCACTTGCTGACGAGGACCATTTTCCGCTACTAAAAGTCTATCTTGACGGTCAACTGCGATCGCAGTTGGTTCCACAATATTAGTAATCTCTTGGGGTAATTTCTTTCCTTCTGGGGAATAAAGCCGAATCTTCGCAGCATTACTGCCATTTTCACTTTGAATAATCCACAGATTACCTTGTTTATCAACAGCTATTCCCCCCGGTTTCGTAACACTAAAGCTGCGTAATTCCTTCATGGTCTCGGTGTTGTAGACACGCAGACGATTAGCAGCAGTATCACTGACATATAACTCATTTCCCCTCGTTGCTAATCCAGTCACACCACCTTGATTACTGACAATAATCATACTCTGATCCCAACCACGTCCCTCAGTAAAAGGCGCAGATTTCCCAGATAAGTCATAGCGTCTGACGCAATACCAAGTTGTACCTTTTGCAGGATAATCTTGATCTTTTCTGTTCACAAAACCTTGGCGCATGGCAATGTAAATATATTTACTGTTTGCCGTTACAGCTTGTCCTCCGAGACGACTCCAGCCGTGGGTATCACTCAATTTACCGATGACATTGCCATCTTTATATATTCCGGCTTCTCTGCCGGCTTCATCCCAGGCACTATTAGTGTAAACTGTGCCATTTGGTGCAACATACATGGATTCAATATTATTTTGTACCCACTTTTCTCCACCACCAAATGTATTCCCAATCCAAGATGTTTGATATGTGGGTTGAGGTGTTTTACTGCTAACCCCATCGTTGGAAAACCCAATGGCAGTAAAAATTACGACTATAGATATAATCAGAACAAAATTAACAAATTTCAATCTCTGAAAAACTTTATTTCGAGATAGTGTCTTGATGTATTGGTTAAGCCTCTGGTAAATTTTACCAAACTGCTGTATTACTTTATTTCGCATATTATTAGCCGTAATGATTAATAAAATTCAGTGCCTGGGATGAAATACATAAAACTTAGGGGTGATTATCAAAACACTAGCTATATTTTTTACATAAACTTCAAATATAGATGAAAGGAAGTTTCAAGTAAGCGCTAATGGTCTAAGATTAACAATCCTGTGATGCTCCCCTGTAGAGATTCTAGACTCTAGCTTTTGTCAGAACTGTGACATTTATTTGCACCCAGTGTCAGCTTTTATATTTATTAACCTTCCTGCAATCGTCAGATATATCTTTAATAACAAATAATTGTGAGGAAAGATTTCCTGTTTACCAAAAATTCATCAAAAAAATACATTCTTTCAAACATAAAATCAACTTTATGTATTAATATTTACTTTTTATAAATCAAAACTTGTAAATATTAAGACAAATACTCGAACTGGGTTGACTACCAACTAATTTAAATAACTCCACCAAGAAAAGACTGGTGTTGACAGCGTAATATAAATAGTTTAGGGGCTAATATTTTCTGAAAGTATCTACAGAGTAGGACGTGAAAATTACTGATTTTGTAGATAATGGCAGGATAGAAGTATTAGCACCATCAACTTATTTACGATTGACTTAAAAACAGCGCTGGAACTTGGTATTAAAATAAACGTATACACCTCAATATATGATGGGAGTTAAGTAAGTGGAAGGTAGAAAAGAAAACTGTGATTCAACATCTGCATCTATTCTCACATTAGGAATAGGCTGGTTTCCTAACACTCCCGGCGGATTAGAAAGGTATATTTATGAACTAACTCATAGATTAGCCGCCAATCAAGACCAAGTAGAATTATGTGGAGTTGGTCTACCAGAAACTGAGTTGAATTTGCCAATTAAGCTGACTAACTTGGCTGAACCAGATCAGACAGTTTGGAAACGTCTAGGATCTATTCGGAACAAATTTCAGAAAACAAGAGTCAATAAACCAGATGCAATTAATCTGCATTTTGCATTATATAGCTTTCCGATTTTAGACCTGTTACCCAAAGGTGTACCCATAACTTTTAACTTTCATGGCCCTTGGGCATCTGAAAGTCAGCAGGAAACACTTAGTAATCAACTCAATCTTTTTCTGAAGCGACGGCTAATAGAACAAAGCACTTATAATCGTTGCGATCGCTTCATTGTTCTCAGTCAAGCATTTGGTAACATTTTACATCAACAGTATCAAATACCTTGGAGCAAAATTCATATTATCCCTGGAGGAGTGAATGTTAATTACTTTCAAGCCAACTTATCACGCCAAGTTGCACGAGAAAAGCTAGGCTGGCCGGAAAATCGCCGCATCCTATTTACATCCCGCCGTTTAGTACAGCGAGTTGGGATTGACAAGTTACTAGAAGCGCTGGTGATGATTAAGCCGCAAGTTCCTGATGTTTGGTTAGCGATCGCAGGTCGTGGTCATCTGCAAGCTACACTACAACAACAGGTGCAAGAATTAGGCTTAGAAGACAACGTGAAGTTTTTAGGTTTTCTACCTGAGACACAATTACCCCTAGCTTACCAAGCGGCTGAATTAACAATCATGCCTAGCCAATCTTTTGAAGGGTTTGGATTAGCACTTGTCGAATCTTTAGCTTGTGGGACTCCAGTTGTCTGTACTCCTGTTGGGGGAATGCCAGAAATTTTATCCCCATTTTCACCAGAGTTAATTACTGATTCTACCGCAGCCTCAGCTATTGCGGAAAAATTAGTGCAGATACTTTTAGGCAATTTAGCAATTCCTTCCCGTTTAGCCTGTCGTGAGTATGCAGTGAATAATTTTGACTGGCAACATATAACTCAGCAAGTGCGGCAGGTTCTCTTAAATTGATGTCACTGCTAAACAATTGATTGTAGATTATACCACATACATTATAATATATGAAAATTCTGTTTTTAGACCAAAGTGGTAAACCCGGTGGTGCGGAACTTTGTTTAATAGATATTGCTAAACCATACCGCGATCGCGCTTTGGTCGGCTTGTTCGCAGATGGTGATTTTAGAAAGTTACTACAGCAGCATCATATCCCAGTCAAAGTTTTAGCAACTCAACCCATTCAAGTTCGCAAACAAAGTAATTTGCTGCAATCTTTAGCCAGTGTAGGACAACTTGCCCCACTATTAGCCAAGGTGGTACAAACAGCTAAAGAATATGATCTGATCTACGCCAATACCCAAAAAGCCTTAGTTATTGGCGCATTGGCGAGTTTTTTCGCCCGTCGTCCTTTGGTTTATCATTTACATGACATTCTTTCTTCAGAACATTTTAGCCCCACTAATCTGCGGGTTGCTGTGACTTTAGCAAATCGTTTTGCCTCATTAGTAATTGTTAATTCTCAAGCTAGTCGAACAGCTTTTATTCAAGCGGGAGGAAATGCCAAACTCACGGAAATTGTGTATAATGGTTTTGATTCGCAAAATTATCAAACTTCTGAATTTGAAGTTAAAGAATTACGGGAACAGTTAGGGCTAGAAGGAAAATTTGTAGTTGGACACTTCAGCCGACTTGCGCCGTGGAAAGGGCAACATATTTTAATTGATGCTTTATCTAAATGTCCGCCAGAAGTGACAGTAATTTTAGTTGGTGATGCCCTGTTTGGCGAACAAGATTATGTCCAACAATTGCATGAACAAGTTGCACAGTTGAAATTAGAAAACCGAGTGAAGTTTTTAGGATTTCGGGCAGATGTTCCCCAGTTAATGGCAGCTTGTGACTTGGTAGCACATACCTCAACTGCCCCAGAACCCTTTGGGAGAGTGATTGTGGAGGCGATGCTATGCAGTCGGCCTGTGGTAGCTGCTAAGGCTGGGGGCGCGATGGAATTAGTCGAACATGGTTTGAATGGTTTTCTGGTGACACCAGGAGAAAGTGGGGAATTAGCACAGGTGATCAATACTTGTATTGCAGAAATAGAAATGACTGCAACTATCGCTAATCATGGTAGAGCGATCGCTTGTCAGCGTTTTGATATAGTAGCCATTAATCAGCAAATTGCTCAACTATTGTCCCACCAGTTGAAAAAACCAGCCCACCCCGCCGACGATGGTTAAATGGGCTGGAAATGGCTACAAACCGACTAATTCACGAGATTCAAAATCAGTGAGTTGATGAGCGATCGCTAATCTCGCGGCTAATTTAGCTACACTAAACTGGTTACGCAGATATTCTAACTGCGCGATCGCATTGGCTTTTTCCGTCGCTAACCGAATTTGAGTATCCATAGCTGTTTGATATTCTTGATTCACCAGCAAAACTTCAAAACGACGGGCTTTGCGTTGAGCATCATTTTTCAAATCCACGTCAAAAGCCGCAGCGCGATCAGCGTTACCTTCAAATCGGTCAATTTGCTGCTGTACCGCCATCAACTGAGAATCGATTTCATTCACTCTTTGGGCAGCTTGTGCGATCGCAGTGGGATAATGACTTAGTTCCACCATCACATCATCTTCCTCATAAAAAAACTACTCCGGTTACTGAGCGCAGTCGAAGTAACTCCCTACTCCCTACTCCCTACTCCCCAATCCCCACTCCCCACTCTTACGCCACTTCTCGCAGTTGTGACGGCATATTTATTTCGGAAAATGGCAGTGAAAGTTGTTCACATTGAGGCGCAGCAGCTTGTTCTAAAACTTGTACTTCGATATTCACACTCAATAAATAATTACCAGTGTCAGTGCCAACAGCTTCAGCGATTAATTGAGCAATGTCCGGGCGTTTCGCAGTCAGTGGATCACGTAAAATACACCGATCCCATTCATGTTTGGCAGTCGGATTGAGGTTGAGAATATAATGCTTCATCATCGGACTAACCCTTAAATCCATCTTCTGTGAACTCTTTCGCAGAGCCGTTTTGCTCTTCACTAGGCTTTGTCAGCGCTATACCAATTATAGTACAAACGTTCTAATATGGCAAGATGCTATTTGCTGGTCATTGAATAATTACTAATTCGTAATTCGTAATTCGTAATTCAGAGAGTAGAAGCCCGACCTAAATCGTAGATTTGGTGGTTTGAAATTAATGGCAGGTATAAATACTACTAATTGCAACTACGAATTACGAATGATCAATTACTAATTACTATTCAGATTTACCATTAACTTCCGAGTGCAGCGATAGACCTTCATTCAACCAAATACCTTGTTGAGGTACAGGAATAGAGAATCCGGCGTGATCAAAGGTGACTTTTAAGCGACGGCGAAACTCTCGCCCCACATCCCATTGCTTGAGGGGTAATGTCTTAATCCAGACACGAATCATCAAACCGCGATCGCCAAAGTTATCTATTCCTAAAACTTCCGGTGGTGCTATGATCAGACGTTTCCAGTAGGGATCTTGATTCATCTCCATACCCACGTCGTTGAGCAGCTGCAAAGCATCATCAATGTTATTTTGGTAAGCCACTGGAATAGTTAAATCGGCTCGTGACCAACGGCTAGAAAGATTAGCCACAATTTTAATTTCACTATTGGGAATCGTAATCAAACGCCCTTCAGCATCGCGCAGCTGAGTAATCCGCAAATTGAGATTTTCTACTAAGCCTCCCACATCTCCCACAGCAATCACATCACCTAAAGCATACTGGTCTTCAACGATGACAAGAAAACCATTAATTGCATCTTTGATTAAACTTTGGGAAGCCAGAGATAAAGCCACACCAATTAAACCAGCACCTGCTAATAAGGGGACAATATCTATACCCAAAGAAACCAGGGATAGTAAAATGCCAACTCCCAACCAAATACCAGTAGTGATACTTTTTGTTACACCTGAAAATGTAGAAACTCGCAGTTCCATCCGTTTATTAGCTTCTGAGTTTAATAAAACACCACTGCTAATCAGAGTAGAAGTGAAGCGATCAATCAGAGCATAGGTGAAACGGATGGCTACATAAATTCCTAGTATGACAATACCCAGCCTTAAAGGAATTTGGGCAGCCGAAAGAATCCCTACCTGAAATGCTCGCGTATAAGGAAATAGACCCAAAATGAAAACAATTCCACTTCCCCAAATACTAGTTTGAGTTAATTGAAACAAGATTTTTTTGACTTCTTTAATATCTTTATCTTGCCGTTGATTCAGTTGAGTAGTCAGTTGTTGAGCATTATCTGCTATGGGGAGAATGGGGTGTTTTGAATTCTCTTTGGAACGACGTTGAAAGTAATAGACTCCCCCACTCAGTGCAACTATTAACAGTCCAATACCACCAGCAACTTGAGCTTGTTTGATTAAAATTTCAGTTGTTCTCTCCCTGGTAGATCGTTCCAAAGCTGTTTTCAACTGTTCGGTGATTTGAACTGCCGAGACAGGTGGCTCTTCTCTTCGCAGTCTGGCATCTTCAGTCGTAACGGTCATCAGGTATTGACCATTAACATAAATTACTGGTAGTCCATTTTGTGTTTGGGTTTCAATGTCAATTGCTCCTGAAGGCGAACTTAAGTAATCTTGGCGGATTTGATTTAAACTTTGTTGGATACTTCGGGAACGCTCCGACAAATTGCTTTTTGTTGCTGCTATCTGAAATACTTGGTAGCCGTCCAAATAAATCCAATCAGAAACAATTCTGTTATCTGTATCGCTATTTGCACCAGTGGGAGATTGTAGGAAAGGCAAAATGGGAATTTGAGCCGAAGCTTTTGGCATAGAAACAACAGCTATAGCCATTGAACTTGCCATTGTCACCATGAAACTTCTACCTAAAATTCCTTTGGGAGATATGCGCCTAATATGTGGGTGTGAGGCTGGATTGGATACCTCCCAACTTGGTTTATGCTTGGCAGTAATCTGAATATTACCAAGGCTATTTTTCGATAAAAATGCCTGTTTCTGCTGATTAGAAGCAAAATTGGACAACAGAATTTCCTTAGCGATCGCCAAAAATTGCAAGCGCACTCAAATACCTCCTTAAACAAAATTTACCATCGGCTACTTCCAGAGCCATCCTCTTCGACTGGCTTGTATAAATGTACCTATCTAAAGTAGACTATTTAAATTGTGGAAATCTTTCTAACTTTTGATAGATGACAATTTACCTCATCTCCTTTGGGTAACAGATAGAGAGCCGTTGATATACTCTTAGCAAAAATTAAGTCAAAAAAGAAAAATTAGGGATCGAAGTTAACCGGAAATTCTGCCAGATCAAACTAGAACAGAGTACAATTAACAGGCTTATTGGTGAATACAAACCAAAATCACCAGTTGTACAATACCCTAGTAGGGTGCGTAAAAATTACGTAACTTTTTTATTTTTCTGAGGAAATTTTTGATGACTGCAACTTCTCCCCGATTAAAGCACGAGGTTAAAGACCTCGCTCTCGCTCCCTTGGGAAGACAACGGATTGAGTGGGCTGGACGGGAAATGCCAGTATTAAAGCAGATTCGCGATCGCTTTGCCCAAGAAAAGCCCTTTGCTGGTTTACGCCTTGTAGCTTGCGCCCACATTACAACAGAAACAGCACATTTGGCGATCGCCTTAAAAGCTGGTGGTGCTGATGCTGTATTGATTGCTAGTAACCCTTTATCAACTCAAGACGACGTAGCTGCAAGTCTTGTAGCTGATCACGAAATTCCCGTATTTGCTCAAAAAGGCGAAGACAACGCCACCTATAACCGCCACGTACAAATCGCCCTAGATCATCGCCCCAACATCATCATTGATGACGGTAGCGACGTGGTAGCAGAATTGGTTCAAAACCGTCAACACCAAATTGCTGATTTGATTGGTAGCACCGAAGAAACCACAACTGGTATTGTTCGTTTACGCGCCATGTTCAACGATGGGGTTCTCACCTTCCCCGCCATGAACGTCAACGACGCTGACACCAAGCACTTCTTTGATAATCGCTATGGTACTGGGCAATCAACCCTAGATGGCATTATCCGCGCTACAAATATTTTGTTGGCTGGGAAGAATATAGTCGTTGTGGGTTATGGCTGGTGTGGTAAAGGTACTGCCCTGCGCGCCCGTGGTATGGGTGCTAACGTCATCGTTACCGAAATCGACCCAATCAAGGCAATTGAAGCCGTAATGGATGGTTTCCGTGTGCTACCAATGGCGGAAGCTGCCACTTATGGTGATATCTTTATTACTGTGACAGGTAACAAGCACGTAATTCGTGGTGAACACTTCGATGTCATGAAAGACGGTGCGATCGTTTGTAACTCCGGTCACTTTGATTTAGAACTTGATTTAAAATACTTGAAATCTCAAGCCAAGGAAGTTAAGGAAGTCCGTCCTTTCACTGAAGAGTATAAATTGACCAGTGGTAAGTCAGTTGTGGTATTAGGACAAGGACGTTTGATTAACTTAGCTGCTGCTGAAGGACACCCCAGCGCAGTTATGGATATGAGTTTTGCTAACCAAGCGTTGGCTGTTGAATACTTAGTGAAGAATAAAGGTAAGTTGTCACCCGGTTTACACTCTATTCCTGTAGAAGTTGACCAAGAAATTGCTCGTTTGAAGTTGGAAGCTATGGGTATTCACATTGATACTCTGACAGCAGACCAAATCGAGTACATCAATTCCTGGACTTCTGGAACCTAATCTTTGTTGATTAATTGATTTTTTGGGGATAGGCTTTTGGGCTTATCCCTTTTTTATTTAACGTTTGCGTAGCGTGCCGTAGGCATACCGCAGAGGGAGGATATAATAAAACAGAGGGTGTTATTGTAAGTTTGTATGTCAGCAAAAGATTTTTTTCACAATGCCGTAAGGTTAGCTTTAGAGAAAGATGGTTGGTTAATTACTGATGATCCTTTAAGATTTATAATAGATACTATAGAATTCCGTCTTGATTTAGGAGCAGAAAGACTTTTAGCAGCAGAAAAAGAAGGAGAAAAAATAGCAGTTGAAATCAAATCTTTTTTGGGGAAATCAGCGATTAGTGAATTTCATACAGCTTTAGGACAAACACTTAATTACCGTTCTATTTTAAGAAAAGAAGCACCTGATCGTATTTTATATTTAGCAATTAGTTATGAAATCTATACAGCTTTTTTTCTGATACCTGTGATTCAAGAAATAATTGCTGAACATAAATTAAAATTATTGATATTTGAAAGTAGTAAGGAGGAGATTGTTTTATGGAAAGAATGAATTATCCTGAATTAGTACAAACAGTATTAGCAAGACATACAGAAAGTCATTTAGCCAAGGGGACAGAAATACAATTAATATTTGATAATCAAAAAAATCACTATTTAGTAATTCATCTAGGTTGGGAAGGTGAAAAACGGACTTATGGTTCGGTGATTCATGTTGATATTAAGGATGGAAAAATCTGGATTCAGTCCGATTTTACAGAAGAAGGAGTTGCGAATGAGTTGGTAGAGTTAGGTGTACCGAAAACAGATATTGTTTTAGGTTTTAGATCCCCTCATGTGAGACAATTTACTGGTTTTGCATCCGTTTAGACTTTTCATTCATTGTTTATATGTCAGGAAACCCTACATAAACTACGACGGTGTGAAACTTGCTAATACTAATAGAGTAGAAGCAATATCAGCCTTTGTAGCGGAGGCGAGATTCGCTGTTATCTGTTGGGAAATGAGGTTGTGATGATATTTTTGCACCCCTATGTATTACTGATAAAATTTTTGATTAAAGTTATTAATTATTTCTGTCACCTGTATTGTGTGTAATTCGTTATCTAAATCTACTTTTAATTGTAATGCACTTTGATAACGCCATTCTACTCTTCTACGTAACATACAAGAAATTATATATGCTAAATTTCCAAATTTTTCAATTAATGATTCAGCTATTTTTCTTGGTTGCCCTTCATTTATCAGATGATCAATTATTTGACGGTCTAAATGTTGAGGGATAGGTTCTTGTCCTGTTAGTAATGTAAGTAGAATTAAACCTAGCTGGTAGATATCTGATTGAAAATCGGAGTAGCCATGTTTTAAAAGTTCTGGAGGAACAGCATTAAAAAAACCAGTATTGGATACAATAGGAAAATATAAATTAGACTTCTTTTTAGATATTCCGAAATCAGCAATTTTTACATGATAGTCAGGAAATAATAAAATATTTCTTAAAGTTAAATCTCTATGTATGACTGTAGAATTATGAATTTCAACTAAAGCTTCGCATAATTTATAGCCTATCCAACAAACATGACTTGGATGAAAAGGCTTATAGATTTGCAAATATCTATCTAAACTCATTAAAGCTTTTTCCATAACTATTACTAAGCTAGTAGTATTAGTAAAAGGATCTGTATGAATAAAAAAATCATAAATTTTAACTATGTTTTGATGATCAAAGCCTATTTGATTGGAAATTTCATTAAACCAGGCTTGCTGACTTGTATCATCGGTAAAACGACAAATCTTAATAGCCACTGGAATTTGGTTGCTATCTATTCCTCCCCATACTTTTCCAAAACAACCTTCACCTAATTCTTCTTTTAAAAAATAGGTTATTTTTGTCTCAGGATTTATCAAAGTATATTTGTTTTGCATAAATAACAACAATGTATAAAAACATCAAAATCATAACAAAGTGGCTAGTATATGTCAATCACCATTTGTTCAATAACTCTATTCCTTTGCATCTTTGCGCCTTCGCGTGAGATAAATTCAAAAAATACAAATGTTTATGGTATGGGAGCTTTTTTCGGATGTTTCCCAGCATAATAGACAACAACCTTTAATTGATCCTCATTAGGAACATAAAATACCCTATCACCGCCTGTAACTTCATACTCCCAAGCACCTTGATAAACTTTACCCTTTAAAGGAAAAACGCGCTTTGGTTGTCTAGTTGTTGGTGCATTACATAAATCGTCATAGCAACGAGAGCAATTTTCTGGATAACGTTGCATCAAAGCTTCCCAATCTCGATTAACCCTTCTATTCTTGGCGACTACCAACCAAGTGCTACTTGTACCAGATAATGCAGAAGCCGTCAGTTTTACTTCTGGCGGTTCCACATTATCTATTAATTGATTTTCTGAAGGATTGTCTGACATAGAAAAATTCACCCACCACCGCTAATAGATGGCTGTGTTAATGGGATTTCATCAGTCTGATCATTAAAAGCTGCTGCTAAATCAGGACTGGCGATCGCGATCGCACTTTCACGCCATTCATGAATAATTGCATCAATCACATCCCAAGCCTCATTAGAAGTATCAGTTAAGCGAAAAGCCTCACTTACCTCTTTAATAAAATCTTGCAATTCATCTGCATCAAATATGCTCAACCATCCATAAGGATGCTCATAACCTATTTTTTGTCCTAACAATAACCGAAACGCCACCGATAACACCTCAAAAACAGCCTTACTTTGTGTTACCCCTTTCACAAGATAAGCCACATCCGCACGACGCAACAGCGCAAAAGATTGATCATTGCGAGTAATGGTGATTGGGCGTTCATAAGCTTTGTCTAAAATTCGCCCAGGTTGACGATTCAACTCAGTGGCTGTAATTAGCTCATCTGAGAACGCATTGCTAAAAATTGCAATTGACATGATACCTGCGTTTTCCAGAAACGCTGATTTAATTTGAAGAGGTTATTACGTACTATCATACGTAACCCCTTAACCTTTGTCAATAGTTAAAATGACAAAAACCTTTTTTTCGCTCTTCCTTTGCGACTTTGCGGAAGATCCAAAATATTTAAATCCCCGGCGAATGGAATTCGCGGCTACACAGACAAAACCCGCCTGCGCGGGTTAAAAATCTGGTTTATTAGTCCACGCAGGTGGACTTCGTTTGTATAGCCGCGATTTCTAATCGCCAGGGCTTTTCGATATACTAGAAATATTCCTATACAATCATCTCATGCTAACTGTAACCATTGATGAAATTCAGGAAAATCTAACCAGCTATCTTCACCAAGTAGCAGCAGGACAAAGCATTATTATCACCCAAGCTGGTAAACCTATTGCAGAAATTAAACCAGTTTCCCCTATTACTCAACAAATGAGGCCTTATGGCTTATGTGCTGGAGATTTCATTGTTCCAGATGACTTTGATAGTCCCTTACCTGAAGATATTTTGAATATTTTTGAGGGGAAATGAAACTATTGTTAGATACCCATATTTTTTTATGGTTTATTAGTGGCGATCAAAAATTACCAATTCATTTACAAAATAGCATTCGTGATTTAAACAACGAGGTATATTTAAGTTGCATTTCCGTGTGGGAAGCAACCATTAAATATCAATTAGGTAAACTACCCCTACCAGAATCTCCGGAAATATACCTTCCTAAACAGCGTCAGCAGCACCTTATATCTAGTCTCAATCTAGATGAAGAAAGTATTGCTCAACTCGTAAATCTGCCATTATTACATCGTGATCCTTTTGATAGAATTTTAATCTGCCAAGCATTACAGCATGATATGACAATTGTAACCGTAGACTCGGCAATTCGTGCTTACTCAGTAAGTATTTTATATTAATCTACTAATTGCTCAAAATCTGGCAGAGAATAGCCTTTCCACTGTAAAAGTGCATAAGCATAGGCTTTTTTTAACATTAAATAATCAGCACTCACTCGCAGCGATTTCAATAACAACCTATCTGATTCATTTAATTGATTATTTTGATTTTTTTCTAAAAGCTGTAAATGTAATTCTTGTTGACTTTCAGGAATTTTACTTTGAGCAATAGGTAATAATTCCTCAATCATTAATTGCTGCATAGCGATTAATTCCCCTTGCAATTCCAGAGGTGCATAATCAACACCAGGAGGCGAATTAGTTTGGGTACTCATAACTGTTGTAAGAATTACTTAATTTTTAGTATAACTGTAATTTTCCAAATTAATATACTATATATTGTAATATATACTTACCCCAATGCCAGCTAAAGACATTTACCATAATGCCGTTAGAAATTCCCTAGAAAAAGATAATTGGCAAATCACCAAAGATCCATTTGTTCTCAAATGGGGTACAAGAGATTTATATATAGACTTAGGTGCAGAAAAACTCATAGCCGCCGAAAAAACCGGACAGAAAATAGCAGTCGAAATTAAAAGCTTTATAGGTGCTTCTCCAGTCACAGACCTAGAAAACGCTTTAGGGCAATATATCTTATATTACGACATTCTCACACGCTTAGAACCTGAACGCCGCTTATATCTGGCTATTCGTCAAGAAACCTATTCAGAACTATTTCAAGAACCAGTTGGTAAAATATTATTAGAAAATCAACGCCTTTGTTTACTTGTCTTTGACTCAAAAAAAGAAGTGGTGCTGCAATGGATACCTTAGATAATTATCGCCAAATCATTCAAAAAATATTAACCGAATACGCCCAACTCCCCTACGCTTACGGGGAACTAGAAAGACAACTAATTATTGACCAAACCCTCAACCATTATCTACTACTAACGCTAGGCTGGGAAAATAATCAACGGGTACATGGTTGCTTAGTTCATATTGACATTATCAACGACAAAATCTGGATTCAAAGAGACGGTACAGAATACGGAATAGCCAACGAACTGGTTAACGCTGGTATTCCTAAACATCATATTGTTCTCGCCTTTCAACCAGCAGATATCAGGCAACATACTGAATTTGCAATAACTTAAAACTATTTATCCCTATCAAACACCCTCAACCATCCATTGATTCTGTAAATAAAGATTCCAAATCTCGATACCCACTAACTACACGCACAATTTCAATCCCACTATTAATAACTCGATAAAGAATAACGTAACTATCTAAAGGAATACCCCGCAAATCAACTTTAATATTTCCGTAGCTACGCCCCATATTGGGGAAATTAGCTAAATATTTACACTTTTTATCAAATTCATCAACAAAACGCTCTCCAGCATCAATATTTCTATTGGCAAAATAATCAATTATTGCTAATAAATCCTTACTTGCTTCTGGAGAGATACTGTGTCTTTTCATCCTTGCATCTCTCTGGCTTGACGCAACTTATCCCGTAATTGTTCAATCACAACATTCGCATCAATACCTTCCCCTTTATCCAATTGTCCAATAGCAACATCAACCTTTTCCCGTGTTTCTTCCACCCACTGCTGATAACCCTTCTCCCACTCCAAAAGCAACTTTAAAGCCTTACTAATCACATCTTCAGGATTTGCATATCTACCCGTAGCAATTTGCGCTTGGATAATTTGCTCTAATTCAGGTTTAATTTGGATATTCATAATTTATTCTCTGATTGAGCTTAACTTTATAATAACTCTCAACCCTTTGCGACATTGCGCCTACGCTGGGGGAACCTTTTCAACGAATGCGTGAGATAAAAAAAACCTAATTTCGGCTTTAAAGCAGCAGATATCAGGCAACATACTGAATTCGCAATAACTTAAATTTATAGCTTATGCTGCAAGCGGCTGAGACGTTCTGCATAACTCTTCATGACCTTAATAGCAAATACAGGCGTTTCCTGAACCGCAAACAGAAACCCAGACTCATCCAAATACGCCAACTTGCAGTCAGTCTTAGCGATCGCAGTATAAGTTCTCCCTTGTATTCCTAAAAGTATACCAGTCCCAAACACTTCACCTGACTGAATTATCTCTACAGTCTTATCATTGACTAATATTTCCACTTCTCCTTCTAAAATCCCGAACATACAATTCCCCGGCTGTCCTTCCTTAAAGATGACTTCACCGGTGGAAAATACTTGAGGAGAGGGTTGTTTTTGAAAGATGCTGAGTGTAACTACAGGACTTAACATAGGACAGCCGCCAAATTTCTCGATTTTTAAAGATATTCTTGGTCTGGGCAATACAAGAACCGATAAAACTATACAACATTCTGTAGATAGATATCTAGTAGCATTGCCAACCATTCTCCAAAAATCGGTTAATAAACTGAAATTTACAGCTTTAAATCAAATTCTTGCTCATAAACCAGCTTTTTTACCCAGAGGTTGACTCAGTAAACCATGGTTATTTGGCAATTTGGCAGACATACATTTTTTGTCAGTGGTATCTTTTAATTGTGCAAGGGGTGTAGTAGAAGTAGTCGAGATTAATTAATCTGGGCTACTTCTGCAATTTTATTAACTTTCAAAAAAGTTAAGCACGAGTCAAAAGTTCTAAATTATGACCATCGAGGTCATAGAAATAAAAACCACGACCTCCCATTCTATGATTAATTTCACCTTTGTTTTGATGCATGGGGTCGCTACTATATTCCAGCCCTATTTCTTTGATGCGTGTAAAGATGGCATCAAACTCTTCATCACTGACGTGAAAAGCATAATGATGAGAGTCAAATCCTTCTCTGTCAGCAAAATCTAAGGTTAACTTGTCATTGACACGCACAGCCGCAAAATGACCAACCGGAGTATCAAGTTTTAGTCCAAAAATATCTGCAAAAAAGCGTGCCGATTTTTCCTTATCGTATGCTGGGACTATAGTATGGTCTAAGGTAATTGTCATATCACACCTTCCCTTTCTTTGGGTATTACTCTTGCTCAAATCTGTATAAATGGCAAAATCACCACAAATAAACAATCATATTGATAGCCATGAAATCTTAAAGTTTATTTATGCTTAAATTGCCAAAAAACTGATGAATCTTGGTGTAGTATCTCTATTTTAGATCAAAGTCTCCCCAATACTTTTCGGAGAAGCACTACCAGCTATCAAATATAGGGCTGAAACCCTTGAAACTTTATCAGTAAAAGTCACTCCAAAAACCTTAACCGAAAAGTATTGAAAGTCTCCCCTCTCCTTAGCAAGGAGAGGGGTTGGGGGTGAGGTTCTGTATTCTATTAATCAAAAAGTCATGGTACTAAAGCCAACACCCCCACAGGACAACCCGAACCATCCCGCAACCTCAACACACCAATCATTAAAGTGCTACCCTTTGCTGGTAGCTGGTGCAAATTCGTGAGATTTTCCAAAATAATCCCTTGCTGTGCTAATACCAGATGGTTAATACTAAAACTACTATCTTGTCCAGGGTCTACCCCATGAGTATCAATACCTAAACCAGCAATTTCTCTTTGTTCTAAAAGAAACTGAGTTACATCACAGCCAAAGCCGGGAAAGTGCATAATTCCTTCAGCATCTGGGTTAAAAAACGCAGTTTTATCTAACCATTTATCTTGCCAGCCAGTATGAAGTAGCACTAAACTGCCAGCAGTAATTTCACCGTGTTTTTTCTCCCAAGCGAGAACATCGGCAATAGTCAAGGCGTAATCAGCATTTGCCGTTGCGGCTTCGCAAATATCGATAACTACCCCAGGTAATACCAGTGACTCAGCCGAGTATTGGTCAATACCTACCCCGTTTTCGTGAAAACTATTCGGTGCGTTGATATGAGTCGCACTGTGTTCTCCTAAACTGAAACGCCGCAGGTAATAGCCATCCTGTGGGATGTTAGCGACGGTGGTAAATTCCACTGGGGGATCATCAGGCCATTGGGGAATATCTCTGTCTATTATATGGCTGAGATGTATGACCCTGGAGTATTTTATGGTGTTTTGATTTGGTTTCATATATGAAAATATTTATCCAGAATTAGATGATGGGTTTCCGATGCACAGAAAGGAGTATAGTTTTTAGAGTTGGCTTTTTACTGAAATTTTAGATTGGAGAATTACATTAATGTCCACTGACACAGTTACTTATGTTGAAGAAAGTGAATTTGATGCTCTTTTAAGTAATGAAAAAGTTGTTGTTGTTGATTTTACTGCTACTTGGTGTGGTCCCTGTCGTCTTGTGAGTCCGTTAATGGAACAACTGGCTGAGGACTACAAAGGTCGCGCTGCTGTGGTGAAGGTAGATATTGATAATAATAAACCGATTTTCAAAAGATTTGCTCTGCGTAGCATTCCGGCGGTTTTGATGTTCAAGGATGGTGAGTTAGTAGAAACCATTGTGGGAGTTTCTCCTTATGAACAGTTCAGTGGTGCTGTTGATAAGTTGGTGTAGCTGGTTTCTAATGGTGAAAAAATAGGATATATTCTTGAGGATTAGACGATTTAAAGTTAATTTATTGGAGATTTTGCGCCTTCATTACAACTAACTCTGAATTATCTATAAAAGACTACTATGATTGTAGTTTAATTTTTTTGAAAATTACCAAGCTGAGATTCTCGACTTTTTGAACAGGTCGGGAATTTTCTTTAAAAATACTTCCAGGATAATTTATATATCAAATATTACATTTTGCTGTGAATGGGAATTGAGGAAAATTTGACTACAATTAATTTAATAATATTCCTGTTATTAAGGGACAGCAAGCGAAGAATTAATCCAGGAAATATTCTGTATTTCCTGGGTTTAAAATCCTAGAAACAAGTTAGTTTTTTTGTCCTCATGACCAGTGAACCTAATCTAAAGGTGATAAATTTATTAATGATGACCTCATGCCGATATTGGCACATACGTAATTAAATTCGTTGACATCAGCTTATTAACCTGAAATCATAGTTTTTCGGCAATATGAAACTAAGTCTCTGCATGATTGTGAAAAATGAAGCCGCCACACTGCCTAAATGTTTGCACAGTGTTCAAGGTGTGGTAGATGAGATGATCATACTAGATACCGGTTCAAGCGATCGCACTCCTCATATTGCCCAAGAATTCGGCGCAAAAGTCTATCACTTTCAATGGTGTGATGACTTCAGTGCTGCCCGGAATGCGGCGCTACAATATGTAACTGGTGATTGGATTTTGGTATTAGATGCTGACGAAACTCTTACGCCCAGTATTGTGCCACAAATGATGTCGGCAATTGAAAGTGAAGAATATCTGCTAATTAATCTGGTGCGTCAAGAGGTTGGCGCGGAACAATCTCCCTATTCTCTGGTGTCTCGACTGTTTCGCCACCATCCCCAGATTCACTTTCAACGCCCCTACCATGCTTTAGTCGATGACAGTGTATTGGCAATTTTAACTCAAGAACCCCAGTGGCAAATTGGTTATTTACAAGGGTTGGCTATTCTACATAAAGGATATCAGAAAACTGCGATCGCTCAAAATAATAAATATGCCAAAGCCCAAACCACAATGGAAGCATTTCTGGCTACCCATCCCAATGACCCATATCTTTGCAGTAAGTTAGGGGCTTTGTATGTGCAGATTGGCAAAATTGACCAAGGGATGAATTTACTGCTCAGAGGACTAAACCAAGCAAATGCTGTCCATCAAGCAATTACGGCAGCAGCAGAAAACTATGAAATTGTGTACGAATTACACTACCATTTAGGGATTGCTCACAGTCAATTACAAGATTCTCAACAGGCTATATCTCATTATCAAGCTGCTATTAAGCTGCCAATTTACCCCATGCTGAAATTAGGAGCATACAACAATTTGGGTAACTTACTCAAAGCATCTGGCGATGTCAACGGGGCTAAAACTGCTTACGAAACAAGTTTAAAAATTGATCCTAACTTTGTGATGGGACACTATAACTTGGGAATGATCTTCAAAACTATGGGTTTATTTACCGATGCGATCGCCTGTTACCAAAAAGCCATCCGATGTAATCCCAGCTATGCACCAGCATATCAAAATTTAGGGGTAGTACAGCTAAAAGTTGGCAATGTTCAAGCAAGTTTAACAGCCTTTCAAAATGCCATCCTACTTTACAAACAACAAAACCCCGCAGAAGCAAACAGATTACGCCAAGGTTTACTCGACATGGGATTGATCAAATCCTGAATGCTGAAGGTTTGCCGGCAATTGCGGGGAAGTTTTTTGATTGTAATTGAAACAACAAACTTACTTCCTCAGTTTACCAGTGTTATGTATTATTGCGGCTTTTGCAACTCAAATAAAGCATTTCATAATAATTTAATTGCAGCTAACTTATGATTAAATTTACTAATTTATTCCCTATTTTGTACCATTATCAGTGTTATGTAAGCAAAAGTAATCGGATTCCAGCATTCAAGTTATGACACTTGTGAATAAAATTCATTTCAGGAATCTACGGGGCGACCTGTTTGGCGGCTTAACTGCGGCAATTGTGGCATTACCCCTGGCATTAGCCTTTGGTGTTTCATCAGGTGCTGGAGCGATCGCGGGTCTCTACGGTGCTATTTTTGTCGGGTTTTTTGCAGCTCTTTTCGGTGGTACGCCCTCCCAAGTTTCTGGCCCGCACAGGCCCCATGACCGTAGTCATGACCACAGTTTTTACAATGCTGATTGCTAGACACCCTGAGACTGGACTAGCCATGTCCTTTACAGTGGTGATCTTAGGGGGTCTGTTTCAGATTCTCTTTGGGGTGCTGCGACTAGGACAATACATCACCCTCATGCCCTACACCGTGATTTCCGGTTTCATGTCTGGCGTTGGGATAATTATTATCCTGTTGCAAATAGAACCTTTTCTCGGTTACGAAACCACAGGAGGGGTGTGGGGTGTACTGCGACAGTTACCTGTTGACTTGAGTGATCCCAAACCAGCAGCTTTAGGACTAGGTTTGCTGGCCTTGGTAATTGTATTTACTGCACCACCTCAGCTGAACCGCATTCTTCCAGCCCCATTACTGGCATTAATAGTCGGGACAGTTGTATCAGTAGTATTTCTAGGGAATAATCCTGATATTAGTCGCATTGGCTCGTTTCCTACAGGATTACCCACCCCACGAGTTCCAGTGTTTGCCCTGAGTGATTTCAAGGATATGATGTTTTATGGGCTGATGCTGGGGGTGTTGGGATCGATTGACTCACTGTTGACTTCCCTGGTAGCAGATAATATTACCCGCACCCAGCATAATTCTGATCAAGAATTGATTGGTCAAGGTATTGGTAACTGCATCTCTGGGCTATTTGGGGGTTTACCCGGTGCTGGAGCCACCATGCGGACAGTGACTAATGTCCAAGCTGGAGGGCGTTCGGCTTTATCGGGGATATTTCATGCTTTGGTATTGCTGATTATTACCTTATGGGCGCGTCCTTTAACTACAGTCATTCCCCACGCAGTACCTAGCAGGAATTTTACTCAAGGTGGGGATTGATATCATTGATTGGGGATTTATCAAACGAGCGCATCGAATTTCCCTAAAAACAACGGGTTTGATGTATGCGGTGATGTTACTGACGGTATTTGTTGATTTAATTACCGCAGTTGCTGTGGGGGTGTTTGTGGCTAACTTGTTAACCGTTAAGAATTTAACAGATTTACAAAGCGATCGCGTCAAGGCAAGTACAGAAGTCACAAATGAACTCAGACTGACTCCAGAAGAACAGGATCTGCTCACCAGAGCTAGAGGCGGATCTTATTGTTTCAGTTAGGCGGGCCAATGAGCTTTGGGGCGGCAAAAGTCATTTCCCAGCGCATGGCTATTGTGAAGGATTATACAGTGTTGCTTTTAGATATGAGTGATGTCTCATTATTAGGAGTCACAGCAGCGCTGGCTATTGAGACAATGGTAGAAGATGCTGTGGCTAAAAATCGTCATGTGTTTCTGGTTGGAGCCACAGGAACTGTAGAAAAGCGAATCAAAAAGTTACAGCTTTTGCAACGGTTTTCTCTGGTTTATCAAGTGGAAAATCGGTTTCAGGCTCTGGAATCTGCTTTAGAGTTAATTTTGTCAGCTACACCAGATCAACAATTTGTCAACCAGGATGTGGAGTAAGAGCAACAAAGATTTTCTGGAGAGATCGCGATCGCCAGTCGAGAAAAGTTGGTATAACAGGGTGAATTAACAGATTGTTTAGCGATCGCTCAAACTGACTTATGGATGCTTCTGAGTTATTAGAAACAATTACACACCTGATTTCCCAAGCCGAACAAGGCGACATTGATCCTTGGGATGTGCAAGTAATTGAGGTGATTGACCGTTACCTAGAACTCATGGCACCGGAGGCCAACGCTAGAAGCTATGAGTCAGACTTGTCGCAATCAGGACAAGCTTTTTTGTCAGCATCAATGCTGGTGTTATTCAAAGCCAACACTTTGATGCAATTATCTACAATCGGCGACGCACAAGACGATTTAGCTGATGATGCCCTCTGTGCAAATGAAGATGGGTTATTACATCATGCTCATCGTCTGCAATTAGAGCGACACCTGCGCCGCCGTCCTTCAGCAATGCCACCGCCAAAGCGCCGTGTGACGCTGCAAGAGTTAATCAAGCAATTGCAGATTATGGCGAACCAGCTCCAACTTGTTCAAAGATCCAGCAAACCTATTCGCCCCAAGCGTCAGCCCAGCGCCCAAAATATGCGCCAGACCCTAGAGTTAGCTCACCAGGAGAATCTGACAGAAGTAGCTGGGGAATTAGAGCAAGTGTTGCATTGTTCCGCAAAAGAGCTATTGCTAGCACAAAAAAATTGTGTGAATCTAGAACAACTGGTAGAATTGTGGACTCAAACAAAGCAACCACATTCAAAGAATCCTCCCCATGAATCAGAAAATAGCCACATAATTAGTGTTTTTTGGGCGCTACTACTGCTTTCATCTCAATCTAAAGTCGAGTTATTGCAAGACGAGTTTTACCAGGAAATTAAAATTCGGTTACTTACAGATTTAGCCAATTGACACTACCTTTGCTCAAATAGACATTAGCTGAAAATAAAATATGCGTGACCTTAAACCTTTGTAGATAAATTCTATAGAACGTCTCTACATTCTGTCCTCTTCTCCCCTGCACCCTGCCCCCTGCCCCCCTGCCTCTTTTGACATCCCCGGCAGGTAGAAAACCGGGAAATTACACAAATTGGTTAAAATTATAATCGGTTACTTGTCATCTGGTCATCCTCAAGGGTTGCAATAAAGAGCAAATTCCTGTTATCCCTGTTTTTAGGCGTTACTTAGACCAGAAATTCAAACTGATGATTAAGTATCACTCAATAAAAGTAAACTGGCTTGTGTTTGAGGAATAAAATTTTATGAAAGCCATGATTCTCGCGGCGGGTAAGGGTACTCGTGTGCGTCCCATTACCTATACAATTCCCAAACCGATGATTCCTATCCTGCAAAAGCCAGTGATGGAATTCCTCCTGGAACTTTTGCGCCAACATGGATTTAACCAAATTATGGTCAATGTTAGCCATTTGGCGGAGGAAATAGAAAACTATTTTCGTGACGGTCAACGGTTTGGCGTAGAAATTGCTTATTCTTTTGAAGGCAAAATTGATGATGACGGTAAACTGGTGGGAGAAGCCATTGGTTCGGCTGGTGGAATGCGGCGTATCCAAGACTTTTCACCATTCTTTGATGATACTTTTGTAGTTTTGTGTGGTGATGCGCTCATTGACTTAGATTTATCTGCGGCTGTGAAGTGGCATAAATCTAAAGGGTCAATTGCCACCATCATTACTAAATCTGTCCCTCTGGAAGAGGTTTCCAGTTATGGTGTGGTAGTCACTGACGAAGATAGTCGCGTTATAGATTTCCAAGAAAAACCCTCGCAAGAGGAAGCTATTAGTACCAACATCAACACTGGTATTTATATTTTTGAGCCAGAAGTGTTTGAGTACATACCTGCTGAGGTTGAATATGACATTGGTAGCCAGTTATTTCCCAAATTGGTAGAGGTTGGCGCGCCTTTCTACGCCATTGCCATGGACTTTGAATGGGTAGATATTGGTAAAGTCCCAGACTACTGGCGGGCAATTAAAGGCGTACTGCGAGGCGATATTAAAAATGTGCAAATTCCCGGTAACGAAGTCGCCCCTGGTATCTACACTGGCTTAAATGTGGCGGTGAATTGGGACAAGGTGGATATCACCGGACCAGTATACATTGGTGGCATGACGAGGATTGAAGACGGTGCTAAAATTGTTGGTCCGGCGATGATTGGCCCTAATTGCTGGATCTGCAATGGCGCAACAGTGGAGAACAGTGTAATTTTTGAATGGTCGCGATTAGGACCAGGAGTCAGACTGGTTGATAAGTTAGTATTTGGTCGTTATTGCGTAGATAAAACGGGTGATGCCATAGACGTTCAAGCTGCTGCTTTAGATTGGCTGATTACTGATGCGCGTCAGACTCCGCCATCTGAAACACCTTTTGAACGGCAAGCGATTGAGGATTTGCTGGGGACGAATGTAATTTAGGGGAATAGGGAGTGGGGAGTGGGGAGTGGGGAGTGGGGAGTAGATAAGAGGAACGGGGGCAGGGGGCAGGGTGCAGGGGAGAAGAGGAACGGGGGCAGGGGGTAGGGTGCAGGGGAACGGTTGTAGGGAGTAGGGTGCAGGGGATAAGAAGAACGGTTGTTAAGTCGCAAAAGTGTAAAGTAATTTCCAACTCCCCCTTGCTCCCTGCTCCCTGCACCCCTGCCTCTTTATTCCCCCCTGCACCCTGCCCCCTGCCTCTTCTATCCCTGCCTCTTCTCCCTTAGCTATTTAGATACGTATATCTTCCTAGACTCTGCTCGTAGGTTTGTAGCAGGCGCTGAGATTCAGCTAGGGTGATGTGTTTTTCTTCTAAGGCTTTCTCACAACGCTGACGGATATTTTCTACCATATCTTCAGAGTCATACTGCACATAGCTGACAACTTCGCTCATGGTGTCACCTTTGACGATGTGTTGAATTTGGTAGCCTTTGGGTGTCAATTGGATATGAACTGCGTTGGTATTACCAAACAAGTTGTGCAAATTGCCCATGATTTCTTGATACGCTCCATTCAGGAACATCCCCAGATAATAGGGTGCTTCTGGCTTGAAGGTGTGCAGTTCTAAAACTGATTTGACATCGCGCAGGTCAATAAAGCGGTCGATTTTGCCATCACTATCACAGGTGAGGTCTGCTAAAATTCCTCTGCGTATGGGTTCTTCGTCTAGGCGATGTATAGGCATGATGGGGAATAGTTGGTCTATTGCCCAACAATCTGGTGCTGATTGAAACACGGAAAGGTTAATGTAATAAATGGAAGCCATAATCTTTTCTAGGTCTTCCAATTCATCAGGTACGTATTCCTGCTGTCTAGTGATATTGAGGATTTTTTGACAGCAAGCCCAGTAAAGTCGCTCGGCTTTGGCTCGTTCTTCGAGGCGTAGGATTCCTAGATTGAATCGGCTGATGGCTTCTTCTTTAAATTGGGCTGCGTCGTGGTAAAATTCTTGGTAATTATCTTGGTTGATGGATTGGTACGTTTCCCACAAGTATTTGATCACTGGGGATTCTTCTTCTTGTGGGGGTTCTGGTAATTCTAGCGGCACATCGCTAGTACTGAGAACATCGAAAATGAGTACAGACTGGTGGGAGGCGATCGCTCTTCCACTTTCGCTAATCAGTGTTGGTACGGTAATCTGTTTCTCTGCACAGGTATCTTTTAACTCGGCTACGATGTCGTTAGCATAGTTTTGCATATTGTAGTTTTTCGAGGCGTAGAAGTTGGTTTGGGAACCGTCGTAATCTACACCCAAGCCACCGCCAACATCCAGGTATTTCATATCCGCCCCCAGTAGGGCTAATTCTACGTAGATGCGGCTGGCTTCTTGAATGGCATCTTTAATCACATTGATGGCTGAGATTTGGGAGCCAATATGGAAGTGCATCAACTGCAAACAATCGAGTAAATTAGCTTCGCGGAGTTTGTTCACAGCCCCCATGATTTCGGGAATTGTCAAACCAAACTTAGCGCGATCGCCTGTGGATGTTCCCCAGCGTCCCATCCCTTGGGTACTTAATTTGGCGCGAACTCCGACAATGGGTTTAATGCCTAACTGACGGTGTGCCGCAATCACCAAATCGACTTCCTCAACCTGTTCTATCACGATGATTGAGGTTTGCCCTAGTCTTTGGGCTAACATTGCCGTTTCGATGTATTCCCGGTCTTTGTAGCCGTTGCAAATCAGCAATGCGCCTGGTGTATCCAACAAGGCTAGAGCAATCATTAATTCCGGCTTAGAACCGGCTTCTAAGCCAAATTGATGCGGTTTGCCAAATTTGACTAAATCTTCGATTAAATGGCGTTCTTGGTTGCACTTGACAGGAAACACGCCACGATACACGCCTGGGTAGTTATAGCGGGCGATCGCTTTGTTAAAACAAGCATTCAACCGCTCAATCCGGTCTTCCAAAATATCGGAGAAGCGAATTAACATCGGTAGTCCCAAGTTACGCTGCTTCAAGGCGTTGACTAATTCAAACAAGTCTAGCGAACCACCGCGATCGCCCTTGGGAGAAACGGTAATATGACCAGCAGCGTTAATGGAGAAATATGGCTCTCCCCAGCCTTCTATCCGGTATAAGGCTTCGCTATCCTCAATTTTCCAAGACCCAGGCAAACCTCCTGTAATATTACTAGGTGGTAGCAGCTTTTTTTGCTTGTGATTTTTCAATTCCGATTTATGTCCATTGGAAGGCATGACTACCTCTTCAGATGTAGCAGTTGATTCAGCACCCATTTGTCGTGACCTCTGTATTGCACCCACGAATTAACAATTTAACGCATTCGACTTGCAACGGATCTACACTCAAACAGAATTTCTGAGATAAACTCTGATTGGTCAGTAGTCATTGGTCATTTGTCATTTGTCAATGGTGTGAAATCTCCAAAACAAGAGGCAAAGGATCACAACTATGACCAGATAAAAAACGTATTAAGTTTTGGGAGATAGCTTTGGAACGCACATTTTTAGCAATTAAACCTGATGGTGTACAGCGTGGACTGGTAGCGGAAATCATCCGTCGCTATGAAACTAAAGGTTTTACCCTCGTGGGCTTGAAATTCATGAAAGTCAGCCGCGAGTTGGCTGAACAGCATTATGATGTTCACAAGGAACGACCATTTTTTCCCAGTTTAGTGGACTTTATCACCTCTGGTCCCGTAGTCGCGATGGTTTGGGAAGGTGACGGCGTTGTGGCTTCTGCGAGAAAAATTATTGGTGCTACTAACCCTTTAACGGCAGAACCTGGAACCATTCGGGGCGATTTTGGCATTAATATTGGCCGCAATCTGATCCACGGGTCTGATGGTTTGGAAACTGCACACAGAGAAATAGCTTTGTGGTTTAAAGAGGAAGAATTGGTCAATTGGGAACCAAATTTAAAACCTTGGTTGCAAGAATAATTTAAGCGATGGATTTAAGACGCGATGAATTTAAGACGCGATGAATTTAAGACGCGATGAATTCAAGACGCGATGAATTCAAGACGCGATGAATTCAAGACGCGATGAATTCAAGACGCGATGAATTCAAGACGCGATGAATCGCGTCTCTACAAGGGGGTGGGGTACTTCACGTCCCTCACCTTACCTTATTTGGATACCTCACTTTTTTCTGGTTCTACTGCGGGTACTTCTTCCATGTCATTACGCACAGAGAATCCCCAAACTAGAATGATCGCGATCGCCGAAATTACGACCCATTCTGGTGGAACTAAGTTATCGTTGATGACTCTCATTAACAGGCGCAAACCGACAAACGCCACGGTGATATAACCGGCATCTTCGAGGTTTTTAAATTCGTCTAACCACCGGATAAACAACCCGGTCATAAATCGCAGGGTAATGATACCAATGGTTGCACCAGTCAAAACTAGCCACTTTTCTTGAGAAACCGCGATCGCAGTGGTTACACTATCCAAGGAAAAGGCTAAATCTGTAAAGGCAATTACCGGGATGGCTTGTAACAATGAGTTAAACCGGGGACCGTGATGATGGTTGTCTTCGTCTTCTTTGGAGGTGAAGTGTTGAAACACCAACCACAGCAGATAAGCAGCACCTAATAATTCAAATTGCCAGTATTTTTGTATCCAAGTGGCAGTGAGAATCAGGCTAATTCGCAGCACATAAGCAACGACTAAACCGAAGTTGAGGGCTTTGCGTTCGAGTTCCTTGTCTTCTAATCCTTGGGCGATCGCAGCGAGGGCGATCGCGTTATCAGCAGATAGCACAGCCTCTAATAGAACCAGGATTAGCAGCACTATCGGGGCTTCAACGCTGAAATGAAAGTTAAGATAATCAAAAATTTGGTCTAGCATTCCGGGTTTCTCAAGCAGGAAAAATAAAAATTATCTGAAAAGTGCAACAAAATGCTACTCTTATCCAGCTTAACGTGTTGCTGCCTCATTCTCATGGGGAGGATATCCAGGCGATCGCTTTACGGTTAAGGATTTCTCAGTATTATTCAATACACGAATAGTTTTAACATTTACTTTGCGGTGTAAAAAGATCCCCGACTTCTTGAAGAAGTCGGGGATCTGAGCCTCGCGATGTTGCCAAATCAAACATGATTACTATCAAAGTTTTCAGCTTTAGGGCTATCACTCAAATTAGCCCGAAAATCTGATAAATTCTTGTGAACAGTTACCGTCTTTGGATGCTCAACTCCTAAGACCTGCTGACAAATCTCTAAAGCTTGAATAAAAAGGAGTTCGGCTTGATCGTAGAGTCCCTGGGAATTGTAGAGTAATGCCAAGTTGTTAAGGCTGGTGGCGACATCGGGATGATTGTCCCCCCGCAGACGTTTTAAAATTTCTAAACCTTGAAGATACAGTGTTTCGGCTTGGTCGTAGCGTCCCTGGGAATCGTATAGTCCTGCTAGGTTGTTGAGGCTAGCGGCGACATGGGGGTGATTGTCTCCCAGCAGGCGTTTTGAAAGTTCTAAACCTTGGATAAACAGGAGTTCGGCTTGGTCGTAGCGTCCTTGGGAATAGTAAAGTTCTGCCAAGTTATTGAGGCTGGTGGCGACATGGGGGTGATTGTCTCCCAACAGGCGTTTTGAAAGTTCTAAGCCTTGGATAAACAGGGGTTCAGCTTGGTCGTAGCGTCCTTGGGAATAGTAAAGTTCTGCCAGGTTGTTGAGGCTAGCGGCGACTAAGAGATGATTGTCTCCTCGTAGGCGTGTTAAAAGTTCTAACGCTTGGAGAAACAAGGGTTCGGCTTTGTCGTAGCGTCCTTGGGAAGTGTAGAGATTTGCCAGATAATTAAGACTAGTAGCTAAGTCGATTTTTAAACCTAAATCTGTTTGCAAATTAATCGCTTGTAAATAATATTTAATTGCTAGATTTTGTTCTTGTTGATAATTTTGTGCTTCTCCTTTATCCAGTCGTCTTTGATAAATGCTTCCTAACTGCGAATATAAACTAATGAGTAATTTTGGATCTTGGTGATTATCTTGCTGTTCTAGCTGCTCAACTAACCTTTCTAAATCGGCAATTGGTAATCCCGAATATTTGCTATCATTTAAATTTGATAATTCACCATTTTCTAATATATTTCTGATTGGTTCAAACTCTTGAATATTAACAACATTTTTTGGTCTGCTGATAAAATGAAATACACCATTGCGCCAACTCCAAAAATCCGGGGCTTTTTTAATTAAGTTAACTAAAACCTGATTCGTTACCCATAGCACAATTGCAAAGGGAAATTCTCGCAGTGCTTCCCTTGTCCATTGCAAATAACCAAAAAACTTTTCTTGTTCAGATTGTGACTCGCCTAGCCTCAAAAAATAAAGTTGCTCCACACCCGTAACCGTAATTACTGCGGGTTGATGTTGCTGTAAATATTCTTCGCTTTCAACTAATTGCTGAATTGCAGCTTTTAAACTGGGTTCATTTCGTGCTAACATCACATGATAGCAACGGATATCTGGTTGTAACTCCGTTTGATAACGAGAAATAATTTCTTGACGATAATTTTCATAATCGCAAACTGCAATTAACAAATTTAACCGTCCCACACCAGCTTCAATGGATACAATTAAATCATCATAAGCATCTTGATTTTGCTCATCCAGATTATTTGAGGCTAGATTTGTCATCATATCAAACCCTCATCGCGCAACAATTCCACCACTATCGGATGTACGTCATACCAATTTTTACTATTGCGATATTCCAGAACGTACAAACCATGTAATAAATCGAGAAATGCTTGTTCTTTGGGATCTTCGGGTTTAGACTTTTGATAAGTATCTTGCAATATTTTATATTCTGCACTACCCAATGGTAAAGAAAAGTCATTGCGAATTTTATTAATGGCTTGGTCTAAAATATCTGCATTAATTATAACAGTTCCGTCTGGTTGGCGACGAATTAACCGCAAACAAATTCGGCAACATTCGTTAGCAATCCGAATTAATTCCCGCAGAACCCCACCACTATTTAAAGCGATATTTTTGGCTATTTCCGGTTCAATTAAATCTGGTTGAATGCGTTTTTGGAGAATTTTACAGAGAATATCAAATGTTTCTTGACGTGGTTGTGCATCTGGCTGGCGACTATCACCTTTAGCAAATAACTTTAAAACAGGCATAACCACAACTTGATCATTCGTTTCATTTTCAATAATTGGCTTGAGTGCAGTTTCTCTCAGTGCCGCAATCGGAATTGTGTAAATAATCCGAAATCCTGGTAAACACAGGGCTTTAATGTTATCTTTATAAATATGATTAACAACACTCAAGTCAAGTTTATCTAAATCATCAATAATTACTAAGATATCTTTTTTATATGCTGCTTGAATCGATGCCGCAATAATATTTAGCTGGGCAACTAATTCAGATATTTTGCGTTCAAATTCCTGTTTTATTTCGTAGCGAATTGTCGAATCTACTTTTAATTTAGTGCTAAGAACTTTTAATATACTGTTGTTGTTAGTTGCTTCAGCTTGAATGCTATTTTCTTCAGTGCGGGTGCGGGTAGTAAACCAGTTTTCTAAAGCATCTTTTGTAGATTGAGGAATATTTACTTGACGTGCTTCTGCCTCTAGCATTAAATTAAGGCCAATAGCAAACAAAATATTGATGTGATTCACATCAGACATTTCGATAGTGTCAGCAATGGAGAAAAACACCACAAAATACCTATCGTGAATATTGCGGCTAAATTCTGCCAGCAAAGTTGACTTACCACAACCACGATGTCCCGTAAAAATAATTTTGCCATCACTGCTAGGGCTATCTTCCACTAACTGTTCTAATTCATCAATAGTATTCCCGCCATAATCAACCCGGAAATCTCTCAAATCTTTTTCCTGGGACAAAGGAAGCAATTCTAAGTTGCGGTAGGCTTCTTGAAAGGACTTTAATAAATCTTTAGACATTGATATACAGCTTCTAAAATGGCTATCTATTCATATCATGGCGGCAAATGTCCTTAAAATAGTAATTTAATAAATTTATTGTAGAACTCATATATATTCCTATTCCTGCTCCCTCTCCTTACTAAAGATAAGGTGTATACACAAATGATAGAAATTAATCCAAATCTTTTTAGGTAGGGTGTGTTGTCGCGTAGCGCAACGCACCATCCTATATCTTCGGTGCGTTAGGACTAACGTCCAGAACACACCCTACTGGTGTGGCAAGCTTAAAATGTTGCATTAGATTTTTGAGAAAATTGAGATAAATCAATGTTTTCTGCTTTTTACGTAATGCACTATTTTAAGCTTGCCACTCCACTACATTACTATCTATAAATAACCTGTGCCTACCTACTGAATTAGCGGTGAGAGGTTGACATACCTCCTCTTCCTGAAGGAGAGAGGATTCCTTAACGCTTCATTGGGTTGTGCTATCGAAATAGTCTTACCATCCCTCGACGTTCGTTTAAAGTCTCCCAATGCCCTGTGGCGACTATATTCAAATTTTACCAGAAAGCCGTCCTAAAAGGCTTGTACTGAGCTTGCCGAAGTGACGGGGCTTGTATCCTATTATTCTCGGTCAATTCCTAGAGCAAGTTGAACCTGGAACATTTGCAGTTCTGAATTTATTACATTCTTTGGTAGTTGCACGCTCTAAAGACCAGTCATAGGGCTTATCAGAAGTGACAAGACCATTAGCCAGAGTTGTGAGTCGGAAGTGCGCCCCCCGAAAATTTGTCAACTGTAAATTGGCACCCTTCAAGTTAGCTGCTTCTAAATTGGCACTGATCAAACCAGCAAAAGACAAGTTAGCATTGGTCAATGATGCTGATTTTAAATTTGTGCCTGTCAAAGAAGCCCCTGTTAAGTTGGCAGAATCTAGAACCGCAGCTTCTAAATTTGCGGATGTTAGGTCGGCACTGGTAAGATTCACTTGAGATAAATTGGCACCCTTCAAGTTCGCACCTCGCAAATTTGCTCTCACCAGACTCATTTGAGTTAAATCAGCGCCACTCAAATCGCATCTAGGACAAGAGCCTGCTGTCTTCAACTGTTCCAAGTCTTGCTGGTTAACTGCAAAGGCTTGCTCTGTCAAACCCATACAAACTAACAGGGCGACACTAGCTACAATCTTGAGCTTCATAGTTTTACGGTGATTAACAAGGATGAAAAGTTATGCAATACTTAATACCACACTTAAACATATCCGAATTTTTCAGTAAATAACAAACATAAAGTGGTGGTGAAGAAACTATAAAAATCTGATAAATTCTAGTTATGGGACTACACAAAATTAGATTTAGGGTTTACAATAATTTTCGTAAGCAACTATACTGAACCATTTATAGACTACCACATATGTGATCCCCCTAGCTTTTGTACCTTGAGCTAGGGGGATCTTGTTTTGGGCATGGGGAGCAGGGTGCAGGGGAGCAGGGTGCAGGGAGCAGGGTGCAGGGTGAGTTGCAAATTAGTTTATCGGCTGCGTAACAACCTTTCCTTCCCAAATCAACGCCAGCCTAAAAAGCGCAACCCAGGAACAATCAGGTAATAACTCACCCCTAACCAAAAACTCATCAAGAGACTCACCAAAGTGAAAAAAGCGATGGGTAAGGATAATGCCGACCAGAGGGGCTGTTCAGAAAATTGAAAAACAGTAGTTGGAAAGCCAAAAATAATTAACATTGCGAAGATAATTGCTGTCCCAAATGCGGCAACGACAGCATGAACTATGTGATGGCTGCGAAAACCTATACTCAACGTGAACAGAAAAACTGCCACTAAAATTACTCCCAATAGTCCTTCGCCGCTATCTTTGGTGGTGATTAATTGCAAAACTAACCAGCTCAACCCATAGCTGATCATACCCATGAGGGATGCTACTAAAAACCGTCGTCGTTGACCAAAACACCCCGATATTGTCAGTCCCCATGCAGTTCCTAAGCCCGCGCCGATGAATACTATAATTTCTGTTGCCATCACAGCTTGGCTATTACTCACTAATTCGGGTAGTTGACTAAAAATATATTCGGAGACTTGCTTTCCTAAAAAAGTTCGATAAGCTACGACAAACCCGATAATTGTACCTATACTAGCGCCCAAACCAGTTAGTAGCATTGCCCAAATTGTAGCTAAACAAGCTTGTAAGACTTGTAAAATTGCCTGAGCTATAAAAAGAACTGTTTTACCGATAGCTTTGGTGAGATTACCTAATGCTTGCTTAAGGGTTTGGATTAGGAGTGTAAATTTAGTGGAAATCTGTGTTGCTGTTTGCTGAACAGAGTCTTTGATTTGAGAAAATAACCCAGTCTGGGAAGTTGTGCCGATAATCTTAGTCAAGCGTTTCTGAATAATTTCTGCATTTACCGGACGCGATCGCACATCTTCGAGTATCATCTCATCTAGTAAATCTGCTAGTTTCGGGTTAACATTGACCCGATTTCGCCAATGCAGAATCCCAGTTTGGGGGTCTTCCAACTCCGGCGGATATTTACCCGTAAGTAATTCAATCATTGTCCGACCGAGGGCATAAAAATCGGTCGCCGGGACTACATTACTACCTGTCATCTGTTCGGGGGGACTGTAACCAGAAGAATATAACTTAGTTGAACTAGACTCTCGACGCAGTTTAGCGGTGTTAAATTGTTTGACTCCACCAAAATCAATCAATACCAGTTCTTCTTTGTTTTCTCCTGGAGTCAGGGCTACAGGTGAGGAGGTTCGCAACATCAGATTAGAAGGTTTGATGTCTCGGTGAATAATCTGGCGTTTATGCAATTCCTGTAAAATTTTGACAGCCTGAGAAAACCAATTTAACACCAAATCCTCTGGACATCCTTGAGGATAATTTTGGACTCTGTGTTCTAGAGTCTGCCCATTAATTTTCTCCATCACCAGACAGGCTAGTAGATGTGGTTTAGGATTATTAGGTAAATTTACCTGAAAATAACCATCAGATTCTACCCTGGGAACACCCGGATGGCGTAACTTAATTAAAACCTCTGCCTCTTGTGTAAATAATTCCAGTGCTTTTGGTGAATTTTCCACCAAAACTTTGAGGACTTTCTCCTCTTGAGTTTTTTCATCCCAAACTGTGTAAATTTGGGCAAATCCTCCCGAACCCAAGGGTTGGAGAGGGACATAACGATCTAGCAGCTGTAGCAGTGCGCCACAGCTGTTACAAAATTTGTTTCCCCAAGGTTGAGGATAAGGACGTTGACAATTAGGATTTATGCAGTGAACCGCACTCTTAGTGATGTGTGGACACATTCCCTACAATACAAAGGCTGAACTGATTTTAACCTTTACCCTTGCCTTTGCGGCTTGAGATGGAAATTTTCCGCTAAATTCTAAAGTTTTGCTTTAGTTGTGAGATTACCGAAAGTCAGGTTAAAGTCTATAACTGGCAGTGATCACAGATGCGATCGCCTGTCTAAGATGCAAGCTATTATAAATTGGAAAAATATGCAGCATACAGCCTGAGATTTAAAATGAAAATAGCAGTTTTCAGTACCAAGGCCTATGATCGACAGTTTTTAGAGGCTGCAAATTCTCCCGCCCAACATGAGTTGGTTTTTTTTGAACCCCGCTTAAGTCGGAGTACCGCCATCTTAGCTGCTGGGTTTCCGGCTGTTTGCGTATTTGTGCATGATTTGGTTGATGCGCCCACTTTAAAAATTCTCGCTTCTGGGGGAACTCGCCTAATTGTTCTCCGGTGTGCCGGATTTAATAATGTCGATTTACAAGCCGCAGGCGATTTGGGGATCAAAGTTGTGCGTGTTCCTGCTTATTCACCCTATGGAGTAGCAGAACACGCTGTAGGATTAATTTTAAGCCTCAATCGCAAAATTCCTCGTGCTTATAACCGCGTCCGGGAAGGTAATTTTTCGCTCACAGGACTGTTGGGATTTAACTTGAATGGTCGCACAGTCGGGATTATTGGTACGGGTAAAATCGGTCTGATTTTGGGACAGATTATGAAGGGTTTTGGCTGCAATATACTTGCTTATGATGTATATCGCAACGCCGAATTAGAGAAACTGGGCGGAAAGTATGTAGAGTTGCCTGAGTTATTTGCTAACTCTGATATTATTTCTTTACATTGTCCCCTGATGCCTGAAACTCATCATTTAATCAATGCTGAGTCTATAGCCCAAATGAAGCAGAGAGTGATGTTAATTAACACCAGTCGAGGAGCGTTGATTGATACTCAAGCTGTGATTGAAGGTTTGAAGTCAGGCAAAATAGGCTTTTTGGGCGTGGATGTCTACGAACAAGAATCAGATTTATTCTTTGAGGATTTGTCTGCTGAAATTATCCAGGATGATGTTTTTCAACGCTTGACAACATTTCCCAACGTATTGATCACTGGGCATCAAGCCTTTTTTACAGAAGAAGCTCTCTATAATATTGCTGAAACAACTTTTGCTAATATTGCCGATATTGAACAGGGTCGTGCTTGTCCCAATGAGTTGATTTATCAACCAGAAGTTGCTGCTAAGGCGCTAGTTAGTTAACTTCAAGCTTGATCTAGCAGAACGAGTTAACACCAAATCTACAATAAAAGCCGCTCTCCCAAAAGTAGGGCGCTTTTTAGTATGAAAAACTTTTTCAATCTACAGTAGGAGTGCAACTTTTTATTCAGCGCATAATATTAATACCATCAACATTTCATCCTGATCAAAAGGCAACCGTAGGACTTGGTGACAAAGTTCTTAAACGGTATTTAAGGGAAGAAAATTATATGGCTAAAAATGATTACGAAGATAAATATACTGACCCTGACCTACGTAGTCAACTCAAGGAAGAAATTAAACACTCCGATAAAGGGGGTAAGCCTGGTCAGTGGTCTGCACGCAAAAGTCAGCTGCTGGTAAGGGAATATGAAAAACATGGTGGCGGCTACAAGCAGGCTGAAAAAGACGAAGCGGCGGAATCACTAGAACAATGGTCTGACCAAGACTGGCAAACTGAAGCAGAAGAAGATCGCGCTCGTGAAGGCGAAGTCACTAAGCGCTATTTGCCGAAAGCAGTTTGGGATCGACTTAGTGACGAGGAGAAACGAGAAGCTGAACAAACCAAGGAAGAAGCTTCGAGAGAAGGTCAGCAGCACGTCGAATGGACTCCCGCAATTAAAAGGGCTATGGACGAGGTTGAGGAAGCGTCAAAACATCAGCATTAGTTGATTAGTCATGATCCGGCAACTGTTCCATCTCTTCGGCAATTAGGGTCTGAAAATCCTCATCACAGTGAGTATGCAGATGAACGGCAGTCGCTAGCAGTTCCCCTAGTATTTCAGCTCGTTGATTAGGAGTTAAATGATGTAACTGTAGTTGATTAATTAAAGTTTGGACTCTACTACATTCTTTACCTAGTTCCGCAATGAAATTACTCAGAGTCGAATTCGTAACTGCAAGAGAGCGATCGCTAATCTGCATATTCATTGTCCCAATCGTTTACGCGCTTGTTGTCTTGCCTTGTTAAAAGCACGAATTTCTTTTTCCCAATGCTTAATTAAATTGTAGTCAGAAAAATCTTTATCTGATTCCAGTCTAATCTTTTCTTGGTGTTCAGTAATTCTCTGAGTTAAGGAATCAATAGCTTTTTTATGATGTTTTTTACCCACTAATCGGCACGATAGGCGATGCGGAGACTTTGGACTAAAATTACCAGAGATGCGATCGCCATCAATCCGCCCCAAAACCAGTAAGGTAAAAGTAAATACTTTTGCATTTGCCCAGTATCAGACAGTCCTAAAGGTCCAGCATTGTAACTAAATAAATAATTCAGTTGGTGGTAGGTACTCACACAGGCTTGTACACCTAGAAATTGAATGGCAAACTCCTGCATCCACCGGGGAGCTTTGAGGGAAGCACCCAAAATAATTATCCCTAGTATGGGAACTGCTAACAATCCAAACCAGGAACGTACCCAAAGTAAAGTTGAAAGTAATAAAACACCACCCAGTATTTTTAAACTCAGGGAAGTTACGGAAAAACGACGGGAAGCCAGAATTAAACCCGCACCAGCCAGAGGTGGCCCCATTGGACCGGCGGCGGCGACTAAAGCTGGGCCAATTGGCCATAGCGCTTGCGAAATGCTATAGCTAGCAACGCCAGAACCATTACTAAAAATTTGTAATTGATGAAACCTTCCCCCTAATAGCACAGCCATCAAGCCGTGACCCATTTCATGGAACCAAGTGGCCAGGATGCTAAAAGGGTATAAAATATAATCTCCGCCGGGAATTTGCCACAACACAATAGTGGCGATCGCTGCTGTAATTAACCAAGTTAGCCCCATACGTTCAACGGCTGGCGGAGCTTCATTAGTCAGCCGTGGTTGAAAATCTTTTCCTGGTTCCCTCATAGGTTACATTCCTGAACGTAATTACTCCAAATACTGGAGTGTACTTTCATCTATCCTAGTGTACTTCAGGAAGTAGTACCATTACTAGCTAATACAGCCGTTTGCACCCTGATAGCAAGGCGGTTAAATAAAGCGCTACAAAGAATGATCTAGTTATCCCTCGCCGGTCTGATGTGGATCATTTGTTCATCCTCCAAAATAGATGATAGAGGCTGCTGGAGGATGGTTGAAGAAGCACCAGGTGCAGGGTGCAGGGGGCAGGGGGATTGGAACTCCCCTACCAAAGGGGTTCTGAGCAACTAAATTTATTTCTGCTCAAAGGAACAATATTTATGTCGCTCACCCGATCAATTAAGCAAGTTGAAAGATAAATGTTACCAAATCTCCCTTACCTAGACTGATGCGATCGCCTGGTCTCAGGCGGTGTCGATTCCCTGGCAATAACGGCGAGTTATTAATGTAAGTGCCATTAGAACTGCCCACATCTTCTACGTAATGAAAATCTCCCTCAACCCGAATATCTGCGTGTATTCGTGAGACAATTTCTGAATTGGAAAATCCTGAAACATCCACATCTGGAGGAATCCGGTCATTGGGTTTGCCGATGTGAATTACAGACAGACTTTGCGGTAATTCAATTTCCAGATCGCTTTGAACGTGAAACAAGCTTGCCGTTACCTGCTGCAATTGTGTCATGGAAGCAGATGGGACGGGCGTTGGTGCCGCCGCAACAGGTTCTGGTTCTGGTTCTGGTTCTGGTTGCGGTTCTGGTTCTAGTTCTGGGGTTTCCACTACGACTGGAGCGGGTTCTGGTTGCGGTTCCGGTTCCGGTTCTGGGGTTTCCACTACGACTGGAGCGGGTTCTGGTTCCGGTTCTGGTGCTGGGGCTTCCGCTTCTGCTGGTGCTGGGGCTGGGGCTTCCACTGCGACTGGAGCGGGTTCTGGTTCCGGTGCTGGTGCTGGGGCTTCCACTGCGGCTGGCGCTTCTGCTGGTGTCACTGACATTGCTGTTGGTGGTAGGACTGAAGCCGCCGACTGATTGGCGTTGGGATCTGGGTTAATTCCCAAAGGATCTGGTTGTAAAAGTTCTAACAGTGGATCAGGTTCAACTAACTGTGGTACTTCTACGGGGATATCAGGAGCAACTGTGGCTACTGATGTGGCAGCAGCAGGTGCAAGATTTGAGTGGAGGTTATAACCACATTGACCGCAGAAAGCAGCATCGGCTTGGACAGTTGCGCCGCAGTTGGGGCAGTTACTAGTTGTTGGTAACGGCGTATAACAAGCTTCACACTGCACAGCGCCGTCTGGATTGGGGTGATTGCAATTAGGACAGACGATCATCAATTTAAGCCTTTCTTCAGGATCATAGTAAAAGAATATTGGCCAGCAAAGAAAACTTTGTAGACGCTTCTGCGGTGAGAAAACCCCACAAAGAAAAGTTGCAACGAAATTTAGCCAGTCCTAGACGAAGGCATGAGCGACGGCTAGGAACAAGCTGAAATCTCCCGCCGATCAGAAGTTCGCTCAGGGGACAACTTTAGC
Organism: uncultured cyanobacterium; assembly: GCA_963706595.1. Taxonomy (GTDB): domain Bacteria; phylum Cyanobacteriota; class Cyanobacteriia; order Cyanobacteriales; family Nostocaceae; genus Nodularia. The sequence continues at coordinate 4,854,776 of OY970166.1, forward strand.
TTTCGATTTTAACAACTACTCCTGATCGGAAAGTTAAGCTGGAAGTTCCGAACCTGCTGCTGCATCCAATAACCACCAAAGTTCGCCTTGGGGTTGAATCAAGCGGGATGGATAAGCGAAGTCATCTGCCACAGGCGCGAAGACTTGAGCTAAAGCTGGTCGTTTATTAGCACCAGCAACCACAAAAATAACACTACGAGCCGCATTGATAAATGGGTATGTGAAGGTTATGCGAGGGTTGCCATCTTTGTTTCCCACAGTAATCAGCCGATCATGCACTTTTAAAGCTGCTGTGTGAGGAAACAAGGATGCGGTATGTGCATCATCACCCATTCCTAGCAATACTACATCCAAAGCCGGAAACTCGTCGGGGTCAGAGTTAAAAAACTCTCGCAGATGCTGTTCGTGTTTGGCGGCTGATGCTGCTGGATCTCCGTCTAAAGTTGGTACAGAGTGAATGTTAGTTGCTGGGATATCAACGTGATTTAACCACGCACGCCGAGCCATCAGTTCATTGCTATCGGGATGATCTGGTGGTACATAACGTTCATCTCCCCAAAAGATATGAATTTTATCCCAAGGCAGTTTTTGATTAGCGATCGCCTCGTACAATGGTTTAGGCGTACTACCACCAGCTAAGGCGATAGTAAACTGTCCCCGTTGTGCAATGGCTGTTGACACCTTGGACAAAATTAAATTTAGCGATCGCTCAACTAGGGCTGAAATATCTGGGAGAACTTCCACCTTTTTATTCATGGTTTCATGATCATATTACCGACTTCCAGCAATACCATACCGAACTTATGACTATTCCCCGTTTTAACTTTTGAAACTTTTAACATGATGCCTGAATTAGACACAAGCAGACAAGACCGAGGAATTCTTTCTTGTACAGACGCGATTTATCGCGTCTCCCTCTAAGTAGGCAGGGGAGCAGGGAGCAGGGAGCAGGGGGGATAAAAGAACAAATATAATCTGATGAAATGGGGCAATTTATTTTCTGGAAATCCCTAACAACTGATCCCAATCGGCGATCGCCTCTCTCTGAGCGATTAACAATTGCTGGATGCCTTTTTCGGCAAAATCCAGTAGCTGATTTAACTGAGTCCGGCTATAACTGCCTTCTTCTGCTGTCCCCTGGACTTCAATTATACCCAGATGTTGATTCATCACCACGTTGAAATCTACAGTTGCAGCCACATCCTCAAGATAGTTTAAATCTAAATATGGCTGCCCTTGCAATAAACCCACAGATATTGCTGCTACTTGCCCACATAAAGGCGATCGCTCTAATACACCCGAATGCAATAATTGAGAAACTGCATGAGCTAAGGCCACAAACCCGCCTGTAATCGCTGCTGTTCTAGTCCCCGCATCTGCTTGCAACACATCAGCATCTACAGTCAATGTGCGTTCTCCCAACACCTCAAAATCAATTGCTGCTCTTAAACTCCGCCCAATTAAACGTTGAATTTCTTGAGTGCGTCCAGACAACTTCAACAATTCCCGTGCTTGCCGTTCTTGTGTCGCTGAAGGTAACATTCGATACTCAGATGTCAACCAACCTTTGCCAGTTCCTGCTAAAAATTTCGGGACTCCCTCACTCACACTGACAGTACAAAGTACCTGAGTGTCTCCAAATTTTGTCAGAACCGAACCAGGAGCAAAGCGGGTAAAACCGGCATGAAAGCTGATGGGACGGAGTTCTTCTGGTTGCCGACCATCAGGACGCTGCCAAACCATGAGAGTTGCCTCGGAAATTTTATATACAATTAGACTGCTTTCAGGTTAGCATTTCCTCCAAAATTAATATCGGATTTGTAGTAGGAGCCGATTTGAGGTAACAGGGGCTTTAATTTCAGGAAACAGAAAGCAGAGTCGAAATGTTTTGCTGTACTAACTCTGGTAATTGATCACCATTGATAGTCAACAGGCGGCGGCGACGGTCGTAATATTCTAGAATAGGAATAGTGCGATCATAGAATAGTTCTACTCGGCGCTGGACAATTTCGGGTTGATCATCGGCAAGAGAACGCTCCAAGGAGCGACGCACCATAATAGCTTCTGGTACTTGTAGATAAATAGCCCAATCTAACTTTTGTCCTAAATCATCCAACAAAAAATCCAATTCCTCAGCCTGAAACGCAGTCCGGGGATAACCCTCTAATACCCAACCCTGATCAACTTCAGGCTTTTTGAGTTGCAAACGGATAAATTCAATCATGATTTCATCCGGGACTAGCTCGCCCTTTGTGACATAAGGCTGTGCATAGCAACCGAGATCACTCATACTAGCGATCGCTTCCCTTAACATCTCACCTGTAGAAATTTGCGGTATGTCAAAATTTCTGCAAAGCTTTTGCGCTTGGGTGCTTTTCCCCGATCCTGAACCTCCCAAAATCAATAATCTCACGACCAATCACTCCTCTATAAGTAAAATTAATTACAATGTAAATCTGTTTTGCTCAAATCAAGATGATAGCTAAGACTGGGATTTCCCCATTTCCTGCTCCCAGGATTGGCAATTATTTTTAACGGACAATTATGTATAATCATTAGTCTCATGCAAAAAACAAAAATGTCAATTGCTTGACTTCAAGCAAAAATTAGTGTCAAAAACTACACTTACCCGCAAACAGCACTAATTATCTCAGTAGAGTTGTAACTACTTTCTGCAAAATTCTCTAATTATTTGCTACTTTTTGAACTTTCCCTATGGTTGCCCAATTAGAAACTCCCAGCGTCAATTCATCCCTCAGCTTACCCTATCCAGTCGAAGGACTAGTACAAGTTTTTACTAGTACACAACGTAATTTTTTTACCGATGTGATCGCCCAATCGTTAAGAATCGCGGGTCAAGGGACACCAGTATTAGTAGTCCAATTTCTCAAAGGTGGTATTCGTCAAGGTCAAGAGCGACCCATGCAATTAGGGCAATATTTAGATTGGATTCGCTGTGATTTACCTCGTTGCATCGACACACCCCATCTAGATGAAGCCGAAAACCAAGCATTACAAAAGCTGTGGCAATATACACAAAAAGTCGTCAGTGAAAGCAAGTATGATCTCGTAGTTTTAGATGAATTAAGTTTAGCGATTAGCTTTGGCTTAATTCCTGAAACCGAAGTTTTAGAATTTCTCGCACAACGCCCCCCTCATATCGATATCATTCTCACAGGAACCCAGATGCCGAAATCTCTCTTAGATGTGGCTGACCAAATTACTGAAATCCGTCGCAGTCATCGACCTTAACCTGATTAAGAGCGGGAATTGATAGTTTGTAGATTTATGGAACAAGAGGTTAAACGTGCTAAAAAATGATAAATGGATTATTGAACAAGCCAAACTAGGGATGATTTCTCCATTTGAAACCTCTTTAGTGCGCCAGATTGAAGACAGGCGAGTAATTAGTTACGGTTTGTCTAGCTATGGCTATGATTTGAGATTATCTCCCACAGATTTTCGGATTTTTAAACATATTCCCGGTACAGTTGTCAATCCCAAGCGGTTTAATCCGGACAATTTAGAATCCATTGCACTGCAAACCGATGAAGATGGCTCATTTTTCATTATTCCAGCCAATTCTTATGCTTTGGGTGTCTCGCTGGAAAGATTGCGGATTCCCGACAACATTACAGTTATTTGTATTGGAAAATCAACAATGGCGCGTTGTGGGATTATTGCTAACATAACTCCTGCTGAAGCTTCATGGGAAGGTTTTTTGACTCTGGAATTCAGCAATGCTTCTAGTGCAGACTGTCGTATTTACGCGAATGAGGGTGTGTTGCAGCTGCTCTTTTTAGAAGGAGAACCATGTCAAACAACTTACGCGGAGCGCTTTGGCAAGTATCAAAATCAACCACAAAATGTCACCATTGCCAAGGTTTAAAATTGAAAAATGAGCAATTGCTGCTGATCAGTTTCAGCAGCAATTTGGTGTGAATATTTAACAAAGTTTGGGTGAAAAGATATAGATAAATCTGGCTTTTTAACACACCGTTAATGATATCTAATGTCTAATCTGAAACTGTACCATCGGGGAGAGTAGCGTTGCGAAAATTTGCTCCTTCCAGGTTGGCATTAGTCAAATTTGCTGCTCGTAAATTGGCACGATCCAAATCAGCTTTATGCAGGTTAGCGCCTGACAAGTTAGCACCTTCTAGATTGGCAGATGTCAGATAGGTTGTACTTAAATCTGCATTACTCAGATTTGCATCTTCGAGGTGTGCTTTATTCAGGTTGGCTTGACTGAGGTTTGCACCACTCAGATTGACTTTATGTAGAATCGCTCCGCCTAGATTAGCTCTACTTAAATCAACCTGATCAAAATTTCGTTCTCCAGAAGCATAACGTTGTAGAAAATTATTGACATCCATATTTACCTCATGTAAATAAAGACTGATTGAATGGCTAAATAATGACAGCAGTTTAACTAATTATGTAGCGCTGCGAGAAGTTAGCAAGTTCCACAAGAAAATAGCCACGATTGCGCCAAGTACGGCTAAGATGATACCCGTAATACTGAGAGTTGGAGCCGTGAGAGCAAAGGTTCCTGTACTAAAAAGTACCCCCAAGCTACCGCCAACAAAAGCGCCGATGATCCCCAGCAAGATTGTTCCTAAAATCCCACCACCTTGATGTCCGGGGTAAATAGCCTTGGCGATCGCACCAGCAATTAGTCCTAAAACAATCCAAGCTAGAATGTTCATGATTTTTAATTTAGTAAATATTTTTACTGTTCAGACATAGATTAACAGTTCCAAGCTTGGCATTAAATCTGTCATCGGAACTAATTGTTGAGAGTTTCAACAGACTATTTACCTGACTAACACTTCTTTTGGTATATACCCCTATGGAATCTTCAGAGTTCTGCACATATCTATTAGCAGTGATCATGTCAAAACCCCTGTAGAGACTTTCCATGGAACGTCTCTACATTTAAATTCATACTTAATTTGAGCAGCGCCAAAGATTTTGGCACAGCTTGAGAAAAAACGGATAAGCTGTTTTATCTAAACTGTTTTTTTTGAATTCGACTATGGCCACGATTAACGACAACTACCTGAAGCTGAAAGCCGGTTATCTATTTCCCGAAATTGCGCGCCGGGTGAATGCCTTTGTTGAAGCAAATCCTGACGCTAAAGTTATCCGCTTGGGTATTGGCGATGTCACAGAACCTCTGCCAGAAGCTTGCCGCACAGCGATGATTCAGGCTGTGGAAGAAATGGGTGATCGCGCCACATTTAAAGGCTATGGTCCAGAACAAGGTTATGCTTGGTTAAGGGAAAAAATCGCCGCCCAAGATTTTCAAGCCAGAGGCGCTGATATAGATGCCTCCGAAATCTTTATCTCCGATGGTTCTAAGTGCGATTCCGGCAACATTCTCGACATTTTCGGCAACAATAACATAATTGCAGTTACTGACCCTGTATACCCCGTCTATGTAGACACTAACGTGATGGCTGGTAATACCGGGGATGCCAACGACAAAGGCGAATTTGGCGGTTTAGTATATTTGCCAATATCGGCTGATAATAACTTCAAAGCTGAGATTCCCTCCCAGAAAGTCGATTTAATTTATCTGTGTTTCCCCAATAACCCCACTGGTGCAACTGCTACCAAGGAATATCTGAAAGCGTGGGTAGATTACGCCAAGGCGAATAACTCGATTATTTTCTTTGATGCTGCTTATGAAGCTTACATCACCGACCCCGCAATTCCTCACTCCATATATGAGATTGAAGGCGCAAGAGAATGTGCCATTGAGTTTCGTTCCTTCTCCAAGAATGCAGGTTTTACCGGCACCCGTTGCGCGTTAACTGTTGTACCCAAGACACTGACAGCAAAAGCGGCGGATGGTTCCGACGTAGAACTGTGGAAGCTGTGGAATCGTCGCCAATCGACTAAGTTTAATGGCGTTTCCTACATCATCCAACGGGGTGCTGAAGCGGTTTACTCCGAAGCAGGACAAGCGCAAATTCAGGCCTTGGTGAGTTTTTACCTAGAAAATGCCAAAATTATTCGTGAACAACTCTCAGCAGCCGGATTAGCTGTATATGGTGGAATAAATGCACCTTATGTATGGGTAAAAACTCCGAATAACTTATCTAGTTGGGACTTTTTCGATAAGCTGCTGCAAACTGTGAATGTAGTGGGTACACCTGGTTCTGGTTTTGGTGCTGCGGGTGAAGGTTACTTCCGCATTTCGGCTTTTAATAGTCGGGAAAACGTCGAAGAAGCCATGAAGCGGATTACCGAAAAGTTTAAGGTGTAAAAATCTGTGGTGGGCATTGCCCACCATCAAACCTCTTCCGTACACCAATGGCGGGCAAGAGTCCCGCCCCACAAGAGTTTTATGATTTGTATCTGTATGCCATTTACCTGCAATCTGCCCTACAGATGAAAGCTATGATAGAAGAGGGACAAGCAGAAAACTATATTGCATAATAGCCGGAAGCGCTGTAAAGCAAGTTTGGGTGAAAAAATCTGTATTTTATTGCATAAATTCGGTTAATTTATCAACTAAATCATAACTGTTTGGGTGTTGCTTCACCACTTACCACTATGCAAAAACCTGATTTTTCCAAACCCTGATTTCTGGGTTATCAAAAACATAGGCGAAGCCCTAGTTACTGATTTTTCACCTTTATCTTTGGCAATCGAATTGTAAACATCGTACCTTCCTCCCAAGTCGAATCAAAAAATAACTCTCCTTGATGATTGTTCGTGACAATTTGATAGCTATTGGGCAATCCCATACCTGTACCTTTACCGACAGGTTTAGTAGTAAAAAAAGGATCGAAAATCCTCGCTTTAACCTCTGGAGCCATACCTATGCCGTTATCTTTCACCAAAATTGAAACCGCCTCCGATGGCTCTACAATTGTAGTGATAGTAATTATGCCCTGATAGGTTGGGTCAACCTCCATGATTTGCCGTTCTTCAATGGATTGAATAGCATTCATCAGCAGATTCATAAACACCTGATTTAGCAAGCCAATATAGCATTCAAATTCAGGCAGGTTGCCATAGTTCTTAATCACAGCAATCTTTGGCTTGCCAATTTTACCGTTTAAATGACTTTGTAAAATCATCAAGGTACTATCAATATTTTCATGTAGGTCTACTGGCTTCAAGTCAGCTTCATCTAGGCGTGAAAAGGTGCGTAGAGATTTGACAATATTCTTAATCCGTGATGCCCCTGTCTTCATTGATTGAAGAGTTTTAGGTAAGTCTTTGATGATAAACTCTAAATCAAGTTCTTCTACCCCCTCCATGATTTCTATCGAGGGAGTGGGATAAGAATCTTGGTAAAGTCGAATAATTTTTAATAAACTTTCAGCATATTCCTCCACAGGTTCTAAGTTGCCATAAATAAAGCTAATGGGATTGTTAATTTCATGGGCAATACCTGCTACCAGTTGACCCAAGCTGGACATCTTTTCCGATTGGATCAGTTGCATTTGAGTTTGTTGTAATTCCTGATAGGCTCTTTCTAGTTCTTTGGTTTTGGCTTGGGAACTTTGATAAAGGTCGGCTTGTTGAATGGCGATCGCCACCTGAGTCGCTAGGTTTTGTAATAGCTCAATTTCATCAGGTTGCCAAGCTACACTCCCATCAATTCGTCCCATCTCAAACGCACCTATTTTACCCTCGCTGTGAATTGGTAAAGCCAGATAAAGATTAATCTCCATCGATTCACAAAATGACCTTAGCTCTGGGTCTTGACTATCCTGTGAATTTTCGATATCAAGGGTATAAATTTTTTCTGCAAAGATATTCCGAAATAGCACAGGAAACTCCTCAAGATCATAAGAGCCTAACCAGCTGCAAAGTTTGGGGTTTCGCGTTTCTTGCACCACTTCCCATTGGGACGTTTTAGCATCTGCATGATACCAACCAAATGTACAAATATCCAGATTTAGTTGCTCAAAGATGGCATTGACCGAACTTTCTAGGATACTGTTTAAAGCCAGGGAGTTGCGAATTTCTGTACTGAGGTGATTCAGCAGTTGGGTGCGATTTAGGAGAGCTTTGAGTTGAGTCTGGGTATTTATCCGTTCGGTAATATCTCGCGCAGCAGCATAAATCAAATCTCCTTGAGGACTCGAAAGCCATTCAATATGACGATAACTACCGTCTTTCGTACGATAGCGATTGACGAATTTTATAATGGTGCGGCCATCATTCAAATCTGAAATGGCGGCTAATGTGGAATCTACATCGTCAGGATGTACAAAATCTAGGAAGACTTTGCCTTGTAACTCTGAGATAGAATAGCCTAATATATTTTGCCAAGCTTGATTCAGTCGGCGAAAATGCCCTCCGGTGTCGGCAATGCAAAGCAAATCGAGGGAAATGGTGAAAAAGCGTTCCAGTTCTAATTCTGCCATGCGGCGATCAGTAATATCGATCACGATCCCAAACATTTTTACCAATTTTTCGTCCTGAAATTCCAATTCAATGCGGCTATTAATGTAGCGGATTTGATCATGAAGTAGAATCCGACAATCGAAGTCCTGGGATTTGCCTTCTCTGGCGGCAGTAACTCGTTCTAAAAAGAAGGTGCGATCTTCTGGGTGAAATTGCTGGACATGCTGATCGAAAGTGGGTTCACCTTGGTCTGGGGTCATGTCAAAGATGCGGAATACTTCTTCTGACCAGGTCATTTTTTGGGTAGCGAGGTCAAATGACCAGTGGCCTAAATGGGCAATTTCTTGGGATTTTTTCAGTTTTTCGCTGAGTTCTGTGAGGGCGATTTCGGAGCTTTTAAGATCGCTAATATCAGTGTGAATGCCAATAAACCGGACTGGTTTGCCGTCTTGATCTCGTTCTACGAGTTTCCCTTGAACTAAATTCCATTTATAGGTGCCATCTTTGCACCGGATACGATGGATATTTTCATAGGTTTCCGTTTCCCCTTGCAGATGTTTTGTCATATCCGCATACAATTGGGGTTTATCTTCGGGATGGATGCGGCTTTCCCATTCAGCAAGGTTATTCTCAAGGGTTTCTGTTAAATCATAGCCGAGAAATTCTTTCCACTGTTTTTCTGCAAAGCTGACCTCATTGGTTTGCATATTCCAATCCCAAAGTCCTGTATTAGAGGATTCGAGAGCCAGCTGTAACTGAATCTGGACTTGTCTTAGTTCAGTCAATGTATCTTCTAAGTCGCTGGCTTGCAGCCGATAAGATGCTTCAGACTCTTGCAATTCTTGATATTGCTTTTTCAGTAAAGCATCTGCCCTAGAGACAAAGACAAAGAGTACAATGTAAAGGATTACTAAAATTAGAGAGACTCCGATAATAATCGTGCGTTGGGTTGACCCAATCTCCTGCAACCAAGGGCTAACATCGGTATAGACCTCAAATACGCCGATTATCTTTTTGTTAGTCTGCTGATCATAAATCGGAATATAGCTTGCGAGTAAATGACGATTTTCAATATTGCTAGTTAAAGCTGTGAAGGTATCTCGGTGTCCAATCTGACTGACAATTTGTCCAGATGTAGCCGCTTGAAAAGCAGAAGATTTGGCTATATTATCTCCAATTTGAGCTAACTCCGTCGAGAATATCGTCCGCCCTTGCAAATCAAAAATCTTGACTTTGGCTATGGCCGAACCTTGAACCTGGAGTAGTACTGCTCTATGAATCTGGCTAACTCTAGGGTTTGCTACTAGCTCTTGATCACTCAGGGTTTTGGTAGAGGAAATAAATGACCTATAGTCTGTCCAGAGGTTATTCGCAAGTATTTTTGTGAGGATAGCATTATCTTCTTCCTTAATATTGACTAAGTTCTTTACAGCCTGCTGACGATAAAACCCAGTCAGCCAGCCAATAGCCAGGGTAAATGAAAGGAGGCTAACAATCGAGAAATTTTGCAGTAACTTAAAACGTTTTGGCGATACCGAGGTATCCCCTAATAAAAATCGGTTGAGGAATGTGTTTATTTTTAAACCGCGCGGTTGAGTGAACTTTATGGGTGAATTCATGGAAATATTAATTTTAATTAAAGTTGAATGGCATTAAAAAAAGGTGAAACCTCTCATTTAACAGGGTATGGTATGTAATATTTCAAACGATGGAATTTTAGTCCATCAAAGGGGACAACATCTTCTGGATTGACCACCCCCACACCCAAAAGCCTTGTCGATAATGGCTTTGCCGTTATCATTAGTGCCATTCAATTTTCGGGCTATATTGTAGGTTTTTATACACTGCGGACTATGATGTAAGTTTTTATATACAACTATATCTCAATTTTATATTTATTTATCTATAGGACTCCTATTTAATTTCTGAACATCAATACAACTCAAAATGGCTTTTTCCCACTCCCCACTCCCCACTCCCCACTCCCCACTCCCCACCTACGCAAGTAAGTTTAAAAATCAAAGCGGATTACTATAGTTGGGAATTTTTCGATAAGTAAGTCGGTGCAGTAAAACCAAACTATGTAAACAAAAGTAAATAAGGCTCAAACTCTTTCTCCCCCTACCCCCTGCCTTATTGCAACAATAATTATTTACGCCGACCTACTTAAGCTGTTGCAAACTGTGAATGTAGTACACCGGGTTCTGGTTTTGGCGCTGCGGGTGAAGGCTAATTCCGCATTTCCGCTTTTAATAGTCGGGAAAATGTCGAAGAAGCGGAGATTTATAAAATTTTAGGTGTCAAGGAAGTTTGGTTTTTTAGAAATAATCAATTTGAAGTTTATATTTTGCAGGGTGAAAATTATCAACAATTTGTCAAAAGTAAGTTATTGCCAAATCTAGATTTAGAAATATTGACGGAGTATGCGATCGCACCCGATCCTTTAGAGGCTATACTAGCATTTCGGGAAAGAGTTAAAGCAAGTTTTGGTTAAAATTGTGTAGATTATGGAATAAATTCGTTTAATGCTTCAACTAGAAGATGTACTGTTGTGCAAGGATTATCACTTTCGGCATTATGAGGGTTATATTGCTTGAGAAGATTTTTAGAGTGTTTGATAGCAGTAGCCTGTAGATGTTCTAACTCTTCATAAATTGAATCGGTATTTTTTTTATATTTATTCTTTAGAAATTTATTTAACTTACGAATATAATCTTGGCGAGGAAGTCCAGTATTGAGAAATTCAAAATGCAGTACATACCATAATTCAAACGCCTCATTAGAGTAAGCAAGGTTAAATCCTGCTTGTTTAGCATTTGCGATTGCATTGTTAAAATCTTGCATCGGGAAGTCATCTCGGTCAAATACGCACCAAACTTGGTCATAATTTTCTTTAGAAGATAACTCCTTTGCCTCTTCTACTAGCCTACTGGGGGTATATCCGAATCCTTGCACATCAACAGAAACTACATTTCGGGGAACACGAAAAGATTTAAAGTAATTTGGTTCAGTTTTTTCACCTTCACAAATAATTAAAAATGTTTGTCTTAACTCTCTAGTGGCAACTTTTCTATCAGAATAACCACGATTTTGTGCTTTCCTTATATTTTTAGGCATCTGGATTACCCAAAATTTGGCTTAAGTTACCAATAAAGGGAATAGCGCCATATTTGCCTTTAATGTAGTCACTTTCAAATGAAGCATCATTCCTAATTGGATATTCGACGAGGGAATATAAATCTGTAGCACCATATTTAGTTTTCTCTGTAAACCAAATTTGATCTCTGCGAAATAGTTTGTTACTTAGCAGGTTGGTATCGTGAGTCATAAATATCAATTGTGCATTATTATAATTTGTTTCTTGAGAGTTAAATATTTCCACGATGGCTTTGCTGATTAAAGGATGGAGTCTCGCATCAAATTCATCAAATATCAAAATACTACCACTTTTCAGCGTATTTACTAAAATTCCAGCAACAGAAAATATTTTTTGAGTTCCTTCTGACTCTTGATTTTCTAAATCAAATAATTCCAGAGAAATATGATTACCTTGCCCATCAAATTTTTGATGTCCAGTTTGAATTGATTTTGGTTTTGATTTTTGTTTTGCTATCATCTTAATCATTAATTCTTTAACTACTGGTGACGTATCTTTAGGCAAAGAATCTAGAGCATTTTCTGTTTCATTTAGTCTTATTTCTCTGATACCTAAATCTAGCTTTTTTATTAATCGAATAATTTCTTCTCTATTATCATTATCTTCCGCTAAACAGCTAACTGTATAATTTAAATTTATGTTGTCTAATCCCGAAATTATTTTTATTTGTTTTGTAAGCCAATTGAGAATTTTAGCAGCTATTTCAACATTAAATTGAGCAGCTACTGATAGAAAAAGTGCATTATGTCTGGTTTTTGAATCAATTCCCCCACCTTTAAAAGTTTTAGCTATGTGAAATATATCAGTAGATTCTTCATAATTACGTTCAAAAAGCCGAGTTTCTCTTTTGTTAGGAACATAAAATAGCCACTCTGAAATAATCCTTTCTGGAGTAGCTTCAAATCCATATCTATACTTTTTACCATATAATAAAAGAACAATTTCAAAGAAAGATGGTTTGGTTTCAGTATCTGTATTAAGTCTAAATGGTTCAACTCCTATTTTTTCTGTGCTTTGAGTTTCTTTAGAGGAATTAATCATAAACCAACTCATAAAGCTGATGGCTTTTGCTAGGTTACTCTTACCACTAGCATTAGCACCATAAATTGCCGCACTTTTGAGTAATGTAAGTTCATTATCTACTGCAAAAGTATTGTTATCATCAACTTTTGGGTCTTTGGCTTTAATATTAGCTGCAACCATGCTAAAGGTGACTTTATCTTTAAATGATCTGTAATTACCAATACTAAACTCTATAAGCATAGTTAAGTTCTATTCCTAAAGGACATATTCGTGATATTTTCACAAATATCTAGTTTAAGCATAGCGGTGATCGAGATATTCTCAACTAATATTTTTTAAGTACATACGCACTATTAAAATGAATACAACTGTACAGCTACCGTACGTTGAATTGTTGATGGTGCGTTGCGCTGTGCGACAACACACCCTAACATTTTGTTTGTATTTAGCCTACCTGCTTAGGGAAGCTGAATGATATAAGAGGCGATCGCACAAACAAACTCAAATAAATTGATGTGAAACTAAGATCGGCTTACAATGAGTGTCGGGAGTGTCATAACCCAGACAAACTTAGATGAATGCTGACGAATTTTTCCAACAGGGATTTAATAAACATTTGCAAGGGGACTATCAAGAAGCCATTGCAAGTTATACTCAGGCGATTCAGCTACATCCAGACTACGCCGAAGCTTACTATAACCGGGGTCTGATTCTCAGCGCTGAACTTCAAGATTATCATGGCGCGATCGCGGACTTTAATCAAGCAATAGATATTAATCCCCAGTTTGCTGAAGCATATTGCAACCGAGGGAATGGGCGTTACTTTTTAGGCGATTATGAAGGTGCGATCGCTGACCATAACCAAGCCATACAAATTAAGCCCAATTTTGCCCAATCCTATCACAGTCGGGGTAATGCCTACTTAGCTTTAGAAAAATATGACCAAGCGATCGCAGATTATCAACAAGCCATCGAAAATAGTCCCCAGTTAGCGACCCAAATTAACTGCGATATTGCCAAAGCTTTACATAATCGCGGTGTGGCGCGTTGCAATTGCGGCGATAATCAAGGTGCGATCGCAGATTTTCAACAAGCTTTACAATGGCATCCTTATTTTGCTCCAGCTTACAGCAGTAGAGGTAATATTTATCATATTTTAGAGAATTATCAGCAAGCGATCGCTGAACATGACCGCGCCTTACAACTAGATCCAAATTTAGCTGAAGTTTACCATAATCGAGGTAATGCCCGCTATGCTCTACAAGACAATCAGGGCGCTATCAAAGATTACAATCAGGCTTTAAAAATTAACCCCAACTTTGCGGAAGCATACTACAATCGGGGTCTTGTTTATTCTCGTCTCCAAGATTTTCAGCCAGCATTAGCTGACTTTAACCAAGCGCTGATATTGAACCCGGACGATATCCAAGCATACTCTGAACGAGGTTTGGTTCAAGAAGCTTTAGGAGACTATCACCAAGCTCTTGATGATTATAGCCAAGCATTACAAAAAAACCCGACGTTAGCTTTAGTATACGGCTATCGGGCTAATGTTCGTCGCCTATTGGGAGATTATCAAGGGGCAATTGATGATAGTAATCGACTCATACAACTTGATCCCAATTTAGCTCAAGGATACTGCGATCGCGCTACAAGCCGCCGTAGTCTAGGAGATTATCAAGGGGCAATTCAAGACTATACAATGGCATTGCAGATGAATCCTCATTTAGCCCCAGCTTATTATGGCCGAGGTATTGCTTACGAAATTTTGCAAGATTTCCTCGCCGCAGTCGCAGATAATACTCAAGCCATTGGGCTGTTTCCTGACTTTTCCCAAGCCTATTGTAACCGGGGTAATGCTCATCGTTTTTTAGGAAATGAACAGCAGGCAATGGCAGATTATAATCAAGCATTAGAAATCAATTCTGATCTAATCGAAGCTTATTACAATCGGGCTGCTTTGTGCTACGCACTGAAAGATTATCAGGGTGCAGTTGCAGATTACACCCAAGTATTAAAGAGAAATCCTCAATCGGCGACATTTTATAGCGATCGCGCCAATGCTCGCTATGCTTTACAAGACTATCAAGGAGCCATAGAAGATTATAATCAAGCCCTGGCTATAGATTCTAGTAGGGCTGAAGACTGGTATAACCGTGGACGTAGCCTTTCGATTCTGGGTGATTTAACCGCCGGTTTGGTTGATTTGAACCAAGCCTTACAACGTCAGCCTTATTGGGCTTCAGCCTTGATGCTGCGGGCTGATATTCGCCGTCGCCTAGAAGATTATCAAGGTGCAATTGCCGATTTCCAAAAATCTGCGGATATTTATCATCGAGACGGAAATATAGAGTATTATCAACAAATTATTGAGGCGATCGCACAAATTGAGTATTCATAATCTTTGTACACAAATGACACTAATTTCCCAGTGAGTGTAATACATCAAAAAGTAATCAATCACAGATGCAGTCACGAAATCAATCTGTAGTTCATGTCAATGAAAATTTCTGTATATGTAAGTTAGCTACATTTTTTCCTCAGTTGTCTCCGAAATAATTGTAGAGAATTGTCTATTTTTTATTATTGTTTGGTTATCATGCTCTGCTAATGTGGCGTGTAATGCTGTTGCACATCTCATAATTTTGCTAGAATATATTCAAAGCTTTGTGGAATCTTCTCTTCGTAAACTTTCCTGTGCTTGTAAAAATTACCATCAACTTACCGCATTAACATTATGAACCGCTTCACTGCTGGCTTGTTTGTAGGTTTGCAAGCGTCTATGTCATCTCTGTCTATTTCTCAGAGAAACGATAGTGCTAAACACCTACCTCTTTCTAACTATATGTATGACGGTGGACTTAACTTTGACCGTGGATCGGGACGCATCGGGCGCGGTTGCTAAATCCGCCTTAATTAAGTTGAATGTTCTCTCACTTGAGTAATTACTAAAATATTCATGAGAGAAATTAAGCAATGCGGTCGCTAATACTCTGTTCTGGAAATCATCCCATGAGCCAGAATTCTGCCAAGCGATCGCATTAAATTACAGCAGTTTGTAAGTATCGGACATCAACAGATAATCAACCAAAGATGGACACAGATAAATCTGTACCTCATCTATATGAAAACTGCTGTATCATTAATCCCAGGTCATTTACAACTTGATGGCCTGTTGTTTTCTCTAGGAAAAAATTAATTTTAGCTGGGGAGTAGGGAGTAGGGAGTGGGGAGTGGGAAACAGCTTTTTGAGTTGTCAGCGCAAAACGCAGGCTGCGCCAACAAAAATCAAAGAGGAGTCCTATATGATAAAATATATACAATTGAATATCTTTAATATTTTTGCCCCAAATCAATAATAATTTCAGACAATGGCTAAAGAAATAGAGCGTAAATATTTACTCAAAGAAGATAGTTGGCGAAAATTAGCTCAAGGAAGTGTATATTGTCAAGGATACATTGCGACACAAGATCAAGCTCAAGCTACTGTACGTGTGCGGATAGTAGGAAAACAAGGTTACTTAACTATTAAGGGACCTAGCGTTGAATGTTCCCGATTAGAGTTTGAGTATCCCATTCCTGTAGAAGATGCTCACGAAATGCTAAATACATTGTGTCAAAAACCTTTTATTGAAAAAATTAGATACAAAGTAGAATGGGGTGGTTTGATTTGGGAAATAGACGAATTTGATGGTCTAAATAAAGGACTAATCATAGCAGAAGTTGAACTCAGTGATGCAAATCAAGAAATTTCACTACCGCCGTGGATTGGTGAAGAAGTATCCCATGATCCTAGATATTTCAATAGCTATTTGGTAACAAACCCCTTTTCGCAATGGTAATTGTGCCTAATTAATTGATAACTGATAACTGGTAACTGATAACTGATAAATATGGTTTTTCAATATACCGAAGCACTCGTAACCATAGCATCTATTAACTTTGCAGACTTGGTTAATTTCTATACCAAATTACTTAATAAACAACCATTTTCTCTCATCCCTAATGTTTATGCAGAGTTTCAACTTCCTGGTGTGCGATTGGGGATTTTTCAACCTCAAAAAAACCATATATCGGAATTTGCCAACTCAGCCAACAGTCAGATCAGTTTGTGTTTAGAAGTGAGTAATTTAGAACAGGCGATCGCACACCTAGCAAACTTAGGCTATCCACCCCCCGGCGAAATCTCCACAGCATCCCACGGTAGGGAAATTTACGCTTATGACCCCGATGGCAATCGCTTAATTTTACATCAAAGATAGATAACTTCCAAATAAACAAACACTCAATAAACCTCTCCTTTCCTGATTTCTCTGTGTCCTCTGTGCCTCTGTGGTTTATTTCTTAAAAAAATGTTATAATTAGTGGTTATTACTAATTAAATATGTCTTTAACTCAAAACTATAAATTAAATCTGATTCAATGGTATCCAGGTCACATTGCGAAAGCGGAAAAAAAGCTGAAAGAACAGCTAACGCGGGTAGATGTGGTACTGGAAGTCCGAGACGGGCGAATTCCCTTAGCCACACACCACCCCCAAATAGATGAATGGGTGGGAGATAAACCACGGGTATTGGTATTGAATCGACTAGATATGATTTTCCCCCAAGTGCGATCGCAGTGGGTAGATTGGTTTAAGCGTCACGGTGAAGTCGCCTATTCTACCAACGCGAAACAAGGTCAAGGGATAACAGCGATCGCCAAAGCCGCCCAAGCAGCAGGAGTACAGCTTAATCAAAGAAGAAGCGATCGCGGGATGTTACCTCGTCCAGTGCGAGCTGTAGTCATTGGTTTTCCCAACGTAGGTAAATCTGCCTTAATTAACCGTCTTCTAGGAAAGCGAGTCGTAGAAAGTGCAGCCCGTCCGGGGGTAACTCGTTCCTTACGTTGGGTGAGAATTTCCGAACACTTAGAATTACTAGATTCTCCTGGTATTATACCTTTGAGAATGGGAAATCAAGAAGCCGCGATTAAATTAGCAATTTGTGATGACATTGGTCAAGCGTCTTATGATAATCAATTAGTAGCAGCCGCCTTCATCGATTTACTCAACGAACTGCAAGAAACAGCCGCACATTTATTACCACCATCACCCTTATACACCCGCTACCAACTTGACCCCGTAATGTACACCGGAGAAAGTTATTTACACGCCTTAGCCGAACATCGTTACAAAGGTGACGTAGAACGCACAGCCAGACATCTATTAACAGATTTTCGTAAAGGTTTATTAGGCACTATACCCCTGGAATTACCACCTAATTTTTAGACCAGATTATGGCCAGAGATCAATGATTTCCATTAAAATATGTGTCTTGATATAGCGGTATGCATTTGAATGAAGTACATCATAGCCCCCTCCTCGCTTGCGGGGAGGGGGTTGGGGGTGGGGTTCTTGTATCTCACTTAACTGATAACCGCTATAGAAAAATCAAAATAACCATACAAAAGGAAAAAATGACAGAAATTATGGGCAGACAATACACTCTAATCATAGATAAATCCGGCAGCATGGAAAGCCCTAGTAGCGAACTTCCAGGCAAAAGCAGATGGCAAGTTATGCAAGAGAACACCTTAGCCTTAGCTTCCAAGTGTGACCAGCTAGACCCAGATGGTATCAATGTCTACGTCTTTTCTGGCAGACACAAAATGTACTCTGGTGTAACTGCTAATAAAGTCAAGCAGATATTCCAAGAAAATAACCCAGCTGGAAGCACCAACTTAGGAGGCGTACTGAAAGCCGCTTTCGATGACTTTTTCAACCGTCGAGAACAAGGTTTAACGCCAAACGGTGAGACAATTATTGTGGTTACAGATGGTGAGCCAGATGACCGTAAGTCTGTGTACGAACAGATTATCCTCGCCAGCCGCAAAATAGATAGTGACGAAGAATTAGCGGTGCTATTCTTTCAAATTGGTGATGATGCAAGTGCTACTCAATTTCTCCGCTCAGTAGATGACGAGTTGACCAACGCAGGTGCAAAATTTGATATTGCTGATGTTACAACTTCTGATGAAATAGAAGACATCGGTTTTGCCGCAGCTTTAGAAAAAGCGATCGTTGATTAATTCATAATTCCTAATTAGAGGATGTTTTAAAAGTCTTATTGTCGCTAGCAAAACATTTTAGATCCCCCTAAATCCCCCTTGAGAAGGGGGACTTTGATCACTATTCCCCCTTTTTAAGCTATGGTGTACACACATCCTGAGTTAAAAAGAGTTTTCAGCCCTAAAAACCGAATTTATTTTTAAATCCAGTTCCCCTCCTCGCTTGCGGGGAGGGGCTAGGGGTGGGGTCTTATGACACAAAAGAGAATTTACATTGTGTGTACACCGTAGCTTTTTTAGGGGTGCTAGGGGGGATTATTAAGTGCCTAAAATCACAGCCGGATACTTTTGAAACAACCTCTTAGGCACTGCTTTAGGTGTAGAGACGTTCTATAGAACGTCTCTACAGAGGTTTTCATATCATAAATCGCGTTCAGATATCAAATTAGCAACGCCCATTTATTTTTAACACAACCGTTTAGCTTCCACAGTTAACGGTAAACTTGCTTTATCTGGTAATGCACTAAATTCTAATTCCCAACCATTTGCTAAAGTGAGAACCACCCCATCGTTACTATCCGCTTGTTTAACAACTTCTTCTTCCAGGTCTTTTTTGGCAACATAAGCCACCAAAGTTCCCGCATCATTCATCCGTAACATTACTTTCATGAATTCTCCTCAACCGCTTCTAGTTCTCTTTTCCGACAACCGACAACAAAGCCTTTCTCTAAAAAATGCACTGCATAGATATAGGAATTTTGTAAATAAGTGCCTATACTTGCTATGTAGCCAATATCCCCTTTGTTCCCTAACACCTCCCCGACTTCTCTCCCCGCAAACGTCCCATCATTTTTGATCAGTTTGCGAAGTCTGACTTTTTGACCAATTTCAAAAAAGGGGGGTAAATTTAGCTCTAATTCATCAGGTTGCATGAGAGTACCTCTGTTCTCTTACCAAATTCAAAAGTTCTTCAACGGTCAAATTGCGTTTTTGCTTCACCGACTGCTGGCGGACTGCATCCAAGACAGACTGGGTTTCCTCAGCGTCCAGGAAAATATCATTTTGCTGTAGCAAGCTTGTCACCAAATGTCTTCCAGAATGCTTACCCACGACTAAACGCCGTTCACAACCGACTTCTTCCGGTGCAAATGGTTCGTAAGTCAGGGGGTTTTGCAGTACGCCGTGAGCATGGATTCCTGATTCATGAGCAAAGGTATTTTCACCCACAATCGCTTTCCAAGGTGGAACATGACAATTGGATGCTGAAGCTACCAGTTGGGAAAGTTCCAACAAACGGCGAGTATCAATCCCCAAATTGATGCCATAGATGCGTTTAATAGACATGACAACTTCTTCTAAAGCTGCATTTCCCGCCCTTTCGCCTACCCCGTTGACTGTGGTATTTACAGATGTAGCTCCGGCTTTGATACCAGCTAAGGCGTTAGCAGTGGCCAAGCCAAAATCATTGTGAGTGTGAATTTCCAGGGGAATGGACAAAGCTGAAACTAGCTGTTTCACTTTGGCGTAGGTGCTGAAGGGGTCGAGAACGCCCACAGTATCGCAAAAGCGGAACCGCGATGCGCCCCATTCTTGAGCATTAAGCGCTACATCTAGAAGGAAATTGGGGTCAGCTCTAGAAGAATCTTCGCCGCCTACTGCTACCCAAAGACCTTGATCAACTGCAAAGCTAATACAGTCTTTGAGTCTTTGCAAACTTACTCGCCATTGACCATGAAATTTTGCAGCGATGTGGATTCCCGAAACGGGGATGGCGATATGTACTCGTTTCAACCCGCAGGTGATGGAAGCTTTAATATCGGAAATCACCGCCCGATTCCAACCGAGAAGACTGGCTTGCAAACCCAAGTCAGATATTGCTAAGATAGCGTGGGTTTCGGCTTCGCCCATTGCGGGAATTCCCACTTCTAGTTCGGGAACGCCAATGGCATCGAGAAATTGAGCGATCGCTATTTTCTCTTCAAAGGTAAAAGCAACACCCGCCGCTTGTTCACCATCACGTAATGTAGTGTCATTAATTAAGATTTCATTCATCTCACACATCCCTTTTAGGAATCATTCTTAATATGTTTTCTGCTGTGGTAGCTTATTTACCTGAAAATTCTGGAATGGTAAATGCCTAATACAAATGCTGATAACTGGCGTGGGTAGCTATTATGATGAATGGTAAATGCTATAAACTCTCAGATTTAATAGTTCATGTTCATGATTATTAAATCATAGCTAAATTCCCACATCATATCTGTATGGCAGAGAACCAAATATGGGTATATTTTAGAATTATTTTTACTATTGCTAAATCAGGTATTTTATAATAGCGAGTTGTTAATCTAACTATTAGCAAATCTCCAATACAGCAAAATAGTAAAGATAGCAAGAAAGTTAGTGGATATAGTGGTTTGCTCGGATAGTAATACGTCATTTAGTTGTGGTCATCTGGACAATCTAATAGACTGGAAGTCTGAGAAAAAATTTGTTAGTGATGGTCATCTAGCCAATCAAGAATCTGCTCTAGTTGCGCCAAGTTAACCAGTCCATATTGCCAAAGGAGCATGGGTAAGGGACCATTATCAAATTTACGATGTCGTTGGGCTACAGCAATATCTGCATTTGTTAGTTCGAGTTCTTGATGTAAAAAATTGAGAAGTTTTCTCTCACTATTACAGGTGGTCATACAATTTTGGATTTTAGATTTTAGATTTTGGATTGACCTCACAGATAAATCTGGGGGTATATGACGCAGAGGGGGAATTTAGGAGTTTTGTGTATTCCAGCAACGTTCTAGCCAATCTATTAGTTCGTGACGAGAGGCGAGAAATTGCATGAGGGTACTGCGGATGAGGATGGCTTCGAGGAGGTTACTGACTTTGACTCGTAAGGAACCATCGCTGTGACAGCAGCAGGGGATCATTAATTCTTGCAAACGCTGGGAAATTCGCCAGCGATCGCACAAGGGAATCTGCAAAACCTGATAGCCAAGGGGGTCGGAACTATTTGGTGGGAACATGATTAATGATTTTTTGTCAACAGTTCTTTGTCCTGGGGTTGAATATTCAGGGTTTGTAATTGTTGTTCTAGTTTCTCGATGCGGGAGAGTAAAGAACTAATTACAGTCGCTTGTTCATCCGGAAGTTTTCCATGTTCTAGGGGATGAACGTTAGCGTTTGGTTTGGGGGAGATAATTCTACCAGGAATCCCGACAACGGTTGCATCTGGGGGAACATCACGCAACACAATTGAACCCGCACCAATGCGGACGCGATCGCTAATTTGAATATTTCCCAAAACTTTTGCACCCGCACCCACCACAACGTTATTACCCACCGTAGGATGACGCTTACCACTTTCTTTACCAGTACCGCCCAGAGTCACACCCTGATAAATTAGCGTATAATTTCCCACAATGGCAGTTTCACCAATCACCACACCCATACCGTGGTCGATAAACACACCTTTACCAATCTCTGCACCTGGGTGAATTTCAATTCCTGTCAAAAATCGCGCCAGATGAGAAATCAGACGGGGGATGAAACCCACACCCCGACAGTGTAACCAGTGGGCGAGACGATGCAAACAGAGAGCGTGTAACCCTGGGTAGCAAAACACCACCTCTAGCCAATTCCGTGCTGCTGGGTCGCGTTCAAAGATGATTTTAAAATCACTCAATAGTGGTTCTAAAAAAGCACCAGAGAACAGATTTTTCAGCAAGGATGTATTTGGAGAACGTGGTTTGATTGCAGCCTGACGGTTTTTGATACTGTTTAATGACTGTTGCATCGGTAGTGTTTGGTTCAAAGAGCCATGTGCTATTTTTATGCTTATATCAGGTGACTCCCAACTGGACAGTACATTAAACGCCGATTGGATTTATTGGATTAATTACACTTGTACTCAAGCATCTCAAACCCTGACTTAAGATAAACTTAAAATTTCCCTTGGGGTAGGGGTGCTAGTATTTAATAATGGGGGTACTGGTGTTTTTAGGGTAGGGGTGGCAGAATTTTTGTACTCACCACAAAAAACTTTACCTGTAAGAGTTTGCAGCGAATTAGGCAAGTCATTTGGCAATATATTAAGTTGTACTCACTTGCTCGCAAAGATGAGGTAGACAGGATCACAAATGATATATCTGTATACTCAGCTACGATCTTATTCTATTATTTAGTTAGGGAAAAAACAGGTTTCTTTATTTTATTTTATGTTTTGTTGTCTGTGTGTATATATACGTTTCATAATATAGATAATAGCTTTTCTAAACACATATCTTACCCCAATTACTTTCAAGAACACCATAAAATAAATAATTAAAGGTTTGTAGTGAGGACTTTAGTCCTCTCTTTGAGGGTGTTTAAAAAGTATTATTGCTAACAACTAAGTCTCGGAAACCTAACCCCCCTAGCCCCCCTTCCCTACGAGGGAATGGGGGTTTAAAAGCCTCTCTCCCTGTGGTGGAGAGGAATGGAAGCGGGGTTTCTAGTATACTTTGCAACTTTTAAAACATCCTCTTAAAGATGCTTACTACGAACTCAATTACCGGAATTCCAGATTGTTTAACTTAATTTGAGTTATCTCCGCGAATTTACTTAAGGCGATTAAGTATTAACTGTGCTAAGACTGGATGGTGTGCATCTCCAGATTCCATGAAAAAGCAAAAAAATACATTCAGCCATCTCACCGCCATAGAAAGAACTTACTTATCATTTCCAGCACAGTTTTTATTAAATCAAAACCTGCTTCAAGGTAAAATACTAGATTTTGGTTGTGGCTTTGGTAATGATGTAAAAATCCTCAGCCAAAAAGGGTTGGATATTACAGGTTATGACCCGCATTATTTTAACCAATATCCTGAAGGTAAATTCGATACTATAATTTGCTTTTATGTATTAAACGTATTATTCCCTGAAGAACAAGCTAATATCCTCATGGAAGTATCCCATTTATTAAAACCAGGAGGTAAAGCTTATTATGCTGTGAGGAGGGATATCAAGAGAGAAGGATTTAGAGAACATTATATCCACAAAAAACCTACATATCAATGTCTAGCCAAACTTCCCTTTCATTCATTATACGCAGATGAGATGCGAGAAGTATATGAATACATTCATTATAATCAACAGCGAAATTCAACTAATTATTGTATATTTTGTAATCCTCATAAACATCTGAGATTATTAACAGAATCGGCAACTGCTTATGCTATGTTAGATGGCTACCCTATAAGTAAAGGACATACTTTAGTTATTCCTAAACGTCATATTAGCAATTATTTTGATTTACCATTTAAAGAACAGTCTGCTTGCTGGTTTATGGTGAATAAAGTCCAAGAAATGCTCAAAGCAGAATTTGCCCCAGATGGTTTTAATGTAGGTATGAACATTAATCGAGAAGGTGGGCAGAATATTATGCACACCAGTATTCATGTTATCCCTCGTTACAAAGGCGATGCTATTGGTAAAAGTGGTATTAGAAAAGTTATTCCTAAAAGTAAATAGTTATATAGCAATTTTCAAGAAGTTACGAACCCAAAGATCCCCGACTTCTTGAAGAAGTCGGGGATCTAAATTCATGCTACTTGTGATGACTCTTCTAGACTGTGCGGTTCTGGTAGAGATTCACCATTTTCCAAAGCTGTATCAATGAACATTTCTAAAACTTCTTGAGCATTTTTGCAAGCTTCTTCATAGGTATCTCCGTGAGTGTGACAAAACTCTCCCCATTCAGGAAGACTGACTACAAAACATTCATCTTCCTCAGACCATTGAATAATAATTGTATATTTCATTCTTTTTCTTCTCCCCTCCGCTTTAAAATCTTCTGAGCATACTTCCGCACTTCCTCCTGAGCATACTTCCGCACTTCCTCATCTGGGTCATTTTCTGCTCTATCGCACAACAGTGAAGAAGTCTGGGGATGCTGAGGATATTGCTTGATAATTATCTCCAGTGCAATGCGCCGAGGGTTTTCGTTCAACATACCCAACATAACCAACATACCTCCACTCTCACAGGGGTCATTGACAGCACAATTGTAATAGATATCAAATAACTCAGGCTGTTCTCTAAAATATTTGCCTAATGCTTGGATGGCTGCACGTCGCACATATTCACTATCATCAGACGCGCGTTGTTGGAGGATGGTTTTGGTTTGGGGGTCATCTTTGTAATTGCTGGCTAATGCTTCGATGGCTCTACGTCGCACATCCGAATTATCATCATCAGACGCGCGTTGTTGGAGGATGGTTTTGGTTTGGGGGTCATCTTTGTAATTGCTGGCTAATGCTTCGATGGCTCTACGTCGCACATCCGAATTATCATCATCAGTGGCGCGTTGTTGGAGGATGGTTTTGGTTTGGGGGTCATCTTTGTAATTGCTGGCTAATGCTTCGATGGCTCTACGTCGCACATATTCACTATCATCATCAGTGGCGCGTTGTTGGAGGATGGTTTTGGTTTGGGGGTCATCTTTGTAATTGCTGGCTAATGCTTCGATGGCTGCACCTCGCACATTCCACTTATCATCATCAGTGGCGCGTTGTTGGAGGATGGTTTTGGTTTGGGGGTCATCTTTGTAATTGCTGGCTAATGCTTCGATGGCTGCACCTCGCACATCCGAACGTTCATCATCAGAGGCGCGTTGTTGGAGGATGGTTTTGGTTTGGGGGTCATCTTTGTAATTGCTGGCTAATGCTTCGATGGCTGCACCTCGCACATTCCACTTATCATCATCAGTGGCGCGTTGTTGGAGGATGGTTTTGGTTTGGGGGTCATCTTTGTAATTGCTGGCTAATGCTTCGATGGCTGCACCTCGCACATCCGAACGTTCATCATCAGAGGCGCGTTGTTGGAGGATGGTTTTGGTTTGGGGGTCATTTTTGTAATTGCTGGCTAATGCTTCGATGGCTGCACCTCGCACATCCGAATTATCATCATCAGTGGCGCGTTGTTGGAGGATGGTTTTGGTTTGGGGGTCATCTTTGTAATTGCTGGCTAATGCTTCGATGGCTCCACGTCGCACATCATTATCATCATCATCAGTGGCGCGTTGTTGGAGGATGGTTTTGGTTTGGGGGTCATCTTTGTAATTGCTGGCTAATGCTTCGATGGCTCCACGTCGCACAAACTCACTATTATCATCATCAGTGGCGCGTTGTTGGAGGATGGTTTTGGTTTGGGGGTCATCTTTGTAATTGCTGGCTAATGCTTCGATGGCTCCACGTCGCACATTCCACTTATCATCATCAGTGGCGCGTTGTTGGAGGATGGTTTTGGTTTGGGGGTCATCTTTGTAATTGCTGGCTAATGCTTCGATGGCTGCACCTCGCACAAACTCACTATTATCATCAGTGGCGCGTTGTTGGAGGATGGTTTTGGTTTGGGGGTCATCTTTGTAATTGCTGGCTAATGCTTCGATGGCTGCACGTCGCACATCCCACTTATCATCATCAGTGGCGCGTTGTTGGAGGAAGGTTTTGGTTTGGGGGTCATCTTTGTAATTGCTGGCTAATGCTTCGATGGCTGCACGTCGCACATCCCACTTATCATCATCAGTGGCGCGTTGTTGGAGGAAGGTTTTGGTTTGGGGGTCATCTTTGTAATTGCTGGCTAATGCTTCGATGGCTCTACGTCGCACATCTTCACTATCATCATCAGTGGCGCGTTGTTGGAGGAAGGTTTTGGTTTGGGGGTCATCGTCCCAAGTCGTTGCAATTGCTACAAATGCTTGAGTGCGAATTTCTTGAACTAGCTTAGTTTCAGTTTCCTTTCCAGAACGAATAATAAAACCAATAAATGAGTTGGAATCATTGTAATAATACCAAAGGTCATATTTAGTTAACTCTTTTAGCCGATTAAATAATTTATTAGCTGTATCCGCAATTACAGAACGATTTCTCACTTCTGTAAGACATTTAGCTGCCAAAAAGAGGTTGATAAATTTTTCTTGTTCACCATCTTGCTTTCTTAAATAATCAAGAATTTCGCCAACAAATTCTGCCTCAATCATTCCCGCAATTAACAGCAATACTTCATGCCAAGATTCATCTTGCCAGTGCTTGCCAAAAACATCGTCTTTTAATGCTTCTATGCTAATACCATTTGTAGTTCCTCTCTTTTCAAACCGCTTCACAAATTCGGAAGCACAGAAAAATTCCAAAAATGTCCGATGCACAAAGGCATAATAATCTGCACCTAAAAAACATAAAATAAAATTGCGATCGCGCAGTTGTTTCATCAACCGCCTGGCTTTATCTCTAACATCATGTACTGGGATGCTTTGCAGATATTCAGTGAAGATTGCTTCTAAATCATCTGCATATATAATATTGCCAGCTAAACCTTTTTCACTGGTTTGCATTTGATAAGCAACTTGACGCAGCATTGCCTGTTTATCTTTATAATCGATACTGTCCAGACGTTCATCTGGTTTTAAATTACGTCCTTCATCCCAATTATGCAGCAGCACCTCTGAAGCATCTTTATAAAGTTCACTTCTATCTCTAGGTAATTCTCGTTTGAGATTGAGAATTGCCATCATGGTTAACAGCAGAGGATTACGTGCTAGTTCACCGATAGCTTTTGATTCATTAATTACTCTTTGTAGACGTTCGCGTTTGATATTTTTATCAAGGTCTTCGGCTTTATTAAAAGTTTTATCATGCCAGCGTTTGATAAAGTCTTTAATTTGTTCTGGTTCTAAATCCTGCAACATGAAGTGGCGAAATTCTGCATCTTTTAACTGTTGTTGCTTATAGCCGATAATCCTAGAAGTAACGATTACCTGCACATCTGGATATTCATTAGTGAAGCGATGAATACAGGTAATTACTTCTTCCCGTTTCGTAGGTTCAAATATTTCATCCAAACCATCAAACATCACTAAAGCGTTACCAGCCTTTAGCTGCTCATGCAATTTATGCTGATTGAGATGAAAGCAGCAATTCGGTCCTTTATGGTAATATTCTAGAAAATCTTTACAATCTCCGGTATCGCGATCGCGTACATAATTGCGTAATTCAATTAGCAAAGGAATTGGCAGATTATAATCATTATGTTCGAGAGTTTTTTGTACCCAATCTAATGCTAAGTATTGCAATAATGTAGACTTGCCAGAACCAGGATCACCTAAAATAACTAGATAATTCCTGCGTTGTTTGTCTCTAATAATATCTAATACTGAACGAATTTGTTGTTCCAAATAATTCCGTTTATAGCCTTCTAAACCTTCTTTTATGTTTTCTAGTTCAAGTTCCGCATCTAATTGGTTACTCTCTTGTAGCCTACGGAGATATTCTTTAGGCAGTTCTGGTAAAACCTGATAAACTTGACGCACATTTTGGGGAATGAAAATTTGCCATAAATTTACTGGATGTTCGCGTGCTGTAGTCTCTAAACTATCTAACTTTAAATTGCCGTAACGTTCACGAATAGTTTCTAAATATTTGGGCAAATCAAAATCTGTAGGAATACCAGCGATTTCTTGCAGACTGTCTTTAGCTGCTTCCAAATGTTGGGAATCTAAAACAGGGCGTAGCTTATCTGATTCTCGAATAATTGCTTTAACTTTTCTCAAATACGGCTTACTCAGTTTTTCCCATTTAAAATTATTTGGTAGAATAGGCAAATTCATTTGATTCCAAGTATTGGCTAATACTTGGAATTCTAAATTTTGGCAGTCTGGACGAAAAGGAGCGCCTAAAATCTCTTTGATATCTGGATTATCAATAAATTGTTTGAAAGGGTGAATATATTTTTTAATTTCGGCTTCTTCTAAATCTGCATCTTCTAATTCATGTTGCATCAGTGCGAGAAATTCTTTCAAGGCTTTACCAGCAGCAATTTCAATATCTTCTTTTTTGAGTTTATCTAAAAAGCGCTGAGGAATGCTTTTTAAGTAGTCTTTAGCCCAGTCCTTAGCGATATCTTTAGCTAAGTCCTCAAAAATCGGTTTAAAAATAAAGCCGACAGCCTGAGTAACACCCCAAATAGCTAACCAATCCATAATACTTGTATTTGTTGCGATTTTAACTACGATTATATACGTAGATTACCTGATATTCCTGTTTTTCAGGATAATTACAGAAATATCTGGTATTATTTGCACTTAGCCTTAAGTCTGGGGTAATCAGATCAACAGTACAAATAGAAGCTGCGATTACCACAATCATTGAACCCCTCCCCCAACCCCTCCCCGCAAGCGAGGAGGGGAGACATAGCAGAGGTTTGGCGGGTTTAGTCAGTATTCAACCGGAATTGATATTAAACCTGGGATTCACTCTCGTTCAGCGTTGGTCACATCAAGCTAAATCTATAGTATGCGATCGCCTCTGCAAATACATCTATACTTTCATGATATACAACGTATTTTTACTTAAGCCACCGGATTAAAATCAACTTATTCTGACATTTTATTTAAATCACCACACTTTTAAATACACAATGTTACAATTAAGACTAGATTTATTACAAAATCTCAACCGAGTCATTACCAATAAGCTACAATTTATTTTTATTTATAAATAAGCTCACTTGATCATAAATAAAAGTATCTCGCGCAGTCATAGCCTTAAATAAAAACAGGAGTGATATTGTGTTTAACTCAGGGCAAATATTACAAGAAAGATATCAACTGCAAAAACAGTTAGGTCATACGATGGCTGGTCGTCAAACTTGGCTAGCAGAAGATTTAAATAATGCAAATCATGAGTTAGTAATTCTCAAACTTCTGGTTTTTAGTAATGACTTTCAATGGGAAGACTTGAAATTATTTGAGCGAGAAGCCCAAGTTTTACAAAATCTCACTCACGAGAGAATACCCCGCTACCGTGATTACTTTTTAGTTGAGCAGCAGCCAGGATATGCTCTTAGTTGGTGGTGCTTAGTACAAGATTATATTCCTGGTTCCACTTTACAAGATTTGTTAGCAGAAGGTAAAAAATTTACTGAGCCAGAACTCAAAAAAATTGCTAAAGAAATTTTGCAGATTTTAATTTATCTCCACCAATTAAATCCAGCCGTTCTCCATCGGGATATTAAACCCAGTAACTTAATTCAAGGTGAAGATAAACAGATATATCTCGTGGATTTTGGGGCGGTACAAGACAGAATGGCTGTCACACGCTTAACTTTTACTGTGGTGGGTACTGTTGGCTATACTCCAATGGAACAGTTTTGGGGACGTGCTGTACCAGCTTCTGATTTATATGGTTTGGGAGCTACTTTAATTCATTTACTCACAGGTGTAGCTCCTGCTGATTTACCTCAGAATAATTTGCGAATTCAATTTGCAGATTATACCAATATCAGTGCTAATTTTGTTGAGTGGATTGAAAAACTAATTGAACCAGCTTTAGAAAAAAGATTTGCTACCGCCAAGGAAGCTCTTGAGTTACTTTTTCAGAAAGTCCAATCTAATTCTAGTCAAACTTTTCCCACAAAAAAAAGTCCACCTATACACTTAATTAGACCTTTTCTTGTGGTAAATAAAAAGTCTCCAGAAGAATTAGAAATTTATAGATATAAAGAACCAATAGCATATAAAAAAATGCTGATTTGTTTTCAAATATTTTTGTTTATAACTGGGGGAATTGAATTGCTGGCGATTATTGGTTTCACTATGTTAATCTGGGTAATACTTAGATCGAAGATACTAGATGATTCAACCAACAAAGAAATTGATGTATTAATCAAGAAAATTTTCAGTAAAGATGTTAATGCCATTAAAAAAGATAATTATGGTGGTTATATCCGTTTTGATGCTAAAGAGAAACGTTTTATATTTCAGAACTCCTGGTTTGGCAAATTTGAGTCAAGTTCTGACTTGATTACAAATATTCGCTCTATTTATGTATGTCAACGAAATGAAAGTTCTTCTAATCAATTTTCAACAGGAGCTAACAACTGGCAAGTAGTTATTAGCACATATCGTCATCGTATTCGTTTAAATTGGCGCTTGAATGAGGAAGAATGTGGTTGGTTAGTTCATGAAATTCAGACTTGGCTCAATCAATCTTGAAGCATGACTATGGCAATTTTCCCCACAGTCCGCTCACTTTCACTATAACTATGAGCCGCAGCTAGTTCAGCTAACGGAAAACTGCGGTCAATTACGGTTCGCACTTTACCAGCCTCAATCAATTCTTTGAGATAAACCAAGTCTTCAGTGTTAGGCCTTTCAATTACGAACTTAGCTTTTTGTCCGGGAAAGAAGGCTGTTAACAGACTCTGTATTAAGACTTCGGGAGTGGGTAGCGTCGAAATATAAATTCCTTCGGGTTTGAGGACTCGTTTGCATTTAGAGAGCGATCGCTTGCCCACCGCATCAAAGATAATATCGTACTGTACCCTATCTGCCGTAAAATCTTCTTGAGTATAATCAATTACCCTATCTGCTCCCAAAGATTTCACAAACTCCAAATTTCTGGTACTACAAACACCAGTAACTTCTGTCCCTAAAGCCTTAGCAATCTGCACTGCAAACATACCTACCCCACCCGATGCGCCATTAATTAGCACCGTTTGACTCGATTTGATATTTCCTTGGTCGCGCAGTGCTTGGAGAGCCGTCAGCGCTGCTAAAGGCACAGTAGCCGCTTCCTCAAAAGTTAAATTCGTCGGCTTGGGAGCAATTAAATTTTCTGGTACGGCGGCAAATTCCGCATAAGCGCCGCCAGGAAAGTTAGCACAACCATAAACAGTATCTCCTGGCTGAAAACTTCTCACCTGGGAACCAACAGCGACCACTTCCCCAGCCAAATCAAACCCTAAAATCAGGGGAAAGTTATTACCTGAGAGCAAACTCAGCATACCCTGGCGGGTTTTCCAGTCAATAGGATTAACGCTGCTTGCATGAACCTTGACAAGCAACTGATTCGGCTGAATTTGGGGCTGTGCTACGTCTTCGGACTGCAACACCTCAGCCGACCCATATCGACGGATAACTACCGCTTTCATGCTTTTCTCCTGCTACCCTGTGTGACCATATACGCTATGTTACAACCAACCAACAGTTATTTTCTTCTGGCTGTAATATAATCGGCGATCGCCATCAGAGGTTGTGCCTTCTCGCCAAAATCAACAAGTTCAGCCTTAGCGAGTTCCACTAATTCTTGGCTCTTGCGTTGTGATTCCTCAATTCCCCACAAACTCGGATAGGTTACTTTTTGTGCCTTCTGGTCTTTACCTGGAGTTTTTCCGAGTTCTTCTTGTGTACCCGTGACATCTAAAATATCATCAACAATTTGAAAAGCCAGACCAATGTAGGAAGCATAGCGAGAAAGCTTTTGCAGCAGTTCGTTGTCAGCCCCCGCCAGCAGCGCACCAGAGAGAACCGAAGTTTCTAACAAAGCTCCTGTTTTGTGTGAATGAATAAAATTGAGGGTTTCTATATTAATATTCTCTAATCCTTCACATTCGAGATCAACAACTTGACCACCGACTAAACCCGTAGCTGCGATCGCATGAGCCAACTTAGCAATCACTTGCACTAATTGGTTTGGTGGAACTCCTTGAGTTTCAACCACAATAAACTCAAAAGCATAGCTTAAAAGTGCATCCCCCGCCAGAATAGCCACTGGTTCACCATAAACCTGATGATTAGTTAATTTTCCCCGGCGATAATCATCATTATCCATTGCTGGTAAATCATCATGGATCAGCGAAAAAGTATGAATCATTTCCAAAGCACAAGCAGTAGGCATTGCCATCTCTACTGTGCCTCCTGCCAATTCACAGCTAGCTAAACAGAGAATTGGGCGCAGGCGTTTTCCCCCAGCCAATAAAGAATAACGCATGGATTCATAGAGTGTTTCTGGATAGATCACACTAATTGAACTTTCAAGACTTGCTTCCACAAGTTCGCGCCGTTGCGATAAATAGGACTTTAAATCAAGTTCCAGAATTTGAGTATTCAACATCAATTATTCTCCTTAACACTTTTTCAAAATTTAATTGAAATGAAATATGCAAACTATAGCCGTTCCTAATCACATGAGTTATGTCATAGCCCCCTCCTCGCTTGCGGGGAGGGGGTTGGGGGTGGGGTTCAAGTACCTAGCAGACTAGGAAACGCTATAAGTAAGTTGAGGACTTCCAAGAAATAAATTATCCGGATTAACGTTAGCGTAGCTTGCCGAAGGCTACCACAGAGGCGCAGAGGACACAGAGGAATCAGGGTTTGAGAGATTTTGTACGTTAGGTGGTTGAGTGTTTTTTTATTTGGAAGTCCCTTAACTCAGGACTAAAGTCCTGAAAACTACAAACCCTTAATTATTCACCACGACTTACTGCAAGATTTTTCAACTTATCGCCCAATTTGCACATCTTCCAGAACCCCCAGAGCATCAGGGATGAGAACAGCAGCCGAGTAATAAGCAGAGACGAGATAGGAAATAATCGCCTTTTCGCTAATGCCCATAAATCGCACAGACAAGCTCGGTTGATACTCATCCGGAATACCAGTTTTATGTAAACCGATCACACCCTGATCTTCTTCCCCACTCCGAAGCACAAGAATAGAGCTAGTTTGGTGATCAGAAATAGGTATCTTATTGCAAGGAAGTAAAGGTACACCCCGCCAAGCCATCACCATCTGTCCATCCAGATCAATATTCTGTGGATACAGACCCAAGCGATTGCATTCTCGACGAAAAGCCGCAATAGTCCGAGGGTGAGCTAGGAAAAACTTCGACTTTCTCCGACGGGTGAGAAGCTCGTCAAGGTCATCAGGAGTGGGCGCTCCCGTACGACTGTAGATGCGTTGTTTGAGGTCAGCATTGTGCAGCAACCCGAATTGACGGTTATTGATCAACTCATATTCTTGACGTTCCCGTAATGCCTCAATAGTCAACCGCAATTGTTGTTCAGTCTGGTTCATCGGTTCATTGTACAAATCCGCCACCCGACTATGCACCTGCAACACAGTTTGAGCAACACTCAACTCATATTCACGAGGTGAAAGTTCGTAATCAACAAAAGTGGACGGCAACTCAGTCTCCCCAATATGCCCCGCAGCCAAATCAATAGAAGCTTCACCGTGCTTATTTTGTGGGATTTCTGCACGACTCCTAAACTGATCAACTTGAGCCTGCAACTCCTCAGACTGGTTGAGCAACTCCCGAAACACCTGAGCAGGTAGCGCCAATACAGTACATCGCGTAATAGCCTTAATCGTGAACTTCCAACTGCCTTGTGACTCCAGCAAAACCTGCTCGCCGAAATAGTCGCCGTCTGCGAGTATCCCCAAATTCGCCGGTTCGTCATACTTACCAGCACGAATCTTTTCTACCCTGCCATGTGCGATCAGAAAAAGCTGGTCGGCAGACTCACCAGACTGCACTATGATCTCACCAGGTGCAAACTCCTGTTGCACAAACCGACCTGCCAAAGCGCTCAACACCTGGGTGTCCTCAAATCCTCGCAGTAATGGCAACTCACAAAGTTCCTGGGGAATCACCTGGACATCAGATCCAGTGTTAGTAAAAGTCAATCGCCCATCACCAACTTTATAAGTCAACCGCCGGTTCACCCGATAAGAACCACCTTTCATCTCCACCCACGGCAAAATCTTCAACAACCACCGCGATGTAATTTCCTGCATCTGCGGTGCAGATTTGGTTGTCGTCGCCAAATTTCTGGCTGCGGCTGTACTCAAACTCAATTGAGGTTGTCCACTCTCAGCATTCAAATCTAAATCATTAGAATACGTCATTATAGCATTTCCTAGTTTAATAAATTACACAATTATCTGCGTTTATTTGCGTCCATCTGCGTTTAATTATTACTGCTTGTACCTCACTGGAATGGCAATTGCTATCAGAGGTGAAGGTGATCAATTTGAGATTTTAGATTGACCTTCACCTCTTAAGAATAATTAACGCCCGATTTCGACATCTTCCAAGATGCCAAGTGCGTCAGGTACTAGGACAGCTGCGGAATAGTAGGCTGTGATCAGGTAAGAGATAATCGCCTTCTCACTGATGCCCATGAATCGCACAGACAAACTGGGTTGGTATTCATCGGGGATACCAGTTTGATGTAGACCGATCACCCCTTGTTTTTCTACACCAGTGCGGACTAAGAGAATCGAACTAGTGCGGGTATTGGTGATGGGGATCTTGTTGGAAGGAAAGATGGGTATTCCACGCCAAGCTGGAACTTGGTGTCCGCCCATGTCAATGCTTTGTGGATAGATGCCCAGGCGGTTACACTCACGAGCAAAGGCAGCGATCGTGCGGGGATGAGCCAGGAAGAATCCCGGATCTTTCCAGACTGTAGCCAGCAGTTCATCCATGTCATCCGGGGTAGGCGCTCCGTTGCGAGTGTGGATGCGTTGTTTGAGATCAGCGTTGTGCAGTAACCCAAATTCGCGGTTATTGAGCAACTCATGCTCTTGACGTTCCCGTAATGCCTCAATAGTCAGCCGCAGTTGTTGTTCGGTCTGATTCATCGGTTCGTTGTACAAATCAGCTATGCGAGTATGCACTCGTAACACGGTTTGAGCAACGCTTAATTCATATTGCCGAGGCGAGAGTTCGTAATCAACAAAAGTTCCTGGTAACTGAGTTTCCCCAATATGTCCTGAAGCCAAATCAATAGATGATTCCCCGGCGGCATTCTGTGGCTGATTCAGGCGGACTCGGAACTGCTCAACATGAGTTCGCAACGCCTCCGACTGGTCAATCATCTGCTCAAACGCCTGTTGAGGCAGCGCCATTACTGTACATCTGGTAACAGCTGTGAGGGTAAATTCCCAAGTATCCTGCGATCGCACCACAGACTCATCGCCGAAATGGTCTCCGTTGGCTAACACATCCAAGACGATCGGCTCACCATATTTTCCGAGGCCAATCTTGTTCACCTTACCGTGGGCAATCAATAACACCTGATCAGCCGGTTGACCAATTTCAACAATTACATCCCCGGCGGCAAACTCTTGCTGCACAAACTGGTTTGCCAAGGCGCTCAACACCTCAATGTCATCAAAGCCTCGCAGCAATGGTAACTCACAAAGTTCCTGGGGAATTACCTGTATATCAGCTCCAGTGTTGGTAAAAGTTACCCGCCCGTCACCAACTGCATAACTCAACCGGCGGTTAACTCGATACACACCACCCTTCGTCTGTACCCACGGCAACAGTTTCAACAACCACCGGGATGTAATTTCCTGCATCTGCGGTGCTGATTTGGTCGTTGTCGCCAAATTACGCGCTGCGGCTGTACCCAAACTGAGTTGGGGCTGCTGTTCTTCAACATTCAAACCGGAATCATTAGAAAAGGTCATAAACTTGTTCCTTGTTGTTCTAAATACTAAAAAAAGAAATTTAATGTCCTAAAAAAGCAGATGAATTACTTGACAAAACACCGACCAAAGATTTGATTCGTGCCGCCGAAGTTCCCAGCCCCGTGGGACCGTTGATCCCCGGTATTGATGCCGAACTATTACGTAATTCAAATTCTTTATAGCGGTCTACAGTAATGTGCCACTGAAGTACACCGCACATCCATTGCTGTAGTTTCTCTACGTAACCATACAATTTCTCGCGGGTACTTGTGTCTAAGTTCAAATCGTCAAACAGAACTGGTAATTCTGTGGCGACAATGTTTTGAAACTGGCACGCTCTAGATGTCATCAAATTGTTGACCACCTCAACGGCCTGGGGCAAATCGCAGTTGAGGAATCGCTGAACGACTAACACACCGTTATTCAGTTCACCCTCGAATTCTATTTCTTTCTGGTAAGAGAAGATATCGTTGGTTAAACAGGCGAAATCAGCAGCCGAATTGTCCAATCCGCGCATCGGTCGAGTGCGGTAAATTTCCGGCGGGATCTCATCGCCTTGAGCTAGTCGAGACAGGCTCATAGTCAGATCCGAACCAAAGGTTTTACGCCGCATCTCAACATAATCTATCGGGTCGGGAATCCGATTTTGAATCTGGTTAGCCAGTTCCCACAACCAACTGGCGGTCATATCCTCCACAGCACGGCGGAACTGCTGTCGTGCGTTTGCAGACATCGGGTCAGCTGTGCGAGACCACAAATCAGCCAAGCCACGTTCCACTGGGTTTGTGGGTAATGGGATGGGGCTGGAGTCCAGAGGCATAAACTCTGAGAGTCTAGCGTTAAACACTTTCGCGCCAGCCATGTTGCGGCTATGCCCGTAGAGGGCTGGGAAATAATCATCGGCATAGGTTCCCCAAACCAGCCAGCCAGCAGTCAGATTCAATTCCGAACTGGATGCATGAGGATGAATTAACGCCCCACATAAAGCGACATCGGCAACATCAAATTTGTGGTCGTTCCAGATAAAGGCATCATCAAGGCCAGGTAGTGAGTCCAGCATCCCCATCTGACGCGCCCATTCTTTGGAATGCTTCCGTGCAGCATCTAAATGGCTATTCAAAGAGGTAGAGAAGGGCATATAAAACTTCGGCAGTGTCACTGGTCCCACAGGCTGGTAGGGAACGTGAGTGAAGTTCTTAAACCTTCCTAAACCCAATTTGCTGTATAACCTTCCCAGATCCGCCGCCGATGTTCCCAGCCCTGTGGGACCGCCTAGAACTTGTGTGGCTGTCGGAGACTTGTCCGATTGCTCGTTCATGTAGCGGCTTGACCTCATGTGCCACTCGTGACCGCCCGACTGCCAGTCCTGGAGTCCTTTGATGTACAGTAGGACATTCAGGCGAGCTACTGGGTCTAGTCCGTACTCCTCAAACAGGGAGGGTAACTCGGTGACGGCGGTGTTCTCAAACTGCTGTAGCCGCGAGGTCAAGAGTTCGTTGGTGAGGTTGGCTGCTGACTGGGTTTTAATATTCAGGAATCGCTCGAAGACCAACACACAGTTAGCATTTTCGCCTTCATCCTCTACTTCTCTCTGGTAGGAGAACAGGTCATTGCGAAGATGCACTCCATCAGAAAATGTGTCTTTGAGTACAAGCATCGGCCGGGTTTTGGCGATTTCATCTGGAACCTCCACAAATACAGCGTGTTCAACTAAGTCAGCTGACCACGGCGCACCACCAACCTTGCGGCGCATTTCAATGTATTCGATGGGGTTAGCAACTCGATCCTGGCTGATATTGGCAAGTTCCCACAAAGACTCATCTAGGAGGTTTTTTGTACTTTCAAAGAACCGCATCCGCCATTCCGCAGATTTGGTAAAAGCTGTGCGAGACCACAGGTCAGCCAAGCCTAACTCGACTGGGTTAGTTGGTTCTGGGGGGTTTTCGACTGGGTATATGGGCATGAATGCCAGCAGCCGGTCGAGGTAGTCTTTTGCACCAGCCATATCGCGGCTGCGCTTATAGATTTCCAGAAAATGATCGTCGAAAAAGAACACCCAAACATACCAGTCCGTAACTAGATTAAGCTCCGTTTCTGGCGCATCTGGATGGGTATAGGAGCAAAGCAGGGCGTAGTCGTGGGCATCGAATGTGTGTTCGTCCCAGATAGGGGAACTTTCGGCTTTTTCTTGTGCGTCAAGTATTCCCATATCGTAAGCCCAAGCCTTACTATGCACTCGCGCCGCCTCTAGGTTGGGGTTCAACCGAGCCGGCCAAGGCATATAAAATTCTGGCAGTTCAAAGGGTTGCATGATTTGCAGTTAATTTCCTTTGCTTTCTTCTAACTTTCTTCATTTAGGAGAATTTTGGCTGATTTTTTCGGATTTCTGGGTGACACCATCATGTTGCATGGTTATTGACCAAAGGAATACGGTAATATTACGTAACTTTGCTCAAGTAATTCAAACAATTATTTGTGGCATTTTGCTGGCATTGACACTGACTGCAACGCACTGGCGATCGCCTGCGTGGTACAAAAAATCGGACTTGGTAAAACTCTGCGGACCTTTGCGTTACCTTTGCGCCCCTCTGCGTTTAAAAAATCCGGCGTTGCCGAATACAAAGATCATTAAACTGAGTTTTTATACTTATAAATATTTTGCTAAGTAATTCTAACTCCAGAAAATAAAATAAATATAAAACGCATTTTTTTCCCAAAATAAATGCTAGGTTAGATACATAATCAGATATGCTCGATCTCTCAATTTTAACTTTGCGAAATCCGCAATCCATTCGCCGTTAACAAGCAAATTCAGGAAGTAATTATTCACATTATGCCCTTGTAGCTATAAATTATCAATAAGTGTATGATGGATATTAATAAAGATCCTTGTTTAACGCCGTTCATGAAATTTCTTCACGCTTAATTCTCTGCAAAAGTTAAAAAAAGATGAATTGCATTTTTAGCTCAAAAAAAATGATATGTTAGATACAGAATGGGACATTTCACGACTCTGGAGGAGTACAACATCAATCTGTTCCAGTTTTTCACCCCTTAATTCCCTAGTATTTGTCGTTTCAAATGGGATTTCAGCCTGATTTGAGTACAGATTTATATATCGAAAAAATAAGAAAAAATAGATTAAGACCCTTTCTACAACTGGGTTACAGATGAGTACCAATAAATCATGAACCCCTGTTAATAAATACTCGTACCCCAACTGAAAAATACTAGCACCCCTACCCGAAAAATATATTTTTAATGCTTGTAAAACCCACACAGTTAGGGTTTGCAGATTTGAGTACAAACGTAATAAATCCAATAAATTCTATACTCCATAAACGCGCCGACCATTTGAGAACGACTGCTATAAATCTTATATCGCCAATCACTCAACGCCAAGCCAAAAGCAAAAGCGCAGAGTGAGTGGAGGGATGAGATAGCACCATGCCTTAAGTGAATCGAAGTCGCGGCTGTACCCACACACAAATACCCCAGATAGACCTCAAACTTGACACACACCAGCCATACCTCAGTCAACAGTAAACAAACTAACACCTGATAACTGTTAACTGTTAACTGTTAACTGATTACAAGACGCGACTTCAGTTCCTGGGTAAAGACAGTAGCAACGGCATCTCCCACTGTGGCATTTAGCCCACCACTGACCCTTGCGAAATTCAATGATACTACCGTCTAACGGACTCCTCACCTCCTCCCATCAGGAACCAGCATCAACCCAAGCAAAATCAGGTGGTTGCGGATGCGACAGCAGCACCACCGTAGAAATGGATCAAAAGCTCCAAGAACGCATCGCCCAACATCCCTGTTATAGTGAAGATGCCCATCACCACTACGCCCGGATGCACGTTGCAGTTGCACCAGCTTGTAACATTCAATGCAACTATTGCAATCGCAAATACGACTGTGCTAACGAAAGTCGTCCTGGAGTAGTGAGCGAATTGCTAACACCAGAAGAGGCTGCACACAAGGCTTTGGTGATTGCAGGCAAAATTCCCCAAATGACAGTGGTCGGAATTGCGGGGCCTGGTGATCCATTGGCGAATCCTGAAAAGACTTTTCGCACATTTGAGTTGATTGCAGACAAAGCACCAGATATCAAACTTTGCCTTTCAACTAACGGTTTAATGTTAACAGAATACATTGACCGCATTAAACAACTAAATATCGATCACGTTACTATCACCCTAAATACCATTGACCCAGAAATCGGCGCTCAGATTTATTCTTGGGTTCATTACAAACGCAAACGCTATAGAGGTGTTGAAGGGGCTAAGATTCTGCTAGAAAAGCAGATGGAAGGCTTGCAAGCTTTGAGAGAAGCTGATATTCTGTGCAAAGTTAACTCCGTGATGATTCCAGGAATTAATGATCAGCACTTGATCGAAGTCAATAAAATGATTCGTGAAAACGGTGCTTTCCTGCACAACATCATGCCTTTGATTTCTGCACCAGAACACGGCACACATTTCGGCTTAACAGGTCAACGTGGTCCTACACCCAAAGAAGTCAAGTCAGTTCAAGACAATTGTGCCGGCAACATGAAAATGATGCGCCATTGTCGTCAATGCCGAGCCGATGCGGTAGGATTATTAGGAGAAGACCGCAGTCAGGAATTTACCAAAGATAAATTCTTGGAAATGACTCCAGAATATGACTTGGAACAACGCACCCTTGTTCACGAAGGAATTGAGAAGTTTAAGGAAGAACTGAAAATAGCCAAAGACAAGGCTAGCGCTGGCAAGAAATTTGCCAATAATCCCAAAATATTAGTTGCAGTCGCCACCAAAGGCGGTGGGTTAGTTAACCAACACTTCGGTCATGCGAAGGAATTCCAGATTTACGAAGTGGATGGTAGTCAAGTTACCTTTGTCAGTCATCGCAAGATTGACCAGTATTGTCAAGGTGGATTTAGTGAAGAAGCCACTTTTGAGCATATCATGGCAGCGATCGCGGATTGCAAAGCAGTTTTAGTTTCCAAAATTGGTAACTGTCCTCAAGAGAAACTGCAAGAAGCAGGAATACAGACTGTCGAAGCTTACGACGTAATCGAAAAAGTTGCTTTGGAATTTTACGAGCAATATGTCCAGGAGTTAGGAAATTAGGGAGTAGGGAGTAGGGAGTAGGGAGTAGGGAATATTTACCACTTACCACTCATTACTCCCCACTCATCCCTTACCCGGTTACTGAGCGTAGTCGAAGTAACTCCCCACTCCCCATCTTCAGAAGGAGAATAATTATGGCTTACCAAATCACTAGCCAATGTATTTCCTGTGATCTTTGTCTGTCTGTATGTCCCACTAATGCAGTGAAGGTAATTGACGGTAATCATTGGATTGACCCCGAACTCTGCACAAACTGCTTTGGTAGTGTTTATTCCGTTCCTCAGTGTAAAGCTGGTTGTCCCACCTGCACAGGTTGTGTGAAACAACCCAACGATTATTGGGAAGGCTGGTTTGCTAATTACAATCGCTCTTTAGCAAAATTAACTAACAAACAAGATTACTGGGAACGTTGGTTTAACTATTATTCCAAAACATTCTCCGAAAAATTATCTCGCCGTCAGAGCGAAGTCATAGGTGTATCAGGATGAGCATCATTTATTTAGACAATAATGCCACAACGAAGGTAGACCCGGAAGTTTTAGAGGCGATGTTGCCTTATCTGCGGGACTACTACGGTAATCCTTCTAGTATGCACACCTTTGGCGGACAACTGGGTAAAGCTGTAAAAACAGCCCGCCAACAACTAGCCGCCCTCATCGGTGCTGAGGAATCAGAAATTATCTACACCAGTTGCGGTACAGAAGGCGATAACGCTGCTATTCGCGCCGCACTGTTGGCACAACCAGAAAAGCGACATATCATCACAACACAGGTTGAACACCCAGCCGTTTTGAATGTCTGCAAACAACTGGAAACCCAAGGTTACACTGTTACCTATCTTTCGGTAAATCGTCAGGGACAGCTAGATTTAAATGAATTAGAAGCTTCTCTGACTGGAAATACCGCCTTGGTAACAATTATGTATGCCAATAACGAAACTGGTACGGTTTTCCCCATTGAGCAGATTGGGTTAAGAGTTAAAGAATACGGCGCTATCTTTCATGTTGATGCAGTGCAAGCAGTGGGAAAAATTCCCCTCAACATGAAGACCAGCACCATAGATATGTTAACTCTGTCTGGTCACAAAATCCATGCTCCCAAGGGAATTGGGGCTTTGTATGTGCGGCGCGGTGTACGGTTCCGTCCCTTGTTAATTGGGGGACATCAAGAACGTAGTCGTCGGGCGGGAACAGAGAATGTCCCAGGGATTGTTGCTCTAGGTAAAGCGGCAGAGTTGGAATTGTCTCATTTAGAAGAGGCTACCACAAGAGAAAGAAAATTGCGCGATCGCCTGGAACAAACTTTACTCGCTAAAATTTCCGACTGTGAAGTGAATGGCGACCCAACGCAGAGATTGCCGAACACTACAAATATTGGCTTTAAGTACATTGAAGGTGAAGCAATTCTGCTCTCCTTAAACAAATACGGTATCTGTGCCTCATCTGGTTCAGCTTGTACCTCTGGTTCCTTAGAACCTTCCCACGTTCTCCGGGCTATGGGTTTACCCTACACCACCTTACACGGTTCCATTCGTTTCAGCTTAAGTCGCTACACCACAGAAGCCGAAATCGATCAAGTTATCGAAGTCATGCCCAGTATTATCGAACGTTTACGCGCCATGTCCCCCTTCAAAAACGATGATGCGGGTTGGCTGCAAGAACAAGAACAAGCATTAATTCATCGCTAGAGAATACTCCCCCTTGTACAGACGCGATTCATCGCGTCTCCACCCACTCAGCACTCACTACTCAGCACTTAATATGTGGGACTACACAGATAAAGTATTAGAATTGTTTTACAATCCCCAAAACCAGGGAGCTATTGAAGAAACCGACGAACCTGGTGTTAAGGTTGCAATGGGAGAAATTGGTAGTATTGCCTGTGGTGATGCCCTAAGATTACACTTGAAAGTTGAAGTAGAATCTGATAAAATATTAGATGCACGCTTTCAAACCTTTGGCTGCACTAGTGCGATCGCCTCTTCCAGTGCTTTAACCGAAATGGTCAAAGGTTTAACCCTAGATGAAGCTTTGAAAGTTTCTAATAAACAGATTGCAGATTACCTCGGCGGATTGCCAGAAGCGAAAATGCACTGCTCTGTCATGGGGCAAGAAGCTCTAGAAGCCGCTATTTATAACTATCGTGGCATAGCTCTCCCTACCCACGACGACGATGATGAAGGCGCATTAATTTGTAGTTGCTTTGGTATCAGCGAAGCCAAAATTCGCCGTGTGATTCTAGAAAATCATCTCACTGATGCTGAACAGGTAACAAATTATGTAAAAGCTGGTGGCGGATGCGGTTCCTGTTTAGCGAATATTGATGATATTATAAGAGATGTAAAGGAGAAAGCCGCCGTACCTGCTCTCAACAACCACAGCGTCGGAGTTGCTAACTCACAGCAACAATCAAAACCTCTAACTAATGTGCAGAGAATTGCACTCATTCAAAAAGTTCTCGATGAAGAAGTCAGACCCGTACTGATTGCAGACGGGGGAGACGTGGAACTTTATGATGTAGAAGGCGATAAAGTCAAAGTCGTACTTCAAGGCGCTTGTGGTTCTTGTTCTAGTAGTACAGCCACTCTGAAGATTGCTATCGAAGCCAGGTTACAAGATCGTGTCAGCAAAAACCTAGTAGTCGAAGCAGTCGCACCATAACTTTAAGATTTACACACCGTACAAATAGAGCCTGTTATTTATTAAACAGGACACCAAGTAGGATTTGAAAGATAATTTTCGCCCCATCAATGCTTCATTCCTACTGAGAACACACAGCAATAGCACATAGGTGAAAGTATTCAACACCTAATTGTCAATTGCATTATCCCACTCGCTTCAAAGGAATCAGGATATGAGTTTGTACGAAAACATTGGTGGACAACCCACAATTGAAAAAGTAGTTGATGCCTTTCACAAGAGCGTTATGGCAGACGGTAGCCTCAAAGGTTACTTCGCTAAAACCGATATGGCTAAACAACGCGCTCATCAAATTGCTTTCTTCTCTCAAATATTTGACGGACCAAAGCAATATGGTGGTCGTCCAATGGAAAAAACCCACACAGGTATGAAGTTAAACGACCAACACTTTGATGCTGTTGCCAAGCATTTGGGTGCAGCAATGGCCTCAGCCGGAGTATCCGCAGAAAACAGCAGCGCTGCAATGGCTAAAGTCTCTGG
Organism: uncultured cyanobacterium; assembly: GCA_963706595.1. Lineage (GTDB taxonomy): Bacteria > Cyanobacteriota > Cyanobacteriia > Cyanobacteriales > Nostocaceae > Nodularia. Next base: position 4,898,974 of record OY970166.1, read on the forward strand.
CTTAAAGGCTTCTATTTTGAACAAATAGGACTTGGGCATTGATTGGCGAATCATTACGTCAAATCCTGCTTGTTATCTCCACATATTTGTACAGTGTGTAATTCCTTTGTCATTTGCTTGACAAGTGGCAAAGGAAACCAAATAAACAAAAAATTAACCTGAATCATTATGACACCAATACCCCTCGATTTTGCTGTGGAGCGATCGCCCCCGGCCTGTGCTTAAGCACAATCGTCCCCGGCGACGTTCTACATCCGCTCACTGCTGTAGCTCAACAGGCGTGAACGTCAACAAACAGACCCACTAACCAACCAATTGCAGGAGATAAACAATCATGACTGACGAAAACATTAGACAGATAGCTTTCTACGGTAAGGGCGGTATTGGTAAATCTACCACTTCCCAAAACACCCTAGCAGCTATGGCAGAAATGGGTCAACGCATCCTGATCGTTGGTTGTGACCCTAAAGCTGACTCCACCCGTTTGATGCTACACAGTAAAGCTCAAACAACCGTTCTTCACTTGGCTGCTGAACGTGGTGCAGTAGAAGATATCGAAATCGAAGAAGTAATGTTAACCGGTTTCCGTAACGTTCGTTGCGTAGAATCTGGTGGTCCAGAACCCGGTGTAGGTTGCGCTGGTCGTGGTATTATCACCGCCATCAACTTCTTAGAAGAAAATGGTGCTTACCAAGACCTAGATTTCGTATCTTACGACGTATTAGGTGACGTTGTGTGTGGTGGTTTTGCTATGCCTATCCGTGAAGGTAAAGCACAGGAAATCTACATCGTTACATCAGGTGAAATGATGGCGATGTACGCTGCTAACAACATCGCTCGTGGTGTTCTTAAGTATGCTCACACTGGTGGCGTGCGTTTGGGTGGTTTGATTTGTAACAGCCGTAACACTGACCGAGAAATCGAATTAATCGAAACCTTGGCAAAACGGTTGAACACCCAAATGATTCACTTCGTACCCCGTGACAACATCGTTCAACACGCTGAATTGCGTCGGATGACTGTTAACGAATACGCACCCGAAAGCAACCAAGCTAACGAATACCGCACATTGGCTACCAAGATCATCAACAACAAAAACCTAGCTATTCCTACACCTATCGAAATGGAAGAACTAGAAGAATTGTTGATTGAATTCGGTATTCTCGAAAGTGATGAAAATGCTGCAATGTTGGTTGGCAAGCCAGCTGCTGCTAAATAATAAGATTTCAGCCGAAGGAAAAAGGAAGAATTTCAGATTTGACCTTTAACCTTCACCCTTGCATCTCCCCCTACTAAACCTAGAGGGGACTCTAAGTCCCCTATTCCCAGAACCTTACGAATCGGAGAGGATAAAATGACACCTCCAGAAAACAACAAGACTGTTGAAGAAAGAAAGGAACTTATTAAAGAAGTTCTCAGTGCTTACCCAGATAAAGCTAAGAAAAAACGCGAAAAGCACTTAAATGTATTTGAAGAAGGTAAGAGCGATTGCGGCGTTAAATCTAACGTCAAATCTCTTCCTGGTGTAATGACCGCTCGTGGTTGTGCTTATGCAGGTTCCAAGGGTGTGGTTTGGGGTCCTATTAAGGACATGATCCACATCAGTCACGGACCTGTTGGTTGCGGTTACTGGTCTTGGTCTGGTCGTCGTAACTACTACATTGGTACTACAGGTATTGATACCTTTGGTACTATGCACTTCACCTCTGACTTCCAAGAAAGAGACATCGTTTTTGGTGGTGACAAGAAACTACTGAAATTGATCCAAGAATTAGAAGTACTCTTCCCTCTGAACCGTGGTGTATCCATTCAATCTGAATGTCCCATCGGTCTAATTGGGGATGACATCGAAGCTGTAGCTCGTAAGGCTGCAAAAGAAATCGACAAGCCAGTTGTTCCAGTTCGTTGCGAAGGTTTCCGGGGTGTTTCTCAATCTTTGGGACACCACATCGCTAACGACATGATTCGTGACTGGGTATTCCCTAGATCCGATAAGGCTAAGGCTGACGGTTCACTGAACTTTAATTCTACTCCTTATGATGTAGCCATCATTGGTGACTACAACATCGGTGGTGATGCTTGGGCGAGCCGTATTCTTCTAGAAGAAATCGGTTTGCGCGTAGTTGCTCAGTGGTCTGGTGATGGTACTATCAACGAAATGTTGATGACCCCCAACGTGAAGATGAACCTCATCCACTGTTACCGCTCGATGAACTACATCAGCCGTCACATGGAAGAAAAATATGGTATTCCCTGGTTGGAATACAACTTCTTCGGTCCTACCAAGATTGCTGAATCTTTACGGGAAATCGCTTCTAAGTTTGACGAAAAAATCCAAGCAAACGCTGAGAAGGTTATTGCTAAGTATCAGCCGACAATGGATGCGATCGTTAACAAGTATCGCCCCCGTTTAGACGGTAAGACTGTAGCCATGATGGTTGGTGGTCTACGTCCTCGTCACGTTGTCCCAGCTTTCCTAGACTTGGGTATGAAGATGATTGGTACTGGTTATGAGTTCGCTCATAATGATGACTACAAACGTACCACTCACTACATCGAAAATGGTACTATCGTTTACGATGACGTGACCGCCTACGAATTTGAGGAGTTTATCAAAGCCCTCAAGCCTGACTTAGTAGCTTCTGGTGTGAAAGAGAAGTACGTCTTCCAAAAGATGGGTCTACCTTTCCGTCAAATGCACTCTTGGGATTACTCCGAACCTAGCCATAGGTCCTGAAATTCAATGACAGCAGCATTTTTTGACGGTGAGATAAAAAATAATTTCTTTTTAGTCTAAATGCAAGTTTTAGGATGATCTAGAAACTATATATTTGTGATGCTTTAAATAATATAACTCTTATCTGGGATAGTGTTGAGGAATTAATTAAATTTTGCTGAAATTAAAACTGTAAAATGAGCGACTATTTTGAGTGATATTTTTTTAGATTAAATGGTGCGATCGCATCATAGTTTGATTTCAGGAAGGCAGAAACCCTGAGATGTCAGGAGATTATGCCCAAGTAATTTATAAGCTCACTAGGTAATTAATAAGCTTAGAGGATGTTTGTAAAGTCTAATTTATTACTAGCCCTGGCGACTAGAAGTTGCGGCTATACAGACAAAACCCGCCTGCGCGGGTTAAAAACCTTAATTCTTCATTAGTCCAGGTCGCTGGACTTTGCTTGTGTAGTAGCGTTCGCCTTTGGCGTTGCGAAGCAATATTATATTCGCCCAAAACTTTTAAAACATCCTCTTAGAAACCTAAGTGATCAAGGTGTGGATCAAGTGCAACAAAACGATTACACGCATCTTTTAACTCTTGTGCGGCATGATTCCAGAAAAATAGCTCAACGGTAAAACCATCATCACGCAAAGTTTCAATAGCCGGTATAAAGTCGCCGTCGCCTGCTACTAAAGTAATAACATCTTCACCCTTATGCATTTTTGTATAAGCATCTCGCATCATCGCTGTCACAATACCTGTATCAACTTTTTTCTCTCTATTTGCAGCATTTCGATCAACAATTATAGTTTCAAATCCTGCCCTCTCAGCGATTCCCCAGAGTGAATCATTTGCCGGAGGCCGCGAACCAAATAAAACTGCTCTCTGAATCTTGGCGGGGTCGCTTCCTGCTGTAAAGCTATGCAGTTTACCAAAATCAAGGCGATAGCTATTGTCGATAATGTTCTTGTTCATCGCATCATAAATATTCGCCACTAAAGCTTTCCGAACAGCACTAACACGTTTGCTTTCAATGAAAACATTGGAATTATCTACATACACAAAATTAGACATAGGATTTTTAAACTTGTATAATTATTTACTTAATAATCAGATATATCATAGCCTAAAACAGTTCAGTTAAAGCTAAAAACTAAAACTGGTGTGAGTGAGATTGAGGAATGCAACTTCTTAACTTGATCAAAATCTTGTTGGGTTTCGTTGTCACTCCACCCAAGTTACTGTGGTTCAATCTGGGAAAGCCGCACCAGTCATGGGATCACTGATATACAATCCCAGCGTGAGACTACGCATGGCCTCATCCCAAACGGGTATTAGTTGCGCTGCTTGATCTGCCCAATAATCAAATGTAATCAAACACTGTACATTTGACCCCAAACCAATGCAAGTCCGTGAAAAAGCTTCCCGTGGTTCTTCCTGAGTGTCAATAAATTTAATCTCTGTCCACACAATTCTGGCAGTTTGGCGCTTGACGGTAATAATTTCTCCCCTAGCGATGACGTTGCGACTATCTTCTTCCATGATTTTCCTCAAAGTAGATTTTAGGGGAAATAAGCTCCAGTCACGGGAAGGCAGAGGATTGAAAGATACTTCCAAGCAGCAATCGTCTTTGGGCGGTTTTTGATCGCAGAACTTGAATGATTTTTCTTGTGGCTCAAAAACCCAATTTTGGGGGACATTGAGGCGAACAGCCCCCCGATCTGCTACAAAGATTTTATAGCCTGATGGAGATTCCCAGCGATGATCGGGTTTTAGTTCCAGGGTTTCTTTAATCCACTGGAGATTGCTTTTTTTACGCTTTGCCATAGTATTTTTGCAAATGTTAGCGTAGGTTGTTGCAGGCGATCGCCCACTTCGTTAATCATACCAAATTGCTACTATTTAGGGATATTATTGAGCAATGGTGGAGAAACAAGTTTTTCAACTGTGATTTTTCCTATGAATGGGTTTAGATATTTTGGAATTTCAGATAAAGATTCTATTGGAGAAATTACCATAAAATCCCCTAAAAAACCCAAAAATCTTGACAAAACGCGAATTATCAAATATATTCCTTTCAAATGTGAATTAAATGCAAATTTCATCATGAGTATACAAATTGCCGGAAAATACAGCTTTGTCTCCCAAGAGAACTTCGAGGAATACTTGAAGGCTGAGGATCTTGGGATGATCAAGCGAAATGTTTTAGCAAAAACCACTCCGGACATGATAGTGGAGATTGATGGCGATAACTTCACCGTTACGACCATCACGAACCTCAAGACCATCAAGATCAGCTTTACCTTGGGACAGGAGTATAAGTGCGATCCAGGAACGGACAAAGTTAACAACTACATCACCACTTTGGAAGGGGGTGACACCTTGGTGAGCAAAAACCTTGACGATGACTCTTCCACGTCTGCGATGAAGTTCACCGACGATAATTTGATTATCACCATGACAGCGAAAGGAATCACTGCAACCAGAACATTCAAAAGAGCCTAAACAAATAGGACTTGATATTCGGTGTTGCTGAATTTGAAAATGAAATGCCAAAATTACGTTTTTTGTTGCTTGCGCTTTTGTGTGTGAACCTCAGCAGGGCGTACTTTAAATCAGCAACGTCTAATTTTTAACTGAGTAATATCTTCAAAAGTAGGGTGTGTTGTCCCGTGGAGCAACGCACCACAGCAATAATTTTCTAGATTGCGATCGCCTAACTTTTAACTGAGTGATATCTTCAAAAGTAGGGTGTGTTGTCGCGTAGCGCAACGCACCGCAGCAATAATTTTCTATATTGCGATCGCCTAACTTTTAACTGAGTGATATCCTCAAAAGTAGGGTGTGTTGTCGCATAGCGCAACGCACCGCAGCAATAATGGGCATCCTAGAAAACAAACCCCATTTTCTCACATCCATGTCCAACTACCGCAGACCTGACATTTCCGGCGGAACCTACTTTATTACCCAAGTTACCTATCAAAGACAACCCTGGCTTTGCTCAGATACTGGACGTATTGGCCTGCGTGCTGCTTTTAATCATGTCCGCAAGAATTACCCTTTCTCAATAGATGCCTTTGTTCTACTCCCTGATCACTTTCACGCCCTATGGACTCTACCTGAAGGCGATCGCAATCTATCTATGCGGATGCTTTTAATTAAACGTTTTGTAACTAAATACTACGGTCATCAGTTAGGGCTTGATGTTGATATTACGCGATCGCGCCAGAAGCGAAAAGAAGGAAACCTCTGGCAACGCAGATTTTGGGAGCATTTAATTAGAGATGATGTTGATTTTGCCAATCATTGCGATTACATCCACTACAATCCTGTACGGCATCAGCTTTGTGAATCACCGCAACAATGGGCGTTTTCGAGCATTCATCGTTTAATCGAGCAGAATATTTACCCGTTAGATTGGGGTAGCAATGGGGAAGTGCAGCTTTCCTCGGACATTTGGGATGTTTAAGATGGCGGTGCGTTGCGCTACGCGACAACACACCCTACAGGAAAGATGCTCTTGTGCTAGTTTTCTCATATATGAGTTTATCTGTATATATTCAGAAGTTTTAGAATTCATCCAGCATTCTTTTTAAGCTCTCTAAATCTGAGCCGTCTATATATTCTAAATTAGTAACTGCTAAAGTATGTGGTATATTAAGAGAGTTTATTAATTCTTGAATTTGTTGCAAATGCAGTGAGTTTTGTTTTAGAAGATTGTTAGTGATTCTTTGTTGTTCAATGATTTGGATTTTGGTAGATTCTAATTCTCTTTTAATTTTGAGTAACTGCAATCCAATACCTTCGTATTTATAACTAATAATATTTTGTTCCGTATCCAAATCTGGAATAAGTGTAGAAATTTCTTTTATTCTTGCCCACCTGCGTTTAAGTTTATTAATTTCAGCAGTTCGATCAGTCCCAAGTTTTAATTCCACGAACTTATGGGCAGCAATAGCTTCAATAAATCCTTTACGTAATTCCTCCAAATCATCTTCTTGCATAGTTTATAATTATGTGGCAATTTATTTAAGTTTAAACTTAAGCTAGCTGACGAGCAACGGTAATTATATCTAATTTATGTAACCCTCTTCTATCACTCTGAGGAAAGAAAAATAATAATTTATGATTATTTGATTGGCGAAAGCAACGAAAATGGGTTTAAATGCACGCAGGAAAGAACTAGGGTGTGTTGTCGCGCAGCGCAACGCACCACATAAATTTACTTAACTACGCTTATAAACCAACTCCATCCTCAACTTCTCAACCTCCATTTTCAACCTTTCATTCTCCATCATCAACCTGCCATTCTCCTCTCGAATCACCTCAACTTCATTCCTCTTACTCAAAGCCTGATTAATCGCCAACTTCCGCATATCCAGAGAGAACCAACGCTGATAAGTTTCCGTATGCACTTGCACACTATGCCCCAAATTATCCGCCGCCGCTTTAATTGGTATACCTAAAATATGCGCCCGAATCGCCCAAGCGTGACGTAAATCATAAGGCTTAAAATCCAAACCAATTTTACGAAACCACCAACTAACCCGTTGAGTTAAAGCCGTTATTTCAGCATGATTAGTATTATCTTTCTTACTAATTGCAGTTGCCAACATCTCTAAATATTTAGGATTTCTTAAATCAAATTCCGAAATCCATTGTTTATATAAAGGTAAAGCTTCCCTTTCCCCCGTTTTACAATCTTTATGGACTTTCCATGTTAAATCTGCATTCTCTTGACTTAACCACCAATCAATATTAGGATTAATAAATAATTCCCGTGGACGTAAACCGAAAACTGCTAACATTCCATAAGTCCAGCGCCAAAGCTGCCAGCTATCTTTAACATTTTGGTTAACTTGATTACCCCTGTTAGTTAAATAATTCTCAAACTTAATAATTCCTGCGAATATTTCAGCATCTGTCGGTATATTCCGGGGATTATTCTCCGGGATTTTAGAATATTGAGATAAATCAATTTCAATTTTAAACGTCTGACAAAAAGCTGATATAGCTCTCGCAGCATTATATTTTGCCCATTCTTTATCAATTTTTTCAATTGAAATGATTAAATTTTCAGGTGTTGCTAAATCTTGAGCATCAGTAAATCGCTTGGTGCGGGAAAAATAATAAAAAAAAGTATGTTCGCTTTTCGTTGTGCGCTGATGAGTTTTAAAATACTCCGCTTCAAATTGTGCTAGTAACTCACCTATAGTTTTACATTCTTTTGTAATCGCATCATTACCTAAATATTTATCATTCCATTCAAAAGATTTACGAGCAATTAACTTGCCTAATTCATAAGCTTCTTCCTCAGCCGTCTTGAGTCCATCCAAGTTAGCAGGAATATTCAAGCTGAGATTATATTGCTTTTTCCCCGTTCCTCTGGTGTCCTTGTCTCCAGGTTTAATTGGTAACGTCGCCCGTAATTGCAGACTTCCATTTGATGCTCTCACGGTTACTCTTGCTTTTGCAGACTTCAAACGCAGATTTACTTGCTCTAACTCTAATAGTAATTTTGTGATCATCTGTTCTCTTTGCTGGTGTGCTTGCAGACTTCAACCAAGAAAACTGCTGTCGGTAGATGAAAATGATTAGACTTGGAAACCCCGCCAAATTGAGGCTCTGTCTCCCCTCTTTGCTTGCGGGGCTAAGGTATACACACAAGTCCAAAAACCTTTCATTTTGTAGGGTGCGTTATGGACTTTAGTCCTAACGCACCGAAGTTTAGGATGGTGCGTTGCGCTACGCGACAACACACCCTACAAAAAAAGATTTGGGGTAATTCAGTCATTTGTGTGTACACAGTAGGTTTGCACAGAAGGGGTTGGGTGTGGGGTGCATTGTGGCGTAACTAATTAACCGAACTTGTCTTCACCCTGATTATGCATCGCTATGATTTAGCCTATATTTAGCCTAAAAATAAATTTGTGATCAGCGAACAATGTTTATCACTGACACTGCTTACTGCAAACATTCAGATATTCAAAACTATTAAAGCATAACAAGGAATACTCCGGTCCTTATCACGGTTATGATGGCTTCGCTATCTTCGCTCGTGATATGGATTTGGCACTCAACAGCCCAACTTGGGCATTAATTGGCGCTCCCTGGAACAAGAAAGCTCAAGCTAAGAAGGCTAAGGCTAAAGCAACAGCTTAGGGAAATGGCGAAGGGATAAGTAGGGATAGCCTGGGGTTTTAGCCCCAGGGGGGAGTCGGGAATTCAAGGTTCAAAATTCAAAAATTAAAAGTTTCTTTTGATTTTTGCATTCTGAGTTTTGAGTCAGATTCCCACTCCCACCACAGAATTCCTCAAAAAGTAACGAACGACTTCAGTAAGCTTGGAGATGTAGAAATGCCTCAAAATCCAGAAAATATTCAAGACCACGTTGAGTTATTCCACCAACCAGAATACCAACAACTATTCCAAAACAAAAAGGAATTTGAAAACGGTCACGACCCCGCAGAAGTTACACGGGTTGCAGAATGGACCAAAGGTTGGGAATATCGTGAAAAGAACTTCGCTCGTGAAGCTTTAACAGTTAACCCAGCTAAAGGTTGTCAACCTTTAGGCGCAATCTTTGCGGCTGTTGGTTTTGAAGGCACAATGCCTTTCGTTCAAGGTTCTCAAGGTTGCGTTGCTTACTTCCGTACCCACTTAACCCGTCACTACAAAGAACCATTCTCTGGTGTGTCTTCTTCAATGACTGAAGATGCGGCGGTGTTCGGTGGTTTGCAAAACATGATTGACGGTTTGGCGAACTCTTACCAACTGTACAAGCCTAAAATGATTGCTGTCTGCACCACCTGTATGGCAGAAGTAATTGGTGATGACTTACAGTCATTCATCAACAACGCTAAAGAAGCTGGTTCAGTTCCTCAAGATTTCCCAGTACCTTACGCTCACACTCCTAGCTTTGTGGGTTCCCACATCACTGGTTACGACAACATGATGAAGGGGATTCTTTCTAACCTGACCGCAGGTAAGAAGAAAGCTACCAGCAACGGCAAAATCAACTTCATCCCAGGTTTTGATACTTATGTAGGCAACAACCGGGAAATCAAACGCATTTCTTCCTTGTTCGGCTTTGACTACACCATTCTTGCTGACAACAGCGACTATTTAGATTCACCCAACACAGGTGAGTTTGATATGTATCCAGGTGGTACAAAGTTAGAAGATGCAGCAGATTCAATTAATGCTAAAGCTACAATTGCTCTGCAAGCATATTCTACCACCAAAACCCGTGAATACATTGAAAAAGAGTGGAAGCAACCCACTGTAGTTTCCCGTCCTTGGGGTATCAAGGGTACTGATGAGTTCTTGATGAAACTCAGTGAACTAAGTGGTATAGCCATTCCCGAAGAACTAGAAATTGACCGGGGACGTGCAGTTGATGCCATGACTGACTCTCATTCATGGGTTCACGGTAAGCGCTTTGCTATCTTTGGTGAGCCAGATTTAGTAATCAGCGTAGTTGGCTTTATGTTGGAAATGGGTGCTGAACCTGTCCACATCCTAGTTAACAACTCCAACGAAGTATTTGAAAAAGAACTTCAAGCTTTACTAGATTCTAGTCCTTTTGGTCAAGGCGCAACCATCTGGGGCGGTAAAGACCTATGGCATATGCGTTCCTTGTTGTTCACCGAACCCGTAGACTTGCTCATCGGTAACTCCTACGGTAAGTACCTATGGCGCGATTGTAAGGTTCCCTTCGTTAGAATTGGCTATCCGATCATGGATCGCCACCACTTACACCGCTACAGCACCATTGGCTACCAAGGTGTGATCAACTTGCTCAACTGGATTGTTAATACAATCTTTGAGGACATTGACCGCAACACCAATATTCCTTCTAAGACTGATATTTCTTACGACTTGATTCGTTAAGAATTGGTTACGCAGCGTGCTAATTAGGTAAGTCAGGGGAATAGGGAGTAGGGAGAGACGCGATGAATCGCGTCTGTACAAGAAATTGGGAAAGAAAGAGTTTTCCTAATATCTGATACTGAATCTTCCATCCCAATCCCCAACTTACCTTCCTTTTTTTCTCGCATTTACCTGAGATATCTATTATGGAAAGTATCAATCACACTCACTCTCATCCTACTTACCATCCACCTAACAATAAAAAATCAGGCTGGTTTTCTAATCTTCTTAATCCTGTGCGTAGTTGGCTGGATGGAATGCCAGTTAAAAACTCTCGCCTTGCTCATGTAATTTGTCAAGTAATTCCTTGCTGTTGTCCTTTTGAACGCAGTATTAGTTTATTTGGGCGAACTCTTCATATTCCCCCCCTGTGTAAACTCAATCCCTTCTATGACGAGTTTGTGGGAATGCGTTTTCGGGCTTTGTCTTATCTTGCTGATGAGTGTGGAGAAGATATCACGAAATATATTTGTTAGATACTTAGCTCCATTTAGGACTCATTAAGCAGCTTGCAAAAGTCAATTTTATGAGTAATCAACCCCAGATTTACGCTGATTAATTATCTGGTGTAAATGTGGAATAAAGAAGATTTTTGCAGTCAGCCTATTACTCAATGAATAGGCTAATAACTGATATTAACACTGTCGATCCAGCAAGAGAAGAGACATGAAAAATACCCAAGGTAAAATCAACGAGTTGCTCAGTGAATCAGGATGTGAACACAATCAGCACAAGCAGGGAGAGAAGAAAAACAAATCTTGCACCCAACAAGCACAACCAGGCGCAGCTCAAGGTGGTTGTGCTTTTGATGGTGCAATGATTGCTCTTGTACCTATTACTGATGCAGCTCATTTAGTCCACGGGCCGATCGCCTGTGCTGGTAATTCTTGGGGTAGTCGTGGTAGTCTCTCCTCTGGGCCTTTACTCTACAAAACGGGCTTTACTACCGATTTGACTGAGAATGATGTGATTTTCGGGGGTGAAAAAAAGCTCTATCAGGCAATTCTGCAACTGAGCGATCGCTACAAGCCACCAGCAATTTTCGTCTATGCTACTTGTGTAACAGCGCTGATTGGCGATGATATGGATGCTGTGTGCAAGGCTGCAACTGAGAAAACTGGTATTCCTGTGATTCCGGTGATTGCTCCGGGCTTTATTGGTAGTAAAAACTTGGGGAACCGCTTTGGTGGTGAAGCTTTGCTGGAATATGTAGTTGGTACAGCAGAACCAGAAACAACTACGCCTTATGATATTAACTTGATAGGCGAATACAACATCGCCGGTGAAATGTGGGGAGTCACTCCACTGTTAGAAAAATTAGGCATTCGGGTTTTATCTAAAATTACGGGTGATGCTCGTTTCAATGATATTCGTTATGCCCATCGTGCCAAGCTGAATGTGATGATCTGCTCACGCGCTTTGCTGAATATGGCGAGAAAAATGGAGGAACGCTACAACATTCCTTACATTGAAGAGTCTTTCTATGGCATTGATGATATGAATCGTTGTCTACGAAATATTGCAGCTAAGTTGGGTGACGCTGATTTGCAGGAACGCACAGAAAAGCTGATTGCTGAAGAAACTGCGGCTCTTGATTTGGCTTTGGCTCCCTATCGCGCTCGACTTAAAGGTAAACGAGTTGTCTTGTATACCGGCGGTGTTAAGAGTTGGTCGATTATCTCGGCGGCTAAGGATTTAGGTATTGAAGTTGTTGCTACCAGTACGAGAAAAAGCACTGAGGAAGATAAAGCCCGGATTAAGAAGTTGATTGGTAATGATGGCATCATGATGGAGAAGGGTAATGCTCAGGAGTTGTTACGGCTGGTGAAGGAAACTGGCGCTGATATGTTAATTGCTGGTGGTCGTAACCAATATACTGCTCTGAAGGCACGGATTCCTTTTCTGGATATTAACCAAGAACGCCACCATCCTTATGCTGGTTATTCGGGGATGGTTGAGATGGCACGGGAATTGTATGAGGCTCTTTATAGTCCTATTTGGGAGCAAATACGCAAGCCTGCTCCTTGGGAAGAGTTGGAGGGATGATTTGGCTGATTTTCTCCCGAAGATGCGATGAATCCGCAGAAGAAGACGCGATGAATCCGCAGAAGAAGATGCGATGAATCCGCAGAAGAAGATGCGATGAATCCGCAGAAGAAGACGCGATGAATCGCGTCTCTACAAGATCCTTCCAATGAATGCAATTTGGTATTAATATAATGGCGATTGTTAATCTTCCTAATAAACCACTGACTGTTAATCCTCTGAAGCAAAGCCAGGCTTTGGGTGCATCTTTAGCCTTTTTGGGGTTGAAGGGGATGATTCCTCTGTTCCACGGTTCCCAAGGTTGTACTGCTTTCGCTAAGGTTGTGCTTGTACGGCATTTTCGGGAAGCTATTCCCCTAGCCACTACAGCCATGACTGAAGTTTCTACTATTTTGGGTGGCGAAGAAAATGTGGAACAGGCTATTCTGACTCTGGTGGAAAAGGTGCAGCCGGAAATTATTGGTCTATGTAGTACGGGGCTAACGGAAACTAGAGGAGATGATCTGGAACGTTTTCTTCAGGATATCCGCGATCGCCATCCGGAATTAGATTATTTACCGATTGTATTTGCTCCTACTCCAGATTTCAAGGGAGCGCTGCAAGATGGTTTTGCGGCGGCTGTGGAAAGTATCGTCAGGGAAATTCCCAAGGCTGGTGGAATTAGAACTGAACAGGTGACGATTTTGGCGGGTTCTTCTCTGACTCCAGGGGATTTGCAGGAAATCAAGGAAATGGTGACTGCTTTTGGATTAGTACCAATTATTGTCCCTGATCTTGGTGCTTCCCTTGATGGTCATTTAGAAGATGGCTATAGTTCGGTTACAGCTAGTGGCACAACTATAAAACAGCTACGAGACATAGGTAGTTCCGCCTTTACTATCGCTTTGGGCGAAAGTATGCGAAATGCCGCCAAAATTCTGGAGGAGCGCTTTAACATCCCTTACGAGGTGTTTGGTGAACTGACTGGATTGGATGCTGTGGATGAGTTTTTGCAAGCATTGGCGATTCTGAGTAGTAATAGCGTTCCCGAAAAATACCGTCGCCAACGTCGCCAGCTACAAGATGCGATGCTTGATAGTCATTTTTACTTTGGTGCAAAGCGAGTGTCTTTGGCGTTGGAACCTGATTTGTTATGGTCAACGGTGAACTTTTTGCAATCGATGGGGACTCAAATTCATGCAGTGGTGACGACGACGCGATCGCCTCTGTTGGAAAAACTCCCGGTTAAAAGTGTCACCATCGGCGACTTAGATGACTTTGAGCAACTAGCAGCAGGTTCTGATTTACTCATTGGTAATTCTAACGTAGGTGCGATCGCTAAACGTCTCTCGATGCCTTTTTATCGTCTAGGTATTCCCATTTATGACCGTTTAGGTAATGGATACTTCACGAAAGTGGGATATCGAGGCACAATGGAGCTTTTATTTGGCATCGGTAATCTATTTTTAGAAGCCGAAGAAGAGAGAGTTAAACATTTATGGGAATTGGTGTCTGAGGAATAAGAATTTGTTTCACGCAAAGGCGCAAAGGCGCAAAGGTAAGAAGAAAAAGAAGGGTGATTTTGGCATTTTTATACTCTGATTCACCAAGACAGAATCAATTTCTTCTTCAATACCTAATACCTCCAAAACGCAAATCAGGAAAACACAATGAAAATAGCCTTTACCACAAGTGACCGAATTCATATTAATGCTCACTTCGGATGGGCGAGAGAAATTGATGTTTATGAAATCTCCGACCAGGGATATGAATTTCTCGAAACGCTGAAATTTGACGGTGACTTAAAAGAAGATGGTAATGAAGATAAAATCAATCCTAAGCTTGATGCTTTAGTTGATTGTACCATCGTTTATGTCACAGCAATTGGTGGTAGCGCCGCAGCCCGATTAATTAAAAAAGGCGTTACCCCAGTCAAAGCTAAATCAGAGGAAGAGGAAATTAGTGATGTCCTCAATAAACTCGTGAAAACCCTCAAAGGTAATCCTCCACCTTGGTTGCGTAAAGCTTTAAGACAAACTACTCCAAACTTTGCAGATTAATTTGAAGTTGAAGCAACAGTATGAGTACAAACAATAATCTGAACGGAAGCACCGATACAGTAGTCTTGAATTCCCCTTTCCTCAAGACATTAGTCCAACAAATTCGGGGACAAGATAGCTATGGAGTTTATCGTAATTGGTCTGATGAATTAATCCTCAAACCCTTCATTGTCACCAAACAAAAGAAACGCGAAATTTCCATTGAAGGTGAAGTTGACGCAATTACTCAAGCGCGGATTATGGCATTTTTCCGGGCTGTAGCGGCTGCTATGGAAAAGGAAACAGGTCTAATTTCTCAGGTTGTCATTGACTTGAGCCATGAAGGATTCGGCTGGGCGCTGGTTTTTTCTGGTCGTCTTTTGCTAGCTGTAAAAACCTTGCGTGACGCTCATCGCTTCGGTTTTGACTCAATGGAAAAATTAGCAGAAGAGGGCGAAAACTATGTCAAAAAAGGTGTTGATTTAGCCAAGAGATTCTCCGAAGTAGGCAACCTTTAAGACTACCTAAAAACTTAAATTAGGGACTTCCAAATAAAAAAAATGCCCAATCACCTAACGAAAAAACCTCACTTCGACAAGCTCAGTGACCACTCAGACCCTCATAACTCTGTGTCCTCTGTGCCTGGAGTGGTATGCGCTTCGCGCACGCTGCGCGAACGTTTCTTAGGATAATTTATTTCGAGTAAGTCCCTAATCTTAGTGCAGTACGGTTCAGTTAAGAAAATTGTAGGTTGGGTAGAACGAAGTGAAACCCAACATTTCCATGACTTTGTTGGGTTGCGCTGGGCTTAACCCAACCTACGTAGACGTTGATTTTTAGGCTTAACTGAACTGTATTGAATCTTAGTGTTGTTGTGCAAATTAATAATTAGGAGTAATGAATGGCGCAAGTCAGCGAAACAAATATTGAAGAAATCAAAACCAAGATTAAGCGGCTGAATAGTAAAGCTGGTCAAATGAAGATGGATCTGCATGATTTAGCAGAAGGTCTACCCACAGATTACAAAACTCTGATGGATGTAGCGGCTGCAACTTATAAAATCTATCAACAGCTAGATGAGCTTAAGCAACAGCTAAAAACAATGGAGAAGGCTCAATGACTGGAACTATGAATCAATTCAAAAAGCTTGTAGATGCAGAAGAATTTTTTCAGTTCTTCAATCTGCCCTACGACAAAGAAAATGTGAATGTCAATCGTCTGCATATTTTGAAGAAGTTTTCGCAATTTATGGCAGAAGTTGATGATAATGCTCATGGTTTAACTTCAGCAGAAATACTCCAGCAATATTCGTTAGCTTTGCAAAAAGCTCATGATCTTTTCTTGGAATCAACAGCTTACGAAGAAAAGCTGTTCAAAGTGTTTAATGACAAGCCGAAGAATGTAGTTACGCTGACAGAAATCACTTCTGATTAGGAGGTAAAAATTGATCAACCTAACGCCTACCGAATTAGAACGCTATAGTCGCCAAATGATGCTCCCAAATTTTGGCGAACTAGCTCAGAAACGCCTGAAGTCAGCGACAGTTTTAGTTACAGGTGTGGGGGGATTAGGCGGTACGGCGGCGCTTTACTTAGCAGTAGCGGGCGTTGGGCGACTAATCCTAGTCCGGGGTGGTGACTTGCGATTGGATGACATGAACCGTCAGATTTTAATGACGGATGATTGGGTAGGTAAACCCAGGGTTTTCAAAGCTAAAGAAACTCTGGAAGCTATCAATCCTGATATCAAGGTTGATGTAGTTCATGATTATGTCACTGCTGAAAATGTAGACTCCTTAGTGCAATCGGCTGATATGGCGCTGGATTGCGCCCATAATTTTACGGAACGCAACTTGCTGAATGCAGCTTGTGTACGTTGGCGTAAACCGATGGTGGAGGCTGCTATGGACGGGATGGAGGCTTATCTGACTACAATTATTCCCGGTGTGACTCCTTGTTTATCCTGTCTGTTTCCAGAAAAGCCTGATTGGGATAGACGTGCTTTTTCCGTTCTGGGTGCTGTATCTGGGACACTAGCTTGTCTAACAGCCTTGGAGGCGATTAAGTTGATCACTGGGTTCAGTCAACCTCTGTTATCGCAGTTATTAACAATTGACTTGAATCGGATGGAATTTGCCAAGCGCCGTTCTCAACGCGATCGCGCTTGTCCCGTATGTGGTAACACCGCGCCCTGGAGATACGGACAACCTCCATCCCTGGAACCTACAACCAATTGTACAAAGTAGTCATTAGTCAATCAATTTTAGATTTTAGATTTTGGATTTTGGATTAAACTGCAATCTAAAATCGCAAATTCAAAATCAAAAATTCTTTGGTTATTAGTTATTAGACAACTGACAAAATACCCTCACCTGCATTCAACAAAAATTCATCGCAACACATCAGGAGACGTAATGGCTGTTAGCTTAACAGAAAAAGCAGAGTTTCGTCTGCGGGCATTTATCAGAGGTTCAGCTTCTGATAATAATGACGCTCAAAAAGGCATCCGTATATCTGTAAAAGATGGTGGTTGCAATGGCTATGAATATGGCATTGATGTCACTAGCAAACCACAACCAGATGATTTGGTAATTCAACAAGGTAATGTGTTGATTTACGTTGATGCTAAAAGTGCGCCGTTATTAGATGGGGTTGTGGTCGATTTTGTAGAAGGGGTAATGGAAAGTGGCTTTAAGTTCACTAACCCTAATGCAAGTGATACCTGCGGTTGTGGAAAATCATTCAAAACAGATGATGGCACACCTACGGGTGTACCTTGCAGCTAGTTCAACGAATAGGCAGGGGGAAGGGGAGAAGAGAAGAGGAACCCCATCAATGCAGTGTCCTCTTCCGTGCTGCTGCTCGAAGTTTGGAGTTCACTAAGTAACAGAAACTCATAAACTTCGCGAAATCAATTTGATCTTATAACTTTTGAGGAGAATCGGAAAATGGCCAGCTATCAAGTTAGATTAATCAACAAAAAGCAAGAACTCGACACCACAATTGAAATTGATGAAGAGACTACCATTTTAGAAGGAGCAGAAGAAAATGGGATTGAGTTGCCTTTCTCTTGTCATTCAGGTTCTTGCTCTAGCTGTGTAGGAAAAATTGTTGAAGGTGAAGTTGATCAATCTGATCAAATCTTCTTAGATGATGAGCAAATGTCTAAAGGTTTCGCTCTCCTTTGCGTTACTTATCCCCGTTCTAATTGCACAATTAAAACTCACCAAGAACCATATCTTGTGTAGAGTATTGCTTTGAACTCTCAGAAGATTTAGATCCCCGACTTCTTGAAGAAGTCGGGGATCTTTTTCATTTAGAATTGCTATATTGCCGAATTTTGAGAATTTTCTGATGTATAACTGAGCCAGCGAGTGGAAATGTCTTGCAAAGAGCCATTTTCAGACATCAGTCGCAATTGAATATTGAGGTCTTTTGTTAAAGGACTATCGATGGGTAAGACAAACCCATAAAGCTCAGTTCCTAAAGACAAATTAGTTAATTTCAGGTTCAATTCGGGATTTTGCGTGAGGTAATATTCCATAGCGGGACGGTCGAACACTACTGCATCGGCTCGTTCCGTAGACAGTTGTTCTACGGCTTCTGATAGGGTGGCGACTTCTTGAACTCGACTGCTATAATTCTGTACGACATCAGCACTAGATGAGCCTTCGACAGTTGTTAGTCTGGTATCTTTAAGGCTAGAGGGATTGGTAAATCTTTCAGTAGAATCACCAGACAAGGCGATAGTTATGGCTGAAGCCAGTCCGGCTGTTAATGAAGAAACTGTCACTAAAGCCAATATCATCCAAGTTCCAGCGATGAAACGGCCAAGACGGGTAACAGGTGCGCGATCGCCATACCCCACTGTAGTCAATGTTACTAGCGCAAACCACATCCCGTTACCCACTCCCTGAAGATAATTTTTCGGGAATTGTTCACTATTTTGATTTCGTTCCGCCAACCAAACCAAATTCCCCACCACGAACATCAGGATAACTAATACGCCTATAGAAGTTAACACCGCAGTCTCAAAAAAAGGTTGTACACGACTCCAAATACTCGGATCGTCAGCTGCTGTTAAAACGGCAATTTCTGTGGAAAAATAGGGTTGGGTAAAGTCAACTTTTTTGAGTCGCTGGGCTGTAATTGTAATCGGTCCAATCAACAAATCCAATTCGCCCTGTTCCACAACTTCTAGGGCATTGGCAACGCTAGATTGAGGAATTAATTCATACTCTATATTTTGAGAACGAGCCACTTCTTCCCATACTTCCACACTAATGCCTGAAGTGTCTTTATTTTTGCCAACTACGAAAGGAGCCGAACCAGCTACCCCGACTCGTAAAGGCGCGGCTGAAGCTAAAGTTGGAACAGAAATTACTAAAGCGACAGCTACCCCTGTCAAGCAATTATGGTTGACTGCAAAACCTTGGCGGATATGCAATATAGATGCAGAAAAAATGCTCTGTATTTGCTGTGAATATAGGAAGTTGCGGAAATTCATGAGTTATTGACTCCTGACTTACTTCTCAAATAGGTTACATTATTTATGTTGATAACTGCCAAAGTTGAATTTTATAACACAGATGGTTATTAAAAATTTCTCGTGCAGCTAGACCTTCCGCAATTGGTTGCTCCAGCCAACGTTTAAAAGCCCAACTTCCTATTGTATGTACAGGTGGAACTGCTATCTTGACAACATCAGCAATATATTTAAATGTGGTTAATCCAAAAGTCCGAAAATTACTCAGACACAAATCAAGTGTTGGTGCAATTGATTGAGAAATATCTTCGCTTTTAATTAATTTAAATCCAGCCTTCTCTAAAGCTGCGTGGAGGTCATTAGCAACATGACAGTTAGAAAAAATTCCCTCTTTGTATTCGGCATCCAAGCGCATCATATCTGCTATTAGTAAGTAACTACCACTATTAAGTAAACGCGCAGCACCTTGGGCTAAATCTTCCACAGCCATATATTGGCTACTTTCACTAAATAGAACTAAATCATAGAAATGTGAAGTCTGAAATTCTTCAAATGTCGTTAAGTAGAAAGGTATTTTACCGTTAGTATTTTGAATAAACTTCTCTTCTTGGATTGCATCGGGTGCTAGTCCTTCAACACTCAGTCCACGTTCCCATAGTAATTTTGCATTACCACCAATACCACAGCCTACATCCAGTACAGATTTGGTTCCTTCTGGGATGAAACTAAACAGTTTAGTTGTATAGGCTTCTTGTGCCGTACGCAGCTGAGTTATAGTCAATTCTTCATCAATATTTGGTATTACTTCCCAATAGCCATAGTGTAGATAGGAGGAACCTGTGAGTCCCATATAGTAATCTATGGCTGCATTTTGGTAGCGTGTGGCTTTGGAAATCTTAATTGACTTTGATTTTTGCATTTAGGGTTAAGGTCAGCTTGGCGAAGGTATTGGTATTTAATCACATTATTCTGATCAAATACCAAATTGCGCCTGCTGTCTCACGCACCAAGCGCACCAGACGCAAAGAGGAAGATATGAGATGCGATCGCCTAATTAGTTTGGAAATCTGGTATTTTTAGTTACAGAGTTCTTTTTCTGGAGATTTGATCAGTGAGGGCGTAGGTACTGCTGGAATACGTGCCAAGATTCCTTTTTTAAGTGGTTCTGGGCGTTCACTCCACGGTAATAAACCTTCTGGGTGAGCATAATATTTACTCGCACACTCGAAGACTCCAGCAATTGCTGTGGGTGATAAATCAGCAGCAATATCACCAAAAAGATATGTAGATTTGTTGTATGCAGCAAAGGATACCACACAAGCGCGATCGCAAGCGCTCATGCAATTCACGGGTTGAATAATAAACTCTGTGTTCAATTCCCAATCGGGATAATGTGCTTGCAACTGTTTGAGCAGCTGTTCTCCGCCACTTTCACCTACACGCTTACCACCTTCCCACTTACTTCCACAAGTGGTACAAACAAACATTGTATGTTGTGCCGTCATCTATGCCTCGTAGATTTTAGCTAAAGTTACTTTTGTATCGGCGGGTATTCTGACTTACGCAATTTTAAATTTTCAGCTTTGGACTGTCTGATAAAATCTTAAATCTTAAACTAAAAATCCCAAATCGGTTTACAGCTGCGGGACAGCGCCGGATTTACACCGAACTTTCCCCCTTACCTCTAAGTAGCTGATTTCTACTAGAACCGAATATATGAAAATCTATCATAGTTTCGTTAAATTTATGACATTGTGAATGAGAAAGTTCATAGAAACTTGTCCAGCCTTAACGCCACTGATCACAATAGGTAAACTAAGATACCGTGTATTTACCAAAGAGTTTTAGCTTGACAAGGGTTTGGTAAAAAGCATATTTAAATTTAGGCGTTGTTGATTTGAAGTATGAATACGATTTGTGATCATGTCCAAACCCCTGTAGAGACGTTCCATGGAACATCTCTACATTTAAATTCATACTTGGTTTTAGCAACGCCTATATTTGGAAAGTTGACTGTAGCTTTGGCTGCATTTTTAGGTTTTATTTAGCCAACTATTGCTAATATGTCTGGGGATCTTTATAAATGATTCATAATTTAAAGTTATCAGAGTGATAATATATAAATAAGCTTAATTGTTGCTATTGAACCTAAATTTCAACACAAAGCGATTACATGGTTATTTCAGACATTTCTATCTTAATTTTTGTTCAGTTAAAAATTAAGCAGAACTTAAGGTGCTGCCAGAATAAAATAACGAAAATCTGCGTGAATATTCTCCTCAACTTAGCCTAATTTATTTAGGTATCCTCTCAATACCAGACTTATGGAATGGGGTGATTAAAGCTACCAATTAATCGACTAGCTAGAGTTTTGTAAGACTCTAATAATTAGGAATGCCATGATCTTTTTTTGAGGAATGGTAGGTATAACCTACTATTTATCAGGCTGAGTCAATTTAGAAATATCAAGGATTAGTTATGAATCAGATCAAAAAGCAAAAAATGAGTGCAATCACCAAGCAATGGCTGATAGCAAACGGCTACAATCCCCATAATTTAAATCAACAAGGTGAAAATGGCGACACTGCTTTGATGAAAGCGACTAGAGAAGGAGTTTATGCAGTTGTCAAAGAATTAATTGATTTGGGGGCAAATATTAACGCCAAAAATCATGACCGGAATAATGCTTTATGGTTTGCTTGTTTTGGTAATCATTATGAGTTAATTAGCTTGCTGCTAGCTGCAAAAATTAACATTAATAACCAAAATGATAACGGTGCAACTGTTTTAATGTATGCAGCGTCAGCAGGAAAGACAGGTGTTACTAAATTACTTCTACAATACAAACCTAATTTGAATATCAGAAATTTAGACGACTATAAAGCGATAGATTTTGCTAGCAATGTAGAGATTTTAGGATTACTCAAAAATGCCGGAAAGTAAGAATTTAGAGACAGCTTACCATGATACTACCAAGCATTCTTACTTATCTGTACAGATTAATCCTAATTATGTCGATGCTTCCACCCAGCCAACTTCATTTAAAGTTTATCCCAAGTTTTATCGGCGGGTGAAATTAAATGTCAATAATCCTCTTCATTCTTTTATCTGGTTAACCAGTGCAGTAACTCTAGAAAAGGCATATAAAGATGTACCCTATAAACTCCGGGTAAATCCCTCAGCAGGCGCTTTATATCCGACGGAAGTTTATGTACAAGTGCGCGGAATGTCGGGAATGATAGATGGTATATATCATCTAGAAGTTGAGAATAATTCTCTAACTCTCATTTATGAATTAATTGATGATGGGTTGGAGAGTTATATTATACCGGGCAAAAGTATCAAGGGCTGCATTTTTTTAATTAGTTGCGTTTATTATAGGTCTAGCTGGAAATATCAGGATAGAAGCCTGAGATATTGCTTTTTAGATAGTGGTCATCATTTAGGTGCGATCGCAGCATCAGCTTATCTGCATAACCAAGATATACAACTGATTTTTGACTTTGATAAACTTGCCCTAAATACAGTTTTAGGCTTTGAAAATAAAGAGTTTATCACTGCGGGGGTAATCTCTGGTGAGGTGCAAGAAAAGCCAGTCAGGCGTTTAAGGCTAAAGGTTCCTTTTGTCTGTGGAACAGATTATTTTGAAGCTAATGAATTTATTGAACGTAGTTATGAACTAACATCTGTACAGCAAAGTCAAGCACAGCCACTAGTACAGCCACAGTTTAACTTGGACAAGGAGAAGTTTTATCAAACTGTCTGGAATAGACGATCAATTAGACGTTTCCGGAAACAGTTTATTTCTCAAGAAGACTATCTATATATCTGGCGACAAATTGAACAATCAATACCAACAGCCCATTTTGAGGAAATCGAAATTTACGCTGTTGTGCATCGAGTAGAGGGGATATCGCCGGGATTATATAAAGGTATGCATCTGCTGAAAGCAGGTAATTTCGGGGAACGGACAGGTTATTTATGCGTGAATCAAGCGATCGCGAGAGATTGTGCTGTAACTTTGTTCTTTGTATCTAACTATATCAATTATCAAACGGCTATGCAATTAGCTGGTTTTCTCGGACAAAGAATTTATTTGGTGAGTAATTATTTGGGAATTGATTGTAGTGGAATTGGTGCTTTTTACGATGATGAAACCCAAGAATTATTACAAACCAATAAAGATGTTCTCTATGGAATGGCTATTGGCAAATAACTAGGATCATAAAGAGAGATGGTGAACCATAATTTTTATTTTAATAGTGACGATTCGCATCCTAAGCAGCCGACATCGGCAGATATTATACTACGGCAACAACTAGAAGATTCGATTAGTAAGTATTTTTATGAAGGGTGCGATCGCATCATTCAAAATTTGCTCTCTAATTGTCGCTGGTATGTCACAACTCGCGCTAATGCGATGACATTAGTAATTGAATGTCCTGATCAAGTTACTAATTGGCGAGTTTTGCGACAAATCGTGCCAATGGGAACGTTACTAAACTCCATCATCAGCAGTGCTAAAATCCGTGTTTGTCCTCCAGATAGTCAAGGTATACCCTTTGAAATGAGAGTAGATGAACTGTCTGTTTATCGGGATTGGGCGTAAGTCGATTTTGGATTTTGGATTTTGGATTTTGGATTGTTAATTCAGTCTATCTACTGTGATTAATGAATTTGGTTAATTGTTCAAAAACTAAATCAGCAGCAGATTTGACTATGGGACTTAATTCTAGTCCTAAATCCAGATTTGCGGCTTCAATTAGATAAACTGTGACATCTTCGGGAAACTCATTTGCAAATATTTTCCTTCCAGCAGCTAAAGCATGATCCCAGCGAAAATCATGTAAATTATAACTAGGTTCTGGTAAAGCTTCTAATTCTTCTCCTGGGACTTTAAATATAGCACCTGGTTCGGAATTTGTGGAACTGGCATCAATAATTATTAATGTTTTACTACCCCTGGCTTTAAACATGACTTCCATCCCTGCTGTTCCACAGTCATACACGCGCACATCAGGTTGAGGATTTGCGGCTAAATATTGTTGTAGGCGTTGGGCAATAATTACGCCTACAGCATCGTCACTGCGGTTAAGATTCCCGCAACCAATGATAGTTAGCATGACAAAATTTCCTCCAGGTGTTCGCCCCGATATTGATCATGAGTCGGGAAAAAGTAATGCTATGACTCAGTTTCAGTTTGTCAGCTTGATGGATCTGAAAAAGGAATATCACCTACGCCCTTGAGCAAGTCAAAGAGAAGTATAATAGTTAGATACACTACTGTATTTTAAGCAAATGAATACTGGTGCGAAAGAACGGCAGAAATTGATTGAGGCAGTTAATGCTCTCCCAGATCATACATTACTTGAACTTGCTACTTTTGTTGACTATCTTCGTTATAAATCAACTCAGCAGCCAGAATCAAATCATCCTAAATCTTCTTTTCTAATGTCTATTGCAGGATTAGGCACTTCTAATGAAACTAACATTTCTGAGCGGGATGAAGAGATTTTAAAAAATGAAATTAACCCTGTGTATGGTTGGAGTCTCAAATCAGATGATCCTACATGACAGCCATCCTCGATACAAGTTTTTTGTTTGCACTTACTGATAAAAGCGATCGCAATCATTCTCGTGTGGTGACTGTGGCAACAACCTTAAGTGAACCATTAGTTTTACCAACCTCAGTCTTACCTGAAGTTTGTTATCTAATTTTGTCTAGACTGGGACATCAAGTCATGCGTCGTTTTTTGATTGAACTCGCAGCTAGTGATATTCGACTAGAATCACTTGATTCTAAAGACTTAGCGCGAGTTAATGAAATTCTGGCAGAATATGCTGATAGTCAGCTTGACTTTACAGATGCAACAATTATTGAGCTTGCAGAAAGAGATAACATCACTCGCATCTTAACACTTGACCGTCGTGATTTTGGTTTTGTTCGTCCAAGACATTGTAATTATTTCGAGTTGTTGCCCTAACAATTCAATGAAGGTTAAATCAGAGGCTTTGGCTAATGAAACAGACAAAACCTCTGAAAAATATGGTCTGGACAGAAACTAGAATTTCACCCCGTATTTACTAGCAATTTCTGTGAATTTTTCACACTGCTTTTGTGATGCGTCAGTTAATATCATTTCTGCTTGTTCTGGAGTATTACCCTCTTTAGGGATTAAATACTTGACATAAAGTGCGATAAAATCGGCGACAACTGCTAAACCAGATAAACCATGTTTGTCAGCTTCCTTCCCCGCGATCGCAGCCACTAACCCGGCTTTAATTGGGTCTGGCTTCACCTTCATAAACTGGTCAATCAGCTTAGGAACATACTCGCTTGGTGACAAGTTATTTAACTTACTTTGGTCTGGAGTAAAATTACAACCTGCCGCTTTTGACTGTTCTAAAACACACCATTCTATGAATTCTTGCAGTGCTGCTTCAGGAAGAAGAGGGAGATATTTATGTAACGCTATATCAGGCACAAGCTTACCTTATAGATTTATGTTTTTTGAAGTGCATCACAGCTAGCCTAACGCATTAGTTCTATGAGTTTTAGTGTGTTACGTTACGAGATTTCAAGAAATATTTAGACTATAAATATCAAAAATTTGAATTACTGTTATATTTTGGTATAAACAGGGGCATACTATAAAGCAGGTATAGATATAAGACTTATTCATGAAACCTGTATTACGCAAAGGGCAACTAACTACTTGGAAAGATGAGAAGGGTTTTGGTTTTATAAAATTCAGTGATGGTAGTCAGGAAGTTTTTCTTCACATTAGCGCATTTAAAAATCTTAACCGTCGTCCCCAAGTTGGTGATATTATTTGTTATCGACTCGCAGTTGAGCAAAACGGCAAATTACGGGCGTGTAATGCTTCGATTGAAGGGATGATGGTATCAAAACCTATATCTCAATCCTCATCTTTTAGCACACCGATGAAGTTGAAATCCAAGCCTATGGTGAAATCTTCATCATTAGTCTTCGAGACATTACTTTTATCTCTACTACCTGGCTTGGGTTCAATCCATTTTTTATTGACTACAGGCATCCCAATTCCTTTCATCCTTTATCCTTGTATGAGTTTAATTACCTTAGCACTGTACGCTGATGATAAATCTCGTGCAAAAAAAGGAAGATGGAGAGTGCAAGAGAAGACTTTACATCTATGCGAATTTATGGGTGGTTGGTTAGGTGCATTTGTTGCCCAACGCCAATTACATCACAAAAGTAGCAAAGCTTCCTATCAAGCTGAGTTTTGGATGATAGTAATTATTCATCTTGTATTTTGGGTTGTTTGGCTACTTTTTAATAAAACATTAATAAATTTGTTTCTTGGTATTGTTTCTGGAGGGTAATTGAGTCATCGATTAAAAGATCATCATTGATTAAGTTTTGGAGTTTCTTCCAGCACTTCGTGAATAACTCATATTTCAGCTATGATTAATGGTAAAACTGTAAAAATAGAGTGAAAAATATGACGCTAACTGAGCTACTTCCTGCTGTTCGGAAACTCTCTGTATTAGAAAAACTCAAGCTAATCCGTATCTTGGCGGAAGAATTGGACACCAACGAAGATATTTCACCTCTAGAACCGTTTAAAACCTATGACTTAGCTACACCTTACAATTCCTTTGGTGCAGGTGAAATTCTGATGCAAACTTTAAAACAATCAGAATAGGTCCGACTAGATGCGATTTAAATACACTACCACTGACTCTTCCCAAAATGAGTTTGATAATTTACCACGTATTCCACTGCGCCTTCGTCAGGGAGATAGAGCCGTGGAAGCTTTGGGATTGGTAGATAGTGGTGCGACTGTAAATGTTCTACCCTATGAAATTGGTATTGAGTTAGGTGCTGTTTGGGATGAAAGCAAAGCGATTATTCAGTTAGCAGGAAACCTGAGCAATCTGCCAGCAATGCTCTCGGACAAACTAATTTTTTCCTGGAGTTTGATGTGTGTTTCTACCGTTCCAAACTTGAATTTAATATTGAGCCAAAGTCTGAGTAAACATTTTAAGTATGATGTTATTTAAATAAGCTAATGACTAACCAAAAAACAACTAGCCATTAGCACCTCCTTAACTCCTCAAAAACTCTCCGCGTACCTTTGCGCTAACCTCCGCGAACCTTTGCGTTTAAACTCCCCCCTTCTCTACGCAGTCCGAAAACGCGCCAACTCCTCACCAGTCTTAGCATCATGGGCGTGAACAGTACACACCAAACAAGAATCAAAAGCGCGCGCCACGTGACCAACCTCCACAGGGTCAGTAGAATCGTAAATGGGTGTCCCTATCAAAGCCTCCTCAATGGGACCGCGTTTACCTTCACCGTCACGAGGGCCAATATTCCAAGTCCCAGGAGCAACCACTTGGTAATTTTTAATCTTACCGCCTTCCACCTCAACCCAGTGAGACAACGCACCCCGCGCCGCTTCCGTTGCACCCCAACCCTTGCCATCTCTTTCTGTAGGCTTAATATACCAAGGGTCATTTAATTTAAACTCGCGTAAGCAGTGTTCAGCTTGGCGATATAACTTGACAAGTTCATGAACTCGTGCTAGCTGACGCACGTGAACACTAGCACCGCCCATACTTTTAAAAGCATCCAGTATAAACCCGTCATGGTGTTGCCAAGATTCACCGTGATTACCACCAGCTACTAATTGTCTAGCTAAGGGACCCGCTTCTAAACGTCCGAAATCTTTGTGTAGTACAGCACTCGACCAAGAATAGGCATTATCAAAGTCTTTGCTATTATTTGCTGTGGGTTTAGTGGTGCGATCGCTTGGATGAATATCTGCTGTTCCCTCATCGTACCAGGAATGTGTAGTATTCTCCCGCAGAAAAGACTGATCCATCAAAGAGTGAGTATCGCTGAAACTGTCATAGACACCACCCTTCATAATCATCGCCGCATTGCGCCCTTCCATAGTCGGCTTTTGGTATTTATCCTCATGGGCTAAATATCCCCAAGTCACATATTTACCAACACCAGCGCCATATCTATCCAAACCGATATCTAAACCCATGCGCCAATAAAAACCTAAATCTGACTCACGATGATTGCGGTCTTCATCCAACCAGTCCATGAAATCATCATAAGTGTGGATTTGTTCGTAACGTTCTAATGAACAACCCAGCCACACCGGTTCTAACCAATTAGTGCGGAAATATTCCAGAATTGCCCAGGCGCGGGTAATATCTGTCAAAGTCGGGGCGCACATCACACCACCAGGAACCATATAACTGCTATGGTAACGAGTGCAATCCTCATAATGTTACTCAAGAACTTGTTTTATAAAGCTTTTCTGGTATGAGATAACATTTTATTTTCACCACTTCAGTTTATAAATAAGGGAATATCTAGGGAATGAGCGGACAAAATCAAAATCAGGGTAATTGCGAGGGGAGATATTCCACATCTACAGATGAATATGCAAACGCAGACTCAACCGACTGGTTCGCCGATATTTTTGCAGATTTTGAGCCGCAGAACACCACAGACGGCAGCTATAGGGGAACAATGGCGAAAATCAAAGCGACGGAATTACAGTATCAAGCAGTTTTTGAGCAGAAGTTAGTCGAAGCTAATACTAATTTAAAAAGGGAGAGAATAAGAGTTAGCATTAAACAAACTGGTAATTCTCTCCAATTACGAGCTACGCTACCGTTAAAACCAGGCGATGGCAGACTCAGGTAAAGAAAAAAAGCAGTATGATTTGTCTCTGGGGATACCAGCAAATTTAGAGGGACTGAAAACTGCAATTGAAGAAAGTTACGAATTGGGTAAATTAATCGCTCGTCATACTTTCCAGTGGAATGAGAAATATTTAGGAATTAAATCTAGAGAGAAGCAAGAAATAAAAACCATTGGTGAATTATTAGATACATTTGACGAAAAATATTATCAAACCCGTCAGAGAACTATAACCAGTCAAAATACTTTTGCTAACTATATATCTGTAATTAAAAGAAACTTGCCTCTCACCCATTTAGCCACAAAAGATAATTTTGAGGAAATTATTAATTCATTTCAGGGGAATAAAAAAAATGAACTAATTGCGGTAACTTCTGTTTTGATTAAAACCTTTAATTTAGGATTTAAACTTGATGTCACACGGGATAATGTCACCCCAGCCCATAGAGAAATTCCTGAAGATGATCAGATAATATCTGCTTTTGACCTATTTGAAAAATTCGCCCTCAACCGCAAAAATACCAATATTAGTGATGAAATTGACACTTGGGAAATGTGGCGTTGGGTATATGGAATGTTGGCGACTTTTGGGTTAAGACCAAGGGAACTATTTGTACAACCAGATATTAATTGGTGGATGTCTCCCCAAAATATAGACCATACTTGGAAAGTGAATAAAAATACAAAAACTGGATATCGAGAAGTTATCCCCTTTGTACCTGAATGGATAGAATTATTTGATTTACAAAATCCCAAACCATTAAAGATTTTAGAGAAAAAGGTTACAAAAATCGCATCTGTGCAAAATATTAATTGGATGCGGAGAGATATATCCAGATGGTTTCGGAAAGTGGGTATTGAGTTTCAACCCTACGATTTACGGCATGGTTGCGCGATTAGATCGCATCTTCAGGGAATACCTATTAAGGCCGCAGCAGACAATTTGGGTCATACTGTTGATGAACATACAAAAACCTATCAAAGATGGTTTGGGATTGAAAACCGGAAAAAAGCCTTTGGTGAGGTAATTAGTCAAAAGTCTTTAATTGAGTTGCAGAAGAGTGAAATATTGGCGCTACGGACGGAGAATGAAAGGTTAAAGTTGGAAGTTGAAAAATTGAAATTTTTGGGTAACAAGAATTTAGAGGAGTGGGAACAGGTTTATCATCACGGGTAAGAACATCTAGAAAATTCTGTATAATGTCCTAATTTGGATGTTATTATACGGGAAATTTCTGGATATCAATGATAAATCTAACGAAAAGCTTCTACTTATGTACAAAAAATGAGGTACACTTTATTTTGAGACATAAAGTAGCAATCAAAAACCAATATTAGAATGTAACTCATAATAAAGGAATCTGCTGTATATGACATTGAAGAACAGATTTGTTAAAGTTCTAGAGCAAACAAAGGGTGAACGGGAAATACACAATTTCTTGAAGAAAGAACCTTTACTTGTTTGGGCAACTTTTATGAATTGTGGGGGACATTCTGATTATGTCATTTCTGAGTTCTCTTTAAGTGGAAAATATCGTGCTGACTTTGTTGTAATGCAATCGTTTTCTGGAGGCTGGAATGTTGCATTTATAGAGTTAGAGCCAGTTGATTTAAAACCTTTCAAAAATGATGGAAGTCCATCTGACAGATTAGATGGTGCTATAAAGCAGATTAATAACTGGCGCAATTTTGAGGAAGATGAGGGACCATCTTTGCGTTCACACTTAGCCGATATAGCTAAAAAGCATGATATGTTGTATCCTGAACACAATCTGGCGCGAGAACCGTGGTGTGTCAAGATGCCACTACGCGATCCTAGAACCTATTTGTGCTGCGAATATTTTATCGTTATGGGGAGACGTAGCCACTTTGATGAAGAGCTTATCCATGTAAAATCAAAATTTGTTCGACATCACAATGCTAAAATACTAACCTATGACCGTTTCATAGACGTTGCTGAGAAGTTAAACCAACGAAATGAATACTACAAAAGCAGAAAGATAGAAAAAGAAGACAAAGATTTTCTAGAGCAGTTTGCTGAAAATCCAGAACAATTTAGTATTTTTGATAATAGAAATATTGATAAGTATCCAAGTGAGATAAATGTTCATGGAACTTGCTACAAGGTACAGCTTATCGAGGAAAGAGATGGTTGTGTAGTCAATATTCTCGGTACTTCCTATGAAATTTTTGAAGATCGGCGTACATTTAGTCTCAACCGAATCGAGCCTGATGGTTTAGGGTTAACCGTAGCGGTCAGTATAGAGTCTTTGGCTGCCGCAATACAACTTGCTGAAATTTATGAGCGACTCATCTACTTTCACATAGATACCAAGCACTCGCTTGACT
This sequence comes from uncultured cyanobacterium, assembly GCA_963706595.1. GTDB lineage: Bacteria > Cyanobacteriota > Cyanobacteriia > Cyanobacteriales > Nostocaceae > Nodularia. The sequence continues at coordinate 4,930,235 of OY970166.1, forward strand.
TTGTAGATGAATGTTTACAGCCTTTAAGAGAAAATCCACCGTATAAAATCGAGTAGGCGATCGCTAATCTTGTAGTGGCGTGACAAGCTTAAAATGTTGCAAAAAAATTGTAGGTTGGGTTGACGTAAGGAAACCCAACATCATTGGTCGCGTTGGGTTGCTTAAGTCTGGTTGTGGGTGGTAGTTCAGAATTCTAGGTTAGGACATTAAAGCTTGAAGACGTTAGTTCATAATTCAGCGTGGGAACAATGATTCTATACATACTGAATTACGGCTTACTCAAAAGACAGCGAGGTTATCGGCATGGTTGGCTTTACAGACAAATTCAAATCTCTTGTAAATCAGGCACAGCAAAAGATCACAGAGGTCCAGAGCAATGAACAGTTAAAAGATTTAGTTGGTCAGGTACAAAAGAAGGTTTCGGAGTACTCAGATATTGCTCAGACGAAGCTAGAAGAGTACAAAGCAAACTTAGAAAAGCAAAGATTTGAAACTGCTGCTGCTCACGCATCTACTCACAAGTACCAGAAAGCGATTAATACTCTAAAGGCGATTCCTGCTTCATCCGAATTGTACGAGGAGGCGCAACAGAAAATTGTAGAGTATGTCAACGCTTCGGCTGAATATGTGATTCAGCAAGCAACTCAAATGATCGAGCAAGGTCTTTACAATGAAGCAATTGCCTCTCTAAAAACAATTCCTGAAGAAGCCGTCTCATATATAGCAGTTCAGGAAAAGATTTCTGAATATGTAAATGCGTTTGAGTCGCTAATCAAAAAGCACAAGAATCTTATTCCCATACTTTACAGTGGGAGGATTATTGCAGCAGCTTTTGTGGATCAAACCATCCATTCAGTCGGCAAGATTGAGCGATCATGCCTCATTTATAACTCGCTTGGAAGTACATACGCCGATGGAGAATTCCTCATTATTCGACTCATCCTTCGGAATGATGGTAAGAAAGCTCGCACGATTTCGGCTTCAATGATGAACATAGTTGACTCCCAAGAACGTGAGTACAGTGTTTCTAGCAAGGGGACGACAGACTCTTCAAATGAAAGGAGATCAAACCGTTGAGTTTTTGGCTAGTGAGATTCAGCCAGGGTTACAAAAAACGATTACTATCGTATTTGATGTGCCTGTGGGAGCAAACAGTTTGAGCTTGAAAGTACCTAGCAATGGTTGGGGAGGTTCAGCAATTTTGCCTTTGTCGTTAGCTGTTTGAAATTCACATGGATGCTACATTAAAACGAGACAAGTCGCAACCTAACAAGTGCGATCGCTAATCTTGTAGGGGGCATTACATTTCATTAATGTACCTTTTTGATGCTTATTATTTATGCAACACGCTTTTTTGCTAAACTATAATCAGGGAAACAGCAAGATGAGATTATGAACTTAGATACAATTCAACAAGATATTGCGTCTCTTCCTCCCGATGCACAACTAATCATAGTGGAACTCGTAGAAGTCCTGAAAAAACGCTACCTTTTGAATCAACACGAATCTTCAGAAAATTCCTCGCAAGACTGGTCAGACTTTATCGGTTGCATAGAAGCTGAAACAGACCTCTCAAAAAACCATAAAAACTACTTAGACCGTGAACTTAACCAAAAATATGATCATAGTTGATACAGGCTTTTGGTTAGCTCTTGCTAATAAAAAAGATGCAGTTCATATATCCGCCAAAAAACGATTTCAAGATTTAGCTAATCAGCAATTTATTACAACCTGGTGCGTCGTCACGGAAACCTGCTATCTATTACAAAAAAGAGTAGGAGTAGATGCTCCAAAAATCTTTATTCATAAAATTTCTACAGGAAAGCTACAAATCTTTGATCTCAAACAACATCATTGCCAGCGTATTGAAGAACTGATGGAAAAATATAAAGACTTACCGATGGATTTAGCCGATTCCTCTCTCGTTATCCTGGCAGAAGAATTAGGCCATGGCCAAATTTTATCGGTTGATTATCGAGACTTCAACACCTATCGCTGGAAAAATACAGAACCGTTCGATAACCTCTTTCAGGAATTTTTATGACGTAGTGCGATCTCTATTCCTTCGGAACGCTACGCACTTGAAAAAATAATTGCGACAGAAACAACCAAGCACACTAAGATTCAGTGTTATTCTTCAGGCAGCTTTTTGAGAATTTTCAGAGGATGGTTCAGCCAGCATCGGTTCAATATCCTGGCTTTTGTCTCTTTGGATAAATTCATCTAGTAATTGAAAAAAGTAATCAAATGCAGCTTTTTCATCAATACAGGTGAGTAAAATAATTTTATCCCAAGCGTTAACAGTATGGATAGATAAGCGGTTTTGTAGCCAAGGTTGAAAGTTTTTATAAAAATCACTTTCAGTTTCAGTATTAGTAATACCTAATTCAGAGCGAGAAAAGCGATATCCCAAAATAAACATCCGTAAATTACTAATAGATGCTGTTCCCAAATATAAGCCTGGTTTAGTTTTAATTTTTTCCAGTAAATTAAATAATGCACTCATTCAGTTTAACTCCATTAAACATTTTCAAAATTCTTCTATTACTTCTATTTTAAACTCATTAGATAGAGAAGTAAAATCTTGAATCCAGTCATCTGGGTATAGTCCTTGTGGGGAAAGATTGTCGAAAATTTTGCCAAAAACTTCAACACCGTAATGAACGCCATTTTCCGTAATAGTTTCAAAGCAACCTTGTTTTTCCAGGCGATTACTCAAAATAAAGTCTTCATTGTCGTATATGGTCGAAAGTCGCCAAAGTTTACCAGGAATTTTACGTTGTTGTAGCCACTGTTTGAGTGTCTTGGCACATTTTTGGCAATGAAGTAATGGAAATCGAATGACAAGATTACCAATTGCTTGATGAATTTCAGCAATGGCTAAATCATCCGGTAAATTATTCAGAAACAGCACCTCCTAAAAAATGTTGATCTTATTTTAGTCTTGGATAAACTATTCATAAGTAGTCGTGCAAAATAAATTTTATATTTGGGAGAGGGAACAGATAAGGAATACAGAGATTTTTGTTTCTTCCGAAAATGTTAAATTAATTTTGCTCAGGTTGACTTGTCAGTTCGCTCAATATCCATTTTCTTGTGCTTCCTTAATTGCGATCGCTAGTATTGCGAGCAGTAAATTTCAAACATAATACTTGCTGCCCAGTAGGCTCGTGCAATTTCTCTTCTAGATGCTCAAAACCGTACCGAGAGTAAAATTTCCGACCAATTGAGTTTTCTTTAAATACCTCAACCACTAGGTCGCCGTGTAATTCTTGTGCTTTATCCATTAGGGCTTTTCCCACACCCTTGCCGTGGTAATCTGGCTGTAGGAATATGGCTCCCACCTCGTTGCCCATTAGTGCAATAAAGCCCTCAACATTACCGTCGATATCTGCAACCCATGTATCTGTATTAGGTATGTATATTTCAGCTACGTTTATTCGCTCTTGAGCTATAAATTCGTCAGTCATAAACGGATGTGCTAATCGAGTTGCTATTTCCCAAGAGGAGAGAACAGCATCTAAGTCAGAATTTTCATATTGTCGGATCTTCACGAATCTATTTCCTTGTAAAACTTTTGACGATTTTTAGTTATGATGATTCATCATTATATCTATCTTAGGAGAATATAGCGAAGCGCTGCTGCAAGCAGATCGCCGATTTTGTAGGGTGCGTTAATGGAATGTAACGCACCTTATTACGTTTTCATCAAACAGTAATTTCATGCTGATCAGGTCGAAATCATCAGCCGACATTCACGGTCAGCCGCATAAGCAATACAAGCTTTTAAATCTTCTCGCGTCAGGTAGGGAAAATCATCAAGAATTTCCGCTTCACTCATCTCGGAAGCTAGGTATTCAAGCACCTCATAAACTGTAATTCGCAAGCCACGTACACAAGGCTTACCACCGCGTTTATTCGCTTCGATGGTGATATAGTTTCTGTAATCCATAATGTGGCTATGCATTCTTGCCAACTTCTTTGATTTTACCATGTATTTCTGCTAAAAACTCAATAAATCAATACTTCTATACTCAGGGATAAATGTAACTATTTTAATCATTTTATCGTTATTTGCGTATTTATATTGAGAAAAAAGCGGGTTTATATTCCAATAGTAAGAAAATAATTATACTTAACCACTTGCGTTGGACTTCCCCTAATTGCGATCAGCGTTCGCGGAGCGTGTCCCCTTGGGATTCAGCTTTACACCAAAGGCGATCGCCTATTTATTTCCAGTCCAAACACTCACGCCCGAATCACAGTAATCCGACGTTGATTTTCCGTCACCACAACCTGAGTTGATAAACGTTCTTCCATTGGTAGGGCATTTTTACGCCTATCAAATACAAATAACCAACCAAAATCTAACCCCAAACGGGCTAAATAGGATTCTAACTGCTCAATACCCTCAGCTTGGGGGTCACGCTTTTTCTCCCGCCATACCTTTAACTCAATACCTAACGTTACACCTTTGTAACGCAGACATAAATCCATTCTGTCACTACCAATTGCATACTCCCTTTCCAAGATTCCACCACCATTGACAACACGATGCAAGAAAGCCATTAATACTATGTGGGGAGCAATTTCATGGTAGGCAGCGCTACTTAATAACGGTTCTCCGTGCTGTCGCCAAAATTTGATAAATGCTTCCAACAAAGCATCTATATTTAATTCACCTCTTGGGGTCAACCAACTAGGACTAATATGAGGTAAACTATCCTGAGTTCCTTGCACTAAAACGCGGGGAATGACTTCACGATAAATGGGGTTAGAAATAACCAATCCCCCCGCAGGATCACGTCGCAATAATCCTAAATCAATTAAATATTGGCGATCATCCGCTAGGGTATCGGGTAATGTTTGTCCTGCTAAAATCGGTTCAATAATATTTTTAACTCGTTTTTCTCTAAGTTTTTCAGCTAGACTATCCAAATGAGTATCTTGACGAGCAATTAATATTTCCTTAGCCTGTAGAATATGTTCTTTGGTAATAGCAATACTTCTATCCTTAACCATTTTTTCCACAACTTCTTTAGCAAGAGCATTCACTAACCAAGGTTGTCCTTGGGTTAAATCAAAAGCTGTTGCTGTGGCTTCAGGAGTGAAAATTTGTCCGGTTTCTTCTGTATGTTGGTGATATAGTTCTACAACTTCCTCAGCATTAAAATTTCTCAGAGTAATGGAAGTAACTTTAATATTAAAAGGACTAGATGTATTTAATCTGTCACTACCACCCGATGCCACCTTATAATCCCGCACATCCCGTAAACCAATTAATCCCACCGATGAAGGAAAATTTTCTGGACGACTGCGATAGCCATCTCGTAACTGTCTTAAAACTGAAATTAGTGTTTGGTCTTGTAGCGAATCAATTTCATCTATAAATAATAGTAACGGACGATTTATAGCTCGTGACCAAGCTCTTAAATTTTCGCCAATTCTCTGCCCAGGAACATTATAAACCCAAGTTGAGGGTTGTAGTTCTGGGGGTAAGCTATCCTCAATTGTATTCCGCCAAGTTCCCAAAATCGCTAATTCTGCTGCACCTGGGTCATGATTAAAAGCACTTCCCACCTCTACTGATACCATTACTGCTGCATAACGTCCTGTAGCGGTAAGTTGCTGTGCTAGGGCTAACATTGCTGTGGTTTTCCCTGTTTGTCGCGGTGCATGAAGGACAAAATAACTTTCTTGTTCAATCAGCATTGATAAGTCAGGGAGACGACTTGTTGCTGGGAGTGTATAGTGTTTTTCAGGTTTACATGGACCTGCAATATTGAACCAGCGAGACATGGCATTTTAGCAGTTAGCGAACTATTTCAGTTTAGACGATTTTAGGGTTGGGGATGGCAAAAAGGGCTAAGTGGGGATTTTTGTTTGTTTAAACATCGGGTAGATATACCGAATCATTCCGTTTATTACCCGGAAAAGGATAATAGCCAGAAAATTTATTGCTATCCAGCCAGATTTAGGTAGTTATCTGGAAATTTTCTGTATAATAGGTGGATATTGACGATATACGGAAAAGTTCTTGATATCTTGATGTACAGCCGTACAAGTTATACATATAAGCAAAGAGATGGAAAACATTATATTAAGTTTGCTAGATAATGGCATAGATTATATTCTTGAGGCAGTACGTCCATTATTTATTAATCGTCTTGAATCTGAACACTTTCTTAAATATTCCATATTACATCTCTACTCAGGAATTGAATTATTACTAAAAGAAAAACTTAGACAAGAACATTGGAGCTTAATCTTTCAAGATGTTAGTAGTGCAGATCCCAGGAAGCTTCAAAGTGGTGATTTTGTAAGTATCTATCATGATGAGTTGGTGAAAAGGCTTAAGGGTATTCTAAATATTGATATTAACGACAAACCATTTAAAATGCTTCGAGCCTTAAGAAATAGATTTGAGCATTTTGAGGTAAAAGTATCTATTAGTGAATGTAAAGAAATTATTGCTTCTGCATTAGATGAAATTATAAGCTTCTGGGATAAACACCTAATTGAAAATAGTACGGTTGAACAACAAAAAAAATTTGGGCAGATAAAATCAATTGCAACTAGTTATGAAGAATATAAACGACAAAGGCTAAAAAAATTCGAGCCAGTAATTAATGGGATTACTGAAAGTGAGAATGGAATTCTTGTTGTATGTCCGAGTTGTCTGTCACTTGGTTTCGTAGTCTTTAAGGATGCTCATAAAGATTGTAAGTGTTTTGTCTGTGATGAAAAAATTGCCAAAATTGATTATTTTAATAATACAAGAAAACAAGAGAATGATAAGGAAGAATTTTCATTTTTACCATTTGAACCATACGATACAAAATGCTCATCTTGTGGTTCAGAAACAAGAATAAGAGATAAAATTTCAGATGATGAAACTGTGTATTATTGCTTGAACTGTCTTGATACACAAGTCATCTCAAAACAAGAGCAAAGAAATAAAGAGCTTAATGAATGGGTTGAGAGGTTGTATGCTGAACATACAAAAGACGAAGCTAGGTCGATATTGGAAAATAAGATATTTGAATTGGAAGAAAGTCTAATAGAATCAGGTTCTATTAGTAGAGAAGAAGTGGAAAGGGAAAGACAAGTCAGAAAAGAATCATATCGTATTGCTCTTTTGGAAGAGTTAGAAAAAAGAAGAGGTTTTGAAGTGTGATTGCCAACCTACTCCTTATCAAAATACTCACGCCCGAATCACCGTAATCCGACGTTGATTTTCCGTCACCACAACCTGGGTTGATAAACGTTCTTCCATTGGTAGGGCATTTTTACGCCTATCAAACACAAATAACCAACCAAAATCCAACCCCAAACGCCCTAAATAGGATTCTAACTGCTCAATACCATCAGTTTGGGGGTCACGCTTTTTCTCCCGCCATACCTTTAACTCAATACCTAACGTTACACCTTTGTAACGCAGACATAAATCCATTCTGTCACTACCAATTGCATACTCCCTTTCCAAGATTCCACCACCATTGACAACACGATGCAAGAAAGCCATTAATACGATGTGAGGGGCAATTTCATGGTAGCCAGTGCTACCTAATAACGGTTCTCCGTGCTGTCGCCAAAACTTGAGAAATGCTGCAAGTAACGCATCTATATTTAATTCTCCTTCTGGGGTTAACCAAGTCGGTGCAATTCTTGGTAGAGAAGCCATTGGTGTCACCGTTAACACCCTGGGTAAAACTTCCCGATAAATGGGATTAGCAATGGTTAATCCACCTTGGGGGTGCATTTTACACAAACCCAAATCAATCACAAATTGAATATCATCATTGGGTATATCCCCCAATTCCAAACCTGCTAACATTGGCTCGATAATTGCTTTTATCCTTGGTTCTCGTAAGCGTTCCGCTAAACTATCTAAATGAGTATCTTGACGAGCAATTAATATTTCCTTTGCCTGTAAAATGTGTTCTTTGGTAATAGCAATACTTCTATCCTTAACCATTTTTTCCACAACTTCTTTAGCCAAAGCATTCACTAACCAAGGTTGTCCTTGGGTTAAATCAAAAGCTGTTGCAGTTGCTTCTGGTGTAAAAACTTGTCCTGTTTCTTGTGTATGTTGTTGATATAGTTCTACAACTTCTTCAGCATTAAAATTTCTCAGAGTAATGGAAGTGACTTTAATATTAAAAGGACTGGATGTGTTTAATCTGTCACTACCACCGGATGCTACTTTATAATCTCGCACATCTCTTAAACCAATTAATCCCACCGATGAGGGAAAATTGTCTGGACGGTTGGGAAAACCATCTCTTAACTGTCGTAAAATTGAAATCAGAGTTTCATCTTGCAAAGAATCAATTTCATCAATAAATAATACCAAAGGTCGGGGTGAAGCTGTCGCCCATGCTTGCAAAAAAGCTCTAATTCTTTGTCCTGGTTCTTGGTTTTGCCATTGCTTAACAGGTGGTTGCAATTCATCGGGTAATCGGATGGAAATTGTATTATACCAAGTTCCCAAAATCGCCAATTCTGCTGCACCTGGGTCATGATTAAATGCACTTCCTACCTCTACCGATACCATTACTGCTGCATAACGTCCTGTATCGGTAAGTTGCTGTGCTAGGGCTAACATTGCTGTGGTTTTCCCTGTTTGTCGTGGTGCATGAAGGACAAAATAACTTTCTTGTTCAATCAGCATTGATAAGTCAGGGAGACGACTTGTTGCTGGGAGTGTATAGTGTTTTTCAGGTTTACATGGACCTGCAATATTAAACCAGCGAGGCATGGGACTTTGGCAGTTAGCGGACACTTTGAGTTTAGACGATTTTGGGGTTGGGGAAGGCAATGTAGGGAAGAATTAGGTAATGTCTGAGAAAACCAAAAAACTTTTAGCAGAGAAAAATCAATGGATTGGCTGCTAGATACCACTTCAGAATCTCCTGATTTAAGGAAACGCTAGGGAATCATTGCACCTATCCTGACAAATCCTGACTATATAAGCAATTCCCCAATTTATCACCATATAACTGCTGTGAGGCCATTGCCCCCCTAATAAAGCATAGATTTCTACAGGTTTGGCGGAAATTGTCACACCGATTTCGTAAGACTTACCAGTGTAAGCCGCAAACCTGCGACAAGCTTCTTCATAATAGCGACTACGACGGTATTTTTTATTAGTCAAATCAATGGCGAACAATCCATAAAAATACCGAGGAATACTTTGGAGAGTTTCGGCAATTTGACCCAAATTTCTCGCCAAAATTGCATTGCGAGGCACTTCTGCACCCCAAAGGGTATCTAATGCCCAAGATGCACTCGTGAGATGGGAACCACCGCAGATACCGCAAATCCGGGGTGTAACAATTAATCCGGCTTGGGGGTCTTTACCTCGGAGGATAATTTCAAATCCGCGAAACAGTTCCGCATGTGTCCAGGCGTTAACTACTCGCCCATTATCGATATCGACGCGCACATCTAAATCGCCTTCGACTCTACCAACAGGCGAAATATCTAGTGTTTGAATTGTCATTCTCCTCTCCTTTAATTAATTAGTAGGGTGCGTTACAGACATTTCTCCTCATGCACCTAAAATCAGAATTGGTGCGTTACGCTACGCGATAACACACCCTACCTGTACAGAACGGCATAATCAGACTTACACAAAAAAGCTCTCAAATTCTCATAACTCTGTGTACTTTGTGCCTCTGCGGTTCGTTTCTTCCTGACTTCTAAACTGTGAAAAAGTCTTCTTCTGCCCAAGCTGGTGCTGCATCTTTGGCTACCATTGTCAATACGGCGTAATCTTTCTGTTTGACACCTGGCGGTAATTCCTTGGGAACCCCCATCACTGTTTGGGTTTTAAATACGGTTCCTGGCTGGAGGTCAAAGAAGGGAAATTCTGGTTCTGTACAACCTAAACAAGGCATCCCCACACGGGTTTTGGAGGAAACACGGTTCCACAAAATGCGGTTACAGGATGAATGTGTCATGGGACCACGACAACCTAAGTCATAAAATAGGCAACCTTTACGTTGACCAAATTCGCCGGTTGATGCTTTGTAGGCGAAGTGAACGTTACGGGTACAGCCTGTTTGGGTGTATGTGTTGAAGAAGGTTTGAGGACGTTGCAAATCATCTAGGGCAATATCTGCCATGCGTCCAGTGGCGATCGCTACTAATATCTGCGTAATCCAATCGGGATGGGCGGGACATCCGGGAATATTAATTACAGGTAAGCCGGCTTTGGAAACAAAGTCTTTGCCTAAAAAGCCGCCTTTTTCACGCTTGAGAAACTGCAAACCTTCTGATTCGCTGGGGTTGGGTGACATAGCTGGGATTCCGCCCCAGGTTGCACAGTCTCCCACAGCGACAATAAATTTAGCCGCTTGGGATAGGTCTGTTAACCAGTCTTTCATTGGGCGATCGGCAAACCGATTCCATTCGCCAGTGCCGTTGGGGGCATTTACAACGCTGCCTTCAAACACTAGGATATCTAGGGGGATTTTGCCCGAAACGCAATCCCGCAGCAGGGTTTGCAAATCGTTACCCATTTCCAGTCCCAAGGAGGGATGCCAAAGTAACTTGATGCCAAAGTCGGCAATCAGATCGCAAACTGTGGGTTCTTCGGCGTTGAGAAATGACATGGTGTTCCCTGAACACGCACCACCTTGCAGCCATAGTACGTTAGTCATTAGCTACACGTTTATCTATTGTTGATCATACCGGATCGAGGTGATAGGACTTGTAGAGTATCACCTGTTTACTAATACTTATTTATAAATATAATCTATGATTTGTAAAAATTAAATTTCATTAAATAAAAATTAATTATTTAGGTAAGTTAGTACAAAACAAAATTAATTCCCACAATCAGCAATGGCAAAATAGATGTTAAATATCTTATGTGTTTAAAGCTGACATTAATATTAGCAATTTCCCCATAGAATTTCAGAAATAGATTGTTCTATAGTAAAAAAATTGATGAAAAGACGCGATGATCGATAGACGCGATTCATCGCGTCTCTACAAGGGTGTGGGATTCAAAATCTGCGTAAATCCGCTTAGTTAATAAACCCACTTGATGGGCGTTGACAAAATTAAGGCAGTTATGAACCCCAGCATTACAGATTCAGCAGTTAAGGCGGCGATCGCAGCTATCGGATCAGAGTCAGCGACAGCAGCAGAGAAAATCGAGATGCTGATCGAAATGGCACAAGGCTTTCATAAGCAGCCTAAAACCGCCCAAGATTTGCGGAACGCAGTGGGGCTATATTACCGAGCATATCAGATGTGTGGTGAGGAGTACGCCCTATTGAAAGCCCGCGCCTTGGTGGGGATGGCAGGGACGTTACAGAGTATTCCTGATCAAGGTTCTCAACTGCTGCTGCAAGCGAAAGCCAGTTATGAAGAGGCTTTGCCTATTTTACAACAATTAGCTTTGCCAGAAGAATTAGCCGAGGCACAGATGAATTTTGGGTTGGTGTTGCAGTCTTTAGTACCATTCAATTTGGCACGCATGACGGACAGTATCAAAGCTTATCATCAGGCTTTGGAGGTGTTTACCTGGGAGGATTACCCACAAGAATACGCAATTTTATACAATAATATTGCGATCGCCTACCTTTCCATGCCCATGTCATCAGAACGGGAATATTTGCGTCAGGGTTTAGCAGTGCAGTCATTTGAAGTGGCATTAAAGCATATTAACTTAATTGACCATCCCAGGGAATATGCAATGTTACAGAACAACTTGGGTAACGCGTTGCAATATTTAGTCAGTTCCCATCCTGTAGATAATAACTTACGTGCGATCGCCGCTTATGACGAAGCCTTAAAAGTGCGTAACGCCAGAGACACACCCTTAGAATATGCTAACACCATATCTAACAAAGCTAACGCCTTATTCAACTTACCCGATGACCTCGAAAAACCAGAAGCTGGTAATCCTCAAAATCTGTTAAAAGCATATACCTACTATCAAGAAGCTTGGGGAATATTTACCCAAAATCAGCAAACAGCACAAGCAGAAGCCGTCGCCCAAGCCATACAAGATGTAGAAGTAGAAATGCGAGTAGGTATGGATTAGCCTGGCATTTTTCCCCTCATTTCATAACTACCATGACAGAAATTTTGAACAACCCAGAAATCAGAGATTTTCTCACAAGTTTAGCAGCAGGTGAATTGAACATCGCCACAGAATTCGCCTGGATAGTCATAGCCACAGCCTTATCAATGATTAGTGGTGCTATTGGCGCAATGCTGTTAGCTGGGAAAGACATTGGTTATCAATTTGCAGCAACATTAGGCGCATTATTTGGACCGGCTGGTGTAATTCCCGCCATATTCTTAAGTTTTGCCGTACTAAAATTATTCACCAATTATTAGGAGTAATCATGTTTGAAATTGCATGGCTTTCAGCGAAATTATTTTTCAAAGGAAAACTACTGCGCGATCGCAGATATTTTTTCAAACAAATTGTGATTGGTACAAGCATTGCTTCCATGATCATCCTATCATTATCGCAAACAAAATTACCCCTTTGGCTACCAATAACAGTATCTAGTTTAGTCACAGGTACAGTAATGCCATTTCTCCTCAAAGATTTCAAAATGAAATAGATATCCTGACAGATAAACCTCCCAATTTAGTAAAAACATAGAATACCGACGCAAAAGACCTATTAAACCCTCTTACCTTGGCGTTCTTTGCGTCTAAAGCCCAGGGGGCATACGCTGCGCGTTAGCGGAGCTTCGCTTTAGCGATAGGCGGTTCGTTCTAAATTTATTTCCCAACGAATAAAGACGAGATAATAATGACAAAACTGGAAGAACTAATTCAAGAAATCAATCGATTTGAAGCAATAATAGCCCAATGGGATGAAAGCCAAAGATGTGTAGCAGTAGGACTAAAAAGAGCCATCGAAGACTTACATAAAGCAGCACTAACACATTTAATCAAAAGCCTGAAACAAGAATCAATGTCAGCCTTGCGCCAAGCCGTAGACGATGAAATAGTATATTCAGTTTTGCTTTATCACGAACTAATTAAACCACCACAAGCACCATTAATAGAAAGAATTCAAACAGCCTTAGAAGAAGTGCGCCCAGGTTTAAAAAGCCATGATGGCGATGTAGAATTTATCGCCATTAAACCACCAGATACGGTCGAAGTTAAATTAATTGGAAGTTGTAGCAGTTGTCCGACTTCAACTTTAACTTTAACTCAGAGTGTAGAACAGGCAATAAAAAATCATTGTCCCGAAATTACTAAAGTTGTAGCAGTCAATCATACTTCCACTGACAACAGTCCATTTACGCCAGAAGATACCTCTACTTGGGTTAAACTAACAACAATTGATCAAATTCCTGAATCTGGGATATTGACAGGTAAAGTTGGCAAAAATTCCTTAATTTTATATCGCCAAGGTGAAAATGTTACCTGTTATCTAAATGCTTGTCCACATTTAGCAACTCCCTTGGATATGGGGAAATTAGATCATGGTATTCTAACTTGTAAATCGCATGGATTTCAGTATAACTTAGAAACTGGCGAATGTTTAACTGTTGCTGATGTCCCATTACAGTCATATCCAGTCCAAATTAAAGGTGAGAAAGTTTTTGTAAAATTGCCCAAATATTCAATTTAATTGCAAAATTGCCACCATTGATACACGTTGATATCAGCCAATGAGTTTAAATAACGATCAGTGTTTATCTCCGGTTCATGGATATACCCATAAATCTTAATCCTGCATTAGACTTATTACCTTTATTATCTGATAGTCCCAAAGTTATTTTAGGTAATATTCTTGAACCAGAAATATTAGCTATACCTATAGCACCTAGTCCGATAAATATGTTCGGTCCGCGTAGTGCTTGTTTATTATCTGAAACAGGGTCTTTGTGGGTATCAGATACAGGACATCATCGATTATTGGGATGGCGAAATTTACCCACCAGAGATAGTCAACCGGCTGACTGGGTAATTGGACAACCTGATTTTTATCATGAAGGTCAAAATGCTAAAGGTACACCAGGAAGAAATACTTTTAGTGTCCCCACATTAATTTGTGCTTGTGGTACAGGTTTAGCAGTAGCTGATGCTTGGAATCATCGGATATTGATTTGGAAAAATGTCCCAGAAGATAGTCATGTTCCAGCAGATTTGGTGTTAGGACAAGCTGATTTTAGCCAAAATGAACCAAATAGAGGAACTCATCAAGCTGCTGCTAATACTATGCACTGGCCTTATGGTGTTTTCTATCACCAAGGAAAGCTATTTGTCGCTGATACGGGAAATCGCAGGTTATTAATTTGGCAGCAATTACCGACAGAAAATGGTCAACCGGCTGACTTAGTTTTGGGACAACCAGACATGATATCTCGCAACGAAAATGGGGGGAGTTCTCCGACTGCGGCGAGTATGCGTTGGTGTCATGATATTACTATTTGGGGAGACAATTTAGTTGTAGCTGATGCTGGTAATCACCGGGTGATGATTTGGGAGGGAATACCTACAGAAAATAATGCCCCTTGTGCGGTGGTTTTAGGACAAAAAAGTTTTGATTCTGTGGAAATGAATCAAGGTGTTTATTTGCCTAGTGCTAGCAGTTTAAGTATGCCTTATGGTGTAGCGGTTGGTAATGATTGTTTGATGGTTGCTGATACTGCAAATTCTCGTTTGTTAGGATGGAGAAAGCCGGAGTCTCAATTTTTATCCGGGGCGGTTGCTGATGGTTTGGCGGGACAAGTTAGTTTTAAATCTAAGGGTGAAAATCGTGATTTTGGATTACCTGGGCGAGATACTTTGAATTGGTGTTATGGGGTGAAGGTTTTTGGTGATGTGGCGATAATTGCTGATTCTGGGAATAATCGGGTTTTGTTGTGGGGTTTGGAGTAAGAGGTGTTTCACGCAAAGGCGCAAAGACGCAAAGTAAGAAGAATGGAAGAGATTCGGGTTCGGGGGACTGTTCAAGGTGTGGGATTTCGTCCTACTGTTTATCGTCTGGCTAAGGTTTGTGGTTTGTTTGGTGATGTTTGTAATGATGGAGAGGGTGTTTTAATTCGGGTTTCGGGGAGTGAGGCGGCTATTACGGAGTTTATCAACAAACTATATATTGAATGTCCTCCTTTGGGGAAAATTCAGGAGTTGACGAGAGTTTGTTATGAAGGTGATGGGGATTTTACTGATTTTGTGATTTCTCGTAGTGTGAGTGGTTCTAAAAATACAGAAGTTACTCCTGATGCGGCGATTTGTCCCCAATGTCAACAGGAAATTTTTGACCCTTTTAGCCGTTTTTATCGTTACCCTTTTACTAATTGTACTCATTGCGGTCCTCGCTTCAGTATCATTCGTGGGATTCCTTACGATAGATGCAATACCAGTATGTCTGCGTTTGCTATGTGTGCTGAATGTGAAGGGGAGTATGAAAATGTAGAAAATCGCCGTTTTCACGCCCAACCTGTAGCTTGTCATACTTGCGGACCGAATGCTTGGTTAGAACGGGCTGATGGTAAACCTGTTACGGCTTCGATGTTTTCAATGATGGATGATGTTGATGCTGTTTGTACTCTGTTGCAAAAAGGCGAAATTGTGGCTATTAAAGGGTTGGGTGGTATTCATCTAGCTTGTGACGCAACTCAAGAAGCTGCTGTACAAAAATTGCGTCAGCGTAAACGACGTTATCACAAACCTTTGGCTTTAATGGCGCGAGATATAGGAGTAATTACAGAATATTGTACTGTTAATACAAAAGAAAAAGAATTATTAGCAAGTTCTGCTGCGCCTATTGTATTGTTACAGAAAAATCCTGAATGTCTAATTGCGCCTTCTGTTTCACCGGGACTAAATCATATCGGGTTTATGTTACCTTATACGCCTTTACATCATTTAATTTTGCGGCGGATGAATCGCCCGATTGTGTTGACGAGTGGGAATATTGCTGATGAACCACAATGTATTGATAATGGAGAAGCTAGAGAAAAGTTAGGTCATATTGCTGATTATTTTCTTTTGCATAATCGAGATATTGTGAATCGAGTAGATGATTCTGTTGTGCGGGTGATTGATAATCAAGTAAAAGTTATTCGCCGGGCTAGAGGATATGCACCAGCACCGATAATTTTACCACCTGGTTTTGAGAATGTAACGCCAATTTTAGCAATGGGTAGCGAGTTGAAAAATACCTTTTGTTTATTACGCGACAATGAAGCAATTCTTTCTCAACATTTGGGTGATTTAGAAAATGCTGCGGCTTTTCATGCTTATCAAGATACACTCAATTTATATTTAAATTTATTTGAGCATCAACCAGAGGCGATCGCTATTGATAAACACCCTGAATATCTTGCCACAAAACTCGGTAAAGAAATCGCATCTGTTAATAAACTTAAACTTCATCCTATCCAACATCATCACGCCCATATTGCTGCTTGTATGGCAGAAAATGGCATTCCTTTAGATTCTCCCCCAGTTTTAGGTATTGCTTTAGATGGATTAGGTTATGGCGAAGATGGCAAATTTTGGGGAGGAGAATTTCTGTTAGCAGATTATCGAAAGTTTCAGCGCCTCGCAACATTTAAACCAGTGGCGATGATTGGCGGTGAAAAAGCAATTTATCAGCCTTGGCGTAACACCTACGCCCACTTACTCAATGCTGATATTTGGGACGAATGCCAACAAAAATATTCTGAGTTGGAAATTATCAAATTTTTGCAACAACAGCCATTACAGGTACTTAAACAGGCTGTAGAAAAAGGAATTAACTCGCCGCTAGCCTCATCCGTAGGGAGGTTGTTTGATGCAGTAGCTGCGGCTATCGGCATTTATCCAGAAGAATGTAGCTATGAAGGACAGAGTGCGATCGCAATGGAAGCCTTAGTAAAACCTAGCAGCTTAAATAATTATGAAGAAACGCTAAATTATCCTTTTAATCTTAACTTTTCAGATAGCATTTATTATATAGACTCAAAACCAATGTGGCAAGCCCTGCTTCAAGACTTGCAAAAACAGATTAGTCAATCAGAGATAGCTACAAAATTCCATAAATGTTTAGCTCAAATTATTGTAAATGTAGTTAAACATCTTGCTCAAGAAAACCTGATTAATCAAGTTGTATTAACCGGAGGAGTATTTCAGAACTGTATTTTATTAACACAAGTTACTCAGGGCTTACAAAAGTTAGGACATAAACGTAATAACTCACAGTTTACTACCCTCCAACGACGGCAACATATCACTAGGACAAGCAGTAATTACAGCCGCCCAATTAATCCCCAACTCTTAATCTTCACTCTGCGTTCTCTGCGCCTCTGTGGTTCGTTATATCCAGAAAAAAAAATGTGCTTAGGAATCCCCGGACAAATAGTAGAAATCAGCGACATTAACCATAAACTAGCCATAGTTAATATAGCTGGAGTCAAACGCCAAATAAACATAGCCTGCATAGTCAACGAACAACATCCCCCCGAAAAATGTATAGGAGATTGGGTATTAGTTCACGTAGGCTTCGCCATGAATCGTATCAACGAACAAGAAGCAGCCGAAACATTAAAACTATTAGAAGAACTAGCAACAGCCCAAGCCCAAATAACCAACTAAAACTCCTCCTCCTCCTTGGCGTACTTGGCGACTTGGCGGTTCGTTTAAAACCCCCCTAAAAAAAAGCGAAAATACCCCATGAAATACGTCAACGAATTTCGAGAACCTGAAAAAGCCGCAGCCTTACGCAACCAAATAACCCAACTATGCGACCAACTAAAAAAACCCATAAAACTGATGGAAGTATGCGGTGGACATACCCATTCCATATTTAAATACGGTATAGAAGACATCCTACCCCCCAACCTAGAACTCATCCACGGGCCTGGTTGTCCAGTATGCGTCATGCCAAAAGGGAGATTAGACGATGCGATCGCCATATCCCAAAATCATAACGTCATTCTCGCCACATTTGGCGACACCATGAGAGTTCCCGGTTCCCATACCAACCTCCTGCAAGCCAAAGCCCAAGGCGCAGATATCCGCATGGTATACTCCCCCCTGGATAGCCTGCAAATCGCCAGAGACAACCCAGACAAAGAAATAGTCTTCTTCGCCCTCGGCTTTGAAACCACCGCCCCCAGTACCGCCCTCACCATATTGCAAGCAGCAGCCGAAAACATCACCAACTTTAGTATGTTTTCCAATCATGTTCTTGTTATACCAGCCCTTCAAGCCCTACTAGATAACCCAGATTTACAACTAGATGGATTTATTGGGCCTGGTCATGTCAGCATGGTAATTGGTACAGAACCATATCAATTTATTGCCCAAAAATATGATAAACCCATAGTAATTTCCGGCTTTGAACCCTTAGATATCTTGCAATCAATTTGGATGATATTACAGCAGTTAGTAGAAAACCGTTGTGAAGTAGAAAACCAATATAACAGATTAGTAGAACCAGCCGGAAATTTAGTCGCATTGCAAGCCATGAACCAAGTATTTGCAGTGCGAGAAAAATTTGATTGGCGAGGCTTAGGTGAAATACCGGAATCAGGCTTAAAAATTCGGGCTGAATACGCCCAATTCGATGCCGAAAATAAATTTATTATTCCTAACTTAAAAGTAGCAGACCATAAAGCTTGTAAATGTGGAGAAATTCTCAAAGGAGTCTTAAAACCTTGGGAATGTAAAGTATTTGGTACAGCTTGCACACCAGAAACACCCATTGGTAGCTGCATGGTTTCATCAGAAGGTGCGTGTGCAGCCTACTACAAATATGGACGACTTTCTGCAATTAGTAAAAAAGCCCAAAAATTAGCCACATCCAAATAACTATAACTATTCTCTAACTCCCCTCCTCGCTTGCGGGGAGGGGCTGGGGGTGGGGTGATTCACAAACTAGGAGAAAAAATATATGCCATTTATCACAGTCCAAATAGCCAAAGGTCACTCAGTCGAGAAAAAGCGCCAACTAGTCAAAGCACTAACCGAGACACTAATTGAAACCTTGGGTGCTAAACCAGAATGGATAACCATACATATTGACGAATTTGAGCGAGAAAATTGGGCAGTTGGCGGTCAATTGCATATAGATAAACACAGTGGTAGACATAAAGAAAAAGGCATCTAAACTTCCTCTTCCTCTCTTCCTTCGCTACCTTCGTTACTTCGTGGTTCGTTTTTTTATATGAATATTTCCCCCAAACATCAAACCCAAAATCCCCTACTACAAAAAATCGGCAAACCCCAAAAAAGTAAGGTGAGAGACACCCATATTACCCTCGCCCACGGTAGCGGAGGTAAAGCCATGCGCGATTTAATTGAAGATATTTTTGTAAATAGCTTTGATAATCCAATTCTCTCCCAATTAGAAGACCAAGCCAGTTTAAACTTAGCTAGTCTCAGCCAACAGGGAGATAGACTAGCTTTTACAACAGATTCTTACGTTGTAGACCCTTTATTTTTTCCCGGTAGTGATATTGGCGAATTAGCAATTAATGGCACTATTAATGATTTAGCCGTCAGTGGGGCTAAACCTTTATATCTCACTTGTAGCGTTATTATAGAAGAAGGATTAGAAGTAGAAACTTTGCGGCGTGTCGTTGCTAGTATGAAATTAGCCGCCCAACAAACTGGCGTGCAAATTGTCACAGGTGACACAAAAGTTGTCCAACGTGGTGCTGCCGATAAACTATTTATTAATACTACAGGTATTGGGGTAATTCCTCAAGGAATTAACATTTCATCCCATAATATCCAAGTGGGAGATGTGGTAATTATTAATGGCGAATTGGGAAATCATGGTGCAGCAATTTTAATCGCCCGTGGGGAATTAGCATTAGAAACTAATATCGAAAGTGACTGTCAACCTTTGCATAGTTTAGTAGAAAGTATCCTCAGCGTTTGTCCTGATGTTCATGCTATGCGCGATGCTACACGGGGCGGTTTAGCGACAGTTTTAAATGAGTTTTCTGTGAGTTCTGGTGTAGGTATTCGTCTCGATGAAGAATCTATCCCGGTGCGGGAAGAAGTTAAAGGAGTTTGTGAAATACTAGGTTTAGATCCTTTGTATTTGGCGAATGAAGGGAAGTTAGTGGTGGTGGTAGCTGGTGAGAATGCTGAAGTTGTTTTATCAGCTATGAAGTCACACTCAGCCGGGAAGGATGCTTGTGTTATTGGTGAGGTTATTGCTTCACCTGCGGGTGTGGTTTTGTTAAGAACTGCTTTTGGGACTGAACGTATTGTTGATATGTTGGTGGGTGAACAATTACCGAGGATTTGTTGATTTTTTGGAATAACGAACCGCCAAGTCGCCAAGTACGCCAAGGAAGAGAGAATGATTATTTAGAGAATGTTTGAAAAGTATTGTTTATTACCCAAAAATTTTATAAACCTAACCGCCATTCCCTTGTAGGGAATGGGTGTTTCAAAGCCTCTCTCCTTGTAGGAGAGAGGTTTGGAGAGAGGTTTTTAGTATACTCAGCACTTAATTTTATGCACGAATTAGGAATTACGCAAAATATTGTGGCTATTGTTAGTGAACACGCCCAAGGTGCAAAGGTTCAACGGGTGGTGTTAGAAATTGGTCAACTTTCGGCGATTTTACCTGATGCTATTGAGTTCTGTTTTGATATCTGTACTCAAGGTACGGTTTTGGTGGGGGCGATATTAGAAATTAGGGAAATTCCTGGTTTAGCACGTTGTCGTGAATGTGGTGCAGAAATACATTTAAATAAACCTTTTGGTGTATGTGGCTGTGGTAGCGTGCAGTTAGACTTAATAGCTGGTGAAGAATTGAAAATTAAGGAAATCGAAATAGAGTAATTATGTGTGTAACTTGCGGTTGTTCTGATGATGCTGAAAGCACAATTACTAATTTAGAAACTGGTGAGGTTGAACACAATCAGCATGATCATACTCACACTTTACCTGATGGGACTATAATCACTCATTCTCATAGTCATAACACTCAGCATGAAGCTTCTCAAGTTCATGCCAAAATACATAATACAACAATATCTTTAGAACAAGATATTTTAGCGAAAAATAATTTGATAGCAGCCCAAAATCGGGGATGGTTTAAAGGACGCAATATTTTAGCTTTAAATTTAATGAGTTCTCCTGGTTCGGGTAAAACAACTCTGTTAACTCGGACTATTCATGATTTAAAGCATCAGCTACCTATTAGTGTAATTGAAGGCGACCAAGAAACAGCTAATGATGCCGAAAAGATTAGGGAAACTGGCTGTAAAGTTGTGCAAATTAATACAGGTACTGGTTGTCATTTAGAAGCCTCTATGATTGATAGGGGTTTACAGCAATTAAACCCGCCTCTCGATTCGGTGGTGATGATTGAAAATGTCGGAAATTTGGTTTGTCCGGCTTTGTTTGATTTGGGAGAACACGCTAAGGTGGTTATTCTCTCGGTAACTGAGGGAGAGGATAAGCCGATTAAATATCCCCATATATTTCGTGCTAGCGATATCATGATTTTGACTAAGGTTGATTTGCTACCTTATGTGCAGTTTGATGTGCAGAAATGTATAGATTACGCCCGACAGGTGAATCCTCAAATTCAAATTTTTCAGGTTTCTGCTACTACTGGTGCTGGTTTAGAAAATTGGTATGGGTGGCTATATGCAAAAGTGGCTAATTTATCAATTCCGGTTTCTGTTTAATTTCTATACCGGAAAATTGGAAAATATTATCATTCAAAAAAGTAAATCTCAATGAACACAGATAAGACAAGATATCTGTGTTTTTTCGTGTGTTTACTAATTTGTAAAGTATCTAATTCACAGGTTAAGTTCATTTATTTGGTCTTTGTATTTTGATTTAACCTTTTAATTAACAACAATTCTTGGTTTATTAAATCCGTCTGAAGTTCAATGAAAAAATGATTTATTTTTATCAAAAATAAATAGTGCATATTCTTTTTTTACTGGCACTGCATAAATTTTAAATAATGCACTTCAGGGTTTAAGTAGCAAAGCTATATTGCAACGCAGATAATCACTATGGTCAATGTAATCGCTCGTGACACTGACAAAGGACTCCTTACTTACATTATTCAATTCCTAGCATCTAGTACCCTAAAAATTGACGATGGTCGCACTGATGCAGTATTTGACTTTGAAGACGCACTTGATCAAACGGAAATGGCACAGTTAGCCGTTAATGAACTTAAAAAAATCCCGGAAGTGAATGTCTTGTTTAAAGAACGCTGGCTTCCTACTCCTTTCAATCTGGAGGAATTAAGCCAACTTCCAGAGGGTACTTTGGGTCATGTTTATGCTCATAAAATTAAGTCTGAAGACTTTAATCCCTACTTCTACAAAACGGTTCCTGTAGTTGATGATATCTCTTATCTCAAAATGCTTTGGAGAACTACCCATGATATTTATCATGTGGTTGGGGGATTTGATACTGATGAAATTGGTGAAATTGGGCTACAAGCTTTCTTTATCGCTCAAACCCCGATTCCTATCAGCGCCATGATTGTGAGTTTTGGTCTGGTGATGATTAGTCTTTACCAACCACATAACTGCAAATATTTAATGTCCGAAATTTCCCGTGGTTACAATCTTGGTTCCCAAACTCCAGGTAAGTTTATTGCTCAAAAATGGGATAAATATTGGGATGTCCAGATTAGCGATATTCGGGCTAGTTTGGGAATGAAGCCTAGTTTGTCAAACAGATCCTTAGCAGCTAAGATTTAGCCACAAATTTCCGAGAGTTATGTCTGTTTTAATTCTCTCCCCGAAGGCGGGGAAGAGTAAGATTATATTAGGCAATTCGAGAGGTTTGCGATTAAAGCCAATCCCGATAAGCCGAAATTTCATTGACGCTGATTTCAAATGGCTGCCCTTTACCAAATGGAGGATAAACGCGGATTTTGGCGTTACTGGTAAACCTCTCTAGTCTATTCCCTAATTGAGCAATGTTACTGACTATATGCCAGTAAGATACTATGTCAGGGCAGTCAATAATTAGGGTCAGGGTTGTGCTATTCTTGGTCAGATACCATTGACAGTTTGATAATAAGACTTGCGTAATGCGATCGCAAGCGTGAAAAAAGCATCTGCCAATAGATCGTTCTAACTCCAAATGCAGCATTCCATCCTGTTTCGTTACCTCAGTGGGTGGTAAATCATCGGGAGGAAGCTGGTACAGTTTAGACATAATTCCGAACCTCTTGGTTGTAGCGCTCTAAACTTTCTAAGTTCTTTTGCAGAACAAAAGAAGAGGGTTTGAGCGCTAATGTACCGATATTTAACTCGGATTGAAATTTTTTGATTTTGTCTCGACAAGTCCTCACATCACCGATAATTGAGTTCTCAATCAAATAGTCTTCGTCGAAACAAATATTTGTGCGGTCAAATGGTTTCTGATTGGGATTCTTACTTTTTTGGATGACTTCAGCCGAGTTTGCTTGCATTTTTTGGCTGAATTTGCGAATGAATGGTAATGCTTCACTCACGGCTTCATCGGAGGTTTTACCAACATAAAAGAAGCGCGCCAATACAAGTTTTTCTGAGCCGCTAGTATTGAATTCTCGATACTTAGCTACGGTGTTTTTCAATCTCTCTAAGGAGAATGGTGGACCCCCCATTAAGCCAAAGGAATTTTGGGCGGCAAATTCGATGCCTTGATCGTCACCAGTGGCGATGTAAACTGGAATTTGAGCCTGTAATGGTTTGGGGTAAATTGTCAAGCGATCGCATTGATAATACTGCCCATTAAATGACACGTTGTCATCATATAGCAGCTTTTGAATTAAGGCGATCGCTTCTAACATTTTGGGGCGAGATTCACCCATTGGTGTACCAAAATGCTTATTATGCTCAGGAAATGGACCTCCTTTCGCCACTCCAAATAACAATCTGCCATTACACAAATTATCCAAAGTAGCAATATCTTCCGCTACCCGAATCGGGTTATGAAATGGCAATAATACCGCCGCCGTCGCTAATTGAATCTTTGACGTAAGCCCCGCTAGGTGTGCCATTAACAGCAACATAGACGAACTGAGATTGAATTCATTAAAATGATGTTCACTCACCCAGGCTGAGTCAAAACCTAAGCTTTCCGCCTGTTGTACTAGCGCGACTTGCTCAAAGATTGTGCGGCTGGTATTCTGATGATGATTTTCGTAATTGCAAAAAATTCCAGTTTTCATTGTAGGCGATCGCAATTTAAAGTTGTCACCCATTGCAACTCCAACCATAAACGGGGATTGGTATGCTTGAGCTTCGACATCGGGTCTCGTAGCAATCGCGACCCGTTCATACAAACTACTTGAATTAGCCCCATATTATCTGCCAGTTCTCTGAGGACATCTTTTTGGGCTTGCACATAGGGAAGCATTTTTTCCGAGCAGTAAATCCCTACATATTGCAAACGTCTAGCTGGTCGTCCCCAAAAACAGGTGATGACTTTCACATGACACCCGTCTAGCAATTCCCCAAGTGTTGGGTAATAGTGAGTGACGACTCTTGTGAACTCTTTAGCTAGGATATGTTCAGCAATCATACCAACTGATATTTCTGTAGCGTTCATCACGCTATTTAATATAACATATTATTGTCAATTAAACCTGACAAATTACACGATTTCTTTCTTTTTTGCTATTAGACATCTCTGACAAAGAAAACGCATATTTTAATTCAGTCGATAAGTAGCTCAAACTTAAAAAGCTTAATACCTAATACCCAGATCACCGACTTCTCTAAGCAGTCGGGGATCTATATCTTCAAGGTTTTATGTTTAATTATCTTGACCTACTTACCTATAAAAAAATGAGGCGTGCTTGAGTTTAGCATCACCTCATCTCATCATCCTATGGAATTGTGACAAACTTCAGAATTCGGTTGATCAAATTGGGAGAAGGTTTTAAATAGCAAACTCAAAATCTTCAGCTTTAATTAATGTACATTCTGAATTTTGAATTTTAATGAATATCAACGAGCTTTACGCTCTGCTACTAAAACTTCAGCTACCATTTCTGGAACATCGACAAAATCTGAAAATCCTTCTGAAGCCGGAATTGGCGAAATAAATGTATAGTTGGGGTCACACATTCCCGTATCATAGACTTCAATAAACCAACGATCCGGAAACCCTTCGACACCCAATTCCACAATGTACCAACTCTCGCCAATCAGCCGAGAGCCAAACATGACAAACCACTCTCGATGATCTTCTGAAATGTTCCAATCTGCCATGAGGAACTCTAACGCAATTTGTCCAGCGTCGGTTTCAGTCAGCAGCATATTTACTCCTTACTTGCAACTTCTGAATTGGGGACTTCAGGATATAAGCCCAGTTGCTTTGCTAATTCACGAGCCACAAAAAACAAAAACTGAGCGCCTTCTTGATTACCACCATGGGCAAAACTAGCTGCTACTTGTAACATTGTTTCCACGAAAGGAGCATCAATCAATTCTGGTTGAGATTCTAAAATTTCTGGTTCTTGACCATTCGGACATTTAAGTAATTGGTCAATGAGATCGAAATATTGGATTTGGCGTTCTTCTGTCATGGTAATTTTGTTTCTTGAATGAGTAAAATTTGCAGAGAGGATTACTCGATACTTTGCTGCCAAAGCCTTTCCAACATTTCAACTTGTTCTTTTAAGATAGCAGCACGATAAACAAGATATCTGTCATAAACAATAATCCCTAATCCTACAAAAATAGGGGTGATTAAGACAAACCATTGCAAAATGCTCGCCAGTCTATATTGCTCGGCAGCAATTAATAATCGATTCACAAGATTACGATCAGAGATTTCGTTTTTTGTCTGATATTCAGATAAACTTGTACTTGTTTCTGGGGAAAATAAGGCAGAATTACCTGGAGGATTTTTGTTGATTTCACAGGCTAAATTCTGCATTTTAACGAACTCAATATGTCGTCCCCAAACTATACTGAATACTACTATCCCCGGAGAAAGCACTACTAAGGTAACTAAACAAACTGTGAGAACATTTAGAAGTTTAACTTTCATATTTGCTCTCCTTCTCTAGGTAATCTGTACCCAGATGAATATCTGTTCTTGTTTACCTAACCAGCTTTTGCTTTCCACTGTTCAAACATTTCGGATACTAAAGTTTAACCATTTATCAGCGCTCAGTTTGTTCACTGAAGACTGAAAACTTACCAATTTTTCCACAAAAGCTATAGTTATCAACTTAGGACTAACATTTTCCTAACCAGAGGAGTTAAGAAGTCCCCCCTAATTCTGTGGGTAAAACCCTAAGAACTTCGGGGGGTAGAGGGGAATCTCTGCGTAAATCCTACAAAATTTATAGCAGTCGTCCCTGTTGATGCGAGTTTAACCTGGGTGAATTAAGATTATTAAACTTATTAAAGTTGTACTCAAAGCCTATAACTTCTATCTCATCAGGCTTAGATAAATTTTTCGGGGTATGGGTACGAGTATTTATGATCTGGGGTGCTAGTGTTTATGAGGTGGGGTACTAGTATTTCTGCACTCAGGCTTAAAGCTATGTAGAGCAATGGTAGAGGGCAGTTTTGATGCTGTTTTTTGATCCTTAAAGGTTGTACTCAAATAAATAGATTATGTGGTGAGTCTACACTAAATTTCCCGGAAAATCTATTATTTTTTGATTGTAAATGCAGCCTCATATACTAAATATAAATTATAAAAAGTTAAATGTACAACTTTTTCATCCAGGAAGTAAACTTCTGTTAACCGGATTATGTCAACAATAAACAAATGAACTTCGCCTAGACAAAGACAGTAGAATTAAACTATGAAGTTGGACTATGGTAACTAAAAAACATTACTGGTCAAGGACAAGTGAGAAAATGACTGCTAATTGATGATTTAAACGGTCAATTCCGAATTTTGATTAGAGTAGATAATCTAGACTTTTACTCACACCGCATAGAAATTAAATACGTACAAGTTGATTTTTACTAGTGAATAATTGGTCATAGGCGTAAAATCATAGGAGTTAATTTATGAGAATTGCTAAAGATATTACCGAACTTATTGGTAGAACGCCTTTAGTTCAATTGAATAAAATTCCTCAAGCTGAGGGAGTGGGCGCGAGGATTATTGTCAAACTCGAAGGTATGAACCCAGCCGCTTCAGTCAAAGACCGGATTGGCATTAGTATGGTTTTGGCGGCAGAAGCCGAGGGTTTAATTGAGCCGGGAAAAACGATTTTAGTTGAGCCAACTTCCGGAAATACAGGTATTGCTTTAGCGATGGTAGCAGCAGCGCGTGGCTACAGTTTAATTTTGACAATGCCAGAGACAATGAGCCAAGAACGACGCGCTATGCTCAAAGCCTATGGTGCAACTTTAGAATTAACACCAGGCGCTGAAGGAATGCGAGGAGCGATTAATAAAGCGGAAGCAATTGTGGCAAATACTCCCAATGCTTTAATGCTGCAACAGTTTCGCAACCCAGCCAACCCCAAAATTCACAGAGAAACTACCGCCGAAGAAATTTGGGCAGATACTGACGGAGAGGTTGATTTCGTGATTGCTGGAGTCGGGACTGGTGGGACGATTACAGGGATTGCAGAAGTATTAAAACAATACAAGCCGAGTTTGCAAGCGATCGCAGTTGAACCCAGCAATAGCCCCATCCTTTCTGGTGGTGCAGCCGGACCGCACAAAATCCAAGGTATTGGCGCAGGATTCGTCCCAGACGTGCTACGCCTAGAACTAATTGATGAAGTGATTAGAGTCAGTGATGAACAAGCGATCGCTTATGGGCGACGTTTAGCCAAAGAAGAAGGATTATTATCTGGTATATCCTCCGGTGCGGCTTTATGTGCAGCAATTCAAGTCGGTCAACGCCCAGAAAATGCCGGTAAGTTAATTGTGATGATTCAGCCTTCCTTTGGAGAACGTTACCTCAGCACGCCGATGTTCCAAGATTTGTCTTTAGACTCTGCTCATTTGCGTTAAGAAAAATTAGAAATTAGTCTCATCACTTCTCAGAAATATCAACAAGAAGTGATGATTAATTTCTTCCCTACAATGATTTACCGGAAATACCAGTTCGCCCTAATGCTTACAACCACCTTCATGATGATGGTCATGACTATGACCGTGAGCGCAACCTTGTAAATTTTGACTCGTGAGACTTTCGCTGACAGATCGTAAAGACTCATCCACAGGCTTTAAGCCAATCCAAGCATCGATTGCTTCCACATCGAAACCGACCTCACGGCGACTTTCTACTTCTAGTAAAGGACGGCGAATTAACAAAGGGTCTTCCAACATTAGTTCTAAAGCTTTTTGGGCATCAATTTTTTCCGGAACCACCTCGCCAGATTTTATCTTGGGAGCAGAACGATTGAACCATTCAGCCACGGGGCGATCGCCAAAAAACGACCGCAAGCGCTCAATTGTCCAAGGTTCTTTTAACAGATTGCACACGACAACTTCATGACCAGCAGCAGTGAGCAAAACTTTTTGCTTGACACCACCTTTACAACCTGGCTTCTCATAGAAAATTACTCTAGCCATTGCACTTACTCCCAATT
The DNA here is from genome assembly GCA_963706595.1 of uncultured cyanobacterium. Lineage (GTDB taxonomy): Bacteria > Cyanobacteriota > Cyanobacteriia > Cyanobacteriales > Nostocaceae > Nodularia. Next base: position 4,958,724 of record OY970166.1, read on the forward strand.
TACGAAATAATCATTCTTCTCCCTCATTCCCCTCATCAAAACTTCTTCGCTGTATGAGTAACTGAGTCAAACTCAAACCTCTCCTGCGGATCAGTTTCTCCATAAACATTAAAAGTCACAGTTGGTTCCTCACCCACTGCTTCCACACTGTGAATTGCATCGGGAGTGAAGCTCACAATATCTCCTGGAAATAAAGTTATCTCTCCCGTAGGTGCAATTTTGTTTACACAATCAGGGCTGTGGGTACGTTGCCAAGAAGTATTTTTTTCTTGCCCTTTTAACACAGCCACAACCCCCCACGTCCCATGATTATGAATAGTTGAACGAGTTCCCGGTGCAAATGTGACTGTTTGCACAGTTAAGGGAAAACCCAATTCATCATACAGAAGTAAAACAGAGTTTCCCGTTGCCGGATCAGGTTCTGAATATTGACTTTGTACCCAGTAGGAATTGACAACCAAGCGCCTGACAAGCATTCGGATTTCTGGCAAACGACTTGATTCATCATCTACCCCATTGAGAACATCTTCCACCTCAGTTAAAAACCGATAGAGGCGATAATTCTCTCTTAATAAATCCCATGCTCTCACGGATTTACAAGCTTGATATAGACCATTGCCAGTTACTAGCCAATCCTTACCTTTGATCATCATTAAATCATCAATTGAGAAGACTGAGGCAACACCAAGATAGGAGGAGTCAGACTACTAGGAGTACCAGGGCGAGGAGGCAAAGGACTGATGATCACCACAGGTAGAAAAGGACTAGAAGTTTCAGTTTCAGATAATGACATGGGTTGGTAGATGGAAAAACTATTCATAGTTGTCGATTCTTTTTAGTTAACTAATCGTCTTCATCTGGTGGACGTGTCAAAATATCCAGCAGGATTCCGGCTCCAAAATCATTATTTTCGTCAATTTGTTTGACTCGAATACTGATTTCTTTCGCCTGCTCAATTTCCCCTAAATTTGCTAATACCATTCCAGAAGCGGCATAAGCATTTAAGTACAATCTGATTTGGGGTTCCTCTTGCCGTTTAATTAATATAGGCTTGAGTTCTTCCCAATCATCAGGAAAGTTTTCTACTTCTTTAATTTTATCTAAAACTTTAATTGCAGTTTGTAGCGCTAGGGGATAATTATTCTTATAATAAAAAAATCTATATGCTGATACTAAAATCTCGGTATTTCCCTCAGCCTTAGCCAAGGCTTGATGAATATACTTTTCGGATTCTGAGGTGTTTTCCCAAGTTTGTGCTGCCAAGATTAATAAATTTTTGACATCTTCTGGAACCTGAAACCATGAAAATTGATTTGGATCAAGCATAATTCGTAATTCGTAATTCGTAATTCGTAATTCGTAATTCGTAATTGAGGACGGGGAGATGAAGGAGATTTTTACCCAGTCCCCAGTCCCCAGTACCTTAAAACAAGGTGAGAATGTACACCAATGTGAATAGCACAATCCAGATAATGTCTACAAAGTGCCAATACATTTCTGCCATTTCGATACCAGTATGTTTGGTAGCAGAATAATGACCGGGACGACGCGATCGCCACACTACACCTAAAATCAATAACAGTCCCACAAATACGTGTAAACCGTGGAACGCAGTCATGATATAAAAGCAGTTGGAGAAAACGTTCGTAGTCAGGCCATAGCCTAGATTCATGTACTCATAAACCTGACCAACTAAGAAAATTGCCCCCATGAGTGCGGTAACAAGATACCAAAACCGCATTCCTATGACATTATTCTTTTTAATCGCCATATCACCTAAATGAATGACGAAACTACTGGATACCAGAATAACGGTGTTAATCGCGGGCAAAAATAATTCTACTCCTGTTCCTTCTGGAGGCCAAACTTCTGTAATGCCTCGGAAGAACAAATAAGTGGCAAAAAAGCCCCCGAACATCAATGATTCAGAACAGAGAAACGTCAACAGTCCCCAGATGCGTAAATCTGGATGATGTTCTTCGTGATGTTCCAGTCGTCGTAGCTACAGTCATATTGTTTACCCTCTAAGAATTTTGGATTTTAGATTGCCGATTTTAGATTGAAAATGAAAAAATTCGTTAATCCAAAATCCAAAATCTAAAATTGTTTTAAGCGCTAATTTCTGCTGTACCAGATGGTTCTGTTTCACTATGGCCGTAGTCATAAGGACCATGAGTCACCACAGGTAATACTTCCCAGTTTTCAATTATCGGTGGGGAACTGGTTGTCCACTCTAAACTCAAAGCTTGCCAAGGATTATCACCCGCTAATTCTCCTTTCCGCCAACTTTGAATAATGTTGATGGTGAAGGGAATTACTGATATTCCCAAAACAAATGCACCAACGGTACAAAGTAGATTCAAGTCAACAAATTGGGGGTCATACATAGCCACTCTGCGGGGCATACCTTGCAAACCTAACTTGTGCATGGGTAAGAAAGTTAAGTTTGTGCCAATGAAGGTGAGGACAAAGTGAACCCGTCCCCAGGTTTCATTCAGCATCCGTCCGGTCATTTTGGGGAACCAGTGATAAATACCGGCATAAATGCCAAACACGGAACCACCAAATAGCACGTAGTGGAAATGTCCGACTACATAATAAGTATCGTGGACGTGAATATCAAAGGGGGCGGTTCCCATTGTTACGCCACTTAAGCCACCCATAACGAACATCGACAATAAGCCAATGGCGAATAGCATGGCGCTGGTGAAGCGAATTTTACCACCCCAAAGGGTAGCAACCCAGGCGAAAATCTTTACGCCAGTTGGCACAGCAACAATCAGGGTGGAGATGGTGAAGAACATCCGCATCCAACCGGGTGTCCCACTGGTAAACATGTGGTGTACCCAGACGAACAAACCGACGACGCAGATAGCTACACTAGAGTAGGCGATCGCTTTATAACCAAAAATTGGCTTCCGGGCGTGAACTGGGACTACTTCCGACATAATGCCGAAAATGGGCAGAATCATTAAATATACTGCGGGGTGGGAATAGAACCAGAACAAATGTTGGTAAATTACAACGTTACCGCCTGCATCTGGTTTAAAGAAGGATGTGCCAAAGTTGAGGTCAAATAACAACAGCACCAAACCCGCAGCTAATACAGGTGTAGAAAGTAAAGCCAGGACAGAAGTTGCTAAGATAGCCCAGCAAAATAAGGGTAATTGATCCCATTTCATGCTAGGAACCTTCATCATCAGGATGGTGATCACAAAGTTCACCGAACCCAAAATTGAGGAAGTTCCGACTAAAACGATGGCTAGTATCCACAGGGTTTGAGCATTTGGTGCTGTCACCAAACTCAATGGTGGGTAAGCTGTCCAACCAGATTGGGAACCACCGAAGATGAAACTCGCTAAAACGAGTAATCCGGCGACTGGGTTCAACCAAAAGGCGATCGCATTCAGCTTCGGGAAGGCCATATCCCTAGCACCAAGCATCAAAGGGATGAGATAATTACCAAATCCCCCAATCGCACTGGGGACAATCCACAGGAAGATCATAATCGTCCCGTGGTTAGTCATGAAAGCGTTATACAGATTGGGGTCGAGGAAGTCTGACTCTGGCGTTGCTAATTCCACACGCAAAGCCACCGCCATCAATCCACCGATGAGATAGAACACAAATGCTGTCACCAGGTATTGAATCCCAATTACCTTGTGGTCAACATTAAATGTAAAATAGTCTTGCCATTTCCACGCCTGGGGATGATTTCCCCCAGTCAATTGATTTCCTTCGGGTGGCGTATTCCCTGGAAATTTTACTTGTGTCATAAGCTATTTTGGATAATTCGTAATGCGTAATTCGTAATTCGTAATTCGTAATTCGTAATTAAATATTGAGTACAATTTCTCAATGATTGTCATTACGAATTTTCAACTACGCATTATTTTGACTACTTTTGAAGTTGAGCGAGAGTGGATGCACTCATACCCAAATCATGAACATGGGGAGCGAGAAATTCTGAAGTTGATAACTCAGCCGGATTAACTGCAACAGCTTGGTTGAGGTCTTGCTTTGCTGCAATCTGGCTTTCGGCTAACCAGCTATCAAAATCTTCTGGTGTGTGAACAATTACTTGCGATCGCATGGAACCGTGATAACCACCGCACAATTCTGCACAAACTACAGGATATGTACCTGGTTTAGTAGCGACAAATCGCAGTTGGGTAGCAATACCGGGAAGCGCGTCTTGTTTCAACCGGAATTGTGGAACCCAAAATGAGTGAATGACATCAATGGCGGAAAGATTCAACTGCACATCCGCACCAACCGGAACGTGTAACTCGCCAGTGGTAATCCCACTATTGGGATAGTTAAATATCCAGGCGTACTGCATTCCTTGGACATCCACAACCAAGTCAGCTTGTTTACCCTGTGAGTTGGGAGAAGCACCAATACCAATGTTTGTGGTGCTTGCAGATGCTGAACTCCCATCAAGAGTAGCTGCAAGAGCCGTTCCACCTGCATGGGAAACATGAGCCGCCGCATGGGGATGACTTCCAGGCTCAAATCCGCCCATTTGGTTGTAAACATCTACACTGTAAATACCCAAAGCGACTACAATCACTGTGGGGATTGCTGTCCAAAAGATTTCTAAGGGAACGTTACCTTCTATGGGTAGACCATCGGTATCATCACCCCGACGGCGACGGAATTTCACCAAAAATATGAGAATGGTTCCCTCTACAATCAGAAACAGTGCGATCGCAATGGTAAACATGACATTGAAAAATCCGTCTACCAAAGGCGCTTGTTGAGATGCTTGTTCTGGTAGTAGATTGTGATTTTGTCCGAGCCAAATACTAATTGCTGTGACTACAACTCCAGCAACCAGAGTCCATAGTGAAACAGGAACTTTTTGCATATATGCTACCTGCTCTTTAAGCGGTCATTAAAGGTGTGATTTTCTGGGATCAGGAGATTGTGATTGAGTATCTAAATACCCTCGCTCTTGTACAGACGCGATTCATCGCGTCTCTCCCCACTCCCAGTTCATCGCATCCTGCACTTTTGATGTATCACCCTAGCCAAACAAGATAATTCTTGACTTTTTAGCTTGTATTTTTATGATTTTCATCATATTCGTGGCTACTGGTTTTTACATTTTCACAGGTCAGCGTTTTTTGTCTTCACTTATTAACTTTCTATCTCACTCTGACAAAATTTGGGGGAATTTTCCAGATAATTTCATATCCTTCCCCCCAAAGCTTAAGACTATATTTAAATTCCTGTAACACCAACTACTTCTAATCCAAAAAAATTAGGTACTCCAAGATGACACTATTAGCCTTAATATTGATCAGACTAGTTTAGCCGCAAGTATGAATTTGTGAATAACTAACAATTTACGATTTACAATTCTGTTTACTGTGAACTCTTTGCTAGTTACAGTAAATATATATAATTCCCCTCTAATTACCTTGCTTTGTGCCTTCGCTCTTTATTTTCAGAGTACCCGTTGTCACCAGAACAACTTTAAGCAAATCCCCAAAGCCTTAATTTTCAACTACAGTATGGCTGTAGCAATTCTTAGGACATATCCGTGAACAAGCCTCACAACCAATACAATTTTCTGGATGAGCCACAACCATTACTTTGCGCTCAATTTCATCATCTTCTTCATCCTCAACAAATTCTCCCTCTTCGTTGAGAGCTTTCAATGATAATACATTGTGACCACATATTTTAAAGCATCTGCCACAGCCGATACATTTTTCGTAGTCAATTTCCTGGGCAAATTTAGGTGTCCAGGGATTACCTCCAAATGTCAATCCTGTTAGTTGTGCCATGAATAAACGCCTACGAATTTGTTTGTACTTTAATCATCATCCTAACTCAATATTATTGTCTTGTTTTACTGTTAAACAATTATTTCTTATCGAATTAAAATTTCATGACTTTTGCTAAATTCTTCGGTGAATTTAGCTATATCAGCTATTAGATGAAACTTATTATCAATAATTTCCAGAATAAATTTAGCTGTAAACTATTTGTTTTATATAAATTACATCCTGTAAAATTCTAATGATCCTCTCTGGCTAACTGTTTTATGTTCCAACAACAATAAATCTGTGTGTGGACAAATATAAATCAATACCGATTATTTATGTTGTAAATTAAATTGGTGATAAAAATAATGACATTTTTTCTTTGATACAAATCAGAAATATCTCCCCAATAGTATTTTAAAATACAGTTTATATGTTCATTAATTACATTGAGGATTTATCAGTTTGTCATTATTAAAATAAAAATACCCAATTTTGACTTAATTTAAGCGCCTTGATTTTTGAAATCTAAAAATTAGCTTGTTCCTTTCTTCATACATTCGTTAAAATGTATATTTAGCAACAGAAATTTCAACTATATTAAATATTAAAATTATTAATAAAGAAAATGAATTCTCCTAAGCAAATACATCTATGTTCTACAAAAACACTTTGGGTAATGCTTTAAGATTAAGAAAAACAATTTATAATCAAACCATTAATTAAAGTCTTAAGAACAGTTTCCTAGCTCATTATGAACAAATCTCTCTAATTATTTATGAAATGTATAGTTAATAAAGACCTAATCTGATTTTGTCCTGAAAAGCCATAACTATCTTCCGATTGGATGTGTAATTAAAATATGGATGTGGGGAATTATTACAGCAAGCAGAGATTATTTTTGCTGAAAATATAAATTGGTGGCCAGTGATAAATAGCCAAGAAATATCCAGGGGAGACTTAAGCCGAACATCTCAACAATTAGAGTGGGAAGAAGCCCGATAGCCGTATGCCTTATACAATTCCTAACAACAATTGCGTTGGATGTGACAACTGCCGCCCCCAATGTCCTACAGGTGCAATCAAAATAGAAAATGATGAATACTGGATCGATCCTGGTCTTTGTAATAACTGTGAAGGCTATTATCCTGAACCGCAATGTGTAATAGTTTGTCCAACTAATTCGCCCATCCCTTGGCAAGCCAAAAAAGGCAGATGCAAAGTTGAGCCGAGAGATGCAGCTAGCCCAGATTTATTTGCCAATGGTCAGAATAATCCATTTGCTTCGGCGATTGTGATTTGGGAAGCTTGCAATGTATTGGCACAACGTACATCCCTGAATTGGGAAATTAATCAAGAAGGTTATTTGTCTTATGGAAGGAAAGTTAAACAAGGACGGGGTGCGATCGCCTTTCATCTCGAAGATCCATTTCCAGTGAGCGATCGCCAAGAAGCACATCCCAAAAATCCCACAACTGAGTTAGCCGCAATTGCCGCACTTGATATTAGAGCTGCTTGTGTTCATCTCATGTTTGCTGCTTATGCTACCTCCTTAGATCAACCCTGGCAAGAGGAGTTTGCCATTGATGAACGCCAAATTGAGAAATATTTAGGCTTAGAGAAGCGTAAGGATTTAACTAAAAATGCCAAGCTAGCTTTAATTAAAAATATCGTCCAGCAAGCTTGCTCATTGATGATTTCCATTGACTGGCCTGAACAAGGTCGCATTTCCGGCTTTTCAGTCAAAGGGAGCCGTTTGTGGCAATTAATCAATATTCAGCATCACTTTCAAGAAGATGATTTGGGGTGCAAATATTTAGTTGGATTAACCTTTAAAGTAAAAGCCGGAATCTGGGCGCAATATTTCTTAAATAAACAAGCCTGTAAAGACAGAACTGCTTTTTACCAATATGGCAGTTTACCCAAAACGCTATTAACTACTGTTATGAGTATTTGGCAGCAGCATGAAGGCGCAGTACGACTGATGCTATGGTTGCTGTTTAAAACCAAAATGGGCAAAGAACAACGCATCACTGTTCCCACATTACTACGTATTGCTTACGGTGAAGAAAAAATTACCATTGCCTCTAGACAACGGGAAGAACGTAAGCGTTTACTACGAACTTTTGAAAGTGATTTGGAAGTTCTCAATCATCATGGAATTAAACCCGTTTTTGACCCAGTAACTTACCCGTTAGAAATTCAACCTTTGTGGGCGAAGTTAATGGGTATTCCCGAAGATCCAGAGGAAGCTTTAGAATTTTGGATTAATGACGGTGGTGGTAACACCCGCCTCACAGATTCAGGTCCCCGTGGTAAGTGGAATTTGTTGATGAATGCGCGAATTTTATCTTTTGAACTACCGCCAGAATGGGAACAACGCACTTCAGAATCGCAAAAAAAGCCCCGGCGAACTGTGAAGAGTAGAAGAAAGACTAAAGTCACCAGCGATTTACCCGGCGCACAGATTTTGGAGGCGCGAAAAAATTTGCAGCTATCCCAGAGGGAGTTGGCAAAGTTAACAGGTAAAAGCCAAAGCTGGATTCGCGACGTGGAAAATGGTCGTTTGAAAGTTAAAGTAGAAGACCAAGCACTGTTACGGAAAGTGCTAAATATTGATTCAGGGACTTCCAAGGAATAAAATCCCCAATTTGTAGGGTGGGTTAGGACGATAGTCCGTAACCCACCACTATCTACCGTGTACACACACACAAGTGTTATCTGTAAGGGTTTCAAGTCTTCTAGACCCTTTAAATTGTCATTACGAGTGCAGCGATCGCGATACGTTTTTCCTAAGCCAAAATCCCATAAATATTGGATAATTTATTTCTTGGAAGTCCCTTAACCGATAAATTAACCTGTTGTGTGTCCTATAATTTGAGGCGCATCCACCTGTAAAGTCATTTGCTCAAAACCCACAGTTGCAAAAGGCTGATTTAAACCTATCCCAGCAACAGGACTGTCAGCAGCAACTTCTAACTGGGAACCTACCAAACCCAAACGAGCATCAAATTCAAAGTCAAATCTGAGCAAATTACTACCCAACGTACTGAAACTAGCAGCGTCTAACCCTTGTCGCCATCCTAGACTTTGCTGATCATAGTTGAGAGTACATAGCAAGACATTGCCTTGACGGACAGTAACACGTTTTTCTTCCCAGCTAAAATCAGCGAGTTCCTTGGGTAGTCCCCAAATTTCCCGACCACCAGCCACAGAATCCGCATTATCTACATAAATGTGAGATACCCAAACACCGATTTTACCTTGATAAATCACCACCGCCGGGGCGACAATTAACTCGTTGTACTCCAGCACCGACCCTGATTTATACTGAGATAAATAGACACCACCAACAGTTTTACCAGGCCATACAGAAATAATATTTAAATCTGACGGGACAAGCAGCCTTACTCGGTCAATATTCACCAAATGCAGAGTTTGAATGGCATTACCTTTAAGAATCCAAGGGGCTGAAGGGTACGACATAAAAGAATTCAGGGTAAAAAAACAGATTTCAATTTTTCCCCTCCTCGCTGGCGCTACGATGTACACACAAATTCGCCTAGAGCGAATTTTCAGCCCTAAAAACAAAGTTTAAGCAGAAATCTAATTCCCCTCCTCGCTTGCGGGGAGGGGTTAGGGGAGGGGTTAGGGGAGGGGTTTCATTTTATCTTCTCACGCCTTAAAAAAAATCCCACCCAGGCATAAGCTTGGATGGGTAAAAATATTACATGGAGATAATATTAAAAACTACTTGCTCTCAGTAAAATCTGCATCAATCACATCATCACCACCACCAGGAGGAGTAGGTCCACCATCTTGAGGTGCAGCACCAGGAGCCGCCGCATCACCACCAGCTTGCTGATAGATATTGCTACCAACCGCGAACAATGCTTGTTGTAACTCTGGTGTCAGCTTCTTGATTTGCTCGTCGTCTTCTTTGGCGACAGCTTCACGGACATCTTTCACCAAACCTTCCACCTTCGTCTTGTCAGCTTCAGGCACTTTATCACCTAATTCTTGCAGCTGCTTCTCGGCTTGGTACGCCAAAGAATCGGCTTGGTTCTTGCGTTCAATTCTTTCCCGACGTTCTTTGTCAGAAGAAGCATTTTTTTCAGCCTCTTGCACCATGCGGTCAACATCAGATTTATCCAAAGTCGAAGCGCCAGTAATGCTGATAGACTGTTCCTTACCAGTGCCTTTGTCCTTAGCGGTAACATTAAGGATACCGTTGGCATCAATATCAAAAGTAACTTCAATTTGTGGTACACCACGTGGTGCGGGAGGAATACCATCAAGTCTGAAGGTTCCTAAACTCTTGTTATCGTTTGAGAACTCCCGTTCACCTTGAAGCACGTGAATTTCCACATTGGTTTGTCCATCCACGGCGGTAGAGAAGACTTCCGATTTCTTTGTGGGGATAGTGGTATTCCGGGGGATAATCTTAGTCATCACACCGCCCAAGGTTTCTACACCCAAAGACAGTGGGGACACATCTAATAATAAGATGCCTGTGACATCACCCGCTAACACACCTGCTTGAATAGCCGCACCAACTGCAACTACTTCATCAGGGTTAACACTTTGGTTGGGGTCTTTACCTAAGACCTGCTTCACAATCTGCTGCACAGCAGGAATACGGGTAGAACCACCAACTAGAACAACTTCATTAATATCGGCTCTGCTTAATTTAGCATCCCGAATCGCGTTTTCCACAGGAATGCGGCAACGGTCGATTAAATCCGAGCAGAGTTCTTCAAACTTAGCACGGGTTAGAGTTGTATCCAGGTGCTTAGGACCATCCTGGGTAGCGGTGATAAATGGCAAGTTAATTTCCGCTTGGGAAACGCTAGAAAGCTCAATCTTGGCTTTTTCTGCGGCTTCAGTCAAACGTTGTAAAGCTTGTTTATCTTGACGTAGGTCAATTCCTTCTGCTTTTCTGAATTGTTCAGCCAAGAAATCAACTATTTTTTTATCGAAGTCGTCACCACCCAGGTGAGTATCACCAGAAGTAGCTAGTACTTCAAAGACTCCATCACCTACTTCTAGGATGGATACGTCGAAAGTACCACCACCAAGGTCAAAGACCAAAATGGTTTCGTTGCTCTTCTTATCAAAACCATAAGCTAGAGAAGCGGCGGTAGGTTCGTTGATAATCCGCAGAACTTCAATGCCCGCTATTTTACCAGCGTCTTTTGTAGCTTGTCGCTGGGAGTCATTAAAGTATGCTGGAACAGTGATTACAGCTTGGGTTACAGTTTCACCCAGATATTTGCTGGCATCTTCAACAAGCTTGCGAAGAACTTTTGCGGAAATTTCTTCGGGAGCAAACGGTTTACCAACGATTGGACAATCGAGTTTAACGTTGCCGTTGCTACTCAGAACTTTGTAAGAAACTTCCGTAGACTCGTTACCAACTTCGTCGTAACGTCGTCCCAGAAAGCGTTTGACAGAGTAAAATGTATTTTCAGGGTTCATCACACCCTGGCGTTTGGCGATTTGACCAACTAAGTTATCGCCATTTTTGGCAAATGCCACTACTGATGGTGTTGTCCGAAAACCTTCGGCGTTAGCAATAACGGTGGGTTTACCACCTTCCATAACTGCTACGCAAGAGTTCGTCGTACCTAAGTCAATTCCAACAACTTTTGCCATTTTAATTATTGGCTCCGTATAACTACAAATGAATGAATGGGAATATAAGGGACTAAATCTTGAAACAATTGGTTTCAAAAGACAGTCGGTTCAGCATTAACAACCTTTAATTCGGCTTTCCTGGGGTTAAAACCTCAAGTTATCCTGATATATATACTGAGAAGTTCAGTTATAGCCAGTCCATGAAGGAGGGTTTCCCGAACCTTGGACGGGACGGTTAATTTTAAAGGATGTATTTAGTTGGTTCATTGAGAAATTTACTTTCACTCTGTCTAATGTATGAGAATTAATACTTTCAGCAATTAGGGTGAACCGTAATCTCAAAGTGGTGTTTGCCGTCTTTAGGTGTAATAAACACGATATTTACTCAGGAGTAATAGTCAAAAAAAGGCAGTATATAGCCAATAACACGGTTAAATCACAGTTATTCTCTACAAAATAAATTTATTTAGTACATAAATACTACTATGATGAATGAGTAGATAATGCTCACCCATCAGAGGTAAAATCGCAAGAACGCAAATTTCAGCACTACATCAAGAGTGAAAACCGACAGTATTTTTTATCGCCTTTTTCAAGAGTTGCCCAGTATTTTTTTTGAATTAATTGGTAATTCACCCCAGCTTGCTGAAACTTACACATTCGCTTCCATAGAAATTAAGCAAACGGCATTTCGTATAGATGGCGTTTTTCTGCCGACACAAGGCGACCAGAACCCCATCTACTTTGTTGAGGTTCAGTTTCAAAATGATACAGAAATTTATTCGCGCCTGTTTTCCGAAATATATTTATATTTGCGGCAAAATCAACCTAAAAACTCATGGCGAGGAGTAGTAATTTATCCCACGCGCAGCCTTGATACTTCAGATATCAATAATTACAGCGAATTTTTCACCAGCCAGCGTGTTACCCGCATTTATCTGGATGAATTAGGTGAAACAGTATCATTGCCGATTGGGATTGCTACTATTAAATTAATAGTCGAAAATAAAGATACAGCAATTGTCACCGCCAGGAAATTAATAGACAGAAGCCAGCAAGAGATTAACGCTGAACCAAAACGGCAGCAGTTACTACAATTAATAGAGACAATCTTGGTTTACAAGTTTCCCACAATGAGTCGAAAGGAGATAGAAGAAATGTTTGGGTTGAGCGATTTGAAACAAACACGAGTTTATCAAGAAGCTAAACAAGAAGGCTTGCAAGAAGGCTTGCAAGAAGGCATACAGGAAGGCATACAGGAAGGTAGTTTAAAAGCGAAATTAGCAGCAGTATCTCGATTATTGGCATTGGGTTTGACGGTTGAACAAATTGCCCAGGCGTTAGATTTGAATGTTGAACAAGTTAGGCAAGCTGCACAAGGGGATTAAAGGCACTTAAATAATCCTAAATACCATCATCATCTTTAATTTTCACAAGTTTAAATTCTATGGTTACACTATCTCCTACTTTAAAAGCTAAACTCTCTCAACCCTTAAAAATCGGCTCCTTTGAGGTCAAAAGTCGAGTGCTTCAGTCGCCTTTATCTGGGGTGACAGATATGGTGTTTCGTCGTCTGGTGCGTCGCTATGCGCCAGATTCGATGTTGTATACAGAAATGGTAAATGCTACGGGGTTGCACTATGTGAAAGAGTTACCCAAAATTATGGAGGTAGACCCCAGGGAACGACCAATCAGTATTCAGCTATTTGATTGTCGCCCGGATTTCTTGGCAGAAGCCGCAATTAAGGCTGTTGCGGAGGGTGCTGATACTATTGATATTAATATGGGCTGTCCGGTCAATAAAATTACTAAAAATGGTGGCGGTTCATCTTTATTACGTCAACCGGAAGTTGCTGAAGCGATTGTGCGGGAAGTAGTGAAGGCTGTTGGTGTCCCTGTTACGGTAAAAACCCGCATTGGCTGGAATGACCAGGAAATCACAATTTTGGATTTTGCCAAGCGCATGGAAGATGCTGGGGCGCAAATGATTACAGTGCATGGACGCACCCGCGCTCAAGGGTACAATGGTAATGCTCGATGGGAGTGGATTACCCGTGTGAAAGAAGTGCTTTCCATTCCGGTAATTGGGAATGGGGATATTTTTTCAGTAGAAGCGGCTGTAAGATGTTTGGAAGAAACTGGCGCTGATGGGGTGATGTGTTCTCGTGGGACTTTGGGTTATCCCTTTTTGGTGGGAGAAATAGACCATTTCTTGAAAACCGGGGAAATGTTACCGTCACCAAGTTCAATTCAGCTTTTGGAATGTGCCAAGGATCATTTACAGGCACTATGGGAATATAAAGGCGATCGCGGTGTCCGTCAAGCCCGTAAACACATGACTTGGTACGCGAAAGGTTTTGTCGGTGCGGCTGAGTTGCGGGGACAGCTAAGTTTAATTGAAACAGTGCAGCAAGGTTTAGATTTGATTGACCGAGGAATTGAACAGTTAAATCATAGTTATGAACCAATGGAGGAAGCAACGAATTTCCAAGTTGCTTAATCTAAATCGACCCCAGATTCTTGCTCCCTCTCCTTACTAAGGAGAGGGTTGGGGTGAGGTTCTTTAATTCTTTACCCCGACATATTTATTCTTCCCAGACTCAACCTTTGATTTTGCATAATTATTAGCTGTTCTACTGTCAAAATTATTAATACCAGCCAACATTAATTCATCCCGTTGATGCCAAATAGTAAATATTCTTTCCCTGCCATCATAGAATGTATCTGAATCTATTTGATATGCGTCATCGACTCGTTTTAATTTCAACCCTAATAAGTTTAATAGCCGACCAAGTATTTTGATGGCTGAAATACGTTCTTTTCCCCTCACCAAATCAATACCTAGCAATCGTTTAATGTGTTTACTATGCTGAGAAGCAATATCTTTAAGCAAAATTAAATCAGGATGATGTTCTGTAAATTTTCGTTCGGGTTCTAAGAATTGCAGCATTCCTAGCGCCCTCATAGCTTCAACTTTACAGGTATAAGTTTTTAAATCTGGCAGAAAAACCTTACCATCACCCCATAATAATTGTTGATGCCATTCTTGCTGGTCTCTAACATGAAAATACTCACTTTCATGTGTAAGATAATAGTGAATCAGTAATTGAAAATAGTACCCTTTATCATCTCGCAACTTTAATACAGGAGTAACTGGAATCCCATATCTTTGTCTGAGGGTATATTTATCAATTTGGTGACGTTCTGCTTCCAAAAGAGAATGTTTATTTAATAGTTGCTCATATTCTAGATAATTAATATCTCGCGCTTTGGCTACAGCCGTCGCGGCTGATAATTGATGTTGCTGCTTAATTTCTCTAATTTGAAATTTAATGTCTTTAGCTTTTTGACGCTTATCTGCCCAATCTCTTTGCACTTTAACGATTTCTACAACCAATCTTTTGCGGTTTTCTACATCGTCAGAATCTGTTGCCAAAAATGCTAGGCGTAAATCTCTCACTATATTGTTGTGGACAGCATTACTTCGCAACCAAATTTGATGTCCATCTGCTATTAAACCATCGTGCATTGATTGGCGATAGAGACGAATCGAAGCGTTTACCCTCGCAGATAACTTTGCCCAAGTCCGCAAATGTATCGGGTCATAAACTAATGGCAAATCTACATCTATTTTATGTAACGGACTGAGCAAAGCTAAGTTTTCTTTTTGATTTTCTTGATACCAATCAGATAGCAATCGATAATTTGTACTCCCACTTCCAATTAAGCCTATTCCTCGCTTGGCACACCAGACAATTCGAGGTACATCATCTCGGACTCTTGCTAATGCTTGTCGTGCTTCTGAGTCAGGAATTACACCTTGAAAAATGCCATAAACTCGGTCGAAGTGTTGAACATCAATACTAATTCCTGTACCAAGACTAGGAGTAACAAAAACTGTATCATATTCAGGAATTTTCTGATTAATATCTCCGACAAAATCAACGGCTGCATGACCAGGTGTGCTGGTTGTACGACTACTAATTACCAATGATTTAGGAAATTGCTGTCGTAATTTTGCTAATCGTTCTTTGAGGTAGCCTTCAATTGTTTCGCAACTATAACGCCCAGAGCGACTATCTGTAGTAACGTAACATTTACGTCCTGCTATTAAATCTAATTCTAATTGATGAATCAACGGTGTGGGGTTAGGAGAGTCATAGAAAGTCACATTCCAGCCTTTCTGCGGTTTCCATTGATTTAACAGTACCCAAGGCGTTATTTTAATTCCTGATAATCTTTGTAAATATTCTAAAGATACATCTGATAAGTCAGCATCTTGGGCAATTACTAACCCCCCTGTTGTCAAAACAGTAGAAATTAGCTGTTGAAATAATTTTAAAATTTTGACTCGTTTATGTTTACAAGTATCACTGTTGAGTAGATGCCACAAAGATTGTTCTACTTCATCTAGAATTAATATTGCCCCTTGCCAATCTTGGAGGTTGAGTTTCCAAATAGAATCAACACATAAACCGAAAGATTTACTTTTTTTTAATGCTTTGCTGATCATAGGTAAAGTTTGATCTGCTGGCATTAAATATCGATTATTATCAAATCCCCACTGAATACCAATCTTCTCACACAAAAACCTACCTAATTGAATTCTGTGAGTAATTAACAATACGGGTCGATTTGAAGTTTTAGCTTGATTAACAATAGTTTGCAGTGCTGTGGTTTTTCCTGTGCCTTTGGCTGATTTTACTCCCACTAATCCCGCAATGGGGTAATTCACATCTTCTAAGTAAGGACAGTTGACTGTGAGTGCAGCCGGAATAGTTAACTGAGTATGGGGTTTGGTTTGGGCTAAATAAATCTCTAAATCAACACTTTGGCGATAAACTTTATCGAAACCACTTGTACCTTTAGCAGCAATTAGTTCATCAACACCTTTTTCTATTCCTGGAAGTTCAATAACTTTGATAGGGCATTTTTTTTCTTGGAATAAACAACCTAGTTGGGAAATGGCGTTATTGATAGCCGCAATTTTTCTCGGTTGAGTTTCAAAATCAAAACAAATATAAAAGGGGCGTTTTGTGATTGCAAATGCTGCTAAGTCGGGAATTAGTTGGCGACTTGTGACTTTACCAGATATATCTTTGACAACCCGATAACCACTGGTAATTCCCGGAATGGCGATCGCAACGTATCCTTGTGTTAATAGTGCTGCTGCTTTCTTCACACCCTCGCAGATAATCACGGGTATCTTTTGTTGCATTACCCACAACCAAAACCCCTCAGCTTCTCCATGAGCATCAACGTTGATACTGCTGGGCATCGTTAAATTATACCGTTGCGAGACTTGCTGCCAAATTTTTATTGTCACCCGCAGACAAAATACCCGTGTTGGTGTGCTGGGTGGATGTTCGTACTTGATAGATTTACCATTCTGATTAATTCGGGGTTGGTTTGGTTTAAAACAGCCCCATTCCATTGATTCCCAGTGATTTAGAGGATCTAAACCAGAACACCACCAACCGCCTGCGGTAACATGATTGTAGCGCTGTAACCAACTATTTCTTATCTTACCAGTGTTCGTACGGGGAAGATGTTCAGAAATGAACAGATACTCATAGGCTGATGCGTCTTGGAGAGATTGAAAATTAAGTTGCGCTAAGTGTAAATCTATACTACTACTCTTGACTAATTCCTCAAGGTGTTGGGTGTGTAAATAGTGCAGATGCATGGAGTGACCCTTGAACGGAATACGATGGATTTAAAACTTACCATGCTTTCGCTGATTTTTTATGGAAGAGATTACGAGGGTTTTATGATACTTTTTTTACCTCGTTCTAGTGAATACATCGGTGAGTCATCAAGTGGATGATTCTGCCAGAGTAGATTGCTGAAGTAATAAGCTTGTATTGTAATATTTGCTGATTATTAATTTTAATTTTTCAGTATATTTTCTATTTTGTTAGCGTAAGGGTACTATAAGAAATTTGTATAAATTAGTTTTAGGATTTTTTAACGCAGAGGGGCGCGGAGGTAAGCGCAAAGGTACGCAGAGGTTTTTGTATTTATCTGTGTTCATCTGGAATACACACATCTGGCGCACACAAACCAGGAAATTCTAACGTTGTCACTTCAAAGCTTTTCAAATCTACCCGACGGATAACGTGGTTATTCGTATCACTAATATATAGATAGCCACCCATAACACTCAATCCCGAAGGTTCAAAAAAACGTGTATTCTGCCCTTTACCATCTTGTAAACCCGCAGAACCATCTCCCAAAACTGTTTGACAATTGCCTGTACTGGGACTGACTAATTTAATCTTGTGATTATATGTATCTGCTACCCACAGATAATTTTGGGCAGATTCAACTCCTAAACAATGCTGTAAGCGGACGTTCTCACCTTGTCCATCGATATCACCAAAACCAAATAATTGCCTACTACCACAAATGGTTCTGACTTGCTGCGGTTCTTTCAGTCCCACACCACGAATTGAACTTACTTCACTATCAGCAATATATAATTCTTGTCCATTGGTAGTGATTCCACTAGGTTGGGCAAATACTGACTCGGTAAGTAAACCATCTACACAAGCTTCTGCACCAGTTCCAGCATAGGTGTTAACGATACCGCTTTCTAAGTTCATTTGCCAAATTTGATGCGACCCAGCCATTGCAATAAACAGGGTTTGTCCCAATTGCACCACATCCCAAGGGGAATTCAAGGACGTTTCTAGTCCAGCACCCCCATGAGGACGGATATTGTGGCTTTGTTCACCAGTTCCGGCGATGGTTTCTACTATTTGACGCTTGAGGTCAACTCGTCGCAGGGTATGATTTTCTGTATCAGCAACAAAGAGAATTTGATTTTCTGGATCAAATGCCATTCCTTGGGGTGCGAAAAACTGCGCTTCGTTAAATGCGCCATCGGTTAAGCCAGATTTTCCCGTTCCAATTAAGTGCAGAATTTCCCCGTCGTAGTTACTCATTACTACACGGTGATGTCCAGAGTCAGCGATAAATAAGCCGGCTGGAGTGGCGAGAACTTTACCAGGAAAAGCCAATGGTGTAATTAATGGTTGGCGCTGTTTTTCTAAAGTGAGTCTGAGTTCCTGGAAATTAATCGTACCTTTTGCTTGGTGTTGACTAATTAATTGCTGAATTAATTCGTCTAAAGTATCACGCTTGCCTTCACCAGAAAGATCACCAATTACGTAACCTTCTGGATCAATAATCATGAAGGTAGGCCAAGCACGCACAGTATACTCTTCCCAAACCCGAAAATCTCTATCTACTAAAACTGGATGTTCGATGTCGTAGCGCAGGATGGCTTGGCGAATATTCTCAATCTCTTTTTCGTTGTCAAATTTGGCAGAGTGTACGCCGATAACGGTGAGGCTATCTGGATATTTTTGTTCTAAATATTTCAAATCTGGCAGAATGTGCAGACAATTAATACAGCAATATGTCCAAAAGTCCAAAATTATCACTCTACCCCTGAGTTCTTTGAGAGACAAAGGTTGATCAGTGTTGAGCCAAGTGTAATTTTGTGGTAGTTCTGGCGCTCTGACACGGGGAGTCATAGAGTATCCTTTGGTTTTAGCTTAAACAGCAAGAAGCCTCTCACTTAACACGATAGCGGAAGTGATGAGATGAATTGCGCGTGAATTGACGACAGTCTCCCGACCAATGCGACAGCGAGGAAGGGAGACACGGAGGAAACGAGCAAAATATTTTAAATTTGGTATAATCGATTTGGTTGACTTCACCCATATTGGTGTCTGATAAGCCTCTGTCCAATAGCATTACGATTATTGGTAAGCGACTCCGTTGCACAGCATAGAAGCAAGTAGGCACATCTTGATTAATACAGATCACCTCCGGGTTTGTCCTATAGCGCGAATAAGCCAGCATCTCATCCAGGACAGTAAAATTTGTAGGGTACAAGGTAAGAAATTGCATAGTCTGCGGAGGGGCTTCTCGTGGACTTAAAACAAAGCTCAGTCAATGTCTTCATAGAAGAGTCGCTGAGAAGCCTACACTGTATGCTTGCATCAGTGTAGGAGTATGTCACTGGTAGGCGATACTAATATAGTTGTCTCATAATCCGGGCGGGCAGGATGCCCACCCCACAAAATGGTTGATTTTCAGCAGTTTTCATGGAAATGAAGTACAGATATAGTTAATAATTTTTTGATCAACTATATCTGTACTTCCGAACTGCTGTATTTCTGCCAAATTACTTCTTATCTGCCCTCTTCGCTGGTGTTTTGGTTATTTCTCCATAGTGGTAACTTTGTATTCTCCAGCCCTTTCTTCCTGTTCTGGTACAGGCTTAGTTTCTGGAACTACTGGAGACTCACTGGGAGATAATTTAAATTTTGGCAACTGTCGCGGGTTGAAATATCTTTTTAATGACGGTTTTTCAGGGTCGGGAGCAATTTTTGTGGGTAACGGTATTGATTCACCTGTTGGCGTTTCCTCTGGTTGTTCTTTCTGTGTAGGTGACTCACTAGATTTTGGCGTTTCTGGTTTAGCTAATTTTTCCGGTGCTTCAACTTGAGGTGTGGGAATGATCTCAGGTTCTGCTTCTGATGCAGGTGATTCAATAATTTCTGGTAGTGTCGGGGGTAAACTTGTTGACGGTTCAGTTGTCGAGACTGAACGACGTTGGAAAAATCCCTCAAATTTTGGCGTTTCTGGTTTAGCTACTTTTTCTTCCGGTGTTTCAATTTGAGGTGTGGGAATGATTTCAGGTTCTGCTTCTGATGCAGGTGACTCAATAATCTCTGGTAATGTCGGGGGTAAACTCGGTGACGGTTCTATTGTCGGGACTGCACGACGTTTGAAGAATCCCTCAGACTTTGATGTTTCGTTTGCTTCAACTTGGGGTGTCGGTTTTACGGGTGTTTCTGGAACTTCAGTTTTAGGAATAATCTGAGGCTGTGATTCTGGTGTTGTTTCAACGCTGGGGGTAGGTGTAGGTTCAACTACTGGTTTCTTCGCAGTGTAATTGGGGTCTACAATACTACGCACCTGATCCGCCTTCAATTCTCCTCTAACAATTCTCGAAAGTGTGTCTTTACCCTGGGGCTGATAATTAATCAGTCTGGCTGTGGTATTAAAGGCATTTTTTAGAGGATTTCCCTGATTATCGAGAAATTCTAGTTTTACCCAGTTGTTACCGGGTTTGAAGCCCTTGAGGTAAATTGGTTGCCAACGATCCAAAATGAAGCTTTCATTATTAATTGTGCAACGAATGCGCCAATCGCTGAACGTATCGTTAGGGTTGTCTTCAGCTACT
This sequence comes from uncultured cyanobacterium, assembly GCA_963706595.1. Lineage (GTDB taxonomy): Bacteria > Cyanobacteriota > Cyanobacteriia > Cyanobacteriales > Nostocaceae > Nodularia. The sequence goes on from OY970166.1 coordinate 4,979,397, forward strand.
AGGCGCAGAGGCGCGTTAGTTAAATAAAAGTCCAGTAAAATTGGTTCTGCACCGTAACTGCCTTTAGGACGGCTGTAAGTTAGTACAGGCAGAGTAGGATCAGGGTTATTGTCCTCAGTCTTAGTGAAAATATGAAATGTTGTCTGGGCGTAAGCACCTTCATTTTTAAAGCTTTCGTGCCAAGGACGAGAAGCAAAAACGCGTAGGGTATGTGTACCAGGAGAAACTTCTGGTAAAACTAGAGGTTTATTTACATCGTACACAGCTATATAAGGTTGGTTATCGAGAATTACGTGTAAATGAGGCCCTAATTCCAATTCAGGATCTTTAAATATTGGTATATCCTTGACCCGAAAGCTGACTGTAACTGTACTGTCTTGGAGGACTTCATCAGGTTGGGGAGATAGGATTGTCACCTGTGGCCGATAATTTTCTAAGGTGAGGCGCAGTTCCTGGATGACCTCTGGTGGGGATACTTCGGAAAATTGCTGAGAAATTTGAGAAATTTTGGGCGGGTTATTTCTTTGGCTAAAAGGTACTTCTTGACTACCAGCTTTTTCACCACAACTGGTTAGACTCAATACCAGCACCAATGTCATCAGCCACTTAAAAATATTAAATTTCAGAGAAAATATTTGCTTTAGCACCCCTGGCTGCCACGATTTCATGCATTTCATCCTAGTGATGGTTGGTCTTCAGTCACTGATTAAGTTATTTTGACTTAAACCGTGTATCGGACACCATAGCCCAAAAGGTGAAATGTTTTCTACACGCTTTAACATTTTCTTTTGATGTTTTCAGGTAACTTTAAAATAATTAATAATTTTTACAGGTTTTTTCCGTAGCAATGGAAACATGAATAAGAAAATTAGGCATATCAACCTGTAATACCCGCCAAATGCGGTTAATTGGGTTAAACCATAAGTTTGCTAAATTGTTATCCTTTGTAAATTAAATGGAGAAACTCTTGACTTTTAGCTCAAAAGTTGGAATATAAAAGGCTTGCAAGGTCATTATTTGAGCTAATTTGAAGCTAATTTGAATTATTGTTAAAATGTATTTAACAATGCACCTGTAATGAGTCTATAATTCAACAGAAACAAACTTCCACATAGAGTCTTCATCACTGCTCCAGGAATTTCTGTAGTTTGCGACTAGGTTTAACTTTGTGGTATTTATGATTCCTCATTCCTTACTAAGAGAGGAGGTCGAATGACGATTAGTCCTCCGGAGCGAGAGGAAAAGAAGGCAAGAGTCATAGTTGATAAAGATCCTGTTCCTACCTCATTTGAAAAATGGGCAAAGCCAGGACACTTCGACAGATCCTTAGCCAAAGGACCCAAAACCACCACCTGGATTTGGAACCTTCATGCCCTCGCCCATGACTTTGATACACATACAAGCGATTTAGAAGACATTTCTCGTAAAATCTTCGCGGCACACTTCGGACATTTATCCGTAGTAGCGATTTGGTTAAGCGGGATGTTATTCCACGGCGCTAAATTCTCGAATTACGAAGCTTGGTTAAGCGACCCACTAAATGTGAGTCCCAGCGCTCAAGTAGTTTGGCCCATTGTGGGACAAGACATTTTAAATGGTGATGTCGGCGGTGGATTCCGCGGTATTCAGATCACCTCTGGCTTGTTCCAAGTATGGCGCGGCTGGGGGATCACAAGCTCATTCCAGCTTTACGTCACAGCTATTGGCGGCTTGGTATTAGCAGGATTGTTCTTATTTGCTGGTTGGTTCCATTACCACAAGCGCGCTCCTAAACTGGAATGGTTCCAGAACGTGGAGTCAATGCTGAATCATCACTTGGCAGTATTGCTAGGTTGTGGTTCCTTGGGATGGACTGGACACCTAATCCATGTGTCAGCACCAATCAACAAACTCTTGGATGCGGGTGTAGCTGCTAAAGATATACCTTTGCCCCACGAGTTCATCCTGAACAAAGACTTGTTGACAGATTTGTATCCCAGCTTTGCTAATGGGTTAACACCATTCTTCACCTTGAATTGGGGTCAGTATGCTGACTTCCTAACCTTCAAGGGCGGTTTGAACCCTGTAACAGGCGGCTTGTGGATGACCGATATTGCCCATCACCATTTGGCGATCGCGGTTCTGTTCATCATTGCTGGTCATATGTACCGTACCAACTGGGGTATCGGTCACAGTATTAAAGAAATCCTGGAAAACCATAAAGGTCCTTTCACAGGAGAAGGTCATAAAGGTTTGTATGAAAACCTGACCACATCCTGGCACGCTCAGTTGGCAACTAACCTTGCTTTCTTGGGTTCACTGACCATCATCATTGCTCACCACATGTACGCAATGCCTCCGTATCCTTACTTGGCAACGGATTACGCAACGCAATTGTGTATATTTACCCACCACATGTGGATCGGTGGCTTCTTGATTGTCGGTGGTGCGGCTCACGCAGCCATATTCATGGTGCGGGATTACGATCCTGTTGTGAACCAAAACAACGTGTTAGATCGTGTGATTCGTCACCGGGATGCTATTATTTCCCATCTGAACTGGGTGTGTATTTTCTTAGGCTTCCACAGCTTTGGTTTGTACATCCACAACGATACAATGCGTGCCTTGGGTCGTCCCCAAGATATGTTCTCCGACTCGGCAATTCAGTTGCAGCCAGTATTTGCTCAGTGGGTGCAAAACCTGCACACCCTAGCTCCTGGTGGTACTGCTCCTAATGCTATTGAGCCAGTTAGTTATGCTTTTGGCGGCGGTATTTTGGCTGTCGGTGGCAAAGTGGCAATGATGCCGATTGCTTTGGGTACTGCGGACTTTTTAGTTCACCATATTCACGCCTTCACCATTCACGTCACCGTCCTGATTCTGCTCAAGGGTGTATTGTACGCCCGTAGTTCTCGTCTGATTCCAGACAAGGCAAACTTAGGCTTCCGCTTCCCTTGCGACGGTCCAGGCCGTGGCGGTACTTGCCAAGTATCTGGTTGGGACCACGTGTTCCTCGGATTATTCTGGATGTACAACTCCCTATCGATTGTGATCTTCCACTTCAGTTGGAAAATGCAATCAGATGTCTGGGGAACAGTAGATGCAGCAGGTAATGTGTCTCACATTACTGGTGGTAACTTTGCTGAAAGTGCCATCACCATTAATGGCTGGTTGCGTGACTTCTTGTGGGCGCAAGCTTCACAAGTAATCAACTCCTACGGCAGTGCTTTATCTGCTTATGGTCTACTCTTCTTAGGCGCTCACTTTGTATGGGCATTCAGCTTAATGTTCCTGTTCAGTGGTCGCGGCTACTGGCAAGAACTGATTGAGTCCATTGTTTGGGCGCACAATAAGTTGAAAGTAGCACCAGCAATTCAGCCTCGCGCTCTGAGCATCATTCAGGGACGAGCTGTAGGTGTAGCTCACTACCTCTTAGGAGGAATTGTGACCACCTGGGCATTCTTCCACGCACACATCCTTTCAGTAGGGTAGCAATTCACTTCAGAAGGGCTGGGGGCTGGGTGCTGGGTGCTGAGTAATAAAAGCTCAAAACCTAGTACTCAAAACTCAGAACTTCAAAAGATGACACCTGATGGCTAAAAGTCAGAGGATTTCTCAAACCTATGGCAACGAAATTTCCAAAATTTAGCCAGGATCTCGCACAGGACCCGACTACTCGTCGGATATGGTATGCGATCGCTACAGGAAACGACTTTGAAAGCCACGATGGCATGACTGAAGAAAATCTTTACCAAAAGATTTTCGCCACTCACTTCGGTCACTTGGCAATCATTTTCCTGTGGGCTTCCAGCCTCCTGTTCCACGTGGCCTGGCAAGGTAACTTTGAACAGTGGATTAAAGATCCCCTTCACATCCGCCCCATCGCCCATGCGATTTGGGACCCCCACTTTGGTGAACCTGCGATTGAAGCATTTACCCAAGGTGGCGCTAGCAATCCTGTAAACATTGCTTACTCTGGTGTTTACCACTGGTGGTACACAATCGGGATGCGGACGAACAGCGAACTGTATACCGGTTCTGTGTTCCTCCTCTTGTTATCAGCGTTATTCTTATTTGCTGGTTGGTTGCACTTACAACCCAAGTTCCGTCCTAGCCTCTCTTGGTTTAAGAGTGCTGAACCTCGCCTGAACCATCACTTGTCAGCGTTGTTTGGTGTTAGTTCTTTGGCTTGGGCTGGTCACTTGATTCACGTTGCTATCCCCGAATCTCGCGGACAGCACGTTGGTTGGGATAACTTCCTCACCACACTGCCCCACCCAGCAGGTTTGACTCCGTTCTTCACAGGTAACTGGGGAGTTTACGCTGCTAACCCTGATACTGCTGGCCATATTTTTAGTACATCTCAAGGTTCAGGTACAGCGATTCTGACTTTCTTGGGTGGTTTCCATCCTCAGACAGAATCCTTGTGGTTGACCGATATGGCTCATCACCACTTGGCGATCGCAGTTATCTTCATTATTGCTGGTCATATGTACCGGACTAACTTTGGAATTGGTCACAGCATCAAAGAAATGCTGAATTCCAAATCTGGTTTAGTACCTGGTAGCAAGAGTGAAGGTCAATTCAACCTGCCTCACCAAGGTTTGTACGACACCATTAACAACTCGCTGCATTTCCAGTTGTCTCTAGCTTTAGCAGCACTGGGAACCGCCACTTCGTTGGTAGCGCAGCATATGTACGCTCTGCCTCCTTACGCATTCATTGCTAAGGACTACACAACTCAAGCAGCGCTGTACACTCACCACCAGTATATTGCTGGCTTCTTGATGGTTGGTGCTTTTGCCCACGCCGCCATCTTCTGGGTACGTGACTACGACCCCGAACAAAACAAAGGCAACGTACTTGACCGGATATTACAGCACAAAGAAGCGATTATTTCTCACCTCAGCTGGGTATCGCTATTCTTGGGCTTCCATACCCTCGGTCTGTATGTACACAACGATGTAGTAGTAGCTTTCGGTACTCCTGAAAAGCAAATCTTGATTGAGCCTGTGTTCGCACAATTCATTCAAGCTGCTCACGGTAAAGTACTTTACGGTTTAGACACATTGTTGTCTAACCCTGACAGCATCGCCTACACAGCTTATCCTAACTACGGCAACGTTTGGTTGGGTGGCTGGTTGGATGCCATTAACTCTGGTACCAACTCCCTATTCTTAACAATTGGCCCTGGCGACTTCTTGGTTCACCACGCATTCGCTTTGGCTATTCACACCACCACCTTGGTACTTGTTAAAGGTGCTTTGGACGCTCGTGGTTCCAAGTTGATGCCCGATAAAAAGGACTTCGGCTATGCGTTCCCTTGCGACGGTCCAGGCCGTGGCGGTACTTGCGACATCTCAGCTTGGGACTCTTTCTACCTAGCGATGTTCTGGATGTTGAACACCATTGGTTGGGTAACTTTCTACTGGCACTGGAAACATCTAGGTATTTGGCAAGGTAACGTTGCTCAGTTTAACGAAAACTCTACATATCTCATGGGCTGGTTCCGTGACTACCTCTGGGCTAACTCGGCTCAGTTGATTAACGGATACAATCCTTACGGCGTGAATAACCTGTCTGTTTGGGCTTGGATGTTCCTATTTGGACACCTTGTTTGGGCAACTGGTTTCATGTTCCTGATTTCTTGGAGAGGTTACTGGCAAGAGTTGATTGAAACCCTTGTTTGGGCGCACGAGCGTACTCCTCTAGCTAACTTGGTTCGCTGGAAAGACAAGCCCGTTGCTCTGTCTATCGTTCAAGCTCGTTTGGTAGGTCTAGCCCACTTCACTGTCGGCTACGTTGTTACCTACGCGGCGTTCTTGATTGCCTCCACTGCTGGTAAGTTCGGTTAATTCGGCTGCTAGTTTTGTAGGTAAATAATAAAAGTCCCCTGCCGGAAGGTGGGGGATTTTTATGTCTACTCTATACGTCCTACAATGAAATTAAATTCAAGTAGCCGCAATATGGAAAAACTACAAACCTCCTCTAGACAAGTAGAAATAGAACCCACTTTCGCAGCACTTGCCAACCAATGGCGTGAAGAAAATCGTGGTGTATCATCAACTAACCAAATGTGTATGCACCCTGCCTATCAACAAATTATAGGAATGGGTGAACCTATAATACCTTTACTACTGAGAGAATTAGAGAAAAAATCTGGACGCTGGTTTTGGGCATTAAAATCTATTTCTAGAGAAGATCCTGTACCTCCAGAATACAGAGGAAATACAAAAGAAATGACTAAAGCATGGCTTGAATGGGGAAAGCAAAGGGGCTATACTTGGTAAATAATAATGCTTGGGCTAACTATGTAAAAAAATTTATTGAGCGTGATTTTCCCAATCTAGTTACCCAGGGATACAAACTCACAAGTCCAGATACTATTGACTATAACTGTGTGGCTTGGGCAGCAGAAGATGATGAAAATTGGTGGTGGCCAGATGCTCAAAACGAAGAATATTGGCCGCCAGGTGTCCCCAGAGAAGAAACTCTTGATGCTTTTCAGCAAGCATTTCAAACACTTGGTTATGAAATCTGTGAAGATGATGCCTTAGAAACAGGATTTCAGAAAATAGCAATATACGTTAATTCCAGCACAATACCAACTCATGTTGCTAGACAATTACCTGATGGTAACTGGACAAGTAAGTTGGGTCAAGATGAAGATATAGAGCATAATAATTTACAAGGATTAACAGGCAATCCTGGTTATGGTGAGGTTGCCTGTATTATGAAAAAACCTATTAAAGTGTAAAAAATCTTCAGCACCAATACATTAATCTTACTTAGAAACAAACCCAATATATGAACAACTGGCAAGAACACATTAGTATTGATCCTCAAGCGTGTCACGGTAAACCATGTATCAAAAACACACGTATCATGATATCAGTTATTCTTGATAACCTTGCTGATGGACTGACCTTTGAAGAAATAGTCAAAGATTATCCACCACTAACTTTAGAAGATGTCAAAGCGGCTATTGCTTATGCAGCCCAACTAACCAGGGAAGAGGAACTATTACCACTGATATGACAAAAAATTTATGAATGAAAACACAAACAAAGCAAGTTCTGGAGTGAATAGAGAAGAAGCCAAAAGTATCCTCAATCGATTTTTATATAATAAAGATTATAAGGTTTTAGCTGTCAAGGGTAAATGGGGTGTTGGAAAAACACATTTAGTACAGAAATTTTTAGATGAACATAAAAAAGAGTATTATTCTTATGCTTCTGTTTTTGGCATTTCTTCAATTGAACACCTGAAATCACGGTTAATAGCCAGTTATAAAGGTAAAGAAAATAAAAAATTATTCGATAAGAGTATATCTAGTTTCGTTGAATTCTCTAATCGTAATTCTGGGAAATTAGAAAAAACTCCAAAAATAGACTTACCATTCTCAGAACAATTATCCATACCAATAGCAGGCTCATTAATTTCTGTAGCTGGTGACCTAGCACTCAACATACTTTTTAATGTAAATGTAAAAAATTCTCTTGTGTGCATTGATGATCTTGAAAGAAAATCTAAACTGCCGTTAGATGAATTACTTGGGTTTGTTGAGTATCTAGTTCAAGAATTAGAATGTCAAATTATTTTAATTTATAATGAAGATATTCTCTTAAAACATCCAAACTCAAAAGATGCAGATGCTTTACAACAATATCGAGAAAAAGTAATTGATATAGAATTTAAACTTGATCCTACAGTAGAAGAAAATTTAAATTTCATATTTAAACATCATCCTGATATAGAAGTAATTAAAGAAGTATTTATAAGGGCTGCGGCCAATAATATTAGAGTTATACGCAAAACTAAATGGCTGATTGATGAGCTTATTCCTTTAATGGAGAATTGGGAGCCTAGTTTACGTAATCAAATTATCAAAAATACTATTATTATTAATTTAGCAAAACTAGATACTGACTTTCCTGAACGGTTCTCTATTAATGATCTAAATCCAAACCCTATTGATACTATATTATCATGTTCCAGCAGCGCTCAAGAACTTTATGACAAACGCAAAGATAATGAAACTGCTAACAAGAGATTCGCATTTTGTCAAAAAATAGCATATATTGGTTATAGACATCTAGAACAAATAAATGAACTTATAATTCAGTATCTTAAAACCTCTTTACTGAAATGTGATGAACTCCTTGAAAAAGGTGAGATTCTCAATCAAAGAGAAAAGAAAAAACAAATTATTGAAAAATTGGATAAGTTTTCCAATGATCTTTATAAATCAAAATACCATAGTTCATTTGCAGATAATGAAGAAGATATTATTGATGGAATTAATACTTTCCTCGAACAGAATCATCTTGATTTGAGTATTTCCGAATTTGAAAGCCTTGAAAAATTTACATCAATTTTGGAAGTTGATATTTCTATCTATGAAAAGCCTTTATTAGAAAAAATAATAACAGAAATTTTTGAATCGAATCCCTATAATAATTTAAGTGCCTTTAGAGATAAATTGAGTAAATATCCTGATTTGAAAGCATCTCTAGACAATAAAATCAATGAATATCGCCAAACATTCGATATTACTACTGTTGTGAAAAATTTAATGAATGCTGATTCCCGTTTAATATCACCTGGACTAGAACTAGATACTGAATTGTTAAATGAATATACTCTTGATGAATATTGTCAATGGCTTGAAAAAGGTCATCCCGATTTATGTGACATGGTTCGGTGGTTTCTAGATTCCGGGTATAACCCTGCATCAAAAAAGCTAGAAAAAGCTATTCGGATGTTAGCTGAATGTAGTATTTTAAATAAAGTTAGAGCTAAGTATCTTTACAAGATAGATATAGATAAGTAGCTCAAACTTAAAAAACGTAATACCCAGATCCCCGACTTCTCTAAGAAGTCGGGGATCTATATCGTCAAGGTTTTATGTTTAATTATGTTGACCTACTTATTCCTTCTAATACTAGTAATGCCAGTTAATTCTTAATAACTCACTGTATTTAAATTGCATTACTGGGGCGGGCAAGATGCCCACCCCAGAAGAGTTTGGTGAAATTTGGATGATTGAGAATAATGTCAGATATCAGAGTTATTCGGGGATTAAAAATTTGGCTACGGTTTGTACATCTTTATCACCGCGTCCAGAACAGTTGAGGACAATTCGCGGACTACCACTCAGTTGAGGACATAGGGTTTCTAGATAAGCGATCGCATGAGCAGTTTCCAAAGCTGGTATAATTCCCTCTAGGCGAGATAGTTGCTGGAACGCTGCTAAAGCCTCTGCATCAGTCACACTATAATATTCAGCCCTTCCCATATCCTTCAAATAGCTATGTTCTGGCCCCACCCCAGGATAATCTAAACCTGCACTAATGGAGTGCGCTTCAATGATTTGCCCTTCTTCATCTTGCAACAAATAGCTCATTGCTCCATGCAATACACCAATTTGTCCTTTTGTCAAGGTAGCAGCGTGTTTTTCTGTATTTACACCTTCGCCGGCAGCTTCCACCCCAATTAACCGGATAGAAGACTCATTCACAAACTCGTGGAATAATCCCATCGCGTTGGAACCACCACCCACACAAGCTATGAGAATATCAGGTAAACCGCCCCACTTTTCCATTGCTTGAACGCGAGTTTCTACACCAATCACAGCATGAAAATCCCGTACCATCATCGGGTAAGGATGGGGGCCAGCTACTGAACCCAAAATGTAGTGAGTTGTTTCCACATTCGTTACCCAATCACGGATAGCCTCAGAAGTCGCATCTTTGAGGGTTCCGGTTCCCGCTTCTACTGGACGAACTTCAGCCCCCATGAGTCGCATTCTGAATACATTCAAGGCTTGACGTTCCATATCGTGAACGCCCATGTAAATCACACATTCCAGCCCAAACCGAGCGCAAACCGTCGCTGTTGCTACTCCATGCTGTCCTGCGCCTGTTTCGGCAATTACTCTTTTCTTACCCATACGCCGCGCCAACAATACCTGACCCAAGGCATTATTAATTTTGTGCGCGCCTGTGTGATTTAAGTCTTCACGCTTTAAGTAAATTTGCGCTCCTGTACCATCTGGGCGGGCATAATGAGCAGTGAGGCGTTCGGCAAAATACAATGGTGTAGCGCGTCCAACATAATCTCGCAGTAAATCTTGTAATTCTGCTTGAAAACTTGGGTCATGGCGATATTGCTGATAAGCTGTTTCTAATTCGGCTAAAGCCGGCATCAGTGTTTCCGGGACGTACTTACCGCCAAAGCGTCCAAAGCGTCCAAGGATGTCGGGAACCTGAGTGTTTGATAGGGAACTGGGGGAGAGGGGTGTAGTAGTCACGGAAAGTTTTTGATGACAGGTCGGATTTAATTATTATAAAAGCATTGTGGGATTGCAAGTACCCAGCCCTGGCGATTAGAAATCGCGGCTATACATACATGACGCGGAGCGTCTTCCCGAAGGGAAGTCCGCCTGCGCGGACTAAGGTCAAAGCAAGGTTTTAAACCCGCGTAGGCGGGTTTCGCCTGTGTAGCCGCGACTTCCAGTCGCCTGGTGCTAAGACACAATCACTTTTTCTTAATCAAACATTTTATGTCTTCTGATAAATCTTCTAACAAACGCTTTGTTTACCGTGAATTTGGTAATGATAACTCTGCGGCTACCCAAAGAGGGGTTCCGGAATTACCTCCGCAGCAACAAAACCTGAAGGTGGAGGCTTCGCGCAAAGGACGCAAGGGTAAAACTGTGACTGTGATTAGCGGTTTCCAAACTAAGCCAGAAACTTTGGCTGATTTAGTTAAACAGTTGAAAAGTCAATGCGGTTCTGGTGGGACTGTGAAAGATAATGAAATTGAAATTCAGGGCGAGCATAAACAGAAAATTTTGGATATTTTGACTAAGTTAGGTTACAAAGCCAAAATTAGCGGGGGTTGATGGGTACGGTTTACAACACTTGAATGTGGGATTAATTTAATAAGCTGATGTTATTGTGGGAATTACGAACCGCCAAGATGCCAAGAGCGCCAAGATAAAAAAGATGAATTTTTTACTAGCAATTTAGGAATGCTGTATGGTGGTGGTGAAATAATAAGTTAATCGGTTGATTTTTTGGAGTTTTATAGGAGGTTAATATGGATTTAGTTCGGATTGTGTGTGCTGTTTTACTTCCACCTCTGGGAGTATTTTTGCAAGTGGGTTTTGGTATGGATTTTTGGATTAATATTCTGTTGACATTGTTCGGTTATATTCCCGGAATAATTCACGCCATTTGGATAATTGCCAAGAAATAATGGTTTGGAGAGGTGGGTGTGTCAGCCTATCTCTCCCTATTTACTATTGAATTAAATCTGAAGCAGGTAAAAATTTCCGGCAAAGCTACAAATATTGTGACATGGTTGGCAACTAAAGCTCTGTCTCCCTACTCTCAACAAAAACGGGCGATAATACTACTCTCTGAAGACGTGAAGACCGATCCTGGTATTTCTGTCTCTGTTCCTACAATAACCATATATAAACAAAACAGGCTCTTGTTCTCTGTGCGCCTCATATTTGGAGTGGTTTATCGAAAAGCCTATGCAACCCACTAATCCTAATCAATTTACCGAAAAAGCCTGGGAAGCGATCGCTCATACCCCAGATATTGCTAAACAATATCAGCAACAGCAAATCGAAAGTGAACACCTGATCAAAGCCCTGCTAGAACAGGAAGGTCTAGCCAGCAGTATTTTAACGAAGGCGGGTGTTGATTTGCAAAAAATCCGCGAACGCACCGAGCAATTTATCCAACGTCAGCCAAAGGTATCTGGTAGCAGCACGTCCGTATTTTTGGGACGGAGTTTAGATACACTGTTAGATAGAGCCGATGTCTATCGTCAGGATTTCAAAGACGAATATATCTCAATTGAGCATTTATTGCTCGCTTATGCCAAAGATGACCGTTTTGGTAAAAGTTTATTTCAAGAATTCGGTTTAGACGAAAGCAAGCTCAAGAAAATCATTAAACAAATTCGTGGGAGTCAAAAAGTGACCGACCAAAATCCAGAAGGCAAATATGAAGCACTGGAAAAATATGGACGTGACCTCACAGAAGCAGCACGGAAAGGTCAACTTGATCCAGTGATTGGGCGGGATGATGAAATTCGCCGCACTGTACAAATTCTCTCCCGGCGTACCAAGAATAACCCTGTGTTAATTGGTGAACCGGGTGTGGGTAAAACTGCGATCGCCGAAGGTCTAGCCCAACGGATTATTGCTGGTGATGTCCCCCAATCCCTGAAAGACCGCAAGTTGATCTCTTTAGATATGGGGGCTTTAATCGCCGGGGCGAAATTCCGGGGCGAATTTGAAGAACGCCTGAAAGCAGTATTAAAGGAAGTTACGGAATCCGGCGGTAATATAGTTCTATTTATTGATGAAATTCATACTGTGGTCGGCGCGGGTGCGACTCAAGGGGCGATGGATGCCGGTAATTTGTTAAAGCCGATGTTAGCACGGGGTGAATTGCGGTGTATTGGGGCGACAACTTTAGATGAATATCGCAAGTATATTGAAAAAGATGCGGCGCTAGAAAGACGCTTCCAGCAGGTTTATGTAGATCAGCCCAGTGTCGCAGATACAATTTCGATTTTACGCGGTTTGAAAGAACGTTATGAAGTTCACCACGGGGTGAGAATTTCTGATAGTTCTTTAGTTGCAGCCGCTACATTGTCCAGTCGGTATATTAGCGATCGCTTCCTCCCAGATAAAGCCATTGACTTGGTAGACGAAGCAGCAGCTAGGCTGAAAATGGAAATTACCTCTAAACCAGAGGAACTGGACGAAATCGACCGCAAAATATTGCAGTTGGAAATGGAAAAGCTGTCTTTGCAAAAAGAGACAGATGCAGCTTCACGAGAACGTTTAGAAAGAATTGAGAAGGAACTGGCGGATCTCAAAGAAGAACAAAGAACGCTGACAGCTCAATGGCAGTCTGAAAAAGATATTATCAATAAAATTCAGTCAATTAAAGAAGAAATTGACCGAGTTAACTTAGAGGTGCAGCAATCAGAAAGAAATTATGATCTGAATCGCGCCGCCGAGTTGAAATATGGCAAGTTAACTAATTTACACCGTCAGCTAGAAACCGCAGAAGGCGAATTAGCCAACGTCCAAGGAACTGGCAAATCCCTGTTGCGGGAGGAAGTTACAGAAGCTGACATTGCGGAAATCATTTCTAAGTGGACGAGAATCCCGATCAGCAAGTTAGTAGAATCTGAGAAAGAAAAACTGCTGCATTTAGAAGATGAACTGCATCAACGAGTCATTGGACAAGCCGAAGCCGTCACAGCTGTAGCCGATGCGATTCAGCGATCGCGTGCGGGACTGGCTGATCCAAATCGTCCCATTGCGAGTTTTATTTTCCTCGGTCCCACAGGTGTAGGTAAAACCGAATTAGCCAAAGCCTTAGCGGCATATATGTTCGACACTGAAGAATCTTTAGTGCGGATTGATATGTCTGAATATATGGAGAAACACGCAGTTTCCCGGTTAATTGGTGCGCCTCCAGGATATGTCGGTTATGAAGAAGGCGGTCAATTAACCGAAGTAATTCGTCGCCGTCCTTATGCGGTGATTCTCTTCGACGAAATCGAAAAAGCACACGCTGACGTTTTCAATATCTTACTGCAAATTCTCGATGATGGTCGTGTGACTGATTCCCAAGGTCGGACAGTGGACTTCAAAAACGCAATTATTATCATGACCAGTAACATCGGTTCTCAGTATATTCTCGATGTGGCTGGGGAAGCCGAACATTATGATGAAATGCGCCGCCGAGTCATGGAAGCAATGCGAAATAGCTTCCGTCCAGAGTTCCTGAACCGGATTGATGAAATTATCATCTTCCACGGTTTGGATAAAAAAGAACTACGGCAAATTGTCCTGTTACAAGTAGAGAGATTAAGAGGAAGATTGAGCGATCGCAAGATGTCGCTGAAACTCTCAGATTCTGCTCTTGACTTTTTAGCCGAAGTAGGATACGACCCTGTATATGGAGCGCGTCCACTCAAACGAGCCATTCAAAGAGAGTTAGAAACTCAAATTGCCAAAGGGATCTTGCGTGGTGACTTCAACGACGGCGACACCATTTTTGTTGATGTGCAGAATGAGCGTCTTTCCTTTAGTCGCTTACCTGTGGAAGTATTTACAACCTAACACTCCTTTATTTGTGATCTCCCCTCCTCGCTTGCGGGGAGGGGCTGGGGGTGGGGTGCTAGATTGCGGGACTAGCCTAAAACCATGAACTTGGCTGCTGCAAAAATGCCTTTTCCGATGCAGTTGAAGTCCGTCCCAAAATACTATTGCGATGAGGAAAGCGCCCAAAACGTGCAATTATTTCTTGATGACTCAATGAATTTTCAATTGCCTTAGCACTATCAGGATCATGACTCAGTTGCTGAAATAGCTTGACACACTGACGCTGATGGGTGAGGTTTTCACTGTGTTCAAAAGGTAAATAAATAAACCAGCGTTGTACAGGCAAGAATTGGCAATCATAGCCTTGGACAACTGCGTGTTGGGCGGCTGAAAGGGCTTCCCAATCAGTTGCAAAGGCTTCAGGTGTACCACGAAACATATTTCGCGGAAACTGATCAAATAGCAGAATCAGTGCTAAACAGGTTTCGGCTGAATCAATCCAGTCATCTAGATATCCGTCTGCTGCTTTTTGGTAGGCTGAGAGAAACTGATTCCGGATTTCCTGATCAAATTCGGCTTTTTCCCTAAACCAATCAGCCTTGGGTTTGCCATAATCAGGTGCATCTGGCTCACCAAACCAAAATTCCAAAATAGTTTTTGCCTCTAACATTGCCTTTATTGAACCTTACATAAAACTTGTCGCATTTTACGCATATTTGCAGGCAATTCAAAATGCATGGCTTGTTGAATCACAATTGAAGGGATAGGGATATTAGGCGTAGCTTGGACTTGATATGCCAACAATGTGCCATCGCCAAAATCTTTGAGGTCTAAAATGGCTGTAAAGTCGAGAAAAGTCCCTTTTTGCATCCGGAATTGAATTTGTTGCCCTAGCAATTCTACGACATCAAGATAAATCTCTACTTGAGCCGTAAAAAACAAAAAACTTTTTTGTGCGACTTGATACACTCGCTTGACTTCACCCTTGGACAAAACTTCGCTTTTGGTAAGATCAGGAAAATATTGTACCCAACGAGGATAATCAGTTAATTGCTGCCATGCCTGCGATCGCAATAACGGTAAATACATACAGGCGGTAACAGATCCACCGCAGGCTGTGTGCGATCGCGTTTGCAACAAAATTTCACCTTGCATCAGCGACGATTGCTTTTCCTGACTCCAAGGCATATTCAAACCTCTAATAATCGAGTCTGAGATATGAGATGCAGACATATTAATTTCAGTTACTCCTCAACTTCTCCACCTGTCAGCACTGAAACGGCAAACCATTCAATAGGATTTGATCCCAGCAAACAAATTCTCGTTTCAGTGCTATGCTGCCCAAACTAATCATTTTTAAGAAATTATTCCGGAATTATACTGTAAAAACTGTATTTCTTATCACTCTTTATGAAAACCATAAGTTAGTGACTTATAAAATAGAATATCAACAAAGCAGTTTTAATCTTGATTTGAGAGGCTAATTAAGTGAATCAATCTTCATTAAATCGGACATTAACCCAAATTTTTGGGATTCTGCTCGGTATTGGACTAGCCGTATGGGTATTGAGAGGTTTTGGGATTTTGACGTTTATTCCAGGTGGAGTTATTGGGCTATTATTACTAGGCGCGATCGCTGTCGGGATTATTAGCTATGTCCAGAGAACTTGGTGGCGCTTATAGTCTCAATATACTTCTAAAACAGGTAAAAAACTATGGAAAAGTATGTATGTACTGTTTGCGGTTATGAATATGACCCTGAAATTGGTGATCCTGATAGTGGGATAGCCCCAGGAACACCCTTTGAAGATATCCCAGAGGATTGGGTCTGTCCAGTTTGCGGCGCGACAAAAGATTTATTTGAACCGCTAGAACCGTAAGGCGGAAGTTAAAAGTTTACCCTGAGCGAAGTCGAAGGGTCAAAAGTCAAACAGCTGATGGAGTCCCTATTTATGCTTTGCTGTACTAGCCTAGAATTAGATGCCATATCATAGAGACATTTTTTAAATTGCTGCCGTTAAACATTGTAGTTATTGGGGGTGGGGCGGCCGGATTTTTCGGCGCGATCGCTTGTGCTAAAGTTAATCCTCACGCCCATGTCACTTTAATCGAAGCTAGTCGTCAACCACTAGCAAAAGTCCTAATTTCCGGTGGAGGGCGCTGTAACGTCACTCATGCTTGCTTTGAACCAGCCAGATTAGTCCAAAGTTACCCCAGAGGTGGAAAAGCTCTGCGGGGTGCTTTCACCCGCTTTCAAGCTCAAGATACAGTCGATTGGTTTAGAAAACAAGGTGTACATCTGAAAACCGAAGCCGATGGCCGAATGTTTCCCATTACAGATAATTCCGAAACCATTGTGGAATGTCTGATTAAAGCTACAGCCAAATTTGGGGTAGAACTACGCCTGGGGACACCAGTAATTGCTGTGAAAAAAGTTAACCCAGAAGCAGGATTTGAAATTCTGTTGAAATCGGGAGAAACTAAAAAGTGCGATCGCCTACTATTGGCAACAGGAAGCAACCCTGTGGGTTATAAAATTACCAGAGAGTTTGGTCATCACATTGAACCCCCTGTACCTTCTTTATTTACCTTTAATATTCCCGATCCCAAGCTCAGAGCATTGGCTGGCGTGAGTATGAACCCTGTGCAGTTACGGTTAGCTGGTACAGGAAAACCTCTACTAGAACAAACTGGACCATTATTAATTACCCACTGGGGAATGAGTGGCCCGGCTGTCCTCAAACTTTCGGCTTGGGGTGCGAGATTTCTCCACGAAAACCGCTATAGAGCTACATTATTGGTGAATTGGTTGCCTGATTTCAATCAAGAAGAAGTACGGCAAAAAATCCTAACAGTGAAGTCAGAATGGGGACAAAAGGCGATCGCCTTACATCGTGGCGTTGACCTACCCCATCGCCTCTGGCAATATATTGTAGACCGTGCCAGTATTACTACTGAAGACCGTTGGGCAGAACTACCCAAACAAAAATTAAATCAGCTAGTCCAAGAACTGACTCAGGGAGAATATTTAATCCAAGGGAAGGGAGTTTTTAAAGAAGAATTTGTCACCTGTGGCGGTGTCGATCTCAAAGAAGTCAACTTTAAGACAATGGAGAGTAAGTTAATTCCCGGACTTTACTTTGCCGGAGAAATTCTAGATATTGATGGTATTACCGGTGGCTTTAACTTCCAAAGTGCTTGGACGACTTCATATTTAGCTGGTAATGCTATGGGAAATAGCGAATAAAAAACACCACAAGTTTAAAAAATTTGGCTACGTGACTGAGTTTCCCGTATCCCAGGTTTTTTATGTATGCTTGCACAGAAATGTTCTTCTCTGTGCTTCAATCTTTTTAGACTTGAATACACCACCATGAAATTTAGCGAAATTGTCAGTAAACTTGCCGTATCTGCCGCAGATTATAGCCTCGGCACTAGCCAAGACCCAGAAATTACAGGTTTAGCTGCTTTAGATGAAGCTACACTTAACCATCTTAGTTACGTTGAAGGGGCAAAATTTGCGTCTCTGGTTAGCCAGACAAAGGCTAGTGCTTTAATTTTGCCCCCAGATAAAACGTTACAGCTACAAGCACAAGAACGGGGTATAGCTTGGATAGCCACGCCAGATCCGCGATTGTTGTTTGCTCAAGCGATCGCACTTTTTTACCAACCATATCGCCCCAGCCCAGAAATTCATCCTACTGCGGTGATTCATCCCACTGCAAAAGTTGGTAACGAAGTTTATATTGGACCCCATGCGGTGATTCAGCAAGGTGTAGAAATTGGCAATGGTGCAATTATTCATCCCAATGTAGTAATTTATCCCGATGCTAAAATAGGCGATCGCACCACCTTACACGCAAACTGCACCATCCATGAACGTACCCGCATCGGGAACGATTGCGTAATTCACAGTGGGACTGTAATTGGTGCAGAAGGCTTTGGATTTGTGCCTACCCGTACTGGTTGGCTGAAAATGGAACAATCTGGCTATACTGTCTTAGAAGATCATGTAGAAGTTGGCTGTAACAGTGCCATTGACCGCCCCGCCGTGGGCGAAACCCGCGTAGGTAGTCATACAATAATTGACAACATGGTACAAATAGGACACGGTTGCCAAATTGGTATGGGTTGTGCTATTGCAGGTCAGGCGGGACTAGCTGGAGGCGTGAAAGTAGGGAAGCGAGTAATTTTGGCGGGACAGTCAGGAGTTGCCAATCAAGTTAAAATTGGTGATGGTGCGATCGCCTCTGCTCAAGCCGGAATTCATCATGATGTCGCACCAGGAGAAATTGTCTCCGGCGTGCCAGCAGTGCCTCACAAACTATATCTCAAAGCATCTGCCATATATCATCGTCTGCCGGAAATGTATCAATCTTTCAGGCAATTACAACGCCAGTTAGGGAAAAAGTAAGCAATTAATTGAACATTATTAACTCTGTTTTGGGAAGCACTACTAAATACAGCATTTTGCAAGTAAATAAAGTACACACCTTAATACTATAAATTTCGTGGGGTGGGCATCCTGCCCGCCCTTGTGTACGGATGAAATCTGCTGTAAGTAGAGTTTCCCTTACTGATTAAACTTCTATTTCCGTTTGAATCTCTGTTTCAATTTGAGCCTCAACCATTGGGGTATAAATGGGAATATCAGCTTGTATTGCTTCAAAGCTAACAACTAGAGAATATGGAACTTCAGCAAAAGGATCGTTATTCCAGCCTTCATGTCCTACTACTGCTATACAGAATGCCTCTTTTAATTGATAGGATTTTACAAATGCCCAATCTTTTTGGATAGTTCCTATACTTCTAGACACATTTTTAATGCTTCTATAGCGTTTTTCTTTACCAAGAGTCCAGGTAAATAAGTCGTCTCCTTTTTCGGCATCTTCTGGAATAGTATGATTAGCTAACATTCTACCTAAAAAATGTTTTGAATCTTCACCTGTTTTGCTACAGTCCCAATGTAACCAAGTTGATAAATACTTTCTTCTATTACGCCTTGTTCTACGTGGTTGCGCTTTGTATGATAATGTAATTTCCAATAAAATCTCAAATTCTTCTCCTGGTGATCTGAGACTATCCGGTAATTTTACTTGATAAATGTCAACCTCTCCGGCTTTAATTAATTTTTCCCCTTGTGTGATTAGTGTAATACGATTAGGAGTATTACTAATGGCACGTTCAAGATTAGGAATACCATAGCCTATTTGACGAATTACATTATATTTTTCTTCATTAGTTTTTGCTAATGCCCAATCTGGCCAACGTGCTGATTGAACAATTAATGCTCGATATAGCAAACAACTTTCATTAGGGAATTCAGCAGCAAGTCTGGCAGCAATATGGGTTACTCTTGGTGCTGCAAAGGAAGTTCCAAAAGCATCCGCAGCAACTAAAGGACTAGAACCACTACCTAAAGTTGATCTTACTAATTCTGGGCTGGTATTGGTGTTACAAATCAAGCTTGGTGGCTGATTATTATCTTTTAAAATATCACCACCATACTCTACCACTTCTGGTTTAATCGTGTCCCATATTCCTAAACCAGAACAGGAAAATGGTGATGGTTCGTCTTTTTCTCCTAATGAAGACCAAGATAAATCACGAAAATAATTTGACGTAATTGAACCGACTGTTAAGGCTTGAAAACTTTGTGACGGGTTGGCAATTCTACAAGAATTTTCTGTCAGATAATCTGGGTATTCTCTATAAGCCAATAAGTGCTGTTTAACGGATAATCTTGGTGAAGTTCGATAGCTATCTAAAGGAATATTCCCAGCAGCTACGATAAAAAGGATATCTTTTTCATAACTTAATTGGTCTATAGTAGATGCCCAAGCACTCATATATCTAGTCCGACACGGAGCATCACTAGCAATTGAATGATTAAAGATTCTCGTTGCTGTTTGACTATAGTAATAGTCAACAATACCTCTTAGCAAATTTGGGCGATCTATTCGATCAGACAGTCTACAGTTTTGATCTAGTATTCTTGAGTTTTGAAGCCAACAAACTGCTTGGTAACTTTCTTGTCTGGGAATAATTCTTGGATATAAAACTGCTCCAGCAACCCTAGTTCCATGTCCACCATTACGTACCATATCAGCAGTTAAATTCATTTCTGAAGGAATCCAAGATTTTGAATTATTATAATCAATGGCATTTTTTAGTAAAGGATGTTCTTCTTGAATACCGCTATCAATAATACATACTTTAGGAGCATCTTCATCAGGACATTCTAAGATAAATGCATTATTTACATCTCCAGATATTTCATGTTCAGGTAAGCCAGGTTCATAAATATTATCTTGTTCGGTTACTTCAAAAACATAAGGAAAGTTAAATACCAAGTCTTTTAAACCTAAGCCGGAAATCTGAATTAGACATGAAAAACTATCGGGTACTTTAGAAAATTGAGGAGTATCATCTACAAAGCTACTTAAAATTTCACAATGATACTTAGGATTTCCGAGGAAATTTAATAAATCTTCTTGCCTTTCTGATGCTAAGTCATCCCATTCTTGATATGTTAGATCACGATCTTCATTCCATTTATTGATTGCTTTTACATAATTTTCAGAATTTTTATAATTTTTTTGCTCTGGATATTCAGGTAATTTGGTTTTAGGTCCCAAACATGATATGCCTACTTCAACTACATAAACTTGATCATCTCTTATTTGATCCCATTTCTCTAGTAAACTGGGAGATAAAATAAATTCTGGATATTGATGTTTATCAAGAATATTCAAAATTTTAGCGATTACACCCCCACCTCTTTGATTATTTATAAAATTTTCTATTTTCTTTTGTAGTTCACTAAGGTTAGTATCGGCTGATGCACCAATAATATATCCGTCTTCTAACTCTGATATGATTGCTATATCTGAGGTTCTCAAATCATCTAGATCGAAAGTTTCAGTATCAATTTCTAATATTAAAGTTATGGCATCGGGAAGAGTAGATTGCTTATTTTCTTGTTCTCCTTTCTCTTGTCCTTCTTTGAATATTCGCCAATCATCAACCATGGAAGAAACTATGTTTTTAATTTTGCTTCCATGTCCTTGACGATTGTTCTTATTAATCTCTGTTTGAGTTTCTTTACTGCCACCGCCACCACCTAGAGATTTTGCTGGTTCTTTGTGTGTAAGCGTAAGATTAATATGTGGAAAACCCTGAGAACCTTTAACCATTTTTTTCTCCAAACACCAAAAATTTAATTTAATTCTCGAAAAACTAGGAAACTTTAATTTCTGCGATCGCTTCTTCTAAGTGTTCCTGAATCACTAACCCCTCTCGCTCAAGGATTGCTCGTTTAGCCGCATCTTGTGCAACCCTCACAGCTTGAGCAGCAGAAAAATCTCTCATCTGCTCAATGATTCTTGGCCAGTTGATAGATCCCACAGCAATTGCAGATAGTGTTTCCTTAAGTATAAATTCTAGCTCTTGTTCTCCGGGTTTGGGTACTGCAATCAAATCATCAAATCTTCTCCATAGGGCAGTATCCAAAGATTTATTCAAATTAGTAGCTGCTACCATCAGCCCAGAAGACGGTTGATACTCATCCAAAATTTGCAAAAATGTGTTTACTACGCGCTTAATTTCTCCTACTTCCTGAGAATCTTCTCGTGTCTTAGCAATTGAGTCACATTCATCAAGAAATAACAAACATGGGCTTTTTGAAGCGTCCTCAAATACCAGTCTCAAATTGCTGGCAGTTTCACCTAAAAAAGAAGAAACCATTGCATCAAATCGCACTTTCAGAAGTGGTAAACCTGTATTCCAGGCTAAACGCTCGGCTCCTAGTGTCTTTCCACAACCAGGAGGACCATAGAGCAGAATTTTTTGCCTATAGCGCAGTCCATGATGAGCAAGCCTATCTCTGGCTGCATACTCACGCTCTATTCGCTGGAAACGTTTCTCAATCTTCTCAGGCAGTACCATGTAATGGCGTAGTTTCTCCCTAGGTATGATTGTTACCAGGGGAAGATTAAATCGCTTACTGGTTGGTAATTCACTTAAAGCCTGTAAGTTCTCTGGTACTGAGGAATCATATTTAATGGGGTCGGGAGACTTTTCTTTGTTCGTTCTCTTTTTAGTAATATTCTCTAACTGGTCAGCAAGAAGAGTATGTCCTTTGCTGCGTTCTTCATCTATCACTAGATATGTGAGCTTGTCAATCGCCTCTTGATCTGAACTGGCGATCGCTCTAAATAATCTCTTGAGAAGCTCCCCTTTCATAACGCCTCTCAGTATCAATAGTTATTTTTTATCACTTGGTACTATTGTACTAAAACAAGATGAATCACTAAAAATTATAACCTGATTACCCTGTTCATAATTACTATATTAAGCAATGTATCTGATTAATCTCTTTGAACAATTGCCTTGGGAGACTACGCCACGCTATTGGTAACGGCGATGGCGTAGGTTGTCGGTTAGTGTTAAAATCCTAATTTTTCTAACACTGGCTCAGTAGAAACAATGTGACGATCTAAACCAAGTTCCTTGGGGCTAACTCCTAAAGCCAAAGCAATCAACTGCGGTAAATGCAAAATTGGTAAACCTAGCCGTTTCTCAATCACTTTTTCTACTTCTGGCTGACGAGAATCTAAATTCAGATGGCACAGAGGACAAGGAGTAACTATACAGTCAGCACCGTTATCTAAAGCATCTTGAATGTGCATCCCCGCCATCTGGAAAGACTGGTTAGTAGCGTAACTAGAAAGAGGCCAGCCGCAACATTGGGTGCGTCCACGATAATAAATTGGGGTTGCGCCTACCGCCCGAAACATATTTTCCATGCCTTCAGGGTGGAAGGGGTCATCATAGGGCATATACTTTTGAGCGCGGAGGAGATAGCAGCCATAAAAAGCTGCACATTTTAATCCCGTTAACTTACGAGTCACACGTTTGGTAATTTCTTCTAAACCATAATCTGTAAGCAGGGCATAGAGAATATGTTTCACTTCGCTACTGCCACGATAAGGTGAACACCCTTCTTTTTGCAACAAGCCATTTACTTGTTCAACGTAGCCAGGATTATCTGTTTGACATTGTTTGAGGTTTTCGTTGACATGACCAATTACACCTTGACAAGTGCTGCAATGGGTGAGTAAGGGAAGATTTAATTCTTCTGCTAAAGCTATATTTCGGGCGTTGACAGTATCTTCGAGTAATTGGGAATCCTCTTTAAATGTGCCTGAACCACAACAGGCAGCTTTTTTAAGTTCAATCAGTTCAATTCCCAATGCTTGGGTTAGGGCTTGAGTTGATAAATACAGTTCTCGGCAAGCTCCTTGAGCCACACAGCCAGGGTAATAAGCGTATTTTAGGGTCTGAGTTAGCATAAAAGTATATTTGGTTAAAGGCAGTTGCCCTGATAATAACCGTTTTAGCATTCTGGGACAGGAACACTGGAGAGGGCGTGAATATTAATTTGGGACAATCACCAAAAAATTGGTAAGAAGTGGTAAATATCAGCATTTACGGGTTGATGCGACCTGCTGGCAGCAGCGCTGTAGGCGATCGCCTGGTCTGTCCTGGTTTGCAAAGGCTTTTTGAGTAATTGAACTGTTATCTTAGGTACAGAGCCTAAGTGTGTCCTTGAGAGTAAATATTTCTTCAGGAAAAGCCCTTGGTAGTATACGGGCGATCGCTCTTTCCGATAAGATGTATATGCTCAAAAATCACATCCCCCATCAAGAGCGGATAATAGCAACTGGTCAAGGACTTTTATCGTATGAGTCAATCAGAAATTTTTGCAAAGGTCAAGAAAATTGTTAACGATCAACTCAGTGTTGAAGCGGACAAAATTACACCAGAAGCTAATTTTGCCAATGATTTGGGGGCTGATTCCCTAGATACCGTTGAATTAGTGATGGCATTGGAAGAAGAATTTGATATCGAAATTCCCGATGAAGCCGCCGAAAAAATTACGACGGTTCAAGAGGCGGTGGATTACATCAACGATAAAGTTGCTGCATCCGCCTAAGAAAGTGCTGAGTGCTGCGTTCGTAGCAGGGCGTGAGCCATTGCTGAGGAACCACTGCTCGTCTTGGGGTCTCCCCAAGTAAAGCATCTGGCATTGTTGAGGAATCAAAAGTTAAAACTTAAAACTTCAAAGTCAAAAGTTATTCCCCGTGTCTCCTGTTCTCCAACTCCCACCTCACTACTTTGCATTCAGCACTCAGCTCTCTATTTGCAGCTTTCTCGCCAATTTTAACTAAGAAATGACAGACTATAAACGTAAACGCGTCGTTGTAACTGGTGTTGGCGCGATTACACCGATTGGTAATACACCAGATGAATATTGGGAAGGTTTGTTAAGCGGACGCAATGGCATTGGCAACATCACATTTTTTGATGCTTCTAGCCATGATTGCCGCATTGCTGGGGAAGTAAAAAACTTCGATCCACTGGCTTACATGGATCGCAAAGAAGCCAAGCGCATGGATCGGTTTGCCCAATTTGGCGTATCAGCAGCCAAACAAGCTGTTTCTGATGCCAAGTTAGTCATTAATGAACTAAATGCCGAACAGGTGGGAGTTATGATTGGCTCCGGCGTGGGTGGTTTGAAGGTGATGGAAGACCAACAAACCATCTACCTCAACCGTGGACCAGATCGCTGTAGTCCCTTCATGATTCCGATGATGATCGCCAACATGGCGGCTGGATTAACAGCAATTCACATCGGTGCTAAAGGTACCTAATTCCTGTGCTGTGACTGCCTGTGCCGCAGGTTCTAACGCCATTGGGGATGCCTTCCGCATAATTCAAAATGGTTATGCTCAGGCGATGATTTGCGGGGGCTGTGAGGCAGCAATTACACCTTTGGGTTTAGCTGGTTTTGCCGCAGCACGAGCGCTTTCCACTCGCAATGATGATCCGGCTCATGCTTGCCGTCCTTTCGACCGCGATCGCGATGGATTTGTCATGGGTGAAGGTGGAGGCATTCTCGTACTAGAAGAGCTAGAACACGCCCTCAGTCGTGGCGCTCGCATTTATGCGGAAATGGTCGGCTATGGAATGACCTGTGACGCTTACCATATCACTGCCCCAGTCCCCGGTGGTACAGGTGCGGCTAGAGCTATCCAATTGGCGCTTAAAGATGGTGGTATCACTCCAGAAATGGTGAGCTACATTAATGCTCATGGTACTAGCACCCCAGCCAATGATTCCACGGAAACTGCGGCGATGAAAACAGCTTTGGGTGATCACGCCTATAAAATCGCGGTCAGTTCCACAAAATCGATGACAGGACATCTTTTGGGCGGTTCGGGAGGTATTGAAGCCGTCGCCACAGTGTTAGCGATCGCTCATGATCAAATTCCCCCCACGATCAATCTAGAAAATCCTGACCCAGAGTGTGATCTAGATTACGTAGCTCATACCAGCCGCGCTCAAGAAGTGGCGATCGCCTTATCCAACTCCTTTGGCTTTGGTGGTCACAATGTCACACTAGCCTTTAAGAAGTACGCCTAAAATTCTCACCCATGCCGTTTTCGGCTCTCCTGAGATGATTGTGTGAAAAGTATCACAAATATCCTTCATTGCTAGGTCAAGCGTTCATCATGCCCTAATAATCGGACTGATTGATCACTAGAATCTCAGGAGATCCCGCTTGTCCATCAACAATGGGGAATGGGATGATAAAGATACTATGGGGAAAATTCAATCAGTGATTCAGTTACCAAGTTGAGTGAAGAAAACTGATAACCTTTAACTGTTAACTGCTAACTGTGCAGAACAACCCCAGTTAGAAAAGAAGCTCCAAGAGTGTTAACCTGTCGTTAAGAATAAGAGATTATGGCTGTTGCAACCCAATCCCTCGAAGAACTTTGTATTAATTCGATTCGCTTTTTGGCAGTTGATGCCGTAGAAAAAGCTAAATCAGGACACCCAGGACTGCCAATGGGCGCGGCTCCTATGGCTTTTGTCCTCTGGGATCGCTTTATGCGGTTTAATCCCAAAAATCCTAAGTGGTTCAACCGCGATCGCTTTGTCTTGTCTGCTGGTCATGGCTCAATGTTGCTGTACGCCCTGCTTTATTTGACAGGTTACGATAGCGTCACCATAGAAGATATCAAGCAATTTCGTCAATGGGGGTCTAAGACCCCAGGACACCCAGAAAACTTTGAAACCCCCGGTGTAGAAGTTACAACTGGCCCCTTGGGACAAGGTATTGCTAATGGAGTTGGTTTAGCAATGGCAGAAGCCCATCTAGCAGCCAAATACAACAAACCAGATGCCAAAATTGTTGACCATTACACCTATGTAATTCTAGGTGACGGTTGTAACATGGAAGGTATTTCTGGTGAAGCTGCTTCCTTCGCGGGTCACTTGGGATTAGGCAAACTGATTGCTCTGTACGACGACAATCACATCTCCATCGATGGTTCTACAGATGTAGCATTCACCGAAGATGTTTCCAAGCGCTTTGAAGCTTATGGCTGGCACGTCCTGCACGTTGAAGATGGTAACACCGATTTAGACTCCATTGCCAAAGCAATTGAAGCCGCCAAAGCTGTCACCGACAAGCCCACCATGATTAAGGTGACTACCACCATCGGTTATGGTTCACCCAACAAGCAAAACACTGCTGGTATTCACGGTGCTGCTTTGGGTGCAGACGAAATTGCCTTAACTCGTAAACAACTCAACTGGGAACACGAGCCTTTCGTAGTTCCTCAAAATGCTCTTGACCACACACGCAAAGCAGTAGAACGCGGCGCAAGCTACGAAACTGAGTGGAACAAGACATTTGCCGACTACAAAGCCAAATATCCCCAAGAAGCGGCGGAATTTGAACGTTACCTCAGTGCTAAACTGCCCGACGGTTGGGATAAAGTCCTGCCTAGCTACACCCCCGAAGACAAAGGACTACCAACCCGCAAACACTCAGAAAACTGTCTCAATAAACTAGCAGCAGTTTTACCTGAGTTAATTGGTGGTTCTGCTGACTTGACTCACTCCAACTTAACTGAATTGAAGGGCAAGGGCGACTTCAAAAAAGGAGAATACCAAAACCCCAACATTCACTTCGGTGTGCGGGAACACGGTATGGGCGCAATCTGTAATGGTATGGCGCTGCATGGTTCGGGATTAATTCCCTACGGTGCGACCTTCTTGATTTTCACAGATTATATGCGGGCTGCTATCCGTTTATCTGCTTTGTCTCAAGTCGGCGCAATTTGGGTGATGACTCACGATTCCATTGGACAAGGTGAAGATGGTCCTACGCACCAACCAATAGAAACTCTGGCTTCCTTGCGTGCTATTCCTAACCTGACTGTATTTCGTCCCGCAGACGGTAACGAATGCTCTGGTGCGTACAAAGTCGCAATTACCAAAGCTAAGGAAAACGCTCCTTCGCTGTTAGCCTTCACTCGTCAAAATGTCCCCAACTTGGCAGGTACATCGATTGAGAAGGTGGCTCAGGGTGGTTACGCTGTGGTAGATTGCCAAGGTACTCCCGATATCATCTTGATTGGTACTGGTTCAGAATTGAGCCTCTGTGTCACCGCAGGGGAGAAATTGACAGCCGAAGGTAAGAAGGTTCGTGTTGTCTCTATGCCTTCAAGTGATTTGTTTGACGCGCAAGATGCAGCTTATAAGGAGTCTGTTCTACCTAAAGCTGTCACCAAGCGTTTGTCTGTAGAAGCTGCTTCTAGTTTCGGCTGGCACAAGTATGTTGGTAGCGAAGGTGATACTGTTAGTATCGACACTTTTGGTGCTTCGGCTCCTGGTAATGTTTGTATGGAGAAGTTTGGCTTTAGTGTTGATAATGTGTTAGCTAAGGCTAAGGCTTTGTTGGGTTAATTAGCAACGAAATATTCTCTTAAGTTTTAGAGGGGTGGGCTGAAAGGTCTGCCCTTTTTTTAACGCAGAGGGGCGCGGAGGTTAACGCAGAGGTAACACGGAGAGGAATTAATTATAATTGGGGTAATGAGTCTATATATGAGGGGTAATTATGCAGGAAGTTTTAAATTACAATCAGGAGCTATACAATCGAATCTCGCCAATTGTGGAGAAGTTGATTCAGGGTAATAGTTTATATCAAGTTAAGTTAAACCAACGTGAAATGATCGAAATGTTGGTAGAGTTATTTGGACAGTTTTCACCGGAAGAAATGAGGGAAATTAACGAGGATGATTTAATCAGAAGAATAGATAAAATCTTGGTATTAGAGGCTGTTTCTGGTACGTTAAATGATTTAACACCTGAGCAAATAGCGCTTTTTGATGCAGCAGTGGAAGGTAGATAAATAGGTGAATTACTTACTTGATTCAAACATTGTCTCTTATATTTTGAAAAAGAATGTAACCGTAGATAATAAACTACGGGAAGTGACTCGTAAAGGGGAAGAAGTATTTATTAGTTGCATCACTTACTATGAAATCAAAAGAGGACTTTTATCTATAAATGCTTCGAGACAGTTATCTGAATTTAAGCAGTTCTTTGAGAAACATACAATCTTGTTATTGGATGATATGGAGATTATAGAGAAAGCCTGCGAAATCCATGTAGATTTAAAACGTCGAGGTTTTACTATTCAAGAGCAAGATATATTGATTGCAGCAACTGCAATTACACGCGGCTTAATTCTAGTCTCGAATGATTCTGATTTGTTAAGAGTTCAAGGGATTAATTTAGAAAATTGGGCAAAAGCAGAATCTTGAGTTTGAGGAAATATCGTTCCTCATTTAACTTGCATCATGAGGACGGGCAAGATGCCCATCCCAAAAGATATTAAGTAAATTTGATGGGTGCAAAATAGATGTGTTTTAGTTTAATTAGCAGGAGTGTGTGAGTGTTTAAGAAATTGCGAGGAGGATTACTGGTTGGGATTGGCTATATGCTTTCTCCCCTGTCGTGGTGGAATGATATATTTTTTAATCTACCGATCGCACTGTTGTTTGGTTATCTGGTAAGCTGGGCTAAACCTGATTGGTTTTTACCGTTCACAATCATTGGCTATTGGCTCTCCAATGTTTTGGGAATTGTGATGATGCAAATGGGAGCGATGGATATGTTCATCACAGAAGAGAAGCGGAACCTCAAAAGAGATTTACTGCTAGGCTTGGGTGGTTCCACTGTTTATACCGTAGTTGTTGCGCTGCTAGTCTATTTTCATATTCTGGAAATACCTGCGTTTCTGCTCAATCCCTGATACTCTGAGCAAACGCTGAATTTATAAAATATCACTGAGAACTGATACCAATTTTTCAATATGTGCGGCTTCATGAGTAGCCATCACAGATACCCCATACGTGTCAACTTACAGCAGTTTTTATGTATTTGAACCACAATTATTAGACCTAACCCCCAGCCCCTTCCCTACAAGGGAAGGGGGGTCAATCAAAGCCTCTCTCCTTGCAGGAGAGAGGTTTGGAGAGAGGTCGGTTTGTGGTCTATTTACCTGAAAATAGCTGTAAGATTAAATCGGCGGTTAAAAACCGCATCTACACAGGCTAAACCAAGAATCTCCGTGTCTTTAGACCAGAGAGTGTCAACGCATATCATAGCCGAATAAATTCGGATCGACTTCTCCTAAATTTAAATCTGCTAAACCATATTCAGCCCATCGTTTGTCTACCATCGCGGCTATATCTGGATCTGATTCTAAGGGCGAACCCCATTCGTGGTCTGTTTCTGGGGGAATCTTGGTCGTTGCATCAATTCCCATTCGTCCACCTAAACCAATTTTCTCACTAGCAAAATCTAAGGTATCAAAGGGTGTGTTGGGCAAAATAAACACATCCCGACTGGGGTCAACTTTGGAACTAATTGCCCACACTACTTGACGCGGATCACGAATATTGATATCTTTATCCACGACAATCACAAATTTGGTGTAGGTAAATTGGGGTAAGGCACTCCAAAAGGCTAAAGCCGCCCGTCGCGCTTGTCCTGGATATGCTTTATCAATGGAAATAATCGCGGCTTTGTAACTTAAAGCTTCCATTGGTAAGAAGAAATCGACAATTTCGGAGACTTGTTGCCGCAGAATAGGAGTGTAAATCCGATTGAGTGCGATCGCCATCATTGCTTCTTCTTTCGGTGGACGACCGCTAAATGTGGTTAAATAAATTGGATCTTTGCGGTGGGTCATACATTGGAACCGCACTAATGGCGAATCTTCTACACCGCCGTAGTAACCCATGTGATCACCAAAGGGACCATCTGGTAATACTTCCCCTGGTGTAATTGTTCCTTCTAAAACAAACTCAGAATCGGCGGGAACTTCCAAATCTACGGTTTTACACTTGGCTAAGTTGACACCGGAACCACCATATAGTCCCGCAAATAACCATTCCGATAAATCTACTGGGATAGGTGTCGCAGCTGCCATGATAATTAAAGGATCTACTCCCAGTGCGATCGCCACTTCTAATTTTTTACCACGTTCAGCAGCTTTGCGTAAATGTCTCGCCCCACCGCGCACAGATAACCAGTGAACAGTCATCGTATTTTTGGATTGCAGTTGCAAGCGATACACACCCACATTTGGCGTACCCGTTTCACAATCCTTAGTAATTACCAAACCTAGAGTGATAATCTTACCAGCATCATTTATATAAGGACGAATCAAGGGCAATTTATTTAAATCTAAATCATCGCCTTGAATTACGACTTGCTGACAAGCTGGGAAAAAGTCTCTTCCTGGTTTCGCCTTCACCACATCAAACAGCACCTTCCCAAAGTCTATAGCTTGGGAAATCTTCTTTGGTGGTTTTGGTTGTTGCAGCATCCCCAGCTTCTTACCCAGAGTTTCCAACTCCTCTGGATGCTCCATATTCATTGCCCAGCATATCCTTTCCACCGTTCCCATCAAATTGATTGCCACCGGGAATGATGCACCTTTCACGTTCTCAAATAACAACCCTGGACCACCTTGTTGCAGCATTCGGTTGCAAATTTCCGCAATTTCAAACTCTGGGTCAACCAAAGCCGAAATTCTCTTTAATTGTCCTCTTTCTTCCAGAATTTTGATGAATCCCCGTAAGTCTCTTGCCATTGTGCTAATAAATTGGAATATTTAAGAAATGTAAAGCGCTCTCTTATATTATTCATCATTACCCACTATTAGTCTGCCAAAACCCCTTTGCAGACCAGTATCAAAACCCAGTAATTGTGCTTTAACGATAAATTAACCTACTAATAGCAATACCTTAACCATTAAATTGCCATGATTTAGCTATCCTAATCAAGGATAAGCGTGACAAAAAAGCACTACCCTGATCAAACATGGCGATGATATACATACTTGGCTGGCTGGCGGTCTTGTAATATTACCCCGGCTGGTTTTGTTTTCGCCTATAACTTTAAGGATTATTTTTTGTACTTGTCACTATCAGGTGTTAGCAAAAAAAATTTTATTTACACCATTTATTGATGATAGCTGGCGTGGCGTGCGTCTAATTAGTCTGCTATCGACTGATCGATCATGCCGAAGTTCTCATCTAAAATTGATATTAGTAAAACTTTCTCAAATACAAAGATTATTTTTAATTATTAATTATTCCCATAAATTGTTTTTTAATATTTTAATTTTATCTTAATGTGAACTTAAACTTGAATTAACCTTAAACAAATTAATCTAATGTTGTAAATAAAACACCAATCAAAACTTCAAAGCAGAGGCAATATGAGTTTTTCAACTACTATTTTGCAACGAACATTTGCTACTTCATTACTAACTACTGCTGTTGCGCTTGGTTCTATTTGTACAGCACCTGCCCAAGCTCAAGCCCAAACTCTCAACGGTGCAGGAGCAACTTTTCCAGCACCTTTGTATGAAAGATATGCTCGTGAAGTGAGAAAGAAATTTCCAGATATGAGAATTAACTACCAAGCAATTGGTAGTGGTGGTGGTATTCGGCAAACTATTGCTGGAACTGTTGACTTTGGTGGTAGTGATGCTGCGATGACAGACAGTGACATGGCTAAAGTCAAGAACGGTGTGATTTTAGTACCTACAGCAGGTGGTGCTGTTTCCGTCGTTTATAATCTGCCTGGTGTTAATAATCTCAGATTATCTCGTACTACTTTACCAGCTATTTTTTCTGGTCAAATTACCAACTGGAGTGATGCCAAAATTAAAGCTGATAATCCTGGTGTAAATCTCCCAAACCAACCAATTAGATTTGCGGTTCGTGCTGATGGTAGCGGTACAACTTTTATTTTTACCAACCACTTAAGTTCAATCAACAGTTATTTTAAAGGTAGAGTCGGAACTGGTACAGCTCCCAAATGGAATTTGCCCAATGTCCTCAGAGGTAAGGGTAATCCTGGTGTAGCTGCTTTAGTCTCTCGTACTCCTGGCGCTATTGGTTATGTAGAATATTCCTACGCCACCCAAAATAAACTCAAATCAGCAGTGCTGCAAAATAAATCTGGACAATTTGTTGCACCTTCTTTGCAATCTGCAAACGCAGCTTTAGCATCTGTGACTTTTCCTGATAATTTCCGTACTTTTGCCGGAGATCCAGCACAAGGTTATCCTATTGTGGGTTTGACTTGGATGATGGTTTATAAACAATATCCTAGTGCTGCTAAAGCTGATGCTGTGAGAAAATGGATTAATTGGGTGTTGACTGATGGGCAAAAATTGAATGCTCAAGCGAACTATACATCAATTCCCCCCGCAGTGGTAAATCGGGTATTGCAAACAGTAAATAGTACTGTTAAACCATAATTTATCGTCTTAATTATTTCTTTAAGCAGGGTGGACTATTTGTTCACCCTATTGCTCACAAATCGTCTAATTTTTTTGATTTTTCATGAGAAATTCATCTAATTCGCCCGACTATAATTCATTACCTCTAAATGATGAAAATCTGGAATTGATAGCTAAGGATGGCAGAAAAGATTGGTTTGACCAAGGATTTACATGGCTCGTCTATACTTTTGCAGCAATTACTGTGGCGATGCTATTTGTGATGAGTTGGATCATTTTTAAAGAAGCTCGACCAGCTATTGCCAAGTTTGGTATAGAGTTTTTATGGGGGCAAGATTGGGATGTAAATAATGATGTTTTCGGTGCTTTACCTTATATTTATGGAACATTGGTAAGTAGTGCGATCGCCATTTTATTTGCTTTTCCTGTAGGTTTAGCAGTTGCATTAGTTACCAGCGAAAATTTTTTACCAGTTTCCATACAAACAACTCTGGCATTTGTGGTTCAGTTAATTGCCGCAATTCCCAGTGTAATTATTGGTTTATGGGGAATCTTTATTTTTATTCCAGTTTTAGAACCCCTGCAAAGGTGGATAGCTCAATATTTTAGTTGGATGCCATTATTTAATACCACAGACCCTTTTGGGACAAATATGTTAACTGCGGGAATTGTCCTCGCAATTATGATTCTGCCCACAATAGCAGCGATTACTCGTGATGTGTTATTAGCAATTCCGAAAGAATTACGTAGTGCGTCCATGGCTTTGGGTAGTACCCGTTGGGAAACAATTTTTAGAGTGTTACTACCTGCTGGATTTTCGGGAATTGTCAGCGCCGCAATGCTAGCTTTAGGAAGAGCTTTGGGCGAAACAATGGCTGTGACTATGGTGATTGGTAATTCTTCTCAAATCAGTGCTTCTTTATTAGATCCGGGTTATACAATACCGTCTGTTATAGCTAATGAATTTGCCGAAGCCTACCCTGGATTGCACATTGGGGCTTTAACTTATTTGGGATTAGTTTTGTTTGCAGTGACTTTGTTTGTGAATTTTGGTGCTGTGCTTCTGGTAGAGTTGGTGGGAAAAAAGAATCGCTAAAAAATCAATCCAACATATAGCATTTACTCAATTAATTAAATATTATAAGTTTACATAAATATGAGTGGTTATCAGCAGTTTAAAATAGATAAATCTCTAGCTAATGAATTATTTAGCCCTTTACCAAAATCAAGGCAGTTATTTACTTATTTAATGAATGCGATCGCCTTGGCATTCACGGTGATAGCTTTAGTTCCTTTATTATCTATTTTGTGGGAAATTCTCGCGAGGGGAATCTCTGGACTAAAGCTAGAAATGTTTGTCAATCCTGTGATTGATTTTGGTTTTGGCAATGCCATTCTAGGAACAGCAGTAATCGTGAGTATTGCGGCTCTATTAAGTGTTCCCGTAGGCGTATTAACGGGGATATTTTTAGCCGAATTTGGACGTATTAACCCAGCAGCTAATTTTGTGCGCTTTATCACTAATATTCTGACTGGTGTACCTTCCATTATTGTGGGTGTATTCGCTTACAGTATAATCGTTTTAGTAACTAAAAAATTTAGTGCGATCGCAGGTGGCTTCGCTTTAGCCACAATCATGCTACCCGTGATTGTCCTGACCACCGAAGAAGCTTTAAAACTAGTTCCTACAGACCAACGCCTAGCCTCCGCAGCTTTAGGCGGTAATCGCCTGCAAACTACTTTTCGCATCGTAGTTACTGCCGCATTACCTGCAATTACCACAGGTATTCTTTTAGCAGTCGCCCGTGCGGCTGGTGAAACAGCACCCCTGCTTTTTACGGCTTTGTTTAGCCTAGATTGGTCAGAAGGATTACTCAGTCCAACTGCTTCCTTACCAGTATTAATTTACAACCTCTACAACGACCCCGACCCGCAAAAACATCAATTAGTTTGGACTACTTCTATAATCTTACTTGGCTTGGTTTTATTTGTAAGTATTATCTCTCGCTTAGTTACTCATAAAATAAAGATTAAGTAAAAAATAAAAGATCGCAAGTTTATATACAAAATGAACACATTAACTCCAGCTATTCAAGTCAAAAATCTCAGCTTTTACTACAGCACCACTAAAGCAATTGATAATGTCTCCATAGATATTTATCACAATCAAGTAACTGCACTTATAGGACCTAGTGGTTGTGGTAAATCAACCTTCATCAAGAGTCTGAATCGGATTGGCGAATTAGAAGGTTCCGTCAAAGTAGAAGGACGTGTAGAATTTTTGGGTCAAAATATTTATGACCCCCGCATCAACTTAAATCGATTACGCCGCCAAATTGGTATGGTGTTCCAAAAACCAAATCCTTTTCCCATGAGCATTTACGAAAATGTTGCTTATGGGATCAGAATAGCTGGCAGATGTTCACAAATGGAATTAGATGCAATAGTGGAATCTGCTCTAAAAGGTGCTGCACTTTGGAATGAAGTCAAAGATAAGTTAAATAAATCAGCTTTAGGTCTTTCCGGTGGTCAACAACAACGACTTTGCATCGCCCGTGCTTTAGCTGTCAAACCAAAAGTTCTCCTCATGGATGAACCTTGTTCGGCTCTTGACCCCATTGCTACCATGAAAATTGAGGAACTAATCCAGAGTTTGCGCTCTGAATTGACGATTGCTATTGTGACTCACAATATGCAGCAAGCCACTCGTGTTTCAGATTTCACGGCTTTTTTCAGCACCGATGAAAGTCGTATTGGTCAAATGGTTGAATTTGGTGCCACAAATCAAATATTTAACAACCCTCTAGATTCCCGCACTCATGACTATGTTTCAGGACGTTTTGGTTAAAGCACTTTTATATAGTAATCCGCTTTGATTTTTGATAGCTTGCGTAGGGGGGAGTGGGGAGTGGGTAGGGGGGAGTGGGGAGTGGGTAGGGGGGAGTGGGGAGTGGGGAGTGGGAAAAAGCCATTTTGAGTTGTACTGATTATTGAACAAACACGTAAGTAAGTGGCGTGTTAGCCCAGCGTAATACACCGACGGCACACTACGTCAAAACTTTAGCGATAGTCCAAGATTTTGGGTCATTTATTTTTTGGAACACTCTTAGCTAAATTGGCATTTTTAGGTTTTTTTAAGAAAATTTTACAAAATACAATTACGTAAATAATACAATACTGTAGTCTTATCTTCATGAAAACTTTACAAAATCAATGATTATCTTACTTAAAAAAAATAATTGCAACACTTATAGTGACTAGCTTTTAGCGTTTATGTTGTTTTCCTGATCATGTATTGTTTATATGAATTAAGATGCTGACTGTTGCATGTAACCGTAGAAATATGCGATTTATAGAGTGACTACACGCTTTGGCGCTTTGAATAACAAACATAGATAGTCAATGGACTCGCTTTGATTTGTTTTTAAGGCTATTTCCTCTTGCAACTTTGGAGAAGTAGATATCAATGTCTAATAATCAATTAATGAGAAAAGCAACTTTAACTGCAAGTGTTGTCGGTATAGTTGGTTTATCCAACCTTTTGAGTGTTAAAGCATCCCACGCGGCAGGCTTCAATATTAATATACCTTTAAACACCTATACCCTTAGCGGTGATACCTCTTTTTCGGCTCCCAATAACCTACTGTTTGATGATTTTTTCAAAGATGATTTCATTCTGTTTGAGGGAGTAGGAACAGCTATTTCAGTAAATTCTCCTTTCGTTGAACCTAAGAAATTCAAGTCTGTGTTCGCACACTTCGATTATGCATTTGTTACAGGTCCGGAGCCTAGCGAATTTAAATTCAGTCTCTTTAACGACACAGAAGATGAAACTACCTTTTTTGAACTTTTATCTGCATCTACAGGAGAGACAGCATCCATCGAGCTTACTAACTTTTATACCAAACCAGGCAATTACCAATTGAACTTTTCAAGTAATGGTGGTCAAGCAGGCTTTAATAATTTTGTAATCAAGGTAGAGACAGTACCGGAACCTACTACCACCATTGGCTTGCTAGCTTTAGGAATTGGTGCAGTAACTCTGAAGCGTAAAGGTAAATTTAGCCTTGGTGTATTATCAAAATCAGCTTCATAAGTAAATAGACGGTTATAGATATTACAAAACCCAGATACCCGATTTCTTGGTGAAGTCGGGTATTACTTTATTTTTTTATATTTAATTAACTCAAAAATACATTAATGCTTGTATGCGTTTATATATGCTTACTTTTTTTATGCCATACAGTTTTATAGTAATTATATAATTTATACAAATAATACTTAAATTAACAGCAAGCTGCTATTCTGGGAACATAACCTATATCTGCCCACATCTCGTTACAAAATGAAGAGATGTTACTTTAGCATCCTGACTACATTCTCAGCAAATTCACTTATATCTATGGACTGAATACACCCAAAATTATTATATTCCTGACAGGACTCACAAGGAATGGGATAATCAGATGACAATTTAAGGTAATAAATCTACTGTTTCAACCAAAACTCATTAGGTGTCAAGAAAATTTTCTAGTGTTATTTGCTTGATTTTAACTTTATCAAATAAGCATAACACATTTCATTAACTTGGAAAAAAGCCGCCTTTAATTAAAAGATGCCAAAACGAGCATTTATTTTGACGCTGGGTAGTCATCAATGAATGAGTAATAGCTTCCGTTATTCTGCCTTTATTCGTAACTATAACGAATCCATATTGACTTCACAAATAACAAAACAGTCATACTTATTTTTGCTGATTTGTTTGCTCAATATCTATTGTACAAGTTTTTTAGCATGAATAAACTAAGTCCAGCTATCAAAGTTAAAAATCTCAGCATTTTTTACAATACCCAAAAGATACTTGAAGGGGTATCAATGGATATTTATCAGAGCAAAGTCACTGCAATTATTGGAGCTAGTGG
Organism: uncultured cyanobacterium; assembly: GCA_963706595.1. GTDB lineage: Bacteria > Cyanobacteriota > Cyanobacteriia > Cyanobacteriales > Nostocaceae > Nodularia. The sequence continues at coordinate 5,017,129 of OY970166.1, forward strand.
TTGTGGAAAGTCTACTTTTCTGAAATGCCTCAATCGCATGATTGAATTAGAGCCAAAAGTCCGGGTTGAGGGCAGGGTAGAATTTTTTAATCAAAATATTTATGAGCGTCGAGTCAACTTAAATCGGCTTCGTCGCCAAGTGAGTATGGTACTCCCAAAACCGAATCTTTTTCCGATGAGTGTTTACGATAATGTGGCTTATGGAGTGAAAATAGTCGGGTGGCATCCGAAAGCAGAATTAGACGCGATTGTAGAATCTGCCATTAAAGATGCCGATCTTTGGGATGAAGTGAAAAATAAATTGTACAAGTCGGCTTTAGACCTTTCTGGCGGTCAACAACAGCGACTATGCATTGCTCGTGCTTTAGCAGTTAAGCCACAAATTATCCTCATGGATGAGCCTTGTTTTGCTCTTGATACTACTGCTAGCATGAAAGTTGAAAGTTTAATCCAAAGTTTGCGTTTGCGTTCAGAATTGACAATGGTAATTATTAGTCACAACTTGCAGCAAGTTAATCGCTTATCGGATTTCACAGCTTTCTTTCATAGTAATGAAAATAGGATCGGTGAAATGATTGAATTTGGTGCTACAAAAAAAATCTTTACTAACCCTCTGGATTCTCGTACCCGTGAGTACGTTTTTCCCCATCTTAGTTGAGCTATTTTTTGTAAAACTATGACATTTTTAGGGCAAATTGCCGTTTAAATCTATTTAATCTCTCCGGGAAAGCAGATTTGTGGATTTGTGGAACTTCTGCTCAGAGTTTAGCTAATTTTCAAGTAATTTCTTTAAGTATTCTCACGGATATCAGGGGTTTTTAGCTAGATATAAAATAGTCTTAATTACTATCTTTAATGATGTTCTGAAGCCGACTATCCTAATGTAATGTATGAGTTATGTCAAATGATGAACGGTTGCGATCTACTTATAATTCTGACTTAATTAACCAACTTAGTATTTCTGTTTGTAATGAAATTATGCCGACTTTACAGCAGCATTCTGAATTAGTTATTGTAAATTACCGAAGTTTTGACTGGAGACAACCTCAATACAAATCTGCACTCATAGCTGAGTTAAACAAAAAAATCAGCGATTTGGCAGATTATGCTACACTGATGCCAATGATTAAAGAATATTTGGGGCTTTTTCTAGTTCCAAGTTTTTTCTCTTCGCCAACTTTCCGCAATCTAGAAGTAATCATTGATGAGTCAATCCAACGCCTCAATTCGATTGAGTTAAATAGTCAAGATATTTTAGAGCCGCTTAAAAGTTATTTTTATCGTCCAGCGATCGCTATTTTATTGCTAGATGCAGAAAATTTACAACTCGACAGTAAAATGGAACAGTTTTTAACAACAGTTTCCACCTATCCCCTGCAAGTCAAAATTGCCTTTGCTAATTGGTCTAAAATGGGTAAACGGGATGAAGAATTACATCAGCGTGGATACGAATTAATTCACGTTCCTGTCGGTAAAGATAATGCTGATGGTAAAATGATTGCTTTGGGTTCGTCAGTTCATGAACGTTACACCCATGCTAAGGAAGTTATAGTTTGTTCGTCAGATAAAGTGATGACTAATCTGTGCAACCATCTTCAGCAAAATGGATTAATAGTTTATCAGGCTATTAAGAAAGAAGAAGTCCTGATAGTATTGAATAGCTCTACAGGAAAACCCATCACACAATTTCCCAATTCTACTCCTGAGATTCCCACAATTGAAATTTGTCTTCAACAAATTAAACAGTTAATCCAAGCAGAGCAAAAACAAAAGAAAGTTTATTGGGTTAAACTTTCCGCTCTTTCTAAAAGTTTTAAAGATAAATATAATTTTACTATCAGTCAAGTAGTTTCTCAGCATTTACCTGGGAAAAGAGCGAGAGATATTTTTATTAACTATCCGGCTGAATTTGCGGTTCACCAAGTCGATACATCATCTGAAATATACATAACACTATTTCACATTAATCAGTCGCCGCCACTAAATAGTACAGAAAATGGTTCATTAAGTAGTAAGAATAAATCTCCCTTATTATCTAGTATTAATTCCGCAGCAGATTTAGAAAAAGCACTCCAGGATATTCTCCAGGAGTTAACGATAAAATCTTCTGCGAGCTACATTGATATTAGCCCTTTGGGTGTTGAATTTAGTCAGCGCTATGGTGAACGGATAAATGAGCAAATCAAATCTTTAAAGTTGACAGGTAATTTTATTAAATTTTTGCAGTCGTGTAAATCTTTTAACCTGAAGCAAACAGGGAAAGGATGGCAAGTTGCTTTACGTTAGATTCTCCGATCATATATACTGATATTTTATATCTGGCATTTCTAGGCATAAACCCAGATAAGGTTAAAAGATGCGCGATAGTGCTACCTTATTTATATGGAATTTTATCACTTAATCAAGGGGTTTGGCGGAAACAACATCAATTTTTTTTGTGCAAAATGTAAGGTGTATGATTAATGAAGAAATACTTGATAATCTAGCAAAAAATTGAAAAATTACAGATAGGTAAGCTGTTGTGCTGGATTCTCAGGATTTATGAACATCGATCACGTTCACTTTTATGTCGAAGATGCCAAAGTCTGGCGAGATTGGTTTGTACACCACCTGGGGTTTACAGCAGTAGATAGTAGCATCGCTTCGGTTCACACTTGTACAGAAGTGGTGAGCAATGGGATCGTGCGCTTTTTGCTGTCTTCAGCTTTATTACCTACGAGTCCGGTGGCGGCGTTTCTGCGGGAACATCCCCCTGGGGTAGCAGATGTGGCTTTTGCTCTGGAAGATGTGGAAGGAGCGATCGCACTGGCTGAAACTCACGGCGCTACTGTCATTCAACCCATGCAGTCACAGCCGTTTGGTGATGTCTCCCGCAAGTGTGGTAAAATCGCCGCTTGGGGTGGGTTGTCTCATACGTTGATTGAAAGCTCAGGAGTGACAACTGTTGATGCAGAACAAACCACAGGTCATACTTTTACTGCTATAGATCACATTGTGCTGAATGTAGCAGTAGGTGAATTAGAGTCGGCTGTTGCTTGGTATGCAAAAATTCTCGATTTTCAACCCCAGCAAAGTTTTAAAATTAAAACCGACCGTTCTGCTTTATATAGCCAAGTCATGGTTTCCCGTAACGGTAGGGTACAATTACCGATTAATGAACCAGCTTCCCGTAATTCCCAAATTCAAGAGTTTCTGGATGTGAATCGCGGACCGGGAATTCAACACATCGCCTTGGGGACTGCTAATTTAATTAGTGCGATCGCTCAATTTCGCTCTCGTGGTTTATCTTTACTGTCTGTTCCCCAAACTTACTACTCACAGCTGCAACAGCGCCCCGGATTCCCTCTCTCAATGCGAGAACTTGAGGCGATCGCCCAGCAAGAAATTTTGGTGGATTGGAAAGAAAATGCCCAAAATGCCGTATTATTACAGATTTTTACTCAGCCCATTTTTGGACAACCGACTTTTTTCTTTGAGTTTATTGAGCGCCGTTATCAAGCTAAAGGTTTTGGGGAAGGTAATTTTCGCGCTTTATTTGAGGCCATTGAAAGTGAGCAAATTAAACGCGGCACTTTGCAATAACTAATGGGATAATTGTCATAAAAATTCACAACTTCCGCCAATGCTAAGACTAATCACCGACTTCGACGGTCCGATTATGGATGTGTCTGAACGGTATTACCGTGTTTATCAATTTTGTTTGCAGCAAATCCAACATCCAGAACAATCTGTGCAACAACTGGACAAGGCGGAATTTTGGCAATTAAAGCGATCGCGCGTCCCGGAAAGACAAATTGCCTTAAACTCTGGTTTGGATGCCACCCAAGCCCAAGAATTTGCCCAGTTACGGCGAAAAACCGTACACACAGACAATTATTTTCAGCATGACATTCTGATCCCAGGTGCTGTAGAGGCGCTGTTAAAAATTCAACAGGCTGGAATTGATTTGGCTGTGATGACAATGCGTCGAGTCCGGGAACTAGATTATGCGGTGAAAAAATACGACTTAGACAGTTTTTTTCCTCAAAATCGCTGCTATTGCCTGGAAAACGATTATGTTAAAACTACTGACATTGAAGATAAGCCCTTGTTGATGCAACGGGCTTTAGCAGAACTTCCCGAAGCCGCCGATACTTGGATGGTGGGAGATACAGAAGCCGATATTGCGGCGGCGAAAAAATATGGTATTAAGGTGATGGCTGTGGAGTCTGGGATTCGCGATCGCACTCAATTAGAAATTTACCAACCCGACTTAATTGTTCAGGATTTGAGTACAGCTGTCAAAATCATCCTCGAATCTTAACGAGTCGAAATTAGCTAACAGTGCCTGATATTAACAACATGGGTAACAGATACAATTAAGTTATCTATTACCCTTGATCAATCTAAAATTCAAAATACTCATCGGCTTAACGTAGAAAACTGCTAATGAGCCACAACACTATAAATGTTAACACTGTCGAGAACTGCTCAGAAGTTAGCTGTCCCAAATTTATTTGCGGTAAGAGCCAGCTAGCAAGTAGCCCCCCGACAACTAAACCGACAATCAAACCAACCAGCGTCAATAAAACTGCTCTACCAAACTTCCCTTCTTTGCGTTTCAGGAAGTAAACACTGATGCCTACACCTACCACTAAAGCCAACTGTAAAACCTGATCGCCTGCCGACTGAGTAAATACACTAATAGTACTTAAACCCAAATACCAAGCTCCAGGTAACAGTATATCTTTAGGCGCGGGTTGATCGAGTATTCGTTGCAGCCATGCAGGCGACTGCTCGCGTGGAGTGGGACTTTCTTTTGAAGGCAGTTGTACTCGTAGTTCTGGAAATCTGATTCGTTCAGGTACTTTAATTTTACCTTCCTGGCGCATCCGTAGGCGATCCATTAAAATCGCATCGTAAGCTACTTCAATCAGTTCTAGACTGTTGGCATCGCCATTGTATTGCTCCAATTGGCGATTACGAGCATCCTGAATTTCATCGAAGCTAGCATCTTCTGATACCCCAAGTTTCTCGTAGGGATTTTGATCGCTCATGGGAGTTTATACTTTCTTTAGCCTTAGTCAGCGGCAGTTTTTTGCTTTTTGAAAAAACAACTTTAGGTTTTATCTTGATTCAAACCAACGTATGAACCCATTTTTATGCCCTACAAGGATAGTAGCATGGGTTAGTTGGATTGACTGGGAATTCTGAACTACGTCAACTTTAACATATTGCCATAACACTGTGTATACACTCATTACTTTGGTTTATGAGCGATTTACTCTATAATTTTAACTAGAGATGCCAAAAACGCATTTTTTATGAAAAAGTTAACATTTGGCATTTTTAGAGAGAGTATGTTGAGGAAATTTTCAGGAATTAGCCTCACGATAGCTTGTAGGTATGTATCCACCACATATAGATTTAAAATCAAAAAGATTTAAATCCCCACTTAATTGGGAAAATAAAGCCTACTAGGTAACGGAACTGCTATGGAAAATCTTGAGAAAATCGGTCTAGTACACATTGAACTGGATAATTACAATACCCGTACTTAAGTATATGTGTGACTAGCACAATTTTCTTACTTTCATTTTCCAGAATTCTGATTACACTATTATTCTGGATAATCAGGAAATGCCTTCCTTACCCTTGTAAAGTCTTAAATAACTCCCAAAGTGGAAACTGCGTTTTTACGCAAACCTCCTTCTGTGTTAATCTTATGAATTTTTGTGCAAAGTGATGGTCATGGCTCCCGCCAAGATTCTTGTAGTTGATGACGACCCTGCGGTCCGAAATTTAATCCAACGCTTTTTGATGAAGCAGACCTATCAGGTGGAGGCTGCTGAGGATGGTAAAACAGCCTTAGCCCTATTTGAGCAATTCAACCCAGATTTGGTAATTTTAGATGTAAATTTACCAGATGTGATTGGGTTTAACCTCTGCCAGGAAATGCAAAGTCGTAATGGTGTTTTTGTGTTGATGCTGACTAGCCGCGCTGACGAAGCCGACAAAATTCGCGGCTTTTCTAAAGGTGCTGATGACTATCTCACCAAGCCATTTGGACTGGGAGAGTTAGAAGTGAGAGTAGCGGCAATTTTGAGACGACAGCGGATTGTGACTACCGCTGAACAGAAACGTCTAGTATTTGAAAAGTTAATGATCGATCCAGCACGACGGGAGGTCGCACTGAACAACCAAGCAATACCCTTAACTGCGCTAGAATTTGACTTATTGCATTTTCTCGCTAGCCATCCGGGTAGAGTCTGGCGACGTGCAGAACTGATTCAAGAGGTCTGGGATTATGAATATGTTGGCGACCAACGGGTTGTAGATGTACACATCGGTCAAATTCGTAAAAAGATTGAAATCGATGCTAGCCAACCAGCACTAATTCAAACCGTACGTGGCGTAGGGTATAAGTTTGAATGTCCCGCTCACTCCCCGCAGTTGGAAACTCATTCGTAAGTGCATCGTCTCTGGTCTAGAGTTTTTTACGATTCGTGAGGCGTAAAACCCCCGTCATTTATGCGGGGGAGTGCGTCAAAAAAAACTCTTGATTAACTAACTAAATTTATATTGCGGTAAACTAGCCCAATAAAATCAAATAATTGGTGATTCCGCACTAAGTGTCGCTACGCGAAAATACATCCAGTATTTGTTTTTGCCTAGCAAAAAAGCAATACTGGATGCAATCGTTATCACCCACATTATATCCCACCACTGATTCGGAGTACCAAATTCAGTGGGGGACTTACGGCGTAACAGTTAATTTTCTGGAATGTGGCCTGGCTGAAAAAATGGTGTGTTGCGCTAGACAACACACCCTACTGGACAGACACGCTTAAAATGTTGCAAAAAATTGTAGGTTGGGTTGACGTAAGGAAACCCAACATCATTGGTCGCGTTGGGTTGCGCTGCGCTTAACCCAACCTACGTCTAATGCACTACTTTAAGCTTGCCACGCCACTACAAACAAGGATTTGGAATAATTTAATAATTTGTGTTGTGTACACGCTAGTCCCATGCTCAGGTAGGAGCCAGAATCACACAGCGTTTAAGTAAGTTGGCAAGAACAATTTTCACTAGGTGGTGAGAAATATTTTTGCCCACCGACTTTGCATGACTTTGGATTTCTGGCTAATTAGTGCATTGCATTTATATTTAACAGTTATGAAACAATGTTTCTAAATATACACGGGCAGCGCGGCGATCGCTCTCGCCATTTTGAAGTAAAAACAAAGACAAGGCAGCCGTCAGCACTCGATTTTGATCCCAATCGGGGTGTGCTTCTAAGTAATTTTTAAGGGATTCATCTAGTGTTTCGGGAATTTCTGTAAAGATACTAACTGTTGCGTTCATGAGTTTTTCCTTCTCTGAGGTCAATCAAGAGAGACAAGTTGCTTCCAGTGATGCGGAATGTGGGTTACATAGTCCTGCCTTTAACTGACAATTTACACCAGCCTCTAAGGTGATTTTTGGTGTCAATGGTTGAACAGACTATACAAGCCAGTCGCATCATTGTGCGCCAAGAGGGGGTGGGTTTGTCAATGCTGCGAAATGTTAAATCTGGTGGTATAAAAAACAAATCCTGACGCAATAATCAGGATTTGCGCCAATTTTTTGTTACGCAACTTCATATAAACTCAGTGACTCAGGCTGCTTGCTATTCTTAATCAACAATCCCCAATAAAACTGCAACTGCCTATTAGCTCGTAAAACATCTGTGGAAAACTACTAAAATCCCTGTGGAAACCCTGTGGAATTAGTGAGGAAAAATTTAGGTAATGATAAGAATTACAAAACATTGGTCATTGGTCATTGGTCATTGGTCATTTGGAAGTTACCGTCTTCTCCCCCCTGCTCCCTGCTCCCTGCTCCCCTGCCTCTTTCCCCTGCTATCGCCTACGTTCTTGTAACTTGCGATATACTGAGTTTAAATCCACCTGATGATGTGCTAAGGCAACCAGCGTATGATAGAGTAAATCTGCAACTTCACCTGCGATCGCATCCTCCTCATCATCCTTAAACGCCATTACTACCTCAGCGCTTTCCTCGCCGATCTTTTTTAAAATTTTGTTATCGCCACCTGCAAATAACTTACAGGTATAAGAAGTATCCACCGGATTGTCACGGCGATCGCATATCACCTGAAAGACTTGAGATAATGTATCCCCTGGTGGGGCGACAATTGTCCCTTCAACTTGATGAAAACAACTACGTTCACCAGTGTGACAGGCAATATCTCCTAGTTGCTCCACTCCAATGAGTAGTGCATCACTATCACAGTCATAACGGACACTTTGCACTTTTTGAATGTGTCCAGAAGTTGCTCCCTTATGCCATAACTCCTGCCGAGAACGACTCCAAAACCAAGTTTCCCCAGTTTCTAAAGTCTTTTTTAATGATTCCTGACTCATCCACGCCATCATTAAGACAGTGCCATCCAAATAATCTTGGATAATCGCCGGCACTAAACCCCGGTCATCGTAGCAAATCTTATCAATAGGAATAGACTGTGGTAGTGAATGCGGATCAGTAGAAAACATACCAGCTAATTTGTTCTCATTAAACATTATTGATGGATTCACGATACCATTCTGAATAGAGCATCTGGTATGCTTATTTAAAATTCAACTTGCTCATTCAGCTTCAACAAAAGCACTGCTATTTGTAGTAGACTGCATCTTTACAGCACTTAAGGCTAGTTGGGGGGCTTTAGAAGCTTCTCCATACCAATGGATTGCCGAGTTCAAAGCAGGCCGGTAAAGATCCTGGCAAGCCTGGTGATAATTTAGTGCGAATCTGTAAAAGCAAGCCTTCATCGGACTTGCATAACATATTGTTATTTTTCTGGTTGGGATAACGCTATAAGGTAGAATTTCTCAACAGTTTTTAACCCTATCCTAAGACAGAGCTTTTTATTTCCCATTATTTAGGAGAGAGCCTTGGTAAATACCACAATTAAAACCACAAAATCACAAGAAATTTTTGCCGCAGCCCAAAATCTCATGCCGGGAGGAGTGAATTCTCCAGTTCGCGCCTTCAAATCGGTTGGCGGGCAACCCATCGTTTTTGATCGAGTTAAAGACGCATACATTTGGGATGTAGATGGCAACCAATATATTGATTATGTTGGCACTTGGGGTCCGGCTATTTGTGGTCATGCCCATCCAGAGGTCATCGCAGCGCTCCATGAAGCCTTAGAAAAAGGCACTAGCTTCGGCGCTCCTTCATTCCTAGAAAATGTTCTGGCAGAAATGGTAATTGATGCCGTTCCTAGCATTGAAATGGTCAGATTTGTGAATTCCGGCACCGAAGCTTGTATGGCAGTGCTGCGGTTAATGCGGGCTTTCACAAACAGAGAGAAAATCATTAAGTTTGAAGGTTGTTACCACGGTCACGCTGATACATTCCTCGTCAAGGCTGGTTCTGGTGTAGCCACACTGGGTTTACCCGATTCGCCAGGAGTCCCCAAATCATCAACCATCACTACCCTCACAGCTCCCTACAATGACTTGGAAGCAGTGAAAGTCTTGTTGGAACAAAACCGCGACGAGATAGCTGGGGTGATTCTGGAGCCAGTAGTTGGCAATGCTGGATTTATTACCCCGGATGCTGGTTTTCTAGAAGGTTTACGAGAACTTACCCATGAACATGGGGCTTTGCTAGTCTTTGACGAAGTAATGACAGGTTTTCGGATTGCTTATGGTGGCGCTCAGGAAAAATTTGGTGTCACACCAGACTTAACAACCTTGGGTAAGGTTATTGGTGGAGGCTTGCCAGTGGGAGCCTACGGTGGTCGTCGGGATATTATGTCAATGATTGCTCCCGCAGGCCCTGTGTATCAAGCGGGAACTCTTTCGGGTAATCCCTTAGCAATGACGGCTGGGATTAAAACCCTGGAATTGTTACAAAGACCTGGAACTTATGAGTATCTAGATCAAATTACTCAGAAGTTAGCAAGTGGTTTAGTACAGATTGCCCAAGAAACTGGTCATCCAGCTTGTGGTGGTCAAATTAGCGCTATGTTTGGCTTATTCTTTACATCTGGACCAGTGCATAACTACGAAGATGCCAAAAAGTCAGATATGGCTAAATTTGGTCGCTTCCATCGCGGGATGTTAGAGCGCGGTGTTTATTTAGCACCTTCTCAGTTTGAAGCTGGTTTTACCTCTTTGGCTCACACTGAAGCCGATATTGACCAGACTTTAGCAGTTGCACGAGAAGTTCTATCTAGTTTATAAGTCGTGAGTGCTGAGTGATGGGTAGAGAAATAACTCAGGTTTAGCCAGCACTCAGCACTGTCCGAGGGCATCAGGGAACAACCAGGAAAACCAAGCAGTGATTCTGGGAATCCCCATCCCTCTATAGGTGGAGAGGATTTGACATACCTCCTCTTCCTGAAGGAGAGAGGATTCCTTAACGCTTCATTGGGTTGTGCTATCGAAATAGTCTTACCATCCCTCGACGTTCGTTTAAAGTCTCCCAATGCCCTGTGGCGACTATATTCAAATTTTACCAGAAAGCCGTCCTAAAAGTACGGGGCTTGTATCCCATTATTCTCGGTCAACAGCCACAGCCTTTATGGTTACAGCCTTTGATAGTTTTATGACCTTCAGCACAGCCTTCAGAACAATAGTATTGATCTTCTTTTTTGATGGCATCCTCAAGTGAAACAATACATAAGCAATTGGGACAAGCGCATTTCATTTGGGTTACGGTAGTCATATTTTTTTTCCATTCATGTTTGAATAATTATTATCTTACAATACCTGAACATATATTCAACTATTCTTGATATATTTAAATTTGTGAAGATACAAAGCAGAGAAACTTAAGATGATTTGAGGAAATTACGTATATTTACTGTTGATGCCAAATTAACGGCCGATTAAAAATCTAAAATGGGTATTTTACACTAAAAGAAGAGCATGGACACTATTTGGGAGTGTAAGTATCAGAAATAATCTGGTTTTAGTAATTATCGTACGTAATCCTGAGTTAAGTTTAGGAACTCTTCAAAGAATTTACCGCAGAAATCACCTAGCAAGAGTGAATTAGGAGTGCTAATAATTAAAAGAGAGTGTAACGCTTCGAGTCATTATTCGTGCAGCGAGTTGACAGTGCATGAGCTATTGCTTAAATCCTACCTGCCTTAGTCCAGAAAATCCGGCATATAGCCACAGGTGCCAGTCATGTGGCTCGCGATTATTATTGCGCGATCGCTATCGGGTGGTCAAACCATTAGGTCAGGGTGGCTTTGGAGCAACATTCTTAGCTCATGATCAAGCCTTACCAGGAGAACCAAGTTGTGTAATCAAGCAACTACGCCCTTCAGGAACCGCACCACACATCTTGCAAATGGCGCGAGAGTTATTTGAGCGAGAAGCCAAAACTCTAGGTAGGATTGGGAATCATCCCCAAGTACCAAGGTTACTTGACTATTTTGAAGAGCAAGAACAATTCTATTTAATTCAAGAATATATTAGTGGTGCAACACTGCAACAAGAGGTCAAACTCAATGGTTTCTTCAGCGAAACTGGAATCAAACAATTTTTGAGCGAGACTTTGCCGTTGGTGCAGTATATCCACGAGCAAAAAGTCATTCACCGTGACATCAAGCCAGCCAATTTAATTCGCCGGACTCAAGATGCCAGAATGGTGCTGATTGACTTTGGTGCTGTCAAAAATCAAGTCAGCCAAGCTGCACTCAATCAATCGGGACAGACAGCATTAACTGCTTATGCCATTGGGACTCCTGGTTTCGCACCTCCAGAGCAAATGGCTATGCGTCCAGTCTACGCCAGTGATATCTACGCCTTGGGTGTTACCTGTATTTATCTACTGAGTGGCAAAACTCCTAAAGATTTAGATTACAATCCCAAAACAGGCGAGATGATGTGGGAACATTTGGTGCAAGCAAGTGACCATCTAACTACTGTGCTGCGAAAAATGTTAGATGTGTCAGTACGCAATCGCTACCAGTCAGCCGAAGAAGTACTCAGAGCCTTAGACATAGAACCTTATTTGGAAAGTTTAGCCCAGGGTTTGCTGGTTAAATCTGATTCTAGTGCGAAAGCGCCAACATATAGCCGCCCGGAAAATTCTGCTGTTTTATGCAACAACTCTTCTGCTGCTGTTAGTAGTGGAGGTAGTGCAGCACAAATGGCGGCAGCAATTCGAGCTAGACGAGCCAAGAAAGCCGAAGCTGGGGGAATGGGTCAGGGAACTGTGGCAGGCAAATCAAGAACTTTTGACAGTAATACCAGTGTTACTGCACACACCAAAAGTTCTCAAGAGCGCAAATTAAATCCCCAAAGTTTACTAACAGCTTATCTCAAGGGAAGACGGGATTTTGCTCTACACAATTTAAGTTTTCTGAAATTACCGAACGCTGACTTATCCGAAACAAATTTTCATTCTGCTCAATTCCAAGGTACTAATCTCCAAGGTGCTAATCTTTACAATAGCGACTTTGGCAGAGCTAGTCTCACTAAAGCAATTCTGAAGGATGCTAATCTGAGTAAAGCCTATTTCCACCATGCTGATTTAGAAGGCGCAGACCTACGAGGCGCAGACCTCAGCGATGCCTATCTCCGAGGTGCTAATCTCCGAGGTGCTAATCTGTGTGGTGCTAATCTCACTGGTGCCAAGGTTTCTGATGAGCAAATAGCGTTAGCGAAAACTAATTGGAAAACAATACGTCCCAATGGTAAACGAGGTCTATTGTAATTTCAAATACAAAAGACTGAACCTATATCAGTCCAGTCTTTTGTAGGAACGCATTCTTTTACAGCACATTTCATCTGAGTGAGGTACACAAGGGGGGTCATGATGCCCACCCCACAAGATTTTAGAACTTACGCACTTTACAAATTAATCAGGGTATGCTTTCAATAAAATAGGTCGTTTCAGACTTTTATCCCCGATTATTTTGATTGTAAATAGACCAGCATTGTAGGGGTTTAGCATTGCTAAACCCTGACGAAAGATATGGTTTTTGACAATACATATTTAATATTAATTGTCAATGCGTAACTTCTAAATTTATAGTATTATAGCAACCGCTAAGGTGCTTAGGACAAAAACAGATTATAAAACCCTTGTAATTCAGGAGTTTTAAGCCTGCCCCCTGCTATAAAATGTGTGGCGTTGCTGAAACCAAGTTAGGTGTAGAGACATGACATTTCACGTCTCTACAGGGGTTTTGACTATTCTTCTTCTTCTAATTCAACTTCTTCTTCTTCCTGATTGGCTTTGGCTACAGAGTTAGCAGAAACAACAGCCCCCATATCTAGCTTTTGCCGCACCAGTTCCTTAATTTCGGCAGTAAATTCGGGCTTTTCTTCGAGGTATTTGATAGCGTTATCTCGACCTTGGGAAATGTTATCACCGTTATAACTGTACCAGGCTCCTTTGCGAACAATAACGGCTGTTTCTTCTGCTAAGTCCACCAGACAGCCCAAGGTGGAAATTCCTTTACCAAAGATAATGTCAAATTCCGCGATTCTAAAGGGCGGTGCAACTTTATTTTTGGCGACTTTGACTTTGACTCGGTTCCCAAATTCTTCTGTGCCTTTTTTCAAGGTTTGAATCCGGCGAATATCCAGGCGGACTGAGGCGTAAAACTTCAAGGCGTTACCGCCAGTTGTAGTTTCTGGGCTACCGTAAGTAATACCGATTTTTTGCCGTAACTGGTTGATGAAAATAACTGTGCAGCCAGATTTACCTATATTACCAGTGATTTTACGGAGGGCTTGGCTCATTAACCGGGCTTGAAGACCAACGTGGATATCACCCATATCACCTTCAATTTCCGCACGAGGTACTAGTGCTGCTACTGAGTCAATGACGACAATATCAACTGCGGCGGAGCGCACTAGCTGATCGACAATTTCTAAAGCCGATTCGCCGGTATCAGGTTGGGAAACTAGCAAATTTTCAATATCTACACCCAAAGCCGCCGCATAGGTAGGATCAAGGGCGTGTTCAGCATCAACGAAGGCTGCAACACCGCCATTTTTTTGCACTTCTGCGAGGGCGTGTAGGGCGACTGTGGTTTTACCAGAACTTTCTGGCCCATAAATTTCAATTACTCGTCCTTTGGGTAGTCCTCCGCCCAATGCTAAATCTAAGGTGAGCGCCCCTGTGGAAATTGTCTCTACTCGCATCCGGGTAGCATCGCCCAGGCGCATAATTGCTCCTTTACCGAAGCTGCGCTCAATCTGGTTGAGTACGATATTTAATGCTTTTTCTTTGCCAGAAGTATCTGTGTTAATAGCCATTAGGGACCTCTAAATATAGGAAGTTATATGGATGTCAGGAATCTTGGGCTGGGAGTCTGAGGAGAACAGATATACTATTGTAACCAGAATTTTCTAGAATAGAACTTTTAAAACAGAAAGGTGACTAAATCGTTATGCGATCGCTCTCAAATTAGGTGAGCAATACTACATAATTATAGGACAATTTTTTAACTCCAGAGCTACGCAGACCAAACAAGACTTGAAGCTATTATCAGGCGATCGCTTGAATTTGACTACCTCCCAAAAAGCTGAGATTTTCTAGTTTAGACGAAAGCAAAGTGGTTTATTGGCTATTTATCTGCGACTAACTCCAGTTTACAGTCAAGCGCTCCACTGGCTAGGAGTAAGTTATGGAGAGCTTGAAGATTGTCAAGTTTTGTATACAAAACCAGTGAGCATCTGTCCCTGTTTAAATCTTTCAGCCAACTGACGTTGAGAGCCTTCCTTTGTGAAGCAAGCTATAATCACACGACGACGCAAATCACCTGAGTCCGATACTGGCATCGAATCTAACAATTACTCCTTTTTGAAATCGCCTAAATTCCTAGAACCTTTTTCAGGTTCTGCACAATTAATTGGGGTGGCTCAGAAACATCTACACATATAGCGTCATCTGGCTCCTCAAGGGCATCTAACTGGCTGCTGAGGAGTTTTTCTGACATAAAATGATTTTGCCGTCCGATGAGTCGCTGTTGGAGCAAATCTAAACTGCCGTGGAGGTAAATTAGCTTGATGCATTCAGCATTTAATACTAAGTATTGGCGATAATCGGCTTTGAGTGCAGAACAGGCTAATACTACATTTTCGTTTTCTTTTAACCACAGTGCGATCGCTGTTTGCAAATCTTTCAGCCAAGGCTTTCTATCGGCATCATTGAGGGGAATACCCAGGCGCATTTTTTCAATGTTATCTATGGAATGAAATTCATCAGCGTCTTTAAATTCCCAGTCTAAGGCATCGGCTAATAGTTTACCAATTGTGGTTTTGCCGGCACCGGAGACACCCATGATGATAATTATCATTGTTTTTAACGCAGAGGTACGCGGAGGTAAGCGCGAAGGTACGCAAAGAGGAGAATTAAATTTTGAGCTTTGCTAAACCTATATAGCGTATGCCTTCTGGAGATACATCAAACCGACAGGGTAATACTTCTAAGCCGAGTGCGATCGCACTTCGCAATAGTTTACCATATACTGGGTCTGTAATATCACCAGGGGCAAATTCGGTACAATCACTCCGATTGATGAAGTACAACATCACCGCACGAGTTTGGGGTAAAAGTGCTGTTAATTCCCGTAAATGCTTTTGTCCTCTGGTGGTTTCGGTGTCGGGAAATAGGGCTAAACTCCCTTGCGCCCAAGTTGTATTTTTGACTTCTAAATAAATTGGGCGTTCTTCGTCGCTACCTGTCAAGAAAAAATCTACCCGACTTTTTTTATCTTGTCCATAAACTACTTCGCCTTTAATTTGGGTATAGTCTCCCAATTCGGGAAAGAGGTATTTTGCTAATGCTAGTTTTATTATGCGATTGGGTAACATGGTATTCACTCCTACCCAAGTTGGTTGGTTATCATGTACCTGAATCAATTCTAAAGTGTAACCCAATTTGCGCTGGGGATTATCACTTTTAGACACTTGCACTGCACTACCAAGAGTAGATACTCCCGTCATTGGCCCTGTGTTAGGACAATGTGCTGTAACTATTTCGCCAGAATCAAGTTGAACATCAGCAAAAAATCTTTTGTAGCGCTTGAGTAGTATTCCCGAATATAGAGGTGGATAGTTGTAAAGCCAGTCAATCATAAGAAGTGCTGAGTGATAAGTGATGAAACCGCCCACAATGGGAGAGTTATTTAGCATCCCAGAGGGGTTTGATCAAAACTGTTTGCTGTTAGTGAATATACATTGATTTTTATCCCTTTGCCTTTATCGATAAATATCTTTCCAAAGGTGAATGAATTACATATCACAATTAGTCAATTTATGTAGTCAATTTGACGACAATTTAATAAACAGCCGCATATACTCAGTAATATAAGCCTCTCATCCAGCAACAGGGGGGAGGATTGAAATATATAAGCAGGTAAATCCTATGCAACAAGTATGGGAATCGACAGAATTAGAATATGCCTTTTTGTTTACCCTCAGAAAGGTAAATTCCATAAATCCAGAAAGTTTCAACCCATTCTTTAATAATTTACCAGATGATCCCTATCTTAAAGGTAATTATCGTTCAAGAAGATTATCTAGGTTTATCGCTGCTGAGGATAAATTAATTAAATTACCTCACGGCTACCTCTTCCAAGGTAAAGATTATAATCCATTATTAGGAGATATTAAAAGAGAATTTGCAGAATTAGAAGATGAACTTGTAGAACTGGATAGTTTTAAAAATTTGGTTTTAGCATTTAGTGAATCTTGTAAACTGCATCCAGAAGCAGAAATAGGAGTGCATCAAATTAGAACCATCTGTTCGCCCCATAACTTAGGAAATCCAGCCCCAGAAGGAATCCATCAAGATGGTACAGACTTTATTGGAATCTTCTCTGTAAATAGAGAAAATATTCAAGGTGGAGAAACCCACTTATATACAGCCAAAAAAGAGAAACCAGTATTTAGTAAAATCCTAAATTCGGGAGAAATCCTATTAGTCAACAATCATGAATTTTTCCACTTTACCACACCCATCAAACCACAGATAGAAGGACAAGGAACTAGAGATGTTTTCGTCTTAACCTCTCCCAGCTTATTGATAGATTACTAATCCCATTTTCTCTCTTTCCTTCTTTCTTCCTTTGTGTACTTGGCGTACTTGGCGGTTCGTTAATCTTCATCCAAAATTCAATCCACAGCAAAAATTTGACAATCAACAAGATAAGGGGAATTGAAACTAGTCATTTCCCCAGCTTTTTTATTTAGAATCGGAAATAATCTCGCCGATAGAGGCTTATTCAACTTAATAGCTAAAGTAGACAAATCGATTAATATAGCAGCAATCTTGTCAACCGTAATATCACCGGGAATTGGAACCGTATCCAGCCCACAGCCACAAACAGCCGAATATAATAATAAATGAGTAAGATCATAAGTTTGCTCATTAGCCCTAGTAGCTAGACCAACATCTTCGCATACAGGAAGCATCAAACCAGAATAACCGCAAATTTTCACAGAAACATTTTTTAAGACACGAGTCAACATCCCCGAAATAGCTAAAGTTCCTGGATGTCCAAACTTACCAGACATAATTTTTTCATAAGCAAAAGCAATACTATTTTCTTGATCTAAAGATGGTGCTAGAGATGTATCAATCCCGTTGTATTTTACAGCCAATTTGGTAGATATTTCTTCAGCAATCTTGGCGATTTTGATTAATTCTGTTTCTAAAATTGACTGTAATTCTGTTTCTGCTGATTGCATATTATCAGCTTGGCAAAATGCTTGAGTTACTAATTCACCCAATTCTAAACCAATACCAAAAGATGTTTCACCGATATGATATGCTGTAGGAAAGAATGGGATTCCTGGCTGGCAGTTTGCCCATGCACAATAGCGAAAGTTACCATAGCCATTTTCAGTTTCTTGGGAAATGCGTTTGATACTTTTAGCTGATTCCCAGGCATTTTTAAAGTTGATACCTGTTTCTTGATTACCCAATTGGCTGGAACAGTAAATAATTGATGTATTATTAATAATTTCGGGAATTAAAGCTATGGTTTCCGGTTTGTTTGCATAGCCAATATTGAAAAAGCTGATATCTAGACTTTGACAGATTTTTTCTAATGTTTGAATTTCGTGAAGAATATCAATATTTGATAAGTTTAATAAATATTCTTCCCATGAGTTGGTGGTAATTCTAGTTGTTTGAACTTCATATCCTTGTTGTGTAAAAATTTCCGTTGCTTGTTGGTTAAATTCATGGGCTTGTTTGATTTTATCGATGCTTTGGGGAGATGTAAGTGTGAGTCCTGTGGTGATGGTTCTAATTTTCATTTTTTATCTAACCGCCAAGTACGCCAAGACGCAGAGAGAGGAAATAAATTGCAATTTGGGAATTAGCTAAATTTACGCTGAATATTTAATATAGATATGGGATGTCTATCTGGTTGTTAACTATGAGTGACGAATTTTATCAACGGGGACTAAAAAAAGCTAAGGAAAAAGATTACGCTGGCGCTATTGAGGAATTTAGCAATTCTTTACAATGGACACCTTATTTTGCTGATGCTTTTTTACAACGGGGTTTGGCTTATTATCACTCAGGGAATATTCACCAATCTGTTTCTGATTATACAGAAGCGGTGCGGTTGAATCCTGGAAGTATGGATGCGTATTATTGTCGGGGTTTGGCTAGGGTAGAACTGAAAAATTTACCGGGGGCTTTGCATGATGTGGACATTGCAATTCGCCTCAATTATCATTATGCACCTGCTTATAATCTGCGGGGGATAATCCGGCGGAAACAGGGTTTTATTCCCGATGCGATCGCCAGCTTTAAAAAAGCCGCAGAATTATATTTAGCACAAAAGGATGCAGAAAGTTGTCGTCTGTGTATGGAAAATATTAGACAGTTACAACCAAAACCAAAACCTGTTGTCCAGTCAAGTAGTTCTACTAATACGCCAATCTTATCGACAAAGGCATATTTTACCCAGCTATTAGAAAAAGCCGAAACAGGAAATACCCGTGAGGCGATCGCGGATGTAAACTGGATATTAAAAGCTGATCCGCAAGATGCCCAAGCTTATTGCTGTCGTGGAATAATCCACTGCAAACTGGGAAAATATCAAGATGCGATCGCAGATTTTAATCAAGCGTTATCTCTCAATTTTACAGACGTGGCTGTTTATCGTAATCGTGGTAAAGCCCGTTCACTTTTAGGCGATAATCCAGGCGCGATCGCAGATTTTAATCAAGCTATCAAAATTCAACCCCAGGATGCTTTAGTATATACCGCCAGAGGTAACGCCTACAGGAAATCAGGGAATTATTTGGATGCCATTCAAGATTATAGCCAAGCCCTACAAATTAATCCCCATGATGCTCAAGCTTACTACAATCGTGGCATTGCCTATACTTGTTTAGAAGAAATGCAAAATGCTGTTGCAGATTATCAAAAAGCTGCGAGTATTTTTTGTGAAAAAGAAGATTGGGAAAATTACCATCAAGCCTTAAATAGTTTAAAAAATATCCAAACATCAAGCCCTGAGTCAAAGAAGCAAAACTATAATTTATTGCGTCAAAAACTATTACGAATGGTGGGAGGATATTGGGATATAGCCCAAAGATTAATTGATCAACAACAAGAATACAAGCCGGGGATGTCAGACGAATGGTATTTACAAAAAGTCATCGCTGATTTAGAGCGCGATCGCGGTCGGTAAAACCAGTACAATTGTCATACAAGTTTCAGTTCTCAGTATTCTCCTGTGCAGCAATTCGGACAACTTCTACATCAACATTGAGTTGTTGAGCAATTTGTTCTATACTCATCCCTGTTTTTAGTAACAATGGGACAGTTGCTTTCAATATCTCAGTCTCTCGTTCCAAGCGCCCCTCAGTTTTTGCGTCTTGATAAACTCTTGTTTCCTCTAAACTCAATCCCAGCATGGCTTCCACTTCCTCTCTACTCAACGAAGAAAACTTATAAACGGCAATTGTGGTAATAATATCTATGATTTCGTTTTTTAGCAGTGCATCCCTTGACTCTAATTGTACCCGCTCAATTAATTGTTTGGCTTGCTCTGCGATGCCTTTTTCTGAGGCAATGGTCAACTGCATTAAATTGATACCTATTGACTGCTGATTGCGAGTACCTAACTCATCCAAATAAATTCGCTGTACTTGGTTGCTACTTAAAAACATTCTATGGGTTCTAGTATCGCTGGGTTCCAAGCTGCGTGATGGAAAAATTACCACACAATACCAGTCATCGTATTGAGACTGATTCCGGTTCAAATACATCAGCGACTCAGTAAAGAAACGATGATACAAAGTTTCATCTCTCTGAAATTGGACTTCAGCAAATACGATAATTCTCGGTTTTGCATCCTCTGGAGGTAAAAAGACTCCATCAATACGAAAGGTGGTTTCTTTCACTTCAACAGATTCAAATCGATAGTTATGCGCCTGTTCAGTTCGGTAATCAATGAGTTCAAATATTAAAGCCGGAAAGCGTTTAAAAATTTGATAATAAATGGAATCGCGTTTCACGAAAATATGATCATAAGCTGAGTATTCAGTATTGATTGTATCATCTTTCAATCATTAGAGGGTGATTTAGCGGTATCTTTGGGAATGAAATCATGTCCGTTTAATTAGTTACGATTACCACAATCATCTCACCCCACCCCCAACCCCTCCCCGCAAGCGAGGAGGGGAGATAAAGCAAAGGTTTGGGAGGTTTTCGCGTTTCATAAGTATTCAACCGGACTTGAGATGAAATCAGTTAAACCCGCCAGCAGCCTACTGAGGCAAATGGCGGGTCTGTGGATGGGTTTAATGCAGTGCTACTAATACAGCAAATCACCAATTACGAATTACGAATTACGAATTACGAATTAAAGCTTAACTGGTTCCTTCTTTTCTGGAGTCTGGTAAGCACTGCTATTGTCAACGCTTTGTGCTTCTACAAAAGCTTCGCGACCTGTAATCAATCTAGAACGACGATTACGAGTAATATAATTCCACGCCCACTGAATTACTACTACTACTTTAGTGTCGAATTCAATTAAGAAGTAGATGTGAATTAATAACCAAAATACCCAAGCAATAAAACCTTTGAGTTTGATTAAGCCTAAATCTACAACAGCTAAATTTTGCCCAATCATCGCCAAACTACCCACATCGTTGTAATTAAATTGTGGCAAAGTCTGATTTTTCATCCGTTTTTGAATGAGTTTAGCTACATACTCTCCTTGTTGTTTGGCTACAGGTGCAACACCAGGTAAGGGTTGACCATTTTGATGGGAGAAGTTGGCTAAATCTCCCACTACGAAAATGTTTTTATAACCCTTGATAGTCAAGTCCGGTTCTACCATCACACGTCCGGCGTGATCGCATTCTACATCTGTCGTGTGTTCTAGGACTTTCCCCATTGTTGAAGCTTTTACACCTGCTGCCCACAATATAGTTTTTGAGGCAACTTCTTTGACTTCACCGCCTTCCTTGAAAGTAACAATGTTATTTTCAATATTTGTGACTCTGGCTTTAGTGTGGACTTCCACACCCAAGGATTCCAAAGCTTCTGCTGCTGCTTGCGATAAGTCTGGCGAAATATATGGGAGAATGCGATCGCGCCCTTGCAATATTAAAATTCTCGTTTCTGAGGTGCTGATATTGCGGAAATCTTCGTGGAGAGTTTTGTATGCCAACTCGGCGATCGCACCTGCTAATTCTACACCAGTAGGACCTGCTCCCACAACCACAAAAGTCAGCAAAGCCCGGCGTTTTTCAGGATCATTTTCTTTTTCTGCGGCTTCAAATGCTGAAAATATCCGGCGACGTATTTCTATGGCATCTTCAACAGTTTTCAAGCCGGGAGCATATTCTTTCCATTCATCCTTACCAAAATAGGAATGGTTAGCACCTGTGGCGACAATTAATGTATCGTAAGGTATTACTTTATCATCCAAAATAACTTGTTGCGCTTTGGGATCAATATTATTTACCTCTCCCAATAACACTCGTGTATTCTTGCTTTTTCTCAGTACAGATCGTAATGGTGAGGAAATATCAGCAGGTGATAGCGTCCCTGTGGCAACTTGATATAAAAGCGGCTGAAATAGGTGAAAGTTACGTTTATCGATCAGAGTAATATTTACATTCGCTTTAGCAAGAGTCTTTGCTGTATACAATCCACCAAAGCCACCACCAACGATGACAACCTTATGTGGTGCATTATTCTCAAGTGACGCTACCATAATAAATATTTCCTGTGTTAAGACGTTTGTAACTATTCTTAACAAGAATCTAACAAAACTATGGTATGTGTTGCGGTCTATTGAGAACATTTGAAAAAATCATGAAAGTAGCCAAAGTTATTGTTAAGAAGATTAATCCATATTTTGCAACCCCATCGCAATCTTACTGTGTTTTTCAATCTGCCCCATGACTTGTTTTGCGCGTTGAATTACCACATCTGGTAAACCCGCCAAACGTCCCGCTTCAATACCATAGGATTTATCCGCACCACCCGGTTGAACTTGGTGTAGAAAAATAATTCTGTCGGGTAATTCCTTCACAGTCACCTGATAATTAGCTACATTCGGGAGAATACTAGCCAACTCATTTAACTCATGATAGTGAGTCGCAAAAATTGTCCGCGCCCGAATATCCACAGCTATATATTCTGCAACCGCCCAAGCAATAGAAAGACCATCAAAAGTTGCTGTCCCACGGCCAATTTCATCTAACAATACTAAAGATTTGGCAGTAGCATGATTGAGTATATTTGCTGTTTCATTCATCTCCACCATAAAGGTAGATTGACCCGTAGCTAAATCATCCACAGCACCTACACGAGTAAAAATGCGATCGCACACACCCAACCTCGCCAACCGCGCCGGCACAAAACTACCAATTTGCGCCATCAACTGAATCAACCCCACCTGACGCAAATAACAACTCTTACCACTCGCATTTGGCCCAGTCAGAATTACTAAATCGGGGAGTGGGGAGTGGGGAGTGGGGAGTGGGGTATTTTCTGCTTCAGGGAGTGGGGAGTGGGGAGTGGGGAGTGGGGTATTTTCTGCTTCACTACTCCCTAATTGCGTGGAATTCGGCACAAAAAAGCCCGCAGGTAAAGACTGTTCCACCACCGGATGACGACCATCCACAATCATAATTTCTCGTCCCTCAACCATTTCAGGACGACAATAGCCTTGCTGTACAGCCAATTCAGCCAAACCACACAACACATCAGCCGCAGCTACAGCACGAGAAATATTGCGAATAATTTCCGCCTGTTCTCCGACCTCTTCCCGTAACTCCACAAAAATCTCATATTCCAACTGATTTAAATCATCCCGCGCTGTGAGAATCCGTGCTTCCCGTTCTTTCAACTCTGGGGTGATGTAACGTTCTTCATTAGTTAAAGTTTGCTTACGGATGTAATTCTCAGGTACTTGGTCAGATTTAGAACGAGAAATACTAATATAGTAACCAAAGGTTTTATTAAATCCTACCTTTAAGTTGGGGATACCAGTTTTTGCCCGTTCATCAACTTCTAAATTAGCAATCCATTGTTGGTCTGATTCTACAGTGGCTTTTCGCTCATCCAACATGGGATTCATCCCTGCACGAATTAAACCACCTTCTTTAATGTGTATGGGTGGTGATTCTACCAAATGGGCGTGTAACTTTTGTGCCAGTTCTGATAGTTCTACCGGGACTCTCTGCAAAGCTTTCAGGAAAGGCGATCGCGCATTGATCACCAAGTGGGATAATTGCGGTAAGCGTGACAGCGAATCAGCCAAAGCGACTAAATCTTTAGCGTTAGCAGTTCCAGAACCAGCCCTTCCCGTCAGCCGTTCTAAATCGTAAATTTGCCGTAATAACTGCCGCAAATCTTGACGCAGAGGTGTATTTTCCATCAACTCTTGGATGGTATTTTGACGCGCCCCAATGCCTTTAGTATCAATTAGCGGTTGTAATAACCAGCGCCGCAACGCCCGCCCACCCATCGCTGTGCTACTTCTATCTAATGCCCACAGCAGGGAACCGTGAAATGTGCCATCCCGGACTGTTTGCGTAATTTCCAAGTTACGGCGAGTTTGATTATCAACAATTAAATAATCAGTAATTGTATATGTGCGTAACCTTTGCAGGAAAACGGGGTTGACTCTTTGCATATCTTCCACATATTCCAGCAGACCACCAGCCGCCCGCACAGCTAAGGGAAGATGATCACAACCGAGTCCTTCAAGCGATCGCACTTTGAATTTTTCTAATAATTTCGGTCTTGCTTCACCTTGGGAAAAAGGAAGTTGCGATCGCAAGCTATAACAAAATGATGGTGGTAGACATTGGGGAAGATGGGGCGAAGTTTCTCCTGGACGCAACAAGCTACCCAAATCAGGGGCGTTTGTGGGAACTACCACCTCGGAAGGTTGCAACCGCATTAACTCCTGAGTCAGGTGTTCTAAATCACTACCTTGAGTTGTGAGAAATTCCCCTGTAGAGATATCTGCATAAGCCAAGCCCCAATGATTCACCGCAATTACCACAGCCGCAAGGTAATTATTACGACTGGATTTTAACATTCCCTCTTCTAGCAAAGTCCCTGGTGTGAGGATGCGGGTAACTTCGCGCTTAACTAAACCGACTGCTTCCGATGCGTCTTCTACTTGGTCGCATATTACCACCGCATAGCCTTTTTCCACCAATTGGGTTGTGTAGCGTTCCCAAGCGTGATGGGGTACACCAGTCATGGCTACGCGACCAACTTCGCCACCGTGTTTACTGGTGAGAACAAGTTCCAATTCTCTGGAGACAGTCACAGCGTCTTGGAAAAAAGTTTCAAAAAAATCTCCTACCCGATATAGCAGCAAAGCGTGAGGATGTTTATCCTTAACTTCCACATAATGCTGGTACATCTTACTCAGCTTGCTGCGGTCTACCAATTGAGTATCCACATGAGGCGCAGCAGGGATGTTGGGTTCCGTTGGTTGAGTTTCAGATTGAGAAGCAGTCATAATGCTAGGGGTGATGCACGGAGATTCCACAATACCTGATGATAGCGTGATGTGGGGGTGAGTAGGCGATCGCTCAAACTTTTGTCATGGTTTCTGTTAAGAGGTTGTTTGAAAAGTCTAATTTATGACTAACTTGGCGACTAGAAGTCGCGGCTACACGGACGAAACCCGCCTGCGCGGGTTAATTTTTCATCAGTCCACGCAGGTGGACGTTGCTTGTGTAGTAGCGTATCGCTAACGCGAAGCGTAGCCATATTATATTCGCCCAAAACTTCTCAAACATCCTCTAAAGTCGTGAACAGGCGATCGCAGTATGGCGAAGCTTTGCGAATTATAGCCACATCTAGCAATTCCAAAAGCTTAGAGGCGTGTTTAATTTTGTGATACTCAGCCTTGCTAGTTTTACGCGTAGCAGCTTTGAGAATGCGTTCTAGATTTTGTTTATCAATTGTCTCCACATTTAAAGTTTTAGGAATGGCATTTTCTAGAAAATCCTTACCGTAAAATGTCTTTAGAGTTTCAATATCAGCAATAAACCAAGCCTCCATTGTTTGAACCATCAAATGACAGTGACTATCGTCAACTTCTGAAGGTTTATCCCAGTTATCCCTAAACTTCAAATGTCCCCAAGGAGAATTTATGGTTACAGGTGCTTCTGCGTCTACCAGCAAAATATTAAAAGCATTTGGATAAGATTTTAAAGCATTTCTAAAATCACGAAAAGCATTATTACGAGAACCACAAATAGTAATATTCAATTTAAATTGTTTGAGAAATTGACTAAATCCTTTCCTAATCAAAGCTTTCGTATTTTTACCATCACCACCACCCTCTATATAAATCCGAATTTCTTTTACCATCGATTCCCCCCAATTTCACCCATCCGCCAAAGGTCGCCGAGAGTATAATTTTCTAGCCAATCTTTCAGTTTATCAGGTTCCAGGCGGCGGAGGTGAGACCCTTTTTCATCTCGTTCACAAACTATTACTGATTCGGGATATTCACTCAAAGCAGAAACTAAAGCATCAGAATGAGTTGTCACTATTAATTGTGTTCTCTGCGATGCTTCAATTAGCATTTCTGCAATAGTTGGTAAAATATCTGGATGTAAACCAATTTCTGGTTCTTCAAGACAAATAAGTGATGGTGGAGTGGGGTCAAGTAATAAAGCCATTAAAAATAAATAACGGAGTGTACCATCAGATAGCCGATTTGCAGGAATTGGTTGAATAAAACCCTCTTCACGAATAAATATCTGTACTGTACCGCCATATACTCTTACATTCAGTTCTTCTGCATTTGTATAAAACTTTTGAAGCTGTTCAGTAATTTTTCTACTACCTATTTGATGTTGTAAGTTATTTAAGACTAACCCAATATTACTTCCATCTTCCAAGAGGGGATATACAGGAAGGTCAGCTTGTTGAGGTCTACGGGGTTGGCAATTACGACCTATTGGTAAGTCTCTATACATAAGTATCCAGAGTAATTTATGACGAAGGGATGTTATCTCTGGATATTTACGCACATCTTGCAATTGTGACAAAATTGACTGATTTGCTTGAAGCATTCCAGAATCCCAGACTTCTTCATGAATTGTTTCTATCCCTGAATCATTTCTTTCTCTAATTGTAGAAACTATTTTGCCCTTATTATTAAAGCGATAGAAGAAAAATACATCACTCTCATCTGAAGAGGGTTTTTCATTTTCTATAGATTCATCCACTAGAGAAAAATTTTGATAAAGTTCACCAAACTTCAATTTATAACGTATATTTTGTGAACTTTCTAAAGTTAATACAACCTCAATTTCTGCTTCAGAAGTATTCTTTTCACCTTTCCAGAGATAATCAAAAATACCCCCACCGTAACGTATAGCAGCTTGTAAATCTCCTGGCGCTGCGCGTAAAATTCCAATTGCCTCTATTAAATTTGATTTACCAGAAGTGTTAGCGCCAATTAAAACATTTAGCGGTTCTAGTTCAATTTCTTCACCTTCATTACCATAGGAAAGGAAATTTTTTAACCTAATGTTATGAATGAATCTTTTGCCTTCCACTTGATTCTCCTAGTTGCTTAATTATCTAAATTTTATGAGTTTTATTTGCTTTTACTCTCAGTTACCCAATAGAATTTGATCGGAGTTTCAGAGTGAGAATCAGTCACATCCTCTCAGATTGATACATAAAAAGCCACAATATCTCATGATAGCGTGATGTGGAGATTTAAGAGGCGATCGCTCAAACTTTTGTCATCATAAAAATTGGAAAAAATTTATAGTAGGTAGAGGTAACTGGCGCAGGTAATGATTAATTTCCATCGATGCACTGAGTCCAGAAATCATTGCGTCTTCGGCGAGATAGCCACCACACCAATCACCACAACATACTAAAGGAGGGGAAGTTTTGGCAGATAATACAGGATGTAACCACGGACGACTAGGAAAAGCGTAACGCCAGCGATGTACTTGCATCCACTCTGGTTTTTCCAGCCAGGGAAGCGCTAACCTCTGGGCTGCTTGTTCCAACATCTCTTTCCCTACTGGTTGTAAATCTGGGGTTTCTAAATGCAGTTCGGCAAATTTAGCGCTACTTTGCAATACAAATACAGGTTGCTGAGGGTGGGGACGTTTGCTACTATCTAAACCAATCCATCCCAGAACAGCGTCATCTGTAAATTTTCGCTCGTTCCAATGTGGTAGTGCTGTGGATGTGGCAGGATATCCCGCGATCGCACTCACAGAAGGGTAAAATTCTACAGAACTCAAATTGTCGATAAATTCTTTACCTAATACAGGTTCCCCCAATGGTGCTAACAGTGTCAACGCTTGGGGGGCGGGAATGGCTAAAACTAAGGCTTTCGCTGTTAATTGTTCGTTACTTTCCAGAGTCAGACACCAACTATTTTCCTCTGTGGGGTGAATAGCTGTGACACGTTGATTGAGTTGGATTTGTAAACCTTGGGCGAGAAACTTGGCGATCGCACTCATTCCCGCAGGTACGATGTAACGGGGTGCAGAATCGGGTTGAGTCGCATCTGCCCACACTTCTACGATATGGCGATCGCGTAACAATTGCACAAAATTATCGAATAATTCACCTTTAGGCTTTAAATAACACGCCCCATGATCTGCCCAAGTTCCATATAATCGGCGTGTAGCTAGTCGTCCCCCCAAACCACGGGACTTTTCCAGCACCAACACTGAATATCCCGCTTGAGTTAACCTTTGGGCGCAGACTAAACCCGCCATTCCGGCTCCAATTATTGCAATATCAGTCATACAATTTTAGATTTTAGATTTTAGATTTTAGATTTTTGTTCCATCCACAGATTTATCTGGAGGCTTGTAGCACTAAGGAACTATTGGTCATAATTTATTAGTGAGTACGAATACTCATAACCAGTGACAAATGACAAATGACCAATGACTAATGACGGCTAATAGTAGAATAAAGTACATAAAGCCTGCACGCAGAGAGGAAGGGAAATTGGATGAACTGAGGGCGGCGCTGGAGTTAGCGACAGAAGAGGAATTGCAAGATTTAACCGCAATTCTGTTTAGTCGTAAATTTAATCCCCTAGATTATGTTCATACACCTGAACCGATTGAGGTTCAAAGCCAAAACCACAAAGCTTGGTTAGATACATTAGAAAATCGGTTTCGGTTTTTAGCCGCAGATGGGATAACGGTATTACGGGGGCGTACAAGTCAAGTAACTTACCGCCAAGCATTAATTCAAGTTTGTAAGTATCTGAAAATTCCTTATTCTGATGAATTGACAACCGTTGATTTAGAAGCTGAATTATTTTTACATCTATTAGGACAGGTGTGGAAAAAATTGCCGGAAAATGAGAAGCAAAAATTAAATCAGCAGGTGCAACGTCAACTGTCTCAGTCGGACTTAAAACAACCGCTACCATTATTATTGCAGCGTGACCCGTTGGGACTACTGGTTAAAGGTGGTAGCGCTTTGGCGGTTACTTCTATTCTTCAGCCCTTGGTTTTGCAACAAATAGCCCGGCAATTTGCAATCCATTTTGCTAAATATCAAGTAGCTCAACAGACGGCAATTGCGGGTTCTCAAGCGGCTGCTAACCAATTTAAAGGCTATGTAGCTGTACAAATGGCGCGACGGGGTATGACGATGAATGCGGCTCGTTATGGGGCTGTGAGGAGCGTGTTTACCTTTATTGGTCCAGTGATGTGGACTTGGTTCTTTGCAGATTTAGGATGGCGGGCGATCGCAACTAACTATGGTCGCATCATCCCCACCATATTTGCTCTAGCACAAATTCGTCTCACCCGCGCGGAATATTGGGAGCCAGCTTGAAGTTAGCTTTTAATCATCCCCATTCTCATTTACAAACCCCTTGGAATGTTACCCAAATTGGACTCCTGATTTTTCCCTTGAGTCCATTGGTAGGAGGTGTCAGTATACTTTTGGCAGCATTAAGAACTTGTCAATTAGAATACCGCCGTGTTATCCACAGTCCCCTAAATCGGGGATTTGCTTTGTTAAGTGTATTACTAATTATTAGTTGTAGCGTTGCTGATGACAAAATACCAGCTTTTCTGGGCTTGTTTAATTTATTACCTTTCTTTCTAGTTTTTGCTGGACTCAGCACCTTAATTCAAACAACAGCCCAATTGCGGCAAATAGCGCTAATTTTCGTCATTGGTTCGGTTCCAGTGGTAATTATGGGCTTTGGGCAGATATTTTGGGGTTGGAGTTTCCAGTTACAGGTTTTGTGGATTTTATTGGATATAGGACTCGATTCTGGAGGAGATCCACCAGGACGCATGGCTTCTATTTTCATGCACGCCAACCTGTTTGCGGCTTATTTAGCGATCGCCTTCACCCTCGGATTAGGGTTATTGTTAGAACAATGGCCTTTAAGAATTTCAGACGTGGTGAAATGGCCGTTTAAAAAAGACGCGATGAATCGCGTCTCTACAAGGTTTTATCCCATTGTTTTAATGGTGTCGGTAATTACTAGCTTTGTGGCTCTGATTTTAACTGACTCACGTAATGGGTGGGCGATCGCGATCGTTGCCTGTTTAGCTTATGCACTTTACCAAGGTTGGCATCTGATTATAGCTGGTGTTGGCAGTATAATTACTAGCGTCATGTTAGCAGCTTTCGCACCATCACCAATTGCAGAAGCCTTTCGGCGATTTGTCCCCGCTTACTTTTGGGCGCGGTTAAATGATCAAATGTATCCAGATAGACCAGTGGCTTTAATGCGAACCACTCAATGGGAGTTTGCTTGGTCTTTGACTCAGCAACAGCCCTGGACAGGCTGGGGTTTACGCAGTTTCAGCGACCTCTACAAAGCCCAAATGCAGATTGATTTGGGTCATCCCCACAACTTATTTTTGATGTTATCGGCTGAAACTGGTTTACCCAGCGCCCTGTTATTTTTTGGCTGTGTGGCTTGGATATGGTTTGCAGGTGTGCAATTGTTGCAGAAACCCAACTATCTAGACAAAAAAGATAGATTGATATTTTTCAGTTATATTATTGTCATTTTACAATGGGTGATATTCAACACCGTAGACGTAACTTTATTTGACTTTAGGCTAAATACAATTTCTTGGTTGTTTCTCTCTGCACTTTGGGGAGTTGTATATAGCAGTTCTCGCATAAATCGTTACGGTGAAGAATTAATTGACCACAGATGAACAAACAACGCCAAAATTAAATTTCTTCACCTCTCCCTCTCTGCGACTCTGCGCCTCTGCGTGATTAAATCTTGGTTCAGCAACGCCTAATTCCAGAAGTAGAATTAGCTAAAAAATGAAACCTGGATCAAAGAGAGTCATGCTACTCGGTAAAATGGATGTGTCCGTCATCAAGTAAAATAGGCCTAAGTATCCCATCTGTATGCTTACAACATCTGACTTTCTTCAGTATGCCCAATGGTCGGGTATCGCCACACTGGTATTCGGTGCGATCGCCGTTCTGGCTTTTTTACTCAAATGGGGTATCCGCTTTCGGCTGGTAGGTACAACTGGCTTTATGCTGGTGCTGACGGGTGGTTTATTTGCTCTCTCGTTGGTTCCTCTGAGTCGCACTGTCATTCCAGGCGCAGTAAAATACACTCTCGTTTATGATAATGCTTCTACACAAACTGTAATTGCAACATCACCTAATATTACCCCCGACCAATTAGAAGCAACTTTACGTCAAGCGGCTAGTAATCTTTATTCTTTCGGTCGCTTAGGTTCACGCTCAAACAATCAACTCACAATTCGCGCCCGTACTGTTATTCATCCTGAACCAGGAGTTTCCGTACCGCTTTTCTTGGGTCAAATTAAGCGCACATTGGAAAGCCGTGAAGATGCGGATATGGATATCGAAATTTACTTGGAAAAATTCGATCAATTACCTAACTCGGCTACTTCATAGTTTTCATTAGACCTTTTTGACAAAGAATGTAGAGACGTTCCATGGAACGTCTCTACAACGGTTATCTCTTCGCTACAGGGGAAAAAAAACATTTATTTGTTACCAAAATCACATAGATTTTTTGTATTACACTATACAAAAAATCTTAAGTTTAGATTAAGATAGGACTTACGCAAAAAACCGTACCCTTCGGGAAGCTTCTCCCAAGGGAGACGCTTCGCGAACGCTAACGGCTGACGCTCACGGCGAAGCCTCTCAAACTCTCATGACTCAGTGTCCTCTGTGGTTAGTTTTCTCCTAAATTCCTACATAACTCCTATCAAATAAAAAGTATAAAGTATAAATATTCAAAAATTTGTAGTTCAGAACTTGAGAGGAATGGGCATGATTAAAGCCAAGGGAAACGAAAATTCCTGGACATAAGTCTAAAATTTTATTAAGAAATATCAATATTTTGGCAAACTAGATTTATATGCCCAATCAACTTTCTACTCAAACTGTGTCTACTCAAACCTCTAGCTCATTATTGACGCTGACGGTTGCTCCAGGAAAAATCATTCGTGGTTCTGGGGTATTACAGACAGCATCAGCAGAAATTACCCGCTTAGGGACTCGTCCCTTAATTATTGCCGGGAATTCGACACTAGGGAACGCTCAAAACAATTTACAAGCAATTTTAACCAAGTCAAACACGGCTCAGTCTAACTATGGTGTAGATTGCTGTGAAGCTAGTTTAAAAGCTTTAAAGAAAACAGCCCAAGAACATCAAGCCGATGTAATTATTGGTATCGGTGGCGGTAAAGCCTTGGATACAGCTAAATTAGTCGCCGACCAATTACAGTTACCAGTGGTGACAATTCCCACCTCAGCAGCTACCTGTGCGGCTTGGACTGCCCTTTCTAATGTGTATTCTGAGTCGGGGGCTTTTCTCTATGATGTGGCGCTGTCTCGCTGTCCTGATTTATTAATCCTTGACTATGATTTAATTCAAACTGCACCACAACGGACATTAGTAGCCGGAATTGGGGATGCGATCGCTAAATGGTATGAAGCATCAGTTAGCAGTGGTAATTCTCAACAAACTCTGATTATCTCCGCAGTGCAACAAGCGCGAGTTTTACGAGATATTTTATTACAAAAGTCAGCTACAGCCCTGAAAGAACCAGGTAGTCAGGTTTGGCGAGAAGTCGTAGATGCTACCGTGTTACTGGCTGGGGTAATTGGCGGACTCGGAGGGGCGCAGTGTCGCACCGTCGCCGCCCATGCCGTACATAATGGTTTAACTCACATTTCCGGACACAGTAGCATCCACGGTGAAAAAGTTGCTTATGGTATTTTGGTGCAACTGCGTTTAGAAGAAATGTTACAAAATAATCAACTAGCGGCATCAGCACGGCAACAGTTGTTAAAGTTTTACGCAGAGATTGGACTACCGCAAAATTTAAGTGATTTAGGTTTGGGCAACATTACATTAAAAGAGTTGCAAACATCTGCCGAAATTGCTTTAGATCCTCAGTCTGATATCCATCGACTACCATTTAAAGTTGCACTAGAACAGTTAATGGCGGCGATGGTTTCTACCACTGCACCAACAGATAGTAGAGATGTTATAAATCGTGTCTCCACCAGGGGAATGAGTGAAGAGGTTTCAGAATGAGCTTGAATTGGATTACCCCCGCAGATCGCATACAACAGCTACCGCCTTATGTTTTTGCCCGTCTGGACGAATTGAAGGCGAAGGCGCGAGAACAAGGACTAGATTTAATTGATTTGGGCATGGGAAACCCGGATGGGGCGACACCACAGCCTGTAGTAGAAGCTGCGATCGCGGCTTTAAAAAATCCCGCCAATCACGGTTATCCGCCCTTTGAGGGGACTGCGAGTTTTCGCCGTGCTATCACTAATTGGTACAATCGCCGTTATGGTGTAGTACTTGATCCAGATAGTGAAGCTTTACCTTTACTGGGTTCTAAAGAAGGATTAACTCATTTAGCGATCGCCTATATTAATCCTGGTGATTTAGTTCTAGTTCCCTCTCCCGCCTATCCCGCCCATTTTCGCGGTCCGTTAATTGCTGGGGGGAAAATTCACAACTTGATTCTCAAACCGGAAAATAACTGGTTAATAGATTTAGCAGCTATTCCCGATGCAGTTGCAGAACAAGCCAAAATTCTCTACTTTAATTATCCCAGTAATCCTACTGCTGCCACCGCCCCCCGTGAATTTTTTGAAGACATCGTAGCTTTTGCGCGGAAATACGAAATTCTGCTAGTGCATGATTTATGTTACGCCGAGTTAGCTTTTGATGGTTATCAACCCACCAGCTTGTTAGAAATTCCCGGCGCGAAAGAAATTGGCGTAGAATTTCACACCTTATCCAAAACCTATAATATGGCTGGTTGGCGTGTGGGTTTTGTCGTGGGGAACCGCCATGTAATTCAAGGCTTGCGAACTCTGAAAACCAACTTGGATTATGGCATTTTTGCAGCTTTGCAAACCGCAGCCGAAACCGCCTTGCAATTACCAGATGTGTATTTGCATCAAGTTCAACAACGCTACCGTACCCGTCGGGATTTCCTCATAGAAGGTTTAGGAAAATTGGGTTGGGATATTCCCAAAACCAACGCTACCATGTATCTGTGGGTAAAATGTCCTGTGGGTATGGGTTCTACAGATTTTGCTTTGGATGTATTGCAGCAAACTGGCGTTGTTGTCACCCCTGGTAATGCCTTTGGGGTTGCCGGTGAGGGTTATGTGCGGATAAGTTTAATTGCAGATTGCGATCGCTTGGGTGAAGCTTTGCACAGATTTAAACAAGCTGGTATCCGCTATCAACCCGAAACCGTAGTTTCTAGTTCAAAATAGAGATAGAATATATCCTGAAAAAATGTCACTGATGCCTACCCCTTCTGCTACCAATTCTCATTTAATTGCTGCTGGCTTTCATGCTCTTTCTGATCCAATCAGGATTGGTGTATTGGAAATATTACGAAAGCGAGAACAGTGTGTATGTGACTTGTGCGATGCTTTGGGGGTGAATCAGTCAAAACTATCTTTTCACCTCAAAACTCTTAAAGAAGCTGGTTTAGTTAACGCCCGTCAAGAAGGACGCTGGATTTATTACAGTTTAAATTTGCCGCAATTTACTGTTTTAGAAGCATATCTAGCTGAGTTTAGCCAGAATCCATTCATTTCACCTGCGCGTCTTTGCTTTGATTCCGAATAATTTTTACCTCGTCCTGAGAGAAACTTCAACGCTGAATTTTTCTGTAATAGACATCTGGTGAAAATAAAATATGCATTATCACCGAACCGTTGTAGAGACGTTCTATGGAACGTCTCTACATTCGGAATTGCTGAATTATATCAAGTCCGGTTGAATACTTACGAAACGCGAAAACCTGCCAAACATTTGCTCTAACTCCCCTCCTCGCTTGCGGGGAGGGCTTGGGGGTGGGGTGACATGATTGTGGTAATCATAACTAATTAAACGGACATGATATTAGACTATGAAATTCAAACTCTCAAACTCTCATTCTCTGCGTCTCTGCGCCTGGTGCGTGATACAAATCCATATTTAAAATCAGCAACACCCTACATTCTTTGTGGGAGATATCTAATTGCTATAAAATCTCACTGAGAACTGATACCAATTTCTCAATATGTACGGCTTGATGAGTAGCCATCACAGATATCCGTATCCGACTTGTAGGGACTGTGGGGGGACGAATAGCTGGGGCAAAAATACCGTGATTTCTTAACTGTTTACCGACCTTAAGGGCATCTGCTGCACTGGGTAATTGTAAACATAATATGGGTGATGCTGTTAGTAATAATTTGCAGTTAGGTAATTGTTCTGCAATTAACTTTTTTAAGTAATCGACATTCCGCCATAGTTGCACAAGAAGTTGCGGTTCTTTCTGTACTATCCCAATTGCTGCTAAAGCTGCGGCGGTATCTGCGGGTGAAAGTGCGGTAGTGTAAATCCAACTGGGGGCGCGATTTCGTAAATAATCAATTAGGCTGGCGCTTCCCGCTACGTAGCCGCCTAAACTGCCCAAGGCTTTACTTAATGTGCCAATTTGAATTAAGATTCTACCTGTGCTGTGAAAATGTTCTACGCATCCTGCACCAGTTTTTCCTAGTACTCCAGTACTGTGAGCTTCATCAATGAGCAGCATACAGCTAAATTCTTCTGCTACATCTAATAATATCGGTAATGGACATAAATCACCATCCATACTGAAGACGCTATCAGTAATTATTAAACAACGTCTGTAGTTTTGG
This sequence comes from uncultured cyanobacterium, assembly GCA_963706595.1. Lineage (GTDB taxonomy): Bacteria > Cyanobacteriota > Cyanobacteriia > Cyanobacteriales > Nostocaceae > Nodularia. The sequence goes on from OY970166.1 coordinate 5,052,808, forward strand.
CGTTGCTGACTCAATTGAGTTTTTAACGCTTCCATATCACAGTGGGGATATTCTAGGATTTCTGCACCGCTAAGAATCGCCCCATTTTTCAGACTGGAATGATTATACTGGTCAGATAAAATTAAATCACGTTTACCGGCTAAAGCGGCGATCGCACCCAAATTTGCCAAATACCCAGAACTAAATACTACAGCATCTTCTGTTTGTTTCCAAGCTGCGATCGCCTGTTCCAATTCCCGATGTAATTCCCGATGTCCACTAATTAAACGAGAACCAGTGCTACCAGTCCCCATTTTTTCAGTAGCATAAATTGCCGCTTTAATCAAGCGTTCATCCCCAGCCAATCCCAAATAATCATTACTGGCAAAATTAATTACCTCTTCCCCAGCCAAAAGCACAGTAGCACCGGGGCGACCGTCGATTGTCTGTACACAGCGATACCAGTTAGCTTTGTGAATAGTTGCTAGAGATGCTTCTATCCAACCGTAAGGGTCTTGAGACATAGAGGAATGCAGGGGAGCAGGGGAGCAGGGGAGCAGGGGAGCAGGGGAGCAGGGAGCAGGGAGCAGGGGGAAGGAGGATTTTGCAGTTTTTGCAGGGATGCACAGAATGATAACTAATTAGGCGGACATGATATGAGCAATACCAATAAAATATAGATGCAATCCTGAAAACCCAGACGTTCTTAATTACGAATTACGAATTACGAATTACGAATTACGAATTACGAATTACGAATTACGAATTACGAATTACGAATTACGAACTACGAACTACGAACTACGAATGAGTAACTTCTTCGCTGCTGCTAAGATGAGCGATCGCCTGTTTAATCCAATCTTCCACGTAAGCATCTTTTGTGAGTCCAATATCCTCACTGACGACGTGTAAAGCGTGACTAACTTCATCGGCGCTATATCCCAAAGCAAAAAGAGTCATTTGCACTTCTTCTAAAATCCCTGGTGCTGGTCCGCCTGTAGCGACGAAGAAGCCTGCTGATTTGCGCCACTCGACTAACTTGGTTTTCAGTTCCAAACAGATACGTTCTGCGGTCTTTTTGCCCACACCAGGAGCTTGAATTAAGATTTGGGTATTGGCAGCGATAATGGCTTGGACTAAATCTGGAACTTCCAAAGTGTCCAAGAGTGCGATCGCACTAGCAGTACCAATACCGCTTACAGTCAGCAATTGGCGGAACAAATCACGTTCTGCGGGTGAACCAAAGCCGTAGAGAAACGGCACTTCATCACGAATTTGTAGATGGGTAAAAATTTGTGTGACTCCGCCCGATTCTGGCAATTGTTTTGCCAAGCGTTGCGGAATTTGCAAATCATACCCCAAATTATTCACTTCGAGAGTCAACATCATGCGACCCCCGCCAATTGTTTGAATACCAGCGACAATCCCTTTGAGATAGCTAATCATTCTAAGAAACCAAAGTACTTTAAACCTTCGAGAATTCCACCAGCACAAACAGCTTGTGCCAGGTAACGATAGTTAGCGGGATACTCGTTGTGCCACTTAAGTAACTCTGGACGTGCATTCCCAACTATGATTCCCCGTTCCTCGCCGACAGCGAATAAAGCAATATCATTACCTGAATCACCGCAGACAACTGTTTGTTCTGCTGCAAAGCTCCACTTTTGACGGAGGAACTGCATTGCCTGACCTTTATCGCTGGTAAGAGGCACAATGTCAAGGTCAATACCGCTACTATAGATTAATTTTATATTTAATTTAGATTTCAGCAACTCTGCCTCTAGTTGCGGTAAGACATTTCCTGCTACCTCTTGCTTTAAGAAAAAACTGACTTTAAAAGCCCGTTGTTCGGAATCTGGTTGCAGTTCCAACTCAGGAAAAGACTGAGCGATTTTTAATACCAATTCATTATCCCAACCAGAGGAGAGGATTTCTGACCAAGCCGCATCGGGGGTATCCTTACCGTCCAGATAAATTTCCGTCCCCACAGAGAGAACTAAAGCATCCGGTTCCATGAGATTTTTTTCTTTTTGGAGTTCGCGGTAAAGTATAGGCGATCGCCCTGTAGCATAAACAATCTTAGAGCCGTATGCTTGACGATGTTGACTCAGTGATTTTGTCAGTGTGGCTAAAGCGTTGTCATCACCTACGAAGGTGTGATCCAAGTCAGACACAAACAGAAATGGTTTCATAATTTTGATGTATCCCAAGTTAGTAGTTGCAACAAGACCTGACAATTTTAAACTTGACTATGCATTCCGAGTTAATCTAGCAGATTTTAGCTCAAACAAAAAGCAGCCCCACGTCTGACATCAAGTGCAGGGTGGGGCAGAATAGTTGAGCGATGATATTTTTTCTTAGCTAAAAAGAAGTTTGTACTTGTTGACGTTTTCCGTCTTGAGAAGTCTGTGACGCAATTTGCTTAAGTTGCACCTTCAGTCCATGTTCTGGGCGCAAGGTAATTGAAGGCTGTGGCACAATGGGATAATCTGGAATTAAATCTATTTGGAACCTTTGAGCGATCGTTGCCAATAACAAAGCCGCCTCCATTTGAGCAAAACCTTTACCAATACAAATCCTTGGCCCATCCCCAAAGGGAATATATACTCCTTTAGGCAATTGCTTTTCAAACTCCTGCGTCCAACGTTCTGGTTGAAAAGCTTCAGGATTTTCAAAATACTGGGGATGACGATGCATCACCCACTGACTAATCATCACTGTCATTCCTTGGGGAATTTCGTAATCGCCAATTTGGGTATCAACTGCTGCTTCCCGCCCCTGTATAGATACTGGAGGATATAACCGCATTGATTCTTTGATAATTTGCTGTGTATAAACTAATTGCCCCAGGTCTGCGAGTGTCGGTAAATTTCCTTGCAAAACTTGATTTAGCTCTAATTCTAATTTTTGCCGCACGTCGGGATTTTGTGCCAAAAGCATCCACGTCCAGGATAAAGCATTGGCAGTGGTTTCATGCCCAGCTAACATCAGGGTCGCTACTTCATCGCGGAGCAGTTTATCATCCATTTGCTGACCTGTTTCTTCGTCTTTTGCTTCCATAAGCATGGTCAACAAATCATTGGTTTGCTCCTGACTGTGGCGACGTTCTTGAATGAGTTTGTTGATAGCTGCATCCATTTGGGTAATAGCATGACGATAACGGATGTTTTCCGGTCTTGGGAACCACTCCCACACCAAAAAATTTTGCCGCCGCTTACTTTCAAACCACTGCATGGCTACATCTAGTGCATTAGCAACAACTTTGGCTTCCCCTTCATCCACCTCAGTGCTAAAGATGCACTTCATAATTATTTGCAGCGTCAACTGCATCATATCTGCATGAATATCATGAGTTTCACCATCGTGCCAAGTTTGCAGCATTCGGTTGGTGTACTCCACCATGACTTCACCATATTTATTAATCCGTTTTTGGTGAAATACTGGTTGAATCAGGCGACGTTGCCAAAACCAGGATTCTCCTTCTGCGGTTAATAAGCCCTCTCCTAATAAAGTTTTTAAGGCGCGGGAACCTCGACTTTTGATAAAATCTTGGCGATTTTTGAGAACTTGTTCTACGTATTCAGGATGAGTCACTAAACAAGTAGGTGTTAACCCAAATTGTAAGGGAATAATATCACCATAGTCACGACAACGGGTCAGAAATCCTAACGGGTCTTGTCCCAGTTCAAGTAAATGTCCAACAATAGAGTTAACTGGCGGCGCTGGTAACTCGAATACATCGCGAACCATACCAAAAATCCTCTAGGTTTGTATGTATTCGAGAAGATTAACTCACAGTTAATTTGAAATTCTTCATCAAATAGAGAGATTTCTCAAGGCAAAGATTAATTATTTTCAGAAATCATTTGAGGCGTTTCCTGGTTCAATGTGGGATAAGAAAGACCATGTTTAGCAAACGCTTGTTTAGCTCGCCGCATTAAATCAGTTTGATAAATAAACTCATCCCTAGCATCCATTGGATAAGACTTGAGTTTGAAATGACTACACCAAGGTAATTCTGCCATCACGACAACAACGGGTAATTTTAACTGGGTATATCGACTACTGTAAGCAGCTTGGTATAAAAGTCGGATTACCTGGTCACAATCAACGTGATGATCTAAATAGAATTCTGTAACTACTTGTGCTTCTAATTGACCACTATTAGCATTAGAAATAGCATCTGTCCAAGTTTTATTGTGGGGAATGGTGACAGTGTTATCATCAGGGGTTTGCAGTCTGAGTCCACGTAAACCGTAACCGATCACCTCGCCGTAATGTTCGCCAATGCGAATGCGATCGCCGACTCGATAGGGTGCTTCAAATAAAGTCACAACCCCAGCAATAATTGAACTTACATAGTCTTTAAATGCAAATCCTAATGCTACAGCAATGGTGCCAGTGAAAGCTAAAAGATTTCTTTGAGACAGATTTAGAAATAGATTGAGGAGGTAAACTATGGTGACGATCAAAATCAGTCCTTTCCAAAAAGGTACTGACTGTTTAATTGTGAGTCGGAACAGACGCGGTACTCGCTCAGATAACCAATTCACGAAAGATTGAATTGAGACAGAAATTCCGTAGGCGATGAAAATGCTAATTAGAGCTTTGAGAATCTTGTTGAGCGTAATCTCAGTTAGGAGTCTGTCGGCTATTCCATTATCATCTAACAATTGAGCAAACAAGGTAGTAGAAATAGAAATAGACATAGACATAATTAGTCATCTCCAAGCAAAAAGTTGTTGTTAATTAACTCTGTTTTGAGTGAAGGATAGTAAGCAGGATAAATATTTAATTGATCACGTTGTTGGACGATTACACCCGCACGCTGAAGCATTTGTACACGCGATCGCACAATTTGTTCACTTTCGCCTAAACTCAGAGCCAAATGAGTCCGAGTCATCTCACCATGCAGTAATAGAGAATGCAGCAGGTAGCGATCGGTCGCAGTTAAATCCGGTAAACTCGGCAAAATCGGCTTCGTTTGTTGGAGGTTAACAGGAATTTCTAAAGTTAAACCTTGAGGCGTAAGTGCAGGCTTGGACTCAGAAACAGCATCAGGGATGTCCGCCGCCCGAATCCGTAAGGCTTGCAGCCATAATTGAGCAGCCACGCTACTCACCCCAGAAGCCAGACTAGCAAGAGATTTCCAGTAAGTTTTACCCATATCCGCGTCGTCGTCTTCAGCAACTAATTCTTGGGTGACAGGTACTAACCATTTTTGCAGTGCTTCCCCTTTTAATTTAGGTAGGGGGTGAACTTGTTCTAAGTAAGCACTCACCTGACAAACCTGATCGAGAAATGTCCAAGCCGAATAATTGCAACCAATCAGCCAAAACCGAGATTTATCCTTGACAACGGCATTTTGCAGAAACTCGATACCTTCCCACCCCTGAATACATCGCAGAAAGCACTGCGCCAAACAGGGAATCACGACTAAAGTCTGCCGTTCCGTCAGTTCTGGATTAGCATCACCGCGTTCATCTGTTGACTGAGACTCTGTTTCAAAACATAAAGCCTCACTAATTGCTTTTTCCAGAGATGAACAATTAGATGAACGTTGACACTGTGCTAGAGGATGGATAATTTCCAAACCTTTAGAGAACTCATCTGTCAAACTCTCCTGCACAATTTCAGCAATGGGTTCCACCGAACAACCTAGAATCACCAGACTATTGGCAGATGTAACATTTTGCTGCCAATCAGCCAAAGCTGAAGTCAGTGTTTCTTGGATAGAAGTACGATATTCCAGTGGAGAGGATAGTTGACCTAGTTTTTGGGAAAAATCCTGAATAATATCTTCAGGTGGTTTATTGAGGAGATTATCGGGATTAGTTGTTTTAGCCTGGGAGAGCCAAGACTGAAACCAATGAATAGAAGATCGGAATTTTGCGCCTATCATTATTTAGCTGTGAAAGATACATACAGCACTTTGCAAGTAGATGAAGTAAACATTTTAATATGATAAATCTTGTGGGGGAGGGCAAAGATGCCCGCCTAGTACCGCAAGGCGGAAGTCAAAAGTCAAAAGTCAAAAATCAAAAAGCTTATAAAATGGGCTTTTCATGGATTTTGAATGGTCTGTTTATTTACGCCGACTTGTACTAGTACCTACTCATCCGTCAAAGTTTCAATTAACAGACTCACCTGTTGCTGTCGCTGCTGCAAAAAACTTTCACACTGACGCAAAGACTCAACAGCAGTAGAAAACTGCTCAAATACTGCTTCCAAATCCAACTCACCAGCCTCAATGCGAGCAATAATTTGTTCTATCTCCAGCACCTTCCCCTCATAACTCCAATCCGCCCTCGAATCATCCTTACGCTTAACCATTCAACTCTCTGTGTCCTCTGCGCCTCTGTGGTTCGTTTTCCATCACCTTAACTGTAACCTCCCCCTGCCCCAACTGAATCAACAAATCTTCCCCCACAGCCAACTCAGCAGCCGAACGAGCTATTTCGCCATTTTCCCGCCGCACCACAGCATAACCACGCTGTAACACCGCCTTGGGGTCAAGACTAGCCAACTTTTCCCGTAACAATTCTAAACGCTGCTGGGCTTGATGCGATCGCCCCAAAGTCACCTGTATCAATTGTTGTCTTTTCCAACTTAGCTGCTGCATCTCCTGCTGCACCTGTTTGTCTAATCCTAAACGCCGTAAGCGATCGCGTAAACCTTGCAACTTATCCTCAGCGATTTCCTGAAATTCCCCTACCGCCTCACGTAGCGCCAGTATCCTTTGCCGATGCTGAAAATACAACTCTGCCAGAGATGGAACCACAGTTTCCGCCGCCGCCGTCGGTGTATGTACACAAGCATCAGCCACTAAATCTACCAAAGACTCATCGCGTTGATGACCAATACCAGTAATTACCGGGATAGAACAAGTAGCAACAGCCCTCACTACCCGTTCATCATTAAAGCAAGCCAATTCCTCAACCGCACCACCACCCCGTGATAAAATCAGCACCTGCGCGCGACCATCACGATTGACGCGATTAATCGCCTTAACTATAGAATCTGCTGCTTGCTCACCCTGCACCGTAGCGGGAGAAAATAACACCTGTAATCCTGGATATCTTTGCTTGAGCGTTTTTTGAATATCGCCCCAAGCCGCCGCAGTGGGTGATGTCACCACAGCAATAATTTGAGGATGCAGAGGAAGAGGACGTTTGCGTTCCGTATCAAATAAACCCTCAGCCAGCAATCGGTTTTTTAATTGTTGATAGCGTAGCGCCTGTAAACCAGCACCCGCAGGTATAGCTTGCCAAACAGATAATTGATACTCTCCCCGTTGCGGGTAAACTCTGATACTACCCAGGATAATTAACTGCTCACCAGCAATTGGCATTTGAGCCAGTTTAGGGATTTGGCTTTTCCAAACCACACACTTAATACCGGCTGTCCCCTCTGGGTCTTGCAGGGTAAAAAATAAGCCACTGCGATGGTTGTTAGCACTGGAAACTTCCCCAGTTACCCAAACTTGACGTAATTGATCATCTTGCTCTAACAGCAAGCGGATATAGTCAGTTAATCCAGCTACTGAAAGCGCTGTATCGGGAATCAGAGAGTTAAAAGTCATCTGGGTGTGAGAGCATTGGTGCTGAAGCGATTCTAGCATTCTTCATGAATACCAAAATTTATCCCAGCGCTTTAATCTTTTTTAGACATCATCATCTAATAGCAATGAGAAACATAGGTGACGCTGCAAATGTTGGGGTTGAAAAACTGGTATCTAGTATTGTTACTGTTTCTATTGTCTTTTTTGTTAAGTCATAATTTACAGTAGTGGATTAAAAATAGCGCGGAGCAAAAAACGATGGTTTTTGAGGTGCTGAAGCCGAATATGCAAGATTTGCAAGGTCATGTGATCGAATTGTTGCAGGGAATTAGTGCGCTGCTGAACCGTGCTAGTACAGCACTTAGTTCTGATGCTGCTGGTCAGAAATATGCAGTATTTGAGCAGCAAGTTAACGAGGAAATAGAGAAAGTCAAAAATCTTGAGTTAAGAATGGCAATTGTTGCACCGATGAAAGCAGGTAAGTCAACTATCACGAACGCCATCATCGGACAAGATATTTTACCCAGTCGTAACGCGGCGATGACGACGCTTCCCACTGAGATTATTTTTGATGCTGGATTGCAAGAACCAGTTTTAACTCTCAGTCCCGAAATAGTCACAGTTTTTCAAGAGACTTTATTGGCTCTACGAAAGCAAATTAATCAAATGGGGATTAAACAAGCACAAGCACAACTTGCTCAGTTTCCTCATTTGCAAAATATGCCAAAACTGATTCAACAAGCACTTGTAGAGTCAGTTCCTCATCAACCAAAAGGACGCAAAGATATTATTCTCACCTTAACTAGTTTGAATGATATTGTGCGCCTGTGCAGTATTCTTTATCCCAGTATAGATCCTCTACAATCTCTGACAGAAGTCCCGCGCATTCGTACTCCTTTCTGGCTTTCCCAAGAAAATCAGCAATCAGAAACTTTAGGTAAATTAGTTATTGTCGATACACCCGGACCAAATGAAGCTGGGGAAAATTTACGACTTCAGACTGTAGTTGCTGAACAGCTTCGGAAAAGTTCAATGGTGTTGATAGTTTTGGATTTCACCCAATTGAAAAATGAAGCCGCAGAGAAAGTTAAACAAGATGTTCAGAGGGTGATAGAACTTCGAGGTAAAGAAAGTTTGTATGTCTTAATTAATAAAGTAGATCAGCGTCGAGATGGTGACATGACACCAGAACAAGTGCGGAAATTTGTTGCTGCTGAATTTGGCATAGGTGAAGTTGGTGAGATAAATCGAGTATTTGAAATATCAGCTAGGCGAGCTTTTACCTCTGCTAACTTTTTAATGGAATTACAGCAGCATCCAGGTGTTAAAGTTACTGAGCTGAAAACAGTGCGAGCGCTTGCTCAAGAAGTATTCGGTATTGACTGGGAAGAAGAATTAGAAGAAGCAACTTTAGAAGAGTTAAAAAAGAAAGCTGAGAGACTGTGGAAAAAATCAGGTTTTGACCCATTTTTAAACGGTGCAATTACAGCACTTATGGCAGAAGCAGCACCACGTTGTATAGTGTCTGCACTCAAAATTTCCCTGGCTCGACTTGCGGAACTACAGGATGATGTGCAACTTCGCAAAAGTGCTATGGCACAAGATCAAGAAAAAGTTACTTTTGAAGTTGTTGCGTTAGAAACAGATTTGCAATCTCTTGAGGATTGTCGTCAACGGTTGCAGGAGGTAGATAGGATTAAAAATAGTCTCTATCAACAGTTGAACAAAATCCTTGAAACTTTAAAGCAAGATGCTAAAGTCAGCCTTGAAACTTCTTTTACTGACAAAGAGTATCAACGTGCAGACAACATCAAAAAAGGAGGTATGGCTTTGACAAGTTTTTTTAATCGGATTTCTAAAAAAATTAATTATCAAATAAAGCCTACAGGTACTGGTGTAATTGAATTTAACAGTTTGATAGAAGCGGAAGATTTTGCTAAACAAGCTATAGCTTATCCCAAGCAGAAAATTGACCTACTACTAGAGAATGTGCGGGAGCAAGTGCGAAAAATAATTGAAAAATCACGACTGGAACTAACTAATTTTTTGATTGAAGAAACCCAGCCTATTATTGACAGAGCGCGTCAACGATTAAATGAAGCTTTTAATATAAAGTTATCATTGCCAACACTAACCCTTGATTCTGAGGATATTGATTTTGGTAAAGTTCGTGTTAAGAGTAATACTAGATTAGTAGATCAGGGATATGAAACTAAAGTAGTTTACAAAAGAAAATTTACGCATTGGTTTTTTTTAGTCCCCAAACAAGAAACTATTACAGTCAAGTGTCCTGATAAAAAAGAAAATTACTATACTGTCTCTATCCAAGAAATAATTGTTCAAGCTAATGAATCGATTGAGCAAAGTGTCGAAAATATAAAACAGGGAATTAACCAATATTTAGATGAAGACTTCAAACAGCGAGTTAATATCTTTTTTAATGACCTTGATATTTACTTGAGTAACTACCGTGAAAGTTTGATTCAATCACAACAAGACCAAAAATTGCAAGTGGAAGAAAAAGAAAAATTAGTCACTGAACTTAATTATCTATTCTCAGAAACAAAAGAAAAAACTAAAAAAGCTGATGCTAGTTTGCAGCACGCAGGTGATTTAATCAGGAAAAAGCAATGAGTAATCTTTTCTATACTCCTGACAGCACCTTAATCAATTTTGGAAAGAACTAGCCGAAACTGAGATTTTACGCCCCAACACAGGTGTGATTAGCCACATACTCACATCTTTTATCCTGCGCCCATTGAACAGTTATTACAGGAGTCAATCCAACTGAATTGCGGCGCGGGATTGAGTTATGGGTGACAATTCCAGGTTTGGGCTACATCTGGCTAATTGATTTTGTCCTCGCCCGAACCGGGACAGATCCTGACTGATTTTGGATACAAAACTTTACAATATTTCAACTCGCCATAACTTACTGCTAGGGAGTGACGCGCTTCGCTGTAAACTGGAGTAAGTTGCAGATAAATAGCCAAGAAATCATGGTGCTGTGGTCTAAACTAGAGAATCTACCCTTTTTGGGAGGTAGTCAAATTTAAGCGATCGCCTAAACCTTGCAACATATAACAAAGCGGTATTAGTATCAAGCCTCGCCATGATTGTAGCAGATTCTTCTCTCTTGTCTGTGTTGCGATCGCACCATTTCGGTAAACCCTCTCCAGCCAGGAGTATCAGCCGATTTTAGCTGATATCCCAGATGGATAGACTACTGCCTAAACTTGATGAGAAGACAGAAAAACATCAATTTCAGCCGCAGTCGGTTGAGAAGCGATCGCACCTGCTTTAATAGTAGTCAGCGCCCCAACTGCATTAGCATAAGCAACAATGCCTTTAGCAGTTTCGGCATCCTGCAAACCTTGAATACCATGTATACCTAGCTGGTGGATAAATCCAGCCAAAAAACTATCCCCAGCCCCAGTTGTATCCACAACCTCAATCGGATAAGAAGGTAAATGACCTTCGTTTTCACCCAAGCAATAGGTGCAACCATGTTCCCCATCTGTCACCAGCACCCCATCAATAGAGTCCATTCGGTAAGTAATAGCACCTGGGTCTGTAGTATCAAATAACCATTCAGCCTCTTCTTTAGAGAGTTTGAGAAAATCAACTCGTTTCCATATCTCTTGGATTTTTTGGCGAGCAATATTTGCATCTTGCCAAAATACCGGTCGCCAGTTGATATCCAGAATAATCTTCAGGTCGTATTGTTCTGCTAATTCTAAAGCGCGGTGAACTGCCTGCTCACTTTCAGGATAGGCTAATTCCAGAGTACCCAATACCAAAAAGTCAGCCTCTTGAAACAGCGACTCTGGCAATTTTTTAGCTTTTAAGCGGGTATCAGCAAATTCAGAAGTGTCAAACTCACCAAATCCGGCAAAATTGCGATCGCCTGCCAGATCGCGCACCACATAAACTTGCCTCGTTGGTGCTGTAGAATGGCGTTGCACCCCTGTTGTATCTACACCAACTTCTTCTAAAAGCTTAACTAGTTTATTCCCTGGCTCATCTTCACCAACCGCCCCAATAAAACCTGCGGGAGTTCCTAGTTTTACCAAAGCACAGGCCACATTAGCTGGCGCACCCCCTGGGTAAGGAGTCCAAGACTTCACCTCTTCTAGCTGTAGTCCCAATTGGTCAGCTAAACAATCAAACAAAATTTCACCAAGGCACAAAACACGGGGATTGCTCATTTCATGAATCCAGAATCTGGGATTTTCGATTTTGAGTTACTAATTCCAGTATAAAATCTACAACACTCTTAACTCATCTGTCGCCAGTCCTCAACTCAACAAAATAGAACTTTTTGCTACGATCATCCCCACTATATCCTCCTTTATCTCAGGTTTTATGTATGTAATTTTACGTTTATATTTTCAAACATTGTGTTAGAAATTACTAACCTTAAACACATCTGACTATCACCAGAAAATCTAAAAAAAATCTAGTCAATTCCATACTGCCATAACTTAAAACCCCTTCCAACAAAAGAATCTTCTAGAATTAAAAGAGGATTAAGTACATATACCAAGGGAGGATAGAAAAAGTTATGGCTGGTGGCGAGTCTCAGACCCCTGTTAGTCTGTCAGACAGAGAATTGCAAATCATCGACTTAGTGGCCGCTGGCTTAACTAACCAAGATATTGCAGTCAAACTGGAGATTAGCAAACGCACAGTTGATAATCATATCAGCAACATTCTCACCAAAACCCAAACCGACAACCGAGTGGCTCTCGTCCGTTGGGCTTTGCTGTGGGGTAAAATCTGCTTAGATGAGGTTAATTGCTGTCTTTTACCCCTCAAGAACGATTAGACAATTTGTTGGTGTGTACTAATTGTTCTTCATCTCATGCCTTTGTTTTTTTAGTGAATCTCTAGCGTAAATTCTGCTCGGCATCGAAATCAAGCCATCATCAACAAAAATTAGTCACGATTTCCTGCCTCAAGCGTTACATTTATTAAATCTATTTGCTCCATCAGCGAGGAGAGCAGTGTTTATATGAATACTTCCGCTTCTGTTCCAGGTGGTTCGTCTACCTTTGATTTTTTTAGTTTTGATTTTACCGCACCGCAACCAACACAAGATGCCGATTTACTCAGACAGCTATCATTCATCCCAGGACTGAAAGAAATGATGCTGCTGCGGCAAGTTCACGCCCTAGAACACGCTACTGTTTGGGTTCTGAGTGAAGCCAACAGTGCCTATGCACCCAAAAGCAAACCCACAAAAGTACAAGTAGATAACGAACTATTAGGCGGCTTATCCACAGAACAAGGATTTTACCTTTACGGTGAAGTGAATATTAGTGATTTGCGGCGGGCGGTAACATTAGGCTTAAATCGTCTCATCAATGGTGAATGGGATTTGGCTGTGCATCCTCGCTGTGGTACAAATGCATCAGTAGCCATGCTGTTAACAGCCGGGCTAGCTGTCAGTGTCAACCTCTTACTACCATTCCGACCAATTGAGCAATTAATTGGCTTAGGAATAGCCGCCACCACAGCCGCAGAACTCGCACCTGATTTAGGTTCCATAGCCCAGCGCTACCTGACCACAGCCATTCCCTTTAACTTGACAATTGACAATATTACTCTGACTCGTGACCTTTGGGGACGACAGGGACATTTCGTAAAGGTCAGCTGGCAAGAATGAGGCAGGGGGAAGAGGCAGGGGAGCAGGGTGCAGGGTGCAGGGGGGAGGGGGGATAAAGAACAAATACATTGATTTATGGTTGCCGATTTTGGCGATTTTTCTCATTCCAGCACCGCTATTACCAAAATATTTTCATGAGAAAGCTTTACTTCTTAGTTCCAGGTACTCATGGCAAATTTGCCTGTGGTGGACTTTGGGCAGAATTAAAAACAGTTAAACTAGCGCAGCAAATCTGTAGTGCTGATGTCGTCACTTATCGCCAAAGAGAAACAGACCAACTGTTTATTGATGATGTGCTGACCGAAAAAAATTTAAATGAAGCAATATTTGTGATTAGCTGGGGATTTGATGTAGCTAAACTAGCTGCCAAGCTCAAGCAATATAATGTTGTTTACCATGCCCATAGTGCAGGTTACAAATTTCACCTCCCTGCGAGTATTCCCATTATCACCGTTAGCCGCAACACAATGGGATATTGGGGGCAGAAATCTCCTAATTCTCTGATTTATTATTTGCCCAATCAAATTAGTCACGAATTTGACAATTTACATCTTCAGCGAGATATTGATATTTTAGTTCAAGCCCGAAAATCTTCTGAGTATTTAATGCAAGAATTGATTCCGGCTTTGCGGCAACAGTGTCAAGTAAAATTAGTCGATTCTTATGTAGAAGATTTACCAGGGCTATTTAATCAAGCCAAGATTTACCTGTATGACTCTGCTGAATATTGGGCGCAACAGCTTGTGAGTGAAGGCTTTGGACTACAACCAATGGAAGCCTTGGCTTGTGGCTGTCAGGTTTTTTCCAGTGTCAACGGTGGACTTTCAGATTATTTAGATCCGGGATTTAATTGCTATAAAATTGCCGGATACTCAAAAGAGTATGATATTCAACGCATTATCAAGGTGCTGAAATCCTCACAAACTATCGACTTACCAGAAGAGTTTTTTGCCGAGTATCGAACGGAAAATATTATCCAACGACTCCAAGTAATTTTGGCGGAATTAAACGAATTTTTTGATCACAAAATTCATTTTTTCGGCAATATTCAGAATTTGTCGCCAACTCGTGTGGCAAAACTACGCATTCAGAGCATATATAAAAAAGTCAGGCAAAGGCTTTTTTAGGAAATCTTGCCCTGAATATAATTAATCTCTGTATGATTTTACTACAAACTGGATTAGATGTAAAATGTATAGTACAACGCAATTATCAATAAAACCTATCCTAGCTGACGCAAATTGCCATCATCAGTTTTATTTATGATTAAAAAGCAAATAAAAAGATTTTTTTAATGTTCAAGTATTCTGGTATACATTTAGCATAAATAAAACTATTCAAAATCATCAGTTTGTCTCAAGTTTCATCTGAATTAGCGTCTGAATTATCACTTTATATAAGTTATATTTAATTCTCCCCAGCAACTGGCTGTTACGAAAACTGTAACAGCCCAAAACATCGGTTGTTCTAAATGCAATAGTAAACAAACGAAATATAATTTAGCGTCCATTTTATATAGACAGCTAAAAACGTTGGGCAAACGAGGTACCAGAATGAATCGGCAGAAACTAAGTGGTGTGGAAAAAAAATTCCTACAAAGACGTTATGGTGTGAGTCTGGGAAGACGTTACGTTTTAGCAGCAGCTAGTGTGGTTCTGTTCGGTGTATTAGGCTGTTCCCAGGTTAGTGGTAATACAAATCCCCTGTCACAATCTGATTTACTTCATGCAGAGACTCGATTGCCAAAAAAAACTTTAATTTCTGATGCCAAACTGGTGGATGCTAATAATAAATTTGGCTTCAAACTGTTTTCCGAAGTTTTGAAAAATAACAGTAGTGAAGAGAACATTTTTGTTTCTCCTTCAAGTGTCGCGATCGCGCTGGCTATGGCATATAATGGAGCCAGTGGTTCTACTCAACAAGCAATGGCTAAAACCCTAGAATTACAGGGGATGAGTCTACCAGAAATTAACTCTGCTTACGCCACATTAAAAGAGTTATTAGAAAATCCTGACCCGCAAGTGCAACTGACTATTGCTAACTCCCTATGGGCAAATAAAGCAGCTACTTTGCAGCCTAATTTTCTCAAAAGCACTCAGGATTTCTACAAAGCCAAGGTTACGAATTTAGACTTTAAAGATGCCGACTCTGCCAATACTATCAATCAGTGGGTGCAAGATAGTACGCGGGGGAAAATTAACAAAATAGTTGACCAAATTGAACCTGATCAGGTATTGTTTTTGATTAACGCCATATATTTTAAAGGGCAATGGAGTAATCAGTTTGATAAATCACAAACTGCTGAACATCCTTTTAAATCAACATCTGGAAAACAGAAGCAACACCCGATGATGTCGCAAACTGGCGAATATAGATACTATGAAAACGACCAGTTTCAGGCGGTGAGTTTACCTTATGGCGAAGATGGCAAAGTCAGCTTTTATATCTTCTTGCCGAAAGAGGAATCTAACCTCCAAACCTTTTATCAAAACTTGAATTTTGAGAACTGGGAAAAATGGATGTCTCAGTTGCGAAATCAGGATGGATTTATTCGCTTACCCCGCTTTAAAACAGATTATGATGTCACACTCAATGATGCACTGAAGGCTTTAGGTATGGCAGAAGCTTTTAGCAATCAAGCCAATTTTTCCGGTATGGGTGAAAATCTAAAAATTAGTGAAGTTAAACATAAAACATTTGTTGAGGTAAACGAAGAAGGTACAGAAGCCGCCGCCGCCACATCAGTAGGAATGGTACCAACATCTTTTAGAGAAAAACTAGAACCTTTCCGCATGATTGTTGATCGTCCCTTTTTCTCTGCAATTCGAGATAATCAAACAGGCAGTATTTTATTTATGGGTTCCATTACAGACCCCCAGTAGGAAAGTGCTGATATGAGGAACGAACCGCAAAGGACGCAAAGTACACAAAGAAAGAAATTCAGCGCAGCTTTACACAGCATTGGTATGAGTGCTGAGTAAGTTTCTTTCCCCCACTCCCTACTCCCTACTCCCCACTCCCCACTAAGGTAATCCCGGTTCCGAAACACCCAGAGAATTGTGAGGTTCAGATGTTGGTGATTTTTCTGTAACAACGGGTGCTGGTTTCTCTTCCGCTTCATTATTCAGCCCTTGAGGACGCAAGGCTGTTAAAGCCGTCTTAATAATTACAGCAGTGGGTACTGCCACAATTACCCCTAAAAGTCCACCAACTCTTGCCCCGGTCAGCACTGAAATTAGTATCCAAACTGGGTTTAAACCAGTAAAGCTACCTAAAATTCGGGGTGCAATTAAGTTTTCTAAAATTTGCTGCACGATTACAGCTGCGATTAAAACTTTAACTCCCATTGAGAAATCTTGCAGCGCGACTAGGGAGGTAGTCAGGGCTATACCTACCGAACCGCCAAAGGGAACCAGCGCCATGATGCCAATAGTTAAGCCAAATAACAACCCAAATGGCACTTTCAGCCATAAAAAGGTCGGAATTAGGGCTGATGCCATACAGGTAGATAAAATTAGTTGGGTGATGAAAAAGTTTTGGAAACTCAGGCGGACTGTTTTAGAGAACGGGGCGCGAAATTTGGTAGGTAGCCATTCTACTAAACTCTGCCAGAGTTCACCGCCATGCTGCAAAAGGTAGAAAGTCAAAACCATTGTCAGGAGGAAATCTAGCAGGCTGGTGAATGTCACCACTGCTAAATTTAACACTTGTCCGGCGATCGCTTGCAATTGACTCTTGACGCGATCGTTAATTTGGACTACAAGAGCATCAAGGTTAATTGGTAAATTCAGGGTTTCTGCTTTCTCATTTAACATCATTAACTGAGAACGGCCAGAGTCGATTAACTCTGGTAATCGCGCCACCAATTGCTGGGCTTGGGTGAGGGCGAGGGGAAACAGGGTGACACCCAGCGCTAACAGCACCGATAAGGCGATCAAAAACACTAAAATGGCAACTTGTTCTCGCCTAGCACCTTGACGCTCCATCCAGCTTACCGGATAGTTGAGTAGAAATGCTAGAACTGAAGCTCCCACTAAAATAGCTATTAAGGAGTGGAAATAATGGAAAATAGCCGAAATCGCCCAACCATTGAGAACTAAAATGGGGGCGCATAACGCGATCGCCCCAATGCGCGCTATGGGTGTAAATGTCTGCCACCAGTTGAGTAGCTTGCGTGTCTGCATCTTTAGCCGATTGCGGGATAGAACAAAATCAAATCTGTATCCATAGCTTATTATCTCTAACTACGTCATTAAAATTCATCTGTCTAGCTTAGGATTGGACTCAGACCAATGGAAAACCTTGAACCAATTGAAAATTCCCAGTACACTCAAAACACAGCTACTTCCAAGAGACAGTTGCTTTTGTATCTAATTCCAGTCATTGGCTTTTTTCCATCCTTGTGGACTCTCTATCGCCACAGGGGAAGTCGGGAACAACTGGTTGTGAGTCGCCTGTCTATTACTTTGGCATTTACTTGGCTATTGGGGTATTTTTTATTAGCAACTGGAACCGCGACTTCAGAATTTTTCACATTACGGATGTTAATCCTCAATAGTTTTCTGACATCTGGTTACTTTTTAGTCAGTGTTTGGCTAATTATTCGAGTCATTCAGGGGAAATCTCACCGTTTATCAGGGTTAAGTAGCTTTGCCGAACGAGTGTTGGGGAAGTATTTGTCTTAATTTTGGCAAATTATTCCATTTGTTTAATCGTATTTTTACTGATTTTTTACCCAAATGCCACCTGATCTTCTATGAGGTCTAGTCAAAGTAACATATTGTTGTCATACTTCAATAAATTGTCTCCGGATTGGCCACCAACCAAGAGAAATCCTGGTATAAGTATTTTGGTTAACAAAACAGAAACAAGTCAGTAATGTTAATTAAACGTTCATTTATGTAAGTTAGTTTGGTTGCTTAATAATTAGTCAGAAAATTTACCGAGTTTGATCAGTAAGTGTGAGGAAGTCTGTGACCAGTCAAAGAACTTCGGCGAAAGAAAAGCAGTTAGCGAAAGCCCTCAAATCGAAAAAGAAACATTCCCTCAACTCTAAGTCTGGACGTTGGCTGTGGTTCTGGCTGGGTATGAGTGGGATTGCAATGGTGTCAGCAACAGCAGGGGCGCTGTTAGCGGTTTCTTTGACCGATACCCCATTGCAGCAAGCACAGTTAAGTCCCCAGGAGGAGGCGGTTTTTGATGGCGATCGCATCTCTGGTAGTGGATTACGGTTCTCAGAATTAACTCGCCCCGTTAATCTCTTAGTAATGGGGATGAGCGTACTTCCATCTGACATTAATAATCCTCCTCTGGAATTGCAAAATCTGGGCTATGAACCCCAGGTAAATTCTTTTGATGGGCTGGCTGATGTGATGATCTTAATCAAATTCGATCCAGCCACAAAAAAAATAGCCATGCTGTCAATTCCCCGAGATACTCGGACAGAAGTTATTGGGTATGGAGTGAAAAAACTTAATGCTGCTAATGTCGATGGGGGGCCAGCCTTAGCTGCCAAAAGTGTAAGTAATCTCCTGGGTGATGTCGCCATTGATCGCTATATCCGCATTAATGTTCTGGGTGTTGGCAAACTAATTGATGCTTTGGGTGGGGTGACAGTACACGTTCCCAAGGATTTAAAATACCAAGATGACTCCCAACGCCTATATATCAATTTAAAAGCAGGTAAACAGCATCTCAACGGCGATCAGGCTTTGCAACTATTACGCTTTCGCCATGACGAACTCGGAGACATTGGTCGGGTTCAACGTCAACAAATGCTGATGCGAGCCTTGATGGATCAGACTCTTAACCCGGCAACAGTCACCCAAGTGCCTAAAGTTCTCAACGTAGTTAAAGACAATATTGATACTAACTTAACAATTGAAGAATTATTAGCTCTAGCAGGTTTTGGCGTGCGAACGAACCGTGCCAATATGCAGATGTTCATGTTACCAGGTCGTTTTAGCCAACAGAATGAGTATATTGCCAGCTATTGGCTACCAGATAAAACTGGTATTTCTCGCATGATGTCTCAACACTTTGGTCTGGAATTAACTCGTGAACTCAGACAGGTGAATTTACGCTCGATGCGAGTCTACATTCAAGATAGTACAGGAAGCGATCGCTCTGAACTCATGCCTTTAATTAGAACTTTAGAAGAATTCGGATATCGCAAAATCCAGGTGTATCAACCTTGGAATGAACCTCTACAAGTATCTAATATCATCGCCCAGCAAGGAGACAGTGAGAGTGCAGAGTTAATTCGCAGCGCTTTGGGATTTGGGGAAGTGCGAGTGGAAAGCACTGGTATTATTGATTCTGATGTTACTATCCAACTTGGTCAGGATTGGTTACAACAAAAACGTCTCTTTGAAGCGACTTATTAATAGGTATCCCTTCTGTGAGAAATTTTCTAGAAATCAAAAGTGCTGAGTTCTCAGCACTTTTTTGTTAAAGGTTTACTTTAACCGGAAATTTTTATAAAATGATTTTATCACCAGATTCGCAGAATTATAGATGGATTGGATTACACTACTGCGATCGCTACAGTCTGATTTTATTAAAAGATTAACATCCGGTTTTTTACTTCATTGTGAAATAGAAGGTCAATATAGTGAATTAACTGTTATTTCTGGAGACAGGTTAAAGGCATTACGAGAATTTTGCTGGCTGATGGCGGAAAAATACAAACGCACTTCGCCAGTACGTGACGTTTTTATTAACAACCTGAAAGGTAAACTGGGTGAAGAAGTTGTCAAAGAACGTTTAGCTGATTTGATCACAGAAGTTGATTATGAAACCAAATTCGGCGGCGATGGCAATATTGATTTTACCTTGAATTCTGACTCCAAAATTGGTGTTGAAGTTAAATCCCGTCATGGCAGTATAGATAAAGTCAGATGGTCAGTTAGTTCTCAAGAAGTTGCCAAAAATGCAGTTGTAGTTTGCATTTTAATTCAAGAAGAAGTCAACGAAGCCCAACCTGAATATCACCTGTTTTTAGCTGGCTTTTTGCCCACGCAAATGATTAAGTTAAGAACTGGTAAAATCTCCTTCGGCATCAATCAATTATTATATGGAGGTGGTTTATGGTGCTATCTAGAACAGTTACAAACTTCTAATAATCATCAAGATTTTTCCTCTAATTCATCTCCAACTTATCAGGTAAATCCTGAGTTTTCACGCTCTGCTGAACAAGCAACGGGGAACCTAACCCCCCAACCCCCTTCCCTACAAGGGCAGGGGGAGAATTTAAAGCCTCTCTCATTACAAGGTCAGGGGGAGAATTCAAAGCCTCTCTCCTTGCAGGAAAGAGGTTTGGAGAGAGGTTTTACAGATGACGTGAAAAGCCAGCAAGATTTAAATATATTTAATATCAAACTGGGTGATGAATGTTTTGCGAAAGGTGAATATGAGGCGGCAATTAATTACTATAACCAAGCCTTACAACTAAAAGATGATGCTGATATTTATTACAAATTAGGTTTAAGTTCCTATCAACTAGGAGATTATGAAGCAGCAATTATAAGTTTTTCCCAAACAATTCAGTTAAACTTTAATGATGGCAAAGCATATAATAAAAGAGGTTTAGCTCGTTATCAACTAGGAAATTATCAAGAAGCAATAGAAGATTATACCCAAGCAATTAGAATTAATCCTCATGTTGCCGTTGCGTATAAAAATCGGGCTGAAGCTCGTTCTCACATCGGAGATAATCAGGGAGCAATAGAAGATTACACTCAGGCAATCAAAATTAATCCTCATTATGCCGATGCTTACAAAAACCAGGGAATTGCCCGTTATTTTATAGAATATCATCAGGGATTTTCTCAGGCAATTAAAGTTAATCCCCAGGATGCCGTTGCTTACAAAAATCGTGCTGATGCTCGTGCTGATTTAGAAGATTATCAAGGTG
Organism: uncultured cyanobacterium; assembly: GCA_963706595.1. GTDB lineage: Bacteria > Cyanobacteriota > Cyanobacteriia > Cyanobacteriales > Nostocaceae > Nodularia. Next base: position 5,073,931 of record OY970166.1, read on the forward strand.
CAATTGCCGATTATACTCAAGCTATAAAGATTAAATCCAATTATGTAGATGCTTATTATAACCGTGGTAATTCTCATTACGATTTAGGCGATTACGAGGGAGCAATTGAAGATTACACCCAAACTATTAAGATTAATGCTAATTATGCTAATGCCTATTATAACCGTGGTAATGTTTACTCCGAGCTAGGAGATAAACAGCTAGCAATTGCGGATTTTCGCAAAGCAGCAGATATTTATCGTCGAGAAGGTAAACTAGAAGCCCTTAAAGATGCTCGCGAAAGAGTTTCTGATTTAGAAATCGGCGAATCATTAGACATTTTAAATTTCTAAATTTTTGCGTCCCTTGTAGAGACGCGATTTATCGCGTCTTCTTACTGAACAGGAATATCACAGCGAAGCTACGGTATACGCACAAGTCAGCAAAGAGACCCCACCCCTAACCCCTCCCCGCAAGCGAGGAGGGGAACTAGATTTACGCTTAAATTTGGTTTTTAGGACTTTTCACACATCTGCTAAGAAAGAAATGGTATTAGCATTTGCGCTCAAGCGCAACTACAAACTAGGATAATTTATTCATGCTGATTTACTGAGCCGCTTTAAAATAACCGTGAAAACTATGAGGAATCACACTAGGTAAACCCAATCGACACACGGGTTCTGCATCTAGGCGATCGCTCTCAAATACCCAAACTTCGCTACTATGAGAATTACCATCATAAACCACTGTCAAAACCCAACTTTGTTCAGAGTTTTGGACATCTTGCACAGGTAAAGCTTCGGAAGGATAGCAATTTTCTGGTAAATTAGCTTCAGTGAAAGTTTCAGTCTGATGATCGAACCGTCCAAAGGTATTTAATATTTCTTGACTAATATCTGTGCCTTCTCGGAATGACGACATATAGGTATAACGGGAAGCTTTCCCTATATTTGGCTTCGGGACATGAGGAAATTCACAACTTCTGTCTGATAGTTGCTGAATTGAGGTCACTTTAGCAGTTTGGGGTTGCAGATGAACTCGCGTCAGGGTACTTTTAGCTGGAGTGTGAGTTTTTCCTGTAACTACTTCTCGCAGATATTGATTTGTCTGGAAATCTTGATAACGGGCGAAATCTACCACCACAGCACCACTAGCATCTACATAACCATTACCAAAATGCCATTGATACCAAGGTTCAGTTTCTCCACGACTTACCAAAGATAAGGTTTCACGGTCGAATACTAAAATCTGAGTCCCCAGTTCCGGTTTCCACTGAAAAGCATCACAGTAGGTGCTGATACCTGCTATCACAGGAACGAGATTTAAGCGCAGCGCCGGAATGAAAAATATCAAATATTGTCCTGCTAAAACAAAATCGTGAATTAATGGCACACCTTGTAATTTCACTTCAGCTTTTTGAATGATTTTGCCAGTAAAGTCACTTTTATAAACATTTAGCATCGCATTCAGTCCGGGACTGACACCAAAGTTAAAAATTTCCCCAGTTTGGTAATCCACTTTCGGATGAGCAGAATAGGCTAATCCTTGATTCAAACCATCTAAATCATCCAAACCTCGTGTTTCTAAGGTCTGGAGGTCAAGAGAATGGGGATTTCCACCTTCCCAAAGTGCCAAAAGCTTGTCAGGTAATGGGAGGACTGAAGTATTAGCAACATTCTTGACTGGTTTGAGCCACTGATTCCAAACAGGTCCGGGTGCAGTCATGCCATAATTACCGTAAAGCAGTTTACCAGCTGCGGCTTCTTCTTGATAGCCAACAGTCTGCACATAACGATAAACTCCTGTAACACCTGCATCGGTAAAATTAACCGCCAAAATTGCGCCATCACCATCAAACCAGTGTCCCACAGGAATACCACCACGTTCTAACCGTCCTGGTCCATTGCGGTAGAGTGTACCGCGCAAGCCTTCAGGGACTTTTCCACAGAGAATGGGTAAGGGGGTAAGGGGAAATTCTTTTGCAGGTTGAGCGATCGCACCTGCCCAGGTTTTATGAGTTAATGATGGAATAGTTGTTGTCATAATTTTCATGGAAAAGGAATAATATTAGCAAAACCCTGAATCAATCCCAAAAAAGTTCCGCAGTTCTGCAACTAACGATATATTTTTAAAATCTAACCCAAACAAAATCACTGTTTTTTGTTGAATCTATGAAATCTTATTTAGCCGCCGCTATTCAAATGACCAGTGTATCCAATTTACACAAAAACTTAGTCCAGGCAGAAGAACTAATTGACTTGGCTGTGCGTCGAGGTGCTGAATTAGTGGGATTACCAGAAAACTTTTCTTATATGGGAGAAGAGAAAGATAAACTCGCACAAGCTGACGAAATTTACCGTGAATCTGCCCAATTTCTCAAAAAAATGGCGCAGCGCTACCAAGTGACAATTTTGGGCGGTAGCTTTCCAGTTCCTGTAGAAAATACAGGCAAAGTTTATAACACTACAATCCTGATTGACCCCAGTGGCGAAGAACTCTCCCGTTATTATAAAGTACACTTATTTGATGTTAACGTCCCCGACGGCAACACTTATCGAGAATCTAGCACTGTTGTAGCTGGTAAGGAACTTCCCGTAGTTTATTTTTCAGAACAACTGGGTAATATTGGACTTTCTGTTTGTTACGATGTCCGTTTTCCGGAATTGTACCGACATTTGTCAGATAAAGGCGCAGATGTGATGTTTGTGCCGGCGGCTTTTACAGCTTTCACGGGTAAAGACCACTGGCAAGTATTATTACAAGCCAGAGCTATTGAAAATACTGCCTACGTAATTGCACCTGCTCAAGTTGGCAATAATTACGACCGTCGCCACACCCACGGACACGCGATGATTATCGACCCTTGGGGTGTAATTTTAGCTGATGCTGGTGAAAAACCGGGAATTGCGATCGCCGAAATTAAACCCTCTCGTTTGGAACAGGTTCGCCGTCAAATGCCGTCCCTAGAACATCGGGTATTCTAAATATTGAACGGAGACGCGATGAATCAAGACGCGATGAATCGTGGAGACGCGATAAATCAAGACGCGATGAATCAAGACGCGATGAATCGCGTCTCTACAAGAGTGAAGATTTATGCTACCAAAAACTATCCAACTGCTAATCAGTCTTAGTCTCATGGGGCTTGTTTCTTGTAACGGTACACCAACCGAATCAATCGACAGCCAAACCACATCACCAGTAAATGCTACATCGGTGAGTTCCGAAACTCCAGCCTGTAAATTTGTGGAAAACGGCGTTGGTTCCCCAGGAAAGGTGAAAGTACGAGCTGAGGAAGTAGTCACGGGTTTAGAGGTTCCTTGGGGAATTGCTTTTTTACCCAATAACAAAATGCTGGTGACGGAAAGACCAGGACGGGTAAGATTAGTGGATAATGGAGAATTAAGGCGATCGCCTGTCGCTAATCTCAATATTACCGCTTCCGGTGAGGGTGGATTGCTGGGAATTGCCGCACACCCAGATTTTGCCACTAACAGATTTTTCTACGTATACTACACCACCGATAAAAATGGTTCCCCAGTCAACCGAGTTGAACGTTGGCAATTATCCTCAAATGGACTAAGTGCATCATCAGACCGAATTATTATTGATGATATCCCAGCAGCTCTATATCATAATGGCGGGCGTTTGCGCTTCGGACCAGATGGAATGCTGTATATTGGCACTGGTGATGCTAGAGAACCGCAAAGTTCCCAAAATGTTGATAGTTTAGCCGGTAAAATTCTGCGCTTAACTCCAGACGGACAAGTTCCCGCAGATAATCCATTTCCAAATAATCCCGTTTTTATTACCGGTATTCGTAACACCCAAGGTTTTGACTGGTATAATCCATCAACGCTGTTTGTCACAGACCACGGACCGAGTGGAGAATTAGGCAGAACTGGAGAAGATAAACTGTCTGTACTCCAAGCTGGTGAAAATATGGGCTGGCCTTCCGTAGAAAACTGTGAAGCTGAACCCGAATTTGTGCGTCCCTCACTGGTTTGGCGTGAACCAGCACCTCCAGGCGGAGCAGCAATTTATACTGGAGATTCTATTCCAGAGTGGAAAGGTAATTTAATTATTGGTACTCTGCGTTCCCGACATCTGCATAGAGTTGTATTCAACTCAGACAACCCCAGTCAAGTGCAAACCCATGAAGTATACTTTCAGGGAAATTCCCCAAATGGTTTTGGGCGAATTAGGGATGTAATCATGGGTACAGATGGTGAGTTATACATCACTACCAGTAATTGTGATGGACGCGGAAACTGTCCCCAAGGTCAAGATAAAATTATCCGCATCACTCAATGACAAATGCTGAGTTATCCCAAAATTAACAGTAACTCTCCTAATATTGGCTCTTAGGATTAATACCAGAACTAACCCTTGTAGAGACTTTCAATGGAATGTCTCTACATTCTTTACCGGAAATGTATATTATAGAATTTACGCACTTTACAAATTAATCCGGGTATAATTTCAATAAAATACGTCGTTTCAGACTTTTATCCGCGATTATTTTGATTATAAATAGACCAGCATTGTAGGGGTTTAGCATTGCTAAACCCCTACGAAAGATATGGTTTTTGACAACACATATTTAATGTTAATTGTCAATGCGTAACTTCTATACAGCAAGTTCCAATTATATAAGGTACTCTTAGCCCCCTCCTCGCTTGCGGGGAGGGGGTTGGGGGTGGGGTTCTTGTACTTCATAACACCGGGAAGTGCTATATTGGTTAAAAATCATTAATCAAGTTGAAATTTTAGGTCTTTTGATTTTGTGACTTAAATCTACCAGCAATAAAATCTCGTTCATGTAGGTGTTTAGTTTTGCGTGTAGTGACTCGCTTTCGCCACATTTTAAAACTAGATTCTTTCATTTCTCGCCGCATCAGGTTAATTACCTCTTTTTCTGATAAGCCAAATTGAATCTCAATGGCCTCAAAAGGTGTTCTATCTTCCCAGGCCATTTCGATGATGCGATCTATGGTTGCAGAATCTAGTTCGGGTAACTTCATATTTTTACAGATCCAGTAAAGTATATTTTACCAGATTTTGGTCTGCAAATAGACTGTATCGGTCAAAGCACCTGTTTTAAAAAGGATACTAAATCGTGAGGTTCTAAGGATTTGAGAGAGTTAAATACTTCTGTTGCAGGTTGAGAAAGGCTATAGTCATGGGGAATATCAATGATTGTAGTTCCCAATCTTTCGGCTAATAGAGACCAAAAAGCCACTTTCGCTTCAGGTTTCATTGCGCCATACTCACCTGTGGGAATTATGGTTCCGCCTTGTGCCAGTTCTACTGCGGCTTTGGTAGGATGTGGATCAAGCATAATTTCATCTTGATCATTTTTTGTAGCTGGTAGCAAGTCACGCAAAGCAAAAAGTTGTTCTTCTGGGGAAACTTGTTGAATTTGTGCTACTAACTCTGCTGCTTTTTGTGTTGGTAAGGCATCTATCATATTAGCAGGAAGTTGATTAGCAATTTGGGTATAAAGTCGCCCCATTACTGCTAGTTTATCGTCTATATCCAACTGTTTAAATTTGGATGCGCTTTGCTGAACAGGGTTAATATTGGTAGATGTCATAAAAGCCTCCAGTTTGATGATATTTTTTAGCTAAAAATCTTTGGAAGTAGATTTTTAGCCTTTTTTAAGGTTAGAAATTTTGGTTCTATTTCAGGCACTATAGAAAGATAGAGAATTATTGCAAAGTTTAATATTTTGAAGCCATCCACGGGATGGATGAAATACCAGTATTTTAGGTTTGGTAGATTGATTTTTTGGGCGGGTATTTGGGTGATGGGGAAGAGAATCGAACCACAGAGGCGCAGAGGACGCTGAGGAAGAGGTAAGAGGGTGTACAGGCTAAATTTTGCCATCTGCCGTTAGAATAGGTTACAGGTGTAAAATTTATCTATATTTCTAGTGATGTTTAGTATTGACTCTGTGGTTAATGTACTTAAGGGTTTGGCTAAACCTGCGACTGCTTTGGTTATCAATCAAGCTCAACGTAATGAATCTGTAGTCAAGGTTTTAAAGGAGTTCAAGCTTGACCCGACGCAACCACCGAAGGATGTTGATGGTGTGTATGTCTACTCTTTAATTGAGTATGGGGTGGGTAAAGATGAAGCAATTCTGAAAATTTTTAGGGAAAAAGAGATTAAAAATGCCTTTTGGAGTGCTTATACTGCTAATAATCCGTTGGGTTTCTGCAAGCACGTAGAATATTTTCTTGAGTGGAATGTGTTGGGGGATGAAATCCGAGAATTAAAAATTGATATTCGCTCGGAGTTAGAGGAGTTTGGGGAAAGTTTTATTCAGGTTGCTAAAAGAAGTACATCGAAAGAGTTTGAGCCTTTCCCTGAATGGAATATGGATGAGTATCCAGGGGAATTTAAATCGTTAATTAAAGAGAAAATTCGGGCTTTTTGCGGTCGCAAGTTTGTGTTTGATCAGTTTAAGCAATTCCGCGAAAAAAATCGGCATGGTTATTTTACCATTGTGGGTGATGCGGGGATGGGGAAAAGTGCCATTGCGGCTAAATATGTCTGGGATCATAAATCACCTTGCTATTTTAATGTTCTCTCCGATGGTCGTAATCGACCGGAGTTATTTCTGGAAAGTATTCGTAAGCAATTAATTAAGCGTTATCAGTTGCAGAATGCTGATAAGTTTAATTTAGCGGAATTGCTAGAAAGCGTGAGCAAAAAGATTCCAGATGGTGAACGTTTGGTAATTGTAGTTGATGCTCTCGATGAAGTACAGCAAGAATCGGGAGGTAATCTTTTAGATTTACCAAATGTACTACCAAAAGGCGTTTATTTTTTGTTAACGAGACGACCTTATATTAGAGAGACAAAGCGCTTGTCTGTTTCTCCAGATGTGCCAGTTGAGGAGCTAGATTTAAGGATGAGTCAGTATCAAGCTTTGAGTCGTGATGATATCAAAGAGTATATTAGCTTATGTTTGAAGCATGATCCAGAGTATAAGGTTGCACTGAGACAATGGATTGAAACACGCAATATTTTGGAAAATGATTTTGTTGAGCAGGTGGCAAACAAAAGTGATAATAATTTTATGTATCTGCGTTATGTTTTGCCGGAAATTGCTCGCGGTTTATATAATGACTTGAGTTTGAAAGAATTACCTGATGGTCTGAAAGATTATTATCAAGTTCATTGGGTGCGGATGGGGATGGATGAAAAACCCCAGGAAGTAAAGGTATTTATTTTGTTTATTTTGGTGGAGATTGGTACACCGATACCTTGTGAAATGATTGCTGAGATTGCTAACCATGATGAATGCGAAGTGCAAAATGTTTTAGATGACTGGGTTGAGTATTTGAAAAAGCCAAGTGTAGATGATGAAATCTGCTATGGCATTTATCATGCCAGTTTCTTGGACTTTTTGCAGGGGAGAAAAGAACTGAAATCGAATAGAAAGCTATTACAAGATGTGAATCAACGCATTGTTGAATACTGGGAACGGGAGATGGGTGAAGATGAATAAGATTGCTAAAAAAACCAGAGCAACAACATCCTACTCCCAAAAAGCTCGACTGGGCAGGTATCCTTATAATCTCATAGAGTCGGGAAACTTAGCAAAGTATTATCAACTGCTGACTAATTTTAACTTTATCCAAGACAAAATTAATTATCCTGACTTTGGGATACAGGCATTAATTGAAGATTATGATTTGATTGATAAATTGGCAGAGTCAGAACATCCAGAATATAACTCGGAAAAAGTCAAAACCCTGAAGTTAATTCAAGGAACCTTGCGACTATCAGCCCATATTGTAGCAGTGGATAAAACACAGTTAGTTAGTCAGTTGCATGGACGGTTATTAGATAAGAAAATACCGGAAATTAAAGCCCTATTAACACAAGCCCAGCAGCAAACCACTACACCTTGGTTGTGTCCCCTAAATGTTAGTTTAACCCCAGCCGGGGGTAACTTACTCCGCACCCTCTCTGGTCATAGTGACACGGTAAATGCAGTAGCTGTCACCCCGGATGGTCAACAGGTGATTTCCGCTTCCTATGACCAGACGCTGAAGGTGTGGAATCTCCAGACGGGAACGGAAATATTCACCCTCTCTGGTCATAGTGACACGGTATACGCAGTAGCTGTCACCCCGGATGGTCAACAGGTGATTTCCGCTTCCTCAGACAAGACGCTGAAGGTGTGGAATCTCCAGACGGGAACGGAAATATTCACCCTCTCTGGTCATAGTGACACGGTAAATGCAGTAGCTGTCACCCCGGATGGTCAACAGGTGATTTCCGCTTCCTATGACCAGACGCTGAAGGTGTGGAATCTCCAGACGGGAACGGAAATATTCACCCTCTCTGGTCATAGTGACACGGTATACGCAGTAGCTGTCACCCCGGATGGTCAACAGGTGATTTCCGCTTCCTCAGACAAGACGCTGAAGGTGTGGAATCTCCAGACGGGAACGGAAATATTCACCCTCTCTGGTCATCGTGGCTGGGTAAATGCAGTAGCTGTCACCCCGGATGGTCAACAGGTGATTTCCGCTTCCTATGACCAGACGCTGAAGGTGTGGAATCTCCAGACGGGAACGGAAATATTCACCCTCTCTGGTCATAGTGACACGGTAAATGCAGTAGCTGTCACCCCGGATGGTCAACAGGTGATTTCCGCTTCCTCAGACAAGACGCTGAAGGTGTGGAATCTCCAGACGGGAACGGAAATATTCACCCTCTCTGGTCATAGTAACTCGGTAAATGCAGTAGCTGTCACCCCGGATGGTCAACAGGTGATTTCCGCTTCCTCAGACAAGACGCTGAAGGTGTGGAATCTCCAGACGGGAACGGAAATATTCACCCTCTCTGGTCATAGTGACACGGTAAATGCAGTAGCTGTCACCCCGGATGGTCAACAGGTGATTTCCGCTTCGGATGACCAGACGCTGAAGGTGTGGAATCTCCAGACGGGAAAGGAAATATTCACCCTCTCTGGTCATCGTGGCTGGGTAAATGCAGTAGCTGTCACCCCGGATGGTCAACAGGTGATTTCTGCTTCCCATGACAAGACGCTGAAGGTGTGGAATTTCCAGACGGGAAAGGAAATATTCACCCTCTCTGGTCATAGTAACTCGGTAAATGCAGTAGCTGTCACCCCGGATGGTCAACAGGTGATTTCTGCTTCCCATGACAAGACGCTGAAGGTGTGGAATTTCCAGACGGGAAAGGAAATATTCACCCTCTCTGGTCATAGTGACTGGGTATACGCAGTAGCTGTCACCCCGGATGGTCAACGGGTGATTTCTGCTTCCTATGACCAGACGCTGAAGGTGTGGAATCTCCAGACGGGAAAGGAAATATTCACCCTCTCTGGTCATCGTGGCTGGGTAAAAGCAGTAGCTGTCACCCCGGATGGTCAACAGGTGATTTCTGCTTCCCATGACCAGACGCTGAAGGTGTGGAATCTCCAGACGGGGGAGATGATTACTACTTTTACTGGAGAATCTCGCATGTACTCCTGTGCCGTTGCACCAGACGGCGTGACAATTGTAGCGGGGGATAGTTCAGGTATGGTGCATTTTTTAAGGTTACAGGGTGGTACAGGGTGAAGTCAAAAGTCAAAAAGTCTATAAAATCAACTTTTTATTGATTTTAAATGGTTGTGTTATCTCTAAAATTATGAACTCACCAGCGAAACCACCTACTTCTAATCATCCCAGAGGAAAGCCAAAAGAGTTTGAGCAAATCATTCACGAAAAAAGCCACAATTTTGTCGGTCGTGATTTTGTGTTTACGGCTATTGATGAATTTATTCACCGTTACAACCGGGGTTATTTCACCATTATTGGCGCACCGGGTAGCGGTAAAAGTGCCATCCTCGCTAAGTATGCACTAGATCATCCTCACGTTGTCTATTACAATGCTGAAGTTGAGGGGAAAAATTCTGTTGATGAATTTCTCAGGGTTGTTTGTCAGCAATTAAGCCACTGGTTGGATAATTTAAGAACCCCACCCCAGCCCTCCCCGCAAGCGAGGAGGGAGCAAGAAAATGAGTTTTTGAGCTTGTCTGGTGTTCTCCAGGAAATTAGTGATCAGTTGGACGCTAATCAAAAACTGATTATTGCTATTGATGGGTTGAATTGTGTTGACCGTAATAGTCAACCCCCTGGGACAAATCTGTTTTATCTCCCCCGCTATCTCCCGGATGGGGTCTATTTTCTGCTGTCTCGTCGTCCTTTTTTACGGGAAAGGTCGGGTTTATTAATTGAAGCGCCTTCACAATGTCTGGATTTGGCAGATTATCCAGAGGAGAATGGGCGGGATGTTCAAGCTTATATTCAAGGGAACCTAACCCCCCTAACCCCCCTTCCCTACGAGGGAAGGGGGGGACAAGATGATGTGTATGATCCGTGTGGTGTCTTTCCTGACGAGGGAAGGGGGGGACAAGATGATGAGTATGATCCGCGTCGTGTCTTTCCTGACGAGGGAATGGGGAGACAAGAAAATTACTCCCCTCTCCTTGCAGGGGAGGGGTCAAATCTGAAATCTTGGCTGAGTAATCACCATATCACTGAGGGGGAATTTTGCGATCGCCTCACCATTTCCAGCGAAAATAATTTTATGTATCTAACTCAAATTATCGGTGCAATGACTGATAATCTTTACTCAGAACCCTTTGAATACAATCAACTCCCCCCAGCTTTAGCAGCATATTATCAGCAACATTTACGAAATATGCTCCCACCTGCACAACAGCAGGAATTAAGCCACGCCATTCTGAATATATTAGCCACACAACAGCAACCAATATCCGCAGAGGCGATCGCTGATATCCTCGATATCGATGAATTTGCAGTTGAGGAAATACTAGAAAATTGGCTGGAGTTCTTACAACGGCGAAAAACCGGAGATGAATACCAATACCAACTTTACCATTCCAGCTTTCGTGACTGGATTATTCAAATATGGAGCTAAGCGGATTCGAACCGCTGACCTTCTCAATGCCATTGAGACGCGCTACCAACTGTGCTATAGCCCCATGTGATGCCCTATAAAGCTCTCTCTATATAGCTTTCAGACTAATAGAGGACTTTCTCTAAAGTTATCCTGTAATTGATTATATGGCAGTTTATGTCAATTTGAAACAAGACTATTGTTAAGTTATGTAAAGAATGTTATTACTCATGGTTTTATTTATAGCCTTATTCTATTGGGGTAAACTTGACATCCTAAAATCTCAAGCTTAAGATTGATGCAGGTTATAGTCCATCAAGTCAAGTTGAAAACGAAAGGTTAGTAAACTCTGGCTTACCCTACACCTGTGATGAAAACAAGTTTAGTAATCACAAGTGAATTGAATACCCAACCTACCTGGAGAGAAGTATACAGGTCAACTCTCCTATGGCTTTGTGCTGACTTTTGGGTGTTTTAGGGACTTATAATTTTCTTAATTATATTCAAATAAATCTTCTCACAATTGGTTAAGTGTATTTACTGATTGCATGGGGGTATCTGCCTGCTAGAGTTGCAAATAAACCAGGGTTAAAAACTTATGCAAGTAGAAAAATCATATCCTCCTGTATGCAACGACTATAAAGATATTGATCTTGAGGTAAAAACAGAATCAGCGACTTCAACTATCCAGTGTGCTTGGCTTCGTATTTATGGTGAAGAGTATGGTGAATACTACTACTCCTGTGATGCCCATGCTGTAATTTACTACAGTGAGATAAATCGTATAAGACTTAATAATAAAGAAGTTAGCCCTGAAAATTATACAAGTTTTATTGATGAAGACAAAGTAGCTTGGAAAATAATTACCCGTCAGGAATATAATAATATTCCATATCCACCTGGTTTGCAGTTTGCTTTAAAAAAACAATAATACTTATACCAATTTAATGTGAAGTTGCATATAACTTAGAGGCTGAAACCCTTGTTAATTAAACAATCTTTATATGCAGCTTCATGAAAAATTACTCTAACCAGCCCTCAGATTTAATAACTCATTTACCACCTGCTCTTCAAACAGGTCATCACCATACAGACTAGTATTCCTCCTTCTCTTCCAAGCATAAGCAGCTAGAGCTAGTGCCATCACGCAGTCAGTAGCCAACCCTTTATCATCCAGTTTATAGAACCTCAGCTCAGTCTTAAGCTGTTTCAATCTATCCTGCTCATCATAAGGAATTACCAGCTTTGCTTTCTCAACCACACCAGCAAGATTACTCAGCATTAAAGTTTTGTGATTGTGCTTTTGATTCTTACCTGGTTTCTTTGTGCTGTTGATAGGGATACATAACTCAGCATCAGCAGCAGGTAGCTCCTTCTCTATTGACTCCTTCAGGTACTGTCCTGAGAGCGCTGTGGCATCATAATATAAGTCACCAGGGAATTGGGCTAACCTACGTTTAATCCTTTCTATGACTCCATTCTGGTCAAACAGAGGTGTCTTGCTAATTCTTTCAAAAGCAACAATACGCAGCTCTCTGTCAATATACTGTAGTGTGATCAAAACTGTGCTGTCACCATTAGTAGAACCTGCCACATCCACACCTGTAAAGAACTGTGATGTTGGTCCACCTTTAGGCAGGTATGGATATTCCAAACTAGCACCATGCTCAGGCAAGCAGTGACCTGTAACTGGATCATCTTCTGGAAAGAAGCAAGTATGCCTTTCACCATTCTCAACAGCTTTGTCTAAATAATTACCAGCAAAGAAAGTAGAACCATAGTTAGCAAACTTGCCATAGACTTCTTCTCTGACTTGAGCTTGAGTCATGTTAACCATGTTAGCTCTAATGGTTTCTTCAGGGTTACATGGGTTATCAAACTGACTAAACTCAGCAATAACTACTGAGGTATCTTTTTTCAGCCTGCGTTCTTTAAACTCTGCCCACATCTTTCTGAAGTAAATAGCCCCGCAACCAGCACTATCACCTTCCCCTTGTGGAGTTGATATAAAATACTTACGTCCACTAACTTCAGTACCTCTGACATTAAGTATCTTCATTCTTAAATGTTCCAAAGCATACTCACTGGCAGCCTCATCTAAGGTGCTTATATCCAAATAGAAACCCAGAATAAATCTACCTCTTTGAACAGTAGCTTGAAACCAAATAATACTGTTAAAGCAAGTTTCTATAAAAGGTTGCTGTCCATCAGAGATATGCTTAATGAACCCTATGCTAGTCAGGAAGGGGCTATCATTAACTAGGTTGAGTATTTCATCCTTCACTAACTTTGCTTGCTTTAGAGAAGGCGCACAGTTAATTGACTGAAACCTTTTAGTGTGATCACCATAGAAAGGAGAGCTAGTAGGTCTTTTCCTATAGAATAAAAACCATAAGTGCATGAGTGCAGTAACAAAAGTTTTACCACTTCTACTGCCTGCTTTTAGCACTCCTTCTTGTGCATTCACAGCTTGCTTAAGCCATTGTCTCTGCTTAGGATGACCTTTTACTATTGCACCTGTTTCAGGATGTACACGTTCAATTTCACTGAGGTAATGGTTAACCTTTTCACCTAGAAAATACTTTACAAATAAGTTGGGATCATTAGCACCAGCAATATACTGATATCTTAATGTATCTGATTTAAGAATACCTTCTAAATCACTTGGTATAGTTAACATTAGTCATCATTCTCCAACTCATATTCAATTTCTACATCTGCTGATTTAAGAGCAAGTAAGTCATCAACTCTAGCTTCAGGGTTAGCACTTAAGTATCCTTTCACTAAGTCCTGTATAAGTTCTTTGGGGTCTACACTTAGCTGAGTATAAAGGGCTTGAAGGGTAACTTCATTTTCATTCTTATCTCTCAAATCTTTTTTAGTTTTCAAGGTAGCATTGATTTGAGCTTGATGAATCTGAATAACTTTAGATAAATCAGTGATAGCTTTACTAAGACCATTGATATTATTAGTAATTACCTCTACTTCTCTAGCAGAAGAATCAGTTGCAGAAGTAGATAATTGTACTGCTGCTTCATACCTATCCATTAATTCTGTTTGATGATCAATGAGGCGACTTAGCATAGCATCAGATAACATAATGCTATTGTCTAGTAAAGTTTCTTTAGAGTAATCTGTAGCTAATAATTCTTTTCTTTCTTTAGCAGATAGTGATTTAATTGCTTTCATATCATTTTGTTTAACTAGTTTAGAGTGTAGACCATGAGTGATTCTAGCCTTAGCTGCTTTACCCCCATGAGATGCACAACATTGGTAACCAATCATTACTTTATTTTTACATTGGGTGCCATCTCTTTTAATAACAGGACACCTTTGAGGTTCAGGTCTTCTACCTGACTTATACCTATGTTTGTAAACTGCACTGTCTACATAGCTAGGTTTATTTTCTTGAGACATTTATATAGATATATTTTATAAAAGTACCAGCAGACATAATCTACTGATACTTTATTTTAGCTGATATTAAGTGTGTAATAATTATTTAGAAACTAGAGTTTTAATAATTTTCACATCAGTTTCAATTTCAGATAACTTATTAATGATTTCAGCTTTATTACTTCTAGATTCAAAATCTATTTGAGTAAGAAGTTTAGTAGTATCTTTAGTAGTTTCAGAAAAGGTTTTAACTGCCTCAGTCTGAGAAACTAAATAATGTTTAACAGATGACCATACTTCAACATTGATAAATTTAAAAAAGTATCTTGAACAGAAAGCAGTAACTCCACCAACTGTAACTAAGGTAAGTAGTATTGCTAAAGGAGCGCTAGTAATTGTGTCCTTAGTAGTAAAGTAAGCATCTCTCTGAATGTCAACAGGAACTGATACCTGTGCTTGTTGTTTATTAAAATTATTATCCATCTTTAAACCTATTATTAAGGTGCAATCTCCATAAGTGTTACAGAAGAATATCCTTGGTTATAAGAATTAACTAATTTGTTTATCCAAATATTTGTAATACTAGAAGCACCAAGAAAAATACCATATTCAACAAATGAAGTAGTACCAGGACTATCTAAAATATCATAAGTAATACTATTTGAGGCAATAGTAGCATCAATAGGAGTGAATCTAGTTGTTTGTAAAGTGCTACTAGTTGGGCTCATTCTTCTTAATTCCACAATTATAACTGTACCACTTTGAACACTAAGCCCACCTAAGGAAAGTCTTATTAATATTTTGCTATTAACATTAGAAGGTTGGATAATTGTTTGTGGAAAACCTAAGTACCCAGGGGTAGTTCCAGCTTGAGCTTGAATTTCATTACCACTACCTACTGTTACTACTTGTAATACCTTACCTCCACCACCACCTCCACTAGCAGCCGCTTGAGGTTCCCACCTGCTATTAGCAGAACTGTAAACTAATACTTGACCATCAGTAGGAGCAGCAGTATGTACATTGACTCCTCTAAGTTTGTCTGCATTCCATTGTGCAGTACCATTACCAACTTGAGCAGCAGTAACAGAGTGAGGGTTATTAGTTGCAGTTACGTGACCAGTAACAGTTGTATTTGAAGATGCACTAGTCAATCTACCATCAGCACTAACAGTTATGTTAGCAGCGTTATAAGCTCCAGCAGTGACTCCTGAATTTCCTATTGAGGGATTAGGATATGTGCCAGTTAATGAACCTCCTGCTGATCCTGTAGGGTTTCTAGAATCAGTTAATCTAGAGTCTGAAGTATTAACTTTACCAGCTAAGAAAGTGTCTAGTTGTAGAGTGGTATAAATTTCAGAAACATCAGCTTTATCATTTAGCAAAGCATCTGTTTCTGTTTTCAAATAGTAATCAGTTAAATCAACAGAACCGCCAGCCCCAGTCTCATCAACTGCATATTCTAAAGATTGACTAGTGGAGTTATATTTTAAAACTTTACCATCCCCTATAGCAGAGTCATCTACAGCTACACCTTTAATGCGATCGCTATTCCATTGTGCAGTATCTTTACCTACCTGTGTAGCTGTTACTGAGTGAGGATTAGAAGTGCTAGCAATGTGAGCAGAAGTAGTAGACTCATTTGCTTTACCAGTTAATAAGTTATCTACCTCAGTTTTAAGATAGTAAACAGTTAAGTCTGGACTATCAGGAATTAAGTTATCTACTTCAGTTTTAGTGTAGTAACTGGTTAAATTAGAAATATCAACTTTATCAGTTAATAAAGCATCAACTTCAGTTTGTGAATAATAAGGAATCTCTTCTGAACCTGAACCAACACTTCCTTGAGCAAGTAAGTCCCAATCTAAAGCAGTCAAGCTGGGTTCTTCACTTGTAGTCTTGTTAGCTCTATAAGATGAGCCATCATAGAAGACTCCTTGGTTGCGTCTGTATATCCTGCTAGTGACCCAATCTCCTACCCATACTACAGAAATACCATTGACAGTAGGGATAGGGCTAGAAGAAGTAGCTGGGTTAATTTCTATTGCCATATTAATATCCTTTTAAAGTTCCTCTAATAAACAATTGAGTGTTAGCTTCAGTGCCAGTAATCTCAACTTTAATTACATTTGTATTAACTAATGAATAGCTCTTAACAATAGCGTTATCAGTAGCTATCTCTCCTACTGGTTCCCAAGTAGTACCTGCTAATTCTTTTAGAACAAAGCTGACATTAGCACTAGCAACAAGTTCAATATCTAATCTCTTGTAATTCTTAGTATCAATGAACCCACCAATATAAGTCTGTACTTCAACTACAGTAGGTATACCAAAATAATCATTATCTAAATCTAATTGGAATACAGGCACAGTGTCTTCTAATTCTGTTTGGTGATCAACTAGGTAGGATATAGTAAACTGTCCTGCTGAAGTCCATGCACCATTAGTAGCAGTTTTCTCTATGAGTGCAGCTTTATCTTCTAATACATAAGCCCTATCAACTTGTCTTAATTCAATAGAAGATAGTTTTCTTTGATTAACAACAGATAAGTCTCTATCTTCTTGTCTAGCAATTTCTGCTAAACTTTTATTTTTCTCAGCTTCAATTAAAACTAATCTTTCTGCTAAAGTTAATTGACCTGAGACATTACCTCCTTCAGTTTGACTAGCAGTAATAGTTAGTCTTTCCTTCCAGAACTCTTCAGCAGTAATCTCATTTAAGATTCTAATTCTCAGATAAGCAAGAATTAAAGTTTCATAATTAGTTTTACAGAGAGTAGTTAGGGTTCTATCCTTTGTGATATCTAAACCAGCAGCAGTTTGTAATTTAGTAACGGGATCAGATACTAGGAAGAATTTAACACCAGCAGCTATAGTGTTGAAAGCATCAGCATGATTAGCTGTAATAAGAGTAAGGTCATCAACATAGGATTCAGCACCCTTAGCTTGAGTATTATTAATTAACTCTAGTACAGGATTGCCTGTGCCAACGTTTCTCTCAGCTACAGTGAACATTTCTATTCTCTGCCCTGGAGTATTACCAACTAACCTTATCCTGGTAGAGTCATCAAAAGCAGTAACATCTGTATTAAAGGTAGCGTTAGCATTTATTAAAGTAGTGAGGTTTGAAGTTACATTAGCAATGGTGGCATCAGTAGCATCAAAGGAAACACTAACGTTTTTATAAGTGAGAGAAAATCTATTACCTGTAGTTACTTGGCTAGGGTTTAAATAGATTATTTGAGAAGTAGCAGGGACAGTAGTTGTACTAGGTATAGGTCCAATATCAACTAAACCTTTAGAAACTAAATCTGTGATAGCAGCAAATGTAGTTTTCTTAAGAGTATCATCATCATACTGTACCCCATAGATATCTGCTATCTGAGGTTTCAAGTAAGCACTTTCAAATAAATCCCAATTAATTGATGTAGGCATAAATTATGTTTTTAAAATACTATTTATAGAAAGAATTGGTTTGTAACCAACGTTAGTAAAATCAAGAGCTAAAATGGCTTGTATTGTATTGTTTAAGAAATCAGGCTTTGCTAATATTTTAAGCTGACTTGATAGTATAAAACTGTTCAACTCATTAAAAGCAGCTATTTGTTTTGATTTTATTTTTTGTAAGACAATCTTCTTTTCTAAAAAAACTTCATTATCTTTACCTTGTATTGCACGTTCACTTTGTTCTTCAATAGTAAAGAAGTTTGTAGGTATCTTTCTTTGCACATAAACTTCTTTGTAGAAGCCATCAGTAAATATCTCTGGGGCTAAAAGTCCTGCTGTATAAGCATATTCAAATTGCTTAGTTTGGGAACTAGAAAAGTCACTAATCTTTTTAGTTTTAGTAGGTTTCTGAAATGTTAATTCTATATTGCCTACAAAGAACCTTCTATTTTGTATGATTTCTGTATCCCCTATTCTATAAGGGTTGAACCTTTGTTCTAGTAACCAGTCTCTATTATAAATAAATCTTAACTCTTCCCTTTCTTCTGAAGTAGGTGAATAGTCTATACCTTTAATATTATTAGGTAGAGGTACAAAAGGTTGATTTCTTAAATAGGTAGCTAATGAATCCCAAAAGGAAGGATCTTCAGTTAACTTAGTTAATAGATTGCTAATATAATTAACAACTAAAGCCTGTCTATAATTGTACCCTGCTATACCCAAGTAAGCTAAATTATTTCTAAATAATAAGAAGGCAGCTTCTCTTCTTTGAAAGATAGGAGATAGTTCATCTACCTCCCCAAACATTATATTAAATAGCTCATCAGATACTTCTTCATCTAAAATGATATTTAAAAAGCCATCATTTAAAGTAGTCATATTTCAAATAAAGTTAAAATCAAAAGTCCCACCCACAGAAGAAATATTTATATCTGTAGCTTGTACACTGGATAATTGAATTACTAATACTCCTTCTTCTAAAATACTATTCTGTGCTACTTTAAATAACTGCCTATTGTTTTTCAAATCAAGGAAGGGTATATCAAATCTTAATTCATAAGAGTTAAGCTGGTTACCATCAGGCACTTGAGGATACCAATAGTAAGGTATAGGGGTAATGAGTAGAACGTCAGCAGGGTTAGTATTTAATACTCCAGTAGGAAGAGTAGGTAATTCTATTCCTGGACTAATCTGAGGTCTTTTAATACTCTCTAGTAAGTATCCAGGTAAAGCCCAAGCCCTTTGAGTTTTCTCAACAATAAAAGGTCCTGAGTCTCCATTTTGTACTTCTCTAAATCTAACTGCATAATCATCAATAAAATAATTAACTGATGATTTTATATTGCCTGAATAGTCAACTGCTAATATTCCACTAAACTGAGAGACTAAATGAGATAATGAATTTCTTCTAGCCATTAACTCATAATGCTCAATTCCTGTAATAAGACTCATAATGTTATACCTGATATGTCTACAAGTTGTTGAAGTACAGCTATATCTACATCTACTCTGCTAGCTCCACCTCCTGATAAGAACCACAGTTGTCCAGCACCAGTATTAGTTTCTATACTAAAGGCACCAGATGAGTTTATTCCATAAGTACCAATACCAGCAGATACAGGTCTACCCCTACTATCTAGAGGAACAAAAGTAGTTAAGCTATCTACATTTAAAATAGAGTTTGTATAGTTTTGATAATTTCTAACATTGAGGTTTCTTCCTTCCCACTTCCAAAACTTTAGACAAGTGCTTTTACAGTAATCTATTAACTCTACTAAAAAGTTACTAATAGCTAATTCATAATAATGCTGTATAGGACTTATACCTCTAATAGCCGCAGCTTGTTCAATTGAAGGCAAGTCACTAATAGCAGGCAAAGAAATAAGTTTGTTAGTTAAATAATCTTCTGTGTAATTAAAATCTAAAGGAACATCTCTTACAGTTGAACTGCTAAGTTTTATTTTACTTTCTAATAAAATAGAACTGAAAGGTAATGTATAAGGCATCAGCTTCCACTTGTCAACATTAGTATAAGTATTAGGGATTGACTGATATACATCTTTAGCTATTTCATCTGAGAAGCTTACCCCACCAATTAGAAAGTCTTCTGGTGAATTATTTGTCCAGTAGCTATCAGAGAAGTTTGGAACATAAGGACCAGTTGTATTACTAGATAAATTAGTAATTGTTTTTCTGGTGGTTCCGTTTACTACCACATAGCTTACTAAATAAGTAGTTGGGTTATTTGCCTGATTAAAGTTAGAACGTATTTCTAAATTAGTAATTTGATTAAAGCTTAACTTTTCACAAAATAAGCTACCACCTAAATTAACAGGACTGGCAGGATTAGTTATATCAAGTAGCTCTCCAATTAATTTACCTGGAAATGGATTACCAGTAACTTTAAATAAAGCATTGTTATTATATGCAGGAGGAACAAAATGTCTTCCACCAGCATTAGGAGTAATAACATTACCTGTAGGATTAAAAGCAGTAAAGTTATAAATAGGTCTAGAATTTGATGCACTTACTCCCCCATGAGTAACACGAATCCTGGCAGGAAAAGGTACACCATTTCTAGTTAAAGTTAATAATAATTCTCCATTAGGTATTTGTAATCCTTTTGTAATAGGAGAAAAATCTACTTGATAGGCAGCATTACCTGGGGTGTTACTATTGCTTGAAGGGATAAATGAGTCAACTATACAATCTTGAGTAAAATAAGAACCAGCACTTTGAATATTATCAACATTAGCAATACTATTAGTAGGTATGATTCCTCTAAATAAAGTACCTCTGTTTAGTGCGTTTATAGAAGTTGAAAAAAGTTGATAGTAAACATTAGGGTTGTCAAATTGTGCTTGAGTGGGTGTGCCACTAAAATATTTTCTAAAGTAGCTAATAGTTACTGGATCACCAAAGAACTGTGGTTGATCATATCTATGAGTAGAAGTAAAGTTTGTACCATCATAACTAGCTCTTAAGGTAAAGTTATTATAATCAAACCAGTTAGCAACAAGAGGTGTAGTAGGTACTGGAATCTTTACATTAGTAATATCTACATTAGTTTTAAAATCTAATTGGCAGGTTATAGGTCCACCTGACATTCTAGCTATTGCTCCATAAGGTGCACTTAAACGGTTTGTAGCTAAATCAATTTCATTTCTTATATCAGGGAAATAATCAAAAACATCTACACCTGTTAAATCATTTAAGCCAAATACTATTTCTTCTAACTGTTCACCATTTCTAAAAGAAGGAATGCCTGTAGTAAATGCTCCTGTTAATTCTCTATTTGATATACTTGCAGTACCAGAACTGGATGTAAAGGTTACTGAATAATCATCAGGTGTAATACTTTTTATAGAGGTGGTAGTTCCACTAGCAAAGTTAAAATAAGGTCTTTTAACCTGCCTAATAAACCCAAAGTAAGTTCTGTATGCAGCAGCCCATAGTCTCATTAAACCAAAAGGATTAATGTTATTCCTAACTAATCCACCAGAAACCCACATATCAATTAAGCTATTAAAGTTGCTTGGGTTACCAGCTTGAGAAGATAAGCCTACAGAACATCCTGGTATGAATTGTGTGTTAGGAGGAGGATCACCAGGTCTACTTGTTAAGGCATTACCTTGAGTTAGTTCAAAGGTGCTGCTATTAGGATATCTCTTAATGAATTGAATAACTTTATTCTTATGTAGCGGATTTGCCATAATACTTTAAAGGGGGATTATACCCCCTCACTAATTAAAGGTTACTAGGTGCTGTGTAGGAAGTTGCTGTTAGTTGAAGGACTGCACAAGCTCCACGGTGGTTAGGTGCATATCCCCAACCGTCTGTCATGATTGTGTTTTCTAAAGCAAAGTTAGACTTAACATCAACTTGTAAACCAGCCAAGCTAGAAATAGCAGGTATGCGGCTTAAGAAAGGAGTTCTGTTAGCTCCACCATCTACACCTACAGCAACTGCATAATTCAAAGGTACTACAGGTGTTTTGATAATAGGAACGTTAGAAATGAAACCTACCAAGCCTTCCCAAGGACTTAGTTGACGCATTCTTTCATTACTAGCACCACCACTTTGAATATCAAGTGAGCGTCCAATTTGATTTTCTGCTGGTACAAACTCAGGTAAAGCTTCTAAGCGGTACTCATAATCACTAACCCAGATTTCAATTTGTTTGAAACCATGATGTCTGATTTTGTCAATCAATTTGCTGCGTACATCAACAGCAGTAGGATTACCTGCACTAGCAACACCAGTGTAATGTTGTAGGTCACCTGCTACAAAGGTATAACCATTTACACTAGGAGCAGCAACAGAGTCTGCATCATTGTAAAAAGGAATACTAGTAGTCTGGTACTTCTGAATACTGTCAATTACTACACGGTTGGTATTAGTAAAGATAGCTTGACGTAACGCACTAAACCTAGCTTTTTGGAAAGAAGTAAGTTTGGCTTGTACATAAGAAGCTAGCTCTTCAGAGGTCATTAACCTAACAGCTCTACTGCTCAAAGTAAGTGCAGTCATAAACTCTTCATAAGGAATTTCTTGCATGTAATCCCATACAGAAGTCCGTGAGGTAGGTCTAGCTGATTCAGTTAGATTTTCTAAATCCTCTCCTTCATAACTTTTGATCAACTTTTGAGGAGTAGCAATTGTTTCTGTCAGAGGAGCAAAGAAACGTGCATTCATGTCAGTGTAGTGCATGAAGTCAGAATCTAAGTCTCTGATGATACTAACAACAGACTGATTATCAATAGTGACTAGCTCAGTATCATTAGTAGAAAGTTCACCAAAGAAAGTAGTATTGTATGCCATATATTTTTATTTATGTATTTATTAATTAAATAGAGATTTTAATTTTGTTAGCAGTCAGAGCAACACCAACTTTATTGGTTCCTGTACCTGCAACAATACCAGCAGCACCAGCAAAGACAGCAGTGCCAGGTGTGAGAGCTAAGGAAGTACCTTTGTTTTCAACAATGCAATCTTGCTCTACAGCTAACATAGTGCCTGCTTTACGGGCATAACGTGCTACCCCAACAGGGATAGTAGAGGCAGTTGCTAAGATAGCTAAACCAGCAGAGTTAATGGAAACTACTGAACCTTCAGGAATGTCTACTGCTGTAACTAAATTAACAATAGAACCCTCTAAATGAGAAGAGGCAATGAATCTGTATTTGACAACGTTGTAAGCTACATTTAACATATTTTTAAATTATAAGTAATTGATATTTAATACCCACGCCAAGCTTTAACTTTGCGTTCTTCTTTAGTAGAAGTTTGTTGTAGTGGTACTCCAGGTTTGGTAACCACATCTTTAGTACCTGATGCTTTAGCTAATGCACCTTGTAAAGCAGCTTGAATCTTAGGTACTAAGTTTTCTTTTAAGTCTGTTTCTAGTGATAACTGTTTAGCTAAATAGTCTGCTTCTACTTCTTCTTGAGAAGAACCAGATGCTTTAATACCTAGCAGTTTAGCCATCCTTTGAAAGTCAGGTTTAGTTTTAGCTAATGCAGCTTCATAATCAATCTCAGGTGCATCAGGTGTAATAGCTTCTAAACCTAAATCTAGTTCACTTGTTTCTTCAATGGGAGTTTGTTGTACTTCACTCATCTTCAGTTTCAATATTATTTTCTATAGGGTCAATACTATCTTCTACAGGTTGAATAACTTTAGTGCCAGGGTTATTAATTGCCTTATCTGTAAAGATATTACCATCATCAGCATTAGCAGCATCCTTACTATCAACTAGGGCAGCACTGTATTGAATGTTAAGTCCTTTTTCTGCATCTAGCTGTTCAAGTTCTTTGTCAGCTTCTGCTTCAGTTAGACCTTCAACTTGAATCAAGTATCTCTTTCTAGAAATAAGTTTATTCTTGACAGCTTCTATTTGTAAACGCTTATCTTCTAAGTTTTCAGGCATCATGTCAGGCAGATCTACTCTAAAAGCTATGTCAATACCTAACTCTGAGAAAATAGTCTTAAGGGCTGAAAGAAGATAACTAGCTCTACTTAATGTAGCACGTTGTAGTGGCTCATACAACACACTAAGAGAAGATGAACTACTGGCTGATCTAGCATTCTGTAGTTCTAAGACCATGACTCCACAAAGACTATAAATATCTTGCAGAATGATTAGTCTCTGTCTTTCTAGATAAGGTGAATCTTGAGGTTGTAAATAACCAATGCGAGGAGTGATACCAAGTTCAGCCGCAGCATTACTAATAGGCAGGTGTAGAATACTAGCACCATCAGAAGTAAATGCTGTTTGAAAAGCTGATGAACCTGTAGCAGACTCTATACTCTCAAGAGGAGATGAATTAGAATCTACCAATAAATGTAGGTGCAGAAGTTCCAATTGTATAAACCTGTGGCTTGTGATGCTGTCCATTTGTGTGGATGCGTGACCGGACTGCACAATACTCCAACTGTAAATGAATTAACCTTTCAATTGGAGATTGTGACTCTCTTCCAATGAGAGAATTTACAACTCTTACAATAGGTATATGATCACCTAATTCTACTGGTTCAGCATTGCCTACTTTTTGAAAGTATCTGTATGCAGGTAAGTCAAATACATTTAACTCTGGGGATTCATTGGTGAGAGTTAAGTAATGCTCTACTCTTACATCAGTGTATGCATTTCTAACAGGGTCATAGACTTCTCTTTTCTCCCGCAGGTACACTACTTGCATTGGGTTATTAGGGTCAACCTTAATTTCCTCAATGTCAAGCGTATGAATATGACGCAGCTTACCTTGAGAAACCTCAATGAAAGATTCACCAAATACAGGTACTTCCAAATAGACATCACTCAGGATTCTATAAAGATTAATCTCATTTAGTTTGTCATCTAATTGTTCTTGTTGCTCAGAATTGATAGCTAAGAATTTAAGTTTTTTTTGATAGCCATCTCCCAATAAAAATCCTTTGATTTGCTCTACAACTAACTGAATTAGCTTGACTGGTAACTCTTGATTAGTAGCAGGGTTGATACCTTTGTAAGCATCAAACAATTCTTGTTTAGAACTCATGTATATAAAGTTTCACTTATGTTTATTATATATCTTAATTATACAAGTAGAAAGTAGGATAAATAGGTTTTTGTATAGGGATACGTGTATGGTTTAAGGTATAGTGGCTACAGAGGGCTGGGTGAGGGGCATTCTACCCCCAGGGGGAGGTTTTAATAAAGGTTACTCACCTCATACAACATACCCCTATTAGTCTACTTATTAAATAGGTATCAGTGTTCCTTTAAAGAAGTGCTACATTACTTTTATAATAAGTATAATGACTACTGGCTTAACAGATAGTAGTGAGTAAGTCTTACTATGTAGTGGTGTACTCCCTAAGTCTACTCAGTACAGTAGTATATGTATAGTATCATATATACTTAGTTGTCTATTAGTTAAGCTTGACACTTCAGTAAGGATGAGTAGTATTCACTATATATAATATGTAATAGTTATCTTACAATCATCCATTAGAGTAATAGTTAGTAACTGTTCTTATATGCTTAAGTAAGTATATAGTATAGTTGTACTAACTGTATAGAGTACATACATAGTGTGTGTATATGTCTACTACTATTGCTATGTGCATAGTGTGTACTGTTACTGTAGGTACTACTGTTGGTGTGTGTATATGTCTACTACTATTGCTATGTGCATAGTGTGTACTGTTACTGTAGGTACTACTGTTGGTGTGTGTATGTGTATACTGTGTGTGTGTACCAGTGGTAGTAGCTGACTGTAGTAGCTGTGTGTGATGTTACTTACATAAGATTGTTTATTATTATTTATTATTATTTATTATTTGTTATGGATTTAGATGTAGAGTTCCGCAATGGATGGCGACTACACAGTGCAGTGGTGGCTAGGTGGTTGGGTGTACCCCATACCCAGGTGAGGGCTACCATAGCTAACCACTACAAGGCTATAGATACAGTAGGCTATGGTCTATGGGAGTCAGGGTCAGACTACTGGTTAGAGCAATGTCATATAGACCTACTCATCTGCTACCTATTCAAAGGGGATATGCTCACCAGTCTTATGGCTACTGTCTCAGCAGAGTTTACTAACTTTAAGAAGCAGCATCTTAAATCAGGTGGCTTAGTATAAGTGTACTATGCGTGATAGCTTTGCTTTGATATATGAGTAATGCTACAAAGTTTGCTGACTATTTATAAGCTGTCTGACTATTACCTAAGCAATTAGCTGACTATTCATAAGCTGTCTGACTATTAGTTTGCTCTATGGTTTGCTGACAATTAGCTGGCTTTAGTAAGCTGCCTTGAGTAAACTGTCTAACCATTAGCTGCTGTCCAATAAACTGCCTCAAGTAAATTGTCAGATAAAAGTTTAGTAATTACAGTTTGCTTTGATTCTCCTTTTAGAGATTATCTATATCTATCTATTACTTGTTCTATCTCTATTAGTAAAGTATATGGTTTTGTAAGTGGTGGCGTTTTTAAAATGTATTGTAAAAGAATGCTGATAAAAGTCCTCTTATTTTTACTGCCCAATTAATACAGGTATTTATATTGACTAGACTCTTAAAGAATGTTATTATTAGTAGTATAAAGAAATTCAATAAATACACAAATATGAAACTAGATAAACTTACTTCAATCAGACTTTTTAAAGGTGACAATGACCAGCTTCAAAAGATAGCTGATGCCAAAGGTTTAGACAGAGCTGACATTATCAGAGAAGCAGTTAAGCTCTATCTGCAAGGTGAAAGAGATCAGACTTTTAGCTTTTAGTAAATCCCTTAGTGTAGAGGACTAACCTTTACACTCCATTCATTAAAATTATACAAATCATATATATTAAACTCACAAAACTATGTCTAACTTACAAATTACAGTACAAAACATTAACTCAGAATTGGTTGTTGACTCTAGATTGATTGCTTCTGAGTTAGGGGTTCTACATAAAAATCTTAAAGAGCTAATTAAAACTTATTACGCTGACTTTTATCAACTTGGTCAGGTCGCGTTTGAAACGCAGGCTGGAGATATTAGATATGCTGAAACTTTTTATTACTTAAATGAAGACCAGTGTTATTTACTACTGACTTACTGTAAAAATACTCCTCAAGCTAGACAAGCTAAACTTAATTTAGTTAAAGCTTACAAAGCAGCTAGAAATACTGTTGATTTACCTAATAATTTAATTGATGCAGTTGAGGCTTATCTTATTGCTTTAAAAGAGAAGCAGGCTTTAGCATTGGTGGCTGCTGAGGCTCAAGAGAAGGTAAATGAGTTAACTCCTAAAGCTCAAGATTGGGATGCTCTCTGTGACCGTGAAGGGCTGATGAATGTAGAAACTGTAGCTAAAGTTCTTTGTGTAAAAGGGTTAGGTAGAAATAATTTATTTAGATTTTTACGTGATAAGAGTATTCTAAATTTAAGCAATAACCCTTATCAAAACTTTGTAGATACAGGTTACTTTGTAATCAGAATTAAGTACAACCAATACACACTGAAAGATGATTCTGTTACCTTAGTTACACCAAAAGGTTTTAGTTTCATTAAGCGTACACTTGAGAAAGCAGGTTATAGTATTCCTACTAATCCTACTCCTCCAGGTGCAGCAGCTCTTAAGGCAGCATAGTTAAAACAAAGAGAGGGGTAACCACTCCCCTCTCACACACAAAACATATTCTAAATTCTTACAAATAACTATATTCTTAATTACATTATACTACATACACTACATATTATTACAGAATTATTAAAACTAAATATGAATAACGCTTATATTATTAAAACCCTTAGAAGTCCTGAATCAGTTAAGACCTACTTAGATACCTTGCTAAAAGACTTTACTAAATCTGATTATCAATTCTTTGTTCATGTTTACAGTAGCACTCTAGTATCTTTTATACAGAGAGAATCTGGTTGGGTTCCTATTAGTGCAGAATTAATTAGAAAGCAGTGGGGTAAAACAAAAATTCAGCTTGAAAAGATGAAAGAAGCTGGTCTACTAGAAATTAAGGTACTGGATCAACTTGAGCTTGCTGATGGGTTATTCCTAGAGCAAACCTATTCTAGGAAAGATGGTCTATGTCGGTGTTATAGAACTCCTCTAGAAATAATGGAACAAATAGAGTACCATTCTCCTGATTCTTCTGAGGAATATACCACCTGCCAATATTACAATTTAATGACTGGTAAAAAAATGAATGAGCAGGTGAGATACCTTAAAAAAGACCACAATAATAATTATCATTCTGATTTGCTTTTGGGAGCTATGGATACAATCAAAAAATGTATAGTTAATTTAAGTGCTTTGGAGGCACATGTAGAAGCTCTAAAAGATGCGTTGAATCTTTGGTACTGAAAAAGACTTAAGGGCTTTTATTGTGGATAATTCTTGCCTTAAACGGATTAGAGAAAATCACACCCCATTAGAAAATGGTTTGGCTGAGTATCAGGTAATCTTTGGTGACCCTCAAATGTCTGGTAGATTAACTGAGCTAGGTAGTTGTATGCAGGGCTGCTCTAGAGAGATGAAAAAGCAGGGGTTCAGTGATATCCCTGGTATTAAAAACTATGATCTAAAGTCTAGTCAAGTATACGGTTTAATTCAATGGTTTGAAAAAGCTAAGATTGATACTTCTTGGTTGCATGAATACTTAGCTCAAGATAAGCAGGTATATGCTGATGCAGTAGGTATCAGTAAAGACAGATGGAAGCAGTGCTTTATGGCACTAATTATGGGAGGTTACTTACAAGAAAATGTAAAAGCTAAGAACTTTGAAGTGGTTAAGGTTGTTAAAAAGATAAGAGGACAATTGATAGAGCAGGAAGACTACCCTAATGTAGCTCTCATCAGGGCTTTATGTCAGGAAGCTAAAGGGAATCCAGATTTAGCTCTGACATATTACACTAGGTTTGCTCAAGTGGTAGCTCCCTTGAAGGCTTGTATTGATGCTTGGCAAGAATGGATGCTAACAAAGTATATCCCAGATGAATCTTTTTACGCTCATAGCCAGCAGTTACTTGTAAATAAGACAGGTAAAACTTTTAACTTAACAGAGTATCAGACTAAGGGGGAGTGGGATAAAAAGAAAGTTAACAAAATGAAAAGAAGGCTCTCAGCTTTCCTTCTGCAAGGCACAGAGGCAGCTTATATACATCACCTAACTGTAATCAGTAAGGACTTTGGGTACAGAGTCCTAAGTAATCAGCATGATGGTTTGGTAACAATTGGAGAGATACCTAGAGAAGCAATGGATATAGCTAAACGCAACTCAGGTCTAAAGTATGCTTACCTAGAGGAGAAGGCTTTTGTTTAACCCATAGAGGTTGATACACCAGTAGACTGAATCAAAGGGGAGGGGTCATGAAGACTGCTCTCTTTTTGACTTGGGGGGCTGGAATCCTGATTTTGCAAAATTTTAGATATAAACAGGGGGGGTCAGGAAAGAGAGGGAACCAGGAGAACAGGAGACAGGAAGGGGGTATCAGGCAGGGAAGCAGAGTGAAGAAGACTCATATAAGGTATGTATGGCATAGTCTGTACTACACTATAGCTATAACCCTTACCCAGTAAAGATTACAGGCTATAAACTCCATGAGTTACGTAGAAGTAAACCCATAATAATAGTATTAAAAAGTACCTAATTTAATATAAGTAGGTACTCTATAATATACCCAAGTATATCTAAGCGTTAAATGTTGCTTTGTGTAGGGGAATAATTTGGTTTACTATAATACACTTTCTCTAAAGCTGAAGGAGAATGGTATCTGGGAGGGTTATGTTTATAGTTTCCTCTTAAACAAGATTTTACGTTTCCTATTAACAAAAAACAAAGAAGAGTAAGGATAGCATTAACTATTGGTCCCCCTTCATCACTGTTATTTGACATACATTTATTGTTTTGAGTTGAAATTTAAGCACCTAAACCTTAATGTAAGATATTCCCTAAACGCTAGATAGAGAAAAATTACTGAAATGTATCTTCATCTAAGCTTCATGAGCCAACTACAAGATTAGCTGACTCATTAAGTTAATTTTTTAATCCATTCCAATTAGATAAAGTCTTATGTAAAGTTCATTTAACCTTGCATAAATCTTAGAGAAATCAGCGTTTAGGACTTTCCTGCTCAGTTCTTCTAGATAGGGTTGATTATACTCAAAACCCTTATCACATTCCTTTAAAACATGAATAGTATAATTCAACTCTTCAACAGAAATCTCTAATGCTTCAACTATTTCTTTTACTTTTTGGTTGTGCATGATAGATAAATATCCTAAACTAAATGGGTTTTCTGGAATGATTATTTGATTGCTTACAATTCAGGTAACTTAGGTTTTTTAATACTGCCTAGATAATGTCTAAAGATTATCTCAGGGCTGTTACCAACCAAGTCTGCCACCTCATGAGGAGGAATACCACTGCTAATACAATGGCTAATAAAGGTTGACCTACAAACATAGAGTGGACGGTGAGGAATACCTAAGTTTTCCAAAGTTATCTTCCAACACCGTTGACCTATATTGTGATCATCAAGTGGTAGACCTTTAGGTGAAGTAAAAATCAACTCTTGTTTATTCTTTGCCTCAGACCTAACCTTTAGTATTTGGTACACCTTGCTATTCATAGGTACAATCCTATAAACATTTGTTTTGGTGGTCTTCCTGACTCTTTTAGAGCTTCTACCTTTAACTTTATTCAGAGTTTCATAGACATGAATTTCCCTTTTCTGTAGGTCAATATCCTGCCACCTCAAACCAATTGCTTCACTAAGGCGTAACCCAGTGTTAAGTAACAGTAGTATAAAATCATGATAGTGATTGTAAAAAGGATCTCTTTGTAGAGAACTCAGAATCATATCCACTTCATTAGTGGTCAGTGGTTTAGCTCTAGGTTTATCTGGAACCTTGACCTGAAAGCTACCAAACAAATCTTTCCTAAGCACCTGCAAAATAGCTAGGTATCTTTTCTTACTATTCTTTTTAATACCCCTACCATCAAGCCAGTCTAGAAACTCCTTAGCATCCACACTGGTTTTGATTTGCTTCTTATATCCTTGCAGGAGTTTGAGTAGGGATTGGTCAGCAGAATTGTAGTTATCAGCAATCCGTAGCTGAAGCATTTCAATTAGTGGAGGAAACCTTGATTCAGGAGGCTTGCTACCACCATTGCCACCATAAGTAATGCCCTGTAACCAGAGCTTATACTTGTTGAGTGTAGGATCAAATTGACCT
The DNA here is from genome assembly GCA_963706595.1 of uncultured cyanobacterium. GTDB lineage: Bacteria > Cyanobacteriota > Cyanobacteriia > Cyanobacteriales > Nostocaceae > Nodularia. The sequence continues at coordinate 5,104,935 of OY970166.1, forward strand.
ATCAAACAATCCTGGTATATTAACTTACCACAGTAATCTAGCCTAGCTCTCTCTGAGGTATCTTCCCACGCACCCCAAGTTAGACTGTACCTTTCATCCTGATAAGTCCATCTGAGAATGCAAGAATTACCATTCTTCTGAACCTTTATTTGCCGCACTATCTTATGTCACCTTATGGCAGAACATAGGATAGCCTTAGAAATTAGTGTGCTTATATAGCTGTTTCTGGGGGTTAGTTCTCAATGCCATTGAGACGCGCTACCAACTGTGCTATAGCCCCTCGGATTCTTATCTATAATCTCTTAATATTTGAGCTTTGTCAAGCCGGATTTATTAAATGTAAAGTTTATCTTCTGTGACAGGGGATTTTTTAGGACACTTGTAACAAATAGGTCATACAGTGTCCCATGAGGAAATAAACTACCAACATAGCAGCAGCTGCCAGCGCCACTAATGTCCCAGCCAGCATGAGAGAGAACTCTTTATACTGTACGGCTTTTTCCATTAGGTGCAGCGACCATGCCACCAGCGCTACGTCAAATAGTAAAATAACAATCAACATAATATTTCTTAATATTTATTCATACTTGTAAACCAATGTTAACACTATTTCAGAGAACTGTATCTAACTTATGATGGATGTGGTTAAGTTTTGATGATGTTTTGGACATCAAGGACACAACCGTACTGGTACTGAATGATCGTGCAAATAGTTCTTTATTTCTGCAACGCTTAATTGTCCGTAATGCAGTAATGATGCTAGTAATGCAGCTTCGGCTTTACCCTCTGTTAATGCCGTATAAATATGTTCACAGTTACCTGCGCCACCAGAAGCAACGACGGGAACTTGTACGGATTCAGCGATCGCTCTTGTCAGCCCTAAGTCGTAGCCAGCTTGAGTTCCATCAGCATCCATACTTGTCACCAGTAATTCCCCTGCACCTCGTCTTTCCACTTCTTGCGCCCAACGTAAGGCATCTAAGCCCGTATTTTCTCTACCACCTCGCACGTACACATCCCAGCCTGGATTGTTAGGATCAATCCTGCGTCTGGCATCAATTGCAACCACTATGCACTGATTACCAAAGCGATCGCTTGCCCGATTGATTAAGTCAGGATCACGTACAGCCGCTGAATTAATACTAACCTTGTCTGCGCCGGCTCGTAACAAAGCTTTAACATTTTCTAAGGTTTGAATTCCACCACCAACAGTCAAGGGAATGAAAACCTGTTCAGCAGTGCGATACACCACATCAATAATTGTATCCCGGTCTTCATGAGTCGCCGTAATATCCAGAAACACTAACTCATCAGCACCGGCTTCGTTGTAAACCTTGGCTAGTTCTACCGGATCACCTGCATCCTTAAGGTCTACAAAGTTAACTCCTTTTACAACCCGTCCCGCCTTCACATCTAAGCACGGTAAGATTCTTTTAGATAACATAATAACTTTTTCACTCCTGGGTAATCGACTGGAATTTAAATTCTAATTGGACACGTGTAGTTCTCGCCGAAAATTTTTGCCCCTGATCTCGTATTTACTCGCAGCCATTGCGGCGTAGATAGCCCTCAAACAGTCCTCAAGTCAAAGTTGATAGCTGAATTATGGCGATAATCTCCTCGAAAAAACAGCCTCAAGAACCCAACGGACAACCAAAGAAGCCCCGTCGGGAGTCCACCCCCGCACCTGCAAACGAGAACATTTTGCAACCTGAAGCTGCTACTGACGAACAAGGGAAGCAAGAAGAGAGTATCAGACCTCAGCAATTTGCTGATTACATTGGACAAAAAGACTTAAAGGATGTGCTAGATATTGCCATCAAAGCAGCTAAGTCAAGGGGTGAGGTGCTGGATCACTTGCTGCTATATGGACCTCCGGGATTAGGTAAAACAACAATGGCAATGATTTTAGCATCAGAGATGGGAGTTGACTACAAAATTACCAGTGCGCCAGCGCTAGAACGTCCCAGAGATATTGTAGGGCTATTAGTGAACCTTAAACCCGGAGATGTCCTATTTGTTGACGAAATTCATCGTCTTTCGCGGATGACAGAGGAAATTCTCTATCCAGCGATGGAAGATTATCGTTTAGATATTACCGTGGGTAAGGGGGCTGGCGCTCGTATTAGAAGTATACCACTGAACAAATTTACGCTGGTGGGGGCGACAACCCGTGTGGGGGCGCTGAGTTCACCTTTGCGCGATCGCTTTGGCTTAGTTCAGAAGTTGCGCTTTTACGAAGTTGACGAACTCACCAAAATTGTGTTAAGAAGTGCCGACTTCCTCAAAACTCCTATTGCTGAAGATGGGGCGACAGAAATTGCTCGTCGTGCCAGAGGTACGCCCAGAATAGCAAATAGATTACTTAAGCGTGTGCGTGATTACGCGGAAGTGAAATTATCGGGTGAGATTACAGAAGTCGTTGCATCAGAAGCATTGCAACTATTTCAAGTCGATCCCTGTGGTTTAGATTGGACAGACCGCCGAATGCTGAGTGTAATTATTGAACAATTTAATGGTGGTCCCGTGGGCATAGAAACAGTTGCTGCGGCTACAGGTGAAGATACCCAAACCATTGAAGAAGTTTATGAACCTTACCTGATGCAAATTGGCTATTTAAGCCGGACTCCTCGCGGTCGAATCGCCACCACTTCAGCCTACAAACATTTGGGTTTTAAGCCGCCTAATGAACAGTTATCGCTATTGTAGTTAAGGGAATGGCGATGGGGATATGAGGGAGAAAGATTGTGGTACTAGCCCAAGGTATTTCCCCCTACTCCCTACTCCCCACTCCCCACTCCCCACTCCCCACTCTTAAAGGTAAATATATCGATGATGATCAAGTTAATTGGGATTGTTTTGAGTTTGTTGTTGGTGTTGGGCTGGAGTACACCAGTTTTGGCAGTATCGGAAGTGCCTAGTATTACTCCAGAACAGTTAAAACAAGGAGATGAATGGGCTAATAAGGCTTTAAAAGCGACTAATAAGGGTGATTTTGCCACGGCGGAAACTTACTGGACACAGATTATTGAGCAGTTTCCCACTAATGCAGGTGCATGGAGTAACCGGGGAAATTCGCGGGTGAGTCAGAATAAGTTGCAAGCAGCATTGACAGATTATAACCAAGCGATAGAATTAGCCCCCAATGCCACTGATCCTTATTTAAATCGGGGTACAGCTTTGGAAGGATTGGGAAAATGGCAAGAGGCGATCGCAGACTATAATCATGTTTTAGAACTTGATCCTAATGATCCGATGGCGTATAACAATCGGGGTAATGCCAAATCAGGTTTAGGACAATGGCAAGATGCGATCGCAGACTATCAAAAATCAATGGAAATCGCCCCAAATTTTGCCTTTGCGCGAGCTAACTACGCCCTCGCCCTTTATGAAACTGGTCAAATCGACGAAGCCATCCGTGAGATGAAGAACATCGTCCGCAAATATCCCCAATTTGCCGATATGCGTGCCGCCCTCACAGCAGCTTACTGGGTAAATGGCAACCAAGGCGAAGCCGAAAGCAACTGGGTAGCAGCTTATGGGCTGGATAACCGCTACAAAGATATGAACTGGGTAACAAATATCCGCCGTTGGCCTCCCAGTATGGTAGTAGCTTTAGATAAATTTTTGAAACTTCAGTAAGTATCCTTAAAGGCTTTTAAGCAGGTGTCAAAGATACGGTAGTATCTGGATAATTTGAAATTGTTGTGAAGAAAAGTCAAATTTATGTTTCAAGAGATTGCTGCTCAGATAGCTTTTCCTTCCTTATTTCCATATTCAGTCACATTCTTAGGCTTTACAAGCGTAGTGGGAATACTGGGCTGGCGCTGGTGGAAACAAAAAAATATTTACAAATCCTTAGCATCCATCCCCTCACCGCCCCGACACTGGCTGTTAGGAAATGCTCCACAAGTATTAGCAGCAGTAAAACAGAAAAAATTTTTCCAATTATTGTTTAATTGGAGCCAGCAGCTAGGCCCGATGTATGTTTTCTGGATTGGCTATCCAACTCTGGTTTTGAGTAAGCCAAAAGTTATTGAAGATACCATTATCAATGGGATGAGAGACGGTAGCCTCATCAGGTCTCAGCGAGCGAGCAAAGCTTGGAACGATATCGGTGGTCCTATTCTTTTCGGTCAAAACGGGACTGAGTGGCAGTGGCGACGCAAGGCTTGGAACCCTGAGTTCAGTTCTACTGGTATGTCCAGATATGTGGAAATTATTAGCCAAGCCTGCGAACAGGTAATTGAGAAACTGAAAGAAACTCCGCCACCAAAAGAAGTTCAGGTAGATCCTCTATTTGTAGAACTAACAATGAGAGTGATTTCTTCTCTAGTGCTGGGCATTCCTGTGGATAGGAAAACTGCTAGTCCTGAAGGGCCACCTCTTGATGTTCTCAAGGTGTACGAAGCAATGTCTACTTTGGGCTATCGGTTCTTACGGGTAGCTACTGGGGGCGAAAAATTTTGGATGAAATATCTGCCAACTAAGAATTCACGAGATTATTGGACAGCCAGACGATATTTAGAAGACTTCCTTTCTCCCCATGTTGAATTAGCTTTACAGATGAGGGAACAAAACAAAACCGATTTAAAACAGGTAAGTTCTTTGTTCCAAGAATCAATGCTAGTAAAAATAGCTGCCAAAGAACCAAAATACAATCGTGAAACACTAATAGCAGAAGCTATTGAACTTTTAATAGCAGGTACTGACACAACAGCCCATACTTTATCTTTTGCAGTTGCGGAGTTGGCTTTAAACCAGAAAGTTTTTCAGCAGGCTCAGGTGATTGTTGATCAAGTTTGGCAAAATCGAGGTGGTATTAATACAGAAAACCTCAAAGAGTTGGCTTACATTCAGGCTATTCTTAAAGAGACTTTGCGCCTTTATTCAGTCGCATCAGGCTCGACTTCATTGGAAGCCCAACGTGAGATCATGATAGAGGATAAGGTAATTCCTCGTGGTACAAAAATCTTCTGGTCAATGCTTGGGGCTGGAAGAGATCCAGAAATATATTCAGATCCGGAAGAATTCTTACCAGAGCGTTGGTTAAACAAGAATACTGAAAGTAGTCCACTGCCAATGATTCACTTTGGCTCAGGTTCTCACCGTTGCCTGGGAGAACATTTATCAATGCTCGAAGGAACGCTAATGCTATCACTACTGCTGCGCTACTTCGATTGGGAATTAGTCAATGGTCGTTCATCCCTGGAAAATTTACAGCAGAACCTTTTAATTTATCCAAGTGATAGAATGCCAGTGCGTTTTCAATTAAGAAATTAGGGCTATTAACTGCTAAAGCTTTCAGGCTTTTGTGATACATTTGCCAATATCGAACAACAGAAATTTTTAGCAAGATTTGCTTAATGGGTGTGGTGCGACTCAGCGCGACTTAGGCGATCGCACCACACCCCCATCGTTTTATACTGAAGTAGTCTCAGGGACTAACCGATTTTGCTCACGCCTCCCCTTCACAACCATCTGCACACCGCCTTTCGGACCGAACAGTAAGCCCTTACGTACTGGTAGCACTGGTTGACTATCCGCTAATTCCATTTGCCAATTAGACAGCACTGTGGCTAACACCAGTTTCATCTCAAATAAAGCAAACGCCATACCAATACAGCGACGATTACCACCACCAAAAGGTATAAATTCTGAATTGGAAAACTGCCTTTCTAAAAAACGCTCTGGTTTAAATGTCTTGGAATCAGGATATAAATCTTCCCGATGATGAGTTAAATAAACACAGGGAATTAATAACGTCCCAGGCTCAAACTGATATTCTCCAATTTGTAACGGTGATTTGACTAATCTAGTCAAAGTCAGCATTGCAACTGGGTAAAGACGCAATGTTTCCGAACAAACTGCATTCAAATAAGGCAATCGAAAAATAGCATTGGGGTCGGGTTTTTCGCCCAAAGTGCTTAACTCTTGCAATAATTTCTCACGCACCTGTGGCTGATGGTGAATCCAGTATAAAGCCCAAGTCAGTGATGTAGCTGTAGTTTCGTGACCTGCGACTAATAAAGTCATCAACTCATCACGTAACTCCACATCCGTCATCGGTTCACCCGCTTCATCACGAGTTGCCATCATCAAAGATAAAATATCAGTCCGGGATGAATCAGGCTGTGCTTTGCGTTCTTGAATCTCAGCATAAACGAGTTCGTCAATTTGTCGCCGTAAACGCAAATACTCTCCCCAAGGACTCCAAGCGACCTAAATCCCGACGCAGTGATGGGAACATCAGCAGCATTGACCGTAAAATAGGTGTTTTGGGATTGAGAATGGCAATTAAAAGTTCTTTGAGTTTTTCGTAACGTGGTCCCTCAGCTAGACCAAATACAGCCTTTAAAATTACCTGAAAAGAAATGGCTTGCATCGATGACAGGACGGAAATAGTTTCACCAACCTGCCATTGATTAGTTACTCTTTGACTAATATCACCAATTAGCTCACCATAAGCCAACATCCTTTCACCATGAAAGGGAGGTGTTAATAGCTTACGTTGTCGCTGGTGAGGCTTTCCATCTAGGGCTAGTAGTGATTGCTTTCCTAACAAAGGCGATTGTACCCCGGCGGCTCCACCAGAGTCTAAATGTTTGGGGTCGGTGCTAAAAATCTGCTGAATAGCTTGAGGGTTGCTGACGAATACTTGAGGCTTAGAAACTGGGCCGAAGCGGAGGGTGAAAATATCACCATAGCTTTTAGCACAGTCTTCCATATATTCCAAAGGGCTAGTCAGCCATTTGTATGTCTGTAGCCAAGGATGATTTTTGGGACCATCAGGTAGTTGAAGTTCAGGCATTTTGATTATTTTCCCCATGATTTGGAGCCAGAATTTGATCAGCGAGTTATTTATGCACCCAATTGCTGGATTAATCTTAGAGGGTGTTTGAAAAGTCTTATTATTGGTAGCAAAACGTTCTAGATCCCCCTAAGTCCACGCCAGTTGCTCATGGCGGAAACCCCCAAGACCGCACTGGCTCCCCTTAAGAAGGGGGACTTTGATCGCTGTTCCCCCCTTTTTAAGGGGAGGCTCAAGGGGATCTGCGAGTGCCTAAAATCACAGCCAACCACTTTTCAAACACGCTCTTAAAGCCAAAATTTTGTTCACAATTTCTATTAATATTACATTTTTAATTTTTAATTTTCCCTACTTTTTGGAATAATTCAGCTATTTTGAATGGATTTAATTGTTCAACGTTACTTAAAACTATGGTTGCACCTGCGGCTAAGAGTGTTTCACCATAAGCATCACTATGGGCGGCTGTTTCCTGGACGTGAGGCGGTAAAATACCCACACCAATCCAATTCCGGTGAGGATGCATCTCTCGCGCCTTCCTGACGGTATACATATCAGCTACGGTGTCTCCTACATAGATGATTGCTGACAGATGATTTAGTTCATTCTCTAATAAGCTAATTGTGGCAAAAAGTCCGGTGGGGTCTGGTTTCCCCGGTGCATCTTCCATTGCAACTAATACTGGCGACTGTAAACCCAGACGTTTGTGTAAAACATAAGTAGCAGAAGCACGGGTAGCACCACTGAAAAATCCCCAGTCAATTCCTGCTTCTGTGAGTTGTTCTAAATAGCTTGGTTGTAATAATAACGGTTCATCACAGATATACCCATTCCAATTTTCTGGGTCTGTGCCTCGATAACGAGATTGAAAAAAGGCGACAATAGTTTTGTAATCCAGTTGCAATTGCTGGCGAGTTTGTCCCAGAGATTCAAAGTAGCGATAAATAAATTCTTGGGAAGCTTCCCAATCATTATTCCAGAGTCCTTCGGATTTTAGCTGGTCAATATCTCCTGGGGTGGGACGATAGGCTGTGTTGGTAAAATGCTCTACAGTGTCCGCCAGCGCTCGGCGGTAGGAATTGCCGACATCGCGCACAACACCGTCAATATCGAAAATTACAATTGGGTTTAGGGAAGATTTTTCAGTCATGGAATTGGTGGATGAAAGCAGCTATTAGATTTTAATCGGTGATGGTTAAACAATTTGCAACCACTATTTGGTCATCAGGTGAAGTATTGAGTTAAAATAAGCGATCGCACAGCATATACAGTGGGCATCATTTCCACCCGTGCGATCGGCAACATAGTATTAATCCCCAGATATCCCTCGGAGGTATGATTGACCCAATTTATTCTTAAAATCCTTTGGTTAGACGAAAACGTTGCCCTAGCAGTCGATCAAGTCGTAGGCAAAGGCACAAGTCCTTTAACTAAGTATTTTTTCTGGCCTCGCAATGATGCTTGGGAAGAGTTAAAAAAGGAATTAGAGTCCAAACACTGGATTACTGATGTAGATCGAGTCGAATTGCTGAATAAAGCCACAGAAGTAATTAACTACTGGCAAGAAGAAGGCAGAAGACGACCGATGGCAGAAGCTCAATTGAAGTTCCCTGAAGTTGCCTTCACAGGTAGCGCTTGAGGAGTGCAACATTCTGAGTGCTTAGTAGCATAATTGGTTGAAATTAGCAGCGCCCCAGGCGCTGTTTTTACTCAGCGTTCACCGACTTTGGCATAAATAAAATACACCAATCTCACCCCAAATTCGATCAGTTATTGAGCATTTAACTTGCACAATTTAGACGGGCAACAAGAGGCAGAGGGAAGGCGGCAGGGGAGAAGAGGAAAGGTTGTTACGTAAGGAAGTTGAAAGTAATTTCTAACTCCCCCTTGCTCCCTGCGCCCTGCTCCCCTGCTTCTTTTTAAAGATGCCCATCCCACAATAGTTATATTAAAAATGCTGTGCAGAATCAGGTTTTTTTAGCTTACCTAGCACAGAGGTGAAGTCAAAATTCAAAAACTTTATTCTATAGGTTTTTCATTGATTTTCAATGGTGAACCAGTGATTATATTATTTAATCAGACTGTAATTGTTTTTTGACATCTCTATTTAGGTAAATAGGGATAAATAAGAAACCACAGATAAATACAGATGAATTTGTGCTTTTTAACTTAATATATCAGCGCGGGGTTTAAAGGTTTCTATTTCTCGCAATTTTTCATAAAGTTCCCGTTCTTCAGATGTGAGATTTTTGGGCGTGACAATTTGAATTTCTACTAATTGATCGCCACGTTTGCCGTTTTCACCAGGGTAGCCCTTATTAGCTAAACGCAGTCTTTGTCCAGTCCTCACGCCGGGGGGGATGGTCATTTTTACTGGACCATCGAGAGTAGGTGCTTCTACTTGTCCTCCTAAAACTGCCTCACAGGGGGTGACGGGAACTTGGCAAAATATATTGAAACCATCTAGTTTAAATTGGCGATGAGGTTCAACGGTAATTTTTAAGTAGAGGTCGCCACCATTAATACCTTGATTGCGTAACCGGATAGTTTGACCTGTTACCATACCTGGAGGCATAGTTACTTCGAGCGATCGCCCATCTTCAAGGCGAATCCGTTCTTTACCACCTTGATAAGCTTTTTCTAGTGGTAGAGTTAATCTAGCTTCAATATCTCGGCGGGGTGTGCGCGGTGGGCTTTTGGGAACAGTATACTCAACTCTGCTTTTCGGAGAACGAAAGGGATCGGTTTTGGTACTACTACCGCCATTTCTAGTGTCTTTACGACCCCCTACACCCACAACTTGATTAATAAAACTCTCAAAATCATTAAATTGTCCTGGATCGACATCTTCACTGCTAGTACGACCATTGGCGGAACCAGCCCAGGTTTTAGGTTTGGGTGCTTTGTTACTGACAAAGCCTTTCTGCTTCCAGTAGCGGCTAAACTGGTCGTATTGCGATCGCCTAGCCGTATCAGAAAGGACTTCATAAGCCTCACCGATATCTTTAAACTTTTCCTCTGCTGCTTTGTTTCCCGGATTGAGATCAGGGTGATATTGCCTTGCTAACCGCCGATAAACCTTTTTAATTTCTTCGCCGGAGGCATCTTTAGATACTCCTAAAATTTCGTAGTAATCGCGGAAATTCTGCAAATTTTGCATAGTTCAATTATTTAACTTTTAATTTTAGATTTTGGTAATAGAAATTGGGGACAGACAGACGCGATGAATCGCGTCTCTACAACCAATCATCATCATCATCCCAGTTATCCTGGTAGGTTGGTCGCGTGGGTTTGCGAGAGGAACGGTTATCGTCGTAGGCTGGGGAACGACTATCTCTGCTGTAGTTGCGATCGTAGTCTTTGTTGTAGTCCCGGCCATAAGCATCGCGGGAATCACGTTCTCGATATGGATCACGGGAAAAATCGCGATCGCGATCGCGTTCCTTGTCGCCTCCTGTAAAAATGTCCCGAATCGTCCCAAACAAGTCCTCATCTTCATCCTCAGCATAATACTCACGCACTTCTCGGTTCAGTTCATACAAAGCATCTTGTAAATCAGCATAGGCTTGATCAATTCCCCGATCTTCATTTTCCTGGAGACTTTCCCGCAGTTCTCGGCAAATCCCATCAATTCGCTGACGACGGTTGCGGGCAAACTGCATCCCAAATTCTAATGCCACTTCTCTGAGTTGGCGTTCTGCTTGTAAAATTAAAGCCTCAGAACGAGTCCGCTTTTCTACTCTTTCCTTGCGTTCTCGGTCAACATCAGCGTATTTTTGAGCATCCTGAATCATCCGATTTACTTCTGATTCACTCAAAGTAGAAGCGCCTTGAATTGTGATGCTTTGTTCTCTTCCGGTAGTTCTATCTACAGCCGTTACCTGCAAAATTCCGTTAGCATCAATATCAAAAGATACCTGAACTTGGGGAATACCTCTAGGCGCTGGCGGGATACCATAGAGCTTAAAACGTCCCAGAGACTTGTTATTTGCTGCCATTTCCCGTTCACCCTGGACTACGTGAATTTCCACAGTGTTTTGGTTATTTTCTGACGTAGAAAAAATGTCAGAACGGCGAACTGGGATAGTAGTATTGCGGGGAATCAGTTTCTTCATCACGCCACCAATGGTTTCTAATCCCAAAGATAATGGTGTCACATCCAAAAGCAGCACATCTTTGAGTTCCCCCGCCAAAATACCTGCCTGAATGGCAGCGCCGATGGCTACAACTTCATCAGGATTGACATTTTCATTGGGTTCTATGCCAATTAAATCTCGCACTAACTGCTTGACTATGGGCATCCGTGTCGAACCACCAACTAGCACCACTTCCTCAATATCTACGGGTGAAAGTCCAGAATCTTTGAGGGCGCGTTTAACTGGTGTCCGGATACGACTAATCAAGTCAATACATAAACCTTCAAATTGAGAACGAGTCAGGCGAGTTTCGAGATGTTTCGGTCCATCTGCGGTAGCGGTAATGAAAGGTAAATTAATCTCGGTGACGCTGACCGCCGAAAGTTCAATTTTCGCCTTTTCCGCAGCTTCCATGAGACGTTGTAGAGATTGTCTCTCCCGTCGTAAGTCTACCCCTTCAGCTTCCAGAAATTGGTCTGCTAACCAATCGACTATTTGTTTATCAAAGTCATTACCACCCAGTTGAGTATCTCCACTGGTAGCTTTAACTTCAAAAATGCCATCGCCGACTTCCAAAATGGACACGTCAAAAGTACCACCGCCCAAGTCAAAGACCAGGATAGTTTCCGTCGTACCCCTATCTAAGCCATAAGCCAAAGATGCGGCTGTCGGTTCATTGAGAATCCGCAACACTTCTAAACCGGCAATTCTGCCAGCATCGCGGGTAGCTTGTCGTTGAGAATCATTAAAATAAGCGGGAACTGTAATTACTGCCCCTGTCACGGGTTCACCCAAATAGCGACTAGCATCTTCTGCCAATTTTTTCATCACCATTGCCGAAATTTCTTCGGGGGCGAAATCCTTTTTGAGACGGGGACAGGGAATTTTAATATTACCTAATTCGTCTTTGCGGATAGTATACGGTACACGCTTAGATTCCTGGCTCAGTTCACCATACTGCCGCCCAATGAAGCGTTTAACTGCAAAAAATGTATTTTGTGGGTTGAGAACAGTTTGCCGTCTGTGCCATTTGCCCCACCACCCTTTCGCCCTCTTTGCTGAAGCCGACAACAGAGGGGGTTGTTCGCATTCCTTCTGCATTGGCAATCACCACCGGCTTACCACCCTCCATTACGGCGACTACTGAGTTGGTTGTACCCAAGTCGATGCCGACTACCTTGCCCATGCGTTACTCTTCTCCTAGCGTGTCTTATAATTTTATTATGATTATGCGGCACTACCTCTAGCTGTTTGCTATTGGATGAAAACACTTCAATGGTATGATAGTCATCATTAAGGTTAGAAGTAGAGGAGTTTAAGCTTGAGGAGCTAGTTGCAAGACTAGGATAACATTGAGAACGCTAAGTATGTCCAAGTAGCCTCAAATCTTATCCGGCAAATACTTAGCTCTACCGTTTCTTCCAGTTGGGAAATCCACTTTGATCAACGTTGCTTTTTTGTTTTTCGTGTCAAAAAAAGTTGATCCTGCAACTATTTTAAAGCTTTGATTTTAAAAGAACGATTACTAAATCATCTGCGGCAGATAGCGCGAGAACGCGATCCTTACTTAGCCACAGCCGGGCATTTTTTTGTTCAAGAATACATCCGTCAAGAATTTGCCCAATGGGAAAGTGTGGAAATCCACACCTTTCTAGTACGCAGTAAACGCTGTAATAATCTCATTCTCAATTTACCTTGCCAATCTGGAACGAGAAAAAAAGATTTACCACCAATTTTAATTGCGGCTCATTATGATGCTGTACCAGGGACACCAGGCGCGGATGATAATGCTACGGGTGTAGCGGTATTGTTGGAGTTAGCCCGAAAATTTGCGGCTGAACCCGTTAAATACCCTTTACGGCTGGTGGCGTTTGATATGGAGGAATACGGGTTGCTAGGTAGTGCTGAATATGCAGCTTTGTTACATGAACAACGGCAACCTCTGCGTTTAATGATATCTCTGGAAATGTTGGGATATCGTGATTTTACTGCTAATTCTCAACGTTATCCATCTCCTTTAGAACGGTTTTATCCGAATCAGGGCGATTTTATCGCTTTAATTGGTAATTTACGCACACTTCGGGACTTAATCGGGATGAGTCGCAATATTCGCCAAGTTGGTATATCCAGTCAGTGGCTACCTGTGCCGAATCGTGGTTTAATTGTTCCTCAAACTAGACTCAGTGATCATGCGTCTTTTTGGGATTTGGGTTATCCAGCGATGATGGTGACAGATACGGCATTTTTAAGGAATCCTCATTATCACAAATCTAGTGATGCGATCGCTACTTTGGATTTAGATTTTCTCACAGATGTTTGTGAAGGTTTAGAAGTTGCTATTCGGCGGTTATAACCTGATCATAAATAGCAAGTAGAAGCTCCGTATAACGGAAACTTTTCCAATTTTCCAGGGTGAGTTGCTTCAGCATCACCCACTCCAAAACTCTCAACTTTTAGGAACACAAAAATACCCGACTTATTCAATAAGTCGGGGATCTGAGCCTTGTTTGTATTTGCAGTAGAGTCTATATAGAGGATTTGTGTGTAGATGCTTAGGGGATGAAATACCCCACAAAACCTTTACATCAGCTTCAAATCGGTGTACTCCGCCAAGATATCATCAGATGTGAGGGTATCGCCTTCAGCTTGGGGAGTCCAAAGCACCTCAATAGCTAAAAGTTGATCACCGGGAATTCCTCCAATTCGCCGCAAGGCTTGACGCAAATCATCAGCACTGTTGATTTGTGGGATTTCAAACTTGCCTAATGTCGCTGCTAATAAGGTAACAATCAGGTATTCTCCAGGTCCTTCGCTTATTAGTTGGGTGGGGTTATCAATTTGATCAGCAGCAGGTAAAGCTTCTTTTTTCAAGGCTGCTTTGAGCTGGTTGTTGACATTAGATAGAGTTTCTTCGCTAAACTTGCTGCGTTCTGCTAGTGACAACCGGTTAAACTGACCTTCTGCCGCATTTAATTTAACCTGCTGCGTACCACCACCTCCATATACCCAGTATTCTGGATGACGGAGTAAAGCTAAACTCGCTTCTTGCAAAACTTCTGCTCTTCCTTCTGGGGAATTAGTATCAGCAGATTCGGCAATTTTGTTGAGTTCGGTTTGCAAACCACGAGCTTGTGCTAACAAACCAACTTGCAAACGAGTTACAGATACAGAAGGATTGCTGCTGTAGCCTACTTCTTCGCCTTCACCACTGCTAACACGGCGAAAGGTTTGCATCAGGAAGTTGGCGATCGCAAGGAAGATTAAAATACTGAATATACCGCCAAATCCGCCGCCGATACCCCAAAAGGGAATCAAGAAAGGAAAGCCGAAGCCACCACCACCAGGATAGTATCCTCCACCACCACCAGGCGCATAGGTGCGAGGTGTATAGGTACGGCTAGAAGGCGCTCTAAATGAACCTCCGCCGATACGACCACCACTGCGGGCGGCTAATGCTCCATCAGCATGGCTAAGTGCTAAAGTTAACACTAAGCTGAAGACAAAGAAAATTTTGAACAGGGGTTTGAGGGTTTTTTGTAGTTTGTTACGCATAACACAGACGCTTGAAAATGTATAACTTATGATTGCTTTCTGTGGCTGATAAAAATGCTGTGCTGCCTGGAATCATGCCACATCGGAACTAGGGTTTTGATTGACAGTAGCTGTTTTTAATATTCATTTTTTCTGGCTACATCTCTAATTTACCGCGTCTTATCTTGGTTAGACAGTAAGCGAAGGGGGGATTTCTGTAGTAGATAACCGTACCTCAACCATACCCACGATTTACCACCAGTCCTGCAATCACGGCTTCTCTCATATATATACATAATTTTGGTCATAACTCTGTGATCTGAATTTCGTTGAATAATTTTCTATATCCTTTGTCATAGCAACTTGACGCATATATTTACACAATCACATTTCATCTATGCAATTTAGTCATCTTCACTAAAGTCAGTAGATTGCTATCATGATGTGTCGGATTGTTAGCAAACTAGCTGATAAGTAGCTCAAACTTAAAAAACGTAATACTCAGATCCCCGACTTCTTAGAGAAGTCGGGGATCTATATCGTCAAGGTTTTATGTTTAATTATGTTGACCTACTTATGAGAGCCAGTTGATGATCATCACAAAAACAGTTTATTTTTCCATAAAAAGCTAGAAAATCGACTATATATGCCACCAAAAACTCATGCTGATTTTGGCATTTTGGCATGACATCCACGGTGATCTAGGATAGTCTATTCATATAAACAAGCTTTGGTAATCTTTGTAGCAGTTTATTAATTATAACTTTGGCTATAATGAGCAATTTTTAGTTAGTGATTTTTTGGTAATAGTTTGATTCAAATTACAAATTACGAGAATTTATCAACCAATCATATAATTAACCAACACTTCACACAAATAATAAATAATTCCCCATACTTAATGTTCTAAAATATTGCTGAGATATTTGTAATGCATTGGCTCAAAAAAATGGGAAATTATGTTTTTCAAAGCTATATTTTACAGAGTGGCAATCATGTATACAAATATTTCCGCCTTGCCTGTGTTAATTACAGATGGTAAAAATTTCTGTCAAGAAATGTATAAATCTCTGGTTTGTCCAGTATAGCTGTTAGCTAAAATGAAAAAAGCCAGACAAATTAGATACAGAGCTAACCAATTATCTGGTGAAATGATTACAAAGAATTGTTGCTCAACATATCGTTGTTACAACATCCATAGTCAGTGTGATTTGAGGAGCCAACACGTTACAAAAAATGTTGGAAATACGGAAACTGCCAATCTTAAAGTAGCAGATATCTTCACGCAACAAAGCATCTGGGTTCGTTTTTATTTCACTTCTTTGCTGAAGCTATAACCAAGTCCATACTGGGGATATCAAAATCACGTCATGCTAAATACTGCACCTGAGTTTCAGTATTAACACTTTCCTATTATTTGAATTAAACTTATCAAAATTAGCATGGAAAATATCTCACAACTGCCAACAAAAATCAGAGAGCAAACCGCATCTCCTGATATTCTCGTAATTTCCCATCTGTTTCTGCCAAAAAAGGCAGTCATTGGGGAATATCTCTATAATCGCTGTCTTCAAGATCCAGAGCGGGTAGTTGTTCTGGCGGCTGGTTGTTCTGGCGATCAAGTATTTGATCAAGCTCAACAGTTTCCGGTATATCGCTGGCCAAATTCTCGCTCCTGGCTGGGTGATTTTCTGGGGAGTTTCTTACAGCCTGCGATGGATTTGCTTTGCTCGTTTTTCTTGGCGATTAAACTATATTTTCGTTATCACTACCGTTATATTGAGTGGGGTCACGGTTACGAATTTCCGGCGTTGTTGCTATTGAGCTATATTCTACCCATCCGCTTTTTTATTCATCTGCATGGTAGTGATATTCTTGCTAGTTTACACAATCCTGTGTGGCGATCGCTCTTTAAATTAACCCTGACACGCGCCGAAGGAATTATTTGTAACAGTTACGTTACCCAAGATTATCTCCGCAAGACTTTTCGCTTACAAACTCCTACCCACGTCATTCCACCTATAGTCAGACCAGAAAAATTTGGTGTGGACAAGCATCAAGGTAATCTGGAAAATTTACGTCAAAGCGTGCGGGAAGCTTACAATATTCCCGAAACAGCCATCGTGATTCTTTCGGTAGGAAGGTTAGTCAAGCAGAAAAGCTTCGAGCGCGTGATTGAGAACTTACCACTGCTGCTAAATGTGGGAGTCGATGTTCACTATCTACTTTGCGGTCAAGGTCCGTGTAAACCTGCGTTAAAAAGTTTAGCGCAGCGCTTGCGGGTAGACAAGCGGGTACACTTTACTGGATATATACCTGACGCAGAATTAGGTGGCTATTATGCAGCCTGTGATCTATTTGCTATGTTAACTTTGTTAGATCCCAAAGCCTATATACAAGGTTTTGGTATTGTCTATTTAGAAGCGAGTTACTTTGGTAAACCTGTAATTGCTTCTCGTTTAGGCTCGGTGATTGATATCGTTCGTCATGAAGAAAATGGTCTTCTGGTGAATCCCAAATCTGGATACGACGTTTTTCAAGCTTTCAAACGATTATGTAATGACCAACAGTTACGTGAAAAACTCGGTCGCAAAGGTAAAGAATTAGCCAGACGCAAAACCCTTCACCGTTCGTTGTATCTCTCTGAACCGATCCCGAATGGTTTGTTGAATTAACCACCCCCGACAATGGTAACAATTTCTAAGCGATCGCCTGGTTGTATTTGTGTTTCTGACCAATATTGACGGTGTAAAATATCACCGTTATACTCCACCGCGATTAAACGGGGATTAAAACCTAACTGTTGGAGTAAATCGGGTAAAGAAGTTTGAGACAAGCAACTACGAGTTTCCCCATTTACCTGGAGGGTAATTTGATTAGACATCTTAAAAGTGTTGAGTGCTGAGACGCGATTTATCGCGTCTGTACAAGAAAGGAAAGTTATGCTTTAATCCGATGCAGTTGGGAAATCAAATATTGTGTGACTAGGGTAGGCTGTTCCGCTTCGATGATAGCTCGTACTATCGCTACACGTTCTGCTCCCGCCTCGATCACATCATTGATATTATTCGCATCTATACCCCCTATAGCAAACCAAGGAATTGAGCTATTTTGGGCGGCGTAGTTGACATATTCTAAACCTGCTGCTGGCTTGTTTGCTTTCGTAGGAGTTTCATAAACTGGACCAACACCAATATAGTCTGCACCTTCAGCAATTGCCTTTTGCATTTCTTCTGAATTTGTAGTCGAACGCCCGATCAAACGCTGGTGTCCGAGTAATTGTCTGGCCATAGCAATGGGCATATCTTGCTGTCCCAAATGAACCCCATCTGCGTCCACCGCCAAAGCTAAATCCACTCGGTCATTCACGATAAACAAAGCACCATAAGAATGGCATAGTTGCCGTAATTTTGTCGCTTGTTCCAGACGCACAGTGTCATCAGTGGTTTTATCACGATACTGCACCAGGGTTAATCCCCCTTTGAGCGCTGCTTCCACCGTTTTTAACAAAGTTTCTGAGGGAGAAGTAACTAGATATAAATGCGATCGCCACAGCAATTGATGGCGCTGGTAGCCCATTAAACTAGTTTCCAGGGTATAAACACGATAGCGCATCTGCTTAAAAGCTTTACCCATATTGGGGTGATAGAGCTTGCCGTATTCTTCCAGCACCCGCATTGCTTCTTGGACACGACAAAAATTTGCTTGTAATAACGCTTTAATACTAGAGCGTTGTTCTTCCTGGGGATGGGTCAATTCCGTACCGGGGTCCCCTGGTGTATCTCGCGCCGCCCGCAGTTCAGCAGTATGCCAATGAGCCAACTCTTGACGCAGATACTTGCATTCCCCCAGCAATTGAGCATTGTTTAACCCAAAGCGACACCATTCTTCGATAATTCGCAAGCCTTCGCGGGCGCGGTCTAGATTTGCATCTAAAATGCGGTAAACAACTTGCTGCATTTGTGCTTTTTGGCTGTTTGACTCGACCATGACAACAACCCTATTAGTGCTTTCGTTAAGTGACGTAATGTCAACACTTTTAGACATTTTGATTAAAATTTTCTAGTACGGCGATTTGAAAAATAAGTAGAGCTTGACTATTCATTTATACATAGGTAGCTTATTACATCATGGTACAAAGATTTAGGGACGACTTTATAATATATCTTAAACTGGACAAAAACCATAATACAGCCTTGTGCAATTAGGTCTGTAAATGATAGCTGGTGTGGTCTAGCCATAGAAGTTAGGAAGCATCAAACTATTTTTTCGGTCATGGCTTTGTAGTTTGAATTAGTAATTATTCTCGGAAATATTGAGCAATGATAGTTTAATCTATCTCTAGGAATAAACGCTGCATTTATGAAGTGGTATTACTTGACTTTCCTATTAAAGAGCTAATAGGATAATTGCATAACTGATTGTCCCAAAAGCAAATGACCAAAAGCAGCTTTCTCTGACTTCTGGTAGTTCTTCATTGAGTACATTGAGTACAATACCTCCGGCTAAAAAGGCAAATAAAACTGCAACCACTGCCTGATCAATTTTTGTAACTATGCCAATTAACCAACCAAAAATTATGGCTATTGCTAATAACCAGCGTCCCACTTGATCATATAATTTTTGGTAATTTTCTCGCAAAGCATGATCATTGACTACAAAATGCAGCGCCATCGCCAAAGCAAATAATAATAAACTCTGGATACCTGATTCTTCTCGGTGTACTAGCAAGTAGCCAATTAAAAGATTATAAATAGCAAAAGCACCAATATGTATCCAAAAAAAATCTGAATAGGTGATATCTGTCTTTCCTGTTCTGGGAAGGCGTTGACGTGACGTTCTCGCGAATCGCTCTAAGCCATAAAAAACTGTTAAGCCTAAAAGTGCTACCAAATAGACATGATGCTCTAAAAAACTCAGCCCCAGATTTACACTGCTTTGGAATGTAACTTGTGCTTGGCTCAGTTCTGGCAAAATGTGGATAAATACGTAAGTAACAGATACCCCACTCCCAAAGGATAAGCAACGACTATGTAGTGTTTTTTTGAGGAATCTGAGTTTACCTGCAAACAAATGTATAGTGGCTAAGGCGATCGCTAAAATCCCAGTATTCATGCTTTTTTTTGTATTAGTGACTACAGCCTATAAGTAGGGGATTTTTTTAATTGGCAGTTCCTCAAGTCAGAAAGTCGAAACAATTATCGACATCATAGTGTCTAAGGGTATAAAACTTGATTGTTAGGACTTATCTCAAGTGGATTTATCTAATTATGTATTCTGAATATCATCAAGTAGAAATGCAGCAATTAAACCTAAATACCCAGGTTGACAGATCCAATTCTTCCCTGGAATTAGTCTTACCTTTAGTTTCTTCTCTATTGTCTTTCACCCTGGCTTTAGGAGTGACATTGAGTATCAGCCCCGCTAGGGTCTTGGCTCAAATGCCATCTGTGGAAAGAACGGTGTCTGAAGTTAAAATGTTATTTGTCAATCCCAGCGTGGGAAATAACTCATCGGGTAATGGTAGTGAAAGCGCTCCTTTACAGACGATTACTCACGCTTTGCAAGTAGCCTCTCCCAATACAATGATTATGCTTTCCCCAGGGACTTATAGCGCTGACACTGGAGAGGTTTTTCCCCTAAAGCTGAAACCAGGTGTTGCGATTCAAGGGGATACTCGCAATAAAGGACAGGAAATCACAATTCAAGGCGGTGGCAGATTCCTCAGTAGCAGGTTTGGCGGTCAAAACGTCACAATCATCGGCGCAGATCAAGCTGAGTTAAGCGGGGTAACGGTGACAAATCCCAATCCTCGTGGTTATGGTTTGTGGATTGAATCGAGCCATCCTGTGATTAGAGAAAATACATTTACTGGTAATACTCAAGATGGGATTTCCCTGACTGGTAACAGTGCGCCGATAATTAGGCAGAATTACTTTCATCGTAATGGGGCGAATGGCATGACCATTGGCGGTGATTCCCAGCCAGAAGTGCGGGAAAATGTGTTTGAGCAAACAGGATTTGGGATCAATATTACTCAAAATGCTGCTCCTGTAATCACCCTTAATCAAATTCAAAACAATCGCTCTGGGATTATAGTCCAAGCTAATGCGCGGCCGATTTTACGGAATAATTTAATTCAAGGTAATACAGAAGATGGTTTAGTGGCGATCGCTCAAGCCATTCCCAATTTAGGTACTATTGCTGAACCAGGTGGTAATGAATTTCGTAATAATGCTCGCCATGACATTAATGCTAGTGCGGCCAAGGAGATGATTCCGGCGGCTGGTAACAACTTGTCTCAAAATCGCATTGCTGGTAAGGTCGATTTCAATGCTCAAACAGCACCCGCAGCTCAAATTCCTCAGATCCCTCAGCGTCCCACTGTTGCAAATCGTCCCATCCCAGCTAATGAAGAAATTACCTCTTCTGCTACCAGTCAGCCCAATCAGGCTAATCAGTCACAGATAAATTATGTGAAGATTGACCCCAATATTGTAGAATTTACTGCCCCCCAGTCACCATCTCCTGGACAATTAGCGACCACATCAGCAGCACCTCCTTTTGGGGAATCACCGTTGTTACCCGTTCCTAATAGCAATACTCGCCCCAGTCAGACAACCACATACTTACCGCCTGCTAGAGTTCAGCCGGGTGTACGTTACCGGGTAGTTGTGAATATCGCAACTGATCGGGAACGAGCCATAGTGCGAAACTTAGCCCCGGATGCATTTCCGACTATCCGCCAAGGTCGTCGAGTTATGCAAGTGGGAGTTTTTAGCGATCGCAATAATGCCGATGAAATGATCAACGTCCTGAATAGTAACGGTTTACAAACCATAATTGAGCCGTTAAATTGAATCTTCTCAGAATTGGGTAGGGTGCGTTATGGACTTTAGTCCTAACGCACCGATAATCTAGAATGGTGCGTTGCGCTACGCGACAACACACCCTACTAAATCCCCCAAGTCTGGGGAACTTTAACGGAAGTTAAATCTTCACTTTTTGGTTGAGGGGACAAGGCATAGTGGTTTTTCCTGCCCAATCTGTCAAAGTATTTTCATCTTTATAATGCCGATGACTTTGCATCAACAACCGCCAGGCTTCTTGGGCATCTAATAAGTTAAATTTGTCGGCATAATCCGTTTCTAACCACTCTCGCACCTGAACATAATAATCAGAGTTCATTCCTGGAAAAATATGATGTTCTGTATGGTGGGAAAAATTAAAATGTAACAGGTCAAAGATTTTATAAACCCGTAAAGATGTAGAATTTACCAGTGGATCATTAACATCAGTCATCGGACAAAGCAGATGATTCGTATAAATATAGAACATCAAGCCTGCATTGCCAATTGCAATCGGTAAAAAGTAGCCTAATATAAGTTTTATGGGGTCAAATTCTAGATAGGCTAAAATAGCTAGATGAATTATTGACATGAGCAAGATTTCACCTGCGATCGCTCGCCGATCTTTAGCACTCACTGTAAATGCAGCCGGAACATAATCAACTGATTTACTATTAAAAAATAGTACCGAGGTGAGATTGCGAAAATTATGTACTCCCCACGCCGAAGTCATACCCACAATTAGCCAAAAGGGATTGACTTCTAAAGAAGGCACAAATAGATTATGAATCCATTTACCCCAGGTTTTAGACTGTTTTTCTAAGTAATTACGATCTGGATCACCCAAGTCATTGGTGTTATTATGATGTACCCGGTTATGAACCGACTTCCATAATGTTGGCGGCATCCACAACATTGTTAGCCCTAGAAAGCTGAAAAAATAGGCTAATTGTGAGTTTCTAATTACACTACCATGCATCAAATCATGGGAGCTAAATAATAAGGCAACCACACTATTGCCCATAATAATTGTTAGAGGTAAATATAACCACAAAAGATAGACTGGCCAATTATCTAATTGAGCCGCTATCATCCAGCCAAGTATCAAAATTGCGAGATTAATTATCAGGATAATTAACTTACTCACATCTGGTGTAAATGCTTCAGGTGGAAGCCGAGAACGTAATACTTTCGAGTAAGTTACCTGGCTAATTAATCTCTGCTCAGTATTTAAATTCATGGATGACGATCACACAATAACTTTAACTAATGCTTGTCTTAAACTAACAGTTTTTCTGCAAGTTTAAGACAAGATACTTATTCACAGTAACATAGTCTGTATCCATCAGAATCTATTTAGTATTTTTACAGTTTTTCCTAATTTGTCAGGGATGAATTTATCTGTTTTGAATTACTTTTGCGTGGATCTACTTCCGGGAAAATACTATATACCATTTTTTCTGGCTTCGCATCCTTCTAAGCAGTATGTGCTTGCTGGGCGTTCGTTCGCGTAGCGTCTCGGAAGAGAACGTTTGTCAGTCATACATTCAGGCAGATTTATGGCTACGCCACGCAGCTGTCAGCCAGAATTTCGAGAATTTTTAAACACAAATAAAATGAATATTAAAAAGAGTGAGATAAATATTAAAGTTGAATATAAAACTCAAGCTTGAAGAATAGTTAAAACCTGTAGTTAGGGTAACTCAAACTTGAATTTATCAATATGAGTGTTAAGTTCTTCCTGGGCATAGACACGTTATCGCTGATCATCCGATATCGCTTTAAGTTTTGATGTAAATGAATCAGATTGATCGCTAGTTGATGGAGTAAATTGTCCAATGGGTGGATGATTGGCAGATGGTGGTAGTAGTTTTGTGGGCTGGTGAGGTTTTGGTGGTGGAGAATTTCTCTGAAAATTATTTTGTGAGTTTAGCTGGGACTGAGTAGTAGAGGTCGCAGTGCTGAGAGTGGAATATACTAATATGTTTTCTACTGGCTTCTCCTCCTCTTGTACATTCATCGCTTGTAGGGTTGCAGTTTGAGTTTGACTATACCTTTTCCGCACCTGAGCAGGTAAGGGATTGGCTGTAACTGGTTGAGGAATCGATGCTGACTCAGATGGAATTTGTGGCTTGATAGGAGGTAGAACTGGTGCAGTCATTTCAGTTAAGCTTTCGGGAAACTTGCTACAAATCAGGCGTTCAAATTCCATATTGAAATGATAAATCACCTGGCCTCGCCTCTGCCAAAATGCTAATATTTGCTGCACTGAAATTCCTTTATAGCGTCCTTGATATAGCGCCTCAACGACTGCCAAATGCAGCCAATGTACTGGGTATTGGGTTTGCCAAAGTTTAATTAGCTCACTGGCAGTATGGCCACTGAGGTCAAAACTATAGTGAGTTAATAGGGCGATCGCCAATTCGGCAGAGGTTTGTGAGGCTGTTGTAATCATGGGGCTATTGGCTTCAGACGAGGGGTATAAATTGTCTGCCCATCGCTTATAGCCTAACGTGTTTTTAGCTATAGGATTTGTTACCAAGAGTTTCCAGGCTGATAAACAGTGTCTTTCATTTTACTTGGTCAACTGCTGACTGTCTAAACAATATATGTTGAATTAATTTTTGACGTTCGCTGGATAGCAACTAATGCTTGATAAACCATTGCGGCTACTTCGGCACGTGTGGCTTCCCGCGTCGGTACAAGTTGTTTAGGGTTTGGGTAATTGACCACAATTCTTTGCTGTGTAGCAGTCATAACTGCTTGTCGAGCATAATCGGGAATTGTCTGACTATCAGTATAAGTGAGTAAAGCATTGTTATCAGCTGTTGGCAGGGTAAGTCCATTCACTAAGGAGACAATTACCTGTAACCTTTGCACATTTTGAGCGGGGCGGAAGGTGCGATCGCCAAATCCACTGACGAAGCCACCTCTACTAGCAATTTGTAAAGCTTGATACGCCCAAAAATCTGGGGCTACGTCGGTAAAATCTGGTGCGGGGCGCTTGGGTGGAGGATTAAAGGCCACTGCTACTAAAGCCGCATATTGGGCGCGAGTCATGGGTTGATCTGGCTGGTAGCTACCATCAGCAAAACCATGAGTTAAATTCATGCTGGCTAATCCCCGAATAAATGCTTCTGCCCAATGTCCGGTAATGTCGGTAAATCCGGGAATATCAACACCAGGGCTGACAATATAGGGGGATGCGATCGCCTTCTCCTGACTGTTGGCTACCAAAGCTTGATAAATTAATGCTGCCACTTCACCACGAGTTATATCTCGCAGAGGTTCGAGTTGTTCGGTTTGGGGATAGTTAATTATTAGTAATTTCTGGGTAGCCACTGCTACAGCATTAGTGGCATAAGTGGGAATTTGAGCGCGATCGCGGTACACGCTTAAAACTTGGGGATTACCGCCAGTTAGTTTTAACCCATTAACTATAGACACTATGGCCTGTACTTTGGTCAAATTTTGTCCGCCTCGAAATGTCCCATCAGGAAAACCACTAATGAAGCCCATTTCAGCAGTTTTGAAAATGGCTGATGCTGCCCAAAAGCTGGGATTGACATCCGTAAATTTACTACCTTTATTTCTGGAAGGTAACTGAAAAGTTTTGGCAATGATCGCCGCATACTGAGCGCGATTGATGGGGGCATCGGGGGCAAAAGTGCCATCGGGAAAGCCGCTAATTGCACCCATCTTCACCAATGCTGCGACAAAATCTGCTGCCCAATGTCCAGCTAGGTCAGAAAAAATACTGCTGCTACCTGAGATGCTGCGCGGATGATCTTCTAGGACAGCGATAAAATCCACCCTGCCTTTAACTTGGGTAGGATTCAACTGATTACCTGCGGAAACTAGCGGTTGTGATGTGGAATTATCTAAATCGAATCGATTATTTTTACTAAAAATATTACCAGCCGCGTCTTGGTTATTACCTAAATCAGGGATAGCGTCACCATTGACTAACATCCCGCCTTGGGCATTTTTGGTAATCAGATTATGACGCAGCACAGGTCTAGCGTTACGAGAAAGAGCGATCGCCGAACGGTTATCTGATATTGTGTTATCTGCGAGCAAAGGGGCTGCAAAGTCACTGATGGCTATGCCCAAAGAATTTTGATGAAATGCATTCCGTAGCACTTCTCCCTTGCTATGACGCGCCATCATCAAGCCACTGGCAGCATTTTGTCTAAACACATTATCCACAATTGCGGGTTTAGCATTACCGGTGACAAAGATCCCTTCTCGACCACAATTAATTAAAGTATTATTAGCTACATTTGCTCCTGCCGACTCAATCCAGATACCTGTACCTTTAGGCGCTGGGTTCGTCACAGTCACACCTAAGAGACTGGCGTTACCTTGCAACAGTAATGTGACACTTTGCAGACCAAAGCTAGGACTTTGATACTGACCACTCCCAGAAATCACAATCCCCGCGCCTTTGTTAGCTTCGTTACCGACTACCGTCACGCCCGTGGGAATAATTATGGGAAACACCTCACCATTAGCTAGGCGATAAGTCCCGGAGGTCAACTGAATAATTACTGGAGTTTTGCTGGCTTTTAAGGCACGGGTGAGACTTTTAAACGGACTCGACCGGGAACCAGGATTGGAATCATTCCCCTGCACAGGATTGACATAGAGTGTGGGAAGGAGGGTAGAATTCGCCATTGATGATTTTAATTTATAACAGTCAAGTCATGGATAATAAGTTATACCAATTTTCTATACACTTGGACATGAACGAATTTATCTGTGGTTAACTAATTCTTCTCCCCTCTCCTTGATAAGGAGAGGGGTTGGGGGTGAGGTTCGATATTCGGTTAAATCAGCATGATTAAAAAAATAAGGAGAGCTACTCATGCGGCTCTCCAGATCATTAGGGTTCATCTACTACACACACAATAGCTCTTTAGGTGTGAGGGGTGTAACCTATTTTTCTGCCTGCTTTGTAAAGATTTGATGAAAAAATCCTGTAAAGAACTGATGAACACTTAAGTATTCAGTTTTTTCTCGACTAATTCATTAGTGATTTGAGGGTCAGCTCGTTTGTCAGTTTTCTTCAAAACCTGCCCCACAAAGAAGCCTTTGAGCTTTGTATTGCCGTTGCGATACTTTTCTAGCTCTTTGGGGTTAGCGGCGATCGCCTCATCAATGAGCAATTCTAGTACACTACGATCAGTGATTAACTCTTGACCTGCAAAAGCCTTCTCAGGGGAAACACCAGCCAGTAAATCTGGTAGCTTTTGTTTAGCTTGGGCGTTGCTAATTTTCCCTGATGAAATCAGAGTAATTACCTCAGCTAAATTGCCGGGAGTTAAAGCAATCTCAGTAATACTGAGTTTTTCCTTATTCAGATAGGCGGCGATATCTTGAGTAATCCAGTTAGCAGCAGCCTTGGCATTTGCACCAGATTTAATTGCAGTTTCAAAATAATCAGCCACAGTGCGGTCTTCTGTCAACACTCGTGCATCATAAACCGAAAGCCCCAAGTCATTTTCATAATGATG
Source organism: uncultured cyanobacterium (assembly GCA_963706595.1). Taxonomy (GTDB): domain Bacteria; phylum Cyanobacteriota; class Cyanobacteriia; order Cyanobacteriales; family Nostocaceae; genus Nodularia. The sequence continues at coordinate 5,131,774 of OY970166.1, forward strand.
GCGTTTATAGGCGGGAAGTTCGGGAAGTTCGCTGCGCCATGCTTCTAATTGCTCGTTAGACACCTCAATGGGAGTTAAATCTGGTTCTGGGAAATAGCGGTAATCACTGGAACCTTCCTTCACCCGCATACTACTTGTGCGTTGAGCGCCTTCTTCCCAGAGGCGAGTTTCTTGGATAATGGGTTCACCGGCTTCTATAGCCGCAATTTGGCGTTCAATTTCGTAATCAATCGCCCGTTGAATGGCGTTGAACGAGTTCATATTTTTAATTTCTACCTTCACGCCAAACTGTTCTCGCCCCACGGGACGCACCGAGATATTGACATCACAGCGTAGAGAACCTTCTTGCATATTGCCATCACTGACACCGAGATAACGCACAATTCGGCGGATTTCTTGAGCGTATTCAGCAGCTTCTTCACCAGAACGCAAGTCAGGTTCCGAGACAATTTCCACCAATGGCACACCTGCGCGATTGTAGTCTACCAGAGAATAGGTAGAACCAGATAGGCGATCGCTTCCCGCGTGTACCAATTTTCCCGCATCTTCCTCCATGTGCAGACGAGTCACACCAATACGTTTACGAATTGGGTTCCCCTCAGCATCTACCATTTCGATTTCTAACCAACCATGTTCGGCTATGGGGAGGTCATATTGAGAAATTTGGTAATTTTTGGGCAGGTCAGGATAAAAATACTGTTTACGGTCAAATTTGCTATATTTAGCGATTTCGCAATTCAAAGCCAAGCCAGTTTTTACAGCATATTCCAGGACTTTTTCATTCAGTACAGGTAAAACCCCAGGTAAACCCATACAAACAGGGTCGATGTTAGTATTAGGGTCAGCACCGAAAGCTGTAGAGCTATTGGAGAAAATCTTGGTATTGGTACTCAGTTGACAATGGGTTTCTAGACCAATAATCGCTTCGTACTCAGTTTTTACAGTTGTAGCAGCAGTCATACTATTATTGCTATTCATACTATTAATATTAGTTTAGCCGTCTGTCGCTTCCAGGCGGGTATTACGAAAATACCTGTTCGAGAAATGCGGTTTGAGGAATGGGGATTTAGTTAAATACACTGGTGACAGCTTCCGTAACTTTACCCCTTCTTCCGTTAAGATAATGAGCTATGTGGTGACTAAACTGATTTAACAGTGATTGCAAACAAATGACGTTTCCCCAAATGGCGAGGGGCAGACTTCAGAAATATTATATATTTCATCTATAGGTAATAAACAAGATGTCAAATCAGGATTATAAATATGACGTTGCGCTTTCTTTTGCAGGGGAAGACCGTAAATACGCAGACGAATTAGCACAAAGGCTAAAATCTCTTAATATTCGTGTCTTTTATGACGAATATGAACAAACCACACTTTGGGGAAAGAACCTATATACTCATCTTTCTGAGGTATACCAAAAGGAAGCTCGTTTCTGCGTCATGTTTCTTTCACAAAATTACGCTCAAAAGTTGTGGACAAACCGTGAACGTGAAGCGGCTCAAGCTCGTGCTTTTCAGGAAAATAAAGAATACATTCTTCCTATACGTCTGGACGATACAGAGATACCAGGAATCCTAATTACTACTGGATACCTAGAATGGTCTAATGCTGATTCAATTGCTAAGAGGGTGTTTGAAAAATTGAGCATTAAGGTGACATCTGATATTCCTGTTACTGGTGATGAGGCATCAGAAGTAGGAGAAGATTATACTGAATTACGGGAATTATTGAATAATCAAGAATTTGCAAAAGCTGACTTTTTAACTGCAAAGTTGATGCTTCGGGTTGCAAGACAAGAACAAGAAGGCAGGTTAAGTCTAGAAAATCTGCTCGAATTCCCAAAAAAAGATATAGTTACTATCAACAGACTTTGGGTATCAGGAAGCAAAGGAAGATTTGGATTTAGTGTGCAAAAACAGATTTGGATGGATTTGGGTTGGATAGAAAAGTGCCTCGAAAGGTGAGCTTGGGCAAATTGAAAGGCATCTTATGATCGAGAGAACTGTGTAAGTTTTTTTGAATGGTGGAATGGGTAGAAGGGTAAAAAAGTGTTATTAATATATATTTGAGCAAAGGGCAGCCGCAGGACACCTGCCTCTAGGAATATATGTAAAGGTACACCGAAGTTAATAATGGATGTATAGAGATACATCAGAAATGGTGGGAACTGCGACTGTCTGCGACGAAATAAAAGTAAAGGAAGAGGAAGAAAGAGAATGGAAAGAGTTAATTAAGTAAGGAAAGAAAATTAGAGAGAAAAATATGAAAAAATTGTAAGGGTACTAGAATACTTTTATATATTTATTGTAAAATATTTAATACGTATTTTAATAGTCATGGCATTGGGTGCATTTATAGGAAATTTTTTAAAAAATGGCATTTTAGGTATGGGATTTGCAGTAATTTTATTAATAGTGTTAGAGCTTTTTGGATTAGAAACGAACGTAAAAGTAAAGAGTAAATTATTTACGAAGATTAAACGAGTGAATGAAGGAAAGAGGAAAAGCGTTACGTAAAGCGTGAAGACTACATAAAATTCTTGGAATCTCTGTGTGAAGTGTAACACATAAATGTTCCAGCCTTTCCTAAACATTTGTTATCAAAATCAGGAATTCCGATACCTGGCACTGTCATAACAATTAGCCACCACAAACTGTTCAGCCACTTCACGAACTGCCGAATCTTCAAATTCCCATTCCGCCCAAGGTAATCGCATCTGCCCTGGCGATGTCTTTTTACCCTTATGCTTTATAACTTTAGGCAACAATTTACTTCCCCAGTGATAGCTTTTCCCTGGTTTAGGTTGAGGCTTATACTTCTTACAAAAACCTCGATATTTAGCAGCGCATTCAGACAACGAATTACCCAAAGATAAAAAATCAGGATGCCATTGAGTTAGTCCATCATCTGTTAGCCTATCGTAAGTGCCAAATTTACTAAAATCATAGAAAAATCCCGCTTCCCTTCCAGTCGCTTTGGGGTTAGGGTGAATGTACTGCAGTGTAATCGTAATGCCCTATGATAAATTAACCAGTGCATGTGGTTTTCATATTTCTAATCTCGACTTGCAATCGCCATGTTTTTTTTAGTATTTTACGAATACCGCGCAACAACTCAATGAATAGCAACACTCGCTTACAGATAATTTTAGCTAATACACCTGTGGGTATTGTATTACCTGCGATCGCTCAACTCAATCTGCCTAACTGGTGGTTAGCCGGGGGTGCAGTGCGAAATACAGTGTGGTGTGCAGTATTTGGTCAAAAATGTCGTTTATTCATCAAAGACTTCGATATTGCCTTTTTTGATGAATCAGGAGACCGTTCCCAGGAACTAGCAGCAAAGGCACAATTAACCGCACAATTTCCCAATTATCAGTTTGATGTCAAAAATCAAGCGAGTTTTGCCCGTTGGCGTTCAGGACGAACACCCTACACCAGTACAGAAAATGGTATTGAAAATTGGTTACACACCGCCACTGCTGTGGGAGTTCGACTAAATGCACAAAGGGAATGGCAATTTTTCACTCCCTACGGCTTAGACGACTTATTTGGGGGAATTATTCGCCCGACACCAGCACATATCAACAACCCCGACGCTAAAAATAAAGCATCTGAATTTCTTTCCAAATGTCCAGATTTACAGTTAGCATAAACTCAGCATTTCCCCTCACGCTATGTGGAAAAATCAATGAGAAACCTAACCCCCCAACCCCCTTCCCTACAAGGGAAGGGGGAGAATTCAAAGCCTCTCTCCTTGTAGGAGAGAGGTTTGGAGAGAGGTTTTCTAAATACCCTAAAAATACTTATTTCGATATCAATTCCCTAAAGCTTTTATCATCAGCAATTTCATCAAAATCAATATCAAAAGCCGCATCTTCTTGATATCTAGGATTCAATTCAATTGCTTGCTGAAGATTTGCCAAAGCTAATTTCAGTTGTCTTTGCAGCGCATAACAAGCGGCTTTATTGTAATAAGCGCTTGCATAGTTGGGATTAATTTCTAATGCTTTGTCAAAACTAGCGATCGCCTCATCATCCTCTCCTAATCTTACCAAAGCATAACCACGTTTATCCCAAACCTTAGCAGAATTGGGATTAATATCAATGGCTTGATCAAAACTAGCGATCGCATCCTCATATCTTTCCAATTCTATCAAAGCCAGACCACGATTCAACCAAGCCACCGGATCATCAGGTTTGACTTGGGTAGCTTTGTCAAAAGAATCGAAAGCTTTTTGCTGTTGTCCTAGTTTACCAAAAGCCACACCGCGATCGCACCAAGCCTGATGATAATCTGGTTGAATTTCAATAGCCTTTTCATAGGATGCGATCGCATCTTTGTAGCGTTGCAATCTTCCCAGAGTTAAACCGTGTTTTAACCAACCAACATGATTATCAGGATCAGCTTTCACTACTTTATCATAGAGTGCGATCGCCTCTTCATATTTTCTTTGAGAAAATAACTCATCTCCTACTTGGAGGTCATCATTCACTAACTCTGACTCTTGTGGCTGAACTTCCTGAATTTCTGACTTTTCAGGAACCGATAGCGGCTGAGTATTTACCAATTGTTCCTGAATTTCTGACTTTTCAGGAACCAATAGCGGCTGAGTATTTACCAACTCTTGCAAAATTATATTCTTGCGTTCTTGAGCATCCAACTGCAACTCAGAAAGTTGAGCCACAAAATCCGTCTCTAATTTTTCTAGCTTTTCTAGAATTAGCAGCTTTTGTTCTTGAGCATTTAATTGTAATTCCGAGAATTGAGCCGTAAACTCAGAACCTGATGCTTCTAAATTCCTAATAATTTGCTCTTTTTCGTTTTGAGCATCTACCTGTAATTCAGATAATTGAGATGCAAAATCTGACTGTAATTTTGTTATCCTCTCCAGGATATCATCTTTCTGTTGCTGAGTCTCAGACTGCAATTCAGCCATTTGAGCTTTAAATAAATTTTCTAACTCCCCTAAACTTTCCAGAGTTTTATCTTTCTCTTGTTGAGCATCTACCTGCAAACCGCCTAAACTCTCAAAAAAGCTATGTTTTTGTTGCTGAGTCTCAGATTGCAATTCAGCTATTTCTGATTTAAATAATCTTTCTAATTCTCTGACATTTTCTAGAATCTCATTCTTTTCTTGTTGAGCATCCACCTGTAAATTTGTGAAACTTTCAACAGTGGTATCCTTATTTTGCTGAGTTTCAGACTTTAAGCTAGAAAGATAGGAAATAAATTCATTCTGAGATTTTTGTAAATCTTCCAGAATTATATTTTTTTGTTGTGCAGCTTCTAAATGCAATTCATCTAGTTTCTGATTTAGCTCAGATTCTAACCTAGCTAAATTTTCTATAGTTCTATCTCTCGTTTGTTCTGCTGACCATTGCAATTGAGATAGTTTTTCCACAAATTCCGACTCTAAATTTTCTTGAATATTTTGAACTTTTGTTTCTAATCCTGCCAATATATTATCTCTTGACTGCAAAAGTTCAGAAGTCAAATTAGCTAAATTATCTTGCTCTTTTTTAATATTTTCTTGTAGAGTCGCAACTTCTTTTTCTAATTCCCGATTTATCTTTTTCGATTCTTGAATTAAATTTTCGGCATCTTGCTTGACAATAGTTAGCTGATGTTGTAATTGTTCCACTCCCTGTAGCTGCGCCATTGCTCTATGAACAATTTCACGAATTGCCACTTTTCGCAACACCCAGAATAAAGCAATCACCGCCACAGGAAACAAACTCAATATCACCAACCACACATTGAATAAAACAACCGTGTTATTCAATGGTTGCGCCCCAACCGGTGGGACTTGCTCTGGAGTCGGCTGTTGTGCTTGCAACTGAGCCAACTTTTCCGGCTGCTGATGAGATATAACCTCAGCAGTATTCAGTTGTGTGGAAACGGATGGCCTGAGTTGTCCACTAGCCATACCAGCAGACAGCAGCAACGGCGAAAAGACAACAGCGTTTTTCAACACTAAAGTGAGGACAACTTGATTTTTGCGCTTCATAAGAACCATCCTGATTCTTGGGTCAATTTTTGAAGTGGCTTGCCTATCTCCAATCTATACCAGAATTCAATTTTGACCGAACACTTCACCGCGCGCAAGCCCCCAAAATTATTTAGGGAGGATTTCGGATTTCGGCTCCCTCTCCTGACTAACCAGAAGATTGCAGTAAATCTTTATACCGTTGATTTATACTTCAGTAGGGTGTGTTATGCCACAGGCTAACGCATCATCCCAGATTCTCAGTGGGTTATGGACGTTAGTCCTAAAGCCACCTACCTAAATCAAAGGTTTTTGGACTTGTGTGTAGACTGTGGTTCCTGACTAACTACCGTATACACACAGCTTGAGCCAAAGAGAGCTTCCAGCCCTAAAAACAAGATTTCCGCTTAAATCCAGTTCCCCTCCTCGCTTGCGGGGAGGGGCTAGGGGTGGGGTTTTATGACACAAAAGAGAATTTCCCGACTTGTGTGTACACTGTGGTTCCTGACTAAGGAGAGGGCTTGCGTAAGGTTTTATACAAAATAAATTTAGAGGCATATCACCTCTTTGGGTTCAACAGCTTCCTCCCAGTGGCTCAAACTAGACACAACTCCCTTCAGAATTAAGCAGTCTGGCGAAAATTGATGTCCTTCGGCCTTTGAGTCCCCAAAAACTTAATATTTCATACCAAATGATAGAAGAAGGACAGTGATGATTGTGTTACCTTAGTATAGTATTGCTTGCAAAGCAAACTATTGAATTAAGAGGCAATCATTATCGTAGTCAAAAAACAACTAATCAACTCGCAAATTAAGTCAAATCAAGTCTACTTGATTGATCATGAGAATAATAACCGTGGTCTGGTTGACACTTCCGAAGCTCTACAGCTAGCCGAAAGTGTAGACCTTGACCTGGTTGTAGTCTCCGAAAACAAAGACACGCCAGTTGCGAAGATTATCAACTATGGTAAGCTTCAGTATCAAAAGAAAAAACGTCAGACTCAGAGCGCTAGACCAAGCGTCAAGGAAGTTCGATTCCGTCCCAACGTGGGTGCAGCTGACTATAATTTACGCATTGAGCAAGCAGCTCAATGGTTAAGCAAAGGCGATTCTGTTAAGTTCGCTATTCGTTTGCGAGGCCGAGAACATCAACATCGCGAGCAAGCTGGAGAAATGCTAGACCGCATTGTAGCTGCTTTGAGTGAAGTAGGCAAAGTCCAGTCACTGGATAAACGCTCACTGATTGTTCAAGTCGTTCCTGCTTAAAATAATCTTTCAGGGATATCTTTTAAATCGCCTACTAAAAATAAAAGCTGTACATAGGGAATGAGGTTGAATGACCCAAAGCCTGATTGGTTACAGCTTGTATAAACAAAAAGTAGGAAATCGGAGAAGGCGCAAGTGAAATCAGATGCAGTTACTTGGTTCGAGTTAGCCAGGAAGCAGATGATTCACTTGCCATATTTTAGTTTGTATTTCAGGAATTTCCCAGAAGATATAAATTCTCCAAGTCATACATCCCAAATAACTTCTTTCTGATACTTTTAACCGAGACATTCTCCGACATTTGAGATATCGTGAACATCCAGTACAACATCACCAACTGAGTCAGTGAAGGTGGTATCCCACATTGCCTTGAGGAAAATCCCCACGGCTCCATTAAAATCACGCGGTATTTCATAACCACAATTAGGGCAAAAAAAGTTCTTAGAACTACCAAGTTTTCTATGAGTGTTACCGCATTTAGTGCAAGTCTTCGATGTATATTCTTCAGTTATCCTTACCAATTTGGAACCGTAGCGGTTACACAAATGCTCAAGGGTTTGAGAGAACTGATAGAATGCCCAACTCATCATCGCACGGGAAGTCTTATTTCTTAACTTCCGCTTCTTTTTAACAACCATTTGGGAAGTTTCAAAGGTGGGAAGTACAATCACATCGTAGTTTTTAGCTAGATATGACCCGACTTGTTTATGGCACTCAGAGCGTAGATTCTTGATTCTGGTTCTGAGTCCTTCGTCCCTTTGTCTCAACTAATTGAGTAATAATTTTTTATTTTCCAGTCTCTGAGTCACCGGATGGCAAACAATCGAGACTCAGCCGATGATACTGTTACCAAAAAATTGGGTTTAAAGCCTCGTCGTTCTACGACGGCTTTTAATTGATTAGTGTACCAGTATGCTGCTATAGTAATTGTAGTGGAAAGGTAATCAACCACTTAAAAAACCTAGCCGTCGAAAGACAAAGCACTGAACCTTGATAATTGAACGGCAGTTGCTCTAATTGGGGAAACCCCAAGACCGCACTGCCTCATCTATGCGGTTCTACTGCATTATTCTAGTTTCCTCCTAGCAGTAGGTAAAAGATTTATAGGGGCTAGACGAATCAGCATTTTGAAACAATTTGTTTCAAACCAAACAGGACTTGCACTCATGCAAATAGGGTAGGGCATACCCGAATTAACGCTTGGGGAGAATCCCACCTCTGGTTTAGACGACGCAAGGACTCTAGGTTAAGTGGTTTCGTTGAACCAAGAATCCCCGTCGATTTATCGCGGGGAGTGTCAAATCCTCTGACTAGGTAAATTGTTGCCTTCCGCAAACTCTTACTCTTGAGGCTCATCAGAGATGGGTTCAGATTCGTTTTCGGGTTCGGTTTTGAGATTAACTGGCAGTTTAACGGGTTTGGGTCCACGCGCCAGGGCAGGATTACCTCTTTGAATATTATCATCTTTAAAAGATGATTTTTTCCCGCCGCCAGAAGAGCGATTAACAACTGGTTTCAAGCTTTTCGACTGAGATTCCACAGGGGGCGTAGAATCGGAATGTTCGGAACTATTGTCTGTAATTGCTTGGGACTGACGTTCCGATTTCTTGATTGGGCGTTCTACCATTGTTAATTTTTATAAACTTATCTGTATATTACATCGGTTTGGTGAGAACTTGTGAAAAGTGCGCTGCTAAGTAACACAAGGCTTAGGCGAAGTACCAAAGGCAGAAGCAACTTAAGAAGTTAATCATATTTTAATTATCTACTATATACAGATAGTTACCTTGTGTGTAATCTTAAGAATATTAGGATTTATTCGGTGACAGTATTTGTTTTGAGTATTGACAGGTGTTCCCTTTTGGTATCTACAAATTTAATTCTCCGAAATTTAAATCTATACACAGTAATAATTTTGGAGACAATCCGATGTCGATTTACGTAGGCAACCTTTCTTACGAGGTTACAGAAGCTGACCTTAGTGGTGTATTTGCTGAATATGGCACTGTTAAGCGGGTTCAAGTACCTACTGACCGTGAAACAGGCCGGATGCGTGGTTTCGCTTTTGTTGAAATGGATACAGAAGCAGAAGAAACAGCTGCCATTGAAGCACTAGATGGTGCTGAATGGATGGGTCGCGGACTGAAAGTGAATAAGGCTAAACCCAAGGAAGACAGAGGTTCCTTTGGTGGTGGTAACAGAGGAGGAGGATATGGTGGTGGTGGTGGTGGTGGTGGCCGTAACCGCTACTAAACTTCACCACTAAAAATTTCCTTTAGGGAATTACCAAAAATAAATTAGCCATAATTTGTAGGGAGCGTTACGGCATTGAGTCTCAGGGTTTTGCCTGTGTAGTCGCGACTAACCGTCGCCCGGTGCAATATCTGAGCCTACAGATTGGTTATTTTGTGAGTGGGAATTTTCCAAGAGTACAAAAAAGCCAGATTTTAAATCTGGCTTTTTTGCGTAACTATGGGTGAATTTGTGATAAACATTTCTTAGATGCTACCGTCTACAAATCGAGATAGGAGTAAAAGGACTTTCTCTGACTATGACGCGTAGACACAAAATAGCTTACAGCTTGACATCACTAATCAGTGTCAGCTTAATATCGCACTTGATTGCACCTGATTCTGCCCTTGTGGCTGCACCACCGAGAAACCCCGACAAAACGGTAAATTGTGAAATTTTAGTGGTGGGTGGTGGACTTTCCGGCGTAGCTACAGCTTACGAAGGTTTACTAGCTGGGCGTAGAGTTTGCCTCACAGAAATTACCGATTGGTTGGGAGGACAAGTTTCTTCCCAGGGAACATCTGCATTAGATGAACGCCCCACCCAGCGCAGTCGCCAATTTTATTCTCGTGGCTACTTGGAATTGCGAAATCGCATTGAACGTAAATACGGTAAACTTAATCCTGGGGAATGCTGGGTAAGTGACTCTTGCTTTTTGCCTCGTGATGCTCACACCGTGATGGCTCAGATGCTCAAAGATGCTGAAAGAAAGGGTAGAGGTAAGTTAGAATGGTTCCCCAATACGGTAGTTAAAGATTTAGAAGTTAGCCCATCTACAGTTGAGGGTGGTGGACAGTTAATTAATAGCGCGATCGCAATTCAACATCAACCAGCACCAGGCGCACCGCCTCATAACACTTTCACTTTATCTCAAACCATTGAAGATGCTTATCGCTACGAAAACTCATCTCGGTTTACCAAAAATATTATTCGCCTAGTTCCCCAAAAGAGCCAAGGTAACGCCCCAAAATGGTACGTTGTCGATGCTAGCGAAACCGGGGAAATTATCGCCCTTGCTGACGTTCCCTACCGCTTAGGTATTGACCCTCGTTCTCATTTAGAACCTTCTTCTTCCAGCGCCCAAAACGATCCTTATTGTACCCAAGGCTTTACTTACACTTTTGCAATGGAGGCTACCAAGGAACCACAACCCCAAGAAATGCCGCCATTTTATCTCCAGTATTCCCCATATTTCAGTTATGAATTACAGCGACTGGCAAACTTTGACTTAGTTTTCACCTATCGCCGCATTTGGAGTCCGCAACAGGGACAACCTGCAACCTTCGGAGGTGTGAGATTTTCCACTCCCACGCCAGGGGACATTTCCATGCAAAACTGGACTTGGGGTAACGACTATCGCCCCGGAACTGCCCAAGATAACCTAGTTTACACGCGCCAACAGTTGCAAGCTGCTGGACAGTTGCAACCTGGGGGTTGGCTGGGGGGACTGCGAACAGAAAGCCTCCGCAAAGGTGAAGAAATCTCACTTTCGTATTATTACTGGCTAGTAGCTGGAACTACAGATTCTCAACTGGGTGAAGGTGTTAAACAGCAATACCCAAATAATCGCTTTATATCCGGCTTAAATTCCCCAATGGGAACAGCGCATGGTTTATCGAAATATCCCTATATGCGCGAAGGAAGGCGGATAATTGGCCGTCCCAGTTGGGGACAACCAGAAGGGTTTACGATTTGGGAAACTGATATTTCTCGTCGTGACTACAACGATGAGTATTACCGCAATACTCTACCGGCAGCTATGTACCGCAGATTACAAGCTACACTAGCCGGCTTGGAAGCAGTATCTGTACTTACAGGACAAAAACCTCCCGAACAGGTGATGTGGCGGACTCGTTCGACTATTTTTCCTGATTCTGTAGGTATTGGTCACTATGCCATAGACTTCCATCCTTGCATGGAGAAAAGCCCCCCAGAAGCTGCTGGTAACAGAGAACGTCCTGGAGAAAGGCGCGGTGCTGGTCAAGCTTATCCCTTCCAAATTGCCCTCAGAGCCATGATTCCCCAAAAAATCGATAATTTGATTGTAGGGGGCAAAAGTATCGCTACCAGTCACATTGCTGCGGCTGCTTATCGGGTACACTCATTTGAATGGTCGTCTGGTGCTGCTGCGGGAACCACTGCGGCTTTCTCTTTAAAAAATCAAGTTGCACCTTATCAACTGGTAGAGGATTTACCGAGGGCTGCACCACAATTACAAGCTCTCAAACGTCTGTTGCAGCAAAATGGCAACCCGACAGCTTTCCCTGATACTTCCATTTTTAACGAAAACTGGGATAATTGGCGTTAGGGTTGAAGAATCTTAGATTTTAGATTTGGGATTTAGGATTGACCACATAGATTTATCGGCGTTGCTGATTTGAAGTATGAACACGATTTGTGATGATGTCAAAACCCCTGTAGAGACGTTCCATGGAACGTCTCTACATTTAAATTCATATTTGGTTTCAGCAACGCCGATTTATCTATGGGTTTATACGATTAAGGAATTATTTGTCTAGGGGCTAGCTAGGGTAAACGGATAAACCGCTATTTCATCTTTGCTTTTCCAGTCCCTATTACCCACTCCCCACTCCCCACTCCCCATTCCCCACTCCCCACTCCCCATTCCCTACTCCGCAGACAATAGACTAGACTGGTTATTTATAGTGTAGATTTGTAAAATTCTGTTGGCTCACTGTTTTATGGTTACAAGACTTTCAGCAGCTGTGTGCGGAACAAGTGCAGCACCAACTGTAGCTCCTGGAAAGACTACTCAAGTTATCCGCAAGACTTATCCGAATTACAAGGTGATTGTTTTAAACGATGACTTTAATACTTTTCAGCACGTGTCTGAGTGTTTGATGAAATATATTCCGGGAATGACTGGTGATAGAGCTTGGGATTTGACCAATCAGATACATTATGAAGGGCAAGCTATTGTCTGGGTAGGTCCCCAAGAAATGGCGGAACTGTATCATCAACAACTACGTCGAGCTGGTTTAACAATGGCACCTTTAGAAGCGGCTTAATTATCATGGGCAAACCCGCAAAAGACGCTTCTGGCAAAGATGGCAGATTAGTCTGGAATCACTCAACTCATCTTTCTGGTCTCATTCCAATTTTAGAACGTCTCTGTCAGCAGGATGGGATTCAAACTGTCACGCCAGGTGTGATTGGGCGGGCGAAAGGCCATTGTCCAAAAATGCAACTACGTGTATCTGTACCTATTCGAGGTGGTTATAAAGTCATAGCGCGTCAGGGTAAGACCGTACAAGAGGTTTTTATCCTGACCACTTTAGATCAGGATAAATTTAAAGATACTATTGCGATCGCCATGAAAATTAAATCAGCCTCATAGTCCATTGTCCATCGTGCATCGATTCTTGACTATTGGCTATTCTTCCACTTGGCGGACTGAAAATTTGTGTAATGGCAAACTGAGAACGCAAGAGAAAGTTAAGAAATATGACAAAGCGATAGTGATTTTTACTGACATGAGTGCAGTTTCCCAATCAGGTAAAATCAACTTTTCCAGCCCAAAAGCACAACAGTAAACCAGCCAGTAAGAGAAGCTCATTCTAAAGAGAATTTTCTCTGTTTCTTCCAGATTATCTTTTGGCTGTTTGCGATCCCACAGTAATAATAGACCAGCAACACAAGCAACAAAGGATACAGCAACTACAAATTCGTGGCACATTAAATTCATTGAATGCATTTGCGTTGATCCAATACTTTCCCGATGAGATTCAGTCTAAAGGAATATTCTCCCTATACCCAAAATATATTTACAAACTGCAATAGAACACTGTAATTAAGTTTAAGTAATGCAACGAAAGGTTGAGTTAAATTAAGTTCACTAATTTAAACAATTTTTAATTTAAATTAAATAGTTTTGTAAAGCAAGTCTAAGCCCGTTAAAGTTTAGTTTTATTGAAGAGAGCTAATTCTGTTTTGTAACTCAATCAAATCAGGATACTGATTAACATCCAGTTGATTCAACGCCCAATCAAAAAACTTGTCTAGAGCAATATATTGAGATTTTTGTCGCTGCATAGCTTTTTGAATATCATTACCATGAAACCAGATCAAATACTGCTTATGTGTCCAAAATTCCTCTTGGGCAAACTGCTGCTGATATACAGCAAGGCTTTGTTCAAATCTGTCTGGAGTGACAGTTCCAACAGCCTCTTGAAAGCGGTTAATTAATTCTACAGCTTGATTTTGACAGTCTTGAAGAGCGAGTGAGGGTGGAAGTTTACCACTACCACCTGTCCATGTTGTTTTGAGTTGATGTCGAGATGTACTTGATTGCAATAAATCAGCTAATGCCCATCTTACTGTTTGATAATCTTGCAAGCTGATTGCAGCTTCTTCCATCCAAGGTGAAATCGCCTCAAATCCTGGTGAATCTCCATGTCCCCATTTAGAAGTAGGATTATCTTGTTTTTCTATATCTTTTGTGTGCCAATAGTTATGAATTAAATCGGCATTTAATAGATAATTTTCTACACAAGCACGATGGGTAAGCATCATGGAATTGAGTGGTATTAATGCACTATTATCAGTAGGTTTAGCGTCAAAATCGCGGTCGCGAAAAATTATGTATTGTTGATTTGTCGCTCCTTCTTTAGAGAAGTAACCCTGAACAAAAACCGAAAATGTAAATTTACTGCCAGCAGGAACAATTGTGGGCTTATTTGTTAAAACGTTTTCGACAACTCTATTCAGGAGTCTAAAATCTAAGCTAGTTTGCTTGCCCTCACAGAAAATAATTTTGCCACTAACAACACTCACAATTACACCTCTAGTCTGATAATATATGCTTCCGGTACTAATTGCTCTATATAATCAGAGTGGGTTGTAATGATAAACTGATTATTTGTGCCTAACTTGGGTAAAGCTCTCAGCAATGCCTGTTGCATTGGTGGATGTAAATGCAACTCAATTTCATCAATAAGAATGACAGAGTTATGAATATTCCAACTAGCAAAGTCCACTAGCATTGGAAAAATAGCACGTTCACCCCCGGACATCTCAGAAATTTCATACTGGTTTCTACCGTCATATAAATAAAACCAGAGTTCACTGAAGATATCATCCACATTCTCTCGCGGAACTGGTCCTTCAAAACTTCGTTCTGGAAAAACTGCTTTGTAAGCGCGTTCAATTTCGGCGTATAAATCCTTTTGTCCTGGGCGTAAATGGGGAATTTTCTGCGTTTCTACATCTTGATGGAATTGTCGCCATTTAGAAAGGCGATCGCGCAAGAGGTCTTCTGTGATTTCAACTTTGCGATCTGGATCTTCTGTAGTCAGGCTAGTTGAAGTTCTCTGTTCTGTGTACCAAAGAATTGTACCCACTCGTTCAAATACTGAAAATCCTTCAGCACGGAGTAATTGTTTAGCGTATTCTCTTCCTTTAAATTGAAATAATTCAGCAGCACTATCTGCTTGAACACGTCCATTTCGCCATTTCAGGGTAACAATATGCTTGTCACCAGGAGGCTGCAAATCACGACCCATGTTTTGTAATTTCTGTTGAAATTCTCCCACAGCTTGGAGTTCACCAGATGAGAATTGTACCTTTACAGTTACCTCTGGCTCAAATCCGCCCCAGTTACTTCCAAGCAGTTCATAGTTAAATCCTGCCCATTCTAAATCGGAAGGTGCTTTTAAGCGTCCAGTTGCTGTGCCGAGAGTTGAGGCGATCGCTTGTAAAAGACTTGTTTTTCCAGCACCATTCATGCCGATGAGAACAATAATATCTCGCGCTAACCCAGTTTCTGGATCTGTGAAATCAAATACTGGAGAAGACCGGAATCTCTTAAAATATTTTAGTTGTAGGGATTGAATTTTCATATTGAGATTCTCCTAAATAGGAGAAACAGTGATTTTAAAAAAGTATTGAATTACAATAATTTTACATTAGACATCTGGTGAAAATAAAATATGCTTTATCTAAAAACCTTGCACTGCGGTTAATACGTTAAAAATCCCTTGTCCAAAACCTGAAAAGGATTTTTAGGACTTATTGTTTTTGCCCAGCCTCCAAAAAATGGTAGTTCATAGTTAATAATGGTATCGACAAGAAATAATAGTTAAATAAACATCATCAACAGCATAAACCAAACGATTGGTATCATCAATTCGCCGTGACCAAAATCCTGCTAAATTTTCCCTGAGAGGCTCTGGCTTACCAATACCCTCAAAAGGCATCCGCATCGTCTCCTCAATTAGTTTATTGATTCTTTTGAGAGTCTTTTTATCTTGCCCTTGCCAGTAAAGATAATTAGCCCAAGCCTCATCAGTCCATGCCAACATTTTAGTCATCTAGCAAATCTCGCTCCACCACGTTCCCCTGCTTAAATTGAGCAATAGAACGTTCTAAATGGGCTGCATTTGCCGGAGACTTCAATAAATGCACAGTCTCCATCAGACTATTAAAAAACTCCAGCGACATCACCACCGCATCATCCGCGTCTCGTCTGGTGATAATTGTATAGTCAGCATCTTCCGTCACCTGATCTAAAACTGTTTTTAGACTATTTCTTGCTTCGCTAAAAGAAATAATTTTCATCTGGGGAAAGTTGTACTGTTTATTGTACAAGTGTAGCGTTTTTTCTAGATTGTACAATAATTACAAGAAAAGAGCGCTTCGTGTGGAAACAATTTGATTCAAAATGAGGCGATATCATCTTCGGCAGATTCGTCGTCTATAAAACGTAGTCGCTCAAATAAAGGCAGTTCTTTTTTTTGTTGCTGCAAGTAATTGGATAATATTTTAATGATTGCTTCCTGTGGATTCTCATAGTGACTAACTGCAATAATTTCATTAATTAGTTCATCATCTATTGTGATCATGGTCATGGCTTTGTCCCCGGTTGTTTTAAAGAAATTTAACGTGAGTTCGACAGAGAGGAAAGTCTGAAAAGCTTGTTAGGTAGTAATTTGAAGAAATAGGATGCCAAAGAATGAAGAAAATGGAGAGAGAATAGTTGAAAAAATTACAAAAAATGCGGAGACTAAAAATATTATACCTACTTTACTAATGCTCACAAGCAGCAATACTTACCCAGGTGCTAGAACCATCAGCCCAATGTTCTTTTTTCCAAATAGGGGCATTATGTTTAAGAGTATCAATAGCATAACGACAAGCTTCAAACGCTTCACTACGATGCGGACAACCAACGGCTACTAAGACGCTGATTTCTCCCACTTGCAAACGCCCGACGCGATGATAAATTACTACCCGCTTCACATCAGACCAAGTGGAACGAATATCAGCAGCAATTTGATAAAAAACTCGTAACGCCATTGGTTCATAAGCTTGATATTCTAAAGCAATCACAGGTTGTCCATCTGTTTGATTGCGAACCATTCCACTCATCACCACTACAGCACCATTAGCTGCGTCGTTGGCTTTGGCGTAGACTTCTTCCAGGGATAATGGCGCAAAGGTGATGGCAAAACTATCTTCGGTTTTTGGTTTAATGGCAGAGGTTAGTGTATTAGACATGGTAGTTTCACGCAGAGGCGCACCAGGCGCAGAGAGAGAGTAATTAAGGAAGGCTATTTCTTTTATTGAGAAATTTTAGTTGATGATACAGACAGCTAATTAGCGGTAAATTTACACCTGCTGCTTGGGCTTTTTTTTATGGGTTGCCGAAAATTGCTTCTACTTCTAAGGGTCGGTGTTCATCATAGTCAATTTTCATGCTGGTACGGTAAGGTTTCATTTTGAGAGTGTAATTCAGCATGGTTTGAATGAAGCTGTCAGGAATGATACGCCCGGAAGTTTTCGCGCCAGCTACTACTTCGTTCATCAATTGTTCAACTAATTTACGGGTGTCAGCATCAGCCATTAATTCGTCTGTTGTCGCATTGAGTATTACAGACAGCCCATTGTAGGGTATATTCCATACCAGTTTTTGCCAACGCGCCAGCAATAAATCTGCGGCTAATTCTATTGGGATACCAGCATTTTGAAAATCATCAGCAATATGCTGCGTCCTAGCTGTAATTGGATAAGGTCTATATTCATGGGTATATTCACCCAAGGTAATTTTTCCATAATTTAAGTGCAGAATGTGTCCTGATCCCACTTTATTGGAACACAGAAAACATAACCCACCAATAACTTGAACATTGCTGACAATTCGGGCAATATCCTCTTCTACACCCAAACCATTTTGTAATACTAAGACTATCCCGCTATTTTTAACCACGGGTGGTAATAATTTTGGTAGTAAATGGTTTTGAGTCGTCTTCAGTGCCACTATGACTACATCACATTTTGGCATCTGGTTGACATCGTTATAGGCGTTAACTTGGGGAAGAGTAAAATCACCATCTTTTGATTCGACAAATAAACCAGATTGGCTGACGTGTTCGTAATCACTTTTGAGCAAAAAGTGGACATCTAAACCAGATTTTTGCAATTTAGCGCCATAAAACCCACCTAATGCACCAGTTCCGAGGATGGCGTACTTGCGATCGCGCAGCAGTCCGAAGGAATCGCACATTTCTTATATACAGGATTCTCTAAGAATAATCATAAAGCGATGTCCGAACGCCCCATCTACAGTTAACTTTTTGTAATAAAATTTTAAGCTATTACATAATATTTTAAGAATTTGCACATAATAAATGATCCTGTTTGATGTATTTTTACAGTAGGAATTACTCTCAGGTAAAAATTACCCAACTGAATTTAAAATTCTCTAATAATTACGATAAATATTATGAGAGTTTCTTGAAAGAGTTTAAATTATGTTACATAAGCGGAGTAATCACTTTAGCGGTGTGTTAAGGTGAATTCAAATATCTAAAAATATGTTTATTTACTATTTTTAAGATGTTGACATTAATCCCACTAAATTAATGCTTGATTTCAACGCCTTAGCTGAGTTCTCCCGTACAAACTGCACCAGCATTTGTGCATTTCTTGTCCCAGCCAACATAATTGCCACATCATTGACAATTATCTTCACAGTACTGCGTCGCCCCATACATCAAGTGTGGAAATCTGTGGGATTTGCTACTATCTTCGCTTTAGTGATGGTACTGCACGTATTTACTTGGTTTATGATAGGCGTGGTAATGTTGCCTACTTATATATTGTTGTCCCTAGCAATCAGTTGTTTGGTGACTAATTTTGCAGCTATCCTTTGGCAAAAGTACCAAGTTCGGAATCAGACTCAGACTCAAAGAGCTTAAAATCCGCGCATAAATCTTTATTTTTGGCTCTTAGGCAATAATTTGCCAGATTTCAGGATATCTAAAAATTAGGCGTTGCTGAACTTGAAGAGGAAATGCCAAAATTAAATTTCCTTAACTTTTGTTCTCTGCGCCTCTGCGCTTGGTACGTGTTAGCGGGCTGTAGCCCGAAAAATCTACATTCTCAATCAACAGCACGAAATTTTGCAGATTTTTGGATATTAATTCTTAGAGGATGTTTTAAAAGTTTTGGGCGAATATAATTCGCTACTACACAAGCAAAGTCCACCTGCGTGGACTAATGAAAAATTCAGGTTTTTAACCCGCGCAGGCGGGTTTGGTTTGTATAGCCGCGACTTCCAGTCGCTAGGGCTAGTAATAAATTAGACTTTACAAACATCCTCTTAGGGAACTATACCTTTAATTGTATATGCTGCCCAGTAGTAAGGATGACTGTAAAGTTTCTTATTGGGAACCATTTTACTACTTCTATATAAATATGTTGCTAAATAAGCTTTAAGTTTTAATTCATCAGGATCTAAATTATTTAGGAGGTTTTCATACCATTTTGTGAGTTCAAGGGCTGTTAGTTCTTTTAGCCATAATGTGGCTTCAGCTAAGGCTGTAACTGGTGATTTATTTGATTGTAGTCTTCTATAAAACTCAATCATGACTAAAGCGTTAGCAGATGATTCTACAGTCCATAGGGTACTTACTATATGGGGTACTCCTCTACAGATAAAACCAATGGCTAAATCCATATATTCGGTGTTAATGTGCTGATTTTTAGTTCTCGCTGTTTCACAAGCGGAAAAAGTTACTAATTTGTAACTACTGAGGTTTCTTTGGGAAATTTCTTCTAAGGTTATTTGCTCTTCATCTACTAATGTCAAGGCAGATTTTTTCGGCTCACTGTAGTTGTTGATTACGCGCCCGGCAAAATGAAAAATATTATTATGATCAAATAAGGCATTTGCTACTTCATTTTTGGTAGCATTAGCTCCCTGGATGCGTTGGGGATGATTGAACATTTTGCTAATAATTTCAGATTCTAATTTAGCAAATTTTAGTGGGGAAGAATTTGTGCTGTTGGGGTACTCGACACTAAGCAGTGTTTGATGTGGTAATTGCCATAGACTTTCTGCTTTGACAGACAAACCTTTTTGGACACTGGGCAAATAGCTAATGCTGAAATTACTTGTTAGTTCTGACTGAGACGGCGAAGAAGGATTAAAAAGAGTATGGAGAGGCAATCGATGTAAGTCGCGGTGGGGAATTAAAATTAGTTGGGTGATGTCTTCGAGTTCTTGTGTAATTGTGGAAATTTGCAGAATATTTTGCAGTTGCAACAGCTTTTCTGCCATATCCACTCGCCAAACATGATTAATTTTACTATGTTGGTCTTGGGCTTGACTGAGATATTCTTGGTATTCCTGATGCCAATCTTCCAGCCAATCTTCAAATTCAATTAAGCGTCTCACTGCTTCTGGTAAAGGTAATTCATGAGCAAGCTGGGCGTTTTTTTCTAAGTCTATTGTGACTACATTTTGTATGGGTGTAAAGAGTAAAATGGGTGATGGAGCTTGGTCTTTGATAATGAAGGTATGTAAGGCGACTGGGCTAATATGCCAGTAAATAATTGCTGTGTGGGGATTGAGGAGTTGCTGAACTGCACTGTAGTAGTGTGAGTAAATCTGTTCATGCCAATCAGATAGTAGCCAAGTTAAACAAGAATTTTTGCCCTGTTCTGCCATTTCCCAGGCTTCTACTAAGTCGCCGTACTCTACAGCTAAATCAACTTCTAATTGACCAATTCCGGCAAACTTAAGCGCTAGTTGTTTTTTACTTTCATCTGAACGGGTTGATTCAGTCAGTAGTTGTGCTAATAAATCGGCGGCTTGTTGCTGTACTTTTTGTGCTTGTGCTGTTTGACTTATACCTAAAAGTGCTTTAATCAGAGATTGCAAAACTTCTAAATGCAATTCGGTAAAATCGTCTGTTGTTAGGGTTAACAGCGCTTGATTGTACTCGGTTATGGCTTGATACCAATAATTACGCGATGTGGGATATTTCTTACCTCGTTCGTAGTAAGTATTGCCTTTTGCGATGTGCAGTCTACCCCAACCTTCTGGGTGGGTATCTGGGCGAATATGTTTCAAGCCTTCTGCATAGCTTGCTAGTTTACCCTCATAACCGCCCTGCTGCAAGGCAGAATTTTGTGTGGCGATGCTAGTTAAGGAATTTAATGGTGTTTGGGTGGATAAATGGCCAGCAGCCGTTCCTCGACCAATCCAAGCTTCCCAATAGTCAAGTTTAATTTGTAAGGCGTTGTCGTAGGTAACGATCGCTTCGGCAAATCTTTCTAAATGATACAGGGCTACTGCTTGATTGTACCAAGCTAAGTGAAAGTCGGGTTTGATGGCGATGGCGTTGTGGTAGGAGGCGATCGCCTCTTCTCTTTGTCCTAAGTTGTCTAAGGCTATACCCCGGTTATACCAAGCTAAATATAAATCTGGTTGTGTTGCTAGTGCTTGATCCCAGGAGGCGATCGCTTCTGACCAATTGCCTAAATTAAATAAGACTACACCCCTGTCAATCCAGACTTCATGGAAATCTGGTTGAATTTCAATGGCTTGGTCGTAAGAGGCGATCGCTTCTGGATATTGTTCACTGACCGCTAAAGCGATACCTCGGTAATACCAGTTTTCTGGGTCTTGTGGTTCCAGATGTAGGGCTTGGTCATAACTGGAAATGGCTTCACCGATTTGTCCTAACTTCAACAGCGCTAAAGCTTTGCTAGAAAAAGCTTCTGGTTTATGAGGCTGAATTTCTATGGCTTGATCAAAAGAGATAATCGCTTCTTCAAATCGTCCTAATTCACCTAAAATCCCACCCCGGTTATACCAAGATTTGTAGTGATTGGGTTTGAGTGCTATGGCTTCATCATAAGAGGCGATCGCTTCGGTAAAATATTCTAAGTGAAATAAAGTTAAACCCCTGTTAAACCAATATTCAAAGGCATCAGGGTTCATGTCTATGGCTTGGTTATAAGATGCGATCGCACCTAGCAAATCACCAGTTTTGGCTTGCTGAAGACCTTGATAAAACCAATCTTGCCCTTCAATATCAGGTTGAGCAGTCATAGCTGACATCTGGTTCATAGGTGACAGATTAGCAGCTAGCTGTGGAACTAAATTGGCACTCTGTTCCCACCTCACCAACGACTCATCCAAGGTATACGCTACATTCGGCTCCAAATTTGCCCAAGACTCATCCCCATTCTCAGGAGAAGATACTGTTGCGACTTCAGCTTCTTGTTCTTCCGACTCCCCTGAAAGTTCACTGAAATTGCCGATCACATTTTCGTCAGTCGGACTCAGAAGCGATGGGGCTGTGATTGCGGTTTCTTCAACTGCTGCATATTCCCAGACAATTTCCTCGTTATTCTCAGTCAATATTTCTGACGGAGAATCAACAATTTGCGATCTGGCTGCGGTAATTTCAAATTCTGGGTCGTCAGACTCCCACAACAATTCGCCTAAGCTACGTATCAACTCCTGTCCTGGAGAGTCTAATGGGATCTCGAACATTTCCGGCGTTGCGGTTTCACTCTCTTCCTCCTCAGCCAGTTCTCCTGTCAACAACCGGATGCCAATATCGTAAGAAAGTTCACCAACCTTGCCAATTCCCAGTTCGCCTAGTTGCATCATCTGAGTTGCTAACTGATGATTTGGCGCTGGTGACAACAGCAATTTTTCGCCAAATATCAATAGCCAATCTATCCACCGCTCAATACTGATGCGGTCTTCCATACGCTGTAGATACTCCAGCGCCCATTGTTGTCCTCGTCCTTGCTGTACACCTGCCAACAACTGGGTATATAAAACTTCCAGATCCCCATTAGTTAGCTCAGGTGGTGTTTGTGACACCTCCAGACCCCTCGCAGCCTTGAAAGAACGACTCTGCTTATTACCCACGGGGTGGTTTGAAAATTTGTTAAGCCAGTGCAATAGCTGCGTGAGCATCTGCCATACTCTTGGATTTTGTTTCTCCTAAATCATTGTAGCGATCGTTGTGTTCAAAAACTCATTTATTACGTAAAACCCACTGTTATTAAACCTGACTTCAACTATCTGCTTATAAAAAATATCCAAAACTTTTTTATTTCCAGACTGGTGACTAGTACCGCAGGGATTTGGTCAAAAAGCTTATTATGTAAGCGTTTCATTGAGTTCAAATGGCTGTGCTATTTACGCCTAGCGGCACTAGGGACTAGGGATTAGGGACTGAAAAGTTTCTTCCCCCCTGCTCCCTGCTCCCTGCTCCCTGCTCTCTGCTCCCTGCTCCCTGCTCCCCACTCCCTGCTTCTTTCGTCAAGTCTGCTCTGTATTTGATTGAGTGGGAGCATGATATTGATTGATTAGTTCCTGAACAATCAGTTGTGGATCATCTGTCTCAAGTGCCAGTTGCTGGGCAATTTGCTGGCGTAAGTTCTGATCCTGCTCCAACATCATAAATAGCTCATCTAGAGTCACAGTTTGGGTTTCTCCCTCGTTGGGCAAATTTTCTGGCTGACCTACTTCCTCTTCTATTGGCTGATCATTTTGAGATGATAAAGTTGTGTGGACTGCATCTGGCCCGTCATATTCCCATATTGGTTCGCCTTGATTGCGTGTCAACAACTGCATACCAATTTCATAAGCAACATTTCCCACTTCACCAACGCCCAGATCACCCAGTTGCACTAAGCGAGCCGCTAATTCATTGTTAGGTGTGGGTGATGCTAGCAATCTTTCGCCAAAGCGCCGTAACCATTCTACCCAGCGTTCAGTAGAGACACGATGTTCAATATTATGTAGCCAATTTTGCGCCCACTCTTGTCCTCTAGCCTGATGAACGCCTGCTATAAGTTCGGTTGAACAGAAATTCTAAGTCCGTATCACTCAGGGGTGGTGCTGGTTTTTCTGGCAGATCATCCCCCAGATTGGAGGAAGTTCGTTTCCCCCCAAACAAGCTGCGAATCAGACCTTTGAACCATTGAATTAGCCGCCTGAGCATTTTTTTTGCACCTTGAGTATTGTTGACTAAAATGTGTAGACTAGAAATCTTGGGTTTGTTCTAGGGTATGACACATACATAACCCATGTACAAAAGTTTAACTAAATCGCGTAATTCCCCACGGCTCTGTAGCCGGGAAATATAAGTGAGTCAAAAACAAAACGCCCTCTTGATGTTTGTCTACGCAGTAAAAAGAATCTTTGAGGATAGCACTGAAGTCTTCCATCCATGTCTTACGAACCCCTCCACCATAAGTATCGCCCCAAGAGTTTTGCTGAACTGGTGGGACAAGAGGCGATCGCTACTACCCTCACCAACGCGATCCGCACTGCTAAAATTGCCCCTGCCTATTTGTTTACAGGTCCCAGAGGTACGGGAAAGACTTCTAGCGCCCGGATTCTCGCTAAATCTTTAAATTGTCTCAACAGTGACCACCCCACTGCTGAACCCTGTGGAGTGTGTGATGTTTGTCAAGGCATCACTAAGGGCTATTCTCTCGATGTGATAGAAATCGATGCTGCTAGTAACACTGGTGTTGATAATATCCGTGAGTTAATTGAAAAGGCACAATTTGCCCCTGTACAGTGTCGCTACAAGGTTTACGTGGTCGATGAATGTCTGACTGGAGATGCTCTGGTTTTAACTGATCAAGGACTCGTCAGAATTGATAACCCTAGCCTCAAGGGTAAGAAGGTGATGAGTTACAACGACTCATCAGGCGAGTGGCAATTCAAGCAAGTTGTTAGGTGGTTAGATCAAGGAGAACGTCAAACGCTGGTTATCAAGACGAATAACCGAGAAATTAGATGTACGGGTAATCACTTAATCAGAACAGATCAGGGATGGATAGCAGCAAAAGACGTAAAAGAAGGAGCGAAGATACTATCTCCTGTGAATGTGGGTGCGGTACCCTCATTTATAAATTTGGTGTCGATGGACGCATCCGGCGATTCGTTAGCGGACACCAATTTAAAGGCAATACATCCGGGCAAAAATCTTACAATCTGGAATCTGTTCTTCAACAAGCTGAATTATTTAGACCTCTCTGTGCTTGCGGGTGTGGCGAAAAGCTTAATATCCCCACATTTTTACAAAAAAAAGGTAGGGGAATTGGCAGCATCCAGTCTCACTGGAAAAGACATCCATACAAAAAAGGACACGGAAATTGGGAACTCAGAACAGAAAAGTTCCTTGCCAATGCTGCGGTTTTACAACCAGATGCACTTGGACTTATCTATGGAACCTTACTGGGAGACGGCTCCATCTCTTACCCTAATAAATACAGCCGATTCCCCAGATTGTGCTGGACACACGCAGAAAAGCAGCAAGAATGGTTGGAATACAAAGCCAAGCGCCTTCAAGAATTACGTCCACAACTGCGAATTGCCATTAACAAAGGGTACGGAAACACCTCAGTTACCTGCAACACCGTTTGTCATCCCCAACTCAAAGATGTCTTTGAAATTGTCAAACCAAATGGGGATAAAAAACTTGTCTCTATGGACTGGCTCAATCGAATTACCCCAGAGGGACTTGCTTGGTGGTTTTGCGATGATGGATCACTCAGCCTTACTCCACAAGGCAGTCCACAGATTCAATTGCATACTGAAGGATTCTCTGTCACAGAAAATCAACTCATTGCTACTTGGCTTACCTCAATGGGATACCCAGCCGCAAGTAAGTCTTACACCAGAAGTAGTACAGGACAGAAATACTACTACATCTGGATGGGGGCAAGAACCAGTAGACAATGGTTGGCAGACCTCAAACAATATTCAATCCCCTCAATGGATTACAAGTTTGGAGACAGTCGAATCTGTTCACCTCGCTGGAGTTGAACGAGTCTATGACATTGAAGTGGCAGATAATCACAACTTTGTCGCAAATGGGCTTTTGGTGCATAATTGTCATATGCTCAGTACGGCGGCATTCAACGCGTTATTAAAAACATTAGAAGAACCACCGAAGCACGTAGTTTTTGTTTTAGCCACAACAGACCCGCAGCGAGTCTTACCAACGATTATTTCACGCTGCCAAAGATTTGATTTTAGACGGATTCAGTTGGAGGCGATGGTTAATCATTTAAGTGCGATCGCCTCTAAAGAAAGTATTAATATATCTCCGGATGCTGTCACCTTAATCGGTCAAATTGCTCAGGGAGGATTGCGAGACGCGGAAAGTCTACTGAGATCAATTAGCTTTGACTGTGGGTGAAGTAACTCCTGACAAAGTTTGGGATTTGGTCGGTTCGGTGAGTGAACAAGACTTAATTGCATTATTGAAGGCGATCGCTCAAAATAACCCAGAAGGAGTTTTAGATTGTAGCCGGAAAATCCTCGATAGTGGCAGGGAACCGCTAATTATTCTGCAAAACCTCGCCGCTTTATACAGAGATTTGCTCATAGCACAAACAGCAGCTAATCGCCAGGATTTAGTGACTTGTACTCAGCAAACCTGGACAGCGTTGCTTGAATTGTCCCAAAAACTCGACATGAGTACAATTTTGCGGGGACAGCAACACCTACGCACAGCAGAAATGCAAATCAAAAATACCACCCAGCCCCGCTTATGGTTGGAAGTAACACTACTAGGATTATTGCCGAGTGCAAATGTTCAAACCCAAGCTGCAAGCACACCTCAGCGAGTAAATACGCCGGCTGTAGCTCCAAATTATTACCCAGTTGCTGCTGCACCACCTCAGCCCACAAATCACAATCCCACAGTTAACCCAGTATCTGCACCTCAGCCTACAAATCACAATCCCACAGTTAACCCAGTATCTGCACCTCAGCCCACAAATCACAATCCCACAGTTAACCCAGTATCTGTACCTCAGCCCACAAATCACAATCCGGTTCATCCCACCCCAACCACATCAGAACCTCAAACTCAAGCACCAGCACCTGTAAATAGTGAACCTGCATATCCACAGGAAGTTACTACACAATCAGAGTATGACTTAACTCAAGTTTGGCAGCAGGTCTGTATGAATATTCAGATGCCTTCTCGGCAAGCTTTACTGGGTCAAATGTGCCAGATTACAGAGTTTAACGGCAACGTGGTTCGTATTGCTGTCAAAGGCGCTTGGTTAGACACACTTAAATCTGATCTACCAGTGATTAAGGCTGCTTTCCAGCAGATTTTTCAGCGCGAAATCCAGGTTTATCTGGAAAAAGGAAATTCTTCTACTTCTAAATCAACAAGAACAAATCCTCAACCACAAAATCCTACTCCCGTTCAGCAACCACCAGCACCCAACTACAATCAGCAAATTCAATCTTTCACACCGACGCTTCCAGCTACACAAACACCAACACCAGTCGCAACACCAGCAAAAACCGAATCAACGACGAGTGCAGCTAGGATACAAACCTTGCCTTCGCGAACAACGCCAACGCCTCTGGCTGATTGGGAAACCGATGAAGTGGAGAATGCCGCCCAAAATCTAGCAAAGTTCTTCAATGGGCAAGTTATCCGCCTCACAAACGATGGAATAGATTCGCCTGAATCTGTGACTACATCTGAGGGCTTGGATGAACCAGAAATTGATGATGATTAATAATTATTATTATTTTCTAGACAGTGCAAGATAGAAAAGATCAAAATTCATCCAAAACACCGAGGAACATAGAATAGTTCAGACTCGTCTACAAATACAGACTGTTGAGATAAATAATTGCTTAGTCGGGGGCATCAATAATTATGAATGTTCTTAAGCTGCTTACACCCGCAGCTTTGGTAATGAGTTTGTCCTTGACTGAGGCTAGTTTAGCTGAAGTCCCACGGGTGCAAATTCAACCTGATTTAAAGTCAGAAACACTAGTCTTAAATGGTACGTCAGGAGGAAAAGTTGCCAGTAATTGCGGCAATATTGGTAATACACCCAATCAAATTATCCAGTTAACCAAGCCACTGCCTTACTTACGTTTAACAGTTGAGAGTCTTGGACAGCCTACACTGCGAATTGATGGGCCTGGCGGCAGTTTTTGTGTTTTGTCAGATAATTACTCTGAAATCAATCCAGAAATTACTGGTTATTATATGCCAGGAGAATACAAAGTATACGTAGGTGAGTTATCTCAAAATCAGTATAAATATACCCTTTCAATTTCGCAACAAAAGCAGCCGAGCAATTAGTTGCGGTCGGCAAGAACGGCAATTAAGTAAGTCGGTGCAGTAAAACCAAACTATGTAAACAAAAGTAAATAAGGCTCAAACTCTTTCTCCCCCTTCTCCCTGCCCCCTGCCCCCTGCCCCCTGCCTTATTGCAACAATAATTATTTACGCCGACCTACTTGGTTACTTTTTGCTGATGGCATGGTGCAAGCTATTTAATAAATCTGGCGCTGTGTAGGGCTTGGCAATAACTAGCTGGACAGCAGGATGATCTGCATTTACCAAAGATTCCTTCGGGTTAATGCCGCTACAAGCAATGATTTTTACCTGTGGGTTCATTTTTTGTAAGGTGCGAATGGCGGTGATGCCATCCATTTCCGGCATCATAATATCCATTAAAACGGCACTGATTTGCTTTTTGTGCTGGGCATAAAGTGCGATCGCCTCAATGCCATTACTGGCTGTAAGAGTTTTATAATTATATTTTTCCAGGACAATTTTCGCAATCTCCCGAATTTCAACTTCATCATCCACAAATAAAATTAGTTCTCCCTGTCCGGGAAATATTTCTACATTATTGATATCAAGGGATTGACTGACTTCCACCGCAGGCAAGAATACCTGAAATTTACTACCTTGATCAACTGTGCTTGATACATTCATAAACCCACCGTGGCTTTTGATAATTCCCAGCACTGTTGCCAGCCCCAATCCTGTACCTTTGCCGACTTCTTTGGTAGTGAAGAATGGATCAAAAATTTTATCTAATATTTCCGGTGGTATACCCATTCCCGTATCGGCAACAGTCATCACAATATAATGGCCAAGTTTGGCATCAAGATTCATGCGGGCATAGGCTTCATCAATAAACATATTCTTTGTAGAAATTGTGAGCGTACCACCTTCTGGCATAGCATCACGGGCATTAACCACAAGGTTCATTAGCACTTGATGTAGTTGTGTCGCATCTCCAGAAACAGCCCACAGGTCTTCTGGTATGGTGATGGCAAATTCGAGGGATTTGGGAAATGTTTGTTGGGCTATCTGAGTAATTTCCGCAATCAGATGCTTGAGTTGAACTATGGTGCGCTCTCCCTTAAATCCGCGCGCAAATGACAAGACTTGTTTGACTAAAGCCGCCCCTCGGATGGTGTTGTTTTCAATAATTTGTAGTAGGTTTTGATAATGCTCTTTGTCTTGAGCGAATCTGACCTGTAGCAATTGAGATGCTGCCAAAATAGGTGTTAAAATATTATTTAAGTCGTGAGCAATACCACCCGCTAGAGTGCCAAGGCTTTCCAATCGTTGAGTGCGTAAAAACTGCTCTTGGAGTTTTTTCTTTTCTGTAATATCAGTGTCTACAGAAAAAATGGACTTCGGTTTTCCTACTGAGTCATACATCAGCGTCCAACGGCTGGCTACGACAATTTCTTGCCCAGATTTAGTCATTTTACGTAACTCACCCTGCCACGAGCCGGATTCAATTACAGCTTTTATACAGACTGGAAGATGTGGCGAATTTTTTTGGCAAAAAAGCTCCTGGGGGTCTTTGCCTAAAGCCTCTTCGGCTCGCCAACCATAAATCCTCTCTGCACCTTGATTCCAGAATAAGATTTGGCTTTGGAAATCTCGAACTAAAATCGCATCAGTGGCAATATCAAGTAAGGCTGCTTGCTCGCTAATTTTCTCTTGGGCTTGTTTGCGATCGCTAATGTCAGAAAAAGACACAATTACCGCATAAGGAAGGGGGTCATTGTCGTGAAACAAGGGTTGGGAATTAATGGAAATCCAGGTGAGTTGTCCATTGGGCTGATAAATTCCCATGACCACATTCGAGCAAGGTTTTCCGGTACGTAAAGTCACAATTGATGGATGCGTTTCACTAGGGAAGGGAGAGCCATCTTCTTTGATAGTTTGCCACCTGGGTTCGTCAGAGGTGTGGTGGAGTATTTGGTCTAAAGTCCGCCCCAGAATTCTTTGGGCGCTGGCATTACAGGCAACTATATTGCCATTAGCTTCTTGGAGCATGATCCCCTCCTGCATGGCAGCAACGACGGAACGATAACGTTCTTCACTGGCTCGCAGTGCTGCTTCTGCCTCTTTGCGATCGCGTAGCGCTGCTTGCAGTTCGCCTATACACCTAGTTGTACCAATAAACCGGATTGGCTGACCCAGTTCGTTACAAAATACTTTACCGTTTCCACTTAGCCAATGAATACTGCCATCTGGCCACACAACCCGAAATTCACTTTGATATTCACTTTTTTCCGCAATACTGCGAGCTATCACCTCAGACAAATATTCCCTGTCTTCAGGATGAACTAACTTAAAAAATTCTTCTATGCTTTGGGAACTAGGACTATTGGATAAACCATAGAGCAACTCCATATTGGCAGAACATATTACTTGATTAGTGCGGAGATCCCAGTCCCAAATCCCCATTTTAGTGGCTTCTAGGGCTAAAGTTAGTCGCTCTTCACTTTCTTGCAATGATGCTTCAATTTGCTTGCGCTCGGTGATATCTTCGGCAAACCCGGCATTATATTCAATCTCTCCTTGTTGATTATGTATGCTAAAGCCCCGATCCCAGATCCAACGTATGGAACCATCAGGGCGGAAAATGCGATATTCGACATCAGCATACTTATCGTCCATCTGTCGTTGGTGTTTTGCCATCAGACGAGGAAGATCATCTGGATGAATGGTTTCTATCCAAGAGTCAGGTTGGTCAGCCAGACTTTGGCAAGAACGATGCCAAATTTTTTCATAAGCAGGACTAACATACAAGTGCTGGCTGAAATCCGGCTTTGACATCCAAACAACTGCTTGGGCTTGTTCGGCAAAATTGCGAAATTTTTCTTCACTTTCTTGCAGCGCTAACTCCATCTGCTTGCGCTCGGTGATATCTCTGCCCACCCCCTGCAATTCCACCACTTCTTGGCTTTCATTCTTAATTGCTATAACGTTCCATTGCACCCAGCGCATACCCTTAACTGTCAACATACATAACTCATTAGTGATTAAGTTATGCGGTGGGGAGGTCAGGATGCTGATATTTTTGGTGATTTGAGGCAAGTCATCAGGATGGAAAAACTGAAAAACCAACTGACCAAGTAATTCGTGCAATTGCTGACCCAAAGCTTGGCAAACTACTGTATTGGCAAAGGTAATTTGTCCCTGCAAATCGATCCGCATAATCAAGTCGGTTTGAGTTTCTACTAGCTGACGATAAAGTTTCTCGCTTTGCTGCAAGCACTCTTCAGCACGTTGGCGTTCAGTGTTTTCCTGTTGTAAAAGCTCGTTAGATAGGAGAAGTTCCTGCGTGCGTTCCCCTACCCGGATTTCTAACTCATTCCTGGCTTGAGATAATGCTTTTTCTGCTTGTTTACGGGCGCTAATGTCACAAAGCAACCAGAGCCAACCCAGCTGCTTACCCTGTTTATATATCGCAGACTCTCAGACTCGCTGGGAAAGATGGCCCCGACCGTGGCTGGAGGTGAATTTCCCAGTCTTCTATCTCCTCTAATGTCTGTAGTTGAGACCTAAAGTCTGGGCGATCTTGTTCAGCAATAAATTGACTTAATTCTTCGCCTTTTAAATGATTTTGTTGTACAGACAGTAAGGTGGCTGCTGCATGGTTAGCTTTTTTAATCACACCTGTGGTATCGGTGACTAAATAACCATGAGGAGCGAACTCAAATAAATCCTGATAACGCTGACGCTCTAACTCGGCGGTTTCACGCGCCATCACCAGTTGTTCATTTTGTTGCCGTAGTTCTTCTTCCACCACTTGGAGTTCTTCGAGGGCTTGTTGAAGTTCTTCATTAACTTGGATGACTTCAACGGTTTGTGCGTCCAACCATTTTTTTAAATGACTGTGCGTTTGGCCGCCCATTACCTCTGCTGGATATCGATTTTGCGGTAAGGTTTCCAAATCAAAGGTGTTGAGCAAGGTAGTTTCAGTGACCACCCCTACTAATTGCTCCTGTTGGTCTAAAATCGGCAGATGGCAAATTTGATGCTGGCGCAATAGTGACAAAACTGTAAAGATATCCTGGGAAGGGGATGGTGTCAGGGTAATGACTGGCTGTACCATCACTTGCGCGATTTTCACCTGAGATAAATTTATGCGGTTAGCCGTAACTCTAATGACATCTTTAGTTGTAAAAATCCCTAATAATTTGCCTTGTTCTACAACCAAAACACAAGTATTAGTTTGACGATAGTCTGTGCTGTGAATGAAAGCATTCGGGGAATTGGTTGGTGACGAATTAATAGTTCTTTCTTGACTCATCAAGATAATGGCATCGACTACATAACTATCAGGGCTAATCGTTAAAGGACATCGATCAATAGCATGATATAAACTAGGCAAGTCAATTAGCTGATTATTGGATCTCATAGTTAATTCATCAATTTTCATGATCTGAATGACATCAGAACTACATAACGAAACATATACTGAGAAACTTGTTGATTATTAAAGATTATTGCGGTGGAAAAGGCTATAAATCAGATTGCTGAAGATGAAGATGCTTGGTTTACAAAAAAGCCAGTCCTGGCTACAGCCTAAATAGGTATACAACCAGGGCTATGGAGGAAAATTTTGTAGTTCTCAAACCCATTGTATTCTTGAATTAGGGATAGATGATCTTTTACTTAAAGACATTACACTAATTAATCCTCTAATCTAGAGGGGGTCAAACCACCCAGGCCAAATATTTAG
Source organism: uncultured cyanobacterium (assembly GCA_963706595.1). Classification (GTDB taxonomy): domain Bacteria; phylum Cyanobacteriota; class Cyanobacteriia; order Cyanobacteriales; family Nostocaceae; genus Nodularia. The sequence goes on from OY970166.1 coordinate 5,164,438, forward strand.
GCGATCGCTTGATTTATTCATGTACTTTTACATACATATAATTCTTGCTTGAAAGATTGTAGAAACAGTATTTTCACATTACTTACTTAATAAAATATTCAAATCAAAAGTTTTAATTCATACAGGAATTGCAGGCTAGTAATTACTTGTGGGAAGGAAGAACTGCCAGAATTTGTGACATTTCAAAATAATTCGGAAAACTCAACTAGGAGCTTTAGACCCAAAAACATGAAATTGCTTGCATCAAGTAATATTCATATATGAAGATTTTCTCCATCATCCTATAGTTCTCAAGAAGTAGACATTCAGTATCAACATAATAAATACCCTGATCAACTCAGTGTGTTATTGTTGCCTGATGAGTTTGTTTAGATCATGCAGGCTCACAATTTATCACCCAATCAGAGCCAAGATGGTTGAGACAACCTAACTGACAAATGTAATTGTATTGTCTCGCTAATACCTCCACCCAAAGCATCAAGACAACTACCTCTGATAGCATATTTACGCCACTTTGCTAACCCTACTCCTCAACTTGTTAATATCCCAAAAACGTAACTGAGGCAAAATCTAGTTTTGAGTGCTTAGTTGAAGTTACTGCTGAGTTTACTAAACATCTGGTTTCTTTGAGTAAAGTTTTTACAGCTTGATTTCAAATCACGGAACTGTAGATTTTGACAGGGTGATATTATTTCTGGTGCTGATATTCCTGGACAAACAATTTAATCGGGTGTGATTAAAAATCAGGTGGCAAAAGGTAAATTTGAGAACATCAAGGTAAGCCGATGAAGTAGAATGCATAAGTATATATGCATGAGGCTTGTTTCTAGGCAAGAAAAATATTCGTACGTTTATTTACTCCATGACGCTTGAGCATGATTGTAGTTTTACGGATTTACTGATCAAAATATTTGTATATTAAGGATGATATCAGAGGCATTACGGAAATGGATCAAATTGTGATCAACGACACAACTTTGCGTGACGGGGAACAAGCTGCTGGTGTGGCTTTTAACTTACAAGAGAAAATAGCGATCGCTCAATTACTCGATGCCATTGGAGTCCATGAGTTAGAAATCGGGATTCCCGCCATGGGTAAAGCAGAACAACACGCCATAGCGACAATTGCTGACTTAGGTTTACAAGCGAACCTTCTAGGTTGGAACCGCGCCGTAATTTCAGATATTCAAGCTTGCATAGATTGTGGTTTGCAGCGAGTGCATATATCTATACCTGTGTCTGCGATCCAAATTACCGCTAAATTTGAGGGAAAATGGCAGGTAGTTTTAGAGAAACTGCGAGATAGTATCAGCTTTGCCCTTGATCATGGATTGTTTGTTTCCGTAGGCGGAGAAGATTCTTCCAGAGCCGAGTCAAAATTCCTTTTGGATGTAGCGCTTTATGCTCAAGAATGTGGTGCATCACGGTTTCGCTTTTGTGACACAGTAGGAATTCTCGATCCTTTCACAACTTATACAGAAGTTAAGCAATTGGTAACAGCATTATCCATACCCGTAGAAATGCATACGCACAATGATTTTGGTTTAGCAACTGCTAACTCTCTAGCCGGAATCAAAGCGGGCGCTTTATCAGTGAATACAACAGTCAATGGTTTAGGCGAAAGAGCCGGAAATGCGGCTTTAGAAGAAATCGTCATGGCTCTCAAACGCATCCATAATACTAATTTAGGTATCGATACTTCTCGCTTACTGGAAATTTCCCGACTTGTAGCATCAGCATCAGGGTTTAATGTGCATCCTTGGAAAGCAATTGTCGGCGAAAATAGTTTTGCTCACGAATCAGGTATCCATGCTCATGGTGTACTCCAAAACCCTGATACTTACGAACCCTTTGCACCCGAAGAGGTAGGAGGCGAGAGGCGTTTGGTGTTGGGTAAGCATTCAGGAAGACATTTATTGTCTAACGTGCTGGAGCAGCATGGGATTTCTCTGAACCCAGAAGCCATGAAATCTGTTTTAGATGCGGTGCGACAAGCGTCTATGGAGAATAAGCGGAGTTTAACTACACAAGAACTTTTACATTTAGCTGAAACACACCTAAATAACGCGGTTCAGACGCGATAAATCAAATTAGACGCGATAAATCAAATTAGACGCGATAAATCAAATTAGACGCGATAAATCGCGTCTCTACAAAACGGTATTTTGGGATGAAGCGTCAGCACCAGAACCATATTTCCACGCGTCAACTAAACGATGCCAATAATATTGTTGCTCAATGGGCTGATTTTTTATCCATGTTTCTAATATGGGACTTAACTTAAATAAGGCAGTGTAAATACCTAAGTTACTGTAATGCACTAGCCAATCTAGTAAACTCAGTAAACCAACTTGGGGAATGATTTTGGCAATTAATCCTGGATGAAATAAACCAGTTTTTAATAGTGTTTGTGTGAGTCCCGAAAACTGCACTACATCTTGCAAAAATGGTTTTAATACTGGTGTTCCCAATTGCTGCATTTCCTCAAATACCGCCTTGAGTAGTTGGTTAATTTGGTCTGGGGCTATTTTCTGATTTATCCCCACACTCATGGCTTGTTGAAACAACCAGGTGACTGTCAGGTTGGGTTGATAGGGTTGCAGGAGGGCTAAATTTTGGGCAGATAATTGATTGCTTTGTACTGCTTCATGAATACCATAAGTTAACCGCTTGAGGTGACGTACCATCGCCCCAAATCCGCCGAAACTCAAGGGAGATTGACTACCACTGCTGTCTCCCACTGTTAACAGGCGATTCCAAGGGGTTTTGATGGGGCTTTGGCGATAGGAAGGAAAGAAGCCAAACAGCGCTCGTTGAAATTGCAATTGGTTTAATTCCACACGCTGATATTTTGGTAGGAGTCGCAGATATTCTTCAAACAATGCGGCTAAAGTCAGGCGTTGTGGTTCTGCATCCATGTAGGTAAATAAGTAAGTCGTTCTCCCGTCTTTAGCTGGGAAGGCTTCCCAAAAGTATTGACATTGATTTTCTAAGGGTGTGAAGGAATATAGCAAGTCGCCAGTGGTATTTTCTGGGAAACCTTGGGCGCAACTTCCTACGACTAAGCATAAAGCGTCTGGTTTTTTACCTTGGCGGGCTTGGCGGGTGATGGGAGAAAAATTTCCCATTGCGTCGATTAATAATTTAGTTTTGTATTGGTTATTGACTATGACTCCTTCTGGGTGAACTGTTGCTTCAGTGAAGGGTGTGTTTTCTAACAAGTTTCCCCCAGCAGCGAGAAATCGGGTTTTTAATGTATCTAGTAGATAAACTGGATCTACGCCAATATTTAAGACATCTTCTACCCAGATTTCTGTCCCACCAGCAAAACTGACTCGTGCGGGGTTATATTTAGTTGCGATCGCCTGTTCTAATTCTTCAATACTCAGCAAGTTTAATTCTACAAATACTTCTAATTCTGGGCGAGAAATATTCCATTCTTGTTCTCTCCCCCGTAAAATTCCCCGTTCCATTAACGCCACCCGCAATCCTTTAACTGCTAAGGCGGAAGCAATTAAAATCCCTAAAGTCCCACCACAAACGATGACATCCCACTCTACAGCGTCTAATGGTTGCTGACTTTCTTTAACTACCGTGGGGATGGGGGCGGTATTTTCTCTGATGGATGTTAAAAGGCGATCGCCTTGGCGCAAACCGCCGATCACATCGCCCGGTAGTTGAGAGAGAATTTCTTCAGTTAAAGATGGGGACATATTCAGGTGATTCCAAGGGGCTATTAGTTTTCATCGTACATTTCCCACACCTGTTTTACAGAATATTGGCCAGAGCTTTTTGGTAAAAATAGTAATTAAGTCTGATTTAGTCCTAATTTAGGACTTTTCACGGTATCGGGAAAACCCCTCTCCAAACCTCTCCCCTACAAGGAGAGAGGCTTTAATTTTTCCCCCTTCCCTCGCAGGGAAGGGGGTTAGGGGGTTAGGGGGTTAGGTTTCACGTTAATTTTTCCACATAACGTGAAAAGTCAGGCTAGATATCGGGGGTTTTGTCGCAAGTACAAGCCAAAGCCAAAATCAGAAAAGCGTAACCACTGGGGAAGCAAGCCGTTAGCGGGAATGAAGTTTAAAGGAAAGCTGAATAAAAAGAAAACATCACCAGGACAAATGAATTTAACTTGGAACAACTGGGAATCAACAGACCCAGAAATTCAGGAAGTAGCTGATAAATTTGTCATGGCGAATTGCTATCAACCACCAGGGGGGAGTGCCAGGGAACGAAAACCGGGAAACCTTGAAACTTCGTAGAAAAGTCGGCAATAAAAAATGTTTATGATTGACTGAAAGCTTTATAGGTTACAGTTTACAACTCTCTGCGCGAGAGAAGAGTAATTTTCACGCATACAATAACTAAGGCTGACCCCATTTATGACTTTTACGTTCACCGCGTTCGTCCATATAATCCCTTGTTTGTATTTACGCTCCTGAACACTCAAACCAAAGCGACCATCACTATATTGCACCCAAAGTTGGTCAATGGTGCGGAGGTCAGAACAGGGAAATTTTTCTATATCTTCACTAGATAAGTAACCTTGACTTTCTCGGTTAGCCACCTTGAGCATCATTTTAGCTGTTTCCTCATCAGCTTCCTGCCAATTTCCAGCTATCAAGTGTTCTAAAAGTTGTCTGTATTGTGGCGGCCATTGGTCTTTAACAACCCTTATTCCTTCTCCATCAGTGCGGTTTTCCTGAGTCCAACAAGTAAGATAATTCTCATCTCTTGCTGGATACTGTTTTGCTTCTGCTTCCGTGGGTAATCTATAACGAATTAGGTTGTTGTTAAAATTAGAATTAAAACTCAACCAAGCACAAAAACGATTAGCAGCTTGAAAAGTAATGCCAGTAACAGGTTGAGTACGAGCAATATATTTTAAGTTCAAGTCCCATAAGTCAAATAAGTGATATTCTGCAATTGTAATGTATCCCTGATCAATTTTTTGCGTTTCATTAATTCTCAATAAATTATTCAACCTCCTTGATAGTTTTACCTGTGCTGCTATTATAGCAATTTCTAGGTCAGGGGATTCCAAACCAGCTTCGAGAATATTTTCAAGTTCTCGCCGTGTTTGTGGTTCTACTTCCTTACTTTCTTTCCAACAATCATAAGCTAAAGTTAAGGAAGCAACCGTCTGATTTTGTAACGCTGCTTTAATCAATTTTGTGGCATCACTTTGAGCAGCATAAAGGCGAATTGTTTCTGCCCACCAAGGATTATCCAAATTATCAATTAATATTTGGTTATCAATTAATATTTGTTTTTGCTGCAACTCTTTCACCTCAGCCGCAGCTAAATATTCCTGAAAACTCAAATGAGCAAATTCAAATTTGCCTTGCTCTTTTTCCACTATTAAACCACTCACATCTTTAACTTGTTCTAAAAATTCTCCTGGTGTTAGTGTATTATTAACTATTGTTTGTAGCTTCCTAGCAATTAAACTCTCAACTTCTGCTGGTGCAAAAGTGCGAGTTTTCTTTTGCATCAAATCCAGCGCTAAAACTTGTAATACTGATTTATTTTGGTCAGATGTAAGAGGTGCTGTGATTTCCTTAGCAGCTTGTCGAGTTCCTAAAAGTAAATCACAAATTTTTTGATAAAGTTCCACCCTTTCTCCTGGTAATGCACTACCGTTATAATGAACAGTAGCAATCATTGTCACCAATAGCGGATTGGTTGCCATATCAGCAATAGCACGATTATTAATAATCCGATCAATTAAATCTGCGGCATTTTTCTCAGATTTTGCTTTTACAGCTTGATTATTTTTCCCAGCGCGACTTCTAATTTCTGTTTGCAGATACCAACTATTAATAAATTGCTTCATCTGCTCTAAAGTGAAAGGTAGAACTTTTAAAATAACTCCTACTTGATCCACAGGCGCACTACTATAACCATAAGGACGAGAAGTAATAATAAAAGCTGTTTGGCGATAAATAGCCATTTGCTGATTTACCCATGCACTTACCTGCAAACGTTTTTCACTATCAGCAACTTCATCCAATCCATCCAACATGACTAAACATTTACCATTCTTTAACTGTTCATTAAACCAGTCTGTTTGGGGGTTTAGTTCAGCAAAAGCAGGTTGGTTTTTTAAGTGATTAGTAATTAATTCTGGTAAGTTAGGAGGTTGTTGGCTGGTAATTTCTTCACGGATATCGCGCAGGTACAATAACACTGGTAAAAATTGCGTTGCTTTATATTTGCTATAACCATTTTTGGCATAGGTCAAAGTTAAATGCTTGAGCAAAGTTGTTTTACCATATCCAGGGGGAGCGATAACAGCCATGCGGCGAAAACTATTTTGTTGAGAAATAGCAGCTAAAAAATCCCAAATTTCTTGATTTTCAGAATGTTGACTGGTGTGTTGAGTCGTAACCATTGCACCAGAAATATTTTCTAAATTACCTGTCTCAACTTTTAATGGTACAAATACATCCTCTAAATCTAATACAGGTAAGCCAATTCTGAAACCCTCAGTTTCAAAGTCACAATAAAAATCGACTAATGCTTTTTTATACTTACTCTCAAATCCTGAAAGTTTTTTAATAACTTTTTGTGGTAAATCGTCTGCTTGTTTAGCAGTCCATTCTCCAGCTTGTTTACCTTTTTCTTCTGCTTTGGTTTCTACGGCTTTCATAAATTCGCCGCTAAACTTCACCCAAATAGAGGAACTAGCAGTGAGAAAAGTAGAAATTACAGCCTGTGTCCATTGTTGGTTAAGGAGAAAATGACCTGTTACACCAACTCCAGCACCAGTAGGAAACCATTGGAATAATGCCTGTGTAATCTTTTGCATCTGACGAACTTTATGGAAGATATTGATACAGTTACGCTTAAATACGTCTTTAATAAAAGATGATACGCTAATTTACTTATCTGACATCTTGCACTAAGCCCTGGCGATTAGAAATCGCGGCTATACAAACAAAGTCCGCCTACGCGGACTCACAGAAAAACAAGGGTTTTTAACCCACGTAGGTGGGTTTCGCCTGTGTAGCCGTGACTTCCAGTCGCCTGGTGCTTTTCTATTCTCGTTAAAAACCTAAATCTGATACCAAGCAGTCAAAGCCACCGCCAAAGCATCAGCAGCATCATCTGGCTTAGGAATATCGTCTAAATCCAACTCTCGCGCCACAGCATCTTGCACTTCCGATTTATCGGCATTACCATAACCTGTTAAGGCTAGTTTAATTTGGCCAGGAGTAAATTCAACATAGGGCAGCTTATGCTGTGCCAAAACCAACATCAGTACACCCCTAGCCTGTGCCACAAGAATTGTATTTGCCATCCGATAAAAGAACAATTTTTCAATTGCTACCAAATCTGGTTGTAATTCCGAAATCACGGTGTGCAAATCGTCAAACAAGGTACACAGGCGCTGTCCCATTTCCATTTTGGATGAAGTCTGGATGACTCCGAAATCTACCATACTCACCGACGTATCCGAAATTTTAGCCGAAGTTTGGGTACAAGTAATTAGCCCAAATCCTAAAATTGCCAGTCCCGGATCTAATCCTAAAATGCGTTTTTCCATTAAATTCAATTTAACTGGCAATTTTGACGACTTGCTGCTAGTGTAAAGTCCTTGATAAATTTGATAATTCCACATTTGGTGTTCATACCAAGTAGTATAAATTTTCTGTTAAACATTTATTTTGTAGCACTGCTCCGAATCAGGTATGTCAATTGGTTTTCTCAGACAAGCTCTCAAAGCCCTGCAAAAGCAGTCGCGCCACCGCACCTCCCATCGTGTTAACCAGTGGTTCAAGTGGTTATCTCCTGGGCTAGCCATCAAACGCTGGTTGCTAATCAGTCTTGGAGGTGTACTGCTGGCAATTTTGGGGTTGGCGATATCGGTGAGGCTAACCCCAATTTTTTGGGCGCTGGAGTTGGTGAGGAGTTTTCTGGGAGTAATTGCTGAGATTTTACCCCACTATATCAGCGGCCCTTTGGTATTACTGGGAGGTGTACTTTTGCTGTTTTGGGGGCAAACTCGTACCGTCAGTTCAATTACTCAGGTAATCAGACCAAACGGCGAAGAGGATCTGATTGACGTGCTGATGGCACATCGTCGATTGTACCGGGGTCCGAAAATAGTCGTAATTGGTGGGGGAACTGGACTTTCTACTTTATTACGGGGATTAAAAACCTACAGCGCTAATACTACTGCTATTGTCACTGTGGCTGATGATGGTGGTTCTTCAGGGCGGCTGCGTCAGGAATTTGGCGTTTTACCACCAGGGGATATTCGTAATTGTTTGGCAGCCCTGGCAGATGAAGAAAAGTTATTAACAGAATTATTTCAATATCGTTTTAAAGCTGGGGACGGTTTGACAGGCCATAGTTTTGGCAATTTGTTCTTAACTGCCATGAGCGATATTACTGGGGATTTAGAACAGGCGGTTGCAGCCAGTTCCAAGGTGCTAGCAGTCCGGGGACAAGTTCTGCCAGCAACTCTGAGCGATGTTCGCCTCTGGGCAGAATTAGACGATGGCCGTCGCATTGAGGGTGAGTCTAGTATTCCCAAAGCTGGGGGGAAAATTGTCAAAATTGGCTGTATCCCTGCTAACCCTCCGGCTTTGCCTACAGCTATTAAAGCTATTAAAGAAGCTGATTATATTATTGTGGGACCAGGTAGTTTATATACCAGTCTGATTCCTAATTTACTTGTACCAGAAATTGCTGATGCGATCGCCAAATCTACAGCCCCTCGCATCTACATCTGCAATATCATGACTCAAGCCGGAGAAACTCAGGGATATACTGTTGCTGACCACATTAAAGCTATTGATGCTGCCTGTGGAGACAGACAGCTGTTTGATGCAGTCTTGGTACACAAAAAATCTCCCTCGGAAAAATCACTCCTGCGCTATGCTCAACAAAATTCCCATCCAGTTTTCTTAGATAGGGAAGATGTCACTCTATTAGGGCGGCGAATTGTTTTAGCTAATATCTTGTATGAAGATGAAACAGGTTGCGTGCGTCACAACCCCCAGAAACTAGCACGAGTTTTATTGCGATGGTACAGTGGAACCCATCAAGGGAAGTGAATTCAAATTGGAGCCGGAAAAAATATTTTCTATTGACCAATATTTCCTGAATGGTACAAACCCCCAGATTTATCTGTGAGGTAAATCCAAAATCTAAAATCTAAAATCCCAAATTATATGACTCGGCTATGAATATTTTGCTTGCAGATGCAGAAGCAACGTTACGCTTGGGCATCACACTTGGCCAAAATCTGAATGCTGGCAGTGTGATTTTATTAGAAGGTGATTTGGGTACTGGAAAAACTACACTAGTACAGGGAATTGGTCAAGGTTTAGGCATCAATGAACCAATTGTTAGCCCTACTTTCACTCTCATCAATGAGTACACTCAAGGACGTTTACCCCTCTACCATTTAGATTTATATCGCCTAGAACCCTCTGAGGTCGAAGCCTTGAACCTAGAAACTTATTGGGAAGGTTTTGAGGTAATGCCGGGAATTGTAGCCATTGAATGGGCAGAACGAATGCCCTACAAGCCAGATAGTTATCTAACTTTGGCGTTGGCTTATGGAGATGACGGCACTCGTCAAGCCAAAATTGCCCTATTTAATTGCGCGATTCCCAAATTGATTTAGCCAGTTGCAGGATGTGAGCGCCCCAGGAGGGGAAGTCAAAAGTCAAAAGACTCCTCACAGATGTTTTCATTTTCAATCCAAAATACTCGCGGCGCTGCGGACGCGGCGCTAACGGCAATCTCAAATCTAAAATTCTTTGCCCCGCAGCTATACCTGCTCGCAAATCTCACATCCCGAATTGTCTGATCTCAGTACAACGCTACAAATATTTGTCCGATAGTCGTAAAGCCCTGCGGGCATAGCTGCGCTTACCGCGTAGCGTCTCGAAGAGAAGAGAAGAGAAGAGAAGAGAAGAGAAGAGAAGAGAAAAAAAGAAGAGAGGGAGAATTCCACACTCGTTCTATCTACCACTACCACGCTCATCAAGGAAATTCACTAACATTTTTGTCTTCATTATCCAAAAATTAAGGAAATACTGTTTAACTTAAGAACTGGTTATGATTGACATCTACTAGCTTTTTGCTGCGGTTAGCTAGGATTGGCGTATTCTCGCAGATGATATTGCAGTAGATGAATAAAAACTAGACTCAAACCGTCACAGAAAATTGCTCTTGCAGGTAATATCTAGCACGCTACTAGATAATTTTTAATACTTTCCCTTAAGGGCAGTCATATTCAGATGAGAATTAACATAACTCTGTCCTCTAGCGGATCATCTTTGTGAATAGAGATGTGAGATGAATTTGAATTACTCAGTAGATGCTGGTATTTTTTTTCATCTGCTAACACTACGGTTATTCCTATTGCTTCATTGGTTTAATTATCTCGATAAATAGTAATTAAGTTTGTTTGATCGGATGCTGATTTGTCTTGATTTGCTCGGTTTTCCTGGCTAATGTTAGGCTGGTTAGCAAAGTTACTGCCGACAATCTAAAACAATGAGAACTGTAATAATTAGGTTTTAAGACCGTACAAATTAAGTGCATATAAAATTTTTATATGTATAAAACATAATGTCCACAGAAATTTGGCCGTTTACTTAACCCTACTAATTCTCTACAGTTATTTAGAGAAAAAATCCGGATAGTTAAATACAAAAAGGTTGTTGTGAAAAGTTAATGTTAAACATTTGTCGCTCAATTCGATTGACTGATGTTCGTGGTTAGTATTTCTAGGTCAGATTCGGGGTCTATAAACAAAAATTTACTGATTGTAAATTAATGAGATTAATTTATTTAAATAATTTTTATTAGAAGTTCTACTTATGTCTGGATGTATTGATGTAGTTATTAAAATGGTAAAAATTATTTTTCCCAGCAAACTAGCTGAGAATTTTAGTTTAGTATTTATACGATTTTTATAGTATAAATACAATCTGATTTATGCAAAAAATTGCTACATTGTATTTCTATGAAACCATCGCACCAAAGGAATCATATTTGCTACAAAAAAGTTAAAGCTTGTCCGCGTACTTCTGGATTTACCTTGCCTTGGTCATAAACAATTTCACCGCCGACAATGGTTGTTACAGCCCATCCTGTAAGGTTCCAGCCTTCAAAAGGACTCCAACCACATTTAGTTAAGAGTTCCTCACGCTTGACTGGACGATATGTGTTTAAATCTACAAGGACTAAATCGGCATCGTAACCAGGAGCGATCGCACCTTTATTGGGTATACCATAAGCCACAGCCACAGCCTGAGACATCCAGTTAACGACTTGAGATACAGTACACTTTCCTTCCTTAGCCGCCGTTAACATCACCGCTAGGGAAGTCTCTACTCCAGGCATTCCAGAAGGCGTATTGGGATATTCTTGCGCTTTTTCTGCCAAAGTGTGAGGTGCGTGATCTGTAGCAATAAAATCAATGACACCATCGCGCAAAGCTTGCCAAAGCACTTCGTTATCGTGGGGCGATCGCAACGGTGGATTCATCTGTGCCAGAGTGCCAATTGTTTCATAGGCACTGGTATTCAATAATAAATGCTGTGGTGTCACCTCTGCCGTTACCCAACTGGGTTTTTCCTGACGCAGCAAGTCGGCTTCTTCCGCCGTAGACAAATGTAGGATATGTAAACGACGTTGATATTTGTGAGAAAGTTTTAAGGCTCGTTGGGTTGCCAAAAGTGCCGCTTTACTATCTTGAATCTGAGAATGAACCGCCGGATCATGAATACCCGCAAATTCTTGGCGACGTTGATTAATTCTGGTTTGGTCTTCCGCATAAACAGCAATTAACCGCCGACCTTAAGCAAAGATCGCCTCTAGTGCCTCATCTTGATCCATCAGTAGCTGACCATGCATCGACCCCATAAAAACCTTAATACCGCAAAAGCCGCCCTAGAAGGGCGGGGTTTAAACCCCAGGTTTTCGGTAAACAAATCTTCTTTGTGTTCTAGTCCTGGTTCGCGGAAATGGACCTGCGGATCTATGACTCCTGGCAACAAAGTTAACCCTTGTGCGTCAATCTCTGTAGTGGGTGTTGCCGGGGAAATTTCTGGTGCAACTTCAACGATTTGGCGATGGGCAAAGCCCCGCCTGCGGCGATCGCGTTCGCGGAGCGTGTGCTTTGCACTCAGCGCTGCTGCAAGCAGATCGCGCGTCAGCACATCCCCCACCATTAACTCACCATCAGGGAGAATAATACTAGCGCGGCGAATCAGTAAACTTTGTGGAAATGACATGAGCTTAACCGGATTTAGACATATGCTTATACTTTTAGGTTAAACTCGGTGACGCTTCCCTTCATAGATTTTTGCATAACGTTAAGAAAAAATTTATTTTCAACTGATCAATCCCTCTCTGAAAGATGCTAACTTCAGCCAGGAAATCAGAATTTACTCGTTAAGATGAAAGAATATAGTCTCCCTGAACGAGTTAAGTAGCTGCACTTCTCCCTTATTCCAGTAGTTTCATGCGAAATCAAGTGTCTGATAACAACTCTAGTCAACAACCCGATAATTCCTGGCTCGCTGAATTAGCCAGAACAGTTGTATTAAGTATTGTGCTAGCTCTAGGCATTCGTACTTTTGTTGCTGAAGCTCGCTGGATTCCTTCTGGCTCGATGGAACCCACACTCAACGGCACTCCAAACCAGTGGGAGGCAGACAAAATAATTGTCGATAAATTGAAGTATAGATTTTCTGAACCGCAGAGGGGAGATATTGTCGTCTTTTCACCTACAAAAACACTACAAGACGAACAATACAACGACGCATTTATTAAACGTATAGTCGCCTTACCAGGAGAAAAAGTAGAACTCAAGGATGGACAAGTCTATATCAACGATAAACCCCTTGAGGAAGTCAACTATCTCAAATCACAGCAGCGCACAGCAATTGATGTTTGCACATCAGGAGCGCAACCAGCTTATTTGGCAAAACCCGAAACTATACCCCCCAACTCATATTTAGTTTTAGGTGATAATCGCAACAGTAGCTACGACAGTCGCTGCTGGGGTGTTGTCCCGCGCGGAAATATTATCGGTCGTGCCGTACTCCGCTTTTGGCCTCTAAATAATATTGGCGGACTGGACAAGCCACCATTATACCCATAAATTAATGCCATACTTAGCCAGAACTCTACTCTACCCGATTAAATCACTGGATGGCGTTGAAGTTGAGCAAGCAAAGGTTCTGGCCAGTGGGGCGCTAGAGTCTGACCGTGAGTTTGCCATTTTTGACGCACAGGGTAGGTTTGTGAATGGCAAGCGCGTGAGCAAAATCCATTTAATTAGATCACAGTGTGACATTCCTAATAGAACTATCTCGCTGCAAACCCCGAAGCAGGACTCACCAAGAGTTTTTCATCTGGATGCAGAACAGCAAGAAATAGCGGCAAGCCTCAGTGATTTTTTGGGGTTTGCCGTGACATTAGGGCAAAATCCTTTCCTGGGCTTTCCCGACGATACCAACTCACCAGGTCCAACAGTAATTAGTACAGCAACTTTAACAGAGGTAGCTTCCTGGTTCCCTGGTTTGAATGTTGATAATATGCGTCGCCGCATCCGTGCCAATATTGAAGTTGATGGTGTACCAGCATTTTGGGAAGATCAGTTATTTAATCAAACAGGCAATCTAGTCTCCTTGCGAGTGGGAGATGTGAGTTTATTGGGGATCAACCCATGTCAGCGTTGTATAGTTCCAACACGCAATCCTGACTCTGGAGAAGCTTACCCAAACTTTCAAAAAATATTTGTGCAGCAGCGACAAGCAAGTTTACCAGATTGGGCGGACTCATCGTACTTTAATCATTTTTATCGCTTGAGTGTCAATACACGATTAACACCATCAGAGACTGGAAAAATTTTGCAAATTGGTAACAAAATTGACATATTTACTTGATAAATCTAGTATGATCTATGTCTAAATTGTGAGTTATTTAGCAAATTTGACTGCAAGTATATAAGCGCAGAATGCAGTTGGAAAAGAGGCAAGGGAGCAGGGAGCAGGGGGGAAAGTCCAGATGGGGATTCGACCCCACCAGGACGACGAGAACCATTTTGTAGAAATGGGGGACTCAGACCCATGTTCTGCTCCGCTTCACGGCAGGAGGAAGGGGTCATTTCCCCCTACCTCTTCGTTAAAAAAATATGTCTATACGATTGTTCTACAATCTAGGTTTATACTAGTAGCAGTTAGTTGCTGCTCATTTACCAAGGATTAATCCAGTAATTTCACTGAAAAACACAGTAATATGAAAAAAGCTAATTTGGCTCAATTTTAGCGTTGGGGAAAAATTAAACCACAATGTTATCCAAAGTTCAGCCACTCAAATTTTTAACGACTTAATAATCATCGTTTTGATTCAGCGCTGGATCATCACACCAATTGTGCAGTTAAAGATAGAAACGCCGTCAGATAAAAGTCAACTTTTCCGATTTTTCCGATTTTTAGCCAGCGAATATCAGTGTGAGAAAATTATGGAATTGACTGGAAATAAGGCATAATGCATTACAAGCGCTTAGACCCCGATAAAAAAGATATCTTGCTCATTGACGATACTCCTAACAACCTGCGAGTTTTGTCATCTATTCTCACAAAACAAGGATATAACGTTCGCAAAGCCTTGAACTGGCAAATGGCGTTGATTGCTTGTCAAACAGTGTTACCGGATCTGATCTTACTCGACATTATGATGCCGGATGTCGATGGTTATGAAGTCTGCCATCACTTGAAATCGTGGCATATTACAGCAGAAATTCCGGTAATTTTTATTAGTGCTTTAGATGATCCTTTCGACAAGATAAAAGCTTTTAAAGTTGGGGGAGTAGACTATATTTCTAAACCATTTGACTTTCAAGAAGTTTTAGTCCGTGTGCAGAATCAATTGGCATTAAGGGCAGCACAAATAGAAATATTAAAGTTAAATGACGAACTAGAAGCAAGAGTAAAACAGCGCACTTGGGAACTAGAAAAAACTCTACAAATACTAAAAGAAGAAATTGACTCTCGTCAACAGATGCAAGGTAAATTACTGGACATGGTATTACATGATTCACTCACTGGTTTACCAAATAGATTTTTCTTTAGTAAACGATTAGAAAAAGTTTTACATCTGTCCAAGCAAGAATCAACTTATCAGTTTGCTATATTGTTTTTGGATTGCGATCGCTTTAAAATTGTCAATGATTCTCTAGGACATTTAGTAGGAGATGAATTACTCGTTGCTATTTCTCAGCGCCTGCAAATATGTCTAAAAAAATCTGATACCCTAGCACGGTTAGGCGGCGATGAATTTGGGATTATCTTAGAAAACTTACCAGATGTTAATGCCGCCATCAAAGTATCTGAGCGGATTTTAGAAAAATTATCACTTAGCTTCAAACTTTCAAGATATGAAGTTTTTATCAATGCTAGTATTGGGATTAATTGGGGCAGTAAAGACTACGAACAGCCAGAATATTTGCTCCGGGATGCTGACACGGCAATGTATCATGCCAAAGCTCTAGGAAGAGCTAGATATCATCTTTTTGACCCAGTTATGTATCAAGAAGCAATTCAGCTTTTAGATTTAGAAAATGACCTGCGTCGAGTCTGTTGAACGACAAGAGTTTGTTGTCTACTATCAGCCAATTATTTCTTTAATCACAGGTAGAGTTTCTGGATTTGAAGCACTTGTACGCTGGAAGCATCCAATTCGTGGTTTAATTTTTCCCACAGATTTTATTCCCATAGCCGAAGAAACAGGTTTAATTAATACTATCGATAAATGGGTCTTGCGGTCAGCTTGTCATCAACTAAGTATCTGGCAAGATTACCCAGCAACACCAAAAAACTTAACTATTAGCGCTAATTTGAGTGCGCGGTTGTTTTCACAACCTAATTTAATATTTGAAATTGATCAAATTATTCAGGAAACAAAAATAAATCCAGCTAACTTACAACTAGAAATAACCGAAAGTGTTATCATGGAAAATACTCATACGGTAAAAACAGTTATTCAGCAGCTAAAAGACAGAAATATTAAATTAGTAATGGATGATTTTGGTACAGGTTATTCTTCTTTAAGTTATCTACATAATTTTCCTTTAAACACATTAAAAATTGATAAAAGTTTTGTGAAAATTATGGAAAAAAATCCCGAAAATTTAGGACTATTACCAGCTATAATCAGTATTGCTGAGTCAATGGGAATGACTGTGGTAGCCGAAGGAGTCGAAACTAGAGAACAATTAGAAAAACTGCGAAGTTTAAATTGTGATTTCGCTCAAGGATATCTATTCTCTAGAGCTATAGAACCAAAATTAGTCCTCAATTTTCTTGAGACAGCACCTCAATGGTAATCACAAAATTATTAATTGAATAATGCCATCGATGCTTGAGTCCATTATTAAAAGTATAATAGAAATGTGACTGATTTGTTCGCCCCTTTACAATCCTTGAAAGAAGGACACTGGTTTAAGCTGATCTGCGGAGCTAGCTTCCAACACCTGCCAGCCGTTAGGAGTTTAACATTAGCCTATACATTGGCAGGCGCTGATTGTATAGATGTGGCAGCTGATCCAGCCGTAATCGCAGCAGCGCAAGAAGCGTTACAAGTAGCTAGGCATTTACTTGAGGATGCGAAGGCGCGAGGTTATGGCTATCAAGGCAATTTACCTTTGTTGATGGTCAGCCTGAACGATGGCGAAGACCCCCATTTTCGCAAAGCCGAGTTTAACTCTAGTGAATGCCCTACAGATTGCCCTAGACCCTGTGAAACCATTTGCCCAGCCCAAGCCATTGTTTTTAACCAGAGGGATGACACTTCGACTTACCTCGGCTCCGCTCGGCACGAGTCGCTCAGTGTGAACTTTTCGGGTGTTGAAGCCCAAAAGTGCTACGGCTGTGGACGTTGCATACCAGTTTGCCCTTATGGTAAAATTTATACAAAATCATATATGTCCAGCTCTGGTGCGATCGCGCCATTAGTAATGTCAAAGGTCGTAGATGCCGTAGAAATTCACACAAAAGTTGGACACTTGGCAAAGTTTCGCCAATTATGGCAAACAATTTCACCTTGGGCTGACCAACTAAAGGTATTAGCCATTAGCTGTCCCGATGGCGAAGGCATGATTGACTACCTACGTGCAATTAGTGAAGTAATTACCCCATTGCGTGGCTCCTTGATTTGGCAGACAGACGGCCGACCGATGAGTGGTGATATTGGAGATGGCACTACTTTAGCAACGGTAAAACTAGGGCAAAAAGTTTTGACAGCTAAGTTACCGGGATATGTGCAGTTAGCAGGTGGCACTAATAGCTACACCATTGTTAAGTTAAAGGCAATGGGATTGTTGAAAAATGCAGAGTACCATCCTCAACCCCATGTTTCTGGAATTGCTTACGGTAGTTACGCCCGTGTGCTGCTGTCACCAATTCTCGATCAGTTAGAGAATCAGGAGGTGAGTCAAACCAGTGTCAAGGCGAAAGTTCGCCTCGAAGCAGAACCCGAATTACTTTGGCCAGCAGTCAAGCTTGCCCATTCCCTGGTTTCCCAGATCAAGTCACAGCAGGAGCGCTAATCGCTCGTTCACTTCGGCTGCGCTCAGTGTAAACGTTATCTCTAAAAACGTCACCATAGAAAGCATGACGATTACAGAAGACCTTCAAAAGTTATTAGACATTCTGCCCCAAGACCTGCGACAAAATCTAGAGAGTCATCCCCAACGAGATAGTTTAGTTGAAGTGGTCTTGGATCTGGGTCGTTGCCCAGAGGCTCGCTTTCCTAATCAAGCTGAGTATCTGAGCGAAACACCCGTTACTCAAGCCCAAATCGATGATTGCATTCAGCGAATCGGAACCTTTAGCGGAGATAATCGCGCCGGAATTGAGCTAACTTTGCATCGGATCAGTGCTATTCGTAACCGGAGTGGTAAAATTATTGGCTTGACCTGTCGCGTGGGTCGGGCAGTATTCGGCACCATTGGCATGATCCGCGATTTAGTGGAAACTGGTAAATCAATTCTCATGCTGGGGCGGCCGGGTGTGGGTAAAACTACTGCTTTAAGAGAAATTGCCCGTGTTTTAGCAGATGATTTCCATAAACGGGTCGTAATTATTGACACCTCCAACGAAATCGCCGGGGATGGTGATGTGCCTCACCCGGCTATTGGTCGTGCGCGGCGGATGCAAGTGGCAAAACCCGAACTTCAGCATCAGGTAATGATTGAGGCAGTGGAAAACCACATGCCAGAAGTCATCGTGATTGATGAAATTGGTACAGAATTAGAAGCTTTAGCGGCGCGTACCATTGCGGAACGGGGTGTGCAATTGGTTGGTACTGCCCACGGTAATCAAATTGAAAACTTGATTAAAAACCCTACTCTTTCTGATTTAGTGGGCGGGATTCAGGCTGTGACTTTGGGGGATGACGAAGCTAGAAGGCGGGGCAGTCAAAAGACCGTTTTGGAACGCAAAGCTCCTCCCACTTTCGAGATTGCTGTGGAAATGTTGGAACGGCAACGCTGGGTAATACACGAAAGTGTGGCGGATACGGTAGATACTCTGCTCAGAGGTCGTCAGCCTAGCCCACAAACGAGAAGCGTTGATGAGCAAGGTAAGGTGGCGATGACACGGCAGTTATCGGTGGTTAACGGTCGAGGTGGGCAAGTTGCCCCCAGAGAGGAATCTTTTCCAGCAGTGCGACCAACTAATGGCTGGCGTTCATCAGGACAAATGGTAGCATTGCCACCTTTGTCTTTAGAACGGGAGCGGATGACTGGACGTAGTGAGTTTGACCGCTTGCTGGATGAATCCTTCAACTACTCTGAGAGTTTTGATGTCAAAACCAGTAGACACTCAGGGCCCAATGGCGAAGATTTGCCTCTACACATTTATCCTTATGGTGTGAGTCGCCATCAATTAGAACAGGTGATTGGTGTATTAACTTTGCCAGTGATCTTGACAAAAGATATTGATACTGCGGATGCAATTTTAGCATTGCGATCGCACGTCAAAAACCACGCCAAGTTACGGCAAATGGCTAAAGTTCGTCATGTGCCAATTCATATCATTAAGTCCAGTACAATTCCACAGATTACCCGTGGTTTGCGGCGGTTGCTGAACATTGAAGATCCGGAAATGACCGATGACCGGGAACTGCAATTGTTTCTGCACGGTGGCTCAGATGATGAGATGGATGCTCTCGAAGAAGCCAGACTGGCTGTAGAGCAGATTGTAATTCCCAAAGGTCAGCCAGTGGAGTTATTACCCCGTTCTTCCAAAGTCCGCAAAATGCAGCATGAGTTGGTAGAACACTATCGACTCAAGTCTGATAGTTTTGGCGAAGAACCAAATCGGCGTTTGCGGATTTATCCGGCTTAATGGGGAGTGGGGAGTGGGGAGTGGGGAGTGGGGAGTGGGGAATGGGG
Source organism: uncultured cyanobacterium (assembly GCA_963706595.1). Classification (GTDB taxonomy): domain Bacteria; phylum Cyanobacteriota; class Cyanobacteriia; order Cyanobacteriales; family Nostocaceae; genus Nodularia. The sequence goes on from OY970166.1 coordinate 5,183,870, forward strand.
AGTGGGGAGTGGGGAATAGGGAGTGGGGAGTGGGGAGTGGGGAGTAGGAAGTTACAATCCTTCCCCCCTGCACCCTGCACCCTGCGCCCCTGCCTCTTCCACTGGACTGACTTTAGCTCGATATAGTAGCTTGTCGCCTTGTACATAGCCTGTGTAACGTACTACCACTGTTTCACCTGGTTGGGCTGTTCCTGCCATTAATTGGTGCATTTGGGGATTATAAGGTACTTCTGCTGCCACGGGTGCGATCGCCTGTATTCCCCATTCCTGTAATAGTCTTTCTAAAGGTTTCTGCACCAAAGGCACAATTTTAATTGCTGCTAACTGGGGATTTTCCGTAGCTTTCTGGGCTGCTGTCGGCCATTGTAATAATAATGATTCCAGCAATTGTAAACTCGACTGCTGGAATTCTTGTTTTAATATTTCTCGCTGTTGTGCTAATTGCAGTTGCGATCGCTGGTACTCTGTTTTTAACTCTGCTATCTCTTTTTGGCTAGGGAGTGGGGAGTGGGAAGTAGGGAGTGCTGAAAAAGTATCGAGTAATTCACTCAACGAAATCTGGAAAACTTGCGATAACTTCAGCAGCACATCCACCCGCATTTGTTCTAGTTTGCCTTGTCGCAGCCGCAAAATTTGACGTTCTGAGACACCAGCATCACGACTCAACGCCTTAAAACTAGAAATATTTACACGCTGCATCAAATTTTGCAACTTCTGGGTGTCATTAATCATTAGTCATTAGTCATTGATTGGCAAGTCAAAATCTTTCCTCCCCCCTGCTCCCTGCTCCCTGCTCCCCTGCTTCTTCTCCCCACTCCCCACTCCCCACTCCCCATTCCCTACTCTTCCAATAAACTTCTCAACATCCAAGCAGTTTTTTCGTGGACTTGCATCCGTTGAGTTAATAAATCGGCTGTGGGTTCGTCGTTGACTTCTTCCAATAGAGGAAAAATAGAACGTGCAGTTCTGACGACGGCTTCTTGTCCTTCCACCAGCAAGCCAATCATTTCTTTAGCTTTGGGAACTCCTGGGGTTTCTGGAATTGAACTCAGTTTGACATATTCGCTGTAAGTTCCTGGTGCGGGGTGTCCTAAAGCTCTGATTCTTTCGGCAATTAAATCAACAGCTAAGGCTAATTCTGTATACTGAGTCTCAAACATTAAATGCAAGGTTTGAAACATCGGACCTGTAACGTTCCAATGAAAGTTATGAGTTTTTAGATACAGTGTATAAGTGTCAGCCAATAGGCGAGACAGACCCTCGGCAATTTTAGCCCTACTTGCGTCGTCAATACCGATATTGACATTTTTGGCTGTTGCTTGAGATGACATATTTTTCCCTTATTTGGTTATGTGTTTGAGAAATCTCACATCTAAATACTTATTATCATGCCAAATGCATCTTGAGGACGCTACGAGGAGCTTTACGAACTCTGGCGATAATTGTTTCTTTGCCTAAGCGCTGACAAGCTTCATAACGGTGACAACCAGAAAAGCCATAATATTGTCCCTCTACTTCTAGGACATCGATGGGTTCTTGCTGTCCAATAGCTGCTATCGATTCCATTAAGGCTTGGACTTTATTGGGGTCGTTTGCACGGGGTAACGGCCGTTTAATTTGATTCAAGGGAATTTCTGCAACTCTCATCATCAAAAGTTGACCTCCTTTGTTTTCTCTCTTTGTTTAAATCATACTCGTTATGACTTTATTCTACACCATTTCAGGATATGAGTTTATGGGTTGGAGAGTTGACATTATTTATAGTAAAATCTACCATAATAGAAGTAGCATTCTTCTAAAGACGCTCTTGCATGGCAACATTTCCAGACTGGGACGGGGAACTGACTCTGTGTGCGGCTGATTACAGCCTGCTAACTGACCTTTACCAGCTAACAATGGCAGCTTGTTATACAGGCGAAGGTGTAGAACAACGAAGGGCTAGCTTTGAATTATTTGTCAGACGCTTGCCAGAAAATTTTGGCTATTTAATAGCGATGGGGTTAGAGCAGGTTTTGACATATTTGTCAAACTTTCGCTTTAGCCCTGATCAAATTAAGGCTTTACAGGCGACGCAAATTTTTGCTCATGCAAGCGAAAACTTTTGGTTACTATTAGCTGAGGGGTGTTTTACGGGTGATGTGTGGGCAGTACCAGAAGGAACAGCCGTGTTTGCTAATCAGCCATTATTGCGGGTGGAAGCACCCCTTTGGCAAGCACAACTGGTAGAAACTTATTTACTGAATACGATTAATTATCAATCTTTAATTGCTACCAGGGCGGCACGTATCCGTGATGTGGCGGGGGAATCAGCCACACTCTTGGAATTTGGCACTAGAAGGGCTTTTAGTCCCCAAGCTTCTTTGTGGGCGGCGCGGGCTGGTTTGGCTGGGGGCTTGAATTCTACTTCTAATGTGTTAGCAGCGCTACAACTGGGAGAACAGCCAAGTGGTACGATGGCTCACGCTTTAGTTATGGCATTGTCAGCAATGGCAGGTAGTGAAGAGCAGGCTTTTACTGCCTTTCATCGGTATTTTCCTGGTGCGCCATTGTTGATTGATACTTATGATACTATCGCTGCGGCACGGCAGTTAGCTGCTAAAGTCAATGCTGGCGAAATGGAATTAACTGGGGTGAGGTTGGATTCTGGAGATTTGGTTACTTTGTCAAAACAAGTGCGATCGCTTCTTCCTAATGTATCAATTTTTGCTAGCGGCGATTTAGATGAATGGGAAATTGCCCGGCTGAAGGCGGCTGATGCCCAAATCGATGGCTATGGGTTGGGAACTCGATTGGTTACGGGTGCGCCTGTGAATGGAGTTTATAAACTCGTGGAAATCGATGGTATCCCGGTGATGAAACAGTCTAGTGGTAAGGTGACTTATCCCGGACGCAAGCAAATTTTTCGCTCGTTTACAGGAGGTCAGGTAAAAGCCGATAAATTGGCGTTAGTAGATGAAAGCAATGTCTTAGGATCACCTTTGTTGCAGTTGGTAGTCAAGAATGGTGAACGCTTACATCCGCCGGCAAGTTTACAGGAGATTCGCCAACGAACTGCGGCTACTGTGGCTAGTTTACCCCAGGAGACTCGGCGTTTGGATGATCCGGTGGGGGTGGAGGTGGAGATTTCTGCTGGTTTGCAGAAGTTGATTTCGGAAACTAAGGAACGAACCGCAGAGGCGCAGAGGACACAGAGATGAGAATTGCTTTGTTTGGTACTAGTGCTGATCCCCCGACGGCTGGACATCAAAAGATTCTCAGGTGGTTATCTGAGGGTTATGATTGGGTAGCAGTTTGGGCGGCGGATAATCCTTTTAAGTCTCATCAAACACCTTTAGAACATCGGGCAACAATGCTGCGATTGTTGATTACTGATATTGATACGCCACGGCAGAATATTGCTTTGGAACAGGATTTGAGTAGTTTCAGAACTCTGGAAACTCTGGAAAAAGCTAAGTCTCGCTGGGGTGAGGATACTGAGTTTACTTTGGTGATTGGTTCGGATTTATTACATCAGTTACCGCGATGGTATCGCATTGAAGATTTGTTACAGCAAGTGCAACTGCTGATTGTGCCACGACCAGGATATGCCATAGATGAGTATAGCTTGGAGGCGGTGCAAAATCTGGGCGGTGACATTGCGATCGCTAGCTTAACTGGTATAGATGTTTCTTCCACAGCCTATCGTGAACATGGAGATACTCAAGCCCTAACTCCCCCAATTGTCGCTTACATTCATCAAGAGCATTTGTACAAATGCCAGGACGCAACCACAAAAAGTTACCAATTCAATTAAATCAACAACCTTTGGCCGATTTTAAGGTTGGTGTTGATAATGTCATTTTTTCTGTAGATACTGCCCAAAATCGGCTGTTAGTTCTGTTAATCATGCGACAGCAGGAACCATATTTAAATTCTTGGAGTCTTCCCGGTACTTTGGTACGTCAAGGAGAATCTTTAGAAGATGCTGCTTATCGGATTATGGCGGAGAAAATTAGGGTAAATAATCTCTATTTAGAACAGTTATATACCTTTGGCGGTCCCCATCGCGACCCCAGAGAAGCTACTGGTAGTTATGGTGTCCGTTATCTATCTGTTAGTTATTTTGCTCTGGTGCGGTTTGAAGAAGCCGAATTAATTGCTGATAAAGCTACGGGAATTGCTTGGTATCCAGTCAAAGATGTCCCCCAATTAGCTTTTGATCACAATCAAGTTTTGGCTTATGGACACAGGCGTTTACGAAATAAGTTAGAGTATAGTCCGGTGGCTTTTGATGTTTTGCCAGCTAGCTTTACATTGAATGATTTGTATCAGCTATACACCACAATTTTAGGCGACAACTTCGCCGATTATTCTAACTTTCGGGCGCGGTTACTTAAGTTGGGTTTTTTGTCCGATACCGGAATCAAGGTATCACGAGGTGCTGGTCGTCCGGCGAGTTTATATAAGTTTGATGCTGATGCTTTTGCACCTTTGAAAGATAAGCCTTTAGTTTTTATTTGACTATAGCGGTTATCAGTTAAGTGAGATAGAATAACCCCACCCCCAACCCCCTCCCCGCAAGCGAGGAGGGGGCTATGATGTACTTCAAAATCGAAAATGAAAATTTCTATTGCTCAACTTAATCCTATTATTGGTGATTTGCTTGGTAATGCTCAAAAAATTCTGTCAGCAGCCCAAGCAGCATCTGCTAAAGGTGCGCGTTTATTATTAACACCAGAACTTTCTTTGTGTGGCTATCCCCCAAGGGATTTATTACTCAATCCTAGTTTTGTCGCTGCGATGGGGATGACATTAAAACAACTAGCTACAGATTTACCACCTAATTTAGCTGTATTGGTAGGAACTGTTTCCCCAAATTTAAAAGCGCATACCAGTGGCGGGAAAAGTTTATTTAATAGCATCGCTTTGTTAGAAGAGGGTAAAATAAAACAAATTTTTCATAAGCGGCTGTTACCTACTTATGATGTATTTGATGAAAACCGTTATTTTGAACCAGGGTTAGAAGCTAGTTATTTTACTCTAGATAATCTTGATATTGGTGTAACTATTTGCGAAGATTTATGGAATGATGAAGACTTTTTAGGGAAACGTAGTTATGCAGTAAATCCTATTGCTGATTTAGCAATTTTGCGTGTTGATATCATTGTGAATCTCTCTGCTTCACCCTACAGTTTGAGTAAGCAGCAGTATCGAGAATCTATGCTCAAGCATAGTGCGGTACGTTTTGGACAACCAATAATTTATACTAATCAAGTCGGGGGAAATGACGATTTAATTTTTGATGGGCGCAGTTTTGCTTTGAATCGTCAAGGTGAAATTGTCTGTCGTGCTAATGGTTTTGCCACTGATTTAGTAATAGTTGAATTTGATGAAGGACAGAAAGATTTACAGTTGGCTTATGTCACACCTGCATATCAATCAGAAGCGGAAGAAATTTGGCAAGCTTTGGTGTTGGGAGTCCGGGACTATGCCCAAAAGTGTGGTTTTTCTAAAGTGGTGCTGGGTTTAAGTGGGGGAATTGATTCGGCTTTAGTGGCGGCGATCGCATCCGTAGCCCTTGGTAAAGAAAATGTCCTCGGTGTCCTGATGCCTTCGCCTTACAGTTCATCACATTCTGTTAGTGATGCTTTGGCATTAGCAGAAAATCTGGGTATTGAAACTACTATTTTAAAGATAGGGGAATTAATGGCAGGGTTTGATCACACCTTAGCTGATTTGTTTGCGGGGACTGAATTTGGTATTGCTGAGGAAAATATCCAGTCCCGGATTCGTGGTAATTTATTGATGGCGATCGCAAACAAATTTGGTTATCTGCTATTATCCACTGGTAACAAGTCAGAAATGGCAGTAGGTTACTGCACGCTTTACGGTGATATGAATGGCGGGTTGGCTGTAATTGCTGATGTTCCCAAAACCCGTGTTTATGCACTTTGCCATTGGTTAAATCGTCAAAACGAAATTATTCCCCAAAATATTCTCACCAAGCCACCAAGCGCCGAACTCAAACCCGGTCAACTTGACCAAGATTCTCTACCCGACTACGAAATTTTAGACGACATCTTGGAACGCCTAATCCACAACCACCAATCAGCAGCCGAAATTGTCGCCGCCGGACATGAACCGATAATTGTCAACCGAGTGATTCAGATGGTGGCGCGGGCTGAATTTAAACGCCGACAAGCACCCCCAGGATTAAAAATTACTGACCGCGCCTTTGGTACTGGTTGGCGAATGCCAATTGCCAGTAATTGGGCGGCTGTCAAAAATACCCATCAGACTCAAACCACCCCTAAATCAATCACACCCAATTAGCAGTAATCCTGGCTGGAGAGTCTAAATGCCCCAATATACGCCTTGATAACTGATAACTGATAACTGATAACTGATAACTGATTTAGCCTCCTAACTCCCGCAACATCCCATCTATCCTGTTGACTCCCGCCGAGTCATTTCGGCGTTGATACAAGTCGCGTGCTTTCCGCAGCACGTTGTTGGCTTGTGAAGTTTGTCGTCGCTGTTTATACATTAAAGCCATAAACTCATAAGTTTGGGCGTTATTGGGATTAAGTTTAATGGCTTCTTGGTAAGCCCAATTAGCGGCTGTAAAGTCTCCCATCCGGGCTTGAGTGATACCTAATCCCAAATAAGCATTTAAATGGTTACGGTTTAGCTGGATGGCACGACGGTAAGATTGTGTCGCCCCCTTAGTGTCACCCAAATTAACTTTGATGTAACCGACAGCGTAATGAAAATCACTATTATTAGTGTCAATTGCGATCGCGCGACGATAAGAAGCTAAAGCTGGTTTAAAATTTCCTTGTTGGGCATATAGGTAGCCAATCCCAGAATGAATTCTCGCATTCCTTGGCTCGATCTTAGCGGCTTGTTGATAAATAGCGATCGCTCCATTGTAGTCCCTAGCTGCCACCAGCCTCTCTCCTTCCTCAAAGAGCCTCTTTAATTGGGGGTTTGTGGTTTGCGCTATGAGTACCTGAGCCTGAGCTACCGAAGGGATGCTAATGGCGCTAAATCCTAAGAACAGAATACCAACTGCAAGTGATATGCGTTTGTACACAGTAAAATTCCTGAATTTTTAGGGGACTTTTGCTTGTACATTAAAACAAAAAATGCGAGTTTTGAAAACTGTATTGATTTACTTTCACAAAATTTAAATAGATGGTCAATTCAGATACTTTTTAACAGCACAAAATTTCCTGAGTTTATACTGGAGGACTGATTGACTATTATCAAGTATTAAGTATATCTCGCCAATCAAATTATTGTTGGACAAAATGCCTTTTGTTGAGAGTAATTTTCGTCCTGTCCTCCCGTTACACAAATGAAAGGTATCTCTTGCCTTGCTATGATGCCACAAAGAGGCAGAGGAGCCGGGGGATTTGGCACTCATCTCATAAACGGGTTCTCAGCAACTACATTGATGTATGGGATCAATTTAAAATCCAAAATCTAAAATCTAAAATTGAGTGAAGGGACTAATTTATGATTGTAACTACGACTGATGTGATTCAAGGTGCGGTGATTGAATCATATTTAGGTATTGTGACGGCAGAAGTCGTCTACGGCAGTAATTTCATCCGAGATTTTTTTGCCAGCATTCGAGACGTTATCGGTGGTCGAACTGCTAGCTATGAGCGTCTATTTGAGCAGGGACAGCGCAAAGCCATAGAAGAATTAGAACAACGCGCCCAGCGTTTAGGCGCAGATGCTGTAATTGGGATTGAATTTGATACCGGCACAATCAATATTGATCAAAGCGGAGTTTTATTATTGATTACGGCCACAGGTACTGCTGTAAAAATGCGTTAATTTGTGAATCCTATTTTGTTCGGTGACTAATGGGTAATGGTTTAGTGATCATAAATAATAAATATGTATGGCGCTAAAAAGCACATATTTTGTAGGGGTTTAGCAATGCTAAACCCCTACCACCTCGGTATATTTACTATCAACATAATCATTGTTCAAAGCCGGAAATTGGCTATTTTCGTAACACCATGCCATGATTAATTTGTACAGTGGGTAAGTCCTAATATTTATTAACTAATTTAAGTTAATCCTGCTAAAGATAGAGTAATTAACTCCTTCTATTGATAGATATTAAAAATCATATCTGGCAATTTAATTTTAAGCATAAGCATGAATGAATCATCAAATCAATATAACTGAGTAAAAACTTTGCTGATAAAGCAATGGAGAAAATAAACTATGTCATACATAAATCGCGTAGGCGATGATGTTATTAATGAATCCGCAGTAGCAAGTAGAGTAGCTGAATATCATGATCGAGTGCGCTGGGGTCCAATAATTGCTGGCGTGTTGGTGGCCTTAGCTACTCAATTAATCTTGAGTTCCTTGTTTGGCGCTATCGGCGCAGGTGCAATTGCCGGTTCAGGAGCGCCCAGAACTATCACCCCTGATATTGCGGCTAATGTGGGAATTTGGTCAACTCTGGCTTTGTTAATTTCTCTGTTCGTTGGTGGTTGGGTGACAACTCGTAGTTGTGGACCAATGAACCGGAATACAGCCCTGCTCAATGGCGCAATTCTCTGGGCTACTACTATCGCCCTGAGTTCTTGGCTATTAGCAAGTGGTGTCTGGGGGACTTTTGGGATTGTGGCTCCCAATGTTGCGGTAGCTGTACCCCCCCAGGCTATTCAACCAGGCGCTCCCGTACCGCCCACTACTGTCACGGCTGAACAGGCTCGCCAAATTGCTGCGGCTACTTCCAGAGCTTTGTGGTGGTTTGTATTGGGTTCTTTGTTGAGTTTAGCTGCGGCTCTCATGGGTGCTGTTGTGGGCGCTCGCAGTCCTCGAACTAACAATTATCGGGCGTGAACTACCCACACTGACTTGGAGTACCAAGTACAGTGTCGGCTTCTGTAATCACGGGGGAATGCCCAAACTTAGACTTTCGCCCAAGTTTAGGACTTACTTCCCCTCCTACAGCAGAGACGGCTGAACCTTCCGCCTTTATCCCTTCGGCTTCGCTCAGGGCAAGCATTCTGATGCCTTCTGCTCTAATATTGATGGCTGCGTTTCCATCACGGTCATGATGAGTGCCACAATGAGGACAAGTCCACTCCCTCACCTCTAAAGGCATCTCACTTACTTGATAGAAACAATTAGAACAGAGTTTAGAACTGGGAAACCATCTATCAATTTCAATCAACTCCCCACCTTTGCGCTCTAGCTTATAGGCTAAAAAGTGGGTAAATGTTCCCCATCCTGCATCAGATATTGATTTCGCCAATTTGTGATTACAAACCATGCCTTTGACATGAAGATTTTCTACTATGACAGCTTGGCTATCGCTGACCAACTTATAACTAAGTTTATGTAGAAAATCCTGCCGGGAATTGCTAATTCGTTCGTACACTTTGGCAACAACTTTTCTGCATCTATTTCTTGAGTTACTCCCATTTTGCTTACGGGCTAACTTTTTTTGTTTACGCTTGAGGTTCTTTTCGTGCTTGGCAAGGTGTTTAGGGTTGTCGTATTTGGATATCTTTTCACCATCAGTTACAACAGCGAAATGTTTCAGCCCTAAATCAATGCCGTAAATCTTTCCTTCCGTAATAGCAGGAGTTTCCCCCTCTACTTCTGTCAGGATAGATGCAAAGTATTTACCTGAAGGCGTTTTATTAACAGTTACAGTCTTTATTTTCCCCTCAATCAGCCGATGTATTTTGGCTTTGACTGTCCCAATGTTGCCTGGAAGTTTGACATTGCCATCTACAATCTTAACGTTTTGAGGATACTGGATAGACTGTTTTCCGTGCCTAGATTTGAACTTAGGGAATCCAGCACGTTTATCAAAAAAATTTTTGTATGCTGTGGTTAGATTAAGTGTTGTAGCTTGTAAAACTTGGCTATAACAATCAGCCAACCAAATAGTATCTTCTGCTTTTTTGAGCGTTGGGAGAAATGCGTTGAGTGCTGCACGAGTAAGCCCTTTCCCTGTTTCTTTATAAGTCTCAATTGACTTATTTAGGGCATAGTTCCACCACCAACGAGCGCAGCCAAAAGCTTGAGCTAATTGAATTTGCTGTTCTTGTGACGGATACAAACGAACTTGTACAACCCTTCGACATCGCTCAGGGCAAGCCTTATGCAACACTTAACATCACCTCATTGTTATATGTATCTTACCATGATATATATTTTCTGATAACCCCTTGAAATAAAATAATTGTTGATTCGTCATACATCTAATATTTGTCTTTGCTATGCAAAAAATCAATATTAGATGCAATCCTTCTCAACCGCCTTATATCCCGCCACTGATTCTGGGTACAGAATTCAGATCGGGGACTTACGGCGTAATAGTTAAATGTTTTTGGTACACTACAATACCATTCATCGCTAAAAGTGCCTTTTTTAGGTGCTTTTTATTGTGGAAATTGCGATTTTTTATCAGAGTTTAATTTTTCTACCCAGTCTTAATACGGTTAAGATTAGGTTTATTTTTTAAACAAACCGCAGAGGCACAGAGGACACTCAGATGTAAGAGACAGAAGGAAATGCTTTACCATTTCAAGTATGAGGCTTCTATTCCTTGTTCTCGTTTAATTTTGGCATCGGTTTCAAACCACGTAATCAGTTGCTGTGTGGTTAAGTCTTCCATAGCTACACCGTACTCTTGGGCAATATGCTTGAGGACTTTGAGGGATGAAATTGTTATTCTGGTTAAAAATTTCTCTGATGAAGATAGCAACGCTGCATCTACTTTGGCTGATTCTTCTAAGGTGAGAAATTGGGTTGTTGGTTGCTGTGGTGGTATATCCATATATTTAGTTTTTACTTAGTTTTTACACCTATTTAAATGTTGATTCATGGACAATCAATAATTATTGATTAGTAAAAAGCCTTACCACTCAAATATTAGCCATGATTTAAACTGAATGTGATTGTGTTGGTCGAGCTTGCACTAAATAGCCGCAACGATGTTCCCCATCGATAATCCAATGGGTTCGCTCTACGTGACAATCTGGTAGCACGGCTGCAAACATTTCTAATTCGTGACCGCAGATGCTAGGGAAAGACTCAGCGACATTGGAAATCGCACAGTTATGTTCCATGAAGATAAAGCTATCTTCTTGTGAGGATTCCACTGAGTGATATTCTGCCATGAATCCTTCAGTTTTTCTCAGAGTCACTAAATTAGCTACACGCTCTTCTAGTGATCCGTTGCCGACGCGATCGCGATATTCTTGAGCTTTACGCTCCCACTGTTTTTGTAAAATCGAGGTTACTTGGTCACGGCCTACGGTTTCTGCTAAAGTATCCAGCAGTGAAACAGCAAATTCACCATAGCGATCGCTTTGATGATTATTTAAACTCCGTTGCAGGCGATCGCGTCCCCGGCGGCTTAACTTATAGATATGCTGCGGCCGCCCCATACCTATTTGTGCAGATGAATACAAAACTAAATCTTCCGTCTCCAAATCTTTCAAATGACGACGAATTGCTTGCTTGCTCACATCTAAAACTTCGGCTAACTCAAAAGCAGTTGCTTGTGAGCGCTTAAGCAGATACTCCAGAATATCTTGCTTGGTTGAGGTCTGGTGAATAGTCTCCATTTGCTCTACAAGACGCTGCATGAACGTCCCCAAATATTTTTTTTAGAAAATTTGACTTTAACAACATTCTTGTTGTTAATTTAGCGTAAAATGAAAATAAATTAAACAACCCACAAGTTGTTTTAATCCCAAAGTCCTATTTTAACAGCCGTGTTACCAACTGGTTGCACGACAAGAGAAGAGGCTCAACCACAGCCCGTCTCCCATTCTTAAAGAGATTTCCGTAAACAGATTCCACGATTCCAGTTCTGAACACAAGAGATTAATACCGATGAGTGTCACTGCCAAAACCTTAGTCAACCAACCCTACAAGTACGGTTTTATTACAGATATTGAAGCTGATACTATCCCACGTGGACTAAATGAGGACGTTGTTCGCTTGATCTCCTCCAAGAAGAACGAGCCACAATTCATGTTAGATTTTCGCCTCAGATGCTATCGCCAGTGGCTCAAAATGACGGAACCAACTTGGCCGAGTGTCAAGTATCCAGCTATTGACTATCAGAATATTATCTACTATTCCGCGCCCAAGAAGAAGAAAGCCAAGCTCAACAGCTTAGATGAGGTAGATCCTACCCTGCTAGAAACCTTTGAAAAATTGGGTATTTCCCTCACTGAACAGAAGCGGCTAGCAAATGTGGCTGTCGATGCAATTTTCGATAGCGTTTCTGTTGCTACCACATTTAAGGACAAACTCGCCGAAGATGGAGTTATCTTTTGCTCAATTTCGGAAGCCTTACAAGAACATCCCGAACTTGTGCGGAAGTATCTGGGTAGTGTCGTTCCCGCAGCAGATAATTATTTTGCCGCTTTAAATGGTGCTGTATTCAGTGATGGTTCTTTTGTCTATATTCCTAAAGGCGTAAAATGCCCAATGGAACTATCTACATATTTCCGCATCAACTCTGGTGACACAGGACAGTTTGAACGGACTTTGATTGTGGCTGAAGAAGGTAGCTATGTTTCCTACCTAGAAGGTTGCACTGCGCCGATGTATGACACCAACCAATTACACGCCGCAGTTGTGGAACTTGTCGCCTTGGATAATGCGGAAATTAAATACTCCACTGTTCAAAACTGGTACGCCGGTGATGAAAAGGGTAAAGGTGGGATTTATAATTTCGTTACCAAGCGCGGTTTGTGTCAAGGTGTGAATTCTAAGATTTCCTGGACTCAAGTAGAAACAGGTTCAGCAATTACTTGGAAGTATCCTAGCTGTGTGTTGGTGGGTGATAATTCTGTGGGTGAATTTTACTCGGTGGCGCTGACAAATAATATGCAGCAAGCTGACACGGGTACGAAGATGATTCACGTTGGTAAAAATACTCGCAGTACGATTATTTCTAAGGGAATATCGGCGGGTAATTCTAGCAATAGTTATCGCGGTTTGGTGAAGGTGAATCCCACGGCTAAGGGTGCGAGAAATTATTCTCAGTGTGACTCGATGCTGATTGGCGATAATGCCCATGCTAATACTTTCCCTTATATTCAGGTGCAGAATAACGCTAGTAAGGTGGAGCATGAGGCTTCTACTTCTAAGATTGGTGAGGACCAATTGTTTTATTTTGCTCAACGGGGTATTTCGCCGGAGGACGCTATTTCGATGATGATTAGCGGTTTCTGTAAGGATGTTTTTAATCAGCTACCTATGGAGTTTGCTGTGGAAGCTGACAAGCTTTTGAGTATGAAGTTGGAAGGTAGTGTTGGGTAGTTGGTTTTAGAGGAACGAACCGCCAAGCCGCCAAGGACGCAAAGAAAGAGAAGATAAGAGAAGAAAAGATGATTATTGAAAATAGCGAAGTTGTGCTGTCTGTTAAGGGTTTGACGGCTAGTGTTGATGGGACTCCGATTTTGAAGGGTTTGGACCTTGAGGTTCGGGCTGGCGAAATTCATGCAATTATGGGACCGAATGGTTCTGGTAAGAGTACTTTTTCTAAGGTTTTGGCTGGACACCCGGCTTATGAGGTGACTGGTGGTGAGGTGATTTTCCAAGGTCAAAATCTTTTGGAAATGGAACCGGAGGAACGGGCTAGAAGCGGTGTGTTTTTAGCGTTTCAATATCCGTTGGAAATTCCAGGTGTGAGTAATCTGGATTTTTTACGGGTTGCTTACAATTCTCGCCGCAAAGCTCAGGGTTTGGAGGAGTTGGACGCTTTCGATTTTGATGATTTGATTGAGGAAAAGTTGGAAGTTGTAAAAATGAATCCGGCTTTTCTCAACCGTAGTCTGAATGAAGGGTTTTCTGGTGGTGAGAAGAAGCGGAATGAAATTCTGCAAATGGCTCTGCTGGAACCAAAGTTGGGTATTCTGGATGAGACTGATTCGGGTTTGGATATTGATGCTCTGAGAATTGTGGCTGATGGTGTGAATCAATTGGCTAGTCCAGAAAATGCCACAATTATGATTACTCACTATCAACGTTTGCTCAATTATATTGTGCCTGACTATGTCCATGTTATGGCTCATGGTCGCATTCTTATGTGTGGACGTAAAGATTTGGCGCTGGAATTGGAAGAGCGCGGTTATGACTGGGTTCTGGAAGGTGCTGAGGTGGGTGTGTAATGACTATTCAAGTTTCTCCTAGTCCGGTTCCTAACTCGAATGCTGTGAGTTTGACTTCTACTCTGTTGGATAAGGATAGTTATCTGACTGGGTTGTTAGATGAAGTTACTACACCACAAACAGCAGATTATTTCCAAGAAATACGCCAAGGTGCTGCTAATTGGGTGCGTCATTCCAGTATCCCCACTACTCGTGAGGAAGAATGGCGGTTTACTGATTTATCGGCGCTGCGTCAAGTGCAGTTTCATCTGGAAACACAATTAAAATCAGTTGATATTTCGGCTTTAACTTTACCAGAAGCTGTTAATAGTCGTTTGGTGTTTGTTAATGGTGTCTATGCGCCGGATTTATCCGCCGTTGCAGATTTACCTTCTGGGGTTGTTGTCGGTAATTTGGCGGGTTTTTCTCGGTCTCAGCAAGAGCGTGTTAAACAGTTTTTAGCTCAAGCTGAGGGTTCACAGGAGGTTTTTACTGCTCTCAATACTGCTGGAATCTCTGATGCGGCGGTGGTTTGGGTGGCTAAGAATGTGATTGTGGAAACTCCTATTCACCTGTTGTTTGTTAATACTGCTGGTGAACAAGCGACGATTTCTCAGCCCCGTTGTTTGGTGGTGGCTGAAACTGGTGGTAGTGTGACTTTGGTGGAAGATTTTATTAACCACAGAGGCGCAGAGGACGCAGAGAATGAGGGGGTTTACCTCACTAATGCGGTTACGGAAATTTGGCTGGGTGAGAATGCTCAGGTGAGTCATACTAGAATTGAGCGGGAAGGTGCTGAGGCTTTTCATGTAGGGAAGACTGCTGTTACTCAAGCTCGTGATAGTCGATATACTTGTCATGCTTTGAGTTTTGGTGCTAAGTTATCGCGCCACAATTTAGAAATTCTGCAAACTGGCGAACAAACCGAAACGACTCTCAACGGTTTGACGATGATTTCTGGTAGACAGGTGGGTGATACTCACAGTGCGATCGCACTTAATCATCCCCATAGTACCAGCACACAGTTACATAAGTGCATTGTAGGCGATCGCGCTCATGCAGTATTCAATGGCAAGGTGTTTGTGCCGAAAGCCGCGCAGTTAACAAATGCCGGTCAATTAAATCGCAATTTATTGTTATCATCAAAGGCCAGAGTTGATACTAAGCCTCAGTTGGAAATTACCGCCGACAACGTGAAATGCGCTCATGGTGCTACCGTTAGTCAGTTGGAAGATGATGAAATCTTTTATCTCCAAAGTCGGGGAATTAACGAAGATGATGCGCGTAAGTTGTTAATTAATGCCTTTGCTGCGGAAATTATCAACCAAATCCCAGTCAAATCTCTGCAAACAGTCCTATTAAACACAGTTAATAGTCTCAAGTCTTTGACTAATGACTAATAACTAATATTTCCTTAATGGTACAAACCCCCAGATTTATCTGGGGAATCAATCCCAAATCCTCAAACCTATAGATTTATCTGTGGAGTCAATCCAAAATCTAAAATCTAAAATCTAAAATTGTTTGACTAATTACCCATGACTTTCACCCCTACCAAAACCCTAGCTGATAAAGTTCGCGCTGATTTCCCGATATTACATCAGGAAGTTAACGGGAAACCGTTGGTTTATCTGGATAATGCAGCTACTTCCCAAAAACCTTTATTCGTATTAAACATCCTGCGGGATTATTACGAACAATATAATGCTAACGTGCATCGTGGCGCTCATACTCTGAGTGCTAAAGCTACTGATGCTTATGAAGGTGCGCGAGATAAAATAGCTAAATTTATTAATGCTGCGTCACGTCAGGAAATCATCTACACCCGCAACGCCAGTGAAGCCATTAATCTGGTAGCTTACAGCTGGGGGATGAACAATTTGCAACCAGGGGACGAAATTATTATGTCGGTGATGGAACACCACAGTAATATTGTTCCTTGGCAACTTGTATCACAAAAAACGGGTGCGGTGTTAAAGTTTGTGGAATTGACACCAGAAGGAAGTTTTGATTTAGAACAGTTTAAAAACCTGATTTCTGACAAAACTAAATTAGTTGCTGTGAGTCATGTTTCTAATACTTTGGGTTGTATTAATCCAGTAGCAGAAATTGCGAAGATTACTCACAAATATGGTGCAAAATTATTAGTTGATGGTTGCCAAAGTATACCTCATATGCCTGTGGATGTGCAACAAATCGACTGTGATTGGTTGGTTGCTTCCGGTCACAAAATGTGCGCTCCCACAGGCATAGGATTCTTATATGGTAAGTTGGAACTGTTAGAATCAATGCCACCATTTTTCGGTGGTGGTGAGATGATTGCAGATGTGTATTTAGATCATTCTACCTACGCAGAATTACCGCATAAATTTGAAGCTGGGACTCCTGCAATTGCGGAGGCGATCGCATTAGGAGCGGCAGTAGATTATCTTAGTAATATTGGCATGGATAAAATCCACGCCTACGAAGCCGAACTCACAGCGTATTTGTTCCAACAATTAGCGCAAATACCCCAAATTACAATTTACGGACCCAAACCCAACGCGAAGGGGGAAGGAAGGGCTGCATTAGCCGCATTTACAGCCGCAGATGTCCACCCCAACGATTTATCGACATTATTAGACCAAGAAGGTGTAGCGATTCGTTCTGGACACCACTGCACTCAACCATTACACCGTTACTTAGGTTTACCGGGAACCGCACGGGTAAGTTTATCTTTCTATAACACCCGCGAAGAAATTGATATTTTTATCACAGCGCTGAAAGAAACCCTGGACTTTTTTGCTGGTTTTCTTGCTTAAAGATTAGGTGGGTATCGGTATGCACTTGAATGAAGTACATCATAGCCCCCTCCTCGCTTGCGGGGAGGGGGTTCTTGTATCTCACTTAACTGAATAACCGCCATAATTCCCACCTTTTTGATATTTAGCGCTAAGTCCCATACTGCAAAACAGAGAGCAAATTTAATTTAAAGGTAAAAAACAACGGACAGTTTTTTTGATGAACTAGGTGAATTCAGTCAAGTTGAAGAAGCTATTGGTGAATTAGATGGTAAGACCAAAACATTAGTCACATTGGGTGATGATGAAGCTTATATGAGTATTGGCGGTGGTAATTCAGGAAAATATGTTGTTACTGCAACTTTAGATAATGAGAGTTTTTATACTCTTTTACATCAGCCCAAATACGATATCAAGACTTCTATATCTTCTAAAAATCAAATCAGTGTACTTCATTTCTATAATGAATTAACAAAACAAAGAGATAATCTAGACACTCATAACGATAAAGTCATTTTTGTTTCACCTAAATTCTCAAAATCTAAGGATACAGAAGAATTAGTAGTTGGAGGTCAAGCAGGTAATTATCCTGTAAAAATGTGTGTTGATTTACTCGAATGTTTACTAGCTGCAATCACATTTGCTGAGTCAGGTCAACTTGAACCTTCATTGACTTGGAAAGAGGATGAATCTTTAGTTATGGTGTAATATCAAGTCCGATTGTCATGGAATAAATATTGTAATATGCTTGCCCAGTCAACGCTTGCTGAACAAAGAACGGTTTTACATAACGTAAGCTGGGAAACCTTTGAAGCCTTGCTGAGAGATACAGGTGAGGATAGAGGTTCTCGGCTTGCTTATGACTGCGGTACTTTAGAAATCATGACCCCACTTTTTGAACATGAAAATGCTAAAAGTAATTTTGGCAATTTTATTATTGCTTTAGCTGAAGAATTAGATATTGAAGTCAGAAGTGCTGGTTCCACAACACTGAAGAGACGATTAGCAAATCGAGGTATAGAACCAGATAATTGCTATTATATTCAAAATGAACCAGCTATTAGAGGTCAGGAAACACTAAATTTAGAAACAGATCCTCCCCCTGATTTAGCCATTGAAATTGACATTACCAGTAGTTCAGTTAATAAATTGGGTATTTATGCAGCGTTGGGTGTTACTGAATTGTGGAGATATAACGGACAAGATTTAAAATTTTATCATTTGCTAGAAGGGCAATATATTGAGTCTAGCTTTAGTATTGCCTTCCCCCTAATTTCAGTTAGTGATATCAGCCGATTTATGCAGCAGATTAAAAACATGGGTAAAATTGCTTTATTGAAATCCTTCCGTGTTTGGGTGAAGACGAAAATACAGTAATTAAATAGCAATTTATCTGCATCATTGATTACGAATTACGAATTACGAATTACGAATTACGAATTACGAATTAGTAGATTTACCCTCCTGATATTGCATAGCTTTAGCATAATCACCCAAGGCTTTACAAGTGAATATCAACTTAGCTAGGGCTTGTTTTTCCATGCGGGAATCTTTAATTTTTCTGGCTAACAGCAAACGTTCTTCATAATATTTAATTGCTTTTTTATAGTCGCCCAAGGCTTCACAAGCAAACCCTAGACTGCTAAGAGATTGTTCTTCGCTACGCGTATCTTGAAGTTCTTTAGCCAATTGTAAACGCTCCTCATAATAGAGAATGGCTTTGCCATAATTGCTTGTCGCACAGCAAGCATTACCCAAGTTTTTGAGTACCTGAGAAACAGTGCGAAGACGGTTAAGTGAGCGTGCTATTCTTACACATCTTTCATAGTGAGCGATCGCTTGCGGGTAATTGTCCAAAGCATAATAAGCATTACCTATATTCTTCAGGACTTGTTCCATACCCCAATTGTCTTGGAGTTCTTCAACAATTTCTAAACTTTGTTTTTGATATTCAATTGCTTGTGCAAATTTACCCTCAGCTTTATACACCAATCCCAAATTATTTAAAGCTGCCACCTGACTTCGCTTATTTGATACCTGAAGAGTAAGTTTTAAACACTTTTGCAGATACTTAATTGCCTGTTTATAGTCGCTCAGGTGGCGGTAAGCATTACCCAAATAAGAAAGTGCTTGCATCTGGATCGATAAGTCTTTGCTAACCTGTTCCAAAGCTAGACACTGCTGGGCATAAGCAATTGTGCTTTGATAATCACCTGAACTATAGGTAATAAGTGCTAAAAAAGAAAGTGTCTGTTCCTGGTGTTGTACGTCACCCACAGCCTGAAACATCTCTAGGGCTTGTTTTAATGACTTTAAAGCCGCTATTAATTCCCCAGCTTCTTGCTGTTGAACTCCTTGATACAGTAACTTGGATGCTTCCGATAACTGGCGATCGCTTACCTGTGGAAGTACAATTTCCCCCAAAGAATTCTGGTCAAATTCATGGGTAATAGTATCGGGGATGATTTTTTTAAACGTCTTTTTGAGACTATGCTGAAATTCACCGTTAGACATCGACCAATTCCTGTTAACTTTTGTGATAAACCTAGTGTTCCCAAAACCGCAGTTTTCCTTTCATACATGAAATAACAGGGAGATGTCTAATGCAAAGAATCCTTGAACCAGAAGTTATGGATACCTGGGAATACGGCTTCTGCACAAGAGGCGATCGCCTTGGATTTGAGAGAGAGAACAGGGGCTGATATTGGATGCTGGGACGGAAACTGGTGGGATTCCGATGTTAATCTGTCAGAAGTTTTATCTATTCATTGGTGTTTTGCTACTCCAAACCTGTTCAAATTCGGCTTTGGTAATACCGAACTCTTGAATATCTTCTTCACCTAAAGGTTTATCACATAACATTCCATGATTATCTGCAAAATGGCTACCATCGTAAAATAATACGTTGCCATTTTCGTAAACTTCTATTTGTCTGACAGCACATAAATCATAGCCAACTTCCATGAAATAGGTGCTTGTACCCCAAGTATCATACTCGCCGCCAAGGGATTCATCCCAGAACCATTTACAATATTTCTTTAACTTTCTTGATAGAGACATAATTTCTTTACTCCTATAAAGGATTGCTACCTTCAAGCTACTCTACGAGAATATGCTTTTCGTATGTCTAGACGAGCTGAATCTTGAAAAGTTAAGTGCAGCAAAATGCTCTAACAAGTTAACGCACTACAAAAACTCAATGGCTATCAAGAATACTTCTACGCCTTGAGAATGCTTTTCTCTGCATAACTGCTTACAACATCTGCAAAAACTAGCATTAATAGCAATAATTTTATTTTACCCTAATCTTGCCTAACTGTGGACATAACAATCCTGAAGTATTTCTCATAATTATAGTATAGTCACTGAACAAAATCCCGAAAATTGGTTTTAAATATTCCAAAGCTATAGGAATCATATCTAATTTGCTTTCCACCGAGAGGCTCAAATCCCCTACTTCTTAGAGAAATCAGGAATCTTTGGTTTCATAACTTATTTAATATTACTGTATTGATGGGTAAGATTTTCAATATTTGCTGATTAGATATGAAAAGTATAGTTTCCCTCACATCTTTCTAAAATTCACATTTGTCTAGCAAGTATTTCTAATAAACATCAGTTATTTGATGGATTTATCTGTGTTTTTATCGGCAATTTAATGATAAATTCAGTACCTTGTTGCAATTCTGAGATTACTTCAATTTTACCTTTGTGTTTGTCAATTATTTGATAACAAATACTTAAACCTAATCCAGTCCCTTTACCTACTGGTTTAGTGGTAAAAAAAGGATTAAATAACTTATGTAAAATTTCTGGTGGAATTCCCAAACCGTTATCTTTAATTCTGACTTGGATATAATTAACATCTAACCTGAATGTGTCTATATTAATCTGTTTGTCTGTTTGATTTTTCTGTTCTATCAGCACATCTATAGCGTTACTTAAAATATTCATAAATACTTGATTTAATTGAGCCGGATAACACTCAATTAAAGGTAAAAACCCATAATTTTTAATTATAGCTATTTCATCGTTGATTCTATGATTAAGAATTAGCAGGGTATTATCAATTCCTTCGTGAATATTTACTTCCTTCATCGGGGCTTCATCTAGGCGGGAAAAATTCCGCAAAGATAAGACAATTTCCCGAATACGTTGAGCGCCCATTTTCATGGAATTAAGTAGGCTTGGTAAATCTTTAATGACAAAATCTAAATCTATTTCTGCGGTTTTTTCAGCAATTATCAAACTGGGTTTTGGGTATTCTTCCTGATATAAATTTATTAAATTTACTAAATCTTGAATATAGTCATTAGCATGTTGAATATTGCCATAAATAAAGTTAACTGGGTTATTTACTTCATGGGCTATACCTGCTACCATCTCTCCCAAAGAAGACATTTTTTCTGTTTGAATTAATTGTCCTTGGGTTTCTTTCAAATCTTGGAGAATTTTTTGCAGTTCCTGAGTGCGTTCTTCTACTCGTTGCTCTAAATTATGGCGTGCTAATTCTAATTCTTGAGTGCGTTCTTCTACCCGTTGCTCTAAATTATGGCGTGCTAATTCTAACTCTTGTGTATAGTCTCCTACCCACTCAACTAATTGATTCAGGGAAGTAGCGAGAGTCCCAACTTCATCATGACTATTGATATTAGCTCTAAGTTTAAAATTTGATTCTTGCGTAATTCTGATAGCAACTTTAGTCACTAATTCTAAAGGACGAGCAATTAATCTACTGGTGTATATTGCCAATGCTGCGGCGATTATACCTGACAGCAACATACTACTGATAATAACTTGTATCCGCAGTTTTTGAGCTTGTTCAAAGCGAGTATGTGCTTGTTGTTTTTGAATGTCGGCATAACCTATAATCCGAATTAACTCATCTGAAAGTTGATCGAATTTTACATCGACATTAGCTTGCTCTTCTTTCTTAAGTAAAATTATTAAATTTGTATAGTTAGAGTTAACTTTTTCTCCAGCAAAGCTATTTTCTTCTACTTCTTTCCAGAAAGTTTTAACTATTTTAGTATATGTTTTTGTGGTAATATAATAGTTTTTTAAAAGATAGTTAAGTTCTGTTTTATTTATGACTAAATCATCAGAATAATTATTAACAAATACTTGGGCTTCATGCAAATTTTCATTAACTATGATTAGTTGATTTTGAAATAAATTCTTTTCAAATTCAAACCAAATTGAATTTTCTAAAACAGTAGCTAAACGTTGTGGATGTAGCCTGATTCTAGTTACTGAATTTTCCAGATTTTTTAACAGATTTTCCTGCTGATAAGATAGATTTAATTGCTTATAGGCATTTGTTTCATTGTTGTATGCAAGCCTCAACCCACTGATTGTACCGATAAAAAAAATGCCAATTGCTAAAGTATAGCCATAACTAATTTTCTTGGCAATATTCCAGCGATCGCTTAAGTGCTTTAGCCAAATAATTCTTTTTTTAAATTGATTTTTATACTCTGTAATCATGCATTTGTCTTTAACTTGATTAGAGAAAACTTCCCTGGCCTATTTTTTGATAAACTTCACGAATTATATTGTAATCAGCATCATTAGCTGGGAGAAATTTGGCTCCTCGATAAGGTTGGTTAACTGGAGCAACTAGCAAACTTTCAAGGAGTTTATCTTGATGTTTCAGCATCTGCGATCGCACATTTTTTATCGTGTTATTATCCAACTTGTTATTCATCACAAACACATCACTAGGAAGCAGTTTTCCTTGAGCGATTACAGAAAAATCTTTCTCGGAGAAACCTTCAGATTCTAAGGCTGTTTTGTATCGATCAGATGCAATTGTCCAAGCATCTACCTCACCTTTCTTTAAAGCTTGGATTCCCTGATCACCTAACATCAAAATCTTGAGATCAGTATTTGGATTTAATCCCGCATCTATCAGCATCTTGGTCGGAGCCAAATGTCCAGAAGTCGAACCAATTCTTCGCATAGCAATTGTTTTGCCTTTCAGTTGAGCTAATGATGCAATTTTGCTATCAGCACGGACAACAATCATGGGATAATAATTAAGCCGTTGGATAGCAATGAGCGGAATAGCCTGAGCGCGAGAATTGAAAATTACGTATTCTGACGGACCAGCCAAGACAATATCTACTTGACCAAATTGTAATGCTGGTGCTGCTGCTGTGCGATTTTCCACGGGAAAAAATTCAATGGTTATGCCCAATACTTCTGCCAATGTAGTGCGAAAGGCTCCATAACCGCGCTGTAAATCTTCAAGACCAGTAGCATCTGCAACTGCAAATTTGAGACTTTTAGATGTGGAGTTTTCTAAGTTAAACAAACTAGTATCCACAGGGCGAACGCCGATTGTACAACCGCCAATGAACAGGACAAAATTACCAACTAATTTGCGCCTTTTCATAAGTATTATTAATTTTAATAATAATTAACTGCCTTGAGGTAGATAATTTGATAATAAGTTTAATTAAGAGAGTATAATTTTTTATTCTTAATTTCTACTGTAAATTTACTGAATATTATAATTTTAATGATGGGCATTCAGAAAATTTGCTGAATCAGCTAATTTTTGATCAGATTTTAACCATTGATTAGTTGATTAAATAAATGTCCAAGGTTAAGAAAAGGTTATTAACGAATCAGGTAATTACAAATAAGAAAAGATCCACCAGCTTTTCGGGGGATAGTTGTTGCACTGTCTGCACCATTTGCTAACATCCGGCGGATATTTGTAGACCGACCAAATGAATAACTGAATTTTGGCAGTTCACTTAACAATATTTGGGGATGAATTGAATTACACAAAAATTTATAGTCATCCGCTTTGATTTTTGGTGGGGAGTGGGGAGTGGGGAGTGGGGAGTGGGGAGTAGGGAGTGAGGAGTGGGGAGTGGGGAGTGGGGAGTGGGGAGTAGGGAGTGAGGAGTGGGGAGTGGGGAATGGGGAAAGAGAAAAAACCTTTTGAGTTGTAGTTGTACTGCATAAATTCAGAAATCAAATAGGAGTCTTATAGTCCCTGAGATAGTGTTAGAATATTTTGTCACTAGCAGCCAATTGTCTGGGTTCGTAGTGACGGCAATCTTGACAGGGACCACTGGGGTTAACAGCACAGCGCATATAACCGGACCGAGCATTAAATTTGCAACTGATATCGCCAATGAGATAACCCACTCCTTCTAAATAATAGCGATCGCTCTCAGTCGGTCTAATGCTCTCTCGGATGCGTCTTGGGGATAAATTTGTAGCGGCTGTCATCCGCAAGCGTGTGCGCCTATGGGTTTTACGGATTACCCACAGGGAAAACAGGGACGGTAACAAACCAATGGTAATCACGAAAAGTGTCTTTAACACCTGATCTTTACCTCTTTTACGCGCTGACTACTCTTTCCTGATGTTACACAGCATTTCCCCACTCGGAAAATTAGCGGCAGATTGCAATGCCAGTATGCCATCTGGTAAGTTTGGGAAGAAGTGCTAGTCCACTGCAATTAGCATAACTATAAAGTATTTTTAGGTGCGAACTGACAGCACAAGCGATCGCGGGAGGCAAAAAATGGGTTTGGCTGGGTTAAGAATTGTGTTGATGGAACCGGCTGGTCCCATGAATGTGGGGTCAATCGCTAGGGTAATGAAAAATTTTGGTTTACATAATTTAGTAATAGTCAATCCCCAATGCGATCCGGTGGGGGAAGAAGCTTTGAAAATGGCAGTTCATGCTCAGGAAATTTTAGAATCTGCGGTATTGGCAACAAGTTTACCAGAAGCATTGCAGGGGTGTGTCCGAGCGATCGCCACCACAGCTCGTGTGCGTGATTGGCAAACACCGTTAGAAAATCCCCGCACAGCCCTACCTTGGTTACTAGAGTCACCAGAGTCACCCGCAGCCTTGATTTTTGGCAGAGAAGACCGGGGATTAACGAATGAAGAATTAAATTATGCCCAGCGATTTGTCCGCATTCCTACAAGTGACAATTATTCAGCCCTAAATTTAGCTTCAGCCGTGGGTATCTGTTGTTATGAACTGGCACAATATACAGCACCACCGACCACCCCACCCCCAAGCCAAGCTGAACTGGCATCTTTAGATATTCTAGAAACCTACTACCAGGAATTAGAATCTCTATTACTAGATATTGGTTATTTATATCCACATACAGCCCTAACTCGCATGGCCAAATTCCGGCAATTGTATAATCGCGCTCACCTGCAAACAAAGGAAGTAGGAATGCTGCGAGGAATTTTGCGACAAATAGAATGGGCGCTTAAAAGCCGGAGTAATCAAGAAAACTTGTGATTCATTGTTGAAGGAAACACCAAATAAATTCCCCAAAAACAGTCTAAATCCTGGGTTACGGCGCAACTTGTGCAAATCTTAATCTTGCTCATCTGAATCTTGTCCGCTTAACTCAACCTGCAAATTAGAAATTTTTTACTTGCTAATTCCTAATCTGTCAGAAATAATCGCCCCAAAAATAGTTAATATGGCTTAAACTAAACACAAAAAGGCTACTGTGTGATTTCCGCATCCAGCTGCTTCATTGGTGAGTTTTGGGTCGGGAGTCTGCTGGAAAACATTCGAGTGGGTCACAAGGAGTAACAGTGTCAGAGTCAAGTGACAAACTAAAAAATTTCTCACGGGGTCAACCCACAAACCGCCGTCCGCGTCCGAGTCAAGGACAAAAAGTGGGCAAGAAAAAAGTCAAAATACCACTACAGCCACAGCGTTCTACCAAAAAAGAAGTAGCTTTAACGCGGGTTAACCAGAATATGATCCCTCCTCCTCCGGCGACTGCGGTCAAGAGGTTAAAACCAGGGCTAGTCATGCCAGCCGCCGTGAAACCCATTGGGTATATGAATGGGATGACACCAGCTTTCAATCCCAACACAGTCAAATTTAAGACCGTGCGGGTACAGAAACCAGCTATGCCAACAATGGGTAGACGAGTGTCGCGCAAAACCCGGTTAAAGCCAATGGCCAGAACCATGTTATATGCTTTGCGCTTGTTGATTGTGGGAGTCGGTATCGGTGCGATTATGGGTACGATCTTGTCAGTCTTTGACCCTGCGACTCGGATGCCCAGTAATTCGGCGGCACAATCTCATAATGCTGGCACACAGCCACAAAGTATCCCCAATCCTGCGGCTGGCTTATACTTATCTCAGGAAATTACCCCTTTGAAAGATGCCGTACAAACTTTGGCAACGGCAAACTCTAATCTGACACTTGGCGTTTTCTTTGTTGATTTAGATACTGGTAGCTACGTAGATGTGAATAGCGCCACCAGTTTCTCTGCGGCTAGTACAATCAAAGTGCCGATTCTGATCGCTTTTTTCCAAGATGTGGATGCCGGCAAAATCCGCCTGGATGAAATGCTGACGATGGAAAAAGATATGGTCAGTGGTGGTTCGGGAAATCTGCAATTCCAAAAAGTGGGTAGCCAGTACACTGTACTGGAAGTCGCAACTCGAATGAGTACAATCAGCGATAACACAGCTACCAATATGCTGATTGCCCGACTAGGAGGAATGGAGGCGTTGAATCAGCGTTTTCAAAGTTGGGGATTGGCAGCTACGGCAATTCGGAATCCCCTGCCAGATTTAACCGGAACAAACACCACCAGCCCCAGAGAATTGGCAAATCTCATGGCTATGGTGAATCAGGGAAATTTGGTGAGTATGCGATCGCGCGATCTGATCCTTGATATTATGCGCCGTACAGAGCGAGATCATCTGCTACCTTCCGGCTTAGGCGCAGGGGCAAGAATACACCATAAAACGGGTGATATTGGCACTATGCTGGGTGATGTGGGTTTGATTGATATCCCCACTGGCAAGCGCTACATCGCGGCTGTGATGGTACAACGCCCCAATAATGACCCGGCAGCAGAAAAACTAATTAGCGCCATTTCTAGCGCTGCTTACCAACAATTTAGCCAGAGTATTGCACCCAATCCCGTGATGAATCCTCCAGCACCTAACAGCATGGGCAACCCTGTGCTGCCAAATGCTACTCAAGCCCCATTCACCACTCCACAAAATTTCCCTTCCAGATAAGTCCCTGCCTACTAATCTCAACAAGTGTCGTACTATAGGAACTAGGGCGTGTTTTCAAAGTCTAAACTTAGGTTGGGTTAAGCGCAGCGCAACCCAACGAAGCAAACCAAATATTGGGTAAAGTTGGGTTTCCCAAAACCTCAACCCAACCTACATTTACGTCTAATTTTGGGTTTTAAAACAGTCCGTAGTACATTAGACATCTCCAATAAAGAATGTAGAGACCTTCCACCAAACGTCCCTACAACGGTTCTGTGATAACGCACACGTGAATCTGAAATATGTCCGACACGCTATATGATCGCGATTTACAATTATGGATTTCGCAAACGATTCAGCAGTTACAGAATCATCAATTTGGGTCGCTGGATATTGAGCATTTGATTGAGGAACTAATTGATTTGGGTAAGTCAGAGAGGAATACACTCAGAAGCAATCTCAAAATCTTGTTGGCTCACTTACTCAAATTAAAGATTCAGCATGATGTACCTGATTTGATGCAAGCAAGTTGGTACAGTTCAGTCGTGGAACATCGTCAGCGAGTTCTCGACAATCTGGCAGATACCCCATCTCTCAAAAGTTTTTTGGTCGAAGCTGTGGAAAAAGCCTATCCTGATGCCCGTAAGTTAGCAATTAAGGAAGGTAAATTTGCTAAATTTGGGGTTCGTATACCGGAGGAGAGTGAGTATCCCCTAACCTGTCCTTTTGCCATTGAGCAAATTATGGATGAGGATTTTTACGGGACTTGAAAACTGCTATATAAAACCACATCTTTTGTTATTTAACACTTCTGATATCGCATTCCGGGAAGTTGGGAAACTAAACCCATGAGTTCCAACTGTAATAATGCACTAGAAACTGAACCAGTATTCATCCCGGTTTTTTGAACAAGATAATCCAAGGACAAAACATCACAGGCGATCGCATCCATAACTTGTTGCAGTTCTGGTGATAAATCCGGCAGCTTGATTGGTTCTGCAATTGGCAATGGGTCAATTGTATCAATTTTCGGGATTGCTCCCAGCATTTTTAGCAGTTCGTCTAGTTCCTTGAGAATTAAAGAAGCACCTTGATTGATTAATTTTAAACATCCTTGAGATGGATAATCATCGATTTTTCCCGGTAATGCATAAACATCTCGACCAAATTCATTGGCGTAAGCAGCCGTAATTAACGCCCCAGACCTCACCGGCGCTTCCATGACCAAAACCGCACGGCTTAA
Source organism: uncultured cyanobacterium (assembly GCA_963706595.1). GTDB lineage: Bacteria > Cyanobacteriota > Cyanobacteriia > Cyanobacteriales > Nostocaceae > Nodularia. The sequence continues at coordinate 5,212,060 of OY970166.1, forward strand.
ACCTGCAATAATTCGATTCCGGCGGGGAAAGTGAGTGCGATCGGGTGGGGTTTTGGCTGAATATTCACTCACGACTAAGCCTTGACTCAAAATCTGCTTGTACAAATCCCGATTTTTGGGTGGGTAGATCACATCGACACCAGTCCCTAAAACTGCGATTGTTCTTCCCCCGGCTTTCATCGTCGCCAGATGGCTTTCTGTATCGATTCCCTCCGCCATCCCAGATACAACTGTAAAGCCATTTTTAGCCAAAGCTGTACTAATTTGGCGCGTCCAACGCAGACCATATTCTGAAGGGCGGCGCGTCCCGACAATCCCCACCAAGGGTTTTTGTCCCAGATTTTCTAGCAGTTCAACTTCACCACGATAGTACAAAATTGGCGGTGGACTGGGAGTTTCCAGAAGTAACCGGGGATAATCTGCGTCGGCTGGTGTCCAGAAATTGGGGTTTTCTTGCTGGTGTTGGGTGAGTAATTGTTGTGGATGTAGACGCGATCGCTGTTCAAAGACTTTCTCCAATGTCTGAAACCCAAAACCTTCAACTTCTCCTAACTGGGCTTTGGTAGCATTCCAAGCTGTGGCTAGCGTGCCGAAATGCTGGTGTAACCGTCGCAGTAACACAGGTCCTACCCCAGAAATTCGCGTCCAAGCTAGCCAATATGCTCTTTCTTCTACCACTATGCTATCCTCACACCTACTTCATAGAGTATGCCCAAATGAGGTTTGTCTATCACTGAGAGCAATTACTACGAGTTAAATTAGAATAATTTTACATTGCTTATATCATAGCCCCCTCCTCGCCAGAGGGGGTGGGGTTCTTATATCTCACTCAACTGAGAACCGCTATACTTGGTTTGCCGCGATCATTTGCAGTAATTTCATATATTAATAAGTCTGCCTGTTGAGGAAATATTTAAAGCTGCAATTATAGATTATATAATTTTATTTTGGTGATGAATCTAAATTCCAGATAGCCTAATTATCTAATAAGTTTAAATTCCCGACTTCTTGATGAAATCGGGAATCTGGTTGCTTAGGAATTATTGAGAAACTTCTGAGCAGCCATTAGTATTCATAACTGAATGACTTAGCTAGCATGGTAACATGACCAATGGCATAAGTGGCGACAAATGCCTCAGCTAGCTTAGTCAGGATTGAAAAATCTCTAACAGGATTGTAGGGAGCAGCACCAGATTCAGTATGAGCAGAACTATCTCCACCGGAAATAAAATCTACATCGTTTAATTCATTGAGAAAGCTTTCAGAATCTTGAAACAATTCAGAACCAGTAGCGTTTAGTTCGTAAAGATTGATAGTTGCCATATTATTAGCTCCTCGATTATATGTTGCGAGTTGATGAACTTGGTAAACAATTAAGCTAGGTTTTGCTGAACTGTTACTGCTAGTTTTAGTTGTAATTTTTCAAAAAATCAAGTACGAAAAGCTTTAAAAATAGACATATTATCAGGTGTTTTGTCTGGAATTAATAGCCAGATTTTTCTGGTTTTGGTTGTCTATAGCGGTTATCAGTTAAGTCAGATACAAGAACCCCACCCCCTCTGGCGAGGAGGGGGCTATGATGTACTTCATTCAAGTGCATACCGCTATAAAATCATTGCCTACCGCTAAAGAACCCCAAAGCGTTACCCTAGAGACTAGATACACAAAATAGATCATGATATTAGAAGAAATTGCGGGTACGCTGGCAAAATTATTTGATCCGGCAGAAGTGAAAGCGATCGCACCTGGATCGTGGCAAGTAGACACCGCTAGTTTTCGGCTGTTGGTACTGCTTTCTGAGGATAATAGTTGGTTACGAATTCTACTCCCCATTGTCCCCATAGTCGAAGCCCAACCGTTTTTAGCACAGTTTTTAGAAGCCAACTTTGATGACACCCAAGAAGTCCGCTATGCCTTATTTGATGGCGTGGTTTGGGCAGTGTATCAACACAATAGTGAAACTTTGGTTAGCGCAGATTTTACCAGTGCGATCGCGCGACTAGTATCTTTATACGAAGCTGGTTTAGATAATGTCTTCAATCGTCTGATTGAAAGTCGCATCCGGCAAATTATCCTGACAGCAAAACAGCAAGGACAATCTCTCGCAGCTACCATGCAAAATCTCGACCGTTTTTATGCAGAAGGATTGTTAGGAGAAATTGACCAAACCTCAGCAGCCAGAGAACGAGTATTAACAGCTTGGCAGCGTCAGTTAGAGCGATTATGGCACGAAATCGAGATTTAACTGCCATAAAATCCCAATTTATTTGTGCTTTTTAATATCTGACCCCAAACATATTTAGAGATATATGGATATCATTGAAATCCTCAAAGAAGACTATCACAGGTTTCCTGAAAATCAAACATACAGCATTTACGCCGAAGACGTTTATTTTCAAGACCCATTAACTAAATTTCGGGGAATTAAACGCTATCAGCAGATGATTAAATTCATCCAGACATGGTTTATCAATCCTCAAATGGACGTACATGATATCCAACATTTAGGAGACACCATAAAAACAGAGTGGACACTTAGCTGGAATACACCCGTCCCTTGGAAACCCCGCATATCTATCTCCGGGTGGAGTGAATTAAGTCTTAACTCTGCTAGTTTAATTATTTCCCACATCGATTATTGGCATTGTTCACCCCTAGACGTAATTAAACAGCATTTTTCACTCTAGCTGCTCAAATTTAGTCGAAAGGCAGTTTCTTTCTAGCGAGATGCTGACGCGATCGCCTTTCGGCAGAGTTTTGTTAAAGTGATATGATCCACAAAATGCCACAAAGCTTGTCTAAATTAAACAAAACACTTGATGATATTGTTGAAAATAGCGGGTAAATTAAGGAGGTTTATCTGAACAGCGATCGCTCAGAATTATACAATTCACAAAAGCAGTTTTCTGAAGTGGCTTCAGCAGCATTCCCTATAGGCGATAAGTCTGTAGAAGAACGGCTAACAGTCATTTGGGAAAATATGGCTGAAGCATTTATGGAGATAGATACAGGGTGGCGTGTTACCTCTGCAAATCATCAAGCAAAACAGCTTTTCAATGAAAACACCGCGGATTTATCCAGCAAACTGTTGTGGGATGTATTTCCCGTAGAGAAGACAACTCAGTTGTATCAACAGTGTCATCAAGTAATTATTAGCAAAAACCCCGTTGAATTTGAGGAATTTTACCCGGCGTTAAATCGATGGTTGAAGGTGCGGCTTTGTCCGACTGGAAATAGTCTACTGGCATATTTTCTTGATATTACAGAACGAAAAGAATTAGAAATAACACTGCGCCAAAAACAAGATTTTCTCACAGTCCTGCTGGATAACGTTCAAGCCGGCATTGTCGCTTGCGATGCCGAGGGACGATTACAGTTATTTAACAAAACAGCGCAATCATTGCATGGATTGTCTGAACAACCGCTTTTTCCCGAAGAATGGGCAGAAAATTATGATTTGTATCTGCCGGATGGAAAAACGCTCATGGAAACAGCCGACATTCCCTTGTTTCGGGCATTGCAAGGGCAGCAGGTTGATAATGTCGAAATGGTCATTAAACCCAAGCAAGGAATAACACGCATCCTCACCGCCAATGCTCAAGCAATCGTCAATTTGCATGGTCAAAAACAGGGTGCAGTGGTAGTAATGCACGATATCACCGAGCGCAAACAAGCTGAAGAAGCGCTCCGCAAAACTGAGCAACGTTACCGCTCAGTAGTGAATAATATCAAAGAAGTCATCTTTCAAATCGATGCCGTGGGGTTATGGACATTTCTTAACCCTGCTTGGGCGGAAATTACTGGATTTTCAGTTGAGGAAAGTATCGGGATTCATTTTTTAACCTACGTGCATCCCGATGATCGGCAGCATAATTTAGAACTCTTTCAATCTTTTATTCAAAGCCAAAAAGATGAATGCCATCATGAAATTCGTTACCTGACGAAAAGTGGAGGGTTTCGTTGGATTGAGGTATTAGCCCGCTTGAGCTTAGAAGACGATGGTACAATCCTGGGGACTTCAGGAACATTAAGCGACATTACCGAACGCAAACAAGCTGAGGAAAAACGAGTGCAACTGGCGCGGGAGCAAGTAGCCCGTGCAGTCGTAGAAGTGGCACACCAACAGTCGGCTTTTTTAGCAGAAATCAGTGCTGTGCTGGCATCTTCCTTAGATTATCAACAAACGCTTCAGAGCATTGCTAATTTAGTTGTACCCTACTTTGCCGACTGGTGTTGTGTTGATTTGCTCAATGATGATCACACCATTAGCCGTGTTGCTGTTGCTCATGATGATGCGGAAAAGGTGGGATTAGGATGGGAAGTGATGCAACTCTATCCCAGATATTTAGATGATGGCTATGGCATTTCTCAGGTGATGAAAACTGGGCAAAGTCAAATTGCAGTAGAAATTACGGATGAGCAGTTAGTAGCGACCATTCAAGATCCTAAATACTTGCAACTCTTACGCGAACTGGGCTTAAAATCGTGCATTATTGCGCCTTTAAAAGCACGGGAACGAGTTTTTGGCAGCATTTCCTTCGTCTTCACCAAGTCTGATCGCCACTACAGCATGACGGATTTGACCTTGGCTGAAGATTTAACTCGTCGAGCTGCAAACGCCATTGATAATGCTGGCCTTTATCAACAAGCACAGCAAGCAAGGCAAGCCGCCGAAAAAGCCGCAGACCGCACTGCTAGGTTGCAAACCGTCACAGCCGCCCTTTCCGAATCTCTCACACCCTTGCAAGTTGCAGAGGTCATTGTCGAACAAAGTATGGCAGTTTTGGCAGCGACTTCGGCAATGATAGTTTTGGTGAGCAAAGATAGAAAAGAATTAGAAATAGTCAAAGCTGTGGGTTTTAATGCCGATTTACTGGAATCCTGGCGCAAATTTTCTATTAATTCCGCTACCCCCTTAGCAGAAGCCATTAGAACTGAAGCACCTGTGTGGTTAGAATCTTCAGCCGAGAGAATCGCGCGTTATCCTCACTTAGCTGAAGTTTACGACCCATACGATTTCAAATCATGGGTATCGCTTCCTCTTGTGACTGAGGGTAAGTCTGTGGGCGGAATGTCGCTGAATTTTGCTGAATTTAAACACCTAAGTCAGGACGACCGCGAATTTATTTTGGCATTATGCCGTCAATGCGCTCAAGCAATTGCCCGATCGCAATTGTATGAAGCAGAACGCCAAGCTAGAGCCGAGGCGGAACAAGCGAACCGCATTAAAGATGAGTTTTTGGCTGTGCTTTCCCACGAATTGCGATCGCCTCTCAATCCCATTCTAGGTTGGACAAAAATCCTGCGAACGAAGCGCTTAGATGCCGCCAAAACCGCACAAGCCTTAGAAACTATCGAACGCAATACCAAGTTACAAGCGCAATTAATTGAAGACTTATTAGATGTTTCACGCATCCTCCAAGGCAAAATGACGTTAAACGTCGCTCCAGTTAATTTAGCTGCAACCATTAAAGCCGCCCTAGAAACAGTACAACTGGCAGCAGACGTGAAGAACATTCACATCCACACCCAACTTAATCTGGCTGCTGGAACTGTTTCCGGCGATAGCAACCGCTTACAACAGGTTGTCTGGAACTTAGTCTCTAACGCCGTCAAGTTCACACCATCGGGAGGACGCGTGGAAGTGCAACTAAAGCAGGTGGGGATGTATGCTCAAATCCAAGTCAAAGACAATGGTAAAGGTATCACTCCAGAGTTTTTACCTTATGTGTTTGAATACTTCCGCCAAGAAGATGGCGCAACCACCCGAAAATTCGGTGGATTAGGATTGGGGCTGGCAATTGTCCGCAATTTAACGGAACTGCATGGAGGAACCGTTCACGCAGATAGTCCGGGGGAAAATTTAGGGACAACATTCACCGTCAGGTTGCCTTTAAAAGTTGTTGAGCAGGAGCTATCTTGTGATCATAGTCATTTAGAAAATGTCATCAACCTCACAGGTATGCAGATATTGGTTGTGGATGATGACCCAGATATGCGTGAGTTAGTAGAATTCATCCTCATACAAGCTGGCGCACAAGTGACTACAGCCGCTTCTGCATTACAGGCATTAACCCTCTTAAATCAATCTATCCCTGATGTGCTGCTGTCTGACATCGGGATGCCAGAAATGGATGGCTATTCTCTGATGCGGCAAATTAGAAAATACTCACCCGCAGAAGGAGGAACTATCCCCGCGATCGCTCTCTCTGCTTATGCCGGTGAAATTAACCAACAACAAGCACTCCAAGCCGGATTTCAACAGCATATTTCCAAACCCATCGAACCCGACGAGTTAATTAGGGCAATTGCAATGTTAATTGCAAAACAAGTAAGTCATCGTAAATAATTAAAGGTTTGTAGTCAGGACTTTAGTCCTGAATTAAGGGCTGAGAGCAATTACTACGAGCTAAATTACGATATTTTTACATTACTTCACATAGTCAGCTTTATTCTCGCCAACTTACTTAAACAAAATGAACTGTTCAGGTGGAATTATCCCCCCTGCCCCCTGCCCCCTGCCCCCCTGCCTCTTTTTCACGGTCTTGTCAGAAGAACATTTATTTTCTGCAAACAGTTCATAATGTAAATAAATGTAAATAATCCTGAGACAGGACGTAAGCATCCATGCGTGTAATTTTGATGACAGGCAAAGGCGGCGTAGGCAAAACCTCCGTTGCTGCCGCTACTGGACTCCGTTGTGCAGAACTAGGCTACCGCACACTGGTTTTGAGTACAGATCCTGCTCACTCTTTGGCAGATAGTTTCGACTTAGAAATGGGACACGCACCGCGAGAAATTCGCCCCAATTTATGGGGTGCAGAACTCGATGCGCTGCAAGAACTAGAGGGAAATTGGGGTGCGGTGAAGCGTTACATCACCCAAGTTTTACAAGCCAGGGGTTTAGAAGGAGTGCAAGCCGAAGAATTAGCCATCTTACCCGGTATGGATGAGATTTTCGGCTTGGTCAGGATGAAACGCCACTACGATGAAGGCGAGTTTGATGTTTTGATTATCGACTCAGCACCAACCGGCACCGCATTACGCTTGCTGAGTTTACCTGAAGTGGGCGGCTGGTATATGCGCCGTTTTTACAAGCCATTTCAAAATATCTCGGTAGCACTACGGCCGTTGGTGGAACCTTTCTTTAAACCCATTGCCGGTTTTTCGCTCCCAGATAAAGAGGTGATGGATGCACCTTATGAATTTTATGAGCAAATTGAAGCCCTGGAAAAAGTATTAAGTGATAATACTCAAACCTCAGTGCGTCTGGTAACAAATCCCGAAAAGATGGTAATTAAAGAATCTCTCCGCGCCCATGCTTATCTAAGTTTATATAATGTGGCTACGGATTTAGTGATTGCTAATCGCATCATTCCCCAGGAAGTCCAAGATCCCTTTTTCCAACGTTGGAAGGAAAGCCAGGAGCAATATCGCCAGGAAATACATGACAACTTTATGCCTCTACCTGTCAAAGAAGTGCCGCTTTTTTCTGAGGAAATGTGTGGTTTAGCCGCCTTAGAACGTCTGAAAGAAACTCTTTACAAAGATGAAGACCCAACTCAGGTATATCACAAAGAAACAACTATGAGAGTTGTGCAAGTGGACAAGCAATATAGTTTGGAGATTTACTTACCTGGGATTGCCAAAGACAAAATTCAACTGAGTAAAAATGGTGATGAATTAAATATTACGATTGGTAATCATCGCCGGAATTTAGTTTTGCCACAAGCTTTGGCTGCATTACAACCAGGAGGAGCTAAGATGGAAGATGACTATCTGAAAATTCGCTTTACTGACTATGTAAAAGTTTAATTTTACTGCTGAGTTAAAGTGCAGTTAAATGGTCAAAAGTAGAGATTTTTAAATAATCTAGTCTCTACTTTTGAGCAATACTTCCTTAGCGGTACAAGCCCCCAGATTTATCTTTGGGGCAAATCCCTTCGGGTTCAGCTTTGCCCGTAGTTACACTGTGGACAAAACTATCAAATAAATTTCAAAATAAAATATTTCTATATTTATGCCTGTCTCATTATTGATTTTTGGGAAATTTATTTAATAAAACGCAATGTCACAGTTCGCTAAACCAAATTTTAGGAAAAGTATTGATCAAGAAAGTTTGCTGCGCCGCATTACAAATCGTATCCGCCAAACATTAGAACTAGAAGAAATCATCACAGCGACAACGGCGGAAGTCTGTTCGTTACTGGGAACCGACCGAGTAATGATTTACAAATTTCATGCCGATGGTAGTGGTCAAGTTATTTCTGAGTCGATTCATGAGAACCGATTACCGTCATTGCTGGGGCTAAATTTTCCAGATGATGACATTCCGCCCCATGCCCGTGAGTTATTTATGACATCAAGGGTGCGCTCTATTGTCAATGTGGAAACACAACAGATTGGTGAAAGTTCCCTGCAAGAGTTGGAAAATGGGGAAAATTTAGCCCAGGATATCCGTTATCGCCCTGTAGATCCCTGTCATGTAGAATACTTAACGGCAATGGGGGTGAAGTCTTCTTTGGTAGCGCCTATTTTCTATCAAGATCAACTGTGGGGGCTATTGGCTGCTCATAATTCTGAGCCATCTGATATTTCCGAAGATGAATTGACAGCTGTGCAGATGGTAGTAGATCAGCTTTCGATCGCGATCGCTCAAAGTAATCTTTTGACTCAAGCTCGTGAAAAAGCCGAACGGGAAAAAATTATCAACCGTATTTCTACTCTACTACATTCACTGCCCACAATTATCTTCCAGCCAGCATTAGAAGCAGCTGTTGCGGCCTTTAATGGCTGTGGTGGTCGGCTGTGTATGAAAGATCAAGCTTTGAACCTCCACAATGAGCCACCTACCAATTTAACAGAATGCTTAATGCCTAAAAGTAATGGTGTCCAAGTTTATACCTACGGACAACAACCTCTCATCCCAACGCAAAGTGTATATCCACTCATGGAGCAGTACAGTGTTTGGCAGGAACATTACAAGTCTGGTCAATACGATGCTTGGGCAATTTCCGATATATATCAAATTCCCCACTTACGCAGTTTGCAAGTTGCTTTTAAACCAACTAAAATTCGCAGTATCTTGATGATTCCTTTGAAATATCGTCAGCAGTTAGTCGGCTACTTAAGTATTTTCCGCGAGGAAATAGACACAGAAACTCTGTGGGCTGGTCAATTTGACCTCGATGAAAGACAAGTATATCCCCGGCTCTCCTTTGACGTTTGGCGGGAATCGAAAAAGGCACAAGCTCAGACATGGACTGAAGCTGAGATTGCACTAGCTGGAGATATTGGTGATCTGTTTGCATCGGCAATTCAACAGCATGAACTATACCAACAGGTACAAGCTTTCAATGCCAACTTAGAACATGAAGTGCAGAAGCGCACTCTGCAACTGCAACGGACATCTGAACAACAACGGGTATTATTTGAAGTTGTGGCTAAAATCCGGGAATCTCTGGATATCAAAGCAATTTTTCAGACAACGACCCAGGAACTTTGCAAATCGCTGCAAGCAGATCGGGTGGCTGTCTACCGCTTTCACCCAAATTGGAGTGGTGAGTTTATGGCTGAGTTTGTCGGTGAGGAATGGATAAAGCTGGTAACGGTGGATGTGAATACAGTTTGGCAAGATTCCTATTTGCAAGAAACTGAGGGTGGGCGATATCGCTACAATGAAACCTTGGCAGTGGATGATATTTATCAAGCTGGCCATTCTCAATGTCATATTGCATTTTTAGAGCAACTTCAGGCTAAAGCTTATGCGATCGCCCCAATTTTTATTGGGCAACAACTTTGGGGCTTGCTAGCAGCATATCAAAACGCTGCACCTCGTCACTGGGAATCTGCGGAAATTCAGTTCATTGCTCAAATTGCCTTGCAGCTGGGAGTAGCACTGCAACAAGCTGAATTGCTCAAACAAAGCCAAGAACAGGCAGAGCAGCTAGTGCAAGCTCTGCGAAATTTACAACAAACTCAAAGCCAACTTATCCAAACTGAAAAAATGTCCAGTTTGGGTCAATTGGTTGCGGGTGTGGCTCACGAAATCAACAACCCAGTTAATTTTATCTATGGCAATTTAGCCCATGTCGATGAATATGCTGAAGATTTAGTTAGTATGTTAGAACTCTATCAGCAGCACTGCCCTCAGCCCAGTCAGGAAATTATCAATCGGGCGGAAGAAATTGACTTAGAATTTATTAGCGAGGATTTTCCCAAAACTTTATCTTCGATGAAAATTGGGGTTGATCGCATCCGTCAGATTGTCATGTCTTTACGAAATTTCTCGCGACTAGATCAGGCAGAAATGAAAGCTGTGAATATTCACGAGGGCATTGATAGCACTCTGCTAATTTTACAGCATCGTTTGAAAGCATTACCCGAAGTTCCCAATATTCAAATAATTAAAGAATACGGCGATTTACCACTGGTAGAATGTTATGCCGGACAAATTAATCAAGTATTTATGAATGTTTTAAGCAATGCCATTGATGCTTTAGAACATGAGAAAAAGTCTACATCAGAGGAGGTTAATCCTGGTCAAATTAGCATTCATACTGCTGTTAGTGAATTTGAGAATAAAGTACAAAGTGTGGTGATTCGCATTACCGACAATGGCGCAGGAATCCCCGAATCTGTGCAGCAAAGAGTATTTGACCCATTTTTTACCACTAAACCAGTAGGAAAAGGTACTGGTTTGGGGTTATCGATTAGTTACCAAATTGTGGTGGAAAAGCATCACGGGATTTTTAAATGTAATTCTCAATCCAATTTAGGCACAGAATTCTGGATTGAAATTCCTGTTTCTCATATTAGATGAAAGTGCTGAGTGCTGAGTGAAGAAAGTTTTGAGTAAGTTTCTTTCCCCCCCGCTCCCTGCTCCCTGCCCCCCTGCCTCTTCTCCCTGCCCCCTGCTCCCTGCCCCCCTGCCTCTTCTCCCTTGCCCCCCTGCCTCTTCTCCCTTGCCCCCCTGCCTCTTCTCCCCTGCCTCTTCTCCCTTGCCTCTTTTTAGCTTCTCAGTTGCACGGGCATAGCTAAATAGGTCATTTTCAAACCTCCCAAGGGTGTAAAAATTACTGGAGTTAGGGCTTGATTGAGGTGGATTTGAATTTCTGAGGATGGTAATTCTTTCAACCCTTCCATTAAATATTTAATATTAAAGGCAATTTCTATATCTTCCCCTGATATTTGTGCAGGAATTGACTCTCTACCGCTACCCACATCTTGCGCTTCACAGGATAAGGTGATTTCCTGGGCGGCGCTGTTAATGCTAACTTTGACAATATTATTTTTTTGGTCAGCTAGCACGGCGATGCGCTCTAAAGTGCTAATTAGTTGTTTGCGTTCGATTGTTAATTGGCGCTCAAATTGGCGGGGAATTAGTTGGCGGTAAGCGGGATATTGACCATCTAAGGTGCGGCTGGTTAAGCGTTGATTTTGCCATGCAAATACAACTTGACCTTGATCTAAATATAAGGCGATCGCTTCATCAGAAGCAGCATTATGAGCCAACATCCGTTGTAGTTCCCGTAAGGCTCTCGCTGGAACTGTCACCTCTAGTTGATCACTATTGTCCAAAGGACGCTCGTTAGTTGTTTCTACTACTGCTAGGCGGTGTCCATCGGTAGCGGCAAATTCTAGAGTATCTTGTTTAACAGTTAAATGCACTCCGGTTAATACTTGCTTGGTTTCATCGCCACTGGTAGCAAATAATGAACCGCGTAATCCTTCAATTAATGCGGCTGTGGTGAGTTGAATTGGTTCAGCATTTTCAATCATGGGGAGTTCGGGGAACTCTTCAGCGCTCATGGCTCGGACTTGATAATGTCCATTCTTGGGTGTGAGGGTGACAATTAAACCTTCTCCTGTGGCTGTGTCTGAGTCTAGGGCTGATTCATCGTCTAAAGTAACTTCTCCTTCTTGAAGACGTGAGGTGATGTCTACAAGTAGTTTAGCGGGGAGAGCGATCGCTCCTCCTTCTATTACCTCAGCATTAAAGCTGGTGCGAATACCCAAACTCAGATCAAAAGCAGTTAAACTCACTTGATTAGTTTCAGCATCTGCTTGTAGCAGCACATTGGCTAAAACTGGATGAGTTGGGCGTGACGGGACTGCACGACTGACAAGTGAGAGGTTTGTACTGAGGTCGCTTTGAGTGCAAACTAATTTCATAAGCAAGTAGGTAGAGGCGGGATTAATCGAATCTGTGGGTTGTTTCTGTTTCTATCAAATCATGAATTGTGGAAATTGTGGAAAACTCCCCACAAGTCAGTTCAAAGGATGGTTGAGTAAGTGAATTTCTGTGGAAAACCTGTGGAAAACTCCCCGACTTTTTCCACAGGTTAATGATATTTCCCGAAGTTTTCCCCAAAAAATTCTGATTTTTCCACAGATAAATTTAAATTTAATCAGTTTTTATACTTTACTTAATATTCTGTGTGAACTGTTCAACAATTATGGCAGTGATGGCTGGGGAAAACAATTTTTTGCTGGACAGAGGATTTGGGGGAACAGCTAGCGCCACAAGGCGGACGATAATTTATTTGCGCTGTTGTCTGCTATTCATGTTGATGCGATCGCTCAATTGACCTAGAATTTGTGCTAACCCGCGATCGCTTTCCCGGAGTTGGGCAATCTTATCACAACTATAAATCACCGTTGTATGGTCTTTACCACCAAACTCCTCACCAATTCTCGGCAAACTCAAATCAGTGTGTTGGCGCATGAGATACATTCCGATTTGACGCGCCCAACTAATTTCTCGTCGCCGGGAGTTACTTTTCAGGTCTTCAATAGAGATAGCAAAATTATCACCAATAACTGATAATATCACCTCTGGAGTAGCCGCCACTTTCTGGCTTTGTCTTTCTAAAACAGGTGTGATATTCTCCACCGTCATGGCTAAACCCCAAATAGAAATATAAGCCAGCGCCCGAATTAAAGCTCCTTCCAACTCGCGAATATTATTCGTGTAGTTAGAAGCAATATATTCAATTACATCCCTGGGCAGACTCATATTTTCGTATTCAGCCTTTTTCTGGAGAATTGCCATCCTAGTTTCTAAATCTGGAGTTTGCACATCAGCAATTAAACCCATGGAAAACCGGGAACACAGACGTTCTTGCAACTGAGGAATCTGGTGAGGCGGACGGTCCGAAGCAATCACCACTTGCTTGCCAGCTTCATGTAACGTATTAAAAGTATGAAAAAATTCTTCTTGAGTATATTCCTTACCCTCAATAAACTGAATATCATCGACTAACAACACATCAGCAGCCCGGTAATGCTCCCGGAAAGTTTGCATACTATCATTGCGGATAGCAGTAATTAAGTCATTAGTAAATTGCTCTGTAGATACATAAAATATTTGAGACTCAGGACATATTTCCCAACGATAATGAGCAATAGCTTGCATCAGGTGAGTTTTTCCCAAACCGACACCACCGCATAAAAATAAAGGATTAAACTCTCTCCCTGGCGATTCCGCCACAGCCAAAGAAGCTGCGTGAGCCATCCGATTGTTAGCACCAACTACAAATCGCGAAAATACATATTTAGAATTTAAGTTGGTCGTAGGTTGCTTTTTTTGAGGCATACTTTCAGCAGTCATGTTTTGGCTAGGTAAATCCCAGGTAACTTCCGGTTCCCCTAAATTAGTAACTTCATCACCCTGAGCAACTGTAATGTAGATTTCTACAGGATGACCCAAAATATCTTGCACTACATTAGCAATGGTGTTGATGTAATATTTTTGTAACCAATTACGAGCAAAAGGATTAGGAGTAATGATCACCAAGCAATTATTTTCTAATCGTTCAGCGTTAGCAGTTTTTATCCAAGTTTCAAAGGTAGGACGGGATAATTCTAACTGTAAGCGCTGTAGCACCTGAATCCACAAACTGTCAATGGGAATTTCCATTATTTACCACCTTTGCTACTAATCGTCACAATAGAAGATGTCAGAAGGCACTAATTTAGTATTTATAAGTTCTAGACCTGAAACAAGCTTTTGAGTTGTCATCATTCACAGGACATACCCGGTAGGCAATATCCTATCACCCACTGACTAGCACGGAGAAGCAAAGACACATGAAAAAAACAGAGCATAACTTGAAAGTCCCGGATATGGATACCTGGGGTTTGCCGCACTGGCGAGAATCAAGCAGTATAATCAAGTTGATGCTACTAAGTGGGGTAACAGTTGTGTCCCTTGGCGGCTGCTCGTTTCTACCAGCCAAAACCTTTGAGAGCCAAAAAAATAATCCTCAGTCTCAGATTGCGACTCAAAATACAAATAATAACAGTCCGGCTCTGACAACTCCAGCCATTACCTCCTCATCTGGTACAGATCCTAACTTTGTAGTCGCAGTCGTACAACAGGTTGGAGATGCAGTAGTTCGGATTGATGCGTCTAGAACAGTACAATCTCGGCGTGTACCAACCGATCCATTTTTGCGGCGATTTGGCAATCCAGGGCTATCACAGCCTAGACAGCGAGTAGAGCGGGGTAGCGGCTCTGGATTTATTATTAATTCTTCTGGTCAAATTTTGACTAACGCCCATGTTGTAGACGGTGCTGATTCTGTAATTGTCACCCTTAAGGATGGTAGGACTTTTGATGGTCAAGTGTTGGGTGAAGATCCGATTACAGATGTGGCTGTAATCGAAATTGAAGCTAATAATCTGCCAATTTTACCCATAGGCGACTCTGATACCTTGCAACCAGGAGAAGCAGTGATTGCCATTGGTAATCCTTTAGGGTTGAATAATACCGTTACCTCTGGCATACTCAGCGCTACGGGGCGTTCTAGTAGTGATATTGGGGTGAGCGATAAGCGAGTTGACTATCTTCAAACTGATGCAGCTATTAATCCTGGTAACTCTGGCGGGCCATTACTCAATTTCCGTGGTCAGGTAATTGGGATGAACACAGCAATCATTCAAGGCGCGCAAGGGCTAGGATTTGCCATTCCCATGAACACAGTACAAAGAATTTCTCAGGAATTAATCACTAAAGGCAGAGTCGATCATCCTTATCTAGGTATTCAAATGGTGACGTTGACACCAGAAGTAAAATCAACAATCAATAATGATCCACGTAATCGCTTGAATATCGTCGCAGATCAGGGTGTCTTATTGGTTGATATTGTACCGCGCTCTCCAGCATTTGCTGCTGGACTAAAATCTCGTGATTTGATTCAAAGCATTAATAACCAACCCGTTACTAAAATTGAAGAGGTACAGAAACTGGTAGAAAAAAGCCAAATTGGTATTCCTTTACAAATACAAGTGGAACGCAATGGGCAAGTTATATCAGTAGCCGTTAGTCCAGCACCTTTACCAGCGCGAACAGAAGAGTGACAGAAGCGGGTGGGGAGCGGGGGAGTTGGAAATTACTTGACACGGAAGGCTGCACAAAAAGCTTTCCACTTCTCCCCTGCTCCCTGTACACACAAGTCGGGAAATTCTCTTTTGTATTAAGAGACCCCACCCCTAACCCCTCCCCGCAAGCGAGGAGGGGAACTGGATTGCCGCTTAAGTCGTGTTTTTAGGACTGGAAAATCTCTTTGGTTCAGGATGTGTGTACACCGTAGTCCCCCTCGCCTGCACTCTGCTTTCTTTCCTCTTCTTCTTAACCATGCCAGAATTAATGCCAATCATGCAATTGGGCGCTCCTATACTGCGCCAAAAAGCGACTTGGGTTGAAAATACTCAAGATGAACAGATTCAAAAGCTCATTGACAACTTGACTGTAACAGTTGCCCAGGCTAACGGTGTGGGCATTGCTGCGCCTCAAGTAGCCGCATCCTATCGTTTATTTATTGTGGCTTCTCGCCCTAATTTGAGGTATCCCAACGCCCCGGTGATGGAGCCTACAGCCATGATTAATCCGAGAATAATTGCTCATTCTACTGAAATTGTCAAAGGTTGGGAAGGTTGTTTAAGTGTTCCTGGTATTAGAGGTTTAGTGCCAAGATATCAAGCCGTTGAAGTTGCATATACTGACCGCAATGGCAAGTTACAAAAGCAAAAATTAACTGATTTTGTGGCTCGGATTTTTCAACACGAGTATGATCATCTCGATGGTGTGCTGTTTATAGATCGTGTTGAAAACTCTCTTGACATGATTAGTGAGGATGAATACCAAAAAATAATTAATCCTACATATAGGAATCCGGTTTGATATCTAAATTTATTTGCGTAGGTAGGGAGTGGGGAGTGGGGAGTGGGGAGTAGGGAAAAAGAAATAATGTGTATGGAGTTTTATTCAAAAATCAAATAGGAGTCCTATAGATTAAGATATTTCTCCAGGAAGAGACTGGACACTGAAGCATCAAGTTATATTTAACCTATTGTTAACCTTAGCTTTGGTGTATTTTATTGTTTAAATGGTCAGAGATATCAGTAGTTGTCGCTGGAATCCACAGATAAATAAAAACATCAGCCCAGAAGTGACACAGCAACAGGTAGAACTGTATTCTGGCGGATTACAAATTGTTCATGCAACGAACGGGCGCATCCGTATCCGCGCTACTGACGCTAATTTTCACCCGAAATTAGAGTCTATCTCCCAAGATTTACGGCAGTACAAAGGAGTGATGGCAGTTTGTGCTAATCAGCAAATAGGTAGTTTGGTGGTGACATTTGATCAAACTCTACTGTCAATGCCGCAAATGTTGAGTATTCTGCAAGAGTTCGACGTTGAACAAATCCCCGTCGGCAATGTAGATGCTTTGGCTGCGTGGAAATCTCTGGATTTTTGGCAAGAACAATCTATTTCGTTGATTCCTTTGGTGACTGGTTTGGCGGTGACAGGAGGATTGGGAATCAGTGGTTGGGCAGCTATTCCAGTGTATATGATGACCGCAGATGCGACTCGTCGGGTAATTGACTATCTGGAACCAAAATTTTCGGTGTCAGATGTAGACAAACCTACTGAATCTTCTGTTTCAACCAGTGATGATTGCGCCACTCTGCAAACACCATTATCTGATCATCCCAGGCTTGCTTACACTGTTATTCATGCCATACCTGGAAGAATCAGGTTTCATCTACCTCAACTCGCCCAAGATAGCGCCTATCGGCAGCGACTAGAGAGGTTATTGAAAGCAGATCCCCAAGTGGTGAATGTGCGGCTGAATGATCGTGCAGCATCAATTGCGATCGCCTATCAACCTGGCTACAGTAGCTGTAACTCATTGGGTGAATCTGATGGAATTAGCTTTGAAAACGCACCCATCAGCAAACTCTGTCAACGTGTCTAATCCAGCAACTGACGCGATGTAGTTATTGTTTATCCTGGTGAGCAAACCTGCATCAAATCAAACTCTACCATCAGAAAGATGAGATCACAATCTGAGGTAAATTAAGCTAAAAAGCTTACCTACATCTAATAGAGTTAATTAATTATGGCACTTAAAATTACTGATTTCATTGAAGATGCTGGCGCTCCTGGAATTATAGCAGGCATAGGGGCTGTACTATTAGCACCTGTCCTTATTCCTGTGGTCGCGGGAATTGGTAAACCCATAGCCAAGTCATTAGTCAAAGGTGGAATTGTCGCCTACGAAAAAAGCAAAGGCGCATTTGCCGAAATGGGCGAAACCTGGGAAGACATCATCGCCGAAGCGAAAGCTGAAATTGCCGAAGATCGAGAAACACCAACATTTGAATCATCTGCTGATAACACAGTAGAACATGGCGTATAAATCGGCTATTAAAAGTTTGTAGTGAAGACTTCAGTCCTCAAAATAAATACGACTTACGCAGGAACTTGTGGAAATTCTCATTTGTGGTTGATGATTTCATCATCTTGCGTAAGTCAAATCAATTCAAAATTTTATTTCTTGTTCATTTTGAATTAAAAAAAAGTAATGAGAGGACTAAAGTCCTGACTACGAGCAAAAATATAATTTAGGAGGGCTACTGTGTGTTAACAAATAGTCATGGTAATCTCACCAAAATAGCCAAAGTTATTGAGAAAGCCACCTTCAAAACCACACCTAAACCTATATCCACTAAAATCATTAGTGATACTCCAGGAAGACTACGGTTAAGAATTTCTCAACCTCATCGTCATCCTAGAGAAATGCAACGTATTGCTAATGTACTCAAGGCACAACCTCATATCATTGAGGTGAGAACAAATATTAGTCACGGTAGTATGATCATCAACCATGATGGTAAAGATGCCACCTTGGAAAATGTGTTGACTAATTTATTGGATTTAGGAGTGACTTTTGCTGATATTACTGAGGGTAACTCGGAAGCAGCAGAAGATGTCAAAAATACAATGAGCCACTTAAATAAACGATTTGAGCAGGCGACAAGTGGTGAAGTTGATTTGCGCTTTCTTTTTCCTCTAGGACTGAGCATTTTGGCTGTTAGACAAATTATATTTAAGGGTTTGCAACTGGAAATTATTCCTTGGTATGTGTTGGCATGGTATGCCTTTGATAGTTTTATGAAATTAAATAGTAATAGCCAACTACAGCTAAATACTGAGCATTAATAGCATTTTGCTTGCCCTTGTTGTGTATCTGAATCACTTAGGAACAAAAAAATCCCCGACTTCTTGAAGAAGTCGGGGATCTGAGCCTCTCGTTATGTGCAGTAATTTTATTTTTTACCTGTAATCTGTTTAATTAAATTACCAATTAAAGGTAACTGTTCTAATACCATTTTTATCAAATCTACACTGCTTTTCTCAGATAAGCGGTCATCTTGACGAAGTTGTAAAACTCCAATTAAAACAATAAATATAGCTGTGCCAATAATTGTTAAAGCTAGATAAGGCAATGGTAATGAGCCGCCGAAAAATGCAATCATACAAAATACAATTACAAATACGAATAAATAGAACATTCCATTTCTAAACGCAAAAGGCAATTTAACTTGCTCTGCTGGTTGAGGTTTTTCTTCATCATTAGAATTTTGTGTCATCACATTATTTCCTTGTTGGGTTATTACTTGTTCTATTCGAGCATTATTAATAGAAATCAAAGTATCTCCTCCTTGTGCTTTTGGTTCTTTTTTAGTTAGCTGAATTCTATCCATCACATCATTAATTAAGCCTGAAACATTAACTTGTTCATAGCTTTTTTCACATTGAACATCATATATTTTATGAGCGATACGATTTCTTAAATTCTCAAACTGATAAAAATAAGGCTCTTGATTATTTTTACATACAGAACAATTACAAGGAATTAAT
Source organism: uncultured cyanobacterium (assembly GCA_963706595.1). Classification (GTDB taxonomy): domain Bacteria; phylum Cyanobacteriota; class Cyanobacteriia; order Cyanobacteriales; family Nostocaceae; genus Nodularia. The sequence continues at coordinate 5,231,276 of OY970166.1, forward strand.
TTATTAAACTTTAATTTTTTATAAGAATCATGTATTTTATCAAGTTCGTGAGTGACACGTGTTAATAAATCTCGTTTTTGTAAACCTTCAATCCTAATTTTAATTTCCCGTTTGTCGTAATATTCAATCACCTCTGCTTTCGTCTCATCTGCACTGAGAATAACGCCGCTTTTCCAAACATACTTTTGTTCATCAATTAAGCTGTGCATAGCAACTATGAACTGAGTAATAATACCTTTGGGCATGAAATCATAAGTGTAACGCAAAATTAGGTTTTCACTTTTATTCCAGTTATATTCCGGCTGTTTTTCAGATAATAGTTGTGGCGCAATGTAATTTTTAGGGTTATTGGGAATTTCGTAACACAACTTGAAATTCATCATCAATTGTAGCAAATCGCCTTGCTTGGCAGCATATTGTTCTTCCTGCCAAATATTTTGCAATTCTTTCCAGGTGAATTTACCAAAGTTATTAACTACTTCTTTATTATCCAAAACTTTGTAAACTGCATCAGTCCCCCAATTGGGTTTAAGGATAATAATATTATTTAAAATAGGGTCATCTTGGAAGTGTAAACATACACCTAAATCATGTAAATAACCACTTAATTGCAACTTGTCTTTTCGTTGGGTGAAGCCTTTTTCTTGACAGATTTGTAAATATTCATCCAAGTTGATATAGTTGCGTGGGTCATTTTCCAACTCTTCCCGGACTTTTACCCAAGTTTTGGGAAGTGGTGTACCAATGTGAGGTAGTGAAATAATATGATGCTTGATTTCTCGCAGTAATTCTGGTAAACCTCTGTTAGTAGCAAGGTTGGTTGCTAAGGTTGCCTTTAAATTACTAAATCTTCCCCTTAATTGCGGTTCATTGATTTCACGTTTACGGTCTTGCTTTTCATTTTTGACAATTAATACTGGACTGTTATCGCTCAATAATTCTACTACGTTCAGCCAGTAGTTAAAATTGGTATCTTCCTTGCGATTATCAGCTACCAAGGTATAGAGAGAGCGCTTAGTGAGGAAAAATTGGTGGGTGGCATGATAAATTTCTTGTCCTCCAAAGTCCCAAATATTAACTCGGAAATCTCTCTTATTTTTCATTTTGAATTGCCAGTGAATCACCTCAATTCCATTGGTAGAATCTTCCTCTTGTAGTTGATAATTATAACTTTTAATTTTATTTGCCAGAGTCGTTTTACCTGCACCACCTTCACCGACAATCAGCAATTTTGCCTCATACAGATAATCTGTGCCTTCCGCTTTTAATTGTCGGAAATAATCTTTAATTGATTCCAGACCTTTTTTTACAACTTCCGGTGGTGGCTTTTCAATGGGGTTGCCGATTAAATAGAGTTCCGTGAGATTTTGCAGACGGGTAATCGCATCAGGCAATGTGGTGATTTGGTTGCTGCCTAAATTCAGTGTGGTGAGATTTTGCAGACGGGTAATCGCATCTGGGAATGTGGTGATTTGGTTGGCGATTAAATTCAGTGTAGTGAGATTTTGTAGACTGGCGATCGCATCTGGCAATGTCGTGATTTGGTTCTCCCATAAATACAGTGTAGTGAGACTTTGCAGACTGGCGATCGCATCTGGTAATGTGGTAATTTCGTTGTTGCTTAAATCCAGTGTGGTGAGATTTTGCAGACGGGTAATCGCATCTGGCAATGTAGTGATTTTGTTGCCGCCTAAATACAGTGTGGTGAGATTTTGCAGACTGGCGATCGCATCTGGCAATGTTGTAATTCCGTTGAAGCTTAAATTCAGTATAGTGAGATTTTGCAGATGGGCGATCGCATCAGGTAATGTCGTGATTTGGTTGTGGCTTAAATCCAGTTCCGTGAGATTTTGCAGACTGGCGATCGCATCTGGCAATATACTGATTTTGTTGTTGCCTAAATTCAGATAGGTGAGATTTTGCAGACTGGCGATCGCATCTGGCAATGTTGTAATTCCGTTGAAGCTTAAATTCAGTATAGTGAGATTTTGCAGACTGGCGAGCGGATCAGGCAATGTGGTGATTTCGTTGAAGCTTAAATTCAAAACTTGCAACCAGTCAAAATCAAATACCTCAGCCGGAATCTCTGTTAATTTTTCCTTGTCATCAGCTTCCCAATCATTGCTTAAATCCAATTCCGGAAGCCGCTTCTCCTTGACTTCCTGGATTTTTTCCCAGACGCGTTGAGGTATTTGTGACATATTTGTGCCTTGCAGATAAAAGAAATGCTGCGCCTTCCGCCTGTCAGCAACCACCTGATTACAAGGTATTTACACCAGCATTAACAATTTTTACGTAATTATAAGCTCAAATATAGCGCTTTTTGCTTAAGTGCAGCAGTTTTTTACGTCACAGACGGCACTATCCTAAAATTTCGGTGCGTTAGGACTAAAGCCCATAACGCACCCTACCTGATGCGAATTACTGTCTTATAAAACATCCCTCTCCTTACCAAGGAGAGGGACAGGTTTTGCACAGCAAAACCAGGGTGAGGTTCCGTATTCTATCTACATTCCAAAGACTCGCGAGTATCCACACCAGTCTGAGAATTCACCCCGCTAGCCTGAGTGCAAAGTTTTTTAATCTGCGGTCCATCTAAAATTGCATTAGTAAAATCAGCCCCAGTGATGTCAACATTATCAAAAACCGAACGTAACATCATGGCATTGGTAAATACCGCATCAGTTAAATCAGCACCCTTGAACAGTGTCAAATAGGCGATACCATTACTAAAATCGACACCATGCATATTCACGCCCTCCAACAGCGAACCGTTAAACACGCCGCCACGGAAATCAGCATTGCTAAAATTAGTATTCTCTAAAACCACATTGGTAAACTCAGATCCCACCAAATCTTTACCAGAGTAATCCTTAACCTCAACTTCCTCACTCATATAACTGTTAACGGTAGAAGAACTAGCAGCTTGCGCCGAGAGGGGAAACAAAAACAGAACCATAGCTAAAACACAGCTAGCCAGTAGTTGCCTATACTTCATAATCTTTTATTAACAAAACTCAACAATTGCACTATTTACTAGTGAACGTCTAAATATACCAGCCTGTCAAACTATCAACCATCTCTTAGGATATATAGATATTGACCATATTGACGTGCGATCGCAAAAATACCTGTGGCTAATCAACAAGACATCACCCAATCCCTAACGCGAACCCCCCTATATCAAAGGAGTGCAGAACTCAAAGCCCGCTTTACCAGCTTTGGTGGTTGGGAAATGCCTGTACAATTTGCTGGTATTAGCAAAGAACACGAAGCCGTGAGAAACGCGGCTGGGATGTTCGATATTTCTCACATGGGCAAATTTACCCTCCAAGGTAAACACCTCATTGACCAACTTCAGCGTTTAGTACCTTCGGACTTGAATCGATTGCAACCAGGTCAAGCGCAATACACCGTATTGTTAAATCCCCAAGGGGGAATTATTGACGACATCATTGTTTATTATCAAGGTGAAGATGCCACAGGCACACCACAAGCTGTAATTATTGTCAATGCTTCAACCACAGCTAAAGATAAAGCATGGTTATTGCAACACCTTGATTTAAATCAGGTGCAATTCCAAGACTTGTCACCAGAAAAAGTGTTAATTGCCGTGCAAGGGACAAAAGCAGTTAAATATCTCCAGCCCTTAGTAGAATCAGACTTAGAACCAATCAAAGCCTTTGGACACCTCCAAGCGACAATACTGGGTAAACCTGCCTTTATTGCCCGCACAGGTTACACCGGCGAAGATGGTTTTGAGGTGATGGTAGATCCAGATGTCGGAATAGCATTGTGGGAAAAACTCCATCAAGCTGGCGTTACCCCCTGCGGACTAGGTGCTAGAGATACCCTGAGACTAGAAGCAGCAATGGCACTTTATGGACAAGATATCGACGACACCACCACACCCCTAGAAGCAGGTTTGAGTTGGCTAGTTCACCTCGATACCAAAGGTGATTTTATCGGGCGAGAAGTTTTAGCACAGCAAAAAGCCGATGGAGTGCAGAAGCGATTAATTGGTTTACAAATGTCAGGGCGTAATATTGCCCGTCATGGCTACCCAATTATATCAGCAGGTGCAGTTGTGGGAGAAATTACCAGTGGCACATTATCGCCTACATTGGGTTATCCCATAGCCTTAGCCTACGTTCCGACGACCCTTGCAAAGGTGGGTGAACAGCTATCTGTAGAAATTCGTGGCAAAACTTACCCAGGCGTTGTCGTCAAACGTCCCTTTTATCGCTCCAAAAATCGTGTCACTAGCTGATAATGTGTTTTGAGTTACTTAATCTCAACTATTTTGATATCGAAGGAAAACTGATATGTCTTTGGAATATCCGCAGGATTTTAGATACCTGGATACTCATGAATACGTGCGGCTAGATGGTGAAATTGGCACCATTGGCATTACTGAATTTGCTGTAGACCAAATGGGTGATGTCGTATTTTTGGAATTACCTGACATTGGGGAACTTGTTACCAAGGGAGAAAGATTTGGCACTATTGAGTCTGTGAAAGCCGTTGAAGACCTGAATTCACCAGTCACCGGCACAGTCATAGAACGCAATGAAGCTTTAATTGAATCTCCCGAAGAAGTAGCAGAGGACCCCTATGGAGAAGCTTGGTTCTTAAAAGTACGTGTCAATGATGCAGATGAAGTCCTGGATGCTTTGACAGCCGATGAGTATCGCGCTTTGGTAGAAGGCGAGTAGAAAAGTCAGGGGGAATAATTTTTAATTTACTCCCCCACTTCAGAATAGACATCTCTCTTGACTCTGTGTTCTCTGTGTCTTCTGTGGTTTGTTTTTCCGGAATTATCCCTAATTCCTGAGAAAATTTGGTTCAGTTATAGCGGCACTTGAATGAAGTACATCATAGCCCCCTCCTCGCTTGCGGGGAGGGGGTTGGGGGTGGGGTTCTTGTATCTCACTTAAATGATAACCGCTATATAATTCCAACACTTGTCAAAATCAATTTTTTTTAAACGAACCGCCAAGTACGCCAAGTACGCCAAGTGAAGAAAGAGAAGGAAGAAATGCTTTGCAAATTGGTTAAACGATTTTGTTCAAAAATCAGCCATAAAATTTAGATGAATTAATCACGGACTCCCACTTGTTACGAATATTTGTTGCAAAATATGAAATAGTTACGTTTGGAGTTCAACTTGTGGTACATTACCCGCCTCTTCCTAAATCAAGCCATTCACCGATGGTCAGTCAACGGAGTTTAAAGTCAAGTGGTTTCGCACAACGACACATTGGACCTAAGTCTGATGACATCCAGCAAATGCTTGAGGTTTTGGGTTTACAAAATCTGGACTCACTGATTGAGAAAACAGTACCGCAGGGTATTCGGTTGCAAAACACGCTAAAGTTACCAGCAGCGCAAAGTGAGTATGCAGCCCTGGCAAAGTTAAAAAAAATTGCTGCTAAAAATCAAGTATGCCGTTCATATATCGGTACGGGATATTACGACTGTATCACCCCGCCAGTAATTCAACGCAATATTTTGGAAAATCCTGGTTGGTATACAGCCTATACTCCCTATCAGCCAGAAATTGCCCAAGGAAGACTGGAAGCGCTGCTGAATTTCCAGACGATGATTATCGACCTCACAGGGTTGGAAATTGCTAATGCTTCCTTACTTGATGAAGCGACAGCAGCAGCCGAAGCTATGAGTCTCAGTTATGGTGTGTGCAAAAATCAGGCAAATGCTTATTTTGTCTCGGAGAATTGCCATCCCCAAACTATCGATGTTTTGCAAACCAGGGCTAAACCTTTGGGGATTAAGATCATTATCGGTGATCATCAGACTTATGATTTTGCTGAACCAATTTTTGGGGCTGTTCTGCAATATCCCGCCAGTGATGGCACGATTTACGACTACCGCGCTTTTATTGAAAAAGCCCATGCTGAGGGTGCATTGGTGACGGTAGCCGCAGATCCTTTAAGTTTAACTTTACTGACACCACCAGGAGAATTTGGGGCTGATATTGCTGTGGGAAGTACCCAGCGCTTCGGTATTCCGTTGGGGTTTGGGGGACCTCATGCGGCTTACTTTGCGACGAAAGAACAGTATAAACGGCAAGTTCCAGGGCGAATTGTAGGAGTATCAAAAGATGCTCAAGGTAAGCCCGCTTTACGTTTGGCTTTGCAAACCCGTGAACAGCACATCCGCCGGGAAAAAGCCACGAGTAATATCTGTACTGCACAGGTGTTATTGGCAGTGATGGCGAGTATGTACGCTGTATATCATGGCTCTGATGGTATCAGGAATATTGCTGAAAATATTCACCAGTTAACTGTAATTTTGGCAGCAGGATTGAAGCGACTTGGTTACAGCATTAGTTCTGAACATTTCTTTGATACGCTGCGAGTGGATTTAGGTACAAACTCTGTAAAAGGTATTCTGGAAGCTTGTCAAGGGCGAAATATTAATCTGCGGATTTTTGATGGGACATCTGTGGGTATTTCCTTAGATGAAACTACTACAGTAGAAGATTTAATAGACCTCTGGCAGATTTTTGCCGGTACAGATAATCTTCCCTTTACTATAGAAGAATTATCTCCATCTTCTCACGTACTCTTACCCCGTACCAGTACCTATCTGACTCATCCGGTTTTCAATCGCTATCACTCAGAAACTGAGTTGTTGCGTTATCTGCATCAGCTAGAAACTAAGGATTTATCTTTAACGACATCGATGATTCCTTTGGGTTCCTGCACAATGAAGTTAAATGCAACGGCTGAGATGATTCCGGTTTCTTGGGAGGAATTTGGCAAGATTCATCCGTTTGCGCCACCATCCCAAACACGGGGTTATCAAATTCTGTTCCAGCAACTTGAGGCTTGGTTGGCTGAAATTACGGGATTTGCGGGAATTTCTCTACAACCTAATGCTGGTTCTCAAGGTGAATACACAGGACTTTTAGTGATTCGTCAATATCACGAAACTCGTGGGGAAGGACATCGGAATATTTGTTTGATTCCGGAGTCAGCACATGGAACTAATCCAGCTAGTGCGGTGATGTGCGGGATGAAGGTGGTTGCAGTTGCTTGTGATACATCTGGTAATATTGATGTGGATGACTTGAAAGCAAAAGCAGAAAAACACAGTCAGCAACTGGCGGCTTTAATGGTGACTTATCCTTCAACTCACGGTGTGTTTGAGGAAGGAATTCAGGAAATCTGTGCTGTTGTGCATGGTCACGGTGGACAAGTTTATATGGATGGGGCTAATATGAATGCCCAAGTGGGTATTTGTCGTCCTGGCGATATTGGCGCAGATGTCTGTCATTTAAATCTGCACAAGACTTTTTGTATTCCTCATGGTGGTGGTGGCCCTGGTATGGGACCGATTGGTGTGGCTGCACATCTTGTACCTTTCCTTCCTGGACACCCTGTTGTACCTACCACTGGGCATTCTCAAATTGGGGCGATGGCAGCTGCGCCTTGGGGTAGTGCTAGTATTTTAGTGATTTCCTGGATGTACATTGCCATGATGGGGGCTGAGGGTTTGACTCATGCAACTAAGGTGGCAATTCTCAATGCTAATTATATCGCCCACAGACTCAGTAATTACTATCCGGTGCTGTATAAGGGGAAAAATGATTTAGTTGCCCATGAGTGTATTTTAGATTTAAGGTTACTCAAAAAATCTGCGAGTATCGAAATCGATGATATTGCCAAGCGGCTGATAGATTATGGTTTCCATGCGCCGACTGTTTCTTGGCCTGTGGCGGGTACGATTATGGTGGAACCGACGGAAAGTGAGTCTAAGGAGGAGTTAGACCGTTTCTGTGAGGCGTTGATTGCTATTCGTGGGGAAATCTCGGCAATTGAATCTGGGAAGATGGATATTCAAGATAATCTTTTGAAGAATGCACCTCATACTGCCCAAAGTTTGATTGTGGGTGAATGGAATCACGGCTATTCTCGTGAACAAGCTGCTTACCCTGCGCTTTGGACGCGTGAATATAAGTTCTGGCCGAGTGTGGGGAGAGTTGATGCGGCTTTTGGCGATCGCAATTTTGTTTGTTCTTGTCTACCAATGGAGGCTTATCAGTAATTTATTACTGATTTAAGAACCTCACCCCCAACCCCTCTCCTTGGTAAGGAGAGGGGAGTTTTTTATCGAACCGCAGAGACGCAGAGGACACAGAGGAAGAGCTAATTTTTTTGAATTTGTTCTAGTTCTGTTTTTATGGGTAGGGGTTGATACCCTAATGCAAAGGCTTTGGTACTATCTAAGGATACATCTTTTGGTCTTGGTGCTGCCATTTTTACGTCTTGCTGTTGGCAACTTTTGAGTCCGGTTTCTGGGAGTTGGAATACTTCTATTAGTAGTTTTCCGAAATCGTAACGCGAAATTCTCTCTTTTCCTCCCAGGTGAATGTAGCCGTTGATTTTTTCTAATGCTAATAAGATGCCTTTGGCGGCTGTGATTCCACTGGCTGGGGTGCGAAATTCATCTGTGAATAATTTTAATTCTTTGCCCTCTTTTAAGGTTTGGATAAATGGTTGGATAAAGCTTTTAGCTGTGGGTGTTTCTCTGCCAAACATTAAGGGCATTCGACATATTGCTGTCATGGGATATCGTTCTAACATTCCTGTTTCTGCCATGACTTTTTGTTCACCGTAAGTATTGACAGGAGATACAGAATCTGTTTCTTTATAAGGTGCATTTAAACCATCAAAAACTAGGTCGGTTGATGTGAAGGCGCAAGGTATGGCGTAATCTGCACAAAGTCCGGCAATATTACAGGATGCGGTGACATTAATTGTCTGGGATTCTTGGGGATGGGTTTGACAATAGTTCGGTTGCGATCGCGCGGCTGTATGAATGACTGCATTGGGACTGATATCATTGAAGAGGCGCTTTAAGGCTGAAAAATCTGTTAAGTCTACTGGCAGTATTTTGATTCCTGGTAATTCTAGAGAATTGGTGCAATAAGTACCATAAACTTCCCATTCTTGTTTTGCTAGTTGGCAAAGATGCCATCCTAAAAAACCACTAGCTCCGGTGATTAAGATTTTTTTCATTAATGGAGTATGATCCACTCTACAATGATTACTGAATTATTTTTTTAAACTGTTCATAATTACGCACTTTATCAAAGTCTGGGTCAGTTTTGGCTAACTCTTCATACTTGCCAGGAATCAACTCTATGGCTTTTTGCAGATTCTCAATTGCTAAATCAATTTTTTCTTGTAAGGCATAAGCACAGGCTTTATTATAATAGGCTTGATGCTTGTTGGGCTGAAGTGCGATCGCCTGATTATAAGATACTAATGCTTCTGGGTATTTTTGCATTTTTGTCAGGACAATCCCACGATTAATCCAGGCTTCATGTTTTTTTGGCTGGAGGGCGATCGCTCGATCGTAAGATGATAGTGCTTCTAAGTGTTTTTGCAATGCTGTTAAGGCATTCCCCCGGTTATACCAAGCTTCATCTTTATCGGGTTGCAGTGCGATCGCCTGATCGTAAGATGCTAATGCTTTTTCGTATTGCTGCAATGATATCAGCGCATTGCCACGATTGATCCAAGTGTCAGGTTTCTTCGGTTGGAGGGCGATCGCTTTGTCATATACTTGAAGAGCATCTTGGTAGCGTTGCGTGTCTAGTAAACTATTACCTTGATCAAATAAATTTTGCGCTTTTTGGGTAGCTTGAGCTTCTGTGATTAGCTGGGCAACATTAATCTCCTGTACTACTTGCGTAGCATATTTTGTTGATGATCCTGTCCCATCACCACAGCCAAAGGTGAATAAACTAATCACACTAGAGGCAACTAAGCAACGCCAGAAAACCATGCTATACCTACACAATTCATACAACAATGTTCAAACATCTTGAAGTTTTTTAATATTACCAAAAAACACTTGATTGTTTAATTAAGTTTTTCTTATGTGCTAAATTAACTCTGCTCACTTGGGGATATTTTGCTCATAAGTAGGCTGTGACAATCATGTTTAAATGGAATATAACTATATTAAAAACCGTCAAAATCTTGTTATAAATATTAGATTTACTGATATTTTGCCTTGTAGAGACGCGATTCATCGCGTCTAATTTCTATTCATCGCGTCTAATTTCTATTCATCGCGTCTAATTTCTATTCATCGCGTATATCAGCGATAGCTTGTGTGGCATAGCCATAGAATTAATCATGACTGAACCTAACCCACCCCATGCACCAAATCCAGAACCTTTACCAGCAGACGATTTTGACAGTGGTACAGATGAAAATCACCTAACCCCAGAAGCATTAGCTGCACAAGAATCTTTAGCGAAAATTGCGTCTTTGCAATCTCCGCAAAATAGAGATGCTTTGCAACAAGCCCGTTCCCAAATTCAGGAATACACTATTAGTCAATTCACAGTCAAGCCGAGGGCATTACTATTTACTCTAGCCGCGATCGCCATCACTTTTTTGGGACTGGTAATCAATAATTGGCTGATCGGCATCTTGGGAACACTGATAAGTTTAGTATTATCTCTGACAATGTTATTACCTTGGTGGCAATATGTGCTGCAAAAGTGGTTTTCGTCCCAAGATAGAACCCTGTTTGTCGCCTTTATTGGGCTTGTCGTCGGGATAATCGGCTTATTCAAGTTTACTGGCTTAGGCGATCGCCTGCTGATTTGGGGAAAGCAAATTAGCTGGGAAGCTTCAGGTAGTTTAGCTGAATGGTTTGGGGCTTTGGGGCAAATTCTGATTGCGATTATTGCCGTTTATGTCGCATGGCGACAATATGTGATTTCCAAAGACTTGACAATTCAGCAAAACTTGCTCACAGTGCAGCAAAATATTATTACCCAGCAGCAAACCATAGATTCCTATTTTCAAGGTGTCTCAGATTTGGTATTAGATGAAGAAGGATTATTAGAAGATTGGCCGCAAGAACGGGCGATCGCCGAAGGCCGGACCGCAGCTATATTTAGTAGTGTAGATGGCAGTGGTAAAGCCAAAATTATCCGTTTTCTTTCCCGTTCCAAATTACTCACACCCTCTAAAGCGCGATCGCCGCTTAGGAAGAGCCATTCTCGACGGTATGGGGGGTTACGAAGAAGACCGCCTAGATGGTGTCCGCGTCATCGATTTAGGCGTGATGTTAGCCGCCGCAGACCTTTCTAGTAACGATTTACGTTGGACTGACTTGAGTGAAGCTAATCTGGTGCGTGGTAATCTCAGCAATTGTGATTTAGTCAAAGCTAATCTCGCCCGCACCATCTTATACTAGTGCTAATCTCAGTGGTGCTGATTTAAATGGAACTCGTTTCTTCTATGGTTCACTAAAAACAGCATCACCCCGTAGCCGCAACGAACCACCAAACTACGAAACTGGTGAATACACTGGCGCTGTGGTGGAAAATGCCGATTTTACCAATGTCCAGCGTCTACCTGAGATGACTCGTCACTACTGTTGTGCGTGGGGTGGGGAAAAAACTAGAGCGACTATCCCCGGTGGTTGCGAAGGTATTACCAATCAGTTAGGACGGTGAAAGAACTTTTAAAGTCTCCCCTCTCCTTGCTTTCGCGTAGCGTCTCCCTTTGGGAGAAGGAGAGGGGTTGGGGGTGAGGTTGGTGTATTTTATTTTAAATCCCCATTCCTCAGCACTCAGCAAGGGTCAATATTTCTACGCCATCTTCTGTTACAGCTAAAGTATGTTCACATTGGGCTGACAGTTGGCGATCGCGAGTTACCGCAGTCCAACCATCAGCGAGAACCTCAACTTCCCAAGTCCCAATGTTAATCATCGGCTCAATAGTGAACACCATTCCTGGTCTGAGACGCTTGCCTTTGCCTCGTGTACCATAATGGGGAATATCGGGCGCAGTGTGGAAAATATTGCTGATACCGTGTCCTACAAAGTCACGCACCACAGAAAAGCCCTGGGCTTCGGCATATTCTTGAATGGCTGCACCAATATCACCAATTTTTGCCCCCGGCTTGACTTCAGCAATACCCAAGCGGCGACATTCTTCGGTGACTTCTACCAACTTTTGGGCTTTTGCGGAAGGAGTACCAACTAAAAATGTCTTGGATGTATCGCCGTGGTAGCCATCAACAATCAATGTGACATCGATATTGATAATGTCTCCATCCTTGAGAATTTGTCTGGCGTTAGGAATACCATGACAAACTACCTCATTCACACTGGTACAAATTGACTTGGGATAACCTTTGTAACCCAGAGGTGCGCTTTTGGCTCCGTGAGCTTGTGTCCAACGTTCAGCTTCATCATTCAGTTGGAGTGTGGTAACTCCCGGCTTGACCATTGGTTCTAGGTGCTGTAAAAGTTGCCCCGCCAAGCGTCCTACTTGACGCATTTTTTCGAGTTCTCGTGTAGATAAAATGACAATTGGTTCGGTTTTCATAAACTTTCGGCGGCGGAATCTCTCATAAATATAGTTAAACCTGTCTGTGCAGCTCTGTGGGCAGCATCAGCAACCTTGAGGGTATATAAACTTGATTCTGGGGTGACGTACAAAGGAGTACCATCAAACAGATGATCTAAGACCATAGTTGTATCTTTAGCAAATAAACCTCGACGAGTACCAACCTCTATTGGTGTTGTTTCCCCGGACTGAATCAAAAATCCTCCGTCGCTATCAAAAATTAAACCACCCTTTTCGCCATGCACTTCAAATTTGCGTTCTGGTTGCCAAAGGGTTTCGCCTTTGCCATAAACTACTTGTGCTAACAGTCCATTTTCAAAGCAAAGTTGACTGTTACAGAAACAAGTTTGGTAATAATCCGGTTCTGTTTTCCAATATCGCTGATGACAGTTAACTGTCAAGACTTGACCAAATAAATCGGTGAGACGATGTAATCGCGACAGCGCCCCAATTAAAGGAAAACCAAACAGTTGATCATTATAAGTCCACTTCCGGGGTGCGGGATGCTGAGGATTGATGGTGCTGTAGCGAACATAAAAAATATCTCCGATTTTTTCGATGTTCTGCTTCAAGGCTTGATGTAAGCCTCCCAAAAGTTCGATGTGTTCAACGTGTAACAGTTTATTTTGGGCTTTGGCTAAGGCGATTAATTCCTCAGCTTCAGTGACATCTACTGACAAGGGATATTCGACAATTACGTGTTTACCCTGTAAAAGTGCCGCACGAGCGATCGCCCCATGATCGCGGTTAATTGTGGAAATCACCACCAAATCAATATCTTCGCGCTCTACTAATTTTTCCCAGGATAACGCTTCTGTCTGGTATTCATGGGCAAAGGCTGCTATATGTTGTGGCTGATGACCTGCGATCGCTACTAAATTTGTACGCTGATCACTCACCAAAGCCTCAGCCCGTAGTTTCGCCGCATATCCAGTCCCAATCAAGCCTACACGCACTTTTGCTGTTTCCAAAGCTGCCTCTGAATTATACATGATCCTGACCAGTTCAGTTTTTGACATTCCACGCTTACAATAGGCGAAATTCTGGGTTTATACTCAAGACTGTGTATATATAAAATAAACTTATAATTATCTACTAACTCAACTTCATTACTAATCGGGGTCGATTTCCAGTTAAAAGCTGTAATTTTTCTCGTAGTATCAGAAGTGAAGCAATTAGAAAGTACCGGTTAACCTCATAAAGAAAGCCCTATGCTTTGCTTCAGAATAACTTATACTGCCGTTTGAACACGAGAGGATTACTTAATGGCTACTTTCAAAGTCACTTTAATTAGCACAGCCGAAGGCTTAAACGAAACAATCGATTGTGACGACGATACCTATATTCTGGATGCGGCCGAAGAAGCTGGTCTTGACTTGCCCTTCTCTTGCCGTGCTGGTGCTTGCTCAACCTGTGCCGGTAAAATTGTTAGCGGTACTGTTGACCAATCTGACCAATCATTCTTAGACGACGACCAGATTGGAGGCGGATATGTGCTGACCTGTGTGGCTTACCCAACTTCTGACTGTACAATCGAAACTCACAAAGAAGAAGAACTCTACTAAGAGTTCACTATCTAAATCAACAATCTCTTTCTGGCAAGAGTTAATACTGATGTAGCAGGGGTGTAAAGCCTTGCCCCCCTGCTGGAGTTAGAAAAACCGGGTTTTTGTCCCTGGGAAGACCAAATTTTCCCCGTGCCAATTCGCAAAAACCCGGTTTCTGATATTTATAGCAACCGCCAAGAAGGTTAAGACATAAACGGATAATCAAACTTACACACCAAAAGGGTTTTAACCCACTCCCCAGAAGAAGCAGGGGAGCAGGGCGCACCGGAGTAGGGGGGAGTAAGAAATTATTTTAAACTTGCGGTTACTTAACAAAGATTCTTCTTCTCCCCTGCCCCCTGCCCCTTTTCCTCTACTCCCCACTCCCCACTCCCCACTCCCCACTCCCCACTCCCCACTCCCCACTCCCTACTCCCCAGCTATAATTTTAAAACTTGATCTCGTTGCTGAGAGTTTTAAGTTGAGTACCGGGATAATAAAATTGCAGAATTTGGGAATTTGACCAACCGAGTTTAGCTAAATTTTGCGCCCCAGTTTGACTTAAGCCCACTCCATGCCCCAATCCACCACCAATAAACGCATATCCCCACAAATCTGGTGTGCCTTTGTTGAGGGCTTCTATATAGAACAGCGTACTTCTAGGCGCTGCAAAAGCGCTACGAATTTCGTCTTTTTCTAAAGTAAAAGCGCCGATATCTGTCTTTACAGCCAGTTCCAGAATCCGACCACTTCTGCTGCGCTGGATCACAGACATAGCCTCAACGGTGTTAAATTTCGCATAGGGACTATTTTTGATTTTCAGAAATCTTTGTAAAAGCTGGTTAATATCAGCAATGGGAGTTTCTCTGTTCCAACGAAAGGTATTCCAGGCACTTTCATTAAATCCTTCTTGCCGATTAATAAACTTGCGAAAGTTAGTTTCATCTGCTAGGCTCTTTTGAGATAAATCCCAAAAGTTAGTCGCAGCGTCTACTACAGGGCGTAAATAGGGACGATCTTCACCATTCCAAACATCGCTAAAGTAGGCAGTAACGCCGCCAGTAGTTGAAGAATAGAGGGCATCTACTAGCTGATTATTATAAGTTAAAACCAGACCTCTAGTTGCGGCGATCGCCTGATCTGTACGGGCTGCTGTGCCACTCCAACCATAATAAACTTGACAGTGAGTATCAGCACACAACTGATAGTTATCAGTCTCAAACCTCCGCAAATTCCTTAAAGCATAAGTCCGGGCGATAATGGCTTGGGCTTCCACGGCTGTTGTGGGTGCAGTAGTGCCAATTTCGTGAGGTACAACCCCCCGCAAATAGCTTTCTAGAGGGACTTCGTTCACTAAAGTATATGTCCTATAGGCATTAGGCTGTAAATTCATCCTTCCTGGATACAGACGATTATTTTCCAGCTTTTCGCCACTTTTAACGCGAATTAAGTTCTTATTTGTACTAATTTTTAACTCATTGGGGCTATAACGCTTACCATTGACTTCCCAACTAACTCGTGCCACTTCTTTCAAAATTTGCGTATCGATATACGCCATGTTCTTTCCAGATGCCTGTACGCCCTGAAATAGCAAGCGTCGTAGCAAGGGAGTATTGTAAACATCCCGTTTTGCCCAAACTTGCCAGTTTCCTGGTTGGGCTATTTCTACCTTGATTCCCTGAGAACGCCAGTTTTCGGCGCTGTATTCCGCAGTTTCAAAGGTGCGGTATGTACCTAAAACCACTACCTCCGCCAGTTCAGCTTGAGGTAAAGCTTCCATGACTGTTTCTAGCTGGACGGGGTTTTGGGTGACTAAGGTTTTTTGCTGATTATCTGCTGTAAATTTTAGCTGTAAGCGATCGCCTGATGTGGGTTCGAGTTGCAACTTGACTTGGGGGTTCTCGCCAAATCGCTGTATAATCCCAACTCTCAGTTCTACATCCTGATTTTTACTATCAACAGCCGAAGCACCTGTCAACCCCAACAAGCAAAATGTTGTCAGTACAGTGTAGGAAAAACGCCAGAACGTAGATTTCATAGTCATCATCTGATTCTTACCAATTCAAAAATGCTAACAATTGCTCAGATTTATTTCTGTTTCAACCCAGAAGTATCGGCACTATGCTAGTACCGCACGGCATAAATAGGCATACCATTTTAAAAAGTCCAAAATCCCAAAATACAAGCAGTACGGGCGGATGCAATCCGTCCCTTCCTCCTTGCGGTACTAGTCCATAAATTAACAGACACTTCCATGCAAAGAAAAGTTTGAGAATTTATGAGACGAATAATTTTTGGTATGTTCAAAAATATAGCAACCGCCAAGGAGGTTAAGACATAAGAAGAAGCAGGGGAGCAGGGCGCACCGGAGTAGGGGGGAGTAAAGAGGCAGGGGAGCAGGGAGCACCGGAGCAAGGGGGAGTAAGAAATTACTTTAAACTTCCGCTTACTTCACAACCATTCCTCTTCTCCCCTGCCCCCTGCACCCTGCCCCCGTTCCTCTTCTCCCCTGCCCCCCTGCCCCCTGCCCCTTTTCCTCTACTCCCCACTCCCCACTCCCCACTCCCCACTCCCCACTCCCTACTCCCCACTCCCCACTCCCCACTCCCCACTCTCCAGCTATAAGTGAAGAAAGTAAATATTCCGCCTGGTAATGGGTGAGAATGTGACAAGCATACCTTTAGCGTCAAAATAATCAAGGTATTTGTCCCACTTTTTGAACTGGCTGAAATCTTTATGACTCCTCACGAAAGTGATCCAAAAGCAGCTGCTACCTCATCGAAAGGATGGAGTAGTTGGCAAGAAAATCTGATTCTGATCGCGATCGCCTTATGTTTAGCTATCCTGATTAGAACATTTATCGCCGAACCTCGTTATATACCCTCAGACTCCATGCTACCAACCTTACACACAGGCGATCGCTTGGTGATAGAAAAAGTCTCATATCGTTTTCACCCTCCCGCAGCTAGAGATATTATCGTTTTTCAGCCTCCCGCAGAACTGCAACGCCGGGGATATCCCTCAGACCAAGCCTTTATTAAGCGCGTCATTGGTCTCCCTGGTCAAATACTCAAAGTCACTAACGGCAAAGTTTACCTGAACGGTGAAGCTTTAGAAGAAAACTACATCGCCGAACCTCCAAATCAGCCATTTCCCGCCGTCCAAGTCCCAGAAGAGCAATTTTTTGTCATGGGAGATAACCGCAACGATAGCAACGACTCTCGCTACTGGGGGTTTTTACCGAGACAAAATATCATCGGTCGGGCTGCATTTCGCTTTTGGCCTCCTGATCGCATTGGCTTTATTTAGACTCCCGTTTTGCGCCGAATTCTCCCCTCTCCTTGCTAAGGCTACAGTGTACACACATCCTGACCCAAAGAGAGTTTCCAGCCCTAAAAACAAGATTTAATCAGAAATCTTGTTCCCCTCCTCGCTTGCGGGGAGGGGCTAGGGGTGGGGTTTTATGACGCAAAAGAGAATTTCCTGACTTGTGTGTACACCGTAGCCTTGCTAAGGAGAGGGGTTGGGGGTGAGGTTGGTGGTTGTATCAAAACCTGAGAAAATACATCAGCTGGGCAATCGCCTCCCCCGATAGATCCAACCGTCGCCCGAAATCGGCCAAATTCCGGTAACTCCCAGCTGATAGCCGATTTTGGATGACAGCTTCAGCCAGAGACACATCCATAAAAGGAATTTTAACTAATTGCTCAATTGTCGCAGTATTCGGGTTAACTAACTGATTCGGAGCATCCAAAGATTCATTGTCATAATAAATAAAATTGAGTAGCGGCTGTAATGGTGCTAATCGCTGAGTTGGTATAGTTAAAGCCGCAGCAATATCTTCAATACAGTAAAATTTAACACCAGAGCGGGAAAGTTCCACAAGCGATCGCGCTTGGTGAATTGACAACCCAGGTAGCCGTAACCAATCATCTACAGTCGCCTGATTAGCATCAATTTGAATACCCAATTTAATCGCTAGCTGAATTTCCTCCCCAGACTGTAAGCGATAATAAGGGTCATTCAGGAGTTTGGCACGGAGTTTTTGCAACTTGGGGTTTAAAGGTAGCCAATTCATATTTTTGCGGACATCAAGAAATTTGGTCTAGCAGCTGGCGGCGCTTTTGCTCAAATTCGTACTCAGAAATCAATCCATCTTGGCGCAGAATATCTAACTCTCGCACAGCTTTAGCGATCGCTTCCACCTGATTCCCTGTTTGCGGCGAGTTCCTCACGGCTGACTTACCCAAATTAAAATGACGATCAAAAGCCGCTTCATCTTGCGCCAAATACCAAACTCCCTCAATAGCACTAGCTACCTTGGGGATAGGTGTCCAGGAAAGCAACACATACAACACACCCCACAACGGCTGACCCAAATAAAACTTATGTAACCCTGAAATAGTCAGCGTCCCGGATAAAGCTAAAATTGCCGCAATACTGCGACTTTTGCGTTTAGTCAACATATTCCCCATTCACCTACCACTACCATAATTTCTACAATAAAACAGCAACTGCCGCAAAACACCAACCTTGGTGTTAATTCCCTGACTCTTCCCCCCACTCCCCACTCCCCACTCCCCACTCCCCACTCCCCACTCCCCACTCCCCACTCCCTACGCAAGCTATCAAAAATCAAAGCGGATTACTATATTTCAGAATTATGTCTGATAACTCATGTGTTTTCCCTGGGCAGATATCAACAGCCTCACCCAATTTGACAAATCCATAATTTTCATAAAATGATCTAGCTGCCAAATTATCGTAATTGGTAAAAACCCAAATTTCCTGAAATTGAAAACTGTGGGCATATTCCTTTAACCTATCCAGCATAATTGTTCCCCAACCTTGTCTGCGGAAGTTTGGCCGCAAACCAAACCATCCCATCCACACAACATTACAAGGACTATCAATTAGTTGATAAAGACCCATCACACCAATTGATTCTGCTGCTAGTTTAGCAATATATACCTGCCAAAAACCAATTGATTGATCACGCTGGCCAATACCACACCAACTCAGCATAGCTAAACTAAACTGATCTCCAAATTCCAACTCTTTTAAAAGTGGAATAAAATCTTCAACATCTGTTGTTTGGATTATACTCAGAGCTTGATTATTCAACATATCATTTATTACACTCACCTGCAAAATGCTGTAGGATAAAAAGGACTAAAGTCCTGACTACAAACCACTGATGATGAATTAAATAATTAACTAAGTAATTGCGGAAAAGACAACCCGAAAACCTGGATTTCTCAAACTACCATCGGAGTCATCCCAACTACGGCTAGCACTACGACAAAGTTCTGCACTATAACGCCAAGAACCGCCACGTAATAGCCGACGGTACAATTCACCCTCAATTTCCCAGGCGCTACCATCGGCAGGTGCGCCCCGATAATTATTATGCCAAGTATCAGCACACCACTCCCAAACTAGCCCGTGCATATCATATAATCCGAAGGCATTGGCAATCTTAAAACTACCAACATCGGTTGTTTCTTTACGGCTACAATTAACTAAATCAGTGGTAATCATTTCGCCAAAGTGGAAAGATGTCGTAGTTCCGGCGCGACAAGCATATTCCCATTCAGATTCGCTGGGTAAACGATATTCACGTCCAGTTTTTTCTGAGAGTCTGGCGCAAAACTCCACAGCTTCATCCCAAGATACACTTTCTACTGGAAGATTAGAACCTTTAAATTTAGAGGGATGAGTATTTAACCGTTGTTTGATTTGAGGTAAAGCAGCTACGGCTCTCCATTGAGCTTGAGTTATGGGATATTTACCCATAAAGAATGGTTGAAGAATCACTTCATGTTGAGGACGTTCATCAGCATCTCCTTCAAACTCTGGCGAACCCATCATGAAACTACCGCCGGGAATTGACACCATTTCCAGTGTTACTGCTTGGTTCAATTTTTCGGCAAAAAATTTGGCTGTCAGGAAATCGCGGTTAACTTCTCTCCCGGCTGTATCTACTGTAACTACTTCAAATTTAAAGGTTTCCAAGGGAGGTAATGGAGGTGCGACTTTCTTTGCTGGTGGTAATTTGATTAATACAGCCGGAATTTCTGGTATTTTTGGTTCAAAAGCTGTTTTTTTGAGAGAGTTTAAATCATTAATCACATCTGTTGCTGTTTGATATCTTTCACTAGCTAAATGTTTTAATAATTTATTTAAAATTTGGCTTAATTCATCGCTAATAGTAATGCCTTTTTTTTGCAATTCTTCTTGCCATAACCAATTACCATTCATGGCATCATAAAGAGGATCATTGATTTCTCCATAAGTATTTTGTAATGGTAAACATTGCGTTAACAAACGCACGCAAGTTACACCCAAAGCATATAAATCACTCCCATGACAAGGAAATCCCGCCATTTGTTCAGATGGCGCATAACCAATGGTATAAATGACCGTAGCTTGTCTCGCTAAAGTTGTTTGTGTTACCTGTTTAGCACCGCCGAAGTCAATTAATACTGGTTTACCGTCACTGTCACGGCGAATAATATTTTCTGGTTTGATATCTCGATGAATAACGTTAGCCGCATGAACAAATTGCAGAACTGGTAATAAATCAGTTAAGAGTTGATAAATTTGCTTTTCAGTAAAAGCTTGTTTCTTCACTTCTTGCAGAAGAGTTAGCCCTTCGATAAATTCTTGGACAAGATACAAGCTGGAACCTTGTTCAAAATAAGCTAATAATCTGGGAATTTGAGTGTGATTTTCTCCCAGTTCATATAACCGAAATGCCTCTTCTCTGAAAAATTCGGCGGCTTTATTGCGTTGAATTGTTCCTTGAACTTGCGGGAAAAATTGTTTGATAACACAAGGCGCATTCAGTCTATCTGCGTCTTGTGTTGCATAAGTTCGACTAAATCCACCTTCACCTAAAAGCCTCAATACGCGATAGCGATTTCTCAGGAATTTGCCAAAGTTGCTTTGTCCGCAACTCATGCAAAATATATTCCCTTCAGGGTTGAATGGATTCGAGCAATTGGGATTTTGGCAAATTTGCATAATGAGGAGGAAATAGCATCTTATCCAAACTTCGCCCCAATAATATCAAATTCAGAATACATATATAGACAAATAAACCTGAACAAAGCAGCATCTGCATATATACTAGTAGGGATAAATACAAATGCAGAAATTTAACTTATTTTTCTGTTCTGGCTACTATTTAAATACGAGGACTTCTGAGATTATATATTTTGATCACAATCAAAATAATATTGTGAAACTCTTGAGTTTGTCAAGTATATTGATCTATGTTAATTCTGCACATCATCCCAATTATTTATTGTGATCAAAAGCACGTATTAATTCGGCTATAAAGGCCACAATTGCAGATACTGTAATCAGGAGAACACTCAGCGCATTCATATCAGGCTGGACTCCTATTCTAATGCGACTAAAAATTTCTATGGGTAAGGTGTTAGAACCGCTACCTGATGTGAAACTGGCAATGAGAAAGTCATCTAAACTCAGCACAAAAGCTAGCAGACAACCAGCGATAATACCGGGCATTAACTGAGGTAGCAATACTTGTATAAATGCTTGTATTGGTGTAGCGCCTAAATCTAGTGCTGCTTCTTCTAAGTGGGGGTCTAAATTTGTCAGTCTTGAAGAAACTACAACTGCGATATAAGCTAGGCAAAATACGATATGTGCGCCAATAATTGTCCATAAACTCAAGGGGATGGCAAAGGCTGCGAGAAAAACTAAAGTAGCTACTGCGATCGCAATATCTGGAATAATCAACGGTAGGTAAGAAATACCCCGATACAAGTTCTTACCCAAAAACTGATAACGTGCCAATCCTACCGCCATTAAGGTTCCCAATACAGATGAAATACCCACGGCACAAAAGGCAACTATCAAACTATTTTTCAAAGCTGATAAAATTCGCTCGTCGCTGAATAATTTGTAGTACCAATCGAGGGTGAAACCTTGCCAAGTTGCACTATAGGGCGACTGGTTGAAGCTATAAAAGCCCAATACCAGTATAGGTAAATACATAAACACAGATAAAATTACTGTGAAAACCGCCTGCCAGGAGACACGCGGTTTTTTTGATGAAGAAATATGCACGTTGATGATATTTGGGATTTTTTATAACTGATGAACGTGTTATATGTAACTTAAAAATTGAAAATTGTCAATATTGGAGAATGGGAAGTGGGGAAGTGTAAAATAATCCTTCTTGAGAGGAATATCTTTTATAGCCCTCTTACTATGGAGTGAGAGAGGCAAAATGATAGCCTAGCAAAAACATCCTAAAAATTTGTCTCCATAAATTTAATTTTGCCGGAAAATTGCCCAATTTAAGCAACATTTCCGATAAAATTCTCAGAAATATATTTGCTCATATTTTAATTATCTAGAATCGAGTTTATTTCCTGTCCTCAGCAATATTTCCCTACAAAGGTAGAAACGAAATCTAGGCTATGGGCAATATAATTTGAATGAAAGTGTTTATTAAATTGGTATTGAATTGGATTTAAAAGTGCTAATTGCATCGTTCCCAGGCACTGCTAAAACAGCCAAGTAATATCTCGTTTAAGCTTATTTTTTAGGAGTTGTGTGATGCGAATTGCTCAGATTGCCCCATTATTCGAGAGAGTACCACCTCCAGCTTATGGGGGTATAGAGTTAGTTGTAGGGTTACTAACTGATGAATTAGTCCGACGGGGACATGAAGTGACGCTATTTGCTTCAGGAGATTCTATTAGTTTGGCAAAACTAGTATCAGTTCATCCCCGTGCTTTACGACTCGATCCTGATGTCAAGGAACACAATATCTATGAAATGCTACAACTAGGCTTTGTCTATGAACGGGCTGAGGAATTTGACATTATTCATTCCCATGTGTGCTGTGCGGCGCTACCTTATGCAAATCTGATTAAAACACCCACAGTTCACACTCTGCACGGTATTTTTACCCCTGATAATGAAAAGATGTTTCAATACGCTAAACATCAACCTTTTGTGAGTATTTCCAACGCTCAGAGGGAACTCAGGTTAGGGTTAAACTATGTATCAACGGTTTACAATGGGATTGATGTTGACAGTTATATATTTCATCCCCAACCTGATAATCCGCCATACTTGGCGTTTTTAGGGCGGATATCTCCAGAGAAAGGGACACACCTTGCGATCGCCATTGCTAAACAAACAGGTTATCATTTGAAAATTGCCGGCAAAGTAGATGTGGTTGACCGAGAATACTTTGAGCAAGAAGTCAAGCCCCACATTGATGGTCAGCAAATTGAATATTTAGGTGAAGCGAATCATATCCAAAAAAACGCCCTGATGGGAGGTGCTGTGGCAACTCTTTTTCCCATCACTTGGCGCGAGCCTTTTGGCTTAGTTATGGTAGAATCAATGGCAGCAGGTACACCCGTGATTGCCATGAAACTAGGGTCTACTGTTGAGATAATTAAACACGGAAAAACGGGTTTTCTTTGTAATAATGTTGAAGATTTTATTAGTGCTATTGACCAGGTAACACAGTTAGACCGCTCTGTTTGCCGAGAGTATGTCAATAATTATTTTAGTCTGCAACAGATGACTGATGGTTATGAGGCTGTTTATCAGCAAATTATTCAAGCACAAGCTGCTAAAAATGCTCATATCCCGGATGTGGTGAGTCTAGGTATAAGCCTAGGTTAAGTGGTTTCGTTGAACCAAGAATCCCCGTCGATTTATCGCGGGGAGTGTCAAGAACAGAGCAAACCAATGGCCTCATGCTGCTATTGTTCCTGTAATTGTCCGTCTTCTATGTTAACAATACGATCAGCTATGTATAAAATACGGTCATCGTGAGTTACCAACAACACAGAACAACCTTCTTCTTTAGCAAGACGCTGAACAATATCAATCACATCCCGCCCAGTTTTACTATCTAATGATGCAGTGGGTTCGTCTGCCAAAATTAACTTAGGTTGAGCAACTAAAGCGCGCGCGATCGCTACTCGTTGCTTTTGTCCCCCTGATAATTTTTTTGGGTAATAGTCTATGTGATCGCTTAATCCGACTGCATCTAAAATAGCTACAGCCCTTTGTCGATATTCATGTTTGGGAATTTCTGGGTGCAATTTCAACGACATCCGCACATTACCATAAGCAGTTAAGCATTTAAGTAAGTTGTGATGTTGAAAGATAAAGCCAATTTGGTTGCGTATTTGTGTTAACTGCTTTTGATTACAACTTTTGAGTTCTTGATTGAACAGTTTTAAGCTTCCTGACTGTACTGAACGCAAACCACCAATCAATGACAGTAAAGTTGTCTTACCGCTACCGGAATGGCCTGTAAGAATTACAATTTCTCCTGGGTAAATTACCAAATCTATATCAGTTAAGACAGCTTTGCGTAATATTCCTTGTCCAAAAGCATGGTTAAGCTTGGTAACGCTAATAGTAGCTGAGGGAATCATAGAAGTTTTCATTCTCGATTTAAAATTTTGGGCGTTGCATAATTTCAGCAAAAGCCTTATTTACTGGAGTTTCCTTAAAGTAATACCTTTGTATTATTAAAGGCGATGCCTGCGGCGAGCGTAGCGGTCGCTGTGCCAGTTGCATAAGTCCTGTGTTTAAAAAACATCGGCGGGATCAGCACTACGGAGTTTATTCGTGGCGATCGCACCGGAAATGCTACACATGATAATAGTTAAAACAAATACCTGGATTGCTACACTTGCCTTCATAGTTAAGGGAATACGTGTAAGTGTTACCAATAATTCATAAATACCTAATGAGGCTAAGAAGCCAGGGACAAATCCCATTACCCCAAGAATGATCGCTTCTTGTAAAATTACCATCAGTAGTGAGCGATCGCTATAACCCATAGCTTTGAGAGTGGCATATTCTGGCAAATGATCGCTGACATCAGAATAGAGAACTTGATATAAAATAATCACCCCAACCACAAAACCAACAATCGTACCAAATTTGAGAATTATCCCCTCTGGCTGGGAAGCGTAAAACTGTTGTTCCCGTTGAATTAACTCCTTGTGGTTAAACACACTTACATCTGAGGGGAGATGTTGACGTAATTTTGCTTGCACAGTGTTAATATTTGCACCTGTTTTCAGGCTGACAACTCCCAGCGTGACTGAGTTGAGGCTATTTTGCCCATTCTTGAGAGCATAGTTCCAGTCACTCATAATGACATTACCTTTATCATTCATCGTGCTACCCATGCTAAAAAGTCCCATGACATAGGTGCGTTGATTTTCCATGAGAGTGACTAACTCTTGTTGCTGAGTGAATAATTGCTCAATGTCTCCTAAAGAAGCTTGAGAGAGACGGTCAAATAAAACTGCATCTGGGGCATTTAATTTGGAAAGTTGCTGTTTGATTTCCGGTGATTTCAATACAAAAGATTGAGTAGGGTTGAAGGCAATCACCCGAACTTCATTACCAAAAGAACCTCTTCTGCGTGTAATTTTTTGTTGATAATTTATGGGCTGAGATAACTGGTTAGGGTTTACCCAATTAGCTCGACTGAGATAAACTGGTGCCACAGCCTTTACGCCACTTACCGAAGCTGCTTGATAAAGATAAGCACGAGGAAAAGAAATTCTAAACTCTAAACTCGGGCTAAATGTAGAGACTAAAATTAATTCTCCGCCTAAAGTTTCATGTAGTTTGGTGGTTCCCTCAGTGAGCATAGCTAAAAGTCCCATCTGAGAAAACATCAGAATATTAGCAAAACATACACCTGTAGTTGCTACAAGTAAGCGTACCTTTTGATGGGATAATTGCGCCCAAGCTAGAGGAGTTTCTAATCCGAGATTTTTCAGAATTTTCATGATATTTTCAAAAATTAATCTTCACTCGTACTTGCATCCCAGTTAAAGTCGCCACTTTGGGACTATCTTGGGGAGCAATGCGAATTTTAGCTTCCACTACTCGTGCATTTACATCATTTGTTGGGTTATTTTGGTCTTGACTGAGGCGGTTTTTCCCGATTTGCAAACTAATTTGAGTCACTATACCCCGTAGTTCGCCACTAAAGCCTCCGTACTCACTAGTGATAGTCGCTTTTTGTCCTAACTTTACTTTGCCAATATCAGCTTCGTAGATTTCTGCGATTACATACATTTGTTTTGTTTGTCCCAATTCGGCGATTCCTTGTTGGGTGTTTACCTGTTCGCCAACGCGAGTATTGATGCGTAAAATTTGCCCAGCTACAGGAACTTGGACTTGCGTGTCTTCTAATTGTGCTTTGCTCTGTTCTACTTGAATTTGGGCTTGTTGGAGTTCCGCTTTAGCGATTTCTATATCAACTGGCCGTACTTCTTGTAAACTTTTGAGATTAGCTTCTTCTTTAGCCAGTTGGGCTTTTAAGGTGGTGTTGGTATTTTCTAATTCGGCTTGATTTTGTGCAACAATTGCTTTAGCTATTTCAAATTGCTCTTGAGCGTCGTCTAATTCAGAACGTCGGATAGCTCCTTCCTTAGCTAATGTCAGAGAACGTTGGTATTTTAGTTCAGCATTACGCATTGTTGCTTGGGATCGAACGATAGCTGCTTGTTTTTGTTTCTTTTCAGTGCGTAACTTAGCTGCTAATTCTACAAGCACTGCCTTTTGAGCTATGATTTCTCCCTGTTTAGAATCTCCTTGTTGAATTTTACGCAGTTGTGCGCGTTTAATTGCAACATTCGCTTGTGCTTGTCTTAGTTGCTGCTCAACTTTATTTTGTCCTTGCAAAATAGCAATTACTTGATTGGCTTGTACAAAATCGCCTTCTTTCACCAAAAGTTCGTTCACACGACTATCTTGAGCATTCACCACAGAAATTTTAATCACGCCCCCTTCAGGAATTAACTTACCTAGAGCTACTACTAGAGAGGAGGTAGCAACTTTAGTTGGGTTAGGAAAGTCATAAGGTTTATGTTGTGCTTGTCTGAAACTGCAAGCAGTACAAGCAATTAGAGTGAGAATCACCGTGCTAGCTACACTTCTTTGCATTATAGAATATACGCCTTCCTGCAACTTAACCATATTGTTAGGTGGAGAGCTTAGGTTTTTCCTTAAGCCATAAATAACTTAGAGAACAGTGCTAATTATTAGCTACAATTTGTGCTGTTGGATATTATTTACGAGCAATTATTAAATGCATTTTAATAGTTAATCCGTGCTAAGTAGGTGGGTGGAAAAACTTATAAATGTACTCAGCACTCCGTAGTAATCGCTTTGCCAGTTAGTTTATACTGTGCTTCTATTTATTATGTTCAAAAAGTGATAGAGGAGGGATAACTTTAAAACATCCTCTTAGCATCAGGTAATAAAGTTTCAATTTCTCGTAGATTAGGTAAACTATAAGCAGATATTCCTACAATAATTAAACCCACCGAAGAAAGTGTATATAAAAGAGCAATTCCACTCCCATTTCCTACTCCAAAAATTCCACCAAAAATTCTAGTTAAGAATCCTCCTGGCTCCATCGCTGGTGTAAACAGTTGGTCAGTTAAAAACCCTGCTATTAATTTCGCCAGAGGAGAAGCAACACCAATTAAAGCGGAACTAGTAGCAATGATTCGTCCCTGTATATTCGCTTCTACTTTGGTTATTATAATTGCTTGTTTAGCACTACCCATAATCGGAAAACTAATTGAGGATAGGAATTGAGTGGGAAACCAAATTAATAGGTTTTGTCCCATACCAAACACAGTTTTACTTAACCGGCTCCCATTATACTCCACAAAAATAAATCGATTTTTCTACCTTTAATTTGCCATACACTAATAACTATTGAACCAAAAATGCCACCAATTCCTGCTGCTGCACTCACTATTCCTAAAAGTTGAGTATCATTGCCACTGCGCGCCAAAATCATCGGTGAATAAAGAGTTTTGCCAATATCATGGGAAAATTGGAAAAGGGCTGCAATTATTATCAATGAGAGCAAACTGGGGCGAGTGAAGATATATTCAAAACCAAATTTAATTTGCTGCCACAGAGAGGAACGAGGTTTAATTTCTGTTGGTGAAGGAGAGGTGGATAGAGGATGAGGAATAGTTACAAATAAGACAGTTGTAACAGCAACTATAAAAGTTAGGATATCAACACACAGGATTCCTAATAAATCTACAACCGGATATAAAACACCAGCAACTGCTGGAGCAATAATTACAGAACCATAATGTAATGCCGAACCCATGCCACTGGCGCGAGTATAACCCTCTGGGGGAACAAGCATTGTAATCGAAGCAGTATAAGCAAGTTTCTGTAAACGTGCAAATGCACCATTAAACGCCCCTGTCAAGTACAAATGCCAAAGTTCTAAATTATCCGTAAGATAAAGTAACAATATGATCATGGTTGAGCAGCCTACTACTGTATCCCCCAGAATCATTAACTTTTTACGGGAAAACTGATCGGCGATCGCCCCAGCCAGTGGAGAAATTAGCAAAGCTGGCACTTCTGTAAAAAATGCCAGTAATGCAATGGGAGTTGCTTGTCCGGTCGAGTTCCATAGCCAAATCGTGAGTGCAAAGCGAGTCATATAGCTACCAATTGTGGAAGCCATTTGACCACTCCAGACAATTATAAACGTGCGCCAATTGGTGGGTGGGGTTAAAAACTGCATCAATATTTGATTCTATTTATTGCTATAGATATGCATTAACTTGTGTAACTTATGATATTCTATGCCATATTGGCAATTGAGAATAGTTTTGATTATTTTACTGGTTTTCATCTAGTCCGGTTCCGGACTTAACCCCTGAGAACCAGCATAACCCCGTGTTGGAATCGTATTTCTATCCGGTAATTGAGATAATTTCTTAATTTTTATCTTAAAATATCGGCAAATTGATGCTAGTATTCTATGAGTCAATTGAAAGTAACTTCTAAGAGTGAACGAGCAATTGGTAGGCAGGAGCAAAAATAACTATGGTTGACGTGAGTTTAACCGGATCACCTTTGATGCGATGCTTCACTCAACTGAAGCCACGTCAGGGGGTTTGATTGTGCTAGTTGAAGTCAAGCATCAATGATTTAACTGATTTAACTGATTTACGAATGTGCCATAAGTCTCATCGTTCATTGATGAGTAATAAGATCGCGCTTTTGTCGTTGCGATCGCCTTTATCTCTATAAAATTTCCTTAATTCCCTTACTGCAATGACTCCTCTGAAAGAGATCGCGTCTTTACCGTTTGTAGCAACTCTGGTGAGTTTATTAACCCATCGAGCCAAACATCAACCCCTAGAAATTGCTTTTACCTTTCTCAATTATGGGGAAACTGAATCGACGAGTTTAACCTATGCAGAATTACATCGTGCGGCTTGTAGTTTAGCAGTGCGGTTACAAACTCTAAATTTAGTAGGAGAACGCGCTCTCATCTTGCATCAACCAGGATTCAACTACCTGATCGCTCTATTCGGATGTTGGTATGCAGGAGTAGTTGCTGTTCCCGCTTATCCACCACGCAATCAGCGTAACGCCGGTAGGATTCAAAGTATTGGGGTTGATGCACAAGTATCGGCAGTTTTCACAGAAGAAAACAATTTGGCTAATACTCGTCAATGGTTAGAACCGGTTTTGGATATCCAACACTTGCACTGGTTCACACCCAAAGAATTTTTTATAGACTGTGCAGACATCTGGGAACATCCGCCCATTCATGACAATACCCTTGCCTTCTTACAATACACTTCTGGTTCAACAGGAAATCCAAAAGGAGTCATGCTGACTCACCGCAACTTATTAGCTAACTCGGCGGTGATTCAGAAAAAAATTGGCAGTAGTTCGGAAGATGTGGCTGTGACTTGGCTTCCCCCGTATCACGATATGGGCTTGATTGGAGGTATTCTTCACCCTCTTTATATAGGATGTCACTGTATCTGGATGAGTCCGGTTTCCTTTTTACAACAACCACATCGTTGGTTAAAAGCAATCTCTGATTATAGAGGGACAATCAGTGTTGCTCCTAATTTTGCTTATCAATTGTGTCTCGATAAAATTTCCTCTGAACAACGACAAAGCCTAGATTTAAAGACTTGGCGCGTGGCTTTGACTGGTGCTGAACCTATCCGTCCTCAAACTTTAAAACAATTCTCTCAAGTCTTTGCTGAGTGTGGCTTTGAATATAAAAAATTCTATCCCTGCTATGGGTTAGCAGAAGCAACATTAATAGTTACCGGCGGCGATCCTGAAACATCACCAGAGATGCAGAATTTTAGTATTACTGCACTGAGGGAAAATCGCGCGGTTTCCACTGATGATCCCACAGATATGCAAACTTTTATTAGTTGTGGTCAACCGCCCCAAGCACAAGAAATTGTGATTGTGAATCCTGAAACATTAGCCAGGGTTCAACCCCATGAAATTGGTGAAATTTGGGTAGCTAGTGAAAGTGTTGCTCAAGGCTATTGGGGAAAAGACAAAGAGACAGCACAAACCTTTCAAGCCTATCTGCCAGATATTCCCAACCAACCGTTTCTCCGGACAGGGGACTTAGGAACTTATCAAAATGGAGAACTCTATGTTACGGGCAGATGTAAGGATATTATTATTATTCGGGGTCGCAACTATTATCCCCAAGATATTGAACAAACAGTAGAACAAGCCCATTCAGGACTCAGAAAAAACTGTGGCGCAGCGTTTGGGATTACTCATTCTGAGATTGAGCAATTAGTGGTTGTGCAAGAAGTTGAACGAAATTATCGTCATCAGCCATTAGAACCCATAATTAAGGCAATTCGGGAGGCTATTTCTCAGCAGCATAATTTACAAGTTGCTAGTATTGTTTTGATTAAACCGACCACAATTCCTAAGACATCAAGCGGTAAGATTCAGCGTCAGGCGTGTCGGCAGATGTTCTTGGATGGGGAGTTAGAGATTTTAGATCAATGGCATTTAAAGACTCAAGGACAAACAGCCTCGACCTACTCGGTAACAGATGTTCAGAGTTGGTTGGTAGCTAAATTAGCAGAAATACTTCATTGTTCTCCACAAGAAATTGATATTTATGCTGAATTTGCTAGTTATGGTTTAGATTCTGTGGCAATGGTAAGTTTAAGTGGTGAGTTAGAAAACTGGCTAGAAACAAGTTTAGATCCAACCTCAGCATACAATTATCCGACGATCGCTTCCCTCTCTAACTATCTCAGTCAACCTCATTCCCCTGTTTTCACTGCTACCGAAAACACGCGATCGCGCAATACTGAAACCATTGCCATTATTGGGGATAGTTGCCGATTTCCACAAGCAGATACCCCGGAAGCCTTTTGGGAACTGTTACGCAGTGGCAAAGATACTGTGAGCGAGAAACCGTGCGATCGCCCTAACATCAGTATGCCCGGTAATTTTTTAAAGGACGTTGCTGCTTTTGATGCTGAATTTTTCCGTACTGCCCCCCGTGAAGCCAAATATCTTGATCCCCAACAACGTCTGCTTCTAGAAGTTACTTGGGAAGCCCTAGAACGAGCAGGTATTGCCCCTGCTTCTTTAGCTGGAAGTAAGACAGGAGTATTTATTGGCATCAGCAGTCATGATTATTTTCAACTCCAGTCCGCCAACGTTGTTAATGCTTACACCGCAACGGGAAACGCCCATAGTATTGCTGCCAACCGCATTTCCTACTTCTTAGACTTACAAGGGCCGAGTCTTGCTGTCGATACCGCCTGTTCTTCTTCTTTGGTGGCGGTTCATTTGGCTTGTCAAAGTTTGCAGCAACAAGAGTGTGATTTGGCAATTGTTGGGGGAGTGAATCTGATTCTTGCCGATGCTTTAAATACTGGACTGGCTGCGGGGAATATGATTGCCCATGATGGACGTTGCAAAACCTTTGCTGCTAGTGCAGATGGTTATGGCAGAGGAGAAGGCTGTGGGGTCGTGATTCTCAAACGAGTCAGTGAAGCACAGGGCGATCGCATTTTAGCTGTGATTTCAGGGTCTGCCATCAACCAAGATGGACGCAGTAACGGCTTAACTGCCCCCAATGGACGCTCTCAACAAGCGGTGATTCGCCAAGCCCTTGCCAACGCCAGTGCAACTCCTGACCAATTAGGGTACATTGAAGCCCACGGCACAGGAACACCATTAGGAGATCCTATTGAAGTTGCTGCCATCCAAGCTGTGTTATCCACCGGAGAACGGCAACAGCCCTGTCTTCTCAGTTCAGTGAAAACCAATATTGGACATCTAGAAGCAGCCGCAGGTATTGCAGGTTTAATCAAAGTCGTACATTCATTACAGCATCAAGAAATTCCCCAGCATCGACTATGGGATGAACTCAACCCACATCTGCGACTAGATTCACACACAGTAAAAATTCCCACTGTCACCCATCCTTGGTCATCAAGTCAGCCCTTGATGGGAGTCAGTTCTTTCGGCTTTGGTGGAACCAATGCTCATGTTATTGTTGCTCCACCACCCCCTGCGCTACAGCCAGAACCGGAAATAGAGCGATCGCGCCATATATTCACCCTGGCGGCGAAAACCGCAACGGCACTGCAAACGCTAATTCAACGCTACCAAGATTATCTCAAAGATAATTCTGAATCTGTCCTGGCTGATATTTGTTTTACAGCCAACCTCGGACGCTCCCCATTTGCTCATCGTATAGCAATAACAGCAGCCAGTATTGCAGAACTGCAACAACAACTAGCTCAAGTTCTTCCCCACCCTTGCCATCGACAAACTTCTCCCAAAATAGCCATGCTGTTTACTGGACAAGGATCACAACGTCCCAATCTAGGTCGGCAGCTGTATGAAACACAACCAGTTTTTCGGGAAGTTTTAGATCAGTGCGATCCCATTTTACAAGAAATATTACCAACATCATTACTAACGGTACTGTATGGCGGAGATACTTCTGACATCCATCAAACTAGCTACACGCAACCTGTTTTATTTGCTGTTGAATATGCTTTAGCAAAACTATGGCAGTCTTGGGGCGTTACCCCTGATGTAGTTTGCGGACACAGCATTGGCGAGTATGTAGCAGCCTGTTTAGCGGGAGCATTTTCATTAGAAGACGGGCTAAAGTTAGTCACAGCACGCGGAAAATTGATGGCTAGTATCTCCACACCAGGAGAGATGCACGCAGTTTTTGCTGAGGAAGCAATAGTTAGGGAAGCAATCACCCATCATCCCCAAGTTGCCATTGCTGCAATTAATACACCCCAACAAGTGGTCATTTCTGGAGAAGACAACGCTGTTTCTGCTGTATTAGAACAACTTCATACCCAAGGAATCACTACCAAAGCCCTGAAGGTATCACAAGCCTTTCATTCTCCTCTCATGAACCCGATTTTAGCGGAATTTCGAGACTTTGCCAGCCAAATTAAGTTCTCTCCTCTGCAACTACCTCTAGTATCTAATGTCACCGGAACAGTCCAAGCCCCAGGAACCATTTTAGACGCTGACTATTGGTGTCGTCATTTACGAGAAACAGTGAATTTTGCACCAGGAATAAAATCTCTCCCACCGTGGGGTATTGATATTTTCTTAGAAGTGGGATCCCATCCTACCTTATCAGCATTAGTACAACAAACACTACCGCAAAATACAGCTTTTTATTTACCCTCTTTACATCACCAGCGAGATGATTGGGAACAACTATTAGATAGTTTAGCCCAGATGTATTTACAAGGAGTCAAGATTGATTGGGCAGGTTTTGATGCCCCTTATACTCGTCAAAAAATCATCTTACCCACTTATCCGTTTGCTAAATCACATTATTGGTTAGATACAACTTCCTATCCCCAGCAATTTCCCTTTAAAGAACTGAGGTTTCAACTAGAAATTGCTCCAGAAGCATTTGCATTAGTTCCAGAGTTGCCCCTTTCTGCTTATCAAGATATCGCCAAAACAGCAGGGAATTTATTTTTCCCAACTCAGCCATATCAGGTTGATAAATTAATTATTGAAACACCATTAGTTTTAGACCAAAATAAAATATTGCAAGTTGTAGTGACTCCTGAAAAATCCCTAAAAGCAACTTGGCAGTTATTTAGTCAACAGGGAGAAGATTGGTTATTGCACGCTTCAGCTACCTTGCTTTCTATGACTGAAGCCGAAAAATATGACATTAAATCTCCCACAGAAGTATGTGAGAACCTTACACCATTTATAGACGAAATTAACCAAGTTTATCAACTTAATCACTATCAAGAAATTCATCACCAATTAGAAAATTTCAGCGTTGTATATATCTTAAACGCACTACATACTTTAGGTAAAAATCTAGAAATCAATGAGATATTTTCCACAAGGGAACTTATTCAAGAACTATCAATTGTAGAACAGCATCATCAACTTTGCCAAAGACTCCTAGAAATTCTCGCAGAAGAGGGCATTTTAGAAAGTACAGAAAACGGTTGGCAAGTGCTAAAAAATCCTCATATTTCCCATCCCGATGTAAAAATAAATTCGCTGATCCATTCTTATCCTGAAGCACTTGCTGAACTGACACTTTTACAAAACTGTGGCTCAAATTTAGCCGCCGTTTTACAAGGGAAATGCGATCCCTTAAAACTGATTTTTCCTGATAATGATGTCAGCCTGGCCACACAACTCTATCAAGATTCACCTCCGGCGAAGGCAATGAATGATTTATTGCAAAAAGTCTGCGTAAGTGCATTAGAAAAATTTCCGCAAAATCAAATTATTCAATTCCTAGAAATTGGCGCAGGAACAGGGGGGAGTACCGCTTATATATTACCCGATTTAGCCCAACGTGCGGCACAATATACCTTTACTGATGTTGCTCCTTTATTCCTGTTCAACGCTCAGAAAAAATTTGCCGAATATTCCTTTATTTCTTATCAACGCTTAGATATTGAACAAGACATCACAGCACAAAATTTTCCTCAACACAACTACAACATTATTATTGCAGCCAATGTGCTTCATGCCACAGAAAACTTAACTGTCAGCCTCCAACAGATCAAACAACTGTTAGCCCCCAACGGATTACTGATTTTATTAGAAGGAACACAACCAACACGCTGGTTAGACTTAATTTTTGGCTTAACCACAGGTTGGTGGCGATTTAATGACCAATGGCGCAGCAATTATCCTTTACTGTCAGCATTACAATGGCAAACCTTACTAGAAAGTAGCGGTTTTCGGGAAGTTAGTACAATTACGCCCACTTCTCAACAAGGGATCATTATTGCCCAAAATGAAGAGTTTGAGGTAAAACTACAGCCTATTTCAGAGAATCAGCAGAATCAGTGGCAAATCGAAAAAGAAGAAGCTCAAGCCTTTCTTAAAAAGTATCAAACTGCATCATTGAGCGAACATATTCCTTTACTAGAAACCTATGTTTGTACCAAAATTGCTAAAATTTTGCGTCTTTCTTCACCTGAAATAATTGATATTAATCAACCTTTTTTAGAGTTAGGAATGGATTCCCTGACAGCAGGGGAATTGGCAAATGATCTAGAAGAATATCTGGGAATTTCTCTTACTTCTACCCTCGCCCTTGAATATCCTACCGTTAGTGCCTTGGTTGGAGAACTGGAAACAAAGTTATCTGCAACAGTCGATAAACCACACTCTATCCCTGCTTTAACAGAAACTCCGTTACGCAATCAACCCAGCGATACTACAGAGCAAGAGTTAGAACAGCTTTCAGAAAAACAACTTGATGCCCTTCTTAAAGAAGTAATCCAAGAAGAATAAGCTAAAACTTCTCACTCTTTAACCATTTTTTCTAAATCCCTGAACTATTTCCCTACTCAAGATGGCTCAATTACCACAAGATATTGCTAATTTATCCGAATCAGAAAAACGTACCCTTTTAGCCAAACTACTAGCGAAAACAGGGCAGTCTGTGCAAACTTTTCCTTTGTCTTTTGCCCAACAACGGTTATGGTTTATCGATCAAATGGAACCGGAAGACTGCGCCTATAATATTCCTGTCGCAGTGCGTCTCACAGGTCAACTCAAGGTAGCTGTTTTAGAACAAAGCGTTAATGCCTTGATTGAACGCCATGAAACCCTCCGCACCTCTTTCATCACAATTAAGGGAGAACCGAAACAGGTAGTTGTACCTAAACTCACTATCACCATTCCCTTGATTAATTTGCATGGTGTGGAAGAAGAAGCAACAGTAATTAACCAGTTTGCCCGTGAAGAAGCGCAAACACCTTTTCATCTCAGTCAAGCTCCTTTGCTGCGGGTGAAGTTATTGCAAATTCATCCAACAGAACACATCCTCTTGCTAACCATGCACCACATTGTGTCTGATGGTTGGTCGATGGGGATATTAGTGCGAGAATTGGCAATCCTCTACGAAGCATTTTCCCAAGGTAATCCCTCTCCATTACCTAAACTCCCGATTCAGTATGGGGATTATAGCGTTTGGCAACGTCAATGGTTGCAAGGAGAGGTTTTAGACTCTCTCTCATCTTATTGGAAACGGCAATTAGGAGGCAGCAAGACCGTTCTTCCTCTCCCCAAGGAGAGTTCGTTGGAGAAGGGAAAAACAACCCAAGGAGGAACTATATCCTTTCATTTCCCTCCAGAAAAACTACAACAACTAAAACAGATTTGCCATCAGGAAGGGGTGACATTGTTCATGTTGCTATTAGCTGCATTTAAGACGCTGTTATGGCACTACACAAATGCAGAAGATATTACCGTGGGAACAGATGTCGCCAATCGTAATCGCTCAGAAACTGAAACGTTAATTGGCTTTTTTGTCAATATTTTAGTTTTACGCACCGATCTTTCCCAAAATCCCACCTTTCGGGAACTCTTGCAACGGGTACGACAAGTTGCACTAAAAGCATACGCCCATCAAGACTTACCGTTTAGCAAGTTAGTAGAGGAATTGAAACCCGAACGAAAAGCGGGTCAAACTCCTTTATTTGAGGTGCTGTTTGTGTTACAAAATACACCTTTACCTAAATTTAAAACCTCTGATTTACAACTAGGTGCGATCGCCATCAATGATCAAACTTCTAAATTCAATTTAGGGTTCTTTGTCGCGGAACGAGAAAGCGGTTTATTAGGCACATGGCGTTATCGCTCAGAGTTATTTAATTCTAGCACGATTGAACAAATGTCAATGCGCTTCACCGCATTATTAAACAGTGTCATTGCTAACCCTAACACTAGACTAAAACAACTTGATTTCCAAACTCCAGCCGAAAAAGATCAGAAAATGAAACAACAGCAAAAAAGCAACCCCATTAGGATTAAATCTTTGAAAACAATTAAGCCAAAACTAGTTAATATTAATCATAGTTCTTTGGTGAAATTCGATTATTTAGATCAGAATAAACTCCCATTAGTGATTCAACCTGCTGTTACAGATGTGGATTTAGTTAGTTGGATAGAACAGCATCGAGACTATATTAATACCGAACTACTCAAACACGGCGGGATTTTATTTCGAGGATTTAATATCCAAACTGCTGCTGATTTTCAAACTGTAGCAGAAGCTATTTCCACCTTATTTGATGAATACAACGACTTACCCAGAGAAAACTTAACACATAAGGTTTACGGTGCAACGCCTTATCCGGCTGATTTACCAATCTTATTTCATAATGAAAGTTCTCATATGCACCGCTTTCCCCAAAAAATTTGGTTTTTCTGTTTGAAAGCAGCCCAAGCAGGTGGAGAAACTCCTATTGTCGATTGTCGCAAAATTTATCAACGACTAGACCCGAAGTTACAAGAAAAATTTGCTCAGAAAAAACTCATGTATGTGCGTAACTATATCCAAGATTTAGATGTTCCTTGGCAAGAATTTTTCCATACCAATGATAAAACAGAAGTTGAATTATTTTGTCGCCAAGCGGGAATGCAATGGGAATGGAAAGCAGAAAATATACTGCACACATCACAAATTAGTCCAGCAATTATTGAACATCCCAAAACAGGAGAAAAATCCTTTTTTAATCAAATTCAATTGCACCATGTTTCTTGTTTAGACTCTCAAGTAAAAGAATCTTTACTGTCTCTCTTCTCCCAGAATGATTTACCTCGCAACGTACTTTATGGCGATGGTACTCCCATTGAGGAGGAAGTTGTGCAAGAAATTATGCAAATTTACCAAGAAGAACAGTGTAGTTTTCCTTGGCAAGAAGGAGATGTTCTCATGCTAGATAATTTAACAACTGCTCACGCGAGAAATCCTTATGTGGGAGAGCGAAAAACAGTTGTTGCTATGGGAGAAATCATTAATCAATCAGAAGTTAATTTTTAATTAGGGGTCATGATGCAAGCAATCAAAGGATATCAACTTTCTTTACAACAAAAACGACTGTGGCAATTACAGCAACAGAATAATGGTGAATATTTTCGTCATCAAGTTGCAGTGCGATTACAGGGAAACTTAAATTTTGAAAAACTGCAAAAAGTTATTGCAAAAATTAGCCAGCAAACGGATATTTTACGAACCATATTTCAAAAAAATGTGGGAATTAAATTTCCTTTCCAAGTAATTGCGGAGACAGGAAAATTACCTTGGGATTTTTGTAACTTAGAAGCTGTAATTGCAGATGATCAAACCCAAAAAATTGCAGAAATTTGGCATCAAGTAACTGCTGAACACCCATTCAAGGTAACTCTAATTAAGTTAGGGAATGCTCAACATCTATTAATCATAACTCTGCCTGCTTTATGTGCAGATACAAAAACCTTAGACTTGCTAGTTAGTGCAATTCGGGATGGTTACGAAAACCTATCATCTCTGGAGACGGAGAATATTATTCAGTATTTACAAGTCTCAGAATGGCAACATGAACTATTGGCTGAGACTGATAAAAGTTATTGGTTACAACCTCAATTTAACCAGACATCGCAGCTAATACTACCCACTCAAACTGCATCCCCAACTGGAAATCAACAGGCTTATGATGCGGTTTTAGTGCCAGAAACACTGTCAGAAAAGTTAAAAATACAAGTTGATGATCTCGAAGATTGGCTGTTAACTACTTGGGTAGTTTTACTATGGCGATTAACCCAACAAACTGAAATTGTCATTAACTATGGTAGCGACGGACGACCCTATGAGGAAATAGAGAAAACCTTGGGGACATTAAGTAAATGGCTACCCCTAAATGTTTCTTTGGCGGGGGCTTTAGATTTTCAGGAATTGTTAGAACAAATTCAACTTCGTCGTCGGGAAATTTTAGACTGTCAAGATCAGTGGGACTGCAATCCACATTTAGAAGCAAATGTCAGTTTCGCTTTTCACGACTGGTCATTCCCTGGAGATGCAGATGGTGTTAGTTTCTCCCTAGAACGGTTACAAATCCAAGATTGTCCGGCGCAACTACAACTAGCTTGTCATCGGACGGACAAGGGTTTAATGCTGCAATTTCACTACAATTCTCAACAGTTCACACCCATAGCTATTGAACGTCTCCAAGAAGAATATTTTACCCTCTTGGAAAGTAGTTTGAACCAGCCGAGAACTTCCATTGCTCATCTGAATGTTGTCGGTGAACAGGAACGTCAGCAATTACTTGTTAACTGGAATCAAACACAACAAGACTTTGCTACTGAAGATTGTCTCCACGCAAGGATTACGCAACAAGCCCAAGCTACTCCTGGGGCAATCGCACTGCGGTTGGGAGAACAATTCTTAACCTATCAGGAACTGAATGAACGCGCTAACCAACTTGCCCATTATCTGCAACAACAGGGTATCGGCACAGAAACCCTAGTGGGAATTTGTCTCGAACGGTCTTTAGAAGGGATCATCAGCTTGTTGGCAATTCTCAAGGCGGGTGCTGCCTATGTTCCTCTTGATCCAGGAATGCCCCCACAACGGTTGTCTCTGATGTTAGCAGATGCCCCAGTGGCACTGGTTTTAACCCAGTCTCAATGGTGTGACAAATTACCAGATACAGTGACTCAGGTGTGCTTAGATACCCAGTGGCGGATAATTGCGGAACAACCCACCCACAACCCAAACACAGAGGTGAAAATCCATCATCTGGCTTATGTCATCTTTACCTCCGGTTCTACGGGGAAACCGAAAGGTGTGGCGGTGGAACATCGTGGGATTATGAATTATGTCGATGGCATCATAGAACGGTTGCAACTTCCTCCAGGTGCGAGTTACGCCACAGTTTCGACTCTAGGGGCAGATTTAGGCAATACAGCAGTGTTTAGCGCCCTTTGTACGGGGGGAACCTTACACATCTTTTCCCAAGAACAGGTAAGTGATCCTGTTGCTTTTACTACCTATTGCCAGTCCTATCCCATTGATTGCCTGAAAATTGTTCCCTCTCATTTAGCCGTACTTTTATCTACAGGTAAGACAGAGGATATTCTCCCGAAACAGCAACTTATCTTAGGGGGAGAAGTGGCAACTTGGGATTTAATCGAGCAAGTGCGGGAAAATGCCCCGAATTGTCAAATTTTTAACCATTATGGTCCGACAGAAAGCACTATTGGGGTGTTGACCTATCTGGTGACAGAAAAAGTCCCTACCAGTAAAACTGTACCTTTGGGTCGCCCACTCCCAAATATCGAAATTTATCTGTTGGATCAAAATTTACAGCCCGTTCCTATTGGTGTTCCTGGTGAAATCTATATTGGCGGTGCGGGATTAGCCAGAGGGTACTACAATCAGCCAGAATTAACTGCCCAGAGGTTTATTTCTCATCCCTTTCAGGAGAATTGCCGCCTTTATCAAACGGGAGATCAGGCTTGCTATCACCCTGATGGCACATTGGAATTTTTAGGGCGCGTTGACCAACAGATCAAAATTCGGGGTTTTCGCGTTGAACTAGGGGAAATTGAAGCTCAATTAAGGGAACATCCCCAGATTGAAGAAGCAGTAGTTGCCTATCGGACTGATGAGTGGAATGGCCAACATCTTGATGCTTATTTTGCCCCTGGTTGTTTGAGTGGTGAGGAAATTCGCAACTTTTTGCGCGATCGCATTCCAGAATACATGATTCCCAGCACATTCACACCCTTGTCAGTCTTACCCCGCACCGCCAGTGGCAAAGTAGATCGTCAGTCTTTACCTGCACCCAATCTCACCAACGAACAACAGGATTATATTGCTCCTCGTAATTCCATTGAAAGTGCGATCGTGGAGATTTTGTCCGAACTGTTGCACTTAGAACAAGTCAGTATTAACGCTAACTTTTTTGATTTGGGGGGACATTCTCTGTTAGCCACCCAAGTCATGTCCCGCTTACGCAGTACTTTTGGAGTGGAAATTCCCCTGCGCTATCTCTTTGAAGCCCCAACCATCGCTGAATTAGCGGCACTGATTACCCAAGAACTTGCCCAACAAACTGATATGGAACAACTCTTATCCGAATTGGAGGACGAATCATGACCCCATCTGATCTCGCCCAACGCATCGCCTCCCTTCCCCCTGAAAAACAACAACAGCTATTACAACGATTACAACAGCAAAAACAAACCAGTAACAATATTCCCCCACAACCCCGCACTGCCAGTAATGCTTTCCCCCTTTCTTTCTCCCAACAACGTCTGTGGTTTCTGCATCAACTAGAACGAAATAATGCCTTTTATAATGTCCCTGGGGCAGTGCAAATTGACGGTAAGCTAGATGTCACTCTGCTGCAACAATGTTTTGCAGAGATTGTTTCTCGCCATGAACTTCTTCGCACCCACTTTGAATTGCAGGGAGAGGAACCAAAGCAGGTAATTAATCCATCGTCAGAATTGACGATTCCCATCACGGATTTACAATCCCTGTTGGTAGCAGAACGCCAGCCAGAAATTCACAGACTAATTCAGGCAGAAGCCAGTAAACCATTTGACCTTTCCCAAGCCCCATTATTACGGATAAGTTTGCTCCGGTTACACCCCCAGCAACATATTCTGATATTTATCCTGCATCATATTGTCTCTGATGCTTGGTCACGGGGTGTGATGCTCCAGGAATTTACCGCCCTGTATAATAGTTTGCGCCAGAAACAGGCAATTCGCTTACCAGAATTACCAATTCAATATGCCGATTTCGCTGTTTGGCAACGGCAAAGATTAGAACAACACGGCTTACAACAACAACTAGCCTATTGGCAAAAACAACTGTCTCCTTTGCCACCAGTTCTGGAATTACCCTGTGATTATCCCCGTCAAGAGGTGCAAACCTTTAGCGGTGGACAAGTAAAACTGACGCTTTGTGATCAGTTAACCACACAACTACAAACCCTGAGCCAACGGGAAAATGTTACCCTGTTTATGACTCTGTTGCTAGGGTGGCAGATTTTACTCTCTCGTTACACAGGACAAACGGATATTACAGTCGGTTGCCCCATTGCTAATCGTAACCGTCCAGAAATTGAAAATTTAATCGGCTTTTTTACCAATACTTTGGTCTTACGGACTGATTTAGCTAATAACCCCAGTTTCTCAGAAGCTTTACAAAGGGTGCGGGAAACCGCTTTATCCGCCTATTCCCATCAAGATATTCCCTTTGAAAAATTAGTAGAAGTATTACAACCTGAACGCGATCTGAGTCGCCCTCCCTTATTTCAGGTGATGTTTGCCTTCCACGACTTGCCCATTTTACCTAACCTGCCCGATTTAGAACTCACTCTCCTAAATGCTGACAGTGGCACTGCAAAGTTTGATTTAAGTTTACTGATGCGGTTAGATGCCGAGGAGGGTTTAATAGGAGTCTGGGAATATAACAGCGATCTGTTTGCTGAGGAAACTGTAGTGCGGATGGCGCAGCAGTTCCAGATTTTACTGCAAAATTTGGTCAAACATCCAGAAGAACAGATTACGAAAGTACCTCTTCTGACTCCAACCGAAGCACAAAACTTTGCCAGTTGGAATCATACAGCCGTTAATTATCCCCATGAATGTGTTCATCACTGCTTTACGGAACAAGTAGCAAAAACCCCTGAGCAAATTGCCCTGATTGCTGGGGAACAGCATTTGACATACCAAATTCTCAATCAATACGCAAATCAACTAGCCGATTACCTGAAAAAACAGGGGATTCAAGCTCACGATGTAGTGGGGATTAGTTTATTCCGAAATCATTTCCTCCCCATTGCCGTGTTAGCGATACTCAAAGTTGGTGCGGCTTATGTTCCACTCGATCCAAATTATCCATTAGATCGTCTGGCATTTATGTTAGAGGATTCCCAGGCGAAAGTAGTATTAACCCATTCTGACATCAGCCCACAGTTACCCATATCAGCACCCACTATAGAAATAGATAGGCACTGGGATGAAATTCTCCAGCGATCGCCGGAAAATCCACAAACCCTGATCACCGATGAGGCACTAGCTTACATTATCTATACCTCTGGATCAACTGGCAAACCGAAAGGTGTAGCCATGCCCCATCGTTCCCTTAACAATCTGATTAATTGGCAACGAAACCAGTCCCCATTGGGAATGAAAACCCTACAGTTTGCCTCACTCAGCTTTGATGTGTCTTTCCAAGAGTGCTTTGCCACTTGGAGTAGTGGGGGAACGTTAGTCATGATTTCCGAAGACCAAAGGCGCGATCCCGATCAGCTATTAGCAATCATCAATGCACAAAATATTGAGCGGTTATTTCTGCCCTTTGTTGCTCTTTGTCAGTTAGCAGAATCTGCTCAACATCTGGGTTTATTTCCCTCGTCCTTAAAAGAGGTGATCACTGCTGGGGAACAGTTACAGATTACCCCAGTTATTCGCAGCTTTTTTCAACAACTCCCACACTGTCAATTAGTTAATCAATATGGTCCTTCCGAAACCCATGTTGTGACTGCTTATCGAATGACAGGTAATCCAGAAAATTGGCCTCAGTTACCACCTATTGGGACTCCGGTGGCAAATGTCCAAGTTTATCTCCTCGATTGCCATCAAAATCGAGTTCCGGTTGGGGTGGCGGGGGAAATTTATATTGGTGGTATGGCAACAGCCAGAGGGTATTTAAACCGTCCTGAGTTAACCGCAAACCGTTTTCTTGATCATCCATTAGCTGATTCTCTGCTTTATAAAACTGGAGATTTAGCCCGCTATCTTCCCGATGGCAATTTGCAATACTTAGGACGGCAGGATCACCAAGTCAAAGTCCGGGGGTTTCGGATTGAACTGGGAGAAGTTGAGGCAGTTTTAGCTCAACATAGCGCGATCGCACACACAGCAGTAACAGTCAAAACTGATGACTCAGGAAGTTCCAGTCTCATTGCCTATATCGTTACTAATACTGAAGTCACTCATGAGGAATTACGACAATTTCTCAGTAAACAACTCCCCAACTACAGCATTCCTTCACAATTTGTGATTCTCGATGTCTTGCCCTTAACGCCCAGTGGCAAAGTAGATCGTCGGTCTCTCCCACAAATACAAATGGCAAGACCAGAATTAACCACTACCTATACTGCACCTACTTCCACATTAGAACAGCAAATTGCAGATATCTGGCAAGACCTTCTGCAAATGGACAAAGTGGGAATCCACGATAACTTTTTTGATTTGGGGGGACACTCTTTACTAATTATACGGGCGCGGAGTCGCTTAGAAGCCCTTCTCCAACGGGAAATTCCCCTCGTTACCCTATTTCAATATTCCACAATTCATGCTTTAGCAACTGAGCTAAATCAGCAATCTCCAAGCAATTCTCACTGGCAAGAAACCGCCAACCGGGGGCAAAAACGCGCCCAATTGATGGAACAACAACGCCAGCGTCGTCGAGGAAACAGAAATTAATACTCACAAACAGAAATGACAAACGATATTGCAATTATTGGCATGAGCGGACGTTTCCCAGGTGCGAGTAGCATAGATGAGTTCTGGGAAAATCTCAAACAGGGAAAAGAAGC
This sequence comes from uncultured cyanobacterium, assembly GCA_963706595.1. Taxonomy (GTDB): domain Bacteria; phylum Cyanobacteriota; class Cyanobacteriia; order Cyanobacteriales; family Nostocaceae; genus Nodularia. The sequence goes on from OY970166.1 coordinate 5,275,979, forward strand.
AATTACCCCCTTAAGCGATGAACAGTTAAACCAAGGGGGAATTAGTCCGAATATTTATCAACAGCCCAACTATGTTAAAGCTGCACCCATTCTCAAAGATGATATTGCTGCCTTTGATGCAGACTTCTTTGGTTATAGTCCCAGAGAAGCCGAAAGGAGTGACCCTCAACAACGCTTATTTTTGGAAGTAGCCTGGGAAGCTCTGGAAAATGCAGGTTGTCACCATAAAACCTCTTCAGCCCGAATTGGCGTATTTGGTGGGGTAGGACGCAATACCTATCTTTTATTTAATCTGTACCACCAACTACATCAACTGGATTCTATTGGGGCATTTCAAACCTTAATTGGTAATGATAAGGATTTTTTATCCACGCGCATCTCCTATTTATTAAATCTCACTGGCCCTAGTGTTACCATTCAAACCGCTTGTTCTACTTCCCTTGTTGCTGTCCATACTGCCGTCTCTAGTTTACTCAGTGGCGAAAGTGATATTGCCCTAGCCGGGGGCGTTTCTTTAAAAGTTCCCCATATCGCAGGTTATCACTATCAACAAGGAGGCATATATTCCCCTGATGGTCACTGTCGCAGTTTTGATGCCCAAGCTCAAGGAACAGTGGGTGGTAGTGGTGCAGGAATAGTAGTTCTCAAACGCTTAGAAGATGCCCAGGCGGATGGCAATACCATTTATGCGGTAATTAAAGGGTCAGCCGTGAATAACGATGGATCAGCCAAGGTGGGTTACACCGCCCCCAGTGTTACAGGTCAAGCCAGTGCGATTCGGGAAGCCTTATTTGTGGCTGACATTGATCCTAGTACCATTCAATATATCGAAACTCACGGTACAGCCACCCCATTAGGCGACCCCATTGAAGTCCAAGCACTGACTGAGGCTTTTCAAACCAGTACCCAACAGAAAAGATTTTGCGCTTTAGGGTCAGTTAAAAGTACCTGTGGGACATCTTGATGCCGCAGCAGGGGTGACAGGACTGATTAAAACTGTTCTGGCTCTCTATCATCAGGCAATTCCGCCCAGTTTACATTTTCAACAACCGAACCCAGAAATTGATTTTGAGCATAGCCCGTTCTTTGTGAATACGACGCTAACACCTTGGCAACGCCAAGAAACGCCCCGGCGGGCAGGTGTGAGTGCCTTTGGCATTGGGGGAACCAATGCTCATGTAGTTTTAGAAGAAGCCCCAACGCCCTTTCCTAGTAGTGAATCTCGTCCTTGGCAATTACTGCTGATTTCAGCCAAAACTGCAACCGCCCTCACTAAGGCAACTGAGAACCTTGCCCAACATCTTACCAATCATCCTGATTTGAAACTCGCAGATGTTGCTTATACCCTCAACACTGGTCGTCAGGCATTTCCCTATCGAGGAATGGTAGTTTGTGCGGATTCAGCTTCAGCTATCACCCATTTGCAAGGTACAAATTCTCACTATTGCCCTGACAAATCTCCTGTGTTAACCTTTCTCTTCCCAGGACAGGGTACACAGTTTGTCAATATGGGGCGAGACTTATATCAATCCGAATCTGTGTTTCGAGAACATCTGGATGCAGGATTAGAAAAACTCCAATCATTACTTAATCTCGATTTACGCCAAATTTTTTATCCTCCCCAGGGAAAAGAAGCTGCGGCACAAGCTCAATTAACGCAAACTAATATCACACAACCAGCGTTATTTATTTTTGAGTATGCTTTAGCCCGTCTCTGGCAATCTTGGGGAATCCAGCCCCAAGCCATGATCGGACATAGTATTGGAGAGTATGTAGCAGCCTGTTTGGCTGATGTTCTTGCCTTTGCTGATGGGTTGTGCTTGGTGGTGCGACGCGCTCAATTAATGCAGTCGTTACCCACAGGAAAAATGTTGAGTGTGACGGCATCGGCTGTTGAAATTGCACCGTTATTGGGGGATGATTTGACATTAGCGGCGATTAATGCTCCGCAATTGTGTGTAGTTTCCGGTGCAGAAAAGGCGATCGCCTCATTCCAGTCTCAATTAAACGCCAAAGGAATCAACAATCATCTTCTGCATACATCCCATGCCTTTCATTCTCCGATGATGAACGCCATCTTGGAGAAATTTACAGATGAAGTCACAAAAGTTAAGTTAAATCCACCGAAAATTCCTTTTATTTCTAACCTGACTGGAACTTGGATTACAAATGACCAAGCCACTAATCCCGCATACTGGGCAAAACAACTCCGCCACACAGTTCAGTTTGCCACTGGTGTTCAGGAACTCTTGCAACAAGAACGCTTATTCTTGGAAGTAGGCCCCGGAATTACCTTGAGTACGTTAGTCAAACAGCAACGGACAACGGCAAAAGTAATCCATTCCATCCCTCACCCCAAAGCTAAAACGTCTGATAACGAGCAGATTTTACACGCCTTGGGAGAATTGTGGTTAAACGGAGTTTACCCTGATTGGTCAGAGTTTTATGCTCAACAAAAACGACAACTGCTTCCTTTACCCACCTATCCCTTTCAACGTCAGCGTTATTGGATTGATCCACCAAACACTCCAGCCGATCAAATATCTTCTCAAGCAAAACTTCGCAAAAATGACAATCTTAGCGAGTGGTTTTATGTTCCTTCTTGGAAAAGAGAACTGTTACCCTTCCGAGAAAATCCCATCTCAACCACATCTTGGTTAATCTTTCTCGATGGGATGGGCTTAGGAGAAAGCATTGCCCAACGTTTGCAACAAAAGGGATACACGGTTATCACTGTTCAACCCGGTAAAACCTTTACTCAACTCAAAGAACAGTCTTACGAAATTAATCCGGATACACGACAAGACTACGAAACCCTTTTTAGTACCCTAGCGCAACAGGATCAATTACCCCAACAACTTCTGCATCTGTGGAATGTCAACCAAAACTCTCAGCCAGCAGAAGAGTGCTTTTTTCAGTTGCTGTTTTTAGCCCAAGCCTTGGGTAAACAGAAGTTATCAAACAAGCTATTACTAACGGTGATCACCAGTCAACTGTACGATATTATCGGCACAGAAACTTTGTCTCCTGAAAAAGCCACGGTAGAGGGAATTTGTAAAGTGATTCCCCAAGAGTATCCGCAACTTCCCTGTCGCCTCATTGATCTTGATTTAACAGCGTTAAATGAACAGCAAGAATCTCTCGGTGAACAGTTAGTAGCAGAAGTTACAACTGAAAAAATATCAAGTGGCAATATTGCCTATCGTAACGGACATCGCTGGCGACAAACCTTTGATGCCATTTCTCTCACGACGCAGACTCATTCTTTGATTCGGGAGGGAGGTGTTTATTTGTTGACAGGGGGATTAGGGGGAATCGGTTTAGCTTTAGCTGAGATGATTGCAGCACACCCCAACATTAAACTCGTTTTAGTCAGTCGTTCGGGATTACCGGATCGCCGAGAGTGGCAAGATTGGCTAACTACAGAAGCAGCAGAAAAAACTATCACCGACAAAATCCGGCGAGTGCAAGCCTTGGAAGCAAAGGGTGCGGAAGTTTTGGTTTTAGCGGCCGATGTTAGCGATCGCACAGCGATGACAACAGCAATTCAAGAAGCGGAAGCACATTTTGGCATCATTAATGGCTTGATTCACACTGCTGGTATTCCTGGGGGAGGTATTATCCAACTCAAAACTCCAGAAACAGCAGCAACCGTCCTCTCAGCAAAAGTACAAGGTACGCGCATCCTCAATGATTGCTTTGAGGATAAACCCCTAGATTTTATGATTCTTAATTCATCTCTTAGTTCCATTATGGGGGGTGTGGGTCAAGTGGACTATTGTGCTGCCAATGCATTTCTTGACAGTTTCGCCCATTATCGTACCCACCGTAAACATCAACTCACCCTTGCCATTAATTGGGACACTTGGCAGGAAGTGGGAATGGCTGTCAACACCACTATTCCCGAAAAGTTGCAAAAATTACGTCAGGAAGGTCTAGAACTGGGTATTTCCCCTCAAGAAGGACAAGAAGCCTTCCGCCGCCTCTTAGGATTATCCTCTCCTCAAGTGATTGTCTGTACCAAAGATTTAACTACAGTCATTCAACGCCGTTCAACTCCCCAATCTCTGGAACAATTAGTCACACTCACCTCCCAAGAAGAGCAAGTTCGGCAACTACCTACCTATCCCCGTCCTCATCTTCATGTTCCTTATGTCCCTCCTCGTAACCCAACGGAAACAATTATCGCTGCAACTTGGCAAAGATTTCTGGGAATTGAAAAAGTGGGAATGGATGATGACTTTTTTGAATTAGGTGGTCATTCTCTATTAGCAACGGAAATTATCTCCACATTGCGCGATCAATTTCAACAAGAACTTCCTTTAAATTACTTATTTGAAGTATCTACTGTGGCTGGATTAGCGTCCATGATCACCAAAACAGACAGTACTGGTTTGCAAAATATCCAACCTACCCAAGTAGATGAGACTCAAAATCTGCTATTGGAACTCAATGAACTATCTACTAATGAAGTAGATTCTCTACTCAACCAAATTTTAACCAGTGATCAACATGACTAACGTTTCTACAGATATTGTTCTAGACCAATGGTTTAAACCATTACCTGCTAATCCCCAAGCTGATCTCCGTTTATTTTGCTTTCCTTATGCTGGGGGAAGCGCACAAATTTTTCGCCCTTGGTCAAATCAACTATCAAATATGCTGGAGGTTTATCCGATTGAGTTACCTGGACACGGACGGCGACGTAAAGAAACTCCTTTTCGAGATTTCCAGACTCTGCTAAACGCAATAGTCCCTGTGATTATCCCTGATCTGGACAAACCTTTTGCCTTCTTTGGTCACAGCATGGGGGCATTGATTGCCTTTGAACTTGCTTGTAAACTACGTGATCAAGGTCAACCTCTACCTAGTCATCTGTTTGTTTCCGGTCGTCGCGCCCCGCAACTGCAAGACAAAAATCCACCCACATACAACCTAACTGATGAAGAACTAGTGAAGAAGTTGCACTGGTTAAAAGGAACATCCTCAAGCCTTCTCGATGACCCAGAAATGATGCAACTGATGTTGCCGATTTTGCGAGCTGATTTTACTGTGTGTGAAACTTACCAATATATAAAAAAAGCCCCTCTTCCTTGTCCCATCACCGCTTTTGGAGGATGGCGCGATCCGGCGAGTCGTAGAGGTGGTTTGCAAGGATGGCGAGAACACACAACTGCTAATTTCACGAAGAAAACTTTTCCTGGAAATCATTTTTTCTTACACTCCGCCCAAACCCACCTGCTGAAGTTTCTCAATCAGCAATTAATGAAGTGATGTCTAAAAATACTTGACAGTAGATAGCAATACTGAAATAATGAGATATGTAATAGCTAAGAAAAACTATTAATATCTCAAACAGTAATTCCTGCATATCCTAGTTGGGTGTGTTGCTCAATCGTGAAAAAAAATATTGAAGTACCGATGAGTGCGATCGCACTAATTTTCTTCGATTTATGCCCATATTCAGAGTATTTTGAGTTAAATATCTCTGATATTGGGGTTAACGGATACCCATTTCTAGATTTAGTTCTGGGGTGTAAATTTCTGCCAATCTTGACTTTTTATTGAGATTATATCTTGATAATGTGTTTATTGGTTGATAAATATTTTCAATTTATAAAAAACTAAGCATTCAGTAACTTTGATGAACAAACACTTTTTTTTGTACCCTATTATCCCAATAACAACAATCTTGATGACAACTGTGGTTCAGGCCGCACCGTCTTCTGTAACTGATGTGCAACTAAATAGTATCGATGATGATAGTCTGCAACTGATCATCGTCTCGCCTAATTCTGCCGAAATAGAAGTTATAGAAAGCTTTTCAGGGGATAGAACGGTTGTAATTGACCTTCTGCAAACACAACTACAATTACCAGGACAAGAAAGCCTTCTTTGGTCTGATCCGTCTGTGGACATTAAAGAAATCACCGTTTTTCAGGAATCTCCTGAGCGGATTCAGTTAAGAATTGAGGGAGCAAGCACATTTCCAGATGTCAATATTGAATCAACTGTTGAAGGACTTATTTTCAACTTACCCAAGCCAGGAAGTTTAGCAGAAACAACTCCTGAAGCACCAGCAGAAACAACTTCTACAGAAGAAGCAACTGAACCAATTGAATTATTTGTTACCGCAACTCGTACAGAAGAAAATATACTTAATATTCCTCGCTCGATAACTGTGATTCGCCGAGAAGCAATTGAACAACAATCACAACTATCTAATAATCTTGCAGATATTTTAGGGAACACTGTACCTGGTTTTGGTCCACCCAGCCAAAGTGCTTCTAACCGCGCTCAATCCTTACGTGGTCGTCAACCTTCAGTCTTAATTGATGGTGTACCTTTATCTAGCAACCTGAGCGTTTTTCAAGATTTACGTAGTATTTCTCCTGATGCAGTTGAACGAGTAGAAGTTGTTCGAGGTCCCACATCAATCTACGGTGCAGAAGCACGGGGTGGCGTAATCAATATTATTACTCGTCAACCTACAGAAGAAGCATTTACTGCTAGTACCAACTTCAAAATTGGTCCAAGAATTTCCTTGTCTAATTTTTCTCAGAGTTTCGGCGCAGGAATTGAACAACTATTTTCTGGTCGTGTAGGAAATTTTGATTATATTCTCAATACTTCCTACGAAGGAACTGGTAACATTTTTGATGCTCAAGGAGATATTATTCCCGTAGGTAGGTCACAAGGTTTAGATAACTTAGAGACTTTTAACATCTTAGCCAAAGCAGGTTTAAATATTACTCCTGACCAACGGTTACAGCTAACAGTTAATTATTTTGACGATAAACAAAATCCACCAACATTACCAGATCCTAGCGTTGATCAAATTAATGAGCGAGTTAAATCAAGACCATTAAACCTTGACAGGGGATTAGAATTAGAAAACTTACCTGGTCGAGAAAACTTAACCATTAATTTGAATTATTCTCATGAAAATTTTTTAAATAGTGATTTAAATGTACAAGCATTCTTTAATGAATCTAGTGTTGTAACTATTCCCCAAGATAATCGCCGGACAATTTTTCAGTCTGTTTCTCGTAGTATTACCGAATCAAATAAATATGGCGCACGCCTTGGTATTAATACACCCTTGGCAACAAATTTAAAGTTGCTTTGGGGAGCAGATTATTCTAAGGAATCTATTGAACAGCCCTTAGATATTTTTAATCCTAATGTCTTTGATCAAAGTGGTGGTACAAGATTTGAAAAAATTGATGAAGCCTTCTTTTCTCCGCCTTATGATTTAGAAACATTAGGTTTATTTAGTCAATTAAATTGGCAAGCTAATGAGCGATTATCTTTGACTGGAGGACTAAGATTTGAACGTTTTAATATGTCAGTTGATAATTTTAATGTCCTTGGCTCTATTAATGTCCCTCAGCTTCCAGATGCAGCAGAAGAAGTTACTGGTGGTCAAGTAAGTTTTAATGATGTTGTATTTAACATCGGGGCAAATTATGATGTAAGCGATACTGTGAGCGTTTATGCTAATTTTGCTCAAGGATTTTCTGCACCAGATTTTCGTCGTTTCTTGAGATTTCTGCCATTATTTGTGAGTAATTTACCAGCACGAGTGAGTGAAGATATTCAAGTCACTCAACCAATTATTGTTGATAATTATGAAATTGGTGTCAGAGGCAACTGGGATAAATTACAAGCCTCTCTTGCTGGATTTTTTACTTACTCAGAATTAGGACAAAATGAACGTCGCAGCCAAGATGGCTCTTTTTTAGAATCTAGTCGAGAACCTACACGCACTTATGGAATAGAGGCAACGGTTGATTATCAAATTGATAATAACTGGCAGTTGGGAGGCAATTTTACTTGGGTTGAGGGAGACAGTAATCCTGCAACAGTGGATAATTTTCTTCCTTTAAGTACTGTGGATATTCAGCCAATAAAAATTGGTTTATATGCCCAAAATCAAACTACTCCTACTTGGGCAAATCGCTTACAATTGCTGATGGTTGGAAGTCGCAATCGTGCTTTTGAAAACACAATCAATAATAATCCTATTGACCCTTTCCCTATTAATAGCTACACCACTCTAGACTGGATTAGTCAGTTACAAATAGGAAGAGGAAACTTAACCTTAGCAGTTCAAAATCTTCTCAATAATCAATATTTCCCCATTGACTCCCAAACTCAGAGGAGAAACCAAGAAAATGCAGCTGCGCTAGGACGTACCATTAGTTTGCAATATCAGTTTAGGTGGTAATACCAACTTGAAAACTTTGATATAGAAGGCGATCGCCAATCCAAAATCCCCAATTGTATTTATGTTACAGCGTTTTTCCTTATCCCTTTTTCTTTTAGGATTACTCACTCTCATTAGTTGTCAAAGCAATGAAACTGTCTCCCGGCCTATTCCTGATCCTGCTAATTTAATTACTCATACTAGAGGAGAAACTGCTGTTCCAATTAATCCTGAGCGTGTAGTAGCTTTAGATAATATTGCTCTGGATAGTGTACTCACTCTAGGAGTACAGCCAATAGCAGCCCTTATTGACCAAAGTACACGGGAATTTCCAGTACATCTGCGCGATCAGATTACAGATAGGACGGAAAAACTGTCTTCTAACCAGCCAAATTTAGAAAGAATTATTCAACTAAAGCCAGATTTAATTATTGGTGGAAAAAATGTCGAGCCAGTTTATGGTCAACTTAATCAAATTGCACCAACCATTTTGTTAGAACAGGGTGGAAGCAATGACTGGAAAAGTGGATTTTTACTGACAGCTAAAGCACTGGGAAAATTGAAGCAGGGAGAAACTTTGTTAGATAACTATAATCAGCGTGTAGAACAGTTGCGATCGCGCTTAAAAAATCCTGAAGAAATCGAGGTGTCAGTAGTACGAATTTTTCCACAAGGACTACGGCTTTATCAAAATGATACTTTTATTGGAGGTATACTAAAAGATATTGGATTATCTCGTCCTGCCAGTCAAAATGAAAATAATTCATGGTTACAAATTTCACGGGAAAGATTAGAGGAAGCAGATGGAGATGTCATATTTGTCTGGAATTTAGGGGAGGAAGCACAAAATAATTTAGCACAATTAAAAAAAGATCCGTTATGGTCTAAATTGAATGCTGTGCAGGCAGGGAAAGTTTATGAAGTTCCCGCTTATTGGATAGGTAGTGGTTCTATTGCTGCTAACAAAGTCTTGAATGACCTGACAACTTACTTGTTAGACAAAGAAGATTAAGCTAAACTTACCCCAGCGCAAATTTACTAAGGAGACATCAAAAGTTAGTAGTTTGAAGAATGCAGGCTTTTGAAAATTTATACAAGTATTTTCCAAGTTAAACCAGATTTTCAAATTTAAAACTATTGATTATCTAGGTTCTCTTTTAGTCGTGTTATGTATCATTTAAATAATCTGTAATATGTCAATATCAGAAATAGATTTTCAGCAATGTCGATTTTGCTCGGATATATCACAAGCTGTAGGAGAAAGCCCAACTGGAACAGCAGGTTATTATGATTATTGGTTAGTAGTTGAATTACCTCAACCGTGGTCAGAAACTGCTTTTGAACAAAGTCAAGTTTTAAAACCTTATTTAGAAATAATCAAATTCTTGATTTATAAAAAAGGTATGAAAATTCGACCACTGGCAATCGCATCTGATCCTGAATATTCTCAGCCCGGTTATACAAGAGTTTTATTTTATCGTCGTCCTCAATATTTGTTTGCTCGTTATCAGCAAGAAGAATATTTAATTCCTGATGTGGAGTTAGGTAACTTAGTTTCAGCACTCCTTGTTGAACCTGAAAGACTGATTGACTTTAATCAATATCAACAAGATAATACCCATCAGTATGATATTTTAATTTGTACTCATGGAAATATTGATGTCGCTTGTTCCCGTTATGGCTATCCTCTCTATGAAAATTGGCGAAAGCAGGCTAATTCCCAGTTTCGAGTTTGGCGGTGTAGTCATTTTGGTGGACATCGGTTTGCTCCAACTGCGATTAGTCTTCCAGATGGACGTTACTGGGGACATTTAGTGCCAGAAGCATTGAGTTTAATAATTAAACAAAAAGGAAATCTGAATGATATCAAGTCCTATTATCGTGGTTGGGCTGGCGTAAACCAATGGGTGCAAATCGCTGAAGGAGAAATTTGGTTAAATCATGGTTGGGATTGGTGTAATTATCTGAAAGCAGGAGAAGTCTTAGAAGCAGACAAAAACAAAGAATGGGCAACAGTTCGCATTCATTATTCCTCTGTTAATGGAGAAGATAATGGTACATACAATGCAAAAATCGAGAGTATTAAAGAATTAACAACAGCAGGAGACTCTGGTTCTCCTCCTAGTAGTGCTGTAGTTAAACAGTATCAAGCTACTATTCTATACCGATAATTAACCCTTGCTGAGTGCGTTGCCTAATTAGTAAAATAGAAATATTGCGATTGCTCATAGCAGAAAGCGCAGATCAAGAAATAATGGTCTTACGCCAATACAGAGACGAAGAAGAATATATAAATTTGAGAAGGTAAACAATGAAACAAAATTCATTATTTACTAACCGCATAGCCGTGCTAGCAACAATGCACCAAAAAGAAAAAGCGATCGCTCCGATTTTAGAATCAGAATTAGGCATTTATATTACCGTACCTAAACATTTTAATACAGATAGTTTTGGTACATTTACGAGAAAAATTAACCGGATAAATACTCAAATTGCCACGGCTAGATTAAAAGCGGAAAAAGCATTAGAATTGACAGGTGAAACTCTAGTAATAGCGAGCGAAGGTAGTTTTGCACCTCACCCTAGTACACCTTTTCTGGCTAGTAATAGAGAAATTGTGATTATTTTAGATAAAAAACATAATTTAGAAATAATTGGAGAAGAATTTTCCCTAGAAACTAATCATAATCATATAGTTGTGGAAAGTGTAGAACAGGCATTTGAGTTTGCTGAAAAAATAGGCTTTCCTGAACATGGTTTGGTAGTTATGTTTAGTGAATATCCGCCATCTAGCCAACAAATTATTCAAGGCATTATTACACCAGAACAACTTGTAGAATCTGTAAATTATGTTCTAGAAAATTCACCAACAGGTAAAGCACATCTGGAAACAGATATGCGGGCAATGTATAACCCTACACGCATGAATAATATCGCCAAAGCTACTCAAGATTTGGTCAGAAAAATTAACAGTCTTTGTCCAAAATGTTCCGCCCCTGGTTTTGCAATTACCCAAAAAATTCCGGGTTTACCTTGTGCAATCTGCCACTCTCCAACTCTTGTAACGCTAACTGTGATTTATCAATGTCAAAAATGCGGTTTTAGTCAAAAAAAACCATTTCCCCAAACAAGTCAATATGCTGACCCAGCACAATGTCTGTATTGCAATCCTTAATGATACAGTACGCGATACCTGACGGTAAGCTTCGCTAACGCGCCGGAATTATCAGCGAGCGATGGCTTCGGGGTGGGGAACTTGAGCGCACAAAATTACTTCAATTGTTTAGAATTAAATTCATACCATTCGTGATGCTGTGGAAGAACTAGGAAGCGTGATGAATACAAGTTAAGTATTTATTGGGTTTATAAAGTATTTATATTTACATAAAATATCATCTTGATGGGGCAGAGCAATCCCATTCAACGGTCTACTTTTAGAGTACCTCGCAAATGTTGGGGATAAATTAGCATAAATCCTGATGGTGCGATTGGTTTGTAATGGATATATTAGGCGGATAAAACTTTAAGTGAATAAGATGAAAAATATACACAATACCCAAAGGCTATTACTAGTATTGCTGCTTGTGCTATCTCCTCTGAAAATCAGGGAAGCAGTAGCTCAAACAACACCTTTAACATCAGCAGTTGAAGAACAGAACATACCATTCGATTTAGCCCCCAAGGAGAATCCACAATTAGATAATCAACCTGATACACAATTGCCTCAAGCCGCAAAAAATCCTCGCCAGAAGTCTAATATTGATGTTATTGTGCAACTTCAAGCTGATGATGAAATATGGCAACAGATGCGCGCTGGTAAGCCATGCTTAGAAAACTCAGCGACTTGTTTACAGCAGCTGCAAGATCAAGCGATCGCTCAGTCACCTTTACTCAAAGAAATTGATCATCGTATTGCTGAGGCTAATGAAACTATAAACCAAGCTAGAGCTAAGAATCAAAAATCTATTCAGCTTGCGGCTTTAACGCCAGCACTGCAATATATTCTAGGACCAGCACCACAACCAGAACAACCACAACAACGAGAAAATAGGCTTATTGATCATGTTTTGGGCATTATTCGTGGTGATACAGGATTGATTCAGGGGCTATTCCGAGTAGTTAGCATACCATTTTTTAATAGAAATCGAAGTATAAATACTGAGGCTCAACGTCAGGCACTACCTATTACGGATGTTCAAGTAAAAGTAGATGAGTTGCAACGAGGAAGAGCAAAGTTAGTAGATGAAATTAGGGAAAATGTAGCTTTATCTTTGAGTAATTTTGATACAGCAAGAACAGATTTTCAAACTGCTCAATCTTCAGCTAATCGGGCTATTGACGAGTTTAAAGATATTGAAAGTAGATTTGTTCAGGGTAATTATGATTCTGAAACTTATCTTTTACGTCATAATCAACTTGAGAATACAAAAGTTCAAACTTATCGCTCTTGGATAAATATGCGAAGGGCTTTATTTGATTTAAAATTGCTTGTTCTCAATATTAAAGATGTAGAAATTTAATTAACAGGCAACAGGGAACAGAAAAATTTTCATCCCTACTCTAACAGGGATAAAATTTGCGCTAACCTAACAACATCAATCCCCGCAACATTAGCCCAAGCCTCTAACTGCTAGGGAAGACAGCATTGGTCGGGGCTTGTTACCCCTTTCTTTGTTGGATCTGTCTCGAACCTGCAACCCCGTTGGTGCGGGGTTTGGTCATACCATTTGCCATGTCATTTCCTGCCCCGCCCCCAAAGGTACAAGCCCAGATTCCATAAATGAAACTTGATTAGGAACGCGCCAAGTCGTTTTGGACAAGGTAATTCGCTCGGTATTACGTGGCAGTTGATAAAAATCTGGGCCATAGAAGCTAGCGAACGCCTCCAGTTTATCCAGGGCTTTCACGCTTTCAAATGCTGCGGCATACAACTCAAGGGCGTGCAGAGCCGAAAAGCATCCCGCGCAGCCACAGGAACTTTCTTTGCTGGTGCGGGTATGGGGAGCGCTATCGGTACCTAGAAAAAACTTCGGATTCCCCGATGTTGCCGCTTGCAACAAAGCCTGACGATGCTCCTCTCGTTTCAAAATGGGCAGGCAATAAAAATGGGGGCGAAGGCCGCCTTTGAACATGGCATTACGGTTAAACAACAAATGTTGTGGCGTAATTGTGGCCGCGATGGTGTTGGCAGACAGGACATACTGCACCGCATCGGAGGTGGTGATATGCTCAAGCACCACCCGCAGGTTGGGAAAACGCTGCTTGAGGGGGATTAGATGTCGCTCGATAAAAACCTTCTCGCGATCAAACGTATCAACATCGTTATCGGTCACTTCCCCGTGCAGTAATAATGGCATTTCCACCTGCTGCATCACTTCAAAGACGCGATCGCACTTCCGAATATCTGTCACACCGGAGTCTGAGTTGGTCGTTGCACCAGCTGGGTAGTATTTGACCGCTTTGATAAACTGGGATGCTTTCGCCCGGAGAATGTCGTCGGGGCTGGTGTTGTCGGTGAGGTAGAGCGTCATCAATGGCTCAAATTGTTGCCCCTCTGGAATGGCGGCGAGGATGCGATCGCGATAAGCAGCCGCATCTGCCACCGAGCGGATAGGGGGCTTCAAGTTCGGCATGATGATCGCGCGGGCAAACTGACGCACCGTGTAGGGCAGAACCGCTTTCAGTGCTGCACCGTCGCGGAGATGCAGATGCCAATCGTCAGGTCGGGTAATGGTAAGCTTTTGCATCCTTATCCAGGTAACTTATATGACATTTTTTTATTAAACTCAGCAAATCGCGTTGCTCCCCGTTGGACTTGTCTCACTCAATTAAGATCGTTACGATTAGGTGTCGGCAATTGCATTACCTCAGAAAAACGTGAATACTTAACTTCATCTGTAGGAGGATAATCTGCTGATACAGCAATTAAGCCCATTTTTATATCCTCGAAATAAATTACACCCCCAATACGTCTTTCAACTTGGAAAGGGGCATGAAAAAAATGATACTCTGCAATGTAAATCGGGAGAAAGTCAGTAATTTTTATAGACCTACCAAACATTTGCTGACAAGTGTTGTGCAGGACAGCATCTAGGTATTTATTATAGGCAGGCTTACCCAGATCAGTAAATTCGGCATGATCCGCAAAATGATCCATATAAAATAACCAGATATTGGATAAGTCTGCTTCAATAGTCAGTTTTTGCTTAAGTTCCTGCAATCGGTCGATGTTCATGTTCGGATATTGATGAAGTGGGACGAGCAGACAGCACTGTTAAAATCTAACATGAGCATAACTTGATTCGGAATTATTGCATATTTTGGCGATGAAGCAGAGTTGTTGCGTGAAATCCGGATTTTTGGTAAGGGAAAAGTTGGGAGACAGGCGATCGCTTCCTCCTGCTGCGCTCCGCGCCATCGCTGCTGGCTGGTGCTGTTTTAAGAAAAACGGGTGAAGTTTGGGAATTTGCATCAGTTGCCACACTATAAAATCTTATTTGGGATAAAATCTACAGCAGTTATTACGATTTACCACCCTAAAGCAACAGTAATCTGTTAAAGGTGAAGTCTGCGATATTCTAGCTGTTAATTAACCCTAAGCAATCGCCTTCAATATCCTAGCCAAAATCTGTAAGTTGGCGGCTTTAATTAAACCCACTTATCCACAAGCGAATTCGCTTCAAACATAACACGGAGACAAAAAAGTGCAAATTACGAAGCGCAATGTCGAGTTAAGAGTAGATGACAGTTTAATGCGTGTTTATGTAGCGGCTCCCAAAGCACCAGGAGTTTACCCAGGTATAGAACCACAAAAATTATCCCAACTTTTAGCTATCCATTGACAACGCAGATGTAACATAATTTCTGCATTATTTTGTAACCAAAACTTACTGTTGCCTTTCATGCGTAAATTAACAACTTGACGAATTAAACTTTCAACTGCACCACTACCGAGAGGTAATTTTCGAGATGCCACCTCGTTATATTTTAAAAGCCTCCTTCTATGGCAGGGTAAGAGCATCTCAATTAGGCTTGATATAAGGGCTGAGATGAATCTATTGTAGAGTCAATGAAACAAGAACTGAGAACTCGAATCATATAATCATTGTCCATACCAGTGCGTTTCATTTTTTGACGCATCCTACGTTTGTAAGTGTGTTCACGATTGAGAGCATTGAGAGCAATGCGTCGTAAAAGAGCAAAATTACGGGGACTATTCCAAGAGCGAATACGGCAAGCATCCTCAGCAAAAGTACAATTCCCGTGTCCAATGAGAAAGAGAAATGTTCACATCTTATTTAGGATCGCTATATTATCCAATTTTAAGGACCAGAAAAAACAGCTTGTTCTATATCTTCCCGGCTGAGAGAATACAAAAACGAGCGTTGGATTTCTTGGTTATTTTCTTCAGATTTGATATATCTAACTGTAATTTGCTCAGTATCAAGCCACAGTTGAGCTTCCCAATTAGGTCGCTGTACACGCCAACAATGTAGCTCATTTTCATCTTGTTGACAGCCTTGCTCTTTTAACCACTTTTCAATTTGTGGTAAGGGATGACTATATAAAGGTGTATCGGGAGTAAGCATATAAAATTACAAAAAACTACTAAAAATTAAATAATCTTCACTTGTTCAGGGGTGGAGACTTGAGAAATATGGGTAATTTGTGGTTGTGTAACTTGGGTGGGGATGCTGCTTTCACCACGAATCACAGCCACAGCGATCGCCACTAATACACAACCTGCCAAAGTTAAGCCTAACACAAATAATACAAAGAGTTCGCCGGCGGATAAAGGGCGATCGCTCGCATCCAGATACATTGATTTAGAAAAATCGTAGGGTTGACGCACCGGATGGTTTAAATCCGTTGGGGCTTGAATTACCCCAAAGCGAGAATAGCCAATTTTCGCATCATAACTTAAACGCCGTTCTGGACTGCTCAGAGTGGCGTAAGCTTCATTAATTTGCTGAAATTTCGTAGTCGCAACCGTAGCAGGTAATTCCGTAGTATCTGGGTGATACTGTTTACTCAACTCCCAATAAGCCCGACGGATATCAATCACCGACGCTGAAGGATGCAGTCCTAGCAGTCCGTAATATGTTGTATTCTTGCTGATTTGTCGCTTTATCCCGTTTTCAGTCACGGCTTTGATTCACTTTGCTCAAATTCAGTTTTTTATATTTTAATTCTTTTATGAATTGACGCGCCGCAAAACTTCAAACTTTCAACCCCCAGATGAAGCAGGGGGTTTGAATCTAGTTTATATTTGTGCCATGATCGCCAATTATTTATTTGATAAATCAGCAATTTGACGGCGCAATTCCTGGCGCTCACGATCAAAAATAAAAGCCTGCTCAACCACAAACCAGTTACCACGATCCACAACTTGGGGATATAGTAACACTGCCGCCGGTATCTTATTTGTCGAAAATTTTATCTCCTTGATAATCTCAGTAGCTTGGGCTGCTGTGAAGTAATTGTGAGGAACCGCCTGAGCTAAGAAATCAAGTGGTTTAGACCAATTACTGTCCAAACCATTCATGAGTTGCTTAAAAGCAGCATCACTGATCACGGCTTTACTAGACTGAGGGGGCGTACTAATAGGAGACTCACCGATGTTAGTGACAATAGAATTGAACACAGAATTAAAGTTAGCCGCAGACACACCTTTTGTTCCAGCAACCATCAATACTGCTTCTGATAACTGAGGATTAATCCGGCGACAGAAGACGGTAGCAGTGATATCTCTTCCTTGAGCATTAATCGAGTTTTGTCTGGTATTTTGACGCACTAACCCAGAGCTTTTTATAGCAGCTTCGGCGCGGTTGAGACAAGTAGATAAATTACCATTCACTTCTACAAACTCATAGAGTAGTTGCGGCGATGCTTGAGCGGGTAGACTCCATCCTACTATACCTAAACTCAGCAGCATAGTTCCCAGATACTTGCTCCCAAAGGCGTTGGTGTAAATTGGCATAGTGGATACTCTTAAACCAAATTTCCCCAAATCCCCTGGCTTCGGGACTGATTTTTCTGTTTTCATTTTATAGTGCAGAATGTAGGTAACTTATATTACCCAATTTTCTCAAATAACAACATCCTTATGTTATTTTTATCTCGTCAAGCTGTAATCACGCCTTTGGTAGCCTGTTTGTGTTTGTTGGGAGTTAGCTTAATTCAGTTTCCTCAACTACAAACTTTGTTAACCAGCAAAGAAGATATCTCTTTAGATGTTCTCGAAAGAGACATTAAAACCGAAAGCTTGCGGCTGAATTTGCTGAAAAAAATGCCCAGTTTTGGTTATGGTAATTTAATGGCTAATTGGGTTTATCTGGGTTATTTACAATATTTTGGTGATGAAGAAACTCGTGCTAAAACAGGTTATCGCCTCAGTCCAGAATATTTTGAAATTGTTTTAGAACAAGACCCACGCTTTTTAGCAGCTTATTTGAGCCTTTCTACCAGTGCTTCTATATACGCTGGGATGCCAGAACGCTCTATAGAAATTATGGAGAGGGGTTTACAGTCTTTGTCTCCCTGGGTTCCTCAAAGGTCTTATTATGTGTGGCGTTATAAGGGCATTGATGAGTTATTATTTTTAGGAGACACGAAATCTGCTCAGGAATCTTTTGCGACTGCGGCAGAATGGGCTAGTAATTTTTCAGATGATGAAAGTCAATCAATTGCTGCGAGTTCTCGGCAAACTTCTATATTTTTAAGTCAAAATCCTGATAGTAAAAACGCGCAGATATCCGCCTGGGTTATGGTGTTAAATAATCAAATTGATGACAAGACTCGTGCCAGAGCAATTAGCGAAATTGAGGCTTTGGGCGCACAGGTGACTATTACCCCGGAAGGAAATAGAATTTCATTTCCTGAACAAGAATAAACCCCACCCCCAGCCCCTCCCCGCAAGCGAGAAGGAGAGTTTAAGAGTTGTATATAGTAGGTTAGTGTTATTTATTGGTATAAAGGCAAATTTATAGAATCCCAAACTCTGGAGTTAGATATTAATGATCCGGGGTTACTTTTTGGGGCTACGGTATTTACAACGGTGCGGGTTTATGGTAATAGCCTCGATAGTAGTTTAACTAATTGGGTGGGACATTGCGATCGCCTACTTTTCTCTTTACAATCTTTTGGTTGGCGAGAACCAAATTGGCATCTGGTGCGTCAAGGTGCGGAAATTCTGGCGGAACATTTCCCGATTCTGAGAATTACTCTGTTTGCTGATGGCCGAGAATGGATAACTGGAAGGTTATTACCACCGGATTTAATCGAAAGACAACAACACGGCATTACCACAAATCTGGCATTATCGAACTTTTATCGCAGTCTGCCTTCTCATAAAACTGGCAACTATCTGAGTGCTTGGTTGGCGAAGACTCACGCCCAACAGTTAAATTCTCAGGAAGCCATTTTAATCGATGCCACAGGCAATTGGCTAGAAACTACCACAGGAAACCTTTGGGGATGGCAGAATGGTAGTTGGTGGACTCCACCATTAACAGAGGGCATTTTACCGGGAATCGTGCGATCGCAATTAATCAAGAATCTGTCCACAGTCTTGGAGTCACCTTGGAATGCCGAGTTAGTGCGGGGATTTGAAGCGATCGCCTACACTAATAGTGTGGTAGAAATTATTCCCATTCACACCGTTGTGCAGCCCACAGGGTCGCTACAATATAATCCCTACCATTCTAGTTTTCTACAAATCAGGGAGCTTTTTTAACATGACAGCCGCACCGTTATGTTATACCTTAAGATAAGTTAACATAATTCTTAATAATGCCCTCTCATATCAGAGAAGCTACGCTAACTCACAAAAAATACAGGAGGATAGACCTCAGTGAATAAAAGATGGAGAAATGCGGGGCTGTATGCGCTGCTATTTATAGTTGTCATTGCTCTAGGAACAGCATTCTTTGACAAACAACCTCAAACTAGAGAAACATGGCGATACAGTCAATTTATTCAAGAAGTTGACAAAGGCAGTGTAGATAGAGTCAGTCTGAGTGCAGACCGCTCTACAGCACTTGTTACCTCCAGAGATGGTGACAAAAAGGTAGTAACTTTAGTCAATGACCCTGATTTAATCAATAATTTGACTGAAAAGGGCGTTGATATCGCTGTTATGCCCCAAACTGACGAAGGATTTTGGTTTAAAGCACTGAGCAGTTTATTTTTCCCTGTATTGCTTCTGGTGGGTTTATTCTTCTTACTACGTCGCGCTCAAAGTGGTCCTGGAAACCAAGCCATGAACTTTGGTAAATCCAAAGCCAGAGTGCAAATGGAACCACAAACACAGGTAACATTTGGCGATGTCGCTGGTATTGACCAAGCCAAGCTGGAATTAAACGAAGTAGTAGACTTTCTGAAAAACGCCGACCGCTTTACCGCAGTTGGAGCCAAAATTCCTAAAGGTGTATTATTAGTTGGACCTCCTGGTACAGGTAAAACCCTCCTCGCTCGTGCTGTAGCTGGTGAAGCTGGTGTACCCTTCTTTTCCATCTCTGGTTCTGAATTTGTGGAAATGTTCGTTGGTGTGGGTGCTTCCCGCGTCCGCGATTTGTTTGAACAAGCTAAAACCAACGCTCCTTGTATCGTATTTATCGATGAAATTGACGCTGTAGGTCGTCAACGGGGTGCAGGTTTAGGCGGTGGTAACGATGAACGGGAGCAAACCCTCAACCAGTTACTCACCGAAATGGATGGTTTTGAAGGTAATACAGGCATTATTATAATTGCTGCTACCAACCGTCCTGATGTCTTAGATGCAGCCTTATTGCGTCCTGGTCGTTTTGACCGTCAAGTAGTTGTAGACCGTCCTGACTATGCTGGACGTAGCGAAATTCTCAAAGTTCACGCCCGTGGTAAGACCTTAGCCAAGGATGTAGACTTAGATAAAATTGCTCGTCGGACTCCTGGTTTTACCGGCGCAGACTTATCCAACTTGCTCAACGAAGCGGCAATTTTGGCAGCACGGCGCAACTTGACTGAAATTTCCATGGATGAAATCAATGATGCCATTGATCGCGTCTTAGCTGGACCAGAGAAGAAAGACCGGGTAATGAGCGAGAAGCGCAAAACCCTAGTAGCTTATCACGAAGCTGGTCACGCTTTAGTTGGTGCTTTGATGCCCGACTATGACCCAGTACAAAAAATCAGCATTATTCCTCGCGGTCGTGCTGGTGGTTTAACTTGGTTTACTCCTAGTGAAGACCGGATGGACACAGGCTTGTATAGCCGTTCTTATCTGGAAAATCAAATGGCTGTAGCTTTAGGCGGTCGTTTAGCTGAAGAATTAATCTTTGGTGATGAAGAAGTTACCACTGGTGCTTCTAATGACTTGCAACAAGTAGCCCGTGTAGCGCGTCAGATGATTACTCGCTTTGGAATGAGCGATCGCTTGGGACCAGTCGCTCTTGGTCGTCAGCAAGGTAATATGTTCTTAGGCAGAGATATCATGTCAGAGCGTGATTTCTCCGAAGAAACTGCTGCTGCGATTGATGAAGAAGTTCGTAAACTGGTGGATGTAGCTTATACACGAGCTAAAGAAGTATTAGTTAACAATCGCCACATTCTTGATTTGATTGCGAAAATGCTGGTGGAAAAAGAAACAGTAGATTCCGACGAACTGCAAGAAATTTTGACAAATAACGATGTCAAAACTGCTGCTTTCGCTTAATTAACTTTGGTTGCAGTTTAACTAAAATTGGGTAGTTCTGGTTTTTCCAGAGTTACCCAATTTTTTTATATCGAGAGGCTTAGATCCCCGACTTCTTGAAGAAGTCGGGGATCTTTCTTTTCTTTGGGTTAGTAAATAATGCTGCTAATTGAAATTTATATATTCAGAAGTATATTCAGCAGGAAGTAAACGAATAAACTGACTTGGAGATTTTTGGTAGTTTTTAGAATCTCGGAGAAAAGCCGAAATAAACAAACGTTTTTTTGCCCTTGTCATCGCCACATAAAACAGGCGCTTTTCCTCTTCTAGCTTACCATCCCGGACACTGAAATAAGTTGGAAACTCATCTTCAGATAAACCTGCGAGAAAAACCGTATCGAATTCCAAACCTTTTGATTGATGAATCGTGATAATCAGAACTTGATTATTATCCTGAGAAATTTGGTCTAAATTTTTCGCTAATGCAGTATAATCAATAATACTTCGTAGTGCAGTATCTGGATGTAGTTCTAAATCATCCTGCTTTTGAAAAATCTTGACTAGCCTTTTGAGATTTTCTAGACGTTGTGGTTCCTGCTGTTGATAATAGTCATATAAACGAGACTCAACTAAAATTTTACCCAACAAATCTGCTGGGCGCAACCTCTGGCTTGCATCTCTCCACGCTTCAATAGTATTAGCTAAAGTTTCAAATTCTTCTCCATAACGATAGACTAAAGCTTGACGATAGTCAGCACGTACTTTGACTAAAGGTATGAGAATTGCCAATAATTCAACCGTTGTCAGAGTATCATCCATAGCATGATGATTTGGTACTTGATGCAGGTTTAATTTATTTGCTAAATTTGACAAACTATAGCTATCTGATTTTATAAACCTTTTAGCTAAATCCCAAGTATCCGCCCATTGAAATTTAGGAGTTGATAAACCTAACTTTTGAGCATGGGCTATGATCATTTTAATATCAAAACCCAGATTATGCCCAACTAAAAAGGCATCTTGAATAAAATCTAAAAATCTCTCAAATACATCAATTGCATTCTCGCCATTAGTTGCTAAGAACTCATCACTGTAACCATGTATTTGTTCAGAATCTCCCACAGCAACAGTATTTTGAATATAAGCATGAAATTCTGCTTTCACCTGTCCCTTAACTAATTTTACCGCCGCAATTTCGATGACTTCATCTTGACTCACTGAAAAACCAGTTGTTTCCACATCAAAAACAACAATTGTGCCATTATTATAAGCAGATATTAAATTACTAAAAGGGTCGCCATCAATAAAGGTTTGAGTAGATACCATATCAGTGAGTTTAAACCCACAAGCGTCACCCTCTTGGATAACATTTTCAATGGTGACAGAACCTATACCACGACTGGGACGTATTAATAGCCGCCGCATTGAACCTGTATCAAAAGGGTTTAAAACTAACCGCAGATAAGCCAGAGCATCCTTAACTTCCTGACGCATAAAAAATTGATGCTGCTCGACTGTAACACAGGGAATATTTAACTGTTCTAGAACTTTAGTAACAATCTCAATTCGTTTGTGATTTCTAGTTAAAACAGCAACACGATTATAGAGCATATCGGGGTCATTATGAGATAATTTTTTAATCTGCGCCCCAATCCATTGAGCTTCATCGAGTTCATTTTTAGCTGCATAAATGGGAATTAATTCTCCCACTTCACAAACAGGTGCGGGAGTAATTTTTGTATATCTTTGTTCAAAAGAATCAGCAAAACCAGAAGCAGCCTTGAGTAATGTTTGAGTCGCGCGGTAGTTCCAAGTGAGAGAGTATTCTTGAGGTTGAAATTCTTGTTTAAATTGACTAATAACTTTATCAGGTTCGGAACCTCGCCACTCGTAAATAGTTTGGTCTAAATCACCAATCATGGCGATATTACCAGTAGGAGAAGCTAAACATCTGACAATTTCATATTCAGATAGATGAGTATCTTGGACTTCATCAACTTGGATAAACTCAAAGCGTTGCTTCCATCTTTGTTGAATTTCCGGATAATATTGCAGCATGGAACGCACGTAAAATATTAAGTCTGCAAAATCGACAGCATGACGTTCTTGAAGAATGCTTTGATATTTACTCGCTAATTGTGCTTGACGTATTCCTAGAGATGCAAACAGTTTTTCTAAGGGATAATGGGGTGATAACTGCAACTGACTAGCTTTAACTTTACAATCAGCTAATTTAGAAAATATATCTTGAGCTTCTTTGTCCTTTGTGAAACGGAAAATATCTTTAATCAGTCCTAGACAGTCAGCATCATCATAAACTACAAAATCTGCTGGTAAACCAATTTGACGAGCTTCAACTCGCAGCATGGAAGTACATAAACTATGAAAGGTTTTTATAGTGATGTAGCGAAATTCTTGAGGACACATTTCTGCTAACCTTTCTTGCATTTCTTTAGCTGCTCGGTTAGTGAAAGTCAAACACAGAATTTTTTCAGCAGGAATACCGCTTTGAATAGCTTGAACTACTCTTGATGATAAAACGCGGGTTTTACCAGTTCCCACGGGAGCAAGAACTAAAATTGCTCCGTTGATGTGGTTGATGATTTTTAATTGGTCTGGATTGGGTCGGGTTTGTGACATAGAAAACTTATTTAAATACCGAGAGATTTATAGGGTTTATCTTCTCGAGAACTTGATTGTTTTAGACTGTAATAAGAACGAACTAATGCAGGTTCATCTTGATCAAAAAGTACTGAGACTTTTCCATCTAATGCAAGCTTACATGAATCAGAAATGAGATAATCTGTTGCTTTGCATAAATCTTCTAAATTGGAAAGACTAGCCAACTTTGCTGGGTCATGTAATCCCAAAATTAATATATAGTTTTTCTTTATCCTAGTAATAATTTGAGGAGAACTAGCTAATATGTCGCAAATTGATTGAATAGTTTGGTGATCCTCAAACTGTTTAGCAACAGATCCTAGATATAACCATGTTTCAGTTGCTTTGAGGCGTTCAATATCAGATTTACCTTCTATGGCAGATTTGAAAATAAATTCCCAATCTTTTACATCAAGATTTGGCAAAAAACGCATGGCTTCCAGAATAACAGCACGCAGGTAATTACTTGTTTCATTTGTTTTGTTAATATACTCTTCTTGTAGCTGTTTAATAGCTTCAGTATAACCTTGACGTGCCAGACTAAGAATAACATCTAGTAAGTCTCTTATGACAAATAATTCTTCGTCGCAAATCAGTTTAACAATTTCTATCCATACGTCATCAAACTCTTGCCATGCGTCATAAAACTCTTTATTAAAACCTAAAATTGATAATTTATTGATAGCAAATCTTAAGTGGGTTTCCTCCTTTCTTTGTTTAATTTTAAGTTTACGTTTTTCTTCATTTGTACTGGGTGTGCGACTTTTTCTTTGTGCAATAACTTCTCTCAATGAAGCAAGGCTATTATAAAACAACTGAAGAATTTTTTGTTTTAAATCTTTTTTATCTTTTAGCCATAGACATTCTAAATTATCAAAGCTTCTTGTCCAGTTGGAAATGATATTAAAATTACTGCCATTAGGAAAATGTGGTAATTTTAATTCGTTAATTGTATTCTCGCTCTGCTGGAATAAAATCTGATAAATTTTTCTGCTTAGATAAGTATCGCTAACATATATATTAATTGAAAAAAGACACTGCTGATATATTTTTATTAACTGCCACCAAAGAATTTCTTTTTCACTATTATGAGCAAATCTAAATTTTGTACGGTAGTTCGAGTTCATTAACCATAATTTATACATTAAAAAGTTAAATTCTTTGCCTAATTTTTCTAACGCATCATCGTCAGCAAAAACTTCTAAAAACAAATTTATATTTTTATAAACATCAGTTTTATCATTATTAATTGCAAGTCCAAGCTTTTCTAACTCGTCATACAATACAGATTTAACATTCTCAATATATCTGACATCTGCACTAGGTAGAATCATAATTATATCATCAACATAGCGGTAAAAATCTAGTTGAAATTGCTTATTATTTCTCAAATTGTTATCTAAAGAGATTAAATATAAATTTGCATAAAATCCTGATGTATTTGTACCTTGATTCAGCCCTATTTCCTCTCGAATTTTGGCGGAATTATCATAACTTAAATCTCTATAAATAAGTTTCCTTAATAACCACTCAATACGTTTACTACTTTGTCCATCTTTTTCTAGTTTATACTTAACAATATCGAGAAGCTTATTTTGCTTTATTTTGGTATAGTAAGCTTGGATGTCAGTTCTCAGAACTACACCATCTTTATTTTTTTGCCTTTTCGCACTTTTAGTCACATCTTCTCTAAACTTTTTCCAGTCTTCCCACCAGTTTTCATATAAATATTCTGTTTCATTCTCATAGGATTTTTTTTGGGGCTTATAGGTATAAAAATCAAGCTCCATTTTTTGACCAATTACTTGAATAATTGCATTTGCTAAGATTTCTTCCTCTAGCCTCGAAAGTTGTTTAGGACGACTACTGGTACTTCCTTTGGGAATATTAGCTGATACTGTTTCTTTACGAGCATCTATGAGATAGCAATAATCTATTAAGCACTGCTGCATTTCTCGAAGATGATGTTCTAGATGTCTTTCAAACAATAAAATTTCTATGTCATCATATAGGAATTCATCCAATACATTTTTTCTGGCTCTAACCCAGGCTAACTCAAGATTTTTAAGATCGATAACTCCCGCCCAATTTTTATCTTGTTCTACTTCACGATTAGTAATAGTTAAAAAGCTAACTGGAAAGGTTGAAGAATAATGTGATTTATTATTATCAAACCAATAACTATCAATAGGATTATTAAATTCAACTTGCTGTAATTGTTTTAAATTATCATTTTTGCACAGTGCATGACTATCATTAATTACTTTTTCAACAGCTTTAACTATTTCTGCCATCCCTTCGTTTAATTGATAATAAGAATAATTTTGGCGAATATGCTTATCCATATCTTTTGTGCCTACAGTCAATAGATGTAAATTTTCTAGTGGTACTTCTTCTAATAGTTGCTTATATGATAAAGCTTCTTCTTGCCAAATTTCTTTCTCATCTGGCATAATTAAATCAACCTCTACACCTAAATCTTTGAGCTTTTCATATTGTTGTTTTTTAAAAAGTTCTTCTTGATTTAATGATGAAACAATATCAAGTTGGGTAATTAAAAGATTGGATATAACAGGATGCTCCCAAAATATGCGTTTCTTTTGAAGATAGCGCATTGTAGTAATAATTCCTTTGGGAACACTCTCACAGATAGGCTGAAACTCTAAATGAATGTTGAATGATTTAATATTCTCTTTGATTTCCTGCATTAACTTGCTATATAGTGTAAAACCATAAATACTAGGGTCAATACCTAGACAAATAATTTCCAGTGGATTTGAAATTTCTTCATCCTTCTTCCACGCTAAAATTCTCTCAATAAAAGCAGCAGAGGCGGCTCCCATAGCACCTATATCTATTAGACAGATACGTGGGTTATATTTGAGTCTGTTGAGTAGTTTAGTTGATTGAATAGTTTTTTCTAGAATATGGGCAGCTTCAAAATAGTAACGCGGAAAAAGAGCATAGAATTGAAAAGCTGTATTTTTTAAATCTGCTTTATCTAACGAATACCAAATATCTTGTGCATAATCGAGTTCCTTGTATCCGTTAGCTTCTGGCCTTTCTGATAACCATTGATGTACAGCAGAGTAAGCAGATTCAATCACAGGATGAAAAGAGCGATAAATTTTGGCCTCTTTAGCCATAACTAAATTCGTGAGTTGTTTCGACTTTTGCGCGGGAAGTCCTGATAGTGCTTGTAACAAGAGTTCCTTGGCTATGTCATTAATAGCCTTTCCATCATTTTCGGCTCTCTGTTTTAAAGCTTCTATGGTTTCATCCTCTAGTCGAATAGTGACTACCCTTCCTGGTTCCCATAAGATAGTTAACTCACCATTGAGAACCTGAACAACATCTTCAATAGTTTCTAGTCTAGATTTACCAGGATTTTCTATTGCTTTACTAATAGAACTGTGATATCGCGAAGCAGGGGAAACATCTCCTCCTATGGCTCGATATTCTGCAAATTCCTTGGCTAGTTTGTACAACGTCCAGTCCAACTTCTTGAGACGTTGCTCGAAATCCTCTTTTTGTATCATTTTTGTCTGCTCCCCTATGTGTTGGCTGTTGATAAACTCAGCTTATCCCCATTTATGTATTACGTCAATGATATAGTTTACTAAAAAAGTTGGCGACAACAAAAATCTTGACAGTGTTTAATTTGCGTGTAACAATAGCTGAAGACGCAAAAAAGAAGGCACTCCAACTTCATTGGAATGCCTTTTGCTCTAGTGAACCTCTCCCAATTGCCTTGGGATGGGCTACTAACTTGCTTCATTTAAATTGTTTGTAGAATTCTCAAACTCCGAAATAAAATCAAAGGAACGAAAAATGAGAACTATATCTAACCATGATAACTCATCGGCTGTTGACATAGCACAAACACTTGCCCCTCTTCCTGCTCCTCTGCCTGAAAAAATTACATTTATGGAAGTGACGCTGGCTTTAGTCAACGCACAAAACCAACAAATTCAGGAAAAACGGGATGATGAGAGACGTGGGTATTTAATGCAAGACATTATGCGGTTAATTGCACAGCTTGGAATTCCCTCTGGTAATCAGCGTGTTCTCAAAGCAATGACAACTTCACAACTTGATGCTTATGCAGAGGAGTTGTCTCAGCAGCTAAAAAACCGTCCGATGAAACATCTGTCAGTAGCATAGTACAATGTAATTTGACCAGGAGGGGCATTTATTATGCCTTTCTTGGGTTGCGAAGTCAGGTAGTGAACTCCAATTTCCCCATTAAGCCCCAAAAACAGCAATATTTTCAAACTTTTCTATCATATTTCTCCCCTCCTCGCTTGCGGGGAGGGGCTGGGGGTGGGGTTAAACTACAACGACTGGAGTTGTCACCTTTTCCGGTCTTTGGTGGGGAGGACGCATTTCTAAGCCCAACAAATTCAGCATTTCTTTGTCAGCGTCATAATCTGGACAGGGAGTAGTGACTGTGAGCATTTGATTATCATCGCTGGAGAAGATGGAATTTGCCCCAGCCATAAAGCATAAGGCTTGTTCCACTTGGGAAAGTCTCGCCCTACCAGCACTCAGACGCACGTCAGAATTTGGCATAATTATTCTGGCTGTGGCGATCATGCGTACTACTTCCCAAATCGGTACATCTGGTTGGTTTTCTAGGGGTGTACCGGGGACTTGGGAAAGAATATTAATGGGGACGGACTCTGGATGAGGTTGTAAATTTGATAGAGTTTCTAACATCCCCACACGATCTTCGACGCTTTCGCCTAAACCGAGGATACCGCCAGAACAGACGGTGACATTTGTCTGTCGGACATTATCGATTGTATTCAGGCGATCGCCATAAGTTCTCGTGGTAATAATCGTATTATAATATTCCGCAGAAGTATCCAAGTTATGGTTATAAGCATATAGTCCGGCTGCTTCTAAGCGTTTCGCCTGATTTGTGGTCAGCATTCCCAGAGTACAGCAGACTTCTAAACCCATATCGGTGACTTCTTTCACCATTTCCAGGACTGTCTCAAATTGCGAGTTATCCCGCACTTCCCGCCAAGCTGCACCCATGCAAACGCGACTTACGCCCGTTGCTTTGGCTTTTTGGGCAATATTAATCACTGTTTCCTTCTCTAACAGTGCTTGAGGCTTGACTTCGGTTTGATAACGGGAAGACTGGGCGCAGTAGCCGCAATCTTCGGGACAAGCACCTGTTTTAATGGAGATTAGCTTACAAACTTGTATTTTTGTTGAATCATGATATTGGCGATGCACGCTAGCAGCTTGATAAATCAGCTCTAGGAATGGAGTGTTGTATATCGCCTGAATCTCTGCTTTCTGCCAATTATAGCGTATTCCCACCGACATCACTATCCTTCTTATAAACTGGATTGATCAAGAGCCATGTTTTGCTGGCTCTTTTAAATATTAGACATCAGCTTACCAAGATTTTGGTGATCTGGCAGATTGATTGTAAAAATTATTACTCTTATGAAATCAGAACTCCCACTTATTACGAGCGATCGCCTGACATTAAGAATTGCTATTAAAAAGGATATACCACAACTAATTAAATATTTCTCTGACAATAAAACTTATTTTACACCATTTTATCCGATTTTATTTAATCAGTTGTATACAGAAGAATATTGGCAATATCAAATTGAAAACAATGTCTTGGAGTTCATCCATGACCAATCATTAAAGCTGTTTATTTTTCCGCAGAAAAAAGCCACGAAAGTTATTGGAACAATAAATTTTACTAATTTCATCCGAGGCGCAGCGCATTTTTGCTATGTGGGATATAGTTTGGCAGAATCTGAGCAAGGTCAAGGGTATATGACAGAAGCCTTAAAAGTTGCGACTGATTATGTATTTGAAGAATTAAATTTTCATCGCATCATGGCTAATTATATGCCTCACAATCGGCGTAGTGGTAATGTCTTAAAAAGACTCGGTTTTGTGGTGGAAGGATATGCGAGAGATTATTTATTAATTAATGGTAAATGGGAAGATCATATTCTCACAAGTTTAGTCAATCCCCACTGGAAACCAGAGGATTTGACTTTGTAAGGGATGAGTAGAACCTCACCCCCAACCCCTCTCCTTATTAAGGAGAGGGGAGAATTAAGCCGCCGGGAGTCCAAAGTAATTTCCAATCCCCCTGCTCCCTGCTCCCTGCTTCTTTCTCAATCTGGTCTCAAGTTTGTAGGGTGTGTTGTCGCGTAGCGCAACGCACCATCCTAAATTTCGGTGCGTTAGGACTAAAGTCCATAACGCACCCTACCAAATGAAAGGTTTTTGGACTTGTGTGTACACCGTAGTTCCTTCCCAAGGAGAGGGGAGAATTAAGCCGCCGGGAGGGAGTCCAAAGTAATTTCCAATCCCCCTGCTCCCTGCTCCCCCGCTTCTTTTTCAATCTGGTCTCAAGTCGTTAGATAATTCGATAATTCCTCTAGAGCCATCCATCCGTACCCGTTGCCCATCCTGTAATATCCAGGTGGCATTGTGAACATCCATGATGGCGGGAATTCCGTACTCACGCGCGATGATTGCACCGTGGGAAAGTCGCCCACCAGCCTCAGCAATTAAGCCGCCAGCCCTGACTAACAGAGGGGCCCAGCCGGAATCTGTGTAAGGTACTACCAAAATTGTTTCGCGGTTGATTTCTGGTAAATCTTGTAAATTCCTTACCACCTTGATTCTTCCTTCGGCTTGTCCGTGACTGGCGGGAATACCCTGTAATGTTTGGTCTGAGTAAAGAGGCGAGGGGGGAAGGGGATGGGGTGGTGTATGCCCGTAAACTAAAAGGGGGATTTGATTAAACTGACTATCTTGGTCGAATTGCGATCGCCTCAATTGTACTATCTCAGATAAATTTTTCCTGAGTTGAAAATCATCACCCACTACTAAGCGCCGCACTTCCGGTAATTCTAGAAAAAAGATATCCCCAGTTTGCTGAAGTAAGCCGGATTTTAACCAAATTTGCTCTAAGGCTACAAATCGCCAGCGCAATTCAGCCAATAGTCGAGAATACAGTTCGGTAACTCGTCCTTTAATATCTACCCGTCGCTGTACTACCCCTCGTTTGCGCTTGGCTGATAAAATTCGATTGATGGCATCTCCACCATCTCCATCTGTCTCTGCTCTATTTTGCAATAACTGCACAAACAATTGCTTGATGGGTTGGGGGTTTTCCTTCCAGGTCGGAACAGCAATATTTGTCCCCACATCACTTAAATAACCGTAATCTTCCAGCAGTTCGTTAAATTCATCGAGAATTTTTTCTCCCTCTGGGGTTTGTGACAATTGTTCAAATACTTGATTTGGTTCGCACTCAGGTAATACTTGTTTCGCATCTGCGGCTAAAGCAGTGAGCGATCGCAATGCTGATACTTCTGGAGCTACACTGTGATCAATTTCCTCATCTTTGACCCGAAAAATGGCCTGTCTCAAGGCTGCACTCAAGGGCGCTAAGATGCTGTAATAAGTGCCACTGCGGAGCAATTGCAGAATCAAATCTATTTTTTCTAAGAGCTGGGGCGCTGTCAGTTCTTCTATAGATTCATTTGCTAGTTGTGACAAACCGGGAATAAATTTTCGACTATAATCCCGCTTAAAGTCTTTTTCTAAGCTGAGTTCTTGCTTCAGCAGCCGCATTAATCCCGGCAAATTCGCCAAAGTGGACTTTAACGCTGGTTTGCTCATTTTAGCGCCTCTGGTTAAAAATTCCAGACTTTCCGGTGGTAAGCCCATCCGCAGAAAAATCTGTCCTAAGAGGGATGCGTTAAAATAAGCTCTAGAGTGATGCAGTGTGGCAGTTTCGGTAAAATCTAATCCCAAGGCGCGATCGCCTAAAACCAAAGTGAAAATATCTCCCCAAACCCCACAAGTTAGGGGGCGATTAATTGACCAGGTTAAGGGTTGAATGACACCAGGAATAACTTCGGCGGCGATTTTCCTGGTCCAGATAGGTAACAGGGTCGTAATGGGTCGAGATTGCAAAACCCAGAGATTTTGACTGTCATAGGTCCATTCAATATCTTGGGGCAGACCGTGATATTGTTTTTCTAGTCGCCGGACTAAGTATACTACTTGTTTAATTAATGCTTGTGGTACTTGCCCTCTGCCCTCTAACTGCACAGAGGAAATATTCTCTGTTTCTACCACAAAAGCGCGATATTGTTCTGGTGTAACTTTGCCGGAAACAACTTGAGTGGCGCTACCGGGTAAAGCTTCAATGACAATTGCATCGCCTTGTTGGGTGATGGGGTCGCGACTGAAAGCTACGCCAGAATACACACTCTGAATTTGTTGTTGTACCAGTACTGCCATTGCTGTATCTGGTAAACCGCGATCGCGCCGAT
Source organism: uncultured cyanobacterium (assembly GCA_963706595.1). Classification (GTDB taxonomy): domain Bacteria; phylum Cyanobacteriota; class Cyanobacteriia; order Cyanobacteriales; family Nostocaceae; genus Nodularia. The sequence goes on from OY970166.1 coordinate 5,307,858, forward strand.
ATTGGACAGCCGATGGATGATTGTATGAAGCTTGGACTTGAGCGATCGCCACTTTTAATTCCTGTTGGCTGGTAACATTCAAAATTGTTATGTACTGTCCAGCCGCCGAAGCTTGTTCCGAGTCTTCCCCGATAGCCGAGGAACGCACCACTAAAGGAGATAAATCAGAAGGCTGAAGCATTGCAATCAAGCCTTCGGGATCATCCGTTGGGGAAATCACCCATCCTTTCGGCACTGGATAGCCCCAGCGCTTAATTTGAGATAATGTAGCGGCTTTTTGACCGACCACAGCCGGATCTAACTCGTCATCTAGAGAAAGAAGCGAGCGATTACCGCGTAAATATGCAAAAGCTGCTTGTGAATCTGTCTCGGCTGCTTGGACTGGCAAATTCAAATCATCGGGAATTTTTGTGTAAATCCACCCCAATACACTAGCTAGGACAATAGCCGCCATGACTTTGGGGAAATTGCCAACATTCAGAAGCAAGACAAACACGGGAAACACAAATAAAACTCCGAATTTTACCCGTTGCCGAGATTGCAGAACTGTAAAACTGATAATTGCCAACAAACCTGTAAATATCGAAACCAGGGGGTCATGGACGATAAATCCCCAAACGACGTTGGTTGTACCTGCCCCTCTACCTACCCCATATCTACCTAATACCAAAGTCATCAGGGCGATTAATTCCCAAGCCGATCCTTCGGGAAAAAACACGCGAGACAGGAATACTGCCACAATTCCTTTGATTGCTTCTGACAAAACAGCCAGAATACCTACTAGTCTGCCGCCATGATAAAAAGCGGCTGAAACGCTGATGTTTTTAGTGCCAATTTGTGATAACTGCCTACCTTTGAGGGCGTAGGTAATCCAATCAATAATTGGTAACGCTCCCAAGACTGGACAGGCAATTAAAATAACTAAGGCTCCCCAAAGTTCACTCATTATGGATTTTTAATTTTAGATTTATTTTCCCTCTAAAACCTTAAATCTAAAATTATCAAATTTTTCTGAAATTTTTTGATGGTAGTTAGGGCGCTTTTTTTACTTGATTGATGGACACTTGGCTCAGGTAGAAACCTTTGTTGCAAGTGTCCCTCTCAATTGTTAATTACTTAGTTTAGCGCATAGGCAGCTTGCAACGCCCAAAGAATTAAGGCAGCAATCGATCCCAATAGCAGCACAGTAGAGATGGTAACTACTCTGGGAGAATCTGCACCCTTAAATTTCATAATTCCGCGATTTAAATCGGACATAGCTTGTAAACCTCCTTTGTTACAGTGCTAATTTGTCCGTTTTGATTGTAGTCTTTCTATTTGCCGATCAAGCTAAATTACAGATAATATTTTGTTTAAGCTTTGCAACAATGACCAAAAGAGGCAGGGGAGCAGGGAGCAAGGTGGAATTTTGTTTTTTAACGCAAAGGTACGCGGAGGTTCACGCAAAGGTACGCGGAGGTTTTTTGCATCTCCGGATTTATGAATAATCTCATAAAAAACCCTTGGCTGCATACCAAGGGCTTGTGTGAAAACTAATGCAATTGTACTACTCTAGTTCGGTAATTGCCTAGAACTGTGCATCTGCTTGCTGACAAGCAGCTAAACTGCCCTTTTTTGCACTGCTAGAGGCTCTCAATGAGCCTGCACTGCTGGAGAGTTAATTTCAATGGAGTGAAGTGCTGTTCATTTTTTGCAGAATCGTTATTTGGCAGTTGGGTCAGTTGTTGGTCATTTTAGAGTTAGCAATTTTTAAAATGCTCTAACTGGTACAGAGATAGGCTGTTTTTTACGTTGTATGACAAGTGAAGGTGTAATAATTCTGCGGATTTCATCAACACATTCTTGAGGAACTTGAAGAATTTTTGCCATGCGGTCGTGAAGTGCTAATTCTTGCTCATCTATTTTGCCATCTGCTTTAGCTATTTCCCAAGTAATAGCTAAAATTAATCTGCGTTTGATTTCTCTCTTATCCTGTTTATCTTCATGGAGCAAATTTTTTCTAATAATATCATCAAATTTATCGTTAGAATCTAGTGACACCTGAACTCTATTTTTATCTTCTTGAGTGATTTGAGGATTATTCAACAGTTGCAGAACTGCCATTTTTTCTTCATCAGAAACTTCTCCATCAGCTTTGAGCATTGGTAGGGAAGATATAATAATATCAGAGAGAAACTGGCTTAACTTCTTCTCTTCTATCTTGCCAAGAGTAAACATAGTTGCACTGAACACTCCTGTCCCAATTGTTAAGCCTAAAGCAATTGGAGCGGCGACTGTACACATACTAAAAGTAGCAGCACTGACAACAGTTTTGCTACCAAATACAAGCGTGTGAAGCGCTCCTGGGACAAAAGGAGTCCACCAAGCTGCTGGTGCTAAATTAGCAGCTGCCACTGTTGAAGCTAACATTCCACTCCCTGCACCGAATCCAGCACCTAAGACAAAAGAACCACCCACTTTTTTCCAAGGTTCAAGACTTTCACAAATTGTCTTAATTTCCGATTCATTTATAGTGGTTTTAGCAGAAGTTTTTGGATTTAAATACAAGACTAATTCGTGTATTTGCTTACTGAAGTATTTATTTATCTCTTTTGCTATATCTTCACCTTTTTCAGATATTTTCGGGGCTAGATTATTGAAAATGTTTTGAATCTTTTGGGTGATTTCTGCCCATTTCGGACCCAACTGAACTTGTATAGTGAGAATATCATCTTGCATACTTTGCATATCATTAGCATAAATAGCTTTGAGATTTTCTAGATAAGGTTCGTTAAGTTGTGTGATTAAATCTAAAGTTGTCAAAATAACAACTAAAGAAATTAGTAACGCAATTGGAGTTGTGACTGCACCAATAATGGGAACACCTGTAAATGGCACAAAAGAATGAGCCATAAAGGTTAAGATACTCCCTAGAATTAATAGAGCGCTTGTCACATACTTTCTCGTTTGTGATTCAGGTGCGGCATCTTGATATAAAATAATTAAAGCTTTAATATAATGGGGGATTTGAGCAGATCGCGGAAGTGCAAACCCTAATAAACCTCCAAGTGAAGCAAAGATAATTGGAATGACAGAGGCAAAAAGACTGGTTACAGCTGGTAAAGCAAGCCCTGTGAATACAAACATTTTTTCTCCAAATTTAAAATCTAGTTATACAGTCAGGATGAGAAGCAAACTCTTAATCTTTATGGAATGTTAATTGTTTATACTACAAGGAAACATTCCGAAGTTTTGTAAACTCCTTCACCAGCATCCGTTATTTATATTGCTACCACCACAGTAGTAATAATGATATTTAATTTAAGAGATGATGAAGAGGAGAATTGATAAACCTTTAACTGTGATGTTGCGTTGGCCTTACAGTCATAGCGTTTAGCATCATCCATAATATTGGAATACTTCATTAAGTACCTGCAAATCTAGCTAATACTAATCATAGTTGGGTAGATATACTAGGTAAGCATCCCAATTTTTTAAGTCCAGTCTCATGGAATTCACTACTACACAGAAAAGACGTATAGCTTTTGTACCAGAGGGAAGGCTACCTACGCGGGTTTCAAGTTCCTGGAGTCCGAGCAGGCTGACTTCGTTTGTATAGCCGCTTAAACTATGTTAGATCATTGGTTCTTAATAAAAGTTTTATCGGAGGGCGTTTATAGGTGAAGTTAGCACTAATTATATTTTTGGCGGTTGTGGGGTTATTTGTGGTGCTGGAAGTAGGATTGCGATCGCTCTTGGGTTTTGGTAATCCTTTGATTTATATTGGTGATCCGCAAATTGGTTATTTATTAGCCCCAAATCAACGCACTCGCCGTTTTGGTAATCGCATTGAAGTTAATCAGTATTCTATGCGAAGCGCACCTGTGGAAAAAATACCCGCAGCTTCTACTCTCCGGGTGCTAATTATTGGCGATTCTATTGCTAATGGTGGTTGGTGGACAGACCAGGATAATACAATATCCAATTTGATCAGCCTGGCTTTAAAAGCAAAAAATCTTAGTAATTACCAGGATATCGAAGTCTTAAATGCTTCGGCTAATTCTTGGGGACCGAGAAACGAATTAGCCTATTTACAACGATTTGGTAACTTTCAGGCTCAAGTAGTGGTGTTATTAATTAATACTGATGATTTATTTGGCACTGCACCGACTTCTTTACCTGTGGGACGCGATCGCAATTACCCAGACAAAAAACCTCCCTTAGCATTAGCAGAGGTATGGCAACGGTATATTATCAAACCAAAACCCATCCCCGAAATGAAAGCCGTGCAGAAGGAAACAGGGGATATAGTGGGGATTAATTTAGAAGCCATTAGCCAAATTCAAGCATTCACTCGTCAAAACAATAGCGAATTTTTGCTGCTGATGACTCCTTTATTACGAGAAATCGGTGAACCAGGTCCCCGTGACTACGAAATTAAAACTCGTCAAAGACTGATTTCGTTTACGCAAGCACAGCAAATTACGTATATAGATTTTTTACCTTTACTCAATGCACGTCCAGATCCAAAAGCCTTATATCAAGATCATATTCACTTCAACTTGCAAGGTAATCAGTTGATCAGTGAAGTTATAGAGCGATCGCTTCTTTTATTCCTGAATCCACAGACACGATAAGTCACGTCTGTATAATTAAGTGCTGAGTGAGAAGAAGGGTTATTTGTCTCTAAGAGGATGTTTGAGAAGTTTTGGGCGAATATAATATGGCTACCACAGAGGCACAGAGGACACAGAGTCAAGAGGATTTGAGAGATTTTTTGCGTTAAGTGGTTGAGTGTTTTTTTATTTGGAAGTCCCTTACTTAACAACCGTTCCTCTTCTCCCCTGCCCCCTGCCCCCTGCACCCGTTCCTCTTCTCCCCACTCCCCACTCCCCACTCCCCACTCCCCATTAAAGCGCATCCATAAACTGCTGTACTTTTTGCAAGTGCGGCTGAGATTCGATGGCTTTCGCTAAACTTTGAGCATTGTGGTAGTAAGATAGCGCTAACTTTTTGCGTTTAGTTTTAGCGTAAAAGTTACCCATATTCAGCAGCGTGGAAATTTCTCCCAGACAATCACCAATTTCTTGATAAATAGCGATCGCTTGCTCATAATATTTCATCGCCTGACGATTATTCGCCAACAGACTGTAGGTAAAACCAAGATTATGTAGGGTTGTCCCTTCACCTGCGCGATCCTTAATCGCCCGACGTGTTAATAAAACTTGATGGTAAAGTAACAGGGCTTTTTTCGGTTCTCCTAAGTCACCATACACAGAAGCAATATTATTTAAGGTAGTAGCTTCGCCCATCACATTCTTGACAGCTCGTTGAATTGGGAGCGCTGCTTGCAAAAATTCTAAAGCTTGTTCATACTGCCCTAAAGTGCTGTAAGCATAACCAATACCATTGAGGGTAGTTGCTTCACCAGAAAAATCTCCTAATGAGCGACGCATCGCCAAAATTTGGGATTGTAGCAACAGCGATCGCTTGGGTTTGCCCAATTTGGTGTAAATTAGGGCAACATCATTGAGAGTAGAAACTTCGCCTTGAGTATCTTGCAAATCTCTGAAGATGCGTAATGCTTGATCAAAATACTCCAGCGATCGCGATAATCGCCCCAAACGGCTGTAAGTAGAACCGAGATTGCTCAGTGCGATCGCTTCGGCTCGCCTGTTACCAAGTTCCGTCGCTACCAAACGGGCTTGCTGAAAACACTCTAACGCCTGTAAAGGTTGGCAACAACTCAAATGCGCTAAACCAATATCATTCAATGTATGGCCTTCTCTGGCTCGGTCTGGAATGGCTCTGGCTAACTGTAAATTCTCACTGGCAAAATTGAGATATTCTTGAAACTGCCCCTGTTTATAGTAGCGGCTGGCTTCGTTACGGCGTTGTTCCCACTCGTGGACTTGATTAAAAGCTTGCGTCATCTGACCCCGGTTACACTCTGCGATGAATTGGCAAGTGATTTTTGGGAATGTACCCTTTGGAGGATTCCCAAGTTTAAGTTAATTGTTATATTCTACCTTGAGAGATAAAAAGTAAATAGAGTTTTAATAAAAAAATATATCTATAGATACTTGACTGGGGAGTGGGGAGTAGGGAGTGGGGAGTAGGGAGTGGGGAATGGGGAATGGGGAGTGGGGAATGGTCCGTAAAGAATTTTGGATTTGCGTTAGCGAAGCGTACGCAGCGCAGCGAGTATTTTAGATTGCAGTCTAATCCAAAATCTAAAATCTAAAATCTAAAATTGATTGACTAATAACGAATCCAGAGAGCTAACCCACCCCCACGACCACGAGCCGCAATAAAATCTTCTGTCACCACAAAGAAAGCAAAAAAAGGTAATTTAGCTATAGGCTGCTCATAAAAATCCTCAGTTGGAGCCTTACCAGAGCGAATCTGCTTGTTGTAGAGAATACGACCAAACAAACACAAAAGCAGATAATTAAAGTCAAAAGCCAATATATTTTTCTTGCCTAAATATTGTGCTGGTCCCGTCAGCTGCAACAACAACGGTCCCAATTGTACCTGATTACCAATTTCGCCTTTAGTTGAATCCTGGTCTAAAGAAGCACTAAAAGAAATCTGGATAGCTACAAATTTTGGCACATACAAACCCTTCCCTAAGATAATTCCACCTCGTTTTCGAGCTTTTTTAGTTCCAGTAGCAAAGCAAAGTTGCCATTTGCCCAGCAGCGCTTCAAAGGGATAAGTCAGGCGTTCCTGTTTGGCAGCTTTTTCAGCTTCTAATAAGGCATTTACAAGTGTTTGGGCTGTGGGACGCGCGCCCCCTTGTCCGCGATATGCAGCCACTGCTTGAGATAGGGTAGATGTGAAATCAGTCATTTAGTATATTTCTATGAAGTATTTTTTAAATAGCTTGAAATTATAGCACAATAGAATAACAAGTTTTCTCAAAATCTCGGTTGCTGGTAACTCAACAAGATTGTCTTTGGTGTGGTTTAAGTAGGGTGCAAAACTTATAACTCAACTGGCTGACCTGTAGACGTTGCGAGGTGACAATATGGATGCTAACAAAATCCTGAATCTTTATGCAGCAGGAGAACGCACATTTAATCGAGCCAATTTACATCAAATAAATCTTTCTGCTGTTAACTTGAGCGGTGCTAACTTTACTGAAGCTGACTTGAGTGGTGCTAACCTGACTCAAGCCGATTTGAGTGGATGTAACTTTAGTCGGGCAAATCTGACTGATGCTGACCTGAGTGGTGCAAACTTGAAGAGTGCAAACTTGAGTGAAGTCAACTTGATTGGCGCTGACCTGATTAGAGTTAATCTAGAGGAGACTAACTTGAGTCGTGCAGACTTGCGGAGTGCAAATTTAGAAATTGCCAACTTGGTAGATGCAAACTTGAGTGAAGCCGAAATGAGTGGCGCAAATTTCAGAAATGCTAATCTGAGAAAGGCTAATTTAATTGCTTGCAATATCAATGAAGCAGAACTCAATGGTGCAGATTTAACAGGAGCAATTATCACTGAGCCAGAAAAATGTGAAGAAATCTTGCATATAGGAATATCTCATAAATGGGTAACATGGGCTGGCAGTTATTCCTATTCTTAGCAGTGCGGAATTCATCGAAGAACCTCACCTCCAACCCCTCTCCTTAGCAAGGCTATCGTGTACACACAAGTCTTATTAATTTGCCTAACAGCGTTTCGATCCCCCCTAACCCCCCTTTATCAGGTGGAAAAATTTCTTAAAGTCCCCCTTTATCAGGGGGATTTAGGGGGATCAGATCACTTGTGTGTACACCGTAGCCTTAGCAAGGAGAGGGGAGAATTTTAGATAAGTTCCAGAAGGGGCGAGGTAAAAAACCAGATTTGCAATGCTAGAAATCCTAATAAACTAACGGTGCTATACCGCGCATTTGACGCAAAGCATTTATACACTGTGGACAGTCACAGTTAAATAACTTAACGGCCATATCACTTTCTTCAATATTAAAGGCTAGCAAGTTATCTTCATTTTCACCAGCCAACTCAACTCCCGGTTTATACTCAGGAATTTGAGCCAATACGGAAGCTCTAGCACACACTGGCTTCCATATATGTTGATTCTGGACACAGGTTAGTTTATCTGTATTATTTGCTTCTGTGTCGGCCGCTTGTGCTTGGTTAGCCATTGCTCCCATAGAGAGAATAGAACTAACTAGCATGGGAGTGGAAAGCAAACTAAGTATCGTTTTTTTGTTCATGAGGTTTCCTTTTAAAACAATCCTGATTGCCCAGATTATCCGATTACATCTTACGATTCAAGTAAATGTCAATCAGGAATGCCAACGAGTTGTACCATCTGATTGATCGATTAAAGTAATGCCAAGTTCCTGTAATTCATGGCGAATGCGATCGCTTGCGGCAAAATTCTTGGTTTTACGGGCTGTTTGTCGCTGCTGAATCAAAGTTTCAATTTCCTCTTCATTTAACCCGCTAGGGTTGACGCTGGGGGCTTCTGGTTGAGCTTCCAGTCCTAAGACTTGAGCTAAATTCACCAGAGTTTGCCATTGCTGCTGAATTTGTGCTGGGGGACTGTCTGTTTTGCCTTCGTGAGTCAATAAATTACTTTGACGGCGTAATTCCTTAGCCAGTTCAAATACAACTGCTAATGCTCCTGGCGTGTTAAAGTCATCATCCATCGCCGCTTGAAAACTCTCAATGTAAGGACTATTCCCACTCCCCCGGTTACTGAGCGGAGTCGAAGTAACTCCCCACTCCCTAAAACCAAACAGTAAACCTTCTTTTACAGTCTTCCAAGCGTTTTCTGCCGAGGCGATCGCATCCGATGTAAAATCTAAAGGTCGGCGATAATGTCCTTGTAAAATAAACAATCTCACCACCATCGGGTCAATCCCTTGATCCAATAACTCGCGAATTGTGGTAAAATTGCCTAAAGACTTAGACATTTTCTCACCGTTCACAGTTACCATGCCATTGTGTATCCAGTAACGCGCCAAAGGTTTACCAGTAACCACTTCTGATTGAGCGATTTCATTCTCATGGTGAGGAAAGACCAAATCACCACCACCGCCATGAATATCAATAGTATCGCCCAGTATTGATCTGACCATTGCTGAACATTCAATGTGCCATCCTGGACGACCAGCACCCCAAGGCGAATCCCATGCTGGTTCCCCTGGTTTAGCGGCTTTCCACAAGGCAAAATCCGCCGAGTTTTGTTTTTTCTGTGCTGATGAATCTTCGACATCTACTCGACCACTAGCCCCGGCCTGCATATCTTCTGCAACGCGCCCGGAGAGTTTGCCATATTCGGAGAAGTTACGCACATTGTAATAAACATCGCCATTGGCGGCGTAGGCGTAACCTCTTTTTTCTAATTCCTGAATTAATTGATGGATGCTGCTGATATGTTCAGTTACACGGGGATATGCTGACGCATCTATGACATTTAAGCGTCTGATATCCTCAAAATAAGCATCTATATAGCGCTGAGAAACTTCCTGCATCGAAGTTCCTTCTAAATTGGCGCGGTTGAGAATTTTATCGTCAATGTCGGTAAAGTTCTGCACGTATTCAATTTCATATCCTAGCCACTGAAAATAGCGCCGGACTACATCCCAACCTATATAAGAACGCGCATGACCCAGATGACAGTAATCGTACACCGTGACACCACAGCAATACATTTTCACCTTACCTGGTTCTTGCGGTTGGAAGGCTTCTTTTCGACGGGTGAGGGTATTGTAGATTGTCAGGGTCATCAGTTATCAGTTATCAGTTATCAGTTATCAGTTATCAGTTATCAGTTATCAGGACGGAATTGAAAAAACAGCTTCTTGCACCAGTATGACAAGCGATGTCGCCAATTTGCTCGACTTTAATCAAGATTGTGTCGCCGTCGCAGTCGTAAAATAATTCTTTGACTTTTTGAATGTGTCCAGATGTCGCGCCTTTATGCCACAGTTCGGAACGTGAACGACTCCAGTAATGGGCTTCCCCGGTGGCTAGGGTTTGTTCGATGGATTGCTGATTCATCCATGCCATCATTAACACTGTGCCATCTTTATGGTCTTGGGCGATCGCTGGAATCAAACCTTGATGATTAAACTGTAATTCTGAAATCATAATTTCGCTTCTTGTTTAATTTTAAACTCATGCAACACTAGAATTTTTTAGTATATTTTATGACTTATAGTTAATTTGTAACTTCTAATTTATTTATTAAAGTAGAGACAAGAATTGTCCCATCTCTACATCTAAATCAAGAGCTAGATAGATTTAGCTCTATGATATCGATTTAATGAAAGTTAGCATTGTGACGGATCAAATTCATAAATTCTGTGCGAGTTTTGGAATCTTCTGCAAAAACTCCACGCATGGCACTACTCACAGTCCAAGAACCGGGCTTCTGCACACCACGCATGACCATACACATGTGGGTTGCTTCCACAACGACTGCTACACCTTGGGGTTTGAGTAAATTTTGCAATGCGTCAGCAATTTGGGTTGTGAGACGTTCTTGGACTTGCAAACGTCGTCCATACATTTCACAAATCCGGGCAATTTTCGATAAACCGATGACTTTACCGTTGGGAATATAGGCAACATGAGCGCGGCCGATAATTGGCAGGATATGATGCTCACAGGAACTGAAAATATCGATGTCCCGAACCAACACCATTTCATTGGCATCTTCTGTAAACACTGCTCCATTTAGCAGTTCATCCAATGAATCAGTGTATCCCTTTGTGAGAAACTGCAAGGCTTTCATGACTCTTTTGGGAGTGTCTTTGAGTCCTTCGCGGTCTGGATCTTCTCCTAATCCAATCAACAAAGTCCGCACAGCCTGCATCATTTCTGCTTCTGTTACTTTTGGCTGCTTTTGAGCAGTTAAAGACGATAGTACCTGATCGGCAGAAGTTAGATCGGGACGAATCGATAAAGTCATTTTTTGAGTTTTATTAGGAATGTTTTGCTGAATTAGTCAGTTGTGAGATTTCGGTGGTCATTGACCTCTGACTACCCCTGACTAATTAATGAGTGTAACATAACTTTACACGTTCTCATCATACCAAACATTTATGCAAATGAGTGTGAATTTCACTGGTTTTCAAGTTTCTGCCAATAAAAACTAGCTGATTTTTTGGTGGAGAATACCAATCATCGGCGTGTAAATTGTAACGGGGTCCACTAAGTTGAAAGATATGACGCAGATCACTGTCATTAAACCAAAGTATGCCTTTTGCACGAAATACTCCAGCTGGCATTTCTTCGGTGAGGAAGGCTTCAAACTTGTGGACATCAAAAGGGCGATCGCTTTGAAAGGAAATAGAGATAAAGCCATCATTATCTAAGTGATCTGAGTGATGGTGATGATGTTCGTGTTCGTGATGGTGTTCATGATCATGATGATGGTCTTCATGCTCCTTCTGGGCATCCGCCTCGGCAATAGAGATATACTCTTGCTGGGGTGTTAGCTGCGTGTCCAAAATCAATGGTAAAGGAACTTCCCCATATTGGGTGTGCAGAATCTTCGCACCCACTTTCACTTCCTTAATGTAGGTTTCAACTGCTGTGATTTTTTCTGGAGTAGCAAGATCAACTTTATTCAGGAGAATTATATCTCCATAAGTTATCTGTTTTAAAGCCGATTCACTCTCAAAATGTTCCGCATCAAAAGCTTCTACATCTACCAAAGTAATAATAGAATCAAGATTGGTTAAATCTCTGAGTTCTGTGCCTAAAAATGTTAAGATAATTGGTAATGGGTCAGCCACACCTGTAGTTTCAATTACGAGATAATCAATGCGGTCTTCTCTTTCTAATATGCGATAGACAGCATCAACCAAGCCATCATTGATAGTACAACAAATACAACCATTGCTGAGTTCCATCATGTCTTGGTCTACAGAAACTAGCAATTGGCTATCTATGTTAATATCGCCAAATTCATTAACTAGGACAGCAACTTTTAAATTTTCTTTGTTTTTCAGTATTTGATTGAGAAGGGTGGTTTTCCCACTTCCTAAAAATCCGGTAATTAGAGTTACTGGCATTCCTCTTTTAGGAATCTCTGGTATGATTTCGATTTGTGATGGTGTGAGAGTAGTCATATTACATCCTATTTTTATGAGTGACGAACCGCCAAGTCGCCAAGGTCGCCAAGGAAGAAGAGTTGAGGGTTTTTAGATTGGTTGTTTGGTGGCGATCGCCTCCTGCAAACGTGATAAAATTTCATCGGTGGTTAGTACACCTAAATCACCATTTTGCCGAGTCCGAATACTCAAACTTTGGTTCTCCACCTCTTTCTTCCCAATCACAGCGACAACAGGAATCTTTGCTAATTCGGCTGTACGAATTTGTTTACCTAATCGTTCACCACTATTATCTACTTCCACCCGAATCCCGGCTTTCTTGAAAATAGCAGATACAGATTTAGCATATTCGCGCACGTCATCACTAACAGGTAATAACCTGATTTGCACTGGTGCTAACCATAAAGGAAAATCACCTGCATAGTTTTCAATTAAAATGCCAAAAAAGCGCTCTAAAGAACCAAATATCGCCCGATGAATCATAATTGGTCTTTGGCGATCGCCTTCGGAAGCAACATACTCCATATTAAAGCGTTCCGGCAAGTTAAAATCAACTTGAATAGTGGAACATTGCCAACTCCGACCAATAGCATCTTTAATTTTAATGTCGATTTTAGGTCCATAAAAAGCCCCACCACCAGCATCAATAATATAATTCCAACCTTTGGTATTTAATGCTTCTTTAAGTGCCGCAGTGGCTAACTCCCAAACCTGATCATTTCCCACTGATTTCTCAGGACGAGTAGATAAATTAACTTCGTAATCAGTAAAGCCAAAATCTGACAAAATTTGTTCAGTCAGGTTTAAAACACCGAGAATTTCCGGCGCAATTTGTGCGGGTAAACAGAAAATATGAGCATCATCTTGAGTGAAACCCCGCACCCGCATCAAACCGTGTAAAGCCCCAGAACGTTCATAGCGGTAAACAGTTCCCAGTTCACACACCCGAATCGGTAACTCTCTATATGAGTGCAGTTCATGCTTATAGGTGAGAACGTGGAAAGGACAATTCATCGGCTTGAGTTGATACGCTTGTTGTTCCACATCGATGGAATCAAACATATTTTCTCGATAAAAATCAAAGTGTCCCGATGTTTTCCACAATTCTAAATTAGCAACATGGGGAGTGTATAATAATTGATAATCAGCTTCAAGGTGCGATCGCTTCCAATAGTCTTCAATAATATGGCGAATTTGCGCTCCTTTAGGATGCCAAAATACCAAACCACCGCCAGCATCCTCTTGAATACTGAACGCGCAAGTGTGACGAAGCCGTGCAAGCTTTTCCTCCTGCTGTTGCAAATTCCCCTGGGACTGAATAACAGAACTAACCATAATCAATCATAAAATAATGAGAATCGTTATCATAATAGCGCAAAAGAAACCCATTGCCAAAAATACCTTTCCTCTTCTTTCCACCTTTGCGTCTTTGCGCCTAACGCACTTCGTGCTTCGCTTCGCTGATGCGTGACACTAATTTCTTACAAATCTGCATCCTTAAGCGATCGCCTAGCCAACTTAGTGTAAGTTTTAACAGTAGCCACAGGCATTTCCAAATCCTCAGCTATCAGCCTTAAAGACTCGCCCATTTCGCGCCGTGCCAAAATTGTAGCCCAAGTTGCCGCTATTTTATCAGTGCGATCGCCCCCCTGGCGTTTGCGTTGAGCCGTAAAAATAGCAGTTAACTCCTCAATGCGTTCTCCCAGGAGATTTGTGAGTAACTGCGTGGGACTGCTGGCTTCTGGTTCCACCCAACTCAGAGAAGTTTGTCCTAAACCAAAAGTCGTTTTATGTCCCGTTCCACAATAGGGAGCGAGTTTTACCAAAGCATAAAACAACTGGGTAAACTCAGTATTAGCCAAAGCAGCTTTACTTAACCCGCAGGAAATCGCCCCAGTGAAACCTGTTACAGAACCTCGTTTACCAGCAGCAACCTTCACAGATTCCAAGCGGTGTTGATGAATAATCACACTTTCGTCAATCCAATCGAGAAAATCAGCTTGTGATATAGGGATTTGGGAAAAATCATTCCAGCGCCGCAGATAGCTATGGAAGAGATTCACAGGTACTGGGAGGGGGAAATGATGACCTTTGCGGCGAAAGCTGGTAGGTGAGATAAAGCTGAGATTGACCTGAGAGTATTTTGCTGGTGGTTGTAATAGTTGGGCGTAGGTGGTGGGTGGAAGAGAGATTCTCACCTGTTTTATCTGTAGAGTAGCATCTCTTAATTTTAGAGTTTGTGGCAATTGGGTTAACCATTGTTGGAGAAACTCAGCCACTTTTGCAGATAAAGCGTTGACTTGCCAGTGTAAAATTTGGTTGGCTTCTAGTTGTAATTGTTTACCGGTGGGAAATAGTTGACTTTCTAGGGCTGAGATATTGAAGGGTTTTTCTGACTCGCCATCATGGAGATAGGCGGAAAGGTCTGGGTCAAGTTGTCGCACTTGGTCAAGAAACCAAGCATGGAGGGCGATGGTGTATTGGGAGTAGAGGGAACTGGTGGTAAGTGCTTCGAGGTCAAATTCTAATCCCACCAATTCGGTGTTATCTGCCCATGTGGGAGGTGTTGAGGTAGGTGATGATTTGGGCTTGGGTTGACGATTGGTAGGTTTAGCTGTTCTGAGCATTACCGATTTCTATGCAAGTGTTGTTGAGTATTTTACTCTGTTTCCGTCCCCTTGCGGGGAATATTTAAGCGGAAATTTGGGGAAACTGTATCTGGGTTAAGATGGTCAAAGGGTTTCCATCCCCTTGCGGGGAATATTTAAGCGGAAAGTCAAAGTTGTTCCCAACCGTCCTAGACACGCCATACTGTTTCCATCCCCTTGCGGGGAATATATAAGCGGAAAGCACGGTTACGCTGTTCTTAGCGTTTTGGGTTACTCGTTTCCATCCCCTTGCGGGGAATATATAAGCGGAAAGTATATTTCGCCTCAAAAGAAATTTTTGATAAGTTCTTGCACGCGTTTCCATCCCCTTGCGGGGAATATATAAGGGGAAAGTCTACGAAGAGGCGATCGCGGAAGGAAAGATCAAACCACAGTTTCCATCCCCTTGCGGGGAATATTTTAGCGGAAAGTCCTAAACAGTTTTGAATCTCTCTACCGTCAATTTGGTTTCCATCCCCTTGCGGGGAATATATAAGCGGAAAGGCATACATCAACTATGGGGGTAAGCTGCTGTTGAAGATGTTTCCATCCCCTTGCGGGGAATATTTTAGCGGAAAAATGCGAATCATTCCAAGATGCGATCGCAAAAGAAAGTTTCCATCCCCTTGCGGGGAATATTTTAGCGGAAAAACCGCCATCTGAAACGTAATATCTGAGCAGGTTCTAGAGGCGAAATTGGCAAACCTATTTTAGCTGACCAAGAAATCAACCTGAAACACTGCTAACAGAAACAGTGGAAACTCTATAACTATTGAATTATCAAGGTTCTGGCGATTTGGCGAACCCCCCAGGGTTTTTGACCTCACTATAGGTCTGCCAAAAATCAAGCTAATAAAAATCATAAACCGATTGTTTGAGCTTGTCCAGTATTTAATCAAACATCACAGCCCAGACATTTCTATACAGCTTGGGGGTAGGGTGCGATGAATTTATTCAACACCTTCCTGGTTTAATTCCTGCTGAAACTCAGAAATTGACCTTGTAATACTAGCCTTTTTTAACAATGGCTTCAGCCGAGCATGATCATAAATTTGATTGAGTTGTTCAACCAATTCGGGAGGAACATGATTAAATCGAGCTTCTAAAACTTCAGCTATAGACTGCTGGATGCCTTCAGCTATACCTATGCGTTCTATGCTTGTTATGTATGTCATCTCTTTTTCAGCCTCAAAACGCTTCAATTCAGTTTTGAAATTCAAGTCTAAATCCGGTGGTAAAGTCATTAATCTGTCCAGCAACCGGAATAGCTGAGAGATTTTATCTCTACTATAGCCTAACTCATACATTCGTTTAATCAGGCTCAACTTCCAGCGCAATCGACCTGTTAAATCTTGAGTTGTCGCTTGTGTCCGCAGGTGCGCCATCACCAGTACAGCAAAAGGACTATCACTTTGTTCTAATTCTAACCAACGGGCTTCATAGTCCAGTAGTTTGACGATGGGAAATTGCAGACTCAGCCGACATCCCCAGCGTTCATAACTATATTCTTGCGATCGCCAACTTGGTTGATTATCCCCCAAAATTGCCAAGCTCACAACTTCTTGGTTATAACGGTCAAAAATTCTGTAATGGTACGAAAACATCCGTTTAGCAAAGTTGGGATCAACTTGACTTTGAATTTCCAAATGTACCAACAGCCAGGTTTCCTTTCCATCATTTAGCCAAATTTTAATCAGCTTATCGACGACTTGCTTACCAACCTCAGATTCTCTCATCAATTGCTGAAGTTCTTTGTCAAGAAACTCATAGCCTCGCGTCCAGTCAATTTCTGCTTGAATTTCTGGAAAAAAGAATGCTAGAAACGCTTCAAAATATTGTTCTACACCTTCCTTCCAAGCACCATCATAGTCGGCTCGTACTTCACTCACAGTTATTTCTAGTCAAAGTAGCAAAAATATCATAACCCCTTTTGTGTACAGCAACCCATATCTCAACAGGCACATTTAACGCTTCTAATACTTCCATCGTCTTTGAGAGAAACGATTTTTACGTTCACTGTTTGTCCTTCCTGAAGCAAACTAGCTTTCCTCGGTTCTCTCTCAGTTAATTTAATAGTTCCCAAAATCTCGTAAGTTACCTTATTACCATTGATTTTTGTAACTTTTGCCTCTAAGATTTGATCAACTTGGAAATTTTGGGATTCAAGCACTTTGGCAATTTCTTGTTGACGTGCTGATTCTACAGTAAATGCTGTGGGTGGGGCGATTTCGCCAATGGGTACACCTCCATCTTTGTAGTAACGCATCAGCCGAGATACCCAGCCTAATATTTGCAGTATGGTTTGAGCATCGGCTTTTTGCAGATAATCACTACAGGTTGCTTCTATAGTGCGGTAATATCCGAAAGTTTTACCACTGTGTCCAATTTGTTTACCATCTCTGACGAGGGTTTTAAGGTAGGTGAAAAACTTTACATTGGCATTGGTTTCATTTACTATACTCCGCAAATAGGCGATCGCCTTTCCTAATTCGTTAACATCGGTGTTTTCTTTTACCAGTGTTTGCGCGATCGCATGGGCAATTTCCCACTGTGTATTGGTTAAAGATTCCAAATTTAAGTCAGCTATAGTCATAATTAATACATTCCTGTTGGCGGTTGGCGATCGCTGGGGTAACGTAGAATAGCGGCGAGTTCTTCTAGTTGCTGTTTCTCAATTAACCGTGAGTAAGCAGCTTGAATATGTTTCTGTTTAAATTGTGCTAACTTTTCCCCCGTTAATTCATCAGATGCACTGATTTGATAAGATGAATAACGCTCTTTTAAACTTTGCGGTTGGGCAATTTTATCTATACTCACAGTCATGGTTCCCATACCAATAGGTTTACCGCCACCAACTTTTAAAGCTATGGGATATTTGGGGTCTTGTCCTAAAGCAATTAACAAAGTTCCTAATTCTTCAGGTAATAAATTTTTAAAGTGTAATTGGGTGATAAACGTGTATTCTCTTCCGGCTTGCTGTACGGCAATTCCTGAATTTTCACCTTTATCAATTGCCTTATTCGTGTTATAATAAAACTTCCTACCTGCAACCTTACCTTTGATAAAATATGCTTGATTTTCGTCGGGACGGGGACGATATAAAGAAGGCATAAATCCTGTAGAAAAATCCATATTTGTACAGGTTGCATCATTGAAATCAAGTAATCCTTGCCAATTTAATGCCCCAAATACCCGACTAGCTGGACAAAGTTTTTCTTGATTATTACAAGGTAGGCGTTCTTGGGGAATTTTATCTCTATATCTATTAGTGACAACTGCTAAGGTACTATTAGTAATGGCTTCGTATACTGAGCGAATGCAGCCTTTCAGGGAACTTCCTTGAATTGAGAGTTTTTGGTCAACTCCCTGTACCATTGTTTTGATTAGGGACACTTTGCTGTCAATGTCGCTACCCATGACGACTAAGCCGGTGGAGACGTGCAAGGATGTCTGCACTTTGAGTTTAAGATATAAAGTACCATGCAGGCGATCGCTCAAATATTTGTGATGTCCCACGGGACGCTCTAAGGTGGGGCGTTCTTTGGGGAAGGAGACGAGTTCATAAGGTTTTGGGGGAAGTTCGGGACGAGTTTGTGTCATGGATTTATTTCACGCAAAGGCGCAAAGGTTTAGAGGTGGAGTGTTTATTATTTAATTGTTAAAGCTACAAAGTGTATTGTTGCTGTTTTTTTATCGATAAAATATCTTTGGTCGATATCTGTTTTTTCAGGTGGGATGTTTTTGGGAAAGCGTCTATCTTTGGGAGAGTTTAAATGAGCTTCTCGTTGTTGAGTTTCCCAATCTTTACCTATTTTAATAAATTCTGGGTCTTCTTCGGCGATAGTTAAAAGTAGAACTTCATACGTGTTGTTACGTTTCCGTTTCCATCTCAATTCGCAGTCTTCATTAAACATCTGTCCCTCAAGCATGGGGAAATGTTTTTCTTCGGGTGCTGTTTCCCAATTTTCACTAACTTGATGATTCCAACGTAAAAAATAGTAGCTATTTTCAATTGCTAATTTATCGATTAATGTTAGCAATTCGGGAACTGATACAGATTTTTTAACCCCAACAAAAGTCATATTACAACCCAACACATAAATAGTCTAAACTCCAGTCTTAACTACGAATTACGAATTACGAATTACGAATTAGTAAACTACTCCAAGACCTAACACCGCGTTCAAATAAATCATGAACAGTTCCTTCTCGCCAAGTGAGTTGTACACCAAAACCTAAATCCATTAATTGGGCTGCGACAGGTGTATCTTGATGGTCTGAAGCGGGGAAACCATATAACTGTGCTTCTGCTGGGGCTAAAAATTCTCCAGCGCCTAAAAGGTAAGTGTGATTCCATTGTTTATCACTACCTAAAGCCAGAATTTGTTTATCTTCTGACAAAATGCAACCGGGATACTGCACCACAGCTTGAGTTAATTTCACTTTTACAGTACCTAAACCGCGAGATTTGGCGAAACCTAAACCAAACCAACCATCATTTAAGTCACGCAATACTAAGCCAATTAAACCTAACTGTCCCAAAGTGAAGTTTTTTAAATGTATTTTGGTGTGAAATTCGCCAGATGTGCAGACTTGATAATTAAATGGACCAACTGCTACAGAACCGAATACTCTATCAATGGCTACACCGTTTCGTTCTTCAAGTTTTAATGGTATGGATTTATCAGGATAAGCATCTTCTATTCTCAATCTGCTGGCGATAGAAGTATTACCAAATATTTGATCTGTGAAGGAAGAAAGTTTATAAATATCATGAGATGATTGTTTTTCTAGATATTTATAGTCATCATTTAATGGGTCGTTAGCCCAAGGTAAACTTGAGTTAGTTCTGGTTTCTTTACCCACAGTCCTAACTATCCTTTCCGCATGGGCGCGAATTGCACCTTTTAAGCTGCTTCCTGGTAAATATATAGAACGTCCCCCAGCGTGATAGGTTTCGACAAATTCCATATCTGGCTTTGTGGGGTCGGCTCCTTCTTTGCCTGATTTGATCAGAATTGGTCCATCGGGTATGATGCTTAAATGAATGGTGCAGTGGTTGACAAATCTTTTGTGCATGGCTAAATTTTATTAAGTAAATATTTCGGTTTATGCTGCTACTAAATTATTTAGTTGTATTTCACACTGTTGGAAAATAAAATTTACAGCAGCAAATAATTTATCTAATTCATAAATGGTGTAAGGAGTGATATTTCTGATGAATTTATCTGCTTCTAATTTACCAAATTGCCATGTTCCACCATTAGAAACTATACCATAAATAATAATGGGATATTCTTCATTTAGTTTTTGAGCAGCAATCATTTCTGCTAAACATTGCGCCCAGCCAGCCTCAAAGTTATCTTGCTTGGCTTCTACTAAAATGACATATGGTTTATCAAATACAACTTTTCCTAATGGGGAACGTTTAGCTAGGATATACTCAGGAAACCCGGATAACTTTTCGTCATAGTTGAATGACTGATGACTCCATAAAATAAAGTTACGACGGTAAATTTTCCAAACTTCTTTGAGTACGGGATAAATCAGATTTTCACAAATAGCAAATTCGGAGTTATCCACAACCCCATCCCGCATAATGGTTTCTAAATCTTCGCGGAAGTAATCAGATACTTTAAACTCAACAGCACTGATAAAATTAGCTTCAGTGTAAGTTACTTGAAATGCTTTGAGAACTTCTGCAATGATTTTGTAATTACTAAAAGCCATATTTACCTCTTGACTTCAGAATTATTGTTAGGTACTTTGCTTTTGAGATGATCAATTAATTTTTGTACCCAATGGTCTTTAAATTCCCTTGCATCTTCGTAGGCACTTTTGTCTCCCATGACCATTTTTTTGAGATAATCTAGTAATAACTCTGGTTGATCTGCGGGATAATCAAACCAAAGCATTTCTTTAATATCTAGTTTAACAACTCCCAAGCCACGCAATCGCCCCCCACCCAGTGGTATCTGTTCTGTCTCAAATTGGTGTAACCCAATCATTAAAAGTCCCAGTTCCCATTCTGCGGCGTTTTCCACTACGGCTTTAAATTCAAACTGTGTCCCAGCAGGAACTACTTGGAAGTCATAGAGTTTCCCATCTGCGGCGGTTTCGGTGTCTCTGTCTATGGCTACACCGTCTCTTTCTTGGTACTGTCCAAACCAAGTTTCAGGTAATACGGTTAAGTCCCGCACTTGAAATTTACTAGCTATCCAGGGTGAACCAAAAAGCAGAGAAATTAAATCAGTTTGTTCAATAATTTCCCTAGTTAAAGCCTCGTCATTATCGCAAGTTTCTTTTAATTCTTTCATCTCTTGGGAGGTAATTGACCATTCCGCCTCAATTGCGGGATTTGCAGCAAAACTGGAATCAATACCTCTGAGGAAGCTTTCAAGGCGCGATCGCATTGCACCTTTGAAGCTAGATCCTGGGATTAATGGTTTACCTAAAGCATCTTTCATCACTGGTAAATCTGAGCCGATGGGTTCTGTGGAACGTCCGGCGCTAATGCGTAAGGCTGTGATTGTGGTGAGTACGCCTGTTATTTCTAGGCGGTTTTTGAATGTGTCAAACATAAGGTTGAGGGGTAGAAGGGAGGATTCATTCACGCAGAGGCGCAGAGACGCAGAGAGGAGAGATTTTTAGAGTTTTTCACTGCGTTGAACATGGTCGTGGGTTCCGTAGTATCGTAGGGATAAAATACCTCCTTCTAAAACTTTGCAGCTAATTCTGAGACTCAAATTAACCCGAAAATGATCTATGTTATTAGAATTTTGATATCGGGTATATTTTAGTGGTTGAAAAAGTACGCTAGTATCTCCATGAGATTCTTTTAATAATCCCGAAACTTTAGCAAGGTCTTGTTGTAGAGTTGCTTTCTCTTTTGGATCTCTAATTCTGTTGTAATCTGCTCTAAATGTATCTGCATATTCCAATCTAGGGAAGTCTAGTAAGTCTTTTGACAATAAGTTATTTTTAGATTCATCCCAAATTAAGTTTCCCCATGTAGATAAAACTTTCTTTTCATTATATTCACCAATTAACGCTTCGGGAATTCCTGTGACTTCTGATAAAGAAAGTCCTGCACCTTCAGCCATTAAAGCTAATTGAACGGTATAAGGTTCAATCACTGATTCATCTACTTTTATCGGTAATCTCGGAATTGTAATTAAATTAGATTGTTTACCTTCAAATATGTAAATTATTTCGTCAGAATAGAACATCCCAATGGTGTTCATATAGCCTTGTAAGCTTTTAAAGCTACCAACTAGGTTAAAACAAATTCTGTAGCTATCTTTCAGAGGTAAAACTTCTTTACGCAACCACACAATTAGGTTGTCTATTCCTTCGGAAAATTCTTGAGTTGTCGCTGTTGACAATCTAGATGGTGTATAAATCTCTGTATTAAATAATCCCTGTTTTCGCAAAAATTCCTTGACAATTTCCGCAGTTGCTTTACCTTGTGCGGTATCGGTAGAAATTAACCAGTGAATATCTTGTTTTCCATCTGGTAATTTTTCTTGATATAATCCATAAATTCCATTTAGTTCTGCACTAGCCAACCTAATCTGAGGAATTGAACATTTTTTCAGTTTTTCAATTGCTCTAGTTTTCAATGATTCAATTATTAATATAACTTCTTTAGAAGTATTCTCTAATGTCAGGTTAGCAGAATCTCTCAGTTGGCTATACCAATCTTTTTCCGATTCTTCGGAACGCTTAATTTGATTTGTTAGTAAGCTAGTTCCAATGGTAGAAATAACAACTCGACGCATATTTTTTACTCCTAATTATTTGCTGAAATGTTTAAGCTCAATTTCCATCACGTTTATATTTCAAATGACGTGCGCCATAGCCTAAGTAGCGGCGAATTAATTCAAGCCAAATGGGTTTAAAATCAGTTTCACAACAATCAGCAATTATTTGAGCAGCTTTTTTAATGTTGCTATCAATGTCTGAAATAATTCTTTCAGCTAGAGAGTCTTTACCTCTTCCCCATTTTCTATCTCTTCCTACTTGATAGCAGATAAAGTTTTTAATCACTTCTGCACTATCGGTGGTGTCAGCTACACGAACTAAGTTACGAAATTGCGATTCTTCTAAATCTCCATAGCTGGTTTTATCCAAAGCGGTTTTAATCCAAATAACTAAATCATCTTCAGTCTGACGTATACCTTTTTGGATTTTAAATTGTTTCTGTGCATCGGTTTCTTCACTCATTTTGCATTCTCCCTAAAGATGTTATGAAACTCATTACAAATCTGGACTTGTCCAAAACCTTCAGAAGTGCGATCGCCTACTCCTTTCAGTTCCAATTCCTGCAATTTATCTATCCAGATATCTGGTTGATTTGTACTAAATAAATATACAGCACCTCTGGTAGTAACTAATTCTATATCTTTCATCAAACCCCAAGCTGAGTTCCAGCCAGAACGATAGTTATAACTGCTATAAGCTACTTCTAATTTGAGGAAATCGTCTTTGGCTTCGTTGGGTAGTTGTGCAAATTCATCTTCTAAACCGACAAATTCACATAACATTGATGGTGAAATTACTGTGGTGCGTTGCCAATTTTCCGAAAGAATTGTATCGGCTTGCAGGTCTATGGTAAAATAGGTACGGTTTTCTAAGAGGTTTTTCTCTGGTTTTCCAAACACTGACCAAAGTTGCCAGCGTGATTCTATTTTATCATTAAAGGTCGCTATTTTACTGTCAACATCTGTTACAGTATCCTCAATTTTGGCGGTGATTTCAACTTTCCCTAAACCTCTAGAAGTTGCACCACCTAAACGCAAACTGCGAGGATTTTGATTAAGGAAATTTACCAAAGATTTGGCTAATTCGGCATCCTCAATTAAAATTTCACTGCGATAAATGACAGGTTCCCAATTTTTCTCTTTCGGATTTTTAACAAAGGACTCATTTAAAACTTCAATGCTGTAAAGGATATCATCCTGTGAGGTGGCGCGTTGACGATTGATTCCTACTCTGGTTAAAAACCGTTTGCTAACAGAATGACTGCGATATTTATTATCTTTGCAACTATAGAAACCTGCGAAGGGTTCAACTCGTGCGTCTGTGTTATCTTTTAAAGATTCTGGATCACTCGGATCGAAGGGATAATTATATGCGTCTGCACAAAAACGGTCAATTAAAGTATCAAAAACTCCGTTACCTTTGGGTAGAAAGCCAGAATTTGTTTTGGAACTGACTGCTGTGGCTGGTAAAACCATAACATTATCAGTCACAACGCTAGAAATATTTTCAGATTTAGCTACTGCTGGATAAGCATTATGAAAAATCGCGGATTCCTCACCCAGAAATAATGCTTGAAAATCACCGCCATCTGTGGTTAAATCTTGTTCTTCAATGCCAGATAGTTGTAATATTTGAGATGCGATCGCCCCTCGAATTACAGAACCTGGAATATAGTCTTCCGCTTCACTGACAGAACCGGGTTTTTTAGTGGCGATCGCTAAAGGAGATAAAGCTGTTATTGTTAATTTAATTCGCTGCATATTTCACCTGGGGTAACAACTTCTCCCATCCTTGATCTTCTTTTGGTAATGTGTCCAAATCTTTCCAACTCAACCAACCCAACCCAGCCGATTTACTGCCGCCTAAAGCGTGAATATGACGCAAAGCTGCTAAAATCAAAGCCTCGGCGTATGGTGGACATCCTGTTAATAAATGAATTTCTCCCGAAAATTCCAATTGATTATGGGGTGGAGAAGTTTCCAGAAAATAGAGTTTTTTCTCTTCTGCGATGCGACGACGGCGATTTATAGTCACACCAGGACGGATAACTTCTGGTAAATCCTCCCGTGATAGCTGACAAATCAAATCATCTACCACAATTCGAGATGGAAGTATGGGATTACCGAAGATTTGAGAAATTAAACAGTGATAGCCTTTGTAACCTTCCAATTTATAGTCAGAGTGAAATTGGCTATTTACTTGTTCTTCACTGGGACAAAGAATATCAGCTTTTGGGGATTCAAAAATTTGCCATCCTAAGCCTTTAGCCAGTTTTTCGCACTCATGGCGCAGTCTTCCTTTGAGTTGAGAACCGGGAATAATCATTCTTCCTTCGGCGTTGCGGACTATGGGTTTATCTGCGAGGGAACCATCGGAACCGCCAGCACCCACACACAAAGCACTATCAATTATGGCTGTGAGGCGAATATTTTTAACTTCAGTTGGGGGTAAGTTGCGTAAATGTATCATGGTTGCGATGTTTGTGGCTGTGATTTTTTCGGCGCAGAATCATCCTGCTTTTTAGCGATAAAGGGATATAAATCTACGATTTCTCGCCAAATAGTTTCATAGCTAACTTTATTTTCTTCCTCTTGTAAAGACATCCACGGCGCAAGATTACCATCATTAGATTTAGCTTGACACCATGCATCCTCAAACTCTTCTTTCAGAAAATTTTGAGCTTTTTTATCACTCAATCGCACTCGGAAATAACGATAATTCAGGATAGCTGTTTGTTTTCCTTGTTCTAGTAAACTGCGGATTTGGTAAAGTTGCGATCGCGGAAATTCTGCATTTTTTAAAGCTTTCGCCGTTTCCAACAATCCCCCCAGTTCATGTAAAGTATAAGGTGCTGCATATAACTTGAGTTTTTGCTGTTTGTTGGTAAATTTAGTTAATCCCTCAGTGCGAAATTCACTAATATTAGAAGAAATCATCGTTACCGATTTCATCACCAAAAAATCTACCGTTCCCCCATAATAATGTTTCTTCTTTAATTCCTTGGCTTGTTTTTTCGCAGATTTCAATAACTGTTCTGTCAGCTTTTCTGCATAATATATGGGTGTATCATCAGCCGTAATTAATACCCCCGTGGACATACTTAATTTACATTGATTATCTCCAGTGATTTCCTTTTCACCTTGATATCGGTGTACTTGTTTTGGGTCATAGTTTTTATCTTCTTTGTATACTTTTCCTTTACTTAACAGGATTTTTTCAAATTCTTCCCCAATTGTTTTAGCAATAGCTAATGCTTTATCTGCGGGAACAATCAGCATCACATCATCACCACCAATGGTTAAAATTTCAAAGGGATGAATCCAAACTTCCTTATCACTATTTCTTTCAGCTTGTAAAGTTGGGTTTATTTTATGGGGTGCGAGATGTTTTGTTAAAGCCGCATAAACTGAATTTTCTGTAGCTTCCCCAATATCACGACTAAAATTTTGGTAATCTTGGGGATTTTTAATTTCTTTTTGGATGTATCCACCCATATTATTACCATCTGCATAAATATAAGCAATAAAGCCAGGAGTGATACTAGCATCACCAATTTCTCTGACAGAAATAGCTTCTTTTACTCGTTCAGGATGAATCTTTTCTGAGCGAATTTTACCATAATATTTATGTGGTGTCTGATGCAAGAAAAACTCAAATTTATTCACCCAAGTTTCAATTTCATCTCCTGGTTCCCAATTAAAACCAGCTTGCTCATACCAGTTTTTAGAATTATGATATTTTTGCTCTTTTTTAGCTATTTGTCCTACAATGCGCTTCCGGGCTAAACTTTCAGAAAACCAAGGTGCGCCAGGAAGTTCTTCGGCTTTCATGACTGCGGAACGGCGATCGCTTTCATCTCGAATTAGATAAGGATGAGTTTCAAACATTGGCGGATAACAGCGCAAAGGTCTATTGTTACCTAGCAAACTATTACCATTACGCCGTTGATTAAATAAAGATGCTAGTTTACCAGCTAATTCATTAAATGTTTTCCGTTCTTTAAAAGCTTCCTCTGGTAATTTATTCGGCTGCTCAAAGTAAGCTTTTATTAGTGGGTTTTCCTCCCAGTTATTAACACATTTTTCTAGCCAAAATGTATCATTATTGATAGTGTTGGGCAATAATCCAAATTTAACTTCCAGGAGCTTAAATTTATCGCCAACTGCACAAGAATTAGCCGTTAATGTTTCTCCAGTATAACGTTTTTCAATGGCATTTGCCAAATCATCTACGAAAGCAGAAGGACAAAATGCTAGGATGTTTCCACCTGTAGAATAAATAATTAATTCTGGAATGAGTGCCTTTGAAAGCCCAGGAAAATTTTCTGATTTATCTAACCATTTTTTTCTGACTTCTTGACAGTAAGTTTGAGCGCGTTGACACTGCGGATATTCTAGATTATTTTCACAACCAAAAAATGCAGGTAAATCAATTAAATTAATTCTGTCTAATAAAGCCGAAGCACCTCGGATATCTGGAAGTTTGGAAGCTTCAAATACATATTGTTTGATTTTAGTCGCACCACCATAAACTAAACCGATTTCAGAGTTCCACAGTTGGGGATATTTCTCGGTTAAATCTTTCAGTTCGGCTACTGTTTGGGGAAAATAAAAGTTTTGTAATTCTTCGACTTGTGCAACTAAATTTTGTAATTCCCCTGGTACTGCTTCCCCAAGTTTTAAAGCCTGTTGCATTTGCTGTAAAACTGGCAAATCAAACTGAGGTTGTTTCTGATTACCCCAGGCTAAACACCAAGCGATCGCAATTGTAATAGAATTTGTATTTGTCATAGCAACTAAATTCTGCTCTCAATTTTTAAACTTCTGAAATCATCCGTTTTCCAAGTGCGATCGCCAAGGGTTCCGGAGGAATCACCTGAGTCATATATTTGCTGTATCATACTATATAAAACACTAGAAATCACAGCAATTACTACAGAGTATTTACCTATTTAAGATAATTAAATCTCTCACCCGTTTCAAGAAAGCGTGAGGAACAGTAGCAGCGTTTCCACGTAACCACGGACCAGCAGTCATCTCTAAATAAGGTTGTTCCTGATGAATGATTTCTGCTGTACTCAGAACACTATTAATTACACCGATGGGTTTTAAATTACCACGCGCGCCACAAAATTCATGCCAAGCATCAATCGCCGCCAGTTGGGAACTGATAATCATATAATGGGTGCAAGCCTCTAAAATCGGTAACTTTTCCGGTTGTACCATTCCGCCCACATCTACGATTACCAGAGATTTCTGTCTTCGTAACTGGAGGATAACTTGAGAATGGTAGGGGAAAAATCGCTCTGTTAAAGAACCGCGATCGCGCGTTTTAAAAGCTTCAATTTCTGACTCAGTAGTTGTTGCTTCTAATTCTAAAAGGTAATTACCCTCACCATCCCAATGGGCGCGTTGCAGATATATCTCCGGATTTTCCGCCAACAAAGCCTGAAACAAAGCATGAGAAAACACACTTTTACCGCTATCTGGTGGTCCCACAATCATTAAAGCCGGACATAATTGTTTTTGGCGGCCATTGGGTGGTTCGATGATAATTACATCACCAATGCCAACTAAATGAGTGTGAGTAGCCACAACCACCGCACCCAAACGCGGATCATAACAAGCCACCCAAGCAGTAGGATGTAATTCGTGAGTTAAATAAGCATACAACCAAATGGGGGCGCGTCCAGAAATCACCACACCGCCAGTGGTATCAATCCCAAATGGAAGTTCTAAATTTCTCAAATCTGCTGGTTCAATCAGGCGATCGCTTTTGGTTAACGCAATTGTTAAAAATTGGTATTTCCAGCGTTGGGAAATCACCGTTTCACTTAATTGTAAACTCAATGCGGGTTCAGTCATCAGCCTTGGTTCCTTTGTTCTGGCGTGGGTAAATCTACATAACTGGCAACATCGATGTTTTGCGACTCCCGACTCGCTGACATCACATCACGATAATTGTCTTCTAGCAACTTTAATAAAGAGCGTAGACGCAAAGCGGCTTGTCGCAAGACATCGCACACCCAACCCGCCGCTAAACTGCTGATAAATACCCCCACAGTACAAAGAATCACAGAAAACAGTCCCAAAGGAGCATTAATCACTGCAACAATCCCACTGCGGTACAGTACCAGCTTTTTCGCCACAAATAAAGACATAAAAACAAATGTGCTTTTTTTGAATACCCTTATTATGACATCCGTATGGAAGAGGCATCTTCTACCCATCCACCACAATGTAAATATCTTGAACCAGGCGACTGGAAGTCACGGCTATACAGACATGACGCGAAGCGTCTTCCCTACGGGAAGGTCCGCCTACGCGGGTTAAAAACCTTGATTTTCAGTTAGTCCGCGCAGGCGGACTTCGTTTGTGTAGCCGCGATTTTAATCGCCAAGGCTTTTCTACGTTGTCAACGGGTGCAATATTCGGTATTTAAGTGTCCCTTAGATGAAAAGGCGTTGACACAACAGTTAGAAAATCGCTAAGTTCTGGTAAAGTTCAGTGTATGAATTTTGCGGGAATACAAGTGCTGAAAGTGTTGTTTTTGCAAGCTTTCGGCACTATGTTACAGAATGTAAAGCAGTGGGAAATTTTGTCGCCGGGAGGTGGGAGGAATTACATTGAGGAACGGTTTGTGAATAAGAGTAATTTTGTGGTTTTTGACTTGACTCGTTCGTGTTTTGCTGCTAAATTAAATATATTAGCCAATTATGCTGAATTTAATTCTTCAGTTACACTACGGTTAAGGTTAGCTACATAGCGATTTCCGTAGTCCGGCGGAACAGCACCTTGAAAACTAAATATAACAACGGTTTCCACTCCATAGGGTTTTTCATAACCATTTCCCCGCAAGGGGACGGAAACTTATCCCAAATTAAGGAAATTATAGCGGGGTCGGTGTAGTGAGTTTTTCATAACCATTTCCCCGCAAGGGGACGGAAACATTCCACTGATCACGGCAATGCCTCTCCCAGACACGTTATGTTTTTCATAACCATTTCCCCGCAAGGGGATGGAAACGCAGTTACTTTGACTTGGCAAGCTCTACCTCCCATTTGACGTTTTCTATAACCATTTCCCCGCAAGGGGACGGAAACTAAGCTTTAGGTAGCTTGGTAGCTTCTACTAAAGTGTTGTTTTTCATAACCATTTCCCCGCAAGGGGACGGAAACCCGGGACGATGTTCTAGACAATCGTTAATGTACTCCTTGTTAGAGGTGTTTTTCATAACCATTTCCCCGCAAGGGGACGGAAACAGGTGTGAAACCGATGTGATGAGGTATTCGTTGGTTGTCGTTTTTCATAACCATTTACCCGCAAGGGGACGGAAACCCATTCCCATTTTGGAACACGATTACCAGTTCCGCTACGGTTTTTCATAACCATTTCCCCGCAAGGGGACGGAAACACGTTTGCATATTCGTAAACCGTTAGTTGGGTTGGTACGGTTTTCTATAACCATTTCCCCGCAAGGGGACGGAAACTACTGGAAAGCCTCAAACTCTCCAATACCTTTGCCTCTCCAGTTTTCTATAACAATTTCCCCAGAAGGGGACGGAAACGCTATTTCCGAGAAGATGTTATATTTTGTTAGTAAGTTAGTAGGACTTACGCACTGTACAAATTAATCATGGTATAATGTTGCCAAAATAGCCAATTTCCGGCTTTGAACAATGATGATGTTGATAGTAAATATACCCGTGTGGTAGGGGTTTAGCATTGCTAAACCCATACGAAATATGTGCTTTTTAGCGTCATACATATTTAGGGTTTATTGTCAATAGGTAACTTCTCGTTAGTTGTAAAAGTACGAAAACAATACAAATTGATGAACAAACATTTTATCTCTAAAAATCTTTCTTTTCTGATTGTAGGGTTGTTAGGCACTGTGGCGATCGCCTCTAACAACTATCCCGTTAAAGCAAACACTCCTCCTGCCATTATTGCTCAAGCTAGTAGCCAGCAAAAAATCAGAATCGCCGTCTTGGATTTTGACTATAGCGCCTTAAGTAACCCTCAATGGTTATTAAATATTTTTGGCGGTAGTGCTAAAGGTGTCAGTGACGTATTGGTGAATCGTTTAGTAGATTCAGAAAAATATCGAGTAATAGAAAGAAGTCGTCTGGATGCGGTATTAACAGAACAAAACTTAGGTGCTAGTGGCAGAGTTGATGCTAGCACAGCGGCCGAAATTGGTCGTTTATTAGGAGTTGAGGTAGTTATTATTGGTTCAGTTACTCAATTTGATATTCAAAAAAAAGGATCAAGTTTTGGTTTATTTGGTGTTAACGTCGGTGGACAAACTACACAAGCTCTTGTCTCTTTAAATGTGCGAGCAGTTAACACCACCACTGGTGAAATCATTATGGGTGCAGAAGGTAGCGGTGTTGGCACTCAAAAAGATGATCAGGTTTATGTTTTTGGCATGGGAGGCGGTACAACTACCAGTAATGAAGGTAAATTGTTATCTGTAGCCACTCAAAAAGCCGTAGAACAACTTATTGGCGAGATAGACAATAAAAATGATAAATTAGCCGCAGTTCCCAAAGTATTACCCCGTGTAAATGCAGTAGTTGCCGACATTAGTGCTGGTACGATTATTCTGAATAAAGGTTCAAGTGACGGCTATCGTGCAGGAATGAAGGTTTCCATCGAAAGAGTAGGTAAGGAAATAAAAGATCCAGAAACAGGGAAAGTAATCCGTCGTTTAACTACTCCCATTGGAGTTGTGGAATTGCATGATGTGGATGCGTCTTCTAGTGTTGGTAAAATTGTTTCTGGTAATGGTTTTCAAGTAGGTGATATGGCTTCTCCCACAGAATAGGAAATAAAAATTAAGAGGTTTTTCATAACCACTTCCCCGCAAGGGGACGAAAACAAATACACTTAAACTTCCCTGTGAAGATTTCTTGAGGTTTTTCATCACCTTCTAAGAAACGAGATTGTCAAACCGGATTGCTATATAGCACTTCCCGGTGTTATGAGGTACAAAGACCCCACCCCCAACCCCCTCCCCGCAAGCGAGGAGGGGGCTATGATTTGCACAGAGAGATCCTGTTAAGAACATTGTTTAATAATATTGTGTAATCTTGTAAACACACCAAACCATATTATCCGCCACATCAGTTATGCTGCAAGCCATCCGTTCGCCCACACCGCAAATTTTACACTGGTTAGCAGCCGGACAACTAGCTAACCGCTTCCACCGCGCCATTAGACACTGGTGGATATTAAATCAACTATATGGCGGCGAGACAAAATGGGGGCATGATCTACCCAAGTATTTTACCTATTCTCAACTGCGCGATCGCCTGTTTGCCGAAACACACCCCAAAAGCGAAAAACTCGAACCCCCAGAAATCACCGCCAAATGTCGCGACTTCACCTGTATTTGCCATCGCACCTGTGTAGAAATTCTGCAAACATCAGGACTGCACATATCTGAAAACCAATGGCAAACAGAAATATTACAACTAAGCGGTATAAATCTGCAACACCTCCAAGCACAACTACAGCAAAGACCCTTCGCCACAGTTCACCGTTCCCTCAGAGATGACCTTAAACAGCTAACTCATTTAGGATGGTTGCAAAAAGTCAGTCAAGGACAATACCAATGTCTGTCCCAAACAGAACTACCCAAACCCCCAGAAATTTCCACCGCCCAAACCAGCTTTACTCAACTTTCCATCCCCCAAACCTGGGAACTGCTGCACGTCTTAGAATCAGTCGCCTTTATCCAACCCAACTTAAACCTGATTGTCGAAAACCTGTGGGAACAAATCACCGATAATTCCGCCTCACCACTAACTCAAGCGCCGCAACAGCGCATATTTCTACACTTAGACTATATCCTCTCTACAGAAACCCAAGACCAAGTAGATAACTACCAAGAACAAATAGAACAACTGTGGCGAAAAACTCGCGGTGGCGTAGTGCAATTTGACTACTGGGTGACAGCAGATAAAAAAGTTCAAATCACAGTGTATCCTGTTTGTCTGCATTACCTCCGCCGTGCCAAATACCTCAGCGCCTATGGTTTAGACCCCCAAAACAATATAGCCTGGCATAATTATCGCCTAGACCGCATCGCGTCGCCAAAACTAAAGGTTTTACCCTGGGGAGATCCTGGTGTTCCCAAGCCATTAAAACAAATGTGGTATACAGGCGAATTACCCACACCAGACTACATTCAAACCGAATTAGATGCAGCTTGGGGATTTAACTTTTACCTCCAACGAGAATTTCTCATCTTGCGTTTTCCCCCCGCCTTTGCTAGTCGATATGTGGACAATACTTTTCGCCATCCTTCCTTTAGTGCAATTCC
Source organism: uncultured cyanobacterium (assembly GCA_963706595.1). Taxonomy (GTDB): domain Bacteria; phylum Cyanobacteriota; class Cyanobacteriia; order Cyanobacteriales; family Nostocaceae; genus Nodularia. Next base: position 5,340,655 of record OY970166.1, read on the forward strand.
TTACGAAAATTTACCCAAACAGATAGTGCAGAATATCCCAGAAATTGAACAGCAAAAGGTTTTAGAAATATTGCAACAAAAACCCCATAGTGATGCTTATTATATAGGTTGGATACGCACTGGAGATATTAACGTTTTGATGCGTCTGCGAGACTGGCGACCAAATGGTGAAGTAATCGCCCCATTATCAATTCGGCAGCAATTACGAAAAGAAGCAATACAAGAATTGTCTAATTATCAAGACTGAGAGGGTGTTTGAGAAAAATCTATATTTTCAGCAAAATTAACTTTTTTATATAATTGCTTTAAAGACAATTCTAAATTAATTGTTGACAGATTTAACTTAGCACTTTCTGTGTCATATTCAGTCAAAATCCATTGGTTTTCAGGAGTCTTGACATACTGCATCACATAATATTGAGTTTGGTCAATTAAAATATATTCTTTAAACTCAGGAATTGAGCGATAATAGAGAAATTTATCCCCCTGGTCATAATCTTTGGTAGATTTGGATAAAACTTCAGCAATTAATAAAGGATTTGTCACCGTTGTAGTATTTGTAGTGTAATAAACAGGTTCACCCTCAATTACCATGACATCAGGATAGGTAAACTGCCGATAGCGTGGTATCCACAATTTCACATCACCGATATAAACTTCATATTCTAAATCAAATAATGCTAAATTTAAGCTAGTTGCTAGATTTAACGCCAACTTATTATGATTGGTAGTTCCCCCAGTCACAGGAATAATTTCTCCATCTCGAAATTCATTTTTATCATCAGCTTTTGCTTCTAGTTCTAAATATTCTTCTGGGGTGTAGTAAGCTTTAACTATTTTAATTTCTTGGGTAGTAGTTTGCAATTTCATAGATTTATTCACTGAAATTATGAATACATTTATATTTTACCTGCTACCTTGCCTCTTTGAGAAATCTATCTTGCAGTATACCAAAATCTAAACCTAAGAAGGTATTTAATTCTCTGAGTTTTGGCTATCATCAGCAACGACTGCTCAGTGAGGAATCTGGATGAATACAGAGATAGCGGCACTTTTGGACAGGGTGCAGAAAATGGTTAGCGATTTCATTATTTTGCTACCCAATATTGTGCTAGGGTTGTTTGTTTTTACAATCTTTGTAATTGTCGGGAGATCAATCAAGCGACTAGTGAGACGCTTAACCAGTCACCGCAGCTATGCTCGCAATTTGGGAATGGTGCTGGGGAGGTTGGCACAAGGAACTACAGTTTTGGTGGGTTTGTTTATTTCTTTATCCATTGTCTTTCCCTCGCTCAAAGCATCGGATTTGGTGCAATTGCTGGGAATCAGTGGGGTAGCAATCGGTTTTGCTTTTCGCGATATTTTACAAAACTTTTTAGCTGGAATTCTCATTTTACTCACAGAACCGTTCCAAATCAATGACCAAATTGTGTTTAAGAACTTTGAAGGTACGGTAGAAAATATTGAAACACGAGCTACTACTATTAGAACTTACGATGGTCGGCGGATTGTGATTCCCAATTCTGAACTATTCACCAATTCGGTAACTGTAAATACCGCCTTCGATAATCGGCGTTTAGAATACGATGTCGGCGTTGGCTACGGCGATGACCTGGACTGGACAAAGCAGTTAATGCTGGAAGCGATGCATAGTGTAGATGTTGTGTTAAAAGACCCGCCTCCTGATGTCCTGGTGATGGAACTTGCGGATAATAGTGTGAATATCCGGGCGCGATGGTGGATTCAACCACCCCGATGGTCAGATGCTCTAGATTCACGCGATCAAGTCATCTCTGCAATCAAGCAAAAGCTTTATGTGGAAAACGGCATCGATTTACCATATCCTACCAGACAAATTTTATTCCACGACCAAACCGAAGAAACAGATGGCGATCGCACTCGTCAGCGTGAAGGTTGGCCAGCCGGGAAAAACAAAGTCCCCAAACCACGTAGCATTGGCGGTTCACTCAAACGTTTAGCCCAATTGCCGGATCGGAATGGCAAGGTAGATGCTGACAGAAAAAACCACGAATCATGAATAATGTCAAGTTATCCAAGTTGTGGGATGCCCTTCATACTAGCTACTGGTTTTTGCCAGGAATTTTGGCAATTTCTGCCGTGATTTTGGCATTTACAATGTTGAGCCTTGACCGCACAATTGGTTTTGATGATTGGGATTGGATCTACACAGGTGGACCCGATGGGGCTAGAGAAGTGCTATCTGCGATCGCAGGTTCAATGGTGAGTGTTGCAGCGACAGCCTTTTCCATTACAATTGTCGCCCTACAACTGGCTTCTGCTAACTTCGGACCAAGACTGCTGCGTAACTTTATGCGCGACACAGGCAATCAAATTGTCCTGGGTACATTCATTGCCACGTTTATTTATTCCTTGCTGGTGCTGCGTGCTATTTATGGAGAGGACTACAATCTATTTATTCCCCATCTTTCAGTCACAGTCGGTATTGTGCTAGCGATTCTCAGCATTGCCGTCCTGATTTACTTTATTCATCACGCATCAACCATCATTCAAGCATCGCACGTTATTAAGAGTGTGAGTGAAGATTTAGACAAAGCTATTGATCGGCTATTTCCCGAAAAAATTGGTGTTAATCCCCCAGCCCATCAACTACATCTAGGGGAAATTCCACCCGATTTTGAGTTACAGGCTTACCCAATTAAAGCCAATAGTAATGGTTATTTACAAGCCATTAATGATCAAAAACTCATGGAAATTGCTTGTAAATATAATCTCCTGATCCATGTTAAATCTCGACCAGGAAAGTTTGTGATTAAGGGCAATGAATTGGTCATGGTTTGGCCTGGTGAACGAGTCAATCGCAAACTTAACCATCGATTGCAGAAAACATTTATTTTCGGAAAGGAACGCACTGAACAGCAGGATGTGGAGTTTCCTCTGCAACAGTTAGTAGAAATTGCTCTGCGGGCTATTTCTCCGGGAATCAACGATCCTTTCACTGCGATTCGATGTATTGACCGTTTGAGTGCTGCACTGTGTCATCTTGTACAAAGACAGTTTCCCTCACCTTACCGCTACGATGATCATAACCAATTGCGGGTGATTGCCAAACCAGTAACTTTTGAGGGGATAGTCGATCAAGCTTTTAACCAAATTCGGCAGAACAGCAGAACTGATGCAGCTGTGACGATTCATTTGCTCAAGGCGATCGCCTTAATCGCCACTTGCACCCATAATGGGCAATATCAGCAAATTCTCAAGCGTCATGCTGACATGATCGCGCGAGGAAGCCATGAAGGCTTGCCAGAATCACAAGACCGCCAGGATGTCCAGGATAAATATAACAGCGTGATTCAAGTCTTGGAGCAAAACCATGAAATAGAGATTTTGCAGCGATGAAATACTCCTCCCCTCTCCCCTGCGCCTACGGTGTACACACATCTGGGCAATCAAGTACAGACCCTGAATTTACCCCTTACTAAGGAACTACGCGGTGTACACACAAGTGATCTGATCCCCCTAAATCCCCCTTCTCAAGGGGGACTTTAAGCAATTTTCCCCCCTTCTTAAGGGGGGTTAGGGGGGATCGAAACGCTGTTAGGCAACTTGATAAGACTTGTGTGTACACGATAGCCCCCTGCGGAGTGGGGTTCTTGGAACAATAAAAAATGCCCACAGGCGCGGGCATTAAGTAGGCTTTCTGTCACTTTTATTGGCTACAATCATGTTCAATCATGATGTTTTTATTTTTCTCTATTCCCACTCATAAATCAAGCCGGGAAAATTACAACTTTAGACATAAATCATGAAATTATATCTTTTTATTGATCTGTCTAATAGATGAAAATTCCAGAACCAATAGATGATATTTGTGTTAGCAGCTATAACAATACGCAATCAGTTATGAACATAAAAATCCCCAACCTCTTGGAGACACCCGTAGAAGTTGGGCATCTGATGATTGCGAATTAACCTTTAACTAGCATAAAGATAGTCTTTGTAGCCAATATTTTTAGACCCAATTCACCTATTTATGTCTGTTGGACTTGACACTTTCTCCCAATTTTCTATTAAAACTATAAGTGTGGTCAGGTAAAAAACCCCAGGGATTCCCAGTCCTGGGGTTTTACTTTTTTTCCTAACCAGGAAAGCAAAAAAAACAGATTTCATATATCATTAATTAGAGCTATAATTAAATAATTATTTTGACCATAGTGAAATACTCAAGTCTTCCTGAATACCTCCTAGAAATTTTTTATGTAACTAAATCTACATTGTCATTATTTTGCAAGTTATTAATATTACTAATTACCTCGTTAGATTTGAAAAAAATAAAACCTTTCACTGCAAAAAACAATATATTTATATTAGCCATAAGATAGATGAAATTAATTGAGCGATCGCCTTATATTAGGGAATATAAAACAAAGAGCGTTACTTACGGCTTGAGGGTGTATCTGCTACTTAAAGTGAGCATAAAAAATTAATTTAGAGCCATCATTGACATTATTTATATTTATTTATACTTGTTTTTATTTTTTAGTAATCCGAGATGCTCTAGGAATCCGATTTGATTATTGAAAAAATCTAAGTATATGTAGGGTGTGTTATGGCTTTAGCCTAACGCACCGTCTTCTGTGGTCTTGGTGCTGTACTCTCCTCTCTGTGTGTTTCATAAATCAAATATGAGTCCTATTACCAATTTTTTGTGAGGCTGGACATTATTTTCACCCCTCCCAACCGCATTCGATCACAGAGGGGTTGAAGTTCCTGTTAAATTTCTGCACCTCCTTTCGGTTCAGCACCCATTGGCGAAACGTAATCACGGAAAGCATTAATCTGTTGTTCAAAAGGTAACGCTTTGATATTATCCAACAGGGTTTGAGATGCAGATGAAAGCTGATAACCAGCAGGTAAAGGAATGATTCTACCGCTTTCCATCTCTTGAGCTAATCGATACCAAAATAACAGTTTTGTGGTATCACTCAAAGAACCATATTCACGGCTAATTTGAGTATCCTTTTTGGTAATGATATCACGCTGAACTTGTAATTGTTGTGCGTGGCTCAACTCTTTAACTTGATTGCATAAACCTTCGGCAATTTCTGGGGAAACAGTACCTGGCCGCAGGGGCGGCTGGTGTAATAGAACTTCCCATTTCTTGGTAAATAAACCAAAACAACGCTAACTGTTCATCTACATCCAAGTTTTGCCATGATTGGACACATTCACGAATATTTGGATCGCTGGTTTGGGTATATGTCATAACAGTTGAATTGGTAATAAATAAGTGTCGTTAATTACATTAACAAACACATATCGTTCACCTAAACCCACTGAAGACAGATGTATCTCAACCAGAAAGTAGAATAAACAGACGCAGATCATTAAATGAGGGGATTACTAGATGAAATTTACTTAGATATTAATAATTCTCATGAAAAAAATGATACTGGAATCCCAGAAGGTTGATTTTTTATTTTTAACCTTTTCCAGATAAGTATCCGGTTAAGAATTGTTTAATTCAGTATAGTTAAATCTATCCACAGTTATAAATCATCTGATAATGATGCAAAATATGATAGGTAAGTTGCATGAATATCTGCTATTTTGATTTTTTTTATGTTATAAAACTCACAGAATTTAATACCAGAGGAAAAGAATTTTTATGGAAATAGAACAATTAGATTGTTTTAAAGACTACGGCGAATTTATCCTCCAAAAACTAGACTCAGTACCTCAATATCCTTCTAAACAAGAAGATTGGATACCTACTAGCCTGGATGACTGTCTGGTGCGCCTCCGGGAAGCTGCTGAGAAAACTGTAGAACTGGCAACATCTCCAGTTAGAATCGGGGTGATGGGAGAATTTAGTAGCGGCAAAACTTTACTTTTGGGCAGCCTGATTGGTTATGCTGATGCTTTACCTATTAGTGAGAACCCGACTACAGGTAATGTTACAGCTATCCATATTGTGCCGCAATCAGGTTTTGTCACCACTCAGGCAAATAATTATCGGGTAGAGTATCTTTCTCATGAAGGGGTAAATGAGTGTCTGCAATTCATGTTGGAGGAAGCAAGCCGCCGAACTACGGCTGCTGGACTTGCACCTATGTCTATGTCAAAATTAAGTACTGGCAAAGATATTATTAACTGGTGCGAAGATACATGGAACAGTAGTAAAAACTTAGAATTACGTTATTTACTGCGAGAGTTGGTATTGTTCATTCGCGCCTATCAAGCTTATGGCGAAGCTATGTGTGGTGGACATTACCAGATTGATGCGATCACCGCCCATGAAGGGCTACAGCTGACTGAACAGCCAATGGCGATCCAAACTCTCCGTTTTGAGGAGATACCTCCATGTCATATCCGATTACCTAGTCCACCCCAAAGGCTACCTACCAAGCTATTACAGAACAGTTTCCCCCTGATCCGTCGTGTTGATATTGAGGTCCAAATATCACGAGAGATTTGGGATTTTGCCGGAGTTTCAGAATTTGTGCTGTTAGATTTTCCCGGATTAGGGGCTGCTAATTCTGGTGCTAGAGATACCTTTTTGTCACTGCGGGAGTTAGCAGAAGTACAAACAATTTTAGTGCTTTTAAATGGTAAAACTCCTGGAAGCGATCGCGCCAATAAAATCTTCACGATGATGCAGCAACAGCGCCCAGGACAAGACCTCAAAGATTTAATTTTGGTGGGGGTAGGTCGTTTTGATCAATTACCTTTAGATAGTGAAGGTTGTGAAAGAGAACTGGATCGATTAATCGAAAGTAGTAGACTTTTAGAAGAAGAAGATGTTTTCCGCAAATTGAAAGTTTTGCAAACCACCATTGACGCTGCTAGTGCATTCACCACCCAACAAGACCGGATTGTTTTATTATCGCCACTACTAGGGCTGGCTGAGTTGGCAAAACGTTCTAGTACAGTCAAAGCAGGTTCACCAGAATTTTTAGCTAACTTAGATTATCCTGATTATTTAGAACGGTCGAAGCGATTGCAACAAAAGTGGGAACTATTAAGCACACGGCTGCTAGAATCTGACCCACGCAGTCATTTAGGCAGACAATTGAGTTACTTTGCTCAAGATGGTGGCATTGCTAAACTGCGAGAATTAATTCAAAATCATGTTACCAGTCATGGACTGAAACAACTGTATCAAGATACTCAAAGGTCTGCCGATAATTTACTCCAACAACAAGAATATCTCAAAAACATTATTGCCGAAATTCATGAACAAGGCATTCCCACCGCAGATAGTCAGGATTTAATTGAGTTTCGGGCTGCTATAGAAAACTTAGATAAAACTTATCGCAATTTTCAAAAAAGTTTAGGTAAAGAACCACTCAAAGACCGTCGGGGAGATGTGGTTAGTGATGTGGTAAAAGACGAACTCACTTTTAAAATCCTCAATTGGAATGAGTGGACTTTACTATTTAATAAAGCCAACAATGGTAATATCACTATTGCCGAATTTAAAGGTGCAGCCGGCAAGTTATTTGACAGAGGAAATAGAGTTAATAGCACCCTACCAACGAAGAGTGAAGATTTTTATCCAGCCTTTGCCAAAACTGTTAAAGAATTAGAAAATTTTGCGCGCGATCGCATTCATCAAGCAGTAGTAGATTTATTAAGTCAATTATCCCATCATATAGCCGCAGAACGCGATCATTTACAGGCAAATCTGCGCCCAGAAATGGAACAAGAAATTGAAACCAAGTTTGGCATAGAAGAAGCTGATATTTTTTACAAATTACTATTAGGATGCGACCCTAATCAATGGCAAGAAGCGATTATTTCCGAAATTAATAGCAAAGAACAATCAATTTCACCGGAAATTATGTTTCCCTTAGCGCGTCAAGATGAAAAACACAATATTGGTCAAATCTTTGATTGGTCTCCTGAAAAAAGTCAAGATTTACCCAAAACAGGTAATCATCAACTTTTTGTTCTGCGACTGCGAGACGAAATAACTGCTAGTGCTAGTCTGCATTTGGTGCAATATGTTAGTGAAATTAATCAACAGGTGAATGCTGAATTAGAAGGTATTTTGGATCAAATTATTCCGACTCTGCAAAATCTTTCTAAGAAGGAAGCTTTACTCAGACATATTGCGGCGGGAAATTCTCCTGCTAAGGTGGCTGTTCCTACTTGGTTGCAGATTCTTTCTAAGGTTTCTACTAGTTCTTATTTTTAAACGAACCACAGAGGCACAGAGAACACAGAGAAATTAAGAAATTAATCTTAGTTTAGGGTTGTAAAGCATTAATATAAGGAGAAAAAATGGCTGTTGAAATTCGGCTTGCACCTAATTTTCAAGTCCGTGCTAGGGAAAATGAATATTTGGAATTACCTACTATTCAACTGGTGGCGGCTGGGGATAATGTACCTCACATTGCGAGAATTAATTGTATTGTGACTGGAACTCCAGAGGAATTAGCTGTACAAATTAAAAAGGCATATAAACCTTTTGATTCTGTCACTCCGAAGATTTCCCAAATTGGGCAATTAGAGCAATATCCTTGTAAATTAGAGCGTCCTTTAATTGAACCAATTAACTGCACTTTAGAGGTGATTGTTGAATATTTTGATTCTGATGTGTTAGGAGATCCAATTTTATCTGAACCTCGACAAAGCGGGGCTTCATGCTATCTATGGTCGCCCATAATTTTTGATGAGGAAACAATTGACAGTGATCCGATTAGCAGTCCTATAGAAATCAGTAAATATATTGAAAAAAAAATCAGCAATAAACCCCAAAAAAGGTTTCCTGGATGGTTGGCTTTAGATTTTGGTACTTCCAATTCTACAGTGACACTCTTCGACCCGATGGAAGTCCCTATTGCCGAAATTTTACCGAGAGAACAAGAAATTCGGTTGCGCGATCGCATGATAGAATGGTTAAGTTCTCCGGCATCGGTAGCTTTACCTGATGTCAATCCTCACGACTGGGACAAGTTTATTGCTGATATTAGCAAAAACCTGGAAATTGAACCCCATCGTCTGCGAGAAGTTTTTGAAAGTGATCAAAAAGAACGATTTTTAGAAGCGATTCGCCAAGTAGAATTATGTCTAGGTAACAGCGATAAATTTCGCCGGGCTGCAAGCAAAAAGCTTTACCAAATCTACCATGAAGTTTTTCGTGTCCCCACCTTAGAATCGCAAAATTTAATCCCCGTCGTCTTAGATATTAATCGCCGGAATACAGAAATACCCAGCGAATTAGAAATTGCTAGTTTGACAGATTTACAACTGCGGATGGGTAGAGAAGCTAGGGATAATCGCAAAAAAGCGATCGCCCAAGGAACAAGCGTTTCTTTAAAGGAAATTATCAGCCGATTTCACCACTCACCCAAGCGCTATTTTGGACAGGATCGCACTTTTCCCATAATTTTGGATGGTGAAGAAGAAACAATTAATGTTAACGAACTCATCCAAGCAGCTTGGGCGCATTTAATCGAGTTAACCGAAGATTACCGCCAACGCGCTAGACGCAGATTTTCAGAAGGAGATTTCCTCACAGCCGTTGTTACCTACCCCACTGTCGCCCCGCCATTAGTGCGTAAGGAAGTCAAGGAATTAGTCGAACAATTGGGTATTGATGATGTTCAAACAGCTTATGATGAAGCCGTCTCCGTCGCCATCTTCTTTTTATGGCGAGAATTTGGCGGAAATCTCAATATTGGGATTGAATCATTTAAAACTCGTTGTCGCCAAGTCGAAAATAAATGGTCACAAAATGTCCTCGTTTTGGATATTGGTGGGGGAACAACAGACTTAGCTTTAATTGAATTAACTTTGGAAGATAAAACTCCGGCTTTTGCCGATCATGAAGATAGAGGGTTAGGAGGACGTTACTATAAACTGACTCCGAAACTATTAGGTTCTTCGGGACATTTACAGCTAGGCGGTGAATTAATTACCCTGAGAATATTTAGATTATTGAAAGTGGCGATCGCTGATTTTCTCTTAACAGCCATCACCACAGGCGACATCGAAAGCGAAAAGCTAGAAGATTTAATTAACTCGGAATTAAACGAGCGTTTCTTAGAACAAGGAAAATTCCAAAGCGGCAGTTTATTAAAATGTTTAGATAAAGAAAATCCTGACGGTGATGCTGCTTATAAAGATGCCTTAGATACTGCCGAAAAAGTAATACCTACCCGATGGCAACAAGCACCCCAAAGGCTACAAACCTTTTATACTCTCTGGGATCATGCCGAAGCCGCTAAACTCAAACTTGGGCAAAAGCCACCAGCAGATCATCCGCTTTTAACCTTTACTGTTTCTGAACAACAAATTTCAGAATTACTGACTCAAAGTACCATAAAATTTCAAATCATAAATCCCGATAATATCAGCGTAATTCTAGACAATCAACAATTTGAACGCGCCGCTGCTTCCACTATTAAAGAAGGAATTGGTATCGCTAAAGGACTAATGGAAAGTCGCTTAGGTTTCCAAGACCAAAACATAGATTCTTGGAACACACATAAAGTTGATTGGTTGATTTTATCTGGCAAAACTTGTAACCTAGATTTAGTACAACGCCAAATTTACCAAGAATTTAGTAACTCGCCTTATTTCGTCTGGAACCCAGAACGAATTACCTTTGTTTTGGAATTTACTAAATTAGCCACCTCAGCCGGTGCTTGCTACGCTGAGAAACTCCGCAGACTCAGGTTTGATCCAGAAGAGTCTAAAGAATTACTCCGCAAAGGCGCAAATCAGTTAGAAATAGATGTAAAAAACCTCTTTTATTATCTACCTTGTAACTTCAAACGCAAAACCCAAAGTAACGAACTTTTACCCATATTCAAAGCCGGACAAGAACTATATCAAATCACGCCTTCAGAAACATCTGCCAAAGTGCGTACAGACTGGCAAGGGATACAATTAACTAATATTATTTACCGCCAAGATTACGAAGAAGGAGACTTACGACTCTGGGGTAGTTTCGATGGCAAAAACCTGATGAAGAAACTAGGAATGCCAGAAACCGAGTTTCTCAAAAAAATGAAAGTCCAGTTTGAAATTGACCAAACCTTGCAATTTAATGTCTTACTTTGTCAAGGAAATCCCCATTATTTAATTGACATTCCTGGTATTGATGTGGGTGCAGCCCTATTAGCAGCTTCTGAAACATCAACACTATTTGCTGATGGTAAATTGAAATGGAATATTGCCGTAGAACGTCAGCATCAAAACTTAAATGATGGTGATATTGCTGTTAATGTGATTGAATCTGCAACTGTAGATCAACCAAATGCTTATCATTTAGTTTTTGAGGTAGACAAAGATGATAGTAAATTCCTCAGAGAATTTCACTATTTACACAATAGCGAACAGCAACCAGAAAACGGTTTAGTCAGTAATCCTTTGCCTCCCTTTCCTCAAACAAGTCAACACACTTTTTATATTTATCAAATAGATACCACCACTAACACCAAAAAATGGATCAGAATTGGCGCATTGAGTAAACCAGATATCAGCACAGATTACCCTTGCAAATATTGTGTAACTCTCGATAACAAAGGGATTCTCAGAATGCACGCCGGCGAAGTTCCCTATTGGACATCCACAAGCCAAGAATGTCTCAAACAAGCCGGATGTGTTTATCGGGCTGAACTAGAACTGCAACCCAACGAAGTTGATAAAGAACGCGATCCCTTTTGCGGTATACATTAAACATCTCCAGAAAAGAATGTAGAGACGTTCCATGGAACGTCTCTACAACAGTTATAGGAAACGCACATTTAATTCTTACCAAATGTCTATTAAACATTTCTTCCTTCTTTTCCTTCTTCTTCCTCCCTTTGCGTCCTTGGCGTACTACAGCCCTTACGGGCATCGCTGCGCGCGGGCGGTTCGTTAAAAAATTGACTTTCACAAAAAGTTTTAACCTAACTGAACCGTCTTAACCTTTAGCATCTGGGGCTGGAGAAAAAATCAATTTTATAATTAATATTCATGCACCAATTAAGTCAATTATTAGAAATAGAAAACTCCGAATTAGCCAAAGTCCTAAAATTCAGTTTGTACGGACTAGAAGCCACCTTAAATAAAGCCCGCGCCGAATTTCCCCTCGATCCGGGAACGGAGATATGCGATGATATCCTCAAAGAAATCTCCAGCTTATTGCAACCACCCCCAGATGCTATTCCCGAAGAAACCTTACTCCTGATATCGCCCCCAGACGAGTTAAAATTGATTCATCTGCGATCAGCCTTTGCGAATGACGCTGAACTGAGCGTATATTTAGGCAATTCGTCACTACAAAGCCAAACCGATGCTGATTTATGGCCTGAAATTCACCGAAAACTGCTGCGAGTTCCAGAAAATATCGCCACAGCTTGGCGACAACGGGCTTTAGAATTCGCTCAAGAAATTGGTGCTGTAGCAGATAATGTGCATCTGCGTCAACTTCCCTTCAGCAGAGATGAAATTATTTACCCCGGACTTAACGGTGCTGTCAAGGTTCCAGGATTATGTTTATCGGAAAAAGCCCTACTAAATTCTGGAATTAACCCAGTGACAGAATATGGAAATTTATATTATCTGGCTGGCTTTGTGCAACTACTCCAGAAATTTATCGCAATAGATCCAGATTTACATCATGCCTTAAAAAGCTTGTTCAGCTTCGATATTATCTCTTTACAGTCCCAGCCAGAACAACGCACTCAATATATGAATACTTTAAGCGATCGCTGGCATCGCGTGCAACAAGCCGAATCAAATTCTGATCAATTATTAAGTTTGCGTGCATGGATAGACATAGATGAAGCCATACACTCCCTAGTATTTATCCCCCCAGTTGAGCGTTATTCGTGGTGGGGTAACTTGCAGCAGGAATCACGGCGCGTTTTGAAAAAAATGGCTCAAACGGCGATTAACATGGGTTATGACGTGAAAATTCGCCAATTATCTGGACTCTACGCTGATGTCTGCACCTTCTCAAAAGATGACCTCCAACTCAACTGCGGCGGTGTTCCTGGGGAAGTTTTAACTTGTCTGCGGGTGTATGCGCGAATTAATCAAGAAGAAACTCCAGGCCGCGTAATTTTTCGCTCATTACGTTAAAGGCCGCATTTTTGAGCATTTATCCCTAGAAATAAGTTTTCACCGCATCTGGAAAACCTCGCTTCCATTCCTTAATTACCCCACCCTAACCCGGACCGGGGAAAGGGGCTACGGTGTACACACAAATCATTAAATTACTCCAAATCTTTTTTAGTAGGGTGTGTTGTCGCGTAGCGCAACGCACCATCCTAGATTTTCGGTGCGTTAGGACTAACGTCCATAACACACCCTACCCAAATCAAGGTTTTTAGACTTGTGTGTACACGTTAGTTGGAAAGGGGAGGGGACTAGATTTTCCGGTTTCCCCTCTTTCTAAGGGGGGTAAATTTCGTTGTGGTTTTTCCATATCCCGTGAAAACTCAGATCCCTACAAGAATTCATTTAGATGAAGTACAGATAAATATGTGTTCATCTATGTTTATTTGTCTTCATCTGTAGTTCATTGTTTTTTACTCTACTACACTCATTTGACAAATTATGTATGTATTTCAAATCTGGTAGCGCCTGCTCAAAACTCTATTAGCAATGGAAAAAGTGATGATGACTGCGATTACTAGATAGAATAACTTCTGTGTAAATTGCTTTTCTAAAATAAAATTATATTCGTAATATTTACGGTTTAAAAATTCCCAGCGTAACACTATTCTATTAATGTTCAAGGAGCATTTTTCATATTATTTTATACCTTAACTTATCAAATGTCTAGCCTGAATCCTCCTTGAGAAATATTACGTTGTTTCAGTTGCCACACAGGCAACAAATACCGTTTATTTAAAGATAAATTATTTCTTCTTCAGAGCTAGCTATTATCCGGAAGTTTCCCAAAAATGGTCGGAAACTTTTTACTCAAAGTCACCTTTTTTACCTCTTGTGATTAAATCTTTTTTCAATGAGTAATTACGAGGTTCTTATTGTATTAGTCCTGCCTTAATCTCTCCGGATTATTGCAGGTTCTTAAGAAAGATATGACTAATGGATGATTTTTACAAAGGGGTGCTAGGGAAAAGCGTCATCTTTAATACTTTTCAAACATTCTTTAATAAATAGATAAAGGATATTCTGATGGATAGGATACAAAAAATAACCAATAATGGTGGTAATTTTAAATTTATTAGTGTTAAATATCTATATGGAAAAGTAGGGATAACCTTGCTAACTTTCCTGCTACTGCTAACAGCTATTTCCATAAAGCCTGTATTTGCTGAGGATAAAGCAGATCATAAAGTTATTGGGGAAAATCAATCAAATCAGTTGACTTCTGCTCAAATTCTTGTACAATCTATAGTAGATAAACTGAATTCAGCGTCAAATATCAGCCTGCGACAGAAATTGTTAGCATCTAAAAAACGCCATACTTCTGCTGAATTGCAGCCAAGTAATAATGGTGATTTTAGTGTTAAGCTTAAACCTGAAACATTCACAAAGTTTTTTTCTCCAGAAAATCCTTTGCTGGCATCTGAAAATGTATTAGAAACCAATACTACTGTAACTCAAAACTTATTGGCTTCTAAAAATAATCAGGTTGATTTGCCAATACAAGAGCAAAGTAATTTAGGGGAGCAAAAACAAGCTGAAACCATCGAAAAATTAGAGTCTTCAACGTCTGTGGAAGTCGCCTTTGGCGATAGTGATAAATTACGCCAAGAACTATTAATTGATCCTATCATTAAGCCCCAACCACAGGTAATTAAACGTAGAGGACAAAGAGTTTACCCTGCTTCAACAGCTGGTACTCCCTCTGGCTATGGAGCAAGTCAGGGACAAGCCTATTTTGGAGTCGGTTTAGTTCTGCCTTTAGATGAAGATTCTGAGGGCTTTCGAGATGGCTCTTACTCTACTGGTTTTGGGTTGGGAAATCCGCGTAAATCTGTAGGTTTGGAAGTCAATGTCAACATTGCCAGTTCAGGTGGAACCTACTTACAAGGTGGCAGGTTTGATGTTGCTGATAGCGGCTATTTAGGTTTCAAGCTACACAGGTACTTTCCTGATGGCACAGCAGTAGCTGTGGGTTGGACAAATCCTGTCAAATGGGGAGAATCTTCCGAAAATAAAAATACTCTGTATGGAGTAGTTACTAGAGCATTTGCACTGCAACCAAATAACCCCAATCATAGATTACCTTTAACTATTTCTTTGGGTTATGGTAACGGTGGTTTTCGGACTGTAGGTACAAGAGAAACAGACGAAAATAATGCTAATATTTTCGGCAGTTTAGCTTTAAGAGTCATACCTCAAGCATCCCTCATAAGTAGCTGGACAGGAAATAGCCTCAATATAGGTTCGTCTATTGCTCCTTTCAAGAATACACCTATCGTGGTCAATGCAATTTTCACAGACTTGACTCGAAATTTTGATAGAGGTGTAGGTTTTTCCCTCAGTGCAGGGTATGTTTTTCAGTTTTAACTGTTCAATCACTATCAAATTTAATCAACAATAAAAACAATGAAGAAACAACCATTGGTTCTCTCTTTCGCTTTAGCATTTTCTGTTTTGACTTCTGTATTAGGTGCGTCTAATAGTGCATACGCTGGTAAATATGTCGTCCCAGGAACTAGCCCAGAGTCTTATACTGGAGATAAGTCAGTTGTACCAGGAACTAGCTCAGATTCTTCTTTTGTTGGAGACAGTTTTGCAGCTGCTGATAATGCTGATGTGCAAATTGCAGAAGTTGTTGATGATAAAGTAATTCTGAGCCTCAAAGAAGAGCGTCAGGCTAAGTTAAACGAAGTTATTGCTAAAATAGCCGCTCAATATGATCATCCTTCTATTCAGGCTTTCTTAAACGGTCAAGAAAATTCAGTAGAAGCTTCTAAAGCACTGAAAAATGCCATACTTAGTTTAGATGTTTCACCAGCTAAGGCAGAAGCACTGGTCAATGCTTTAAGCAAATTGATTGGAGACACAAAAAATGTGGATATCAATCACTTAAATGATGCTGTTACTGCATACAATGACATATTGAATGAAAGCAGTCCCGAAGTTATTCTACAACTGGCAAAAAATGCAGAATCTACGGCCATTAGTAGTGTGCTGAAGGAATTAAGAGTGGCTCTGAACAAAAATTAAAAACTCGGCGTTGCTCAAAGCAAGTATGAATGTAGAGATGTTCTCTAGAACGTCTTTATAGGGATTTTGACCTGATCAAAACCGTGTTCATACTTCAAATCAGCAAAGCCAAAAAATCGGCGGTGTTCCCATATAATCACTATCTCTGCGAGACGCTGCGCGAGTTAGGGGTGTCCGGAATATTCCGCCGATTTAGCCATGAGTTATCAAGTTCTGTAACGCCTGCTAAACAGCATATTCGCAATGAAAAAAGTAATCAGAATTGCGATCGCTAGATAAACTAAATTCTGTGTAAGATGATATGTGACGATGGTTGATATGGTGATTATCAACGCGACAATAAGAGTAGAAAAGCCTGTAGTTAGTCTACCAATTGAGCCAAAAATCGGAATAAAATCCAAAATCACATTCATTGGTTCAGCTATCAGTCTTAAACCCAACCAGATAAAAATTAAACTCAAAAATCTTAATCCCCAAGTAAACAGATGGTCTTCCCGTTTAACTCTATCCAGTGCTTGTGATTCAGTACCGGTAAATAGTCGATAGAGACGATGATTATTTCTATGGACATAGGGAACAATGAGATTATTTTCTGCTAATTTACCAATAACTGTCACATTAGTATTAGCATTAAAAACTGCATATCTCATGCGTAAATCACCAACATTTGGACTTGCTAGAGTCCCAGAACCTTTATATAGATAATTACCAACATTGGTAACGCCTGCTGTAGAGATGAGGTTTTGCTGAGATAATTGTAATGGTGTCGGTGTTGGTAATTCTACGTGGGTAAAGCCTGCTGGAGGTCTTATACTTTGCAGAGATAATTGTAACTTACCAGTGAATTTCGTCCCATAGGCTTCATTTACACTGTTGCTAGTAGGAAGAGCAAAACTGGACATATCTAAATCAGAAACTCCAATCTTAGCCTCGTTAACTTTGTATGCTGCATTCTCAACAGTTGGACTAGGATTTTGATGCTTTTGCGGGTAAACAAAAGAGGCTGATTTTGTACTTCTAGATATTACATTGGTATTGCCGTGTACTGATATGTTTTTATTGAAATCGTCTAATGCTACCCAGCGTTTTTGATAAGTAGTAGTGATTTTTTGGTTTTGAGAACCACCAACATTTGTTGTAGCGTCTTTTGCTTGTTCTTCCTCCCAGCTATAAATATCCACACCTCTGGCGATCGCTATATATTCTCCTGGCTGAATAAATAAATTATCCCCCAAAGTTTGATTAGTGGTAATAACTCCACTGGTGATCACTAATTTACCAATATGTTGGTTATTGGCGACATCTGAAGAAATTGGTATGGCTTGCTGTGCAACTTGATTAACAATTGTTTGTCCTTCATTCCAAATCAGAATACAAAAACAAATTATGATTAGTAAAAAACCCAGACCTATACCTTGAATTGCTTCCTTAATTCTAGTGAACCAGCTAACTTCTCTGTATTCTACATATTGATCAAAATCACCTTCTTCTTCATGGTAATTAGACATGGAGAATTCCCCCGATTAACGAATTAACAACTTACACTTCACAGGAAATACTAAACCCAATTTATTGGTTGCAGATATTCCAACTTAATTAGGACTTACGCAGAATCTGTGTTTTCTTGGCGTTCTTCTCCCAAAGGGAGACGCTACGCGGTAAGCGTAGCTATGCCGAAGGCTTTAGGCGACTTGGCGGTTCAATAAATCAAGATTCTTGGCAATTTTTGCGTAAGTCCTGTTAATTATTGAAACTTGTTCAGTAATATCTAGCTACAAGCCCGAAACGAGTATTTTCGTTAATTTACACAACCAAAAATTTGGACAGTACGTAATACCAATTTTATATAAAGATGCATAAAAAGAACCCCTCCCTAACCCTCCCCGCAAGCGAGGAGGGAACCGGATTTTTACGGGTTAGGAGTAAGGGGTGGAGTAAAAATAATATGCAGCCTCACATAAAATTGGTATAAGCCCAATAACTCTATATTTCCCAAAAACCACAAAAAAACAAACATCTCGACTAGAATCACGCCGTCAAATCCCAGAAATTGCATCTGTGTTCATCCCTGTACCCTGCGGGTTCACCTTTGGCGTTCTTGTAGAGTAGCCACGAGTCTGCATCTGTGGTTCAAATTTCTGATCTTTCTTCTCTTCGCGCCCTTTGCGGTATGCGCTGCGCGCACGCTACGCGAACGTTTAAAAAAAGCCCAACTAAATATTCCAAACTAGGCGCGACCAAAGTAAAAACCGTAATTTCAGGAAGTGCAAAAAATATCTAAATCTGATATTAAAAGATATTTCTACATTTATTTAATCATAAAAAATCTCCTATATTTATGGACTTATTCAGCAGCAGAGAAAAACAGTGGTAACACAAAAGCCGCGATAATTCCCCCCAACACAAAAACCTCTATAATTCTCAATGAGGAATTACTCTGTGTTAACTGATTAATTCCAGCACTCAAATTCTGGGAAAAATTACTCAACCAACTCCGCCAACGACTATACCAGTTTCTCGGACTATCTTCTGGGCGGAATTTCCCTGACAACATAGATAGTAACAATGGCGCACCACCCACCTTAGCAGACATCAAAAGATGAGTGGCTAAACAACAAACCATAATCACCCAAGCGATAAGATGGAAATAATACCATAAGTGATCAAGTTCACCGATAGGTAGCCATTCTTCCTTCATCATTCTGCCAGATATTACCGCCAAAACTGAGGCAATCAGCATCAGAGTATTGACAATACGTTGCAGACTCACCCACCAAATTGGTTTACCAACCTGTGTGAGTTTTTGAATTGAGTCTGGCTGTAATAGGCGCTTTTCTCCAGCATGAAAGCTATAAAGTGCGAAAGCTGGTAGTAATAGTAAAAAGAATAAACCCGCAGTACCGTGAATATCCTGAATTGGATCGATTTTAGGAATGGGGATTTTGCCAAATCTTTGGTCGAAGGTGTTGTAAACTAAAAATCCGGTAATAATTGCCGTAATTACTAAAATTCCACTGATACCATGCAGAAGTCGCAACAACAAAGGCTGATAGGGGGCTGAACGGCTCATAAGCTGATTGAAAATGATTTTAAAAGGCTAATTTGGGTATAGGATATCTTAAAAATAAACCCTTTGTGATCAGTATCTGCCTGATATGCGGGTAAGTAATCGATTTATCTCAGTGAATAGCACTGACTGGTAAGATGCGATCGCCATTAAATTCTGCATTAGGGTTGAATAATTAAATAAACAATTAAAGTAGTTAAAATAAAAGATATAGGTGATATACTAACTCTCTCTCTCACCCTGGTTTTATGGGACTGCCAATTGTTGCTATTATCGGTCGCCCAAATGTGGGCAAATCCACCCTGGTTAATCGTCTCGCCGGGGAACAAACGGCGATTGTCCACGACGAACCGGGTGTGACACGCGATCGCACTTATATGCCATCTTACTGGCGCGATCGCGATTTTCTAGTTGTAGATACAGGTGGTTTAGTCTTTAACGACGATACCGAATTCCTGCCATTGATTCGCCAACAGGCACTCACAGCCCTCTCCCAAGCCAGCGCCGCTATTTTAGTTGTAGACGGTCAAACCGGCCTCACAGGGTCAGATCAAGAAATTGCTTCATGGTTACGCCAACAACCAGTACCTGTTTTACTGGCTGTAAACAAATGTGAATCCCCAGACCAAGGCGCAGTTCAAGCCTCAGAATTTTGGGGATTAGGCTTGGGCGAACCTTACCCCATCTCCGCAATTCATGGTAGTGGTACAGGCGAATTACTCGACGAGTTAATTAGTCACATCCCCATCGTTACAGAAGTAGAAGAAACTAACGAGATTAAAGTAGCCATTATCGGCCGCCCTAATGTCGGCAAATCCAGTTTATTAAATGCTTTTCTGGGTGAAGAAAGGTCAATTGTTAGCCCGATTTCCGGCACAACCCGCGATGCTATTGATACCATCGCCGAACGGAATGGGCAAATTTATCGCATCATTGACACCGCCGGCATTCGTAGAAAAAAACAAATCGACTACGGTACAGAATTCTTTAGTATTAACCGTGCTTTCAAAGCGATTCGCCGCGCCGATGTGGTTTTAATGGTCATTGATGCCCTAGATGGAGTCACAGACCAAGACCAAAAATTAGCCGGGCGGATTATCGACGAAGGTCGAGCTTGTATTATTGTCGTCAATAAATGGGATGCGATTGAAAAAGACTCATATACCATTTACGACTACGAAAAAACTATAGAAGCCCGGTTACACTTTACAGAATGGGCAGAAACCATTTTTGTCAGTGCCTCTACAGGACAACGGGTAGACAAGATTTTAGAATTAGTCAATGAAGCAGCTGAATCACACAAACGCCGTGTGAGTACATCTGTAATCAACGAAGTCCTCACAGACGCTGTAAGTTGGCATTCACCCCCAGCTTCTAGGGGTGGTCGTCAGGGCAAAATCTATTATGGGACTCAAGTGGGTATTCAACCCCCAACCATCGCCCTATTCGTCAACGAAGCTAAACGTTTTAATGACAATTACCGCCGCTACATTGAAAGACAATTCCGCAAACAATTAGGGTTTAAAGGCACACCCATGCGTTTACTTTGGCGTAGTAAAAAGGTTCGGGAGATGGAAGTTGGTAGTGTTAATAGAGCAACTCGCGTTAAATAAGTGCGCTCAAAGAAACGCGATAAATCGTATAAAGAGACGCGATAAATCGCGTCTGTACAAGCTGAGTAGGGTGTGTTACGCCGTAGGCTAACGCACCTGATAGTATTGGTGCTTTACTACTTTTGCATCAAGCTTAAGAATAATATAGTAGCGTTGCGCTCTTCTGCTTAATCAGCACTGTCTCAACGCTCCGCTACCGCTTTAAGCGCAGCTGTTGCACTCCTTACTCAGAAAAGATATGGATTTATTGCGATCGCTACCACTAGGACTATACTTAGAACAACCGCAAACTTGGCTACACAAACTCGATCCAAGGGTCAAAATTGCTTGGTTGATGAGCTTTCTCACCAGCTACACTTTTGCTAATAACGAGTGGCGGATATTACTGGTTGCACTATTAATTATTTTTACTGTCATCGCTAGAATACCCCGGCGAGTCTGGAAACAGCAAATGGGCTGGCTGTTAACCTTGGCGTTTTTTGTCTTTGTGCTAATCAGCATCAGTCCTGATGGTTTGGGTGTAAGTTATCAGCCACGCCTACCCACTAACCCACAAATCTTAACTCAGCCAGCAAACCCCACTAATACCGATATTGTCCCAGCACCAACAGACGACAATCAAGGCTACAGCTACATCCTCTTCCATAAAGGACCAGTCAAAGTAACTCGTCGCTCAATTGATTTAGCCATCAGAGTTAGTACGATTATATTTACCGTGATTTACAGCAGTAACCTGTATCTGCTCACAACCGCACCCGAAGAAATCACCACGGCGATAGAAAGCTTAATGCAGCCCCTGCGACGCTTCCAAGTCCCCGTTACTGAAATTACTCTGACTTTAACTTTGTCCTTGCGATTTATTCCCCTAGTTCTCGAAGAAGTCCAAAATTTAATTCGCTCTGTGATGACTAGGGCAATTAATTGGAAAAAATTGGGGTTAAAAGGAGCCGTCAAAGTTTGGATGACCATAGCAGAGAGACTCTTAAAAAATCTCCTCCTACGAGCCGAACAAATGGCTAGTGCGATGATGGTGCGCGGCTTCACTAGCCCCAATGAACATCAAGTAATATGGCACGAATTACGCCTCAAAGCCAGAGATTGGCTAGCGATCGCGATGCTTACCCTATTTTGGGGTGCTAGACTAGTTCTAGGAAATTTGGCTTAACCCATTCAATCTCTTGCCCATTTTGCTCCACAGGGCGATAATTATGCCAATATGGAAAGAAGCTAGAGCAAATAGACATAAGTAATTGCCTTTCTGATATTTTGTGCAGTTCTACGTTGCTACTGACAGTTCATCTGCCCATTCAGAACAAGATCAAGGTTTTGATCACTGCCATTAAATGACCAGAATTACTGATTTTCGCATCAGATAACCAAATATTCTGGCAAAAGGGGTGTATTATCTTCTGAACATTTGTACTGATTTGCAAAAAGATATATACTCCTACCTTGACTATTAAATGAATCCAGAAAGCTCAGAAACTTACATAAATCATCCAACTTGGGGTCTGCTTTATCGGATCTGTATGGTCGATGAAAGCCAGGATCTGTTTAGTACACTTTATGCCCAACGGTTGTTTTTTTTGGTTGCCAACGACATTAAAGGCATCAAATTTCAGTCCATCGGACGTACTGAAGCCCGAATGTTGTTAGAAAATCGCTTGCGTACTCTGCGCCGCAGTGGTCAATCCCAGGAGTACGAGCAACTTCAGAGTGTTTTTCAACGCACATTCCAATGACCAGTTCCATTAGCGAACGTATCACCACAATTAGGGCTTCACTACCACCTTCAGTCCGGTTGATTGCTGTGAGCAAGACATGGCCTTCTGAGGCCATTCGGGCGGCTTACAACACCGGAATTCGCGATTTTGGCGAGAACCGTATCCAAGAAGCTGCCAGTAAACAAGCCGAGTTACACGACTTACCGGATATTACTTGGCACTTTATTGGTCGGTTGCAAAGTAATAAAGCCAAAAAAGCCCTGGAATTATTTGATTGGATTCACTCTGTAGACAATTTGAAACTAGCACAGCGCTTAAATCAATTAGCACTTGAGCTAAAAGTTAGTCCTCAAATTTGTCTACAAGTGAAAATTCTTCCTGACCCCAACAAGTCGGGTTGGAGTGTCCCCGAACTATTAGCTGACTTACCTGAACTTGACCAGTGTAAAAATTTACAAATTCAGGGTTTGATGACAATTCCCCCTTTGGGATTGAATGATGCCGAAATAATTAACGTATTTAATGCTACATCTGAATTAGCCAAAGAAATCCAACAACAAAACTGGTCTCACCTGACAATGCCCGAACTTTCAATGGGTATGTCAGGAGACTATCGACTGGCAGTGCAAGCTGGAGCAACGATGGTAAGATTAGGGACCATTTTGTTTGGTACGCGCACTTAGGGTATGAGCTATGACTTTTTGGTTATGGTATCGATACCACTAGGGGTGGAATACAGAGAAACTTTTATCAATACTTAGTTAATATAATACAGGAATCTAGCTTTTATTCAGGTGACTACTAAGGAAAAAGCGGGGGAAAGTCATCTTTATTTCCAACAATCATTCGGCTATAATCTTGACTCATTATTGTGTGTGAGTTAATCTACAGGCGTTACCTTAAACGTCAATTGATTAACTTTAGTTGTAATAGAAGCTACAAACAGCGATAAACTTACAAGTTGTCAGGCCTTTGTAGCTATCAACTCTGGCTACATTAACTAATAGCCAAGTCCATCAGGGTAACTTTTATCAGGAGCAGAACAATGAACAACATATTTAGTAAACTCCGAGACTTTGTAGGTCTCAATGAGCAAGTGGAATACGAATACTACGAAGAAGAAGCTGATACAGATACCAGTAACTACCAAAATCTGTATCAACAAGAAAATCCCCAACCAGCACCAGCAGAAGCCAATGCTCAAAATCGACGCTGGCGGGAACCCATGACTACAATGGGTGATGATGTAGCCGCAGGATCAAAGTCTACGATGGGGAATGTGATTAATATGCCAGGAGCAATTAACGGAATTTCAGAAGTGTTAGTACCTGGAACCTCGTACCTTTGAAGAAATGCCCCAGGCAATTCAAGCACTCAGAGAGCGTAAGTCAGTAGTTTTAAACTTGACCATTATGGACCCAGATCAAGCACAAAGAGCGGTTGATTTTGTGGCTGGGGGGACTTACGCACTCGATGGACATCAAGAGCGAATCGGAGAAAGCATCTTTTTGTTTACGCCCAGTTGTGTGCAAGTTAGCACCCAAGGTGGAGTTATTCATGAAGTACCCCAAACACCTGTTCGTCCTTCACGTCCCGCCACTAGTTCCAATCAAGCCTGGGGCAACGACGTTAACCGCATGGTGCAGTAAGGTTAAATTAGTCAAAAGTTCAGCAACGAAAATTTTTGATGATTTTACGGGCGGGTTTAATGAGACATGGTATCTTACCATAGATTGATGGGTTAAACCTGCTCTTATTGACTATTAATTATATAACTTAATGACTATTAAATTTGGCTTAATTGGTGGCGGAGTTATGGGAGAAGCGCTGTTATCCCGTCTGATGGCGCGGGAAATCTATCAACCATCGGAAGTGATAGTCAGCGAACCCCTAGCGACACGCCAAAGTTATTTGCAGCAAAAATATAATGTAACTGTAACGACAGATAATGGTGTGGTTTTCACAGAAGCCACAGAAGTGGTATTTTTAGCAATAAAACCACAGGTATTCAGTGCGATCGCTCAAGAATTAGCAGATATTCTGACTATCCAAATCTCGCCCTTGGTAATTTCTATTTTAGCGGGAGTGTCCTTAAGCCAACTAGAATCAGCATTTCCCCAGTTACCAGTCATTCGAGCCATGCCCAACACCCCAGCCACCGTGGGGGCAGGAATTACCGCTATGTGTTTAGGTGCATACACTAGCCCCAAGCACCACAGAATAGCACATCAAGTTTTTTCGGCGGTGGGAGAAGTTGTAGAAGTTCCAGAAATGCTCATGGATGCAGTCACAGGACTATCTGGTAGTGGTCCGGCTTACGTAGCCTTAATGGTAGAATCATTGGCTGATGGGGGAGTAGCCGCAGGATTACCCAGAAGCATCGCCAATCAGCTCGCTTTACAAACTGTATTAGGCACGGCGACACTGTTGCAAGAAAACAAAATTCATCCCGCAGAACTTAAAGACAGTGTTACCAGTCCCGGTGGTACAACCATTGCTGGAATTGCCCAACTAGAAAAAGCCGGATTTCGCTCTGCTTTAATTGAAGCAGTCAAAGCGGCGGCACTGCGATCGCAAGAATTGGGGAAATGAGGGAGTGGGGAGTAGGGAGTGGGGAGTGGGGAGTGGGGGGGAGAAGAAAGAGGCAGGGGAGCAGGGAGCAGGGAGCAGGGGGGAAAATTGTAACTTCCCAATGTGACTAATGACCAAAGAATTTTGGATTTTGGATTTGCGTTAGCGAAGCATACGCAGCGCGGCGAGTATTTTAGATTGCAGTCTAATCCAAAATCTAAAATCTAAAATCTAAAATTGATTGACCAATGACTAATGACTAACGAAGTTGACAAAATAGCCGTTAAGATAGTAAAAAGTCCGGTTGCAAATTTGATTGAGTGAATTATCCCGCACCATCTCCAGAACTTGACTTAGGGTTAATATTTCCCTTTGAATTGGATCAATTCCAACAAGATGCGATCGCGTCCCTAAATTCTGGACGTTCCGTAGTCGTTTGTGCGCCCACAGGTTCGGGCAAAACCTTAGTTGGGGAATACGCCATCTATCGAGCCTTATCACGAGGAAAACGTGTATTTTACACCACACCCCTCAAGGCGTTGTCAAATCAAAAATTACGTGATTTTCGTGAACAATTTGGGTATGACCAAGTTGGACTGTTAACTGGAGATATTTCTATTAACAGGGACGCACCGATTCTGGTGATGACAACAGAAATCTTCCGGAATATGCTCTATGGTACACCCATCGGGCAAATTGGTATTTCCTTAGTAGACGTGGAAGCGGTGGTGCTAGATGAGTGCCACTACATGAACGATCGCCAACGCGGTACAGTTTGGGAAGAATCCATTATTTACTGTCCGCGTGAAATTCAATTAGCAGCCCTTTCCGCAACAGTTGCCAACAGCGACCAACTCACCGACTGGCTGAATCGCGTTCACGGTCCCACAGACCTGATTTATTCCGATTTTCGTCCCGTTCCCTTAGAATTTTACTATTGCAATCCCAAGGGGCTGTTTCCCCTGCTGAATGAGACCAAAACCAAAATTAATCCCCGTTTAGCAAACAGAGGCAAAAGGAAGCAAGGGGACAGGGGTAGAAATGGTAGACCAGAAGCCCCTGGCATAGCTTACACCCTCAGCCAGCTACAGCAACGGGATATGCTCCCAGCGATTTACTTTATTTTCAGTCGCCGAGGATGTGATAAAGCAGTTGCAGAAGTTGGTGATTTATGGTTGGTAAATAATGATGAGTCGCAAATATTACGCGAGCAAATTGATAATTTTTTAGCACGTAATCCTGAAGCTGGGCGTTCTGGGCAAATTGCCCCCCTTTATAGAGGTATTGCTGCTCACCATGCCGGAATTTTACCTGCGTGGAAAGGACTAGTAGAAGAACTATTTCAGCAAGGGCTAATTAAAGTCGTCTTTGCCACTGAGACACTAGCGGCGGGAATCAATATGCCTGCCCGGACAACAGTTATTTCCACCCTTTCCAAACGGACTGATTCTGGACATCGCCTATTAAACGCTTCGGAATTCCTCCAAATGGCTGGGCGGGCTGGTCGGCGAGGGATGGATTTACAAGGTCATGTGGTGACAGTCCAAACTCCCTTTGAAGGCTCGAAGGAAGGAGCATATTTAGCGACATCTAAACCAGACCCATTGGTGAGTCAGTTTACACCCAGCTATGGTATGGTACTGAACCTGCTGCAAATCCATACTTTAGAGCAAGCGAAGGAACTCATAGAACGCAGCTTTGGGCAGTACATGGCAACTCTGCATTTAAGACCAGAGTATGATGAAATTGCCCAACTGCAAACCCAATTAGCTCAACTTCACGAACAAATTGCCACAGTTAATGAACATGAACTAGCAGTTTATGAGAAATTACGGCAACGCCTGAAAGTAGAACGCCAGTTATTATCAACCCTGCAAGAACAAGCCCAGGAAAATCGGCAAGAAGAATTTGTGATGATGTTGAGCTTTGCAGTGTCAGGAACGCTGTTAAGTCTCAAAGGTAAAAACATCGCCGTATCTATACCCATAACAGCAGTATTAATGGGAAAAATACCTGCTAATGGGGAAGCTCCTCATTTGATCTGCTTGGGGCAAGATAATCGCTGGTACGTGGTGACAACTAAAGATGTCGTCAATTTGTATGCGGAATTGCCACGATTGGATGTGCCAGCGCATATCGTACCACCTCCTGAGTTGCTGTTAAAGCCGGGTCAATCGCTGCGTGGGAGTGAAGAAACATTTGCGATCGCGCAACGCATTCCAGAAGGCGGAGAAGGGTCATTGTATATGCCCCCAGAAGTGGCCGAACAACTCAGTCGCGTTACCGCCGTCCAAGAGCAATTAGAAGCAAATCCCATCCATCAATCAGGCAATGTTAGCAAGATATTCAAACGCCGGGCGCGTTATGTAGAATTAGAAGCCGAACTGGAACAATTACAATCACAAGTTGAGGAACACTCACAACGCCATTGGGAAGAATTTGTCAATTTAATTTCCATCTTGCAACACTTTGATGCTTTAGATAACTTAGTCCCCACCAAATTAGGGCGAATTGCTGCCGCTATTCGGGGAGAAAATGAATTATGGCTAGGTTTAGTCTTTGAAAGTGGTGAATTGGAACATTTAGATCCGCATCATTTAGCAGCAGCAGCAGCAGCCTTAGTCGTGGAAACCCCTCGTCCAGATAGTAGGGTACACTTTGAACTCAGTAACGAAGTAGTAGAAGCCTTGGCAAAACTGCGGAACATTCGCCGCAAAATCTTTCAACTGCAACGGCGGTATAATGTCGCTTTGCCTATTTGGTTGGAATTTGAGTTAATTGCCATAGTGGAACAGTGGGCGCTGGGAACACCGTGGACAGAACTCTGCGAAAATACCACCTTGGATGAAGGCGATGTGGTGAGAATTTTACGCCGGACTTTGGATTTATTATCTCAGATTCCCCACGTTCCGCACTTGTCGAAAGATTTCCAGCGTAATGCTTATCGGGCGATGCAATTAATTGATAGGTTCCCAGTCAATGAGGTAGCTGATTGATAAGTAGCTCAAACTTAGAAAAAGTAATACCCAGATCCCCGACTTCTTAGAGAAGTCGGGGATCTATAGGAATCCGATTTGATTTATGAAACAATCTAAGTACAGGTAGGGTGTGTTAGGCGTAAGCCGTAACGCACCTTCCCCAAAGCTTTCGGTGCGTTACGCTGTCGCTAACACACCCTACTGTATTATTATTTATCTGTTCAAAAATCAAATATGAATCCTATATATCGTCAAGGTTGTATGTTTAATACAGAAGTATGAACTTTGAAGACATTTGGCAACAATATGACTTTATCGAAGCAGAATTGCTGTCAATGGGATGGGAATTTCCTTATAACTATGTTCTCAATCTCAACTACTATTGGGAACTCAATCCCACTAACACAAATTTGGCAGTTGCTACCACTGAACAACCCCTAAAACTCATCCTGAAATCTTGCATTAGGCTCGATATACAATTTAATTCAAATCCTCACAATTTAGAGGAAGTCCCGGCTAATCTTGGCACAATTATCGACTGGGGTCAAGTCAGTCCCTCCCCTTGGATAGAAAACCTATCTCTTCCCCCTGATGAATGGCTGCATCTATTTTTTGATATTGGTGGAAATAACAAAATTCAAGCAGTTTGTCAATCTCTTGTCATTGAGAAAGTAGCGCAAGAATCCTTAGCATTGACTTCCTAATTAATGGCTAAAATCAGGAATCAAATATCATCTATAAAGTTGTGAAATCATGACGTGAGGATTTTTTGGAGGACTAAAGTCCTCTCTCCGAGACGCTACGCGGTAAGCGTAGCTATGCCCGCAGGGCTTTACACTACTAACCTGAAATTTATATTAAATTTTCCAACTCGTGCTGTAAATCATTCGTCAAATCAGCAACAGCTTTTTTTGCAGCTAAACGATTTTCTTTATACGCTGAATAACGCTCTGATACTGATATCGGCTCACCAATGGTAATTTTTACTCGTTGCTTACCTAATTGCGGCATCTGGCTAACTTTATTACCTTTAATGCGAGCGATCATTTTCCATAAAATTAAAGTTGTTTCGGCAAATCTTTCTACTGTGGGTTTTTCTCGAATATAATTACCAGAAACTGCGACAAAGCTTTCGACTAATCTCATGTGCCACATTCGGGAATTGGCTTCGTCCGCAACGCGATCGCCTAATGCTTTCTCTACAGGCGATAATGCTTTGATATCCTTAAACTCTTCTCTAAATATATAATTCCAACCAGCTTGTTCTACTCGCCGACAGCGATCGCTTAACTGTCCTTTAGATAGTAAGTTAAAATATTCCTCAGATATGCGTAAAGCTGTATCTAATAAGGCTTGCAACCGGATGACTAAAGCGGCATTGCGATCGCTTGTTTCTGCGGCTATAGTTTTAGCATCAGGCAAAGTTTGATGATAAAATCGCGTGTAAAACTGTTCCATCAACGAAAGCAAGTGTTCTGCTAAGGTCAACAACCTGGGATAAAGTGACTCCAGACAACTCACCTCATTTTGCTGTCCCGAATGTACCACCAAGCCACTAGACGCTTCTAATTCGCTTAATAAATTGGCGATCGCACTCCAAGGAGCAGCCACATAATCATATTTAATCCCAACTGGTACAATTAAAACTTGTTCCGAACGTTCCTGCTTGTGCAAATCTTCCGCACACCAAAAGCCTAATTGAGCGATACCCGGTTCCAAAGGGCTGATAAATTCTGACAAACCATTAGTAGCACCTTCTGGCGCAGCAGCCATCGGAAATTGACCGTTAGCAAACAAATCACGCGCCGAACGTAACCCCGTCCAGTCAGCCTTACCCCGTTGAATGGAAGTCCCACCCAAACGCGAAGCAATCCAACCGACATAAGAACCAGCCCAGAGAGGAATGCCGCGATCGTAGATAAAATGAGCATGAATCGGCAAGTGTAGCGCTGTGTTCTGCTTTCGTGCTACTTTTGGCACGAGTTGAGAAAACAAATAGGTCAAACAAAAGGGATCATCTGTTTTAGGATGGCGAAACGCCAACAAAAAGCGGACTTTACCCTCTTGAAACTGGCGATAAAGATCCACCAACACCTCTACATTATCTGCTTCAATTTGGGTAATAGCTGTTTGCCAATTAATCCAACTCGGTAGCAACAGATGAAAGCCTTTCAGAACCAAGGGATTGAAGGCTGGAGGAATAAATTCTAGGGGTGCTTGTGCTTGATAAATTGTATCTGACAAGGTAATTTGCTCCTGAATTGATGGAAAATTATAGTTCCTATTTTGCACCAGGCGACTGGAAGTCACGGCTACACAGGCAAAACCCGCCTACGCGGGTTAAAAACCCTGATTTTGTCTTAGTCCGCGCAGGCGGACTTAGTTTGTATAGCCGCGATTTCTAATCGCCAGGACTTAACCAATTTTAAAGATTAATAATTCTGAAAAGGGAAAATAAGGATGCGACTGTCAAAAATGTTATTCGTCACACTCAGGGATGATCCGGCTGATGCTGAGATTCCCAGCCATAAATTATTACTCCGGGCGGGTTACATTCGTCGCATCGGTAGCGGGATTTATGCTTATCTACCTTTGATGTGGCGGGTATTACAGAAAGTTTCCCAAATTGTGCGCGAAGAAATGAACGCCACAAACGCACAAGAATGTCTTCTACCCCAATTACAACCGGCTGATTTGTGGAAAGAGTCAGGACGCTGGGACACCTACACCAAAGCCGAGGGAATTATGTTTTCCCTCATCGACCGTCGTGAGCAACAATTAGGATTAGGACCGACTCATGAGGAAGTAATCACCACCGTTGCTCGTGATATGATTCGCTCATATCGGCAACTACCGTTACATTTATATCAAATTCAAACCAAATTCCGCGATGAAATTCGCCCCCGTTTTGGCTTGATGCGGGGAAGAGAATTTATTATGAAAGACGGCTATTCTTTCCATGTGGATGAAGTCAGCCTCAAGGAAACTTACCAAGATATGTATCAAGCCTACAGCAATATGTTACGCCGTTCTGGTTTAGCATTCCGGGCTGTAGAAGCTGATTCTGGCGCGATTGGCGGTTCTGGTTCTACAGAATTTATGGTATTAGCAGATGCGGGAGAAGATGAAGTTCTCTACACTGAAGATGGTAAATATGCGGCTAACGTAGAAAAAGCCGTTTCTTTAGCAAGTGATGCGGAAACTTCACCGTTTACAAGTTATGAAAAACGGGAAACACCAGGAACAGAAACCATAGAAAAAGTTTGTAATTTTCTTAAATGTTCTCCTACGCAAATTGTTAAAAATGTTCTTTACCAAACAGTTTATGATAATGGCATGACGGTTTTGGTATTGGTGAATATTCGAGGTGATCAGGAAGTTAATCAAGTCAAGTTGCAGAATGAATTGACCAAATTAGCTGCTAATTACGGTGCTAAAGCTATTCTTTCCTTAGATGTACCCAATGCGGAAATGCAGGAAACATGGGCGGCTAAATCTTTACCTTTAGGTTATATTGCGCCTGATATTGAAGATGAGTATATTTCTGCTAATAAACAGTGTCATCCCCAGTTTTTGCGGTTAGTCGATAAAACAGCCGTTGAGTTAAAAAACTTTGTCACAGGTGCGAATGAAACTGGCTATCACGTAGTTGGTGCTAATTGGGGAGAACAATTTAAACTACCTGAAACAATAGTAGATATACGCAAATCGAGACCAGGCGATCGCGCCGTTCATAATCCTGAACAAACCTTGCAAACAGCCAGAGGAATTGAAGTCGGTCACATTTTCCAATTGGGGACAAAATACTCCCAAGCCATGAGTGCAACGTATACAAACGAACAAGGCGAAGAAAATCCTCTATTCATGGGTTGCTATGGGGTGGGTGTATCCAGGTTGGCACAATCGGCTGTAGAGCAATCTTATGATAAAGATGGGATTATTTGGCCAGTTGCGATCGCACCTTATCATGCAATTGTGACAATTCCTAACATCAAAGATGCCAAACAACTCGAAGTTGCCGAAAAACTTTACACTGAACTTAACAAAGCAGGTGTAGAAACATTACTCGATGACCGAGACGAACGGGCTGGAGTAAAATTCAAAGATGCCGATTTAATTGGTATACCTTACAGAATAGTTACAGGTCGAGCTATTAACAATGGCAAAGTTGAAATAGTAAAACGCGCCACCCGTGAAACTCAAGAAATAGCCATTGAGGAAGTAGTCAACACACTCCAACAGTGGATTAAAGCAGCACTAGAAGCATAACATATATCTCTTGTGGGGCAGGCATACTTCGACAAGCTCAGTACAAGTCTTGCCTGCCATTGATAGAAAAAATGGCTAAAGACAAATTTCACGATGCTGTCAAAAACGCCTTAATTAAAGAAGGTTGGACGATAACAAATGATCCATTATTTATTTCATTTGGAGGAGTAGATTTATATGTAGACCTGGGGGCAGAAAAAATGCTTGCAGCCCAAAAGGATAATCAAAAAATAGCAGTTGAGATAAAAAGCTTTCTTAGTGATTCTACAATTTCTGAATTTCACCAAGCCCTGGGAAAATTGCTAAATTATCGTTTAATTTTACGGCGACAGGAACCAGAGAGAGTTTTATATTTAGCGGTTCCCCTTGATATTTACGAAAGTTTTTTTAAGCTAGAATTTACACAACTGGCTATTGCAGATTATCAATTAAAAATCATTGTCTATAATATTGAGCAGGAGGCAATAAGTCAATGGATAAATTAGAACAATATCGTAATTACATTGAAAATATTCTCAAAGAATACAGTCAATATAAACCCTCTTATGGAGATGTAGAACTACAGTTAGTTATTGATAGAGAAAATAACCATTATCAGTTAATGACTGTAGGTTGGGATGGTGAAAAGCGCATTCATGGGATGATGTTACATATTGATATTAAAGACGGGAAAATTTGGATACAACATAATGGAACTGAGAGGAGAATTGCTCAAGATTTATTAGATTTAGGTGTACCCAAACAAGATATTGTATTAGCCTTCCACTCACCAACGAGAAGAAAGTATACAGATTTTGCAGTCACTTAAAGTTTAGGACTAAAACTACTTAGATTTAATTACTTTCCAAATTATTAAAAATGGATACAACTCATGCAAAAATCCTATTAAACCCTCTTCCCTTGGCGACCTTGGCGACTTGGCGGTTCGTATTTCCATAAACCAAAATCCAATAAATAAATTAAAATATTGGAAATTTTAGCGAAGAATCAAAAGTGATTATTGTTTCTGATACTACACCTTATCATAAGATTTAATCTTCAATTCCAGCATCCCGTAATCGTTTTTCCAACTCTTGTAAACGTTGCAAAGCAGCTTCTTTTTCTCGCCTTTCTTGTTCCACTAACTCAAACCCCCACAATAATAAATTCCCCTGTTTATCCCACCACCTCAACCAGTAACCTTCACGATTTTCTCGTTTTCCTGACCACAGACCAATAAATAATTCCATTTCCTCCAACCAATAACGGTTATTTTCATCAGAAGAACGTAATTCATATTTTCCAGACTCATGTAAACGATGCACCTCTAAAACACCGTTGTCAGGTTCAAAAATTAGGTAATTGGGAACTTGCAAAACTTGTTCGTAAAAAAACCATTTTCCAGGAGGATAAGTCAGTTTATTAGAATATTCACTACCATCAGTATCTGAGAGAAATTCCATCACCACAACGGGAATTTCTCCCTGTTTATGAGGGGTATAGCTACGTTTTATTTGCTCTCTAGGTACGGTAATTCGTGGCACGTAAGCCCAATCAGGTGCTTTCACCACAATTTTGTCATTAACTGTGGCACAGATGCCATAATTGGTTGTAGCTAGGGCGTGTTCTGGAAGTCTTCCTGCTAATTGTAGGCTTTCAGTTAATGCAGATGCTAAGGATGGTTGATTGACATTATCCACTGGTTCATCATCTAAAATGAAATCTTCGGGTAAAAGTTCCCAGGTAATCTTGTGGGGCGAAGCAGTGACAATCATAGCAACCACAAATGAGGGATTAATTATTAATATAATATAATAGAATATAATTTGTTAATTGCTAGCTAGGTTGGTTTGACCTCAATAAACACAACAGATAATTTGAAATTATTTAAATATGTAGAGTTGATAATTTGCACTTAGAAGTTGCTCACATTCAAGTATAAATTTATGTAAATATTTTCCGGCAAATTTCAGGAACTTGCAATTGGGAATTTGATTGATATATTAAAGGAGCAGATGGAAAGCGGAAGCAGAAGTACACAGAAGTTTAGATACTTCACCCCTGTGGATATTTAATTTCACCAATATAGAGGATGCGGAGTCTAAAATATTTGCATATAGTCCCTGTTAGTATCCGTATTTCCAGAAACGATTATATTTACATTAAGGTTCAGGTGACGGATGAGAACTGTCAACCTAAAATAAAGATGAAATAAAGTTACTATGGGTGCAGGATGACAAATTGCTGAAATAGCCTAACCAAGAAGATTCCTAATTTAAAATCCCAAATTGGTATGGAAACAGGCAAAATATCAAGTCAGCAAAATTTCCATAAATCAAGACATCTTTAGATTTTAAGAAACTCCCCATGCATTGATATCGTCTTTAATCAGGCTGCTCCTCTGAACCACACTATATTAGCTTCTGTCAGGAAGGTTTTAAACATGAACGACCAACAAGGATCTAAGCGTATTTCTTCAGGTGTAATTGCAGCCGTCTCAGCAGCAGTTGTAGCGGTGGGTGGTGGTGTAGCTTGGCTGACTTCTAACCAGTCTCCTACACCAACCAACCCATCTCAAACCATCACACAGCCTACTCCGCCAGTAGTTACCCAGCCAGCACAGGAGCAAAGACCTAATATTTATTGGCTCAAACCAAGCGGACAAGGTGTTGATTTGGTTCCCCAGCCTATTCAAATAGCTGCTACACAACCCAATCAAGTTTTAGAAAGTGCTTTCCAAGCTTTATTACAAGGACCAACAGAAGGAACAGATTCCACAACCATCCCCCAAGGAACTAAGTTGCTGGGGCTGAAGATGGAAAAAGATGAGGTTCACGTTAATTTATCTGAAGATTTTACCACTGGTGGCGGTACTACTTCCATGATGGGACGCGTTGGACAAGTGGTTTATACTGCGACAACACTAGATCCAAAGGCTAAAGTATACATTGAGGTAGACGGCGAACAGTTGGATGTTTTAGGTGGCGAGGGTGTGGAATTGCAACAGCCATTGACTCGTGAAAGCTTTGAGCAAAACTATCCCCTTTAGTCGAGTTAACAGCTATCAGTTATCAGTTATCAGTTTAGACACTGCTTTCTGTTCACTGATAACTGACTACTGACTCAACTTTTGCCGTTCAGCACGGGAAAGATGCGAACTTGTTTTTATACCCTGCGTCTCGATGATACTATTGAGAAATCATTTGGTCTTGTACCCTGTAGTAAGCGCAAGTTCCTTCACTGCGGCGGCTAAGGATTCGGGCTTGCCACATTACCTTCAGGTGTTGGGAAAGATTTGCCACTTATATGCACATTTTACTATATCTGTCAACCTTGGCAGAAATATTCAGTCAAACTTTTCGATACTTAATCAGGGTTAATTCTCATCAAAGCCTGGCCATATTCCACCGGTTCGCCATTTTGGAGGAGAATTTCCATGACTTGCCCGGATACCTCAGCCTCAATTTCATTCATCAGCTTCATAGCTTCAATGATACAGACTGTTTGACCACTGCGGACGCGATCGCCTACTTTCACAAATGCGGCTTCCCCAGGTGCAGGAGCGCTGTAATAGGTTCCCACCATCGGCGAAGGCACTTCCACTAACCTCTTATCAATCGTTGAGGGGGGATTTGCTGACAACTGCACACTAGAAGTAGTGACAGCAGTCTCCAAGACGCAACTTGTTCCCACCTCCATGATTTGATTTGGCGCTGGTTGAGTTTCTCGTGAACTCGATTTACGTACCGTTAGTTCAAAGTCATCGCTTTTGAGCGTTACTTCAGCAATATCTGTTTGGGCGATAGTTGCCAGTAGTTGGCGGATTTCATTAAATTCCAATGGCACAGTTTTTATTACCTCGACCTAACCGTAAATCAAAATTTTAAGTTTGGCAGGGATTTAATCCCTAATATAGGGATTTCAATCAGAATTGGTTCTGGAAACAGAGCCAGCTTATTCCCTGCCGAGATATTTGTCTTCACGAGTATCAATTTTGATACGTTCGCCTTGAGCAACAAACAACGGCACCATGACAGTTGCTCCTGTTTCCAGAATAGCTGGTTTAGTTCCACCTGTAGCCGTATCACCTTTGATACCTGGATCTGTTTGGACAATTTCCAAAACCACAGAGTTGGGTAGTTCCACTTCTAGCACTTGCTCACCCCAACGAATCACATTAACTTCCATACCTTCCTTGAGGTATTTTACGCGATCGCCAATTTGCGCCACGGTTAATCTGCCTTCTTCGTAGGTTTCCATATCCATAAAGACAAGCTCTTCACCCTCTTTATAGGTATGCTGCATCGTACTTTTTTCCAGATTCGCTTGAGGTACTGTTTCCCCAGCGCGGAAGGTTTTTTCCACAACGCTGCCACTTTGGACGCTTTTGAGTTTTGTCCGCACAAAGGCAGAGCCTTTGCCTGGCTTAACGTGGAGGAATTCAACCACTCGCCATACATTCCCGTCTAATACAATGGACACACCGGGTCGAAAATCGTTACTAGATATCATGAAGCTTTCAAATTTGGGAAGAGAATCGGCATTTATTGTACCCTTCAAGGGTCTTAATTAGTCATTAATCATCAATTAATTAGTCAAGTGATGGGAAACTGGGGACTAAAGACTGGGGACGGGGAGAGAATTTGAGCTTTTTTTCTCATCCCTCATCCTGAATTCCCCCATGACTCAGCACTCGTACTGTGGGAAGATGATTGATGGGTTACGCCTAGTCAACAATTTCATGTTGCATTTGACTTATTCCATCATGTTTAACATATTAAAATCCTGGCTGAAGAACAGCCTAACGGCAATATTGTTAGTAACAATATTTTTAGGCATAAGTACAGTTAACTGGACTCCTCCTAGTAACGCCGCCCTACCAGCCGGAAATGCAATTACTGAAGGCAAGGCTTTATTACGGTATGCACTCCCCATAGACAATAAACCAGTCCGGCGATTGCAAGGCAGTTTAGAAGACATCGCTACTCAACTGCGGGCAAATCGACGGTGGGGTGCGATGTCTAGCGACCTCAAAACAGCCTCACGCATTCTCGATCAACCTAACCAAATCCTAGCAAGCGTTCCCGCCGAACGCCAACCCCAAGCCGAAGCTTGGATTGCTGAGTTGAAATCTGGTGTAGATTCACTCCAAGAAGCGGTAAAAGTTAAAGACAAAGAACAAATTCTCGAAGGTAGAAACAAACTCCTGGATATTGTCACCCTTCTAGAAGAGTCAATGGTGACAGAATTTCCCTTTGAAGTCCCTTCTGAGTACAATAACCTCCCTCAACTCAAAGGTCGGGCGACAGTGGCAATGAAAACCAGCAAAGGCGACCTGACTATGGTGCTAGATGGTTATAGCGCCCCTGTCACAGCCGGCAACTTTGTCGATTTAGTTCAGCGAGGTTTTTATGACGGCTTACAATTTACCCGTTCTGAAGAATCTTACGTCCTCCAAACCGGAGATCCACAGGGAAAAGAAGTCGGTTTCATCGATCCCAAAACTGGCAAATACCGTGCTGTTCCTTTAGAAGTCTTGGTTGAAGGCGACGACGAACCCACCTATGGTATTACTCTCGAAGAAGCTGGGCGTTATCTTGATATGCCAGTTTTGCCTTTTTCTTCCTTTGGTGCATTGGCGATGGCTCGTCCTGAAACGGAAGCAAATGGCGGTTCTTCGCAATTTTTCTTCTTTTTGTTTGAGCCAGAACTGACTCCGGCGGGACGAAACCTGTTAGATGGTCGCTATGCGGTTTTTGGCTATCTCACCGAAGGTAAGGAAATTTTGGATAAGCTCAAGGAAGGTGACAAGATTGAGTCAGCAACCGTGGTTCAAGGACTCGAAAATTTAGTTCAGCCGCAAGCTTAGAAGATGAATGAGACGCGATGAGATAAGACGCGATAAATCGCGTCTCTACAAGAAAATGTAAATATAAGAGTTTGAGGAGGGGTTGTTTAGGACTACTCCTCTTTTTTTTAATTGCAGTCTAATCCAAAATCTAAAATCTAAAATCTAAAATTGAATGACTAAAGTTAAAGATATTGGCGAACAAGGTGTTTTAAAAAAATTGCAGCGTTTCTGTCCCCCAGGAATGATTGGCGATGATGCAGCAGTACTTTTAACTGCACCAGATAAATCTTTAGTAGTGACAACAGATGTCCTCGTTGATGGCGTGCATTTTAGCAATGTCACTACATCGCCAGAAGATGCTGGTTGGCGGGCTGTGGCTGCTAATTTATCAGATTTGGCCGCAATGGGGGCTGATCCTCTAGGAATTACCGTCGGTTTGGGATTACCTGGGGAAGTGCTGGTGAGTTGGGTGGAAAGATTATACGAGGGCATGACAGAATGCCTCCAGAAATACAATAGCGTAATTGTGGGCGGTGATATTGTGCGATCGCCTGTAACTACTATCTCCATCACCGCCTTTGGACAAGTTCCTCCCCAGAGGATTATCCGACGTGATGCCGCTCAAGTGGGTGATGCGATCGCCGTCACAGGAGTTCACGGAGCATCCCACGCAGGCTTACAATTGCTTTTGCATCCCGAATTAAAGCAAAACCTCTCCGCTACCGAACAAAGGAAACTGATCACAGCCCACCAACGACCACAACCCAGATTAGATGTTTTACCCATACTCTGGGAAATTCTTTCATCCTACCCCCCATCTACCCATATCCCTATCGCTGGCATGGACAGCAGCGACGGCTTGGCAGATGCGATTTTGCAAATTTGCCGTGCTAGTAGTGTTGGCGCTGTCCTAGAAGCCAGGCAAATCCCATTAGACGCAACTTTTCACCACTGGCTAACACCAGAAAAAGCTCTGGAATATGCCCTTTACGGCGGAGAAGACTTTGAATTAGTCCTGTGCTTACCAGCGTTCTTGCCCAGACTTTAGTCACAAAACTCGGTGACAGCGCCGCTATAGTGGGAACAATTACCACAGGTTCCCAAGTAATACTGCAAGACCAACATAAAAAAAGCCCCGACCAAGTTTTAACTCTCAGCAGGGGATTCCAACATTTCACGCAATAGCCCAAGTCACTAATGACTAATGACTAATGACTAATGACTAATAACTAAGCCCACTTTGTAGCTACTAGTTCTGCCAAATCTAGAACTCGTTGGCTGTAACCCCACTCATTGTCATACCACGCCATAACTTTCACCATGTCATTCCCCATGACTATGGTCAAGCTGGAATCGATAATGGAAGAAGCATCAGAACCTTGATAATCGGAAGATACCAATTGTAATTCGCTGTAGTCCAAAATGCCTTTGAGTGAACCTTCTGAGGCTTCTTTGAGCGCTTGATTAACTTCTTCAGTAATAGTACGCTTCTCAACTTGAACTACGAAATCTACCATTGAGACGTTTGGGGTAGGTACGCGTAAAGCCACACCATTCAGCTTACCTTTGAGGTCTGGGATGACCAGCGCTACTGCTTTAGCCGCACCAGTGGAGGTGGGGACAATGTTAATAGCTGCTGCTCTCGCCCGTCGCAAATCCCGGTGAGAAGCGTCTAGCAAGCGCTGGTCCCCAGTGTAGCTGTGAGTGGTGGTCATCGTGCCTTTGATGATCCCAAATTTATCGTTCAACACTTTCGCTATAGGAGCCAAGCAGTTGGTAGTACAGCTGGCGTTACTAATGACGTGGTGCTGGTTGTGGTCATAGTCGTGATGATTCACGCCCATCACAAAAGTACCATCTTCGTTTTTACCAGGAGCGGTGATCAGAACTTTTTTGGCTCCAGCATTTATATGCTTCTGTGCGCCATCCCGACTGGTAAATACACCTGTTGCTTCGATAATCAGGTCAATTTCCCACTCTTTCCAGGGCAAGTTTTCCGGGTTGCGATCCGATACGCATTTGATGGTCTTACCGTTAACGATGATCGAATTATCATCGGCGGTAATGTCAGCATTCCTTAACTTCCCAAGCATGGAGTCATACTTTAGGAGGTGTGCATTGGTTCTAGGGTCTGATGTGTCGTTAATAGCGATCAAGTCAATGTTGCTATTTTCTCTGCCTACCCAGCAGCGTGCAAAGTTACGTCCAATACGCCCAAAACCGTTGATTGCGACTCTAATCACAGTGTCTTACCCTCTGTATTTATGCCTATAAATTGATATCTTTGAACCCAATCATATCGCAAAGGGGGGGGGTATTAATAACCATAAAGTGTTTGATCAATAAAAAAAACACAGATTTTATTCAGATTTATCTGAGTAAAGGCTGTGAGTCGTGATGTACGATCTGACCGATTCTGGGACTAAATAGCGAATTGACTGGCGATCGCGGCAAAATTTACGAATTAGACTTGACGAAATTCCTACTAAAGGTATATTCAATAATTGCCAGTCAATAGTCAGCAACTGCTCTCTGAATTGTTGCTCCACTTGCTTGCAGATTAGCTGACTTTGAGCTATAGTCTCACCACCTAGCAGTCGGGGTGCGATTAACCAATCACACATTTGTGCTAGTTCGTGTCCACGGTACCAATGGGGTAAGGTTTTAAATGTATCCAAACCCACAATCCAGTACCAGTGAGTATTTGCGTAACAACTAGATAAGTCCATCAAGGTATTGATGGCATAAGAAGTTCCGGAGCGTTTTGCCTCTATTAGGGAGACAGTAAATGCTGGGTTTTCGCTTGTTGCTAATTTCAGCATTTGCCCACGATGTTCAAACATAACTGCTTTTTTATGAGGAGGGTTTAGTGATGGCACCCAAATTACCTTTTCCAGGGATACTTGAGACAAAGCTGTTTGGGCTACGAGTAA
The DNA here is from genome assembly GCA_963706595.1 of uncultured cyanobacterium. Classification (GTDB taxonomy): domain Bacteria; phylum Cyanobacteriota; class Cyanobacteriia; order Cyanobacteriales; family Nostocaceae; genus Nodularia. The sequence continues at coordinate 5,381,768 of OY970166.1, forward strand.
GTGTCCCCAATGAATTGGATCGAATGTGCCACCAAAGATTCCTATATGCTGCATTCAGTCATGCCTAAACTTGATTCAATTCCCCAAAATTTTAATACAAATATACTACTAAGCTCAATTCGCGGCCTAGAGACGTTGCATTCAACGTCTCTACATTTTAAAGGCAGTTTCATTACCTATGAATGACTGTAGCCAAAACGAGTCAGGAATTTAGAAAGATGTATTTGAAACTACAAGATTTTCTGTCCCGATGCGGCCTAAACTTGCAGAATAATCTTGATGACAGTTCAGAAATAGTAAAAACCTCCAACAAAGGTAAAATCATTCTCAATCAGCAAAACAATAGAGGAAAACAATCCGAACATCAGGTATAAACAAGATGCAAGCGCAGTTACGGTAAAAATCAAATTCCTGTTATGATACGCGTGTCATTTGTGATTATGGTGTGGTGTAAGAGGGCTAATCAATGAGTAATTATGTAGATTTTAGTGGCAGACCATTTCATTTCATTGGCATCGGTGGCATAGGGATGTCTGCCCTAGCTTATGTTCTGGCAAAGCGTCAAATACCAGTATCAGGTTCTGATCTTCGTTCAAGTCATATTACGCAGCAAGTTGGAATCCATCGGAACCAATATTTTTGGTAGGCAAGAGGCAAGTAATCTCGAATTCTTTGGCTCCAGTGAATCACATAATAGAGTATTATTAACTTCACCAGAAATATTGGCTACTGCTAGCAACTCAACACTACCTCAAGTTGTTTGTTCCACAGCAATTAATGCCAATAATTTGGAATACAAAGCAGCACTGGAATTAGGATGTCCAATTTTACATCGTTCAGATGTACTAGCTGCCTTGATTTCAGATTACTATAGCATCGCAGTTGCCGGAACCCACGGTAAAACTACGACCAGTAGCATGATTGGCTATATGCTCTTAGAAGCTGGTCTAGACCCGACAATTATTGTCGGTGGTGAAGTTGATGCTTGGGAAGGAAATGCTCGATTAGGGCAAAGCCAGTATTTGGTAGCTGAGGCGGATGAATCTGATGGTTCCCTGGTGAAACACGCCCCGGAAATCGGCATTATTACTAATATTGAACTTGATCATCCTGATCACTACGACACATTAGAAGAAGTAGTTAACATCTTCCAAAAATTTGCCGATGGTTGTAAGACTCTGATATGTTGTCTTGATTGTGATACGGTGCGCGAGTTGCTACACAAAGCCGGAGGCGATCGCTTCAAACCGACAATTACCTACAGCCTCAACCCAGAAACCAACGCCGATTATACCGCGACTAATATTGACTATCGCGCTGATGGGACTACAGCCCTAGTTTGGGAAAAAGGCAAAGCCTTGGGAGTATTGAAATTACGGTTGCTGAGTCGGCATAATCTGAGTAATGCTCTGTCAGCCGTAGCTGTGGGTCGCGCCTTGGGTTTAGAATTTGGCGCGATCGCCAAGGGTATTGCCACCTTTGAAGGAGCTAGACGACGCTTTGAGTTGCGAGGAGAAGTTAGTGGTATTACCTTCATTGATGACTATGCCCACCACCCCAGTGAAATTCGCGCTACTTTAGCTTCTGCACGCCTCCAAGCCAGACCAGAGCAAAGAGTGGTAGCCATTTTCCAACCCCATCGCTATAGTCGCACATTGACATTTTTGACAGAATTTGCCGAGTCATTTACTCATGCTGATGTAGTGGTGCTGACAGATATTTACAGTGCCGGTGAACCCAATTTAGGGCTAATAAGCGGCGAACAACTGGCAGCAGAAATAGGCAAATTTCACCCAAAAGTACTTTATCAACCAAATCTGCTGTTAATGAGTGAGTTCTTGGTGCAAACGCTGCATCCTGGAGATTTAGCGCTATTTCTGGGGGCTGGGAATTTAAATCAGGTGATTCCTGAAGTCATAAGTACCCTTTGTGAACCTGCTATAGCCACATCTTAGATGCGGAAAAAAGTGCAGTTTCCCTGTACCTAGCAAGGATTCTATCGATTGATACTGTTGCTGTACTTTTACGGCAGTTAAATGTAAAAATTTCACAAATTTACGTAAAGATGAAAATCTCCCAGGCAGCTGGAAATGTCTGCACAATTTTTGCTTCAACTACACAGAAGCAGGAAACAGAAGATTCAAGTGATAGTAAAATAATTTACTTAAAGGGTACTGGTTGTGCGATTAAGTCACAAGCTTCCTTATCTGCATTTACTTCTTATCGAGTTGGGGGAGCTGCGGAATGGTACGTTGCTCCTAGTAATTTAGAAGCACTGCAAGCCAGTGTTGAGTACGCAAAAGAACATGACTTGACAGTAACAACACTAGGTGCTGGTTCTAACCTATTAGTAAGCGATCGCGGATTACCAGGCTTAGTCATTTCTACTCGTCATTTGCGCCATAGTTACTTTGATCCCCACACAGGTCAATTAACCGTAGCAGCCGGAGAATCAATTCCCAATCTGGCATGGCAAGCCGCAAAATTAGGTTGGCAAGGATTAGAGTGGGCTGTTGGTATCCCTGGCACTGTTGGGGGTGCTGTAGTCATGAATGCTGGGGCGCATAATAGCTGTATCGCAGATATGTTAGTTAGCGCCCAGGTACTTTCTCCCGACGGGACATTAGAAACTCTCACCCCAGCCCAGATAGGTTACAGCTATCGCTCTTCTTCATTGCAAAGTAGCGAATCTTCCACAGATAGGCGTTGCCAACGCATTGTTACCCAAGCCACCTTTCAACTCCAACCGGGTACAGATCCAGCATTAGTTTTGGCAGTAACCAAGGAACACAAAAAACATCGATTAAGTACCCAGCCTTACAATTTCCCTAGTTGTGGCAGTGTGTTCCGCAATCCTACACCCTATTCTGCTGGGTGGTTAATTGAACAAACGGGTTTAAAAGGCTACCAAATTGGCGGAGCGCAAGTAGCATTACTACACGCTAATTTTATCGTCAATCGTGGTGGGGCGAAAGCCAGCGATATTTTCGCTCTGATTCGTCATATCCAGCAGCAAGTCAAAGAACATTGGTCGATTTGCTTACAGCCAGAAGTAAAAATGATTGGTGAGTTTCTGGCCGCTGGTTAAGGTTGGGGAGTGGAAGAGGCAGGGGAGCAGGGAGCAGGGAGCAAGGGGGAGTTAGAAATAGAAATTACTTTAAACTTCCTTACTTAACAACCTTCCCTCTTCTCCCCCTGCCCCCTGCCCCCGTTCCTCTTCTCCCCTGCACCCTGCCCCCTGCCCCTCTGCCTCTTGACTCCCCACTTCCCAGCATTAATTATTGGTAATAAAACAGGCAAATTGCCCACCGCATCTATAATTGAATGTGATTTGTTATTCAACGCACGCGCGAACCATCAGTTATGACAGGAAAAGGACAGGGATTCGGTTTTGGTTTGGGAAAAATGAGAGAACTCGCGGAACGCTTTCAAAAAAGCGCAGCAAGTTCAAGAAGGCGCTAAACTGCTTCAAGAAGAATTGGAGCAAATGGAAATCCAGGGAGAGTCTGGCGGTGGACTGGTTAAGGTAATTGTCAGTGGGAACCAAGAACCTAAGCGGGTGGAAATTGCCCCAGAAGCTCTAGCACAAGGTGCAGAATTACTTTCTGACCTCGTGACAGCGGCAATGAAAGATGCCTACAACAAGTCCACTGCAACAATGCGGGAACGTATGGAAGACTTAACCAGTGGTCTGGAACTACCTGGATTTTAGTTATTAGTCATTAGTCATTAGTCATTAGTCATTAGTCCCCTTTTATGACTCTGATGAAAGAAAAAAAATGTAGGTTGGGTTGAACAAAGTGAAACCCAACGAAACCAAGGATTGTTGGCGTTGGGTTTCATTCCTCTACCCCTACTACGTCTAAATTCATCAAATTCCTGAAAAATCAGGGTTTATGATTTTTACATGACCGAAGCGATTTTAGATTTTAAATTTTGGATTAAATGAAAATCTGAAATCTAAAAAATTTGGTCTCAAGCCTTTGTGTTCACTCAGAAGAAAAACAAAAATCTTTCCATGTTTAAGCCTCTTCTTTATAAGGAGAGGTTAATCCAAAATCCAAAATCCAAAATCCAAAATTGAGTGACCTTTGATCGATACTAAGTAAAATATTTATGCCTTACAAGTTGCTTTTTGTCTGTCTGGGGAACATCTGTCGTTCGCCATCGGCAGAAAACATTATGAATCATCTCATCGACCAGTCCAGCTTGAGCGATGGCTGCGCCGACACCAAAGGTGTACGCATCCTCTGTGATTCTGCTGGTACATCTAGTTATCACATAGGTAGCCCACCCGACCGCCGTATGAGTGCTGCTGCGACTGCAAAGTTGGGAATTAAACTGCTAGGTAAGGCTCGGCAATTTCAGAAATTAGACTTTCAGGACTTTGATATGATCCTGGCAATGGATCAAGAAAATTATGATAATATAGTCGCTCTTGATTCAACTGGGCAGTATCACCACAAAGTTTACCTGATGTGTGGTTTTTGCTCGCGCCACACCCTGAAGGAAGTTCCAGACCCTTACTACGGTGGAGTAGAGGGTTTTAATCAGGTCATAGATTTACTTGTGGATGCTTGTGAAGGTCTACTCCAACACGTCAATAGCCAGCAACTCAAAGCGTAAACGCTATTCCACCAGTCCATGCTTCATGGCAAAACGCACCAGTTCGGCTCGGTTACTGGTGGCAGTTTTTCTTAATAAACTGCTCACATACTTTTCTACTGTTCTCGGACTCAAGTGCAGTTGATGTCCCATATCAGCATTAGAAAAACCATGAGTCAACAGTTCTAGGACTTCTTGTTCTCTAGATGTCAAGGATGCTAACAGATGGGGTGGCTGAATATGAGTCGATAGAGAATTGGGGATTTCCACCTCTTTTGAGTGTACGAAACTGCCCAAATTCTCTTTATGAGAAAAGCGGGACTCAGATTGAATAATTTGCGATCGCTCCAGAAGATTACGAATTGCTGCGGCTAACTCCTCTAGTTCAAAAGGCTTAGGTAAGTACAAATCGCACCCCGACTGGTAGCCCAGTATTCTTTCTTGGGTCTTTGTGCGTGCTGTTAATAAAATTACAGGTAATAACCGGAATGCCGGTTGCTGGCGGACTCGACGTACCAGTTCGTAGCCGTTCATTCGTGGCATAATGATATCAGTCACGATCAAATCAGGATGGTAATTATCCACCATTACCAAAGCTTCTTGACCGTCATTCGCTGTCACCACAGAGTAGCCAGACAGTTCCAGATAATCACCAATAGACAGACGAGTTCCCAGGTCATCATCCACAACAAGAATAGTCAAGGGCATGGACAATACACCCCTAGCATTTTTTTACTCAGAAATTTACTTATACCAGCTACAACAGTAAACACAGGCAGAAATAGTGTCCTTATGTTTCATACTATGACAGGATTACCAGCTAATGACTGCCTGAAGGTTGATTTATGAATAAAATCTTAAATCATGAAAAAATATTTACAAATTGTAACACGATTTGATGTTTAATGTGAAAAAACTACACGTAGCTTTTTAATTCTTAACACTTAACCCATGATAGACAAAAAATACTAACTGTAGTGTAAATTAATATTTAATTTGCCATAATCTTTATACAACTTTCGCCCTTGATTTCTGCAAGCCGCACACTCGTGACTTCTCGTCATGGGAGGTTCAAAAAAGTTAGATTAAAAGAATATAGGAGAACACTGTGATTACAAGGTCTAATGTCTTCCCAGTAATTCCCAAAGTAGTCCCAATATTTTTGCAGCACATTTAAAGCACACAAAATTTTTTCAATGAGCGAAAAGAGCCAAAGTTACAAAGTCATTAGTGACAACCGTCAAGCCCGTTATTTGTATGAAATCCTAGAAACCTTTGAAGCTGGAGTTGAATTGGTAGGAACAGAAGTTAAATCAATTCGCGCCGGGAGAGTTAATCTTCAAGATGGTTATGCTTTGATTCGTGATGGCGAAGCATGGCTGATTAACGTCCATATCTCTCCTTATAACGCCAGTAGTCAATATTTTAATCATGAAGCACGTCGCACGCGCAAACTGTTGCTACATAGCCAAGAAATTCGGAAGTTAATTGGTAAGGTGGAACAGGAGGGTTTAACACTCGTACCTTTAAAAATGTACCTCAAACGAGGGTGGGTAAAAGTGAGTATAGCCCTTGGGAAAGGTAAAAAGCTCCATGATAAACGCGAATCCCTCAAACGAAGACAAGATCAACGTGATATGCAACGGGCGATGAAAACTTAATGAACTACCCATAGTTGGCTCCGCCTGAACTATGGGTTTCTACATCCCTTAGTTCGTTGCGAGCAGAGACTTCCAGGGATTTTTGACGCTTCTTCGCCCCTAGTTGCTTCATGCTTCCCGCTTGTTTGCGGGTGGATGAAGTAGAGCTAGGCGACTCTGCGTCTACGAGGTTAGTTCCTAACCCCGGTAGTGTTCCTTTTGACCAATAAAGCATAACTTCGGCAGCAGCAATATCTCGGTCTTGAAAATAGCCACAAACACCACACTCATGTACTCTAACATCGAGTGTTTTCTTGTGTTGATGACCACATTTAGGACAAGTTTGGCTAGGCTTTACTTTCTTAGTTGGAACTTCCACGAACACACCACCAATTTGTTCTACTTTGTACTTGATGGCACTACGAAGCATTCCAAAACCGACTTAGAACGGTTGAAGGAAATATTTGCTAATGTCTCCATAAGAACTAAGTGCAGATTGATTGAGTTTTCGGGAGAAGTAGACCATGTTCATTTACTAATTGATTTCCACCCTGATAACAACTTATCTGTTCTTGTGGGCAGTCTAAAATCAGCGTCAAGCAGAATTATACAAAAAGAATTCGCTGAAAATTTGTCTACCTTTTACAGGAAACCTGTTTTTTGGTCTAGTTCGTATTATGTAGCTTCTACGGGTGGCGCACCAATTGAAAAAATCAAGCAATACATACAATCACAAGAAGCACCAGAAGATTGATTGGCTACTCCTCATACATACTATTCCCTTATCAACCTTACGGTTGATTCTGGTCAGGTATGCAATCGTCGTACCCCGCTATTCATCCCTACCTTGCTTCGCTGAAAGTAGGGACTTTCGCGTTACGTCAACCCTGAAATATCTAACCATGACCACAGGAGAATAGACAGAGAAAGTATGTTGTATATAGGACTCCTACTTGATTTCTGAACATCAATACAACTCAAAATGGCTTTTTCCCACTCCCCACTCCCCACTCCCCACTCCCCACCTACGCAAGTAAGTTTAAAAATCAAAGCGGATTACTATATCTTCAGTGTGAGTTTGGAGAAAGCCTAGTTTATAGCCGCAGATTGATTTGATTAGTTATGGAACTCGATACAGTGGTGAATGACGTTGGAAGGGATGAGATATTTTCACCATGACACGTAATTTTACCAAAGCAGTTAGTGCCGGCTGTCTCACGTTGAGTATGGCCATGTTGCCTTTAACTCTACCTGTAAATGCCCAAGTTACTGACCCCAGGGTTGAAACTACACCGAGGACTACAGTTTACGAACGCCGAGATTTCGATTGGGGTTGGTTAGGATTAATTGGTTTATTTGGTTTAGCTGGTTTAGCTGGAAGAAAGCGTGGCGACGAACCTACAGCTTATCGTGAGCCGACTACTACTGGAAGTACAACTTACAGAGACTAAGCTATTTACCAAAATTCAGAATGACCAATAAATAGTTCCTTAATGGTACAAGCCGCTAGATTTATCTGTGGAATCAATCGAAAATCCCAAATCTAAAATCCCAAATTGTATGACCTTCAGGAGCTACAAATCCAGGCTGGATTCTGGCTCCTGAATTTTGCCATTTTTTGTTAATCTTTAATTTGCTGTGGATTCTCCGTGAGATGAAGTGAATTTTTGAGTTTGGTTTTGAGCTATGGGTGTCCAGTAGCTAGCAATTAAAGCTACCATTAACCACCAAAGGCTGTTGACTTCTGGACGAAACCAAATAGTATCGACAGTACCGTGAGCCAACATCCCCGCTACAGTCGCAAACGCGCCAATCAACCAAAATCCCTCTACACTTCTAGATTGCCGCAATCGTCGCACTTGTACAAATGCGTGATTTAACATCACAATGATCAGCCAGAGAAAAGAGGCTAAACCCACAAAGCCAGTTTCTACAGCTATTTCCAGAAAAACTGAATAAGCACTTAAAGCTGTAAAACGAGGACGTTGGTAAAGAGGGTAGATTTGATTAAAAGAATTGTGACCAGGGCCAATGCCAATTATAGGGCGATCGCCAATCATCTCGAAGACAGCATCCCAAACATTTTTGCGAAAATTATTACTGCTATCTTGGCGGTCGGCAAAAATACTCAAAACTCTGATGCGGACTGGCTCGACAAAGATGACTGCTAGCAACAGTAAGCCCATCATCCCTCCTAAAATAATTGGCAGTGACCAAGTACGCCAAAAAGGAGGCATTTGTACAGTCCACCAATAAACTAACAAGGCGATCGCCGTCAATACACCCACCACCATCCCAATCCAGCCACCACGACTAAAAGTCAGCACCAAACAAGCCGCATTAGCAATAAACATCGTTAACGCTAAAGCCTTTTTGATCCAACTTTGCCAAGCAAAAATCGCCACCAAGCTGAAAACCACGGCTGGTAAGAGATACCCAGCCAATAAATTCGGATTACCCAAATAACTATAAACCCTGGTGGTCTTAGCCAGAGGCGATTGTGGATCTACCCAAGTCGCCAGTGCTGTTGCACCAAAAAACCATTGCCGCAATCCGTAAATAGTCACGATTAAAGATACGTGCAAATACAGGGTAATGATCCAAGAACGTAAGCGAGGCGATCGCAATACCCTAGCACAAAGGGCAAACAGCAATAGATAAAGTGTCAATACCACCAAATCTTTAAACGCCGCCTGTTTGACTGGTGACAACGCGGCAGAAACTACCGCAATAGCCCAGTAAAGTAACACCAACAGATGAATTGGCGTAAATAACGGCGTAGTTGTTTGACCAGATTCATCGGATAAAGTCAACAGGAGCCAAAATCCTACACAAGCTACTAAAAATACTCCTACTAGGCTACTCGACACAAAAGGAGACAGAGCATACACCAAGCTGAGTAAAGCCACGGCTATTGCATCTCCCCACGGCATCAAGATGCTACTTTGCCGCCAAGAGTGCAATATCCCCACCACAAAACGGTGTAAATAGCTCGTAGCGAGATATTCTTTCAGAGGTAAATAAGATAACGTAAATCGTTGCCAGACTAAATTCATAAATTATTGATCAACAATCACTGATTATTTCTGAAGAAGTAGCCATCTGTAATGGCAAAGACAGTACATAGCGGTTTCCTGATTCGGATGAACCTTGAATCACAATTTCTCCCCCGTGAAATTCTGCCAGTCTGACAGCTCAACAACAGACCTAAGCTTTCACGCGTCAAGTTACGATGATCTTGAGGCAAACCCTCATCAGCATTCATAGTAAATGTATCTGAATGGGAATTAATTAAATGCGGTTTTTTCTCCACCACTATTGGCATCTCCAAGTCCTCTGGGCTGTCTGGATAAGTGCTGGAGGTTGCAGCTGCATCTGTCAGTTCCAGGCTGGAGACAGAATTCAGGTGAAAATAGGAGTTAATCTCAGTTATCCCATCTCCTAACCAAGGATGAGAAACACCAACAGTAATATTCAGCGTATTTTCCTTATGAGAAATATGAATCCGGACAATGCTACCTGTAGCAGAAACTTGAATCACACTGAAAATTAAGTGATACAGAATTTGCTGCACTTTGCTTTTATCCAAAAGCAAATTCCGGCTATATCCTGGTTCTATGGACAAGCGAATATTTTGCTCACGGCGGTTAGCTGCTTCTTTGAGAGTATTGATTACTTGTTGACATAGCATTTCAATCTCTACAGGAGCTAAATTCAGCACAGATGTGTTGTCATCCAACGCTCCCAGTTCGGTAATTTCGTTGACTAAAGACAGTAAGTATCGACCACTATGTTGAATGATCTCCAGATATTCTCTCTGTTTTATGGTCAAAGGCCCATAAATCTCACGTCCTAAAACTCCAGCCATGCCGAGTACAGATGTTAAGGGTGTACGTAACTCTTGAGTTATCTGTCCTAAAAGTGCCAGTTTTAGTTGCTTAGTAGAACCAGATTCTGGTTTGAAAAGAGGTGGAGTGTCTCTAATCACACTTTGGCGTTGCTCATTGAATGATGTCGTAGCAGCCTTGTGCGGATGAGTTTTTTCTAACTTTTTTTGCAGCATTCGGTCACGCTCAAATTCACTCATACACCAACGAGCGATTATTTGTAAAAATTCAATATCGCGACTTGTAAATTTACGTGGCACTAAATCCATGATTGCCAACGCACCTAAACAATTACCCGCAGCATCAATGAGAGGTGCGCCCAGGTAGGCACGGATGCCATAATCCTGTACTAACTTACCAGTCCTGAGTAATGAATTGGTCAGTTGGTGCGTATCATTAATTATAGAAACCTGAATGCTTTCTACCACTTGGGTGCAAAAAGATTCCTCACGTAACAACTGACGGCTTTGTGCCAGATGATTCATTAGCCCTAGTCTAGATAAACCCACCGCTGACTTGAACCAATGACGTTCTTGGTCTACAAATCCCAATATGGAAATTGGCACTTCTAAAAAGTGGGCAGCAGTTTGAGTGGCTTCTTCAAAGACTGGAATCGTTTCGGATTGCCGCAAACCTAATTCCGACAATGCTTCTAGGCGTTGTTCCTCCGTGACTTCTTGAGAAACCCAACCATCCTTAAAGCCAAACCATTTGTTTTCAGGTTCTACCATTGCCACTGCTACCTTGATATTTTTCGAGCTTGTAATTTCTATAACCCCTGAGTCTGGGTTATGATTTTCTACTTTTAAGCATTCCCCAATTTGGCGGCTAATCAACAAAATGGTCAGAGAAATTTTGTCACCTATTCGGGAAAAGGTAGTGTAATTTGGCTTATTTGAGATTTTGATGGCGAACTTTACTATTACTTCATCAGTAAGGGCTTGTATTAATGGGCAAAAATTTGATATTTATTTTTGAGGATAACTAAGATGAAGATGAATCATAAAATTCCTTTTGTAGACCTGAATTTACAACACCAGCCGATTCAAGAGCAATTGCAACAGGCAATACAGGCTGTGTTGACACAGGGAGATTTTATTTTAGGGAAAGCATTGTCAGATTTTGAAGCCGCTTTTGCAGCTGCATCTGGCACAGAATATGGTGTAGGTGTGGCATCAGGAACAGATGCGATCGCTCTGGGTTTACAAGCGTGTAATATTGGCAGTGGTGATCAAGTGATCTTACCAGCTAATACCTTTGTGGCTACGTTGATTGGAGTTTTACGTGCAGGAGCCGAGCCTGTGCTGGTAGACTGTAACCCGCAAACAGCTTTAATCGACCTCGAAGCCGCAGCCAAAGCCATTACGCCACAAACTAAAGCCATTATCCCTGTACATCTCTATGGACAGATGGTATCACCGCAACAGCTATTAGACTTGGCTGATACTTATAAGCTGCTAATTTTTGAAGATGCCGCCCAGGCACATTTAGCCACCAGAGAAGGATATCGCGCTGGTTCGGTGGGCATAGGTGCGGCTTTTAGTTTCTATCCCAGCAAAAATTTAGGCGCATTTGGGGATGGAGGAATGCTGCTGACAGGAGATTCAGATGTAGCGCAGAAAATGAAGCGCTTGCGAAATTATGGGGCATCCCAAAAGTATTTCCACGTAGAAACAGGGACTAACAGTCGCTTGGATACCTTGCAAGCCGCAGTGTTATTAGCAAAACTTCCACATTTGCCGCAATGGAATCGCGATCGCTTGGCGATCGCTCAACAGTATGATCAAGAACTAGCACCCCTAGCATCTGCTGGCATCATTCCTCTGCAAAACCACAGCAGCACCGGACACGTATATCATCTTTATGTGATCAAAGTAGATGATTCTTGTATTTTAGAGCGTCAGCAAATCCAAGACCAACTCACAGCAGTGGGAATTCAAACAGGCATTCACTACCCCATTCCTTGCCATCTGCAACCAGCCTTCACCAACTTAGGCTATAAACCAGGAGACTTTCCCCAAGCAGAAAAACTCGCCAATCAAATATTGTCCTTACCTATGTACCCAGGTTTGAACAATCACCAAATCAAAGAAGTTGTAGCAGCTATTACATCGACTCTCGGTAGCGAACCACAACAGTTATTATGTATTTAATTTCAATTCTTGAATACCGTAGTTCAGTCATCCATTGCCAAACCACCGATTTCAGTTGATGGGATAAGTTTGTGCATTGTGAGTTATTAATTCTTAATGGTTTTAAATCATGGCATTTCAGCAACAGCTAAAACAAAGAAACACGGGACAATTGCTAAATATAGCAATTTTCGGCTTTTTGGTGCTACTGTATGCCCCACTCTTGTTGCACTGGGTGGATGGTTGGCTCAACAAAAGCATTAGTATCGAACATGAATACTTTAGCCACGGTATTATTGGTCTGCCATTTGCGGCTTACCTGATGTGGTTAAACCGGAAAAAGTGGCATCGACTGCAAAATACAGCCCATCCTTTAGGTGCTGTTTTGCTCTCAATCGGGGGAGTATTTTATCTGAGTGGGATTCCAGAATGGGTGAATATTTCCCTACCGACAATACTGGCAGGTTTGTGCTTCTGGTTCAAAGGCATACCCGGCTTCCGACTGCAAGCATTTGCTTTGCTGCTGATATTTTTAGCAACCCCCACCGCCTTACCCTACCTCCTCGTTCCCTACACCTTACCTCTGCAAAGCTTCATCGCGGGGACAGCAGGCTTCATCCTCAATCAATTGGGAATGGAAGTAGTTGTCGATGGTATCAACATATACGTAAATGGCCGAATTGTCGAAGTTGCCCCCTATTGTGCGGGGCTAAAAATGTTGTTTACGACCTTCTACGTCAGCTTGATGCTGCTTTATTGGACAGGTGCATTGTTGTCCCGGCGCACTACGACTTGGTTTTTATCTTCTGCCCTGATCATTAGCGTTATTGCTAATATCATTCGTAACACTTTACTCAGCTTCTTTCACGGCACAGGACGAGAGGCAGCTTTTAAATGGCTACATGACAGTTGGGGTGGAGACCTTTACTCTGCTTGTATGCTGCTGTTATTAATACCTTTGCTGAATTGGATGAATGACTATTTTTCCACAGATTCAGAACTTCCAGAATCAGGGGAAAGTGCGGGATAAGGAATTGAAAAAGAAGCAGGGGAGCAGGGTGCAGGGAGCAAGGGGGTTCAAAAATTTGTTACGTAAATATGGTAATTTTCACTAATGAATCGCTTATCTAAGTTTTTCCCCAAAAAGCAATTGGCCCATGTACCAGTGCTTTTTTTATTACTATTGCTACTAGCAATCGGAGCATTTCCCGGATACGTAACAGGAACCTGGCAATGGAAACAGCCACCATCTGTTCCCAACCTGACAGCATTGAGGGAAATACGTCAAACCGGGATTACCCTTCCGAATTGGCAAACTGTTGAACAAGCCGAACAATTCGTAGGCACAAGTAAATGGTCATTGCAGATTCTCAAGCAAGAAAGCACTCAAAATCAAGCCATATTGCTTTTGCATCCGCAAAACGGTCCGAGGGATCAACCAGAGGTAGAGTGGACTGATATTAATAGCTGGGGAAAAATTCGCTGGAAGCGATGGGATATAGCTCAATATCGTGCTGCGGAATTTACTCTCAACAGACCGACAAAATCTGGAGCAAATACTGAAGTTCAGGTAGAAGCAAGGTTCTTTCGCGTCTCCACCGAACAGGAAACCTTCGCTGTCTTGCAATGGTATGCAACGCCCAATGGTGGATATCCATCACCTTTTCGCTGGTTTCTGGCAGATCAATTGGCACAATGGCAGAAAAATCGCATCCCCTGGGTTAGTGTAAGCATAATGATTCCTATGGAACCTTTAGGCCAGGTGGAAACTACTTGGGCTTTAGCTCAGTCTATAGGTGAAACTGTACAAGCGACATTGATGGCAAGTCCTTTTTAGAAAAATTCACGAATGCGTTTGTTTGTGAACCAACAATACAATCTCAAGTTATCAGAGGCACTATACAGTTAAAGTTTTAAAATATCTTCAGAGTAAAATCCTCAATCGGTGGGACTTACTTTGATCTGAGTTTAACCATGATTGATATTTGATATGCGTGTATTATTCAGCGCTCTATATTTTGTGAGTTTTCAAGTAAGTATTTTATTCACACCTGCTGTCCAATCGGTTGTTGCCCAACCTTTATTGAATTCTGAGAAATTAACAGGGCAATTACCCACTCTCCCATCAGGTGCTGTTGAAGTACAGCCACAACTGTTACAACCACCTGCTTCTCCATTAGATGTTGAGGGTTCTAATAACGACGAGATTTCTCCGCAACTCAACCGCTATCTTTTGGGGCCGGGAGATGGAATTAGCGTTTTGTTTCAGCGCCCACCTGGCCCGTACCGCTTAGGTCCGGGAGATGGAATTAGTGTTGCGGTTCAGCGTTTCCCTGATTTGAGTTTTCAATCCTCAATCAATCCCGAAGGCAACATTATTGTGCCACTACTTGGCACGGTGTCGCTACAAGGTTTAACCTTAGAAGAAGCACAAGAAAAAATTCGGGTGTCCCTGGATCGTTTTGTGATTGATCCGGTAATAGTTTTATCTTTAACCGGGCTGCGTCCAGATTCGAGTTTTCAAGCCCAAATTGATCAAGAAGGCAATATAGTTGTTCCGCAAGTGGGAATAGTTTCTGTGCAAGGTTTAACCTTAGAGGAAGCACAAGAAAAAATTCGCTTGAGTTTAAGTAGTATTTTGGTTGAACCGACTTTGGTCGTGTCACTGGCAAGACCACGACCAGTTCAGGTAACTATTAGCGGTGAAGTGTTTCGACCAGGAATTTATCCGGTGAATTCTCCAACAGCCCGTGTTGGGGAAGCTTTGTTTATAGCTGGTGGTTCGACAACGAGCGCTGACCTGCGGCAAGTGCAAGTCCGTCGGAGGTTGATGGATGGTTCTGTGATTTCACAAACTGTTGATTTGTATGCAGTATTGCAGAATGATGGATCACTACCGAGTTTACGCTTACAAGATGGCGATGCAATTATTGTCCCACGTCAAGAAGTCGGTACTGATGACGGTTACGATCGCAACTTAGTCGCTCGTTCATCCCTAGCTGTACAGCAAATTCGCGTCCGGGTTTTAAATTACACAACTTCAGGAATGGTGACTCAAGCACTACCTAATGGCAGTAATTTTATCGATGTTTTAGGAGGAATAAATCTGGATCGTGCTAATCTCCGGGACATTGCCCTAGTTCGCTTCGATCCCGAACAAGGTAAAGCTGTTACCCAAAAACTGGATGCGAGGAAGGCTTTGGCTGGCGATGCATCTCAAAATGTGCCACTTCAAGATAATGATGTCATTGTTGTGGGACGAAATTTAGTGGGGAGACTTTCTAATATTCTCACTACCATTACACAGCCGTTTTTCAATATTCGGTCTTTTCTCAATTTCTTTGAAAACTTTGGTGGTGGTGGTGGTAACTAATTCTGAGTTGGTAATCGGGAAAAGCACGGAATTTAGGCATGGGCAGTGGGCGGTTGATTGTTGCCGGGGCTGTATTCTGGAAGCACTATCTAATTTTTGACGCAGGAACACAGCTACAATTTTTACTCTACAGAGAAAAACCAGGGTGTAGGTCTACACGTATTTGCTGTTTTAGTCGGGGTTGAAATTCCCGTCAGTAACAGTTTTGAATTTTGAATTTTAAATTGTTTATTATGACTCCACCAATAATTAAGCGCTATCTGATTGCTTTTGAGAAATATAAATGGATTGGGTTGGGCAGTTTTGCTTTAGTAGTTGCCGGGTCAACAATAGTGGCGACACAGCCAGAACCACCCCCCAGCTTTGTGGCAGATGCGGCACTTACTTATACTCGCCCACCAGTTTCGTTTTCGGCGACTGGTAGTGAAATTCAACAACAAGGGCAATTACTGAGTCGGGAAGTTTTGTTGTCAGACCAGATTATTGAACCTGTAGCGGCGAAAGTCAATGTGAAACCACAAACTATTGGTGCCAATGTGGCTTTGCGTCTACCGCCGGCAGGCGAAGCAGGGCAATCGACATCGTCAATCCTTGAGTTGAAATATCAAGATACTGACCCCAAACGAGCGCAGCAGATATTGCAGGAATTAATGCAAGCGATGATTGTGCTGAGTGGTGATATTAATACTGGAAGATTAAACACAATTATTGAAAAAATTAATGAGCGCATACCGCAGGCGAAATCAGAACTGGAAGCAGCAGAACAGAAGCTGGAACAGTATGATCGCCGGGAGCGTCCGGCAATATTGGCGGCTGAGAATGGTAGTTTGCTGGGTGCAGTAACTAGTAGTCAAAATCAACAACGCTCAATTAAATTAACTATTGCCGGGATTAATGCCCAACTTCGCAGTTTGGAAGGGAAGTTGGGTTTAAATGTGGGACAAGCCTATGTTTCTTCTGCTTTGAGTGCTGACCCCATTCTTTCTAACTTGCGATCGCAAATTTATCAAGTAGAATCTCAAATCAGTTTACTCAGTAAAGATTTACGACCTGAAAACCCAACCATGATTCAGTTGGCGCGTCAGAAACAATCTATAGAAGAATTGCTGCAACAACGCGCGGCTGAGGTAGTAGGAGGTGACGGTGCGGCGGCTCCTTTAGCTGGAGATGTTTCGGGTATCCGCGCTCAAAGCAATTTAGACCCAGCCCGACAACAGTTAGCAAATCAGATGGTGGGTTTGGAAACCCAAAGAGAAACACTCCAACAACAATTAGCTCAACAAATTAAAGAAGAAGAACAATTGCGGCAAGATTATTCTCAAATCCCCAACAAGCAACTAGAGCGATCGCGTTTGGAACAGGAAGTCGGCCTGAAAAAAGCGATTTATGACCAAATGCAGGCAAAGCTGGCAGACTCTAAAGCCGCAGAAGCCGAAACAGTGACGAGCTTAACAGTTGCCAGAATACCTAAGGTTGTTAGCAATGCCGCTAAAGGTCCGAGTGTGCCTCTGACCTTGGGTATTGGTGGTTTATTCGGCTTGCTAGTTGGCGGTGGGGTCATATTTTTGTTGGGTTCTCTGGAAGGCACTTTCAAAACCAAAGAGGATATCCGCGACAGCCTTCGACAACGGGAAGTTTCTCAGCTGGGAGAATTGCCTTTAATGCCTGTTGATGATTTGGAACGAACCGCTTTACCTGTAATCCTTTCTCCTGATTCTCCGTATTTGGAGTTTTATGAGAAGTTTCGTAGTAATTTGCGCCGGATTGGTGGCAGTGATTTAAAGGTGCTATTGATTACTAGCACTAGCAGCCAAGAGGGTAAAACGGTGAGTGCTTATAACTTAGGTATAGCCTCTGCCCTCGCTGGTAAAAGAACCCTGATTATCGAAACCGATTTGCGATCGCCTTCTCATGCTTCATCTCTGAATGTTACCCCAGATGCCGAGGCCACCTTTGAACCTCTGCGCTATTATGCTCGGTTGAATGAATGTATCCGCTTAGTTCCTGATGTAGAAAATTTATACATTATTCCCAGCCCTGGTCCTGTGCGTCAATCTGCGGCTATTCTGGAATCAAGCGAAATGCGCCGGCTCATGGAAGATGTGCGGCAGCGATTCGATTGGGTAATTTTAGATACAAGCCCCCTCAGTTTATCCAACGATGCTTTATTAATCCAACCCTATAGCGATGGCATAGTCTTAGTCGCACGTCCTAACCAGACACAAGAAAATATGTTAGGAGAAGCTATTGATCAATTAGTTGAATCTGAACTGGGTTTGTTAGGAGTAATTATCAACGGTGCTGATATTTTCGTTTCCCCATCTCAGCCTTTACCATCTGAGTCACAAACAGGAATTTATACAGAGGTTTCAGCCACTGCTCACAAAAACTAAGTGCAGGGTGCGGGGAAGAGTTGGAAACTACTTGAGACTCTTGATTCTGCTTAAAACCGTTCCTGCTATATAAATACTAGACAAAGCTAGACATTTACTTCTTACGTCAACTTAGGATAGCTTTTCTCCTCTGCCCCCGTTCCTCTTCTCCCTGACAGTACTAGTCGCGCCGAAATAACCCGAATAATGGAGAAATAATGATCCCAAAAGCAAAGCCGCCTATGTGCGCCCAGTAAGCAACTCCGCCTGTTTCCACACTCATATTAGCAGCAGCTTGCAGGCTGAGAAGACCCGATATCACATTTTGGATCACGAAAACTCCGATGAGAATCATTGCCGGAATCCTGATTGTGGTGATGAAGAAACCCAAAAAGACTAAGGTGAAAATTTTCGCTTGTGGGAAACGGATAATATAAGCACCGAGAACCCCCGCAATCGCACCACTAGCTCCTAAAGAAGGAATAGTGGAATTCATACTAATAAACCACTGACACAAGGCAGCTAAAGCACCGCAGGCTAGATAAAAAATCAGATACTTGAAATGACCCATCCGGTCTTCAATATTGTTACCAAATACCCAGAGAAACACCATATTTGAGATCAGATGCCACCAACCACCGTGTAAGAATTGTGACGTAAACAAAGTTGTCCACTCTTGGGCAAAGTTAGTGGTTAGCTCTCGTGGTATTACCGCATACATCCGAAAGAATTGCTCTAATTGTTCACTTGATAGACTGACTTCGTGCAGAAAGACTACAATATTCAAGCCAATCAACCCGTAAGTGAAATATGGGGTGATTCGCGTCGGGTTTTCGTCATGGAGGGGAAACACAGGTGTTTTTCCTAATTATCGATTATTTGCAATATAGCCTGTGCTGCCATAGCAAAGTGTCTGGACAAGAAAATGTGGAGATTTTGCCATCTAGCCAGATAAAGATTCTTCATTGGATTTGTCGCTAAATAAACCCAGCAATGGTCCAAGAATTGCCCCAAACACAAAACCTCCTGCATGGGCCCAATAGGCAATACCGCCGCCTTCCATGCCGATATTTGTCGGCGCTTCTAGACTGGCTATGCCGTAAAAAGCTTGTTGGATAAACCAGAATCCTAAAAAGAAATATGCCGGAACCCGGAAAGAAGGGAAGAAAAATCCTAAAGGTACTACACCGAGAATTTCCACTTGGGGAAACCGCAAAATATATGCTCCCATCACGCCTGCGATCGCACCACTTGCACCTAAAGAAGGAATGGTAGAATCTTGAGCGAAGAACCATTGTGCCAAAGATGCCAAAGCACCACAAGATAAATAAAACAGTAAATATTTAGCACGGCCTAACTTTTCCTCAATATTATTCCCAAACACCCAGAGAAACAACATATTGCCCCCTAGATGCAAAAAACCGCCATGCAAAAATTGGGCAGTAATCAAAGTTGCCCATTCTGGTACTGGCTGATTGACAGAGATTCCCGAAAAACTTAAGGTGAGTTCTTGGGGAATTACAGCCGCCAGATGAAAAAACTGATTTAATGCTTGGGGAGGAAGACTTGCTTCATAAAGAAAAGCCAAGACATTAGTTGCAATCAGTGCATAAGTTACATAAGGCGTAATTTGTGTAGGATTATTATCTTTAATTGGAACCACTGGTATTTTCCTGATATTCGAGTCACTAGCCTCACATTACTGAATCTTGTCAGTATTTTCTTCTACCTATGGTTTAAATTTGTCATAGTTGCCAAAAAGAAGAGGCAGGGGAGCAGGGAGCAGGGAGCAGGGGAGCAGGGAGCAGGGGAGCAGGGAGCAGGGAGCAGGGAGCAGGGAGCAGGGAGCAGGGGAGCAGGGAGCAGGGAGCAGGGGAGCAGCAGGGAGCAGGGAGCAGGGGAGAAGGATTTTTGAAAACCTTGATTTCCTGTTAGTCCGCGAAGTGCGGACTTTGTTTGTATAGCCGCGACTTTTAGTCGCCTGGACTAGGTGCAAGATGTGAGTTGATTGATTTCAAATGGTTTGTTTATTTCCGCCATGCTATACTAGTGAAAGCACGTTAATTAATTGTTTTCAAAATCACTGAAATTTTGACATTTGTGCTTATTCGCGAAAAAAGTTAAATATTTATCTGCGTAGCGAAAAGCTGATAAACAATCATAAGCAGCTATAGATACAGCTTGCAAGAAAACCTTGATGGGAATTTCCAATTCTGAAAGTTTTTGGGTTAAAAACAATAATTCTTGGTCTGTTGCGGGAAAAGCAGTTTCTTCCGCCCATTCCGATTCATTCCAGGCATTTTCAATTAATACTTTGGACATTTTGTACCTCCCCAAAAGCAAAAGATGCAAAGCCGGCGATAAAATTTAGCTGCTGTTCACGAGTTAGTAAGTTGACTGGAAGTTCAGTATGGGAACATCCGATTTCTTGCAAAATCTCTAAACAATAAGCACTGATTTCAGTGAGTGAGGCTCGCTCCCACTCCAGAGCAACTTCTTTGGCTCTCTTCCAATTAACTCGAATAACGGTATTTCCAGGGTTGTCCATAAAATGCACCCTAATAAACTCGATAATTGCAGTTTGAATCAGAAGTACAAATTAGCGTAACCGTATTTATGCGGGATTTATGAAGACGGAACATAAAAATGTCAGCACATTTGCGGAAAGACTAGCCCAGAGATGAATCACTCATCTCAATTTTCGCCAATTATTCACCAAAAAAACGCTCCAGATTGGTTATAGTGCTTCTGGAGCTAGAAATAGGATTCATGAATAATTCATTTTTACCGTGTTTTTACTTGTTTTGAATTAAAGATTTTGGGATACATTTACACCCATGATTTTGGCTGGGATGACAATACCGTAATAACCAGCAGAAATGGCAGCGATCGCATTTAGCCAAACATTAATTCCAAAAATAGGCATTAAGCCAAAAAATGACTTCGCAAAGGGTAAAAATCCCATAATTGCGAGTACGGCATAAGTAATTGCAAAAACACGATTGAAGATGCGAGCGCTGTTAGCATTATTGTAGGAAGCAATTCCCCAAAATCCCACAGCACAACGAACCAGGTTATGTAAGAAATTGGTGGGAATTACCCCAAATATCAAACCAAATCCGGCAGCATAAGCGTTAGGAGCTATATCAGCCGGGATATAAGGTGCGCTTGTTCCTGGTAATGAAACTAAAGGTGGTACAAATCCTGCTAAACCTAATAGCAAATAAATAACACCAATGCTCAAAGCGCAGTAACGCTCTGTCATTTTTGCCAAGTGGATATTTTCCATATTCTTTTTTACCTCTGAACTGTTAAATCTTCAGCAAATACTAGCTGCTTGCTGAAATATGACTGCAACTAATTTATTAAACCAATAGCAAAGGGTGATCTCTAGTTAGTTGGTTCGCCAGACATAACACTTTCCATTCAACTGAAATTTTGGGTATATGACTCTATCGCAAGTCAGGATTAAGCATCTCAAATAGTTGAGTTTCAGAGAGGTTTTTGAATTAACGAAATATAATAGGCTAAATTTGATACGTAGCTCAAACTTAAAAAACGTAATCCCCAGATCCCCGACTTCTCTAAGAAGTCGGGGATCTATATCGTCAAGGTTTTATGTTTAATTATGTTGACCTACTTACCTAAATCTCCGACTTGGTTTCAGGAACGCCTAAAATTGCTATATATGCTGAAGATTCTATGTTGAATTAACCTAACCTACTGAGCAGATAGACAATGCAGATTAACCAGTCTCTCCATACAGCGATTCTTGTGACTGACTTAGAAAAATCCGAAAATTTCTATGGCAAAGTCTTGGGATTGTCCAAGATAGAGCGCTCCTTGAAGTATGCTGGTGTATGGTATCAAGTGGGTAATTATCAAATTCACTTGATAGTTGCAACTACTGTGCCTACAGATAATCCTGACCAAAAATGGGGACGCAATCCTCACATTGCTTTTGCGGTTGCTGATTTGGATGTTGCTAAACAAGAGTTACTCAATCAAAATTATCCCATTCAAGTTAGTGCTTCTGGTCGCGCTGCTCTCTTCACTCAAGACCCGGATGGAAATATAATCGAACTGAGTCAGCAGTGATGTGGGGCGGTGGGAATGAAAATTATTGCTTACTCTTACAGTCATCCCTTATTAGAAGCTTCTGTTGATCCAAATGATTGGGGATGGGAAGTAGATCGAGTTTATCAAGATTTGGGTAACAGAACGCAGTTACAAAAATTAATTGTAGACTGTAAAACTGAGCCAGCAAACTATCTCCTAATCCATCGTTTAGAAGAATTGGGAGACAGTTTGGAGTTCGTGAGCGATCGCTTGCATGAAATCGAAGCATTAGGCATAATCATCATAGCCACCGAACAACCCTACACTTCAAAAAATTCTCATCTCGACTCTGATTTGTGGAAATTGTTACAAGCAATCCAACGTCAGCAGCATAGCCGCAGCATCCGCCAAGCCCACGCCTGTAATCGTCTGAAAGCCTCACCCCCACCAGGTAAAGTTCCTTATGGCTATCGTCGTACCAAAGAAAAATATACTATTGATCGCAGTACCGCACCAGTAGTCAAAGAATTTTTTGAACACTTCTTACTTTATGGTTCCCTACGTGGTGCAGTGCGTCACTTAGCGAAAAAATATGGTAAAAAAATCTCTGTCACTACCGGAAGACGCTGGCTGACTAATGCTGTTTATCGAGGTGATACAGCTTATCAGCATGGTCAAATTATTTCTGATACCCATATTCCCATACTATCCAGAGAAGAAGCCGCACAAATTGACCGAATTTTACGCCGTAACAGTCGTTTACCATCTCGAACTGCTAGCGCCCCACGTTCTTTAGCCGGGTTAGTTGTTTGTAGTCAGTGTCAGTCACACACAACTGTCACCCGCGTCACCCGGCGCTACCAAGATAAAGAGTATCTTTATTTACGTCCTATTAGCTGTACTCAAAATCCCAAATGTGGGGCTATTCCCTACCAGGATGTATTAGAACAGACAATTGAAATCGTTTGTCGTGATTTACCCCTAGCTGTAGCCGGAATGGATTTTCCCCAGTTGGATACCATTAAGAACAGTTTAGGGCAAGCGATCGCACGTCAGCAAGAAATACTCCAACAGCTACCAGCTTTAGTCGAAACCGGGATTTTGGACGATGAAACCGCAAAAATCAGGGCTTACAAACTCCACACCGAAATTTCGCAACTCCAAGCCAAACTAGCCACCCTTCCCCCAGTCAACTTGCGTTCTGTAGCTCAAGCCGTTTCCATTCCCCAATTTTGGTTCGACTTATCAGAAGCCGAACGCAGGTTTTACTTTCGAGAATTTATCAAACAAATTGAAATTATTCGCCAGGAAAAAGAGTGGAAATTACGGGTAATTTTTATTTTTTAGGACAAATAGACACAAATTATTGTAGGGGTTTAGCAATGCTAAACCCCTACGAAAGATATGGTTTTTGACAATTCATATTTAATCTTATAGTAACCGCCAAGGAGGTTATACCAATTTTATGTGAGGCTGCATATTATTTTTACTCCACCCCTTACTCCTAACCCGTAAAAATCCGGTTCCCTCCTCGCTTGCGGGGAGGGTTAGGGAGGGGTTCTTTTTATTCCTCTTTAATTTATATAAAATTGGTATTAAGACATAAACGGATAATCAAACTTAGACATCATTCGGGTTTTAACCCACTCCCCACTCCCCACTCCCCACTCCCCACTCCCTACTCCCCAGAAGTCGGGGATTTACCTGTATTCCGCACATTGATAAATTTACCCAACAAATCAAACCAAAAAGGCGCACCCATTGAAATCGCCATACCACTCACAAACCAGCCGAAAGCCATCCTGAAAAATTTCCAGACCGAAAAATGAGTCTTTTTCGTGACATTCCAATCAATTTGCTGTTCTAAGTTAACCGCATTCCAACCAATTGGTAAAGCTATCGACCCTAAAACCTTTTCAGTTTCTTTCTTTAAATTCTCTAAATTTTCAGATGATTCATTAGTCTGCACAATTTGCCCAGCATTATTAACAATAGCAATCCGTAGAGAAGAATCCTTGGATAATCTGCTCACAATATGAAATGCATCTGCATTAGCCATCACTGCAATGGTAAAGCCAATTATCAGCGCCACTCCTTTCGCATTCCGTTTGTAAACACCAGATGCTCGCGCCATTGATTGATCAAATGTCTGCTCTAGCTCTTGTTGTAATATATAAATTCCTTCCTCTGTATTTTTAGCTTTTATTTGGGCGCGTTTTGCTAACATCTCCATATTGTGCAGTACCGATGGCGGTAGCTTTTCTTTCAAAGATTGCAGAGTTGTACTAAAAGATTGAAATGTTTTATAAGCTTCACTCTCTGGGTCAGAAAATTCATTGATAAATCCTTGGTGAGCATCACTACCTATATTAATTAACTGCACAATTTCATCAATATTAGGTCTTAAGCATTTAAGTGAAATAGTTTGTTCAATGTTGTTAAAAATATCTTCTCTGAGAAACATCAGTTTTTGCAAGGCTTTTTTAGCAGAAAAATCTTCTGGCATATCTTCTCGAAACACCGCAATAAATCTATCTAAACTTTGTGCCATACAATTCATACTAGTAACTAAATCAAGTTTATCTTTTTGAAAATCATCAATGATTTTCGCAAAGGCTTTTTCCACTATTTCTGTAAATTCGTGGTAAATGTTCACTGAAAATTTAGTTATATCGTCATCTATATTGTTTACCTGATTATGAAACTTTAATAAAATAGTTTGTATCTCATGTAACTGCTCATCTTTAAAATTTATGATTCTTGATTCAGTTAATTTTTGCACAAGTCCTGGTATGCCTAAAGTTTCCATGAAAGTTGTAGCAAAAGTCTCCGCAGGAATGTAAGATGGAGCGCTGTGTTTCCTCAATTTTGTTTCGTCATCAGCATCTATTATCTTTCCTAGCTCGTCTTTTTGATATCCAAAAATACTTTTATTTCTTTTTTCTCCAGATAGGGAAAATTTTACAGGAATAGATGATAAGAACCAAACCAACTTGCGAGGTAAATTCGTTAAAAACCCTTTTGCTTCTTGATTGACACTTTTAATCAATGGATGGTTGTACAAGTCATTTACAAAGCTAATCACACGGTCATTGTCTGAACTTGTTGCATCACCTGCCACAAGAATTTCAATGGATTTTTTGAGATGAACTGCACGCCATTGTAAAACTGTAGTGATTAATTCTTGAATCTCCGAAGCTAATAAGCTTAAGATTAAGTAGATAAAAATTAAACCAATTGTTATATCTAAAATAAAAGGTAAACTCATTGACACGTTTCTCCACAGGTAGCTAGCATATATATATTGCTATCATTTGTATCATTTTTAGCAATTAATAATTGTTAAATAAATTGAACAAAATTCAGGTAAATTTCTCCAATAATTATCGCTGCCCAGAGAAAATTGCTGTAACCTTGGAACTTAGCAATTGTTGAGAATTCAGATTGTGACTGAGCGGCAAGATTAGAGATGTACTTTAGTCTCTATGTAACCAAACCAGCAAGTAAAATGATGAGCATAGAATATGCAAGAAGGACGCTTTATTTGGAGCCATCTAGAAAAACAACATCGCCCAGTGAATAAATGGATTGATTGGCTATGGCTAATGGTATTATTGTTCGCCGCAGTCTTACTATTTAGTATCAATCTGGGGGAATTACCACTGCGAGATGGCGATGAAAGTACTGTGGCGCAGGTGGCTAGGGAAATTTGGAGCGCTCCAGCAGGTTCCATGCGATGGCTTTACCCAACCCTCGGAGGTGAACCATATCATAACAAACCACCTTTGATACATTTGCTGATTGCTGGGGCTTATTCTTTAGGAGGCGTGAATGAATGGACTACCCGATTACCTAGCTCAATCTTGACAGCATTATCTGTACCATTACTGTATTGTCTGGGTCGAGAGATATTTCGTCAACCTTGGGCTGCTATTTATAGCGCCTTGATTTATCTGACAATGCTGCCGGTAGTACGTCATGGCAGATTGGCGATTTTAGATGGCGCAGTGGTCAGCTTTTTTATGGTGATGATGCTGTACGTGTTGCGATCGCGCCGGGACTTACGTTACTGTCTTGGCATTGGCATCGGACTAGGATTGATTTGTTTAACTCAGGGGCTATTAGGTATATTACTCGGTGCGATCGCCATGATCTTTTTATTTTGGGATACACCTAGATTGCTCACCAGTCACTATTTCTGGATCGGCATCTTCATTGGTATTTTACCTGTGGCTGCTTGGTATAGCGCCCAATTCCTACACTACGGTTACAGTTTTGCACAAGTTGGTCTTGTCAATCAATCCCTCAGCCCCATTGGTACAGCCATTGAGCGAAATTTCGCCCCGCCCTGGTACTATGTGATCGAAATCCTCAACTGGACATGGCCTTGGTTGATTTTTTTACCCCAAACCGTCAGGTTAATTTGGGAAAATCTTAACCTTAGTTGGGCAAAACTGTTATTGGTATGGAGTTTAGTCTATCTACTGCTCATTTCATTGATAAGTATAAAACTACCTTGGTACATATTCCCTATTTACCCTAGTTTAGCCTTAGCTTTTGGCGCTCAGTTAGCAGAAATAGAAAACCTCCCTTTAACATCATCCTATCCGCGTACTTGGGTGGCTGGTCTGTCAATACTGGCTGTAGTCGCTTCTGCTGGTAGCATTTACTTCAGTAGCGGCACAGGACAAAAAACCGACTTGCAGCTAATTTTTGCCACTGTAGCTTTGACTATGAGTTTAGCCGCTATTTTAGCAGAACGAGGTAATGGGCAATTCCTGAAGATTTTAGTTTGGGGAAGTTATATTTCTTTATTGCTATTAATGAAATCAAACTACTGGGTATGGGAATAATCCCACCCTAATTCCGTCAAGTCGCTTCGTTCCAATTGAAAATTATTAATTCAAAAAAGGTCATTGGGAAGTTACCGTCTTCTCCCCCCTGCACCCTGCACCCTTCACCCTGCCTCTTCCTCCCCACTCCCCACAAAATTTAGC
Organism: uncultured cyanobacterium; assembly: GCA_963706595.1. Lineage (GTDB taxonomy): Bacteria > Cyanobacteriota > Cyanobacteriia > Cyanobacteriales > Nostocaceae > Nodularia. The sequence continues at coordinate 5,408,833 of OY970166.1, forward strand.
ATTGTTTATTCCCCTTCTTGAATTTTCTCCGTGGTAGGAAATTGCTGATCGTAATTTGTATTTTGCTGCGTCACCGTGATCATGCTCAAGAAAATAGCCAGTCCCACAGCCAAACTCAATACAGGACGCTTGATCAGAATAAAATCTCGGATAATTCTCGCGAAAGGACTACTTTGACGACGTAGCGCCGAACAAAGCATAATTTGTTTGAGCATAAACGGATCGCGGACATAATGGCCACTGCTACAAACTACTAGCCTTTGCTGACAATAAGGACAGCGAAACAAGCCAGTGTGTGACTCGGCTAGTCTTTGCTTGGCATTTCTTTGACAAATTGGGCAAGCAACATAATCATTATCAAAGGTGTGTATATTCATCTACCTCGTCCGCTTAGTCTATTTACGCGCTCTGTAACAATACTTATATTGCATTTTGAAAAAATACTTAGTAGATTTCACAGTGTGATTTGACATCAGCCACGAATCAATCTGTGGAATTGTATTTCTACGAAGCATGGATCAATGGTCGCAACACGAGTATAGCTAGATTTAGGTGAGGATGGCTGTTGTTTACTCGCACCCAACTAGCGATCGTTGATCGTGCCAATTTTAGATTTGGGATTTGGGATTTGGGATTGTTTTTTTTGGTTCGGGCCCCTCGGCTATACCTGTTCATCAATCTAAAATCCCCAAGACTTATCCACAAGGGAATACAGTCAATCTCAAAACCCAAATTGTTTGACCATTGATAATTAATTCTCTCTCATTTAACCATTCTCATGATAAAAATTTTAACAAGCCGAATGTTTTTTAATAAAGCTGTGTAAATTCATCCCATCAGACTTATTTTGTCTGCTTGATAAAGAATAGCTGACAATGAGAAGTAGCAGCTCAAAATTTAAGTTTTTTCTGACATTTACCCCACATTTCCATGACTCTCTTGCCTAAGAGCGAACTGAGGAAGGTAACGGAACAGCCTATATTTCCTATACCTTCTACTCGTTTAACACAACTGATCAACCGTTTTCAACTATCCCCAGAAACCGTTGTACTATTTTTAGCCCTACTCATTGGCGGTGGTACTGGTATGGGCGTAGTGACATTTCACTATTTAATCGAGCTGATTCATGATCTGATGCGATCAAAATTCATCGGTGCAATTAGTGTCTGGGGTAACTGGACTTTTGCCTGTGTTCCCATCTTGGGTGGGTTAATCGTGGGATTGATGCGTTGGTATGCTCAAGACTTTGGACCTGGACTGTCATCGATGATTGCTGCTTCCCAGGGAACAGAACTCAAACAACAATTACGCCCAGTCACAAAAATGTTAGCTGCATCTGTTTCCTTGGGAAGTGGTGCTTCTTTGGGGACTGAAGGGCCAAGTGTAGAAATTGGGGCAAATTTTGGGATGCTGTTGTCTGCAATTCTCAAAGTGTCTCAAGAGCGACAACGGTTACTTTTAGGTGCTGGTGCGGCGGCTGGATTAGCGGCTGGATTTAATGCGCCCATCGCGGGAGTATTTTTTGCTCTAGAAGTAGTGATGGGAACAACCTCTTTTGCCACTTCGGCTGTGAGTGTGGTACTTCTAGCCGCAGTAGTAGCAGCATTAATTGCTCAAATTGGCTTGGGCGCACAACCTGCTTTTGATTTACCTGTTTACCAAGTCCGCAGTCTTTTGGAATTACCGCTTTATCTGGGGTTAGGTTTAGGAGCAAGTTTAGTTTCTCTGACTTATACAGGCACAATTCGGTTAGCAAAAGCTGGTTTTGCTGGGTCAATTCCTGGTTTTGGCTGGTTAGGACGCATCCCTAAACCCATTCATCCCTTAATTGGTGGTGTAATTCTCGGCACAGTCACTTTACAATTTCCCCAAGTTTTAGGCATTGGTTACGAAACTGTGGAAGCCATGCTTCAGGATGTAGAGTTTTCTCTGCAATTATTGATTCTATTATTAGTGCTGAAATTATTGATGACGGCCATTAGTACGAGTAGTGGCTTTGTGGGTGGTTTATTTGCACCAGCAATGTTTCTGGGTGCTTCTTTTGGTTCTGCTTATGCTAAAACCGTCACCGTTCTCTTTCCGGCAGTTGGTGAGGTGATGGCGGCTCCTCCAGCCTATGCAATGGTGGGGATGGCAGCAGTTTTAGCTGCCAGTGTCAGAGCGCCATTAACTGCTATTTTGATGTTATTTGAATTAACCCGTGATTACCGGATTGTTTTACCTTTAATGGCAGCAGTCAGTTTAAGTGTGTGGGTGATAGAACGGATGAAGCCAAATTTTGATTCTAATTCTAATTTGCAACAAATTGGTCTTTCTGAGTTGAAAGATGAACAAGCAGAAATTGTACAGCAAATTTTGGTAGAAGATGCTATGGTAATTTCACCTAAAAAATTGCCTGCAACCTTGGGAGTTTTAGAAGCAGCTCTGGAAATGATCCGCGATCGCTGTCGTAGTGCTTTAGTAATTGATCAAGCAGAGCAATTAGTGGGTATCCTATCTCTAGAAGACATTAATCGTGTTCTGCGTCTACCGCCAAATCACGCCCATTCTGCCAGTGAAATATCGAGTCATTTAGCTAATCAAACTCTGATTGATATTTGTACCACTGAAATTATCTATGCTTGGCGAGATGAACTCTTGTCTGAAGCTTTAGATCGGATGACCCTTCGAGGTTTGCACCAATTACCTGTGGTAACACGAGATAATTCTGAGTACATTTTAGGCTTGCTAGAACGCGACCAAGTTACACTAATATGCAGCTTGACAGTAACGCACAAAGCACTTGAGCAATATTTATCAGCAACAGTCATTGCTAATTAGCTAATGGTCAGTGGCCAGTGGAAAAATTAACAACTGACAACTGACAACTAACAATTTATTAAGCTGTAGCCTCTATGGCTTCCACGCCTTCCTTCTCATCTGCGTCTACCTGTCTCAGACGAATATGTTTTTTGCCCAAGGTAATGAGAAACTCATCTCCTGGTTCAAGATTCATCTGTTTTGTATAAGCTGAACCTATGAGTAAATTACCGTTTGATTGCACGCTAATTCTATAGCTAGCACTGCGCCCGCCGCGTCCGTTGGCACTGGGTGAACTGTCTAACTGAATGCCTTCAGCATCAATGAGGGCATTCAAAAATTTCATCATATTCACACGCTCTATACCATTTTTGGTAATGGTATAGTAGCCGCACTGCTTGGCTTTATCTTCTTTGCTAAGGCTTTCTAGCTCTTTAACTTTTTTGAGCAGTTCATCACCCAGTAGGGGTTCTATTTTTTTCAGTTTAGGCATCAACTTAGATGAGAAATGAATGGTTGAAGTAGTTAAATCGATTTTATTTTAGCCGACATTGAACTCTTAAGAACAGAATCTTTTAGTTTTTATCTCAGCTTTGCCAAGTATATTACACTCTGATCTGAAATTGTTACACAATTATCAATATTGTCAAGACAATCTATTTTCTATAATCTGCATAACTATATTTAGTTTGTGATCACTGCTAGACTATATTTGTTTAGGTTTCCTAAAGCCACCCTCAAAACTTGTATAGCTGGTAAGCTTGGTAATGAGAACACAAGAGGAGCAGCAAAACTAATCCTTTAATCATTACCGTTAGTAATTATTGACTGGTCAGTGGTCAAAATAAAACAACTGACAACTGATAAATAAACCAAACTTGCCAGGATGAAACTAACTACCAGAGGACATTACAGTGTCAAGGCATTGCTAGATTTAAGTTTACAGCCAAGTTATGGACCGGCATCAGTCAGAGCGATCGCACTTCGCCAAAATATCCCCGCCCCTTACCTGGAAAAGTTGCTCATAGAAATGCGTCGGGCTGGATTAGTCAAATCAATTCGGGGTAGCATTGGCGGATACCAACTAGCATTAAAGCCTGTACAGATTTCTATAGGTCAAATTTTAGAAGCCGTTGGCGAAACTATTACTCGTTTACCCCATCACACCCCAACGCCAGCGCAAACCGAAGATTGGGTAACATACACTCTCTGGCAAAGACTCAACCAAAAGCTCAAAGAAGCTTTATACAGTATTACTCTGGCTGATCTCTATTACGATGCTCGGAGTTGGCAAGCTTCCCTGGGCGAAGAAGCGAGTTTTGTTGTTTAGTCATTAGTCATTAGTCATTAGTCATTGGTTATTAGTCATTAGTCATTGGTTATTCGCTTTCATATACAAGACAAATGACATCATCTGTGGTTTTAATCATTGCGGCACTATTAGATTATTTCATTGGTGATCCTTGGGGTTGGCCTCATCCGGTGCAAGTTATGGGGTGGGTAATTTCTCGCCTGACTAAATTTTTTATTCAAGTTTGTCAGAGTTCTCTCACACAACGGATAGCGGGAATTTTTTTAGCCATCACCTTAATCATTGGTAGCGGCTGTGTAGGTTGGTTAATAATTCAAACTGCTCAAGGGCTGCATCCATTGTGGGGAATCGTCTTAGAAAGCATTCTTCTGGCTAGTTGTTTTGCTTTAAAAAGTCTGCGAACAGCTGCTGAAGCTGTGCTAAAACCATTAACAGCCGGAGATTTGGCATCAGCTCGGAATACTTTAAGTAATTATGTCGGTCGAGATACACAAACACTCTCCGAAGCAGAAATTTTGCGCGCAGTGTTAGAAACCGTCACCGAAAATGCGACTGATGGCGTGATGGCTCCACTTTTTTATGCGATTGTGGGTGCTTGTGTGCCGGGTGTGGGTTTAATTCCTCTGGCTTTAGCATACAAAGCTAGTAGTACCTCTTGATTCAATGGTGGGTTATCGGCAAGCGCCCTATACTTATTTAGGGTGGTTTAGTGCCAGATTTGAAGACTATTTAACTTGGCTACCTTGTCGCTTAACGGTGATTACCTTGGCACTGTTATCGCGTCAACCCCTCTATGTTTGGCGAATGTGTTGCCGAGATGCAGTCAAAGATCCCAGTCCCAACTCAGGCTGGAGTGAGTGTGCTTATGCTGCTATTTTGGGTGTGCAAATGGGAGGCACAAATTGGTATGGCGGAGTAGCTAAACCAAAACCACTGCTAGGAGATGCTATTCATCCTATTACCCCAACTTCCATTGAAACTGCTTTATTATTGACTCGATCTGCTTTTTTATTGTGGTTAGCGATCGCGATCGCATTATTATTCATACTCACGAACAGGTAATTTTAAATATATAGCATTGAACATGGGGACATTTTTGCTCTCCATTCCCTTGTACAGAATCGATTCATAGCCTCTCTACTCATTCCCCCATCTAAACTATGTCTGCCAAAGTAGTTGAAATTCTTTCCTCAGAAGACCTCCGTCGGACCTTAACTCGTCTAGCCTCTCAAATCGTGGAAAAGTCCCGTGATTTATCTCAACTGGTACTCATCGGTATTTATACTAGAGGGGTGCTATTAGCCGAATTATTGGCACGTCAGATTGAGACACTCGAAGGTGTCAACGTGGCAGTGGGAGCATTAGATATTACATTCTATCGAGATGATCTTGACAAAATTGGCTTAAGGACTCCAGCGAAAACCAACATCCCCTTTGACCTCACAGGGAAGACAGTTGTGCTGGTAGATGATGTCATTTTCAAAGGTCGGACGATTCGCGCGGCGTTAAATGCTGTTACTGAGTATGGTAGACCAGAAGTAATTCGTTTAGCCGTTTTAGTAGACAGGGGTCATCGAGAAGTCCCAATTCACCCAGATTTCATTGGTAAGCAACTACCTACAGCTAAAGAAGAAATAGTCAAAGTTTACTTACAAGATTGGGATGACAGAGATGCAGTCGAGTTGATGGCGGCAAATAACCTTCTTTTCGATGCTCATGAATAAGAAAGATTCTGCCCTGATTTTAGTTGTAGATGATGATGATTTTACCCGTAGGCATCTGTGCTATCTAATCAAACAAGCTGGGTATCAGTTCGCAGAAGCGAGTAACGGTTTAGATGCACTTGCTACCTGTACTCATCTACGCCCAGATATAGTTTTGCTGGATGCCGTGATGCCAGTTATGGATGGGTTTGACTGCTGCGCTCAATTGCAAACACTTCCAGATGCTGAAAACACATTTGTGTTAATCATGACTGCTCTGGATGATCAAGCATCTGTAGAGCAAGCTTTTGCTGTCGGTGCAACTGATTTTGTCACTAAGCCCATTCAATGGACGGTCTTATCTCAAAGATTACGCCGTCTTTTGGCAGCTAATTATGCCATACAGGAATTACGACGGCAAACTCAGGCAGCACAATTGCGCGAGACCCAAATGGGGATGGCTTTGGAGGCAGCCCAGATGGGTATTTGGAACTGGGACATCTTGACCAACCAAATTACTTGGTCTGATACCCTCGAAGTTATCTATGGCATGGAAAAAGGCACTTTTAATGGTACGTATGAAGCTTTCATTAATTGCATTCATCCTCTAGATCAGGATTTTGTTAGGTACGCGGATCAGCGAGCGATTCGGGAAGGGGTAGACTATGACATTGAATTTCGTGTGGTTTTACCCGATGGCAATATTCGCTGGTTAGCCAGCAAAGGAGCAGCTGTTCATGATGCTTCTGGTTTAGCTGTGCGGATGACTGGGGTAGAGGTCGATATTAGCAAACGCAAGGAAGCAGAATCAGCACTGGAGATTCGTGCTAATCAACAAGCTGTGATCGCCGAACTCAGTCAAAGGGCTTTAGCTGGGAAAGATTTGACTACACTGATGAACTCCTGTGTGGTGCTTGTTGCCCAACACCTCAAGGTTGAATATTCCAAGATTTTGGAACTGTTACCAGATGGTGACGCATTACTACTGCGGGCGGGAGTTGGTTGGCAATCTGGGCTGGTGGGACAAGCCAGTGTCAGCACTGATACAAATTCCCAAGCTGGTTATACTTTGCTTTCTCAGTCATCAGTGATTGTGACTAATCTTCAGCAAGAAACGCGATTTAATGGTCCAGCGCTGTTACATGACCATCAAGTGGTGAGTGGTCTGAGTGTGGTAATTCATGGACAAGAATCTCCTTTTGGGGTATTAGGCGTACATACAACCAGAAATCGGACTTTTACCAAAGATGATGTTTATTTTCTCCAAGCTGTGGCCAATGTTTTAGCAACAGCCATTGAGCATCAACGATTTGAGGATGCACTGAAAACGAGTGAAGAGCGTTGGGAGTTAGCTGTACGCAGTACCAATGATGGTATTTGGGACTGGAACCTGATAACTAATGAAGTATTTTTTTCCCGGCGCTGGAAGGAAATGCTTGGTTACGAAGACCAGGAAATTTCCTCTGATGTCCATGAATGGTGTTCCCGCATACATCCAGAAGATTTCGATGCGGTGCAACAAGCAATTGCTGACCACAACGCCAAGAAAACCCCATTTTTGATTATTGAGCATCAAGTCCGGTGTCAGGATGGCTCTTACAAGTGGATTTTGGCTCGTGGTCAGGCTGTGTGGGATGAAGATGGTTATGTAGTGCGGATGATTGGCGGGATTATGGACATTAGCAAACGCCGCGCTGCATTGTCCGAACTTCAACAGGTACAAGCACAATTACAACGCCAAAACTTGCGATGCCATGCGGCGGCTTCCGCATCGCAATTATTCGCCAATATCACTCTGAAAATTCGCCAGTCTTTACAAATCGATCAAATTCTGCAAACTAGCGTTACAGAGGTCCAAAAGCTATTACACGCCGACCGGGTATTAATTTTACGGGTACGCAGCAATGGTGCATACATGGTGCTGAAAGAAGCAGTAGTACCCGAATTCCCTGCTGTTTTAGGACAGCTGATTGGCGACCTTTCATTAGGAGAAGGTTATATCAATCAATATCGCCAGGGGCGGATTAGTGCAATTACTGACATAGAACAAGCTACACTCCCACCTTGCTATGTCAAATGGCTGCAAAAATTTAGAGTCAAAGCTAATCTCATTGTTCCTGTGTTCCGCGAACATCAACTTTGGGGGCTGCTAATTGCTCATCAATGCGATCTTCCTCGTGAATGGACACAATGGGAAATAGAACTGTTGCGACAACTTGCAGATCAAATAGGTATTGCCCTAGATCAAAGTTTAATCCTCGAAAAAGAAACTCGTCAAAGCCAAGAACTCACCCGTTCTAATCAAGAATTACAACAATTTGCCTTTATTGCTTCCCATGATTTACAAGAGCCACTCCGGAAAATTATCAGCTTTGGCGATCGCCTCAAAACCACTTGTGAGCATGACTTAAGCCCACAAGGACGCGATTATCTAGAACGAATGCAGAATGCAGCCTTTCGGATGCAGACTTTGATTCAAGACCTCTTGACACTTTCGCGAGTCACCACTAGGGCGCAGCCTTTTGTATTAGTGAATTTGACACAAATAGTTAATGAGGTGTTGTCTGATTTAGAAGTTAGTATTCAGCAAACCAATGGACGTGTAGAGGTAGGTGATTTACCCACGATTAAAGCCGATCCTCTACAGATGCGCCAATTACTGCAAAACCTCATCGGTAACGCCCTGAAATTTCACCGTCCCCAAACACCGCCTGTGGTCAAAGTTTATAGTCAAATTTTGCCTAGTCAATCAGATCAAGTTTCTGTAGTTTCCGAAACTTGTCAAATTACCGTTGAAGATAATGGGATTGGTGTTGCACAAAAGTATGTTGACCGCATTTTCAAAGTTTTTCAACGTTTGCATGGTCGTCAGGAATATCAGGGTACTGGTGTGGGTTTAGCCATCTGCCGCAAAATTGCCGAACGACATCAGGGAATGATCACAGTAGAAAGTCAACCAGGACAAGGAGCAAAATTTATGATCACCTTGCCAATTAATTGTAACTTTTAGTTATTCTTCCTAGAGAGGGATTTCTCAAATACTGCAAAATGCCATCCTCTAACTTAATAGATATATCTCGGAAAATGTAGCCATTTAATATTTATTTATACCTGATAACGAGTGTGACTAGTTTATAGGAGATAATTCAGGGTGAAGGGTAGCCAAACAACCGTCACAATTTTAATGGCGGATGATGATGAAGATGACCACATATTAGTTCGTGATGCATTGGCAGAAAGTCAACTGCCAATTGACCTGCATATTGTCAGCAATGGTGAAGAGTTGCTGAATTATTTGTATAATCGTGGTTTATATAGTGACAAAAGTCAAGCGCCACGTCCAGGCTTAATTTTATTAGACTTAAATATGCCTAAAAAAAATGGTCTTGAAGTCCTCAAAGATATTAAAACCGACCCCATCCTCCGGCGTATTCCCGTGATCGTGTTGTCAACTTCAAATGATCAACAGGACATATACCAGACTTACGATTTAGGTGCAAATTCTTTCATCACCAAGCCAGTGACATTTGCCGCCTTAGTTGAAATCATGAAAAATATAGGAAAATATTGGTTTGAAATAGTGCAACTACCACTAGAAAACGTGCGAGGAATCGATGAATGACAATCCGATTAGAGTGCTGTTAGTTGATGATGATGAAGACGATTATATTTTAACTCGTGATTGGTTTAGTGAATTTCAGGTGGCTGGCTGCGAGTTGTCATGGATAGATAGTTATGAAGCGGGAAAGGATGCGATCGCTGATCACAATCATGATATTTATCTGGTAGACTATCGTTTAGGAATTAATAGCGGACTAGAGCTATTACGCGAAGCGATCGCCAACGGTTGCGCCTCCCCCATCATTTTACTCACTGGTCAGGGAGACAGAGAAATAGACCTAGAAGCCATGAAAGCAGGCGCAGCAGATTATCTTGAAAAAAGCCAGTTAACTGCACCCTTGCTAGAACGTTCCATCCGTTACGCTCTGGAACGCAAACAAACAGAAAAAAAAATCCGCCAACAAGCTGCTTTACTAGACATTGCCACCGATGCCATTTTTGTGCATGATTTAGACGACCCAGTTTTATTTTGGAACAAAGCCGCCGAAAGTTTATACGGTTGGAAAAAAGCAGAAGCAATTGGCAAAAAAACCCAAGAGCTTTGGTATGAAAAGAATGAACTGCTATTAGAACAAGCATTCAACCATCTCATGCAACATGGTTCATGGAAAGGAGAGCTACATCAAAGAACCAAATCAGGCCAAGAAATTATTGTCGAAAGCCGTTGGACATTAGTTCAAAACTTCGAGAACAAACCACAATCTATTCTAGTTGTCAATACTGATATTACCGAAAAAAAACAACTGGAATCTCAATTTCTCAGGGCGCAAAGATTAGAAAGTATTGGCACTCTGTCCAGTGGTATTGCCCATGACTTGAATAATGTTCTCGCTCCCATTATGATGACAGCACAACTTTTAGCCGCACAAATGCAAGATGAGCGTTCTCGGCGGTTGTTGCCCATTTTGATCTCCAATGCCAAACGTGGAGCCAGTTTAGTTAATCAAGTATTATCATTTACTCGTGGTCTTGAGGGAGAGCGTACCCTTTTACAACTAAAGCATTTAATTATAGAAATTCAGCAAATTATTAAGGAAACCTTTCCCAAAACAATAGAAGTTACCACCCAAATCCCTCCCAATCTTTGGACTGTATCTGGTGATGCAACGCAATTACATCAAGTGTTGATGAATTTGTGTGTTAATGCTCGCGATGCCATGTCTGACGGCGGGAATTTAAAAATATTGGCGGAAAATCTTTTAGTAGATGAGAATTACGCCAGGATGAACATTGATGCTAAAGTTGGTTCCTATATAGTCATTACTGTGATCGATACGGGAATGGGTATTCCCCCAGAAATATTAGATCGGATATTTGAGCCTTTTTTTACAACTAAAGAAACTGGTAAAGGAACGGGGTTGGGTCTTTCTACCGTCATGGGGATTATTAAAAGCCACGATGGTTTTATTAAAGTAAAGAGCAAACCAGGAAATGGCAGTCAATTCCAGGTTTATTTGCCAGCCCAAGAAATCACAGAAACCATAGAAGAAGAAGAACAAAGTTTGCCTCAAGGTAATGGAGAATTGATTTTAGTTGTAGACGATGAAGCTGCGATTAGGGAAATTACGAAAACATCTCTAGAAAACCATCATTACCGAGCAATCACAGCCAATGATGGAATTGAAGCCATAGCATTGTATGTAGAAAATCGAGATGATATAGCTCTTGTTTTAACCGATATGGTGATGCCGTCTATGGATGGGATAACAACTATTAAAACATTGCAAAAAATTAACCCAAATGTGAAAATTATTGCCGTCAGTGGATTGGCTACAACTGATAAAGTCAATGCGGCTCATGATGTGGGCGTTAAAGCCTTTTTAGCCAAACCGTACACAGCAAATCAGTTATTGCAAACCATTAGCACTGTCAAAAGTAGGGATTAGTTCCACTGTCAAGAAGACAAAATTAGCCAAAAAATTTAATTAGACAGCGACCGAATTCAAATGTGCATTTTCAGTGAACCTTTGTAGAGACGTTCCAGGGAACATCTCTACTTTGTCACAAGATAACTATTGTCGGTTTTCTTTTTTCAACCCGATGGGACTTGGAACAACGAGCAAATATCCTATAGGCTGAATATATATACTTAGCTTGTTTGAGATGGTGGCAAATGCGAGATCCACAGAAAAACCATATTAAAATCGATCCGGCAACACTTGTTTTAATTGTGTCCGCCTTAATTCTCCTACCCCTGATACTTACTGGCTTTTTATCTCAGTGAACCTCAAGCAGCCGGAACCTCACCCTGGTAAAGCTTATGCAAAACCTGTCCCTCTCCTTGGTAAGGCTACAGTGTACACACATCCTGACCCAAAGAGAGTTTCCAGCGCTAAAAACAAGATTTAATCAGAAATCTTGTTCCCCTCCTCGCTTGCGGGGAGGGGCTAGGGGTGGGGTTTTATGACGCAAAAGAGAATTTCCTGACTTGTGTGTACACCGTAGCCTTGGTAAGAAGAGGGTTTTGTTTATTACTCGAATGATAGCTACCTGGGTAAGACTTGCCGTAATGCGGCGAGAAGTTGGTCAACGCTTTCTGGGCGACTATTAAAACCCATCAGTCCCACGCGCCAAACTTGACCGGCGAGTTCACCCAGACCACCGCCAATTTCAATATTATGTTCATTGAGTAACTGCCGCGCGATCGCTTTACCATCTACTATTAAGCAATATATAGAGAATCAAAAGAATGTTTAGTTATGGTTGCCAACAAATACTGATAAAAGCAGATCCTAATCTAGGAGGTATTTTAGAATTTGTGTGTGGGGAATCAGCTAAATTAAGTAACTGCGGAACATATTACGCAAGGCAACTGTACTTCAAAACAGGTAAAATACCAAGCAAGTTTGATTTGCATAAGTTACTAAAAAGTAACCCGCATTTTCAAGCAATGTACTCTCACGTTGCCCAGCAATGCTGAACAACAGTCGCCGAGTCTTTCAAGTCTTATCTAGGATTGTTGAAAGCAGTAAGCACTGGTTCTGTAGAACAACATCCAAGGCTTCCAGGCTATCGCAAAGGTGGTTTAGCTTTGGCTACTTTCCCTCGTGCTGATATTAAATTAAAAAATGGTTTATTACGCTTCCCTCTTGGCAGCAAACTTAAGGCATGGTTTGGGCTAGATGCATTTTATTTGCCAATGCCAACAAACTTAAAATTTTCAGACATTAGAGAAATACGTATATTGCCCCGCAATCAATGTTTTTACGCTGAATTTGTGTACAAAATGCCTGATGCTCAGAAACCAATAGTTAATAAAGAGAATGTTTTAGGTATCGATCCCGGTATCAATAATTGGCTAACTTGCGTCTCGAATGTAGGAACTAGTTTTATTATTGATGGCAAGCACTTAAAGTCACTGAACCAAAACTACAATAGACGGATATCAACATTAAAGGAAAATAAACCCCAAGGTTTTTGGTCTAAACAACTAGCACATATAACCGAAAAACGAAATCGCCAAGTACGCGACGGTGTAAACAAGGCAGCCCGTAAAGTGATTAAGCATTGCCTAGAAAATCAAATCGGCACAGTAATTTTTGGATGGAACAAAGGACAGCGCCAAGAAATAAATCTTGGTGCTAAAACTAATCAGAAATTTGTACAAATTCCTACAGCTAGGCTCAAAGACAGAATTGCTCAATTGTGCGATTATTATGGAATTAATTTTGTAGAGACAGAAGAAAGCTACACATCGAAGTCTTCGTTTCTAGATGGCGATTTGCTACCTACCATCGGTGCAAAACCCGAAGGGTGGCAGCCATCTGGAAAAAGAGTTAATCGTGGATTATATCAGACTGCATCAGGTTATAAGTTGAATGCAGATGCGAATGGGGCTGCGAATATCATTCGCAAAGTAGCGATGAAATTAGGACTAGTTCTTGATGGAATCAGTAGGGTGTCTTTGTCAGCACCATTGAAACTTCGTTTGTGGAGTCTTCAAGAATCCCACGGCTTTTAGCCGTGGGTAGTGTCAATACAACTATAAGCTAAGTCAACTCCCCACTCATCCAAAAATATCGGCACACCACCCAAACTTGTGACTGTATCTACCAGCACCAAAGTCCCAAATTCACGGCACACCTCAGCCACTCCTTCTAAAGGTTGACGTGCGCCTGTAGAGGTTTCAGCGTGAACCAAATGTGGTTAATTACTTTTGACTTTTGACTTTTGACTTCCGCCTTGCGGTGCTAGCTGTCCTCTTCATCTTTGATGCGGATGCGGCGCTCAAACAGCTCCTTAATTACCAGCGTTGCACCAGCCAGTCCCGCTAACACCACCGAAGCTGCAAAGGCACTTTGAGAATCGTAATTGCGATAAGCCCCTTCCACATATAGCGTCAGAGTTTGGGTACGGCCAATTAAATTACTAGAAACAACCGCAATCGCTCCATACTCTCCCATAGCGCGAGCCGTCGTCAGAATAATTCCATAGAACAGTCCCCAGCGAATCGAAGGTAGTGTGACGCGCCAAAAAATTTGCCACTCTCCAGCCCCCAAGGTTTTGGCAGCTTCTTCTTCTTGAGTACCCACTTCTTCCAATATGGGAATCACTTCACGAGCCACAAAGGGCATTCCCCCCATCATCGTCGCCAGAGCAATGGCGGGGAAGGAAAAGATAATCTTGATATCTAGGGACTGTAGCACAGGACCAAGTAGCCCATTGCGTCCATAGAGGGAAACCAGCATTAAACCTGCCACAATGGGCGAAATTGAAAAAGGCAAGTCAATAATACTTAGTAATAAAGTCCGCCCCCGAAACCGACGGCGAGCAATTACCCAAGCTGCACATAGTCCAAAAACTACGTTTAGCGGCACAGCTACTCCTACAGCCATTGCTGTCAGACGTAAAGCCTGAGTAAAATCACGGCTGGTGAGAGTAGCGAAAAACGGGACAATTCCCCGACTAAAAGCTCCAATGAATACATAAAGGGTGGGAAGAAGCAAGACCAGCACTAAATAGCTCACTACTGCCCCAATCAAAGCAATTTTGCCCCACTCTCTACCCTTCTGTAACTTGACTCCGCCTGGGAGAGACTGGGTAGATTTAGGTTCAACCATCATGGCGTTGCCTCCAAGCTTGCAATAAGTTCACCATCAGCAACAGTACCAGGGAAATCAGCAGTAATACCGTGCCAATAGCGGTAGCTCCAGCCATATCGTTTTGCTCTAGGCGCTGGAATACTAGGATGGGGGCAATTAAATCTTGATAGGGAATATTAGCCGCAATCAAGACCACTGAGCCATATTCTCCCACTGCACGGGCAAAAGCTTGGGTTGTACCTGTGAGGATGGCAGGTATAAGCGGCGGCAGCACCACCCGCCAACAAGTTTCCCATTGGGAAGCTCCCAGAGACCAAGCAGCTTCTTCAATGGAATGGTCTAGCTCTTGCAGTACAGGCTGCACGCTACGAACCACAAAAGGCACAGAAATAAATACCATCGCCACCGCTACCCCCAGGCGAGTGAAAGAAACCCTAATGCCAAAGGGAGTAAGAAATGAGCCAATCCAGCCTTGCTCGCTGTAAACTGTGGTGAGGGTGATACCTGCTACTGCCGTGGGTAGGGCAAAGGGCAGGTCAATCACGGCATCGAAAACCCGCTTCAAGGGGAAGTCGTAGCGCACCAGCACCCAGGCGGTAGCAGTGCCAGCTACGCAGTTAATCGCGGCTGCAAAGAAGGCCGTGACAAAGGTGATGTTATAGGTTGATAGGGCAACCGGGTCCGTAGCCAACCGCCAAAACTCGGCAGGTGATAGGGTTGCGGCTCGCACCATCAAGGCGGCGACAGGCAGCAGTAGGACGATGGAGATATAGGTAATGGTGACTCCCCACGGCAAAGAAAAGCGCTTGAGCCAATTCTTGGGCGCTGAGGAGAAGGTAGAGTGTGTAGGGGAAACTGTCATGGATTCAGAATATAAGTTATGTTTGGAGCAAACAAATACATATCATGATTTATCGGCGTTTATCGGCGTTTATCAGCGTTTAACTATTCTTATTCAGATTTTCCTCCAGTCCTAGCGGCGAATAATATTGGCTTGGATGTCGTCAAAAATTGCGCCATCGGCAAAGAATTTGGGGCTGACTTGACTCCAACCGCCAAAGTCGTCGATGGTAAACAGGTTAGAGATTTTGGGATAAGTATCAGCAAATTCCGCTACTACTTCGGGTATCACAGATCGAAAGCCCACTTTGGCAAATTCGCGCTGGGCTTCGGGAGTGAAGAGAAACTGCACAAAGGCTTCTGCGACTTCGCGGGTTCCTCGCTTGTCAACATAGCTATCTACTACGGCAATGGGGTTATCAATGGAAATATTAATTTCGGGAACTACGTAAGGTAGATTCTGTCCCTGCTGTTTAGCCAAGATGACTTCGTTTTCATAGTTGATCAGCGCATCTCCCTGTTTTTGGACGAAGAATGCATCAGTGGCTTCGCGGGCATCTCTTGGTAAAACTGGCACATTGCCGTAGACTTTAGTCACAAAAGCTTGGGCTTGTTCTTCACTGCCGCCTGTTTTGGTAACTTTCCCCCACAAGGCCATGTAGTTCCAACGAGCGCCGCCGGAGGTTTTGGGGTTGGCGGTGATGACGCTGACATCATCGCGGGCTAAATCGTCCCAGCCTTGAATATTTTTGGGGTTGCCTTCACGGGTAACAATTACGCCCACTGAGCGGTGAACAATTCCGTCGCCGTTGGGGGTCTTTTTCTCCCAGCCTGGTTGAATCAGTCCAGCATCCTGGATTTGTAAGGTGTCTGCTGATAGGGCTAGGGCTACTATGTCGGCTTCTAAGCCGTCAATTACAGCGCGAGTTTGAGAGCCTGAGCCGCCGTAGCTTTGACCAAAGGTGACGGTCTGTCCGGTTTTTTCTAGCCACTGTTTGGCGAACAAGGGAATGATGTTTTGATATGCGGCACGGGTGACGGCGTAGCTCACTAGGGTAAGTTCTTTTCTTCCCCCAGCACTACCAGTATCTTCAGGAGAAGGAGAGCAGGCTGCGAGGGTAGCACTTAAGCTGAATCCTACCAAAAATAGCGAAATAAAGCTTTTTAAAGGCGTGTGTTTCCATTGATTCCAATTATCCTGCCACATACCGACCTGATGCTCCTGAGTTTAAATCTACAGTTAATCGATGAAGATTAAGTATTTTAGGGTTTAGTCATAGATATTACAGATAACTCTGTGAAATAGCAAGATAATCACCATATTCTTGACTGAGATTATGGTGATTAAATTACATTATTAAAAATTACTTAGATATGGGGAAATTTTTAATTTTTAATTTTTTTTTATGATATGGTTATCGGTCGTTTTTATCATGTTGATCTAGACTGTCCCAAATCTGCGCTCTCGTTGTTGGTAGGCGCACAAGGCGCGGTGAAACTCAGTCCGGTCAAAATCTGGCCACAGAGCATCAGTGATATAAATTTCCCCATAGGCCATTTGCCAGAGGAGGAAATTTGAAAGCCGCATTTCGCCACTGGTACGGATTAATAAGTCGGGGTCGGTAATTCCGGCTGTGTATAGGTGACGCTCAAACAACTGTTCATCGATTTGATCAGGTTGAATTAGACCTTGCTGGACTTTTTGAGCGATCGCCCGACAAGCTTGTAAAATTTCCTGCCGTCCGCCATAATTAGTAGCGACCGTAAAGCGAATAGCACGATTATGGCTCGTTTCTGCCATGGAACGGGAGATTTCGGCTTGAAGCGATCGCGGCAAAGCATCCAAATTGCCCACAAACTGGATTTGCACATTTTCCTCGACCATTTCCCGCAGTTCTTGGCGGAGAACCCTTTGAAACAGAGTCATCAAAAAATCTACTTCTTCCTGGGGTCGTTTCCAGTTCTCAGTCGAAAAAGCATAAGCCGTTAGTGCCTGAATGCCCCAATCTTTGCAACAGTGCAGTAAATCCTTGAGAGCATCTACTCCTCGCTTATGTCCCATAATTCTGGGTAGACCTTGACGTTTAGCCCAGCGACCATTGCCATCCATAATCACTGCAACGTGCTTTGGCAGTAGTTCTCGTTTTAAGTCAGAGGGTAAATTTTGCAATTCAGTTTGTTGTGCTGTCATTTTTTATTGCGAGAAGCGGTCGATGGTAATCCCAGTAAACGTGAAACTAATCCTATTGCCTTACGACCCACCTGAAGACCCAAACCCAACAGACTAGGAGCCACAGCTTCCCGGTCTACAGTTGGTGATAATCGAGCATCTAAGGACTCTTTGAGTGTCCTAATGGTCAATGGTCTATTGAGATTTCCTCGTTCTGCTAAGGAAATAGAACCCGTTTCTTCTGATACAACGACACAGATACAATTTTCGACCCGTTCAGTAATTCCCATTGCTGCCCGATGGCGTGTTCCCAACTGGCGCGAGGCTGTGCGTCCCGAAAGTGGTAAAATTATACCTGATGAAACAATCCGCGAGCCACGGATTAAGGTTGCCCCATCGTGCAGTAAAGTTTTTGGCTGAAAAATTGTCTGAATCAGTTCCTTAGAAACATCAGCATTCAGCTTAACCCCCGGCACAGAAAAATCGCGCTCGTGAATCGGACCAGTTGTTTCCAAAATCAGCAAAGCTCCGATGCGGTTTTTGGAAAGTTCTTTAACCGCATCCACAATTTCATCAATCACACTATCAGACTTAGGGATTGTTAAACTGGATGGCTTAAATAACTGCTGAAATTCACCACGTCCCACTTGCTCCAAAAATCGGCGAAACTCTGACTGGAGAGCAACTGCCATCGCCACAGCGCAGCCAATCACCAACTTTTCTAGAACAAAATTTAACAGTGGTAGACCCATTCTGCCACTGATGGCTGAGGCTAACATCAAGATAATAAAACCCCGCACCATCCACAGTGTTCGGCGCTCACTAATAATAACTAGTATCATATAAGTCAGCGCCAACACCAACAAGATATCCAGAGTCCCAAGCAGCAAGGACTGCGACCATCCCAGGTTTGTCAGCCATTGCTTCCACGAATCTCTCATGACATCTGGATTACTCTTTGTTCTCCCTTAATATTGTGCATTGCGCTGTTATTTTCATGCCCCAAAGGTTGACGATTGAGGAATCAGCGAGTGAACAGTTATCAGTTATCAGTTATCAGTTATCAGTTTTATGACTAATGAAAGACCACACCAATTAGTGAAAACTTTGGTGGCGGGTTCAAATTCCTCACATACGCCAGTTAACTGTTCACTGTTAACTGTTCACTGATTTGAGCTTGTTACTTCTGCACGTTGAGTCTGTCTGGTAAACAATCTTGTCGAATCAAGTCCTGATAACTTTCGCGACGCAAAATTAAATTGGCCTCGCCATTGGCAACTACAACAGCTGCCTGGCCGGGGTAAGCGATTATAGTTAGATGACATACTGTAATTGTACGCACCAGTTCCCATAATTACCAGAATATCCCCAGGTTCAGTTTTGGGCAGTTGGGCATTTTTAATCAGTATATCCCCTGATTCACAATGCTTACCAGCAATTGTGACTGTTTCTGTGAGCGGAGCAGACAACTTGTTGGCAACGACTGCACGATAAACTGATTGGTAAGTAATTGGTCGGGGATTATCAGACATACCGCCATCAACTGACACGTAAGTACGAATTTCCGGTACGACTTTCGATGATCCAATAGTATAAGCCGTGATGCAGGCTGTGGCAATAAGCGATCGCCCTGGTTCACACAACAATTTTGGCAAAGGTAGATTTGCGGCTGTACAAGCTGATTGAATGACTTCACAAATCGCCTTCACCCATTCTGCAATACTGGGGGGATCATCAGATTCGGTGTACCTAATTCCCAAACCACCACCAACATTTAATTCTGTGACGGTTAAACCGTAATTTGCCGCCTTCTCTAACCACTGCACCATGACAGCCGCCAAATCGCGATGGGGTTGGCGTTCAAAAATTTGGGAACCAATGTGAGCGTGTAACCCTACGCAGTTTAAGGAAGGTTGCTGACTGACAAAGGTAAATACTTCGTCTAAATCATTGGGATCAAAACCAAATTTACTATCTAAATGTCCGGTGCGAATGTATTCGTGAGTATGGCATTCAATCCCTGGTGTTAACCGCAACATGATGCGAATGGGGGAAGATGTACTTGGTGCTTGCTTCTGCCATCTCCACCAAAGTCCGCAGTTCTTGCCAGTTATCCGCCACAATGGTTGAACCAGATTCGATGGCTAAAGCCAGTTCTTCACGAGATTTATTATTACCGTGCAAGTAGAGTTTGTCAGGACTAACACCAGCATTCAGGGCTGTGTAAAGTTCGCCGCCTGAAACTATATCTATTCCTAAACCTTCAGATGCTGCGATCGCGCAAACAGCTAAACAATTCCAGGCTTTTGAGGCGTATAATACCTGAGATTCTCCCTGGTAATATTCCTTAAATGTATCCCGATATTGCTGACAAGCTAAACGCAGCGTTTCTTCATCTAAAATGTACAAAGGCGAACCAAACTGCTCCACTAGGGTTGTGACATCACACCCACCAATTTCCAGGATGTCTTGACTATTAACTTTGGCGGTCAAAGGCAAAAGTTCTTGATTGGGCGAAACATTTGCGTTTTGGCTGCGCCTTTGAGGTAAATACTGACTACCAGTATGTTGAACCTCCGTGGGGTGAGTCGATACCATAGTTTTTATAAATTTTCCTTGCTCAAAGTTCAAAGTGTTTTGGGCGTGGCGTAAGAAAGTGTCCCGATTCTCAGTTTACCGAAAATATCGCGAGAACAGAAGATATGCCCCAGAAGAGGCAGGGGAGCAGGGCGCACCGGAGCAAGGGGGAGTGAAGAGGCAGGGGAGCAGGGACCAGGGAGCAAGGGGGAGTAAGAAATTACTTTAAACTTCCGCTTACTTCACAACCATTCCTCTTCTCCCCTGCCCCCTGCACCCTGCCCCCGTTCCTCTTCTCCCCTGCCCCCTGCACCCTGCCCCCATTCCTCTTCTCCCCTGCCCCCTGCACCCTGCCCCCGTTCCTCTTCTCCCCTGCCCCCTGCACCCTGCCCCCATTCCTCTTCTCCCCACTCCCCACAACCGTGACCTCATTAGAATTAAAACTGAAAACACTGACTTCAGATGAATCTGAGTGCAATTCTGGAACTAGATATAGCCTGTTTTGGCGGTTTGTGGACTCTGGAGGGCTACCAAAGAGAGTTAGACAGTCCTAACAGTGAATTATTGGGTTTGTTTTCTCCGCTTGCTCCGTCAAAACTGCTAGGATTGGGCTGTTTTTGGGCAATTTTAGACGAAGCGCACATTACAATTTTGGCGATTCATCCCCAATATCACCGTCAAGGGTTGGGGCAGGTTTTACTATATTCTTTGCTGAAGGCTGCTTGCGATCGCGGCTTAGAGCGAGCTACCCTCGAAGTTCGAGCTTCTAATTTAGCGGCTATATCTTTATATCAAAAATTTGGCTTCAAAATAGCGGGGCGGCGGAAGGGTTATTACCAAGATAATGGCGAGGATGCTTTGGTGCTGTGGCTCTCAGATTTACAATATCCTCAGTTTACAGAAACTTTGGAAAATTGGCATAGTAATGTGAGCGATCGCTTGCGCCAGTCTTTTTGGCAGATGCTTTAAGTCATACAATTTTGGATTTTAGATTTTAGATTTTAGATTTTGGTTCGACTCCCAGATTTATCTGTGAGCTTATACGACTCAGGAAGTATTAGTCCCTAGTTCCCAGTCATTGTTTGTTGGGCGGTGAAAATCAGCAAACCGCGATCAGGATCACATTAATGAGAAAAAATTCAGGTTTCCGGGAAAATCATTCATGAGAATATTTAATCAATAAAAAAGTTTAATTTAGTAAAACATATATGTTGGTGAGATTCTTGACTAAAGCATGATGAATATGTTAAAAGTGAATGTTTGTAAATGGTTAAACAAATCCTTAACCATAGTGGCCTGTTGCATAGGAGTTAAGCCCAGAAACACTGGTAAACTCAAGCCCCTCAGTATAGCAACCACATAAAAAGTAATAAACAATTAACAACTACGCCATCATAGTCGGCGAAACTTTTTGGTCGCCTATAATCTTTATACAGGCATCCAAAAGCCGAGCCTGTGCTAAAATCAGCATACCGGCACGACGCAGGTGATGGGAAAAATGTATGTTTGAACGCTTCACAGAAAAAGCCATTAAGGTAATCATGCTGGCCCAAGAAGAGGCCCGCCGCTTAGGTCACAACTTCGTCGGAACCGAACAGATCCTCTTGGGTCTGATTGGGGAAGGAACGGGAGTTGCGGCTAAAGTGTTGAAATCAATGGGTGTCAATCTCAAAGATGCCCGCATTGAGGTAGAAAAAATCATAGGCCGGGGTTCGGGCTTTGTGGCTGTGGAAATTCCGTTTACGCCACGGGCAAAGCGAGTTTTAGAACTATCCTTGGAAGAAGCGCGCCAATTAGGGCATAACTACATTGGCACCGAGCATCTGCTGTTGGGCCTGATCCGGGAAGGGGAAGGTGTGGCAGCCAGGGTGCTAGAAAATCTAGGGGTAGATTTATCGAAAGTACGAACCCAAGTTATCCGAATGCTGGGAGAAACAGCAGAGGTTTCAGCCACTGGTCCATCGGGACGCACCAAAACTCCAACTTTGGATGAATTTGGCTCGAACCTGACCCAAATGGCCGTAGACAACAAGCTAGACCCAGTTGTAGGACGCGCCAAAGAAATTGAACGAGTGATCCAAATTCTGGGTCGCCGGACTAAAAATAATCCAGTATTGATTGGTGAACCAGGGGTTGGTAAAACAGCGATCGCTGAAGGTTTAGCATCGCGAATTGCCAACAAAGATATCCCCGATATCCTGGAAGATAAGCGCGTAGTCACTCTAGATATTGGCTTGCTAGTAGCAGGAACCAAGTACCGGGGTGAATTTGAAGAACGCCTCAAGAAAATCATGGATGAAATCCGCTCGGCGGGTAATGTCATTCTGGTGATTGACGAGGTACACACCCTGATTGGTGCAGGTGCGGCGGAAGGAGCCATTGACGCAGCAAATATCCTCAAGCCAGCTTTGGCTAGAGGCGAGTTGCAGTGTATTGGAGCCACAACCCTAGATGAGTACCGCAAGCACATCGAGCGAGATGCAGCCTTAGAGCGACGCTTCCAGCCAGTAATGGTAGGTGAACCGTCAGTTGATGAAACTATTGAAATCTTGCACGGGTTGCGCGAACGCTACGAGCAACACCACAAGTTGAAAATTTCCGATGAAGCTTTAGTAGCGGCGGCTAAATTGTCTGACCGTTACATCAGCGATCGCTACCTTCCAGACAAAGCCATCGATTTAATCGATGAAGCTGGTTCTAGGGTACGTTTGATGAACTCCCAATTGCCACCAGCAGCCAAAGAGTTAGACAAAGAACTACGTCAAATCTTAAAAGAAAAAGACGACGCTGTTCGCTCTCAAGATTTTGACAAAGCTGGTGAACTGCGCGATCGCGAAATGGAAATCAAAGGTGAAATCCGGGCGATCGCTCAAAGCAAAACCAGCGCCACCGGGACTGAAGGTGAAGAACCTGTAGTCGGCGAAGAGGACATTGCTCACATCGTCGCTTCCTGGACAGGCGTACCGGTGAACAAGCTCACCGAATCCGAATCCGAGAAGTTGCTGCACATGGAAGACACCTTGCATCAGCGCTTAATCGGTCAAGAAGATGCAGTTAAAGCAGTGTCACGAGCCATTCGACGCGCTCGTGTCGGGTTAAAGAATCCCAATCGACCCATCGCCAGTTTTGTCTTCTCCGGTCCAACTGGTGTAGGTAAAACCGAGTTAGCGAAGTCCTTGGCTTCTTACTTCTTTGGTTCCGAAGAAGCAATGATCCGCCTGGATATGTCGGAATATATGGAACGCCACACAGTTAGTAAACTGATTGGTTCGCCTCCTGGTTATGTTGGATATAACGAAGGCGGTCAATTAACAGAAGCTGTGAGACGGCGACCTTATACAGTGGTGCTATTCGACGAAATCGAAAAAGCCCACCCCGATGTCTTCAATATGCTGTTGCAAATTTTGGAAGATGGTCGGTTAACTGATGCCAAAGGTCGCACGGTAGACTTCAAGAACACCTTGCTGATTTTGACTTCCAACATTGGTTCTAAGGTAATTGAAAAAGGCGGCGGCGGTATCGGCTTTGAATTCGCCGATGATGCTACCGAGACTCAATACAACCGCATTCGCTCTTTGGTGAACGAAGAACTGAAGC
Source organism: uncultured cyanobacterium (assembly GCA_963706595.1). Classification (GTDB taxonomy): domain Bacteria; phylum Cyanobacteriota; class Cyanobacteriia; order Cyanobacteriales; family Nostocaceae; genus Nodularia. The sequence goes on from OY970166.1 coordinate 5,432,494, forward strand.
AATACTTCCGTCCAGAGTTCCTCAACCGTCTAGATGAGATTATCGTCTTCCGTCAGTTGAGTAAGCCAGAGGTGACAGAAATTGCCGAAATCATGCTCAAGGAAGTATTTGGTCGTCTAACTGAAAAGGGTATCGTCTTAGAAGTTACCGATCGCTTCAAGGATCGCCTGATTGAGGAAGGTTACAGTCCTAGTTACGGTGCGAGGCCGTTACGTCGCGCGATTATGCGCTTGTTAGAAGACAGTCTAGCAGAAGAGATTCTGTCTGGTCGCATCAAGGATGGCGATACAGCCATAGTTGATGTTGATGAAAATGGCATTGTCCAAGTTAGTTCTCAACAAACACGGGAGTTATTACCCCAAGGTGTTGAGTCGTAGTTAGAAATTTGTAAAAGTTTCAGAAGCGGTGGGGAATTTTGGTTCTCTACCGTTTTTTTGTGTCACATCGAGGAGCAGAAATGCAGAGAGTAGTTTTGGCTCGCTCGTTTTCTTATAAACAAGACTCTTAATCAACTAAAATAAACACATATAGCAAAGCTTATATCTTGCACCAGGCGATTAAAATCGCCAAGGTTTGCTATAATAACCCAAAAAAATTAACAAAATGCAAGCAATTCTCCTCAGCAGCGAAGAAGTTGGCAAACGTGCCAAAGAATTATATGACAATAGCATTCGTCAACAAGTAGAAACCGCAGAAAATATCGGTAAAATGGTAATTATTGATATAGAGACAGGTGAATATGCAGTTGATAAAACAGGTATAGAATCAGCAAGATATTTACGCAAAAAGAACCCACTAGGTAGACTCTATGGACTGCGTATTGGCTACAAAGTTGCTGTTTCTTTCTGTGGTGATATGGCGCGTGACTATCGGTGATAACTGGTATTATTAAAAGCGGACATCCCACAGTTAACGTCATATTTCGTCTGCCAAATAAACCAGATTTTACTATTGAATTTGTAATTGATACAGGGTTTACAGGTGAGCTTAGTTTACCACCAGCAGCAGTCACTTTAATGGGTTTACCTTTTCTATATGAACTACCTGCAAATCTAGCTAATAATAGTTGGGTAGATATACCAATACATGAGGCTGTTATTATCTGGAATGGTCAAGAAAGATTAGTTAATGTTTTAGCTACAGGAAAGCGGCCTTTATTGGGAACTGCTTTACTGGATGGCTATGAACTATCTATACAATTTATAGAAGGCGGTTTAATAACAATTGAAAAATTATAGTGGAAGATAACAGCCTTAGATTATGGTTTTAAATTCCTAAATTAAATGGTAGAGAATTAATTCTTCTCTACCGTTTTTCATGTATGTTTAATCCCTAACTCAACAGATTAGAGATATATTTCCTAGCTTTCCTTTACAGCTAAATTGTGAGTCTTTATTTCTGTACAGGTGCGAGTTTTAAAGGATACAATGGCTCAGATCCATTTAATTGCCAAATTCTAAATACCAATGCAGCAGCTACAGTTATCCAGACACAGGAAACAGATAAAATCATTCCCGCTAAAGGAACTGTTTGCCAATAAATTGCTGTCACTACTAGAGCAGATAACCAAGGTCCTAAAATAACTACAGGAACAGCAGCACCTAATCTCCGTTCTACAGTAAAAATCGTATTCCAAGTATCGCCTAAAGCCAGATGTACCACAAACAGAATTAAAGGTAATACCAAAAATTGGTGATTCATTTCTTGCCAAACTAATACAGAAGAAATTACCCGCAACACTGCAATTATCATCCAAACTATGGGAAATGCTAAAGGTGGAGGAGACCATCTTGGCCTGATTACCTGGTCATAAGTTGTGCGAGAACGGGTATTATCTAAAAGGGAAAAAAGTCGGGAACGGATACTTAATACAGCAAAAAATAATGCAGTCAATACAGTGCTGAACCAACTGGGAAAGGAAGAATTGTGATCAATCAACATGATTAATTTTTCCATTCCCAGCAACACAAGAATCATCACTCCTATTTGGAGGATAGTTCCTAGTTTATAAACTAAAACTGCTTTGATATCGAGTTCTTGTGTAGTAGCTACTGATGCATTTGGAAGCTGTTCTTTACCAGGTTTCAACCCCATTACTGTATTGACAAACTTTTCCAGTATGCCAGTATTGTTGGATTGGTTCATAATGAATAGATTGCGAGTAGTTTGTAACTATTAAAATTGTTCTTTTTCTAATTATATTGTAGAAATTTATAAAACATATATCTATTCTTCAATTAACCAACCGCGCTTGATACCATATTCAATTCCTCCAGTCCAATCCATTGTTAAATGCTTTCGCACTTTATGAAATAAATGTTGAACAACAGTTGGATTAATTTGATTTTTTACATAAGTTTCTTCGTACCTAAATTCTCGGTCGGTGTTTTTTTGCTGGCGTAGTACATAAATCTGATCAACCTTGTACTTCCGAAGATTGACATCACTGGTTAACTTTATCCACTCCATCAGTACAATATACAAACTATTGGGATTTCTTGCTTTTAAGTCCTCTGCGGCTCGTGATGAACCTTCCAGCATAGTTTTATCTAGATATGTTTTACATTCAATAACAATAACTGGGATATCAAAAATATGAGTTTCCGTATTACCTGTGATTGTAACTTCTGAGTAGTTTTCTGGTTCTTCTTTAAGAAGTGTCATCATTTCCCCAGGATTTTCTTCTTCTTCTGGTGGTGTAACTGCTTCAAATGATGCTTCAATAGTTGCACCAATCACAAAATCATGGTCTTTCTTTTCAATACGTGCATAGGGACGTTTAAGCATTTCAGCATATTTTGGAGGAACAAAGAAAATATCTTTGAAAGTATGAGATTTTCCAATAAGAGCATTTTTTCCAAAATCTTTTGCTAAATCTCGAAATAGATAATACAGAAATTCTTCTAATACACTGGAATGAAGATTTGAGCGAGAGTCAAATTTCTCAGCGTAATGTTGTTGATCTAAAAAATCCTTATATGTTGACAAAAGTTCTACTCGTTGGTTAATAATTGCATCATCTTCATCAGTAGGTATTGATGTTGGTCCTACTAATTGAACATTAGCTAAATGCCATTTATTATATTGAACTCTAATTTCTTGGAGATATTTTTTACTTTCAGCATCTCTATATTTTTTGCGGTGATTCTCCTTTTGTTCCAGATTTGAACCGTGAACTAAAGGGTTTCTTTCGGTTACGGACATAGTTCTAATTTCTCTTTAAGATGAACTGCAATTGCTTTAGCAAGAAGAGGTGGTACAGCATTACCTATTTGATTGTATTGACAAAGAAACTTCTCGCTCAATCTATTTTCCCTTTGTAATAATTTATGAGATACAACGGTTTTCTTCCCTAAAAAACGATAAGTATCAGGAAAAGATTGAATACGCGCACCTTCACGAGCGGTTAAATTACGGTGCTGGAAAGGATGGATAAAATTTGCATAAAAAGAAGCTGCTATGGTGTGGGCTGGTTTATCAGGATTTAAACGCCTGTTATTTTGGTCGTAAGTTATATTTGATAATTCACCATTTCCACTACGGCGTTTAGCACCATATTCTTTTGGTACGTCTGAACTAGATTGACCCCATTTGATTTGTTTAAAACGTTCTACCAACCTCTGAGAATGTTCCATTGCTACATGATTATAGATAATTTTACTACCATTTCTGATCCAGTGCTGATAGTGATTTTGAGAGTCTAATATCAAGGGTTGTTCCTCTTGTCCTTCTCGCGCATTAAGTGGAGGTAAATCTGAAATAGCATCCCATAATTTAATTGCAGGAATTAAATCTATGTCTCCAAATGATAATTGAAAATTATGATTATTTAATAAACTTAGAGAATGCGTTTTTGGAGGAATACCTAATTTATTACCTAGTTTGTTTCCGACAATAAAGACACGCTCTCTAATTTGAGGTACACCATATTCAGCAGAATTAAGTAACCATATTTCTATGCAATATCCCATTTCCGAAAAAGTTTTTTTAATAATATCTATTACTTTTACACTTTCACTATTTTTCCGAGATAGTAAACCTTTTACATTTTCCATCACAAATGCTTTAGGTTCAAGAAAACTTATCCATTGAGCAAAGTTAATAAATAAAGTATTTCTTGGATCATTTGGGTCTTTTTGGGCTGGTCCAGCAATACTAAAACCTTGACATGGTGGACCTCCAATAATAATATCCGGTTTGTAAAGACATATTTTTTTAACACTACTTAAAGTATTCAATTCCCGAATATCATTTTGAATCACTGTCATTTTTGGGTGGTTATAACGCAGCGTGTCACAAGCCCAAGTATCAATTTCCACAGATAGAGGGATGGAAAAACCAGCCATCTCAAAACCTAAACTAAAGCCTCCAGCCCCAGCAAATAAATCAATAGCCACAAGTTGCTCTGTTTTCATAGATTCTTCGTGTAGTTACCAGAAATCTTGAAGATAAGTATAAAATTTTATATTTTTAGTTCACGCAAGTCTAAATTTAACACGCCTATGCTTTATGGTAATTGTCCAGTTAATTTTTGTGAAGGCGTTAGCAAAACTTACCGTTCGTGTAGCGTCTCGACGAAAAGGTATGCCTTGATATGGAAATAGTGCGATCGCATAGCTTACTTTAAAATAGAATTTATATCCCCCAAAAGGCTTCAGACATAAACTTGCGTCTGAATACCTAAATTTTCCATCAACGCATTCAGCGAAATTCCTCGTAAATTCGCTAACTCCACTAAATATTCAATGCGTTGCGCTTGCTGTTTTTCAATCTGTTCAGTTAAGCTCAATAACTCTCTATCTTCCTCATCAGTGAGCGTTTCTGTCTCTCTTTTAGCTATTAAATCGTTGTAATAGTTCTGAATCTCTACAGAAATTGCCTGATTAATTTTTAATAACAATTCTGACTCCTGTTGCATCAAACTGGGAGCAGTACGTTGTGCTTGTAAAGCGATAACTTGAGAAATAAACTGCTTTAAATCTGCTTGACTCAATTGCTCAACAGCTTTGAGCAAATCATCTGAAGACAATTGTAGTTCAATTTTCATTGTTGTCATTTTGCATCTCACCAGCTAATGTATTGCTATTGTATATATTGTCACTACCACGGCAGAGTTTATTTTATCTCAATTATACATAAACTTGTGTCTGAATACTCAAAGTTTCTATAATAACAGTAACCCTATTAATGATGCTCATGATTGAACACTATGAAAATGAAGAACATACCATCTTTCACGGTGATGCTATCAGTATTTTAGCCAATCATATTCCGTCCGAATCAGTTGATTTAATTTTTATCGATCCTCCCTATAACATAGGTAAGAAATTTGGTAACTTCCATGATAAATGGGAATCTGAGGAAGAATATATTCATTGGTCATATCAATGGCTTGATGAGTGTATTCGTATATTAAAACCAAATGGTTCACTCTATGTCATGACTAGCACCCAAGCCATGCCTTATTTTGATATTTACTTGCGAAAACAATTAACTATACTCAGTCGGATAATATGGCATTACGATAGTTCTGGAGTTCAAGCGACAAAATACTTTGGTTCAATGTATGAACCTATTCTTCATTGTGTTAAAGATAAAAATAACTATATTTTTAATGCCAATGATATCAAAGTTGAAGCTAAAACAGGCGCACAACGTAAATTAATTGATTACCGAAAATCAGTCCCCACTCCCTATAATACAGAAAAAGTACCTGGGAATGCTTGGTATTTTCCCCGTGTGAGATATCGCATGGAAGAATACGAAAATCATCCTTCACAAAAACCGGAGTCATTGCTAGAAAGAATCATTTTAGCAAGTAGTCATGAAGGAAGTTTAATCCTTGACCCCTTTGCTGGAACTTTTACAACTGCGGCGGTGGCTAAACGCTTAGGTAGGAAATCTATCAGTATTGAACTGCAAGAAGAATATCTCAAAATCGGATTGAGAAGGGTTTTAGAATGGCAAGAATATAAAGGAGAAAAAATTTTATTACCAGAGAAAAACTATAAGTTAAAAAATAAAAATGGTGAGAAAATAAATTTAGAAGATTTAGATTTTATCCCAGGGAGTATCTTTGATGCAAATACTAACACATGATTTTACACAAACAATAATTACTATTCTTAATAAATATTTTCCTGGACATTAAGTAGGTAGGCACAAATAAACCTAACCATGTAACAAAATGTAAAATCCTCAAAACCCTTGCGATTGCTTCACTCCACTACGCTCCGTATGGCTAACGCCACGCTCCGCGAACGCAATGACATACCTTGAAATTTTTCCGCCTACCTACTCATCTTGGGTTGTAGTCATAAGTTTGCCTGATACATCAACTTTTTTTGATGAGTATTTCTATACATTGTGCTTTGGGGGATTGACATATCAAGTTTTTTTGAAATGATATATGTAACCTGAATATCAACCCTAAAGGTAAAAGTCAATGAATGCGATCGCAAACAACTTGGCTCTGGTGCTGGGTAGATATCATACCATACTTCCAGACGGAAACAATGCCAGTTTTCCAGGGGCTAAGGGTAGTGCAGAAATCATTAACTAGCCGCCGATCAACGCGCCATTAACGCCGATAAAGAGTCTATTTGGGCAGGCGAAACATATTTTATCCAGACTCCGTACTGTTGAAGTTTTATTATTTATAGGAAGACAGATGAAAGTTCGTGTAGGAATCAATGGATTCGGTAGAATCGGACGGCTGGCTCTGCGGGCTGCGTGGGGTTGGTCAGAATTAGAGTTTGTCCATATCAATGAAATTAAAGGTGGGGCTGTAACTGCTGCACACTTGCTGAAGTTTGATTCTGTTCACGGACGCTGGACACCAGAGGTAGAAGCCCAAGGGGAATGTGTATTAATTGACGGTAAACCTCTGAGCTTTAGTGAGTCTGCTCAACCGGGTGACGTTCCTTGGGATGAGTTGGGTGTTGATTTGGTGCTGGAATGCTCTGGTAAATTTAGAACACCTGCGACTCTCGACCCCTATTTTAAGAGAGGAATACAAAAGGTAATTGTGGCTGCGCCGGTGAAGGAAGAAGCCTTAAATATTGTCATGGGGGTAAATGACCACCTCTATCAGCCGGAAAAGCATCATCTATTAACTGCTGCTTCTTGTACTACTAACTGTTTGGCTCCAGTAGTCAAGGTAATTCATGAGGGTTTGGGGATTAAGCATGGCATTATTACCACCATTCATGACAATACCAATACTCAAACAATTGTTGATGCACCCCATAAAGATTTGCGTCGGGCGAGGGCTACGAGTATGTCTCTGATTCCCACAACTACTGGGTCAGCCACAGCAATTGGTTTGATTTATCCCGAACTCAACGGTAAGCTCAACGGTTTAGCTGTGAGAGTACCATTACTCAATGCTTCTTTAACAGACTGTGTGTTTGAAGTTATGCGACCAACCACAGTAGCAGAAGTTAATAGTTTGTTGAAAGCAGCTTCTGAACAAGCACCACTTAAAGATATTTTGGGTTATGAAGAGCGTCCTTTAGTATCTATTGATTACAAAGATGATCCTCGTTCTTCGATTATTGATGCTCTCTCCACAATGGTGGTGAATGAAACTCAAGTCAAAATCCTGGCTTGGTATGACAACGAATGGGGTTACGCCAACCGCATGGTTGAACTCGCTCGTAAGGTTGCATTGAGTCATTAGTCATTGGTCATTAGTCATTGGTCATTAGTCATTAGGAAGTTACCGTCTTCTCTCCCCTGCCTCTTCCTCCCTACTCCCCACTCCCCACTCCCCACTCCCCAATTTTTCATGACTTCTACAGCTTCTCGCGCTAATCTCAAGAATTATACTCTTGTTACCCTTGCCTATTGGGGTTTTACTATTACTGATGGTGCTTTGCGAATGCTGGTACTGCTGTATTTTAACAGTATTGGCTACACACCATTACAAATCGCTTCTTTATTTCTGTTCTATGAAATATTTGGCGTTGTTACTAACTTTTTAGGCGGTTGGATTGGTTCTCAATTCGGATTAAAAGTAACTCTTTACGCTGGTATTGGTTTACAGGTTTTCTCAATGGTGATGCTGTCATGGCTAAATCCAGATTGGTCTGAGTGGATAGCTGTGGGTTATGTAATGGTGGCTCAGGCGTTTTCTGGGGTTGCTAAAGACTTAACCAAAATGAGTTCTAAAAGTGCCATTCGCTTGGTTGTTCCCCAAGAAGCTCAGTCATCTTTGTTTAAATGGGTAGCAGTGTTAACGGGTTCTAAAAATGCCCTCAAAGGTGTTGGCTTCTTTGTTGGTAGTGTTCTCTTAACTTCCGTTGGTTTTAAGAATGCTTTATTAATTATGGCCGGGGGATTGTTTTTGATTTTGTTCACTGGGTTAATGTTGCCTAAAGGGATGGGCAAAATCAAGACAAAAGTCAAATTTAGCCAACTCTTTTCTAAGAGTAAAGAAATTAATATTCTCTCGGCGGCGCGATTTTTTCTCTTTGGTTCACGGGATGTTTGGTTTGTGGTGGGTTTGCCGGTTTTCTTGCGGGGAACTTTAGGCTGGTCATTTTATCAAGTCGGTGGATTTTTGGCTTGTTGGGTAATTGGCTATGGTGTTATTCAGTTTATAGCGCCCATGCTCATCCAGCGCTTTGGTTCTGGTCAGCCACCTGGGTCAAAAACTATCCAGTTTTGGACATTTACCCTGACTGCTGTTCCTGGGGCGATCGCCTTAGCTCTACAATTAGGTGTACCCGGTAATATTGCAATTATTGGCGGACTGCTAGTATTTGGTGTAGTCTTTGCCTTCAATTCCGCCGTGCATTCCTACCTAGTCTTAGCCTTCACCGATGACGATAAAGTAGCGCTGAACGTTGGCTTCTACTACATGGCTAACTCCGGTGGTCGATTAGCCGGGACAGTCTTATCAGGATTAGTCTTTCAATATTTCAACTTCGTGGGTTGTTTGTGGACATCCATGTTCTTAGTCTTAGCAGCCGCATTAGTTACTATTAAACTACCAGATCCCAAACCAGCCAAAGCAATTGCTTGGAAAGCCGAAGGTGGAGAATAGCAGAATAGGGATTAAGAAAAAAATGCCAGTCCTCGACGCTAAAATAATAAACACTCTCCTCTTCCTCTTCCCCTCTGCGACTCTGCGCCTCTGCGTGCAATAAATCTTCATTCAGCAACACCCCCATATCCCCCAATCCCTGCAAAGAGCAATTTAGATAAATGACTCCAAATCAACACAATAATCAAGCCCCAGTACAAGCCGGGAGTAATCTCAGTTTTTTTGAGAAATACCTCACCGTTTGGGTGTTCTTGTGCATCTTGGCAGGAATTGCACTTGGAAGATTATTTCCTGGGGTGGCGGTGGCGCTGGATGCAATGAGTATTTATCAAGTATCAATTCCCATTGCAATATGTCTGTTTTTCATGATGTACCCGATCATGGTAAAAATTGATTTTACCCAAGCGGTGAATGCTGTTCGCGCCCCCAAACCTGTAATTCTCACCTTGGTGGTTAACTGGTTAATTAAACCATTCACAATGGTGGCATTTTCGCAGTTTTTCTTGGGTTGGTTATTTCGTCCATTCATTACAGGTACAGAATTAATTCGTGGGAACGAAGTAGATATAGCAAATTCCTACATTGCTGGGACAATTTTACTAGGAATTGCCCCTTGTACGGCAATGGTTTTGATGTGGGGATATCTTTCCTACGCTAATCAGGGACATACTTTGGTGATGGTGGCAGTTAATTCTCTGCTGATGCTGTTTTTATATGCACCTTTGGGCAGATGGTTATTAGCAGCCAATGATTTAATAGTGCCTTGGCAAACCATAGTTTTATCGGTGCTAATTTATGTCGGTTTGCCTTTATTAGCGGGAATGTACAGCCGTTATTGGATTTTCAAACACAAAGGTAGAGAATGGTTTGAAAGGCGGTTTATCAAGTATCTCACTCCAGTTTCAATTACTGCTTTGCTGATTACTTTGGTGTTGTTATTTGCCTTTAAAGGTGAAGTTATTGTTAAGAATCCCTTACATATTTTATTAATTGCTGTCCCACTATTTATTCAAACTAATTTCATTTTTTTAATTAGTTATGTGGCAGCATTAAAGCTGAATATAGCTTATGAAGATGCCGCACCAGCAGCATTAATTGGAGCTAGTAATCACTTTGAGGTGGCGATTGCCACGGCTGTAATGTTATTTGGTTTAAATTCTGGTGCTGCACTTGCGACAGTGGTTGGAGTTTTAATCGAAGTTCCAGTCATGTTGATGTTGGTTGAAGTTTGTAAGCGCACGGCGGCTTGGTTTCCCAGGGAACCGCAAAAGGCTACATTACGAGATCCCCGTTGTATTAGTAGTTTGTAGGCTTGTAAATACAAGAACCCCACCCCCAACCCCCTCCCCGCAAGCGAGGAGGGGGCTATGATGTACTTCATTCAAGTGCATACCACTATAATTTTAATCAGAAGTAATTACTATTTTCATGACGAATTTTAATCATCCACCGAGAATATTGTTTTTATATGGTTCTTTGCGAGAGCGTTCTTATAGTCGCTTGTTAGCAGAAGAAGCGGCGAAAATTATTACAGAGTTTGGTGCAGAAGTGAAGTTTTTTGATCCTCGTGAATTGCCGATTTATGGCACTGTACCGGATACTCATTCTAAAGTACAGGAATTACGAGAATTGAGTATGTGGTCTGAGGGTCAAGTCTGGTCTTCTCCTGAGATGCACGGCAATATTACTGGTATTATGAAGAATCAACTTGACTGGATTCCTCTGAGTTTAGGCGCAGTTAGACCAACTCAGGGAAGAACATTAGCAATTATGCAAGTAAGCGGTGGTTCTCAGTCTTTTAATACTCTCAATACGCTGCGAATTTTGGGACGGTGGATGCGAATGTTTACAATTCCCAATCAGTCTTCGGTGGCAAAAGCTTATCAAGAGTTTAACGAAGATGGTACGATGAAGGAATCTGCTTACCGCGATAGCTTTGCTCGCCGGAGGCATCGCGTGGTTGATGTGATGGAAGAACTCTATAAATTTACACTTCTATTGCGTGAGCAAGTTGATTATCTCACAGACCGTTATAGCGAACGCAAAGAAGCAGCCGCACAAGCAACTATAAAAGTGGCAAATAGTGCGTTGGAAAATTTATCAACAACTATAAATTAATCAAATGTTTCTAGGGGAATTCCATTTTCATCAAAATATTTGTGAGGATTGATTTTTACAAAACTTCTACAGTCGATTTTTGGTGGGGATGATAATCATTGAGAAATAGGGGACTTGATCGGGATCAACTTCATCTAGGGGTACAATTCTTTGTTGTGCCATTGTTGCCCGTTCAATATATAATGCCCGTGATGCCAAACCTAATTGATGTAAAACATCTCGCACTTTGGTAAAATGGCGACCTAGTTTCATAATCGCCGCCGCATCGGTTGCTAGTAGGTGGGTGATTAATTCTTCTGCCGGCATGGGGGCTGGGAGAACGGTCATAATATCGTTGTAATAAGTGAAGGGTACACCCAAGGCTACAGGACAAGCCATGAGTGAGGAAATTCCCGGCACAACTTCGGTTTCGTAGTATGCAGATAAACGGGTGAAAACATACATAAAAGAACCGTAAAAAAACGGATCACCCTCACACAACACTACTACATCTCTTCCTGCGGCTAGATGTTCGGCGATTGGTTCAACTTCTTTGTCATAAATTAAATTTGCCTTTTCTGGTTCTAAGGCGCGGGGGAGGTGAAATAATACCTCGATTTGATTGCCGGTGAGGTATGGGGAAACGATCGCTCGCGCTATACTTTCTTTATCGACTGCTGACTGATAAGCTACCACAGGGGCGGCTTGTAATAGTCGCAAGGCTTTCAATGTCAATAGTTCGGGATCACCCGGACCGACACCAATTCCGTAGAGACGGCCTTTGGTTTGCATATTCACTCTTCCTCTTTTGCTAGGGCGTTAACGGCGGCGGCGGCGATCGCACTACCACCACGCCGACCATGTAAAGTTAAAAATGGTACACCTTTGCTATTTGCGGCTAATGCTGCTTTGGACTCTTCCGCACCCACAAATCCCACGGGAAAACCTAAAATAATCGCTGGTTTTAGCACTCCTTCTTCCAGCATTTCTAACAGCCGAAATAGTGCTGTCGGTGCATTACCCACTGCTACCACTGCCCCTTCTAAGTGCAATCGCCACAATTCCACCGCCGCAGCTGATCTCGTATTACCCAAACGTTTAGCCAGGGCTGGCACTTCTACGTCATAGAGGGTGCAAATAACTTGATTGTTTGCCGGGAGTCTCTTCCTGGTAATACCTTCGGCAACCATGCGGCAATCACACAAAATCGGCGCACCGGCTGCTAGTGCGGCGCGTCCAGTTTGTACTGCATTTGATGAATATCCCAAGTCGGTGACAATATCAGTCATTCCACAGGCATGAATCAGACGTACTGCGACTTTTGCTACATCGGGTGGCAGTATATCCAGATTGGCTTCGGATCTGATAATTGCAAAGGATTTACTGTAAATTTCGTTAGCATCTCGGATGTAGTCAGACATGGGAAAATAGTAAATGGTGATTGGTGAATGGTGACTGGGAATTGGGGTTCAGAAATAACCCTAACTCACTGAGGAGAATAACGGTTGCAATTGGGCAATTTCATATCTATTAACAAATTCTCCAAAGGATTCATCAGGATTTCGACGTTGGATTTGATAAACTTGTAACATCTGCCCTAACAATACAGGTAGTTCGGACACAGTGACATATTGATAGAGTTGACGACCAAATTTTTGGTTGCTTTCACCTTCTCCAAGATAAATGTGATAAGCTCCGAATGTGCCGTTTTCTGATTCTAGGCTGACACCGAGCAAGGTGATATCACTGTGACTATGCTGGGCGCAAGATTTTTCGCAGCCGCTAAAGTGAATATGCACTGGGTGATTTAAACTAACATGAGTTTCGAGGTACTTTGCTAATACTAAGGCATCACCTTTCGTATCTGTGGCGGAAGCTGCACAACCTTGATTACCAGAACAGGCAACTAATGCACTATTAATATTACTGGCTGATATATCTAATTTTAAAGCAGCGATGTGATTTTTCACATCCCGAAGCGATCGCTCAGGAATATCAGTCAAAAGCAAATTTTGCCAAGGTGTTAGTCTGAGAGTCCCGTTACCAAATTTTTCGGCTAAATCAGCTAAACCCCGGATTTGTTGAGTTTCTAGCCTACCTAACGGTAAAACTACGCCAATATAAAATAAGCCTGTCTGACGCTGGGAATGAATGCCGATATGTGAATAGTTGGAGTTTAACCTTTTTTCGAGACTGGTTTTTTCAAGCTGTGGCTGGGGGGTGAGGTTAAAATCTAGATGTTGTTCCACTTCTTGAAGATAATTTTCACAACCCAATTGATTTAACAACTCTCGCAAACGCAGCTTGCGCCGACTGTTAGGGTCAGTATGATGGAGATAAACATCAGCCAAGGCTACTAAAACTGGTAAACATGATTCTGGTAATAAGACAATTCCCATATCAACGGGTGGTTTTCCTTTGACACCGACGCTGAGATATAGCCGAAAGTAAACTTTACCGTCTATTAAAACAGCAGCAAACATGATATCGTTGAGGCGATCGCACACCGAAACTTTACCACCACCGTCAAAGCAAACACTAAATTTTGCTGATAATCCTGATAGCTGAGGATGTGCCGCGATATAATTTTCCCAGTCTTGCACAAAAGGACGAGTATCAATTAATTCTTGGGGATCAATACCAGCAGTGGGGCTGGTCATAATATTGCGAATGTGGTCAACTGCAAAATTGCGAGAACCGATGCCAATATTTTGTAAATGCTGGAGAACTGCGCTACTGATTCCCGAACGCAGTTCGCGGACTTGGAGGTTGGCGCGGTTGGTGATATCGACATAACCACCCCCATAATTCTCTGCTATATCTGCGATCGCACGATACTGTTTACTATCCAGAATTCCACCTGGTATTCTGATCCGAGATAATATCCCATCTTGGGCGGGTGTATCATAAAATAATCCAGGACATAAGGCAAAACCGGACAGCAAAACGTTAACTCCTTCCCTGTGCGACGCAGGTAGTAGATAGTAAGTGTGTCTTTAAGACACTGCTATGGTTGGCGTTCTGACTTGGCAAGTGAAAAAGTCAATTGTTCTGCTTTCGCTTTACCATTACAGTCTGCGGCACAGTCCCGGAATTTCACCGGAGTTTCCCAACTCTTAGCTCTATTAATTTAACATGAGCAGGTGTTAATCTCGCTGAATGCTGCCTATGTTTAATAGTAAAAACTCACAAACTAAGGACTGCGGTACTAGAGTCCTCTACTCTACTGGGGGAAACTCTGGTAGCGCAAGTCGCTATAGTGGAAGTACAATCGCCTGTCTAAACACGGGAGTGTCAATTTACTAAATCAACTAAGGTGTCAGGACTGAATCGGACTACAGATGAAACTAAGCATCCACGATAATGCTCAGATGTGAATACCGATAACGTGATATTAGTCGTACCTGGTTCTAAGATGCGTTTCACCTTGCAAACTTGCATCTTATTCTTGCAATAGGCAATAATGCGATCGCCTGCTTTGACATCCAACGCTTTAATTTTCAATTAATACTCAACCTAATTATGAATTTTAATTAACTCAAGTAAATATATATTGCTATATTTTACCTGTTCAACAGTTGTAATGCCTGTTCATTATAACACACGAGTAAAAGTTATAAAAATCAAATTTGGGAGTGGGGAGAAGAGGAACGGGTGCAGGGGGCAGGGGGCAGGGGGCAGGGGAGAAAAAGAATGGTTGTTAAGTAACCGGAAGTTTAAAATAATTTCTTACTCCCCCTTGCTCCCTGCTCCGGTGCGCCCCTGCTTCTTCTGGGGAGTGGGGAGTGGGGGTGCAGGCTATGTCAACAGAAATCAAATGGGTTCTATTGTTAAATTATTACAGATGCTATGACACGGAAATGGCTATCGATTGTGGGGATTGGTGAAGATGGGTTACAAGGTTTAGGTGCGATCGCGCGTTCTCTGATAGACCAAGCTGAAGTGATTTTCGGAGGCGATCGCCATTTAGCCATGTTACCACCAGATGACCCACGTCAGAAAATAGCCTGGACATCACCCATTAGCACCTCCATAGCCGACATTATCCGTCGTCGGGGTCAATCAGTATGTGTCTTAGCCAGTGGCGACCCTTTTTGTTACGGTATCGGTGTCACCCTGACGCGACAAATTCCCCTAGAGGAAATGACGATTATTCCTGCGCCTTCCACCTTCAGCCTCGCCTGTGCCAAATTGGGATGGTCTTTGACGGAAACAGAAACTTTGAGTTTGTGCGGTCGTCCAGCCTCTTTACTCCAAAGTTACATCTATCCCAATGCTAAACTGTTGATTTTGAGTGAAGGCAAAGACACACCTGCAATTGTTGCCGAAATCTTGACAAATCGCGGTTATAGTGCTAGCAAAATTACCGTTTTAGAACATCTGGGCGGTATTCAGGAGAGAATTGTCGAAGGTACAGCCGCAGATTGGGATAAAAGAGAAATTGCACCGTTGAATGCGATCGCAGTTGAATGTATTGCTGATGCTGGGGTGATACCTTTACCCAGATTACCAGGATTGCCAGATCATGCTTATCACCATGATGGACAATTAACCAAAAGTGAAGTCAGGGCGGTGACTTTAGCTAAATTATCTCCTACTCCTGGAGAACTACTGTGGGATGTGGGCGCGGGTTGTGGTTCAATTTCTATCGAATGGATGCGGACACATTCTCGATGTCAGGCGATCGCTATTGAACAGAATCCAGCTAGACTGGGTTACATAGCCGACAACGCCGCAGCTTTAGGAACTCCACACCTGAAAATTATTAGCGGTAAAGCACCATTAATTCTCCAAGATTTACCCACACCTGATGCGATATTTATCGGCGGTGGAGTCACAGCACCAGGGCTTTTTGATATCTGTTGGAATGCACTGCGTCCGGGTGGGCGGTTAGTAGCTAATGTTGTGACTGTAGAAGGTGAGCAAATTTTATTTAAATGGTATGAGCAGGTTGGTGGTAGTTTAACTCGGATTGCTATTCAAAGGGCGGAACCTATTGGTAAGTTTTTAGGTTGGCGGGCTATGTCGCCTGTTACTCAATGGAGAGGGATTAAGGATTGAAACGCAAAGGGGCGCGGAGGTAAGCGCAAAGGTACGCGGAGGGTTCTTTCTACCTTTGCGCCTTTGCGTGAAAAAAATTCATATTTAAAATCAGCAATGCTCAAAAACTACATCTTCGTAAAGTTCTGCCATTGTCGCCTCAAAGTTGATGCTATTTAATAGAAATGACTTTTCTTCTGCTGTGTAAGATTGCAAAACCCACAGCCCTTGATCATTGCGGCGAAAACATTCAACGCGCTGACGTTTCGTATTAATTAAAACGTACTCTTGTAGAGTTTCTAGTAGTTGATAGTCAGCGAATTTGTCTCCCCGGTCAAAGGCTTCGGTGGAGTCAGATAAAACTTCCACAATTAAAGTAGGAAATCTTTTATAAGCTGGTGTTTCTTGGTCTCTTTGGTCGCAAGTTACCATCACGTCGGGATAGTAGAAGCGATTTAGTGATTCAATTCTGGCTTTCATATCGGCGATGTAAACGCGACAACCTGAACCACGTACATGATTACGAAGGAGCGCAAACAGGTTTCCCGCAATAGTAACATGGGAATCTAGCGCCCCCGCCATTGCGTAGATATAACCATCAATATACTCATGTTTGATGTCACTCTCCTCTTCCATCTGTAAGTATTCTTCGGGGGTGACGTAGATTTCCGGGTTAGCAACCATATTTCAAACCTCAAGGTATAGACTTTATTGCTGGGGTTTCATCCCCAAGCCAGAAGTAAAAAGTTTTCCTACTATCTAGCATATATAGCAACTGCCAAGGAGGTAGGGAAAATCCTGAATCCTTCCCCCTTGCCCCCTGCACCCTGCTCCCCTGCCTCTTTTGGTCATGCATGAATTATTTGAAACCGTATTAAATAGGGACGAAAAAATTACTCTACGTCAGTTTATTTTGGAATTAAGTGCTACCGATAAACGTTACTTTTTGAGAAACGAGATTTTACATAATTTCGCCGACTTCTGTCACCAATACCAAAAGCCTACTTACTTTTATTATTCTTCTTCTATCGGCAGACTAATTCATAATACCCATGAAATGATTTTAGAAGCAGAAGGGACTTGGTTTGTTGTCCGACCCAGGATTGCTAGCCAAGAAGTATGGCGACTCCAAGCGGATTTCTCTGGATTTGAGGCGATGACAGCCCAAGCGTGGTTAGATGTAAGCGATCGCCTCGTTAATCGTTATCAACCGCACATTCTCGAAATTGATTTTCAACCCTTTGCGGAAGAATCCACCAGAATCACTGACCCCAGAAACATTGGTCAAGGTCTAGCCTTTCTGAATCGTTACTTGTGCGATCAACTGTTGACTGACACCCATTATTGGCTAGAGGTGATATTTCAAGCATTATATCAACTAACTTATGATGAGAAACCTCTGTTAATCAGCGATCGCATTCCCTCCGGTCTTCACCTAGTTAAACAAATAAAACAAGCCCTAAAATTTCTCAATCAGCAACCACAGGAAGAACCCTACGCCAATTTTCGCCCTCACCTCCAGGAACTTGGTTTTGAACCAGGATGGGGTAATACAGCAGGGCGCATATCCGAAACCTTAGAACTTTTAGAACAACTCATTGACAGTCCCCAACCCGCAATTTTAGAAGCCTTCGTCGCCCGTGTTCCCGCCATTTTCCGCGTCGTTCTCGTCTCCATTCACGGTTGGGTTGGTCAACAAGATGTTTTAGGTAGAGATGAAACACTCGGACAAGTGATTTATGTTCTAGAACAAGCCCGCAGCTTAGAAAATAAACTCCAAGCAGAAATCAAACTGGCGGGACTTGATTTAATCGGGATTCAACCTCATGTAATTATCCTCACTAGACTTATTCCTAACTGCGAAGGAACAGAATGTAATTTGCGGTTAGAAAAAATCCATGACACTGAAAATGCTTGGATATTACGCGTTCCCTTTGGGCAATTCAATTCTGATATTACCAACAACTGGATTTCTAAATATGAAATATGGCCTTATTTAGAAACATTTGCCCAAGATGCAGAAAAAGAACTATTAACTCAATTTCAAGGTCGTCCAAATCTGATTGTGGGTAACTACAGCGATGGTAATTTAGTCGCCTCCCTGATTTCCCGCAGCCTGAAAGTTACCCAATGTAATATAGCCCATTCTTTAGAAAAACCCAAACATTTATTTAGTAACTTGTATTGGCAAGATTTAGAAGATCATTATCACTTCTCGGCACAATTTACCGCCGATTTAATTAGCATGAATGCGGCTGACTTTATTATCACTTCATCTTATCAAGAAATAGTCGGCACACCAGACACAATCGGTCAATACGAATCTTATAAATGTTTTACCATGCCGGAGCTATATCATGTGATTAATGGGATTGATTTATTCAGTCCTAAATTTAACATGGTTCCGCCGGGAGTTAGTGAAAATATCTTTTTTCCTTATAGCCAAAAAGACAGGCGAGACCCCGAATTAAGCAGCGAAGTACATGATTTACTTTTTGGGCGTGAACATCCCCAAATAATTGGGAAATTAGATAACCCTAATAAGCGCCCAATCCTCACTGTTGCGCCCATTACCTCAGTTAAAAATCTCACGGGACTGGCAGAATGTTTTGCTAAAAATCGGGGCTTACAAGAGCGTTGTAACCTGATTTTTATCACCACTAAAGTTTATGTAAATCAAGCCACAAACCCCAAAGAAGCTGAGGAAATCCAAAGACTCCACGACATCATTAATCAGTATGAACTCCACGGTCATATACGCTGTATAGGAATGCGTCTTCCTAGCCAAGAACTGGGAGAAGCCTATCGAGTAATTGCGGATGCTCAAGGAATTTATGTTCACTTTGCCCGATTTGAATCCTTTGGTCGCAGCATTCTTGAAGCGATGGTTTCCGGCTTACCAACTTTCGTCACTAAATTTGGTGGTGCTGTAGAAATTATTGAAGATCAAGAAGAGACTTTTCATATTAATCCTACAGACTTCACAGCAACAGCACATCAAATTTTGAATTTCATAGATCAATGTGAAACTCAACCTGAACGTTGGACAGAAGTTTCTCAGGCGATGAGCCAGCGCGTTATTAATAAATATAATTGGCATTTACACACCAGTCAAATACTATTGCTGGCGAAAATATTCAGCTTCTGGAACTTTGCTATTCCAGAAAATAACGCAGCTAAATATCGCTATTTAGAAACATTATTTTACCTGATTTTTAAACCCAGAGCCGAAAAAATTTTAGAAAAACATCAGCAATATTCTGTTGTCATGAACAATTAACACCTTTTCATTGCTAACTGTGAATTTAGCCAAGGGATGCGCGATGAATAAAAACAGTCCTAATAACCATTTTATCTATACAGATTGGATATTAATTGAGACTCAATTTGACCCCGAACAGTTGCACTCAAGAGAAACAGTGTTCACAATTGGCAACGGATACCTGGGAACACGGGGAAGTTTTGAGGAAGGTTATATTCGGGCATTACCAGCTACTTTTATCCACGGTGTTTATGATGATGTGCCTGTAGTTTATACAGAACTCGCCAATTGTCCCGACTGGTTGCCATTAGTAATCAGTATCAATGGCGACAAGTTCCGTTTGGATCAGGGTGAAATATTAAGGTATGATCGACAACTTGATTTACGTCAAGGTATTTTCAGCCGTTCTTTACGTTGGCGCAGTCCCAGTGGAAAAACTGTAGATATTCACTTTGAACGCTTTGCCAGTTTAGCTGACCAGCACGTATTAGGGCAACGCTGCCAAGTAACGCCTGTAGATTTTGATGGAATGATTGAAATTCAGGCTAGTATTAACGGCTACCCAGAGAATCAGGGTTTTAACCACTGGGAAGCAATCGACCAGGGTAAAACCGCAGCAGGTATTTGGTTACACAGCCGAACTCGCGGTTCCCGGATTGATATTGGTATGGCAGCCAGGATGGTAATATCGGGAACTGATGCTGCTTTACAAGTGCATACTGCCCCTGGCTACCCTACTATAACTGCAACTTTTCTGGCGACATCACAGCAGACGGTGACAGTAGAGAAGACGGTGACAGTTTTTACTTCACGGGATATTTCCCAACCAGTCCCAGCATCTCAAGAAAAACTCGCGCAATTACCAGACTATATCACTTTGCTGCAAGCCAACGCCCAAGCATGGAATGAGGTTTGGCACTATAGCGATATCGTGATTGAGGGAGATAGTAAAGCTGCTTTTGCGGTGCGTTACAATCTCTTTCAACTGCTAATTGCTGCGCCGAAAGATGATGATAAAGTCAGCATTCCGGCAAAAACTTTGTCGGGTTTTGGCTATCGTGGTCATATTTTTTGGGATACAGAAATTTTTATTCTGCCATTTTTTACTTTTACCCAACCTGCTTTAGCCCGGAATTTACTCAGTTATCGTTACCACACTTTAAATGGTGCGCGACGCAAAGCATCCCATTATGGGTATCAAGGGGCGATGTATGCTTGGGAAAGTGCGGTGACAGGGGATGAAGTTACTCCACGTTGGTCACTTCCTAGCGATTTTTACGGTGAAGATATTCGCATTTGGTGTCGTGACCATGAAATACACATTAGTTCCGATATTTCTTATGCTGTTTGGTATTACTGGCAAGCCACCAGTGATGATGAATGGATGCAAAAGTGCGGTGCTGAGATTATTTTAGATACCGCTATTTTTTGGCATAGTCGAGTTGAGTTTAATTCTGAACAAGACCGCTATGAAATTCGGGGGGTAATTGGAGCAGATGAATATCACGAGTTTGTCCACAATAATACCTTTACTAATCGGATAGTACAATGGCATTTAGAAAAAGCTTTGATAGTCGATGATTGGCTGCATGAAAGTTTCCCAGAACAAGCTCAGAAATTAGAGGATAAATTACAACTCACGGCTGAGATTAAAACTCAGTGGTCAGATATCGTCGCTAAAATTTGGATTCCTTACGACGCTGAAACGGGATTAATTGAACAGTTTGAGGGGTTTTTCCAGTTGGAAGATATTAACTGGAATGATTATGAACCACGCACCCAGTCGATGCAAGGAATTTTGGGTATTGAAAAAACTAATAAGTTGCAGGTACTCAAGCAGCCAGATGTATTGATGCTGTTGTATTTGATGCGGGAATTAGGAGATTTTCCTTACAATCAAAAATCATTACAAGCAAATTGGGATTACTACGCACCCCGCACTGATATTACTTATGGTTCATCACTTGGCCCAGCAATTCATGCGATTTTAGCTTCAGATTTAGGCAAGTCGGCTGAGGCTTACGAACGGTTTATGCAAGCAGCAATGGTGGATCTCGAAGATGTCAGAGGTAACGCCGCCGATGGGATTCACGGGGCGAATGCGGGGGGAATTTGGCAAGCTGTGGTGTTTGGTTTTGGTGGGATTAAACTGAGGGACAGTCGCCCTGTAGCTAACCCTCATTTACCCAAGGGTTGGACACGTCTGAAGTTTAAACTGCACTGGCGCGGAAAATGGCATGAGTTTGATTTACGTCCCCAAATTACTCAGGAGGAAAGTAATAAAGGATTTATTTTATTTGCGCCTTCATCTGACCACACTTGTCAAATTCGAGGCGTGATTTTTGATTTAGATGGGGTGTTAACTGATACAGCAGAATATCACTATCAAGCTTGGCAAAAACTAGCAGATGAGGAGGGTATAGAGTTTAATCGGCAAGATAATGAGGCGTTGCGGGGTATATCTCGTCGGGCTTCTCTGATGCTGATGATTAAGAATAGGAAATTTTCAGAGTCACAGATTCAGGAAATGTTGGAGCGTAAAAATCGCTACTATGTGGATCTAATTGTAAATATTACACCCAAAGATGTGTTACCAGGTGCGATCGCCTTATTAAATGAATTGCGACAAAAGGGGATAAAAATCGCCATTGGTTCAGCCAGTAAAAATGCCCGGGTGGTTGTAGAACGTTTGGGAATTGCTGATCATGTAGATGCGATCGCAGATGGTTATAGTGTACAACAACCCAAGCCAGCCCCTGACCTGTTTCTCTATGCAGCCGAGCAATTAGGAGTTCCACCAGCGCAATGTGTAGTTTTTGAAGATGCGGCGGCGGGTGTAGAAGCGGCTTTAGCGGCGGGGATGTGGGCTGTAGGTTTAGGTCCCTCAGAACGCGTCGGTGCGGCTCATGTTGTTTTGCCTAGTTTAGCAGGTGTGAGGTGGGCAGAGTTGCAAGACAAATTGAAGGAAGCTGTGGCGCAGAAGAATTAACGAACGCAGATGAACACAGATGAACACAGATAAATACAGAAGATAAATTCAGATTAAGGGAGACGATTTTATGTCTAAATCAGGAAAAACACGGGAAAGACTGCAATCAATGAGAAATATTCCTCAGCAAGTAATGAACTATATCTCAGAAGCAGTTAGTAGAATTTTCAGCCCCAGAGACGACAACTATCCAGCCACAGGAGTTCAACCCTTTGAAGGAGATCCCCCTGACAAAAAAAACGACTAAAACCTCCGCGTACCTTTGCGCTTACCTTAGCGTACCTCTGCGTTTAAACCAAAGCCTTCAGCAAAGCCTGAAGTTTCAGCTGTACCTCAGCAAATTCTTTCTCAGGATCAGAACCTGCAACGATACCAGCACCAGCATACAACCTCGCGCGATCGCCATCAATTAAAGCCGAACGAATCCCCACAATAAACTCACAGTTACCGCTAGCATCTACCCAACCCAGAGGCGCAGCATATAAACCCCTCTCAAAACTTTCATAACGACGAATTTCTGCACAAGCAAAATCTCTCGTTGCACCCGCCACGGCTGGAGTAGGATGCAATTGAGAAACAATCTGCAACGGGTGGACATTAGCGGTAACTTTGGCTGTAATTGGAGTCCATAAATGCTGGATATTAGATAATTGTCTCAGGCGTGGTGCTAATACCTGGGGTAACAAACCTAGCTGGGTAAGGCGTTGAGTAATGAAATCAATTACTAGAGAATGTTCATGTCTTTCTTTGATACTATTTAATAAGCGATTGGCATTAGCAGCATCTTCCGCAGGTGTTTTACCTCTGGGTGCAGAACCAGCTAAAGCGTCAGAAATTAACTCTTGATTATGAATACTAATTAATCTTTCTGGACTCGCACCAATAAAGTTTTGTCCTTTCCCATTGCTAGTAGAAAAAATATAACAATTAGGATGTATTTGCCGAAGATTATTTAAGGATTTGAATAAATTAAAATTATGATTGGATTTGACATCTAAGGCATTTGCTAAGACAATTTTAATTAAATGGCTAGAGCGAATTTTTTCTACGGCTGACCCCACAGATCGTTTAAAATCTTGAGGATTAGTTACAGATTGTTTGGTAAATTTAGTGGGTAATTGCTCCAATTTTGGAGAAGTATATTCTAAAGACTGAATTTGAACGATTTTGTCCTGCAAATTCTGCAAGATAGTTTCTACATTGGTGCTGGCTTTGACAATTATATTATTGACTAATATACAGCGTTTATTTTTGACTGATATTTGCCAACGGGGAAGAAAAACTGTTGCCGATGGAAATGGATAATCTATTTGAGAATTATCATCAAAAAAGCTGAAATAACAAAAAAAGTGAGGTCCCGCAAAAGTTAACTGATTGTTACCAAAATTTATAATATTTTTTAAACAAGATTTGATAAAATATTGAGCTTGATGAAAACGCTCTTTGCCATCAATTTCTAATTTTGTCACACTATCGATGGCGGCGATCGCTTCTCCTTTAGCTTGATTTTCAAAGTAAAAATTTATTTCATTTGCTTGCGTAAGTTTATCTAATACAACTAAGGGATCTACCCAGTCAATATCCAGCGAAATACTCACAATTTGCCGACAATTATCCTTGAGGCAATTTTCCTGAACGTTTAACAGAAAATGGTATAGGTCTTTGTTTTTGACAAAGAAGTTGCTGCGACATGGTAAAACTGTCATGGATCTAGCAATAGTAAACTTTTTTTAAGTTAACTTCCTAAAGTGTAATTAAACGTGGTCGTATTTCTACAGGTAACATATTCAGTTGCCACTTCACCAGAGTATGGTTGGCTTTATTTATGGTGTTCCCAGACGCTGAACAGTTATCCCTAGTTTCAGGTTGCAGCCAAAAAGTGAGTGTTACTAACAAGAGGTTAACCAACCACAGCAAATTCCCTAAGTTTGGCACTTAACCAGTATTTAGTAAAGCCCAAAGTTCCAGCCCTACAGAATCACTATTGAATTGCGTACAGGGGTGCTGGTGTCTCTCGAAACTGTAAAATTTTATGTATAAGTAAGGTTACTGTAATCTCATTAATCACACTGATGACTACAAGACAGGTTGCAAATTCTCAAATTAAATTATGGATGGCGGCGATTAAACCGCCAATGTACAGCGTTGCTATCATGCCGATTTGGGTAGGAACAGCAGTGGCTTTTGCGGAAACCAAAAGTTTTAATGTAGTAGTATTTTCTACTTTTATAGCGGCGGCAATTTTAATTTTAGCTTGGGAAAACATCAGTAATGATGTCTTTGATTCGGAAACGGGTATTGATCAAAATAAACATCATTCTTTAGTAAACTTAACTGGAAATAAGCTATTAATATTTTGGTTAGGAAACTTGTGTTTAGTTTCGGGGTTGTTGGGAATAATCGCGATCGCCATTTGGCAAAAAGATTTCACTGTCATCGGCTTAATTCTGCTGTGCTGCGCTTTGGGCTACACATACCAAGGGCCGCCCTTTCGCTTAGGATACCAGGGTTTGGGTGAAATTCTTTGCTTTTTTGCTTTTGGACCTTTGGCGATCGCCGCCGCATATTATAGTCAAACGGCCAGTTGGTCAATAAACAGTTTAGCAGCTGCGGTGATTGTGGGCATTGCCACCAGCTTAGTTTTATTTTGCTCACACTTTCACCAAGTTAAGGATGACATAGCCGCAGGTAAGCGATCGCCTGTTGTGCGTTTGGGTACGGCAAAAGCTGCAAAACTCCTCTCTTGGTTTACGGGGGGGATTTATCCGCTAATTTTGCTGTTTGTTTTATTGGGTATGTTCCCTGTTTGGACTTTGCTGAGTTGGCTGAGTTTACCTTATGCTTTTGAGTTATCTCTTCATGTTCAAGAAAATCACCACATACCGGAAAAGGTGAGTAATTGCAAGTTTATTGCGGTTAATTTACATTTTTCCTGTTGTTTGCTGTTGGGTTTGGGGTTTATGTTGGGGGCTGGATAAGATTTGTTTCACGCCAAGGCGCAAAGGCGCAAAGAGGGAGAGGTGAGAGGTTATCGGTTTGATTTTCGTTGTTATCGGCGGCGGTTTTTACAGCCATTGGTTACTAATCATGGGATTTGGCATACCCGTGAGGGGATAATTGTTTGTCTGGATGGCTGTGGTTACGGGGAAATTGCCCCTATTAGTTGGTTTGGTTCGGAAACTCTAGAACAGGCTTTGGATTTTTGTCGCCAATTACCCGCAGAAGTTACAGAGGAGATGATTTTCTCTATCCCGGATAATTTACCTGCTTGTCAATTTGGTTTTGAGTCCGCGTTGACGGAAATGAAGAGTTGGAGAAATCAGGAAAACAAGCCAAAAGATTCTAATCCCAGTCTAACCTCTTCCCCCCTGCCCCCTGCCCCCTGCCCCCCTGCCTCTTCTTCCCCCCTGCCCCCTGCGCCCTGCCCCTCTGCCTCTTTACTACCGGCTGGGGAGGCGGCGTTAAGTCAATGGGAAAGGCTATGGAAGCAGGGATATCGCACGTTTAAATGGAAGATTGGGGTGGATGCAATTTCTAGGGAGTTGGAAATTTTTGAGTTATTGACTCGGAGTTTACCACCTGCGGCTAAATTGCGCTTAGATGCCAATGGTGGACTGAGTTATGAGGAAGCTAAACTATGGCTGGGGACTTGTGACGATATTTCGGCAAATATTGAGTTTCTTGAACAACCATTGCCTGGGGAACAATTTTCGGCGATGTTGGAATTGAGTGCTAGTTTTGAGAGTGCGATCGCCTTAGATGAATCTGTCGCCACACTCCAACAACTTGAGAACTGTTTTCAACAAGGTTGGCGAGGAATTTTTGTGATTAAACCAGGGATAGCGGGTTCACCTTCTCGTCTGCGGGAATTTTGCCAACAACATCAAATTGATGCGGTGTTTTCCTCAGTCTTTGAAACAGAAATTGGTAGAAAAGCAGCACTCCAACTAGCAGCAGAATTATCTTTGACAAATCGGGCTGTGGGTTTTGGGATAAATCATTTTTTATAACCAGCAGAAAAAACCGAAATTTAAATGTCTATAGAATCACCTCTATTTTATTTAAACAAACTGGCTGAAAAAGATTTTCTCCTTGGTGATCATAAGTATGAATTTCAGCAAATAGCCTCAGAATTATATTTAGAACTCCAGCAGCTATTAACTTCTGGAAATACTCCCAAAATTATATTAGCAGAACGTGAACCAGTGAGATTTCTCGCAGGATTCATTGCTGCTTGTGCTGCTGGTTGTCCAGTTTTCTTGTGTAACCCCGACTGGGGAAAACAAGAATGGCAAGAAGTTTTACAATTAGTACAACCTAATATAATTTGGGGACAAGAAATCAAAACATACCCTTGTAGAGACGCGATTCATCGCGTCTTTCCCCCTAATCGCGTCTTTCCCCCTAATCGCGTCTTTCCCCCTAATCGCGTCTCCTCCCCTAATCGCGTCTCCTCCTCTAATCGCGTCTCCTCCCAATCCCCATACATCATGATTCCCACAGGTGGTTCATCGGGAAAGATTAAATTTGCCATCCATACATGGGAAACTCTAATCGCATCTGTACAAGGATTTACCGAATATTTTCAGCTAACCCAAGTCAATTCCTTCTGTGTATTACCGCTATATCATGTTAGTGGTTTAATGCAATTTATGCGTTCCTTCACCACTGGAGGTAAACTAGCGATCGCACCATTTAAAACCTTAACATCTAGTCCAGAATATCATATTAATCCCGCAAATTTTTTCATATCTTTAGTACCCACACAATTACAACGCTTATTAGAAAATTCCCAATTAACAGAATGGCTATCCCAATTCACCACTGTACTTTTAGGAGGTGCGCCAGCGTGGGAAGAACTCTTAGAAAAAGCGAGATTTCACCGCATACGTTTAGCACCAACTTATGGAATGACAGAAACAGCCTCTCAAATTGCCACCCTTAAACCAGATGACTTTTTAAATGGTAAAATTAACAGTGGTCAAATTCTCCCTCATGCACAGGTAAAGATTCGCAATCAAAAAGGTGAAATTTTAAATTGCAATCAAACCGGAAATATCACCATTCAGGCGCAATCATTAGCCCTGGGCTACTATCCGCAAACCTGGAAGAATCACAATTATTTACAAGTAGACGACTTAGGATATTTAGATTCACAAGGTTATTTAAATATTATCGGACGTAGCAGCGACAAAATTATCACAGGCGGAGAAAACATTTACCCAGCCGAAATTGAAGCCGCAATCAAATCAACTCAAATGGTAACTGATGTTTGTATCATCGGCTTACCAGATAAACACTGGGGAGAAGCCGTAACAGCCATTTATATTCCCAAACATCCCCAGATTTCCACACACACACTGCAAACAGAACTCAACAAAAAACTCAGCAAATTCAAAATTCCTAAACACTGGATTGCTGTAAAAACCTTACCCCGAAATCCCCAAGGAAAAATCAACCGTCAACACCTGCAAAAAATCGCCACAGAACATTTACAAAATCTCTCTTGACTTTCTTCTCTCCGCGCCCTCTGCGTCTTGGCGGTTCGTTTCTAACCACTGAATCATCTCAGCAGATAAATCCTGCTTAGTTCTACTAACCGCATCAATACAAACGTGTCTAGTAACAGCCTTAGCAACCATCACATTTTCAACTAAAATTTCATAAGTAACTTCAAACTTATTCACACCTAACTTGTGAGGAAATAAACTCATTTCCAACTTATCCCCGCAGCACATCGGGCGAAAAAAATCCACACTCGCGTGAACAACAGGAAAAGCCACAGATGGATGAGTAAAAAACGCTTTCAGATCAATATTAGATGCTTCTAGAGATGCTTCATAAGCTTCATGACACATACACAAAACTTTAGCAAAATAAACTACTCCAGCAGCATCTGTATCTTGAAGGTGAATAGTCCGGTTATAAGTAAAAGACATTATTTATTAGTTCGTAATTAGCAAAGTCCACTTGATAATAATAAACCACAGCCCAACATCAAATAAATTCCAAATTACGTATCGCTAAAGCGAAAGATCCGCTAACGCGCAGCGTTTCCGAAGGAAATATTACGAATTCCAAATTCCAAATTCCAAATTACGAATTACGAATTACGAATTACGAATTACGAATTATTTCAAAGGTTGGTATATATCCTCAGAACTGGGGTTGAGGTAAGGACGCTGTAAATCAATCAAATGCTGGGAAAAATGTTGATCAATTACCCTCATCCGTTCCTCCATTGCATTTTTACCTTTTTCCCAAGCTTCCAACAAAGCATTGGCGACAATTTGACAACGGTTCATCCCAAAACTTTCTTGTGCGGCGAATTTTTGGGTTGGTTCTTCAGCTAAACTCAATCCTGGCGCTAAAAACTTGGTAAACAAAGGGATTTCCGGTTGGAAATGAGATTGATACTCTGTATAAACAGCCTGAAGAACTTTGCGAATTGCTGGATAATCCTGGCGTTCAAAATAAAGTATACCTGAATCATAACGTCCATATCCAGCCGGATTATAGAGAACCTGAAAAGTAAAAGGAATATTAGCAGCGTTGAGTTGCTGCGTTAATCCATCCATGCAGGCGATCGCACCCTCTGAAGTAAAATTAAAATAGATTCTGCCAATCCCCAAATCCGCATCTGGATTACCTTGCTTTTCCTGTCCAACATTGCTAACTGCTAAATAACAGCCCTTTTGCAAGCGATTTTTAGGCATCCAAATAGCGACGGATTCCCCCACCTTAGCAGATTTTTTACCGGGTTTAAAATGACAGTCTGGCTCAATATGCACTGTCAAACCACCTTTAGTTACAGCCATACTACCATCTGGTTCCAGACGCAACACCTGCCAACTGGGGTCAAAATAACCATTCCCGTGATTGCTAGTTTGTAGTTGTTCGTAAAATTCCCAATCGACATCCAAAATCGAATTAGCTTCTAAACTTTGGTGTCGTAAGCAATTAGCCGTTTCAATATTAACTGCTAAAGTGCTTTGTAAGGAACCATTGTAATAGATACCGTACAGAAAATTTCGCAGTAATAGATTCAGATATTTATGCTGTAAAGCCGCCGGATTTTGTTGAAATCTATCTGCGACTTTCGCTGGTAAAGCAAACGGTTGATAATTGGGATGGTAAATTGAGAAGTTCGACTTAATCTCGATATTACTCGCAATATCAAGCAGAGAAGTTAGCAATGGATTGGTAGAAGAATTTAGCATTAATTAATCCCAGATAAATCAAATAAAAACTTTAATTAACAACCCCGCAGGCGAGTATTTTCGTAATACAGAGGAACCAATTGCTGCTCTTTTTCAGGTTGTGGGAATTTATGAATTTTTGCCAAAGGGTGGGCAATTTTAGACTCAGAAACTCCGAAAATACTCAATACAGATTGTTCAGGTATAGTGAGGAGATTTTTCGCAATCTGAAGCATACAAATGTCACTATTGCCAAAGTATTTACGAACCTTAATGGTTTCTTGAATTTGATTAATTAGCGCCAGTCCTGTAAACTGAATGACTCGGACAATAAAATCACTCCGGTAATCCAAAATCATGGGAAAAGCATTCAGATAAGCCCGAATTAACGCCAGTAATGAAGGTTGCAACACCTCTAAAGGTGTCATGGCTAAATGCAGCGATTCTTCTAACTCAATGGTAGGATCTACCACCAAGCTGGAAAGCCAAATCCCTAAATAGCTGGCGATCAGAGTACCTAAATCAAAGGCTGGATCTCCCCAACCACAAGCTTCCCAATCAATCAATTTAATTAGGCAATTGTCTAGCTGATCCCAACGCGAATGAATTAAGATGTTATTTAAGTTCAAGTCGTTGTGAGTCAAACAGCAAGGTTGCCATTCATAAGCCAAATCTGCGATCGCTGACTCTAAACTCTCATAACGTTGATAGAGAAGGTAGAATTTTAACGCCTCAGTGGGAACTGTACCAAATATTTCTGGGCTAATTGAATCTACCCCTTGCGCTGGATTGTAAAAGCTATAGCGAAACTGTCCTTCAGGCGCAGTCGCCATAAAATTACGATATTCTCGGTGTTGGAAGGTAGCACGATGTACTTCCCCTAATGTTGTACCAATGGCGGTAGCAATTTCTGGCGGGAAAATATCGTTTTGCCGATAAAATTCATTTAGTTCGGAATATTCACTTAAATAATTACGGACAAGGATCGAATTTGACTCGTCGTAATGTAGTATTGATGGTGCAATTGACGAAATATTTCCCAAAACCGGAAACTTTTGCAGCAATTGGTGAAACAACCACTCATTAAAAAACTCATGGGGAGTTCCACCATTTTCAATATGACGTTTTTGTTTAACCAGCAGTTGTTGATTCCCTGCTAGAGTCACCAGTAAATTTAAATTATGTTGGCTACTTTTTAGTAACTTATATTTGTTTGATGCTCCATCTTCTGAGCAACACAGGCCTGTTTCTTGCAGATACTGGATAATATTGTGAGAAGACAGTGATAATAACATATATTATGTCCTACTTCCTAAAAATGCTGATAAAAGTACCATTAATTGAAATTAATTTAGCTTTAGCAGTTTCGGTAAACATCAACAATTGCTCCAATATATTCATATCTCATCTGTCAAATAAAAACCTGCCATAATGGCAAGATAACTTTAATTTTTACTTTAAATTACGCTGATAAATACTATAAAATCTTTAAATTTCACCGCCGATAAACAGCACAAATAAAACTACCTGGAGACGGATATTATCGGATTTAAGCATTTATTATTCACTAAGGATTTTTACTTTTACTGATATGATGCTGCCAAATCATCTAGTAATCACAACAATTCATCTCATTTTCAGCGCGTGTAATAATTAATTCATTAATTAGTATTTTCAACAGGTAAAGCAGAATCACTGAGAACCTCAATACCGGGAAAATTATATACAGCCTTATTTTTATTTATCATCACCAACTCAAAAAAACCGGATGTTTTCGGCAGTCGGCAATTATTTTTTCGCCATATATTAATAATCTATACGGCATTAATTGCTTTAATGTGACATTTTTCAGTAAAATTATTGCTGTCAGAAAAACGTTAAATTACACAGCAATACTGAAATTGTGGCTGTGTAATCCTTTATGTTGTGACAAAAATAATTTTTTATAGTATAAATGTATTGTAAAAAATAATAAGACTTAGGAGTAATATTTACGTATAAACTGGATGAGGATAATTATTACCTACCCATAACCAATTGATTCACCATCAACGTCAATGCCAACACACCTAAAATTACCATCAATCCTGCGGGCATGAACTTGCGTGTTTTAGCTAATCTCAAGGCAAAGAAAATTACTAAAGTTACAGTAACTAAAACTGCTAAAATCAAAGCCCAGGCTTGTCCTTGGATTTGAAAGTAAGCAGCTAAAATTAGTAATAAACCACTAATGATACCACTGAACAGCGAAACTTGACTATTAGCCTGAATGTAGCCGATGATGCCACCAATAATCGCTAAAATGCCATAAGTAAGTGCAGCAATTATACTTAAACTCATTATTAAAACCTCTGTAGAGTTTTAGATTGTGGATTTTGGATGATTTTTCTTTAGTTCAAACCGCGCTGCGTAAGCTGCGATCATGTCAATCTAAAATCGTAACATGATTGACCATAGCTATTAAGCTCAACTACCCCGTTAATTGATGGATAATCCAGCGATGTCAAAAGCCAGTAACTCATCCTACAGCCATAGCCAGGTGCAATTTCTCCAATGTCAAGCAGCATCACTTTTACTCTACCAATCTGTGATGTCAAGCGAAGCGGGGATCGCATTCCTTGACCTGTTGCAAGCTATACGCTACACTGATGCCGATGCACGGAGTTGTCTCAAAGCCTATGGCAGTTATTTTTATGCCTTAACTACTAGATATCAAAATTGGGAGGACTACCTCATTACTCAAATTCTCATCTGTGATAATCCTTTTAGTAGGCTGGCTCAACAGCAAGATTTTGAAGATTTACCCCGTGCTTTAGTAGCCGCAGTTGAGCATGATTTACAGGTGTTGCAGAATCTTTATGAATGTAGCAGCGCTTCTTTGAGCGAGTGGGTACAAACTGTAGCCCATTTACCAATTTCACCTGTTGTCTGGTACAAAAAACCAAAGATTAGCACAGAGCCAAAATTAATTGTGTTCCTACAAAAGTTAGATAATTGGGCTGATGCTGTAGAAGAGTTAGCAGCTTATTATCGGCAGTTCGGCACAGGCTTATTTGCAGAATATCATGCTTTGCGCTGGCAAGAAAGTAATTTTGTTGGCATCAAGCATCCTGACCCCATAAAACTGAATACTCTCGTGGGTTACGAGTCTCAACAAGAAACTTTAATCAAAAATACAAAATTTCTATTATCAGGAGAGGTAGCACTGCACGTACTACTTTACGGTAGTCGGGGTTCGGGAAAATCTTCTTTAGTAAAAGCTTTGTTAAATGAGTATGGCCAGCACAATCTCCGCTTATTGGAAGTCGCCAAATCTGACTTGCAGGATTTACCAAAAATTGTCGAACATTTGCGGGGAGTACCACAAAAATTTATTATCTTTGTCGATGACCTTTCCTTTGAGGAGGATGATGATGCTTTTAAAGCACTTAAGGTAGTTTTAGAAGGGAATTTAACAGCACGTCCCCAAAATGTCGTTGTTTATGCTACTTCCAATCGCCGCCACTTGATTCGCGAGTATTTTGGAGATAGACCAACGCCCAAGGATAACGATGAAATCCATGCCTGGGATACAATGCAGGAAAAGCTTTCATTTAGCGATCGCTTTGGTCTCACTCTCACCTTTGAACCAGCCGATCAGAAAACTTATGTAAAAATTGTCCAACATCTAGCAGCCCAAGCCAAAATTAATATTACCCCAGAAGATTTAGAATATCAAGCATTACAATGGGCAACGCGCCATAATGGTCGTTCTGGACGTACAGCCCGGCAGTTTATTGATTTTATCAAAGCAGATTTAGCATTATCTCCACCCAACCTAGTACAACTAAATATCAATAAAACAAACATTGAAAATTCATGACAAGCCTGTGATCTAAGCTTTGGTAATTTTGACTTTCTCCTAGCGACATTAGTAATAAATTTAATTAGATGGCGATATTTTTTTGAGGACCCCATGAATTGCACAAACACTTAAAATTAAAGATTTTTAAATAATAGTAATGAGTCGTAATGGCATTAACAACTACCTATTCTGACAACTCAACGACGCTAAAAAAAACCAATATGCAATCAGCAATGATCAGCAATCGATATATTCTCGGCATAGTTGCCTTTAGTGTGAGTTTTGGCATTAGTCTCGTTCCCAACTGGGATTTGAACCAAGCCTTGATTACGGGTGTAATTACTATCCTTGCTACCTATGCAGCAGCACTATTTATAGATAAGCGCCGCAGCAATTATGAAATGCTGATTTTAACTTCCCACCGCAAGCGAATTAAAGAAATGGAGGGACTTAAACTGCGGATTGTTAAGGAAATTAATCAAATAGAAGAACATCGTAATTTATTATATGCAGAGTCCAACAAGCTGGAAAAACAAATTTTAGATTGTCGTAATCAGAGAAATATTTTACATCGAGATTTAGGCACATTTGCGGCACAAAAAAAGCAATTAGAAACCGAAAGTATTAACCTAACTGCTGAAATAGCAACTCTTGAACAAAATCAAGCAGAATTGCATCATGCTTTTTCTCAACTCACAACAGAAAAACGTCGCCTGGAGTTGAACTGTAATACATCTCGCGCTGAAATTCTTCAGTTGCAAAATCAAATTGGCGAACTCCAGCAAGAAAAACAAGAACTTGAGAGTAGCGTCAGTCTGCTAGGTAGACTCAAACCCCAACTAGAGTCAAAAATGTATGAACTGCGAATTGAAGTCCAAGAACTAGAAGCCGAGACTAACCAGCAAAAAGAATTGTTAGTTTCTACAAAAACTGAAAGGGAAAATTTAGCCGAAAATCTCAATTACCTAGAAACTAAAATCACAGAAAAGCAATCAGAGTTACAGCAAATAGAAGCTCAGTTTTCGTTATTGCAATCAGAACGAGACTTGTTACAAAGTCAAGTTTGGGAATTACTCCAACAAACAGAAACATTAAATCAAGAAGCATCACCGGAAAATTTAAATGAAGATGAAAATGATGTATTTCCTTTTGCCAAATTAATCGATTCTTTAGACTCAATAAATATATCTGAAATCTTACCTGAAGAATGGAATAACTTTTTAAGCGTCCTCCCAAACCATGAAATTCAGGTATTAAAAGCCATAGTAGAACAAGATAAGCCCCAGGTAATTATTAAACAAATTGCCGAAGCCAATATTACCATGCCAAATCTATTAATTGATTCTATAAATGAACACGCCAATGATACCATTGGAGAATTAATCATTGAAACTAGTTTGGAGGTTCCTCAAGTGTATCAAGAGCATACAGTAAACGCGAGAAAAATGCTGGCTATGTATGAAAACCTCATAGAGAGAAAAGCCTCATCAAATTAAAGTAGAAGTTTAGATAAATTAAACCGCCGATAAACACCGATAATATGGAGAATTATAATTCTGTCACTTTATTAGAAAAATACATTTTATAATCAGCATTAATGGAGAATTAATTTGAGGTTTCAGTAAGTCGGTATGAATATTCCCAAACCAATTCACATTAGGGGCGGGTTTACTAATATCCTAGTTGATGTTGAATGATATCTATGATAGCTGGCGTGGCGTAGCCATAACCGCCCCTACTTTTGACTTTTGCTATACCTCTGCGTTGAAAATTCAGTGAAGTGAACTACATGGTTAAGCTCAAAATCTCCAAAAAAATCTCCACTGCTTTAATTAACTCTCTGGGTGCTGGAGTAGTACCAAGAACAGGAGTTGAGCATATCGCAGTGGGGCGAGAAA
The DNA here is from genome assembly GCA_963706595.1 of uncultured cyanobacterium. Classification (GTDB taxonomy): domain Bacteria; phylum Cyanobacteriota; class Cyanobacteriia; order Cyanobacteriales; family Nostocaceae; genus Nodularia. The sequence goes on from OY970166.1 coordinate 5,467,872, forward strand.
AAGAACTTCAAAGCCTATTTAAAAATCTCGATGACATCGCAGAAGGTGTATCAGCATTTCGGTTTATCATTGGTAACTATGGCTCAGGTAAAAGCTTCATCCTCCAACTAATTCGTAACCGCGCTATGGAGCAAGGTTTTGTGGTAGCTGATGCTGATTTATCTTCCTCACGGCGATTAGCAGGAACCCACAATGAAGGTTTAGCAACTTATCGCGAATTAATGAGCCACTTGGCGACAAAAACTCGTCCTGATGGTGGTGCTTTAGTTTCAATTTTGGAAGGTTGGATTAATAAAATTCAACAAGAAGTTGTCAAAGAAACAAATTTGCGTCCTAATGACGATGGTTTTGATGACAAAGTTGAAGCCAAAATCAGGGAAGTAGTCCAGTATATTGAAGATTTAGTACATGGTTTTGATTTTGGGAGCGTAATTATTGCTTATTGGCGTGGTTATCGCTTAGATGATGATGATTTAAAAAATGCGTCCATGCGTTGGCTACGTGGAGAATTCAGCACTAAAATTGAAGCGAAAGCAGCGTTAGGAGTCCGGGTAATAATAGATGATGATAGTTGGTATGACTACATCAAGCTATTTGCTAAATTTGTCGCTGAAATTGGTTATAAAGGACTGTTAGTTTTAGTTGATGAAGCTGTAAATCTATACCAAATCTCAACTACAGTCACCCGTGAAAGGAACTATAACAGACTGCTAACAATGTTTAATGACACCATGCAATGCAAAGCCGAACATTTGGGCATTTTTATTGGTGGAACAACCAGATTTTTAGAAGATCCAAATCGGGGACTTTTTGCAGACCAAGCTTGGCGGAGACGCACAAAAGAAAGCCGTTTTGCTACACAGTCAGGGGTTCAGGAACAGTTAGGGCCAGTCATTCGGCTTAACCCGTTGAGTGAAGCTGAAATTCTCACACTTTTGCAACGATTAACTGAGATTCATGCACTCAATTTCGGTTATGAACAAGTTTTGAAAAATCCTGAATTTAAGGAATTTGTGCAAGAAATTGTGACGCGTTTAGGTGCAGAAGCTTTACTCACTCCAGGGGAAATTGTACGGGATTTTATTAGTTTGTTAAATATCTTGCATCAAAATTCAGAAATGGTTTTTAGTGAACTCATTCATGGTTCTAAATTTCAGCCCACTGCTATGGGTAAAGATGCAGATGAGGATGATGCAGCAGAGTTTAGTTTGTGAATATTGTTATTTTTTAAATTATCAATATTAGAACCCGAAGAAGTTATTAGGAGTTAAACAAAAATAATTATTGCATTTCACTTCTTAATAAAGGCTTAAGTATCTATTTGAGACGCTACAAACCTTGAATTATTTACGCTAAAATAGGAACCTGAAACCAATGAATCAAGCAGTAACCGCTATAGCGGTTATCAGTTAAGTGAGATACAAGAACCCCACCCCCAACCCCCTCCCCGCAAGCGAGGAGGGGGCTATGATGTACTTCATTCAAGTGGATACTGCTATATCCTCTATTTCAAACATTGGAGATTTTTAGAATGAAATGGACGCTTGAAGAAGCCACAAAACAGCTATCCTCAATAATTAATGCGACAAGTCTTGAACCTCAGCTAATCTACACTCAAGAAGAATTAGTGGCTGCAATTGTAGACCCTGAACTTTTTCAAGAATTTTTAAACTGGCGACAAAAAACTGCGAAAACATCTCTAGTACAAGTATTTAAAGAAGTTCAGCAGTTATGCACTGAAGAAAATTATAGCTTAGAGATACCACCACGAAGCGATCGCAATAATCCTTTTACTGAGGAAGAGAATGAGTAATCTCTGCGACACTAATATTATCAGTGAATTAACTCGCCCGATTCCAAATGCAGGGGTGATAGCATGGAGTGGCAGTATGACATCTATTAAAATTCTCAAAACCCTTGCGATTGCTTCACTCCGCTACGCTCCGTTCGCAATGACATACCTTTAAATTTTCCCGCCTACCTACTTAAACAAATTTATTCGGTTAACTAAATCTCGTCAAAAGTTTTATATGATGTATGAATTATGAATATCAATACTGAAAAATTTCAGCCTTTATGTCCTGTTTGCAGTACTGAGTATCAAGAAGACAATATAACTCAGTGTCCTGTATGTAATTGGGATTTAACGCTAAGTAAAGAAATATTGTCAGAGAAATACAAAAGTCAGCTATTGTGGGCAAAGGAAATTTGGCTAAAACTTCAGTTCCAACAGAAGCAATTTCATACTTAAGAATCTCGATTAAAAGAAATTGAGATAGAGAAATCACGGTGGGAAGGAGAAATATTATATAGACTAGAAAAATTAGAAAAAAAACAACCGAATTATGAACCTATTTTTGTCAGTCCAACAGAATCCTCAGAAAGCCCAAAAATAGCTGAGTTAGAAAAGAAGATGCAAAAAATTCAAGAACAATTAAAAGAAACTCAAAAAGAACAAAAAAATCTTCAAGTTGAACTCAATAAACTGCTTCAAGAAATAAAAAAAAATAAATCACAACAGTCAACGAATATAAATGATGACTGTTCCATAGTTTCTCAGTCTGGGATTGATTATACTCGTCTTCGTAATTTTTTACTTGCAGGAGAATGGGAGAAAGCTAATACAGAAACTGATGTGATTATTAAAAGATTATGGCGAACACATCAAACATCTATGTCTGATAATGAATCTGATGATGAGATTATACAAAAAACACTTTGCAATATTCCTTGTGAAGACCTTCAGATTATTGATTCACTTTGGTTAAAGTATAGTCATGGTAACTTTGGTTTCAGTGTACAGAAAAGTATTTATGATGAGTGTGAGAAAAATTTAGATTTCTCAAAATTAGAGATTTTTGTAACTTTTATTTTCTATAGGATGGTTTGGTATTCAAAAAATTATGCGGAAAGAGATATAAGTGTGTATGGAAGATTCAGACAAAAGGTGTATGATCAAAATTCAAATTTTTTTGCAATTCAAAATTACATAAAAGGTTGTCTACCCAGGATATCCTGGTTAGGATATCTTGAAAAAGAACACAAATGGGTTGGGATGAATAGTTATTTAGAATTATTAGAAAGACTGGTTGAATGTAAAAACCAAAATATACATGATACTCAAAATAATGATTCAATTTTTTGTGATAGTGAAAATTATTAATTTTTATCATGGATTTATATATACTATTTATGGCGACCTAATTTAAAAGATGAAGCTGACAATCACTTAATTGAATTAGCGGTTGCTGGGAATGCTCAAATCATTGCCACTCACAATGTCAAAGATTTCCAAAATGCTGAATTGTTATTTCCTAACTTATCAATATTAAAACCCGAAGCAGTTATTAGGAGTTGAACAAAAATGGCAACTTTAACTATTCGTTTACCAGACGATAAGCACAACAGATTAAAAGAACTTGCTCAAGCCAAAGGTATAAGTGTCAATAAGCTAATTGAAGAACTTTCTACTATCGCTCTAGCCGAATTTGATGCCAATACAAGGTTTAAAGCAATGGCCGCAATGGGGAACCCTGAAGAAGGCTTAAGAATATTAGATAAACTTGACACTCTATTATAGCGCCAAAAATGCCCTGAGATTTTAGTAAATCCAGGGCATTTCTAGATAGATTCTCAGCTAATTAGCCTTAGATGTTGTTTGAAAAGTCTAATTTATTACAGCCCTGGCGACTAGAAGTCGCGGCTATACAAGCTAAACCCGCCTGCGCGGGTTAAAAACTTTAATTTTTCATTAGTTCGCGGAGGCGGACTTTGCTTGTGTAGTAGCGAATTATATTCGCCCAAAACTTTTCAAACACTCTCTTATCGCATAGTTACAAATTCTTCAGCAGAACTAGGATGGATTCCTACTGTGGCATCAAAGTTAGCTTTAGTAGCACCCATTTTAACTGCGATCGCCACTCCTTGTATAATCTCAGCAGCGCTGGTTCCTACCATGTGCGCCCCCACTACCTTATCGGTATTTTGATCAACCACTAATTTCATCATGGTTTTTTCATCTTTACCAGCTAAGGTATAATACATCGGTCGAAAACGACTGCGATAAACTTTCACCGCATCACCATATTGTTCTCTGGCTTCGGCTTCAGTCATACCCACAGTTGCAGCTTCTGGTGTCGTAAAAATAGCTGTCGGGATATTTTCGTAACTCATGGTGCGAGACTTGTTACCAAATACAGTATCTGCTAACGCCCTACCTTCATTAATCGCCACCGGAGTTAAATTAATATTATCTGTACAATCTCCCAGTGCATAGATATTTTCTTCACTGGTTTGACTGTATTTATCAACTATAACTGCGCCATTCTTGTCTAACTGAACTTTAGTATTTTCCAAGCCCAATTTTTGCGTGTTGGGTTTGCGCCCTGTAGCTGCTAAACTGACGGCATCAACAATTACTGTCTCCTCAGAATCACCATTGTTGCGAACAGTCACCTTTAAGCCTGAGTCAGTCTTCTCTATACCAGTTATTTCGCTATTATTGAGAATTTTGATGCCATGATTACCCATTGCTTGCTGAATTTCTGTTTGCAAGTCTTCATCAAAACCACGCAAAATTTTGTCATTGCGAATTATCTGGGTGACATGGCTTCCTAGTCCATTCAGGATACAAGCAAATTCTGAACCAATATAACCTCCCCCCAAAATGACGAGGCGCTGGGGCTGTTCTTTGAGGTGGAAGATATCATCGGAGGTAATCGCATATTCAATTCCGGGGATTTCTGGCTTGACAGGATACCCACCCACAGCGATTAAAATCTTGTCTGCGGTAACTTGGCGATCGCCTACTTGAACCGTGTGAGCATCAATAAATGTACCATATCCCTCCAAGATTTCAACCTTGGATTTATCCAGCATCCCTTTATAAATGCCATTCAGGCGAATCACTTCATTATTGACCGCCGTAATCATTTTTTCCCAATTTAGACTACTCTTGACTGCACTCCAGCCATATCCTTGGGAATCTTCCAACAACTCAGGAAAATGGGAAGCATAAACCATTAACTTTTTAGGGACACAGCCACGATTTACGCAGGTTCCGCCAAGTCGGTCAAACTCAGCCACCCCTACTTTAGCTCCATATTCCGCAGCCCTTCTAGCGGTTGCAATCCCACCAGATCCTGCACCAATTACAAATAAGTCGAAATCGTAACTCATGTGTTGTGTCCCTCAATTTTTAAATTTTCAATATGGGGACTGGCCAATGGGGACTGGGGATGAGTTTTCATCATCCCCCATATCCAACGATCAATGCTCAGTCCCTTCAAATATTACACAGCAGCAGGAGTTTTAGCTTGTTTTAGGTAATTAAGCATGGTGTCTGCATCCGAAACTTCAAATGGATCGGTGGGACAGTTATCTTCATAACCAGCTTCAATGAAAATCTTTTCAATTTTGCCGTCATTCACGACCATTGAGTAACGCCAAGAGCGCAGACCAAAGCCCAGGTTAGATTTATCAACTAACATTCCCATCTTGCGGGTAAATTCACCGTTACCATCAGGGAGCAGCTTAACATTTGTAGCGCCTTGTTGCTTGCCCCACTGGAACATGACAAAGGCATCATTCACAGATACACAAACTACATCATCAACTCCCAAGGCTTTGAATTGGTCGTAGAGTTCTTCGTAGCGAGGAAGGTGGGATGTGGAACAAGTGGGGGTAAAAGCTCCTGGTAGTGAAAATACTACTACACGCTTACCTGCGAAAACATCTTGTGTGGTGCGGTCTTCCCAACGGAAGGGGTTAGGACCACCAATGGACTCGTCGCGCACGCGGGTTTTGAATACAACGTTGGGAACTTTTTCGATAACAGCCATATTAATCTTGTGGTCAGTGTAGTTTTAATTTGTGATTGCATTATGCTTTCTCATCTCAGAATAATTCTGATTTGCGAAAAGTTCAATAGTTATAAATACTTAATTTCTGGATTTGTTCAGATATGATACGAATTTATTAATGGCATAGATTAGAATAGGGGAATCCTTAAAATTAAAAATGTAGCAGCAGATATGCAGCAAGAGGCACACACAATTATTCAAACCTTAAAATCTAAGGGTTTGAGGGTGACTCCTCAGAGGTTCGCAGTTTATGCAAATTTGTTATCTCGGTGTGATCACCCCACAGTTGAAACCATCCTGGCGGATCTCAATAAGGATTTCCCAGTGTCGTCTCAGGCGACTATTTACAGTTCTCTACAAGCTCTGAGAGAAGTGGGTCTTGTGCAGGAGGTTTTACTGGAAGAAGGGGTTTGTCGCTATGATGCGAATGTGGAACCTCATCACCATTTTTGTTGTCGCCGATGTGGTGCAATTGAAGATATTGCCTGGGAAACTTTCCAGTGTGTAGATATGAAGAGTTTACGCCCTGGTATGCGTGGCGAAAGTTATGAAGTGACTGTTCGGGGTTGGTGCGATAGTTGTGAAATAACTACTTAAGTATTTCTTGTAAAGACAGTAGTAATTCATTTATGGTATAGGGTTTGGGCAAAAATGTTTGTGTACCAGTGTCAATCACTTCTGCTAACTTAGTTTTGGACATGAAACCACTGGTAGCAATAATTTTGACCTGGGGGTTAATTTTTTGCAAAGTCCGAATGGCTGTGACTCCATCTAAGGAAGGTAACATCATATCCATGAGTACAGCGCTAATTTTTTCTGCATATTTAGCATATAGTGCGATCGCCTCAATGCCGTCACTAGCAATTAAAGTCTGATATTGGTGACTTTCGAGCGAATTTCTGGTGACATCCTGTATCGAAGGTTCATCATCTACAATCAGAATTAATTCCCCATGTCCTGCGGGTATGGCGATATCTTCAACAGCGAGGGTTTCTGTTCCCCCCACAGCAGGTAAGTACACCTTAAAGCTAGTACCATGCCCTACCTCGCTATAGACATTGATAAAACCACCGTGACTTTTAACAATTCCAATCACAGTAGAAAGTCCTAAACCTGTACCTTGTCCCACTGGTTTAGTAGTAAAAAATGGCTCGAAAATTCTATCTAAAGTTTCCTGGGGTATACCAATTCCTGTATCAGTAACCGTAATTACCACATATAATCCAGCTTCCGCTTCCAAATTCATCCGTGCATAATTTTCATCAACCACGAAATTCTCAGCAGATATACTTAAAGTACCCCGATTAGGCATAGCATCGCGGGCGTTGACACAAAGATTCATCACTACCTGATGGAGTTGGGTACTATCTCCAGAAACCAGCCACAAGTCGTTAGGAATATCAGTCTGAATTTCGATGCTTCTGGGGAATGTTTCTTTGAGAATTTTGGCAATTTCCACAATCAAATGCCTAATCTGCAAAGTAATGCGCTTCCCTTCTACACCCCTGGCAAAAGATAGCACCTGCTTCACTAAATCTGCTCCCCGTTTGGCGTTGATTTCCAAAATTTCCAACAACCGCATAGTCCGTTCATCAGCATCGGGGAATTTCATCGGTAGCAATTGCGCCCCTGCCAAAATTGGTGTTAAAATATTATTCAGATCGTGAGCAATACCACTAGCTAGTGTACCGATACTTTCCAGACGTTGGGCGCGAAATAATTGTGATTCTAAACGCTTCTTCTCAGTAATATCCGTATCTACAATCAGAATTGATTTAGGCATTCCCTGTGCGTCGCGTACCAAACTCCAACGACTAGCTACCAGGAGTTCTTTACCAGTTTTAGTGATTTGAGTTAACTCGCCTTGCCACTTACCTTTAGTCATGACAGACAATAAAGCCTCATGGTTTTCCTGAGCCGCTTCATTATCCAAAAGCTCACTAGCATTTCTGCCTATAGCCTCTTGAACTGTCCAACCATAGAGAGTTTCTGCACCTTTATTCCAAAACAGAATCTGATTTTCTAAATCACTCACACAAATTGCATCAGTGGTGATGTCTAGTAAAGCCGCTTGTTCACGAATTTTGGCTTCGGAAAGCTTGCGTTCGCTGATGTCAATCCCCGCACAAGTTATACCGACAATTTCCTGCGACTCATTTCGCAATGGTTCCACAGTCAAGTCGTAATATCGAGTCCCTTGGGGGGTAGTGATAGATACTTCATCTCGCATCCCGATGCCGTTTGTCAGTACACTATGTTTAATCGCCGTCAAACGTTGAGCATCTTTGTCTGGAATCAAATCACAGTCATGTTTACCCAACATATCCTGACTCGTCCATCCAGACATCGGGTTATAAACCCAGGTGTAAGATAAATTTATGTCTTGGTTAAAAACAAAGATGGGGGAATTTTTTAAAGCTACCCGAAAGCGTTCTTCACTCTGGCGCAACGCATTTTCCGAACGTTGACGCTCAATAGCATAACGCATAGAACGCACCAGCAAATCGCCAGTCACTTGACCCTTGACTAAATAATCTTGTGCGCCTGACTGCATCGCTCTTAGTGCCAGGGTTTCATCATCTAAACCCGTCAACACAATAATCGGAGTGGCTTTGGCATGATGAGCCATGCGGATAAAGGTGTCTAGTCCCTGGCTATCAGGTAATGAAAGGTCTAAGAGGATGACATCGAAGTTTTCTCTAGCTATACAGTCGAGTGCGTCAAAGAGTTGCTCAAAAGGTTGCAACTCGACGTTAGCTGTAGTTACTTCCTGTAATAACTCTTGTAGTAAAAAAACATCACCAGGGTTATCTTCGACTAACAAGACTTTAAGAGATTTTCCTGCCATTGATTATTTCACTCCGGTGGCAGTTTGACAATTGCAAACCAGAAATTTTCTATAGACTGTACAATTTTAACGAATTGGTCAAAATCAACCGGCTTAGTGATAAAACAATTAGCCGAGAGATTATAAGCTTTGAGAATATCTTCCTCGGATTGAGAAGTTGTCAACACAACTACAGGAATTCGCCTGAAATTTTGATCGGCTTTGATTTCTGCTAGTACTTCCCGCCCGTCCTTTCTGGGTAAGTTTAAATCGAGCAGGACAATATCTGGATGAGGTGCATTAGCATAGTTTCCCTGCTTTCGCAAAAATTCCATTGCCTCTACACCATCTTCCACCACATTCAGGTTAACTGATATTTTGCTATCTTCGAGGGCGATCCTGGTTAGTTGAGCATCGCCGGGATTGTCTTCTACTAACAAAACCTCTATGGGCATAATCGTTGTTTTATGATTCACGATTTTTTACCTGCCTTTTCTGGAATTGTGAAGTAGAAAGTCGAGCCTTGACCCGGTTTCGACTCAACCCAGATCCGGCCGCCGTGGCGTTCTATAATCTTTTTACAAATTGCCAACCCAATTCCAGTTCCTGGGTATTTACTTCTACCGTGCAAGCGTTGAAAAATTACAAAAATGCGTTCAGCATATTGGGGTTCTATGCCAATTCCATTATCGCTGACGGAGAATAGCCATTCATTTGGGGGAGTGGGGAGTGGGGAGTGGGGAGTTACTTCGACTTCGCTCAGTAACCGGGGGAGTGGGGAATGGGGAGTGGGGAGTGGGGAGTGGGGAGTGGGGAGTGGGGAATGGGGAATGGGGAGTGGGGAGTGGGGAATGGGGAGTGGGGAGTGGGGAGTCGGGATTTGTTCTTGTGTTGGTTCTGCTTTCGCTGCTCCCAGATGAATTTTTATTGGTGATTCTCCTCGGAATTTGATGGCGTTAGCAATTAAGTTTTGTAACACTTGGGTGAGTTGGCTAGGATCAGCCATGACTATCGGTAAAGGATCATGGGTAATGATTGCGCCACTTTCTTCTATGGTAAATTTGAGATTGGCGATCGCCCGTTCAAAAATTGTCTGAAAATCAACTTCGACAATCGGCTGTCCCCGGCTGGTAACACGAGAATAGTTCAACAAATCATTAATTAGGCTTTGCATCCGCCGCGCCCCATCGACAGCGTAGGTGATAAACTGTTCGGCATTAGCATCTAATTCATGTTTATATTTGCGTTCTAACAGTTGTAAATAACTTGTCACCATCCGCAACGGCTCTTGTAAATCATGGGAAGCTACATAAGCAAATTGTTCTAATTCAGCATTAGAGCGAGCTAATTCCTGAGTATGGCGGGTTTCTTGTTCTAATAACTTGGCTTGAGCGATCGCAATGCCAATTTGGTTAGCTATCTGTTGTAACAAATCTAACTCAAAGCTGTTCCACTGGCGAGGTGTTGCACACTGATGAGCAATCAACAAACCCCAAAGATTTCCTCTGACCAGAATCGGGACTACAAGGTTAGCTTTTACACCTAAACTTTGCAGAAATTCCCGATAGCAGTCTTTAATATCAGCTTGTTCAACGTCTACAATTGCAGCAACTCTTCCTAGACGATATTTTTCCACATAGCCTTGTTCCTTAAAACAGGGGTCGAGGATGTCTTCTCCTAGAACCACAGGCCAACCAGGTAGTACAGCTTCTTGTACCACCGTTCCCGAACCATCAGCCCAAACTTGAAACATCACAACTCGGTCAGCTTGGAGGAGTTTTTGGACTTCTTTGACGGTAGTTTGCAGAATTTCCTCTAGTTGTAGACTTTCTCTAATTTTCAGGGTGATTTCTGCGAAAAGTTGGGAGCGCAAATTCTGCCGTTTTAATTCCTCTTCAGCTTGTTTGCGTTCAGCAATATCAGTATGGGAACCTAGCATCCGCACCACATCACCAGCTTCATTCCAAAGTGCTTGTCCGCGATCTAGAATCCATTTATAACTACCGTCTTTACATAAAAGTCGATGTTCAGTCACATAAAACGGTGTTTTCTTGGTAAAATGATTCTCAAAGGCTTGCAAAACACGCTCTAAATCATCAGGATGGACTCGTTTTTCCCATTCATCCCAATGATTAGCAATTTCCTGGTCTGCATATCCCAGCATTTCCTTCCAGCGAGTGGAGTAAAACACCTCATTGGTTTTGACATTCCAATCCCAAATACCATCATTATTACCTTGTAACGCTAATTGCCAACGTTCTTCGCTTTGTCGCAGGGCTGCGGCTATTTGCTGCTTTTCGGTAATATCTTGAAAATACACAGACAAGCCATTGCGCGAGGGATAGGCGTGAACGCTAAACCAACCGTTCAGGGGTGGATAGAACTCTTCAAATTCCACACTAACTTGTTGCGCGATCGCCGGAGGCGGGGCTTTGCCCATCGCTCTGTGATACTCACCATAAAATTTTGTCTCTACCAGTGCTGGGAAAACTTCCCAGATATTTTTACCCAATAGCTGATTTTTGCTTTTTTGTAACAGTCCTTCTGCTTGACTATTAATATATGTAAATCGCCAATCTTGATCTAGGGCAAAAAAGGCATCAGTGATACTTTCGAGTATATTGGTAATCTGGGTTTTCGCAGCTTGCTCATGAGTGATCAACTCATCACTAATCAGAGACACTTCCGATACATTACGTCTGAGTTCCAGTTGGTTAATTACCAAGCGACTCAAAGCCACCAGTGCTTCTACTTGTTGTTGGCTGAGTTGCCGTGGTACTTTGTCAATTACACACAGAGTTCCCAGCATATAGCCCTTCGGTGTAATCAAGGGGACACCAGCATAAAACCTCACATAGGGATAATCAGTCACCACCGGATTAGTTGCTAACTTGGCATCAGCTAAAGCATCTGGTACTACAACAACATCCCGGATTTCTTGGCAAAGATAAGATAACCCGACATTACGGGGCATTTCCGGCACATCCAAACCTAGTTTAGCTTTAAACCACTGACGATCTTCATCAATAAAATTGACTAAAGCAATGGGTGTACCGCAGATAAAAGCAGCTAATTGAGCCAAATCATCATAAGCTTCTTCCGGTTCCGTGTCCAAAATCTGATACTGGCGGAGAACTTCCAGCCTCACCGCTTCATAATTATTCGATTCAGCATTCATCGGGTTTTATAAATAAATTTAAAAAATTTAGGGGATAGTTCTAGTGTAACCAAGTGATGTGATTAACCGTTGTTTGCCGGTGCGCTCAATGCAACAGGAGCAACATCACCGTAGTGAATGTTACGCCCTGGGTAAGATACAAATCACGACAATATATATAAGGCTAGGATATGTGCTTTATATAATTTTTGTCTAATTTACTTAGTGCTTGTGATTGATCAACACGCTGAAAAACTGCTCAAAATTACACAAGAAAAAGCATCAGGTGAAGGTTATAGATTTAGCTGGTTTGACTGGTTTTGTCTGTGCTATCCTCCTGGCTGGCTGGTGTTATTTAACCGCCACTGGCAGCACTATCACCTTGACCCCGATGGTTGGAATTGGGTAGAATATGGATTATTTTTAGTTCCCGGTGGATTTTACTTGGCACTACTAATGCGATGGTTGCGTCTGGGATGTCGTTCACCAAGACAAGAAGTTGATGAATATAATCCTCAGTATCAGAAAGTGTTTCGGGAAGAAATTTTAGCTCCCATAGTTAAATATTATTTTCGGGCAGAATTGCAACAAATTGACAACTTACCGTCACAAACGCCTGTAATTGTAGCGATGAATCATGCAGGGATGTGTTTTCCTTGGGATTTTATCACCTTGGGTTATTTATTAAGTAAAACCCAAGGATGGGAAGTGCAACCCCTAGCCAGTGAAACACTATTTGAGCATCCTTGGATGAGTTGGTGGTTACCACCTAAATGGTCCCAGGTGTTAGGCGCTGTGAGAGCGGACAGAGGTGATTTTGAAAAAGCCATTGCTCAAGGTAAAACACTGCTGTACGCACCAGAAGGAGTACGTGGACCGCTTAAAGGCTGGAGTCAACGCTATCAACTGCAAAAATTTGATGTGAGTTTTATGCAACTGAGCGATCGCTATCATATTCCCATTCTCCCAGTTGCGTGCATTGGTAGCGAATCTTTACATCCTGGGACAGTAAACCTCAAGAAATTGCAAAAACTATTTAAATTACCCTTCCTACCCATATCACCATTAATAATTATGTTGATCATATTTCCCTCAATGGGAATTTGGGCAATGAGAACCCGCCTCAAATACTTTATCCAACCTGTACAAAAACTCAACTCAATCCAAACACGTGCAGCCACCTATAAACAAGCACAGAAACTGCGAGAAACACTACAGATTCAAATTATCGCCTTGCTACAGCTATTTTCAGGTAAATAGACCACAAACCGACCTCTCTCCAAACCTCTCTCCTGCAAGGAGAGAGGCTTTGATTGACCCCCCTTCCCTTGTAGGGAAGGGGCTGGGGGTTAGGTCTAATAATTGTGCTTCAAATACATAAAAACTGCTGTAAATCAAGATTTATCCCCCGCAGAGTCCCAGACTCCCAGAGAAAAAGAGTAAGAAAAACTCTGCGTACCTTAGCGTACCTCTGCGTTTAATCCATAGAAGAACTGCCAAAACGGTAGCCTTTGCCGTAAACAGTATGAATTAGTGGCATCTCTTTGCCCACCTCAATCTTACGCCGCAGCAAGCGAATTAATGCAGCTATGACATTACTATTCGGTTGTTCCTTATCTTGCAACCAAAGATTTTGGAGAATTTGGGCATGAGTGAGTAAATGTCCCGTATTTTCCATAAAATATTGGAGAAGCTGACTTTCTTTTTGAGATAACTCAATAATCCGTCCTTGACGATAGGCTACTTGGTTTTCACTATCAAGTTCTAAATCAGCCACTGACAGCCGTCCAGTTGTAGTTTCATAGCTAGGGGAACCAGCACGACGTAACAAAGCACGAACTCGCGCTAATAACTCCCGCAGTTCAAAGGGTTTGACTAAATAATCATCAGCACCCGCGTCTAAACCTTCTACGCGGTCATCGAGAGTATCTTTGGCTGTGAGAAATAGTACAGGAGTGGCTTTACCTTGGCGGCGCAACTCCTGACAAATCTCTAAACCAGTTTTTCCTGGTAACATCCAATCTAAAATCAGTAAATCATAAGTACCCACTGCGGCCAAGTCGCTACCAGTTGCGCCATCATAAGCCATATCCACACTATAACCCTCACGCGTTAACACGCGACTTAGGGGGTCAGTTAGTTCTACTTCGTCATCAACTAATAAAATTCTCATGCTGCTTGTGGTAAGCAATCAAACCGCTACCCAGAGTCATTATTCCTTAGTTAAGCATACTCACGAGGGATATGATTGAACAGAGTGCTTAATTTTTAGCGCTCTTTTATGACTCTGAAAAAATAACAGGACTTACGCAACAATTGCCAAAAATCTTGATTTATCGAACCGCCAAGTCGCCAAGAACGCCAAGAAAAGGTAGATTATGCGTAAGTCCTAAATAAAATAGTCGTAGTGGCGTGACAAGGCTAAAATGTTGCAATAGATTTTTGAGAAAATTGGGATAAATCAATGTTTTCTGCTTTTTTCCTAATGCACTATTTTAAGCTTGTCACACCAGTAGTGCCGTGGCAAGCTTAAAATAGTGCATTATGTTTCTCTTGTGGAACAGGCATCTTGCCTGTTCTGGGCGGGCTAGAAGCCCACCCCACAATATTTATGCTGATGCAACATTTTAGCCTTGCCACGCCAGTAGTTTGCCGAAGGCGTAACCCAACACCAACAATTTTTAGTTTTGTTTGGTTTCCCAAAGCCTCAACCCAACCTCAGCCTAAATTCACTAATGACTACTTAATCGAGATATTCTGCTATATGAATCAACTGCCAAAAAGAAAATGTTAACTGTTGCGTTACCCAAAGGGGAACTACTCAAAAATAGCATCCGCCTGCTGAAATCTGTAGGTTTGGATTTTAGCGCTTTTTTAGATTCAAGAACCCGCCAACTGCAAATTTCTGATGCTAGCGGACAAGCAAAGGGACTGTTAGTGCGGGGGCAAGATGTGCCTGTATATGTAGAATATGGTCAGGCACAGTTGGGAATTATTGGTTACGATGTGCTACGGGAGAAAAAGCCGCAAGTTGCACATTTAGTTGATTTACAGTTTGGTCATTGTCGAATGTCAGTGGCTGTAAAAGCATCTAGTGCCTATAAATCACCCTTAGATTTACCTCCTCATGGTCGAGTTGCTTCTAAGTATGTCAATTGCGCTCGTGAATATTTCCATAGTCTGGATATACCTATAGAAATCGTACCCTTATATGGTTCTGTGGAGCTAGGTCCGATTACGGGAATGTCAGAAGCGATTGTGGATATAGTCTCTACTGGGCAGACTTTGCGCGAAAATGGTTTAATTGAGATTACAACTTTGTATGAAAGTACGGCGCGTTTAATTGGTCATCCTCTGAGTTATCGTCTCAACACAGGTAACTTGCATCAATTCGTTGAGCAACTGCGCCAGGAAGCTTCTTTAACTGCCGTTTAACTCTAACAAAGCCTCCAGAATGATTTGGACATTCTGGAGTGGCGACCAGCGCCGCTCGAAGTTAGCCAAAAATTATCTTTTGCAAAATATCTAAATGATCACAAAGATTGTACCCGCCGTTGTGGTACTGGGTCAAAACAGCGTGCCAGTAGCCCGCCAAATAATCAGCATTTTGCCAGGGGCGACATTATACGGTTTGGCAGGACGCACGTCTGGTGTTGATGTCACTTTCACGAATTTTGGTGACACAGTGCGGGAGTTGTTCGCCGAAGGAACACCGTTAATTGGTATTTGCGCTGCTGGCATTCTCATCAGAACCATAGCACCAATGCTTTCCGATAAAAAACAAGAACCGCCAGTATTAGCCGTAGCTGAAGATGGTAGTGCTGTAGTTCCGCTTTTGGGGGGACTGAATGGCGTGAATGATTTGGCGCGACGCATTGCTGAGGTACTTAATGTTCAACCTGCAATCACCACCACAGGCGATATTCGCTTCCGGACAGCGTTATTATCTCCGCCGCCTGGATATCATTTAGCCAACCCAGATGACGCAAAGAAATTTATCTCAGATTTATTAGCTGGGGCGCAAGTTAAGCTCGAAGGTTCAGCGCCTTGGTTGAGTAATAGTCAATTACCCATAGACCCCAACGGTGATTTGACCATCCAGGTTACAGAAAGATTAGTGACTTCTGCACCCAACTGTCTAGTTTATCACCCAGCAACTATAGCGATTATCGCCATCAGTGATACCCTTGATATAGCTTTAGTACAACAGCTGTTAGCAGATGCCGAACTTTCCCCCGCATCAGTAGCAGGGATATTTGCACCTATCACCCTAGCCACAAATCCAGCTATAAAAGC
Source organism: uncultured cyanobacterium (assembly GCA_963706595.1). Lineage (GTDB taxonomy): Bacteria > Cyanobacteriota > Cyanobacteriia > Cyanobacteriales > Nostocaceae > Nodularia. The sequence goes on from OY970166.1 coordinate 5,484,013, forward strand.
CATTACTAACGCCTTTAAAGTACCTACACGCTTCTTTACCTCAGATAAACTAGAAAATTTGATATCACAAGGTTATAGCCCCGCCCAAGCTATAGCCCTCACCGCAACTGGTTCGTCTCCCTTATCCTCCTCATCTCCCCACCTAGCACTCGCAATTGCTCCCACACCCATTGACCCCAACACTATCGGTCAAGCACAGGGACGGTTAGCAATTATTGGCACTGGGCCAGGTGGTTCACAGTGGATGTCTCCAGAGGTGACAGAAATACTCAAATCTGCAACTGATTTAGTGGGTTACAAAACATACATAAATTTAATTGGTTCTCTAGCTGATGGTAAACAACTGCACGAGTCCGACAACCGTGAAGAAATTGCACGGGCGACAATGGCGCTGGATTTGGCAGCAGAGGGGCGATATGTAGCAGTAGTTTCTTCTGGTGATCCTGGGATATATGCAATGGCTGCGGCTGTATTTGAGGTATGCGATCGCGAAGCGCTCCGTAGGAATCGCAACCCCAAACCGGAGTGGGATAGTATAGATATTCATGTTGCACCAGGGATATCAGCCATGCAAGCGGCGGCTGCAAGTATTGGTGCGCCTTTGGGACATGACTTCTGCGCGATATCACTGTCTGATATTTTAAAACCTTGGTCAATTATCGAACAACGCATTGCTGCGGCTGCTGAAGCTGACTTTGCGATCGCCTTTTATAATCCTGTGTCCAAAGAGCGCACTTGGCAACTAGCAGCAGCGAAAAATATTTTACTGCAACATAGAACACCAGACACCCCAGTAGTATTAGCCAGAAATCTCGGCAGACCAGGGCAGATGGTGAAGGTAATCAAACTGAACGAATTAACACCAGATTCAGCCGATATGCGGACAGTGATTCTAGTTGGTTCCAGCCAAACCCGAACAATTCAGCGCAGTGATGGAACTGTTGCGGTTTATACGCCACGACGGTACTAGGAATATAGCTTTTGCCAATAGTTTTAGCACACAGCAGATTTGACAAAAGAATTACCAGATGACGAATTCACCACTTTTCCCACACAGAGCGAAAATATCGGATCATGACGTAGATTTTTATGGTCATTTATATCTTCATAGCCCATGATTAATCCATATACATCTTATTCTTATCATTGTTATTCCCTACTACTAAGTCTTGGAGTGTTAACCTCGTAATGGCGTGATTCATCATTACGAGGTTAACTGTCGTACTGTTTTCTTCTGCAAAGCCACTAAGACTCTGAAGCCGTTACACTGTTATTTCCTACTCAGGGTTTTTTCCTTGAGCAGTGTAATCTCCATGTTGTTGGATTAGTTTTGCCACTACTCCTGTCCAACCTGTTTGATGACTAGCCCCAATTCCCGCACCATTATCTCCATGAAAATATTCATAGAAGAGAATGTATTGATTCCAATTGGGGTCATCTTGAAACTTTTTAGTGCTTCCATAAACAGGTCGCTCACTTTGACCTTCTGTTTTTGGCAAGAAAATATTGATCAATCTTTGAGAAATTTCAGTAGACACTTCCCAGAGGTTCATCATCTTGCCTGAACCAGTCGGATATTCTACTTTGAAATCATCTCCTAAATAACGATGAAATTTTTGGAGTGATTCAATAATCAAGAAATTCACAGGCATCCAAATCGGACCACGCCAATTAGAATTGCCACCAAATAGACCAAATCTCGATTCTCCTGGTTCGTATTCTACTAAAGGTTGCTCGAAACTGCCATCTTCCATTCTGATTTTAAAAGGTAAGAGATAAGGATGGGGTGGCTCGTGTGATTTAGATAAAGCTCGAATGCCATATTGTCCTAAAAATTCAGATTCATCGAGCATTCTTTTGAGAATTAATTTCAGTCTTGCAGGGTTGACTAGGGATAAAGCTAATCCTCCTTCCATGAAATTACTGGTTGTGTTATCGAAGTAAATATTCTGGTTTTCGGTCAAATCTTTACGGTTCTTGAGGAACCAATCCGCCCTTTTTTTGAAGTCAGAAGTCAAATATTTGTCTAGTGTTTCCTGATCAATCGCTTCCACTGCAAATAGAGGAATAAGTCCTACCATAGAACGGACTTTCATCGAGAAAGAAAAGGGATCATTTCCTCCCTCTATGGCATTAGCAGGAAGTTTCAAAATGTCATAGAAAAAGCCATCCTTATCATCCCAAACATCAACATCATTTCCTCCCAGCTTGTTCAGAGCTTCGGCAATCAACAAAAAGTGCTGGAAGTATTTTGAGGCCATATCGTCATAAACTTTTGAATTTGTATGGGTTTTGGCTAACTCTGTTGCCATCTTCAACAAGTTGAGACAAAACATTCCCATCCAGCTAGTACCATCTGATTGCTCAATACTAGCACCGGCAATTTTCAAATTACTGCGGTCAAAAACCCCAATATTATCTAACCCCAGGAAACCGCCTCCAAACAGATTGTTTCCATCTACATCTTTGCGGTTTATCCACCAAGTAAAGTAGAGGGATAATTTCTGAAATAGTTGTTCGAGGAATCCTCCGTCTGCATTGCCATACATTTTCTCTTCTATTTTATAAACCCGCCAAGCTGCCCAGGCATGAACTGGAGGATTTACGTCGCTAAAGTTCCACTCATAGGCTGGTATTTGACCGTTAGGGTGCATAAACCATTCTCTGGTGAAGAGATATAATTGCTTTTTAGCAAATTCTGGGTCAATTAAGGCTAGAGGGATGGTGTGAAATGCCAAGTCCCAAGCAGCAAACCAAGGATATTCCCATTTGTCAGGCATGGAGATGATATCTTCGTTAAACAGGTGAGTCCACTCACTGTTTCTACCAGAGTTTTTGCGTTGCGCTGGTGGTGGTGCGCCTGGGTCGCCATTGATCCAATCTTGCACAACATAGTGGAAAAATTGCTTACTCCATAACATCCCTGCAAAGGCTTGTCGTTGGACGTTACGCATTTCAACTGGTAATTCTTCGCTGGGGGTGACTGCTTGATAGAATTGATCCGCCTCATTTTTGCGTTGTTCAAATACTGACCCAAATTCACTACCAAAGGGTGTTGCTAAATCGTCAATATCACTGAGGCGGAGTCGCACGATTTTGGTTTCCCCAGGGGCAAGATTTAAGCGATAATGGGGTGAAACTTTGGTTCCTTGTGGATGAGGATTTACTGCACCTGTTTTACCATTAACAATATAATCGTTAATGCCATCTTTGACGTAAGAATCATTCTTTCCCCATCCAAACTTTTCTTTATTGGTTTCGTTTTCCGTGTACAGCATGGCATTGGGGGTTTCGCAATAAAGCCATTTCTTGACCTCCGGTTGCGCTGATTTCAGGTCAGTAAATTGAGCTTTAACTACCTTAAAATCTCCACTAGAGTTAACGCTTTCCAGGGAGGGTTTACCTTCCTCTGTGGGTCCCCAAGACCAAGTGTTACGAAACCAAAGAGTCGGTGCTAGATGCAACTCTTTAGCTTCTGGACCATGATTAACAACCGTGATTTGAATCAAGATATCTTCGGGAGAATTTTTGGCATATTCGACGAAAACATCAAAATAGCGGTTATCGTCAAATATCCCTGTATCCATCAACTCAAATTCAAAGGCGCGAGAATCTTGGGCTTTGCGGCGACCATTTTCCTTGACTAATTGTTCATAGGGAAAGGCATTATGGGGATATTTGTACAGCCCTTTCATGTAAGAGTGGGTGGGGGTACTATCCAAATAAAAGTAATACTCTTTGACATCTTCTCCGTGATTTCCCTCACTATTTGTTAATCCAAATAGCCTTTCTTTGAGGATGGCATCTTTTCCATTCCAGAGAGCGATCGCAAAACAAAGACGTTGGTGATTATCAGAAATCCCCATAATCCCATCCTCACCCCAGCGATAGGTACGGGAACGAGATTGATCATGGGAAAAATAGTCCCAAGCGTTACCATCAGCACTATAATCTTCTCGCACTGTTCCCCATTGGCGATCGCTTAAATAAGGACCCCACTGTTTCCAGTGTTTCTCCCGGTTGCTATCTTCAACGAGTCTTTTTCTTTCGACTGTGTCTTGAATTTTAATCATGATTTTTGGCAATTTAATAAATGAACTGTTGGCAATAATAGTCTTAATTAGCTAGAGAAATCTCTAATCTAAACTCGTCAGAAAACTAATACTAGGAGCGAAGAAATATTCTCCACCTTTCATTTTCACCCATAGCTCAAAATGATACTCCTTAGTTTCCTTTTCACCCCATTTTGTTGGCCATTTTGATACTACAGTTTTTGGATCACCCTTTGGTTTTCCTGGCTGACCAATTACCGGATCAAGTCCTACCCCAACATCAACAAAACGATCAGGATTTGCCCATCTTGACTGCATAAAATTAAATTGGTTTTCAATATCTGCTTGGAAACAAAGAAACAATAATCCTGAACCCTCTGTCGGTTTTGCAGTGGGATCATGTTCTCCATAACTCACTGCCCGTCGGGCAATGCGATGATCTCTTTCTATCCTTAAAGCTTCATCAAATTCAGGAGCAGATTCAACCCGTCCTGTATCACCACGCGGGTTTGTTTTGCGAATATGGGCATGAAATGGACATTTTGTAGCTGCTATATCCTGATCATAATTAAAGATATTAGTTGGAGTTACAGCATAGGTAGGAATATCTGATTTAGTCACAGGAGTTCCATCCGCAAACCGACCCATCACCAAAGCCCCTGCCAAATCATTTTTGATGTTTAAAGTTTCAGCAAGTTTCTGTTGATCCTCATGAAATGCTTTAACATTTTGTTCGAGTTTTCGGTAAACTAAATAGCTACCATAACTATCCTCGGTTTTCCCATTGTAATCTTTAACGAGAATGATATCTAAAGAAGCTCTAGGGTCCCATTGACTGAAATTGCAATCATTGGTTTGCGCTCTCATAATGTCTCGTTTGATAAATAAAGGCTGACTGACTCCATCCACAAACCCAAAATGTTCAATTATTTGTCCTGCTTTATTTCTGAGAATAAAGCCATCTTCTCGGTGAATAATCACAGCAACTTGACGCAAACTTTGAGAAATTTTATTGACGGTTTGCAACAAATTAATCAAGTTATCATCAGCAATCAATAGTAAGGCATGGATATCTTTTTGAAATCCTGCTTCCCAGTCTTCAACCTCCGGATCTTTTAAAAAATCTTGCCTGATTTGCTCGTTTTTCATCCCCATAGTAAAGGGCTGATCTTTCGGCACTTGAAAAGGCTTAAATCCTAAAGCCTCATAACCACGACGAGTTAGTAAAAAGTTAGCAAAAACCTTGCCGGAAATGCCTTCTTGTCGGTAGCATAAAGCCTCATCTGCTTGCTGTTTAGCTGATGTTACATAACATTTAGTAAAGGTTTGTATCCAGTTCTTAGCTTCAGCAACTTGTTCCGATTTCCATTCTAAAAAGAGATGCACACTGTAATCTCGTCCATGTCCTTTTAAAATGTTTCCCTGTAAGTCTTGCAGAAGTCCTTGATACTTGCCCGCATTTTCTGGATCAATTCCAGTTTCTGGAAGATTTTTTAAGTCTTCTTCTGTTAGTGCCACAAATTTCCACCTTTTTGATGACTGTTTTTTATCCAGCTTGAAGTTTGACAATTTTGGCTTTAGCAGGTTTGCCTATGTCATTGAGATAAAACATCATGTAGTATCCAGGAGGATAGAGATTAGCGTTGTCAGGTGCTGTAAATTCCACTAATGAACTATCATCCGAGACCTTAGTGGGCAATTCTGCTAACCGTTGTCCATAATCAAAAGAATGGGTAACAGCCCCCAATTTGGCAAGTACCAGCGATGGGTTTTTAGTGCCATTTTTCACCCTAATTGTCCCTGGTTTTCCATATTCAAGAGTGTCAGGAGCTTGATTGATTTGAGGGCGATCGCCAGATTTAAAGAGATAGGGAGGACTAAAAATTTCTCCTTGCCAAATTTCCGCCGGCACAAAGGGTTCAGAATCTCCTTGAGCATAATAATGTTGGGGATCTTTGTAAAAGGTGTCGAGATCAAATTCTTCAGGTTCTCCTGATTTATTGTGCAGCTTGGCAAAGGTAAAAAATGTTTGAGGATCACCGAGAACATCCACACGAACTGTGCCGTCTTTTTTAAGTGCGGCTCGGTTGGCATTCCCACCCACAATTAACACACGGGCATCCGGTAGTAAAACAGCCCCATTATGGTACAGTCTGGGGAATTTGCCAGGGTTTAAGGACTTGGTTCTATAACCTGCGGTGGCCTTTTCATCTGGGGTCATGAGTAAGGGTTCGTAAACTGGCTGATATTCGGGATATCGCCCCCCATTAATCACTAAAATTTCTTTGGTGGGTAAAATGACGGCTTGGAGGTTAGCTCTGGGTTTATCGAGGAAATGGTCAAATATTTCCCATTTACCAATCTTGTTATTACTTTTTTCAGTAGGTGCAATCCAATGTTGTAAACTGCTGGCTACCCTGACCTCTTTGGGAAATCCTGCTGTACTACCACCCCGTCCAAAACTGATATTGTTAGTACCGATAATGCCACCTAATAAAATGACATCTTCGGAATTAGGGACTTGTAGGGCAGTTCCATAGGCTTTGTTGGTTTCTAAGCGATCTGGCCCTACTTCAAAACTAATGGAAATATTGCCATTATCTACTTCCTGAATACTCATTAAATAGCTTTTTTTACTGAAATGGGGAACTGACACTCCGGCAATACCGGCTTCGTCTCCTGTAATCAGTAATCTGCCATCTTTTAAGGGAAACACGCGGGGATAAAGGTCAATGCTATCGTAAACGTCCTCACCTTCTACTTTGGTGTTGAAGGGACTGTTTTCAATCAGTCTGGGGTCAAAGTATTGGAGTTTCTCTGTTTTGGGATCGTAAATTTCAATACTGGGGTTAATTTGGTTAGGTTTATCCCATTTTAAACCTGAAAAAATGACCACTTTCCCACTAGCGAGGGGAATTAAACTGGGATACCAACGTCCATCTTTTGTCTCCCCGATCGCTTTCCATTCTCCTGTTTGCCACTTGTACAGGTTAATCTGCTTGCTGCCGGTAAAAGCTCCACCTGGGTAATAACGTCCTGTTCCCCCGATGAATAGGACGTTACCATCGGCTAATTGAACATGACCCAGACAAAAGAGATCGTTAGTTGTCCCATTTTGTGAAGCTGGAGGTGAGGGAATACGTTCAAATTTTCCCGTTGCGGGGTCAAGTAAACCTGTATTATTGATGGCATTGTAGTTTTTTGGATCTACACCTTCTTTAAACTTATATTTTCCATCTTCTTCAATGAGGGTGCTACGAAAACTACTACCATTGACCATTAAAACTTTGCCATTCGGTAGCACAATGGTATGGACAGACTGCATCCGATCTTCTGTCGGTGGCATGGGGATGGTTTTCCATTTTCCCATGGTTTCTTTGGGTCCCATCGCTGGACTGGCGATCGCTACATCCCAACCTAACAATGTTAGGCATAAGGACAGGAAAAACACCAAAAAAACTGAGACAATCTTGATGCCTTTGGGTAATGGTTTAACTATCATGATAATCAAGTCTCTAAATCAGAATTTATGTCCATAGCAAATAGTCATTTCCCTAATAAAAGTTAGCCATGCTTAAGAGCTTTTTTGATTTCCTTTTTGGTTGCTTGAATAGCTTTATCCGCAATATCGTAAGCACTAGGATAGAAAGGATGGGGTTGATCTTCCCCTGGTATCCAAAATTTGCGTCGAGACAAGCGCAGAGAGTTAATAAATGGCGGAATAGCATTGAAAATTTCCACAGCAATTGGTCCTGTGTAAACTTCTAAAACTGGTTTGAGAAATGACTGCCAAGGTAGCCAACTGGTATGAAGTGCGCCACGATCAGGAGGTGAAACTTGAATGTAATGTAGGCGGTTTTGTTTGGCTAAATCGGTAACTTGCTCTGAGAATTTTTCTGGTCCGTCTCCATCTAAGATTTCATGGGCGCTATCAATGACAACCCCCACTTGTTTACTTTCTACGCCTTTGAGAAAGTTAATTACTTGAGATAATTTATTTGGTCCAGGAGTTTCCCAATGAGTAATAGGTTCAATTGCTAATTTGACCTTTTTTCCTTCAGCATATTTACCCAATTCATTAAGAACAGGTTGAGCATTTTGATAACGTACAGCTAAATGCTCCTGTAGTTGATCACTCCAAATAGGATCATTAAAGTCTGTAGTTGGAAAAACACCATAGGGAATGACAATAGGACCCATCATAATTTCCCCTCCTAAAGCAGCCGTAATATCAACTCTTGATTTCAGATATTCTAGGGCTTCTTGTCTTTGTTTGGGATAGGGAGAACTAGGATCAAAAGTTCTGGTTGCTCCAACATTGGTGGATATTTTAATATCTGCTAAACCTTCGCCATCAAGATAGTGACGTAAATTTTGATAATTTTCCAAATCCTGGGCATAATTTTGAGGATTGGTTAAAGCAATGGGAAATTCAAACCCAGTATAACCAAAATTCTTCAGTTCTTTGATATGTTTTACTACAGTTTTCCGATATTCTAAATTATCAGGGTTTAAATCTGTAGTAAACATGAAAAAGCTCAGGTAAATATTGGGCAAAGATGATGAGTTGTTCATTTTATTACGCTCCAAAAAACTCCCAGTAAACTTGAATTACAGTACGATATTTTCCCTGATATAGCGATTTTCATCCAAATGAGGTACACCGAAAAAAATTAACCGCAGATAAATTTGTCCCTCAGCAGACTAGAAAATGCTATATCTCTGCAAGAATTATAAAGGTTTCTTGTTCCAAATTTGACGGTCAATTTTCCAGATTCCTGCATCTTTTTTCATTAACCATAAAGCCCGAAATTTTACCTGTTTTGCCGGACTACCATCATGAGGACAAATAGTTGCGATAGAGATCCCAATGACATAACCAAAATCACCCATCACTTCAATTTCATCGGCAGTAAAAATTGGATCAATATCTTGGGTTGCAATACTTTGGGCAAATCCTTCTACAATATCTCCCCTACCACAGCGATCATCTACATCCGGTGCCATCCAAAGTGCATCTTCGGTATACATATCACTATAACCACAAAGATTTCTAGTTCTTACATTCTCGGCATAGGTTTCTTCAAACACTTTTCTGATTTCGTCTTTATCGTGAGAATACATATCTAAACTCCTAATAATTGTTGTTGAGTTGTGTAGAAATAGTTGTCTTGGGCAGGAAAATTTACTATTTAATATTTACCAAAAGTCAGTAGATAAAATTTCCGACTTTTAGTAAATAAAAAATTACAAGCCAGTCACTCCACGGAGATACCGTCGGGACATGAGGGCATATTCTAAAGGCTCACGTAAAGGCTTAATTTTGGTATTGCTGGGATCTTGTTCTGCTTCTACCATTAACCAGCCTTGATACTTAACTTCGGCTAGTTTAGTTAAAATGCTCTTAAAGTCAATGATTCCATTTTTATCCCCAGGAACTGTAAAAACTCCAGAGCGAATTGCACTTAAAAAGCTGAGTTGCTTTTGTTTTGCTTCGTCCAAGATATTTTGACGAATATTTTTGAGGTGAACGTGCTTAATGCGGCTACCATAGGTGCTAATCAAATCCAAAATTTCATCTTGGGTAACACCTGAATAGTAAAGATGGCCAGTATCAAGTAGTAGGTTCACATTGTGATCTTTTGTTCCTGCCATGAGACGATCAATATCTGCGCGGATTTCTACTCCCGTGCCGACGTGGGGATGGTAACACAAGATCATGCCATTGGCAAAGGCTTGATCTCCTAGAGAATTTAAGCCATCAATCAAGAGTTGCCATTGTTCATCAGTAAACTGGGGACGATTATTTAAGGGTTCAATGGGTTGTTGATGGACAGCCCCTCCGAGTTCGGCAACGACAATTGCTTTACTATCAAAATTCTTCATGAACGCCATCTGATCCTCGAAGATTTTTTGGCTATCTTCTTTCGCTCCGATGGTGAAGAAAGTCCCAACCCAGGGTTCAGAAATTGTTAAACCCCTAACTTCTAGGTCTTTTTTTAATGTAGCGATGTCTTTGGGAAATTTAGGAGCGCCTTGAAGACCTTGAAACCCTGCTAGGGCAATTTCACTGATAATCTGTTTGTAGGAGATGGGAGGATTGAGATCCATTGTGAGATCATCACTGTTACTCCAACCTGTAGGGGTAATACCTAAACGGACTTCTTCTGGATTAAAAAGGGGAGTGTTAGGAACTCTTTTGACTTCAGCATTAGCAGGAAGTGTGCTAGTGATTCCCATGAGAATCACTATGAATAGGGAAATCAATAAACGACTGATTTGTTTACAAAGGGATTTTATCCCATTGGGAAAAGTCGCAGAAATTTGTACTTGTGTTTTGATTTTTTCGGAGCTTTGTATCACGAGAATTCCTCTGTTTTTTTTATTCTGAACAATTTATTTCTTTACTTAGGAATTAACCATTTTTGTGTAAGTAAGTCGGCGTGAAAATTTCGATGTATGTCATTGCGAGTGGAACGCAGTGGAATGAAGCAATCGCAAGGCTTTTGGGAGTTTTACATTCTGTTACATAATTGGGTTTATTTGCGCCGACTTACTTAATGTTGCAGGAGTATATAGCAATCCTATTTGAGTTGTGAGAAATCCGGGATAAGTGATTTACTCAGGTGAGGATACTCAAAACCTTAGCCAGATAGACTTACGGTGATACCATCTATGCTCTGGTTTGATCATCAAATAGGGTTGCTATACCAGAAAGATTTTCCTAACTATCCCGTTCCTGACGATATGTTAACTATGAGCCTATTGATAAGCCCCAAATTGAGCGACATTTCCGTTATATACGGTATCATTAGGCATTCTGGCACGAAACAAATCGGCATCAATGAAGTTAGTCTTCGTCAGAGTAGCCCCTGATAATCTGACATTTCTCAGGACAGCATCAGCAAAATCTGCACCATCTAACTTAGAGCTAGATAGAAATGCGTTGGTGAAATTTGCTTCCTTGGCGATCGCATCGGAAAAATTTGCACCAGAGGCGATCGCATATTCTAGAACAGACCCTGTGAGATTCGCCCCTGACAAGTTAACTCCTGCCATCTCTGCATTACCCAATTGAGCATTTGTGAGATTGGCGTTAGTTAAAATGGCGTTGTTTAACCTGATTCCTAAAAGGCTGGCTCCCGATAGATTCGCTCCTGTCAGATTTGCTTCATCTAGCTTGGCTTCATTCAGCAAAGTATTCGATAGATTAGCCCCTGTGAGATTTGCTTTCAGGAGAGCGCTACCATACAAATCTTTATTCGATAAATCCACTCCCGACAGATCACAGCTATTACACTCGTTTGTTTCAAGTAAATGAGCAAGAGCAAGACGGCTATTAGTAGCAACAAAGGCATTAGCAGGTAAACTAAACAGCGTTAAACTCAGAACAATTGTCAGAACAAAAGCAGAAAGTCCACGAAACCAAAGTTTAATATTCATGTTGTATCTCCATTAAAATTGTTTTCTAGCAATTAAGTTGTGATTAACTCAAACTAACTGAAGGAGGCTCACTCCAAGTCCCATAACCAGGTGCTTTCGCTCCAGGAGGATTAACCCCAATAGCCCGCCAGACAAGTCCTTCGGGATAGGCTTGGGGACTGGGAATAAAAGGGCTATTTGTTTGGTCAATTCCATACCAGGACTCCAAAGACTTGGGAAGTTTATCCCAGGTAGCTGTATACCACAGCTTGATGATGTTGCGAGCAACAGGTCCTAGTGTGGCAGAAGTGAGAATTTCCGAACGTAATCCCTCAGTTAAAATTGTGGGATTATGTTTCTTGTTTGCACTCTTATCAAACTTATGAAAGGTTTCTAGCAATTCTGTCAATATTTTCTCACCAATCATGTTCAGAACGGTGTCAAAGTAAAGTTCAGCTTGTCCAGTTCCTTCAAGGTCAAACCGAGAAAATCCTGTTACCTCTGCTGATAAATCCAGGAAATACCCCATGAATTCAGGTGTCTTAATACTCACTCGTTATTTACCTCCACAAAGTTTCTAGGTTTTTATTTCTAGGTTTTTGAGTCCCAACTTTTGCTCTTTACTCAAACTTATAAATCGGACCTGCATTAACACCACTCAGTCCAGGAATGGGGTTACGAATCAGACTATTAGCTAATTCCTTGAGTCGGAACATACTTCCCACCGCAGGAAGCAACTGTTCAGGATGACCATTAAAGGAATATTCAATCTCTGCAAGAAACCTGCTGTAAGCTTGCTGGAACTCCAGTGCGTGAGCATATAATTCTGAATCTGCGTCACAATAATTTCTCAGCTTACTCAGAGTCAGATTCTCCATGACGGGATAAACAGCGCCCCAATCTACAGTAATATCTTCGCCTGTAGGATAATCAGGCTGATCTGAGTTCATTGGATCTTCCTTGTCTATCACATAGTAGCGACCCTTCAGTAGTTGCTGGAAACGATAGTAATGAGAAAGTTCTTTTTCAGAATCATAGATCGTTGTAGTTCCAGACCCTTCACCTTGGGTTTGAATTATATACAATGCTTTGATAGCAGAGTCAAGATCCGTCACCTTGACGATATCTCCCGCACCATCATAGTAATATTCAGGGGTAATTTGCTTTTTAGGATCACCAATGAAGAGATTCTTACCTTCTTTCTTATAGTGTTTATCGAGTGCCTTTAAGCCCCGAATCACCTCTGTATAGAACAATCCAATGGTGTGATAGCTCAGGTTGTCATTTCTACCAGCAAGTCTTAAAAAATTGTGTCTTCTTGTTTGTCTGGTTCGAGATTCTACTAATGGTGCATTCTCATCTACATGATGAGAACGTTCAATCTTGAGAAATGTCTCTATTGTTTCTTGGGAAAACTTGCCGACATTAACTTCAAAGTCATCTTCTCTCGTAGGTAAGTAAGTCGGGTATGTGGGAACAAAGTCAGGATTGGTCAAAACTCCTTGGATATCTCCTCCCACCGCATTAAACACATTGGCTACTAGAGTGAGATGGAGCATTTCCTCCACAGCAATAGTGCGAATAAAGTGGAAAGCCTCCAGATTTGAGCCTGGCTTCAGGGAATAAAGGGCAGTCAGATAAGGGGGAAGGGTTGCGTGTTCTATCATCATGCCCTGGATGAGATAGTAATGCAGGTCTTCAACCGTTGTAATCAACTCTAAACTATCAATCATCAAATACCTCTGCTGACAATATTTTCAAAAGTTGTATAATCAGTGCGCTTTGTTGTTTTTACTTTTAGGCATAGACAAGTTTAGATGCAATATCTAATTCTTTAAGCATCTCCTCAGTAGCCATGTAAGTTAGAGCAGCAATACTCAATGTAGTATTAGAACTACCAATGGAGGGCATACTTCCTGCACCAACCATGTAAAGATTCTGATGATCCCAAGAACGCATATATTTATCAACAACCGAGTTGTATTTAGTCGTTCCCATGACGTGAGTTTCCGGAAAAGTGATTTCCTCCTCGGAACCAGTAGCCTTCACCCTCATACTCAAAATAGGCCGGGTCTGTGTCATCGTAGTGGGTATGATCTTCCGCACCTAAATGATTGAAAATAGTCTTGGAGAGATTTCGGGCGTAAGCAAAGGTTTTTTTGCAATAATCAGGTAGGTCAAAATGAATCACGGGACGATAATTACCCAATTGATCTTTATATCGGGGATCAATGGTAACTCGATTATTGTAATCGGCGGGTAACTCGCACATGAAGGCTAATAGTAATTGCCGTGATATCTTGGTGATTAGTTCTTTACGTAGTTCAGCACCATACATATTGCCTTTTTCTACAGCATCTCTCACTATGTCAGTAGCGCCTGTTCCTGACCATCCCCAACCATCATTATGGATATCCATCGCAAATGTGCATTGGTTGTGACGAAACTTACCTTTACGGAAAGTCCCGATTCCTGATGTCACTAGGGGTCCTCGCATTGTCCCAGTCACTTCCGGCATCAAAGCCCAAGCTAAGAGGAAAGGATGATCCATAAGATTGCGTCCCATCAGATCATTACTACTCTTCAAATCGGAAGCAAGCATTAGCTTGGCATTTTCGACTGCATGGGCAGCTAAGACAAATAAAGTACCTTTGGCAATACCAACGGTATGGGTAGGAGAGTTCTTATCTTGATAGTGCTTGTAGTGAATAGCGGTAACACGACCGTTATCGGGATCAACTTCTACCTTATAGGCTACAGCCTGGGCAAGTAAATCTACTCGATCAGGAAAAGCTATGGTATTTAAGGTTTTGCGGGCATCATACTTCGCTTGCACTGGACAGATAGGTACACAGTTCGCGTTACCTTGGCAACGTTCCCCATACTCTACAGGTTTGACACTGGCCACGCCATCAGGAACAAAGCGATTATCAGCTTTATGTCCGTACTCGTTGTACTGGGGATTAGGTATACTATTGCGACCTTGGGGAAAGGTACTGAGTTCTAATTTAATAGTCTCGCCCTCAAGTTCGACGGTAGCTCCATTCAGTCCCTCAGTAACTTTCTTATCCAAGTAAGAAGGAGGAAGCTCAAGCATAGGGAAAACATAGCCATCTTTAAAGGGGACACCTAGACCTTTTTGTCCTTCTACGTCTCCAGAAACCCCCATTTCATACTCCGCTTGGCGGTAGTAGGGCATGATTTCTTCATACTTGATTGGCCAGTCAAGACCTTTTCCATATTTAGTTTGTAATTCAAAATCTTCGGGTAACATTCGGATGGTTTTCCCTTCCCAGTGCATGGTAGTTCCACCCAATACCCTTGTATAAGAACCACTCAGAGGTAATGGTCCTTTTTCTTCAAAATAATGATTAGCGCCATCAGTGGGGCTAAGGGCATTGCGGTTTACGGGATAAGGGGAGTTGGCATTTTTGTCTACTGCGCCATAGAAGGTATCAACGTGACTTTGAAAGCCCTCAAGGGTTAAACCATAACCAGTTCCCGCTTCCAGGATTAAAACTCGCTTTCCCTGTTCACTAAGTTGTTTGGCAACAATGGCTCCAGCTACTCCCGCTCCGACTATGACTACATCGTAAAAGGTTTGAGAAACAGTCTCACAAGTGACTAATTTTATCGTAGTCCGACTTTGGCTCATATATTACTCCTTAGCACGTATTTAATTGACCCAATGGTGTCAGGAACTTTCCCGTCAGTAATGTATCAAGCATCAATGTGGTTAGTCAACACTTAGTAGATAATTGTTTTATACACTTGATTGTAAAGGATTTGTGGCTCAACAATGTATTTAATATTGGGTTAATATCAGTAAATACTTGGTTAATACTTAGTAAATGTTCCGTAATTTTTCTGAATAAATCTGTTGAAATATAAGCAAATTGTGCGATTTTAACGGGATTATTGAATATTTCATAAGCTTTATTGATATTTTAGTGGTAATTAGTAATATTTAGTAATATTTAGTAATATTATGCCAAAAATCTTAGTATTCTGCATGAAAAAACAGAAGATAAGCTAAAGATAAGAGTAATCTTCGGAAATATGTGTATTGTTCAGTATTTGCAGTTAGATTTCTCTCTGCCAGTGAACTATAATGTCAGTATTATTGCTATAAAGTTAGAAGCAACTTGAAGATTAGTATAGTAACCGGATTTAATGTATGAGTTAATTGACGTAGAGATAGTGGGAAAAGCAGGATAGATAACTACTGAGTTTGGTATGGACACACCACACCAGCTATAAATAACCAAATAGGAGTCCTAATATGTTACAAAATTTTTCTGAAGAAACAAGAGCCTTATTCCGTAAAGAAATACAAGAATATGGATTTATGAAGGATGAATTAGTTGGTAGAGACATTGACAGGGAAGTTTACGGAGTGAATATTGCCTGTGCTTGGCCTCTTCCTACGGAAATCAGGGAAATTTATGAGGAAATGTCTGAGAAATTGCAAGAATTAGAATGTGCTTATATATATCCATATACCCAAACACACATTACAATCGTAACAGTTATTAACTTTAAAAAAAGGCTGAATAAAATTAAAAAATACTTAGATGCTGAGATATTAAAACTGTTAAAGATGAGAATAGAAAATATAGTACAGCACAAGCCAATTAAAATATTTATTGATTCTCCAGTATTATTAAGGTCTGCTGCATTCTTCCCCGTATACAATCCTGGTGGAGAAATATATGAAATACGAAAAGAAGCTCTGAATATTTTAAAAGGTGATAACAGAGATTATGATTTAGATACGCCAATATCCATTCATTCAACAATTTTACGCTTCCAGGAAGTTCCTACAGATAGTGAAAAGTTTCTTCATAGATTTGAAGAAATTACCAAAAATTTCTCTGTGGTGGAAGGAATAGTGAGGGAAGTGTATGTAACGGAGGAGTTAAAGCCTTACATGAAACAGGGAAGTATTTTAGAAAAAATTGACTGCGGAAACTTGGCTTTGTAAAGCTCTAATTTTTCATGACTGAAGATAATAATTAAATCTAGTTCGCAGTTGTTCTATTGTTAAATCTTCAATCCAATACTCTATTAAAGCATGACCAAACGCCCAAGCATTGCGATCTGGTGTAGAAGGGTTTTCTAACAACTTAGTGACAGAATAGGGATATAACCTAAGCATAAAAACAAACCCCCTCATGATAGTAATGAGAGGGTTTATTTTTATTCAATTGATAAACCTGGCATCGAGCTATTTTTGCAGAGGGCTACCCCAAAACTATCGTCGCCGCAGCAGCGTTTCACCTCTGAGTTCGGGAAGGGATCAGTGTGGTTCCACCGCGCAATAAACACCAGGAAAGAATTCAAAATTCAAAATTCAAAATTCAAAATAGAATCAGGAATTTTCAATTCGAGGGTTTCAGAAACCCTGAAGGCTGCACAGTAACGCGAAATAATGAGCAATTCACACAAGCAATGATCTGAGGTCAAGCCCTCGGTCTGTTAGTACACCTCAGCTTCATACATTACTGTACTTCCACTTAGAGCCTATAAACGGGTGTTCTGCCCGTGACCTTACCTACTCACGTAGTGAGAGCACTCATCTTGAGGTGGGCTTCCCACTTAGATGCTTTCAGCGGTTATCCGCTCCGCACTTGGCTACCCAGCGTTTACCGTTGGTACGATAACTGGTACACCAGCGGTGCGTCCTTCCCGGTCCTCTCGTACTAAGGAAGGCTCCTCTCAATGCTCTTGCGCCTGCACCGGATATGGACCGAACTGTCTCACGACGTTCTGAACCCAGCTCACGTACCGCTTTAATGGGCGAACAGCCCAACCCTTGGGACGTACTTCCGCCCCAGGTTGCGATGAGCCGACATCGAGGTGCCAAACCTCCCCGTCGATGTGGACTCTTGGGGGAGATCAGCCTGTTATCCCTAGAGTAACTTTTATCCGTTGAGCGACGGCCATTCCATTCTGCGCCGTCGGATCACTAAGGCCGACTTTCGTCCCTGCTCGAGTTGTATCTCTTGCAGTCAAGCTCTCTTTTGCCTTTACACTCGCCGCACGGTTTCCAAGCGTGCTGAGAGAACCTTTGCGCGCCTCCGTTACTTTTTAGGAGGCGACCGCCCCAGTCAAACTGCCCACCTGAAACTGTTCCCTGACCGGCTGACGGTCATGGGTTAGAATTCTAGCTTCGCCAGAGTGGTATCTCACCGTTAGCTCCATATTCCCCACAAGGAATACTTCATCGCTTCCCACCTATCCTGCGCAAGCGAAGCCCGAACACAATTCCAGGCTACAGTAAAGCTTCATAGGGTCTTTCTGTCCAGGTGCAGGCAGTCCGTATCTTCACAGACATTCCTATTTCGCCGAGTCTCTCTCTGAGACACCATCCAGATCGTTACGCCTTTCGTGCGGGTCGGAACTTACCCGACAAGGAATTTCGCTACCTTAGGACCGTTATAGTTACGGCCGCCGTTCACCGGGGCTTCGGTCGTCAGCTTCAAGGCGAACCCCTGACCAACTTCCTTAACCTTCCGGCACTGGGCAGGCGTCAGCCCCCATACGTCCTCTTTCGAGTTGGCGGAGACCTGTGTTTTTGGTAAACAGTCGCCTGGATCTCTTCACTGCGACCCACGTCTTAGGTGGGCACCCCTTCTCCCGAAGTTACGGGGCCATTTTGCCGAGTTCCTTAGAGAGAGTTATCTCGCGCCCCTTGGTATTCTCAACCTCCCTACCTGTGTCGGTTTCGGGTACGGGTATGATGTCTTCATCACATTACGAGCTTTTCTTGACACTATCCTTCACCATGCGGAGTTCGTAAACTCCTCCCAAACCAATCAGGGTATGGCTATCTTTCATGCGTCCCTCGCAATGCTCCCACATCATAGTCAGGGATTATTCACCCTGTGTCCATCGACTACGCCCTTCGACCTCGCCTTAGGACCCGACTAACCCTCCGTGGACGAACCTGGCGGAGGAACCCTTAGGGTTTCGGGGCATTGGATTCTCACCAATGTTTGCGCTACTCAAGCCGACATTCTCACTTCCGTTTCGTCCACAGCTGCTCGCCGCTACTGCTTCTACCTAATACGGAACGCTCCCCTACCGATTGATACTTAAATCAATCCCACAGCTTCGGTACATCACTTAGCCCCGTTCATTTTCGGCGCAGGATCGCTTGACTAGTGAGCTATTACGCACTCTTTTAAGGTTGGCTGCTTCTAGGCAAACCTCCTAGTTGTCTCTGCAATCCCACCTCCTTTATCACTTAGTGATGATTTGGGGACCTTAGCTGGTGGTCTGGGCTGTTTCCCTCTTGACAATGAAGCTTATCCCCCACTGTCTCACTGGCAATGTGTTCTCTGGGTATTCTGAGTTTGTCTCGATTTGGTACCGGTCTCCCAGCCCGCACCGAAACAGTGCTTTACCCCCCAGATTTAATCATTACCGCTGCGCCTAAACACATTTCGGGGAGAACCAGCTAGCTCCTGGTTCGATTGGCATTTCACCCCTAACCACAGCTCATCCGCTGATTTTTCAACATCAGTCGGTTCGGACCTCCACTTGGTGTTACCCAAGCTTCATCCTGGCCATGGTTAGATCACCAGGGTTCGGGTCTATAAACACTGATTATCGCCCTTTTCAGACTCGGTTTCCCTTTGGCTCCGGCATTCTCGCCTTAACCTACCAGTGCCTATAAGTCGCCGGCTCATTCTTCAACAGGCACGCGGTCAGACGTTAAATCGTCCTCCCACTGCTTGTAAGCTTACGGTTTCATGTTCTATTTCACTCCCCTTCCGGGGTTCTTTTCACCTTTCCCTCGCGGTACTGGTTCACTATCGGTCACACAGTAGTATTTAGCCTTACGAGATGGTCCTCGCTGATTCATACGGAATTCCTCGTGCTCCGTACTACTCGGGATTCAGCTACTATCCTTGAGTTTTCGACTACAGGACTTTCACCTTCTTTGGTGCAGTATTTAGCTGCTTCGTCTAACCGCCAGATTCGATATCGCTGTCCCACTACCCCAAAAGATAAATCTCTTGGTTTAGGCTCTTCCCCTTTCGCTCACCACTACTTAGGGAATCTCTTTTGATTTCTCTTCCTCCAGCTACTAAGATGTTTCAGTTCGCTGGGTTGGCTCTTTCCTGTCTATATATTCAACAGGTAGTATTTAGGGTTGCCCCATTCGGAAACCTCCGGCTCATAGTTTGCTTCCAACTCCCCGGAGTATATCGTCGGTAACCACGTCCTTCTTCGCCTCTGTGTGCCTAGGTATCCACCGTAAGCCCTTATTAGCTTGACCACTTTTTCATTGGTGTTTTTCTGCAAACTTTTTTTCGTTCTGTTTACTTCTTTCTTTGCACTGATTTTACTCAGCACTCATCAAAGAAGCAATCAGGACTCCAATTCGTCTGCCTGCTTTTTTTCGCGTTACTATGCAGTTTTCAAGGTTCTGGCTGGATAAATACCCAGCAGTTCGATTGTACAAGACAATCAATTGCTGAATTTCTATTCCAATTAAAAATTGAGATGTTTATAAACTGAACCAAAGATACTTTGAAAGCTTTTACCAATTCTCGAACGACCTAGGAATGACCAACTCAGTCTCTAATTGCAATTTGCTTTCGATGTTTGAGTGGATTCGGTCTCCCTAAAAGGAGGTGATCCAGCCACACCTTCCGGTACGGCTACCTTGTTACGACTTCACCCCAGTCACCAGACCTGCCTTCGGCATCCCCCTCTGCGAACAGTTGGGGTAACGACTTCGGGCGTGACCAGCTTCCATGGTGTGACGGGCGGTGTGTACAAGGCCCGGGAACGAATTCACTGCAGTATGCTGACCTGCAATTACTAGCGATTCCGACTTCACGCAGGCGAGTTGCAGCCTGCGATCTGAACTGAGCTACGGTTTCTGAGATTGGCATCACATTGCTGTGTAGCTACCCTTTGTCCGTAGCATTGTAGTACGTGTGTAGCCCAAGACGTAAGGGGCATGCTGACTTGACGTCATCCCCACCTTCCTCCGGTTTGTCACCGGCAGTCTCTCTAGAGTCCCCAACTTAATGCTGGCAACTAAAAACGAGGGTTGCGCTCGTTGCGGGACTTAACCCAACATCTCACGACACGAGCTGACGACAGCCATGCACCACCTGTGTTCGCGCTCCCGAAGGCACTCTCTCCTTTCAAAGAGATTCGCGACATGTCAAGTCTTGGTAAGGTTCTTCGCGTTGCATCGAATTAAACCACATACTCCACCGCTTGTGCGGGCCCCCGTCAATTCCTTTGAGTTTCACACTTGCGTGCGTACTCCCCAGGCGGGATACTTAACGCGTTAGCTCCGGCACGGCTTGGGTCGATACAAGCCACGCCTAGTATCCATCGTTTACGGCTAGGACTACTGGGGTATCTAATCCCATTCGCTCCCCTAGCTTTCGTCCCTCAGTGTCAGTTGCGGCCTAGTAGAGCGCCTTCGCCACTGGTGTTCTTCCTGATATCTACGCATTTCACCGCTACACCAGGAATTCCCTCTACCCCGAACGCACTCTAGCCTTGTAGTTTCCACTGCTTTTACCTAGTTAAGCTAGGTTCTTTAACAGCAGACTTACATAGCCACCTGCGGACCCTTTACGCCCAATCATTCCGGATAACGCTTGCATCCTCCGTATTACCGCGGCTGCTGGCACGGAGTTAGCCGATGCTTATTCCTCAGGGTACCGTCATTTTTTTCTTCCCTGAGAAAAGAGGTTTACAACCCAAGAGCCTTCCTCCCTCACGCGGTATTGCTCCGTCAGGCTTTCGCCCATTGCGGAAAATTCCCCACTGCTGCCTCCCGTAGGAGTCTGGGCCGTGTCTCAGTCCCAGTGTGGCTGATCATCCTCTCAGACCAGCTACTGATCGTCGCCTTGGTGCGCTTTTACCACACCAACTAGCTAATCAGACGCGAGCTCATCTTTAGGCAGCAAGCCTTTCACCTCTCGGCATATCCGGTATTAGCCACAGTTTCCCGTGGTTGTCCCCGACCTAAAGCTAGATTCTCACGCGTTACTCACCCGTCCGCCACTATCTCCGAAGAGACCGTTCGACTTGCATGTGTTAAGCATACCGCCAGCGTTCATCCTGAGCCAGGATCAAACTCTCCGTTTTGTTGTGCTTAGAGTTTTATCCGAAACAACAAGTTGTTTCAGAATCCTGTGAATTTTTTTGATTAACGTTTGGGTTTTTTTCCCAAACTAAATATTCTTGACGAGGATTGGTTCTTATTTAGCTTTCAAAGTATTTTGTTTTCACGGTTCAGGTGTTGCGGCTCTCGCCTTGGCACTTATTTAAGATAACAACTCTCTCTGGTTTCGTCAAGGGGTTGAGCAAAGTTTTTTTTGAGGGGGAAGTAAATTGACTCTAAGCTTTTTGTAATCAATGTTTAGCGGAACTCTGCTATCTGGATAAAGGCGCATCAGAGTTGTGGGCTGTTTTTGTAGTGAAGGCTTCGCAGCCAGTGGGGTTGGGGGCGAATAGCCTGTTTGAATTTTGCTATATATTGTAATCCGCTTTGATTTTTGTTCGCGTAGCGTGGCGTAGCCATATTTATTTACTTGTGTAGGTGGGGAGTGGAGAGTGGGAAAAAGCCATTTTGAGTTGTAAACGCAAAGCGCAGGCTACGCCAACAGAAATCAAATAGGAGTCCTAATACTGATATGGCGACATGGAGATCACAACCCATATCCTATACATATACAAGTAGGCAGGAATATTCATAACTATATCAAGACTGAAGAAGTCAAGCAGCAGCGCAATGTAGCGTCAAAAATTTATTTCAAAAGATTTTCGCAGTAAATAGGCATAATTAAGCGTAAAATACCATAATTAGCTGATAAAAATTCTCTTTTATTCTCTCATCCGATCTGAAATCAGCCTCCCCAATCCGCCTTGCTGACTGCTAAAACTTTATGAAAATTGGACTACGGCAATACTGGAATTTACTTGTAGACTATCTTAAACCCCAAAAAGGTCGGGTTGTTAAGTTTGCGATCGCACTCCTCGCCAGCATCGGACTACAATTAGTCAACCCCCAAATTCTGCGCTATTTCATTGACACAGCCGTAGCTGGTGGTTCAGGGCGAAACTTACTCATATCTGCCTTCCTATTTATTGGTGTAGCTTTAGTCACGCAACTAATCACCGTTGCTGCTACCTACTACGGTGAAAACGTCGCCTGGAGAGCTACCAACGCCTTACGTGCTGACTTAGTTGAGCATTGTTTGCAACTAGATTTATCCTTTCATAAATTCTCTACACCCGGTGAATTACTAGAGAGAGTAGACGGTGATGTTCACACTCTTTCGCAATTCTTTTCCAAATTTACCGTTTACATCTTGGGCAATTTGCTCTTGATGTCTGGCGTAATTGTAGTTCTATTTGCCGAAGATTGGCGTGCTGGGATTGCGATCGCCTTTTTTAGCCTGACAGCATTAGGAACTTTAATACGTCTGCGTTCCATAGCCGTTCCCTATTGGAGAACCTATCGTCAAATTAGTGCTGATTTCTTTGGTTTCGTCGGGGAACAACTGGCTGGGATGGAAGACGTACGCGCCAATGGTGCTAAAAGCTATGTCATGCAACGCTTCCACAAAATTTTGCAAGGCTGGCTACCCATTTATCACAAAGCTCGTTTTGCCAGTACAATACTTTGGGCGACAACAAACGGTATCTTTACATTAGGAACTGCGATCGCCTTAAGCGTCGGTGCTTACCTTTGGAGTCAAAATATTGTTACCATTGGTACGGTATATTTACTGTACTATTACACCAACTTACTCAGCGAACCAATTGAGCAAATTCGCAACCAATTTGAAGAACTCCAACAAGCAGAAGCCAGTATTTACCGCATTCAAGACTTACTGCAAGAAAAATCCCAACTCAGTGCAGGAGGAGAAAAAAGACTTCCTCAAGGCGCACTTTCCGTAAATTTTGATCACCTTTCCTTTAGCTATAACGACCGGAAATCCGAAGAGGGAGACTTAATACTGCAAGACATATCCTTTAATTTACCTGCTGGACAACTATTAGGTTTACTGGGGCGTACAGGTAGCGGCAAATCCTCCCTAGCACGGTTATTACTGAGATTATATGATGCAAAATCAGGCTCAATTCACTTGGGAGGCTTACCAATTAATCAGACAGACTTAACAGATTTACCTCAAAAAATTGGCTTAGTCACCCAGGATGTACAACTGTTTCAAACAACAGTGCGGAATAACCTCACCTTTTTTAACCAGGAAATTAGCGACGAACGCATCTATGAAACCTTAGAAATATTAGGATTATCACAATGGTTGCATTCATTACCCCAAGGCTTAGATACAAACTTGGGGCCAGATAGTAGCGGCTTATCAGCCGGACAAGCGCAGTTACTCGCCTTTACGCGCGTATTTCTTAAAGACCCTGGTTTAGTCATATTAGATGAAGCCTCCTCACGCCTCGACCCCATTACCGAAAAACTAATTGAAAAAGCCGTTGATAAATTACTAACTGGACGTACAGGCATAATTATTGCCCATCGTTTAGCCACCGTACAAAAAGCAAATCAAATATTAATTTTAGAGCAAGGTCGAATTAGAGAATATGGTCAACGAGAAGAATTACTTAAAGATCCCGAATCACGTTTTGCCCAATTATTAGAAACAGGCTTAACCGACTTATTAATTTAACACCGCAGGGCGGAAGTCAAAAACTTGATTCTATAGGATTTTGATCAGATGAAAATAGTTGCTTTATGTACACCATTGTACTTTGCGTACTTTGCGGTTTCCATATAATTCATCCGTCCGGCTCCCTCTCCTTGCTAAGGAGAGGGCTGGGGTGAGGTTTTTCTCTTTACTAACTATCATGAATTCAACAAAAAAGCCTAAACATTGGGAACTAATATGGCAACTAATTCGCTACAAACCAAAACTATATATCCTTGATAGCATCTACTGGATATTAATCATGGGTTTGCCAGCCCTACCCGGCTTAATCATCCGAGAATTTTTCAATCGTTTGACAAACGAGACACAATTAGGACTATCACCTCTAGCCTTAATTGCATTATTACTAGCCCTGAATTTAGGACATATAATAGTTATATTTGCCGGCCGAGTTACCAAAAGCCAACACCGTTTTTTGATGCGGTCATTACTGCGAAATAATTTATTAGATCGCCTGTTTAAAAATCCCACATCACAGCCAATAGTTGTTAATGAAAATTCAGAAAAAACCGTATCTCAAGGTGAAATAATTAGCTATTTTCGTGATGATGCCGAACAAATAGAAGACAATGTAGCCTGGATATCAGAAGTATCAGGACAAGGAATATTTGCCGTTATTTGTTTAGTGGTTTTATTGACTATTAATGTGCGGATGACACTGTTTGTATTTCTGCCATTAGTAGGAATGGTAGCGATTCTGCAACGTGCGGAAAGCAAGATTAAACAGTACAGAAAAGCCAGCCGCAAAGCCACCGAAAAAGTTACAGGAATTTTAGGTGAAATCTTTGCTTCAGTGCAAGCGATTAAAGTAGCTGGCGCAGAAGAAAATGTGTTGGATTATTTTCGCACCTTAAATGACCAACGCCGTCAGACAATGATTAAGGATAGTTTGTTTAACGCTATTCTCAATTCTTCCTTTCAAAATATGGTGAATTTGGGGACAGGGATAATTCTGCTGTTAGCTTCTCAATTAATGCAGAGTGGTGTGAATCAATTAACAGTAGGTGACTTTGCTTTATTTGTGTATAACCTGTCATTTGTAACTAGCTTTTTTACTTCTGTTGGTGGTTTTATGGCGTTATCTAAGCACACAGAAGTATCTTTTGATCGGATGACTAGTTTACTCTCTGGCGCATCAGCAGATACATTGGTAGCCCCCAATCAACTTTATCTGAATGATTTGAATAATCGCCAAAAAGATTTACCCACAATAGAACAACCTTTGCGGAATGAAAAAGATAATCTTCAATCTTTGAAAGTTTTTCATCTAACTTATATTTATCCTGGTACAAACCAAGGAATTACAGATATCAGCTTTGAAATTCAGCGCGGTACTTTGACTGTAATTACTGGTCAAATTGGTTCTGGTAAAACTACATTAATGCGGCTGTTATTAGGATTATTACCTAAACAAAGCGGGGAAATTTACTGGAATGAAAATATTGTAGAAAACCCTGCAATTTTCTTTGTTCCGCCTCGCAGTGCTTATACTCCCCAAATTCCCCAGTTATTTAGCTATACTCTGCGCGAAAATATTTTGTTGGGTTTGTCTAAAAATAATCAAGATATCGCCACAGCTTTAGACATGGCTGTATTTGATCAAGATTTAGCAACCATGAATGAAAGCCTAGAAACCTTAGTTGGTTCCAAAGGTGTGCGACTTTCTGGTGGACAAATGCAACGAGTAGCAGCAGCGCGAATGTTTATCCGTCAACCGGAATTATTAGTATTTGATGACCTTTCCAGCGCCTTGGATGTGGAGACAGAATTGGCGTTATGGTCGAGGATATTTGTGAATAGTACTGAACAAGGGAAAAATCCTTGGACACCAACTTGTCTTGTAGTTTCTCATCGCCCTTCTGTGTTGCGTCGCGCTGACCAGATTATTCTGATGAAAGCAGGTAGAGTAGAAGCGCAAGGTAAATTTGATCAGATTTTTCCATAGAAAGTTTTGTAGTAAGGACTTCAGTCCTTTCCATAAAACACCGAAAATCAAACATGGTTGGTTAAACGGTTCCTAACCCACCCAACAAGATATATCCGTTATGGCATCAAAATCTAACGCTTTCACAATTAACAAGAATATTTTCTATTTAAAGTCAGTAAACCTTGACCTAACTGTATCTTTTAGGATGTAATTATTGTGATAGAACTGTTTAGATATGCTTGTAAATTACTGAATTAACCAATCATGACCAAACTTTTCAGAACACAGCTATAAATCTTTGATGCAGAGATATCAGTTTTTAGTTACACATCTTACTACATTCTTTTTGAGAAATATTCTCTAATTTCTGCTAATATAGGTTATAAATATTACCTTCAAAAATGTGCAACTAGATATGGCTGGTATCTTATCAATCCAAAATATAGATGAAATGTTTGAAGAAACACCTAGTAACGGTAATTTAGATCATTCATCTGAAAATGACATTGTTTTGAAATATTCAAAGTCTATTGGTAAAGGATATTGGCAGCGCATATTCCTACAGGATGGTATTTCTATAGATATTGAAAATAATCAATTCTTCAAGGATATTATCTTTGAGGAACCAGAAGGCGAGGAAAAAAGTCCTGAAATAGGTTTTCGTCTCTCAGGAAACCGTAAATTATATACAGGTGAGGTGATGCAAGGTGGTCAAAACTTCTTGCGCTTATCGGATGTCGGTCGCGGAGGGATAACAGAGTGGGCGGGTAATCAACGACACCTGAAAGTTGATATTAACCTCACGCCGGAAATTTGGGTAAATTTGATTCAGCAACACTTACAATACTTATCTCCACACCAGCAACTTCCGCTTTTTGGGGCTAAAAATGCACCCTACTATGAACTGCGAACTACTACAACGGCAATGCAGTCGGTGTTATACCAAATTATTAACTGTCCCTACCGAGATTTTGTCCGAAAAATTTATCTCCAAAGCAAAGCACTGGAACTTGTGGCTTTGTGGCTGGCGCAGGAACTAGAGTATCGACAGGTTAGCCAATCTACAGTTCAACTTTCCCCAGAAGATATAGAACGTATTTACTATGCCAGAGATATTCTCATTACTAACTTACTTCATCCGCCAACATTGTTAGAAATCGGGCAACAAGTTGCTATTAATCAACAAAAACTGAAGCAAGGTTTTCGTCAGATATTTGGAACTACAGTTTTTGGCTACCTCCATGATCATCGCATGGAACAAGCTAAACAAATGTTGGCAGAACAAAAATTGACTGTTGCCCAAGTAGCCCATGCTGTTGGCTATTCTCACCTGAGTCACTTTGCTGCTGCCTTTAAAAAGAAATTTGAGGTAAATCCCAGTGCTTACCGACAAAAATAGTCCGTCTATGGATAAATAATTGTCCATAGTCCAAAAATAAACTCCGTCTATGGATAGACACAGTACCCGCATAAGCATCAAAATACTTGCCAGATAGTTGAAAAGTATTCCTAACTAGTAGGTGAAAACTGTAGTTTTAATGTGCTTTTCAGGGTGATGTAACTGTGGTTTGAGGGTGATTACTGTGAATCAACAAATTTTTTGTAGTCTTTGCGTAACAGGTATTGTATCTGCGTTTATTGTGCCGTCTGCGTCTGCTGAGGTAGTTCAGACAAAATCAGGCGTTTCGCAAGATATGACGCAAAAAAGACTAAGTGAACGTCTTGACTTTTCACGGGATCTGGAAAACCCCTCTCCAAACCTCTCCCCTGCAAGGAGAGAGGCTTTAAATTTTCCCCCTTCCCTGGTAGGGAAGGGGGTTAGGGGGTTAGGTTTTACACATAACGTGAAAAGTCAGGAACGTCTTGCAACTAAAGCTGAATTACTTTCTCAAGTACCTAATTCCCCCACACTGGTGGAAGTAACAGGAGTGGAAGCGACTCCCACAGAGCAAGGTGTGGAGGTGATTTTACAGACAACTCAAGGACAACAGTTACAAATCACCAATCGCAGTGCCGATAATAACTTTATCGCTGATATTCCCAATGCTCAATTAGTTTTACCCAGTGGCGATGGGTTCATATTCCGTTCCGAAAACCCAACAGAGGGAATTACTGAAATCACAGTAACAAACTTGGATGCAAATACTATCCGCCTGACTGTGGCGGGTGAGGCGGGATTACCCAGTGTGGCGTTATTTGACAGTGATGAAGGTCTGATTTTCGGCTTCACACCAGTTGTATCTTCTGCCCAGACTCCACAATTACCAGCAGAAGAACCAGAAAGTGAAACTCAAACAGAAGAAGCATCAACTCCAGACCAGCCGATTGAATTGGTGGTGACAGGTCAGCAAGATAGATACAGTGTACCCAATGCCACAACTGCGACGCGAACGGAAACAGCCCTGCGTGACATTCCCCAATCCATTCAAGCAATTCCTCGACAGGTGTTAGAGGACAGACAGGTGATTCGAGTTTCAGATGCACTGCGTAACGTCAGTGGCGTGCAGCAGGGAAATAAAGTTGGCGGTACATCCGAGGTATTTAATATTCGTGGTTTTCCACAATTTGGAGGGAATCTCCGTGATGGCTTTAACAATAGAAACAATTTTTCTATTGTAGAAACGGCAAATTTGGAACGGATAGAAGTCCTCAAAGGACCGGCTTCTGTACTCTATGGTAATTTAGACCCTGGTGGTGTGATTAACTTCGTTACCAAAAAACCCCTCTCAGAGCCTTTTTTTGCTGCGGGATTGCAGGTTGGAAGTTTTGGTTTAGTGCGACCAACCCTTGATTTATCAGGCCCCTTAAACCCAGAGCGGACACTGCTCTATCGGTTGAATACAGCTTATGAGAGAGGCGGAAACTTTCGGAACTTTGACACTGAAGTTGAGAGATTTTTTATCTCACCTGTCGTTACTTGGAAGATTAGCGATCGCACTGACGTAACATTTGAATTGGAGTATTCAAACGATAAGCGTCCATATGATCGGGGATTAGTTGCTTTTGGTACAGGGGTTGCTGATATTCCCTTTGATCGAGTTTTGGGTGAACCAGACGACTTCAGTGAAAGAACAAATTTTTTAGCAGGATATCGATTAGAGCATCGTTTCAATGATGACTGGAGACTCCGGAATCAGTTTCGATACTCTTCCTCTGACCAAACCAATAATCGGTTTGAACCGGGCCGTCTCAACGAATCTACTGGGGAACTAGATAGAGGCTTTGATGATGCTGAATTTACCAGAAGAAATTATGAAGTGCAAACCGATCTAGTGGGAAATTTTGCTACGGGATCAATCCAGCACACCCTGCTATTTGGCGTTGATTTGTCTTGGCAAAATGATGGAGGAGTATCTCGTTTTGAAACCGCTCCTAGCATTAATATCTTTAATCCTGTTTATGGAATCGCTCCCCGACCTAGTAGAGATGAATCTTTAGATGTATTTTCTTCTGAGTCTCAAACAAATACTCTTGGCTTCTTTCTGCAAGATCAAATTACCCTAGCTGAAAACTTAAAACTACTGGTAGGTGGACGCTTTGACACTATCAATCAAAGCTCTCCTTCTAATGAACGACAATATCAAGCCTTTAGTCCGCGAGTAGGCATTGTCTATCAACCGATTCAGCCAATTTCTCTATATACCAGCTTCAGTAGATCATTTCAACCGAATAATAGAACTCGTGTAGATGGCTCTCTGCTTGAACCAGTGCGCGGTACGCAGTATGAAGTTGGTGTCAGAGGTGAGTTTCTCAATGGTAGACTGACCACAAATCTAGCTGCTTATGAAATCACCTTGAATAATCTTGCGGTTCCTGATCCAGATAATACAAGGTTTTCCCTTCCATCAGGAGAGCAAAGAAGCCGGGGTATTGAGTTGGATGTCACAGGACAAGTTCTTCCAGGATGGAATTTGATTGCTTCCTACGCTTACACTGATGCCAGAGTTACTAAAGATAACAATCTACAGCCTGGTAATTTGCTGGATGGTGTGCCGTTTAATTCAGCCAGTTTGTGGTCAACTTATGAAATTCAAGCAGGAGATTTCCAAGGCTTAGGATTTGGCTTGGGTTTATTTTATGTGGGTGAACGCCAAGGTGATTTGAATAACTCTTTTCAAGTGCCTAGCTACGTGCGTACTGATGCCAGTATATTCTATCGGAGAAATAACTGGCGGGCTGGCATTAATGTTAATAACCTTTTCAATGTCGATTATATCGAAGATAGTGGCCAGCGCCGGAATCGTATTAACCCTGGTGCGCCGTTCACGGTGAGAGGAACGGTGTCAGTGGAGTTTTAGATTATCCTGCACTTCGAGTAGAACTAAATCAACTTTTTAAAATGTATAAAATTCGTCGTGGACTTGGGTTCTTTGGGTTAACACTTTTGGCAATTGTGCTATTTTCTGCTTGTGCTAATAATGTCTCACAAAACTTAACTAGCTCTGTTGAGTTATTGCCTTCACAGTGCAGAATAGTCAAACACCTTATGGGTGAAACCTGCGTTCCTAATAACCCACAACGGATAGTAGTGCTAGATGGAGCAAGTTTAGAGATTCCACTTGTTTTGGGTATTAAACCTGTAGGTGCTTCTATCTTCTTTGGCGATGTACCTGCTTATTTGCAGAATAACGCTCAAGGAGTGGCAATGGTGGGTGATTCTGGACAACCCAATTTAGAAAAAATTTTGACGCTGAAGCCAGACGTTATTCTTTCTGTTTCTAATTGGAGACAACAAGGAAGTTTATATAATCAACTGTCGCAAATTGCACCGACAGTTATCTGTGAAGGGTGGGGCGGTAAAGGCTTTCGTTGGCAGGAATGCTTTCAATCCTTCGCTGAAGCATTGGGTAAATCATCTGAGGCTGATATTGTTATCAATAATTATCAGCAACGGGTAACAAAGTTACAACAGGCATTAGGCGATTCTCTCCATACAACAGAGGTTTCACTCGTCAGGATTTATGCAGATAGAATTCGTTTACGAGGGGAAGGAGGACATCTATGCAGCATGGTCATTCAGGATGTGGGTTTACCTCGTTCTCCCATTCAAAAAAAGGGCATTGATATTTCTATTGAGAGTATTGAATATGCAGATGGAGATGTAATTTTTCTGCAACAGCATCCACAAGCAGATAACTATAATTACATTCTTAACCATCCTTTATGGCTCCAATTAAATGCAGTTCAGTCGGGCAGAGTCTATGAGGTAGGTGATGATTATTGGCACGGTGGTAGCTACATTGCCGCTAATCTCATTCTTGATGATTTGTTTAAATATTTAGTGAAGTAATCATCAATATGTCAACCAACAAAACTCAAAACAATTGTCGTTTTTGTTCTGAGATTTCCCAAGCTAACGGTGAAGATCCCATTGGTTCAGCGAACAATGCTGAACAATACTTCATTATTGAAGCTGCACAACCTTGGCCAGATAACATTTGGATAAACCCTAACTCTATACCACAGGATGTATTAGACCCGTTACAATGTATTTGGGGAAATGGTGGGTCAATTCGACCACTGGCGATCGCACCAGATAAAGAATACTCCCATCCAGGTTATACTCGTGTATTCTACTATCGCAGACCAACTAAGTTTTTTGCTCAATTTGAGAAACATGAGTTTATCGTACCTCATGCTTTACTGGGTTCTCTGGCATTAGCTTTAGTCAAAAATCCCGAAGAATTACCAAACTTTGACCAATATCGCCAACAAACAAACCACATTCGAGAAATACTCGTTTGTAACCACGGGAATGTAGATGCTGCTTGTAGCAGATTTGGTTATCCGATTTATCAAAAATTACGTTCTGAATACGCTGCTGCAACTAACAGGAACTTACGTTTTTGGCGATGTAGTCATTTTGGTGGACACGAATTTGCACCTACCTTAGTTGACTTACCCCAAGGACAATATTGGGGTCATTTAAAACCAGAAATTTTAGATTTATTAGTCCGACGTAATGGTTCAGTCAAAGAACTATATCCCTACTATCGAGGCTGGGGTGGTTTATCCTTCTTTGAACAAATTGCCGAACGAGAAATTTGGATGCTTGAAGGTTGGAACTGGCTGGAATATCATAAAGCCGGTCAAGTTTTAGCAAGTGATGAAATTAACCAAGAATGGGCGGATGTTCGCATTGATTTCACCACAGCCGATGGAAATATTAGTAGTGCATATCAAGCCAGGGTGGAGGTGAAAGGTTCCGTCATGACAGCCTGGAAATCAGGAGCAAACCCAACTTTAGAAAAAGTCAAGCAGTATCACGCCCGTAATTTAGTGAAATTGGCATGATGAAAATTGGATTACAGCCCCGGCGATTAGAAATAGCAGCTACGCAAACTAAGTCCGCCTGCGCGGACTAAGGTCAAATCAAGATTTTTAACCCGCGTAGGCTGGTTTTGCCTGTGTAGCAGTGACTTCAAGTCGCCTGTTACAAGATGTAAGCGCTTATCGCGCAGCTTTTCTAACTTCTGCAACATCTACTTCCAGGGCTTCTGCTACCTGCTCCAAAGTCAACCCCAACTTCAATAACCGAGGTACTGCTTCGAGTTTACCCTCAACGCGCCCCTTACGCTCTCCGTCTTCCAAGCCTTCTTGGTAAACCTTTGTTTGTTTCAAATCGCCTAATCCTAACATTGCCTGAATCTCCGCTTGACTCTTTTGAGGAAACTTATAAACAATGATTGTCTCTATTAATTCTACTAATTTTCTACTGACTTCCGCTTCCACTGGAGATTGACCTAGCAATTCAAAGAAAACGCCAGGAAATGTTTTAAACAGTCGATAGAGAATTGAATCAGTTTTCACACACTAAATAAAGCTACATAGGTAAATTACTATATCAAAATTAAGCATACAATACGCGCAGATTTAGTTAAGCATTATTTACACCTAAACTTATCCTTTCATACATTCTCCACCCCAACGCTTAGATACAAAAAATCCGGCTCCCTCTCCTTAGCAAGGAGAGGGCTGGGGTGAGGTTCTTCTCTTTACTAACTATCATGCCATTAACAAAAAAGCGCAAACATTGGAAATTATTGTGGCAACTTATGTGCTACACGCCAAAACTATACACAATTGATTTCGGCTTCTGGATATTAATTATGGGTTTACCAGCCCTACCTGGATTAATCATTCGGGAATTTTTCAACAGTTTGACTAATGAGGCACAATTTGGATTATCACCTCTAGCTTTAATTATGTTATTACTAGCACTGAATTTAGGACAAATTGCAGCTTTATTTGCCGGACGTATTACCAAAACTCAGTATCGTTTTACTATGGGGTCATTACTGCGACATAATTTACTAGACCGCCTTTTCACGAATCCTACAGCACAGCCAATGGTTGTGACTAAAGAGGCTGAAATGAATATATCTCAGGGCGAAATAATCAGTTATTTTCGTGATGATGCTGAACAAATAGAAGAAAATGTGGCATTATTCTCACAAGTTGTAGGACAAGGAATATTTGCTGTTATTTGTTTAATTATTTTATTAAGTATAAATTTACAGATGACGCTGTTTGTATTTCTGCCCTTAGTAGGGATGATAGTAATTGTTCGCCAAGCAGAAACTCGGATTAAACATTATAGAAAAGCCAGTCGCCAAGCCACCGAAAAGGTGACAGGGATTTTAGGTGAAATATTTGCTTCAGTTCAAGCAATTAAGGTGGCTGGTGCAGAAGAAAATGTACTCAATTATTTTCGCACTTTGAATGAGAAACGCCGCCAGATGATGATTAAGGATAGTTTATTTAACGCTATTCTCAATTCTCTATTTCAAAATATGGTAAGTATAGGGACAGGGATAATTTTATTATTAGCTTCTCGATTAATGCAGAGTCAGGTTGGTCAGTTAACAGTAGGTGATTTTGCTTTATTTATCTATAACCTCTCTTTTGTGACTAGCTTTTTTTATTATCTAGGTAACTTCATGGCTTTGTCTAAGCATACAGAAGTGTCTTTTGAAAGAATGGCTAGTTTACTCTCTGGTGCATCAGCAGATATTTTAGTAGCGCCCAATCAACTTTATCTGAATGATTTGAATAATCGCCAGAAAGATTTGCCAGCAATAGAAGAACCTTTGAGAAATGAGAAAGATAATTTTAAATCTTTGAGAATCTCTCATCTAACTTATATTTATCCTGGTACTAACCAAGGCGTTACAGATATTAGCTTTGAAGTTCAGCGTGGTAGTTTAACTGTAATTACTGGTCAGATTGGTTCTGGTAAAACTACATTACTGCGGCTATTATTAGGATTGTTACCTAAACAAAGTGGGGAAATTTACTGGAATGGAAATATTGTAGAAAACCCTGCAACTTTTTTTGTTCCCCCTCGCAGTGCTTATACTCCCCAAATTCCGCAATTATTTAGCTATACCCTGCGCGAAAATATTTTGTTGGGCTTGTCTAAAAATGAACTAGATATCGCCACAGCTTTAAATATGGCTGTATTTGAACAAGATTTAGCAACTATGAATGAAAGCCTAGAAACATTAGTTGGTTCCAAAGGTGTGCGACTTTCTGGGGGACAAATGCAACGAGTCGCAGCAGCGCGGATGTTTATCCGTCAACCGGAATTATTAGTATTTGATGACCTTTCTAGCGCTTTGGATGTGGAGACAGAATTGGCGTTATGGTCGCGGATATTTGTGAATACAGAACAAGAAAAAAATCCTTGGACACCAACCTGTCTTGTAGTTTCTCATCGCCCTTCTGTGTTGCGTCGCGCTGACCACATTATTCTGATGAAAGCAGGTAGAATAGAAGCCCAAGGTAAATTTGATCAAATTTTCCAGCAGGAAGGTTTGTAGTCAGGACTTTAGTTCTTTCCATACTGGGGTCATTTATTCAGGTAATTTGCTTCCAGTATAAGAAATAATTTACATCGTCTGCTTCTTCGTGAGAGAGAACGGTACTGCAAAGATTTACAAACAAATAAGGTATGAATTGTCATTACCCAGACCTTTTGCCGTTTCTGACTGGAAAATAAAAGACAAGCGATGCCTGAAGTAGGCATCGCTTACGCCCAAAGTATACTCAGGCGATCGCTTATTTTTTTGTATTCAAAAATCTAGCTTAACTAGCCAGAAATTACAACAGTTTCAGGTTGGAGAACACAAACTCTTGAGTAGAAGTTTTTCCGGCTGTTTCAGTGCGAATTTCCCGCCGATTTAAAATGAAATATTCACCAACTTTTTCATATTCATCGGTAAACTCACTTCTACCACCCTTTTGTTCCCCGGTTTTGGGGTCATGGTATACAGAGTCATAGGTGTGAGACAAGTAACCTGCACCAGTGTCATGACTGCTGAAAGTGTCAATGGTCACAAAAGTACCGTGAATTAAACGGTGAACGTGGCAAACTTCATTATTGCGAACTTTATATTTATCGCCTTCACCTTTACCACCAACTAAAATTTCAGTTGCACCAGTTTCGTCAGTGTTACCATAGCTGAATTGATTGGCGCTGTGGGTATCTTCAAAGCTGCGACGGACACGGTGAATAGCAATTTCCCAAGCTTGTCCGTGGATGGCTTTTTTGGCTGACTCATCTTCTACGTCCAACACTTCGGCTTTGAGATTACCGTCAATGATTACTTTACCTGTAAATACTTGATCGTCGTATTTATAAGTAATATCTGCGGTATAACCGGGAAAAGTGTTGTCCCAAGTGTAGCGATTTTCATAAGCAGCTTGGAAAAGTTCCCTAGCTGAAAGTTTTGTAATTGTCATTGGCTTCTCCTAACGTGACTAGCTATATTAGCGTTTTATCTTGGCTAGTATTAGCATAGAGGTAAATATGAAGCTTCGCATAGTCCCCAAGTGGGTACACTTATGCCTAATTCTCTTTACGTTGTATTTCAAGCGATCGCTAATGTCAAGAACGAGGAGCAACTAAGACTGGCTCTCATGGATAAAATTGGTGAGTATTTTGGCGTACAACATTGCGGGATCTATCTGATTGATGAACAGCCAAATTCGGAAATTAATGTTCAGACTATTCCCGCAGTTTGTATGGAGAATAACCCCGTCGGGCGCTATGTGGTAGAAAGGCACGCTCCCGCCCATGAGCAATTAATATTATCACCAGGAGATTGGAAACATTTCTGTTCGCGTCAAGACCATGAACACGTGATGACTGGGCCGATTGTTTGCGATGGTCAGCTTGTGGGGACGTTAAATTTAGCCCGCAATCAAGGAACTGAAGCTTTTAATGCCGATGACATCGCGGATTTGAGCGCTTTGTGCATTCATTTATCAGCCAAACTTGCCACTCTGCGAGCAAAAGAAGCAAAAATATCGAATTCGCTGTTAGTAAGTCCTTTAACCGCCCGTGAGCTAGAAATTGCTGAGTTGGTAGCCCAGGGGTTAACGAATGCGGAAATTGGTCGCAGATTGTGGATAACGCAAAATTCTGTCAAGCAAGCCTTAAAACGGATGTTCCGGAAGCTTGGTGTTTCAGCCCGGAGTGAAATGGTTGCAAAGCTACATTTAATTTCTCTTAATTAGTTGGAAGGGCGGGTTTACAAAGATTTGCTTCTTCCTACAAATAACTTCGGCGAACCCGCCCCTACCTTTTTTTTAACCACGAGGCGCGTTGAAAGCGTCCCAGGCGGCTTGGGCTGCATCTTGCAAGCGATCGCTAAAATCTGTTATTTCTTTAACTAGCAAGTGCCAGTTTTTCTCAGTTTCTTCCTGCATATTAGCCCAAGAATTCTCCAGGCGATCGCGCGAAATCAGTTTTTCCCGTTCAATGGCTTCTCTGGCTTGGCGCACAGCATTCAGATAAGTTTCACGAGTCAGAGTCCCGGCTGAATCAGCCTCACTTTGAGCGCGTCTTTTGAGCGCTTCAATCAAAGCCTTAGTTTCCCGCTTAATTTCATCAGTCTCACCAGCCATTTCAGTTTCTATCATTTCGTCAGTTTGAGAACGGATTTCCACAATGGCTGTAGATTTTCTCGGTTCGTTGTTGTTAGCATTCATAATTTAATATCCTTAAATTGCAAAACTTCTGTTTCAGTTCAGAACTACAAACGCAGTTTATTTACCAAACTTAGACATTTCCGGCATCTTCCCCAACTTGATCATGCAAATTAAATCTGCAATAATTTAGTAAACCCTGCCTGGAAATTGTGGCTCTAATTTCAGTAATTCTTTAACTCTTGCATCCGTAGCCGGGTGACTAGAGAATAAATTACCCAAAAACTTCCCCGAAATCGGATTAATAATTAATAACGGCTCAAAAGCTGGGTTAGTATTTAAAGGTAATTCCCTGGCTGTAGCCTCTAACCTTTGCAGCGCCTGAGCCAAAGCACGAGGATTCCCAGTCAATCTAGCAGCACCAGCATCGGCGGAAAACTCCCGTGTGCGCGAAATTGCTAATTGAATAATTGTGGCTGCGATGGGTGCAAGTATGACAGTTAACAAAATACCAAAAATATTTCCACCTCTGTCACCATCTCGCGAACCTCCACCACCAAACCATAAACTGTAACTAACCATTTGAGCCAAAAACGAAATCGCCCCCGCAATTGTCGCCGCAACAGCTTGGGTGAGAGTGTCACGATTAGTAATGTGAGTCAATTCGTGAGCAATTACGCCTTCGAGTTCATCATCTGGTAATATGTTCAAAATGCCTTCAGTCACAGCTACAGCCGCGTGTTCAGGGTCGCGTCCCGTAGCAAAAGCGTTGGCAGTTTGGCTGGGAACAATGTAAACTCCTGGCATGGGAATATTGGCGCGATCGCTCAATTTTCGTACCATACTATAGAGTCCCGGTGCTTGAGCTTCACTCACAGGACGGGCGCGGTATACTCTCAGCGCAATCTGATCTGATTGATACCAGGAAAACAGGTTTGTGGCTGCGGCTAAACCGATTCCGATCATTAAGCCAGCAGTACCGCCAATTATCCAGTAGCTAATAGCAATTAAAAGACCACTAAGAACAGCCAGCAAAGCCACCGTTTTCAATTGATTGTTCATAATTTTGCCCTCCCGCTAATGCTGCATGGGGTTTCTCAGACAACAGCATCACTTAAGTCGCATTTTTATTCTATCTAGCTAAACTCAGATATTGGTGCAGAAAACCTCTCATTTTGAGTACGGATTTCCCGCTTCAATTTTGGCCTAGTATTTACACTTATACGAGCCTGTTTAGTTTTTTAAGCTACTTTTTTTCATCAAAGAATATGTATAGTTTCTTAAAAAAGGATATACTTTAGGAGTAGTAACAATTATATTTACAGTAGTTTCCCGCAAACAATCAGTCTAAAATGTAGTGAGGCAAATAGAGTAACATTAAATACTTGAATTTGTCAACACCTTCTCAACTGATAGACTAGCTTGTGATTAAAGCTAAAATCCCATATTTAGTAAGATCACAATATAATGTTTAACCAAGCAGCACGATTAAACGTGCATAAACAATGCCAGATACTTCAAATTTAATTTCCGAATTTGAAACATTATTTAGACAAAAATTAAAATTAAACAACTGTAAACTGAAAAAGAAAAAGCAAGAGAATAATTATGAAATTATTACTCCAGCCAAAGATATTTTTTTAATGTCCTGGTGCGATTTTCCAGACATTAACTTGATATATCAACCAATAGGAGTACGCACACAGCAAACTCTAGTTTACGAAAGAGCCATCCGTTCCCACATTAGTTTCTGTTTAAATAGTATCAAGGATAATACACAGACAGCCGTATAGATTTAAGAATATTTGGGGTGAGTAGCACTCACCTCCAAGCATTACTTACTCTCGTGGTAAGCCTAAATCTGGCAATCTTTTCACAATTTTGACTGTTTCTAAACTCACAGTCACCACCTGTTTAATTAATCTCACAATATACTCCTCATCATCCAGGCGATTGGGATCGTTTGTAATACCGCTACGTTTATCTGTGGTAACTTGATATTGGTCTATAATCCAATCTAAAGCAGAACGATTGCCTAAGCGATAGGCAAATACTTCTGGCGGTATACCTGTTAATGTCAGAAAGTCGTTATATTTGATTTGGGTTTTATCTTTGGAAAGGCGCATCTTCTCCACACGCCAATCAATTGGTAAGTCTTTATTTTCTAGATGTTTCAGACGATATTCGGGCTGTTTTTCATAGTTAATATGAATTTCTGCAAGTTGTTTTCCGGCTATTGCGAAAGGATGAAATTCTGGCGCTAAGGGAATACGGGGAAGTTCTCGTTTTAGGTTCGCTGCGTAGCGTTCCCGGTAGTCGGGATGATGGAGAACTGAGTATATATAATAGAAAATATCCCATTTAGTAATGGTGGTATCTTGGTAATGGTTGCGATATTGTTCTAACGCCCAATCAGTAATATTTTCTCGGCGGTTGGTTCCGTCTTCGTCATAGGTGTAAAAGGGGAAACATTGCGCTTTTTCAAAAGCAAAATCCAACGCCAGAACAAACTTTGAAATAAAAATTCCAAAAGCTTTTCTATTTCCAATTCCGGGAAGACAAATCACCTGATTTTCTTGCTCAGTTTCAGGAGTTGGCAATATTAAATGCTGTTGGTATCTACGATGATTTAGCAAATCATCGAAATAAATAAGCTTTTGAGTAAACGGACGATAAAGCGAATTCCTAATTTTTGACTCTTCAAACAAAAGTAAATCTCTGTTTTTTAGCGCTGTTTTCAGTCTATCTGTCCACTTGATGAAACTACAGTCAGTGTTAAGAAAACTTTCAATATTAGGTCTTAATTGCTGTGCAAAGTATCTATTTACTTCAAAATTATAATTATGAATAAATTTTTGTATTTTTTTGTCTAGATCATTTTTACAAAAAGAAAACATCCATTCATCTCGATTAGATGCCACACCAAGACTAAATAATTTAAAAATGACTGGTGGATTCTGTGTTTTTTGTTTCTTTACTTCTTTTGAGCCAATTGCTATAAAACTTTCAAATTCGTTTTCTAAACCTTCGGTTAACCAATTATGATTTTTATCGGGTTTAAGTTCTTGCCATTCTACATCACCAGTATGCTGAAGCTTTTCTAAATATGCTAACTTTTCTTCTTTGCGCCAAAGTTCATCCATACGAGCATAATAAATTTTCGCTTTTCTCATAAATCTTCTGGTTGTAATCCTGTTTTCTTTACTATACGAGCAAGCATTTTCAAGATGCTGCAACAAAGGTGAGACTTGTCAAACCTAAGCAAATTTCTCCATGTTCCAATTTATCAGCAATCACTCGCAAAGCTAAAGCCTGAACATTGGATATAGCTTGTTGTTGAGTAAAAGCATACACTAAAACACCAGGTATTTCTAAAATTTCTGCAATCCAACGACCGTCATCTTCTTGTTCAACTTCAATAGTAAACTGAGAGGGTATTGAGCTTTGCATAAAATCACCTCTAGACTCTTTTTTTTACAAATATATTAACACTGACTCCCACCTGAATACCAAATACATTATGAGTTGTACCAGACAACTTGGGATTTTTGCGAACATTCCCCCCTAAATCAAATATATAAATTTGATCAAACTTCTTTTCTAGTTCCTGTCTCATCCCATCAAAAGCTATTTGCTCAATAAAACTGTTATTAGTGACAAAGGCAATAATACCTTCATCATTAATTCTCTCACTTGCCCAGCGAATCGCTTTTACATAAGGATCTGCTAGTTTATTTTTTAATGTTGCTTTTGATGCTTTTCCGTAAGTTTCGGAAACAAGATCATCAATCCCCGTTTTATCTTTATTAGTATATTTGCGGTTTTTATTATTATCATTTTCATTCAACTGCCCTACATTATAAGGGGGATTGCCAATAATTACAAAAAGATTTGACTGTCTTTGTTTTTCTACCCGCTTCATATTCTCCGGGCTAAATAAATCTAATTGTGTGATATTTTGGTCTTCAAAAGTATCAACTAAACAAATACCCTCAAAAGATTTATATTCCCCAGCTTGCTCAAAATATTCATGCTCAATATTCATTGCAGCAATATAATAAGGCAACAACATCACCTCATTACAATGCAACTCATGCTCAAATTTATAAGGTAAAGCTGATTTTTGAATCTCGGCGATTTCTCGCATTATCCGAATAATAAAATTACCCGTTCCCACAAAGGGGTCAAGAATATGTACACCTTTATCAACTAACGACTTCCCAAACTCCCGTTGTAAAATCTCCTCCACACTTTTCACCATGAAATTTACAATTGGCTGAGGAGTGTAAACAATTCCATGAGTATCCGCAACTTTTACAGAAAACCCTTGAAAAAACTTCTCATAAATTTTATTCAGAAAATCTTGTTTTTGAGAAAAATCATCAATGGTAGCTGCGGTTTCCTCAATCGCCCCATAAAACCGATCTAAACCGCTTAAAAAATGACTACGACTAAAAGCTTTAGAAGTTAACGCGTTAATTACCTTTTCAATTTCTACCGCAATAATATTCCGTTGAGCAAAATCAGGATTATTAAACACACTTCTAAAAATGCGCTCAGTCAATAAATGCTGAATCAACATTTCCTCAACTGCTGCTTCAGAAAGATTGGGGTTAATTGACTGACGACAAAGTAGTAAAAAATCTGAGAAAGCATCAATAAACTTTTTATTCTTCTTCCTCTGTTCTCGAATTAATTCTAACAATCCTGTAGCGTTTTCCTTAACCCGATGTCCAAACTCATCAGCCGCCTTTTCCCATTGTGCGATCGCTGGAGGACGATATTCAAAAAACTGCCGCACCACATCCACTAACATTTGCGGTTTAGTAATATCTTCATCCATTACCAATTTCCCATCTTGGTAAAGAATTGCCCGATCTGGTTGCTGAAAAATAATGTTATCTTTGGGATAATTAACAGCCAATTTTTTTTGTATTTCTTTCTTTAAATTATCCTGACTATCCTTAGCTTCCCAATAAGCACGAGGTAAATTAAAATCGTCAACTAAAGCCCCATCAACCCGTAGTGGTGGTTTTTTCGATCTTTTAATCGCATATTCTTGTATCAGAGTCCATTTAAATTGCTGACAGCAAGACTCAAGCAACTTTTGAAAAGCAGCTTTTACCGCCGTCTCATGCACAACCCCCAATCTTTTAAACTGTGCTAATTCTTCGTAATATTGCTTAATCGGTTTGTGGGTTGGCTTAAGATTCAGATTTTGCATATAAATGCTGAGTGTGAAAATACAATAAAATTATCTTTTATTAGGATAATATAGTGAACTTTATGGATATTATTACTCTGTTTGCAAAACTATAGACTACTGGGTTTAATCTTGAATCTGTTAGGGTGCATGACACAGCTAAAATAATCCATTAGTCCCTTCCAAAGGAACCACCGTGTACACACAAGTCTAAAAACCTTGATTTGGGTAGGGTGTGTTATGGACGTTAGTCCTAACGTATCGAAAATCTAGGATGGTGCGTTGCGCTACGCGACAACACACCCTACAAAAAAAAGATTTGGAGTAATTTAATGATTTATGTCTACACCTTGGTTCCTTGCAAAGGGGAGGGAACTAGATTTTCCGGTTTCCCCCCTTTCCAAGGGGATGTGAAAGCCACGACGATTTGTGTGTATACCGTAGCCCTATCGATTTGATATTTTAAAACTTTATTTAAACCAAAATCAAACTAATTTATTTGTGATCTGAAAAATAAAAAGCTAGAGCATAATTGTGAAATTACTACTCTAGCTAAGGATATTTTTTAAAAGTTAAGAATGTGGTGGGTGCTACCCATCCTCAATAATTACTTACTGACTGGTGCTTCAGTAGCTGTTTTACCAATCAACATTGCAGCATTTTCTTCACTTTCAAGAATACCGAATTCAATCAACAATTCTTCTAGTTCTTCCATTTCGATGGGTGTAGGAATTGTCAGATTTTTGTTGTTGATAATCTTGGTAGCCAAAGTCCGATATTCGTTACTTTGATTACTATCAGGTGCGTACTCGTTGACAGTCATCCGACGCAACTCAGCGTGTTGTACAATGTTGTCGCGAGGTACGAAGTGAATCATTTGGGTGTTCAACCGTTTCGCCAGGGTTTCGATTAAATCAACTTCCCGGTCAACGTTACGGCTGTTACAAATCAAACCACCCAAGCGCACACCACCAGTGTGAGCATATTTAAGAACACCACGAGCGATGTTATTAGCAGCGTACATCGCCATCATTTCACCTGATGTGACAATGTAGATTTCTTGCGCTTTACCTTCTCTTATCGGCATCGCAAAACCACCGCATACAACGTCACCTAATACGTCGTAAGATACGAAGTCAACATCTGTATATGCACCATTTTCTTCTAAGAAGTTGATGGCGGTAATAATACCCCGACCGGCGCAACCTACACCGGGTTCTGGACCACCTGATTCTACACAACGGACATCGCGGAAGCCAGTCAGCATGACTTCATGTAATTCGATGTCTTCTACAGCGCCTCTTTCAGCAGCTAATTGTAGAACACTGGTTTGAGCTTTACTGTGTAGCATCAAACGAGTGGAGTCAGCTTTAGGGTCACAACCGACGATAAGAATGCGCTGACCCATTTCCGCCATAGCAGCCAAGGTATTTTGAGAAGTAGTAGATTTACCAATACCACCTTTACCGTAGAATGCTATTTGTCTAATTTTTTCGTCAGTCATGATAATGATTTCCTACAATTATTTTGTTGATTGGTCTGAACGTTTCTATCACTCTTTCAGGCTTGGTTAGGTATAGTTAAACCACCACGAGCCTGACATTTGCAGCGAATTCTGCCACGTTTTCCAGTTGAGAAGCTGACACCTGGAGGTCAGTTCTCATCCATATATCACCTCTGCCAAAAAGTTGCGTTGATGCAGAGTAAATTTTTTAGGAAATTGCTCAAGTGATATTGCAAGTGTTACCAGATGCACCGATGACGCAGCTTTCAAAAGCTTAAATCAAGCATTATTAGTTGTTGTAGTATCCCCATCGGTTGCTCAGACCTTAAGAGTAGTTGCAGCAGGAATTTAACTTTATGTAGAGTGCATCCCTGAACTACATAACCAACCAACCAACATTGCAATTTACTCTTAATGGTGACTACAATTTTCCTGATTTTGCTGATGTTATGAACGCCAAGAACTTCTAATTCATTGAATTAGCCATATCATGAGTAATACAAGGAGATAAATCCTCGCCTAAAAGTGGCACTCTTGCGTCGGCAATTTCTTGGTGATGTTTGACAATATGGTTAAATTCCTGGATATGTGGAACAGTATCAGCTCGGCTTGAACTTGATGTTCCAACAGATAAGAATGCTATAACTTAGTTCGCGGTTAAGAATATTTTTCGCCGCTTGTGCTAAGTCAATAACCGTTCTAATTTCTATTGAATTGTTAAGTTTTACTAAAAGTCTTTCTTCCTAGACTCTAAGTTTAATTGCATCTGGAGGGTAATCCCAACTAGGTTAGCCAAATCTTACTAGCCTATACCAAGGCAGTTTTGATTGACTTCAAGTTGTTACGAAAGTTACTATCCTACCTAGCCTGAGTTTACCTATTCGTTACAAAAAGCGGTAACGAATCGAAGTGAATTTACCAGAGCAAAAAAACTTTATTGAGCTTGTCTCAATTATGTGAATTTTTCTACTGCTTTTACTTTTCTGATTCCTATACGAAGCATAACATATAAATTTCTAATCTATTTATGGAATGCA
This sequence comes from uncultured cyanobacterium, assembly GCA_963706595.1. Classification (GTDB taxonomy): domain Bacteria; phylum Cyanobacteriota; class Cyanobacteriia; order Cyanobacteriales; family Nostocaceae; genus Nodularia. Next base: position 5,528,818 of record OY970166.1, read on the forward strand.
AATTCATTTTTTTCATTTAAGCAAAGTGGATATTGTTATTAGTATCGTAAATAGCAATATAGCGGTTATCAGTTAAGTGAGATATAAGAACCCCACCCCCAACCCCCTCCTCGCTTGCGGGGAGGGGGCTATGATGTATTTCATTGAAGTGCATACCGCTATAGTTATAGTGAAGAGCGATCGCTCTGATTTTCGCAGGGCTTTGACTGGGATTTCTGACAAAGAAATCAAAAAAAGGGTCAAAAACTGCGAAAATGTATATAGAAAAAGCATTTAATCTCGCCTCGCCAATAGTGAAGAGCGATTTTTTTATATGATGATTTTTTTCTCTTGTGAGAAATCCGGGTTACTCATATCATAAGTTTAAGTATAAATCTATAGCTTAAGCTTGTGTAATGAAAAGCCCAATTTTAGCCACAGCCGTATTTTTAACTACCATTAGTCTGACCACAACTGCCCAAGCAGCCAACTTTGAACACGTCAGACAGTTATTAGCCACCAAACAATGTCAAAACTGTGATCTAAGTAATGCCGGTTTAGTCATGGCTGACTTATCTGGAGCGGATTTAAGCGGTGCTAATCTCACAAATGCTAACCTCAGCCGTGCCAATTTAAGCGGCGCTGATCTACGAGGCGCAAACTTAAGCGGTGCTGGTTTATTTGGTGTTAACCTCAGCCAAGCGAAACTCAGTGGCGCGAACCTAATCGGTGCTGATTTGAGAAACACCTTTTTAGCCAATACAGAATTTAATGGTGCTTCCCTTGATGGTGTTAACTTTCAAGGCGCAGTTGGTATACCCATGCAAATTGCTACACCAGAAGAATTTTATGCTTTAGGGGTTGCAGAAGCACAAAAAGGTAATCAAAAGCAAGCAATTAATTATTTTGATCAAGCGATCGCATCTCAGCCAGAATACGCAGGTGCTTACTTAGCCCGTGGTGTTGCTCGTTACCAAATATTTGACCGAGCAGGCGCATTCCAAGATGCTCAAACTGCCGAAAAAATGTTTAAAGCCCAAGAAAACGAGGTAGGAATTCAAACCGCAGAAGCTTTTATGAAAGAACTACAAACACCCTTCTCTGAGAAAGTGACTACTGGTAAACCCAGCTTTTTCGACTTTGTAGGCAGTCTTGGCTCAGTTTTACTCCAGTTTTTACCATTTTAAGGAGGGAGTGGGGAGTGGGGAGTGGGGAGTGGGGAGTAGGGAGTAGGGAGTAGGGGGGAGAAGATGGTAACTTCCCAATGACAAATGACAAATGACCAATGACTCTATCTACTGAATTATGGGCAGCAAATCAAGATTTAGCACAAGCTTGTCTAGAGCATCCTTTTGTCAAAGGCATAGCCGATGGTACTCTAGAACCAGCTAAATTTGCCAATTATATCGGGCAAGATGCTTTTTTCTTAGAAGCCTTTGCTCGTGCATATAGTATAGCCGCAGCGAAAGCCCCAGATTGGCAAGGTTTTACGACATTTCACGCCTTAGCAGATGGCGTGTTAACAGAACTAAAGCTACATCAAAACTATGCTACCCAGTGGGGCGTTGATTTGCGTACTGTAGAACCTGGAACTGCTACCCGTCGCTATACTGACTTTTTATTAGCTACCGCCTGGAGTAATGATGTAGGTATCACGGCTGCGGCCATGTCCCCCTGTATGCGTCTTTACGCTTTTTTGGGACAACAGTTAGCCCGTGATGGTATTCCTGAACATAAGTATGCCGATTGGATTAAGGCTTACAGTGGTGCAGATTTTCAACCCCTGACACAACAATTAGAAACTTTGGTAGAACATTATGCTACTGCTGCTAGTCCCTTAATTCACTCAACTTACCGTTATGCCATGTTTTGTGAACTAGACTTTTTTCAAGCTGTTTGGGCAAAATAACTGTTGACCCAGGCTGAATTATGCTATCTATACATGGGAAAATCAGGTAATACAATCGCAATCCCAGCGATGATGGCACAGAAGGAAAAAAGATGTCGGAAAATTTAAGAAGCCAAGTTGTAACCCAAGGAGTGCAGCGATCGCCTAATCGAGCTATGCTGCGTGCAGTGGGTTTTCAGGACGAAGATTTTAATAAAGCCATTGTCGGCATTGCTAATGGCTACAGTACAATCACTCCCTGCAATATGGGAATTAATAAACTAGCACTAAGAGCCGAAATTGGTGTCAGAGAAGCTGGGGCAATGCCGCAGATGTTCGGTACTATCACCATTAGTGATGGGATTTCTATGGGAACCGAGGGAATGAAATATTCCCTAGTATCACGAGAAGTTATCGCTGATTCCATTGAAACCGCCTGTACTGGGCAAAGTATGGATGGGGTTTTGGCTATTGGTGGCTGTGATAAAAATATGCCTGGGGCAATGCTAGCGATGGCGCGCATGAATATTCCTGCTATTTTTGTTTACGGTGGCACAATTAAACCCGGTCACTACGATGGTAAAGATTTAACCGTTGTCAGTTCCTTTGAAGCCGTTGGTCAATACAGCGCCGGTAAAATTGATGGTGATGAACTCTTAGCAGTGGAACGTGAAGCTTGTCCTGGTGCTGGTTCCTGCGGTGGGATGTTTACAGCAAATACCATGTCTTCTGCTTTTGAAGCAATGGGTATGAGCTTACCTTATTCTTCCACAATGGCAGCCGAAGATGCTGAAAAAGCCGACAGTACGGAAAAATCAGCCATTGCTTTAGTCGAAGCCATTCGCAAGCAAATCTTACCTCGCCAGATTATCACCCGTAAATCTATAGAAAATGCCATTTCAGTAATTATGGCAGTGGGTGGTTCCACAAATGCAGTATTGCACTTTTTGGCGATCGCTCGTGCAGCTGGAGTAGAACTCATACTAGATGACTTTGAAACCATTCGTGGACGTGTCCCAGTTATCTGTGATTTAAAACCCAGTGGTAGATATGTCGCCACAGACCTGCACAAAGCCGGTGGAATTCCCCAAGTCATGAAAATGTTACTTGTGCATGATTTACTCCACGGCGACTGCTTAACTATTAGTGGTCAAACAGTAGCAGAAGTCTTGGCAGATATCCCCGCAGAACCACGCACCGACCAAGATGTGATTCGTCCTTGGAATAACCCGATGTATGCACAAGGACACTTAGCCATCCTCAAAGGCAATTTAGCCACAGAAGGGGCTGTAGCCAAAATCACCGGAGTTAAAAAGCCGATTATTACTGGACCTGCACGGGTATTTGAGTCTGAAGAATCCTGTTTAGATGCAATTTTGGCAGGTAAGATTCAAGCCGGTGATGTTCTGGTTATTCGTTACGAAGGACCCAAAGGTGGTCCGGGAATGCGAGAAATGTTAGCTCCCACCTCAGCAATTATTGGGGCTGGGTTAGGCGATGCCGTAGGTTTAATTACTGATGGGCGCTTTTCCGGTGGTACTTACGGCATGGTAGTTGGTCACGTAGCCCCAGAAGCAGCCGTTGGTGGTGCGATCGCCCTTGTCGAAGAAGGTGATAGCATTACCATTGATGCCACTAATCGCCTATTGCAATTAAACCTACCAGATGAAGAAATAGCCCGCAGACGTGCCAATTGGCAACCCCTACCACCCCGTTATACCAAAGGCGTACTTGCTAAATATGCCAAATTAGTATCTTCGAGCAGTGTTGGTGCAGTCACAGATTTAGACTTATTTAATGGTTAGCCATTAGTTATTCATAGATGAGCGGTATCTTTATAGACTCCGACTCATCTCATAAATCCATGCCCACATACAGCACTTTCCCAGTAAACGCGATATTCATCCATGAAAAATACTCAACATCCACCCGGCAGTTTTGGCTTACCTATAATAGGTGAGACATTTGCCTTTGTGCGTGACTCCTATAATTTTGTCAAAACCCGCTATCACCAGCATGGGACTGTATTTAAAACTAATATTTTAGGTAGACCAACTGTAGTCATGGTAGGACCAGAAGCAATTGAGTTCTTACTGTCCAGCCATATAGAATATTTTTCTTGGCGTGAGGGATGGCCTGAGAATTTCAAAACCTTATTAGGTAAATCACTTTTCATCCAAGATGGAGAAGAACACCGCAGAAATCGCCGCCTGATCATGCCAGCCCTACATGGTCCCGCCCTGGCTGATTATGTAGCCACCATGAAAGAAATAACAGATAATTATCTGCAACAATGGCAAAATAAACAAGAATTTACTTGGTTTGAAGAATTTAAAAAACTCACATTTGATATTGCTAGTCAACTGTTATTAGGTACTAATTCTGTTGCCGACAATAGTCGCTTGAGTCAGTTATTTACACAACTGACAAATGGTTTATTTGCCATTAACCCGCTAGTATTACCATTTACTACACTGGGAAAAGCGATAGCAGCGCGGAATCAAATTTTAGAACATTTAGCGGCAGTTGTTAAAGAACGCCAGGAACATCCTAGCAAAGACGCTATTAGTTTGTTAGTTCAAGCCAAAGATGAAGATGGTAATAGTTTAAGCCAAACAGAACTGATGGCACAAGCGGTGCTGTTACTCTTTGCCGGACATGAAACCACAACCTCAATGCTAACTTGGTTATGTGTAGAATTAGCCCGACATCCAGAAATATTGCAACGCGCGCGCGAAGAACAATTACAACTTTTGACATACTCCCCAGCCTGAAGGCATGGGGATTCTAGGCTCAAACAGCAATTGCTGGCGTAGCCAGTCTGACATCACCTAACCCAACAGTCGATGCCCCGACTGCACAAATTACTCTGGATGCGTTCTCGTCTCTCCCGTTCACTGACGAACAGGAAGGACAGCGCCATTCCCTAACAGACAAATCTAAACTTTCTAAAACGTGTCCACAACTAGAACAAGTCTTACTACTGGGATACCATCGGTCGATGAACACAAGCAGTTTATTTTTCTTTTTGGCAACCCATTCGAGGATTTGTATAAACTCACCAAAAGCTAAATCTGATATTTTCCTACCCCAAAGACGTTGCATCCCCTTCAGGTTTAAAGTCTCAAAGCAGAGAATATCGAACTTGTTGGTTAATTGATGTGCCAACTTCCAAAACCAGTCACGTCTACGATGAGAAATATCCTCATATTTGCGTACTAAGTTTTTCCTTGCCCGTTCTCTGTTAGATGAACCCTTTAATTTTTGAGAGTGATGTTTACTCGCTTTTTTGATGGCATTAAGTGATTGCTGAAAAAATTGGGGAGACTCGATTTTAGTACCATCTGAGCAAGTGAGGAATGTTTTTAGCCCGAAGTCGAAACCAGCGATTTTACCTGTCTTAATTTCCACTTCAGGCTTACTACCTTCATCAACAACCACAACCATGAATAATTCACCCAACGGTGTACGCTTTATGGTTAGAGTTTTGACTGTTCCCTCAATCTCTCTAGATTTCCAAAATTGATAAATCTTACTTGCAATCTTGACTCGGTTGCCACCTATAAACTTATAACCTGCTTGCTTGAGAGTGAATGATTTGTACTTCTTAACTTTCTTAAATCCTGGTGGTCTAACTCCCTTTTTATTATGTTTGAAAAACAATTGGTAGGCTTTATCAATGCGTTGGCAAATATCCTGCACTGCTTGAGAACCTACCGATTGCCAAAATGGATTACGCTTTCTTAGTTTGGCAATGTGAGCCTGAAGTTTTGCACAATTTAAATGTTTGCTCCACATCCGGTAGTACCGCTTATGGAGAGCAATGCAATGGTTATAAATCACCCCAGCAGCGTTAACTGTACGCTTGAGATGCCTATTCCGTTTGTGTTGGTAGAGTTTAAACTTCAGGGTTTTCATATCACTCATGATACCATTAATGGGTAGCCATTGGATAACGAAATGAAAGAGAGGTTGAGTGTGCGGGTTGACCCTCAAAGGCTTGAGAAATTAAGAAGAATTGCCAAGCAGAAACGAAAAACTATGACTCAAATGATTGAAGACTGGATTGATAGGTTGCACGAAGAAAAGCCGTCCTAGAAGGACAGGGCTTTAGACCCGGATTTTTGGTAAATCAAGGTGATTTGGATTTAGAACAATTGGGAAAAATGCCTTATTTAGAGCAGATTTTATCAGAAGTTGAAAGACTTCATCCCCCAGTTGGCGGTGGATTTCGTGGTGTTGTCAAAGATTTTGAATTTAATGGGTTTCATATTCCCGCAGGTTGGCAAGTGCTGTATTCCATAGGTATGACTCACCGTCTAGAGAAAATTTATTCCCACCCAGAGATTTTTGACCCAGACCGTTTCAGTCCTCAACGTCAAGAACACAAAAAATATCCTTATAGTTTAATTGGTTTTGGCGGTGGTCCAAGGGTTTGTATTGGCATCGCCTTTGCCAAAATGGAAATGAAAATAGTTGCTGCTCATCTTCTCCGCAGCTATCATTGGGAAATACTGCCTCATCAAAGTTTAGATCCAGTGATGATTCCCAGCAATCATCCGAAAGATGGGTTCAGAGTTCGCTTCGGTCAGTGGTAAGATATGCTATGGCTTCTCAAATAGACATAAATTTGTCCGAAGAAGTTTTACAACGCTGGCAAACAGCGAAAAGTGCTGTAAACCAAAGCGTTAACTCCATAAATAATTCAGCACAGCAGTTTAGCCAGTCTTTTAAGGAAACAGCAAATACAACAACTGATCAAGCCCTTGATACAGTTACAACTACTTTTGAAAAAGCTAAAGATTCCATAGAACAAACTTGGCAAACTGCGGAACAGATAAAAAGCACAACTTCATTAGCACTGCAAACTGCTGTTACTTCCTCTGTTAATGATTGGCTGCATCAACACCCGGCATTTTTGCAATTATTTCATATCCTTAATTGGGCAGTTAATCACCCAATTATCAGTTTCATAATTCTGCTTTTAGTAATTGCTCTGATTTTGAGTATGATCAAAGCAATTATTCGCCTGATTCAAACAGCTAGTTGGTCAATACTGCAAATTCCACTCAAATTAATTTGGGCTTTTCTTCAAGTTAGCTTTGTATCTTTAACTAAATTTAGAGCTTTTAATATTCAACTAGTAAGAGATCATAAAACAACTAACAAAGTAGTAGATTTTTCAGCAGACCCTCAAAGCATTTATCAAGACAAATACCAGCGATTATCCGAAATTTCTAGCCGATTAGCAGAAATTCAACAAGAACAACAAGAACTTTTACAAGAAGCCGCAGATTTAATTGCTACAGAAAAAATAGGGGAAAATAGGGCGTTGCTGATTTCAAATATGAATCAGGAGCGATCGCACTAATTCATTTTTTCTCTTCTGCAAGTAATTATACCAATTCTTTGTAAGAACCTTAATTATTTTCACCCAAACCTACATCCCCTTTTCCCTACAGCCCTATGGGCATCCTACGGCAGCGTTAGCCTCTCCCTTTGGGCTACGGTGTACACACATCCTGAAACAAAGAGATTTTCCAGCCCTAAAAACAGAATTTAAATAGATCCAGTTCCCCTCCTCGCTTGCGGGGAGGGGCTAGGGGTGGGGTGTTATGACACAAAAGAGAATTCCCCGATTTGTGTGTACACCGTAGCCCTTTGGGAGAACAAGCAGACGCTACGCAAAGGTAACGAGAGGAGCCTCTATGCAGCTTCATATTAAATTGGCATTATCGCAAAACCTCCACTTTTTCAGCAGCATTCATTTGATCAAGGATTCCCCAAAGTTCCTGTAACATTGGTTCTAAGCCTGTGCGGGTAACTGCTGAAATTAAGAAAACTGGAGACAGAGAGAGGTGATTAAGTTCAGTAGCCAAAGCTTCTAAATCCACTGTTTCCCTATCAACCGCATCAATTTTATTCAGCACCAAAATTTGCGGACGCTTGGCTAAACCTCGCCCGTAGGCTTGCAACTCTTGCTTAATTGTCTTATATTCACCAATCACATCTTCGCTCGTCGCATCAATGAGGTGTAGCAGAACCTTCGTGCGTTCAATGTGACGTAAGAAATCGTATCCCAAACCCGCACCGTGGGAAGCACCTTCAATTAAACCGGGAATATCAGCAAAAACAGTACCATCACCAGTAGGTTTTCTGACTACACCCAAATTAGGGATAAGAGTTGTGAAAGGATAGTCAGCAATTTTGGGACGTGCGGCTGATAGAGATGAAATCAGTGTAGATTTACCAGCATTGGGTAAACCAATAATTCCTACTTCCGCTAAAAGTTTCAACTCTAAGCGCAATACCATCATTTCTCCTGGGAGTCCAGGTAAAGCATATTCTGGGGCGCGGTTACGGTTACTCAAAAAATGCTGATTTCCCAAGCCACCTTTTCCGCCTTCAGCCGCCCGAAAACGTTGTCCAGGCTCAACTAAATCGCATAGCAAAGCGCCGGTACTCCCATCATAAACAGACGTACCACAGGGAATTTCTACAATTAAATCCTTACCGTTAGCCCCGGTGCAGTTATTTGGTCCACCACGTCCACCATTATCGGCTTTAAAAAGATGTTTGTATCTGAAGTCCAGCAAAGTTTGCAGGTTGGTATCAACTACAAAAATTATCGAACCACCTCGTCCCCCATTTCCTCCAGAAGGACCGCCTGCTGGTACGTATTTCTCTCGTCGGAAGGCGACGATACCATCGCCACCTTTACCAGCTTCAACTTCGATGAGTGCTTGGTCAATAAATTGCATATTTTTCAGTCCTGAGTTGTGAGTTCTAAATTATAAGTTTTAATAAACCTGTAATTCCTTACTCTTTAACTTGTAACTCAGCACTCAAATATATGGTGAAATATCCTCACCACATTCATCTGCTAAATAGGAGAGGGCGCGAAAACGTAAACCCACAAGTTGCTCATACAGTGGGTTGATTTGACACAATGGCGGTATGTGTACAATTTTACGTCCAAATAGGGTGACATCCCTCTCAAAGGGACACTGGGAGGGAATCATTCTGCACAAGAAACGGGCTAGTCTGGGGTCTTGGATTTCTAGCCCGTCTAGCCAGTCACGCAGGGGACAAAGTGCCTCTTGTAGAGGTGCTGCGGGTGCGGCTAGGGTGGAAATATGTTCTGCTGGTGCTAGGGTGTGGCGTAAGGACTCTAGGGTGTCTTGTGGCTGTTCTAAAGCCCTGTACAATTGCTGCATGACTTGATCTTCGCTGGCGGAATATGTACCATTAGCGATCGCCACCATCACAGCTGTACGAGTAAAATTTTCGGCTGCTGCTGTTCTTTTACCTAACTTTGCAGCTAATTCTTCTGGTGTAATTACTTCTAGTGAATCTAACTCAACCTCTAGAGCTAATTCATCCTTCGTCAAACTGCTAATTAATTCTTGTTCTTCAGGATCAAAGTTACCATCTGCCCAAGCAATTGTCAGCAGTCCACGTAACCAAGCGGTAATTTGTTCACTGCTGTAAGGAGATTTCACGGCTGTTGTCATAGTCACGCCTCAAACTTTCCTTGGTGATCATCTACTTTAGATCATGATACAAAGTAATTGTCAGCCTCGTGGGTGGGTGAGCGTAGCTTACCGTAGGTATAGCTTCCTAGCCACCAAAACGAAGGTAGTTTCACAATTTGTATAAAATTTAGCTAAAATATATCTTGAGAATTTTTCTATTTATTCAACGAAAAAATAGTTAGTTAATTTGTGTAATAGATGTGTTGGTCAGGAAATCTAGACTTCATTTCCAGGACTATCAAATACTTCCTTAATTGACATCTGTTAATTTAAAGCCGCATCAACCCGGATTGAGAAACTGGAAATTAAGATAAAATCTTAGTGCAATTGACTACAAATTTGATAGATTAGTTAATGCAAAAGTATCTCAGCTAGAATGCTACACAAGACGCAAGTAGCACTAGTTTGACTAAACAACCCTCATTACTTATCACTAAGTATACATGAAATTTTATTTTGGCATTGAGCATGAAGTCGCGTTCCTGAACCAGTCAGGAAAATTTGCTGATTTTTCTCAGACTAAATTTGCTGACTTTGATCAAATTGTGGAAAAACTGCCCACATACCCCAACGATTATGCACAATTACGCGTCGGTGATGCTGGTATTAGGCAAAAGAGATGGTACATCGAAGGGTTTGAACGATTTGCTGATTCTGACAAAGTGATTGATTGTTTACCTAAAGGTATCGAAATCAGAACCACTATTCAACCTGATATTCAAGGCGCTTTAACTGAATTAGCCGCAAGTTTTGACTTATTGCGTGAGGTGGCTACTGGCTACGGGTTTTCACCAGTTTTAACTAGTTTTAACCCCCACAAAACTGTATTTGAACCTCAACCTCCTTTAAATGATTATGAACTCCAACAGTTACAGACATATCCTGATGAACGCACTGCAAATATTTATATGGTGACTTATGGACCAGATTTAAATATTTCTGTCGCAGATTTACCAATTGAAAATGTGATTGATATTGGTAAAAAATTAACTTTCTACAGTCCTTATATCGTTCCTTTTAGTTATAGTTCTCCTTTTTATAACGGGGGATTATGGGATGGTTTATCAGTGCGAACTTTTGTCAGAACAGGAAAAAGATCCGCAGCCCTAGTGTTTGTGGAGAAACCAGAACAGCTAATTAAGAGTATCCCTTCATTAACAAAAATTGCGCGCATTCCGGCGGAAGTGGGGCGGATTGAATTTAAAGCTTGTGATAGTTGTGATGATTTTTCTATCTATGGGGCTTTATTAGCCTTATTAAAAGGTCTAATTTTAGATAAAACCTTACTAGGTAGAGCAACTATACCTGATGCGAACTTACACCAAATCTCAGCAAAAGAAGGCTTTGATAATGCAGATATTTTTGCTAATGCTGCCCAGCTTTTACAAGTAGCAGAAGTGGCTCTGGGTGATGATGTAGATGTGCATTTATTAACTCCATTAAAAGAGATACTAGCTACGGGAAAAACTAAATCCCATGAACTAATAGAGGCTTACCAAAGTGGAGGTTCTGTAGAAGCAGCACTCAAACAGACTTACCAAGGATAGTATTTTTCAGTTTTAGAAGTTCTGCTCAAAGGAAGTTTCTGTTTAATCATAATGCCTATTTTTTGCTTTTAACTTGACCATTTAATCTCAAGTTGAGTAATTTGAGGAATATTTGAGAACAGAAAGTTTTGAGAGAATTTCCGAGACGATAAAATTTGCGGAGTATATCTAAAGCAGAGTATGGCACGCGCAGTCGCAGTGGGTAGAAAATGGGAAGATATAACCAATAATAAGCCTTTTTTAAGTCATTCCACTTGGAGCAGGTTTCTAGATGGAGAAAATCTGAGATATCTACAACTAATCCTCTCCCTTGGTGCATCATTACATTACGACCGTGGACATCATGAGGGTGGAGTCCGTTACTTTGAGCATAGTTGAGAGCTTCATCAATGTCCCGGATTACTTGTTTGGGAATAGGTAAACCCAAGTGCATACAATCGTAGAGGGTGGTTCCATAAAGCCGTTTCAAGACTAAAAAGTTATCTTTGGCATAGAAACATTCAGAGTAGGCGGGATGAGAACCTAGACGATGGTAGACTTCTACTTCTTCTTCATAGCCTGGCCGCCCTGGGGCATAAATCTTGACTACAGACTCAGGGTACTCAGGGTGATATACGACTGCGGCGTAATTTCCTGCACCCAGCAGCCGCCAGGGTTCTGGAAGATAGTTAACCTTGACGGGATTACGGGGATTGACACTTTCAATTTGTAAGCTAGGTAGTAGTTGCTGATAGATACTTTCGAGCAGCTGCTGTGGGGGTGATTTGTCCATATCAAATAAGTATCAGGAAAAATGCGATTTTGTGAGATGCTAAAAATTGGTAATAGAAGCTACTAAGTTTTTGAGCGATCGCTACCTAGAAAAAATGAACGCAGAACACTCAATCCCCCTATTGTTTGGCTTTAGAATCTGACTTCATTTTCTGACTTGGCGGAATCCCTTGAATGGGAATCAACGCTTCCATCACAGCTTTGACAATCGGGGCGGCGACAGTAGAACCGTAAGCATTTGCCCCTTTTGGCTCATCTGCTACCGCAAAAACTACATAGCGGGGAGATTCTACTGGCAAAATAGCTACGAAACTGGTAATTCTAGCACCGGGAATATAACCTCCATTCGGACTTGCTTTTTGAGATGTGCCTGTTTTACCACCAATACGATAACCTGGAATTTCTGCTGGCTTACCTGTCCCTTCTGATACAACTGTTTCCATCATTTCCACCACCGTTTGGGCTGTAGATGCTGAAAAAATTTGGCGTGTTGTGGGAAGATTGGGCAAATAATGCATCTGTCCTTTAGTATCCACTAACCCTTGCACTACATGAGGGGTAACTAATTTACCACCATTAGCTAAAGCGCCGTGCATTTGCACCAACTGTAACGGTGTGACAGAAAATCCTTGCCCAAAGGATGTAGTTGCTGGTTCAATGGCCGAACCGATAAACTGTTTTTGACCTTTGAGTTGTCCCCGAACTTCAAAAGGTAAATCTGTCTCCATAGTTTGCCCTAGTCCCAAGCGTTCTAGCCAGTTATAATAAACAGTTGGTTTCATCCTTTGAATCATCCTTACCATGCCGATATTGCTAGAAGTTTGCAGTATTTTCGCAATACTGATCTGTCCATGGCCATTGAGTCCAGCATTTCGGATGGTGTGCTTACCTATTTGAATAGAACCGGGATCATTAAACATATCATCTGCTTTAATGGCACCATTTTCTAAAGCGATCGCTACATTTAAAGGCTTAAAAGTCGATCCCGGCTCATAAAGATCAGCCACCGTCCAATTTCTAAATAGGGAAATATCAGCCTTAGAGTATTCATTCGGGTCATAGGTAGGATAAGAAGTCAGCGCTAGCAAAGAACCATCTGAGGCATCCATGACAATTACCGCCCCACGTTTAGCCTGGAACTTCTGCATCTGTGCTTGCAAAGCAGTCCGGGCTACCCTTTGCAATCGGCTATCAATAGTTAATTGCAGTCGCAGGTCGTCAAAATTTAAAAATCCTTCCGGTGCATGATTTGGCAGCAGTCTGCCATTACCCGCCCGACTCAGCTGCACTGTCTGCACCGAACGTTCTAATAACTTCTCTTGACTATATTCCACACCCGCCTGACCGCGACGGTCCATATTTACGTAACCCACTACGTCTGCAACCACATCCTTTTGCGGGTAATATCGGGAATATTTTTGAATCAATTCCAAGCCATTTAAACGCAATAATCTCACCCGGCCAGCGTTTACTTCCGGTAGAGCAGAAGCCAGTGTAATTCCACTATTGCGGCTTTGAAAAGTTTTCACCAACTCAGCCGGAGTTTTGTCCAGTATGGAAGCCAGATGTTCTGCCATTTGCTGATTGGACTTACTAAACAGCTTGGGATGGGCATACAAGGTATATACGGGGCGGTCAACGGCTAAGACATTATTACTGCGATCTACCACTACCCGACGGGGAACGAAAGGTCGTAATTTCACCATTTGCTGGTTACGCGCCCTTTGCGTTAACTTTGGTCCCTGGAGAATCTGCAACTGAAACAAATTAATCGCTAACCCCAATCCTGCGGTCATCAAGATACCCCAGATCATGAATAGTCGGAATCTAATATTTGGTATCTGCTCTGGAGTATTAGAGATCAACCTAAACCTTTGCATAAACCTCCAGAAATAAGGCCTTTCCCGCCTTTTAGATGCTGGACTCTGAAAGTTTTTAAATTTTAATTTACTTGGTGTCTTTTGCATTGACCTACTCAGTATTAACAATCAGTTATCAGTTATCAGTTATCAGTCAACGGTTCTAATTCCGACTACTGGCGTGACAAGCTTAAAATGTTGCAAAAAATTGTAGGTTGGGGAGCCAGTGCGATCTTGGGGGTTTCCCCCATGAGCAACTGGCGTTTGACGTAAGGAAACCCAACATCATTGGCAGCGTTGGGTTGCGCTGCGCTTAACCCCTACTACTTCTAATGCACTGTTTTAGGCTTGTCAGTCCACTACACATAAATTAGGGATTTTATTCTTTGGAAGTCTCTTTGATAACTGTTTATGGATCTAATATCCTAGTGGCGAAAGTGTGTTTTGTGGCGTTTCCAGATTTGGTTGTGTACTCAGGGGTGTGGCATCAGAACTATAAGATGGAGGTGCTGTGGGCAAAAAAATTGTCCTGGCTGGTGTTGGTGACACTAGCCCCGCCGTTTCCTGTTCCGCTTCCTCAGCCATTTTGTTCTTGAGGGTAGCGTTGGTTGTGGTTAACTGTCGTTCATAAAGTTGCAGGTCTTGCAGCCTGTTATATCCCTGACTCCATAATTTTTGAGAATATACTGTCCAACCATAAACACATAAAGTTGCTGCTACCAATAAAAACGTTACAACAGACGAATAACGATGTGAGGTGTATAACCGGATTAACCAAAAAGGTGCTGCGCCCGAAGTAGGCATCATAGGCAGGCTACCTCCGCCTGACTTCTGATTTTTTGGCGTTAGTGTATTTGACTGAGTTTTCAGGTAAGAAGCTGGTTGTTTTGCTAGCTCTGGCAATCTGTTGGCAGCAGAAACCGATAATTTTTTGGAAGCACGCCGTTGTTTTCTGGAGGATACTGGCAAAGGGACATCTGCAAGTGTAGATGTTGTACTCCCAACGGTTGATCCTGAATGCATGGAGTGTCGCTTCCCTACAGATGGGGCAGAATTTCGCCCGAACCAAGTACCTGTTGTAGAAACATCTGATTTACGAACAACAGCCATAAATTTTTTTAGGTTGAAAATACTGTGTTTTAGACCGTTTGCCTGTTTTATCTAAAGTGAGAATTGTGTTATGTGTCATCAGTACACAGAACACACTACACCCTGTTAAGTGTTTTGATAGGGAACTGCCATCATGATGGCATTAGCTGGGTATTGTAATACTTATCATCAGTAACCAGCAATATTTTATTTAAAGTATGGCAAAAGAAGGCAGTCAGGGGCAATACCCTCGGAAAATAAACAATTTGGAATGTAATGTCTTGGTTGTCTACAAAATTTATCTACATTCGGCTATCCTCTTACTGTATGTAATCCTTAACCAGAGAGATTAATCAGTTTAATGCATAATAACTAAACTCAAAAAAATCAACCGAAAGTATTGCTTGGGAAAATCTCAGTACAAGGCATTTTAAAAATTAGCAACAAATAGGTTATCTTATTCAACAGGCGAATTTTTTTTTAATCGCCATCATTTGGTGAAAGAGGAGTTTATGATGAAAACAAAAATCTTTGGTTTTGTTCTAATGTTAGGGCTGGCTGCGGTTCTGGGAGCCTGTGAGCCTGCTCCACAGCCTAGTGAAGCTCCACCTGCGTCTCCGGCTCCTGGTGAGCCAACTGACGGTGCTACTCCTGCTCCTACACCCGGCACTACTCCATAAATTTTTAAGGTAGAAATCGCGCCCAAAAAATCTTACTACTAGTGTAATTTATTACAAAGATTTAGTTAATTTAATTTTGGGCGAGTATACAGCAGCTTTTAATTCTGTGGAGTAGACCCTTTAATCAAGGCGTAGGTCAAGGACACTGGTAAACATTGTTCTATTTTGAACCAAGTGTCCTTGTTATTACTTAGGTAATAACTTTCTAAAAATCTCATTAAATTGTGTTTTCTGGGGCTTCTGTGCTTTGTTAATGTGTAATCTTGTGTAAGTTCTATTTCTGCTATTATTGTTAAATAAAGATACTTATTGTAAAGATTTCGCAGTTAAGCGGATAAAATTTATGCTTTTGTAGGACAAAGTAGTTTTATGTTGCTACTGCAATTTAGTACATCTCATTATTGTCGCAAAGCCCGTTTAGGGCTAGGCTATAAGCAAATTAATTATAAAACTGAAAATTTGACTCCTGGGTTGCATATCCTCAGAGTTAAGCCTCTGACTGGTTTGAAGACTTTACCTGTTTTATTACCGCAAATTGAAGGTAAACCAGTTGCGATCGCAGATTCTACCGAAATTCTCAAGTTTCTGGAAAATTACCAAACAGAACCGTCGTTATTTTTACCAAACCATGAGCAGCAAACAGAAGCATTGATGCTAGAGGATTGGCTGGATGAAAGCATCGGTACAGCCACAAGGTTTGTATATTATCAGTTTCGGGCTGGCGTTGGCAAGCAAATTGACCCTTCACTACTCAGCCAAACAGTAATTTCAGTAGTGCGCCAACAATATGGCATCAACAAGGCTAGTGTAGAATTAGCTAAAAATAGACTGTTGACAGCGTTTTCAGAATTATCTCATCGCTGGCAAAAAAATGATTATTTAGTAGGAAATAGGCTAAGTGTAGCAGACATTAGTGCTGCTGCCTTACTGAGTCCTTTAGCACTCATTCCTCAGTACCGTCAAGGATATCCCTGGTTATTTGAACGCATTGAGCAAATCCATCAACTGTGTCACGAACCATTACCGCCGGGGTTGTAAGGTTAGGGAGTGGGGAGTGGGGAGTGGGGAGTAGGGAGTAGGAAAATGAGAAAGAACAAGAAAATATTTTGGGGGATTTTGATTGTCAGCACTAGCATTCTGGTGTGGTTAACTAGCACTTGGGGAACAGCTGTAGTTGCATTACCACCGCCAGAAGATATACCAGAAGAAATATTGCGGACAGAAATTATTATAGACGCGCGATCGCCTGTAGATGGCAAACCCCTAAATGCTGCCGAATACGCAGAACTACAAGAACAGCTACAAGTCAGTCCTCCGCCCAAACTGAGTGCCGATTTACGGCAAACAGTTTATCTTATAAAATTACGTAAAGCCTTACTGCAAATTTTCCCTTTTTTAGATATTTGACAAACTTACTCTTTTGTGAATACTTACTTATTACCCCATCATTCTGAAAACACTGATGCCTCATTGTGATGTACGATAACGGTGGCGACGCAATTACAAATAAATGTAACCAATATATTTAGAACCATAAATTTAGGTCTTGCCGAGCAAAACCAGGCTGTACTCCATCAGGTCAGCAGTGGCAGTATATCATTCAATTACTTTATCTAGATGTAGGTAGCTTCATGTCCATGACCACAATTGTCCCAGAACAGGTTAACCGTATAGTTGGGAATCAGCATCACGATCCCTTTGAAATACTAGGTTCTCATCTCATAGAACAAAATGGCAAAAAAGTCTGGGCTGTGCGAGCCTACCTACCAAATGCCAGTGCAGCATGGGTAGTTCTGCCTGAACAACGTCAGGAATTCCCAATGCAGACAGTACATGATCCGCATTTTTTTGAATGCACAATTGAAGTAGCAGAACTGACAAACTACCAATTACGGATCAAAGAAGGCGAACATGAGCGCGTCACTTATGACCCCTACGCCTTCCGTTCCCCCAATCTGACAGACTTTGACCTGCATCTGTTTTCCGAAGGCAATCATCACCGGATATACGAGAAAATGGGAGCGCATCCCACAGAAATCAACGGTGTGAAAGGCGTTTATTTTGCCGTTTGGGCTCCCAATGCTCGTAACGTTTCCTTGCTAGGAGATTTTAACCTGTGGGACGGACGTAAACACCAGATGCGGAAAGGACCCACTGGGGTTTGGGAATTATTCATTCCAGAAATCGGAGTGGGAGAGCATTACAAATATGAAATTAAAAATTTTGAAGGTCATATTTACGAAAAATCCGATCCCTACGGTTTCCAGCAAGAACCCCGCCCGAAAACGGCATCCATTGTCACTGACTTAAGTGCTTACACTTGGAATGACGAAGACTGGATGGAAAAGCGTCGTCACACTGACCCCCTCACCCAACCCGTCTCAGTTTACGAAGTGCATTTAGGTTCTTGGTTACACGCTTCTAGTTCAGAACCGCCTAAATTACCCAATGGTGAGACAGAACCTGTAGTTGTGGTTTCGGAACTCAAACCAGGCGCACGCTTCCTGACCTACAGAGAACTAGCAGACCGACTGATTCCTTATGTCAAAGAAATGGGATACACCCATTTAGAACTGCTACCCATTGCCGAACATCCCTTTGATGGTTCTTGGGGTTATCAAGTAACTGGATATTATGCCCCCACCTCACGGTTTGGGAGTGCGGAAGATTTCATGTATTTTGTGGACAAATGTCACGAAAACGGCATTGGCGTAATTGTCGATTGGGTTCCCGGTCACTTTCCCAAAGATGGTCACGGTTTAGCCTTCTTTGATGGTAGTCACCTTTATGAACACTCCGATCCCCGCAAAGGCGAACATAAGGAATGGGGGACTCTGGTTTTCAACTACAATCGTCACGAAGTCAGAAACTTCTTAGTAGCAAATGCCCTCTTCTGGTTTGACAAATACCATATTGATGGAATTCGGGTTGATGCTGTCGCTTCAATGCTTTACCTTGATTATTGTCGCGAACCAGGAGAATGGGTAACTAACCAATATGGTGGCAGAGAAAACTTAGAAGCAGCAGATTTTCTGCGTCAGGTAAATCATCATCTTTTCAGTTATTTTCCTGGTGTTCTCTCAATTGCGGAAGAATCTACTTCCTGGCCGATGGTATCTTGGCCTACCTATACAGGCGGATTAGGCTTTAACTTAAAGTGGAATATGGGTTGGATGCACGATATGTTGGATTACTTCAGCATGGACCCGTGGTTCCGCCAGTTCCATCAAAATAATATTACCTTTAGTATGTGGTACAACCACAGCGAAAACTTCATGCTGGCTTTGTCCCATGATGAAGTGGTACATGGTAAGAGCAACATCATCGGTAAAATGCCCGGTGATACATGGCAGAAGTTAGCAAATGTGCGTTGTTTATTTAGCTATATGTTCGCTCACCCAGGCAAGAAAACCATGTTTATGAGCATGGAGTTTGGACAATGGAGTGAGTGGAATGTCTGGGCAGATTTGGAATGGCAATTGTTGCAGTATGAAGACCACCAACAAATAAAGCAGTTTTTCCAGGACATAAACCATCTCTACCGTTCTGAACCGGCTTTATATACCCAAGATTTTGCCGAGGATGGCTTTGAGTGGATTGATTGTAGCGACAACCGTCATAGTGTAGTTTCCTTTGTCCGTTATGACAAGGATTCTGATGATTTCGTGATCGTGGTTTGCAACTTCACACCCCAACCTCATTCTCACTACCGGATTGGTGTACCCAAAGAAGGATTTTATACTGAGTTGTTCAATAGTGATGCTCGTCCTTATGGCGGCAGTAATATGGGCAATTTAGGTGGTAAATGGACGGATAACTGGTCATTGCATAGTCGTCCTTATTCGCTGGATTTATGTCTGCCTCCTTTGGGTGTGTTGATGCTGAAGTTGGATAAGCAGAAGACTACTGAGTTTATGGCATAATACCCCACCCTAACCCTCCCCTTGGAAAGGCTACCGTGTACACACAAGTTTTATCAATTTGCCTAACAGCGTTTCAATCCCCCCTAACCCCCCTTGAGAAGGCAGGGCTGTTTCATTCCCTCAAAGGCTTATTATGTCAAGGGATATTTAAAGCGATCGCTCTAAATATCCTGAGAAAAATTTGAATTTTTTGGATTGAAATGTAGGTTTTCCATGACTTCTGTCCCAAAAATTATCCCTAATGATATTGACAAATCCTCCCTTCTGATGGAATGAAACAGCCCTGCCTTGAGAAGGGGGGAAAATTATTTAAAGTCCCCCTTTTTAAGGGGGATTTAGGGGGATTAGATCACTTGTGTGTACACCGTAGTTAGAAAGGGGAGGGAATCGGATTTTTGGCGAATATAACGAAATCCAAGAAAGCCGGACAATGTTGGGGTGACTTGCGAGACAAAATGCAATAGGTCTGCTTCTGTGATAAAAGTATGGCAAATATAATTTCGCAAACAGAGTATAAACGAACTTGGCGACAGGTTAACCAAAATACCCACTATCCAGATAAGTCTGATACTGCGGATTTTATCAATTACTGTCCCCAGAATCTTGGGAAAGGATATCATCGTCAAATTCAGTTACGAGGAATGCGTCTGCTGATTATTGATGAAGAATTTGATGATGATTTATATGTTGAATCTGAAGATATTCAAGAGATTGAAGACGATAAGATAGAATTTGGGTTTAATTTGTCAGGATCATACTCTCGAAACGAATGTGGACAAAGCTTTTTAGACTGGTTTTATACAGATGAAAGCGATGAAATAGAAGGTTGGAAAATTTTTGCTGAAAAGCGGAGATTGAAAGTAGATATTCACTTAAAAAGTTCAGATTTCCTGAATAGTTTTATTATTGATAACAGCAAAAAGTTCCCAAAAATATTAACAGATTTGATGGAAGGAAATAGTAAAGAAAGTTTTTTTGAAACCAATATAATTACTCCAGAAATGTATTTGCCATTAGAGCAAATTATTAACTGTCCATTTCAGGGAATGACGAAATATATATATTTAGAAGCTAAATGCTTAGAATTAATTGCTCTCAAATTAGAACAATTGAGACAAAACAGACAAGATATAACAAAATCAGATGTTCTAAAAAAAGATGATATTGAGAGAATTCATGCAGCTAAAGTAATTTTAATTAAAAATATTAATAATCCCCCCTCATTAATCGAACTGGCACGTCAAGTAGGATTAAATGATTACAAATTAAAAATTGGTTTTCATCAAGTATTTGGGACAACAGCCTTTGGTTACTTGCATCAGTACCGTATGGAATTGTCACGTCAACTGCTTCTAGAAAGACAAATGAGTATACAAGAGGTAGCACGTACAGTTGGTTATGCAAACCACGGTTGTTTTGCAGTCTGCTTTTCGTAAACGATTTGGGATAAATCCTAAATACTATCGACTGAAACACTAGCCAAAAATCAATCTTAACTTCTCCTTTCGGAACAGTTGGGAGGACGATTGCAAGTTGAAACCCCCTTCAATTCGCAAAAAACGGTGAGTTTACTTTGGGGTGTTGACTATCAAAAAGAGCAAAGTTCTCAAAAGTTTAATATTTTTGATGGTGATGAATTGGACGCATCAGGGGGTCGCATCTTTCGCAAAATTGACGAGCGTGTTTTTGTACCAGAATATGACTTTAGGGAATTGGGTATATTTGGTCAGTTGCAATGGGAGGTGAGTGATAATCTGCGGTTAAGTGGTGGCTTGCGTTATGTGAATATAGATGTGAGTTTGGAAGATTACACCACTGCGGAATCTCCCCGTCGGGATATTCAAGGAGGCGATCGCAGTTTTGATTCTACAGTGTTTAATACTGGAATTGTCTACAAATTTACGCCAGAAATTAGTGTTTTTGGTAACTTTGCTCAAGGGTTTTCTGTTCCCGATTTGGGTCGTGTCTTCCGCAGACCTCCTGGAGGTGTGGTGAATGTTTTGAATTCTTTGCAATTAACAGAACCCCAGAAAGTAGATAACTATGAAATTGGTATTCGGGGTCAATGGGATAATATCCAAGCTTCACTTTCTGGTTTTTACAACTATTCTGACTTAGGTTCTGCTATTTTATTTAACGCTAACACTGATTTCCTAGAGACTGTTCGCGCTCCTCAAAAAGTTTACGGTATAGAAGCTGCGGTTGATGTTCAACCGGCTCAAGGTTGGAGTTTGGGCGGTACAGCGACTTGGGTAGACGGTGAAAATGATGAAGATAATGATGGTGATTTTGTCGCACTCAATAGTATTACAGTTCCACCTTTGAAATTGACAGCTTACATAGAAAACCAAACTCTCCCAAGTTGGAGAAACAGACTACAATTACTTTATTCTGGTAATCGCGATCGCGGCTTTGAAGATGGGGCTGATGATGGCAAAATCAGCAGCTACGTCACAGTGGATTATATCAGCAGTATTAAACTAGGTGCTGGTGAACTCCAAATTGGCATTCAAAACTTGTTAAATAACCAATATTTCCCAGTTTATTCACAATACTTTGCTCCATTTTTTGATAGTGCGAATTATGCCGGCAGAGGTAGAACTCTAAGCGTTGGATATAGAATCGTTTGGTAGTCATTCTGAGGAAATGAAACCTCACCCCAGCCCTCTCCTTAGTAAGGAGAGGGAGCAGGAGTAGGAATTTTATTTCCCTGTTTTGTCAGCTTAGGATAAATTTTCAAATCTCAAGAGGAAATGAAACCTCACCCCAGCCCTCTCCTTAGTAAGGAGAGGGAGCAGTAGTAGGAATTTTATTTCCCTGTTTTGTCAGGTTAGGATAAACTTTGAAATCTCAAATTAAAAATAATTACTAATAAATTATGCGAATAAAATTTTATTTTAGTGATAAATTTAAACTGTTATTATTAAGTATTGCCACTAGTTTAATTGTTATAGGTTGTGGACTGAATAATACACAAACCTTGAATTTAAATCCTATGGATATAACCCCAGTGCGGGTAGTAAAACACGCTATGGGTGACAGCGCATAATTGTTTTAGGTGGCTTAGATAATGTTTTGGCTTTAGGAATTAAACCCATAGCAGCGACAACATTAGGGGACAACAATTTTCTCAAATATCTAGATAATTTAACAGACGGAATTGAGAAAATTGGTACTAATGGTCAACCCAATTTAGAAAAAATTTTATATTTAAAACCAGATTTGATTTTAGGTCTGGCTTGGGATGCTGAATTATATAAACAATTATCCCAAATTGCACCCACAGTTTTAGCCGCAGGAGATATTAGTTGGAAGCAGTGGTTAACAAAGTTTGCGGAAGCAGTTGGTGAAACGGAAAAAGCTGAAAATCTGCTGCGAGACTATGACCAAAGAATAGAAAATTTACGTCAAAAAATGGGTGATAATCTTGGTGATACTAAAGTCTCTCTAGTGAATTTTTGGGCGAATTTTACTCGAATTTATATGAATCGTTCTTTTAGTGGCTCAATTATTCAGGAAATCGGTTTATCTCGTCCTTTATATCAAGACCAAGATAAAAATAACGAAAATATTTCGTTAGAATTAATTCCCAAAATTGAAGGTGATGCTATTTTTCTAATATTAGGAGGACACAATGAATCAAAATTACAACAATTCATCAATCATCCTTTGTGGTCGCGGTTAAAAGCTGTTCAAGAAAATCGGGTTTATCCAGTTACAAGCGATATCTGGATTTCTTCATGGGGAATTATGGGAGCTAATCGAGTTTTGGATGATATATTTAAATATTTAGTCGGGGAAACATCGTAAATTATGAAGAACTATGACTGGATTGTGGTTGGGGCGGGGATTACGGGTGCGGCGATCGCCTACGAACTGGCAAAAACAGGTTTTTCTGTACTTTTGTTAGAACAACACGGTACACCGGAGAATGCGACGCGCTGTAGTTATGGTGGTTTGGCTTATTGGTCTGGGACGACTCCACTCACGCGTCAATTGTGCAAAGAGGCGATCGCCCTTTACCATAACTTCGATTCTGAGTTAGACGCTGAGACTGAGTTTCGGGAACTAGATTTATTGCTCACCATTGCCCCCGACAGCGACCCACAAGCAACGGCTGTATCTTATAATCATTTTGCCATTCCACCTCAATTACTGAATATCAAAGAAGCTTGTGAGTTGGAACCACTGCTAAATCCAGAGGCGATCGCCGGGGCTTTGACTGTTAAACATGGTCACATCAACCCAGTCAAGACAACCCAGGGCTATATTCAAGCTTTTCTGCGTGCTGGTGGTGAAATGCAATTTACCGAAGTTCTCGATTTGCAAACTACTTCATCTCAGTCCGGAATGAAGTTGAAGAATGTACGAACAACTATTGAAACTTACCACAGTGAAAATATAGTAATTTGCGCGGGTGGATTTAGCAGACAGCTACTAAAATTGGCTGGAATTTCCATCAAGCTGTATTTTACCCATGCAGAGGTGATCGAAACCCCACCTGTGGAGTTGACGTTACGCACCTTGATTATGCCAGCAAATCTGCAACGGTTTCAGTTAGAAGCCGAATCTACTCAAGTTGATGAATTATGGCAAGATTCAGGTAATGAACCATTACCACCAATTTTAGATGTGGGTGCGATTCAGTTTCAAGATGGTAGTTTGCGTTTGGGTCAAGTTAGCCGCGTTCTCACTGATCCTTTTGCTAAAATAAGCGCTGAGGACAGCGAAAAGTGGTTACGCACAAATATTCAGCAAGTTTTACCGACTTTGGGGAATTTACCAGGAATTTGGCATCATTGTTTAGTGGCTTTTAGTGGCGATCGCCTACCTTTGATTGGGGCTATTCCAGGATTTGAGGGTGTTCATATTTTCTCTGGTTTTAGCAACCCCCTTGTGATTGTACCACCTTTGGCTCGGCGTTTTGCTAATTTTTTGGCTGGTAAAGAGGATGAAATTATGACTCAGCTATCCCCTGGGCGTTAGGGTTGGTGGTTTTTCTCACGCAGAGGCGCAGAGGCGCAGAGGTTAGACTTTGAGAAACCAGCGTTGGCGATACATGAGATAAGCTATTGCTAACCAGAATAATAGGGTAATTAGGGCGAATAATAATGAACCGTTGAGAGTACCCGCCCAAGATGCGAAAATGTGTTGGTAAATCAAATAATTAAGGAAGCAATACTAAAATAATAGTACACATATTCTGGTGGGCTATCTTTGTCCCTTACGAACCATCCCTAGTCCATACAGGTATAACTCAGTAACTGTATAAGTACGAGGAGGCGGATCTTTGGGACGAGAGCGTTCGGTAAGAATACCAGCTTCCAGCATCATATCCTTGATGCGACGGGCTAATTCATCATCTTCAACTTTCCAGATTTCAGCTAACCTATCTTCATCAATAGGAGAGCGTTCACCTTGGAATTTGTCTAAAAATTCTATCAGCTCAGGGTATTCATTCCTCACTTCGGTTACACGTTGGTGAGACACATAGGGAAAAGCATCAATCAATGCTTTTGGACGCAAAGTTATCTCGGAACTATATTCGGTAGCAAAGTCTGTTTCCTTTTTCACTGCTTCTTCTAAGAGCAATATCAAACTGCGTGGGAAACAATTATTATGACCGTCAGCGATACGGGTGCGAACCCAATTATAAGTGTAAGCCTTTTTTGTCCGCCCCATTCTTTCACCCCAGAGAGGATAGAGACTTTGACGCAATTGCTCCAGCCCAATTATATCGAGTCGCTCGACAGTAACCCCTAACTTTTCCTCCCAAAATTTGGTCAGATATTCAGAATTTGTAAGAGCTTGGCGAAGTACAAGTCGCCAGAGATCAGCTTCTTCCCAACGTAGCTGAAGTGAACGTCCACTGTAATGTCCTGTATTAGTAAAGTTGAGTTGATTCCAAATATCTTCACGTAAAAATATCTTGGGTACAATCTGCTTGAAGTTTGTTCCACTTTCCAACCACCAAGCAAGCAATGCTTCTAAGGATCTTCTACGTCGCTCATAATCTTCTTCAGTAGAACCAAATCCAGCATCTAGTTCATCGTAAAGTAACCATATTACTAGATTTTTCTGCTGTAACCATCTGTCAATTAAACTCAATTCGTCTGATGCTTGTGGGCGCTTAGTTGGTGATTGTGAGCGTTCTACTAGCCATGAGATAATTTCAGAATGTGCAGGGTGTTCTTGATTACTTAATGCTATTAATTTCTCATCTAAACTAGAGAGTGAACGTAATTCTGGCTGATGACTGCACAGTTGTAAAAGAGCATAGTTGAGCCAAAAAAGTTGCCATTCATTCTCACCAACTTGTTGTTCATAACTCTTTAAGTCAAAACTGTTCAGAATTGTACCTGATACTCTAGGCTGACCATGACCTGGAATAAAATTAACATGAGCTAAATTAACATCAGATTGAGCTAGTTCTTTTGCAGCATCTGATTTTTCTACAAACAGTCTAAACAATAGGCTTTTACCAGTTCCTTTAGCACCACGAATTAACCAAGTTCTATTACTTAAAAATCTAGGGAAATCCTCTGTGCGTTGAAATATAGCGGGAATATCATTTGGTTGTAGTTCTTGTGCTGTAGCTGCCTGAAACTTTAGTTCTTTCAGGATTTCTCTGCGGTCATCAATTGTTTTATTTGTAATATTAGGCTTAACATCTGGATCTGGCAAGCTGGCATCAATAGTGTCGGCAAGAGCCAAATAGGCATCTATTAAATTCTTGGGTACATTATTGACTAGACTAGACAAAGTTACAATACTGGCATTATAGATAACTTCATAATAAAGTTGTCTGACAGTCATTTCATCTGGTAAACCCCAGTTATCTTCAATCCAATCTTCAACTTTATTTATCCAAATTTGATGCTGTTCAGATGCAACGGCTGGTACAGGTGTTAAAAGAAATCTTACATCAGGTTTACTTTGATATTTTTGTTGTTTACGAGCAGCTTGTACAACCCAACGCAGTCCCTCAAAACTTTGGTCAGTTGGTGAAAAACAAATTATAGCCGTATCAGCTAAATCAAATAATGCGATCGCACCTACATCATTAAATCCTGGCCGAGCGTCAATTAAAATTACATCTGGGTCTAGTTGCTCTTTAATATCTTCTATCAGTTGCTTAACTGCATTTTTTCCAGACCTGTAAAAAGAGCGCATATCCAAATCAGCTAACCGATGAATATAATTTTCGTCATACTCCCCTACAGGAACTAAAAAAAGTTCACCACGAGTTTGTAAATTTATCTGTTGGATACAATCAGCAATATTAGGAACATCTTGGTCAGGTGTTAAAGAACGTTGATGTAAATAATCTAAAACTCCCAATTTTTCTTCAGTAGTATTTTCAATATCCTGCTGAAACATAATTGAAATTCCAGGAGCTTCTAAGTCAAAATCTACCATAACCACGCGACGCTTACGGGTTGCTAGTATACCTGCTACTACTCCTAAAGCTGTGGAACGACCTACACCTCCCTTAAAAGAATAAAAAGTCACAATGAAAGGTTTTTTAGTAGGAATATCTTCATCTACCTCCACTGACTCATCAGGTTCTGGAGCCATCAAAATATCTGACCAGAGAGGTAATTTTATATATTCAGGAGGTTGCTCTGTTGCTTCCTGGGGAGTTAGTAATTCATAGCCAGCAATGGGATATTGACCAAGATTTAAATTAGAGTCAAAATTTGTTAGCAAGTCATCTATTTGTTGCTCACGTTCAATTAAAAATTTACCTTCAAAGATGTTACTAACAATCCTAAGTTTTAGCCAAC
Organism: uncultured cyanobacterium; assembly: GCA_963706595.1. GTDB lineage: Bacteria > Cyanobacteriota > Cyanobacteriia > Cyanobacteriales > Nostocaceae > Nodularia. The sequence goes on from OY970166.1 coordinate 5,555,876, forward strand.
CTAATGAAGTTTGTTTAACACTCACTTGTACTTGTTCATCTTTACAGATTAAATTTTCGTTTAAGTATTGATGAATAACTTCCGGTGTTAAGCTTATATTATCAGTCATGATGCCTCTTGTTGTTTGTCTAGCAAAAATCGGTGTAAAATTTTTACTGCTTCTATAAAATCCTTGCTACTCTTCTCATCACCTAGTCTGTCTGAATACCTTAATTCATCATTACGCCAGACTGATGAAACTAAATTCCATGCTCGTTTATAAGTACCAGTTCTATCTAATTTTATACTGCGTTGAACAGAAGTCAAAGCATTGAGTAAGTTTGTTAAATTATGCAGACTAGCAGCTTGTAGTCCTTTCTGAAAACATTTTGTATCTTTAAAGTTAGTTTTATCTTCTTCATAACATATAAGAGATTTTAAGGAGCATTCAATCGAGTAACCTCCCAGATAAGTAGCACCTGTCCAACGTTTTTGGTTATGCAAGGCGACAGCATCTTCGAGCCTACGACGAGAAGCACCTAGCTGGCAACGTCTATCATAAGTATCCATTAAAAAATGTACCTTCTCTATAGAATGTAAATAAATCAAATAATTTCAGTATTTTAACAAATAATCTAGCCTTAGATTAAGTATAAAAAAACATGAGATTCACAAGAATTTATTGAATGGAAGAGTAGGATGGAGAAATCTCACGCAGAGTCGCAGAGGTTAGACTTTGAGAAACCAGCGTTGGCGATACATGAGATAAGCTATTGCTAACCAGAATAATAGGGTAACTAGGGCGAATAATAATGAACCGTTGAGAGTACCCGCCCAAGATGCGAAAATGTTTTGGTAAATCCAGTTGTAGGTGCTGATGGCGGTTTCCCCTGTGCCGATTTTGGTTCTGACTAAGATTTTAATTAATAAAACGGATGCTGTGAACAGGGCGATCGCATTTAATCCCATAATTTCAAAAGCCTTACTCCAGCGCCGTATCAGTCGCACTTCAATCAATTCATAGCAAGCTGCTAACAATAGTAACGCCCAACCACTGCTGAAGATGACATAAGAACTTGTCCAGAGTTTTTTGTTGATAGGGAATATCCACCCCCACGCCCAACCTATAATTAAGCAACCAATCCCAAATAATCCTAACCCTATGCTTGTGCGTGTTTTTACTGGTTGATTGCGTAGCCATTGCCCTGTAAAATAGCCAGCGAGAACATTAACAACGGCGGGAATTGTGCTAAATAATCCCTCTGGATCTCCTAATCTTTCATACCCATCAGCAGCGTATAAGTGCGCTTGGGGAATAATTAACCGATCAATATAAGCGCCAAAGTTACCTGTGCGAGTCAGTACACCTGCGCCATAGTCGGGAACTGGGACATACATCATGGTTAGCCAATAGCCGATGAGTAAAGCGCCTGCTAATATCCATTGTCCTTTGCGCGGTAAGTTGAGAACTGCAAGGGAGGCGAACAGGTAACTGAGGCTGATACGCTGTAATACTCCCATAATGCGGATATTACTGAAGTCAAAAGTCCAAATCCCCTGATTCCAAAAACCATTGAGTAGCAAGCCTAAAACAAAAAGTATAGCGGCGCGGCGGAATATCCGGGAGTAATTTTTTTCGGTATACTTTGATAAAGAAAAAGACATTGCCACACCGACAATAAACAGAAAAAAGGGAAATACTAAGTCTGTGGGTGTGCATCCGTGCCAATCTGCATGAGCTAGGGGAGGGTATACTTCACCTGCTACTCCTGCCATATTGACTAAAATCATAGCAGCAATAGTAATACCGCGAAAAACATCCAGTGAGGACAGGCGCATAAAGGGGATTTTTTTGTTTAAGGAGTTGTCTTAAATCCTTCTGTAAATACCATTTAAAAAGCACTACCTTGGCTAATTGATAAATATCTTAATTTTGTTATAGCCAGGACTTACGCAAATTTATGAAAAAACGAACCGCCAAGGACACAAAGGACACAAAGTCGAGAGGTTTCAGAGAGTTCTTGCGTAAGTCCTAATAGCCTTTACTAATCATATAAGGTACATCATAGCCCCCTCCTCGCTTGCGGGGAGGGGGTTGGGGGTGGGGTTCAAGTACTTAACAGACTAGGAAACGCTATAACGCTAGACTAATACAAGCTACAAAAAACCCAAAATGCAGTTAGCACCACTGTTCCCATATATTTATCGGATTCTCCAACCGAGTTTTCCTAATTGTCTTTGGAGTGGTAATGGTTATAATAAGGCGATCGCACTCACCTTTGATGATGGACCCCACCCGGAATACACACCCCAAGTATTGGCTGTATTAGACCGTTACAATATTAAAGCTAGTTTTTTTTGGTTGGGTGCTTGCGTCAACCGTTACCCAGGTATTGCCAAAGCGATATGCGATCGCGGACACTGGATCGGATTGCATGGTTATGATCATCGCTCTTTTCCTACACTTTCGCCCAATGATTTGCAAGACAGTTTAGCGAAAACTCAAGTTGCTATTTACAATGCTTGCGACTTGACACCCGAACAAGTATGTGATGTCAGACCTCCTAACGGTTTATTTACACCCCAAACCTTACAATTATTTCTTAAGTGGAATTACCGCCCAGTTATGTGGAGTGTTGTACCAGAAGATTGGGTAAGACCGGGAGTAAATACTGTAGTGCAACGAGTTCTCAAACAAGTGCAGAACGGTTCACTCATTGTTTTGCATGATGGTACTTGTGGCGGACAAGATGTTGCTGCTACAATAAAAATACTAATTCCACAATTGCTACAGCAAGGCTACGAATTTGTAACTGTTGAAGCTTTGTGGCAGGCAAAACCAAACCAAGCATCATTTTACAGCCAGTAATACTGAATTAAAAGCTACTGGTTGCACTATATATACTTAGAATGCTGATTTTTTATGTATAATCTAAGTTTTAAAATATACAATATACATCTTGGACAAAAAATGTAGAGACGTTCCATGGAACGTCTCTACAAGGGTTCTTCTAGTCGCCAGGTTTAGTTTTATCCCCTAGAGAAATCATCCACTCTGACATCCTTCCAAATATCGGAAACCTGCCAACCTGAGTTACCCACAGATTGGATAATGGGATGAGTCCGTAAAGGAATATAGTTAATTTCTCCATTCTCTAGATATTCTTCATATTCCTCACCTATCGGTTCTGGTTCTGGAATATGAGGATTTTCTACTGTCAGACCTTGTTCTTCGGCTTCCTCCATCAGCTTGATTTTATCGAGGAGAAGTTTTTCAGATTTTTTGATTAGTTTCATGTTAATTTCAGAGTTTGGAAAACTGGACATTAAAAAAACGAAAATCTTGTTATTGATTCTGAAAGAGACTAGTGTAGTCTTACAAGAATCTTTAGAGAGATCCGCAAAAAGTTATTATTAACTTTGGTGTGAGAAAAATCACTTGGCAAGCACTATATCAAAGCAATTATACTGTAAATATTCACGCATTGATCACAATCTTCAGAAATAGTTTCTACATAATCAAGATTTTTGCCCCTTGTGTGCAACTTTTACGGGCTTCTAGCCTGTAGCATCAGGTTTAAGGCTGTCGTTTACAGCAGTTTTCATGTATTTAGACCACGCATTGACTTTCCAAACATCCTCTCATAGAAATCGCACCCCTATTTCAGGAGTGCGCCCTAATCAAATCATTCTGAGATTAATTATCCAGAAGTCTAGACAGTTTCTAGGAGTTGTAATAAGTTAGTACCGTTACCAGAAGCTAAACTATTATCCCAGATAGTTCCTTGAGTGCCAAACATGAAGTTGGAAGTCATTTCACCCCTGGTTAAAGACTCTGGACTAGAAGAACCAAGTAAGTCACCGGGACGAACATTGATCAGTTCAGCCAAGACATCATTATCATCAATTGTGGTTAAGTCACCTGTTCCACCCATAAGAATTTGGGTTGTTGAGAAGCTCCCGTAGCTTCCTGCTTTCAGAATCAGTGTGTCAGCAGGATCAATACCAACACCGACATTTGTTGCAAACATAATATCAGCGTCGCTGTTAATAAAATCATGGTCAATACCGATGAAATCTTCAGCAGGAGTGAATCCGTCAATGCGTAAAGTATAGTCAGAAGGTCGAGGACCATATTCCGAATTACGGATTAACCAATAGCGTTCTTCCACAGGGACATTATTGAATTGAGGTTTGTAGTTAACTCCATTCACATATTCTGAAGTAGTTGGGTTACTCAATGACCAGTCATAGGCGGATGCAACACTGGCATTAACATTGGTAAAGAAAGCCCCATCAGCCTCTCCTGTTACCTTGGCTTTAGTGGTTTCGTTATAGTATAGTTTTTGTTCTTGGGGTAGTGTAAAAGATTTTTGGGATCCTTCACCTACAAATTCTTGAGGATTATAATATTGCAGAATAGCATTCACAGGAAGATTATTGATTTCATAATCATCTAAAGTATCCCCATTTCCATTTAGATCAATGCCAATTGATCCAGAGATGGTGATCGGAATTTCGTATTTTCCTCCTGAATACTCTCCTCCTGTTGCGGTTGCAAATGCTTTAGTAACTGCTCCAGCAGGTGCATTAAATTGAATACTGGTGTCTTGCTGGGTATTGACGTTATCGGTGTTGATTTTTGTGTTGCTGCCACCATTAGAAAAGCTATGTTCGTAGCTTGTCTCTACAGTGGCTTCTACGCTACTCTGGGCAAGAAAAGGTATTCCTGCTTTTCCCCCAACTGTGACCGATGTACCAAGACCAAATGTATTACCAATTTCCCATTGAGTTGTATCTTCATTTGAAACTTCATATCCTTTGCCATCTGAGTAACTAAAAGTTACGCTTGATGATTCTGTAGAGTTGTTTCTGAAAAGCATAGACGCATTACGGGTCATGTTTTCTATTTCTAAACCCTGATCAGTTGTAGTCTGTTGAGTTCCAAAGTCAATAAATGTTAAATCACCTCCAACCATCTGAAGATTATTATTAACAAGTTGCACATTGTCGGTAGAAAGCCCTAAAGATGTAGCGTAACTTTCTGCCCACTTTTGCAGCATTGCGCTGAGATTTTTAACTTGTGCGGCTGTAAGAGGTTGGGGTTTAATATCATTGCTGGTATTAATTAAAGAGCTTGAGTCAACCAGACTTCCTTCAATTCTTGCTCTTTCTTCTCCATTTACTTTAATAATTGTTAAATCTTGATTAGAATCATCAAAGGAAATTTGATTAACTTGAGCTTGTGCCATGTCAATTTTATCAACACCACGCTCAAAATCTTTGATAATCTGAATTCCACCAGCTTCAGTTACAAAGGTATCCGAACCTTCGCCTCCCCAAAGATCATTAGTCCCTGCTCCTCCAGCCAGGATATCATCCTCTGAACCACCTTTGAGGGTATCATTACCTTCCAAACCTTTAAGCTCAACCTTAACAGTGGCAAGACTAGCATCTAAGGTGTTATTACCTGCTCCTCCTTGTAGTTCAACAGTCTCAATATTCTTTAAGCTGTCAGTTCCTAAGCCTATAAGCTGGTGTGTGTTATTGGTGTCATTAGGAATCTTAGAAAGGGTAAAATTCACATTTCGTTTTTCGCTAACGCGATCATTTCCCTCCCCACCATCGAGAGTGTCATTGCCAGCACTACCAAATATGGTGTCATCACCATCATTACCAAATATGGTGTCATCACCATCATCACCAAATATGCGGTCATTGCCAGTACCACCATCAATGGTGTCATTGCCATTACCAGCATAAATGAAGTCATTGCCAGCACCAGCATTAATGAGGTCATGGCCATTAGCACCATCGAGAATGTCATTGCCAGTACCACCATCGAGAGTGTCATTGTCAGCACCACCATAAATGCGGTCATCACCCTCATTACCATAAATGGTATCCTTGCCATAACCACCATAAATGTGGTCATCACCATCATCACCAAATATGGTGTCATCACCATCATTACCAAAAATGCGGTCATTGCCAGTACCACCATCAATGGTGTCATTGCCAGTACCAGCATAAATGAAGTCATTGCCAGCACCAGCATTAATGAGGTCATTGCCAGTACCACCATCGAGAATGTCATTGCCAGTACCACCATCGAGAGTGTCATTATCAGCACCACCATAAATGCGGTCATCACCCTCATTACCATTTATGGTGTCATCACCCTCATTACCATTTATGGTGTCATCACCCTCATTACCATTTATGGTGTCATCACCCTCATTACCATCAATGGTGTCATCACCCTCATTACCATCAATGGTGTCATTGCCAGTACCACCATCAATGGTGTCATCACCCTTATGACCATAAATGGTGTCATTGCCAGTACCACCATCAATGGTGTCATTGCCAGCACCACCATCAATGGTGTCATCGCCATCACCACCGTTCAGAGAATTGGACCCAATGTATTCGACTCTAATTGAGGAGGCCTTGTCGTTAAAATCATTACCTACCCAAACAGTATTTGCGGTAAAGGTGCGACTACTTCCAGTAAATCCTTTGTGTTCGTATAGTGTAACTTTAAAACCTGAACTTACCTTCAATGAACTCAGGCGATCATTACCAATTTGTAAATCATTTACATCATAGTCTCCAGCTTTTAAGCTTTGGGCTTGTCCTCCATAACTACGATCCAGGTAAATAGTTGCACCTATATCAACACCTATATCAAGATTATTTTTACCACTAAGGGTATCATTACCTGCACCACCATTAACGATGTTACTACCAGCACCAACATAAATGAGGTCATTGCCAGTACCACCATAAATGGTGTTATCACCATCATCACCATAAATGGTGTCATTGCCACCAACACCATGAATGGTGTCATTGCCAGTACCACCATAAATGGTGTCATCACCACCATTTATGATATCCTGAACGCTAACACCAAAAATGATGCCATCACCATAAATGGTGTCATTGCCAGCACCACCATCAATGAAATCATTGCCAGTACCATTAAAAAATATTTCATCACCATAAATGGTGTCATTGCCAGCATTACCAAAAATGAAGTCATTGCCATCATTACCAAAAATGAAGTCATTGCCATTAGTACCAAATAAGAAGTCATTGCCATTACCACCATTTATGGTGTTCATTTCAATCACAGTCTCTTTTCCATCCAGCATGACAGTCGCCGTATCATCCTCAGCACGCAAAACTGCTAACTGTTGCTCACTTAAAATATCCCCTTGCACCAACCTCGCAAAAATCGCCCCTTCATCACCGGGTGTATCTATGACATTAATCTGTGCATCAACAAAATGCCCGTATTCTTCCAGCAATACATTCGTAATTGCTTCAAGGTTGTTAGCATTTTGAGTAATAAACTCTGCTGCTAAATAAATCTTGCCGGTATCTCGCGAAAAAGCCCCATTAGCACCATTAATTTCGGCTGCACTGCGGATTTCAATAGGAGGGAAAGTTGCAAAATCTCTATTCATCCAAGCAGTCTGAAAGCCACTAGCATCAACTGAGTTACCAAATATAACTGCTATGCTCTCATGGAAACGAGGAGTATTAGCGAATTGATGTAGCAGACCAAAGACTGTATCTAATGATTGATCAACTACGAGTTTGAGCCAAGTTTGAGATTTAATTGTATTTCTAGACATTTTGGGTTGTTTCCTTTTGTGTAGCTGAAGTAGTATTTAACTTTGCAGAGATTACTCCTGGTTAATATCAGGTAGTAAAATCCTCATATTTCTGTTGATGCGTTTGTTCATTTTATAAACTTCATTACTGTTTTCCGTACTGAATTTTACTGAGTTAACCTAAGTTATGACCAACTTTGATTATTATTTTTACAAATAAAAATCACAGCACTTCACCTCTAACCCTTAGCAAGGAGATGGCGAGATTTTGACGCAATTAAAGCAAAAAAACTCATAAAAATCGCCAAATTTAAAAATAATCTAAACTAAGTAAATATCCTTATAAACATAATACAGAATGCCAAGATCGTTGAAAATTCGCCATGACTGTATTGATCAAGTCAATGTAGCGGTTACACGTAATGGCTACCCCAGCCAAAGAAGCTTGGCTCATGACACAGGGCTAGCTCTAGCTACTGTTAGCAAATTCCTCACTGGTAAAGCAGTTAATTATGCAAGTTTTGAAGAACTATGTCGCAGATTAAATCTGGATTGGAGAGAAATCTCTACACCTCATCGCCACCCAACCCACCCGCGTAATATTACATATAAATCCGCAAAAAAGAATACATTAATTCCTGCAATTGATGTTTCAGTGTTTTACGGACGCGTAGAAGAACTGACGCAGCTAAAAACATTGATTTTAGAAGATGGCTGTCGCTTGGTGACAGTCTTAGGAATGGGCGGAGTTGGTAAAACGACTTTAGCGACTCAATTAGCCACAGAAATTCAAGATCAGTTTGATTATGTGATTTGGCGATCGCTACAGTATACTCATTCTGGAAACCACCTTATAACTGAATTAATCTCATTGTTATCCGATCAGCAAGAAACTCAACCCGACATCAATCTGCTCATAGATTATCTGCGTACTTACCGATGTTTATTAATTTTCGATAACCTAGAAACGGTTTTAGATGCGGGTTCCCTGGGAAAATTTCGCCCTGTATATCAGATATATGGTGATTTAATTCAAGCAATTGGCAAAACCAACCATAATAGCTGTCTGATTTTAACCTCTAGAGAAAAGCCTACTGAAGTCGCCATTTTAGAGGGAGTAGGTTTAAAGGTGCGTTCCCTGAAGTTGGAAGGTTCTCCAAAGGTAGCGCTTCAGATAGTGAAATTAAAGCAACTGCGAGGTTCAGATGAGCAAAAAAGGGAATTGTGCGATCGCTACAATCATAACCCTTTGCAAATATGCATGGTTACTAATGCCATAATCGAGCTATTTGATGGCGATATGGGTAAATTTTTAGAGCAAAATACTTTATTGCTCAGTAATATTATTCACTTACTAGAGCAGCAGTTAAATCGCCTTTCTGAGATAGAATGGCACATTATGTACTCTATGGCTATTCATCGGAAATTGGCAACTATTGACACCTTAGCTAACAGTATTTGGCCAACTGTTCCTAAATATCAACTTTTAAATGCCGTAGAGAGATTGATTTGGCGCTCATTAATTGGGAAACAAGCTAAAGGTTATACCCTGAAATTTCTAGTGAGCGAGTATTTAAGGGAAAAACTTAAACAGCAAATTTTAATTGAACTGATAAATACAAAATTTTCCGTATTTAATAAATATCTGCTTTTTATCGAAAAAAGTAAAGATTGTTTCATCAAAAATCACACTCCGGCGGTTTTGCTGGACATTGCAGACGATTTTTGCGCTAATTTTACTTCAAAGACAGCCCTGAAGATACACATTCAGGGCATTGTAGAGGAACTGCAAACATTTAGACAGCAGTTATCTAAATATGGAGTATTCAATTTTATTCATCTGTGTGATTATCTGGAAATTGAATTAACAGAAGCAGAAAAAGAGGTACTGCCATTTTACATCACAGAGATTAGATAAAATTATTCAACTGTGACGCTTTTTGCCAAATTCCGGGGCTGGTCAACATCCAAACCGCGACGCGCTGCAATGTGATAAGCCAAAAGTTGCAAAGGAATTACAGTCAGAATCGGGGAGAGTAATTCATCCACTTCCGAAACGGGGAGCAAATCATTAAAGATTTCCGCAGCTTCGCCATCGTTGCTGGGAGTCACACCAATTAAGCGGGAATCTCTGGCTTTGGCTTCTTGGGCGTTAGAAAGCACCTTTTCATATACACTACCAGGAACTGCGATCGCCACCACTGGAACTTTCGCTTCTAACAATGCAATGGGTCCATGTTTCATTTCCCCCGCAGGATAACCTTCAGCATGAATATAGCTGATTTCCTTTAATTTTAACGCCCCTTCTAAAGCAATGGGAAAGTTGATCCCCCTACCTAAAAAGATAAAATCTGTGGTGTCTGCAAATTCATGTGCTAAGTGTTCAGTTAAAGTTTCTTGACTCTGCAAAGTCGCCTCAATCTCTTGCGGAATTTGGCGCAACCCGGTAATAATTTCGGCTAATCTCTCTGGGGAAACTGTCTGACGACGCGCCGCTAAATCCAACGCCAAAGCGTAAAATGCCATCAATTGAGCAATAAAAGTTTTCGTTGCTGCTACTCCAATTTCAATTCCTGCTAAGGTATTAATCACATGAGGAACCATTAACCCCAGGCTGCTTTCCGGGCGATTGGTAATCCCTAAAAGTCGCGCTTGATATTTGGGTTCTTTCCCCAGGCGACGTTCTTTTTCCATCCCTAAAGCGGCTAAAGTGTCAGCCGTTTCACCTGATTGAGTCACACCAATAATTAAGGTATTTGCTGTTAACGGTGAGGGTGCATAGCGATACTCCGAAGCATAATGTACCTGAGTGGTAATTCCTGCTAATTGTTCAATTAAGTATTTTCCTACTAATGCGGCGTGCCAACTCGTACCACAAGCCACAATATTAATTTGTTCTAAATCTGCGTAAAATTCCGTAGGTAAGCCCAGGTTAATTGGTGAAGCTGATTCAGCAGAATTACTATCAGTATCAAAGTAAGCGGCTAAACTGGCTCGGACTACACCCGGTTGCTCATAAATTTCTTTGAGCATAAAGTGTTTGAATCCCTGCTTTTCTACCATCGTGGGATTCAAATTCAGCATCCGGGGCTGTTTCTTTAACCTGTCCCCCGCAAAGTTATAGACTTCCACACCCAAGGGAGTCAGACGGGCAATTTCACCATTTTCTAGCGGTAAAACGGCACGAGTATGAGCGACAATTGCAGGGGTGTCGGAGGCGCAAAAGAATTCACCTTGACCAAAACCAATGACTAAAGGGGCTTGTTGACGAACCGCAATCAATTCATCTGGGTAATCAGCAGAAATAACTGCGATCGCAAACGCACCCTTAAGATAGTTAACAGCTTGGCGAATTGCGTCTAAAAGAGCAGATGGGGAACTAGGAAGATGAGGCGCTGGAGGATTTTTGAGAAATTCAGCTATCAGATGGGGAATAACTTCAGTATCGGTTTCCGAAACAAACTGGTGTCCTTTTTGTTTGAGTTCTTCCCGCAACTCGCGGTAATTTTCCACAATGCCATTTTGAACCACCGCTACGCGCATAGCCATATCTAGATGAGGATGGGCGTTGTGTTCTTCTGGCTTTCCATGAGTCGCCCAGCGAGTGTGACCAATGCCAATTTGAGCCGGAGTAGCGATTTGTTCGAGTTTAGAACGTAAGTTATGTAGTTTACCTTTGGCGCGAACACAGTCCACTTCACCTTCCCAGACAGTGGCTATCCCGGCGGAATCATAACCCCGATATTCCAGTTTTTCTAGCCCCGCCAGTAAGATATCTGTTGCTGCTTGAGTCCCTATATAACCAACGATTCCACACATGACTCACACCACTCTGATTTCAATATAATTTAATCTAGTTCACCTGCCAGCATAAAAGCTGCATTTTGTCCAAGAAAAAAAGGAGCAAGTTGCTCCCTATGCTACCAGATGTGGTTATAGTTTTTTAAACTTTAGACTAAAATAAAAATTTAGTAGGGTGAATAAACCCACCCTACAATTGTAAATTGTCAACTTAATCAGGAATTTACGGCAAATTCCTTAATAAGCTAGACCCATGCTGCGAGTTGTTTCAGCACCTAGATAAACTCGGATGCTCAAAAAGTCAGTAGGGCAAGCAGTTTCACAACGCTTACATCCTACGCAGTCTTCGGTGCGGGGTGAAGAGGCAACTTGAGCAGCTTTACAGCCATCCCAGGGAACCATTTCCAACACGTCTGTAGGGCAAGCGCGGACGCACTGGGTGCAGCCAATGCAGGTATCGTAGATTTTAACGGTATGAGACATTGAAAAAAAGGCTCCTTTCCAGTGTTCTTCTCTGCGAAAGAATCATAATCAAAGCATAGTTTACAGCAGTAGCTTACAGTCCGTCACAAAAAGGCTACATAACTTTAAACAATGTCATAGGCACTCAGCAAAAATTGGATTGATGAAATCTCTCTATTGCTTATCTAGCAACGATATCATGGGCGCGTATTTACTTTCATGCTTTCTCAAATGGCTGATATTTGTAAAATTATATGAAGTAAATATTGAAGTTGTCTATGGTAATTATTGCTTGGTAATTATACAATACTGAATTAAACAAATTTGTGACGAAATGTTTTGCTCAATAGAGAGTGATGGGCAAAGCCCCACCGGAGGCAATCGCGGTAATTTTATCTAAGGTTTTCGGACTTTTCTTTATAATTAATGTAAACCACATCACATAAACTTATGGAGCCAGACTCTTTAGCAACCGAGGTAATTCTGACACATCCCAGTCAGTCACTCGGCAGAGTCCAACTCGATTGGACACCCCAACCAGGAAACTACGTCGATTTTGAAGGTCAAACTTATGCGGTATTAGAACGCCGCCACAGATACCAATTAAAATCAGGACGTTACCACTTGTGGAACATCGCCCTTTACGTACAGTCTGCCAAAAGACCAACAGAGAAAACTTTAGTCAAAGGACGTTGGGTAATTGGTGATGCTACCTGTAGCTATAATGCCCAATCGGAAATTATGCGCTGTGCTGTCAACCCAGAAGGACCTTGTGAGTCTTGTAATTTCTACGAAAAATTAGCTGTTTAACCATTGCCCAATACTTCACCCACAGTTAAACGGTTCCCATTCACAAAATCCCATCCCGACTGGGGACGTTTGCCAGCTAACTGAACCTCGCGTAAAAGTAGCAAACCCGCACCAGTTTGGACAATAGCGCCAATTCCCTTGGCGATGCTTACCACTTCTCCCATACTCCCTGATATAGTTGATAAATCAGGCAATTTTTGGTGAATTTCTGTTAATTCAGGTGTCGGTTCGTCACCGTAAGCATCACCAAGGGGAACGGAGGCGATAATTTTTATGCCTTGATTCCGAAAGGTGGCTGTACAGTTGGGGTAAAAACCTCTGATTTGGTTATGTAATTGAATAGCACTTTTTGACCAATCCAACGTATAGTTCTGCTTTTGAATCAAAGGTGCATAAGTCGCTGACGCATCATCTTGCGGAACAGGTACAATTTCCCGATTTTCCAGCTTAAACAGAGTTTCTACTAATAAATCTCCACCAATGACGCATAGCCTCTGCGCTAAATCCTGGGTATTATCTAGCAATCCAATCGGTGTAGTTGCTTTTAATAGCATTGCCCCAGTATCCATGCCGGCATCCATTAACATTGTCGTGATCCCCGTTTCTTTTTCACCGTTGTATAGACACCACTGAATCGGTGCTGCACCACGATATTGGGGTAAAATCGAGCCATGCACATTAATGCAGCCCAGCTTGGGCATAGCCAAAATTTCCGGGGACAAAATCTGTCCATAGGCTACAACCACAAATACATCTGCATCAGACTCTCGAAGTTGGGTTAAAGTTTCCGTGTCCTTTTTAATCCGTTGTGGTTGCCATACAGGCAAATGGTGGTGAATAGCCACGTTTTTTACTGGTGAAGGGATGAGTTTATTACCCCGTTCCCGACGTTTATCCGGTTGGGTAACAACTGCCAACACTTGAAAATCTGGTTGATGCAATAATTTTTCTAGGGTAGGAACAGCGAAATCAGGTGTTCCAAAGAATACTACTTTCATTAGTGACGATTTATGACGTAGGTCAATCCAGTAGGGTGTGTTATCACGAAGTGTAACGCACCATCTTCCAGGTCTTGGTGCGTTAGGCTAAAGCCATAACACATCTTACTGGCGTG